>JASGKC010000001.1:0-5528856 GCA_047600945.1 Tepidisphaeraceae bacterium | reverse complement strand
ATCGAACGCGTGACGCGCAGCGCCACGCGCGGGGCTTCCACTGGTACGCGCTCGCGAGCACCTTTTATACCCTGATGATGGCGGTCCTTGTGAGTATCGGCACGGCCGCCACGAGCGCGTCGTTCACTTACCTCTTCGATGGCACGCGCTGGACGATCGACCACGTGGCGCTCGTGCTGATCCACACGATGCTCGTGCCGATCCTGCTCACGATCGGCAACGCCGTCGCGACGCTCGGCTTCTGGCGCGAGTCGGGCCGACCTGACAGCGGTCGACGCTTGCTGATCGCGTACGCGACCGTGCAGGGCGTGCTGCTGATCGCGTGGCTGATCGCTACGACGCTGGTGACGACCCATCTGGTCGCGTTGCCGCTGGCCCAGCCGACTACGGGCTTCCGCTGGCACGCCTGCCGTTGGCTGAGCGCATTTCCGACATCGCTCGTCGGCGCGGCCGC
Organism: Tepidisphaeraceae bacterium; assembly: GCA_047600945.1. GTDB lineage: Bacteria > Planctomycetota > Phycisphaerae > Tepidisphaerales > Tepidisphaeraceae > JASGKC01. The sequence continues at coordinate 5,528,402 of JASGKC010000001.1, read as the reverse complement.
GATGTGGTTGGCGTGTTCGCTGCCGATCCTGCCGACGATCGTCTTCTTCTGGAAGCCGCGGGCACGGTGAGCCCATCCTGTGTGTTCGTGGCATGGGCGTCCTCGTCCATGGACCGGCGAAGCCGGCATCGAGCGCAGCTCGATTCATCGAAGGAACGGCATCAAGGTGCTGTCTATCGCAAGTCGCTCGATGCCAGTCTGTTGTTGAACGCGGCTCGAGTCCATGGGCGAGGACGCCCATGCCACGATAAAGTCGCTCACGGCTTTCTCATGATAAACAGGTAGTTGAACCCGCGCAGGAAGAAGTTCCCCTCATCCGCTGCCTTGCGGTAGTTGCCCATTTCGAGCGTCTTGTTGTGGCGCACCACGCTCACGATGTCCACCGCCTCCAGGCCGGCCTCGCGCATGCGCGCGAACAGTTCGAAGCCGAGCGCGTGGAATTGGCCTTTGCCTTCCTTGTGCTCGTAGCTGTCGCTGACGTACAGCGCCATGTGCCGGCCCGGCTTGAGCACGCGGACGATCTCGCGAAACACCTGCTCCATCGCGGCGTAATAATCGCCCGACTTGGCGCTGAGCTTGCCGATGTCGCGCGGGTCGTCGCCGTAGTCGAGGTGCGTGCTGTAGGGCGGATCGATGAAGACGAAATCCACCTTGCCCGTAAGCTCGGCCGGCAGCTTCTTTGCATCGACGCGAAAAATGTCCTTGCGGCGGGCGTGGACGTCGTAGCCGAGCGCCCGGCGGTCGAGGTCGCGGGCGACGTCCAGCGTCGTGCCGCTGCCGGCGCACGGGTCGATGACCAGATCGCCCGGCGCGGTGTAGCGCTGGAGCAGGTTCCAGATGATGTACGACGGCGTCGCGCCTTTGTAGCCGGGCAGGCCCTGCTGGCCGTCGCCGTAATCCTGGCTGGGGTAGTCCCAGAGCGTGGTCACCTGCCGCACGAGCGGCGGCTTCTTCTGCGGCGCGGGCCGAGAGTGAGAACGAAACGGACGATCAGGACGGCGGGGCGGTTTCACGTGGCGAGAGTGTATCTTTCCGCGCAGATGAGCGGAACGCCTGACGCGGCCTGAACAAGATCCCGTCCCTCGGACGCCACGATTCGGCGCGGATTGATCGAGCGGTGCGCCGATCGATCAAGCCGTAGCCGCGAACTTGTTTTCGGTGGTTCTCGCGTGATTCTCCCGGAATCGATCGCGAGCCAACTCGCGGCCACCGTTTCGGCGAGCGCGAATGTCATGGGTCGACCGGCACGTCCCATCAATGTTGCGATAGTCCGTCGATCCTGCGGTTTGCGCCAGCCGGATCGCGGGCCGCGGACCCGATGGCGTGTTCGAACGCCGCAACCGTCTGCTCGAACACGACAGCCGTCTGGACGTTCGCCCCGACCGTCTGCGCGATCGAGCCGGCCGTGTAGACGGTCGGGCCTATAAAATAGACGGTTGCCGCATCGGAATAGACGTTCGCGGCAACCGAATAGACGAATGCCGCAACTGTCTATTCGCCCGGGACACCCGTCTGGACGAACAAGACGTTTGTTCAGGCGGATGGCTTGTTCGTCTGCACGAACGGGACGATGGCGTATTCACGCCACGACCGCATCGACTTCGATTTCGATCAGCGCTTCTTTATCGATCAGTTCCGACACGCCCACCAGCGTCGTGCAGGGGCGGATGTCGCCGAAGATGTCGCCGTGGACGCTGGCGATCTGTTCCCAGTCGGCCAAGCGCGTAGTGAAGATGCGCGTGCGGATGACCTGCTTGAACGACACGCCCAGCGCGGTGAGGGCGGCTTCGATGATCTCCAGCGAGCGGCGCGTCTGATCGACCAGGCTGGGCGAATAGGTGCCGTCGGACTTGATGCCGACCGTGCCCGTGACGGCCACGAAGTTGCCCGCGCGGACGGCGCGGCTGTAGCCCATCTTCGGCTCCCACTTGCTGCCGGTGCTGGCGGTGATGCGGCCGAAACGTTCGTGCGTGGTGATGTTGATGTCGCTGGGCATGGGCGGGAATGTACGGCAAACGCGGGCGTTTCAACAACGAAGAGGCGGAGAGACGAAGAGACGAGTACCCACCGATCCCCATCCGTCATGTTGAGCGCAGCGAAACATCTGGCGCCCGTCGAATGTCGATCGACTTCGATCGGCGCCAGATCCTTCGCATGCGCTCAGGATGACGGTGTGCGACGCTCGCTGAACGGACGCTTGATGCTCCCGATCCGACGCCGTCTACAGAAGTCGCTTGCGCCATCGCGGTGGGAGTCTCTCACCGTCCCGCACGGACTGAAGGCTTCCATACCGCCGCCTGGCGGCTTTCCAGTTGCTGGGTGGCCTTGCGCTTGCCGTGCAGCATGCAGGCGAGTTGGTAGGAGCGGAGGAACTTGCGGAACTCCGGGTCGTCGTAGCGTTGCTCGTTCTTGAACATGCTCTTGATGTAGCCCCAGAGCATCGCGGCGCCGCCGAGGATGATCGGCGGACGCGTCATGCGGAACAGGCCGCTGGCGAACATGTAGAGCGGGTGCGTGCCCATGAACCACTGACCGCGGCCATGACGGACGCGGCCGGTGGTCCAGCTCTTGTGGCTGCTGCCCATCGGCCGCAGGTGAATGAACCGCAGGTTCTCGCCGTCGAGGCTGGCGGCCTTCCAGCCCTTCATGCGGCAGCGGTGCGTGTCGATGCCGTCCCACATGAGCTGCTTCACGAACCCGCCGATCTGCTGGAAGCATTCGACGCGGTAGAACTTGCTCATGCCGACGGCGTGCTCGTCGCCGCACTTTTCGCTGATGGCCTGGTTGTCGCGCGTGAAGTACGGCTTGCCGGAGAGCGCGCCGAGCCGCTCGTCGGCCTCCATGGTGTTCATCAGCGTCTCGAAGTACCGGCGCGGCAGATCGAGGTCGAGGTCGAGCTTGCAGATGTAGTCGAACTGCGACAGGTCCAGCTCGCGCAGGCCGTCGTAAAAAGCTTCCATCACGCCCGAGCCCAGCACGCGCTCGCCGCGATCGGCGCGACGGACGATCTTGATGAACGGGTGCTTGGCCGCGTACTCGGCCAGGATGGCAGGCGTTTCGTCCTTCGAGCCGTCGTCGACGATCACCCAGAGCGTCGGACGCTCGGACTGTTCGAGGACCGATTCGATCGTGGTGCGCGCGTAGCGGGCCTCATCGCGGCAGGGCGAGATGACGGCATAGCGCCGCCGCGCCCGCGTGACGAGCGTGGCCGAGCGCGGCAGCGGTCCGCTGGCGGGCGGCCCGGGAGGCGGCAAATTGTCCGGCATGCGTTCCAAGCCTTGCGATTCAACACGAATTCGGCGTTCGCGTCCACCCTTGGTCGCGGGCCAGCGGATGGTGGACAGGCGTGAGGGCATGCGATTCCGAAATCGATCGCTTCCAAAAGCACAGAAGCCACAGAGAACACAAAGGGCACAGAGACAAGAGGAACTGATAAAGAGCGAATTCTCGTCGATGTCGGGAGTGCTGAACGGAACGCTTATCCTCAGTGAACTCTGTGTTCTCCGTGCCCTCTGTACTGCGTGCGCTGGCGCAAGGGCCCACTCACACACGTCCCTCGCGCGCGTTGATCGCCTGGAGCAAGTAGTAGTCGCCGAACATGAGCGACGTATCGACGCCCTTGCTCTTCGGCACGTTCTGCGAGCCGTGCAGCAGGATGCCCTTGGTGGTGGGCGACGCCAGCGCGGGGTCGAGACTGTCGGCCAGATACGCGGACGACACGAGCGACGACAGGATCGTGTCGGCCTGCGTGCGGTACGTCGCATCGCTTGTGAGGGTCGAGAGCCGATACAGGCCCGTCGCGGCAATCGCGGCGGCGCTGCTGTCGCGCGGCTGGCCGGTCGTGCTGGGCAGGGCGAAGTCCCAGTAGGGCACGTGATCGCTCGGCAGGTGCGTGTAGAAGTAGCCGGCCGCCTTCTTCGCAGCCGCGAGGATTGCCGCATCGCCCGTCAGGCTCGCCAGCGTGCTGAACGCATACACGGCCCACGCCTGCGCCCGGCTCCAGGTGCTGCTGTTGCTGTAGCCCTGGTAGTTCTCCTGCGTGATCAGGTTGCCCGAGACGGAGTTAAAGTACGCCCGCTGGACGACGCTGCCATCGGTCCGCTGCATCTTCGCGATGACGGTCTGCGCGTGCTTGATGACGCGCGACTTCAGCGTCGCGTCGTTCTTCTGAACGCCGGCCCACCACATCAGCTCGAGGTCCATCGTCTGGTCCATCAGCACGCCGAAATCGCCCTGGCTGTTGAGCGAACTGGTGCCGAGTTCGGGCGTTTTCCAGGCGCCGATCTTGTCCGACCAGTTGGCGTTCTTGGCGGCGGCCGCGTCGAGGAGCGCCTGCTTCAGCGTGGCGCTGCCGGTGCGGTCGTAGAGCGCTTTGATGGAAGGCCAGAGCCGGCCGAAGTGGTCGCCGGGCTGGCCTTTCTCGCTGACGAGGTTCTGCGACCAGACCGTGGCCGACTGCGCGGTGCCGCCCAGTGCGTATTCGATTTGCCACAGCGCCCCGGCCGTGTAGCCGCTGGTCCAGTCGGTGGACGCGACCGTCTCCCACGCGTTGCTCGTGATGCGCAGCGGATAAGCGCCGACCGTCGCGCCGGCGATCGTGCGGCTGAGTTGATCGCGTGCGAATGCCAACGCGTGGTCCACCTGCTGGCCAACGGGATCGGTCAAGTCGGGCGTGAACCACTTGCGGTTAATCGTCTCCTTCGACCGCGTCGCCGTCTGCCAGCGGAGCTGCATCGACGCGCTGCCGGTGTTGTGGCGATATTCGAGCGTGATGTCGTACCGCTTGCCCTGCTTGAGCGCGACGTCGGCCTTGATCGTGCGCGTGGAGTCGAGCGTGGACCACGAGTCGATCACCAGACGCCGGCCGATCCAGAGCCGCATGCCGCCATCGACGGTGGCGTAGAAGCGGAAGTTCTCGCTGGTGGGCGCGCGGAGCTTGCCGGTCCAGCGGACGGAGTACGTGCCGGCGTCGATCCCCGGCACGGGCGCGGCCGTCCCGAACACCGCAGCCGGGCTCTTCCAGTTCGCGGTGACGGCCGAGCCCGTGAAGTTCATCTCGTTGAACAGCTTCGCCGTCACACCATCCGTCGGCGTGGCGAGGAGCGTGCGACCTTCGAGCGAATCCACCCAAACGCGTGACATGCGAGCCTCCCTGAATCGGCTTCTACCGGTGAAGACGCCGAAGCGGCGCAGTTGTTACGGAGTCGCTCGACAGGGGACGCCATCGCGACAGGCGCAAGACTCGCGGCACGGGCCTCCGACACGTGCACATTAAGCCGCACGTGCCGGAGACCCGTGCCACCCTGTCGTTTACCTCGCGGGCAGCGTCGTTGCGCCTGGTGCGGTTGCCCGCAGGTCGAGCGGCAGGGAGAGCGTCGGGTCGTCCAGACGCAATTCGACGGTGTTGCCGTCGATCAGTCGGCCGACAATCGTCCGCGAGACGCCCCGGTCGATGCATTCGATGGTGAACTTGGACGGGTCGTTCGGATCGGGAAGGCCGGCGCAGATCGTGAAGTCGATGTTCTGAGGCCCATGCTGAATGCGTACGACCTGCAGCGCGTCAGTCGGCAGCCCGTCGGGTTCGCGACCCGGTACGACTTGCGCAGGCACATTCATAATCTCTGGGCTGATATAGCTGCCTGTATTGTAGAGATGGCAACCAAACTTAATGATGAAAAACGAATCGCCAAAACTAGGTTGATAGTCGATCTCGACAAGTCGTTCGCAACCGTCGCGGGCGGCTCTTTTACCAACGAAAAGCATTTGCTTTCGTGTTTTGGAGATCGGGTCTTGAGGGCTTCGCATATACCGGGTCGTGAGCCTGGCGTCCCCGGCATTGTCGATTTTCACCAACGGAGTGTGCGCCAACTCGGTGTGTGTAAGCAACACCTGTCGCTCTTTGGACCGCGCCTGCCATACGAGAAATGCGGGGCGGATGTTGAGCCACGCCGCGATTGTCAGTCCGATGAGCGTCAGCGCCAGTAAGCCCTGTCGCACAAGCCGCCATCGGGGACTTCGTCGCCCGTAGCTCAGCGTCATCGTTGCCGGCTTCTCCCCGTTCATTCGCTCATTCTACCAACGAAAACACCGCGGCGGAGCCGCGGTGCTTCAGGGTGGTTTGGTTGTTCCTCGGGCGTCCTACGCCGTCGCACGCGGGGCATACCGGCTGTTCGGCACCGCGATCTTCCGGTTCACGCCTTCCATGCCGGTCGGCAGCAGCTTGCCCACCACCAGCGTGACGGCCACCACGGCGACGTTGATCGCCAGGAACAGCAGGCCTTCCCGCAGGCTGATGCCGTTGGTGGTTCGGCCGCCCATGCGATAGATCACGAACACGCCTGCGGCCGTGCTCACGAGCAGGCCCAGGCTCACCGGGATCAGCATCTTCCACGCCAGGTTCATGATCTGGTCGAACCGGAACCGCGGCAGGCTCCAACGGGTCCACATGAAGATGGCCACGATCGCGATCGTCTTGGTAAAGAAGATGGCCGCTCGCAGGATGCCTTCGATCACGCTGCTGGTCAGCCACGGGTTGTTGGCGTCGTGAACGGCGCCGAAGAGCTTCTCACTGAGCGTGGCGATGCCCGGCAGGTGCCATCCGCCGAAGAAGAGCGCGACGCACACGGCACTGGTGGTGATCATGCCCGCGTATTCGGCCAGGTAGAACATGCCGAACCGCATCGAGCTGTACTCGGTGTGGTAACCGCCCACGAGTTCCTGCTCAGCTTCGGCGGTGTCGAACGGGGCGCGGTTGGCTTCGGCGTGGATGCAGATCAGGAACAGCACGAACGCCAGCGGCTGCGTGAACACATTCCACGCGGGCAAGCCGATGCCGTTCACGCCGATGAGGGTCTTGGTTTGCTGCGAGACGATTTCGCCGAGGTCGAGCGTGCCGAACATCACGACGATACACAGGATCGAAAGCCCCAGCGGGATTTCGTAGCTGATCATGTTGGCGGTGGCGCGCAGGCCGCCCAGGAACGAGTACTTGTTGTTCGATGCGTACCCGCCCACGACGACGCCGTACACGGCCAGCGACAGTGTTGCGACCACGAACAGCACGCCGATGTTCAGCGGAGCCACCTGGAAGCGCCAGCCTTCGACGTAGCTGGCGAAGACGTGATCGCCCGCCGCCGGCGCGACGGCCGAGCCGGCGACGAGGGTGCCGTCGGCTTCGTAGATGGCGGTTGGCTGCGTCTTGCCCTCGGGCATGGCCGGCGCGACGTACACGTCGATCGCGCCCTCCACGCGCCGGCTTCCCGGCACCTGGTCGACGACCGCCTGCGTGGCGGTCTTGCCGGCCTGCACGTGGGCGGTGATGTCTTTCGTCTGCCGATTGCCCACAACGCCGCCCCATGGGATGACTGCGATCGAGACGAGCACGACGCCCATCATCAGCATCGGTGCGAGCGTGAAGAGCGCGCGGTCGGTGTTCTTTGGTCGGTAGTCTTCCTTCGTGAACATCTTCAGGCCGTCGGCGAAGCTCTGGCCGAGGCCGAACATCTTCATGTCCTTCAGGATCGGGATGATGCCGAAGCCGAGCCCGGTGCGGTTGGGGCCGATGCGGTCCTGCGTCCACGCGGCGATCTTGCGTTCGAGCAAAATCAGGTACGCCACCGTGCCCATCGAGATCGCGAAGACGAACAGCGCGATGAGGATCCAGTGGATGTTGTTCGCCACCCACGCAATCAGCGGGGCAATGATCGAATTCAGTTCAGGCATGAGGCTCTCACGAGAAACGGACCGGTCGACTCAGAGCGGAAGATAGCGGAAACCGCAGCACGGTGGAAACGCTGTGCCGGTGAGCGGCCCACCGCGGGGCGGCGGGCTTTTTCCAATTGCATCGCGAATTTGACCCCCTTTGGCCCTGCCAAAGTCGCATCGACGCATGAGCGGGTATGAACACGCAGCCGCCGATTTCGATGAGTCAGGGCCGATTCTTCTGCTTCGCGCTGCCGCAGGGCTGGATGGTGCAGGAGAACATGTCGATGCTCTGCCTGACCGCGCCGGACCAATCCGCCTGCGTGATGAGCGTGGGCCTGACCGGCATGATGGCCGCGGTGACGCCCGACGGCTTCGCGGTCTACGCGCTGCAGCAGCTTTGCATGATGAATGACGTGCGTTTGCTCGGTGGCCGGGCGATCGAGCCGCCGGCGGGTTGCTCGGCGGCAAGCGAGTTCGACGTCACTTACCGCGCCAACGGCATCGCCGTGCGCGGTGTGGCGACCGTGCTCGTCGCGGTCGGCTACGGCCAGTGCAACGCCGTCATGATCGTCGGCGCCAGTCGTGCCGACCTCTGGCCCTCTCACGCGAACTGGCTCCCGCAGGTCGCCCGCTCGGTTCGGCCCGCCAACTCCGGCGCGTTCGGCGCGGGTCGCATCGCCGAGGACAACCTCCGGAACTCCATCGAGCTGGGCCAGCGTTTCCAGCAAGTGAACGACTACGCCCAGGCGCAGTGGCAGCAGGTGACGAACGAACGCTGGCAGTCGGACCAGCGCAACCAGTTTCACTTCCGCGAAAATCTCGGCGGCGTGCACACCTATCACGACCCGTACCAGGGTCGCGAAGTCGAGCTGTCGCAGAACTATGGCCACTACTGGATGCGCCGCGACGGCCGAGTGGTCGGCACGAACGACGCCGGCTTCGACCCACGCCACACGACCGGCGAAGATTGGGTGAAGATGAACCGGGCGGGACGATGAGGCGAATCATCCCATCGCCCGCAGGCGATGCGTGCAGGTGACGGCCAGTGCGCCGTCGCCGACTGCGAAGCCGACCCGTTTGGTCGCACCGCACCGCACATCGCCGGCTGACAGCACGCGCGGCGCCGTTGTCTCCAAGGCCAGCGGCTCGCGCTTCAGCGGCCAGCGTCCGGTCGCCTTCGCTTCAGGCCCGACGCAAACGTAGCCATCCTTGTCTCGCGCGACCGACCGCGGCAGCCAGTCGGCGTTCGGCTCGGCGCCGATGAAGACGAATAGTGCCTGCACGTCGACGCGTTCAGTCTTTCCGTTCGGTGCATCGACGGTCGCGATGTCGATCGCTTCCAGCTTCTGTTCGCCGTGGAGCGCCCGCACGCAGGACCGTGTCCGCACGCGGATGCGATCGCAGTTCTCGATGCGTTGCTTCAGGTATTCGCTCATGTGGCCGCCGAACTCGTTCTCGCGGACGATCAGTTCGACCTCACTGCATTCCGAGAGGAACATCGCCGCTTGGCCTGCCGAATTGCCGCCGCCGATGACGGCCACGCGCTGGCCTGTGCAGAGGCGGCTTTCGTTGAGCGTGGCCGCGTAGTAGACGCTGCCGCCCTCGAAGCGTTCGACGTTGTCGGCATCGAGTCGACGCCACTTCGCGCCGGTCGCGACAAGAATCGTTCGCGCGCGGACGTGGTCGTTGCCGTCGAGGTGCAGGAGGTGATCGGCGTTATCTGAAGCGAAGTCGAGCCGTTCGACGCGCGCTGGCGCGAGCAGCGTCGCCCCGAACTTGAGCATCTGGAGCACGCCACGCTCGGCCAGTTCCACGCCGCTCAGCCCCGACGGGTAGCCGAGGAAGTTTTCGATCGACGACGTGCCGCCCGCCTGCCCGCCGGGGCCGAGCGCGTCGACGACGATCGTCCGGAGCCCTTCGCTGGCCGCATACACGGCTGCGCTCAGCCCGGCTGGCCCCGCGCCGATCACGGCCAGGTCGAACGTCCCCTCTGGGCAGCGCCTGCGAATGCCGGCCAGCTTCGCCACGTCGCGAATACTGGGCTTGCTGAGGACTGTCTCGTCCGGCGCGATCACCAGCGGCAGGTCGTCGCGCGACTTCTTCGCGCGATGCAGTTCCCTCTTCCCGCTGTCGGCATCGACATCGCACCACGTGAACGGAACGAAGTTCTTGGTGAGCAGTTCGCGCAGCAACTGCGTTGGTGCATCGCGGCGCGGTCCCACGACCTTGATGCCGACCATGCTGCTTTGCGCGAGTGATTCGCGACGCAACTGAAACGCGACGATGAGCTTCTCGCTGAGCCGCGGCACGGAGGAAAGCAGCGACCGAAACTGATCGGCCGGCACGGCCAGCAGTGTCGTATCGCCCACGGCCACCGCCCGCACGATCACGGCCCGGCCGGTGAGGATGTCGATGTCGCCGACGCATTCGCCGGGGCCGTGCGTGACGATGCGGGTGTTAGACGCCGCGTTGACGATCTCCACGCCGCCGGACAGGACGACGTTGAACGGCACGTCGACGTCGCCCGCGTCGAAGACGAGCTGGCCATCGGCGCAGCGTCGCTCAGTCGCGAACGCGCGGACCGAGTCGATCTCGGATTTGCTCAGACGAGGGAACGCATCGGTGAGCAGCGAGTCGACATCCATGCGACGAGTGTAGGCCCGCCAAATGAAGCAGCCCCGGCTTTTGGCCGGAGCTGCCTCGCGGAGGGGAGAGAATCTCTTGCGTTACGACTCGACCAGTTCACCTTCGACGACGTCGTGACCTTTGCGGAAGACGAAGTCGGCCTTGGACGGGTCGGCGTCGATTTCGATGTGATCGCCGGCCACGAACGTGCCTTCGAGGATCTTCCGGGCGATCGGGTTCTCGATCCGCTGCTGCACTTCACGCTTCAGCGGGCGAGCGCCGAACTGTGGATCATAGCCTTCGTCGGCCAGCAGCTTCAGCGCGGCATCGGTGAGCGTGAGACTCATGCCGCGGTCGGCCAGCCGCTTGCGGAGGTGACGCATCTGCACATCGACGATCTTGGCAAGTTGCTCCTTGCCCAGTGGGTGGAAGACGATGGTTTCATCGATGCGGTTGAGGAACTCGGGCCTGAAGAACTGCTTGAGCAGGTCTTTCACGGTCGCTTCAATTTCCCAGTCTTCGCTGCCCTTGGCCTTGAGCTCCATGATCTGCGCGGAGCCGAGGTTGCTGGTCATGACGATCAGCGTGTTCTTGAAGTCGACAGTGCGACCCTGGCCATCGGTGAGGCGGCCGTCGTCGAGGACTTGCAGCAGCACGTTGAACACGTCGCGGTGCGCCTTCTCGACCTCGTCGAACAGCACGACGCTGTACGGCCGACGACGCACGGCTTCGGTGAGCCGGCCGCCTTCTTCGTAGCCGACGTAGCCGGGCGGCGCGCCGATCAGGCGGGCGACGCTGTGCTGCTCCATGAACTCGCTCATGTCCATGCGCACGATGGCCTGCTCGTCATCGAACAGGAACTCGGCCAGCGCCTTGCACAGTTCCGTCTTGCCGACGCCGGTCGGTCCAAGGAACAGGAAGCTGCCGATGGGCCGGTTCGGGTCGCCCAGGCCTGCACGGCTGCGGCGCACCGCGTCGCTGACGGCGCGGATGGCATCGTCCTGACCAATCACGCGATCGTGCAGCCGGTCTTCCATCTTCAGCAGCTTGTCCTTTTCCTTTTCGAGCATGCGCGAGACCGGCACGCCGGTCCAACGGGAGACGACCTCGGCGATCTCATCGGCGTCGACTTCGCGTTTCAGAAGTTGAGCCGTCTTCACCTGCGATCGAGAGCCTGCCGACTTGTCGGCGGCATCGATCGCACGCTTCAACTCGTCCAGCTTCTTCTTCTGCGTGATCGCGTCCTGATAGTCCTTCTCGCTCAGCACGCGGCCTTCACGCTGCGCGCTGAGAATGCGCTTCTCGGTGCGCTCGTACTCATCTTTCAACTTCGTGAACTCGGCGCGCATCTTGGTCACGTCGCCAAGGCCGGACTTTTCGAGTTCCCACTGGCGGTTCAGTTCCTGAAGCTGTTTCTCGACATCGGTCAGTTCGGTCGAGAGCTGATCGCGCCGCTTCACGGCGTCGGGATCGGTTTCCTTTTCGAGCTGACGCGCTTCGAGTTCGAGCCGCGTCTTGCGGCGTTCGAGACGATCGATCTCTTCGGGTCGCGATTGGTTCTCAAGCGCGAGGCGCGAGGCGGCCTCGTCGATGAGGTCGATCGCCTTGTCGGGCAGGAAGCGGTCGGTGATGTAGCGCGCCGACAGGTTGGCTGCTGCCACGATCGCGCCGTCCGTGACAGTGACGCCGTGGTGGGTTTCGTAGCGCTCCTTCAAGCCGCGCAGGATGGCGACGGTGTCTTCGACACTGGGTTCGCCGACGAAGACCGGTTGGAACCGGCGTTCGAGGGCCGCGTCTTTTTCGATGTACTGGCGGTACTCGTCGAGCGTGGTGGCGCCGATGCAGCGCAGCTCGCCGCGCGCGAGCGCGGGCTTGAGCAGGTTGCCGGCGTCGGGACTGCCTTCGGTCTTGCCCGCGCCGACGATCGTGTGCAGTTCGTCGATGAACAGGATGACCTTGCCGGCGCTGTCCTGCACTTCCTTGATGACGGCCTTCAGGCGGTCTTCGAATTCGCCGCGGTACTTCGCGCCGGCGATTAACGCGCCCATGTCGAGCGCGATGACTCGCTTGCCACGCAAGGCATCGGGGACGTCGCCGTCTTTGATGCGGCGGGCAAGGCCTTCGACGATGGCGGTCTTACCCACGCCGGGCTCGCCGATGAGGACCGGATTGTTCTTCGTGCGGCGCGCGAGCACCTGCATCGTGCGGCGAATCTCTTCGTCGCGGCCGATGACGGGGTCGATCTTGCCCTGCTCGGCGAGGCTCACGAGGTCCTTGCCGTACTTCTCGAGCGCCTGGTATTTGTCTTCGGGATTGGCGTCGGTGACGCGCTGGTTGCCTCGGATGTCTTTCAGCACCGCGAGCACATTCGCTTCGGTGATGCCGGCGTTCTGAAGCACGCTCGACAGTTCTGACTGCGTGAGCGCGAGGAACAGGTGCTCGACGCTGACGAACTCGTCCTTCAGACGCTCGGCCTGCTTCTGGGCGTTGTTGAAGACGTCCATCAGTTGCCGGCTCGCACCGATCTGCGCGTTGCCTGACACCTGCGGAAGCTTTTCGAGTTCGGCGTCGACGGCGCGCTTCAATTTGCCATTGACGTTCAACTTTGCCAGTAGCGCGGCAATGGTCGGCTGATCGTCGTTAATCAGGCCGGCCAGCAGGTGGACGGGACGCATCTCGGCGTGACCCCGCTCGGTCGCCAGCGACTGAGCGGCCATCACGGCTTCCTGGGATTTCTGAGTGAACTTGTCGAATCGCATGGGCGCTTCTCCTCGATGGAAGACATCGCGAAGCGTGTGCCAATACGAATAGCGTTATAAGCGGGAAAACGCTGATTCCCCATGAAGAGAGCTGCAAATATGGCAGGTGCGAGCCACGGAACCGGTAGTAGTTTACTTCTTTGCCGGCGGGGCGGCGGGCGGCGTGCTGTACTGGTAGATGAAGCCGAGCATTGCCGGCACGAAGACGGCCGTCGGCAGCAAGTACTGGTAGCTGCCGAACATGCTGTCCATCCGCGGGGCGATCTCGTGGTATTTGTAGAGCAGGCCGACCGTGCCGAGGATCAGCATCGCGGCGCCTTGGATGCCGGTCGCGAGGATGATCGTCGGCCGCAGCTTGATGAAGCTCAGCATGAACAGGAACGTCAGACCGATCAGACCGCCGGCCGGGGCGAAGCGGGCTTCGAGGCCCAGCGTGCGCCAGACGACGCAGCCGATTACGAAGCCGACGACCGCCGCCAGCAGCGAGATGCAATGCTTCATCGCCGGGAAGCTCAGTGCGCCGGCCATGAACCCGCCGATCAGCACGCCCGGGACGATCGCCCCCGCGCGCGAACCGACCCACCCGCCGATCCACGCGCCGACGATCGCGCAGTTCATCGACACCAGCAGTTTGAACATCGATTGGCCCCACAGCAGGCACATGAAGCCCGCCGCCAGCAGGATGACGGCGGTGCCCGGCCCCATCGAACTGCACCAGCCCAGCAGGTCCTGCGAGCTGGGCCACTGATGCGGGATCGTCAGCCAGCCCTGGAGTGACTTCTCGACCGTGTCGAGACTGAAGTCCGGCAGGCTGCCGGCCGTTGTGGGCGCGGTGGATGGACTGGGGGCGCTCATCGTCGTCGATACTCATCGGCAATCGACGTGTGATTTCTGCATGCTGAGCGATGCGGACCGGCCCTGATGGTCCGATAGCGAGGCGCCAGCCAACGATCGCTCATGCTGATGAGAAACGAGAGCGAGCCACGCCTCGTGCGCGAGGCACGTGAAACCGCCAGCCAGTCCGGCCTGCGCTACGTGACCGACGAGTCACCCGGCCTAACCCGCGAACGTCACGGCAAGGGCTTCGACTACATCGACACCCGCACCGGCCGGCGCGTCACGGACGCCGCCACGCTCGCCCGCATCAAGTCGCTGGTCATTCCGCCGGCGTGGACCGATGTCTGGATCTGCCCGACTTCGACCGGCCACCTGCAAGCGACCGGTCGCGACGCGCGGGGCCGAAAGCAGGCCCGCTATCACCCGGACTTCCGCGCCGCCCGCGACGAAGCGAAGTACGAACGCGTCATCGACTTCGCGAAGGCACTTCCTGGCCTGCGCCGAACCGTGAACCGCCACCTGAAGCTGAAAGGCCTGCCGCGCGAGAAGGTGCTGGCCACTGTCGTCGCGCTGCTGGAGAAGACGCTCGCCCGTGTGGGCAACGACGAATACGCCCGCAGCAACGAAAGCTTCGGCCTGACCACGATCGAGAACCGCCACGTCCGCGTGCAGGGCTCGACCATCCGCATGAAGTTCGTCGGCAAGCATGGTGTCGAGCACGACCTGTCGATCGACTCGGCCCCACTGGCAAAGGTTGTCAAACGATGCCAGGAACTCCCTGAGCAACAATTGTTTGAGTACGTCGACGAAGCGGGTCAGCGCCGCGACGTGAAGAGCGACGACGTCAACGCGTATTTGAAGGAAATCACCGGTCAGGATTTCACAGCCAAGGACTTTCGCACTTTCGCCGGCACGGTACTGGCGGCCGAGGCGCTGCGCGAGTTCGAACAGTTCGATAGCCAGACGCAGGCGAAAAAGAACGTCGTCCGCGCGATCGAAGCGGTGGCGAAACGCCTCGGTAACACCAAGGCCGTGTGCCGCAAGTGCTACGTCCACCCGGCCATCCTGAACAGCTACCTCGACGGTTCGATGAAGCAGTCGCTCCAAAAGCGCCGAGAAAGAACTGAAGAAAGTCGGTGCCCTCAAACCCGAAGAGGCGGCCGTGGTGACGCTGATTCGGGACGCGATGCGACGAAAGCCCTGAGTCCTGTTCGGAACGTTCGGTGGCGCGGTTCGCAGGGCTGCGTTTCACGCCCACCTCGACGTGCGTCTCCGCCGCAGCACCAAGAGAAGGACGCTCGCAGCGCACAGCGTTCCCGGCTCGGGTACGGCGATCGAGTAGATGTCCTTCAGCCCATCGATCGCGTTGGCGTCCGGTGTACGGATGACAGCGCTGGAGATGTTCGCCGCCATCAGGCTGCCGGCGGCGGCGGTGCCGATGTGGTCCAGGCCCCAGGCGTGGCCGAGCTCGTGCAGGGCGATCGTGTAGAAGTCGTAGCGTGGCCGCGTGTCGGTGAAGGGCGTCCATGTCGCGCCGCCGTCGTCGGTCACTTCGAGGTTGATGCTCTGATTGGTCGGCGTGCCCGTGCCGCCGAAAAACCACTCTCGAGGCAGCGTGATGGTGGCGACGCCCGCACCCAGCGTGCCCGCCAGCCGGATCAACTCGCCCGGCCCGCCGGTGAGCGTGTAGCTGGGATTGGAATCGAACGTGAAGTCGGTGGCGCCCGGATCCCAGAATGCGGTCGCGCCGGTGACGATGTCGGTCCAAAAGATGTCGATCTGATGGGCCTGGTTGATGTTCACCTGGTCGAAGTCGATCTTGGTGACGTACGGCACGCCGTTGGTGTTGATGCCGTTGCCATTGATGGCAGTTTCCCACGTGGTGACGCAGCCGTTGAAGTCCTGAAGCGCCGCCTGCGGGACGGCCGCGTCGAACTTGTAGCGGGCGGGCAGTTCCTGGAAGCCGTGTCCCCACGCGCCGCCGTTGCGGTACTGGTCGTTGTCCCAGCAGGAATAGCCGTCGTACTTGGCGTTGAGGTCGATGTTGTCGGTGTCGCGGTGCTGGTGCATTCCGCCGCCCGACCACGTGACGGCCGGGCCTGTGTCGTAGTGAGGCGTCAGGCTCGGGATGGCCGACGCACTTCCCGACAAACCAAGAACGATCGCCCACGCGCACGCCAGAACCGGCCGACGCAGAAGCATGGCTTCCTCCGGAATTCACCTTGGACCTGAGTTTTGAAGTGTTGCCGCGCGAGGAAGTTTCGATCGATAACCGACGCGCGTCAATGCGATTTTTGTGATCGCGCTCAACGTGCGGCGGCTCATTTTGAGCGTTGTTCGTGATGTATCGTGACTTACGCGCGAACGTTTTCCGTGATTTTGTTGTGGGCCGCGAGCATGGTCAGTTTTTCACCTGCATCGCCAGAATCCGTGCTATTGCTTCGCAGATGTCGGTGCGGTGCACGCCGTTAAGGGCTAGTGCGAGTTGCGTTTCCATCAGGCCGTACGGGATGCCGGTGTCGTACCGTTGGCCTTGGGTGATGACAGCCCAGTACTTGTCGGTCTGCTGACGCAGGTGCTCCTGGGCGGCGGTCAGTTGGAACTCGCCTTTCTCGCGGATGTTGTTTTTGAATAGGTAGTCGATCGAGTCGAAAATCTGAGGCCCGAACACGTATTGGCCGAGATGGCAGAGGTAGTTGCCCGCGGGCAGGCCCGGCGTGACCAGATCAGCACGGGCGCGTTCGATGCTCGGCTTCTCAACGATCAGTTCGGCTTTGTAGATGCCCTTGGCCGGGTCGACCGGGTTGCCGCGCACCGTGCCGAACAGGTGCAGCAGTCGTTCGAGCGTGGGTTGGACGGCCGTCACCGCGTCGAGCATGTACTGCTCGTACACGCGGATCATCTGCCTCGCGCAGCGGTCCTTCACGTCGCTGATGTAGATGTGATCGCCCAGCAGGAGCAGGAACGGATCGTCGCCGACGAAGTCCTTCGCCTGATACACCGCGTGGCCGAAGCCTTCGGGCGAGGCTTGCTCGGCGAAGTGCAGTCGTTCGCCGAACGCCTGGAGCTTTTCCGATTCGAGGATGGCCCAGTCCTTGCCGCGAAACGTGCGGACGTTCTGGTCATCGAGCCGGCGGAAGTAATCGCGGTAGAGCTTCTCTTCACCGGGGCCGGTGATGATGCAGATTTCTTCGATGCCGGAATCGATCGCTTCTTCGCCGATGATCTGGATGACCGGCTTGGTCAGGCCGTCGCGATCGACCAGCGGGAACATCTCCTTCTGCACGGCTGTCGAGGCGGGATACTGTCGTGTTCCTCGACCGGCAGCGGTAATAACGGCTTTGCGCACCTTGGCCATGGTGCAACGAATGGTAGGACCGGCCCGCGCGTCGGCAAGGGCGAATGATGCCGCATCGATTGCGGTTTCGGCCGATGTCCTCGGATCAAAAATCGCAAGGCGGCGCCGGATAAATTGCGTATACCGAGCCTTTCGCCAGACCGGCCGGAAGGTGCTTCCTTACGTCGCAAAGCTGGGGCGGAATGTCGCAAACGTGAAATGGCTCGCAGGGTATCCGCCGGACGAGCCTCCTGATCGTGCCCGCATTGGCACAAACAATCACCAGATTCGACCAGTCAAAGGAGATATACTTGGGCCATGCCGTTGAGTGCTTGTCGACGTCGTGCGCAGGTGCGAGGGTTCATCGCTGTGCGGAGCGCGATCGCGAGTCTGCTGGTCGCTTCGTCATCGCTCGCTTCGCCGCTCGATCGCACGTTCCCGCGCGACGTCGTTCAGTCGTTCGCGCCGGAGAAGGGCGAAAAGCTTGAGCATCCGAGCTACTTCAACGCGTGGGAGAAGGCGCGGGCTGAACTGAATCACGGCCGCTACCGCACGGCGCTGTATGCGTCGTACGCCTTGCCGGCGAGCACGCCGGCGATCGAGGTCTCGCTGCTGCGTGGCGAAGCGCTCGCCGTGCTGGGCGAGGTGAATCCCGCCCTCAGCCTGCTTGATCCATACAAGGGCGATTCGCGGGTCGATCTGCTGCGCGGCCGGATTCTCAACGACGCCGGCCGATCGCGTGAAGCCGTCGGCGTGCTCCGTGAGGCGATCGCAAACGATCCCGCGAACTTCCCTGCACGTCGTGAACTAGGCCGCGCGCTTGAAGCCGTCGGCGACATTCCCGGCGCGATCGACGCATACGCCTTCTTCGCCATGCGTCCGAACGACTACGTCGCGAAGTTCAATCGCGACCGCCAGAGTATTGAGGACGCCCGCGAACTCGTGGCCGCCGCCGCGTCGATCGATCGCTGGGCGACGCTCACCGGCGCGTATCGCAAGCGACCCGACCTGCACAACACACTGCTGGCGATGTTCGTCGCCGCGTACGACGTGATTGACCGCACGTACTGGCCCGCGCATGTCGAGGCGGCGCGATTCCTGGCGAATCACTCCAAGCTCGACCAGGCGGGCGAGGAACTGTCCGAAGCGTTGTCAGTCAACCCGAACGACCCGGCCGCGCTGGAATTGCTCGCCGATATCACGCTCGAGAACCGCGGCTACGCGAAGATGGCCGGCATCGCGCTGGAACTGCGGGAGACGAACCCGCAGAGCCTGGCGGCCGATCGAGTTGAGGCGTCGTCGTTGTTGCTTCAGCGGCAGTCGGATCGCGCACTGGAGTTCGCGAAACGCGCGGCCGATCGCGCACCGACCGACATCGCCACGCTCGCGCGTCTGGCGGCCGTGCAGGCGATGCGCGGCGAGGTGAAACAGGTCGAAGCGACGCTTGCGACAATCAACAAGCTCAATCCCAACGACGCCTTCGCCCCGTACGAGATCGGCCGGATGTGCGGGTTGTTCTTCGACGCCGGCGGCGCCGTCACGAACCTGCGCACGGCCGTCGATCGTGCGCCGTGGTGGGTGCAGCCCAAGCACGAACTGGGCGACCAACTGCTGAACGAGGGCCTTGAAGACGAAGCGCACGTCGTGCTGAACGATGCGTACGAGGTCGATCCATTCAACCTCAAAACGGTCAACTTCCTCCGCGTGCTCGACGAGATATCGAAGTTCAAGACGACGGAGAGCGAGCACTTCGTCTTGCGCTACGACGACCGCGATGACCCGATCGTGCCGCTCTACATCGGGCCGTACATGGACAGCGTGTACGACGATCTGACGAAACATTTCGGCTACGCATTCGACCGCAAGCCGATCGTCGAGGTGTTCCCCGACGCTCAGAGCTTCAGCGTGCGCACGGCCGGCGTGCCCGGGCTGGAAACGTATGGCGCAAGCCAGGGCCGCGTGATGACGGTCGTCGCGCCGCGCGCGGGCGAGACGCTCGGGCCTTTCAACTGGGCGCGCGTCATGCGGCACGAGTTCACGCACTCGATCAACATCCTCCAGACGCAGGGCCGTGTGCCGCGCTGGCTGACGGAAGGGTTGGCGGTCTGGCAGGAGCACGTGCCGTTCCGCTTCGCGTGGGTGCCCGCCGAGATGTACAAGCGCACCACGACCGGCAAGCTGATGTCGCCGACGACAATGGCGCAGGCGCTGCTGCGCCCCAAGGGCAACGACGGCGAAGTCGCCTACATGACCGGCTTCTGGCTCGTCGATTTCATCGAAACAACGTACGGACACGACGCGATCCTCAAACTGCTCGAAGGCTACCGCTCGGGCCTGAGCGAGGACGAAGTGTTTCGCAACGCGCTGGGCGTGGGGCTCATCGAGTTCCAGCCGAAGTTCGACGCTTGGGCGCGCGAGAAGGTGAAGGGCTGGGGCTACGACGAAGCGACCGCGAAGCAGGCGGACGCGCTCGCGGAGGAAGCGAAGAAGCTGACCGAAGCCGGCGAGTTCGATCTGGCGGCCGCGCAATGGGTGCTGGTGTCGAAGCTTCAGCCGATGAATTCGCTGCCGCACCGGAGGCTGGCGGGCATCTTCCTGCGGCTGAATCGCCCGATGGACGCTGTCCCACATCTCGAAGCGGTGTTGCCGATCGAATTGCAGGACGACCGGCTGGCGCGGCAACTCGCGACGATCTATCGCGACGCCGGCAAGCCGGCCGAGGCGCTGAAGTACGCGCGGATGGCCGTGCAGATCGATCCGTACGACCCGATCGCCCACGACACGCTGGCCGAGCAACTCGATGCGGCCGGTGAGAAGGCGCGGGCAGAGCAGGAGCGTCAGGTAGCGGCGCTGCTGCGCGAGCGCGCAGCCCGGGCGGCGTCGAAGCCTTCGGGGTGACGCTTCCCCGCAGGCAGGCGATGTCCTTGCGGCGGGATTGCCGTCGGCCCGTACTTCAATACCTGCAACGTGTCGGTAGGCTAAAGCGGACTGACACCCGGCGCGCCTTGCGTGGGGGCGGGGTCGATTTCAGAGATCTTCCACGCCTTGTCCACTTGCACCAACGTGAATTTCCTCGTTGACGCCATGAAAGTTCCACCGCCGCCGAACGTGATCTGGACCTCAAAGGTGATCCGATCACTCGTTGCATTGGATGTTTCGCGGTGGATTTCGCTGTACTCTTCGGAATACTTCCAGCCCGAAGAGGCGTTGCCCTTGCATTCGGTCACGAAGTCGACTTTGCAGTCGCTGGCGAGAAACACTTTTGATTTGGTAGGGTCGCAGGTCGCTGCCGCTTGGAGATACGCTCGTAGCGCCTTCTGCGCCGGCGTCGTCGCCTCTGCCATCTTGAGTTTGAGTTCCTGGGACTGCCCGGCCGTCTGAGTCGTTGGCGCAGTTGTGGGTTGCGTCGTTCCGCCACTCGATTGGGCGGGAGCGGTGGTATCCGGAACAAGCAGCAGACCGCCTGCCGTCAGGATCAGTATTGCATGGACGCATCTCATCGTTTGCCCTCCCGGTGAGTGAATTGGGCGCTTTGTTCGGTCCCGTGTGAAGCGGTCGCTCTCAGCGCGAGACAACTGTCAGAAGAAATGACTTGGTTAGATTACAGAGTACGCTTGGACCCAACATGCGCATAGGCTGTGCCTATCGGCTACTTGTGCGATCGTGTACGGTCACGGTTCGGTTTCAGGCCAAGAACTCCAGCCCTTCGTCAGCATGTCTGATTCGCTCACCATCGCCGGGTTTCAGAAGCACATTCGCGATCGGTATCTCGCGACCGACAAGGCGCGCGGCAACGCGCTGACGTGGCTGCACTTCTCCGAAGAGATCGGCGAACTCGCGCGGGCACTGGCGCGACAGGACGATCGGGCGAATCTCGAAGAGGAGTTCGCTGACGTGATCGCGTGGCTGTGCACGCTGGCCAACATCAATGACATCGAACTGGCGTCGGTGATCACGAAGAAATACTTGACCGACGGTGGGCCAAAAGGCGTGAAGTGAAGGCGTTCAGCGCGAGCGCTGTCGGGCGGGCGACTTGTCGAGTTCGATTGCCGTAGGCTCGGCCGCGATGTTCGACTGGTGCTGCTGGGTCTGCCAGCGGGCGTCTTGGTTGAGGGCCTTGGTCAGGCTGAACCCGATCACGCCGACAAGGACAAACGCGCCGACGCCGAGAATGAGCGCCTGGCCGACGAGGAAGCCCATCGCCCCAAAGAAACCGGCCTTGAACGCCGTGCCTGCACTGACGCGGAAGACGGGTTGTTCGCCTTTCGACATGAAACGTGTATCGGCTGGATTTGGCTCGACGCATGAATCAGTCAACGTGGCCGTCGCCTCAGGGCGATCGTCAGCCCTACGCCTGTCAGCCCGATCATTCCCGGTTCCGGCACCAGCGATTGGGCCATTGCCCAATCGGCCGCGAAGTTGGTGCTCGTTGCGCCGTAGTTGCCGGCAAGCGACAGCAGGTCGCCAAAGTTCACTGTGCCGTTGCGATCGAAGTCGCCGTAAGCCCAGTTCGTGTTCGACGTCTCGCCGTAGTGCGCGGCCAGCAAAAGTAGGTCGTTGAAGTTGACCGAGCTGTCCAGGTTCGCGTCGCCCAGCTTGGCGAAACTGAGGATCGTGTAGCTGCCGTCGAGCGGGACGCCTTTGAAGCTGGCGATGTTGAGCGTTGAGCTGTCGACGATGGCGAGGCCGCTCGCGGTACTCGCGCCGGCGGGCACGGTGATCTGGCCCGACGCGATGGCGCTATTCAGTGTCGTCAGCGCGCTGGCGCCGACGGCGTTGTCGATCAGGATCGAGCCCGATAGTGCGAACGCGTTCTGGATGTTGATGGACTTCGCGACGATCACGCCGCTGCCGGTGATCGATTGCGTGGCAAGGGCGGGCGTCGGGTTGATCGTGAGCGCGCCGCCCAGCGTAAGGGCGATGCCGCTGTCGACGCGGAATTCGCCGCCCGCGCTCAGGTAGAGGCTGGCGGCGGTGGCGTTGCTGGCGACTTCGACGAGTGTGACGCTGCCGTTGTCGACCAGCGCCGGAATGCTCGCGCTCGGAACGACGCTCGTGCTCCAGCGCGTGTTCGTGCCCCATGTGGTAGCGCCTGTGCCCGTGGCCAGCCACCGCGCGGTGATGACGCCATCGGTCCGCACGCGGAAGTCGGCCACCAGCGGGATGTGGTCGAACGAGTTCGTGGCCGCGTTGACGGCCGCGGAGTCGCCCGACTGAAGGCCCGTCGCGGCGAGGTCGGCCGCGGACATAGCCATCGTGTTCAGCGTGAAGCCGCGGACCAGTTCCAGCCGGCTGTCAGAGTAGGTCACGTAATCGAGCCGGCTCGGCGCGTAGCTGCCCGTGTCGTCTCGCCAGGTCCACTCGGCTCCGCCGGTCGCGGCGTTCTGCGGGAGCGTCGCGATGGTGTTCGCGGTGCCATCCCAGTCGGGCGGCGAGTTCGCACCATAGGTCGCGTACTGCGTGATGTTCCCGGTGGCCAGCGACTGGAGCGGCTCGGGCGTGTCGACGAGGTTCAGGTCGCCCAGCGCGATGATCGGCGTGCCGACGGCGATGCCGCTGGTCGCGCCGGCCCGGCGCATGGCGTTGGCCTTGGCGATCGCGGCTTCAGCCTGCACTTGGCGCTGGAGCTGGTACGTCGCGCCGCTGAACGCCTTGAGGTGCATGTTCAGCAGGTAAACGTCGGTAGGGAATGTCGCGTCGGGCAAGTTGATCAGGCCGGCCGCAGTCTGGTGGCTGTACGAATCGGTGACGGCGTTGGTCTTCGAGATCGTGTACCGGCTGGCGATGATGTTCTCGAAGCCGCCCTTGTAGACGTTCCAACTCGCGCCGCCCGGCAGGGGCAGCACGGTATTCAGCCGGGCCTGCACGGTCGCGGCGGTGGTGTTGTACGTTTCCTGGAAGTTGAAGATGTCGGCGTTGATCGCGGTGATGAGTCGATCGAACGACGCCTGCCGGACGGCCGTGCCGGTGAAAGGGGAGTCGGTCAGGACATTGTACGTCGCTACGCGGAACGTGTCGTTCGACGGGCGGTCGAGAAACGTGCTGGCGCAGAGCGGCGTCGCCGTGCAAAGGACGGTCAGGGCGATCCATCGGGTTGGGTGCTGCATTCTCTCTCGTTTCACTTCGACTCGGGCAGGAGCTCATCGACGGGGATGACGACTTCCGGCCGCTTCAGCAGGGCGATCGACTGGCCTTTCACGTAGTGCGTCACGCTCGCGTAATGACAGTCGGCCAGCTTGTCGGTGGGGTTCTTCGGGTCGCGATAGACCTCAACACGCTTTTCCTTCAGGTTCTCGATCCAATAGTCGGCGATGCCGGCCTGGGCGTACTTGCGGAGCTTTGGGCCTGAGTCTTTGCGGTAGGTCGTGTCAGACACTTCGATCAGCAAAAGCGGGTCGGGCCAGTCCTCGAACCTGGTGCCAATCGGACAGGTAAGCCACAGAAAGTCCGGATCGGGCCAGTTGTACATGTCGAGCCGCAACGTTCCCTGGCACACCAGCGCTTCCTGCGACGGGACACGGGGCAGCAAGGCGCGCAGGATTCGGCTGACTGCCCACAGGTGGGGTTCGTTGTGTGTCAAGAAATGGACACGCCCGTTGAGAAGCTCGACGCGGTCTGTGCCGAACACGTCAGCTTCCACCATGCGCTCAAACTCTTTGGCGCGAAAGCGTGTTGTGGGAAGCGTCACTCGACCCATGCCCGAATTCTAGCCGATCGGAAGGCTGGCAGTCACTCCCATTTCGCCCAGACCACGGTGGCGTCATCGCTCAGGTTGGGGCTGCCGGCGTGTTGGATGACGTCGTTGTAGACGCTCATGATCGGGTCGGGGTCACGTAGGACGCGCTGGAGTGTGCGGATCGCGCCTTCGACGCCGAACTGGTCGCGGGTGGAGGTGCCGTCGGGATTCGTGATCAGGCCGAACTGTTCGACGATGCCGTCGCTCAGCAGCAGCAGGCCGACCGCGTCGTCCAGCGGCACTTCGACGGGTTCGTAGTCGGCGTCATCGAGCATGCCGATGGGTGGACCGCCGCCCTCGGCGAGTTTGCGGGTGGTGCCGTCTGGCGCGATCAGTAGGGCGTAGCTGTGCCCCGCGTCGACGTAGCGCAGCGTGCGCTTCACCGGGTCGAGGATGCCGATCCAGACGGTCACGAACTTGTTCGGCGGCCGGCGCGGGCCGACGAAACGGTTGGCCATCGTGATCGCCTCGGCCGGGTCTTTGTAGTGACGCAGCGCGGCGTGCAGGTAGCCCTGCGTGGCGGTCATCAGCACGCTGGCGCTGATGCCCTTGCCGGAGACGTCGCCGATCGCGATGGCGATGCGGCCGTCGTCGAGTTCGATCACGTCGTAGAAGTCGCCGCCCACGTACTGGCCGGGGCGACTCTCGCCGAGCAGGTTCACGGGACCGACCTTCGTCGAGCGCGGCGGCAGAATCCATTTCTGCGCAGCCAGCGCGCTGGCGAGCTCGGCTTCCATGGATGCCTGCCGGCGCTCGATCTCGATGCGCTTGAGGTTGGCCAGGCTCAGGCTGGCGATGCGTCCGAGCGCGGCGCAGAACGCGGTCGCGAAGGGGCGCAGCTTCGAGACGCTCGTGCCGCGCGAGTCGAGGTAGAGGTAGGCGGCGACTGTCTGGCCGGCGACGTCGTCGGGGCTGCCGAGCATGAGCGGGATGCAGATGGCGGAGCTGATGCCCATGCTGACGATCGACTGGCCGAAGTTCTCGACGTTGCCGCCGGAAATCTCGGCTGACTCGCCGCGACTGGCGGCCGCCAGCAGCGACCGGCTGAAGCTGGCGCCCTGCACATTGCCGGTTCCGAACCGGCTCGCCAGGATTTCCACGCTGCCGGCGGCGTCGATCGGCTTGAGCATCGCCGCGTTGGTCAGGCCCGAGCCGCGCAGTGCCGCGTCCATCAACTGCTCGGCCAGCGCCTTTTCATCCCGCGCCTCGTGAATCTTCTGAGCGCTCTCCAGCAGCAGGCCCAACATCTGGTCGTAGGTCGTGTTGGTCTGGTGGTCAACCGTGCGGACGATCGTCCGGCCCGTGTCGTCGCTCGATGCGATGCCGCGTCGGACGGGCGACCGCGTGAACGTAAATGTGAAGGGCGACAGGCGAATGAGATCGCCCTCGGAGATCATCACCTCCGGCCCGGGCAGGACGCGGACGCCGTTGACGCTGGTGCCCCAGCGGCTGTTCAGGTCGGCCAGATGCCATTCGCCGTCGTGGTAGTTGAAGCGGGCGTGGAAGCGGCTGACGCGGTCGGCGTCGGCGGGCAGGAGCAGGTCGCACTGGTCGGATCGGCCGATGGTCAGACCGCCTTCCTTGGGCTTCAGGCTCATCGATTCGATGGGCGGCCCGGATACGGGAACCAGATACATCAGACCTGCGTCGGACATTTCGGCGAAGATACTCCCGGGATTTGCGATTTGCGATTTGGGATTTGCGATTAAGCTTGTGCGATGTTGCCCGCCTTGCGCGGCGAGCGTCGTCTGGGGCGACTCGTCACGGGCACAGCACATCCTCCACCGGAGCGACACCGTGGCGATCCGTTGTCCGTACTGTGAACACGTCATCGAACTGGCCGGTGTGCGGCCGGGCAAGTTCCATCCGCGCTGCCCGCAGTGCAAGGGGAAGTTCTCGCTGCGCGTGTTCGACGATCCGCACATCGCACCACAGGTGGGCGTGGAAGAGAAGTCGGGTTCCGACGCGACATGGACGGGGCGGACGACTGCGCATTCGATCGATCCGGGTGCGACGAAAGCGCCGGTGCATCATGGGCATTCGAAGCACGCGCACGAGTCGGGGCATCCGACGACCGCTCCGCGCGCCGCGAGCGCGCCACATCAAGCGAGCGAGCTGCGGGCGACGAGTGCGCCGGTTGCTGCCGCTAAGCCGCAGGCGGCTTCGGTGACGGTGGCGCCGACCAGCGCGACGGTCACACCGGTGAAGTCGTCCGATTCGATGTCGGGCAACCGTGCGATTCAGAACCTGACGAGCGCGCCACCGTCGTCGTCCGACTCCGTGCGCGGCGCGACCGCGATCCCCGCAGGCGAGCAGGTGTTCCGCACGATCGCGAAGCAGGCGCGTCCCGATGAGCCCGAACTGCACGGCCGGCTTGGCGGGTATGAGATCGTCCAGAAGCTCGGGCAAGGCGGCATGGGGTCGGTCTACCTGGCGCGACAGCTTTCACTTGATCGCACGGTGGCCATCAAGACGCTCGCGCCGCACCTGGCGCAGGATGCGAGCTTTGTCGCCCGTTTCTCGCGTGAGGCGTTCGCCGCCGCTCAGCTCAGTCATCACAACGTCGTGCAGATCCACGACATCGGTGAAGACCGCGGCCACTACTTCTTCAGCATGGAGTTCGTCGAGGGCCAGAACCTCGGCCATGTGGTTGAGAGCGAAGGCAAGGTCGAGCCGGGGACGGCCGTCGGTTATATCCTACAGGCTGCCCGCGGACTGAAGGCCGCCCACGACCTCGGCATGATCCATCGTGACGTGAAGCCCGAGAACATGATGCTGAACGATCAGGGCATCGTGAAAGTCGCGGACCTGGGGCTCGTGAAGCGCAAGGGGGACAAGGAACTCACGGATGTCGGAGATGCCAAACCGCAGACGACGTCGGACGCGCCGCACCAGACGCACATCAACACGTCGATGGGCACGCCGGCGTACATCGCGCCGGAACAGGCGATGGACGCGGCCCACGTCGATCAGCGGGCGGACATCTACTCGCTCGGCTGCACGCTGTACGACCTCATCACGGGCCGGCCCCCGTTCAGTGGGCGGACGGCCGAAGAGGTCATCACCAAGCACCTGCGCGACCCCGTGCCGCCGCCTGAACGGATCGTGAAAAATCTCTCGCCCGCCCTGAGCGGAATCATTCAGAAGATGGTCGCGAAAAAGCCGGAAGACCGCTACCAGACGATGGCCGAGGTCATCAAGGAACTGGAGCGGTATCTCGGCGTCGATGGCGGCAACGTCCGCGCGAGTTCGGACAAGGTGAAGATCGTCGAGTACGCCGTCGAGCGCTTCAACGCCTCGCCGGCCGCCAAGCTGCGGGCGAATGTGATCGTCGCCTTCCTCACTCTGTGTGTCGTGGCGGCCGTGCTTTGCTTTGTGACGGGGTTCCTCAAGACCTGCGGCGCGATGGTCGCGATCGCGGTGCTGTCGACGCTGGCGTACCAATTCACGATCGGCATCACGCAGAAGACGCCGCTGTTCGCCAAGGTCCGGCAGTTCCTGTTCGGCGCGAGTGTGATGGACTGGCTGAAGGTGATCGTCATCGCCGTGCTGACGGGCTGGCTGCTGCTGGTGTTCGATCAGTTGTGGGTGTGGCTCGGCGTAGCGGTCATCGCGGCCGGGCTGGGATTTGTGTTCCACATTGTGTTCGACGGCATTGTGATGCGCCAGCGTGAGAAGCCGCTGAACGATGCCGAGTTGCTCATCAAAGACCTCCGGGTGAAGGGGCAGGACGAGGACCAGATCCGCGGCTTCATCGCGAAGTTCAGCGGCAACGACTGGGAGGCGTTCTACGAAGCGCTGTTTGGCTACGAGAGCAAGCTGTGGGCGCGGGCGCTCTACGGCATCGGCGAGCGAGGAAAACGCCGCAAGAAGTTTGCGGCTTGGCGCGACACGCTGATCGGCTTCATCGACCGCCGAATCGAAGCTCGCAAGCAAGCGAAGGAACGTAAGCTGCTCGAGAAACTGGAAGCCAAGGCGATGATCGCCAAGGGCATCCAATCGAACATCGCGGCCAAGCAGGCGAAGGCGTCGGCGTCGAAGTTGGTCGACAAGGCTGCGTACATGAAGCAGTCGATCGAGAAGCGGCGCATGGCCGAGACGCTCGCGCCGGCGAGCAAGACGACGGCGCCGCCGAAGAAGTCGAAGCGCGCGCAAGAGATGCTTGAGGCGGCCGAGCAGGTGAAGGTGGAGTCGCCCGAGAGCGAGATTTCCGAAAGCCTCGAAGGCTGGGAACGGCAGAGCTATCTGAAACGCCGCGTTGGCGGCCCGCTGGATGTGCTCTTCGGCAAGATGACACGGTTCACGCTGGCGGCGCTGGTGCTGATCGGCTTCGCGATGTGGTGGAACCAGAACAAGAAGGCGGCCGTTGCGGCGGAACTCACGGCGATGCAGGGCCAGAGCATCGACCCGACCAAGATCGACATCAAGACGGGCGTCGCGAAGGTACAGCAGGGGCTCGGCGCCTTTAACGCGGGCAAGAACGAACCGCTGCACGTGCCGGGCGTCCCGCAGAAGCTGGCCGACGCCGTTGGAAGCTGGCCAGGCCTGATCGCGGGACTGGTGCTGTTGGCGGGCGTGTTCTTCGAAGGCAAGAAGATGACCGTTGCGACATGGCTCGGGGCGTTCGTGGCGCTCTTCGGCGCGGGCTTCGTGGCGGGCTACGTGCCAGCGCTGGCGTCGGTCAGCAGTTGGGTGTCGAGCGTCACCGGGGCGGCCATCGGGTTCCTCGGCATCTTCATGCTGCGGCGGATTGTGGATTGATTAGTCGGTTCACCGCAGAGACGCGGAGTCCAAATAGAACAGCAAGGTCTGCGTTGCGTTTACCTACAGCTTTTTCGCGCGACAAGCTCGACCAACGTACCCTGCAAGCAGGGCGGCTAGCCCCCTAAAGATGCCCTCTTCGAACTGGTTCTATTTTTTGAACGTCATCGTGCACTCGGCTTTCTGCGTTCTCCCCGCCTCTGCGGCGATTTTTTCCTGTGACCCTGCAACTTCCCCTGTCCGTCCGACTTCTATTCATGAACGCGTCGCGTGAGGACTGTGCCGAGCTGTTGGAGAATGGCTCACGCGCGACGCGGTCACGAACCTCCTATCCCCCCTGAGCCCCGCGCGTTCTTCCCCGACGCGCGGGGTTTTTGCGCGATCACTCCGCCTCTTCGTTTTCGCCCAAGCGGTAGCCCACGCCGCGGACGGTGTGGATGAGCCAGTTGGCATCGCCCAGCTTTTTGCGGATGCAGGTGATGTGCACGTCGATCGCGCGGTCGGTGACCGTAACGCCGGCCCCCATCGCCTTGGTCATGAGCTGGTCGCGCGTCAGGACACGCTGACGGGCCGACACCAGCGCGGCCAGCAGCTTGAATTCGGTCAGCGTCAGGTGGATCGATTCGCCGTTCACGGTCGCTTCGTGGCGGGCCATGTCCATCTTGAGCGGGCCGGCCCGCAGGACGTCGGCGGTTTCGGGCGGCGTGTCGCTGCGGCGCAGGACGCTCGCCACCCGCGCCATCAGCACCTTCACGCTGAACGGCTTGGTGACGTAATCGTCCGCCCCGAGCGTCAGGCCGACGACGATGTCGGTTTCTTCACCTTTCGCGGTCAGCATGATGATCGGAATGCCGGCCGTGCGGGGGTCACCTTTCAGCCGGCGGGTCACTTCAGTGCCGTCCAGCTTGGGCATCATCAGGTCGAGCAGGATCAGGTCGGGCGACTCACGCTCGGCCAAGTCGAGTGCTTCGGCGCCGTCGTACGCCAGCAGCACGTCGTAGCCGTTGCGCTGGAGGTTGATCGCGACGAGTTCCGTCAAATCACGTTCGTCATCGACGACCAGCACACGGCGTTTCCCACGCAACGCAGCGGCGCTGCGGGACCAGGCACCTTTCGTCGGATCGTTCAGCTTGGACATGGCGGCGTTCCCGGGCAGGGCGGTGAGGAAACTCATGGCTAGTGATCGTTCCCGATCGGGCGTAAGAGCGTCAATCCGCTAACCGAACGCTAATCAAACCCATGCGAGGCGACAACGGAAGAGGCAACGGTGTCCCATGGCAAAATGTCCGAAAACAAAAGAGCGACGAAAGGAAATCCCTTCGTCGCTCCGACGCTTAATTAGCCTGTGACTTTTCAGTCAGCTCACAGCCCGCCGCCACCGCCGCCGCGCTGGGCGTTCTGGGCGGCCTGGATGCCGACGCTGATCATCGCTTCGACGGTTTCAAACGGCACGAACGCGTCGCCGCGGAGCACGCTGCCTTCGCTCGATACGCTGAAGCCCAGCGGCGGCAAGCCCGACGGAACTTCCGGGGCCTTCTGGAGCATGCCGAACTGCTCGGCTGCCTTCATGCCGGCGACTGCGATCTGGTCCAGCGCCAGGTAGAACTCCACCGTGCGGCTCTTGGGCAGGTTGCCCGAGACGAACTCGACGGTCTTCAGCTTGGCCAGCGGCGTGCCGCCCGACTTGGCGGTTTCAACCAGCTTGCCGGCGTCTTCATCGCTCAGGCCGCTGAAGACGACCATGCCCTTGTCGAACGTGCCCACGTAGGCCTTCATCGATTCGCTGCCGTACATGAACTTGAACATCTGCTTCTGCTGGTTCGCCATCGGGCCCTCGCCCGTGATCGTCTGGCTGAACTCGTCGAACTTCATGTCGCCGATGGTCTTGGCTTCGGGCGCGGTGCCGAATTCCACCTTGGGGGCGTCTTCGCCGGCGACCGAGCCGAGGATGGTCATGAGGTCGTTCTGGTACTTCATCGAGTCGGCGGCCGCAGCCTTCAGGCCCGGGCCGTCGCCGCTGATGACGCCAACGATCTGCATGAGCGGGTCCGCGCCCACGGTGCCGCTGGGCGTCTGGAGGCCGTACGAGACGGCCGTCATCTTGGCGGTCATGTCCTTCATCGACTTCACGTAGCCGTCGATCGAGGCGAACTTGTCGTTCTTCGGGAGCTTGGCGACGATCGGGTCGACGAGGTCGGTGAACAGCATGTTGCCCGCGTCGGGCGAGGCGAGCGCGCCCATGTAGAAGATGTAGCCGCGATCGGGCAGGCCCAGCAGCTTGGAGTCTTCCGAGGCCTTGATCTTGCTGACGAAGCCGCCGAGGTAGCTGTCGGCCTTGAACTCGGCCAGGCCGGTGGCGGCGAGGCCATCGGGCTTGATGCTGATGCCGACCGTGCCGGCGTCGGCGTCGCGGAAGAATGCCTCGGCGATGTCGAACAGCTTGTTGACCGCTTCGGTCGCGGCGGGCTTGTACTCGTCGGTGACCTTCGCGTCCTTGGCGACACCCTCGAGCACCTCGGTGCGGCCCTTGGTGATCTCGGGACCGACCACGTCCTTGATCGCGGCCATGTTCGCGTACATGGCGATGTCGTTGTCCTTCAGCTGGGCGGCTGCCTTCGGGGCGAGCTTCAGCACGTTCGCCGGCTTGGCGGCGACGGCTTCCTTGCGCGGGGCGAGGGCGGCGTAGTCGCCCCAGTGGCTGATGTAGCCGTCGCCACCGCCGCCTTTCATCTTCACGTGATTGATACCGTCGGCGGCATCGACCGCGGTGAAGCTGCCGACGAACTTGTCGTAGTCGCTCACCGGGATCAGGATGATCACGTTCTCGTCGTCGCGGACGCCGGGCGTGGGCTTGAAGACGACGATCGCGGCGTCGCCGGCGTCGTTGATGCCTTCCTTCACGCCCATCTCTTCCTTCACCCAGGCGAGCGGATCGGCCAGCTGCGGAGCGATCATCGTCGCGCCCAGGCGCTGCGAGGCCGTCGCGACTTTCTGGCTGGTCTCGGCCAGGTTGTTGATGTGGAAGGCCATCATTGCATCGGCGCTGATGTACTCGGTGGAGTCGGCGCGAAGGGTGCCGGTGACAGCCGTTACGGCCAATGCGATCGCCATCAAGGCGCTGCGTCCGGGCATTCTCATAGTCGTGCTCCTGCGGTGAGGGAATGGAGGGTGAATGTGAAAGGATGCGCCGGCCTCGCCCTCGGCAAGGTGCGGCAACTTGACGACCCGTTGTACCCGCGCACCCACGCGGATTCAAAACAGCCAGACACGGCTGACGAGCCGACGTTTGTGTATGCGAGGTATACGCTCGACGCCTGACAAGGTTACAACCTGTGCCGAAGTGGTCCGCTCCGAACTTCGGCATTCGGACTTCGCACTTCCCGAGCCCCGCTTCTCGATTGCAAATCGCGCCAACCCTCCGTAACTTTGCCACATGGAAGCCTCGCCCAAGATCCTGTTCGATGCCATCACGTTCGACGACGTCCTGCTGATCCCTGCCCGCAGCGACTTCATCCCATCCGAAGCCGATACCTCCACTCGCCTGACCCGCACGATCACGCTGAACATCCCGTTGCTGAGCGCGCCGATGGACACCGTCACCGAAAGCGCCCTGGCCATCGCGCTGCGCAGGAGGGCGGCATCGGCATCATCCACAAGAACCTGCCCGCCGAGGAACAGGCCCGCGAAGTTGAGAAGGTGAAGCGCTCCGAGAACGGCGTCATCGTCGACCCGATCACGCTCCATCCCGGCGCGACCATCGGCCAAGCCCGCGAATTGATGACCCGCTACAACGTCAGCGGCATTCCGATTGTCGAAGGGCAAGGCGCGAGGGGCGAAGGACGAGGTGAAAGCCCGGACCGTTTGAGCAGTTTCAGCGAGCCGCCTCGACTCGTCGGCATCCTCACTCGGCGCGATCTGAAGTATCAGGAAGACGACAACCGCCTGGTGCGTGACGTGATGACGCGCGAGAACCTCGTCACCGCGCAGGAAGACATCGCGCTGTCCGACGCGGAGAAGCTGCTCTACCGCTCAAAGGTGGAGAAGTTGCTGCTGGTCGACAAGAACGGCCGGCTCGCGGGTTTGGTGACGATGCGCGACATCGACAAGCACCAGCAGTATCCCAACGCCAGCAAGGACGGCCGAGGCAGACTGCGTGTCGGCGCGGCCACGGGCGTGCGTGACTTCGGCCGGATCGAGGCGCTCATCAAGGCGGAGGTCGACGTGCTCGTCGTCGACACGGCCCACGGGCACAGCAACAACGTCGTCGAGACGGTGCGCGAGGTGAAGAAGAAGTACGGGATTCAGGTGATCGCCGGCAACGTCGCGACGGCCGCCGGCGCCAAGGACCTGATCGACGCCGGCGCCGACGCGGTGAAGGTCGGGATCGGCCCCGGCGCGATCTGCACGACGCGCATCGTCGCCGGCGTGGGCGTGCCGCAGATTACGGCGATCATGGACGCCGCGAAGGTGGCCGGGCCGGCCGGCGTGCCGATCATCGCCGACGGCGGCATCCGCCATTCCGGCGACATCGTCAAGGCGATCGCCGCCGGCGCCAACTGCTGCATGATGGGCTCGCTCTTCGCGGGTCTGGCCGAATCGCCTGGCGAACTCGTGATTTACCAGGGTCGTCAGTACAAGACCTACCGCGGCATGGGCTCACTCGGCGCCATGATGAAAGGCTCCGGCGACCGCTACGGCCAAGGCGGTGTGAAGAAGCTAAACAAGCTCGTGCCGGAAGGCGTCGAAGGCCTGGTGGCCTATCGCGGCCAACTCAGCGAGTTCGTCTATCAACTCGTCGGCGGCCTGAAGGCGGGCATGGGTTACTGCGGCACGAAGACGATCGAGGCGTTACGCCGCGACGCGAAGTTCTGCCGGGTCAGCGGCGCCAGCATGGTCGAAAGCCACCCGCACGACATCAAGATCACCCGCGAAAGCCCGAATTACATGGTCCAGCACAACGATGGGGAGAAGTGATCGCCCGATTCGTTGCCGGTCGGCTCAGTACGAGCATTGCCAGCGGGCGGCCAAAACGTCGGCTTCTTTCTGCGTGATCGGAATGATCGCGCCGTGCTTGGGCGACGTGAAGTTCGTCGTCTTCATGACGCCTTCGTTGAACCGGCCGATGTTCTTGAAGGTCTTGAAGTCGGTCGTCTCGCTGAAGCCGAAGTTGTGCGGGTTGACGCCGAACACGTCGTACATCAGCACGTAGGTGTTTGTGCCGATGCGCTTCCAGACGCTCGGGGCCTCGCAAGCAACGCGCTCGGGATCGACCTTGGTTTCGTCGAAGACGTAGCCTCCGTCGAGTCGATCCGAGACCGCCTGCCGGATGCCGCCCGGCCGGTCGTGGGCGACGTAGAACAGGTGGAACTTGCCATCCACCTTGGTGATATCGCTGTCGATGATGTTGCGGTCGCGCGGGTACTTGAAAAGCTCCTGCGGCTCGGTCTCGAACTTGGTGAACGCTTCGTCGGTGTAGGTGTAGTAGAGCTGGTTGCTGCCCTTGCCGAAGCGCGTGGTGAACGACAAGAGCATCTTCGCCTTCGCATCATCCCAAATCATCTGCGGTGCCCAGGCGCAGCCCATGTCTTTGAACGCGGGCCAGAACTCGGCCGGGTGGTAGATGGTGTGGGTCCAGTTGACGAGGTCGAACGACTTCATGAGGACGATGGCGCGGTTGTTGCCCCAACTGTAGAGTTCGCCGGGACGTTCCCATTCGGTGTCGCGCAGGCCTTCGCGCTTGGCGAAGATGTGCAGATCCGTCAGGCCGAGGTAGAAGCCGCCGTCCGGGCCGCGGGCGATGTACGGGTCACGGATGCCTTTTTGTTCGCCCAGGTCGCGGCCGCTCATGATCGGCTGGCCGCGGTTGACGTCGGTGAAGGTGTAGCCGTCCCGGCTAAGCGCGAAGTGCAGGCTGTGGTCGTCGTCCTTGAAGAACACGAACAGGTAGGCGGCGAAGTCCTTCTCGGTGGGTACGGTGATGGGCTTTGGCCCGGGATTTCCTGTCGGCTTGATTGCAGGGAGGGCGGCCGGCGCGGTCGTCGGCTCCGCGCTGACTGACGTTGCGAACGCGCCAAGGCCCACCGCGAGCGCTGCACCGATCGAACAAACAACTCCTCTGACCATCGACGTCCTCCTTCAACTAACGGTGACTGTGTTCAGCCCGTACAATAATCATTTGCTGTAGGGCAGAGTTCATGGAGCGTCAACAGCCGCGCGAACGACAGGGCAAGGTCGGTCGTAGGATGAGAAGACCATTGCCGCACAGGTGCCGCGGCTCGCGTGGTGTTGTCCCGAGCGCTTAAGGAGGTCCGATGCGAATCGTCATTCCAGTCTGTCTGGCGCTCGGGTTTCTGGTGGGCTGCGAGTCGACCGGCCCGTCCGACCACGACGACCTGCGCTCTCGCCAAGACGCGGCTTTGAAGGACCCGTTTGGGTACGGGCCCAAGCCGGGCAGTTTTCAGAAGGGCTCCGACGACTACGACCCCACCGACATCTCCGGCGGCGGAACGATGAACCTCGACAAGCGTGGCATGAAGCGCGATCTGGACCGAGTGTTCAATCCCTGAGATCTCGCACGTGAACCTGTCATGTTTTCGAGGGACGACGATTACTCGACGACTACGGTAGTGCTCTCAATCGTGGGAGTGGTTGTCGCGGTCGTTTGCCTCTCGATTGCGGCAATCGGATGGACATCGGACGGTCATGGACCTGTGAGTGTGTCTGCGATCAAGCCCGCTCTCATTGTGTTGATGGCAACCATCGTCTTGGTGTCGAGCTACAACGTGCGCGAGAAACACCGCGTCCGACGCGAACGCTCATTATTAGCAAGTCTCCAACCGTCAGAGCAGTCCGTGATCGACGGACTTTCGCAGCTTTCGAATCCCATTCAGATCGAACCACGAATCTGCGAACAATGCCGCAAGTCCAATGCCCCGATGGCGCAATTTTGCGCACGCTGCGGATCGTCATTCCCAACATCGGAACCAGTATCCTCAAAGCAATGATTTGATTTTTTGCTCGCGCTTTGTGGGGAAGTTGTGATTGCCGATCTCTTGTAAGTTAATTGATATGAATGGCTTGTGATTCTCCTGTCCTGTCCCTCCCGTCCCGACGTACAATTCATGCATGCAAGCCCTTCCCACAACGTCCGTCGAGGCGACCCCTCGGCCGGGTCCGGGTGGTACGAATCCGACCGCCCGCCGCTACCGCGGCGAGGTTGTGTTCATGTACGCCTTTGACATCGCTTACGAACTCAAGCGGTACCCCCACGCCGAGCTGATGGGTCAACCCGTGGCTGTCTTCAGCGTTGATGCGTCGAAGCGGTCGCCCAAGCAGTTGTTTTTCTACCGGCCGCAGATGGTGCGGATGCCGCCCACGGAGAAGTTCGGGGCCGACGGGGCGCTCCTGCGCTACCAATGGACGGCGAAGCTGCTCCCGGTCGGGGCGATCAGCCTGACCGTGCGCATTCCGTTCGAGGTGGACGCGCTGGAAGACCTGTCGCGCTATCACGACTTCTACTTCCAGGATGGGAAGAACATTCACGACGAGGCCCGCGCGGTGGCCGAGCAGCTTCGGCAGGCGCTGATGCCGTACCTCGTCCGCCCGCGTCCGGGGCTGAGCGACGAAGAGGCGTATACCGTCTTCTGCATGCACACGCCCACGAGCGCGGCACTGGACGAACCGGAGTTCGACTCCGAACGCTGGCTGACCCGTCACCGCCGTGGCGTGGCGGCCGCGCTCACCGAAGAGCCCGAACCCGAACAGCTGTCCGAACAGGAATGTCAGGAATCGACCAACAACAACTTCACGTATAGCCGGCGCGATCTGGTCGTCTTCGACTGGGACGCGGCGCTTGTGGTCGATGAGCCGAACCAGTTCGACCAGACGCTCTACGTGATCGAGCTGGCGAACGTGCAACTGACCGAACTCGAAGCGTACGACCGCATCCTCGATGAGGTCATCGACAGCGCGTACGCCGATCTGAACAGCGGCAAGTTCAGCCGGATTGGCGGGCGGCGGACGCAGCGCGAGCTGCGCGTCATCCGCGTCGACCTGGCCCGCCTCACCGATGAACTCAGCAACATCACCAAGTTCTTCGGCGACTTCCACGCGGGCCGGCTCTACACGGGGCTGGCGACGCGGTTCCATCTCCCGGACTGGCGTCGGACGATCGACCATAAGCTCGAAACGCTCGACGACATCTATAGCCTGCTCGCCACCGACAACACGAACCGCTGGATGCTGATTCTAGAGACGACGATCGTGTTCCTGATCCTCTTTGAGATCATCAAAACGTTCGTCGACCCGCTGATGAAGTGAAGCGGGATATCGCCCAATGACCTCGTCTCGAAACAGACAGAGCTGACATCGCTGCCAGCTCTGTCTGCATTGTCTGAATGTCTTCTCTGTGTCTCCTCTGCGTCTCTGTGACTATTCCTCAGAACAGCTTCAGGAACGGCAGATCGCTCTTGCCCATGAGGTATGCGTCGACCTTGTGCGCCGCGCATCGGCCTTCGCTGAGCGCCCATACGACCAGCGACTGGCCGCGTCGGGCGTCGCCCGCGGCGAAGACGCCGGGGACGGTGCTCATGTAGTTCGGGTCGACCTGCACGTTGCCGCGCGGGTCGAGCTTCACGCCGAGCTGTTCGATCAGGCCCGGCTTCTCCGGACCGACGAAACCCATCGCCAGCAGGCACAGGTCGCAGTCCATGTCGAACTCGGAGCCGGCGACTTCCTTCATGCTCAAGCGGCCGTCGGCGCTCTTGCTCCATTCGAGCTTGACCGCCTGAAGCTTCTTCACGACGCCGCCCGTGCCTTCGAACTTCTTGGTGTTGATCGACCACTCGCGCACTTCGCCGCCGTTGTTGAGCGTGCTGGCGGCCTCTTCGTGGCTGGTGCTGGACCGCAGGATCATCGGCCAGAGCGGCCACGGCGTGTCGGGGTTGCCGCCTTCCGGGGGCTTGGGCATCAACTCGAGTTGACGCACGCTCTTCGCGCCTTGGCGGACTGACGTGCCAACGCAGTCAGCGCCGGTGTCGCCGCCCCCGATGACGACGACGTGCTTGCCCTTGGCGCTGATCTGGTTTTCGACCTTGTCGCCCAGCACGGACTTCGTCGCTTGCGGCAGGAAGTCCATGGCGGGGTAGATGCCCTTGAGGTCACGGCCCGGCACGCTCAGGTCGCGCGGTGCGGTCGAGCCCAGGCACAGCAGGATGGCGTCGAACTCCTTGCGCAGGTCTTCAACCGCCACGTTCACGCCGACGTTCGCCTTGGTGACGAACTTGATGCCTTCTTCTTCGAGCAGCTTGACGCGGCGCTCGACGATCCACTTCTCGAGCTTGAAGTTCGGGATGCCGTACGTCAGCAGGCCGCCGATGCGGTCGGCACGCTCGAACACGGTCACGAGGTGACCGGCTTTGTTGAGCTGAGCGGCTGCCGCCAGCCCCGCCGGTCCCGAGCCGATGACGGCCACCTTCTTGCCCGTGCGCTTTGCAGGCGGCTGCGGCGTGATCCAGCCGTTCTTCCAGCCGTGGTCGACGATGTTGTATTCGATCAGCTTGATCGTGACCGGCGTCTTCCAGATGTTCAGCGTGCAGCTTTCCTCGCAGGGCGCAGGACAGATCTGGCCGGTGAATTCGGGGAAGTTGTTCGTCTTGTGCAGGGCGTTCAGGGCGTCCTTGAACTTGCCGTGATAGACCAGATCGTTCCAGGTCGGGATAAGGTTGCCGAGCGGACAGCCGTTGTTGCAGTAGGGCACGCCGCAGTCCATGCAGCGGGCGCCTTGCGTACGGAGTTTGTCCTCGGGCATGGGCGTGTAGCAATCCGCGTAGTCCGCCACGCGCAGCGACACCGGCCGGCGAGCCGGCATCTCACGAACGAATTCCTTGAAGCCTGTCGGCTTGCCCATGTTCAAATCTCCTGGCTATCCCAGAACGCGGTCCGGTTAAGGGACGGAGAATGATACAGGAAGGGAACGACGGAGTCATGGTTAATCTGATTAACCCGTCAGGAAAGGTGGGGAATCGCCATCGCCCCAAAGCGTTACGGAATCGGACAGGTCTTGCTACGATGGTCGCATGACCCCGGAGCACTTTCAGGCGACCATTCAGGCATTTCAGCAACGCGTCCGCTTCCGACCCTTCTTCGTCGAACTGGTCAGCGGCGATCGCGTGAAGGTCGACCATCCTGAAGCACTCGTCCTTCGCGGAGGTGTCGGTGTATTCGTCACCAATCAGGGCGCGCCGGTCATCTTCGACCATGAGGGCGTGAGTCAGGTGATCGCGACGCCAGCGGATTAGGCGGCGGCGTAGACACTTCAGCTGCTAGCCGGTGCCGCGCTAAGCGGCGAAGCCGCGGTTGCTCACTTGTACTCGATCAGCCCCGCTTGCTTCCCACGAAGGCGATTCCAGTGGAATTTGAGTTGCCCCAGCGCCTGCGGCAGCTTCGAGAGCGTGATGAAACTCGCGTAGGCCGCCCCTTTGCCCTGACGCCAGACCTTGAACCACAGCAGCGGCCACAGCGGGATAAGCAGCAGGCCCCATATGAAGTTGCTGCGGACGTTCTTCTTCCAGAAGTACTCGGGCGGCTCGCCATGACGCCAGTTGCCCTCGGCGAACGCGTGGCCGGCCCGGAGGTTGCGCTTCCACCACTGACCGAACTTGGTCATGGCCGCGTCGTGCAGCGTCATCTCGTGGTCGATGCGGTGCACGGTCCAGCCACTGTGGCGAATCCGCCAGCAGAGTTCGGGTTCCTCGCCGGCGATGACCGTTTCGTTGTAGCCGTTCATGGCCTGGAGCACGTCGCGGCGGAACAGCGCGTCGCCGCCACAGGACTGGGCCTGGCCGATCGGCGTGCCCCACTCCATGTCGCAGAGTTTGTTATAGACGGTCGCTTCGGGGAAGCGCTCGCGCCGACGCCCGCAGACGACGGCGGCTTTCGGATTGCTGTCCAGGAAGTTGACGGCCGTGTCGATCCAACCGGGCTGTAGCTCGCAGTCGCCGTCGACGAACTGGACGTACTTCACGTCGGGCAGTGCGTCGACGAGCGCGCGGAATCCGTGATTGCGCGCAGCGCGGCCGTGAATTTCACGTTCGTCAGTTCGACGACTAAGGCGTCATGCTGCTCGGCGACTTCGACCGAGCCGTCGGTCGAACCGGAGTCGACGTAGACGATGAATAGCCCTTCGCGTTTCGCGGCCGCGAGGCAACGCCGCAGGCGCTCGCCTTCATTGCGCCCGATCGCGACGAGACCGACAGGAATGACCTCGCCACCGACGACCGTTCGTTGCGGCGTCGGATCGCGATTGGGGCCGGATTGGGTGGGAGGTGTGTCGTCGCCGGACATCCGTGTCCAACCTTACCGCGAAGCCGCTTCAGGCACAGCATTCGTGCGCAGGAACGATCTGTGCGGGGATGCCGACCGCCGTCGCGCCGGCCGGAATGTCTTTCACGACCACCGCGTTCGCACCGATGGCGGCGCCGTCACCAATGGTCACGGCACCAAGGACCTTCGCGCCGGCGCCAACGTTCACCAGGCGGCCGAGCTTCGGGGCGTCGAGGGGGCGGTCGAGCGTCTTGTTCCCGAGCGTGCAGCCCTGGCGGATGACGCAGCCGTCGCCGATCTCGCAGCCGCCGTGGATCACGATGGCACCTTGGTGTTCGATCACCACGCGTCGGCCGAGCTTCACGGTGTAGGGCAGCTCGATGCCGTAGTGGTTGCGCACGCGACGGAACATCATGCGGTAGAGCACGCTGAACGGCGCCCGCAGGATCTTCGGCTTCACGTTCATGCGCCAGTTGCCGAAACGGTGCACGAACACCGCGCGGAAGCCGGGCTTGGTCCAGTCGCGGCCGTGGGCGTTGTAGTCTTCGCGGACCGTTTCCCAGAAGCCCGGACTGGTCTTGGGCGGCGTCGCCGGGCCGAAGTCCGCATCGGTCAGGCCGAGCGGGTCGGTGCGAGGCGGCTGGGGATGGGATTCCACGTTGCTCATCAGCGATCGGAAAATCATGCGCACTGTCCTGTCGTGCCTTCGATCGCGAATCCCTTCGCGAAGGTGCTGTGCCTCACGAGATCGCCGAGAAAGCCTTCGGGATCGTCGTCGGGCTTGCGCTGGATGGCGCGTCGAAGCCGCCACAGCGCGAAGCCGCTGATATAAGCGGCATCGGCAAGCAGGGCGTACAGCTTGCCATGATTCTTCACAAAGTAGCGCCGCCGCGACTCAAACCAGTAGGCGGGTCGCCGTTTGTTGCGTTTCGTTTTATCGGTCACGCCCGACGACTGTCCGATCAGGTGCACGATCCTCGACTGCGGCACGTACCGGCAGCGGAAGCCGGCTCGCCTGGCGCAGGCAGAAGTCGACTTCCTCGTAGTACATGAAATATCGGTCGTCGAGCAGGCCGATCTTCTCGAAGACCTCGCGGCGAACGATCATGCTCGCGCCGACGACCCAGTCGGCGTCGACCTCGTGGTCGGCCGGCGGGGGCGCGACCACCGAATTCGCCAACATCTTCGTCACCGGCCCGAACCGCAGCGAACCCTCGACTTCGCCTGAAATGCTCGGAAAGCGGAACGCCGACGTCTGTGGCGACCCGTCCGGGTATTGCGTGCGTGAGCCGCAGATGCCGTATTCGGGATGCGCGATGGCATAGTCGAGCAGCGTGCCGATCGAGCCGGGCAGTGCGACCGTGTCCGGGTTGAGTAGCAGGACGAAGTCCGGCCTGTCGCTCGATTCGAGGTAAGGCCGAATGCCTTCGTTGTTCCCGTACGCGAAGCCGCCGTTGACCGCCAGCGGACGCAGGTCGCACCAGTTTGCCCATCCGTTCTGTTCGATGGCGCGTTGAAGTACGGGCACGGAGTCGTCGCCGCTGGCGCCGTCGACCAGGCACACGCGGCATCCGCCGGCGATCGCGCGCACCTGCGGCTCGATCGACTTCAGGCAGTCGATAGCGAGCTGGGCCGAGCGGAAATTGACGATGACGATGAGAAGACGCATGCGGTAGGCGGTAGGCGGTAGGCAGCGGGCAGTAGGATGTATTCGCCGCCTACTGCCTTCTGCCTACTGCCTACTGAATCAAGTTTCTCACCATCGCCGCCCGCGTTCGGTGCGTGGCTTCGATGGTTCTCGGCTTCATCCAGGCCAGTCCTTTGAACATTCGCTGCACAAGGGCCGTACGTTGGCCGGCAGCGCGGACGAGGCGGTCGGCCAGGCGGTCGGCGTCGCCGCGGGCAACGGTAAGAATCGCCTCGCCGTAGCGTTCATCGCCGATGAGCCCGTCGCCGTGGCCGTCAGCGGCTTCGGTCGACGCGTACATGATCGGCGTCAGCCCGCGCGCCACCGCCAGCACCACTTCGCGCGGGATCACGTCCGACAGCGCGCCACTCACGAGCAAGTCCGCCTCGCGCCACGCCTGCGTGACGGCGTCGCGCTCCTGCACAAAGTGCACGCCCGTCTCGAGTCCGAGTTGCCACGCCAGCGAACGGAAGAAATCCAAATCCTGTCCGTCGCCAGCGACAGTGAGTTCCACCGGCACGTGCAGTCGTCGACATTTCGCGACAGCGCGCAGCACGTGATCGGTGCCACTGATCGCCACCTGCCGACCGGCCGCGAGAAGGCGCAGCGGGCGATCTTGCTGCATGAGCAGTTCTCGCCGGGCCTCGATGGACGCGGCGTCGAG
The DNA here is from genome assembly GCA_047600945.1 of Tepidisphaeraceae bacterium. Lineage (GTDB taxonomy): Bacteria > Planctomycetota > Phycisphaerae > Tepidisphaerales > Tepidisphaeraceae > JASGKC01. Next base: position 5,485,970 of record JASGKC010000001.1, on the reverse strand, counting down.
CATCTCGTGCTCGTGCACTTCCATCCGGTCGATCAGATGACACCGCTGCGGGTTCCACACCTCGGCGAATCGCTTCTGCACCCGCGCGCTGTGCGCCAGCACAAGGTCAGCATCGCGCACGGCATCCGCCAGGCGCGAGGCCATGTTCCGTGTGACCGTGTGGCCGACGAACCGCTTGGCGGCGCGTCGGGCGAGGTTGATGAGGCGCAGGCGATCGGTCGGGTCTTCGCGGCCGAAGACCCACACGCGCTTGCGTTTCGCTTCGGTCGCGGCGTCGTTGGCTTCGAGACCGACGGGAACCGGATGGCCGCCGTCGTCGAGTTGTACGACATCTGCGGCGTTCACCGCTTCTCTCAATTGCCGCGCGAGTTCGGCGCGGTTGGCCAGGTAGCTGCGGGCCGAGTCGTAGCCGAGCGTGGCGACGTGCTCGAACCCGACGTCAGCCGGGTTGATCTCGACATCATCGTTCTCCGGTGCGGCCGCGTCGCGCGGGGCGACCGGTGTCGCGACCATCAGCCGCATGCCTACCTGATGCAGTGCGCCACCCTGTGCCTGCAATTCATTTAACCATCGCCTCGGTACGACGAGGTGCGCCGGGTCTTTGCCGGCGTGAGCGGGGATGTGGTTGACGATGAGGTAGTTCACGGGGCAACGTCAGGACGTTCGGGCGTTGAATGACGGGTCTAGCAAATCGGAACGTCGCAGCAGTCCCATCTTCGACGCAATTGCGACGAGCAGCACCGCCACCATTGCTACTTGCCACGGCTCGTGCGGGAAAATGAACCGTGCGGCCGCGATCGTCATCGAGTGGGCCGATACAGCCAGGCCAAATGCCAGCGCCGGCATCAACCACCGGCGACGATAGACGATCGCGATCACCAGTCCGATCGGCGACAGCAGTGCCAGGACCGTGCGCGAAACGACGTACGCCTTGTTCGCCTGAGGATTGAGCGGGTCGTACCACACGGTCATGATGAACCGCTGCCAGATCAGCTCGCGCACGCGGCCGGGGTTTTCGGCGCACCACTGCTTTACCCACCGCTCAAGGATCGGCTCGCGCTGAATTTCGGTTTTATCGAACAACTCCGTGTACTGCTCGGGCGACAGCGTGTCGAACTGTCGGCCCTGGTCGACCGAATCATCTCGTGCCAGCTTCGGATCGAGGTTGGCGCGTTGCGCCAGCTTCTCGGGCGGAATCGCCAGCCGATCGGTGCCGGTGGCGTACGGGTTGTTGGTCTTGAACAGGTTCCACCAGTACTGGCTCTTGATGACGATCAGCTTGTGGTGAACCTCGTAGTTCCGCAGCGTCCAAGGCCCGAGCACGACGATCGCGGTGATGAACAGGATCAGCGCGTTGCGGATGCGGAAGCTGAGCGGCACGCCGCGCCAAAACAGGATCAGCACACCCGACAGGCCCATGAAGGGCAACAGGATCGGCTCGGTCAGCGCGGCAATGCAACCCAGGACGCTGAAGCCGACCCAGTGACCCAGGCTCAGCGTGTCGACGGCTTTGTAGAAGAGCGTGATCGCGCCGGCGGTCAGGCAGATGATGACGGCGATCGCTTGCGCGACGGTCGTCGCGTACACCTGTGTCGGCCAGACCGCGAGCATCGCGGCGGCGAGCAGGCCGACCGCGCGGCCGAAGCCGAGCGTGCGGCACAGGGCGTAGACCACGCCCACGCTCACCGCGCCGAGAACGGCGTTGAAGATCAGCATCGCCCCGTACGCCGCGGTCGACCCCACGCCCAGCAGCTTAAAGCAGCCGGCCAGCAGGAAGCCGTATGTCGGGCTTTGAACCGACGTCGGCCCGCGCGTGCCCATTGTGCCCCAGGCGAAGACGCCGTCGGTGGCCAGCGACATCGCGACGGCCGAGTGCTCCATCGCGCGGGGCGTCTCCCAGCCTTTCAGATAGATGATCGCTCCGACGCGCAGCGCCAACGCGACCACAACGAGTGCAATGAGCGTCACGCCTGCCACCGCGGGTGAGATGCGGGCCGGCGCGCTGGTAGAGGCGCTCACGAATTGCGGCGAGTGACGGACCGTGGCGACAGGCATGTCAGACGCGACCTTCCATGGAAGCGACAGTCGATGATCCCGGCATGACCGGGCGACGTTGAGGCAGAACAACCGGGAATCCACCGGGCCTCGGTGGTGCGACCGGAAGCATGCCGGTCTGCCGCACCCGGCCAGATACGAGCTGGGCCATCGTTGTCATGAAGCCCAGCATCCACGTCCAGAGCACTGAGTACACGAAGCCGAACCACACCGTGTACATCGCGATCAGCGTCCCGAACAGCACGGCCAACCCGATGGCGACCGGGATGCGGACCGGCAGTTCGTCGCGCCGGCGCAGTAAGCGATAACCCGTGAACGCCATCGTCATGCACAGGCAGAAGAAGATGGCCAGGTACACCCAGCCGCGGCGCATGATGAACAGGATGTAGCTGTTGTCGACGCTTTCGAGGTTCAGGTCGGTCTTGGTGACGTTGGCGCCGTATCCGAAGAAGCCGGCCGTCTGCACGTACGGCATCGCGTTCTGGGCGATCAGGGCGCGTACCCAGTAGCTGTCAGAGATGCTCGACTGGCCCGTGAAGGTGATGCGGATGCTCGTGTCGACCGACATGAGCCGGTAAGTCATGAACGTCAGGCCGATCGCGATCAGCACGACGACCGCCGGCAGCAGGATGCCGGAGCCGCGCAGCAGCCGCAGGAGCAGGAAGATCGCGATGGCGACGGTCGCGCCGAACATGCTCGAGAAGCTGATCGACGCCATGATCATCGCCGGCCCCGACAGCAGGCCGCCCAGCACGAGCGGGTGCTTCCACTTCAGGCCGCTCGTGAACGACAGCACGCCTACGAGACCGCTGATGAGCAGGCCGCAGTTGCCCAGGTCGATCGGGTGGGCGAACGACGACATCGCGCGGAAGAACCCGCTACGGCCGAGCACGCCCTTGTTGGCGGCGCCGGAGAGCGTCAGCGGTTCCAGAAAGCGCGAGTAGCAGTACGGGTTCAGACGGAATTCAACCAGCGCGAAGAACGCGATAATCATCGCCACCACCGCGACGATGTACGCGCCGTGCCGGCGCAGCTTCATGTCCGAAAACGCCAACCGGGCGGCCAGGTAGGGCACGAGCCAGTTGAGCGTCTGCTCGCCGAACTGCGCGACGCTGGTCCACAGCACGCCCGTGCTGTAGCCGGTGAACATCATCGAGATGGTGGTCAGGATGACGCCGAAGTCGATCGGATGCAGTTTCAGCGGCGGCAACCGCAGCCGGCAGGCCAAGCCCAGCAGGATGGCGTAGCTGCAGGTGCTGAGCGTTTCGAAGTCGGGCAGCGGCTCGATGCTGATGGCCGGGATCTGCGAGAAGAGCAGCTCGGCCGGCAGCATCACGTACATGAAGGCCGCGCCGGCGCCGCGCCGGATCGTCAGGTACAACGCGGCAACAAAGAAGATGGCCAGGACGGGGGCGTTCATGAGGGCGTTGCTCGCAGTGCCGAGAGCGGACGTTTTTTACATCAGTCGCGTCGCGAGAGGTTCGCGATTTCGCTCGGCCGGGGCGTCAGCCTTCCCTGCTGCGTCACCACCGAGCCGATCATGTACGTCGGGCGGCCCTTCACTTCCAGGAAGATCCGCGCGAGGTATTCGCCAATGATACCGAGGGAGATCATCTGCACGGAACTGACAAACAGGATCACGCAGATGGTGCTCGCCCAGCCGCGCGGGGCCTTGGTGAAGTCCCATATCGAATCGACGACCACCCACAGCGCCGCAAACATCGACATCAGCATGATCGACACGCCCAGCCGAGTGACAGCCCGCAGGGGTGCGCCGGAGAAGCTGACCAGCCCGTCCATTGCGAGCTTCAGCAGCTTGCGGAAGGTGTATTGCGGCACACCCGCGGCGCGGGCGTCCCGTTCGTACTCGACGCCCACCTGCTTCAAGCCTACCCACGTCCGTAGGCCGCGCACGAAGCGCTGGCGTTCCGGCAGCGAGTTCAGCAAATCCACGGCCGACCGGTCCATCACGCAGAAGTCGCCCGAGTCGAGTGGGATCTTCAGTTCCGCGACGGCCGCCATCAGTCGGTAGAACGTCCAGTAGGCCAAGCGCTTACCGAACCACTCTTTTCGTTTCCGGCGGACCGCGAACACCACTTGGTTGCCCTCGCGCCACTTGGTGAGGAACGTCGGCAGCACTTCGGGCGGATCCTGAAGGTCGCAATCCATGACGGCCACCACGTCGCCGCGAGCGATCATGATGCCGGCGCTGATCGCCGCCTGGTGGCCGAAATTGCGCGTGAGGTGGACGGCTCGGACGTGCGGGTCCTTGGCGGCCATCTCGTCGAGCATGTCGGTGGTGCGGTCGCGCGAGCCGTCGTTGACGAAAATCAGCTCGTAGTCGAGCCCCAGCGCCGCGAGTGTCGGTCCGACGCCCGAGAACCGCGCGTGCGTCATCGGCAGCACGTCCTGCTCGTTGTAGGCCGGCAGCACGACACTGAGCAATTGCGATTTCTTCGGCGTGGCTTCGACGTCGTTATCCATACACAACTTGTCTATCGTCCAAAAACGTCCGGTCGCGTGGCAAGTCATGGCGAACGAATCGCAGACCGATAACAGGCGTCGCCAGTGTCGAGATGAACGAGCGGTGTGCAAGCGTGGAAGTGCACAGATGACGAGACGCGAATGGCGAAGCATCCCGTGCTCGATGGAGCAACTTTTAGTCCCCTCTCCCTCCGGGAGAGGGAGATAGATGTAACGGTTCCGCGTCGTCTTGCGTCAAAGACCGAGACGAATTTCGCTCACGCCGCGCGTCGTCCGCGCAGCGTACTGAGCAGGAATTGCTCGAAGCGGTCGACGCTCTTTTCCCACGTGTGACCCTGGGCGGTGTGGTAAGCGGCATCGGAGGCGATGCGCCAGTCCGACTCGCTCATCCGTGCGACATGCTCGATCGCAATGGACAGGTCGATCGCGTCCTGCGGCTTCACGAGCCAGCCGCCGCCTTCGTTGATTAACTCGGGCGCTGCACCGGCGGGCGTGCCGATGACCGGCGTGCGGCAGGCCATCGATTCGAGGATCGGCAGGCCGAACCCTTCCGAGCGGCTGCTGAAAATCCAGGCGTCGCAGCTGCCGTAAATCTCACGCAGGCGGTCTTGCGGCGGGGCGGCCTCAAACGTCGTGCATTCTTCCGGCAACGGCAGGCCCGGCGTGGGCGGCGCGGTGCCGAAGCTGAGCAGTTGCAGATTCGGAATCGTGCGACGCGCGATGCGCACGGCTTCGATTGCGACATCGCACCCCTTGAAATAGACGGGGCTGTACATCATGCCGACGGTCGGCACACGCTGCTTACCGCGCGGTTCGGCATGGAACTGGTTCGTGTCGACGCCGTTGGGGACCACGGCGATGTCCTGCGCCGTACCGCTCGCGGCCGAGCTGGGCGATCCATTCGGCGACGACCACGCGATGCATCGGCAGACGCCAAGTCGCCTCGACCCGCTCCACCTGCTGATTGCTCATCTGCGTTTCGTCGTGCTGGATGAGATGGACTTTGGTGCCTTTACGCGGCGAGAGTTTTGCAACCCACTCGGCCGTCTCCCACCAAGTGGCGACGACGACATCCGCGTCGGGCAGGTCTTCGTCCACGATCGGACGCCAACGGTCGAGGATCGTGTGCTGGATCGGGTAGTAGTCGAGGTGGCTCGGCCCGCGGAGGTCTTTCTTCCACGGTCGGCCCGCGAGGATGTTCTTGGCTTTGACGAGCAGCGGCAATTCGCGGCGGGGCACCGAGACGCACTGCACCTGGTGGCCGCGGCGCTGTAGTTGATCGGCGTAGATCGCGACAACGCGGATCCCGCCGGTCAAACCTGCGTGGGGCAAGACGAAACTGACCTTCACCGCGCGCCTCCGGGCCGCTTGATCGCCAGCGCGGCCAGTCCGCGCCAAGCTGAAAGACGCATCGGCCGTTTCAGGCAAGCATTTAACCCGATCCAGACCGCTCGCCCGCGACGGCCTGCGCGGTGCTCTTTCCACGCCCGACCGATAAGCACGTCTTGCAGATGATTGTTCAAGTCGTGCGGCTTCTCGGTCTCATAAGTGTCCGGCAGCGCCGGCGGCTTGCCGAGGTCGAGGTCATCCTGCCTTCCGCTCTGGCGTTGAAGCTGGAACTCGCGGGCCATCTTCTCAAGGAACTTGCGCTGCGCGGTCGGCTGCGTGTGGGTGATCGATTCGCTGTGCAGGCGGTACACGTACCGCGACGCCGGCTCGTACCAGATGCGGGCGACGTCGCTCAGGCGCAGCTGGAAGTCGTTGTCTTCGGTTCCGATGAAATACGGGCGGAAGCCGTTGAGCTGGCGGACGATGCTCATCCGCACCATGAACGTGTTCAGATGCGTACGGCCCTTGCCGGATTGCAGTTCGACGGTGATTTCGTCGGGCGATTCGTTTTCGGGCTTGGTGTCGACGAGCTTGCCGGTGGGGCTGACCATCGTGTACCGGCCGCACACCGCGCCGAACTCCGGATGGTTTTGGAGGAACGCCGTCTGGGCCGCGAGACGATCTGCGGGTTCGTAGAAGTCATCGGCGTCGCAGCGGCAGAAGAGCTCGCCGGTGGCGTGAGCCAGCCCCGCGTTCAGCGCAGCCGCGATGCCCTGGCACGGACCTTTCACGAGCTTGATGCGCGCATCATTCAAGGCTCGCACGACGTCCGCGGACTTGTCCGTCGAGCCGTCGTTGACCACGACGATTTCCAGGTCGACGCCTGTCTGCGCGAGCATCGAGCGCAGCGTCTGCTCGACGTACTTCTCGCAGTTGCGCATCGGGATGATGACGGAGATCACGGGCATATCACGGATTCAGCTGAGTTCGAAATCGTCATGCTGAGCGAAGCATCTGGCGCCCCTCAAACGTCGCACGACTTCGACTGGCGCTGAATCCTTCGCTGCGCTCAGGATGACGCGATCGCGCGGGAATCACTTCATTAATGCCCTCGGATCGCACACACCAGAAGCCTCCACACTTCCGGGGCGAACGGTTTCTCTTTCAGCGCGCTCACCGCGTGCTTCCGGGCGGCGCTGCGGTTGCTCCGCTTCAGGGCCTTCCAGCCCCAGTTGCAGAACGTCTTGTACCGTGGAATGGCGGCCGCGGCGAAGTGCGGACTCTCGGGCGGAACCGGAATCCTGCGTCGGGCCGACGCCTGTGTGCGGGCCTCGTTCGCGAGCTTCCGCTGTAGTTCGAACCGCGTCGCGTTCACGCTGGCCGGGTGCTGGCGGTATTTCAGCAGCACGTCCGGCAGGTTCGCGAGCCGGCCCACTTCGCCTAGACGCAGGAACAGTTCCAGGTCTTCCACGTCGTTGAAGTGCGGGTTGTAGCGGCCGACCTTCTCGACGGCGTCGCGACGCATCATGACGACCGGATGCACGATCGCCCACCCGCTGCCGGCCAGCAGGTCGTGGGTGATGCCGTCGTGGTCGAGGTGGTGCTTGGGCGTGTCGAGCAGGACGCCGTACGGGTCGATGCGTTCGATCTGCGAGCCGATCGCGACGACATCCGGGTTCGCGCGTAGGAACGCCACCTGCTTCTCGAAGCGCTCAGGCAACGACAGGTCGTCGAAGTCGAAGCGTGCGAGGAATTCACCGCGTGCGAGGTCAATCGCTTCGTTCAGCGAAACGGTGCGTCCCTTGTTTGCGCGGCGTGTCAGGCGGATGCGGCAATCACTGTCGGCGAAGCGCTGAAGGATTTCGCCGGTGCCGTCGGTGCTGCCGTCGTCGATAACGATCAGTTCCCAGTCGGCGAACGTCTGCATCAGGATCGATTCGACGGCGTGCTTCACGAACGGAGCGTTGTTATAGACGCTGACGATCATGCTGACCGCTGGCACGTGGCCATCGAGCGGGGCGTGGGTGAAGTACGGACGGATCAGCCGCGTGAAGCAGGCAGGCCAGCGCCGGGCGAGCGCCTCGCGGGCGAGCGTGGTCTTCCACTCCATGGGCGGCAGTTTTAGGTACTTCGCGCCGTCGCGATATTGCGTGGCGTCAATCAGGCCGTGCGCGAGCGCAGAGCGCCAGAAGGCGAGGCCTTCATTGAGCGTGGCTCGGCGTCGCAAATCCTCGGCCGTATGAAAGTAAAGACCAGCGAAGAGGGGCTTCGCCTTCTCATCGAATCGGCCCTTATCTCGCACACGCTGCAGAAGTCCCTCGATCACCTTCGCCCGGCTGCGGACGTGCTCGGGTTTGGTTAGCGCCACCTTGCCGATGCTCTGTCGCGACGCGTCGGGCGCACGCCAATGACAGTCGATCTCGCGGAATCGCTCGTATTTCAGTCCGGCGAGAATCGCGCGGATGTGGAACTCCCAGTCCTGCGAACTGAGTGCGGCCTCGTCCCAACCGCCCAGCTTTTCGAATGCCGGGCGTCGCCACATCGGCGAGGTGGTCTGCCACGGCACGTCCAGCTTGAGGAAGCGAAGCAGGTCGTCTTCGCCCGTGTCGGCGTTCCAGAGGAACGGTTCGTCGCCCGGCGTGGTGCGGAACAACTGCGAGCGCCAGATGCCGAAATCGAGATCGGGCCGGGCACGCATCGTTTCGATGCGATGGGCGAGACAATCGAGCGCGAGGGCGTCGTCGGAGTCCAAAAAGACGATGAACTCGCCCGTCGATTGGGCGGCACCGAAGTTACGCGCGGCGGGCGCGCCCTGTTTGTTCGCGGGAATCTTCAGGACGCGGAATCGCTTGTCTTTCTCCGCAAAGCCGCAAGCGACTTCGTAGGCGTTGTCCGTCGAGCGATCATCGACCAGGACCGCTTCCCAATCCGCAAAGGTCTGCGCGAGCACGCTCTCCAGCGTCAGCGGCAACTCCGCGGCGCGGTTGTGAAAGGGGATGATGACGGAGACGGCAGGCATATCGAACGTCGAGTGTCGAATGTGGAGTGTCGAACAGTCCTGCAATGTCGGTGACGTGGCGACCCTTCTCACCTTGTCGACATTCGACATTCCACTTTCGACCTTTCACTTACCCCGCGTCGCTCCACTTGGCCGGCAGGACGACCGGGCTTTGGTGGTGCATCGGGAGCTTGCCGGTGCCGAGCAGGTCGGCGAACAGCACTTCCACGGTGGCCGCCCGTTCAACGCGTTCAATGATCTTGAAGCCGTCGGCGATCACCAGTTCCACGAAATACTGTCCCGGCGTGAGCGGCAGGGCCGGAATCTCGCAGCGGAGCGTCTTGGTTTTCGCGCCGGTGAACGTGTAGTCCGAGTGGTACAGCGTGTGGAAGAACGCCACCCGCTGATTGTACTGGTTCGTGAGCGCCAGGCCGCACGTGAGTGCGCCGGGGTCTTTGTCGAAATCGCGCAGCTGAATTTCGAATTCGATCGGCCCGCCGGTGGGGACGACCATCGTCTCTTCGCCGCGCGTGGTGATCTTCAGGTCGTGGAAGATGGGCGGCCTGACTTCGTGCTGCGTGCGGGGCTTTTCATGCAGCGGCTTGTCGGGGGCGTCGAGCACCTGCTGAAGATACGTCGTGACGCCGTCGCGGACGTCCTGTTTCTCGCTGGCCCGGCCGCCCTTCATGATGATCGTCTTCTTGCACAGGCTGGCGATCGCGTCCATCGAGTGGCTAACGAAGATGATCGTGCGGCCCTCGTTCACGCAGTCGTTCATCTTGCCGAGGCACTTCCGCTGGAAGCTGGCGTCGCCCACGGCGAGCACTTCGTCCACGATCATGATCTGCGGATCGAGGTGCGCGGCCACGCTGAACGCGAGGCGCACGTACATGCCGCTGCTGTAGCGCTTGACGGGCGTGTCGAGGAAGTTGCCGATCTCGCTGAATTCGACGATGTCGTCGAACTTGCGGGTGATCTCGGCCTTGCTCATGCCGAGGATGGCGCCGTTGAGGAAGATGTTCTCGCGGCCGGTGAGTTCGGGGTGAAAACCGGTGCCGACTTCGAGCAAGGCCGCGGTCCGCCCGCGCATCACGGCTCGGCCGGCGGTGGGCTCGACGATGCGGCTGAGGATCTTCAGCAGCGTCGACTTGCCCGCGCCGTTCCGGCCGATCAGGCCGATCACCTCGCCTTGCTCGACCTGGAAGCTGACATCTTTGAGTGCCCAGAAGATGTCCGGCGCGTTATCGTCGAAGTTCTCGCGCAACCGGCGCAGCTGCTTGAGCGGCGACTTAACGATGCCCAGCGCGCTCTCCCAGAACGACGCATGTCGGACGTGCTGCTGCCCGATGCGGTAGGCCTTGGAGAGGTTGGAGACTTCGATGATGGGGCGCATATCAGTGGGCAGTGGTTAGTGGGCGGTGGGCAGTGTAAATCGGCTGCGCCGGGCATTTCCTGCCCACTGCACACCGCACACTGCCCACTTCGTCAGGCAATGTCCGCGAATCTCCGTTCGACGCGTCGGAAGTAGAACAGTCCAAACACCAGCAGTCCGATGCTCAGGACGATCGAGCTACCCAGGTAGAGCCATTGCCACGGTTCGCCCGTGATGGCGCTGCGGAAGCCGTAGATGATGCCGGTGAACGGGTTGAGCGCGAACAGCGCCTGCTTCCACGGCTTGAACACATGCACGTCGAGCGCGACGCCGCTGACCCACACGCCCACCTGTGCCGCGAGCGGCGTCAGGAAGCGCAGGTCGCGATAGAGCACCGTGGCGGCCGACAGCAGCAGGGCGATGCCCAAGCCCGCGATGAACGCCAGCAGCACCAGCAGCGGCACGAACACGATCTGCCAGCTCGGCACAAAGCCCATCGAGAAGTGGTAGTACGTGCCGATCAGTGCGAGCAGGCCCAGCGCGATGGCCATGTCGACCAAACCGTTGCTTACCGCCGCGGTCGGCAGGTAGAGGCGTGGCAGGTAGACCTTGGTCATCAAGTGCTGGTTGTTCAGGAGGCTGGCGCCGCCGTCGGTGATCGAGCGTTGCAGGAAGTTCCACGGCACCAGTCCGCAGAAGGTCCAGAGGACGACCGGCACGCCCGTGCTGCGCAGGCTCGCGCCGCCATTGATGAAGGTGGCGATGACGGCGTAGATCGCCAGGAACATCAGGGGGACGATGACGCTCCAGCCGACGCCCAGGATCGCCTGTTTGTACTTCACCTTGAAGTCGCGCCAGACGAAGAAGTAGAGCAGTTCGCGATATCGGACCAGCTCCGACCACTCGACGCCGATCCAGCCGCGCTTGGGTTGGATGACCACTTCGTCGGCCGAATCGAACGCATCGCCGGGGTGCGTGGCGGCCCCGGCGGGGGGCGGTGCGATGTTAGTTTGGGGAGAAGGTTCCATCAGTCCGGCGGTCATCGTATGGTTTTTTTCGGCCGATTCCGCGACCGACCCCACCCGGATCGACGGAACAAACCACTTTGCACGCACATTTTATTGCTCGATTCCCGTTCCCCTGTTCAGCCGGTAAATCCCAAAGTATCGGACGCTTACGCAAGTGGTTGTGGCTTTCCGTGCTGAAAAAGGGGCGGTATATCCTCGGGAGTGAGTGAATAAACCTGCATGGGCAGGTGATTCTGATAGGTGATGGTTATTTTGATATCGCGTGTGCCCTTGTCACGTGATATGCTTTGGCTGGAGATCGCGCAGGTGGTCGGCCGATGACCGAAGTGGTCGTCGGCTTGTGTAAGCCTCGCGTCGGTTTGGTGTGAGCGGGAAAATGCTCGCACTTGCCGCCGGAGATAATGTGCAGTCGGTCGTAGCGGAGATGCGATCGGTTGCGAGTGGGTGGGACGTGCGTCATGGCGATTACGTTTAGCCTAGAACTCGCGTGGTCACAGGTATCGCTCTTCGATGCGAACCTCGTCGATCCGTTCAACGACTGGAACGAGCGTCACCTGAGGCAAGGCTTCACGTGGCGACCCGGTTCCGTTTCCTTCCGCACGCCGGAACGCTTTGGCGAAATCGACGTCGAAGTGGATCTGGTCAACAGCCTCAAAGTCGAAACCGATGCCCGCCGGGCCATCATTGTGCCGTTCACCACGTGGGCAGGCGTGATCGAAATCAGCACCATCGCCCAGGCGGAAGTGATCGACATCCCGCCGGGCCGATACGCGCTGCTCTACCAAACCGGCATCCGCAACGGCCGGCAGTGGGTCAATTTTGGCTTGTTGGAAAGCCCGTACATGCCGGTCGAGCCGGTCATCCTTCGCGGCGACAACGACGTCGACAGCCGAGCCCCGCTCCTCATGGAAGCCGAACCGGCCGCGTGAAACGCGTCAGTGGAGAGGTTTCAGTCAAGAGTGGAGAGTTGCCAATGCGGCAACTCTCTTTCGTTTGCAGCCTGAGCAATTCCGCTCGACGCGTCTTCACTCTCCACTCTCCACTCTCTACTCTCCACTGAATGTCCGCCAACCCCGGCACGCACAGTTACGTCGATTGGCAGATCAGTACGCTGATGCTTGCCTACGACGCCGTTGAGCCGCTCCATCGCGACGACACCGACGGCCTCTCCAAGCGCGAGCAGGACGTCGCCCTCGAACTCCAGCAACTCGCGCGGGCCGTCATCCCGGTCGAGTACCTGCTGAACCCGCAGACGGAATACCCGCCCGAAGTGGTGATGTTGCTCACGCGGGTCACCGTCGCGCGTGCGGCACAGATTCTCGGGATGGTCGAAGTGAAAGGGCCCGCGGTGCGGAAGGACAATGAGGTGAAGTGATCGCGAATCGAGAGCGGCAGTGAGTCGGGGTGCCACGGCATCGGTACTCCGTTGCCGTGGAATGCCTGCAATCGTCAGTTCGCCTGATGCCGAAAGCGTACCACGGCTAGCGAGTACGCAAGCCGTGGCACCCGGCAGATTGAAGCTCAATCCGAAATCCGCAATGTCTTCCCTCCTCGACCTTCTCGCCGCCAAGTTCCCCACCGCCAAGCGGACGACATTGCGCGAGATGATCGCCAACGGCCGGGTGTTCGTGGACGGCGAACTCGCGCGCACCGCGAAGCACCCGGTGACCGAGCATTCGAGCGTGAAAGTCTCCGACACCTCGCGCACCGGCCGGCGCGACGATCGTGCGCCGAAGGTCAAGCCGCTGCCGTTCGACATCATTCACGAAGACGCCGACCTGCTCGTGATCGATAAGCCTGCTGGCCTGATCACCAGCAGCGGCCCGAAAGACAAGCGGCCCACAGCCATCGGCTACCTTCGCACCTACTTCGCGAAGGTCGAGCCGCGCGCCATCATCGGCCTGGTCCATCGACTCGACGCCGACGCATCGGGCCTGCTCGTCTTCTCGAAGCACGACCGCTCGTTCGAGGCGCTGAAAGATCAGTTCGCCGAGAAAACCGCCGGCCGAATGTACGCGGCGATCGTCGTCGGCCAGCCGAAGCCGCCCGTCGGCCGAATCGAAAGCCGCCTGATCGAACTCGCCGACGGTCGCGTGCAAACGACGCGTTCCACCATGAAGGGCGAGCAGGCGATCACGCACTACGAGGTGGTCGAGTCGAAGGCGGGTTTCAGTTTGCTGGAAGTCACGCTCGAGACCGGCCGCAAGCACCAGATCCGCGTGCACCTGGCCGAGAAGGGCCACCCGATCGTTGGCGACACCGACTACAGCGGCGACATCGACCCCCGCATCGCCGGCCGGCTCATGCTGGCCGCCCGCAAGCTCGATCTCGAGCACCCGCGCACGCATCGGCGGATCGAATTCGAGTTGCCGAAACTGCCCGCCGAGATGCGGGCGTGGTGGGATGAACTCATCAAGTAGCCCGGGCTGCTGACCTCGTTGGTCATTGGCTTTCGGGCCTTGGTCCTTCCGTCCCCACCCCTCTTCAGGTCTATCGACTTCTCGGGGTTGGGCAGTTCATCATTGGCGCTGCTCGATGCGTCCGGCATACTCGTCGGCTCACGTCAGGCGAAGTGCTCAGGGACAATTCAGCAGGGAGCGGCATCATGTCGGCCGAAGCATTGAAGTTCGCGTGCGAAGGGTGTGGGAAGAAGTACACGTGGAAGCCGGAGATCGCGGGGAAGAAGGCCAAGTGCGCCTGCGGGGCGACGGTGAACGTGCCCGTGTCGATGGGTGCGCCGCCAGCCGATGATGAGCCGAATATCTACGACATCGCCGAGTCGATGGCGGCCGACGCCAGCTCGGCCCCGGCGCTCGCCATGCCCGCGGCCGCAGTTGCCGCTTCGGCCGCGCCCGCGCCGGCGCCGGCCAAGCCGCGCGGCACGGTGGCCCGCCCGGGCCAGACCGTCGTCCGTCCCGGCCAGGCGGGTGGCGGCCGGACGCTCAACTACAAGGGCGCGCCCGGCAAGGCCGACCGCACCAAGGCCGCCCAACGCGGCGACGTCTTCTTCAACCAGACCAAAGACGTCTTCATCCCGCTGGCGCTGCTCATGGTCGGCCTGCTCATCACGCTGATGTCGGCCATGTTCGAGGAAGGGCTGCCGCTCGTGCCGGCGCTGGTCATCACGGTGGTCGTGTCGCTGGTCGAAGTGATCTTCCTCGTCGGCGCGGCGTTCGTCGTGGCCGGCGCGGTCGGCACAAGCTTCGGCACGCTGTGGATCGGCATCCTGAAACTCGCGGCCCTCGTCTGCTTCTGCTCGGGGCTCGATCAAGGCATCTCGTGGGGCCTGCATTTCACCGGCATGGGCGGCCTGCTTGGGTGGGCGGCGTTCACGCTGACGTATTTCGGTCTGCTCGTCTGGCTCTTCGACATGGAACCGGGTGAGGCGTGGCAGGTCTTCATGATCATCTCGGTACTGAAGTTCCTGCTCAACATGTTCATCATCATGGCCATCATGTCGATGCTCGCGTCGGGCATGGGCTCGAAGCTGATGAGCGGCCTGGCCAGCGCGGGATCCAGCACATCGACAAGCGCCAGCGCGATCAGTCAGAAGAAGCAGGTGGAACAACTGGAAGAAGTCGGCCTCATCATGGAGGCCAAGGAGTTCATCGGTGGAGGCCGGCAGGGGCATCTCATGCCGATGGTCGAAGCGCTCTACGCCGCCGGTGCGAAGAAGGTGTCAATCTCGTTCACGCGCCAGCCCAACACGGGCAAGATCTGGGACGCCGGCGACCTGATCGTGCAGTTGCCCAACGACGAGAAGGGTCGCAAGACTTGCCTCTGGCTGATCGAGCAGCACGAAGACGCCGAAGACGCCGCCGCTTCGGGCAAAACCCCCGCGACCGAGCGGACTACGCCGACGCAGGCCGATCTCGACGTCATCAAGGACGACGGCGACCCGTACCGGTTCATGAGTCTGCCGTGAGGCTCGCCTCCCAAAAGACGGTCATCGGGGCATTTCCGGCTAGGCGGCGGGGGCGCGTCTCCGCTATTCATACCGACGCTCGCCGTTGAAACCGGCGGACGCACGTCTCTCATTGGGTTGATTCGATTCTCTTGGCACAGGATGACAAACCATGCTGCTCGCTTCGGTTCGGAATTGGGGGCTCTGCCTCGCGTCGGTCTTGCTACTCCAGCTGCTGCTGCCCGCCTGGGGCAAGGCTGAAGACACCGACGGCCTCTATCTGCGGACGTACTTCGCGTTCAACCAATTACAGAACTCCACCTTCTACCTACAAGGGGATCGGATCGCCTGGAACCCCACGGGCGGAATCGACCCGTTCGATTTCGACGAGGCAGAGAAATCGGGTCCGACGAACGTCGGCCATTTCAAGATCAGCGGCGACACCATGGAAGTGACCTGGGGTGGCGATCGCGGTAAGCAGACGTGGAGGATCGAACGTCAGGACGGCAAGATGTCTGCGCTGGACGGCGGGCTCGTGTCAAAAGTCGGTGCTTACAAGCAGGACCAGACGCTCAATGCCACGTTTGGCGGCGCGCTGACCGCGGGCGGCGCTAACGGCATCACCGCCAGCCGGTCCATTACCTTCACCGACAACGGGAAGTTCACCCTCTCGACGGCCGCCACCGCCGAGCAGAATCCCAATGTAATCGGCGCGAACGGCGCCGTGTCCAACTCCAGCGGTGGTAGCTACACGCTGTCGGGCAACACACTCACGCTCACCTTCGACGACGGCAAAACCGAGAAGCACACCGTCTTCCCGTACAGCACCACCACCGATTCCGCCAACGCGAAGCTGGACGACGAGAAGCTGTTCTTCGACACGCAGATGCTGTCACGCGAACGCTGAGCGCAACGAAGGCCGCGTCGCGGTTTCTGCCACGGACCACGGCCGCTGACAACGGCCCCTCACGTCAGGTCCACAAACGCCGGCTCGACGAGGATGCGCAGACGTTCTTCGCGGTCGCGATTGCGGGCGCGCCAGAGCAGGTGTTCGACGCCGCGATGGCCGATCGATTCCAGTTGCAGGTCGATCGCGCCGGTGAGCGGCGAGTTGCCGGTGAGCGCGCCGGCTCGCGCGTCGTTGTTGCAGCCGACGATCTCGATCGACTCCGGCTTGGCCGTCGATCGCGCCGATGTCGATGCCGCGCCGCGCCAGTTCCTGCGTGACGACGGGCAGCAGGCGGTCTTCGCCGATGAATAGCCCGGTCGGACGCGCCGGCAGCGCCAGCATGCGATCGACGAGGCGTGATGCGACGGCGTCGAGGTCGCCGCCCCAGTAGTCGCCGGCCGTGTCGTCGGCGAAGGGAAGCTGTTCTTCGAGGATGCTGACGTCGCACTGGCGTTCGCGGACGAGGTGCTCGAACGCGATCGCGCGCACGCCGAACGACCACGACCAGCCCGCGATACCCATGTACGCGACGCTCTTGTGCCCGCGCTGCACCAGGTGACGGCCGGCGAGGTCGCCGATGGCGACGTTGTCGGGCATGACTTGGTCGCTGCCGACGGGCCGCTGGCGATTAGCCATCAGCCACACCGTCGGCAGGTCGCCGAGCTTGGCGAGCAGTTCGGCGTCCGGCGCCGAGCCGTGCAGCAGCAGGCCGTCCACGCCACCGGAAGAGACGGGCGTGGGAAGATCGTGGATCGAAGAGACGTAGCTGAAGATCAGGCGCAGGCCGCGCGCTTCGACGCCGGATGACACGCCGCAGAGCAAGCGCTGGAAGCCCGGCGACGGATGCGAGCGCGAGTTGCCGAACATGAGGAACGCGACCGAGCCGGTTCGGCTCGCCTGCGGCACGGTCGACGACACCGATCGGCGCACGACGCGCGATCGCGCCGACGAGCCATCGAATTGAAGCGTCGCCATCGCCTGGCGGACATTGCGCGCGGTGTCGGCCGTCACGCTGGGGTGTTCGTTCAACACCCGCGATACGGTCGATGGGGAAACCCCGGCTAGAGCTGCAACACGTGCGATCGTCACTTCGGTCCCTCGTCCCTCAGTTCCGCCGCCAGACGGATGTACAGCCGAGTATTCCACTGTTGTGAAAGAGCTGCAAGGTAATTGATGACAATTTCCATGGAATTGTATTGTGGAATCCCATCATGCTCCGGCCAAGCGGGCCGGGCAATCTTCGTAAGGGTCAGCGGGAAGGATGTTTGACAAGGCGCGATCCCCGCGCTGATGTCTGAGGGAATTGCCGCCGCGACCCTCATCGAGTCTTCAGTCGCCACATCCGGAAGTTGCGGACCTGCATATGGTTGCTCACCGTGCGCCAGCCGAACTGGCCGCGAACGTATGGAGCAAGGTCGACCAGTTCGAATAGCTTGCGATCGTCGCGCCAGAACTGGATGAGCTTGTCCGTCGAGATGATGCGGACGTGATAGCTCGTGTTGGGCTTCAGCAGGTCGTCGGCGTCGTGCAGGTCGTGCTCGGGCAGTAGCGGCCGAAGTTCGCGGTCGCCCACGTAGCGGCGGAACCGCGTCGTCGTGTTGCCGTTGCCGCCAACGCCCACGTAGTAGCACTTCAGCTCGTTGTAATCGGCGAATTTGCCCGACCGGGGTTTCGAGAAGAAGTCGTCGCCCGCCCGTGCGTCGGTGGCCATCCAGAAGCAGTTGAGGTCGCTGACGCGGTCGTTTGCCCCGCCGGCCGAGATCACGGTGGCGTCGTACTCGATCATCACCGGCCCTTCGAGCGCGGGTTTGAACCACACGGTGCAGCCGGCCGGCGCATTGATGATGAGGACGCCGTCCTTTGCCTCCACCGTGCCGCCGCTCTCCAGTTCTGTGACGAGTTGGGAAGCGTCGCGAAAATCGTCCGACGCGATCAATTCGCTCGCCACGAAACGATCCTCGGGCGAGGTGGGAAGCGTGGACGGCACGGTTGTCGACGTGCTGAGCAGGGCGGTGGTCAGCATCACCAATATCAGTGGGGGAGCATTGAACACGTCAAATCCTTCTGATGACAATCTGAGAATACCACCCTCGACGACCTCAATGCCATGGAAATTGCATTCGATGTGGATCGCCAGGAAGGAAATCATTGATCGAGGGCGGCCTCCAAATCCACATTCTTCCCTACGGGATAATGAAAATATCGGCTAAATCTGAACTTGTGCGGTTGAATGTGGAGGCTGTGGAATTTTCATGGAAGACTGCGGATTTTTCTTGCTTGCGGCAATCTTGGTGTTAAGATGGTGCTGTAATTTGTGCAGTGAAGTGGAGGAGGCCGGTCCGCAAGCGAAAGGCCCTGCACAAAGCACGTCTCGCGGCAGAGGAGAAATGCAGATGTCGACTCGTTCCCTTCGGCGTTCGTCCATTCTTGTTGCGGCGGTCGGTAGCGTTATCGCGGTGAGTGGCCTTGCACGCGCCGCCAGCCAGACCTGGACCGGCAACACCGATGCAAGCTTCACTACCGCGACCAACTGGTCCGGCAGCGCCGTGCCCGGCATCAACCCGACCGGCAACTCCACGAACAGCACCGATGTCATCACCTTCAACACCAACCCGGCCAACGGGACGACCAACCCGATCATCATCGACGGCTCGGGCAACACCAGTACCAACCGCATGGTCGGGCGCATCCTGATCGACACCGCCAACGCCGGCGCGTTTCAAATCGGCGCGATCGGCGGCACGACCACGTTGCAACTCGGCAATAACCTCACCGTCGTCGATGTCACCTCGACTGTCGTCGCCGCTCAGACGATCAACGCGCCGATCGCGTTGCACCTTCCGTCCAGCACCAACGGCGCCGCCACCGTCCAGAACAACGCCGCCGGCACGACCGCCATACTGACGCTCGCAGGCGGCATCCTGAACTCACCCAACTCGACACGCGGCACGGTCTGGACGCTCGGCGGCTCGAACACCGGCGACAACACCGTCAGCGGCATCATCAGCATGTCCAACACCGGCGGCGTCTCCAGTTCGATCATCAAGACCGGCCTGGGCACGTGGGTGCTCTCGAACGCCAACACCATTCCCGGCGGCGTGACGATCAACGGCGGCACCCTCGCGGCCGCTAACAACGCCGCGCTCGGCACGAACGCCACCGCGAACAACAACGCGATCAATGTCAACAACGCCGGCACGCTTCAGATCCGCAACGGCATCACGCTGGATAACGGCCTGTCGCTGAACCTCGCCAGCGGCGGCACGATCCGCGGCGTGGGCGTCAGCGCGACCAACGGCCGAATCAACGTCGGCACCGCAGCTGCGACCTTCGTCACCATTGGGACGACGAACTCGACCGACGTCTTCACGATCGGCAACGGTTCGAACGACCTCACCGGCGGCGCGGCCGACAGCGTCATTAACATCACCGGCCCCGGCATGGTCCTCCAGAACGTCGCCAGCAACTACGCCGGCGGCTGGTCGGTCAACGCCGGCACGCTCAAGCTCGGCAGCGCGACGGCGCTGGGTTCGACCTCGTCGGCCACGCTCGGCTTCGGCGCTTCCAGCACGGGCGTCGTTCAACTGAACGGCAACAGCGCGACGATCGTCGGGCTGTCCACCAACGCCACGCCCGGCTCGGCCGCGATCGAGAACGGTGCTGCCGGCACCGCGACGCTCACCGTCAACTCCGCGACGGGCACCACGTTCGCCGGCACGCTGCGCGACGGCGCTGCCGGCACGCTCGCCCTCACGAAGGGCGGCACCAGCAGTCTCACGCTCACCGGCACGAACACCTACACCGGCGCGACCACCATCGGCGGCGGCAAGCTGATCGTCGACGGCTCGGTCTCGGCGTCGAATGTCGCCGTGAATGCCACGGGCACGCTCGCCGGCATCGGCTCGCTGGGCGGTGTCGTGACCGTCAATAGCAGCGGCAAGCTGTCGGCCGCCGACACGAATGTCGGCACCTTGACGGTCGGCGGCCTGACGCTCGGCGCCGGCTCGCTGCTCGACTTCAACCTCTCGACGCCGGCCGGCTCGAACGACCTCGTCAATGTCTCGAACGTCAATGGCCTGACGCTCAACGGCGGCACGTTCAATTTCCTTACGACCGGCGGCGCGCAGTTCGTCCCGACCGTGGGCCAGTCCTTCAACCTTTTCCAGTACAACGGCGCCCTGGGCGGCGCGCTGACGAACCTCGCCTGGGGCAACAACCCGGGTGGCCTGAAGGCGACCTTCGGCAGCAACACCGTCGGACTGAATACGTTCCTGACCGTCTCGTTCGACGCATCGGGCGTCGCGTCGAACTGGCTGAACGCAGCCGGCGGAAGCTGGAGCGCGTCGGTTCCCGCCAACTGGTCCGCCGCCGGCGTGCCGGTGGCCGCGGGCGACACCGCGACGTTCGGCAGCGCGATCTCGAGCGATCAGACCGTCACTGTCGACGGCGCCATCGCGGTCGGCGGCATCAAGTTCGACAACGCCGCGAAATACACCATCGCGGCCGGTTCGGGTTCACTCACGCTTGATAACAGCGGCGTTGCCGCGAGCCTGCAAGTCGTCAGCGGCAGTCACGAAATCAGTGCGCCGATGGCCGTCGCCAGCGACATCGCGGCGTCGGTTGCTTCGGGCGGCTCGCTCCAGCTTTCGGGTGCACTCACCGAGTCGAGCGGCGCTCGCTCACTGAGCAAGACCGGCGCGGGCACGCTCGTCCTCTCGGGCATCAACAGTTACACCGGCACGACCACCGTTTCGGACGGCATCCTCGAATTCGCCGTCAGCGGCATCGGCTCGGGCAACCTGACCCTGCTGAGCGGGGCGATGCTGCGGTACGCCTCGGGCAACACGGCCGACATCAGTGCGGGCGGGCGCGTCGTTTCGATCAACGCCGGCGGCGCGACGATCGACACCAACGGCAACGACGTCACGATCGCCGGTGCGATCGGCAACAACGGGCTTGGCAGCCTGACCAAGGCCGGTGCGGGCAAGCTGACGCTCGGCGGAACGAACAGCTACGCGGGTGCGACGACGGTGAACGCCGGCACTTTGAACATCGCGTCCGACGGAAGCCTCGGCACCGGCACGTCGCTCACGCTCGCGAATGGCACGACGCTGCAGTTCGGCGCGGCCAGCGCGCTGAGCAGTGGTCGGTCGGTCGCTCTCACGTCAGGCACGGTCACCATCGACGCGAACGGCTTCGACTCGAGCATCGCCGGCGCGGTGTCGGGCTCGGCCCTGTTAAAGAAGGTCGGTTCGGGCAAGCTGACCCTCTCGGGTGGCACGAACTCGACGACCGCAACGGGCGGCGTGCAGATCGACGCCGGCACGATTGCGGTCGCCACGGCGGCCAACCTGCCGAGCGGTACGATCACGCTGAACGGCACGGCGGAACTCACGTCGTCGGCGGCGACCGCGTTCAACAACGTCGTCGTCAACGGCACGAACAAGGTCACGACCACGTCGACGTCGTCGGTATTCGGGCTCGGCACGGTCGCTGGCGGCGGTTCGCTGACCTTCGGCGGGCCTTTCGTCAACGATTACACCGGCAGCCTGACCGGCTTCACCGGCACGATCACGCAGTCCAACGGCGGCTTCCGCTTCAACGGCACAGCCGGCGGCACGAACCTGACCCTCGACCTCGGCAGCACGGGCGTCTCGCTCCGCAACAACGCGACCGGCATCGCGATCGGCGCCTTGGCCGGCACATCGTCCTCCACGCTGACTGGCGCCGGCGGCGGCAGCACGGCGGCGGTCACCTATACGATCGGCGGCAAGACGGTTGGCGGCTTGGGAATCACGCCGGTCAACAGCACGTTCGACGGTTCCATCAAGGACGGCGTGAACTCCACGACGAGCGCTGTTCTGCCGGTTTCGATCACCAAGGTCGGCGTCTCGATCCTTACGCTCAACGGCGCGAGCACTTACACCGGCAACACGCTCGTCTCGGGCGGCACGCTGCTGGTGAACGGCTCGATCACCAGTCCGACCACGGTTGATACGGGCACGCTCGGCGGCAGCGGCACGATCAGCGCGGCCGTCGCGGTGAACGCGGGCGGCACGATCGCCCCCGGCAACTCGCCGGGCATCCTGACGATCGGCGGCAACCTCAGCTTCACGGGCGGCTCGCTCGCGATCGAGATGGGCGGCAACACGCCGGGCAACACCGCGTCGAACCACGACCAGGTGATCGTCAACGGCACGGTCACGCTCGGCTCGAGCGGCAGCACCACGCTGGCCCCGACGATCAACTACACGCCGAGCACGGCCGATCAGATATTCTTCCTGCTCAACGACGGCGTCGACCCGATCGTCAACGACTTCGCCGGCCTGACCAACGCCAACCGCTACGACATCCCGATCACGCTGTCGGTCGGCACGGCAGCGACAGTGAACGGCTTCCTCAGCTACGTCGGCGACTCGACGACCGGCGCGCTGACCGGCGGCAACGACGCGGTGATCTACTTCACGGCCGTCCCCGAACCGGCCACGCTGGCCGGTCTTGCAAGCCTCGGCCTGCTGGGCCTGGCCCGCCGTGCTCGCCGGTGATCGATCGGCGCACGATTCAGTTTCGACATGTCCCGACGCCGAGCGTCCTCGCCCGGCGTCGGGCCCTTTACGCTTCCCCTTCGCAGCTTTTGGCTATAGTGTGAAATTTCCACCGGTCGACCGCACGGTGTGGTAAGATTCCCTTCCGGGAAGACTACGGATGACCCGTGGCAGGCCTGTATCTCATGTCGATCAATAAAGTTGCAAAGCTCGCCGGGGTGTCGAACTCCACCGTCTCTCGCGTCATCAACAACCACCCGCGCATCGCGCCGGAGACGGTGAAAGCCGTCAAGAAGGCGATGCTCGAGATCAAGTACACGCCCTCCGATCGCCGGCCGGGCCCGAAGCCGTCGTTCCGCACGCGCACGGGCATGGCCAACATCGCGTTCCTCGTGTTCGGCACCAGCGGCGCCCGCGCGACGCCGGCGTTTGAGCAACTCCTGCACGGCGTCTCCAGCGGCACGTCTAGTTTCGACCTGAACCTCGCCTTCGCGCACGTGCCCGACGCCAGCGAACTGCCGAGCCGAATCTTCGAACAGCGTCTGGACGGCCTGCTCCTGCACGGGGCGATGCCCTCGCCGTCGATCGCGCAGCGGCTGCGCAAAATGCCCACGGTCTGGCTGATGGGCAATCGACGCCGGCCCGACTGGGGCGACCAGGTCATGCCCGACGCCTACGCGATCGGCGAACTGGCCGCACGCTACCTGATTGGCCGCGGCCATCAGCGGCTGGCGTTTCTGAACCTCGACGCGCTGCACTGGCCCTTCCGTGTGAGCTGCCACGCGCTGACGATGACGGCCCAGCAGTCGGGCGTGCAAGTGGATCGCCTCGAACGCAACCGCCCCGACACATCGCAGTACTGGCCGGCGCACAGCGCGGATGCGGTGTCACAGATCGTGGCCGAGTTCGTCGGGCTGCCCGAGAAGCCGACGGGCATCTTCGTCGCCGACGACATGCAGACCGCGATGCTCCAACCCGCGCTTCAGGCCGCCGGCGTGAAGATGGGACCGGGCGCGGTCGAAATCATCAGCTGCAACAATGAGCGGCCATACCTGATCGGCCTGAACCCGCGTCCGGCGACGATCGACATCCGCGTCGAAGCCATCGGTCGCCGCGGCGTCGAGCAACTCGCCTGGCGCCTGGAACACCCGGCCGTCCTCGAACGCCTCGCCACCGCGATTGAACCGATGCTCGTCCCGAACGAAGACCCCGCGCGCGTCAACTAATCCCTTGTCCTCGCAAGGATGCGCATTCAGCGACGGCCAGAGTCGGTGCGCGCCTCTTTTCACCCTCCCTGAACTGCCACTCTTTTCACGACGACAAGAAGTCGTCGTCCATCTGCGACCTTCCCGCGCGAAACGGCATCTCTTTTCCGTGATTTTCCATTTGAAAAGAGGTGAATATTCTTGTGCTTGTCCGGAGCGGGGCTAGATTTGGTCATAGTTCGAGTGCACCACTTCCGGCGGTATCTAGGACAAGGAGAGATTGAAAATGCGGACAATTCTGATTCTTGCGGCGGCCCTCGGTCTGGCCAGCGGTTCTTCCGTCCACGCGGCCATCGTCGGCCCGTACTCGGCCGACGCCAACACGCTCCACCTCTATCACCTCGACGAAACCGGCACGCCTGCGGCAGACCAAGCACACTACAACTACGCGGGAACGTTCACGACCAAGCCCGACGCCAACCAGCCGATGAACGCGCTATTCGGCGGGGCGACGCTCGGCAACGCCGGCGCGAGCGGCTTCGGCACGGCGCTGTCCACCAAGCCGGCTGTCCTGCCCGTCTCGGCCTCGTATGCGGCCAACTCCGTCCAGCCGGGCCTGGGCGCCTTGACGCCTGTCAACGGCACCGCCGACAACGCCGACCACACGTTCGACAATCCGACGACCCACGCATTCACGATGGAAGCGCTCATCAAGGTGGGTTGGGATACGGCCACCACCTTCCAGGCGCCGCAGGAAATCATCGCCGGCGAAGGCGATGCCAGCGACAGTTCCGATCGCTCGTGGCAATTCCGCATTGAAGCCCGCACCAACGCCGCCAACCCGTGGGTGCTGCGCTTCCAGAAGGTCAGCGGCTTTGGCGGCATCGGCGGCAGCACGGGCAACTACAACCTCGATGCCAACATCCCCAGCACCGGCATCAACGCCATCGCCAATGACACTTGGTATCACGTGGCCGTGACATACAACGGTTCGCTCAGCGACCCGGCCGCCCTGAAGCTCTACTGGACCAAGCTCGACGGCTCGAACATCGTCGCCAACCAGATCGGCTCGGGCCTGATGAACGGCTGGCTCCGCGAGCAGGACACCGACTTCGCTATCGGCAACGAGATGCGCGACTTCAACGGCAACACCGAGCCGTTCGCCGGCCTGATCGACGAAGTCCGCATCTCCGACGTCGCTCGTGCGGCCAACGAGATGCAGTTCGTCCCCGAACCGACCGCGCTCGCCGTTCTCGGCGCGGCCGGCCTGCTGACGCTGCGTCGGCGGAAGTGATGCCTTTGCGAAGATAGAAGAGGATCGTCATGAGGCCGGGAAGCGAATGCTTCCCGGCCTCACTTGTTTTTCCGACGAAGATCTCTCAATCCTCGTCCCGTCCCCACAGCAATTGCGGGTCCGGATTGGCGTCGTTCGCCAGCGCGTTCACCGCGGGCCGAACGATGTCCGCCCGCAGCATCGGCGCCACGTGTGTATCGAGGAACAGTACGTTCGCCTTCGCCGCCAGACCGCGTCCACCATGCCGAGCGCGGATGTACGTCACCACCTGATCGTAATACACCGGCCCGGACGGCGACAGTCCGAACGGCGTCAGCACCGGGATCGGCGTGCCGTAGCGATCCTTCAGCGAGCCGTCCTTCTCGGTCATCAGCAGACGCGTCGAGGTGTTTCGGAACAGCCCGATTTTCAGGGGACGACGCTGGCCCGGATAGAAGATTGCCTTGGGCATCAGCCGAGCGTTCGGCACGTAGCTGACGCCGGAGTGATAGCCTTCCACCGTCGCGTTGTCGTTGAACGTGGCGTCGGACGGGCATCGGAACAGGCTGACGCCCGGCTTCACGTTGAAACTCGTCGCCACGCCGACCTTCAGATAGCCGTTTCCGACCAGGATGCTCGGCCAGCTCGTGTATTGCCAGCTCTCATTGGATGGCGGCTCCGTGGGCGGAATGAAGCCGCGATGGTCCTGCGTGTAGCGCAGAATCGCCACGCCGATCTGGCGCAGGTTCGACGCACACTTCACCGCGTTGGCCGACTCGCGCACGGAGTTGAGCGAAGGCAACAGGATCGCGACCAGCAGCGCAATGATGCCGATCACCACAAGCAATTCGACGAGCGTGAATCCCAGCCTGCCCAGCGAGCGCGAGCCGCCAGACGGAACAACGTGTCTAGCGACGTGCATACTTGTGCAGAAACATGCCGAGTCGGGCGCGAATCCGCAAGTCGATTTGTATGGAGAAGCGAGTCGTTCACACCAAGGCGCAAGCGGGGGAGGCGGATATTGGCCACGAACCAAGTGGGTCCGGCAGTTTCCAAGCTCGCCGCCCGCCGTCGCTTGCGCCTTTAGGGTGCGAACCCATCGACCGGGTCTCACCACGCCCGGTCGTACTGCTTCGGCATCGCGACCGCCTGCTTCTGGTCGAGCGCCCGTGCCGCGTTCAGCGGAAAGTTCGGATCGCGCAGCGCCGCCCGGGCCAGCAACACGAGGTCGGCCTTGCCTTCGCGGACGATGTCGTCCGCCTGCTTCGGCTCGGTGATGAGCCCGACCGCGGCCGTGGTCGCGCCGGCGTCGCGTTTCACCCGCTCGGCCAGCGGCACTTGATAACCTGGCCCCAACGGAATGTTCGCCCGTGGCACGTTTCCGCCGCTGCTGCAATCGATCAGGTCCGCGCCGTCCTCGCGCGTGAGCAGTTTCGACAACTCGACGCTGTCGTCGATCGTCCAGCCGCCTTCCGTCCAGTCGGTGCAGCTCAGGCGTACGGAGATCGGCACGCCGTCCGGGATCGCGCTGCGCACCGCGCGCACGACCTCGCGCGTCAGCCGCACGCGGTTCGCGAAGCTGCCGCCGAAGTCGTCGGTTCGTTGGTTGCTGAGCGGCGAGTAGAAGCTGTGCAGCAGATACCCGTGGGCCGCGTGGACCTCGACCAAGTCGAACCCGCCGACCGAGACGGCGCGTTTCGCCGCGGCCGCGAACGCGGCGATCACCTCGTCGATCTGCTGACGGGTCATCTCCGTCGGCGTCGGGTACTTCGGCGAGAAGGGGACCGCGCTCGCGCCGATCGGCGTCCAGGCGCGCGAGCCCGTGGCTGCGCCACCTCCCTCGAATGGCGGAAGCGTGCTCGCCTTGCGACCGGCGTGCGCAAGCTCGCGCCGACGGCCGCACCCCGCGCCTTCACGAACTTCGTCACGCGCGACCATGCTTCGGCATGCGCATCGGACCAGATGCCCGCATCGACATCCGTGATCCGTCCGCGCGGCTCGACGGCGACGGCTTCGGTAAAAACCACGCCGAACCCGCCCGCGGCCCGCGTACCCAAGTGCATCAGATGCCAGTCGTTCGGCATTCCGTCGACCGATGAATACATGCACATCGGCGAAACGCCGAGACGATTGCGAAACGTGACCGAGCGCAACGACAACGAATCGAAGAGAGAAGGCATGGTCGAAGCGTTGGAGCGCCAGCGCGAACGTCAAGCGACGCGGCTTGCCAGTGACGAACCGTCTTACTTCAGCGACGTTCCTTCCCGCCGCTTGCTTGATCACGAGGGATGCCCGTCACACGTAGTAGATGAAATCGCTCAGCACCACGACCCATCCATCGTCCTTTCGTTCGAGGATGTAAGTCACTTCGCCCGAGTGCATGCTCCACGGGAACGCCAGGTGCACGACGGCGTAGCGCCGGTCCTTCGAATAACCCGGCGGCGCGACGGAACTGCCCCGCTCCGCGAACGGCTGTGTGGCCGTGGGCTGGGTTGCGGCGCCTGCCTCCTCGTACACCTTGATGCGTCCGCTGGTAGACCGAAACGCCGGCAGCCGATCGGCGCGTTCGAGCCGGGCGATCACGTCGTCCGCCGCCTCGGAGGCGGCCGCGCGCTCGGTGTCGCTCAGCGCGTCCCACTTCCGTGTGTCGTGACGTGAAAGGACATCGTTCACGCTCAACCGGCGACGTTCCGCCTCGCGCGACACATACACCGGCTTCGACAGATCGCGGGTCCATTCCCGCGGCGCCCTGCCGTTGTCGGCGCGCAGCATGTCGTCGAAGACGACTCGCAGCACCGCGGCATCATCGCCTTGTGTCGGCACCGTCGTGACGGGGCCAGTCGTTGGCGACTGGTCCGCCGACGCGTCCACCCAGCTCGCACCCGCACAGCACGCGAGCAACAACGACGTTCGGAGCCATTGACGCATGTTGACCTCCTATCCATCAAACGCACACGGTGCGGCGTTGTCCCCGGCACCCCTCACCCGCCCCGCTTGCGCCTTCGCGGTGCGTGGTCGTGGAGCGTCGGATTCCACGACGCATCCGTTTCAATTCATCGAACGCTTCCACCAGATCAGACGCGCTGGTGGGCTTTTGGTTCGCACGAATTTCAGCGGACGCCCGAATCCCCACGATCATCGATCGCCCGTCGAAGCCGTCGGCGGGCCCGGTGGGAATCGGATCGTCCAACTGGATCTCGATCAGTCGCTCGTCGATCGATGCACGGGCCGCGCTGTCGACGTGCGAAAGCATGCCCGCGACGGCGGGCACGACTTTCACTGAGCCGATTTCCCCTCTTGACGGCCACCCGGACCCGCTTGTCATGATACCGAGTGCGGCGTGCTTCCGGATGAACGGAAACGCCGGAGATCGTCCCGGCCGAACGGGGTGGCCCGAATGCCCCAAAATGTCCCTGGATTCCGAAAACGAGGGTCGCGCTGCGACCGGCCGAACGCGTGGCTCGGCCTCGCATTGGAGGCGAAATGACGCGGTTCGGCTGGTGCACTCGTGGGACCGGCCAGGCGGGGCTGGGATCGACTCGCCTCCTTCGTCGCGTCCACTTTCTTCACGACGCGTCGTGTCCCGTTCGATAGACTTCGTCCTTTCCACTCGGGAGGTGATTCATGCTCGTTCGCTCGCTGGTGCTCGCGTGCGCGACCGTGGCAGCGCTGACGCATCACGCCAGCGCCGCCATCACGCTCGATGCGGCGTTCGACAACGGATCGCTGAAGTCGTACTCGGTCAGCGGAACCACAGTCACGCTCGTCGGCCGGGACAACTACTACGGCTCGGGACAATGGCGCTGGCTCAACGCGAAGGTGAGCGGCGTGGCATCGGTGAAGCCGACGTTCCGCATCTCCGACAACTTCGCGGGCGGCGCCGCGGCGCTGAATAGCCACCCGATGGTCTACAGCTACGACGGCGTCACCTGGAACTTCTTCGACAACAACGCCCGCTCGGGCGGCTTCTACAGCTTCTCGAACAACGCCGCGTTCACGAGCGCGAACGTGCAGATCGCGTACGCGATCCCGTACAGCTATGGCAAGTCGGTGACGCACGCGCAGCAGGTGATCGCGTCGCCTTGGGGCGCGCCCACGCTCACGGGGAACGCGAGTGGTGTGATCGGCCAATCGCCCGGCGGCGTGGACGACCTTGGCCGCACGATCGCGCCGCGCGACATCTACGCATATCGCATCACCAATCCCGCGTACGATTTGCCCGGACGAACCAAGCACAAGGCCGTCATCAGCACAGGCCTGCACGCGGGCGAAACGCTTGGCACGCACACGTACCAGGGCTTTATCGATTGGCTGATCGGCACGGACCCGCGCGCGGCCGTCCTGCGCGGCGTCGCGGAGTTCTACGGCTACCCGACGCTCAACCCTGACGGTCGCTTCGCAGGCTACAACCGCACGACCGTCGCCAACTCCACCGTCGATCCGAACGGCCTGTGGAGTCCGACCAACTGGGCGCCGGCCAACCGCAAGGAGATTAAGGTGAACGGCGAAGCGATGATCGCCGACATCGCGCAGACGGCCGCACCCGTGCAGGCGTTCATCGACTTCCACAGCACGATCCCCGCGTATCCGAACGAAGACTTCGGCTATCTGGAATACGAGCAGGGCGACAACCTCGCGCCGTGGTGGGTGAAGTTCAAACAGCTTGCTGGCACCGTGGTGGATGACGATTCGACCGGCACGAGCTGGACCAGCGCGAACTTCGCCGAGGCGTACCTGGGCGCGCAGGTGGACGTGACGTTCGAGACGCAGTTCGGCCGGCGCAGGAACGTCGACTACTACAACAACCTCGGCAAGCAGCTCGGCATCGCGTTCTACGAAAGCTGGAAGCCGAAGGACGGCGACACGAATTTCGACGGAACCGTCAACTTCACCGACCTGCTGAAGCTGGCCGCCAACTACGGCAATGCCACGGCCGGCGGCTTCGAGGCGGGCGACTTCAACTTCGACGGCACGGTGAACTTCACCGATCTGCTGGCGCTGGCGTCGAACTATGGATCGACAAGCGGAACGCTGGCGAGCGACTTCGCGCTGGCGCAGGCGATGGTGCCGGAGCCGAGTGGTTTCGCATCCGCTGCGGCTCTTGTCCTGCTGCGACGAAAACGCCCGACGACGTAGTAAGAGCGTGTCGCTCATGCCACGAAGCCGAGTCTGCTGGCTTCAGTTTCCGTAGTTCGCGGCGAGCATCAGCAGGTCGGTGAAGTTGACGACGCCGTCTTCGTTGAAGTCGCCGACGGACCAGCCACTGGTGGTGTTCGTGCCGTAGGCGCTGGCGACGGTGAGCATGTCGGTGAAGTCGACGTGGCCGTCGAAGTTGGTGTCGCCCGGGCGGGGCGTGGTGCCGGTGGCGGTGGCAGGCGTGGTCTCACCGCCGGCGGTGTAAGCGGTGACGCGGTAGCTCACTGTCATGCCGTCGGGCAGAGCCGTGTCGGTGAAGGTGGTGACAGTCGATGTTGTCGTGCCGACCGGAACGAACGTCGCTCCGTCGATCGATCGCCAGATGCGGAAGCCGTACTTGTTCGAGGCGCTGTCGGTCCACGTGAGTTTGAGCGAGCCGCGCGCGACGGGTGCGACGGCGAGTGACGTCGCTGAGCCGGTCGGGACGGCGGGGAATTCGATGCGGATCTGGTCGATGTTCGCGAGGTCCTGACCGGTGGATTCGAGACGGATGGTGTTACCGGTGCCGCGGGCGAGCGTGATCGGCAGCGTGAAGGTCTGCCACGCCGTCCAGCCGCCGGTTGGCGTGAAGGCGATGTTTTGCGCGACTCCGTTGATAAGGAGCCGGCCCGTGCGTGAGGTGGTTGAGTTGAGTGCGAAGCGGATACGAAGCGTGGCCTCGCCACCGCTGCCGCCGTTGACGTTATTGAACTGGATGCTGCCGCCGGACGTGGGCGGGTTGGCGTAGCCGGTGCCGTTGAAAAGGGCGTTGGTCGCTTCGGAGACGGTCCCGCCCGCGAGCGCGGCGCTCTCGGCCTGATACGTGTCGCCTGCGGGCAAGGAACCGGTGCTGCCGGCATAAAACACGCTCGGTTGCGTGGTCGTCGCCGTCGTGCCCGCGCCCATCTCGTAGCTCGTGTGGGGCGGCTGGTTGTACGCCACGTTCTGCCACGCGATCGCCTGCCGGTACTGGCGGTCGTGCATGAGCGTGGTCAGGCGCGTGCTGGTGGCGATCGTGGTCGACCAGATTTGCAGCGCGGTGTTGTCGCTGGTGCGCCAGATGACTTCCTCGCGCCAGTCGCCGAAGAGGTCGGCCTGGAGTGCGGGCGTGTTCTTCGTGCCGTTGTTGCCGGACAGGCCGACGACGTCGTTGGTGTACGATCGATAGTTGTAGCGTCCGCCCTGGCCGTTCGTGATGCGCCAGTCGCTGATGGTCGTGCCGTCGAGCAGTTCGTAGAGCGTGTCGCCGTCCCATTGCACGACGAAGTTCTGGTTCACGTTCCCCTTCGAGCCGATCGACACGAGCTTGTTCGGCCCCGTGGTGTTCGGATCGTACGCGTACATGTTCGCGTCGGCGCTCGACCACATCTCCGCGCCGTCGTAACGCGGGTCGATGTCGCCCGCCACGCCGCGGCCCACGTCGGCGGTGCCGCCGGGGATCCAGCCGAGCAGTTCGCCGGTGCGGGCGTCGCGCAGGTCGCCGCCGGCGTCGATGCCGTTCTTGTTGTAGGCACTGGATGTCTCATGAACCATGTAGACCTCTTGGCCCGGGCGCGAGGGAACGAGGTCGGACTGGTGCATCGCGTCGCCGTGACCGAGCGTGGTATTGTAGAGGCCGGTGCCGTTGTCATCGATGGCGGCGGCGCCGTAGAGGATTTCGTCGCGGCCGTCGTTGTCGACGTCGGCCACCTGTACGCCGTGCGAGCCCTGGCCGCGGTAGCTTTCGTTGCCGGCGGTGTTCGTGTCGAACACCCAACGCTGGCGAAGCTGGCCGTCGCGGAAGTCCCACGCGGCCAGCACGGCGCGCGTGTAGTAGCCGCGGCAGAACACCATGCTCGGCCGCTCGCCGTCGAGGTAGGCGACGGTCGCCAGGAAGCGGTCGACGCGGTTGCCGTAGCTGTCGCCCCAACTGCTGACCGTCCCGCGGCCCGGATTGTAGTTGACGGTCGACAGCGCGATGCCGTTCATGCCGTTGAAGACCGTCAGGTATTCCGGCCCGCTCAGGATGTAGCCGGAACTGTTGCGGTAGTCGGCGTTCGGGTCGTCGCTGCCGAGGATGACGTTGTTGCCCGCGCCGTCGACGGTGCCCGGCGCGGTCTTGCAGGCCAATTCGGCCTTGCCGTCGCCGCTGAAGTCGTAGACAAGGAACTGCGTGTAGTGCGCGCCCGCCCGGATGTTTCGGCCGAGGTCGATGCGCCACAACTGCGTGCCGTTGAGCTTGTACGCGTCGAGGTAGACGTTGCCCGTGTAGCCCGACTGGCTGTTGTCCTTGGCGTTGGTCGGGTCCCACTTGAGGATGACTTCGTACTGGCCGTCGCCGTCGAGGTCGCCGACGGAGGCGTCGTTCGCGGTGTACGTGTACGCGACGCCATCGGGAGTGGTGCCGCCGGCGGGGATGTTCAGCGGGATGTTCAGGTACTGGTTCGTCGCGGCGCTGGCGGGCAAGGTGTAGGTCGCGATGGCGGGTTGCTCGACGCCGTTCACGACCGGGCGCACCGAGTACGCCACCGGGCCTGTGAAGCTCACGCTCGTGTCGGCGAAGTTCGTGCTGTTGGTGATCGGCGTGGTGTTGCGCTTGATGGGCGTAGCGCCGGCCTGCGAGCGGTAGACGTTGAAGCCGGTCGTCGTCGAATCGCTTGCGAGGAAACGCCAGCCGACGTACGCGGTGCTCGCGCCGGTGCGGAACGCGACCAAACCGCGGTCGAGCGCTTCCAGTTGGTATGCCGGCAGCGCACCAACGGCCGTTGAGAGGAGGCGGCGCGTTTCGAGCGGCTCCAGCGCGACATGCGCACGCGAGTGGACACGACGAGAGGGCAAGGCGGTTCCTCCGCTTCGTCTGAGACGTCTTCAAGCTGCCATGCAGGCACGGACCGTGCGGTCCGGTCGATCACTCCGGCCGTCCCAAACGTACCACGGATTTGGTTGATTGCTATGGAAATTGCGGGAGCGAAATGTCGCGAAAATCGGGGTGTATTCCATCGAAATAACTGAATCGGTTGCCGCGTCTGTGGAAATAAGTGGCAAATCCTGCGAGTCCCACTAGGCTGGTTGGCCAGTCTGTTCGGCGGAAGAATCAATCGGCGGAGGTAGTTCCATGAAGCGTGCCTGCATAGCGGCGTTGTGGTGTGCGACGTTCGGGTTGGCTGCCAGTGCCGTTCTCGCGGAGTCAACGGCGCCACGGCACATGGAAGCGCTCGACCGCGGCGTGGTGGCCGTGCCCGCCGGCGACGGCAAAGTGCTGGTCAGCTGCGCCTGCTCGGCAACGAGCCTGACACGCTGGCGTTTGACGTGATGCGCATCACCGGCGACGGCGCACCGGTCAAGCTGAACGACAAGCCGCTCACCGGCCCGACGTGCTTTGTCGATGAGAAGGCCGACCTCACCAAGCCGAACACGTACTCTGTCGAAGCGGCCGGCCCGGGCGCGACGGCCTTCCCGGGCAAGCCCTTCACGCTCGCGGCGAACCCCAAGCCGTACCTCTCAATCCCACTGCACATCCCGGCCGGCTATCACGCGAACGACGCCAGCGCCGCCGACCTCGACGGCGATGGCGCGCTCGACCTCGTCGTGAAGTTCGAAAACGGCGCACA
Organism: Tepidisphaeraceae bacterium; assembly: GCA_047600945.1. Taxonomy (GTDB): domain Bacteria; phylum Planctomycetota; class Phycisphaerae; order Tepidisphaerales; family Tepidisphaeraceae; genus JASGKC01. The sequence goes on along the minus strand of JASGKC010000001.1, from coordinate 5,452,063 downwards.
GGACAACTCGCACAGCGGCGTCACGCAGCCGGTTCTCCTGCAAGGCATCAAACTCGACGGCACGAAGCTGTGGGAGATCAACCTCGGCAAGAACATCCGCGGCGGCGCGCACTACACGCAGTTCATGGTGTTCGATTTCGACGGCGACGGCCGGGCCGAAGTCGCCTGCAAGACCGCGCCCGGCACCATCGACGGCGCGGGCAAGAACGTCATCCTCGGCAGCGACGATCCGAAGGCCAGCTACGTCGGCGAAGACGGCCGCGTGAACAAGGGGCCGGAGTACCTCACGATCTTCAGCGGCCAATCGGGTGCCGCGATCGACACCGTGCCGTACGTGCCGCTCCGCGGGATCGACAAGTACGACGCCACCGGCGACGAAATGAAAGCCCTTTGGGGCGACGGCTACGGCAATCGCAGCGAACGCTACCTCGCTTGCGTCGCGTACCTCGATGGCGTGCACCCGAGCCTGGTCATGTGCCGCGGCTACTACACGCGCACGTTCCTCGTCGCGTGGGACCTGGTCGATGGCAAGCTGAAGCAGCGCTGGGTCTTCGACGGCGACAAGGAGCCGAAGGGCTACAACGGCCAAGGCAATCACAATCTGAGCGTGGCGGATGTGGACGGCGACGGGAAGGACGAAATCATCTACGGCGGCATGGTCGTCGACGACAACGGGCATGGCCTGTTCACGACCGGCTACGGCCACGGCGACGCCATCCACGTGGGCGATCTCGACCCGGACAACCCGGGCCTGGAAGAAGTCCGCATCCAGGAACGCTTCGACAAGCAGGGCCTGCACATGGTGGCGCTGAAGACGGGCAAGACGCTCTGGGCGATCCCCAGCACGAAGGCCGCCACCACCGGCGGCGACAAGGGCGAAGGCCCCGGCCGCGGCGCGAGCTTCGACATCGACCCGCGCCACCCCGGCAGCGAAAGCTGGGCGTTCGGCGCCGGCATGACCGGCCTGTACGACGCCAAGGGCAACCGCATCTCTGACAAAGCCCCGCGCTCCTGCAACATGCGCATCTATTGGGACGGCGACGAACTCGACGAACTGCTCGACGGCACATTCGTCAGCAAGTGGAACTGGGAGAAGGAAACGACCGATCCGATCTTCGACGCCAAGAACTTCGACTGCGTGAAGATCAACGGCACGAAGTCGAATCCGAGCCTGAGCGCCGATCTGTTCGGCGATTGGCGCGAAGAACTCGTCTACCCGACGGCCGACGACAAGGAATTGCGGGTCTTCACTACGCCGATCCCGACGCAGCGGCGCATGTACACGCTGATGCACGACCCGGTGTACCGCCTCGGCGTGGCGTGGGAGAACGTGGCGTACAACCAGCCGCCCCACGTGGGCTTCCTGGTCGGCCCGAACATGCCCGAGCCGCCGAGGCCGAACATCACGCTGATCCGGGCGAAGTGAGCGCGTCCACAAAGGGCACGAAGGGACACGAAGTCAGCGCGCAGAAGAAAGAACCCCATATGGACACAGATGAACGCAGATGAAGAAGTGACTTGCCATTTCTTTGATTGATCTGTGTTCATCTGTGGTTCTGTCTGTTTGGAGCAAGAGATGATTCGTCGAATCGCATTCCTGGCAATCTCGCTCGCCGCGTCGTCGGCCGCGCTGGCGGAAGTGAAGCTGAATCCGCTGTTCACCGATCACGCGGTGCTTCAGCGCGACGCCGAGATTCCCGTCTGTGGCACGGCGACGCCGGGGGAGAAGGTGAGGCTCGAGCTGCCCGGCGCATGGGAGTTGAACCCTGCGACGCGGCCCGCATCCGGCGAGATGGAGATTCACACGAACCATCTCGAGAACGTTCGCACGACCGTCACTGCCGACGCCGTCGGCATGTGGACGGCGCATCTCCCCGCCCACGCTGCTGGCGGGCCGTTCGAACTGGTCGTCAAGGGCGATTCCAACGAAGTCCGTCGCACCGACATTCTCATCGGCGACGTCTGGCTCTGCTCGGGCCAGAGCAACATGGACTTCGTCATGTCGAAGAAGGTCGCCAGCTTCGCCGGCATCCAGGATGAGGAGAAGGAGATCGCGGCCGCGAACTGGCCGAAGATCAGGCAGTTCAAGGTCGATCTGAAGATGACCGACTCGCCCGACACGCAAGCGAAGGGCGAGTGGCTTGTCTGCAATTCGGAGAACGCGCCGAAGTTCAGCGCCGTCGCCTACTGCTTCGGCCGCGAGCTGCACAAGACGCTGCCGGGCGACGTGCCGATCGGCCTGCTCGTGACCAGCTACGGCGCCAGCACCGCACAGGCCTGGACCAGTCGCGACGCACTGCTGTCCAACGACAAGCTCAAGCAACTTGTTCCCGAGTACGAGCAGAAGAAATCCGACTTCGCGAGCGGCGCGGCGCAGACGAAGTACGAGCAGGCGCTGAAGGACTGGGAGAAAGCGTCGGCCGACGCGAAGGCGGCCGGCAAGCCCGAGCCGCGCAAGCCCGGCGCGCCCAAAGACCCCAGCCAGGACCAGCACAACCCCAGCGTGCTCTACAACGGCATGGTCGCGCCGCTCGTGCCGTACGCGTTCCGCGGCGCGATCTGGTACCAGGGCGAAAGCAACGGCTACAACAACGAAATCTACCTGCCGCTCATGCAGACGCTGATCGCCGACTGGCGCAAGGCGTGGAATACCGAGTTCTCGTTCCTCAGCGTGCAACTGGCCGGCTACCACGCTCCCGCGACGCAGCCGGCCGATCGCAGCCAGATCGCTAGCGTGCGCGAGGCGCAGTGGCAGACGATGCTGACGGTGCCGAACGCGTATACCGTCACCGCGTTCGACATCGGCGATGCCAAGAACGTCCACCCGAAGAACAAGCAGGAGGTCGGCCGACGCCTGGCGCTGGCGGCCCGCGCGAACGTCTACGGCGAGAAAGACCTTGAATGGACCGGCCCGCTGCTGAAGAGCGCAACGGTCGAAGGATCGACGGTTCGACTTCAGTTCACGCACGCGAAGGAGCTGGTTCCGGCCGGCTTCGCACTGACGGGCTTCGCGCTGCGGACGGAGGACGGCTGGAGCTGGGCCGACGCCAGGATCGACAGCAACGCCGTCCTCGTGCGTGTTCCGGAAGGCAAGTCGCCGATTGAAGTCCGTTACGCCTGGGCCGACAATCCGGTGGCCAATCTCGTGAACGGAGAGCGCCTGCCGGCGCTGCCATTTCGCGTCGAGCTTGGCAAGGAAGGACACTGAATCGATGTCGACTTGGAGTTGCACGACCCCGGTCATCCCACAGCGGGCTGACCCGTACATCCTTCGCCATAACGGCGAATACCTCTTCACCGCCAGCGTGCCCGAGTACGATCGCATCGTCCTGCGCCGCGCGAAGACCATCGCCGGGCTGGCGAACGCCGAAGAGAAAGTCATCTGGCGGGCGCACGCTTCGGGTGAGATGAGCTGGCACATCTGGGCGCCGGAGATTCATCAGATCGACGGCACGTGGTGCGTCTACTTCGCTGCCGGCGAGCGCGACGACATCTGGAAGATTCGCATCTGGGTGCTGTCCAACTCGTCGCCCGATCCCATGGAGGGCGAGTGGACCGAGCGCGGCCAGATCAAGCCGAACTGGGACAGCTTCTCGCTCGACGCGACCGTGCTCGAACTGCGCGGTAAGCGCTACCTGCTCTGGGCGCAGAACGACCCGAAGATTGGCCCCGGCACGAGCATCTACCTGGCCGAGATGGACGGACCCACTGCCATCAAGGGCACGCAGACGCGCATCACCACGCCCGAGCATCCGTGGGAAGTGATCGGCCACCGCGTCAACGAAGGCCCGGCCGTCCTCAGGCGCAACGGCCGCATCTTTGTCACGTTCAGCGCCAGCGCCACCGACCACAACTACTGCATGGGCCTGCTCTGGATGGACGAAAACGCCGACCCGACCGATCCAAAATCCTGGCACAAGAAGCCCGAGCCGATCTTCTGCACGACCGAAACCGCCAAAGCCTTCGGCCCCGGTCACAACAGCTTCACCGTCGCCGAAGACGGCAAGACCGACCTGCTCGTCTACCACGCACGCCCGTACCCCGGCGCGAACCCGGATCCGCTGCGCGACCCGAATCGCCACACGCGCGTGCAGCCTTTCACGTGGGATAGCGAAGGCTTCCCCGTTTTCGGCGCACCGCTTCCCGAATCCAAGTAAGCCGCTGGCGACTGAGCGTCTGAGAGAAAATGCCCACGCACACGATCACGATCCGATCGACCACGCCACCGCCCGAAGGCGCGTTCCACCTCGGCACGCCGTCGGGCCCGAGTCGTCCCACCATCGGTGTCACGCAAAAGTACCTCACGCGGGACGGCATGCCCTGGCTCGGCGTGATGGGCGAGATCCACTACTCGCGCGTCGACCCGCGCGACTGGCGCGACGAACTCCTGAAGATGAAGGCCGGCGGGCTCGACGTCATCGCGAGCTACGTCTTCTGGATTCATCACGAAGAAGTCGAAGGCGACTGGGACTGGACCGGCTGCCGCGACCTGCGGCGGTTCGTGCAGACGTGCGCTGAACTCGACCTGCCGATCATCGTCCGCTGCGGCCCGTGGTGCCACGGCGAAGTCCGCAACGGCGGTCTGCCCGATTGGGTGCTCGACGGCCGCTGCAAAGCCCGATCGAGCGATCCGGCCTTCCTCCACTACGCCCGCAAGCTCTACACGCAGATCGCAACGCAGCTCGACGGCCTGCTCTGGAAGCAGGGCGGGCCGGTGCTGGGCATCCAGGTCGACAACGAATTCGGCGGGCCGGCCGAGTATCTGCTCGATCTCAAACGCATTGCGATCGAGCTCGGCATCGACGTGCCGATCTACACTCGCACCGGCTGGCCCAGCACGTCTACGCCGATGCCGTTCGGCGAACTGTTGCCGCTCTACGGCGCGTACGCCGAGGGTTTCTGGGCCCGCGAACTCGAGCCGATGCCCGGCCACCATTGGCACGCGTTCCGATTCGAGAGGATGCGGACCGACATCGAGGTCGGCGCCGACATGCTCGGTCGCGATCGCGTCGAGACGGAAGAATCAGCCCAGTACCCGTACCTCACGTGCGAAATCGGCGGCGGGATGGAGCAGAGCTATCACCGCCGGATCAAGATCGATCCGCGCGACGTGCTCAGCGTCACGCTCACGAAAATCGGCTCCGGCAGCACACTGCCTGGCTACTACATGTATCACGGCGGCACGAACCCGCGGGGCAAACGAAGCACGCTTCAGGAATCGCAGGCGACTCAGTACTGGAACGACTCGCCCACCAGAAGCTACGACTTCCAGGCCCCGCTGGGCCAGTTCGGACAGGTGCGGCCTCACTTTCATCTGCTGCGTCGCCTGCATTCGTTCCTGCACGACTTCGGGCCAGCGCTCGCGACGACGAGCGTTCATCTGCCCGACGTCCTGCCCGAAAAGAAGGACGACGCGACCACGCTCCGTTGGGCCGTCCGCACCGGCGAAGCCGGCACGTTCGTGTTCGTGAACAACTATCAGCGCCTGCTGCCGATGCCGGCGAAGGCGGACACGCGCCTGTCGGTCACGTTCGAGGACGGCTCGCGCATCGAGTTCCCGCCTGTCACGGTTCCCGCCGATTCCAGCTTCGTCTGGCCGGCGCGGCTGAGTCTTGGTGATGTCACGCTGTGCTACGCGACCGCGCAACTCCTCGCTCGCGTGAGCGATACGGGACGCGACTACATCGTCTTCGGGCAAACGCCCGGCGTGCCCGCCGACTTCGCGTTCGACGGAAATGTACGCGTCGAGCCATCGACGTTCGTCGTCGAAAGGATGGCTCGCGAGGTGCTGATCCGCAACGTGCGGCCGGGCCGAGGCGCGGCGATTCATGTCGAGTCCGCTAGCGGTCGGCAATTGGTGGTCGTCCTGCTGAGCGATGCAGACGCGCTGCGATGCCATCGAGTGGCCATCAGCGGCGTAGAACGCATCGCACTGGCGGATGTCAATGTGCTGACGAGCGACGTCTCACCCCCTCCCGGTACACCGGGAGAGGGCAGGGGCGAGGGCCGCCTTCGGTCCTTGCAGGGGAACGGCCCTAATCCTCTCTCGGCGTACCGGGAGAGGATACCAGACCCAGATGGTTCGCCTGTGCGTCCGCGCGAACGGCTCCGTGCTTGGACGGACTCGGCCGCATCGACGGTTCCGGTTGCCATTCTGCCGCCTTTTCCGTCGGCCCGGCGCGACGGCATGTTCGGCATCGTCGATATCCCAATCGCCACGACGGAATCGATCGACGTCACGGTCACGCCGCGAGGCGATGCGGGCCCGCCGCGCGCGGTCGCGCTCGGCTACGCGAAGGTCGCCGAAGCGCCAACCGACGCCGACTTCGAGCACGCGGCCGTCTGGACGATCGAAGTTCCGAAGACCGACGTCAACGCCCGCCTCGTCATCGACTACGTCGGCGACGTCGCTCGCCTCTACGACGCATCGGGCAATCTCCTCAACGATCACTTCTACAACGGCCAACCCTTCGAGCAGTCGCTCCGCGATCTCGCCGGCCAGACGCTCACGCTGCGCATCCTGCCGCTCCAGAAGTCCGGGCCGATCTATCTCACCGAAGACCCGCGGTCTGCGTTCACGCAGGACGCCGTCGCGGAACTCCGCGGCGTGAACGTCGTGATCACGCGGGAAGCCTCATTCACCATCAACGCCAAATCATGAAGTCACTCCGCCAGCCCGTCACCGCATTCCCCCATTTCATGCACGGCGGCGACTACAACCCCGAGCAGTGGACGCCCGATGTCTGGGACGAAGACGTCCGCCTGATGAAACTCGCCCACTGCAACACGGCCACCGTCGGAGTGTTCTCGTGGGCGAAGCTCGAGCCGAGCGACGGCGTGTTCGAGTTCGGGTGGCTCGATGCGATCCTCGATAAGCTCGGCAAGCAGGGCACGCGCATCATCCTCGCCACGCCCGGCGGCGCGAAACCGGCGTGGCTCGCCAAGGCGTATCCGGAAACGCTCCGCGTGACGGCCGAGCGTCGGCGAAAGCTGTGGGAGGGCCGGCACAATCACTGCTTTACGTCGCCGCAGTTCCGCCGCCTCGCGCAGCGTATCAACACGAAGCTGGCCGAGCGGTATACGGATCATCCCACGCTCACGCTCTGGCACGTGAACAACGAATACTCGGGCGACTGCCACTGCGATCTCTGCCAGGCCGCATTCCGCAGGTGGCTCAGGCAACGCTACGAGAACAGCCTCGACAAGCTCAATCACGCGTGGTGGACCACGTTCTGGGCACACACCATCACCGACTGGGAGCAGATCGAAAGCCCCAGCCCGCTCGGCCATCGCATCGTGCACGGGCTGAACCTGGACTGGAAGCGTTTTGTGACCGACCAGACGATCGACTGTTTCCGCGCCGAGAGTGAGCCGCTTCGCCGCATCACGCCGAACGTGCCGATCACCACGAACTTCATCGGCGGCTACGCGGGCCTCGACTACAACAAGCTGGCCCGCGCGTGCGATGTCGTCAGCTGGGACAGCTATCCCGCATATCACAACCGCCCGGACGATTGGCTGGGCGCGGTCGTCGTCAGCTTCCTGCACGCGCAGCGCCGGGCCATGCTCGACAGGCCGTTCCTGTTGATGGAATGCGCGCGGCGCAGCAGAACTACAAGCCCGTCTGCAAGGTGAAACGGCCCGGCGTGCACGCACTCGAAGGCCTCCAGGCGATCGCGCACGGGTCCGACAGCGTGCTCTACTTCCAATGGCGCAAGAGCCGCGGCAGCGTGGAGAAATTCCACGGCGCGGTGGTCGACCACTGCGCCACGGAGCACACGCGCGTTTTCCGCGAAGTGGCGCAACTGGGCGAGAAGCTGGCGCAGCTTGACACGGTCGTCGGCACGCAGACGAAGGCCGAGGTGGCGATCGTCTACGACTACGAATGTCGCTGGGCCACCGACGACACGGCCGGCCCGCGGAACAAGTCGAAAGACTACTTCGACATCTGCATCGAGCACTACCGCGCGTTCTGGTCGATGGGCGTGAACGCCGACGTGATCGACCAAATGGCGCCACTCGATCAGTACAAACTGGTGATCGCGCCGATGTCCTACCTCACGCGGCCGGGCTTTGCGGAGAAGGTGCAAAAGTTCGTCGAGCAGGGCGGCACGTTCGTCACCACGTACTTCAGCGGCATCGTGGATGAAACCGACCTGTGCCACCTCACCGGCTTCCCCGGCCCCTTCCGCAAGCTGTGCGGCGTCTGGGCGGAGGAAATCGACGCGCTGTACGAAGACGAAAGCGTGTCGGTGAGTGTTGATACAAAGGCCGGTTTCTCGGGTATCTTCAATGCGGGCTATCTGTGTGACATCGTGCATCTGGAAGGCGCAAGCCCTTGCGACCTACGCCAGCGAGTTCTACGCCGGCAGCCCGGCCGTCACGCGTAACTCTGTCGGAAGGGGCGAGGCGTACTACCTCGCGACGCGCTTCAAGGACGACTTCCACCTGGCGTTCTACGCATCGCTGGTCGAGAAGCTGAAGATCACGCGGGCGCTCGACGTCAAGCTCCCGGCGGGTGTGACGGCGCAGACGCGCACCGACGGTGCGAAGGAGTTCGTGTTCTTCCTGAACTTCACGCGTGAGGCGCATCAACTGTCCTCATCAAAAGCCCATGGCAGTGCCATGGGCTTTGGCGCGATGAAGGATGCGTTCACGAACGATCCGATCGGAAATAAGATCGACTTGCCCGCATACAGCGCCCGCGTGCTCGTGCGGGAGGTGAACCCGTGAAGACGCTGCTGAATGGCGCGGATGTGTCGATGCTGCCCGCGCTCGAGCGAGCCGGCGCGGTGTTTCGCGACGACTCTGGCAAGCCGGCCGACGCGTTGCGGGTGATGGCGGATCACGGTGCATCGGTCTTCCGGCTGCGCCTGTTCGTGAATCCGTCGAAAGACTTCAACGCCTGCTGGGGCGCGGTGCAGGATCTGGACGAAGTCCGTGCGCTCGCGAAGCGCGTGAAGGACGTGGGCGCGAAGACGTTGCTCTGTCTGCACTATTCCGACACGTGGGCCGACCCGATGCACCAGACGAAGCCGGCCGCTTGGCGCGACCTGCCCTTCGACGCGCTCGAACGGGCCGTCGAGCAGTACACGCACGACGTGCTGGCCACGCTTGCCAGCGACGGCGTCACGCCCGCGTTCGTGCAGATCGGCAACGAGATCGCGCCCGGCATGCTCTGGCCCGATGGTCGCGTCGGCGTCGTGAAGGACGATAGTGGCCAGCGCGAGGAGTTCGGTCGGCTCGCAAGACTCCTTGGAGCCGGCATCCGCGCCACACGCGGCGTCGACCCGGCCATCCGCATCACGATCCACACGCACGGCGGCGGCCAGCCCGGCGTGCCGACGTGGTTCTTCAAACGCCTGGCCGAGCACGCCCTCGACTTCGACACGATCGGCCTCAGCTTCTACCCGTACGGCGGCGAGAAGGTGCCCGTTCTCAAGCAGTGCGTCGACGACCTGATCGCAACGCACGCGAAGGACGTGTGGATCGTGGAGACGGGCTACCCGTGGTTCGATGCGTCGAGCCTGACGAAAGACAAGACTGACGCCGGCTTCGCGTGGCCGCGCACGCCGGAGGGGCAGGCGGCGTTCCTGCGCGACCTGCTCGACACGGTGCGCGCCGCGAAGGACGGCCGATGCCTTGGCGTCTTGTGGTGGTATCCCGAAGCGATCCCAACGCCCGGCCTGCACATTTACCGCGGCGGCTCCGACGCGCTGTTCGACCGCGAAGGCAAGCCGCTGCCCGCGATGGCGCTGCTCAAGTGATCGGCCAACCGCCTTCACCGTTGCGACCGCCCGCGTTTTCCTCATTTTCCTGATCCCGATTGGCGGGTTTGGAATTGCCGCTCGCCGATGGCGTGGAATACTGAGCCGACTTCACGGAGCCGGATGCGTTCGTCTCGACACAATCGGACTTTCCTCACGCAAGCCCTCGAACCCAGGCGGCTTCTTGCGGCCGTGGGGGATGTCTACGCCGCACCGGCCGACCCGCGTGTGACGGTGGATTTGGGCAGCGGCTGGCGGTTCCTCCGCGCCGACCCGGCCGGCGCGGCGGGCGTCGCGTTCGACGATTCGGCCTGGTCGAGCGTCACTGTCCCGCACACCTGGAACGCCCTCGACGGCCAGGACGGCGGATCGAACTACGCGCGCGGCATCGGCTGGTACCGCAAGTCGATCACGCTGCCCGCTTCGCTGGCGAACAAGTCGGTTTCGCTCCGCTTCGACGGTTCGAGCATGGCCACCGATGTCTACATCGACGGTGCGCTCATCGGCTCGCACGGCGGGGCGTTCGCGGCATTTCAGTTCGATGTGACGACCGCTCTTGCCGGCGCGGGTACGCACGTGCTGGCGATCAAGGTCGACAACTCGTCGTCGCTCAACAATGTGCTTGGCCCGCAGTCGATCGACTTCACGCTGGATGGGGGCATCTACCGCAAGCTGTCGCTCGTCGGCGTCGGCTCATCGCACGTGGCGCTGGACGATTTCGCCTCGCCCGGCGTGTACTTCTCGGCGTCTGGCGTGAGCACCGCTTCGGCGATGATTCAGGTGAAGACCGTCGTCGACAACGACCTCGCCTCCACGCGCAGCCTGCTCGTCCGAAGCGTCTTGGCTGACGCGGACGGCACGATCGCGGCCATCAACGAATCGCCGCAGTCCGTCGGTGCGAATGCGTCTGTGTCGCTCACGCAGAGCGCGACGGTATCGAACCCGCACCTCTGGAACGGCCGGCTCGATCCGTACCGGTATGACTTGTTCGTCGAAGTCCGCGACATCGGCACGGGCCAGTTGCTCGACCTTGTGAAGCAGAAAGTCGGCATCCGCAGCTACTCGGTCAACGCCACGCAAGGCTTCATGCTGAACGGCCAGCGGTATGACCTGCACGGCGTCAGCATCCACCAGGACCGGCTGAACAAAGGCTGGGCGCTCAGCGACGCCGACATCCGGCAAGACATCGACCTGCTCGTGGAAGTGGGCGCGACGTTCCTCCGCACGAGCCACTACCAGCAGGCGCCACTGCTGTACGATCTGGCCGACGAGAAAGGCATCGTCGTCTGGAGCGAGGTGCCGAACGTCGGCTCCGGCAACAGCGGCGTCGTGCCGGCTACGTCTGAGTTCCTCGCGGCCCAGCAGCAGCAAATGCGAGAGCTGATCCGCCAGAACTACAACCACCCGTCGATCGTCGTATGGGGTACGTACAACGAGATCTCCGACAATGCGGGAAATCGCTCGGTGGTGACGGCCCTGAATGATCTTGCGCACGCCGAAGACCCGACGCGTCTGACGACCGGCGCGTCGTGGAACGGCAGCGTCGGCACGCTGGAGAAGATCACCGACGTCGTCGCCTACAACCGCTACTACGGCTGGTACTACGGCACGGCCAATCAACTCGGCAGCCTGCTCGATTCGATGCACTCGGCCAGCCCGACGACGCTCATCGGCATGAGCGAGTACGGCGCCGGCGCGGCCCTCAGCCAGCATCAACTGAACCCGCCCACACCGACGGCCGGCGGGTTGTGGCATCCGGAGGAGTACCAGAACACGCTGCACGAACAGACCTGGCCACTGCTCGCGACGCGGACGTGGCTGTGGGCGCGAACGCTGTGGAACATGTTCGATTTCGGCGTCGACGGGCGCAACGAAGGCGACACGCCCGGTCGCAACGACAAGGGTTTGGTCAGCTACGACCGCACGACGAAAAAGGATTCATTCTATTACTACAAGGCCAACTGGTCGGCCGAGCCGTTCGCGTACATCACCAGCCGGCGTTGGTCGCAGCGCACGACCGCAGTTACCGAACTCAAGGTCTACTCGAACCTGACCAGCGTCAGCGCTACGCTGAACGGCGTCTCGCTCGGCGCGCTCACCTCCAGCGGCTACGGCGTGTGGAAACTGCCGAGTATCACGCTCGCGACTGGCAACAACACCATCGTGGTTACCGGCACGCGGAACGGGCAGACGTTCACCGACACGGTCGTCTGGACGTATCGTGCGCCGGTCGTGCCGAGCAGCGCTGACATCAAGGTGAACTTTCAGCCAAACGACGCGGGTGCGACGCCGGCCGGCCACGTGCTCGACACCGGCAACGTCTACGGCGATCGCGGCGGCGGACGCACTTACGGCTGGTCGGCACTCAACAGCGCCAACGCACGGCGGCGCAACATCAATTCCGACCCGGCCATCGACACGTTCATCCACACGCAGATGGGCGGCACGTTCACCTGGGAATATGCGCTGCCTGACGGCATCTACGACGTCTACATGGCCACGGGCGATCCGGGTTACTCCGACTCGATCAACCAGTTCCGCGTCGAAGGCACGCCGGCGCAGGACAGCGACGGCTTCGATAACTTCGACAACTACCTGACGCGCGTGCGCGTAAGTGACGGCCGGCTCACGGTCACGCCGACGGGCGCGAACGCAAAGCTGGCGTTCGTGCAGATTGCGATCGTAGACACCGTCAAGCCGAGCGTCAGCGGCACGACCTTTCGCTACGAAACGGGCCATTCCGTCGCGATGCAGTTCAGCGAAGCGATCGATCCGAGCACGCTGTCGGCGGGCGATCTGCTCGCGCGACGCTCGGACGGCACGACGTTTACGCCCGACGGCGTCACCTACGACGCCGCGGCACGCACGGCCACGTTCCGCTTCGACACGCCACTGCCCGACGGGGATTTCACGGCGACGATGGTCGCCGACGCCATCACCGATGTGGCCGGTCTGCCGATGGCTGGTGCGTACACGTCGACCAGCTTCTTTACGCTGGCCGGTGACGTCAACCGCGATCGGCTGGCCAACTTCACCGATCTGCTCACGCTGGCCGCGAATTACGGGCAATCGGCGCGCACCTTCAGCGAGGGCGACTTCAACTACGACGGCGTCGTCAACTTCACCGACCTGCTGATCCTCGCTGCCCATTACGAACGCGGCGTGCCGACGGCGATCGTGGCGAACTCGCCTGGGATCGTGGCGCCGGCGTTCAGCCGACCGCCGATTCAATCGGATGAAAACCTCTCCGACGTCCTGCTCTGATCTCCCCGGGCAGACCCCCGGAAATTCCCATGGAAGATCGCGAAAGTTCGACTTGCATCGACGCCAATCCGGCGTGATGCTGCGAGTCCCATGATCACCGCTCAGCCTGCCCGATCGTCGATGTGGTTCCGTGTTCTGCTGACCTTCGGTATCGCGGTTGGTGGGACGGTGGCATCGGTCAGTTGTGCGGCCGACCCGAAGGCATCGCCCACCACCGCCCCCGACACCCGGCCCACGCTGTGGATCATTGGTGACTCCACCGTCCACGTGAACACGCCCAAACAAATGGGCTGGGGCGATCCGATTACGCCGATGTTCGACGCGTCGAAGATCCGCGTTGTCGTCCGCGCCATCGGCGGACGGTCGAGCCGGACGTTCATCACCGATGGACGCTGGGACGCGATCCTGGGCGAGTGCAAGCCGGGCGACTACGTCCTCATGCAGTTCGGTCACAACGACTCCAGCGCCTTGGCGGGCGACAACCGCGAACGCGGCACCATTCGCGGCATCGGCGAGGAGAGCCAGGAAGTCACGCTCACGCTGGGCGAGAATAAGGGCAAGAAGGAAGTCGTCCACACGTACGGCTGGTACATGCGGAAGTACGTCACCGACGCCAAGGCGCACGGTATGAAGGCGATCATCTGCTCCCCCATTCCGCGCTGCCCGAAGCCGGGCGACAGCGTGCCGCCCAGCACGGGTCCGAGCGGCTACGTGGCGGATGCGAAGCAGGTGGCCGAGCAGACCGGCGCATCGTACGTTGATCTGAACGAGCGGATTTGGGCCCATTACACGACGATGACGCCCGCGCAGGTGAAGGACACCTACTTCACTGGCGGCGACACCACGCACACCGGCCCGGTCGGGGCACGCCAGAACGCTGAAATCGTGGTGGCGGGCCTGAAGGCATTAACGGATTGCGATCTGAAGACTTACATCCTCGATCCGCTTCCCGAACCCACGGCCGAGCAGCACACGCCGCCCGCCACGCAGCCCTGACCGACGCCCGATTGCTATCCGTGAAACTTCCACGGCGGGAATAATTCAATCCTTTCGGATGGTTGGATTTTCAGTTGCTTTATTCGAAAACCGCAGGAATTGCGCGGGCTAAACGTGTCTGGTGATTTTCATGCAATTACCATGACAAATTACCTTGTGCTTCGCGAAAGAGATGGCAGACTGTGCGGGTCGAAAGGCTTGGCGCTCCGATTTCATAGCGGAGAGCGGACGTCAGGCCGGCGGAATTTGACTCGATTGCTTGCGGAGGCCTTGTCATGTCCCGGAAAACCAAGGGTTTCACCCTCGTTGAGCTGCTGGTTGTCATTGGCATCATCGCGATCCTGATCGCGCTGCTGCTCCCCTCGCTGAACAAGGCCCGCGTGCGGGCGGCCGTCGTCAAGTGCGGCGCTCAAATGAGACAGGTCGGCCTCGCCGTCGTGAGCTACGCGTCGGCCAACAAGGGCTATCTGCCCACCTTCTATGGCGACTACGGCCAAGAGGACTGGGACTTTGATCTCGGTGGCGGCACGCCGGATAATGGCGTGAACCGCTTCTATCTCCAGACCCAGAAGCCCAGCGGCAGCGCGTGGGCCAGTAAGGAAGACACCGGTTCGTGCATCGGCCGACTGGTCTTCCGCAAGTACCTTCCGGCCGAAGGCAGCAGCTCGTTCTACAGCAAGATCACCCGTTGCCCGAGCAACGCGACCGTCGATGGTGATCCGGCTGACATCGCGTTCCGCACCGCCTACTACTTCAACCCGCACGTCGCCAAACGCCCGGTCAACGGGACCGTCCGCTGGCAGCCCTGGTGGCGCAAGCTGACTAATTACGGCGTCACCCGTGGCCCATACATGCTGGACGCCTCGGGCACCCGCATGACGATGAACCAGTCGTATCGTCACGCCCTGATGACCGACCCGATCTGGGACCTCTCGTATGCCACGCATCTCTCCGGCAACACGCGCACGTGGAACTTCCTCTACGCCGACGGCAGCGTGGGCAGCGTCACTGTGACGGCGAAGGCGGATCGCGCCACCGGCAAGATCACCCGCTTCCTGGATCTCTCGAACGCCCTACAGACGGCCGCTTCAGGCGGACGGGTCGACTTCAACCAGTGGCAGAACTGGACCAACAAGTTCAATGAAATCCCGTATCTTCTACAGTGATCACGGGCGTGAACGATCGATCGAATCAGCCGGCCTCCGCAAGTGCGGAGGCCGGTTGCGTTTGGCCATCGATCGCTGCGTCCTTCACTTAATCGCCGTCGAGGCGATCGCGTCCAGTTCCAGGCCGGTCGTCGCGCCCGAACGCAGCAGCACCGTGCCTAGCCCGGCGATCATGGCGGCGTTGTCGGTGCAGTAACGTAGCGGCGGGGAATACGACGGGACGGGCAAGCGCGGCAGGGCGGTGCGCAGGCCGCGGTTGGCGCTGACGCCGCCGCCGATGATGACGCTACGGGCACCGGTCTGTTCGATCGCACGGGTCAGCTTGATGATGAGCGTGTCCACGCACGCCGCCTGGAAACTTGCGGCGATGTCGTGCAATTCGGTGTCGCCAATCTCCCGTCGCGGGCCATCCGCCAGCTTGCCGCGACCGTCGCCGTGCACGTGATACAGCACGCTGGTCTTCAAACCGCTGAAGCTGAAGTCGAGGCTGTCGCGCGTCAGCAGGCTGCGTGGGAAACGGATCGCGCTCGGGTTCCCGTCTTGCGCCAGCTTGTCGATGATCGGACCGCCCGGATAGCCCAGGCCCAGCGTCGCGGCCACCTTGTCGTACGCCTCGCCGACCGCGTCATCGATCGTCTTGCCGAGCAGCGTGACGTCGGTCCAACTTCGCGCCAGGTAGATCGCGGTGTGCCCGCCCGAGCAGACCAACCCGACGGCCGGGAACTCGGGCTCGCTTGAGCTGTCGAGCATGACGCTGTACAGGTGGGCCTGCACGTGATCGACGCCCACAAGCGGCTTGCCGGCCGACCATGCCAGCGTCTTGGCGGCCGTCACGCCGACGAGCAGGCAGCCGATCAGCCCCGGCCGATGCGCGACGGCGACCGCGTCCAGATCCGCGAGCTTCGCGCCGGCTTTGTCGAGCGCTTCGTGGAGCACCGGAAGGATGTTCTCGATGTGCGCTCGCGACGCGATTTCCGGCACGACGCCGCGATAGACGGCATGAATCTCCGCCTGCGACGCGACGACATCGCTGACGACGACTCGCCCGTCCCGAACGAGCGCGACGCCGGTTTCGTCGCAAGTGGATTCGATGCCGAGGAGGAGCATGGGGGAGAATCGGGATCGTCGATAGTGGATGGTGGAGGGTGAATGGTCAATAGAAGTTGACGAGGCGCGGGACGAGTTCACCATCCACTCTCAACCATCCACGCTTCTTCACAGAACGCTAAGCCGCGAGCGGCTTATTGGGGCTTTGTGGTTGGTTGCGTAGCGGGCGGCGGAAGCAACTGTGCCGCGAGGACTTCGACGGCTTTCGCAAGCTGCGGGTCGTCGGCGACTTCGTCCGGCCGCGGGATCGTCTCGCCCACGCGACGCATGTACGTCCGCGCGGCCAACGCGTCTTCCAGCTTGTTTCGACCGGCCTCATCGAGCGGAACCGTCACGTCGGGCTCGACGCCCCACACGTCGGCGTTGGGCAGCCGATGCACGCGCCGGCCGCTGGGCGTGTACCAGTAGGCGATCGTCATTTTCAGCGTGCCGTTGTCGTCGGCGAGGTTGGGCGCGATCTGCACCGAGCCCTTGCCGAAGGTTCGCGCACCGACGACCACCACCGGCCTTGGGTCGTCCTTCAACGCCCGTGCGTGGTCGGCCAGCGCACCCGCGACGATTTCGCTGGCGCTGGCGGTGTCTTCGTTCACCAGCAGCACGACGGGGAAGTTGGGGAGCGTCTTGCCGTTCTCGGTGTAGCGCTTGTACTCCGGGCTTGCCCGGCCGCGCGTGGTGACGACGAGTTCGCCGCCGCGCAGGAACAGGTTGGCGATCGACACCGCCTGCTGAAGTTCGCCACCGCCGTTGAAGCGCAGGTCGAGGATCAGGCCGCGCATACCTTGGCTTACAAGGCCTTCCAAGGTCTTGCGGAGCAAGTCGCCCGAGTCGGGCGTGAACTGCGTGAAGCGGACGTAGGCGAGCTTTGCGTCGTCGTCGATGAAGTAGCGCCACGTGTTGTCAGGCCCGCGTTGATAGCCGAGCGTGACCGGGTCGATCACGGTCGCGCGCTGCACGGACACTTCACGATCAAGGCCCTCAGGCGAGCGCAGGCCGAGCAGCACCGTTGTGCCGGGCCGGCCGCGAATGCGGTTGCTGACGTCGTCCTTGGACAGGTTCTGAATCGATTGCCCGTCAACGGTCAGGATGATGTCCTGCGGCTCGATATGCGCGAGGGCGGCCGGCGAGTTTTCCAGCGGCGTGATGACCCGCGTGTAGCCTTCAGGCGTTCGCTCGATCCGCACGCCGATGCCGGCGTAGCTGCCTTCGAGCATGTCGTGCAACTGCTTGCCCTGTGCAGGCGGGTAGAACTGCGTGAAGTCGTCGCGCAGCGGCGCGAGCATGCCCTGAATCGCGGCCAGTCGCATGTAGTCGCTGTTGACCGGCTCGACATACCGCTGCTCGATCATCCGATGCACGTCGGCCACCGTCTTGACGAAGTCTTCGTCTTCGGGCGCAGCGCGACGCTATTCACCAGGCGCAGTGCGAGTGCGCCGCAGATGAAGGTGCCGACAACCCACGCGACGCGTTCCGTCGTCACGCGCCGATCGGCGTGGCCATGGTCGGGGAGATTCGGATTCATCGAACCTCCGCATGTTGAGCGCGGCGAACGCTTGGTTCCTCCCCCCTTGAGGGGGAGGCTAGGTGGGGGGGGGAATCGGAACGCCCGCGACTTCGCGTACGCAGCGCCCCCTCCCTTGAGGGGCGGGGAATCAGACATGCAGTCGTGCAGATCATCGAACCTCCGCGGCGTGCTGGTGCAGGAAGGCGTTAATCGCGGCGGCGGTCGCATCGGGCTGCTCGAGCGGGGCGAGGTGGCCGGCGTTTTCGATGACGAACAGCGAGCCGCGCGTCTGCACCATGGATGCCGCGACGGCGTTCGAGATCAGCGCGTCGCCTGCACCGACGACGACCCCGAACGGGACTTTCAGCGTCGGAACGAATGCGGTGAAATCGTCGCGGTCGCGCATCGCAGCGGACGCATATTCGATCGTGCGTGCGGGTTGGCTGGTCATGATGTCGTTGAGCTGCGCGACAAGCTGCGGGCGATCGGTGTGGGCGGCCGGGTGGAGCATCTTCGGCATCATCGCGGCGGCGACGGCGGTCGAGCCCTGCGTGGCGGCGGTCTCGATCATCTTGCTGCGGGCGGCCTTGCCAGCGGCGTCGTCGGCTACGGCCTTGGAGTCCACCATGATCAGCCCCGCCAGCACGGCCGGCTGTCGCTTCGCTAGCGTCAGGGCGATGTAACCGCCCATTGAGAGCCCGGCAATGACGAAACGGTCGATGCCCGCTGAGGCCATCAACGCGACCAGGTCGTCGGCCAGCGATGCCATCGTGAACGGGGCGGCCGTCACGCTGCTGCCGAAGCCGGGCAGGTCGGGCACGATCACCCGCCGCTGGGCCGACAGCAGCCGGCCCGCGTCGATCCAAATCCGCGAGTCGAGCGGGAAGCCGTGCACGAGCAGCAGCGGCGTCTGCTTCGACGACGATGCGAGGTCGTGATACTCGATCTTCGATTGACCGTTCTGAAACGTCGGCATCGCCCGCGATTGTAGCGGGTCAAATGCGATCGACCTACTCGGGCTTCGAGGTGGGTGCGGTGCGGCTACTTCGTGGTGTTCCGCTTGGTTTGCGGAAGTTGGCTCTTAACCTTCGACCAGTTCATCCCGGTGTCGCGCAATCCAGAAGATGAGTCCAGCAAGAGTGACGCTGGCGAGCAGTCGCGCCAAGGCGCCCGGCAGTTCGCCGGTCAGGACGCCGTACACGCCGGCGTAGGCAAGCGTCAGCCCCACCAGGGTGGCGAGGAAGAGGAGTCCGAGCATCGAGAAATGCCACGCGGAAATGACCATGCGTTCGGACATACACAGCACAGATCGGCGAACGCCTGCGGCGGGCAACAGAATCGGACGTTGGTGTGCGCGAGTCCCATAAGCGAACTCGGGTTTGGCGAACGTCATATCAAAAACTGCGAATGCGGCAGGGCAGGCGTTACAGCTTCTCAGGAAGGGTGCGGGAAGCCGATGAATTGGGGCGAAATCGTCTCGGAGTCAACTGAAATTCGGTGAATTCCTTGTCTGTGTAAAGACGAATCGTAGCTCAATCGAGACATCGATGTTTCCGATGTCAGCAGTGGACCGGGGCAGTAGAGCAGCTGAGCTTCCCGGCGCGTGTCGATTGTGTTGATCGACGCGTGATCGCGACCGCAGAAGGTCGCGTCCGCTTGCGACGCTTTAACCGCCGTCGCCGCCAAGCACGGCGGTTCGGGTTGAGCGGGCGGGCGGAAGGCAGTCAGTTGCGAGTAGAAGGAGCATGCAATGAAGGCTCTGTTGAAGAAGCTCGTTAAGGACGAGCAGGGCGGCGAGATCCTTGAGTACGCGCTCATCGCCGGCCTCATCGTTGTCGCCGCGATCGCGGTCATCAGCGCCGTCGGCACCAAGGTGCTCGGCCGCTGGAACTCGCTGAACAACCAGATGTGAGCGTGACCATGGCGGCGTAGCGACCGCGGCCTTGGAAGGCCGCCCGACACGCCGGCCAGCGTCCGTAAGTCCGCCTGCCAGCCGATCGGCGGGCACGCGCGACCGAGATGGCGCGTCTCGATCACAACTGCGTGCTCAGTATGCAAATCCACCGGCCCCGGCACGGCCCGGCGCGATCGTCATTTTTGACGGTCGACGCCGGTCCGGCCGGGGCGGATTTGCACATGAGCGATGTTGCGCCTGGGCTGAATTCTCTATTCGTGCGCTGTTCAGCAAGGTTAACAAGCGCGCTGAAGTATCCGATGCTGAGGGCAGGAGCACTCTCGATGCGGCTTGACCTGCGAAACCACTTCGCCCGGCTTCTTCGTGAAGACCACGGCGGCGAGATCATGGAATACGTGCTCATCGCCGGGCTCGTGATCATCAGCGCCGCCACGCTCGTGGCCGCGTTCGGCACGAAGCTGGTCGCGCGATGGAACAGTGCGAACAACCAGATGTGACCAGTGTTCGTCTGCGTCGTTCGATGCTGTGTTTGCTGTGATGGCCACGTCACTTCGGTGTCGTGGCCTTGTCGTTTCCGGGCTCAGTCGATGGTTCGATTCCGCCGATGATTCCGATATGTCCGTGTCGCACGTGCTCTTGTTTGCCCCGTTGCTGGTCGGCCTGTCATGGGCCGTCTACACGGATTGCGCAGCGCGACGCATCCCCAACTGGCTGACGCTCACGCTCGCGCTCGCGGGTTTGGCAAATGGGGCGGTGTAGGGCGCACCCATGTCGCTCAACTCGGCCTGTTTGGGCCTGGTCGTCGGCTTCGGACTGATGTTCGCCAAGTTCGTTATCGGAGCTGCCGGCGCTGGCGACGTGAAGATCGTCGCGGCGATCGGGGCGTGGGTCGGACCGCTGGCGGTCTTGCAGGTGTTCCTGCTGTACCAGGTGTTGGGCATCGCCGTCGTGATTTTTCAAGCCTGGCGAAATAGGCGTTTGACTCTGCTTCTGCGGAATTCGATGGTTCTTACCGCGAGTGTCCTGCACCTGAAAGCCGTGGGGCGCGAGCGACTGATCGAGACCGGCCACGAGTCGCGGAGCCTCGACCATTACATGCCCGACGCCGTTCCGATTCTCGCGGCCGTGTTGTGCGTGCTGGCGCTGAACGTGTGTGCGGGGTAGCGGGGTCGCCTGAAGGAGAGGATGCAATGCAGCTCAAGACACGCCGATTTCGGCGCGGCAGTGCGGTGATGGAGGCGGCCCTGGTGCTGCCGGTGCTCATCACGCTCACGATGGGCGCGATGGAGTTCGGCTACTTCTTCTATGTGAAGCACACGCTGCAAGGCGCCGCTCGCGAAGGGGCCCGTGCGGCGATCACGCCCAGCGCGACCAGCTCGGACGTCACGACGGCCGTCACCAACTCGATGCGCGCGGCCGGGTTTACCGACACCAGTAAGTACACCGTCAGCACACTGAGTGCCGACGGCAGCACGACCGTCAACCCCGCCACGGTGACCGCCGGCACCGGCATCCAGGTCCGCGTCTCGGCCACCTGGGGCAACGTCGGCATCAGCGCCCTCGGTCCGATCAGCCCACTCAAGACCAACAAGAGCGTCGTCGGCCAGACCGTGATGCGCAAGGAAGGGTGATGAGGAAGTGGGCAGTGGGTAGGAAAAGCCCGGACCAACCGTCTCCGACTGCCCACCGCCCACTGCACACTGACCACTTCTTTCGACCGATAACGACAATCTGAAACCGGAATCCTCCTCCGCTTCGACGCCGACCCACCGCTACGGGTCGGCGTCGGACATTTCGTGGCGTCCGATAAGACCGGCACGCTCAGTCACGTCCAAATTGTGAATCAGCTTCCCGTCGCTGAGCGGCCAACAGCGGCGGTGTTCCTGCGCTCACGAAAGCCGCGGCCCGGGCCGATCGTCAGATTGCCCAGACTGAAAAATCGTCGCAACTCCACTGAACCAAACGTCCGATCGTTCCGACACCGAAAGCAGAAGGCATTTCGGGATGTAGTTGTTGTGCCGTGTTCCGGGAGGTTCGTCCATGAACGTCAAGACCGTCGTTCCCCTGTCCGCCGCACTCGTGCTGGGCCTCGCCGCCAGTGCGATCGCGCTCAGGATGATGAAGGAAGCTCCCGCCGCCGTGAAGCCGGACGGGCAGCCTGCCGTCGACATGGTGCAAGTGATCGTCGCAGCCCGCGACATCGACCCGGGCGCGAAGATCGACCCGGGCAAGGATCTGCGGATCGCCCGCTTCGAGCGGTCCGCCGCCAGCGATCTCATGTATGGTCCTGAGAAGGGCGGCATGCTGCCGGGCCGCGTCGCGCGGGTCTCGATCCGCAAGGGTCAGCCGGTGATCGACGCGATGCTCGCCCCGCAAGGTGCGCAGGCCGGCCTTCAGGGCGTCATCCGCCCGGGCATGCGGGCCATCACCATCACGGTGGAAGAAGGCATCGCGACCTTCCTCGACCCGGGCAACATCGTCGACGTCGTCGGCAAGCTGCCCGCCGAACCGGGCCAGACCGGCCCGACGCTCTCGACGACCGTTGTGCAGGGCATCGAGGTGCTCGCCGTCGGCAACCGTCTGACCACCGACCGCCCCGAGGCCAAGCCGGGCGACGCGCCGCCACCTGCGCCGTCGAAGGCGGTCACGCTGCTGGTCACCCCCGAGCAGGCCGAACGCATCGACCTCACCGCCACGCAGGGCACGCCGCGCCTGGTGATGCGCAGCCCGACCGATCAGGAGCAAGTCGTCGTCCGGGGCGGCCGCTCCGTGACTGATGCGCTTGCCGCGCTCGCGGCGCTGCGCTCGCCGAGCACGAAACCGAGCGTGCGCGGCCCGTTCGACAACGAAGCCGACTTCCCCCGCGTGAAGGCCGGCCCGAAGACGCGGCAGATCCAGGTGATTCGCGGTGGCGTCGCGACGGTGGTCGAAGTGCCGGTCGAACCCGGCGCGATCGTTCCCACCGCGACCGCTGCCCCAACTCCCGCGGCCCAGCCGCAAGCCAAGCCCGATCCGTCCGCCATGACCGGCGGCGCGGACCTCGGACAGGCCGCCCACTGATGATTCGATGACGAGTTGATTTC
Source organism: Tepidisphaeraceae bacterium (assembly GCA_047600945.1). GTDB lineage: Bacteria > Planctomycetota > Phycisphaerae > Tepidisphaerales > Tepidisphaeraceae > JASGKC01. The sequence continues at coordinate 5,429,264 of JASGKC010000001.1, read as the reverse complement.
ACGGACGAAGCCGAGCTGTTTCCGACGAGGCCCCCCATGACGACGAAGTTCCAGTCCGCCACGCCTGCCGCGAAGGACCGCACCTCATCCCCACGACTGAACGCGCCCGCCCCGCGCCGAGCCCTGCTCGCCGCCGCCGCGGTGCTGTTCACGGTCGGCGGTTACGCCATCACCCGCGGTCCGGCCCCGACGCCGATTGCCGTGCCGACCGTTTCGGTGACCGTGCCGACTCGATCCGCCGCGCCCGTCGTCGACGCGAAGGCCCACTCCATCTACGGCATGGCCGCCGCGTTCTGCAACGACACGCAGATCGCCGGGCTCACGCACCGCGAGGATTACTCGTTCGGTGACGCGATGCAGTTCCTGAACATCGGTCAGAAGAAGCCGACCGACCCGTTCGCCCCGGAGTCGGCCGCTCCGCTGCCGATCGACATCGCGAAGGTCACCGCCAAGACCGAAGCGTCGGTCGTCACGGTCGCCGCGCCGACCACCAAGCCGGCCGCACCGGCCGAGTCGAAGATCGTCCTTGCGGGTCTCGACGAGAAGGGCAAGGTCTCCATCAACACGGGTCGGCAGAGCGTGGTGAAGACCAGCGTGGCCGTCGCCCGGTTGAGCGTGGCCAACCCGGACATCGCCGACGCGCTGGCCACCGACGCGACGACGCTGCTCGTCACGGCCCGGAAGCCCGGCACGACGCAGGTCATCGTCTGGGACGACGCCGGCCACAGCCAGACGGTCGACATCACCGTCTCGACCGACCTCGGTTCGTTGGTCGACCAGATCAAGAAGTCGATTCCGGATTCTCAGATCGACGTGAGCGAAGTGAACGGCGGGATCGCCCTGCGTGGCCGCGTGAAGAGCGCGACCCAAGCCAAGCAGGCCGAAGAACTCGCTGGGATGTACGGCAAGGTGCTGAACTTCATCGAAATCGCCGGCGGCCAGCGCGTCAGCGTGAAGGTGCAGTTCGCGGAAGTGTCGCGCAGCGTCTCGACGGACCTGGGCGTGAACTGGGGCTTCAGCGACGGCCGGCAGGTCTTCGGCATGAACCTCGGCCAGCTCTCGCCGCTGAGCTTCTCTGCGAATTCCGCCACCGGGAACATCGGCGGCCTGGGCATCCCGACGCCCGGTTCGGCCGCCACGCTGTTTGGCCGCGGTCTGCTCGGTTCGAACGAGTTCGCGTACTTCATCCAGGCGCTGAAGAACAACAACCTCATGCGCATGCTGGCCAGCCCGTACATTGTCACCAACTCCGGTGAAATGGGCACGATCTTCGCGGGCGGCGAGTTTGCCGTCCCGGTGCCCAGCAGCAACGGCGGCAGCCCTACGATCGAGTACCGCGAGTTCGGCATCCGTTTGAAGTGCACGCCGGCCGTCCTCGGCAACGGCAACGTGAAGATGAAGGTCGAGTACGAAGTGAGTGCGCTGGACTCGTCGGCCGGCACCGACGTGCTCGGCGTCCGCGTGCCCGGCCTGCGGAAACGCTCCGGCGAGCAAGTCGTCGAACTCGGCGAAGGCCAAACTCTCCCGCTGGGCGGCCTGTTCGATTCGGAAACCGTCACGTCGGTCAACAAGGTGCCCGGCCTCGGCGACCTGCCCGTGCTCGGCGCGCTCTTCCGCTCGACCAGCTTCCAACGCCGCGAGACCGAACTCGTCGTCCTGCTCACGCCCGAACTGGCCGGTGCGTTCAACCCGGATCAGGTTCCGGCCCTGCCCGGCGACGGCTGGCGCAGCCCGAGCGAGCTCGAACAGCTCATCATGGGCGACGTCGGTGGCGACCATCAGGCTGACCAGATGCGCGATTGGAACAAGAGCCCGAGCCAGCGTGGCGCCAGCAAGACCGACAAGGTCGGCCCGGACGGCAAGGTGGTCGCGGCCGACACCACGCACGACCGTGGCTACGCCAGCTTCAGCCCGCTGGCCGACGTGAAGACGCCCGCGCAGGTCGCCGCCGGCCAGACGCCGCCGCTCTTCGTCGGCGACGCCGGCTATGCCCCGATCGAACCCACGTCCGATACCGCCACCGCCGGCGCGGGTCAGTGACGACCGAACCCCACTGGTGGCCGGCACGCAAGCCGGCTGCCGGTTTAGCCGACATAAACGGCAGAGACCGCACTGTCTCAAGCGCCCGGTTGCCGTAACCGGTCGCCGAAGGAAGTCGAGAGAAGCCCGGCCCCACAAGGGCGAGCGAGATTGGACCCAAGCGCTATGTTCATCCAACTCACAGCACTGGTCGTCGATGCCGACGAAGGCAATCGCAACGAGCTTGCGACCTTCCTGAGCATGCACGGCATCACCACGCTGGGTGTGCTGGCGAACGCCGAGCAGCTCAGCCAGCACCTGTCGCGCGGTGACAAGCCGCAGATGGTGATCGCCAATCTCGACCCCGGTGCGATGGACAACCTGCGCGCGTTCGCGCCGCTGATCCGCCAATATCCTGAAGTCAGCTTCTTCGTGATGAGCCAGGTGCTCGATCCGAACCTGCTCATGGAAGCGATGCACACCGGCGTGAAGGAATTCATCCCGCTGCCGATCGTCGAAGCGAAGTTCAAGGCCGCGCTCGAGCGGCTGGCGGCTTCGCACGGCATGTCGAGCAAGGGCAAAGTCATCAACGTAATCCCCGCGATGGGCGGCGTCGGCTCCACCACCGTCGCCTGCAACATCGCAGCAAGCCTCGCGCAGCAAGGCCTGCGCACCGTGCTGGTCGACCTCGACCTCGTCCGCGGCGGCGTCGCCGGTTGTTTCGATCAGCGGCCGCGCTTCACCATCGCGGACATCATGAGCAGCGCCGACAGCATCGATCGTCAGGTTCTGGAGAACGCCATCGTCACTCACCAGAAGAGCGGCGTCGCGATCCTGGCCCGCCCCGACCTGCCCGAAGACAGCCAACGCGTGAACGCCCACGGCTTCTCGCGCCTGCTCAACGTGCTGGGCCGCATGTACGAGTGGATCGTCGTCGACTCGATGATGAGCATCGATCCGATCTACGCCACCGCCATCAGCGCCGCCACGCTAAACATGATGGTCATGCAGCTGAACGTGCCGTGCGCGAAGAACACCGAGCGGTTCGTCGGCACGCTGCGCCGCATGGGCATCGAAGCGTCGAAGATCAAGATTGTGGTCAACCGCTTCGTGAAGAAGGGTTGGGACATCGAACCGGATGAGGTCGAAAAGAGCCTGGGCCTGAAGCTGAGCTGGATGGTGCCCAACGATTTCAAGAATGCGATCGCAGCGATCAACTACGGTGAGCCGGTCGTGATCCGATCGCCGCGCAGCGAGATGAGCACCAGCCTGATCGAACTGTCGCAATACATCGCCGGTCCGACCAACCTGGCCAAGGCGGCGTGAGGATTCCCTGATCGAGCGTGCAGGCCAAGCCTTTAAGAAGTGAGACGACGACCATGGGACTGTTCAGCCGAAAAGAATCACCCGCCCCGACGCCCGAAACGCCCGCCGCGGCACCCGCGCCGGCCAAGAGCAGCGGCCTGTTCAGCAGCGCCGCGACGGCCGAGTCGGTCAGCGCCGCTGTCGCCACGGCACCGGCTACCCCCGCGAAGCCGGCCGATCTATCGGCGGCGGATTCGGCATTCGTGGCGATGCAGTCAATGAAGAAGAGCGGCTTGGGGCTGCTCTCCGGAACTGCCCGCACTGCGCCTGCGGCTTCCACGACCGCCAGCGCAGCAGCAGCCACGCCGGTCGCGGCACCTTCGTTCGCGGCGAGCGCCCGCGCGCTAGCCTCGTCCAGCCCGCTCCGCCTTCGGAACGTCAGACGTATCTCCAACAGCTCAAGGTGAAGCTGCACCAGCAGCTGGTTGAGAAGCTCGACGTCCAGAACCTGCGTCAACTCCCGCCCGATGTGGTCCGTCGCGAAGTCCGCTCGCTCATCGCCGACCTATGCGCGAACGAGAAGGGGCTGCTTAACTCGTCCGAACAGCAGAAGCTGATGGACGAGGTGATGGACGAAACATTCGGCCTCGGGCCACTGGAAGCGTTGCTCAAGGACCCGACGGTCAGCGACATCCTCATCAACAAGTGGGATCGCGTCTACGTCGAGCGCAAGGGGCGCATCGAGCTTTCGGATTGCCGCTTCCGCGACAATTCGCACCTGCGTCAGATCATCGACCGCATCGTCGGCGCGGTCGGCCGGCGCATCGACGAAACCAGCCCGATGTGCGACGCGCGTCTCGCCGACGGCAGCCGTGTCAACGCGATCATTCCGCCGCTGGCCCTCGACGGCCCGGCGATGAGCATTCGTCGCTTCGGCTCACGTCCGCTTCAACTGGAAGACCTGATCCGCGCCGGGGCGTTCCCCAGTGCCGTGATCGACTTCCTCGCGGCGGCCGTGCAGGCTCGCGCGAACGTCATCATCTCGGGCGGCACCGGCTCGGGCAAAACGACGCTGCTGAACTGCCTCAGCCGCTACATCCCGGGCGACGAACGTGTCATCACGATCGAAGACGCCGCCGAACTGCAACTCCAGCAGCCGCACGTGGTGCGCCTGGAAACGCGACCCAACAACATGGAAGGCCGCGGCGAAATCAGCCAGCGCGAACTGGTGAAGAACTGTCTGCGTATGCGTCCCGACCGCGTCATCATCGGCGAGTGTCGTGGCGGCGAAACGCTGGACATGCTCCAAGCGATGAACACCGGTCACGAAGGATCGATGACCACGATTCACGCCAACAACACGCGCGACGCGATGGCCCGTATGGAAGTGCTCGTGCTGATGAGCGGCTTCGAGATTCCGACCAAGGCCATGCGTCAGCAGATCGCCAGCGCGGTGAATATCGTCGTGCAGGCGAACCGCCTGAGCGGCGGCAAACGGCGCATCACGCGTGTGACCGAAATTACCGGCATGGAAGGGGACCAGGTGTCGATGCACGACATCTTTGGCTTCGAACAGACCGGCGTCGACGCGAACGGCGCCGCGGCCGGTCACTTCTACTGCACGGGCGTGCGGCCGCGCTTCCTGGACAAGATCGAGGCGCGCGGCATCAAGCTGCCCGCCGACACGTTCGCCAAGCGAATCTTCGAGTGATTGACTTCTTTCCAAGGATTGAACTGCCATGGTGGTGCTCTGTTCGTCATCCTCGTAGGCCTGAGCATCGCGCTGTTCGGATACGCGCTATGCAACGTGGTCTTCTCGTTCATCGACAACGACAAGCGTCGGCTGAAAAATCGTCTGAGCAATCAGCTCCGCACCGGTGATGACCCGGCGAGCCACGCTCAGCGAAGCATCCGCAACGACTTGGAGCCTGTCGGCCTCGAGGGCGTGCTCGTCCGCTACAAGTTCTTCCAGACGGTGGACGCGCTGCTTCAGTTGTCGTTCCCCGAACTGGGGCTGAAGAAGTTCCTCGGCATCGTGGTCGGGTGCTTCTTCGCGGTGTTCATGCTGATGCTGGCGTTCACGCTCCAGCCGATCGTCGCGCTGGTGGCGGGCGTGCTCGCAGGCTCGGGGCCGTTCCTGTATCTGACGAAGCGGAAGAACGCCCGTCAGCGCCTGCTGGACGACCAGTTGCCCGACGCGATGGACTTCCTCGGCCGAGCGCTGAAGGCAGGCCACTCGCTGTCGACTGGCCTCCAGATGATGGGCCAGGAACTGCCGCAGCCGATCGGCGGCGAATTCAGTCACGCGTTCGACCAGCACTCGCTGGGCATTCCGATGGAGAAGGTGATGCGCGACATGACGCGGCGCGTCGACAGCTCGGACTTCGCGTTCTTCGTCACCGCGGTGCTGATCCAACGCCAGACCGGCGGCGATCTCAGCGAGGTGCTGAAGAACATTAGCGGAATGATCCGCCAACGCATCCGTCTGCAACAACAAGTGAAGGCCAAAACCGCCGAAGGCCGATTCACCGGTTACCTGCTGACGGCGTTCCCCGCGGTGATGTTCGTCATCACCTACGCGATGAACCCGAAGTACGGCGGGGCGCTGGTGAACACCTCGCTGGGCCTGCAAATGCTCGGCGCGGCGTTCACGATGCAGATCCTCGGCCTGTTCGTGATCCGAAAGATCACCACCGTCAAGGTGTGAGCGGCGACTGGCAACTGGCAACTCGAAACTGGCAACGCCTTCTCCCATGCCCACCTTCCAAGACATCCTCTTTCTGTTCTGCGTGACCGGATGCGTCGGTGCGGTGGTCTACCTGCTGCTCGATCGCATCCTCGATCGCGACGATCGCAAGATCGCCCAGCGTCTGGCGGAACGCGATCGCACGGCGAACGACCGGCCCGCGATCTCGAAGCATGACCCCCGGGCCAAGCCCGTCGGCCCGATCAAGACGATCGTGCTGGCGATGGCCAAGCCGTTCATGCCCGACAAGGCCGACAAGATGTCCGGCATGCGGGCCAAGCTCGCGATGGCCGGCATCTACGACCCGGCTGCCGGCCGGTCGCTGGTCGGCTGGAAGTTCATCGGCCTGGGCGTCGGCGTCTGCGTCGGCTGGGTGATCGGCAGCATGGCGGAATTCGCCTTCCTCGGTGCCGCAGTCACGGGGCTGATCGGCTACCTGGCGCCGAAGATGTGGCTCAAGAGCAAGATCGGCGCGAACCAGAAAGCCATCAACGTGGGCCTGCCCGACGCACTCGACCTCATGGTCATCTGCGTCGAATCGGGCCTGACCATCGACAGCACGCTGCTCCGCGTCGGCGACGAACTGGCGCTCAGCCACCCGGCCGTCGCTCGCGAGTTCGGCATCGCCCACACCGAAACCCGCCTGGGCGTGTCGCGTCAGGTCGCCTTCCGCAACATGGCGACGCGTACCGGCAACGTCAGCGTGCAGGGCCTGGCGGCAATGCTGATCCAGGCCGACCGCTTCGGCACCGGCATCGGCCACGCGCTGCGCATCCTCGCCGAGAGCATGCGCGTCAAGCGGCAAAACGCCGCCGAAGAACTCGCCGCCAAGGCGAGCGTGAAGATGAGCTTCCCGCTGGTGCTGTTCGTCTTTCCGGCCACGTTCATCGTGCTGGCCGGCCCGACAGTCATCCAGCTCATGAACAGCTCGCTGATGAATCAGTGACAGACGTGAACGTGAAACGACGGAGCGAATGCAGTTGTAACGGAAGGAACCTGACCATGAAGTCGATCAACGCAAAGAACCTTCTCGCGGCCGCGGCCGTGCTCGCGATCACCGGTTGCACCGCCAACCAGCCCGCCGACAAGAAGTGGCAGGACCCGTTCTTCCCGACCGAGTCGAAGAAGAACAGCGTCGACCTCATGTTCGAGCACTCCACCGCCGTCGCGGCCGCGGAGGATTCCACGCTCTACCCGATGCACTTCGATGGCGACGAACTGAACAGTCTCGGCAAGAAGAAGCTTGCCGCGATCGTACAGGCGCGGAAGAAGAACGTGCCCGTGACGGTCTATCTCGACGCGTCCGACGAAGCCGAGCACAACGCACGCCGTGTCGCGATGGTCGAGCAGACGCTACAGGCCTACGGCATCTACGGCAGCGACGGCAAGGTCGAAACCGGCGCGAACCCGGCGGTGAGCACCTCGGCCGCGCCGGCGGTCAAGTTCCTCAAGGGAACCAAGACCAGCGACGCCGCCGGTGCCGAAGGCGCCGCGCCCGCCGGTCCGACGCCGTAATCATCCCGACGACCTCATGACCCGCGACCGGCCACAGCGCCGCGTCGCGCGATGCAGGACCGGCGCAGAATCCGGCCTTGCTCGCGCGGCGCGGCGTTCTCGGTTGATGGCGATCCTTTGGTATGCTCGTGCCGTCACATCAGAAGGCACCATGAGCGATCCGAATGGGAGTCGACTCCCCGACCCGAAGCCCGATCTCACGCAACTGTCCACGCACGTTCCTCCGCCTTTGCCGTTGATGGCGGAGGAGGTGGTCGAGCCGTATCCGTATCCGGTCTTCGTCAAGCCGTCCTCGCATGCTCAGGCAGCCAAGGCGTCGTGGATTGCGCCGATCATCGCGGTCGTTCTGAATTACCTGCTCGTCGCCTCCAACACCGGCCGCAAGACGCGGTTTGAACTGCTGCTTGGCGCCGTGATCTCGACCGTGTTCTACGCCATCGGGCTCTTTCTCTCGCTTTACGCACTGATGGGCGTCCGCGCGCACGGCCCCGTCGGCATTCGAACACCGGCGATCGTCGGACTTTGCATCAACGCGGTCCTGCTGAGTGTGATGCTGGTTGTGCTTCTGGCGTCACATTTCGGCTGAGACGCACATTGGAATCTTGTGCTCCCACTGCCCCGTCATCCTCCTTATCTGCGCACAAATCAGGGTCCATTGACAGAATCCTGACGGCGCGTCAGCGTATTCGCTCGTGTCGCCGAGGTGCTGGGGTGTTTCCCGGCACGCGGGGGACCCACGGATCGCGAAAACGATCCGCCGAGTCCACTCCGAGCGAAGTTGTTTCCGCTCGAAGGCTCAGGGGCGCAGTCCGACGGAAATCGGACAGGCCACTTTCAAGGCCCAGCCCGTCAGCTAACCCCGTAGGCTTGCGACGAGACGCTTAGTGCTTGTCGCGTGTGAAAGGGCACAGCGCGCTGCCTGCCTGCTTCGCGTCGGTATGACGCGATTCCGAAGGCTCACGCTGTTGCGAAGGATCGGGCGTCGCGCGTGATTCGCAGGACGATCACGCAGTCGATGTCTCGACCGATCGCCGGTGCTGAGCGTTCCCCAACGCTGAATGACGAGTGTGGCTCTTTCGCACTGATCTGAATCAGGCCGCGCCGTGGCTGCGCGCCTGCTTCGGGTGACGGTGCGTTCTCGTTGGGGTGCGCTCACGCCGGCAGAAAGTTCACGTCATGCGTTCCGTTCTCGGGTTCGCGTTCCTGGTCATCTCATTGGGATTTGCGGGGGTGGCCCTGATCTGGTTTCTCGGTTCTGCTAATGCGCCTACGCCGGCTGGCTATGTCGGTTACGTTACCCAGGGCTCGGTTCTGGGTAAGCGTCAGTTTCTCTGGACGCAGGCGGGTCCGACGTCGACGGGCAGGGTGTGGCTTGGTGACGTCGTCAACGTCTCTGTGACACCCTACACGTTCGACGAAGATTTCGCCGGCGACGGCGCGATCCTCGCCAAGGACAACCTGCGGATCGCGTTCTCGGTTCACGTGGTGTGGCGTGTGAATCCGGGCAAGGTGCGCGAGTTCATCGAGAGCTATTCCACGCTGAACGAATCCGACGATGCGAACAAGATCGTTCGGACGGCGTACAACAACGTATTGAAGGAGCCGCTGCGCACCTTCGCACGGGATGAACTCCAAAAGTACGAAGGGCTGGAGATCAAGGACAACATCGCCCTGATCGGCCAGGCGATCGAAGGGCGGCTCCGCGCCATCGCGGGCAGCACGCCGTTCGAGATCCGCAGCGTTGTGGTGGGAAACATCCAATACCCTCAGGAGGTGGCTGACGCGGTCTCGCAGAAGCTCGCCGCGACGCAGATCCTGCAGCGGAAGAAGACCGAGATCGACATCGCCCAGGCCGAGGCGCAGCGTCGTGTCGCGGAAGCGCGCGGCATCGCCGAGAGCATGGACATCATCAACCAGAAGCTCACGACTCAATACCTGCAGCACGAGGCGATCGAGTCGCAGAAGGCGCAGGTCAACAGCAACAACCACACGGTGATCTACATCCCCGTCGGCCCGCTCGGCGTCCCGCTGACGGCCACGCAGGATGCACAGGCCACCGCACAAGCATCCCACTGATCACTCGAGTAAATGCCCGTCGAGTGGGGGCGGGCTAGCGCGCCGGCGTCTCGGCGAAAGCCGAGCGCCGGTGACGCTCTTTGAACTGCAACGACACCAAGCCTCGAAGACGCGAAGGGGATCACGAAGAAGGAGTGCGAGTAGAACGCCTTGCGCACCATTCCGGCATCTTCTTCGCGGATTCCTTCCCGCGTCCGAGCCTTCGTGTCGTTCCGATTTTGACCGTGCGAAGTCAACGCGCCATACTCCTCTTTCATTCCGACGACATCTCTCACCCGGGAGGACTACTGATGTCGAGCTTCACTCAAACCATGCGTACGGGCCTACTTGTCGCCATTGCCTTGCTCACAGGCTGTGCCAGCTACACCGTTCCGGGCGGGCCCGCGCCGCTGGGGGCACTCGGCGCGACGAAGGCCGACCAGGCGATCAACACGGCTCCGTCGCTGCTGAAGTACTACAACGCCAAGCCGCTGGCGACGTTTCCCGCGATGATCGCGGTGGCGCGCGTGCAATCGTCCGGCTACCAGTCTCGCACGGCCGAGGGCTATGGCATCGGCGCGTACACGGTCATCACCACGCGCGACGTCGAAGACGATGCGTCCATGGCGAAGTTGAACGCGCTGCCCAAGGTGCAGGCGGTTGCGCCGATCAGCCGGCTGCTGCTCCCGCAGACCACGCGCGACGAGGACGACCTCCGCGCCGCCGCCGCCCGCGTGAAGGCGGACATGCTGCTGATCTACACGTTCGACACGAAGTTCTACACGAAGGATTTCGCCGCGCCGGTGACGCTCATCACGCTGGGGCTATCGCCCAATCACCGCGCGTACGTGACGACCACGTGCAGCGCCATCCTGATGGACGTCCGCAGCGGCTACATCTACGGCGGGGCCGAAGCGACGGAGAAATCCGACCAGATCGCCAACGGTTGGACCACCGACGACGCCGTCGACGACACGCGCCTGCGGACGGAACGCGCGAGCTTCAAGAAGATGACCGCCGAGCTTGAAGGCGAGTGGACCCGAATCCTCGCGACGTACGCGAAGGAATCTTCGACGACCGTGCCGACCAACTGAGCAACTCGACCGAGATGAACCGCTTCACGATCGCTGTACGCTCACCGCGTACCGAGCGGCGTCGGCCAAGCCTTTCACCATCCGGCCGATGTTGTAGGTCTCGTCGATCGTCCGACGCGCGGCCCAACCGAGGCGCTGCGCGAGAGGGGCGTCATCGAGCAATCGCGCGAGTTGTGCCGCGAGCGAGTGCACGTCGCCATTGCGATAGGTCAGACTGTTCTGTTCGGCGTGCAGCGCCTCAAACTCCGGGCCGTGCACGTCGGACAGGTCGCTGGTGATGACCGGCACGCTGTAGGCGAACGCGTGCATCAGGCTCAGGCCGATCGACGACGGGAAGCACTGCACGCGGGCCGACAGGAACCACTTGGCGAGTTGCTTTTCGTCGTAGCAGGGTCCGACGCGTTTGAGGCGGTCGCCGATGCCAAGCTCGGCGGCGCGTGCTTCGAGCGCGCGGGCGGTCGGCTCATCGCCACCGCCGACGAGGACGATGCGAAACCGCCGGTCTCGAAGCTTTGATGCGGCCTCCAGCAGCATGTCGATCCGGCGTTCAGGTCCGATTCGCGCGACGAACAGCACGATCGCCTCATCCGGCGCGATGCCTTGTTCGACCCGGAACGCAGCCAGATCGTCGGGCCGCGACTTCCAATGCAGGATGGCGGCGTCGATCGGCTCGGTGTCCAGTGCGTTGTAGGCGACGAACATCCGCTTCATCTCGACGCCGAACTCGGAAAGCTCGCGTCGGCCACGTTCGGTGTAGAACGCCAGCGCGTCGGCTGTGGCGCCAAGACGCCGCCGCGGGTACGCGAGCAGGCCGCGATTCTTCGAGTAGCCGTGTCCCCACACGACGGTGCCGATGCCGTTGCGGCGGGCCTTCAGAATCGACGGCAACAGGTGGAGGTAGTGCGCGTCCCAGTTCAGGATCATCGCATCGCACCGCGACGGCTCGGCCCAGCGCGTGAAGGACGGCTGCCAGTAGAACGGGTGCCGGCGGATGTGCACGATCTTCATCGGTTCGAAGACCGCGCGAAAGCCGATCGGCTCGACGTTCTTAATCCATGGAGTCGACGCGTGCACAACCGTCAGATCAATGTCCGGCTCGGCCGCCAGGCGCTTGTAGACCGGCGCACGATAGGCCGGCAGATACGGCTGGATGATCACCAGCCGAATCGCGTCTTTCTTGGTCGGTCCGTCCATTGCGGTCATGCGAATCGCAATCGTAGCGATGCGCCACATCAGCGTACACCGCGGCGCTCGAACGGCGATGAACTGAGAGTTCTGCCATCGAACTTGATCTGTAGCCACGCGCCGTCCGCGCAAGCCAACGGTTCAAAAAAAGAACCCTCGCGCCTGACGCGAGGGTTCGATGGATCAGCTGAAGGACGGAAATGCCTCACGCGCGACGACGACGCAGGGCGAGCAGGCTCGCGCCGGCGAGGCCCGTCAGCGTCATCGGCTCGGGCACGGCCGACTGCGCCAGCGCCCAGTCGCCGGCGAAGCTGCCGGTGATCGTCTGGTTGTAGTTGGCGGCCAGCGAGAGCAGGTCGCTGAAGTTGACCTCGCCGTCGTAGTTGCTGTCGCCTTGCGACCAATCGAGGGCCGTGCCGTTGTAGTTGGCGGCCAGGATGAGCAGGTCGCCGAAGTTGACGGCACCATCGAGGTTGGAATCGCCCCTCAGGGTGTAGCGGAAGGCGATCGTCGAGTCGTCGGCGGCGGTGCGACCCATGAAGGAATCGCCCGTCAGCAGCGGCTTGTAGCCGATCGCGTGCGTCGTGTCGCTGGCCGACAGCAGCGAGCTGGTGTAGCCCTTGCCGAGCCAGTCGCCGCTGTTGTAGCCGAGCAGGATGAGGCTCTTCACGGTGGCCGGCACGGTGGTCGAGGCGGCGGCGTAGTCGTAGAGGACGCCGTCGTTGCCGAGGTCGAGCTTGGCCGTGGTCACGCTGCTGGTGACGTTAAGGTTCAGCGAGCCGACCTTCACCACGCCTGCGCTCGCGCCGTTGAAGTCCAGCGCCAGCGTGGCGTTCTGGCCAACGTTGGCGGTGCCGATGGCCACATCGCCCGCGGCCACATTGCCGCCGAGCGTCGCCGCGCGGTTGGCGGTAATGCTGAGCGTGGTGACCGTTTTGGTCGCACCGGCGGTTGGGCTGATCATGGCCTTGGCGTTGCCGGTGACGATCGACGAGCCGAGCGTCAGCGTCGCAAGCGTGCTGCTGGTAGCCGGTGAGAAGGCCATCGTGCCGTCGGTCACGGTCATCGTGTCGACGTCCATGTCAGGCACCGACAGTGTGCCGCCACCGCGCTTGGTGAACGAGTTGATCGCCGGCGCACCCGCAGTCGTCGACTGCACGTAGCGATTGACGATCGGCGTCTGGGTCAGGGTGACTGATGCACCCGTGGAAACCCATGCGACTGGCGCGTAGCTTGCCTGGTTTGCTGCCGTGCTGTCGGATTGCCAACGCACCGGGGCATTGATCGTGTGGCTGCCCGCTTCGACGTTGAGCGTCGGCACGTAGTCGACCGCGCTGCGCGTGATGATGACGGTGCCGGGGCCGTTCAGCGTGTAGGGGACCTGTGTGGTGAATTGCAGGTTCTGCATCTTCACATCGGTGTCGACGACGATCGTGCGCGGCGTGGCCGGGCCACTGGCGGGCAGCGGCTCGTCGAACAGGGCCGTGGCGGTGGTGCTGTTGGGGGCATTGATGGAGCCCGCGCCCGTGCCGTTGCCCCAGTTCTCGTTGTCGGTCCAGTTATCCGTCGCGCCCTGTTTGTTGAAACCGTAGAGCGGGTTGTTCACGACGATCGCGATGCGCATCGTCAGCGTGCTGCCGACGCCGTAGATCGTCGGAACGGCCGGCGTGACGGCGGGGGAGGTCGAGCTGGTCGAGCGGCCCCAGCCGGTCGAGGAGGTCACGACCTCCGGGATGTTGAACCGGAAGTTCTGACGCAGTGCCTGCTTGGCCGCGTCGGTTGTGCCGTCGGGCTGCGTATTGACGACCGTGCTGCTGATGAAGTTGCGGGCGAAGTTGGGCGTCGTCGAACCCGAGATGCTCGGGTCGCGGAAGAGCACGTTGCTCGTGTTGTTGGCGATGGCGGACGGAATGGTCTGGAAGTCGGTCACGACCACCGAGCTGGCGCCGGACGTCGATGTCACGTCATCAATGAACAGGCTCACCGGCTTGGTGATGCCCTGCGTGTTGAGGATGCGCAGGTGTTCCAGCCCGACATACGCGCCATCGAGCACACCCGAGGTCGTGCCCGCACCGGCCGTGCCGGCGAAGTTGGCCGACGGGTCGGTGCCGAGATTGAACGTGATGTCATGGTAGAGCCCGTCCGCCGGCACCGTGATGCCGTTGGGGACGATCCACTCGATCGAGCCGGTCGCCGCGCTGGCGGTGCCGATGGTGGTGCTCGCCGTCCCCTCACGCAGGCCGACGCTGATGCCGAAGCTCGGCGTCTGGGCGGAACTCCAGCCCGCAAGAGTGCTGACCACGGCGGCCGTCAGAACCAAGGTCCGCTGAAACTTCGTCGACATGTGCTTTTCTCCGTTCGCTGTTCCCAGGGCTTGTGAAATGCCATCTCCCATGCAGCGCAGGACGCATGAGTGTGCTTATATAAGAGCACGGGGGTCAACAAACCACAACAGGAATTCTGTCAGATTTCCGGCCGAATGGCGTCCGGAGCAGGCTGTTCGACCGTCAAGGCCGGCCAAACCTGCACTTCGGGCAGCAGCAGGACGCCATGTTTCTCCTGCACGCGCTGCTGGACGTGCTTGACCAGCGCCAGCACGTCGTCGCTCGGGCAATCGGGATGGGCGATCACGAAGTTCGCATGCTTGGTGCTCACCTCGGCCCGGCCATAGCTGAAACCCTTCAGGCCGGCCTGGTCGATCAGCGCCCCCGCACTGCGGCCGTCGCCGGGGTTCTTGAAGATGCAGCCGCAGCTCTTGGCGTTCAGCGGTTGCGTGTTCTGCTTGTACATCCAGACTTCTTTGTACCGCCTGGTGATCTCGTCCGGTTCGTCCTTCTCCAGCCGCAGGTCGGCCCCGACGATGATCGGCGCGGCGATGTCGGTGTGCCGGTAGCCGAACAGCACCTCGTGCTTGGCGAGCGTCGTGACGACGCCGGTCGAGTCCATGACAGTGACGGCCTCGACCACCGCGCCGATATCGCCGAACTTCCCGCCGGCGTTCATGCGCACCGCGCCGCCGATGGTGGCCGGGATGCCCGCCAGCACTTCGATGCCGGCCAACCCCGCGCGAATGGTCTGCACGATCAGCTTGCCGAGGTCGACGCCCGCGCCGCACTTCACCAGTTCGCCGTCGATGGTGAATTCGCCGAAGACGCCGTCGTCGAGCTTGAGCACCGCGCCGTCGACGCCTTCATCGCGCACGAGCAGGTTGGCGCCCAGGCCTAGCACGCGCATCGGCAGGCCGTTCTCGCCGCAACGCAGGACGGCTTCGCGCAGCTCCTCGATCGAACGCGGCCGAACCAGGTACTGCGCCGGGCCACCGATGCGATACCACGTGTGCCGGCGCAGCGACGCGCCTTCTTCGACAATCGCCTCAAGGCCGCGAAACGGGGATGACAGCTTCAGCGACATACGACTACCCGAGATTCCCTCGACGCCTGCGTGGGCGTCATACCATATGAACGCTTAAAGCGATTGTGAATCGTGCGGAAAAACTTCCGGCAACGGCACGGAGTCTCGAAGGCGCGAAGCAAGCCACGAAAGAGATTCGGAGAAGAATCGCCTCCAAGCGGAAAGGTTGTAAATCGCGATCCGCGCTGGTGCGATCAACCGCTGGCCACAGCGGCTTCGCATTTCGTGGCACGGCCGTCCCGGCCGTGTCTTCACGGGCGAGACGCCCGTGCCACGCCAGAGTCGCCGCTTCGATATTTCGCCGGACACTGCGAATCAGTTCTTCGTGTCTGCCTTCGCGCCTTCGTGACTCCGTGTCGTTGCCGAATCTCAACCCTCGCCGACCAGTCCTTTCGCCACTTCGTACACATTGCCCGCGCCCATCGTCACGATCACATCGCCGGGCCGGGCGGTTTGGCGTAGGCGTTTGATGACATCGGGGAACGTCGACACGTGCACCGCCGATCGGCCGATGCGGTTCACGAGGTCTTCGCTCGTGACCGCCGCCTTATCCGCGGCGCTATCGCGCACGGCGTAGATCTCGGGGATGATCGTCTCGTCTGCCTCGTCAAAGCTGGTCGCGAACTGGTCCAGCAGCAGGCGGGTCCGCGAGTGCTGGTGCGGCTGGAACACGCAGATCAGCCGGTCGGGGTGATACTTCTCGCGCAGCGCCTTGAGTGTGACGCGGACTTCGGTCGGATGGTGGCCGTAGTCGTCGACGACGATCGCGCCGTTCAGCTTGCCCATCTCGCTCATGCGTCGATCGACGCCGGTGAAAGTGCTGAGCGCGTCGGCCGCCTGCTGCGGATCGATCCCGCACGCGATCGCGGCCGCGAGCGCGCACGTGGCGTTCAGCAGGTTGTGCTCGCCCGCGATGCCGGGACGCACCGTCGCCACCTTCACGCCGCGGTGATAGACGTCGCCGTGATGACAGCCGGCCACCACCTGCGTGGGCTCGATGCGCCATGTGAAACCTGAGTCGCCGATGCCGAACGTCTGCACGGGCCGATCGACGCTTTCAAGTGCTTGCCGTACGTTGGTGTCGTCCCCGCGCGCGAACACAAGCCCGTCGGTCGGCACGAGCTGGGCAAAGGTTCGGAAGGCGTTGATGATCGCATCGAGGTCGCCGTAACAGTCGAGGTGCTCGGGCTCGATGTTGTTCAGGATGGCGATGCGCGGGCGCAGGTTGTGGAAACTGCGGTCGTACTCGCACGCCTCGACGACGAAGTGAGGCCCACCGCCGCTGCGCGAGCCGCCGCCGAGCTGCTTGACATTGCCGCCGACGACAAAGCTCGGGTCGGCCCCGCAGGTGAGCAGGGCATGGCAGAGCATCGCGGTGGTCGTGCTCTTGCCGTGCGTGCCCGCGACCGCGACGCCGAACCGCGTCTGCATCACGCGCCCGAGCAACTGTGCGTATTTCGTCGTCGGGATCTTCAGACGCACGGCCAGTTCGTACTCCGGATTGTCATCCGTCACGGCCGCCGTGCGCACGACGAGCGCGGTGTCTGAACTGATGAGTTCGCCGCGCTGCTGGAACGAGATGGCCGCCCCGCGTGCGTGCAGGTCGAGGGTTTGTTCATTCGGTTTTTTGTCCGAACCGGTGACGATCGCGCCGCAATCGAGCAACACGCGGGCCAGCCCGCTCATGCCCGCGCCGCCGATGCCGATGAAATGAACACGTTGGCCCGTCCAGGCCGTGGGAAGCTGCGACTCCATTCGCATGGTCGCGATGATAGGGAGTTCGCGCACAGCCGAAAGGAGCAATTGGCTCGAAGAATCCACGGGTTATTCACTGTTTAAGGTCGTGCTCTCTGTCGTGTGCCACAGAAACACACATCCGCAGTGAAGACGATTACGCTTTCCGTGCGTAACTCTGCCCGTCCACTCGCTTCACAGTGCCGCGGAGGCTGAGCATGGTTAGCTCGCGCAGGATGATTGCCGCTTCCAAGCCGGTTCGTTCGACGAGTTGATCGATCGACGAGGGATTCGCGTCGAGCGCGTCGACGATCTTCTGCTGTGTCGCGCTGAGCGCCGGCCCGGCGACCTTTGACTTCGACGGTTCCGGCTCGAACAGGCTCGGTGTGTGCATCGGATCGGCCTGCGCCGGTGCAACGATCGCCTCAGGCAGCGGCCCGAGGTTGTCGAGGACTTCGCTGAAGCGCTCGACCAGGATCGCGCCGTCGCGGATCAGCTTGTGCGGGCCGGCGCTGAGCGGGTTGTCGACTCGGCCCGGGATGGCGAAGACCGGCCGGTTGTGGTCGTCGGCGGCGTAGCGGGCGGTGATGAGCGCGCCGCTGCGGATGTCGGCTTCGACCACCAGCGTGCCGCGCGTCAGGCCGCTGATGAGCCGGTTCCGCCGAGGGAAGTTCTCCGGCGTGGGAAGCGTGCCGAGCGGGAACTCGCTGAGCACCGCACCTCGTCCGTCCGAGATCGACGCGAACAGCTCGGCATGTTCGGGCGGATAGGCGATGTCAACACCGCAGCCGATGACGGCGATCGTTCGGCCGTCGCGCGGCAGCATCGCGCCGCGGTGCGCGTGTGCATCCACGCCCCGCGCGCCGCCGCTGACGACCGTCACGCCCACGCCGGCCAGGCCCGAAGCGAATTTTTCCGCCATCTCTCTGCCGTAGACGCTGCACTTGCGGCTGCCGACGATCGCCACGGCGTGCACGTCACGTGGCTCGATCGTGCCCGTCATGTACAGCACGGGCGGCGCACCGCCTGCGATGTTGCGCAGCAGGGGCGGGTAAATCTCATCGTCGAGACAGATCACTTTCGCCCGGGCGCGCTCGCAGCGTTCGAGTTCCTTCAGGGCCACATCGTGTGACGCGACGAGCGAGGCGTGAATGCTCGACGCCTTCGATGTGCCGACGCCTTCGATTGTACGCAGGAGCGAAACGCTCGCCTCGACCGCGGCCGACGCCGAGCCGGCGCGTTCGACCAGCCGGGCCGTCAGCACCGGGCCAAGGCCATCGGTGAGCGAGAGACGCAGCCAGTCGATCAGCGGCATGAGCCTTCCCGAAAAGATCGTCAGTCTTCAACCACCAACAGATAACTCGTCACGTAGTCCTTCACGGCGTCTTCGAGCGACATGAAAGGCGCGACGTATCCCGTCGCGCGGAGCTTCTTCGAGTCGGCCTCGGTGAAGTACTGGTACTTGCCGCGCAGCACCTCGGGCATCTCGATGAACTTGATCTTGGGAGGCACGTTCATCGCCTTGAACACGGCCAGTGCGAGGTCTTTCCACGTGCGGGCTTGGCCCGTGCCGCAGTTGAGCAGGCCGCCGCGGGTGCTGTCGAGGGCGAAGTGCAGCGTGACATCGACGGCGTCTTTCACGTAGACAAAGTCACGCTTTTGCTCGCCGTCGCCGTACTCGGGCTTGTAGCTCTTGAAGAGGGCGACCTCGCCTTGCTGTTGGATCTGGTGATACGACTTCTGCACGACCGAGCGCATGTCGGCCTTGTGGTCTTCGTAGGGGCCGAACACGTTGAAGTACTTCAGGCCCACGATGCGATCGAGCAGGCCATGCTTAAGGGCCCATAGGTCGAACATGTGCTTGGAGTAGCCGTACATGTTGAGCGGGCGGAGCGTGGGCGTGACGCGGTCGTCGTCGCTGTAGCCTTTGGAGCCGTCGCCGTAAGTGGCGGCGCTGCTGGCGTAGACGAACCTCACCTTGTTCGCCAGCGACCATTCGCACAGCGTGCGTGTGTAGCGGTAATTGTTCTCCAGCAGGTAGTCGGCGTTGCGCTCGGTGGTCGCGCTGCACGCACCGAGATGAATGATCGCTTCAGCCGCTTCGAGGCGTTTCTCGGTGACGAGCTTCAGGAACTGATCCGGGTTGAGAAGCTCTTCGTACTTCAGCCCGCGCAGATTCTTCCACTTCTCGTCAGTGCCGAGCAGGTCGACCAGCAGCAGGTTGGTGTGCCCGCGCGCGTTGAGGGCGGCGACGGCATTCCGTCCGATGAACCCGGCAGCGCCGGTGACGATGATGGGCTTACTCATGGGCTGGTCTCAATCACTGTGACTCTCATCGCACATGCAGCACCGCCGCCTCGACGGCGGCCAGCTTTCGGCCAAAATCGGCTTCGGCGTGGACGATGATCCGGTGCGGGTGCGGCTTCCATATCTGCTCGATCAGTTTCTCATTCGCGATCGCGCCGGCCGCATCTTCAAAACGGACGCGGTTGCTCGCGTCGCCGTCGTACAGGCCCAGATGTGCGCTGGTTTGAAGGATCAGCACACGGTCGTAACGCGCCAGTTCATCGGCCAGTGTCGTGCCGAGGTCTTGCCAGTACTCGTCCGGCCCGTCGGGCCAGTAGGCGCTGCCGTCGACGGTGCCACGGTCGAGCAGCAGCGTTTTGTCCGGGTTCGTTCGAGCAAGGCGCGTTTCCTGTTCCACCTGGAGCCGGTAGATGCCGCGCTGAGCTTCTTTGCGGTTCTTAATGTCGAGCTGATCCCAACGCCGGCCGAGCGACGTGTAGTATTGCGTGGCGGCTTCCGGGACGAGGATGAAGCGGTTCGGATGCAGCTTCGCCAGCGCAGCTGCGATCGTGGTCTTGCCCGAACCGGGCGCGCCGGTGAGCACGATCCGCGCCGTGCGGTGGGTGACAGAAGTTGACGCGTCAGGCTGCATCGATTCGCGGCGCGATCCTAGCGTGGGGCGCGGTCGGTCGGAAGTGAGCGAATTCGCGTCGATGATGGCGACTTCCGGGCGAGGTTCGACATAATCGGCCGTTCGCATGTCCTCCGGCGCGTCGATTCCCACCCATCGCAAAACTGTGCCCGGCTGGCTGATCGTCGTGCTCGCGCTGCTGGTCTTTGCGACGCTGGCCACGCTGGCCGCGGTGTATTCGGGCGGATTCAGCGAAGCCGACGGCATCTCGCACTACCTTAAACGTCGGCACGCGCTGGAGAATAAGTTCTACCTCGTCGACATATGGGCCAGGCCGCTATGCGTGTGGGTGTACGCGGTGCCGGCCCACTTCTTCGGGCTGATCGGCGTGCGGCTCACGAGCCTGGTGCTGGCGATCGGCATCGCGCTGATTACCTGGAGCATCGCGAAGCGGCTGAAGCTCGCGCTGCCTGAACTCGTCGTCGTGCTGCTGTGCGGGCAGCCCATGTTCTTCATTCACGCATGCGCGGAACTGACCGAGCTGATGTTCGCGTTGCTGCTGGTCGGCATGTTCTGGTCTTACCAGCGAAAGCAGTGGCTGCTGCTGGCTGCGCTGGCGGCGCTGACGCCGTTGGCGCGGCCGGAAGGGTTCGGCTTACTTGCGATCGTCGGGGCGGCGTTGTTGTTGCATCGACGGTGGTGGTGGCTGCCGGTGCTGATCGTCGGGCTTGCCGGCTGGAGCTACGCCGGCTGGCGCATCTTCGGCGGGCCAATCGAATACCCGTGGTGGAAGTGGCTGATCTTCAACTGGCCATTCTCGGCCGAGAGCGCGTATGGCTCCGGGAGCGTCCTGGCGTTCGTCGCGCCGCTGCCAGTGCTGGTCGGGCCGTTCGCGACGCCGTTCGTCTGGGCCGGGGCGTGGAAAATGGTGCGCGGCAGGTCACTCCCTCTCCTTCCGGGAGAGGGTCGGGGTGAGGGAGACCGTCGAGAGCCGGAGAATCTCGATGAAGTCCCGGCACAAATGCCTGGGCTCCCGGCGCGTGGTGAGCGTCGATCGTTCTTCAACGATCACGAGATTCGTTGTCGTTTGCTCGTCCCGACGATCGCGATCGGACTACTCATTGCGCACACATTTCTTTGGATGCGCGGCTGGATGGCGAGCGCGGGCATGATCCGTTACCTCGTCACCGTCGCGCCGTTCTGGGCGATTCTCGCGCTGGTCGGCTGGAACGCCTTCTGCTCGTTTTGGCCGGTGACGCGCGTGCGGACGTGGCTCATCGTGGGGGTGCTCGCGATCGTGCCGGTCCACGCCAAGTTCTCGATCTATCCGATCCGCGTGCAGGGCATGCAGGTGCTCGCCGAGAAGACGGCTGACTGGATTCGCGGGCACCCGGAACTGGTCGACCGCGCCAAATACCCGCGGCTGATGACGTCGCTGCCGAGCCTGTTCTACGCCATGGACGTCGACGAGAACAACCCCGCCAAGGCCGTGCCGTGGGGTCGCAAACAGGTCGAGCAGCCCGAAGCCGGCACGCTGCTGGTGTTTGAGGCCGAGACCGGTTCTTACAACGCCAACGCCAGTTCGATCGTCCCGCGGAGGCTGCTCGACGAGCACCACTGGAAGCTCGTGGGCACCATCGAGCACAGCGAACTCATCTGGACCAGCCCGAAGACGCGAATCAACCGCGTGTACAAGGCGGAAGTGTTTCTGTGCCCTTCGGTCAGTGGGGAGTGACAAGTGGAGAGTTGCGAGCCGCGATCAGCGAGGCACTGCAACTCTCCACTCTCCACTGACAACTCTCGGCTGATTAATGATCCACCTTCCGGTTCGGTTTCAGCCCGCCGACGCCGTCGGGGCGGGGGTGGCGCTGCTGCTTCGGGTCGTGGATGTCCTGCGGGGCCTGGTCCCAGCCTTCCGGCTCTTCGGTGTGCATGTCGCCGGCGATTTCGTTTTCGGGCGTCAGCGGCCGATCGGCGTCGTGGTCGGTTTTTTGACGATTCGGAACGGCCTGCTCGCCGCGATCGGGGCGCACGTTGGGCGAGGTCGCCTTGTGATCTAACGTGCCTTCCGGCGACTCGTTGCGCGGGTCGGCCCGTTCGTAGTTGCGGGCGGGATCGGGGGCGTTTTTCGGCGGAATGTCGGCCATGTCATCCTCCAGTTGGGTTCTGAAGGAATCGTTGGCCGATCATGACAGGACGCACACCGGGGGAAGTCCGCGCGGCGTGAACAGGAAAGCGATCACCGCCGACGCGTGCGTTTGATCTTCATGCCCAGCGTGATCTTGCGCGGCGGCGTTGCGGGCGCGGCGGCCGATGCACTCGACGCGGCTGGCGCCTGCCCGGGTGGCGTGGCGGGCTTCATCACCTGGCCCGGGTAGACCGGCTTCGCGCCGCCCGATTCCTCGCGCGGCGGCCTCGGCACGAAGCCTTCGATCTTGTCCTGCTCGACGATCATGTTGATGAGCCCTTCGACCTTGTCGAGCAGTTCGCCTTGCTCGCGGCTGATGAACGTGAACGCCTTGCCTTCCGCGCCCATGCGGGCGGTTCGGCCCACGCGGTGCACGTACACTTCCGGGTCTTCCGGGATGTCGTAGTTCACGATGTGGCTGATGCCCGCTACATCGATGCCGCGGCTGGCGAGGTCGGTCGCCACCAGCACTTCGAACTTGCCGCCGCGGAAACTCTTCATCACTTGGTCGCGCTTGCTCTGGCGCAGGTTGCCGTGAATCTCGCGGCACTCGATGCCGTCGGCCCGCAGTTGGTGTGCGAGCTTCTCCGCGCCATGTTTCGTGCGACAGAACACGATCGCGAGTTCGGGTTGCTCGCGATCGAGCAGCATCTTCAGCAGCCGATACTTGTCCCACGGATCGACGGTGAAATAGCTCTGCTTGATCTTCTCGACGGTCGGCTTGTCGTCGGCGCCGGGCGCGATCAGCTTCTCGACCGGCCCGCGCATGTAGCGGCGGGCGAGGCGCTCGATCTCGTCGCTGATCGTCGCGCTGACGAAGATCGTCTGGATGCCTTCGTTGAGCTGGCGGTCTTCCAGGTCCGGGTCGACCGGCACGGGCTGGCCGTTCTCGTCCAGCGGCACCTCGACGATCTGCGCTTCGCCCTGGCTTCGCCCGCCTTGGTTCTTTTTCAGACGCGCGAGGATATTTCGGATGTCGTCGCGGAAGCCGATGTCGAGCATGCGGTCGACTTCGTCAAGGATGACGAACCGCGTGTCGTTCAGCGACATCAGCCGGCGTTCGAGCAGGTCGATCACGCGGCCCGGCGTGCCGACGACGATTTCCGGGTGATGATCGAGGTGCCGCACCTGCACGCTGATCTTCTGCCCGCCGACGACGCTCGTGATCCGCAGCGGCGTGTGCTTGGCGAGCCGGCGGATTTCCTCTTCCACCTGCACGGCCAGTTCGCGCGTGGGGACGAGGATGATGGCCTGCACACCCACGCCCGGGTTGCACTTGCACAGCAGCGGGATGCCGAACGCGGCCGTCTTGCCGGTTCCGGTGCGGGCCTGCCCGAGCACGTCGACGCCGGCGAGGGCGCGCGGGATCAACAACGCCTGGATTTCGGACGGTGTCGTGAACTGAGCTTCGGCCAATCCTTTGAGAACGCTGTTGCGGACGCCAAGCTTGGCAAACGCTTCGGGCAGGGGCGGGTGTTCGGTCTTGTCGCTCATGAGCTTTCAGTCGGTCCAATCAGGGTGAAATCGCAGGGGCCGCAAGCGGAATCATAGTCCGACCGCCGAAAAATCGCGAAGCGCCGCGATCGGACCCCTTGCCGGCGGAACCGCGGAGCGATTCAACTGGCCTTTCCGACCCACGGCACGGCCACGCTCGCGTCGCGGCGCAGGCGGTTGCTGAGGATGGCGGCGTGGTGCTGCAAATGACGCAAGTTGACGAGCTGGTGCTCCAGTTTGCCCATCGGATACCACGGGAAACCGCTCTCGGTGCGCTCGAAATCCATCGCGGCCACGCACGCGTCGACCATGCCGTCGACCTCACGCCAGTATTCGAGGATGTCCGTCGGCGTGTACGCCTCGCAGGCCTTGGGCGGACGGTTGTTCTCGTGCGGCAGGAGGCCGGTGCATTGGGCGTCGTCGCGATGGCGACTCCACTGCTTGAACGACGGAGCGTCTTTCTGAAGGTACAGGTGCGTGAAGAACAGCGTGTGATAGGCGACCCGCCAGAACGCGGCGAAACCGTCCTCGGGCCTGCCCCAGAGCGCAGATGGGCACTGCTCGACCGCGATGCGCAGCGTCTTCAGGCCGGCGTGATACTGCGACTGGAGGGCGGGGCGGATGTCCATGGCGTGGCCGATCGGTTGAGAGAACTCGATTGTCGATCGGCCCGCGCGGGGCTGCAAGAAGCGTCCTGATTTCCGTGTTCGAGCGACCGGTCCGATGCTTATCATCGCCGCGTCCGCGTCACGGATCGGTCAGTGTGGCCGGCAGTGGTGCGGCCGTCATCTCTTGCTGGGAGGCCTGCCATGTCGAAGTGTTCCTGCGGCTCGTCGCGTTTCGGTTCTATCGTGATCGCCGCCGCCGCCGTGCTGGGCGGGCTGTCCATTGCTCACGCGCTGCAAGCGCCGCCGACGGTCGAACCCGCGACCAAGCCTGCCGACGAAGCCAAAGCGCCGCTGCGCTACGAGTACTGCGAAGTGCGCTGGGAAGTGAGCCCGAACGGCCGCACCGTGGCGTTCGAGCGGCCCGGCGATCAGTTCCGAGGCGTCGGGTTCGGTGACGCCCTCGACCACTCGGGCCTGCCCAAGCCGATGGGCATCAACACGCCATCGCCCACCAGCACCGACTTCTTCACGGCCCTGGGCATCGACGGCTGGGAACTGGTCACGCACGCCGTCGGCAACGACGGGGCGGCCGTCGATCCGAACACCAACCAGCGCGTCGTCGATTTACACACGGAAGTGTGGACCTTCCGGCGAATCGTGAAGTAATTGGCGCGACAAAGACCCCCCAATAAGGCCTTTGGGCAAGCCTCCTTCGGTCAGCGGCTTTGCACAGAAGTGACGTTCGCGCAGGCGCGATTACTCGTCGCCGTCTTCGCAGTGCTTGGCGACGATCCGCTGGTACATCGTCTTCACGACGGCGTAGCACTCGCAACTGCTCAATTCCAGGCCCGCGCGGTCCAGGACGCGGATCATGCCGCGGCGGTAACTGATCAGGCCGGCAGCTTGCAGGGTGCTGGCGGCTTCGGTGACGGATTGCCGGCGGACGCCCAGCATTTGGCTGAGCAATTCCTGGGTGATGGGCAGTTCGTCCCGGCCATTCGCGCGGTCGTGGGCCATCAGCAGCCAGCGTGCGGCCCGGCGTTCGATCGGGTGAAGGGCGTTGCAGGCGATGGTCTGCTCGGCATGACGCAAGCTGAAGGCGGCGTAGCGGCGTAGCGTCGAATCAAGTGCCGCACACGACCGGCAGAGCCGACGCAGGGCGGGCGTCGGGATGCGCAGCGATTCCCCGCCGATCTGGGCTTGTGCGTTTGATGGGTAGAACCCCATCCCGAGCACGGCATAGACCCCGCTCATGCCCTCATTACCGATGGTGGCGGCCTCGACGACCGAGCCGTCGAACATCGTAATCGTGCGGGAGATCACGCAGGTTGTCGGGAAATAGGCGTGGGGGGCCGACCCACCGGCGCGGAAGAGGTTAATGCCTTGCTTGAGGTCGACCGTCTCGCATTCCGCGAGGATGGCTGCACGTTCGGCCTCGGGGAGGCATTCGATCAAGTGGTTCGAGGGTGTTCCCGTCGAGCTCATGTGAACAAATTCAGAAAGGCGACTCATTCGCATTCTTCTACGAACGCGATAGTTTTCTGACCGCAAGGTTTCGTGCTCAGCTTTCTGCGGAGTAGAATCCGATGCGGTCATCCGGAATCCCCGATCATGTAATGGGGAAATCCGCCCGCATCTGTCCGCTTGCGGACAGACGCTAACTTTGCAGTGAACGATAACTGTGCCGGTAGTGCGTCCAGGCAGGCGTCGGAGACGTCCCTAATGACAACCAGCATGGATGGAAAGCTTCGGACCGCACCGTTGCGGATCCTCGTGATAGAGGATTCGCGCGACTTTGCCGATGTGGTCGTGGAGGCCGTCCGGGCGCTCGGTCACGAGCCGACCGCCGAGTACTCGATGGCCGGTGCTTTGCGACAGCTGAGCGACACCTCGCCGTTCGATGTGGTGATGACCGACCTCACCTTCCCCGACGGCGGCGACGGCCTGGATGTCGCCCGGCGCGTGCGTTCGCTTCGCAGTGCTGGAAAGTGTCCGATCCGCAGCTTGGTGGCGATCTCGGGCCACGACGACTACGAAACGCGCGACGCCGCCCGCCACGAAGGCTTCGATCACTACCTCTGCAAGCCGGTCACGTTCGAACAGATCGAAGACGTGCTGCTCCAGGTCTCCTGAAACTTTACGGCAGCTTCACGTCGAGCACGGTCTGCGTCTGCTTCGTTCGGAAGTCGTCGAGCTTCTTGCGGAGTGCGGCGTCGGTCGTCGCAAGCATCGCGATCGCCAGCAACGCCGCGTTCTTCGCGCCGGCTTCGCCAATGGCGAGCGTCGCCACGGGGATCCCGGCCGGCATCTGGACGATGCTCAGAAGCGAATCCACGCCGCGCAGCACGCGGCTCTCGACCGGTACGCCCAGCACGGGCAGCGTCGTCTTGCTGGCGCACATCCCGGGCAGATGTGCGGCCCCACCGGCGCCGGCGATGATCGCCCGCAACCCGCGCGACGCGGCGCTGGCCGCATACTCGAACAGCAGATCCGGCGTGCGGTGGGCCGACACCACCTTGCACTCGTGCGGCACGTCGAACTGCTTCAGGACTTCCGATGCGTGACGCATCGTTTCCCAGTCGCTGATCGATCCCATGATGATCCCGACGAGCGGCGCAGGCGTTGACATGTCGACGGTTGTACCGGGGGAGCCGCGTCGTCGCGAGGGAGCGATGAGCGAAGACGCGTAGTGATTTCGCTGCGGTGCTTGCGTGGCGTTTCGTCACGCCAAGGCAAACAAAACCGCGGTGCGAGCACCGCGGCTAAATGGTTTATGTCCGATGTCGGTGAAACGCCTCGTTCATTCCCCTTCGGCGCGATCGATCGCTTCGTCCGCGCTCTGCGTCTCGCGGATCAGGTCGTACACGATCGACGTGTCGCTGAAGCTTTCCCAGTAGGTCATCTTCCCCTCGGCGGCCAGTCCGAGGAACGCGGCCGGTACGGTCCAGCGGCGTTCGGGTTTGCGGTCGCCGTCCGGGGCGTAGGTGCCTTCGCTCATGCCGAAGACCGCAACGCCTTGCTCGTCGGCGATGATCTTCTCGACGTGAATGCGGAAATCCGGATGGTCCTGGAACTGCTTGGCCCAGGTTTCACGCATGAAGTCGTGGCCGGTGAAGCGGTCGCCGCTGCTGTTCACGAAGACGTACTCGTTCGACATCATCCGGACGATGCCTTCGACGTCGTGTGCGTTGATGGTCTCGACGAAGCGCG
This sequence comes from Tepidisphaeraceae bacterium, assembly GCA_047600945.1. GTDB lineage: Bacteria > Planctomycetota > Phycisphaerae > Tepidisphaerales > Tepidisphaeraceae > JASGKC01. Next base: position 5,401,783 of record JASGKC010000001.1, on the reverse strand, counting down.
TGACGGTCTGCTTCATCTGGGCCACATGCGACAAAGATTTGGTCGAAGGCTGCGACATGCGAGAGCGCTCCACGAAGGCGATGCCGTGACGCGACGGCATGGCCGGATACGTCCACCTGATCCCCGGGGAAAGTCTATCACACTGTCGCGTCGGACCAATGTGGTTTCAACTGTGTTTATGACGATTGCGGCAGAATCCCGTGTCGGCCGGAGCGGGGATAAGCCTTGTTTCCCATGGCAAATACGCTAGCGCAACCCTCACGTGACGGCCGCTCGCCTTTCGCTACACTCGTCGGCCTATGAGCATCATCATGGTCAAGCTCCCTGACGCCAGCTATGGCGTCAGCGTGAGACCCGGCCTCATCCGGGGGGCAGGCCAGGTGATCCGCGAACTGACGACCCGTTCCAAGATCGGCGTCGTCACCGACGACCGCGTCGCGCCACACTTCCTCGAACCGATGATCGCCTCGCTGCGATCGGAGAAATTCGAGGTGATTCCGGTCATTCTGCCGGCCGGCGAGGAGCACAAGAACCTCGCCACCATGGCCAAGATCTTCGACGGCCTGCTGGCGGCGAAGGTCGAGCGGACGACGCCGATCGTTGCCCTGGGCGGCGGCGTCATCGGCGACATGACCGGCTTCGCGGCGGCCAGCATTTTGCGTGGCGTGCCATTCATCCAGATGCCCACGACGCTGCTGTCGATGGTCGACGCCTCCGTGGGCGGCAAGACCGGCGTGAACCACGCCGCAGGCAAGAATCTGATCGGCGCGTTTCACCAGCCGATCGCGGTTCTGGCCGACACCGATTCGCTCAAGACGCTGCCGCAACGCGAATTCCGCTCGGGCCTGGCCGAGTGCATCAAGCACGAGGTGATCGCCGACGGCGACGGCTTCAACCGGCTGGAAAAAACGCTCGACCGCGTGCTCGCGCTTGAGAGCGAAGCCCTCCAGCAACTTGTCGCCCACAACGTGATGATCAAGGCCCGCGTCGTCGAGCAGGACCCGTACGAACACGGCATCCGCGCCCACCTGAACTTCGGCCACACCTTCGGCCACGGCATCGAGAAGGCGTCGAACTACACCATCCTGCACGGCGAATGCGTCGCGCTCGGCATGGTGGCGGCCAACCATGTCGCGGTGCGGCTCGGCATGTTCCCGGAAAGCTCGGCGCAGCGCGTGAAGACCTTGATCGACCGCGCCGGCCTGCCCGTGCGCGGATTGACGTTCTCCGCGGATGAAATCTTCAGCACGATGTTCTCCGACAAGAAAGTCCGCGAAGGCAAACTTCGCTTCATCCTGCCTGACCGAATCGGGCATGTGGTCATTCGCGACGACGTGCCGGAGGCCCTCGTCCGCGAGGCGATCGAAGTGCTGCGGTAACACACCACGAAGGCGCAAGCGACGTTCGGCGGCAGTACGCGGCGTGACGAGTGGTCATATTTCATGCCGTCAGGATCGGGAACTTACTGCTGCTGATCGGCAGCGTCTGGTAGCTCTCGACCAGCCGCTTGAACTCGCGGGCAACCTTTCTGGGTCGGCGGTCCAGGTTGAACAGCCCGACGTTGTTCACGTGGCCTCGCATCTTGGTGAGGGCGCTGTCCCAGTCGAGCATGTCGACCAGGCCATACCACGTGAAGCCGATGATCGGCACGCCGTCTTCGCGCAGGCGCAGCAGGTTCATCCACTCCTTCCACATCCATTCGACGGCCAGCTTCGCGGTGCGGTTGGTTTCCGTGTGCATCACCGGCAGGCGATAGCGGTCGTAGTACTGCCGGGTGATGACGTAGTAGCCGTACACGTCGCCCGCGGCCATGGTGTGGCCGTCGTCTTTCACAATGTGTTCATTGGTGATGTAGTAGTCCGTCCCCATGATGCAGTGGCTGCGCAGGTCCTGCTGGCTGGTCAGGACGTCGTACTCTTCTTCTTTCATGCCGCCCGACAGCAGGTAGCGGTACATCGGCGCCGTGACCTGGTGGCCAAAGAGCAGGTCGAGCGACAGGAAGCGCCGTTCGTTCATGAACGACGCCCGGCTGACCATGTTCGGGCTGCCGGGATGCACGTACTCAGTGCTTTCGCTGAAGATGAACGTGGCGTCGGGCTTGACGTTCAGGATCGCGCGCATGATGAGCTGCGACGCCTTCACGCAGTGCTTGATCGCGGTGACGAATGCCGCGTCGGACATCAGCCGCTCGTTCCACCAGCCGAACAGCGTGCTGAACAGGGCGGTCACGTAAATCTCGTTCACCGGCGTGTAGAAGCTGACGTGCGGATAACGCCGCGCGAACGCGTGCGCGTAGTCGGCCACCCGCGCGGGCCAGTCCGGGTTCTGGAAATCGCCCAGGAAGTCGGGCAGGCCGAAGTGGACGAGGTCGATCACCGGCGTGATGTGCAGCCGCTGCATCTCGGCCATCACGCGGTCCATGAATTCCCAGTCGTACACGTTCGGCGCGAGAAAGCACCGGTGGATTGGCGGCCCGTACCGCAGGTGATGCACGCCCAGTGACCGCACAAGCTGCAAGTCGCGCTTCCACAGGTTGTAGTGGCCGGTCAGTTCGAGTTGGTCGACGCGGTAGTTGCCGTTGATGAGCGGGTTCGAGCACTCGATGCCCACCGCGAACATGAAACGCCCGGGCGAGTAGGGCCCGTTCGAGCGGAAGGTGCTGCGCTGCGGAGCGTCGAGAATGGTGGGCGGCTGCGGCTGCATGGGGAGGATGGGTTCGAGCAGGGTGGTGGTCGATCGACTGGCGGCGCGCCGGATTCTTCGCACGTCCGATCGCTTGACCCATCAGGGCGGACCCGATCGCGCGACATGGACGGCGCCGTCGAATCGGTTGCGCCAGTTTGCCACGCACTTGGTTATCGCCCCCTGCATAAACCGCACGCGCTGCGCGCCGGCGCGCACGGCAATTCGGACGTGTGAAGTCGCGCGTTTCCCGCCTGAAATCAGCTTGAACCGCCGTCACGGGGCATCAGTGCGTGGCATGGTTACTCCACGCCAATGACGACCGGACACGGGTCCGAATCGTTCGAAGGCCAGTACCCACTGTCTCGCAGGATTTTCGGAGAAACCGCAATGAGTTTCCGCAGCACGCTTCTTGCCGCCGTCGCCGTGATCGGTGCTTCGACCTCGGCCTTTGCCGCCCCGGTCGACTGGGCCTCGCCCAGCGGCTCGCAGCCGACGTTCGACTATCAGCAAGGCCAGAGCCAGACTGGCAAGTTCAGCGACGGCATCGGCCTGCCGAACGGCTTCGCGCTGTTCCCCTCGAACTTCAGCGCCGTCGCCCCGCAGGGCCAGACGCTCAGCCAGCAGGTCGGCGATACGCTCTCGGTCATCCTCAACGCCAAGCCGAACCACGTGATCAAGAGCATCACGTCGAGCCTGCTGGGCGACTACAGCATCCTCGGCCGCGGTGAGGTCGACAGCTCGGGTCAGCTGCGTGTCACGAACCTCGACACGATGCAGGTCCTCAGCTCGAACTTCACCTACAACGGCCTGCCGGCCGCGACCCACAGCTCGCTCGAAGGCAAGTGGGACGGCGGCACCGCGATCAACCTGCCGGCCGGTTGGAAGAATGTGAAGGTCGAAGTCGACGGGCTGGTCAGCGCGTACACCGACAGCACGGAATCGACGGCCCTGATCGACGCGAAGGTCGCGAACGTCGGCGTGGAAACGGCGGTCGTCCCGCTGCCCGCGGCCGTGTTCGCCGCCCCGGCCGCCCTGGTGGTCGCCTACCGCGCCCGCCGCAAGATGGCCCGCAAGTAATCTTCGTTCCCCACAGCCTATTCGTTCACGTCGAACGATGCGGAGGAAGGTTTCTCATCAGGCGAGTCCCCTGGGTACGGGACTCGCCTGATCTTGTTTGGGTTGCACATCGATCCAACGGGGGCCCCACACGTGTGTCGTGGCACGGGCGTCCCCGCCCGTGGACCGGCGCAGCCGGCATCGAGCGCAGCTCGATTCAACAAAAGACAACCATCCAGCGACCGGCAATCGCGAGCACCTTGATGCTCTCCTTCTGCTGAACGCGGCTCACGCCGCGTGCTCGCTGCGCGAGTCCATGGGCGAGACGCCCATGCCACAGACTTACGGAAGTCCTCGAGCAGATGCTCACACCACGGATTTTCCTTGACGGCCACCCGCACCCACTTGTCATGATGCGAGGTCGCAGTCTGCTCTTTGGCAACCTGAATGCGCGTCCTCCGGCCCCGGCCGAATGGGGTGGCCCGAATGTCCCAAAATGTCCCCGATTTCAAAATCGCACGTCAGCACTCCGTTCGGCCGACAACTCGCGGCCCGGCCGGGAATTCGGCCGATCCCTGTTGGCCGATTCGACGTGCATTCCGCCGGGGCTATGGGACATGGCCGTCGGATCGGTCATCCGACTTCACCGCATCGAGCGCCATGCGTAACGGTAGCGCGTGCCGTGGATTCACCATCGCGATGAAGCCGGTCATGCCGTTCGCCCAGCCGGTGATGTTCGCACGACCCGGTCGCTGCTGGGTGGCAAGGCCTTCGTGTTTCGCGTGATGCAGGATCGCCCGGAGCCGGCGCCGCGTCTTCCGCGGCACGCTCGGCTCGACGTTCACGACGATGCCCGTGACCGCCTGTCGCGCCGATCGCTTGAGGACACGCGTCTTCTTCTCATTGATCGCAAAGCCTTCGTCGCCGGTGATGTGCCGGACGCGCGCCAGCAGGTAGCCGACCGAGGGCGTGGCTGTGTTGCAGGAGAACGTCAGGTCGTCGGCGTAGCGCGTGTAGGTCCAGCCGAGCTTGCGCGTGATGCCGCTGAGGCGCGAGTCGAGCCGGCGTGCGATCAGGTTCGACAGTGCCGGGCTGGTGCACGCGCCTTGCGGCAGCCCGCGCGGGCCGACCGCGATGTGCCAGGTCTTGCCCGCGAAGCGCGCTTTGCGGCGCGGGCACTCGGTGACGAGCAGCGCCAAGACCGTCGCGACGGCCGGCGAGTAGCCGAGGTGGCGGAAGAAGCCGATCACGCGATGCACGGTGATCGACGGGAAGAAGTCGGTGAGGTCGCAGTTGACGACGACCGCGCGGCCGACGTGCGGCTTGGCGTTCGTGAGGATCGATCGACCGTTGACAAAGCCGTGCGCGGCGTCGTGGACGGGCAGCTTGCGGAGGATTGCATCAAGCACCCACTGCTGCGCCGTGGCCAAGTGCTTGTGCGGCGCGCTGAGCAGGCGCTCGCCGCCGCTTTTCTTAGGCACCATGAACTGCACGTAGTGGCTGACGGTGCTGGCCTCGGCGTGGTAGGCGAGGAAGCGCAGACGCGGGATCGGGAGGCCGAACGCGGCGGCGAGGTCGGCGGGCGTCGACAGTTCGGGCAGGCCGGCGGCACGCAGCTTATCGAAGTCGCTCGTGCGGTCGGCAAGGCCGGCCGACACGCCTCGACCGAGGTGGATGATGTCGGTTGCGCGATTCCGGGCGACGCGCTCGGCATGCTCGCGCTTGCGCTGCTCGGCGGCGAGCTTCTTCTCGGCGCAGATCTCGCGCGGGCCTCGCGATCTGCTTCAACGGCTTGCTGCGCGACTGCATGTACGGTCGAGTAGTCGGGCCGGAGTTCGTCGTACTTCTGGCCGATCTCGTGGATGCGGACGAGTTCGTCGGCCGTCACGAGGCCGTGGCCGACCATTGCCTGGTCGATCAGCTTCGTGCGCGGGTCGGCCGGCGACGGAATGCGATCGCGCCGGCCGAACGTGAAAAAGCCGGTGAACGGCGTGGTGCTCGCCCGCTCGCGGACCTGCGCGTCGGTTAGTGGCGCGAACTGCGCGGCGGTGAGGTCGAGCGTCTTCTCGATGCGCTGGATTGGCCGGCGCGGCGGAACGACGACGACGGGTCGACCCGCGGGCGGCGCTATCGACCGGAGTTGACGCCCCGACTGATCGCCTCCGATGGGGTGCTGCGGCTTCGGCGGCTGCTGGCGCTTGCGGAACGCGGTTGCAATGAGAATGACGGCGCCGACCCCGAACACGGCCGACACCAGGGCGACGAGGTTGTTGAAGTCATCGTTCGGCACGGGCCTTAAAGGAACATCGAATCCACCGACGGATCGGCCCGCATCCACGCGGCCATCCTGACTTCAACCTTCGGACCAAGGTCGTTCACCATGGGCACCGTGCGAGCTATCGCAGGGGCAACCCTTGGGTTGTTCATGGGCACCTGCGATAGCTCGCACGGTGCCCGAACGAACAACGGCCTTGGGGACGCAATGGGGAGGCAAGCTGCACCCGCGACGGAACATCGCGGAGAGAGTCTCAGGACGCGTGCGGGCTTACGCTCGCACCACCCCGCTTCAGCATGCCGACCGTCGGCGGATTCGAGGCTCCTTTCCTTCTCAACTTCGACCCAGCATTCGATTGAACGCTTCGCTTTGCTGCAATGCCGCCAAGCCCGTCACGCTCAGGCCCCAACGCAGGGCGATCATGTGACGACACGGGCCGTTCCTCAAACCGTACTGCTTGAAATAACTGCACAGGCACTTGCCGCGCCGGATGCGGTCGTCCGGATCGACCAGGATCTCCACCGGCGTGCTTTCGACCTTTCCGATGATTACCCGCGACAGGCTCGGCCCGTCCTGGCGATCGACCAGCTCAAACCGCCGCTCCGCGACCAGCTTCCGCGCCGCGGCGACTTCCTCGCTCTCGTGCGCCAGCAGCGTCTCGGCCTCGGGCACGGTGAGAATCTGCCGGTAGCGATAGACGCCGGTCGTCAGGTCGAACACGACCTGTCCCATCTCGGCCAGGTGACGCAGCGCCTGGCCGACGAGGAACGGATCGCCCTCGCCCATGTCGGCCTGTACCTCGGCGAGCGTGGCCGAGCGACGTGTCTTCAGCGACCGCACGGTCGCCCCGACGAGTTCCCGGCTGATCGCGCGGGGCGGTTCAAGCAGGTCGAGCGCCGAGCCACGCGACCAGTCGTTCGTCGTCCAGCCCGACAGGCCCAGCACGAACGTCATCTCACCCATGCGAACCACCCAGAAGCTGGGCAGGCCCGTCGCGAGCAAGTGCACTTCGATCGATTCCGCCAGCGGCAGCAGCCGCGCCAGCACGAGCAGCCGGCGCGTGCCCCACACGCGAATCGCCGGCGTGCGCGGGCCGGCGTACGCGGGGCCGACGACTTGGAATGCCTTCTCCCACGGCTCCAGCACCAGTCGGGCCGGCTTGCCCGGATCGAGTTCGAACCGAAGCGCCCGCGGGCTGCGCTTGGCGATATTCCGCTTCAAAAACGCCAGCAGCGAATAGACGCACTCGCGCGACAGCGGCACGCGCGTCGTCGGCATCGTCATGGCGGCTTGCAGCTTCATGAAGCCGCTCAGCCACGTGTTGGGCAAGTCGATCTTTTCTTCGCGATGCGCCGGCGTTTCCTGCGCTGCACGCTGAACCGAAAAACCTTCCGGGTCGAGGCTGAACTTCGTCGGGCGATACGTCCGCAGCGTCTGGAACTGCTCGTACAGCGCTTCGGAATAGTCGACGTTCGTGGTGCCGACCTGCAACGTGCTGCTGGGGCCGAACGCGTCGGCGCGGCGCGTGTAGAGGCAGCCGTAGGCGGATTCGTCCTTCGAGAAGCACTCGAAGAACACGACGTCATTCGCGACGGTAATGACTGGGTCGCTCGGCATCAGCGTGCGCCAGAGCGCGGGGTCGTGCTTGCGGAGGTAATCGCTGTACTGGTCGCGGGCCGACCAGTACAGCTTGCGGGCGGCGGTGTAGTCGGCCTCGAACTCCGGCGGCAACGGCGTTGCGTGGGCGGCTTGCAGTTGTTCGTTGGCCGCCCGCCAGGCGTCGCGTCGGACGGCGGCGTCACGATTCGCCTGCTCCTTCAGCCACGCCTTGTATGCCGTCTTGTCCTTCTTCTTGAAGCGGAGATCGCTCACCACAACGTCGTGCAACGCGCTAATCGCTTCGCGAAAACGAAGCGGATGGCGCAACTCCGCGTCGAACGCGACCGGCTCGCGCACGAGGTTTGGCGCCAGCCGGATCGATCGGCCCTCGGGGCGATCGACCACGCCGCTCGATCCGGCATAAACGAACGTCTCGATCATGGCACCCCCACGGTGGCGTCGAGTTGCAGGTCGGGAAACGCCTCGGCCACGCGGGTCAGCAGCGACGGCTCGCGCTGCGTCGCGGCCACGATCGCGGCCAGGCCGTGCCGGGCTTCGGGGGCGCGCACCGAGCGGATCGCGATCGCCAGCACCGGCAGAAGGATGCGTGTGGTCGACGGGTTCGCGCGGATGTGATCGCTGATCTGGCGTAGCGCCGACAGCTTCGCCCGGCCACCTCGGTGGATGCTCAGCAGCACGTTGGTCCAGAGCGACGCGAGTGAATCGCTCGACGCGCCTGGCAAGTTCGATCGCGTCTTCAACCGCGCGACGAGCTCAGTGCGCACGTCGTCGTAAGGCGATTCGAAAAGCCGAGACCAGAAGGCCGGATCGGTGTCGGCCGGCGATTGTGGGGTGAGTGCAGCGAAGGCGCCGCTGCGCATCGTCCGGAATCGGCTGTCGAAGAAGCCTGTGAGGTCGTCGATGTCGTATCCGCCCGGACGGTTCAGCTTGGGCAGGGCGAAGCGGGCGATGGCATCGGCGAGTGCGGCACACTCGGCTGCGCTCAACCGCGCAAGCAACGCACGATCGGCCGGTGTGCGAAACTCGCGCGTCAACAGGATGTCGAGCCCGAGCGCCGCGACCGGCACCGGTGCACGCAGCGCCAGTTCGATGGCCTGCGTCGCGGTCACGCGGGCGAAATCGACGTGCTTGCGGAAGGCGTCAGCGACCGTCGCCGTGACGGCCGGGTTGCGGGTGGCGAGCAGGGCGAGCCACGTCGGGATCGGGAACGACGACACCGCATCGGCGTCCGCCAACAACTCGGCCGCGAACGCAGCGACATCGGCGTCTTCGTGGTCGATCAGTTTCACGATCAGGGTCGCATCGACGCGCACAGCGCCGGCTTGTGCAGACGCTTCAGCAGTTGGATGGCCCACACGCGCACGGGCCTGCATCGTGCGGCCAGGAGCAGGTCGAGCAGTACAGGCAGCCCGGCCGCGTCGGCCCAGTGCCGCTCGAACATCGGTGCGGCCGACAGGTTCGCGAAGACGCCACTGGGCGCGATGTTCGTGTGCCGGGCGTCGAAGGCGATCTCCTTGCTCTTGCCGAAGCAGGCGTGCATCAGGCCCCAGCAGTCGAGCAGGTTCTCGCCGGCGCGGACGTCGGCATCGTCGTAGCGTGCCAGAGCCGCGGCGACGTGCGTGCGATAGGTGGCCGGGTCGCGAAAGCCCAGCCGACGGAAGTGCCGCCACGCGCGACGGCGGACATAGTGATTCGTCGCGTTCGATCGGAACAGGCCGTTGTAGTTCGAAGCGACGCGGAGGACTTCGCTCGTTTCGAGCGTTCCCTGCGCCCAGCGGACGCGTTTACGACGCTTGCGGCGGATCAGCCGATCCGTCGCGACAAGGAACGCGGCCATCAACTCGTGATCGCCGGTGGCGTCGGCGTGCTTGAAGAGCCGCTTGAAGATCAGCGGCTCGCGCTGCGCGGCAGGCGGTCGTGTTGCGTACGACAGCTTGAGCTGGCGCGCCAGGCGCTGTTGTCTTTCTTCCATCGCTCGATCAGGCCGACCATCGGACGCAAATCGAGTCGAGGCGTGAGGAGTCGCGTCAGGAACGACGCATCGGCGGAGTCATACAACTCGGCCAGCACGAGCGGCGACACTGGACGTTCCCCGGGCATGTCACGCGATTATGCCGAACGCGCCGAGTCACGTCGAATCATGCTTTCGTTTTCGCCGACGTGGGCGTCTGCTCGGTGCCGGGCCAGACCTCGGCATCGCGCAGGGCGATGATCTGCTCGACCGTGAACGGCTTGCCCTTGTCGAGGCCGGGACAGGTGCGCTTGGCGCGTTGCCAGCTCTCGCGGGTTTCGAGGTTCCCATCCCAGAAGGGCCAAGTCCGGCACTGGAGCGGTCGCACCGGGTAGATGCCGCAGCCGCGTTTCACGGAGCCGTCGGTGGTCGGCAGGTCGATCAGGAAGACGCAGTCGTACAGGCCCTTGGGCGTCTTGCGTTCCTTCAGGCTGAGCCGGCCGTTGATGAGCCGGCAATGCTTTTTCACGGTCTCTTCGACGCTGAGCTTCAGGTGGTCGGCGAGGATGCGAACTTCGTCATCGCTCATCCACACATACCCCGGCCCGCCCGTGCAGCAGTTGCCGCACTGGGTGCAAGTGAAGGAGAGGCCTTCGCTATACCAGGGGACGACAGGGAGTGAACGACGGGGCATTGCGAATTGCGGATTTCGAATTGCGAATTGAGGAACGAGCGATGCGTCTGCGAACTCAATTCGAAATTCGCATGTCGCAATTCGAAATCAAGCGATCAGGCGACATCGAGTTGCTTCTCCACATACCCCGTCGCCTTGTAGCCGGCGTCGTTGACGGCGTCCATCATCTCTTGGACGGTGGGGCTGCCCGGTTCGTGGAGGACGGAGGCTTGGCCCGACAGGAAGTCGACTTCGACTTCGCGTACGCCGGGGAAGCCGCCCAATGCCTGTTGGATCGCGCGTTCGCAGCGGTGGCAGTGCATGCCTTCGATCTGGAGCACGACCAGATGATCTTTGGCGACATCGCCCATGAATTCGGTCCCTTCGATCCCCGTTGACCGCAATCTCCATCCGACGCACCAAATGATAGCCACCCCGAGCGTGAGGCGGAAGTAGAAAGGACTTGTGACTCAGCATCGTTTTCGGAAGACGCGGCATCGGTGCAGAAGCCTGCGAAATCCGCATCCTTAGGCAGCCGGCGGGCATTCCGCATTCATCGATTGAAGACCGTGCCCCGACCCTCTACCCTTGCGGTCTTCCCATGCTGGTCCTGATCGACAACTACGACAGCTTTACGTTCAACCTCGTGCAGAAGCTCGGCGAAGTGAGGCCGGGCCTGCGCATCGAGGTGTTGCGAAACGACAAGGTGACGATCGAGCAGATCGACGCCATGAAGCCTACGCACATCGTCATCAGTCCCGGTCCGTGCTCGCCACGCGAGGCGGGCATCAGCAATGATGTCCTCAAAGCATTTGCGCCGAAACTGCCGATCCTCGGCGTCTGTCTGGGCCACCAGTGCATCGGCCACACGTTCGGCGGCATTGTCGAACGGGCGGCCAAGCTCATGCATGGCAAGACCGATCAAATCCTCCACGACGGCAAGGGCGTCTACGTCGGCATGCCCAATCCGTTCACGGCCACGCGGTATCACAGCCTCATCATCCGCAACGGCAGCTTGCCCGCGGAGTTTGAAGTCGTCGCAAAGACTAGGGACGACGAGATCATGGGCGTCCGCCACAAGACCTGGCCGCTTGAGGGCGTGCAGTACCACCCCGAAAGCTTCCTCACCGAGCAGGGCGAGAAGCTGCTGGCGAACTTCCTGAAGAAGTAATCGGCGGCGGTTGCTGGCCTTCGGCACGATTCACGAATTCGTACTGGAGAAAGACGAAAAATCGCCTTGGCGCGACAAGATCGTGCGCGATATTCTTCTGCTATCAAACGTGGCCGGTCTGGGGCCGGTCACAAGCGCTTATCACATCCCGTGTGTTCTTGCGGTGGAGGCAGTCATGTCATTCGCGAAGCTCTCGTTGCGCGCCGTTTCGCTGGCCGGTCTCGTTGTGGTGCCGTGGGCGAGTGACGGGCGTGCGACGGTCTTCTCGGCATCCGGCCCGGCGCCGGCGGACATTCAGACGGCCGTCGACAACTTCCGCGCCGCCCTGGCGCGAACAACGGCGTCGGCGGCAGTTTCCCTACCGGCCGACGCGAGATCAACTGGGACGGCGTCCCCGACAACTTCGCCTCGCCCAACCTGCTGCCGGCGAACTTCTTCAACTCCAACTCCCCACGCGGCGTGGTCTTCTCTACCCCCGGAACGGGCCTTGCCGTCAGCGCGGATTCGTCGAATCCCACGTCCACGCCGGTTCGATTTGGCGACCTCAACGCCGCCTATCCGGCCGATACTCAGACGTTCTCCGCCGAACGCCTTTTCACGGCCCTGGGCAACAATACTGTCCAGGTCGATTTCTTCGTGCCCGGAACGAACACGCCAACGAGCGTGTTGGGGTTCGGTGCCGTTTTCACCGACGTCGAACTCGCCGGCCTGACCAAGTTCACGGTGTTCTACGCCAACGGTGTCAACGGCGGGCAATTCGCCGTGCCGACGGGTCCGAGCGGCGGCCTGTCGTTCCTGGGCCTGACCGACCCGGCCAACCGCTACAGCCGAATCGTCATCCAATCCGGCACCGCTGTGCTAGGCGCGAATGAGGTGCTGACCAACAACCAAGACCTCGTCTTCATGGACGACTTCATCTACGGCGAGCCGCTCGGCGTGCCCGAACCCACGACGCTGGCTTCGCTCGCGGCAGGCACGGCGATCACGCTGCGCCGTCGCCGGGCCTGACGGCGTGCTTCGGCCACAACTCGACCATCGCGTTGGCGGTCAGGATCAGCACGCCGCCGCTCAGCATCCAGAGCGTGATCGGTGCGCCGTTAATGCCCCATGCGAAGATCGCCGCGAACACCGGTTCCAGCAGGTAGATCAGCGCCGCCCGCGTCGGTGAGACGGCCGGCTGGTAGCTCGTCATCACGCCGAAGCTGAAGAACGTCGGCCCGGCGATCAACAGCGCGAACTGCGTCCAGACGCCGAGTTTCGCCAGCACCGACCAGTCGAATTGCGCCGGCCATGCGACGCCCGTTGCAATGCCGGCCCCGATTGCGACGCACACGAACTGCGCCCCGGCCAGCTTCCACGGGTTGCGGTTCGTTCCCAGCGCGTTGATTGAAATCAGGTGCCACGCAAACACGAACGACGAGCCCAGCACCAGCAAGGAGCCCGGCTCCCACGCCCGCGCGACCACGCCGCCGTTCATCAGCCACACGCCGGGAATCGCCATCGTGATCGCGAGCGCCAGCGCCGGCGTCGGACGCTTGTGGAAGAAGACCCACATCACGCCCGCCACGAAGAGGATCGACAGGCTGGTCAGGAACGCGGTCGTCGCTTCGCTCACATGTGCCAGGCCCGCGTGCTGGAGCATCACGCCGACCGCGAGCAGCACGCCGATGACCGCGCCGCGACGGGCGAGGTCGAACGTCCAGTTCGTTCGAGCCCACTTTAACACGGCGAACCACATGATCGACGCGATCGCGAACCGCACAAACGTCAGCGCGAGCTGCCCGAACGCGTGCTGCGCTGGCAGGCCACCAGCGGAGTTGAACGTGTTGCCGAGGTTCTTGGCCAGCGCGAAGCTCAGTCCCCATACGGCCGTCGCGATCAGCAGCATCCACTCGGCACGACGCGCTCGGCGTCGCGCCTCGACAGGGGTCGGCAGGAGAGTTTGCGCGGCGATGGGCTCCATCCCGATGCCGGAACCATACGCGAAATCGCGGCCCCATGTGGCGTTCGACCGCGCAAGGGACGCAGGATTCCGCTTCGCAGCCGTCTTGCCGGAGATTTCCCAATCGCATCGCGCTTCGTAAACTCATCGGCCCCATGGCGCAAATCCCCGACGACATCCTGACCCAGATTCGCGAACTCGACGCGCTCGCCAAGACCCGCAACGACGCGTGGCAAATCTCGCGCGAGGAGGGCGAGATGCTCCACCAGACCGCACTCTCCACCGGCGCGAAGACGATCGTGGAGATCGGCACGAGCTACGGCTTCAGCGGCCTGTTCTGGGGCGCGGCCATGCGTGTCGCGAATGGGCACGTGCACACGATCGACAAGGACCCGCGCAAGGTGCAGATGTCGCGCGAGACGTTCCGCAAGGCACACCTCGACACGATCATCACCAACCACCAGGGCGACGCCGCCGACGTGCTCGCGTCGCTTGAGGGGCCGTTCGACCTGGTCTTCATCGACGCCGACAAGGACCGCTGCCGTGCCTACTTCGATCTGGTCTGGCCCAAGCTGCGCACGGGCGGCAGCATCCTGACCGACAACGCCAGCACGCACCGAGCGGAACTGGCCGAGTACGTTGCGTATTTGCGCGACCGAAAGGACGCCAGCAGCGCCGAGGTGGCCGTTGGTAACGGCGTCGAGTGGACGATCAAGCTGCTGTGACGTTACCGCAGCCGCCACGCGACGAGGCCGGCGCCGAGCAGCGCGAGACCTGAAACGCCCAGCGTAAGCGATGCGTCGACGGACCGCGTCGGCCTGACGATCGAGAGCGGCGTCGACCGATTCGGCTCGACGACCTCGCCGCCCGTGTCGCGGGCGAGTGCGGTCAACGTCGATCGATCGATGCCGATGGCGTCGAACTCCTCGGCGTACCGGGCTTCAATCGTGCCGACGTCGACGAGCGCGTCGGTCCTCAGCAATCGGCCGATGCGCGGAGCCGGGGCTCGCGGGAACGTGCCACGATACTCGCCCGGTGCCGTCTGCATGAGCTCGATCACACGATCGTCGACGTGGGCCGACAGGGTCAGCCCGTTTTGCGGTTTGCCGGCCGTATCGGTCGCGTGAACCACCACCGTATCGGCCGACCATCGCACGCTCAGCGTCGGGTCGGTCGGTGTGGCCCGCACGTCATCGGCCTGCTTCTCGACCAAGCCGCTCGACGCTTCGAACGCCAGCGTCGTCACCCGGCCCGTTCCGACGCGCCACGTCGCCGCGAGCACGTCGTCGCGCGACCGGGCCAGTTCGGTCGCGTCCGTGCGTAGCCAGACGCGGTTCCAGCCGCGAATCGTCACGCCGAGTGATGGGAGCCAGGCTTTTCCTTCGATCATCGGCTGCAATGCCGACGTCGAGGTAAGCCGCACCGCATCGGCGGACCAAAGCGACGGTTCGGTCGAAGTCTCGACCGACGATGCGACTTGCCGAATCGTCGAATCGTCTGCGATCGGTGCGAGGGCAAGCAGGCGGACGTTGATGTGCCGGTTATCTAGCTGACGTCGCAGTGCCGCCACGTCGCCCAGTTCGGCGTTGCCGTCGGTGAGCAGGATCAGTTCGGTTGGCACCTCGCCTTGTGGTTCCGACAGGATCGATTCGAGTGCTGCGCGGAGGTTCGTCGGCCCCGAAGCAGGCATGTCGGTCGGGACAGTCAGTGCGTCGGGCGATGCGCTTCGCGTCAGCCAATGCATGTCGCGCGCGAAGGTCGCGAGGTCGATGCGGTCCGCGCGCGGCACTGAACGACCGGCCGCGAGGGCGGCATCGAGCGCGGTCGACAGTCGCGAACGACCATCCGTGGCTTCGGCCATCGAACCGCTGGCATCGACGAGGATGATCCACCGCCGCTGCGGCATCGGCGGCGTGCTCGACAGCGGCGACAGCGCGTCCAGCGGCGTGCCCGCATACCCGCCGGCTGACAACGTATGCGGGCCGCCGACGATCACCAGCCCGCCGCCGAGGTCCCGGACGTAGGTCGCGAGTGCTTGCTGCGTCGGCAGGTCGAGTGAGGCGGTCGAAACGTCGTTCAGCACGACGACGGACACGCCGAGCCACTCCGACCGATCAACCGGGGGCGAAGCACGAGCCTGCCAACCGGCCGGCGCGTTCGCGCCGAGCCACCAGCGCTGCGTGGCGCGGCCGACCATCGGGCCGAGCGTAAGCGTGTCGTTCTCCGGCCAGCGATCCCCTCGCGCGAGCGCGACGCGCGCCGCTTGGTCGGCCGGCGTGACGAACTCCACCACCGCGTCGCCCGCGTCGATTGTCCGCGATGGCTCGGACAGTTGCCGTGTCGTGGCCGCATGCACCGTCGCGATCACGCGATCGCCGACACGCTCGATCGCCGTCACCCGGCCGTCGCCGGCTTTCTCCAGTTCTGGATCGATCACGGGAAACACGTGCGCTCGCGACCGCGTGATGTCCGCGCGGCCGTCGCTGAACAGCAGCACGGCGTCGGCATCGGGCAGGATGACGGAGGTACGATCGGTCGGCACGTCTTGTAGGGCGTCGTCGTTTCCTTCGAGTAGGCCGCTCGCGAAACGAATGACACGGATGTTGGTCGATCCGGCGAGCGTGCGAAGTCGTTCGCGTAGGGCATCGATCGATCGATACGACGCCCCGCGGGTGCTCGGCGAGACATCGACCAGCGCCACGATCGTTGCCGGCGTGCGCCACATCGCGTGCACACCGGCGCCGGCGAGCAGCAGGAGCGTCGCCCCGACGGCCAGGAGGAATCTCCACGCGCGACGGCCCCCGCAGACGGCCAGCCACACCAGAACGCCGCCCACGAGGACGGCCAAGCCGGCGAGGACTGGCGATTCGACGGACATGCGGCCTGAGAATAAGCTGCGCGGCGGTGAAGGGGGAGTTCTCGCAGAACGGGAGGCGGAATGGCAATGGTGGTTCGATCGACGACGGTGCTGTGTGTCCGGCGGAACATGGAAGTCGCGATGGCCTGCGACGGGCAGGTGACGATGAACGATGTCGTCGTGAAGAACGACGCGCTGAAGCTGCGCAAACTCGCGGGCGGGAAGATCCTGCTTGGCGTCACGGGCAGCACCGGCGAGGTGGCTGTGCTGCTGGATCGGCTGGACAACAAGCTGGTCGGCGCCAACGGCAACCTCCGCAAGGCGGCGGCAGAACTGGCGAAGGAGTGGCGCACCGACCCGGTGCTGCGCGGCCTCGAGCCGACGCTGCTGGTGGCCGACTACAGCTCGACGCTGATCCTCGCGCCCAGCGGCGACGTGATCGATCCGGAAGACGGCATCGCCGGCATCGGCACGGCGGGCGCCATGGCCGCAACCGCGGCGCGGGCGCTGCTGGCCCACACGCAGATGGGTGCGCGAGAGATCGCCGTGGAAAGCGTCAAGTTGGCCGGCCAGGCGTGCGTCTACGCGAACACGAACGTCCGCGTCGACACGCTGTGAACGACGCCCGGTTTACTTCGCCCGATCGAGCGTTCATGATTCGCTGCGTGCCACGACTGCGAACCATTCTGTACGTGCTGGCGTGCCTGCTGCTGGTCGGCGTGATCGTCGCGATCCAACTGCTGACGCTGGCCCCGAAATGGATGGACGCGAACCCGCCGAAACCGGGCGAGAAGCCGCGGGACGTGGGGTTCTAAGAGTAGTCAAGTCGGAATCACGCCCGCCGCAGCACGATCGCCAGGCCGGATGTCGCCAGTACGAACAGGCCGACGAGTGAGCCGATGACCCAGTAGGTGCGCGTCGGGTCGGCGCGGAAGGCGTCGCTTACGGGCACGTACACCATCTGCGCGGCGATGATCTCGTGCATCTTCCAGCCGTACCCGCCGTCGCGGCCGTAAAGTTCGACCTGGCGGGGCGGCGCGGTGTCGGGCGTGGTATGGCAGTCGAGGCATGCCTGCGACTTAATCTGCATCGGCCTCGCGATATAAAAAACTTTGCCGCCAGGCGTGTCCTTTACGCCTTGCAGGTCGCCCGTGATCGTGCCGCTGCGGTAGCGGTTCAGGATCGGCGTCTCGAAGTCGTCCGCGAGGTTCTTCGCGTTGGTCGGATTGAGCGAGGCTTCCTTGTAGCTGAACGTGGCGTAGCGCGGGTCGGCGCGGAAGTTCTCGAAGACCGATCGGGCCGAGAAGCCCGGCACGCTCTCGCGGACGAACTCCTTCGTATCGCCGGCGGCCTTCTCAAGTGCGGGGCGCACGTTGTCGGCCGTGTACTTGCGGACGGAGTTCATCGTGCTCAGCAGCATCTCCGCGCGGGCAACGGTTTCGCGCTCGGCAGTCAGGTCGCGCTCGTGGCTCACCTGCACGAAGCTGTAGGCCAGCGCCGCCAGCGTCAACACGAGGGCCGACAGCACCGCGCCGCCGGTCGCGAGCATTGCGCGGTTGCGGCGGGCGAACTTCCGCAGCTTGTACGCCGTGCTGGGCGGCCGTGCCATGATCGGCTCGCTCGCCAGGAATCGCCGCAGGTCTTCTACGAGCGCTCCGCACGTCGCATACCGGCGCGTGCGATCTTTCTCGATCGCCTTCATGACGACCCAGTCGAGGTCGCCGCTGAGCGCCTTGCGCAGCGATGACGAATCGGTCCGGCGCTTCTTCGCCACCTGCTCGGCGGTCCATTCCTTGCCGGTGCCGTCGGTGGCAACCGTCTTCTTCGACGCCGTCTCGCTCACGCGCGTGCTCGGCCTTGGCGGTTCGTCCTCGGCGATGATGCGCTGAATCTCGGCGTGGCTGGCCGAGCGCAGCCGGCTGGCGCTCAGCGGCGTCGTGCCGGTCAGCAATTCGTACAGCACCACACCGAGGCTGTAGAGATCGGAACGCGTATCCACGTCCAGCCCGCTCATGGCCGCCTGCTCGGGGCTCATGTACTCGGGTGTGCCGATGAAGTGCCGGTATTCGGTGAAGACGGTCTTGTCGGTCAGGTCCTGCCCGCCGGTGGCCTTGGCGATGCCGAAATCGATCACCTTCGGCACGGGTTCGCCATCGTGGAGCGTGACGAGCACGTTCGACGGCTTGAGATCGCGGTGGATGATGCCCTTCTGATGCGCGTGCAGCACCGCGTGGCAGACCGACATGAACAGCTCGATCCGCTGCGTGGTGGTGAGGTTGTTGGCGTCGCAGTACTCGGTGATGGGCACGCCCTTGACGAGCTCCATCACGAAGTAGGGCCGGCCCGTGGGGGTGGCGCCGGCGTCGAGCACCTTGGCGATGTTCGGGTGGTCCATCATCGCCAGCGCCTGCCGCTCGGCCTCGAATCGGCCGATCACCTGGCGGGTGTCCATGCCCGGCTTCACGAGCTTGATGGCAACTTTTCGTTTGATCGGCGCGGTCTGCTGCGCCATGTAGACGAAGCCGAAGCCGCCTTCGCCGATCTCCTGGAGGATCTTGTACGGGCCGATGGTGGTGCCGACGATGGGGTCCATGCCCGGTGCATCGAAGCGGGGCGGCTGTGTGCCTTCCTCGATCACCATTCCGGTGGGCGCGATCGTCTCGCCGATGAGCTGCGACGGCTTGGAGAGTGTCGCGATCGGATCGATCGATGCTGAAGAGACGCCGCGACCATCGCCGTTCGATCGACCGGCTTCGAACGCGGCGAGCATGGCGCGCACGCGAGAGGCCACGGCGTCGTCGCCGCGGGCGGAGTCGGTCACGAACTGTTCTCGCTCACCAGCCGGAAGCCCGATGGCCCGAGCGAACACCTCAGCCGCTGGGTCAGTCATGCGCGGGAGAGTGTACCACGCACGGGGGAATCGGACAGGTGAATCGGCGGGGAAGACCCGGTGCTTTGCCTGTTGGCGCGAGCGAATACACTTCCAGCATGGTCCACATCGAACTCGCCTATCAAGGCGGCCTGCGTTGCAGCGCGACGCACGGGCCGAGCAATGCGACACTGATTACCGATGCACCGGTCGATAACCACGGCCAAGGCCGGTCATTCTCGCCCACCGATCTGGTCGCCACGGCGTTGGGCGCGTGCATGATGACGGTGATAGGGATCGTGGCCGAGCGGCATCAGGTCGATTTGTCAGGCTCGACCGTCAGCGTGACGAAGGAAATGGTGCAGCAGCCCGTGCGAAGGATCGGGAGGCTGGGCGTGACGCTGCGTCTGCCGGCGAAGATTCCGGCTGACATGCGGACGCGACTGGAGCAGGCGGCACGGGCGTGCCCGGTGCACCACAGCCTGCATCCGGACGTGGCGTGTGACTTGTCGTTCGAGTGGACGGCGTGAGTTCAGGCGGCCTTGCGGGCGGTCAACTGACGCACAACGTCAGGGACTGCGTCGAGTGCGATCTCGGCGGTCGCGAGGGCGGGGGCGAGCAGCGCCAGGGCGTGTTCGATCTCGTTGTCGCGCAGCGCCCGTTCGAGGGCGGCCATCGCGGTTTGCATGTCCTTCGCCGCGAGGTTGCCGGCCGAGCCCTTCAGCGCGTGCGCCTCGCCGGCCGCGTGGCCGAACATGCTGCCGTCCATCGCGGCCCTTAGGCGCGTCAGGCGGTCGGGCACCTGCGATTCGAACACCGACAGGAGTTCCTTCGCGAAGTCGCAGTCGCCGAGGCACCGTTCACAGAGTTCCGCAAGATTGAATGGCGACGGCTGCGTCATTTCCATGCACCCCATATCGACGCATTTCGTCCGGACTCTCAGGACGTGCGACGTATTTGCACGTTCATTATCGAATGTTGGCAAAACTCCATGCGCGACGCCCATGAATGCCCCAAAATCCGCGATCTTCACAAGGCTTGTGCAGTCTCGATAGAGTCGATCAGGGAAAGTACCGAAACTAGCTCTGGAGCCCCGCAGGTTCAGAGTGGAGAGAGTTGGGAATGGAACGCCAGACAGTCGAGCGATCACCCGAAACCCTTTCGCCGGATTTGCTGGCGGCGTTTGAGCGATTCCCTCGCGCGATCGCTGTGATCGACGCCGACGGCAAGGTGGCCTACGCAAGCCGAATGTTGCTCAAGATTCTCGGCCTCTCGTCCGAAGCGAATCTGCTGGGTACGAACCTCATTCAGCGGGTCGCAGACGAGGACATCGCACATTATCGGCGCGGCGCGTCTGCGCGATGCAGGCGGGCATCTCCACGCCACAATTGATCCAGTTCAAGCCGTTCACGGAGACCCCCGACGCGTCGGCCGGCGATACGCCGGTCGAAACTGTCTGGGTCGAGGCGATCTTCGCGCGGCTCAGCGATGTGGCCGGTGAACGTCGGCTGATCGCCGAGTTCGCCGACGCGTCGGCCTTGCGCAAACGGCAGATGGAACTGCTGACGCTCCAACAGCGGCTCTATCACGCCGAACAGACCAGCCGCGACATCTCCGCCCGTGCCGCGGCCGAAGCGATGAGTGCCATGGAGCATCGCCTGCGCACGGCGGTCACTTCGATCACGGGATTCGCCGAAGTGCTCGTCGATCCCGCCGTCACCATTGGCGCTCGCGCTGAAGCCATGGACACCATCCGCACCAGTGCACAGGCGATGATCGACTGGGTGCACCCGCAGACGCTGGAAGCGCGTCAGAGTGCGTCGGTCACGGCCGGCCCGATTGCCAACAAGCCGCCCGAGCCTGCGCCACCTTCCGTTCAGACGCCGCCGGCATCGGTGGCGACCGATGCACCGCCCGCCCTCACGGGGTGCGTGCTGGTTGTCGAGGACTCGAAAGACAACCAACGCCTGCTCGGCTTCCTGCTGCACAAGATGGGCTTGGCGGTCGAACTGGCGGACAACGGCGTCTCCGCACTGTCGCGCTACGACGAGTTGGCCGACCATGTCGACCTCGTGCTGATGGACATGCAGATGCCGCAGATGGACGGCTACCAGGCCTCGATCGCAATGCGGCGACGCGGCTTCCAGAAGCCGATCATCGCCCTCACCGCCAACACGCGGCCGGGCGATCGCGAGAAGTGCATGGAATCCGGCTGCAACGACTATCTGCCCAAGCCCGTCGACCGAAAACACCTGGCGACGGTGGTGGCCAACGCCCTACAGCGCGGCAAGTCGGCGTACGTGTCGCCGTTGGCGAGCGAGCAGAGCACTCCGTCATTGAATCCCGCCGCGATGTCACGCCTCGCGTTTGAATTGTCGCCGATTCTCGAGCGTGTCGGCGCCGCGGTGGCGCATGACGCGCCGCTTTCGCCGGAACTCGCCGACGCTCATCGGCGCGCGCTGGAAGAAGTCGTCCAACGGGCGACCGCATACGGCTTGGAGGAACTGGCCGAGTTCGCCCGGCAGGCGGCCACCACCATTCGCCTCAACGCCGACGGCTCGACGATCCGCCTGGCGGTCGGACGCGTGTCCAACCAGCTTTCACGTATCGAGCAGCAGGGCACCTTCCCGAACTCGCCCGGGTCGGCCTCCCGCGCCGCGGCGTGACCCATCGCGGCAACAAAAACGCCCACGGACGGCTGTCCGTGGGCGCTGATTATTTCGCGGTCGACTGCGTCATCGCGCCGGCAGCTTCACCACGCGCACGCGGAGGATGTTGTCGCGGGCACGCAGCTTCTCAAGCACCTCCGCCGCGGGTTCGTCGTCGGTCTTCACCACCATCAGGGCGTGGAACTTGCCATCGTCCTGCTTCTGGCGGGTGATGACCATGTCGGCGATGTTCACGCCGGCGTCGCCGAACGTGTTGCCGAGGTAGCCGATCACGCCGGGGCGGTCTTTGTTCTCGACCAGCACCATCGTGCCTTCGGGGATCATGTCCATCGCATAGTTATCGATGCGCAGCACGCGCGGCACGCGGTCGGCGTAACAGGTGCCGAGGATGCGATGGGTTTCGCCGGGCTTGTCGCCGTTGTCGGCGCTGGCGACGCGGACGCCGACGATGTCGCCGACCATGCCTTGCGGCGGGGTCGGTTCTTCGATCTGTAACAGATCGATGCCGCGCTGCTTGGCGATCGTCTCGACGTTGATCAGGTTGACCGATCCCTTAGTCATGCGCGGCGACAGCAACTCGACCGCCGCCAGTTTCACGAGCGTGGGCAGCAGCTTCTTGGCCTTCGGACCGGACATGCGGACGGTGATGGTCTTGAAGCTCTCGTCGCCGTGATAGCCGGCCAGCAGCGCGCCGATGCGCTGGGCCAGCGTCGCGAGACACGCTTCGTCGTCAGGCAGGTCGAGCTTGAGCCCACCCGCGTTGACGGCGCCGCGGATCTCGCCCTTGCTGAGGAACAGCGCGATCGCCTCGCACGCCGCCACCGCGACGGCCTGCTGGGCTTCATCCGTGCTGGCGCCCAGGTGCGGCGTGAGCACGGCGTTCTCGCAGCCGAACAGCGGGTGATCCTTCTGTGGCGGCTCGGTCGCGTACACGTCCACCGCGGCGCCGGCGATCTTCTTGGCCTTCAACGCCTCGGCCAGCGCGATCTCGTCCAGCACTTCGCCGCGGGCGTCGTTCACCACCAGCAGGTTCGGCTTGCACTTGTTGAACAGGCGTTCGCGGTTCAGCAGGTGCTTCGTGTCGGCGCCGCCGGGCACGTGGAAGGTGATGACGTCGATCTTGGAGAGGAACTCGTCGAAGTCGCGGACGAGCGTGACTTTTCCATCGAGCGCGGTCGGGTTCGGGAAGAACGGGTCGAAGCCGATGACGTTCATTTCCATGGCGAGCGCGCGGGTCGCGACGGTACGGCCGATGCGGCCGAGGCCGACGACGCCCAGCGTCTTGCCGGCCAACTGCGTGCCTTGATAGTTGTTGCGCTTCCACTGGCCGCTGCGGACGTGGGCGTCGGCGGCCGGAATCTTGCGGGCCAGCGCCATCATCAGCGCGAGCGCGTGCTCGGCCGTGCTGAGCGTGGAGGCCTCGGCCGTGTTGAGGACGAGGACGCCGTTCGAGGTGGCGGCTTCAAGGTCGATGTTGTCGACGCCGACGCCCGCGCGGGCGATCGCCTTCAGCTTGCCCGCCTTGCCGGCCGCTTCGAGGACCGGCTTGGTCACCTTGATACCCGAGCGACAGACGATCGCGTCGTAATCGCCGGCGACAGCGACCAGGTCGGCCTCCTTCAGGCCGAACTTCTCGTCGAATTCGATTCCGCGGGCTTTGAACAGGTCGAGACCTTCAGTCGCGACCTTGTCGGCGATCAACACACGGTGTGGCATAGGGCACGAAATGCTACGCATCCCGGCCCGCGCGGCAAGCAAGACAAACGAATGGACGACGCCAGTCGCGCTGCTACCCTGCACGGGCTCCCCATGCCTGATTTCGCCCCTCAACCGATCACCGCCGGCGATTGGTCCGTCATGCGGCCCATCGTTCCCCGAAACTACGTCTGCCCGTTCATCAACGGGCCCGTCGCGCTGACCGGTCGAGGCGACGACCCCGCCTGGGAGGGCGCGCCGTGGACCGACGACTTTGTCGACATCGAAGGCGACCGGCGTCCCGCCCCGCGGTTCCGCACGCGGGCCAAGATGCTCTGGACCGCCACCCATTTCCACGTGCTGGCCGACCTTGAAGAGCCGCATGTCTGGGCCAGCATCACCACCCGCAACCAGGTCATCTTTCACGACAACGATTTCGAGATTTTCCTCGACCCCGATGGCGACCACCACCGGTACTACGAGTTCGAGGTCAACGCGCACAACACGGCCTGGGAGCTGAGTTTGCCCCGACCCTACCGCGACGGCGGCGTGCCGATCGATCCGGACAACCGGCCGGGCCTGCGGTCGGCGGTGTGGGTCGACGGCACGCTGAACGACCCGCGTGACACCGATCGCGGCTGGCGCGTCGAAGTCGCCATCCCGTGGCCGGGCTTCGCGCCGTTTGCGGGCGGACGCTCACTGCCGCCGCGCGATGGCGATCAGTGGCGAATCAACTTCTCGCGCGTGCAGTGGCTGGCCGACATCGTCGACGGGCAGTACCGCAAAGTGCCGAAGTCGACGCGCGATGAGGACAACTGGGTCTGGAGCCCGCAAGGCGTGATCGACATGCACCGGCCCGAGCGGTGGGGGTACGTGCAGTTCTCGGCCAGCCCGGCGACGACGGTGTTTCGCCCCGACCCGACGGCCGGCACGCGCGATCGGCTCATGGACGTCTACTACCGCCAGCGTCATTACCGCGAGCAACTCGGCCGATATGCAACCGAGCTGGCTTCGCTCGGACTCGACGACCGTGACATCCACCTGAAGGCGACATCCGACGGATACACCGCTTCAATCGAGCAAGGCCCGTTGCTGCGCCTGTCGGTCGACCAGCATTCGCGGATCATCGTCGAAGGCTGATCAGAGCCGGTTGTAGGGGATGCTGAACGTGTCGCCCTTTGTCATGTCGCCCGTGTCGTAGCCGAGCTTGAACCATTTCATGCGCTGGGCGCTGGTTCCGTGCGTGAAGCTATCGGGGACGACCGTGCCCTGGACCTGCCGCTGGAGCGCGTCGTCGCCGATGTTGTGGGCGGCGTTCAACGCCTCTTCGATGTCGCCCGGCTCGAGGATGTTCTTGGTCCGCTGCGCGTGATGCGCCCATACGCCTGCGTAGAAGTCGGCCTGGAGTTCGAGCCGGACGGACAGTTCATTCGCTTCGACCTCGCTGGCGCGCGTGCGGGCACGGTCCACCTTGCCGCTGGTGCCCAGCAGGTTCTGCACGTGATGGCCCACCTCATGGGCGATGACGTACGCCTGTGCGAAGTCGCCGGGCGAGTGGAGTTGGCGCTTGAGCTGGTCGTAGAAGTCCAGATCGATGTAAACCTTGCGGTCGCCCGGGCAGTAGAACGGCCCGACCGCCGCCGTCGCGCCGCCGCAGGCGGTGTTCACTTGGCCGGTGAAGAGGACCATTTTCGGCTCTTCGTATTGCATGCCTTGCTGGCGGAAGAGCTGCGTCCAGACGTCTTCCGTGTCGGCCAGCACGACCGAGACGAACTTGCCCAGCTTCTCCTGCTCGGGCGACAGCTTGAAGTTCGGATCGACTTGGCTCGAGCCCTGCCCGCCGCCCGGCTGCTGAGGCATGTTTTGCAGGACCTGCTGCGGGTCGGCCCCGAGGAACATGGCAATCAGGACGATCACCACGGTAACGATCCCGCCGCCGCCGACCATCATGCCCGGGCTCATGCCGCGACGGTCTTCGACGTTGGCACTTTCGCGTTCGCCTTCCCATCTCATGGTCAATTTCCTCGCTCGGGGGACATGATCGGAACAGCCAGCAAACCTCTGATTATTCCGCGGCCCCCGCGCCGGACAAGCGGGGAATGGCCGATTCGGGCGAATGTCGAGCGGGTTTCTGCGGGAGTCGTCTGCGAGTACAACCTCGGCCATGCCCGCTCCCCTCCAGCCCAGCAGTGACCGCGGCCACCTGCTCACCGAGCAGCGACTGGCCGACTCGATGACGCTCGACGCGATGTCGATCGACCAAGCGATCGCCGTGATGAACGCGCAGGACCGCGTCGCGGTGGAGGCCGTCGAGAAAGTCCGGCCGGCGGTCGTGCAGGCGGTGCAACTGGTGGCAGCCGCGCTGAAAGCGGGCGGGCGACTGGTCTACTTCGGCGCCGGCACGTCGGGCCGGTTGGGCGTGCTGGACGCGTCGGAATGCCCGCCCACCTTCCGGGCCGACCCGAATCAGATTCGGGGCGTCATCGCGGGCGGGAACGACGCGATGTTCCGTGCCAAGGAAGGGGCCGAGGACAGCATCGAAGGGGGTGCGAAAGACGTCGAGGCGCTGTCGATCGGCAAGAACGACGTCGTCATGGGCATCGCCACCGGCGGCACGACGCCTTACGTCCACGGTGCGCTGCGCCGGGCGGCCCAGCTGGGCGCGAAAACGATCTTCTTCAGCTGCGTGCAGCCCGTGCCGAACGAGCCGGCGGTCGATTGCGTCATTCGCCCGCTGACCGGTCCCGAAGTGTTGACCGGCTCGACCCGCCTGAAGGCCGGCACCGCGACAAAGCTCGTGCTCAACCAGATCACCACGATCACGATGGTTCAACTCGGCAAATGCTACGAGAACCTGATGGTCGACCTGAAGGCCAGCAACTCGAAGCTGGTCGATCGCAGCATCCGGATCATCCGCATGATCACCGGCGTCGATTACGCGACCGCCCATGACTTCCTCACGCGGGCCGACAACCACGTGAAGCCGGCCATCGTCATGCAGAAGCTCGGCGTCGACCTGCCGACGGCCAAGGCCAAGCTGGAAGCAGCGGGCGGTCGGTTGCGGGTGGCGCTGGGTCAGTGAATGCAATGCCGAAGTGCGAAGTCCGAATGCCGAAGTGAGCGAAGCAACTTCGGCATTTGGACTTTGCACTTCGGCCTTCCAAGGTAACTCATGTCGAACGACAAGCATCGCCGGGAGAAGAAGCGCGAGGAGAAGCGCAAGGCGCTGGCCAAAAAGGCGCGCGAAGCGGACCGCATCACGGCCGACGTGAACGAACGCGACATCGAGTGCTGGCTGATCGATGCGTGGGAGGCCGAAGGCTGGTACGACCTGAACGTGCTGCGCCGGCTCGCGAGCGGGCGGCACGTGCTCGGTGTGATCGGCATCAACGACTCGGCTTGCGCGTGCGGCGAGGCCGATCTGGTCAAAGACGCCGACTCGGCCGGCTTCCACAACAACTTCCTGCCCGACATGCGGGAACGCTACGCCGTCCAGCGCCTCACGCTCAAAGAAGCCCGCGAATTGGCCAGCGGGGCGATCGAATGGACCAAGCTCCACGGTTTCCGCGTACCGACGGCGTTTGTCGAGGCGGCGGCCGTCCTGGGTTCGTTGGCCGATGCGCTGCCCGATTACGAAGGGTTCTCGAACGCGTTTGATGGAACACTGGTACAGCTGCGCGAGTCGCTGCCGGTGGGGACGTCCGTCGCGACATTCCTGCGGCGGACGGATGTGCGGTTCCTGTTCCTGCCGGAAACCGAATCGCCTGACGTGTCCGACGAGGACCGCATCGCCCAAGCGGTGGCAGATGCCTGGAAGCAACATTCGTCGCTGATTCTGAACGAAGCGGACGAACTTCGTGAGTCGGCGCGGACATACATGCGGGCAGCTCAGGCACTGTCAGGCAAGGCATCCATCGAAACCGTGATCCGCGTGATCGATCCGAATCGCGTTGAAGAGATCCGGTCGTTGAGCTCGTAGGCGTCACACACGCATTCGTCTGCACATAAAAAAGCCCACGGCAGTGCCGTGGGCTTTCGTGATTTCATTCGAGCGTTTCGTATCACCGTTTCTCGAGCGGGACGACCTTGCGGTCGAACGGACCGACGTACTCGTCCAGCGGACGGATGATGCGGTTGTTGCTGTGCTGTTCCATCGCGTGCGCCGTCCAGCCGGCCACGCGGGCGATGCCGAAGATGCACGTGAACAGGTCAAGCGGGATGCCCATCGTGTAGTACGCGCTGGCCGAGAAGAAATCGACGTTCGGGTCTTTGTTCTTGGTGTTCTTGACGATCGGGATGAGGACCTGCTGCATCTCGTACCACTTGAGATTGCCGGCGGCCTCGCCGAGCTGCTTGCTGATCTTGCTGAGGAAGGTCGCGCGAGGGTCGAAGACCTTGTAGACGCGGTGGCCAAAGCCAGGGATCTTGCCGCCCTTGGCAAGAGCGTCTTTGGCCATCTGGGCGAGCGTGTCCTGGTCACCCGCCTCGAGAAGCAGTTCCATCACGTCCTGGTTGGCACCGCCGTGGAGCGGGCCCTTCAGGGCCGCGATCGCCGCGGTGACGGCCGCGTGGATGTCGGAGAGCGTCGCCGCCGTCACGCGGCAGGCGAAGGTGCTGGCGTTCAGGCCGTGCTCGGCGTGGACGACGAGGGCGGCGTCCATCGCGCGGACGTGGGTCTCGTGCGCCTTCTTGCCCGTGAGCATGTAGAGGAAGTTTGCCGCGATCGAGAGCGACGGATCGGGCTCGACCGGCGTCTGGCCGTTGCGCAGGCGGTGGAAGGCGGCGACGATCGTCGGGAACTGCGCCGTCATGCGAATCGCCTTGCGGAGATTCGCCTCGGGCGTGTTGGCAAGCAGGTCGGGGTCGGTCGACGACAACGCGCTGGCCGCGGTGCGGAAGGCGTCCATCGGGACGGATTCCTTCGGCAGCGCCTTGAGGATCGCCATCACATGCGGCGGAAGCTTGGCGGCCTCACCGAACTGCTTCTTGAGGTCGGCGAGCTGCTGCTTGTTCGGAAGGTCGCCCTTCCAGAGCAGGTAGGCGGTCTCTTCAAATGTGGCGTGTTCGACGAGATCGCCGATCTCGTAACCGCGGAAGACGAGCCGGCCCGCATCGCCATCAATGAAACAGATGGCCGATTGGGTGGCGACAACGCCTTCGAGACCGGAGGGCTTAAGGGGCTGAGTCATGACGCGAGCCTCACGCGACGCACAAGAGGGACTAGTGTGATTTCAGGACCGGCCGCCGCTATGCCCGTCCGCCAACACATCAACCTCGTGGTCCAGAGTCTTCTGAAATCCCGTGGCAGGATTCCACTCCACTCCGGATCACGAGCCACGCGCGCAGGCCGAATTGCGGCGAGGGGATCGAGCTGGCGGACTATATGGACCAGCGCTCAAAGCGTCAATTTGGCACGGGCTTGCGCCAAACCTGAAATGCGACATCTCGCCACGGTTTTGGGCGAATTGCGCCGGTCGATCCGCCCGTTCGAACCGTTTGTCCAACAGATTGACTCGTTCGCAGAACGGCGACAGGTCGCCATCAGGCGTCTGGTCCGGTCATTGCCGGTCGACCAGTTCCAACACGAAGGTGACATCTCCCTTGACGAGCATGTACTGCCGCAGCACGCCGTCCCGCGCGTCGAAGACGCGGGTGGACTCGTAGCTGTTGTTCGCCCCGGTTTCGACGAGGAACGCCGCGTCGCCGCTGCGGCGGAAGCGGATCTCGACGCCCAGCGTCGGATCGCGATCGATGACACCTTCCTTCATGTTCTGAAGGACGGCCGGCGCGATCCAGACGGTCGGACTGCCCGGGCCGTGCACGAGCAGCGATTTTTCGTCCGGGAGCGGCTGGCCCGGCATGCCGCCGGCCATCATCGGGACCATCTGCGTCGTCAACTCGCCCAGGCACCAATCCGCGCCGCGTTCCACCACGCGAAAGGTCTGTTCGACGCTTAGCACAAAAGGCGGCATCCCCTGCATCGTCTGCGTGCGCTGGCCGCGGAAGGTGAGCTGCTTGAACACGCCCGCCCACGCCGGCGCCGGCGCGTTCAGCCAGGGCAACTCGCGCTGGCGGAGCGCCCGGAACTCGTCGTTGGACGACTGCTTTCGGCGGAATGGGTTTCGGCCGTCTTCGCCGTCGAGCAGGCGACCCGTGCCAGTCATCGATTGCAGGAGCAGGCCGGTCTTGTTGTCGTAGTGCTTGCGGTCGGCGCGGTCGTCCTTGATGTATTCGACGACGGTGACGTCATGGTCGCCGTCGGCGAGCTTGAGCGTGGACGTCGTCACCTTCGTCGGCCCGTTGCCGGCGGCGAGCAGTTTCAGCGCCTCGGGCGATGCCCAGAGCGCCGTGCTGGAGTTGATGTCGGCCGCGCTCAGCGCCAGCGGCGGTTGCGAGTGGTACGTTGTCGGGTTGGGCTGGTTGTCGAGGTAGGTCGATCGGGCGAGGAAGACCTTGGTGGGCGTGACGGCCGCGACGTCGTAACGCGTCCAGCCCAGGCCGGCGAGGCGCTGCTTCTTGTCGTCGTCGGTTTCGGAGAACTGGCCGCCGTAGTAGACGATCGTCGCGCCGGGCTTGCACCAGTCGGGGACGTAGAGCGCGTCGGCGGCAGCAACGGCCGGCTCGTTCGCAATCGGCTGGCCAGCCGTCAACTGAGCGGAGGCCGGTCTCGACATCAACAGGGCGGCCACACCCGCCATCGCGACGGAACAAGACAGGGAATGGCAGAAACGCATGGAGCCTCCGTTCAGATGAATCGTGTGACGTGACCAGCCCGGCGAGCGGAAGAATACCGGCAGGCGCCGTCGCCCGCCTCACAGAAATGCCGAGCCGACCGCGCAACCCCTGCATGCCGAACCCGAGCCCGCCAAAAACCGGCCCGATTCGTTGACGCGGCCCGTCCGCACGATTCTGATGATTCCGCGTCGGCTTCGCTGAAGTCCAGCGCTTTCCGAAGCGGCCCTGCCCCAAATCGCTCTCGATTCCAAACGATGGCCGTTGCGTCTACTCGTGCGAGGCCTGCGAGTGTTTAAAATATCCGCGTCAGGCCGGAGCACCCGGTCTGCGGGGAATGGGATGAAGCCATGACTTGGCTCGCCTGGTGGAACCTCATCTATCTTCTGCCGCTCGGGCTGGCGCTGTTGTACCTGACGTTGTACGTCGCCACGGGCATCGACTTCGGCTCCGACGCGGATGCCGACGCCGACGCAGATCACGACGTCGACTCGGATGTGGAGACGGAAGCCGATCTCGCTCCGTCCGTGGAGGCCGACCACGACGTGGATCACGATGTCGACGCGGATCATGACCTGGACACCGATCACGAGGTCGATCACCACATCGACGGTGACCACGCGGTCGACCACGACCATGACACGGCCCACGGCGAGGCGTCCGTCGGCCACGGTTTCTCGCTGCTGAGTCTGCTCGGCTTCGGCCGGCTGCCAATGACGGTGTTCGTTGGCGGCCTGCTGCTCACGTGGGGCCTGGCCGGGTTCTTCGCGAATCAGTGGATGGCGGAAACCGCATCGCCGCGCGTGGGCATGAGCGCGGTGAAATGGTCTGCGCCGATCGCGGGCGTGAGCGCGCTGATGGTGACGTCGCTGCTCGGCGCGGTTGCGTCAAGACTAATCCCGAAAGGCTCGGGCAGCAGCGCCAAGCGGATGTGGCAGTACGTGGGCATGGACGCCGTCGCGATCCTGCCGGTGAACGACCGATTTGGCCTCGCCCGTGTGACCGATCCGCAGACGCACATCGCGATCCAGGTGCCGGTACGCACGTCGCCCGGCGAAGACCCGATCGCGTCGAACGAAACCGTGAAGCTGATGCGATACGACCGACGCGACAACCACTTCTTCGTCACCACGCCCGGGCGTCTGGCGCAGCGTGGCGGCGACGCGAAACAGGCCGCGAAACACGCGGCGCAGGTCGGGAAGGTCTGCGCCGCCGTGAGGTGTCTACGAAGGACACGAAGGGGCACGAAGAGGTCATGTAGGGAGGAACGCCTTGAGTGAACGTCATCCTGAGCGCAGCGAAGGATCTGGCGCCAGGCGAAGTTGCGCGACGATCGAAAGGCGCCAGATGCCTCGCTTCGCTCGCATGACGGAATGCAGACGATAGCAGCGACTCGATGCATCGGCTTCGTGTTCCTTCGTGGACGGCTTTGAAACGAAACAACCCGGGGACGAAAGGCCCCATCAAACAGAACTATGATTCCCTTCATTCTCATTCTCGTCGGCGTGGCCATGTGCGGCTTCGGGCTGAGTTACCCGCAGCACCACCTGCTCGATCCGATCGCCGGCCTGACGGTGGCCGTGGTCGGCGCGTTCGTGGTGCTGGTGACCGCCGCCCTCACCGCGTACATGAAGCTCTACCGCAAGTCCGCCGCGAACATGGCCTACGTCCGCACGGGCCAGGGCGGCGCGCGTGTCATCCTCGACAAGGGCATGATGGTCATTCCGGTCGTGCACCAGCTCATCCCAGTGTCGCTGGAAACCATGCGTCTGAACGTCGAGCGTCGTGGGCCTCACGCACTCATCACGAAGGACAACCTGCGCGTCGACCTCAGCGCCGAATTCTACATCAAGGTGCAGGCCAACGATGAAGACATCATCCAGGCTGCCCGTTCGCTCGGCTCGAAGAACTCGGACGCCGAGGGCGTCAGCGAACTCGTCCAGGAAAAGCTCGTCATGCGCCTGCGCACCGTGGCCGCGACGAAGGACCTGGTCGAGCTGCACTCCAAGCGAGACGAATTTGCCAGCAGCGTGCAGGAGATCGTGATCCACGACCTCAAGCACAACGGCCTGACGCTGGAAAGCGTCACCATCAGCGCCCTCGACCAGACCGACCCCGCGCAGCTTCAGGAGCGCAACGTCTTCGATGCGCAGGGCCTCCGCAAGATCGCCGAGATCACGCAAAAGGCGAAGGTCGAGCGCAACCACATCGAGCAGCTTTCGATGGAGCAGATCGTCGCGAAGAACGTCGAGACGAAGAAGAAAGTGCTCGACATGGAGCGAGCGCAAGCCGAGTTCGAGGCCGAGCAGCGCGCGAAGGTGGCGACGGTGCAGGCGCAGCGTCAGCGCGAGGTGGCCGAGTTCAAGCTCGCGCAGGACGAAGCGGTGGCGCGCCGTGACATCGAAAAGAACAAGGCGGTCGAGACGGCCGAGGTCGAGCGTCAGCTCGCCGTCGAAGCAGCCGGCGTAGCCAAGCAGGTTGCGCTCGTGGCCAAGCACAAGGAACAGGAAACCGCGAACATCGACAAGTTGCGGGCGGTCGAAGTCGCGAACCGGCTCAAGGAAATCGCGATCGCCGAGAAAGAGCAGGAACGTGCGGCAGCGCAGGCACTCGTGCTCGGCGCCGAAGCCGACCGCGAAAAGGCCAAGCAGAGCGTGACCACGGTTCAGATCGAGGCCGAGGCCGCTCGTGAGGCGTCGAAGAAGCTGATCGCCGCCCAACAGGCGATCAACGAAAAGAAGCTGCGCGACCAGACCGAAGCGGAAGTCGCGGCGTTCATGGCCGTGAAGAAAGCCGAGGCCGAAAAGCAGGCGGCCGAGCTGCTCTACCAGGCGAAGCTGCGTCTGGCCGAGGCCGAAGCCGCTTCAGCTGCCCGCAAGGCCGAAGGTGACAAGGCGCTCAAGACGGTCGACGTCGACGTCGAGCGAGAACGCGTGAAGGTCGAGCAGGCTCGCGTCGAGGTCGAGCGTCAGAGCCTCGCGAACAAGAGCGAGTTCGAGGAGGCCGCGCTCAAGTTCGAACTCGAGAAGCTGCGCATCGAGGCCGAGAAGGAGTTCCGCATCAAGAGCGCCGAAGCGATGGCCAGCATGATGAGCAAGGTGCAGATGCAGATCTTCGGCGACCCGACCACGATGGCGAAGATGAGCGAACAGTTCATGCGCGCCGCCAGCCTCGGCACGGCCATGGACGGACTCTCTCGCACGATGCCCGACGACGTGAAACTCGCCGCCGGCCGCGTGCTGGAAAATCTGGCCGGCAAAGGCGACGGAACGAATGGGAACTGATTGCGCTAGCCGCTGATGGTTGTCCACGAAGGGCACGAAGGCCACGGAGTGAATTGGACTTTTTTCGTGTCCCTTCGTGACCTTCGTGGATAGCTCTGGAGAGATTTCACATGCTCACCCGCTCCGACCTCAACTACGGCCTGGCGGCGTTCGGGATTCAGATTCCCGAGCGATTCGATCTCGACGCGGCGCTCCACGGCCTCGCGCAGCGGCCGGCCACCAGTGCGGCGACCGTCGTCATTGCCGGGGCCATGCTCATGCACCACTTCGAGAAGCACCACAACCCGAAGATGGCTACGTTGCCGGACTGCCTGCTGTACTGCGCGACATCGCTTAATGTCGGTTACGGCGACATGCACCCCGTTACGCCCGCCGGAAAACTGCTGGCAACGGTGATCCACACCTACGGTCCCGCCTTGGCGACACGCACGCTCGACGGCGTTGGCGAAGGAGCGGGGAGCTTCAGCATCGCCGACATGCTGCGAACGCTCGTCAGCAAGTTGGAGGTGGCGTCGAAGGGCGATTGAGCAACAAGTCTGGGTGCCACGGCATCGGTACGCCGTTGCTGTGGTGTGCGAGCAAGAGATGAGTGCCGGATGGCGTAGCCAAGCGTTCCACGGCTAGCGAGTACGCAAGCCGTGGCACCCAGATTCGTTGCAAGTCGCCGACGCGGGGTCAGCGCTGAAGCTCCCACACCAGGTGCTTCAGCTCCGGCAGGATCAGCTTTGTCATCGCCAGTTCGACGGCGTGGGCGCTTCCGGGCATACAGAAGATCAGCACGCGGCGATCGTCAGAAGTGTTCACGATGCCCGCGACGGCTCGGCTGAGCATCGCGCCGCTGCCGATCTGCGTGTAGCTGATCGAGCGAAAAAGTTCGCCAAACCCAGGGATCGGCGTCGTCAGCATCCGCTCGACCACGCCGATCGTGTTATCGCGTCGTGCGATGCCCGTGCCGCCGGTGGTGAGGATCGCTTGCACGCTCGGATTGACAAGCAGACCGTCGAGCAGCGTTTGAAGCTGCGTCGGATCATCGCGAATGAGGTCGCGCTGCGCGATGGTGTGGTTTTGTCCGGTCAGCAGCTTGGCGATGAGTGAGCCGCTGGCATCCGTCTCAAGCGTGCGTGTGTCGGACAACGTGACGACGGCGCAGCCAACGGTTTCGACCGTCCGCTTCGCTTCGGATTGGTGCTGCTGGTAGCTCATGGCCTTCGAGTGTGGAGTGTGGATCGTCGATCGTGGAAAAGCTTTCGATGCGGCGTCGGATGTCGACACTCGACATTCAACACTCGCCTCTCACTTCTCCGCTTCCACTGTCAGCTTGCCCGACTTGCGAACCACGACCACGTTCGCGCCCGGGTGCAGCGGCACATCGACGCGCAGCAGGCCCGACTTGTTGCTCGTCGCGAGAATCTCGCTGAACTTCAGTTGGCCGTCGTAGACGCGGAGGATGGCGCGGGTGTCGGGCGCGAAGCGGCCCGAGGCGGCGGTCCCGAGTTTCTTGCCCGGCTCGACTACTGCGCCGGCAATGCCCGCATCCGCCTTCGCGCCGGCGGCGATCTCTTCAGGCGCCAGCCAGTTGGCCTCGCTCGGGGTGCCGTCCTTCGTCAGCCACACCGTGACCGGTCGGTCGTTGTCGTTGCGGACGGTGACGTCGTAGCTGCGCTTCTCGTACGAACTGCACCCGACGGCCACGAAGGCCGATCCACACAACGCCAGCGCGAAAAGACGGTTCATGGCGGAAGTCTATAGCGGCCGCACGAGCAGTTCGAGTTTACGCGGATCGAGCCCGGCGTACGCGTGCTGGAACTCCGGCTGACTGCGCGTTGGAGCGGCCGGGTATTCGCGGTATTCGGTGGCGATCCGGATCGACTTGCCCGCGAACGGCCAGGGAGACACCGTCATCGTGCTGGCGTCCACACGCGACACGCGGAGCGTCTCGAGTTGCCCTTCGAGCGAGTAAATCGGCCCCAGCGGGGCGGCCACCACGTCGGTCGCCAGCAAGCTTAGGCTCATCAGATCGAGCGCCTGCATCCAGCGGTAGTCGTTGCTGAATGTGCGTTCCTTCCCGTCGTTGATCAGATCGACCGCGATGCCCAGCCGGCGCGGCTCGTCGATTGCCATGCCCAGCCGCGGCCGCAGCTCTTCCTGAATCTCGATCTGTCGGTGCTGAAACTTGTTGGCCATGAAATGCTTTCGCATCTCGTGCGGATCGAACCGGCTGGCCCGCTCGGTGGGTCGGCCGGCGTCGTACGACAATTGCAACCCGTGTACGCTGACGAGCAGGGCGACGTAGTCGTCGTTCAGCTTCAGCGCCTCGTCGGTCGTCGTGCCCCACGCGTTGAACGTGAGCGACCAGTGCGCTTCGAGCGCGTCGAGCGGATAGCGCTGCGGACTCAGCGGCGGATTCGCGTCGATCGGCGTCCAACCGGCCTCGTGTACGGCCAGCGCGGCGACCAACGCATCTTTCCGCGACGGCCCGACCAGACGAGCAGACGCCGTGTCCAGATGTCGCGCGAGTTCGGCCGCCACGCGCGCTTGCTCGGCCTGCGTGAAGAGCCAGAACTGACCACCCTGAAGCCGCCGAATCATGCCTGCTGTTTCCGATACCGAAGCCCAACTGCGCGACGCCGTACCACGGGCGTCTGATCGGCGTCCGATGGTATCGACCGATCGCCCGGAATGCTGTGACGCGGCGGCTCGAAAAGTCGGTCGCGACGCCGATAATGCCCGTCATGTCGACGATCGTCAGTTTGCTCGTGCTCATTCTGCTTCGCGCGGGTTTGCTGTTGCACAGCGCCGGTTCGGTCCGCGCCCGGTCGGCCGCCACCACGGTGGGGCGGTCGATCATCGAATCGGCTGTTGCAGCACTGACGGCGTACGGTGCAGCCCACGTGGTGTGGCTGGGCGCTTCCAACGAGCTCGGCCAGAGCATGAAGATCGACGTCGCGTTCCTGCTGCCGTCGCTGCTGGTCATCGCGTGGACGTCGGTGATCGTCGTTACCGGCGCGATGTACGAGCGGGCGAAGCTCGTGCGCAGATGGTCATCGCCGGCTTCGTCGGCATCATCGCGGCGGCGGGGCAGCGGATGGCGTTTTCGATCGAGGCGCACTTCGTCGGCCTGGCGATGGCGCCGGTGCTGGCGTCGTCGCTCGCCGGCGCGGGGGCGGCCCTTGTGTTGGGCGCGCGGCAGGGCAAGTACAACCGCGACGGCTCGGCCAACATCCTGCCAGGCCACAACCTGACACTCCAATTGCTCGGCACGCTGGTGCTGGCGCTGCTGCTTCCGGCGGCGATGGGCATGTCGGGCGATAAGCCGATCGCCGGCGTGCTGCTCGGATCGTCGGCCGCTATCTGCGCGGCGGCGGTGTGGACGGGGCTTCGCTTCGGCAAGGTCGACGTGCTGCTGTGCAGCGCGGCCGCGCTGGCCGGTGCGCTGGCGGGCGCGGTGGCGGGCGGGTCGTTCGCGCCGTGGCTGGCGATCGTCGTCGGCGCCGTGCTCGGCGTTCTGACACCATGGTTCAGCGTGCAGATCGACCTGCGCTACCGCATCGACGACCCCGGCGGTCTGGTGTCGCCACTGGGCATGGCGTTCGTGGCGATCCTCATCCTGATGTTCGTGTCGATCACGCGCGGCGAGAACGCATTGCTGGCCGGCAAGATCATCGGCCTGATGCTCGGCACGGCCGTCGTGATGACAGTCGGCGTCGTGGCGATCTGCCTGGCGCTCAAATCAATCAATAAGCTCCGCGAAGACGAAGACGATGAATACGAGGGCCTCGATCTGTCCCGTCACGACATCAACGCCTACCCGGACTTCCAGCAGACGATGATCAAGAGCTACCACCTCCGGCAGTGAGGCTCTCGTCACCGCAGAGCCACAGAGAACACAGAGGAAAGAAGGGAGGCTCGGGTGCCACGGCTTGCGTACTCGCTAGCCGTGGTACGCTTGCGGAAAACAGGACGCTCTGCTCTACCAAGCGTCCCACAGCAACGGAGTACCGATGCCGTGGCACCCGGCTGCACTCGGTGCTCAATCCGAACTCAAAAAAATTCCGGGTCGACTTCTCTGTGCACTCTGTGCGCTCCGTGATCTTTGTGGTTCGAATCAGATGCAGGCCGATTGCGCAATCCTATGACCACGCTCTACCAGTTTCTGCTCGTTGCCTTTGGCGGCGCGTTCGGGGCTTCGCTGCGGTTTGCGGTGAACCTGCTGTTCGCGCGCACGCTCGGTCCGAACACCACATTTCCGTGGGCGACGCTGGTCGTGAACCTCGTCGGCTGCCTGATGATCGGCGTGCTGACGGCGGCGGTCATCGAACGCTGGCCCGGCCATGCGAGCACGCTGCGGCCGCTGCTGATCGTCGGCGTGCTCGGCGGCTTCACGACGTTCTCGTCGTTCGCGCTGGAGACTTCGAACCTGATCGAAGAGAAACGGTTGCTGGCCGCGGCGAGTTATGTCCTAGCGAGCAATGTCGGGTGTGTGGCGTTGGCGCTGCTCAGTCTGCGACTGCTGCGGTTGGGGGCGTGAGTGGATTCAGCAACTCAGGTGCGATCAAGCGGCGTGGCATGGGCGTCTCGCTCGTGATCTTCACGGCCGGGACGGCCGTGCCACGAAGTTCGCCGCCGCGATGAACAGAAACAGAGGCATGATCGGGACGCTCGTGCTACGAGGTCGGACACGCCGTCGATTTCACTGTGCCGCTTCGAGCGACTCGATCAGTTTGCGATCGACGCGAAGGACCGTTCCGTGCCGCGCGCCTCGGGGGAACTTGATCTGGCCGGTGATGTCTTCCCACGTGACGCAGTCCTTCGACCGCATCGCGCCGAAGTGGCCGGCCGTGTAGGCGTCGTAGTAGGCGTAGTTCCAGTCGCCGATCGCGATGGCGGTCGGGCCTTCCACCCACGGGGGCGTGAACGGCTTGCCGGCCGGGCCGAACGGGCCGGTGGGCGACTCGGCGTCGGCGATTTGCAGCCACTTCGCGGCCGGGTTGCGGGTTTCGTTCTTCACGATCAGTTTCAGCTTGCCCGACGCATCGTGCAGAAACGTCGCGTCGATCACGTTGAAGCCGGGATCGTAGAAGAGCTTGGCTTCCGTGAACGTCTGGAAGTCGCGCGTCGTTGTCGAGTAGATGCGGTGGTTGTAGCTTTCGTCGCCGGAACGCTGCGTCTCATTGAACCGGCCGTCGACAGTGCTGGACCAGAAGATCACGAACCGCCCGCCGTCGCGGTCGTCGTAGATCGCTTCGGGAGCCCAGCAATTCCGCGTGCCGTCGTGGCCTTTCATCACTTCGATGGCCTGCTGGTCGGTCCAGTGAAGAAGGTCTTTGCTCGAGGCGTGGCCGATGGTTTTGCCTTTCCATGCGGTGGTCCAGAGCAGGTGGAACGTGCCGTCGCGCGGGTCCTGGATGAGGAACGGGTCGCGCATGATCTTTTCTTCGCCCACGTTGGGCGCGAGGAACGATCGTCCGTTGCGGAGGGGCCTGAAGACCAAGCCATCGTCGCTGGTGGCGAAGCGCAGGCCGCGCTCGCCGTTGCCGGTGAAGTAGCTGAAGAGCATCGCTTCGGCAGGTCGCGTTGATGGTGCGGCAGTCGGCGCAGTGGTCGGCTCGGCGCGCAGTTGCGTCGCGACGAGAGCCGAGATCAGCGTCAGGCACAGCGTTCGACGCGACAAATCAGGCATCGGCTTCATCCTTCAGTTCGAAATCGAAATCGGCATCGCGGTCGCAGACGATATTGCCGTCGACGAGGCCGAGCTTCGCCACTTGGAGCGACGTGCGGCGATACTCGTAGGGTAGGATGTCGTTACGGTCGAGCTTGCCGTTGGGGTTCCCGCCGCCGGGGTGGACGAAGTAGAAAAGGTACGCGTCGTCGCCCTGCACGAGCACGTCGGCGTGCGAGCCGCGGAAGCCGTCGTCGCGCCGCTTGCCGGGCCTGTCGAGCAGGTTGCCGGGCTGGCGCGTCCAGTCGCGCAAATCGGGCGAGCGGTACACGCCCAGTCCGGCCCAGGGGTCGGTGATCATCCAGTAGTGCCCGCGCCACGCGAAGACGTTCGGGCCTTCGTGGTTCACGTCGGTGATGCACGGCCCGATCACGCGCCACTGGAAGAGGTCGGCGCTCTCGGCCACCCACGTGTGGCTGTGATTGACCTCGTCCTTGTACCAGAGCCGCCAGACGCCGTTGGACATGCGGAAGACGCACGCATCGATCACGCGGTCGCTGCTGAGGGGCAGCGTCGATCGGTAATTCCAGCGCCAGAGGTTGTCGCTGGTGTAGTGGAGGATGGCGCGGGTGGCGTTCCAGTCGCCGGGCACGCCGGGCACGTAGCTGACGTACGCGTGGTACAGGCCGTCGAAGAAGAGGATTTCCGGTGCCCAGAACGTGTTGTGGCCGGGCTCGATCGGCTCGAACTCGCACGTGCCGCGATACGTCCACGACGCGCCGCGATCGAGCGTCGCGGCGATGCCGATGTCGGTGCCATGCACCCACGAGTAGCCCGGCACCTCGACCGTCGCCCTGCGATTCGTGTAGAGCAGCCACCAGACCTGCTCGTCGCGATTCCAGATCGGCACGGGGTCGGCGGCGCCGTTGTAGATCGGGTCGACGAAGAGCGGCGCGGGTGCTTTGGCCATGGTTCAGTGGTTATGTAGTGATGTGGTGAAGTAGTTCAGTGGAAACTGTAACCGTCGTGCAACAGAACCAAATCACCGAGCAAAACGAAAACACCCGGTCAACTATTGACCGGGTGCTTTGAGTGGACTGACCCCAGCGGGATTTGAACCCGCGTCGCGCCCGTGAAAGGGGCGTGTCCTAGGCCTCTAGACGATGGGGCCGACCGATGCACCGCGAAGGGGTGGCCTTCACGGTTTTCACATTTGTTTCCGACTAGTCCGAGAGGGGTGTCTCGGAAAGTCGAGCGGGGAAGAATAAGCGTGAGCGGGTTGGGCGTCAACGGCGCGGGGAGGGTGGGAGTCAAGTTCGAAGGGCGCAGGTCGAATGCCGCAGATCGCTGAAGCATTTCGACATTCGGACTTCGTGCTTGGGCATCGGGTTCTCAAGGTCCGACAAAAAAACTTGTTTCAGGTGTGCGCACGGTCGCGCAGCGCCGTCACGGGAGTGAGTGCGCCGGGCGAATGCCGAGCCGACGCCGAGTGCCGGGATTGCCGGTGCTTGCGCTTTGTTCGGATTCACCGGAATATCTTCGCCAGCTTTGCAGGTGCGGTCCTTCGGGGCCGATACGAAAGTTGTTCGCCCGAGGCCGTTCCGATCCATCGGAATCGGTTGACGACGGCGGAATGCGAAAGCGGACAGAAAGTCAGCTTCTCGTAACGACGGCAGCAGCGAAGTGTTGCGTCGCGCAGGATCCGAAGGCGATCCGGTCGCGGTGCGGTTTTATGCCGCCCTGACTCATCACCTAACGCTATTTTTAGCGGCAACTTAGGGATGACGGGAAAAGTGATTTTCCGGGAAGTTCTTGATTGCAATTTCCGCGGCAAGTCCCATAACCACACGCTCAACTGTCTTCAGTGAAAACCTGATGCAGCAGAGGGTAGGCCTCTGCACAACGAAGGAGCAACCTTCGAAAACCCGGTGCGTCGCCGGTGTATCAGGCGAGAAAGGAACGGTTTTGT
The DNA here is from genome assembly GCA_047600945.1 of Tepidisphaeraceae bacterium. Lineage (GTDB taxonomy): Bacteria > Planctomycetota > Phycisphaerae > Tepidisphaerales > Tepidisphaeraceae > JASGKC01. Next base: position 5,360,676 of record JASGKC010000001.1, on the reverse strand, counting down.
AATGCGCGGTGGCTCGTAACAGGCCGCCCGCTGGTCCCCTAGCCAAGGGATGAAGATGCCCCTTCGAACGACTTCGCGCCGACGCCGGCCCACCGGCACCACCGCAACTCCGGCCGCCCGTCTTGGGCTTGTGCCTTTTGTCCCTTCACTCGTCGGCAACGCTGTCGTCGAAACTCCGCATCCCGCCTCGGCCCTGCTCGGCCGGGCTGCCCAGCCTGTCCTCGACTCTCTCGAACATCGCCAGTTGCTCGCCTCCAGCGCCGTCGCCGGCGGCGTGCTCACCATCCAGGGCGATCTTTACTCCGCCAACACCATCACTGTCGCACCGCTCGGCTTGATCGCCGTGGTCCGCGTGAACGGGCAGGCGTACACCTATCCCAGCAGCACGATCACAGTCGCCAAGATCACCGGCGGCGCCCGCAACGACACCATCGTCGTCAACCAAGCCATTGCTTTCCCGATTCTCGCGTCGGGCGGCCTTGGCAACGACCGCATTGAAGGCGGCGCGGGCAACGACTCGCTCGACGGCGGGGCCGGTGCCGACACGGTCATTGGCAACGGCGGCGCCGACGTCGCGATGAACGCCGACAGCTTCGAGATGGTCGAACGAATCGTCTCTTCAAATCTCGCCGCCTCGACGGGCGACATCGCCGAATTGACGTCGTCGGGCATCCTCCGCCTCAGCACGCCGGCCAGCGCGCCGGGCAGCATCCTGGTCGACCTCGACAGTTCTGCGTCGAAGGTGCTCGTGCGCTTCTCGAACAGCGTGGCCAGTTTCCCGAAGGCGTCGGTATCGTCGATCGACCTGCGCGGCGGCAGCGGGAACGACTACTTCAGCGTTTCGGCACGGGTCGGCCTGCCGGTCAGCGTCACGGCCGGCGCGGGCAATGACGGCATCAACGTCGCCGGCAACAGCAGCGTGATCGTCTACGCCGGCGACGGCAACGACGCCATCGTCACCGGCAACGGCGCCGACTCCATCGACGGCGGCGCGGGCAACGACTGGGTGGCCGCGAACGGCGGCAGCGACGTTTCGATGAACGTCGAAACCAACTACAGCGTCGAGTCGATCCGCAACTGGACGACCGGCGGAACCACCGGCGGCTCGACCGGAGGCAGCACGGGCGGTTCGACCGGAGGCTCGACTGGTGGCAGCACCGGCGGGTCCACGGGTGGGTCGACAGGCGGTTCGACCGGCGGGACGACCACGGGTGCAAGTTTGCCCCCGGTGATCGGCAACGCGTCGGCGCCGGTCGCACGCATCAGCAGCCTGACGGGATTCACGGTCGAAAACGGCGTCGCCATTCATGTCGACGGCCTCTCCAGCACGCTCAACGCCGGCAACGCCACGACGGCCCGCTACGAGTGGGATTTCGGCGAAACGAATTCCCGCTTCAACAAGCTGGTCGGCTACAACGCCGCCCACGTCTACTCGGCTCCCGGCACGTACACGATCACGCTCCGCGTCTTCAATGAAGCGGGCAAGTACAACACCGTGACGCAGACGGTGAACGTCCGCGCGGCGACACGCCGGGCGATCTACGTCGCCTCCAACGGCGACGACACCGCCGCCGGCACGGTCGATCGGCCCATTCGCACCTTCTCCCGCGCGGCCGTCCTCGCGCTGGGCGGCGATGTCGCGATTTACTTCCGTCGCGGCGACACCTTCGACACCGGCACCGACGACCTCGAACTCACCGGCGACGGCTCGTACATCGGCGCATACGGCACGGGCAACGCCCCGGTCCTGCGGTACTCGGGCCCGCGCGACCGCGCCCGCTCGATCATCTTCACCACGCCGGGCAGCTCGAACTCGACCATCGAAAACGTCACGCTCGATTCGATCTACAACGCCACCGACGGCGACCCGACCAACATCCCCAACGGCATCACGCCGTACGGTCAGAACATCACCGTCCGCAACTGCACCTTCCTGAACCTCGCGAACGGCCTGAACCTCAACAGCATGCCCAACGGCGTGCTCGTGCAGGACTGCACCGCGCCGCTGATCACTGGCATCCGCAATTACTTCATGTGGATCCAGGGCTCGAATATCGTGGTGCTGGGCAACAAGGTCGCGAACGTGACGCGCGAACACACCATTCGCGTGTTCGGCGCCGATCGGCTGCTCTTCACGGGCAACGACCTCACAAACCTCGATCGGCGCAGCGTCGATCCGAAGGACGACGCCAAGGCTGCGCTCAACGTGCAGCGCAGCACGTACGCGTACGTCTCAGGCAACGAACTGCACGGCCCGGTGAACATCGGTCCGCTCGGCGGCCCGACCGGCCTGGGCGAGCCCGACGCCCGCACGCTGTTCGCCGTCCTCGAAAACAACGAGGTCGACGGCGGCAAGGTCACGGTTGCCCACGGCGCTCAGAAGGTCGTCATTCGGAACAACCTGCTGAGCATGGACAACGAGGCCGACATCGTCGTCGAGGCCTACAACTCGCAGTACAACCGCGTTGTCACTGACCTGACGATCGTCAACAACACCGGCTTCAACAACGGCACGCAGGGCCACTTCCTGCTGGTCCAAGGTGCGGTGGACGGCATCAAGCTGCTGAACAACCTGTACGTCGCGCCGAAACTGGTGACGGGCTCTTACGCGACGTCGCCGGTTCAGGTGATGAGCTCGAGCCTCTCGAGCTTCACTGCGATCGACAGCAACGTGTGGGAGAACCCGACGATCCTGGCCTGGGCGCAGGGCGGCATCAACTACGTCGGTGCCCCGGGTGTGAACGATTCGTCGGTCTACCTCACGCCCAGCGAGTGGAACGCGCTGTCGCCCGTCGGCACCGACTACTTCGACGACACCGTGCTGACGTCGCTGAAGGCGCCGCTGGCCGGCGAAGTGGCGAGCAACATCGCCACGCCCGTGGGTGGCGTGTTCGTTGACTACTACGGCAACTATCGCCCGGCGAGCAGTTGGAGCGCCGGCGCCGTTCAGACGAAGTAAGCCCGATTCTTCAATCCAAGCCCCGTGTAGCCGGCGAGCATCTCGCCGGTTCTTTTTTGCTGACTCACGATTTCCGTTGAGTCGATGTTCGTCCGGCTCTATGACGAGTGGATGCCCAAGTCCACGCCCGACGACATCCGAAGGAGGTTCGACGCCGACGTCGAACGGTTCTCCAACCTTGAGACCGGTCAATCCGCGACGATGGACGCGCCGCTGGCGATGGACCTCGTCGCCCGGGCGGCCGCGCTGGCGACGCCGAACGCGACGCACGTGCTCGACGTCGGCTGCGGCGCCGGCAACTACACGCTGAAGCTGATGCAGCACAAGCCGAACCTGGACGCGACGCTGGTCGACCTCAGCCGGCCGATGCTGGATCGCGCCGTGCAGCGCGTCAGCGCCGCGACCGCGGGCAAGGTAACCGCACTGCAAGGCGACATCCGTGAAATCGAGCTGGCGGGCGAGTCGGTCGACATCATCCTCGCGGCGGCCGTGCTGCATCATTTGCGGACCGACGACGAATGGCGGATCGTCTTCGCGAAGTTCCACCGCGCCCTTCGGCCCGGCGGGGGCGTGTGGATCTTCGACCTCATCGACCACACCATCCCGGCCGCCCAGGCGATCGGCCGGCAGCAGCACAGCGACTACCTCGTCGCGTTCAAAGGCGAGGCGTACCGCGACCACGTGTTCGCGTACATCGAAGAGGAAGACACGCCTAAACCGCTGGTGTACCAACTCGAACTGCTGCGGTCGGTCGGCTTCGCGCAGGTGGACGTGTTGCACAAGGTGTCGTGCTTCGCGGCGTTCGGAGCGGTCAAAAGTTGAACGCGGACCGCGATCAATAGATCGTCCATACGCCCGGCGTGAGCAGTTCGAGCAGGTGCCCATCCGGATCGCGGAAATAGATGCTCGTGCCGCCGCGATCCCATGTCGTTCGACCTTCGATGGTTACACCGTGGTTCGCCAGTCGCTGTTCCCACTCTGCGAGCGCGGAAGCGTCGATGGTGAATCCGATGTGGACGGGTCCGCTGCCATCATGCGGCGGGATGGTGCCACCCGGGAGGACCTGTGTGGTCAGCGATCCACCCTTGAGGAACAGCAGCAGCACGTGACGACTCGCCACGCTGAAGGCGTGGAATCGTTCGTCACCGCGGAGCGTCTCGAATCCGAGCACCCGCTGGTAGAAATCCACGGCGTGCGGCATGTCGGTGACGTACAACGCTGTTTCAATCAGGCCGGTGATGGAAGGCATGCCGGACTGTAGGTCAGTCGAACGCGCACGGCCCCGGTCCGCCGCATCGGCCGCAGCCGCCGGGGGCCGGTTCGGGCTTCCCGCCGCTGTGGACGGCCGCGATGATGCTGTGCTTGCGATGCGTCCTGGTCGAACCGCATTCCGGGCACGCGACCTTCGACTTGTCGTCCTTCATCGAACTCATCGCGCGGACAAGCTTCTCGAAACCCTTCTTGCACGACTCACACTCATATTCGTACATCGGCATGGCAGTGTCTCGCGTGGGATCAACTCAGGCGTCGAGTGACAGCGAATCGTCCGACCAGCTCAGCGTGACGCGCGCCCCGGCGATGAGTTTCAGCAGCTTCTCCCCGACGGCCGCCCGTCGCCAGGTGCTCATCAGGCGCAGGTCGTCGAACGACTGCTTCGACTGGATCGCGCGGTCGAGGTCGACGATCTCCTGCCGGCTGGTGACGAGTGACGCGTCCAACCCCTGACCGGCCGCGATCGACTGGGCGGCGGCCCAGAGCGAATCGTGACGGAACTTGTCGCTGAGCAGTGGTTCGGATTGCGAATCGGCCGGCGTCGGACCGGATTTCGCTTCGATCGCGCGGGCGATCGTGTCGAGAATGGTCTGCCCGTGATGCTCGACGACAGGCCGGGGCATGTGCTTGATGTTGGCGATTCGGTCGATCGATTTCGGCGGGTGCCGCGACAGGTCGACCAGCACTTCGTCCTTGACAAACGTGCGCGACGGCACATCGGCGTTCTTGGCGGCGTCCTCGCGCCAAGCGGCCAGTTCCTGGAGGATGCGCAGGCCACGCGCGTCGAGCGAGGCGTTGCCACGCACACGCTGCCACGCCTCGCGCGGGTCGGTGCTCGGCTTGCTGAGCAAACAGCGCGCGTCGCACTCGGCCATCGCCCAGTCGTATCGGCCTCGCTCGCGCAACATCGCTTCCAGCTTGCCCGCCAGCAGCGGCAGGTAGCGCACGTCGTCGGCGGCGTAGCGGAGCTGCGACGAACTCAGCGGGCGGTGGCTCCAGTCGGTGAACGTGAAGGCCTTGTGCAGCTTCGTGCCGGTGAATTCCTGGACGAGTTTTGTGAGCGCGGCCGGGTAGCTGAGCGCGACGAAACCGCCGGCGACCTGCGTGTCGAGGACGTTCGCGGGCGCTCGGCCGGTGGCGCGCCAGACGTGCTCCAGGTCCTGGTCGCCCGCGTGAACCAGCTTGCGGATCGACGCGTCGCACAGCAGTTCCCAGAACGGCGCCAGATCAACGCCGGCCAGTGGATCGATCAGCGCGACGCGGTCGACCGTGCCCACCTGGATCAGGCACAGCTGCGGGCGGTAGGTCATCTCGCCGATGAACTCGGTGTCGTAGGCGAAGCTTTTTTGCTGAACCAGCTGCGACACAAGCGCCGTCAGCTGCGCATCGTCGGTGACGAGTTCGGCCTTGCCCTGCGGGATGCCGGCAAGATTCGGCACGGGCGACGAGGCGGTCTCGTCGGCATGCGCGGACGCGTGCTGCGCCTGGCGGTGACGTTGGCGGAAGTGCTTGGCGGGATGGAAGTTGCCGGAAGGTGAAGGCATCGTTCGCGGTCGGCCCCGGGTGAAGGTGTCAGCCGGTCTGCACAAGCCACGCGGCTGCTGACGGGCGGACGAACCGGCCTAGGTTATCGGCTGAAACCGCAAACCGGAAGTGGCTAACTGCGACACCCCATCGCTTGCGACGGCTCGAACTCAATCGCACAATCATAGCCCCGATTGGCGCTTTTTCAGCGAGAAACGAGGAGTTCTTTATGTCGATCGCGTACGCGGTGGAACGACTGTATCAGACCGGCTGGCATCCCGATGACAACGAGATCGACTTCCTCCCCGACGGCACGCCGCTGCCCAGCGTGAACGCCGTCAAACGCGCCTTCACCCGCGCGGGCCTCGAACTGACGCTGAAGCAGAATCAGCTGTTCCACTGCGTGCACGCCAGTTGGGGCGAACACACCTCGGTCGGTCAGACCGACCAGGAAGCCGCCGTCTGGGCGCTGGCACAATTCCGCGAAAATGCGCGGTACCCGAAAGTCGTCGAGACCAAGCCCGCAGCACGCGTGGCCGTGAAAGTCTGACGACGCGGTGCGACGCGGTGGGGTGCAAGCCTGCACGCAGTCCTTGCGGACGCGTGGTGTTTCGTTTCTCCGGGTGGCGACTTAAGTCGCCACCCCAATCACCCCGCGCAGCGCACCCGTCCTTTGGGAAGTGCGTGCGTCATCCCGCGAAGCACCCACGAACCGTCTCGCACGCGCGCCGCGACGTCACTCCATCACGAAATCCGCTTCGACACGTCCGCTGAGTGCATAACGAATGCTCCGCAGCACGTCCGGGCGCACGGGCGGAAGTTGGTCGGGGTTCATGTACGCCACCTCGAACGATTCATCATCGTTCACGCGGGGCGTCGCGTTGCCGACCGGGCGGCAGCGAAAGCAGATCGACAGGTACTGCGTGCGGTCGCCGTTGGCGTATTCGACGATGGGCGTCAGCGTGACGCCGACGAGGCGTTCGACGACGACATCGACGCCGGTCTCTTCCTTCACTTCGCGCACGATCGCCTGTCCCGGCTCCTCGCCCGGTTCGAGCACGCCTTCGATGGCCGACCATTCGCCGTTGTCGGATCGGCGGTTCAGCAGCACCTGCCCGCGGTCATTGACCACGATCGCCCGCACGCCGGGCATGAAGAGCAGATCGTTCCCGACCTTGGCACGCAGGGCGAGGATGTAGGGAGGGATGGGCATGACAGATCTAGAAGTGCAGGTATTCGCGAAGCTTCATGACGATATCGATTCCGACGCCGCCAACGAGAAGGCCGAATGAGAAGCCAGCAAGGCTGGTTCGGCGCAGTGGCTGCCGATCGATCGACTGGAAGAGGACCAATACGCCGACCGCGAGTGCGGTACTCATCAACTTGATGCAATCGATCCAGCGGCCAAGCGTTTGCCCCCAGACGATCAGTTCGACCAGCCAGCTTGTAGGGAACCCAAGCAAGACGCCCACCGCGTAGGCTAGCCAAAACCGCACGGAACGACCTGCGGCTAATCCGGGGCCCGCGTATTCCAGGGAAACTGGGCGTCGGGATGGATCGTCGTCATTCACGCCTTGATCAGCTTCATCACCGCGTCCGTCACCTGCGCCGTCTTCGCGTTTCCGCGGAGGTCCGGCGTGTGGTTGGCGCGGTCTTTCACGACGGCCGTGCATGCGTCTTTCACAGCCACTGCCGCCTGGGGTTGGCCGAGGAAGTCGAGCATCATGGCCACGCTCAGGAAGGTCGCGATCGGGTTGGCCACGCCCTTGCCGGCGATGTCCGGCGCGCTGCCGTGCACGGGCTCGAACATGCTGGCGTACTTCTTCGTCGGGTTCAGGTTGCCCGACGCCGCCATGCCCATGCCGCCCTGGATGGCTGCGCCGATGTCGGTGATGATGTCGCCGAACATGTTGGTCGTCACGATCACGTCGTACACGCTGGGCTTGGTCACCATGTACATCGTGCAGGCGTCGACGTGGTGGTAGTCGGTCGCGAGGCTCGGGTATTCCTTCTTCACTTCCTCGAACGCGCGCATCCACAGGTTGTGGGCGTAGCGCAGCACGTTGGTCTTGGCCACCAGCGTGACCTTCTTGCGGTTGAACGCCTTGGCGTATTCGAAGGCGTAGCGGATGGCGCGTTCGACGCCGTGCCGGGTGCAGACTTCGATCTGGTTGGCCACCTCGTGCGGCGTGTTCTTGTACAGAAACCCGCCTTGCTGGCAGTACAGGCCCTCGGTGTTCTCGCGGACGATCACCATGTCGATGTCGGTCGCGTGGATGGGGCTGGGCACGCCGGGCATGAGCTTGGTCGGACGCAGGTTGATGTACTGATCGAACTCGAACCGCATCTTCAGGAGGATGTCGGTTTCAATCAGGCCCTGCGGGATGAGGGCGTTGCCGCGGGGGTCGGCGCCGACGGCTCCGAACAGGATCGCGTCGGCCTTGCCCAGTTCGCGCAGCGCGCCGTCGGGCAGGGTTTCCTTCGTGGCCAGGTAATGCTCGGCCCCGTGGGGGTAGTGCTGGGTGGTGTACTTGAAGCCGAACTTGCTGGCGCACAGTTCGAGGACCTTCAGACCCTCGGCGACGACTTCCTTGCCAACGAAATCTCCCGGCATAACGGCGATGTTCATAGTCCTGCTGTGATAGGCCGGGAACGCCCCTCGAGCAAGCCCGAAGCGTCGTTTCTCGCCGGTTCTGCCGATGGAATCGTCATGCGGTCCGCGCGAAGTCGTCCCACGCATCCGGATTGATGGATCGACCGCGTTCCTGAAGCGTCGCCAATTGTTCTTTCAACGGTGCGATCCGTTCGTGTAGATACCGCTTCACCCAGATCGGATCGGTCATACCGTCGAACGCCTTGGCCATCGCCTCACCGGCCCGCTCGCAGCGGGCGATCGCCTGCCGGGTCAGCTTCGCGTACTCGATCTCCACGCAGCCGGATCGTCGCCGTGGGTCGTCGGCCATCGTTACCAGCAACTGATGCAACGACCGCAACCAGCGCCAGCCGGCGTCACGAGCGACGCTCAGTTCGCGTAGCGCGTCCCGACAGGCGATGAACCGCTCGCGCTCGCCCAATTCGGAAAGCCGTTCGATGGATCGATCGACGCCCGAATCGACGCTGTCGCGCAGGATCGATGCAACCCGCGCCAGCGAGTCCATCGCCCCATCGAACGGCTCACACTGCAACTGATGCGTCGCGTAGCGGGCCCAGCCGGTCGCGACGATGCCGTGCAGGTCGTACTGCGACGCCACGCGCGTCCACGCGAGCGCGTTGGACGCGAGCACGTCGCCATTCGGCAGGTCGCGATCCGACCCGCCCGCACCGCGGAAGCAGCCCGCGCCCCACAGTGTGACGTCCGCCTGCTGGAAGCGATCGAGCGCGGGCTTGCCGAAGTGATCGTCCGTTGATCCCAGCGGGTCGCGCTCGTACACCCAGAACATCAGGTCCGCCTTCGCGGCGAGCTTCGCGAGCAAATCCGGCTCCCACGAACTCATCATGTCGTGCCACAGGATCGGGCGCACGCCGCGGGCGAGCAGGTGGTCCAGCAGCGGTTCGACGTGCTGCCAGTAAAGCTGCGCCTTGCCGTGCGTTTTCACGAAAGCGGCCGTGTCAGGGTGCTGGCCGAGCGTCCAGGCCTCGTCGCCGCCGAGGTGAAAGTGGGTGACGCCGGGCGAAGCTGCGAGCACTTCGTCGACCATTGCCAGCACGAGGTCGCGTGCGCCCGGCGCGAGCGGATTCAGGCCGCTGGAGCGATACGGGATTTCGCGCAGGCTTGCGAAGCGATCGAGTGAAAGCGGCGTTTCCATATGCCCCAGGCTCTGCACGAGCGGGATCACTTGCAGGCCACGCTCGCGGCAATGTTCGTGAATCGCCTGCACCTGATCGGCAGAGTACGCGGTTTCACACCGCAGGCCCGCGTCGAGCGTCCACGGGAACGCGTCTTCCCACTCCATCAGCACGAACTGAAAGCCGAGGCTGGCACACAGGTCGATCCAGCCGAGCAATCGTTCGAACGTCGGCGGCATTCCCTTGAGATCGAAGTGAACGCCACGCAGCGGTGCGGATGCCATGGCGGCAGAGTGTAAGATGCCCGCCTTGCTCTCGCGATTGCTGATCTTCGGAGTCCTCGCCTACCGCGCCACGCTCGGCCGGCTGTACGTCGGGCATTGCCGCTTCCAGCCGACCTGCTCGCAGTACGCGATCGACGCGGTGAAGAAGTACGGGCCATTCGTCGGCGCGTGGAAAGCAATCAAACGCATCGCGCGGTGTCATCCGTTCGGGGGGAAAGGGTACGACCCGGCGTGAGCGGATTTGCGATTTTCAATTTGCGATTTGCGATTGAAGACGAAGCAGACGCATCACTGGTGAGTCGCCACGCTGCGACGAAGTCGCTGGTGCTGTGATGCGAAGATGATCACAGAGGACACCGAGAGCACGGAGAGCACAGAGGAATAGACGGAAGAGGGAAGACGATAGCGTTAAGCCAAAATACTCGAAGGCGTCTCGACTGTTCCGATCTTCTTTTTGTTGCCCTTCTCTGGGACCTCTGTGCTCTCTGTGTGCTCCGTGCTTGTTTTCGGAGCCGCCCTGACAACGCATTCATCACAGCAGCTGCTCGAACGACTTGAACCGTTTCGTCAGCCGATCGCGCAGCGCCGCGTGCGAGCCGTCGAATTCGTGGATGCGTCGGGCCAATCCCAAGAACAGCTTTACCATGTTCTGCCAGTCGCCCAGGTGCACGTTCTCCGCCTCGATGCGCCCGCGCACCTTGTTCATGTTGTGATAGTTGCCCAACGGCACGCACGCAGCCGCCGTCGTGTAGCCCCAGGCGTCGAAGACGGTTGCCTCGCAGGTGCCGCCGGGCATGAGGGCGCGTTGGAATTTGAACCGCTTGTCCTTCTGCGCCAGGTCGGTCCCGACGTCGCCGATGAAGCGGGTGAAGGCGCTGTTGAACGTGCTGGTGCGGTCGCCCACGCGGAGGACGACGCCTTCGCCCTGTTTCGCGACGGGTTGCTCGGCGCTGCACTCGATGCTGATGAGCCGATCGGTCTTGCGGAGCAGCGACGGCCTCGCGTTCACGCTGGCGATCGCGCCGATGAAGCCTTGTTCCTCGCCGCGCGTGAGCAGGGTGGCCACGTCGCATTTGGCGGGCGACTTCGCTAGCGCGTCTAGCGTCGCCAGCGCCGACGCCGCGCCGGCCAGGTCGTCGCACACGCGGGCGTGGAACCGCTGGCCGACGATTTTGCCGGGTGTCAGGTCGAACATGCCGAACGCGCCCGGTTTCACAGGCTTGCTCACGCGCACGGTCGCCGACGAAGCCCGACCGGCGTCGTCTTTCGCATCGATCACTTTGCCGGTGACTTCGTTCGCTCCATCGAAGAATCGCACCTTCGCGCCGAGCATCAGCTTCGCGAGCACACCGCCGTGGAAGTCGCAACGGATGGTCTTCGTGTCGAGTTGTTCCGCGACGATGAAGCCGGGGTGGTCGAGGTGAGCCACATAGACCAGCCGCGGGCGTTTCTCGCCGGCCGAGCCTTTTCGGACGAGCAGCGTGTTCCCGAAGCGATCCCGGGAGATGGACAGCGAGCGTCGGACTCGTGCAAAGGCGTCGATGAACGCCATCACGCGGTGTTCATGAAACGGTGCGGTCGGGACGGCGGTAAGTTCGAGCAGCAGGCGGAGATCGGGCGACATGATCGGCATCGTCGGTCGGAGTCGGCGGGGGTCAAGGCGGCAGCCGTTGTCGGGGCACAAGTATTCAACGGCCGGGCGCTCATGTCACACTGCGCGGCGAGTTCATTCGGCAGCTGGCCCACCGCCACAAGGAATTCTCTTGACGGCCTACCGGACCCGCTTGTCATACTGCTGGGTTGACGTTGCTCTTTGGCAATTTGAAAGGAGTCCGATGGGACGGCGAAGTGGAGCGGTCCAAATGTCCCAAAATGTCCCCGAATGAAAAATGACACGTCAGCACTCCGTTCGGCCGGCAGAGGTCGGCCGGGCCGGGAGTTGGGCCGGGAGGAGTGAGCCGGCCACGGGGGCGGTGGCTGGAATCGTGGGACATCGGACGGGATTAACCGTGGGCTTCCAGTCCCATCTGTCCATCATCAGGGGCAAGGTGGCACAGGGACGCACTCGGACCTGCGCCCAACAGAAATCTCAGCACAAGGCTGGCAGACGTGCCGACGTGGCCACCCAAGCCAGTAAGTCTGTTCGAACAATGACTTGAGCAAAGAGGTGCCGAACCGCAGGTGGAAGCGGAAGCCGCGAACCGGTGTTCTTTCAGAAGGAAAGTGGACTTCATTCGACGCTTCGGCCGCATGCTTTCTGCTTTACATTTTCACCAAACCTCGTAAAACACGAGCCGCAGAGGCCCTGATGAGGGGTCGGGTTTTCCCGATCCTGTGCCCGGCGGATGTCCGAGCCGGCTTCTGACGACGGTCGAATTCGACTGTCACGCAGTGCACATGGAGGTGCCGCCCATGACCACGTCCTCGATTCCACCGGTCCGTTTTGCCCGTCGCGCTTCGGTCGTTGCGGCCGCGGTTGCCATTTGGGCGTTCGCGCCCACCCTCAGCTTTGCCCAGGCGACGCCGGGCGAAAACGACACCCCGGCCATCGAAACCGGCAGCAACAGCTTCGCCGGCGCGGTGAACACCGACGGCGCGCTGCTCCGCTCCGGTCCCAGCGAAAACGACTACGCCACCCGCCGGCTCACCAAGGGCGACAAGCTCACCGTCGTCGGCATGCGGTTCGAATGGCTCAAGGTGCTTCCGCCGGAAGGCTCGTTCTGCCTCGTGCCGCAGGCGCTGGTTGAGAAGCGTGGCGACGGCACCGTCGGCCGCGTGACGCACAACGCCGCCACCGTGCGCGTCGGCTCGGAGCTGACGCCGAACAAGCACAAGGTGCCGATGAAGCTCGATGTCGGCGCGGACGTGCAGATCCTCGGCGAGGTCGATGAGTTCTACAAAATCGCACCGCCCGCGGGCGTGTTCCTGTATGTCGACAAGCGTTTCGTCGACCCGGTGAGCGCGACGCCGATCGCGAGCAACCCGACGCCGACCGCTCCGGAACCTGTCACGCCAAAGACGCCTGACCCGGTGACACCAACTCCCGCGCCCACGCCGGAACCGGTCGCGACCGGGGGCACGCCGACCGACACGACGGGCACGACCCCGGCGCCCGACGGCGGTCGATTCACCGTGTCGAGCGACGGCACGAGCACACCCTCTCCGGGTGGCACGCCGGGCACGACCGGGACGACGACGCCCGAGACGGGAACGACGACCGGCGCTGGCACGACGAACACGCCGCCGGTGATCGTCACCGACACGGGCAAGCCGACCGGTGTCGAGCCGACGACGCTCAAGCCGATCAACGACACGCCCGTCCCGAGCACGAAGCCGGCCCAGGTCGCGAAGACCGGCACCGGCGCGAACGCGGCCGCCCTGAGCCTGAAGATGCAGGCCCTCGAAAAGCAATACGAGGCCGCTGGCCAGCAGGAGATCACGGCCCAGCCGATCGAAGAACTGATCGCCAGCTACCAGGCGGTCCTCGAAGAGCAGAACCTGGCCCCGGTGTGGCGCGAGATCGGCACGAACCGTCTGGCCACGCTACAGACGCGCAAGGAAATTCGTGACGACTTCGTCGCGACGCGCAAGGCGAAAGAAGAGAGCGACGCGAAGGCGCGTGAACTCAAAGCCGAGGAGCAGGAACTTCAGCAGCAATTCGCGGAGTCGGCCGTCACGCGCTACAAGGCGCTGGGCAAGCTGTCGAACTCGAGCCTCCAGTTCGGCCCCGGAACGCTCTATCGCCTGACCGACCCGGGCACGGGCCGGATCGTGGTCTACGTCCGCACGGCCGACACGTCGGCAGGCGACATGCTCGGCAAGTTCGTCGGCGTGAAGGGCAAAGTCGTCAAGGACGAAGCCCGCCGGATCACGTACATCGAGCCCGAGAATTTCACGGTGGTGGACACGACGCAGGTCAACGTGAAGGTGTTCGGCGACTTCTCGCCGCCCAGCCTCGCCGCCAACGCCGCGGGCGAGACGCAGACGACGCCGTGAGGGCTTGAGGTTCAAGTTTCGAGATTCAAGTTGCGAGACGGACCGACGGTTCGGCTCGCAACTTGCGTTTGAGCGCCAGAGTAATGCCGATATTGGAGACACGCGGCGATCACGCCGATGGCGTCCCGAATCTCGAAACTCACCTCGCGTGAGCCATGATCGACAGCAGGAGCACGGCCGTCGGGACGGCCAGGCCGACCGTGCCGACGGCGAGCGCGACATCGGACGCGCGGGCGGGCGGTTCACGCTTGTCGCCTCCGCGTCGCGCGGCCCAGCCGCAGGCGATCGTCGCGGCCGCGATCGCCCACTGCACCGGCATCACCGACCACCACGGCAGAATCTGCCCGATCAGGCAAACGCCCGGCGTCACCAGCAGCGTCACGATCGACAGCACCACGCAAGCGAACTCCACGCCGGCCGTCGAGGGTTGGCGCTCTTCGACGCTCAGCGGTCGAAAGTAGTTCAAGGGTTGACGGTCGTCCCAACGCGGCATCGTGGAGGATTGTACACGCGACAACAGACCCGCGCTGCGATCATCGAGCTGCGCGAACGTCTCGCGTCGACACATCGCGTTCGCATCTCGGTCCGCATGAACAAAGGCCCACCCCGGCGGGGTGGGCTTGATCGAGTTTTAGGTTGTCGTGGTGCTCAGTCGTTGTACCCGTCCGGATGCGCCTGGAACCAGCTCCACGCGGTGCGGATGATCGATTCGGGGTCTTTGTACTTCGCTTCCCAGCCGAGCACGTCTTTGGCGTACTTCGGGTTGGCGTAGAGGGCGATCGCGTCGCCCGCGCGGCGCGGGCCGTAGGTGACGGGGACTTTCTTGCCCGTGACCTTCTCCGCCGCCGCGATGATCTGCTTCACGCTGAAGCCGATGCCCGTGCCAAGGTTCGCGAGGATCTGCTTCATCTGGCCCGAGCCCGTGCCGAGCTTCTCGGCCGCCTTGATGTGCGCGTCGGCGAGGTCCTCCACATGGATGTAGTCGCGGACGTTCGTGCCGTCGGGCGTGGGGTAGTCGGTGCCGAAGACGGTCAGGCCCGGCTTCTTCCCGAGGATCGCGAGCAGCACGTTCGGGATCAGATGCGATTCGGGGTCGTGGTCTTCGCCGATCCGACCGTCGGCCGCACATCCGCTGGCGTTGAAGTAGCGCAGGGCCGCGTAGCAGAAGTCCTTGTTGGCCTTGCAGTGGTCATCGAGAATCTGCTCGACCATCCACTTGCTTCGGCCGTACGGGCTGACCGGGGCCTTCTTCTCGTTTTCGGTGATCGGCACGACGTCCGGGTCGCCGTAGGTGGCGCACGTCGAGGAGAACACGAACCGCGACACGCCCGCGTCGGACATCGCCTCCAGCACGTTGATCGTGGTGGCCACGTTGTTGTGGTAGTACATCAGCGGCTTCTCGACGCTCTCGCCCACGTAGGCGTACGCGGCGAAGTGCATGACGACGTCGATGCGGTGCTGCTGAAGGGTTTCAACGAGCAGGGCCTTGTCGTCGAGTTCGCCGCGGACGAATTCGACATCGAGGATGTCGGTGATCACCGCGTGCCCGCGCGAGCAGTTGTCGAACACGATCGGATTGTGCCCGGCCTGCTTGAGCTGACGAACGGTGTGCGAGCCGATGTAACCAGCGCCGCCGGCGACGAGGATGTTCATGATGGTTGATGTGTACGGAAGATGAGTGGAAATGCAATCGGGAGCAGTTGTGTGGTCGAGTGGTTCGGTAGTTCAGTGGTACGACAAGGGAGCCACCCACAGAACCACTTCACCACTCAACCACCGAACCTTCATCACTTGCTCTTCTCCGGCATCACCCGCCCGCTGCGCTCCAGCCATTTCATCGTCGGCTTGCGGATCGCGTGGTAGGGCCAGCTCACGATGCCGTGCAGGCGGTGCAGAAAGCCTTTGCGGGCAAGAATGGCTTTGTCGGCGTCCGTCAGCAGATCGGGCCTGAAGCGGCGTTTGTTCTTGGCGACGTGGTAGACATCCCCTCGATACATCAGGTTCAGCACCCATCGCCCCAGTGCCGGCGGCCACCACTGCGAGGCGTCACAACTCACCTGAAAGTCGATCAGGTAAGGCCTGCCGTCGTCGCCGAGGAGGATGTTCTGCGGCTTGTTTGAGTCGACGTACGCGATGCCGCGACGCTTGAGTTCGTCGGTGAGCGCCTGGAGTTCGTCGAAGAAACCGTCGGGCGGCTTTTTGTCGCGGGTGAGCGGGCCGCCCTCGATGAAGCTGTGGGCGAAGCCGGTGTCGGTGGCGGGGCCGATCAGACGCGGGATGTTCGGCAGGTCTTGGAGCTTGCGGTAGGCCCGCATCTCGCGATTGCCGAGCCATCGGCCGATCCAGCGGAGCGGGAGGATGACGAACATTTTCTGGCGGTTGATCTTCACCACCGCGCGCTCGCCCGAGGCCGAGCGGTAGAACCCGGTGGCGGCCCAGAAGTCGTGCTTGACGGTGGTTTCGAGCGCCCAGGTCTGACCGCCCGATTCGATCGACGTCGGCAGGCCGGCCTCGCCGAGTGCGTACATGCTCCAGAACGTTTTCGCCACGAGGGGAGCATACACGTCTGAGTGAATGCCGTCGCGGTCCCGCTGCGCCTCCAAAACAAACACGAGAACACCGAGACACAGAGGGCACGGGGAAGACGCTTTAAAGAATTGGCCCAGTGTGCTCTTCTTCCTCTGTGATCTCTGTGCTGATCCTGCGGCGAGTGCATCTAGTCGACGCTCATGCTACGAATAGCCCCGCATGTCTGAGTTCGTCATCGTCGCGAAGGAAGTGCTGGCCGTTTACCTGATCGTGGCGGCGGGGGCGGTGCTCCGCGTGGTCGGCTGGCTCAAGCCCGAGGCCGATGCGTCGGTCATGAAGTTCGTGGCGTTCCTGCTCATCCCGTGTCTGTTCTTCTCGAAAGTCGTCGGCGATCCGAAGTACACGCACTTCGTCGATGTGGTCGCACCGGTCTCGGTCGGCTTCGGCACGACCGTGCTCGGCTTCGTCCTTGCAGGCGTGGTGGCGTATGGGCTGCGGCGTGCGGTGGCGCTGCCCACGCCCGAGCACCGCAGCGCGTTCACGCTCTGCACGGGCATGTACAACTACGGCTACCTGCCGTTGCCGCTGGCGGATGCGCTTTACCCGGCCGCCACGCTGCTGGCGACGGTTGCAACGACGCAAGGCAATCGTGACAGCACGGTGCCGACGATGATGGTGCACAACGTCGGCGTCGAGTTCGCGCTGTGGACCGTCGGCATCGTGATCATCTCGGGCGGGCTGGCGAAAGGGTGGTGGGTGCACCTGTTCAACCCGCCGGCCGTCGCGATCGCGTGCGCCGTCGCGATCAACATGCTGGGCGCCGACGCGTACGTGCCGTATGTCGTCACGAAGGCAACGACCGACCTGGGCCGATGCGCGATTCCGGTCGGTCTGCTCGTGACCGGCGCGGTGATGCTCGATCTGTTGCGGTCAATGAAATGGCATCACGGCCTGAACACGCTGTTCACGGCCAGTGTGCTGCGCATGGGCATCCTGCCGGTTCTGTTCCTGCTACTGGCGCGATACATGCCCGTGAGCGTCGAGCTGAAACGCGTGATTATGCTGCAAGCCGCCATGCCCGCGGCGATGTTCCCGGTGGTAGTCACGCGCCTCTACAAGCAGGACACCGAGACGGCCGTCCGGGTCGTCGCGGGCACCGCAATCATTGGTATGGCGACGATCCCTCTATGGATATGGGCTGGCCGTTGGTATCTGGACGTCTAGGTTCGCCGTTTGTTCGTCATTTTCACTCGAGCCATCAGCATTTCGCCTGCGCCTTTTATCGGGTTTGCGCGTGATTCACAGAAGCGGTCGCGTCAGAATCGCGGTCTGCCCGATGAATCGTCGACGATTCCGGCGTGGTCCGGGGTGCGGACCCATCTCATTCGTGAAGAGGAAATTGCACATGGCAACGCGATGGTCGAAGAAGCTCTGGTGCGCCACGGGCGCGACGTTGGTGGCGTGTGGCCTGCTGGCCGGGTCGTTCGGTGTGCCGAGCGTGGCACGCGCGGAGGAAGCCGCCGCCGAACAGAAAGAAACCGGGCCGAAACTGGAGGACCTTGTCAAAGGCCTGCGCAAGGTGACCAGCACCGACGGCGATTCGATGCTCACGCTCTACGTCGGCAAGCCTGACGAGAAGAACGCCAACCGGTTGCTCGCCGTCATTCCGAAGGGCCTCATCGGCCGCGACCTGCTGCTGGCCATGAGCGTCTCGCGCGGCCCGAACATGGGTTACCCGGCCGGCACGGCGCTCGTGCGCTTCCAGCAGGTCGGAAACACGCTGCTCATCAGCGTGCCCGACGTGCGTCAGAAGCAGACGCCCGGCAAGGCCGTCACCGGTGCGGTCGAATCGACCTACACGGGTAGTTTCATCGCGGTGCTGCCGATTTTGTGCAAGGCCGGCAACGACCCGGTCGTCGACCTCGGCGACGCGCTGCTCGACGCCGCCGCCGGTGAAATGGCGACGCCGGGCATGCTGCCCCGTCCCGACCTCACCACCTACAGCAAGGCCAAGGTCTTCCCGGAAAACGTGCTCGTCGACGTCGACGTCGCGATGGCCGGCCGCGGCGGCGTGGGTACGACGATGGGTGTCGGCTACTCGCTGCGTCTGCTGCCCGATCTGCGTCAGAGCGATTTCACGCCCCGCGCGCTCGATGAACGTGTCGGCTACTTCGACACCGTGCGCGAAGACTGGAACACGCCCTACAGCGAACGCGAAACGCTCATCCGTTATGCCAATCGCTGGAACTTGAAGAAGAAGGACCCGCAGCTTGAGGTGAGCCCCCCCGAGAAGCCGATCACCTTCGTGATCGAAAAGACCGTGCCGCTCCAATGGCGCCGCTACGTGGCTGACGGCATCCTTGAATGGAACAAGGCGTTCGAGCAGGTGGGCATCACCGGCGCGATCGTCGTGCAGCAGCAGACCGACGACAACGAGTTCGCGAATGTCGATCCGGAAGATGCCCGCTACAACTTCTTCCGCTGGATCGTGACCGGCCGCGGCTTCGCGATGGGGCCGAGCCGGGCCGACCCGCGCACGGGCGAGATCCTCGACGCCGACATCATCTTCGACGACTCGATGGTCCGCGGCTTCGAGCAGGATTTCGCCCTGACGTTCGGCCCGCAAGCGCTGGCCACGCAGATGGGCCCGGAAGTCGTCGGCTTCCTCGAACAGCACCCGGACTTCATCCCGATGGGCATGTCGCTGGATGACGTGAAGCAGACCGCGAGCGCAATGCGCGAGCACGCCGAGCTGGGCCGCGGGCATCTGGAACTGATCGTCAACGACAGCCAGCTCATGGTCGATGCCAAGGCGCGCCGCCCGCTCTCGCACCCGGCCGCCTGTGATTACGCCCAGGGCGTGCGGCAGCAGATGAACCTCATCAGTCTCATGCAGGCCAAGGCGGGCGATCGCAAGGTGCCCGAGCGCCTGCTGGGCCAGATGATCAAGATGATCACCACGCACGAGCTCGGCCATACGCTGGGCTTGCGGCACAACTTCAAGGCGTCGGCGTGGCTGAGCCCTGACGAGATCAAGAAGCGTCGCGACACCGGCAACGAGCCGACCTTCGCCAGCGTGATGGACTACAACGCGCCGCTGCTCTTCCCGGGCGATCGGATCGAGAACGTGAAGCAGATCACGTCGCCGGTCATCGGGCCGTATGACTTCTGGGCGATTCAGTACGGCTACAAGCAGTTCGACGGTGCCGCCGAGGCGAAGAAGGGTCTGGCGGAAATCGCGTCGCGCTGCAACGAGCCGGGTTTGGCCTTCGCGACGGATGAAGACGTCGCGGGCCTGAGCAGCCCCGACCCGCTCAGCAACCGCTGGGACATGAGCAGCGACATCGTCGGCTGGGCCAACAACGGCACGATGTTCGCCGACGAGTTACTGACCGACTTCGACAAGTGGGCCGTCCGCAGCGACGAGCCGCAGCACTTTCTGCGCTCGGCGTTCCTCGGCCTGGCGTACAACAAGTTGCAGGGCCTGCAATACGCGGCCCGCATCGTGGGCGGGCAGTACTTCAACCGCAACCGCGCTGCCGACAAGGACGCGACCGCTCCGCTGACGATCGTCCCACCCGATCAGCAGCGGGCCGCGCTCGAACTGCTCGGCAAGACCGTGCTGAGCGACGACTTCCTCAAGGTCAGTCCTGAGATGTTCAATCGACTGGTCGCTACGCGCCTCAGCAACGGCGAGGACTGGCCGGCGTCGCGGATCGACTTCCCGGCCCACCAGCTTCAGCTCAGCATGCAAAGCTCGGTGCTGCTGATGATCAACAACCCGGTCGTCTTGCAGCGCGTCTACGACGCCGAGTTGAAGTCCGACGCCACCAACAAGTTCACAGCGGCGGAACTGCTCACAAAGACGAAGGAACTCGTATGGGGCAAGCTCGAACCGCTGGCGGCCGGCAAGAAGTTCACCGACGCGCAACCGATGATCAGCAGCACGCGGCGTAACTTGCAGAAGCAGTGGCTCGACTTGCAGATCGCGATGGCGAAGCTGCCCTCGGGCTCGGTCATGAACGCCGACCTTCAGAGCATGGTCCGCGGCAACCTGCGCGACACCGCGGCCCAGATCGCCGAGATCCTGAAGCAGCCGGCCGCGCTCGACTTCGCGACGCGGTCGCACCTGGTCGAAACCAAGAGCCGGATCGATCGCGTGCTGGATGCGCCGGAGCTCTCGCTCGACGCCCTGACCGGTCGCGGCGCAATGATGTACCAGGACGGCGTCCGCTAAGGATGCTGGCGCAACCTGACGAAAGAACAGATCGACGCCTTCACGGGCGTCGATCTTTGTTTGGCGAACCAGGCGTAGATGATGCCCGAGTCAGGCGGCCAGCGTCTTCGAGGCCAACAGTCGCTCGATGGTGTAGACCAGCTTTTGAGGATCGAGTGGCTTGCTGCAATAGCCATCGCAGCCTGTGCGGAGGCAGTGCTCGCGGTCGCCGTCCATGGCGTGGGCGGTGAGGGCGATGATGGGCGTGCGATTGCCACGGGTACGCAACTGCGTGACGGCGGTGTAGCCGTCCATGATCGGCATCTGCATGTCCATAAGGACGAAGTCGAAGTGACTCGCACTGGCGCGATCCAGCGCGGCCTGCCCGTCGGCAACGACTTCCACCTCGGCGCCGGCGCGGCGCATGAGGAAGGCGATCAGACGCTGGTTGTCCGGGCCATCCTCGGCCACCAACCCGCGCCGGCCGGTCAGTCGACCGTTGATCGGCATCCGTGGGACCTGTGGTTCGTGGTCCACTGGCTTGCTCGGCAAGGTCGCGGCCTCATTCGGGAGCGTTGCGGGTAGCGGCAGCGTGCAGGTGAAGGTGCTGCCCCGGCGCGGCTTGCTGACGACGGTCAATTCGCCGCCCATCAGCCGTATGAGCCGTTCGCAGATGGACAGGCCCAGTCCGGTGCCGCCAAACCGGCGCGTCGTCGAGCTGTCGGCCTGTTCGAACGGCTGGAAGAGCCGATCGAGCTTGCTGGCCGCGATACCAATGCCTGTGTCACTGACGCTGAGCCGCAGTACAGGCTTGCCCGAAGACTTTCGTCCGATGTCGGCACACAACGTGACCGTGCCGTGATCGGTGAATTTCACGGCGTTGCTGGCGAGGTTCATCAGCACCTGACGCAGACGTAGCGGGTCCGTGCGGATCGTCGCCGGCACGGCCGGGTCGATGACGGCACGAATGTCGATCTTCTTCTCGCCAGCGCGACCACGGAACAGTTCGGCCACGTCGTTCAGCATCTGGCGCGGCGATGCGTCGAGCGATTCGAGCGTGAGCCGTTGTGCCTCGATCTTCGAGAGATCGAGCACGTCGTTGATGATGCCCAGCAGATGCTCGCCGTTGCGGCGGATGGTCTGAAGGAATTCGGTGAGTTGCTCGGGCGTGGGGGCGCCATCGGTCAGCAGATCGGCGAAGCCGAGGATGGCCGTCAACGGCGTGCGCAGTTCGTGGCTCATGTTGGCCAGGAACTCGCTCTTGGCTCGGTTGGCGGCATCGGCGGCGTCGCGCGCGGCGGCGAGCTGACGTTCGACCTGCTTCCGCTCGGTCAGATCGCGGAAGCTCCAGAATCGGCCCATGTACGTGTTGTCGGGCAGGCGAACGGGGGCCGTGTATCGGTCGAAGGTGCGACCGTCGTTCAGTTGGATCTCGTCTCGCGCGGTGGCATCGGGCCTCCCGTACAGTTCCACGACCCGTGCCAGGAAACCTGCGGGGTCGGCCACGCGCTCGTTGACGACACGGGTCAGGAAGTGGTCGGTGCCGCCCAGATCGGAGGGAGATCCATCGATTTGCCAGAGATCGAGGAACTGCTTGTTGTATGCGACGACGTGCTGCTGCTCATCGACGATAATGATGCCGTCGAGCGAACTGTTCTGCTGCGCCTCGAGCACGGCCGCCGTGCGTTCGGCGCGGTCACGGGCGGCCTGAAGTTCCGAGGCGGCGAGCACTTCGGCGGTGACCACCTGTGTGAAGATGATCATGCCGCCGATCATGCCGTCCGCGTCTCGCCACGGCGCGACTTCCCAGCGGACGTAGTCGGTGGTGCCGTCGGCGCGGGGGAAGGGATCGTGGTCGCATGCCTCGACGGCGCCATTCAGACAGCGCTTGTGGATCTGCTTCCAGCGCTCGGGGATGTCGGGGAAGACCTCGTAGTGCGACTGGCCGACAAGGTCACGCTCGCTCAGCTTGAAATCAGCCAGCCAGCGCCGGCTGGTGGCGATGTAGCGCATCTCCCGATCAAACATCGCGACGGCGGCAGGCGTTCGCTCGATGAATGTCTTAAGTAATTGTTTCTTGCTGGCCAGCTGATCCTGAACCCGCTTCATCGAGTCGATGTCCTGATGGACGCCGATCATTCGTCGCGGCTGGCCATCTTCGGTCCATTCCACGACTTTGCCGGCATCAAGGATCCACTGCCAGTCGCCGGCCTTGTTTTTCAGCCGCATTTCCAGGCGGAAGGTCGCTGTCTCGCCGCGGAAGTGCTGCTCCAACGCGGCTCGTGCGGCTAGCAGATCATCCGGGTGGGCGAGGCGTTCCCAGGTCTGAACCGTCATGGGCAGGTCGCTGGGCTCGTAGCCGAGCATGCGGAACCAGATGTCGGTGAAGAATGCCTTACCCGTCCCGATGTCCCAGTCCCACATCCCGATGTTCGCGCCTTCCAGTGCGATCTGGAGGCGTTGGCGTTCCTCGTCGAGCAACTGGCGAGCTTCGACTTCGCGCGTCAGGTCGACGTGCGTACCGACGACGCGCAACGGATGGCCCAAGTCGCTCCACCGGACGATGCGACCTCGTGTCAGGACGTTGATCCAATGCCCCTTGGCATGACGCAAGCGGACTTCGGCCTGAATCATCGGCGTCAGGCCATTGAGGTGGTCCGACACGGCGGAGTCGATGATCGGCAGGTCTTCCGGATGAATCAGGGCCCGCACGAAGGTGAAAGTGGTCCTCGTCGCGGACGGCAGACCCAACATCGTATGCCAGTGCTCGCTGACCGTGACTTGGCCGGTGGTCGTGTCCCAATCCCATATGCCATCGTCGGTGGCGTCGAGCGCCAAACGCAGACGCTCCTCGCTGTTGCGCAGGGCGGCTTCGGATTCGTGCCGTTCGGTCGTGTCGGACATGACCGCGACATACCGTTCGACCGACCCGTCGGCGTCCCGAACCGAGTTTCCGCAGACCTGGACCCAGTAGGGGGTGCCGTCCTTGCGGTAATTCACCAGTTCGACTTTGAAGCCTTCGCCGTTCGGGATGCACCGCTGGATCTGTTCGACGGTCCGTGGGTCGGTCTGCGGGCCGTGCAGGAGATCCGGCACCTGCTTGCCACGCGCTTCGTTCAGGGAAAACCCCGTAAGGCGCGTGAAGGCGGCGTTGACCCAGTCGATTCGGCCGCGCCGGTCGGTGATCAGCACGGCGTCATCGGTTGACGAGGCGACCAGCGCGAGCAGCCGATTACGTTCCTGCTCGGCCTGCAATGCTTCCTCGGCGCGGTTCTGTTCCGTGATGTCCACCACGTTGCAGAGGACCGCCCGGAGCGTGCCATCCTGATGGAACAATGGTCCGGCCGAGACGCTAATGACGGCTTCTTTGCCGTCGCGTTTGCGAACGCCAATGCGATAGTCGCGCACCGGCAGCCGTGTCCGCATGACGATGGTGACCGGATTCTCCTCGGGCGGAAGCGGGCTCCCGTCGACGTGCGTCGGTTCCCAGCCTGGGTCGTCGTAACGCGTGCTATCGCCTTGTTTCAGGCCCAGCACCGCCGCCGCCGCCGAGTTGGCGTAGGTGATGACCCCTTTTGCACTGACTTCGACGACCGCGCCCACCGTATTGGCGGTCATGGCGGCGAGGTAATCGCGCTCGAGAAGGAGTTCGCGTTGCAGTTGGACGAGTTCGTGTTGGCGGATGCGGTCGTCGCACATCCGCGACACCTGCCGGGCCAATGCCTCGAGCGCCTTCACCTGGGCGGTCGTAGGGGTGAACGGCGTGGGGCCGAAGCAACTGACGGTGCCGAGGGCGAAGCCGCTCGACGAGACGATCGACGCGCCGATGTACGAGCGGATCGCCATCGGGCCGGCGACCAAAAGCAGTTGAGCGAAACGGGCATCGAGCGAGGCATCGGGCACGATCAGGGTCTTACCGGGATTCCGAATCGTGTGGCCGCAAAATGACTGGTTCAGTGGGATGCTCAACCAGTCAATGCCGATGCGGGCCTTGAATGTCGCGCGATCCCGCTGGGCAAAGGCAATCACGGCGTAGGGCAGACCCGCGATTTGGGCGGCCACGCGCACGATGTCGTCGAACACCGGCTCTTCAGCCGTGTCGAGAATGTCGAAGGTCGCCAGACAGCTCAGGCGGTCGGCTTCGGTTGGCAATGTAGGGTCGCTGGTCATACGCGCGGTCTGTTCGGCGCGGAGTTCATCCGCCCGGCTGGACTCCAGCCTATTTCCCATAATCGGCAGAACGGGGGTGCCTCATTGATTGACCCGATGGAAGGACGTGGCGTCGCCTGCGAAAGGTTGACCTAACTTGAATGCGCTACTGTCGGACGTGCCCGTTTCGACCGATGACTCGGACGGAAACCTTAGTTTGACGGGTTGACGGACCGGGTCCGTCTTAACGGAAATGGAGTGATAGAGATGCCACTTGTTGCCGATGCGCCGCGCAGGCTCGATAATCGATCCGACATGAGCGACAACGGGTCTCAGGAGGACGGCGTGAACATCAGCCTCGTCTCGATCGAAAAAGAAGGCCTCGTTCGACTCGCGTCGAACGGTTCCATTACCGCCGCCAACTTCGATCCGTCGGGGCGGAATCCGCTCGAACGTATCCTGGGGCAGAACTGGGCCAGCTTTAAAGTCCTGCTGGATATGAAGCAAACGACGTACATCGATTCGTCCGCCATCGGCTGGCTGATCGGTTCGCACAAGGCCTTCAAGGCTGCGGGCGGCGTGCTGGTCCTGCATGACATTCCCGCCACCATTCGTCAAATGCTCGACCTGCTTCACGTGGGCAAGGTCATCCCGATCACCGAAAACGCGCAGGCCGCTCGTGAGCTCGCCAACGGAGGGCAACACTGATGAGTTTGCTCAAGCTGGGAACCGTGGCCGGTAAGAAGGCCGATCTGCTCGGCAAGACAACCGAGACCGAAACGCATCCGGGCGCCGGCATTCTCGTGGACGTGAGCCACTTCGCCGCCGAACGAGCGGTGGAATTCCTCATCGAGCAGGCCGTCCGCATCGGCGCGTCCGACCTTTTCTTCTGCGCCCAGGAACAGCACTACGCCGTTCAGGTGCGGCACCTGGGCATCATCCGCCCGCTGTCAATCGTGACAGCCGAGGAAGGCAAACGGATGGTCGCCCACGTCCGCAACAACAGCGGCGCCGACGTCAACGAACGCCGCAAGCCGGCCGACGGACGCTGGATCTACCGCAAGGGCGAGGGGGACGGCGTCGACCTGCGGATCAACTTCCTCCCGACCATGTATGGCGAAGACATCGCCATCCGCCTGCTGGTCCGCGGTCACGAGCTGTTCAAGCTCGAACAACTGGGCATGGCCCCCGAGCAGTTAGCGGCCTACACGCAGATGATCGAGTCGCCCAGCGGCCTGGTGCTCATCACGGGCCCGACCGGCTCGGGCAAGACGGCCACGCTCTACGCGTCGCTCCTGCGTCTGAATGACGGCCGGCGCAAGATCAACACCATTGAAGACCCGATCGAATACGCGGTTGGCGGCATCCACCAGAGCCAGACCAATCCCGCGATCGACCTCGGTTTTGCCGAATGCCTGCGGGCCGTCCTCCGGCAGAGCCCGGACGTGATCATGATCGGCGAAATCCGCGACGAAGAGACTGCGAAGATCGCCGTCCGTGCGGCCAACTCGGGCGTGCTCGTGCTCGGCACGCTCCACGCCCCCGATGCAGCGATGGCCGTGCAATCGATGCGCGGTTACGGCGTGCCGGCGCACTTCCTGTCGACCAGCCTCCGCGGCGTGGTCAGTCAGCGGCTCGTCCGCACGCTCGACCCCGAAACCCGCATCGGTTTCGACCTCTCCGACGCCCCGCACACCTTCGACGAAGTGAAGGACCTGCTCGGCCCCGACGAAGGCAAGACGCTCTATGCACCCGGTCCCACCGAGAAGAACCAGATGACCGGCTACTCGGGCCGGACCGGCGTGTTCGAGGTGATGAGCGTGAACAAGACCCTGCGCGCGATGATCGCCGACGGCCAGACCGCCGACGTCATCCGTAACCAAGCCCGGGCCGACAAGATGCTGCCGTTCCGGCTTTCAGCGCTGTTGAAGGTCGCCCGAGGCATCACCAGCACGGAAGAACTGTTCCGCGTGATCCCGACTGAGCAACTCACCAGCGAAGGTTGAGCTTGCTCCACAATGTGGATTTCAGTGACGCCCACGGATAGCCATCCGTGGGCGTTTTCTTGTTTGAAGCAATGCAGTCGCGTTGCCCATGCCAATCCGCGCTGCTACTTCTCACTTCCGCTCCAGCAAAGGCACGTCTCATGCGGATTCTGTATCTCGATCTTGACGCGCTCACGCCTTCGCATCTCGGCTGTTACGGCTACAGCCGCAACACGTCGCCTGCGATCGACACCATCGCGCGTGAGGGCACGCGGTTAGACAACGTCTACACGCCGGACGCGCCGTGCCTGCCTTCGCGCACCGCACTCTACTCGGGTCGATTCGGCATCCAGACCGGCGTGGTGGGGCATGGCGGAACGGCCGCCCAACCGCGTGTGCAGGGGCGCCTCCGTGGCTTCCGCGACGACTTCACCGAACACGGTCTGGTCAAGCGTCTGACCGATGTCGGTTTGCACACGGCGATGATCTCGCCGTTTGGCCAGCGGCATGCGGCCCACCACTTCTACGCCGGTTTCCGCGAGATCCACAACACCGGCGGCAACGGACTGGAGTCGGCCGAGCAGGTCACGCCGCTCGTGCACCGCTGGCTCGATACCAACGCGGCGAGCGACAACTGGTTCCTGCACGTCAACTACTGGGACATCCACACCCCGTACCGCATGCCGCCGGATTTCCCGAATCACTTTGTCAGCGATCCGTTGCCGGCGTGGCTCACGCCCGAGTTGCTCCAACAGCACCTCCGCCGAGCCGGGCCGCACTCGGCGCTGGAGATGAGCATGTACGACGACGTGATCGCGCCCAAGTACCCGCGCTACCCCGGCAAGCTGACCGACATGGCCACGCTCCGCCAGATGATCGATGGCTACGACAACGCGATCCGCTACGTCGACCTGCAGGTCGCGGGCATCGTCGCGAAGCTGAAATCGATCGGCATTTACGATGAAACCGCGATCATCATCAGCGCCGATCACGGCGAAAACATGGGCGAACTCGGCATCTACGGCGAACATGCGACGGCCGACCATGCCACGTGCAACATCCCGCTAATCATCAAATGGCCCGGCAAGAACGCGGGCGGCGTCGACGCGGACTTGCACTACAACCTCGACCTCGCGCCGACACTGATGGAGTTGCTGAACGGCAAGCCCAGCGACCTGTGGGACGGCCGATCGCTCGCGCCGAGCCTCGACGGACGCTCGACGGGCCGCGACGAACTCGTCGTTTCGCAGTGCGCGCACGTCTGTCAGCGCAGCGTCCGCTGGGGCGACTGGCTCTATATCCGTACGTATCACGACGGGTTTCAGCCGTTCGAGAAGGAGATGCTGTTCAATCTTCCGCTCGATCCGCACGAGTTGAACGATGTCGCCAGCCGGCATCCCGACGTGCTGCGTGAAGGTGCATGGCGAATGTCTCGCTGGCACGACGAGCAGATGAACCGCCTGGCCCGTCACGCGCGAGCCAACGGCACGCATGTGGAAGACCCGCTCTGGCGCGTCATCGCCGACGGCGGCCCGTTCCACGCGCTCGACGAGCCGGGCCGAAGCCCGCTGCCGAAGTATCTCGAACGGCTTGATGCGACGGGACGATCCGACGGTGCGCAGACGTTGCGCGAAAAGTATCCGTGGCTAGCGAAGTAGTTACATCGCCACCAAGGTATTACT
This sequence comes from Tepidisphaeraceae bacterium, assembly GCA_047600945.1. Lineage (GTDB taxonomy): Bacteria > Planctomycetota > Phycisphaerae > Tepidisphaerales > Tepidisphaeraceae > JASGKC01. The sequence continues at coordinate 5,332,294 of JASGKC010000001.1, read as the reverse complement.
TCCCGCGCGGCAACATGGCCGCCATGACTTTCGTTGTCCACGGGCCGCGGTGGGTCGGGTAGTCGCCGCACATCCACACCAGGGCCACGCGCGGGTCGTTCCAGATTGGAATGATCGGCCTCAAGTTATCGGCCGTGCTGTCCTGGGTGAGCGGCGTCCACACCCACGTTGCGCCGCCATCCAGCGTCCGGCCGTGGAACAACTCCCAGTGCCGCTTGTCGTCAGCTTTGCTGACGAGCGCTTCGCCCGTGACCGGATGGGCGTCGGTGCTGATGTAGACGCTCGACAAATCCAGCGGATCGAGTGCTGCCAAGCCGGTGTAATCGTCTTCGCCGACGTACAGCCGCGTGCCGGCGTACGCGATTTCGTGTTCGACCCAGCGCTGGCCATCCCAACGGGCGTAGTGATAGCGGTGATCGAGCCCGCCCTGGTTCCGCGGCAGGCCTTTGCCGTCGCGCTGCGTGCTGAAGAGACAGACCGGGTTGCCTTGCGGATCGATGTGCAGATCGATCACCCACGCGACGTGGTCGGCGTCGCCACGGTAGACGCAGGTCAGGTCCCATATGTCGCCCGACTTTTCGGTGTTCTTGCTCAGCGGCGCGTAGAGCGAACCATCACTTCTATAGATGTGTCCATTACGGATGAAACCGGCGTAGACGCTGTTGTCGAAGTCGCGCGGGTGGTTCTCGGTTCCGATAAACCAGAAACGGTCGATGCCCGCCGGGGCGTACTTGAAGTAGGGGGCATACCCCTTGCTGCCCTTGAGGAACATCCCGCCGTAGTGCCAGGTGTCGCCGTTGTCGTCGCTATGCATCCAGTTTTGCTGGTGGCCCACGCAGCGGAAGAAGTTGTAGAGCCGTCCACCCTCGGCTGCCGGTTGCCACGGATTGGAGTAGGTGGCGTTGTCACCGCCGAACTCGGCGTCTTTGCCGGGTGTGATGAGCACCTGCTCGGGGTTCCAACTAAGCAGATCGTCCGATGCCGACACACGCCAGAAGACTTTGCGTTCCATCGCGTGCCGCGAGTAGATCGCGACCACGCGCCCGTCCGGCCGCACGTGCAGCGAGGGGCCGTTGTGGTCATCTTGCTCGAACGGGGCGTGCAGCACGACGACCTGCGTCTGGGCATTGGCGATGTCGTGCACCGCCACTTCCACCGCGCCGAATTCGCCGTTTTCTTTCCAGACGTAGGAGCGGTCGCTTGACCTAACCGATCCCACCACAAGCTTCCCGTTGTGCACGATGACGCGTTCATCCATGAACCAGGACCACGCGCCGTTGTCGTTCAGTTCGATGCGATTCTTCGGATCGTTGAGGAGGGTCGCCATTCGTCTGTTCCTTCCGCTGAGACTGGAGAGGCCGAGCAGCCTAAATCAGCCTCGCGGGGATTGGTAATGTTTGTTCTCGGACGGATTACGCCTTCCCCATATGCTTTGGTCCGCAGACGACGTTCACGTCCCAATAAAAGCAGGTCCGTTTGCCGCAGTTTTGATCCGGACTGATCTCACGCGGATGATCGGACCTGGCTGCGCCGGCACAGTCTCACACTGGACCGCGCTAATTTCCGCATAGGCGTTCTCCGAATTTGCTTGAAGACCCGCCGCAGACTTTGCGCCGTCGACACGGCCTCGGTTTGGCAGCGGGCTGTCATGTCAGGAAGCAATCGGAGACCGACGACCATGTTCCACAAGACCAAGCTGCTCGCCGCGATCACGTCAGGTGCCCGCGCGTTTGCCCGTCGACAGGCTTCGGTTGTTGAAGCGAGCCCCGTCCGTGTTGCCCGCCGCTACCGCGGTCCGACCGCCCTGCGCCGCGCGGTGAGCCGGATGCTTGAGCAACTCGAGACACGCCGGCTGCTGGCCCTCGTCGCCGACATGGGTGGCAATTCCTTCGCGGTCAACGAAGGCTCGTCCATCAGCATCAACGGCCTAGCCTCGACGACTGACGTCGGCGAGACGATTTGGCAGTACCGCTGGGACCTGAACTACAACCCGGCCGTCGGTTTCAAGACCACCGTCAGCGGCCCCGGCTTCACCTTCAAGGCGACCGACGGCGCCGCGACGCGCTCGATTGCGCTGCGCGTCACCGACACGCTCAACCGCACGAACACGGTCACCGGCACGATTACCATCAGCAACGTCGCCCCGACGATCAGTCTCACCACGCCGAACGGCGCGGTAGAGGGCAATCCGTACACCGTCACGTTCGGTCGCACCGCCGATCCGGGCACCGATACCATCAGTGGCTGGAGCATCGACTGGGGCGACGGCACCACGACCTCGCACGCCGCCGACACCGGCAGCGCGACCCACACTTACGAGCAGGACGGCAACTACAATGTCGAACTGACCGCAACGGACGAAGACGGCTCGTACACCACGACCAACGCGATTACGGTCGCGAACAACCCGCCGGTCGTCAATCTCACGCGTACGCCCGCCACGATCAACGAGGCCGGCAGCGTGTCGATCAACTTCAGTTCGCCGAACCGCGCCGCCTCCATCGAACTCTGGACGGTCGACTGGGGCGACAACAACACGGAAGTGTTCGACCCGTCTGAAAGCGCCGCGACGCACACCTACGACGACAACGGCAGCTACACGATCACCGTCAGCGCCATCGAACCCGACGGCGGCACGGGCCAGGCGACCGCCAGCGTCACCGTCAACAATGTCAATCCGACCGGCACCATTAGCGGCGCGCCCGGCGCACACGTCGACGAGGGGGACACCATCTCCCTTACCGCCAACCCGGCCGACGTTGGCGTGAACGACACGTTCAGCTACGCGTGGACTGTCACCAAGGACGGCCAGGCGTTCGATCTCACCGGCTACACCACCAACGCCGCGAGCTTCAGCTTCGACACCACCGACAACGGCAGCTACGTCGCCACCGTCGTCATCACCGACAAGGATGGCGGCACCGTCACGCTCAGCACCGACCCGATCGTCGCCGACAACGTCGCGCCGGTCGTCGGCCTGAACCGTACGCCGGCCGGCTTCCAGGCGGAGGGCACGCAGATCACCGTCGCCTCGAACCTGTCCGACGTGAGTGACGACACCACGTTCACCTACGAGTGGAGCGTCACGAAGGACTCCGCGGCATACGACCTCGGCAATGTCGACACCAGTTCGTCGTCGCTCGTCTTCACGCCCGATGACAATGGCAACTACGTCGCGACACTGGTCGTCACCGACAAGGACGGCGGCGCGACAACGATCTCCAGCGCGGCCATCAGCATCACCAACGCCGCACCCGTAGCGGCCATCACGGGCGGGCCCGGTTCGGTCGCCGAGGCCACATCAGTCACGCTGCACGCCGCCCCGACCGACGCCGGCGCGGCCGACACGTTCACGTACGCGTGGACGCTCACGAAAGACAACGTCGCCGTCGATCTCACGGGCATCACCGCCGACGCCGTCGACTTCACGTTCGTGCCGGACGATCAGGCCACCTACGTCGCCACACTTGTCGTCAGCGACGACGACGGAGCGACCGACACGACCACCAGCACCACGACCGTCACCAACGCCAACCCGACCGGCACGATGGGTGCCGCCCCTGAATCGATCGCGGAAGGCGTGGCGGTGAACCTGAGCGTGACGGCCAGCGATCCGACTTCGCAGGACACGCTCAGCTACCTCTGGTCGGTCACGAAGGACAACGTCGCGTTCGACCTCACCGGCGTCACCGTCAATCAGGCCAGCTTCACGTTCACGCCCGACGATCAGGCTGCTTACGTCGTGATGTGTGTGGTCTCCGATGAAGACGGCGGAAGCCTGACGCTCACGTCGTCGACCATCTCGGCCTCGAACGAGAATCCGACCGGCACCATCACCGGCACACCCGTCAGCGGCAACGAAGGTTCGTCGATCACGCTCGGCAGCACTGTCAGCGACGTGTCGGGCGACACCGTCACCCGCGCCTGGAGCGTCCTGCGTTACGGTCAGGCCTTTGCGCTGCCCGGTGGCACGACCACCAACGCCGCGGGATTCACCTTCACGCCCACCGACAACGGCAGCTACGTCGTCAAGCTCACGCTCACCGACGAAGACGGCGGCCAGAATGTCGTCACCAGCGACGCTATCGAAGTGCAGAACGTCAATCCGACCGGCAGCATCAGCGGCGAACCCGTCGGTCCGATCGATGAAGGCGATACCGTTACCCTCACCGCCACGCCGGCGGACGCCGGCTCGGAAGACTCGTCGTTCACCTACGCATGGAGCGTCACCAAGGACGCCGGTGCGTACGACCTGACCGGCGTCACCACGAACGCGGCGGGCCTGACGTTCATTCCGCGCGACAACGGCAACTACGTCGCCACGGTCACCATCACCGACAAGGACGGCGGCACGGTCGATGTGTCGAGCACGACCATCGGTGTTTCGAACGTCGCCCCGAGCGCTTCGATCAGCGGCGCGCCGGGTGGCAATGTCGCGGAAGGCTCGAGCACCACGCTCACTGCCCATCTCACCGACGTTGGCGCCGACGACACCCACACCTACCTGTGGAGCGTCACCAAGGGCGGCCAGGCGTACGACCTGACGGGCCAGACGGTCGATCAGGCTACGTTCGCGTTTGTTCCGAACGACAATGGCACGTACGTCGTCAGCCTCCTCATCACCGATGACGATGGCGCAACCGACACGGCGAGCACCAGCAACATCACGGTCACGAACGCCAATCCGACCGGCAGCATCACCGGCGCGCCGGAAACCGGCATGGAAGGGCAGCCCGTTAGCTTCGGGAGCACACACGCCGATGCCGGTTCGGCCGACACGTTTACCTATGCGTGGTCGGTCACTCGCAACGGCCAGGCGTATGACACGACCGGTCTGACCGTGAACCAGTCGACATTTAGCTTCTCGCCGACCGACGATGGCAGCTACGTCGTCAGCCTGACCATCACCGACGACGACGGCGGCTCGGTCACCGTCAGCACGCAGACGATCAACATCTCAAACGAGAATCCGACCGGCGCCATTACCGGCACGCCCAGCAGCGGCAACGAAGGCACGGCTATCACGGTCGGCTCAACCGCCGGCGACGTGTCAGGCGACACCGTCACTCGCGCCTGGAGCGTCACGAAGGATGGCAGCGCCTTCGCACTGCCCGGCGGCACGACCACGAACGCCAGCAATTTCACCTTCACGCCGACCGACAATGGCACCTATGTCATCACGCTTGCACTGACCGACGAAGACGGTGGTTCGAGCACGCTCAGCACCGGCTCGATTGCGATCGCGAACGTCAATCCGACGCCGGCGATCGGTGACGTGGCCGTGCCGGCGAACGAAGGCGACGCCGCCGAGTTCAGCGCCTCGGCCACCGACGCCAGCACCGCCGATGACACGGCCGGCTACACGTTTGACTGGAATGTCACGCTCGATGGCGGCGAATACTTCTCGTGGCAGGGCGCCACGCTCCAGTTCACCTCGCCCGACAACGGCAACTACGTCGTCACGCTCACCGCCACCGACAAGGACGGCGGCCACGCGTCGACCACGCGCTCGTTCAGCGTCAGCAACGTCACGCCGACCGGCACCATCAGCGGCGAGCCGGTCAGCACCGCCTATGAAGGCGGCGCGCTCACACTCACGGCGCACCCGGCCGACGCCGGTAGCGCCGACACGTTCACTTACGCATGGTCGGGCACGAAGGACAATGTCGCGATCGACATGAGCGCGCTGACGACCAACGCGGCGACGCTTTCCTACACGCCGCCGGACAATGGCGACTACGTCTTCACCGTACGCATTACGGATGACGACGGCTCGCACGTCGACGTCAGCACGAACACGATCACCATCACCAACGCCGCCCCGACCGCGACCATCAGCGGTCCCGCGACGGCACTGGAAACCGACACGGGCCTCAGCTACAGCGTCAGTGCGACCGACGCCGGCTCGGCCGACGTGACGGCGGGCTTCACGTACCTGTGGAGCGTCACGAAGAACGGCGGCGCGTTCGCGCTGCCGGGCGGTACGACCGTGAACGCGACGAACTTCTCGTTCACGCCGGACGACGATGGTGCGTACGTCGTCAGCGTCGTCGTGACCGACAAGGACAACCAGGCGGCTACGTTCACGAAGAACGTCACCGTCAGCAACGTCGCGCCGACGGCCAGCATCACTGGCGCGCCGACGATCGCGCCGGAAGGCGGCACGATTCTTGCCAACAGCACCGTCGGCGACATCGCCAACGACACCGTCACCCGGCTGTGGTCGGTTACCAAGGACGGCCAGGTCTATACGCTTGGCGGCGGCGTTACGACGAACGCCGCGTCGTTCAACTTCATTCCGAACGACAATGGAGCTTACGTGCTGCACCTGACCGTCACGGACGAGGACGGCGGCAGTCGAACGGTCGACAGCGGCTCGATCACCGTGACCAACGCGCTGCCGAACGCAACGATCAGCGGCGCGCCAGGCAGCCCGGTCAACGAAGGCGCCAGCGTCACACTGACCGCCAACGCGACCGACCCAGGCTCGGCCGACACGTTTACGTACGCGTGGACCGTCACGCGCAACGGTCAGGCCTACTCACTCAGTGGCGTGACGACGAATGCCTCGACCCTCACGTTCTCGCCGGGCGACAACGGCACGTATGTCGCGTGGGTCCATGTGACTGACGACGACGGCTCGTACACCGACGCCAGCAGCGCGTCATTTGTGGCGCTTAACGTCGCCCCGACCGCCAGCATCAGCGGCGAGCCGGGCGGTCCCGTCGTCGAAGGCACGGCCGTCTCCGTGACAGCCGCGCCGAGCGATGCCGGCGCGCTCGACACGTTCAGCTACTCGTGGAGCGTGACGCGCAACGGTTCGAACTACACCGTGTCGAACACCACCGGCGCGACGTTCGACTTCACGCCGGCGAATCAAGGCACGTACGTCGCCACGGTCGTCGTCACCGACGACGACGGCGGCACCGTCAGCGCGAGCAGTTCGAACATCGTCGTCACGAACGGAGCCCCGACCGCCACGCTCACCGGCGTGCCCGGCGGCGCAATCAACGAAGGCTCGGCCATCACGGTGGGTGCCGACGTGATCGATCCGGGTGTGAGCGACACCATCAACTACGCCTGGTCGGTGACAAAGAACGGCAACGCGTTCACGACTGGCACGTCCAGCAGCATCACGTTCACGCCGGACGATCAGGCCGACTACGTCGTGTCGCTGACTGTCAGCGATGGCGATGGCGGTTCAGGGTCCGTCACGAGCGGCACGATCACGGTCGTCAACGTCGCCCCGACGCCGACCATCAGCGGCGACACCACCGGCAGTGAAGGCGTCAGCATCTCACTCACCGCCAGCAGCGCCGAGCCGAGCAGCGCCGACACGACGGCCGGCATCACGTACGGCTGGACCGTCTCGCGCGGCGGCAACACGCTGACGACGTCGACGGGATCATCGCTCGCCTACATGCCCCTCGACAACGGGACGTATACCTTCACGCTCCGCGCCACCGACAAGGACGGCGGCTACGCCGAGACCTCGCGCGACATCGCCGTCACAAATTCCGCCCCGAGCGTGACGATCACCGGCACGCCCTCGAACGGCGTGGACGAAGGCACGCAGGTCACGCTCGGATCGACCATCACCGACGCCAGCCCGACCGACACGAGCGCCGGCTTTGCCTACGCGTGGACTGTCAGCAAGGGCGGCACGCCCGTCGCGACGGGCAGCAACTCGACGCTGACCTTCACGATCCCGGACAACGGCTCGTACGACGTCTCGCTCGTCGTTACCGACAAGGACGGAGCGTCCACCACGCAGACCAGCAGCTTCACGGCCAGCAATGTCGCGCCGAGCGTGTCGGCGTCGCGCGTGTCGGGTAGCGGCTCGGTGGTCGAAGGCACGTCGGTCGCGTTCAGCACGACGGCCTCAGACGTGAACGCCGACAGCAGCCTGACCTATCTATGGACCGCGACGAAGGACGGCGACGCCTACACGCTGACCAACGCGGCGTCGTCGACGCTTGACTTCGTCGGTGTGGACGAAGGCTCGTACGACCTGACTGTCACGGTCACCGACAAGGACGGAGATCAGTCGTCTGCGACGATCAGCAACTTCGTCGTTACAAACGGCTCGCCCACCATCGACACGATCACCGTCCCGATCACCGGCACCGAAGGCTTAGCGATCTCGCTGGCTTCGTCGGCGTCTGACCCGGGCACAGACGACGTTCTGACCTACGACTGGACGATCGTCAGCCCGACAAACGTGACCACTCATCTGAGCGGCGCCAGCGACAGTTTCACGCCTGCCGACGATGGCACGTGGCAGGTCGAACTGACCGTCACCGACCAAGACGGCGGCGCGGTGTCGTCGAGCACGACGAACGTCGTGGTGACAAACGTCGCTCCGACGCCGGCCATCAGTGGCTCGACAAGCGGCATGAGCGAAGGCGACAGCGTCACGCTCACCGCGTCGGCGACCGATCCGAGCAGCGTGGATACGGCTGCGGACTTCGACTACGTGTGGACTGTCAGCGACGGGTCCGAGGTGATCGACACTTCGACCGCCAGCAGCTACACGTTCGCCCCGACCGATGGCGGCAGCTACGTCATCACGCTCACCGCCACAGACAAGGACGGCGGGCACAGCAGCGTCACGCGCAACGTGACGGTGGAGAACGCGCCGCCCGTCGCCTCGATCAGCGGCCTGCCCAGCGGCAGCGTGACGGAGAACACCGAAATCTCGCTCACCGGCACGGTCACCGATCCCGGCCAGGGCGACGTGACCGCCGGCTTCACTTACGGCTGGTCGGTCACGAAGGGTCAGACGGTCATCGCCTACGGCAACACGCCCGATCTCACGTTCGTCGTGCCCGACAACGGCACCTACACAGTCACGCTCAACGTCTTCGATAAGGACGGCGGCGAGGCCACCGAGCAGGTGGCGACGATCACCGCGACGAACGTCGCGCCGGCCAGCGTGGCCATCGCGGGCACGCCGGGATCGGCGATCAACGAAGGTGCGACCGCCGCGCTTACCGCGAGCAGTTTCGATGTGCCGGCCGACACCGTCACCTACGCCTGGGCCGTCCGTCGGCAGGGTAGCCAGACGGTCGTTCAGAGCGGTAGCGGCGCGTCGTTCACCTTCAACGCGCCGGACAACGGCACGTTCGTCGTGACCCTCACGGCCAGCGATGAGGACGGCGGATCGACCAGCACGACCGCGACGATCAACGTCAACAACGTCGCGCCGGCTGCCACTCTCACCGCGCCGACCTTCACGCCCGTGCGCGGCCAGTCGTTCAACTTCGGCATCAACGCCAGCGACGTGTCGGCCGACTCGGCGCTGACGTACACCATCAACTGGGGTGACGGGACCACCGGCGCCGGCAGCGTGAACGGCCAGCCGCTCAGCAAGAGCTACGCCGAGGCCGGCACGTACACGGTCAGCGTCACCGTCACCGATAAGGACGGCGGCAGCGTCACACGAACCGTGCCGATCACGGTGGCGATCGCCAGCTTGCAGCCGAACCCGCTTGCACCCAGCACCAGTGCGATCGTCGTCGGCGGCACGAGTGCGGCGGACAGCGTCCGCATCGAAGCTGGACCGACCGCGACCAAGTACAAGGTGAACGTGAACGGCGTCGTCGTCGGCACCTACCTGCCGAGCGGCAACGCGGTCGTCGTATACGGCTACGACGGCGCGGACAACGTCAGCCTCTACAAGGTGGCTCCGAAGGCGATCTTCATCGGCGGCGCCGGCAACGACACGCTGATGGGCAGTTCGAACACGGACATCCTGAGCGGAAGCGGCGGTAACGACTCGCTTGTCGGTTCGGATGGCCGGGACATCCTCATCGGCGGTCCGGGCAAGGACCGCCTCGACGGCGGCACGGGCGACGACCTCGAACTCGCCGGCACGTTCAGCGGCGGCGAAACGGTGTCGGCGCTGGCGAACGTCTACGCCGAGTGGAACAGCGCCAACTCGTTCACCGCCCGCATCCGCAACCTGACGGGCCAGACCAACACCGGTGCCAACGGCTCAACGCGGTTCGATCTCAACAACGTCTTCAACGACGGATCAAGCGTCGACACGCTCACCGGCGGCACCGAACGAGACTGGGTGCTCGACGCCCCGACCGACCTGATCACCGACTTCCGTTCGACGGACGATCAGATCACGGACATCTCGTGACCGAGATGGTCAGGATGAAATGAACAGCGGTCCGGACGAGGTATCGTCCGGACCGCTTTGATTTTCAGTTGGCATCCTTCGAACGATGGGCAGGAGCGTTCCGCTCGCGCTACGAAGTTGGCAGATGCTGAATTGAACCTGGTCAAATCACAACCTTCGTCCCCACGCGTTCGCCCTTGCACACGCGGGCCACGTTGCCTGGCGTCTTCATGTCGAAGATCACCACAGGCAGCTTCTGCTCGCGGCAGAGCGCGAAGGCGGTCATATCCATGACCTTGAGCTGGTCGGCCAGCACGCGGTCGTAGGTCACTTCGGACAAGAATTTCGCGTTCTTGTCCTTCTTCGGGTCGGCGCTGTAGACGCCTTCGACCTTGGTGGCCTTCAGCAGGACTTCGGCGCCCATTTCGGCGGCCCGCTGCGCAGCGCAGGTGTCGGTCGTGAAGTAGGGGTTGCCCGTACCGGCGGCGAGGATGACGACGCGGCCTTTCTCCAGATGCCGGATCGCGCGACGCCGGATGAACGGTTCGGCCACCTGGCTGATGGGGATGGCGCTCAGCACGCGAGTGGGCTGGCCTAGTTTTTCGAGCATTTCCTGGAGCGCGACAGCGTTCAGCACCGTGCCGAGCATGCCCATGTAGTCCGCCGTCGCGCGCGGGATGTGGCCGCTCTCGGAGAAGGTGGCGCCTCGGATGAAGTTGCCGCCGCCCACGACGACCGCGAGCTGCACGCCGAGCTTGGCCACGTCCACGCACTGCTGGGCGATGCTCTCGAGTTCGTTCGGGTGGATGCCGAAGCCGCCTTCGCCGCCCATGGCTTCGCCGCTGATTTTCAGGAGGACGCGCTTGTACATGAGGGGGCCGGGCTTGCCGACGTCGGGGGAGCTCATGCCGGGAATATACACCGCGGCCAGCCCTTACGCGGCTAGGACGATCCGCTAAACTGTTTGGTCCTATGGGTACGAAGCAAAAAGCGTTCACGATCGCCATGTGGACGCTCGTCGTGGCCGGCCTTTTCGTTCTGATCGGACTCACGCGCGGCCGCGACCGCGAGCACGCCCGGACCGATAACTCCACGCCGTCGACGCAGCCGATGTCGATCGAACTCGTCGCCGGCGACACGCGCCAGCCGGTCGACATGTCTTTCTCGACGCCCACCTTCAAGCTGCTCGATCAATCCGGCACTGAGTTCAACTCCGACCACCTCAAAGGCAAGGTCTGGACTGCGATGCTGTTTTTCAGCCAGTGCCAGGGTGTCTGCCCGAGCATGCGCGGCCGGATTACAGCCCTTCAGAAAGCCGTGACGGATTCGCGCGTGCATTTCGTCAGCTTCAGCGTCGACCCGAAGAACGACACGCCGGAACGGATGGCTGTCTATGCGAAAGCCGCAGACGCGGACGGATCGCGTTGGCACATGCTCACAGGCCCAGAAGCGATGATGCACGAGATCGCCGCCGGGCTGATGATGCCGTATGACGTGCCGTCGAACCATTCGAGTCGAATCCTGCTGGTGGACCAGCAGGGTGTCGTCCGCCGGGTCTATCTCAGCGGCAGCGATGAGCACATGAAGCAACTGGCCAGCGACGCGGTGAAGCTGGCCGAAACCGGCAAGCTGTGACTAGGAAGCAATGGGTGCCACGGCTTGCGTACTCGCTAGCCGTGGTACGCTCGGTCATCTTGAAAGACTTGGTTGCTCAAATGCGTACCACGGCAACGGAGTACCGATGCCGTGGCACCGAGACAGCCAACTCTAGCCCGTGACTCTCATTCGCAATCGGCAATTCACAATCCCCATGCCCGACTCGATCATCGACTCACTCCCTGCCTTCAACGCCACGTTCAATGGGCTCTCGACGCTGCTCCTCCTGACCGGCTTCGTGCTCATCCGTCGGAAGAAGTACGCCGCACACGGCGTCACCATGTCACTCGCCTTCGCGGCCAGCAGCGTGTTTCTGATCGGCTACCTGCTCCACAAGTTCTACCGACCCGACATCCGCCTGCGCGAACGCTTTCCGACGCTGCCTATCGCATGGGCGTACTTCTATTGGTTCGTGGTCCTCATCCCGCACCTGATCCTTGCGGTCGTCATGCTGCCGTTCATCGGCCTCGCGTTCTACCGCGCGTATCGGCGCGAATGGGCCAAACACACACGCATCACCCGCTGGCTGGTGTGGGTGTGGCTTTACGTGAGCATTACCGGCGTGCTGATCTACGCACTTCTGTACCACTTCTTCCCGGCGATTGGTCGATCCAACGGATGATGAAAGGTGTGCTTCGATGATCGGTTCCGTACTGCAGGTCGAGCTGGAAGAACTGATCCAGCAGAAGCAGTGGGACGCGCTGCGCGAAGTGCTGACGCAGCTCGATCCGTCGGACATCAGCGAACTGATCCTTGACCTGCCCGACGAAGACGACGCCGCGATCTTCCGCGTGCTGCCGCGCAACGTGGCTGCGGAGGTGTTCGCGTACTTGCCGCTGGAGCATCAGGAAGCGCTTCTCCGCACGTTCACGAATGACCAGATGCGGACCGTTGTTGACGGTATGTCGCCCGACGACCGTACGCGCCTGCTCGAAGAACTGCCGTCCGAATTCACGCGACGACTGCTCGAAGTGCTGTCGCCGGACGAGTTGAAGACGGCCCGCGAGTTGCTCGGCTACCCGCCCGACACCGCGGGCCGGTACATGACGCCGCGGTACGTTTCGATCCTTCCGGAGATGACCGCCCGCGGCGCGCTCGAACACGTCCGGGGCGTCGCGCGCGACAAGGAAACGCTGAACGTGCTGTACGTGGTCGCCGAGTCGGGCAAATTGCTGAAGGAGATTCGGCTCGGCACGCTTGTGCTGGCAGACCCGACGACGAGTGTGGCGCACATCGAGGACCGCCCGCTGGTGAGCATCCTCGCGTCGGTCGACCGTGAGCAGGTGGTGGCCGAGTTCCGAAAATACGATCGCGTGGTGCTGCCGGTGGTGGATTCGGAAGGGCACATGCTCGGCATCATCACGGCCGACGACGTGATCGATGTTGCCGAACAAGAGGCCACCGAAGACATGCAGAAGCTCGGCGGCAGCGAGGCGCTCGATCGGCCTTACTTCGAAGTGAGCTTCGCCGAGATGGTCCGCAAGCGCGGCGGCTGGCTGGCGGCGCTGTTCCTCGGCGAGATGCTCACCGCCACCGCGATGGGCTACTTCGAAGGCGAAATCGAGAAGGCCGCCGTCGTGGCGCTGTTCGTGCCGCTCATCATCAGTTCGGGCGGCAACTCGGGCAGCCAGGGCACGTCGCTCATCATTCGCTCACTCGCGCTGCGCGAAGTGAAGCTGGCCGACTGGTGGCGAGTCTTGGGCCGCGAACTGCGGGTCGGGCTGGCGCTCGGCCTGTTCCTTGGCGTGATCGGGCTCGTTCGCATCTCGGCATGGCAGGGCCTGTCGCACGTGCCGCACGTGGGCTCATTCTTCGCATCGCAGGCGGGCCAGTTGCCCGAAGGTGCGCCGGCCGGTTCGACGGTGCTGCGCGAGTCGGTAGCGCTGCGCGAACCGATCACGCTGCCGGTGGGGAGTGTCGTGGAGAAGGGTACCAGTGTGCCCGACGGCGCGGTCATGCCGGGCGAGTTCCACACGAGCCGGCCCGAAATCACCGCGTACGGGGACTACTGGTTCCGCATCGGTCTGACCGTGCTGATTGCGCTCATCGGCGTCATCACCTGGGGCACGCTGGCCGGTTCGATGCTGCCGTTTCTGTTGCGGCGCCTCGGCTTCGACCCGGCCACCAGTTCCGCGCCGTTCGTCGCGACGCTGGTCGATGTGACGGGCCTGGTGATCTATTTCAGCGTCGCGTCCGTCGTGCTGCGCGGCACGCTGCTGTGAAACAGCAGTTCGATCGGATTGGCCGACGCGCGCGTCTGCCAGCCGGTGGGCGTGGCTTCGAGGGAGGCATTCTTGAGTATCAGTTCGTAGTCGAAATTTTCCCATCGATATTTCGCGCGGTCGCCGTCGACGCCGGTAAACGCGGATCGCATTGGATTCCAGCCGAACGCGAGCTGGCAGGGGAGCGATGCGTCACCCGCGACGAGGCGGACCGTGATACGCTCTGGCTCGAAGCGGATGCGCAGCGTTCGCCGATCACCGACGGGCAGATCGACGTCGAGGGTGTCGGTCGACTCGTCGGGATTGCGGATGCCAGGCTCGCCGCTCAAACGCAGCGGCTTTCCGTCGACGAGGAAGAACCCGCCCGCGCGAGGTAGCGTCGCATCGTCGATGCCGCTCAGTACCGAAGCCTTCTCATCCGCCTTCCAGTGATACCCGTCCAGCACGGCCAGCAGGCGCTGCGGCACTTCGTGGTCGCGCGTGGCGTGTTCGAGGAACGGTTGCGGGAACGCGTCGTCGTAGATCGTGAGGTCGCGAAGGTAGGGCAGGTCGCCGCGGAAGTGGAGATTCGCTCTGTAGAACCGGCTTTGATACCAAATCGTGCGGTGTGCCGGCGACGTGTTCCCGAACGGGTCGGCGGGCATGATCTGACATTGAACCGGTGTTGAGTCGAACGCCGTCTTGAAGCGCCGGCCCGTCTCGCCCATCGTCTCGATGCGAACTGTACCCGCCTCGCGCAGACGTACGAGGGCGTCCATCTGGACCGGGTACGCCTCGCGCATCGATTCCCATCCGAAGTTGTTCTCCTGGCCGAGTTGCGCGTAGGCGAACGCGCCGGTCGGCGCTCGCTCGATCATGTCGAGGAACGCGTCAATGAACGGGCGCGATCGGCCCGACGTCCAGACCGGTTCCATCGTGTCCGGCTCGTGAATCACGCGGCCTTCAGGGAGCGGAAACTGGTTCTCGTAGTAGTAGACCGGGTCTTGTCCGAGCATGCGGAGGACCGGCACGGGCAACTGTTCCGCGCGATCGGTGGCCGGGCTCCAGCAGTTGCGTTTGCTCGGGTAGTAGCCGGCGATCGGCGCGCCCAGATGGTGAAGCCGTCGGTGGCGATCTGATCGCGACAGACCGCCGCCGCGTCGAGGCCGTAATGCTCGCTCAGGTGCGCGAGCGTGATCGAATCGAGGTTCCAACTCGCGATCGAGCGCGGATACGCGCCGAAGAGGTCACGAAAGCGGGACATCGCGGCATCGGCCAGCTTGCGGCGTTCATCGGGCGTGTAGCCGATCGTGAACGCGACGGAAGGGTGGCTGTCCCACGTCAGCCCGGGTCGGCCGCGCCATTCGACGTTGGCGGCCTCGCAGTGGGCGCGGTTCATCTCGAACCAGAAGCCCACCTCGTGGTCGGCCGGCATCGATTGCTTCAGGAATGGCACGAACGGGCCAGCCACCAGCGCGTCGAACTGAAGCAGCCAGGTCGCTGGCAGTTTGCGCTCGGCAATCAGCTTCATCTGCTCACGCGCGGGTTCAAGCAGATCGATCGGACTGCGCGGCTCGCTGCCGCGCAGGAAGTTCACGATGTTGATGCAGCGCATGGCCTGACGTTGGGCGGGAGCGGTCGCCGGGCGGTCGGCCCGCGCCAGCGACGCCATGCTCGCCAGCAGGACCGATTGGCCGAGTCCGGCAAGCACGTCACGACGGGTGATCATGCGGACAATGCTAAGCGCGGGCGACGTCGTTATCGAGCAGCGACGGCCGGGTGAGGTGGTTCTGTTTGCCGCGGCCGCTCCGGATTTCGTTCAGCTGGTCGCTAAACTGGTTGCGATACGTCGACGACAGCGGCTCGAGCTTGAGCAGTTCGCCGATGAGCGCGACGGCGTCATCGGGCTTCATCTTCAGCAGTTCCTGCTTCACGACCGGCATCAGGTCGTCGTGATAGCTTATCGATTCCTTGAGCAGTCCGCCCGCGAAGGTAGCGGCACCGGCGAAGTTGCCCATGCGGATGCGTGCCCGCAATGCGTCGGCCGCCAGCGGGCGAACACGCAGGCCCGAATCGTTCAACGAGCGCAAGATCGAGCGCCTGGTCGAAGCTGGCGACGGCGTCGGCATAGCGCTGAAGCTCAAGCTGCTTGTCGCCGATCTGCTGCAATCGCGAGATCTGATCCTCGACGTGGTGCGCTTGCTCGGCCTTGGCGAGCAACGCCTGGTAGACATCGATCTGCCGGGACGGATCGTCGGAGATCGATTGCCGCGTCGGCCAGACGCTCAGCGTTGTCTCCGGCATGACCTTGAACAGTTCGCGGATCGCCTTCCACGCGGCGTCGCGGACTCGCGCGTCCTTCTCGCGCGATTCGGAACACAACGGCAGCAGGTTGTCGGCAGCGGTGGAGTCGCGCGACACGCGGCTGATTGAACCGATCGCGGCCAGACGTACTTCGGGCGATTCGTCCTTTAATGCGTCGATCAGCAGCGGCAACGTCTTGGCGTCGGAGGCGTTGCCAAGTCCGATCGCCGCCGCTCGACGGATGCCGACGGCTTCGGGCGTCGCTTGGGCCATCAGCAGATTGCGGAACAGCAGCAGGTGCTGCGGCTGCCTGAGGCTTGCCAGTGCTGCGACGCTCGCCTCGCGCAGCGACACGTTCTGGTTCGGCTTCGTGCGCGTGTCAAACACGCCGGCGATGCGGTTTGCCAAGTCGGCCACGTCAGGCGAGTCGGCGGCCAGCATCGTCGGGGCGAGGTTGCTGATCGCCGAGATCGATGCCAGCACGACGCGGCTCGACGAGTCCTCCAGCGCCGACCGCAGCAGGCCAATGGCAGCGAGGTTCTTCTGCGTGGCGATCGCCTGGATCTGCTCGACCTTCGCGTCGACATCGCGTTCGATGGACAACTGGCCGGCCAAGGCGTCAAAGGCGGCTGCGTCATTCAGCCAGCGCATGGTGCGGGCTGCGTAGTAGCGGACGCGCGGCGAGGCATCGGTCAGCAGCGCCGGGAGCAGCGACGACACGGCCGCCGGTTGATCGCCCGTGGTGGCGAGCGCTTCGTACAGCCGCGCACCCGAGATGCGGACGGCGTCCCGCCGGTTCGTCAGGTAGCTGCGAAGCAGGTTCGCTTTTTCCTCGCGATCGGCGCGGTCGTACTGGTCCTTCAGCCGCCGGTCGAGTTCGTCGGAGACGTCGATCGTGTCGCGTCGGACCTGGTCGAGCTGGGCCGCACGGGCGGCGAGGATTTCGTCGCGGAAGGCGGCGTCGGGCGTGTCCTGCTCGCTGATCCACCATTGCGACCACTCGGCCGCGGAGTCGAAGCCCAGCGGCGCGAACTGTTTCAGCGCCGAAATCGCCGCCGATGCGACGGCCGGCGCGGGGTCGGTCGTGAGGGTGACCAGTTGCCGGGCGACACGCTTCTCAGCGAGGTATCCCAGCGCGCGGACGGCGCCGAGCCGAACCGATGCGTCGCGCTTGGCATCGGTGAGGTCGATCAGGCGCGATGTCACATCGGGTGACGACTTGTACAGGCCCAGTGCGTCGGCGGCGGCGAAGAGCAGGGGTTGTGGTGTCTGCGGGTCGAACAGGGCGAACAGCGGGTCGACGAACTGCGGGTCGGGCTGGGTGTCGGCTGACAGTGCGACGGCGACGGCCAGCCGGGCCGGCAGGTTGGCTGGGTCGGTGTTGGTCAGGACGGAGCGCAGGGCGGACCGCTGCTCGACGCGGCCGAGCGCGAGCAGCTTGCGGGCGGCATCAAGGCGGAGGGCCGGATCGGTGCCGGGGCCGGTGAGTGTGCGGTTCAGGGTGTCGGTTTGCTCGGCGATGATGCGGTCGGTTTCGAAATCAGCGGCCGATCGCGCAGTGCGCAGGGCCGCAGGCATCGACACAAGGGTCGAGGCCGTCACCACCGCAACGAGGATGGCCCGCCGAACGCCGCGCATGACCGGGAATGAAACCTTCTCAAAGCACCCGTGGCAAAGGGCCGATTCGATCCGCACGACCGAGATCGGATTTCGCCGGCGAAATGCCGACGCGGGAGGCATGACGGAAGCGGAACGCGCACGTGCGCCGCGCGACGGGCATCTCCGGGGTAGAGATGGGCATCTGCGAGGCGTGACGAGGGCGTCGATCCGTGACGCCGAGCAACCCGTTCGAATCCGTTCGACCGGGCCAACAGTTGACAGGACGCTGCCACTCACAACGCCGGCGTCCCACCACCCACGCGCGAGCGTAACCGATGCCTTCATCAGTGGCAAAGTCATTGAGGGGGTGAAATGATCCCAAATGCCGAAGTTCGAAGTCCGAATGTTGAAGTGAAGACGTCGAAGTGAAGACGCGGTTCGCCACTTCGGCGTTCGGACTTTGGACTTCGAACCTCCTCGTGTCCCCTCACATTCCCTTGCGACTTCGCAGGAACCGGCGCGTTTCGTACTTGTCGGACCCTGTCAAGCGATGCTAAAAATAGGTCCACGGAGCGAGTGACCCGGCACGGGCCGATGTGGACGACGGTTTCGGAGTGTGTGCCATGGATGCGGGCGCCTGGAACGACGCGGACGCACTGACGCGACGCGCTGTCTCGCACATCCAGCAGCGAAAATTCGCCGAGGCGCTGGAAGACCTCGAGCAGGCCTCTTCCATTGACCCGTACAACGCGGGTTGCCACTTCCACATGGGCGTCTGCCTGGACGAACTGAATCGCCCGTTCGAAGCCATCGAGTGTTACGAACGCGCCGCCGAGATCGCCCCGGACGATTGCGACACGCTGAATCGCTTGGCGGTCGATCTGCACCAGGTCGGCAAGACGCGTCGCGCGCTCGACCTGTTCGAACGCATCGAGAAACTCGATCCGGCCTACGAGCCGGCCTACTGCAACCGCGTGCATCTGCACGTGTCGCAAGGCCAGTACGAGCAAGCCGAGGAAATTTTCTACTTGGCCCGGCTCTACAAGGAGCACTGCCCGCGCTGCTACTACAACATGGGCATCGCGATGGCCGCCCAGGAGCGGCATGAGCAGGCGGTTCGTTGCTTTCGTCGCGCGATCGACCTGCCCGGCGCCGGTGCCGAAGTGCATCGTCGATTGGCCGAAAGCCTGCTGGAACTCGACGAACTCGACAACGCCCGGCTGCACCTCAGCCACTCGCTCGCGCTGGATGGCAACAACGTCAGCACGTTGCTGCTGCTGACCGACCTGCTGCTGGAACAACGGCGCTATCGCGAGGCCGAGTCGCGCATCGATCGGCTGCTGCGCGTCGCGCCCGAAGACGCCACGGCCCAACTGCTGGCGGGCCGGCTGGCGTCGGTGCGCGGGCAGCATCCGCTGGCGATTTCGCGACTCGAACGGGCGCTGGCGCTCGATCCTACGCTCGCCCGGGCGCATCTGACGCTTGCCCAGAGCCTGCTCAAGACCTCGCAGCTCGATCGCGCGAGGCTGCACCTGCGGGCCGAGCTGATGCTTCAACCGCACTCGGTCGACGTGCTGATGCAACTCGGCAACCTGCTGCTGGATGTCCGTGACCTCGACGGGGCGGCCAGTTGCTTCGCCCGCGTGCTGGCGATCGAGCCGCGGAATGTGCGGGCGATCCAGAACCTCGGCGTCGCCGAGTGTGAGGCAGGCCGGTTGCCGGCGGGCATCGAAGCGTTCCGGCGGGCACTGGCGATCGACGCCCGGCACCCTGAACTGATCCACAACCTCGCGGTCGCACTTGCCGATGCCGGCGACTGGCTGGCCGCGCTCCAACTGCTCCGCTCGGCCATCACCCGGCAGCCCAAGGACAAGCCGCTGGCCGCCCTGCGCACCCGCCTGCGCCTGCGCCGCATCCGCGAAGCCATCCGGTGCTTTCTGCGGCGATGAGCGGATTCCTGTCAACGTACGACTCAACCGCAGCCTTGCCACCTGCACTACAGGAGTGGCGGCGGCATTGGACCTTCAACCCCGCCCGCAGTAGCCTTTCGGCCTCTCGATGAACCCGTCAGCCACTCCAACCGATGCGTATCCGCCTTGCCGGACGGAAGATTTCCGGAAGCTCTCGATCGTCATCCCCGTCTACAACGAGGAAAAGACGATTCACGAACTGATCGACCGCGTCGTGCTCGCGCCGATCCCGCAGGGCATGATCCGCGAGATCATCTGCGTCAACGACTGCTCGAAGGACAACACCAAAGGACGCCTCGACGAACTGCCCGCCAAGTACCCGGACATCCAGTTCCAGATCCAGCACAAGCCCGTCAACCAAGGCAAAGGGGCGGCCGTCCGTGACGGATTCAAGCTCGCGACCGGTGAGATCGTCATCATCCAGGACGCTGATCTCGAGTACGACCCGACGGATTACATGAAGCTGGTTACGCCAATCGTCGAGTGCAAGGCCGACGTCGTCTTCGGTAGCCGCTTCATCGGCGAACCGCACCGCGTGCTGTACTACTATCACAGCATCGGCAACCGCGTGCTGACGACGCTCAGCAACATGATGACCAACCTGAACCTCACCGACATGGAGGTCTGTTACAAGGTCTTCAAGAAGTCGGTGCTGGACAAGATCACCATCAAGAGCGACCGCTTCGGCATCGAGCCGGAAATCACCGCAAAGGTCGCCAAGATGCGCCCACGGCTGCGGATTTACGAGGTCGGCGTCGCCTATTACGGCCGCAGCTACGAAGAGGGAAAGAAGATCACCTGGAAAGACGGCATCAAGGCGATCCTGGCGATCATTCGCTATCGCTTCAGCGATTAGTTCGCGGGCGTCTTGCTCGTGCGCCAGCGTTTGGCGAGTGCCGAGCCCCATTTCATGCCGCGTTTCTCCACCAGTCGATACAACACTGCGCTGCCCAGGAAGATGGCGGGCACCAGCACGATCACCAGTGCAAGCACGGCCAATCGGCTGGTCGTCCGATGCTGTAGGAAATCGATGCTGCGAGCCAGAAGCGGTTGGTGAATCAGGTAGAGCGAATAGCTCCAGACGCCGATCACGGCCAGCCAACGCTCCACGGGGCGAACCGCTGTGGTACGGCTGCCGTACCGACACATCAGCCCTGCGGCGAAAATCGACGCGACCGTGCTTTGCAGGAACGCCTGGTATGGGAATTCGTGCATGACGACGGTCGCGATCGCTGCTGCCGTCATCACGATCGGATGATCCAGCCCGCAGCGTCGGCCGTGCCATAATTGGTCGGCCATCCACATTCCCACGCACCACTCGAACCAGCGGGCGTGCGGTAGCAGGTATGCAAAACCGACGTCCAGCGAAGGACGCGTGACGAAGTAAATCTGCGTGCCCACTGAGACAACCAGCGACAACGCGAGCATCAGCGTCGCCGCGTATCGACGACTCGCGCTGGCCACCAGGGGCAGGAAGATCAGCGGATAGACTACGTAATACTGTGCTTCGACGCCGAGGCTCCAGAACGACGGATTGAACGAGAAATACGTCTCGTGGTGCAGGTTGTGCACAAACAGAAGGTGCGCGGCGATGTTGCCCAAAAAGGAAGCCGATGCATGTCCGTGAAGCAGTGCCGGCGACACCAGCACGAGCAATACGACCGCGTAGGCCGGAAAGATGCGGGCAATTCGGCGCGTCGCGTAGTCGACGAGCGACAAACGCTTATGAAATCCGGCAGTCGCGCGAAGACAGGACAGGTGAATGCAGAATCCGCTTAACACAAAGAACAACGTCACGCCAAAATGCCCAAGCCGCGCGGGCCAGAAGAGCCAGTAGAGCGAATCGATCCTGTTGATCTGCGGTGCGTCGGGCCACGCCTTTGACGGCTGAATCTGCCAGCCGTACACCGACCCGTAGGCGTGGAAGACCAGCACCATCAGCGCCGCAATCGCGCGAAGTGTGTCCAAGCGGGGCAGGTGGTCCATCGCATGCGTCGTCCGCACGCCCGCGGTCTGCGATAGCGCGGGTTGCTGAGACTCCTCAGCGGCGGAGGCCGGGGCAGCGGAACGGTCGGTCGTCGGGGACATGAGCCTCCAGAGTAGAGAGCGGACGGGCCGATCGGAAACCTATTCCGCAACCGCCTCGAATTGAAGCGCGAGCGGTAGTCGGTCTGTGCCGGACGGACTAGCTGTGCGGCAACTGCCCCCGGAAACTTCCCGGCGTCGTGCCGGCCAACTTGCCAAAGACGACGCTGAAATAACTCGCGCTCCGGAAGCCGCTGGCCAGCGCCACCTGCGGCAGCGTCAACTCGGTATCGACCAGCAGCTGTTTGGCCCGCTCGATTCGGCAGCGCGAGATTTCATCCAGGATGGATCGCCCCAATGCGATGCGGAAGCGGCGCTCGAGTTGCCGGCGCGACAGCGGCACCTCGCGCAGCACATCGTTCACTCCAATGGGCCTGCCCGCGTGGGCATGGATGTAGCGGACGGCGTCGGCAACTTCCGTGTCATCGAGCGCCAGAACGTCTGTGCTACGGCGTACGATCACGCTCTGCGGCGGAATCAGCACCGATCGCGCAGGCAGCGCCTGACCCGAGATCAGACGTTCGAGCATGGATGCAGCTTCGAAGCCGATGCGCTCGCGGGCCGTGTTGATTGTGCTCATGGGCGGGTACGCGAGGCTCTGCACGAGGTCGTCATTGTCGACGCCGAGCACAGCCACCTCGTCGGGTACGCGCACTTTCATCGCGCGACAGCGCTCGAGCACCACCAGCGCGGCGCGATCGTTGCACGCCATGATCGCGAGTCGGTCCTCGCGCTGTTCGATCACGCGGGTCAGTTCACGTTCTGTCGTGACGCGTTCTTCCGTGGCGTTCCTCGTTTCTCGGACGCGTTGGTGGAAGCCCGCATGACGCAATCTCGCGTACTGGCGATCCTCCGGCGCGAAGTAGACCAGCCGATGGTGCCCGCGCTGGAGGAAGTGGTCGGCCCCGAGCCGGCCGACCGCGACGTCGTCGCTCACCACCGACGGGAACTGCTGAAGTTCCAGTTTGCTCGACACATTCACGATCGCGATGTTCAACGCCGCCATCGCCTTGGATTGCTGCGGCGTGGCGGTCTGCACGATCAGTCCGTCGAATTCGTCAAGGCGCTTGTCGATCGATTCGTCGTTGACACCCTGCACGCGGCAGGTCCAGGCGCGGGCGTAGGCGAAGCTGGTGATGCCGCGGATGACGCCGCGCGAGTAGCCCCCCACGTTGTTCACGATCACGCCGACGCGGATGGGACGTGCGGTGGCAGGCATGTCGCAAAATTAAAACGCTTGTGCGCAAACTTCAATGGTGGTTCGGTCGATCAGACCTAGAGTGTCGTCTGTTCGTTCGTCGACCAACGGAATTTCTATGCGCATCTTGATCAGTGGTGGAGCCGGCTTCCTTTCGTCACACCTCACGGACCGCCTGCTCGGGCAGGGCCATGAGGTGGTCGGCGTCGACAACTTCATCACGGGCCGGGCCGAGAATATCGCCCATCTCCAGGGCAATCCGAAGTACACGTTCGTCAACGCCGATGTCACGAAGGACCTGAAAATCGATGGACCCGTAGACCGCATCTACCACATGGCATCGCCGGCCAGCCCGATCGGCTATGTGAAACACCAGGTCGCCACGCTGAAGGTGAACTCTGAAGGCACCTGGAAGCTTCTTGAACTGTGCGAAGCCAAGAAGGCCCGTTTCCTCATGGCCAGCACCAGCGAGTGCTACGGCGACCCGGCCGTCCACCCGCAGCCGGAAAGCTACTGGGGCAACGTCAACCCGATCGGCATGCGCAGCATGTACGACGAGGCCAAGCGCTTCAGCGAAGCCTGCACGATGGCGTATCACCGCGAGCGCAAGGTCGACACGCGCATCATCCGCATCTTCAACACCTACGGCCCCCGCATGGACCCGGTCGACGGCCGGGTGGTCATCACCTTCATCCGCCAGGCGTTGCACAACGAGCCGCTCACCGTCTTCGGCGAAGGTCAGCAGACGCGCTCCCTCTGTTACGTGTCCGACCTCGTCGAAGGCATCAACTTGGTGATGGAGAGCAACTTCGTCGAGCCGATCAACCTCGGCAACCCGGAAGAGCTGACCATCCTCGACATCGCCAGGGAAGTGCTGGCGCTGATTCCGCAGAGCACGAGCAAGATCGAGTTCAAGCCGATGCCGCCGGACGATCCGAAACTGCGTCGCCCGGACATTAGCCGCGCGAAGAAGGTCCTGGGCTGGAGCCCGAAGGTGTCGCGCAGCGAGGGCTTGAAGAAGATGATC
Source organism: Tepidisphaeraceae bacterium (assembly GCA_047600945.1). GTDB lineage: Bacteria > Planctomycetota > Phycisphaerae > Tepidisphaerales > Tepidisphaeraceae > JASGKC01. The sequence goes on along the minus strand of JASGKC010000001.1, from coordinate 5,308,125 downwards.
GACTTCTATCGCGAGTCGTTACTGAAGAAGTGAACGCAGACGGCATGACGACCGCTCAAAGCCCCCGGCAGTGCCGTGGGTTTTTGCTTTCGCGACACTGTTCAATCCTTTCAACGTCCCTGAAAGCTCGACGCGACTTCCGCGGTGGTCTATTGTTTCAGAGACTACTGAAACAACGGAGTCGTCATGTCAGCTGTCGCTCTCGAATCTTCGACGCGTCCCACCGGTCTGAAACCCGCCGCCGAGCAGCAACTTCGGACGGTGCAGGACAACTTCATTCGCAAGTGGGGCGAGATGGGCCAGACTTGGGGCATCAATCGCACGATGGCCGAGATTCATGCGTTGCTTTACATCACGGGCCTGCCGCAGTGCACCGACGATGTGATGGAACGCCTGAATATCAGCCGCGGCAACGCGAGCATGAGTCTGCGGGCGCTGGTCGATTGGGGCATCATCCGTCGATTCCACCGTCGCGGCGAGCGGCGCGAATATTTCGAAAGCCTGCACGACGTATGGGAGATGTTCAGCATTATCGCGGCCGAGCGGAAGCGTCGCGAGATGGACCCGGTGCTGGAAACGATCCGTCAGTGCGCGGCGGCTCTGGATGAAGCCAACCTTGGCACCGCGTCGAAGCACGAAATCGTTCAACTCACCCGGTCGCGCTTGGCCAGCATGGAAGAGTTCGTGACTGTCACGAACAAGATATTCAACGCCTTCGTGAGCAACACGAAGGCGGGGTTGAACAAAGTGGTGAAAGTGCTGCTGAAGGCGCTGTAGGGACCGATGGCGATTGGCAAGTAGCAGATGGCGTTGCGTTAGGATTTGCGAGCCATCCGCTGCTCACTGCGCCGTCAGTTCGTTCGTGCTCAGCCCACGGCTCAGCCCGTTTGGCATGAAGCCGAAACTGAAGCCGCCGCTGTCGTCGATGGCGTCGTAGTAGACGTTCAGCGAGAACGTGAACTGCTGGAACTTCCGGTTCAGCGTGACGGACGACGTCTGGTTCTGGCCGTCCGTGATCTGGAAGCTTTGCATCAGTTGGACGCTGTACTTGGCGCTGATCTGGTAGTTCATCGCGATGGTGGCGATAGTGGAGTTGATCTCGCCAATGTACCGCACGCCCGCGAAATACCGCACGCGCGGGTCTCGCTGTACGGCCAGCCCGAGCGCGGTCGTGGCCAGCGTGCCGCTGTCGAAGTTGTAGTTCGCGTCCGCCAGCAGGGCCGTCGTGTCGCTCACGCGCCAAGTCGCGTCGGCGAAGAAGCCCGACCGGGGCAGCGACGCTTCCGGTTCGCTCGTGAACGCCACGCTGCGAAACGCATTGGGCGTCAGCACCTGTCCGTTCAAGTTGCCCGTGGGCACGGTGTCGGGCTGGTTGGCGAACAGGTTCACGCCCGTGTTCAGCGTGAAGAAGTCGACGGTGCGCTGCTTGTCGGGTGCGCTGCGCTTCGTTTGCCACTTCTGCTTGATGGTGAACTGCGCCATCTGGATGTCGGTGATGCCGTCGATGCCTTCGTCGTAGATGTAGAAGTCATCGCGGTCGGCCGATGCGCCGCTGATGAAGAAGTTCGCGCCCGGTTCGATCACGTGGCGCACGCGGTGGATGTCGAACAGTTCGCTCTGCACGTCGTCGTACGTGCGCCAGAACTGGGTGCTGAGGCGCAGGCCCGCGCCGGCGAGGAGGCGGTCGGAGTTCGAGCCGTCGGGGCTTTCGGTGGCGTCGGTGAAGCGCAGCACGCCGTATGGGACGGCCTTCACGTCGCCCAACTGGAGCGGGTAGCTGATTTCCTGCCGGAAGTCGCCGCGGAAGTTCTGGTCGTCGGTAAAGCCGGTGTAGCCATAGCTCGGAATGCCGGCTCGCGATGCACCTGCGAAATCGCGGTTGCGCAGGCCCAAGCTGCCCTTGTTTGCCAAGCTACTCGTGTTCTTGCCCGACGCGTTCGCGCGAGTGGCACTGAGGCGAATGGCGCTCAGCGAGTTATTCGAGTGCCACGTGAGCGAATCGCCGATCGGCTGTGCGATGCGGTGGTACTGAATCTCGGGCAGACGCTGCACGAGGAAGGGGCGGTCTTCGCCGTCGAGGTTGGCGATCTCCTGGAGTTCATCCGCGATGCTCGGCTCGGCCGACACGTCGTAGTTCGCGTAGAAGCTGATGACTTCGCTGTCCTGCTGGCGCTTGAGATAGATCGAGTCCTCGATCGGCAGGCCGTGGTTGAAGTCGTTCTCGAACCACTCTTCGCGGAAGGTCGGATCGGTCAGGTAACCGAGCTGCGCCTGGAGTTGCCAGTGTTCGTCGAAGAACTGCTGGTGACGCCAGAAGAACTGGCCGCGGATGTCGTCGTCCCAGGTGATGCGCTGGCGATCGCCGCCCAGGCGGTCGGTGCCGTTGTCGCGCGCGAAGTAAGCCGACAGTGTGCCGTCATAGCTGCTGGGCAGGTGCGTGTCGTCGGCGATGTTGTTGCCGATGTAGCTGGCGTCCAGTCCGCCTGCGAAGCCGCGCGAGGTGTAGTAGTCCAGCCGATAGCTGGCATCGAGCCCGCGCGGCGGAATCTGGCCGAGCGACTCGAACAGGCCCCACACGGTCTGCGTCCCGAAGCCGAAGCCTCGACCCGAATTGAAGCCCACGCGCCGCAGCGCGCCGCCGCGCTCGGTCATGTCGCCGCCGACAAACGGCAGCCAGAACCACGGCACGTCGAACGTGCGGAACGTCACGTTGTCGGCGTGATAGACCGTCCGCGTGCCGAGGCGCGGGTCGCTGGCCGGCTCCTGGCGCAGGTTGATCTTGGTTGCTCCCAGCGCGAACTCGGGTTTCACCAGTGAACTCGTGCTGAGCCGGGCGTGTTCGAGCTCGTACGAGTCGCTGGCGGTCCGCCGGACCTTTTCGGCGCGGATGGCCAGCGGCAGCTGCGTCGTGGCGTCGGTCGTCTGGAAGACCGCGTCGGTCAGCATCGCGCGGTCGGTCTGGAAGTCGTACAGCAGACGGCTGGCCCGCAGGCGCTGCTCGGACCGCTTCGACAGATCGCTGGGCGTGAAGGTGGCGCGGGCGTCGCCGTCGAGGTAGGCGGCTTCGAAATCCTTGGCCGGGTCAATCTTGGTGATGGCGGTCTGATCCACCTGACCGTTGACGGCCGGCACGCTGGTGAACAGCACGGCCGAGTCGCCGCGCAGTTCGATGCGGTCGCCGGTCTCGCGCGTCTGGAGCAGTAGGACATCGCCTTTGAGGACAATCGCCAGCTTGCTGTCAGCCGTCACGACCGAATTGACGCTCTGCGCCTGGAACACCACCGGCGATCGAGGGCGCATTTCGGAGCCCTGTGTGGTCGGCGCACCGGGCTGCGTGCCGGCCCGTGGCGGTGTGCCGGTCGGCGTGGGCGGAACTTGCGGCGGAGCGATCGGAGTAACGGTCTGGCCCGTCGTATTGGCGTCGCCGCGCACGCGGAGGGCGTCGGTGTAGATCGGATCGGCGCTGCGGTCTCGCTCCAGAAGATCGACGACGTTGAGCTGGAGGTCGGGCCGAACGGCGGCGGTGACGTACAACTCGCCGCCTTCGCGGGTGACGTCGCCTTGAACGACTTTCGCGTTGCCCATCAGTGCGACCTGCACGGCATACGTGCGGGCGTCGCGCGAAGGCGTGATCCAGAGGACGGCTTTGTCGGCGGTGAGCGTGACGCCGTCGCCGACGATGCGGACCGAATGCTCGGCCAGCACGACGCGCGTGCCGTCGGCGGTCCAGCTTGCGGCGTTGTCGGCGTCAATGCGGAGCGAGTCGCTGATCGGCGTCGCGGCGGACGGCGCGGCCTGTGCCGACGCGAGCGGTGTCCGCACGCCCAAACCGACCATCGTCGCCGCGGCCGTGGCCAGCAGCACCCGTGTGAACCGACGACGGCGTCGTCCTGAGCTTCGTCGACGTGCGCGCAATCCGCGATCTCCTTCCCGCCCGATCCTCGTGCGGTTGAAGTCCGAAATGTAAGTGCGGGCGCGCGGCAGGTCAAAAGAGCCGTGAGCGGATAGCGGAGAGCCGAGAGCAAGGCGGAGAAATCCACCGTGCCGATGGGCCTTTTGCTCTCTGCTGCCGGCTATCCGCTATCCGTTCTCTCACGTCGAATAGTCCGCGTTGATCGCCACGTACTCGCGCGACAGATCGCAGGTGTAGAGCGTCGTTTCGCCCGAGCCGAGCCGGCAGTCGAGGTCGACTTCCACTTCCTTCTGCTTCAGCGCGCCGCTGACCTTCTTTGCGTCAAATTTCACCGGCGTGCCCTTGGCGAAGACGGTGGTGCTCTGGAGTTTCAGCGTACTACGCTCCGGATCGAACGGCACGCCGGCCAGCCCGGCGGCACTGACGATTCGGCCCCAGTTCGGGTCGTTGCCGTGCATCGCGCATTTGACCAGATTCGAGTTCGCGATCGCCCGGGCAATCGCCTGGGCGGCCTTCTCGTTCGCCGCCCGGCGGATGACGATCTTGACCACCTTCGTCGCGCCTTCGCCGTCGCTGGCGATCTGCTTGGCGAGGCTGACGCACACGTCGGTGAGCGCATCAAGGAACTTCTTCGAGGTGGTCGGGTTAAGTGTCGCGCCCGACGCGCCTGATGCCAGCAGCACGGCCGTGTCGTTGGTGCTGGTGTGATCATCGACGGTGACCGCGTTGAAGCTGCGGCCGACCGCGGCGATCAGCAGCCTTTGCAGGCCGGGCGAGGTCGTCGCGATGTCGGTCGTCAGGTACGCCAGCATCGTCGCCTGCGGCGGGCCCATGCGAGGGCCGATCATGCCGGCGCCTTTGCACACGCCGGCGATCGTCACCAGTTCGCGGCCGATCTTCAGCGTGGTGGCGGCGTGCTTGCGGAAGGCATCCGTCGTCATGATCGCGTGGTTGAATGCCAGGGCGTGTTCGGCGCTCGAACCGAGTTCGCCGGCGCACATCCGAATGCCCTTGAGCACCTTCGGCATCGGCAGCGTGTGGCCGATGATGCCGGTGCTGCTGGGCAGCACGTCAGCTGGCTTTGCGCCGAGCAGCTTGGCGGTTTCGGCGCACATCTGCTTCGCGTCTTTCAGGCCTTGCTTGCCCGTGCAGGCGTTGGCGTTGCCCGAGTTGACGATGATCGCACGGAGCTTGCCTGAGCGCACGTGCTCGCGGCCCACCGCAACCGGCGCGGCGAAGACCTTGTTCGTGGTGAAGAGCGCGGCGGCGGTCACGGACGCGTCGGCGGCGAGCAGCGCCACATCGGGCTTGCCCGATGCCTTGATGCCCGCCGTCACACCGGCGGCCTTGAACCCTTGCGGCGACAGGATGTGCAGATCAGCCATAGCGGCGGAAGAGTAGCAGGTCGGGGGAATAGTTTGGAGTGGGGAGTGGGGAGTGGGGAGGTGCGACGAATCTTCACGACTGGCAAGTCTGAAGCCGGGGTATGGGCACGCAAAAACCCGGATCGGTCACCGTCTACGCACTCGGCGCCTAAGTGGCATTCACACGCGAGGTCTGCGCCTTCACGTTCCCTCTTCCAAACTCCCAGCTATGCCTTCTCGGGCAGCATCGGCACAAAACGGACGGGGCAAAGCCTGCTCTCGATCAGTTCGTTGCCACGTCGCTCGACGCGGAGCAGGTACTGCGTGTCGGACTCGCCGACCGGAAGCACTGCAACGCCGCCGTCGACGAGCGAGTTCATCAGCAGATCGGTCGGCATGCGTTCCGGGGCGGCCGTTAGCATCACGCGGTCGAACTGCCGGCCGCCCGGCCAGCCGGCGTGGCCGTCGCCCCAGTGGAAACGCACGTTGCGCAACCCGAGGTCCATAATGCGCTCGAACGCGACATCGAGCAGCGGCTTATGACGCTCGATCGTGCAGACATCTTTCGCGAGCCGTCCCAGCACGGCCGCCTGGTAGCCGCTGCCGGTGCCGATTTCGAGGACGGTCGATTCGCCGGTCACATCGAGCGATGCCGTCATCAACGCGACGACATACGGCTGGCTGATCGTCTGGCCACATTCGATCGGCGTGGCGCGGTCGGCGTACGCGTCGCGTTCGCGCTGGCCCGGGAAAAATAGCTCGCGCGGCACGTGACGCATGGCGTCGATCACTCGCGCGTCGGTGATGCCGCGGTCGATGATCTGCTTCTGCAGCATTTCTTCGAGGCGATCGGACTGGCCTTTGACGTCGGCAGACATACCGGGACGCTACCGCGCTGGGCATGCGGTGTCATCCGGGTTTCGCTGGCGCCTGATCGGAAGAGACGAGAGGAGAGATTGCAGAGGATCGCGCGGCCGCATCGCCAATATCCTCGTTCCGCGATCTTCGCTCCTCTCTTGCCGCGCGCGGACAAACGCGCGATCATCCCCGCATGCCCCGCCCGATCGTCACGTTCACCACGGATTTTGGAACGACGGATGCGTACGCCGCCCAGATGAAAGGGGCGGTGCTCGCGCGATGCAGCGAGGTGCAACTGGTGGACGTGACGCATCAGGTGCCGCCGCAGGACGTGATCGCTGGCAGCTTCGCGCTGGAGCGGGCCGTCGCCACCTTTCCGGCAGGCACGATTCATCTGGCGGTGGTCGATCCCGGCGTTGGTACGAATCGTCGGCTGATCATCGTCAGCGCGAACAACCAAACGGTCATCTGTCCGGATAACGGCATCATCACGTGGACGTATCGGCTGCATCGAACAGTTGCACGGGAACTCACCTGGCGGCCGAAGCAGTCGAGCAACACGTTCCACGGGCGCGACGTGATAGCTCCGGTTGCGGGAATGCTGGCCGCGGGCGAAACGCTCGATTCGGTCGCGGGCGAGGAAGTGCATCCGATCCTCGCGCCGATCGACGTCGCGGTGGGGCCGGTCGGGCAGATCATCTCGTTCGATCACTACGGCAACGCGATCACCAACCTGCGCAGGCCGATCGACTTGCCCACGCACGTGATGATCAACCAGCATTCCATCGGCCCGCTGCGCACGAGCTACGGCAGTGTGGAGGAGTTCGCGCCGCTGGCGTACGTGGGGAACGCCGAGTTGATCGAAGTCGGCATCCGCAACGGCTCGGCCCGCGAGTCGCTCCAACTGAATGTGGGCGATGAGGTGTCGCTGGTGTATTGAAGAAGCGGCATGGACACGCAGCGGCTGATCAATCTCGACAAGCAGCACCTCTGGCACCCGTTCACGCACATGAGCCTGTGGCTGGACGACCCGCAGCCGCTGGTGATCGTCGCGGGCGAAGGTTGCGAACTGATCGATTCTGGAGGCCGGCGATACCTCGATGGCATCAGCTCGCTCTGGTGCAACGTGCACGGCCACCGCGTGCGCGAGATCGACGACGCGATCCGCACGCAACTCGACCGCATCGCGCACACGACGCAGCTCGGCCTGAGCAACGATGTCGCGATCGAGCTGGCTGAGCGGCTCGTGAGCATCACGCCGCCCGGACTGTCGAAAGTGCTGTACGCCAGCGACGGGGCCAGCAGCACCGAGATGGCTTTCAAGCTGGCGGCCCAATACTGGTGGAACCTCGGCAAGCCCGAAAAGCATGAATTCATCGGCTTCGTCGACGCCTATCACGGCGACACCGTCGGCGCGATGAGCGTCGGCCACAGCGAAGCGTTTCATCGGCCGTACGCGCCGCTGTTGTTCAAGACGCACTACGTGAGTGGTGAGTGGGGAGTGGGGAGTGGGGAGGCGCGGACGGCGACCAACTCTTTGAACTCCACACTCCACACTCCACACTCCACACTCGCACGGGTCGAAGACGTTCTGCGTGCCCACGCCAATCGCATCGCCGCGATCTGCGTCGAGCCGATGGTGATGGGGGCGGCCGGCATGATCGTCCAACCGCCGGGCTTTGTGCGAGGGTTGCGCGACCTGGCGACGAAGTACGACGTGCTGCTGATCGCGGATGAAGTCGCGACCGGCTTTGGCCGCACAGGAAAGATGTTCGCGTGCGAGCACGAAGGCGTCTCGCCCGACCTGCTCTGCCTCGGCAAAGGCCTCACCGGCGGCTACCTGCCGCTGAGCGCGACACTGGCATCGCAGCGCATCTTCGACGCGTTCCTCGGCGCACCGCACGAGGGAAAGACCTTCTTCCACGGCCATACCTTCGCCGGCAACCCGCTTGCATGCGCGGCGGCGCTGGCGAATCTGAAGCTGTTCGAGACGAACCAGTCGATCGAGAACGCGAACAGATTGGCTGAAGTGATCGCGAAACGATTGACACGACTTCGATCGTCCAGCCCACACGTCGCCGCCACGCGTCAGTGCGGCCTGATGGTCGGCATCGATCTCGTTCAAGACCGCACGCCCAACCAGAAGTTCGATCCGCGTCTTCGCGTCGGCGCGAACGTCTGCCGAAAAATCCGCGACAGCGGCGTCATCCTGCGTCCGCTAGGCGACACGCTCGTTGTCATGCCACCGCTGGCGATGAGCGTGGAGCAGGTCGAGCGAGTATTCGACGCGATAGAATTGGCACTGACGAGCATCGTCGCCGGTATTGCTTTGGCAAGTGAGGGACCGCACAAAGTCGTGGCTGGCGACTTCTGATTGCCGGATCAACGCTGTGTGACATTCCGGTGCCCGGCGAATGTGCCGTGGACGTTTGTACGCCCTACACTCCTTCCCGTGCTCCGTCCGCCCTCCATTCCCGGCCTGTTCATTACTGGTACCGATACCGATGTCGGTAAAACGGTCATCACTGGCGCGATCGGCAACTGGTTTCATCGCCGGACCGCGCGCGTTGGCGTATGCAAGCCGGTGGCGACCGGTTGCGTGCGGCAACGCGAGGGGCTTGTCAGTGAAGACGCGGAATTCCTCGCGTCGACGTGCCACGCCCGCCATCCGCTCGACCTGATCTGCCCGCAGCGCTACGCTGAGCCACTCGCGCCGGCGATCGCGGCCGAGCGGGCGCGGACACCGATCGAATGGCCCGTCATCGACAACGCGCTCCAGTTCATGGCCCGCGACAGCGACTTGATGCTCGTGGAAGGAGCCGGTGGCGCGCTCGTGCCGATGGACGAACGCACCTTCGTGCTCGACATGATTCGCTGGCTGGGCCTGCCGACAGTGGTCGTCGCGCGGGCGGGCCTCGGCACGATCAACCACACGCTGCTGACTGTCGCGATGCTCCGCGCGGCCGGCGTGGATGTGGCGGGCGTCGTGATCAATCGCTACAACGCCGCGAGTCCGAGCGTGGCCGAGGAGATTAACCCAGGCGCGATCGAGCGCTGGGGCGGCGTGCCTGTGCTCTGTGTCGTGCCGGAAACCCCCGTGCGGGGGCCGGTCATTCCCGTCGACGTCGCCGCCGCGATCGACCTGGTCGACTGGGCCCGCTTCGCCCGCATGGGTCGGCCGATCACGGGACCGATCGGGTCGCTTCGGCTGCGGTGATTCCGAGCAAAGCCACCGAGGCGCCAAGACGCAAAGGAAGTCATGAAGAGAAGACATGGGGTCTTCCTTCGTGCGATCTTCCGTGCGCTGCACAGCCTTGCTCATCATCCCGGTCATCCTCTTGGCGTCTTGGTGCTTTAGTGGCTCCGCCCCGAATCGACTACACTGTCCGCCCTGTGTTTATCGAACGATTCAGACTCGACGGGAAAGTGGCGTTGTTGACGGGCAGTGGTCGCGGCATCGGGCTGGGGATGGCGAAGGTGTTTGCCGAGCAAGGCGCGGCCGTCGCGATTCAGGACCTCGACCGCGACGTCGCCGAAGCTGAGGCAAAAGCGATTCGCCATGCCGGCGGTCGCGCGATTGCCATCGGCGGCGACGTGTCGGACTTGTCGGTTGTCAAGACCTTCATCCCGCAAACCGTCGAACAGCTGGGCGGTCTGCACATCCTCGTCAATAATGCCGGCCTTCAGGCCGATCAGCACTACGCCGAGCAGTCGGATGAGAAAGTCGAGTGGCAACTCCGCGCGAACATGGTCGCGGCGATGCGGCTGGTGCAGTGGGCGCTTCCGATCTTCAAGCAGCAGCACTGGGGCCGCGTGATCAACGTCAGCTCGATCCAGGGCCGCAAGGGCAACCCGGGAAATCTTCCGTACGGCATGAGCAAGGCGGCGCTGAACCACATGACGCTGTCGCTCGCCCGCGAGTTGGGCCAAGCCGGCGCGACAATCAACTGCATCGCGCCCGGCTGGTTCGACACGTTGCGGAACAAGACGCAGCTCACGCCCGAGCACCGCGAGAACGCGAAGAAGTGGATCCCGGCCGGCCGGCATGGCGACGACTTCGACTGTGCGGGTTACGCGCTGCTGCTGGCCAGCGACGCGGGGCTGTACATCACGGGGCAGACGCTCGTGATCGACGGAGGGCTGACCGCGTGAGCACGCCCGTCGCCATCGAGCCGTTCGTGAAGTTGTACGATCCGTCGACATACGTCGCCTGCGATTGGGACCTTGCGCTCGACTCGCCCGCGCGCCTGGGCTGGGTCGAGTTTTTCATCAAACATCTGGAGACGCTCCTTAGTTTGGGCGTTGCTGCGCGCACGGCGCGCGGATCGCGCGAGGCGGATGTATTGCGCGATGCCGAGCGATGTCGTGTGGAGTTTGCCGCGAAGTTCACGGCGTTTCGCGATGACCCGCACACGCATGGCCGGGTGACGATCCTCACGCTCGACGAATGGCGCGACGGACTGCTCCGTAAGCACGGCTTCGTCGATGCGATGATCGACCTGAAGAACCGCGAGAACGAGAAGATGCTGCCGCTGCTGCCGGCGGTCTGTCGCGAGGTGGATGGGCATAGCGGGGCCGAGCAGATCGAGACGCTGGTCCGCGGCGTGTTTGCGGGGAACAAATTCGACATGGGCGCGAAGGCGACGGCCGCGCATTACCTCGGCGGCGCGGGGGAGAGCTTCTTCGCGACGCGGTCTGCGCTGAAGAGTCGTCCGTGGTTGATCGATGGACTCGACGAGCTCATGCAGACGCTAAGCCGCAAGCGGCATGAGAAAATCGTGTTTTTTGTCGACAATGCCGGCTCGGACTTTCTACTGGGCGCGCTGGTGATGATCCGCTGGCTCGCCATGCAGGGCGTTAGCGTTGTGATCGCCGCGAATGAACATCCGACGTTGAACGACATGACGGTGCACGATATTCGCGCGTGGTGGCCGCGGATTACTGATGCGGAGCCGTCGTTAGTGAATCTGCCGATCGAGGTGGTTAGCACGGGCACGGCCGAGCCGTTGATCGATCTGTCCAAGGTCAGCCGCGAGTTGAACGCGGCCACGTTCGATGCCGATTTGGTCATCATCGAAGGCATGGGACGCGGCGTGGAAAGCAACCTGTACGCGAAGTTCAACTGCGACGCGCTGAACCTCGCAATGATCAAGGACGAACTCGTCGCCAAACGGAACGGCGGCGAGGTGTTCGACTGCGTCTGCCGATTCCGCGTCGCGGGCAAGTGAGTCTGTCCGGAGCTACGATCACCCACAACCATGGACTGGCTTTCCACCATCTTGCAGGTGCTCGGCGCGATCTTTCTCGTGCTTCTCGTGCTGGCGTTCATCGCGGTGGGGTTCATTTGGTACACCGTGTGGCGTCTGCGGCGCGGGTTGCGGAAGTTCGGGCGCGACATGCATTCGATGGGCGTCTCGCTGGGGCCGATCATCGGCATCAACCCGGGGCGAACGCCCGTGACTGACGACGTGATCGACGTGCAGGCCGAGCCGTCGCAGCCGCTGATCGAGCCCACGCGGTCGGCGCTCGATGACGATGTGCTGAACGGCGCGATCGGCAACGGACTGATTCGCCCCGAAGAGCGGGCCGTCGCGATTGTCGTGCACGAGCGATCGGATGTGGAAGAACTCATTCGCACGCTCGACCTCGACAACACGCCGATCTTTGATCCGCCCGATCACCGGACGGGCAAGGAGTTCCTTCGCGACGGCCCGACGCGCGAGGCGTTCGCGAAGCTGAATGGGATGCGCATGGAGTCGGATCAGTTCCAGCAGCGCGGGACGGTGAGCACGCAGGGCGTTGAAGCGGACGTGTACATGCCTCCGATGTAAACCGGACCGATGATCGCTTCCGATTAATGATTGCGTTGTTGGGGTGGCGACTTAAGTCGCTACCCCAAGCATCCAGTCTCACCACCAAGCGGCGCTACAGAATCTCACAGTCGTTCTACGACTGATCAATCGCGAAGGTTCAAGGCTTGGGCTTCAGCAGTGTGATACGCCAGATTTTCTCGGCGAACTCGCTCACATACAGATTGCCCGTCTTGGGATCTTCGACAATCGCGAGTGGATTGCGGAAGCGCAATGCGCCGTCGAGGCCGGTCCAGATGCTCTTGGCTCGACCGTTTTCGTCGAGGCCCACGAAGGCGAGGTCGGAACCGGTGTTGTAACGGCAGATAACGAGCTTGCCCTTGAGCCGGCCGCCGAACGCGTTGGCGTTCTGGTATTCAACGAACCCGTTCGCGCTGATGTTACGTCCCACGTCGAGCAGGGGCGGTTCCCACTTCGGATCGGGCATCGTGCCGACCGGGTAGAATGGGATTTCGAACGGGTCGATGCCGTCCGTCGGGTTGCCGCCGTTCAGGACGAAGTGGTTTTGCGACGGGTTCGGGTGGCCGTAGTACTTGCCTTGCTGGATGTCGAAGAGCCAGTCGTGCTCGGTCATCGGCAGCGCCGGTACGCTGGGTGAATTCGGGCCTTTCGGGATATTTCCGCCGGCGCTGGAACCATTGATCGCCCCGTACAGATGGCCGTTGGAATGGAAGCGGAGATTGTACGCGACGCGAATGCCGCTGGCATACACCGTGAGCGGCGCGCTGGCCGCGTTCGGATCGTACGGCCCGCCGGCTTCGATCGTTTTCGTGTCGAGCGGCAGCGTCTGGGGCAGCTTCGACAGATCGAGCCGCAGCACGCTGGCGGTGAGCAGGTGCTCGGCGCGCATGTCCCATTCTTTGTCCGGGTCGCCGTAGGCGTTGCTCGCACCTTGATGGAAGTATAGCGCGCCGTCCGGACCCCAGATGGGCTCGAACGTCTGGTGATCGATCGCCGACCGCGGCAGGTTCACAAGAAGGTCCTGCACGTTCGACAGGTTCGGTCCGCTGATCTTCGACAGGATCGCGCTGAAGTCCGCCACCTTGAAGAACGGCGTTCCCATCGCCCCTAAAAAGGGTGTGTGTGTGGCGTAAATGATCGGGTTGTCGGGCGTGCTCTTCGGATCGAACACGAAGCCGACCAGGATTCGTTTGCCGAGTGACGCATGGGAAACCGTCACCCCGGGCAGTTGCTCGGCCGCACCGAGCGTGCCGTCGGGGTTCAGCGGGAAGCGATACATTTCGCCGAACAGTGTCGACGCGTAGAGCTTGCCGTCGGGGCCGAAGTGTAGCGCGGTTACGCCGCCGGGAATCAGGAACGACTGCGGGAGCTTCTCGAAGCGGATCGAGCCTGTCACTTCGGTTCCGGGGTCGGTATAGAACGTCTGCTGCATGCCCGAGATCGGCTCCCCCTCGGTGGTGCGGATGCCGTTGCCGATGCAGATCGAGTACGTCTCGGCGGGCTTCAGCGGGGCATCTGGCGTGATCGTGATCGACACGCCGTCGCCGCTCACCTTTACAGTCGCAGGCACGATCGAATGATCGAACGTGCGTAACAGGGCAACGTTTTTCGTGCTGATGGTGGCGGCGTCGAAGTTGCCGGTCTTCACGACGGCGCGATCGAGCGTGATCGTGGGCTTCACGTCGAGCGGTGCAACATCGATGTTGTCGGGTGAGGTCGTGTACTGATAGGAGACGACGGCACCTGTCCAGTCGGTTTTCGTCGGTGGCGGCGGCTTGGGTGTGGGGAACCACGTCGGGAACAGCTTCCGCCGCAGTTTCCACGTGCCGGCGGCGCCACCGAGCAGCACCACGCCCGCCAGTGCCAGGGTGAGCAACGTGCGAGTCTTGCGGCGGGCATTTGCGGGAGCGGGCTCAGCCATTTCTAACCTTCTATTCAAGCAACTGACCACGGACCACGGACAATGGGCAACCCACTCACTTCTTGTCGTCCGCGTACAGCTTGCGAACGTATGCGGCCACGTCATGCAGGTCCTGCTCGGTCAGGTTTGGGTTGCCGCCCTTGGGGAGCATTTTCAGGTGCATGACCGAGTTCGGGTCGTTCGGCTCGCGGCCGGCGCGGATCATCGCGACGAGCTGCTCGTCCGACGCGGCCGGGATGAACTTGCTGACGGTCAGGTCCGCGCCCTGCATCGGCATGCCGTAGCCCGCGAGGCCATGGCAACTCGTGCAGCTTTGCAGGTAGACGGTCTTGCCGCGTGCGGCGTCGCCTTTGAGGACGGCGGGCGTCGCCGCGTGATTCATCATCGCGTAGCCGCCGACGGCGCCGGCGACAATCAGCACGAGCAGGAACAGCCCCGCCGCGATCGGCACGGCGTTGGACTTCTTCGGCGGTTGAACAGATGGGGGTGTTTCACTCATGGTTCAAAAACTTCAGTGTATCGGACGTTTGGCCCGCATCGAAACGGCCAGCGCGTCCCTTGTTCATATCATCGGCAAACGTGCATCCGCACGTTGCGTCGGAGCGTCCTCAGAACTTGCACGCCGCGGCGGGCACTATGCCCAGAGAGAAGAACCGAATCCGATCCGGAATGTTTCCCTTCGCTCAGTTTGTCGCAGCGCTCGGTCACTCGCGCCACAGGTAGTAGAAGCCGGTCGACAGATTGAACTGTGACAGTTGCGGCACCGACAGCTCGATGGATTGCGCCCTCGCCTCCGGCGTGGGCAACTCGTTCGAGGCATAGATGCTCCCGCCCGGACCGTACGGCCGACGATAGAGGACCACTTTCGCGCGGGCGCGTTCGCCTTCGTGCGGGCGAGTTCGATCGCGTCATCGAGCGTGCCGACCTGGTCGACCAGGCCCAGGTCGTTCGCCATTGCGCCGGAGAAGACGCGTCCGTCGGTTACCTTCGCGAGTGCATCCGCGTTCGACAGGTGTCGCCGATCCGACACGATGCCTTTGAACCGCGCGAAGTACTCGTCGATCATCGACTGCATGACCACTTTTTCCGCGTCGGTGGGGTCGTGGAAGGGCGATCCGATGTCTTTCATCGTGCCGCTCTTGACGGTCGTCGGCTTGATGCCCCAGCGCGTGAGCAGGCCTTCGAAGCTGACGGTGTGGAAGATCACGCCGATCGAGCCGACCAGCGAGGTGGGCTGCGCCACGATCGCGTCGGACGCGCACGCGATGTAGTAGCCGCCGCTGGCGCAGACTTCTTGGCAACTGGCGATGACGGGTTTGTGCGTCTTTTCGCGGAAACGCGTGATGAGCGTGTAGATCGTGTCCGAGCCGGTCACGGTTCCGCCCGGTGAGTTGATGCGCAGGACGACGGCCTTGATCGACGAGTCCTTTTCCGCGCGTTCAAGTTGCTGCGTGAACAGCGCGACCATGTTCTCGCTGGGCGACAGCGGGAGCTGGCCCGTGCGCATGTTGGCGATCATGCCGTCGATCGGGATGACCAGCACCTTGGCCGAGGTCGCGTTCGCCGGCGCCTGTACGATGGTCTCTTCGAGTTCGTCCGAGGTGGTCACGGGCCGAATGAGGAACGCGGGCGTGCCGCAGCCGACAAGCAGGGCGGCCGCGAGGGCGAGGGGCGTGAGTCGCATGGCTGAACGAATAAGTCACCTCCAAAGAGATTGCGAATTGCGAATTGCGAATTGCGAATTGCGAATTGCGAATTGTCAGGCGTTGATGTCCCACGCCCGATCGATGGAACCGGGTTCAGTGTTATGCACGCGCCGGCCCAAACCGTGTTGCGGCCGATCATTGGCCGTCAAACGGGGTGCTGACGTGCGAATTCTCAAATCGGGACATTTTGGGACATTTGCGCTGCTCCGTTTTGGCGTAAGGGTTTGGTCAAAGTGGTTGAAAATGTTTCGCACGCCACATCTTGCGCATCGGGTACGGGTGGCCGTCAAGGGCGGAAATCGGCCGGGGAAGGTTCGGTTGCATCCGATCCGTTCCTCGCTTAGTCTATCCATTAACCCGGATGGACGGATGGAGTTCTTCCAGTGGGTAGTAGGCAGTGGGCAGTGAGCAGGAGTGTTCCTGACTCGCAGTTGATCCCACTCGCTTCGACCTGCCCACTCACCACCGCCCACTGCTCACTAATCATGGCCACCACGCGCAAGCACCTGTTCACGTCGGAATCGGTTTCGATGGGTCACCCGGACAAGGTTTCGGACCAGATCTCCGACGCCGTTCTCGACGCGATCTTCGCCGAGGAAATCAAGGCCGGCAACGACCTGCGCGGCACGCGCGTCGCCTGCGAAACGCTGTGCACCACGGGCCAGGTCGTCGTCGCCGGTGAGGTGAAGACGAACATCTACGTCGACATCCAGGAAATCGTCCGCAGCACGATCAAGGAGATCGGCTACTTCCACCAGGACATCGGCTTCAGCTACGACTCGTGCGGCGTGCTCAACGCGATCCACTCGCAGTCGGCCGACATCGCCCGCGGCGTCGACCACGCCCGTGACGCCGGCAGCACCAGCAGCGCCGAAGAAGAAGGCGCCGGCGACCAGGGCATGATGTTCGGCTTCGCCTGCCGCGAGACCGAAGACCTCATGCCGCTGCCGATCTGGCTCAGCCACCGCATCGTCGAGAAGCAGGCCGAGCTTCGCGCCAACAACAGCCTCAAGTACCTGCGTCCCGACGCCAAGAGCCAGGTGACCGTCGAGTACGAAGGCGGCAAGCCCACTAAGGTTCACACGGTCGTCCTCAGCACGCAGCACGACACCAGCATCCTCAAGGGCGACGTCGTTAGCGACGAAGCGAAGAAGGAGATGATCGAGAAGATCATCAAGCCGTGCATCCCGCAGCAGTACTTCCACGACAAGATCATCTACCACATCAACCCGACGGGCCGGTTTGTGATTGGCGGCCCCCACGGCGACACGGGCCTGACGGGCCGCAAGATCATCGTCGACACCTACGGCGGTCGCGGCCGTCACGGCGGCGGCGCGTTCAGCGGCAAGGACCCGACCAAGGTCGACCGCTCGGCCGCGTACATGAGCCGTTACGTCGCGAAGAACATCGTCGCGGCCGGCCTGGCGGATGAAGTCGAAGTGCAGTTGGCCTACGCGATCGGCATTGCCAAGCCGGTGAGCGTGTTCGTCGACACCAACGGCACGAACAAGATCCCGGAAGACAAGATCAGCGAGATTGTCGCCAAGACCTTCCCGCTCACGCCGCGGGGGATCATCAACCACCTGAAGCTGCTGAATCCGATCTTCAAGCCGACCGCCCGCAACGGCCACTTCGGCCGCAAGCCCGGCGCCGAGCGCGAAGGCACCTTCACGTGGGAAAAGACCGACCTGGCCGACACGCTCCGCAAGGCCGCGGGCGTGTAAGACGGTTTATGCAGATCGAACGCAACCCGGGCAGGGCCGCTTAAGCGGCCCTGCCTCTTTGTATGCGTCTTGGTCATTCCCACGTGGTATACTTCTTACGATGTCGTCCGTGCCCGTCCAACTCAGTCCCGGAGCGCCGCTCCGACTCCGCCGTATCACGGTGGAGGAGTACCACCGCATGATCCGCGACGGGTACTTCGCCGACGATGAACGATTCGAGTTGATCGACGGTATGATCCTTGAAAAGGTGTCGAAGAACCCGCCCCATGAATCGGTTCGGCAGCGCGCTCGCAAGCAAATCGAGCCGCAGTTGCCGGCCACTGTCACGCTGCGACTCGAGGCGCCGATCACCTTGTCACGCTCCGAGCCAGAGCCCGACTTGGCCGTCGCATGCGGAAGCGATGACGACTACGTGACGCGCCATCCCGGCCCGCGCGACGTGCTGCTGCTCATCGAAGTCTCCGACACCACGCTCGACACCGATGCCGGCGTGAAGCTGGCCGAATACGCCCGTGAGGGGATCGCGCCGTACCTGATCTTGAACTTGGCCGAGCGGTGCATCGAACGCTTCGATCGCCCGCAGGGGGACCGTTATGCGGAACGGCTGGTGTTCTCCATCGGGCAAGTGCTGGAACTGACGGTGGCGGGGCAAGCAGTGCGGATCGACGTGGCCGCACTCTTCGACGGCTTGAGGGCCTGACCATGTCGAACGCGAACGCCGGTGGACTGCCAGCGCGTTACGAGGACATCTATCGCCAGGGCGGCCACGCCGCGCTCGTGGAAGCGCAGAGGTTTCTCATGGGCGAAAGCGCTGTGCAGGAGTCGTTGGTTCGCATCGCCAAGAAGCTCGACGAACTCGGCATTCCGTACGCGATCTGTGGCGGAATGTCGCTTGTCGCACATGGGTACAACCGAACCACGATCGATGTCGACATTCTCGTGAGTGCGGAGTCGTTGAAGCGTATTCATAAATCGCTCGACGGACTTGGCTATGTTCCCCCGTTTGCCGGAAGCAAGCACTTGCGCGATACCGCGACCAATGTTCGCATCGAGTTCCTTGTCAGCGGCGGTTACCCGGGCGACGGCAAGCCAAAACCCGTTCAGTTTCCGCTTCCCGAGGCTGCGAGTGTCGAGATCAATGGCATCCGCTACCTGTCTCTACCGCGGCTGATCGAATTGAAACTCGCATCAGGCATGACGGCGCCTGGCCGGTTGAAGGACTTCGCAGACATACAGGAGCTGGTGAAAGTGCTTCAGTTGAGCGATGAGATCGCGGTTGAACTCAGCGAATACGTGCGGCCGACCTTCCTGAAACTGGCAAAAGAGGCCCGCGAATCGGATGCACAGGAGTGAACTGGCGTGCCCGGACTGATGTTCTGCAAGACTTGTCGCTACGACCTGCGCGGCTTGCCGACCAAAAGCCGCTGTCCGGAATGCGGCGCGGAGTTCGACAAGTCAGATGAGGCGACGTTCTACGACCCGTTCGACGAGCAACGCTGGGCCGCAGTACTGACCGCGCCGGCCGGACCGTTGGCACGCTGACTCTTCTCGATTGCGGCGTGGGCTTCCCTGTATGGATGCCTGGAATGGGCCGGCGGTTTCTTCCTGATGTACCTGCCGATGTTGCTCGCACCAATTTGGGCTGTGCTTGTGTTGCGCGCCATCGGGCGCGCTGCGCGAGGCTACGCGCCGCTCGAACCGCGACGTCGGCCCGGACGATTCCGCCCGATAGGAGTGATGCTCGCGGCGTACGTGCTGTGGTTTTCGGGTGTCGGACAGTGGGTCGGCATCACGCTGGCTCGTCCGATCGCTTCACCGATTGCCAATCATCTTTGGAATGAGGTGCCTGCGTCAGATATTCCGGCGTACGAGGGCTGGCGATTTGTGGGGTCGTACTTCGGTTACGTGCGCATCAAGCCCTCGGGAGTCTATGTCACTGTCGGCTTATCAACGCTGAAATACCTCCCTGAATCCCATAACGAATACAACTCCTATCGCAGTGGACCATGGTGGTTAAGACATGGCGGTTACCCGACGCCTTAGCGATGTCTACACCAACTCGCCCAACCCGCGCAGGCCGATCACTTCGTGGCTGAAGAACGGCTCGGCGTAGTGCGTGCCGATGCGGCCGCCGAAGTAGACGCCGACGGCCGACACCAACGCGATCAGCCCGCCTGTCCGGCCCAGGCCCTGGCTCTCGTAGCACGCGCACGCGGCCAGCTTTGCGTCGTGGGTGGCGCTGACGTCGATGCAGAACGTCGGCTCGATGTTCAGCCGCAGGTGCGTGCAGAAGTAGTAGATGATCCGCTTCGGATGCCATGGCTCGCCGGGGATGTCGGTCTTGGTCAGCTTCGCGTCGAAGCGGGCGTCCTCCGCGATCTTCGTGACGGCCACGTGATCCGGATGCGCATCGGGCGAATAAGGAATGAACAGCACGTCGGGCCGATGCTCGCGGATGACGGCCGCCAGCTTGTGGCGCGCTTCCAGCGTGTGCTGTACCTCGCGATTCTTCAGCCCGAGGTTCGACCGCGTGCAGCCCAGGTGCTTCGTGGCGGCAGTCCATTCCTGCTGGCGCTTTTCCGGCGTGCCGTTGGGCGTGGGCTCGCCGTTGGTCATGTCAAGCAGGTGAACTTTGTGCCCTTGGCGTACGAGCGTGATGATCGTGCCGCCCATCCCGAGTTCGGCGTCATCGGGGTGAGGTGCAATCACAAGGAAGCTGGCCATGGTGCGAGTATAGGCGAAGAGATGCTCAGCGTTCTTTTACACTCCGGGAGAGGGCGATGGATGGATCGACCGATACACCTCGTCCAACTTCCGCACCATCACGCGGGTGTCGAACAGCTTGCTCGCGTGTTCGCGGCCCTTCTCGCCAAACGTCGAGCGAAGCGTGTCGTCCTTCAGCAGCCGATCGAGCGCCTCGCCGAACTTCGGCACGTCGAATGGCGCGATCGCGTAACCGGTCTGGTCGTGCACGAGGCCTTCGGCGTTGCCATCAATGTCGTAGCAGACGACCGGGCAGCGCGCGAGCTGGCCCTGCGGAATTGCCCGGGCCAGTCCTTCGCGGCGTGACGGATGCGCGACGATGTCGAGGGCGTTCACCAGTTCAGGAATGCGCGTTGGCGGCACGAGGCCGGTCAGGATGAAGCGATCCTTCAGGTCCATCGTCGCGATCCGCTGCTCGAACTGCTGCCGGAGCAGACCGTCGCCGATCCAGACGAAGCGCAGACGCGGATGCGCGGCGCACAGCATCGGCGCGAGGTCGAGCAGATCGTCATGCCCCTTCATATGGAACAGTCGCGCGATCGTGCCGACGGCGATGTGGCTGTCACCTAAACCAAGCTGCGCGCGAACCACCTCACGCGGCACGGGCGGATTCAGGAACGGCGCAATGTCCATACCGCTGTGCACGGTCACATACTGCTCCGGCGTGCCGATGTGGTGCGCAAGCGACTGTTTCGCCATCGCGTCGGCCACGCAGACGATCTTGTGGCTGAGTCGCGCTGTACGTCGTTCGAGGTGCCGGTAGAACGCGTTGACGGCCGCGTGTTTCGACGCCGTCCAACTCAGGCCGTGAATTGTATGCACGATCCGCGGCACGCCCGCTGCGTGGGCCGCGTACCGCCCGATGATGCCGGCCTTGCTGCTGTGCGTGTGCACGACGTCGGGCTTCAACTCGCGCAGACGCTTTGTGAGCACGCTATACGTCGTGAGGTCCTGCCAGGGCAGGATGGACCGGCGCATCGCATCGATCGTTTCGACGCGGTAGCCGTGCTGGCTTGCGCGCTGCATCAGCGTGCCCTCGGGTCCGAGCGACGGGCCGGTGAGCAGCGTCACGTCGTGGCCGGCGTCGTGCTGGCCTTCGCAGCTGAGCAGCGTGTTTTCTTGTGCGCCGCCGACGATCAGGCGTGTGATGATGTGGACGATCTTCATGGAACGGTGGTGATCGTAAGGTGCGACCGCGCCGGCACGCGAACTTCGCGGCGGCCGGCCGTGTTCTTGAATTCGGGCGCGGCCGCACTGTCGGGCGAAGCGATCAGCACGCGTGGCGCGACGCCCGCGGGCAGTCCGTCGACCCGGACCGTGCGGGCGTCGAAGCGGTTGACCAGGTGGAGTGTGTAAACGCCCGGCTTCTCGCCGATAAGCAGGGCGGCCGAAACGTCGTCGGGCTTCGAGTTCGCTATCGTTGCCACGCGTGCGCCGTTCGGCACCGTGTTGGCGAACTGCTTCATGCTGTCGAGCCGCGGGGTTGCTGTACCGTTTTCTTCCGTGAGCGCGTAATCGTCGGACCACTCCCATTGGAGTATGGCGCTGGCGCCGCTGCGGTCGAGCAAGTCGACGAAGCGGGCGGCTTCGACGACGAAGTTGCGCGGGTCGTGGAAGGAATTGTCGCGCCAGGCGTCGGCGTCGGAACCCATCTCCGTGACGAGCAGTGGCACGCCCGCACGCTCGGCCGCTTCGCGCCAAGCGGGCCAGTACGCGGCTTCGCCCGTCCAAGGGTGATAGCCCAGCGCGCCGACGTACCGCATCGTCTCGGCGTCTGCGAGCGTGGGACGAATCTGCTCGATGCCGGCCCGCAGGCTGGAACTGTCACCCAGCAGTAGACGCGTCTTCAGTCCTTCCTTCTCGAAGCGCTGGCCGAGCAGTCGCGTGAGGTCGCGCAGTTCTTCACCGTTCAGTTTGACGTACACGCCCCAGTCGCTTTCGTTGAAGCTGAACAGGGCGGGCTCGACGCCTTGGCGTTTGAGTTCGTGCAGGTACGACGCGATCAGGTCGACGAGTTCAGGCCAGCGCTCGCGCGGAATGGTGCCGGCCGAACTGCGCGGGTGCGATGCGTCGGTGCGCGGTTCGGCGTAGAAGCGTTCCGGCACGTGCCAGACGCTAAGGATCAACCGTCCGTCCGTTGCCTTCGCCAGACGCTGGTCGAGCGCGAAACGCGTCTTGAGATTCGCGTTCGGTTCGTGGTGGCGCAGGTCCCAGTCGATCAGTTCCGCGCTGGTCCGCGCCCAGCCCGGTGTCAGTGTTCCGAGCGTGCGGTCGACGATCGGCGAGCGGATGCCGTAGACGAAGTTGCCACCGAAGCCGTCAAAGGCCTGATGGCGCTCATCCGGCTTGGCGGTGAGCGTGACGGGGCTGGCGTCGTCGGGGATGCTCGCCCGCAGTTCGACGCCGAGCGAGACGGTCGCGTTCGCTCGCATCGGCCCGGTCTGTAGCGGCAGGAGCAATTGATATATGTCCGTCTTCCACTGCCGTGCGTCCTGTAGGTGCACATCGACCGGCCGATCCAGCTTGATGAGCAGACTTGAGGTGTCGGCACAGGCGACGGAGACGTCGGCGGTGCGTTGCATCGGCGTGAGTTCCTTCGTGCCGAATGTTTCGGGAAGCAACGCCGGTGCATTATCGCCGAGCTTGACCGTCGATCGGCCGTAGCGATGGACGGGCAGTTCGATCATGAACTGGAGCGTGTCGAGGTCAGGCAGATCGGCCGGCGACGTGACGTCGACCCTCACGCGCACGGTGTCGGCCGACATGTGGAAGCGCTGACGGATCGCCAGCTTCACGCCGTCGTGCAGCTTCAGTGTGCTGTCGATGGCGCGCCAGTTCAGGCCATCTTCGGTAACGACGCTCGACCGGCCCGTGCCGGCTTCCCATAGGCTTGCGTGTTTCGACCAGTGGTCGCGCAGGACCGACACGTTCGAGCGCAGCGGCAACGAACGCGGGCCGTCCTCGACGGAGCGCAGCATGCCCAGCGCGCTGATGTCCGGTCGGGTTTCCGGCGGCACGGGCGCGGCGCCGAGGCAAAGACTCGTTAGCGCAATGAGCGACCATCGGTTGGGCATGTCGCGTCCTTTGTGGTGGCCTCACGCGTCGTCATCGTCATCCGGATCGACGTCGACCGACACGTCCGGCTGCGGCGACATCGGCCGGGCGGTCAGCTTGCCGTCGGCGTTCTGCGTGAGTTGTTCGATGCGTTTCTCGGCGTCGCCGAGCACGCCGCGACACCACGTCAGCAGGAACGTGCCGCGTTCGTACTTCGACAGCGACTGTTCCAACCCGACACGATCGGACTCCAGATCGTGCAGGATCTGTTCGAGCTCCGAAACGGCTTCCTCGAACGACTTCGGAGGCACTTGTGCGGGACGTTTGGCCACGCGGACATTCTAGCAATCAGGGGAGCCGCCGCACTTGTGCGGCGGTTCGTGAACAAATCAAACCTTGAGTTTCGTCGCCAGGAAGTCCTCGAACTGCTTGATCCCTTCAGTGCGGTTCAGAATCTTGTCCACGCTGCCGGCGATGGTTCGCTTCGCCTGCTCGCGATAGTCGCGATCCGTCCCGACGCGTACGGCGATGTTCACGTAGTCGACTTCGTCTTTCGCGCACAGATCGATGTAGCCCATTGCCTGATATTGCGCGTACGTGATTCGGCCACGCAGGAAGGCACTGGGCAGCGTCACGATCGGCACGTGCAGGCTGAGCGCTTCCCAGCTCGTGTTGCCGCCGCCGAAGTGGAGCGGGTCGAGCATCAGGTCGCACAACACGTTGAGCGCGAGGAAGCCGTCGCGGTCCTGGCGCGGGGCGAACCGGATGCGCGAGGCGACATCGGGAATGGTCCGTGCGAAGCGGTCGCGCAGTGTCTGCTCCCAATGCGGGAACATGCCGCTGAGGAACAGCACGATGCCTTTTGGGTCGCGGCGGAGGATGTCACCAAGCATGGGGTCGAACTGCGGATGGATTTTATAGAGGCTCTGGAGGCAGCCGTAGATCGTGGCGTCGTCGGGCAGGCCGAGCTGCGCGCGGGTGAGCTGCTTGGCCGGCCTTGGCGGCGGCTCGTAGGCGACGGCGATGTCCGGCAACCGTACAAGGTTTTCGGTGTAGTAGCGCTGGCCCTCATTCGAATCGAGGTGCACGCTGCTGATGAAGTGATCGATTGTCGGGATGCCCGTCGTGAGCGGATGGCCCCACGTGACGCATTGCAACCGGGCGAGGCGCGAGAAGCCGTGCGAGAACGTCATCGGATTCATGCCGATGTCCGCGTAGTAGAGCGCGTCGAGGTCGAGCTGTGCCATCGCTCGACGTGCTTCCAGCGGCGTGTTCGGCGTCTCCACGTACGCATCGGCCAGCGAACGGTACTGCGCCGCGACCGCATCCTTGTTCGGCGCGGTGCTGATGACCGTCACGTGGAACCGTTTGCGGTCGAGGTACTTGGCCAAGCCGATGTTGAGCTTGCCGATGGTGTGTTCCTTGAAGTACGCGCTGCACAGGCCGAGCCGGATGCGACCGTCGGAGCGGTGCTTGATCGTCAGCTCGGGCACGTCGCGTGGCGCCTGGTACAGCTTGGCGCGCAGTTCCTGCTCGGGCCGATCGTCGTAGCCGTGGTAGGCGCTGAAGAAGTTGTGCGGCGCCCACTCGCGCGTGAGGTCGAGCTTCTGCCCCGACTCGACGAGCTTCTGAAGCTCGGCCTGCGTCTTGGCGCGCCAGGTGTGCATCTCGTCAATCGACTTGTAGATCACCGGCGCGAGGCTCGCGAGCATGATCTTGGCCGTCATCGCGCCGCGCGGGTCGTTGGCGATCACCCAACGGTAGGCCTTCTCGGCCTCATCCGGAATTCCGGCCTGATGGTTCTTCAGCCCGTGCAGGAAGACTTCGAAAAGCGTCGGCATGCAAGAAGTCTAAATGACTAATGACCAAGTCCCAATGCCCAATAAGCCAGATGACGCCTTTTGGGCATTGAGGCTTGGGCATTGGGCATTCCGATCGATCGGTTTAGATTGTGCGACATGCCCGACGCGCCTCCTCGCACTGAAGGTGAACTGGTCCTGCGCACGCTGCTCGACCGGCTGATGGCCGGCCTGCTGAACGGCCCGGCGATGAACTGTCGGCCGCACAATTCGCGGCAACGTATCGACCTGGCATCGCTGAAGGATCTGCCCGGCGTCGATCCGGTGGCCGTCCTGCGGGCGGTCCTTGGCTCGGACATGACGGCCAAAGTCAGCACGAAGATCGCCGGATCGGCGCCGAGGCGGTTCGCCAAGTCGAAGAAGGCGACTGAAGCATCTGCGACTCCGTCGACTGACGCGCCCGCGAACGACCCCGCGCAGAACGCGCAGCGGATCGTCAGCAAGCTGCGCGTGATGGCCGACGACGCGGTCACGTACAAGCAGGACACGGGTGTGCACGTGCTGGCCGTCGGCTTTCCACTGCTGACGCTGCCGCCCGGCGCGCTGGGCAAGGACGTGTCACGTAAGGTCATCGCACCGATCGCGTTCATTCCGGTCGACGTCACGCTCACGCGCGGCGTCTCCACCAGCATCGAGATCAGCTGCTACGGCGAAGGCTCGACCCGCGTCATTCCCAACGTCGCGCTGTTCGCGTGGCTTCAACGCCTCGTCGGCAAAGAAGACCTTGCCAGCGTTGTCGACGACGAGTCGGGCGATCGGCCGCTGCGCGAGATCACGCTGCTGGTGAACGAAGTCGTCAAGGCGCTGGAATTGAAGCCGGTTGATTTCCTGCCCGCGAATCACGAAGCGCCGGCCGGTGCGGACGCGCCGGACCTGCAACTCGCCGACAACTTCGCGCTGGCGTCGGCGCCGCGCACGGACGAAGTGAAGGACGCCGCCGCCATCCTGCCCGCGGCCGTGCTGGGATTGTTCCCGATGGCGAACCAAGGCCTGATCGAAGACATGAAGGCGTTGGCCGGCGGCGAAGAAGTGACCGGCCCGATCGAAGGATATCTGAAGGCCGGTATCTCGCTCGACACGCCGGCCACCCCGCCGCCGTTACCGACCGATCCGCCGGCCGCGACCGTCGGGCCGACCAGCGTGAACCTCGTCACCGACGCCGACCCGTGCCAGCGCATGGTCGTTCGGCTCAGCCAGGCCAATCAGGGTGTCGTCGTGCACGGCCCGCCCGGCACGGGGAAATCGCAGACCATCGTCAACATCATCGGCGACGCGCTCGGTCGCGATCAGCGCGTCCTCTTCGTCTCCGACAAACGCACCGCGCTCGACGTTGTGCTGAACCGCCTGAGCTTCGTCGGCCTGGGCGACCTCGCCGCCGTCGTGCATGATCCGCAGATCGATCAGAAAGACCTGTACAGAAAGATCCGCGATCAACTCAACAATCTCGGCTCGATTCGCGTCAGCACACGCACACAGCAGGAGCAGCAGGCGATCGACGAAGAATTGTCGAAGATTCACGCGGAGCTGACGGCGTATCACAAGGCGCTGATGGACGAGCCGTCGCCCGGCAGGCTGAGTTTGCACGAAGCAGTCGGACGATGGCTAAGCCTGCCCGATGTGGTGGCCGGCGCGGATGCGTCGGCGCTCGACGGCATCAGCACGGATGAACTCGCGAAACTGGCGGGGCCGTTGCGGGAGCTGTTCGATCGGGCCAAGTCGACCGACTACGCCCACAACCCGTGGGCCGGTGTGGTGACGACGGACGTCGGCGCGGTGCTGTCGCGCAACGTCGATGAGATCAAGCAGGCCGTGACGAAGCTGGTGCCGGTGTTCGAGAGCGCGGACGCCACGCTTGACCCGAACGCACCGCCTTTCGCGGCGGATGTCAATCTCGCACAGCAAGCCTCCGACCGCGTCGTGTTGGCGGGCTTGCTTGAGCAGGCGTGTGCATCGCCCACGCACGTTCGTCAGCGTCTGACGCGATTTGACGATGCGACCCTTCAGCGTCTCGCACCACGCATGGCCGAAGCTCGTGCCATGCTCGACCACGTGAAGGCTGGCCCGCTCGACGGGACACTAGAAGCGACGGCCCGATCGATGACCAACGTCGGGCCGGCCGACTGGGCGCGGGTGTCGCAGCAGTTGGCGGACTATCTGAAGAGCCAGCAGGGTGCGCTGGGCTTCATGGCTTTCGCCGCGAAGAGCGCCGCCAAGGCGGCGCTCGCGCCGTTCGGGTTGCCGCTGGACGTACCGAACGCCAGACGCGCGAAGGCGTTCGTCGACGGATATCGCGAGCGCGTGCTGCTCACGTTCCTGCTGAACGAATTGAACGGCGTGCAGACGACCGCGAATATTGCGCTGCCGGACGATCAGTTGATCGCGGGCGCGGGCGGGCACTTGTCCGGGACGGATGTCGTGTCGAAGTTGCGATCGCCGTCGCTTGCGTCATCGCGAGACGCGGTAATGTCGATCTTGTCCGATCCCGCGAAGCCGCCAGTGGCGCTGGTGGCGGCGTTGCGCCGCGCCGAAACGCGTGGAGTCGATCAATGCAGTCGCGTCGGCGTTGAAATCGTCAGGTCTTTCGTCCGATGCGGGTGTCGCGCTCCTGTCGCGTCTGATGGGATCGAATCAGCCTGTCGCGTCACGCGGCAAGGCGCTGCTGGAGAAGGTCGACACGCTCGAATCGGTCGCTCGGCTGGAAAAGAGCCTGTCCGACCTCGCGCCGAATGTGGCCGGTCCGGTGCGGGCGATGCTGCTGAGCGGGCTGGACGTGACGACCGCCAGCCAGGCGATCGAGAAGCGGGCGCTGGCGGCCGACATCAAGGCGCGGCTCGCGGCCACGCCGGCGCTCACGTCGACCGACGCCCAGCGCCTCGAAACGCTCATGTCGCGCCTCGTTGAACTCGAAAAACAGCGGCAGGAACTGCTGCGAGACAACATCGTCGGCAAGTGGACGAAGAAGGCGCGCGATCGGCTTTACGCGGACGGCCGATTGAACGAGCGCGGCAAGGCGCTGGAACGCCGGTTCCTGATGAGCGGCAAGAACGCGCTGCGGCTCCGCAAGGTAATTCAGCAGGGCGCGGCCGAGCAGGGGGGCGATCCAATATTCGACCTCCGACCTGTCTGGATGGCCAGCCCGGAGACGGTCGCGCAGCTGTTCGCGCGCAAGCCGATCTTCGACGTCATCGTCTTCGACGAGGCCAGCCAGTGCCGGCTCGAAGAATCGCTGCCCGTCCTCGCGCGGGGCCGGCGTGTCGTCGTGGCTGGCGATGAGCAGCAACTTCCGCCCACGCGGTTCTTTGAAAGCACGCTCGATGACAGCGACGAAGATGAAGGCGACAAGGTCGCCACCGATCAGGACCTCTTCGAGCGTCAGCAGAGCAAGACCGAAGACCTGCTCAACGCGTCGCTGCAATTGCAGGTGCGGCAGGCATACCTCGACGTGCACTATCGCTCGAAGAACGCCGACCTGATCGAGTTTAGCAATCGATACTTCTACAAGTCGCGTCTTCAGCCGATCCCGAGTCATCCTGATCTGCGCGCGCCGGAGCCGCCCATCAAGCTGTATCGCGTCGATGGCGTGTTCGAAAAGTCCGCGAACGAGGTCGAGGCGAAGAAGATCGTCGAGATCGTGAAGGGGCTGCTGGCGCGGAAGGACCCGCCGAGCATCGGCATCGCGTGCATGAACGTGCAGCAGCGGGATGAAATCCTACAGGAACTTGACGACGCCGCGGCTGCCGACGAGGCGTTCGGCAAGCAGCTTGACGCCGCCAAGCAGCGGATGGGCAAGGGCAGCTTCGAGGGGCTGTTCGTGAAGAACCTCGAAAACGTCCAGGGCGACGAGCGCGATGAGATGATCATCAGCACCACGTACGGGCCGGATAAATCGGGGAAGTTCTACCAACGCTTCGGCCCGCTCCAGATGTCGGGTGGCGGGCGTCGGTTGAATGTGCTGGTGACGCGCGCCGCGCGTGCGTGCACCTCATCACCAGCATTCCGCCAACGACGTACCGCAACCTGCCGGCCATTCCTGAGGGCGCTGCGCCGACGGGCGGCTGGCTGATGTATGCGTACCTGAAGTACGCCGAGGAGTTGCAGGCGAAGTACGTCGCGCCGGCGATTGCGCCGAGCGCGTCGGACAAGGTCGAGATCACCAAGGGCGACACCGAGCCGACCAGCCCGGTGGCCGAGGCGATCGCGAAGAAGCTGGCCGATGCGGGCGTCGGTTCGATGTTGAACTGGGGTAACGAAGGTTTCCGCGTCGACCTCGCGCTGCGCAGCGCGGACGGCAAGTACCCGGTAGGCGTGCTGTGCGACGGCACGCGGTTCGAGGCCGTCGACGACCCGGTCGGCTGGGATGCGTTCCGCGCCGGCATCTGCAAGCAGCAGGGTTGGAACGTGCGGCGGCTGTGGAGCCCGCACCTGTACCGAGACCCGGGGGGCGTCATCAAACGCTTGGGCGATTCTGCGAAGATCGAGAATTGATGTCTGTCGTGGCACGGGCTTCCAGCCCGTGGACTCGCGCAGCGAGTATTCGCCGTAGGCGAATTCAACTTCAGCGAAACGTGATCGGACCCCTCCAAGGCTGCTCAATTGGCGGAAGACGCTCCGCGTGTTGAATCGAGCTGCGCTCGATGGTCGCCTGCGGCGACTCCACGGGCTGGAAGCCCGTGCCACGAAATGCGTTGCCTTTGTTGGCGATCTTCGCCGCGCGACTCCACGGGTGGGGCGCCCGTGCCACGAAGGACATGTTTCGCTACAGTCCGCACCGTGTCACGGAAGACGCAGGAGCACAACTTTCTCTCGGCCGCCACGCTGATTGGCGGGGTGACGCTGCTCAGCCGGATTCTGGGCTACGCACGCGAGAAAGCCGCTGCACACTTCTTCGGCACCGGTCCGGTCTGGGAGGCGTTCGTCTACGCGTTTCGAATCCCGAACCTGTTCCGCAAGCTGCTGGGCGAAGGTGCACTCTCGCAGGCGTTCATTCCGCTGTATGCCGGCGCGGTGAAGCGGAACGACGCGCCCGGCGACTTCGCAGCCGCGAGCGTGAACCTGCTCATGCTCATCCTCACCGGCGTGACCGTCGTCGGTGAACTCATCCTGCTGGCGATGGCACGCTTCGGGAACTGGAGCGACGAAACGCGGCTGGCGATCACGCTGACGTCGGTCATGCTGCCTTACGTGATGCTGGTGTGCGGGGCGGCGTTCCTGAGCGGTATCCTGCAGGTGCACAAGCGTTTCGCGGCACCGGCTGCGACGGCGATCGTGCTGAACTTCGTGCAGATCGTCGCGATGGCCCTGCTCGCATGGCGCTACGACCTCGGAACGCCCGACGGCGCGCGGCTGGCGGTGTGGTGGCTCTCGGCGTGCGTCCTCGCCAGCGGCTTCCTTCAAATCGGCATCCTGCTCCCGGATTTGTATCGCAGCGGGTTTCGGTTTCGGCTCGCGGTGAAAATCTGGACGCCGCTGGTGAAGAAGATGCTGCTGCTGTCGCTCCCGGTGGCCCTGAGCGCGAGCGTGCTACAGATCGGCGTTTTTCTTGACGGGCAGATCAGCTACATGCTCACGCCGCACGGCGCCGCGACAACCTTCACGCTCTTCGGCCACACGTTCGCGTACCCGATGACCGACGGCGCGATCGTTCGATTGAACTGGGCGCAGTTCATGTACCAGTTCCCGCTAGGCGTGTTCGCGATCGCGATCGCGACGGCGATCTTTCCAAAGCTGAGTGAAGACGCGATCAATCAGTTGGGAGTGGAGAGTGGAGAATCGAGAGTTGCAGATCAGCGCAGCACAGCAACTCTCCACTCTCCACTTACCACGGAAAACTTTCGAAACACCCTCCGCCGCGGCATCGAAGCGGCCATGTTCATCGGCCTGCCGGCATCGGTCGGGATGGTCATCATCGCTTTTCCGGCGGTGCGACTGCTCTTCGAAGGTGGGCGGTTCACGCTGGCGGATGCGCGGTGGACGGCGCTCTCCACCGCCATCTACTCGGCCGCCATCTGGGCGTTCAGCGTGCAGCAGATTTTGAATCGCGGCTACTACGCGCTGCACGACGCCCGCACGCCGCTCATCTGGACGATCGTCAACCTGTTGCTGAACCTCGTCGTCGAAATCCCGCTGGCGTTCACCGGCCTGGGCGAAAGCGCGATGGCCGTCGGCACGCTGGTGAGCTTCGCGGTGCAGACGACCATCATGACGGCAATGCTCTGCCGGCGCGTGCAACTCCATCTGAAGCCGATGCTGATGACGCTGGGCAAGATGCTCATCGCGTCGGCCGTCATGGGCGTGGCGTGTTACGCCACGCGGGCGGCGTTCCCGAGCCGGGAGGCGCTGTCGCACGTGCGCCTGGGCGTTGAAGTCGTCAGCATCATGAGCGTGGGCGGCATCGTCTACTTCGGTATGTGCCAGTTGCTCGGGCTGCCGGTCTGGAGCTTCGTGCGCCGGAAGAAGGCATAGCAGGCGAGCATGCTCGTCGGCTGCACGAAGTAGCCCCGCGTGACTTCCATCGGGATGCTGCCTAGCGTTCAGTCCGGTTGTCCTGAAGGCACGCTGGGTGCTCGCAGGTGAAATCGTTCGATACGGAAAGAGTTGGAGGATCTCGCATGATTCGTCGAATCGCTTTGGCGTCGCTGGCTGCGCTCTCGCTGACCGCGCTCACCGCCCCCACGCTGTTGCCGGTTGCCCGAGCCGCGATGGCGGCCGAGCCGGCCACGTTCAAGATCGACGGCGTTCACAGCACGGTCATGTTCCGCATTATCCACATGGGCGTGTCGCCGTCCTACGGCCGATTCGACGACGTCGCCGGCACGTTCAAGCTGTCGGACTCGGCCCTCGACCTCGACATCACCATCGACGTCACCAAGATCGACACCGACAACGCCAAGCGCGACGAACACCTCAAGGGACCGGACTTCTTCAACGTCCAGCAGTTCCCGCAGGCCACCTTCAAGAGCAAGAGCAGCACGGTGGCCGACGGCACGTACAGCGTCACGGGCGACCTGAGCATCAAGGGCCGCACGAAGGAAGTGACGATCAACCTGAAGAAGATCGGCGAAGGCGATCGCGGCCCGCAGATGGGTTACCGTGCCGGCTTCGAAGGGCATATCACGATCAACCGCGACGACTTCGGCGTCGACGGCTTCCCGCAGGCGCTGTCGAAGGAAGTCGACCTCACCATCGCTTTGGAAGGCTCGAAGCAGTAAAAACAGTGGGCAGTGGGCAGTGGGCAGGTGACGAAGGCCTCGGTGCTTTCTTCCTGCCCACTGCTCTCTGATTACTGCACACTTGCTCACGTGCTCACCGCCACTGACCTCATCTTCGGAGCCGTCCTGCCGTTCGCGATTG
Source organism: Tepidisphaeraceae bacterium (assembly GCA_047600945.1). Taxonomy (GTDB): domain Bacteria; phylum Planctomycetota; class Phycisphaerae; order Tepidisphaerales; family Tepidisphaeraceae; genus JASGKC01. The sequence goes on along the minus strand of JASGKC010000001.1, from coordinate 5,275,782 downwards.
CGTTGGTGGTGATGCTTGGCACGTTGCCCAAGCGCAAACCGAGTGTGCTGCCTGATGCCGACCAGCGCGCGTTTCTCCTGCCGATGGCGGTGCTGTTCGCGGTGCTGCCGGCGGGGTGGCTGCTGTTCCGGGCGCAGAACGCACAGCTCTGGCCGATGATCGACGCGGACGACTACCTGGTGCTGTCGATCCCGCTGGCGGCGCTGGGCGCGATCGTGCTCGACCTGCTGCCGCGGCCGCGCTGGGTGACGCTGGTGGGCTCCGCGTTCGTCGTTGCGCTGGCGGTCGCGCCGATCCTTTACGTCAAGACGACGATGGTCGGCCCGGCGAGTTGGAGCTACCCGGTATTCGCGCTGCACGTCGTATGGATCTCGCTCGCGGGCGGATCGATGGCGTGGGCGCTGGGCGCGCTCGGGCGAATCGAGCGCTCGCCGGTCCTGCCGATCGTGCTGTCCGGCACGGCGCTGCTGCTGGCGGCGTGGATGCCGTTCGGCGCCGCGATGGCGACGGCCGCCCCGCGCGTGAGCGTGTTCGCCTGGGCGATCGGCGCCGGCGCCGTCATCTCGATGGTGCGCAAGTCGAACGCGATCTCGACCGCGTTCGCCGCGCTGACGGTCGGCGGCTTGTCTGCGTTCACCGCCTGGGCGGTGCTCTTCGGGACCAAGCCCGACGCGATGTACCTGCCAATTCTGCTCGGCCCGCTGCTGCTGATGCTCGGCTTCGTGCCGATCATCCGCAATCGATCCGCGTGGGTGCGTGTGCCGGTGCTGGCGCTGCTGGCGTTGCTGCCCGGTCTGATCGGGACGGGTCTGAGCGCTCGCGCTTATTACGACAACATGAACAAGCAATCGACCGACCCGTACGGTTACCCAGAGTGACCCATCGCTCAGCGCGTCGGCCGGCGCATGCACGTGAGCAGGCCAAGCGTGAGCGCCGACAACGCTGCCGGTTCGGGCACGGGGTAGACGTACAGCCCGGTCGTGCCGTCGGCCAGCGAGGCCCAGAACGCGACCTCGTTGGCGACCGCGAATGACGTCGGGCTCAGGCCCAGATCGGTGATGGTCGAACCGTCGAGCGAATCGCCGACGCTGATGAGCGTGGCCGGCGCGAGGTTTGCGTTCGCGAACGATGCGCCGCTGGCGAGCGTCGCCACGGTAGCGGGCGGCGACATGCCGATCGCTTCGATGTGCAGCGTGCCCGACGCGTCGCTCAGGCTGGCGACCGAGCCATTGTCGCTGAAGGCCGCGGCGCGGGACAGGCCGAAGTCGGACACTTTCGCGACGGTGCCGGCGGCCGGCGTGTATTCGTAAAGGCCGGTCGCGCCGCTCGTGTCGGTGGCAAAGAAGCGGGTGCCGTCCTTCTCGTCGACGTGCGGGTCGCCCCAGATGCTGGCGAGGCCGAAGTTCGAGCCGTTAATCGTGATGATCGAGCCGCCCGAGCGGACGAACAGGGCGCTGGCGCCGGTGCTGTCGGTGCCGACGACGGCGACCGTGCCGAGCGTGTTGACGGCCGGTCGGCCGAGCCGGCTCTGCGCAATCTGCGCCGCCGAGATGCCCGCGAGCGGGCCGGCGCTGACGGATTCGCTGCTCGGCGTGTCCTGCGTGATGATCGCGACCTGGTTCCCCGAGGCGGCCGCGCGGTAGCTGAACTTCGGGCCGAAGTTGTCGCCGCGAATGGTGATGATGACGCCGCCGAGGGTCCGCGCGAACAGGCCGTTCTGGCCGTCGGGCGAGTTGGTCTGGTAGACGACGGTGCCGTTGGCGAGCACGGCCGGCGAGCCGAAACTGTTGCCGACGATCGTGATGCGCAGCGCGCCGCTGCCTTCAAAGAGCGGATTCTCGCCCGAGTTACCGCTGCCGGTGTAGAGCGGGTTGCCTTGACGCGTCAGGCCGAACTGCTGGCCGATCGAGATGCCTTCGGTGCGCGACGTGACAAGGGGCCTAATGGTCTGAGCGCCTGCCCACGAAGCCATCGACGCCAACGCGACCAAGGCCGCGCCGAAACGGTGTTGGATTGTCATGATTTCCCTGCCTCGCTACCAGCCTGCAAGTGAAGGCTAACATCGCCTTGCAAGGGATTGCAAGGCTATTTTGTGAAGGGTGGCGGCAGGATCGTTGGTTGGCGATAGTTGGCAGACGTGCTGAGCAGCCCGCTCGCAATAGTCGGAGGCAGGTCCCGACGTCCGAACGATTGGGGCGACTTCATCGTCGCGATTTACCCGTGGTTGATCCACTCGCGGTGCCAGCACCACGGCAAAACACAGATTGATATGAAGGGTTGACCGTCCGCCTTTGGATCGCAGGACGAGCCTTCGCGCCGTCAGTCCCCAAGCAGGATATCTAGCGCCCGCGCCGTCGCGACCGTGCTTCCGTCCGGCGGAACGACCTTACGACGCTTGATCGCCTGCTTGATCGGCACGTAACGCACTTCCGGCGGGTGCAGGGCGACCATGACGCCGTCGAGATTGTCGGCCAGCCCACGCACGGCGGCGGCGCCGAATTCCAAGCCCAGCAAGCGGTCGCTCGCCGTCGGACTGCCGCCCCGGACAAGGTGCCCGAGCACGACGGCCCGGCTTTCGATGCCCGTGAGCTGCTGCAACTGGTCGGCCACGATCTCGCCCACGCCGCCGAGTCGCACTTCACGACCGAGTTCGCGGGACTTGATCGTCAGTTCCCCGCCCTTGGGCATCGCGCCCTCGGCGACGACGACAATCGCATAGCCACGCGCCGGCGCGACCCGCTTCTTCAGCTCGGCCGCCAGCTTGTTGAGGTCGTACGGCATCTCCGGAATCAGGATGGCGTGTGCGCCACCGGCCACGCCGGCGTGCAAGGCGATCCAGCCGGCATGTCGACCCATCACTTCGACGACGATGATTCGCCGATGCGCCTGCGCGGTGGAATGAAGACGGTCGACGCAATCCGTCGCGAACTCGACGGCCGAGTCGAAGCCGAAGGTGACGACCGTCGCGTCGAGGTCGTTGTCGATCGTCTTCGGCACGCCGATGAGACGCAGGCCCTTGTCGTTGAGTTGGTCGGCGATGCCGAGCGAACCGTCGCCGCCGATGGCGATCAGCGCGTCGACTTCCATGCGACGCATCGCCTCGATGACTTCGTCGGAGCGATCGACTTCCTGAGCGATGCCGTCCTTGACGATGACCGACTTGAACGGGTTGCCGCGGTTGGTGGTTCCGAGGATGGTGCCGCCCAGCTTGGCGATGCCGCGGACGTCGCGCGGCTCGAGGCGCACGACGCCATCGCCCGCGAAGGCGTCGGGATTGAGAATGCCGTCGTACCCTTCCTTGATGCCGAGCACTTCCCAGCCGAGTTGGTGCGCGGCACAGACCGCGCCGGCGATGACGGCGTTCAGGCCCGGTGCGTCGCCGCCGCCGGTGTTGATTGCGATGCGATGAATGCTGCGTGCCATGTCGTGTGATCCTCGCTCCTGCATCGGCGGAGATCGGCGCGCACTTGCCAAGGTGGGGCGACGTGTCGCAGTGACGGGTAATGCTGCAAATACAAGACAGGCGGGGCGTCCCGCAACTGAAGTCGCGGGGCCTGGTCGTCCGATAATCGGCGCATGGCCATTCGAGTCGTCCCCCGCGAACGCATGGAACGCCTCTTCTTCGAGCCGCTCGAACCACGGCGGCTGGCCGACGCGTCCAAGGCGTCGGACGCGCTCTCCATCGACCCCGCTTCGTACGCATCCCTTGCGAGCGGCCGGCCGGTGCAGGAACTCGCGACGCCGATCGTCTTGCCGGGCCAGCCCACAACGCGTCTCAGCGTTTCAGGCAACATCGGACTACGCGAAGACCAATGGTGGTCATTTTCCGTCGTTGGGTCGTCGGGCCATCGGGTGCCGGTCGGAATCGAAGTCCGCGAGAGCGGCTACCACATGGGATTCGACGTTCAGGGCTGGTCGGTCTTTGTGAGACTTCCGAACGACGTGTACCCGCCGATTGGGATGGACTTCGATACCCGGGGAACGGGCGCAGCGCTGGCGACGAACGAAACCATCACGATTCCGTATCGCGGGCGCATGATCAGCTATGCCCAAAGCGATATCCCCGGGATGCTCGCCCGGCGTCATGTCGTCGCTGACATCGAATCGGACGGTGTGCCCGAGGCGATCGACTTCACATTCGATGGCGTTACCGATTTCAATTCACCAGACCTGCCGCTGATCGATGCGACCGATGTGGACGGCCGGCCGGAAGCACGGCTCGTTCACGTCCGCGTCAGCGACCAGGCGCTGGTCGGGACATTCGACGACAACCGCGAACGCACACTGGTGACGACGCCACTGCCTTCGGCAGAAGGTTCCGTGTCCTTGCTGGCGATCGTTTCAGGCTCGATGCCGGCGACGGCGCGCACATACGCCGTGGCCCGGATTGGCTTGGCTATTCAGACCGACGTGATGGGCATCAGCGACGACACGATGATCGACTAGTCGGTCACTTGCTTCGATTCTCAGCGTGGCCGACACTCCCGCACGGTGAAGTTGGCCCGGTCAATTCTCGTCCACGCGTTGTTATTGGTTGCGGCCGCGATCAGCCTCGGGCCTCTGGTTTGGCTGGTGTGCGCGTCGTTCAAGACCGACGCCGATTTCGCCACTTCGGCGTTCCTGCCGAACAACCTCTCGAATCTGACGGTCGATAACTACCGGTTCCTCGTGACGCGCTATCCGTTCGTCACGTGGCTGATTAACTCGGTGTTCCTCGCGTCGACGCAGACCGTGCTGATGGTCACGCTCAGCAGCTTGGGCGGCTTCGCCCTGGCCAAGTACAACTTCGCGGGCAAACGCGTGCTGGTGAGCCTGATGCTGCTGACGCTGCTGCTGCCGGCGCAGGTGTTGCTGCCGGGCGGGTACGAGTGGATGTACCGCATCGGCTGGCTGGACACGTACTGGGCGATTCTCGTGCCGGCCTGCGTGAGCGTGTTCGGCATGTTCCTGTTCATGCAGGCAATGCGCGGCGTGCCGGACGAACTTCTCCAGGCCGCCCGCGTGGACGGATGCAGCGAGATTCGCATCTGGTGGGAAGTCGCGCTGCCGATCGTCAGGCCGATGATCGGGGCGTTCACGCTGATGAGCTTCCTGGGGGCGTGGAACAGCTACCTCTGGCCGCAGATCGTGCTTCAGGACGAGGCGAAATACACGCTGCCGATCGGCCTGGCGAACCTGCTGAGCATTCCCGAAGCCAACCGAAGCTTAGGGCCGCTGATGGCGGGCACGCTGCTGAGCATCCTGCCCGTGATGAGCCTGTTCTTCGTGCTCCAGCGAGATTTCGTGTCGGGCCTGGCGAGCGGGGCGGTGAAAGGGTGATTGCGAATTGCCGATTTCGAATTGCGAGTTGCGGACCGGGAAGTTCGGGCGATGGGACTTGCTGAGCGATCGTCTCGTCGGTCGTTCCCTCAGATCCCGCCACGCCGCGACGAAGTCGCTGGTCCGTTTGCGGAGCGACCGCGTCCTCCATTCAAGTTCGTGATCTCAAACGACCGATAACAAAGGCGATGTCCGTCGCGCTCTCCCCAACTCGCTTCGCGCTCAAGCTCGTCAGCGCCGGCGTCAAACGCGCCGAGAGCCTGTTTCGCTCCATCGGCGTCGGGCACGAGCACCCGCAATGGCAGGCTCGCGCGGAAATCTGCTCGCGCTGCCCGCTCGTCGTCGTGAAGTGCGGCAAATCCTACTGCGGCCGGCCGTTCCTGAACCAGGTAGAACGCGACGAGCCCACCGAAGGGTGCGGCTGCCCGGTGCTCGCTAAGGCGAAAGACCCCCGCGAACACTGCCCGCGCGATTTGCACTTCGACGCGTCCAGCAAGACGGAAGACTGCGACTGTATGTGGTGCACGACGCTGCGCGAGCGCGTTGTGTCATCCCGCGACGCAGAAATCGAGCTGTGACACGCACGCAGTACCGTGCGTGTTGCTCCCGTCCTCTCGCAACTCGAATCTCGAAACCTGAAACTCGTATCCCATCGCGGCGAAGCGGCGTCACTTCGTGGGTTGTGCGTTGAGACGCACTTACCCGCATGAATCCCTCATGCAAATCGATTGCAAGTCGCCTATACTCCTCTTGCGATGGATTCCGTGCTGGACATCCGTGACCTCGACTTCGCTTACCGCGACCGCGCGGTCCTGACCCGGATCAACCTGTCGGTTGCGCGCGGCCATACGCTGGGCGTGATCGGCCCGAACGGCGGGGGAAAGACCACGCTGCTGCGGCTGATGCTCGGCATCGTCAAGCCGACGCGCGGCATGGTGCGCGTGTGCGGCCTGCCGCCGCGCGAGGCGGTGCGCCGCGGCGACCTCGTCGGCTACCTGCCGCAGAACCCGACGCTCGCCCCGCACTTCCCGATCGACGTGACCGACCTCGTGCGTCTCGGTCTGCTCGGCCGAACTGGCATGCTGCGCGGTCACGCACGCGACGACCTCGCCTTCGTCGACGAACTGATCGACCGTGTCGGGCTGAGCAATCACCGGCGCACGCCCATCGGCGAACTCTCGGGCGGCCAGCTTCAACGGGCCCTGATCGCCCGCGCGCTCGCGCCGCGACCCACGCTGCTGCTGCTGGACGAGCCCACCGTCGGCATCGACCAGCGCGGGCAGCAGGACTTCATCACGCTCATCACGCAACTGCGCGACTCGCTGGGCCTGACCGTCGTCTTCGTCTCGCACGACCTGCGGGCGGTTGCCAGCATCTCCGATCGCATCGCGTGCGTCGGTCAGACGTTGCACTTCCACGACACGCCACACCACCTGCCGGCCGACCTGGTGTACTCGATGTTCAAGTGCGACCTGGCCACCCTCGGCATCGGCGGCCCGCGCTGCGACGATCCGGCGTGCGATGGTTATCACGCACCCATCCCACTTCCCGCCATTACCCGGCCCATCGCGTTGCCCGGAGGACCCCTGTGAGGATCGTGTGGGCTGCTGCTCTTTCGATCGTCGCATGCTCGCTCATGGCCTGCGGTCGGCGCTCGCCGACTGCAAATGAGATCGAAGCTGGCGAACTGCGGAAAGTCTCGAAGTGTCTTCAGACGCTCAAGGCCATTCTGCCCCCGCAAGATCGCTATTCCGACTTTGCGAAGCGAATCGACCAGTTGCCTCAGGACGATCAGGTGCTCATACGCAACTACATCGTTGTCTTGCCGGAACCTATCGCCCTAGACGAATGCACCGACGTCTGCGCGATTGCCAAGATTCGGTACGGCAGCGTTCGTATGCTCGATGCTTTGACGCTGCAAGGCGAGATTCGTTGGGTCCGTGTTTCCAATGAGCAGGCTGAACAACTCGGATTGATGGTGCCGAAAGTCCTTCAAGAGTGGCAGAGCCGTTGAAAGAGTTGACGCACACCCATGTCCGAACCCCTCCTCAACGCCCTCCTCGCCTCGCTCTCCGTCGCCGTCGCGTGCGCGATGTTGTCGGTGTTCGTCGTCGCCCGCCGCTGGTCGTTCCTCGGCGAAGGCGTCGGCCACTCTGGCTTCGGCGGCGTCGGGCTGGTCGCGCTGCTGAGCGCGATGGTGCCCACCGTCCGCGGCGGAACGTACGACGCGCTCACGTACGTCGCCGCGATCGCCGTGCCGGTCGGGGCGGCACTGCTGATGGGCGTGCTGTCGCGTCGCGGGCGACTGTCGGGCGATGCGTCGATCGGAATCTTCCTCGTCACCTGCATGGCTGTCGGGTTCATTGGGCAGAGCGTGTACCAGCACCGCTTCCACACATCGCCTGCCGCAGTCGATACGCTGATCTACGCGCAGCCGCTCGCACTGGAACCGCCGTTCGTGATCGGTGCGATCGCGATGAGCGCGGCCGTCGTGCTCGCGGTGCTGATGCTGCGGCGGGAGATCGTCGCGTACTGCCTTGAACCGACGCTGGCCGAAACCAGCGGCGTGCACGTGGGCCTGATCCACTACCTGCTGATCGCGATGGTCGCGCTGACCGTGGTGGCCGGCGTTCGGATCGTCGGCATCCTGCTGGTGAGCGCCTTGCTGATCCTGCCCGGCGCGACCGCAAGCCTGCTGGCGCGAAGGCTGAATGCGACGCTGCTGTTCAGCGTCATCTTCAGCGTCATCGGCACGTCCGCCGGCATTGCGATCGGCTGGAAATGGGGCTTCATCCCCATGGGCCCGGCGATGGTGATCGTAATGTTCACGATGTTCTGCGCGGCATGGGGAGTCGGACGCGCGCGGGCGTGATCTTTGGCTGATCGGTCGACCTTGATCGATCACGGCTCGCCCGCACCGCCGCTTGCGCCTTCGCGGATGTCACATCGATGTCAGCGAAACCAATTCGCATCCTGGTGGCGAACCATCCATCGATAGGCGGTCCCTATAACCAGCACGCCACTCCCGAAGAACAGACCGCGCAAGCCAGCCGTTCATCAATATGAATCTGCGATTTTGGAAAATGACGACGTTCACTCCAGGGAATGGACTGGAAACCGCGTATCGGCCGACATCCGGCGCGACAAGTACAGAGCCTGCAGGTTGTGTCGCCGCAAGGCCAACAAGGATGCGTGCAGTGCCCTCGCTCCCGCCTCCGGGCAGCATGACGAAGAGAAACGACCAAACGCAAACGGACAGGGTCGCAAAAAAGACGACGAACCGAATGACTCGATGCAACAAGGATCGCAGTGTCGAAGCAGCCACGAACACATCGTACCATCCCACCCCGTGACCCCGCTGCCCATTGATCCTCACCTGCCCGCGATCGTCGACGCCGTGCGTGCACACGGCTCGGCCATCATCGTGGCGGAGCCGGGGGCGGGCAAGACCACGCGCGTGCCGCCGGCCATCCTCGATTCGGGCCTGCTCGCCGGCGAGAACCATCGGCTGGTCATGCTCCAGCCGCGCCGTGTCGCCGCCCGCGCCGCGGCCGCCCGCATCGCCGACGAACGCCGCGTGCCCCTCGGCGGCGACGACGTCGGCTACCACGTCCGCTTCGACCGCAAACTCACCGACCGTACCCGCCTGCGTGTCCTCACCGAAGGCATCCTCACCCGCCAACTCGTGGCCGACCCGTTCCTGACGGGCATTGGCGGCGTCATCCTCGACGAGTTCCACGAACGCTCCCTCGACGTCGACATGGCGCTGTCGATGCTGCGCGAGATCCGCTCAAGCGTGCGCGACGACCTGAAGCTGATCGTCATCAGCGCCACGCTCGACGCCGAACGTGTCGCGACCGCGCTGGGCGATGTACCGATTGTTCGCGTGCCGGGGCGGACGTTTCCGGTGTCGGTCGAGCATCGCCTGCCCAGTACGCTGAAGGTGTGGGAGCGCGTGGCGAGCGAGGTGGATGCCATCTTCACTTCTCCCCTTAAGGGAGGGGCCGGAGGCGACGTCCTCGTCTTCCTCCCGGGCGTCGAAGAAATCCGTCGCTCTGCACGCGCGCTCGAAGCCATCGCCCATCGCCACGACCTCGACGTACGCATCCTGCACGGCTCGCTGGCGTTCGACGAGCAGCAGCGTGCGCTCGAACCGACGCGCGATGGCCGGCCGCGGGCGATCTTGTCGACGAACATCGCCGAGACGTCGCTGACGATCGACGGCGTGACGGTCGTGATCGATTCGGGCCTTGCGCGCGTTCCGCGTTTCGACCCGAAGCGCGGTCTCGACCGGCTTGACCTCTCGCGAATCAGCAAGGCGAGCGCTGCGCAGCGCGCCGGCCGAGCAGGGCGCACCGCGCCGGGCCGATGTATTCGGCTCTGGACTGTGCAGGAGCAGGCCGCGCTGCGTGAATTTGAAGAGCCCGAGGTGCGCCGAGTCGACCTCGCGCCCACGGTGCTCAGCCTGCGCGCCTGGGGCACGGCCGACCCACGCACGTTCGGCTGGTACGAAGCCCCCGACGAGGCCACGCTCGCCACCAGCGAAACGCTTTTGGCGATGCTCGGTGCGATCGAATCCGAACGCGGCCCGATCACCGAACTAGGCAAGCGGCTCGCGCGTTTGCCCGTGCATCCGCGCATCGGCCGGCTCCTGTTGGCGGGCGTCGATGCCGGCGCCGACCAACTTGCCGCCACCGTCGCAGCCATCCTGAGCGAGAAGGATTTCGTCCGCCGCGAAAGCGCGTCGTACCACGATCGATCCGCTCGCACGCGGACGACCAGTGATCTTTTCGAGCGTCTCGAACTGCTCGAACGCGGCCACGAGCATCGCGACGACATCGACCGCAACGGGCGCAGGTCTGTGCTTCGCGTGCGCGACGAATTGCTGCGTGTCACACGGGGGCTGCACGCGCATGGTCCCCCTCCCCTCGAGGGAGGGGCTAGGGGAGGGGGCGCTGATCAGCGAGAACGCTCGCGAGATCGACTCGCTTCCCCAACAAGCGTTCTCCTTGGCGGCCATGAACTGCTCCGCAAGCTCGCGCTTCTCGCCTACCCCGACCGCGTCTGTCGCCGGCGCGAGGCCGACCCGTCGGCGGCCACCATGGTCGGCGGTGGCGGCGTTCGGCTGGCGCCGGAGTCGGGCGTGCGCGAGCCGCCACTGTTCGTTGCGCTCGACGCCCGTTCCGACGCGCGGGCCGGCAAGCGCGAGGCGACCGTACACATCGCCTCGGGCATCGAGGAGGCGTGGCTCGACGAACTCTTTCCCTCGCAGGTGAAGCGCGGGACGACACTGATCTACGACGCGGAAACCCGACGCGTCATTGCCGCGCGGCGCGTCACCTATCGCGACCTCGTCCTGCGCGAAGCCCGCGAGTCCGGCGGCAGCGTCGATGCGACGTTGGCCGGCCCGATCCTCGCACGCGGCCTGCTGCCGGAGGCCCGCGACTTGCTCGCCTGCGACGATCAAGCCCGGTCGATGCTCGCGCGGTTGGCTTTCCTCCGCAAGCACGTGCCTGAGAAGCCGTGGCCCGATCTGAGCGACGAGGCTACGCTCATCGACCTGCTCGAAAGCGCCTGCGCCGGAAAGCGCTCCGCGAGCGATGTTCGCCTTGGCGATGCGGTTGCGTCACTGCTGGCCTATCCACTCGATCGCGAACTGGCGTCGCTCGCGCCGACGTCGATCGAGGTACCGACGGGCTCGAACATCACGCTGGATTACGACGTGCCCACCGCGCCGGTGCTTGCGGTGCGGTTGCAGGAACTGTTCGGCCTGACCGAGACGCCCCGCATCGCGGGCGGGCGAGTGCCGGTGGTGCTGCATCTGCTCGGCCCGAACTATCGGCCGGTGCAGGTGACCGATGACCTCGCCAGTTTCTGGAAGAACACGTATCCGCAGGTGCGGAAGGACTTGCGGGCTCGTTATCCCAAGCACAGTTGGCCCGATGATCCGACCATCGCCGATCCGATCCGCGGGGCGCGGAGGCGTCGATCCTGATTCGATCGCCCCAGCGACGTTGCCGCTGCGTGGCGAGACTGTCAGCACGCAGGACCGTGTGATGCGAGGTTCCTGCTCGTCGGGTTATCATCGCGCCGATGGAACCCGCTTCGACCGACACGCCCGCCGCAAGCAGTCCGCGTGGGATTCCGCTGGTGGTGAAGTTTTCACTCGACCTGCTGTTGGTCGCGCTGGTGCCAATGGCGATCGTTGCGTGGCTGGTGACGTCCGCGGGGCGGAACGAGTTGCAGCGGTCGGCCGAGCAGAACTTGCAGTTGCTTGCGAGCGTGACGGCCGCGCGGGTTGACCAACTGCTGCTGGACACCAGTCGCGTCGCGCAACTTGCGGCGCAGGATGACTCCGTCATCGCGCTCTGCTCGCGTCCGCTTCCCGCGACCCGTCCAACGGCAAGAGGCACAGCGGGCGCCTCGACCGAGAATGGTGTCGGTCCGTCGACCGCGCGGGCGTCATCATCGACCGATGCCGCCTTTGACGCGGTCATGCGGCGGCTGCATTCGATCACCGCCACGAACAGCGACTTCGCCAGCGCGATCGTGATCGACCGTGCGGCGTTCGGCATCGCCAGCACCAACGCCCGAAACATCGGCCAGGACTTGTCGTTCCGGAGCTACGCCACCGAAGCCCTCGCGGGTCGGCCCGCGTCGGAACTGCTGGTCGGGAAGACGACGAGCGCGCCCGGCGTCTATTTCTCCGCGCCGGTCCGGGCCGATCCGACCACGCCGGGTTCGCCGGTCATCGGCGCCGTCGTCATCAAGCTCGATGCGGCCAGCATCTGGCAGATCGTCGAAGCGCCGCGCCTCGGCGCGAATGGTTACGCCATGCTGGTCGACCGTCATGGCATCGTGCTCAGCCACCACGACCGCGGGAAGCTCTACCAGAGCCTCGAACCGCTCGACGAAGGTGAGCAGAAGCGAATCGACCCGAAGAAGAGCTTCGACATCGATCGCTTCGATTCACTCGACGCGCGCGGCCTGATGAAGGCGATGACCGACGATTCCATCTCCGGCGAGGCCAACTTCTCCATGGTCGATGGCGGAGCGGGCGGTTCGGCTGCGCCGTGGGTGGCCGGCTATCAGCGGATGACGGTCAAGCCGTGGAAGGTGGCGATGGTCGAGCCGCTGGCGCAGCTCCACGCGGCCACGTCGACGATCGTCGCGCGCACGCTTGGTGTGGCGGGTGGTGTCTCGCTGGTGGCATTGGGCTTGGCGATCTGGCGGGCGAAGAACCTGGTGCGGCCCATCGTCGAACTGTCGCGCGCGGCCTGGACGCTTGCGGCGGGCGATTTCTCCGCTCGCGCAAAGCAGGTCTCGAACGACGAAATCGGCCAGCTGGCGCACGTCTTCAACGACATGGTGCCCAAACTGCGCGAGAACGTCGAACTTCAACGTTCGCTCGCACTGGCGACCGGTGTGCAGCAGGCGTTGCTGCCGAACAATCCACCCGAGCTGCCGGGTCTCGACGTCTTCGGCAAGAGCCGCTACTGCGACAGTACAGGCGGCGACTACTACGACTTCGTCGACTTGGTCGACCTGCCCGACCAGCGCGGCGCGCTGATCGCCGTCGGCGATGTGACCGGCCACGGCATCGGTGCGGCGTTGCTGATGTGCACCGCTCGGGCCGCGCTGCGGACCGCCGCCATGAGCACCGGCGGTGATTTGGGCGCGATGCTGTCGCGCGTCAACGCACTACTCTGCCAGGAGGCCGAGCACGGGCTTTTCATGACGCTGACGATCATGCTGGTCGACCCCGAGAAGGGGGTCATTCGCTATGCCTGCGCGGGCCACGATCCGATCTACTGCTTTGACCCATCGACAGGCGGATGGCGCGAGCATCAGGATGGGTTCCTGGCGCTGGGTGCGATGCCCGACAGTCAGTACGAGGAGTATCGAGCCGAGGGCTTGAAGGCCGGCACGCTGATCTTCCTGGGCACCGACGGGATTTGGGAAGCCCGTAACGCGGCCGACGAGATGTACGGCAAAGAGAGGATGTTCGATGTGCTCGCCCGCAACGCCGGCAAGCCCGCGCCGAGGTGGGTCTTGCGATGGAAGCCGACCTCGACGCGTACCTGGGCAACCGTAAAGCGCAGGACGACGTCACTTACGTGATCCTCAAGATGAGCTGACTCCAACCCTTTCGAGTGGTTCGCGGGGTCGTGTGTGCTTCTACTTAATGACGAACTGAAATCCATGTCCGACCTCTCACGCCTCTTCCTCGTCCGCCACGGTCAAACGCCGTGGACGATTTCTCGCCAGCACACGGGGCGAACCGATGTGCCACTCACACCGCGAGGCGAGCGCGACGCGATCGAACTGGCGCACAAGCTGAATAACGTCGAGTTTGAGCGCGTGCTGACAAGTCCGCTCCAGCGTGCCCGGCGCACGTGCGAATTAGCGGGTTTCATTGGGAGATTTGAACCCGCGCCCGACCTGATGGAATGGGACTACGGTTGCTACGACGGCGTGACAACGGCGGACATCCGCAAGCAGCGGCCTGATTGGAATGTGTTCCTGCACGGCGCGCCGGGTGGCGAATCGCCCGACGACATCGGCCGCCGCGCGGATCGGCTGCTCGAACGTCTTCGCCCCCTCGACGGCGAAACGCTCCTGTTTAGTCACGGCCACTTCCTGCGGGTGCTCGCCGCGCGCTGGCTTGGTCTGCCTGTGGCCGATGGACGGCTGTTCGCGCTCGGCACGACCACCGTGAGCATCCTCGGCTACGAGCACGACCGTAGCGATCCGGTCCTGCTGCAATGGAACGCGTGACGCACAGCGTCTGTGGCGTCATACAACCGCGTTCGTGAAGTGAAAGCGAATCCCCGCCGCGGCGGCCGCGGTCAGCAAGGTTTCAGCCGCCTGCAACTCCCGCAGGATCGGGTTCGGCTGTTTGAAGTCATTCAGATTGGCCGTGATGTGCGGGATGAGCGCCGCAATAGTCCTGAGCGCATCGCTCGGCGCGAACCACTGCTCGGGCGGAATCCGCATCTTCGTCGGATCGAATCCCTCGGCCCGCATCTGTTCGATCAACTTCTCGGCGCTTTCCGACAGCATCGACGTGAGGGCCGGCACATTGCATTTGCGGGCTGCAAAGCTGACACGGTCGGATTCGCGAAACAGCGCCTTGCCAGGCCGAGTTTTGAGGTAGGCGTCCATCGCCGCCTGATCCGGGAGCGGCTTCTCGAGCGTGATGACAAAGGCCTGCGCCATGGTCAACCTTTCGTTGAGCCGGGCCAGCATCGCTGAACGACCGGCCGGCATCCAGAGCGGGTGGTACGGATTGCAGGCCTATGCTTTCCTCGGCAGCCGATGCCGGCGAGAGCTTCACGATGAACACGTGCGGGGCTACGTTAGCGGCATGGGAAGTGAACGAACCGATCTGTTGGCCGTGCCACGTCGCCGTCTTCTTCAGGCTGCTGGTCTTGGCATGACCGCGGCGTCCGTAAGTGCGATCACGCCGAATCCGGCTCGCGCAAGCGACGGTGCCAGTGCGGCAGGCGGTCGGACGGATCGCTCACCTGACGGACGTCCACGTGCAGCCCGAGCGCGGCGGCGAGGCCGGCTTCGTTGCTTGTCTGCATCACGTGCAGACCCACGCCAAGCCCGACCTGGTGCTGTTCGGCGGCGATGGCGTCTTCGACGTGGTGGACCGCGACGCTGCCCGGCGCGATGAACTGGCTGCGATGTGGCGTCGGGTGCTGAAGAACGAACTGTCGACCCCGCACCGGTCGGCCATCGGCAACCACGACGTATGGGATCTGAAAGCGCTGGGCGCCGCCCGTGCGGATGAAGACCAGGCCAAGGCGTGGCCCTGCGACCTGTACGGGCTCAACCGGCGCTACTACAGCTTCGACCAGTTCGGCTGGCACATCGTCGTGTTGGATGATGTGCGACTTGGTGGTCCGCACGGGTACGCCGGTGCGATCGACGAGGCGCAGCTGGCGTGGCTTCGCGCCGACCTCGCCGCCGCCGCGCCGAAGCCGGTGCTGGTGTTGTCGCACATCCCGATCGTGACGGTCATCGGCTTCTTCGACGGCGAACGCACTAAGACCGGCGACTGGGATGTCCCACGCAGCTACATGCATATCGACGCCAATTCGCTTCACGAACTGCTGGTCGCGGCAGGCAACGTGAAGCTGTGCATCAGCGGCCACGAGCATCAACTCGATCGATGTTGGCTCGATGGGATCACCTACGGCTGCCACGGCGCGGTCTGCGGCAACTGGTGGCAGGGCACCTATCACCACACGCCGGCCGGCTACGCGACGATCGACCTGTTCGACGACGGCACGTTCGAGATCGGCTATCACGATTTCGGCTGGCAAGCCCGGGAGTAGTAGCGGTGGCGAGTGCTAGCCTCCTGAGGCCGTCCCGCGCTGCGTACGTTGGTGTCGGAAAGTCTTCTGTCTCGTGAAGTGAAGATCTCGCTTTCCTGCGGCCTACGGCTTCGCGAACACGCCAAACTCAACGATGCTGACACGGTCCAGATAGTCGGTCCGCGCCGGGCTGGTGCTCTGGTTCGGCCTGGGCAGGTCCGCGGAGAGAATCGAAATCTTCAGGTAGCGTGCCGTCACGGTCTTTCTGTCTACCAAGGGTGACTGTTTCTCAGCGTTGTTGCTGCGATCGGCGTAGAGTTCCCATCGAACGGACTTGCCCGCGGCAGCCAAATCGCTCGCGTCGGATTGCGTGAGGTACTCGATCTTGTACCGATACACTTTCCTCACGTGCTCGAAGATCGTTTCTGTCCTGCCGATGGGCGTGTCAGCGCCGAGATCGACGATCAGAAACGAAGGCGTTGACTGATCCGTACCGGCCATCCAACGGGTGCCCCAGTTCTCGTCGACGGCGAAACTCGCCTTGTAGAAGTTTGGGATGGGGGCGAACGGTTCGCCAGCAAACTCGCCCCCTTTGTAATCCGAGACGCTGGAGGCGATGGCCGGCTTACCAAGTGCCAGATTGGTTTCTCGGGTGGCGAGCGTGTTCGCGACCAGTTTCTCCAGTGCGCCGTTGCCGGCGTGCATGCCGGAATGGTTCTGCACATCCAAACCCACCGAGTCGCCTGAGAACGTGATTCGATTCACGCACGTCTGACGCTTGGAATCCACAAATGGGACGTGCTGGCGGTGGTAGCCGATGTAGGTGTCGCCGTCGTACTGGAAGAGGCTGACGTGTCCGGGACCAAGGATGTCGCGGACGGCGTCTCGCTGCATCACGAATCCCGGCTGTTCCGTGTACGGCCCCCAGATGGAGTTTGCCGTGGCGTACTTCACACAATAGTTCTGGCTGCCGAACTCCGCGTAGAAAAGGTAATACTTGCCGTCATGTTTGAGCAGGGCAGTCCCCTCGCCGAACACGCGAATGCGGTGAATCGTCTTGTATTTGTATCGTTCGCCTTCCGCCATTTGTGGGTGACTGTTATCGATGGATACGGCGCCGTCCGGGTCGATCGTCAAGTGAGATAGTTTGAACTCGGAAGCGCCGTGGCTGAGGTACATTTCCCCATCGGAGTCCACGAACAACTGGGCGTCAAAACCGTCATTCAGTCGACACGTTTCGGGGGCGGTGCCTTTGGTTGCGTTTTTCCACGGCCCCATCGGACTGTCGGCGGAGGCGATGTACGTGCTGCCCTCGATGAAGTAGGTCAGGTAGTACTTGCCGGTCTTCGGGCTGCGGACGATGCTCGGCGCCAAAGCGCGCAAGGCCTGCCAACCACTGGCAATGGCCAGACTGAAGGCAAGTTCAGTGGAACGAACTTCCAGTTCACCAGATCCTTCGACACGGCGAAGTGCGGATCGTGCTGCCAACCGGCGTCGACGCCATCGACGGTGGCGAAGCAGTAAAAGGCATCGGAGCCCGCGTCGTAATACACCGTCGGATCGGCCCAATAGCCTGGCAGGACGGGGTTGCCATTGCCGGCCGCATCGAATGGCTCTTTGACGACGGACCGTTTGAACTCAACCTGAGCGGCTATCAATGCCGAGATTTGCTCCCCGATCTCTGCGGACGTTGCGCGGCCGTTCGCCTGGAGCGCCTGCGCCTTTGCAGCGGCCCGAGACAGGGCGTCCGTCGCAGTTTGCGGGTAGGAGCCGACTGCGGTGCCAGTCGTCGCGCTGCGCAGCGCGCTGTTGACCTCGTCCAGATAGAACTTCAGGTCCGCGAGGCCGTAGAAGCTGTCGGGTAGATAGAAGCAGACGGCTGGGATAACTTCTTTCGGCGTGCCTTCGGTGGACCAGGACAGTCTGAGGTTCGCGCCGCCGCCCTGATTGAAGTATTCGATCTTGATGTCGTGTTTTGACCCCGCGTCGAAATGAGCCGGCGCGCTGGTCTGCTCCTTGTCCCAATCCGGCAGCCAGTGGTCAATGACCAATCGGCCGTCGATCCACAGTCGAAAGCCGTTATCGCCCACGATGTGAAACGTGTAGTCATCGGAACTGGGAAAGACGATCTGCCCCGACCAGCGAACTGCGGTGAGATCTGAACGCCCCGTCACCTGCCGCAACTGCGGAACGAGGTCCGCGAACGCGATGCTGCTGTGGGTCGTGATCTTGCGGAGGCGGTCAAATGTATCGTTTTCTGAACTGCTGTAGAAGTCCGCTCGCAAACCGTGCTTTGCGATCGGGGCGGTCACTTGAGCTGTAGCAACGCCCGCCATCGACCACAGAACCAGCCCCGCAACGAACGACCCGACGGCGGAAGGCATTCGCGTTGTCATGGACAAGTCAATCCTCTCGGTTCACGGCGTGTGATCGATTATCAACGCAACGACAGAGCCGAGGGTTTATTGCTGGATGCAACATCCGGTCCAATTGCAGGCCGAACTGGCACGTGCGACCGCACCTTCGGCCCGCAACCGCTGGCGAATCGAGCGATTCAGGCTATCATTTCCCGACCAGTCTCACCGCACGCGGCGGTAGCTCAATGGCAGAGTACTAGCCTTCCAAGCTAGTTGTTGCGGGTTCGACTCCCGTCCGCCGCTTTCCTTCCGATCCCTCAAAACCCAACTGGAACGCGAACGGCCGGCAGGGAGGCACGAGTCCTACAGGCGGATCGCGTGCAATTTTGGGGGGGGCGGTGGTCCGAATGCCGTACTGACGATGACGGCGATCACATCTATTACGTGCGCTTCGTCGACCGCGACGGACATGTGCACGAGGCACATTGCAGAACGAGCATGTGGTTGGGCATCTATCTGATGGACGATCAAATCGTGCAGCGCGCAAGAACGCTGCGGGAAGCGAAGTCGCCATCTGAGCTTGAAGCGGAGAACCAGCGCCTCCGCGCGGAGCTGAAGTGGCTTCGGAAGTAGAGCGAGCGAGAAGGCGATTGAGCTTGCGGCTCAATCCAGCGGCAGTTCGATCGGCGAGGTGTCGGCCGGCGCGGTCTTGGGGAGCGGGGCGACGTAGCCTTCGATCTTGAAGGGCGAGGGCCACCAGCGGTTGTCTTTCAATTCGTAAATCGGCAACGTGATCGCGCGCTTCAGTTGCTCCTCGGTCACGTGCTGTGGGTCGTAAGTGATCCGGACTTTCGACGCGCCGGGACCCGGCCAGGCTTCGAGCTTGAAGTAGGCGGGGGCCTTGTTGGTGTCGGCGGGCAGGCGCTGGAGGTCTTCGCGCTGGAGGTAGCTCAACAGCAGATTCGCTCGGCCGCGACAGGTGAGCTCGTGCACCTGTAGGTTCAGTTGCGCGGTCTGCGTTGGCGATGTGCCTTGTGTCTTGATGTACGACGCGATCGGCACGAGGTAGCTCGTCGTGACGGCGGCGCCACCACAAAGCAGCAGCACGGCGATCAGCGCACCGCGCGGCCAAGCCTTGCCGATCGACTTGGGCGGTCCCCATGAGAGCGAAGGGCCTGTCTTGGTCTTGCAGCTGTCGACGCAGGTCAGGCAGGACGTGCAGCGGGCGACATTCACCTGGATCAACTTGTCGACTTGGATCGCCATCGGGCAGACGCGGGCGCACTTGCCGCAGCCGGTGCAGGTGTTGACGTCGCGCTGGATGCGGGTGAGTCCGATGGCCGAAAGCGGGCTCATCACTGCGGCCATCGGGCAGAACCAGCGGCAGAACGGCACGCTCACCAGCATCGATCCGAGCACGATCACGCCGCAGACGACGTACGCCCAGAACGTAATGTCTTCCCCGTGCCGGCCGATCAGCGCGTAGCACGGATCGACGGCGCGGAAGACCAGCTCAGCCGCGCGCAAGTCAGGAACAGGATGATGCCCACCGTCGCGTACTTCAGCAGCCCCAATGCAGCGTCGGCCTTGCCGCGAACGCGGAACTGCGGCAGTCGCAGCTTGCGGCCGGCTAGGTGCAGCCATTCCGAGATCGTGCCGATGGGGCAAAGGTGTGAGCAGAATGCCCGTCGGACGATCAGCAGTGAAATCAGCAGCGCCGCCAGCACGTACAGGCTGGAGATGCCGAGCGAGCAGATGAGGCTGCCTTCGCGGGCGTAGGTGTAGATCGCCTCGACGCCGCCGAACGGACACCACTGCTCGGCGTTGCCTTTAAGGACGAACACACCGACCAGGAGCCCACCGAGTGACGCCGCCTGCATTACACGTCGAGACGTCTGCATGGCGTCACTTCTTTTCGCTTTCGCACTTCGTGCCTTGCGGGCAGGTGGAGCAGTCGCTGCCGCCGGTGCAGGCGGACACCTTCACTTTGGACTCGGTCTTCAGCACGGCAGCGAACTCGGGCGTGCCCGCGATGGAGGCGAATTCGGGCAGTGCCTTCGCCTGGGCCTTGAGGGCGTCGAGCTGCGTCGCCGGGACCGACTCGAAGCAAGCCGTCAGCATGGCCATGGCTTTGGCGGGATCGCCGGTCTGGGCGTACGCGCGGGCGGCCATGTACTTGGCGCCGGGGACGGCGTTTTCGGGCAGCGTCAGCTCGGCCATCACCGCCTTGGCGTCGTCGAGCTTGCCGGTCGCGACGTAACCGATCGCGAGCAGCGCCTGAGCGGACGGGCTGCGACCCTCAGCCGGGATCGCCAGCAGCGTCTTGACGGCATCTTCGTTCTTGTCGCAAGCGAGCTGTGTCTCGGCCAGCAGGACGAGCGAGCCGGACGTCACCAGCCGCTCGTTCATCGCGGCGGCGAGCTTCAGAGCCTCGTCGTTGAGCTTCTCGCGGAGATAGAACGACCGCAGGGCCCGGCCCATCGATTCGTACTTTTTCAGGTCGGTTGTCGAATCCATCAAGGCGCGGTAGTCGACCACCTGCGCCACGGCTGCCTGACGCTTGGCGTACGCGTCGTTGGTCGGATCGGCTTGGGCGGCGGCGGTCAACGCCTTGAGCGCTTGCTCGAAGTCGGCCTTAGCCACAAGCGTCTGGCCCTGGTCGAACGCGTCCTTCGCCGGGTCGGCGTGAACCGTCGTGGTAAAGGCGAGCAACGCGACACTGGCTAGCAGGGCGGGGATCGATCGAATCATGGCGTCTCCGAAAGGCATATGCGCGCGACACTCATCGGAGCAGCGCGGCACAATGGCATTCGACGGTAGCACGATGTGCGGAAGCGCCAACCCACGTCCTGTCCGCTAAGCAGCCGAGTGCGACAGTGCCGCGAGGGTGAGTGCATTGGCACGCATTCGCTGGGATGGATCGGTCGCCAAAGGAGGGATGACAAGTTCCCAGTTTCACACGCTGCGCGGTACGAGTTGTCGCGGTCGAAATCTCTTGGCTCACTCCGGTTCTTTTAGAATATGCTCCCGCCGTTGCCGCGAAGCACGTCATGCACGCAAGGCCGTCAGGCGAGGACAATGCAAGTCACTTCCATTCAGACCGAACCCGATCCCACGCAGCACCCGCGCGTGATCGGCGAGCGTGTTCGCTTCCGGCCATTGCTGGCGTGGGTTGCGATCGTGCTGCTCAGCCTGATAAGCAGCGCCCGGGCCGAGCAGGTGATCCAGGTGCGGCTGCTTGAGGGCATGCTGATCGCGCGCTGTCGCGTGCAGACGCCAACCGCCGAGATTCCCGCGCATCTGCTGCTGGAACTCGGCAGCCAGCACGCGCTAGTGATGCAGCCGGAAGTGGGCGACCTGCTCAAACTCGACCAGCACAAGAAAATCGACATCTACTTCGACGGCGGCGCGCACCTCGCCGACGTGCCCGGGCAGAAGCGTTCAGTCCAAGCGGCAGAGACACTGTCCTCCACGCATGCCGCGGAACTGTCCGAGATTCCCATCGTCGGCATGATCGGACTAGGCGCGCTGCAAGGACAAGTGGTGCAGATCGACCTGCCCGGCGGCGTCGTTCGATTCGCGAACAGCGGCACAGACGCCGATTCGCTTACGCACGGCGCCGACGCCGCGCTGCTGCCGCTCATCAACGCCGGCCGCGGGCCCGCGGTGCGCGTGCCGGACGATTCCGCGCCCGGCCAAACCGTCGTGGTGCAGTTCAGCACGCAGTCTCCTCATACGCTGGTCGACCCCGAGCCGTTCGACGCATGGAAACTCGGCCGGCCCGATGCGCATCCGCCGAAGGTCGCCTGGATCGAGCCGGCCACCCTCTCGGCCTTCCGTCCGCAGGACCTGAAGAAACTCGGCGAGCAGTCGCCCGCGATGGTGCTCGGCACGCGCGTGCTGCGTCACGCACGCATCACGATCGATCGATCGAATCAAAAAGTCTGGATCGAACGCATGACCAGCGCGGCCAGTGCCGACGAGCCGATCGCCGACGAGCAGGCGCTCTTCCTTGGCCTGCACGCGAGCGACCC
Source organism: Tepidisphaeraceae bacterium (assembly GCA_047600945.1). Lineage (GTDB taxonomy): Bacteria > Planctomycetota > Phycisphaerae > Tepidisphaerales > Tepidisphaeraceae > JASGKC01. The sequence continues at coordinate 5,253,747 of JASGKC010000001.1, read as the reverse complement.
CGTGGCCGTGCAGGCGTTCCTGGAGAAACGCCCCGACTCGTCGCTGGCGGCGGAGGCCGGGTCGGCACTGCTGACGCTGCGTCTGTCGGCCGAGAAGTTCGACGTCGCCGCAACGCGGACGGCGCTGAAGCTGTTTGCGAACACGGTGCCGGCCCTGCGGCGCTCGCGGCAGATGGTGATGGTGGCCGACCAACTGATGGAGTCGGACGACGCCGATCGCCGCTCGATCGCCGCCGACGCGCTCGACATTGCCGCGAAGGACCAGACGAGCGACCTCGACGCGGCCGCCGTGCATCAGATTAATGCCCGGCGCGGCGTGCTCGCGCTTCGGAACAAGGACTACGTCCAAGCCCGTCGCCTGCTGTTGGCGGCCGCGTTTGGATTGCCGCAGGACCCGCAGATCGCCATGTGGCTGGGCGACCTGTACCGCGAGACGGGGCAGGTCGAGCGGGCGTGGTCGCGGTACGTTCGTGCGGCCCTGGTGAAGAAGCCGCCGCAACGTGCGTTCGAGGCGCTCGATCGGCTGAACCGCATGCCCGAGTTCCGCAAGGTGTTCGACGCCGGCGAGGCTCAGCTGTCGTTAGAAGGCGTGGCGCCGGAATACGCGCCGAGCATCGTGCGCGACAAGGCCGAGCCGAGGCCGAAGCTGGTCGAACTGTTCATCAACCTCGACGACGCGGCCGGCAACACGGGACCGCAGTTCGCGTTCGCGGCGCTGCGGCACTATTACGAGGGCGCGCCGGTCAGCTTCATCCGCTACGACTTCGAGCCGACGTTCACGAACGCCGCCACGCGTGCCCGGGCGGCCGCCCTCGGCATGAAGACCGGGCCGGCGCTGGTGATCGACGGCTGCGTGGTGAGTCAGGAGAAGGGTTCGCCCGAGAAGGCAGCAGCACTGTTCGATGCGTACCGCACGGCCGGCATCGCCCCGTCCACCCAACCCGCCACGCAGCCCACCCCGGCCGTCGCGATCGACACGCGTCTGAAGCGTAGTGATCGAACGCTCGACGTGCAGATTAACGTGACGGGCGCTGCCTCGGGCACGTATGCCGTTCGAGCGTACCTTGTCGAAAACGTCGTCTTCGCCGCGACGAAGCCGGAAGCGCCGATGTTCCACGACGCGATCGTGCGCCAGGAGTTGCTGACCGGCGCCGGAAACGACCTGTCGTCGGGCCACTTCTCGGTAAGCAGAACGATCGAGATGGACGCCGTCGATAAAGCCGCCGACGCCGCGTGGTCGGCCGCCCGCATGAAGTCGGAAGAAGAAGGCTGGCGCGTCCGGCCCACCAGCGTCGACCCGCGGCAGTGCGTCGTCGTGACGTTCGTCGAGGACGCCGCCACGCATCAGGTGCTGGCCGCCAACACCACGCCCCTCGAAGCCTCGGAGGGGCCATGAGCGAGCAGGAGATTTCATCGACCGATGCGGGCCGCGTCCGCGAGGCACTGCATGCCGATCTTCGTCCGGCCCGAACTGCGCTGGAGGCGAACGAGCGCGAGCGTCTGGCCGCGCGGGCCGTGGCGCGCGCGACGTGGGTGGCGCTGGCCCTTGCCGTCGCCATTCTGGTATGGGTCGCACTGCTCTGGCTGACGCGCCTGCCGACAAGCCTTGCCCTGTGGACGGGCGGGGGAGCCTTGATCGTCAGCCTGATCGCGATCGCGGGGAGCGTCATCGCGGCACGAAACCGTGTGAGAATCGATTGGCGCGATGCAGCAGAGCGGCTGGACGCGGCGGTTGACCCCCACAACCGCGTGGCGACGGCCGTCGATCTCGGGGAACGGAAGTCCACGTGGACGCCGCTCGAAACACTGGCCATCGCCGACGGTTTGGCCGTGCTGCGTCGATCCAGTTCGACTCCGCCGGTTCGGACGCCGGTCGAGTGGAATTCCCGGTCGAACTGGGCTCGAGCCGTTGTGAGTGTCGTGCTCATCGCGGGTGCGGTGACCGTGGCGGGTTGGTCGCGCGACGGCCACTTCGGTTTGGGCGCTCCGTCTGCTAACGAAATCGCTTCGGCCTCGCGCGACGCCGAATACGTTCGCGCGGAGACGACGAAGCCGCCCGAACAGCCCGACCGCACCGCTCGGCCCGAGAATCCAGCGCAGCGGCAATCGCCAGCGACGTCGCCGTCCACGCGCCGGCCCGAGCCGAACGCGCAGCAGCGGTCGTCGGCGCTGGCGGCCTCGACCGGCGCGCCTGCGCCGGCAGGTTCGGCGAACTCGTCCGAAAGCAACGCCGCCGGCAGCGCGGGCGGGTCGAAGGGCGCTCAAAGCGCCGATCAACGCAAGCAAGATCAGAATCATAAGCCCACGCCGCCACCCCGACCGAACGCCTCCGAGCCGCGCAAACCATCGGAATCGTCGTCCACCATCGGCGGCGGGCGCGGGTCGTCGCGGTCGTCGATGGACACCGACAACGACTGGAACCAGCGCGACTCCACCAGCGGCGAACCCACCGAGAACGCCGACCCCGGCGATGTCGAACCGGAAAAGAACCCCGGCAACGCCCATCGTGGCGGGTTGCAGCCGATGATGCAGGACCGCCAGCAGGCGCCGTTGCGCGAACTGGGCATGAGCGGCGTCGGCACCGACCCCGGCACCGGCCGCGGTGGGCCGACGCCTCCGAAGAAGTCGCGGGGCACCGCCGCGATGCTGCTGGCCGTGCCGATTCCGGACTTTGTTGCCGCGAAGCTGCTGCCGGGCCTGAGCAAGACCACCCGCGTGAACGGCGAGCCGCTGCCGATGGGCCGCGGTGCGCTCGATCGCGCGGATGTCGCCGTGCGGACGACGGATGAAGCCCCCGTCCCGCGCTTCGACCCGGCCGGGCGCGAGGCGGACGTGCTCCGCGCGTACTTCGAACAGATTCACTCCGGCGACGAACGACCGGCCGACCCGAAAGGCCCCTGATCGCAAGCCAGTGCAGATGGGAAGACACATGCCAGAACAACTCTCGGAATCGAACACGACATCGACACTCGGCGAGGCCGGCCGCGCGCAGGCCGACCGGCTGCGCACGGTGCTGACGCGCCTGAAGGACCAGGTCGGCCGCGTGTTTGTCGGACAATCAGACGTTGTCGATCTCGTGCTCGCGTCGCTCATCGCGGGCGGGCACGTGCTCATCGAAGGCGTGCCCGGCCTAGGAAAGACGCTGCTCGTGCGGACGCTCGCCGACGCGGTGTCGCTGCGGTTCAGCCGCATCCAGTTCACGCCCGACCTGATGCCCGCCGACATCACCGGCACGACCGTGCTCGTCGAAAAAATGGGCGGCGGGCACGAGCTTCAGTTCCAGCCCGGGCCGGTGCTGGCCAACATCGTGTTGGCCGACGAAATCAACCGCGCCACGCCGCGCACGCAGTCTGCCTTGCTCGAAGCGATGCAGGAAGGACAAGTCTCCGTGAGCGGCCGGACGATTCCAGTCCCGCAGCCGTTCATTGTGCTGGCGACGCAGAACCCGGTCGAGCAGGAGGGCACGTATCCGCTCCCCGAGGCGCAGCTCGACCGCTTCCTGGTGAAGCTGTTGGTGCACTACCCGAGCGAGCACGAGTACGCGGTCATCCTCGATCGCACGACGCAGAACGCGGTCGCGAAGGCCGAGGCCGTGTGCAGCGGCGAGGAGATCGCCGAGCTGCGCCGGATCGCGCGCGACGTGCCGGTCTCGACGCAGGTGAAGAACTACGCGGTGCGGCTCACGATGGCGACCCAGCCCGATTCGCCGTACGCCCCGGCCGAGGTGCGCAAGCAGGTGGCGCTGGGCGCCAGCCCGCGCGCGACGCAGGCGCTGCTGCTGCTGGGCAAGGTTCGGGCGCTGATGCAGGGACGGTTCGCCGTCTCGTGTCAGGACCTGCGCGAACTGGCCAAGCCGGTGCTACGGCATCGATTGGTGTTGTCGTTCTCGGCACGCAGCGAGCGGGTGCCCGCCGACCGGTTGATCGAATCGATCATCGCGGCGGTCCCTGAAGCGTCGGCCGCCGCGAAGTAAGCATCGTCATGAGTGAACTCTTCGATCCAGCTTTCGTCGCGATGCTGCGCACGCTGCGGATGGTCCTGAGGCCCGCCGCCGCGGTGGCGTTGCATGGCGAGCACCGCGCCCCGCTGGCGAGCGTGAGCCCGGAGTTCCGCGACCATCGGCCTTACGTCGTGGGCGACGATGTGCGGCACGTCGACTGGAATCTGTACCGGCGCAGCGGCGAACTGTTCGTCCGTCGCTTCACGCACTTTCAGCCCGTGCCGTGCTATGTGCTGCTGGATGCCAGCGAATCGATGAAGCACGCGCAGCTCGACCGCATGCTGCTGGCCCGGCGCGTCGCGGCGGCGTTCGCGGCGGCAGCACTGCACGAGCGGAACCCCGTGCGCATCCACGCGTTCGGCCAAACGATTTCCCGCGAAGAACACGCCGGCCCGCCCGTGAAGCGGCTGGAAGACGCGCTGACGCGCTTGGCGACCGTCGAAGCACGCGGCGTGACGAGCATCGCGACGTCGCTCCGCGAGTTGAACGGCCTGGCCCGGCGGCCGGGCGTGCTGGTGATCGTCTCCGACTTCTACGACCCCGCTGGCCTGGCCGCGCTCGACGAAGCGCTGGCCGACGTCCGGCACCGGCTCGTGCTCGCCCGCGTCGGCCATCGCGACGACGGCGAGCCGACCGACGCGGGTGAGATCGAGTTCCAGGACTGCGAGAGCGGCCAGACGCGGCTGGTCTCTGTGACGCCGGCTGTGCTGGAACGGTATCGCTCGGCGTACGCGACCTTCGAGAAGAACTTGGCCGACCTGGCCATGCGACGCCGTGCGGTGCGCGTCTGGTTTGATCTGGCCGAGGGCGTCGATGGACGGGTTGGCATCGAACGGGCGTTCCCGGGCGGGGTGATCGAGGTCTGATTATGCAGTGGACGGGTTGGCCGACAGCTTCGATTGTCACGATCGCCTCCGCGGCGGCAGCGCTGCTCGTGGTGCTGCACCTGCTCCGCGTTCGGCCTCGTCGTCAGACGGTGCGGACGCTGCTGTTCTGGAACGAAGCCCTCGGCGAGCCCGTCGCGAATCGGCTGTTCGGACGATTCCACCACTGGCGCACGTTCCTGCTGCTGCTGTGCATCGCGGGCTTGCTTTCCGTGGCACTCGCTCGACCGACGTGGTCGACGCCGCAGGCGCGCACCGTCGTCGTCATCGACGCGGGACTGTCGATGAAGGCGAAATCGAGCAGAACCGGCTCGCGCTTCGACGAAGCACGACGTCGTGCGGACGAAGTGATCGCAACCGCACGTGGGCAGGTCGCTGTGATCGCGGCGGAGTCGGCCCCGCGGCTTGTCTCAAACTTCGACGATCCGCGCGCTGTGCAACGAAGTAATGTTGCATCGCTGGTCGCCTCGACAGGATCGCCTGCATCGCGCGACGCGCTGCGGCTGGCACAAAATCTGATCGAGCCCGGGCAGCCCGGGCGCATCGTCTGGTGCACGGATCAGGCGACCCTGCCCGACGGGGTGGGAGCGCGGGGCGACATATCGATCGATCGGCAAGACCTCGCCGCCGCGGATGCCGACCGGGCTATTCTCTGGGCCGGGCTGGAGCCGGCACCGGACGGCTGGCGCGTGCGCGTTCGCGTGGGCCGATACGGCACGGTCGGCGCGGCCGACATTGTCATGCGCGTGAACGATCGGGTTGTCGCGAAACAGCCGCTGGAAATTGACGGTCGTGACGAGACGGACTTGATCCTGCCGATTGGCCCGATTAACGCCGATGCCGTCGACGTGAAACTGGAAGGCGCAACGGGCCTGCCGGATAACGATTCTGTCCGTTTGACGACGCAGCCAGCGCCGGCGATTGTGGTGCGCTGGACGGGCGACATCCCGCAGCCGCTGCGCAGCGCGGTCGATGCCGCCGTGATGGCCGGGCGCGATTCGAATGCCCGAGCGACAACGCAGGCGTCTGATCCGGCTACGTCGCCGCATGAACTGAATCTGACCGATCGGGCGGAAGTGACTGCCGCTTCGATTGTTGTGGTTCGATCTGAGGCGATAGCCGATTCGATGCCGCAGCCGGTGAAGGCGGTCGGAGATTCGACGCTCACGGCAGGGCTGGACTTCGAGGACGGCGTCGCGGCGGCCGGCGCGGGGTTGGCGCGATCCGACGCGTTGGAACCGCTCTTGAGTAGCGGCGATGCCATTCTGGCTGCTCGATCGCGTACGGGGCCTCGCTGCGTCTATCTGTCCGACGCACTGCTGAAGCCCGAATGCACGGCGTGGCGACGCGCGGCGTTCCCCATCTTCATCGCCCGCGCCGTCCAGTACGTGACCGACACGACGCCGGCAAGCCAGTCAACAGTCGTCGGCGACCGAGCGACCGGCGAGCGCATCGCGGCGGCGGGTCGATCGACGTCATCTCCTGTGTCGTCAGCCGATTCAAGAAGCTGGCCGCAGCCGTACGTCCTCTGCCTGCTCGCGGCGCTGGCGCTGATGCTGATGGAAGCGTGGCTGAGTGCGAAGGGGAAGGTGGTCTGACCGATGCAGTTCGAAGCTCCCCATGCACTGTGGTTTCTCGTGGCGATCGTCCCGATCGTGCTGGCGTCACTGCGACGCGGCGCGGCAAGCGCGCCGGCCGGTCCGCTCCACATCGCGACCGTGCTCTTTCGATTGGCCGCACTTGCGTTGGGGGTGATCGCACTGGCGCAGCCGATGCTCTGGATCGGCACGAACCGGCCGCTGCGTGTGGCGGTAGTCGACCTGTCGCCGAGCGTGAGTGCGGACGCTCTGGCGAAAGCTGAAGAAGAACTGCGCGGCGTCAAAGATGAACTCCGCGTGATCGCGATCACGGGTGATGCTTGCGTGGTCGATCCACAGCAGGCGACCGCATCCGGCCGTCTTTCGCAGCTCCGAACGCAATTGCCAAGGCCGACGACTGGGCCATCCGTGCTCGGGCAGAGTGCGCTGGCGGACGGCATTCGCCTGGCGGCCGCCCAGATCGCCGATACACGGGCTGGCCAGATCACGCTCTTCAGCGACGGCTGGGAAACCTCGGGCGACGCACGAGCCGTCGTCCGTGAGTTGGCCGAACGCGGCATCGAAGTGGTCGGTGTGCCGCTCGACCCGATGAGTCGGCCCGTGACAATCGTGTCGATTCACACCCCGTCGAACGTCGGCATAGGCGAGACAGCGACCGTCTCGCTGGAGGTGGAGTCGGATGCTGCTCGCGATGCGCGGGTCACGCTTCGCACTGGCGCGGACGCCGCAGCTGTCGAACGCGCTGTGACGCTAAAGCCCGGACGACAAACGATCGTTCTGCCAGTTGCGATGAACGCAGCCGGCGGCCGGCGGCTGGTCGCCGAACTGCGGCCGGCAGATCACCTGTCGGATGGCGATGCGGTGTCCCGCGCTGAGACATCACTGTTCGTCAACCGCTCCCTGAACGTCGTCGTGATCGAACCCGACGAAGACGCCGCCCGTGCGGCCGGCGCGTTCACGCGCCTGCTCGGCCCGTCGGCCGTCGTGACCTCTGCCAAGGCGTCGGAACTTGAGACGCTGTCGCTCGATCATGCCGATGCCGTCGTCCTCGCCGATGTGCCGGGCGACCGTCTCCCGCCGGCGTTCCAGCAGCGGCTCACCGATGCCGTCAGTGCGGGCACGGGCCTGCTCGTTGCAGCCGGCCCGCGTTCGCTCGGGCCGGGCGGCTACGCGTCGCAGCCCATCCGCCACGTGCTGCCGGTCCGCATGCCGCAGGAACTGGAGAAGGACGACCCAAGCGCGACGCTGGTGATCGTCATCGACTCCTCGGGCAGCATGTCGGGCCCGCGCATGGCGCTGGCCAAGGAAGTGGCGCGCCTGGCGATCCGTCGCCTCCAGCCGCATGACAAGGCGGGCATCGTCGAGTTCTACGGCACGCGCCGCTGGGCCGCACCGATCCAGCCGGCCTCGAACACGCTCGACCTGAACCGCGCCCTCGATCGCCTCGCGGCCAGCGGCGGTACCGTCATCCTGCCCGCGCTCGAAGAAGCCTTCTTCGCCCTCAAGAACGTCCGCACCCGCACGCGGCACATCCTCGTTCTGACCGACGGCGGCGTGGAAACGGGGCCGTTCGAGACGGTCGTGCGGCGCATGGCCGACAACGGCATGACCGTCTCTACCGTGCTCGTCGGGCCGGGCCAGCACAGCGAGTTCTTGTCGAACCTTGCCGAGTGGGGTAATGGCCGGTTCTACCAGGCACCGAACCATTTCAACGTGCCGGAAGTCATCGTGAAGCAGCCGCAGACGAATGTCGTGCCGCCGTTTGTCGAGACGCCGTCGATGCTGTCGACGCCGACGTCGGCCCGATCCGCATGGACCGCGTCGATCGACTGGACGACGCTGCCGCCCATCGAAGGCTATCTGCGCGTCGAGGCGAAGCCGAGCGCCGAGGTGTTGGTGCAGAGTGAGCGCGGCGATCCGGTCGTCACGCAGTGGCGCTGGGCCGCCGGACGCGTGGCCGTGCTGAGCACCGCGCCGGGCACGGCGTGGGTACAGCAACTGGTGGCCCAACCCGCCGGCTCGGCGTTCGTGTCGTCGCTCGTTCGATCGGTCGCGCCGACGGCGCTGTCCGACATCAGTGTGGCCGCGGAACATAGCCCGGCGGGGCTCGCTGTGACTCTGTCAGCCCGCCCCGGTGCGTCGATGCCAGCCGAAGCGATCGATGTGAGGCTTGCCGGCGCACAAGCCGGCTCAAAGGTCACGCGTCGAGTCGATTCCGACAGCAGCAGCCGATCGACGTACACGTTCGCCGACCTTCCGTCTGACACGTACGCCGTGCAGGTGAACGATGCCTCCGGCAAGTCAATCGCGACCGGCTCGGCTGTGGTGCCGACCCCGCGCGAGTTCGTGTCGCTCCGGCCAAACGAGTCATTCTTCGAGGACCTCAGCGAGATCAGCCAACGCGCTCGAGCCAACGCCGGCAGTCGCGCGGCCCCGGGCAGGTATGCCGACGTGACGCCGTACTGCGCCGCCGCCTCGCTCGTCAGCCTTCTGCTGACCGTGCTCCTGCGCCGTTGGCCGGCCGGTCGCACACTGGCGATGTCACGGTCGGTGCTTGTCGCGGCGATCGTGCTCGTCTCGCTCTTTGCGGACGGCAATATCAGCTTCGCCCAAACGGCCGCGCCGTCCACGGGGCCCGCCACGACGCAGCCGATCGTGACCGATGAGATGGTTCGCCCGGAGAACGTGCGCCAGACGACGCGGCGATGGATCGCGGACGGGCTGCCGCTTGAGCCGCTGCGGGATCGGGTCGCGTCGCTTGCTGCTGTGGAGGCTGAGTACTTGCCCGCGCTCGCCGACCTGTCGGCCGAAATGGGCGACCTTGCCGGGGCTATGAATGCGGCCGAGGCGTTCGCCAAGCTGCATCCGCAAGCGGGCCCGGCGTGGGCGAAGTTGGCCGCGTACGCCGAGCTGGCCGGCGACGAAGCGAAGACGCTGACCGCGACCGATCTCGCCCTTACGGACGCCGCGCTGCCCGAAGCCGATCGTGTGCTGCTCGCGACGCATCGAGCACTGCTCCTGCTCGATCGAAACGATTCCACGGCCGGGGCCGCCCTCGAAACGCTCTCGCAGTTGCAGGCGGTGGGCGACCAAACTTCACCGGCGATGCGTGCGACGATGCTGGCGTCGCTCGCCGGTCGATTCGATCTTGCGATCGGCCAGGCATCCGCGTTGCCGGCATCCGAGGCCGGCACGTTCGCCGCGATGCTGCGCGGCAGCGCGTTGCTCGGTGCGGGTCGGGCGCGTGAAGCGCAGGTTGCGTTCGAAGCAGCGCTGCCCGGGTTCACGCTGACGCGCGAACGACGATACACCTACGACCGAATCACCGCCGCCGCGCGCGAGGCGGGAACGCTGAAGGAACTGGCCGACACGTGGCTGGCCGACGAAGCCGCGCCGGCCGACCGGTTGTTGCCGCTGGTGGCGGTGCTCCGCGAACTGGGCCGAACCGACGACGCGCTGCGCATCCTGCGCGAGCCGAAATTTGAGACCATCTACGGCGAGGTCGTCCACTCGCCAGCCATCCAGCGCGAGATCATCGCCGCGGCCGCTGAAGCGGGGCGGATCGACGAAGCCATCGCCGCGTACGACCGACTCTCGAAGCTCGAACCAGACAATGATGACTGGCTGGCAAGTCGGGCGCGACTCACGCTCTCAACAGGCCAGACATCGGCCGAAGCGGAGGTCGACGCGATGCTTCGTGCGGCGCTGCAATCACGTACGGATGCGGGTCGGCTTCGGTCGCTGCTCGGCGTCGCCCAACAACTCGGCCGGCACGAGGTCGTCCGCGACGCAGGCCAACGCCTGACCGACCTCGCCGACGAGTCCGCCCGCTTCGACGGCTGGCTGACGCTCGCTCAGGCGGCCCGCCGCGCGGGCGACCCGTCGGCGCTTGCCCGGGCCCAGACGCATCTGGCGGAACTGGTCGGCAGCGACACGCGCCGCGCGCTGCTCGTCGCCGACTTGATCGAACAGAGTGGCGACCGTCGCGGCGCGATCGACTTGCTGCGCAGCGCGTCGGCCAAGGGCGGCAGCGGTGTGGAAACGGTGCTTGCTCGTCTGGCGAAAGTGCTCGAACGCGACGGCAAGTCGGCCGACGCGATGGCCGTCTGGCGAAGACTATGGGAAACCTCCAACTCGCCCGGCCAGCAGCGCAGCGCCATGGAACGCCTGCTGGAACTGGCCGCCAAGACCAGCACGCTCGTCGACCTCGCGACGGAGATGGAAGAACAGCTCGGCGCTGGCAAGGCCGGTGTGCGCGAGCTGTCGTTGCTCGTCGAGATCTACACCGACGCCGGCGACGTGCAGTCGGCCGCCGAGATCCTGAGTTCGTTCAAGTCGCGCCTGGGCGGCGAAGCGTCGATGCTGCGGCAGCTGGCCGAGCTATATCAGCGGAACCAGCGCTTCGGTCAGGCCGATCGCACGCTGAAGAAGCTGCTCAACGCTGAGCCGCAGTCAGCAATTGACACGTTGCAGCGTCTGGCGGTCCTCGCGCTCGAGCGTCGTCGCCCGGCCGACGCGCAGTGGGCGCTCGAAGAACTGACGCGTCGGGCGGGCGCAGATTCCTCCTTGCCCGAACTTCGCGCCGGCGTGTTCGATCGACTCGGTATGACGGCGGCGGCGGCGGTGGAGTATCGCCGCGCAATTGCCGCGAACGAGCAGCGCGTCGAAGACTGGCTGCTCTGGGCGCAGTCCGCGGCTGCGGCCGGGCAGGGCGAGCAGGCGGTGAATCGACTGCTGCTGCTGGCTTCGCAGGCAGAAAATGACGACCTGTTCGTCGCTGCCGTGGACGGGCTGATGAACCTGCAGGCGCCGCGCCCGGCGCTGCGCACTGCGTTGCGCCTGACGGTCGGCCGAATCGCGGCCGCTCCGCAGCGGCTGACGCTCTACACACTCGCCGCCGACCTGAGCGACGCCGCAGGCGACGGCAAGCGCGGCATCCCGATCGGCGACGTCTCCTTGCTCGTGGCTGGCGAACAGCGGCCAATCGTCGTACGCGATCTGATCGCGCTGTGTCGCGCGACGGGCAATCTCGACCAGGCCCGCCGATTCGGTTCGACGCTCGTCGCGCTGGGCGACGAAGCGCCGCCGCAGGTCATGCTCGAACTCGGGCAGATCCTGCTGGAGTCGAACCGGATCACCGACGCCGACCGCTGCTTCGCCCGCGCGAAGGAAGCGGGTGATCCAGAGGACGTGCTGCGGCGAACCGTCGACCTCTACGAACAGGCCGGCCAGTTGCGACTGGCGGTGCTGGCGTCGGACGAACTGCTGCGGATTCAGAACGACGACGTCGCGCTACGTGTGCGGGTTGCTTCGTTGCACGAACAAGCCGGCGCGAACGACTTGGCGGCCGCGCAGTACGAGCAGGCCTTGGTCACGCTGCTGCGGCGACGTCCGGACAGTTCATCGGATGCGGCCACACGCGCATCCAGCCGTCCGAGTCGCCCGCCTGGGCGCTGCCGGCCGATCCGCGGCAGCGCATCGGCTCGGCGGCGTCGGTGTCGGAGTTCGAGCAGTCGTACAACGCCGCCCTCGAAGGTTTGATCGCTTCGGCACGCTCGGAAAAAGCAAAGGACCACGCGTTGCAGACGCTGGAGCAATTGGCCGGTGACATGATGGCTGACCCCGCCGCGGGGATGGCCGGTGCGCCGTCGGCTCGACTGTCTCAGACAGTGCTGGCGTTGCGACGGCTCGCGTTCTCACTTCATCGGCCCGACGTGGCCGATCGGGTCGATCGGGCGATGCTCGCGGCGTTCCCGACCGATCGCGGCCTCGCCGAGGCGGCACTCGCGGAGCGGCAGGCGTGGGGACTGGCCAAACGCGCCAACGCCTTCGGTACGACAACCGCACCGGCGACGACATCGGCTGCCGAACTGCAACGTCGGCTCCTCCTCGGCGATGTCGATGCGATCCGCAGCAGCCTGAAAGAACTTCAGTCCGGTGCGAGCGCGACGCTCGATGACGAAACATGGCAGGCCGTGCTGACCGTCGCGCTGGCGATTGGAGACCAGCAGACGTTCGACGCGCTCGTCGACCAACGGTGGCCCGCCGTGGTGTCAGCCATGCAGTCGGCGACTGCCCCCATAGAGTCTTCCGAAACCAAGGCCAACCCGGTGGCCGCGTATATCGCCAACGCTTGGCCGGGCCTGTCGGAGGCGGGGCGGCGTCAGCTCGTTCGGCGCGTCGACGGACTAGCCGATCGTGCCCCCGAGGCTATGCGGCCGGATCTTGCTTTCACCGCGTTGCGCCTGTCGGCTGCGTCGGGTGAGGCGCTCGCCAATCCGCAGGGCCGTCGCGCGGAAGTGGTGAAGGGATCGCGCTGGACAGGCCCGCAGTTCGCGGAGTTCATGACCCTGACGCCCGAGGTCGAGCGGGTCGATGTGCTGAAACAGGTGCTCGATGCGACCTCGCCCGAAGCCCGGCGAGCGCTCCTGCTTCAGTGGCTGGGCACGACGTTGCAGCCGCTGGACGGCGCGCTGCTCGATTCGTTCATGACAAGTCTGGCGGCGACGCCGACACCGACGCGGAACGCCCGAGCAGAAGCGTCCCGAGGGCTGGCCGAAGCGGCGCGCCGGCCCGAGTGGGCGATGAACCCCGCGCAGGCTGCTGCCGGTCCCCGCGTGGCGGAGTTCCTGCTGAGCGAAGCGCCGAGCGACCCGTCGGTGCAGATCGTCGCCGCCAACGCGTTCGCGACCTCGGGCCGGTTCGGCGACGCGGATCAACTGGCGCTGCGGGTGGTGCAAGCCATCGTCCGCAAGCCGCGCCTCACACCCGCCGACGTCGGGCTGCTGCGCGACGCGGTCCAAGCGCTCTCGATACAGGAAGCCGAGCGCCAAGTGAATAGCGCCCCATCGACTCAGACCAGTCAACCAGCAACGGCCCCGAGCGCCGGCCTGGGTCCCCAGATGCTTCGGGCGGCGCTGCTCGAGCGCGTCGGTCGCAACGACGAGGCATTCGAAGCGATGGCCGAGCTGTTCCGTGCCGCGCCGCAGGACGCCGAGGTGCGGCGTTGGTTGATCGAGGTGTCCGATGGCGTCACCCGCGCCGATGCCTTGGCCGAATTGATGCTGCCGTTCGTATGGGACGAATCGGTGATCAAGCCGATCGATCGCAACCGGCTGACGACCGCGCTGATGGCGACGCGGCGATTTGAGGACGTCCGGCGCGTCATGTCGGGCAATCCCGGCGTGTCCGACGCGATGTACCAGATCCAGACCTTCACGCTCCAGGGCGACACCGCCCGCGCGATGGAACTGGCCCGACGTCTGCTGGCGACGAACCGCCGTGAACGGCGGTACTTCACGCCGTTCGCGCCGTGGACCGCGACGTCCGGCGGCCTGCCCGACCTAGCCCGCGCCTATGCCTCGGCCGCAGGTGTGGCACGTCGGCCGTCGGCGCTGCAATTGCTGGCCGCCCATCCGGCGGCGATGGCGGACTTCCTTGCGTTGCTCGACGCGACCCCGCCGGCCGGCCGTGATGCGGCGGGATTGATCGAGGCGACAGTCTCGGCCGCGCTGGCCGAACCGGCTCGCACGCAGACGCTCCTCCGACTACTGATCGATCGGCACGAAGCCGATGCCCTCACGGTTCACGATCGTCGGCTGCTAGTGCGAATCGCTTCAACGGGAGAGGTGAAGATCCCAGAGGGTCTCGCCCGCGAGATGGACGCGGTGGCCACTGAGATCCTGGCGACCGGCTCCTCGTTCGATCGTGCGAACCTCGCGGCCGCGTATCGCAACGCGGGCCAGACGGACCGTGCGGCGGCGGTGTCGCGATGGGTCCTGGCGTCGGCCGCGCTCGACAGCGGGCGGCCCGGCCTTGGGGCGGATGAGTTCGCTCCGCTCCTCAACGATCTGCCCGCATCGGAACGCACGACGTTCATCGCCGCGCTGGCGCCCGTGCCTGGGCAGACGTTCGACGACCGATCCGAGGCGATTCGACTTGCACTGCTCGAAGCCCAGTCGACCGACCGGATGGATGCCACCGTCGAGTCGCTGCGTTCGCGCGGGCTGGTCAGTTCGCGCGGCTCGGGACGGGTGCGGTGCGCGCTCAGTCGAAAGCTCGTACGTGGTCAGGATTATGCTTCCTTCACGGCGTTGGCGATGACACTCGCTCAGGATCGCGGCGATAGCCTCGTCGACACGTTGCAGGATCTGCGGCTTTGGCTGCCGGCGATGCAGTCGCTCGCGGACGATGCGCAGCGCGCCGCCGCTTGGCGGGCCGCGCTGGCGTGGATCGACGGTGAAGCCGCCACCGCTCGCCTGACGCCGGCGGATCGCGCGAAGCTTCGCTGCACGCTGATCGCGTGGGCCGGCGAGAAGGCTGTTCCAGCGGCTGAAGCAATCGCTCAACTCGACGTTGCCAACGCGGTGGCGAAGCATGATGCGAGCGTCCGCCTGTGGGTGGCCGACGCGGCCCGTGCGATCGGACGAGTCGATCGCGCGATCGATGCCGAAATGCAGTCGGCCCGAACACACACACTGCCTCGGATGCGGGTGGCGCGCTTGCATCAGGAAGCGGCGGCGGTTCTCAATCCCGATCAACGACAGTCGATCGAGAAAGAGCTGAAGGAACTTGGATACGCGACCGAACCGAACAGGCCTTCTACGAGATAGGCAGTCGGCCGCTGCGTCGCTCGAGCGCGCTTGTAGGGCCGGCCACGAGTTGATTCGTCAAAGAGTTTCGGTGTGTCCCGCGACTCCTGAATACGATTGCGTATGCTGGCACGTGAGGTTGCTCGTTGCACGGGAGATGTATGCCTTCAGGAGTCTTTAGCCGAGCGGTCGTCGCCGCCGTGTGGGCGGTCGGACGCGTCGCGTCTGGTGCGTCGGCCGATGGGGTCGTAGTCGACAATTCGAGGATAGATGACACCGTCACGCCGGTGAAGTTGTTCGACGAAGTCGACGTGGGCTTCACATGCGCCGGGATGTGGGTTACGAATCCGACGAACGCCGCCGGGGACGTGGCGATTTCGATGCCAATCGCGCTGTTTGACGCCACCGGTGCGTCCGCGACTTCATTAGCCGGGACGCTGCGGGTGCGGAGTCTTGCCGATCCCGCTACGCGGTTCTCCATCGGCGTGCAGTCGTCACCGACGCTTGTGGGCGAGAAGCTGTTTCCGATTAACCTGCCGGTGCTGGATCAGACCACGTCCCTGTTTGGCGGCACGCTGCACTACGGCACCGTGAGCTTCACGCTCCGCGGCCTCTCGCTGCCCGCGAACCAGAATACCTTCCTCGGCTTCGACTTCGTCCCACAAGCGGGCCACTCGTTGAAGCTGTTCCTGAACGACGGCACGGTGAATGACGCCTCAGCACCAAACCTTGAAACTACGTGGATTCATCTGTTCGTGTACGACGAAGAGGACGGCTATTTCCTCGGCGATCTGAAAGACACAGACCGCTTCGGACCGAACCGCTACCTCGCCGCGAGCTATAGCATCGTGCCCGCGACCGATCCGGCCGGCACGTGGATCGCGAACGTATCGGGTGCCTGGTCGGCGAGCGCGAACTGGATCAACGGCATCGTTCCCGCCGGGGTCGATGCTCACGCGAAGTTTACGGACGCAGCCACAGTATCCCGCACGATCACGCTGACCACGCCGCAGACCCTCGGCCATCTCACGTTCGACAATCCAAACCGTTACACGTTGTCGGGCACGGGTGGCTCGCTGACGATGAACGTCAGCACCGGTCAGGCCACGCTCACCGCGGTGCAGGGCGTGCACGCTATCAACCTGCCCATGACGCTGGCCGACGATCTCACAGTGAATGCTGGGCCGGGTGCACGAATCGGCGTGGCGAAGACCCTCAGCGGTCCGACCCAGACGCTGACCAAGGTCGGTGCGGGATTGCTGGTGTGCGAGTGGCTCGACATTGGCACGCTGGACATTCAGGGCGGCAGCGTCGGCTACGCAGGGAACCCGTCACTGTGGGTGATCCGAAACCTGTCGATCGCGCCGGGCGCCACCTTGGACTTATCCGCGGGCGGGAGCTTCCTTGTCGACTACACGGACGTCAGCCCGATCGACGAAATACAGGACATGTTTCGTGACGGTCGGATCATGACCGGCGAGATTAACGCGTCTGTCGGGTATGGCGAGCTGGCTGAAGTTCGAGCCTCCACACGACCGGCCGGCGATGCGACGAGCATTCTCCTCCGTGCCACCTACGCCGGCGACGCCAACCTCGACTGGGCCGTCGGTTTCGACGACCTGCTCCGGCTCGCCAGTCACTACGGCGAGACCGGCCGACATTGGACCGATGGCGACTTCGATCACAACGGCGTCGTCAACTTCGCCGACCTGCTGATCCTGGCATCCAATTACGGGGAGTACGCCAATGGCATCGTTGCGAACGACTGGACATTGGCCCAAGCCGAATTGCCCGAGCCGGCGAGCGTCCTGTCTGTTCTGGCTCTCGCGTTCGGGCTTCGGCGCGTGCGGCGTCGAGCCGGGTCCTGTCGCTCCGACGGATTTCCGTTGACCGCGTGAGCAGCCGATGGCACGCTCACGGCCATATGACGGGGCGACATCGAACACTTCTGGCGTTGGCAATCTCAACCGCAGCGGGCTTCGTGATTCTCTCACGACCGGAGAAGCCGTGCCTGGCGGCGGAACCGGCAACACAGGCGTCGGGCATCCGGCTTGAGGCCGTCGAGCCCGGCCAGCCGCTTGAGGTGAAGGTCATCTCCGATACGCACCTCTCGCTGCGCTTCCCGGCCGACGGGAAGCGGGCAGGATTGTACGTGCTCGCCAAGATCAGCGGCGTCGAGGGAAAGACCGTTCAGATCGACTTCGACGGCCCGCCCTTCGACAAATGGGCGACGGCCGTCCCGCAGTACGGCTACGTGACCGACCTCGCCAACCCGGCCGCCTGGAACTTTGGCGAGCCCGACCTCGCCCACGCCTCGGCGCCGATGGACAATGAGGCCATCGTCGCACTCACCGCGCCCAACGCATCGTGGCAGTACATGGAAAAGGCGCTGCGCGACGAGTCGGGCGTGTCGTACGAGCAATCCTTCACGCAGGACACCGCGTACATCGCGTTCCGCGTGCCGCACACGGTCGACTTCGACAATGCTTACCTGCAAACCCTGGCGAAGTCGCCGGTGGCGAAGGTGGAGCAGGTCGGCACCTCCACCGACGGCAAGCCGCTGAACGTGGTGACGATCGCCGACCCCGCGCCTGTTAACACACATAAGCCGTGCGTCGTGATCTACGCCCGCGAGCATGCCGACGAACAGGATTCGACGTGGCTGGCGCAAGGTGCGATCGAGTTCCTCGTCTCAGACACCGATGCCGCAAAGGCCACGCGGGCGGCGTGCGATTTCATCATCATCCCGATCATCGACCCCAAAGCCGCCGCGGTGGGCGCACATGAGAGCTTCGTGTTTTATGCGCCGCGCGGCGAGCCGTGTCGCGAGGCGCTGGCGTACGCTACGTGGTTCAAAGCCCGCGCCGACGCGGATGGCCGGATCGACGCGGTGCTGAACCTGCACAATCCGCCGCCTTCGTCGGCGTTTCACGTGGCCTGTCCGATGATGAGCGCCCCGGGTGAGCGAGCGACGGCGCAGGAAGCGTTGCACGCCGTCATCCGCACGAAGCTGCTTGGCGAGCACTTCATGGTGCGCAACACGCCGTGGTATCGAAGCGAAGCCATCGCGCAGTTCGGCGGGTGGTTGCAGGATGCTTATGGCACGATTCATCTGCCCTACGAAGTGAACAGCCTCGCGCCGAAACGGCACCTGAATCTGGCGGAGTTGAAAGTGCTTGGTGCAATGATGGCGCAGGCGTCGGCCGAATTCTGGATGACGGATGCGGGCAAGGCAGCACTAGAGAAGATCGACGCCATCCGCGCACAGCGCCAGCGCGCAATCGAGCACCTCGGGGCAGGGCGGACACAACTCGGCGCGAGCGTCATCGAAACCGAACGGATGCTGGGTCTCAGCAGGCCCGCGACGCAGCCGACGACGCGACCGTGACCCCCACGCTTTGACGCGGGCCGGTCGGTTGCCTACAACGCGCGGGATGTCTTCACTCAGCTACGAGTCGGCCGGCGTGGATTACGGGCCGCTGGATGCGTTCAAGCGGGCTTGTCAGAAGGCCGGCGGCACCACGCGCGACGCCCTCGCCCGCCGCGGCTATCGCGAGGCCGCCAACACGCGCGGCGAGAGCGCCTACCTGCTCGAAGGTCCCGACGGCTCGCTGCTCGCCCACGTCGAGGAAGGGCTGGGCACAAAGAACCTGATCGCCGACGCGATGCAGACGCTGACCGGGAAGTGCTTCTATCGCGCGATCGCGATCGACACGGTCGCGACGATCGTAAACGACCTGATTACGTGCGGCGCGCGGCCTGTGAGCGTCGCGATGCACGCGGCCGTCGGCAGCAGCGACTGGTTCAACGACCGCACCCGCGCCGCCGACCTGGCCGACGGCTTTGCTGAAGGATGTCGTCAGGCCAGGGCGGTGTGGGGCGGCGGCGAGACGCCTACGCTGAAGGGCATCGTCGATCCGGACACGATCGTGCTGGCCGGCAGCGCCGTCGGCGAAGTGAGGCCCGCCAGCCGGCGCATCGTCGGCGACGTGCAGGACGGCGACGCGATCGTCTTCCTCGCCAGCAGCGGTGTGCAAACGAACGGCTTGACGCTGTGCCGCGCCGTCGCCGACCGGCTGCCCGAGGGCTATCTCACCAAGCTGCCCAGCGGGCTCAGTTATGGCGAGGCGCTGCTCGCGCCCAGCGTCATCTACGTGAAGTTCGTGGAGGCGTGCCAAGACGCCGGCGTGCCGCTGCACTACGTCGCCCACGTGACTGGTCACGGCTGGCGCAAGCTGATGCGGCTCGACGCGCCGTTCGTCTACACGATCGACGTCGTGAAACCACTGCCCGAACTCTTCCAGTTCCTCATCGAGCGGGGGCCGATCGATGTGCGCGAGGCGTATGCGACGTTCAACATGGGCATCGGCTTCGCGGCGTACGTTCCACAGGCCGCGGCGCAGAAGACTGTGCAGATCGCACAACAGGCGGGTTACGACGCTTGGGTTGCCGGGCGCGTCAGCAAGCAGGGCGGCCGCAAAGCGGTGGTGGTCGAGCCGCTAAAGATGACATTCGAGGCGGATTCGCTCCAGGTGCGGTGAGCAAACCGCGAAGCCGCAAGCGACGCCGGCGGCGGTCGGGCGTGTGGGTGCAATCAGGGGCGTGGTTCTTGGTTCGTAGCATGAGCGTCTCGCTCATGCCTTTCTTTTGACTCGATTCTCAGTCGACTGCGAACCCTGCGAACGCGAATGGAGTTGTCGATGTCGACAGCGCCCCTTGATGTGCGATCGCGCGCCATCTCGATCAGTTGTTCGAGTTGCGTGGGTGAAACGTCGCTCGGCGTCAGCCAGTGTCGCAGTGCGCGCCGGACGATCAGTGCCGGCAGATCGGCGAGCGTGTTTGCTAGGGGAGTGCTTTCAAGCGTCGGCGTGTTCGCGTGCATCCATTCATCGAACGCCGTCGCGATCGCGGCGAGTTGCAGCAACTGGTCGACCAGCGCAGGACGATCGCGCAGGAACATCCGCACACGGTTGCGCGCGTACTTCGGCGACTGGTTCGACGCATCTTCGCGCCAAGGTTGGTTGATCGAGCATAGGTAGGCTTCGATATCCGCTCGCCGCGTGGTCAGCAGCGGCCGACGAACGAGCAATCCGTTCACGTGCGCTGTCGGCCGGATGCCGGCGAGCGCCGTCGGCTCGCCGCCGCGGAGGAGGCGAAGCAGCACCGTCTCGGCCTGATCGTCCGCGTGGTGGGCGAGCAGCACGCCCGAAGCATTCAGTTCACGCGCGACTCGCGCAAAGAAATGATGTCGTAGTGCGCGGAAACGGGCACTGAGATTCGTCGGGAGAGCGTCGTGTTGGTCGTCGGTTGTGAGAGCATCGGAGCCATCGCCGCTATTCTCTCTCTGCACGGGCGCGCGATGCGATGTGTCCGTCCGGAGAGAGAGTTCGACCTCATTTCGTGTTGAAGTAACGCAGCGTATGCCAAGCTGTTTGCTTCGCTCGACGACGAAACGTTCATCGCCATTGGAGGCTTCGCCGCGCGTCTGGTGGTTCAGGTGGACAATGATCGGCCTCACGTCGGGCCGATGCTCGTAGAGCAGCCGCAGCAGCGCCACGCTGTCGGCCCCGCCGGATACGCCGACGAGCCATGTGGAGTGCGGCGACAAATCGTCGAAGTTCGCGTCCATGGCGCTCAATCGCTCGAGACCGTCGCGCGTCGGATGCAGCGGGCGAGCAGCGTGTGGCACACCACCATCAGCAAGGAGATGCCCGCGAATCCGAACAAGCCCCAAAGTCCGCAGATCAGAAGGAAGACGGCGACGTCGTTATTCCACTCAATCGTTGCGAGACCGACCGCCATGCAGATGCCGAGCCAGAGCGTTTCGTAGACTGCCTTCGCCCAACCGACGAAGCGCGTGAAGCGTTCGAGTCTCGGCCAGCCCAGCACGAACGGGATGCGGCCCATTGCGCGGTAAAGGCGGATGAAGCGATAGCTCGTGACGCCGAGCAGGGCGTAGCCGATGGCGAGGACAATGATGATCGGCTTGGCCCAGTCGCTGCTGGGTCGGAACATCATCATGCCCAGGCCGGCGCCGTCGAGCAGGAGCAGGCCGATCGCCGCGAAGAAGCTCGGTGCGAGCGTGCGGCGAAGAATGTCCGAAACGCCCACCCGCATGCCGCCTCGCGCAAAGCGGTACGTGAACATCGTTGCCGACACGACAGTCAGCAGGAAGACAAGCGACAGGCCGACCCACGACACGATCAGCCCTGCCGCGGACTCGCCGAACGAATCGAGCGCCACCAGGTAGAGCAGCGCTGCACCGACTGACGCCGCGCTCAGCCACGGATTGAGCACCAGCGGCCAGACCGCCTTGCGGAGGTAGTACAGGTCGAGCTTTTCTGCCAGGAACGATTCGCCGACACGTCGGCCGCACTCCGGACACTGGCCCGCGCGCGGCTGCGCGTGCAGGTCATAGCCGCAGCCGATGCAGGCGAGGTGGCCGGGCACCAGTTCTGCGGCGAGGTTGTCGGCGGACGTGGACATAAGCGACGGACCGTTTCGTCGCCTCTCACTTCGGGAGAGAGCGGCACTCGCCAATGGTTACTTCTTCAGCAGCACCGGCACGTACACGCTCAGGTACGAAATGATGAGCGTCGCCGCGCCGACGGCCACCGTCGCCCACAAGCTGATCTTCAAAATGCGGATGCGGTTGGCTATTTCCTTGTCGCGCCACTGGCCGAGCTTGCGGTCGATCTCGTCGAGCTTGCGGTCGATGCGGGCTTCGATCTCGTCGAGCTTCTGGTTGAGGTACTGGTCGGCCGTCCGTTTGACGCGGCTGGTCAGGCCGGCGATCAGGCCGGACTCTTCGATCTCGTGCTCGATCTTCCGTTCGCCCGTCGTCGGCCGCGGCGCGACGTTGGCGGCGGTCGTCACGCTGCCGGGGAGCGCCGGCGCGCTGGTGTCGAGTTCCGCCGGCGCGGCCGTCTCGTCGCCCAGCATTTTCGAAACCATCTTGCCCACGAACGCGTTCCGCTTGCGCTTCAGCTTCTCCCAGAAGCCTTCCTTGCTCTTGAGCGAGTCCAGCACGTCGTCGCGCGTGGCGTCGTCGGGCACACTGCTGCCGCGCAGCTTCGCGAGGGCGACCAGCGCCTTCAGCGACAGCGTCGCGAAGCGCATCGACTTCACCTGTAAAACCTCGGCGGCCAACTGCTCGCGCGACGCGTTGGGTGAAAACTCCCGGCCACCCCAGCGGGCGAGTTCGAGCAGGGCGTCACGATCCAGGCTGCCGATCAGCGTGCGGCGATCAAGGATGGCGGCTACCAAGCTCGGCTTGTCGGCGTGGTCGCGGGGGTCGATGCCGAGGTCGCGCGCGACCTTGGCCAGCCGCTCGAGCGGTTCGTCGTTCAGCTTCACGGCCGTCGCCGGCGTGACGATCGCGGAAGTCGTTGTCGTCGAGGTTGTCGGGTCGGAACTCACGGGTTGCGGGTTCATGGACGTGCGGTCAGCGCGGGATGCTCTCCAGCGTCAGGGCGATGCGGTTCACCTGATTGTGAGCGTACCACATGATCAGAAACGCCACGCACAGCAATCCGCAAATGACCAAATCCCACATGAACGGCCTCACCCGCAGCCGCAGGCCGTGCACGATGAGGTAGTTCCGCAGCATGCCGGTGTACCGGTCTTTCGCGCTCAGCCACACGTAGTAGCCCCACAGGTTCTGCGCGGTGGTGACCAGGAAATAGATCGTGACGAAGACGAAGCCCAAATACCTGAACGCGTTGAAAAACGTGCTCGCGAGGTGGTGGAAGGTGAGGGCGTCGAAGGTCATTTCCGATTGCCCATTTCCCATTTCCGATTTGCGCTCACGTCCCATTGTCCATCCAAATGGGCAATGGGAAATCGGCTATGGGAAATGCTCCTCACTCTTCCTCTTCCTCCGCCCCCTCGGCTTTTCCGCCGAACAGGGCGCTGCCGATTCTCACGAGCGTGGCGCCTTCTTCGATGGCGATTTCGAAGTCGTCGGTCATGCCCATCGACAGGTGCTTGAACGCCGACCCGCCCACCTTGTTGAAGCGGAGGTCTTCGAAAATCTCGCGAGTGCGCCCGAAGGTGAAGCGGCAATCCTTCTCGGCGGCGCCGTGGGCCGCCATCGTCATCAGGCCGACCAGTTGGATGTGCTTCATCGTGGCGATCTGCTCGGCGAGGTGACCAGCCGCGCCGACAGCAACGCCGTACTTCTGCGGCTCTTCGCTGGCGTTCACCTGAAGCATCACGGGCAGCTTGCGGTCCTGCCGTTCGAGTTGCTGTTCCAGTTCTTCCGCGAGGCGCAGCGAGTCGATGCTGTGCACGACGCTCACGTGCGGCAGCAGCTGCTTGACCTTGTTCCGCTGGAGGTGGCCGATCATGTGCCAGCGCAGCTTGCCCGGCAGGCGTTCGTCGGTGGAGACGGCGCGGCGGTGGTATTCGTTGATCGTGGCGGCCCGCTGCACAAGGTTCTGCACGCGCGACTCGCCCAGATCGGCCACGCCGAGCGTGAGGAGCTCGCGGATGTCTTCCGGCGGTGCGTACTTGGTGACCGCGATCAGCGTCACCTCGGCCGGGTCGCGCTTGGCGCGGTCACACGCCTTGGCGATGCGCTCCCGCACTGCCTTCAACCGTTCCGCCAGCGGCGATGTCTTCTCCTTGGCCACGCGTCTTGTACTCCTGAATATCCGACTCGGCCCCGCCCGATCCTTCAGGCGGCGACTCGCGGGAGTATACGCGGAGCAAATCAGATTGTGGATTGCGAATGGCACATTGCGAAATGCGAATTGCGAATTGCGAAATGGTGCAGAGAATCAGGTCGGCAGTCCGTTCAATTCGCATTTCGAAATCCACAATTCGCAATTCCTCCCCATGTCCATTCGACTCGCCATCATCGGAACCGGCGGCATCAGCGGCGCTCATATCAATGGCATGCTGCGGCTGAAATCGAAGATCAGTGTCGAGGCCCTGGTCGACATCTCGCCCGATGCGCTGAAGAAGCGCTCGGACCAACTCGGCGGTGTGAAGCATCAATTCGCCGACTGGCGCGAAATGTTCGCGAAGGTCGGAAATGACATCGACGCTGTCGACATCTGCCTGCCGCACCACCTGCACGCGCCGGCGATCCTCGACGCGTGCGCGGCCGGCAAGCATGTGCTCTGCGAGAAGCCGATGTGCGTCAGCCTCGCCGAGGCCGATCAGATCGCGGCGGCCGTGAAGCGGGCCGGCGTCACGTACATGTCGGCGCACAACCAGTTGTTCATGCC
Organism: Tepidisphaeraceae bacterium; assembly: GCA_047600945.1. Lineage (GTDB taxonomy): Bacteria > Planctomycetota > Phycisphaerae > Tepidisphaerales > Tepidisphaeraceae > JASGKC01. The sequence goes on along the minus strand of JASGKC010000001.1, from coordinate 5,229,441 downwards.
GGTCGTGCAGGAGGCGAAGAAGCGGATCGACGCAGGCGTCATTGGCGACGTGCGCTTCATCCGCTCGCAGGATTGCTTCCGCGCCGGCGGGCCCACCGGCAATCCGAACTGGGGCTGGCGCGCAAGCTCGCCACGCAGGGCGGCGGCGAACTCATCGACACCGGCTACCACCCGAGCTACCGCCTGATCCATCTGGCCGGCTCGAACGTCGATGCGGTGCGTGCCAGCTTCGCGCGCTTCCTCCAACCCATCGAAGGCGAAGACACGGCCAGTGTTTCGGTCCGCTTCGCCAGCGGCGTCTTGGGCGAGGTGCTTACGAGTTGGGGCTTCGAACTCCCGTACGGCACGCACCACATCCACGTCGTCGGCTCGAAGGGCCAACTGTTCGGCTCCGACAACACGCTGTACGAACTGCTCGACGGCGCGAAGGAACCGACGAAGACGCAGTTTCCCGGCGTCGACACGTTCGAGGCGGAACTGAGCCACTTCGCGGATTGCCTGACCGAGAAGCGTCGGCCGATCCACAGTGTGGAGGAGGGCCGGGCCGTGTTGGAGTTGATTTTGCAGGCAGCGGAGTCGGCGCGGGGGTGGCAACAGGCGTAGGAGAAGTGCTTCGATGATTCGAAAGACTTTCGCGGTGATGGCGTTCGCGTGCTCAATGGCACTGGCGCAGCCGGCCAGTCAACCGGCCGTCGCGCCCGCGATGCCGCGGGCGACCATTGAGGTCGGCCTGAAAACTCACGACCGCGCGCTCTACATCAAGCAGCGCTGGATTCGCGACCCGTATATCGTGCTCGGCCCCGACGACGTCTACTACCTCACCGGCACGACGTCCAAGCCCGGCGACCCGCGCGAAAACGGCGATCCGTACAACACGGGCCTGGGCAACCAAAGCATCGTGGGCGACTCGGTCCGCGTCTGGAAAAGCGCCGACCTCATCGACTGGCAACCCGTTGGCGAAGTCTTCACGAAGCAGGACAGCGATCGTGCGCGTCCTGGCAACCTCGTATGGGCGCCGGAACTACATTGGATGCCCGAGCGCAACTGCTGGGCGCTCGTCCATTGCCCCAAGGCCGTCGCGAACTTCGCGCTGTCGGCCGGCCCGGAACTGAAGGGGCCCTGGTCGCATCCGCTCGGCAAGAACCTTAGCAACGACAAACACGACCCGTCGCTTTTCAAGGACGGCGACACGTGGTGGATGCTTTGGGAGAACACGTTCGTCGCGCCGCTCAACAAAGAGCTGAGCGACTTCACCGCCAAGCCCGTGCGGATTGATCCGGTCGGCAGTCGGCCCGATCCGCAGAACCCTGGCAAAACCATCAACCGCATCGGCCACGAAGGCGCGACGATGCTGAAGATCGGGACGAAGTACGTCTACTTCGGCACGGCGTGGTCAACCGATGTCGGCCGAAAGGGCTCGTACAATCTGTACTATTGCACGGCCGACCGAATCACAGGTCCGTACGGCCCGCGCCGTTTCGCCGGGCGGTTCCTCGGCCACGGCACGCCGTTCCAGACGCGCGACGGCCAGTGGTGGTGCACGGCGTTCTTCAACGCCAACGTCCCACCACTGCCGGTCGAGGGCATTCAGACTCGTGATCTGGCCGAGAATGCGCAGACGATCAATCAGCGCGGTGTCACGATCGTCCCACTCGAAGTGAAAACGCTCGAGAGCGGCGACATCCGCATCCGCGCGATCGATCCGGCCTATGCCACGCCCGGTCCGGACGAGGTGCAGAGGTTCGACGAGTGACCCGGCGTCACTTCATCAGCGCTTCGACTTTGCCCGCGAGCCGCCCGCACAGAATGTCCTGACTGAGCGACGCGCTCAGCGCCATCTGCGCCCGATCACCCATCGCGGCGAGTTCGCCGGCGTAGGTGTTGCGCATCGTCCGGATGGCGTTAACGCAGCCGTCGACGTCACCGTGTGCGACGTGCCAGCCGATGCGGTGCGTGTCGAGCAGGTCGCTCACGTGCGAAGGCGCGGGACCCAGGAACAGGATGGGCCGACCGACGGCCATCGAGCCGTACACCTTGCACGGGTGGATGATGCCGACCATTTCGCTGCCGAGGCTGACCACGTGCACGTCGGCCGCGCTCAGCGAGTAGCGCAAATCCGCCAGCGGCTGGTAGGGCAGCGACAGGCAGTTGGTCAGACCGTGCTCTTCGATGTGCTCGTTGACCGCCTTCTTCCCGCCCCCCCGCCGATGAAGGCGAAGCGGATGCCGTCGTCGTCCTTGAATGCCAGCGTCGCCTGCAACAGCGTGTCCAGCGGGTTCGCCGGCGAGTGGTTGCCGCTGTACATGATGACGAACCTGTTCTGCAACCCGTGCTTGTCGCGGAACCAGTTCCGCTCGTGCGGCAGCGGCGTCTGCACGTCCTCGTGCGGCCAGGGCGGATCGATCAGGACATCGTTCGGTTTGCGGCCTTTCAGACGCAGGCGATTCTCCATGAACCGGTCGAGCGCGACGGTCAGGTCCGCGTTGCGGATGATGAAGCGGTTCCAGAACTCCAGGAACTTGAACGCGATCGACCGCTCGGTCGTCTTCTTCATCGCGACGAGTTGGTCGGGGTTCAGGTCCATCGCCCAGTAGACGCGCGGGACGCGCCGGAAGCCGTTCACGAGCCGTTTGAGCTTCGCGACGATGGTGGCGGTCACGCCAATCAGCGGCGGGCTGGTGCTGAAGAAGATGCAGCCGACGTTCCGCGTGAACAGAGCATTCAGCAGCAGGGCCGCCTGCGCCCAGAAGCTGCCGAGGATGCGCACCGGCATGTTCGTCTTGCTGAAGAAGGGCAGCGAGTAGCGGTGGATGCGGACGCCGTCGATGACTTCGTTGCGCGGATAGCGCTGCGTCGGGTCGTCGTAGCCGCGACTGGAGCAGAGGACGACGACTTCGTGGCCGCGTCGGGCCATCTCGGCGGCGAAGTCGTGCAGGTGCTGACCGACGCTGGCTGGGTCGGGGACGTACACCTGCGACACGATCAGCAGGCGGGAATGGCGGTCAGTGGAAGACATCGTGCGGCGGCGAAACTGTAAGTGGCGAATCGGCCGAGACAAGGGCGCTCAGTCTGCATCGGCACGCGGGCGGTTCTGGTGAAACAGAAGCAGAGCCACGAATGGGCACGGAATCCATATCAGATCCCCAGCGGCGGGATTGCGGGGCGCTTCTTTAGTGGCTGCTTTGTTGGATTTGATCTGTTTTCTTTGACGTGGGGCGGCGTTTTCCTCACGATTGCAGCAGGGGTGTGGGTGTTAGTGGTCGGTGGGAGAAGACGCATGCACAGACTGCTGATGGCTATCGGACTTGGAACGGTCCTCCTCACAAATACCGAAGCCCTCGCGAGCCTGACGTTCGCGTTCGACGTGCCGGCCAACTCAGCACTGGCGGGCTTGCAGGCGTCCAACCCCATGCTCTACGCGAGTGTCCTCAACGGCTTCACGGTTGCGGGGAGCCTGTGGTCGGCCAAGTTCACCGACAATGTCACGGTCCACGTCTCGATTGACTATCCGGCCCTCGGCTCGGGCATCCTCGGACAGGCCGACTCGACGCAGGTCGTCAACTCCTACGCGAACACGCGCAGCAGGCTAATCGCGGACGCGACGAGCGCCGCTGACGCCACCGCCGTCGCGGGCCTTGGATCGGGCACGTATTGGCCGATCCGGCGGAACAGCGTGGCGTCGAAAACGACGTTCATCAACGAAACCAGCTCGGCCTACGCGTCGACGCTCGCCATCAACCGTGCCAACGCCCGTGCGATCGGACTCGTCGGCGCGAACGACCCGGCCAGCGACGCCACGATCGGATTCAGTTCGAATTTCGCGTGGGATTTCGACCGCAGCAACGGCATCGCCGCCAACCAGTACGACTTCGTCGGCGTGGCCGCCCATGAGATCGGGCATGCGATGGGCTTCGTCTCCGGCGTCGACGACCTCGACTATTATACCGCGACGTTCGGCCCGGGCCAGAACACGTTCACCGACGCCAACGTCAGTGCCGGCGGCATCCTCACCACCCCGCTTGACCTGTTCCGCTACGTCGCCCCTGGCCAGCGCGATGCTTCAGTCAACGCGATCGACTATTTCTCCATCGACGACGGCACGTCCAACCTCGGCCGGTTCGCGACCGGCTACTACAACGGCAACGGCCAGCAGGCCAGCCACTGGCTGCAAAGCGCTAACCTCGGCATCATGCGACCCGCCTTCGCGCCGGGCACAATCGTGCCGATCACCAATCTGGACGTCCAAGCCCTTGATGTCATCGGCTGGACGGTGGCCGTGCCGGAACCTGGCGTTGCGATCCTCCTGGCATGTGGCATCGCTCTCAGGCGCAAACGGAGATAGTGGATCGTTGATGACGGAGGGCCGGTACGGCACTCCCCCATCAACTATCTACCATCCACGCCACCCTTCGCCTGCTCGCAACCCCTTTCCAAATTGACTCCCGCGCACGAACCCCGCACAATCACAGGGCTTGCACCGCAAGCAGGTTCGACACCCTTGGACGGACGACGACTTTCGACTCACGCGTCACGCTCGCTGGGCTTCCTAGCCGCGTCGACGCCAGCGGAGCAGAGCGGATGACTTATTCCCTGAACGATAACCGGCGGGCTCGACTGCTGCTTTCGGTCGCCGCCACCGCCGCCATTGGCGGTATGCTCGGTTTGGCCGGCTGCGAACGGACCGACGCCTCGATCCGCGAGGCCCAGCAGTCAGCGCTGATCGCTCGGTCCGACCCCGATGCCAACAAGGCCGCCAGCGCCGTTGCGACGGCGCTCAGCTCGGCCACGTCGTCCGACCCGGCCGTCACCGCCCAGAACGCCGCCATCCTGGCCGACGCGCAGCTCACCGCCGCCCGCGAGGCGCGGTCGTCCACCGATCCGAACAACCCCGGCCTCGATTCCGACGAAGCCGAAATGAACACCGTTCTGGTTCTGCTGAGCCAGAAAATCGCTGTCGCTCGCGATGCCGGCGCCGACCTCGCCGCCATGCGGAAGCGCAACCCCAAGCCGGTTGTCGATCAGCTCAAGGGGCGCGTCGCCGACGCTCGCGGCGACGGCAACAAACCCGTCGCATTCGCGGCCGACCTGACCGATCCGTCAGGCAAGGCGGTCAAGGTCGCGATCCCGTCACGCAACGACGTCACGCAGAAGCTCAGCGCCGTCGCCGGTCAGATCGCGACGTTGCAGGATCAGATCACGAAGCTGAACGACCAGCTCGGCCAGCAGCAGATTGCCGCCGCCGATGCCGCCCGCGCTGCCGATGCCGGCAAGACGCCGGACGAACGCCTCGGCGCCCTGAAGAAGGCCGGCGACGCCCGAGTGGACGCGGCCAAGGTCGCCGAGCAGATCGCCAACGCCCAGGCCGAACTCGCGAAGCTACAGACCGAACAGGCGTTGCTTCAACAGCAGCAGGCCTCGCTCGACGAAGCGGTTGCCGCGCTCGACACGCGCGTCAAAGGACTCGAAGACACTTGGAACAAGACCAATGCCGACATCGACGCCCGCAGCGCCGCGGCCGGCGCGGTCATCACGGGTCAGGAGGATTCGATCGCCTCGCTGTCGGCCCGCCTGACCGCCGCCGACACGCTGGCGACCAACAAGCGGGCCGAGCTGGTGAAGACGCTGGAAGGCGTCGTCAATGGCTACGGCACGGCCGTCACCAACGCCCAGACGCTTCAAACCAACTACCAGACGGCCGCCGGCGACTCCACGAACCCGCAGTCCGGCGCGCTTCAGAAGCTGCTGGCCGCCGTGAACATGAAGGGCTACCAGATCGATCAAGCCAGCGCGCTGCTGGAACTCGGATCGGTCCACCTCTCGCACGCCCGGTTGCTCGATCGTTGGGTGTCGGTGTCGAAGGACTTGGCCGACCTGCTCGGCAACGGCGGCGTGAAGGGCTCGGCCCCGCAGGCGCTGTCGGGCGAACAATCCAAGACGCTGGCTGAGACGCTCACCAGCGCGAACGACGCCTACGACAAAGCCGTCGGCCTGCTCGACAGTGCGCAGGGCAGCGGCGCCTCGCCCAGCGTTCGCCAGTCGGCGCTCGCGCTGAAGGTTCAGGCGCTGTATGCCCAAAGCCGAGTCGTCGCGCTGGCGCAGTCCGCGGGCGTAGAGCTGAAGTCCGGCGACAAGGCGCTGACCGCCGATGAACTGCTCAACCGCGCGAAGGAAGTCGCCAAGGAAGCGTTCGATCAGCAAATCCCGATGGGTCCGCTGCCGGAAGAGTTCAAGGAACGTGATGCCGAAGCCCATCGCTCCGGCCGCCCCGACGACGCCGGCCGCGCCCGCGACGCCGACCACGCCGGCCGGCACGCCCGGCTTCCTTGGCGGTGGCGCGAAGCCTGCCAACGCGCCTGCGGCTCCGACGAACACCCCCGAAACGCCCGCGCAGCCGAAGGACAACCCTGTCAAGCCGCTCGTCCCTGGTTCCGGCGTAGATGTCGTCGCGCCGCCGAACCTGTGAGGGACAGTTCGGTGGTTTTGTGGTTGAGCGGTTCAGTCGTCCCAGTGATTCGGATACGACTTCACCACACAACCACCCAACCGATCCTCACTCGTCGCCTGACTCTTCGACATCGCTTTGCGGCAGTACGCACGTGATCGTCGTGCCCTGGTTCATCACACTGGCGATCTTTACGCTGCCGCCAAGGGCGTTGATGGCGTGCTTGACGATGCTCAGGCCCAGCCCCGTGCCGCGGCCGCCGAAGCCGGTGCGGGCCGGGTCGACCTGATAGAACCGCTCGAACACGCGTTCCAGATGTTCCGGCGGAATGCCGATGCCGGTGTCGACCACGCTCACGTGCACCTCGGCTTTGCTCGCGTCGTCGCCCTTGCGGTCGACTTGCACCGTGATGCTCCCGCCGGCAGGCGTGAACTTCAGCGCGTTCTCGACGAGATTCTTCAGCACGAGGTCAAGCAGGCGACGATCGGAAACGAACGTCAGTCCCTCGACGCTGTCGGAGAAGCGGAGTTCGACGTTCTTCTCCTTGGCGGCGTTGGCCCAGGTGCTGCGGATGATCGCCGCGAGGTCGGCCGCTCGGACTTTCGCGAAGTGCGGCTTTAGCGCCGCGCTCTCAACGCGCGAGAGGTCGAGCAGGTCGCGCAGCATGTCTTCGAGCCGCTTGAGGTGCCCGTCGATGATGCCAATGCAGCGGTCGGTGAGTTGTTCGTTCTCGCGGTAGACGTCGCGCAGCGTCTCGAACGCGACCTTGATCGCGCTGATCGGTGTGCGGAGCTCGTGGCTGGCGTTGGCGACGAAGTCGGTCTTCATCTGAATGGTCGCCGCCAGCGTCGACACGTCGCGCAGCACGACCAGCACGCCGCCCGCGACGGTGCGCTCGGCCAGCGCCTGGAAACTGAGTCGCTGGCCGTCGCGGTTCAGGCGGATCTCGCGGTGGATCGGGTCGCGGTGCCCCGGCACGCCCGGCGCGGCCGGTGTCAGCTTGGGCGACGCGGCCACCTGCTCGAACATCTCCAGGATCGACGCCTCGCTCACCGCGGCCACGAACTTCTTGCCGAGCAACTGTGCCGCCGGCACCTGTAGCAAGCGGGCGGCCGGCGCATTGACGAGGGCGATGCGGTCGTCGGCGTCGGACACGAGGATCGGATCGGGCAGCGCGTCGACCAGCAGTTGCAGGTTGCTCGACTGAAGTTCCAGCGAGGCGATCTTCGCGCGGGCCTGTTCGCCGACGCGGTCGAGTCGCTCGGCCAGCAGTTGCACGTCGTCGGCGCCGACGCGTTGCGTGCGGGCGTCCCAGTCGCCGATGGCCAGCCGGTCGGCCGTCTTGCGGAGCGCCTGCACCGGATCACGCCACAGCCGACGCACCAGCACGACCGCGATCAACGCGGTGGCGACGAACGTGATCACAATCGCAGCGACGACAGGCATGCGGGCGAAGCTTACGGGCAAGGCCGGAGATGTCCACGAAGGACACGAAGAGCACGAAGAGAAAGGAATGACTCGGCCGTCGAGTCGGATTGACTGATGTGGCGAAACGCTGCGTGCCCTGCTTTTACTTCGTGTTCTTGGTGTCCTTCGTGGCCAATTTACTCATTCACGTCGCGTCGCGCGGGTCAGCACCAGTTGTGTGCCGACCAGGCCACTGACGATGAGCACCAGTGCCCAGCCGATCGCGCTGGCGTAGCCGAGGTCGCCGGTGCCGAAGCCGGTGACGAACTGGTGCATGACGATGGTCAGCGCGCTGTTCACCGGTCCGGACGTCTGGCCGTACAGGACGTAGGGGAGTTCGAAGAGCTGGAACGCGCCGATCAGGCCGGTGAGGGCGAGGAACGTCAGCACCGGCTTGATGCCCGGCAGCGTCACGTGGCGGAATTTCTGCCAGGGCCCCGCGCCGTCGACCTCGGCCGCCTCGTACAACTCACGATCGACCGATTGCAGCGCCGCGAGGAAGTAGATCATCGCCCAGCCCACGCTCAACCACAGGCCGGCCATCAGCAGCACGACCAGCGTCAGGAATTTCTCGTCCAGCCACGCGATCTGCACGCGGTGGAACGTGATGAACGAGAGTGTCCGGTTGAGCAGGCCTGTCGGGCTCATCACCTGCGAGAACAGGATGGCGACGAACACGCCGCCCACGAGGTGCGTGCTGAAGAACGCGAAGCGGAAGGCCGATCGCGCGAAGACGCGTTTGTCGTTCAGGATGATCGCGAGCCCGAGCGCCAGCGGAATCTGGAGCGCGACGAACAGGATCGCGTACAGCGCCGTATTGGTGGCCGCCCAGCCGAACAGGGCGTCGTGCGAAAGGAACCGGAAGTTCCCGAAGCCGACAAACACTTCCTTCCGCGGCCCGAGCGTCTTGTGAAACGCCAACCACAGCGATCGGCCGAGCGGATACAGAAGGAACCCCGCGAACACGCACACGAACGGCGCGACGAACAGGTACGGCGCGAGAACGACCTGAAGTTTCCAGAGACGGGAACGCATGGATCAGTGGGCGGTGGGCAGTATGCAGTATGCAGTAGGCGGTAGGCAGTGATACAACGTCAGAGCGTTCCTATGAAGCGACGGCCCTTGTGCCGGTCCGCCAGAGAGTCCGTCTGCAAGCACGTCATCCTGAGCGAAGCGAAGGATCTGGCGCCAGTCGAGGTCGCGCGACGCTCGTGAGGCGCCAGATGCTTCGCTTCGCTCAGCATGACGAATTCGGGTCACGCGAGAATCCGAGCACTCACTCGAACGATCCAAACTCCACGCGCTTCTTCAACTCCTCCTCTGCTTGCCTGAGCCGGTCCTGCACGCGACCTTCCAATCCGTCGACACGCCCGGAATCGATGTCATCTACCGCCTTGCTCAGCACGAAGGTTAGCAGTTGCTGCGCGACCGCGCGAAACGGCGACACTTCCACCGGCGGCATCTGTTCGGCGAGCGAGATGTACAGCTCGCCCACCTTCTGGCCGCCGAAGTAGGGCATCGGCCCGTGCCACATCGGGTCGGCCCAGGCGGTTTTGATCGGCGGCAGGATCATCGCCTGCTGCTTGCGGGCGGCCATCGCTTCGGGCGTGAAGTACAATTGTTCGATCAGCTTCCACGCCAGTTCAGGCTGTTTGCAGCGGCGCGGGATGCCGATCATGGTGCCGCCCCAACTCGCTGTCGGGGCGTCGTGCTCGAGATCGAAGCGCGGCAGGGCGATCATCGCCAGCTTGCCCGAGGCGGTCGGGGCGTACTTCGGAAGGTAGCCCGCGCGCCAGTCGGCCGTCACGAGCGCCCCGAGCCGACCCTCCGCGACGTCGTTCGCCCACTGGTTCGGCCCCGGGTTCGCCGGCGCACCGATCGCCCGCGGGCCGGCCACCATTTGTGCGTAGAACAGGATCGTCTTTGCCACGCGCGGGTCGGTCAGGTGCGACGTGCCTTTCTCATCGATCAGGCTGACGCGCTGCTGCATCAGCATCATCATCACGAGATCGGATGCGTTCTTGGATAGCTCGATCGCGTTGCGGTCGTGTACGCCCTGGCGCTTCCAGTAGTCGCGATAGCGCACGCACGCGTCGTGGAACTCGGCCCAGGTTCGTACGCGCGTCAGATCAACGCCGGCTTGGTCGAAAAGGTCTTTGCGGTAGGTGATCGAGACGGGATGGACGTCGTGCGGGATGCCGAAGATTTGCCCGCCTTTCGACCACGTGGCGAGTCGCTGCGGGAGGATCTGGTCGCGGTAGGGCGATTTGGCGAGCAGGTCGTTCAGCGGCAGGAACCCGACCATGTCGATCGGCGGGCGGAAGTATCGGCCGACAAACCCGATCTCGATCTCGGCCACATCGGGCAACTCGTTGACCGACACGTCGCGATCGAACAGCGAGTTCAGACGGATGTTGAGCGCGTTGTTGCTGACCAGGCGGATGTCGACCGACTTGCCCGTGTCGGATTGAAACCGCTCAGCCAGAGAAGGCTCGCCATCGATCACGCGCGAGCGGTAGACGCGGGCGTGCGATTCTGCGAACACCCAGGCGACCACGTCCGCCCGCTTCGGGGCCGGCCGCGTCAGCGCCAAGCCGGCCGTCAGAACGGACAGTCCGATCAGCACGGCGATCGGTCGACCGAGATGAAACGCCATGGCGAGGGATGGTAACGAGCGCGACAGAGGATGTCCGGTCCGAGCGGGGGAGTTCGACACGAATCGACGCGCATCGTGCCAGGTGCCACGGCATCTGTATTCCGTTGCCGTGGAACGCTTGCGAAAGCAGAGTCGCTCGACTTGTGAGGGCGTTCCACGACTAGCGGGTACGCAAGCCGTGGCACCCAGAACTGAGACGGCCCCACTACTAGAGCCTGCGACACGAATCGGAGCGACATCGGACGGACGGGAGAAAAGACCGAGTCGTGGCGAAGTCGCGTCTTGGTGGACACCCCGCGCCCCTTCACGCTGGTCTCTGAGCGAAGCGAAGGGCCGGATGCGGGAGCGGACCGGAACCGTGCTCCACGAATGCGGCGTCATCGCGACGCCGCAAACCCGCCCGACAATCCGAGAAACGACGTGCTAAACCGGTTAACTGACGGTATTGTGCCTGCTCGGTGTCTGTCCGGCGGAGGAGAAATGACGATGACGCGACGAACCCACGCCCGCCTCACGGTGGCCGCGCTTTCGACGGTACTGCTGTCCAATTCAGCCTTTGCGCAGGTGAGCGGGACTTGGAGCGTCGCCGGTTCGGGCAACTGGTCCACGGCCGGCAACTGGACGGGCGGCGTCCCAAACGCCGGTGGTGCCGCGACGTTCGGCTCGCCCCCCGCGACCGGGCCGGTCACCGTGACGCTCGACATCGGCCCGACCCTCTCCGGCCTTACCTTCAACGGCACAAACGCTTACACCATCGCAGGCGTCAACCCCTTGAACCTTACGCTGCCGCGTACGATCACCGTCAACGCCGGCACGCACACGATCTCGGCCCCGCTGGGCGGCTCAAACGGATTGACCAAGGCCGGCGTCGGAACGCTCGTATTGAACGGCAATTCCACCATTTTCACGGGGAATACGGCCGTCAACGCGGGCGTGCTGCGCGTCGCGACATCGGATTCCCTCGGCCCGGCCGGCCCGAACAACCAACTCGGCATGGCGTTTGGCGGGTCGGTCGAACTGAACTCGGGCGTCAACCTGGGCACGCGCAGCGTGACCTTCGCGAGTTCCGCGGCGTCAACACCCACCGGCGCGCTGCGCAGCTTGACCGGCCCAACCAGCAGCGGCGGCGCGTGGTATCTCCTGGCCGGTTCGTCCGTTGGCGTCGATGCGGGCTCGACCCTCAAGCACACCGGCGACCTCATCGACAACAGCGCCGGCGTCTCCAGCGGCCTGACGAAAGTCGGCGCGGGCACGCTGGTCGTCAACCGCTTCGGCGGGGTGAACGTTCCGTCGGGTGGCGGCTCGGTGCAGCAGCCGCTCAGCAACTTGGCCATCAGTGCGGGCGTCGCCCGCGTCGCGCCGGCGACGGGCGGTGCGAACTCGAATGCGAGTCGTGTGAAGGGCCTGTTGATAAGTGGCGGGGCATTGCTCGACCTGACCGACGGTCCGCTCGTCTACGACTACACCGGCGCCTCGCCGATCACGACCGTGCGCGACGACCTGAAGGCCGGTCGACTCACCAGCTCGATGCTGCCGGCGGGCGTTTCGCTGGGTTTCAGCGAGGTGTCCGGACTCTCCGGTTTCACAGGCACGGTTGCCGGTCAGACAGGCGTCGACCCCACCGCACTTGTCGTGAAGCGCACGCGCTCGGGCGATGCGAACCTTGATGGCGCCGTGAATTTCTCGGACCTGCTCGTGCTGGCCGCGAACTACAACACCGGCTCGGCCGTCTGGTCGGGTGGCGATTTCGACTACGACGGCACCGTCAACTTCAGCGACCTGCTCGTGCTGGCTGCGAACTACAATCAGAGCTTCGCTTCGGGCGCGTTGGCCGTTGATTGGGCGGCGGCGCGGTCGAGCGTGCCCGAACCGGCATCTGCACTCATTGCAGGTTTGACCGTCCTGTGCCTGCGTCGCCGGGGTCGCTGAATCACTACTTGGACTTCGTTGGGCTTTTGACTTGGCAATGGTGTGCCGATGGGTCTGGCGTGCGCGTGAATCGCGCTTGACGCGAAAGGACCAGACGACAATCCCGTGGAATTCTGCCCGGACGTGCAAAGCTACCCATTTTTCGCGGACGACGGGAGGGGGGTAGGCCCGGATGGGGGCATTGGGGCCTCGCTCTACCTAAAGCTCGTGCTCGCATCGGGGTGCTGTGGTTTGCCTGATTGTGCGGCATTTCGCCGCCTTTTCGCTCGAATTGCTCTCCGGATACGCATGTGCGAGGCGACTTGCTGACTGTGAAAATCTGCCACGAACGGAAGAAGAGGGGCGGTGATCTAAAAAATGGGGCACTCCTGGCATACCCCGAAGAAATGGGAATTTATGGCACGTTCGGCCGCTGAGTTGACAGAAAAGTGGATGATTTTCTGCTTGCAACCAAGCCGACGCGAGATATTCTTCGCAACACAGTCCTCAACCCCTCCCGGAGTGGAGAGAAAAGGAGAGATTCGATGCGTAAGTTGATTCTCGTTGCAGCCGCTGCGGCTGCTGTTACGGCCTCGTCCTCGGCGTTCGCTGCGTTCACCTTCACGACCGAAACGGTCTCGGCAGGTGTTGCCGGCTTCGATCGCATCAACCTGATCATGAAGTCCGACAGCCAGCCGAACACGAGCATCGGCGCTATCTCGGTCGACGTGCTCGCCGGTTCGAACGTCGGTACCGTCGGCGATGGCGCTCCGGCTGCCACGTTCCCCGTCGGCGCGCCTGGCGTGCTCCAATTCCAGACCGGCCTGTCGAGCGCCACGGTCACCCCGACCACTGTCGTCAACCAGCTCCATGACGCCCCGGTCTACGGCGCGATCAAGAGCTTCGCGAACCTCGCCGGCGACTCGGGTCTCGTGACCGTCGCCACCCCGCTCTCGTCGGCCAAGGCCACGTACGCCGCGGGCGTCGCCCGCTTCAACGTCGTCGGCGCGGCTCCGGCCACCCCGGCCGTGTTCACGACCAACGACCTTGGCAGCGGTCTGATCATCGGTTCGGCTTACGTCCCGACCGGCACCAAGGTTCGCTTCCTCGGCAACGCCGACGACGACTTCTCCGCCGCCAACGGCGTCGCCTCCTTCGACGTGATCGTCGGCGGTGGCTCGGCCAACACCGCTCCGGTGTTCGGCTCGGCCGTCAACGTCTCGGGTGACGCCGACGTGACCGCCGCTGGCGCGAAGGTCACTGTCGACTTCAAGAAGGCCTTCGGCACCAAGAGCTTCACGCTCTTCGTCCCGGTCACTGACGATGTCGCCGTCACCAGCTTCACCGCTGGCGCCGCCCCCGCGGGCGTCGTCCTCGGTGCCGCCACGGCGGTTGCCGGTGGCTACAACGTCCCGGTCAGCGTGACCCGCACGAACCCCGGCTCGGTCGACCCGCTCGGCACGGTGGTCTTCACCGCCGCTGACGCTGGCGCCCTGAGCAGCCAGTTCACCGTCACTTTCGCTGCGATTCCGGAACCCTCGACGCTCGCCGGCCTCGCCGGTATGGCGCTCCTCGGCCTCCGTCGCCGTAAGTGAGACTGTACGGGCGAGTGATAACGCTCGCTCGCCCGGTCTGATCGGTCGACTACGCTCGACCTCAACTTTGCACGAATCCTCTCAGGACCGGTCGCCCGAAAGGCGACCGGTCTTGTTTTGGGAACCAGTTGCTAGTTGGTAGTTGCCAGTTGATAGTGGGCTTTCGTCAGCCTCGCTGATGCTCGTGTTTCCTTCTGGCAACTGGCAACTAGTAACTGGCAACCCCTGCTTGCTCTCCCCCTGGCTCCTCATCTGCTTCGCGATCTTCCTCATCGGCCTGACCAAGAGCGGACTCGGGGCGGGCATGGGGTTGATCGTCGTGCCGCTGACCGCGCTCGGACTTGGCCACACGTCGCGCGGGTCGGAGGCGGCGCTCGGCCTGCTGCTGCCTCTGCTCATCGCGGGCGATCTGATGTCGGTCTGGCAATATCGGCGCGTCTTCAGCTTCCAACTCGTCAAGCCGCTCATGCTGCCGACCGCCATTGGCATCGGCCTCGGCTCGGGCCTGCTCTACCTGATCCACCAGCAGAACGCGCAACTCATCGGTACGCTGATGCGCCTGGAGATCGGCCTGGAAAGCGTCGTGCTCGTCGGGCTGTCGTGGTGGCGCGAGTTCCGAGGCCTGCAACACAAACTGCTGCCGGAGCCGCTTCGGTCGTGGCTGTCGGGGTTGTTCACCGGCGTCAGCACCACGCTCGCCCACGCGGCCGGCCCGGTGGTGGCGATGTACCTGCTGCCGCTTAAGCCGCAGCGACAGGTCTTCGTCGGAAGCGCGGCCGTCTTCTTCTTCCTCGCCAATACCGCGAAGCTGCCCACGTACATCCTCGCTGGCCAGTTCGCGAAGGCCGAGCCGAGCTTCATCGTGAAGTTTCTCCCGCTGGTGGTGGCCGGTGCGCTCGTGGGCTTCTACCTCGTGCGCCGGATGACCGACTCGGGCTATCTCAAGCTCATCAACGTCGCGACGTTCGTGATCGGGGTCTACCTTGTGATCGAGTCGACGATGAAGTTCGTGTGAGTGCGGTTCTGTGGTGAAGTAGCTGAGTGGTTAAGTGGTGATGTGAAAAGACTCCGCTCCAACCACTGAACGACGTAACCACACAACCACTTCACCACAGAACCGTACCCTTCCCTTCGTCATCTCCACACAAAACACTTGTCGCACCGTTCTGTCGCTTTACACGCCGCGCCGGTCGCGCATGATCTGAGGCTTCTTCAGGAGCCCCTCAATCATGCCCACCATCGCATTCGTCGGCTGCGCGCACATTCACACGCCCGGGTTCATCAACATGATCAAGGGCCGGTCGGATACGACCGTGAAGTACGTTTGGGATCATCTGCCCGCGCGTGGCGAGGTGCGCGCGAAGGAAACCGGCGCGACGCTGGTCAGCGACTTGAACGTCATCGCGAACGACAAAGCTGTCGATGGCGTCGTGATCTGCACCGAAACCGATCGGCATGAACAGCTCGTGCTGCAATTCGCAGCCGCCAGGAAGCACCTGTTCGTTGAGAAGCCGCTCGGCATCGGCGCCGCCGACGCGTACAAGATGGCCGACGCCATCGAGAAGGCTGGTGTGAAGTTCCAGACCGGCTACTTCCAGCGCGGCGCCGGCGCGGTGCTGAAGCTGAAGGAACTCGTCGGCAGCGGGGCGTTCGGCACGATCACCCGCGTCCGCGGCAGCAACTGCCACAGCGGCTCGCTCGGCGGCTGGTTCGACTCCAAGCCCAACGACGTCGCCAACGACTGGCGCTGGATGGCCGACGTGAAGCAGTCCGGCGTCGGCGCGTTCGGCGACCTTGGCACGCACTCGCTCGACATCCTGCTGTGGCTCTTCGGCGAAGTGAAGTCGGTCACGGCGCAGCTCGACCCGGTCACCAAGCGTTACCCCGGCACAGACGAATCGGGCGAAGCGATGATTCGCTTCAAGAGTGGCGTCATCGGCACCCTTGCGGCCGGCTGGACCGACGTGGCCAACCCGGTGCAGTACATCGTCAGCGGCACGAAGGGCCACGCGACGATCATCGACGGCAAGCTCCACCTGAACCTGCCCGATCAGAAGCTGAATGGCGTCGTCGACGACCTGCCCAAGGGCCTGCCGCACGCGTTCGAACTGTTCCTCGACGCGCTGGCCGGCAAGCAGGTGTCTCTGGTCGGCGCCCGCGAGGCGGCCTACCGCAGCGCGGTCATGGAAGCGATGTACGCCGGCGCGAAAGACAGCGCGTGGAAGGACGTGAAATGAAGCCGCTGGCTCGATAGCAGGAGAGCCACCAAGCCACCAAGGAAAATCACAAACGAAGAGAGCCACGAATCGCACGAATAAGATCTCCATTCGTGAGATTCGTGGCTCGTCCTCTCTTCGTGCCTTGAGGCCTTGGTGGCCCTGCCGGCAAGACACACCCGATCGGCATTCCACCGATCCATTCCCTTCCGCACATCGATCGTGATACACTTTCGGCGTGATGGACGGCGTCGAAGCCAAGGGCATTCTCGTTCGCAGCTTCAAGTCAGCCGACCAGGCGGCGTGCGTGGAGCTTTACCGCGACGGTCTGCTCGGCGGGCAACTGGCCGAGAATGACACCGGCCTCGACATCGACGACATCGAGATGGCGTACATCCAGTCGCCCGGCTCGCACTTCTGGGTCGCGGAAGATGAAGCGACGAAGAAGGTCGTCGGCATGATCGGCGTGCAGCAGCATGATGAAGGCGTCGGCGAAATCCGCCGGCTGCGCGTCTGCACGGAACACCGCCGGCGCGGCATCGGTTCGATGCTGCTTCAGAAGGCCCTAGAGTTCTGCCGCGACCGCAATTATCTCAAGGTGACGCTGGACACCTTCATCGATCGCGACCCGGCCCTGAAGCTGTTCGAGAAGTTCAATTTCCGTCACGAAAAGACGCGAGAAAGCTCCGGCAAGCAGTTGCTGTACTTCTATCTCGACCTGTACGGCAGCGAAAAACGCCGGTGAAATCGCGGAGCCACCAAGGCACCCAGAAGGCAGAAGCAGAGAGCCACGAATCTCACGAATGGCCACGAATCAGAATCTTACTTCGTGCCGATTCGTGAGATTCGTGGCTCTCTTTTATTCTTCGTGTCTCCGTGTTTTGGTGGCTCTCAAACTCGCTCAATCCAGATGGAAGACTTCTTCGAGTGAGAACATCGACGTGTCGGCAGCGCCGGAATCGAGGCTGACGAAGAAATCCTTCATTGCCGCCTGCCAGCGGGCGTTCACTTCTTCAGTCTGCATGCCGGCCACGGCCTTGGCGAAGTCGGGGGTTTCGCAGTAGCCGACCAGCAGGCCGTCCCTGGCGAGGAACAGCGAGTAGTTGTGCCAGCCATGCTTGGTCAGCGCGGCCCGCATCTCGGGCCAGACGTTTTCGTGCTCGCGTTTGTATTCCTCGAGCCGATCGGGTTTCACGCGCAGCAGGAAGCAGATGCGTTGGAGCTTGGGCATGGAGGAAGGATAAACGCGGCCGAAGTCCGAAGTCCAAAGCCGGCGGAAGTTCGAAGCGCGAAGTCCGATTGCCGAAGTGGGCGGTATTACCTCGGCATTCGGACTTCGCACTTCGGCATTCAAGCCAGAGCTGATCGACTCAAGCCCGTGCCTTCACGCATCTTCTCCGATAGAATTGGCGCATGATCTACCGCGTCGATGTGTTCGTCCGCACGCCCACCGGCACGCCCGACCCGGCCGGCGTAGCCATCCGCAAGCAGCTGACCGACGCCGGCATCGACACCGGCGACGTCTCGGCCCGGCGCGTGTTCCTCATCGACGCCGACGCGACGCTCGAACAGAATCCGCACCGTCGCCACCACCGTGCTGGCCGACCCGATCGCCGAGCAGGCGGAAGTGTTCGACACGATTCCCCACTCCCCGGCCGGCAGTGTGATCGAAGTGCACCTGAAGCCGGGCGTGATGGACCCGGTCGCGTCCAGCACGGAGATGGCGCTGCGCGATTTGGGCGTGAACGTGAAGCAGGTCCGCACGGGCCGGTCGTTCCGGCTGTCGAAGACGCTCCCGCGCGAGTCGCTGGAAGGGGTCGCCAAGCGGTATCTTGCGAACGCGGTCGTCGAGACGACGCATTTCGAGCCGTTCCTGCCGAAGCAGTTCGCGGTGAGCCGGATCGCCGGGTTTGACGTGCGGCGGGTGCCGATCCGCGAATTGAGCGACGACCAACTCAAGCAACTCAGCCGCGACGGGCATCTGTTCCTGAATCTCACCGAGATGCAGGCGATCCGGTCGCACTATCGCGGCCTGCAACGCGACCCCACCGATGTCGAACTCGAAACCCTGGCCCAGACTTGGAGCGAACACTGCGTCCACAAGACGCTGAAGAGCGCGGTGGAGGTCGTCGACGCGTCGGGCAAGGTGCTGCGGTCGTACAGAAATCTGATCAAGGAGACGATCTTCGCGAGCACGGTCGAGCTGATGAAGCAGAACGACGGCTTCTGCCTGAGCGTGTTCAAAGACAACGCCGGTGTGATCGCGTTCGATGAAAAGGACGCCGTCTGCTTTAAGGTGGAGACGCACAACCGCCCCAGCGCGATCGAACCCTATGGCGGCGCCGCGACGGGTATTGGTGGCTGCATCCGCGACGTCCTCGGCACGGGCCTGGGCGCCAAGCCGATCGCGAACACGGATGTGTTTTGCGTGGCCTTCCCAAGTGAGCACTGGGCAGTAGGCAGTGGGCAGGACAATTCGGCACAGTCCACTGCCCACCGCACACTGCCCACTGGAATCATTCACCCGCAGCGCATCCTCCAGCAGGTCGTTGCGGGCGTGCGCGATTACGGCAACCGGATGGGCATTCCGACCATCAACGGCGCGGTCTACTTCGACGAGCGTTACGTCGGCAACCCGCTCGTGTTCGCCGGGTGCATCGGGATGATCCCGCGCGACAAGGTGACGAAGCAGGTGCATGAAGGCGATGCGATCGTCGTCATGGGCGGCCGAACTGGGCGGGACGGCATTCACGGCGCGACGTTCAGCAGCGCCGAGGTCACCAGCACGCATGCGGATGAGTTCAGTCACGCCGTGCAGATCGGCAACGCCATCACGCAGAAGAAGATGATGGACGTGCTGCTCCAGGCGCGCGACGCCGGGCTCTACACGGCCACCACCGACTGCGGCGCGGGCGGGCTCTCCAGCGCCATCGGCGAAATGGGCGGCGAGGTCGGCGCGGAAGTCGATCTCGACCTGGTCCCGCTGAAGTATGAAGGCCTGCGTTACGACGAGATCTGGATCAGCGAGGCGCAGGAGCGGATGGTGCTGAGCGTGCCGAAACAGCACGTAGACGCACTGCTGAAGCTTGCGCAGGGCGAAGACGTCGAAGCGACGGTCATCGGCACCTTCGGCACGCCGAAACGGGAACTGGTCCTCCGCTACCACGGCACCGAAGTCGCGCGGATGGATATGCACTTCGTCCACGACGGCATTCCGATGCCGACGAGGCGGGCGATGGTGAGCGACCCGTCGCAAGCCCACGGATGGCCATCCGTGGGCGTCGCGGGGAAGCGCGCGGATGCACGTTCCCTACTTGCCGCGCTTGCTCACCCCAACATTGCCAGCAAGCATTGGATCATTCGCCAGTACGACCACGAAGTGCAGGGGCGCACGGTGGTCAAGCCGCTCGTTGGACCGCGGCAGGTGGGCCCGAGCGATGCTGCGGTCATTCGACCGAAGGCAACGAGTCTCAAAGGCGTCATCGCCGCTTGCGGCTTAGCGCCTTCGATTCAAGACCCATATGAGATGGCCCTCGCCAGCATCGACGAGGCGATTCGCAACGCGGTTTGCGTCGGTGCGGACCTGTCGCGCCTGGCGATCCTCGATAACTTCTGCTGGCCCGGCGTGCACGATGAGGTCTCGATGGGCACGCTCGTCCGTGCCTGCGAGGCTTGCCGTGATGGCGCGCTCGGCTACGGCGTGCCGTTCATCAGCGGCAAGGACAGCCTGCACAACCAGTTCACCGACCACGCCAGCGGCAAGATCATCCGCATCCCCAACACGCTGCTCATCAGCGCGATCGGCGTCATCGACGACGTGAGCAGGGTCGTCACCATGGACCTGAAACGTGTTGGCTCCACGCTCGTGCGGATTCGCCCGAAGACCGGTGCGCCGAGCATCGCCGAGCGCCGCGCGCTGCACGGCGCGGTGAGCGACCTGATCCGCAGCGGCAAGGCGCGGGCCGCCCACGACGTGTCGGATGGCGGCTGGCTGACCGCCGTCGCGGAGATGTGCATCGCGTCGGGCTTGGGCGCTGCGCTGTCGTTCGCCGGTGACGAGTTTGTTGAGCCCGTGGCGTCGTACATTCTTGAAGTGACCGACGTACCCACGAGCGATGCGTTCGCGGTCGACGTGCTCGGCAAGATCGTCGAGGCGAAGGCGCTCACGCTCGCATCGGGCGAAACCGTGTCGATCGACGCCATGACGGCCGCCTGGCGGGGGACGCTGGATTGGTAATGAAGAGGAATAGTGGCCGCAGATAAGACGCGGATAAGGCAGTCGAGAGTTTGAACCCATCTGCGTTCATCCGCGTCTTATCTGCGGCAATATGGTTTGTGACTGAGAAGCCTTGATGTCGATCGCCATCGAACAACCTCCACCCGCCAAGCGCTCCAGACGATTTCAGATGATCGCGGTCGCGTTGACGTTCGTCGTCGCCGTGCTGGTGGTGGTCTTCTGGAAAGACATCGAACGCCTGCCGCGGATGTTCATTCCGCGGAACTTCGGCGTCGTCGAGCCGGGTCGGATTTACCGAGCCGGACTGCTGGATCGCGCGTTGGCGGTCGACACCATGAAGCAGCACGGCATCAAGAGCGTGATTTGCCTGACGTACGACCCCGGCAAGCCCGACTTCGACGCGTTGCCCGAGGAGGCAAAGGAAGCCGGCGCCGATCTGTTGATCTGCAAGGGCCTCGACGGTCGGGGCGAGGGCGATGTGCAGCAGTACGTGCTGGCGATCGAACGGCTGAAGCAGAGTTACGACGCCGGCAAGCCCGTGCTGATTCACTGTGCGGCCGTGCGCAGCGCACCGGCGCGGCGATGGTCTACTTCCGCACCCTCGTCCAAGGCTGGGACGCCCAGCGCGCCAAAGCCGAACTGCTCAGCTTCGGCCACGACCCGTCGAACCCGAAGAACGCCAACCTGATCCCGTTCATCAATGCGAACATGCAGACGGTGGCCGAAGGCCTACTCGCGCGCGGCGTGATCGCGAAGGTGCCGGAGCGGCTGCCGCAGTTGACGCCAGGGAAGTGAAGTCATTGCAGATTTCGGATTGCGGATTGAAGACCCATGTCGAGGCTTGGCGTGAAATCCGCAATCCGCAATCCGCAATCCGCAATCGTCCTCCTTGCACTGCTCCTGCACGCCTTCTACCTGTCCGGCTACCCGCTTTCCGGCACGGAAGGGCACCGGGCGCTGCCCGGCCACACGATGGTGACGACCGGCAACTGGCTCGTGCCGATGCTGGGCGGCCAGCCGTACCTGCGGAAGCCGCCGGCGATGTACTGGGCGACGGGCCTGAGCGAACTCGCCTTCGGCCCGCACGAGTGGGCGTGGCGAATCCCGTCATTGATCGGTGCGGTTGGTGCGGCGTGGGCGGTGGCATGGTTCGCACGACGCTGGTTCGGCAACGTCGCGGGCTGGTGGGCCGGCTTGGCGCAGTGTGCATTACTCGCCCTGTGGAACCAGTCGAGGCTGGCGGACATCGATTCGCTCAACACCTTCGCGACCACGCTGGCGGGGTTGTGTGTGATCGACTTGGCGTGGATGCGAGTGCGACGGGACGAAGCGTCTCCCGCATCCGGGTCTTCGCTCCGCTCAGACGCCGGCGTGATCGTCGGATTGCTCGCGCTATCGGGCACGCTCGCCGTAATGCTGAAAGGGCCTGCCTGCCTGCCCGTGCTGATCGGGGCGGTCGTCGCGGCTTGGAAGGGACTTCGACAGCCCGTCTGGTTGCAGATCGGCGTCCTCGTCGGCGCCGTCGCGTGCAGTATGGGCGTGTGGGGCGTGCTCGCCCGACACTGGCTGAGCATGCACGGCATCGCGCCAGACTTCAGCGGCGCGGAGGAAGGGGCGGAAAACATCGCCGGGCTGTTCACCGACCCGAAGCGGCTGCTCTCGGCGTTGCTCGTGCCGATGCTGGTCGTGCTCTACGCGATGCCGGCCTCGATCGGGCTGTTGTTCGTCGCCTCGAAGACGGTTCGGCCGGCGTTGGAACCGAATGTCCGTCGACTGCTTTGGACGATCACGCTGGCCTTCCTGGTCGGGCTGGCGACGTGCCTCCTCAGCGGCATGACCAACCCGCGGTATGCGTACGTACTCATGCCTTGGCTGGCAGTCCTCGCGGGCGGTGTGGCTTCGAGTTACGGGAAGCTGACGCCAGTCGATCAGTGGTGGGTACGGACTTGGCTGGTCGTGACCTCACTGGCGCTGGCCGGGGCGATGGTCGGGCTGGGCGTGGCGTCGTCGCGGGTGCGGTACGACTGGACGCTGGTCGTCGCGTCGATCGCCGGGGCGGCCTTGCTTTGTCCGCTGGCAATCGCCTGGGTGCACGACCTGCAATTCAAGCGGGTTTGGCTCACGCTGGCGGGCATGCTGGTGTGCCTGGCGATTGTGTTCACGCCGCAGTTCAACGCGGCCAACTGGCGGCAGAGTTCGATCGCCGAGGCCGGCAAACTTCGTGAACTCATCAAGCCGGCCGACAGCATCGCGGCGGGACGGTACGTGCTGAGCAAGCCCGAGATCTTCTGGTACGCCCGGCTGCGCGTCGTCTCGCCCGGGCAGCGGGTGATGAGACCCGACGAAGTCCAACCCGGGCAGTTCGTCCTGCTGTTCAGCAACCCGAACAAGCCGGACGACGAATGGTCGCTCTGGAACACGCTCGCCAAGGACCGGCTGCGGCCGGTCGGGACGATTCGGAACGATGACAAGCGGGTGGGTTACATCGTCTGGTATGAATGACGGGGCTTGGCGCGATCGATCCGCTGGACGGGCCGAATGATCCCTCTGGCAGGCAAACCCAGTGCGGGAGAACAAAAACTCGGTGCACGAATGAAACCGGTGGGGCCGGCGGTTGAGTTAAGTATCAGACTTCGGGCACGTTCGTCGCGGAAAATCGCTCCGGATGCGTCCGAAGACGCGGCCCGCGCATGGGAATGGAATCGGACATGGAACGGACCGGCGTCGACTGGCGACAGCAAGGTGTGGATGCCGATAACCTGATAAGGGCCGGTCTTAGCCTTGGCGGCCTAGTCGGATATCAAGGGTGGGTTATACTTGGCCGGACGTGCGTCGTGTCAGGAGTGAGCCATTAGTTACGTCATCTATTTCGGTCTGTTCGCCGCGATCTTCGCGCTGATCTTCCGACTGCCGGCCCTCGGGGCCGCGGTCGTGGCGATGACGTACGTGATCGAACAGGCGTTCATGGCGCAAGTGTCGTGGCTGTATAGCTACCAGACGCTGACGAACGTCATCTGCGGCGCCTTGGCTTTGTGGGCGCTGTTCGTCCGTTTCTCACGAGGCGACCCGGTTTTCACCAATCGGCCTCGCGAGTTGGTCGTTACCGTAGTTTTGTACGCGTACTGCTTCGTTTCCACGCTGTGGTCGACCTGGGACGGCGCCACCGGCTTCTACGTCAACTACCTGCCCATCCTGCTGGCGTTCGGATTCATCGGCCCGATGGCCGTGCTGACGCTGAGCGATTTCAAAGCGGTCCTGTGGTCCTTGTTCCTGGCCGGCTTCGTCATCATTCCGTTGCTGCTGCTTTCGAGTGAGTGGCACGGTCGATTCCTGGTCATGAAGCAGGGCGCGGCGATCGGCAGCGTGATCGGCGAGACGGGCAACCCGCTGGCCGTCGCCAGCTATGCCGGCTGGTGCGCTGTGGGCGCGGCGCTAATCCGCTTCCGGCACTTCGCCTGGTTCCTGGAAATCCCGCGCTGGGCGTTCGTCGCGATGGCGGTCGCACTCTGTCTGAGCACGGCTTCGCGCGGGCAGGCGTTCGCGCTGGCGGTGTCCGTCATCGTGTTCATCCCGTTCTCGTTGCGGATCAACCGAATGAGCAGCATCTTCGCCCTGGTGGCGACGTTGATCGTGCTCGCGGTGATCGGCAACGAATTGTTTGCGTCGGCCTACGAGGCGGACCAGGAACGCTGGAATTCCGGCACGTTCTGGGGCGACTTCGCCGAAGGTCGCGTCGGCACGGGCCTGGTCCTGCTGAATTACTGGGCCAACGCGGGCCCGTTCGCGTGGCTGTTCGGGCTCGGCAACAACGCCAGCTTCGCGCTGCCGGGCGTTTGGTTCTACGTGCACGTGGTCATGATGGAAGTGCTGGGCGAAGAGGGCCTCGTCGGCTTCATCCTGCTGTGGCTCGTGCCGATCTTCTTCGGCCGCAGTTTCTACGACCTCTACGTCCGTTACGCCCACGACAAGGTCAGCCGTGGCGTGCTCTGCGCGCTGGGCGGCATCTTCCTGTTCGAGGTCATCATCTCGTTCAAGCAGGGCAGCATGCTGGGCTCGGAAACGGCGTTCGCCTGGGCGATCATGCTCGGCCGCATTCACTGGACGGTGATGCGTGAGGAGCGGGCATACGAACAGATGGACGACGCCTACTACGACCAACTGGCCGAGGAAGACGCCGCCGAGGCCGAAGGCGAACTCGCGCCGGTCGGATGACGCGATGGCCGACGAACCGTCCAAGCTGTCCCACGTCGGCCCCGACGGCTCGGCCCGCATGGTCGATGTCGGCGACAAACCTGTTTCCAGACGCGAAGCGATCGCCGAAGGCTTCATCACGTTGCGCGCCTACACCTTGCGGGCGATCGTCGAGGGTTCCGTGCCGAAGGGCGACGTCCTCGCCTGCGCCCGCATCGCCGGCATCATGGCCGCGAAGAAGTGCGGCGAACTGATCCCGCTGTGCCACCCGCTCCCGATCGAGGCGTGCGAGGTGCGGTTCGACGTGCCGACAATCGAGGCGTCAACGTCTGCTGAAGCACCGATAAAACTTCGCATCGAAGCAGTCGCGCGTATTACAGCCAAGACCGGCGTCGAGATGGAAGCCCTGACCGCCGTCAGCATTGCGGCGCTGACCGTCTACGACATGTGCAAGGCGATCGACAAGCAAATGGCGATCGACGGCGTGCGCCTGGTGAAGAAGACGAAGTCTTGAGCCCGAGAGGGATCGACTCACGAAGAAAGCCCCGGATGTACATCCGGGGCTTTGAACTTCGATGCTCGGTCAGTGGACGATTCGCTCACTCGCTCGTCGTCTTGCGTCCGTGCTTCTTGCGTTCATTTTCGGTGAGGTAAATCTTCCGCAGGCGAATCGCGCCCGGCGTCACTTCGACGACTTCGTCTTCTTCGATGTATTCCAACGCCTGCTCAAGCGTCATCTGCCGCGCGTTGCGGATCATGATGTTCTCATCGGAGCCGGTCGTCCGCATGTTCGTCAGCTTCTTGGCGATCGTCGGGTTGACGGCCATGTCGTTGTCGCGACTGTTTTCGCCGATGATCTGGCCTTCGTAGCACTCGTCGTTGTGCTTGACGAACATCGTGCCGCGCTCCTGAAGGTTGTTCAGGCTGTACTCGTTCACCTTGCCGGTGGCCATGCTGACCATGACGCCGTTCGGGCGGCCGGAGATGTTGCCGCGGCTTTCGGCGTACTCGTGGAAGTTGTGGTGCATGATCGCCGTGCCTTGGGTGGCGGTCAGCATGCGCGTGCGCAGGCCGATCAGGCCACGCGCGGGGATCGTGAACTCCAGGTGCACGCTGCCCTGGCGGTTGTCCATGCGGACGAGTTCGCCCTTGCGGTTGCCGACCAGCTGCATCACCGCGCCCTGGTGCTGCTCGGGCACGTCGATCACCAGGTACTCGATCGGCTCGAGCACCTTGCCGTCTTCCTTCTTGGTGATGACCTGCGGCTTGCCGACGCTCAGCTCGTAGCTCTCGCGACGCATCGTCTCGATCAGCACGCCCAAGTGCATCAGGCCGCGGCCCGACACCTTGAAGGCGTCGCGGTTGTCGGTTTCCTCGACCTTCAGCGCGACGTTCGATTCCAGTTCCTTGAACAGACGCTCGCGCAGGTTTCGCGAAGTGACGAACTTGCTGCCCTCACGGCCCACGAAGGGCGAGTCATTCACGCTGAACATCATCGTCAGCGTCGGCGGCTCGATGTCGGACGCTTCCAGCGGCACGACGTTGGTCGGGTCGCAGATGCTGTTGCCGATGTCGACCGTCTCCAGGCCGATCAGCGCGACGATGTCGCCGGCGTAGGCCTCGTCCACCTTCTTGCGGCCGAAGCCTTCGAACTCGTGCACTTCCTGCACGCGCGTCTTGGTCTGCTTGCCCTCGCGATCGACTACCGTCACCATCTGCCCGGACTTGATGACGCCGTTGTAAATACGGCCGACGCCGATTCGGCCGACGTAGTCGTTGTACTGGATGCTGCTGATGCGGATCTGTAGCGGCTTGTCGCGGTCGCCGTGCGGGGCGGGCACGTGCTTGAGGATCGCCTCGAAGACGGCCGTGATGTTGTCGGTCGGCTTGTTCAGGTCCCACGTCGCGACACCGTTTCGACCCGAAGCGTAGATCGTCGGGAAGTCCAGCGTTTCGTCGTCGGCGCCGAGTTCGACGAACAGGTCGAACACTTCGTTCAGCACCTGGTCGGCACGGGCGTCGGGACGGTCGATCTTGTTGATGACCACGACCGGACGCAGCTCGTTCTGGAATGCTTTTTTCAGGACGAAGCGCGTCTGCGGGAGCGGGCCTTCCGCGGCATCGCACAGCAGGAACACGCCGTCCGCCATCGACAGCACGCGTTCGACTTCGCCGCCGAAGTCGGCGTGGCCGGGGGTGTCGATGAGGTTGATCTTGTAGGTCTGCTTGGTGGCCGGGTCGGTGTAGTTGATGGCGACGTTCTTCGCGAGGATCGTCACGCCGCGCTCGCGTTCGAGCGGATTGGAGTCGAGGATGGCTTCGCCCTGGAGCTGGCTGTCGCGGAAGTTGCCCGACTGGCGCAGCAGGGCGTCGACCATGGTGGTCTTGCCGTGGTCGACGTGGGCGATGATGGCGACGTTGCGGATGTCGTTACGCACTTGATTCATGACTCGGTTCTTTTGAAGGCAAAAAGCAGAAGCACCGCTCGGCCGATCGGGGTCAACACGGCGCAGGCGTCGGTCGGCAAAACGGTCCCACGAGGGGCGAAGCAGGATACCGGATAAGCCCCCGCTTCGCGACTTGCTCGCCGGAAGTTAATCGGATTGTAGGCGGGCAGGAGTATTCTGTAAGACGATCGCCATGTCCCACGTTTACGCCTATGCCCCTCGAGTGGAATGCTGTATAAGCGATTGTGAAGTCAATACTTCGAGGAAAAATAACAGCCAAAATATTAGATGCTTGCAGCCGAGAATGTGGGACATTCTGGGGCAGTCGAAGCACCCCCTTTCGGTTGATGAGTCGGGAATCGAGAGGCTTGGTCAAGGCCGTCGGCATGCCATCATGGGCATGAGAGCCGGGTGGCCGTCAAGGGAAAGGGCAAGTCCAGAGTCACCGCAACTTGAGTTCGGAACGAGCGCCGACAGATTTCTCTGCGTGATGCTACCGAGGCTCGTCACTCGATCCATTGACCGAAGTGCGACTCCGTCCGTGGTCCCAGCGTACCGCAATCAGGACGCGTTTACGGCTTGTCGGCCTGTTCACGCTTCAGATCATTAATGGTCCACCGAGTGTTCTGTTTCACCTGATCGCGTACGCCATTCTCTCGTGGTGTCGACGAATCTGAAGAACAGCCATTACATAGAACGCATCCAATGATCAGAACCGGCAGGGCACCAATCCTGAATGTTGAGAATGGCGATTTATTTGTGGGGAATGTAGCCATCGGCTTATCTTACGCCCAAGGAAGCTGCTGGGCTTCTTCACTTCTTGTCTCACTTTGCGAAGGGAATCACATGACGCGTTCTGCATTTCTCGCGTTGGCTGTTGTAGTTGGAGTTGGTGCCGGTCACGCCAAGGCGGATTTCGGTGAAAAATTGAGTAATCGCTTCAGCGGCTTCGACAACAGGCCGTTCGCAATTACGGCGCCCGATGCGCCGTCTGAACTGACTGCGATCACATCCAGCGCTGAAGGCGTCGGCACCTTCCGGCCGAGCACGCCGCTGGGGCTGAACCAGATGAAGACATTTCAGGTCCGCGGGTTGTCCTCGCCGCCTGCAACGTCGACCGCGCCGGGCGAACCGGAGCCGCTCGTGCGCAAGCTTACTCTCACGAGCGGATATGACACCAACCCTTCGACGGCTGGCGATGCTGACGGTTCTCCCGTCGGGGCCGCGGCGTTTTCGGCGCAGTACACGTTCGGGCGGAACTATGACGCCAGCTTGGAAACCTATGAGCAATCGCTGTCCGTCGGTTACACGTTTGCCGCGTCCATCTTTGATGGAAGCCAGGACGAGAACGACGAAATCGATCACGAACTCGCGGTCGAGTACTTTCGACGGTGGGGCGGGAGGGACGCAGAGGGCAACGCCACGGATGTGTTCGACCTGACGGCCGACGTCACCAACACGCTCATCATGATCGACTGGAAGACGCAGCTATATGTGCTGGAGCTGTCGCCGACACTGGCCTATCACCCGACGCCCGACTCGACGATCGGCCTCACGTATTCGTTCCAGTGGCTGGACTTCGACGCGGCCGGTAACAACCAGGACCGGCACACCGGCGGTCTGCAACTGGCCAAGTCCTTCGAGAGCGATCAGGCGGCTGGCGAAGTATTCATTGCGGCCTCGCATGTCTGGAACCAGGCCGAAGCCGACGCCGCCGACTGGGATGCCAATCAGGTGAGCGTGGGCGTCCGCCAGCTTCGCTTCTGGAATGCGAGGGATCTGCCTGCCACGCTGTCGCTGAAGTACACCGTCCAGTGGCGGGATTACAGCAGCGCTGACCGTGACGATGTCGTCCAAGGCGTCGAGCTGGCGGGCGGCCTGAGTCTGGCGAAGTGGATCAAGGTCGCCGAGGGCCAGAAGCTCAACGCGCTCCTCAAGTACAACTGCAACTGGGTCAGCTCCGACCTGGATGCAGCCGAGTACGAGCAGCACATCGTGCTCGTCGGCATCAGCTACCAGTTCTGATTAAGCAGGGAAGGACCGTCTGCGACGCCGAACACGCGGCTTTGTCCGCGTGGTTGGCGTCGCGCAGGACGGTTTCTCAAGCAAGCACGAGTGCTCGGCTTTCACTTCAGCGCCCGCGCCGGCACGCCCTCGCGCGTGATCGGCACCGGCACGATCGTTCCATCCTCGTTGAAGTTCAGCTTCTCGATGCACGTCTCCCGCTCGTTCGCACCCGCCCGGCCAGCCGGCCTGCGGTGGTAGACGATGTAATGCTCATCCGCGTTCGGGATGTGCAGCACCGAGTGATGGCCCGCGCCGCTGGCGATGTCTCGGTTTTGCACCAGCACCGTGCCGATCCGCTGGAAGGGGCCGAAGATCGTGTCGGCCATTGCGTAGGCGACGCGGTAGCTGTCGCCGGTCCAGCCGCCTTCGCTCCACATGAAGTAGACCTTGTCTTTCCCGTTCACCTTGCGGCGGAACATCATCGGGCCTTCGACGTAATGCTCGGGCGTGATCTCGCGGACCGTCGCGCCGTCGGCGTACGGCTCGAGCGCGGTGAAGTCGGATTTGAGCTTGGCGAGGTTGCAGCGGCGCCAGCCGCCGTAGAGCAGGTACCACTGGCCGTCGGTGTCCTGGAAGACGCATTGGTCGATCGGCTGCGCGTCGTTGGGGAAGTCGTTGACGAGCGGCTTGCCGAGCAGGTCCTTGAACGGGCCTTCAGGCTCGTCCGCCACCGCCACGCCAATGCCGCCGACTTCGCCGGGGTGGACGTCGTTGGCGCTGAAGAACAGGTAGTACTTGCCGTCCTTTTCGATCGCGCACGGCGCCCACATCGCCTTGTGGGCCCACTTCACTTCATCTTTCGAGAGGATGCGCGGGTGCTTCGTCCAATGTACCAGGTCGGGCGAGCTGAACGCGTCGAAGAACGTCTGCTTCTCGTATGCGTCGGAGTAGGTCGGGTAGATGAAGTACCGATCGCCAAAAATGACGGCGTCGGGGTCGGCATACCAACCCTTGAAGAGCGGATTGCCGGACATGGGGGTCTGAGCGCTAGCGGCGTGACTCATAGCGAAAACGGAAAGGGCGAGGGCGGTTCGAAGAAACGACATGCGTCAGTTGTAGCGGGTCACGTACGCCAGACAAATGCGCCACAGAGCCACAGAGAACACAAGAGAAAGACGATGTCGCAGGGCGGAACACCTCGCGCCAATCCTGCTTTGTTTTCAAATGCAATTCTCGGTGCCCTCTGCGTCTCTGTGGCCTCTGTGATACGCCTGCCGCGAATTTGAAAAGCCTTGACGGCCTTTTGCCAGAATGCCGCGTGTCAAGCCGCTATTCCGGTGGTTAGTTTCGACAAGGCGGAGGAAGCCTTGCATCAACGAGTTCGACCCCTTGTGTGTGCTGTCGGGATGACGACAGCAGTTTTGGCCACGAGCCACCTTGCCTCGGGCAAGCTGCTGTACGTCGCGCCGACCGGCAGCGACTCGGCCGCTGGCACGATTGCCGCGCCGTACGCGACATTCTCCAAGGCCATCACGGCCGCCGTCGCCGGCGACACCATCTACGCGCGCGGCGGCGTGTTCAACATCAACGCGCAGCTCGGCATCACCAAGTCGGGAACAGCGTCCGCGGGCCTGAGCCTGCTGGCGTATCCGGGCGAGACGCCCATCCTTGACTTCGCCGCCGAGCCGTCGGGCAAGCGCGGCATCCAGCTCGACGCCAACTACTGGACGATGCGCGGCCTGACCGTCCGCAACGCCCGCGACAACGGCGTCTTCATCTCCGGATCGAACAACGTCATCGACCGCTTCGACCTGTATGGCAACCAGGACTCGGGCCTCCAGATCGCGGCCGGCGGAACGCGCGTGCCGTCGAACAACCTCATTCTGAATACCGACTCGCACGGCAACTACGACCCGGCCAACAACGGCGAGAACGCCGACGGCTTCGCAGCCAAGTTCCGCGGGCTGGGGCCGGGCAACGTCTTTCGCGGCGTGCGCGCCTGGGGCAACTCCGACGACGGCTTCGACTTCTGGGCGCGGAATCGGGCGTCACCGTCGAGAACAGCTGGTCGTTCAAGAACGGCTTCAACACCTTCGGCGACACCGACTGGCAAGGCGACGGCAACGGCATCAAGCTCGGCCACGACAGCGGCACGCACCTGCTTAAGAACATGGTCGTGTGGGGCAACCGCCTGAACGGCGTCGACGTGAACGGCAACGCCCTCAATGACGTCGATCCGACCATCCCGATCACGCACGGCGTCACGGTCGAGAACGTCACCGCCTACAACAATGGCGCCGGTGGCAATGGCTACAACTTCAACTTCGACGAGAGCTTCGCCCACGTGCTGAAGAACAACCTCAGCTACGCCGGCGGATCGGGCGGCGTGAACTCGGCCAACATCTACGCGGGCGTGCTGAACGACCACAATACGTGGAACGGCATCCCGGTCGATGCAAACGACTTCATCTCCCTCAGCGACACGCTCGCCACTGGCCTGCGGTTGCCCGACGGCAGCCTGCCGATCAGCGGGTTTTTGCGGCTGCGCGCTGACAGCAACCTGAAGGACGCGGGCACAAACGTGGGGCTCGTTTACGTCGGCGCAGCGCCCGATGTCGGGGCGTTCGAAGTGGGGATTCCCAAGCCGGGCGATGCGAACCTTGACGGCGTCGTCAATTTCTCCGACCTGCTGATCGTCGCATCGAACTACACGCAGTCGGGCAAGACCTGGACGACGGGCGACTTCGACTTCAACGGTACAACCAACTTCACGGACCTGCTCCTGCTGGCCGCTAACTACGCGGCCCCCGGGGCCGAGTTGGCTTCGGACTGGTCGCTGGCCCAGGCGCTCGTGCCCGAGCCGGGCGCGCTGGCCGCGGTCGCGGTGCCAAGTGTGGCGTTGCGGCGACGTGCGTTGAATGGCCGCAGATAAGACGCCGGATGAGACGCAGATCAATGCGACGACGCCAATGGACTCGTCGAACGCGATCGAGGCGTCCTATTGCGTTTCCATCGCGAAGGCCTTGATCGAATTCATCTGCGTCTCAGCCGTGTCTCATCTGCGGCTGTCAATTCCTCTTCGCTCAAGTTGCGCGACGGTTCAATCGACACGCGCCGCGCGGTAGGGTGGTCGGGCTATGTCGATCGACGCCTTCATTCGTGAAGTGATTCCGCACGCGGTGCAGGTTCGTCACGCGCTGCACGAGCGGCCGGAGCTGTCGTACGAGGAGACTGCGCACGGCCGAGCTGGTGCGCGAAGAACTGTCGAGACTCAGGATTGATCCGATCACGAATCTCGCCAACGCGCCGACGGCGACCGTCGGCCTCATCGGTGACTCGCGCAAGCCGTGTGTCGCGCTGCGCTCCGACATCGATGCGCTGCCGATTCTCGAGAACACCGGCGTACCGTACGCGAGCAAGACGCCCGGCCGGATGCACGCGTGCGGGCATGACGGGCACATGGCCAACCTGCTCGGCACGGCCGCGGTGCTGAAGAAGATCGAGGCCGACCTGCCCGTTTGCGTGAAGCTGATCTTCCAGCCGGCCGAGGAGGGCGGGGCCGGTGCCGATCGGCTCGTGAAGGCGGGCGTGCTCGACGGGCGCGTGGGGCCGAAAGTGACGAAGATTTTCGGCCTGCACGGCTGGCCGGGCCTGCCGGTCGGGATGATCTCCACGCGGCCGGGTCCGCTGCTGGCGGCCACCGACACGTTCCGCGTCGTCTTCCGCGGCGTGGGCTGTCACGGTGCGTTCCCGCACATGGGCAAGGACCCGATCGTCGCCGCCAGCGAAGCGGTGATGACACTCCAGCAGGTCGTCTCGCGCGAGATTGATCCGACGGAGCCGAGCCTGATCACGGTCGGCATGTTCAACGCGGGCACGGCGGTCAACATCATTCCTGACGAAGCGAAGCTCGAAGGCACCGTCCGTACGCTCACGCCGGCGGCGCGGAAGCAGGCGAATGCCGCACTGAAGCGGCGCTGCGAAGGAATCGCCTTGGCGCACGGACAGGACGTGACGGTGGAATTGTCGGACGGCTACCCGCCCACGATCAACGATACCGCGTGCGCCGAGTACGTCGCGCAGACGGCGCGTAAGACGCTCGGCGCGGATCGCTACATCCCTGCAGCTCGGCCGGTCA
Source organism: Tepidisphaeraceae bacterium (assembly GCA_047600945.1). Classification (GTDB taxonomy): domain Bacteria; phylum Planctomycetota; class Phycisphaerae; order Tepidisphaerales; family Tepidisphaeraceae; genus JASGKC01. The sequence goes on along the minus strand of JASGKC010000001.1, from coordinate 5,196,137 downwards.
TGGGCGGCGAAGACTTCGCGTATTACCTGGAGCATGTGCCCGGCTGCTTCTTCATGCTCGGCGTGGTGCCGCAGGGACGGAGCGAGTACCCGCCGCTGCACAGCGACCGCTACGACTTCAATGACGATGCGCTGCCTGCGGGGATTCGGATGTTCGTGGAGCTCGTGCGCGGGGCATAACGCCGAGGGGACTGAAGGACTACGGCCTCATCCGAAGGCTGGGTGTTTTTGTTTTCTTGCGTTTCGCGCCCATCGCATCGAGCTTTTCGGGCACATGGAGAGAGGTGCTAACAGGCGCAATCGTCTTATTCCGCCATTGGTCGTTAATCTGTCGGGCGACATCAGTGCGGATCGAGATAACTTTATCGGTACGCCGCACTTTGGGCTTAGATCGCCGATCAAATGGATTCTAATCCATTCATTTTCATCGGCTTGTCGTCAAAGTGGGCTGCGGCAATTTACCGCGTCAGTCAGCCGATCGAAACATCCGATTCCTGTTGTGTGAAACTACAACGAACACAACGGACGGGACGGGCTTCACAGATCGTAGCGGTTCTCGCGTCGGCCTGGGCGGTATCCGCCACATCCGCGACGGCCGGTCCTGCGACGGCGACGGCCCCAGCGACTCCGGCGTCGGGATTCACCCCGCGCGTTCAAGCGGAGGTGCGCGAGTCGTACGACTCCAACGTCTTCCTGCAAAACTCCAGCTCGCTGCGCGGCGCGACTCGCTCGTCAGCAGCGAAAGCCTCCTGCTCGGCATCGACTGGAAGCAGCCCGGCGGCGATGCGAAGCACGCGGTGAGCCTCGGCGCGAGCTACAACATCGTCCGCAGCGACTACCCCAGCGAGTCCAGCGAGTCGAACTTCCGTCACCTGTTCACGGGCGATGTGAAGATGATCTCCGGGCCCGTCAGCTTCGAGAGCTGCTCGAAGTTCACGATCGTGGACGGCTCGCACATGCCGGTCGTCTTCGACGGCGTGGGCGGCACGCCCGCGATCGGCGGCGTGGCGGTGCGCGATCGGCGCGACCAATTCGCGTTCAGCAACAAGACGGCGCTGCGCTACACGCACGACAAGCTGTTCGTCAGGCCCGTCATCACCGCGTCGGTGCAGGACTGGGGCGTCGACGCGGTCAATACGCCGGGCTGCTCGAACTACCTCGATCGCTCCGACCTCAATGCCGGCGTCGACCTCGGCTACGAGGCGATGAAGAAGACTTACCTTGTCGTCGGCTACCGCTACGGACAGCAACACCAGGACAACCTGTTCGGGCTCGACATCAACTCGTCGAACAACTACCACCGCGTGCTCTTCGGCATCGAAGGTGAACCGACATCCTGGCTGACGCTGTCCGTGATGGGCGGGCCCGAGTTCCGCAACGTCGGTCCGAATGCACCCGTCGGCGAAGAAGACACGCCGACGCTGGGCTGGATCGACGCGACAGCGAAACTGAAACTCGGCGCATCGGACGACCTGGCGTTCACCGTCTTGCAGTACACGATTCCCGGGAGCAGTGGACGCTATCTGGATGACGAAATTCAGCTGGGCGTGCTCTACACGCACCGCTTCAGCAAGACGCTGTCGAGCACGCTGGGCTTCCGCGCCTGGAATGGTGACTTCGAAGGGCCCGTGATGCGCGACGACTGGATCTACACGGTGTCGGCGGGCGTCGACTGGAAGTTCGCGAAGAACTACTCCACCGGCCTGGCCGCGAGTTACGACTGGGCCCAGAGCGATGTGCCGGCCGTACGCGGCCGCGAGTTCGATCGCTTCATTGTGGGGGCGTATTTACGAGTGGAGTTCTGAGGTCGTCGCGCCTCATTGAGGCGCGCCCGATCGCGCGTGACACGCCGAAAGCTTCGGCGACATACCTCCTCCTTGACGCTGCCGGCACGCCGGCAGCGTCGCTCTGCGTTCATCACGGTTGAGACCACTCGCGCCGCCCGATGGCGAGGAGTCGGCACACCCTTGAATCGAATCAGCTCCGACGCCAGTCGGCTGCGCAGGGGACAAGCCGATAAGTTCGGGTTCGCGGTCGGGCTTATCGGGGTGCGGCAAAATGGCTGGTTAGGTCGTCAATCATTGCGGCCGATGTGCAGGTTGATTGGGTCGCAATGGAAGAGCGGGATAACAGTCCGCGTGGCACCGTGCCGGGATGACACGGTTTCCATAGGTCCAGCGACCAAACGCACAGTGCGGCGCCGAGCATCCGCGTCGCAGGCTTCGCGGTCAGGAGATTGACCCATGTTCGGATCGCTTTCCCTTCGTACACGACTGGTGGTGTTGGGCACCGTGCTGACGCTCACACCGCTGGCAGTTCTCTTTTTCGTCGGCCGACACACACAGGCGAAGTCCAATGTACTGGCGACCTCCGCGTGTGCGCAGTTGACCGACAATGACCTCCAGCATCTGGGCACCATGCTCGCCAAGATGTGCGACATCACGGGCGACGCGGCCAACGAGTCGCGCGATCATGAGCTGTCCTACCTCAAGGAAGCACTCACCACGATCGGTGGGGCTTTGAAGGTGGACTCGGCCCACAAGCTGCCGGTGAAGTCCATCGATTCGGCCACTCAGGCGGCGACGACCGTGGACCTGCCGAGCCTCACCTTCGGCTCGGCGGTCGCCACGAACAACTCGGAGCAGGTGGCCCAGCTGCTGAACGATGCTGCTCGATCGCTCAACGCGTCCTGCACCATCTTTCAGCGCCTCAATACCAACGGCGACATGATCCGGGTGGCAACCACCGTGCGCAACGGCAAGGGTGAACTGGTCCTCGGAACGGTCATTCGCGCGACGGACGATGCGGGCGTGCCAAATCCCGTCCTCAAGAACGTGCTTGCGGGCAAGTCGTACTTCGGAGCGGCTCTGGTGGTCGATCGCTGGTACAGCGCCGGCTATCAACCGCTGGTCGACGCCGCGGGGCAGACCGTCGGCATGATCTTCTCCGGGGCGCCGCTCCGTGATGAAGCCAGCGACACCCTCAAGATGGCCCAGGAAGTCACGATCGGCACGAGCGGCTACGTGCTGATCCTGAACGCATCCGGTCCGACGCGCGGCACGTACGTGCTTTCGAAGGATGGCAAGCGCGACGGCGAGAACATCTGGAACACCACCGACGTCAACGGTCGGCCGATCATCCAGGAAATGTGTGCGCGTGCTACCGCGCTCCAGCCGGGTCAGCGCGATGTGTACGAATACGACTGGAAGAACGAAGGCGAGTCTGTCGCCCGTCGCAAGGTGACCTTCCTCTACTACTACGCCCCGTGGGATTGGCTCGTGGGCATCTCGGCCTACAAGGACGACCTCCAGGCACTGGAAAACTCGATCAACGCGGCCCAGCGGGCCGGCACCATGTGGCAGCTCTCGATCGCCGTGGGCGGCGTGGTCCTGGGCATCGCCGCGTGGGTGCTGCTCGCGACCCGGTTGACAAAGAAGCTCGGTATCGTGATCGCGTCGCTGAACCTCGGCGCCGAACAGACTGCCGCCGCTTCGAACCAGGTCAGCGCGGCCAGCCAGAACTTGGCGCAGGGCGCGAGCGAGCAGGCCGCCAGCCTTGAGGAGACGAGTGCGGCGCTGACCGAGGTCGACAACACGACCGGGCACAACGCCAAGGTCGCCGCCGACGCGGCGCGGTTGGCCCAGCAGTCGCGCAAGCTCGCCGAGACCGGCACCAACTCGATGCAGCGGATGTCGGAGTCGATGAAGCAGATCGAACAGGCGGCCGCGGGCACGGCCAAGATCGTCAAGACGATCGACGAGATCGCCTTCCAGACGAACCTGCTGGCGCTCAACGCGGCGGTGGAAGCCGCCCGCGCGGGCGATGCCGGCAAGGGCTTCGCGGTTGTCGCCGAGGAAGTGCGCAGCCTGGCCATCCGCAGCGCCGAGGCGGCACGCACGACGGCCGAGCGGATCGAGGAATCGGTCCAGCACGCACGTCAGGGCGTGACGATCTCGAGCGAGGTGGCCACGCAGCTCGGCCAGATCGTGAAGGTGATCGATCAGTCCAGCGCAATCGTGGACGAGATCGCCACCAGCAGCGGCGCGGCCGCTCAGAACCTGAACCAACTCACCGAAACCGTGAAGAACATGGGTTCGGTGACCCAGCAGAACGCCGCCGCAGCCGAGGAGTCGGCCGCCGCGAGTGAAGAGTTGAGCGGCCAAGCCGCGGAACTCCGGCAGGTCGTCGGCCAGCTCATGATACTGACCAGCGGCGGCACCGCCCCGGCTGCCGCACCGCGGGCGAAAGCCGCCTGATGCCCCAATCGTTTCGGGACGCCCCGACCGGCTTCAATGCGTCTCAAGTTGAAGCCGGTTCTTTTTTGGACACATGACGTCGCGTTCGAACTACGCGGATGCCGATCCAGACTCTCGATTTGGCAGGGGGCGCGATACCGCACGCACGAGTTGATGAGCTGGTCTGGTAGCTGGTCACTTCTTCGAGGATATCTGTGTCGGCACTTCGCTGGCCGACAGATCGATCTGCGAATCGGAGTTGAGTATCGCCAGTTCGTCGTCCTGGTCTTGGCCGGCGTCGTCCGGCGCGACGAGCACGTGCGAGTCGGCGTTATCGGGCGACTTGGGGCTGAGGACGATCGGCTTCATCTGGCTGATAGCCGGCTCGCCGTCGACTTGCAGCACGAAGACGATGGAACCGAGTTGGAGCGTGTCGCCCGGTTCGAGTTCGAGCGACTGCACGCGTCGACCGTTGACGTACGTGCCATTGCTGCTGCCCATGTCCTCGACCGTGTAGCCAATGCCGTTCTTCACGAGCCGGCTGTGCTTGCGGGAGATTTCGCTGAGCGGGATGCGCAGGTCGCAATCCTCGCGTCGGCCGATGACGACGGTGTCCTTGGTGAGCTTGAACGTCCGGTGCTCGCCCCCGGGGCGGAACATGACTAAAGCCGTTTCCATGAAGGAGTTGCGCTCCAAAAGAGGTCGCCAGCGGAGGTGCACTCAGTCTATCGACCAGCCCCCAGACATACAACGCAAACTGGCATTGAGCGAACCGAAGACCGGATCGGGGAAACCCCGGGACCGATAACCAAACGCCAACTCCTGCGTGCAAAAGGGGATAAGCACGTCGGCTTCACATTCCGCCCAGGTTCTCTCTCTTTCCGCAATTGGCGCGAGCGATAACCAATCGTATCTCGAACGGTCCGCACCTTACGGCCGATACAGGCCGATGTCCGAAGATGCGGGCGATCGGTGCGCGCCGATGGTCCGTGGTAATGGCGTCGTCGTGGCGTCGTCTGATGGTGTGTACAGCCCCGCGGGCGTCCGCCCGTCGTTGGGAAGAGGGAGTCTGCTGCCGTGACCCACAACTCGTCCGACCCCGCCGGCGATCGCCTGCGTTTGCTCGAAAAGGCCTTCAAGCCCACGCTCGAGCAACTGGAACTTCGTTCCATGATGAACGCGGCCACCGTCCAGGCGCTGCCGTTCAAGCTCGACTTCAACCAGAATGTCGCCGATTCGCTCCTCGACAAGGACGGCCAAGGCATCGGCCTCACGCGCGTGCAGGCCAACAGCCTCGGCGACGAGTACAAGCCCGACCTGATCGACCTCGACACCACGGCCGGCGTGCTGCGGCTGACGACGTTCGGCAGTTCCTCGCGCGGCTCGAACACGGGTTCCGATAACCTCGCGAATGCGCTCGAAACCCAATTCGACGCACGCTCCACCGGCTTCAGCATCGAAACCCGCCTCGTCGGCCCGCTGAGCAACCTTAGCGCCTCGCTCGAACAAGCCGGCATCTACTTCGGGCCGGACCAGGACAACTTCGTCAAACTTGTGGTCAGTACCGACAGTTCCGGCTCGTTCCTGCGCTTCGAGGACGAACTCTCCAACGGCACGGGCGGCTACAGCTCCACGCGCAACGGCACGAACGCGATCACCAACATCGGTAGCTTCGCCAGCATCAACACGCTAGACCTGCGCATCGTCGGCGACGCCGAGACGGGGCAGGTCGAGCGCGTTCTATCGCATCAACTCCGACACCGCCGCGTACTCGCGCGTCGGCTTCGACATCACGATCGCTAGCAGCAAGCGCGCCAGCTTCTTCAGTAGCGCCGCCCGCGCGGGGTTGATGGCGTTCCACAAGAATAGCGGCTCGCCGATCACGGCCGTGTTCGACAGCTTCGCGCTCAACCCCGGCGGCGTCCCCTTCACGGGCGGCTACGCGTCGGCGTCGAACACGCTCACCGTGGCGAAGTCGGCGTACTACTTCTCCGACATCTCCAGCACGGCCGGCTCGGGTGGCGCTGGGTCGAGCGTCAAGCAGGCGATCACCTTCACCAACAGCGGCACGACCGCGCTCACGCTCGACAGCGCCGCCTTCAGCTTCACGGGCGCGAACGCGCCGAATTTCGACTTCGGCTCGGGTATGGTGACGCTGCCGAAGACGCTCGCCCCGGGCGACTCGGTCGATATCCCGATCGTCTACACCGCCAGCGTCGTCGGTTTGCAAACCGCCACGCTCACCGCCACCGCCACCGACGGCAGCGCCGTCTCGGTCGCCCTGCGCGGCTTGGGTACGGCCGGCCTGGGCGGCTCCCTCGAACCGTCGCTCCAGCGGATCATGGACCTCTTCCAGATCCCTATCAACGTCGGCGACACCACGCCCGACACGACCGACATCTCCGGTTCGATCGTCGCCGGCAGCGATGAAGTGATCCTGAATCGCCTCGTTCGCGCCAACTCGTCCAGCCCGGTGACGTTCGACATCCTCGGCGCCTTCAACGGCGCGGGCCTGCTCGCCGGGGCAACGAACCCGGCCGAGGTGCCCACCGACAACTCGCTCAACTTCGGCTGGTACGAGCCGGGCAACCTCGAGACCCGCACGAACCTGATCAACATCAAGAACGCGTACCGGCAGATGATCACGCCGATCTACAGCGGGCTCACCAGCTTCACGCCCACCGGCGCGTTCGCGCTGTTCGGCGAACTGATGAACTTCCGCGAGAACCGGCCCACCTTCGCGCCCAACGACCCGAACTATCAGGCCCGCATCGCGGCCAGCGAGACGTATTTCAACACGTGGGAAAGCAACACCGCGCGCAAGCAGAAGGTGCGCTTTTTCACGCTGAAGAACGCCGACGGCACGGTCGTTCCGAACGCATACGTGGTGACGGTGGAAGATTACAACGCCGCGTTCGACGCGAACGATTTGGTGGCGATCATCCGCAACGTGCAGGCCGCCCCCGCGGGTGCGGAGATCGGCATCATGAATGTCGACGGCGTCCCCGCGCCGGACCGGCTGGTCTTCAACCGCATCGAGACGCTCGATTCCACCTATCCGAACACGGTCCACGACGTTTCGACGCTGCGGATCCGCAACACCGGCAGCACGTCGCTCACGATCAACAGCATCGGGCTCAGCAACAGCGACTTCGTGTTCGTCAACTCGATCACGACACCGTTCACCATCGCGGCCGGTGGCACGTACGACGTGCCGATCCAGTTCGTCTATCACGGCTCGACCACGACCTACCAGATCCGCACCGGCACGCTCACCATCACCAGCAACGACGCCGACGAGCCGACCAAGACCGTCAGCCTCAGCGGCCTGTGGCAGAGCATGAGCGAGAACAATCGCGAGCCCACGCTGCAGGGCATCATCAACAACTTCGGCTACAGCATCACCACCGGCGTGCCGACGACGGCGCCGACCAATGGCGTCCCGCGCCTCGGCGAAGAAGTGGCCAGCAGTTACTGGTACGCCGCCGACGCGACGAAGCAGGTCGACATCCGCCTGCTGGGCTCTTGGCACCAGATGCAGTACCCGGCCGCGCTGTACTGGTTCGCACAGGGTTCGTCGACTACGACCTTCCTTTACCGCCACCGCCAATCCGATGGCCAGAGCGTGTTGCCGCAGGACACGTCGTCGACGTCCAGCTACACCGTCTGGGCGCGCAAGAGCTTCAACCCGCTCGGCGTCGCGTTCGGCCTGCGCACGGAGGGCTACTACTCCGACCCGGCTGTTAACGCGACGTTCACGTGGCCCAAGTTGGACAGCAACTGGGCATTCCGCTGGTACGCCGCGAAGGATGCGTCGGGCAAGATCATCCCGGACACGTACATCGTCGCCCAGGACAACACGGGCCAGACCTACAGCAACTACGACTACCAGGACAACATCTACCTGGTGACCAACGTCCGCCCGCAGACCGGCCCGACCGCGCCGGTCAGCACCACGATTGCGTCCAGCGGTTCGGGACCGCGTCTGAGCTGGGCCGCCAATCGCGAAGGCAACCTTGGCGGCTACAACATCTATCGCAGCACCAGCGCCGACGGCACGTTCGTGAAGCTGAATGGCTCGCCCGTGACGTCGACCAGCTACACCGACGGCACCGCCCTCACCGGCACGACGTACTACTACTACCTGAAGGCCGTCGACTACCACGGCACCGAAGGCGCGGCCACCGCGCAACTCATCGGCATGCGCGGCACCGACACCGTCGCGCCCGCCACGCCCACGGGGCTCAGCACCTACGCCAATACCAGCGGGATCAGTGTGAGCTGGGGTGCCAACAGCGAGGTCGACCTCGCCGGCTACAACATCTACTCGTCGCTCACCGCCAACGGCACTTACACGCGGCTGAACAACACCGTGTTGACGGCGCGCACGTACCTCGACACCAGCGCCGTCACCGGCGTGGTAACGTACTACCGCGTCACGGCAATCGACACCTCGGGCAACGAAAGCGTCTACGCCACCACCAGCGCCACGCGTCCCGCGAGCGTCAGCGTGCCGGCCGCCCCGACGACGCTCACGCTCGGCGCCGTCACGCAAACCACGGTGCCGCTGACGTGGACCGACAACGCCACGAACGAGACGGCATACGTCGTCGAACGCAAGCTCGGCAACGGCACCTACGCCACGCTCGTCACGCTGCCGGCCGGCTCGACGAGCTACACCGATTCCACTGCCAGCGCCAACACGACCTACAGCTATCGCGTGAAGGCGACCAACGCCGGCGGCAGCAGCAACTACTCCAACGAAGTGACGGTCACGACGCCGATCGCCATCCCCAGCGCCGCGACAAATCTCGTCGCCACCGCGCAGGGCAGCACGAGTGTGAAGATCACGTGGACCGACAACGCCGTCAGCGAAGACGGCTTCCGCATCCAGCGGCGCATCGACAACGGTGCATGGACGACGATCGACACGGTCGGCGCGAATACCACGCTCTACGTCGACAACAGCGCCAGTGCCAACACCACTTATGGCTATCGCGTGATCGCCTACAACTCGGCCGGCGATGCCAGCCCGACCACCGAAGCCGTCGTCACCACGCCGGCCACCGCGCCGACCGCGCCGACACTGCTGACGGCGGCCCCCGATGCGACGCCGCGTGTCGTGCTCAACTGGGTCGACAACGCCACCGACGAAACTGCCTACCGAGTCGAACGCCAACTGGTTGGCGGCAACACGTGGACGGTCGTCGCGAACCTGACCGCCAACGTCACGACGTACACCGACAACTCGGTGGCTTACAGCACCGCGTACGTCTACCGCGTCTTCGCCAGCAACGCTTCAGGCGATTCCAGCGCCAGCAACAGCGCGACAGCCACCGTCCCCAGCGGCGTGCCGGCCGCGCCCGCGACCATCGACACGTCGATGAACGGCACGAGCGTAAAAATCACCTGGGCCGACACCGCCATCAACGAGACCGGCTACGTCGTCGAACGCAAGATCGGTTCGGGCTCGTATGTCGCGATCGCGACGCTCGGCGCGAACGTGGCCACGTACACCGATTCTTCGGTCAGCGCGTCGACCACCTACACGTATCGCGTGAAGGCGACCGGCAGTGTGGGCGACAGCGCATACAGCGCCGAAAGCGCCATCACCACGCCGGCCGCGACGACATACGTCAGCACGACGATCGGCGGCGCGGTGCCGGGCGGATCAACGACGGTCGTGAACTCGACCGATTACAACGTCACCGCCGGTGGCACCGACATATGGGGCACCAGCGACAGCTTCCGGTTCGTCTCGCGCAGCGTCACGGGCGACTTCGACCTGTCCGTCCGCGTGGCGGCCCTCAGCTACGTCAACGACTTCACACACGCCGCCCTGATGGCCCGCGACGGGCTGGCCGCGAACGCTCGCAACTTCGCGATCAAGTTCCGCGCTCTGGGCGACAGCCGTGTGACGTATCGCGGCACCACCGGCGGCACGACCACGGGCGCGGGCACCGTCGCGACGGCGCTGCCGAATGCGTACCTGCGCCTCACGCGCACGGGCAACGTGTTCGTCGGCTACACGTCGAGCAACGGCAGTTCGTGGACGGAAGTCGCCCGCGCGACGATCGCGCTGCCGAGCACGATTCAACTCGGCATGGCCGTCAGCAGCCGGCAGCAGGGCACGGCCACCACCGCGCAGTTCCGCGGGCTGTCCCTCACGCAGGCGAGTGGCGCCAGCGTGAAGTCGACGGCCGTCACCGGCACGATCGTCAGCGTCGCGCCGGCGTCGACGACCACCACGACCACAACGAAGTCGATCGCGGGCGACGTGTTGGCGTAATGCTCGGTAACGACACGAGACCGCGAAGACACGAAGGTGGCCACGAAGACACAGCCGTCATGCTGGGCGCAGCGAAGCATCTGCGCCAGGCGATGTCGCGCGACTTCGATCGAAAAGAATCCTTCCCTGCGCTCAGATGCGTGACTTCTCGCCGTGGCTCGGATTTCCAACCCGAGTTCGCTTCGCGAAGACACGGCTTGGAAAGCCGTGCCACGGATCAAGACGCAGCCTCTTGGGATGACATTGCTTTTATGGCCAAAACACGCCGGGCGAAGTCTCATCGAGTCTTGGTGGCTTTGCATTGTTGCGGGTAAAATCCGCCCTTGTGGAAAGACATCAGTTTCGCGCGATTGTGGCCGCGAACGAAGCTCGAGCGCAGCGCTTCCCGACGTTGTATCGGCTGGGGGTTGTAGGGCGGGCCTTGTTCGGTGTGTCGTTTCTCTACCTGCTGCTCGGGTCAGGTCTGGCCGCACTGTCGACAGCGGTCTGGCTCACATGGAACAACGGCAGCGACACCGCGTTCTTCGCGATCATCCTGACGGTGGCCGGCACGTACGCCGTTTACTTCTCGGCGCGATCGCTGGCGTTCAAGATGTACAGGCCGGTCGGCGTGACGCTGACGCGCACCGACGCGCCGATCCTCTGGGCCGAGATCGACGCGATCTGCGCGCGGGTCGGCAAACCGCGCGTGCATCAGGTGATGCTGGTCAGCGAACTCACGGCGGCCCTCGTGCAGCATCCGCGCCGCGTGCCGCTGCTGCTGGGCTATCGGAACTATTTGCTGGTGGGCCTGCCGATCATGCTGGGCCTGACGCCCGCGCAGTTCCGTTCGGTGCTGGCGCATGAACTGGCGCACCTGTCACGCGGGCATGGCCGCATCGGCGCGTGGATTTACCGGCTGAACCTGATCTGGCAGCGCGTGATCGAGCAGACGAAGGGCCGCGAGCGGCATCCGTTCGCGCGGTTCGTCCGCTGGTACGCGCCGCGACTTCGCCGCCCAAAGTTATGTGTTGCGCCGCGAGCAGGAATACGAGGCCGACCGCACCGCGGCATCGATCGCCCAGGCCGGCCCGTCGGGCGATGCCCTCATCATCAGCTACGTCCGCGACGAGCAGCACGACGAGATCTGGAAGTCGATCTGGCGTCGCGCCGCCTTGGAACCGCATCCGCCGCGACGGGTGTTCGATGTCCTGCGCGAGCGCTTGGCGCAGCTCCCGGACGAGACGACGTTCCGCATCAAGCTGGGCCAGTCGCTCGCCCGGCGCACGAATGAATCAGACACGCACCCGGCGCTGGCCGACCGGCTCGACCGGATGGGCTATCTATCGCAGCACGGCGTGTCGATCGAAACGCTCCGTGGCGACCCGCGCCAGGTCGCCACGCGCCTGCCGCTGCCCACCTTCGAGCCGCCCACCGCGGCCGAGCAGTTCTTTGGCGATGGGTTTGACACGATTATCGAGCGCGCCAGCGAGGACTGGGCGATCGATGTGGCCGAGCGGTGGGAGTCGCGTCATCACGAACTGCTGCGCGATCGCGGCCTGATCGGGCTGTACGATCAGAAGGAACGCGACGGCACGCTGACGGCCGACGAGGCCTTTCGCCGGGCGATCGCCGAGCAGTCGCTCGAAGGCGACGGCCGCGTGCCGCAACTGCTCGAAGCCGCGCTGAAGCTCGATGAAAAGCACGCCCGCGCCAACTTCATGCGGGGGCGCTTGCTGCTGCTGAATCATCACGACGAAGCGGGTATTCCGCTGATCGAGCGCGCGATGGCCAGCGACCCCGACGCCATCACGCCCGGCTGCCAGGTGCTGTGGGAGCATCACACTCGCTGCAACCAGCACGAGCTGGCCGAGGCCGTGCTGAAGCGGTACGACGCGCACGAACGCGAAGTCGAGCGCGCCCAGCAGGAACGAGCCTTCCTGCGCGACGACGGCCGCTGGCTGAAGCACGAACTTTCGCGCGACGAGTTGAATCGCGTGTTGTCGGTCGTTCGCTCGATCGAGCAGGTGAACCGCGCGTACCTGGTGAAACGCGTCGTCACGCACTTCGCGGACAAGCCGTGCCACGCGCTGGTCATCCTCGGCCGGCGTATTCCGTGGTGGAAGCCTTACACGGCGGAGTTTCGCGGGCTGCTGTCGAACGAGATCACGCGCCGGCTGCCGAGCGACGTCGAATTGCACACCTTCGTGCTGCCGTACAACAAACACACGGCCGGCCTGCGGGCGCGGTTCAGCCGGGCGGGGCAAATGCACTGCGTTTACGACCGGAAGAAGCGGTGAGCGGATCGCTCAATGTTCCATCGCCCAGGCCGTCGCGTGGGCGTTGTCGCGGGTGGAATCGCGGGCCAGCGCCAGCGCGGGCCGAATCTTGGCGGTCCAGACCTCGTAGGCGGCCCGGTTCACGTGCAGGCCGTCGCCCCAATGGAAGTCACGGCGAAGGTTGTGCTCGTCGTCCAACATTTCGTCCCAGCACCAGACAAACGTTCGATTTGGCTTCGACTCCACGAGCTTCTGAAGCTTCACGTTCAGCACGCGGATGCGTTCGTTCTCGCGGTGCGGGTAGGTGAAGACGCGCCGATCGACGGGCAGGATGCAGGAACAGACGATGGGCTTGTCGGCCGGCAGGGCGTCGAGGAGCTGGCGGTAGCGGTCGAGAAAGCCGTCGTCGCTGGTTTTGCCCAAGTCGTTGATGCCGACGGAGATAAACAGGACCGAGGCGCGATTCAGGAAGGCGTATTGGCGGATGCGGTAGGTGGTGCCGGTCGTGGTATCGCCCGGGAGGCCGCAGATGAAGGTGTCGGGCGGCAGCAGGTCCGGGGGCATGCGGCTCATGAGGCTGTCGCCGATCATGACGCAATCGCCGTCCGCCATCGACGCGGCCGAGACGTTGTGGTCGGCCGCGGCGCGATCCCACTCGGCCGGGAAGGGCAGGCCAAGGAAGTAGGCGGCGTTGGCGTGAAGAGCGGTCAGGTGGTTGTGACCGAAGTACGCGAAGGCACCACCGATCAGCAGCAGGCCGATCGCGACGACGACAAGGCGGACAGGTTTTGCGCAGATCAGTCGACGAAACAAACCAAGCCCCTTGAGCACGGACCTCAAAGGCGTCCGAAAACACCATCGGACGCGCCGCGATCGTAAGGCGGAATCGGGCCGACGCAACTGCCAAATGCCAATCGTGTTGCGACAGTCTTTCCGGATGGGAGGATTGGAATGATCGTGAACCCGGCCGCTGGACAGGGCGTACGATGAAGTGCCGGTCAACGGGCGGATTCGCGCGTTGACCGGATTGCCGTTTCGCACGACACTCCCCGACGCTTGCGGCTGTAACAATCAGGCAGTGACGTGAGCGGGGCAAACCGTTCAAGAGCGGATCGACTCGATCCTTGCGGAGCAAACCGGATGGCCACCTTTCAATACGTTGCGATGAATCAGTCCGGCCAGGAAGTGAAGGCCGAGATCGATGCCGATTCGGCCGACGAGGCCATCAAGAAGATTCGCGCCCAAGGCTATTTCCCGACCAAGGTCAAGGAAAAGGCCGGCGGTGGTGGCGGCAAGAAAGCGAAGGCCGGCAAGAAGGGCGCCGAGGCTGAGGCCGCGCCGCTTACGCCCAAGCGCAAGATGCCGATCGCGATCGGCGGCGTGAGCCAGAAACAGCTCGTCGCATTTACGCGCCAGCTCAGCACCTTGCAGGACGCCGGCCTGCCCATCCTGCGGTCGCTTCAGATTCTCGAACAGCAGCAGAAGCCGGGCTTGCTCAAAGCGATCGTGGGCGGCGTCGCCGACGAAGTCGAAGGCGGCGGCAGCCTCTCCGAGGCGATGGCCAAGTACCCCAAGGCATTCGACAAGCTCTACGTCAACATGATCAACGCCGGCGAGGCCGGCGGTGTGCTCGACATCATCCTGAACCGTCTGGCCGACTTCATGGAGAAGGCCGCCAAGCTGAAGAAGAAGGTCATCGGCGCGATGATCTACCCGGGCGTGGTCATCAGCATCGCCGTGGCGATCGTGTCGATGATCATGATCTTCGTGATCCCGAAGTTTAAGGAAATCTTCCACGACTTCGGCCTGGAACTGCCGCCCATCACGCAGGTGCTGCTGACGATTTCCACGTTCTTTGCCGAGCAGTACGGCTGGGCGTATGTGCTTGCGTTCCCAATCGTGGCGATCGTAGGCTTGAAACTCATACGAATGTCCGAAGGCGGGAGATACTTCGTCGACGTCATCGTGCTGAAAATCCCCATCCTGGGCACGATCGTGGGCAAGAGTTCGATTGCCCGATTCACGCGAACGCTGGGCACGCTCATCAGTGCCGGTGTGCCGATTCTCGACGCGATCAACATCACCAAGGAAACCTCGGGCAACGAGGTGTACGCCCGGGCTTTGCAGAAGGTGCACGACGCCATCCGTGAAGGAGAAAGCATGGCCGATCCACTGCGGGCGACGAAGGTCGTCGACGCGCTGGTGGTGAACATGGTCGACGTCGGCGAAGAGACCGGCGACCTCGACAAGATGCTGATGAAGATCGCCGACAACTACGACTCGGACGTCGACGTGCTGGTCGGCTCGCTGATCAGTATTCTGGAACCGGTCATGGTCGTCATCCTGGGCGTCATGGTCGGCTTCATCGTCATCGCTTTGTTCATGCCGATGATCAGCCTGATCCAAGGCGTCAGCGGCGGCGGGAAGAAGTAAGGCGGATTTGCGATTTGCGATTGCCGATTTGCGATTTCAGTTCGGCACGCGTGAAATCGTAATGAAGGGTTGCCGGGCCGTCGGAGCGTGCTCAACGAGCGCCTCTTGCGGTTCGGGCGGATCGAAGGAACGGGAGTCGCAACGGTGTCCAATCGCAAATCGCAAATCGCAAATCGCAAATCAGGCGGCTTCACTCTCGTCGAGCTGCTGATCGTGATCGGCATCATCGCGGTGCTGATCAGCCTGCTGATTCCGGTGGTCGGCATCGTGAAGGACCGCGCCCGCGAGGCCGACACGGCCGCGCTGGTGGCGTCGCTGGCGCAGGCCTGTGAACGCTACTCGACCGACTTCGGCGGGGCGTACCCGGGGCCGTTCTCGAATGCTCAGATTGAAGTAACGGCCCAGCCCGTGCTGGTGAACGTGATCAGTCCGCTTCCTACAAACTACGCCGGAAGTCCCAATCAGTCGGTCACCACGGGCATCACCGGCGGTCGCGTGACGATGGCCGAGAATCTGTACCTCGGCCTGAATGGTGGGCTGGTCATCAACGGCGCTGGCGCGATCGTCTACGACCCCTCGACGTGCGGCCAAGGCCCGGTCAACCTCAACCCGCTCTCGCCCGCCCGCAAGTCGGCCTACTACAACAACAATCCGGCCGAGCTTTCGAATCGCGTCGAAAACAACCTCACCACCGGTCACTTCAAGGACGACGCCGGCCAAGCCTACGACTCGATCATTCCGGAGTTCGTCGACAAATTCCAGGACAAGCTGCCGATCCTCTATTTCCGTGCGAATCGAGCCGTGAACTACGTCAACGGGACGACTGCGGTTAACAACAACGTCGTCACGGCGTTTGCGAACAACGCAGGCGTCGCCCCTTACGACATCGCCCAGAACGCGTCGTACCTCGGTGCGATCGGCGCCAACGGACAGCCTGTCACGATCGGCATTGGTCGCAAGACGAACTACGTCGGCACGAGTTTCAGCCCTGCCGACCCGCACGGCCTGCGGGCCGTCAATCCGGCCAACACCAATGTCGTCGCCGCGACGCAGAACCCGATCGACGCGTACGCCTACTTCGTCGACCGCAACACGCTCAGCACGGCCAACGACAACCGCGCCAAGCAGAAGGACAGCTTCATCCTCATCAGTGCCGGCCGCGACCGCGTCTACGGGACGGCCGACGACATCTGTAGCCCGAATTTCGGGAAAGTCGGGCAGTGAAAGATGAGGGGTTAGGAAGCGCAGCACCTGCGATGAAGTGACTCGTCGCGGTCTGATCCGATGGTTTCGAGCCGATACGAGGCAAGAGGGCGCGACGTCATGCAGCGACACACGAATCCAGTTTCCCCTCCCTCCGTGCGTTCCGCCCGCGCCTTCACCCTCATCGAACTGCTCGTCGTGGTCGGCATCGTCATCGTGCTCATCAGCATCCTGACGCCCACGATCATGTCGGCCCTGAAGTCCGGCGACCGCGCCCGCACGGCGATGCAGATTCAGACCATTGCGACGGCGCTCGATGCCTACAAGAGCAAGTTCAGCGGGCTGCCGCCGTCGAACACGCCGCACGCCTTCAACTCGGCCGGTGGTGGCAGCGTGACCGACTACTCGCAGTGCGGCGCGTACGTGCTCGCCCGGGCGCTGGTCGGCAACGGCAAGGCGGGCACCGATGGCGACGGCGTTGATGGTCCCGGCTATCGCCTCCCGTCCCGCACCGGCGTCTCCGGCGAGGGCGAAAAGGTCGACGCCATCCTTCAGCCCGGCGCGGTCAAGCTCGCCAAGATCCTGCCGACCATGACGCCCAGTGGTCTGACCACCGATGAGGATTACTGGTGGGTCATCGTCGACCCCGCCGGCACGCCGTACTACTACTACACCAAGCAGAATCCCCTCACGCTGCCGGCCAACGGGTTTATGCGCAACGGCGTCTACAACGCCGCGACCAACCCGTATCTCTACAACGGCGACGACAATCTCCGCGTCGCCATGCCCGGCGGTGCGACGGCGCCAAGCCTGGGCCTGCTCCAATTCACACTGGGCGACACGAACATGAACGGCGTCATCGACGCCGGCGAAACCCCGGTGACGACGGCCGACTACCTCATTATCTCGCCCGGCCCGCAAAAGATTTACCCCAGCATCGCTGGTCTCTCCGGCGACAACTGCGTGCCGCGGTCGACAAGTCGACCTTCGTCTCGAACTACAAGCAGTAAGGCTCAGGTGGAGTTGTTGCGAGATCGTCATGCTGAACGAAGTGAAGCATTTGGCGCCGGTCGAGCGTCGAGCGACTTCGCCAGGCGCCAGACCCTTCGCCGCGCTCAGGGTGACGATCAATGACGGGTGCGAATCGACGCTGTTCAACAAAGCGCACCCATTGACCTCACCCCGCATGCGCACCGACACGCCATCGGATTCATCGAGATGCTTACGCTGATCGCGCTGCTCGCGATCGCGCTGCTGCTGGCCGTCAGCGTGGCCCGGCATGTGCGGGCGACCAGCGCCCAGGAACTCACGCGGAATCGGCTGTCGCAGCTTGTCCTGGCCACCAAGCTTTACCTGGCCGACCACGGCAACGCGGTGCCGACGCTGGAACTGATCGAGGCCGGCGCGCCGGAAGAATCGTCCGTGCGGGCGTGGGCGCGGACGTCGTCGATATGGTTCGTCGAGCGGATGGACGCCTGGCAGACGGAGTGCGATGCCCAGGCGCCCCCGAAGGCGCGCGGGCCGGCCGTGGACGACACGCTGATGCGGGACGCGTGGGGTTCGCCAATCGCGCTGCTGGCCAGGCCGCACAGCACGATCGGCCTCTCGCCCGGCGAAGGCCCATTCTTCTTCAGCGCCGGTCCGGACCGCGAGTACCTGACGGTCTTCGACAACCTCTACAGCTACGAAGTCACCGGCCAACTCCCGGCCCGAGCGCCGGGGGAATCTGTGGCGGAAAGTCGGGAGCGAAGGGGGAACAGCAGAGAGCCGAAAACGGAGGACCGGCCGTGACAGCAGGGCGGCATCCGTTCGCAGGACGCACCGAAATCCTCTATTCTTTGGCCTGCTATCGGCTATCCGCTGCGGGCCACCGGCTTCTTCCCGTGGACATCGCGAACAATCCTTCGGAACCCACCCCCATGCCCGACACCGCCACGCCAGTTCCCGCCCGGTCGCCGCGTCATCTCCGGATGGCACAAGGCTTTACGTTGCTGGAAATGCTGATCGCGGTCGGCACCATTATTGTGCTGGCCGGCATCCTGCTGGTGGGCATGAACATCATCGGCGGCCAGGCGCGGGAAAAGCAGACGAAGACCACCCTCGGCAACCTCAAGAGCCTGTCGCAGGAAGTGCTGAATGAGTCGAAATCCCGCGAGCAGTTCACGCAGAGCACGCTCTGGAAGATTTACTACCCATCACTCGCCTTCCCGCTAACCGCCAATCCGACGCCATCGAACGTGGCGCCTATTGATGTCAGCACAGCCGCCAAACAGCAGGAAGCCGTTCAACGGACCGTGCAGCTGATGGCGTTCTTGCTCAGCAACAAGACCAACCGCGACGCCGTCAGCCGCTTGCCCGGCAATAAGCTTGACGACGTGCCAGTGCAGTACAAAGCCTACTTCACTGCCAGCGCGGATGGCCGGTTGATTGGCAGCGCGCTCGTCGACGCGTGGGGCACGCCCTGCATCTACGTGCCGGACCGCTTCGAATATCGCGACCTCGCGCGGGCCGGCTCGACCGGTGTTCCGAACACCGATGTCGGCGGGATCAGCGGCATGACCAGCAAGTCCCGCGGAGGGGCGGCCATCGTCCAGCATCGAGCACCCGACAAGTCCGGCTTCTGGATGAGCGCCGGTGCCGACGGCAAATACGAAACGATGGACGACAACCTGTTCTCGTTTGATAACTGATTCGGAAGTCGAGAGTTGTTCGTGGAAGGTGGCGCGTTGCAGCGCAGAGGTTTCAAGGCGATGAACTCAACGGAACAGACTCCCAAGTTTGATCGACGCCGCGCCAGCGCCGCGCCACAACTGGCAACTGGCAACTGGCAACTGGCAACTTCCCGAGCCTTCACCCTCACCGAAATCCTTGTCACCGTCGCGATCATCGTGCTGGTCCTCGCGCTCGGCGTCCCGGTGTTCAGCGCCCTCCGCGGCACCCGCAGCACCGAGGCCGGCCTGAACCAGGTGTCGGCCGTCATCGGGCAGGCGCGGACCATCGCCATCAACGAAGGCACCTACGCGGGCGTGCTGTTCTTCGTCGACCCGCGCAATCGCCGGACCAGCCTGGCCATCGTCACCATCGCCGATCCGACTGACGACCCGGATCCGTACGACAAGTACAAGGGCTGGCAAGGCCCGCAGGCGACGGGCTGGCCGGCATCGGGCGCGGCGCAGGATTACCAGGCTGGCAACACGACGGCCAACCCGCCGCAACTGGCCGACCGCGTGATCCGCCTGGCTCAGGACCGCGCCGCCGGCGGCAACGTCGCCGCCCCGGCGACCTACCCGCCGACGCCGCTGGGCGCCACGCAGGGCGCTGCCACGCCCTCGCACATCGAACGTGCGCTGCTCGCCTTCGATCGGCCGGTCGTCCGCATGTGGCGCGCCCAGGAAGACAACACTTCGGCCACCGCCAACGCCCCCACGCAGCGCGACGCCGGCAACAACAACACGGCTTTCATCAATCAATGGTGGGGTAGCGCGCTCGGCGGCATCAGCCTGTATCGCAATTCGGAATTCGTCCTGCTCCCGGAAGGCGTCGGCGCACAGCTCATCGTGCAGGGCCTGCGCGAAGGCGCGACCGGCAACGTGCGCGACGAGTTCGTCGGACTCGGCGTGATCGCGTTCGATCCGAGCGGCAACATGACCTTTCGCACCTTCAACATCGACAAAGACAGCACGATCGGCCAGTTGCTGAACCTGACGGCGGACGCGCTGGGCGTGCCGGCCGGCGTGGGTATTGCGGTGTACGACCAGGTGAACTTCCGCGATCGCGGCTACACCGATCGCGACTACGTTGCCGCCGACCAGTCCGCCGCCGGTGCGGCGGTCGTCTACGGCACGCCCGCCAGCACGATCCTCACCGCGCCGCCGGACTGGAATTCGTCCACGAACAGCGAGTTCAACGAAGAGACCTGGCTGAAGCAGAACGCCACGCCGTTCTTCATCAACCGGTACAGCGGAACGGTGTCGCAGGGGAATTAGCGAGCAGTGGGCGGTGTGCAGTGTGCAGTACAGAAGGCGGACCGATGGATCTTGGATTTGAACAAACCGGACCTGCTGCCACGTCGACGACGACGTGCTCGGCGACGCGCGTGCGCCGCGCCTTCCTGCCCACTGTCCACCGCCCACTGCCCACTCGCTCCGGCTTCACCTTCATCGAAGTGCTGTTTGCCGTGATCATCCTCGGCATCGGCATGATCATGATCGCCGGCATGCTGCCGGTGGCCATCAAGCAGGGTCAGGAAAGCCAGCAGGATCTGGTGGGGCGGGCGGTATGCGATAACGCGTATGGCGTTATTCGCGCCATGTCGGCGCAGACGGGTGCGGGTGCGCCGACAATCGAAGACAGTGCCAAGACTGCGGGTCAGGCCGCGCAGATGCTCTTCGGCTCTTCCGAAGGGGCATTGTCTGCGACCCGTTACAACTTCTGGAAGCAGATTGCTGGGAATCACGTCAGCACTAGCGATTCTCGCTTCATGTGGCACGCGTTCTGGCACCGTGAAGTGGGCTCGTCACGTGTGTCGCTGGTGATTCTCGCTGCCCAGAAGCGCGACACCGAAGGGGCCCGCGCAATGGACGGCCTGCCGACGGATCGTTTCTACGATGCCGACTTCATCAACCTTGTCGACAACACGCCGCATTCGGTCGACGTGAATTTCATCGACGGCAGCGATATGTCAACGAGTTCGCCCGCTTACACGCGGCTGCAAGCGGCTGGCATGACGGCAGCGGAACTCGCATCGGTGCCGCCCGACCAGGATTACGTCATCTTCGATGCTACATCGTTTAACCCGATGGAATCAGAACAGGCGGTCGTCGAAGGGATGTACCTGATCGTCCAGACGGTGGGCGCGACTTCCGAGCCTGAACGCAACATCGGGCGAGTTTTCAAACTCGCGAAGAACATGAAAGCGGGGACGGGCGTGTGGTCGCTCGATCCAGCGTACGGTCTGCCGTCACTGGCGGGCGGTGTGCCTGATGCGAGCATGCAGTCGTTGACCAACAAGGCCACGGTACTGTTCCTCGGACGTGGACTGCGTGATCCGAGTTCGCCGTCGGGCGGCGCCAATCCGTATGTTGGCCCTGCGCAGGACATCGCGATTCAGCGTTACTCGTTTGAACTGGGCCAGTGAGTCGCCCGTGAGCATGAAGTGAATGAAGTCGAAGGCCCCACAAGGCACGCCCTCATGGAATACGACCGAGATTCATCCCGCCCGTCGCCCGTTGCCTCAAACACCTCGGCGCGTGCTTTCACGCTGACCGAAGTGCTGATCGCCATGGCCCTGACGGCCATCCTGCTCGTGGGCATCAGCCGAATCTTCGGCCTGACCAGCAACACGATCAAAACCGGTCAGGCCTTCGCCAAGGCGATGCGCCAGCAGAAGGCGGTGTACTCGGCGTTGAGTCGCGACCTTCTTGGCACCAGCATGTCCGGCAACATCGCCGAGCCGGACGACGGCAGCGGCTTGATCCCGATCGGATCGGCGCAGTCTCTCAGCGCTCGGCAGCCGGAACTGATCATTGGCAACTTCCGCGTTCCGACGTTCCCGAACCGCAGTGAAATGGATCGATCGGGCACGACGTTCACATTCCCGGCCGCACGTGGCTCGTTCCCCAATGGGCAAGAAATCGACCCAAACGATTCGACCAAGATTCGCAACGGCGGCCCGATCTTCGCGTACGGACAGCGGAACTTCCGCATCGACACGCTGGGCTTCTTCAGCCGCGGTTCGTTCAGCAGCCAGACGGGTGGCGCTGTGCTCGGGGAGAACTTCATCGCTCCCACCACGGCGACCGAAGCATGGATCTGGTACGGCCACCTGAAGGTGTTTGCAGGCAGCGATCCGGGCTCGATCGGCCAGAATCTGAACTACATCAACTACTTCTGCACGCCGGGCGTGCCGTTCTCAGTGCCCACGACGGCCACGGGCCAAAGCAACAAGGCGGGCCAGCCCAATCGGAATTCGTTCTTCGCCGAGGACTTCAAACTCGGACGAATGAGCATTCTGCTGGTTCCGCCGCAAGCCGCGTCGAACGGCGAACGATACATCCGTGACGATAACGGCCTGCGGCGGCCCTATCTGTACCGTGGTTGGCAGCAGCCCACCGACACCGGAACGGCCCCCGTTCCATTTGCCCCCAACTCCACCGACGTTCACATTGTGAATGCGGCTTTGTCCGATACGGACTCCGTCTACATTCCCGGTAGCACGACGACCGCCTACGACATCACCCACGCCTTGGTCGACGTGACCGCCACCACCTCGCGCGAGTTCCGCAGCCGCCTGTCGACGCTCCAGAACACCGCGACTTGGTGGACGTTCGGCTTCTGCCAATCGGTCCACCGGTTCAATGTCAATCCGTTCCCGGCCAAGCCGTTCGACGCGGCGAAGATGTCGCAGCGTTCGCAACTGCTGACCGAAGGCTGTAGCCAGTTCATCGTCGAATTCGCCGGAGACTACCTCACTCAGGATGCCAACGGCGTCGTGCAGTCTGCTGTTCCCGATGGCACGATCGACTTTGTGCGGATCAACAACATCAATCACATTCGCTGGTACGGCCTGCCGCGCGACGTGGATGGTGATGGTGTCATCGCGGGCAACACGAATGCGGCCCGCCTGACATCGCTCGACGTCATTCCCGTGCGCGACCTCGGCGGCCAGCGAGCATTTGAGCGAACGGTGCTCGTCCCGAACAACAACTACGGCAGCATCACGACTGAAACAGGTGACTTGGATACGACCAGTTACGTCTGCATTTGGGCACCAGCCGAACTCGACGCCGGACTGGCCCCCAAGCTCATTCGCGTCATCGTCGAGATGCGTGATCCGGCCGGGGCGCTGCAAACGCCCGTTACGCAGGAATACGTCTTCCCCGTAAAGCAGTGAGCGGCAGCGAGAGGCCAAGGAATAGGGACGAGGGGTTAGGCAGTGCAGGCGACCCAACGAACGAAGGGAAGCAAAAATTCCCCCTTTCTAACCCCTGGCCCCTAACCCCTATCCCCTCGTTTCCCCCCATGGACATCCCGAACAATTGAAAGCCATGACCGACCGCTCCACCCAACCGATCGTTCGTCCCGCACGGCAGCGGCGAGGCATCGTGCTGATCTTCGTCGTCGTCCTGCTGGTCCTGCTGGCCGTCATGGGCACGGCCTACCTCGCCGTCAGCCGCGCCGACCGCCTGGCCATCACCGGCCGCGGCGCCGGCCTGTCCGGCGGGAAGAAGCCGCTCCTCCAGGACCGCACGACCTTCGACCGCCTGTTCGGCGAAGTGCAGGACCGTGCGAAGGAAGAACTGATCTGGGATTTGTTCGACCGCACTGTGCCGAATGCCAATAACGGCATCGCGCCGACGCTCAGCTATTCAACCTACCGCACGATCAACCCGACCACGGCCGGTTCGTACCGCAACTACATCGCCTACGGCACGCTGACTGGCAACGGCGGGCGGAACTGGCTCGCCAGCCTGCTGCCGGAACTGTACGACTCGACGAACAATGCCGTCGCGGCCGTCGCGCAGCCGGCAACGGAGGCCCGCTACCGCCCGGCTTGGCCGTGGATCAGCGGACCGCTGGTGAAGGGCGGCACGTCGTTCGAGGAACTCGTCTACGCCGACCCGCGCGACCTCGCGACCGGCACGCCGTTCCCGAACGCGCTGAACCCGGCCAACGCCCGGCGTGTCCTTTACCCGACGACCATCGTCATGCCGCGCGCCTCGAGCGACAAGCCCGGCCCGCGCATGTATCCGGGACTGTACAATCCGAACCCAGCTGCCCAAGGCACGTTCATCGGCGCCGACGCCGACGGCGACGGCATCGCCGACAGCTACCTCGTGCCGATCGCGCTGAACCCGGCCGCCGGCGCCACATCGATGGACCGCTTCGTCGACTCAGCCAACAACTGCGTCTACTTCTACGCGGTGCGCATCGTCGACAACTCGGCGCAGGTGAATGTCAACACTGCACTGAGCATGAAGAGCGACTACGCGCTCAAGATTGGCACGGCCAGCAATGGCGAAACCGCCCAGGCCGGCGCGGCAACACTGATGTCGGTCTACAACCGGCTGCGTGCCCGCCTGAACGATGCGACCGCCAACACGATCGATCAGCCGAACCTCGGCATGTACCGATCCAACGTCGGCCTGGTGGAACTGCTGGACGGGCTGGAATCGTACTTCGGCGTCGCGCTGCCTGCGTCAACGCCCACCGGCATGGTCGCCGGCACACCCGGCACGGCCGTCCGCCAGGCGGAAATCGATCGCATCGTGAACTTCCGCCTGCCCGGGCTGATCGACACCACGTCAAGCGGCACGGTGATGACCTACGACGCGTTCAACACCGGCTCGTCCGCTGGCGGTCGCGTGACCGCCGGCAAGCTCAACACCGTTCCCGACAGCACCAACAACACGACAGCCACCTTCCTGCGCACGCCTGATGGTGGCGGAATGCTGTTCAAGTATTCGCCCTGGCAAACCGCGCCCGGCGCGACCGGCGACACGCTCACGCTACAGTCCGTCGGCGATTATCTCACCAACGGCCTGCTGCGGTTTGGCTCGCCCACGCTGCCGTGGGGCTTTACCAACGGCTCGGCCAACCCGACGGGCAACCTCGTCGCGACGATTGATTCGTCGACAACCGGCATGAAGGTCTTCACGCCGCAGATCTTGCAGGACGAAAGCGTCCGCAGTCTCGCGGTGCGCAGCGGCAGCCTGCTGTCGCGGTCGATCCCGCAGACCCAGCTCGAATCGCTCCTGACCGACAGCACCTACTACAGCGCCCCCAACTTCAACTCGAACCAGTCGAACCCGTGGGCGTATTTCGCCCCGAATGAAGCGGTGCTCTGGTACAACTGGACGAAGGACACGCGGCAACTGTTGAACGCGCAGGCCGCTCCGGCGGGTGTGGGCTATCCCGGCCCAGCGAGCGTGGGGGCGTTCAACTTCTCCGGCAACCCTGCCACGTTCAACGACAACACGTCGCCACGCCCCGACCCGGATCCGACGAAGAATTTCCGCGCGGTGAAGCTGTTGCGGTCGCTACGCTCGCTGCTGACGCTGAAGAGTGGCGTGATGCAGAAGACGGCCGTCCGCGGCGGAAGCAATCCCACCGTGCCCACCGGCATGGCTGGCTACGGCACGGATATTCTGAACGGGCAGTACCCACCAATGCGTGTGTCGGCCGCGACGGCACCGTTTCGCGCCCTGTGGCGCGGGTACTGGCACGCGATGACGCAGGCCAATATGAACGCCCGCAGCGGCGGTAACGCGTTCAGTGACGAGATGATCTGGCGGTGGGGCCGCACCGCAAGCCAAGTGACGAACACTCCGACGTCGATGTTCTCGCTGACCAGCCTCGCCACCGACACGCAGCGCACGGCTATCCTCCGCGCGGCCATCGCGGCGGCGAACACGATAGCGTACCGCAAGGTGGGCAACGGGGTCGATCCGCTCTCGACCGGCTACAGCGCGACCGACAACCTCAACGATCGCGACATTCCCGCGTTCGACGTTACGCTCGATCCGACAACGCGCGCTCGCGTATACGGCGTGCGCCCGCAGCCGTTCATTACCGAGTTCATTTGTAGCCCCGGCAACGTTACCGACACGGCGAACACGTCGTTCCTCTACATCGAGTTGTACAACCCGTTCCCGTTCCCGATCGATCTGTCGAATTATCGCCTGGCAACGATCACGCGCAAGGCTTCCGTAGCGGCGACGGCTGCTAATCAGACACAGGCCGCGACCACGAGCTTGATTGCCGTGGACAACGCGGCTGGCGTGTCGATGCGGTTGACCGGCGTCATTCCGCCCAACGGCTTTGTTGTCGTCGGCGACCCGGACCCGGCAGTCGCCGGAGCACCGGTCGGTGTGGACGTCACGCGTTTCTCGCCCGCCGCTTCCGCTACGACCCGCTTCATCCCGGCGAGTCTGGCGTTCCGCACCAGCGCGCTGACCCGGGAAGTCGGTCTGTTCCGCACCCGACGCGGCGACGGTGTGGCGTACCAGAGCCTCGCAACTCAACCGCCTGATCGCATTCTTAACTCCGACGAAACCGTGAACACGGGCAACGAAGCGAACACCGACCAGTTGACGCTGGCGCCGATCGATCTGATCGACCTGCGTCCGATCGGCGGCCCGCTCAATGTGACTAGCGGCGCAGACCGCCCGTACTTCGAATACCGCCGGCCCACGTGTGCGGCGGATGGCACGGAAACCGTCTCGGACCGCTGGCGCTGTGTGTACGCGGGTCCAATGCAGCGGATGCAGGACCCGGACGGCACGCTGCGTCCCAAGCCAGATGTAGCATACGACCCGGCCGCCACGACCAGCCGACAGCGCAACGGCACGCTCGACGTGCTGGCCATCCGCGATTCTACCGCCAACACTACGTCGACGACGGCCGTCAACCGCGGCACGCTCGGCGGGCACAACCCTGACGCGACGAAGTCCGGTACCGGCGCGTATACACTGCCGACGACGGGCGACCTCGCGACCACGCCCGGCCGGGCGACGTTCCTCTCGCCGGTCATCAACCTGTGGCTGCCGAACAGCGCCGGCATTACCACCGCGGGTGCGTTCAAACTACCGAACACGGCGTCGCCGTTCGGGACGCCGTTCGCGCGCGATGGCGACCTGCTCAACGTGCCGTTCATCGGCAGCTACGTCATCGAAGTCTTGCGCGGCAGTACGTGGGTGCCGGTCGAAGTCGTGCCAATCAGCCTCGACGCGGTGGCGGCGGATAATGTCGAATTGCAGACACCCATCAACCCCAGTGTTGGTCGGTTCGATCCGGCGCAGCTGACGACGTCGTGGGCGACCGATCTGAACGACTTTGTTACCGCTCGTGACACGTCGGCGCAGGTGCTGCTGCCGGACGTGCCGCAACTGGCGAACGGCACGGCCCGCTTGGCTGACGCGCCGACGCAAGGCGCTGAGGCGAACAATCCCGCGCAGGTCCGCTGGATTACGCATGCCAACGGTGTCAGCACTGCAACCAACGTGCTGAATCCGATCGACCTCACGCCAGCCTCTCCGCCGACGCTGCGCGAGGGCACGGTCAACGTGAATACCGCACCGGCCCAGGTATTGCGTCTGCTGCCGTTCCGTGTGACGGCTCAAGGTCAGGTCGACTTGGTGAACAATGCCGCTACCGCAGACGCTGCCGTTCAGCTTCTGAACGCCGCAACGCCCGGCAAGTTCGACACGCTCTGGAGCCTGCGCGACCTGGTCGTGGGCGGGCAGAAGCTGTCGGCCTCGCTGCCGGCCGGCCTGACCACGGCTGCGGACTTCGTCCGGGTCGGCGACATCACGCCCGATCGCACCGGCGAAGACCTGCTCGACTACAAACGTCCGTCGCTGAACGTGACACGCATCAGCAATGTCGCGACGACTCGGTCCGACACCTTCACCGTCTACATCACCGTGCAGGCGTGGAGCTACGTCGGTGCGAACCAGGCGACCGAGACTCGGTTGATTGGCGAGCGCAGAAGTGCATTCATCGTCGATCGAAGTACGATCGGCCCGACGCTCACCGGCGCCACGATGAGTCTTAAGGCAGCGATTTCCGATCTGAACGTGATTTCCGTCGAGCAGGAGTGAACACAGACGATCGAACGCTTTCTTCGCGTGCAGTGCGGCTAGACCCGGGGCGCGGCAGGAGGCCGAACCTGTTTTGGGGAATTCCGGGTCTTCCGGAGAGGGACAATCGACACACCCGTGCGGCACTGGCTGCACGGGTGTGGTCGTTTTCGGGAAGGGGCAGGGGTTGAGGGCGAAGGGCCGGGGAATACGCCTCAACTCAGCGACACGTGCGGCACGGTCCGCTGCTGCTGGTCGTCGATCTCAAAATAGGTCTGCGGCTGGATGCCGAAAAGGCCGGCCACGATGTTGGTCGGGACGGTCTGACACATCTGGTTCAGTTCGCGGACGTTCGCGTTGTAAAAGCGCCGGGCGGCCGCGATGCGGTCTTCGGTGTTCGCCAGCTCCTCCTGCAAGGCGCGGAAGTTCGCGTCGGCCTTAAGTTGTGGGTAACCCTCGGCCACCACCATCAGTTGCCGCAGGCCGAGCATGAGGGCGTTCTCATCCACGCTTTGGCTGGCCGGCGAGCCTGTGCTGGCGGCGGCCTTGTTGCGCAACTCGACCACGCGCTCCAGCGTCTCGCGTTCGTGCGTGGCGTAACCCTTCACGGTACTGACGAGGTTCGGGATCAGGTCGTATCGGCGTTTCAGTTCCACGTCGATGTCCGCCCAACTCTCGCGGGTGGTCTGCTTCAGCTTCGCGAAGCGGTTGTAGATCGCGATCAGCCAGATGCCCGGGATCAGCACGAGGACTACGAAGATCACGATCGGGACGACTGGGCTCATGGCATGCTCGGGATGGTGAGTCGACTGACGAGGTGGTGCGGCCAGCGCGAGAGGAAGTCGCGCGTCCAGTTCAGGGCGAGTTCGAACTGCTCCGGCTTCCACCGGCCGCTGGCGCCGTACAGGCCGACCAAGATCTCGCCCATGGCCGATATCAGGCTCGTGGGCGGCGGTTGGTCGAGCAGCCACTGGATCATGCGCGGGTCGAAGAGGTCGTACGCGAACTTCTTGTCGTCGCACTTCACCAGGTACTTCTTGCTGAACTCGTTCGATTCAAAATCGATGTCCTCGAACCCGATCGCGCCGGCGATCTTGTCGAAGAGGCCTTCGCGCCGGAATTGCAGTTGCTGCGTGAACGCGATCGCAGGGCGGATGATGAAGTAGCTCAGGTTGTGCGTGACGGTGCGCCGGTCTTTGCCAGAGCCTTCTTCGGTTTTGTACGTGTAGTCGCCCGCGACGACGCTGAACGAAATGCCGTCCTGCACCGAAACAGTGCCGCGCAGCGTGTTGTACGACCGCTTGCTGTGCCCTCGTGTGAACGTGGAGAAGTGCGGGTGCCGCGACCACTCGCCGGCATCCGATTGCTCGAACGTGAAGCCGAGGCGCTGTGCCAGCGCCTTCAACGCCTCGATACGCTCACGTTCCTTCTTCGCCGCGTAGATGCCGCCGACGACGATCAGCGTGATGAACACTGCGACGACGAGAATAATGACAGGAATCGGCACCGGCCAAGAGTGTCGAGGCGCGTGGGGCGGACGTCAAATCGAGTTAAGGAGCGTGCGCATGCGCTCGTTGTTCGCGACGAAGTACCCGTGCCGGCCGACGCCGAGCTGGTTGAACGAGCGGACGCACTCGAATGCCCGGCACGCGCTGGGGCGATCGTCGTAGATGGTGCAGCGGTCGTCGTCCCCAAGGAACGGGCAGCGGCCGTCGCGGTAAGGCATCACGTGTTCGTGTCGGATCGTGCCGGCCGGGTCGCGCACGGGCAGCACCATCGCCCACGCGGCAAACCGCCGGCGTTCTTCGGCTGTCTGGAGCAGCACCGCGAACTCGCTCACGGTCTGCTTGCAGCATTGCGCGGTGCAGCGCTCACACGGAGAAGCGCCGAGGATGCACAGTCGAACAGGCATTGGCGAGCAAGCTTCAGCACATGGATATCTTTAGAAGCTAGATGAACGTCACCAGCTCCAGCGCCTTGATCGATCGCGGGTCGAAGTCGATGCGCTGCTCGAACGTGCCACCGAGGTGGTCGCGGGTGAGCGCGATGATCCACCCTTGCTCGACGATGAGTTCGTCGATCACACGCCCGTCCACGAGCGTCGCACGGCAGATCGCGGTGTACTTGCGCTTGGGGACGCCGAGTGACACGAGTAGTTGTCGCCACTCCTCCGGGAGCACCTTCGCCAGTCGATTGCGGGGCGGGTACTTGGAATGCATCAGTGCCTCAGCAGGTAAACGCGCCACGCGACCACAGCCAGCGAAGCCGCGAGCATTACGGTGTTGTATGCGAGGCCGATGACCGACGCCCGCGCGGCCTTGGGTTCGATTCGCGCCACGAAGCCCAGCACCACGCCCACCAGCGTGCACGCGACCGCCGCCATCGCGGTGAAGGTCGTATTGATCGGCGGCACGCGCGTCGGCTCGATGAACTGCCACCACAGCAGTCCAAAGCCCAGCCAGAACGTCGCGCACCCCGCGAAGATGATCGAGAAGATCGCCAGCACCTGCCGCGCGTTCGGGCGGTCGTGCTTGTCGCGCGAGTAGTCGAGCGGCGAGGTCATCTCGACCTCGGTTTGGCAGGTTTTCTGTGTGCCACGGCTTGCGTAATCGCTAGCCGAGGAACGCCTTCGAAGTTCGAGACGCTGACGAATTCGCCGGCGTACCACGGCAACGGCGTACCCATGCAGTGGTACCCATTCGACCGTGGCGCGACTTCGATTGGTGCCAGATCCTTCGCTGCGCTCAGGATGACGTCTGAGGCGATGGGAATGGAGTGCGAGAAGGTCATTCGCTCGCCTCGCAGCTGTCGCCGGTGTTGACTTCGTCCACGGCGTCCACCGCCGGCCAGACGCCAGGGCCGTCGACGACGTAGAAACGGTCGAGCACGGCGTTCCATTCGCGCAGACCGCGCGTCTCGATGAACGCGGCCTTCACGTCGCGCGCCTGCGGATGAAACCGGGCGTACTTGATCCCCATCTTCCGCATCCGCCGGCCGGCAAGTTGTTCGCCGTGAATCTCCATCGCGATGGCGAAGTGCTCGGCGAGGGCGGTCCGCTGGTCGAGAATGCCTGGAGGGGCGAGGGGCCAGGGGCCAGGGGCCAAGGAGGACGAAGACGGATAGCGCTTGGGCATGCCCTCGCCCCTTGCCCCTCGCCCCTCGTTCCTCAGTTGCTCGGCCTGCGAGAAAATCCACGGATTCCCGATGGCCCCGCGCGCGATCCATACGACGTCCACCGGCGTCTCGCGCAGCATCCGCACGGCATCCTCGGCCGTGAAGACGTCGCCGCTGCCGATCAGAGTCTTGTCCGGGTAGCGCCGGCGCAGCTCGTGGAAGATGCCCCAGTCGGCCCGGCCCGCGTATTTCTGCTCGACGGTTCGACCGTGCACGCGCACGGCCGCGTAGCCGAGCTGCCACATCTCGTCGCACAACTCGAACAGCAGATCGCGGCTCTCGGGCGTGTCGTCGAAAGCGCGGCGTAGGCTTACCGTCAGTGTCGCGTTCGGCAGCATCTCGCGCACGGCGCGGAGGATCGCGTGGCCGCGCGCGACGTCGCGCAGCATGTGGCCGCCACGGGCCTTGTTCTTGATCTTCTTGACCGGGCAGGCGTAGTTCAGGTCGATGACGTCGTAGCCGCGCTCGTGCAGGATGCGGGCGGCCGGCGCCATCGTCTCGGGCTCGCTGCCGATGATCTGGCCGGCGATCGGGTGGTCTTCGTCATTGATGTCGATCGAGTTCGCGAGGCCCTTGCCGCCGTTAAGCAGGATGGTGTCGAGCAGGGCTTCGGTGACGGCGTACGGACACCCGCGTCTCCGAGCGACGACGCGCATGGCGCGATCACTGTACCCGGCGAGGCCGGCTTGACAGAACGGGGCGGAAAGCTGAATCGGTCCGATCCTCACGGGCCGAGAATGATACGAAGTCAGGCGAGTAATGTCAGACGGGGGCGGAACTCCGAGTCCGAGTAACTGATTCCCTCTCCCGGATTACCGGGAGAGGGTGAGAAGCGGTCGTCAGTTCGCCCCGCCTCCGTGGCCGCCGGTGATGAGCAGGACTTCGCCGGACGTGTAGGTCGAGTGGCTGTCGGCCAACAACACGTACGCCGACGCCAGTTCAGCCGGCTGTGCGGGGCGCTTGAAAGGCGTGTTTGCGCCGAACTTCGGCAGCGCGCCTGGGCCCTGCCCGCCGCCCAGTTGAAGCGGTGTCCAGACCGGCCCGGGCGCCACCGCGTTCACGCGGATGCCTCGCTGCGCGAGCTGCTTCGCCATCGATTTCGTGAACGACACGATCGCGGCCTTGGTCTGCGCGTAGTCGACAAGGCTTTCGCTTGGATCGTACGCCTGAATCGACGCCGTGCTGATGATTGTCGAGCCGGCCGGCATGTGCTTGAGCGCTTCCTGCGTGATCCAGAACAGGGCGTAGACGTTCGTCTTCATCACCGCGTCGAACAGTTCGGTGGTGATGTCTTCGAGCCGTTCAGTGCTGTGCTGGCGTGCGGCGTTGTTGACGAGAATGTCAAGCCCGCCGAGCTGCTGCACGGCGTCGGTGACGAACTTTCGGCAGAAGGCTTCGTCGCGGATATCGCCCGGCAACGGCACGGCCTTACGACCCTCGGCGCGGATGAGTTCGACGACCTCCTGCGCATCCGGCTCTTCCTGCGGCAGGTAGCCGAATGCGACGTCGGCCCCTTCACGTGCGAACGCGATGGCCGCGGCGCGGCCCATGCCGCTGTCGCCGCCGGTGATGAGTGCTTTGCGACCCTTCAGCCGGCCCGAGCCGACGTACGACTTTTCGCCGTGGTCGGGCCGTGGGTCCATCTTCGACGCCAGCGCCGGCCAAGGCTGGTCCTGATCGGGGAAGGGCGGCTTCGGGTATTTCTCGCGTGGGTCGATCGGCCCGGTTTCGACGACGGACACGCTCTGCGTGGTGGCGGGCTGTGTGGTGGGCGTGGCTGACGGCACCGGTGTGGCTGACGAACTCATCTGCGCTGCCGACGCCACCGCAGGGGCGGCCAGCAGCCCTGCACCCGCGCGCACGAAACTTCGACGAGAAGAGGACGCATCCATGGTTCGCTCCCGGTCAACGATCGACACAGACGCACGCGTCGAGCGTGAAGAACACGATGGATCATCGTGAGCATGGCGCGAATAAGGTTCATCCCCGCGACGGCATGCGGTTCGCGCGGATGGCGCATGCAAAAGCCCACGTCGGCGACGTGGGCTTTCGGGATGCTGTTGAGTGCGTCGTTCCGGTCACTCATTCACGAGATTGATGACGGGCAGCACGTTCACTGCGTCGCGCAGCGCCTTGTCCCAGCGCTGGCGGATGTCCTGAAGGAGTGGGTGGTCAATGTCGAGGCGCAGCCGCCGTTTCAGGTCGAGATCACCTGACTTGTAGACCAGCAGGTCGATGGGCGGGCCGACGGTGGCGTTGGACTTCATGGTGCTGTCGAGGCTGATGAGCGCGTAGCGTGTTGCGTCCTGAAGGCTGGTGCGGTCGAAGCGAATGCCGCGGTCGAGGATGGGCCGGCCGTACTTCACTTCGCCGATTTGCAGGAACGGCGCGTCTTCCGTGGCGCGCAGCGGGTTGCCCTGCGGATAGATCATGTAGAGCTCGTGCGGCGTCGAGCCGATCTGGCCGGCCAGCAGCACGTTGGTGTTGAAGCTGTACTGGTCGCGTTCGAGGTGTTCGCGGTCGAGCTTGGCCACGGTGCGGACGGCCTCGCCGACGCAGCGGGCGGCGTCGTACATGTTCTCCACCGATGCGAGGCCCTCGCCCTTGTCGAAGTCGCGCTGGAGCAGCGTGACGATCGACTGGGCGCAGCTCAGCGAGCCGCTGGTCAGCAGCACGATCGCGCGATCGCCGGGCTTGCAGAAGGTGTGCATCTTGCGGGTGGTGTTCACCTGGTCGTTGCCCGCGTTGGTGCGCGAATCGCCGGCCATCACCAGGCCGTCTTTGGTCAGAATGCCGAGGCAGTAAGTCATGGGCGAGCGAGTATCGGAGGCCCGTCGACGCTCGGCAAGGGCTGCTGGCAACACCGCGTCGAAGTGGCGGGCGCTCGCAGCGGCCGCGGGTTCGGTTAGGATCGCCGCCCGACTATGCCCGAAAAGATCACGATTCTCGGCGACGGCGCCATGGGCACCGTCTGCTCGATCCTCGTCAATGCCGGCGGACATCACGCGACGATGTGGGGCGCGTTCGAAGACTCCATCGAACGACTGCTTCAAAACCGCGAGAACACGCGCCTGCTGCCAGGCGTGCGCGTGCCGGAGAACGTGCATCTGACTGCGAACGAGCGGGACTGTTTCGTCGGTTCGACGATGGTCATCAGTGCCATCCCGACGCAGCACCTGCGCAAGACGTGGACGCGTCTCGCCCCGCATCTGCCGGCTGGCGTGCCGGTGGTGTCAGTCGGCAAGGGCATCGAGATCGATACGCTGCAGAGGCCCACGCAGGTGATCGCGAACGTACTGAAGGAGTTCGGCAAGCCCGCGTCGGTGGCCGTGCTCAGCGGGCCGAACATCGCCGCGGAGCTGGCGAAATATCAGCCGGGCAGCGCGGTGGCGGCTTGTCCGGACGGCGCGATCGCCGAGCGCGTGCAACAGGTGATGACGACGCAGTGGTTCCGCGTCTACCGCAACACCGACGTGATCGGCGTCGAGATCGCCGGCGCGACCAAGAACATTATCGCGCTGGCCGCCGGCATGCTCGACGGCATGCGGGCGGGCAACAACGCCAAGGCGACGCTCGTCACGCGCGGACTTGTCGAGATCAGTCGGCTCGGCGTAGCGATGGGCGCGCAGCCGAGCACGTTCCAAGGGCTGGCCGGGCTGGGTGACCTAATCACTACGTGCGTCTCACCCGAGGGAAGAAATCGCAGCGTCGGCGAGCAGCTCGGCCGCGGCGTGAAGCTCGACGACGTGCTGGCCAACATGCGCAGCGTCGCCGAGGGCGTGCCGACCGCGCGGGCCGTGCATCAACTCTCGCAGAAGTACGGCGTCGAGATGCCGATCAGCGAGCAGGTCTATCAGATCCTGTTTGAAGGCAAGGACGTGATGCGCGCCCTATCGGACCTGATGACGCGCGAGCTGAAGAGCGAAGGCTGAACAGTCGGTTTTGAGCCGGAATCCTCGGTGCGATCGTCATTTGCGCTTGGACAAGCTAACCTGTCATGTCGCGCCGTGTCTTTCCGCATGGAAGATGGAGTCTGTCTTGCGCCGATAGGAAGGGCAGGCGACTTACTTTCGAAAACGAGGACGATCATGAACAAGATGTTGAAGCGAACCACGATGCTCCTGACCGCCGGCACGCTCACGCTGGCGGCCGGTTGTGCGAATGACACGCAGAACGGCGCCTTGATCGGCGCCGGCGTCGGCGCGCTGGCCGGCGGCATCATCGGCAACAACGTGGGCGGCGGGCACCACGCGCTGGGCGGTGCCGCGATCGGCGCGGCCGGCGGCGCGCTCGCGGGCGGCCTGATCGGCAACGTGTCGGATCAGCAGAAGAAGGAGAAGGAACAGTACTACGATCGCGGCCGCTACGACGCGGAGCGCGATGCTCGTTCGTATGACCGTCCTTACGACAACGGCAACGCCGGTCGTGGGTATTACGATCGCTGAACCGACCGCGAGACAACGCGAAAAAGTGCCAAGGCTGCCCCGCGTGGGTGGCCTTCTTTTTTGCAGCTGCGTGTCCCCTGAGAAGAGTCAGAAAACTAAGTGCATAGTTTTCAAGGTCTGGTAATATCTGGTCAGCAACGGGGCGGTTCGTTAGTGGGTGAATTTTGTAGCCCAAGGCCGCTGTCTGTGTGGGGTCCTCGATCGGGTGGTCGAGGCGTCGAAATCTATTGCATACCGAGACTTGTGGTAAACGCGAGCGGTTTCGCATCGCGCCCACTCTCGGTGCATACCAACAGAGGGACCCATCATGCGTACGGCTTCTTGGATTGTCGCGGCGGCAACTAGCGTTTTCGGATTGGGCATGTTCGCGTCGTCGGCCCATGGTGCATTTATCTTGAACGCGACGCGCACGCAAATTTCGGGCAATCGGGACCGCGTCGTGTTCTACATCTACAACGACGGCGGGAATGTGACGTCGCCGCAGGACGGCGTGACCTACAAGGTGAACAGCCGGAAGCTGCTGGCGTTCGAGCTGACTGCGTCCTCAACTGCTGCGCAGAATGTAAATGGTTCGGCTCTGACTGCGTCGAACGCGACATTCGCAACCAACACCCTGACGAAGTTCGCCAATGAGGCAGCTCAATTCGTCGTCGTGTCGGGCGTCTCGTCGGACACGAAAGTGGTCAACATGACTGCCATCGCGGCCGGGCCGCAGCTCGCTCCGCTGGCGGACATGCCTGCGTCTGGCGCGAAGCCCGCGGGCTTGGCGCTGGTTTCGGTGGTGACAGCGCGAGACGCGTCGGTGACGTTGTCCGGCCTCGCCGGAGCCGAGAGCGGTGGCCCTGCGTCGGTCGGTTTCGCCGGCGGTAGCGGCAGTGCGGTCGGCGTCGGAGGAACCGTGAACATTCCGCTCGCGTCGTTCACCTCGTCCGTGCCCGAGCCCACCGCGCTGCTGTCCATTGGTCTTGTCGCGCTGGGCTTGAAGCGATCGCGTCGCTGAGTGTCGCATCCATGAGGACTGTCTCGAGCTCCCGCGAGTCGTGAGGCTCGTGGGAGTTCGCGTTGAATCGTCGCATGGACAGGCTTCGCGAGCGACGGGCCGCTTAATCGCCGCTGACGAATTCGATCTTGCCGATCGCCGGCACGAGCCCCGCCTTCGCGCCGTCGTCGAGAAGCCGTGTGATCGCGGCTCGGCCGCGGTCGCCGTAGTCGATCGTCCAGTGGTTC
Organism: Tepidisphaeraceae bacterium; assembly: GCA_047600945.1. Lineage (GTDB taxonomy): Bacteria > Planctomycetota > Phycisphaerae > Tepidisphaerales > Tepidisphaeraceae > JASGKC01. The sequence continues at coordinate 5,159,295 of JASGKC010000001.1, read as the reverse complement.
ACGTACATGCCGACGAATTGGTCGGCCAACTCGCGGTTCAAATCGCGTCCGAACTGAAGCGCATACTCGACCGCTTCCTTGCGATGATCGAGGCTGAACTGGATCGACCGCTTCAGGATGCCAGTGATCTCATTCATTGCCGGCTGGCCGAGGTCGCGGCGGATCACGTTGCCGCCCAGCGGCAGGGGCAGGCCGGTGCGCTGTTGCCACCAGATGCCGAGGTCGACCACCAAGTGCAGGCCCAGCGTCTTGAACGTGAGTTGGCCCTCGTGAATGAGCAGGCCCGCGTCGACCTTGCCATCGGCGACCGCTTTCGGAATTTCGTCGAACATTGTGACGACGTAGTTGAACGTCGCGCCATCGGTGCTGTCGGAACCCACGGAAGGCTTTCCGTGGGCGTTCGCAGAGACATCACGTCCTTTGCCGAGCAGAAGCTGTAGCGTCAGGAACGCCGTCGTCAATTTGCCGGGGATGGCGATGGTCTTGCCGCGCAGCTGTTCGATGGTCGTTGGTTCGCGCGTAACGACCATCGGGCCGTAGCCGTCGCCCATGCTGCTGCCGCAGCTCATGAGCGCGTACTTGTCGGCCACGTACGGGAAGGCGTGGATGCTGATCGCGCTGATTTCCAGTTCGCCGCGCATCGCGCGCTGGTTGAGCGTCTGGATGTCCTGGAGGATGTGCGTGAAGTCCCATCGCCCTGAATCGAGCTTGTGCTTGGCCAGGCCGTAGAACATGAAGGCGTCGTCCGGATCGGGACTGTGGCCGAGCTGGAGGAGGGTCTTGAGTTGGGCATGCGGCTTTGACATCGGATCGGTGAGTTTACGCGGTTCGGATTGAGCCGTCGCGGTCGCGCGGCTAGCTTTCACGCATTCTGTGCCTCATCGGCGCGACGCTCGCTCCCGATCGCACCGGCATGGCACCTCTCGAGAGCACTTCATGCCGATGCCCAACTTGCTGACAGACGTTCGTGGCCGACGTTCGACGGTGGGGGCCGAGTTGCGCGGCGCGCTGACCACGTTCCTCACGATGGCGTACATCCTGCCGGTGAACGCCGGCATCCTCAGTTCGGCCATCGGGAGCCAGCATCTCGGCTCACTCGTCGCCTGCACCGCGCTCGCGGCGGCCATCTGCTGCGTCCTGATGGGCGTCGTCGCGAACATGCCGATCGCACTGGCCAGCGGGATGGGCCTGAACGCGATGGTCGCCTTCACGATCGCCAAGCAGGCCGGCAGTTGGCAGGCGGCGATGGGGCTGATCGTTCTGGAAGGCCTGGCGATCCTCGTGCTCGTGCTGCTGGGCCTGCGTGAAGCGGTGATGAACGCGATCCCGCGCGAGCTGCGTCTGGCGATCGGCGCGGGCATCGGGCTGTTCATCGCGCTGATTGGACTGTCGAACGCCGGCATCGTCGTGCAGGGCGTGCCCGCGCCGCCCGCGGGACCGCTCTTGACGTATGGGAACGTGCACAGCCCGACGACATGGGTCGCGCTGGCGGGTCTCGCGATCACCGCGGTGCTGATGGCGTGGCGACTCAAAGGCGCCATCCTCGTCGGCATCGTGCTCACGACCGTGATCGCATATTTCGCTGGAATCGCTAAGCCGCCGAGCGGCTTTGGGATGCCCAGCTTCGATGTCGCGTTCCAGGCCGATCTGCGCGGGGCGTTGCAGTGGAAGCTCCTGCCTCTGCTGTTCGCGGTGATGATGGTGGACTTCTTCGACACGCTGGGCACCGCGAGTGCGATCGCAGAGGAAGGGAAACTGACCGACGAGCAGGGCCGCGTGCCGGGCGTGCGGCGATTGCTGATCGTCGATTCACTGGCCGCGTCGATCGGCGGCATGTTCGGCGTGAGCAGCAACACCTGCTACATCGAAAGTGCGTCCGGCGTGGCCGAGGGCGCTCGCACCGGATTGCATACGGTCTTCGTGGGCGTGTTGTTCGCGCTGGCGATCTTTCTCTCGCCCCTCGCGGCAGCCGTGCCGGCGAGCGCGACGGCTCCCGCGCTCATTCTCGTCGGCCTGCTGATGATGAAGCAGGTGGCCGGCATCGACTTCGAGAAGCTCGACACCGCCATCCCCGCGTTCATCACGCTGCTGACGATCCCGGCCACCTACAGCATCGCACACGGCGTCGGCTACGGCTTCGTGTCGTTCGTGCTCATCAAAGTGCTGACGCTCAAGCTGCGGGACGTGCACCCACTGATGTACCTCGTCGCGGCCGCGTTCGCAGCGTTCTTCGTCTGGGCGCCGATGTGATTCAACGCTTCCTTCGCAGCGTCAGCGCCGTCGCGCCGAGCGCCAGCGCGATCGATGTCGGTTCGGGCACCGCGAAGGTTTCGAGGCTGAAGTCGGTCAGGTAGCGCGACGTGTTGCCGTTGCTGAAGCGTCCGCCGAACGCGACGTAGTCGAACGATGTCAGCGGCGAGTACGTCGTCGCGCCCGTGACGGAGATCGGCACGTCCACGCCGTTGATCGCCAGCGCATACGGCTGAAGCCCGGCGATGCCCGCCTTCGACGGGTCGTACATCAACTCGAACTGGTAGAACGTCTTGGGCGAGAAGCTGTACGGCACGCTGGTCGTCGTGTTCGTGCCGGGGAAGTGAAGCTCCACCTGGTTCTGTTGCACGAGCAGGTGGTCGGTGAAGATGTTGCCGTTCACGCCGAGGTCGTACTTGGCGAATCCGATCGCGAAGTTGTTGAAGCCGCCGGCGTTGAATTCGTCGAACGCGGCCCGCACCGTGACCCTCACCTTGTCCGCGCCGAACACGTACGGCGCGGGCAGGTACATCATCTGCGGGTCGGCGCCGCTGGAGGTGTTGAACTTCAGCGTCTTGCCCATCACCGAGAACGGGTCGACGCGCGAGCCGTACGGGAAGGTGAGCACGGCGCCGTAGGTGCCAACGCCGGGGCTGGTGGTGGTGGGCGCCGTGTTGAAGATGTCCTGGTTGTCGGGCCGGCTCGCGTAGTGGTCGGCGAAGACGACGGTCGCGCTACTGGTCGACCCCGACGAAAGCAGAGCGACAGCGGACGACAGCACGGCAACGGCAAAACGAGAAGCGGTCAGCGACATGACGAGTCTCCTTAAACGACACCGGAGAAACTGGCTGCAATCGAAGTGGATGATCCGCCCGGACCCGATCCGAAGGTGCGCACGAACCGGATCGACAACGCGTGTTACCCTAGGGCTGGGTAGCAGGATGTAGAATATAATATCCTGTCGTTTCGCGGCGATTTTGGGTTGATTTTCAGGCGTTTTTGAGTGTTTTATGTGCGATTGGCAACCTGGGTGGTAGTTCCATCTCGGTCGTCCTCGCGCGGAAGCCGAAGCGCTCGTAGAACCGCAGGGCGTCGTCGTTGCCGATCATCACGGTCAGCGTAATCCGCGTCGTATTCTGCTTGCGCAGCCAGTCGACGGCGTCGTCCAGCAGCCGCTCGCCGATGCGCTGGCCGCGACGTTGTTCGACGACGAACAGCGACTCGATCACGCCCCCGCCGTTCGGGACGATGATCGTCAGGCAGTAGCCGACGTCCTCGCGGGTCGATTCATCATGCGCGATCGTGACGCGGAAGTCGTCCGCGCTTCGTGCGGTCCGCAGCAACTCGGTCCGTCGCGCGGCGAACGTCTTGTCCTTCATCGAGTCGCGCCAAGTCGTGTTCACGTTCGCATGGAAGTCGCGCTGCTGAAGCCAGAGCGGCTCGACGCGGTCGAGGAGGATGACGTCACCCGTGATGATGTGTATGTCGGACGACATGGTGGGGCTGTCCGTTGTCAGCGGTCCGTTGTCCGTTGCGAAAAGCAATCAGGTCGAACGCAGCAACTCACCACTGACAGCGGACAACTGACCTCCTCCTCAATCCGCCCGCGCGATCGGCGAACTCAGCGTCCCGTGACCGCTCTTCACGCCGGGGCCCCACCAGGGGTTTTCGATGCCATCGGTAATCAGCTTCACGCACTCGTCGACGCTGTCGGTGATGCGGAAGATGTCGAAGTCGATCGGGCTGATGTAGTTCGGCAGCAGGTGTTTGCGCGCCAGATGAACAGGTCGCCCCAGAAGTCTTTGCCGAAAAGCACCATCGGCACCGGATCGATCTTGTGCGTCTGGACGAGTGTGATGGTTTCGAAGAATTCGTCGAGCGTGCCGAACCCGCCCGGCATGCAGACGATGCCCGAGCAGTACTTCACGAACATGACTTTGCGTGCGTAGAAGTAGCGGAAGTCGATCGGGACGGTCTGGTACGGGTTCGGCTTCTGCTCGTGCGGGAGCTGGATGTTCAGGCCGATGCTGATGCCGCCGGCCTCGTAGGCGCCTTTGTTGGCGGCCTCCATGATGCCGGGCCCGCCGCCGCTGATGACGGCGAGCTTGCGCTTGGCGAACTCGCGCGAGATGGCGACGGTGGCCTGGTAGAGCGGGTCGGTTGGGAGCGTGCGGGCCGAGCCGAAGATGCTGATGGCCGGGCCGATGCTGCCCATCGTCTCAAAACCTTCGACGAACTCGGCCATGATGCGGAAGATGCGCCACGATTCGACGCCGGACGGTTCACGGTTGAGCATGTGTTTCTCCGAGAGAAAAGCGACGGGAAACCGTAACAAGCGGAATTGCGAATTGCGAATTGGAGAGGGCGTTTCTCAATTCGCGATCCGAAATCGGCAATTCGCAATTCGTCTCTCTCATCCGATCAGTTTCCAGAGTTGTTTCGAGGTGAGCAGTCGCGTTGCCAGGCGGGCGGGGGCCGGGTCGTCGTTGAGCTTTTCGCGCGCGATGCGCAGCGCCTGCTTAAGGAGCAGCGCGGACTGATGCCGCACATCGGCGTTCAGCGCGTCGACGGCGCGATCCAGCGCGTCGCGGAAGGCCGGATCCTGCCGCCAGCGATAGAGCGTCCGGCGATCGATCGCGAGGTCGAACGCCACTTGTCCCGACGGTTGACCGGCCGCCAGCATTTCCACGGCCATCGACTGCTTCGCAAGTAACGGCCCGGCCACCGCTTCATCGGCCGATTGGGGTGCTGACGTGCCGTTTTGCATTCGGGGACTATTTGGGACATTCGAAGCACTCCGCTCGGCCAGATTCGACGCGGCGGGGCGATAGACGATGCGGGCGGCTTGAACCATGACGAACCTCCGGTGTTGCGTCGAACGCCCGACGCGCAGGAAAAGCCACGATTCGCGCCGATCGGCACGAATCATGAGGCCCTGCGCACAGCGCGTTCGACTTGTGAAGGGAAGCGACGACTCGACGGAGCGAACCCCCGTCAATCAATCACTATGACAACGCGGCCTTGTGGTCGACAAGCAAAATCGGCCGGAAATACGGCTGCGGAAGCCGGCGCATCGAGCAGTGCGCTGACTTTCGGACTGGCGATCGTTGCGGGCACGATTCGATCCTCAACCCATGCGTTTATGCCAGTCTATGGGTGCGTGCGGCATCGGGTGTAGCACGGCACGACCGGCGAGCACGCTCGCCAGCTACACGGCGATGGCGCGGTCCGTGGATGTCGTATCAACCGCCTGCTTACCTTCGCCGGCGGAGGGCGGGCAGCATTGCGGCGACGAGCATCGCCAGGCTCGACGGTTCGGGGGCAAGCTGCGCCGACGCGGCGTCGAGCGTGATCGCACCGCCGCTGTTCGCGCTGACGACCGTGCCGTAGTTCGAGGCCAGCAGGAGCAGATCGCTGAAGTTGATGGTGCCGTCGAGGTTGAAATCCCCGTCGACCCACTTGCCGGCCAGGTTGTAGTGGGCGGCCAGCGCGAGCAGGTCGGCGAATTCCACTTTCATGTTGTGGTCGGCGTCGCCGGGCGTCCAGAGGCGCATGTCCCAGCCGATCAGGTCGAGTGCGCGGGCGTCGGCGTAGGTGAGATGCTGCACCGTGCTGAACGAGAGCGTGGGGTCCATCGCGCCGATGAAGGTGCCCGAGAGGGCATCGTCCTTCCAGTGGCTGGCCTGCCGACCGTCGCCCTGCGCGACGCCGGTGGACATGGCGTACTCGTCGTAGGCGTCGTCGGTGACGACGTCGGCGTTCGGCACCAGGTTGCGCGGCAGCGTGGTGAACTGCGACGCGTTCGTGGGGTTGTTGCTGAGCCGGCCGAAACGGAACAGGTCGAGCGTGGTCGGCGCGAAGGAGGGCACGGACGCGGCGGTTGTCTGGTCGAGCAGGTCGACGTTGGAACTGAAGCCCAGTGCGTGGCCGATCTCGTGGGCGGCGACGGTTTCGAAGTCCATCGTGCCAGCGCTGACGCCGTCGGAGTTGTCGAAGTCGAACGTGAACGCGGAATTGAAGACGATGTTGGCATCGGAGACGCCGAACGTGCCATCGAGGCCCGTGAAGCCGGCGGCCTTGGCGCTGGCCTTGCTGAGGACGACGCTGCCGTTGAGCGACCGGCCGCTCGGCACGAAGGCAGTGAACTGCGCAGCCGTAGGGAGGCTAGCGACGATACCGTTATTCGCCGACGCGGGCTGGCCGGCGGCATCGGTGACCAACTGATTGCGGATGGTGTTGTAGCTCGCACTGAGGCCGACCGAGCTGGTCGACCCGATGACGTTCACCGGAAACGTCCCGCCGCCGGGTTGGATGGTGCTGAGGTCGGCGTTGATGGTGACGGTGATCGGGTCGGAGATGTACGCCGCCCACTGTTGGGCGGCACGATTGAACGCCGCGAGGGCGGCCGTGTTCGACGACAGACCCGCCGCGGGCGAGATTACGATGTTGAACGTCCCGAGGTTGCCGCTCGTGGACACCGTCGACGGGCTGGTCAGCGGATAGACGACGTCGTTGTGCAGGACGGTGTAATTCTGAGCGCTCCTACGCGCGCCAGAAGAACCGACGAACACGCGAGAATGATGGCGCAGCGCGAGAGATGCATTCGAACTCCTGTCCTGAGGTGGCACCCCGCCCTGCCAAGGCGGCCAGCATCCGCCTTTCGCGGGGGTGAAGGTCCGAGAGTAATGCAGTTTGGGGCGCAGGGAAACTGAAAATCAGAGATTTGCGGTGGGGCCGGCTGCAAGGCTTCGTTCTGGACAGCGGGCACAGCCCAAGCCGCTACCGTGTCACTGAGTGGCTGGTTTCATTGAAACGGCTGGCCCAGCGTGAGGATGTTCCCTTCAGGATCGAACACGCGGAACTCGCGCAGACCCCACGGCCGGCTCACGGGCGGGGCTTCGACGTTCGCGCCTTTCGCGACCAGTTCGGCGTGCAGCGTGTCAGCATCGGCCACATAGATGTAGCAGGACGCGATGCCCTTGTGTTGTTCGGTCTTGCTGATGAGCAGGATGCGGGCCCGGTCGCGATCCATCACCGCGAAGCCGTCCATCTGGTAGTTGATGGTGAAGCCGAGCACGTCGCGGTAGTGCGTCACGCCCGCCGCCACGTCGGCCAGCGGGAATTCGGGCATGATCTTCTCGAAGACGGGGCGGGTCGAATTGGCCATGGTGTGCGTCTCCTGCAACTGAGGCGAACGGCTGGCGAATGAAAGAAGGGTGTGCACGGCGTGCACACCCTAGGAGGTCGTCTTCAATGTAACACGGATCGCATTAATGACGGCAACGACGCCGAGCACTGCGACCGTGATGATGAACACAATGTCATTCCAACTGTTGATTCGACCGTTTGTGGCAAAGAATCCCGCGAACTCGACGAATGTCGCGAGTCCGGCCACCAACAGCCAGAGCGGACCCGACAACCCCCATACGCGATGGGTCGGCTGTCGGGTGCCGTAGTTGAGGATCGGCGGCCGGTCCTCCATCAGGGCCCCGCATGCCCGCTCACTTGCCCAGCCACTTCTCCCACTTCTTTCCGTACTCCTCGGCGTTCTCCTTCGTCACTTCGGTCAGCGGGTCGATGAGGCGCGGGTTCTCCGGCGACTTGCCGTTGACGACCTTCTCCAGCATCACTTCCACCGACTTCGCGCCCCAGCCGTAGCAGTCCTGGGCGATCAGCGCATCGACGTGGCCGTCCTTGAGGTAGCTGAGCTGCGCGGGCAGCGCGTCGCAACTGACGACCTTGATCTGGCCGGCCGGCCACTTCAGGGCGTCCGTCGTGAAGAGCGGCCAGCCGCCCACGAATGCCCAGCCATTGATGTCCGGGTTGGTGTTGGTCGCGGTGGTGACGGCTTCGGCCGCCTTCTCGGGGGTTTCCTCGTGGTAGAACACGCCGCCGCTGCTTTCGAGCAGCTTCACGTTCGGGTGCTTGGCGATCTCTTCCTTCGCCGCGATCACGCGGGCCTGAAGATTCGGGGCCGCCTGGTTGCCGGCCAAGATCGCGATCGTGCCCTTGTCGCCCATCGCCTTGATGAGCTTGGCCGTGATGATTTGGCCGCACGCGGCGTCATCGGTGCCGTAATAGGCGAAGCGTTTCGAGTTCGGAGCGTCGGAGTCGAACGTCATCACGGGCGTGCCGCGATTGACCGCGTCGTCGATCGCCGGCGTGAGCGGGCCGGCGTCCGAGCAGCTGACAATGATGCCGTCGACGCCGGCGCGGGTCAGGGCCTCGATGTTCTCCACCTGCTTCTGTGCGTCTTCGTCGGTGGGCGTGCGCCAGTCGATGGTCACTTCGGCGTTGTACTTCTCGCCGAGTGTGCGGGCGGCTTCCTTCGCGCCGGCATACGCGGCCTGGAAGACGTCGTTGCTTTGGCTCTTGGCGACCATGCCGATGACGATCTTCCGCTTGGCCTGGCCGAAGCTGAGCGGCGCGGTCATGGAACACGCGAGCGCGACGACACCCGCGAGCAGAACGAACCGACGGGAACGTGACGTAAGCATGGAGCGATCCTTTCGAAAGAAGTGCACTTCCTACCGACGATTAGCCGCGCCGGCGCTGCCGGAACACGTCGCCGAGGCGATCGATCGCGACGGCGGTGATGATGGCGAGGCCGACGATGATCTTCTTGTATTCCTGGTCCCAGTGAAGGATGTTGATCGCGTTTTCGATCAGCGCGAGCACGAGCGTTCCGAGCAGCGCGCCGACCGCTGAGCCGCGCCCGCCCGAGAGGCTGGCACCGCCCACCACGCACGCGGCCACCACCGACAACTCATACCCCGTGGCGCTGCCGGCAGACGTTGTTCCGAATTTGCCGAGCGATACCAGTCCGGCCAGTCCGGCCAGCAAACCGCATATCGTGTAGATGCGCAGCTTCACCCACCGCACCGGCACGCCGCACAACCGGGCCGCCTGCTCGTTGCTGCCGATCGCATAGATGTGCCGACCCGCACGCGTGTACCGCAGGTACAGCGCCGCCCATGCGATGACGGCGAGCATCGCCACCATTGGCATGACGCGGATGACGCTGCCGTTGAATGTAATCTCGGTGCGAAACAGATGCGTCAGGCTCCCTTCGGGCAGCTTGGCGCCACCCTTGGGTAGCGTCTTGGTGCCGAACGGCAGCACGTTGACGATGCCGCGATAGATGCTGAGCGTGCCGAGCGTGACGATGAACGGGTGAAGGTCGAGCAGCGTGATGACCAGGCCGTTGAACGCGCCGCACAGGATGCCGACCGCGACGGGCACCGCGAGCGAAACGAATCCCACGACGTAGGGCGACGTGCCCGGCGTCAGCGACTGCACGACGTAGGCCGTCACAAAACCGGCCAGCGCCATTGTCGACGCGACGGAGATGTCGATACCTCCCGTGACGATCACCATCGTCATGCCCGCGGCCATGATGGCGTAATAGCTCATCGGCGTCGCGATGCCTTCGACAAGGTTCGTGGCGTTCAGGAACGTGTTCGGCTTGCCCGGCGCGGCGTCGTAATGGCCGTAGATCGACAGGGCGACAAACAGGAAGACGATGACGCCGACCAGGCCCATCTGCGGGATGGCCGAGGTGAGGGCGCGAAGGGGGCTGCGATTCGGTTCGGTCCCGGGGGCTGACGTCATGATCGAATTACTCCGCGCGGCGAAGAATAGCGGCGAATGGGTCGGCCCGCGACGGCGCAAATCTGTAATGACAGTGCGACAGTCTCGTTGTGAACGTAAGTCTCTTTTAAATAGATGTTTGCGGCATCTTGAGCTGGGCATGGGGTTCTGTCGAAGGATTGGTGGGAAATGACCAATCCATTGATGGTGGGGATCGAAGGCCGAAATCGTTTTGGTGAGAACTGTAAATAGACTTTTCTTGAAAAGGCCGGCGCGATAGGATGGCTCTTGTCGATTTTGGAGCACTTTGTATCCAGCATCGATAATACGGCCTCCAGCGGCTGGGTGGGTTCGGTGTGAGCGGCCGGGTGTTGCAAGCCCCGGTCGAAGGCATCGAAAGCAAGGCTCACCCGGTGAGAAGCGGCCGACGGACTCGTTACCCGTCGGGACCGTGCGCAAACGGAAGGTCAAAGGAGAACTGTCATGACCCCGTTCAACGATCTGTACCTGGACGACATGAACTCGGCTGCGCATCTGGCGAACGCCGTGCGCAGCGCGAACGCCGCCCGCCGCGCTCAGCAAGTTGTCCGCAGTGCCGCCGACGACTTCTCAGCCAGCACCGACCTGACCCCGCACGACGCCCGCATCGAGCCCGGCCAACTGGCCGCCCGCGTGAGCCTCGGCGGCCTGTCGCTGGTCCGTCGCCCGGCCAAGCTCGCGCACTCGGCATAACGCCGGTTCGCGTCAACCGGAACACACAACAGCCCGCGCGACGCGGTGTGGTTCGGGTCTGCAACCAGCAGAACCGGCCCATGCGTCGAGCGCGGGTTCTTCGTTGAATGTGGAATGTCGACTGTTGTGAGTCGAGTGACCGCGACCTGCTCAACTCGGTCGTTTCCACCATCCCCACTCGACATTCGACGGTCTGCACTTCACTTCCCGCGCCACGCCAGGAACAACGTCACGAGCTGTACGACGAGGTACGCTCCCATCACTATCAGCAGTGTCGCGCACGTCACCAGCGTCGCATCCCATTTGAATCCGGGCAGCAGCGGTGTAATCGCCAGCAGCAGCACGCACAGCGCGACGATCACGCCCCGCAGCAGCGTGATCGCGATCGACGAACCGATCGCCCCGCGCGAGCCGTGCATTACGCGCCAGCCGAGCCACGTGCAGAGCGCGCCTTCGACCGCGCCCAGTGCACACAGCGCTAGCGCGACCGTCACCAGTGAGGACAGTTCGTACGGAAAGTCCTGCTCGCGGATCTGCTTCGTGAGCTGTTCCCGCAGTTGAGCAACCAGCGCATCGCGCTGAGCCAGCCCGTATGCCAGCGACGCGACGCTTGTCATCGCCACGAGCGATCCCGAACCGAGCATCAACCAACCGGCCCAGCTTCGCGCGGCGTATCCGGGCAGCGGCGGGGGTGGAAGCGTTGACGGTGTCTGCGTTGAGTGCGTCATTCCCGCTCCTCCATCAATGCGCACCGCACGATCCCGCTCGCGACCACGGCGGCCGTTTCGATCCGCAGGATCGTGTCGGTCAGTGACGCTTCGAGAACGCCTTTGGCACGGAACGCGTCCAGTTCCTCCTCGGTCCATCCACCCTCGGGGCCGACGAGGAGCATTAGCCCTCCCCCCTTGAGGGGGAGGGTTGGGTGGGTGGGCGAGCCATCCGTGGATGCTTTTTCGGCTTCGGACTCGCCCCCTCCCCTAGCCCCTCCCTCGGAGGGAGGGGGATCAAACGAAAACATGTCACGAACGATCGCCCCCAGAGGCTTTGCCCCATCCCGCGTCGACAGCACGGCTGCCCGTTCCACCGCGATCGATCGCACATCCGTCAATTCCTCGATCCGCATGAGCCCCGCCCGTCGCGACTGCTTGGCGGCCTCCACCGCGATTCGCTTCCAGCGATCCAGCTTTCCTTTGCCCTCGGGATGCACCACCGACCGTGCCGTCCGCAGCGGCGTGAACCGCGCGACACCCAGCTCGCTCAATTTCTCAATCATCCACTCCGCTCGATCTCCCTTGGGAACTGCCGATGCGACATGCACGCCTAGTCTGTCACTGGCGCCTTCGCGAATGTCCGTCACGTCGCAGATCAGCGAAGGGTGCAACGCCATCACGCGCACCGTCGCGACCTGGCCGGATTCGTCGAACAGTTCGACCGTCGCCCCTTCTGTCAGACGCAGGACGTCGCGCGCATGGTGCGACTCGCTTGCGTCAAGCGTGACCGCGCCGGGATGGAGTGGGGGGCTGAAGATGCGACGAATCGGCACGACCGGATTATCCGGTAACGCCGACACCGTTGTCGAGGTAACTATCGGACCTTGAGCGATTCGGCTATGATTCTGTGTCGCGCGAACGTCGATTCACGGAGGAAAGGAGCCGTGCGCAGTTTGAGCCGATCTGCATCCACCACCCTCGACCTGCCCGACCCCGCCGAGCTGCCGGCCGACACGCCGGAACTCAAGAAATCGGCGGACGACCTCATCGCGCAGATGGCCGAGCAGCAGATCGACCAGATGCTCGCCGACGCCAAGGCCGAGGACGATGACGTCCCGCCCGTGCCCGCGAATGAACTGGTCGACCCGCCGACGTCGATGCTCGACGACCTCAAAGCGAAGGTTTCGAGCGAACTTGATGAGAAGGCGAAGCCGCTGCCCGAGGTCAGCCTCGAAGCGACACCGGCAGCTTCGAGCGAGGTCCAGGCCCGCTCCACGCCGGACATGTCGCAGAAGGCTTCGCCGGTTCGTGATGCTTCGCCTCCCGCTGGCGTCATCGCGGAAGAAGCGAAGTCCGAGACCGATGTGCCGACGCCGGCCGTGGACAGCGCGACGCCGACGGGCGCATCCACATCAATGTCAATCGACTCGGTTGCCAGGACGGCGGACGACGCATCGGGCTCAAGTGATCCGACGGTGTCTGCAGCGGTCGAATCGATAACGATCGCGGCGACGAACGCCGCCGGCATCGACCCCACGCCGACGCTAAGCACAACCCCGACCGTCCCCGACGCCGCCCCGGCGGTGATCGATACCGCCACCAGTATCGCGCCGACCGAAACAACTGCTGGGTCCACCGAAGTACCGACCGCTTCGGGCGAGGCGGCGACCGCGCCGTCGCTCGACGCGCAAGCCGCGCCCGCAGGCGATCCGAACGTCGATGCCGTCCTAGCCGCCGCCGCGATGGCGGTCGCCGGGGCCACCGATGCCGAGCCGATCGAGCCGCCGGGTCAGGCTCCGGCCATTCTCGGCCTGACGAACAAGGTCCACACCGGCGAAGGGTCGCGCGAGTCCGCCCCCGAGCCGGCTGCGGAACCGCAGCCCGAAGCGAAACCGACGTCGCCGCTGATGGACAGCGCCCTCGAAGTCGCGCGCGAACTGGAAATCGATCGACAGACCCCGCTGCCGACCCCATCCGCGCCTTCAACGCCGGCCGAGACATCGGAGTCGGTGCAGTGGCTGCGTGTGCTACAGAGTCTGCCGCTGCTGATTCTTCAGGCCATCAACTATCCGCTGCGCAACGCCAGCGACCAAGTGCGAGAAGCCATCGCGGCCGTCGGGCTGCTCACGCTGGCGAACGCGCTGGGCGTGATCCTGTACGTGCTGATCTTCCGGTGAGCGGCGTCACGATCCGGTTTCGTCGCGCGATCATTGGGTGACGGTCGTGCCGACGAACTGCGTCTCAACGCTGCCGTCCGTCTTTACCGCATTGAATCGGCCGGCGTGGAACTTCGGGTCGGCGATGCTGCCGTTCGCCCAGCCCATGCCGCAGAAGTCGGTGAAGAGCAGCTTGAAGATCGGCTCGGACCGCTCCTTGTAGCCGCAGAGCGGGAACCACTCGACGTAACTCTGGCCGAAGCCCGTGAGCTTGCGGGCCCGGTCGAAGATGACGCCTTCCGAGTCGCCGGGGCATCGGTAGACGGGCGAATCGACCGGCAGGTACGCGCACAGCGCCACTTGGAGGTACGGCGCGACAGCCAGGCGGGCCTCGTCTTCCGACATCAGGCTGAGCGCGGGCCGCGGGGCCAGATCGAATGTCCAGGGCTTGACGATCGGCCAGCGTCGATGATCTGTGCGATACGCGATCGCGGCCGCGCCGAGCTGGCGCAGCTGCGTCGAGCAGGTCGTCAGGAACGCCGATCGCCGAACGGCCGCGATGGTCGGGATGAGGATGCCCAGCAGCAGCGCGATGATCAGCACGACCACCAGCAACTCGATCAGACTGAACGCTCGTCGCGCGATGCTTGGCATGGACGCCCTCCCTCCGCAGAAGTCGTATGGCACGCGATGAGCGTACCGCGCACGGTCGATGGGCGGCCAGAAGAAAAGCGAGTTGTGCCGCCGCCGGTGCGCCGAGCAATCGACGTCCGATCAGCCAGTTCTACAATCCCCGGCATGAAATCTGATCTCCCGCGGTTGATGGCTGAACGGAATCTGGACGCGATCGTCGTGCACGGCGTCGACGGTCTCGGGTCGCACTCGGCGAGCTGGAAGTACCTCTCGAACGGGCAGGACCTACACGGGCAGATCATCGTGAAACGTGGGCAGCGGCCGATGATTTTGTTCCATCCGATGGAGATCCAGCAGGCCGAGGCGACCGGGCTGGAAATGGTCTCGATGGGCCGGTGGGATCTGAAGGCCATCGCCCAGCGTTCGCCCACGCGGCTCGCCAGCGCGGTGGAGTTGTGGCGGACGATCTTCGCCGACCTGGGCATTCGCGGGCGCGTCGGGTGGTACGGCGCGGAGGATGCGTCGGTCACGCTCGCGCTCGTCGACGCGCTGCGCAGGCGCACTGCCGGACGTGCAGCTGGTGGGTGAATATGAGAACGGTCTGATCGACGTGGCGCGGCGCACAAAGGATGCCGACGAAATCGCCAGGCTCGAAGATGCGGGCCGGCGTTCGTGCGACGTCGTGCGCGTCGTCGTCGAGAAGCTGAAGAGCCTGCGCGAGCGCGATGGGCTCGCGGTCGATGCGAGCGGCTCGCCCGTCACCATTGGCCAGATCAAGCGGCTGATCGCGCAAGCGTGCGACGAGCGCGACCTCGAACAACTCGGCGACAACATCTTCGCGCAGGGCCGGGACGCGGGCATCCCACACGCGCACGGCAACGTCGGCGAGCCGCTGCGCGTCGGCATGGCGCTGCTGTTCGATTTCTTCCCACGATGCAAAACGTCGGGCTACTTCCACGACATGACCCGCACGTTTGCGCTCGGTCATGCGCCGGACGAACTGCGCAAAGTGTATGACGACGTGAAGGCCGCCTTCGACGCGGCGATGTCGGCCCTCACGCTGGGCGGGCGCACCAAGGGCTATCACGACCTCGTGTGCGACGTCCTCCGAAAACGCGGCCACCCGACGATCCTCGACCGCTGGCCGCTCGAGGAAGGCTACTGCCACTCGCTCGGCCACGGGCTGGGCATCCAGGTGCACGAAGCTCCGAGCCTCGGCGGCTTCGTCGACCGCGGCGACGTGCTCGAAAAGGGCAGCGTCGTCACCGTCGAGCCGGGCCTGTACTACCCGAACCGCAACCTCGGCGTGCGCATCGAAGACACGGTGGTGGTCGATCCGGAGACGGGCGCGGTGCGGTCGATTACGCCGTTCCCATATGAACTGGTGGTGCCGCTGGCGAAGTGAGGCCCGCGGGACACGCGGGAGTACGCCGCAGGTCGAGCACCATTGGCGTGGCACGGGCGTCCCGCCCGTGAAGGTCACGGCCGAGGCGGCCGTGCCACGAAAGGTGCTGACCGCTTCAAAAGTGAGTGCACTTAGGACATCAGTCGGTGCCAATCGGCGTCAACGATGGCTCGTCTTCTTTAAGCCATCCTTACCCCATGTTCACCAGCCCCACGTCCACGCCTTGCCCGCCCGCGCTTTGGTGCACGTGTACGGCGATCTGCACAGTCGTGCCCGGCTTCAGCGCCACGAGGCCGGCCGTGTTGATGGGGTAGAGCTGGTTGCCGGTGACGTAGCCGCCCACGCTACAGGCAAGGACGTCGTTCACGTATACCTGAAGGTCTTCGTCGTGGTAGCCGAAGATGGCCAGGCCGTTCAGCGTGCCGCTCGGCAGCGTGACGGTCTTGCGGAGGTAGATGTCCGACGTGTTCCATGGCGTGACGACATTCACGCCCGGCGTGCCGTTCGTCCCGAAGCCGGCCGTGCCGGTGGACCATGCGCTGTCGTTGAAGGTCTTCGACGTCCAGTTATTCGCGGGCGTGCTCGTGGTGTACTTCCACGTCGAGCCCGTGGGCAGGATCGTCTGCTTCACGGGGAACGGTGCCCACACGTACACGCTGGCCTTGTCCTGTGTGTAGTACTTTCGCCACATGGCCGGGTCGGACATCAGCTTGATGAAGACGCCGCCCACGACGCTGCGCACGGTGAACAGGTTGCTGGCGGCGTTGTTGACGTCGTAGCCGTCGCCCATCGGCGTGCGGACGGTCGTCGTGTTGTAGTAGTTGTAGGCCGGCGTGATCAGCGTCTGAAAGTCGGCCTGGTTCGTCGCCATGCTGGCGGCCCACACTTCCCAATCGATCTTGGTGATGGTGCGCGTGCTCTCCAGCGGCGTGCCGAACGTACCGAGGTGCGACTTGTACCAGGCGATCTCGTTCGCAACGACCGTCGTCGAGAACAGGTTCAGGCCCAGCAGCTTGTCCCACACGAGGTTGTACTTCAGGCTCCACGTGCCCGACTGGCCGTAGCCGAGCTCGAAGTGGTTACCGTCGTAGCCCACCTGAAGCAGGTGCGCGGCGTCGGTCTGCGCCAGGCCGCGATAGGTGTTGTAGCTGGCTGTATCGCCTTTCATCTTGGCGAGCATCGCATACGCCCCGAGCGCTTCGGTGGCCTTGATGGCGAGGTTCACGCTCTGCTTGATCGTGCCGAGGAAGTCGTCGGTGGTGAGCTGCGTGCCGGGGTCGTACGCGTACGGTTTCAGGTACTCGGCCCACTGCGTGAGCACGCCCCAGTATTGACTCGCCAATCCGAGGCTGCCTTGCTGTTTCGCCAGCGCGGCCACCATCAGGATCATGTTCGCGCTTTCCTCGACCGGCATGTCTTCGCCGTTGACTGGCATGCCCATCGAGTTCGGATAGACGCCGAGGTCGTGCGGCGCGAACGGCTTCATGTACAGACCGCTGGCCGAGTACGCGAGGACGGGCACGAGCATCGACCGCGCGAGCGACGGCGAGAAGTTCAGCAGCAGCGGGAACGTCGGGAAAATGACATCAGTGGTGGCGATGTCGCCGTTGCTGGACTGCTCTTTCGTGAATACCAGCGGCTGGCCGTAGCGGTCTTTGGCGACGCCCATTGAGCCGAACGCCTGCCGGTACGCGAGGGCGGCGATCTGCGCGTATTGCGCGCCGCCCGAGGTCGAGAGGTCGGCCGTAAGTTGAGCATCGAATGCGACGCACTGGCTGAACACGCTGGCGTACTGCGATTCCGCGGTCGACAGCACCGCGTTCATGCTCGCATAGTTCCGTCGCCAATACGGCTGAAGACGCTGGCCGAAGTAGTTGACGGTGTAGAGCTCGTCGTAGCCCACAATCGCGTGCCGGCTGACGGTGCTTGTTCCTACGTTGCCGAGCTGTAGCGCGAACGCCATCACCGGTTCGTTGCTGTTGACGGCGCGGGTGCCGGCGTCGGACGTATTGGTCAGCGCGCCGGTGCTCGCAAAGCGATCGATTGCGGTGTTGCCCCAGGTGACGTCGCCCTGCGTGGTCGCGCCGGAACCGGCCGCGAGGTAGGCGTAGCCCCAGTTGATGCCGACGCGATCGCCGGCGGTGTCGAGCGGGTTCTGGCTGGCGTTGCCGACCTTGAGGGCGCTGAGCGAGCCTGCATTCTCCCGGCCCCACGTGACCACCTGCGCGTCATCCGTCGTCGCAAGCTGTGAACTAACGCTCGTGTAAAGCTGCACGGCGTGTGACGCGCCGTCGACCGAGCGCACGTCCCACGTCTCGTACGTGACCGGCCGGGTGAGGATGTCGAGATTGCTCGGCAAATCCGCCGTCGTGAACGTCAGCGTGACGTGGACCTTCGCGTTCTGGAAGTCGTAGATGGTTCGCGTCGGCGTGACCGAAACACCCGTCTGCGGAAGGGCTGCCAGCGAGCGCGAGGTCGTGCCCATCAGGCGGTAGGTCACACCGTCGACGCGCACAAGGCTGACGAGCGACTGCGTGCGGCCGTGCCATTCTTTGGTCGACGTGTCGGTGAGCTTGTCCGCATTCGACCAGACGTTGAGGTAAGGGCTGTTGACGACCAGCGGCACGGAAGGCGGCCGAAAGGCGAGCATGGTGCGGCCTTCGAGCGACTGGCAAACCGCGAGAGAGGCAATCGAGCGGGCCAGGGAAACAGAAGAACGACGACAGGCCGGCCGCTTTGTCATTTGCGCATCCTTCGCAGGTGGGTCATCCAGTTGATCGCTCGCAGCCGCCGCCGCGAGAGCGCATGAAGTTTACTGTTGATGGTGTTGCGCCCGCATCGGCAACTCGCGCGAGAAACTGTATACGCGCAAACGCGCTCCACATTTGTGGGATGCGCACGTGTTTCGTGGCACGGGCGTCCCGCCCGTGAAGATCACGGCCGAGACGGCCGTGCCACGAATGATGAACGCCGCCTGAATCGTCGCGCCAGAGAACACCTTCTCTGCGTGCTCGCGCGTGTCTGCGGCTTCAACTCGCTACCATGTTCTCATGCCTGTCCGCGTCGAGCGACAACGCCTTGAACAGATGATCGAAGCGGCCATCGCTTCGCTCCCGGATCAGTTCCGTTCGGCGCTCGACGTCGTCCGCATCGAATTGCGTGATCGTCCGACACGGCGGCAGTTGCGGTCGGTCGGTTTGGCAGACGATGAGCTTCTGCTCGGGCTCTACGAAGGCACGCCCCTCACCGAACGGCACATCGACGACACCGGCCGGCTGCCCGACGTCATTTATTTATTCCACGAGGACCTCGAAGACGCCTGCGACTCGGAAGATGAGTTCCAGTCGGAAGTTCGCATCACCTTGCTGCATGAACTCGGGCACTATTTCGGGTTCGACGAGGACCAGTTGGACGCGCTAGGCTATGGCTAAATCGCCATCGGGCGAACCCCGGCACGAAGTTTGATCGTCGGTCCACAGGTCGTCCGATGAAACGAGTTGTGTCGCCCGGCGTCACCCAGGCAGGGGGTAGTCGGGGATTGTCCGATAATGTCGTTGGATAACGAGTTAGCGAAATCCTTGACCGCAGGCAGGGCCTTTTCCACAATGGCCCGTTCACACGTGGGATAGGGAGTGGAGATCGACATTTTGGGCTGGCAGGCCGCCTCGTCGGACTGCGCAGTGAAGATGGAGAAACGTTAAGGGGCCTGACAGCTTGGAGTAACGCATGAACCGAACGACCCGGAGCCTACTCGTCGCCGCTACGTTGGTCGCGTTGGTCGGTGGCAGCTACGCCACCCGACTCGACGCCCAAACGCCGCCCGCCGCCCAGGCCGCCGGCACCATCAAGGTGCGCGGCACCAGTTCGCCCAAGGAACGCCTGAAGCTCCGTTTCCCGGTGCGCGGCGTCATCCTCGAGGCCCTCAAGGACAAGGGCGACACCGTGAAGAAGGGCGAGATCATCCTGCACATGAACGACGCCGAACAGGTCGCAACGGCCAAGGCGCGTCGGCTCGATGCCGATCAGTCGCTGGCGGTCGCGGCGGCGGAGCAGGAGTGGGAAGTCGCCAAGCAGACGCTGGCCAACACCGTTAAGAATCACAAGGATGGCGCTGCCAACGACATCGAACTGGCCACCGACACCGCCAAGGCCGAGATCGCTCGCATCAAGGTCGATCAAGCCAAGCACCAGGCCGAGATCAATGCCGCCCAGGCCGACGCCGCCGACGCGATCGTCAAGCAGATGACCATGACCTCGCCCATCGACGGAATCATCGTCGACGTCACCACCAAGGCCGGCGAAGGCGTCGACGAGTCGCGCGACGTCGTTGAAGTGATCGACCGCAGCCAGCTCTACATCGAAGTGCGCCTGGCCGACATTGCCGACGTGCGGAAGCTGTCGATGGGCCAGACGCTCCGCGTGCAGTTCAAGGGTGACACGCAGTGGCGTGAGGCGAAGATCAACCTGATCTATCCCGAAGCCGACGCCAAGGCCGGCACGCTGCCGTTCCGGCTGGTCCTCGACAACCCCGACCAACGCCCGCCTGGCGAAGACGTGATGGTGGAGATTCCGTCGTCGAGCGGGATGGCGGAACGCTGAGCATTTCCGATGGCCCATTTCCCATTGCCGATTTGGGAAACACCGGGCGAAGCTGTTGAATGCGAGTGAAATCGGCATTCGGAAATTGGAAATCGGAAATCCCGCATGTCCACCAACATCGTCCAATCCCGCGACCCCGAACGTGAGCGTCGTCAGCAGCAGCAGGCCGAGCAGGAGCAGATGCTCATGCGGAATCGGCTGGTGCAGAAGCTGCTCCAGCCCACGCCCGACCTGCGCGAGTACCTGAAAGACCTCGTCTACACGCAGGCCGTCGTCATCGCGGGCACCGAGGCCGCGGCGTTCCTGCTGCATGTGAACGACAAGAACGAGGGCAGCCTCGAAAACGTCGCCCACATCCGCCCGGACGGCTCGAACGAAGAGACGCGCAAGAAGGCGCTTCAGGCGTTCAGCGACATCATCGCCCAGTGCATCAATCAGGGTCACGACGGCATCATCCAGGTGTCGGACGACATGGACCTGACCGTCGAGCCGCAGTTCTGCCTCGTGACGCTGCTCCGCGCCGAAGGTCGAGTGGTGGCCGCGACCGGCGTCATTACGCGTTGCCGCGACAACGCCCGCGCTCAGCAGCGGTTGGACGTCATGCAGGTGGTGGCCGGCTACTTCGACTACTACATGCTGCGTCGTAACGCCGAAGCGCTGAAGGCGATGACGCAGAACCACCAGGACGTTCTACAGTACGCCACCGCCTTCGGCACGGCCGAGGGTTTCGTTAATGGCGTCAACAACCTCTGCAACGAAATCGCCACCCGCACCGGGAGCACCCGCGTCAGCGTCGGCTGGGTGCAGGGCTGGTCGGCCGAGCATCCGAAGGTCAAGCTCAAGGGCCTCTCGCACACCGAACAGTTCGACAAGAAGCAGGAACTGTCGGTGCAGCTCGTGAAGGTGATGGAGGAGTGCGTCGACCAGCAGGAGATCGTCCAGTTCGACCCGCACGACGACATCGCCAACACCGCCAACGTCACGCGCGAGGCGCAGGCGCTGAGCCGGCTTGAAGGCGGCAACCGCGTGCTCACGCTGCCGCTGCGCCGCAAGGGCGAGATCGTCGGCGTGATGACGCTGGAGTTCCCGAACACCAAGAAGGCGACCGACCAGGAAGCGACCAGTCTCGCGGTGGCGGCCGAGATGCTCGGGCCGGTGCTGTACGACCGCTTCGACAACGACCGGTGGATCACGACGAAGATCGGCGTGAGCGCGATGGACGGCTGGAAGGCGCTGGTCGGCCCGAAGTACTGGCTGGCCAAGGGCATCCTGTTCCTGTCGGTCTGCACGCTGGCGTTCCTGGTGCTGTTCAAGCCGATGCACCGCCTGAAGGGCGGCTTCACGTTCGAAGTAATGCCCGCGGCCAAGCGGATGATCTCGGCCAACGTGAACGCGAAGCTCTACTCGGTGAACGTCGAGCCGGGCTCGGTTGTCACCAAGGGCCAGGTGCTGGCGAAGTTCGATTCGCAATCGGTCGACGCGCAACTTGCTGAAGCGCAGGCGAAGCTGCGGAAGGCGATCGTTGAACTGAAGTCGATCGAGAACACGGTCGACGAGCGCACCGGCCGCCCGCGCACAGCCGAGGCCCGCAGCAAGGCCGCCGAGGCCGAGGCGCTCCAGGCGGAAGTCGATCGTCTCACCTACGAGCAGGCGCAGTACGAGATCGTCGCGCCGTTCGACGGCAAGGTCCTCAACGGCGACCTCAAGGACAAGCTCGGCAAGCAGATGCAGGTCGGCGAATCGATGTTCGAACTCGCCGACACCAAGCCGGAAAACCTCCGCGTCGAGATCACGCTGCCCGAACGCGACGTGCAGGGCGTCACCGAGAACCTCAGCCGCGGCGAAGTGAAGACCACCGCCCGGCCCGACCTGTCGATCCCGATCACTGTCACCCGCGTCGTGCCGCAGGGCGTGGCCAAGGAAGGCAAGAACTTCTTCAAGGTCTACGCCACGGTCGACGCAAAAGCCCCCGGCGTGGCCGAGCAGATGGCCAGCTGGACTCCCGGCAGCGGCGGCGAAGCTGCCATCGACGACAAGCCCCGCTCCCTGCTGTGGCAGTGGACCCGCCCGCTCATCGACTGGGTGCGGTTGAGGCTGTGGATTTAGTGAGCAGTGGGCGGTGGACAGTGGGCAGGAGGGAATGCCGATGGCCCGCAGTTTTCGGGAGTTGGTCGTTTGGCAGCGGGCCAGTGAATTGGCGGTCGAGGTGTATCGATCGACTCGATCCTGGCCGCGAGAAGAGTTGTACGGTTTGACGTCTCAGGTTCGGCGTGCGGTGATTTCCGTCACATCGAACATCGCAGAAGGCGAGGGACGGAAGTCACCCAAGGAATTCTGCCACTTTCTTCGGACCGCGATGGGATCGCTTCGAGAGGTGGAGAGTCAGTTGTTTGTCGCAAAGGAGTTGGGCTTTCTGGATGACGCAGCTCTACACGCGTTCGACGAGCTTTGCTCTGAAGTCGGACGAATGTTGAACGGCCTTCTGTCCAAGGTCAGTGCGCGGGTTTGAACCTGCCCACTGCCTACCGCCCACTGCCCACTATGACACTGCAATTACGCCCCACCTTCTCCGAATCCTGGTACCGGGTTCAGAACCTCAAGCCCAAGCTCCGCGTCGGCGCGCAGATCTCGCGGCAGTACTACCGCGGTGAGCGGTGGTACGTCGTCCGCGATCCTGCGGGCAATCAGTATCACCGCCTCTCTGACGCCGCGTACGCCTTCGTCGGCTTGCTCGACGGCACGCGATCCGTTGGCGACGCCTGGGAACTCGTGGGCGGACAGCTCGCCGACGACGCGCCGACCCAGCCCGAAGTCATCCAAATCCTCTCGCAGCTTTACTCGGCCAACCTGATCGAGACGAACATCTCGCCCGATGCGACGGTGCTCCTGCGCCGCCACAAGCGGCAGGTGTCGCAGAAGACCAAGGGCCGGCTCATGAACATCCTGTTCCCACGCATTCCGCTGTGGGACCCGGACTGGTTCCTGAAGATGTGGATGCCGGTGATGAAGCACCTGATCTCGCCCGTCGGCGGGATCGTGTGGCTGGTGGCGATCATCTGGGCGATCGTCGCGCTCGTTCCGCACTGGGATGAGCTGTGGAAGCAGGGGCGCAGACTGTCGCGTTCCACGCCAACCCGGAAAACGCCGTCTGGCTGGGCATCGCGTTCGTCGTGCTGAAGTTCATCCACGAGCTGGGCCACGGCTTCATGTGCCGCCGGTTCGGGGGCGAGTGTCACGAACTGGGCGTGATGTTCCTGGTGCTGTTCCCCGCGCCGTACGTCGACGCGAGCAGCGCCTGGAGTTTCCCGAACAAGTACCACCGCGTGCTGGTCGGCGCGGGCGGCATGATCTTCGAACTGGCGGTCGCGGCCGTGGCGGCGTGGGTGTGGGTCACCACCGAAGGCAACAACGCGGCCGCCTGGATCAACACGATGGCGTACAACGTGCTGTTGATCAGCTCGGTCAGCACGGTGCTCTTCAACGCCAACCCGCTGCTCCGCTACGACGGCTACTACATCCTGTCCGACCTGCTCGAAATGCCGAACCTCCAGTACCGCTCGCGCGAGTACTCGCTTTACCTCATCAAGCGTTACCTGTTCCGCGTGAAGTGGAGCCAACCGATCCCGCACGGCTTTCGTACCAAGGCGTGGCTGCTGTTCTACAACTACACCAGCGCCCCGTACCGCACGCTGGTGAGCATCGGCATCATGATTTTCGTGCTCTACCAACTGCCCGAAGAGCTGAAAATCCTGGGCCTGATCCTGTTCCTGGGTTCGGTGGCCAGCTTCGCGATCGTGCCGCTGTTCAAGACCGTCAAGTACCTGTCGCTCGACCCGGAACTGCATCGCAAACGCCTGCTGGCGTGGAGCTGGACGCTGGGCTTCGTGACCGTGCTCGTCCTGTTGTTGGGCGTGGCGCACTTCCACCTGCCGTTCTTCGACGTCCGCGGCGAAGCGGTCCTGCTGGCGTCGGCCCGCGAGCCGGTCTTCCCGAAGGTGGAAGGCAAAGTGGTCGAAGTCCGCGTCAGCGACGGCCAGCACGTGAAGAAGGGCGACACCATCCTCGTCCTGGAAAACAAGGAACTCGATTCCCAGCTTGCGCAAGCCAAGGCGCGGCGGCGTCAGCTCGATATCGATATGCGTGCCGCCGAGGTCGATTTCCCAGATCAGGCTAAGGCGCTTCAGAGGGAGATTGAAGGCGTTGATGCAAAATTGGCGGAGGTGAAGCAGCAGCAGGACTGGCTGACGGTGCGGGCGGCGACCGACGGCGTCGTGGTTGGTCCGGACCTCGTCTCGCTGCTGGGCCGGCACGTGTCGGCCCAGGGCGCGGGGCAGGACAAGCCGTACGCCGAGGTGATCGACGACAAGCAGGTCGTGGCGTACACGATGATCGAGGACAAGGACTATCAGCTGGTTCGCGAGGCCGTCCGCGCGGAAGCGAAGGACCAGTCGAAGCAGGCGTTCACCTCGCAGGTGCGTCTGGCGAGCGATCCGACAAGCTCCGTCGACCAGTCGCGCGTGATCCGCACCGACCTCGCCGACGCCGCCAGCACCGAGGTCCGCAGCCCCGCCCTCACCAGCGCCGGCGGCGGCAAGCTGGCGCTCGACCCGTCCGACCCGCAGGGCAAGCGCCTCGCGACGCCCGCCTTCGAGGTGCGCGTCGTCGTCAACAACCCCGACCAGAAATACCTGCCCGGCCAGCGCGCCTATATTCGAGTGCGCTTCGACGAAGACCGAACCATCCTCTGGCACATGTGGCGTTTGCTGCTCCAGTCGATCCAGAGGACGAAGAACTGAAGAGGTAGGCCGTATGCGGTAGGCAGAGAAACACAGCCTGCTGCCTACCGCCTACTGCCTACCGCGTACTCCTATGTCCACTTCCGTCGCCAACGAAATCTTCACCGTGTTCGACGCCCGGCGCGTGAAAGCGCCGGAACTGAAGAACATCGATCACGGCGTCAACTGGTTCGTCGGTCTCTACAAGAACCGAAGGCCCGTGCTGTCGTGGCTGAAAAAGCGGGCGGCGTACATCGACACGCTCGAAGACGAAGTCCACAAGCTCTCCAGCAGCGTCTTCAGCGAGGAAGTGAAGAAACTGCGCGACCTCGCCCGCGTGGGCCGACTCGAAAACAAGGGCAACTGGTTCTCACGCGACACGAAAATGCTCGACCGCGCGTTCGCCTTCGCGCGCGAGGCCGCCTGGCGCGCCGTCGGCAAAAGGCCATACCCCGTGCAGCTCATGGGCGCGATGGCCATGGTCGACGGCAACATGATCGAAATGGCCACCGGCGAGGGCAAAACCCTCACCGCATCGCTCGCGGCCAGCATCATGTCCTGGTCGGGCAAGGGCGTTCACGTCATCACCGTGAACGACTACCTCGTCAAGCGCGACGCCGAGCTGAACAAGCCGATCTACGACCACCTCGAAACCACTGTCGGCTACGTCATCCACGACACCGAGCCGCACGAACGCATCCAGGCCTATCGCAGCGGCGTCTGCTACTGCACGAGCAAGGAACTGGTGGCCGACTTCCTGCGCGACCAGATCATGATGGGCCACCTGCGTTCCAGCACGCAGACAGCCGTCGGCATGCTGGCGGGGCAATCGATCCGCTCGCGCATGCTCGTGCCGGGCCTGTTCCGCGCCATCTGTGACGAGGCCGACAGCCTGCTCATCGATGAAGCCGTCACGCCGCTCATCATCAGCAACGCACCCAACGACGAGCCGAACACCGAACGCTATCGCCGCGCGCACATGCTCGCGCAGGAGTTGGTCGAAGGGCGCGACTTCAAGATCGACAAGCAGGTCAAGCAGATCGACCTCACCGAGCGCGGCAAGGACAACCTCGACGTGATCGCCGCCCAGCACGACGCCACGCACGGCTTCTGGGCCGGCAAGCGGCGGCGCGAGGAACTCGTGCAGCAGGCGCTCACCGGCCTGTACTGCTTCCACAAGGACGAGCATTACCTCATCACCGATGAAGGCAAGATCGTCATCATCGACGAATTCACCGGCCGCGTGATGGCCGACCGCTCGTGGCGTCATGGCCTGCACCAGGCGATCGAGATCAAGGAAGAGCAGAAGGTCACGTCGGACAAGGAAAACCTCGCCCGCATCAGCTTCCAGAAGTTCTTCCGCCAGTATCCCAGCATGTCGGGCATGACCGGCACGGCGTGGGAATCGGCGCAGGAGATGTGGCAGATTTACCGTCGGCCCATCGTGCGAATTCCGACGAACAAGAAGTGCATCCGCAAGCAGCTTCCGACGCGGATGTTCGACACGGTCGACCAGAAGTGGGACGCCGTCATCGAGCGCGTGAAGGAAATCAACGCCACCGGCGCGCCGATCCTGATCGGTACAAGAAGCGTGTGGGCGAGCGAAGAACTCGACGCGCGGCTTCGCGCGGCCGGCTTGGCGCATCGCGTGCTGAACGCCCGTCAGGACGCCGAGGAAGCGAACATCGTCGCCGAGGCGGGCCAGATGGGGAAGATCACGGTCGCCACCAACATGGCCGGCCGCGGCACCGACATCATCCTGGGCCGCGGCGTCCAGGAACTAGGCGGGTTGCACGTGATTGCCACCGAGCCGCACGGCAGCAACCGCGTCGACCGCCAGCTCTTCGGCCGTGCCGGTCGCCAGGGCGATCCCGGCTGCGCCCAGATGTTCTGCTGTGCCGACGACGACCTGTTCAAGCGTCACGCCATTCACACACGCCACCGCTGGAAGCTGATCGGCGCCGACCGCCTGATCCGATCCTGCCAGCGCAAGGCCGAGCACATCGCCCGGTTCAACCGCAAGCAGGTACTCCGCGCGGATGACTGGATGGATCAGAGCCTGCCGTTCTGATCGACGCGAAAATGATCATTCGTCACGAACCCACCAGAGCCCCGGATGTCCATCCGGGGCTTTCGTTTTGCGCAACTGACGTCGAATCTTGACAACGTCCTAACCGATCGTTTGCGTCCGCGCGGCTCGCGCGGTCTGCTACCTCACCATGTCCCAACCCACCCCCGACGACGCGGCCATTCGACAGCAGGTCATGGACGGCATCGCCAAGGTCGGGCAGGTGATCTGCCGGCAGGCGACGGAGTACTTGCAGCAGCGCGGCGAGACGCCTTCGCCGCTGCTGGAGACGGTCTGCCAGGTGCAGGCGATGGCCGGCATGCTGGCGACAGCGGGGAAGTCGCCGGAGGAGATCGACGCGATGCTCGATCCGTTCCTCAAGCCCGGCCCGGAGCAGTCGGAAGAGGAACTGAACCGCGCGCTCGATCAGCTGAGTCGGGCCAAGTCGGTGATGCGCGGTAAGCCCACGCCAGCGGAACTGAAGGCACCGCCGCAGCAGTCCTGAAATGGTTGGTGAGGCTCCGGCGTCCTGTGAATAGCGGCCGCGACAGGGGCGGCTGCCCACCACGTCTCAGGGAGCCTCGTATGTCTGACACGATACGACTTGTAGCGTCCGCGTACTCTTTCCGACGTCGCGCCGTGGGCATGCGCCATACGACCCGTCGGCCCGCGCGGGGCGATGCCGTCGGTCCGCTCGATCGTCGCATGCTGCTGGCGGCTACGGCTGCAATCGAGAGCGGCACGCTGGTCGTGACCGGCACGTCAGCCGGCGAGACGATTCGGGTCGCCTACAACCCGGCCACCAACGCGTTGGATGTCATCGCCGACGGGTCGGTCATCGCGAGCCCCAGCACGTTGGACGTTTTCACTATCGTTGTGAATGCCGGCGCGGGCGATGACCGCGTAACCATTGACACGAAGAAGACTGCGGTCATCGTCGCCGACGATGGCAACGACAGCGTCTTCACCTCGCGCGGGAGTGATACGATCTATGGCGGCGCCGGGAACGACTCGATCGAAAGCGGAAACGGCAACGATAGCGTGTTGGCCGGCGAGGGCGACGACACAATCCGCGCCGGCGGCGGAACCGATTACGTAAAAGGGGATGCGGGCGACGACTCGCTCGATGGCGGCAGTGGCAATGACGGTCTGTACGCGGATGCCGGCGATGACACGCTGCTCGGGCAGGGCGGTGGCGACTTCCTCTCCGGCGGTAGCGGCATCAACGTCCTCGACGGCGGAAGCGGAAGCGATGCCGCCGACCTGGGCCTTGAAGACGACAGTCGCCCGGCCGGTGAATACAACCACAACTACACCTCGACGCCGCTTCGCGCGAGCCTCGACGGAATCGCCAACGACGGATTCCTCGGCAGCGCCACGGGAAACGTTCTGCGGTGCGAAGTCGTCAGCGGAGGCGCAGGCGACGACAGTCTTGTTGGTAGCGGGAAAGCAGACTTCATTGACGGCCGAGGCGGCAACGACACGCTGCGTGGCCTGGGCGGCGACGACAGCCTGACCGGCGACGCCGGTGATGATCAACTCGATGGCGGCACCGGTGCAGACACGCTCCTGGGCCAACGCGGCAGTGACCTGGTCATCGGCGGGCCGGGCCCGGACGTTCTTAATACCGAAAACCTCGACGATGGTGCCGACACCCTGCTGGGCGGATCGGGCGACGATATGTTCGAACTCGGCTTCAAACCGCAGACCGTGGCCGGCGGGGCGGGCGATGACACGATCGCCTTTGTCACCTATTCCAGCGACGCCCTCGGCCTCGCCAGCGACATTTCAGGCAACGGCGGAACGGACACATTTGGCGCGTTAGCGGCAGTGGGAGCAGGCAGCAATGGTAGCGCCAACTCCGACATCACGCTCGACGATCAGGCCAACGACACGCTCTACGGCGCGGCCGGCAACAACGTGCGCGCCGACATCGAAGTCTTCAACCTCTCTAACTATTGGGATCGTTTCGACGCGTCGATGGTCACACACCGGGTGGAGGTCAATGGCAACGCCGGATTCGACACCCTCATTGGCGGAAGCGGCTCCGACAAACTCCGCGGCGGCGACGGGAACGACTCCGTCGTCGGCAACGGCGGCACCGACTTCATCAACGGCGGCGCGGGGCAGGATTTCATCGACTCGGCCGACGGCGTGTTCGACCTCGTCAACGGGTCGTCGGGCGGTTCGGATGTGGCTAGGCGCGATGCGGGTCTGGATGACGCGTCGAACGTCGAGTCGTTACTGACCTGACGTTGATGCGCCCCGTCGCACGAGGAGTCGACAGCGCGTTCGTTGAGCCAAACTAGAATCGTTCTCTGGTGAAAGGGGCACGTCTCGCCCGGCAACTCCCCAACCGGAAACGAAAGGCTCCCATGTACGCTCAGGCGTCAACGCGGAAGGGTCGCAGTTCATCGATCGAACGCGTCGAACGGCGTGCGTTGCTCGCGGCCACAGCGGCGATCGATCTGCGTGGCGTGCTTCAGGTCGCCGGCACCGACGCCGCGGAAGAGATCGCCGTGCGGTACGACGATACCGGCAGCACGATCGGCGTTTACATTGATGGCGTGCTGCTGGAGGCGTTTCCACCCGTCTATCGGATCGTCATCAACGCCGGCGCGGGCAACGACCGCGTGCTGGCCCAGACCCGCCGCAAGACCGTCGTCATGGCCGGCGATGGCGATGACACCGTGCTCGGGGTGGCCGGCGCGGACGTGTTCTACGGCGAAGCGGGCAACGACCTGCTCCAAGGCGGCAGCGGTTACGACAGCCTCCTGGGTGGCGACGGCAACGACACCCTCCTCGGCGATGGCGGGGGCGGCGGACTGTGGGGGAACGCCGGCGATGACTCCATCATCGGCGGATCGAGCGACGAAATGCTTTTTGGTGGCGCCGGCAATGACACGCTGCTCGGTTTGGCGGGACGCGACGTTCTTTATCCCGGCACGGGCATCGACTGGATCGATGGCGGCAGTGACGTCGACAGTGCGAACTATTCCTTCGAGAACACGAACGCGTCGATGCGGCTTTCGCTCGATGGCATCGCCAACGACGGCGCGGTCGGTGCGAACACGGGTAACCTGATCGCCGTCGAAGATCTCGGCACGGGCGACGGCGACGACATCCTCATCGGCAACGGCCACGCCAATCGGCTCGACGCCGGCAAAGGCAACGACACGATCTATGGCTTGGGCGGCGACGACACGATTGACAGCGGCTGGGGCGTGAACCTCGTCGATGCCGGCACCGGCAATGACGTCGTCATGCGTTCCGGCATCGACACGATCTACGGCGGCGCGGGTGATGACGCTGTGGAATCAGTCGCAGGCGGCGGCACAGCGCGTAGTCGTGGGCGGTGCAGGCGACGATACGCTCGACGTCGATGGCGCGAACATCACCGTCTACGGCGGCCTCGGCAACGATGACCTCGGTCCGGGCGTCCTGACCGACAACCAACAGGCGGACATCTACGGCGGCGGTGGATTCGACACACTGCGTGCCGTGGGCATCCAACTCGGGGCCTCCATCACGCTGGACGATGTGCGCAACGACCGCGTCTGGAGCAGCGGCTCGGGTCTGAACGTCCACTCCGACATCGAAGCCGTGACCTGCTCCAGCGCCGCCCACGACAATTTCATCAATGCGTCGATGGTCAACCATCGCGTCAGCCTCGTCGGCAGCCTGGGCAACGACACGCTCATCGGCGGCAGCGGGTCGGACAAGCTCCAAGGCTCCTGGGGCAATGACAGCCTGGTCGGCAACGGCGGCACCGATTTCATCAACGGCGGCATCGGTCAGGATTTCATTGATGCGGCCGATGGTGTTCACGACGTAATCAATGGTTCGTCGGGCCAATCGGATCGGGCTCGGCGCGACGATCCGCTCGACGACGTCTCCAACGTTGAGATCTTTGTGACGTAGTTCGTTCAATGGAAACGAGGTTCTGATGAAGCTGCAAGGCAAGCGCGGAGCCGCCATCGATCGGCTGGATCGGCGTCTGTTGCTGGCCGTCACGGCGACGTTCGACGCGCAGTCGCTGCATCTCGTGGTGACCGGCACTGACGCGGCCGACGACATTCGCGTTGCGTACAACGCGGGCACGAACGACCTGGACGTGAGTGCGGATGGCTCGACAATCTTCAGTCGGGTGACGACGGATGTGCTTGCGATCGACATCACCGGCGGCGGCGGGAACGACACGATCGCGATCGAAACCAAGCGCCCCGCCAGCATCAGCGGCGGCGACGGCGCGGACACGATCACTGGTGGATCAGGCGACGACACCATCCACGGCGACGCCGGCAACGACTCGATCCTCAGCGGCAGTGGCGTCGATGGCCTGTACGGCCACGAGGGCAACGACTTCATCGACGGTGCGGGCGGCGCGGCGTTCACACGCCAGTTTCTTTCCGGGGGCGACGGCAACGACACCATTCGTGGTGGATCGGGCAGCGACGAAATCGAAGGCGGCACAGGCAACGACGACCTGCGCGGCTTCGGCGGCAACGATCGTTTCCTGCCTGCCGACGGCATCGACAGCATCGACGGCGGCTCGGGTGTCGATTCGGCCGACTACAGTCAACTCGCGTCGGGCGATCCGCGAACCGCCGGCCTGCGCCTCAGCCTCGACGGCATCGCCAACGACGGCGAAGTCGGCAGCACCACCGGCGACATTCGCGCGATCGAAAGCATCGTGGGCGGGGCCGGCGCGGATTCGATCGTCGGCTCCTCCCGCAACGAGTTCATCTCCGGCGGCGATGGAGGCGATTCAATCTTCGGCCTCGGCGGCAATGACGAAGTTCGCGGCGGCGATGGTGACGACTTGCTCGAAGGCGGCACCGGTAACGACACGCTCGAATCCGGCGCCGGCAACGGTGACGGCAACACGCTTCTGGGCGGGGCGGGCGATGACTTCGTCTACGGCGCCATCAGCGGCCCCGATCTGCTCGTGGGCGGCGCAGGGGGCGACACGATCTCTGTCTGGGCCAGCCCGTCGACCGTTAATGGAGGCAGCGGCGACGACCTGATCCGCGTCAGCTACAACGGTTCCACCATCGGCCGCGCCAAACTCGACCTGTCCGGGGGTGGCGGCACTGATACCCTTGCCGCCGCGCTGGGCGACTTCCCACCCGTGCCCTACATCGACCTCACGCTCGACGGCGTCGCCAACGACCACCTGTTCAGCGGCCAGGAAAGCAATGTTCGGCCTGACTTCGAAGCATTCAGTGGTTCGTCGGGGCCTGATCGTTTCGACGGCTCGATGGTTTCCCACCGCCTGATGCTCGAAGGCAATGGCGGCGAAGACACGCTCATTGGCGGCAGCGGCAACGACAAACTCCGCGGCGGTCCGGGCAGCGACAACATCGTCGGCAACGCCGGCGCCGACCTCATCAACGGCGGCCCGGGCCAGGACACGATCGACGCCGCCGACGGCGTGCGCGATGTCGTCAACGGTTCATCGGGGCTGTCCGACGTTGCTTCGCGCGACAGCGTGCTGGATGACGTGACGAACGTCGAGCAGTTCATCGTCTGATCGAAGGTTCTCCCTCGCAGTTGTGATGTTGTCGAAGAAGTGTTTGCGCCGGTCGGGCGTCGAATTGCTCGACCCCCGCCGGTTGCTGGCAGGAGTGTCGCAGCTTCTCGACGATCTGCTAATGGTCATAGGCATCGAGAACGCCGACGTTATCCACGTGCTTTACAGCCCGGGACTGGACACGATCGCGGTCTATAACGACGACACATTCGGATCCAGCGAATCGTTCTTCCGCGTGACTCGGTCAACGGCGGCCGTCGTTCCGATTACGCCTATATTGACGACAGCGCGGTCGACATCGTGAACGGCTTGATGGGTCTGATCGATCGAGCCGTGTGCGATCCGGCGCTCGATGCGCTGTCAAACGTCGAGAGCGTCTCGTGACGGGCCTATCGTCGTGCGGATGAACCTCCCGACATTGCTCATTGTTACGGGCCGGCCAGGGTCGGGGAAGACGACGCTGGCTCAGGCCCTCGCGCGGGAGTGGCATGCGCCGCTCGTGAGCCGCGATCAACTGATGGAGGGCTATCGCCTGACGACGGGCGAGCCTGGCGTGGTCGGCGGGCCTGACGCGCGGCACGTGTTCGACGCGTTCGCAGACGCGGTGACACTCTTGCTGGGCTGGCGCATTTCGCTGGTCTGCGAGGCAGCGTTTCAGCACAAGGTGTGGCATCCGCTGCTCGAGCGCTGGAAGCCGCGGGCGAGCGTCCGCGTGATTGTCTGCCAAGTCGACCCGACGGAGGCCCGCCGCCGATGCGTCGCGCGTGGTCTGGCCGATCCGAATCGCGAGCGTTTCCACGGCGACCCGCTCGTGCGGGCGGCCCGCGAAGGTCGTGAAATGCCGGTGGAACCGTACGATCCGCCGCAGGATGATGCGCCGACGATGTTCGTTGACACGACCGCCGACTATCGCCCGACGCTCGCGGAGGTTCTGGCGTTTGCGAGCGAGGCTTGAACGCTACGCATATCGCGTGGAAGTGCGGATGGGACAGACGACCCCCTCGTGAATATGGAGGACGATCATGCTTCGCTTCACACTTCTTGCCGCCATCGCGATCGGCGGCCTCGCGTTCGCCGTGCCCGGCGACCAGCCGACACGCGCGGCCCGCTCGGTTCGCTTGTCCTATCTTGCACCAACGGCGCAGTCGGGCTACGCGGCGTTCTACAACGAGGTTGTCGTCGAAAAGAGCGTTCCAGGGAGCTACTTTCAGGTGTGCGGCTTCGCGGGCGGCTACCTCGGCATCCAGGAGCAGGACGCCGGCAAGAAGGTGGCGATCTTTTCGGTTTGGGATCAGGCCAAGGGCGACAACCCCAACACCGTTAACGCGGCCGACCGCGTCGAGATGCTCTACGTCGGCGATGGCGTCCACGCCCAGCGTTTCGGCGGCGAGGGGACTGGCGCAAAGTTTCTTCGACTACGACTGGAAGCCCGGCACCCGCGTGCGGTTCTTCGTCGAAGCGTCGGCTGACGAGGGCAAGACGGCGTACGCCGCGTACATCCAGCTTCCGGACACGACCTGGAAGCAACTCGCGACGTTCCGCACGCGTGATGGCCAACTGTTGCGGGGACTCTATGCGTTCATCGAAGACTTCCGGCGCGACGGCACCAGCGCCACGCAAATGCGCCGGGCCAGCTTCCCGAACCCGTCGGTGAAAGATGCCAGCGGGCAATGGTGGCCCATCACGCAGGCGAAGTTCACGGCCAGCGGCGCCGACTGGGAGGCGAAGGACACGATCGACGCCGGCGTGGCCGGCCACGACTTCTACCTTCAGACCGGCGGCGAGACGCAGGCAACGACCCGGCTAGGCAGTGTGCTCACGCGCGAGGTGGGGAAGCCCTGAACGCTCGCTCACCGTTTCGGTCGCGGCGGCAGGCGATAGCTCGGGCCGGGCGGAATGGAAGGGGATTGCGCGTCAGCCTCATTGGCGCTGGCCGCGGTGGGTCTCGGCATCACAACGGGGAACGCATGGACGCCGTCGCCAAACAGGATGCGAATCGCGGCGGCCGCGCGATTGAGTCGAAACAGGACGTACAGCATGGTGACTGTCGCAATGGCCGAGGGAATGAGTCCAAGGAGTTCGACGAGCGGGTTGCGGACGTAGACGGCGAGCAGTCCGAGCCCGGCATCCAGCATCGCGAAGACAGCCAGCAGAATCGCGCAACGGGTAATCAGCCACTCAACCGTCGATCGACTCCCCATCTGAATCTGCTCACCCGCTGCTTCGAACCACTCGTCCATCCGACGGAACATCATCCCGGCGATTATCAGGATCGGCAGGCTCCCGGCGAAGACGATGGCCAGTGACAGCACGATCCACTTGCCGTGGCCGATGACGCGAGCGCTTCGATCGAGTTCTCGCTGCGCCTTGCGCTGAACCTGCCGCTCGACGGTCATCAGGCCCGTTGGCGTGGCAACACGCGTGGGGGCCAATTCCACGATCGCCGAGCACGCACGGCCGAACATCCAGCAAGCCCGCAGCGCTGTCGCCAGCCCGATGACCATGGGCCCGACGAGCAAAAGCCAATCCACGACGTCCGCCTGCGTCGAGTGCAGCAGATGGAGGCCTTCAAGCAGGACTCCTGCGACAAGCACCAGGGCAAGCAGCGCGCTGACCGCGACTGTGACGCGGGCGGTCCGTAGGCTGTGGGCGCGCAGGTCGAGCGCGATCCCCTCGAACATGCCTGACAGGAACGTTCCCGGGAGAATGAGGACGACAGTCATGCCCCACACAAAGATGCGCCACGAACCTCGCTCGTGCATCTCGATCGGGGATGCGAGAATCATGAACATCAGGACGCCGCCAAAGCCGATCAGGCCGCCCACGAGCATGGCCCACCAGCGCAGCGTTGTGGCGAAGTCGGCTGCTCGGTCGATGCGTTTTGCGCTTCGAAGCCATCGCTGCGACCGCACTGAATGCAGCGCGACATCGGAACCAGTCGCAGCGTCGGCGGCATCGATTGGCTGGTCGCGGTTCCCTTGGCTGGACATGGCCCACCTGAAAACACGAGTTCGAGTCGACCATCCATGATCGGGCTGTCGGCACGCCCGAGGCAATTCGGGGCGACGCTCCCGTCAGACACGTGGGTTGTCGACGTCCGTCGGCCGCGATACAACGTCCTTCGCCATGAGCACGCACATCACGCTCGACACGGTTCGCGACGTCGCCAAGCTGGCCCGACTGGCCATCCCGGAGGAGAAGCTGCCGGACTTCACGAAGAAGCTGGAAAGCATTCTCGAGTACGTCGATCTGCTGAACGAAGTGAATGTCGACGGCGTCGAGCCGACCGCGCACGCGATCAAGATGAGCAACGTGCTTCGCGAAGACGTCGTCAAGCCAAGCCTCGATCTGGAGAAGGTGCTGGCCAACAGCCCGGATGTGGACGGGCCGTTCTTCAAGGTGCCGAAGGTGATCGGCGGCGATGAGGATTCCGCGTCGTAAGTGGAGAGTTGTTAGTGGAGAGTGGAGAGTTGCAGCACGGCGCTGCACCGCAACTCTCGACTCTCCACTGACCACTGACGACTACTTCTTCCCGTCAATCTTCACCACGGTCACTTCAAAGTTGAGCGTCGCATTCGGCGGAACGGTGGGCGGCGAGCCCTTGTCGCCGTAGGCGAGGTCCGGCGGGATCGTCAGTTTGCGGGATTCGCCCAGCTTCATGCCGATCAGGCCCTGTTCCCAGCCCTTGATGACGCGGCCCGCGCCCAGCGTCACGACGATCGCCCGCGGCATGTCCGGGTTGGCGAAGCTGGAATCGAACACGGTGCCGTCCACGAGCTTGCCGGTGTAGAGGACGGTGACGGTGTCGCCCGTCTTGGCGGCGTAGTCGAGGTCGGCCCGGCCGAGGTTCTCGATTTGCAGGCCCGTCGGCGCCGGCGCGGTGGCGGGCGTGGCGTTGGGGGCCAGCGGCTGGGCCAGCAGCCACGAGCCGGCGGTGAGGGTCGCGAGCGAGGCAACAGCGAGCAGCGTTCGGTGAAGTTTCATGGTGGTGATATCCCTGATCTGAGGATTTGTTACGGTCATGCCGATCAAGCGGTGAGATTATCTCGCGACGGGCCGGGCAGTCCAACGAATGGGAATTTATCGAACGCTGACGCGCCCAAGTTCCTTCGTGGTCCGGCCGATGGGAAGGACGTACACTCAACCGGGATTGGCCGCGTGGTCGCACAGAGTTCGACATTCGATCGTGGAACGAATCAAGGAGCCCCAGTGAGCAAGAGCTTCAAGGACTGGCTGAACGAAGGCGAGCAACTCTATTCCGCGGCGATGTCGGAGTACCAGAGCCTCGAGAATCAGATCGTCGAACTTGAGCAGAAGCTGGCCGTCAAGCGGGACGAGGTGAACGAGATTGCCAAGGTGATCGGCAAGGACCCCGTCGAGGCCAGTCGACGTCTGAGCGCCGAGATCGTCGAGCGGGGCCAGCCCAACAGCGTGCCGAACAGCCCGAACACGATCGCCCGCGCCCTGACCGGCCGGGGGTTTGGCGGACGCTGACCGATTCTAAATCCAGCCTGAAATTCCAAGCCCCGTGCGGTGACGCGCGGGGCTTTCTGTTGCGCGGCGGTTGCGGCCCTCCGGGTTTTGAGGAATGGGTGCCACGGCTTGCGTACTCGCTAGCCGTGGAACGGTTTCAGCTACAAGTGCGGCTTCGAATCTCGATTGCGTACCACGGCAACGGCGTACCGATGCCGTGGCACCCGAGGTCGCTCTGTGGACTGTGCTGCCAGCACTTACGCCAATCCTGCCGCACCCCGCCGGCCGAAAATCCGCGCCATGTCCCCCAACCCGCCGACGCCGGCCGTGTCTTCTTGGGCACGCACGTCCTGACCTGACCAACAACGCGAGCCACGTTTGACCTGCTTCGTCGATCCGGTCGTTCCGATCGACTCCGGGTCTGGTGCGCTCGCAACCGGAGCCTCACGTCATGCGATCGAATCGTTCGAGCAAACTCGCGTCGGCCGTCAGCAACGAACTCCAGTCGCTCGAAGCCCGCCAGCTGATGGCGGCCGGCCCGGTGCTGTGGTCGCACGACCCGTCGCGTCGGCTCTACACGGTCGACGTCTCGACCGGCGCGACCACGATCGTCGGCAACACGTCGCGCACGCTTTACGACATCGCCTTCGACAAGACCGGCCAGCTCTTTGCCATCGACGATGCGTCGAACCTGTACAAGGTGAACAAGACGTCTGCCGCGCTCACGCTCGTGGGCAACTTCGGCAAGTTCGCCAATGCGCTGGTCTTCTCGCCGACGGGCACGTTATACGCGGCCGGCTCGAACAGCTTCTTCTCGATCAACCCGACCACCGCCGCCCGCACCGACATCGCCGACCTCGACGGCCGCAGCAGCGCCGGCGACCTCGCCTTCGCCGGCGACGGCCGACTCTACCTCAGCACCACCGACGGCAAGCTCGACCGGATCGACCCGGCCACCGGCGCGTTCACTTCCATCGGTGCCACCGGCTTCTCCAGCGTGTTCGGTTTGGCGTACGGCCCTGACGGCGTCATGTACGGCCTGTCGAACTCCAGCCGCGAAATCTTCAAGCTGAACCTGACGACCGGCGCGGGCACGAAGATCAGCAAACTCGACAGCAAGGTCAGCGGCGCAAACGGCTCGAGCTTCTTCGCCGAAGCGGCCCGCCCCGAGGTCGAAGTGCGCGGCAAGAACGTCGTGATCGCCGACAACGACGCGACGCCCGTCACGACCGACGATACCGACTTCGGCAGCGTCGCGGTGGCCAGCGGGTCGGTCACGCACACGTTCACGATCCGTAACACGGGCCTGGGCGCGCTGACGCTCGGAAGCGTCACAGTCACCGGCACGAACGCGAGCGATTTCGTCGTGACGAAGCAGCCGGGCGTGGCGTCTCTGCGCCGGGCGCGAGCGCGACGTTCAACGTGAAGTTCGACCCATCGGCGGCGGGCGTGCGCAACGCAACCGTCAGCTTCGCGAGCAACGATGCGGACGAGAATCCATACAACTTCGCCATCCGCGGCAACGGCACCGGCGTGGTGACGACACCCGGTGCGACGGTGTCCGTGCAGGCGGTCGACCCGTACGCGGCCGAGAACAAATGGGGTGATCCGAGCACCGGCATGATCCGCGTGGCCCGGACGGGCTCGACGTCGGCGTCGCTGACGGTGACGCTGGCCATCACCGGCAACGCGACGCTCGGCAACGACTACGGCCTGAAGGTGCTCGGCGCGCAGGCGTGGAGCGTCAACGCTGCGAGCAAGACGATGACGATCACCTTCGGCGCCGGTGTGAGCAGCGTAAGCGTCTTGGTGGCCGCCCTGAACGACTCGGCCGTTGAAGCGGCCGAGTTAGCGACACTGTCGCTCAACACGAGCAGCGCATACGCGATCGACGCGACGAAGAAGGCTGCGACGGTGAATGTGGTTGATGCCTGAGACGACGGTGGATCAGCAACGAAAGGACCCCGCGTCGATATCGGCGCGGGGTTTTCGTGTTTCCATAAGCATGTTGACAATCTGGATTGTCCGTGCAGCCGCCCCTCATGCTGGCGGTTCTTGCGAACTTCACTCGTTCATCAGCGCCCAGTGATCGAACAGCATGAACCCCGCGACCAGAAGGGCGATCACCGAGTAGATCGGGATCACGCCGATGCTGAAGAGGTAGCCGCCCAAGCCAAGGTTCAGAAGAAGGGCCAGGGCGGTGATGCCCATCGCCAGCATCACGAGCGGCTTGCGGACGATGCCATTGCGTGTGGCGAGAAAGACAACGACGGCGTCCAGCAGCAGGGCGACGCCCATCGCGAAGATGGCGGCTTCGGTCCACGCGGTCTGGCCGGCGAGTTCCCAGTAGGGGACGGGTTTCGCGGTGTCACCATTCCAGAAGAAGCCGGTTTCGAACGGCTTGTGCTGTAGGTACGCGACCAGCCACTTGGCGAAACGCAGGCCCAGCATGGTGAAGAGCAGGCCGAGCACCAAGCTGATGAAGACGCCCGCGTACGCGCCAGGCGAGGCCGGGCGGGGAGCGTCGTTATTGCGACGGACAGGGGTCGGTACGGGCTTAGCGACGGATGGGAGCTGATGGCTGATGGGAGCGTCCACCGGTGCCTCGCCGGTGGGAGGTGGTGGGGCGTTTTCATTCGACCACTTCTTGAGCTTGGACAAGTCCATTTGCAGCCTCCCTGTAGCGGGCGGAAGCATACCGCAGGGAGGCGAAATCAGGGCAGTTCGAAGGGCCTCTGCAAGGGACAAACGCGGAATCACCCGCAGTTGCCGAGCGATAAAGCGCGTGCTGACAGTCTGTTGCGGATGGATGAGGTCCGACAATACAAAACCTGTCGAAATCTTCATCAGGGCCTTGCAGTCGTCGAAAGTCGGGCTATATTCCCGCCCCACGCTCGTCCGAAAGGCCGGGTGTGCCGGGGCCGAAAGGAACCGGGTTCGTCGAGAGCGACTGACAGACAACGCGAAAAGAAAAACGATTCGCGAGGCCTTGACAGTCGATCGAAAACGAATATCCTGAACGACCCGACGTCGAGAGGTCGCTAACGCGATGCAAATGACGCGGCCGACAGTGAGAACTGAAGAAAGAGGTTGATGCAAGCTCCGCTTCGCCATCTCGCCCGCTAGTCCGCTGGTCACCCCGTACAACACGGTTTGGCCGGTATGGATCGGCATCGGATGGATCGCTGTGGCGATCGAAGCGGCAGTGTCGTCAAGAATGGACGCGATTGCTCCTGTGGGAGTGGTCACCTCCGCGCTTGGCGGACGACATGTGAATCGGGTCAAACCGAAACGCGGGTCGCGCTCTTTGAAAAGTGAATACGAAGTCTTCAATAGAAGAGTCAAGAAGAAAAGGTATCTGGCTCTGAGGCGCAAGCCTCGGATGTCCGGAACACCGGGTGACACCTACCGCTCCTGATTTCCTGCCTAGGGAATGACGGCTGCTGGCTGAGAGCTGAAAGGCTTGAGGTTGGTTGAAGGGCGGAGATGTTGCCGAGCACCTTTTCGGCGAAGCATAATCGACTGGGCTGCGAGTTATCACTAGCTCGTGGCAGCCTTCCGCGTTGCCCAACGTGAAACTCACCTCTTATGCAGAGGTGAGGACTGCGAGGGTGGTCGATTAATGTGATCAAGTTACTAAGGGTATATGGTGGATGCCTTGGCATCTAGAAGCGAAGAAGGACGTGTGAACCTGCGATAAGCTCCGGGAAGCTGGTAACAAAGCGATGATCCGGAGATCTCCGAATGAGGAAACTCATTAATTCGGCACTGAATGCATAGGTGCCGGAAGCGAACGCTGGGAACTGAAACATCTAAGTACCAGCAGGAAAAGAAAGAGACATCGATTCCGTGAGTAGCGGCGAGCGAAATCGGAACAGCCCAAACCGGGATTCGTCCCGGGGTTGCGGGCGCCTCGAGTTGAAATAGTCTAGCGGAACGGCGTGGAAAAGCCGGCCATAGAGGGTGACAGCCCCTTACGCGAAAGGCGAAATAGACGTTGAGAGGTGTACCAGAGTAGCACGGAGCTCGTGGAACTCCGTGTGAAACCAGGCGGACCACCGCCTAAGGCTAAATATTCCTAGATGACCGATAGTGAAGTAGTAGGGCGATTGAAAGGTGAAAAGAACAGCTGCGAGCTGAGTCAAAAGAACCTGAAACCATATACTTACAAGCGGTCGGAGCCCCTTCGGGGGTGACGGCGTACCTTTTGCATAATGGACCGGCGAGTGCATGTTTACGGCAAGGCTAAGGGACTCAGTCCCGGAGTCGTAGCGAAAGCGAGTCTTAAGATGGCGTCAAGTCGTAGGCATGCGGCCCGAAACCTAGTGATCTACCCGTGGCCAGTGTGAACGTTTCGTAACAGAGACGGGAAGCACGAAGCCGTGAACGTTGAAAAGTTCTGGCATGAGCTGCGGGGAGGAGTGAAAGTCTAATCAAACTGGGAGATCTCTGGTTCTCTTCGAAATGTCTTTAGGGACAGCCTCGGACCACTACTCATCGGGGGTAGAGCTACTGAATGGGAAAGGAGGGCTACCCGCCTATCCTTCCCAATCAAACTCCGAATACCGATGAGACTATTCCGGGAGTGAGTCGGCGAGCGATAATGTTCGTCGTCAAAAAGGAAACAACCTAGATCGCCAGCTAAGGCCCCCAATCTGAGCTTAGTTCGTGAGGAAGTTATTCTGCTGTGACAACCAGGATGTTGGCTTAGAAGCAGCCACCATTTAAAAAGTGCGTAATAGCTTACTGGTCGAGCAGGATAGCGCCGTAAATGATCGGGAATAAGCACAGAGCCGAAGCTGCGAGCATCGTAAGATGCGGTAGAAGAGCGTTGCATGCCGCAGTGAAGGTCAACCGAGAGGTTGGCTGGAGCGCATGCAAGTGAGAATGCCGGTATGAGTAACGATAATGCAGGTGAAAATCCTGCACGCCGAAAGCCTAAGGTTTCCTGGGGAAGGTAAATCCGCCCAGGGTTAGCCGGGAGCTAAGTCGAGGCCGAAAGGCGTAGACGATGCACAGACGGTTAATATTCCGTCGCCGTCGTGGAGATCAAATCGAAGTGTGCTTTTGCAAGGCAAGCAATCCGATTAGTCGTGGATAGGCCCGCTCTGATGGCCGCGCTTGTGGAGTGAGAGCCAAGAAAAGCTTCGAGGGCAAGACGACGTCCGTACTAAAACTGACACAGGTAGGCGAGGAGAGTATCCTAAGGCGCTCGAGAGAACTGCGGTTAAGGAACTAGGCAATCTAACCCCGTAACTTCGGGAGAAGGGGTCCCTACTCGAAAGAGAGGCGCAGGAAGCAGACTGGGCGACTGTTTATCAAAAACACAGCTCTGTGCTAACACGCAAGTGGATGTATACAGAGTGACGCCTGCTCGGTGCGGGAAGGTTAAGGAAGCCGGTTAGTGGATTCGTCCGCGAAGCTGGCGACCGAAGCCCCCGTAAACGGCGGCCGTAACTATGACGGTCCTAAGGTAGCGAAGTTCCTTGTCGGGTAAGTTCCGACGTGCATGAACGGCGTAACGACTTGGTCGCTGTCTCAACCGCAGACTCGGTGAAATTGAAGTAGCGGTGAAGATACCGCTTTCCCGTAGCAAGACGGAAAGACCCCATGCACCTTTACTATAGCCTGGTACTGGTGCCGGTTATTGACTGCGTAGTATAGGTGGGAGGCGTTGATCCTCTGGTCCCGGCCAGAGGGGAGCCACAATGTGAAATACCACCCTGTTAGTAATCGTCACCTCACCTTGTCCCATGAATCTGGGCAGGGAACCGTGCTAGGTGGTTAGTTTGACTGGGGCGGTCTCCTCCAAAAGAGTAACGGAGGAGTACAAAGGCAGGCTCAGGCCGGTTGGCAACCGGTCGTCGAGCGCATAGGTAAAAGCCTGCTTGACTGCGAGTGCTACAGCACGAGCAGAGATGAAAGTCGGTCTAAGTGATCCTGTGGTCCTGTGTGGAAGGGCCATAGCTCAACGGATAAAAGGTACGCTGGGGATAACAGGCTGATCGCACCCGAGCGCCCATAGCGGCGGTGCGGTTTGGCACCTCGATGTCGGCTCATCACATCCTGGGGCTGAAGGCGGTCCCAAGGGTTTGGCTGTTCGCCAATTAAAGTGGTACGCGAGCTGGGTTCAGACCGGCGTGAGCCAGGTCGGTCCCTATCTGCAACGGGCGTAGGATTCTTGACGGCAACTCTTTCCTAGTACGAGAGGATTGGAAAGAACGGACCCCTGGTGCACCAGTTGTCTCGCTAGAGGCATCGCTGGGTAGCTATGTCCGGAACGGATAAACGCTGAAAGCATCTAAGCGTGAAGCCAGTGCCAAGATTACGAATCCCTAAGACCCCCGGAAGACTACCGGGTTAATAGGCCGGAGCTGGAAGTTCAGAGATGAATTTGAGGTCACCGGTCCTAATGGTCGTGCACTTGATCACATTAATCCTCCACCCTCCTCAACAGAGGGATGGTCGATAGCGAGCCGAAAAGGTTCGGCACACGAGCGTCACCCCTCCTTGACTCTCCCCTATTGAAGACAACGTATTCACAGCTCGCTCACCCGAGCCTAATCCGCTCGGGTGAGCCTTTGCTGGTGCCCATACCCGTAGGGTCACACCCGTTCCCATTCCGAACACGGCCGTTAAGCCTGCGGGGCCGATGATACTGCTTCAGCGGGAAAGTAGGTCAGTGCCAGCATTAAACTCCGAACCCTCGGTTGCCTCTTGGTAACCGAGGGTTCTTTTTTGTGCCTGCTCGCTCGACACGACTCGATGTTGCCCGGAGTGGAGCCCGGCCGATACCGCCGATACCATGGACGTGTACTTGATCCGCTCCTTCATCGTGCTGGTGCTGGGAAGTGTTCTTGTCGGCTGCGCGACGTCTCGACCGACGCCGGTCAATGCCTCCACCATGTCGACTCGTGATGAAGCGATCCCGCCACCGACTACCGCCGCGATGTGCCGCCCAGAG
This sequence comes from Tepidisphaeraceae bacterium, assembly GCA_047600945.1. GTDB lineage: Bacteria > Planctomycetota > Phycisphaerae > Tepidisphaerales > Tepidisphaeraceae > JASGKC01. Next base: position 5,115,407 of record JASGKC010000001.1, on the reverse strand, counting down.
ACGGTTCCGCCAAGGGCTGGATCACATTCTCAGCGAAACATCGGCACCAGCGTTCAAGGGACCTCGATCGTCGCCGAAGTCTTCGAGAATCCCCACGGTGCCGACCCGTCCACCGTCCTGTTCTTCGCCGCCATCCACGGCGACGAACCCACCACGGCCGGCGTCGCCAAGCGGCTCATCGCTCTGCTCGAATCCCATTCGGCTATTCGGGCGACGCTCCCGCGTACCGTCTACCTCATCCCCGTCGCTAATCCCGACGGCCTTGCAAAAAAAACGCGAACCAACGCGCATGGCGTCGATCTCAACCGAAATTTCGACGCGAAAAACTGGAAGAGCACTCGCCGAGGTCGAACTTGGAACGGCACCGAGCCACTTTCCGAGCCTGAGTCCCGCGCACTACGCGACCTGATTCTCCAGATCAGGCCCGCCCGAATCCTCGCCCTCCACTCCATCGAGCCCGGCAAGCACGGCAACAACTACGACGGCCCCGCGCGAGAACTTGCCGAACTGCTCGCCTCGCACAACCGTTACCCGGTCCTTCCGACGATCGGCTACCCCACGCCGGGTAGCTTTGGATCATGGGCGGGCATCGACATGAACATTCCCGTCATCACGCTCGAACTCCAGAACAACATGTCGACGGAGAAGGCCTGGAATGAAAATCGGGAAGCGCTGCTGACGTTTCTGCGGGGGAAGTGAGTTCTTTCCGAAAGCAGTGGCGCTGAAGTCTCACTGCCGGAGGTCGGATCGGGGGTAAATGACGCGCTCGCATTAAGTCCGGGTACAATTCGCTGCATGTTGACGCCGATCCTGATCGCGGTGGTTGCCGTTTTCGTTGTCGTCGTGTTGTGGCTCGTGCTGGCGTACAACGGGCTGGTGACGTTGCGGAATCGATATCTGAACGCGTTCAGTCAGATCGACGTCCAGCTCAAGCGACGTTACGACCTCATTCCGAATCTGGTTGAGGCCGTCAAAGGGTATATGGCCCACGAGCGGCAGACGCTCGAAGCCGTGACGGCCGCCCGCGGTCAGGCCCAGGCGTCGCTCGCCGCCGCCAGCGCGAATCCTTCCGACTCGACTGCCCTCAACAGCCTGTTCAGCGCCGAGCAGGGCCTCGTCTCCGCGCTCGGCCGGTTCCGCATGATCGCCGAGGCATATCCCACGCTGAAGGCCGACCGCTCCGTCGGCGGCCTCATGGAAGAACTCTCCAGCACCGAGAACCGCGTCGCCTTCGCACGCCAGGCGTACAACGACTCGGTCATGGTCTACAACACCCGCGTCCAGACCGTGCCGACCAACGTCGTCGCTGGCATCATGGGCTTCCGTCCGGCCCCGCTGTTCCAGATCGACGACCAAGCCCAGCGCGAAGCGGTGCAGGTGAAGCTGTCGTAGCGATTCCTGTTGACGCGCTGAGTGTTCGACTGTGTCATGGCGCAGTCTAGACAATACGGGGCGCAGGGCATGGGGATTCAAAACCGAGACTACTTTCGCAAGGATCATCCCGCCGCTTGGAGTCTGTCCGGGGCGCCAGTGATCATGACGATCATTGCCGCGACCGTGCTGGTCTTCCTCCTACAGATATTCATCACGAAGCCCGTTGACCTGTCGCGTCGCGATACCGGCCGCGCGCCGACCACGCAGTCGACAACGCGGCAAACCGAACTCGACGACGAGTTCGGACCGTTCGTCTTTCGCGAATCGGTCATCCAGAAATGGCTCGAACTCGACACGCAGAAGGTTCTGCACGGCCAAGTCTGGCGCGTCGTGACGAACGCATTCTGTCACGACCGCTGGGGCATCTGGCACATCGCCATCAACATGGGCCTGCTCTTCTGGTTCGGCCGAGCGCTGGAATTGATGTATGGCCGAAGTGAATTCGCGCTGTTCTACTTCGCCGGCGCGATCTGCGCCGCGGTCGCGTTCATGCTGCTCGACTGCGTCACGGGCATGAAAGTTCCGATGATCGGCGCCTCGGGCGCGGTGATGGCCGTGATGACGCTCTACACGCTGCATTTCCCGGGCGAGCGTTACCGAATCTGGTATATCGGCGAGGTTGAGATGCGCTGGATCATGCTGATCTATGCGATCTACGAACTGCACCCCGTGTTGCTGGCGCTAGCGGGCGATCGGTACTTCGCTGGCGTCGCCCACATCGCGCATCTGGGCGGCATGGCGTTCGGCGTGGCGTACTGGTTCACAGACATCCGCCTCGCTGCATGGAAACCCGGCCTCAGAATTCCGCGCGTTGTTCAGGTGCGAGTCACGAAGCCGAGCCGCGACCGTTCCGGCGCCCCGCAGGAGACGCCGAGTCCGGTGGGCCGAAGCAGGGGCCGATCATATGATAGCCGCGAACTGGACGCCGTCCTTGCCAAACTCTCGGCAACCGGGGCCGACAGCCTCACGGAAGAAGATCGCGCGGTCCTCGAAACCGCGCGTCGCTCGCTGAAGAAGCCTCGACTGTTCTATTGAACGGTGACTCTGCCAAACGTCGTTTTGCCTACGCGGCCATGTCTTCACGGATCGCATCCGATCCGGTTACGATTCTTCTGCAATGGACTTCTTCGGCCACCAGGATCGCGCTCGCGGACGCACGGTGAAGTTCCTCGTTCTTTACGGCATTGCCGTCGTCGGCGTGCTGCTCTCGCTCAACGTCGTCGGCATGCTGGTGTACTACGCCGTCGATCACAGCAACCAGCCGCGCGGGAAACGAACCTACGTCGTCGACAACGACGCGCCCACAGGAGTGCGCGAAGTGAGAGAGCCCGCGCCGCCGGCCAAGCCGTTCTCGCTCTGGCAGCCGCAGGTGTATGGCACGACGTCGGCCATCGTCCTCGTCATCATCGGGCTGTCCGGGATCGTCAAGCAACTGATGATCGGCGGCGACGGCGCATCGGTGGCCGAATCGCTCGGCGGCAAACTCGTCGATGGCAACACCACCGACCTCGAAGAACGCAAGCTCATCAACATCGTCGAGGAAATGTCGATCGCGTCCGGTGTGCCCGTGCCGCGGCTGTATGTGCTGAACGCGGAAGAAGGCATCAACGCGTTCGCCGCTGGCACGCGACCGGACAATGCGGTCGTTGCGGTCACGCGAGGGTGCATCCGCAATCTGAACCGCGATCAACTCCAGGGCGTCGTCGCGCACGAGTTCAGTCACATCCTCAACGGCGACATGCGCCTCAACCTGCGCATGATCGCGCTGAATTTCGGCATCATGGCGCTGGGCGTCATCGGCTACTGGGTGATGCGTCTCGGCTTCGAGGGTGCGGCCCGATCGAGCAAGAAGGAAGGGGCGGGGGCGGCGCTCGGCTTCGCGATCGTCGGGCTGCTGATGATGATCGTCGGCTACGTCGGCGTCTTCTTCGGCAACATGATCCAAGCCGCAATCAGCCGGCAGCGGGAGTTCCTCGCCGACGCGTCGGCCGTGCAGTTCACGCGCAATCCGTCTGGCATCGCCGGGGCGCTGAAGAAGATCGGTGGGCTGGCGTACGGCTCGAAGCTCAAGACCGCCGCTGCCGGCGAGGCGTCACACATGTTCTTCGCGCGGGTGGCGGGTCGTTCCTGAGCGGGCTGTTCGCCACGCATCCGCCGCTCGATCAACGGATCCGTGCGATCGAACCGACGTGGAACGGACTGTTCGACTCGTCGGTCGCCCCGCAAGTGACGCAGGACGAACTCGACGGCGGCGTCGGCACGCGGCGGAACCTCAGCGGCGCGGTCGGCGCGGCCGCCGTCGTACAGCCGCCACCGTTGCCGATGCCGGGCACGAAGGTCGTTCTCAAGCCGGCCGACGTGCCGACTCAGGTCGCGCTGCCGCAGCCGGAGAAGATGCAGCACGCGACGGCGCTGCTCACGCAGATTCCGAAGGACGTGCTGGTCGCGGCGCGCGATCCGTACCTCGCGCGGGCCGTCGCGCTGGCGCTGCTGCTGGACGAATCGAACGCGTCCAACCGCGCGACGCAGACAGCACTGGTCGCGCAGGTCGATCCGGTGCTGGTCAACGACGTCGTGTCGATCTTCGCGTCGATCCAGCCGCTCGGACCGGCCGCGCGGGTGCCGCTGCTGGATTTGTCCAGCCCGGCGCTACAGACGCTCACCGTCTCGCAGCTCGAAGGCTTCCAGCAACTCATCACGGCCATCGCGCGTGTGGATCGGATGCTGTCGCCTTTCGAGCTGGCGCTGATGAAGACGGTCGAGCGGCTCGTGCAGACCAGCGGCAAGCTGTACCCGAAGGTGCTCTACACGAGTGTGTCGGCCGTCGCGAAAGAGGCGGCGGTGATGCTGAGCGTGCTCTCGCGCGGCGGTGGCGATCAGCAGTCGGCTCGCGCGTATGGCGCCGGCGCGGCGCGGCTGGGCATCAACAACTTCCCGCCCATCAACCCGGCCGCCGACACGATCGCGCTCTCGAGCGCGCTTGACACGCTGCGGCAGGCTTCGCCCGGCGTGCAGCGACGGCTTGTCGACGCCGCCGCCCACTGCATCGCGGCCGACGGAGCGGTGCGGATCGAGGAAGCCGAGCTGCTCCGCGCCGTCTGCGCCGCGCTGGGCGTGCCGGTCCCGCCTTATCTGAAGCCTGCCTGACGGGACGATCTAAGGATTGATGTATCCGATATTTGGGCGTTGAGCGATTGCGCAGATGGGGCTCATAGGCGCTGCCGTGCAAAACCGCTAGCGGCTTAGCGTCCTACCGTGTCAAATTGTCGCGAGCTTTGCAAGATTTGATCCTTGAACAAAAAGCACGTGGCGCTATGATTCAAAGGACTGATTTGTCCGATGATTAGTGAGTGCCGAGTTTTTCCACCCGACTTAAAGGAGTCACCGCCATGTCCCTGTCTGTGATCAAAGACCTGCTCGGAGCCGACGCCGACGCGCTGCTTTCGTACAAGGCCAAGGGCTTTTCCAAGGACGTCATTCACGCCCCGGGCGCGGATTTCGTCGATCGTGTGCTGAAGGACACGGACCGCTCGCCGGCCGTGCTGAAGGGCTTCCAGCAGATCCTGAACTCGGGCCGGCTCGCGGGTACGGGTTATGTGAGCATCCTGCCGGTCGACCAGGGCATCGAGCACAGCGCTGCCGCCAGCTTCGCGCCGCAGCCCGACTACTTCGATCCGGAAGCGATCGTCAAGCTCGCCATCGAGGGCGGCTGCAACTGCGTCTGTAGCACGTTCGGCGTCCTGGCCAGCGTGGCCCGCAAGTACGCCCACAAAATCCCGTTCATGGTCAAGCTCAACCACAACGAGTTCCTGAGCATGCCCAACAAGTTCGACCAGACCATGTTCGGCACGGTGAAAACCGCGTTCGAAATGGGCGCGACCTCGGTCGGCGCGACGATCTACTGGGGCTCGAACGAATCGACCCGCCAGCTTCAGGAAGTGGCCGACGCCTTCGCGCAGGCGCATGAACTGGGCATGGTGACGGTGCTCTGGTGCTACGCCCGCAATTCGGGCTTCGTCGATAAGGACAAGAAGATCGACTACCACGACTCGGCCGATCTCACTGGTCAGGCGAACCACCTCGGTGTCACCCTGAAAGCCGACATCATCAAGCAGAAGCTTCCGACCAAGAACAAGGGCTACCTGTTCACGAAGCACGGCAAGACGATGAAGGAAGACAAGTATGCACAACTGATGCCGGACGATCAGGCGATTGAAATGACCCGGTATCAGCTTGCAAACTGCTACATGGGCCGCATCCCATTGATCAACTCGGGCGGCGAAAGCAAGGGCGGCAGCGACTTCGCGGAAGCGGTCCGCACGGCCGTCATCAACAAGCGCGCCGGCGGCATGGGTCTGATCAGCGGCCGCAAGGCGTTCCAGCGCCCGCTGAAGGAAGGCGTCAAGCTGCTGAACCTCATCCAGGACGTGTACCTCAGCAAGGACATCACGCTGGCATGAGTGAATGAAACAGGACCTGCGGAGGATCCCGCGACGGGGTCGGCTCAGACGAGTCGACCCCGCTGTGTTTTTTGGGTGGTGCTCGTTCGGAGCCACGAAGCCACCACGACGGGAAAGAACAACACAGACCGCCGATATTGAGCGAAGCGAAGGATCGAATGGCCGAGGCGGCAAATCAGTAGCGTTCCCGGACTTTCCAACCCGCAAACGCGCTCGCGCCGAGCAGGCCGTAGATCGTGCAGGGCGCTCCCAGCAGCACCAAACCCAAGAACGGCCACCACATCAAGTTCGCGGGGTTCTTTCGATCTCGTGTGTGGTTTCGATCGTAATCCCGTTCTCGAAAGTACGGATCGCCGATCCCACTGTGGACTTCGATTTCCCGGACCTGTTCCTCCACCTTCCACACGGTCGGAAGCATTCGATACGCCCCGTACAGCATGGCGACGCCGACTAGCAGGGCAGTTACGCGGGAAATCAGGTTTCGGGTGCGGGCGGACATGTCTCGAAATCGTCTCAACTTGTCGGCGTCGGGCAATCCGTTTGGCGTGTGACTGGCTGCCGCTGCGCTCATCCGCTCACCCTCCCGGCATCACCTGCCGATAAGAGCAGTGGAAGGTCCGCGCCCGCGGTTCGTTATCGGGCGTGGATCGGGAGAGATGCAGGCTCCGAGGATTCGTCATGAGCGAGAAGAAGAAAGAAGAACCAAAGAAGGACGACAAGCAGGGCGGTGACGCCAAGAAGAAGGCCGGCATCATGGGCCTGCTGACGAAGTTGCCGGTGTTGCTCGGCGGCGCGATGCTGATCGAGGCGGTCGTTCTGGTCGGCGCCATGAAGATGCTGGGCGGCGGCGCCGCGCCGGCCTCTGCGGCGGCGGGGGCCGAGATCCACGGCGAGGAAGGAGCCGCTGCCGAAGGAGGTCATGGCGAAGCAGCGAGTCACGGCGAAGGGGGCGAAGGTGCGGCCAAAGGTCCCAAGAAGGAACTGGCCGAGGTCCCGATCGTCGAGTTCCGCGCTCCTAACAAGAAGAACGGCAAGACGTTCCTGTACGACGTGGTGATCGTGGCCTCGGTGAAGGCCGCGAACGAAGAGGCCGTGAAAAACGCGATCGAACAGAGAAAGGGCTTGATCGCCGATAAGGTACGCACCATTATTGCGATGTCTGATCCGGAAAAGCTGAACGGCAGCGCCGAGCCGGGCCTGGAGACGTTGCGTCGACAGGTGAAGTTCGAGCTCGACTCGATGATCGATCCCAAGGCCAAGGGCCTGATCGAAGAAGTGCTGGTTCCGCGTTGCCTGCCGTTCCGAGCCGACTTCTAGTAAGTGGGTGTCGGGCACTGATCCGGGTCGGTTTTCCGCGTGACAGGACGTCGCGCGAGCCCAGGGCGACGCGATTCACCTCGTGCCCGCCTGTGACCACGGACGGTGCCTCATGGCAGAAGATAATCCCGGCGGCATTACCGATGCGGACATCGACGCGCTGCTCGCGGAGATGAACAAGAGCGCCGAACTGGCCGGCAGCGCCAGCGGCGCGCCCGCCCCGCCAACCGAGCCCGCGGCCGCCGCGGCTCCTGCCTCGGCGGCGCCGGCCGATCCGAATGACATCGACGCGCTGCTCAACAGCGCCACCTTCGCCGACGCGAGCGACGACTCCAAGGCGAATCGCGGTTTCCCTTCGATGGGACCTGGATCGTCCGCCCCCGCGCCGGCCGGCCTTCAGGCGTCGCCGATCGATCTGCCCGACCTCCAGCGTGCCATGGTCGACGCGCAGGTCAGCAGCATCGACCTGCTCCGCGACGTCGAACTTAACGTCAAGATTGAACTCGGGCGATCGAAAATGCTCGTGGAAGACGTCCTTAAGCTGGGCGAAGGCAGTGTCGTCGAACTCGACAAGCTGGCCGGCGACCCGGTGGACGTGTTCGTGAACGAGCGGCTGGTCGCCCGCGGCGAAGTGCTCGTGCTGAACGACTCGTTCTGCGTCCGCGTGAACGAAATCATCGCCGGCACGAGGGACGAGGTGTGAAGCTTCGCCTGCTGCAAGTCGTATTTTCCGTCATTCTGCTCGCCGCGTGCGTGCCGGTCAGTGTTCGCGCACAGGCAACCACGGCCCCCGCGTCGGTCGAACAGCGGGAGTTCCCTCGCACCTTCGACCGCACAATTGCCACGCGGCCGCCCGGCTCGACAACAGGCAATACCGGCAGCACGCTCGATCTGCCCCGCGTGCTGGCGGCACTGGCCATCGTGGTGGCCCTCATCTTCGGTCTGCGGTGGGCGGCGAGACGATTTCTTGGTGCAGGCGGGACGACGACGCGAAATCGAAATGTTCGTGTGCTGTCTCGCTCGCCAATCGCGCCGCGGCAGCAGATTTTACTTTTGCAGGTCGGCCGACGCGTGATCGTGACGGCCGACTGTGCCGGTCAGCTTTCCACCCTTGCCAACATCGAAGACCCGGACGAAGTCGCCCAACTCATCGGCGGCTACTCGGCGCCGGTCGAGGAGAACGAACTGATCGAGCCGAAGTCGGACGACGTGGCGTCGTTCGAAGCCACGCTCGGCAATGAACAGCAGAAGTTTGACGGCGATGAAGCGACGGAAAGCCAGCGGTCGGAAATCAACTCGCTGGCCGAGCGGGTCAAACAGCTTGGCCAGCAACTGAAACGAACCTGAAACCCGGCAGAGTCGGGCGTGTGTGCAAATCGTGAGAATGGAGTCTCGCGTGAGGCAGAGAAACCAGCCATTCAGTCCTCTCTCCCTTCGGAAGAGGGTTAGAGTGAGGGCGTGTGACGAAACGCAGTCGTCTGTCGAACTCTCTCTCCCCGAGGGAAAGGGAGTCATGCGCCAACTTCGTATTGGCGTGATCGCGTTGATCGGCGTCCTCTGCATTGCATCTCTCGCTCACGCGCAAACCCCCGACGTCGCCTCCAGCTTCAAGCTGCCGGACATCTCCAGCCGCGAGAATTTCTCGGCGGCGATGCAGCTGCTCATCCTGCTGACGGTCCTCTCGCTTGTGCCGGCCATCATGCTCATGATGACCTGCTTCACGCGGATTGTCATTGTCCTATCGCTGCTGCGGCAGGCGATGGGCACGCAGGCGCTGCCGCCCAACCAAGTGTTGGTGGGGCTGGCGATGTTCATGACCTTTGTCGTCATGGGCCCGACCCTGAACGAGATCAACAACACGGCCTTGCAGCCTTACCTGAAGGGCACGATCAGCCAGCAGCAGGCGCTCGATGAAGGCATCAAGCCGTTGCGCGCGTTCATGATCAACCAAGTAGAGGCGGCCGGGAACGATGAAGATGTGCTGATGTTCCATAACTACACTGGCAAGCCCGCGCCGGAGAAGTGGTCGGATGTCGGCACGATGTCGCTCATCCCCGGCTTCATGCTCAGTGAATTGAAGACCGCGTTTTTGATGGGCTTCAAGATCTATCTGCCGTTCCTCGTGATCGACATGGTCATCAGCAGCGTGCTCATCAGCATGGGCATGATGATGCTGCCGCCGGTGCTGATTTCGTTGCCGTTCAAGCTGCTGCTGTTCGTCATGGTGGACGGATGGCGCTTGATCGTGCATCAGTTGATGGGTAGCTTCGTCGGTGCCCCGACCGGCTGAGCGGATGGATTCGCTCGGGCGGTGTCCGTTGTTCGACAACCCGCATGCCACGCAGTTCGCGTGACGTCACTCATGGAGGAGTGCCCGTCATGACGCTCGAAGCCGCAACCGATTTTCTCCGTCACAGCCTGATCCTGGCGCTGCTGATCGCGTCGCCGATGCTGATCATCGGCCTGATCGTCGGCATTGTCATTTCGATCGTGCAGGCGGTCACGCAGATCCAGGAACAAACGCTGGTGTTCGTCCCCAAGATCACCGCGATGATCATCGCGGCCGTCGTCATCATGCCGTGGATCGGCGTGAGACTGATGGAATACTCCGCGGCCGTGTTCGGAACGGGACAGTTGCCGTAAGACCGACGGGTGAGTGATGAGTGAGGAGTGACAAGCCGAATTCGGTCCGACCGCATTTCGCTCGTCCCTCCTCACTCGTCCCTGAACTCATGCCCATTCCCGACCTGATCCATCTTCAGGCCCTCGTGCCCGGCTTCCTGCTGGCGCTGTTTCGCGTGGCGGGGCTGATGCTGTTCGCGCCGCTGTTCGGCAGCACGCGCATCCCGCGGCGCGTGAAGTTCATGCTCGCGCTGGCCATGACCGCCTGCATGGTGACGACGCTCGACTTCCGCCACACCCGCTTCCCCGACGACATGACCACGATGGCCGTCGCGATGGCGGGCGAGATGCTCCTGGGAGTGGCGCTGGGCATGATCGTCAGCCTCACCTTCATCGCCACGCAATGGGCGGGCGAAATGGTGGGACAGCAGATCGGCTTCAACATGGCGCAAGCCCTGGACCCGCAGTTCGGCGGCGGTGGCAGCGTCGTGGGCGATCTCTACTTCATGCTCACGATGGCGATCTTCCTCATCATCGGCGGGCATCGCGTGATGATCGACGGCATTCACCAATCGCTGCTCACCGTGCCGCCGGGCGAACTGCTCTTCAGCCGCGACGCACTGGAAACCGTCCTGCACTTCATCACCTCAAGCACGATGCTGGCGCTGCGGATCGCGTCGCCGATCTTCGTGACGATGCTGGTGGTGGACGTCGCGCTGGGCTGCCTGAGCAAGACGATGCCGCAACTGAACATCATGTCGGCCGGCATGTCGATGCGGTCGATCATTGGGCTAATCGTGCTGATCGCAGGGGCCGCGGTGACGGCGTCGGTCATCGAATCGTCGCTCGGCGATTCGCTGCTGAACCTGCCCACGTTGTGGAAGAAGTCGTAAATGGCCGAACAGGAAGGCGACAAGACCGAAGCACCGACCCCTCGCCGCCGGCAGGAGGCACGCGAGCAGGGGAAGGTCGCGCGCTCGCAGGACTTGGTGTCGAGCGCGTCGCTGTTGGCCATGATCATCCTGCTCGGCTGGACGGGCCAGAAGCTGATGGGCGCACTGCGGATGGCGATGGCCGACCTGCTCAGTGGCGAAGTGCTGCACAACTTCGATCCGGCCGCCCTCCCGCGACAGGTCATCGGGCCGATTCTCCGCGTCGGCCAGGCCATGCTGCCGCTGGCGATTGGACTGATCGTCGTTTCGGTCATGGTCAACATCGTTCAGGTCGGGTTGCATGCGACGCCGGAGCGGCTCCAACCGAACTTCGCCTCGCTGAACCCGCTGAACGGCGTCAAGCGTCTCTTCAGCGGCGGCCATGGCGCGGTGCAGTTGGGCTTCAACCTCGTCAAGATGACGCTGGTCGGCTTCACCGCGTACTCCGCGGTCGCCGGCAAGATGGGTCTGATCGTCAACATCGCCGGGCTGTCGCAGGAGCAAATCCTCGGCCTGGCTTCCACGATCATCTACGACATCACGTTCCGCATCGCCGTCCTGCTTCTCGTGCTCGCGATCCTCGATTACGCGTGGCAGAAGTTCCGCTTCGAGCGCGACCTGCGGATGAGCAAGCAGGAGATCAAGGACGAGATGAAGCGCATGGAAGGCGACCCCGTCATCAAACAGCGGCGACGCCAGATCCAGATGCAGCGCGCCATGGGCCGAATCCGCAAGGACGTCCCGACTGCGGACGTGATCGTCACCAACCCGACACACTTCGCCGTGGCACTGAAGTACGACGACAGCGCAATGGGCGCGCCGCGTGTCGTCGCGAAGGGTGCGGATTATCTCGCGATGAAGATTCGCGAGATCGCGGTGGAGAACGGCATCCCGATCATCGAACGCCCGCCGCTGGCGCGGGCGCTCTACAAGGACTGCGAGATCGGTCAGGAGATTCCGGAACAGTTCTATGCGGCCGTCGCGGAGATTTTAGCGTACGTCTATGAACTCACGGGGAGGAAACGTTCCGCCGTAAGCCGCTAGCGGCTTAGCGAGCGTTGACTGCGATCATGGCAACCGCAACCGCCTCAACCACGAATCCGCTTTTCGCCTTCCTCCAGGCGAACCGGGACCTGCTGTTCCCGATTGCGTTCATCAGTCTGCTGGTCGTCATCCTCGTGCCGATGCCGACGCCGGTGATCGACCTGCTGCTGGTCGTGAACATCACGCTGTCGATCATCATTCTCGCGACGACGATTTATGTGCGCAGCCCGCTGGAGTTTGCGGTGTTCCCGTCGGTGCTGCTGGCTGCCACGCTGTTTCGGCTGGTGCTGAACGTCGCGACGACCCGCGCCATTCTGACGGCCGGCAACGGGCAGAATCCGAAGGAAGCACTGCATGGCGCGGGCGAGATGGTGCACGCGTTCAGCGCCTTCGTCACCGGCGAATCGCTGGCGGTCGGCATCATCATCTTCGTCATCATCTTCGTGATTCAGTTCGTCGTGATCACGAAAGGCGCCACGCGCATCTCGGAAGTGGCCGCCCGCTTCACGTTGGACGCTATGCCCGGCAAGCAGATGGCGATCGACGCTGACCTGAACGCGGGCGTCATCAACGAAGCAGAGGCCCGCAAACGCCGCGAAGACGTCGCCCAGGAAGCGGACTTCTACGGGGCGATGGACGGTGCATCGAAATTCGTGCGCGGCGACGCGATCGCCGGCATCGTGATCGTGCTGGTCAACGTGGCCGGCGGGTTTTACGTCGGCATGGTCGAGCACGGCTGGCAGCCGCTCGAGGTGATGAAGCTGTACACGATGCTCACGATCGGCGACGGCCTGGTCAGCAGCGTGCCGGCGTTCGTTACGTCGTTGGGTGCGGGCCTAATCGTCACCCGTTCGTCCGGTCGCAAGGAACTGGGCGGCGAAGTCGCGACGCAGCTGTTTGGCAAGCCCGAAGCACTCATTATTGCGTGCAGCTTCCTGGCGCTGATGAGCATCACGGGCCTTCCCGTGATCCCGATCGTGGCGATGTTCGCGCTGTGCGGCTTCCTGGCGTTCACGCTGAAGCGCAACGCGAAGAAGACGAAGGTCGCCGCAGCCAAGGCGGCAACGGAGAAGACCGCCGCCGAGAAGCGCGAGCCGGAGAAGGTCGAAAAGCTGCTCGACGTCGACACGATGAGCCTCGAAGTGGGCTACGGCCTGGTGAAACTCGTCGACACCAAGCGCGGCGGCGACCTGCTCGAACGCATCAGCAACATTCGCCGGCGTTTGGCGGTCGATCTCGGCATCGTCGTGCCGCCGATCCGCATCCGCGACGATTTGCAGCTCGGCCCGAACGACTACGTCATCCGCCTGCGCGGCCAGACGATCGCCCGCGGCGTCACGTACCCGGACCAGTTCCTCGCCATGGACAGCGGCGCCGTCAACGGGCCGATCCTCGGCGCCGAGCTCACCACCGAACCCGCGTTCGGCCTGCCCGCGTACTGGATCACCGAGCCCCAAAAGGCGGAGGCGGAAGTGATGAACTACACCGTCGTCGAGGCCAGCGCGGTGCTCGCGACGCACCTCACCGAGGTCATCAAGCGGCACGCCCACGAAATGCTCAGCCGGCAGGAGATCAAGAACCTGATCGAAAACCTCAAGCAGCGCAGCCCGGCCTTGGTGGAAGAAGTCGTGCCGACGATCGTCAAGCCGGGCGAGTTGCAGAAGGTCATGCAGAACCTGCTGCGAGAACGCGTGCCGGTGCGCGACTTGGAAACGATCCTCGAAACGCTCGGCGACTACGCCCCGCGCACGAAGGACCTCGACGTGCTTACCGAGTACGTCCGCAACTCCCTCGCCCGCACGATCTGCAAGCAATACGTCGACGAAGAAGACAAACTCTGGTGCGTCACGCTCGACCCGGCCATGGAAGAACTCATCGGCGGACACCTACAGCGCAGCGAGGCGGGCGTGACCAACACCATGCCGCCGCGCACGCAGCAGCAAATCGTCGAGCGCCTCGCGACGAAGGTGAACGAGGTCGCACAGTCGGGCAAGAGCCCAGTCGTGCTGTGCAGCCCGCACATCCGTGCGGCAGTTCGTCGCTTGATGGAACAGGCCCTCCCGGGCACGGCCGTGCTCGGAATCAACGAAATCGTGCCAGACATTCAGGCCGAAGCGGTCGGCCTCGTCGGGATTAACGGATAAGACAAATAGGAGAACCCGGTTTCTTAGTTGCGGAATCCCCCGTGATTCGGACAATGCGGGCCACATCGTTATCGCTCGATCAGCATTCGCTGAACGGACGATGCCGATTTCCGGGAAAGACAGTCGACGGATCGACTGACTCGAACGCCACTTCGCGAATGGATTCGCGTCGATGCAGCTCGAAAAAGTCACAGCCCCATCGATGAGCGAAGCGCTCAAGGAGATCAAACGACTCCTTGGTAGTGAAGCCGTCATCCTGTCGACGCGCACGCTGAACAAGCGGCGCTGGCTGGGCCTCCGCAGAACCGAGTATTATGAAGTCACCGCCGCCAAGGGCGTGAACGTGCCGCCGCGCAACCGGCCCACGCGGACGCCGCCGGCGAGCAACAAGACCATCGCCCCGGTGATGCGCAGTGCGCCGGGTGATGTGGCCGGCGCGAAACGCGTATGCCGCCGCCGTCGGATCGAACGCGGCCGCGCTGAAGAACGTCGCCGACGCCATGCGTCAGACCGCGCCGGTTGCCACCGCGCCCGGCAAGGGCCTACTCGAATCGCCGGCTGTCCATTCTGTCGCGCTCGTCAACTTCAGCACCGAGATCGGCAACCTCAAGGGCATGGTCAAGCAACTCGTGGACGAGGTGCGTCATCGCACCACGCCGCAAGTGCCCGAAGAATTGTTCGAACACTACATGGAGCTGGTGAAGGCGGAGGTGAGTGAGGAACTCGCCACCGACATCGTCCGCCGCGTGCAACAGAACGGTCGACCCGAGCAACTGGCCAACCGCGAATGGGTGCGCGAGAAGATTCTCGAGCAGGTCGAAAAGCTCGTGCCCGTGTCCGGCCCGATCGAACGCCGCAAACCGGTGGGCCCGCACATTGTCGCGCTGATCGGCCCGACTGGCGTGGGCAAGACCACCACCGTTGCCAAGCTGGCCGCCAACCTGAAGCTACGTGAGAAGAAGCGCGTCGGCCTCATCACGATCGACACCTACCGCATCGCCGCGATCGACCAGCTCCGCAAGTACGCAGACCTGATCGGTGTCGTGCTCCAGGTCGTCGGCAATCCCGAAGATATTGCCCCGGCGATCGAGGCGATGTCCGACTGCGAATACATCCTCATCGACACGGCCGGCCGAAGCCCGAACGACGCGCTCAAGCTCAACGAACTCAACCGCTTCCTCGAAGCCGCCAAGCCCGACGAAGTGCATCTGGTTCTCAGCACCACCTGCGGTGAGCGCAGTGCTCAACTTGCCATCGAGCGTTTCGGCAGTCTGCGCGTGGACAAGGTCATCTGCACGAAGGTCGACGAGGCCGCTCAGCTTGGCGTGCTGCTGAGCGTCTGCCGCAAACTGAACAAGGGCCTGAGCTATATCACGACCGGCCAGGACGTGCCGGACGACATCGAAGTCACCCAGGCCAAGCGCCTGGCGCGATTGATCGTGGGCGAACGATAAGTTCAACGACACCAAGGCACCAAGACACCAAGACACAAAGGAGGCCACTAAGAAGAAGAGCGAAAGAGATGAAGAATGCCGCAGACGAGCCCGGATGAACGAGCTCTTCCTTGCTTCTTCGTGATCTTCTTCGTGTCTTTGTGACTTAGTGTCGTTCCACCCAGTGTCAGTCCTGCACTCCCAACCTCTGACGCGTCCCGCGGCCCCCGCGCTGCGGTCGCCGGTCTATTCGGATCAGGCGGCCAAGCTGCGGGCGCTGGCTGCGGGTGATGTGCCGTGCGCCCGCGTGCTGGCCGTCACCAGTGGGAAGGGCGGCGTGGGCAAGAGCAATGTGTCGGTCAACCTCGCGATCCAACTCGCACAGGCCGGCAAGCGGGTGATCCTGCTCGACGCTGATCTGGGACTGGCCAACGCCGACGTGCTCCTGGATATTCAGGTGAAGGCCAACCTCGCTCACGTCGTCGCGCGCCAGAAAGAGTTGCAGGAAGTAATGGTCGACGCGCCCGGTGGCTTCAAGCTGATCGGGGGCGCCTCGGGCCTCGCGAAGATGGCCGACCTGTCGGACATGGATCGCCAGCGATTGATCTGCGCGCTTGGTGAACTCGAAACGCAGTGCGACAACATCATCATCGACACCGGCGCCGGCATCAGCCCCAACGTGCTCAGCTTCACGCGGGCGGCTGACCATGTGCTGGTCGTCACGACGCCCGAGCCCACAGCGATCACCGACGCCTACGCGGCCATCAAGGTGCTGGTGCGTTCGATCACCGGCGAAGCCGTCGGCGCGCATGATCCGCACGCAAGGCAAATCAGCCTGCTGGTGAATCAGGTGCGGTCGCCGGCCGAAGGGCAGTTCGTCTACGACCGTATCAGCAAGGTGGCTAAGCAATTCCTTGGCGTGTCGGTGTTCGATGCAGGCTATGTATTTCACGACGAAGCGGTGAGCCACGCGGTGCGCCAACGTGTCCCATTTACGCTGGCCGCGCCGCGATCGAACGCGGCCCGGTGCATCGTGCAGCTTGCGGGCCGGGTCGATCGATCGGTCTCCTCGGCAGGCCAGCGGGTGAGTTTCTTCGACCGTCTGCAACGGTGGTTCAAACGGTCGGTGTAGTGTTGCGGTGCATAGTTAGTGGATGGTTCGTGAAACCGTGGATAAACATAAGGTATTAACTGAAATCAGGCTTGCGAATTCGCCCGAACTATAGAGGATCGGCGCACGTCAGAAGATGAGCTCGACGTCCACGCATTCTCCGGCCCAGTACCGCCCGGTCAACGAAACGTTGCCCCAGCGGATGGGCGGAATCCTGGGATTGGTGGCCTTCGCGTTCAGCCTGCTGACCGGCTTGTTTGAGGCCGATAACCCGTTCTCAACGATTGTGCTCCGCGCGATTGTGGCGATGGTGGTGACGGTGTTTGTGGGCTATTTGTTGGGTTGGGTCGCGCAGGCCATGCTCAACGAGAACGTCCGTACGATCGAAGAAGCCGAAGAAAAAAGTGCAGAAGCCGAAATTTCCGCGAAGGACTCGGCCACGGATGGCCGATAGAGCGAGTGTGGCGTTCAAGCAGCAGCCGCCCATGCTGCGCACATCAGGGAAGTTGTGAATCTGTAGAAGATAGCACGACCTAAGCTGATGACGCGAGGTGTGGGTGAACCGCTTTGCCGGTTCCATAGGTTGCCAGCGTTGGTGATGGACGTCGCTCGTGGTCCCGATCGTGAGCTAACGCGGCCCTTTTCCAGTGAGTCGACGCGTGAAAACAAAATCCCCATGGATCGGGCGAAACAACGTCAAAATCTCCGCAGGCGCCAAAGTCGCTGACATCAAGGTCGTATGGGACGACTACAAGAAGACCAAGGCTGAGAAGCTGCGAAACATCCTGATGGAGAACTACCTCCATCTGGTCCGCTACAACGCCGAGCGCGTTCACGCCAAGCTGCCCGACGAAGTCGAACTCGACGATCTCATGTCGGCCGGCGTGTTCGGGCTGATGGACGCGATCGACGCATTCGACATGGATCGCGGCGTGAAGTTCGAAACGTACTGCGCGCCCCGCATCCGCGGTGCGATCCTTGACGAACTCCGCTCGATGGACTGGGTGCCGCGCCTCGTCCGAAGCCGCGCCCACAAGATCGACGGCGCCACCAAGGAACTCGAAGTCGAACTCGGCCGCACTCCGACCGACGATGAACTGGCCAAGCGCATCGGCGTCGACAAGGGCGAATTCGACAAGATGAAGCGTGATGCCGACGCCGTCGGCGTCGTCAGCCTCAGCCGAAAGTGGTTCGAGACCGACAGCAACAAGGACGTCCGCGAGATCGACGTGCTCGAAGACAAAAAGGGCACTGATCCGGTTCGCGTCATGCAGCGCAAGGACCTGAAGGAACTCATGACCCGCGGCCTAAGCCGGGCCGAGCGCCTCATCATCATCCTCTACTACTTCGAAGAGATGACGATGAAGGAAATCGGCGCCACGCTCGACCTGTCCGAAAGCCGGGTCAGCCAGATGCACAGCAGCATCCTCGCCCGCCTCCGTGCCCAGATCAGCGACCGCCGCCGCGAAATCGCCGAAACCGCCGCCGTCTGAGCCGATCGTTGCGGATTCGCTCGCGACCCTCGCGGGCCGTTTCTGAAGCTTCGTCAAATACACAATCGAAAGCGTCCGACGGCTGTCCGTCGGACGCTTTGACTTTTTGGTTCGCGCGTCGATCCGGTACAGTCCGCCGACGCGGATGAAGGCTCAACAGTCCACTCGACATTCGTTTCTGCCCCCGGCGCGACGCGCGCAGATTCCACTGCGCGTGGCGATCGTGCTGGCGCTGCTGGTCTTCATCGGCGTCGGCGTCTGGAGCTGGCGCGCCCGCAACACCAGCGTCACCTCGGACGGCCGACAACTGATCGTCTTCTGGGGCTCGGCCGATCTTGGCGACGACATCTACACGGTCCTCAACGATTTCGAGCGGGCCAACCCGCAGTACAAGGTGGTATGGGGCAGCGCCGTCGCACAGGACATGGTGGGCGACGCCCAGCGCCTGCTCAGCGGCGTCGCGGGCGGCGTGCCGCCCGATGTGGTCTGGTTCGACCGCTTCGCCACGGGCGAGTGGGCGTCGCGCAACGCGCTCACCGACCTGACGCCGTTCATCGAGGCGCAGAAGCCCGACGACCCGTACCGCATCAAGCTCGACGAGTACTACCCCTGGTCGATCGACGAGGCGAGCTTCGCCCCGCCCGGCAGTGGCCAGGCGAAGCGGCTATACGCCATCCCGACGACGGCCGACATCCGTGTGCTGTTCGTCAACGCCGATCAGTTGATGGCCGCCGGTTTCGCGGAGAAGGGGCCCGACGGTTCGTGGCAGCCGAAGGTGCCGCGCACGTGGGAAGACGTTCGCGCGTACGGCAAGAAGCTCAGCCGCTTCGACGACCGCGGCCGGATGACGAGGCTCGGTTTCGCCCCGCTCTACGGCAACGGCGGCCTGTACAGCTACGCGTTCGAGTCGGGTGGCAACCTGCTCGACGAGACCCGGACGAAAGCCACGCTCACGTCGCCGCCCGTCCAGCGGGCGCTGAAGTTCATCGTCGACGTGACCGACGACCTCGGCGGCGCCGCATCCGTCAACGCGTTCCAGGCCACGTTCCAGGCCGGCGCGATGGACCCGTTCATCGCGGGGCTCGTCTCGATGAAGACCGACGGCGACTGGTACCTGCAGACCATCGCCGACTGGAAGCCCGACTTCCGCTTCGTGACCGCGCCGCTGCCGTTGCCGGCCGACCGATTCGAAGCCGGCGCGCCGCCGGTCACTTGGGCGGGCGGGTTCTCGATGGTCATCCCCGCGACCGCGAAGAATAAGGAAGGCGCGTTCAAGCTCATCCAGTTCATCAGCAGTTGGCAGACGATCTCGCGCATCGAGCAGGGCAAGCGCGAGCAGCGCGAAAGCGAAGGCCGGCTGTATTTGCCGCGCTCGATGGGCAACCGCGTGTATTACGAGCGGCTGGTGAAGGAGGCCGTGCTCGACAACCCGCGCGTGCCCCCCGCGCTGCGGCAGGCGTACAGCGTTCTGCGCGACATGATGCCCAAGACGATGATCCGGCCGGTGTCGCCGGTGGGGCAGCTGCTGTGGAACCAGCACCTGGTCGCGTACGAGTCGGCCACCAATCATCGCTTCCGCGCGCGGGTCGCAGCGTCGAAGAAGAAGTGAAGATGGCGCTGGCCGACGCCGAAGCGCCGGTTCAGCAGCGGCTCGACGCCGTGCTGAAGCCGCCGCCGGCGGCCGTCGTCAACTGGACGCCGTTCTTCGCGCTCTACGCGCTGCTGCTGGCGCTGCCGTTCGTGGGCATCTGGATCGTCTACAAGAAGCGTCGCCGCGAGTACGGCTATCGCGCGCGAGAAGTCGGCGCGGCCCTCTTCTTCGCGGCGCCGTGGATCATCGGCTTCGCCGTCTTCACGGGCGGGCCGATCCTGTTCAGCATCGTCCTGAGCTTCACGCAGTACGACGTGCTGTCGCCCGCGCGCTACGTCGGCGCGGGCAACTACGGCGAAGTGCTGTCTGACCCGCTGGTGTACAAGTCGCTGGGCAACACCGCGTTCATGCTCATCCGCATCCCGATCACGATGGCTATCGGGCTGGGCATCGCCATGCTGCTGAACCGCCAGCTCCGCGGCATCGGCGGCTACCGCACCGCGTTCTACATGCCGGCCATCGTGCCGGTGGTCGCGTCGAGCTTGCTCTGGATCTGGCTGCTGAATCCGAACATCGGCGTCATCAACCAGCTGCTCGACTGGCTCTTCCACCTGCCGCCCGCGCGGTGGATCGAAAGCCTTACTGGCCTGAAGCTGACCGCACCCAACTGGCTGCAAGACCCGGCCTGGAGCAAGCCGGCGCTGATCCTCATGGGCGCTCGAAGCGCGGGCGCGGGGATGATCGTCTGGCTGGCCGGGCTGCAAAGCATCCCGCAGCAGCTGTACGAGGCGGCGAGCATCGACGGGGCCGGCAACTGGCGTCAGTTCCGGCACGTGACGCTGCCGATGCTGAGCCCGTACATCCTGTTCAACTTCATCGTGGGCATCATCGGCACGCTTCAGATCTTCAACGAAGCCTACATCATGACCACCGGCGGGCCGGACAACAGCACGTTGTTCTACGCGTACCACCTGTTCCGCGAAGCGTTCCAGTACTTCCGCATGGGCTACGCGTCGGCGCTCGCGTGGGTGCTGTTCGTCATCGTGCTGGCGCTGACGTTGCTCCAGCTGTACCTCAGCAAGCGGTGGGTGCATTACGACCGAACGTGAGAAAGAAAGGATCGCGCGACCGCAGTATTTCCCATTTCCAATTGCCCATTTCCCAATTGGAAGCGTGGGACAAATCGTGATGCCTCTGTGAATCGGAAATGGGAAATCGGCAATCGGAAATGGTCCCCGAGTCCACTCCACGTCCATCCTTCTTCGCTCGCTACCTCAGCGGCAACGCGTGGGCGCATGCGGCGCTGCTGTTCGGCACGATCATCTTCATGATCCCGTTCGTCTACATGGTGAGCACGAGCGTGAAGGTGGATGAGGAACTGCCCGAGCAGAAACTGCTGCCGCACGTGCCGATGTTCCGCGGCACATCGCCTTACGTGCGCGAAGTCACCAGCGCCGACAAGCCGGCCGACGCCACCAGTGCCCAGTGGGCTAGCGTCAGCGAAAGCCTTGTCGCCCGCGCGAAGGCGAAGGCTTCGTCCACCCAGCCCTCCGTCTTCGCGGCCAAGGTCGATCGAGACGCGCTCAACAACACCGTCGCCAACCAGCTCACGACCGACCTCGCCGCCCGCATCAATGGCGAGGCGTGGAAGCAGGGGGACGCTGAGGTTCAGAAGGCGTTCGACGAACTGCTCACCAGCGACGTGCTGAACACCACGATGAACGACCGCGTGGCGCGGTTCGAGCTGCGTCGAATTCAGTTCCGCACGATCGACGCCCACATGGTCACGCTCGCCGACGGCCCGAAGCTGGCCGAGGCGGTGAAGGCCGAGTCGGCCAACGTGTCGCTCATTCCGCTACCTGATGCGGCCGTCGTGGCGTACCAAGACCTCAACGCACCCGTCACGCTCCGCTTCGACTTCGCGATGCCCTCCAGCTTCGAGAAGTTCCACAAGCTGATCGTCTCCATCCTTGCCGACGACAGCTGGCACGCGGTCGACGCCACGCTCGACGTCGGCGGCGTCACCTGGCGCAGCCAGCGGACAACGTACCTCGCCCAGAATCGGCCGCTGAGCATGACGTTTCAGCCGCCCAGCTTCGACGACACCACCAACAAGCCGCGCACGTGGGTGCCGCTGCGGACGGAAGGGCAGACGCCCGCAACCGTCGCCGAGGGGGCGCCCGCCACGCTGCGGCTCACGCTCTCGCCCGTCTCCACGCCCGGCGCGATCACGGCCAAGGTCACGCGCAACTACAAGCAGGCGTTCTTCTCCGTGCCGTTCTGGACGTACACGTTCAACTCCATCCTGCTGGTCGCGCTCCAGATGGCGGGCAGCCTGTTCAGCGCGAGCTTCGTCGCGTACGCGTTCGCGCGGCTCAACTGGCCGGGCCGAAGCGTGGCGTTCCTGCTGGTGCTCAGCACGATGATGCTGCCGGGCCAGGTAACGATGATCCCGTCGTTCATGATCTGGAAGACGCTCGGCTGGTACAACACGCTGAACCCGCTGTGGGTGGGCTCGTGGTTCGGCAGCGCGTTCTTCATCTTCCTGATGGTCCAGCACATGCGGACCATCCCGAAGGAGCTGGAAGAAGCCGCCCGCATCGACGGCCTGAACGCGCTCCAGACGTGGTACTACGTCATCCTGCCGCAACTCAAACCCACGCTGGCCGCCATCGCGGTGATGACGTTCATGGGCGCCTGGAACGAGTTCATGGGCCCGCTGATTTACCTGCGCGACCAGGACAAGTTCCCGCTCAGCCTCGGCCTGTTCTCGCTGAAGCTCGACCAAGGCGGCGACTGGACCCTCGTCATGGCCGGCAGCGTGCTGATGACGCTGCCGGTGATGGTCGTCTTCTTCCTGTGCCAGCGGTACTTCATCCAGGGCGTGACGCTGACGGGGATGAAGGGATGACGGGCGGGCGGACAACCAACTCCCATCTCAGTCTGCCGATGTGCTTGTTCGGCTGCGGCCACTACGTGCTTGCATTGACGCCGCGCGGTGGCGCATCGCTCGGAAGCCGATGGCAAAGACCACGCGCTTGCGTTAGATGCGACTGGCCCGACAGAGGAATCCATCTGAAGATTGCGCGATGATGGAGTGCGGGGGCACCGGCTTGCCTATACAGTAGTGGGCGAATCAGCCATCATTCGCATTCAGGATGAACATCTGGCTCAAGCACTCTTCAGCGGTACTTCGGGAGGATAGGACATGTCCGAACACGCTACCATCAAGTCTATTCACTTCACGGGCGTCTTTGGCCATCAAGAGCTTCGTGCCGACTTCAAGCCGAGGCTAAACCTGCTCCACGGAAAGAACGGAAGCGGCAAGACTACGGTCTTGCACATCCTGGCGAACCTTCTACAAGGCGATCTGATCCGCTTTTGTAACATTCGCTTCGAGCGACTCCGCTTCGGACTATCCACAGGCCAAGTGCTGTTGTTGGAGCAACCTGCCGACCAACCAGGCGTCGTAGGCGTTAGCCTCGACGGAACTACACTAGGACAGTTATCGCAAGCAGCGCCCGTCGGTCCCGAGATTGCTCTCGAGTTTGCGAGGCTCTTCCCGAAGCGACCTGTGTATCTTCCCGCCTTTCGGTCAATACTTGAAGCCGCAAGTGATCGCGAAGAATACGGCGGTCCCTATCGTGATTCGCCAGACCTGCGTCGAGAGATTGCGTCAATTCGTGCACTCGAAGAGCGCTTCTTGAAGGACAAGCGGTTGCCTCGCTC
This sequence comes from Tepidisphaeraceae bacterium, assembly GCA_047600945.1. Classification (GTDB taxonomy): domain Bacteria; phylum Planctomycetota; class Phycisphaerae; order Tepidisphaerales; family Tepidisphaeraceae; genus JASGKC01. The sequence goes on along the minus strand of JASGKC010000001.1, from coordinate 5,092,097 downwards.
GCCGTCGGCTCATGATACCATTAACTCTACGGCCTTGAAGACTCTTTTGAGTCGGCGGTGGTTTGGTAAGTTCGTTCCGGTCATTCGATATCCATCGTTGGCCGATGTTTCGCGGCGGCTCGATGATGAGTTTGAAACTGCGTACATCACAGTCAATATTACGAATCAAGACACGTTTGCGACGGTTTTCTCGAAGGTTCTTCAAGCTGTTCAGCACGACGGCGAGCCGGACTCCAATGAAGGTGTGGCCGTGCTCTTAAGGCGCGTGCAGCAGCAGTTGCAGGCCTTGCGGCCGGGCCAAACCCAACCTGCCGATGTTGCGTCCCAAACGTGGTTGGGTAACGAAGAAAAGAGTGTCCGAAGGATTCTCGCAATCTATGACAAGGCCTTGACCTTACGCAAGACAAAGGAGGACGAGGCGTACAAGGGGTTGCGACTCTTTGAAGCGTCGTTTAACAAGTTTGTCACACCGAAAACACTTCGCCTTATTCGCGGTAACCTCGGCCCGCGCGGACCGCGTATTCAGATCACAGAAAGTCACTCCGAGCCACTAGACGTGCTTTCCTCAGGCGAACGGCAAGTGTTAACCATGTTGTTCTGTGCGACACATATGTCGGATGATGACGGGACTATGCTCATCGACGAGCCGGAGATCTCGTTGCACATTGATTGGCAGCGGATAATCATTTCTGAGATCATGGCCCAGGCCGGTGATCGGCAGGTGATTGTCTGCACGCATGCTCCCGAAGTCGTCGCCGAGCACCGGGACTCGCTGGTCGAACTTCGATCGCAGATCTGGTCGGGCACCACGCAGGAGGAAGTCGATACAGAGGGCGGTGGTGATCTGTTTTAAGGGAGGGGCATGCGATGCAATACTCGGCAAATGGATATCCATCGGCGGTGGCTTTCCGATCCAATAGGACGCTTCTCGTGGAAGGTGTTAGCGATAAGGCCGTCATTGCTAGGCTTATCATTGAGCTTCGGAACAGTCAGATGCTAGCAAATGACAATATACTCATTGACACGGCGGCTGATCTCCCTGATGCGGCGGGGGGGAATCGAAGTCGTGTTGAGAACATGCACACAACAATTGGGGGTTCGAGGAAGTTTGCCGCGGTTGTAGATCGGGAGTTTCGGAGGTTCGATATGCAGAATGGGGACGACAATGATCCCAAGCACATCGAGATTCCGGACCATTTGTTCTGGACCCGTGGGCACTCTATCGAAAACTACTTTGTCGACGCTGAGCTTGTGACTGCCTGCCTCGAACAACACTATCCTGAGCACCTACCGGGTGATTACCGCGATCTCGTCAACGCGTCATTCCCATCAATCCTTAAAACGTGTGCGAGTATTACTCTAGCACTTGAGCCGACTAATCCCAACGGCACCCCGCCTGACCGTCTTCAGCGCGTAAGCACGGCAGGCGCTGTTGGGATATGGCAAGTTCAAGACAATGGAGAGGTGTCGCTCAACGATCAGGAATTCGATCGAATCCTACGTGCGCGGGGATTCACGCAACTCGAAACGTCAATGCTTCTGCAAAGAAGATTGGAGTTCATGAATCGGCTTGAACAACGTTCCGTGGCGGTTTCACGCTGGCTGTGCCATGGTCATCTAGGAATCGCATTCTTGTGGAGCGCAATTGGAGCGTTGTTGCTCAAGCACGGCATGCCCTCGGCAAGATGCCAAGATGTGGCCTTCCAAAATCGAGAAGCACATCGACGTGGAACCGTCGAGCAGTGGTCTCGAGCCTGCGTATCAGCTGCTCGTGCTGACAGCCCGGTACCCTTGCTCCAATGGCTTCGAGCGTCGTGAACTGGACCGACTACAATTCCGCAGTCGTGCACTCGGGCAATGCGAGAAGATTGTCAGTCCACGAGCCGTCTGCGTAGGTGCGGAGATACTTTCCATTCGGGCCATTCACGACCCCGATTTCAGACCGATTTCCGTTGACCAGTGTGTGGAAAGTATTCGTCTTGGCTTCAATCGATTCGATAACCTGTTCGCGAGTCCAGCGCCAACCCGGCCCCCCGAGATGTGTGATGCCCTCGTAGGCGTTCGACCGCGGCTGCTTGGTGATACATGTTACTCGGGCGTCTGCCATTCTCTGTCTCCCAACGGCAGTCTATCTGTTAACCGTCATTCCGTCACTATCGACCGTCCAGCCGCGCTTTCTTGACAAGTACCCGAAGGGGCGCATGTGAGTGACGATGCCGCTTGCTGCCACGGTTGCCGAGTGCCACGACTTGTACTCAAGTCGTGCCATTGAGGGGCGGACGCGGCGGGTGGCTGGCGTTGCGGTGCACACGGGAGAACGGTTACGACTCGCGGGACCGGCGCGAGCACACGCGGGCGAATCGCCAGCGCACGCGGGAGAAGGGTGGAGGCGCGTGGGTGGGCTCGCGCGCGGCGTGGGTGGATCGGCAGTGCACCCGGGAGAGACGTCAGCGCACGCGGGTGAATCGTCAGCGCACGCGGGAGAACTGGCGGTGCGCGTGGGAGAATCCATGGTCCGCGAAGCGCAAACGGCGGTTCCGTAGAACAGGGCGGGTTCTTATCAGGCGGGACGTCAACGTGCTGAGTGGTGCGGATTGTTCTGCTTGGGCAGGTGACGCGGGTTGTTGCGGCGGTCGACGATTTCTTGCGTCGGGCGACGAGCTTGGCCAGTGTGGCTGGGACGGACGCTCGACGTCGTAGGGTGTGCACGGGGTGCACGCCCTACGAAACGCAATTCGGCTAGGGCCTTCACACCGTCGCGATCGGCTCAGTCTTCTTCGCCGGCGTCGGAGTGGGGGTTGTCGCTTCGGCGTTCTTCTTGGCGAACTCCAGTGCGGCTTTCACCAATCCGACGAAGAACGGCTGCGGGCGCAGTGGCCGGCTGCTCATTTCGGGGTGGGCTTGGGTGCCGACGAAGAACGGGTGCACGTCTCTCGGCAGTTCGAGCACCTGCATGATCGGCTGGGTGGGGTGCTTGCCGCTGAAGATGAGGCCCTTTTCTTCCAGCGTGGGGATGTACTTCGGGTCGACCTCGTAGCGGTGGCGGAAGCGCAGGCGGACGCGGTCCTTCTTGTCGAACAGCTCCCACGCGAAGGTGTTGGGCTTGATGTCGACGTCCTTGCCGCCGAGCCGCATGTTACCGCCCAGGCCTTCGATCATCTTCTGTTCGGGCAGGATGTCGATGACGGGCTGGGCGCACTTCGGGTCGAACTCGGTAGAGTTGGCGGCGGTCAGGCCGCACACGTTGCGGGCGTATTCGATGACGGCCATCTGGAACCCGAGGCAGATGCCGAAGTAGGGCATCTTGGTTTCACGGGCGTGGCGGATGCATTCGATCTTGCCTTCGGTGCCGCGCACGCCGAACCCGCCGGGCACGATGATGCCGTGGATGTCGCGCAGGCGCGAGGCGACGTTGCCGGCGTCGATGTTCTGCGTGTCGAGCCAGCGGAGGTTGACGTTCACGCCCAGGTTCACGCCCACGTGCTCGCACGCCTTGATGATGCTGGCGTACGCGTCGCGCAGGCTGGTGTACTTGCCGGTGACGGCGATGTTCACCTCGCGTGGGCTTGCCTTGCCGTCGGAGATCGTCGTGCCGATCTTGCGGACGAAGTTCAGCCACTTGGTGCGCTGCACGTCTTCGCTGCGCTGGTCGACGCGGTCGTGAAGGTCGAGCAGCGTGAGCACTTCGCGGTCGATGCCGGTCTCGCGCAGGCTTTCGGGGACGAGGTAGATGCTTTCCAGGTCGTGCATCGAGAAGACGCGCTTCATCGACACGTTGGTGTACATGCTGATCTTCTGGCGGATCTTGTCATGCACGGGCGACTGGGCGCGGCACGCGACGATGTGCGGCTGAATGCCGACTTCCATCAGACGCTTGATGCCGAGCTGGGCGGCCTTCGACTTCTGCTCGCCGAGGACGTTGGGCTCGACGATGTAGGTGAGCGCGACAAAGCAGACGGAGTTTTCGCCTTCCTCGTAAGCCAGCTGGCGGCAGGCTTCGAGGTAGAACATGTTTTCGTAGTCGCCGACGGTGCCGCCGATCTCGATGAAGACGACGTCGGCTTCGGACTTCACGGCCAGCTCGCGCAGCTTGAGCTTCACTTCGCCGACCACATGCGGGATGACCTGCACGTCGCGGCCGAGGTAGCCGCCTTCGCGTTCCTTCTTCAGAACGCCGCTCAGGATGCGGCCGTTGGTGGTGAAGTTGTACTGACTGAGCTCCTGGTCGAGCATGCGCTCGTAGGTGCCCAGGTCCATGTCGGTTTCGGTGCCGTCGTCGAGGACGAAGACTTCGCCGTGGCGGTAGGGGTTGAGGGTGCCCGAGTCGATGTTGAGGTAGCCCTCCATCTTGATCGGGGCGACCTTCAAGCCCTTGTCTTTCATGAGCTTGGCGAGCGACGAGGCGAAGATGCCCTTGCCCAGGCCGGAGATGACGGTGCCGACCACGACGACGTACTTGGTGCGGTTCTTGCGATACCCGGCGGGCATCGGCGTGTAGAACTCGGTCTCGTCACGCGTCTGACCGATCTGGGCGAGTAAGTCTTCGTTGGCCATGGCTGTAACCTTCTTCTTCGCTCAGGTCTGTTTTGACAAGTACCGCGCGACAAAAGCGTCGTATTGTTCCTTTGTATCAACACCGTGCGTGGCTCGCTTCACCACGACGACCCCGATCGGCACGCCATGCTCCAGCGCCCGCAGCTGTTCGAGCTTTTCAGCCCGTTCGAGCGGTGTGGGCGACCAGGACGCGTACTTCAGCAGGAAATCGCACTGATAGGCGTACAGCCCAAGGTGCAAGTAGTAGGGCGGTTCGCGGGCTTCCGTCGAATCGCGATGGAACGGGATCGGCGACCGCGAGAAGTATAGCGCGCGACCCTCGGTGGAGAGCACCACCTTGACCAGATTCGGGTTGATCGGGTCCGCCCCGGCCGGGAAGACGGTGGCGGCCGTGCCCATCGGCTCGCCGGTGCGGGTGACGCGCTCAATCAGCGTGTCGATCACTTCTGGTTCGATCTCGGGCTCATCGCCCTGAACATTCACGATGAGTGAATCTTTGCGGGACGCCGCGACTTCGGCGATGCGGTCGGTGCCGCTGGGGTGGTCGGGGTCGGTCATGACCACGTGCGTGTCGTACTGCCGAAGCGCGTCGGCAATCTTGCGATCGTCGGCGGCGACGATGATCTCGCCCACGTTTTTGCAGAGCTTCACCTGGTCGACCACATGCTGCACGAGAGGCCGGCCGGTTCGGGAGGCAATGATCTTTTCGGGGAAGCGTGTACTGGCCAGACGGGCGGGGATGACAACGGTCGCGGGCAAGCGGCACCTCGAAGGGACGTGGTGTCAAAGCGGTCTTCTCTCCAACCCCGACACGCCGCGGGGCGATACTAGGGCGTGGGCTGACGAGACGCAAACATGATCTGAAAAGGCGACGGTGGGTTCTAGAACCTGTCGGATTGTGGAGGGGAAGCGCGGAGGGTGGATGGTCCATTCGATGGACTCATCAACGCGCTGGTGATCCCCGTTTAGCGCCCGCCCGAAGGGCGGGGCTTTCATCGGAATACTCGTGTCGACCCCCAAGCCGATTCACTTCAACTTCACCGGCGCCGTCGACGAGTGCGACGGACTCACCGATGCGATCACCATCGCGTCGATCGACTCCGGTTCCGCGTCCCCCAGACACATCGCAACCGCGCGGAGCGTCGCGCCGGTCGTCATCACGTCATCCACCACCAGCACGCGCTTGCCCGCGATCAGGTCGGGGCGATCGAGCCGGAAGCAATCCTTCACATTCCGCGCCCGGGCGGCTCGACTGTCGAAACCGGTCTGCGACGGCGTGTTCGTCACGCGCGTGACGGCGCTGACGACCGGCAAGCGAAACGGCCGAGCCAGTGTCCGCGCGATCACTTCCGCCTGGTTGAACCCGCGCAGCACCTGCCGCCACCAGTGCATCGGCACGGGGACGACGAGGTCGACTTCGTCCAGCAACTTCTGAGCGCGTTCCTGGCGCAGCAGTCGCTTCGCCAAGTGCTCGGCCACGTTCCACTGCTTGTGGTACTTGACAGCGTGGATCATCGAGCGCGACGTGCTTTCGAAATCGACCAGTCGAATCACTTTCCCGAACGGCCGAAGTCCCTTGCCCGAGCACCGCCCGCAAGGCGTGGCGGCGGTGGGGAGTGGAAGCGCAGCGCGGGCAGGCCGGGTGTTCCTGCAACTGCTCCATCGCGATGACGCACATCGGGCAGAGCGGGTCGGCGGTGGAACTGATCGCGCCGCACCCCGCGCAGTGCGCGGGGAAGCAGAATTCCAGGACGTCGTCGCGGGTGCGCTTCGCGAGCCGATGCGCGCGATGTCCCACCGAGATTCCACCGGGCCACGCCACGGTGGAGTAATCTACCGCGAACGTCCGCAACAAGAACAGAAATCCAACAGCTTCATCCACGATCAATCATCGAATGCCTGCACCGTCGCCGATTTCGCTTGCGCCTTCGCGGTGAAAGTCGCGACCATCTCTCATTCACGGTAGCTTGCTTGGCGTGAGCGAAGCGCAGAACGATTCATCGACAGGAGCGACCCGAGCGCTGCTCCTCGCGCTCGTCCTGCTCTCCCTCGCCCTGCGCCTCGGCTGGGCATGGACGCGTCCGTCCGACGCCGCGTCGATCGCGGCGCTGCCCGATCAGGTGGAATATCTGCAGGTCGCCGACTCCATTCGCGCCGGCAACGGCGTCGCCATGATCGACACCCGCTTCCCCGACGCCGGCGAGGTCCGAGCCTTCCGCATGCCCGGCTATCCGGCGGTCATCGCGCTGCTGAACTCGAACGCGCGAGCGGTTCGCGTCGTGCAGGCCGTTCTCGGAGCGACAACGGTGCTGGCGGGATTCTGGCTCGCCCGCCGGTTCATTGGACCGCGCGCGGCGCTGGTCGCGGGCGTTTTCGTCGCGTTCGATCCGCTGCTGGTCTACTTTGACGGGCTGGTGCTGACCGAGTCGCTGTTCGTCACGATGTCGGCCTGGGCGCTCGCGCTGCTCGCGTACGGCTCGCCGCCGACGCTGCGCGCGAGCGGTGGCGCGACGCCGTCATGTGGTGGGCTGGCGTCGCGCTGCTGCTGGCGTCGATCTACGTACGACCGAGCGCCTTGCCGTGGGCTATCGTGATCGGCTCAGCGTCGCTGCTGATCCCCCCGACCGATCGCCCGCGCAAGTTCCCCGCCGTCACGACGCTGGTGCTGCTGACGGTGCTCACCCTGCTCCCATGGGCGATCCGCAATCGCGGCGTCGTCGGCGCGTGGGTCTGGACCACGACCAACGACGGTTTCACCCTCTACGACGGCCTGAACCCCGACGCGACCGGCGCCAGTGACCAGACGTGGACGAAATCGCTGCCCGTGCTCGCCCGGCTGAACGAGGTCGAGCGGTCGCGCTACCTGTCGGAACTCGCCTGGGACTGGGCCCGCGAGCATCCGACGCGCGTCGCGGAACTGGCGCTGGCGAAGCTCGGCCGGCTCTGGTCGCCCGTCCCGTTGTCGGCCGAGTACGGATCGAAGCGCCTGTACGTCATCGCGGCCGGGACGCACGCGGTGCCGCTGATGCTGCTGGCACTGGTCGCGCTGCTTCCCGGCGGCCTGCCCGGGCGGGCGAAGTTCTACCTGCTCGCGCCGATGCTTCTGCTGAGCGCGATGCATGCGGTGTCGGTAGGCTCGCTGCGTTACCGCGTGCCGATTCACGTCCCGCTTGCAGTGCTCGCGACGTCGGCGCTCGTGAAGGTTCCGACGCGCGACTCGGGCGTCGAGCACGATGACGAATTCAAAGAATCTGACGAAATCGAAGGGTAGCCGCGACGGTCCTTAACCGACCGAACGCAGACAGGGACCGCTCGGATGGTAAGTGAAGGTGCCACGGCATCGGACTTCGGCGAGTTCAGTCGAGCCGTACTCCGTTGCCGTGGAACACACGCGATCGTCGGCTCGCTCGGGATTGCGAGCGTACCACGGCTAGCGGGTACGCAAGCCGTGGCACCCGGAACCAGGCGGACGGATCAGCCTCGTTCGTGGATCGATCATCCGATCACTTCTTCCGCAGCACCAGCACGTCGTACAGCTTCGCTTCCGCGACGTTGAACCCGCGCAGTTCGTCGACCGTCTCCCAACGATCCCGCACGGACATCCGCTGATCCTCGAAATGCGTCCGCGTCGTCACCAGCCACTTCGGCCAAGTGCTGGGCGGCGTCAGGGTCATGAAGCCTTCGTCGTTCTGCTCGCGGATGGTGCCGCCCTGGTAGAAGGCGAGCGAGCCTTCTTTGTAGTCGACCATCAGCACATCGCCCTTCGACGTCGCGCCTTCGCGCTTCAGCACGTCGGCGATGCGCGACGACAGGTTCAGGAACGACGCGTTCGGGAAGTAGAGCGTCCACGACAGCCCGCAGATCGCCCAGGTGCCGAGCCCCAGCACGAGCGCGGCGCGTTTCGGTTCCAGCCGGGAGAAGTGACGGGCTGCGAGCAAACCGGTCAGCAGGTAGGCGACGATCAGCAGCGACGCGCCTACGTAGTACGTCGTCGACTGCCTCGGCCAGATCAGCCACGGCACCACGAGCGCGGCCACGCCAAACATGCCCATCAGCACGGCCAGCACTTTCGTGACCAGCAGGAACGCCCGGCCCGTGAGGTCGCCGACGCGGCCGCGGATCGCCGCCAGCAGCAGGTCGGCCGTCAGCAGGGCGAGAAATGGGTAGCTCGGCAACAGGTAGTGCGGCAACTTCGTCTTGTAGATCTCCAGGAAAATCCACGGCCCGATGATGGCGGCCAGCGCGAACCTCACCTCGAAACGCCGCCGGCGCTTCCACGCGTGCAGCAATGTCGCGGGCAGCAGCAGGATCCACGGGAACCACATCAGCAGCAGCGTGACGAGGTAAAACCCGGGCGGGCCGGTGTGGTTTTCCTGCGCGGTCGTGCCGCGGTCGACGACTTCCTTGCTGAGCATCTCCAGCAGCGATCCGGGCCGACGGAGTTCGAGGGCGATCGCCCAAGGCGCGAGGACGACGAGTGCGCAGGCGAGGACGATGGCAGTGTTGATGATCGCCTGTCGCCCTCTCCCGGTATGCCGGGAGAGGGTTGGGATGAGGGGCGGATCGGTCGCAGGTGCTCGGCCCTCACCCCCGCCCTCTCCCGGTGTACCGGGAGAGGGAGTGGCGTTCAGCGCCGCCGCGCGCTGCTCGGCTTCGGCCAGTTCCGCCTGGTACTCCGCATCTTCCTCCGGCGTCACCCCGACCGGCGCGTTCGCCCTCACGCGGATCGTCTTGCCCAGCAGCCAGTACACCACGCCCGTCATGCCGAGAAACATCAGCACGACCGGCCCCTTGGTCAGAAACGCGAAGCCGATCGACAGGCCGAGCAGCATCATCACGCCCCAGCCGGTGCGAACCCGCAGGATCGCGGCCAGGCAGAGCAGCGCGATCGTCATCCACACCAGCAGCACCGCGTCGGTCAGGCACGTCTTGGCGGCCCACAAGCTCAGCACGCAGGTGGCGAGCATGAACAGCGCCCACGTCGCGCGGCGCACGCCGACAAAACGCGTTCCGACGACCGCGAGCATCGCCAGCGTGAGGATGAACGCGATGACCGAAGGCAGCCGGGCCGCGAACACCGTCGGCCCGAGCAGCTTCATCGACCCGGCCTGGCACCAGTAGATGAAGATCGGCTTCTTGAGCCGCAGCGTGTCAAGGAAGTAGGGCACCACCCAGTTCCCTGACTCCAGCATCTGCTTCGACGTCTGCGCATACCGCGGCTCGTCGCGATCAATCAGCGGCGTGCTCCCAATGCCCGCCCAATACACGGCGGCGGCACCGAGCAGGATCAACACGATCGGAAGAAGTCGACGAAAACGCACGACGCGATTGTGCGGGAACGGCCCGAAGGAGGGAAGCAGAGCCACCAAGACACCAAGACATGAAGAAGGCTAAGGACGCCATGATCGATCTGTCTTGGTGTCTTCGTGCCTTGGTGGCTCTGTCGCTATGCTCCCGGCATGAGCTGGATTGCGGTCGGGATTCTTGCAGCGTTCTGTGTCGTCATGCTGTTGCTTGAACAGCGCGGCCTGCGGACGACGCTGCAATTGAAGGTGAAGGGCGACATCAAGCGCGAGACGGCCGCGTGGGCGCAGTACGGGCAGAGCTTCGTCACGCCCGTTGCGGCCTGGCTGGTGTGGTGTCGCGAGCCGCGCGACTGGCGGCTGCCGCTGCTGGTGATCGTGCCAGTGCTGATGACCAGCGTCAGCGTGATGCTGATGAAGCGCACGTTCGGACGCATGCGGCCGAACCGCGAAAACGCGGGCAGGTTCACCGGCCTCAGCTTCCGTCACGACAATTCGCGTGAAAGCTTCCCGAGCAGCCACAGCGCGTGCGCGTTCGCGCTGACGATCTGCCTGAGCCAGCTTTGGCCGCCGGGCCTGGTGGTATTCTGGGTGCTGGCCATCGGCACGGCGACGCTGCGATACCTGCTCGATGCGCATTTCCCGTCCGACGTGCTGGGTGGCTGCGCGATCGGCAGTGTCATCGGGTTCTATGGATATGAGTTGATGCTGCGGGTGCTGTGAGGAAGAAGGCAGGAGTCAGGAGACAGGAGAAGAGGCGGGCTGGCACGTCCAGGCCTATCATGCGTCCGTCGAATTCTGACTCCTGTATTCTGTCTCCTCTCCCACCCATGCCCAAGGCGATCGTCATCGGAGCCGGTTTCGGCGGAATGGCCGCGGCGTTGCGGCTGCGGGCGAAGGGGTACGCGGTCACGCTGATCGACAAGCAGGACCAACTCGGCGGCCGGGCGTATCAGTACCGGCGCGAAACGCCCCTCGGCACCTTCGTCCACGACGCTGGCCCGACGGTGGTGACGGCCAAGTTCCTGTTTGACGAACTGTTCGAACTTTTCGGCAAGAAACGCCAAGACTACATCGAGTTCCGCGACATCTTTCCGTGGTACCGGATCCAGTTTGCCGACCGCAGGTCCTTCGACTACGGCGGCACGCTCGATCAGATGGAAGCCCAGATCGCGAAGTTCGAGTCGCGCGATGTCGAGGGTTTTCGCCGGTATCTGAAGCACTCGAAGAAGATTTTCGACGTCGGCTTCACCGAACTCGGCGCGGTGCCGTTCCACAAGTTCGGCACGATGCTCAAGTGCGCACCCCACCTCATCCGCCTTCAGAACTACAAGACCGTCTGGGGCATGGCGAAGAAGTACATCCGCAACGAGAGCCTGCGCCGTGTGTTCAGCTTTCAGCCGCTGCTGGTGGGCGGAAACCCGTTCAACACAACCAGCATCTACTCGCTGATCTTCTACCTGGAGCGCGAGTGGGGCGTGCAGTTCGCCATGGGCGGCACCGGCGCGATCGTGCGCGGGCTGGAGAAGCTGATGCGGGAGGAGGGGGTGGAGATTCGGCTGGGGGAGGAGGTGAGCCGAGTTGAAGTCGGTCCGTCGGAAGCAGAACGCGCATTGATGCTCAAGGAAGCTCGCGAAAATGGACTGAGAATTCGAATTCCGCCGCAGCACGCGCGTGCCGTCGTGACATCGAGCGGTGAGCATCTTCTCGTTGGTGCCTACGGTTCAAATGAGAGCGGTCCGATCGTCTTCAACGCCGATGCGCCGTTCGTCTACGACAAGCTGCTCGATCCGAAGTACCGCAAGGGCCTCGCCGCGCGACGCCTAAATCGCAAATCGAAAGTCGGAAATCTCAAATACTCCATGGGCCTGTTCGTCATGTACTTCGGCACGAAGCGGACGTACCCCGACATCGCCCATCACACGGTCGTCCTTGGCGAGCAGTACAAACAGCTCATCGATTCCCTCTTCGCTCGCACCGGGCTTGAAACGAAAGACCTCTCGGTCTACCTGCACCGTCCCACCGCGACCGACCCGAGCATGGCGCCCGCGGGGTGCGAAAGCTTCTACGTGCTGGTTCCGGTTCCGAACAACCAACCGTTGAAAACTCAAAGCCCACGGCAGTGCCGTGGGCTTTCTGAGGAAGCTGCATTGCGTCCCGACGGTTCGATCGACTGGACCGTCATGGGATCCGTCATGCGCGACGTGACCATCGACTACCTCGAGCGCACGATCCTGCCCGAGCTGCGCGAGAGCATGGTCGACGATTTCTATGTGACGCCCGACCACTTCGAGAAGAACCTGAACTCGATGCACGGCGCGGGCTTCAGCATTCAGCCGATCTTCTCCCAATCGGCGTGGTTCCGCTTTCACAACAAGGCCCCGGGCATTGAGGGACTGTACTTCGTAGGCGCGGGAACGCATCCGGGCGCGGGCATGCCGGGCGTGCTGTGCAGCGCGAAGGTGCTAGAGCACTTGATCCCGAGCGTGATGTAGTAGCCTCGGTGTTGCACGAGCGAAACCGTATCATGCGACCGCATGAATCGACCTGTTGTTCTTGTCACTGAAGGTTCCGACCAGCGTCCGCTCGATTGGCTGAAGGAGAACGCCGACGTCATCGAGATCGGCGTCGACGATCCAGGCTTCGACGCCGTGCTCGCTCGCGCGGACGGGATGGTCGTGCGGACGTACACGAAGGTGAACCCGGTGCTGCTGGCGAAAGCGCCGAAGCTGAAAGTCGTCGGCCGGGGCGGGGTGGGCATCGAGAACATCGACGTGAAGGCCTGCCGCGCCCGCGGCGTTGAGGTCGTCTACACGCCCGACGCCAACACGCTCGCCGTGGGCGACTACGTCTTCAGCCTGCTGCTGCAGATGTGCCGGCCCTACGGCTTCTTCCGCGACAACGTCTACGACCCCAAGACCTTCAAAAAGATCCGCAACGAACACCGTGGCCGGCAGTTGAACGAGATGACCATTGGCATTCTCGGCATGGGCCGGGTGGGCCGACGCGTCGGGCACATCGCCGCGAACGGGTTCGGCATGCACGTCCTCTACAACGACCTGCTCGACGTCGCCAGCCAACTCGATTTCCCGGCTCAATCCGTCTCGAAGGACGAGTTGTACGTGCAGTCGGACGTGCTGACGCTGCATGTCGATATGCGTCCCGGCAACGAGCACATGGTCGCGGCGAAAGAACTCGCGACCATGAAGCAGGGCAGCTACCTGCTGAACACCTGTCGCGGCGAAGTGCTGGACGTGAACGCGGTGGCACAGGAAGTGAAATCCGGAAGGCTCGTGGGCGTGGCGCTCGACGTGTACGACCCCGAGCCGCCGCTGCCCGGCTTCCCGCTGCTGGGGCTGCCGAACGTGTTGCTCGCCCCGCACATGGCCGCCCGCACGTACACGGCGATCGAGAACATGAGCTGGGTGGTGAACGACGTCATCGGCGTCCTGAACGGCCAGAAGCCGAAGTACCCGGCCCCTTGACCATCTTGCCTTGCTTGCCAGCGCGACGCGCTTTGAGGCCCGGTGTTGTGTCGGATTAAGCCGAATAGCCGGCACCGCAGTTCGCGCCGGTTCTGCGCATGCGGCAAATCATTCCTCTGCTCCGTCAAATCCTTCGATCCGGAAGAAACTTGTTGACGAAGTGAGCTTTGCCCCTGATTCTGAGTTCGGACGCCCCTTCGGATTCTTTAATCCGATCAAAAGCGGGCTGCTTCATTTCGTCCGATGGTCGAGGAGGAGAGAAACATGCGAGGTCTTCTGAGCGGTCGTGGCGTTCGTAGCGCCTTTGTCATTGCCAGTGCGTCGGTCTGTGTGTTGGCGGGTGCGCGTCATGCGTCGGCCGACACGTCGTGGACGGGCGCCAACAGCACCGACTGGTTCGACGCCGGCAACTGGAACAGCGGCCTGCCGGGCAGCGGGAACAACGACGTCCTCATCAACAACGTCGGCACCAGCTATCCGTACCCGGTTCTGAGCGCCGGCACGGCGAACTCCAGCCGCGACATCCGCATCGGCACCACCAGCGGCGGCACGGGTCGGCTCGATCAGACCGGCGGCACGCTCAACACGGGCGGCGGCAGCTGGTTCTGGCTCGGCTATGTCGGCGCCAACGCGACCTACAACCTCGCGAACACGGCCGCCACCGGCGGAACCTACACCGGTTTCGGCACGGGCAGCGGCAGCCTGAACATCGGCGGCGCGACGCAGGACGGCAACCTGCTGGCCGGCCTGGACGGAGGCACCGTCGCGACGATCAACGTCAACACCACCGGCACGATCGCCGGCAAGGGCATCTTCCTCGGCGCCGCCGGCGCGTCGTCGGGCAACATGAACGTCGACAACGGCACGGTCAACCTGAGCGACGCGCTCCAGGTCGGCGCCACCTTCTTCAGCCAGGGCGCTGGAACCAACACCTACAAGCAGAGTGGCGGCACGGTGACGGCCAACATCGTCGCCTTCGCGCGGGGACAACAACACCTCGGTCTTGAAGGCCACCGGCACACTCACCGGCGGAACGCTCGCCTCGAAGCAGTGGTTCACGCTCGGCTTCGCCGGGTCGGTCAACAACGTCGCGACGGTCAACGTTGCGGGCACGACCGTCAACGTCAACACGTCGGGCGGCGGCAACCTTGAACTCGGCGTATGGGACCCGACCGTCAACACGATCAACGTCGACAGCGGCTCGGTCAATGTGCTCAACAACGGCTCGATCCAGTTCGGCGTGCTCGGCCACACTGGCACCAGCACGTTCACCCAGAACGGCGGCAGCGTGAACGTCGGCGGCACGGGCAGCGTGGTGCTCGGCAGCCATGGCGCGAACGCGTGGGAATACAGCTCGGGCACGTATGTGTACAACCTCAACGGCGGCACGCTCACGACGCCGTCGATCTCCAAGACCAGCACCAACGCCAACGCCACCTTCAACTTCAACGGCGGCACGCTCAAGCCGACGGCTTCGACCGCCAACTTCCTCCAGGGTCTGAACGTCGCCAACGTGAAGGACGGCGGTGCGATCATCGACACCAGCGGCTTCAACGTCACCGTCGGCCAGGCGCTGCTCGCCTCCGGCTCGGGCGGTCTGACGAAGAAGGGCGCGGGTACCCTCACACTGGGCGGCGCGAACACCTACACCGGCCTGACGTCGGTGGAGGCGGGCCGGCTCGCAGTCAACGGCAGCATCGTCTCGGGCGTGAGCCTGTCGGGCGGTGCGTCGCTGGGCGGCACCGGCACGATCGCCGGCGCGATCACGGCGGCGGCGAACACGATCGTCGCCCCGGGCAACTCCATCGGCACGCTGACCCTCGGCAGTGCCACGATCGGCGGACTGCTCTCGGTCGAGTACGACGGAACCGGCGCGGGCAGCATCGACCTGCTGAACGTCCTGGGCTCTCTGAACATCGCGGCGGCCAACGTCGACTTCAGCCAGCTTGGCGCCCCGGCCGACGATGCGGCGTACGTCTTCGCCAGCTACGGCAGCCTGACCGGCACGTTCACGGCCACCACGAACGTCCCGGCCGGCTACACGATCAACTACGCCTACGCGGGCAACAACATCGCCCTCGTGCCGATCCCGGAACCGACGACTGCTGTCGCTATGGGAATGGCCAGCCTGCTCGGCCTGCGTCGCCGCGGTCGGTGAGGATGTGGTTGCGAGTCAATGAAAGAAGAGAAGGCGGACGACGGAAGTCGTCCGCCTTCTTCACTTATGTGGCAGTCTCACATCAAGGACGAGTGTTGAGCTGATCATGCGCCGCGATCAGGAACTCAGCGAGAAGCCCCGCGAGGTCGACAGCGAAACGCGCATGGTAGGGCGCTGCGTGGGCCTCGGTAGGTCCCTTCCCATGTGAGTCACCCAGTCTGTTTCGAATGTCACCAATCCCAGTCACCATCGAGATCGCACCTTGTCCAATCTTCTGAATCGACCTTTGCGCCTGAGCATCTGGACTCACGCGAAGGCTCTTGAGCACCAGATTGATGAGGGGAGACAAGTCGAGCGAAGGATCAAAGGTGACTTGGCGATCACACAAAATGTGCTTGCACACGCTTTCCAAGAACGTTCGGGCGGACGTCAGCGCTCCGTCAGGATCGACGTCACGTCGGTCGCAGGCATCCTGCCAGAATTGACCAAGAGCCGTCGATCGCAGCGTGCTAAGGGCATTCGCCACGCTATCTGTGGCACAGCGGCTCAACAACTGGTCCGTATGGTCGACGATTAACTGCAGGTCAGCGAGGATCGGCTCGACGACGACCTCTTCAGGCTTGTTCCACCAGCCTCCTGATGCCTTCAGATTTCTTACCCGCTCTGTCAGCTTGTCCCCGAATGGCGCCGCAAGGGCGTTACGGACCACGTGGTACTTAATCTGTTCGGCTCTCCAAAGTTCACACTTCAGGATTCCGGACTCGTGCGACTCCATGTCGTCGCGATCGAGCGCATCGATTTGCATCAGGGCTTTGAAACGCGGTAACCAGGATTCGAGCGCTCGACGAATGAACCCTGCGCCCGCGTGGATCGCAAAGCACCTAGCTCGCCTGTCAATGTTGTTGAGTTCAAGTTGGAGGATCGAGTCCCACAACTGTGTCATGCCATCAACGTGTGCGCTTAGCCCGGAACTCGCTTTCTCATGCAGGTCATTCCAAGGCCTGTATTCGAGTTCGGAACGTCGCCGACGGAACTTCGCGACTTCTTCGACTTCGGCGCGAACTCGTGCTAACAGCGCGTCCCGACCTTCACTGATCAAGTCCTGTAGGAGTGACGACTGCTTGATCTCGTTTCGCACCACCTCCGCCATTTGCGGCCAATCGATCGGTGTGATTTGCCTTGCTGTGGAAATGCCCGATTCGGCAGGTGTTTCATCCAAAGTCAGCGTGATGATGACACTGAATGTCTCAATCAGCTCGCGCGTGATGGCATCTCGTCGTCCTTCAGTGTGGGCTGGGTTTCTGTGTATCTCCCAGAGCAGTCGCCAGTATCGTGCGCAACTCGCACTGGTATCAGTCGTGCGTTGCGCAGCGTGACATTGGACTCGATGTAGAGGTCCGCTGGTGGCGACGCAGTTGATGCAGATGCAGCACAACAGACCGCGTATAACCAGTTGGTGACCCAAGCCGCATTCGCCCAAAGCTCACTTGTTGGCCCCAGCGGAAGACGTTCGGGCTCTTGCGTGGACATCGAGCACGAAGTGTATCACTTCGTCAGCCCGTGCAGGATGATTTCCAGCCGGCTCACGACGGATGCCATGTCCTTCGGGCGCTTCGTCGGGTTCACGCGCGCCATTTCCATGACGAAGTTGCTCAGGTTCTCCGGCACGAGCGGGTTGATCTCGTGCGGGGCCTTGATGAAGGCGTCGACCAGGAAGCTGTTTTCGTCCTTCTTCAGTGTGAAGAGCGTGGGCAGCTTCTGGCCGCACAGGCACCAGTACATCGTCGCGCCGAGGCTGTAGACGTCGGTGCGCTCGTCGACGGGCAGCAGCTTGACTTGCTCGGGGCTGATGTAGTCGGGCGTGCCCTGGATGCGGGCCTTCTTCGTGCCGATCGGGCAGGCCTGGCCGAGGTCGATGATGCGGACGTCGCCGTCGCGGTTCATGAGGATGTTCGCGGGCTTCAGGTCGCAGTGGACGAAGCCGGCCTTGTGCATCGCGCCGAGCCCCTCGGCCACCTGGATGAAGACTTTCACGATGTCGGCGTTGGTGGCAGGCAGGCGGACGTCGAGCGGCTCGCCGTCGAAGAGGTCCATCAGCAGGGCGGCGGCGTTCACCTTCCAGAGCAGGCTGCGCTCGAGCTTCACGTCCAGGATCCGGCGAACCTTCGGGTGGTTCACTTTCTTGCCCACGTCCATCTCGTTCGTGAGCTGTTCGACGAAGCGAATCGCTTTCTCGTTGTTGCGGACGACGTGCTTGAGGGCGAGCGTGCGGCCACTGGCCGGGTCGCGGACTGCGTAAATCGTGCTGCCGGCGCCTTCGCCGATCACGCGAATGGGCTGGAAGCCGAACAACGTCTGCGGCAGTGAAGGGGTCGTATCCAAGTGTGTCGCCAAGACTCCCATAACACGGTCCGGCTGGCCAGTGCGTCAGATCGAGCCGAAGGCTGACCGGTTCCGGTCATGCACCCACTCCCGCGCGATCATTCGCTCATGTCTAGATATACGTCGAGTCCGGTCGGAAATTCGCAAACAAGAGCGCGATAATCTTTAGTTGTCGGTCCTTCGATCGCTCATTTGGAAACATGGGCAAGTTCAAAGGGGCTGCCTCGGAATTCTAGAAGACGCGATCCCTTCGGACTATTTGCGCAGGAAGGCCGTACACCGTCATGGATGAGTGCGGCAACTCGTGCGAGGGTTGAGCGGCTGGACTACGATTCCGCTCGCATGCCCAGCTTCTTCGACACACGCGAGCAACTCACCGGCCGGCCGACGCCTGCGCCGCCGTCGGAGGCGCCGCTGACGCCCAGCACCCTGAACCGGCGGATCGAGCAGATCCTCAAGGGCGGCCTGCCCGCGAGCTTTCTTATTCGCGGCGAGCTCTCGAACTTCAACAGGCACCGCACCTCGGGCCACTGCTACTTCACGCTGAAGGACGCCCAGGCCTGTGTCGACTGCGTGATGTTCGCGGGCAAGGCGACGTCGCTTCGCTTCGAGCCGGCCGACGGGCTGGAAGTGCTCATCACCGGCTCGATCGGCGTCTACGCGCCGCGCGGACGCTACCAAGTCTACGCCAACCGGATGGACCCCGTCGGCGAAGGTGCGCTGGAACTCGCCAAGCGACAACTCGAAGCGAAGCTGAACGCTGAAGGTCTATTCGCCCCGGACCGCAAGCGGCCGATCCCGGCGTACCCTCGGACGATCGTGCTCGTCACCAGCCCCCAGGCGGCCGGGTTCGCCGACATGCTGAAGGTGCTGCGGCGCTTCAAGTTCCTGCGCCTGCTGGTCTACCCCGTCCCCGTCCAAGGCGCAACCGCGGGCCCGGCGATCGCGCAGGCGCTGCGGCACATTTCGGAAGAGCACGAGAGCCTCGGCGGCATCGACGTCGTCCTGCTCGGTCGCGGTGGCGGGAGCCTGGAAGACCTGTGGGCGTTCAACGAAGAGATCGTCGCGCGGGCGGTCGCGAAGTGCGGCGTGCCGATCGTCACCGGCATCGGGCACGAGATCGACGTGAGCATCGCCGACCTCGTCGCGGACTACCACGCCCACACGCCAACGGAAGCAGCAACCGTCGTCACCCAGAACTGGCGCAGTGCGATCAATGTGATGGAGCAAAGCCGCTTGCGGCTTAGCGTCCTGGTTCGTTCCCTGATCGACCGCGCGAAGATGCAGCTTCACTCCATCGCGCGTCATGAGTTCTTCCGCAAGCCCGCGAGCATTCTCGATCCGATCCGCCAGCGCATCGACGACCTCGAAACGCGCCTGCTCGACCACGGGGACGACGCGACGAGCCGCGCCCGCGATCAGCTTCACGAGTTCGAAACCAGACTCGCAGCCCATCGTCCGACGACGAAGCTGGCCGCACTTCAGCAGCGGCTGAGCGACTTTGAATCGCGCTCTGCGCGAGCCGGCCGCGGCGTGATCGAATCGAAGCGCCGGCAACTTGAATCCACCGAATCGCTGCTGCGCGCCCTCGGGCCCGTGAATGTTCTCAAACGCGGCTACACGATCACCAGCGACAAACGCACCGGCAAAGTGCTGCGTTCACCGAGCGACGTCCGGCCGGGCGATGTGATTGTGACGACGTTCGCGGAAGGCGAAGTCCGCTCGACCGTGGACGACCAGAAGCAGGGGTTGCTGTTTGATCGTGCGAACGATGATGCTTCGTGACGGTGCATCGCGTCTCATGCAGGATGCCTTAGTTTCCCCTCCGCGGGAGAGGACTAAGCGCCGCGCTCGGGTGCCACGGCATCGGTACTCCGTTGCCGTGGAGCGGTCGCGAGGTCAAAGCCGCTCGGAGCATTTCGTGCGTTCCACGGCTAGCGAGTACGCAAGCCGTGGCACCCGAAGAACTGCTTCGCGGGCTTCATGACGTTTTTGCCTCGCTCGTTGTCACTCATCCTTGCTGACTTCGCCAGAGCAGATTCGCGAAAGCCCTCGCAGTCGCTACTGTCGCGCGGGCGGGGGTCGGAGTTGTGTACGACCATGAATGATGCCGTCCCGTCGGACGTTGAGACTGATCCCATCCCAATCGAAGACAGCGCTAGCGGACTGCGCCGGCGGTCGCACCTCGCGCGGGCCGCGCTCGTGGGCCTGATCTCGGGTCTGCTCGCGGTCGGGTTTCGTGATGCGCTGTATGGCGTGGAGGTGCTACGCGATCGACTGGTCGCCACGCTTCACCTGCACCCCGCGTGGGGCTGGATGGTGCTGCCGGCCGCGGCACTGGGGCTTGGTTCGCTCGCAGGCTGGCTGGTGACGCGCTTCGCGCCGGATGCACCGGGCAGCGGCATCCCGCACGTGAAGGCCGTGATGCTCGGACTGAGGCCGATGGGGTGGAAGCTGCTCATCCCGATCAAGTTCGTCGGCGGTCTGATCGGCATTGGCGGCGGACTGGCGCTGGGCGCGAAGGCCCGACCGTGCAGATGGGCGCGGCCGTCGGGCGCGGTGTGGCCGAGTTATTGCGCGTCTCGCGCTCGGCCGTGCCGCAGTTGCTGAGCTGCGGCGCTGGTGCAGGTCTGGCGGCGGCGTTCAACGCGCCGCTGGCGGGGCTGGTGTTCGTCATCGAAGAACTGCACCGCGAGTTCAGCTCGCTCACGCTGGGCGGCGCGATCGTTTCGGCCGTCGTCGCGACGGCGGTTTCCGAAGCACTGCTCGGCCAGGCACCGTCGTTCGCCATTCACGGCTACCCGCAATTGCCCGTCAATGCGCTGCCGTTGGTACTCGTGCTCGGCATGATCGGCGGCGTGGTGGGCGTGGTCTTCAACCAAGCCATCCTGCGGACGCAGTCGCTCGGCTTCGCGCTCGAACGCTTCGTGCCGCGCTGGCTTCACCCCGGTCTGGCAGCGGCGATCGTCGTGCTGCTTGCGTGGTGGATGCCCGACCTCCCCGGCGGCGGTCACGGCACGGCCGAGCGACTGCTGGGAGGCCAGATGCTTACGTGGTCGGTCGGCGCGCTGGCGCTGCTGATGGTCGGCAAGTTCTTCGCGACCTCGATCAGCTACGCCAGCGGCGCGCCGGGCGGCGTCTTCGCGCCGATGCTGCTCATTGGCGCGATCACCGGCTCGATCTTTGGCCGCGGCGTCGCGCATGTCTTCCCGTCGCTGTCGAGCGGTGCGCAGGCGTTTGCGGTGTTGGGCATGGCGGCGATGTTCGTGTCGTCGGTTCGCGCGCCGCTGACCGGCGTCATCCTGATCGCGGAACTCACCGCGAACTACGAACAGCTTTTCGCGCTGGTGGTGACGGCCATGGCCGCGTTCATCGTCGCCGAGGCGCTGGGCGGGCATCCGCTGTACGAGGCGCTGCTCGACGCCGACCTGCGCCGAAAGGGCCTGCATTCGCGCGAGCACCACGACGAACCCGAGTCAGTCTACCTGAGCGTGCAGACCGGCAGCGACATCGCGGGCAAAGCGATCCGCGACGCCGGCTTCCCGGCCGGCTGTCTGGTGACCAGCGTCGAGCGCGGCGGGCGGACCATTCTGCCGCGGGCGACGCTCGTGCTGATGCCGGGCGATCACGTGCGTGTGCTCGTGCCACCGGAGCATCCCGAGAAGGCGACGGAGCTGGTGCGGCTGTGTACGGGGTTGTGATGATGACCTCCCAATCCTCACGACTGAGGTCATCCTGAGCGAAGCGAAGGATCTGGCACCAATCGAAGTCGCGCGACGATTGCACGGCGCCAGATGCTTCGCTTCGCTCAGCATGACGGGTCAAGCTTTGTCTCGTCACCGCGCAAGAAGAAGCCGCGAGTAAGCTCGCGGCTACCCTTTGTCCTTGCGAGGTTGTCCGTTCGCTCACATCCCCATGTGATAAAAGAACCGTTCGCGGACGACCTTGTCGTTCTTCACGTCGTATACGCCGACCTCTTCGAGCTTGAAGCGTTGGTTCAGTTCCTTCGAGGTCACGTCGTACCGAAAGATGACGGCAAAACAGTCGTCGCCGTGGGGGAAGGGGCCGACCGCTTCACCGGAGTGGATGATGTGGTTGGCTTCCCACCAGTCCGCCTTGGCGTTGACGGCGGCGAGGCCTCTGGACTCGGCCGATCCGCCCGGCTTGGACATGGCTTCGACGGATACGATGTCGTCGGCGTAGAACTTGTTCATTGCTTCGCGCGACTTGCCGGCGTTGACGAGATCGACGAGCTGCTTTCCGAGTTCGTAAGCGTTCATGGTGTCTCCGCGAGTTGGAACTATGTCGGCCCCAGCGCCGACGTGCTTAGCAAAGTCTATCGCCGGCGCAAGGATCGAGTTTCGATTGGTCGGGTTTGTTGAGGCGAAAACAGTCGATCTCGGAGTGACCTTAGGACCAGTAACCAAAAAGGTCCGTCCGAATCAGGTCATTGGTGCTTGGTCACGGGTCATTCGAAGGGCCAGGGACTCTGACGCAGTGCCGCATGAAAACGCAGTTCCTCCTTGTGTTCCAGCACCCTTGCGGTAAGCTCTGCTTGGTGATTTAACCGGTTCACTTGCCGGTTTTCGGAGGAATTTCCAACATGCGTCGATCCCTTCTCGCGGCCTCGGTGCCGGTGGTTCTGGCGTGCTTCGCGCCGGCCGTCCGGGCGATCGAAATGAACGTCGGCTTCCTCTGGCACATGCACCAGCCGATCTACTACCCGGGCGAGTCGGTCATCCAGACCGACAACGCCGGCCGGTTCAGCTACTCAGTCAAGGACATCCACAACCAGCGGTTCGGCCCGTACACCACATGGCCGAAAGACGCGATTCAGTCGGGCCTGGGCCTGTCGCACCTGGGCGCATCGGTCAGCTTCTCAGGCACGTTGATTCAGAACCTCAACGCCATCCAGGCCGCCAATGTGAACGGCGGCATGTGGAACAACTGGCAGTCGGGCTACACGCAGGCGCGGCAGATGAACACGTCGCTCGGCAACCCGCGCCTCGACATGATCAACTTCAGCTACAGCCACGGCCTGCTGCCGCTGCTCGACACGCGCGACATCCGTATGCAGCTCAAGCTTGAGAAGACGATCGTGCAGGACACGTTCGGCTCGACCGTCCCGTACTCGAAGGGATTGTTTCCGACCGAAAGCGCGTTCTCCGAGCGGATGATCCCTGCGCTCGTCGCGGAAGGCATCCAGTGGACGCTCTACGACAACATCCACCTTGACCGCGCCACCAAGAACTACCCGTACACCACCGGCAGCAACCTCATCCCCAGCAACAAGGCCGACCAGATCAACCCGGACCCGGTCGCGAATGGCGGCGCGTGGGTGCAGCTCAACAACCTATGGGCGCCCAGCAAGGTGAGCGCCCCGAACAGCTACAAGCCGGCGTATGCGCAGTACGTCGATCCGAACTCTGGCGCCATCAGCAAGATCGTGGCCGTCCCAGCGGCCCGCTACGAAGGCAACGAAGACGGTCGCGGCGGGTTCGTGCGCTACAGTACGAGTCGGTGATGAACCAGTACAAGCAGTACAACACCGACGCCGCCCACCCGATGCTCGTCGTTCTCCACCACGACGGCGACAACTACGGCGGCGGGTCCGACTCGTACTACCACTCCAACTTCAACAACATGGTGAACTGGCGCAAAGCAGCGCCGATTACGACGTCACCACCATTCAGGACTATCTCGACCGGTATCCGGTTGCTCAGAACAACGTCGTGCACATCGCCGACGGCGCCTGGGCCGGCGCAGATAATGGCGATCCGCAGTTCAAGAAGTGGCTGGGCGACCCGAACCCCAGCGGCTGGAGTCCGGATCGCAACAGCTGGGCGGTGCTGACGGCCGCCAAGAATCGCGTTTACACGGCCGAGGACATCCAGCCGATCACCAACCTGCACAACGTCATCAACGTCAGCGGTAACGCCACCGAAAAAGCGTGGGGCTACCTCGTGCAGGCGCAGTCCAGCGACTATTGGTATTGGGACGGCACCGAGATATGGGACAGCGATGTCACGCGCGGCAGCAACCTCGCCGTGACGCAGGCGAACCAGGTGCTGACAACGACCGCGCTTGCGAACGAGAAGACGCCGCCCAGCGTCTTCGTGCCGCAGCGCAGCAGCTACAACCCCGGCGACATCGAGTGGGGCACCACGCCCCAGCCGAGCGACTTTAAAGTCTGGACCTACGCCTATGACGTGTCGGGCCTTGCCAGCGTCACACTGAAGTGGCGCACGGACAAGGACGGCGCGAACCCGCTCGACAGCACGCAGAACGAAACCTACGTCGGCGGTGCGGAGGTCAACGCCTGGAGCAGCCTGGCGATGGGCAGCAGCGACGTCACGCCTCCCGCGAACATCACGGCCGCCCAGTACCGCGCACTTCAGTACAGCGCGATGATCACGGGGCAGACCAACAAGTTGATCGACTACTACGTCGAAGCCGTTGACGCCAAGGGCAACATCACGCGCACCGACATCCAGCACGTGTGGGTCGGCGCGGGCGGCGGCACGACGCCCACCGATCCGACGCTGCCTTGGACGATGGACGGCACGCTCGACGCCACCGCCAAGACGCTCGCCACGAACGGCGGCATGAAGCTCAGCTGGGACTTCGCCGACGGCAAGCTGTATGTCGCCACGAATGACGCCGGCGAAGGCAACGACCACTTCATCTACCTCGCCGGCACCCCTGGCGCGCTGCGCGGCGAACTGGGCGAAGGCGGGGCAGGTCGCAGGGTGGAGCGCGTATCTCGCCGACGAGAACGACAACACCTACAACGCCTGGTTCGACGCGCTGGGCAACAAAGGCAGCGCCACCGGCACGAACGGCGGCGTGCTGGAAGGGTGGATCGACCTGGCCGCCCAGTTCGGCGGTGTCATTCCGGAAGAGGTCTACCTCGCGGTGGGCCTGTACGCGTCACCCGACGGCGGCACGTTCCTGCATGCCAGTTCAGTCCTCCAGACCGACAACGGCGATGGCAACCTCAACGCCAACGAGTACATCAAGCTGATTCTTCCGCAACCGGAATGGGCCGGCAGCGTCACGGGCGACTGGTCGACGAAGGTCGGCTGGACGCTGACCACTGTCCCCAACGCCGGCACGATGACCGCCAAGTTCCTCAGCCGCGGCAGTGGGTCGGCCACGATTACGCTCGATCAGGACGTCACGCTTAACCGCATGGAACTGGGCGGGGTCGCCTACAGCATCGTCCCCGGCGCCACGAGCAAATCGATCACTTTCGCCGGCACGAACGCGCGGTCGTTCGACGTGACCGGCGGCAACCATGTGATCGGCGTGCCGGTCGTGATGAGCAAGAGCGCGGACGTGTCGGTGGTGGCCGGCGCGAGCCTGCGCATCGACAACGTGCTGACGGCAACGGGCAAGGTCGTGACGAAAGTCGGGGCCGGCACACTCGAACTGCGGAAGCAGCAGGGGGGCGGGCTGGTCGCGAGCGAAGGGACGACCCGCTTCATCAGCGACGGCGATGTGACCCGGCTCAGCAGCCTGTCCATTGCCGCGACCGGTGCGACGCTCGATCTCGGCCCGAGCACGGTGATCGTGGACGGCGTCTCGTCCTACGCGACGCTGAAGGCCGACATCCTGGCAGGCCGGATCATGACGTCGTCGACCGACCCGCGCGGCGCGGTCGGCTACGCCAAGGCCAGCGACGTCCTCGGCGGCACGTTCCCGACGCTCTTCGCCGGCGAAACCATCTCAGCCGACAGCGTGCTGCTGCGCTACACCTTCCGCGGTGACATCAACCTCGACCGTACCGTCAACTTCATCGACCTGCTGACACTCGCCAACCACTACGGCCAGCCCGGCGACTGGTACGCCGGCGACTTCACCGGCGACGGGCAGGTCAACTTCGCCGACCTTCTCCAACTCGCCCAGAGCTACGGCGCATCGGTCCCGACGGCGCTGTCGGCCTCGTTCGAGTTCGCGCTGTCGCAATGGGTCATCCCGGAACCGAGCCTTCTGTCGACGCTCGGCCTGACGACCCTCGTGCTGCGGCGTCGGGCCGGGACGCGAGCGCTCGGAGAACCACGGAGTGCACAGAGAACACAGAGTTCACAGAGAGAATTCATTCAGGTCAGAGAAGTAGTGCTGATCTGAACAGCAGCGCGCAGATCCACCATGGTCCCGCTCTCTGTGAGCTCCGTGCCCTCGGTGTGCTCAGTGCTTCTGTGTTGGCGTCAAGACACGCATGGACATCCGTGCACGTCCGCGTCACGATATTCTCATGTCGCGCGTCACGATTCGATCGCTGCATGTCTA
This sequence comes from Tepidisphaeraceae bacterium, assembly GCA_047600945.1. Lineage (GTDB taxonomy): Bacteria > Planctomycetota > Phycisphaerae > Tepidisphaerales > Tepidisphaeraceae > JASGKC01. Next base: position 5,065,923 of record JASGKC010000001.1, on the reverse strand, counting down.
TCCAATGAAGGGGTGCCGCGCGATCGATGTCGATTCGGTGGAGATCATCGACGGCCGGATTGTGGGGGATCGGACGCTCATGATGATCGACGCCGCCGCCGGCACGTTCGTGTCGCAGCGGCATTTGCCATCAATGGCCCGGTTGGTCGTCGATCGATCCGGGCAGAACCTCACCTTTGAGGACCATCACCTGCGTCTGACCGACCTTCCGCCCGGCCCGAGGCGGCAGGTGAACGTTTGGGGCGACGTGTTCGACGCCCAGGACCTCGGCGACGCGCCGGCCCGCGTGCTGTCGAAGTGGTTCGATCGGGATGTGAGACTGGTGAAGCTGCCGACGGCATCGCCGCGCGCGGTGGACCCGTTCTGGACGGGCGGCCGGGACGTGCGGACAAGCTTCGCCGACCTCGCGCCGGTGCTGGTGACGAATACGGCCTCGCTCGATAAAGTGAACCGACGACGTGAGCAAGCGGGCGAAGCGCCGATTCCGATGGCGCGCTTTCGCCCCGGCATCGTGGTCGAAGGATTCGACGCGTTCGAGGAAGACCGCGTGCGAACCTTGAGCGCGCCGGGCGTGACGATCGAACTCGTGAAGCCGTGTGCGCGCTGCAAGGTGATCGAACTCGACCCGATCACCGGCGACGTTCGTCGCGACGGCGTGCTTGAGGGACTCGCGTCCTTCCGCACCTTCGCCAACGCGCGCGGCACGAAGGGCGTGATGTTCGGCCAGAATGCGATCTTCATCCATGAAACACCGGTGCGGCTGAGCGTCGGTGCCGAACTGACGATCGGGTGAACCACCATCTCGACGACTTCTCCACGGCGGGCTTGTCATTTCGATGCTTAGTATGTGCGCTAGGTCAGTTGCTGGCTGCACCGTTTTTTGCGTCGCGCGCGCTTTTCGTGCAAAACGGAATGCCGTATTATGAATTTAAATGATTGACACTAATACATTTATCGTGTCGCATTAATTCCTCTGGCGGACGAACTCCTTCGTTGACGGGCGGATCGAACGAGGGGTATAGTCGCCCCCGTTCAGCCGGCAGGATGTGACGAACGTCACGCCTGTAAGGCCCATCTCGAAACGCGGCTTCACTGCCGTGGCGCACTTCCGGAGGCGGATCGGAGCCACCCCTCCGGAAGTCTTTTTTTACCTACATCTCGCTGTTCGCTTCTCGTTCTTCACCGCGAAGACGCGAAGGAATCGCGATAAGCGCGAAGAACAAGAACCACAGATGAACGCAGACAAACACAGATAATAAGAAGTACTGGTCCAAAGCCCTGCTGGCGAAGCGGCCCCCAACCCATCTGTGTTCATCTGCGTCCACCTGTGGTTCCATCTTGGTCTTCGCGTTCCCTTCGCACCTTCGCGGTGAACCCGCCCAGCACCCGCGCGTTCGCGGTGAAGATTCCGTATGCTCGGCCGCATGGCTTCTCGCGGGATCTTTGATGCGACGGTGGTCGCGAACGTGTCGCTCTGTCGAGAGCACTACAAGCTGACGCTGCACATTCCCGGCTTGCCCGAGTCCGCGCCGGGTCAGTTCGTGCAGGTGAATTGCCGCAACCCGCACGCGGGCGAGGTGGACCACGAAGTCGAATGGGCGCCGGGCCAGCGGCCGACGATCGTCGGGGCCGAGTTCGATCACCACGAGGCGTTCCTGCGTCGGCCGTTCAGCATCGCGGGTCGTCGAGGCGACGACATCGACCTGATCGGCCGCGAGGTGGGGCCTGGCACACGCTTCCTCGCGCACCTGAAAGCCGGCGACGCGGTCAGCGTGGTCGGCCCGCTCGGCAACCGCTTCGAACTGCCCGGCCCGAACGGCATCGCGCTGCTCGTGGGGGGCGGCGTGGGCATCCCGCCGATGATCTACGTCGCCCAGGCGATCGAGGCGCTGAATGCCGCGAACCCGAACGACCGTCCGCGCCGGGCCGTCGCGTTCGCCGGGGCGCTGACGAAGGACCTGATGGCCCTCACCGTCACCGACGACCACGCCCCGAGCCCGCTCCACCAAACCACAGAACCACAGAACCACTCAACCGTCCACCCCGTCTACAACGTCGCCGAGTTCCGCGCCTTCAACGTGCCGGCCATCCTCACCACCGACGACGGTACGCTGGGCATGAAGGGGTTCGTCACGGTCGCGCTCGAGCAATACCTCGACGCCTACCTGACCGACAACGCCGACCGCAATCGTGCCATCCTCTACACCTGCGGCCCCGAGGGGATGATGAAGGCGATTCAGCAGATCGCCGCCCGACGCGGCATCCGCTGCCAGATCGCTGTCGAACGGGCGATGGCGTGCGGCATGGGCACGTGCCAGAGCTGCTGCATCAAGGTGAAGAAGCCCGATCCCAGCAAGCCGCCGCTCGAGGGCAAGGACTGGTGCTATCGCCTGGCCTGCACGGATGGGCCAGTGTTCGAGGGGACGACGTTGCTGTGGTGAGGATTAGTGGGCAGTGGTTAGTGGGCAGGTGGAGACAAGACTCGTCCTGCCCACTGCCCACTAACCACTGCTTACTGATTCGCATACCGCACGCCCATCATCGCGATGACGAACATGCGGAAGAGGTACGCCGCCGAGACGACCACGTAGCCCGCGATCACGTACAGGTAGGTCGGCAGCGTGGTTAAGTCGATCGTGCCGGCCATCGTCAGCGCCATGTAACCGAAGACAATCACGAACGCGACGAGTGCCACGGGCAGGTAGGCGGCCGAGTGGTAGTCCATCGCCCGGCGGACTACCGTCAGTGGCAGCCGCATCCCCCAGAAGCCCGCCTCCAGGCTCGAAAGCCAGCCGGCCAGCCGCGTGATGCCGATCAGGATCGGCACGCTCATTGCACCGACCACCAGCGACACGATCAGTTCCGTCAGCGTCCCGCCCGCCACGCGCACCCCGGCCAGTGTGCCGGTGACCATCAGGTGCCCGAAGAGCGTCAGCATGCAGATGAATCCGACGAGCAGCCGGTGACGCATCGCGAACGCCCACGACACGCGCGTCTCGTCGCGCACGCTGAGGTTTCGGTAAAACACTTTCGGCGACAGCAGCACCTGCCGCGTCACAAGCCAGAAGGTTTGGATGGAAGGCCGGACCTCGTACGCCGTCGGCCCGCGACCCGCCTGGGTGGTGCTGGCTGCGACGGGTTGGCCGCACTCGGGGCAATTGCCGGTGTCGGGGAGTCCGTTCAGCGTATAGCCGCAGGATTCGCAGAGCAGGTCGGTCAGGGCTGGAACGTCGCGGGCGGGCATCAGGGGATTGTACGCTGGTGAGGCGATGTGGGTTCGGGGGGAGGACGTATTGCGTCGAAGGAGAAGTAGTCCGTATGGGGGAGAACCAGGACTCGAAAGGACTACTTCTCCTTCTGCGCAATACGTTTCGGATGTCGCGATGATGCAAGCGACACGGGCGGCGCAGCGCGATGCTTCGGTCACCATTCGCACGCCGCTTGCGTCATCGCGAGAGAAAAGACCGTCACCGCAGTCGTGCCCAGTATCGCCCGTCGTGCTCGTCCACGTGAACCGTGCGTCCGAATGTCTGTGTCAGACGCGGTTCCGTCAGCGTTTTGCTCATCGGTCCGCTGGTCACGATCTGCCCGTCGCGCATGAGCACGATCTGCCGGCACGCGCGGGGCAACTCCTCAACATGGTGCGTGATCAGCAGTACGGCCGGCGCGTCGGGGGCGGTGCTCATGCGGTCGATCGTGTCGACCAGTTCCTCCCGCGCGACCAGAATCCAGACCCGCCGTCGGTTCGTCGAGGATCAGCAGCTTCGGCTCGGCCAGCAGCGCCCGGGCGATCAGCGTCCGCATCCGCTCGCCGGTGCTCATCGTGCGGTACGCCGCGTCCGCCAGCGAGCCGACACCGAGCTGGTTTAGCAGTTCGTCCGCACGCTTCCGCTGCGCGTCCGTTGGCACGTCGTACAGATCGATCGTCCCGAAAGGCCCCGTGTGCACGACGTCGCGGGCGGTCATTCCTTCGCTGGGCTGATGCACCGGCTGCGCCTGTACAAGCTGCGCCCGACGCCGCAGCGACTGCACATCCACCTGTCCCAGCGTGTGACCCAGCAACTTCACCGTTCCGCGGGTCGGCCAGACCTGTCCGAGCAGGACGCGCGACAGCGTGCTCTTCCCGCAGCCGTTCGGGCCGAGCAGGGCAGTCACGCCTCGACTCGGCACGCCGAAGCTCACGCTGCGGACGATCCAGCGTTCGCCTGCCAGCACGGACACATCGATCAATTCGGCAATGCACTCAGGCATAGTCCGACGGTATACTATTGGCTGAGGAGGCACACCATGCGGGCCGGCATCGGATTACTCGTCCTGCTAATCACAGTCATGATCATGCTGTTCCTCTTCGTCGGCCTGCCCGGCATGGGGAACAAGGGTTACCTCCAGACCGTTCAGCAGGGCGGCCAGAAGTCAGCAGCGTTCGCGAACCAGCTTGCGGGCAAGGACCCCACCGGCAACGTGACGTTTGCCGATTCCATTCGCCTGAAGCACCTGAACAACAAGTACTACGTCGCCTGGCTGAAAAAAGACGGCCCGGCCGAATTGCGGTACGGCTTCCAGGTGGACGACCAGATCACGCAGGTGGGGCCGTTCGACACGCGCGACCAGTCGATGATGGGCGACAAGGACAACGTGATCCTGTGGATGAGCGACACGTACAGCCGCAACGGCAACATCACGGTCATTCGCGCCGGCGAGACGATGGTCCTGCCGACGGCCGAGCAGCGCGAGAAGACCAAGGACAAGATGCCGTCGATGACCAACCCGCTCCAAGGCCTGGGCCAGTGACGCGGGCGACGTGGTTGCGTGCCCGCTTCGCCGCGTGGGGTGTGACGATTGGCCTGATTCTCGCACTGACGCCGGTCGCGATCGTGTGGAGATCGAGGGTCGCGCTATCGATCGCGACGACGGCGTGGGCGGGCCTGGTGCTGCTGCTTCTCACCACGCCGGCGGATGCGATCCGCTTGAAGCCCGTGCGAAGCGTCGCCTTCGTCTCCCTCGGCACGGCGTGGCTGGCGGCGTGGGGCGCGATGCGCGGCGAGATGTCGATCGGCGTTGCAATCGCAATCGTCACTACTGCGCTCGCAGGCACGCTGATAAGTGCTCGAACGAGATGGAGTCCTTGGTGGGTGTCGGTCGTCGCCTGGTGCCCTGCAATATTTCAGTGACCAGTCGATCTTTCGTGGCACGGGCGTCCCGCCCGTAAATTCATGGGCGAGACGCCCATGCCACGAAAACCGACGCCGCCCTCGATGCGGCAATCAACTCGTCTTCGCTTCCAGTTCGCTCCATCGCGCGTAGAGCCGTTCGACTTCGTGTTGGGCCTTGCCGAGGGCTTCGTACACCTCGCGAGCTTTCACGTGATCGGCAATGACGGCCGGGTCGTTCGCCTTGGCTTGCAGCGTTTCGACTTCCGCCTCGGCTTTGTGGATCGAGGCCTCCATGCCCTCGAACTCGCGCTGCTCGTTCCACGTCAGGCGCTTCTTCGACGATGAGCTCGGCGTCGGCGTCGCGGTCTTCTCCCGCTCCTTCGCCGCCTTGGCGGCCTCGGCGCGGATGCGTTCCCGCTCGGCCTCGACCATCGCGGCCTGCGCGTTTTCCCATTGCTGCAAGCTCGCGAACGCATTCGCGTTCCCCTTGCCGTCCAGCGCCAGCAGGTCGGTCGCGACGCGGTCCAGCAGATAGCGGTCGTGCGTGACCAGCACGATCGCGCCGGTGAACGTCTCGAGGCTTTCTTCCAACACGTCGAGCGTGGGAATGTCGAGGTCGTTGGTCGGCTCGTCGAGAATCAGCACGTCGGCCGGCTGGAGCATGAGGCGGGCGATCAGCACGCGGGCGCGCTCGCCGCCGGAGAGTTGTTCGACGGGCAGATCGAGCTGTTCGGTGCGGAAGAGGAATCGCCTGGCCCAGCCGCTGACGTGCTGGCTGTTGCCCTGGTAAAGCACGTTGTCGCCCGTCGGCGCAGCGCCCGGCGGAGCGTCTGGTTCGGGTCGAGCGTTTCGCGGTGCTGGTCGAACAGCACGACCTTGAGCGCGTCCGCGCGGACGATCTCGCCCGAGTCGGGCTGGAGGACGCCGGTCAGCAGCTTGATGAGTGTCGACTTGCCCGACCCGTTCGGCCCCAGCAAACCGAGCTTCTGGCCCGGCGCCAGCGTGAACGACAGGTTGTTGAACAGCGGTTTGCCGCCGCGGCTCATCGTGATGCGCTTGGCCTCGACGAGCTTGCGGGTCTGGCGATTCGATGCGTCGAACCGCACCTCCGAAGCGCCGACGCGGGTGTTCCGCTGCTTCAGGTCGGCGAGTTCTGCCATCATCTCGCCGGCGCGTTCGATGCGGCCCTTGGCCTTGGTCGTGCGGGCCTTCGCGCCGCGGCGCAGCCATTCAATCTCGCGCCGAACGCCACTGGCCAGCGCCTGTTGCCGGCCGAGTTGGGCGCTCATGAATTCTTCGCGCTTCTCGACGAAGTCTGAATACGTGCCGCGATGGCTGAGGAAGCCGTCCGGGTAGCTGCGCGAGAGTTCGATGATCCGCGTGGCCGACTCTTCAAGGAACCGTCGGTCGTGGCTGACGGCCAATGTCGCGAAACTCGCGCCGTCGATCAGGTCTTCCAGCCAGACAATCCCTTCGACGTCGAGGTGGTTCGTCGGTTCGTCGAGCAGGAGCAGGTCGGGTTCGGTGGCGAGCTGGCGGACGATCGCCAGCCGCTTGCGCCAGCCGCCGGAGAGGGAATTGGCGTCGATCAACGAATCCCGGAACTCCGCCCGGTCGAGCAGACCCTGTGCGCGGACGTGGCGCTCGTGGTCGTCGAAGTGGTGATCGATCGCGTCGGCCACCACGTCGAGGCACGATTTGCCGGCGTCGAACGAGTCTTCCTGCGCGACGTAGCCGACGCGCAGGCCCCGCTTGGCGATAAGTTCGCCTTCATCGGGCGGTTCGATGCCGGCGAAGACGCGGAGCAGCGTCGACTTGCCCGAGCCGTTCGCGCCGATCAGGCCGACACGGTCGCCCTCATCGAGTCCGAGCGTGATGCCAGCAAACAGCAGTCGCGGGCCGTACGACTTGGAGAGATTCCGCGCGGTCAGGAGCATTCCGTCGAGCGTAGCGGGAATGGCGCGGCAAATCGAGCAAGCAGAAAGCCACGAATCTCACGAATGAACACGAATACAGATTCTATTCGTGTCGATTCGTGAGATTCGTGGCTTGTCTCTGCAATCGGAAGTCAGACGGCCTTCTTGTCCAGCGTCGCGCGGATCCAGGCGTGGATGCCGTCGATGCCGGGGCGGTCGTAGACGAAGTCGTCCAGCTTGATCGCGTCTTCGGTGCCGTCATCGAGCTTGTACTCGGCCACCGCGATGCCTTTTTTGTCCCACTGGTCGTCGTCCAGGTCGGTGAAGCTGCTTAGCGGGATGGGCGGGTGCCCGGGCACGTGGACTATGTCGTTTTCCAGGCGGTATTCGCCGCGCGACATGTGCAGCCAGCGCCACAGCGCCAGGCCGCTGCCGGGGATGAGCAGTATGCCGAGGAGGCGCTGGATGAGGATGTCGTTGTCGGAATGCTTGTTGCCGGCCTTCGTGCGTTCGATTTCCAAACGCTTGATTTCCTCTGCTTGACCGGCCGACTTCGCGAAGTCGAGCTTGCCTTGGATGTCGTCGATTTTCGCGTTGAGCTGCGGGTACTTGACGAAGCCGTCGTAGCAGAACCAGCCGCCCATCACGAGCATGGCGATGCTGAAGATGTAACGCATGCGTCGGAAGTACGACCCCGCGACGGCCGACACCGGTTGCGGCGGGGGCGTGGCGTCGTCGCGGTCTTCGTCCCGGCTGTCGGTTTGCGTATCGGTCGATTCGTCGCTCATCGGCTCGGTTCCTTCGCGGGTTCGGACTCGATCAGACGCCGGACGTTGTCAATCGCGTCGCGCAGTGCGTCGATGCGGGCGACGCCGTCAGTGTGCTTCGCGCCCAGCAGTTCCTTCCGGTCGGCGTCGATGCGCCCGAGCAGGCGCTGCGCTTGCAGCACGCTGGCCCGTGCGATGTCGGCTTGATCAGAAGGCACATCCATCCCGCGAGTGTACGGGCACGCGGGCGGATTGCTCAATGTGGGACTGTTGGGTCGGTACTGGATCGCTATTTCGGGTGCCAAGGCATCGGTACTGCCGTTGCCGTGGTACACCGTCAAATGCCAAGTCGATCGATATTGCGAGCGTACCACGGCTAGCGAATACGCAAGCCGTGGCACCCAAACAGTCCGCACCGCAGTTCAGAAACGCCTGACCGGGCCTTCATCGACTTCCAGCCACCGCAGGGTGTCCGTCGACAGGTCGAGTGTGGCGACGGTCTTCGGATGGGCGCGGTGCAGGGCGCCGGGGTTGATCCGGCGAAGCGTCCCGACGCGCAGGTCGTGGCGAAGGTGCGTATGGCCCGTGAAGAGGTAGTCGTGCTGCGCGCCGTCGATGACCTTGTTGACGTAGTGGGCGATGTCACCGTGCGCGACGGCGATGCGTTTGCCGGCCAATTCCAATTCACCGAAGTCGCCCAGGCATTTCACGCCGGCCAGTTGAGCTTCGGTGGCCATGCGCTGGCGGTCGAAGTCGTTGTTGCCGAAGACGAAGGCGGACGGGAGGCGGGCGAGCGACTCGATGACGCCTTCGCCGACATCGCCGCAGTGGATGAGGTAGCGCGCGTCGGCCGCGAGCAGGATCTGCACCGCCTGTGCCGCGATGGCGGCCTTGCCGTGGGTGTCGCTGAGCAGGCCGATGATCACGCGGCTTAGAACCAGCCTTTCTTCTGGACGGCGTAGGTCTGGTAGAAGTCTTCGTCGGTCTTGGTGAGGTAGATGATGCCTTCGACGATGCCGATGATGCTCATGATGGGACTCAGCATGAAGCATGAGAGGACCGTCACGCAGAGCATGATGACGCCCGGCGTCGTCAGGCCGAGGATGAACTTGTGCACGCCCAGCCCGCCCAGCAGGATGCCGCAGATGCCGGCGGCCACCTTGTTGTTCTTGAACTGCTCAAACGACGGCAAAGGCTGACCCATCGGCGGTTGTTGCTGCGGATACTGCGACATGACGAACTCCTCCTGTATTGGGTGGGCGGATGGTAACAGGTCGTCGGGCAGACTCCATACGGCCACAGAGAACACCGAGGCACAGAGCACACAAAGTTCAAATCTTAGGGAGACGTCAGATCAGTCGAACAAAGTCGTGTTCTGAATTCCTCTCTGTGAACTCTATGTTCTCTGTGGGCTCGGTGCTTCTTTCTGCATCATCTCACGCGAACAACTCCCGCCGCGCCAGCAGACCGAAGACCCCGCCGGTATGGAGGAAGACGGGCGTGGCGCCGGCGCGGACTTTGCCCGCGCGGATGGCGGTGAGGGTGCCATGCATGGCCTTGCCGGTATACGTCGGATCCAGCAGCAGGCCGGCCTGCGTCGCGGCCAGACGGATCGTTTCGATCGCTTCCGGGAATGGCACCGCATAGCCGGCGCCGATCGAGCCGTCGAGCAATTCGATCGGCGTCTGCTCGTGTGTCAGCTTCAAGTCGAACGCGGCGATCGTGTCGTCGATCAGCTTCCGCAGGTCGCTCTGGAAGAACTGGATCGTATCGCTCACCGGAATGCCGACGATGCGAAAGTCCGTCAGGCCAAAGAGCGCCCGCCCCAGCACACAGCCGGCCATCGTGCCGGAACTGCTGACGGGCACGAACAGGTCGACCAATCGATCGCGACCGAGTTGCGTCGCGAGTTCGTGCATGCAGCGGATGTAGCCCCAGCAGCCGACCGGCACGCTCGCGCCGACCGGGAAGAAGTAGGGCGACCGGCCTTTCGCGCGCTGCTCGTTCAGGATCGACTCGGTCAGCGGCTTTCGGTCGTTGTACTGCTCGACGCTGTGCAGCGAGACGTCCGCGCCCAGCAGGTGATCGAGGAACAGGTTGCCGTCGTGCGCGGGATTGGCGTCGGCGGATCGCAGGAAGAGTCGAACGTTCAGCCCGAGCTTCGCACCCGCGGCGGCGGTCGCGCGGCAATGGTTGGACTGAAAGCCGCCGTGCGTGACGAGCGTGTCGGCCCCTTTCGCGATCGCATCCGCGACCACGTATTCCAATTTGCGGACCTTGTTGCCGGTCATCTCCAGGCCGGTCAGGTCGTCGCGTTTGACGAGCAGGTTCGGGGCGAGGCGCGACGCGTCGACGATCGGCGTCGGCAAGTTGGCGAGCGAGACGCGGGTGGGTTCGGCGGGATGCATGTCGGCGAGTGTAGCCGGGCAAACGCGTCACTCGTAGGTGAGGATCACGCGGAGGGCTACCTCAAGTCTGGGTGCCACGGCTTGCGTGCTCGCTAGCCGTGGTACGCTTTCGATTTCAGGCAGTTCGATGCTCAAGGGCGTTCCACGGTGCAACGGAGTACCGATGCCGTGGCACCCGAGCGCGCTCGATGCGTCAGTCGTAGGCGAGGATCAGGCCCAGGATCAGTCCGACCGCGCCGCCGATGAAGCTGGCGAGGCCGAAGTTGCCGGCGAGCAGGAAGGGGGTGAACGCGCCAACGAGCGTGAAGACGAAGCAGGCCGCGCAGGCGTCGGAGTTGGGCGTCGCGGCGGCGAAGTCGGTGCGGACAAGGGGGTTCGTGCGTTCCACGGGCGATCCTCCCGGACATCTATGGGCCGCACGCGCCGGGCGAACACTTCGCCACAGCGACCGGCCATCCAATTCGCGCACGAAGCCGGCACGTCACCGGCATCGCCCGCGCATTCCATTCATCGGCACCTTCCTTGCCGTGGCGTGAATCCAATCGAAAACTCCGAATCGAGCGTGTGCATCGACGCTGGCCCAGCCCATCTTCCCGGACGCGGCAGAAGCACTGCCCGCGACCGCAATCCTCGGTTATGCTCGGCGCCGAGCCGACACAAGGAGACCGCCTCATGTCCTGGGCCAACCCGATTCAGAAGATCACCGTCAAGACCACTCAGCGCAGCGAACTGCTCGACATCACCGCCCAAGTGCAAAAACTCGTGCGCGGCACGCCCACCGAGGCGGGCTTCGTAATCGTCTACGTCCCACACACGACGGCCGGCGTCACGATCCAGGAGAACGCCGATCCGGACGTGAAGTCCGATCTGCTCGCCAAACTCGAAGCGCTCATCCCCAAGAGCGAGAGCTACTACCGCCACGCCGAAGGCAATTCCGATTCGCACCTCAAGACCGCGCTGACCGGCAACAGCGTCATGGTGCTGGTGCAGGGCCAAGCCCTCGTGCTGGGCCAATGGCAAGGCATCTACCTGGCCGAGTTCGACGGCCCGCGGCAGCGCGAGGTCCTGGTCAAAATCATCGGCGGCTCGGTGCGGAACGGGTGATTACCGGGAGTGGTACGAGGAATAGTCGTCCGGAGTTCGATTGTGTCCGAACGAGTCGAGCAATGGAAGACTTGAGACGCGCTTGAAAGACCAGCGGTTGGGCCAACTCTCGGGGGCATGAGCAAGATGCTCATGCTACGACGGAAAGAACGCTTACTCGGGAGACCCCGATCCGTTCCCGCGCTTTAGTTCTCGCACCTCGCGGCGCAGCTGGCGCAACTCGGCCAGGACCTCCGGCAGCTTGCGCAACGCGGCCTCTTCGCGCATCCAGTCTTTGATGGGTTGTGCCGGCGCGCCGCCGACGACGCTCTTGGCCGGGATGTCCGAGGCGATACCGCTCATGGCGGCGGCCATCACTCCGGGGCCGATGGTCACGTGGTCTTTCACGCCCACCTTCGCGCCCAGCACCACGCCGGGGCCGAGCGTGGAACTGCCCGCCACGCCGGCCTGGCCGCACAGGATCGCGTGCATGCCGACGCGCACGTTGTGGCCGATCTGCACGAGGTTGTCGATCTTGGTCCCGTGGCCGATGACGGTGTCGCCGAACTTGCCGCGATCTACGCACGTGCAGCTGCCGATTTCCACCTCGTCTTCGATCACCACGCCGCCCACGTGCGGCAGCTTCACGTGACGCTTGCCGTCGAAGCGGTAGCCGAAGCCGTCGGTGCCGATCACGCAGCCGGCGTGCAGGATGACCTTGTTCCCGAGCGTGATGCGCTCGCGCAGAACGACGTTGGCGTACAGCTCGCAGTCGTCGCCGACAGTGCAGTCCTCCCCAATGACGACGCCGGGGTGGAGGACAGTGCGCGCGCCGACCTTCACACGGGCCGACACGACGACGTGCGGGCCCACGCACACGCCTTCGCCGAGCGTGGCGGCGGGGTCGATCGACGCGGTCGGATGCACGCCCGCGCACGGCCTCGCGGGGGGCGGCGAAAGCTTTTCCAGCACGATGGCCGATGCGAGGTCGGCGTCCTTCACGCGGAGCACCGCCAGCTCGGCCGGCACGGCATCTGCGGGCAGTTTCACGCTGGCCCCGACCAGCACGGCCGCCGCCTTGCACGCGCGCAGTTCGTCCACGTGCCGATCGGCATTCAAGAACGACAGCGCATCCGCCCCGGCGTCGGCGAGCGACGTCATCCGCGCGATTACGCGCGACCCGTCCAGGCCGGCGTCGAGCGGGGCGTTCAGCAGCGTCGAAAGTTCAGTCAGTGTCAGCGTGGGCATGAGGTCGTTTGGGTTTCGCGAAAAGAATCCACCACGGAACACAGAGATATAGAGAAGAGAGGAAAGCAGAAAGCATAGAAAAGAATCCGAACGCCGGTATCACGACGAGCGCCGGGACAGTCCAGAAGCACGGGCCTGCCGTAAGTGACTGTCACGGCCGAGACGGCCGTGCCACGAAGACGCGGGGTGCCTCCGGTCCTTCACTCAGCTCTTGTTCTTTCTGACCGCTGTGTCCTCCGTGTTCTCTGTGGCTCATCTTTTGTGTCGGACAAGCCTAAACGAACTGAAGCCGAAACCCAATCGCCAATGAAGAAGGACCAGCGAACCGGCGCGGGGCCGGGTTCACTGGTCCTTGTGATTCAAGCGAGTGGGCCGATTACTTCGCCGGGGCGGTGCCGGCCTTCTGGTAGTCGGCGTCGAGCTTCAGCTTGACGACGGTGGTGATGTCGGCGTTGGAGTCGACGAACAGCACCGTGCGGCTGCCAAGCACTTGCAGCAGTTCGGCTGTCTTGGCCTCGTTCCACTGCTGGTCGGAGATGGTCGGGCGGGTGTCGCCGAGCACGAGCGTGGCGCCCTGCTCCTTGGCGACGCTCTGCACCATCGCGTCGATCTTGCCGAACAGCTTCTTGATGTGAAGCTTGGTCGTGCGATCGAGCTCGGCTTGGGCCATCTGGCCTTCGAGCTGGCTGTTGAGGTACGCCTGGTTGAACGCCTTGTAGGCGGCCTCGTAGTCGGGCGTGCCGAGCGTGATGAGACCCAGCTTCTGCTGCTGCTCCTTGAGGGCGGCATTGCGCTGTTCAGCGGCCGATTGCAGTTCGGCCTGGCGGGATTGGATTTGCTTCTTGAACGCCTGGTTCTCTTCGCACTGATCGAACGCCTGGAAGACGTTGACGACGAGAATCTTGCCGGCCGGTGCCGCGGCGGGCTGGGCGCGGGTGACGGACGGGAGGAATGCGCCGGTAACGCCGAGCGCAACAGCCGCCGCCAGCAGGGCGGTTCGAACGGTGGTCTTCATGGGAGCGGGTCCTTTCTCACTTGTATTCTGAACTTGCCTGACTCAGTCGGGAAACGTCGCCCGGCGAGGCGTCATCGTCAAGCCACGTCCCTCGCATTAACAGACACGTCAGACGCCGAAGTCGCAGTGAATCTCATTACGGGACGAAGCCGAGCGAGAAGCTGAGGAACGATTCGTCGTCCAGTTTGTCCCGGGTGATCGGCCAGGCGAAATCCAATGCGATCGGCACTTGGCCGAGCACCGGCAGGTTGATGCGGAAGCCGAAGCCCAGCGACGAGCGGATGGTGCCGAAGGTGAACTCGTCTTCGACGGTTCCGATGTCGGTGAACACCACGCCGCGCAGGTTGTCGCCGTACAGCGGGAAGCTGAGTTCTGCCGTGCCGGTGAGGAGGAACTTGCCGCCGACGGGATCGTTGGCCGGGCCCGAGCGGGGCGACACGCCGCGATAGCGGAAGCCGCGCAGCGCGCCTTCCGACGGCGGCGAGCCGCCGCCATAGAACTTCTCGAAGAACGGCGCGTCGCCGATGATGTAGCCGGCGTCAGTGTAGAACGCGAGGACGGTCTTGCGGTCGATCAGGTCTTCGTACAGCGTCGTGTAGACGTCGTAACTGGCGCGGAGCCGCTGGTAGGTGTAGTCGCCACCGATCAAGCCAGCCGATTCCCAACTGGCTTGCAGGCTGCTGCCTTCGTACTTGAGCGAGCCGGGGTTGGTCGAGTCGCGGCGGACGCCGAGCTGGATCGAAGTCAGGATGTGGCTGCCCTCGGCGTCCATAATCTCGTAGGCGCGGATGGGCTGGTCGCCGATGTTGTGGATGCGGACCGACTCGCCGCGCAGGCCGACCGTGCCGCGCCAGAGGTCGTCGAACCTCTTGCCGAACGTGGCCCGGCCGCCCAGGCGGGTGTCGTCGTAGTTCTCTCGCTGGCGATCGCGGAGATACGCCTCGGTGGTCAGGCTGTAAGGCAGGTCGAACAGGTACGGCTCGGTGAACGAGACGCTGGCGTTGGTCGCCTGCGTGCCCGGTTCGAGGCTGAGCTTGAAGGTCTGCCCCGCGCCGGTCAGGCCGCGCTGGCTGGTGATGTCGGAGAAGCTGCTGGGCCAGTTGCCGATGTCGAAGTTCTTTTCGGTGTACGTTACCGACCCGAAAACACCGCCGTTGGAGCTGACGCCGCCGCCGAAGGTGAGCATGGCGGTCTTGGCTTCTTCCACTTCGACGAGCACGTCGCGTTCTTCAGGCTTGTCGCCCTGCGCGGTGACTTTGACGGTGTTGAACAGCTGCGTCGCCTGCAACTGCTCGCGCGCTCGAGCGATGGCCGGCGCGTTCCAGAGCTGGCCGGGGAAGAGCCGCTCGAACGCCCGGCGGATGACCTTGTCCTGCGTGCGCGAGTTGCCGCGCACTTCGATGTTGCCGACGCGGAACTGCTTGCCCTCGGAAATCTGGTAGACCAGCTCGATCTTGCCCGCTTCGAGGCGATACCGCTGCGTCGGACGGATTTGCAGATAGTCCGGGTTGTTCGAGTCGGGCTGATACACGAACCCGCTAGGACCGTATGCGTCGACGATCCGGCGGACGTCGCGCGTCTGTACTTCTTCGTCGAAGTACTCGCCCTCAGTGAGCTTGAGGTTCTTGCGAAGTTCCTGCTCGGGCACCGAGGCGTTGCCGACGAACGTCACGCGATCGATGCGATAGCGCTGGCCTTCCTCGACGACGAACTCGATCTGCACTTCGGTCTGGTCCGGCGAAAACACCAAACGCCGGCCGACCTTGGCGTCGAAGAAACCTTTGCTGCGGTAGTAGTCGCGCACGCGGGCCACGTCGTCGTCGACCGTGTCTTCGTCGAACGTGCCGGGGCGGATGATGAAGAAGTAGGTCTTGGTCTGAAGCGCGTTCTTCAGGCGGTCTTCGGGGAAGGTGTGGTTGCCGATGAAGTCGATGTTGCGGACGCGGACGTTCGGGCCTTCGTTGACGACGAAGATCAGCGTGCCGTCCTTCGCGAGGGCGTCGGCGTCGGTGGTGATGTCGGCGAACGGGTAGTTCTTCGACTTGTAGTATTGCCGGAGCTGCCGCTTGGCCAGGGCGATGCGGAAGTTGTCGATGCCCTCGTTGGCCTTCATGTCGAGGATGGGCAGCAACTCGGGCGTCGGGATCGTGTTGTTGCCGCGCACGGCGACGGCCCGGATGAGCTTCTGCTCACTGACGATGAACGTGACGACGACGCCGGTCGGCGTGGGCTGGAGCTGAGCTTCGACGTTGGAGAAGCGGCGCAGGTCGTAGATGCGCTGGTAGTCCTCCTGGACGGTGGCTGGGTCGAGGGGCTCGCCGACGCGCGTGCGGACGACGTTAAGGATGGCCGTGGTGGCGACGGTGCTGTTGCCGCGGACCTCGATCGATTCGACCTTCCGGCCCGCCTGGCCGGAGGCAATGGCGATCTCGGTTTGCAGCGGCGCGTTGAGCTTGTCGAGCGCGGCACTGGGTGGATTGCCGGTGGCGCCCGGTGTGGGCGGCGTCTGCGCGAGCGCGTCCGCGGTGGCGAACGTCTGCGCAACGACGGCGGTCGCGAGGGCGATTGGAATGAAACTGGACCGAGAGTTGCGCGGTTTCACGCGATAGTCTTCCTGACCCTGGGGCAATCAGGCGAAACTCCGTTCGCCCGTCCGTTCGTCTCCGATTCGATCGCGGAGTGTAAGCGGCGGGCGGGGCGTGTCAAAGAAGACGAGGGTTGCGCGGAAGGATCAATAGAGCGCCCAGCGACTTGTCGCGGGACCCGCGCGAGCGTTCAGGCGATGAACGACTTCTTCTTCCGGCCCGTCAGGTACGACTCCATCACGCAGTTCGCGAGTTCGCCCGACGAGGTGTAGAAGGCGACGCCCTTGGTGAGTTTGGTGAGCTGATCGACGAAGCCGACCCAATCCATGCCGTAGTAGTCTTCAATTAACGCGAAGGTGCTGAGCCGGACGCCATCGCGCATGCACAGGGCGGCTTCCTTCAGCGTGGCGACGGTGCTGCGCTGATCCGGCGGATAGAGCAGATAGACCCAGTCGCCTTCCACGTGTGCCGTCGGCTGGCCGTCGGTGATGATGAAGACCTGCTTGTTCTCGCCCGAGCGTTTCCGCAGAATCCGCCGGGCCATCTGTAGGCCCATGTGCAGGTTGGTGAAGTGCTGTGGGGCCTTGTCGAGATCGTTGGCCTTCACCTTCAGCCGCACCTGGTAGTCGTAAATCGTCACCGGCTTGGGCATCACGATCGGCAACGCGGTTTCGGGAATCTTTGTCGCGCCGGAGTAGAAGCCGACGAAATCCACCGTGTCCATTGGGAAACGCTGACGCACCAACGCCAGCAGCGCCAGCGCGACCTTCTTGCTGTTGAGGTAACGCTGATAGCGCATCATCGACCCGGACAGGTCGAGCAGGACGACCGTGCTGCAACTGGTGGTGCCTTCGCGCAGGTGCAGTTCGAAGTCGCGTTCTTGAAGAGTGGGCAGTGGGCGGTGGGCAGTGGGCGGTAAAGGCGATGCATTTGAACTGCCCACTGCCCACTGTTCACTGCTCGCTGCTCGCGCAATCGCGTTCTTCAGCGTCGCGTTCAGATCGATTTCGGAGAGCGGGTCGCCGAATTCGTACGGCTTCGTGCCATCGAGACGTTCTGCCCCTGGACCTGCGGTGGTCTTCTCGTGTCCGTCGCGCTGGCCATTCCGCAGGTTGCGGAAGATTTCGCTGAGCGCCTTGATCTGCATCCGGTTCACAGCCCGCGGCGTGAGCTTGAGCTTTCCCTTGCCGTCCTTGTCGAGCATGCCGTCCTTCAGCAACTGCTCGAGCATTTCGCTCACCTTGTTGTCCGGGTCGTTCAGGGCGTCCTTCATCGCGTCCAGGGCGCGGTCGCCGTACTGGAGCAGGAAGTCCATGAACTGGTCGAGGCCGAAGAGCTTGTCCTGCGTGGGGAACTCTTCGCCGTCGAATTCGCCGTAGAAGTACTTCATCGCACCGTGATGATAGTCACGGCGATCCGCGTCCGACCGTCAATTCCAGAATCTCGCCCGCGGGGCGACCGAGGCGCTGAGCGTTTGCGTGACCGTGCTTGACCCGTCGGCTCGGATGACCAGCGTCAGCGTCGCGCGGTCGAGCAGATCGTAGCTGCCGCCCGTGCGGATGGCGGCGTCACTGCGGACGGGCGCAGGTTGATCGAGAAAGTGTCGACACCGCGTGCCAGCGTGATCGCGGCCGCGCCGTTGCGGACGGTTTCCAGTGTGCGTGCGGTGGAGTTGTAGCGGTAGACGATCGTCGTGCCGTCCTGGGCCGTGAACGAGATGCCGGTATCGGTCACGCTGCTGCCCGCGCGGAAGCTTGTGAGCTGCGCCGACGCCGTCGGCACGTGGTCCGAGCCGTCGCGTAGCTCGGTGATCATCCGCGTCATCGCCAGCCGTGCGCGGGTGTTGGTGTCGGCGATGTTTTGGTTCGCGGCGTAGCTGCGGCAGGTCGCGTCGATGGCGGCCGCCGTCGCGGTGAGGATGGCGACGCTGATCGTCAGCGCGATCAGCATCTCGACGATCGTCAGACCCTTGCGAAGTTGGGCGCGCACGCGGTTCATCGGACCTCCGTGAACGTGCCCGGCTCGGCGACGATGTTGATCGGCAGGTTGATGCCGTCGGGTAGGGCGCGATACGGGTTGTAGCGGATGTTGAGCCGGCCGTAGCCGCCTTCGGGCATGGCGGACGGATTCGTGTCGCCGTCGCTCGGGCCGAAGTAGCCCAGCGTGGTGTTGCCGGCACCGTCGCCGGTGACGATGATCGATCCGTCGACCACGCTCGTGCCGCGGATGTCGATGTTGCCCGCCACCACCACGCCGATCAGTGTGCTGGGGGCGGCCGTCGGGTCGGTGAACGAGCCCATCTCGATGTTCACCTGCGGGCTGACGATGGTGGCCGTCGCGTCCACCTGGTTGTCGAACAGCGTGCTGCCGGTGAATTCCCAACTGTTGGCGAAGTGGGTGTACGCGGTCGCGTACGCGCCGGCGATCGGACCCTTGAACGAGCAGTTGTTGAACCGGAGGTTGTTGCCGTTCTGCGAGCCCTGCGTGATCGCCTGGCTGCTGGTGGGCGTGCCGCTGCTGAGCAGGACGATGTCCTTGGTGAACGCCGCGCCACTGATCTTGCGCTGCGACCAGGTCATGCCTTCGTCCGGGTTCGTGGTGACGACGTTGCTGTTGTTGGTGATGTTGCGCGTGCCGTCGACGAAGGTGACGCCTTCAAAGACGCAGTTGTCGAACAGCGCGTTCATGCCTTTGGGGATGATCACGTTGCGGAGTGTGAGGTTCTTGAAGACCGGCCGCTTGTACGTGGCCTGGTATGTGGTCGAGCCGTACGGCGTACGCTCGGTGACGGCCGTGCCGTTGGCGTCGGTGACGGCCAGCGTGGTGTTGGCGATGACGGTCGCGCTGCGGCTGGCCGTGCCGGCGCTGGTGCCCGAGCGGTTCTTGAAGTTGATGGTCGCCTGCTCGAAGTTCGCGGCCGAGGTGTCGAACAGGCTCGAGTCGCTGAACTTCACCGGCGCGACATTCCGGGCGGCCGTGATCGGGCCTTGCATCATGTCGTAGATCGTGCTGCCGGAGCCGGCGAGGTCGCTTTCCCACGCCGATTTCGACACGGCCATGGCGATCTGTCCTTCGACTTTCGCGTAGCCGTCGGCGTTGCTGATGACGCCGTCGTTGTAGCCGCTGCGGGCGGGGTCGCCCGTGAAGCGTGGGCCGTCGAGCGTGTCAATCGCCTTGAACAGGCTGTCGTCGTAGAGCGCGCCGGTCGACGGGTTCGTGAACTCCGCCTTGCTGACGGCTTTGTCATTATTGCGGTCGAAGTACTTCACGAACAGGTCGTAGTCGTCGATGTAGCCGTCGACGTTGTAGTCGGTGTAGCCGGCGCTTTGCGCCGTCGTCGCCAGCGGCGTGCCGACCGCGACGCGGTTGTTGTACGAACCGGTGTTGTACGACTCGATGAACGTGTACCAGTTGCGGACCTGGTTCGTCAGGTTCGTGTCGAGGTGATCGAAGTCGCCCAGCAGCAGGTAGGGCGGTGTCTTGCTCGCGGTGGCCATGCCCATCGCGCCCTCGACCAGCGTGTTGCGGCCGATCTGGATGCGCGTGCGGCTGACGACCGCGTACGGGATCGACTTGGTCAGCTTGAACGATGCCGCCATCGTCCGGCTGATGCCACTGGCTGTACCGGTGGAGGTGACGCGGATGTAGCGCGCGTCGAGCGGGTCGCCCGTGTAGGTGGGGTGACGCTGCACGGTGATGACGAAGCTGGTGTCGCCCGTGTTGATGCTGCTGGACGTGATCGACGACGTTGTGCTGGTGGTCGTGCGTTCACTCGCGAGCGTCATGGCCGTGAAGTCGGCGGCGATGTTCGTCTTCAGTGTGGGCCAGAGCGTGTCGGCGACGGACGTCGTGACGGTGCCCGACGTCGTCGCGGGCCGCGGGATCTGCGTCAGCCGCCAGGCGAACCAGTCCAGCCCGCTCTGGGCGGCCGCGAGAGCGCGCTCGGCGTCGGCACCGTTGCGCGTCGACTGCGCGTTCAGCCGCGTCATTGAATACATGCCCACCACCAGCGTGGTCGCGACGACCATAAAAAGCATCGCGAGCACGGCGGCGGCACCACGGCGGGATTGTTGTCGGTTCGATCGCATGGTGGTCACTCCGCGACCTTGATCCAACTCATCGTGTAGGCCGTCCCCGTTCGGTTCGAACCAGGTTCGGTGTAGAGGATGTCGACGGTGATGCGCACCGCGCCGGTGTACGTGCTGTTGCTGATCTCGGTGCCGGTCAGGTTGCCCGAGAGTTTGGCGGTAGAGACCGGCCGCACGGTCACGCGCTGCGAATAGCCGGGCATGCCGCTAATCGTCTGGCGGTTCACGTCGATCGGCGGCGAGAAGGTTTGGCCATTGAAGTCGTCGACGTCGTCGTAGCCGCTGAGCGTCTCGCCCGATTCCGCCCCGAAGGTGGCCGTGCCCGTGGACGGGTCATTGAACGACAGCGGCTGTAGCATCTCGCGAATGTGCGTCGCAAGCATGCTGGCCGTTGTGATCTGGCCCGAGTACGCGTTCTGTTTCGTACAGGCGTAGCTGAGCTGCATCACGGCCATCGATCCGACGGCAATGACCGCCACCGCGACGGCCGCCTCGATTAGCGTGAAGCCGGGCGCAGTCTTTGGTTGAACATGGCGTCGCACACGGGCCATGCTTTGATGTCCGATACGTCGGAGCTGTAGGCAAGCGGCGAAGCGTTCATGGCAAAGACGGATAGCGCAGTCGTTCGGTCTATGCCGGCCGTGCGGTCACTTTACGAGCTGGCTCATCTTGAAGATCGGCAGGATGATGCTCATGGCGATGAACCCGACGAGGCCGCCCATGACGACGATCATCAGCGGTTCGATCATGCTCGTGACGCTCTTGATGACGCTCACCAGTTCCTTGTGGTAGTACGTGCTGACTTCGTCGAGCACTTCGCCGAGCTTGCCCGATTCTTCGCCCGCGCTGACCATCTGCACAACGCTCTTGGGCAGCAGGCTCGCCGAGGCCAGCGGCGCGCTGACCTTCTTGCCCTGCTTGACGGCCGTGTGCACCGCGTACCACATCTTCTTGTAGTGAATGTTGCCGCTGATGTCGGCGGTGATGCTGATGGTGTCGAGCATCGGTACGCCCGCGTTCAGCAATTGGCCCATCGTGTGCAGGCCGCGGCTGATGTAGAGCGCGCGGAACAGCTTCTTGAACAGCGGAATCTTCAGCTTCAACGTGTCGAAAAATCCTCGGCCGGCCGTCGTGGTGTTGGCGTAGATCACGCCCCACACGCTGACCACTAGGCCAATGATCACCACCCACCAGTAGACCGTCATGAAGTCGCTAAGCGCCAGCAGCACTTTCGTCGGCACCGGCAGCACCGACTCCTTGCCTTTGAAGATAACCATGAACCGCGGCAGCACCCACGTGAGCAGGAAGATCGTCACGCCCACCGCCAGCGTGCCGATGATGCCGGGATAGACCATCGCGCCGCGCACCATGGCGATCGTTTCGATCTGCTGGTTCAGGTAGCCCGCGATCTTCTCCAGCATCTTCGACAGGCCGCCCGACAGTTCGCTGGCGCGGACCATGTTGATGTAGAGCGAACCGAACTTCTTCGGATAGCGCTGAAGCGCCTCGGAGAACTGCTTGCCCGATTCCACGTCGCGCTGAATTTGGCGCAGCATCTCGCGGAAACGCGGATTCTCGACCTGGTCGGCGATGCCTTCGACGGCCGCCCGCAGCGAGATGCCGGCACGCAGCATGACGCTGAGCTGGCTGGTGAAGTTGGCGATGTCCTTGGCGCCGGGGCCGAAGCTGAAGCTGGCTTGGTACCACGGCTTCTTCGTGGAATTGTCGGCCGGCTGAAGCAGGACGATCGTCTCGCCACGGCCGCGCAGGATTTCACTGGCCGACGCGATCGTCGGCGCCGACAGCACGCCGACGTTCACCTTGCCGGACGCGGACTTGGTTTCGAATCGATAGTCAGGCATGGTGGTCTAGGCCCTAATGCCCAAGTCCGAATGCCCAATGTGCAGACCCTCTGTCATTGGGCATTGAGGCTTGGGCATTGGTCATTCCTGTTTAAGCAGCCAACGCCCGTTCCAGCTTCTCCGGATACGCCGCCTGGGCGATTGCGTCGTCTCGGCCGATCATGCCGTTCATGAACAGCTGCTTGATGCTGTCGTCCAGCAGTTGCATGCCCAGCGCGCGGCTCGTCGCGATGATGTTCGGGATCTCGAAGATGCGGTTCTCGCGGATGCAGTTGCGGACGGCCGGCGTGCAGATCATCACTTCCACCGCCGCGATCATGCCCGGCTTGTCTTTCCGCTTGAAGAGCGTCTGGCTGATGACGGCCGCCAGCGTGTTGGCCAGCATGCTGCGGATCTGGTTCTGCTGATCGCTGGGGTAGATGTCGATGATGCGTTCGATCGTCTGCGGCGCGTTCACCGTGTGCAGTGTGCTAAGCACCACGTGACCCGTTTCGGCCGCCGTGATGGCGGCGCTGGTCGTTTCGAGGTCGCGCATTTCGCCGACCAGGATCACGTCCGGGTCCTGGCGCAGCGCGTGCCGCAGGCCGCTCGAGAACGTCGGGCAGTCTTCGCCGATCTCGCGCTGCTCGACCACGCTCTTGGAATTGACGAACGCGTATTCGATCGGGTCTTCCAGCGTGATGATGTGAAGTTGCTCACGCTGGTTGATCGCCTCAATCATGGCGGCCAGCGTGGTGCTCTTGCCGGAACCCGTGGCCCCCGTGACGAGGATCAGCCCGCGCGGGATGTTTGTCAGCTTGCTGATGACCTCGGGCAGCTGAAGCTCCGAGATGTGCCGGACCTTGTCGTTGATGCTGCGGAAGCTCAGCGCGATGCTGCCGCGCTGCCAGTGAGCGTTCACGCGGAAGCGGCTGACGTTCGGGATGCGGTAGCCGAAGTCGCTGTCGCGCAGCTTCATGAACGCGTCCCAGCGCGTGTCGTCGCGGATCATGTGCCGCGTGAAGCGCTCGATCGTGGCGGCGTCCATGATCGGGTACTTCGTGGCCGGATCGACGACGGTGTTCACGCGGAACATCGGCGGCAGTCCGACATTGAAGTGGATGTCACTGGCCTTGGCGGCGATCGCGTCTTTCAGGATGTCATCGAGTTCAATCATGGTTGGAGCGGGGCGAACACACCCACGATCTCAGCATCGACACCTTGAGGGCCCCGGATGACCCGCCGCACGGATGGCTGACCTTGTCGGTCGTTCCGTCTGCGCGGGCCCTTCGACTACAGTGCCGCCATGGCGAAGCGAGGAACCCACGTCTCATATCTGCTTTGGTCGACCGTCACGTGTTCGGGTTTGCTGGTTGGATCGACCGGCGCGTTCGCGCAGGCGTCGCGTGTTGATACGCTGATGCAGCAACTCACGCCGCAGGAAAAGATCACGCTGCTGGCCGGCGTCGATGACTTCTACACGAGGCCGATTCCGCGACTGGGCATCCCGCGCATCAAGATGACCGATGGCCCCAACGGCGCCCGCTGCTTCGGCCCGAGCACCGCCTACCCGGCCGGCGTGCTGCTGGCGGCGACGTGGGACCCGACGCTCGCCCAGCGTGAGGGCGAACAGCTCGGCCGCGACGCCCGCGCCCGCGGTTGCCATGTGCTCCTCGGTCCCGGCGTGAACCTCTACCGCCACCCCCGCAACGGCCGCAATTTTGAATACTTCGGCGAAGACCCCACGCTCGCCGGCGACATCGCGGCCGGTTACATCCGCGGCGTTCAATCGCAGAACGTCAGCGCCGTCATCAAGCACTTCATCGCCAACAACCAGGAGACCGATCGCTTCGACGTCAGCGTCGAAGCCGACCAGCGCACGCTCCGCGAACGCTACCTCGCACCGTTCCACCGCGCCATCGAGCAATCGAATCCCGGCGCAGTCATGTGCAGCTACAACCGCATCAACGGCACCTTCGCGTCCGCGAATCATTGGCTTCTCACCGAAGTCCTGCGCGACGAGTGGAAATACCCGGGCGTCGTCATGAGCGACTGGGGCGCGGTGCACGGCACGCTCGGCCCGCTCCAGGGTGGGCTCGATCTGGAAATGCCGGGGCCGACCTTCCTGAACGAAGCGAAGATCACGCCGCTGCTTCAGAGCGGCGCAGTTTCGCAGTCGACCATCGACACGAAAGTGCGCCGGCTGCTCACGTGGATGGACCGGTTCGGCTGGCTCGATCGCGAGCAGACCGACACGTCCATCCCACAGGAGAATCCGGACGGCGCCCGGGTCACACTCGACATTGCCCGGGCCGGCATCACGCTGCTGAAGAACGACGGCGTGCTGCCGTTCGATGCGCAGCAATTGAAGAATATTGTCGTGATCGGCCCGAACGCCGAGCGCACGCCGGTCGGCGGTGGCGGCAGCGGTTACACCACGCCGTTCCATGCCGTCTCGACGCTCGACGGCCTGCGGACGGCGCTGGGCGACGAGCGCGTGACGCTCATTCGCGCCACGCCCGAGGACGAACTGATCGCCCATCCCGGCATTGATGGTCCGTTCGAGGCCGAGTACTTCGACAACAAAACACTCGACGGCGACCCGGCCGCCAAGGGCACGGCGGGTGCGCTCGACTTCACGCAGTACAGCGCGCAGGCGAATCCCATCGCGACGCACCGCAAAGACGGCAAGGCGTCGGCTCGGTTCCGAACGACCATCACACCGAAGGCAACGGCGAACTACGACTTTTACGTCTCGGCCGACGATGGCGTGCGCGTGAAGCTCGACGACGCGACGATCATCGACGACTGGTCCGATCACAACGCCCGCCCGCGCCGCGCGTCGATGAAGCTCGAGCAGGGCAAGACGTACAAGCTCACGATCGAGTACTACGACGCCGGCGGCGAGACGATCCTCCGCTTCGGGTGCGGAACCACGCCGGCATCGGAAGTCGCGCAGCAGGATGAGCAGATTCGATCAGCCGACGCCGTCGTGGTCTGCGTCGGCTTCGATTCCACGAACGAGGCCGAGGGCAGTGATCGCGCCTACGAACTGCCGGCCGAGCAACTCGACGTAATCCGTCGCGC
The DNA here is from genome assembly GCA_047600945.1 of Tepidisphaeraceae bacterium. Lineage (GTDB taxonomy): Bacteria > Planctomycetota > Phycisphaerae > Tepidisphaerales > Tepidisphaeraceae > JASGKC01. Next base: position 5,040,732 of record JASGKC010000001.1, on the reverse strand, counting down.
CACCGAACTGAACCGCAAGACAATCGTCGTCCTGAACGCGGGCGGAAGCACGGACGTGGCGGACTGGATCGACCGGGCCGGCGCGTTCGTCCACACCTACTACGGCGGCCAGGAGGGCGGCACCGCGCTCGCCGACGTGCTGCTCGGCAACGTCAATCCATCGGGCCGACTGCCCTTCGCGTGGGAGGCGCAGTGCGCGGACCTGCCGTCGGATGCGAACTTCGGCAAGAAGGGCACGGTCGAGTACGTCGAAGGCATCTTCAGCGGCTACCGCGGTATGGACCGCAACGGCATCGCGCCGCGTTTCCCGTTCGGGTTCGGCCTGAGCTACACGACGTTCACTGTTAGCGATCCGAAGCTGCTCGACGCTGCGGGCGACGTGATCCGCATCGACGCCGACCTCGTCAACACCGGCCCGCGCGACGGCGCGACCGTCGTGCAATGCTACGTCACGCCGCCACAGGCGAACGTGCCAAGGCCGACGCGGGAACTGCGGGCGTACCAGCGGCTGTCGCTTAAGGCGGGCGAGCATCGGCGTGTCGAGCTGTCGATCCCGAAACGCGATCTGGCCTACTGGAATCCGGAAACACGGTCGTGGACGGTGACGCCGGGCACGTACACGTTCCAGCTTGGATTCAACGAGCGCGACCTGGAGCAGAAGGTGACGGCCGAGGTGGAGTGACGGCAGCGCGTCGCGCTGTGTAATCCAGATCACCCGCGGTTCGTGTGCATAGCTCCTCCTCCCTTGAGGCGGAGGTTAGGTGGGCCTTTCGAATAGGTCGAGGCTGCAGAGCGATTGGAACGCCTCCTCCCCTAACCCCTCCCTCCGCGAGGAGGGGAATCGCAGCGCGCGAATCAAATATGGTCCGTATCATCTATTCAGCCGTCATGCACTCGTTTTGTTTTCCGTCGATGATGAACGCGATCCGCATCACTTCATCGAACGGAGCGCTATGTCAGTCGCAAAGCATTTCGTCGTTCAGCCGGTTGAGCCGCGCCAGCTGCTTTCTCTGACGACACGGATCGTGAGCAACGTGCTGCATGTCGAGGGCACGCGCTGGGCCGACACGATCACGGTTCGCTTTACGTCGGATCAGATCGTGGTCGAGGACCACTCCACGCGTTCGACCGGCGATGCGTCGTTCAGCCGGACGGGACTTGACGTCGTGCTGCTCAATCTCGGTAAAGGGGCCGACCGGCTCGAAGTGATCGGTTCGAACGCCGCCCGCGTGAACGTCTACGCCGGCCCGGGCAACGACCTTCTTCGTGGTGGCGATGGCAACGACTACCTGATTGGCGAGGAAGGGGTCGACACGATTTTCGGCGACGACGGCAACGACACGCTCGTGGGCGGGGCGGCCGCGGACCGCATCCGGGGCGGGATCGGCGACGACGTCATCCGCGGCAACGGCGGAAACGACCGCATTGACGCCGAGGACGGCAACGACACCATCCTCGGTGGGCTTGGCGCCGACCTCATTCGCGGCGGGATCGGCGACGACGTCCTGCACGGCGATGCGGGCGACGACACACTCATCGGCAACGCCGGTACCGACGTGCTGGAGGCGGGCAGCGGGACCCAGAACGTGCTCCGACAGGACGACTGAAGAAAACGCTTGACGGCCACCCGGACCCGGTTGTCATGATGGACCTCATGCGATGCTGAAAGGAAGGCCGGGCGGATCAGGCTTTGCTTGCGATGGATTGGAGTGCTTCGAATGTCCCAAAATGTCCCCGATTTGAGAATTGAGGGGTGCACTGTCTCGAACGGCCCGGCCGGGCGCGAAGTGGCCGATTGGGGCACTTGTCTGTACGCGTGATGGGACTGGATTCATTCCCCTTGGCGACTGGTCCGGCTGGTTCGCTCTGCCTAAGGTCAGGCCTGATGGTTTCCACCCGTGAACGCGCGATTGCCTGGTCTTTTCTCCGGCGCCGGCTGAACGAAGGGGCGAGCGACCTGCTGCAAGCCCTCACCACGCAGCAGTTCCTTCGTCCACACGCGAGCCTGACCGAAGCGATGCAGGTGATCGCCGGTCAGAAGCACTTTTCCCACAATTTGGGCACTGAGGCGATCGAGCGGACCGACCTCGATCCGGCCTCGTCGATTGGACGGCTGCGGAAGGTCGATCTCATCCGCCTGGCGCGCCACGCGGCACGGCTGACGATGTCGGAACAGTGATTCCCACCCATCGTTCGTATCCATGTTTCGGCTGAACGTTTGCGCCGTCTGGTGCCGATAAGAATTCTGCACCGGTCGATCGACGCCGTTGGTGGCGTCGAGTGCAGTCGAACCGCGCCGGTCGGCCGCCGCGCGAGCGCGGCAGGTCGGCGCGTGAACGCGGCAAGCCGACGCGTGAGGGTCAGATCATGGATTTCCTACCCGTTTGCTGCGACCGGTTCGCCTTCGAGACGATGCGCCGGGCCGCCATGCACCTGGAAACGCCGGCCGGCCTGATCGAAGGGGCGGTCGCGATCGCGCGGCACGAGATGCCGGACGCGTCGCCCGAGCCTGTCAAGCAACAACTCTTCGACCTCGCCCGCGACCTGCGCGCCCGCGTTCGCGGCGAGCAGCCTCAGGCGCTGGTCGCTCACCTGCACGACCTGCTCTTCGAACAACAGGGCTTCATCGGCAACACGCTCAACTACCACGACCCGGCCAACAGCTACCTGCCGAGCGTCCTCGAAACACGGCGCGGCCTGCCGATCACGCTTAGCCTGGTTTACAAGATCGTCGGCGAACGGGCCGGCCTGGACATCCGCGGCATCGGCCTGCCCGGGCATTTCTGTGCCGGCGTCGACATGGGCGACGGCCTCGACCCGATGATCGTCGACACCTTCTACTCCGGTCGACTGCTGAATCACGCCGACGCCCTCGAACGCATGCGCGACACATACGGGCCGCATGTGGAGTGGTCGGACGACCTGCTCAAGCCCGTCACGCACCGGCACTGGCTGACGCGTCTGATGCAGAATCTGCTGCACACCTTCAGCGAGAAGGATCGTTTGACCGACGTGGCTGCGATGCTGGAACTGGAACTGGTGCTCTGGCCCGAGCAGACGCACCTGCAGCGAGACCTGGCCCTGGTGCTGGCCCGCGTCGGCATGGCCGAGCCGGCCAGCCGGTGGCTGGGCACGTACCTGGAAGGGAACCCGGACGACCCGCAGCGCGACGACCTGGAGCAGTTGCTGGTGGTGCTGGCCCCGAGGAAGCTGCGTCGGGCGTCGTGAGCGCGATCCGACGGTCGTAAGGGCTGATAATGCCGACGAATCGCACGGAAGGCCGCCGTCGCCTTGACTTCGCGGGGCCGTCACTTATCTTTCCCATCCCTGCTTTTCCGCGGTAGCTCAATGGTAGAGCAGCCGGCTGTTAACCGGCGGGTTGTAGGTTCGAGTCCTACTCGCGGAGCTTTTCAAATAGCGCATGACGCCGAGGGCCTTGGCCTTCGGCGTTGTCGTTTGAGGCACTCATCTCTGATGCTGTTCTGATGCTGTGAAACGCCGCTTCGGAGCGGCACTACTGTGCCACCGCGCCGTCCCGACACGTCTTGGCATTCTCCGGCCTGACCCGCTGATTTCCCCACCCCCGGCCTCTCAGTTGTCGTGCCACGGTGCTCCGTACGTCAGCTGGTGTGCGCCTATCTCATCATGCGCTAGGCGATGAGGGGAAGAAGTAATTGGAATCATTCATAACAGTTGTATGAAAATGAACTTGAGTGCGAATGTCTTGGCGTATCGCGGCGTCTTCCCGGGCTTGGATGACAAGAAATCGCCTATAACATCTTGTTTTCGATTGACGCCCCGGGGAAGTCCGATAACGTGTGCGGGTCACACGATGGATTCGCCTTGCTTCGGCGTGCGGGTAACACGGTGAGGCGGCTGTACAGGGGCGGATCGATCGGCGTGCATGTCTCTTCAGTCGGCGGTGCTTTCCACATCCTGTGTCACACGTTCAGCAAGAGAGGGTAGCAGTATGCTGTCTCGCGCTTCAGTGGCGTCATTGTCTCGTCGTGGCCGTACGTCGGTGCTTGGGGCGGCGGTCTCGTTATTCCTGGCGATGCCGACGTGGGCGGTGCCGGGGCAGTTTGTCGGGTATGGCGTCGGGAGTGACGGCGACCTCTTCCGGTTCGATCCGGACGCCCCGGCCGCCGCGACGACGGTGGGCTTTGTCAGCCCCGTACCCGAGGCGATCGACTTCCGGCCCGGCACGTCGACGCTCTACGCGATCGACGTCGGCGAGACCACCACGCAGTTGTACACTATCGACACTTCGACGGCCGTCGCGACGCCGGTCGGGCCGGGCTTCCCAACGACGGTGGCCGGTTCGTATGACCTGTCGGGCAACCAGCGCTTCGGCTTCGATTTCAATCCGACGACGTTGCAGGTCGACAACAGTATGAGGATTCGCCTCACATCGACCAACGGCGTGAACATGCGTCTGAACTCGTCGACGGGTCTGCCTGTGCTGCCGCCCGATGTGCCGCTGTCGATCGCACCTTCGGGTAATTCGCCGTTCGTGGATGGTTCGGCGTATACGAACAGCGCGACGTCGAAGTCGGGCGGCACGACGACGCTGTACGACATGGACTCGCGAAGCGACGCGCTCTACACGCAGAACCCGCCGAACAATGGCACGCTCAACTTCGTCGGGAATTTCGGCGTGACAGTGGACGCCGGCGCGGGTATCGGCTTCGACATCGCCTCGACCGATCCGAACGACGACTCGCTGCTGGATGAACACGCGTTCGCCGCATTCGCCCGGCCGAGCGAGCAATTGGGATACTTGCTGTACGACGTGAACCTGACAACCGGCGCCACCACCGGCGGCCGAGCGGTGGGTGGCGGACTCGGCTTCACGGGCGGCTTGGCCGTGACCGTCGCGCCGGAGCCGGCGATGCTGGGACTGCTCGGCGCAGGCGCGCTGCTCGTGCTGAAGCGGCGGCGCTGAGAGGGAGTCAGAACATCGTGCGTCGACGTCCCGCGATGCGACTGGTCGCCAGTGCAGCCGCGGGGCGTTCGTTTTCGCCATCAGAATCGGTCTGGCTTCGCTGTCACCGGGGCTTCCCCGTTGGGCATCCGCTGGCCGATCGGTAAGATTTGCGCGATGCCTTCGCCACACTTCAATTCAAGTTCCGAGGAGATTCTCTTCTGGGTGCTAGTCAGCCTTGCCGGCGTGGTGATCGCGGTGGCCAGCTATTTCCTGGGGCGGGCGGTGGGACGATTTCAGGTGGATCGGAAGGTCGCGAACCGCGAAGCCGAGTTGTTCACGGCTCAGAAGGGCTTTCGCAAGCTGTATGAGACGGACATCGCCGAGCTGAAGTCGCGGAATGCTGCCCTCGAAGCCGAACTCACAAAGCTCAAGGACAAGGTCGAGGACTACCGCAAGAAGGCGGCCGGTTACGGCGGACTCTTTGGCGGGTCGGGCAAGCGGGCGGAGGCGATGTACGCGCTGCTGCTGGAAAACGAGTCGCTCGAACAGGCCCTACTCCAGCAGAACGCCAAGCTTCAGCAAACGCACGGTGAGACGGTCAAGGAGCAGCTCCGACAGGCAGGCTATCGACGGGTGTTGCTGCGCGAATTGATGGCCGACGAGCGGGTGAAGGGCGTCGTCAGCGAGATCCTCGGCGACGATCGAAGGCTGCCGGACGCCAACGGCACCGCCCATGCCGACATGGGCCGACAGATCGAGAAGTGAGGCAGGAACAAGAGTTACGACGGCTAGGCCGTCGCCCGGGTCCGTGATTGTTTCCCCCGCATCGTGAGAGGGTCTGGGCGAAGGCGAACGACTGAGGGTTGTTCCTTGCCCCCTCTCACCCGAAGCCTCTCTCGCAGGAAGAGGGAAACGAATCCCACGCTGCGGGCACTCGTTCGACATGACTCTCGGCTATCTCATCCTTGGCATTGTCACCCGATCATCCCACGGCGCGGATTTAGGCGGTATGAACCGATCGTTCGCGGCGTCGTATTGAGCAGGAGCGGGTGCGCGCGGGGCTCATCTCGTCACTCCACTTGCGCGGGACGGATTCACGCGGATTCGAGACGATCGCAAGCCATCAGGCGACCGGCGTGTCGCCACACCGGGGTACGATTGACAACGGCGCATCAAGCCCGATAGAAACTCGTGTTACGGAGGTCGCCCCGAGAGACACTCTAGCGGTGCCGAGCGCGGTAAAGCCAAGCTCGGCGCGAGAACGCGGAGACACGCAAGAGCGTGAAGACACGCGTGAGCGTTGAACGTCGCTGATCTTGTCGCTCGGACGGGGCGAGAAGTGGGGCGATCACTCAACGGTCACGAATGAAATCGGGTCGGCGCTTCTCGCAGTGGCGATCGCACGCGCAGCCGGCGCGTCGGTCGACCGGGAACCCAAGACCGTCCGTCTGTTCGATTGCTCGTCCCACCGGGGTGGTTGGATCCGCCCTGGCAAGGAGATGTTCGCATGCCCTCACCTATGGTTTCGACCCCGCGGATGCTTCGTCGTGCTGTGAACCGAGTGAATCGCTCAACGTCGCGCGACGCGCGGCAACGCGAGCTGCTGGGCCGCGCCGCTGCGGCGGGCCTGGGGAGCACGCTCGATCAGCTCGAACCACGCTACCTCATGGTGGTGATGCCTTCGGGCTACTTCATGGATATTTCGGGCATGAACTTCGGCGGCGCGCAGCCGAACGAGGTCGGGCCGGGCATCCGCGTCATCCTGCAAGATGACAACGCCGAGGGCCTGAAGGAATCGCTCCGGCCGACGGTCGAAATCATCGGCTCGACGCTCGACTCCGGGAACGGCGGTCGACTGAACGATGTCCCGACGACGGTCTACAGCCTTGATCAGTTGGGCGTGGCCGCGCGTGATCGTCAGCGCGCGCTGAATCTCATGACCGACGGCCGCAATCTCGGCGGCACGGCCGGTCGCATCGGCATCATTCCGGTCGCCCGCAACGGCACCGCGCCGGCGCGTAACGCGATCACCGACCCGATCCGCGGCATCAGCTGGGGCAACCAGGCGCTGCCCACCAGCCGCCTGACCACCGTCGCCCAGGCCGCTACGGCCAAGGGGGCGACCTATTCGATCGACGACGGTCGAATCACGTTCGGTTCGACCACCGTCCGCTTCCTGCGCCTTATCCGTCAGGACCTCACCACCGGCACTGGCGAGGTCGTCGATTACCTCGATCAAAAGATCCTCAACGCGCTCGGCCCGAAAGCCAACGGCGACCCGCTCGAGATCGATGACATCAAGTCAATCCAAGGCATGGATTTCGACGACGTCGACGCCAACGGCAGCGGCAATCTTTATTTTGTCGCGGTCGTTTCGCAGCCTCGTCGTGGCGAAGACGGCACGTTCGCCGACACCGACATCCCTGTACTCTTCGAGTACCGAAAGGGCGTCGTTCGCTACGTGTCGGAATTCGATCCGAACAACGGCTTTGTCGGTTCGAACCCGGCCCCGCTCGCGTCGACCGTCGATGACTTCGCGATGGGCCCGAATCGCACGGTTTACTGGTTCGGCTCCGCCAAGACGGTGACCGGCACCGGCGACGACACCGGTGTCCGAACCTTCACCGGTGTCTTCTCGTCGCAGTTGTTCGCCGGCACTAACGGCCGCACGGGCATGAACGAGTATGACGCCGCCCGGCCCGCCAATATCAACTTCGGCGGCACCAATCTCGACGACGTCGAAGCGCTGGAATACGACCAGGACCGCGACGTCTTCTACATCCTCGATCAGCAAGGAGCAGACGCGAGCCTGATCGTCGTGCAGAACATCACGGCCAACGGCGACATCGCCGGGCGGACTCTGCTGGGCAGTAGCTACGGCTCGCTCGATGCCGACATCGCCGATTCCTCCGGCGGCCGCGTCCTCGGCGAGAACCTGCCCGACCTCACTTACAACCCGGCCGTTCGCAGCAAGTTCGATGGCTCGGCGGGTGTTATCGTCTCGGAAGACACCAACGCCGACGTGCTCGTCTACATCGACACGCGCGAACGCTACACGCAGACGGGCATCTACAGCATCATCGTCAAGAACTCGACGCCCACCACGAAGCTGATCATCGAATCGATCACGCTCCAGGACAACGTGACCGGCCACACCGAGCCCATGGGCACGACGGCCGTTCCGTTCGCTGGCGACGCGGGCGATGTGCAGGTCTTCCTGCCGGATAAGACCAACCTCTCCACCGGCAGCGGCACCGGCGCGCTGTTCCTTGGCCAACGTCGGCCCGACCCGGAAATCGAGAACAGCACTGACCAGGTCCTGCCGATCACCAGCATCAGCACTACGACCTTCGCCAGTGCCATCCCGCAGACCTTGATCGATCTGGGCATCACCGAACTGACGCCTGGCATCACTGTGCTGCCGCGCACGCTTACGAAGAAGGGGAAGGTCGTCGGCAAGCAGGCGACCGGCCTCGACACGCTGTTCTTCGGCGGCACGATCACCGGCAGCGTCTACGTCGACGGCCGCGTGAACAACTTCTACGCCGGTAACGTCATCACCGGCAACGGCCTCGGCGGTTTCGGCGCTGCGACGCGAAACTTCAGCATCCAGGGCGACCTGCGCTCGTTCAATGTGAAGGGTTCCGTGGGCACGCTCGACGACAATGCGAGCTTCGCCTCGGGCTTTGACATGTACGTGAACGGCAAGGGTGTCCAGTACGACGTCGGCAATGATTTCAGCGGCGCGATGCGTCTGACCGGCAACGGCCGGTACGGCGCCGACTTCGCGCCCTCGGAACTCAGCTTCGACGACGGCTTCACCGAGCGCGAGGTGCGCGTCCGCAACGCCAACGCCGCCGCCGTCGCCAACGCGTTCCAGGCGGGCACGCTGCTCGATCCGTCGTTCTACAACGACACGAGCGCCACCCGCGAGATCCTCGGCACCTACTTCGACACCAGCCGCGATAAGGGCCAGCAGGTCCAAGTCACCGGCAGCATCGATGCGCCCATCGGCGACGCCCAGGACTGGTTCGGCCTGCCCGTGATGGCGGGTCAGACGTTCGACGTCTCGCTGACGAGTGCGATCGCGGTAATGGATGTCTTCGATCCGGAAGGCCGTCTCTACTACCGCATGCTGCCGGGCGACTCGCAGCAGATCACCGCCGACAAGGCCGGCACGTGGACGTTCAGCGTCCGCATGCCCACCGGAATCATCGGCAGCGACAGTTACGGCATCACGATCAACCGCGGCGGCGACCTCACGCTGGGCGGCCTGACCACCGGCGGCACCATGCTCTGGCAGCAGGGCGACGGCCATTCGCTCACCGTCGACAACGGCGACCTCGGCCTGCTCGAGGCGGCGTCCGCGACCATCGAACAGGACTCGCTCGCCGACGACCTCACGGTCTCCAAGGGCAACCTCCGGACCATCTACGCGAACGAAATCGCGCGCACGACCAACACCGGCGCGATCGTGAACATCCCCAACCTGCGCGTGCCCGGCGGCAGCGTCGGCCGTGTGGAAGCGGTCACCGACCTCTCCCTCAACGACCGCGCGATCGATCTGGTCACCAACGACCCGATCCTTTCCTACGGCGTCGGGCAGGACTACCAGCTGGTGACCGCTGGCGGCGACGTCGCGGCGAACCTGATCGCCAATCGAGGCATCGGCGTCATTCGCGGCGCGACGCTCGGCTCCCGCGTGCTGGGCATGTCGGGCTTCTGGCGCGACGACGCCGACAACACCGGCGACGGCTTCATCGACCTCATCAACGCCAGCGGCGACATCGGCGACGCCATCTCCGGCGGCCCGGCGATCCAGAACGGGCCCGGCGGCAACGTCCGCTACATGGTCGCCGGCGGCACGGTCTATCGCGACTTCTTCTTCGGCAACGGCGTGGCGCCGTCCTACCAGGCGACCGGCAAGTCGGTCGATGTGCAGGACGACTCGGGTTCGACGATCAGCTTCACGCCGCTCAACGCGACCGCGCTGAACAGCACCGACCTTGCCGTCGGTGACGGCACGACCACGGGCGGCTCTTCGCCGACCACGGCGTTCTCCGATCCGTTCGGCGGCTTCAGCGCCACCAACCCGTTCACCGGCCTGCCCACCGTCATCACCGACCCCGTCGCCGACCCGCTCGGCAACGTCGTCGCACAGGCCTACCCGATCCGCAGCGGCGGCTCGGTCGTGTTCGCGGCCTCCGCCTCGGAAGGTCTGAAGATCAACACTTCCGGCGGCGGCAAGCGTGCGTCGGCGGAAATCGGCACGGTGACCAGCGCGTCGCTCGGCGCCCCGATCATCTTCACCGCGGCCACCGTCGGCACCAGCACCACGCCGGCCGTTCAGGCTAGCGTCGACTTCAACATCGACACCGGCGTCGATCTCCAACTTCGCGTCACCGGCAAGAAGACCTCGATCTGGAATGTCACCGGCAGCGCCTACACGTCCATCCTCAACAACACCGACGGTGAAATCGTCGGCACCAACGTAACCAGCGTCGGCCTGCTCGAGGCCAACCGCCTCGGCACCGCCGTCTCGAGCACGGGCCAGAAGCTGGACGGCGTTACGACGATCCTTGGCGGCGCCGCCTATCCGTTCAACCAGCAGAAGACGGGCCTGATCATCGGCGATGCGATCCGCATCCGCTCGCGGACCAGCTTGGGCAACCTGGTGATGTCGGGCCAGGCCGTCCGCGTCGAGGCGAACTCCGACAATAAGAACGTCAAGGGCGTGTTCGAGGGCATCAACGCCCCGGTGCAGCTCGGCACGGGCACACGGTTCGTCAACATCGGCGAAGGCGTCGGCGCGACCGGCTCGGGCGACACGAGCCTTGCCGGCATCTATGCGACCGGCAGTGTCGGCGAAATCGCCAACCAGGGCCTCGGCTCGGACATCCGCGGTGACATCGTGATCGGAAATTACCTCGATCACCTGACACTCACCGACGGCTCGATCATCGGTGCGCACATCTACCGCTCGCTCGACTTCACGACGCCCCTCACGGAATACATCGTGCCGGGCTCCAAGACCGTCGATGACCCGCTGGTGGGCGTCGATCCGACGACATCGAACGCGGCCTCCTTCGACTTCCCGGTCGCCGGTGAGTTCCGGGCGATCGACCTCAAGGGCAAGGGTGGCATCATCGGCTCGACCTTCTCGGCGGCCACGATGGGCGCGATCAACATCAGCGGCGGCTTCGGGTTCATCACCTCGGAGCTGTCGGCTCGCAGCGACGCGACCTTCGGCGGCATCGTGACCGATGGCCTGGGTATCCGGAACAGCGTCCTCACCGGCGGCCGGCAGGTGGCGAACGTCGTCGCCCACGGCACGACCGGCAAGCTGCTGAGCATTGCCGACTACTCCGGCAGCGTCCGCTACAGCCGCAGCAAGTCGCCGATCTTCGACCCGTACAGCGGCCGGGCACTCGATGCCAACAACGACATCTACAAGGCGTTGAACATGCCGCGCGGGCCCGAAAAGTTGTCGGGCGTCACCAACGAAGGCATCATCGAGAACACGATCATGCGGGGCGGCCGCGAGTTGTCGAACCTCGAGGCGTTCCAGATCCGCGCCAGCCAGACGGCCGACATCGCGCCGACGGGCAGCCTGTTCCCGATGCAGATCAACTACGCCGATCGCATCAAGTCGTTCAAGGTGCACGAGAGCGTTCAAGGCCTGGGCTTGGTAACGGGCCGACTCGATTCGATGTCGATCGGCGCCGACGCCCGCCTGATGAGCGTGACGACGTCCGGCCCGATCGGCACGGTGACGATCGGCAAGAACTTCAAGGGCACGTCGTCCATCCATGCGAGCGGGCCGAGCGGGACGATCGGCACGGTCGACGTCCGCGGCAGCATGTTCGGCGCGGTGACGGCGTCGGTCAGCATCGGCACGGTAAAGGTCGGCCGAGGCCTCGGATCGGTCAACGTGACGTCCGGCGGCAGCTTCGGCACGCTGAACGTCGGCGGCGACGTGCTCAACGGCACCATCGTCCGTGCCACCGGCAAGATGGGCTCGCTCATTGTCGGCGGCGACGTCGATGCAGGCGCGACCATCCGTGCCAGCAGCTACGGCTCGCAGCAGATCAAGGGCACCGTCTTCGGTGACATCCTGGTCGGGTGAGTTGAGCTTCGAGTGCCCATCCCGCGTTGATTGAAAACGTGGATGGTGGATAGTGGCTGGTCAGTGGTGTGAACACCATCGACCAGCCACTATCCACCATCCACGTTCTTTTTCGCCATGCTCTCCACTACCCTCCGCTTTCGTAGCAACATCCTCGGCATGCGCGTCACCATGGACGCGCTGCTGCCCGACGACGGCCCGGGGCCGTTTCCGACGCTGTACCTGCTTCACGGGTTGAGCGACGACCACACCATTTGGGGCCGGCTCACGCGGATCGAGTCGTACGCGTGGAACCTGCCGATCGCGATCGTGATGCCGCAGGGCTTCCGCGGCTTCTACACGAACCAGACCGACGGCCCGCAGTACGCGGACTACATCGCGAAGGACGTTGTCGGTACGGCCGAACGCGTGCTGCCGCTGAAGCGGACGCGCAAGGGCCGATCGATCGCCGGCCTGTCGATGGGCGGCTACGGCGCGATGCGCATTGCGCTGGGCTTCCCGGAGATGTTCTGCGCCGTCGCCAGCCACAGCGGCGTGCTGACGCAGGGCCACGACCGCAAGGGCGTCCTGCACGACCACGAGTTGCGCCAGATCTTCGGATCGAACCCGATCGGCACCGACCACGACCTGCTCGCACTCGCGAAGAAGGTGAAGCGCAAGGGCAAGCTGCCCAAGATCAAGATCGACTGCGGAACGGAGGATTTCCTGATCGAACACAATCGCCGGGCGCACGCCGGGCTGGACAAGCTTGGCGTGCCGCACGAGTACGCGGAGTATCCCGGCATTCACAACTGGGATTACTGGGACGAACACATCCGCGAAACGCTGCCGTGGGCGGCGAAGGCGATGGGCGTGAAGTGATGGCGGAGGGACTCAAGGTCGAACTCGCCCGGTCGCGACTTCATCGATTTGCGCAGAGTTATTTCACCAGCCTCTCCATGACGGCGAACTCATTTGCTTCGCCTGACGATTGGCCGAGTTGTTCATGAGTTTGCGAATGAAGCTTCACACGCCGTTGTTGCTACGGCGCACGGGCGAATTCGTGCGTGGAACGGGAGTTGCTGAGAGGCTTCAGAACGTTCCCCTTTGCCCAGGCGAAGCTATAAGCGGAGTTTACCTCCTTGGACGGCGTCGTTTTCCCGCAACACGCTGATGCTGGTTTCGTGCGCTGCGAGACACTAATCTTGCGGCGATATCTTGCGCGGAAAATGTGCTCATCGCCCACTGCTTATTCCGTTGGTGCAAAACTACATCCTCGATTTACGTCATCATCTCCCAGTCACGGCAAGGACGTTGGCGAAGGAGGGTGGTGAGCACGCGAGGTCACATGCTCACGATTGAAGTTCAGACTATAGCATCGCCGCATCAGTATCTCACAAAGCTGCGGGATCGGAGCCGAGTTTGTATTGCCGATTCCCGGTTGATGCGTGCAACCAAAAACGCCGAGCACGGCGGACTCATTGCCCGCCGTGCTCGGTGTGGACTATAGCGACGACAAGGGCACAGACCGGATTGACCGGCGTGGCCTTGGCGGTTGTGGTTAGGCCCGCCGGCGGCGGAGGCTCACCACTGCCAATCCCATCACCGCGGACAACGCTGACGGCTCAGGAACCAAAGACCATGCCAACGCCCAGTCGCTAGCAAAGCTGCCCGTCGGACTGACGGCTGAAGCATACGTGCCAGCCAATGTCAAATTGTAGTTTGCCGCAAGGCTCAACTGGTCGCTGAAGTTCACTACACCATCGTAGTTGAAGTCGCCATCGCTCCAACTCTTGCCGGACATGTTGTAATTGCTAGCCAACACCAGCATGTCGCCGAAATTCACCGTTCCATCCAGGTTGGTGTCGCCTGCGTAGACGATCCTGGCGATGACAGCGGTTCCATCAACGCTCTGGCCGCGATAGGTCCCGCCCGAACTGCCCACGACGAGCGAGCTTTCGGCGTATCCGATGCCTTTCTGGGAACTCATCTCGCCGACGATGCCATCGCCGGTCCAGGCGCCCGCGGCGTAACCCGTCTTGATCCAGTTCGCGATCTCTGCAATCGGCGACGAAGTCGAGTAGTCCACGATCAACGTATTGTCGGTCAGATTCAGCTTGCTGCCTGCGAAAGCAATGTTCAGCGCGCTGACCTTGCTCGCGCCGGCCGATCCACCGTTCGGTGCGATACGGACAGACCCGCCCAGTACGCTCAAGTGGTCGGCCCGCACGTTGTTCACTTGGAGCGTGCCGGTGCCCGTCTTGGTCGCACCAATGCCCGATGCAAACGTCACTGCGCCACCGAGGGTGAGTTTGCCGCTACCCGAGGTGGCATCGACATCGAACGAGGATTCGTTGTCAACGTTCACATCGGCGTTAACGGTGTGCTCGCCGCTGATGACATCCATTGAGACGCCGTTCGGGCAGGCCAGCGTGATTGAGCTCGGGCCGTCTACCGTGTAGGAGCCAGCCCCGGCGATCCCCAGGTGACCCAGTGTGATGCCGGGCGAATTGATCGTCAGCGTCGTAGCCGTCGCGCGAGGCGGCAGGTAAGCCCTGACGCAACTTCCGCTCGGGAACGTCGATCCGGTTGGCGGATCGAGCCAGATGTTGTTCTGCCATGTGCTGCCAGTCGGTGCCGAAGGATCGAGCGTCGGCACAGTGACCGTGCCGGACGCATTGACGGACCACTGCGCATTCGCCGAGCCAACTACCAGCGGCGGCCACGTGGTGGCCACCGTGGATGCGTTTGTGAGAGTGCTAATGCCAATTGCTGCCGCTTGGCCTGGTAGAAGCACGCCTGTTTTGGTGATCGGCCCGTTCGTGCCACCACCGGACGTAATGAAGCCGTTATAGGTTGCCGTGCTGTGAGCGAGCAATCCGAACGGTCCGCTCACAATACTACTAGCGTACGCCGACTCAGAATCCCCATAGCTGAAGAACTGGCCCGCGTCCGCATACGCAGTGCCCATGGCGGTGACTTGGACTGGAGAACTACTCGTATTTCTGAATCTAAAGAGAATCTGCACCTGCCCGCTCGTTGATGATTGGCCCGGAACGTTCTCGACGGAGGCCATTGAGCCAAGATTCAGCGTTCCCTGCTGAAAAGTGACGGGCCAATAGGATCCTGTCGAGCTAATGT
Organism: Tepidisphaeraceae bacterium; assembly: GCA_047600945.1. Classification (GTDB taxonomy): domain Bacteria; phylum Planctomycetota; class Phycisphaerae; order Tepidisphaerales; family Tepidisphaeraceae; genus JASGKC01. The sequence goes on along the minus strand of JASGKC010000001.1, from coordinate 5,025,559 downwards.
TCTGGACATTCGCTTCCGTGGCCGCCGTAGCAACGTGTGCGTTGAGGGGCGCGATGAATTCCAGGGCGTCGATGCCATTGCCCAACGAGTACCATTGGTAATCAAGGATATCGGCAGGCACTGGATTGGCGTCCGGATCAGTCGATGTCGCCATCGCCGAACCACTGGCAGCACCTCCTGCACTGACGAGCTGCCCCCAGCTTTGTGAAGATGAAATGAAGAACACTGCGGACGCAAGCGCGACCGCCCGATGAACCTTTGTCTTGGACAAGGTCTTCCTCCAGTAACGAAAATGTGGGGTTCCCCAAAACTGCCTCCACCCGGGGGCAGTATGGAAGAAAAGAAGATAGCTCAATCGTACGTGCGAAGGCGCAATTCGGTCAATATAGTTAATGTGATTAATTCGTTACGACTGTGATGTCGCAACTTCAATAAAAGTGCTGGTGGTCAATGGTTATAATTCGCGTCGAGTCAATTTGACGCATCGCCGACATTGCTCGCATCGGGCGCTGGCAGCTTCTCTCGTCAACGTGCGACTGTGGATGGACCGCTTGACATCACCTCGACCGCGCCAGCGTCACCGGATCAATCCCCAGCCTCGCGCACGTCGGCTCGATGTCGCGGAGGAACCGTTGTCCGTCCTGCCAATACCCGGCCGTCGGGGCGACGTCGGGCATGTGTTGCTTCCAGAACGCGTTGAACCGGCCCATTAGCGTCTCGCGCAGGTACTTGGCCAGCATCGACGCGATCGCGACCGACATGCATTCGCTTTCGCCTTTCTCGGCGAAGATCAGCCGCGCGGAACGGGGGCCGTTCGTCAGGCGGTACTCCGCCCGCTTGGGTGTTTCGCTGGTGATCTCCAGGTGCCAGTCCTCGAACGATCGCCGCAGGTCGGGGCCGTAATGTTCTTTGCCGCCTTGACGGTCGCAGAAGATGACGAGTTCGTCATCACGCGTGTGTTCGCGCAGCAGGCGATCGAGATGCGTGGCGACGAACGTGAAGCTGGTCGCGCTCTTGTTCCGCGTCGCGGCGAAGTAGCGGTTGAGCCGCTGCTCGTCGACGACGTGAGCGCGGAGCTCGACGACGCGCACCCCGGCCCGCGCGAATTCCGGCTTGGCGCCGTTCAACTTCAGCTTCAACGACAGCGCCTCGACCTCGACCGGGAACGATTCGCCCTCGAACGCGCGATACCAAGGCAGGCGAACCAGCTCCTTCACGCAGTCCGGGGCCAGCAGCGCGAGGGCGGCGTCGAGGTCGTCGGGCACGGCGCCGTGCATCAGGCCGGTCAGGACGAGCATCGACTGCTCGAGTTCGGTCAGACCGGTCGACGGGCTATAGACTTTCTTGCTGTCGTGAATGTGAAGTTTCTTGCCAGATGCGTCGCGGGTCTTCGAGGCGATGCGACGGAGCAGTTTCCACGCGCAGGGCATCACTACAGCGTCGTCCGGCGTGGGCACTTCCAACACGCAGCAGCCGACCGTGAGCGGTCCGAGAATCGGCCCGTATCCGGCTTCGTCGATTCCGGCGAGGAGCATTTTCATAGCGTAATCGATGCAGTTGCCTGAATCGCGATGGCCGGTCGCGTTCGACAGGCCCTGTCTACAAGGGACACAAAAGACCCGTTCTGAGCCTAATTCTTTCGTGTCCTTGGTGTCTTTCGTGGACAGATTTTGACCAAGCCAATCCAAGTTTCGGGTTTTCCCGCCCGCGCAGGGCGTGATAAACTGGCGTAGCTGTGGCACGGATTCTCCCGCTTATCCCATTGATCCTCTGGCTGGCCTTCGCGGGCCGAGCGCCGGAGTCGGTCACGACCAGCGCCGGCGGCATCGCCGAGCGCACCGTGACCGTTGCGGTCACGCCGACCGGGATCGAGCCAATCGTCATGCTGGCCGGCACCGCATGCATCGTGTTGGTGATGGTGATCTGGTCGCGGATGGTCGTGCGCTCGCAATCCGAAGACCCTGGCCGCGTCACGACGCGCTTCCAGCAGGCGATGTTGCTGGCCCGCATCGGCATCGTCGCGTGGTTCGGCTACGCGCTCTACAACCTCGGCTTTGGCGAGTGGGTCGAGTCGGTCCTCAGACCGATCGCGCACCTTCACGTGCGTCTGCCCGGCGCGATCCTCGGCACGCTGCCGGCGATGCTGGGCCTGACCGCGCTCTGGCTGGCCGCGTATCCGGTCGACCAGACGACGCGCGAGCACAACGTCTTCACTTACCTGAACGACGGCATCCCCGTACATGCCCAGCCGACGCTCGGACAGTACGTCTCGAACCAGTTCCGGCTGCAAATCCTGTTCACGATCGCGCCGCTAGTTCCGGCGCTGCTGATTCGCGACATCGTCGCGGCCGGCTGTTCGGTCGCGGGCATGCAACTGACCGAACTCTGGGAAGGCACTCTTTGGGCCGTCACGATCGGCGCGACGTTCGTCCTCGCGCCGGTGTTGCTGAAGTGGATCCTGCGCGCCCACTCGCTGCCCGACAGCCCGCTGCGCTATCGGCTGCTGAATCTCAGCAAGCAACTCGGCGTGCGCTGCAAGGACATCCTGCTCTGGCCCACGGGCTACACGCAGGGGAACGCGGCCGTCATGGGCATCGTGCCGCAGTTCCGTTACGTGCTGCTGACCGATCTACTGGTGGAAACGCTCGACGAACGGCAGATCGAGGCCGTCTTCGCACATGAAGCCGGCCACGTACGGCATCGGCACATGATCTGGTACGTGGTGTTCGTGGCCGTGTTTATGCTGACGCTGATCGGGCCGGTGTCGTCGCTGCAAGCTGTGCTGGAAGACGCCGGCGCGGGCAAGAGCGTGCCGCTCGACTTGGTTGTAGGCCTGGGTTCGGTCGCGGCCGCGCTGGTGATCTTCGGCATGCTGAGCCGGCTGTTCGAGCGGCAGGCCGACCTGTTCGCGGCGCGGTCGATGGAACTGACCAGCGTGAACGGCGCGGCGCATTCGCCGCTGGAGATCGCCGTCGGTCCGAACGGGGCGGCGACGTTCATTGGCGCGCTGCGCCGGGTCGCCGAGATCAACCACATGCCGGCCGACCATATGCCGCGTCGCCGGGCCGGCCTGGGCAGCCCGATGGCGCTGTTGCTGGAGACCGCGCAGAACTTCCAGCACCCGAAGATCCCGGACCGCATCGATCACGTGATGCAGGTGTCGCTGGTCCCTGATTCGACGACGCACTTCGATCGCCGGGTGATGATCGTCACGATCACGCTGCTGACGCTGGCTGCACTGATGGGCGCGTGGGTGGCGGTGACGATGATGCGCGGGTGAAGCTCCACACGGAGTTGAGCCACAGAGAACACAGAGGACACTGAGAAGGAAAACGAGAGACCGGAATTGAGTGCTGACCCCGTATATCGCCTTCTTCCGGTCCTCCGTGGTTTCAATTCTTCTCGCTACTTCTTGATCGTCATCTCCGCCCAGATCATCGGATGGTCGCTGTAGCCACGGTCGTCGAAGCCGGCGTTGGTGATGTGCAGGCCGCGGGTGAAGAGCCAGTCGATGCGGTCCTTGCGGGCGGGTGTCTTTGTCGTCGTGAGCGGCTCTTCTACATCTGGCCGATCCAGCAGCGCTCGCAGCATCGGATGGTCGGCGCGCGTGTTGAAGTCGCCCATCAGGATCACGGGCGGCTGGAGCGACGTGAACAACTCGGTTACGAGCTTGAGTTGCGCATCACGATCCTCCGAGCCGTCGGTGTGCGTGACGATCACGTGGATCGGCGTGCCGTCCAGCGTCGCATGCAGCAGGATGATGTTGCGGTAGCCGTCCGGCTTGGTCTTGCGCATTGGGATGCGGGCATACCCCGTCACGGGCAGGTCGGTCAGGACGGCGTTGCCGATGTTGTCGCGGCCGCGCATCTGCTCGGCGGGGGCGTAGAGCCAGTTCAGACCCAACTTCGTGCCGATGGCGGCGGCCTGATTCGAGGCCTCGTCGTCCTGGCCGTCGACTTCGTTCAGGCCGACGAGGTCGAACCCTTCGAGCTGCGCGCGATGCGACTCGAATCCCGCAGGTTGTCCAGTCCGACACCGCGACGAATGTTGAACGTCGCCACGCGCAGAGTGCCTGAGGTGCGGGTCGGGCGCGAGGTCGTGTACCCGCCCGACAACCGATCACCTGAGTCCGGTCCGGTCGGCTCGCGGTCGAATTCCCGAGCCGCGCCGATCACGACGAGCGACACCGCCACGATCGTCATCACGATCACGAGGGGCCAGGCGAGGTTGCGGGCGTCGGCAGGCATTCGGGCGAGTCACGATAGCAGGTCCGTGGACCTTCAGTCAGCTTTCGAGGGCAGGGGGTAGCCGCAGTGCCGCACCGCGTGGCAGCAGGGCCATCCCTTGCTCCTTGTAACGGTTACATTGCCCTGCGACTCAACTTTCCGCCGCGCTTCGACCGATAAAGAGTTCAGATGCTCGATCGTGTGCGCGATTTCCTGAAAGGTCGGTCGATTTCGGCAGGGCGGAGCGACCTGCCGCGCGACCGGGCGGCTCAGCTTTCGCTCGCGGCCGCGAATCTGCGCGCGATGCCGGAACTCGACGCACTGCTCGGCCGTAAGGCGATCAACCTCGACACGCCCGAACTCCAGCGCTTCATCAGCCAAAAGCGGGTCATGATTACCGGTGCCGGCGGCAGCATCGGCAGTGAAATCTGCCGGCAGAGTGCCCGTTTTGGCCCGAACCGGCTCATTCTCGTCGAACGGGCCGAGAACGCGCTATTCGAGATCGACCGCGAACTCCGCGAACGCTGGATCGGCGTCGACGTTCGCCCGTGCATGGCCGACGTCACCGACACGCGGCGCATCGAAGCGGTATTCAAGGAACACCAGCCCGACGTCATCTTCCACGCGGCCGCCCACAAGCACGTGCCGATGATGGAGCTCAACCCGGGCGAAGCGATCAAGAACAACGTCTTCGGCACGCTTGTCGTCGCCACGTGCGCCCGCGAACACGGGGCCGAGGCATTCGTGCTCATCAGCACGGACAAAGCAGTGAACCCGTCGAGCGTCATGGGCGCGACGAAGCGCGTGGCGGAGATGATCGTTCAAGCAGTGGGGAGTGGGGAGTGGGGAGTGGGGAGGCGCGACGTCAGCCTCGCCAATCGAGCTCCAAGCCTCCACACTCCACGTTCCACGATCCACACTCGTTTCCTCGCCGTCCGTTTTGGCAACGTGCTGGGCAGCTCGGGGAGCGTTGTTCCCATCTTCCGCAAGCAGATCGAGGCCGGCGGGCCGGTGACGGTGACGCATCCGGAGATGCGCCGGTACTTTATGACGATCCCGGAAGCGACGCAGTTGGTCATGCAGGCCGGCGCGATCGGGCAGGGGGGCGAAATCTTCGTGCTCGACATGGGCGAGCCGATGCGCATCCTCGATCTCGCGCAGCAGATGATCCGCCACGCGGGCTTGGTCGAAGGACGCGACATCGAAATCCGCATTACCGGCGTGCGTCCCGGTGAGAAGCTGTTCGAGGAACTGGCCGGCGCCGACGAGCGTACCCGGCCGACCACCCATCCCAAGATTCGCGTGTGGGAACTGCCCACGGTCGATGCCAGCACGCTGGAGGCGATGCTGTCCGACCTGCGGCGTGTCACCGACGCGCCCCCCACCTTGGCGATGTCCGCCCTGCGCTCGGTAGTGCCGGAATTTGCTGTGCCCATCACCGCTCCGGTCGCGGCAGCCGCATGATCCTGCGGACTTGATCTGCAATCCGGGTTTCCCCTTGTGCATAATCCGGGTCACTCCTATCTTGGCAACCGTCGGGGGCGAGAAGGACCGGGTTCGATGGGCAGTGGTCATATCCTGGGTCTGCTGTGTTTCGGCATTGCGTCACTGGGCTATTCGACGGATGCGTCAGCCGGCGTGGTTGTCTCCCAAGGCTACTACGAAAACGGCGGTTTCGTCCGGTTCAATGTGGGCACCGGCAGCGACACGATTAGCGACCCGTACATCCCTCCAGTACCGCCCGCCGAGGTGCTGACGCATCCCGCATGGAAGTCCTTCACTTCCGACAATCCGAACTATGACTACTTGCATGAACTGGTGGCCACGCCCGGCACCAGTCTTTTGCGGACGCAGGGCCGATTGAACGTGCAGGTGAGTAATCCGGCGTCGAACGTGACCGTCATCCGTGCGACGTACGGTTCGCTGGACGACAGCAGCGACGCCGCATCGGCGGAAGTGTCGTGGGGCAGCACGGAACTCGAGGCTCACGCCGAGAAGACGGCCATCATCGGGCTGGGCGGGGCGTACGCCGACGATTCGAGGTTCCTGATCGACGTCCCGGCCGGCGGCGCGTCACTGCAATACAGCTACACGTTGAACGGCTACGCCGACGACAACGGCAACGTGCACGAACTCTCGCTTCTCGGCACCGATTTCGGGCCGAGCGTGTTCGACGTCTCCTCGGGCAGCCCGGGCGTGGCGGGCCAATTCGCGGCATCGGGCGGTGGAACGATCGCTCTGGTGGCCGACCAGTACTCGCTTCGCTATGCCTCTTCACTGATTGCCGAGGCGGCCACGCAGACCTTCTCCGTCAGCCGAAGCGCCTATCTCGATCTCACGCTGACGTTTACCACGCTGGCGGACACGGCAGTGCCCGAGCCAATGTCGGCCGGCACGATGATGGCGCTGCTGGCGACAACGGCATTGCGACGAATCCGATGAGGCCCCATCCGGCCCGATGTCGCGAAAGCGAGTCGGTCGCCGATCAACAGTCTGCTCGCCCGGTGAGCTTGCGACGAATCGTCAAGCGTGCCGGTGCGAGATCGCGGGCGCGAAGCGCGTGTGGCGCCTCGCGGCCCGGTGGGTGCAGTAGTTTTTCACGTTCCAAATCAGGAGGTTTCTGTGCGTAGCTCGATCTGCTCTCGACTTGCGTGGTCGTCGGCGCTGCTCGCCGGCACGGCATCGGCTTTCGCGGGCGTTTCGCTCGACCGCGTCTACTACGAGAACACCGCGTCGATCTCGTATCTCACGAGTTCGGGTTTCAAGACCGACAGCCTGCCCGCCGACCCCAGCGGCGCGGCCGACCCGTCGTGGAAGGAACTGAACCCGGTCAAGGCGAGCGATGCGCTCGGCTTCGACTACGGCCAAGCCCTGACTAGCGGTGACGGCACGTTCACGGCGGTCGCGCAGGGTCGGCTCAACGTCGGCATCACCGGCACGTCCACCAACGTGACGCAGATCCTCGCCAGCTACGGCACGGGCTCGACTTCGGTGCCGAACGTAACGATCACCAAGCCCGACACGACGATCAACCCCGGCGTCATCGCGGACCGCTACGCCTTCATCGGCGGTGGTGGCGCACTCGGCGGCGGCAGCGAACGGCAGTTTTCGTTCACCGTCGGGCCTGACCCGGTCAAGTTCAGCTACTCGGTCAACCTGTATGGCGCGAACGACGACACCGGCTTCAACGTCAATCGTCTGTCGCTCACGAACGTCAACGCCACGGACGCGGCCACCGCGAACGTGATCGACATTCAGTCCGCCACCGACGGCGTGGTGGCCGGCTCGGGTCTCACGCTCCTGCCGGGCACCTACAACCTGCAATACGTCTCGACCGCGCACGCGGAACTGATGGGCCTGGCTGCGGGCAACGTCGCCTCGGTGCCGGCCGGTCTGGAGATGACGCTGAACTTCGAGTCTGCCGTCACGCCACCGCCGCCGACCGATCCGCGCACGCTGATCACCAACTGGGTGAAGTCCGCGGCCCAGCGGCTGCTCGCCGCGACCTCGGCCGCCGAGCGTCGCGCGATTCGCAAGGAACTGGTCGCCGAACTGCGCGACATCATTCAGCAGATTCGCGACAACCGGAGCCTGAACACACTTCAGGTGGCTGGCCTGCTCGCGGGCACAGGCTGGAGTCTGGCGCAGTCCATCCCCGCCGCGAGCGACAGCTCGACCGTCGTGGCGGGCTCGACCCTTGCTCCGGAACCAGGTTCGCTGCTGATGGCCGGCTCGGTCGCCGCCTTGGCGCTGCGCCGCCGTCGCCGCTGAGGCGAACTTGCCCTGACGAAACGTCTCTGTCATAGATGGCCCCATCGCGGAAGCGCGGTGGGGCCAATCCATTGCCAGGAATAGCTGGTTGTCAGACGTTGATGCGCCGTGCGAACAGCTCGCGCATCGTGCCGGCGACGTCGCCGCTGCGCATGAGCGTCTCGCCAATCAGCACCGCGTTCACGCCAGCGGCGGCGAGCTTCTCGGTGTGCTGGCGCGTCTGGATGCCGCTCTCGCTGACGAGTACTGCCTTGTTCTCCACGAACTCGACCATCCGCAGCGTGTTGCTCACGCTCACTTCCATCGTTTGCAAGTCGCGGTTGTTGATGCCCAGCAGGCTGTAGCTCTTCATCGGCACGCCGATGACGTTGTCGCGCACGCGCATCAGGTTCTCGATGCTGTGCACCTCGATCAGCGTAGTCAGGTTCAGCTCCGTCGCGAGGATTTGCAAGTCGATCATCTCATTCACCTGCAAACACTCGGCGATCAGCAGGATCGCATCCGCGCCGGCCATCCGGCTCTCGTAGACCTGCCACTCGTCGATGATGAAATCCTTCCGCAGCACCGGCAGCTTGACGGCGTTCTTGATCTGCTGGACGTACTCCAGCTTGCCCTGGAAGTAGGGCTCGTCGGTGAGACAACTGATCGCATCGGCGCCGGCTTCTTCATAGGCGCGAGCAATCGCGACGGCGTCAAAGTCTCCCTTGATGACGCCGGCGCTCGGACTGGCCCGCTTCACCTCGGCTATCACGTTCAGCAGCTTCCGCGGCTCGTGCGCGACGGCCTGGTAGAAGTTGCGAGGGCGCTCCGCGTCCTTGGCGCGCTGTTTCACCTCGTCGAGCGACATCTTCGCTCGCCGCTCGTCGACTTCACGCCGTTTGGATTCGACAATTCGATCGAGTACACCGGACATTCCGTGAGCATTCTTCGCCCGTCGATCAGAGAGTCAACGCCCGGGGGGCGGGATTGCGAATTGCGAATTGCGAATTGCGAATTGGCGGAAGACCATTCGCCTCTTCTGGCGGTTTCGGGCTTGCCAGCGACCACTGCGTCAACGTCGCCGCCTGACGCGCTGCCATCCAATTCGCAATTCGCAATTCGCAATTCGCAATTCCAACTCGAGCTTTCCATCCTCCTCGGCCTGTCACTGCTCGCCGTGGCCGGGGCGTGGGCGATGGGTGTGTTTCGGCGGGGCAGTGTGCGGGGGCCGGTGCGGGTGATCGAGCGGCGGTTCGTACCCGCGCTCTGGCTGATCGCGGCGCTGATGGTGCTCACGACGCTGCTGGCGTCGATGCTCGCGGGCAGCCTGTTCTTCGCGATGCGTCGAACGACCGAACTGTCGGCCCGTGATCTGGCAATCGTCTCGACGATCGCTCGCGTCGTGCCGATCGTCGTCGCGCTTGGCGTGCACGTGCAACTCCGGACCGGCCTGCTTCGCGCGATCGGCCTAGGTGTCGACCGCCTCGGCAAAGGCTGGGCGGGTTTGCTTGGTTTGCTGGTCGCGGTGCCGTGGGTGTACTTCGTCATGTCGGTCGCGCAGATCGTGTACGCCGCGTTCGGGCATGCGTCGAAGTCCGAGCACGAGATGCTGACGTTGATGCGCCAGACGCACGATTCGCTGGTGCTGGTGCTGACGATCGTGAACGCGGTGCTGATCGCGCCGGTGGCGGAAGAACTCCTCTTCCGCGGCCACGTCCAGACGGCCCTGCGCACGACGACCGGCCGGCCGTGGGTGGCGATCCTGGCGACGAGTGCGCTCTTCGCGGTCATCCATCCGTGGTGGAGCATCCCCGGCATCCTCGTGCTGGCCATCTGCCTCGGCTACCTCTACGAACGCACGGCCAGCCTGTGGGCGTGCATCGCGCTGCACGTGGGATTCAACCTGTTGAGCACGGTCGTAGCCCTGACGTTTGCGGGCTGATGCGCGGTAGAATTGAGCAAAACAGACGGGGAGAGCAGATGACGCAACCTACGCCCCTTCCGACGGATGATGTGGCGGATGCCGTCGCAGTGTCGTCGCCGGGCATTGGCTATTTTTCGGAGCGACAAGACCTGAATGCTCGCGCGCTGCGCAACCTACAGGGGTTCGCGACGCCGACGGGTCCTCGTGGCGATTGGCCGCTCAATGACATTCACCTGATGGAGTTCGCGAACGCGGTGATCCTGCGCAAACGCATTCTGGCCGCGTCCGGTGCGGCCCGGCTGCTGTGTGGTTTGGGTGTCATCGCCTGCGCGATCATGGGACTCACGGCGTTGGGTTTGCTGTTCAGCAGCCGAACCGGTCCGGCCGAGATGCTGGCGTTTGGCATCCCGTTCGTTGTTCTGCTGGCGATCACGGTTGTTTACGGCCTTGCTGCGAGAGCAATCCGTGAATGCAAGAACTGGGCGTCGATCACGTTGGGGTCGCTGATGTCGGTGGGTGCGGTGGTATCGGTTGGTGCGTCGGTGATCGCGATGGGCAACGCGCGGCAGGCTGACACCGGCCCGCTGATGTTGGTCACGGTCGTTTATCTGGTGATCTACGGGGTGTTCATCTACACGTTTTTTCGCGCTACTGTCGCCACGCCGAGGTATTTGGCCACGCCGGTCTGGTGTCAGGAAGTGCTGGCCGTTTCGGAGAAACCGAAGCGCTGACTCCTCCTTTTCGTCACATTCACTCCGGGCTCTGCCACGACGAATTGGTTCCGGCCCAAGGCTGTTGGATCAAATATTTGCACTGTTTTTTTGGAATTTGCTGTCCCTCGTCCGGCCGACGCGGTAGCGTGTGCTCCTTCACCTCTCCGTCCCGCGGCTTTTGAAGGAGAAACAATGCAATTGGCCGTTCGTGTCCGAGTGGTGTTGGTCTGCGCCGTGTCGGCCACCATGGCGTTGCGCAAGCGCGACCACTGTGGTGTACCAAGGTCTGTTGTCGAATGAATGGACGAACGGCTCGGCCTGGTCGGGCTTCGTCGCGCCGACTTCCCTCGACATGGCCTGGTTCGACAACACGGTGCCGGTTGTCTTCCCGAGCGTCAACCTGTCTGCCAACCGCACGGTCGCGACGTGGTACGTCCGTGGCGACTCGGTCGGCAGCCCGTACACCTTCACGCGGTCCGGCAGCGTCGGATTGACCGTGACCAGCGACGCCATCTTCGGCTTCAGCAGCCCGAGCCTCAGTGGTGGCACGCCCACGTTGTCCAACTTCACGTTTTCCGCCGGGGCCGTCGGTGTGCTGGGCAACACGGCTCTTCGGCTTTACAGCGGCTCGTCGGCCACCGTCAGCAGCACGTGGAGCAGTGCCAATACCGCGACCACACTGCTCGACAGTTCGACTGTGAGCGCCAACAAACTCGTCCTCCAGGACGACAGCAAGTTGCAGGTCGGTAACGCCTCGACACTGACGCTGACGAATGGCATGCAGATCGGCTCCACCGGCACCGATGCCGCGCTCGAGATCGCGAACGGCGGAACGCTGACGGTCACCGGCAACATCACCGTACCGGCGGGCACGCTTCAACTTCAGTCGACCGGAACACTCAACGTCAGTTCGGGAGCGACCATCGGCGTCAGCAGTTCGGTGTCCGATTTCATCGTGAACCGGAACTGGGCCATCCCCTCGGGCGTGATACTCAATGTCACTGCCGGCGCGGACGTGTTCGGCAGCAGCTACATCGACATCGGCAATGGCGGCACGGGCACGCTCACGCTCGACGGCACCGGCACCACGTACAACAACACGGGCGCCACGCCGGCCGACTGGGGCGCGACCGCCACCGGCAATTTCACCGGCACACTCTCCAACTCCGCGCAGGCAAACGTCGTCAACCTGCGCATGGGCACCACCAACGCCACGGCGAGCCTGCAACTGCTCAGCAGCGCAACGCTGGCCGTCAGCGGCAACTTCACCATGGGCGGCGGGTCGAACGTGCGCACGGTCGGGATGGACATCACCGGCGGCACGCTCCAAGTGATCGGCAACACCACGCTCGACACCCGGGCTGACATCAACCTCAACTCCGGCGGGATCGTCTTCACCTCCGATTCCACCATCAACGCCAATGCCCGCATCGACTGGCTTGGCGGCACGCTGACCACCACGAACGCCTGGCTCACGCTCAACGGCGGCACCATCGCACGCGGGCCGTCGGTCAGCACGCAACTCAGCAATGGTTCGACGCTACGCATCCTTGCCGGGGGCCAATTCACCGGCGTCGGCTACTACGACATGGCCAACAGCAACACGACGGGCGGCCTGTTGGTGAGCGGTGCCGGCTCGACCTTCACGGCCGGCGGGTTGTCCGACTGGGGGCGAAACGCCAGCCACACCGCGACCGCGACGATTGAATCGAGCGGCCAGGCGACCGTGAATTCGCTCAACGTGGGCACGAACGACGCCGCCGCCACGGTGGCGGTGAACTCCGGCGGGAAACTCGCCGTCGGCGGCAACTTCACGGCGGGCGGCGGCAGTGCGTCGCGTACGGTCGCGGTGAATGTCGCTGGGGGAACGCTCGAAGTCACCGGCAATGCCAATTTCTTCAACGGCGCTGCGCTAACGCTCAGTTCGGGCGCCGTCGACTTCAAGAACGGGGCGACGTTCAACGCCGGCTCAACCCTCACCTGGACCGGTGGCGCGCTCAGCATCGGCTCGGGGAAGGTTCTCAACATCAACAATACCTATGTGTCCCGCGCAGGCCTGTTCGGCTCGTTCAGCGCCGGCGCAACGCTCTCCATCACGGGCGGCGGCGCGTTTGCAACGGACAACTACATGGACATCCCGAACGGGTCGCTCGCCGTGAACGGCACGGGATCGGTCTACTGGACCAGCGCCGGCGTCATCACCGACTGGGGCGGCGGTTCGGCGCCAACGCGACCATCGAACTCGTCGGTGGCGGCAAAGCCAATTTCATAGGCTCAAACGGCGTGCGCATCGGTAACGCCGGAGGCACCGCGTCGATCACGCTCACCAGCGGCGGCCAGCTGCTTACGCCCACCCTCATCACGGGCGGCATCGGCTCAACCGTCAACTTCTACATCAACGACACGACTGCCAGCGCCGTTCCCATCAAAGTGACCGGCGCTACCACGCTGACGCAGGGCACGACCATCACCCTCGTCAACGGCGATCTCGACCTCTTCGGCGGAACGCTCACGATGACCGGCAACGCCAGGATCGTCCTGGAGAACCCGACCGATTCGAACGCCATCGGCGTCAAAGCGCTGGCGATGGGGGGGACGAGCAAGATCGACATCGGCAACGGTGGAATTATCATCAGCGACCCGGCGGCGACGCCTCTTGCGACCCTTCGAAGCTACATCCTGACCGGCCTGAACGGCGGCGACTGGCTCGGCAACGGCATCACGTCCAGTTACGCCGCGAGCACCCCCGCGCGCACCGTCGGCTACGGTCTGTTCGGAACCGGTGCGATCGTCTACATCACACTTCCGGGCGACGCGAACGGCGATCACGCAGTCAACTTCAGCGACCTGCTGACGCTGGCCGCCAACTACAGCCTGAGCGGAAAATACTGGAGTGACGGCGACTACAACTACGATGGCACCGTCAACTTCGCCGATCTGCTGACGCTGGCTGCCAATTACGGGCACTCATACACGGCCGGATTGGAGGGCGTTGCTTTTGACGGCGGCTTCGCATCGGCGCAGGTGGTTCCCGAGCCGACAGCAACGGGCCTCATTGCCTTGATGATCGGCCCGCTCGCCGGCAAGCGTCGGCGGTCGGCGGTTCATGCGAAGATGTCGTCGAGCGGAAGCGTGAAGCCCGCGACCACGGTGCCGGCGTCGAGTGTTTGTCCCTGCGTGACCAAGCTGGGTACGAGGTTGGGCCGGTAGACGGTCACCGTCTTGCGCCGCGGGTTCACGAGCCACGCGAGTTGGGTGCCTGCGTTCAACCAACCGTCCATCTTGGCTTCGACTTCGAAGACGACGTCGGTGTCGCTGAGGACTTCGACCACGAAGTCGGGTGCGCCGCGGAAGTATCCCTCCACTCCGCCGGCGGGCCAGCGCTCGGCGAGGAGGAACGAGACGTCCGGAGCGCGGACGGTGTCGGGGTCTTCTTCGATCAGAAAACCGGTTTCAGACAGAAACACGACCCCCAACTTGTGTTTTCGCACGTGCGCGTGCAACGGGCCGGAGATGTTCTGTCCGTAGTACCCATGATTCGTATGTGGAGGCGGCAGCGTGACGAGTTCCCCCCGGATCAACTCGTGACGGTTCGGCTCGTCGCGGATCGCGGCGAACTCGCGCCAGGTGAGAAGCTTGTTGGACACGGTCATGTTGCTCGTATCATACCGCCGCCGGGTGCGTCTGCGCGGACATTCTTTCGGCCTGATTCGCCTTGGAATTGACGCCCCAAGCAACGCGCCGTAGCGTCGGCGGAATGCCTTCGATCGATGAGAAGATCGCCATCCTGAAACGCCGCTGTGAACGCATCGTCAGTGAGGACGAACTCCGCAAACGGCTTGAACAGGCCGAAAAGACCGGCAAGCCGCTGCGCATCAAGCTCGGCATGGACCCGACCGCGCCCGACGTCACGCTCGGCCACTGCGTGCCCCTGAAGATCGTCCGGCAGTTCCAAGAGTGGGGCCACAAGGCGGTCATCATCGTGGGCGACTATACCGCCCGCGTCGGCGACCCGTCCGGCCGCAATGCGCTGCGCCCGCAACTCTCGGGTGAAGAGATCGACGCCAACGCCAAGACCTACGTCGCGCAGATCGGGAAGATCCTGCTCACCGATCCCGAACACCTCGAAGTCCGCTTCAATGGTGAATGGCTCGCGAACATGAGCATGATCGACGTGATCAAACTGCTCGGCCGCAAGACCGTCGCGCAGTTGCTCGCGCGCGAAGACTTCGCCAAGCGCTACGTGAGTCAGACCGACATTTACCTGCACGAACTGTTCTACCCGCTGTTGCAGGGCTGGGATTCGGTCTGCATCGACGCTGATCTTGAGATGGGCGGCAACGATCAGCTGTTCAACAACCTCGTCGGCCGCGAATTGCAGGAGAAGGTCGGCAAGGTGGGTCAGATGGTGATGGTGACGCCGCTGCTTGTCGGCACGGACGGCGTCATCAAGATGTCCAAGAGCAAGGGCAACTACATCGGTGTCACCGATGCACCGTCCGGCGCGAACGGCATGTTCGGCAAGGTGATGAAGCTGCCGGACACCGTCATGGAGATGTACTACACGCTCGTGACCGACCTGCCCGAGAGCGAGTGGAGGCCGCTGCTCACGAGCAGCCCGCGCGATGCAAAAGTGAAGCTCGCCAAGCACATCATCACGTGGCTGCACAGTGCGGACGAGGCCGACAAAGCCGAGAAGGATTTCTTCACCGCCACGCACGGCGGCGTGCCGGACGAGATCCCGGAACTAAAAGTCACCGCCGGCGAGCACAAGCTCGCCCCGTTAATGGTGCAGGCCGGGTTCGTGCAGTCCAACAGCGAAGCGATCCGGAAGATCAAGGAAAACGCGGTCAAACTGGACGGCGTCAAAGTACCGGCCGACGCTTTCAACAGGGCGTTCCCGATCCTGAAGCCGACCGTCCTGCAAATGGGCAACAAGCGCTTTGTGAAACTGACCGTGTGAGCCTCAGGCGATGAGGCGCTTGAGCAGGGCCGCGAAAAATCCAAACGAGTTCAATCCCCGGTGTCGCTGGCGAGCATACCCGCCGGTCGGGTATCGCCGCGCGGACTAGTCTAGCCCGGCAGGGCGTCCGCCGTGTTTTGATGAAAAATCAAAGAGCACACAAAGATGCGAATAGTTCTCCGCGGCTTGATGTGCAGGTTTCGTAACGATCTTGTCGAGTGATGAGGCTTATTTTCGAGGGTAGATCGTAATTTGATGGTTTTATGGCTGAAACCTGTAAGTCGGTGCAACGTGGGGACTAAGTCGTACGATCGAAGCGGTGTGCGCTGTTTTCGGGAATTATGTTGCATTGACCCGTGCAATTGCGTAGAGTCTTTGAATCAAAGTGGTTGTCTTTGAGTGGAGTCAAAGATAACTGTCGGCCCGGCGTGGGCCATTCACATCTGTCGGAGCGGAGGAAAACATGGTTCGCAAGATTCTCGGTTTGGCCGTCGTCGGTCTGTCGGTGTGTTTCGCCAGCCAAGCGAAGTCGGCCGTCATCAAGATCGATTTCGGCCGTCACGATGGCAGCAACGGGCAGGTCACCAGCAGTCCGGATGTCAACGGCAACTACTGGAACAACCTCTCGCCCAGCACCGCCGCCACATCGAGCGCCGTGCCGCTGAACACGTCGTTCTCGAATCTCGTGACCACCACCAACGCACCGACCACCGTCGGCATCACCGTGACCAGCGGCGTCACCAACACCGGCACCCTCGGCAACTGGGAATGCAACGGCTACAACAACGGCGGACTCATCAACCCCAGCGCGGCACTGCTGGGCGACTTCGCCATCCCGACCGCGACGCGCGACTACTGGTTCTGCCAAGCCACCGCGCAGACACTCAACATCGTCGGCCTGAACCCGACGTTGACGTATAACTTCCGCCTCTTCGGTACCCGCATCACCACGTCCGTTCGTTCGACAAAGTGGACACTCACTGGCGCCAATTCGGGCACGGGGGGTGTACAGACCTCGGGGCCGGACATCGGCGCGGGCCCGAATCAGACCGGCGGTGGCTCCGCGGACAATGGCAGCGGCACGGTTGACGGAAACGACAAGACCATCGTGCCGATCAACGGCATTCAGCCCACCGCCGGCGGCATCATCACGCTCAAGCTGGAAAGCACCGCTGGCGCGTTCGCATACCTCGGGATCATGGAGATCACCGACATCCCGGCTCCCGAGCCCATGTCGCTGACCGCGGCCGCCGGCGCGGGCCTGCTGATGCTCGCTCGACGCCGCGCGTCGCGCTGAACTTGTCTCGAAGTCGCGGGCCGGCCGATACGTCCGTTTCCTCCGCGACGCGGCCGGCCCGTGCTTCTTGTATTCGAATCAACTCTCCGTACGACTCCAGAGAGATCCCGAATGAACGCCACCCGTCCTTCGAAGTGGTCCGCGATCGTGAGTTGCGCACTAGGCGCGGCGCTATTCACAACGTCCACCGTTTCGGCCCAGTACAGCACCGAGATATCGAGGTGGCAGACGCAGGACCTGATCGACCCGGTTCCGACCGGCTCCGTGCTCTTCGTCGGCAGCTCGAGCGTGCGTCGTTGGGAACAACTTACTCGCGACTTCAACGACTACAAGGTGCTTCAACGCGGCCTGGGCGGGGCGCTGATTACCGACATTGTGGCGCGCGAACTGGACATCGTCCTGGCCTACCGGCCGCGCGCGGTGGTGCTATGGGCGGGCACGAACGACCTCGCCGCCGGCGCGACGGGCAACTCCGTCGCTTCCAGCTATCAGGTCTTCGCCAACAACATCCTGGCGACCCAGCCGAATGTCGACGTCTTCTACCTCGGCATCATGCCTACGCCCGGCCGACAGTCGAACCGATCGCAAGAGGACATTGCCAACGCGCAGATCAGCACCTTCTCGCAGACTAATTCCAGGCTGCACTACATCGACCTGCCCGCCGCGTTCGCGCCGCTAAATCCGTATTCAGGGTCTGCGTTCACGTCGAAGTTCGTCGACAGCATCCATCTCAACCGCAGCGGTTACGACCTCTGGACCAGCGTCATTCGGCCTCAAATTAGTGCCGTCGTCGCGCCGAACAAGACCTATACGCCCAACGCCAACACCATAGCGCCCGGCGAAAAGCTCCTGTTCGACTTCGGCCCCAGCGACGGAACCAACGGCGACGCCACCAACACCGACGCCAACGGCAACAAGTGGAACAACTGGTTCAGCGTCAACGGCGGCGCGACGATCCTGCCGGGCGAACACAAGGCCAATCTCATCACTACCGCGGGCCGCAACACCGCCGTACGCCTCACCATGACCGCCCAATACCTCTGCAACGGCAAGCAGAACGGCGGCCTGCTGGCGCCGAACGCGGCGCTGCTCGGCAACTT
Organism: Tepidisphaeraceae bacterium; assembly: GCA_047600945.1. GTDB lineage: Bacteria > Planctomycetota > Phycisphaerae > Tepidisphaerales > Tepidisphaeraceae > JASGKC01. The sequence continues at coordinate 5,007,586 of JASGKC010000001.1, read as the reverse complement.
CGCCGTGGCGACGGCCACCGAGGACTACTTCTACAGCACGGGCAACAATATCAACGACGCCACCGACGACGACACGGCCGGTGGCTTCATGCTCGACGGGCTCAATCCGTCGCTGACCTACAACTTCCGCGTCTTCGGCGCGCGACAACACGCAGACGCGCATCACCGAGTACAAGATCACGGGCGCGAACACCGTCACCACCACGCTCACCACGTCCGGCGCCGGCATCGGCGCGGGCGGCGCGAACATCAACAACAACACGATCGCCGTCCTGAACGGCGTCCGCCCCGATGCGTTCGGACAGGTGTTTTTCGATCAGACGCTCATCGCGGGCGACTTTGCCTACTTGAGCGCGCTGGAGATCACCGCCGTGCCGGAGCCGACGACGCTCGGTTTGCTGGCCACGTCAGGCCTGCTACTCACCCGCCGCGCACGTCGTCGCTGAAACCCCAGCTCTGCCAACGTTCGCCCAAGCCGCGTGTCAAAGCGATGAACGGGAGGTTCTCGCATGCGCACGACGAACAGATGGGCGGCCCTGGCGGCGATCGGCGTTCTTTCCATTTCTACTATCACCCGGGCCGACGACTTGGCGGACGCGAAGCAGGCGCTGGCGAATGCCCAGTCGTCGCTGTCGGACGCCGAACGCCTCGTCGGCGACGTCAGAAAGGCGCTGACCACGCAAACCGAGGCCCTACAGGACGTTCGCGACGACCTCGCCAAGCAGAAGCAGGATCTGGTCACGGTCGAGCCTCTTCTGAAGCGGGCAGCCGAGGATTCGGAAGTCACGCTCAAACAGGCGAAGGCGGTGCAGGCGGATCGCAAGGCGGCCCACGCGGCGGCGCTCAAGGACGTCGCCGCCGCCGACCGTGCAGCGGACGCTGCGGCCCGTGAGGTGGCGCGTCAGACGAAGGAAGAGCAGGCGCTTGTCGATCAGAATCCCGACTACCGCGTACAGGCCGATCGTGTCGAACAGGCGCGCGAGGCGCTGACGAAAGCCCGCGACACCGTCCTCGCCAAGCTCAAGGCTAATCCTGCGTATCAAACGCTTCAGCAGGAAGTCGACCGCCTCGACGCCGAGGTTCGTCGCCTCCGCACCACCGGCCCGGCCGACGCGCTCGCGGAGGCTAGCACGCGCTGGATCGCCGCCAAGGGCAAGCTACAGAACACGCAGGCCGACGCACTGGCGAAAGATGAAGCCGCGTCAAAGGCGCAGAAGCAGTTCGAAGCGATGCGGGCTGACCTCGCCCAGCTTCATGACCGCCTGACCGGGCAGATTGGCCAAGCCCCCGACGTCGTCACCGCACGGGCTACGCTCGACGCGGCGAAAGACGCACTGGACGAAGCGCGTCGTCGCGCGAGTGCCCTGGAGAAGACGGTCCGCGAGGCCGACACGGTCGTCGTCGAGCGCGAGCGGATCGTCCGCGAGTACCGCATCCTTCCCGCCCGGATGGCCGACCACTTCACGGCCAGCCTCGATCGACTGAAGCAGATGCAGGATCGCCTGGTTGCGCTCCAACGCGACCTCGCTCTGGCCGGCCAGCGTGTCGACGCGGCTCAGTCCGCCGTTAATGACGCACAACGTGAAGTCGACGCCGCTCAGCGGCGCAGCGCAAGTGATCGCTCGTGTGTCGCACGGCAGAACATTGCCAGATTCCTTCAGGTGCTTCTTGCGAATGCACTGCCCCATCTCGCTGATGGGACGGCGTGGGGCATTGTCGTACGATCAAACGCCGCGGGCGGTCGCGCTGTGCCGACCTCTCCTGTCGAAGCGGAGGATCCATCGATGTTCGAAAACTGGTCGCCACGTGTGCTTCTCGCGGCCGTTTGCGGCGCGAGTCTGTTGACGGGCTCGGCATTCGCGCAGCCTGCTGCCTCGCCAACGCGCCCGAACGTGGTTGTCATTCTCGCCGACGACATGGGCTTCTCCGATCTCGGTTGCTACGGCGGCGAGATTCACACGCCCAACATCGACGCGCTGGCCGCGAAGGGCGTGCGGTTCACGCAGTTCTACAACATGGCCCGCTGCTGCCCGACGCGGGCGGCGCTGCTTACCGGCATGTACCCGCACCAAGCCGGCATGGGTGCGATGAACCAGGACCTCGGTACGCCGGCCTATCGCGGCGAACTTAGCAGAGACACCGCGACAATTGCCGAGGTGCTGCGCGACGCCGGCTATCACACCGGCATGGTCGGCAAGTGGCACCTCACCCACCTGAGCATCGCCGGCTCGCCCGAAGCCAAGGCGATGCTCAACTTCAAATCTGATGCGCCGATCTCGCCCAGCAAAGAGAACTGGCCGTGCAATCGCGGCTTTGAAGAGCACTGGGGCACCATCCCCGGCGTCGACGATTACTTCGACCCGTACGGCCTCGTGCACAACGAGGAAACGATCAAGCCCGACAAACCTGGCTTCTACTACACCGACTTCATCACCGATCACGCGGTCGGGCTGATCGATCAATTCAGCGCGGATCAGAAGCCGTTCTTCATGTATGTCGCGTACACTGCGCCGCACTGGCCCATGCACGCGTTGCCGGCCGATATCGAGAAGTACAAGGACACGTACAAGGTCGGGTGGGACGCGATTCGCGAAGCTCGCTTTGAGAAGCAGGTGGCGCTCGGTATCGCGAAGAAGCAATGGACGCTGTCGCCTCGCGCGTTCAACAAGGGCTTGAACGACGGTCCCAGCCAGGTCGGTCCGTGGGCGGAAGCATCCGACAAGGAATGGCAGGCGCAGCGCATGGCCGTGTATGCCGCGATGATCGAGTGCATGGATCGCGGCGTCGGCAAGATCATGGCCGAGCTACAGGCCAAGGGGCAGCTCGACAACACGATGGTTGTGTTCCTGTCCGACAACGGCGCGTGCCAGGAGAACGTGCAGCAGGGTTGGTACGACATCCCCACGCAGACGCGCGACGGGAAGAAGATCCAGGTCGGCAACAAGTCCGAGTTCATGCCGGGCCCGCAGGAGGTTTATCAAAGCTACGGGCCTGCTTGGGCGAACGCGTCGAACACGCCGTTCCGGCGCTTCAAGCATTTCACCGAAGAGGGCGGCATCAGCGCCCCGTTCATTGTGCAGTGGCCGGCCGCGAACTTGCAGGCGGGCCGGATCGACACGCGCGCCGTCGGCGACGTGATCGACCTCATGCCCACAGTGCTCGCCGCGACAGGCGCGTCGTACGAAACGAAGAAGCAGGGCAAGGAGCTTCCGCAACTGGAAGGGCAGAACCTGCTCGATCTGCTCAAGGGCACGGCCGCGCCGCAGTCGCGCACGCTTTGCTGGGAACACGAAGGCAACCGGGCCGTCCGCATCGGCGACTGGAAGCTGGTCGGCCCGCATGGCGAAAACTGGAAGCTGTACAATGTCGTGGATGACCGCACCGAACTGCACGACCAGAGCGCGCGCAGCCCGAGAAGGTGGCCGAACTGAAGGCCGCCTACGAAGCGTGGGAGAAGCGGTGCGGCGTCGCGCCTTGGCCTGTGCGGTGATGTCTGCTACGCGCGAGCCATCCGCTCGCGCTAGATCGCGCTCTCGGTCACACGCAGGACTTCGTCGACCGTCGTCAGGCCCTTCTGCGCCTTGTCGAAGCCGTCTTCGCGCAGCGTAATCAGGCCGCGTTCGCGGCAGAGCTTCCGCAGGTGCGTCACGTCAGGGTTGCGCGTGATGATGTCGCGCATGGCGTCATCCACCAACATCATCTCGTAGATGCCGAGGCGTCCCTTGTAGCCGGTCTTGCGGCACTTTTCGCAACCGGCGCCCTTCCAGATGAGCGGATCGCGGAAGCCCTGCAACTCAAGGAATTCCTTCATCTCGGCCGTCGGTTCGATTTGTGTCTTGCAGTCCTGGCAGACCTTGCGAACCAGGCGTTGCGCGAGAATCGCATTGACGGCCGCGCTGATCAGGTACGGTTCGACGCCGATGTTAATCAGGCGCGTGATGCTGCTCGGCGCGTCATTCGTGTGCAGCGTGCTGAGCACGAGGTGCCCCGTGAGCGCGGCCTGCACGGCGATGCGGGCGGTTTCGGCGTCGCGGATTTCGCCCAGCATGACCACGTCCGGGTCCTGACGCAGCAGGCTGCGCAGCGCGGCGCTGAACGTCATGCCGATCTTCTCGTGCACCTGCACCTGGTTGGCCTGCGCTAGTTGGTATTCGATCGGGTCTTCGACGGTGCTGATGTTGAGCTTGTTGCCATCCATCACGCGCAGCGAGCTGTACAGGGTCGTCGTCTTGCCCGAGCCGGTGGGCCCGGTCACGAGGATGATCCCGTGCGGCTGATCGATTTGGTTTTTCCAGATGGTGAGCGCCTGCTCGCTGAAGCCGAGCGCTTCCAGCGGCACGCTGATGCTGCGGTTGTCGAGAATACGAATTACCGTCTTCTCGCCGAACGCGGTCGGAAGCGTGCTCATGCGCAGGTCGATCTTGCGGCCCATCACGACGGCGCGGATTCGACCGTCCTGCGGCAGACGCCGCTCGGAAATATCGAGGTTCGCCATGATCTTCAAGCGCGACGTGATGGCCGACTGCATCGTGTGCGGCGGGTTCATCGCCTCGAACAGGATGCCGTCGATGCGATACCGGATCTCTGAGCGCCTTCTCTTTGGGCTCGATGTGAATGTCGCTCGCGCCGCTCTTGAGGGCGTCGGCGATCAGGTAGTTCACGAAACGGATGACGGGCGACTCGTTGCCGGCTTTTTCGAGGTCGTTGTCGCTTTCCTTGGCCTCGGCGACGACCTGCACATCGTCGTCGGCCATGTCCTTGATGATCTCGTCGACCTTCACGTCGCTGTCGCCGGCGTTCATCTGCTCGATGACGCGAGCGATGTCGGCCGCCGCACATGCGACGACCTTGACGTCCTTGCGCACGCGGCGACGCACTTCGTCGAGCAGGAAGACGTTCGCCGGATCGGTCAGGCCGACGATGACGCGACCGGCCTCGTCGAAGCGCAGCGCGATCGCGCCGTGGCTGCGGGCGAAGTCGGCGCCAAGCAATTCGAACGCGCGATCGTCGATCGTGCCGCGTTCCGGCGTCTCGAAAGGAACGCCCATCGTCTCAGCCAGTGCCGAAAGCACCTGTGCCTCGGCCGCGGCGCTCATCGTGACGAGGATCTGCGCCAACGTTTTGCCGGGCGTCTGCGCCTGCACCGTGCGGGCCTGCGTGAGCTGTTCGTCGGTGATGATGCCGCGTTCGAGCAGCAGCTGCTCGACGGACCGGCGCACTCGCGGAGCGACGGCAGGTTGCCAGAGCGGGGCCGGGCCGGCGGAATCGGGGTCGATGTGCGGCGCCTCGAGCGTGGCGACGGCGGGGGAGTTGGCAGGCTTCTTGCCGAACACGAGGAAATCTCTCCCTGGCTAGCGGCCCATGCGGAGGCGGAACGAGTTCTCGCCGCGGCGGATCGTGACTTCATCCCGTGTGATCTTGTCGACGACAAAGCCTTCGCCGGCGTTGCCGCCTTCGAAGCAGAGTTTGTCGTTGATCATGCAGGCGCGTCGGGCCGAGCCGTGCAGGATCGACTGGAGCCGCAGCTTGCGGGCGGACTCGAGCGCGGCTTGGCGTTCGACTTCCTTCTGCTCGCGCGACGCATTGGCGGGTTTCGTGTCCTGCGCGACCGGCTCCGGCGTGGCAGAGCCGTACGCGAACGGGTCGGGGCCGGCGACAGCCTGCGATGCCAGCCGCGCCGCCGGCTTTACTCGGAGGGTTTCCAGCAGCTTGTTTGTCTCGCGCAGCGCGTTGTCGATCTTCGTGAGCTGCTGCTCGCCGCCGGTCATGAAGGTGTTGACGGTCTCCTCGGCCGAACTGACCGCCGCGACTTCGTCGGCACCGGCCGGCCGGGTGCGCTGGTGCATGAAGTACAGGCCGCCGCCGGCGATGGCGGTCATCATCAGCAGCAGGGCCATCGACTGATCGATGGTCTGCTTACGCGGTGCAGGCGCGGGCGACTCGGCCTCAGGCGGCGCGTCGCTCGGGTTGAACGGTTGATCCAGACGCATGAAGGCTCCTCTCCCGCGCTCATTGACCTGCGGATGCGACAGCTTCGGGCTCATAGAAGATGCTGATCGTCACCTTGCCGGTCGTCGGCTTCGTCGGATCGTCGCCGCGACCGAGCTGCATCTGGTGGATGCGCGTGATTCGTTCCAGGCTCTCCACTTCACGCAGGAAGTCGTAGAAGCTCGCGAAGTCGCCAGTGAAGAGCACTTCCATCGGAAGCTCGTGGCAACGCGGACCCTTCACGACATTGAGCGGTCGCGTGCTAGTGATCGACACGTTGCACTTGGCCGCGATGCGGGCCAGGTCTTGCTGGACGGCGTATTCGCTTTTCGTTTTCGGAATGCGTTGGTCGAACAGGTCGATGTCGCTGCGCAGTTTCGCGACTTCGACATCGAGTTGGCCCGCGCGACGACCGCTGGCGGCGATCATGTCCAGCACGGCCTGCTTGTCGCGGATCTGCTGCTGGATCGCCTTCTGCTGCTCGCCGAGCCGCTTGAAGCCGACCTGATACGCGCCGCCGAGCACGCCCAGCAGCAGGCCGAACACGAGGATTTCCTGAAGGCCCATTCGCATGGTGGAGGCTCCGGCTCACTTCTCCTGCGCCGAGGTAAACGACGACCGATCCGCAGGCCGGCTCTGCTCTGGCAGCTTGCTGGCGAGCTTCACTTCCACTTCAAAGCGACGCACGAGGTCGCTCTGCATTTTCTGCTGTTGACTGATGAGCAGGCTGACGTCGGTGAAGTAGTCCGATGCGTTCAGTGATTGCACGAACTCCGCCACCTGGGGGTCGGTCTGGGCGAAGCCCGTGATTTTCATCCGCACGTCCATCGGCCGAGGTTCTTCCGGCGCGGACGTGGATTTGGCGGACGATGAGCTGGCCGTCGTTCCGGGGGCCGGCGCAGGGACCGGGGCCGGCGCTGGTCAGCGACATGTCCTGAAGCGTGACGCCCAGCGGCAGACGCGCCCGCACCTCGGCGATCACGGCACTGCGCGGCATCTGCTCGACGAGCGACGCGGCCAGGCGTGCGCGACGCGAGACTTCTTCCTGCCGCAGCTTCAGTTGCTCGAATTGCCTGATCTGTGCCGCCGCCATGTCGTACTGGCCGGTGACGGTGGCATAGTCCGTCTTTAATCGCGTGACCGACTGCTCGGCCACGAAGAACGCGCCGCCCACACCCGCCATCACGACGGCCAGTAACGCCATGCCGAGACGCGTCGCACGCTGGCGACGCCGATTGGCGACGTAGCCGTCGGGCAGGAAGCTAAGTTCGTTGTCGGCGGGCATGAGCGTCTCCAATCAGGCAGCCACTCGAACCGAACTGGCATTCGACACCGGACCGAGCGAGAGCCCGATCGCAACCGACCATTCCGGGTTTGCCACCCGCCGGTCGATCCCCGCCGCCTCGTAAGGTCCGGCCCCGTTGAAGCGGACGAACGGGTCGCCCACTTGGGCGGGCAGGGCGAGCGCCTGGGCGATCGCCTGGCAGCGCTTCGCTTCCCGCGCGCCGCCGCCGATGAAGATCAGGCGCGACACGGGCTTTGCCGGGAACGTTGATTCGTAGTACCGACGACAGAGTTCCAGTTCGTCAATCAGCTTGAGCGCGGCTGTTTCATCCTTGAGCGAGTTGGCACTAATTGGCACCGACCGCACGAAGCGGATCGCGCCTTCGCTGGCGACGATGGCTCGCGTGGTGGTGGTCCCGAGATCGACGAGCAGGTCGATCTCGTCGGCGTCGGACTTGCGGCGATAGACGTGCCGGAAACAATCGACCACGCCGCGCGGGCCGGCCTGCAAGCCGGAGACGTCGAGCTTAGCGGCGCTGACGGAATCCAACAGGGCCTGCACGCCCTTCTGAGCGGCCGCGAAAAGGATGACTTCGTTTTGCGCGCCGCCGCCATCACCATACACTTCGCCGGCGATCACGTGACGGAGCACGCACTGCGACGGATCGACCGGCAGCTTGCCGGCGATTTCGGTCGTCAGCTGTTGACGCGTCTGTTCGTCGTCAAGGCGCGGCAAGCGGAAATGCCGGATGTACACCAGCGGGGCTGGTAGCGCGACAACCGCGTTGCGGCCTTTGAACCCGCCAGCACTCAGCAGTTGCCGGATCGCCTTGGGCAGAAATGCGTGAAGATTCCGCGGTGAATCGAACGCGTCGCCGGGCACGTCGCACGCGGCGGCGGCGACGAGCGTCAACTCGCCGTCGGGTGAGCGTTCGACCTGAGCCATGCGCAGACGCGTGGCGCCCAGGTCGATCGCGATCGGGCAGCCCCGATACGCTGCGAGGTTACGAAACAGCGCGAGCACGGGATACAGATCGGATCAAACGCGCGATGTGGTAAGTCGAATCGACGGAAAGTCGGATCGTCGCGACCGTACGAATCGCGTAGACCATGCGATTATCGGCCACGCCGACACAGATCGCCGAGGGTTACGTCAAATCGCACGATCCTGATGTGCGATGGGCCGATCGGCTTTTCACATGAAACGGCTCGCGACCGCGTCGGCGACTTCGACGCCTTTGCCGGTCAGGCAAAGACGCGTGGGCGTGGCATCGAGCAAATGCAGGCGCACGAGTTCATCGATCGTATCGACGAAATGGGTGAGTACGTCGACGCCGAGCTTGCCGCGGATGTCGGCGATGTCGACACCTTCAGCCAGACGCAGGCCGGTCCAGACGCGCTCGCTGGCACGGCGGATCGGGTCGAGCCGTTCGAGATCGATCGCGGGTAGGGCGTCCTGTTCAATGGACTCCTCCCACTCACGCAGGTGCGGCCGATTGCGGAAGCGAACGCCTTCGATGTGCGACGCCGCGCTCGGCCCGAGGCCCAGGTAGCTGCCGCCGCGCCAGTACATCAGGTTGTGCCGACATTCCTGGCCGGGCGTCGCGTGGTTGCTGATCTCATAGGCGGGCAGGCCCGCGCGGGCGAGGGCTTCGCGGGCGTGCCGCAGCATCGACAGTTCCAGCGATTCCTCGGCGCCGACGATCGTGCCGAGCCGCTTCTTGACGGCCATCGGCGTGTTCTCTTCGTACGTCAGTGCGTAGCAACTGAGATGCGTGGTGCCGATGTCGATCGCGCGTTGCAGCGACTGCGTCCAACTCCCAAGCGACTGTCCCGGAATGGCGTAGATCAGGTCGAGGTTGATGCGCTCGAAGCCTGCCTCGCGGCACAGCGACACGCCACGGAGGACGTCGTCCGGATGGTGGTGCCTTTCGAGCGTCTTTAGTTCGGATAGGTCGAACGACTGCGCGCCCAGGCTGATGCGGTCGACACCGTGCTCGCGGAGCATTCGCAGGTACGCAAGGTCGGCGGTTGCGGGGTTCACTTCGATGGTGAACTCGTGGCACATCGAAAAGTCGAAGCGTTTACGCAGGCCGACCAGCAGCCGGCGCATCGCGTCGATTGGCAGTAGCGACGGCGTGCCGCCGCCAAAGAAGACGGTGGCGGGCTTCAGTGTCGGTGCGCCGCGTTCGATCCACAGTGATGCTTCGTGCAGCAATAGATCGACGAACCGCTCCATCCGCTCCGGTGTCTGGCGCGTGATCGAATAGAAGTCGCAGTAGTGGCACTTGTGGAAGCAGAAGGGCACGTGGACGTACAGGCCCGACACGTCCACGCGCGGCAGATCGCGTGGGTCGAGTGCGGGTGTGATGGTGGGGAGCGATACCAAGGATGGTCATCTTACGAGCAGACGCCGCCGCCGTCGCTTGCGCCCTCGCGGGAGGTTGCGATGACGCAAGCGACGGCGGGGGTATTCAGTGAATCCGCGTCTTCGGGGCGCTTGAGTCGGATGTGATGTCTTCGCGTGTCAGCGATGTTCTTCAGCCGGTTGCGTGTCGAAGCGCGCCCATAGTTCCGCCTGCACCTCCGGCGAAGCGGGCCAGGCGTTCGCGCGGATCAACTCAGCCAAATGCTCGAAGTAATCGAGGAAACCGATTGCGGGCGTCATCGTCACGAGCATCTTGAGCGGCTCGCGACCGGCGTTCGCAAACGCGTGCGCGGTGCCTTTAGGAACGTGCACCACCTCACCGGGGCCATATTCATGCCACACGCCATCGACCATGAATCGTCCACGGCCTTCAAGGATTGCGAACGTTTCATCTGTCCGCGCATGAAAGTGAGGCTGCGGGCCGGGCGCGCCCGGGGCCATGGTGTACTCGAAGAGTTCGAATCGGCCCGCCGCCTGCGCCGGTCCGACCAAGCCGCGAATGAGGTTGGTGCTCGAAATCTCGACCGTGCGAAAGGCCTGCGTCGTCTGGCTCATGCGACATCTCCGCACGGGCATGCGGATTTGCCCCGCGCAAGTTGCCAGACCGATGCAAGGATTCCGCTAGCCTGCCTTGTACGACAGCACCGGCCGCAACGTCCGCGTCACGCGGACGAGCGCTTCCTGAGCGCGCAGCACGCTCCGCACATCCTTGTACGCGTGCGGCGCCTCTTCGCGCAGGGTGTGCGTTTGGCGCGGGTCGAACCAGACGTGACGCAACTGGTGTTTCACATCGACGGCCGAGAACCGTTCGCGAGCCGCAGCCCGACTGAAGCGCCGACCCGCGCCGTGGGCGCTGCTGCGCAGGCTCTCCGGGCAGCCGCGCCCTTCGACGTGGTAGCTCAGCGTGCCCATCGACCCCGGCACCACGCCGGTCAAGTCGGCGTCGGCGGGCATCGCGCCTTTGCGATGGACGAACCAGTCTTGGCCGAAGTGCTGCTCCCGTCGGACGTGGTTGTGGTCGATCGATATCTGTGTCGATTCGATCGGTGCCGCACCGATCACCTCGTGCAGCGTTTCGATTATACCCTCAGCGATCGCCTGACGATTCGCCTCGGCGTACGCGCTCGCCCAGGCGGCGTCGTGCAGGTACGCCTGCCCGGCTTCGGCGGACGCATCGAGTGATGGCATTTCGCCCGGACGCGCCGCCAGCGCCACTGCGACGTGTTGATGTCGCACGGCCTGGCCCATGGCTCGCGAGCCGGTGTGGATCATCAGCCACAGTCGGTCGTCCGCTTCGTCGGCTTGCAGTTCGACAAAGTGATTGCCGCCGCCCAGTGTGCCGAGTTGCAGCGAGCCTTCGTCGCGTGCGATCGCATCAAGGTGCGAATGGCTGAGCTTCGTCGCCTTCAGGTTGGACGGCATTGGGAGGCGACGCGATCGATGCCGGCGCGAGCCGGGCACCGCCCGGCCGAGCGCGTGGAGCACACGTCCGGCCCGGGCGGCACCGGCGTCGCCATCGCGCAGCGAAGCCGCTTCGACGTCGAACGCCAGCGTCAGCATGCCGCAGCCGATGTCGCCCCCGATGGCGGCGGGGTACAGCAGCCGCGTCGTGGCGATTGCCATGCCGACGCACAGATCGCCGGCCAAATGAACATCGGGCATCACGGCAACGTGCTGGACGTCGTCCCAGTCGGCCGTCCGGTCGATCGCCCGACGCACGGAGGCATCGATCGATTCGGCAAGCCATTCGTGGATCGGCGCTTTCGTTGTATCACTCATGACGCGCCTCCGATCCACCGACTGGGATGAACGACAGACTCGGCGCGCGCTTGCGCGTGATCGCCTGCGCGACCGCGAAGCGATACGCCGGCGTGTTGCGCTGCAATGCGCCCAGCACGTCGGCCACATCCATGCCAGCCGGTACGGCCACGCGAACAAGCAGGTGTGTTGCATCCGGTGCCGGTTCAACCAACTCGACGCTGCAAGCCAGCAACGCGTCGTCGTTCGATAGTTCGAGCGACAGCACGCGCTGCACCTGCCGGCAAAGCATCAGGTCTTTGTGATTGGACTTGCCCGCACGCGCGGGCGAGCCGGGGAACAGGTTCGATAGAAACGCAGAACGCTCGCCCGGCGACGAACCCGCGCGCGGCGCGAACGTGAGCGGGAATAGCCCACGGGAAATCTCCAGGCAGTCCCGGGCCAATGCGCTCGAGGCGCACCGGTAGCCCGGACTGAAATTCAATGAATCAACGGAAAACTAGACCAGACAAGGGGCCCCGTTCACCGGCAGGTGACGGGCGAGTGCGAGCGAGACTGCTTGAAGAGAACACGCATGGGAGTCCAAACCTTTCGAAACGAGTTCGACAACATGACGGGCAATCCCGAAAGCGTCAAGGCCAAAATCGTCGGCTGTAGAGCGTGGGGGCTGTCTTGCGATCGTTGAACCAAGCGCCGGAAAGTCCATCACGACCGACGTACAATCCCGGCATGCCCGATCTCCAAGTCGTCAGCCCGTTCAAGCCGCAGGGCGATCAGCCCGCCGCGATAGCGAAGCTGGTCGCCGGCTACAACGACGGCCAGAAGTTCCAGACGCTGCTCGGTGCCACCGGCACGGGCAAGACGTTCACGATGGCCCACACCGTCGCCACGCTGAACCGGCCGACGCTGATCATCAGCCACAACAAGACGCTTGCCGCCCAGTTGTACGAAGAGATGAAGGACCTGTTCCCGCACAACGCGGTCGGCTTCTTCGTTTCGTACTACGACTACTACCAGCCCGAAGCGTACATCCCGCAGCGCGACATCTACATTGAAAAGGACGCGAGCCGGAATGACGACCTGGACCGGTTGCGCCTCGCCGCCACGAGTAATCTCGCCACACGGCGCGACGTGATTATCGTGGCCAGTGTCTCGTGCATCTTCGGCCTCGGTTCGCCCGAGGAATATAAGAACGCGGTCCTCGCGATTCGCAAAGACATACCTACCGATCGCGACGAGATGCTCCGCAAGCTGCTCGATCTCCAGTACGCCCGTAACGATTTCGACTTCAAGCGCGGCACCTTCCGCGTGCGCGGCGACGTCGTCGAACTGCATCCGAGCTACGAGGAGTTCGCCTACCGCATCGAGTTCTTCGGCGACGACATCACCAGCATCGACGCGGTCAACCCGCTCACGGGCGAGTTGCTCCAGAGTCACGATCAGATCTTCATCTACCCGGCCGTGCACTACGTGATGCCGGAAGACCGCGTCGAAGGGGCTGTTGCCAGCATTAAAGAAGAACTCGAGATGCAGGTGATGAAGCTGCGCAGCCAAGGGAAGCTGCTGGAAGCGCAGCGCCTGCTCGCTCGCACGAAGTACGACTTGGAGATGATTCAGGAGGTCGGCTATTGCAGCGGCATCGAGAACTACAGCCGGCATCTCGACGGTCGCAAGCCGGGCGAGAAGCCTTACACGCTGATCGACTACTTCCCGAAGGATTACCTCATCATCATCGACGAATCGCACGTCACCGTCAGCCAGTTTCAGGCGATGTACAACGGCGACCGCATGCGCAAGGAAGTGCTCGTCGATCACGGCTTCCGCCTGCCCAGTGCGCTCGACAACCGGCCGTTGAAGTTCGACGAGTTCCAGGCCATGTGGAACGACGTGCTGTTCGTCAGCGCCACGCCCGGCAAGTTCGAACTCGAAAAGACCGCCGGCGAATACGTCGAACAGGTCATCCGCCCGACGGGCCTGGTCGATCCGGTGATCGAAGTGCATCCCGCGCAGGGTCAGGTGCCGCACCTGCTCGAGCAGGTGAAGCAGCGCGTCGAGAAGGGCGACCGCGTGCTGGTGACGTGTCTCACGAAGCGATTGGCCGAGGATCTGTCCGGCTACATGCAGGAGGCGGGCATCCGCACGCGTTACCTGCACAGCGAAATCGACACGATCGAGCGTGTCGAGATTCTGAACGACCTCCGCAAGGGCGAGTTCGACGTGCTCGTCGGCATCAACCTGCTGCGTGAGGGCTTGGACCTTCCCGAAGTGAGCATGGTGCTGATTCTCGATGCCGACAAGACCGGCTTTCTGCGCAGCGCGACGAGTCTCATTCAGACGATCGGGCGTGCGGCACGTAACGTGGATGCAAAGGTCATTCTCTACGCCGACACGATGACGCCGGCCATGCAGGCGGCAATCGATGAGACGGAACGCCGCCGGAAGATTCAACAGGCCTACAACGCCGAACACGGCATCACGCCCAAGACGATCGAGAAGGCGATCCGCGCCGGCATCGAAAGCGAAGTGAAGGCCCGCAAGACGGCGCGCGAGGCGATCCGCGAAAGCGAGAGCGAGTTCGACAGCACCGAACTGGTGAAGGTGCTGGAAGAGGAAATGCTGACGGCCGCTCAGAATTTGGAGTTCGAACGCGCGGCTCAACTGCGCGACAAGATCAACGAACTAAAGGGCGCGCCCGAAATCCGCAGCAGCGGCGGCCTGGCGCAGGCCGAGGTGGCGGATGCGCCGAAGGTCTGGCAGCCCAGGAGCAAGGGCAAGCGCGGCCGGAAGACGGCGAAGTAAAGGGTCACGGTTTCGGCGTGATCGAGCCGAGCACGACCGGCCGGTTCGCACCGGTCACGCTTGGCAAGTTCGACGGCCTGCCCTGAAGCGTGGCATCGGCCAGCAGGGCAAAGGCGATCGCCTCGCGGGCGGCGCTGGGAATGCCGAGTTCGTCCGTCAGGCGCACGTTCGGGCAGCGTGAACGCAGGCGATCCATCAGCACGCGGTTGTGCGCGCCGCCGCCCGCGACGTAGACATCGGCACTTGGCGGAATAGCCTTCGCGATCGCGTCGGCCGACCACGTGACGGCGGTCGCGAGTTGATTCTCGAAACTGAGCGACCGCGCGAGTTTCGCTACGGCACGCGTGAACGCGTCGATCATCTCGGGGCCATCCGTGCTCTTGGGGGCGGGACGGTGGTGGTAGGGCAGATCGAGAAGATGCGCGAGCAGATCCGCATCGACGCCTCCGCGCGCCGCGAGGTTGCCACCCGCGTCGTAGCCGGGGCCGATCGGATGGTGTAGCCGGCAGAGGTGATCGCTGACGCAGTTGCCCGGTCCGGTGTCGAAGGCGATGACGCGCGACGTATCGCTGCCGGCCGGAAGCAGTGTGACGTTGGCAATACCGCCAATGTTGACGATCGCGCGATCGCGGGTTGGATGAGCAAACAGCCGATGGTCCGCGAACGGCACGAGCGGCGCACCTTGACCTCCCACGGCGAGGTCGGCGCGTCGGAAGTCGCTAACGACCGCACAGCCCGTCTCGATCGTGAGCAAGGACGGGTCAAACACCTGAAGCGTCAAGGGCGGGTCGTGGAACAGCGTCTGGCCATGGGCGGCGAGTGCAGTCAGGTCGTTCGATTGAAGCCCGGATTTGGTCAGTGCGCCGCGTAAGGCTTCGGCGTAGGCGAGCGTGATCTGCCGCGTCAGGTCGGTCAGCTCCCGCAGTGTGGCCGAGCCGGTCTGACGCACGGCTTGGATGCGTTCCTGAAGTTCGCGTGGGTACGGGTGGCAAGAGTGTGCGACGAGCGACACGCTCGCAGCAACGTTGACGATCGCGACATCGATGCCATCGGCGCTGGTTCCGCTCATCAGGCCTGCGATCCATCTGGGGGGGGTGGACATGGTGGATGATTACGGGTCGCTGCCAAGGCCGGACTGACAACGCGATTTAGGATTCGCGCCGGCCCGACGGGAACTATAATCGGCCGCGTCGGTGAGGGAATCACCGGACACCCGGGCGATGCAGTTTTGCTTTCGGGGGGTCAGCAAACGACACGTCGTGTGCCTGCGGCAGTCATCTATGGCCGAAGAAACGAACAACCCGCCCCCGCCGGAACCGCCCGCGCCGGCCGAACCGAAGGAGTCCGGCGGCGCGACCGCAACCGCCACCCGGCCCGCCCCCACGCGCAAGCCGCCTAAGATGCTTCCGCCGTGGAAGGTGCTGCTGCACAACGACGATCACAACGAGTTCGCGTTCGTGATCGTGACGATCATCTCACTCACGCCGCTCAACGAAGATGACGCCGTCCGCCGCACACTGGAAGCGCACGAGAGCGGCGTCGCGCTGCTGCTGACCACGCACAAGGAGCGGGCCGAACTGTATCTCGATCAGTTCACTAGCAAGGGCTTGACCGTGACGATCGAGCCAGCGGAAGAGTGATCGACTTGAGCGTCGATCTGCATCCACTGCCATCGATTTCTAAAGAGGAGCCGCGAGCTTGCTCGCGGTTTTTGTTTGCGCGAATCAGACCGGCAGCGACAGGCCGCGCCGGTAGTTCGTCAGCAGCGAAACGAAACGTTCAGTGAACACGAAGTTGTGTTCCGGGAACTTCTGACCCGCCAGGTTGTTTTCGAGGTGGCTGAACATCAGTTCGATGTCGGCCACGTGAACGCGGGTGGTCGGTTCGTCGAGGACCGGAATGACATCCGGGCCCCTGACGTTTGGCAGTGGCGACTCGATCACGTCGACCCGCGCGGATGCTGGCGCCGGTGTCGTTGATCTGATCGACGACGGCGTCATACAGCAGCGTCTGGCCCGGCCGAACCACGCGGTGGAACGTCGCCCGCGTGATCTTGGCCAGCACCACCTTGTAGGCGAAGTTCTCGGCTTCACCGACCAGCATGCCGGCCGTCTGCGCAACGCCCTCGACGATCAGGCTCTGCGGCATGATCGGCCAATCAGGGTAGAGGTCGTGGATGTGGTCTTCCGCCAGTGAAGCGCACTTCACCGCAACGGCCCGCTTGCCGCTTTCGAAGTGAATGAACTTGTCGATCCAGATCCAGCGCATGAGGCAGTGGGCAGTGGGCAGTGGGCAATGGGCAGGGCGAGCAGTTACTGCCCACCGCCCACTGCACACTGATCACTTGCCAAGTTTGCTCTCCACGTAGTTCACGATCGAGTTGACCGTGAACAGCTTGCTCATGTTGTCCAGTTTCGGGTCGGCGCGGAGCGTGGCGATCTCGGCCTTGGCGTGGGGCATCTTCTCTTCGATCAGGGCCAAGCCCTTGTCGGTGAGGATGCCGTTGCTGACCAGCGACGTATCGCCCGAGAGGTTTTCGGGCATCATTTCGCCCTTGGGGATCTTGATGCCGAACTCTTTTTCGAGCCGGAACATGATGTCGAGGAAGTCGATCGACTCGGCGCCGAGGTCGTCACGGACGACGGCGGTCGGGGTCACTTCCTCTTCGTCGACACCGAGCGCGTCCACCAGGACCTTGGTCACTTTGGCTTGAATCTCGTCGCGGGTCATGGTCGGGGTCCTTGGCTTGCGGAATCAGAGCGACAGGCTTGTGGCCTCGGCGTTCTGGAGTGTTCGGCCCAGCACGGTCCATCGTGACTGGGTGTGTTGAGCAATCTTCTTATCAAGCTCGGCGAGTTCGGGCGAATGATCGGCGAGGCTGAAGTACGCCAGTTCCAGCCGGGCCGACAACGCCTGTTCGCCGTTGACCGTGCCGACGGCCTTGAAGGTTGCGCCGCCATTCGGGGCGACGTCCTTGACGAACTCGACTTCGACTTTGAGCGTGTCGCCGGGCGCGACGAACGTGCCGTAGCGGACGTTCCTCGCTTCCTTGAGCACGACCATCGTTCGAGCAAACTGCCGGCGACGCTGAAGCAACCAGGACGCCGCCTGCGTGAGCGCTTCCAGCATCATCACGCCCGGCAGGACCGGAAAGCTCGGGAAGTGGTCGGCCAGGTACTCCTCGGCCGCACTTACCGTTTTCGATGCGACGATCTTCTTGTCGTCCAGCGATTCGATCTTGTCGAGCAACTCAAACTTCACAGGAAAACGCTTCGGAATGGTTGTACGGATGATGCCGTCGAAAGCAAGGGCATCGGCGGGGAGGAGTCAGGAGACAGAATACAGGAGACAGAAGGCATGCGGACGAATCTGCGCGAATCATTCTGTCTTCTAACTTCTGTCTTCTCTCCCCTCACATCAGCATCATCGCCGGTTCTTCCAGCATCGACTTCAAGGTCTTGAGGAAATCGGCCGCCAAGGCGCCGTCGACGGCGCGGTGGTCGGCGCTGAGCGTCAATGTCATCATGCTGCGGGCAACGATCGCGTCGCCGCGGACGACGACTCGCTTCTCGGCCGATGCGACGGCCAGGATCGCGACGGCCGGCGGGTTCACGATCGCTGCGAACTCGCTCACGCCCCACGCGCCCATGTTGCTGATCGTGAAGGTGTGACCCGACAGTTCGTCCTGCTTCAGCCGTTGCTGCTTGGCGCGGTCGAACAGGTCGGCGCTGCGGACGCGGATTTCCTTCAGGCCCATCTGATCGGCGTTGCGGAGGTTTGCCACCATCAGCCCGTCGGGCAGGGCGACGGCGTTGCCGATGTGGACGTCGCCGTAACGAACGATCTGGTTGTTCTTCTCGTCGAAGATCGCGTTGATGCCCGGGTGCTGCTTGAGCGCGCTGGCACACGCCTTCACCACGAGGTCGTTCACGCTGACACGGATCTTCTCGGCTTCCAGTTGCTTGTTGACCTTTTCGCGCAGCGCGAGCAGGGCTTCCACGTCGACATCGACGCTGACGTAGATGTGCGGGATCTGCTGCTTGGCTTGCTGGAGACGCGTGGCGATTGTCGCCCGCATCTTGGTGAGCGGGATGGATTCGGTCTGACCGGACGCGACACGCTGCGGGAGGGCGGGCGCAGGTTTAGTCTGCTTCTCGGGGGCGACTGAAGTCGCCACCGCGGGCGTCGACGCAGGCTTAGATTCCATCGCGGAAAGGACGTCCTTCTGGACGATCCGTCCGCCGGGCCCGGAGCCTTGCAGGTTCGACAGGTTAACGTTGTTGCTCTCGGCGATCCGACGCGCGAGCGGACTCGCCTTCACGCGCTCGGACGCGCCGTTGGCTTCCTGGGCGGGTGCCGGCGCGGTCGCGGTTGCAACGGGTGCTGCCGGAGCAGGTGAAGTCTCTGCCTTCGCCGCTTGCGGTTTCGCGACTTCCCCGGACGCCTTCGGGGTCGCAGTGCCGCCCGCGTACTTCGCCTTGATCGCGGCGACGTCTTCGCCCTTGGTGGCGATCACGCCGATGAGCTGCCCGACCGGCACCTTGCCGCCTTCTTTCACCAATTGGACGGCGAGCGTGCCCGCCTCGAAGGCTTCCATGGGCATGGTGGCCTTGTCGGTCTCGACGTCGGCCAGTTCCTCGCCGGCCTTGATGGCGTCGCCTTCCTTCTTGTTCCACTTGACGAGCACGCCCTCGGTCATGGTGTCCGAGAGCTGCGGCATGGTGATTTCGTAGGGCATAGAAGACCGCCGATCATACGCAAGGCGCGAGCGGAGGGAAGGTGTCGGGGAGAGGATAGAAGGAAGAGGAGAGAGGACGCGAATAAGACGCTGGGACGGACCTGCCGGACGCTGCGCTGTATCGTCTATGGTCTTCCCTGCGCTAGCTTTTGCCTTCCCGCAAATCGGTGCTGCTCCGCCGCGTCAACCCCGGTTTCGGGAGCCGCTTCAACACGACGTACTCGATGCCGTGCGTCTGGCAGAACTCGCGCTTGTCGGGTTTGTCGCCATCCTCGTTGACGGCGTAGATGTGGGGCTTGAGCTTGGCGATCTCCGGGGCGGCGTCCATCCAGCCGTCGCCGCTGGTGACCAGGGCCATCGCGGCGAACTTCATCGAGCCGCAGATGAACGCCCGCTCGGCTTCCGGGAAGAGCGGCCGGCCCTCGCCTTTGAGCAGGCGAATGTTGGCATCGTGTCCCACGCAGACGTACAGGTCGCCCAGTTCCGCCACTTCCTCGAAGAAACGCACGTGGCCCGTGTGGAACCAGTCAAAACAGCCCGTGACGATGACGCGTTTGGACGTCGTCGGCGGTTCGATCGGACACGCGGGCGGGACGGGAAAGGTTGATAGCGTTGAATCGTCAACGGTCACGCAGCGGACGCCGTTCTTTTCGCACCACGCACGACGAGCCGACAACAGCGGGCTGCTCGCCGTCATCACCCACGCGGCCGGCTTGCGCGTTGACTGTTCAATGCTCGCGCCGTTGGCGAGCGAGTTCACGTAGCGGCAACTGTCCCACCAGTACCGGCGTTCCTCAATCGGGAACTTGCCATCGCGTCCCTCGGTCTCGCGCACGACCTCGTCAGGCCAAAGCTCCACCGTGACCGGCCCGAGCTTGCTGGCTTCGTGAACGAGCCGCACATGACGGGTCGTCAGGTCGTGGAAGCTTTCGGAGACGAGAATCGAATCAGCCATGAGTTGCCCACGGGGTTCGTAGCGCGCTGGTCGGGCTCCAGCCCGCCCTCCATCGAAGCACTCAGACTCGGACCGACACCTTGAACGCCCCCGGCACCGGCTCTTCAGAGACGACGTATAAGTATCCGCCGCCGCAGCCGGAGTACATCGCGCCGGGTAGATCTTGCAGTACGCGTCGAGCAGCGCGACCAAGTCTACCTCCAGCGTGTGATGCTTCACCACGTGCGGCAGCATCGTGGCCCAGCAGTCCATGCAGGCGTTCATGCTGGTGCCGAGCGCCCGAATGTCCTTTCGCACGATCGCATCGAAGCAGTCTCGTCCCGATCGACCCAACCTCTGGACCAGCTGAGGCGTCAGCCGTTTCTCCCCGAGCGGCCCGTAGCCCGGCGGCCGCGGGGCTACGGGGATCATGTGAACGACCTTCTCCAGCCAGCGGGCTGCCTGTTCGTCGCGACAGGTCTCGATGTGGCTGGGGAAGTAGCCGCCCTCGTGGTTGAAGTCGTAATCGAGGCGGCTGATGCCGGGATAGATCAGCCCGATCATGTCCTGCGAACCGCTCGGCTCGCGCAGGTCCTTGTTCTCTTCCGCGTACAACTCGCGAACGAGCGTCGCAGGCGAACGGTCGTCTGGAATCGATTCTCCCCACAGACGTTGGGCGACTTTGCGGGTGCCGGTGGCCATGCCACAGCGGTCCATGAAGCGGACGGTTGGCTCAATTTGCACCACGACCATCGAGCCGACACCGTCCGGGTTCAGCTTCGACACGAACGGCTGATCGATCCACCCGCCGGCAAACGCCATGCGGTAGGGGATGCGACTGACGACAGGCGAGAGGTCGGGGGTTGGCATGGGGTGATTCTGTAGTTCGAGCCGAGTGTCGAATGTGGATTGTCGAATGTCGATGGGACGCGACTCGCCCTTCCACCTTCGACGCTCGACCTTCATGCGTCAGTGCTCCGTGTCGCGCACGGTCGCCAGCCCGGCCTTGCGGGCCTTGTACTGCTCTTCGATCCACGCGTACGTCTTGGTCAGACCTTCCGTCAGCGACACGTTCGGTTCCCAGTTGAGCTTCTGCTTGATAAACGTGTTGTCCGAGTTGCGTCCAGCCACGCCTTTGGGGGCGCCGAGGTCGTAATGACGCTTCAACTTCACGCCGCCGATGCTTTCCGTGACATCCACCAAGCTATTGATTGAATGCAACTCGCTGCTGCCGAGGTTGATGGGCGTGGCGATCAGGTTGTCGGCGTGCGCGATCATATCGATGCCCTGCACGCAGTCGTCGATGTACATGAACGACCGCGTCTGCGAGCCGTCGCCCCAGATGGTGATGTCGTGCTTTCCGGTGTCCTTGGCTTCGATCACTTTTCGGCAGATTGCGGCCGGCGCTTTTTCGCGGCCGCCGTCCCATGTGCCCCAGGGGCCGTACACGTTGTGGAAGCGGGCGATGCTCGTCTTCATGCCGCGCTCGGCCCAGTATTCCTGGCAGAACATCTCGCTCATCAGCTTCTCCCAGCCGTAGCCGCGTTCGGCCATGGCGGGGTACGCATCCGATTCCTTCAGCGCGACGGCGGTCGGCACCTTCTGAAGTTCCGTGTTGTAGGCACACGCGCTGGAACTGAAGAAGTACCGCTGCGCCCGGCCCGATACGCGGCCTCGATCATGTGCGTGTTGATCAGGATGCTCCGCAGGCACTGGATGCGGAAGCGCTCGATGAAACCCATCCCGCCCATGTCGGCCGCGAGGTTGTAGACCTCTGTCGCGCCTTCGCACGCCTTGCGGCAGTTCAGGTCGTCCGACACGTCCAGACAGAGCGACTCCACGCCTGGCACCCGCTGATACCAGTCCGGCAGCGGCTTGCGGTCAACGCCGCGGATGCGGGTGAAGCCCAGTTCCGAGAAGTAGCGGCACAGCGCGCCGCCGATGAATCCGCCCGCGCCCGTGACGAGGATCAGATCGTTCTTGCCGCAACGGTTGGTGATGTTCGGTGCCTTGGCCATGCTCGGGAAATTAGTTCGTGCCAGGCCGAACGCGAATGGCTACACTTGTCCAAGGCATGTCAATCTTTGACCGGTCGATCGACGCCAACGTCCGCGAACCGGCGTTCTTCTCGTTGCAGATCGCGGAGGCACGGCGCTTCTTTGATGAAACGGAGCCGACCGGCTCGCTGCGCGTCGTGGGCGGCGGCGTCGAGCGCTGCGCGGCCGACTACCAGGTGCGGCGCAGCGGGTTTCCGTACGTGGGCGTGGAGTTCGTCGCCCGTGGATCGGGCCGATTGTCGCTGGGAAAGCGCAAGTTCAGCCTCGTGCCGGGGATGCTGTTCGCGTACGACAAATCGGTGCAGCATGAGATCACGAGCGAAGCTGACGACCCTCTGGTGAAGTATTTCATCGACATCACCGGCCCGCGCGGGCGAAGTCTTCTGAAAGACGCCGGCCTGTCGCCCGGGCAGGTGTCGTACTCGCTGTCGCCGCAATCGATCCTGCCGATCTTTGATGAGCTGATCCGTAGCGGCCTGGAAACCACCGGGCCGCGTGCGGCGCGCTGTCGCGCTGCACTGTTCGAGGCACTGACGTGCCGGATCGGCGACACCCGCGTCGGCGCGCCGAAAAAGCGTCGGCCACCGGCGCGTTCGACGTCTACCTTCGCTGTCGCCGTGAATTGGATCGGTCTGCCACACGTCTGCATTCGCTCCGTGAACTGGCCGACCGCTGCGGCGTCGGCGAGGCGTACCTGTGCCGGCTCTTCGCCCGTTTCGGTGCCGGCGAAACGCCGGCGCGACTGCTGCGCCGCTTGAAACTCGAACACGCCGCCCGGCGGCTGTCGACCGAGCCGGGCCTGCTCGTGAAGCAGGCCGCGCTCGATGCGGGCTTCGGCGACGCCTTCACGTTCTCGAAAGCCTTTCGCGCCATGCTGGGCCGATCGCCTTCGCAGGTGCGAGGGCAGTAGTCGACCGGAACAAAGACGCATATTGTCGATGAACTCGGCTCAACTCTGGTGCCTCGGCATCGGCACTCCGTTGCCGTGGTACAATTGCGAATATCTCGTCGCTTGAAAGCGGAGGCGTTCCACGGCTAGTGAGTACGCAAGCCGTGGCACCCAGAACCTCATATCATCTGGCGAGAGAAGTCATTTCACCTCCATCTAATCCGTTGAAGGAGATCATCATGTCGATCCGTGCGATCGCGATGGCGTTGTTGAGTGTGGTCCTGTGGGCTTCAACCGTTCAGGCGCAGATGCCTGTCGTTCGGGCCGAGAACGCCGAGGTGCTCTTCACGAGCGACGATCCGATTTTGCATCGCAACAAGCAGACCGCCTACCACATCATGCGCGAGTTGCTCGAGGCCGGTCACTGGGAGATGGCCGACCAGTACCTGACCGAGGAGTACATCCAGCACAACCCGCTGGCTGAGTCGGGCCGAGCGGGCGTGGTCAAGTTCTTTACGCAGGTGCTGAAGGTTCAGCCGAAGCCGATCCCGGAGAAGCTTTCGACGCCGATCGTGTCGGTCATCGCGGAAGGCGACCTGGTCATGATTGCGACGCTGCGTGTGCTGAAGGACCCGAAGGACCCGGGCAAGACCTACACGACGACGTGGTTCGACGTCTGGCGTTTCGTCGACGGCAAGGCGGCCGAGCATTGGGACTGCGCGACGAAGTGAGTTCGACAGCACTGCTGTTCCTCTCCTGAAAACATCCAATCGGTTGGCGGTTCTGATTTGTCTTGACGTATTCCTATATCGGAATACGATTCCGTGCATGGCCAGATCAGCCACCACGCTCGATCCGTTTGCCGCACTGGGTGAGCCGCGCCGGCGGCGGGTGATGGAATCGCTCGCCGACGGAGAGCGGCCCGTGACCGATCTGGTCACCGAACTCAAATTGCCGCAGCCGACCATCTCCAAGCACTTGGCCGTCCTGCGCGAAGTGGGGCTGGTCGAGGTCCGGCAAGAAGGTCGTCAGCGGCTCTACCGCGTGAACGGAGCCGCCATGAAACCGATTCACGAATGGGCCGGTCGCTTCGAGCGCTTCTGGCAACAGCAACTCGATCGCATCAAGCAAGTGGCCGAGGCGAAAGCCCGCGCCCGTCAGCGTCAACTCGACGCGCAATCACGGAAAGAAGGTCAGTCATGAGTGAAGTCATACGCACCATTCGTATCGCCAAGACGCAGTCGATCAACGCACCAACCGACATCGTGTGGGAGGTGTTGCTCGACGAAGTTGGGCCGGGCCTGTCGGACCCGTCGATGAAGTCGCTGAACCTGAAGATCGAGCCGCACGTCGGCGGCCGCTGGTATCGCGACCTCGGCGACGGCGTCGGCCATCTTTGGGGCCACGTGCAGGTCATCAAGCCGGGCAAACTGCTCGAACTCTGCGGGCCGATGTTCATGTCGTACGCGGCCACGAACCACATCCAATACAAGCTCACGCCCGACGCGGGCGGCACGCGCCTCGATTTCCTGCACACGGGCGTCGGCCTGATTCCCGAGCAGGACGCGAAGGGCGTCGAAGGCGGCTGGACCCAGATCGCCGACCGTATCCGCAAGGCGGCCGAAGTCCGCGCGGCCAAGTGAATTCGTTCAAGGAGTTTTGTCATGCAATCGATCGAAGTCATCCGAGACGCATTGAAGATGGCCGACGGCGTGTTCGTCGCGCTCGTCAGCGAGCTGCGATCGCACCCGCTCGCCCAGGCCACCCCGCGTGGCGGCAACCATGCCATCTGGACGATCGGCCACGTCGCGTTCGTCGAACTCGGCCTGCCCTCCATTCTGTTCGGCGAGCCGCACCCTCGTCCCGAATGGGCGCCGTTGTTCAACATGGGCACCGAATGCTCGACCGACGCGTCGAAATACCCGTCATTCGACGAGGTGCTGTCCGTCTACCAGCGAACGCGGGCCGCCACGTTGAAACTGCTCGATCAGCTCGGCGATGCGCGTCTTGCCGAGAAGCCCAAGAACGTTCCGCCGGGCTTCGAGAAGGAGATGGTTACGATCGGCCACACCTTCAACCTGCTCGCGTTGCACCAGATGATGCACACGGGCCAAGTGGCCGACATTCGACGCGCCCTCGGGCTTCCGCGCCGCGCGTAAGCATGATTGCCGACACTCGATCTGCCCGGCCGACGGCGATCGACAGGTCGCCGTCGGCTTTTCGTCGATCTCATGACTTCCGTCGAAGCAGAACGGCGCCGGCCGCCGTCAGCAGGAGCATCGACGCCGGCTCAGGCAGGTTCGCCATGGCCAGTGGGATGCCGTTGTCGTCCGTGAACGCAAGACCGGTGGGGCCGTTCAGTCCGGAACTCACGAACACCGATCCCACCCCTGCGGGCGTGAAGCGCGAGATCGTGTGGTTCGCATAGTTGGAGGCGTAGAGGTTGCCGGCGCTGTCGAACGCGAGGCAGAACGGGTTGCTGAGCAGGGTGCTGGCGAACACGGACGATGAGCCGTCGGGCGCGAACTTCAGGATCTGGTTCGACGACGCGCTCGCGACGAATAGATTGCCCGAACTGTCGAATGCGAGCCCTGTCGGGTGGTTCATCCCGCCCTGCGCGAAGACTGTCGCGTTACTGCCCGGCGTGTATTTGGTGATCCGATCCCCAATGATGTCGGCCGCGTACAAATTGCCCGAGGCGTCGAACGCGATGCTGTAGGGTCGCTCGGAGTAGACGAACAGCGACCCGACTCCGGCCGGCGTGATGCGTTCAATGAAAGACGGATAGTGAACGGCCGCGTAGAGGTTGCCCGTCCCGTCGAAGGCGAGCCCTTCGACGCCGGCGCCGAGCGACGCGAAGTCGGAGACGCCGCCTGCGGGCGTGATGCGCTTGACGGTTCCGTCCCCGAAGTTGGCCGAGAACAGGTCGCCCGAACGATCGAAGGCCAGGTTCGTGGGCTGGTTCAGGCCGCTGTTGACGAACACCGACGTCGTGCCGTCGGCCGTCACTTTCGAGATGGTGTGGCTATTGATGTTCGAGATGTAAAGGATGTCTGCTTCGGCGCAGGCCGGCACCAGAAGTGAACCGAAGCAGGCCAGGGCAACTGCGCGAAAGAGCGTGTGGAGATGCATGGTTCCCTCACCGAATGACGGAGGTTCATCACTCGCCGAGCGCGGACGCGGTTGGCGAGAACCGAGAGACGGCCGATTCCGCTCGAAGGAACGGCACGTGGCTCGGCGAATCGAAACGGGGAATCACGTCGGCGCGTCGGAGTGGTCGCACTCGGACGGCGTGATCGACGCAAACAAGGGCATGGCGAATCGATCTCTCCTGTTCCTCCGCGTGGCCAACACATCAGCCGGGCGATGTATGGGGCGCGAGCAGGTCAGGCGCTGGAAGACAGCGCGGCATCAACGTAGCTCATGCGCCGAAGTCGGGCAGCGCCAGTTCGCCGCACAAGGCGGAACCTCTCGGCCGAACACGCTGACATCGGCCCTGGCATCGCGGCACAGGGCTTTCGTAGGCCGATGTCACACGACTAGCCGAGTCGGTTGCCTGGCGCGAACCGGATGTCCCATCCGCGTTCAGGTCGATACGCGCTTTTGATCCTCCCGAACCGGCCGAACCTCAGGCTCGGCCAAGCGTTCGAGGCCGAACGGAGTGCTGACGTGGGTTTTTGAAATTCGGGACATTTTGGGACATTCGGGCCACTCCGTTCGGCCGGGCGCGGTTGTTTCACGGATGAAGTTGCCAAAGACCAACGAACGCCCCATTGTGGGCATCGGGTCTGGGTGGCCGTCAAGGGCGGAAATCGGTCGATCGCTCTGGCGTGGGCATAAGCGGTGACGCTCGTGACGAAGACCAGCTAAGATCGAGACGCCTCATGCGAAGCTGGCATTCGATAGTCATCTGTCTTGCCGTGGGTGTTTGCGTCACGGTGTGGGCCGCTCCGCACGACGGCGCGGGCCGTTCTTCCACCACGCCCGCGACAACGGCCGCGACCCGCGCCACCGTGCGCATCGTGCCCGAACGCAAGGACGACGTCGCGTGGGAGAACGATCGCGTCGCGTTCCGCATTTACGGTCCGCCACTGCGTGACGGCATGGAGGCGAGCGGTATCGATGTCTGGACGAAACGAACGGCCGATCTCGTGATCGACCGCTGGTATGCCGACGATCTGGCCGGCGTTCGCAGCTATCACAAGGACCACGGCCAGGGCTACGACGGCTTTGAAGTGGGCGACTCCGCCGGCTGCGGCGGGGCGGGCGTGTGGGTGAACGATGGCTTCATCGTCCCCGACGTCTACGACCGCGTGAGCATCGTGGCCACGGGCGGCGACGTGGTCGAGTTCGTCGTCATGTATTCGTATCCGCCTGTGAACGGCCGGCCGCTGTTTGAAACGCGGCGCATTCGACTGCCGGTCGGCGCGCGGTTCAACGACATCACCAGCACCTTCAGTTACGACCGCGAGGGCCATGAACCGGCGTCGAATCTCGACGTCGGCATCGGCCTGATGGCGCAGACGGCCGAGGCGCAGTTCGATTGCGACCCGGCCACGGGCGCGATGACCGTCTGGGACCACCTGCCCGGCCGCGAAGCGCTCGGGCTGGCAGCGCTGGCTGCGCCGGGCGGGCGGATGGTGCGCGTCCCGCATCCGAAAAGCCCGCACGCCGAGCAGGCCGTGTACGTCACGAAGACCGACGCCGCCGGCCAGATCGCATACCGCGCCGGGTTCGGTTGGTCGGGCGATGGCTCTGCGCGAACGCTGGATGAGTGGAAAGCAAAGGCGACTCGCCCGGCCGTGCGGTGATCCCTCGTCGGCGCGTCATGCACACGACGCCGGCAGCGAACGACGACGACGCTCGAAGTCGGCTTGGGTAGTGCCGCTATGTCGCCGCTCCCGATGACGGGATGCTGACCGGCGGAATCAAAAGACCGACGGCACCCTCGCGGGCGCCGTCGGCTTGATGCATTCGCAGGTTCGTTGTTGGATCGTCCGCTCAGGCGGCTTCCGTCGTCGGGACGGCGTCGCGACGCAGGGCGGCTTTGCGGATTCTTCGCGTGCGGCCGACGGTCTGCTGGTCGACGCTGGCCTTCTGGAGCGGGTTGTCGCTGGCGATGCGGACGGCGTCGGCGGCGTCGGGGGCGTAGAGGTCGGCGCCGATCTCTTCGGCCAAGCCTTCGGCTCGCTTGTAGATGCCGCCGGCGCACATGATCTGCATCTCGGGGTTGGAGTTCACGTCGCGGAGGTAGTCGATGAGTTTGCGGACGCTCGGCACGCCGGCCGCGCGGGTGGCGAACATCACCAGCAGCTGCGGGCGGTACTCGCCGATCAGCGGCAGCACTTCGTCGTTCGGCACGCCGCCGCCGGCGAAGCGGACGTCCCAGCCTTCGGCCTCGAAGAGGTCGCAGGCGATCTGGCCGCCGAGTTCTTCGGGCTCGTCGTCGCCGCAGAGGATGACGACCTTCTTGCCGTTGCTGGCCTTGCGTTCGAGCTTGGCGGCGACCTGGTCGGCGATGGTCCGGTTGAGGCGGGTCGCGAGGTTCAGGCCCACGCGGCTGACGCGGTCTTCCTTGTGCAGGTACTGGATCTGTTCCATGACCGGCCACACCAGCTTGGTGAGGATCTCGAAGGCGTCGACGCCGCAGTTCATGGCGTCTTCAATCACCTGCTTGGCCGCGACGCGGTCGCCGGCGAGGAGGGACTGGATGTAACCGTCGGACAGGTTCGACTCGCGGACAGTGGCGTTGAACACGAAGGACTCCGAAGAAGACTTCCCTGATTTCACACGAGGAGGCGTCCATTGCCCCGCTCCAATCCCACCCATCGGTAAGATGGGTAACTTTGATAGATAGTGTATCGGGGGAGGGGTGTTTTCTTCTTCACTATTTTAACAAATTCCCCCAGATTGACAGACGGGGTGGTAAGGCGGCACCCTCGACCTAGTTGTAAGTCGATATAGAAGCTGGGGATATCCACCTTAATGCTGCTGCCTGAACGAAGCGACAACCCAGTTTCTGGCGAGCTTCGCATCTTCCCAGCACACGCGAATCCGACTCTCATTTCGTTCGGAATCGGCGTCGTACTCGATCGAGCCTACGGCTTCTTCAGCAGCCGAAGCGTGAGCGGGTCGGGTTGCCCGTCGTAGTAGCGATCGAGCAACTGGTGGAAGACCGACCCCGCCGGAAACACTTCGCGAACAGCGTGGCACTCGATCGCAACTTCAGGTCATCCGGCGAGCCCATGATCTCTCGAGCCGACTTGCCTTGGACGGCCAGCACCGCTTCGGCGCATTCGATCAGCCTTGCGCCGAGCAGGGGATGGGCCAGATATGCCTTCGCCTGCTCAAGACTGCGGATCGCGTAGCGGTGGGCCATGCTGCTGTGGCCCAGCCCTCCCATCTGCGGAAAGATGAACCACATCCAGTGCGTCTGCTTCCGGCCTGCCTTCAGCTCGGCCAGGGCGTAGGGGTAGACATCTTCTTGTGCTTCAACGAAGCGGTGCAGGTCGTGCGGATCGAACGATGCCTCATCCATGGACGACTCCTCGCGTAGACGATCACCGAACCGACGCCGATCGGGCGAGGCCCGATTTCGCTCGACACCACGCGCGGATGTGATAGCGTTATATCCGCAGTCGTTCGACTGCGACCTCGGGGCTACTATGCACATCATAACACTGGCGGCTGAGCCGGGCTGGGTTGTCGCGGTCACACTGCGCGCGCGCTGGGCGGCGGATTCGAACTCGCGCCGCCGGCGCTGCGATGACAGCCGTCAGCAATCGAGTCGATCCCGAACTCCGTTTTCCATCCAGGCCGCCTGATCGCGGCATTGATGCTTTGCCCGGCCCGCTGTGTTGCCCGGCGCGGTGCGGTCGGGTTCCAACAACATTCCTCTCGTGGGCGATTGGTTGCGGCCTGAATGGTCGCAAGGAAAACGTCATGCGTCGGTTGAAGAATGCTGGTCGTCGGCCGGTGTTGAATGCGCTGGAAGCGCGGGCTTTGCTGAGCGGCCTGGGTGATGTCGCCGTACCGGGGTGGACCCGGACAGAGGTGACATGGTCGGCCCCGCTCGCGGGTGGCAAGACACTGGCGGCGGGATGGGGCGATGGCTACGGCAATGTCGGCGAGTTCGTCACGCGGCTGAACGCCGACGGCTCGATCGATTCCACGTTCGGCACGAACGGTTTCACGACGATTCCGGCCGAGGGCGACACCGATCGCTACCAGCCCCGGATACGAGAGGCGTTTGTGCGGGCCGGCGATGCGATTCTGCTTCAACCCGTCATCGGCCCGCTCTGGCAGGTGACGTCGGCCGGTCAACTCGACACCACTTTCGGCGGCGGCGACGGCATCGGTGCGGTGCGCACCGAGCAGGGCGGGCGGATGGGCGGACTGAACCTGTGGTTCGGTGCGTTTCGCGAGAACGCCGACGGCACGTTGTCCGCGGCGCGCGTCAGTCAACTGGATTTCTCACCCGCCGACGCGACGGATCACAAGGTCGACCTCGTCACCATCAGTGGCGACGGGCAGGCGATCACGTCAGCGATGCTGTTGCCTCGCATGTCATACCACTACTTCGCGCAGGAGCCGCAGGCCCGGCCGAGCGGCACGCCTTTTTCGATCGTGGACGCAGACCGCGCGCCCGATGGATCGATCTACCTGTCAGGCCGTCGCAACGCTTCACCCACG
Organism: Tepidisphaeraceae bacterium; assembly: GCA_047600945.1. Taxonomy (GTDB): domain Bacteria; phylum Planctomycetota; class Phycisphaerae; order Tepidisphaerales; family Tepidisphaeraceae; genus JASGKC01. The sequence continues at coordinate 4,977,019 of JASGKC010000001.1, read as the reverse complement.
ATCTTCAAGTTCACCGCGGGCGGCTTGTCCGACAATTCCTTCGGCGGCACGGGCATCGTGTCGTACTCGGCTCAGCTTGGCGTGCTGGACCACCTCGACATCAGCGCCGCCGGGGCGGTCTCCGTGGTGATCGGCAGTCAGACGTTCAGCGTCCTGTCGTGGGGTGGACTGCGCGCTGCGCCTGCGACGACGCTGCCAGGAGCGATCGACTTCACGATCGACTTGCCGGACGGGCGAAAGCTGGTCGCGGGCGATTATCAAACCGCCACGACGACCGGTGAGTTCATTGCCCGGCTCAGAGCCGACGGTTCCATCGACACGTCATTCGGCACGAACGGCATTACGTACGCCCCCGCGGGCTACATCCGCACGAGTACGAGCGACGGCACGACCGTCTACAACCTGGGCGTTCACAGCCTGTTCCTTCGCCTCAGCGGCGCTGTGCTGGTGCTGCCAGAAGACGGCATCCCCTGGCAGGTCACGGCCAACGGTCAGATCGACACGGCCTTCAAAGGGTCGGTGATCCAACTGGAGAACCGCCAAGCCACAGGAGCAGCCGCCGGTAACTCGTTCCACACGTGGTTGTCGCTCATTGAGGAACAAGCCGACGGCACGCTCGTGGCCGTCCATGTGTATGAGACGCACATCAAGACTGCGCGCTCGACCGGCGTCAGCCAGTCGACCTACCTCGACACGATCGGCGCCGATGGCGGCTCCTCCACCCAGTTGCCGCTGCCTCGTCTGAACTACGACGTGATGAGCAATCCGCCGTATCACCAGGGTTACCTGTTCACGAGCAAAGACGTCGACCGGGCGCCGGACGGATCGATCTACATCACCGGCGTCCGCAACAACGGCTACGCCGATCTGCCCACGATCTTCAAGTTCAAGGCGGACGGTACGGCCGACACGTCGTGGGGTGGCACTGGGGTAGTGAATCTGCCCACCAGCTTCGGCACGATCGATCACCTGAACGTTGCTTCGAACGGCTGGGTGACCGTCTTCTTCAATGACGGCAGTACCACGCTGAAGAGCTACGCGCTCACGCGGTGGGGCGGCCTGAACGGGCCGATGACCTGAGCCGGCTGGTTCTACTCGGACTACGTCAGTGCGGCCCGCGAATCGCTCGCGGGCCGCGCTTTTGATTCGGGTTTGCCGATAATGCTCGCGTGGCCGTGCCGTTGGTGTCCGTCATTCTTCCCGCCTTCAACGCCGAGCGCTATGTCGAGCGCGCGGTGAGGAGCATCCTCGCGCAAACGTTTCGTGACTTCGAGTGCATCGTGATCGACGACGGCTCGACGGATGCGACGGCCAGCATCCTGGATCGACTCGCTTCGACGGATTCTCGCCTGAACGTGATTCATCAGCCGAACGCGGGACTGATTGCGACGCTCAACCGCGGCATCGAACGCGCGACGGCGCCGCTGGTAGCGCGGATGGACGCGGACGATATCGCTCATACCGATCGCCTTTCCCGGCAGGTCGAGTACATGAACGCGCACGCCGACGTCGTCCTGTTGGGCGGCGCGTATCGGCTGATCGACGAAGCCGACCGGCCCATCCGCACGATGCGGCCGCCCACGGAGGATGCCGAACTCCAGCGCCAATGCCTCGCCGCGACGCAGCCGATCTGCCATCCGCTGGCAATGATCCGCACCGGCGCGCTGCGCAGCGCGAACGGCTACGACGCCGCGTGCGTGGCCGCGGAGGATCTCGACCTGTTCCTGCGTCTGGGCGAGATCGGCAAGCTGGCCTGCCTCGACGGGCTGCCGCTGCTCGACTATCGCATGCACGAGGCGAGCGTCAGCGAAACAAAGCAGGCGCTTCAGCGCGAGAATCAGCGGAAAGCAGTGCAGGCGGCGATGACTCGTCGCGGCATCCCCGGCACGTTCGCGCCGCCCGAGCAGTGGCGCGCGACGACGGACGATTCTCGGTTTCACTGGACCTGCACGTACGGCTGGTGGTCGCTCAAGGAAGGCTACCGATCTACCGCGCGAGCGTTCGCCCGCAAGGCGATCCGGCAGAAGCCGTTCAACAAGCAGGGCTGGGCGCTGCTGGCGAAGTCGATGAAGTGAACGTGACGTCAGACGCGAACAACCTCTCCATTGGCTTCGTCCTGCTCACGCACAACCGGCCCGCCGACGCGGCACGGCTGATCGGGCGGTTGCACACCCTGTTCGGCACGCCGCCGATCGCGTGGCACCACGATTTTGGTCAATGTCCCGAGATGCCGCGTGACGGCTGGGGCGAGAACGTCCGCTTCGTCACGCCGCATACGCCGACGAAGTACTGCCGCTGGCCCAACACGCTGGCGACGCTGCGCGCGATCCGGCAGCTCTACCGCGATCCCGGCGCGCCGCGGCCGGACTGGTTCTATGTCCTGAGCGGGCTCTGCTACCCGATCAAACCGGCGTCGGTCATTCGCCACGAACTGGCGACGTCCGGCGTCGACGCGTTCACGAAATTCGAGTTGATTCACCCCGACCACATCACGCGCGGCTGGCACCACGAGTGCATCAAGCGGTACCTCACGAAGACGATCCGCATTCCGTGGATGAGCCGAAAGCTCAGGCCGATGTGGAAGCAGATTCCGGTTCGATATCCGAAGCAGCGGTGGCCGTTCTTCCCGTTCACGGACGCGCGGCAGTGCTACGCCGGCACGCAGTGGATCGCGCTCAGCAAGCGTGCGGCCGACGAGCTGCTCGATGTCGTCGACCACCGCTGGCCCGCGCTCACGCGGCACTATGAGAACGTCTGGACGCCCGAAGAAAGCTTCATGCAGACGGCCCTGAAGGCGTGCCCCGACTTGAAGATCGCCAATCGCTCGCTCACGCTGTCGATCTGGGAGAAAGAGACCGACCAGCACCCTAAAGTCTTCGGCCCCGGCGACCTTGACCTGCTCCGCTCGACCGATCATCACTTCGCCCGCAAGTTCGTCTTTGGCGAAAACGACTCGTTCGTCCATCAAGTCGACCGGCTGTCCGATCCGCAGTGACACGACATCACTTCTTGCTTGGAAAAGTCGGCTCGCCTGCGAAAATGCTGCCGTCTCACAGGGGCTTGCATGTCTATTGCGAATGCGTCGGAACAACCGGCCGGAACGGTCGAATCGGTGCTGCGGCATCCGTTCCTGAAAACGCTCTCCGAACCGCCGAGCAGGCGGCGGGCGGCGTCGCCGTTCTACATGCTGGCGCTGATGGCGGTAGCCGGATTGATGCTGCTGCTGCCGGCGATCTACCTGTTGATGATTGTCGGCGTCGGCTGGCTCACGTGGTGGCACGCGACGAACGACGCCGGGATGTTCGAAGTATTGAAGTCGGTGCGCGGCGGGCGCGGCAGCGTCTACCTGATGCTGATGCTGGGCGTGCTCTACGTCGGGCCGATCGTCGCGGGCGTGGTGGCGGTGCTGTTCATGGTCAAGCCGCTGTTCGCGCCGCAACGGTACGTGTACGCTCCGCAAGCGGTGACGCGGCGCGATCAGCCTTTGCTGTTCGCGTACGTCGACAAGCTCTGCGACACGCTCGGCGCGCTGCGCCCGGCCGAAATTCATATCGACGTGATGGTGAACGCGTCGGCATCGTTCCGCGAAGGGTTGGCCGGTTTCGTCGGCGGGCAGACGGTGCTGACCGTCGGCCTACCGCTGGTGGCGGGCACCACGCTGCGCGAGTTCACCGGCATCCTCGCCCACGAGTTCGGCCATTTCGCGCAGCGCGGCGGCATGCGGGCGCGCTACGTCGTCCATCGCATCAACGTCTGGTTCGCGCGCGTCGCCTACGAACGCGACGCATGGGACGACACGCTCGACGCCCACGCACACGGCGACACGCACTGGTCGATCCAACTCATCGCGCACATGGCCCGCTTCGTCGTGTGGCTCAGCCGGCGCGTGCTGGCGATGTTGATGTACGTCGGCCACCTGTTCTGCGCGATCCTGATGCGGCAGGGCGAGTACGACGCCGATCGCGCCGCCGTGCGGATCGTCGGCTCGCGAACGGCCGTCCAGATGTTGCGGCGGGTGCCCGTGCTCGACCTCGCCGGGCAGGCGACGTTCGACTCGCTCGACCTCGCCTACAGCGAGCGGCGCATGCCCGACAATCTGCCCGCGGTCGTCGCGGTGCGCGCCGGCGAAGTGCGCGACGACGTCCGGAAGAAAATCATTGATGCGGTGAGCCGCTCGAAGACCGGTTGGTTCGACACGCACCCGTCCGACAGCGACCGCATCCGCGCCATGGAACGTGCCGGTGAAGCGGGCCTGATGCAACTGCCCGAGAGCGACACGCAGCCGGCCTCGGCGCTGTTCGCGAATTTCGACACGCTCTGCAAGCTGATGACCCGGCAGATTTACGCCGACAAGCTCGGACCGAAGCTGAACGACGTGACCTTGGTCAGCGTGGGCGCGGTCGCGCAGAAGGGGAGGGAAGCACGCGATCGCTTCGACGCGCTGGACAATTACCTCAGCGGTCTCGTGAACCCGGTCCGGCCCGTCTTCCTGCCCGAAGGCGATCTGCCGCGCGATCGCGACGCGCTGGCCGAGAGGCTGTTCGAGCTGCGCAGCGAGTTCAACACGCTGCGCGACGCCGCGAAGAAGTCGATCGACGAGTGGGCCGAGGCGCAGACGAAGGTCGATCGCATCGAGCGGGTGCTGACGGCCACCGACCTGGGGCTGCGCTGTCCGGACGACTACCGTGCGCTCGGGCTGACCTCGAGCGACCCGGAGACGTTGCGTCTTCGGCGTCAGCAACTGATTGCCGTGCGCGACTCGACGCGCAAGCCGATCGACGATGCACTGCGCATCGGCCTGCTGCGGATGAAGGCGGCACTGGCCTTGGGCACGCCGGCGCCGAAACCGGTTGCGGAGGTCGCGCCCGAGGAGGACTTCGGCGCGTATGACCTGGTGGACAAGCCCAAGGACGCGACCAGCACACACGTCGACGTGCTGCGCGTCCTGCGTGCCGCGTCGGCCGACGTCGAACAGCTTCGGCAACTGTTCGTGAAGCAGACCGTGCTAATGCGTGCGGTGGGCGAACTGATCGGCAATCGTCGGCAGGTGGGCGAAGTGCTGGGTCGAACCACGATCTCGGGGAGCAAGAAGATCGTCGGCCTGCTCGGCACGATCCGGCAGACGCTGCGCGGCGCCTCGCTGCCGACGGAAGGCGGCCGAACCGAGACGTCACTGGCCGGCCACGTCGTCGAATCCATGCCAGTGGCCGAGGAGGTCGGCAGCACGTACGAAGCGGCCGAGAAGGCATTGGATCGGTATTACGGCCAGTACCAGAAGTCACTGGCCGTGCTCGCTGCGCACGCGGCAGCGATCGAGGCCGAGATTGGGCTTTGATCCAATCGGCGTCCTGCGAGCGCGGTCAGGTTTGTTCACGCCGACGTCTTGAAGCCGAAGCGTTTCGTGGCTGTCGACGTCGAGCTCGTCTTGACGGTGTACTGCAAGGGCGTCGTGGCGATGTAGCCGTCATAGCCCATAACGCGAACGGTGTAGGTGGCGGCGCCGAGATCGTAGAACTCGAAGCGCCCAGTGCTGCTGGCGCGGATGATGTACTCGTTCTTGTCGAGGACGCCGTCGTTGTCCTTGTCGATAAAGACGCGCCACCCCTTGAGCGGCCGTTCGCCGGTGTCCGGCGAGCCGTTGCCGTTCCCGTCCAGGAACACGCTGCCGGCGATCGACACCTGCGGGCGATAACGATAGACAACCGGGAGGCTTGGTTTCTCTAGAGAAGCCGCACCCGCAGCGAAGAGCATATCGCCCGCCACCACAATGGGGGCATTGGGGGTCAGCGTGCCCAGCAGTTCGAGGCGCACGTCGGAGTATCGGTACAACTCGCCCGTCGAGAGCTGGATGTACAAGTGCTTGCCCGATGCCAGGAGTCGGGCGACGGACTCGGCCGAGTTGAGAATCGTCCGGGCGACTGAGCCGTCCTGATTCAGCAGGGCAAGGGTTTGAGTCGTGCCATTGTAATACGGGGCCACTGCCAGGCCACCCCAATAGCCGGCAATGCCGAAGCTCGCCGCGACGGAGTCGGGGCGAAACTGCGTCAATCGGTTGCTGGCCACATCGAAGGCGTATCGACAGAAGTTACCGGAACCGTTTCGGACGCGCGCCGGGGCGTCGAACCACAGCACGGTCCCATCGACGGTTAACTCTGAATTCTGAAGTGTGTCACTGGTGCCGATATTGGCGAGCAGGGTCAGCGCCTGGGTCGTCGGATTGAATTCGTAGAGCGACGACTTGAATAGCCCGCTGTTCCGGTCGGTCATCTGCAACTGAACCAGCAGGCGTCCATTCACCTGTGCGACGCCCATCACCTGATCGCCGACCATGGGGGCCAGATTCGACCACGGCAGGGCGACGTCATGGCCGATGCCACTGCTGTTGAACCACACGAGGCGTCCGCTGTCGGTGACGAGCCATACGTCCTGTGTGTGCACCGCCTGCATCTGTATCGAGTCAAAGCTGCCGACCGTGATTGCCGTCGCACCCGTCCATAGCTGTAACGCCTGACGCGTTGAGTCGACCGACTCCAGAGACGTGAACACGAGTTCGCCTTCGTCGGCGGCAAGCAGGTCGGTTCGCTGAACATGGAGTGGCAGGGTAGTGATCGTGTCGGTGCTCAGGTCCACACGATTGAGGTGGTCCTCCGTATTGCCGAACTGGTCGGTCACGGTCGGCGCCAGCACATACGCGACGCCGGTCGCGGCATCCACGGCGGTGTCGTTCAGGATATCGCGGTCTTCCACACGACCCAGGTCGCTCACGCGCCCGTCCGGGCTGTAGTGCGTGAGGTTCGTGGAGATGTCCGAACTCACCTGCCCGATGACTTGGTCTCCGACGGCGAGCAACTTCGTCGGCGCGGTCATATTCACTTGGGCGTCGTGCGGAGTGAGATGCACTGCCGCGCCGCCTGTGGCGTGGATCGAGTACAAGCCGTTGACGGTTTCGTTGCCGTACGCAATCAGGACTCGTTCGCCGATCACTCCGATGACGTGCCGCACATCAATGGGTAGCACGCGCTGGGCCTTCTTCGCACGCTTCCCAAACACCGTAAGGAGCGAGTCGCCTGAAACGAACGCAGCCAGGTCGCCAGTGCCGTTGATGTCCTTGATCGGGCCGGTCGCGTCCTCGTCCTGCCACAGGGTCGTCAGTTCCTTATCGCCGGGCGAGTTTCGATACAGCGACCTGCCGTCGGACGTGGAGAAGAAGATCATGTCGTAGTTCGCGTCGCCGCCAACGATGTCGTTTTCGCCAAAGCTGTTGGCGCTGGCGTATTCAATCGCACCCACGTCGATGCGCGTCAGGCTCTTGCCATCCCATCGGACGAGCGACATTGCGCCTGCCTGGTCGACGCTGAAGAACGGCATCGAGCTTGACCACTGATAGCCGGATCCCGTTAGCGTCGCGGGGTACAGCATGCGCAGGGCGCCTTTGCGTAACTCGTAGAGTCCGGGAGTGCGGCCGTACACTGGTGCGACTCCGACATACAGCCGGCCACCCAGTTCGGAAATGCCCGTGATGTAGATCTGGCCGAGGTCGACCTGATGCGTGCCCGCGGCGGTCCCGTCGCTGACCCAGAGCTGGTCGGAAGCCGCCGTGGTGGCGACGAAGTAGAACTGGTCGCCGACCGTCGTGAACTGCTCGACACCATCCGCGTCGGCAATGCCCGAGGTGAGTTGGATCGTGCCGACGGGCGTTCCGTCGCTGATCCAAAGGTCGGTGGTGCGTTTCTTCGAGTCGGCGCGGTTGAACAAGACGCGTCCGTTGAAAGTGCCGGCTTCGTCGGTGATGTACTGACGACTGGTCGAAGCGGGCAGCAGAAGCTTCGTCGATTTGGCAGTTGTCCGCGCAACCCACACGTCGTGCGCCACTGATGACGAGTCTGCCGACGCCGCGAACAGGGCGAATCGGTTGCCGGCATCGAGGTATTTGAGTGTCGAACCGCCTGCCCCTGCCGTGACATCTTTCAGCCGGTGCGTGCCCGGCACGGTGCCGTCGCTGATCCAGATCTCCCGTCCCACGTCGGCTCCGTCTGCCTGAAACAGGACGTGGCCTTCATCGAGAGCTCCCAGCGGCGAGGGATTGGTGCCCTCAATTGTTGGCCGATAACTAGGGGTGAGTAGGGCAAGAAGCTGACGTGATTCAAGCGGCTGGACTTGGAACAGCAACCCGCGGTGCCCCTTTTTTGAACGATTGGCGATCATTCGAGCGATTGTACCGCCCATGAATTCCCCTGCGCGAAACTGGCCGATCTGTATACAAGCCCTGCATTTTTGCCCGATCTTGAGGGGCAGGTACAACGTGTCGCATGCCGATCCTACATCTTCGGATTGAATAGTCCGATGCCTTGCCTAGGATCGGCTGCGTCGCCTTTCTCCGTGACCCGGGGCCGGGCGGGAAAAACTACCGACTCTCCGATACCCCCGGAAAGGCTACATGAAACCGAGCTCGCCTAACGCCGTCGCTGTATCTCCCGAAGTCCTTCACGCCTGGCGGGGGTTTGCTCCGGGGCGATGGCAGACGGCGATCGATGTCCGCGACTTCATCCAATTGAACTACCAGCCGTACGCCGGCGACGACTCCTTCCTCCGGCCCGCCACGCCTCGCACCGCCCAAGTCTGGGCCAAGACCATCGACCTGATCGAACTCGAACGCCAGAAGGGCGTCCTTGATGTCTCGCAGGTGCCGTCGTCGATTACCGCCCATGCGGCCGGCTACATCGACAAAGACTCCGAACTGATTGTCGGCCTGCAAACCGACGCGCCGCTGAAGCGAGCCATCTTCCCCAACGGTGGCTACCGCATGGTCGAGAGCGGCCTGAAGGCGTACGGCTTTACGCCCGACCCGCGCATCGCCGAGATCTACAGCAAGTACCGCAAGACCCACAACGACGGCGTGTTCGACGCCTACACGCCCGAGATTCGCAAGGCCCGCTCGAACCACATCGTGACCGGTCTGCCTGACGCCTACGGTCGCGGCCGCATCATTGGCGACTACCGCCGCGTGCCGCTGTACGGCGTCGATCGACTCATCGAAGAAAAGAAACGTGAGAAGGCCAGCCTCGACGGGCTGCACAGCACCGACGACGTCATCCGCGACCGCGAAGAACTCTCCGAACAACTCCGCGCGCTGGCCGAACTGAAGCAGATGGCCACGCGTTACGGCTACGACATCTCGCGGCCGGCCAGCACGGCGCGCGAAGCCGTCCAGTGGCTCTACTTCGCCTACCTCGCCGCCGTGAAGGAACAGAACGGCGCCGCGATGAGCCTCGGCCGCACGAGCACGTTCCTCGACGTCTACTTCGAGCGTGACCTGAAGGCAGGGGTCATCACCGAGGCGCAGGCGCAGGAACTGGTCGACGACTTCGTCATCAAGCTGCGCATCGTGCGCTTCCTGCGTACGCCCGAATACGACGCCCTCTTCAGCGGCGACCCGACGTGGGTGACCGAAAGCCTCGCCGGCATGGGCGACGACGGCCGGCCGCTCGTGACGAAGACGACGTACCGCTACCTGCAAACGCTCTACAACCTCGGCCCCGCGCCGGAACCGAACCTGACCGTCTTCTGGTCGCCGCGCCTCCCCGAGCCGTTCAAGAAGTTCGCGGCCAAGGTGTCGATCGACACGTCGAGCATCCAGTACGAGTCCGACGAACTCATGCGCCCGATGTGGGGCGACGACACCGCGATCGCCTGCTGCGTGAGCGCGATGGCTGTCGGCAAGCAGATGCAGCTGTTCGGCGCCCGCGTGAACCTCGCCAAGTGTCTGCTCTACGCCATCAACGGCGGCCGGGATGAGCTGTCCGGCGAGCAAGTCGCAACGGCCTGCGAAGGTGCCAAGGGCGACACGCTCAGCTACGCCGACGTGATGGGCAAGTTCGATTCGATGATGGATTGGCTCGCCCGTGTGTACGTGAATGCGATGAACTGCATCCACTACATGCACGACAAGTACGCCTACGAGCGCATCGAGATGGCGCTGCACGACTACTCGCCGCTGCGGACGATGGCGTTTGGCATCGCCGGGCTGTCGGTGGTGGCCGACTCGTTGAGCGCGATCCGCTACGCGAAGGTGACGCCCGTTCGCAACGACGCCGGCTTGATTGTCGACTACAAGACCGAAGGCGACTTCCCGAAGTTCGGCAACAACGATGACCGCGTCGATCAGATCGCGGTGGAACTCGTCGACAAGTTCATGAAGAAGCTGCGTCAGCACCCGACGTATCGGAACGCGACGCACACGCAGAGCGTGCTGACGATCACCAGCAACGTGGTCTACGGCAAGAGCACCGGCAACACCCCCGACGGCCGGCGTCAGGGCGAGCCGTTCGCACCGGGCGCGAACCCGATGCACGGCCGGGATACGCATGGCTTCGTCGCGTCGGCCCTGTCGGTCGCGAAGATCCCGTACGAAAGCGCGAAGGACGGCGTCAGCCTCACCAGCACGCTCATCCCGCAAGGCCTGGGCAAGACCAAGGCCGAGCAGATCGAGAACCTCGCCGGCAGCCTGGACGGCTACTTCGGCTCGGACGGCTTCCACGTGAACATCAACGTGCTCAACCGCGACATGCTGCTGGACGCGATGGAACACCCGGAGAAGTACCCGCAACTCACCATCCGCGTGAGCGGCTACGCGGTAAACTTCATCAAGCTGACCCGCGAACAGCAGTTGGACGTGGTGAACCGTACGTTCCACGGATCGTGCGGGTGCTGAGCGAAGGATGAGTTCACCTCTCCCCTTTCGAGGGAGGGGAGATGAGGCAGGCCACGCTGCGACGAAGTCGCTGGTCCAAGACGATGTGTAAGGTCCGAGACAACCGACAACGCCCATGCACCTTCCTCTCCTAGGCAGCCCCTTCGAACTTCGTATCGCCAAGGACCCGCATACGGAGCGTCCCGACGAGGCGGGCCAGTACGGGTTCGTGCACTCGTTCCATTCAGGCAGCACCGTCGACGGTCCCGGCGTGCGGCTGGTGATCTTTCTCACCGGCTGCGAGTTCCGCTGTAGCTATTGCCACAACCCCGACACCTGGAAGATCGCCAACGGCCGACGCGTGAGCGTGGCCGACATGCGCCGCGAGATCGGCAAGTACGCCAAGTTCCTCAAACTCGCCCGCGGCGGCATCACCATCAGCGGCGGCGAACCGCTCGTGCAGGCGAAATTCGTGATGAGCCTGGTCGAAGTCTGCCGCTCGCTCGGCCTGCCCGTCGCGCTCGACACCAACGGCTTCCTCGGTTCGCGCCTCACCGACGCCGACATCGAGAAGATCGACCTGTTCCTGCTCGACATCAAGGCGGGCTTCTCTGCGCTGCACGAACGCGTGACGGCTCAGCCGCTCGAACCCGTGCTGGAGTTCGCGCAGCGCCTGTCGCGGCTGGACCGTCCGACGGTGCTGCGGTTCGTGCTCGTGCCGGGTCTGACCGATGCGCCCGAGAACATCGAGCGCATCGCGGAGATCGCTGCGGAGATGCGGGTCGTCCGGCATGTGGACGTGTTGCCGTTTCACCAACTCGGCAAGTACAAATGGGCGGAACTTGGTATGAAGTACGAGTTGGCCGACACGCGCGAGGCGACGCCCGAGCAGGTAGCACGCGCCAAGGCGATCTTCGCCGCGCAGGGCTTGTCGGTTTGACCGAATCGAACTGTCGCAGCGGCCAAACGAGTCGGCGCAGTTCGTGCAATCCGTTACGATGTGCGGCATGAAGCAGCACATCGATCGCATTAATCAGCTTCTGACCGACGAGTTTGGCGATAAGCCGAAGATTTGCGCGCTCGCCACCGTCGATGTCACGGGCCGCGCGACCGTCCGCACGATGGTCGCTCGCGAATTGAGCGTCACGGGCGGCCTGCTGTTCGTCAGCGATCGTCGCACGCATAAGGACGATCACCTGCGCGAACGCCCGCTGTGCGAGGTCTGCTTCTGGCTCCCGAAGCAGAACATCCAGGTTCGCTTGCAGGGTGAGGCCGTGATCGTCGACGCGATGGACGATGAATCGATGCGTCAGCAATGGTGGAGCAAGATGGACGCTCGCGGCGTCCGCATCTTCACCGGTATTGAAGGCGACCCCGACGACGTCCGCATGCCCACGACCTTCGAACTGATCACGATTACGCCCACCTGGATCGAGATTGGCGACTACAAGCAAGTCCCGCCCGACATGTCCACGTGGAGCGAATGACCGACGGGCCCGTGTCTGGCCATGGCACTTCAGTGACATGGTCCTGGCGCGAGTCGACCGCGATGTTGTCCTCCGTTCCCAACCTCGGCGCACCCCTCGACGAGATCGACACCCCCGCGCTTGTCCTCGACCTCGACGCCTTCGAGCGCAACCTCCAGTCGATGGCGCGGTTCTGCGCCAGCGCCGGCGTGCGCCTGCGCCCGCACGCCAAGACGCATAAGTGCGTCGAGGTGGCGAAGCGACAGATCGCGCTCGGTGCGGTCGGGCAATGCTGCCAGAAGGTGAGCGAGGCGGAAGTCCTCGTGAACGGCGGCATCGGCGATGTGCTGGTGTCGAACGAAGTGGTGGGGGAGCGCAAGCTCGACCGATTGGCCTCGCTGTCACAGCGCGCGACGATCGGTCTGTGCTTTGACGACGCGAGCCAGGTTCAGGAAGCGTCGCGCGCTGCGCAGCGCGCCGGCGTCACGCTGGGCGGGCTCGTCGAAATCGAAGTCGGCATGCAACGCTGCGGCGTGCTTCCCGGATTACCCGCGAGCGACCTCGCGCAGGCGCATCGCGAACGCGCCGGGGCTCCGCTTCAACGGCATCCAGGCGTACCAAGGCAAGGCCCAGCACTTCCGCACGCCGGCCGAACGCAAGGCGGCGATCGACTTTGCGCTGGTCGGTATTCGTCAGACCATTGACGCCCTCCACCGCGTGGGCCTGTCGTGCCCGACGGTTACCGGCGCCGGCACCGGCACGTTCCGCAACGAAGCGTCGAGCGGCGTCTACACCGAACTACAGGCCGGCTCGTACGCGTTCATGGACGTCGATTACGCGACCAACCAGGTCGAGGGCGAGCCGTTCGAGCACAGCCTGTTTGTGCTCAGCAGCGTGATGAGCGTCACCGGCAAAGACTTTGTCGTCCTCGACGCGGGCCTGAAAAGCATGAGCGGCGATAGTGGTCTGCCGTCGGTCTGGAATCGATCGGACCTCACGATCGCGGGTCTGTCCGATGAGCATACGAAAGTAATGCTTGCTCCAACGTCGCGCAGGCCGAAGCTTCGGGACCGATTCAAGCTCCTCCCGAGTCACTGCGACCCGACGATCAACCTGCACGACGAGTTCGTCTGCATCCGCAACGATCATGTCGAAGCGATCTGGAAGATCGGCGCACGTGGAATGAGTTGGTAAATCATTCCCACTCGATCGTCGCAGGGGGTTTCGACGAGATGTCGTACACCACCCGGCTCACGCCTTTGACCTCGTTCACGATCCGACTGCTCATCGTCGCGAGCACCGCGTACGGGATGCGTGCCCAGTCGGCGGTCATGAAGTCGGTGCTTTCGACGGCGCGGATCGCGACGACAGCGTCATAAGTTCGTCCGTCGCCCATGACGCCGACGGTGCCGATCGGCAGCAGCACCGCGAACACCTGGCTGGTCTTGCGGTACAGGTCGTTGGCGATCAGTTCTTCCAGCACGATTTCATCCGCGTCGCGCAGCACCTTCAGGCGCGCTTCGGTGATGTCGCCGATCACGCGGACGGCTAGGCCCGGGCCCGGGAAGGGGTGACGCCAGACGATGATTTCCGGCAAGCCCAGCACTTCGCCCACTTTGCGGACTTCGTCTTTGAACAGGTCGCGCAGCGGCTCGACGAGTTCGAAGCCCAGTTCTTCCGGCAGCCCGCCCACGTTATGGTGCAGCTTGATGTTGGCGGCCGTGCCTGCGTAGCCGTGGCCACTTTCGATCACGTCCGGATACAGCGTGCCCTGCGCGAGGAACTTCGCGTTCGGAATGTTCTGCGCTTCACGCTTGAACGCCTCGATAAACTCGCGGCCGATGATCTTGCGCTTCTGCTGCGGATCGCTCACGCCGGCGAGCGCGTCAAGGAACTGCTTGCTGGCGTCGTTCGTGCGCAGGTCGATGTGGAAGTGGTCGCCGAAGGTGTCTTCGACGAGTTGGCGTTCGTTTTTCCGCAGCAGGCCGTTATCGACGAAGATGCACGTGAGTTGATCGCCGATCGCCTTGTGCAGCAGGGCGGCCGCGACGGAAGAATCCACGCCGCCGCTCAGGCCGCAGATCACCTTAGCGTTGCCGACCTGCTTGCGGATCTTCTGGACGGCCACCTCGACGAAGTTGCCCATCGTCCACGTGCCCGAGCACTTGCAGATGTCGTAGAGGAAGTTCTTGAACACCTGCTCGCCGCGCGGCGTGTGCGTCACTTCGGGGTGAAACTGCACGCCATAGAACGGTCGGGTTTTGTGACGGGCGGCCGCGTACGGACACGTGGGCGTGGTTGCGAGCGGTTCGAAATCGTCGGGCAGGTTGTGGACCTGGTCGCCGTGACTCATCCAGACGGTCGTGTCGTCGGGCAGGCCTTTCACGAACGGGTGATGCTTCACGACCTTCAGGTGAGCGCGGCCATACTCGCGCGACGGCGCCGGCTTCACCTCGCCGCCGAGCATCTGGGCGGCCAGTTGCATGCCGTAGCAGATGCCCAGCACGGGCACGCCGAGGTCGAACAGCTTCGGATCGCACTTGGGCGCGCCGGCCTCATACACGCTGCTCGGCCCGCCGCTGAGGATGATGCCTTTCAGGTTGAGCTTCGACAGTTCCGTGACCGAAATGTCGGGCCGGCACAGTTCCGAGTAGACGCCTTGCTCACGCACGCGTCGGCAGATGAGCTGCGCGTACTGCGAGCCGAAATCGAGCACCGGGATGGTTTCGGGAAGGTCGTTGGGGGACAGCGCCATGTGACAGAGATAGCGGAAAACGCGGGGTGAATCAAAGCACGGTGGCGCTTGAATGTTCCTATACCTAAGCGATTCCACCACCCGTGACTCTTGCTCCCCACCGGCTGCACTGTGGGCAGCGCAACCGCTCGAGGGTCTCGCACTTTATGACTGGGACTAGATCCTGGTTCAAACAACATGGTTCGCAATCCAACGGTGGTGTCACGACAACGCGTCCGGGTGCATCAGGTGTTGGTAAAGAAGGTTTGCCTTCACGCTCACGCTCAAGGCGGGACTTGCGCCGCTCATTCAGGACGATGAACGGAGAAGAGATCGCCGTGAACCCTACGACGAACGCCAGTTCACGCCAGCGAAACCAAAGCGCGAGTGGAACCAGACACAATGCAACAATCGCCATGAACTTGACGAATGACCACTCGGAGCTGCAATCAAACGAAGTGGAATACCGCTCGATTCGCGAGTTCGATCGCACCCGTTCGCCGCAGGAACGACAGATCGAATATTCGTTGTGGAAGAGTCGCCCGCGGCTCGCCGCCTGCGCCAGCGTCAGGCCCAGGTTCTCGCAATCGCGACCTTCGCCCGGATGTCGAAGGTGCTTGAGCGACCCATCATCCAGTTGCACCGAAAGGCCATCGGTGAGCAGCAGCGACTCCTGCCCGCAGTCGTCGCACTTGATGTGAAGAAAGGCGGGCACGCTGACAATCGTACGTGAATGTCGGGCTTGTTGTTCACCCGAACAGTCCCAACTGCACGTGTCGGCCCGGCACGCGGAAGTGCTCGGTCGACAGCTTGGGCCCGCGGTCGTTCAACCCGAGCTTCGTCCGGTGCAGTTCGTACAGGGCTTTGAGTTGATCGAACATCTTCCCCTCGGCCGTGAAGTGGTGGCCGAAGCGGGGAGGCGCTCCTGTTGCGGGAGGATGTCGCGGTAATCGTCGTCGATGTCTAAGGCCAGTCGTTCTAAGCGGTTGCCGGGTTAACGGCTGCGCTGCGACCCTGCTGCGGAAGCGAAATCGCGAGCGAATATGATGTTGAGCAAAATGCGAACACGCAATCCGATCTGGATATCCAAAGCGTGACGGAATCGCTGTCGCACTTGTCCGGCACTGGCGCATCCACTACAGCAGTCTCTGCATGACCCCGCTGCATTTCACGGTCATCATGTTTGCCGTCTCGATCTCGGCCGGCGTGCTGGGGTCGCTGCTGGGCATTGGCGGCGGGATCATCGTCGTGCCGGTCCTCACGCAACTCTTCGGCATCGACATGCACCACGCGGTCGGCGCGTCGATCGTGAGCGTGATCGCCACCAGTTCCGGCGCGGCGGCCGCTTATGTGCGGGAACGCATGACCAACCTCCGCGTGGCGATGCTGCTGGAAATCGGCACGACCACCGGCGCGCTCACGGGCGCGGTCGTCGCGGGCTACCTCAACGCTCGCGTCTTGCAGGCGATCTTCGGTGTCATCCTTGCCGCGTCAGCGCTGATGATGCTCCGCAAACGCCGCGAGAAATCCGGGCTCGATGTGAAACCCGATGTGCTGTCTGAAAAACTTCGCCTGCACGGATCGTACTTCGATGAAAAAGAGCAGCGCGAGGTCGCGTACCGCGTGACCAACGCTCCGCTGGGCCTGGGGCTGATGTACGTCGCGGGCGTGCTGAGCGGGCTGCTCGGCATCGGCTCGGGCGTGCTGAAGGTACCGGCGATGGACCTGGCGATGCGGCTGCCGATCAAGGTGTCGACGGCGACCAGCAACTTCATGATCGGCGTGACGGCCGCCACCGGGGCGGGCGTGTACTTCGCGCGGGGCGACATCAACCCGTTCATCGCGGGGCCGGTCGCGGGCGGCGTGCTCATCGGCGCGACGATCGGCTCGCGGCTGCTGGGCAAGCTCACGAACAAGTCCATCCGCGTGGGCTTCATCGTCATCCTCCTGTGGGCGTCGTTCGAGATGCTACGGAAAGGGGTGTTCGGATGAGCGACCCGAACGATGCGAAACGTCCCGAGACGAGCGACACGGATGCGCCAGCGTCGATCCCCAAGTTTGGGCCGATGCCGGTCGGCGGTGATCGGCCGCTGATCGAACCGGTCACCGGAAGGCCCGATGAGCGGGCGTCGCGCATGGTCGAACTCATCATCAGCCTGACGCTACGCGTTGGCGTGATCGCGAGCCTGCTCATCATTCTCGCGGGCGTGCTGATCGGCTTCGTGAACAACCCGCTGTATCGCACTTCGGAGAAGGAACTGACGCGGATCACTGACCCGCACGCGCCCGTGATCCACACCGCCGGCGAAATCTGGACGGGTCTGAAGGAGGGACGCGGGCAGGCCGTGATCGCGGTGGGGCTGGTCGTGCTGCTGGCCACGCCGATCCTGCGCGTGGCGATTTCGATCGTCGCGTTCCTCGTCGAGCGCGACGTGAAATTCGCAATCATCACGGCGGCCGTGCTGCTGTTCCTGCTGCTGTCGTTCGTGCTGGGCGCGGTGGGGTAAGTGATCCTCAGGCAGAATCACAGAGCCACCGAGAGCACAGAGGCTATAGAGAACGGTCAATCGATACCTGCGGTGACACACCACTCAAGTGAACCAACTTGTTGTTATACGGATCGTGTTTGAACCGCGCGCTCGCGTCTGCTCAAAAGATCCGTGTTGATCGTGTGGATGCGAGCCTCCAGCGCGCACGAATCAACCACGATTCGTATTATCCCTCTGTGAACGCTGTGCTCTCCGTGATCTCGGTGCTGAGAATTCGGCTAAACTCAAAGAAGAAGGCGAATCACTGAGTGATTCGCCTTCTTTGGTCTTTGGCCACTGAAACTTTCATCACTGCTGCGTGTCGAGCAGCGGGAAGCTCTGCTGTTCGATTTCGCGTTGGATGATGATGGTCGGCTTCACGAGGATGAGCAGCACGGCCTCGTCCTTCGCGGTGCCGTTGCTGGTGAAGAGCCGCTTGATGACCGGGATCTTCGACAACACCGGCGTGCCGGACTCGCGGGTGATTTCGCCGCTGACGGTCTGGCCGCCCAGCAGCAGGGTCCCGCGGTCGGGGACGCTGACGGTGGTGAACACCTGCGTCACTTCGATTTCCGGCTGCTGGATGATGCCGGCGAAGAGCGTGTTGGTCGTGCCGCCATTGCCCGTCCCGGTGCCGTTGCCGTTGCCTTGCGTGCCGCCGGCGAAGGTCGCGAACTGACGCAGGGCGATCAGACGCGAGAGCTGCGGGCGGAGCGTGAGGGTGACGTACTTACGGTCGGCCGACACGGTGGCCTGAACGTCGAGGACAACGCCCGAGTTGACGGTGTCGATGGTCGGGTCAAAGCCGACGGCGCCCGAGCCGACGACGGGCTCGAGGTCCGACACGTACGACTGCTGCGTGCTGACGACGACGAACGCGCGCTGGCCGTTGAAGACGGTGACACGCGGTGCGGTGAGCGACAGCACGTTCTGTCCGCCCTGGGCGGCGTTTACGACCAACTGAGCACGGAAGTCGTCGAGGAACGCGCTGATCGTCGTGCTGGTGCCGAGCGAGTTGCCCTGGAGGTCGGAGCCAAGGTTGCCCGTGGCGCCGGTGGCCAGCGAGCCCGGGTTGGTGAAGACCGACGAGCGGTTCGTGACCAGGACCGGATCGAACGAGCGGTTCGGGTCGAGGTTGTCGCGAATGCCCTGAGTCGCGTCGTTGTCGCCGTTGAAGTTAAAGGCGAAGTCGAAATCGACGCCGATGCGTTCGAGGAAGTTGCGCTGCACGGTGATGAAGCGCGTCTCGATGTTCACCTGGATGGCGCGGGTTTCACGGAGCTTTTCGAGCAGCTTCGACAGGGCCGAGTGGTTCTCGGGGGTTTGGGTGACGATGAGCTGCCCGTTGAGTTCCTGGATCGAGCCGACCAAGCCGCCCGCGTCCTTCCAGGAGTCCGAGGCGATGGTCTGCTGGATCAGGTCGGTGATCTGGGTGACGAGTTCGTCGCGGGTCTGGCCGTTCTGGTCGGTCGTGCCGCCCTGGCCGCTACCGCCGCCGCTGCCGCCGAACAGGTTCTGGCTGCCGCTGCCACCGCCGCCGCCACCGCCACTGCCGCCCGAGCGGGTGCCGGAGCTTTGGCTGGAGAGGTTGAACGTCGGGGCCTGATCGAAGTTCGGGACGCTGATGATCAGGTCGCGGATGTCGTACGTGCGGGTGACGACGTTGCGGGACAGGTCTTCCTTGGTGGAGATCTGGATGACGCCGTCATCGACGGTGTAGCCGAGCTGGGTGACACCGCCCGAGGCGTTGTCGAGCAGGAGCTGGAGCACCTTGCTGAACTTCACGTCGCGCAGGCGGAGGTTGATCGGGGCGGTCTCTTCGATGTTGGCGGCCTTGATCGCCGGCCAGTTCACGAAGATGTTGGCCTGCGTGAGGTCGCGCAGGAAGTTGACGGCGTCTTCGAAGCCCACGCCGTCGAAGCGGAGTTCCGGCAGACGGCGGTCGAGGATCGCTTCCACATCGGCGTCGCCGCCGGTGCCGCGCTCGCGGGCCACCGTCGCGTCACGCTGGGCCGAGATGTCCGGCCAATCGGTCGGGTAGGTGAGCAGGTCCGGGATCGGCGTGCGGGCTTCGTCGGCGTAGTTGAGCAGCTGGGTGGTGCTCAGCGTGATCTTCTCTTCGATCTTGCGCTGATCCATGAGCAGCTTGCGGTCCCACAGCAGCGGCTTGACGCCGATGGCGTAGTCGTTCGTCGGGTCGATCGTGAGGATTCTGGTCGACGACGCCGATCGCTTCGGTGTACTTGCGCTGGTCGGTGAGCTGGCGGGCCTGCTTGATGAGGCCTTCGACGGTGCGGCGTTTCTGGATTTCGGCCTCGCGGGCCTTTTCGTTAGCGCCGGCGATCGCCTGTTCGTTGGCGATACGCTTCTGCTCGGCATCGAACGCGGTGCGTTTGGAATCGATCTCGGCGCCCTTGGAGGCGATAGACGCATCGAACTCGCGGATCTCCGCATCATTGAAGATGCTCGGATTCGAGTTGCGGGCGTTGCGGGCACGCTGCAAGGCGTTCGTGGCTGCTTCGTAATCGTTCTTGGCCATCGCGTCATTGGCTTGCGCGATGCTCGTGTTGAAGTTCCACTGGATGGCCTGACGTTCGCCTTCGATGCGTTGACGCATCTGGGTGGCGAGGTCGGTCGGTGCGCCGGTGCCCGTGCGATCGACGGCCTGGTCGTAGCCGGTCTTGGCTTCGAGGTTCGTCGGGTCGAGCTTGAGGGCGGCGTCGAACTGCTGTTTGGCCTCTTCGTTGCGACCGGCCGCGAGGGCGGCCGAGGCGCTGGCAACCAGCTGCTGGGCGCGGAACTTCGCGTCGGCGGCCTTCACCTGTTCGGCCTGAAGGGCGGTGCGGAGTTCGGACGTCGGCTCGGTGGCGGGCGCGACGGCGACCGGCGTCGGCTCAGTTACTGCTGGCGTGGGTGTGGGAGTCGGCGTCGGTTCAACCGCGACCGGAGTCGGGGTCGGCGTGGGCGTCGGCTCGGTGATGGCGGGCGTCGGGGTTGGCGTCGGCTCGGTTACCGCAGTGGCGACCGGCGAGGGCGTCGGCGTGTCGGTGGCGACGGCCGGCGTCGTCTCGGCGACCGGCGCGACCGCGACGGCCGGCGCGGCTTCGAGGGCCTTGGCGGCGCGGGCGTTGTCAGCCCGTTCCTTCTGATCCATCTTCGCCAGGTAGTCCTGCGGCGAGGTCTCGAACAGGCCGGCCTTGTAGCCCTTGTTCGCGGCGAGCTGGAAATTCGATCGGGCGCTGATCCAGTCCCCCTTGCGGTACTGCGTGACAGCCAGGCCGTACGCCTTCTTCGCGAGGGCGGAATCGTTCGTGGCAGCGGGGGCGACCGGCGCGGCGACCGCGGCGGCGGCGGCGCCGGCGTTCATGTCATTCAGATAGTCGGCGGGCGACTTGCCGGACGGATCGGTGTAACCGACGGCCGCGAGGGCGATGAACTTGGCCTTGGCGGCGTCGGCATTGCCCGAGCCGGCGTCGGCGACGGCGGACTTGTAGACTTCCTGGAGCTTGGCCGGGTCGGCGACGACGTTGAGCTGTTCCTTGGCCTTGGCGACGGTGGCTTCGTCGGCGTAGGCGTTGTCGCGGGCGGCGGTCAGCTTGGTGAGGGCGGTAACGGTGTCACCGGACGCGGCGGCCTGGTTGCCTTCCTCGAACGCGACGCGGGCGGCCTTGCGGGCTTCGGCGGCGGGCGTCACTTCGGCGAGCAGGCTGCTGAGCGAAGCCTTCTGTGCGTCGTCGAGGCCGTCGGTCTTGATCGATTGCAGTGTGGCGAGGGCTTCGTCGTATTGCTTGGCGTCGAACTGGGTCTTGGCGGCGGCGAGCGCTTCGGCCGGGTTGGCGGGGGCGTCCTGCAGGAGGCTGGCCAGGATGACGGCCGAGGCCCGGTTCTCGGCGGCGATCTGCTCGGCACGGGCCGAGTCGGCGTAGATTCCGGTGGTGGCGGCGGCGGTGAGGCCGACGACGGTGACGATCGCGGCCTGGCGGACGCGGCGTTCACCACGCTCGACACGAACTGTGTTCAGGCGAACCTTCGACGACAGGGGGCGTGGCGTGTTGTTCATGGCTGCGCTTTCCGTTGCGAGTCCGTCGCTCCTGCGTGCTCGTCGCTTCCACATGCCTTGCCCGGTTGGTCGGTCGAACGTTGGTTCGAGCCGGCTCAGCGGGTAGCGATTCTCTCGCACGACCCGCGAGTGCGGCAGAACCTCGCCGCGACGGAAAAACCGTCGGCGAGGTCGGCGTGAACTCGTTGAGCGTGAGGCATGTGGGCGGCGATCCGCGTGTTGTTGAAACCCGGGTGTCTGCTCTTGCTGGGCGATCGTCCGTCCGCTGCGAAGTCCTGGTGAGGCCCGTCAGACCTGACCAAAGGCGTGTTCCCCGCGAGCGGCTGACCTTCCCTGACTAACTCAACCGACTAACTTCCGCTTCGTGGCCGACGAATTCCTTCGCGGCCAACACCGTCGACCGATTCCGGCGCGTCTCGCTCCGAGTGCGACGCAAGCCCCTGGTGAAGCTCACGAAGCGGTGGATCGAGGGAACCCTCGTTGCTCTGTCCCGACGACCGCCCGTCGGGATCGCATCGGTCACTCGAAAGAACGTTCGGATCACGGTATACGCGCGATCCGACGACCTTCCGCGCGAGGCGGATGCTAACCGACCCCCCTAACCACTGCAAATAAAACAGGCCGCATCAACGGTGCCGGTAAGGTATTTGCCGATGGTTCGTTGGCCTGCCTCGATCAGGCAGACCATGGGCCGACATCGACCACTACGTCCGGCAACCGCGGTCGGTTCACAATTCAATCCTGGCTGGTCAGGTGACAAACAAAAAGACACGGCGACCGAAAGGCCGCCGTGTCGGATTGAGACTCGATGGTGAACCGACTTACATCAGGTTCGCGCCGGCGAGTTGCAGGCGAAGCATGAGCACGGCCGCGCCGAGCTGCGGGTCGGAACCCAGGGCGTCCGGGGCTGGCTGGGTGCTCGGGGCGGGCTCGGCCGCGCCGTTGCGGATGACGTCCAGATCCGAACGGATCTTGCTCATCGTCCGCATCTGCTCGGGCGTCACATCGACCGTGATGTCCGGGTCGACGCCCCATTCACTGCTGTCCTCTTCCCGGTGGATGCATCGGCCGCTCGGGAGGTAGTAGTGGTTGGTGGTCAGCTTCAGGAACGCGCTGTTGGAGTCGAGGCTGAACAGCTGCTGGACCGAGCCCTTGCCGAAGCTGCGTTCGCCGACGAGCAGGGCGCGGTCGTGATCTTTGAGGGCGCCCGAGACGATCTCCGAGGCGCTGGCGCTGTACTGGTTAATGAGCACGACCATCGGCAGGTTGCAGTCGTCGGCGTCGGCCTGCGCTTTGACGGCCGGCGATTGCGAGCCTTCACGGAGCGAGCGCTGGCTGACGATGACGCCGTGGTCGATGAACTCGTCCACGACTTCCGTCGCCGCCGACAGCAGACCGCCGGGGTTGTTGCGGAGGTCGAGGATGACGCCCTTGGCGTTGTTGGCCCGGATGCTCTTCAGCGCGTCGGCCAGGTCGCGGCTGGTCTCCTTGCTGAAGTTGGTCATGCGGACATAGGCGATGCCGTTGTCGTGGTCGAGCAGGTAGTCCCACGAACCGCCCGGCTGGACCGACCAGCCCTTGATGCTGGCGACCTTGATCACTTCGCGCTTCAGCGTGATGTCGTGCGTCTGGTCGGCGGTCTTGATGGTCAGCGTCACCTCCGAACCCTTGGGCCCGGTGATGTGCTTGACCGCCTGCGACGTGCTGATGCCCTTGGCGCTCTTGCCGTTGATGTGCGTGATGAGGTCGCCCGGCTGAAGGCCCGCGCGCATCGCCGGCGAATCCGGGATGGGCGAGATGACCTTGAGCCAGCCGGTGTCTTCGTCGGTGCCGATCTGGATGCCGACACCGGTGAACTCGCCCTGCGTGCCCTTGAGGAACTCGGCCACATCGCTCGGCCAGATCACGTTGCTGAACGGATCGAGCTGCGCGAGCGCGCCGGTGGCGAACTCGAACACGATCACTTCGCGCGGCAGGTGGAGCGTTTCGCTGTTGGCTTTCAGCAGCCGATCGAGCACGTTGCGTACGAGGCGGAATTCGCCAACGCGATCGGCGTCGGCGACGACGGCCTTCAGTTCGCGGTCGAAGGCGTCCTTCAAATCCTGCTGAGCCAGTGCGGGAAAGGTCTTGTCCAGACCCTTGGTGGTGATGAGCTGATCGAGGCCCTTCACGCCGCCCTTGACGAGTTCGCTGTAGCTGACGTCGCGGTAGTAGCGCTCGTGGGCGTAGGTGAGCGCTTCCTTGAGCATGTCGACCTGCGCGCCTTCGAGCACCTGCTTCCAGTCGAGCTTGAAGGCGTCGTCGATCTGCGTGTCATTGATCGGCTTGGTGGTGGGGGACTTGTCCGGCGAGATCAGCTTCTGCACCTCGAGACGGACGTCCGCTTCTTTCTTATAGGCCTCTTCGAGCGATTCGGGCGTGTAGAGGGCGACGAGGTTCAGGCGGCGCGAGACTTCATTGATCTTGGTGCGCCAGGCGGGGTTGGTGGGCTCGCAGGCGCTGAGATCGCCGTAGAGGCGGCGGGCGGTGAGCCAGTCGCCGTCGTTCTCGGACTTGACGGCCAGTTCCTGCGTCTTGCCGAGCAGGTCGAGCACCCACTGCTGCGCGTGGAACGCCTTCTTGTCGACCGCGTGCACGTACGCGCGGGCCGCGGCGTCGGCGGCGTAGCTCATGTGGCCGGCGGCGATGAGCTTATTCACGTCGGCGACCGCTTCGTCGTAATCCTTCTTGCGGTCGGCGAGGATCTTCTCCTGACTGACTTGGTAGCTGTCGATCCAGGCGGTCATCTGGTCGAGCTTCGGGTCGTTGCTGAGCAGGCGCGCCTGCTTGAGCAGGTCTTCTGCGCCGTGGAGGTCATTCGACTTCACGGCCGCGAAGGCCTTGGTCTTCAGCGTTTCGACCTCGGCCAGTTGGGCGGGCGGATTCTGAACTTGGGCAAGAACCTGCACCGCAGCGGTAGCAACCGCGGCAGCGATGAGTGCGAGCGAACGAATCTTCCAGGACATCCTTGCGTACCTCTTTATTGATCCGAATAGACACGCCGCCCCGGGCGAAGGCAGGGGCGACTCGCCGCGGACGACGCAGATTACCAATCCTACGCCCGTGACCGATAGCCTTCTCGTCACGGAAATCGACACGAATCGGGGCCGGCTTGGTCCCACGAGCGGGAAAACGCTGCCCTAGCCGTTATCATGCCCGGTTCGACCGAAGGTCGCAGGGAAGACATTGCGGATTTCGGATTGCGGAATGAGACGCTGCAATCCGCAATCCGCAATCCGCAATCTCGTTTTAGGTTCACCACCAGCCATGTCCATCACCCAACAACTCGACACCGCCTTCCGGGCCGCGATTCAGGCGGCGTTCGGGCTCGACGCCGACCCGGCCATCGCGGCCAGCGCCAACCCGCAGTTCGGCGATTATCAGTCCAATGCCGCGCTCGCCCTGGCCAAGCGTGTGAGTGAATCGACGGGGCAGAAGACGAATCCACGCACGGTGGCCGAGCAGATCAAGTCGAAGCTGAACCTGGGCGAGGTCGCCAGCGAGATCAGCATCGCGGGGCCGGGGTTCATCAACGTGAAGCTGAGCCCGGCCTGGCTGGCGAGTCGCGCGAATGCGACGCTGGCGGACGGGAAACTCGGCACGTCGCCGTCAGCGAACCCGATCACGGTCGTCGTCGACTACCCGAGCGTGAACGTCGCCAAGGAAATGCACATCGGCCACCTACGGCCGTCCACCATCGGCGATGCCTTGGCCCGCGCGTTGCGGTTTCTCGGTCACGACGTCGTGCCGCAGAACCACATCGGCGACTGGGGAACGGCGTTCGGCATGCTCATCACCTACATGGAGGAAACGAGCAAAGGCACGGCCGCCCCGATCGGCGACATTGAGCAGTTCTACAAAGCGTCCAAGCAACGCTTCGACGAAGACCCCGCATTCGCCACCGCTTCGCGCCAAGCCGTCGTGCGCCTACAGGCGGGCGAGCCGAAGGAACTGGCGCTCTGGCAGCAGATCCTCGACCTCTCGCGCAAACATCTGGCCGAGATGTTCGCGCTCATGGGCATTCTCGTTACACGCGAGAACGAGCGCGGCGAGAGCTTCTACAACCCGATGCTGCCCGACGTCGTGCGCGAACTGCGCGAGAAGGGCATCGCGGTGGAGAGCGACGGCGCGATCGTCATCTGGGTGAAGGGGTACGAAGCGCCGCTGATGATCCAAAAAAGTGATGGCGGCTACGGCTACGGCACGACCGATCTGGCGGCCGTCCGGTTCCGCACCCGCGAACTGGGCGCCAAGCGTGTCATCGTCGGCACCGACATTCGCCAGAAGCAGCACTTCGAGCAGTTCATCGACGCCGCGACCCGGGCCGGTTGGCTGAACGGCGTTGCTTACGAGCACGTGATGTTCGGCGCGATCCAGGGCCCCGACGGCAGGCCGTTCAAAACCAAGAGCGGCGAAAACGTGAAGCTGGCCGACGTGCTGCACGAAGCCGTCGACCGCGCGAAGGAAGTCGACGCCGTGAAGAGCCAGGCGCTGTCGGACGAAGAAAAGTCGGCGGTCGCGAAGACTGTCGGCATCGGCGCGGTGAAGTATTACGACCTCGTCCGCGACCGCATGACCGACTATCGCTTCGACTGGGACGCGATGCTGGCCATGGACGGCAACACCGCGCCGTACCTGATGATGGCCCACGCGCGCATCTGCGGCATCTTCCGCAAGGCGGCCGTGGCGCGGGGCGTCGAAGGTGACGCAACTCGATCAGCCGACGGAGTTGGCGCTCGTGAAGCACCTGCTGCGTTTCGGCGAAGTGGTGGAGGCCGTCGCGCGCGACCTCAAGCCGCACTACCTGTGCACGTATTTGTACGAGATCGCCGGGAAGTTCAGCAGCTTTTATGAAGTGTGCCCGGTGATCGACAGCCCCGAGCCGACGCGTTCCAGCCGGCTCGCGCTGTGCGACCTGACCGCCCGCGTGCTGAAGACCGGCCTGGGCCTGCTCGGCATCGACGCACCGGAGAAGATGTGAGGGGGAGAGACATGGGTGGGGAGTTGCGGCGCCCCTGCGGATGGGTGGCCGTCATGTCTGCACAGGTGTGAGACGGGTTACCCGAAATTCGTGTGCTCGGCCCACACCCAACCATCGGCCGCCACAGTGCTTCGCCGGCCGAAGGGGGTGCTAACGTGCACTTTTTCATCCCGGGACTTTTTGGGACATCCGGGCCACTGTATTTCGGCCGGGCTTCTCTGACCGATTTCGGAATGCCAAAGAGCATCGAACAACACATGATGCGCTTCGGTTCCGGGTGGCCGTCAAGGGCGAAAATCGGCCGACATGCAGTATGATTGGCGGCGACAGCTGACCGCTTGTGCTAATGCGTTTTGCCGCAGGCGTGACGTTGCATGGACCAGAAAATCTCCATCGTCGTGCTTGCAGTCGGAATCTTCGGTGCCGCGATCGCCATTGGAAACCTGCTCAGTCCAGAAGGTCGGCATCACCAATACAATGGTGTTTACTGACGCTAGCGTGGTGGTGAGAAGCAAATACTCTACGAAAGCCACGCAACCCGCCACTATGGCGTCCCGCGCATCCACGGCGTCACAGTCACTCCCACCAGCAAGCCCTCCGGCGACAAAAACCGGCTCACCGTCTGGCCCCACGGCTCTTTCTTGTTCTTTACCAGTACGCGGTAGCCCTTGACTTCCAGCTCGGCCGTCGCGGCTTCGAGGTCTTCGACGTCGAACTCCAGCCACGCCTGCGGAACCGGCAACTCCGCCGGCCAGGTGGTGCAGCCGAACACGCACTCGGCCGCGTGCGCCAGCGGCCAGAGGGCGAAGGCGTTCGCACCCTTGAGCGCCTCGGTGTGAAGGTAGTTGCCGGCTTCTTCCTTGAACTGGATGCCCAGCGTGTCGGCATACAGCCGGCGGCTTTCGCCCGGGTCGCGCACGATCGGGCCGAAGCCGGCGATGAACAGCACCTTGATGTTGGCGAAGGGTTCCATGACGCCGAATCGTACCCGAGAAATTCCTCCTTTGGTCATTGGTCCCTGGTCATTGGTCATCTGAGGTAGGGATGCGATGATTCTTTCGCGATGCACTTCCCTTCGGTGTCGGCGCTACTGCTGGTTCAACTGACGGTTATCCTCGCGGTGAGTCGCGCGATGGGGTGGGTGGCGCGACTCATCCGCCAGCCGCAGGTGATCGGCGAGATCGTCGCGGGATTGGTGCTCGGGCCGAGCCTGCTGGGCTGGGTGTGGCCAGGCGCGTACGCGGCGCTGTTCGCGGAGCCGGCGTCGCTACAGGGGTTGAATCTTCTTGCGCAGCTCGGCGTGCTGCTGTTCCTGTTCCTGGTCGGACTGGAATTCGACGCCGACGCCATCCGCCCGCACGCGTTGTCGGCTGGCGCGATCAGCGTCAGCGGGATGCTGTTTCCGTTCGTGCTCGGGTTCGGCGTGGCGTTCCCGCTGCGGCATCTGTTTGAGCCGATCGCGGGGCACGGATTTCTCCCATCGGCGCTGTTCATGGGCGTGGCCATGAGCGTGACGGCGTTCCCGGTGCTGGCGCGGATCATCAGCGAGTGGAAACTGCAGCAGACCATCGAGGGCCGGCTGTCACTCGCGGCGGCGGCGGTGGGGGATGTGATCGCGTGGATGCTGCTGGCGCTGGTGGTGGCGTTCGCGTCACAGGACGACCACGGGCCGAGGCCGCTGACGATCGCCGGGCTGACGGTCGCGTTCGTGCTTGTGATGCTGGTGGTCGTCAAGCCGCTGCTAAAACTCGTGCAGGATCACCTGCATCGCGAAGGGGAACGCACGGGCGGCATGGCGTTCCTGCTGCTGGTGGCGATCCTGAGCGGCTTCGTGACGGAAATGATCGGCGTGCACGCGCTGTTCGGCGCGTTCGTGGCCGGGCTGGTGATGCCCAAGCACGATCGGTTCGTGCGGAACGTGTCGCTGCGGATGGAGAGCGTGGTGGTGACGCTGCTGCTGCCGCCGTTCTTCGTGTACGCGGGGTTGAAGGTGGACCTTCGGCAATTGCTGCACGCCGACATGATCGGCTACACGGTGCTGCTGACGGCGATCGCGTGCGTGGGCAAGATCGCCGGCGCCGGCTTGGCCGCGCGGCTGACCGGCATCGGCACGCGGCCTAGCATGATGATCGGCGTGCTGATGAACACGCGCGGGCTGATGGAACTGATCATCCTGACGGTGGGCCTGCAACTGGGCGTGATCAACCATGTAGTCTACGGGATGATGGTGGTGATGGCGCTGGCCACCACGGCGATGACGGCGCCGGTGATTCACCTGCTGGTTTCCCGTTCCGCGGAGGTCGATGTGCCGGAGGTCGTTTCCACCCCGTCACCACGGGAGCAGAAGTAGAAATCGTTGCCGATCGATCCGCCTTGCCTGCCTGGCACGTGCACGTCTGATACACTCGCACCCATGTCGATCCGGTTCGAGCACACCGAAGTCGTGCGGACCACGCCCCAGCAGGCGTTCGCGCTGATCGACGATTTGCCGCGCACGCGTGAATGGCTGCCGCCTTGCGTGGGCTTGGAGAAGCTGGGGTCTGGCCCGAATGCGGTCGGCGACAAGCTCAAGTACGTCTACAAGCACGGCGGGCTGACGAAGGAGATGGCGGGAAAAATCCTCGCCCGCGTGCCGGGCGAGCAGTTGCATTGCCTGTACACCGATACGACGTTCGACGTATCGGTAGACCTGCACGTTGCGCCGCACGCCGACGGCGCGACGACTACGCACATCATCGAGATCACGCCCAAGCGATTTTTCGCCAAACTGTTCACGCCGTTGATTCGTGTGGGCATTCGCAAGCAGACGATCGACGCGGCGAAGAAGCTGACGGCGCTGCTCGAAGCGTGAACGTAATGCATGCAATCGCTACAGTCCGCCCATGCCAACGATTCTCATCACCGGTGCCGCCGGCGTGGCCGGGCAGGCGGTGGTTCGGCGGGTGCTTGAGACGCGCTCCGACCTCTCGCTGAAGCTGTGCGACGTGTCGCCAATGCCGTCCGATCTGCGGTCGGCCGCGCCGTTCGTGCGGGTTGACACGCGCACGCCGGGCGATGTCGAATCGGCCGTCGCGGGCGTGGATGCCGTCGTGCACTTGGCCGCGTGGCATTGTGCGCATCAGCCGGCGGTGTCGGATGAGACGATCTTCGCGGTGAACGTCGACGGCACGTTCAACGTCGTGCAGGCCTGTCGCAGGCACAAGGTGAAGGCGCTGGTTTTCGCATCGTCGATGGCATACGGCCATGGCGGCGTGTACGGCGTCACAAAGGTGCTGGGCGAAGACCTGTGCCGCATGTTCCACGTCTGCGAACGCAAGCCCGCCGTCTGCCTGCGCTATCACGACTTCGTGCCCAAGAGCTACCTCGCCTTCGGCCGGATGCTGCTGCGCAACGGCGTCGATGCCCGTGACGTGGCCGACGCGACGATCGCTTCGGTCGACGCGGTGCTGGCGGGCAAGGTCGGCTTCTTCACGACGGTGGTGCATCATCAGCTCGGCGCACCCCGGGATGTCGTCGAGAATTTCGGGAAACTCGGCGCGGATTGGCTTGAAGCCCAACTGCCCGGCGCGATACGGCTGCTGGAGAAGTACGGAATCGACCTGCCGCAGCGGCTGGAGCAGCATGACCTGTCACAGGCGAAGGAACTGATGAACTGGTCGCCGCGCTACAACGCGCTGGACTTCCTGCGCGATCTGGCGAAGCGCGACGGGGCCGGCGAAGATGTCGGCAACCTCTGGGCGGCGGGGCAGCTGCCGGATTAATCGCCGCTTCGGGCGGCGTCTTGGTATGATCCTGCGATCACCGGACGGAGGCTCGGATGAAACTCAGGACGCTCGTTCTGTGTGCGATCGCACTCGCGGCATGCACGGGCGTCAGCGCCATCGCGCCAGCGCGTTCGGAGCATCCGGCCACGAAACCCACCTCGCAGCCCGACTGGCTGCCGAAGCTCAGCAAGTGGGCCGGCACGTGGCAGGCGGATGAACGGCGAGCCGACGCGAACGCGGTCGCGTGCCGCCTGCACATTACTGAACGTGATGCCGAGAAGTTCGACGGCGTCCTGCGCGTCGGCAAGGGACGCAACGCCAAGTCGGTCAAAGTGCACGGCGAAACGCGCGGCAACGAGGTCCGCATGAAAGCCACCGTGGTCATCGACGGCGCGTGGAACAACCGTGTGCTCGAACGCATCTTCATGGGCCAACGCGACGGTGACACGCTCTCGTTCCGTGCGCCATTGCAGTCGAACGTCAACGCCGACCCGCAGGCCCCGCGTCTCACGCTCAAGCGTCAGGACGACGCCGAGTGACGCACGTTCTCACGTGCAAGCCTTCCGTTCATGGCTGCGTCGTCGGGTAATCGGCTTCCAACATGGGGCGGATGAACGTCGCCCACTGGCGATACGTCTCCCGCTTCACGTGCAGGCGGTCCGACTCGAACAACTCCGGCTTGGGCTGGCCGTTCGCATCAAGGGTTGGCGTGAAGACGTCGATGTAGCGCAGGCGAATCGGGTCGGTCGCGATGAAGTCGATCACGAGTTGGTTCGCCTCGCGCTGCGGGTTGAGAAGCTTCAGGCGCGACGGGCTGGGTTTGATCGCCAGGAAGAAGATCTTCGTCTCGGGCAGTTCGCGATGGACCAGGTCGCAGAACGTTTCGAAGTTCCGCGCGACCTGCTGCGGCGTGACGGCAAAGCGATCAGCCAGGTCGTTGTCGCCTTCGTAGTAGACGATCACCTTCGGGCGATACTTCAGGCAGAGTCGGTCGGCGTAGCGGACGGCGTCGATGCTCTGCGACCCGCCGAAGCCGCGGTTGAGCACCGGCAGGCCGGCGAAGTCGTCGGCGAGCGTCTTCCAACGGGCGACGGTCGAACTGCCGTAGAAGACGATGCCGCCGGGCGCGGGCATCTTCTTCTTGTCCGCGGTTTCGTAGGCGGAGACTTCTTTCTCCCACCGATTCACCGGCTGCGACGTCGGCCAGGTCGCGGGCGTGAGGGTCGCTTTCGTCGATTGTGGCTTGCTGGTCGATGTGCACGAGGCCAGGCCGAGAAGGCAGACGGTCACGACGTGCTGGAGCCGGATGCGCATGACGAAAGAATGATCGAGCACGTGTGAAAACGCCAGTGCCACCGGTCGGCGCGTTCCCACTTCAAGCGCGAAAACTTCGACTCTACTCTTCATCGCGACCCAGTCGACGCCGTGACGTCACTCTGGAACAATCGCTGTCGACGCGCTTCGTGCTCGCATGCCGTCGCCTACACTGTCGTAGCATGCCTGAAGGTCATTCGGTTTTCATCCACGCGCGAGATCATCACAAGCTGCTGGCTGGGAAGAAGGTGAGCGTGTCGTCGCCGCAGGGGCGGTTCGACGGGTCGGCCGTCGATGGGAAACGCCTGCGACGCGTTTACCCTCGCGGCAAGCACCTGTTTTATGACTTCGGAAGAGACGCGACGGTGCATGTGCACCTGGGCCGGCTCGGGCGGTTTCGCCAGATCGAGTTGCCGCGCGGGAAGGAGCCGCCCGCGCCGACGCCCGCCACGCGCATGCGGCTGCAAACCGCGACGCACGTCATCGACCTGTCCGGCCCGACGGCGTGCCACGTCGTGACCGATGCCGAGGTGAATGCCATCCTCGACCGCCTCGGCCCCGACCTGCTCGATCCGAAGGCGAAGGCGGCCGACGTGTGGAAGTCGATTCAGCATCGCGCCACACCGATCGGTGCGCTGCTGATGGATCAGGCGCTGATGTGCGGGATCGGCAACATCTTCCGGGCCGAGGCGCTGCACCAGTGCAGGATTCACCCGCGCACGCCAACGCGCGAACTGTCGGCCAAGCAGTTCGCGAAGCTGTGGAAGGAAACAGTCCGGCTGATGAAGGTGGGCGTGAAGGTCGGAAAGATCGTGACGGTGCCGCTGAGGTCGCTGAAGAAGCCGGTCGAGAAGCTGACGCGGGATGAACGCTTCAACGTCTATCGAAGAAAGACCTGCGGCGTCTGCGGCGGTCCGGTGAAATCGATCACCCTGGGTGGCCGGGCGTGCTACTTCTGCGTGCGGGAGCAGAAGGAGTGACCCCGATCCCGAGCGGCTATTCGTCATGCTGAGCGCAGCGAAGCATCTGACGCCGATCAAGCGTCGCGCGATTTCGTCTGGCACCAGATCCTTCGCTTTGCTCAGGATGACGCGGTGAGATTGCCTCAGTTCATCCCGACGCCCCACACGCACACGCCGGCGTGCTCGGCAGTGAAGGTTTGCACCCACTTCTGCTTCGACTCGTCCCACTGCTTGAGCGTGACGCCGGCGAACGTGGTGTTGTCGATCGTGAGCGAGACGTCGTGCTCGTTCGACAGCATCCACCGGCCCGTGACGTCACCTGTGATCGTGCCGTCGGCTTTCAGTGTGATGTGTTTGGGCTGCACGATGTCCGGCGTGATCGAGTGGCCGTGGTTGAGGAACTGGTACTCGCCGGCGAGGTCGGCCTTCGTTGACTTGCCGATCGTCTCGCCCGCGTAGCGCAGCGGGGCCATCACGGGCCAGCCGTCCGTGTTGAAGAACAACTGGTGCACGCGCACCTGATGGAACTCGCCCTTGCCGGGGAAACGCGTGTGGAAGATGACGAAGCTTCGGCCCGTGTCGGCGTCGTAGTACGCGCAATTGTGGCCGGGCGAGGCGTAGCCCCAGCGTCTTTCGCCTTCGCCGAGTTCGAAGTTGCCGAGGAGTTTTTCGCCGAAGGGTTCAATCGCGCGGTCGTCGAAAAACGAACGGTCGGGGCCGTGGCAGTCGATCATGTCGCGGCCGCCCGGGCTCAGGAACGGGCCGTCGGGTGTTTTCGAGCGCGCAATGCGCATCTGGTAGCCGCCGCGCGAGTCCAGGCCGCCGAAACTCAGGAACAGGTAGTAGAACTTCGTCTGAGGGTTGTAGAGCACGTACGGCGCTTCGATCCGGCTGTGGTTGCCGCCCAGCAATTTCCGGCCCCAGCCCTGGCCTTCCGTTGGCAGGCCGGTCGCGGGGTTCATCTTCATGATGAAGATGCCGCCCGAGTAGCTGCCGTAGGTCATCCAGAGCTGGCCGGTGGCGTCGAAGAACGTGTGCGGGTCGACGGCGTTCGGATGCTTGACCGCGTCGTAGATCGTGCCGTCAGCGCCGGGCTGACCCCACATGCCGGACTTCACGATGATCGCCTCGTGCTTGTAGGGGCCGTCGGGTTTCTGCGCGAGCGCGAGCCCGATCGCACCGCGCGGCGAATCGCCTTTGCAGACGCTGTAGTAGTACGCGAAGCGCCCGTCGCCCAGCTTCACGAGACTGCCCGCCCAGAACGTGCGCGTCTGTCCCCACGCGAGGGCTTCCTTCATCTGAGTGGTGACATCAGGGATGAGCTTGTGGCCGGCGTGGACGCCCTCGTCGATCAGCGTCCAGTGCATGAGGTCGTTCGACTTGGCCGCGCCGAGGTGCGAGCCGACGATGTAGAACGTGTCGCCTTCACGCAGGATGTCGGGGTCGTGTACGGTGACGTCGGCGAAGGTCGGTTGCGTGGCGGGCGCTGGCACCGGAGCACCAGCGCCGATGGAGCAGCTTGCCAGAAGAACCACGAGGCCGATCAGGCGATGGGTTCGCATGACGGAAGTGGTAACGAGTCGATACTGGTGACGCCAGTTGATCAATCCGTCGTGTCGCACTGAACGGCCAAAGCGACAACCGCTCGCACGCTGCTACACTTCGGCACCCATTTGAAGGAGTTGTTCGCGTGGCCGACATTCGATCGATTCAGGACACGGTGGCATTGAACAATGGCGTGAAAATGCCCACGCTGGGCTTGGGCACTTGGCGCAGCGCTGACGGGGCCGAGGTGGAGCAGGCGGTCCGTGACGCGCTCGACATCGGCTATCGCCACATCGACACGGCCAGCTTCTACAAGAACGAAGAGGGCATCGGCCGCGCGCTGCGCGCGTCGAAGCTGCCGCGCGAACAGATCTTCGTTACCACGAAAGTGTGGAACGACGCCCAGCGGGCCGGGCCGGGCGCGGTGGAGAAGGCGTTCGAGGAGAGCCGCTCGAAGCTGGGCCTGGACGTCATCGACTTGTACCTGGTGCACTGGCCTGTACAGGGGTGCTTCGTGCGGACGTGGGAGACGATGCAGAAGCTGCTCGCCGCGAAGAAGGTCCGCGCGATCGGTGTGAGCAACTTCCTTCCGCATCACCTCGACCAGATCAAGGGTCAACTCGTGCCGGCCGTCAACCAGATCGAATGGCATGTGCGGCTGCAAAGCCCAGAGCTTGTGAAGCGCTGTCAGAAGGACGGCATTGTGGTCGAAGCGTGGTCGCCGCTGATGCAGGGCAAGATCGGCCAGGTGCCGGAACTCCTCGCGCTGGCCAAACAACTTGGCAAGACGCCGGCCCAGGTCGCGCTGCGCTGGGGGTTGCAAAAGGGCTTGGTGATGATCCCGAAATCGGTGAAGCGTCACCGGCTGGAAGAGAATGCCGGGTTGTACGACTTCAAACTGACCGCTGAGCAGGTGGCCACGCTGGACAAGCTGGATCAGAACGCGCGGATCGGCCCGAACCCGGATGCGATCACGTTCTGAAATCAAGGCACGAATCGAAGCGAATCACACGAATCGGCACGAAGCGTGCCCACGCCGATCAAAGTCCCCGGATCTGCGTCTCATCTGCGGCCATTATCGCTGAATTCGTGCCTTTTTGTGTGATTCGTCCCGATTCGTGTCTTCGCCTGCCCGAACTTTCCTTCGCCCCGGGCGTCTAAACCGTATACGATTGTGCCGATCTGTTGATTGGGAGGTTCTCGCATGTCGCAACTCGATCGTCATATCGCCACGGTGCGGACGCGCGTCGGTGCGTCGGAAGTGCTATCGGCGTGGGCGTGGGGACTGCTCGGCGTCGCACTCGCGACCGTCGCGGCGATTGTGATCGACAAGCTCATCCAGTGGCGCCTGCCCGGCCCGCGTGTGTGGCTCATCGTGGCGTCGGCGCTCGCGACGATCGGCGCGGTCGTCTGGGGCCTGATGCGTCGGCCCACGCCCAAGGCGGCCGCCATTGCGATCGACGAAAAGCTCGGCCTGAAAGAAAAGTACTCGACGGCACTCTTCCTGCGGAACGACCCGCGCACCGACAGTGACCCGTTCGCCCGCGCGACGATCGTCGACGCCGTGCGCACCTCCGACGGCGTCAACCTGCACGGCGCGTTTCCGATCCAGTGGCCTCGTCATGCACTCGCAGTGCCGGTCGTCGCGCTGGTGGCGTACCTGCTGATGGCGTTCATGCCGGCGTTCGACCTGTTCGGAAAACAGGTCGCCATCGTACAGACCGCCGCGAACAGCCAACTCGCCGACGCGGCGAAGCGGAATGTCGAAGGGACGCTGCGCGCGATCGACGCGGCCCCGCCCGAGGTGGCGAAGAGCCCGGACATGGAAATCGCCCGGCAGGAACTTCAGAAGCTGATGGCCGATCCGCCTCGCGATCCGGCCACCGCCAACCGCACCGCGGCCGCCGCGGCGAAGCAACTCGAAGACAAGATCAAGGATCAGATCGCTAAATCGAAGGCGTACGCCGACCAGAAGTCGCTTCAGAAGATGGTGAACAGCCTGCCCGCCACCGCGCAGCAGGGCCCGGTCGCGGACGCGCAGCGCGACATCCAGAAGGGCGACTTCGACGCGGCCATGCAGAAGATCGAAGACGTCGCCAAGAACTTCGACAAGATGACCGACCAGCAGAAGCAGCAGGCCGCCCAGCAGATGCAGCAGATGGCGAACGCGCTTCAGCAGATGGCGAACAACCCGCAGCAGCAACAGCAGCTTCAGCAGCAGTTGCAGCAGATGGGGATGAACCAGCAGCAGGTCCAGCAGCTTCAGCAGGCGATGCAGCAGGCGGCGCAAGGCAACCCCGCCGCGCAGCAGCAACTACAGGGCATCCAGCAGAACCTGTTGAAAGGTCTTCAGCAGCAGGCGGCCGCCGGCAATCCGCAGGCGCAACAGGCGCTCCAGCAGGCGCAGCAGCTCATGCAGCAGATGCAGTCGAACGCCAACAGCCAGGCGAGTGCGCAGCAGATGCAGCAGGCCGCCCAGCAGATGGCGAACGCGATGCAGCAGGCTGCCAATCAACAGCAGCAAAGTGGTCAGCAGCAAGGGCAACAACAGCAGGGACAACAGTCTGGCCAGCAACAAGGTCAGCAGCAGGGGCAACAACAGCAAGGTCAACAACAGGGCGGCCAGCAGCAGTCGGGCCAACAACAAAGTGGCCAGCAGCAGCAAGGTGGCCAGCAACAAGGTCAGCA
Source organism: Tepidisphaeraceae bacterium (assembly GCA_047600945.1). Classification (GTDB taxonomy): domain Bacteria; phylum Planctomycetota; class Phycisphaerae; order Tepidisphaerales; family Tepidisphaeraceae; genus JASGKC01. The sequence goes on along the minus strand of JASGKC010000001.1, from coordinate 4,940,248 downwards.
GGCCGGCCAGCAGCAGCAACAAGGCGGCCAGCAGCAGGGCCAGCAGGGCGGTCAACAGCAGGGCGGCCAGCGCGGCAGTCAGCAAGGTCAGAACCCCGGCGGGCAGAACGGCGGATCGAACCCCGGCCAGGGGCCCGGCGACGGCATGCAGCAGGGCGCGCAGAACATGCAGAACGCGCTCCAGCAGATGCAGGCGATCCAGAACGACGCCAAGCAAATGAAGGCTGCGCAGCGCGCCGCGCAGCGCGCCGCCCAGAACGCCAACAAAGACCTCGACAAGCAGCAGAAGCCCGGCCAGCGCGGCAACGGCCAGCAGAAGCAGGGCGGCCAAGGTCAGCCCGGCAACGGCCAGGGCGAGTTCACCGACACGCCGCAGCAAGGCATGGGCGATCGCGCGACGGAAGAAGCGCCCTTCGGCACCGTCGAAGAGTTCAGCCCCACGCAGAACCAGAAGGACGGCGACTACCTCGCCAAGACCTTCGTGAAGGCCGACCAGTTGATTGGCCAATCAACCGCGCAGATCCGCACGGCCGTGCAGTCGAACCTCAACGACAGCACTGACGAAGTCGACCGCCAGCGCATCAGCCGCCAGGCGAGCAAGGCCGTCAAGGACTACTTCTCCAGCCTCACCGGCGACCCGAACGTCATCCCGAACGATGGGCCGGAGGGGAAGTGAGTTTCAATGTCGCAAGACGATGACGAACTATGGGCGGCGTTGCAGGTTGTTCATGACGAGGAATCGTTTCGACAGTTCCTCCTTGCCCTACGCGACGATCGAGAACAATCGATCGAACACGAAAAGACCGCACCGAGTTCGTCGTTTGGGCCGGACGCAAGGGGATGGGAGAACACGACGATTGAACGCTTCTTTGATAGCGCGGCGACGTGGGCGCGCGGCACGAAGAACGGGAACGCGTCGTATCAACTGCCTGAAAATCCTTGGCGTCGCTGCGCGGACATTCTGTACGCGGGAAAGATCTACGAGTAGCGACATGGTCCGGATGCTGGGATGCTCCGGATGGACGTTTTGAGACGTAAGCGTTCTAGTCTGCCAATGCGACTCGCGACCTCGCTCTTTTCTGCGGCTGTCTCCCTGTGTGTTCTCTGCGTCGAGCCGACGCGCGCGGACACCGTCACCCTCTACACCAGCATTGACGAGCCCGTCGCGCGAAAAGTCATTGACGCGTTCCAGCAGAAGACCGGCCACACGGTGCGGCTCGTGACCGACACGGAGGCCAGCCGGTCGGTCGGCATCGCCGAGAAACTGGCGGCTGAAAAAGATCGGCCGCGCGCCGAAGTCTGGTGGGGCAACGAGATCTTCTACACCGTCGGCCTCGCTGAAGCCGGCGCATTCGATCCGCTCGACGCGAAAGACGTCGACGCGATCGACCTGCAGTACGTCGACCCGCAGCGTCGCTTCGCCGGCGTCGGCCTGCGCGTCCGCACGCTCGGTGTGAAGCCGGGAACGACGAACGTCACCAAGCTCAGCGACCTTCTCAAGCCCGAACTCAAAGGCCAAGTCGTCATGGCCCGCCCGACCAGCGGCACCACCGGCGGGCACGTCGCGGCCCTCTACACGCTGCTGGGCGACGAGCGGGCCGACGCCTTCTTCAAAGGCCTGCACGACAACGGCGTCACGCTCGTGGGCGGGAACAGCGTCGCCGCCCAGCAAGTCGCGGCCGGGAACTACGTCGCGTGCATCACCGACAACGACGACATCGTTTCAACGAACACGTCCGGCGTCGGCAACATCGACCCCGTCCTTCCCGATCAGGCGGACAACGAGCAAGGCACGCTGACGATTCCGACGACGGTTGCCCTTGTGCATCGCGTCGATCACTCGGACGCGTCGAAGCAGCTCGTGACGTTCCTGCTGTCGGCAGACACGGAGAGGGTCCTGTTCGACGAACACTTCATCGCCGCCAGCACGCGGAAGGATGCCGCGGCGTCGCTGAAGGTGAAGGCGATGAAGGTGGACTACGTGGTGGTCGGGAAGGCGCTACCGCGCTCGATCCAGCGCGCGACGGCGCTGATGGAAGGCCGCGTGCCCTGATTCGCTGGCGGCAGGATTGCTTCGTAGCAGGAGCGTCTCGCTCCTGCCTCAAAGATTGGGCATGAGCGGGACGCTCATGCTACGAAACAGGCCCTCTCAAGCCTGTTTCATGAACGCCTTCACGCGCCCGACGTCCACCGCGTTCTCCACGCGGCCGGCTTTCTTGAAGTAGGTGCCGACGATCACGCCGTCGACGACGCCCTGGAATTCGCCGAGCGATTCCAGCGTCACGCCGGAGCCGACGTAGAGCGGCGCTTCCGGCGCGGCCGACTTCACGCGGCGGGCCATGGCGGGGTCGGTCGGCTTGCCGGTGCCGGTGCCGCTGACGATCAGCGCCTCCGCGCCGCCGCGCTCGAGCATGTCCCATACTTCTTCCTCGATCGGTCGCTCGGCCAGCGGGGCGCTGTGCTTTACGTCCACGTCGGCCCAGACCTTGATGCCCTTCGCGCCCAGCGTCGTCCGCAGGCGAATCAGTTCCGCCGCGATGCCTTCGATGACGCCTTGATCGGTGACGCGGGCGCCGGTCAGGACGTTCACGCGCACGAAGCTCGCGCCGACGGCGTGCGCGATCGATAGCGCCGAGACGCCGTCGTTCCGCAGGCAGTTGATGCCGATCGGTACGGTCACGCGCTTGCGGACTTCCAGTGCCAGCGCGGTCATGTGAGCAACGGTTTCGGTCGGCACGTGGGTTTTGAAGAAAGGGATGTCGCCGAAGTTCTCGATCATGATCGCGTCGACACCGCCGGCCTGTAGGGCGTCGGCGTCGCGCAGGGCGTTGTCGCGAATCTTCGCAAGGTTGCCGCCGTAGCCCGGCGCACCCGGCAAGGGCAGCAGGTGCACCATGCCCACGACTTGGAGCTTCTTCGATTCGACCACTTTTCGCTTGTCAGACGCCATGGCGGGCGAATGTAATCGAACGATCGTGAAGCGCTCTATCCTCCTTCGCAAAAGTCAGTGGTTCGGTCGAGCATCCACACCCTCTCCCGGTACACTGGGAGGACACGAAGTGTCGCGGGCCGGGGCGGGAGCCTGTCGTTGCCCGCTAGACCGCCCTCACCCTAACCCTCTCCCGGTGTACCGGGAGAGGGGACGACGCTTGGCGATGTTCATCGCACTTCTTGCGGCGATCGCGCCACTCGCGCTTCATGCCAAGCCGACCACAGCTCCCACCACCGCACCGGCCAAGGTGTACAAGCCGTGGGCGCATCAGTTCATGATGATCGAAGGGCCGGCGCTGGCGACGGGCACGTTCAAAGACGCGGTCGCTCCGATCGTTCCGGTCGTGCACGTGACGCTGGCCGAGTCGGCGCAGCGCGAGTATCCGCTGCGTGGCAGCTGGCGCAGCGGACAGATCGCGACGAAGTTCGCGTTCACCGAACTGCTGCCGAGTTGGAACGTGATCGCGCCGCCGATGACCGGCGCGCGGCTGACGGTGCGCACGCGCAGCGCCTCGACGGGCGAGTGGTCGCCGTGGGTGGACATCGGCTCGTGGGGCCGCACGCCGGCGGAGGAGTTCGCGAAGCGCACGACGGCCTTCACCGGCGGCAAGGTCGACGTCGACACGCTCGTACTGAAGTCGCCTGCGAATGCGTACGAACTCCAGGCGACGCTTTACAGCTTCGATTCATCGGGCAAGGTGTCACCCGAGCTTCACCGCGTGACGGCCGTCGCGTCGCGCCGAGTCGCGGATGTACGAGAACGGGAAGCGCTGCTCGGTCCTGCGACACAGCCTGCGTGGCAGCCGCGCGACCTCACCGTGCCGTATCGGCCGCAGGGCGACGCACCGGAGAACCTGCGGCACCAGGTCTGCTCGCCGACGAGCGTCAGCATGGTGATGGCGTATTGCGGCGTGGAAAAGCCGATCGTCGAGGTCGCCCAGAACATCTACGACGACGAGAACGGCCTGTTCGGCAACTGGAGCCGAGCCGTGCAATATCCGGCCTCGCTCGGGCTCGACAGCTACGTCACGCGCATCAGTTCGATGGATGAAGCAAGGGCGCTCATCTACTCGGGCCAGCCGATCGTCGCGAGCATCAAGTTCACCAAGGGCGAGTTCCCGTCGAACCTCCAGGACGACACGGCCGGCCATCTGATCGTCATCCGCGGCTTCAACTCCGCCGGCGATGCAATCGTGAACGACCCCGGCAACCGCAAGAAGGGCAACGGCGTGATCTACAAGGCCGACGAACTGGCGCGGGCGTGGCTCTACAACACGGGCGGCGTGGCGTACATCATCCGCAAACGCGGGTGATCGACTTCGCGCCGTGGTCAACGAAATGGCCGCAGATGAGACGCAGGTCATGCATTGGCGTCAGCTTTGTCATTCTGAGCGCAGCGAAGCATCTAGTGCCAGACGAAGTCGCGCGGCTTCGTTCGACGCCAGATGCTTCGTTGCGCTCGGCATGACGGGATGGCTCTGTTGGATCACTCCGAGCCCGATTCGCCGTTGTTGTCGCTCTTGATGACGTTGCGGTGGACCGACGTGCTAGAGGTCGCGTTATTCACGATGCTCGATGCGTTGGTCCAGATGGTGTCGACGCCCGTGAGGTCGATGTTGATCGTGTTGCCGCCGAGGATGGCGAAGACGAGGTTGGTGCCGGGGCCGGGCGCGTAGGTGTCGTTGCCGGAGCCGCCGAGCAGGGTGTCATTGCCGCTGCCGCCGTCAAGCGAATCGGTGCCAAGTCCGCCGAAAATGAGGTCGTTTCCGGCGCTGCCGCGGATTGTGTCGTTGCCGTCCCAGCCGTGGATGGTGTCGTTGCCCGCGCCGCCATCGAGCGAATCGCCGCCTTCGCCGCCCCAGATGCGATCCTTGCCGCCGCTGCCGGTCACGGTGTCGGCGCCTTTGCCGGCGCGGATGAGCGAGTTGTCGCCGCCCATGACGACGGTGTCGTTTCCGCCGTACGTGTAGATGCGGAACAGCTTTCCGAGGTAGTTCGAGCTGATGACGGTGTCGGCTACGATGCCGCCGCGGATGGTGATCTGCGTGAAGTTCGCCGGATCGAAATCGGCCGACGCGCCGCCGTTGATCACAACACGGACGTTACTGCCGTTGAGCGACACGACGATCGTGTTCGGCGTCTCGACCTCGCCCCGGATGTTGAGCACCCCTGCTTTGACGCTGGCACTCGACAGCAGGCGACGCGTTTCCAGCGATTCGATCAGACGCGCATATCGCATGAGCAATCCTCCGATGCTTTCGGACCAAGCAGTCGGCTCCGCAGCCGACCGCGCCTACGGTACTGAATACGCATTCCTGCGGCATTCTGTTACTCGGCCTCGGGAAATCCCTGATCGCAAGTTCAATGAAGGCCGATTAGTCCCAGAAATCGTATGTTCGGACGCTTTCATCCACGGGTGAAGGGCGTGCGACAAGAAACAACATCGATCAGTGGCGAAGAAACGTTGACATCCCTAAGAAATCGGACTAAAACGTCCGATGACAGCACTGGAGTGATTGCCCGTGATCTTTACGACCACAACTGAGTACGCGATCCGTGGTCTGGCCGAGTTGGCCAGCCGGTCGGAGAACGATCCGGTGCTGCTGGCCGAGCTGGTGCAGGGCACCGACCTGCCGAAAGAGTTCCTGGCCAAGGTCTTCCAGCGGCTGGTGAAGGCTGGTCTGCTCAACAGCGCCAAGGGCCGTGGCGGCGGTTTCAGCCTCGCCCGGTCCGGCTCTGAGATCACCATGATGGACGTGCTGGTCGCCCTCGAAGGCCAGCAGCATTTTGGCGGCTGCGTACTCGGTCTCGATCGCTGCAACGATCAGATGCCATGCCCGCAACACGAGCTGTACAAGCCCGTCCGCCATCGCCTGCGGGACTACCTGCAGTCGACCACCGTGTCCGACCTCGCGGTCGCATTGAAAGAGAAGAAAGCGCTGTTGGCGCGTCTGACGGGCGACGTGGATGTCACTGCCGACGCCGAGCTGCGCAGCAACGACGACACGTCGGCCAATCCCTCGAAATCGCTGGCGACGCCAACCCCAACAGGCGGTCGCTGAATCCCGGTCTCAACTCAACGCCAACTTCAAAGAGTGCCCCATGACTCTCAATCGTGAAAAAGGTAACAATCCAACCCAAGGAGACGCCGCCATGTCCGCACCGTTGTCGCAAACCGTTCCGCCCGCCGGGGTCAGCCCGGCTGTCATCGCCTGGGTCGACGAGTCGGCCAAGCTGCTGAAGCCCGATCGCATCATCTGGATCGACGGCTCGGAAGCCGAGAAGCAGGCCCTCATGGCCGCCGGCGAGAAGGATGGCACGTTCCTCAAGCTGAACCAGCAGAAGTGGCCGGGCTGTTACTACCATCGCTCCAATTCCAACGACGTCGCCCGCACCGAGCACCTGACCTTCATCTGCACGCCCAGCCAGGACACCGCCGGTCCGACCAACAACTGGATGGACGACAAGCAGGCCTACGCGAAGATGAAAGGCCTCTTCGACGGCTGCATGAAGGGCCGCACGATGTACGTCATCCCGTTCGTGATGGGCCCGCTCGGTTCGCCTCTGGCGAAGGTCGGCGTGCAGATCACCGACTCGATTTACGTCGTCGTCTCCATGGGCATCATGACCCGCATGGGCACGCAGGCCTGGAAGCAGCTCGGCCCGGACGGCGCCGAGTTCACCAAGTGTCTGCACAGCGTCGGCGACGTGAACCCCGACCGCCGGTATATCTGCCACTTCCCATTCGACAACGCCATCCAGAGCTTCGGCTCGGGCTACGGCGGCAACGCGCTGCTGGGCAAGAAGTGCTTGGCGCTGCGTATCGCCAGCTTCCTCGGCAAGCAGCAGAACTGGATGGCCGAGCACATGCTGCTCATGGGCATTGAAGGCCCGAACCCCGAAGGCAAGATCGAGAAGACCTACGTCGCCGCCGCCTTCCCCAGCGCCTGCGGCAAGACGAACTTCGCGATGCTCATTCCGCCGAAGAAGTATGCCGACAAGGGCTGGAAGGTCACCACGCTCGGTGACGACATCGTGTGGATGTGGGTCAACAAGGACACCGGCAAGCTGCACGCGATCAACCCGGAAGCCGGTTACTTCGGCGTCGTGCCGGGCACCAACTCCAAGAGCAACCCGAACGCGCTCAAGAGCATGGCCAAGGACACGCTCTTCACCAACGTCGGCCTCGTGAAGTTGCCCGACGGCACGTACGACGTGTGGTGGGAAGACAGCGATTGGCCGGCCCCCGAGAAGTGCATCAACTGGGAAGGCAAGGAGTGGACGCCCGCCTTGGCGAAGGAAAAGAACATGAAGGCGGCCCACCCGAACAGCCGCTTCACCGCGCCGATGCTGAACAACCCCGTGCTCGACCCGGCCGCCACCGATCCGAAGGGCGTGCCGGTCAGCGCGATCGTGTTCGGCGGCCGTCGTTCCAAGACGATCCCGCTCGTGTACCAGGCGTTCAACTGGGTGCACGGCGTCTACATCGGCGCGACGATCGGTAGCGAAACCACCGCCGCTGCGACCGGCGCGACCGGCGTCGTCCGCCGCGACCCGATGGCCATGCTCCCGTTCATTGGCTACAACATTCGCGACTACCTCGGTCACTGGTTCCGCATGCGGAAGTTCATGACCGACTGCCCGCGCGTGTTCATGGTCAACTGGTTCCGCAAGAACGACCAAGGCAAGTTCATGTGGCCCGGCTTCGGCGAAAACATGCGCGTGCTGAAGTGGATCATCGACCGCTGCAACGGCCGCGCCTACGCCAAGGAAACCCCGCTGGGCTGGCAGCCGCGCCCGCAGGACATCGACGTGGAAGGCCTGAACATCAACCACGACGACCTGGCGATCCTCGAAAGCATCAACACCGAGGAATTCAAGAACGAGATCATCAGCCAGGAAGAACTTTTCCTGAAGCTGGCCGGTGAAATGCCGAAGGAAATGATCTTCCAGCGCGAACTGCTGATCACGCGCCTGTAATCACAACTCCTGACGCACGATTCACATCGGGCACGGACGGCGAAAGCCGTCCGTGCCTTTTGCATGGGTAAATGTGTGTTCGTGGCGCGATGCGCTCGACATATTCAGAAAATGCTTGTGCAAAAAGGAGTCGCTCGGGATACTCACCCGCGCGGCAGCGGGGTCGAACATTACATCACATCTCACTAGACGCGTTGAAAGGGGCCAGCCATGGCACGACGTGCTCTTCTCTGTGGCATTAACAAGTACAAATCACAGCCCAGTCTGCGCGGCTGCGTTCCTGATGTGCTGAACATGGCGCAGCTGCTCACAGAGCACTACGGCTTTCAGGACGGAGACATAAAGATCCTTCAGGACGAAGGCGCTACGAAAGGCGAACTGCTTCGTCTGTGGGACGAATGGCTCGTCGCCGGCGTGCAGCCCGGCGATGAACTTGTGTTCCACTGTTCTTCGCACGGGTCGCAAATCCGCAAGGACACCAGCGAGCCGGACGAGGAAGATGACGACAGCGACGAAATCTTCTGCATGCACGACATGGCATGGGGGGACAAGCAGTCGTACATCGTCGACAACGAATTCCGGCACCGCATCGAGGCGTTGCCCGCGGGCGCGAAGCTGACGGCGATCACCGACCTGTGTCACTCCGGCACCGCCATGAAGGTCGCGCTCAAGCCGCCGAGCGGCAACGTCCGCGAGGTTGAGATCAACTACCCCGCCACGCTGAAGGCGCTGGGGCACGAGGGCACGCATCGACTTCTGTCCCGCGAGCGTCCGCTGACGGAGGTGGAACTCGGTCAAGCGGTGCTCGAACGCTACCTCCGACCGCCGCCGGAATGGCAACCGCGTAAGTCGCGCGATCTTAAACGACCGGGGCTGCGCATTCGTACGACCTCCGGGCAGAACTGGGTGCATCTGGCCGCGTGTGCCGACTGGCAGACGGCGGCTGATGCGCCGATTGACGGCGGGTTTGCCGGCGCGTTTACCCACGCGTTGTGCCGCATTCTTCGAAAGACCCCGAGCATCGCGCCGCAGACGCTGCTTCAACGCCTGCGCAGACCTGCAAACTCGCTTCGATCAGATTCCCCAAATCGACGGACCGGCTGTCAGCGCGCCGATCTTTGGCGGGCCTGCAAGCTTTGGTGCGTCGGTTTTCGAGCCAATTCCCGATTCATCCGAAGACGGTCCGACAGCCAAGCCCGCTTCAGGCGCGACCGGGGCCGCAACCCGTGACGACCTCGCCAGCCAATTCCTGGATGACCTGGAGCGCTACAAGCGTCTGGTCGGCCTGACGCTCGGCCGGGCCACGCCTTGCCGCAGTACGCAGAGCCGTGGCGGAAGGACGTTGGTCTACGTCCACGGCATCAGCAGGCATGGAACCGGCTATTCGAACGGCTGGTGGGCGTCGCTCGAGCCGCACCTACAGGGGTTCTATGGCGACGGCGCTTTGGGTCAGGGTCGACGCGAAGTGCTGTGGAGCCGGATTGTCAATCCCGATCGAGCCGCGGCGCACGATGTGCTGAGCGCCGACGACGAAGCGGTGCGCCAGATGATCCAGGAAACGATCGAAGATCGGGCGTTGCGCGAATTGCCCGAGCAGCGGTCGGTCACGTCGCGAGCTGTGGTTCAGCCGCCGGAGGTCGACGCCGACATCGACCGCGCTGCGGTCGCTAGCGGCGACGGAAGGGTCGTAGCCGACCGACTCGTCGCAACGCGGGGCGGCGGTTGGTCGCTTGATGACTTCATGCTCTACATGACGCAGCGGAACATCCGTCGAGCCATTCTCGACATCTTCCATGGCGTTATGCAGACCCTCGCCAACCAGGAGCGGACGGAGATCGACATCATCTGCCACAGTTGGGGAACGGTGGTTACGTTTGAAGCGCTCCATGAAACGGATCGTCTTCCTGCGGGTTTGAACGTGGCGAACCTGTTCACGGTCGGCGCGGCGCTGTCGCTTGCCCCAGTACGCTGGAAGCTCGGCTTGACGCGCAACCCGCCACCCTCCGTTAGGCGGTGGTACAACCTCGACGCCAAGGGGGACCCGGTCGGCGGTGGCCTCAAGGGCGCCTTCAACGGCGTGACCGAAGATTATCTGAGTCTCACGCCCGTGGGATGCACCGCGTTCCTGGGCTTCTACGGCGTCGGGTGCGCGCACAGCTCCTACTTCAAGCCAGACAACCTGCTCGTCAACAGAGACATCTTCGCGCGGCACATTCTCGAATAGATGGACTTCAACTGCCGGCCGAGCGGCGCTTGTGGATGAGGGCAAAGGGTAGTGGCGCGACTTGCAGAGTGGCGGCACGCGCTTGACGATGCGCGTCATGAAGACCCAGCGCCTCGGCAACTCCGATCTCGTCGTCTCGCGGCTGAGCTACGGCAACATGCGCTGCGTCGGCACGTGGAACCCGCCGGAAGCGACGGCCGAGCGCCGGGCGGCGGGCGTGAAGTCGCACCTCGCGGCATTCGACGCGGGTTACACGCTTTTCGACACGGCCGACATCTACTGTCGCGGCGTCTGCGAAGAAGTGCTCGGCCAGACGCTCCGCGAGTCGCCAAGTCTGCGCAAGCAGATCGTCATCGCCACCAAGTGCGGCATCCGTTTCGGCGGCGACCCGAATCCCACCAGCCCGCATCGCTTCGACTTCTCCAAGCAGCACATCCTGTGGTCATGCGAGCAGTCGCTGAAGAAGATGGGAATCGAGACGATCGACCTGTACCAACTGCATCGCCCCGACGCGCTGATGAATCCGCCCGAGATCGCCGAGGCGTTCGACGAACTGCATCGCGCCGGCAAGGTTCGCTACTTCGGCGTCAGCAACTTCCTTCCGAGCACCGTGAACGCGCTACAGAAACACCTAAGGCAGACGCTGATCGTGAACCAGGTGGAAATTCACCCGGGCCGGATCGCGTGCTTTGAGGATGGGACGCTCGATCAGTGTATTGAGAAGAACATCACGCCGTTGAGCTGGAGCCCGCTGGCCGGCGGGTGGCTGGGGGCGGGGCGGTCGCTGAATCTGAACGACGGCCAATACGCGCACCGCAAGAACATCCAGAACATCCTCGACGAGATCGCTAACGAACTGGGCACCTCGCGCACGGTCGTCGCGCTCGCGTGGCTGCTGAAACATCCGGCCGGCATCAACCCGATCGTCGGCTCGAACAACCCCGCCAACATCGCCGAAGCCGCGAAGGCAGACGCGCTCGAACTCAGCCGTGAGCAGTGGTATCGGCTGTACGTCGCCGCCCGCGGCAAGGCGCTGCCGTGACGGTTCAGTTCAAGGCCAAGCTCTGGCGTTACGACGGCAAGGCCGCGTGGCATTTCGTCACGTTGCCGAAGGGCAAGTCCGCGCAGATCAAGTCGGAAACACGCGGCCTCGAAGCGGGCTTTGGTTCGCTTCGGGTGGATGCGACGATTGGCAAAACGACCTGGCAGACGTCGATTTTCCCCGACACCAAGCGCGGCGCGTATCTGCTGCCGGTGAAGAAGCAGGTGATGAAGGCAGAATCGATCGAGGTCGATGCGAGCGTGATGGTCACGATCAAGCTCGTCGATGCGATGCACACCGGCCCGGCCCGTTGATCGAACGTCTTCCGCGCCGCAAGATCGCGGCCTTGATGGCCAAACGATTCCAATACGGCGTCACTTACTACCCCGAGCATTGGCCGCGCGCGATGTGGAAGCGTGATGTCGAGCGCATCGCCCGCGCGGGCTTCAACATCGTTCGTCTCGGCGAAGGCGCGTGGTCGTATTTCGAGCCGCGCGAGGGACACTACCAGTTCGATTTGTTCGACGAGGCGATCGATCTGTTCGCCAAGAAGGGCATCGCGGTCATCTTCGGCACGCCGACGTATTGCGGTCCGGCCTGGATCGCGAAGAACTATCCCGAAGTGTTACGTTGGAACTTTAACCGCATCCCGATGGCGCACGGCTCGCGGCGGAACTACAACTACACGTCGCCGAAGTACATCGACCTGTCCGACCGCATCTGCACGGCCTTCGCGAGTCACTACAAGAACAACAAGTCGATCGTGGGCTGGCAGCTCGATAACGAGTTCAACTGCCACATGGACGTCAGCTACGCGCCCAGCGACACCGTCGCGTTCCGGGCGTGGCTGTGCGCGAAGTACAAGACGCTCGATGCGCTGAACGACGCGTGGGGCACGAAGTTCTGGAGCCAGACTTACGACGACTGGGAACAACTCGATCTGCCGCACCCGACGTCGTGCTTCATGAATCCGACGCAGCTGATCGACGAGTCGCGGTTCATCAGCGACTGCGCGGTGCGGTTCGCCAAGCGCCAAGCCGACATCCTGAAGAAGCACAATCCGAAGTGGCCCGTCACGCACAACGGCTTGTTCGCGAACATCGACGGGCCGGCGCTGGCGGGCGTGATCGATTATTTCAGCCAGGACCAGTACCCGCTGTTCTGGCACGACTGGCAGGGGCCGGCCGCGAAGTTGCAGGAGGCGCGCAGCCTGAGCTTCCCCTACGCCGTCATGGAACAACAGTCCGGCCCCGGCGGGCAGATGGCGTACCTGCATCGCTCGCTCTATCCGGGGGAAATGGCGAAGTGGGCCATGCAGTCGATCGCGCACGGCGCGGACAAGCTGCTCTACTTCACCTGGCGCACGTGTCCGTTCGGAAGCGAACAGCACTGGCACGGCCTGCTCGATCAGGACAACCGCGACAGCGAGCGGCTTGCCGAGGCGACCGCGCTGGGTAAGCAACTCGCGAAGCTTCCGCCGGCGTTCTTCGACGCAGCGCCGGTGAAAGTGGCAGCGGTGCTGCGCGACTTCGACAACGAAGTCGCGGAGAGTCGGGTCAGTACCTACACCGGCGCGGGCCGCTGGGAACACGGCCGCTGGCTGGCGGAACTCGGCTCGGCCCACGTGCCAGTGGATGTCGTCTGGCCGAGTTCGCCGTTCGATGGGTATTCGCTGCTGGTCGCGCCGCACTTGAAGCTGATTGACGAAAAGCTGGTTGAGAAGTTCACCAAGTTCGTGAAGCGCGGCGGCACGCTGGTGCTGGGCGCGCAGTCCGGCCTGATGGACCGCAACGGCCACATCCGGCAAACCACCGCACCGGGTCCGCTTGCGGAACTGGCCGGCGTAACGGTCGATCGATGGACAGTCGTGCCGGAAAAGGAGAAACGCACGCTGACGCTCGACGACGGCACGTCATTCGACGCGATCGCATTCGCCGAGACGCTGACCCTGAACGGCGCGAAATCGATCGCGAGTTGGGATGACGATGCACTGCTCGGCGGTCGCGCCGCCATTACGGTACATCGTGTCGGGAAGGGACGCGTGATTTACGTCGGCGCGTATTTGCCGACCGAATCGATCGCCAAGCTCATCAAACGATTTGAGGCGGATGATCTGGTTCTTCCCGTTGCCATCGCGTCGCCCGAGGTGGAGTGCGTCATGAGATCGGACGGTCGGAATGCGTTCGTCGTTCTGCTGAATCACGCGCGTGAGCCCCAATGCGTCGAAGGGCTCGATCCGCGCGCCAAGCCACTCTTGGGAAAACAGCGCGTGACGAAGGATGGGTCGTTGGTACTCGAGTCGTTCGAAGTATTGAAAGTGTGAACGGATTTCCTCACGCTCTCGAAGGGGCTGAGGGCCGGCCCCTTTTGAGGTAGAGGGGTTCAGGGCTGCCGAGGCCTCGTGGCATCATGAATTGGTGCTTTCATGGAGGCAGCGGCGAACGCTGCCGGGATCGTGGCCGGGTGGAACGCCTTGTTGTCGAGTCGGTTCGATTTTCTTCCTGGACACCGGCGCAAAACGCTGACTGACTTGTTGCTGGCAATGGCTGAGGCGGGGCGTCGTGGCGAACTGGAACCCGTGTTGCCGGGGGCCATGGCTGCCGGTGAGTGATCTGCCACCGACGCTGTCACGACTACGGGCGGCACATGACCGCCCAGAGGAGAGGAATTGGCAGGGTGCGAATCACTGGTGATCCGCACGATTGCTCCAAATGAAGAGTGGAGAGTCGCGATGCGCTGCACTACAACTCTCCACTCTCCACTCTCCACTAACACCTTTCCACGGACACTCCTACTGCGTCGTCGCCGAGCCGGTGAAGCGGTAGTGGAACGTGGTGCCGTCGGTCTTCGTCCAGCGGAGTCGGCCGTAGAGTTTCGATTCGTCATTCACCAGGCCCGCCCAGTCGAGCGTGCCGCGGTCGGCACTGGTGAGGGTGGCCTTGAAGTACTCGCGGCCGTAGGCGTCTTTGACGACGGTGTATTGCTCGACCGAGAAGCCCATGCAGGCGTACGCGCTGGCGGAGAACTCGCCGCCGTGGAAGAGCACGTCGTCGGTGAAGGCCGTCGCGCCGGCTTGCGCCGAGGTGTCGTCGGGCGTTGCCGAGATCGTCCACGCGCCGGTGAATGTATCGGCCGGCTGGGTCGCAGGAGCGACCTCCTCAACCGGCGCCGGCTCAACAACCGGTGCGTCATCCGCCCACGCGAAGCCGCTAGAGGTAAAAAGTGTTCCGGCCACGACGGCGACCGCGCCGCGCAGCAGGGTCCGAGAAAGCAATGACATGGCTGACTCCTTGTTAACTACAAGTGCCAGTCGAGATGTACGATTCAATTCGGACGCAGGCGAACGCGTCCGAGTTGATAGTTGGTAGTGGGTAGTTGATAGTGCCGACGACTCGTTGCCTCCTTCACTACCAACTGGCAATTATCAACTAGCAACTTCCATTTCCCTCATGGCCATCGCGATTGTCGAGAAGATCGGTCGAGACACGAACAACGCCATCGCGGCGTTCGGGGACTTCTGCGTCTTTGTCGGCCGCGTGCTCCGCTGGCTGATCAGCACCGGCTGGCGCTGGCGCACGATCAAGCTGGTGCTGCCGTTGCTGTACGAGATCGGCGTGCGCTCCGTGCCGGTGGTGGCCGTCACGGGTGGGTTCATCGGCATGGTGATGGCGATCGAGACCATCCAGCAGTTCCGCGTCTTCGGGCAGGAACAGCGCATCGGCGGCGTGATCGGCCTGACGGTCGTGAAGCAGATCGGTCCCGTGCTGGCGGCGGTCATGCTCGCCGGCCGGGTGGGCGGCGCGCTGACGGCCGAGCTGGGCACGATGAACGTCACCGAGCAGCTCGACGCGCTGCGCGTCATGGGGAGCGAGCCGATCCGCTACCTGGTCGTGCCGCGTTTCATCGCGTGCATCCTGCTCACGCCCGTGCTGACGATTTACTCCGACCTGCTCGGCGTCCTGGGCGGGTGGCTGATCAGCACGCAATTCTTCGGCGTGCCCGTCGAGCCGTACTGGATGTACTCGGCTCAGGCGATCGACACCTGGAGCATCAACGAGGGCATCAGCAAAAGCTTCTTCTTCGGCGGCGCGATCGCATTGGTGAGTTGCTACAAAGGCTTCACCTGCGGCCCCGGCGCCAGCGGTGTCGGCCGCGCGTGCACGGACAGCTTCGTGACCAGCTTCCTGGCGATCATCGTCATCAACTTCTTCTTCGCGAAGCTGAGCCAGGACCTATACGCGGCCCTGTACGGGAACGCAGGGCTTTTCGATTGATTCGCCTGCAACGTGTTGCCACGCAGTAGAGCCGCTAAGTCGGAAGCCGTATGATGCCGCACCGCGGATCGCACACTCCGCATTGCCCTTGGCCCTTATCGAACTCAAAAACATCCGTAAGCGCTTCGGCCACCAGGTCGTGCTCGACGGGGTCTCGCTACAGATCGAGAAGGGCGAAACCGTCGTCATCATGGGCGCGTCCGGCTCGGGCAAGAGCGTCATGCTCAAGCACATCGTCGGCTTGCTGCGGCCCGACCATGGCGAAGTCTGGTTCGACGGCAAACGTGTCGACCAGATGAACGAGCGTGAACTCGTCGACATGCGCCTGCGGTTCGGATTCCTCTTCCAGATGGGCGCGCTGTTCGACTCGCTGAGCTGCGCCGAGAACGTGGCGTTTCCGCTGGTGGAGCACACGACGCGGTCGAAAGAAGAAATTGCCCGGACCGTGCTGGAAAAACTCCGCATGATCGGCCTGCCCGAGATCGGTCCGAAGATGCCCGCCCAGCTGTCGGGCGGGCAGCGCAGCGCCTGGCACTGGCCCGCGCGATCGCGCTCGATCCGGAAGTGATCCTCTACGACGAGCCGACGACCGGCCTCGATCCGATCCGTTCCGACGTCATCAACGAACTGATCTTGAAGCTGGGCAGCGAACTGAAGGTGACCAGCATCGTCGTCACGCACGACATGATCAGTGCGTTCAAGGTCGCCAGCCGGATGGTGATGCTGTACCAGGGCAAGCTGATCTTCAGTGGCACGCCGGACGAAGCCCGCGCCAGCACCGACGAACACCTCCGCCGATTCATCGCCGGCGAAGCGACGGACGAAGAACTGGCGGGTTTGCAGCGCCAGCCTGTCGTGCGTCTGACGGAATGAACCTGCTCTCCGACTGATAGACGCCCGGGTGGCCTCCCCGCATGCCGACGGGCCTTCGTTCACTCACCGGTTTGCCTGTGCCACTGCGTCCATGACGGCCCGCAAGGTGTTCGCGCCTTGCACGAGAATCCACAGCGCGAACGCGATGGCCGCCGTCACGGAGATCATCGTTGCCAGGCGGATGCAGGTGATGTCGAGGGCTTCGCCTCGCACGAAGTTAGGAATGGCGCGGACGATCGACACACCGGTCGTCGCGACCCACACCAGCAGCAGCAGCGTGCAGGCAATCGTCGCGGCCCGCGTGCCGGTGCGCCGGCCGGTGCGAAGGGTGTCCGCCGCCCGCAGCATCAACACGCCGGTGACGGCCATCAGCAGGTAGACTGCGCCGTGGGCCAGGAACGATCGCCCGCCAAACAGCGCGAGTTGGCCCACGAGCACGGACCGGCCCAGCGGATGCACCATCCCCAGCAGCGGCAGCGCGAGCAGGCCGGCCATAATCAGAACGATTTTCGCCGACAGTTCGACGAACTCGTTCGCTTCATCCATCTCTTCGCGATCCATCACACAACCCCGATCACTTCGCACCGGATACCAGTCGCGACGGTTCAGGCGCAACCATACGAATCTCCTGCCGGAACTGAAGCGGATTCAGCACAGAGATCACAAAGAACACAGAGTTCACAGAGAGGATCGCAGAGCAGGTTCATGCCGTCTTCTTCATTGAATATTTCTCAGTGACCTCTGTGCTCTCTGTGTTCTCCGTGGGTTCCTTTTCCTGCAAGCACCTCACCCGCGGACGCTCGCCAGAAACGTCTCGTTCGGGATGCCGTACGGCCTGAACTTCTCGATGACCCCGAGCTCTTCGCTGTAGTAGATCGCGCGGTGGAAGCCGAGCTTGTTGCCGGCCGGCGAATCGATCAGGTGGGCGCTGTCGGCGGCGCTCATCTGGAAGAGCACGCGGTGGTCGAACTCGCGGAGCAGGTTCCGCTCGATCGTGCGATCGAGGGCCGCCACTGTGTCGATCCACGCGATCAGGTGAATGCCATGGGCCGGCCCTTCACGCAGCAGCTCGGCCAAGGCCTTGTCGGCGGCGATCTGCTTCGGGGCGTCGGCGTTGTCGTCGAGGCTGAAGCTGAAGCTCTCTTCCTTGCGGCGCAGGTCGCGATACCGCTGTAGGCCGTTGATGAGGACAAAAATGCCGACGCTGTCCGGCGTCGTGCCCTCGCGGCGGGCGTTGAGTTCGTCGATCAGCCCGGCAAGAGCGGACGGTGCGTCGCGATAACTGACGTCCTGCACGGCGGCGCCGGTAGCGTCGACGACGTGCTTGAGTCGTGAGTAGAGTGCGCTGTCGGCCGGCGTGGCGTCGAGCAGCACGAATCGGCAGTGGTCCGCCGGCAACTGCGCGGCCAGCGAGATCGCGCTGCTCGCGAGCACGGCCAGCGCCTGCTCTTCGTGCTGGCCGAGGATGAGCACGTTCGCGCCGGCACGCTTCCGCAGCGCGACGCTCGTCGGCGGCTTGATCGCGACGGCTTCGCCCAGCATGGCCTGCACGACCGCGGGTACGGCTTTGGCCGGACGGTCCTTTAGCATCGTCGCCAGCGGACGGTTGTCTTCGATGTGCGCGGGCGAGTTGCCTTCAAACACGGTCATGTGCGGCGACACGTAGCCGACCGCGTTGGCCTTTTCCTTTGCGAGCTTCAGCCACGTTTCGCGTTCGTCGTCGTTGAGCCACGTCACCTGGAAAGGGCTGTTGTTCTCGATCGCGCCGCCCGCGTCGTTGTAGATGGCCTCGCCAGGGCGCGTGAGCAGACGCGCGGCCGAGTTGTCGTCGCCAAGGATGATCTGGCTGTCGGCCTCGGTGCTCTGTAACGCGACGCGGACCGCCATCTGGCCCATCGTCGTGCGCGGCAGCGTTGTCGCGCCGGCCAGCGTCTGGCTGCCGAGCACCAGGTGAATCCCGAACGCACGGCCTTGGCGCACGAGACGATCGATCAGCAGCGCAGCCTCCTGCCCGAGCTTGTCGTCTTCGGTGAAGAGTTCCTGGAACTCGTCGATGATGAGGAGGATGCGAGGCAGTGCAGTGGGCAGTGTGCGGTGGACAGTTGGCAGGGATTGGTCTTGACTGCCCACTGCCCACTGCTCACCGCTCACTTTTCGAAATCCCGCCACGTCCTGCACGCCGAGCTTGCGATACAGCTCGCCGCGGCGGCCTAGTTCGGCGTCGAGGCGTTGCAGGACGCTCAAGCCGAATTCCCGGTCGGATTCGACGGCGATCGCCCGGGCGTGCGGCAGCTTCATGTCGGCGTACGCCTTGAATTCTACGCCGCGCTTGAAGTCGATCAGGTACATCTCCAGTTGATCCGGCGCGTACCAGAGCGACAGGTTCGTGATGAGCACGTTCAGCAGCGTCGACTTGCCCGAGCCGGTCTTGCCGGCCATCAGCGCGTGCTGCGCGACGCCTCGGCCGAGCCGGAAGGTCTGCAAGCGCGTCGCGCCGGTCCGGCCCACGGGCACGGCGACTTCGCTGCTGCTGTCCGACGTCCACATCTCATCTAGCTTGGGCGTGATGAGGTGGAACGGCACCTCGATCCGCTTGCTCTCCTTCGCACGCCGCCCCACGTCGTGAAGGGCGGTGGTCATCGCGTCATCGCTGGGCGGCGTCGCAGGTTCGTAGGCGAACTTTCCGAATACGGCGTCGCGCCAGTGGAAGGCGCCGTTCTCCTGCGTGAGTGTCGTGCAGCTGTTGCGCAGGTCTTCCAGCAAGGTCGGCGCGCTGATCGGCACACGCAGGTCGCGCGAGACGAGCACGTAGACGCCGCACCGCGCCGGTGGTTGCGATGTTCGCGAGCCGACGCATCGCTTCGTCGGTGAAGCTGGTGGGCAGGTCGGCGATCACCAAGAACCGGTACGGCTCGGCCAGTTCACCGGCCTGCGCGTTGTATTCGTCGATCGTGGCGAACTCGTTGCGCAGGTACTTCTGGATGACCGTTTCCATGTGCTCGGTCAGGTCGGCCAGACGCTGCTCGATCTGGTCCTGCTCGCTCCAGATGCGCCCGCCCACGAGCGATTCGTCGTAGTCGGCCAGGTGCATGAACGCCGCGAACGACTGGCCCAGTCCCACCGGATCGATCAGCGTGAACTTGCACCGGCCCGGCGGGAGCGTGGTGAGCAGGCTGAACATCGTCGCGCGGAGCAGTTCGATCGCGCGGTCGCGGGCGGAGCGGTCGTGTTCCACCAGTAACGATGCCTGTTGCGGCATCGCCAGCCAGGCCGGCACGCGGTAGGGCGGCGGCACGGGCAGGCGCAGCTTCGGCGCTCGACGACCGGGTCGTCCGGGTTCTTCTGGACGATGACCGGGTTGGCGATCGGTTCGAGGTCGATATTGAGCGAGCCAAACCGCACACAGCCGGCTGCGTCCGTGATGGCGTTCTGCGCCTTGGTGCTGGCGAGGCCCTCGTTCCAGCGGCGTTCGAGGTCGGCGCGGTCGGCGTCGTAGACCGCTTTCGCGGCACGCAGGTGCGTGTCGCGGTGCTGCATCGCGTGCGAAAGGCCGTCGTCGCGCTCGCGCTCGGCGGCGCGGATGTTCGACTCGTGCGCCCTGCGCGTGGCGAGCGTCTCGGCCTCGTGCGCGGCGCGAATGTGAGCGACCGCCTGTTCGTGCTGGCGGCCGGCCCGCTGGAGCAGTTCGTCCCGCTTCGTCTTCAGCTTGTCGGCCAGCGGCTGGAAGTGGTTCTTGATCCTTTCGTTCTCCGACGCGCGCGTTGCCTCGGCGTCGGCGATGGTTTTCTTGCGGAGTTCTTCGGCGTCGATGAGCCGCTGGTCGAGCGCGCCGTGCGCGTGGGCCAGTTCGTTCACGAACGAGCCGAAGGTGCGGGCGACCTGCTTGTCGGACAGACGCTTGAGGATGAAGCCGATGATGACGACCAGCACCGCCGCCCCGGCGCCGACGCCCAGCAGGAGGCCGATGTCGGCGCGGATGTCGCGGTTCCACGGCTGCATGGCCGCGACGGCGCCGGCGATCACCAGCACGGCGATCAGCAGCGGGGCGACGCCCGCGAAAAGGTTCGCCAGCGGCAGGGCGTCGAGCGACTTCAGCACCGACTCGACGGCCGCCTTGCGGGTGCCGAACTCGTCCGCAGCGGCGACGACCTTGGGCAAGTCGATCGCTTCGTCGATGCGATGCTGGTGGCCGTACTTGGTGAGCAGTTGCAGCGACTTGCCGCGTTGCTCGTCGAGAGCAGTGCGGTCGGTGTCGGTCTTCTCCTTGGTTTCCTTATGCGCCGACGGGCGGCCTCGATGGTGGCGTCCATGACGCTTTCGGCTTCCCATAGGGCGTCCTGGAACTGCTGTTTAATGCGGGCGGACTGGCTGTCGTAATCGGCGGTGATCTTGGTGCGGGCGTCCTTGAAGCGTGTGTCCGCCGCTTGCTTGTCGGCCAAGTGCTTGGCGTCGACGGCCGCCAGGGCCTGGGCGCGGGCGGACTGCATTTCGCCCAGTTTCTCAACCGAGAGGGTGGTCACACTGGACGCCGCCACCTTGTATTGCTTCTCGATGGCTGTGGATGCGTCGGCCAAAGCCTGTTCGATTTTGGCGTCGAGCGAGACGCATTCGGTGGCCAGCCGGATCAGTTCCGACAGGGCATGGCGCTGCGCATCTCGTGGCGTTTGCGGGAGTTCCGGGGCGGTGGTGAGGTCCATGCGTCTTGGATGAGTGAGGACAAACGACCAAACGTTGAGCCGACGCTCCCCGTTTGCCCGCCGAGTCCGATCGTAGCATTTCCCCGGTCCGCCGTCCCCGACGCAATCGTGGGACGAACAGTCATTTCCCGGATGGCTATAGGCTATTGACTTTCATATCTCAGGCTTTGGATTGGGCGTTCATTCATGTCTCGATTTCAGGTGGTCGTTCATGACCTGGAAGCCGCAGGAGATTCTCGAGGCGCTTCGGCACCTTCACCGGGACGGGCAAACCTTGTCGTACCGGGCGCTGGCACGGGCTAACCGGTCCTTGCTCAGCGCGGCCGTGTACCGCTACGGGTCGTACCGCAAAGCCGTTGAGGCGGCGGGGATCGATTACGAGCAGTTCATGCGCCGGCCCCGCTGGAGCAGGGAGGCGATCATCGAACTGATCCGCCAAGCCCAGGCCGACGGGCAGGACCTCAACTGGGCGTCGGTCACGGCGCGCCAGGACGAGTTGCGCCAGGCGGCTTATGCGTCGCTTCAGAAACGCTTGTTCGGCAGTTGGGTGGCCGCCCTCGACGCCGCCGGTGTGAACGCGGCCGAGGTACGGTCGTACCGGCAGTGGGACCGCGAGTCGATCCTCACCGCGCTGCGCGAACGCTCCGAGACCGGCCAAGGCCTCAGCAGCAGCACGGTCCAGCGCGAGGCGCCGAGCCTGCACGCCGCTACGCTGCGCCACTTCCCCAACTATGACGCCGCGCTGCGCGCCGCGGGCATCGATCCGGCCCGGTGCCGCGTGCGCCGGCGCTGGACTCGGGCCTCGGTCAGCGAAGCGCTGCGCGACCTGAAGGCGTCGAACGTCGCCATCGAAGACGCCACGCTCCGCGCAAAGACCCGGCCCTGCACCGCGCGGCGATGCGCCTCTTCGGCTCGGTCCAGCACGCGACCGCGACGCTCGATGCCGAAGCCCCTTCGGAATGACCGCGCGACCCGGTACGATCGCGCGGACGATGGCGTCGTTCCCGCAGACCTTCGATCACTTCCTGGTGCTGAACAAGCCGCTGCACCTCAGCAGTGCGGCCGCGTTGAACCGGCTCAAGCGGACGCTGCCGCGCGGGACGAAGCTGGGCCACGCCGGCACGCTCGACCCGCTGGCCACCGGCGTGCTGGTCGCACTGCTGGGCCGCGCGACCAAGCAGAGCGATCGCGTGATGGGCCTCGGCAAGACCTACGAGGCGACGATCACGCTCGGTGCACGAAGCGAGACGGACGACGCCGAAGGCCCGATCACGCCGGATGAGACGCCGCCGACGTCGAGCTCGCGGGACGACGTGCTGGCAACGCTGACGAAGTTCGTCGGCCACATCGAGCAGCTTCCGCCGGCGTTCAGCGCGCTGAAGGTCGGAGGCCGTCGCGCCTGCGACCGCGTCCGCGATGGGCAGACCGTGGAACTGAAGCCACGCGTCATCCGCATCGACGCGATCGATCTGCTCGAACTGGATTGGCCGACGGTCCGCATCCGCGTCGACTGCGGCAAGGGCACGTACATCCGCTCGCTGGCCCGCGACATCGGCGTCGCCCTCGGCACGAACGGCTATCTCTCGGGGCTCGTCCGCTCCCGCGTCGGCCCGTTCGACCTCGCGAAATCAGTCGATCCGGACGCGGGCGTCGAGGCGATCGTCGAGAAGCTGATTCCCGTCAGCGCGATCGGATGAAACTCCAATCGATCCAATCCGACTCGATCAACGGTCTGGCGACATATCGACGCGCATCGTTTGGCGTGGCACGGGCGTCCCGCCCGTGAATGCCACGGCCGGGACGGCCGTGCCACGAAATAGTCACGTCGTCACTAAACAGCGGCCGGCTCATGCAGCTTCGCGAACAGCGTCATCTGCTTCGCATCAGTGACCTGCACGTCGACGATCTTCCCCTTGAGCGATCGCGAGCCATCAAACACGACGATCTGATCTCCGCGTGTGCGGCCCACCAACTGCGTCAGCGACGGATCGACACCTTCGCCGCGCTTCTTGAAGCCGGCGCCCAGCGTCACGTTGCTGCTCGGATAAGCGGCCGGCTTGGTGACAAGCTTGCTTTCGCCTTCCACGATCACGTCCACCGTCTGCCCGACGAGTTCGCGATTGAGCTGCGCCGTCATTTCACCCTGCACGCTCAGCAGGGCATTGTTGCGGCGTTTCTTCACGTCTTCGGGGATGTCGTCCTCGAAGCGTTTGATCGCCACCGTGCCGGGGCGCGGCGAGTACTTGAAGATGAAGCTGTTCTTGAACCGGCAGTCGCGCACGAGCTGACGCGTGGCTTCGAACTCGTCTTCGGTTTCGGTCGGGAAGCCGACGATGAAGTCGGACACGATCGACACGTCGGGCATGTGCTCGCGAGCGCGCCGATGAAGTCGCGGTATTCGCCGACGGTGTAGCCGCGGTTCATCAGCTTTAGCACGCGATCGCTGCCGTGCTGCGCCGGTACATGCAGGTAGCGGCAGATGCGGGTGCAGTCGCGCATCGCCTGGAGGGCGTGGTTGGTGAAGTCGCGCGGGAAGCTGGTGACGAAGCGCAGCCGGGGCAGGTGCGGGATGGCCTCGTGAATGCGGTAGAGCAGATCGGCGAACGTCGTCTGTCGGCCATCGCCGTGATCGAAGTGGTAGTGGTTGATCGTCTGGCCGAGCAGCGTCACTTCCAGCGCGCCGGCGTCGGCGAGCATCTTCACTTCGTCGACCACGTTCTCGGGCGGCCGATGCACCTCGGGGCCGCGCGTGTACGGCACCACGCAGTACGTGCAGAACTTGTTGCACCCGCGCGTGATCCGCACGTACGCCTGCGACACGTCGTCGCCGGGACTGACGGCGCGGGACAGGTCTAGCAGCTCAAGGTTGTCTTCCTTCGCAGTCTCGTACGTGCTGCTGCGGCGGGTGGTGCTACCCATGAGCGCCACTTGTCGTGGCGAGTTGGGAGTGTGGAGTGTGGAGTGTGGAGTTGAATTCGCCTGCTCACCGCCCACTGCCCACTGCTCACTAGCCACCGCGTTCACCACCATCGCCGGCAGCTTGTCGAGTTCGCCGGGGCCGCACAGGAGGTCGATGTGCGGGAAACGCTTGAACAGGTCGGCGCCGTCGCGTTCTGCCATGCAGCCGATCACGCCGATCACCAGGTTCGGGTTCTGCTGCTTCGTCTCGCGCAGCTCGCCCAGCCGGCTCCAGACCTTCTGCTCGGCATGCTCGCGCACCGAGCACGTGTTGAAGATGACGACGTCCGAGCCGTCGCGGTCGTCCGACAGTTCAAACCCGCGGGCGCGGAGCTGACCGGAAACGAGCTCGGAATCGAGCACGTTCATCTGGCAGCCGAAGGTTTCGAGGTACAGCTTTCGAGTCATGGCGAATCGGTCATTGTGGAACGGGACGCGCGGGACGTCAACGGGAGGGAGCGGATGGTAGTGGGTCAGTTTGAAATCTGGGTGCCACGGCATCGTACTCCGTTGCCGTGGGACGCTTGCGAAAGCCGAGTCGCTCGACATGGGAGAGCGTTCCACGGCTAGCGAGTACGCAAGCCGTGGCAACCGATCCTCGACCTTGACCACTTCGCCCGTCGCACGAGTGCTCCACGCGAAGGACATCCGTTCACGCCGTACCACCCGCCCGGCCGCGAGTTACGCCGTCGCCGGACGCGACCCTGTTTTTCGATTCCGGGGACATTTTGGGACATCCGGGCCACCCCGTTTCGTTGTCGAATACGAGTGAACCGAAGTCGTCCACACGACGAACTCACGCCCCATCATGACAAGCGGTTCCGGGTGGCCGTCAAGATGGAAAATCGGGCGGCGGAGCGTCGCTCCATCAGGCGAGCAGCATCCAGACCCCCAGAATTGCCGGTGCGAAAAGCAGTCCGAACCAGAAGCTGGCCCATCCGTTCATGCGTTTGCCTAGCAAGGCTCGCAGCACGATGAGGATTGGCACCTCCAACACGATCGCGTAGCCAGCGAGGTAGTACCCTACCCCATCTGCATACCTGCCCGTTCTTGCATGGTAGATGGCGCCTTCCAAGGTGCCTGCCACAAGGATGCCGAGAAACCAACCGAAGACGAAGCCGACGGCAAGCTTGTCGCTACCTGACGAAGGTCGTTTGGGTCGTGCCGAGTTTTTCAGCCAGACATCCAGCACGGAACGAATCTCGTTTTCGCTCAGCAGGCCGACCTTGCTCGCAAACCACGCGCCGCGAACGAAGCAACCGAGCGCGGGCACGTTAGCGATGCCTTGAACGAAGGGCCTATTCTCCGCATCGTCTGTGTCGCACGAGCGAAAGCAGATTCGCCCCGCGTACTCCGCCGTGATCGACACGAGTCGTCGATCCATCTCTCGATCGGTCAGATTCCAGCGAGCCCAGTAGTGCAGCACGACGATCGGAAACGTGTCCAGATCAGAGACGATCAGCGGCGCGGGTTGCGGTCTCCATTCAGAAGGTGCTGGTGAGTCGGTCATGAGAGTGAGTGACAGGCAAGCCTACGGCCGCGGAAACAACCGCTCAAACACCGGCCGATCGTCCGGGTCGTCGAACCCCTTTGCCGCTTCCAGCGCTCGCTCGTACACGGTCCGTGCATCATCCATTCGCCCGGCCAGCGTGTACGCGTTCGACGCGCAGCCGTGGGCACTGGCGCGGTCGAACGCCGACTGCTTGTCGCCCGCCTCGCGGCTGAGGCGCAGGCACTGCTCCGCGTGCCGGACGGCCGACTCCGCGAGACTCGCTTTCGCATACGCGGCCGCCAGCAGGCATTGGGCCCGCAGGTGGTTGACCAGCTCGCCGACTTCCAGCCAGTGGAAGCACGCCCCGTGGGCCGCGTGAATCATCCGCTCGGCGTCGGCGGGCGACCGCTCGTTCGCCTCGACGAGATCCCACGCGAGATTGTTCAACTCGATCGCGAACCACTGGTGCGCACGCCGGACGTTAAACGATGATGCGGACATGCCTGCTCCCTGAGAGAGGTAGAAGTGACCCGTCGCCGGCCGACTTCGGCAGGCGACGAGCAAGGTGCGGCCATCCTACAAATCCGGCCCGACGGTCGCGAGCGGAAACATATCCCCTGAGCAGTGAGCGCCGGGTGCCACGGCATCGGTACGCCGTTGCCGTGGGACGCTTTCGTTTTCGCGAGCGTACCACGGCTAGCGAGTACGCAAGCCGTGGCACCCTTTTCCGAAGCCCGTTTCACATCCGCCGCCGCCCGCCGATGTCCTTTCGCCCGGCGACCGCAATGTAGTAAATCACCGGCACGTAAATGAACTCCGCGATCGCACCTTGTCCGTCGTAGAGAATGTGCGCCCACATCGCCCCGAACGCGCCGAGCAACGCCACCATCCAGATGAGCGGGCGCGACTTCAGAAGATACCGGCCGATGAGCGCGGCCAGCGCCAATGAGGCGAACTGACCAAGGCCGGAGAGGATGTCGCCGGGGATCGTCATCGCACCCGCCCCATCGCCATGAATCCGCACTCGCGCATGCCCGCCTTGCAAAGCGTCGCGCGGGATGCGGCGTTCGTCAGGTCGCAACGGGCCGCGGGCACTCGGCCGGCGGCGTAGCACTCCCGCTTCAACTCCTGAATCAGGTAGCTGCCCACGCCTTGCCGGCGGTGGGGCGGACTCACTTCCATGAACAGGTCGGCGAAGGGCGGGTTGTAGTGCAGCAGGAAGCCGCCGGTCGCGACGACCTGGCCGGCCCGCTCGACGACGAAATCGCCCACCGGCTCGGCGTGGTGCTCGAAGACGTCGTCGTCCTCGCGTCGACGGCGGACCGTCGCGCCGGGCACGGCCAGCTCGGTCGTCACGCCCGCCTCGAACAGCAGCTTGTTCGCGCTGATCTGCTCGGCGAACTCCCACTGCAACGCGGGCAGGATCGGGTCGTTCGTCTGGCATTCGATCCACCGCACGCCGGCCACGTCG
Source organism: Tepidisphaeraceae bacterium (assembly GCA_047600945.1). Taxonomy (GTDB): domain Bacteria; phylum Planctomycetota; class Phycisphaerae; order Tepidisphaerales; family Tepidisphaeraceae; genus JASGKC01. The sequence continues at coordinate 4,913,246 of JASGKC010000001.1, read as the reverse complement.
AGCAGCCGCCGGCAGAGCACGCTCGCGTGCCGCCGCTGCGTCGGCACGACGTAGAACTCGAACAGCGTGTCGCGGTCGGCGATCTCCTGCCCCATGACCGACGCATACCCCACGACGGCGTCGTCCAGCGTTAGCCGATACGAATCCGTCCACCCGCGCTCGTGGCGGGCGTTGTAGCGGATCTGATGATTGCACTCCTGCAGAAACACCGCCCGCATCGGCAGGATGTCCGCGAGCGAGACTTTGGTGGCGGCGGGGAGCATCGGGCGCGGCGCAGTGTATCCGACGAACGGAAGTGGACGGCGCTTCAATTCAAAGGGGTAGCCGCGAACTTGTTCGCCGGGGTTTTGGAGATTGTTCGGGACCACCCGACGCGAGCAGGCTCGCCGCCACCCTGGCGCTCTACGCCAAGAGCGCACTTCGCAGCACTGCGAGCGTGGGAGTTGTCGCAGGCAGATGATCGCGGACGAGAACGCGCCAGACGTGGTTCAATTGATCGAAGTTCGTGCACCCGAACAGGAAGTCGCCGGTGTGGCGTTCCGTCTGCCGGCCTTCCTCCGCGATGATCTGCTCTGCGAGCGCAGTGAGGTCTTCGATCGGCGCGTTCAGTCGAGAGCGGACCAAAAGCGTGCCGAGCAGCGTGAACGGCGATTCCTCCGAGCGTTCCGCGACCAGCCTCGCGTGCAATTCATCGAACGCCGGCGCGAGAAGCCGCAGCAGGTCGCGATCGCATAGAGCGATGGCATCGTCGAGTAGGCCGACCACGAGGTAGTTCGGCGTCAGGTCGCCGACGCCAGATGCCGTTAACGCGAGTCCGACGGCGTTGGTCAGCACGCGAAAGCGGCGGAAGCGCTCGGGTTGGTCGTGCCGCTGCGGGTCGTCCCAGCGAGTGAGGCCGATCGCCTCGTACTCGTCGAAGCCGGGATCGGCTGGTAGCTCGCGGGTCGTCAGGATGGACGTGAACGCGCGGACGTAATCGGCGCAGCCCAAGTCGTCGGGTGCGAACCGCGCGACGTCTTCGATCGTGACCGATCGCGTCGCGTACTTGAACAAAGTGAGACACCCCTCTGGCATCGTTCGGGCATCGTAACGTAGCGCGGAGGTATGCCCCAATCGAAAGACCCCCTCCGCTCCCTCACGCCGCCAGCGCTCGCACCATGGCTTTGCTCACCTGCACGCCGCCGCCTTGCAGGTGGGTGTGGATGGGGGGCGACAGCGGGCTGGTTTCTTTGCGGGCGCTGAACCACAGGGCCGTGAACCAGACGCGCGTGCCCGGGGGCAGGCTCGACTCGAACGTGATGTCGATCGTCGTGCGGCCGGTCTGGCCGTAGTAGCGCCAGCCGGACAGGTTCGTCGGCGGTTCGTCGCCGACGTAGACGAACAGCGTCGCGCCGGCAGCGCCGTCGGGCTTGCCGCGGCGACTCGAGGTCGGGTCGGTCAGCACCACCGTCGCGGTCGTCGCGCGGACCGACCTCACCGTCAGCAGCGGGGCGCGGTCGGGTGCGTCGATGCGGGTCGGCCGCGCCCGCACGCCGATGCCCAGCGCGATCTTCTGTGCGTCGCTCACGCCGGCCGCGCCGCGGATCAGGCTCACCAGGGTGCCGACGTTCGCCTTGAGATTCGCCCGCGCCGTGTTCTTGACCGACGTGGCCGAGCGGCTGCGGATGGCCGGCTCGCACGCGGCCAGCGCGCTGGCGAAGGTCTGGTAGATTGCGTCGAACGCCGCCGACCGTTCCGGCGACAGCCCGTATCGGGCCGGATCGATCTGGATGAGTTCATTGAAGTGGCCGGCCCATTGGAGCAGGCGGCGATCGGTGGTGGGGAGGTAGCCGTAGCGCATGACACGGTGGCTATCGTCGCGGCCGCGGTTGCGCTGCACACCGAATCCGCGGGCGGGCGCTGCGCGGCACCACGTCCGATCAAACACCGCCGCAGCGCGGTGAGATCCCGCCCTCGCGCCGCCGGAGCGAGCCGGCCGCACATTATCGTCTGCGCCATCACGTCAAACGCCTGAACGGACAGCCCGGCGGAGTAGACTGTCGAGTCGAACGTCTCGACGGGTGAAGCGATCGCGCAGACAGCCGTCCCGGAAGGATAGACGCCCGCGGCCGCCGAATAGACGAACGTGGCGATGGTCTATTCGGTTGCGGCGTCCGTCTAAGCGAACAAGGCAGGTGTCTAGACCGATGCGACGTTCGTCTGCACGATCACGGCAAAAGAGCATCGAGTAACGGCTACTTCGTCGAGCGAAGGGCGGCGATGATTCGCCGAATCGCATGTGGCACGAGCCTCCGGGACGTGCAAAGCCCTGGCCACGTGCCGGAGGCCCGTGCCTCGAATTGTCTCGAAGTCGCTGGGTTCCCAAAGTGACGCGGGGCTATGTGCTGGGCGGCGAAGTGTAGACAGGCATGCAGTTCTCCTTCACCTCGATGCTTCCCGTATGAACCTCAAGTCCGGCACGGCGATCACGCACGACGAACGTATCCTGCGAACCGACTGCAACCTCAATATCGCAGTCGTCCCAGTCGACCGGCCCGCGGATGTGCGTCGGGGCGATGCACGCGACATGCAGGTTGCCGGTTACTCCCGGCTTCTCAATTCGAATCGTCAGAGACTTGATAGACACGGTCAGTTCCCACAAACGAGCATGCCCGCCGCGCCAGCGACCGAGCATCGTTGAGACGTGACGGAGCGTGTCATTCAGACGACCACCTTGCGACATGACTAGAAGTCTCCCAATCCCAGTTCGTTTACGCGAGCGTACCACGGCTAGCGAGTACGCAAGCCGTGGCACCCGGCGCTTTACGAGATCCAATGCATCTTGTTGTGAGTGACGACCCATTTACCACCACGGCGTTCAACTCGATAGGTATTGCCGGATGCCGAGAGTCCCGCTTCGTAGTAGCCGCCTTGCACGTCTGCTGTGTTCGCGTCGAGCCAGGCGATGCTGGTGATGTTGAAGATCAGGCCTTGGCCGCCAAGATCCTTGTGCTTCACACCTTCGCCAGCAGATGCCTTGGCCAGCGATGCCGGCAGCACACGGGGTGCGTCGTCTTTGAATCGTGCGAGCAAGTCCGCCGGCGGATCGCTTCGATCGAGCGTCAGGAAGAAGTAGTCAACCTTGCGCCGAGCGCCCGACGCATTGTGGTCGAATTGAAAACGAAACACCGCTTCGAGCACATTCAAATACTCGGGGCCTTGCGCAGCAGGTTGAGTGCTTGAGACGGGCTGCCGCGTCGGCGGAGTCCATGTCGTAGCGGGTTGGGCAGATCGGCTGCCCTCGCAACCAAGCAACGCGCCGGCAGCGAAGACAAGTCCGACGATGATGGATGAACGAGTGAACATAGATTCGCTTCTAAGGGCCCTACAGGCCATGTCGTCCGGCGCAGCTAGCAGGATGATGATCGCCGTGAGACGCGTTCGTCGACGCGAGCGTACCACGGCTAGCGCGTACGCAAGCCGTGGCACCCGGCGATTTAGTTGAGACCAGTTCGCTTGGTGAGCAGCAAGCGGTCGGCGTCCGTCATCGTGTCGAAGTAGACACGCGGTGGCGCGAAGTCGTTCCAAGTGAATGCGCGAACAAGTCGACCCTCTTTCACGATCACGGTCAGGCCGCTGAAGTTTGGAACGCGATCGAACTGATAGAGGGTCAGTTGATCAACGTGGTCAGTCACCACCGGGTCGCACCGTTGCAGGAATTCCGACTCCGTTTGACTCGCGTAGACTTCGCCTTTCTCAATTCTTTCCTGACAACGCGACCAAGGCGTAGGGGGCAACTGGGTTGCACACCCGCCGATCAACAGGGCTACGAAATAGATCGCACCTGCAACCCGCATGAGTCGCCTCCCGGCCTAGATCCAGAACTCCCGACTCCAACGATTCAGGCAGACGTACGCGAGGATGGCAAGGCCAGGCGCCGCCACCCAGATGAATTTGAGAGAAGTTGATGTTTTGAAATCGGGCCGTAGGAGAAGTATCCAGAGCGTGCCGCAGATGCACCAAACGACTGACCAAACAATCAAGTTGAAGTCGTTGGCGTTGAATCGGCGGAACTCGCCGCGAATGTTGGGGCACCCGCAGCCGAACTGCTCCACCGTCCAGTTGCGGTTGATCGACTCGTATAGGGCGTGAAATAAAAACGGCGCGATGAACGGAACGATCAGAAGCGTTCGTCGTACCCACCTTGCTGCGAATGTCAGGGCCGGCGGCATTGGAGAAGGCGGGATCTGACGACGCCCGCGTTGAGATCGTCCGCGTCGGGCGATTGCTGGTCAATCACCGTCTCCCGGGATGTCAACCCCCAACGAAAGACGACCGACGCCCTTCCTAAGCGTCGGTCGCCTGAGCCTGCGACTCCTTTCGCATCGTCCTTGATCCGCAGCAGGCGTCGGATGCGCCGCGTGTGGGGGACGAACGCGGAGAAGACTCCGGTTCGTCCGACATCGCGCACGGTCCGGTGACGGGCCGTGCCTGCATCCTCTGCCTCACACCGCCTTGCGTGCCGCGTTCCGTCGCGCCGCCGCGGGGCATCGGCGACGCGCATCGCTGCCGCTCAGCGCGCCGCCTTCAAGGACCTCCTTGATCCGTGTTTCACCAGTTCCTCCAGGAACCGGGCGAGTCCGTCCTCGCTGTGCGGGCCGATTTGCAGGTCGGCCACTTCGACCGCTTCGGGCCGGGCGTTGCCCATCGCGACGCCGAGCATCGCGTGCCGGAGCATGGCCAGGTCGTTCACGTCATCGCCGAGCGCCACGATGCGGCCCGCGTCGATGCCGGTGAGGGCGGCCAGTTGCACGAGGCCGTGCCACTTGCTGACGGCCGGGTGAAAGACTTCCAGCACGTTCACGTCGTACGCGGGCACGCGGATGGCGTGCCAGACGCAGCGCCCGGCCAGTTCGGTTTCGAGGCGCGGTCCGATCTCGCGCATCGATTGGGCGGTCAGGGCGGTCGTCACGCGAAGCGTTCCGGGGTGGGGCACACGGGCCAGATCGGATCGCGTGATGATGTCGTGCTTGTGATGCGTGAACCAGTCCTGCAACGATTGCGGGATCGTGATTCCGTCCGAGATCAGGAACTCCGCGCCGCTGCCGCCGACATCGTGAAGGATCATCGCGGGGTAGCCCGCGTCTTCGATGATTCGGCTGATCTCCATCGCCGTCACGGGGTCGATGGTGGTCTTGGCGAGCGTTCGACCGGTGGCCATGTCATTGACCACCGCTCCGCCGCCGAAGACGCCTGGGTGCGGGCCGTCCGAATCGGCCAGTCCTGCGGCTTCGACGATTGCGCGGCTTTCCCACCAGGTCCTTCCGGTGGCGATGACGACGCGAATCCCTGCGTCGAGTGCGCCGCGCACGGCTTTCACCGTTCGCGGCGAGACGTGCCCATCGGGCGCGAGCAGCGTGCCATCGAGATCGACGGCGATCAGCTCGACCCGCGGTCCGAACTCAGCACACACTGGTGCGTACGCCTTGCACAACGCCGCGTGAGCCTCCGAAGCTTCGCGTGTGCTGGCCGTTGGACTGATCGGCGTTGGCGGCGCCGGTGAGCGGCGCTGCGAGCCTGAGCCGGCGCCACGGGCGCGATCATCAGGCGGGACGCTGGGCGAATCAGTCCGGCCGGCATGAGGACCGCTTTCAACGCTCCGAACGTTGTCAGGGTCCCGGGCATTTCCAACGCCCTGGGCGGGTGAACCGCCATGCCGGCCGATGCCATCCGTGTCGTCCGAGAAATTACGCGTCATGGACGCTCTCCACAAAATCTCCAGTGCTTCACGTCGGGTTATCCACAAGCTGCGGCGGTTCGACGCACGTCGCGCTCTACCGCTTGTAGCAAACGCCGACGGGTCATTGTGCGGAAGGCAATCAGATCAGAGCCACGAATCGCACGAATCAACACGAATTGAATCTTCATTCGTGACCATTCGTGTGATTCGTGGCTCCTCTTCTGGTTCATCCGAACGTCTCTACAATCACGTTACCTATGAGCTACGAACTCCGGGAACGACAGACGATCTACTCGAGCAAACGCTTCCAACTCGAAATCCACCATCTCGATCGGTTGGAAGATGGCAAGCGCGTCAAGCGCGAAGTGATCGTGCACGGCGGCTCGGTGGTCATTTTGCCGCTGCTGTCGGAGACGGAAATCCTCCTCATCCGCAACTACCGCTACGCCGTGCGGAAGTACCTGCTCGAGCTGCCGGCGGGCACGCTGGAGAAGGGGGAAGACCCGACGAACTGCGCCGGCCGCGAGTTGCAGGAGGAGACGGGTTACCTCGCGGGGCGGATCAAGTCGCTCGGGCATTTCTACGCGTCGCCCGGCATCACCAGCGAGAAGATGTATGCGTTCGCGGCCTACGATCTGCAGAAGACAGTTCAGAATCTCGACGAAGGCGAGGAAATCGAAGTCGTCCCGACGAAAATCGACGACGCACTGGCGATGATCCGCACCGGCGAAATCGAAGACGGAAAAACCATCGCCGCACTGCTGATGTGGCGGACGATGGGCACGGGGAAGTAGACGCGTGTCATCGCGTTCGATCGCGATCGCCGCTCGTGCGCGTTAGGCTCCGCCCGCGCTTCGCTCGACGATCTTGCAGGTGCATGCAACCTGCCCCGCCTGGCGAGCGTCACGTCAAAGGATTTTGCGGTATGAAATCGTCCGTCCTCTCGGCCGCTGTTTCGTGGTTCCTGATCATGTCTGACATTGCTTCCGCTCAAACGGCTCCAGCGTTGATTCCACTGCCGCCAATCCCGGATTACCCGCCGCCGGGCGCGGTCGACAGCGTGCCGATGGCGGATTCGAAAGACGCTGCGGAGGTGAAGCTTGCTCTGCCGATCGCGTCGGGCCCGTTCGCGCCGACGTGGGAGTCGATCGAGAAGAACTACCCCGGCGAGCCCGGCTGGCTGCGCGAGGCGAAGTTCGGCATCTGGGTGCACTTCGGCCCGCAGGCGGCGGGCGAGAGCGGCGACTGGTACGCACGCAAGATGTATGTGTCCGGCACCGACGCCTACAAGAACCACCTGAAGAAGTACGGCCACCCGAGCGAGGCGGGCTACAAGGAAGTGCTGCGCGACTGGAACCCGAGCAAGCTCGACCCGGCCGCGCTCACGAAAATCTATCACGACGCCGGCGCGCGGTTCCTTATCATCCAGGGCGTCCATCACGATCAGTTCGATCTGTGGAACTCGCACTACCAGCCCTGGAACGCGACGCGGCTCGGGCCGAAGCGCGACCTCATCGGCGAATGGGCGAAGGCGTGCCGCGCCGACGGCATGCGGTTCGGCATCACCTTTCACCACGAGTACAGCTGGTGGTGGTGGCAGACGGCGTTCGGCGCCGACAAGGAAGGCCCGAAGGCCGGCGTGCCGTACGACGGGCACCTGACGCTCGCCGACGGCAAGGGCAAGTGGTGGGACGGGCTCGACCCGCGATTGCTCTACGGGATCGACCTGCGCGAGTATCGCACGGTCGAGAAGGCCGCACATTCGCCGTGGAATCCGCCGCAGGCCGGTCTGTTCCAGAATCACGCCGCGTATGCGAAGTGGTACGCCACCTGGTGGGCGCTGCGCATGATGGACGCGGTCGATCAGTACGATCCGGACTTCATCTACACCGACGGCACCAGCACCCAGCCGTTCTCGGGCAACGGCACCGGGACCGGCATCAAGTGCGATGCGATGCAGACGGTCATCGCCCATTTCTACAACGAAGCGCTGAAGCGGCGCGGCACGGTGGACACGTTCAGCATCGTCAAGTTCCGCCCGAAGACCAACGGCACGGTGAACACCGAAGAGTTTGGCATCCCGCGCGAGATCAAGACCGATCAGCCGTGGATCGCCGAGGCGCCGGTCGGCGACTGGTTCTACGCGCCCGGCTTCACGTACGACTCGCGGTCAATGATCAATTACATCGTCGAGGCCGTCGCGCGGGACGGGAACGCGGGCGTCTGCGTCTCGCTGTTGCCGGACGGGTCACTCGACGAAGGCTCGGCCCGCATGCTGAAGGAAGTGGGCGATTGGATGCGCGTCAACGGCGCGGCCGTGTACGGCAGCAGGGCGTGGGATATCCCCGGCGAAGGGCAGGACGACAACGGGCATCTCAAGATGATCCCGGGCGGCAAGATCGACGCCCGGCAGGCGAATGTCGGCTTCACCACCAGGGACTTCCGCTTCACCGTCGGCAAGGACGGCGCGCTCTACGTGTTCTGCATGGCGGTGCCGAAGGCCGGCGAAACGCTGAGCGTGCGCTCCCTGGGCTCGACCGCCCGCGGATCGGGCGCTATCGTCGATTCGGTCGAGTTGCTCGGTTTCGACGGTACCGTTGAGTGGAAACAGACGCCGGCGGCGTTGACCATCGCTTATCCCGGCAAAGGCGAGGGGTCGGCGGCGATCTGCTTCCGGGTCGGCTTCCACGCCGGGCCGGCGAAGTAGCTCGGGGCGTCCCGGCCTTCGTTCAAGCCGGGGCGGTGTCCGCTATACTCAGCACTGACGCATGGCCTTCGAAGACCGCGACTATTACCGAGATCAACCCGAAGCGACGGGCCTGGCGCGGCTCGGGCGGTGGCTGCTGTACGGCCGCGTGCCGCTGTTCACCGCGTTCGGGATTCGCGTGCAGGCGCACTCGTCGCTGATCATCACCATTGTGTTGATGCTCACGCTGGGCGTCGGGCTGAAGTACGTCTGGCAGGACCAGGTGATCGCGGCGTGCACGCTCTTTGTGATCATCCTGCTGCACGAGTTCGGCCACTGCTTCGCGGCGCGATGGATGGGCGGCGAAGCCGATGAAATCGTGATGCATCCCCTGGGTGGCCTTGCGCTGGCGAGACCGCCGCAACGATGGTGGCCGAGCTTCGTGACCTCGGCCGGCGGTCCTCTGGTGAACGTGTTCATCTGCGTGGTGAGCGGTTCGCTCTTGTTCATCCGCTCCGGTCGCCTGCCATGGCTGCCGTTTTACATCGAACCGTTCAAGCCATTCGACGGCTGGACGGATGTCGCGTGGTGGTGTTACTGGATCTATCAACTGAGTTGGACCAATCTGCTGTTCAACCTGATGCCCATCTTCCCCCTGGACGGCGGACGGATGACGCAGGAGATCCTCTGGCGCTTCATCGGCTTCTACCGGTCGATGGTCGCGTCGTGCACGGTGGGCATCGTCGCGTCGATCGTGGCGATCATGATCGGCGTGGCGTCGTTCCAGTTCTGGCTGCTCATCCTCGCGATCATGGGCCTGATGACCTGCATGCAGATGCGCCGGCAGGTGGTGGAAGCAGGGCCTTACGCGTTCGAGGAAGAGGACGGTTCGTTCGCCGCGGCGCACGAACCATGGAGCAAGCGCGACGCTGACGACCGCCGCGAACGCGCCCGCGAGGCCAAGAAGCAGGCGAAGTTGAACAAGCAGCAGGAGAAGCTGGCCGCCCAGGCGCGGGCCGACGAAACGCGGCTGGACGAGGTGCTGGCCAAGATCAGCACGCACGGCAAGGACAGCCTGACGCGCGGCGAGAAGCGGTTCCTTGAAGAGATGACCGAACGCAAGCGGGCCGCGACGGCGGGGAAGAAGTAGGGCGGGCGGCGCTAGCCAAGGCGCTTCACGTGCCTACAGGTGTTCCGATGTAGGAAGCGCCCCCCACCTAGCCTCCCTCTCAAGGGGGGAGGAACCAAGCGCGGTGCCATCACTCCACTTCGATGCTCACGCGCGATCAGCCGCAGCAGCGCAAGAGCAGAATCTCAGAACGAGCGAAGCCGCGGAAGGAACTCTTCCGCGGCTTCGCTCGTTTAGCGTCTGAATGTTTTCGATCGCGGCGTGTCGAGCGGGTCGCTCGACGTTTTCCCGCTCATTGATCCGGGTCCGTGCTCTCCGGGCCTCTGTCGAGCAGGTTGTATTCCTTCAGCATCGTGGGCCGACGGAAGACGGGGTCGTTGGCGTTCTTCGGGAGCTGGCCGCCCTCGTCGATCATCTTGTTGATGCGCGTCTTGAAGCCGCTGCCGTCCGGGAAGGCGTCGAGGTCGGGCTTGACCACGGCGCGATCCGCCAGCGGCATGTAGTTGTACCGGCGGAATTCGAGGAACGTGCCCGGCTTGAACTTGAAGTTGTCCTTCTCCTTGTCGTCGCCCACGAGCACATCGGCCGGGTCGACTTCGAAGACGAACACGGCGGCGCCGGTTTCGTCGGCGTGCTTGCGCTTGCCTTCGTCGATGTAGATCATGTCGTCGAGCCGTTCGCGGATCAGCACGTTGCCGCGGTAGAGCGTGCCGATTGGGTAGTAGGTCTTCGACGACGGCATCGGACCGACCAGCCGTAGTTGCCCCGGCGACATGCGGATGATGTTGTCCTTCTCGCCCGCGTCGGCGCTGAACGTCATCGGAACGGCGATCAGCACGCGGCCGGCGTCGGGAACGCGCGGTGTTTTGGCCGGCTCAAGGTAATTCGAGCCGCGCATGTTCTTCGTCTGCGAGTCGGCCTCGCGCACCTGCTTCAGCCAGCGGACGTTGCCGACGACGCTCGATTCGATCTGGTGAACGAACGGAAGGCCGACTCGTTTCGTGCCCAGGGGTGTGCCGAGGCGCTGGAAGAACAGTTCGTTCGGAAGGTCGGGATGGATCGCCGCGAAACTGCGGCCGTTGGCGAGCGCGCCGCCCGTGCCGGGGCCGGTACCTGCCTGGCCCTTGACGAAACCCGCCACCCAGCGGTCGACTGGGAACCAGAGGCCCGATTCCTCGCCGGCCAGCTTGAACTGGTCGGACTGCTTCATTACGTCGTACACCTTGACGTCTTCTTCACGGCTGCCCACGGGGGCGACGGAGTCGCGGTCTTCGGTTTCATAGCGCGACCACATCATGATCGACGGCCCGACCGGCAGGTACTGCGCCGCCAGCACCACCGTGCCGACGCTGAAGATGCCCGCAATGAAGCCGCAGACGCCGCCGCCGATCTTGTCCATGAGATGCGGCACGCGGACGTTGCCGGGCACGAGCATGTCGAAGATCAGGCGCAGGACGAGGTAGATGACCGCGAAGACCACCGGCAGCGTCATCGCGTTGGCGTAGTTGGCCATCGCGCCGCCGAGGTAGCTGGTGATGATCGTTTCGCTGTATGACAGCGCCATCGCCGCGGCGACGATCGCACACACCATCGAGATCGCGCTGCTGAACAGGCCCTGAATCCAGTGGATGTAGGCCACCCCCAGCAGGGCGAGCAGGACGACAAGGTTGAAGAGGAAAGACATGGGGGAGTTGCCAGTTGTTAGTTGCCAGTTGCCAGAACCGCGACCACGACAGCGTCATCAGCCCTTGGTCGAGGACCGGGGCACGGCCACCGTGGGCTTGGACGATTCGGGCTTCAGCACGCGGATGAACTCTTCGACGCTGGTGTCGCCCGCTTCAACGCGGGCCAGGGCCATCTCCTGGATGTAGCGCCGCTTCTGCTTGCGGAACGCTCCACGCAGCGCCGAGGCGTTGCCGCCTTCCCGATAGATCTGCCGGACTTCGTCATCGACAACGAATGTTTCGTAGACGCCGAACCGGCCCATGTAGCCGAGGTTGAAGCAGAAGGTGTCCGGGATTTCGTTGCCACGGGCGTCGCGGAGCGGGCCGAAGTTCGGCCGGTACAGCTGGTCGACGCCGCCGCCCATGCCGAGCTGCTTGAGCTTGGCCGGATCGGGGGCGTAGGGCACCTTGGTGGCGTCGCACAGGCGTCGGAACAGCCGACCCGCAACGACCAGGTGCAGGCTGCTGAGGGCCAGTGTGTCGTCGCCGACGATCTTGCGCCAGGCGTCGATCGCCTCGAACACGCCGCCCGCGCGGACGCCGACATACGCACGCCGACCGTTCTGGGCGTAGTTGATGAGGGAGCGCGCCGACTGCGGCGTGTCGAGGCCACTCACCATCAGCACGTCCGGTTCCTGGCTGGCGACCCACTCGACCATCTTCGCTTCCTCCGCGGGCGGAGCGCCGGCGGCGAGCTTGTTCTGGGTGATGCCTTCCAACTCGATCGGCGGATCGCGTTCGACCGTCAGGATGTGACTGGTGAACGCGTCGTGCATGCGGGTCATCGCGTACTGAAGCGATGACAGGCCATGCCCCTTCGGAGCGGCCAGCAGCACAATGCCGCCTTCTTCACGGTCTTTCATGAGGAAGTCGAGCTGGTCGGAGCTGAAACCGAGGTCGGCCGCCTTGCGCTGGTAGCGGGCGGTCATGTCGATCTCCAGGCGGGCGGTTTCGCCCGAGCTGGAGCCGGAGGTGGTCACCTTGACGTCGTGCTTGGAGCCGGAGCTGAGGATCTTGAACGCGCCCGCCTGCGGCTTGCGGCGTTCGGCCGGGTCGAGGCCGGCGGTCTGCTTGAGAAAGGCGATCGCTTCCTGGCCGACGGGGCGTTCGAACTTCTCGCCGTCGTAGGCGACGCCATCGACGATGTAGCGGACGTTCTTGGTCTGCTGGGTGGGGATGAGGTCGATGGTGGTGGCGTTCTTGCGGAGCGGATCGACCAGCGCAGCGACAAGGGTGTCGTAGCCGACGCGACTGGCGTCTTCTTCGTCGGGCCGCTTGAGGTGGGCGCCGCCCTTGGCGACGAAGACGAGGTCGCCTTCGTGGACCTTGACGTCGTCGTCCTTCTTCGACCCGCCGCCGAACTTGCCGGCGAGGTTGAACTCGGCCGCCCACTCGTCCTTCAGGTCGGCCAAGCCGATCTTCTGGCCGCGGATGCCGAGGTAGACGCCGATCTCGATGAGGAAGATCACGCTCAGCGCCGCGATGGCCAGGCCTGCGCCGGGGAGCATGAAGAACAGCAGGATCGCCAGGAGCAATCCGCCGAGGTTGCCCGCCCCGAGTATTTCGCGGGGGAGAACAGCCTTCTTGCAGTCCTTATCGATCCACGTCAGCAGCTTCGTCCAGACGAGCAGGACGAGCATTAACGGGATGAGCGGCCACCACGCCAGGTAGCTGCCGTAAGGAAGATCACTTGCGGCCAGCAGTTCCAATCCGGTCACGCCTGTCTCCTTGATGCCGAACACGACGAGCACTTCCCACCTCGAACCGTGAGATACCGCACTGTACTCGACGCGGCAAACCGCGAGCAAATGAACGGGCGGCGGGTGGCAGGCGGCACCAAGACAATTACAGGCGTTCTTTCTGGCCTCCTCTCCCGGTATTCCGGGAGAGGATGAATCGCGGTACACCGCGTCCGTGCAATCGATCGTCGCGAAATCGCAACGCGGCTGCCAAGCCCGAAGATATCATGCTATATCGCTGCGACTAACGGTCGCGGCGACACTTCTGGCGGATGTATGCGGAGGTCGGACATGTCAGTTGGCTCCCACAGGTGCCCGACCAAGTCGGGTCGGCACACGTTCACGTTGATCGAATTGCTCGTGGTCGTCGGCATTATCGCCGTGCTGATCGCGATCCTGTTGCCCATGCTGGCACAATCCCGCAAGCGGGCTCAACAGGTGAAGTGTTTGAGCAACATGCGGCAGATCGTCGGCGCGATGATGGCGTTCGCCAACGAGAACAAGGGCCTGATGCCCGCACGCGGCGGCGACAAGCAGTATTACGTCAACCCATCCACCAAGACGATTTCCGTCTACCCCGGCGACCCGCCCCCCACGCAGGAGATGGCCGACTGGCTTGTCTGGACGCGGCTCACCGACCCGCTGACACTGAAAGACAGCACCGCGCCGATGATGAACATCACGCAGAGCGCGCTGACGAAGTATCTGGGCGGAAAATTCCGCGTCATCACGGATAAGAACAAGGCGGCCTTCGCCGATCGCGCGCTGGATGCGCTCTTCCGCTGTCCCGGCGACACGCTCGAACGGCCCAGCACGTCGGACGACTCCCACGGCTTCGACCGCTACAGCTACGCGGCCAACCTGTGGTTCATGAACCCCATCGCGACGCCAGCCACGCGGTACGAAGGCTCGTTCACGGGCAAGATCGGTTCGATCCGCAACCCGGGCGAGCGCATCCTGCTGGTCTGCCAGGACGAGAAGACGATCTACAACAGCGAATACGACCCTCGGCCCGACCAGTGGTCGGACTCCAGCAAGATCCTCGACGTGGTGTCGGACTGTCACGACGGGAAGGCGCGTCGCACGAGTTTTGGCCGGGTGCCTTCGGGCGCGTCGGTGAAGTTGAACATGGAAGACGCACGAGGCAACGTCGTCTTCGCCGACGGCCATGGCGCCTTCATGGGCCGCAAGGACGCCCTGCGGCAACGCTACACCGGCCGCCCGACGGCGGACCCGGCGGGGTTCTGATTTCCGCAATCCGAATTGAAGCCACGGAGGACACAGAGGACACGGAGAGAGAAGAAGGAAGATAGAGGGAAGAGGACAGAGGAACGGGCGGCCAGACGACCCGCGCGTTTGCCATCTTCTAGCCACTTCCCTCTTCCCGCGGCCTGTCCGCTCCATGCCCTCCGTGGTTTCAAGTCCGAGCAAACAAGAAGGACGCGCCGAGCGCTCGGCGCGTCCTTCTGAATACTGCCTTTTGCTTCCTGCTTACCGCGCTTAGCCGATCGCCACCTTGCGCGGCTTGGTTTCCTGGCGCTTGTTCAGCGTGAGGTGCAGTACGCCGTTGTCGAGCTTGGCTTCGACGCTGCCGCTATCGATTGTGTTCGGCAGCGTGAAGCTGCGCTGGAACCGGTTGTAGCGGCGCTCGCGGAGCAGGTAGTCGTTCCGCTTGCCGTTCTCAGCGTCGGGCGGCGTTTGCTCGGTGCGCTCGGCCGTGATCGTCAGGACGTTGTTGTCGATCGTCACGTCGACGTTCTCTTTCGCGAAGCCGGGCAGCTCCGCTTCGACGTGCAGGTGATCGACGTCTTCCCAAACATCGACGGCGTACGGTGCATAGCCGGTCGTGGAATCGCCACGGCCGAAGAAGGTCCGCATCAGGGTGTCGACATCACGGGACATCGACTCGAAGGGGTCCACCAGGGACCGCGTCACACGCGTGGGCAGCGACATAAAAAGCCTCCTGTTGGGGTTGTTGGTGTTGAATCTGACCACGCCGGAGATGAAGTAAATCGCGTGCCAGAGTCGAAGAGTTCGCGGACCCGCGAAAATGCGTTTCCGGCCGCGATTACCGGGTGTTTTTCGGCGTCGCGGTTATAACCGGCCGCAAGTTCGACGGTCGCTTGGTGTCATCTTGGCAGCTTTTCCGAACATCCTCTGCATCATTGGCCCGACGGGGTCGGGGAAATCCGCATTGGCCCTGGAACTGGCCCGACGATTCAGGGCCGAGGTGTTGTCGGTCGACTCAATGACCATCTACCGCGGCATGGACATCGGCACGGCCAAGCCGACGCAAGAGGAACGCGCAGGTGAAGCATCACCTGATCGACATCGTCGACCCGAGCGAAGAATTCACGGCTGCGAAGTTCGTGGAACTGGCCGATGACGTGATCGCGGATGCGGCCCGGCGAAGTGTTCCGCTCATCGCCACGGGTGGCACGCCGATGTACTTCAAGACGCTGTTCGAGGGACTGTTCGAAGGGCCCGGTGCCGACGCCGAGCTTCGTGCGCGGCTGAACGTGCAGCGGCCGGAAGACTTGCACCAGCGTCTCCAGCAAGTCGATCCCGAGGCGGCCACGCGGATTCACCTGAACGATCAGAAGCGGCTCGTCCGCGCGCTCGAAGTCTTCGAACTCACTGGCAAGCCGATCACGCAACTTCAGCGCGAGTGGGGCGTGCAGGTTCGTCACGCCGCGAAGTGGGTGGGCGTCCACTGGGAAAAGGAAGAACTGAACCGGCGCATCAACGCGCGGGTGAAGCAGATGATGGCGGCCGGTTGGCTCGACGAAGTCCGCACGCTGCTTGCCAGCGACCGGCCCATCTCCAAGACGGCCGGCGAGGCGACGGGCTATCACGAACTGTTCGAGCACCTCTCCGGGCGGATGACGCTCGAGGACGCCATCGAGCAGATCAAGATCGCCACTCGGCAACTGGCACGCAAGCAGATGAAGTGGTTCCGCCGGTTCGAGAACACGACCTGGATCAGCGGGTCGGCGACGGTCGAGGAGCAGATTCAGCGGCTTCAAATCGAATAGCCACAGAGGCACAGAGAAGACTTCATGCAATGAGCGATCCTGCCTTCGTTTCTCTCTTTGATTCCCTCTCGGTGTCCTCTGTGCCTCTGTGGCCATCTCCCGGGTTCGACGCCGCGCGCGCGTTCCCGTAGCATGCGTGCGGAATGTTCGCTGCCGCGTCAACTTCAATCCCCCGCACCGGGCCGTACTTCGCGGTAGTGAGCGAGCACCGCGAACTCTTCCGGGCGGCCGGCTTTGCGAGCGCGGAGGACCTGTTCAAGGACGACCGCCTGAACGTCTGGCGCGACCTCGACGAGCGCGACAACAGCACGCTCGACTTCGACTTCAACGGCCAAGCCGTCCGCCTGCACGTGAAGCGCGACAAGCGGCCGCGCCCCGATCCGGTCGACGCCGAGGCGTTCGGCATCATGCTTCTGGAACGCAAGGGCATCAGCGCCGCGCCGCTCGTCGCCAGTGGACGCGTGGCCGACGGACGCAGCTTCGTCGTCACGCGCAACCTCGACGGCTATGTCAGCGCCGATCGACTCATCGAACAAGGTCATAGCTTCGAGGAATACCTCGGGCCGACGCTCGACGTTGTCACGCGTTTGCACCGTGCCGGTCTGCACCATCGCGACCTGTACCTGAATCACTTCTACATCCGCACAGCGACCGATGAGAAGCAGCCGGCCGTGCGCCTCATCGATGCCGGCCGGGTGAAGCCGCTGCCGGCGTTCTTCTTCCGGCAGCGCTGGATCGTGAAGGACGTCGCCCAGTTCATCTTCAGTCTCGGCCAGATCGGCGTGCCGCGCGAGAAGCAGGAGGCCTGGCTCAGCCGCTACAGCGCCGCGACGCGCGACTACAAACTGCCCGCGGCCGTGTGGGGCAAGGTCCGTTCGATCGCGAAACACGACAAGGCCCTCGTCGAACGCAAGCCGACGCGGAATGTGAGATTGGCCGACGGAAATTAGTGGGCAGTAGTCAGTGTGCAGTGTGCGGGACAAGGCCGCTGCCCACCGCCCACTGCTCACTGCCCACTGTGAGAATCGCCTTCGTCATCTTCAAAGCCGAGCCGCAGCGGGGCGGGGCGGAGCGGTATGCGATCGACCTGGCCACGCACCTGTCGGCCCGCGGGCACGAACTGGCGATCGTCAGCACACGCTTTGGCGACGTCGGATCGATTCGGAAAGTGCCCGTCCGCGCGTCGGCCGTCACGCGCACGGGGGTCTACCGCGCGTTCCTGTCCCGCGTCGACGATCACCTGCACGCGCACACGTACGACATCGTCCACACGTTCCTGCCCATCCGCACCTGCGACGTTTACCACGCCCAGGCCGGCCTGGAGACGATCAGCCTCGCGACCGGCCACGCCATCAAATCGACGGCCGTCAAGCGGACGGTCACGCGCGTCAGCCACCTCGCCAACCGCAAACGAAAAGCATTCGCCGACGTGGAGCGGCACCTGATCGAAGGCCCGCGCCCGCCGATCACGATCGTGCTCTCGAAACGCGAGCGCGAGATCGCACTGACGAAGTTCAAGGTCGACCCGGCCCGCATCGTCGCGCTCTACAACGGCATCGACACGAGCCGCTTCGAGCCGAACGATCTGGCCGAGCGGCGCAGGGCGATGCGCAAATCGCTCGGCATCGCGGCTGACCGTCCGCTGGCACTGTTCATCGGCAACGACTTCGCGCGCAAGGGCCTCGACACCGCGATCCGCGCGCTGGCAAAGCTGCCGGACCGCCACGCGACACTGCTCGTCGTCGGCTCCGACGCGCCGAGAAGTACACGCAGCTTGCGGCCAAGGTGGGCGTGGTGGGGCGTGTGCTGTTTGCGGGCCGAAGTGATCGCGTGAGCGAATTCCTGGCCGCCGCCGATGTGCTGGTGCTGCCCAGCCGGTTCGAGCCGTTCGGGATGGTGGTGGTCGAGGCGATGCTGATGGGCGTGCCGCCGATCGTGAGCAAGGCGTGCGGCGCGAGCGAGGTGATCGAGCACGACGTCGACGGCTTCGTACTCGACAGCGCGAATGACGTCCCGAGTTGGACTGCCGCCCTGACGACGGCTATTAAGCCGGAGAAGCGAAAGGCGATGTCCGACGCCTGCCTCGCCAGGCGCGAAGGCTTCGGCTACGAGGCGCACCTGCGCGATATTGAAGTGGTCTACGCGCGTGCGAAAAGATGATCCACGAAGGACACGAAGGTTCACGAAGAAATCCACCAACAGACTGACAATTCACGCATGCCCTCAGTCTCTGGGTGCCACGGCTTGCGTACTCGCTAGCCGTGGAATGCTTCCGGCGAGCGCGGGCGTGAAAAAATTGTGACTGCGTACCACGGCAACGGAGTACCGATGCCGTGGCACCCAGCCTATCCGCAGGGCTTCGTCTGACTTCTTTCGTGTCCCTTCGTGCCCTTCGTGGACAAGCTCTCATCCGAGAATCCAAACCCTCCGACAGCCCCCGACTTCCGCGCCGCGCTCTATCCCTGTACCCTCGCGACGCAATGATCTGGTTCTGGATCGGTTTTCTCGTGCTCATCGCGCTGTTCCTCGCGATGGACTTGGGCGTCTTTCACAAGCAGTCGCGCGAGGTGTCGCTACGCGAGGCGCTCACGTGGTCGGGCGTGTGGTTCGTGACGTCGTTGCTGTTTTCGGTGTTCGTTTACTTCGCGTACGCGAACCACTGGCAGGGTCTGGGCGAGGCCAGCGAACTCACCGGCGCGGGGGCGACGCGCACTTACCTCGTGGCCTACCTGCTCGAGTGGTCGCTCAGCGTCGACAACCTGTTTGTCATCGCGCTGATCTTCAAGTACTTCGCGGTGCCGTCGCGGTACCAGCACCGCGTGCTGTTCTGGGGCATCATTGCGGCCGTCGTGTTGCGCGGGGCGTTTATCCTCGTGGGCAATGCGGCGCTGTCACACTTCTCGTGGCTGATGTATCCGCTGGCGATTGTGCTACTGGTGATCGCGTGGAAGATGCTGCGGTCGGACGAAGAGTTCAACGTGGCCGACAGCAAGGTGGTGAAGTGGGTCTACGCCCGCTTCCGCGTGACCAGCGAAATCCACGGCGACCACTTCATCGCCCACATCGCCGAGCCGCACACGGGCACGGTGAAGCGCTGGCTGACGCCGCTGGCGGTGACGCTGATCGTGGTGAACGTGATCGACCTGATCTTTGCGATCGACAGCATCCCGGCCGCGTTCGGGCTGTTCGTGGGCCGCAAGCCGGACGCATTCCTGATCTTCACCAGCAACATCTTCGCCGTGATGGGCCTGCGGTCGATGTACTTCGCGCTGGCCAGCCTGATGGGCAAGTTCGCCTACTTGCAGACCAGCCTTGCGATCATCCTGATGTTCATCGGCTTCAAGATGCTGATCGAACCGTTCGTGCACGGGCCGCAATGGCTGGAAGATGCGATGGAATGGGTGACGTTCCCGTTCGTGATCGTCGTGCTGGGCGGCGGGGTGATCGCGTCGATCGTGCACGCGAAGCGACATCCGGAAGAAGCGCTAGCGGAGAACTGGCCGTGAGGCTGGGGCGCGTCGATCGTTTTGCCACAGAGGCCACGGAGGGCACAGAGCTCACAGAGAAGAGAATAGATCGAATTCATGAAGTGCTCGCCGGAGCTTCATGAACGATTCTCTCTCGCCACTTGCGATTGTCGCGCTTCGGCCTCTGTGACCTCTGTGATCTCGGTGTGCTCTGTGTTGACTGCCTGCAAGAGCAGGTGGCCTCAGTTCAGACCTTTGAACAGCTCTTCCAGTCCTTTGCGGAACGCCTTGCTCTTGAGGATGAACAGCGGGTCGTTCTCGAAGGCCTTGAAGCTGAGTTCGCCCGAATGCTGGATCGGAAGCGACGCGTGGGGCTTGGGCCAACCGGCGCCGAAGTTCAGCTTGGCGTCGAGGCGGTACTTCACCGGCGCGCCGGCCGCCGTGTTGGCGATGGCGTCGATCGTGCCGAAGAGGTTGTCGAAATCGATCAGCACGGGCATCGTCACACGGGCGTGGCCGTTCGCGGGGACGGTTCCGCCGAGCAGGTCGGCCTTGCCGTTCAGCAGCTTCGATCCGCTGAGCGATAGCGTGTAGTTGGCGTCCGTCGCGGGCAGGTCGACGTCGTTCGGGTTGGCAACGTCGAGGTCGACGAGCATCGTGATGCCGTCGGCGCTGATGTTCGACACGTTCACCCCGGCCACCGACGCCGTCGGCGACTTCAGCGACTGACAGGCCAGCGACAGGAAGATCAGCGGCAGCAAAAGCAGGGCACCACGGACGTTCGACATATGCGGGGGACGATACCGCAAGGTTTCCCGGCGCACAACGACACGAAGCCTCGAAGGCACGAAGGAAGCCACGAAGAAGAAGGGATTTGTCTCGAACTAGAAATAGCCGCTTCCGGTATTCCTTCGTGTCTGCCTTTGTGTCTTTGAGACTTCGTGTCGTAGCATGTTTTCGCGCAGGTTTTGCGCTATCGGACCGGCAGGCTTCCGACCGATAAGGAACTACAGCATGGTTCTCCAACGCGCTCATCTTGTTCGTTGGACGCTCGTCCTGATCGCGGCCGCGGTTTGGGCGTTTGCGTTCCTGTCGCTGGTCAGCTTTGACGCCACCGACTGGCCGAGCCACGCGGTTTATCCGTGGGGGCCGACGCACAACCTGTGCGGGGCGGCTGGGGCGCTGCTGGCGTACTACTCGTTCTTTGCATTGGGCAGCGGCGCGTACGCGGTACTGTTCTTCACGGCCGTGTTCATCGGGATGAAGCTGGGCGGTCAGACGCTGGGCGACCCGTGGCTGCGCGCGGTGGGACTCGTGCTGCTGGCGATCTCGCTGGGCGCGGCCACGCACCTGATCTCGCCGGCCGGCACGCGCGGCCTGCCCGAAGGCGCCGGCGGCCTGCTCGGCATGGCCACCACCGGCTACCTCCGCAGCCATTTCTCCGGCGTCGGCACCGGGCTCATCCTTTTCGTCTGCCTGCTGATGGGCTTGCTGCTTGCCGCTGACGAACTCGTCATCCGCCTGCCCACGTACGTCGGCGGCGCGTACCGCAAGGTGAAGGCGGTCACGCCCAACGTCAGCTTCAGCTTCCCGCCGGCGCCGCGCGTGAACAACGGGGCGAAGTTCGTGACGAAGGAAGCGCTCGAAAGCGCCTCGACGGCCGCCATCGTCAAGCGTGAGAAGAACCGCATCGCGGCGCTGCTCGACCAGGAAGAGGAAGCCGCTTCGATGCTGCCCGTGAAGATCGAACGCGCCGCCAAGCGTCTGAAAAAGCTCAAGAACAAGACCGACGAAGAAGCCGACGCGATCGTGGACGCGGCGGATGTGGTAGAGGTTCCCGAAGAGCCTGCCGCGAAGGCGCACGCGATCGATGAGAGCGATTCGGTTGCGGATGCGGTCGTCGTGGACGAGGCGTCGGAAGCCGAGATCGTCGATCCGGAACCGGTCGCGGAAGTGCCCGCGCCGACGCCAGAAGCGGTCAAGCGCGACATCCTCGTGCGTCTGCCCAGCAACGTGAAGCCGAAGCGCACCGCGCCGCCGCCACCGAAGGAACTGGGCGAGTACTCCATGCCCGGCTGGGACTGCCTGGAAGAGGCCGAGCACGGCTATGCCGAGCAGCAGGAAAAGTTCGTCCGCGAGAAGGCGGCCGAACTGGAACGCGCCCTGCACGAGTTCGGCGTCGAAGCGCACGTCACCGAAATCGACACCGGCCCGGTCATCACCATGTACGAGCTTTCGCTCGCGCCCGGCATCAAGGTGAGCACCATCACCGCGCTCACGAACGACATCGCGCGGGCGCTCAGCGCCGTCAGCATCCGCATCATCGCGCCGGTGCCGGGCAAGAACACGGTCGGCATCGAGGTGCCGAACAACGAGAAGGAAAAGGTCCGCCTGAAGGAGCTGATGCAGACCGCGCCCGAGGCGACCGCGAAGATGGACATCCCGCTCTACCTGGGCAAGGATGCCAGCGGCAACCCGCTGATCGCCGACCTGACGAAGATGCCGCACTGCCTGATCGCCGGCACGACTGGCTCGGGCAAGTCGGTGTGTATCAACACGATCATCCTCAGCGTCATGTACACGCAGCGGCCGGACATGGTGAAGCTGATCCTGGTCGACCCGAAGGTTGTCGAAATGGCGCCGTTCCGCGACATCCCGCACCTGATGTGCCCGGTCATCACCGAAAGCGCCAAGGCCACCAGCGTGCTGGAGTGGGCCTGCACGAAGATGGAAGAGCGCTACGCGCTGCTGGCCGAGGCGGGCGTGCGAAATATTGGCGGCTACAACAAGCTGACGAAGGAAGAGCTGATCGAGCGCTTCAACCCCGGCACGCCAGAAGAGGAAGCGAAGATCCCGAAGAAGCTGCCCTTCATCGTGATCATCATCGACGAGCTGGCCGACCTGATGATGACCAGCGGCAAGGAAGTCGAGAGCCACATCGTCCGCATCGCCCAGAAGGCGCGTGCGGTGGGCATTCATCTGGTGCTGGCCACGCAGCGTCCGCAGGCGACGGTGGTCACGGGCCTGATCAAGGCGAACATGCCGAGCAAGATCGCGTTCCGCGTCGGCTCGCGCATGGACAGCCGCATCGTGCTGGACATGAACGGCGCTGAAGTGCTGCTCGGTCAGGGTGACATGCTGTACATGCCCAACGGCGCGAGCAAGCCGACGCGTTGCCAGGGCACGTTCATCGACGACAAGGAAATCCGTGACAGCGTGAAGCTGCTGAAGAGCATGGCCGAACAGCAGTTCGAGCACGACCTCGTGCAGATCAAGGCCGCCAACATCGGCGGGCCGGACGACGAAGAGAAGGACCCGCTGTTCGACGACGCGGTGCGCGTCGTGCTCGAGACGAAGCGTGGCAGCGTGAGCTTGCTGCAGCGCCGGCTCACGATCGGTTACGGCCGAGCCAGTCGCCTGATCGAGCAGATGGCCGCGGCAGGGCTTGTCGGCGAGTACAAGGGCTCACAAGCCCGCGAGGCGACAATCACGCTCGAAGAATGGGAAGCCATGAAGGCCGCCCAGCAGCAGGATGAAGAGACGGGTATGAGCGTGTGAGGGCGGTTGTAGTCACCGGCAAGCACAGAGAACACCGAGAGCATAGAGGGCACAGAGGAGTCCCGAGATAAGTTTCGATCGTTGCACGGGCCTCCGGCACTTGGTCTCCGACCGATACGTGCCGGAGGCCCGTGCCACAAATGCGTCGGCGGATTCGTCATCCTGAGCGAAGCGAAAGAACTGTCGCCAGCCGAAGTCGCTTGGTGTGCGAATGGCGCCAGATGCTTCACTTCGTTCAGCATGACGCACTTGGTGCTCGTCCGTAAGCGAGACCGTGTGGCCTCCGTGCCTGTCTGCCCCGCAAAATCCCCCAACCCCAGAAAATATCGGCCCTTCGCTCGAAGAATCCGCTTCCTCGTGGCGTCTGACCGATAGGGAGAAGCGACGCATCGGATGCGCTCGCTGAGCCCTTGTTGCGGCACAACATTCTGGAGTTGGATCGATGTCGAAGCGGATTCGTCCTTCGAAGCTGGCCCGTCCTCTACTTTCCGAACTGGAACCGCGCCTGTTGCTGGCCACGCCGTCGTCGCCGCGGGCGAGCACGCTGAGCTGGTTCAACTCGGCCGAACGCTCCACGCTGATCGAGCGGCTCGACAACCTTGCCAGCCAGTCCTCGCTGCGCACGAACCTCCAGTCGTCGGTCACCACGTTCGACAATAATTTGCTGAGCGCGATGCGCTCGCGCACCGCTAAGTTCTTTTTCGATCCGTCGCAGGCGAACATGGCGTCGCTGGCGACGTACATGAACGCCAAGCTGTCGGGCCCGGCCGGCTCGATCAGCAGTTCCGACACGATCATTGACTCGCGCCTCTTCAAGGCCGACGAGACCTCCGGCAGCGCGACCGTTCAACTCACCAACGACATCAACTTCGAAACCCCCGGCACCGGTCCGAGCGGGTTCCTCCAATACCTCAACGGCCTGTCGTTCTGGCGCGAAATCTCCGAGGCCGTCTGGTTCAGCGGCACGCCCACCAAGTACATGGACGAACTCCGCTACGAGCTGGCAGACTTCTCAGACACGTATCGCAATGTGAGCGTCGCCCCGAGTTCGTGGAGCGCCTCCGACAAGGACGGCTACTGGTTCGTCGCCAGCCAGCGCGCCGAGATGATGACCTGGGCCTACTTCACCGCGCTGGGCAGCAGTTCCTTCACGGCCGCCGACAATACGCTGTTCCTGCGCGAGCTGATGCAGCACGGCGACTACCTGTACACGCTCGCTCAAAGCTCGCTCGTCAGCAGCGACACCGACTCGAACCGGCTGATGGCGCTCGCCTCGTCGCTTCACCTGCTCGGCCGCGCCTTCCCCGAGTTCGACAACGCGGCCGCGTGGGAATCGCTTGGTAGGCAATTGCTCTTCCAGACGATGGACGCGCAGATCTACGACGACGGCTCCGACGTCGAGCAATCGCCCGGCTACACGCTCAACGTCACCGAGACGCTGCTGGAAAGCTACTGGCTTGATCAGAAGAACAACGACCTGGCGTCGTGGGACGCGGGCCGGGTCACGAAGCTGAACAAGGCGGTCGAAAGCTACCGGCAGTTCCTGTCGCCCGACGGCAAGCGCCCGGCCATCGGCGACACCTACCGCATCAACAGCATCACGCTGTTCCTGAAGGCCGGCTTCATCCTCGGCCAGACGCACACGGCCCAGACGACGATCGTCGGCAGCTACGGCTCGGGTCAGACCAGCTTCACCGTCGCGAATGCCGCCAGCTGCCACGTCGGCGACATCATTAACGCCGCGAACAAGAACGAAGTGCTGCGCGTCACCGGCGTGAACACCGGCACGAACACGCTGACGGTCGAGCGCGACATCTTTGGCACGGGCCTGCGCGCGCTGGAAGACGGCGTGATCCTCTACGACATCGGCCCGAAGATCGCCGCCAAGCCGCGCGTGCGTGACGTCTGGCTGCTCGGGCAGGTGACGACGCTGCCGTTCATGAACATGCCCGCCACGCCGACCGGCGCGCTGGGCGATCGCGGCAAGGCGTACGCGATGACCGACAGCGGCAACTACGTGCTCCGCTCCGGCTCGGACAACCTGGCCACGCAGATCATCTTCGACACCGGCCCCAAGGGCGGCATTCACGGCCACTATGATCCGCTCAATTTCGAACTCTGGTCGGGCGGGCATCCGCTCATCATCGACCCCGGCCCGTACAAGTACGACGCCAGCAGCGATCGCACGTACGTGCAGTCGACGCGGGCGCACAACACCATCAACGTCGACGGCCTGAACACGGGCGAACTGGAAGGTCCGGACAATCCCGGCATTCGCGCCAGCTACAACTTCGCGGCCGACTACGCGCAGGTCACCGGCACGCACTACGCGTACACGTACCTGCCCGGCGGGCCCGTGATTACGCGGTCGATCTGGTACAACTACGACGACACGATGCTGGTCGTCGACTTCGTCGAAGGCTCACGTGCCCGGACCTACCAGCAGAGCTTCAACATCCCAGGCGACGCATCCGCGAACCCGACCGGCGTCACCAACGGCGACTTCAAGACCCGCTACAGCGACGGTAGCGGCAACGTCCGCGTGCAGCCGCTGCTCGGCGGCACGATGGTGCGTGGCGGCCTCACGTTCGTCACCAGCGCCGACCAGACCGGCGACTACAAGGACGACGCGTATCGCTACACTGTCAGCAAGACCGACGACTTCGCGGTCTTCGCGACGCTCATCCAAATCTACGACGGCCTGACGCTGCCGAACGTGTCAGCCGCCGTCACCACGAGCCAGACGCCTTCGCCGGGCCAGCCCGTGACGATTCAGATCACGCGCAACGGCAGTGTCGAGCGCAGCGTGACGTTCCAGCAGCCGACGATCGATCGCGTGCCGAGCACGGGGCCGAATCGAGCGCGAGAGAACGACGTCGAATACGACGCGGCCGGCAACCTGCACATGATCTACCAGGATGCCGACACGGGCTATCTGAAGTACGCGATGCGCGACGCGACCACGAACGTGTGGACGGCGGCGTCGGTGATCGACGACAGCAACCAGTACCTGGGCATGCCGTCGCTGAAGCTCGACAACAACGGCCGACCCGGCGTGGCGTACTTCGACGGCCTGAACGGCGACCTCAAATACGCCACGCTCACCAGTCTCTACAACCGTTGGGAAATCCAGACGGTCGACAGCAAGAAGAGCGTCGGCCAGTACCCGTCACTGGCGTACAGCAAATCGGGGAACGCGGCCCTCATCAGCTACTACACGAAAGCGACCGGCGACCTGAAGGTGGCCGAGCAGCAAAGCGGCACGACGTGGACGATCACGTCGCTCGACACCACCGGCGACGTCGGGCGGTTCACAAACATCATCCTCGACCCGAACCGACCCGACCTGAACGGCCGGTACGTCATCGGTTACGAAGATACGACCAGCAGCGCGGTCAAGTACGCCTTCAACAACGGCGGCTGGAAGTTCGAGAAGATCGATCCGAACATCAGCATCCTTGGCGGCTACGTCTCGCTGGCGATGTTCGACACGGGCACCGGCACGGTAGGGCAGGCGGGCGCCAATCGATATCAGCCGCGTTTGAGCTGGTACGAAAGCGCCCCCGACACCAGTCTGTGGTACGCCGCGCGCAGCGCCGACGGCAGTTGGGCCACGCAGCGCCTCGACGGCCAGGGCACCGGCAAGTCGGGCCTGTATTCGAAGATCCAGATCAACGCATCGGGCAAGCCCGAGGTGTACTACTTCGACTACAAAAACAACAAGCTGAAGAAGGTCGTGAACACGACCGGCTCGAACTGGGTCTACAGCGTGCTGAGCGCCGGCGGACGCGCAGTGAGCGTGTCCCGCTTCAACACGTCAACCGCGATCGCGGCACTCGACGATGTGGGCGGGTTCGATGTGGTGATCGCGTGAGTTCGGTGAATGAACTTAACGAAATCCTTCCGTCATCCTGAGCGAAGCGAAGGATGTGGCGCCGATCGAAGTCGCGCGACGCTCATGAGGGGCCAGATGCTTCACTTCGTTCAGCATGACGATTGGAGTCGGGTTGCCCGGTGACAGCGGCACTGAAGTGCCACTGCCGGCCCGCGCGTCAGCGCGTCAGCAGTCCTGCGGTCACGCAGCGTTCGTGCTCGAGCAGCCACGCCTTGCGGTTCAGCCCGCCTCCGTAGCCTGTGAGCTTGCCCGATGCCCCGATCACGCGATGGCACGGCACGATGATCGCAAGAAAGTTCATGCCATTCGCGCGCCCAACCGCGCGGGCGGCGCCAACGTCGCCGAGCGCAGAGGCTTGCTGGCCGTAGGTGCGGGTTTCGCCAGGCGGGATGGTGAGCAGGTAGTTCCATGCCTGCCGTTCGAATGATGAACCGGGCAGGATGATCGGCGTAGTGAAGGTCAGCTTGTTGCCCGCGAAATAGTCGCTCAGTTCGCGACGGATGCTCTGAATGTGCGGATGCGTGTCATCCTCAACCGCGTGAGCGAAGCGCGACGACGCGATATCGACGTCTCGCCGATCGTGGAAATCGAGTTGAAGCAGGCCGGCGTCGCTGGTGAACGCTCGCATGACGCCCAGCGGCGTGTCGATCGCGGCGACAAAGATGCGGTCTCGAATGGATGCGCTTGCCACCGCCTGCAACTCCTCGGAAGATGTAGCTGGCATATCGACTCCGCCGATGTAGAACCTTGGCACTTCGTGGCACGGCCGTCTCGGCCGTGGCTTTCAGGGGCGGGACGCCCGTGCCACGCTTGGTGTGTGGCCCTCGAATTCTAGCGGCTTAGTTCCGCTTCGGCTCGGGCGTTGCCACGAACCGTCGCACGCCCGGCTTGAAGACGACGTTGCCATCCAGCACGACCAGTTCGTCGTCGACGAACATTCTCACCGCTTCGCCGAGCGTTTGGGCTTCGAGTTGCAGGCCTTTGGACTTCACGTCGTCGAGCGAGTCGGTGCCGACGTCGATGTGGAAGACGTCCTGGAGGATGACCGGCCCCTGATCGAGTTGTTCGGTGACGAAGTGCGCGGTGCAGCCGCTGACGCGGACGCCGGATTCGTAGGCTTGCTTGTACGGGGCCGCGCCGGGGAAGAAGGGCAGCAGCGACGGGTGGATGTTCACGATCTTGTGCCGCTGCTCCTGCACGATCTCCGGCGGCAGCACACGCATGTAGCGGGCCAGCGCGATCGCGTCGGGCGCGAGCTTCTTCAACTCACTCCGCAGCCACGCGAAGTGGGCTGGCAGGTCGTCGTGGCTTTTCCAGGCGAACGGCACGTTGAACTGCTTGGCGACCGGCTCGAGGTCCGGGTGATTCGCCAGCACGCCGACGACCTGCGCGTGCATCTTCTTCTCGGCGATCATCGTCAGTAGGTGCTGAAGGCAGTGCGGCTCCTTCGAGCAGAGGATCGCGAGTTTGCGCGTCTTCTTCTCGTCGTGCAGGCTGACGCGCACGTCCATGCCGATCGACTTGCCGAGGTCGAGCAGGCCGGTGATGAGCGTGGAAAGGTCGACGGTCACATCGGCGATGTCGACCAGCATGTCCATGATGAACGTGCCGCGGACGACGCGCTGTTCGATGTCTTCGATGTTGATGCCGCGCTCGGCCATGTACGTGGCGAAGCGGGCGACGACGCCCTTCTGATCGTGGCCGACAACGCCGACGACGGCGAGGACTTTTCTTGCAGTGGGCATGGTGGTCCGATAGCTGATCGACTCTGGCCGCAAACGAATGACCGGATACTTGTTACTCGGCCGCGCACGAGTATCGAATTACCAATACCAAGTAACAAGTTACGCGTTCACCGCGTCGTTGCGGCGATTTGCAGCAGCTGCTGGCCTGCGTCGAACACCATGTCGGGCGTGACGCGTTTCATGCAGCGGTGGTCGAGCGGGCAGGTCTTGAGCTGGCAGGGGCCGCAGTCGACTTTGACGGCCACCTTGCGTTCCAGCGCGAAGTAGATCTCAGTCCACTCCGGGTGCGTCGGCCCGAAGACGGTGACGACGGGCGTGCCGAATGCGGCCGCGATGTGCCGGGGACCCGTGTCGTTGGTGATCATCAAATCCGCCCGGCGGATGATCTCCTTGATCGCGCCCAGGCTCGGCTTCTGCTTGGCCAGATCGATGAAGGGCCGCTTGGCGAAGCTGGCGATCTCGTCGACGATCTTCCGCTCGCGCGGGGCGCTGCTGACGATGACGGTGGCGTTCAGGTCGGCCTGAAGCCGATCGTTCACGGCCGCGAAGTACTCGGGCAGCCAGCACTTGGCCGCGCCGTAGTCTGGCGCCGGGGTTCAAGATCACCAGCGGCGGCTTGCCCTGGCTGAGCGGGCGCTCGATGCCTTGATCGAGGTTCGCGCCCAGCAGGCACGCGATCGCCTCGGCCCGCTCGGGGTCGGTGACGAACAGCTGCATCGCCAGGTTGTTGTCCGTCGAGCCCATATACCGCGGGATCGCCAGGTAGTAGTGAATGATCGGCGAGACGACGAACTTGCCCGACGCCTCGCGCATCGGCAGCAGCTTGTCGGTCAGCAGAAACCCGCGGCCCTCCCGTTCGTAACCGACCAATCGGCGAATCTTGGCTGTCCGACAGAGCAGGGCGGTGCGGAATGAGTTGGTCAGCAGGATGGCTGTGTCGAAATGATGCTTGCGGAGTTGAGCGGCCAGCCGGACGAAGCCGTCCTCCTTGCCGTATGGGATCAGTTCGTTCGCCCACGGCATCCCCGCGAAGACGGCTTCCAAATTCTGCTTAAACAGATAGGCAATTCGGGCTTCCGGATAGAGGGCTCGGATCGCCCGCAATGCCGGCGTGGCCATGACGGCGTCGCCGACCCAGCTGGGCTGCACGACGAGGATGTTCCGAGGCTCATTCAAGCGAAGCGTGTTTTTATCGGCAGAGGCAGCATCCGACGCCCATTTTTACAGCCCGGGCGGTCGGGACGCCAACCTGCAAGGTCATGCAACGTGGCGTCTGTGCGGACGATACGCGTCGAAAGTCGAAGCGAATTCCCGCAGCTTTACGTCCCGAGAGTCAACTGTCGTGGCAATCGGGCTCGGAATCCGTCGCATGAACCCTGAGAGATGGCATCTTAGAACCATTGATGCTCAGCCCGCAGGCCCTGCCTATTATCGGCCTGCCATTTGGAAATGGTGTGTCGTATGGATGGTTTAGATCTCGAAACTCCCGGCCGTCGTCGTTGGCATGTGATCAGTGGCACCGTGGTGTGTCTGGCCGGCTACGTGATGCTCCTCACGGCGCTCAAGTCG
This sequence comes from Tepidisphaeraceae bacterium, assembly GCA_047600945.1. Lineage (GTDB taxonomy): Bacteria > Planctomycetota > Phycisphaerae > Tepidisphaerales > Tepidisphaeraceae > JASGKC01. The sequence continues at coordinate 4,882,980 of JASGKC010000001.1, read as the reverse complement.
CTGTTCCACTGATTGTTGCACCTGTAACAAACTGCTTCGACTGTCGTCTTCCCCTGTAAGGTCTGCCACTCGGGGAAGCCATGTCACAACGCTGCGTGCTCTGCGATCGTCTCGAACCGCGCCGGCTGCTTTCGTTCGCCCATCCTGATGCCGATTTCGCAGGAGGCGGGGCGCTTTCGCTCGGCGGAAGTACGAATCTGCCGTACGACGCCTCGACCGTGAAACTTGACGTCACCGTCCTCGACGACGGCTCGGCCATCGTCCGGCGTGATACCGTCCTGCAACATGTCCAAGTCAACGGCACGCTTGACAGTGCCTGGGGCAGCAACGGCACAGTCGGACTTTCCAGCCAATTCGCGCAGGCATACGCGGTCGATCGAACCACCGGACGATTGGCGCTGCGCACAGCGACCGGCTTCGAACTGCGCAACTCCTCCGGGCATATCACGCAGACCCTCGTTGATGCCCAGCGGTTCCAGTTCGTGGGCCGGTACGCCTTCGATGATCAGGGTCGACTCCTGTTCTCCAACACCGGCGACACCAGCGCCCAGCCCGCGCCAACCAACGAAACGATCTCCCGCCTGAACGCCGACGGCAGCATCGACACAGGCTTCGCCGCCGCGACCGTGCGGGGCACGGTCTCCCACCTCGACGCTGGCCCGAACCATTCGATGTTGGTGGTCAGCCGATGGAGCGAGACGACCCTGATGGGGGCCGACAACGAGTACGTCTACCACTACGACCGATTCACCTGGCTCGATGCCCAAGGCCACACGTTGGCGGGCTTTGGCAACGGCTCGGTAGACGTGGCGGCGGGCAGCGAGCATTCGTCGCCGAACCTCAACTCGAGCTCGGTGGGCGGGTCCACCATCGACGTCGCCCCCAGCGGCGTCATCCTGATCGCGGAGCAGACAACTAGCACCAGCGACGCCAGTGACGCGACCTACAGCAGCGAGCTGCACGCGTACCGGCTTCGTGCGATCACGCTCGACGGACAGTCCCTCGTAAGCAATCCCGTCGCGGTGCTCGGCGAGCCGATCGAACGCCTCGTCGGCGACGCCGGCGGTCACGTGTATGCGATTGGGAACGGCGTGATCTATCGACTGAACAGCGACCTCACGCCCGACGCCGCCTGGAACGGCTTCAACGGCGCACGGATCACCACCAACGGCTACACTCGATCGCTCGATGTCGATTCGTCGGGCCGGCTGTGGATGGTCGAGCAGCGGGCGAATCTGACGAAGGCGGGCGATTACGCTGTCCGGGTCTTCGACGGTTCCGTCGGCGGCTTCGGCGTGCCAGCCGAGACTATAACGCTGTTGCCCGACGGCACGCTCGACATCGCCGGCACCGGCGGCAAGGACAAGGTCCGCGTCTGGCGCGACCATGCCTCCAACGAGGTCGTCGCGCGCATCAACAAGCGCGAGAGCCGCTTCGCGCTCACCCATGTGAACGGCCTGCTCGTCCACACCGGGAAGGGGAGCGACCGCATCGAAATCGATCCGTCGATGGCCGCGAACGAGGGCACATCGAACGAGTTCACGGCCCGCGTGTACATTCAGTCGGGCACGGGCAACGACACCGTGCTGGGCGGGCCCGGCATGGACACGATCGAAACCTCGGGCGGCAACGACTACATCGACGCCGGCGCCGGGAACGATCTGGTTTGGGGCAGCGGCGGCGACGACACGGTGATCGGCGGACTGGGGGCCGACACGTTGTACGGCGGCGCAGGCGCCGACGAGCTGCACGCCTCGCCGCCGACGGCCGTCCGTGAGCCGGAGCGGAACGAGCTCTACGGCGGCACGGGCGTCGACGTGTTTTACCGGTCGCTCAAGGTCCAGTTCGTCGATGACCTGTTGGACCAGGTCGCGGCCAGCACGGGCGAAACCGTCATCTGACCCGCAAATCGGCTGCAATCCTGTTTCTCGGTCCTTGACCCGCCTTGGATTTCGGACGAAGAATACTGGTTGCCCGATTTGTCACGGGCTCTCAGTCTTTCTTCGTTTATATCGCTGACGACCTGGAAGATTGAGCGACTGGCCCCGGACAACCGACTACGGACAAAGGACAAAGATGAAAGGCGTCATTCTCGCCGGTGGGACCGGTTCGCGTCTGTTTCCGTTGACCAAGGTCACGAACAAGCACCTACTGCCCGTCTACAACAAGCCGATGATCTTCTACTCCCTCGAATGCATGGCCAAGGCGGGCATTGAGGAAGTGCTGCTGGTCACCGGCGGCAACAACGCCGGTGATTTCATCCGTCTCTGCGGCAACGGCAGCGAGTTCGGCCTGAAGAACCTCCAGTACACCTACCAAGACGGAGCCGGCGGTATCGCTCAGGCGTTGGGCCTGTCCGAGCGGTTCGTCAACGGTGAGCCGATCTGCCTTATCCTCGGCGACAACGTCGTCGAATACAGCATCCGCGAGCAGGCGGAAGAGTTCCGCAAGCAACTCAAGGCGACCGGCGGGCGCGGCGCGAGATCCTCCTGACCGATGTCGAAAATCCGAAGGCGTACGGCATTGCGGCGCTCGATGCCAACGGAAAGGTCACGAAAATCGTCGAGAAGCCCAAGGAACCGATGGGCAACGCGGCCGTCATCGGCATTTACTTCTACGACGGGCACGTGTTTGACATCGTCAAGCACCTTAAGCCCAGCGCCCGTGGTGAGTTAGAAATCACCGACGTGAACAACGCCTACATCGAGCGCGGCGAAATGACCGCCAGCAAGCTCAAGGGCTACTGGGCCGATTGCGGGGAGAATATTGAATTGTATATGAAAAGCTGCATGGCGATCATGCAGACCGGTGCCAACAAGTAGGCTCCGGTGGGAACCTTTCAAGGTTGGGGCATGAGTCACAACGATTCACAAGGTCGAGGTGTTGCCGCGACCGACGGCAGTCGTCGGCCTATGGTGGCTGCGTCTACGGGTTCTCCCGATCGTGAGTGGACCAATTTTTGGCTAGACCTTGCCCCTCGAACCCCGGGTGCCTTTCCCGTCACCTTTCCGGCAGAGCTGTTTATGCCGCCCCCGCCGCGAGTTCTGATTATCGCTGAAAACGCTTCGCGCCGCTTCGGCGGCGAGGCGACGCTGCCGCTGCACCTGTTCCGCGTGCTCCGTTCGCGCGGGGCGGCCGCGTGGTTGATCACCCACGAACGCTGCCGCGCCGAGTTGCAGGCGGAGTTCCCGAACGACGACCACCTGTGTTTCGTCGCCGAAACACGCCTCGATCGCATTCTCGAAAAGTGCGCCGGCGTCCTGCCCGATCGCCTGGCCACCTTCACCTTCCGGCAGCTCGCGCGCTTCCGCACGCAACGCGCGGCCATGCGTTTGGCGCGACAACTCATCCGCGACGAAGAGATCGAACTGATCCATCAGCCCGTGCCGGTGGCGCCGCGCGACGTCTCGCTCGTCCGCAAGATGGGCGTGCCGGTCGTCTTCGGTCCGTTCAACGGCGGCATGACGTTTCCGCCCGGCTTCGCGCCAACGGATGGCTTGTTCGCGCAGATGTTCATCACTGTCGGGCGCGCGTTCAGCAAGCTGATTCACACGCTCTTCCCCGCGAAGCGCGAAGCGGCGCTGCTGCTGGTGGCGAACCAGCGCACGCGCAACGCGCTGCCCGTCGAAGCCGGCAACCGTGTGCGCCTGCTCGTCGAGAACGGCGTGGAAATGTCCGTCTGGAAGCAGCCGCCCCCGCGCTCAGAAAAGCCGGCCGGCCAGGCGGCGTTCGCGTTCGTCGGCCGACTGGTCGAGTGGAAGGCCGTCGACGTGCTGCTGAACGGCTTCGCTCGTGTCGTAAATGAACTGCCCGGCGTGACGCTCGACATCGTCGGCGACGGCGTGTCACGCGCTTCGCTCGAGACGCTGGCGAAGTCGCTCGGCATCGAGAAAAACGTCACCTTTCACGGCTGGCTGAAGCAGACCGACGCCGCCGGCGTTCTTGCTCGGGCCGACGCGTTTGTGCTCCCGAGCCTGTACGAATCGGGCGGCGCCGTCGTGCTGGAAGCGATGGCGGTGGGGCTGCCGGTGATCGCGACGAAGTGGGGCGGGCCATGCGATTACCTAGACGCCCGCAGCGGCATCCTTGTTGAGCCGACCAGCCGTGACGCGCTGATCGCCGGCTTCGCCGACGCGATCCGTACGCTGGCGAACGCCCCCGCCCGCCGTGTCGCCATGGGTCAGGCCGGCCGACAACGCGTGGAGCGCGACTTCGACTGGGAGCGCAAGGTCGATCACCTGCTGACGCTCTATCGCGAAGTGATCGCCGTCGAGACACCCGCCCTTGTCGCGGCCGCGACGTGAACATATGGCTACGACACGAAGGCACAAAAGGACGAAGGAAGCCACGAAGGCCGAGGATTGGCTGCGTTTCCCGGTATGTCGATCGTGCCTTGCGCATCTCTTGTCCTAATGAGGCATTTCGTGCGTCGCCTTCTCTCAATGCTTCTTCGTGTCCCTCTTCGTACCTTCGAGGCTTTGTGTCGTAGCCGCGTGACTCGTGCAGATCAGTTTCTCCTGCGAACTGCCTCATCAATCGGTACACTTCCCCTCGCGGGCGGCCGCGTTGGCGCTCGATGTGTGGGTCGATTGTCTGCGCAGGTTCCGTTCGCATGAGCACCGCCACGAGCCCTTCGCCGGTCGCCGCTCCCACGCTGGAAAGCCTGGCCACGCCGCCGGCCGCGACGACGTCGCTCCGCAAGTCGCACGCGAACAACTTCGACTTCCTGCGCATCTTCCTCGCGTGTCTGGTCGTCGTGTCGCACAGCTTCGTGTTGTCGCAGGGCACGGAAGAGAACGAGCCGATGCGTAGGCTCACGCCGCAACTGATCACGTTCGGTTCGATCGCCGTCAACGGCTTCTTCATCATCAGCGGCTTCCTGATCACGCAGAGCTGGGAGGCGAGCGTCGGCGTGCTCGACTACTTCGTCAAGCGCATCGCCCGGATCTACCCGGCGTTCATCGTGGCGTGCATCGTCGGACTATTCATCATTCCGAAGCTGTCGATCGGCACGTGGTGGAACGAAGGCTCGCCGTCGCCGAAAATGGCGGTGTTCGATGTGCTGCGCTTACGCGGCGTGTGGAACGTCAAGGCGCTGCCTGACAACCCGTTCCCGTTCATCACTAACGGCTCGCTCTGGACGATCTCATACGAGTTCCTGTGTTATGTCGGCGTGGCGATCCTTGGCTTGCTGACGCTGCTGCGCCGGCGGGGTGTGCTGCTGACGCTCTTCGCGGCGAGTCTGGTGCTCACGTACCTTTACGACTCGCAGACGCTCACGTGGGAGTGGAAGAAGCCCTGGACGTTCTTCGGCACGATCACCATCTGGGCTCGGTTCGCGCCGATGTACCTGGCCGGCATGGTGTTCTACGTCTTCCGCGATCGCATTCCGCTGAACCTGCCGCTGGCAATCGTTGCGGCGGCGTTGTTAGCGGGCGTGGCGTTCGTGCCGCACACGTGGTGCGTGGCGTTGCCGACGCTGGGCGCGTACCTGATCTTCTGGTTCGCGTTCTGTCCGGCGATTCGCCTGCATCGCACGGCGGCGTGGGGCGACTTCTCGTACGGCGTCTACCTGTTCTCGTTCCCACTCCAGCAACTGATCGTGACGTGGTTCGGCGGGCGGATTCACTGGAGCACGCTGCTGGCGATTTCGCTGCCCGGCTCGATCCTCGTTGCAGCGCTGAGCTGGCATCTGGTCGAACGCTGGCCACTGGATTGGGCGAAACGCTGGGCGAAGCGACGACGCTTGGCGAAGGCCGCCTGATTTCCCGGACTCACCCGCCATCCGAGCCGATATAAGAGCGGCCGACCGCATGACCGCTACCGCTTCAGCTTCGCAGACACAGCCCCAGCCCGGCGCCCAGTCGGCCGCGGTTCGGAACCATCGCAAGAACAATTTCGACTTCCTGCGTCTGTTCTTGGCGGCGTTGGTGGTGTTGTCGCACAGCTACGCGATCGGCGTCGGCAGCGAGGCTGGCGAGCCGCTGGCCCGCCTGCTCCGCCATCGCATCTTCGACACGCACGTGACCTTCGGCATGCTGGCGGTCGACGGGTTCTTCATCGTCTCGGGCTACCTGATCACGGCCAGTTGGGAGCGGAAGAAGTCGACGCTCGATTACTTCCACAAGCGCGTGGCCCGCATCTATCCGGGCTTCGTCGTGTGCGCCGCGCTCTGCGTGTACGCACTGCCGCCGCTGGTCATGTCGGGTGACTGGCACACCGCGCCGCCGCACAAGTTCCTGTTCGACACGGCCAGGCTGTACTTCACGAGCTATCCTCTCGACGCCGATGGACGCTCAATCATCTTCCTCGGCAACGCTCACCCGCGCACGAGCAATGGCTCGCTCTGGAGCATTCCGTACGAGTTCTGGTGCTACATCGGCGTCGCGCTGCTGGGTGTGTTCGGCGCCATCCGGCGCTCGTCGGCGCTGGTCACCGTCTTCGTGATCGCGGTGCTGACCAGTTTTGTGTTCAGCTTGGCGAACATCCAGTTCGGCGGAAGTTGGTTTGGAAAAGTGTTCGGCTTCCCTCCGTTCTGGGCACGGCTGCTGCCATGCTACCTGAGCGGCATGGTGCTGTACCGGCTGCGCGACACGCTGAAGCTCACGCCGATGGGCGGGCTGATCTCGACGCTCGGATTGGTCGTGCTGCTGTTCGTCCCGCACGGCTGGAGTATCGGGCTGCCGACGTTCGGGGCGTACCTGCTGTTGTGGCTCGCCACCGAACAGCGGCTGCCTCACCTGAACGTCACTCGCTTCGGCGATTGGTCGTATGGCACGTATCTCTACGCGTTCCCGATTCAGCAACTCCTCGTCTTCTATAACGGCGGTCGGATGAACCCGCTGTGGCTGTGCGCGATCGCGTTGCCGCTGTCGCTGCTGGCCGGTGCATTGAGCTGGCACGCGGTGGAGCGGTGGTTCGTGAAAGGTCGCACCGAAAAGCCTGCACCGAAGCATGCTTAACGCTTGATTGACTTCCGGTTTCGACGTCTCGGCTGAAGCACTCGCCGCTTCCAGTCGATACCATCAGGAGTATGCGCACTCTGCTCGTCACCGGCGCGGCCGGGTTTATCGGAAGTAACTTTGTCCGCCTCCTCGCCAAGCGGAAGGAGCCGGTCCGCATCGTCGCGTTCGACAAGCTCACCTACGCGGGCAACCTCGCGAACCTGACCGACCTGCTCAGCGATTCGATCGAGTTCGTCCGCGGCGACATCTGCAACGCCGAACTCGTGTCGCACGTCGTCGACGAGTTCGAAGTAACCGAAATCGTCCACTTCGCGGCCGAGAGCCACGTCGACCGTAGCATCCTCGGCTCCGGCCCGTTCGTGCAGACGAATGTCGTCGGCACGCAGGTCCTGCTCGACATCCTGAAGGCCAAGAAGCTCGAGAAGTTCCTGTACGTCAGCACCGACGAAGTCTACGGCACGCTGCCCGAGAACGATCCGAAGGCGCTGTTCACTGAAGAGACGCCGCTCCAGCCCAACAGCCCGTACAGCGCCAGCAAGGCGGCCGGCGACTGCCTGGTGCGGAGCTACTTCCACACGTTCCACCTGCCCGTGCTGACGACGCGCTGTAGCAACAACTACGGGCCGTACCACTTCCCTGAAAAGCTCATCCCGCTGTTCGTGACGAACCTGATCGAAGACAAGCAGGTTCCGCTCTACGGCGACGGCCTGAACATCCGCGACTGGCTCTACGTCGAAGACCACTGCGACGCCATCTGGACCGTCCTCACCAAGGGCAAGATCGGCGAAGCCTACAACGTGGGCGGCAACAACGAGATGACCAACCGGCAGATCACCGAGATCGTGCTGCGCGAGATGAACAAGCCCTGGGACAAGTACGTGAAGTACGTGAAGGATCGCCCGGGCCATGATCGCCGTTACGCCATCGACGCGAGCAAGATCAAGCGCGAACTCGGCTGGGAGCCCAAGTTCCGTTTCGAAAGCGCGATCAAGACCACGATCCAGTGGTTCCGCGACAACGAGAAGTGGTGGCGCGAGATCAAGAGCGGCGACTACCTCAAGTACTACGAAACGCAGTACGCGGGGAGATGAGTTGGTAGTTGTCAGTTGATAGTTGTCAGTGACAACACGGCCACGCTGCGACGAAGTCGCTGGTCTTTCCGAAGTCAAACCGATGTCTACCTACGATCGCATTCTCCTCGTCGGCTCCAAGGGCATGCTCGCCAACGCGATCCGGCTCGCGCTGGAAGCACGCGGCCACAGCGTCACGGGCTTTGACGTGCCCGACATCGACATCACGAAGTCGGACAGCGTCGATGGCATCTTCGATCGCGTGAAGTCGACCTTGGTCATCAACTGTGCGGCGTACACGAACGTGGACGGCTGCGAGAAGAACCGTGAGCTGGCCGACGCCGTCAACGGCACGGGCGTGGGGAATCTCGCCATCGCCTCGAAGCGGCACGGCGCGACGCTGGTGCACTACAGCACCGATTACGTGTTCGACGGCTCGCTGCGCCGGCCGCTTCGGCCGAACGATCCGGTGGGGCCGGTGAGCGCGTACGGCAAGGGCAAGTTGCTCGGCGAGCAGTTGCTTCAGAAGAACGCGCCGCCGCGCTGGCTGCTACTGCGGACGGCCTGGCTGTACGGACCGAGCGGGAACAACTTCCCGCAGGCGATCCTGAACGCCGCGAAGGCGGGCAAGCCGCTGCGCGTGGTGGCCGATCAGTTTGGCAGCCCGACGTTCACACAGGACCTCGCGGCCGCCACGCTGAATCTGCTCGACACGACGGCGTCCGGCATCTTCCATCTTACCAACTCCGGCGACACCAACTGGGCCGACTTCGCCCGCGCGGTGCTGGACGAGTTCGACGTCGACAAGCCCGTCGAGAACATCACCGCCGCCGACTGGAAAGCGATCAAGCCCGACAGCGCCGACCGGCCGGCGTACAGCGTGCTCGACATCAGCGCTTACGAGAAAGCCACCGGCAAGCCGATGCCCCACTGGCGTGAAGCGCTGAAGCGTTATCACGCCGCGATCGGGTGAGTTTGGCCCTTTGTCTCTGATTTGGGTGCCAAGGCATCGGTACGCCGTTGCCGTGGAACGCCTGCGATCATCGAACCGCTCGAATTCGTGAGCGTACCACGGCTAGCGAGTACGCAAGCCGTGGCACCCAGCCTTTCGTTCACATGCCATGAGCGAGACGTTGATGGTACGGAGATGTCACCATCGCCTCGGCGTTCACCGACGTCGCTTGAGTGACATCGCGGAGAGTCCCATCAACGCGAACACCGTCGGCTCCGGCACCGCCGTCGCCGTGTACAAATACGCTCGCGCCACCGGCGCTTGCTCGTTGAGATTCCACGACGACAGCGTGCCCGTCAGCGGGCCGTTCCGGGCCCAGAACAGACCGTAATGGCCGTTCGGGTCGACCATGCTGGTGTGCAGGTAGTTCAGGGCCGAGTCGAGCTTCACCAGCCACGTCGAGTCGTGGTCGTGCTTGTACAGGTCGGCCAGCGCGTCGACGAGTTCGTACGCCCAGTAGCCTTCGTCGCCGATGTGGCCGCTGGAGTCGACGAAACGGTTGACCGCCGACGCCGCGATGCGCCGGGCTTCGAGCAGGTACGTCGCGGACTTGGTAGCGTCGTACAACTCGAGATTCATCGAGATCGCATCGCCCGCCGCGTTGACGATGTCGACGCCGGCGGCGCTGTTCGACGCGATCACAAAGCCCTGGTTGTACAGGCCGTTCGAGAGCTGCACGTGCGAATTTGCCCAGGTGCGCAGGCGCGTCGCGTCGGTGAGGTAACTGGCCTGGCCAGTGATCTGGTAGAGCATCGCGGCGCCGCGGGCGGCCTGAAGCGTGGAGATCGTGTCCTTCGACGTCGTCACGCCTTGCTGGAAGTAGATCCCGCCCCCGCCGGCCGAGTCTTCGCCGGACAGGACGAAGTTGTACGTCAGCTTCGCGCGGTCGAGATAGACGCTGTCGCCGGTGAGCTGATACGCCTCGGCCAGCGCGATGAGCATGTGGCCGTTGTCGTCGTAGAAGCGCGAACTGCTGCCCGCACCGGAGCGATAGCCCGCGTTGTAGTAGGCGGTATGAACCTGCTCGGAGAACGTGCGGAGCTTGCTGGTGTAGGTGGTCGGGTCGTGGCGGGCCAGCATGTTCATCACGCGGAACTGCGTGCTGACGGGCCAGACGAAGGCGCGGCTGTAGATGCCGCCCGAGCGAGAGCCGTCGAGCGAGGCCGTCTCGGCATACAGCGCCGTGCCGGGCACTCTCAGCGTGCGGTCGATCTCATTCGCGACGGCCACGCCCCACGAACGAAGCTGCGCGTAACTCAGTGCCGCCTGCGTCGACGACGTCACGCCGCCGACGACCAGCATGCCCAACGCCAGCGTCTTCCACCGCAGGATCATTGACGAGCCACGCATTCGCTCTCCTGACGAGAACCCCAGTGGCGGCCCGAACGGCACACCGCCAATGATTCAGTCCAAGACTCGGATTCGGACAGGGGAAACGTACCACCGATTGGCGGAAAGGCTCAATCGTATGGCAGGATGTTATATGCGTCAATTTGTGGTTTTGGACGAACGATCGAGGAGTTTAGGAGAAAGGATGACAGAAGAGAAAGGTCGATCCTGCGGCTACTTGGCAGGTGCTTTGATTGAGGATTGATTCGTCTTCACGGCTGGGTGACTGGCCAGCTTCCGCAGTTCGCGGCGGGCGAGCACGATCAGGATTGCCAGCACCACGCCCGTCGCGATGAAGCCGGGCAGGACCATCCACCATTCCTTCGGATCGTGCAGGTCGAAGCTCGACAGCTTCGACGCCATGTAGACGACCGCGGTCGTCTTGGGCAGCATGCCGAGGACGGTGCCGAGCAGGTACTCACGCCAGCTCACGCCGCTGCTGGCCAAGGCGAAGTTGCTCACCGCGAACGGGCTGGCAGGGCTGATGCGAAGGAGCGCGACAATCGCGACGGTTCGCCTCGGCGACGCTTCAAGCAGCGCCCGGCGCACGGCGTCGAGGCGCGGGTATTCGTGCACGACCGCGAGCACGTGCTGCCGGCTCATGCGGAGCATCAGCGCGTACGAGAGCAGGGCGGCGCCCGCGTAACCAACCATCACGGCCAGCAAGCCGACGCCGAAGCCGAACGCGTAGCCGCCCAGCAGCGAGTAGGCGTTGGTTGGCACCAGACAGACGCCGACGATCCAGAACAGCACGGCGTATATCGGCGCCGCGACAGGTCCGTGCGAGCGCAGCCACGGCACGAGCGACGTCTGCGCACAGCGCCGCCATCACAAAGAACCCGATCGGCGGCAGAATGAGCACGGCGATCGCCCACGGCGCGGCCGGCCCAAGCCGCTTCAACAGGCCGCGGCGCGGCAGGTGGGCGGTGGAAAGATCAGGCTCGTTCGTGGCCGAGTCGGTCATCGCCCCGTCAGGATAGACGGCGACGCGCGCGAGCGATAGTTGCTGGTCGGTTTCACCGTGACGGGACGAAAGACGCCGGCTCGACTCAAAGAGAAACACCGGCGTCACCGAGAGCACAGAGAGCACCCACGGAATAGCCGGCCAGTCGGCCTGTGCCTTCGATACCAAAGGTCACGTGCCGGAGGCCCGTGCCACGTCATTGCAATGCGGCCTGCGTATCCGTGCTCTCCGTGTGCTCTGTGCCAGGATTGTCGATTGGCAGCCAGCGACGAGATGCGAAGACGGACGACCGATCGCTCGGCCGTCCGTCGTGAGTTTCTTCTTTGTGTGCTTTGCGAATCCTTCTCGCCTTCGCGGTGAAAAACTCGCACCTCGATCAGAAGTCCAGGCCGCCGCGAAGGGGGATCTTTCGCTTCTTCTCGGGCTTCTTCACGGGCTCGGGTGGGGCGGTGAAGCTGCCGTCGGTCTGGCGGAGGCTCAGGCTGATGCGGCGCTGGGCCGGGTCGACGTCGAGCACGCGGACCTTCACCTTGTCGCCCACCTTCACCACGTCGGCCGGCTTGCCGACGCGCCGGTCGGCCAGCTCGCTCACGTGGGCCAGGCCTTCGACGTTCTTTTCAAGCTCGATGAACGCGCCGAACTCGGCCAGCCGCAGCACGGTGCCTTCGTGGATGCTGTGCTTGGGATACTTGCCGTTGGCTTCGCTCCACGGGTCGGGCGTCGCCTGCTTGAGGCTGAACGTCATCCGACGCGCGGCCGGGTCGACGGCGATCACCACCAGCGGAATCGTCTGGCCGATCTGCACGACGTCTTTCGGATTGCGGATGCGCTGCCAGCTCATCTCGGAGAGCGGCAGCAGGCCCTGCACGCCGTCTTCCACTTCGATGAAGGCGCCGAAGTTTTCCAGCTTGACGACACGGGCCGTCACCTTCGTGCCGACGGGGTACTTGCTGTCGACGTCCTTCCATGGGTCATTCATCGACTGCTTGAGCGACAGGGCGACCTTGCCGGTGGTGCGGTCGAACTTCAGGATCTTGACTTCGACCTTGTCGCCGACGTTGACGATGTCCTTGGGCTTGAGCTGACGGTTGTACGTCATTTCGGAGATGTGGATCAGGCCGTCCATGCCGCCGAGGTCGACGAACGCGCCGAAGTCGGTCACGCTGCGGACGGTGCCGCTGCGGGTCTGGCCCTCTTCGATTTCCTTCGACAGCTTTTCCTTCAGCTCGGCTCGCTCGCGCTCGAGCACCTTGCGGCGGCTCACGACGCAGCGCTTCGATTCCTTTTCCAGCTGCGTGATCTCGACCGTCAGACGCTGCGACAGGAACACCGAGACGTCCTTGTGGAACTCGATGTCGATCTGGCCCAGCGGCATGAACGCGCGGATGTTCTGGCCGATCTTGACCTCGAGGCCGCCCTTGTTCATGCCGTTGACCAGGCCCTCGACCACCGCGCCGACAGACAGGCTGTCCCAGTCGGTGCTCGATTGGGCGGCGCCCTTCTTCGCGCAGATGTACAGGCCTTCGCGCGGGTCGAAGCGTTCGATCATCACTTCGACGACGTCGCGCACGCGCGGCTCGGCCTCGAACTGGCTGAAGGGCATCACGCCCTGCGCCTTGCCGCCGAGGTTGATGAACACTTCGTCCTTCTGGAGGTTGATGCGTTCGACGATGCCCGACTGTAGCCCGCGCAGCTTGGTCATGCTCTGGCCGCGACCGGCGTCGGCGACCATCGCGTCGACGTCGAGTCCGCTCAGCGCGTCCTCGACCTGTTGCGTGACCGAAGGGTCGGTCGGCGGCAGGTACTTTTCCTTCTGCGGATCGCTGACAGGGCTGGGCTGCTGTTCGCTCATCGGTCGATTCTCACACAGGACGCGGTTGATATTGCCCCGAACGCCGAGCAGGCTCGCCGATCGGGAAGATCGAGCAGTGTACTAACGGCCGCACGGAATGGAAATGCGGAAGGACGTGGAATGCCGAAGTGCGAAGTCCGAATGCCGAAGTTATTCGAGCTCACTTCGGCATTCGGACTTCGAATTTCGGACTTGAAACGAACGCTCCCGGCGGGAATCGAACCCGCGCTTCCGGTGAGACAGACCGGTGTCCTGCCATTGGACTACGAGAGCCAGCCCAAGTCGGCCGTCCCCGGCGCCACACGGCGCCGAGGATCGGCCGGTCCCTTGGGAAGGAATCTGTTGGTGACGTCCCGGACCGAGTCGCCTCAGTCCAGGAACGCCACGTTCCGCATCGCGAACGCCTGCGTCTCGGTGTTCATCACGACCTCGTGCCACACATCGAGCACGATGGTTTCGTGATCCGGGTGACGCACGCGGCCCCGCACGAACGGACGGGCATCCCGGGCCATCGCTGTCCAGCGGTGACGCTTGCGCGTCTGCTCATCGAGGGCGCGATACTCGCTCTCGGTGAGGCCGTTCGGGTAGGCCGCGCACACGCGGACCATCTCGCCGCCATCGCGGACGAGCTGATCGCACCAGTGCGGCTTGCCCGCGCCACGGCGCAGCGGCTCGTTCTTCAGCACGCGGTTGGCCTGGAAGACCAGGTCCGGCCGCGGCAGGAAGAACCACTCGCCCTGGCGCACGAACGCCGCCGTGCGGCGCAGGTTACGCTGTGCCATCACGCCGTGCCGTGCGATGGCATTCCAAACCGCCTGCGGCTTGAGGGCGTCCATCGCCTGTTGCACGTTCGAGACACCACGCGTTTTCTCCGGCACCGCCGCGACGAACCAATGACGTTCGTCGTGGCCGCACAGGAACTTCGACTTCTGCGGCCCGACGACCGCGCGACCTTCGTTGCGGGCCATCAGCAGCAGGTGACGCTCGCGCGGACGCAGGTCGATCACGTCGACCTTCACGTCGGCCGGGCGACGAACGTGGAAGAACTCCCCGTGACGATCACTGCGGATATCGACCGCCAGCGTGGGCGGCACACGGAAGCGCAGACGCTGATCGCGAGGCGAAATCGCCTCGACCACCGCACGCGCTCCCATCTTCAAGAACTTGTCAGCCAGCGCGTCCATACGCGCCTTCCTTTCATTCGGGTGAAATCGATCGCAGTCCGATCGACCCGAACGCCGGGTCGATCACGGATGGGATGGCTTTCGAGATGTCATGAGACAGCGTCCTTTCCGAATGCGATTCAGCTCCGTTCACGCGGCCCATTCCCCGGGAGGGCGGGGCTCGAGCGGGCCGCTGGCTGGCGACCACTCGCGCGGCCAGACGGGCATCCCCGCGAGCCACGCCGCCCTCCCGGGGCCCACGTCACGTTGCTAACGTTTCGCGAGCGCTGGCCGCTTTGTTTGACTAACACTCAGGGAGCAGGAGTCGAACCCGCATCGAAGCGATCAACAATCGCACGCTCTACCCGTTGAGCTATCCCTGAAGACTTTCACTTGGAGCGGCCGGGCTCGAACCGGCGACCTCGAGGGCATGAACCTCGTGCTCTGACCCACTGAGCTACACTCCGATCGACAATGGACACCGGAGGGATTCGAACCCTCATACACCGGGTGCAAACCGATGGTCCTGCCAGTTGGACGACGGGCCCAGCGCGTCAGATGTCGGAGGCAACACGCGTCTTTCGATGCGCCCGTGTTCGACCCAAAAGCCGATCGAGCGGCACCGGTTTCGCGGGCTGCATCGGCGACGACCCAGCCGTTTCGGAACTGGCCGGTTTCCGCGCACTTCAGCTTCACGAGCGTTCGGCCGGGAATCGCGATGGCCGCACGAATCCAGACGTTGATCAGATATGCCACCCCGTCCGGCCGGTCCTGCCGAAGCGTGGCCATGCAGTAGAGGTCGACGCCGACTAAACGAACTCCGCGTTCATGTGAATCTCCTCAAGCGGGTGCCCATCCCAGGCGCACCGAGAGCCTGCCGCGAATCAACACTGATTCGTGAAAACTATGATGCAGCAACGAAATCGGGATCGTCGCTATAGACTATGGCGATGGTGGATAGCCACTGATGCGCAACTTCTTGGCGGTGTTTCCGCCAGACGGGCCGGCAAGGGCCGGCGATCGGATTTGCTCAAATGGCACCACCTTCCTGGCACTGTTGCGCCTGACTGACCGCGACGCGGTCGATCAAAACGCAGGTCGAGGTGCCGGAATCGGCCGCCAGCCCATCAGAGGCGTGCGCACCGTCATGACACTTCGAATCCGCGCGACGCGCTCACGGGCCGGGCACTCATCCCGATTTCGCTTCGCGAACGCGACCAGCAACGCCGTGTCACGGAGAACGCCGCAGACACTCGATTCCCGGCAGGTTGGAGGCCCGTGAAAGCAGGCAAAACGGAGCTTACAGGGGCAAACTTGGCCGGGAGACCCCCGGCCACAAGGCAGGAGGTTACATCAATCGTCCGAAAGAGCTGGCAGCCGCTTCCGCGCCGGCTGCCCGACTATCTGCTCGATAGCCAGCAAGCATCGCGTTCGCGGCATCGACCGTGCCGACGTGCAACCCAATACCACGCACCGCCGCGACCGCCGCCGCAGCTCGGCCGGTGATCGCCTGTGGGGCGGTGGGGGTTGAGTTGGTTTTGCACATCTGCATCGACTTCATCCTTCGTAACGTGCCGATCCGTAGATCGGTCGAGGAATCATGCCAAGTAATCGGCGTTCGTCAAGTCGTTCTATAGAACAAAATCTATCTCGATGAACTATGGCATCCAAGGCGAATAGGGATGAAGTCTTCCATTCAATCATCCGGATGGATGGCGCATTCATTGCTGTCGCGGGTGCGGGTCATGCGTCAGCGTCGTGATGGACCGGACGTCTATTCGTGCCGATTCGTGAGATTCGTGGCTTCCGCTTCGACCGCTCCCACCTTGCGTCTTTTGGCCGTGCATCCATAATCGCGGGATGCTGTGGCAGGCGTCCACGGCGGTTCGTTTCGCGTACGCAGGCCGTCAAGTCATGTCGAATCCCCAGGATCGCTTGCCCCCGGAGCCCAAGCCCGTTCCGCCCGACCCGGCCGTGCGCCGGTTGTCGCTCTACCTGCGCGAACTCGAATCGCTCCAGCGCCGCGGCAAGTCCACCATCTCCAGCCGCGAACTCGGCGAAGTCCTCAACTTCACCGACGCCCAGATCCGCAAGGACTTCGCCTACTTCGGCCAGTTCGGCCATCCCGGCGTCGGCTACCGCGTCGAAGACCTGATCGGCCGGCTCAAGCACATCCTCGGCACCGACAAGACGTGGGACGTCGTCCTCGTCGGCGCCGGCAACCTCGGCCGGGCGCTCAGCAGCTATCGCGGCTTTGAGCAGAAGGGCTTTCGCCTGAAGGCGATCTTCGATCTCGACGCGAAGAAGGTCGGCCAGAGCATAAGCGACCTGCCGATCCACGCGATGAAGGACCTGCCCGCCTACGCCAAGCAGCACGGCGTGAAACTGGCGATCCTCGCCGTGCCCGCCGAGGCCGCGCAGGACGTGGCCGATCAACTCGTCGACGCGGGTCTGACCGGCATTCTGAACTTCGCCCCGCTGAAACTGAACGTGCCGCCGAAGATCGCGGTGACGAGCGTAGACTTGGCGGTGCAATTGGAACAACTCGTGTTCCAGGTGAACGTGGGACAGCAGATTGCGAAGGCGCCGGCGACCGAGTGATCGTCAAGGTTTCGGCGTGCTGCGGTCTTTCGATTCTGCGACCTGCAGCCCTTCAATCGGCCTCGCTTCGAGAGCCTGGCCCGTGCCACGTTTGGCGGCCACCAGCCAGACTTGCAGTTGCTGCTTCGCATCCGACGGGTTGCGTCCGTCGATCGCGACGATCCCTGAGACCAAACCCAGCGGCGGGGCGGAGGGAATGGCGGTCACCTTGGCCCCCAGGGCCGGATGGTCGGCGATTGAGATCGATGTGAAAACGTTCGCGGCCGGCCACTCGCGGCCGGCGAGCGTGCAATCGGCCGGGTCGATCTTCGCGATGTCGATGCCCATCTCGCGCTTCATCAGGAACTCCAGCAGCGGCGGCCGCTCGACGACCGTCGACACCAGGTCGCCCAGCAGCGGGTTCTGCCCCGTGCCGGCCGCGAACTGAATCGTCGCGTTGACGGCAATCGTCATCGCTTCGACCTGAGCGGTGATCGCCTGCGTCGTCGGGCCGGTCGTCGCAGCGCGTGGCACGTGCAGGAAGAATAGGCCGTGATGCAGGCTGCGGTCGAAGATCGTACCGCGGGCGTGTCTCAGCGGTCGGCCGGATTCGTCGAATGTGGCGAGAAGAACGGTTCGCGTGGGTGGGGCGAGTTGCACGTCGACCCACTTCTTGTCGGGGCCGGAGAAAGCAGTCGTCACGCGTGTCTTTCGATCGGCCTCGGCGGTCAGCGTGACGAGCAGGTAACGCGTGACGGTCTTGCCGTCGCGCGTCGAGCGCAGGCCGAGTAGCACCTGATCGCCCACGTGATACGTCTCGCCCCAGCGGCCAATGTCGAGGCCGGACAGGATGGAGGCGCTGGCGTCCGCCGGTGCTGTGCTCGGCGGCAGATGCGTGGCGCTACAGCCGACGGCGCTGACGAGGCAGAGCACTGACAGAACTCGCCTCATACGCCCCTCATTTCTTCAGCGTGTTGGTGTGATCGAGCGCCCCGAATCGCCGATTGCGTTTCGAGTACTCACGGATGCACTCGTGCAGTTGCGGCGAGCGGAACTCGGGCCACAGCGTCTGGCTGACGACGATCTCGGCGTAGCTGATCTGCCAGAGGAGGTAGTTGCTGACACGCATCTCGCCGGCCGTGCGGATGAGCAGGTCGACGTCGCTCATGCCGGCCGTGTAGAGGTGATTCTCAATCGTCTGCTCGTCGATCTCGCCGGGACGAAGTTCGCCGGCCTTCACTTTCTCGGCGATCGCCTTCACGGCGTCGGTGATCTCGGCGCGGCTGCCGTAGTTGAGCGCGAGGCTCAGCGTCAGGCCCGTGTGGTGCTTTGTGGCGTCGAGCGTGTCGTCTACTTCGCGCAAGACCTCATCGGGCAGGTTATCGAGCCGGCCGATCTGGCGGAACTGGATGTTGTTCTTCAGCATCGTTTCGCGTTCGCTGCGCAGGTACTGGATGTACATCCGCATGAGGAACGCGACCTCGTCGGCCGGGCGGCGCCAGTTTTCGATGCTGAAGCTGTAGAGCGTGAGGTAGTCGGGCCCGCCGACGTGATCGCGCAGGCGGGCGCATTCGGTGACGATCTCGCGCACGCTCTCCGCGCCGACCTCGTGCCCTTTCACGCGCTGCTTGCCCTGGCGCACGGCCCAGCGGCCGTTGCCGTCCATGATGATGGCGATGTGACGCGGAATCTTGTTCGCGGGGATGTCGGCGAGCGGATGAGACAAGGGTGGTTACCAGATCGTGGGGACGAGGTTGGAGGCGAGGATGACGCGGTCGCTGGTGACCAGTGAAACATCTGGATGAACGGCACGCATCTTGAGTGCCGTCGCGACAATGATGCGATCGTGGATTCCGTCCAATCCGCGGAGCGACATCGCGCTGTGAATGATTGAGTAGTCGACCGAAACCACGATCACGCGGCCGCTCGTCTGGATGAAGTCAAGGAACTCCTCGCGCGTCACCTCGCGCGGACCCTTCTCGAAAACGCTCAACGTCTCGGCGATACCGATGGCCGACACGAACCACAGCAAATGCGGCTCGTCCATGGCTCGACGGGCTGCCGTTGATAGCTTGGGGTTGCCCTCCAAATACCAGAGGAGTGATTGAGAATCGATGACCAGCGTCGTCACAGGTCGCGCGGCTCCCACATCTTCTTGGCTTCGATGAAGTCTTCCTCGGTCGACATCCGCGCGCCATCTTTCTTGAACATGCCGAAGTAGATCGGCTTCATCGGCCGGTCGTTCGTCTGGTCTACTTCCGCGATCACCTGCACTTCAGTGCCTTCCGGCAACGTGAGCGGCTCGATCAGTTCAATCTTGCCTGCCGTGACCCGGCCCTTGAGTTGAATCGTCATGGCTTCACCTCGCAGAAGCGTCGTTCACGCGTTCTCGCTCACGTGGTTCAAATGGTACTCGTACGCGTCGACGATCGCCTGCCAACTCGCGTCGATGATATTGCTGTCGACGCCGATCGTGCCGAAGTATTCGCTCGTCCCGTCCGGCTTTTCGCGACGGAACTCGACGATGACGCGCACCTTGGCGGCCGTCTCGTCCTTGCTGTTGATCACGCGCACCTTGTAGTCGGCCAGGTGCACCTGCGCGATGGCGGGGAAGTGATCCTTCAGCGCCTTGCGCAGCGCGCGGTTGAGTGAGTCGACTGGCCCGTCGCCGTCACTGACGCGGTGCTCGATGGCGTCGCCAACCTTGAGCTTTACCGTCGCCTCGGCGACCGGCGCTCGGCTGTCCGTGCGCTGCGTCGTTACCTGGTATCGATCCAGTGTGAAGTACTGCTGATAGCGCCCGATCTCCTTGCGGAGCAGCATCTCGAAGCTCGCCTCGGCGGCCTCGAACTGGAAGCCCTGGTTCTCCAGGTCCTGCACGCGCGTCAGCACCTTGCGCAGCGTCTGCTTGTCGTTCTCGAGCGAGAACTTCTTCCCCGCCTTGGCGGCGATGTTGCTCGCGCCGGACAACTCGCTCACCAGCACGCGCCGCACGTTGCCAACGCTTTCGGGCTGCACGTGCTCGTATGTGCTGGCGTCCTTTTGCACCGCATGCACGTGCATGCCGCCCTTGTGCGCGAAGGCGCTTGAGCCCACGTACGGCTGGCCCGGCACGAGGTTCATGTTCGCCAGTTCGTAGACGAACCGGCTCGTCTCGGTGAGCTTCACGAGCGTGTCTTCGCGCAGGCAGTCGAGCTTGTACTTCAGGCGCAGGTTGGCGATGAACGGCAGCAGGTCCATGTTGCCGGTGCGCTCGCCGACGCCGTTGATGGTGCCCTGGCCGTGCGTCGCGCCCGCGCGAACGCCGGCGAGGCCGTTGGCGAGGGCCAGCCCGCAGTCGTTGTGCGTGTGGATGCCGACAACGGCCGACGACGCCTTCTTCACCGCGCCGACGGCCTCTTCGATCTGCTCGGGCATCGTGCCGCCGTTGGTGTCGCACAGGCAGAGCACGCGGGCACCGGCCTCTTCCGCGGCGCGGAGCGTCGCCAGCGCGTAGTCGCGATTCGCGCGGAATGCGTCGAAGAAGTGCTCGGCGTCGTACACGACTTCTCGCCCGGCCTCGCGCATCAGCGCCACCGTCTCGGCGATCATCTTCAGGTTCTCGTCCAGCGAGACGCCCAGCACCTTCTCCACCTGGAACGGCGAGGTCTTCCCGACGATGGTGACGACCGGCGTTTCCGCGGCGAGCAAGGCACGCGGGCCCTCATCGTCGGCCGCCTTCATCCCGCGCCGGCGCGTCATTCCGAACGCCGCGACTTTGGCGTGCTTCAGCTTCAGGTTCCGCACCTCGCGGAAGTAGGCTTCGTCCTTCGGGTTGCTGATCGGGAAGCCACCTTCGATGTAATCGACGCCCAGTTCGTCGAGGCGCACAGTGATCTGCAGCTTGTCCTGGAGGGACAGGCTGAAGCCCTCGCCCTGCGTGCCGTCGCGGAGCGTGGTGTCGTAGATTTCGATGCGGGTTGCGGTGGTCATGAGCGTTCCATGTCAGCGATTCAAATGCATTCACCGAGGCCACAGAGGCACAGAGAACACGGAGAGAGGGAAGAAGGAAGACGATAGAGGATAGCGGTCATCTATCGGTTCGAGACTTGGTACTGAGCCCGCCGGCGAGTTGCGTTGCATCAGGCGAGTCGCCGGACCTGCATCTATCGCTTCCCGCTTTCCTCTTCACTTCTCTGTGCCCTCTGTGTCTCTGTGGCCTCCGTGCTGAATTCGTGCACCAAACAAAAAACCCTGCCGACTGGGGCAGGGCTTGGATCGTTCGTGTGTGAAGTCCGTCGTGCAGACGGTTCAGCCCTGCCCGGAATGGTCAATAGTAATAATGGGGGCCGGGCAGTTCATTGGCAGGGAATGATAGCACGCGGGCGGCGGGATGCAACGGCATGCGGATTCGCCGCGTTCGTCGCTCGCATTGCCCCGGCCGATTTCCCCTCTTGACGGCCAGCCGGACCCGCTTGTCATACTACAGCGTTCGATGTGCTCATTGGCAATTTGAAGTCGCTCAACGTGTCGGCCGAACGGAGTGGCCCGAATGTCCCAAATAGTCCCCGAATCAAAAAGTGCATGTCAGCACTCCGTTCGACCGTCCACGCATCGGCCGGCCAGCACTTGGGCCCCGCAGGCTGGTCTCTTGGCGCTGTTGAACTCGAAGGAGCGTGGGACATGCCTCACTGCACCACGATCGTCCCCTTCATCCGCGGCATGTACTGGCAGCCGTAGTTGTAGGTGCCTGCTTTTTCAAACGTGTAGGTGAACTTGTCACCGTTCTTGAGATTGCCGGAGTGGAACGAGCCGTCCTTGGCGACGACCTTGTGGTCGCGCGTGTCGAGGTTCTTCCACGTGACGGTTGTGCCGAGTTTGACGGTCAGGTTGGCGGGCTTGAACGAGGCATCGACGATCTTCACCGTGCTGGCGTCGTCGGCGTCCTCCTTCGCGAAACAGAAGGGGAGACCGACGACCAACCCAAGCACCGCAGCGATGAGCGTTCGACGTGCAACCATGAGCGATCCTTCCAACAAAACCACTTCCATCCTACCGCGCCGCGGGAAACGTCGCCTGCGCCTTCGCGGCACGATCAACGTCGCGATAACGCGAGCGGCGGCCGCGCGTTATCGGTGATACACTCCGCAGCAACACCCTCATGCCTGAAAAGATCATCCGCGACCCGGTTCACGACCTCATCGCCCTCCGCACGGAAGACGCGACCGATCGCCTGCTCTTCCAACTGCTCAACGCCGCCGAGTTCCAGCGATTGCGGCGCATTCGCCAACTCGGCATGGCGCACATGGCCTACCCGGGCGCCGACCATTCGCGCTACAGCCACAGCCTGGGCGTGATGCAAACCGCTCGCCTGATGCTTCAGCGGATCGCCCTCGACATGCCGCTCGATGACAGCGAGTGCACCGTGTGCCTCGTCGCGGCGTTGCTGCACGACCTCGGCCACGGCCCGTTCTCGCATGTGTTCGAACGTGTGACGTCGGTGAAGCACGAGAAGCTCACGTATCGCGTGATCCTCGACGCCGAGAGCGAGATTCATCGGCTGCTCATCAAGCACGATCCGAAGCTGCCTGAGCAGGTGGTCCAGCTCCTGCAAGGCAAGTGGCCACGCCGGTTCCTGAGCGATGTCATCTCCAGCCAGTTCGACGCCGACCGGCTCGACTACCTGCTGCGCGACAATCAGTTCACCGGCGCGCATTACGGCACGTTCGACCTGCGCTGGCTGCTGGCCGCGATAACGGTCGATCCGGCGTCGCAGCGTCTCGTGGTTCGCCCGAAGGCGATCAGCGCCGTCGAGGCGTACCTTCAGGCCCGCTACCACATGTACCGCAACGTCTACTTCCACAAGGTCGTCCGCAGCAGCGAGGGCATGCTAAAGCTCGCGCTGCGCCGCGCCCGGCGTCTGCTCGTGCAGGGCCGACTCGCGTGGCCGCAGACGGATAGCAGCGTGCACAAGGCGCTGCTCGGCCAACGGATGAGCATGAAGGAGTTCGTCGATCTGGACGACGTGTCGCTCACGCAGTGCTTCAAACTATGGGCCGACAGCGCCGAGGACGCGACGCTTGCGCGGCTGTGCAAGGGTTTGCTGTTCCGCAAGCTTTACAAAACGATCGACCTGGCCGGCCATTCGAATCCGCACGCGGCGTTCGTCGCCGCCGCACAGACCGTCCTCGACGCCGGCGGCGACCCGGAGTACGACCTGTTCTTCGACCAGCCCAGCGACACGCCGTACGCTGTCGATCCAACGAACGAAAAGGGGATCAAAGTGCTGTTGCCCGATGGGAAACTGAAAGACTTCGCTGAGGTCAGTCCGATGACCGAAGGCTTGAATCGGCAACTAACATTCAACCGGATTCACATCGCGGAGGAATACCGCGACGCGGCATTTGCGGTGACAAGGTTTGCTGGTGCCTGATATCATTCCCACGAATCTCAAGGGGCAATTCATGAAACAAAACACGTTGTTTCGGATGTCGTCGCTCGAACCGCGTCGTCATCTCGCCGGCGATCTCGACGGCTCGTTCGGCACGCTCGGCCGGCAGGGCGTCGACCTCGGCTCGGGCTTCGACCCGACCGAGATCGTTACGGCATCCGACGGCAAGTTGCTCGTCGCCGGCGTGAGCAATGGCGTCGGCTTCGTCGCCCGCTTGCTTGCGAGCGGCACGCTCGACAAGAGCTTCGGCGTGAACGGCATCCTGTCGCGCTCTGTTGCCGGCGCATTGACGGAGTCGATCGTCCCGCTCGCCGGCGGCGCATCGCTCATCGCGTTCGGCAAGCAGGTGTGGAAGCTGACAAGTGCCGGCAAGCTCGACACGACCTTTTCAAGCGACGGCGTCTACGACGCGCCGTACCGCATCGACGCCATTCGCTCGCTGGCCAGCGGCCGAATCGTGCTCGGCATGACGAGCGGTAACACGGCCGCGTATCGACAGGAACTGACGACGGCCGGCACGCTGGTCGGTTCGACAGTCGCGCTCACGCGCGCGAAGTTGCCGGATGAAGACATCGTCTATCAACCGATCCTCGTGCCGGCGGTCTGGAACGACCTGGCGATCGACTCGCTCGGCCGGATCGTCAGCGTGGTCGACAGCGGCGATCACTTCGTCGGTCCGCAAGGTTACCCGGCGGCCGTCGCACGCTGGGCTGTCAACGGTGCGCTCGACACCAGTTTCTCAGGCGACGGACTGACGCCGGTCATCAGTGGCCTGAACGGACGCCTCGACTACGCGCACTCCGTCGGCCTCATTGCGATCGCGCGTGATGATTCCGTTCGCTGGATCGAATACGGCGACGACAATGACATCTATCTCCACCGAACGGCATCGAACGGATCGAGCGACTCGTTCGTGTTCTTCGAAACCGGCGTCATCGGCGCTAGCGGTCAGACCGGCTATGTGAAGGACCTGCTGTTCGCGGCCGACGGATCGATGTACGCCGTGGCCACCAATGTCATCGACATGCCGTTCCATCAGCAGGCGTCTGCGGCGATCGTCGTGAAGTACCGCGCCGATGGTTCCCTCGATCCGGCGTTCAACCGCGCGCTGCTTCCCGACACCAGTCCGAACAACCCGCGCGCCGAAGGCGCTTTCGCGGGCAACGGCGAAGATGTCCGTGGCGGCACGTTGGACGCGTTCGGAACACCGATCGTGCTTCAACGATCGGCCTATGCGAACGGTATTGGTTCGCTTCGCACCGAACTGTTGCGCTTCGCCGGTGCCCAATTCGGAACGGCTGGCGATCGCATCGCGATTCGTAATCGATCACTGGAAATTGAAGCGACCAGCGGCGTCGATTCAATTGTCGCGACACGCTATATCGGCTTCGATGGCAAGGCCTGGCTCGGTCTGGATTTCATGGCTCCGAACTCGGCGTATTGGCAGTTCACCACGCCGCTGTCGAGCTTCGATCGCGTGAAAGTGTGGGGTCTGGACGGCGCCGACACGATCGACTTCAGCGCGCTCTCGGTGTCGACGACGCTGCTGGGCGGCGCGGGTAATGACAGGCTCGTCGGCGGCTCGCAGGGCGATAGCCTCGATGGCGGCGACGGCAACGACACGATCGCCGGCATGGCCGGGCCGGACACGATCGACGGCGGCGCGGGCAACGACAACCTGCGCGGCTGGAGCGGCACCGACCTGCTCCGCGGTGGCGCCGGCGATGACACCATCCTGGGCGACGACCAGAACGACACGCTCATCGGCGGGACCGGCAAGGACTTCCTCGACGGCGGCGGCGGCGTGAACTCGGCGGATAACGATCCACTCGACAAGCGCATCGCGATCGCCGTGCTGATCTGACACCCGACTCAAATTAGTCGTGCCGCGAACGTCTCGGGCGTTCGCGGCACGCATGGTGATCAGGTGGGTTAACGCGCCTCGTTTACTCCGACTTCTTCGCGCTGACGAACATCGCGTTCACCGCATCAGCGTGCGCCTTCAGGCCTTCCTCGGTGCCGATCGCTTCAAGCGCCGCGTCGGCGATGTCCGGCTCGACGACCACCATCGTGACGGTTGCGGTTTGATCGGGGGCCGTCACGACGCTGTCCGGTTCGGATTCGACCTTCCAGCGGTCGGGCGGCATGACGGTGACGTGCGTCTTGGCGTCGACCAGTCCTTCGGCACGGGCGTTCGACGTCCAGCACGCGACAGACAGAACCAGCCCACAGACCGCGATCAGTGTCTTTTTCATGGCGGGGGGGGTGAGGTCGGCAAACCTACATCGTGCCCGAAAGCTCGCCCAACTGGATTTCGAAAAGCAACTCGCCCGGCTCGGCGTCACTGCGACAAGCTGCGTAAGGCAGGCCAGGGGTAACAGTCGGCTGCGTTGGGCAGGGGCGATAATGCCGGGTGGCGCTCAGTCCCGCTTGCCGTCCGGCTTGTCCTTCTTCTGTCGGCCACTCTCTTGGAGTGCCTTGCGCAAGAGGAACTCGATCTGTCCGTTCAGCGAGCGCAGGTCCTCATCGGCCCAGCGCTGGACCTGCTCCAGCAGCTTGGGATCGACGCGAAGAAGGAAGGGCTTGCGGTCGGCCATGGCGGTGGTCGGTGGGCAGTGGGCAAGTGGCTTGGTTCTCCCTGCCCACCGCCCACTACCCACCTTTCGATCACTGATAGATCGTTCCCGCGTTCACCACCGGCGAGGCCTGCTGTTCGCCGCAGAGGACGACCAGCAGGTTGCTGACCATGGCGGCCTTGCGGTCGTTGTCGAGCTCGACGACGTTCTTGGCGCTGAGCTTGCACAGCGCCATCTCGACCATGCCGACGGCGCCTTCAACGATCTTCGTGCGGGCCGCGATGATCGCGCTGGCCTGCTGGCGACGGAGCATCGCGTTGGCAATCTCGGGCGCGTAGGCGAGGTGGCTGATGCGGGCTTCGATCACTTCCACGCCCGCCTTCGCGAGCCGGTCGGCCACCTCGGCCTTCAACTTCTCGGCGATCTCGTGGGTCGTCCCGCGCAGCGACAAATCCTGCGTGTCATGATGGTCGTACGGGTATTGCGTCGCCAGATTGCGCAGCGCCGACTCCGATTGTACATGGACGTAGTTTTCGTAATTGTCGACCTCGAACACCGCTTCGGCCGTGTCGACGACTTTCCACACGACGATCGCCGCGATCTCGATCGGGCTGCCGTCCTTTTCGTTGACCTTCAACTTGGCGCTCTCGAAATTGCGCACACGCACACTGACGCGCTTCTTGGAGTAGAACGGGTTCGCCCAGCGCAGGCCGGTCTGGCGCGCGGTGCCGACGTACTCGCCGAAGAGTTGCAGCACCACCGCCACGCCCGGCGCGACACTGATGAGCCCGCTGAGCATGAAAATCGAGCCGACCAGCACGAGCGCCCCGAGCACGGCCGCCACCGGACCCGCCGCCGACGCCGCGATGAACAAGCCCACGGCCACGAGGATTCCGCCTAGCCCGGAAAGCAGCACGGGCAGCCCGGGCATCGTCACGCGTTCGAATTCCTTCACCATTGATGTGCCTCCTGTGATGTCGAAATGATATCACTTTGAAATCGGCGGTGTCAACGGAAGATCAGGCGGTGTCCGCGTCGGCTTTCACGCCTACAATGGCCGGTCGACATGGACAGCGAACCCCGCAACCTCGGCAAAACCAAGAGCCTCGACTACGACATCATCGAGCCGGTCGGCAAGCGTGTTGTCATTCGCAAGGACGAGAACCGCAGGCAGACGCGGTCGGGCATCGCGCTGCCCGACTCGCATGAGATTCCGACCATCACCGGTCGCGTGGTCGCGGTCAGCCGGCAGATCGAGAACGACGAAGACCACACCATTCGCCAGTACGACCGTGTGCTGTTCGACCCACGCGAGGCGATTCCGGTCGAACTCGAACACGACAACCGCATGTTCGTCGTCCACATCGATCGCGTGCTGGCCATCTTCCGCAAGAACAAACCCGCGTCGAAGGAGTCGTGAGCCTTCCATGAGTACTCAACCGAATCCCAAGAAGCGTGTCGGCCTGGTCGGCCACTGCGTGCCGGACAGTTCCCACCTGACCATGACCGTCGGTCGAGCCGTGCCGACGGCGCAGGTGATCCGCGCGACGGATGAAACGTCCACGCGCAAGCTGATCGACGAGGGCGTCGACCTGCTGCTGGTCAATCGCGCGATGGAGCCAGGTTATGCCGACGCGCTCGGCACCGATTACATTCGTCGC
The DNA here is from genome assembly GCA_047600945.1 of Tepidisphaeraceae bacterium. Lineage (GTDB taxonomy): Bacteria > Planctomycetota > Phycisphaerae > Tepidisphaerales > Tepidisphaeraceae > JASGKC01. The sequence goes on along the minus strand of JASGKC010000001.1, from coordinate 4,855,318 downwards.
CTGAAGCGCGAGAAGCCCGAGTTGAAGGTGATGCTCGTCAGCAACTACCCCGAGTCGCAGGCGGAGGCCGTCCGCGACGGTGCGCTCGACGGCTTCGGAAAGAACGCGCTCACGCAGGAACGCACGCTGGCTCTCATTCGGGAAGCTTTGAAAGACTGAGTGGCAGCGCAGACTCAGTCTTTCAACGTCAAAGAGCTTCGCGACTTGTCGCGGGTTTTCTTCCGTTGACTCGCGCGTCCCGATATCGTCTCGTTGTGCTCGATCTTCCCGACCTCGCACGAAGCCTGTGCGCGTCGCTCTTTCACGGCGCGCAGGTCGAACACGTTCGCGCCCATCGCATCGCGACACGGTTTACGGTGGAAGCACACGCGCACGACGATCTGCTTCAGTTCGACTGGATCGTCGGCTGTTCGGGATCGGCGCTGCTGGGCGCGACAACGCACGCACTCGATGGCTGCTCGTTCCTGCTGGCCGGCCCGGGACGTCGTCACGCGATGACGCTCGATCCGTCGGCCGAGGACGCGAGGGTGTATCACGTGCGCGTGAACCTCAAGCCGCGCGATCGAGATCCATTTTCGGGTGTGGGGCATGTCGCGACGAAGTTGCCGATCCACCCCTCGCTCGACGCGGCCCTGCGCGATGCGTGGCGTCTGACCATCGGTGCCCCGCGCGGCCGGGCGAGCCTGTTGGCGCTGGCCAAACTCGCCGAGGCCGTCGCGCTCTGGCCGGGTGCGGGGGATGCGTCGATGGCCGCCGGTGCAAAGTCGACGTCGCTGCTGGATCGCGACCTCGATGCGGCGCTACAGTTGATGGATCGCTCGTCCGTCGATCAGCCGCCGACGCTCGACGACCTCGCGGCCGCGAGTCATCTCAGCGTGCGACAATTCACTCGCCGCTTCCGCGAAGCGTTCGGACTGCCGCCGATGGACTACCTGGACCGTAAACGTCTGGTGCTCGCCCGGCAGATGCTGGCCTACGAAGCATCTAGCGTGACCGATGTGGCCGAGCGGATGGGGTTTAGCTCGCTGGCGACGTTCTCTCGCTGGTTCTCGCACCTGGCGGGCGAGAGTCCGAGCGCTTATCGGGCGCGACCACATGCGCTGTAACCGAATGTGCGCGTCCAAAATTGCAAAACGCATCGTCCCCCGATGGTAACGCCAAACCGCAAACGCGCGGTACGTTTATGCCTATGGCGATTCAACGCATCGGCGTCATTCTGAACGGTGTGACCGGGCGCATGGGCACCAACCAGCACCTGGTCCGGAGCATTCTTGCGATTATCAAGCAGGGCGGCGTGAAGGTGTCGCCCGAGCTGACGCTGATGCCCGATCCCATCCTCACGGGCCGCAATGAAGAGAAGCTCAAGGAGCTTGCCCACAAGCACAAGATCAGCGAGCCGCTCAAGTATACGACCGACCTGCAAGGCGCACTCGACGGCAAGTTCGGCGACTACGAAATTTTCTTCGACGCCTCGGGAACGCTACAGCGGGCGAAGTTCGTCGAGATGGCCGTCAAGGCGAAGAAGGCGATCTACTGCGAGAAGCCGACCGCCGTCACCACCGACGAAGCGTTGCGCCTGGCGAAGCTGTGCGAAAGCGCCGGCCTGAAGAACGGCGTCGTGCAGGACAAGCTGTTCCTGCCAGGCCTGCGGAAGATCCGCATGCTGAAAGAACTGGGCTTCTTCGGCAAAGTCCTCAGCGTCAAGGGTGACTTCGGGTACTGGGTCTTTACCGGCCTGGACTTCGATCAGCCCGCCCAGCGCCCGAGCTGGAACTACCGCAGCGAAGACGGCGGCGGCCTGATGATCGACATGTTCTGCCACTGGGAATATGTCATTGGCAACTTGTTTGGTCCCGTGAAGAAGCTCGTCGCGTACGGCCGCACCGACCTGCCCCAACGCCGCTCAGAAGACGGCAAGACCTTCAAAGCCACCGCCGACGATAGCGCCTACGCGATCTTCGTTCTTGAAGACGGCACGGTGTGCCAGTTCAACAGCAGCTGGTGCACGCGCGTCCGCCGCGACGACCTGCTGACCGTTCAGGTCGACGGCGAGAAAGGCTCGGCCGTCGCAGGTCTGCGTGAAGTGGTCGTGCAAAGCGCGGCCGAAACGCCCAAGCCGGTCTGGAACCCCGACATCCCGCAGCCGATCGACTTCATGGCCGGCTGGAAACAGGTCCCGAACAACATCGAATACGACAACGGCTTCAAGATTCAGTGGGAACTGTTCCTGCGTCACGTCGCCCTGAACGAGCCGTTCAAGTGGACACTCCGCGAAGGCGCGAAGGGCGTGCAGCTTGCTGAACTCGGCATGAAGAGCTGGAAGGAAGGGAAGTGGGTGGATGTGCCGAAGCTGTGAGGATACCCGATGAGCTGGGAGAGGATTGGCGAAGCGAAATCTCTTGACGAGGCGCGAGAGGCGTTCATCGACATGGTCGGGCACGTCGCACTTCGCCCTGTGATGTACTCGGGGCTTCCGTCGATCGAGTCGCTGTTGAACTATCTGTTCACTTACGAGGACGGCCTCCACGCGGCTGGTTTTACGTTTGACCTATTGACTGGTTTTGGTGATTGGGTTCACTGGCGTTTCGGGATCTATCACGCAGCTTGGTCGATTGGTCGGATACTATGGCACGTTGCGGGTAGCGAAGCTGACGCCCTCCGCGCCCTTCAAAGTCAACTCCGACAGTTCTGGAAAGATTTGGACGAATTCGGACTCGATCGGTTGAGGCGCGAGGCGGAAGCTATTTTTGAAGCGGCACCTGGCCACACTTCGACGGTCATCTTGTCCGTGTGGTACTCACAGATGAAAGAAGAAGGAAGACTGCCCCAATGACGCTTCGGCACCTGGCAATCCACACCATCACGAACAAGCCGTGGACGCTCGCGGAGTGTTGCGAGAACTATGCTAAGGCTGGCGTCGGCGGCGTGAGCGTGTGGCGGAACGTGATCGAGCCGATCGGCATTACGGAAGCCGCCAAGATCGTGCGCGGCTCAAAGCTGAAGGTGCCTGCCCTCGTGCGCGGCGGATTCTTTCCGGCGTTTGACGCCACGAAGCGGCAAGCCGCCATCGACGAGAACAAGAAGTGCATCGACGAAGCCGCCGCGATCGGGGCGGATCAGGTGGTATTGGTCGTCGGCGCTGTCCCCGGCATGCCGCTCGATGTGGCGCGTCGGCAGATCGATGACTCGCTCGAGAAGGTGCTCCCGCACGCGGCCGCCAACAAGGTGAAGCTCAGCATCGAGCCGCTGCACCCCATGTACGCGGCCGACCGCAGCGCGATCAACCGCATGTGCGAGGCCCGGCAGTCGGTCGAGCACCTGAAAAGTCCGTGGCTCGGCATCGCGTGCGACGTCTACCACGTCTGGTGGGACCCGGATCTGAAATCCGAAATCGCGCGGGCCGGCAAGCTGAACGCGATCTTCGGCTTCCACGTGTGCGACTGGAAGACCACGCTGGAAGACATGCTCAACGACCGCGGCCTGATGGGCGAGGGCGTGATCGACCTCAAAGGCATCCGCGCCGAAGTCGAGCGGGCCGGGTTTGATGGGATGATCGAGGTCGAAATCTTCTCGAACCGGCACTGGGCGAGGAATCAGGACGACTTCTTGGCAGACGTCATCCGGGCGTATCAAGCCCACGTCTGAGTTGTTTCACCACAGAGGACACGGAGGACACAGAGGCAGAAGAGAATGGTGAAGAGATGGCATGCTGATCTTTCGAAATCAGTCTCTGTGATCTCTGTGTTCTCAGTGCTCTCTGTGCTGAACTGATGATTGTAGACTCCAAACTCAAACCCGCCGACCTCAAGCCTGCGCTGACGAAGACATTCGAGCTCGCCGGCAAGAAGGTGCGCGCGATCGACAAGCGCTGGAATCCCAGCAGCGGCACGCCGGTGTTTACCGTCGCCGGGCAGTACACGTCGCGCGGCTGGACCGAATGGACACAGGGCTTCCAGTACGGCTGCGCCATCCTCTGCTTCGACGCGACCGGCGACGAAAAGCTCCTCGAACTCGGCCGCAAGCGGACGGTCAATCAGATGGCGTCGCACGTCACGCACATCGGCGTGCACGATCACGGCTTCAACAACCTGAGCACCTACGGCAACCTGCGCCGGCTCATGCTCGAGGGCCGCACGAAGCACAACGTGTGGGAACTCGCATTCTACGAAATGGCCCTGAAAGCCAGCGGCGCCGTGCAGGCTGCTCGATGGCAGGGCGCACATCCCGGCAAGGACGAAGCGGGCCTGAAGCGCACCGCAAATGCGCCGCAACTCGGCTACGTCTACAGCTTCAACGGCCCGCATTCGCTCTTCATCGACACGATGCGCACCATCCGCATCCTGGGCGTCGCCTGGCAGCTCGGCCACAAGCTCATGCACGAGGGCGATAAGGGCGCGGACCTGCTGAAGCGATCCGTGCTGCACGGCCTGGCGACGAACCAGTACATCGTCTTCCACGGAGACAGCACGCACACCTACGACGTTCGCGGCCGCACCGCGCACGAGGGAACGTTCAACCGCAACGACGGCAACTTCCGCGCCCGTGCCACGCAGCAGGGCTATAGCCCGTTCAGCACTTGGACGCGCGGCCTCGCCTGGGCGGTGCTCGGTTACGCCGAAGAACTCGAGTTCATCGACACGATCAACGACGCGACGTTCAAGGTGTCCACGGGTCTGGAGAAGAAGGCGGTTGTCGCCGCCTACGAGCAGGCCGCGATCGACACGGCTGACCACTACATCGACGACGTCACCGCGACGGACGGCATCCCGTACTGGGACGACGGCGCGATCGACCTGCACAAGCTGGGCGACTGGAAGGCGCGTCCGGCCGAGCCGTACAACGACCACGAGCCAGTCGACGCATCCGCCGCTGCGATCGCGGCGCAGGGCCTGATTCGCCTCGGCAAATACCTAGGCAGCAAGGGCAAGAAGTACACGCAGGCCGGCCTGACCACGACCCGCACGCTGCTGGCCGAGCCGTACCTGAGCATGAGCGCCAAGCACGAAGGCCTGCTGCTGCACAGCGTGTATCACCGGCCCAACAACTGGGACTACATCCCGCCCGGGCGCAAGGTGCCGTGCGGCGAGAGCAGCCTATGGGGCGATTACCACCTGCTCGAACTGGCCGTGCTCGTGCAACGGCTGGCGGACGGTGGGGCGTATTTGAAGTTCTTCGATTGAGTCGTGGGTAGTAGCACAGAGGCCACAGAGTCACAGAGAACACAGAGAACAGTCAAAAAAATCTTTGAGGGCGCTGATCGAATTTTGTAGCTGGTGCGTTTCGTCCACGCTACTGAAACGAAGGCATGAGCGAGAGGCTCATGCTACGAGAACAGACTATTCGTCTTCTCTCAAGTCTTCCTCTGTGACTCTGTGGCCTCTGTGATACAGCTTGAGTAAGCAACCATGAAACGAGTCGCACTCATCACCGGCGGTAGTCGTGGCATCGGCTTCGGTGTCGCGCAGGAACTGGCGAGGTCGGGCTTTGATGTGGCCATCAACGGCCGGCGCGAGGCGAGCGATGTCGCCGACGCGATCAAAACGCTCGAAGGGATCGGCGCGAAGGTGCTGTACTGCCGAGCCGACGTGGCCAGCTTTGACGATCACGCGTCGATGCTCGAGTCAATCCGCAAAACGTTCAGCCGGCTCGACGTGCTAGTGAACAACGCGGGCGTCGCGCCCGACGTGCGGGCCGACATCCTCGATGCCACGCCGGCCAGCTTCGATCGGCTCATCAACATCAACCTGCGCGGCCCGTACTTCCTCACGCAGGCCGCGGCGCGGTGGATGGTGCAGCAGCAGAAGGACGAGAACATCTCGTTCCACGGCCGCAAGGCGATCATCAATGTGTCGTCGATCAGCGCGACCGTCGTCAGCGTCAACCGCGGCGACTACTGCATCAGCAAGGCCGGCGTCGGCATGGCCACGCAGTTGTGGGCGGCGCGCCTGGCGGAGTTCGGCATCGACGTGTACGAGGTCCGTCCCGGCGTGATCGCCACCGACATGACGGCCGGCGTGACCGAGAAGTACGACAAGCTCATCGCGGGCGGGCTGACGAACGAAAAGCGTTGGGGCAAGCCCGACGACGTGGGCCGGGCGGTCGCCATGCTCGCACGCGGCGAACTGTCCTACGCCACCGGCCAGGTGTTGATGGTCGACGGCGGGCTGACTCAAATGAGGCTGTGATCGGTCAAGTGGTAGTGTGGTGATGTGGTTGAGTGGTAGCTGATGGCCGAAGGACTGAGCGCTGCCCACGCGATCCCTGAATCACTGAACCACGGAACTACTAAACCACTGAACTACAGAACCCCCCGGAGCCACCATGTCCGACGCACTCGCAACCCTCGCCAAACATCGCCTTCTTCCCGTGATCGTCATCGACGACGCCGCTCACGCGACGCCGCTGGGCGACGCCCTCGTCAAGGGCGGCCTGCCCGTGGCGGAAGTCACCATGCGCACGGCCGCGGCCGAGCAGTCGATCAAGACGCTCGCCAAGCGCGGCGACCTGCTCGTCGGCGCCGGCACCGTCCGCACGGTCGACCTCTGCAAGAAGGCGCTCGACGCCGGCGCGAAGTACATCGTGACGGCCGGCCTGAACCCGAAGGTGGTCGACTACTGCGTGGCCAACAACGTGCCGATCACGCCGGGCATCAGCACCTGCACCGAGATCGAGATGGCCCTTGATCGGGGTGTGCAGGTGGTGAAATTCTTCCCGGCCGAAAGCATCGGCGGCGTGAAGACGCTCAAGGCGATCATCGCCCCGTATTACGACGTGAAGTTCATCCCGACCGGCTCCATCACCGCGGCGCTGCTGCCCAGTTACCTGGAAGTGAAGCAGGTCGTCGCCGTCGGCGGAAGCTGGATGGTGGCCAAGGACCTGCTCAACGCCGGCAAGTTCGACGAAGTCGAACGCCTCACGCGGGAAGCGGTGGCACTGGTGAGTTCGACGAAGAAATAGGAACCACGGAGGACACAGAGGACACAGAGAGAAGATTCGGATTGAAGACTCGCGGCAGCAGCGCTCCTCGTCGAACCACTTCGAATGTTGGCGTCTGAGCGCAGCAAGGGCCGGGATTGCGCGAGGTCGACATGACATCACGTCGTTGAGCTTCTACATCAATCCTGCGGTGTTGGCGCGATGAAGACAAGACATCCGTCTCTTTCCTCTCTTTTCTTCTCCGTGCTCTCCGTGTCCTCTGTGGTGAATTCAAATCCAAGCGGAGTAGCTCATGCCCCTCAAGATTCGCGATGCCAAGTCCTGCAAGTATGACCTCGTCGCCCTCGGCGAGACGATGATTCGCCTGTCGCCTCCCGGCCACGGCCGAATTGAGTTCGCGCCGCAGCTGGAAGTGTGGGTGGGTGGCGGCGAGTACAACGTCGCCTACGCGCTCTCGCGGCTCGGCCTGCGCACGGGCTGGGTGGGCGGACTGAACTCCTCGCCCATGGGCGCGATCGTTCGCAACCACGCCCGCGCCGTCGGCGTCGATGTGAGCTATGCCGTCGAACGCAAGTGGGACGGCGTGGGCAAGAAGGATCGTATCGGCCTGAATTTCACCGAAGTCGGCCACGGCAAGCGCGCCAGCACCACGCTGTACGACCGCGGCCACAGCGCGACGGCTGGTATCAAGCCGGGCGAGGTCAACTGGAAGAAGCTGTTCCAGGAAGACGGCGTCCGCTGGTTCCACACCGGCGGCATCATGGCAAGCCTGTCCGACAGCACGAAGCAGGTCGTCGCCGAAGCTGTGAAGGCCGCGCACGAGGCTGGCACCGTCGTCAGCTACGACCTCAATTTCCGATCCAAGCTCTGGAAGAGCGAAGACGCGATCGCCACCACCAAGCCGATCGTCCAGTACATCGACTGCCTCATCGGCAACGAGGAAGACTTCGAAAAGGTCCTCGGCTATCACGCCGGCGTCGACGTCGAGAAGGGCGAGCTCGACACCACCAAGTTCAAGGCGATGGTCGAGCGCGTCGTGAAGGACTACAGCAACGTGAAGGTCGTCGGCACCACGCTCCGGGGCGTGAAGACCGCCACCGTGAACGACTGGGGCGCGATCATGTGGGCGGACGGGAAGTTCTACGACGGCATCACCATGCCCGAACTGGAAATCGAAGACCGCGTCGGCGGCGGCGACGGCTTCGCCAGCGGCTTCACGTACGGCTTCCTCACCGGCATGACGCCGCAGGAGTGCGTGAACCTCGGCGTGGCCCACGGCGCGATGCTGATGAGCACGCGCGGCGACAGCAGCCAGATCGACAAGGACGAACTGATGCATGTCGCCGGCGGCGGCAGCGCCCGCATCAAGCGGTGAACGTTGCTTGCTGCGATTCACATCGCAGCCCGCAAACGACAAACGAAAGGCCGGCGGTCGATTCGCTCGACTGCCGGCCTTATGTTTCAGGAACAACTGGTCGCGTACAGCGACCACCGGCTTCAGTTGAAGCCGGGCACAGTGCTGGAGGTATACGGACCGGTCGAGTCGTTGCCGCTGTGGCGGTCGCGGAGGACGTCCTTGCGGCTGAAGAACTTGGCGCTGCCGTCGCAGAAGCTGACGTTGCCCAAGCAGTCCTTGTTCGGCGCGGTCGGGGCGGCCAGGCTGCGCGTCAGCACGAACTTCTGGTGACGCGACGATGGGGCGTTCACCGTGCCGCCGTTCCATTGCGTCGGGTTGAATGTGGCGTGGCCGTCGTCGATGGTGAGTTCGTCTTCACAGATGAACATAACCTTTTCGGCTGGCGTGCGGATCGAACTGATCTTGCCGGTGTAAAGCGAATCGTAAAGCTTCGCGGGGCGCCGCGTGGGTTGAGATTCCAGTTCATGGAGTAGCTGTAGCGGTAGGCGCCGGCGCTAGGGTCCGCAGTGGGTCGGGTCTCCAGCACGTCCGCCGGGCAGCGGAGCAGGGCTTCCAGTGACCGCGCCACCTGATTGGCCTCGACCTTGTTCGCGTGATCCTTCGGTTTGAAGTTCAGGTACTTGGCAAGTGCGCTGTAGGTGATGTTCTGGTCGACCGGCGACGGCACATCGATGCCCGTTACCGGGTCGGCGACACGTCGCCAAGTGATCCAGTCGGTCGGGCTCTTGATTGCGGTGGCGTAGTCCGGGTCAGAGGTGAGAATCTGCCGATAGACGCCGTTGACCTTGGCGTAGCTGTTCTTGGTGCCCGTCGTGGGGAGCCAGCCCTTGTTTTCGACAGTGAAGGCGATGGTCGCCTGCGTGATCTGACGCAGGTTGCTCAGGCACTTGACCTGCTGCGCCGACGACCGAGCCTTGTTCAGGGCGGGCAGCAGCACCGACACCAGCAGCGCGATGATGCCGATGACGACCAGCAATTCGACGAGCGTAAAGCCGATGCGCAGCCGCAGATCACGGGATACGGAAACTCGCTTCATTAAAACCTCGCAGCCAGAGATGTGGTGCGGATCGCACCGGTTAATCCGCCAGGATCGACTGAGAAGAATAGCGAGCGTGAGCGCGATCCGATTTGCGATGATCCGAAAAGACTTTGCAGGATTGCGCAGTCCCCACGGCGTGTGGCACGACGCACTACGGGGCGTGACCGCCGGAGGCGGCAGAGGCTTACGGAGTGACTGCCTGCGTGCGACGGGTTTGAGGGTCACGTAATTTTCGATCCGAGCAGATGCGTGACGTTGCCGGCCGGTCCCGTTGACTTGAGAATTGTCCTGCGATGTATGACGACTCTGACCCTCGCCGCAACGAGTTCGGTCTCTTCCAACTCATCTGCCGGATCATGGATCACGGCTCGAAGGTCGGGGCTTACTGGGGTGCGGCCATTGGGTCTTGTGGGGGCTCAGTCGGCGCGGCAGCGTGGTCGTATTCGAACTGGGGGTTCGTGATGCAAGCTTTCCACTTCACGATCTTCGGCCTGCTCGGCGGGTTCGTCCTCGGCACGCTGACTGGGGCGATCGTCGGCCCCCGAGAACGCAAACCCGGCCCGATCAAACGCGGCTTCGCGGTGATTCGAAGGCGCTAGTCAAGTCCGTGCCGTGAGTCGTACACGGCCAATGGATTGCTCAACGCCAAGAAGTTGTACGCCGTAGAATTCAGCGATGAAAGACGTTGGACTACGAAGTAGGAAGGCGGTCGCGATTAGCAGGAACGGTCGTTGATGGGCAAGATGAAGCACATAGCGGAAAACGAAAAGGCCCGTTGTCAGGGTGGCTGACAACGGGCCTCTTGTTGCGAGTCATGGACGGGTAGTCCATGCCACTCTAATCGTCACTTCTTCTTCGCCACCGGCGCCTGCTTGATGGCCGCGTGGGCGGCGGCGAGGCGGGCGATCGGGACGCGGAAGGGCGAGCAGCTGACGTAGTTCAGGCCGACGCTGTGGCAGAACTCGACGGACTTCGGATCGCCGCCGTGTTCGCCGCAGATGCCGCACTTCAGGCCGGCATTCACGCCGCGCCCGAGCTTGACAGCCATCGCCACCAGCTTGCCGACGCCGCCGGCGTCGATCGTCTGGAAGGGGTCCTTGTCCAGGATTTCCTTCTTGAGGTAGTCCGGGAGGAAGCTGTTTACGTCGTCGCGGCTGTAGCCGAACGTCATCTGCGTCAGGTCGTTCGTGCCGAAGCTGAAGAACTCGGCGACGCCAGCCATTTCGTCGGCGGTGACGGCGGCGCGCGGCACTTCGATCATCGTGCCGTACATGTACTCGACCTTCGTCTTAGTCTCGGCGAAGACCGCGTTGGCGGTTTCGACCGTGATCGCCTTGCAGTAGTCGAGTTCCTTCTTCGTGCCGGCCAGCGGGATCATGATTTCCGGCAGGACCTTCACGCCTTCCTTCTTCACCTGGACGGCGGCTTCGATGATCGCGCGGACCTGCATCTCCAGGATTTCAGGGTACGTGATCGCCAGACGGTCGCCGCGGTGGCCGAGCATCGGGTTGGCTTCATGCAGGGCGGCGACGCGGGTCTTGACCTGCTCGAGCGTGAGGCCGAGCGATTTGGCCAGTTCGCCCTGGCTCTCGTCTTCGTGCGGGACGAATTCGTGGAGCGGCGGATCGAGCAGGCGGATGGTGACGGGCAGGCCCTTCATGGCGCGGAAGATGCCGACGAAGTCTTCACGCTGGTAGGGCAGCAGCTTGGCCAGCGCGGTCTTGCGCCTCGACGGTGGTGGCCAGGATCATCTCGCGCATGTGGTGGATGCGCTCGGCGTCGAAGAACATGTGCTCGGTGCGGCACAGGCCGATGCCTTCAGCGCCGAAGTCGCGGGCGCGGGTGGCGTCGGCCGGGGTGTCGGCGTTGGTGCGGATCTTGAGGGTGCGGTACTTGTCGGCGAGCTTCATGAGCTGGCCGAACGGTCCGGTCATCTGGGCGGCGACGGTTTCGACGGCGCCTTCGTAGATGTCGCCGGTCGAGCCGTTGATGCTGAGCACGTCGTTGGGGCCGTAGGTCTTGCCGGCGACGGTGAGCGTGCGGGCCTTGTCGTTGATGGTGAGGGCGCCGGCGCCGACGACGCAGCACTTGCCCCAGCCGCGGGCGACGACCGCCGCGTGGCTGGTCATGCCGCCGGTGCTGGTCAGGATGCCGACCGCGCTGTGCATGCCCTGCACGTCTTCGGGCGAGGTTTCCTTGCGGACGAGCAGAACCTTCTCGCCGTTCTGCGTGCGTTCGTGGGCTTCGTCGGCTGTGAACGCCAGCTTGCCGACGCTCGCGCCGGGCGAGGCGGGCAGGCCCTTGGCGATGCTGACCTTCTTGCTCTTGGGGTCGAACTGCGGGTGAAGCAACTGATCGAGCATGGCCGGGTCGACGCGGAGGATGGCGGTCTTCTCGTCGATCAGCTTTTCCTTGAGCATTTCGACCGCGATGCGAACCGCCGCGACCGCGTTGCGTTTGCCGGTGCGGGTCTGGAGCATGTACAGCTTGCCGCGCTCGATGGTGAACTCGAAGTCCTGGACGTCCTTGTAGCGGGTTTCGAGAGTCTTCTTGATGTTGAGCAGTTCCTTCCAGCTCTTCTGGCTGAACTGTTCGCCCATCTTGTTGCAGTCGATCGGCGTGCGGATGCCGGCGACGACGTCTTCGCCCTGGGCGTTGATGAGGAACTCGCCGTAGAAGACGTTCTCGCCGGTGGACGGGTCGCGGGTGAAGGCGACGCCGGTGGCGCTGTCGTCGCCCATGTTGCCGAAGACCATCGCCTGGACGTTGACGGCGGTGCCGAGCAAGCCCTTGATGTCGTTGATCTCGCGGTACTTGATGGCGCGGTCGCCCATCCAGCTCTTGAAGACGGCCTCGACGGAGGCTTCGAGCTGCTTGAGCGGGTCTTGGGGGAAGGGCTCGCCGGTGTGCTGCTGGTAGATGACCTTGTACTTCTCGATGACGAGCTTGAGGTCGGCGGTCTGGAGTTCGGGGTCGGAGTTGACGCCGGCGGCCTTGCGCTGCTCGGCGAGGGCGTGTTCGAATTCGTCGTGCGGGACGCCCATGACGGTGTCGCCGAACATCTGGATCAGGCGGCGGTAGCTGTCGTAGGCGAAGCGGGCGTTGCTCGTGAGCTGGGCGAGGCCTTCGACGACGATGTCGTTCAGGCCGATGTTGAGGACGGTGTCCATCATGCCCGGCATGCTGACCTTGGCGCCGGAGCGACAGGCGACGAGCAGTGGGTTCTTCGGGTCGCCGAACTTCTTGCCGCTGGCCTTTTCGACCTTGGCGAGATTGGCCTTGACTTCGTCCATCGTGCCCGCAGGTAGCTTCTGCTTGGCGTCGTTGTAGTCCTTGCAGGTCTGGGTGGTGATGGTGAAGCCGGGCGGAACCGGCAGGCCCATGTTGACCATGTCCGCGAGGTTGGCGCCCTTGCCGCCGAGCAAGTCCTTCATGTCGACGTTGCCGTCGGACTTCGGCGAGCCGAAGTAGTAAACGCGCTTGGTCTTGGACGGCGCGGACAGCTTGGCGATGGCCTTGCCGACGTTTTTCTTTGAAGCAGGTTTCTTGGCGGGCTTCTTGGTCGCGGATGGCATCTGAGAACGCTCCTGTAGGATCAGTTGTGGCGGGCTGTTTTGAGCCCGGTGCGGACTCCGCGTCCGCGATGGACCGTCATGGTCCAGTGTGGACCAGCCGATCTTCGGGCCTTAATGGCCCGTGGAGAGGGCGTGAGTATAGGGAGCGGGAAACGCCGGTCAATTGCGGCGAAAATGCGCGCGGCCTGCTTGTTCACTTCGATGACTCGCTGTCCAGACCGACCACCCGCTAGAATCGCTTTTCATGCGGTTTTTCGCTGTTTTCCTGGCGTGCGTGCTGCTGACGGGTGGGTGGGTTCGTGCAACTCGTCACGAACTGTGGCTCTATGCCTCAACCAATCTACAGGTGGACGACAACGCCAACCGACTGGAGGCGCTGCTGCGCCGCGCTCACTCGGCCGGCTACGAGGCGTGCGTGCTGACCGACTCCAAGTTCGGCCGACTAGCCGACGTGACAGATCGCTACCGAGCCAACGCCCGCCGCATCCGGACGGTCGCCCAGGAGTTAGGCCTGCGCCTGGTGCCGGCCGTCGCGCCGATCGGGTACTCGAACGACCTGCTCTACCACGATCCGAACCTGGCCGAGGGCTTGGTGGTCGAAGGGACGCCGCTGGAAGTGCGGAACGGCGTCGCCCGACTCATTCCCGACCTGTCGGTCGCTTTCGGGCCGAAGCTGTCGTTCGTCGATGACACCGTTCGCATCGCCGATGGCGTCGCCACGGTGACCGATCCGCACAGCAATTCGCGTTTCGTCTACGCGCTCAAGCTTCAGCCGCACCGGTGCTATCGCGTCAGCGTCGACATCCGCACCGATCACTTCATGGCCAAGCCCGAGATCAAGGCGCTGGCCAAGGCGAACGGGCGATCGCTCCAGTTCCAGTCGCTCGGCGTCCAGCCCACGCAGGACTGGAAACGCGTGTACGTCGCCTTCAACACGCTCGATGCGGCCGACGTGAACGTCTACTTCGGCGTATGGGGCGACGCCAAAGGAACGCTGCAATGGCGCAACTGGACCATCGAAGAAGTCGCGCTCCTGAACGTCCTGCGCCGCGACGGAGCGCCGCTGAAAGTCGTCGATGAGCGAACGGGCAAGTCGCTTATCGAAAGACGCGACATCGAGCGGTGGGCCGATCCGAAACTCGGCGTCACACCTTGGCCCGGCGAGTACGAGTGGGCGCATGAGCCGCCGGTGCTGCGGGTGCCCAAGCTGCCCGATGGCACGAAGCTGCGCGTGAGCTGGTATCATCCGGCCATCATCTACGAGGGTCAGGTGTCGATCTGCCCGAGCGAGCCGAAGACGATGGAACTGGTCGCCGACCAGATGCGGCGCGTCCACGAGCTGTTCGGGGCGACGGGCTACATGCTGAGCCACGACGAGGTCCGCTCGCTGAACACGGATGAATCGTGCCTGAAGCAGCACAAGTCGCCCGGAGAGTTGCTCGGCGAGAACATCGCGCGATGTCGCGAGCTTCTTCCGAAGGGCACGCGGGCGTACGTCTGGAGCGACATGTTCGACTCTGACCACAACGCAGTGGCGGGGCCGTATTACCTAGTGAACGGCGACCTGCGTGGATCGGTCGAGTTACTGCCAAAGGACGTCACGGTGGTCAACTGGAACTTCGACAAGCGCGATACCAGCTTGAAGTTCTTCGCCGAGCGCGGGCACCGGCAGGTGATCGCCGGCTACTATGACGGCGACGTCGGTCGGATCGACGCCTGGCTCGACTCGGCCGACAAGGTGCCGGGCGTCGACGCGGTCATGTACACGACGTGGGAACGGCGCTACGACGACCTCGAAGCGTTCGCGCAGCGTGTCCGCGCACACGAGGCGAAGTGATCGCTGTCAGTGCGACATTCCGGCGCAGTCGATAGAGCCGACTTGCGATAGCGTGAGTGCATCGAAGCGCGTGCTTCGGTGGAGGTGCTGGCCATGCAGGTGAAATTGAACCCGTTGCTGGAGCGGTACGTCAGCGATCAGGTGAAGGGCGGCCGGTACGCGGACGAGTCGGACCTGATCCGGACGGCGGTAGCCAAGATGATCCTGGCAGACCACAACCTCGAGTACACGCCCGAGGAGATCGCCGCGGCTCACGAGCCGGGCCTGCCCGACCATGAGAAGGTCCTGGAAGAGATGCTGAGCCGTCACGTGCCGAAGCTGTAGGACGATCGGACGCGCCGTCGCGTAGATGCTTTGGCGAGCCCCGCTTCAGCGGCGGGCGTGAATGGCGTTTTCGCGCGATGTTCTATCGGAGCATCGCCGTCCTGAGCGCAGCGAAGGACCTCGGAAGAAGTCTCGCGACTTCGAAGGGCGCCAGATGCTTCGCTGCGCTCACCATGACGTGTCAGCCATGTCCGCTCACCGCGACACTGATCGCGTCGCGCGCATCACGAACCAGGGCATCCACGCCGCGCACCGCAGCCCGACCGCGATGACGGTCGCCCACGCCACGCCGGGCAGGCCGAGCTTGAGGATGTAGACGGCGACGAACGCGAGGGCGACATTCATCAGTCCGCCGACCAGCGCGCTGACCGCGTACGCGCGGTGTCGGCCGATGCCGATGAGCGCGGCTCGCCCGACGCCCGCGGTGCCGCCGAGCACGGTGTGGATCAGCACGATCGGCAGCACGGTGTGCACGGTGTCGGGCGGGTTCTTCAGCCAGACCGTCAGGATCCAAGGCGAAGCGATCCAGACGACGATCGCCGCGCTGGCGAGCACGCCGAGACAGGCCAGTGTCGCGTTCACGTAGAGCTTGCGGACGCGGGTGAAGTCGTGGGCGGAGGAGGCCGCCGCGATCCGCGGCAACATCGGCCCGGCCACGCCGGCGACGAGCAGGAGCAGGACGGAATCGAAGAAGAGCGCCACGCCGTAGCCCGCGGAGGAGGCTGAGCCAAGGGCGGCGGTCACGATCAGCATCGAGACGGGGCCGTAGAGGTAATCGGCGAGGGAGCCGAGGGTGATGGTGCAGCCGGCGCGGACGAGTTTGGCAGCATCACGCGGGATTGTTGGGTCAATCGGCGCCGGGCTCCTTCTTGCTTCGACTCGCAGCAATGCTGTGGCTCGCATCGCAATGAGCAGTGCGCCGCTGAGAAGGTAGGCCAAGCCAATCCGGACTATGATGGATTGATCAATTCGGCCAGCGCCGCGAAGTTGCTCGGCTCCAACGAATACCAGAACCGTGAGCACCCACACTACTTCGGCGATGATTACGAGCGAGTTGTCGAGTGCGAGTCGTCCGCCGTGCTGTAGCCAACCGCCGCGAATATCTGAAACGGAGCGAGCGATCCACCCCATCGCAATCAACGCAAGCAATCCGATCGAGGTGCCGGTCGATGGTGTAGCGCCGTAGACCCACAAGCTGATCACGACGAGCATAGGTGTCACGACTGCGCAGCCAATTCCAAGAAGCCATCGTGTAAGCCACGCGCTGGCGGCACGCAACCGATCGGTTGCATCGGCTTCGAGTGGTTCAGCGTCATCGATCTTCCCGAAGTAGTCGATTGTTCCCGCTTCAGTAGTTGCCACTGCGACTGGTGCCACAGCTTCGGCGAGCTTTGGCTTTTGCCGTACAGCGGCCGCTCGTGCGACGATCGCCTGACCAATCGAAAGCGATGCATTGTTCAAGAGAGAGAAGGTGGGTCGCACTGCGGCGAGAAGGGCGAACCATTCCGGCGCGAACACACGCGAGACAATCCCCATCACCACCGCCCAACTCCCCACCTTCGCGGCGGCGGCGAGGTAGCTGGTGAAGAGGTCCAGCTTCAGGCGATCGGGTGGGGAAGAGGCTACGGTTGCGTCGGCCGACATGGTGCGGGCGTGCGACTGATTCGTGGCACGGCTTTCCAAGCCGTGTTTCCGCGCGGCGCACTCGGGTTGGAAACCCGAGCCACGAGAGAAGTCGAGCGCTCTGACTCATCATGGGCGAGACGCCCATGCCACGCAAAGCATCGCGTGTTTGTTAAGTGGAGCGATGCTAAGCCGCTAGCGGCTCAGCGCACGGGGCGCTGGTCATCGTCGGTTGGTCGCTCGAGGGTGCAATCGGCTTGGGCCAGAACACGATGCCGATGATGCTCGCGATCACCATCACCAGGCCGATCGCCTGCCAGATGCTTAGCTTCATGACGTCTCCGAGAGTAGAGACCCTTCCGTTCGCTCGCGCCTTCCCGGACGCTCACGCCTTCGGTTTCCAATCAACGTCCTGTGCGTCGGCCCATAAGTTGTCCAGGTCGTAGTGCATGCGGGCGTCGAGCGTGAAGATGTGGACGACGACATCGACCAGGTCGATGGCGGTCCAGCTTTCGCCGGTGCCGGTGTTGCTGAGGACGCGCAGGTTGTGGTCGTCGGCGTACTCGGCGACGTCGTCGGCGACGCTCCGCATCTGCCGGCTGCTCGTGCCGGTGGCCAGCACGAAGAAGTCGCAGACCGGACTCAGCTTGCTCATATCGAGGATGCGGACGTTGGTGCAACGGGTGTCCGCAAGGAGCCGGGCGATGTGGATCGCGTGTTCGCGCGCTTCGGCGATGCGCTGCTCTTCGGTAGGTCGGTGCGTGATCGTGATCGTGGGCCTCCTGTTCGAGTCAATCCTGCACGAATAATAGCCGCGCTTTCGTTGCGGGCGGTAGGGAAATGTCTGGCCTGCGGCAAGGAAAACGATGACCGCTTACGGCTGCGCCAAGGCGTTGTCGATCCGTTGCACCCGCATATCCGCCCGCTGCACGAAACTGGCGAATTCTTGGAACTCGCTGGCGCTGTAGAAGGCCGGGTTGGTGGCCGTCAACTGGAGGTAGTTCAGGAACGTGGTCCGCAGTTCGGAGAGCTGGATAGGGGCCGTGAAGATGCGGTCCTTGGTCACGCCGCTCGGGTAGAGGCCCGGCTTCACGACGTCTTCATCCTTCACGTAGAACGCCATCGCGTGACGGATGACGGCGTCTTCGCCCTTGCGGTAGTGCGTTCGGGCCGACTTGAGCAGGGTATCGCGGTCCGTGCGGTTCGTGGCCACAAGCGCTTGGAGGTAATCGCGGTCGCCCAGGGCGATCTCGATCGCGCCGTCCTGCCAGGTGGTGAACGACGTGTACTGAAGCTTGTCTTCCGGAGTGCGCTCGGTGTGGGCGTCGAACTCCTTGGTCGCTTCGCCGAAGAGCTGGGCGGCCCGGTCGTAGCCGTAGATCGCTTCGTCGATCAGCGGCGTGCGGGCGACCTGCGTGATCGGAAGGTCTGCCGCGGCGAGGTTCTTCGGCGGGATCTCCGAGAAGTCGGTCGTCTTGAAGCCGAACTGCATCGCCTCGGCCTTGCGGGCGCGGTCGTTCTCTTCATCCGCCCAGTACCGCAGCGAGATGCCGACGCGCGAGCTGATGACCCGGTCGGACATCTGCGCGTGCACCTGATTCTTACTCACTTGTAGTGCGACAGAACGCTTGTAGTAGTTGAACGCGAGCGCGAACGGGCTGACGCCGTACGGGTAGGGTTCGTAGCGGACGAGGTAAGCGTACTCGCCATCGGCCGGCACCCAGTCGATGTCGTTGGTCTTGGTGGTGAAGTTCGTGGCGACGACGGTGCCGGAATCGTCGCGCTTCAGGCGATAGGAGCCGTCGGCGGCTTTGACGAGCAGCGAATCGTACGCGGTGCGCCGGGCACGCGGGCCGCTGGTGGCCTTGGCGGCGGCGGGGATCGACTTCAGGTCGGTGTCGCGATTGATCGTGATGCCGCGCCGGCCCAGCTCGGCGATCACGGCTTCGCCCTGGTCCGCACGTAGGTCGACGAACAGCCGCTGGCTGTTGCTGGTTTGATCGTTGCGGAAGCTGTAGCGCGACTCTTCGACGCCCATCGCGAGCACCGCCTGTGCGAACACGCCGCGCGATGATGCCGGGATGCTGATGCGCAGCAGGTCCGACGGCGGCAGCGTGTCTTCACGCACGCGCGCTTGGTAGTAACCCTTCTCGGCAGAGTTGCCGAGCTTGTCGAACAGCACGCCGGCGATGGTCGCTTCGACGTTCAGGTTCTCGGGACGTTCGTTTTTCACCTTCCAGGCGTAGTCCAGTGCGTCGAGGATCGTGCTGTACTTGCTGGGCAGGTTCGACATCTGGACCGACAGGTTGTAGGCCTTGTTCCAGATCTGGAAGAGGTGCACGGTGTCGAACTCGGGCTGAAGCAGGCGGATGAGTTCGATCTTGGTGTCGATGTCTTCGAGGTTGCGTTCGGTCTTCTGGTTTTCGCTGCTCGACCACAGCGCCATCACGAGCGGACCGCGCAGGCCGCCCAGCAGCAGGCCGAGTGTGTAGCCGTCGGCTTGCTGGAGCGACACGCCGCTGCTGGCGCTGGCGTTCTTGGCGATCGCCTCGCCCTTGAGCCGGCCGATGTGCAGTTGGCGCACGATGCCCGAGAGCACCAGCGCGATGACGATGATTGCCACCAGCAGCGCCTTGCTCGCCAGCAGCGGGTTGCGGCGCGGCAGGGCCAGGGCGGAATGGGACGACGAGCGGGACGGAGGCGCTTCGGTCTGAGGCAAACTCACGGCGCGACCTCCTTGTTGCGAAGGATGAGGTAAGCGAGCGACAGCAAGGGCAGGCCGAACACCAGCAGCACGAGGCCGGCGGTGCCGACGTCGGTCCACGGCACGGTCAGGCCGCGCTCGACGAAACCGCCCACGCCGAAGCTGTCGATCGCGGGTAGGTAGTTTGCCATCGTGCGCAGCAGCCAGGCGACGGCGTCGACACTGACCTGCACCGTCTTGGCGGCGGACGGGTCTTTGAAGTTGATGCCGGTCGCGACCTGTGCGCCCAGCCCGGCCGAAAGCGAGTCGGCCAGTTCGCTCACGATCCACCTGCCCAGCAGTAGCAGGAAGCTCAGCACGATCGCGATCGGCCAACTCAGGAAGGTGCTGGTGAACGTGCCGACAGTTACGGCCAGCACGCCGAGCATCCACTGGCAGAACATGCCGACGGTCAGGTTCAGCGCGAACGGGTTGCGGCCCAGCACGACCGACAGGCTGCTCGGGTTGGTGTTCATCACCACGCCCGACGACACGCTGCGGACAATCACCTGGAACTTGCCGCCCTTGACGAAGCGGTGGTCGATGTTGTCGACGAAGGCAGGCCGGTTGTTTTCGATGTCGACACGGTAGACCGGGCTGATTTCGCCCGAGGTGCCGTTGCGGACCTGAAGTTCGACGGCGCTGCTCGACGCGTCGGCGGAATCGTCAGAACTGCGTTCGAGGCCGAAACGGAGTTCGAGGGCGACCGTGCCGGCCGCCGGCTCGCGGGCGTCGGCGAACTCGTAAACGCCAATGCTGTGATCGGCGGCGGCTTCTTCGGTGGCGTCAGCCGGGCTGCGGAGTTGTTGGCCGTAGTTGCCGCTCTTGCCCTTGAACCACACGCCAGGCATGCCGCCAACGAAGTCGGCGGTGAGCGGAATGTCCGTCAACTGGAGCGATTGGCCGTCACTGGCGATGGCGGGCAGGGCGATCTTGATCGCGTCGCGCGTCATGGCGAGCTGGTAGTTCGAGTTGGCCGGCGAGACCTGCACATAGAACCGCTTGGCCTTGCCGAGCGACTCGATGGCGTTGGCGGCGATCGGCACTTCGACCGGACTGCCATCCAGATGGAGTTCGACCGGCTTGCCACCGTTGATGCCTAGGTTGGAGACGAGGTCGGTTTCGTCGGGCGCGACGATCGACAGTATGGCCAGCGGCTTGCCGAAGAAACGGCTATTGATGGCCGTGTCGTCGGTCGACAGGAACGGCACTGGCATGGCGCCGACGACGTGTGGCCGAATCACGATCGTGATCTTGCCATCCGAGCCCGCTGGGACGGTCTGCTCGGGTACGGCAAAGCCGGTCGTGTCGACAGCGCCAAGTGCGACCTGCCACGTCGAAAGCTTGAATTCCTTGGCGTCGAGTGCGGGCAGTTCGGCGTACTGGCTGACTTGCTTCACGCGTTCAAGCACGCGCGTCTCGAGCAGGCCGTGCGAGCGGTAATACTCGAGTGACGCTTTGACGGCCGGGTTCTTGCTGACCTCGTCCGTGTTGAGCTGCGCCTCGACCGCACGCTGCCAGTTGAACTGCTGCACGTGGAGGTACGCCCACGTGAATACGCCCATCACCAGCAGCAGCATGAACGTCGTGCGGGCGAAGCCGACGATCTTACCCAGGACCAGCTCAAATCGCGTCGTCGGCTTGGTGACGACGGTGAAGATCACCTTTGTGTCGATGTCTTTGGGCAGGCTCGTGCACGAGACGATGACCGCCATCAGCACCACGAGCAGGCCGCTGGCGAAGAGGGAATACTTGATGGTTTGACGGATCGCGTCGGGCGGATCGACGGCTTGGCTGAGCTGGCTGATGAGGATGATGCCGATCATTGCGATCGGCGTGATCCACAGCACGCGGCGACGGATCGATTCGCGGTAGCAAACGGTGGCGAGCGCCCAAACACGCTGAAAGCTGAATTGCGGAACGTCACGGTAGATGACGCAGCCGAACACGCCGAGGCAGACAAGGACGATCGCCCCCGCCGCGACGAGTCCGCCGACGGGCATCAGGTCGGTGATCGAGTCGAGAGCGAGGATTGGTTGCACGATGGTGTCCCTTGGGATTCGACCGGACTAGCTAAGCGCAAGCTCAGTTGCTGCTCGTGTACGACGTGCCGTCCTTGGTGTTCTCGCTGACGACGCGGATGAAGAGTTCTTCGAGCGTGGTCGTCGGATGCGTGACCTTGGCGGCCGCGCCGTTGCGCTGAAGGAATAGGCGCAATTCTTCCAGAAGTTGCGGACTCATGCCGGTGGCTTCGATCTGCGTCACGTTCCTTGACCGTGCAGAGGTCCTTCACGTCGCCCAGCGTCTGCCGTTTGCCGCGGAAGAGGATGGTGATGCGGTCGCACACGTCCTGCACGTCGGCCAGCAGGTGCGAGCAGAGGATGACGGTCTTGCCCTGATCTTTGAGCGAGAGGATGAGAATCCTTCATCTCGCGCGTGCCGATCGGGTCGAGGCCGGTGGTGGGCTCGTCGAGCAGGACGAGTTCCGGGTCGTTGATGAGCGCCTGGGCCAGACCGATGCGGCGGGCCATGCCCTTGGAGTACTCGCGGATCTTGCGCTGCCGCGCCTTGGCGTCGAGGCCGACGGTGTCGAGCAGTTCGGGCACGCGGGTCTTGAGGACCTTACGCGGGATTTTGAACAGTTCGCCGTAGAACCAGAGCGTCTCTTCGCCGTTGAGGAAGCGGTAGAGGTACGACTCTTCGGGGAGAAAGCCGACCTTCGCTTTGACCTCCGGCGCGTCGGTGGGCTGGCCCAGGACGTAGGCGTCGCCGGCGGTGGGGAAGATGAGGCCCAGCAGCAGCTTAATGGTGGTCGACTTGCCCGAGCCGTTAGGGCCGAGCAGGCCGAACACTTCGCCGCGCTGAATCGTGAGGTTCAGGCCTTCGAGTGCCCGGACCTTGTCGCGTCCCCAGAAGTCCTTGTAGACCTTCGAGAGGTCCCGGCAATAGACGGCCGTCTGACGGATCTGCTCGAGGGACAGGGCGGGGTCGTCGACGTTGGTGGACATTCGTTCAACTCCGATTTTCGATTTTCAATTTGCGAGTTGCGATTGAAGTCAGACGGGCCAAATCGCAAATCCAAAATCGCAAATCGAAAATGTTCCTTACCGCATCGGGCCCTTGCCGGTCAGCAGCGGCTTGCGGCCGCGACGGCGGCGCTTTTCGCTGGGCTTTTCGTAGTAAGCAACCCGCTTCATGTCCTTGGTGAGGCCTTCTTTCTCACACAGCTTCTTGAAGCGCTTGAGCATCTGCTCGACCGTCTCGTTCCCGCGGCTCTTGACCTTGATCATGCGCAGCCTGGACCTTTCGTTGCAACTTTCGTCACATTCCACGCTTGTCGTAATTTCCGCTCGGTCACACTGACAAAGCCGACAAAATCACCACGCCCGGAAGGCTATTCCGGGCGAAAGCGGGCCGCGCATTCTAAACGAAGCCTCGGTATTGGCAAGGTGAAGACGACAACTGCGAAAAACCGCCCCCGAGCCATCACCAATCGGCTCGAGGGCGGCGGATTTGGGGTATCGGTTGCCTTGGTCACAGGACCGAGGCTTGGCTGTCATTCAGGACCGAATCGTCCTTCGCGATCGGCGTTGAGGAGAAGATGGCTACGCCGCCAGTCGCCAGCGCGCCGGCCGGCGAGCCGACGCCCTTGCCGTATTGGGCCGCTAGTACCAACAAGTCGCTGAAGTTGGTCATTCCGTCGTAGTTGAAGTCGCCGTTCCCGACATCCTTGCCGCTCGGCTGGCCGTAGTGGGCGGCCAGCGCCAGCAGGTCGGCGAAGTTCACGGTTCTATCGCCGTTGGCATCGCCGGCGAGGAAGAAGAACTCTTCGCCCGTGCTGTCCAGGCTCGTGCCGTTGAAGTTGCCTTCGCCATCGCTTACCGCGTCACCGTTCAGCGAGAAGCGGTAGTTGCCGTCAGGAAGTTGGCCGGTGAAGAAGTAGGTCGCGATGCCGTCCACCGCCTTGTCGACGGAAATCTCCTTCGGGTTGTACTGCTTGCCCGTGCTGGTGTCGGTGAGCGTGAGGTCGTCGACGTCGATCGACGTCGGATCGATCGGCCCGTCGAACAGCACGCTGACGCCTTGGCCGCCTACTTTTGTCGTGTCCCAGCCGATCGGCGTCGGGCCGGCGAGCGCTTTCACGCCCACGACGTAGTCTTCCACCTCGCCGTCCTGTGCCAGCCCGAAGTAATCGAGGCCGGCCGTCGTGCTGATGCGGAAGCGCATTGTCGTCTTGCCGCTGAGTTTGTCCGGCATGACGTCATACGCATGAATGCCGGCCGTCACGGTGTCGTCGATGATGAAGTGCTCGCCGGCGTCGTCCCAGTCGTTGTCCTGGTTGTTGTCGATCCACGCGTTCAGGTACCCGCCAACTGAGCCGGTGACGTTGACGAGAATTTTGTTGAGCTGCCCGCCGTAGAAGAACGAATTGTTGATCGGCAGGCCGGCCGGATCGAAGACGGCGTCTTCGTCGTCGGCGTTCGTTGGCACGATGTCGTCGCCTGTCGCGCTGGTGTTGGGTTGGCCGTTAGCTTCGGTGTCGCGGAGCGCGCCCAGCGTCGGCATCTGCGCCGTCGTGCCGTGGCCGGCGCCGTTTTCGGCGATTGTCGTCGGGAAGCTCGTGCCGAACAGTGTCTTGTTCGGGGCGTCGGAGTAGTCAATTGTCGACGTCGGCACCTGGTTGACCTTCACGCCGTAGTCTTCGACCTCGCCGTTGCTGGCGAATCCAGTCGGCGAGAGGCCGCCCGTGGTGTTGATGCGGAAACGGAGATAGACAAGCCCCGGCGTGAGCGTCGTGGGCGGCGTGACCGACAGGCTGATCGTGGTCAGCGACGCGATGGCCGTGTTGGTGGCGATCTGCTCGCCGGGGTCGAACGCGAGGTTGTGATTCCAATCGGCCCAGGCGTTGAGCAGGCCGGTGACGTTGCCGCCGTTGCCGACGGTGAGCGTCGTGGTGACGCCCGGCGTGAATGTCGAGGCGTCGAGCGGCATGCCGCCCACGCGGACACCGTCCTCGTCGTCGAAGACGTTCAGATCGTCGCCGTTCGCACCAACGGTGGGCTGGCCGTCGGTCTCGGCGTCCCAGCGGGTGCCGAGCCGCGGCATCTGCGCCGTGAGCGCGTGACGCGGGCCGTTGAGCGCGAGCTTGGTCGGATAGCCGGCCGCGCCGGCGAACTGTGGCAGGTCGCCCCAGTCGAGTTCCTGCGTCTGGATCTCGTTGATCTTCACGCGGTAATCCTCGACCTCACCCTTGCTGGCCAGGCCGATGGGCGACAGCGTGATGGCGGCCGTCGGAATCGCGATGAGGCGGAATCGCGCGTAGCTCGTCCCGATGACAGCCGTCGCGGGCGAGGTGAAGCTTTGAATCGTCGTGCTGGCGCCCGGGAGGTTGATGCCGCCGGCAATGGTTTCGGTGGCCGGATCGAAGACGCCGTTGGCGTTGAAGTCGAGCCACGCCCAGAGCTGTCCGGGCCCGCCGCCGTTGACGACCTGGTACTTGGTGAGTTGTCCGGGCGCGATCGGGTCGATGAACGTGATGCCGTCTTCGTCGTCGGTGCTGGCAAGGTCGTCACCGTCGGCGTTGAGGCTCGGAACGCCGTTCAGTTCGGCGTCGATTTTGGCGCCAAGCCGCAGGTTTGGCGTGACGAAATGCCGTGCGCCATTGCTGGCCAGCAAGGTGCCGTAGCTGTTGGGGGCGTCGCCGTAGTCGAGCGACTTGTCGGTGACGGGCGAGATGACGGCGCGGTGGTCTTCGACTTCGCCGAAGCTGTCGAAGCCGACCGGGCCGGCGATGCTCGCGCCGAACGTCAGGCGCCAGCGCGAGAAACTCGAACTCGGGACGGCCCAGGTGGGCACGGTGAACGTCAGCACGGTCGACGACGCGCCTGGCAGGGCGGTGTTCGAGAACACGGTTTCGATCGCCGGCTCGAAGAGGCCGTTGTGGTTGAAGTCGATCCACGCGTTGAGTCGTCCTGCGCCTGCGCCGGTGACGACTTTCACCTGGGCCGTTCCACCGGGGATCATCGGCGTAAGGAACGTGATGCCGTCTTCATCACCCGAGCCGGTGGTGTCGTCGCCGGTGGCGGTGGGGTTGGGCAGGCCGTTGGGTTCGGCGTCGATCTTGCCGCCGAGGAACAGATTCGGCGTGACCGTGTGACGCGGGCCGTTAACGGCGAGGGTGGTTTGATAGCTGTCAGGGGCGTCGCCCCAGTCGAGGTTGTCGGCGGTCGTCGGGGGCGTGACTTCGACCTGGTAGTCTTCGACCTCGCCGAATGCGGTGCTCGCGCCCGTCGGGTTGTTGGCGGCCGCGCCGAGGGCGACGAGGCGGAAGCGGGCGAACGTCGCGCCGGTGGGCGTTCCCGCGGGCGTGGTGAAGCTGATGGTCGTGGAACTCGCACCTGGCAGGGCGACTGCGGTGAAGATCCGTTCGGTCGGGTTATCGAAGACGCCGTTCTGGTTGAAGTCGATCCAGCCGCTGAGGTTGCCGCCACCAGCACTAAGCGTGACTTTCACATTGGTGGAGGAGCCGGGCGTGATCGGACTGAGGAACTGGATGCCATCTTCATCGTCGGCGGTGCCGGTGAGGTCGTCGCGCTGCGCGTTGGGCGACGGCTGGCCGTCGAGTTCGGCGTCGACTTTGAAGCCGAGCACGATATTCGGCGAGATGGGGTGGGAAACGCCCGACGAGGCGATCAGCGTGCCGTACGTGTCGGGCGCGTCGCCGAAGTCGGTGGCCATCAGCCGACGCTGTTCGAGCATCTCGGTCGCCTGCTTGAAGGCGGCCCGGCGGGTACGGAACGAGAGCGTGCCATGACGACGTGAAGCACGACGCATAGGAAACCTCCGCCGATCGTCGACCGGCAAGATTGGATGTGAACCGGTGTCGAAGCGGGCTCCGGCGAAGCCGGATTGCGAAGCTGCCCTGCTCAGCGAACGCGCCTACCCAGCCTTCGGCACGCACGACCCGTAACAGACTATTGGGCGGTGCTGATTAAGCTAGGTGATTTGTACCGAGGAATCAGGAATCTGACATTGCCCTGAACGGGGCAGGGGAGTTGACGGTACAGAACTCGACGGTCTAGCACAGAGAACACGGAGGGCACCGAGCTCACAGAGAGATTGCCCTGCTGACGCTCGACGTAGAACATTCTGGCGAAGGTGAATGGACTCAATGCAATTTCGCTCTCTGTGGCCTCTGTGTACTCGGTGTTCTCTGTGCTCAGTTCTTAACTGCTTGGCCGGCGCTGCAAACAAGAAGCCCGCGGACGCATCGTCCACGGGCTTCGTTTGATTCGGGATGACCAGCGTTCCAATCAGCGCTTGCTGAACTGGAAGCGGCGGCGGGCGCCGCGTTGACCGTACTTCTTGCGTTCCTTCATGCGGCTGTCGCGGGTCATGAAGCCGCCAGTGCGGACGGCGCCGTCCAGCGTCGGGTCGAACTTCCGCAGGGCACGGGCGAGGCCCAGCACGATCGCGCCGGCCTGACTGCTCAGACCGCCACCGGCGGCCTGCACGTGGATGTCGAGCTTGCCGCCGAGGTTGCTCACTTCGAGCGGGCCGAAGATCGCCTTGCGGTCCCGTTCGTTGACGAGGTAGTCGTTCAGTTCGCGGTCGTTTACGGTGATCTTGCCGCTGCCCGGGGCGATGCGGACGCGGGCGACGGACGTCTTGCGACGGCCCGTGCCCCAGACGAAGGTCTGCTTGGCACCGGCGGGGGTCTCAACGAGCGGGGCGGTGGTGTCTGCCATGGGAAGTTTAGTGGGGAGTCAGGTCAGGAAAGATCAGGCCTTCAACGGCTTGGGGGATTGGGCGGCGTGCGGGTGGTCGGTGCCCTTGTAGATCTTCAGCTTCAGGAGCATGTCCCGGGCCAGCTTGTTCTTGGGCAACATGCGCTTGACAGCCAGCTGGAGCAGGCGTTCCGGATGCTCTTCCTTCATCTGCTTGAAGGAGTACACGCGACGACCGCCGGCGTAACCGGAGTAGGTGTCGTACTCGACGACGTCGGCCTTTCCGCCGGTGACGCGGATCTTGTCTGCGTTGGTGACGACGATGTAGTCGCCCGTATCGACGTGCGGCGTGTAGGTCGGCTTGTGTTTGCCCTGGAGGATGACCGCCAGCTTGGCGGCGAGACGACCCAGGACCTGGTCGCTGGCGTCGACGATGTGCCATTCCCGCTTCAGTTCGCCGGGCTTGGCCAAGTACGTGCTCATGATCAAAACCTCACGCTCGCTGCTGCGACGGACTTCCGATCCGCCGCGACGATTCGACAATGCTCCCCTTGGCCTCGGTTGGCCGAGTAGAGCGAAGTCCCGAAGCTTAACGGACGAGTAAGTGGTGTCAAGAACGCGCGAGGTGAAATGCCGGGACAAAGGCGGCGAGATCGCATGCGGCTTCCCGGGTCCCCTCTCCCGGTACGCCGGGAGAGGAGGTCCGAAGCACGCGCGAGCGTCGCGGACAAATGACGCACTGGACCGGGCGGGCCCGCCCGCTATCGTGCCGCCATGCCGACGAAATCCCTCGCGTTCGGGCTGTTGACTCTCGTTCTGGCGTCGATTCCTTCGAACGTCGCCCTCGCCCAGATGCCCGATCCGCCCGGACAGGTGGCCGCGGGGCAGAAGCCGGTCCACGAGGCATATCTGTTCGCCCACATGAAGCATCGCGATTACGGATCGCTTTACTACAGCGTGAGCACCGACGGTCTGCACTGGCGCGAACTCAACGGCGGCAAGGTCGTCTTCACGGACTACCACGGCCACGCCGACATCGACCAGGGCCCGGACGGCCGGTACTACCTCGTCGGCAACCGCAACGACGAGGTGGCCGACCTCGACTTCTGGGTGTCCGACGACCTCGTCCAGTGGGAACGCTTCGGCAAGTACGTGCCCGATCTGACGAAGGTCCCGAACTACCCCAAGGCGATGCACCGCATCGGCGCCGCCAAGATGTTCTACGACGACGCCGGCAAACAGTGGGTCGTCACCTGGCACACCACCCACGACCTCGGCCCGACGACGCTTCCCGAGCCGTACTGGGCCGGCCAGCGGACGCTGTACGCGACGTCGCCCGACCTGAAGACGTTCTCCGATCCGCCACGCAAGCTCTTCAACGACTGGGACATGGCCACCATCGACACGATCCTGGTGAAGCAGGGCGACACGTACTACGCGATCTTGAAAGACGAGCGATATCCCACGCCGGACTGGCCGACGGGGAAGACGGTTCGCATCAGCAAGTCGACAGGCCTGACGGGACCGTGGACGGAGCCGTCGGCTCCGATTAGCCCGAACTTTCGCGAGGCGCCGACCGTCATCCCGTCGCCCGATGGCAAGGCGTGGTACGCGTACTACGAGCAGTATCCCGGCATCGGCTACGGGTTATCGGTCGCACTGACGCTGGACGGCCCGTGGTATCAGGTAGCCGGCAACATGAACTATGGCGACTGGGACAAGTACAAGCTGCCGCCGCGCGTGCGCCACGGGACGATGCTGCCGATCTCGCGGCAACGCTATGACGCGCTGATCGCCACGTTCGGCGATGCGCCGGTTCAGCCAACGACTGCGCCGCGTTGATACTGCGAACGCCTGGAATTGTTTACCCTCTCCCGGCAAGCCGGGAGAGAGCAGGGCAAGGGCTTGCTCGGGCGAGAACAAGAGACGGCCCTCACCTCGATCCTCTCCCGGAGTACCGGGAGAGGAAGCCAGAGAAGCATGGGTTTGCCTGCGCCACGTTGACCGAAGTATCCTCGACGCCTTGACTGTCAAGCCCGGCCCTGTAGCATTTCTGGCCTTCGATCGATCGGCCGGATTTCCGCAACGAGATCGAGTACCGCCACACGCCGCTCTGACTTTGGCATTAGAACGGGCGGCGGTCGTGTCGGCGAAAAACCTGTTCGCTAATCGAGTTTTTGCGCTCCCCGAGGACCCTATGGCACGCGACCTGACCAAGATCCGAAACATCGGCATTGCCGCCCACATCGACGCGGGCAAGACGACGACCTCGGAGCGCATCCTGTACTACACCGGCCGTGTCCACAAGGTCGGCGAAGTGCACGAAGGCACCGCCGTCATGGACTTCGACCCCGAAGAACAGAAGCGCGGCATCACGATCAACTCGGCCGCGACGTACGCCCAGTGGAAGCGTCACGGCGACGTCTACGACATCAACCTGATCGACACTCCGGGCCACGTTGACTTCACCGCTGAAGTCGAACGCTCGCTGCGCGTGCTCGACGGCGCGGTCGCCGTTTTCGACGGTAAGGAAGGCGTCGAGGCGCAGTCCGAAACCGTCTGGCGTCAGGCCACCAAGTACAACGTGCCGCGGATCTGCTTCATCAACAAGATGGACAAGGTCGGGGCCGACTACGACTTCTGCTACAAGAGCATCCTCGACCGCCTGGGCGCCCCGGCGATTCCGGTCGTCATTCCCGACGGCCAGGCCGAGACGTTCAAGGGCGTCATCGACCTCATCCGTGGTGTGGCCTACTACACCGACATGGATAACGAAAAGGACAAGGGCAACACGATCGTCGAGAAGCCCGTCCCGGATCACATGAAGGAGAAGTACGACCACTACCGCGCCATCATGCTCGAGAAGATCGCCGAGCTCGACGACGCGTTGATGGACAAGTACCTCACTGATCCGAACAGCTTGCAGCCCGACGAACTCATCGCCGCGCTCCGCAAGGGCACGATCGCCTTCAAGGCCCATCCGCTATTTTGCGGCTCGGCGTACAAGTATGTCGGCGTGCAGAAGATGCTGGACGGCGTCATTGACTACTTGCCCAGCCCGCTCGACATGCCGCCCGCCAAGGGCACCGATCCGAAGGACGTCGAGAAGAACCTGGAACGCAAGCGCGTCCCGGAAGAACCCTTCTGCGGCCTGGCGTTCAAGATCGTCGACGACCAGCACGGTACGCTCACGTACGTCCGCGTCTACTCGGGCCGGCTCGAGAAGGGCACCCGCGTCCTGAACGCGAACAAGGGCAGCCGCGAAAACGTCAGCCGTATGTTCCAGATGTCGGCCAACGACCGTCACCCGCGCGAAGTCGCCGAAGCGGGTGACATCGTCGCGATCATCGGCATCAACGAAGCCAACACGGGCGACACCATCTGCGACCCCGATCACCCGATCATCCTCGAACGCCCGACGTTCCCGGAACCGGTCATCAGCATGTCGATCGAGCCGAAGTCGGCCGGCGACAAGGACAAGCTCTCCGACGCGCTCACCAAGCTGCGCCGGCAGGACCCGACGTTCCGCAGCAACTACAACCAGGAGACCGGCGAAACGATCATCGCCGGCATGGGCGAGCTGCACCTTGAAATCATCAAGATGCGTCTGACCCGCGACTACAAGGTCGACGTCGTCGTCGGCAAGCCGAAGGTCAGCTATCGCGAAGCGATCAGCAAGAAGGTCATGAACGTCCGCGGTCTGCACAAGAAGCAGTCGGGCGGTCGCGGTCAGTTCGGCGACTGTATCATCAACCTTGAGCCGTTCGACGGTACGAACCCGGACGGTTCGGCGATGACGCCGGAAGACCTCAAGGACATCAAGTGGAATGACGGCATCGCGTTCGTCAACAAGATCGTCGGCGGCTCGATCCCGAAGGAATACATCCCGTCGGTCGAGTACGGCATCCGCACGACCGCCAAGACGGGCGTGCTGGCCGGCTTCCCGCTGATCAACATCAAGGTGACGCTGGTCGACGGCAGCTACCACGACGTGGACTCGAGCCAGGTCGCGTTCGAAGTCGCGGGCCAGCTCGCGATCAAGGACGCCGCCAAGGCCGCCGGCCTACAGCTGCTCGAGCCGATCATGAAGGTGACGATCACCACGCCGAAGGACTTCGTCGGCAGCGTGACCGGCGACATCAACCGTCGTCGCGGCCTGATCCTGAACTCCGACGAGCGCGGCAACACCGTTATCGTCGAAGCCGAAGTGCCGCTGAGCGAAATGTTCGGCTACACGACCGAACTGCGTTCGATGAGCCAGGGCCGCGCCGCCAGTGCCATGGAACCGCTGAAGTACGCGGTCGTCCCGGGCGGCGTGCAGAAGGAAATCCTGGACGAACTGGGCGTCGGCGCGACGGCGAAAAAGTGAGTTCAGACCCTGTCTGAGCGCTCCAAGCGTCCTGAATTAGAAAACGCCCACGGATGGCCATCCGTGGGCGTTTTCTTTGGATCAACATTTTCCGAGAATGGGAAAAAGTGTGTGAATTTCCGTGAATTGTGGTCGACTTTTCCGAAAGCGTGTTATATTGGGCAAGGTTCGGCGGACTACCCGGTGCCTCGCGTCAAGCAGGGCACCCACACAGGAACAAACCCATGCGGAGCACGTTTCCCCATCCTCGTCGCGGCTTCACCTTGGTGGAGCTTCTGGTCGTCATCGGCATCATCGCGTTGCTCGTCTCGATCCTCCTGCCCGCCTTGAACAAGGCGCGCACGGAGGCTGTCCGCACGCAGTGTCTTTCCAACCTGAAGCAAATCGGCTTGGCCGCACGCGGGTATAGCATCGCGAATAAGGACACCATCCTTCCGCCGATCGCGTGGGGCATCGGCGTGGCGTCGACAAACAACACGGCACCGGGTTCCGACGATAGCTGGGCGATGCTCTTGGTCGCCGGCAAGTTCCTCAGTCAACCGAAGATCGAATACAGTGCGGATCCGAGCTCGTCCGTGAAATCGGTGCTGATCTGCCCGGGCATGCGGCAGACGCTCATCGACTCCAACCTGGCGAACATTCCGGATTCGATGAAGAACAAAAGCGCAGCCGACGGCTTCGAACGTCGCATCTCCAATCACGTCTCGCCCGGACTGATTATCGATTATGGCTACGGCATCAACGGCGCGACACACATGGCTGGCGGGACCGGCGCACCCGGCACAACCTATCCGGCAACCGACCCGATTATCGCCAACAGCATCAGCCATTCGGTTAGCAATAACCCTGCTTGGATCGCGCATGCTGCTCGGAAATTCAGCCAGATTCGCCGCAGTTCCGAGGTTGTTCTGATCTACGATGGCACGGGCTGGAATCCTTGGCGTTCGCCTGATCTCACGGATAACGTGACGCGCGTAACCGGTGCTCGCCACGGCAAGTTCGATTCCGCACGGCCCTTCGATACGGGGCTGACCAACCTTCTCTTCCTGGACGGCCACGCCGAGTCCGCGAATCGCAAGGAGTGTCCTTCAACCAGACTTCACATCCTCGGCACGGCGAACGAAATGCGTTCGACGCGTTACATATGGGGCTTGGGCCAATTCAATGGCGTTGCCGGCCCCGCAGCGCCGCGCTGAATCGAACCACAACACACGAACCCTCGGGCTGGTCGAACGACCAGCCCGATTTCGTTGACGCACCGTTCAAACGAGAACGCCCACGGATAGCCATCCGTGGGCGTTCTCGTTGATTCATCCATCAGTCCACGCTCACTTCAGCATGTCCTTGACGGTGTTGCGCTCTTCGACGAGTTCGGCGTTGGTCTTCGCGATCTTCTGCTTCGCGAAGTCATCCATTGCCAAGCCCTTGATGACTTCGTAGTTGCCCGGCGTGGTGGTCTTTACCGGGAGGCCGGCCCAGACGTCGGGATCGAAGCCGTATTCGCCGTGGCTCTTGACGGCCACGCTGTGGATCTTGCCCGGCGTGACGAGGTCGTGCACGTGATCGACCAGCGCATTGGCCGCGCTCGCAGCCGATGACGCGCCGCGGGCCGCGATGATGGCCGCGCCGCGCTTGCCGACGGTGTCCTGGAACTCGGTCTTGAGCCACTCGATGTGGCCGATCTTTTCCGTGACGGGCTTGCCGTTGATCTTCGCGAGGTGGAACGCGCTGAACATCGTCGGCGAGTGGTTGCCGAAGATGTACACGTCGCTAACGGCCGTCGTCGCGACGCCGGCCTTCTTGGCCAGCTGCGTGACGGCGCGGTTCTGGTCGAGCCGCACCATCGCGGTCACGTTCTCGGGCTTGAGCCGCTTGAACTGGCTCGCGCAGATCATCGCATTGGTGTTGGCCGGATTGCCCACGACGGCCACGTGCGCGTCGTTGGCGGCGACGCGGTCGATGATCTGGCCCTGGCCGATGAAGATCTTGCCGTTGTCCTTGAGCAGGTCGGCGCGTTCCATGCCGGGCCCGCGCGGTTTGGCGCCGACGAGCAGCGACCAGTTGGCGTCGCCGAAGGCTTCCTCGGGGTTGCCCGTGCACTTGATGCCGGCCAGCAGGGGGAAGGCGCAGTCGTCCAGTTCCATCGCCACGCCGTTGAGGGCGGCCTGGACCTTGTCGACGGGCACTTCCAGCAGGTGGAGAATGACAGGCTGATCGGGCCCGAACATCTGGCCGCTGGCGATTCGGAACAGCAGGGCGTAGCCGATCTGACCGGCCGCGCCCGTGACGGCGACTCGAATGGGTTGCTTCATGGTTTGTGTCTCCGCAAAGGGTTGCCTAACGGTTATTCGAGAGCACGGGCGATTGCAACCCGGAAGCGTGCGACAGACTGTGGATGACGCGCTGGAACTGTTGCCCGATCCGCGTAGAGCCACTCAGTCGCAAAGGTGAGCTGCGAGCTTGCTCGCGTTTTGTGGATTGGCGGTGCGGTGGTCAGCTCGCAGTAGTGGGGCGGATTCGATTTGGGTGCCACGGCTTGCGTATTCGCTAGCCGTGGAACGCTCTCCAATGTCGAGCGACTCGGCTTTTTCGCGAGCGTCCCACGGCAACGGAGTACCGATGCCGTGGCACCCAGCTCGCGTTTTGTGGATTGGCGGTACGGTGGTCAGTTCGCATGTTGCGTGATACATCGGTGCCATGAAACTCGACTACGCCCACCCGCAGCTTCGGCGCGAGGTCGGCCTGCCCGGCGCGGTGATGCTGGGTCTGGGCTCGATTCTCGGCACGGGCGTCTTCGTCAGCCTGCCCCTGAAGACGGCCGAGGCGGGCTTGTGGATCATCCCGGCCATCGTCATCGCGGGGCTGGTCGCGCTGTGCAACGCGCTCAGCAGCGCGCAGCTTGCGGCCGCCCACCCGGTCAGCGGCGGCACGTACGAGTACGGCTACCAATACCTGAACCCGTGGGCCGGGTTCGTGGCGGGGTGGACCTTCCTGCTGGCCAAAAGCGCCAGCGCGGCGACGGCGGCGTTGGCGGTGGGCGCATTCGCACTTGCAGTTGTGGACGCGCAGCCTCTGACGCCTCCCTCAGACAGCGTGCGCGGGCTCGCGTCGGTTTTCTGGACTACGACGCGGGCTCCCCTGGTGCTGGCATTGCCAGGGACGATTGCGGTCATGCTGCTGGTTCTGACGGGATTGCGTCGAAGCAGTGCGGCGAATGCAGTGCTGGTCACCATGTCTGTGTTGGGTCTCTCAACGCTTATCGCGGTGAGCTACGTCTCACGCACGTTGCAGATGCCGATTACCGAACGATCCTGGCCCGGTGGAGGACCGGACTCTATCTTGCCGCTTGCTGCATGGGCTTTCGTGGCATTCACGGGCTACGGTCGTATCGCGACCATGGCTGAAGAAGTGCGCTCGCCACGGCGTACTATTCCACGCGCGGTATACGCGACCCTTGGCATATCGCTGATCCTGTATGTCTGTCTGGCGATCGCAGTGATGAGGTCTTACTACTTTACGGCGATGAGTGGGGAAGGCGAGCCAGCTCCCGCGACTGCCATCCTCTATGCCGTGCCGGTCGATCTGTACTACAGGTCCGAAACGGCTGGGCGGATGCTGCGCTTGTTCGTTGCACTATCTGCCATCGCCGCCATGCTCGGCGTGCTGCTGAACCTCATCCTCGGCCTCAGCCGCGTGTGGCTGGCGATGGCTCGCCGAGGCGACGCACCGTCCATCCTCGCCCGCATCAACGCACGCACCAGCACGCCAGGGCCGGCGGTCGTTCTCACCGGTCTGCTCATCGCCTCGCTCGTCCTCGTCGGCGACGTGCGTCTCACCTGGTCGTTCTCGGCCTTCACGGTGCTCATCTACTACGCCATCACCAACTGGGCCGCGCTGCGGCTGCCGGTCGACGCTCGGCTCTACCCGCGCTGGGTCGCGTGGTGCGGGCTGGTCGCGTGCCTGTCGCTGGCGTGGTTCGTCGAATGGCGTGTGTGGGCCGTGGGCGTGGCGCTGATTGCAGTGGGTCTGCTGTGGCGCGTCGCTTGGCGCAAGCTCGTGCTGCGCGTCAAGGTAAAGGCGGCATGAGCGGGACGCTCATGCTACGAGAACCGTCTCAATCGCCTCGGGCGTGACAGGAAGCCGAACGCGACGAGCATTCCCAGAGCGCAGGCCGGCTCCGGGACGAGTGCCATCGACGCGTTCGCGACGTTGCTGTTTCCCTCTCCGTCGATTCCACCTGATGCACTGGCGCCGTAGTTCGCCGCCAGGATCAACAGGTCGCTGAAGTTCACGTTGCCGTCGAAGTTGAAATCACCCGATGCCCAGACGGCCGACCCCGCCGTGCCATAGTTCGCCGCGAGCGCGAGCAGGTCGTTGAAGTTCACGCTGCCGTCGATCGTCGCGTCGCCATCGATTGGCGCGTACGCGCGGACGGCCGCGTACGAGTACGCCACGCGCGACGTGTAGCTGACACCGACGACGGGATCGGGATGCGTGGCCGGATCGACGTACAGCGGTTGGTTGTTGTCATCGAGCGTCCAGAGGCCGCGCGCGTCGGTGATGGCGGCTTGGAGGTAGTTGCCATTGTTAATCGTGCTCGACGCCCAGTACACGTCGACGGCATAGTTGATGCCCGCAAGTTTCCACTGCCCGGCGGTGTTTTGTACGAACAAGCCGCCGCCGGAATCGTTGCCGCTCATCGTCGCTTCGTTTGTTCCGGTGGACTTGAAGTCGAAGGTGAGCAACTGCGTCGGGTCGCTCGTTGAGAGTGGGATGATGCTGGCGACGGTGTCGAGTCCCCACGAGCGCGGTTCGGAACTGCCGAGTGTTCCCCAATTCCAGCCGGCCTGGTTCGGACTGTTGGCGGCGACGAACAGCGGCGAGCCGCGATCGGCGCCGCGACCAAATACGACCATCGGCCGGCCGACCTCGCTACCGTCGACGGCAGGGTTCCAGATCGGCGCCCACGTGGTGAACGACGGCGCGCTGCTGGCCAGGTGCCAGACGCGCAGGTCCCCACCAGCGCCGGCGCTGCCACTGGTGGCGTAGGTGACGCCGTCGAGCGTCAGCGTGAAGGGAAGCGTGTTGTTCAGAGCGTGATGGGCCGTGATGAAGTCGCGCGGCCCGATCGGCGTGCCGATGACCGGACCGACGGTGCCTTCGAGGTTCCACAGACGCAGCAGGGCAGGATCGGTCGGCGCGGACGAGTTTCGGCCGACTGCGCCGTTCAGAATGATCGCTCGGGCGGGCGATGCGAACATCACCAACGAAGACAGAGCGGCCGTGAATAGAGCGACGCGTCGCACAAAGTGATTGTTGACGCGCGGCCCACGGCGGACAACCAAAATCACTGCGGAAACGCGGAGAACGCCGTTATTCGCGGGCCAGATTCAGCAGATGCACCTCTATCGCACTCGCTTCCGCCCAGCGTTGACGTGCGACGATGACGCCTTTGCCGTCGATGACGATCGCGCCGTTCGGCTGCGTCGCCAGCGGCTTGCTGAGCGGCTCGCCCCAGGGTTCGGCGAAGAACTCGACAGACGACAGCTTCAGCTTGTCGCGCGCCACCCGCGCCGCGGCCACGCGGGCTTCGAAGTTCGCCTGGGCGTCGACCTTCACGTTGTCGTCGACGTTGCGCTGCGTGTCCCACTTCCCGGCCGGGTGGGCTTCGACGGTGTAGAGCACGACGAACGTGGCGCGCTGGCCGAACTGCTTGGCGAGCGCGTCGATGGCGGGCATGCGATCGCGGAAGTTGGGCGAACTGTATGACCCGAATACGACGACCGCGGGTCTGCCGAGTAGCGCCTTGGTTGAGAAGGGTCGGCCGTCGAGGCGGACCAGTTCAATCTGCGGCAGCGCGTCGCCGACGCCGAGCGTGGGCTTGGCCGACTCATTCGGATCGGCCCGGCGGTCGGGCTGCGTCGCCGGCGTGGCCGTCGCGCCCATCATGGTGCCGCCCATCATCGTGTTGCCGGCGTCGGGAGAGATGCCCGTCATGGGCATGCTGCCCGTCACGGGCTTGTCGCCCGTCATCATCGTGTTATCGGGTGGGGTCGACTTGGCCGGTTCGTTGCCATCGCGACGGCTCGGGCGTTCGCCTTCGCTGGCGGCGAGCTTGGTCATCAGTTGACGCTGCTGCTCTTCGGTGAGAATCAGCATCAACTTCTCGCGCGTGCTGACTTGCAGGCCTCGCGCCTTCTGACGGAGCACTTGCGGGTCGTCCCCTTGCTCGCGCAGTGCGCGGACGGCGCCGGCGAGTTCCGTCAGCACCTTGTTCACCTGCGGCTTCTGCTCTTCGGTAAGTTTGATCTCGTCGAGCGCATCGACCAGCCGCGCCACCATCGGCCCGGCGCCGCGGATCTTCGCGATCGGCTGCGTCGTCGCGGGGGCGCCGTTCTCTTTCTGCTTCTGTGCATTCTGACGAAGCTCGGCCAGGCGCGTCTCGAAAACCTTGCGCTGCTCGTCGGTCAGCACGCCGGCAATCCTCTTCTGGGCGTCGTCGAGCTGCTCGCGGATGGCAGCCTGCGCGTCGCGTGGGTCCATCGTGCTTCCGTCCGCGCGGGCCTGCTGAAGTGCCTGGCGCGTCTGTTCGAGGATTGGCCGAAGCTGGCGACGCTGGTCGTCGGTCAGATTCAGCTCGGCCAGCACTTCCATTATCGTCTGGACGGGTCGCTGCGGTGCGTCGGCCGCCCGCGCGGGGGCGTGCAAGCTGAGTGAAGCACAGACCACGGCGAACGCGAGCGATCGAACGATCATGGCGGGCCTCCATCTGCTGAACGGCGGACGAAACGCATTATTGCCGCGAAGCCGCCGTTGCGAAATGGCGATCTCAGGCCAGCACGTCGTCGGCGATCGTAACAGAGTCGCTGTGATCCGCGGAAGCGCCTGCGACGCCTGCCGGCGGAGTCACCGTCTTGCCGTACCGGCTGGCCAGGATCAGCAGGTCGCTGAAGTTGACGTTGCCGTCGCGGTTGAAGTCGCCTTGGGTAAAAGTCGATCCGGCTGCGCCGTAGTTCCGAGCAAGCACGAGCAGGTCGGTGAAGTTGACGACGCCGTTACCGTCCGCGTCGCCAGCCAGGATGCGGAAGGTGAACGATGTCGCGGCGCCACTGCTGCGGCCCGTCGGGTCATTGACGGCGTTGGGCAGGAGCGTCAGGCGATAGCTGCCGTCGGGCAGGAGCTGTGCGGGCGTGAGCGTGACGATCGTTCGTCCGTCGATCGATCCGCGCGTGAAGGTGCCGAAGGGCTTGGGAATCAGCGCCCACTGGTTGTTGAAATACCACTCGAGCGTGAAGTCGTCCTGCTGCGCGGTGGGGCCGACCGCGTTGGTGAACAGGACGTTGAAGGTCTGGTTGTTGTCGACGTCGAGGCTGGACGACGAGACGCCGACGTTCGGGACGGCCGTCAGGCCCAGCGGGGCGTTGGCGCTCTGTGTGGCGTAAATCTGCACGCCTGTGCCGACGCCGGACGAGGTCGTGACATTGCGGCAGCCGGCCGTCGTGTCGACGCGGGCGAGCGTCGGCGGGTTGTTGACCGTGGGCGGCTGTTCGATCAGCAGGTATCGGCCCGACGCGTCGGTCGTTCCCGATCCTTCGCCCGCGTCGCGTACGCCGTTGCCGTTGGTGTCGATGTAGACGACCTGGTTCGCGACCGGCGTTTCGCCTGGGTCCATCCGATCGTTCCGATTCGGATCGAGGAACACTTGGCCCGACAGCGCCGCGCGGTTGCGCGTCTGACGCGAGTCGATCAGTGGCGTCACGCTCAGGTTCACGCGTGTGTTGCCGGAGAAATTGACCGGCGTCGGTGCGTTCTCCGGCGTGTAGTCGTTGGCGGGCAGGGCGCGGATGGGGAACGTGCCGTTCAGGACGGCCATGGTGTAGAAGCCGCCGGTGTCGGTGACGTCGCTGGGCTCGCTGGAATCGAAGACGCCGTTGTTGTTCACGTCGGCGAACATGGTGACGCCGATCGCGTACGGCTCGATGTAGTTGGCGGTCGCTTCGTAGACGCCGTTGGCGTTCAGGTCTGCGTACACGCGGCCCGTCGCGACGTTGGTGACGCGTTGGCGGAGGTCTACCTGCGTGGCCGGCCCGGTGGTCGATCCGACAGCCGATGTGGACAGCGACGTCAGCGCGCCCGTGTTATCGCGCAGGCGAATCGTCCGCAGCGTGCCAAGCAGCGGTGACGTCAGCGTGTAGACGCCTGAGGCGTCGGTAACGGCTGTCGGCTCGCCCGCGTCGACGGAGGAGTTCGCGTTCAGGTCGGCCCAGACCGTGTAACCGACAAAGCGTGCGTCGGTCGAATCGAGCTTCTCGTTGCCGTTGCTGTCGGCGTAGGCGGTGCCGACAAGCGTGGGCGTCTGCTGCACGCCGATCGGCGTGGGGAAGTAACCGATGCCGCCGGTGATCGTCTTCGCCACGCTGCCGGTCGTGCCGACCATGCCGGGCATCGGTACGACGGCGAAGCGGTACGCGCCGGGACGCAGCGAGAACGTGAGCGCGTTCGAGCCATCGGAAACGTTCGACGGTTCGTTGGCGTCGACAACGCCGTCTTCATCGAGATCGACGAATACAGCGGCCCGGTAATTGGTGCTTTCTCCGGAGTCCTGAGTGCCATTGCCGTTGGTGTCGACGAAGACGCTGAACGAGACGCTGCCGTTGCGGATGACGCCGAAGTTGTTGCCGAACGTGACGAAGCCGTTGGTGGCGTTCACGGTCAGCGCGGGCGTCGAGACGATCGCACCGTTGGTGCTATCGACGCGGACGGTGTACGTGCCCGTGCCCGGAACGACCAGGGCGTAGTCGGTCGAGTAGGGGGCCTGCTGGGCGAACGGCTCGCCCGCGTCGCGCTGGCCATTGTTGTTCTGGTCGGCGTAGACGGCGGATGTCCAGACGGGAACGGTTTCGCCGGACTCGACGATGCCGTTGCCGTTGTCGTCATAGACGACCGAGCCGCGGATGGTGGCGGATAGCAAACGACGCGGTTCGACTGCTTCGATCACGCAATGGAAATAACTCGAACGAGACACAATTCGGTTAGGCATGAACATCTCCCGCACCTTGGAAGTGCAGGTCGAGAGCATACTGTCTGTGCCCGTGGGATGGACCGCGATGTAAGGCCAGAGGCATCAATCGGCATCGATTCGACAGGACGGCACGGAAGCTGGGCGAAGCTTGCGGTAAAGAGAATGTCGGATCTGAGGCTCCCGATGGCTTCATCACGGGGGATTTTGCACGGAAACTTGCAGCCTTTTGGTGGATGAGCACGCACTATCGAGAGCGTGCAGGAGGTCGGCCAGGTTCGTAATAGTCAGGCGCTGAGATACAGACGTAGTTGCCTCGAGGGGCCGCGATCGGCTACTGCGCAACATATCCAACACGGGGCCAATCACTACAGCAGGGTGACGCAAAGTGATTAGTTTTAGACGTAACGCGCCGATATCGCGGCTGTCGGTAGATCGGTACGGTTTCATCAGAAGCGATTTGAATCTTTCAATCGCGGGCATCTCCGGGGGTCATCGCAGTAACGGAATGTCGTAGGCATGCCATGCGCCTGGATGCTGTCATCGACGACGAGTGTTGCCTTTGCCTTCTATGAATCAAGAGATTCAAAACCCAGTGTTGCCTGGTTTCCATCCGGACCCATCGATTGTCCGCGTTGGCGACGACTACGTGCTTGCCACCAGCACCTTCGAGTGGTTTCCTGGCATAGCGCTCTTTCGTAGTCGAGATCTAGCAAATTGGAAGCCGATCGGCCATGTGCTGACGCGCGGGTCTCAACTTAGTCTGCTTGGCGTGGGAGATAGCGCGGGGCTATGGGCGCCGTCAATCAGCTACGACGGCGTGAAGTTCCACCTCGTTGTTTGTCAGGTGCGCACGCGAACGGGTCCATTCAAAGACATGAGCGTCATGCTCTTCACCGCCGACCGCATCGACGGGCCGTGGTCGGATGGCGTATGTATCGCACGGAGCGGCTTCGACCCGTCATTGTTCCATGATCCAGTCACGAGACAGAAATGGCTGGTCAACATCCAATGGGATTTCAGGCAAGGCATGCCGCGCTTTGCTGGGATCGTCTTGCAGGAGTTCGATTCATCAAAACGGTGCTGCGTCGGCCCGATGAGGACGGTACTCACCAAGCCACACCTGCTTGAGGGGCCGAATATCTACTATCGGGACGGCTGGTATTACTTGATGTGTGCTGAAGGCGGAACCGGCTGGAATCATGGCATTTCGATGGCGCGGGCACGTTCGGTCACAGGTCCGTACGAAGTGGACCCTCAGCCGCTTGTGCTGACGACCCGGCATAGCCCGGGCAATCCGCTGCAAAAGTCGGGTCATGGCGAACTCGTACAAACCCGGCTAGGTGAATGGTACCTGGCTCACTTGGCGAGTCGGCCAGTGTATCCGGATCGTCGCTCTCTGCTCGGGCGTGAAACGTGCATTCAGAAAGTGACATGGAGTGACGACGGGTGGCTGCGGTTGGCTCGGG
Organism: Tepidisphaeraceae bacterium; assembly: GCA_047600945.1. Classification (GTDB taxonomy): domain Bacteria; phylum Planctomycetota; class Phycisphaerae; order Tepidisphaerales; family Tepidisphaeraceae; genus JASGKC01. Next base: position 4,813,240 of record JASGKC010000001.1, on the reverse strand, counting down.
GTGGCATCGAACCTGATGTTCGTGTCCCGGTGCCAACTGGAATTGAGCCCTATGCTTGGCCAGCTGATCCAATACGAGACGACTTTGATGCTATAGCCTTGTCGCCGCACTGGCAGACCCTGCGCGTGCCGTTTGACGAGTCTTGGGCGACCCTGACCGAGCGGCCGGGTCATTTGCGCTTACGCGGTAGGGAATCACTGCACTCCTTGTTCGAGCAGAGTCTGCTCGCCCGGCGCATCGAGTCCGCCTGCTGCACCATCACGACCAAGCTCCAATTCCAGCCGACACATTTTACCCAATCGGCTGGCTTGATTGTCTACTACGACACGAGGCAACACTACTATCTTCGGATCACTCATGATGAACGAGCGGACGGCCGCGTGCTGGGCATTGTGCAGACCGACGATGGTGCCTATTCGGAGTTGCCCGAGACGCAGATCAAGCTCGACGGCTGGCCCGACGCTATCCATCTCCGCGCCCATATAGACCGCGAGCGTCTCCAGTTCTCCGCGTCGGCCGACGGCGCTGCCTGGCGGGCCGTTGGTTGTCCACTCGACTTCACCAGGCTCAGCGACGACTACGGCAGTACCCTTCGCTTCACCGGTCCCATGGCAGGCGTCTGCTGTCAGGATCTGAACGTGGCGAGTGCGATGGCGGACGTGGACTTCTTTGAAATGCAGAATCACTAATCCAGTCGCCGCGCGACTTCGCCTTCGAACCGCGGTGGTCAACGGCTAGATCGGCGTGACGCGAAACGCTCAGTATTCTGCGCAATGCGCCACTGTTTTGCCCGGCCGTCCTGCCTGTAGCTTGCCGCGAGATCGATGCCATTGCCGCGGGTGAATCGAATGATCAGCATCTGGTTTGGGAACTTCTTCGAGCCGTTCTACAGCAGCCGCGAGGCAGTTCAGAAGGGGATCGCAGACGTTGCCGCGCTGGGCTTCGACAGCATCAACCTCGACTCCAAGGCGTGGGCGGACTTCTTCGCGCGATACCGCGGTGAACCCGCGAGCCAGTACGTCGCGACGCAGGAGTTCATGATCGAAGAAGCCGCGCGGCTCGGCCTCGACTACACGATGCTCGCCCTCTACCTCTGCGGCGACAACCTCTACCCCAACATCCGCGACGTGCCGCCCGTGCGCGGCGAAGAGAGCATCCGCCCCGACGGCACACCGATGGGCACGTACAAGTATTGGTCGCCCGTCGCGCAGGCGACGATGGTCGAGCACGTCCGCGGGTTGCTGAAGTTGTATGGCGCTGGGATGCGCCGAACGCCGACGGGCACCATCGTCATGCAGACGATGTTCGAGCCGATCCCGAAGCCCAGCTTCGACGATGAAGGACGACAGCGCGTACTTAGCGTGGTTGACGCAGCGCTACCAAGGCGACATTGCTCGACTGTCTCGACGATATGAGTTGCCTGTCGCGTCGTTCGATCAGCTGACGCCGAGCGACTACTGGCTTCGACCCGAGGAACTGAACTGGGTGGGCTGCGCGCGTCCGACCGCGGATGACTTCGCGCAGCGCACGCCCGACTTCCACAAGTGGATCGACAACCAGACCTACCTCGCGCACGAGCTACAGACCTACCTCGCGACGATGAAGCAGCATTGGCGCTCGCTCGACACGCCCATCCACATCGAGCCGGTGTTGCACCAGTGGGGCTACTTCTTCAACCCGCCGGGCCGGCCCGACTGGCAGGCGGGGCAGCGGGCGATCGACGTGTACCACTGTGCCCGGCACGTGGACGGCGTGCTGTTTATCACGTCGCCGCTCAATGCCGAAGACCGCGCCGACGCGATGGCGGTGAGCGTCGAGGCGTCCATCCAGCGTACGGCGTCCGAGGGCCGGCCGTTCATGGGCGGGCTTTACCTCGGGCGGCACATCAACGGCGACATCTATCGCGTCGTGCCGCCGGCCGAGGCGATCGGCACGCTTGTCGCCAATGGCGCGTCCCGCCTGCACATCTACGGCTACAGCGGCCTCGATGACGGCGGCGTGATGTACCGCATGGACGAACTGTTCAAGGACTCGCTCCGCGCCGGCAACCGCTGGGCCGCGCAGGTCATGCCGCTGCTCACCGAGCCGCGCGCGAAGGAGATCGCGCTGCTCTTCCCGCGCGAGATGAGCCTGTACGAGCCCGTCGAACTCGACCACGAGGGCCGGCACCGGATGGACCTGCTCGGCTGGCACGCGCAACTCGTCGACCTTGGTTGGCACGTGGACATCGTGCATCCGGACCAGGTCGTGGCGGTGCGCGCTGAAGGACTACAGCCACCTCGTCGTGCCTCACAACTCGCTCTATGACATCGGCGACAACCGCGCCCTCGAATCATCGGTTCGATCGTTTGTCGAGCAGGGCGGCGTGCTGCTGCACGGGCCGCACTGCCTGCTGGCGCAAAGCGCATTCGACATTCGCGAATCGCCGGTCGAGTTCGACTGCATCGCCTGGGACGAGCCGATCATCCCGCACGGCTGGTCGACCGTCGCGTTCGATTCAGGCGAGCCGCTCGGCACTTACATCCAGACGGGCAAGACGGGCATCGCGCGCACGCAAGTCGGCAGCGGCCGCGTCTATTCCTTCGGCTTCCAGTACGGCCACGCGTATTCACGCCGCACGATGCCGATCGTTCCGCCGAACTACGGGAAACGCGAGATGCACCCGATCGTGCTTCTGGAGCGCACGCCGTGCGAGGCGATCGTCGGGACGTGTCCGCACGCGCCGCTCAAGCCGACCCGCGGCCTCGAGATGGCCCGCTTCGGCCGCCGCGCGGTGATCGTGAATCACCGCTCAAGCCCGATCGAGCTGAAGCTCAAAGCGGAGGCGAACGTCGTGGCCCAGGTGCCCAGCGCCGCCGGTTGGCTGGCGGCACATTCGGCGGCGTGTGTGGAGTTGGTGTAGAGCAGTCGGTGGCTACAGAGCGTGCCGCGTGCAACGCATCGCGTGGACCCTGTGCGACGGAAAGCGGTGTGACGGTAGGCTACGAAACTACATCGGGCCGCGATATTGCAGGCGAGGCTCCTTGCCCGACAGCACTTCCATCACATTGACAATCAAGACTCCGCGGCACGCAAACTTCTCGTGCAGCCAGATTCCATTATCAATTTGACCGTCTTTCCATCGCCACTCGTGCCACGGATTCGTCACAACCCATCGTAGCATTGTCGCAGGCGCGTATGGTTCGCGCGGCGCCACAAAAACGGCGTCGAGATCAGCCAGTAGCTGCTCCAGTGTTTCGGGCTCCGCCGTAACTTCACGCGCACGGACTACTAGGTACGGCTGACCGCCCCAGTCGCCTAAGAACATAAGCGAGCCGAGTGCAAGGGTGGCGGTCGCGCGATCAACGACTTCGGAGTGGAACATGTAAGGAGTACTAGCGACTTGCCGCAGAGTGGCACAGCGATGTACGTATGGCTGTGCGGATTGCCGGACTTTCCGAGCACAGGTATGCGTACATGCCTGCGCTACCCGACTTCCGCAGCGTAACCAATCCGGCTCGGCCCGCTACGTCATTCCGTCGCGTCCTTCCGGCAAGGGACGGCCGCTTGCCGGCACGGCTCGGCGTTTTGCTGGCAGGGACCCAAGGAATTACGGCGTGGGAGCGAGCTTCGCCGGCATGGAGGCTAGAAAGTACGGCAGGGACGCGAACTTTGCCGGCACGGACGCAAGGAACTACGGCACGGTGCGCAGCTTTGCCGGCAAGGCAGCGCGGAACTACGGCACGGAAGCCAGGAACTATGGCAAAGTCATCAGCGACTACGGCATGGACGCGAAGAACTACGGCTTGGAAGCGAGAAACTACGGCAAAACAAGTTTAGCGGACGTCAGGTAACCGTCGTCGCGTCCGATCACCCGGCGGCGGCAGTCTCGCCCCAGCTCTGAGATTCCTCCCCCCTTGAGGGGAAGTTAGGTGGGGGGACGCTTCAATCGACCCGACGCAATCGCTTTCTTGAAACGCCCCCTCCCCTAACTCCCCTAACCCCTCCCTCGAAGGGGAGGGGAACCAGACCGCGCGACCGCGGTCGTGGCGAGGCGCGCCGGTGGTGGGATGACAAGGGTTGTTGCGGACGTTAGTCCAACGGGGAGTCGACGGTGGGCTGAACCCCACCCTACGCGGGACTCAACGCGATGTTGTGAGTCGACGCTCTGCCGCGTCAGTCGACGCGCGGATCGCCCAACACGTCGGCCTCGGCCACCGCATCGGTCGGCACGCCCAGCGCCGCCTTCGCGTGGCGGCGTCGATCGAGTTCCGTCCGCACGGCGTCGGCGGACTTGGCCGTCATGGGGAACATCAGCGTCAGCACGAACGCGCCCAGCGTGAACACGATGTTCGGGATTATCGCGATCCAGTACAGCCGATGCAGCACGTCGGCCGACTGCGGGCCGGTCAGTTTCAGGTTCAGGCCCGACCACGCGACCATGTAGCCCACCAGCAGCGTGCAGAGCGAGATTTCCATCTTCGCCATGAAGCCCATGACGGCCGTGAACAGCCCCTCGCGGCGTTCGCCCGTCTGAAGTTCGTCCAAGTCGCAGATGTCGGGCACGACGGCGTTCGCGATCGTGTTCGCGATCAGCATCAGCGGCGACACCACCAGCGCCGGGATCAACATCAGGTACGGGTACTGCGGGTTCAGAATGAACGGCTGGGCACCGGCGGCGGCGAGCGAGATGCTCGCGCCCAGGATCATCGCGGCCCGCTTGCCGAACTTCGTCGAGATCGGCTTGATCAACGGCAGCAGGGCGAAGCTCCAAACGGTGCCGATCGTTCCGCCGATGCCTTCGATGCTCGTGCCCAAGGTCTTGTCGCCGTTGCACACGTAGTAGATCGCGAGGAACGCGAGCAACCCGCCAGACAGGCGTTCGCCGAAGAGCTGGCAGACCTTGATGAGCAGCAGGATGACGAATGGGCGATTCTTCAACGTGGTGCGCAGCGCGGGGAGCAGCGCGGTGTGCGTGCGGTTGACGTGGGCGAAGCGCTCCTTGCAGAACTTCGCCGCGACGAGCGCTGCCACGATGATGACCACGCTCAGGATGGCCGACAGCCAGCGCATGCCGATGACCGGGTCGCCGACGGTTTTGCCGTCGATGACGGTCGTCGCGCCGAACATGGGCATGAGCGCGACGCGGAAGATCCACGCCGAGTTCAGCGCGACGACCGCCAAGAACAGCGCGCCGACGGCGGCGACTTTCGAGCGTTCGTTGTAATCGTCGGTGAGTTCGTACCCGACGGCCGTCCACGCCATTGTGTACAGGCCGTAGCAGAGGTAGCAGAGCGTGCCGAGCACGCCGATGTAGATCAGAAGGGCTCGCTCGCTCCAGCGCGGGTCGGCCCACCACATCGCGCACAGGAACACCGAGCCCAGCACCGCGCCGATGACCAGATACGGCTTGCGACGGCCCCAGCGGGTGTGCGTGTTGTCCGAAAGATGGCCCAGATACGGATCGACGACCGCATCGACCAGCCGCGGCAACATCATCGCCCAGCCGAGGATCACGGCGTTGATGCCGAAGCCGATCGTGAAGATCTTCGAGGCCTGCGCGAAGGTTTGAATGAGCAGGTGCGACGTGAGGGCGCCGACGCCCCACGCCCAGATCTCGCGCGAGGGCGCAGTGTAGGGCTTGGCCGGCGTCGCGACCGCGTGTTCGGCGGCGGGTGGTTCCTGGATCAACTGCATGTCGGTTTCGCGCGAGGTGCACTCACGGCGTAAGGAACTGCGCCGGCGATCCGTCAGGGCATTTGGCGGCGGTGTCCATCAGATCCTGCGACCCGGCGGCGGAGAGCGGCTTCCACGCGGCCGCGCCGGGCTTCTTGATCTCCAGGCCCTGGTTCTTGATCGCCGTGAACTGCGTCGCGTAGCTGGCATCGCCTTGCGGAAGGGCCTTGGCGCGCTGCAAGGCGTCAGCGTTCATGCGCAACAGAACGCCCGCGTACGCCGGCTTGTCGCCACACTGGTAGACGTAGACGAGGTACGCCTGCTTGCCCTTGTGGTCGAACGGGAAGGGCTTGTTGATGTCGTCGGCGAACCAGGTGTTGCCGTCGTCATCGCTGTAGTACGCACGGTCGGGCAGGGACGGTGCGCCGCTGGAAGTCGCCTGCATCACCACGTAACCGAGCAGCGTGACGACCATCGCCGCCACCACGCCGCCGGTCGCTTTCGGGTGGTTGTTGAGCGTCTCGCGGATTCCCATGACGTCGCTCACGGTCAGTGCTCGGGAGGAAGATGGCCCGGCGATGCTGCCAGGCTCGGACGAAGTTCAGGGGCTCATTCGCGCGGTTCGACTTTCAGCATGCCGCCATCGCCCCAGGCGAGGTAGTTGTTGTTGCCGGTGGCGTTCGACTGGCCGTCGATCTTGCGGAAGACGGATCGAGCCGAGCCGTCAGCGAAGGCGAAGTTTGCGTAGCCATTGCGCTTGGTCGACGCACCCCAGTTCGTCGTGAACTGGCCGCCGGGGTACTTGATGTTGTGATAGACGTCGAGGTCGGACAGCGGGATCCGCTGCTGGTTGGAACCCGCAGGCACGCCGGTGTAGGCCGTGTTGGTCTCGTAGCGCATGTGCAGCGTGCCCAGGGCGGCCCAGGTCGAGGCGCCACTGCTCTCCACGAACAGCATCGTGTTCGACGCGTTTTTGATCTGGTTGATCTTCAGCGGCTGGCAGAACGCCTGGCTGAAGGCGTTGACGTTGAAGCTGTAATACTTGCTCGATTTGGAGAAGTAGTTCGATCCGCCGATGACGGCATTGTAGCGGTAGTTCCACCAGATTTGGGTTGGCACGACCGTGGAACTTGTCAGATTGAACACGAGCGGGCAGAACCGCATGTTGTTCGTGCGGACGGTGTACCGCCCGAGCATTTCCTTGTCCCAGATGTAGTTCTTGTCCGTCACGTTGGTCACGAAGTGAACCAGACCTGTGACGTTGCCGGCACCGTCGACGTCCGTCGTGCCGGCGAAGGTGTACGGAAACGTGCCCTTGTTGCTGTTCGCGTACATGATTGTGGCCAAGCCCAGTTGATGCAGATTAGACAGGCACTTAACCGACACGGCCGATTCGCGTGCCTGTTTGAGGGCGGGCAGCAGGACCGAGATGAGCAGGGCGATGATGCCGATGACCACCAGCAGTTCGACGAGCGTGAAACCGCGCTGGATTCGCTTCAGGTTCATGACAGACTCCTCGCGGCGGAATGTCAGGGATTGGCGATGGGAAATGCCGTGCGGTGATTTCACCGGACGCGCCTGGTCGATCGCCCTGATTGCTCCGCTGAGAAGAAAAGTAAGACGGGCAACCTGTCCGGCCTAGTGCCTTGTTGCGTCTTACTTTAACCGGTTTGCGACGAGCCTGCTTTTACGTCGACTGCCCGCTACGCGCAGCGCGACGCATCGCGCCCGGCGTGGTGCCCGTCACTTGCAGGAAGGCCCGCCCGAAGTTCTGCACGACTGCAAACCCGCAGCGGGCCGAGACATCGGCTACCGTCAGTTCCGGCTGAAGCAGCAGGCGCCGTGCGGTGTCGATGCGCACGCGCATGATCTCCTCGTGCGGCGTGCGGCCGAGCTTCTTTACGAACTGTCGTTCCAGCCACCGACGCGCCACCGGCACGTAACGCAGGATGTCGCGGACGCCGCATGGCTCGCAGGCGTGCTCGCGGATGTAGCGCAGCGCCTCGGCGATGTTGGGGTCGTCGATCGCCAAAACATCGCTGCTCATCCGGCGGACGACGCCGAGCGGCGGGAGGCGGACCAAGCGCTCTTTCGCCGGCACGTGCTGGCCGGACAGCAGGCGGTCCAGAATCTTCGCGGCATGGAAGCCGACGCGGCTGTAGTCGCAGTCGACGCTCGACAGCGGCGGCCAGGCGCTGTCGCACATCAGGTCGTCGTTGTTCACGCCGACGATCGCCACTCGGTCCGGCACGCTGACATTCGCCATCAAGCAAGCGGCCGCCAGTTCGTGGGCGGCGACGTCGTCCATCGCCAGGATGCCAACCGGCTTGGGCAAGCTTTGAATCCACGGCACGATGCTGGCCAAGTGCGTGATCGAGCCGCGGGTCAGGTCGGTGGGCCAAGGCATTTCGCAGCGAGACGCTTCAAAGCCGCGTTTTGCGACAGTCGTGGCGAAGCCGGTCCAGCGATTTCGGCTGAGCGGCGAGTCGAGTGCGGTGCCGAAGTAGGCGAAGTGGCGGAGCTGGCACTCGATCAGGTGCTCGGCCGCGGTGGCGCCGACGGCGACGTCGTCCAGGCAGACGACGGGGGTGATCTTCGGGTCGGCCGAGCCCGAGCAGCGGACGGTATGCCGCGTCGAACGCAGCACGGCCGGGATATGGCACTCGGCCACGCCGCCGATGATCGCGCCGTCGCAATCGGGCCAGATGAACTCACTGTCGGCGTAGATGCGGCGCATTTCTTCGTGGATCAGCCAGCGCCGTTGCATGTTCACATAGCGCATCGCCCCGCGCATGACGGCCCGCCCGTAGCCGGTCGCCCCGTCCACGCCGATGCCCACCAGCGGTCTTCGGATGTCCGACTTGGCTGTTCGCGGTTGTCGCAAAGTGGTTTCATTATAACGCAAGTAGACCTAGGAGCCATCCCCTCTCGGGTGCAGACTTTCGGCGTCGGGTCTTCCCGTCGGAAGACCACTTGCCTCGTGGAGACTGGATGCGCAAGCCGTGCGGGCTCATCGTTCTGGACCGTTCCGCCCTAGAGTTGATCTACGGACCGACTGAATTGGCCGAGATCGCCGAGCGCGTGGAACTCCTCGCGCCGCCCATGACGCGGCAACGCCTTGCGGCCCATCCTGACTTGCTGGCCAAGGCGGAAGTACTCTTCAGTGGCTGGGGCGCGCCGCACCTGAGCCAATCGTTTCTCGACGCCACCCCAAAGCTCAAGGTGGTCTTCTATGGTGCTGGTGCGATCGGGTACTTCGCGACCGATGCGATGTGGGATCGCGGGGTCCGCGTGACCAGTGCGTACCAAGCCAACGCGGTGCCCGTGGCCGAGTATGCGTTGGCTATGATTCTGCTCTCGCTCAAGCACACCTGGCGATTGGTCCGCGAGACGCTCGAGACGTGCAGCTTTCCTGAACGAAACGCCGCCCCCGGAGCCTACGGCAGCGTGGTGGGGCTGGTGTCAATGGGCGCCACCGCACGACAACTCCGGCGCATGTTGCAGCCGTTCGATCTGAAGGTGCTCGTCTACGATCCATTTCTCACCGAAGCCGAAGCAAGTCTGCTGAATGTGGAACGCGTTTCGCTCGAGGCGCTCTTCGTACAGTCGGACGTCGTCTCGCTGCACACGCCCGATTTGGCTGAAACTGAAGGCATGATCGGTGGCCAACTCCTGCGGTTGATGAAGCCAAACGCCACTTTCATGAATACGGCCCGCGGTGCAGTGGTCCGTCAGAACGAACTGATCGAGGTGCTGCGCGAGCGCGCCGACCTTCAGGCGATTCTGGACGTGACCGAGCCCGAGCCGCCAGCGCCGGATTCACCGCTTTACACGATGAAGAATGTGCTGCTCACGCCGCACATCGCAGGCTCGGTGGGGCAGGAGTGTCGCCGGATGGGCCGGCTGATGATCGAGGAACTGGATCGGTATCTGCGCGGCGAGCCCCTGAAGTACCAGATCACGCGCGAGGCGGCGGTGCGATCGTCGCACCGTCCGGTTACGGCACACGTAAAACCGTCGCATCGGCCGGCCGAAGCCGCGCCGGTGTCGCCGGTTGGTTAGGACTGACGGGGCCGGCGTTCCCGGTCCGCGTCGGCGAAACATCGCTCGATTACACAACGGCCCGAAAGCGGATCGGGCTTCGTCGAGCGGTGCGCGTCGGAACTGAGCGGAGGAAAGCATGAAGTCTCTCGTCAACCTAAGCGGCCGAACTGTCTCCACATCCCGAGCGCACATTCGTTCTCGCCGGCTGGTGCTGGCCGCGTCCGGCGTGGCTGTGACGCTGCTCGCGTCGTCGCTGTCTCATGCGGCGAGCGTCACCTGGGTCGGCAACACCGATCCGAACCTCGCCACCGCCGGCAACTGGTCGGCATTGCCGGTGGCGAACGACCTGCTGATCTTCGACGCCGCCAGCAGCGCGGGGGCGACGCTGAACAACGACTTGGCCGCGATCACGCTCTCCGGCATCACGTTCAATGCGGCCGCTCCATCGTACGTCATCAACCCTGCCGCCGTCGCGACGAACACGATCGACTTTGCCAGCGGGGCAATCGTCACGAACAACAGCCTGAATCTCCAGACGATCAACACCGAAGCAGTCGCAAGTGCGCCATTCAGCGTCGCGGGCGTCGGCGACATCGCACTCCAACGCGTCCGCATGGCCAATCCGAACGGCAACAACGTTCTGACCATGAACGGCACCGGCACGCTCACACTCGGCAACGCCTCGGCCAGCACGCACAACAACAATCTGGCGCTGGTCGTGAACAGCGGCACGGTCAACTTGGGCATGGCCGGCACGAACATCGCGGTCGATCGAGGACTGACCATCAACGGCGGCACGGTGCGTTACACCGGAACCAGCTCCAACATGGTCACCGACGGTCAGGCCGTCACCCTCGCGGCCGGCGCGACCCTCGACCTGAATGGAATCGGCGACACGATCGGCGCGCTCAACGGCGCGGGTGGCACGGTTACCAGCGGCTCGTTCGTGACCTTGGCCGTCGGGGGCAGCAACGCCGGCGGAAGCTATGCCGGCACAATTACCGGTGCGCTGGCGATCAACAAGATCGGCTCGGGCACTGAAACGCTGAGCGGCGTGAACACTTACACCGGCGGAACGACTTTCACCGGCGGCATGCTGAACATCGGCAACGCGTCGGCTGTCAGCACGGGCGGGCTGACGATCGCCGGCGGCGGCTTCGACAACACCACCGGCTCGGCGCTCACGCTCAGCCAGAACGTCGTCTGGAGCGGATCGGGCACGTTCGGCGGATCGAACAACCTCACGTTGAGCGGCTCGCAGATGATCACGACCGGCTCGGGCACGGCCGTCAATCTGCAACTCAACGGTACCGGGGGCAAAACGCTTACGATCAGCGGGCCTATCAACACGAACGTCGATGCCGACCGCAACCTGAACGTCAATCCGCAGAACGTCGACAACAGCTTCGTCTTCAGCAACAGCTCGCTCGTGCTCGGCGATATCGTCATTGGCGCGCTCGCCAGCAGCACGCACACCTTCACCATCGGAGGCGGCGGCAATACGAACGTGGCCCAGATCATCGTGAATGGCGTGATCTCGGACGGCGCGGTCAGCAACAACCTTTCGCTGGTCAATTCCGGAACGATCACCTTGAACGGCGCGAACACGTTCACCGGCACGACGTCGATCGGCTCGACGGGTGCACTGCATTCGGCCTCGGTTGTGATCGGTAACAAGAACGCGCTCGGCTCCGACGCGGGCAACATCATCTTCAACACGGCCAAGCTGTCGGCCAACACGCCACTGACCGGAACCAACGCGATCGCGCGGAACCTCGTCATCCAAGGCGGCATCGCCGCTAACCCCGCGACCGGCGGCACCAGCGAGATCGGCGGCACGAATCCGATCGCGTTTGGTGGCACGATCACTAACGCCGCGGGCGATCGAGCACTGCTCGTCTCGAACACCGGCGGCACCACGTTCGGCGGGACGCTCAACCTCTCGAACGACGCGAACACGCGCACACTCACCGTCATCGCGAACGGCCCGACGACCTTCTCCGGCCTTATCCAGAGCAACGCACTTTTGCCCGCCGATGCCGGCAACATGACGATCGCCGGCACGAACACCGTCACGATCAGCGGCAACAACACCGCGACGGGGCGTCTGCTGCTGCTGGGCGGTACACTCGTGCTCGATTACTCGACGCAGAACAATGCCAAGCTGCCCGTCGGCGGCGGGCCGATCTACACGAGCGGCACGACCACCAGCAACAACACCAGCTCGCTGACGATCCAAGGTGGACAGAATATTGTCCTGTCGGGCGGCTCGTACACCGAGCCGGTGCTCGGCTTCACACTGAATGCGGGTTCGGCGCTGAACGTGTCGCGGACGTCGGGCACGTCGTCGCTCGCGCTGGGCACGTTCGTGCGCGGCGGCACGGGCCGGACGCTGAACATCCAGTCCGGCACGGCGTCGACGAGCGTGACCAATGGCGCCGCCGGCATCCTCGGCGGCTGGTGGACGGCCAGCGGCACCGACTTCGCCATCAACACCACGAACGCCGCCAACGGTCCGATCGGCGCATACACCGCGTACCAGACCGGCACGGAGTCGACATGGGCTGCGACCGACAACGTGTCGATCACGGCCGACCCGGCGCTCGGCGCGAGCCGAACGATCAACACGCTGAAGACGACCAGCGGCTTTGCCGTTCCCAGCGGTATGACGCTCACGCTGAACGACGGCGGCCTGCTCAACACCGGCGCCGGCAATCGCACGATCAGCGGCGGAACAATCAAAGCAGGCCAGGCGACCACGTCTGAATTGATCGTTCATCAGCACGGCACAGGCACATTGACGATCGGCTCTGTCATCGCTAACGGCAACGGCGCCTCGCAACTCACCAAGGCGGGCGACGGCACGCTCATCCTCGCCGGCAATAACACCTACACCGGCATCACGAACATCACGAAAGGCACACTCAAGCTGGGCGTGAACAACGCGATCAACCCGGGCACGTCGCAGGATGTGCAAGTCTCAGGCGGCGCGAAGTTCGATCTGAATGGCTTCAACCAGACTGTGCGTAACGTAAACCTCGTCAGCAACACACTCGGCACCGCGGAGGTGACCAACTCGAGCGCGACGCCGAGCACGCTGACGATGAACATGACGGCCAACAACACGGGCAACAGCAACATCCTATTCTCGGGCAACCTGGCGCTGGTCGTTCGTGCACCGGGCGCGCAGTACCAGATGAGCAACCCGTTCAACAGCTACACCGGCGGCACCACAATCTCGGGCACGGCGGGCGTGACGCTGCTGACCTCGCAGCTTGCAGCGACAGGCGGCGTGACGGTGACGGGCACCGCGACGACGGATCTTCGCATCAACAGCGAGACGAGTCTGGGCAGTGGGACCCTCACGCTCGATAACGGCCGCGTATGGGCGCCGAGTAACACGAACTACATCGTCGCGAACAACATCGCCGTGACGTCGAACGGCGGCGTGCTGATGCAGGACAGCAGTTCATCGGCGTATACGGGCTCCATCAGCACGGTCAGCGGATCGCCCATCCTGGCGTTCACAGCCGGCGCGACGACGCGCCAGATGTTGCAGCTTGCGGGAAGTATGTCGGCGTTCACTGGCACCTTCGCGGTGGATACGGCCAACGTGCAGGTGTCGCTCAGCGGCAACGCCAAGGGCAGTTCCAACGCCGACGTCGTGTTCTTCGGTCCCGGCACGTCCGATCGCGGCGTAATCCGCTGGAATGGCGGGGCCAGCGCGACCACCGTCAGCTTCGGCGAAATCTCGAACCTCGCAGGCCATACGGCGACCACCGGCATCTTCCGCAGCAGCGTGGCCGCCCCGGTGACGTTCCAGATCGGTCGCAACACGGCCAACACCGCCACCTTTGGCGGCATATTCGAAAACGGCAGCGGTACGGTGTCGCTGACGAAGGTCGGCACGAACACGCAGGTGCTGACCGGCGCGAACACGTACACCGGCGCGACGACGATCAACGGCGGCGCACTGCGGGTGAACGGATCGCTGTCCACCAGCAGCTCGGTTGCCGTCAACGCCACAGCCAACAGTGCCGGCGCCTTACAGGGGACCGGCACCGTTGGCACCGTGACGCTCGGTGCGAACAATGGAACGAACATCGCCCGCATCTCGCCCGGCGCAGGCGCGGGCAGTGTGGGCGTGCTGAATATGACGGGCCTGGCGGTGAGTGGTGGCGATTTGCAGCTCGACATGCTCTCGCCCGGCAGCAATGACATCGTGAATGTCACAGGCACGGGTGCCGGCGCGCTGACGTTCGCAGGTGCATCAACCATCAGTGTCAGCCCGGCCGCGGTTGGGACCTACACGCTGCTCCAGTCGGGCAGCAATATCGTCTACACGGTCGCGCCGACGCTCGTGCCACAGGTGCGTGCGACGATGACCGTCGACACCACGACCGACCCGAAGAAGTACGTCGTCAACGTCAGTTCCATTGGGTCGGTTGCCTTGAACTGGACCGGCGCAGTCGACGGTGCGTGGGACATCCAGAACAAGACGAACTGGCAGAGCCCGTCGCTGGCGAATGACGTGTTCTTTTCAGGTGACGCCGTCAGCTTCGGCAACGGTCCGACGAATCGAAACGTGAGCATCATCGCGGGCGGCGTGCTGCCGCAATCGGTGACGATCAATAACACCGCCGGCAACGACTACACGATTGGCGGCGGTGCGATCGGCGGATTGGGCTCGCTTGTCAAGAGCGGTTCTGGCTCGGTTACGCTCAGCAATGCGAACACCTATGCCGGCGGCACGGCGCTGAACGCGGGGGCGATCAAGATCGGCAACGCGAACGCGCTCGGCACAGGCGCACTGACGACGGCCTCCGGTTCCACACTCGACCTCAACGGCATCGCTCTCGCGATCGGCGGAGCATTCAGTGGCAGCGGTACGATCATCAACACCGCCGCAACCGCTGGCAGCATCACGGTGGCGGGGGGCACGTACGCCGGCGCTATCCAAGATGGCGCTGGGACAGTTGGCATCACCAATACCGCGAACACGCTGACGCTGACCGGCAACAACACGTTCAACGGCGCGGTTACCGCGAGCGGCGGAACCGTTGTCGCGGGTTCCGCCACGGCGCTGGGTGGCAACGGGTCCGCCATTGTCGTTAACGGCGGAACGATCGACCTCAACGGCTTCAGCCGAACCAGCGGCAGCCTTGGCGGTGCCGGCGGAACAGTAACCAACTCCGCTGGGACGCCCGTCACACTGACGCTGAATCAGTCCTCGGCGTCGACCTTCGGTGGAACGCTCAGCGGCGCGGTGTCACTCGTCAAGAATGGCAGTGGTTCGATCACCCTGTCCGGCGCAAACGCCTATACCGGCGACACAACGTTGTCGGGTGGCACGGTGGTACTGCCCAACGGGCAAATCAGCGCCTTCGGCCCGACCGGCACGGTGACGCTCGCTTCTAACAGCGCCACGACGCCGATCCTGACCGTGATGCCCGGCAGCGGCAGCACGCCGACGGCGACCAACTCGGTCTACATCTCGAACAACCTCGTGGTGCAGGCCGGCACGATCAACGTGATCGATAACTCGGTCAACGGCTTCGGCAACCTTTGGCTTGGCGGCACGATGACCGGCTCGGGCACGTTGGTGTTCCAGAACACCAACGGCAGTTCCAGCCAGTTCGCGGCCACCAGTGCGACGCTGTTCCTTGGCAACCATTTGGCCGGGTTCAATGGCACGGTCAGGTTGGAGTCGCCGAACGCGGTCGGCCGCAGCTATGCGTTCATTGCGATGGAGGATCTCGAAGGCGGCATCACCACGTGGGACGCTTCGCACAGCGCCTGGGTGCTGGGCAGCGACCCGTCAGCCGGCGCCGGCATCATCCAGTGGAACAACGCCGAACTGGCGCCGGTCACGGTGAAGCTTGGCAGTCTGGCCGGTGCGGCGACGACTTCGCGCGTTGTCTCGTCCAACGCGGCGTCGACCACGTTTGAGATCGGCGCGCTCAACACGTCCACCAGCTACGCCGGCGTGATTGTCGATGGCAACGCCGTGAACTTCGGCACGGCCTCCGTGAACAAGGTTGGATCAGGCACGCTCACGCTAACCGGGGCCAACACGTACACCGGGCGGACGACGGTCACGAGCGGCAAGCTTGTGCTCGGCCGGGCTGGTGGGGCGGATCAGCCGGTGCTGGGCGGGGCGAACGTCGCGTCGCCGGGCGGTGTCGACATTGTGAACGGCACACTCGTGATCGATTACACCGGCAGCACCAGCCCGAGCGCGATCGTGTCGCCGCTGATGTCGGCCGGCTTCGCGGCCAACTTCACGACGGGCCAAATCATGAGCAGCGGGACGATCGACGCCAGCCACACGCTCGGCTGGTACGACAACGCGTCCAACCTGCTGACGATCGCCCTGACTCGCCCGGGCGACGCCAACTGTGACCGGACCGTCAACTTCAGCGACTTGCTCGCCCTGGCCGCTAACTACAATACGGTCGGCACGGCTGTGTGGGGCAAGGGTGACTTCAATTACGACGGGAATGTGAATTTCAGTGACTTGCTGGCGCTGGCAGCCAATTACAACCAGACGGTGGCCGGCAGCTTTGCCGCAGATTGGGCACTGGCCCAGTCGGCGGTTCCGGAGCCCACGACGCTCGGTGCGATCGGTGCCGTGGCCGCTATGGGATTGCGTCGCCAGCGTCGCTGATCGATTATGAGGCACTAAATTCCTTCGCCAGGGCCACGAGCTGACGCCAGTCGCTCGTGGCCTTTCGCTTGCGCGTGAAAAGCAGGTGTTGTCGCAAAGCGGTTATCGATTGACCGCGATGTGGGCTTGGTTGTCGAAATGGGTGCGATATGTTTTCGGCAGCGGAATACATGGTTTGCCGGTCGATGAACAGGCGGATCTCGGAGGAGGAAATCATGCGGATGAATAGATCGTCACGTCGAAGCCTTTTGGCATTGCTGGCCGCTGCGGCGGTGGGCGTCAGCGCGCACGAACTCAAGGCCGCTGCCTATACATGGGATGGCGGTGACGGGACAAACCCGAACCTGTCTGAGCCGACTAACTGGTCCACCGACGCGAAGCCGGCCGCCACCGGCGATACCATCGCCTTTGCCGGCACGGCAAACCTGAATCCGGTCAACGACTACATCACGTCGCTCACGTCGACGTCCATCACGTTTGCATCCGGGGCCGGATCATTCAATCTCGGCGGGAACAGCATCACGGTCGGCAACACAGGTGGCAACGACAACTTCGTCACCAAGGTCAGCACGAACGATCAGACCATCAGCGCTCCGATCAACCTCGCGGGCGGCGGCAGGGATCGGTCGATCATCATGACCGGCGGCGGCAAGCTGACGCTCAGCGGGAACATCAACTTCAACAACGACTGGCTCTTCCCGAACACGACGGCCGGGACGATTGTCCTGTCCGGCAACAACAGCGGCGACGGCAAGGGGAGCGTGGTCGTCGCCGGCACGAACACCTCTCGAGCGGTCCTGCGCAACAACGTCGCGGGCACGACGCTTGTTCTCGGCAGCGATACCGCCTTGGGGAACGCAGGAACCGGCGACGTGAGCCTCGGTACGGCCGCCTTCAAGGGCATGGTCGCTAACCAGAACATGACGATCACCACGAGCGGCGGCAACCGTGACCTCTCGGGCCGATCGATCATCGTGAACGCGGCCAACGTCAGCTTTGCGGGCACGAACGACCTGACGATCAGCAGCATCCTCAACCAGGGCGGCAACCGCGACTTCTGGGTGACGAGTTCCGGCTCGGTCACGGTAAACGATGCGATCTGCACGTCGATCGACCAGACGGGCCGCAACCTCTACGTGAATCTCACCGGCACCGGCAGCATGACGGTGAACGGCAAGCTGTACGATACGTTTCACAGCAGTGGTCTGACTGCGGGTCAGCAGGGCACATTCCGCAAGGCGGGCATCGGTACGATGAATCTGAATGGGGACAATGCGAGCTTCAATGGCCTGATCACCGTCGAGGGCGGCACGCTGAAGCTCGGCCACGCGAACGCGCTCGGTGCGACCGGATCGACGAAAGGTACAACGGTTGGCGTCGCCGGCTCGGCGGCCACGCTCGATTTGAACGGCGTCACCACCGGCGAGACAGTCAGCTTCAACACGGCCGGTGATGTGCTGGCAAACTCCAGCGCCAGCGCTTCGGCACTGACGACCGACGCCACGGTGAACGGTGATCTGACCGTCAATGCGGCAGGGAACATTGCCACTGCTCGGCTGATCGCATCGACGACGCGTCTAGTGACCAAGCAAGGCAACGGCATGCTCACCACCGCGGGCAACAACCACAACAACCTCATCGGATGGGACATCCAGGCGGGCACGGTGGTGTTCGCCAACACGGCCGGCTTTGCCGCGGATCGCGGCACGACGGTCAGCGGCGGCACGCTCAGGCTGAGCGGCTCGAACAGCGACCTGATCAATGACGGCGGCGCCTTCACGATGAGCGGCGGCACCTTCGACCTGAACGGCAAGGCCGAAGCCGTCGCCGCGATCGCGGGAACGGGCGGCACGGTGACGAACAGCGCTGCGGGCACTGCCACGCTGTTCGTGGGTGGCGGCTCGGGTGGCAGTTCGTCGAACACGTATGGCGGCGTGATCCAAAGCGGCGCGGGCGTGCTGAATCTGACGAAGGAAGGCACCGGCACTCAGACGCTGACGGCCGCCAACACGTACACCGGGAACACGACGATCACCAACGGCATCCTCGCGCTGACCGGCTCGGCGTCGATCGCCAGCAGCCCGGTCATCACGATCGCCGGTTCGATTGCCAACGCGGGCACGGCGAAGTTCGATGTGTCGGGTTTGACCAACACCTTCACGCTCGGGCCGACGCAGACACTCAAGGGGTATGGCACGCTGGCTGGTGCGGTCGCGATCGCCGGCGTCGTAGCACCGGGCGGCAGCATCGGCACGCTGAGCGTCACGGGCGATGTCGACTTCAACGCGGGATCGACCTACCTGGCCGAACTCGATACGTCGACGTTGACGTCCGACGTGCTCAGCATCACGGGCAACTTCAACGTGTCGGGCGCGTCGGCGCTGTCGCTGACTGACGTCGCCGCGATGCCGGCCACGCTCAATGTGGGCGATCGCCTTACGCTGCTCACGTACACCGGCACCTGGAATGGCGGCACCTTCAGCGGCCTGTCGAACGGCGGAACGTTTACGCTCGGTTCGAACCTCTACACGATCGCGTACAACGACTCGGTCGCCGGCGTGCCGGCGGTCACACTTACGGCTACGGCGGTGCCGGAACCGATGTCGGCTCTCGGCGTCATTGCCCTGGGTTCGATCGTGCTCATGCGTCGACACTCAGTCTGCTGAAGTGGAGTGTGAGGTGGGCTTCAGTGCACCACCGCACCGCCGCGTTGCAGGCGCACCGGCCATGTCCGATTGAGGTGTTTCCGATGCGCGACGGATGGCGTTCTTGCCCGCGAGTGTCTGTGCGATCTCGCGTCGGGATCGAAGCCCTCGAACCGCGCGCGTACCTCGCACTGGCGACGGCGATCGACAGCGTGATCTTCGGCAATACGACGTCCGAAACGGCGCACGCGCTGGTTGCCACAAGTTCGCAGGTCATCGCCGGCGGACTCTCGCAGTCGGCCCGGCAACTCCTGCCATTCGCCACACCCGAAGTGAACGGCGGCACCCTCACGTTCACCCTCGCCGTCGATCCCGTCCAGCGCAACTACTTCACAGTGAAGCTGTGGGGATCCGACGACACCGACATGGGCAAGGGCCGGCTGTACCTGTACGTGCCGATCGGCGGCGTGAATTATCAGGTCGGGTATCGCCACGAGGGGGACTACGCGCCGCTCAGCGTCACCGCAAGCAAGCCGCCGCTGCCGGGGCGATTCTTCTATTCCACGACGTTGCTGCCGCTCTCGATAACGCAGGGAAAGACGTTGCTCACGCTGAAGATTCAGAGCGCTGGCGAACTGTACGGCCTCGGCTCGGGCGGGCCGCCCAGCGGCAATTACCAGATGGTGATGGATACACCCAGCCGGGGCGTCTATCGCGCGTACACGCACACGCAGGCGCTGCTCGACGTGAGCGGCGAAACGCAGGGCACTGCGCCGACGACGACCACACGGCCAGCCGTCAGCGAAGCATCAGTCATCGGCCCCACTGGCACGTTTACGACCGGCCTGAAGAACTGGGTGACGGGCAAGCTGAGCGCGGCCATCACCGCGTTCACGGCCACCGATGTGTCGATGCTCGCGCGATCGTACTCCGTGTCGCAGATCACGACCGGCTACCAGGTGGCGGCAGTCGTGACGAAAGTGATCGATGTGCTCGACGGTTTCGCGACCGACTACTACACGAACCCGAGCACGAGCCTCAGCACGAGCAACTACGGTGCTGCCGGCGGCAACGAAGTGTGGGGCGGCCGATTTGGCGAACTCGGCTGGGCGATCTCACTGCTGGCCGGCGTGTCGTCGTTCCAATCCGCGCTCGACGTGGCGGTCGGCTACGGCGCCGCGGGCGGAAGCAAGACACGCCGGCAAGCTTGGGGCGACATGCTCGCCGCGAGTCGTGACTATGGCCGGTTCAATCGCGATTCACGCTACCTGACCAACCAGTCGCTTATCGCGGACGAGCACATCTACAAGGCCAACCGGGGACTGCTCGCGTTGAGTGATTCCCGAGCGTTTACTGAGGCGAACGCTCAACGCTACCTGAAAGAATCGATAGGACTGCTGCCATGGCTCGGCAGCGACCTGCCCGCCGGCGGCAGCACGCTGAAGTACGGCTCGAACTACTACCAGGTCACGCCCGACGGCCTGACGCGCGAGTGGGGCTACGCCGGCGCCTACAGCGAGATGCACAACTACGCCGCCCACTTCTACAAGTGGACAGGCAACACCGCGTTTCGCGACCAAGCGGTCAAGATCGCCAAAGCGCTGGCGTACATGCGCCGGCCCGCGATCGAAACCAGCGGCACCAGTTCCTACCGCAGCAGCGAGCGCGTCGGCTTGCTCGCGTGGCGCGGCGTCCGTGAAGCCGATGGCTACTTCACCAACGACATCGACTATGCCGGCGGCATCGGCTTCGCCGAGGGCATGGCCGTCGCGGGCGAGACACTTGACCCGACACTGATCGGTTACGCGAAGCAGATGCTGGCCGACAACCAGTATCTCGCGCATCTCACCGATGACAGCCGGTACTACAGCAGCCTGACATTCGACTCACGTTTCGTCATGGAAGCGTTCGACGACTACAACGCCGTCAAGAACGCGGCTGACAGCGGCGCACGGCTGCCCATGACCAGCGGCCAGCCCGACTTCGCCTGGGCCGATGAGACCGACGGCATCGTCGTCATCAAGCGCGGCGCCGATCGGCTCTGGGCCGAGCCGTTTTGGCAAGCGAAGGCCGGTACCGGCATCAACGGCATCGGCCGGTTCTACTACAGCACGGGCAGCTACGAGCAGTACGGCGTCATGGAAACGACGCCCACGTACACGTCGATCGGCTCATACTTCATTCGCCCGAACAACGTCGACATGCCCGAGCAGACGCTCTTCGCGCCGCCCGATGCGCCCACGCAGGCGTACGCGAACGAGCAACTTCCCATCGCCGCCGCCCCGGGCGATGCCGATGACGACACGCCGTTCCGCGGTCGCGCCGACTTTTACGCGTTCCGACTCGGCAACTACCTCATCGGCCTGAACAACACGGCGGCCAGTTCGTATACGCTGAAGACGCCGAGCGATTTCACGTCGGCTACGGACTTAATGTCCGGTGCGGCGAAGTCGGGCACGGTCACAGTGTCGCCGTTCTCAACGGTCGCGCTTTACCTCACTTCGGGCGTTGACGCGTCGCCCGTGCCGAACGCACCTTTATTCGTGAAGGCCGTCGGCTCGCCCACGCAGGTGCAACTGAACTGGTCGGCGTCCTCGGGCGCGAGCACGTACACGGTCAAGCGGGCGGCCGGCAGCGGCGTGTTCGTGACGATCGCGTCTGGATTGACGTCGACCGCTTACACCGACTCGACCGTCACGCGCGGTGTGGCGTACCGCTACGTCGTGAGCGCCTCGAACGCGAATGGCGAGAGCTACGACTCGTCCATCGTCTCGACCAGCGCGGGCCTGCCGGCGGCATGGAATAGCATCGATTTCGGCACGCCCACGCCGGCGGGTTCCGCGAGTTTGAGCAATGGGACGTGGACCGTGCTCGGTGGCAGCGGCGACCTCGGTGGCACGTCGGACACGGCCCACTTTGCCTACGTGAGCCTGAATGGTGACGGGGCGATTGTCGCTCGCGTCGTCAACGCGACGTACACGAACGGCGCGGATAAGGTCGGCGTGATGATCCGCGAAACGCTCGCGGCCAACGCGAAGAACGCGTCGCTGCAACTGCGTGACGATGCCGACACGGTGAACTTCAACTACCGCGCGACGGCCGGCGCGTCGACCACCGGCGGGGCCTCGATCACGCCTGTCGGCGCACCGTATTGGCTGCGCCTGACCCGCTCAGGTTCGACTTTCACCGCCGACGTGTCGCCAGACGGCATGACTTGGACAAATGTGGGTTCGACGAACTTGGTGATGACCTCGTCGGTGTACGCGGGCTTGTTCGTCACGTCGCGATACGCTCAGCAACTCAACGCGACGCAGTTCGACAATGTATCTGTCACGCCGAATGCCGCGCCGACGATCGCAACACCGGCGGCCGTGTCGGCAAGTCCGGTCACCACGACATCCACCACGCTGTCGGTTCTCGGCGCGGATGATGGCGGCGAATCGAGCCTGACCTATTGGTGGGATGCCGCCTCCACACCGGCGGGTGTTGCCGGACCGGCGCTTGGGAACGTGAATGGCACCAATAGCGCTAAGAGTCTGCCCGTCATGTTCGCGGGACCCGGTAGCTACGCGTTCAACGTGACCGTGCGTGACGCACGTGGCCTGACCGTCACCAGCACCGTTACGGTGAATGTCGTCCGCGCCGTCGCCAGCGTGTCGGTCACGCCTACAGGCCTGATGATCGCACCCGGTGCTACGCAGAGCTTTGCCGCCCTCGCGCTCGATCAGTTCGGCGACACGTTTGCGATGTCTCCGACGAACTTCATGTGGACGAGCAGCCTTGGCAGCGTCTCTGGCACCGGTTTGCTAACGGCGCCGCTTGCGGCTGGACCGGTGACGGTCCACGCCTCGGTGGGCGGGAAGATGGGCAGTGCATCGGTCACGGTCGGACTGGTGTCGACGTCGTCACGCTTCATCTACGACGCGTCGGTCCAGCGCGTCGAACTCGACTTCAACGGCAATCTGCTGCCGTTCGCGAACAGCGTCGTGCAACTGGTCAACACGACGACCGGCATCACGATCGCCACCGGTACCGTGTCGGTTAGCACTTCCGGCGCGACGGCCACGATCGCCATGAGCGGCCATCCGGCAGGGGAGCTGCCGGATGGGGACTACACACTCACACTTGATGCCGGCATCGTGTTCTCATCGGGTGGCGCGGCGTTGATGTCGCCCGTGTCGACGACGTTCTTCGCGTTGGCGGGCGACTTCAACCGCGACCGGGCGGTGAACTTCGCTGATCTGCTCGCCCTCGCTTCCAGCTACGGCAGCACCAGCAAGACTTACGCTCAAGGCAATGCCGATCGCGACGCGGCCGGCGTGGTGAACTTCAACGACTTGCTCGTGCTGGCCGAGCATTACGGGCACGGGCTTGCGGCTGCATTTGCTACGTCCGTCACGGATGCTTCGGCATCGGCAGCGCCGGCGTCGTTCTCCGCGAAGCCAATCAGCCGGGTCGCCGAAGACGTCCTCTGAGCACTCTGTCACTTCGTGATGCTGAACGCCCGCTCGACGGGCGTCGCCGACTGCACACGTGGCTCGTCGCTGCGGCCCCATTGCCACGCGACTACCGTCACTTTGACCGGGAACTTCGCTCGCGGCGGGATCGGCAGCAGGGTGATTGCGCCGGCGTCATCCACCTCGGCCGGGCCTTCACGGACGTAGTAGTAGACAGGCAGGTCCGACGTGGCTTTCGCGTGCAACTGAATCGGCTTGTTTGCGCTCGAAGATGTGTCCTCGATCGCCGGGAAGTCGATCGTCTGCTCCTGCCCCTTGGTGTTTGTCAGGGGGAAGCGCAACTCGGCCTGTTGCACCATCCGCTTGTATGTGCCGTCGCCGGGAAACGTCATGATGAAGCAGATGGCCGCGCAGCGCTTCGGATTGTCCATGCCGATGCGGTTGAAGCGCAGCGCGAACGTGTCCTTCGACTTCTGAACCACCGGTCCACAGATCGAGCCGATGCGCAGCGTGCCATCCTGGCCGGTCGGATGCGCGATCGGCGTGCCGGCATCGAGTGCACCGGCGTAGTTCGCCAGCATCTTTTGCCAGCCGACCGGCTTGCCGTCCTTCGTCTCGGCCGAGGGCACCGTGTCGAAGAAGCCGCCGGTGAGCTTGAACGTCAGCGTGTCGTCCGTCGGATCGAACTTCAGGTGCTGCATCAGGTGGTCGGGCTTCGGCGGCACGAGGCCGTCCTTCTGCACGTAGCCGATCAGCGTGTTCTTCTTGTTGCGCTGGCGCGACTGAAATGCTTCGATCGCGCGGGCCATCTCTTCGTCGAACGCCCAGAACGATCGATCAAGCTTGCCCGTGAACTGCGTCACCGGCGCGGCCGGTGCTTCAGGAGCCTTGTCTGCATGCCACACTTCGTAACGCCAGCCGGTCTTGCTGGCATCGATCGACTTGAGCGATCCATCTTTCGCCACGCGGTACTGCACCGCCTTGCGGAGGAACAGGTCGATCAGCGCCACCTTCTCGTCCGACGCCGCGAAGTGTCCGTCGCCCGGCTCCACCACCTGTGTGAACGCCGCGGCCGGATGCTCCTTGTAGAAGTCGTTCTTCAGCCCGGCGTACCAGCCGCTCTCCAGGTTCGCTTCGATCTCGAATTCGCCCTTGGTGGTCAGGCCCGGCACGGTGTCGACGCTGCGGCCGTCCCAGAATTCGGCCGCGCCGAAGTAGGGCCACTGACCGCTCAGCGACAGCACCGCCAGTGTGCGCTGCGGCTTCCATGCGGCTACGTCCCAGCACCAACTCGCACTGGCCGAGTGACCGAGCGGCACCAGAGGGGCGGTGCTCAGTTCGTCGTAGCCCGATTCCTTCGCCAGCGCGTCGAGCAGGCCTTGCAGCACCTTGTCTTCGCCCTGGTCGAAGCGGAAATTGTTCGACCCCATCGGCGGCGTGATCCACACGATCGCCATGTCGAGGTCGCTCAGCGTCTGCCGGAACGCCGGGTGGTTGAACAGCTGCTCTTCCTGCATGTTCTGGATCGCCACGACGACGGCCCGCACGCGCTGGCACTTCTGCGGAATCCACAAGAACGCCCGCGGCGGCTTCTTCGTCTCACGCGCTATCGCACCGTCGACCAGAACGGACCACTGATACTCGGCTGCCGCAGCGCGTGGCGCGTTCAGACCGACGAAAGCCGAGACGACAGCAAGGATCAGGGCGTGTTTCATTGTTTGGACACAGTGAGGAGAGGTGAAGCGTCAGAGGTGATCGGCCGCCAAACCGATCCGCTGCCATATGGCCAGTTTGTGATTGTCACCGGCGCGCTTCGCGTCTTGAGTCCAATTGCCGTCAAAATCTAACCGGCTTGCGACACGCCTCCAAACGTCAACTCGGCGCGGATACGCTCTGCCTCTGGCCTTGCTCATGACGATCGACATATTGCCCCTTGCTGGAGATTCGTCCGATGTCTCCGTCTTCGCATTGCGTCCACCGTTGCGTGTGCTGGCTGCTGATGATTGCAGTGCTGGTCTGGTTCGGTCCCGCAACCGCTTGCGCGGCTGATCTGCCGCAAGTGACCGACCGAGTGCAAGTCAAACGGACTGTGACGGACGGCTTCATCCATCCGGGTGTTGGCCTGACGAAGGAGATTCTCGAGAGCGCACGGGCACGCGTGCTTGCTCGAAACGAACCGTGGCTGTCGGGCTATCAGGCGCTGGCGTCGAGTCGCGATTCGGTCCGCCAGGTGTCTTGCCGCAATCAAAGCAAAACCGATTCGAACAAGCCGGAGAACGACGCGTTCGACACGCGCGGCGTGAACAACTTCCTCATCGGCGACTCCTACAAAGCGCTGCGCCAAGCGCTGATGTTCTACTTCACCGGCGACGAGGCGTACCGCGCCAACGCGATGCACATCATCCGCGTCTGGTCCCAGATGGACCCGGCCAAGTACAAGGCGTGGCCGGAGTGCTATATCCACTCGTGTTACCCGATCCAGCGGATGACTATCGCCGCGGAGATCCTGCGCTATACAGGCTGCCAGGACCCGAAGCTCGCGTGGACCGACCAAGACACGCAGAACTTCACGAACAACTTCGTGAACCCGTGCGTGGAGACCTTCCTCACCGGCAACGGCTGGTTCATGAACCAGAACGGCTACCCGATTGTGGCCGGCATGTCGGGCGACATCTTCACGAACGATCGCCAGAACTACGCGAAGCGCGTGGAGTGGTTCACGGTCAACAAGGACGCGCCGAACAAGGGTTGGAGTTCGTCGATCAAGGACCTTGCTCGATTGGTCGATCGGAACATGCTCACAGGCGAGAAGGTCAATCCCCCGGTCGTGCAACTCATGGAGATGGGGCGCGACCAAGCCCACGCCGCGGACGACGTGGAAATCTACAACAACACCGCGCGGCTTATGACCGCGCAGGGGACGAAGGTCGACCCGGTCACGGGCACGATCTCAACGAAAGCGGATGCGGTGGGGCCGTATGAGTTCCTTGACGATCGGATTCTCGCGGCCGCGGACTTCTTCTGCCGCTTCATGCTGGGTTACGACACGCCGTGGGTGCCGGTCGCGTACGACATTGCACCGGATGGACGCACGCGTGCGATCTACCCGCGCATCGCCGACAACTATCGGGGCCGAATTCGCGGGCTGGATTTCTGGGACATTTACTACCACTACACCTGTGTCAAAGGCGTCGATCTGACGAAGCGAGCGCCTTATTACCATGAGGCGTTCGTCAAACGCATCGTCGCCTCGGATACCGACTGGATTTTCATCCCCGCGAACGTGACAGGCGATGGCGCGAAGGTCCCGCCGCGCGAGCAGCAGCCGAACGTGGTGGAGGTCGAACTGCGTTCGAACCTGTTCGGTAGCCCGAATGCGACCGTTGCCAATGAGGCGGACCGTTCCTTTGTGCGGGTGAAGCCCACTGAACAGGGGACCCGCATCGCGATCCTCAGCGCCGACACCGGCCGCAAGATCATCGGATTGCGGGTGCGCACGACCGGCGTCGCGGAACTGACGATGTCTGCAGTCTCGAAGGCTTGGTTGATTCCGAACACGCAGGGCCAGTGGCGAACCGTCACCTACAACATCGGCGCACTGGAACGATTCCGCGACATTGTCTTCATGACCTTCAAAGGCTCGCCCGAGTCTTGCGTCGATGTCGATACACTGATCCGAGACGGTGACAGCGGCTTGGCGGCGCCCGCGTTCGTGACGGGCAGCGACGATCTTCGCGCCGTCGCGTATGTCGGCGCCTCCGTGAAACTGAGCTTTGCGTCGACGCCCCCCGCGCGCATTGCCAGCCCGGACAAGCCCGACGCGGCCACCCTGGATAGCGATTCGGGCGCTTTCTCATGGACGCCGACGCGCGAAGGTGACAACTCATTCACTGTCAGCGCCGACGATGGAACCGCCATGGCTGCCAAGCGGGTGCGCGTCGTCGTGGCGCGTGACCGCAAGTCGGCCGTCGCGGCGATCACGCGAGGCGTCGGCAAGGCCACGCCTTACGTGCGATCCACCGTGGAAGGCTATCGTGCCGCGCTCACTGCCATCGACGCGCTACCTGATACCGCGAGTGAAGAGACGTTTTTCGCGAGTCTGCAACGCCTGCAACAAGCGAGCGAAGCCCTGCGACCGCTCACGCCACGGCTGGGCGACGGCAGCATCGACTACCCTCACCTGATCGCCGCATCCAACATCGGCGACTCGATCGGTCTGCTCACTGACGGCAACGACGACACATTCCCGGTCTTCACGCTCGCCAAGGACCTGAACTACGTCTTTGACCTCGGCGAGGGGTATCAGATGTCCTTTGACACTTTCGCCATTGAGGGGCGGCTCAACTTCGAGGTCCGCACGCAGGGCATCACGTTTTACGGCTCGAACGATGGGACCACCTGGACGCAACTCGCGCCGCCCATCGCCGCGGTTCCCGTCGACCTGACGAAAGTTGACGTCGGCCCGGAACATCGGACGCAGCGATACCGGTTTTTGAAGGTGCAGAAGGATCGCGCGTCCTCGCCGATGTTCGAGCCGTCGGAACTTCGGATCTACGGAACGCGCTACGAAGTGAATTGATTCACTGGCCGATTTTCGGTCTTGACGACCTGACCGACCACGACGTCATACTACGTCGTTCGGGTTGCTCATTGGCAAGTTGAACGGATCGATTGTCGGGGCCGAACGGAGTGGCCCGAATGTCCCAAATTGTCCCGGATTTCAAAAGCGCACGTCAGCACCCCGTTCGGCCGGCAAGTGCGAGGCCGGCCGTTGGTTGGGCCGGGAGCGCGCGTGCGGCCGAGGGGGTGATTTGAACGAGATGGGGGACATCACGGGCGGGCGGGCGATGTGCTGTGCATTGCCTGTCCACTGCCCACTACTTCTCACTTCTTACTTGGCAGCGTCGTTGCGGTCTGCGGCGTGAGGACCAGGCCCTTCGTCTGCACGTTGCAGTCAGTGACCTTCTCGCTTTCGACGATGTTAAAGCGATCGAGGTCGTTCACGAGCGTGATGTGCCTGGCTGGCTCGGGGCGGATGGGGGAGGTCATCTCGGCGTGTTGCGGCATGCCGAAGCCGAGCAGGATCGGCACGCTCGGCGGGCACTTCGATCGTTCCTGCGTGTAGAGGTGCACGCGGTGGTCTTCGCCGGCGATGGTGGCCAGGCAGTGGACGGTGTAGTCGGAGCCCTCGCCGACGAGTTCGAGGTCGACGTCGGCACCGCGTCCGCCGCGGAGGTAGAGCAGGGGACCGAACTTGGTGTCGCCGCGACTGCGGGTGACGACGACGTTCGAGCCGATGAGGTATGCGCGTTCGCAGCCGAGCGCGGTGCCGTGGTCGATCACGGTCTTGCCTTCGGCCGTGTCGGTGCCGGCGATCTCGAAACCGGCGCGGGTGTTGATGGCGGTGCAGTTGGTGAGCGTGACGCGGCCGACGCCCCCGTAGGTGCGGAAGCCGTCCTCGCCGAGGGCTTTCATGTAGCCGGGCACGACAAGGTATCGGCCGTCGCGGTTCTCGGCGATCGTGCGGTAGTTCCAGTCGGCCAGCAGCCCCGAGGTGTCGCGCAGCATGTCCGCGGTCGAGCGCATCGAGCCTTCGGCGTAGCAGTCTTCGAGCTTCACGTTGTCGGTGACGATGCCCTCGGGCTTCTGGATGTAGAAGCAATGCCCGAACGCCCGGCTGATCACACGGCAACGGCGCAGCGTGTTGTTCTCGCCCGCGACCATGATGCCGCTCTGCTTCTGGAGACTGACGAGATTGGGCCCGCCTTTGCCGAGGAAGTCGCCGTAGCCGTAAGGGGACGAGCCGGAGACGTAGAGCGAGACGTCGGTGAGCGTGTTGCCCTTGCCCCAGAGGCTGAGCAGGTTGCCGTTGGAGCCTTGATCGAGCGGGCCCGCGTTGCGGACGGTCAGGCCGGTGAGTGTGACGTTGCTGCCCGTGATGAAGAGGCAGCGCGTGTAGCCGCGCGTGAGCGGGCGCGGGAGCTTTTTGTAGAGCGTGGTGTCGATCTCGATCGTGACGTCGCGCAGGTCGAACGTGTTGTCGGAGCCGGTGAAGCGGATCATCCACACGGGCGGACGGCCCGGCGCCTCGGGCGGGACGTCCTTCGCGATCGAGGCGATCACGTCGTCGGTCAGGTAGTCGGCCACGCGATACACGCCCGGCTTCATGTGGACGGTGTTGCCCGACTTGCCCGCGTAGGCGGCGAGTTCTTGAAGGGAGGAAATCTCAACCACGTCGGCCTCCACGGATGTCGCGCCGGCGGCGAGCAAGGCGCCGCACACTGCGATCGTTCGTACGAATGAAGTCATCGTTGCTCCGTCGATTGTCCAAGCCACAGCACACAAGTCGAACGCGGCCCGACCGAGATCTTCTGCCCGGGCGTCAGCCCGATCGGCTGCTTGTTTACGAGATCACGCGCGTGGGCCGGTGCATCGCTCGGCACGGTGAAGTCGAACGTGCGATCGGTCGTCATGTTCATCGCGAGGAGGTAGTCGCCGTACCGCAGCACGTAGAACGTGCCCTTGCCCGCGTAGACGTTCTCCTGGCCCGGCTTGAACGCTATGCCGTCTGGGATTTTGGCGATCGGCATCGTTTCGCCCTCAAGGGCTTGTTCGATACCTTTGAGGTTCTTCTCGTGACGCGTCGTTTGAGCTTCGTTCACGCGGCCGTCGCGGTGATAGACCATGCCGCTGTCGTCGAACTTCACGTCGTCAAGCCAGACGGTCGCGTCGCGCTCGATCGTGGACGTGATGAGGTGGACGCGCGCCAGGCGATTGATGCCGAAGCGGGCGCGGTAGTAGAGCGAGGCGTACAACACGTCGTCGCCGTGTTTGATGGCGACGACGCCATCCTCTTCGTCGGAGAAGATGGTGTCGGGCTGCCCGGGCGACATGGGCAGACGTGGCTCTTTCGCGCCGGTGCGCGGGCGACTCACGATAGCGTCGTAGGAGTCAGGCGTCGCAAGCAGGCCGGCGGTTACGCGCAGGCCGGTGTTCTCCATGCGGAGGCGTTGCGAGTCGAAGAACTGGTTGTCGTCGAGCATCTGGGCGGCGTAGCCGAGCAACTCGCGGTCGCCCGTGACCGCGGCTGCTTCGAGCGGGCCGGCGTCCCAGGTGCTGCGCTGGGCGTAGGTGACGTCGCCCGGGTAGTGCGTGTCGCGCCAGCCGACGGTGGATTCGAGGAACATCGCGCGGTGGCCATCGGCGTCGACGCCGGGGTAGCGGAAGATGCTTCGTGCTTTGGCGATCTTGATGAGTTGGGCGCGGATGCGCTCGTCGCCCGGCGCGTCGGGCGTGGGTCGCGTCGCGTTGTAGATCGCGACGACCCAATCGATCACTTCGCCGTAGCTGCCGACATAGCCGAGCTCGCGGGTCAGGCCCTTCGCGGTGAGCTGCATGTAATTCGGGCCGACGCTCCAGTTCTTGCGGCCTGCGACTTCGGGCGCGCCGTCGCCGCCGGGATCGCTGTCGAGCCAAGGTTGTAGGCCGACGGACTCGTAGAGGTAGCGTTTCGCGTCGTCTTCGCTGAGCGCGCGTTTCGGATCGATGACCGCCACGCCGCGATTGGCGAGGTAGATGCCGTACAGGTCGTTGATCATCGACTGGTTCGTGTAGAGCCGCCGATGGCGTCGATGCCAGTCGCGACAGGCGACGAGCATGTCCGCGTAGCCGACGCGACGAGTGACCAAGGGCGAACCATCGGGCAGACCGGCGATCGGCTGATCGAGCAGCGGCTGCACTTCGGTGGCGATGAGCCGTAGCACGTCGCCGCTGGGGCCGAGACCGAACCAGTCGGCGTTCCAGGTTTCCGGGTCGGCTTCGGCCAGCCGCGGGTTCTTCACGTACTCGACGTATTTGCCGTCGAGTTGTTCGACGAGCTTGTCGATCGTCTCACGCTTGCCCGCAGCCACCGTCCACTTCACGTGGTACGCCCGCGCGAGCATTTGCATCTGCATCTGCGTGAGGCGCTTCGCGGCGAGCTGTTTCGTCAGCTCGGTGTTGACGCGCTCTTTGAGTCGATCGAGTTGTTCCGCGCCCGGTGCTGCGCGAACGGTTACCGCGGGCGCAGCTGCCTTGCGCTTCATCGGAAGGAATCGCCAGCGTCTTGTCGGTGTGCGTGTAGACGGCGTAGATGCCGCGGCTGGATTTGTCGAAAGGCTTCTGGAACTTGTCCCACGTCTCGCCATACGCCCAGATCGGACCGAGGCCGCGGACTTCGAGGTGGACGGTCGACTTGCCCTTGGTCATGGCGACTGGCAGCACCGTGGTGGTGTAGACGAATCGGCCGGGAAAACGCGGCTCGTCGGCGCAGATGTCCAGATCATCCACATCGCCGATGTGGCGATAGCCGACTTGCTTGCCCTCGCAGAACAGCAGCAGCCGACCGCGATCGGCGCCGCGGTCGTCGCCCGAGAGCTTGACCGTGAAGTAGGTGGGCTGATTCGGATCGACTTTCAGGTCGAAGCCGATGCGTCCGCCATCCCAGGTGACGGGCTCGAGCGGCAGGAGTTGTCGAGCGGGCTGATCGAGCAGGCCGCGTAGGCTTGTGCTTCGGTGGGCGTTGACCATGTGCGAGGACTCGGACTTGGCGTCGCCAAACATCAGCCGATCGATCGGTGGGTCCGCCCAGGCATGCGACGACGCTGCAATGACTAACGTACAGACGAGTGCAAGCCGGTCTCTCATGGGTCTCCGCCGGAAGTGCTGGCAGCAGAACATGAACCATGTCGCCGGACAGCGGCGCATTGCGTGAAACCGTGACCATTTTGCGGCAATCGGACTGTCGAAGACGTCCAGAGAACCTGTTGCCCGCCCTTGACCTCTCTCTATCGACTTTATCTTATCGCGTGCGGCCAATTACTATCGAACGGGGTGGCTATGCTCGACCGGCACACCTCACGTAAAGACGAGGCCGGGCCGCGGTGTCGAGTATGCCATGCAGAATCCGATCAGGCCGGCACCTTTCTGCTCGCGACGCGCGCCAGCGCATGGCGCTGCGCTTTTGGCGTGTGGGTAGTCGTTTTCTAGATGTTTATAGGCAGAACCCGGGATGCGACCAGGAGCATGCCGGACAAAAGGAAAAGGCCCCGAAACCCGTGATTTCTCACGGATTTCAGGGCCTTTTCGAGGATGCGGCCGACTGGAGTTGAACCAGCACGTCCTTGCGGACACTAGAACCTGAATCTAGCGCGTCTGCCAATTCCGCCACGGCCGCGAATTGGAGGGGGGAATCGTAAGGCGTGGAGTTGCCGTGTCAAGGGCGCGGGCTATGCTCGTGAACAGCCGACAGCGAATAGCCGAGAGCGGAGAGCCAGAACGGTCTGGCTGGGTGCGAATCCGAACACTGCTATCAGCTACCAGCCATCGTCTTTCTGCTTCCCATGGCCCGTTCCAAAGAAAACCTCGCCCCGCGCATCGAAAACCGACGGGCGCTGCACGATTACTTCATCGACAGCAAGCTCGAATGCGGCATCGCGCTCCAAGGCAGCGAGGTGAAGAGCCTGCGGCAGGGCACCGCGCAACTGGCCGAGGGGTGGGCGCAGATCGAAGGCCGCGAATTGATCCTGCACGGCTGCCACATCGAGCCGTACCGACAGGCCTCCATCGCCTACAACCACGAGCCGCGCCGGCCGCGCAAGCTGCTCGTCCATCGCCGCGAGATCAAGCGCCTCCAGGACGAAATGAGCCAGGGCGGCTACACGCTCATCCCGCTGGCCGTCTACTTCAAGGAAGGCCGGGCGAAAGTGGAACTGGGCCTGGCCCGCGGGAAGAAGTCCCACGACAAGCGCGACAGCATCCGCGAGCGCGAAATGAAAGCCGAGATTCGCCGCGCCATGACCAAGCGGCAGTGACCGATGCCACACCTTCGTCGAACCCTCTGTCAGACTGTCCGCCTCGTGATCGGGATTACTTCCTCGCTTCACGCCGCGCCGAACCTCGTGCCCGAGACGCCCAATCGCTCGCCCGATTACTTCTGCACGTGGAACGTGCAGGGCTACGCCTGTAGCTACGCGAACACCGAAGCGCAGCGGGCCGCGATGATTGAAGCCAGCATGTTCGGGCAGGCGTCACATCAGGACTGGCTCGGCTTCTTTCCCGACGCCCGCCGCGACCTGTACTTCGTCATGGACGACTCGTGGGATGTGCCGCTCCGCGACACACCGGCTGAGTACGGCAGCCTGATGCTGAACGCCGAACGCTTCCCGTCGTATGCCGGCGAACCCGCGCAGCGTCTGACGAAACTCCGGTCGGCCGTGCAGGAGCGCGGCTGGCGCGGGCTCGGCGGATGGGTCTGCGCTCAACAAGCGCCCGCCCACGCGATGCCCGACGACGACGCTTACTGGACCGAGCGTCTGCGCTGGATGCGCGACGCCGGCATCGCGTACTGGAAAGTCGACTGGGGCAAGCGCGACCGCGACGCCGACTGGCGGAATCATCTGACCGACCTCGCGCGGCGCGAGGCGCCGGACCTTGTGATCGAGCACGCGCTGGCCGAGGGCTCGCTGAAACAGACGGCGGTCTATCGCACGTACGACGTCGAAAACGTCGTCGCGGCGCCGGTCACGATCGATCGCGTCGCGACGCTACTCCGCCACGCGCCGGCCGGCTCGCCGACGGTGATCAACTGCGAAGACGAGCCGTACATCGCGGCCGGCACGGGCTGCGCGCTCGGCGTGATGCGACACCCATTCGCCGGCCCCTTGCCCGGCGGCCGAGCGGACTTCTGCTTCCCGGCCACCTGTCGCGACCTCAAGCATCGGCTCGACGAGGTCACCCGCGTGGTCCGCTGGCATCGCCTGGCCGCGCCGCTTGCGGTGGGCGGGCGCGACGCGATCCTCGACGAGAACCAACTGCGAGACTTCTGGACGCTTGCCGAGGACGAGACGTGGACGGCCTATCGCCCCGGCGATCGCCGCGAGGCTACTGCACCGGCCCGCATTGCGCGCGGTGGCTTGGCGCTGCCGGACGTCCGCATGGACGGCCAAGACCCGTCGCCGTTCGTGCTGGCGTGCCGGTCGCCCCACGGCCCCGTCGCCATCGCCACGGTCGGCCGCACACGCGACCGCGCCTACACCACGCCCCGCGCGCACGTGCGCCTCGACGTGGGCCCGGCCCGCACGATCGGCGTGTTCGGCGTCTACGGCTCACTCACACTCGACTTCGACAAGCCCCTCACCGGGCAACGCGTTTTCGCGCAAGACCTGAAGGCGTCGGAATCGACCGACATCACCGATCGCGTCACGGTCGACGGCAAAACGCTCACGCTGCCCGGCGACCTGCTCGCTCGCATCGGCACCTCGGCCGCCAGCCCGGGCGACGTGTCCGAGCCGGGACTGCTGCTGGTCATCCGCGAATGACCGCCCGCACCTGTGCAAACCGCTCGCGTCTCGCCACAATGCGGCCAAACCTCCAAGCCCTCGTAGCCCAACGGCAGAGGCAGGCGACTTAAAATCGCTTCAGTGTGGGTTCGACTCCCACCGAGGGCAGTGGCGGAGATTTTCGATTTGCGAGTTCTGGATTTGCGATTTGCTATGACGTCCGAACGTCCTCCGACAACCTCTTCCCCAATCGCAAATCGCAAATCGCAAATCGCAAATCGAGTCATCCTCGCCCTCGTCCTCGCAACGGGCTTCCTCCTCCACCTCATTTACCTCCTCTGGAACTGCCCGCTCGACCTCATGGGCGACGAGGCGCAGTACTGGGAGTGGAGCCGGCATCTCGATCTGGCCTACTACAGCAAGGGGCCGCTCGTCGCGTACGTGATCCGCGCCAGCTGCGCGATCTTCGGCGACGTGATGTGGGCCGTCCGCCTGCCGGCCCTCGTGCTCGCGGTTGGCACCTCCATCTGCACCTACTACGTCACGGCCAAACTGTTCCGATCGGAACGACTCGCGCTGGGCGTGGTGCTGCTGACGCACACGCTGCCGATGTTTGTGGTCGGATCGATGCTGATGACGATCGATCCGCCGTACTACTTCTGCTGGGCGCTGGCGACCGCACTGGCCACGAAGGCGCTGGTGGATGAATCGCGGCTCGCGTGGATCGGCGCGGGCATCGCCATCGGTTTCGGCCTGCTGACGAAGTACGCGGCCCCGCTGTGGTTCGTCGGACTGTTCGCTTTTCTGCTGACTGATCGTGACGCGCGTCAGCGCTGGCTCCGCACGCCTTGGCCGTGGCTGGCGCTCGTGATCGCGCTGTCGTTCTTCGTTGTGCCGCTGATCTGGAACATTCAACATGACTGGGTGACCGCCCGGCATGTCGGCCGACAGATCGGCGTGACGAAGCAGGAGGGCGAGTGGTACCTGAATCCGCTGCTCATGCTCGGCACGCAGTTCGGCGTGCTGACGCCGATCTTTGCGGTGTTCACCATCCTGGCCGTGATCGACGCCGTCCGAGGACGAACGCTTGCTCCCTCTCCCGGTACTCCGGGAGGACACGTAGTGTCGCGGGCCCGGGGTGAGGACCTTCCGTCGACTGACCCGGCCCTCACCCTAACCCTCTCCCGGACTACCGGGAGAGGGAACCAGACCGCGATCGACCCGATTCGCGCCGCACGATTCCTTCTCGCCATCGGCGCGTGCTTCTTTCTCCTCAACTTCGTCCAAAGCTTCTTCGCCGAAACCGAAGCCAACTGGCCGGCCCCGTCGTATTTCACGCTCGTCATCCTCGTCGGCTGCTGGTTGGGCGAGCGTTGGAACGTCCCGCGCGAGTGGAACAGACTCCGCGGCTTCTTCTGGGCGCACGTCGTCATCGGCGTCGTGCTCGGCACGCTGGTGCACCGGACCGATTGGCTATACGCACCGCTCTCGCGCTTCGACGTGCCGCCGCGGAAGATCGACGCCCAATTCGTGAAGATGCGCGGCAACGCCGAGCTGGGCGACGCCGTCTCGAATGAACTCGCCACGCTGTCGCCCGGCGCGTTCGTGCTCACGCGGACGTACCAGGACGCGGCCATCCTCTCGTTCTACGTGAAGGGCCAGCCGCCCGCGTTTCACATCGGGTCGTACCTGCACGGGCTGAACAAGCAGGGCGAGCCGCTCCAGACGCGGCACAGCCAGTGGGACCTCTGGCCCGACCGCGACCTCACGCCCGCCAAGTCGCCCGTCATCGGCCGAGACGCCGTCTTCGTCGGCGACCTCGACGAAGTCGGCACCATCGCCGGCGCGTTCGAACGGATCGATCCCGAGCCGCGCGTCGTGAAAATCATCCGCCACGACGTCTTCGTCCGCGAGATGAAGGTCTACCGGTGTTACCGTTTCAAAGGCGTTGAGCGGCCGAAGGATGCTAGTTCGTTCTGAGCCAGAGGGTGTTCACCACGGAGACACGGAGGCACGGAGAAGAGGGTGAGCCACGAATCGCACGAATCTTCACCAATGTCTTGCTGAGTTCCTCATGTACACGATTCGAATCCTCGGACTTATCTTCTGCCCGGTCCTTCTGTGTTTCTTCAGCACGATCGGTCTCTTTGGTTTTTTGCGTTCGCAGGGCTTGGATCGCCGGCTGGTGATGCTGATTTCGTTGCTGACCTCAATCACGCTCATGGCGACGATGCTCTACCGTTTCCATTTGGAGTTACGCGCGCGCCACGCATCAAAGTCGCGGAGCTAGACTATCTGGTCCCATTCGGCATTGCTCCATTCGTGCCCATTCGTGAGATTCGTGGTCGTCTTCCTCCGTGCCTCTGGGTGCTTCGTGGGCGTACTCTGGGGCTCACGCGCGCGTTGTCCGTGGCCGGATCGACAGCGTGTTCACCACGCCTGCGATCAGCACCAGCGCCGTCTGGCCGAGGTAGATGACGTTCGAGAGGCCGTGCGTTTTCTTGAACTCGTCGGTCTGTGTCTGATGCGCTTCACGCATCGCGTTGATCTTCGAACTGATGAAGAGTGTCGACCCGCCGGCCGACGCTAGGGCGAGCAGCACGCAGATGGCCAGCGCCAGCGTGCGCCTCGTCGTTCGAAGGCTGCGCTCAGCAGCGACAACAGCAGCGTCACGCCGCCCAAGCCCAGCACGACCTTCTCCGTCGCGTTGAACAGCGTCGCCGCCGTCAGGGCTGCCTGTTCGCGGGGCATAATTCCGGATCGGAAGACGATCATGGCGCTCATCATCTGGTGCGCGAGGATGCCGAGCCAAAGTCCGAGACAAACGCCGAGGATGGCCGAGAGGGTCCGCATGGCCTGATTGTAACGGCCATATGGGCGAAAGCGCCTGCCCAGATTACCCTGCAAAGGGTCCGGACATGGGGTACACTTCGCGTGCCGGCCCACTCGCAACGACCGCAGGCTAAGCGAAGAAGATGCCCAATCCGAGCCGCCCACGCGACGCCACACTGCGTCGATCGGTCTTGAGATCGATCGACGGTCGATCGTTGCCTCGCGCCGATACGCTCGAAGCACGGCTCGCGTTCTGTATGGCTCATCTTGCTGCGGGCTTGCCTGAACCGGTCGAGCAGTTGCCCGGCTTTGTCGCCACGACGCAGACGCCGATCGTCAGCGGCACGACCATCGGCGGCAACGCGCTGGCTGGAGGAAGCACGGGCGGCAACACGCTGCTGCACTGGGCCAACCGCGCGTTGAACGGCCTGAGCACGATCTTCGGGTCGCAGACGAACGCGGTGAAGAAGGTCATCGACCAGGTCCTGGTCGACTTCGGCAAGATGATCAACTCGTTCAACTACGCGGTCGCCACGCAGTTCGAACTGATCATCCTGATCGACCAGACGAACGGCCTCGGCGCGGCTGCAAGCATCGATGAAACCGTCGGCGGCAAGCCGTCGCGCGGCACGATCCGGATTCAGCGGGGACTCGACGGCGCGGGCAGTGGCTTCTTCATCGACCCGACGCCCGAGGAGAGTTCGGAATTCCTTGGTCGAATCGACAACCCGTTCGCGGGCGACGCGCCGTCGACCTCGCCGGCGTACGGCAAGGCCGACCTGTACACGCTCATCGCACTCGAACTGACGCACTGCCTCGGCCTGTTCGGCAACAGCCTGCCTGGCTGGGCTGCCCGCACGCATGGTCTGAACATCGCCGAGCAGGGCGAAGGCTTCACGCCGCCTGCGACCAGTGTCGGCAGCTATTGGGCGTTCCAGGGGCCGAGCGTCAGTCATCTACTGACGAGCAACAACGGCGGCCGCACCGGCGCGGACATGCTCGAAGCCATCCACTCCGCCGGCCACGCGAACTACTCGGCCACGCCGATCACGATTAGTGCTGAAAGCCAGCAGTGGTCAACCGTGAACGACATCGGCAACGCCGTGTACGAAGCGTCGCGCCGGTACGTGCCCAATCAGGCGTTCGCGCTGATGTTTAAGGACGCCTACGACTACTCCACCGTGAACCCGGCCACCTTCGGCACGTTTCACGCCATGCAACTGACCACCGGCGAGGTTGTCATCCGCGGGTCGAACACCCAATCACTCTATTATGCGGGCGCGAGCGGCAACGACACGATTTCGCTCGAGGTCTCAGGCGGAAAACTGAACATCGTCTACAACCTCGGCAACGACGCCCCTGGCACGAGCTACCTCGCCGGCCCGGGCGATCTGCCGGCGTGGTCGACATCGTTCGATCTCTCGACCGTAACCTCCATCCGCATCGAAGCGGGCGACGGCGACGACACCCTCACGATTAACAACACAGGTGCGATTCCGATCACGGTGGATGCCGGCACCGGGGCGAACACACTCCAGATCACTGGCGCGACCGGCGTGAAGTTTGCGGCGTCGCAAACCTTTGCCAATGTGTCGATCGACACGGCAAGCACGCTGGTCGCCGCGTCAGCCGCCACGTTGTTGGTGACCGACTCGCTGTCGATCGCGGGCGTGCTCGATTTGGCGAACGGGGTACTGATCGACCGCACGGCGACCGGAAGCGCGGCCACGATCGGATCGCTGTTGCAGGCTGGTTACGCGAACGGAACCTGGACGGGCAGTGCGGGATCGATTCGCTCGTCGATCGCGGCTGACGGAACCTATGTCAGCGATACGCTCGGCTTTGCCGGCATGGCCTCGCGAACGGCGCTGTCATCGCTTGGCGGCTTCACACTCCAGTCGAGCGACCGGATCGTGCGGTACACCTACGCGGGCGATGCGAATCTTGATGGAACAGTGAACTTCACTGACTTGCTCGTGCTTGCCTCGAACTACGGTTCGGTCGGCCGAGACTTCTCGCAGGGCAGCTTCGACTACGACCCGACCGGCACCGTGAACTTCACCGACCTGCTGCTGCTCGCTCAGAACTATGGACAAGCGCTGGCGGGCGGGTTGTCGGTCATTTCCTCCACGCCAGCGAGTTCGGCAGTTGTTGCGGGCGATCCACCACGCGAGGCCGATGACTCGGTCGTCGCCGAGGTGTTGTTGTAGACGCATCGGGCGTCTACCGGTTTGCATTGTCGCGCTCGCCCTGACCGACAGTCCGCCGTGCTTGTGCGACCAATACCGTCGTGGCCAAGCGAACGTCCTGCCTGCTCGTTATCGACGTCATCAACGACCTGAACTTCCCCGGCGGCGAGAACGTCGAGCCGTGGGCCAGGCGAATGGTGCCGCGCCTGCACGCGGTGCGCGGCCGCGCCCACCGGCAGGGCGTGCCGGTCATCTACGTGAACGACAACTTCGGCCACTGGCAGGACGATTTCGCCGGCATCGTTCGCCATTGCACTCGGACGGACGCACGGGGGCGCACGATCGCGCAGAAGCTTCGGCCGACGGCGGGGGACTACTTCATCCTCAAGCCCAAGCACTCGGCCTTCTACGCGACGTCGATCGAGCCGCTGCTGGAACACCTCAAGATCGATCATCTCATTCTGGCCGGCATCGCGACGAACCTGTGCGTGCTGTTCACCGCCCACGATGCTCACATGCGCGGCTACAAGCTGACCGCGCTCAGCGATTGCTGCGCCGCCGAGAGCGATGAGGATCACAACATCGCACTGGACCAGCTTGAACGCTTCTGCAACGCGACCATCTGCACGGCGGACGAACTGAAGTTCTGATCGGAAAGCACCGTCTTTCCTCGGGCGATCGAACTCGCTATCGTTCCCACCCCATGCCCCTGATTAACGAGAACTTCCTGAAGCTGAAGGCCGGCTACCTCTTTCCCGAGATCGGCCGGCGCGTGCGGGCGTTTTCGGCGGAGAATCCGTCGGCGAAGGTGATCCGCTGCGGCATCGGCGACGTCACCGAACCGCTGCCGCCCGCGATCGTCACGGCCATGCACAAGGCACTGGACGAGATGGCCGTCCGCGAGACCTTCCGCGGCTACGGGCCCGAGCAGGGGTACGATTTCTTGCGCGACGCGATCGCGACGTACGACTTCAAAGCCCGCGGCGCGGATGTCGCCGCCGACGAAATCTTCGTCTCCGACGGCAGCAAGTGCGACTGCGGCAACATCCTCGACATCCTCTCGACCGGCAACGCGATCGCCGTGACGGATCCGGTCTATCCTGTGTACGTCGACACGAACGTGATGGCCGGCGCCACCGGCGCACCCGACGCCGACGGCGAATACCCCGGCCTGCAATATCTCCGTTGCAACGCCGCCGGCGGTTTCACGCCCGATCTGCCCAAGGGCAAGGTCGATATCGTGTACCTCTGCTCGCCGAACAATCCGACAGGTGCCGTGCTGTCGCGCGATCAGCTGACGAAGTGGGTCGGATACGCGAAGGCGAACGACGCGGTCATCCTGTTCGACGCGGCGTACGAGTCATACATCACCGACCCGTCGATCCCGCACAGCATCTATGAGATTCCCGGCGCGCGCGAGTGCGCGATCGAGTTCCGCAGCTTCAGCAAGACGGCCGGGTTCACCGGTGTGCGGGCGGCGTTCACGGTGGTGCCCAAGACGCTGACCGGCCGGACGAAGGACGGCAAGCGCGTGCCGCTCTATGACTTGTGGATGCGCCGGCACACCACGAAGTTCAACGGCGTGAACTACATCGTTCAGCGGGGCGCCGAAGCCGTGTACAGCGCCGATGGCCGTGGGCAGGTGCGCAGCTTGGTCGAGTTCTACCTCGGCAACGCGAAGGTCATTCGTGAGGGCCTTCAGAAGCTTGGCTACACGGTATTCGGCGGCGCGAATGCGCCGTACGTCTGGATCGAAACACCCAATCGCCAGCCAAGCTGGGACTTCTTCGATCGTCTGCTGAAGAACGCGCACGTCGTCTGCACGCCGGGCAGCGGCTTCGGCAAGAGCGGCGAGGGCTACATCCGGCTCAGCGCATTCAATTCGCGCGAGAACGTGACGGAAGCCGTGGCACGCATCGCCAAGCTGTAACGGCCTGCGGCGTCCTGTCGCGGCCGCTATATCCTTTGGATTTCCGTCGCTTATCGATGTCACGCGACGAATTGCCGCGTCGTATTCGCGACCGACGCCATAGCCGACATTCGCCCCCCGTGCGAGAATTGCGTCATCGCACTGAAAGGCGGGTGTCGTTATGTCGCGCACTCCCAAAACGTCTGAGGACGCATCGAATAATGGCAACGGCACGGCGGAAACGCCCGCGCCGCCCGTCGTCGCGCAAAGCTGGGCCGCGCCAATACCTGAGCCGGCCTGGCCCCTCATTGCCGAACTGCTTTCGCTCTCCGGCCGCGAGGTCGACGTCGTCCGTCTGATGCTCGAGGACAAGAAAGAACTCGCGATCGCCATGGAACTGAAGATCAGTGCGCACACCGTTCACACGCATGTGGAACGGATCTACCGCAAGCTCCATGTCAGCAGTCGAGTCGAATTGAC
This sequence comes from Tepidisphaeraceae bacterium, assembly GCA_047600945.1. GTDB lineage: Bacteria > Planctomycetota > Phycisphaerae > Tepidisphaerales > Tepidisphaeraceae > JASGKC01. The sequence goes on along the minus strand of JASGKC010000001.1, from coordinate 4,771,044 downwards.
ACGGGTTCTCTACGGCGCACTGCTGCGGCGCATCGCCGAGCCGGGCAGCCCACTGTCGCCGATCTGCGGCCGACGCGCGTCGGGCGAATGCCCATACGCACAGACCTGACCGCCCATCGCTAGATGGCCACCTGGAAGCTGCCCAGCGTTCGCTTGTGCGAGACATCGCCTTGCGAGTCGCGGATACCGGTACGAACACGAATCGCCCAACTGCCATTGTTGAGGAACGACCACCCGCCGGCCGGGGCGGCGACTTTGTAGCTGACGATCACCTGCCGCGGATCGCCTGTCGCTGACATGCCCAGCTTGCGCGCTTTAAGCGCCTCGCCGTTCGGCCCAATGATCTGTAGGTCGTCATCGCCGAGGCTGGCGAGATCGATCGCGGCATCCGATCGCCATGTCACGCTGAAGCGGTATGGGTTAACGCCTGCGGAATTCAGCGCCGGTGAATCGACGAGTCCCACCGGCCCGTTATCGCGCCAGAGCCGGTACGCGAGGAACTTGGCCGACGGCAGCGAGGCCAGCTCTTCACGATAGCCCGCCGCCAGGATGGAACCGTCCGGACCCAGCGCCAGGGCGTTGAAGGCCGACCGGGTCGATGCGGTGGCTGGCTCGATCGTCGCAATGCCGGTGTTCCCCCACGACGTATCGAGGGACAGGTCGGCGTTGAAGCGCAGCACCGTCGCGGACGGATTGGACGTGCTCGATCGGGCCACCGCGAGCCACTTGCCGTCCGCCTGGCGCGTGAAGCTGCCGTAGATGTCGTTCAGGTCGTTGCTCGTTTGGACGGCCGTCTGGGTGCCGGCGCTCGAAACGGTGTAAGCCGCGAAAGGCGAGCCGGTGACCACCTGCGTAGTCCCGTCCGGATTGAACAGGAACCGTGCGTAGGCGCTGAAGCCTGTGCGATCCCAATCGCTGGCCCGGCGCAGCGTGCCGGGCAAGGAGTCCGCGGAGTTGAAAGTGCTGTCGAGCACGCCGGCCGACGTGAGCCGGGCCAGCACGGGGGAGACGCCGCTGGCTTCGCTGGGACTTGATTCGTTGAAGCCCGTGTAGGTGCCGCTGACGCCCAGCCGGATCGTGCCGCCGTCGTCGGCATGGATCGCTGTGACGGCCGGTTGGTAGGTGGTCGAGAACAGGTCGTTCGAGACATCGGTCAGTCCGAAGCGCGATTGGAAATAGCCGCCTGAACCGAACGAGGTGTCGAGCGAGCCATCCGCGTTGACACGTGCGACGATGCCCGTCAGTTGCGTTGTGCGGACCATGCCGCCGAGGTAGAGCTTGCCGTCGGACGTGAGGTTCGAGACGGAATAGACGGTTTCCTGATCGCCTGGGAGGTCGAGCGAGACGACGCCATCGCCGCCGCCGAAGGTGGAATCGAGCTTGCCCTTGGGGGTGAGGCGGACGATGAGGATGTCGTTGTGAGTGGCGGAGCCCGATCCGACGCGCTGGCCGACCAGCAGGAAGCCGCCGCCGTCGAGACGCCGCAGGCCGGCGAGGCTTTCCATGCCGGCGGTTTTGAGCGTGAAGCCGTCGTAGCCGAAGGACGTGTCGAGCGAACCGTCCGCCCGATACCGGGCCAGTCCGACGGCCGACGCGCCCGTGTTGTGGTTCTTCAGGCGTTCATTCCATCGGCCCGCGAGCACGACCCGCCCCCAGGCGTCGACGTCGACTGCATCGGCGCTTTCGTAGCCGTTCGGGAAGCTGAAGAGGGCCGGCTTGAAAAGGTTATCGATCGCACCGGCCGACAACTGCACGCGGCGATCGAGCGACTCCATACTTACGCCACGACGACGGCACGTTTCCATATGTAGAACTCCCTGAGAGTGAAGTGAACCCTTCACCCTTAAGTCGTCACACGGTCGCGCGGAATTACAGCCGGTCTCCCGCGACTTCGGCTTCTTGCCCGGCAGCTGTTTGGAGAGCCTTCCGAACCATCGGCACCCCCTTGTTTCCAGTCTTCCTGCGTGCCCCGCGGCGGTTTCGTGCATACACTTGCCCCTGATGCCTGACAGCCCCCTGACTCTCGTGAATGTGCCCCACATCCCGGACGCGACCATGGTGGTCGCGCTCACCGGCTGGATGGACGGCGGTCTCGTATCGACCGGGACGGTGCGCCACCTGATGGACCGGCGCAAGCTGACCGAAGTCGCCCGTATCGAGCCGGGCGGGTTCTATATTGATAACTTTCCCGGATCGATGGACATTGCGGCCGTGTTCCGGCCTGAAGTGAAGTACGAGGGCGGACTCATCAAGCACTTCGAGTTCGAGAAGAACACGTTCCATGCCGACGAAGCGGCCAAGCTGCTCTTCTTTGTCGGCCGGGAACCGAACATCGATTGGCCGGGCTACGCCGATCTGATCTTCGAGGTCGCGCAGCGCGTCGGTGTGAAGCGGATCGTCTTCATGGGCAGCTTCGGCGGCACCGTCCCGCACACCCGCGAACCGCGGCTGTATGGCAGCGTGTCGTCCAAAGAATTGCTGCCGCTGCTCCCGAAGTTCGGCCTGCGCGCCACCGACTACGAAGGGCCGGGTTCGTTCGCGGCCTACCTGCTCTACCTCGCGCCGCAGCGGGGGATGGAGATGCTGAGCATTGCCGTCGAAATCCCGGGCTACCTGCAAGGCCCGAACCCGCTGAGCATCGAAGCCGTCACGCGCCGGCTCGGCGGCATTCTCGATGTCGAAGTCGACCTCGCGCCGCTCCGCAAGACCAGCACCGAGTGGGAACTGGAAGTGACCGAAGCGATCGAGAAGGACGAAGAACTGGCCGAGCGCGTGAAGAAGCTCGAAGAAGAGTACGACGACGAACTCGTCGAAGAGCAGCAGCAGGGCTGAGCAATCTCAACTCGCGTGAACGCGTTTCACGACGACGAACCGCACGCGCTTCTCACGCTGCCAGCGGAGGAAGAAGCGCGCGAGCGGGTTGTCATCGAGCGTGCATTCGTGCAGGACGACGAAGCCCCGGGCGAGCAGTTCGTCGATTGTGACGCCGTGCCAGACTTGGGCCTGTTGGTTGTCCCACACGCCGACGGTGCCGACGGGCGTGCGGGCGATCCAGTCACGGACGTAGGCGGGGTCGCACGGATTCAGCATCACGCGGTCGGATCGCCCGACACAAAGATCGGCTTTGACGATCTCGTTGCCGAAGAAGAGGGCCGGTGTTTGCTCGTCGATCAGGTGCTCGGCGCGGACGAAGTTCGTGCAGTCGCGCGCGGGAACGTGTACCAGTGGGCGACATCGACCCAGTAAGTGAAAAGGACGCAACCCACCGCGAAGGCGCAAGCGAATGAGGCGACGGCTCGGTAGGCGATCGGGGAAGCGCGTTTGGCCAGTGCGTCTGCGATGAGATTCCATCCCAGCAGCGTGATGATGGCTGTGAACGGTCCCACGCAGGCGAAGATGCGTAACAATCCTGCCGACGCGAACCAGTGGCCCCAGAACAGGATCGAGTGCACGACGAACACCACCGCGAACACGGTGGCCGGAAGCCATAGGCGCGGCGTCCACCACAGCCGCACGCAACCGACGCAGAAGGGCACGATCAGCGCCAGCCCCATGTACGCGGGCCACATCCACACGTGGTACAGCAGCGAGCCGGTCTTGTAGTAACTGTAGCTCTGCATCGGCCAGCTCCAGGCGTGAACCCAGAGGAGGAATTCGCCCTTGCTGAACAGGCCGCAGAGGAGAGACCAGGTGATGACGCCGGTGGCGAGCAGCAGGCTGCGAATTGCGAATTGCGAATTGCGAACTGCGAATTGACGGAGCGTGAACCTCGCCATTCCCAATTCGACATCCGCAATGCATAGAACGCCCCACAGCGCCGCCATGAAGAACCCTTCCGGCCTCAGCATGGGCGTGAAGCCGATCAGCAGGCAGGACCAGTTCTTTCGATCATTGATCCAGAGCCGAACCGCCAGCACCAGGCCGAGCGCCATCGGCAGTTCGCTCATCGTGTCGGAGGCGTTGGCGAACACGAACGGATGCAGCATCAGCAGCACGCCAGCCAGCAGGGGGCGAGGCAGCTTGAGGTCCTGCGCGAGCCTGATCGTGTGGTAGACGACGAACGCGCTGACAACGCAGATGATCGCGCGAGCGGGGAACACGCCCAGGCCCGATACCGGCGTAATTAGCACCTTGAAGAGCGGCCTGGCCCAGGGGTAGAGCAGGTCTTTTGGGTTGGCCAGTGCGTCTCGGGCGTTGAGCAGGTGCATGACCGAATCGCCTTCGCCGGTGTACGGGAAGAGCCATGCCCAGACGAGCAGGATGACGAGTGACGCGATCGCAACGAACAACGCGTGGGAGCGCGTGCGATCGGAGACAAGGTCAGGTTGCGGGAGCGAGAGTTCCGCCAGCGCCGAGGATTTCGTGGTCGAGAGCAACGAAGGCGAGAGTATACCGAACGGCCTCGTTGCGACGATGGGTCGCATGACGCGGAAACGCGAGCAGGCGTGCAGCTAGTCCTTGCATCCTTAGTGCCCTGCGCCGTACACCGCCGCATGCAGAATCTCCACCGGGTGGACGACCTTCAGCGGCATGCCCCGTGCGATCGCTTCACTTTCGATGTGCATCGCGCAGCCGACGTTGCCGGTGGCGCAGGTGCCGGCACCCGTCGAGGCGATGTGTTTGAGCTTCCGCTCCGCCAGACGCGTCGCCATCTCGGGTTGCGTGAGGTTGTACGTGCCGGCCGCCCCGCAGCACATGTCGCTTTCGGGAAGCGCGACGAACTTTACGCCGGGCACTTTCGCCAGCAGTTCACGCGGCGCGTTCGTGACGCGCTGGGCGTGGGCGAGGTGACAGGCGTCGTGATACGTCACCGTCGTTTCGACCGGCTTCAGGTTCATGGGCAATCCGAGTTCGACCAGCACTTCGGCGATGTCCCGCACCTTGCTCGCGAAAACCTTCGCCTTGGCCGCGTACGCGGGATCGTCGCGCAGCTGCACGTCGAACTCGCGCAGCATCGCGCCGCACCCGGCAATGGTCGTCACGACATAATCGACGGCCGGCCCGTTGTCGGGCAGCATCGCGTCGATGTTCTGTTTCGCGAGCCGGGCGGCTTCGTCGTGGGCGGCGTTGTGGTGATGAATCGCGCCGCAGCAGGCCTGTGCCTTCGGCACCATCACTTCCGCGCCGCAGGCGACAAGCAGTTCAATCGCCTTGCGGTTCACTTCATCGAACATCACGCTGCCCACGCAGCCGGTCAGGAAGGCGACACGCTTCTTCGCGTTCGGCGACGGGTTCACTTCCTTCGGCGCCTTCGGCCAGAGTCGGCCTTTGGGCGGCAGCATCTGCTCCATCTTGCGCAACTCGCCGGGCAGCAGCTTGAACAGGCCCGTTTTGCGGACGAGGCCATAGATGCCCAGCTTCTGACTAATGCGGGCGGGCAGCAGGGCGAGCTTCAGGCGCGTCGGCTGCGTGAAGATGTTGAAGAAAACCCAGCGGAGGAACTTGCTCTTGGTGCCGTGCGTCTGCTGGTGATCGATCTTGGCACGGGTCTCTTCGATGAGTTCGTGATAAACGACGCCGCTGGGGCAGGCGGTTTCGCAGGCGCGGCAGTCGAGGCAGAGGTCGAGGTGCTTGGTGGTCGATTCGCTAAGTTGCAAGCGGCCGTCCGCGAGGCCGAGCATCAACTGGATTCTCCCGCGCGGGCTGTCGGCTTCGTTGCCGGTTTCGGTGTAGGTGGGGCAGGCGGGCAGGCACAGGCCGCAGTGGACGCAACTCAGGCCGCGCGCGAACGTGCGCAGGTCGAGCTCGATCGCGGGTGACGCGGGCTTCGGTTGCGTCGAATGAATCTCGGGAATGACAGGAAGTGCGGTCGACATGCGGTGGGTCTTCGACGGTGCAAATCAATGGGGCAAGGACGCCAGCTTCGACTCCGGGTCGAACGACTTCCGCAGCCGATCGACGATCGTACGCACGCTTGGCTCCAGCGGCATATTCAAAGGCTTGCCCGTGTCGTCGAAGCCGATCGCCCAGCCGCCAAGGCTCTTTGCGATTGCGTTGACGCGTTCAGGGTCGACGCGATCGGAACCGACCACGATGCCGAAGCACGCATCCGCGCCCCAGCGTTCGAGCTTCGCATCCCGCACGAACGCCGCGATGTTCGTCGACGGCACGCTGGCCCGGAAACGCTTGTGATAGCTCCACTGCAAGCGGCGAAGGTCTACATCCTGATCGAGGGGCACGCGGTCCACCTGCCGGGCGTCGGAAAGGGCGTGCAGGTGCTTGTCGTAGAAAGCGAGCGTGGCGTCGTCGCCGAGATAGCCGCAGAGGAGCGAGTCACGCGTGAGCAGGGCGTACTGCGGACAAAGATCGGTGGGCAAGAGTGACGAAAGACGAGCCACGTCCGGCGCGAACCGCGCGAGGATCGCGCCGGCCGGACGGAGATAACAGCGGGTCGTGACGGTCACGGGCGTGCCGATCAGGCCGTGCGAGCCGACGAGGAACTTCGTCACGTCGTACCCGGCCACGTTCTTCACGACCCGTCCGCCAACGGTCACAAGTCCGCTGGCGCCGTCGGTGAACTGGGCGCCGAGGAGCATGTCGCGCCACGCGCCGTAGCCGAGGCGCAGCGGGCCGGTGCTGTTGCGGAGGACGAGGGCACCGAGCGTCTCGGCGTCGTCGCCGTCGACAGGCAGCCATTGCCGCTGCTGGGCGAGCAGCGCTTGAAGCGTGCCGAGCGTCACGTCCGCGCCGGCGGTGACGGTCATGTCGCTGACATGGTGTTCGATCTGGGTCCGCTCGACGAACGGCGTGCGCGGCGGACGGGCAACAACGGCGTGGGCCATCGTCGGCGAGTGTAACGAGCGTTCACTCGATGTTCTATAAGAGATCGAGTGCGGCACAGGAATGTCTGCTTCAGTCGAAAAGCTGCAACTGAGGATCGGGCTTGGCGAGGCGCGCGTCCCAGCCTCGCTTCTTCAAGTGATCGACGAATTCCGGGAAGCCGTGGTGCGTGTAGACGCGCTTGGGGTTAACAAGTTCGACCGTTCGGATCAGTTCGTCGAAGTCGGCATGATCGGAGAGGGGTAGGGCGTGGTCGACGCCGTAGCGGAATCGAGCGTTCTTCATCAGCGCCCAACCACTCATCATGATGGTCAGTTTACGCTCGAAGCGCTGGCTGAATGGGGAGCGGGCGGCCTGTGGCGGGGCGACAAGCACGCCGCGTTCGGCGAGGTCGAGCGCCCGGCGGCTGTGGAAGTCGGCTGCCGCATATCGTCGCCGGGGGCCGAGCCCGACGCCGAATTGCTCATAGACGTCGCTGATGTTCGCGACCGCTCCGTGCTCTGTCACGGGCAGGCCAGCGTCGGTAAGGGTCCGAACGATCTCTTGGGCTTTTCCCAGACTGTAGCCGAGCACGATCGGTTGAATGCCATCGGCCAAGGCGTTCACCACGAGTTCGATCAGCTGTTCAACAACCTGCTCTCGGGCAGGAAAACGGAAAAATGGGTTTCCGTAGGTCGATTCCATCAGGAGGAAGTCGGCCGGCGCGAGCTGTGCCGAAGGCGTGGTCAGGCCGGGACGAAGCTTGTAATCACCTGTGTAGAGAAGACTTCCGTCGGGCGTTTCGACGTGGAGCATCGCACTGCCAAGGACGTGACCGGCCGGCTGGCATGTCAGCTGAGCAGCGCCGCTTAAGTCGAATCGTTGCCCCAGCTTCACGACGTCTGTACAATCCGCGCCGATCCGTCGCAGAGCGAGCACGGACGTTTCCTGGGTGGCAATCGCGCGGCGATGCGCACCCAAGTGGTCCGAATGGGCGTGCGAGACAAAACAAACCGATCGCGGCCTTCGGCTGTCTAGCCAAAGGTCGCCTTGTGGAATGTAGAGTCCATTGTCCCACTCAACCATGGGGCGTCCGATAGCCACGAACCTTACGGCACGCGCCGCGAATTTTGGGGCATTCCGTTGGGAAAAGTTTGCCGATTCTAAGTCTATGCTGTAATTTCCCAAAGACTTCAACTGCTTCGCTTTTCGCAATTGGGGTCACTGGAAGATGCAGTCGCTGAGACCGGCGTGCTTCTTGGCGAATCGAGCTGGTGTGCGGTACGGCGAATCCGCACGGCCCTTGGAAGGGTGATCACTCGAATTCCAAAAGACGCACGATGTGTCGTCGGTCTCGCTGCGGCAGATGGAGACGCTGCACAACGAGGTTTACCGTGGAAGAGCAGGCAATGTACGCACCGCGTACAACAACAGACATGGCAGAACGTTCACAACGACTCAGCTACAAGTTTCAACGGCTTCGTGAACGTCTTCGTGAAGCCATCGAAACCGGCGTTCTCAGCGGGAAACTCCCTGGTGAGCGTGTGCTGGCAAGGCAGTTCCGCGTGAACGCCAAGACGCTCAGCAAAGCCCTGACCGACCTCGCCGCCGAAGGGTTGCTTGATCGCACCATCGGCCGCGGCACGTTCGTTCGCGGTAGCGCTCCGGAGCAGAAACCTACGATGGGCAAATGGCTCGTCCTGGTGGATGGCCCGCGTTCGAATTCACCCGTCGTTCACCAACTGGTGGGCGTGAATGCCGAAGCCCAGGTCGTTTCCGATCACGGCATGCTTCGGCCGAGCTTCATCACCGGCACGACGGCCGTTATCGACCTGCACGGGGCGACGCCCGAACCGGTGCTCCGTGACCTCATGCTGCGGAGCCTTAAAGTCGTCCTTGTCGACTGTCTGCCCAAGACTTACTCCACGCATGCCGTCCTGATCGACCGCATCTTCTGCGCCGCCCGTCTGGCCCGCATGATGCTGAACGACGGCGCGACGCACCTGGCGGTCATCGACATCCCCGACAATTCCGATGTGCTCGACTCGGTTCGGTCCACCGCCCGCCAGTTCGGCGAGCACATCAAGGTGGAAGCGATCGCCGCCGACCAGGCCGCCAATGCTTTTCGCGGCGGTGCGACCGGCTTCATCGCGGGCAGCTTCGAACTCGGCTCGACCGTCAGTGCCTCGCTGAAGGCGGCCGGCATCGATGTGCCGTCCAAGGCCAGCGTCGGCGCCATGGGCTTCGATGCTGACAGCGGGGTGCCGCACAAGGTGTCGGGCTTCGCGGTTGCTCCGGAGCAGCTCGTCGAAACGGTTCGCCAACTCATCTGCGACGCCCAGATTCACCGGCCCATGCCGCTGTGGTTAGTTGGTGCATACACTGACCACGGCACGATTCACGGTGCGCCGCGCTGATCGTCCGTCCCATTGATTGAACCACCGAAGCACGGACCCGCGTCCGTGCTTCATTCGTTTTTCCTCAGCCTGTGAGTCAATGCCGGCCGTCACCAACTGAGCCGTCGGGTGTCGCTGTTGATGACCTCGATCCTCACCCGCCGCGTTCGGGCAGGCAGGACATCCTCCACCCGACTTGGCCACTCGACGATCACGTAGCCCTCCTGTTCGAGCAGTTCGTCGAAGCCGATGCCTTCAAAATCCTCCGCGCCGGACACGCGATACGCATCTAGATGAAAGACTGGCCCGCCCGGCGTCGCGTACATATTGAGCAGCGCGAATGTGGGACTCGACACCTCGCGCGGGTCGCCCCCTAACGCTTCGACGATGCTCCGCACGAGCGTCGTCTTGCCCGCCCCCATCGGCCCGTCGAGCGCGACGCAGTCGCCCACGCGCCACTCACGCACGAGTTCGCCCGCGATGCGGGCGGTGTCGTCAAGCGATCGTGAAACGCGTTCGGGCATTCGCGTCAAAACGTAGCATGACCTTCCCGCTCATGCACTTCGCGCCACCGGAAGCGCGTACAGCCGCAAGTGTGTTGCGACCAAAACCAGCTCACAGCGAGTGCTCCCATCCCCGCGGCACCAGCGGCCGCACGCCCGACGCATCGCGAACTCGCACGCCCGCTTCCTTCTCGACGCACCCGATCTCGATCACATGCGGGTCGTCGCACATCGGGCAGGCGAACAGCAGTTCGTAGTCCTCGCCGTCGTGCAGCGCGTGGTCGAGCGGATCGCCTGCCAGATGCCGTGCGTCGCTGTGGATGGGAACGCACGACGCGTCGATCGTCGCGCCGACGCCGCTCGCCGCGCAGAGCCGCGGTAGATCGCGCGAGAGGCCGTCGGACAGATCGAGCATCGCGTGAAGGTCGAAGTGTGTTGCGAGTCCTCGCGCACGCTTCACGCGCGGTTCAAACGTCAGATGCCGACCGAGGATGCTTCCGCCGAGCGGGCCGGTGACGTAGAGCTTGTCGCCGGGCCTCGCACCGGATCGTTGGACGGGACGAATGTTCCCATCGCGCCCCAGGATCGTCACGGAGATCGCCAGCGGCCCGTCCCACGAGCCGGTGTCGCCGCCGACGAGCGGGCAATCGAACGCCGCGCCGGCCTCTTCCATTCCTTCGACGATCGCTCGCGCCAGTGCTTCGCCCGCGCCGCGCGGCAACGCCAGCGTCGCCACGGCCGCCCAAGGCAGGCAAGCCATCGCGGCACAGTCCGACAGATTCCGATTCATGGCTTTGCGGCCGATCAGCTTTGGATCGTGCGTTTTCAGGTCGAAGTGAACGCCGTCGAGCACTTGGTCGGCACCGACCAGCAGGAAGGCGTTGGACGAATAGTTGCGCAACCCGGCCAGATCGTCACCGATCGGGATCAACAGGCGATCGATCGGGCGGGCGCGGGCTCGCAGCCAGTCGTGAAACGACGATTCGGACATCTTCTCCATGGTAGCCGATCCTCTTCTCGTGCGGAGGACGGAACCACAGATGAACACCGATGAACACAGATAGGAAAAGCGCAATGCCGGGCGTTGCCCCGAACATCGGATTCATCTGCGTCCATCTGTGGTTCTATTTGTCTGGTCGTGGACTCGTCCGATTGCGTCAATAAACCGCATTTGTCGCACGAAAACTCGATGCCCGCGCGCTGTAGCATCGGCTCACTTCAACCCCGCGAGGTGGCCGCCGTGACGAGTTCAGCCGTGAACGATCGGGCAACGTGGCTTTCCGGATGTGCCGGTGCGTGTTCGCATCCGCCGGGCGAAACGCGTCGGCCGTGGCGGCTCGTGCTGCTGGGCGCGCCGGGCGTCGGGAAGGGCACGCAGGCCGAACTGCTCGGGCAGTCGCTCGGCGCCTGTCACCTCTCGACCGGCGACGTCTTCCGCGCCGCCAAGGGCATGCCCGAAGTCCAACTCGGACCGGCCATGCGGGCGGCGCTCGGCTACATGAAACGCGGCGACCTCGTCCCGGATTCCACCGTGCTCGACATGGTCCGCGAGCGATCGTCGTGCGTCCGCTGCCAAGGCGGCTTCCTGCTTGACGGCTTCCCGCGCACGCTCGCGCAGGCGGAAGCGCTTCAGAAGCTGCTGGCCGAGTCGAAGGTCGAACTCGACGGCGTCATCGACTACCAGTTGCCGATCGACCAGATCGTCGCGCGGTTGAGTGGCCGACGCACGTGTACGAAGTGCAAGACCGTCTTCCACGTGCAGACCCGGCCGCCGAAGGCTGAAGGCATCTGCGACTCCTGCGGCGGCCCGCTCATCCAACGCGAAGACGATCGGCCGGAGTCGGTACGCGTCCGCATGGAAGCCTACAACACGAGCACCAAGCCGTTGACCGATTTCTACGCCAGGCTCGGCAAGTTGATCCCGGTGGATGCGGATGGCTCGCCGGAGCAGATCCTCGAACGGACGAAGCGGAAGCTGGCGACGCTGGTGTGAAGCCTCTTTTTGTGGCATGGGTTTCCAACCCATCAGCGCGTTTTTCGTGGCATGGGCGTCCCGCCCATGGACTCGCGCAGCGAGCACGCGGCGCAGCCGCGTTCAGCAAAGGGAAAGCATCAGGCGGCTCACGATTTCGAGTCGAGCGATGGTTGTCCTTGGTTGAATCGAGCTGCGCTCGATGCCGGCTGCGCCGGTCCACGGGCGAGACGCCCGTGCCACGAAATACCAGCAGGTTCGTGGCTCGGACGTGGCATGGCCTTCCAGGCCATGGCCTCGCGCAGCGAGCACGCGGCGGGAGCCGCGTTCAACAGAAGGAAAGCATCAGGCGGCTCGCGATTTCGAGTCGAGCGATGGTTGTCTTTCGTTGAATCGAGCTGCGCTCGATGCCGGCTGCGCCGGTCCACGGGCGGGACGCCCGTGCCACGACAGAAGTTCATGGGCTGGTAGCCCATGCCACGTTTAAGGCGTCACTCCATCGCCCCAAGCTTCATCCGCACGAAGGTCGCGCGTTCGGTTCTTCGCGCGTCGCTCTCGAGCTTCTTCCCGAGCCGGCGCTGAAGGTGGGCCTGCTGGGTCATCAGGAACAGCTCGTTGATCGTGTTGATGTCGACGCCCTTGATGCGGCTGAGGTTCACGCCCATTCGGAGGTGACTCAGCAGGTAGAGCACCTCTTCGCTGGCCAGCATGCGGGCGGTGCGGAGGATGCCGAGGGCGCGGAAAATCTTGTCGTCAAGGGCGGCGGTTCGTTCGTTCAGCAGCGTGCGCCTTGCCAGGTGCTCGTATTGCACGATCTGCGGGATGATCTCGGTCTTGAACGTGCTGATGATGTCTTCTTCGACCTTGCCCAGCGTGGTCTGGTTGCTGATCTGGTAGAAGTCGCCGGTGGCTTCGGTGCCTTCGCCGTACAGGCCGCGGACAGCCAGCTTCATGTCCTTGGCGGTGCGGAAGACTTTTTCGATTTCGCCGGTCAGCTTGAGGGCCGGCAGGTGAAGCATCACGCTCACGCGGATGCCGGTGCCGACGTTGGTGGGGCAGGCGGTCAGGTAGCCGAAGCGCGGGTGGAAGGCGAACTCGAGGGCGTCTTCCAGCTTGTCGTCGATCGCGTTGATCTGTTCCCAGGCTTCGTCGAGTTGAAGGCCCGAGCGCAGCACCTGCATGCGGAGGTGGTCTTCCTCCATGGTCATGATGCTGACGGTTTCGTCTTCGGTGACGGCCACGCCGCGGGCGCCTTCGGCGTTCGCGTGCGGCTTGCTGATGAGGTGACGCTCGACGAGCAACTGACGATCGACATCGGCCAGCTGTTCGATCTCAAGATAGTGGAGCTTCGGCGCGACCTGCGCGGTGATGATGCCGTCACGAATCTTGCGTTCGATGGCGCTGCGTTCCTTCTTGTCGCAGCGCGACACGAAGTGCCGGCCCGCGAGGTTACGGGCGAGGCGAATCCGCGAGGAAATGACGACCTCGCTGAGCGGCCCGCTGCCTCGGAGCCATTCGCCTGCACGGTTGGTGAGTTCGGTGAGTTTCATGGGGGAGGAAGTTGGTAGTTGTTAGTTAGTAGTTGCCAGTGAATGCCATTGCTGGCAACTGGCAACTCACAACTGGCAACTCTCATCCGTTTTCTACTTGCTTGATCTGATCCCGTAGCTTGGCGGCCAGTTCGTAGTCTTCGCGTTCGACGGCGTCGGCGAGCTGTTTGCGGAGGCGGCTCAGGTCGGGCCGCTTGCTCTTGGCCAGCGTGCCGCCGGCCCGGCGCGTGGGCACCTTGCCGGTGTGGTGCGTGGCGCCTTCGTGGGCCCGCTGAATGATCGGCGTCAGTTCCTTCTCGAACAGCTGATAGTCGTTCTCGCACCCGAGCAGGCCGGCCTGCTTGAATTCGGCCCAGGTGATACCACAGCTTTCGCACGCGGCCGTCTGTTCCTGGCCGATGCCGCTGTGGGCGAGGACGAAGTTGGTCAGCAGTTCATTGATGGGCTGATGCGGCTTGGCGACGACCTGCTCGCCCTGCAACTTGGGGCAGGTTTCGCAGTAATGCTTCTCGATCTTCTTGCCGCCGGAGATTTCCGTCAGGTGGACGGTCGCCGGTTTTTTGCAGCCTTCGCAATCGCCTTTCATGGCGGTCCTTTGTGGGAACTCGGGCTTCGTGCCTCGTGGAACAGACACATCGTATTCACGAAGTCCTCATGTTTCTATCGACAGGGCTGAAGGAACGGTGGGACAAATCGCATCAGCTTCAGGGCAGGAATCGAGCGACGCAGCCGGGCGCTTCGGTGACTTCGCTACGGACCAGCCGGACACCGCTGGGCAGCCGAAGATTCTCGGCCGCCGCCTGCGCGACCCGCTCGGCCGACGGGTTCCGCTTCCCGCCCGCGAACGGCTCGACGTCGTTCAAGTGGGCGTTCTGCCACGGCTTGAGACGCTCATCGATCTGCTTCTCCAAGTCGTGGAAGTCCATTACGCAGTCCATGCCGTCCAGCTTGTCGGCCGCGACCGTGACGGTCAGTTCCCAGTTGTGCCCGTGCAGCGGCTCCAGCGACCCGTCGGGCAACCGAAGCTGGTGCGAAGCGCAGAACACGCGTCGAACGGAAATCTCGAAATGCATAAGGGGGAGGATAGAGGGGCGAGGAGCGAGGGGCGAGTGACGAAGTCAGAACCGCGGGATAGCTGATCGTCGAGTACGATCGATGAGATGAACGCTCCCGTGCGATTGACGCGTGCAGACTGGGTTCGACCGACCGTTGTTCTGTCGATCATGCTTGTCGTCGCGGTCGTGTATCTGCGTTGGCAGGGGCGCATCTGGTGGTGCGCGCAAGGCGACTACACGCCGTTCTCGCTGCAAACGTGGTCGCCGCACAATTCGCAGCACGTCTTCGATGCGTACAGCTTTTCGCACGTGCTGCACGGCGTCTTCTTTTTCGCGGTGCTCTGGTTCGCCCGGCGTCGGCTGAACTGGTCGAACCGATTCCTGATCGCGACCGCGCTCGAACTCGGCTGGGAACTGCTGGAGAACTCGCCGATCATCATCAATCGATACCGCGAGGCGACGGTGTCGCTGGGCTACACGGGCGATTCGATCCTCAACTCCATGGGCGACACGGCCAGCTGCGCGCTCGGCTTTTGGCTGGCCGGGCGACTGGGGCTGTGGCGATCGATCGGCCTGTGGATTGTCATCGAGGCCGGCCTGCTGCTGTGGATTCGCGACAACCTGACGCTGAACGTGCTGATGCTGATCTACCCGATCGACGCGATCAAACAGTGGCAGTCGGCGATGTGAGGCGATCGACTCACCCTCTCCCGGTACGCCGGGAGAGGGCAGGGTGAGGGTCTTTGCGTTGAATGCACAGACGGCCTTCACCCTAAACCTCTCCCGGAATACCGGGAGAGGGGACCAGCCTCATCTCAGCCAATCCCACGCCCGCAGCGTGAGCGACCCGTCCCGGCCGAGCGCGTATTTCGCCCCCAGGGGCAGCGGATGGAAGTTTGGGCCGTGGCCGACGGGTAGGCCCATGGCCAGCGGGAGGCCGAGTCGCTTCGCGACGCGGCCGAACGTTTCGATCAGGCCGTCGGTGATGTCCCACACTTTGCGTTGCGGTACGCGCGGGTGCGCGTCCCAGTCCAATTTGCCTGTGATCGGCGTGTTCGGGTCGAGGGTCGTGTTCGCCTCGTCGCGGCAGGCGGTGAAGTCGCCCAGCACGATGGCGGCCGCGCCGTCGAACATGCCGGCCTGCTCGATCTGCACCACATAGCGATCGATCGCGTACAGCTTCTCGTCCAGGTCTTCGAGGAAGACGATCTTCCCACGGCAGTCCGGCTGCCATGGCGTGCCGGCCAGCGTGTGCCACAAACTCAGGTTGCCGCCGACCAGTTTGGTGTCGATGTCGCGCATCGGCTTGTTCATCACCCACCGCAGCGTGCCGGGCTTTTCGTACGCGAGTGCGGGCCGGTCGTGACGGATGAGCGAACACGTTTCCGACCATTCTTCGTCGGTCGCGCGGTGCTTGGAGGCCGACACCATCACGCCGTGCAGCGTCGACCAGTTCCAGCGCGTGCGGACGAAGTGGTGCAGCGGCGTGATGTCGGAGTAGCCGACGAGCAGCTTCTTGAGGGGAACGCCGCGCGAGGCCGTTGCTTGTTCGAGTAGCGGCAGCAATCGTCCCGCGCCGTACCCGCCTCGCCCGCACCAGACGACTTCGGTCTCGGGATCGAACGCGCTATCCACCAGCCCGGCCAGGCGTTGCTCGTCGGTGCCGGCGCTGACGAAGTAGCGTTCCAGCACGTGCGGATGCAGCTTTGGCTCGAAACCAGATTCACGCACGCGGCGAACGCCGATCTCCAGTTCGACAGGACCAATAGCGGACGAGGTTGCGGGGACGGAGACGGGGATGGGCATGGCGATGGAGTGTCGAATGTCGACTGTCGAATGTCGAGATCGGTTCGCGGACCGATCTTCGACGACCTTCGATGCTCGACACTCCACGTTCGACACTCAACGCATTCACTTCACCAGCATCTTCACGAAGATGACGGCCAGGATTACCGCCGCGATGTCCGCGATCAGGCCTACCGGCAGGGCGTGACGCGTCTTGCGGACGTTCACCGCGCCGAAATAGACGGCCAGCACGTAGAACGTCGTCTCGGTGCTGGCGTAGATCGTCGCGCTGATCGCGGCCACCTCTGAGTTGCGGCCGTAGGTCGCGACGTTGTCGGACAGGATCGCGAACGACCCGCTCCCGCTCAGCGGGCGCACGATCGCCATCGGCAAGATCTCCGGCGGCGTGTGCAGCAGCGCGAACAGCGGATGCAGCGCCTGCGTCATCACATCCAGCGCGCCGCTGGCCCGGAACATCGCGAACGCGAACAGGATTGCGACAAGATACGGCAAGATCATGATCGCGGTCGTGAAGCCTTCCTTGGCACCGACCACGAAGGCTTCGTACACGCGCACCTTTCGGATGACGCCGTAGACCGGGAAGCCCACGATCACCAGCGGAAGCAGAAACGAAGCGAACGTGGCGATGAAGTCGCGGAGGATATCCATGGGGAGGGGCGGGAAAGTTGAAAAAGGAGAAGAGCAGACGATGAACCGACGCGACCTTGTCGCGATCGTGAGAAGCTATGTCGCGGCCGAAGCATCTTCGATCGCGGAGTCGCCTGGGTCGCTCTTGCGATACACGCTCAGCTTGCCAAGCAGCGTGCACGCGATGATCGCGATGACCAGCGACACCGCCGTCGATGCCCAGATCGGGATGATGATCGCGTTCATCCGCGTGCCGAACAGCGCCACCATGTTTGGCGGCGGTAGCAGCGTGACGCCTGCCGTGTTGATGGCCAGCAACATGACCATCGCGTTGGTGGCGGTGTCTTTGCTCGGGTTCAGCTTCTGGAGTTCGGTCATCGCCTTGATGCCCATCGGCGTGGCCGCATTGCCGAGGCTCAGCATGTTGGCGGCGACGTTCAGGCTGATCATGCCGAGCGCAGGATGATCCTTCGGCACGCCCGGAAACAGCGGCTTCAGGATCGGCTGAACGACCTTCACCATCACGTTCACCAGGCCGGCCTCTTCTGCGATCTTCAACAGACCGAGCCATAGACAGAGCGGGCCGACCAAGCCGATCACAACGACCTTGAACGCCGTCCCCGCGAACTCGATGGCGGCCGACGTGATCGCGTTCAGCTTGACGAACCGCACCACCGGGAACCGGATCTGAACAGTTTTCGATTCCCCCGGCTTGATTGCTCCCGGCGCGGTGATGAACGCACTTAACGCGGCGTCGTCTGAATCCAAATGCTTCCGCATGACAGCGAGCACCGTCGGCAACGCCTTGGCCGTGAACTTCACTTCATCGTTGCCGGCGAACTCGCCCTGGAGGTTGGGCAGGACGTCGGCGTCGCTTTTCTTGATCTCCTTCAGATGGAAGTGGTCGACGTACTTCTCAAGGTCGATCCGAACCGTAACCTTGCTGTTGGCGACGGGGCTGTCCGACGTCGCCGCGGGCGGGCGGTCGATCGTCACTTGCAGCGGTGTGCCGTTGGCAAACCGGTCATTGCCCAGATCGGCGACGTCTTGCCCCAGTGCGAATAGGAAGCTGACCAGGATCAGGCCAGCCCATATGTAGTTGAACATGCATTCTCCTTCAGCAGTGCGTGCTTCGTGGCTAGGCAGATTAGCGTGCAAAGGCCGCGCAGACCGAACGGGGTGCCTGCTGTGAACAGGGCAACGCCCGAAAATCAGGCCAAAATCGGAGCCAAAATTGCCGTTTGACTGTGCGATGCGTAATCTCGTGGCAATGGCTGCCACCGACCTGCCTGAAAATTCGGCATCCGATGACCTGAATCACGCCGATCGCGAGCTGTTGGTTCTTACCGACATCGCCCACATTCTTTCATCCACGCTCGATCTGCGCCAGGCGTTCTCGCGGATCATGCAGATCATCTCCGACCGGCTGGAGATGCATCGCGGTACGCTGGTGCTGCTGGATGACTCGACCGGCCGACTGCGCACCGAAGTCGCATACGGCCTGTCGCCCGAGGACATCGACCGCAACAAGTACGCACTCGGCGAAGGCATCACGGGCAACGTCGTCGCGACCGGTCGACCTCGCATCATTAACGATGTCCGCAACGACCCCGACTTCCTTAACAAGACCGGCCGACTCGCACTCTATAAAGATGACGACGCGCCGGTGAGCTTCCTGTGCGTGCCCGTGAAGATCGAAAGCCGCACCATCGGCGCGCTCGCGATCGACAAGCCGTTCGCCGGCGACTCGCGCCTGGCGGCCGACCAAACCTTCATTGAAATCATCGCCGCCTTCCTCGCGCAGGCCATCCAGATCAACCGCATGGTCATGCGCCAGAAGGAAGAACTGCTCGAAGAGAACGCGCAGCTTCGCGCGCAGGTGCGCGACCGCTACCGGTTCGAAAACATCGTCGGCGACTCGCCCGCGATGCACGAAGTGTTCAACGTCGTCGGCCAGGTCGCGAACAGCCGCGCGACCGTGCTGCTGCTGGGCGAAACCGGCACCGGCAAGGAGATGATCGCCAAGGCCGTTCACTACAACTCGCCGCGCAAGGACAAGCCGTTCATCCGCGTGAACTGCGGCGCGCTCACCGGCACGCTGCTGGAATCCGAACTGTTCGGCCACGTGAAGGGCAGCTTCACCGGCGCCATCCGCGACAAGATCGGCCGCTTCGAGGCCGCGCATGGCGGAACCATCTTCCTCGACGAAATCGGCACCATGGAGCCGCAGTTGCAGGTGAAACTGCTGCGCGTTTTGCAGGAACGCGAGTTCGAACGCGTGGGCGATACCGGCGTGGTGAAGGTTGATGTCCGGGTGATCGCAGCCACCAACGTCGACTTGCAGGAAGAAGTCGCCAAGGGCAACTTCCGTGAAGACCTGTTCTACCGCTTGAACGTCGTCAGCATCTACCTGCCGCCGCTGCGGAATCGCCGCGAAGACGTGCCGCGGCTGATCGACTACTTCCTGGACAAGTACAACGAGGTCAACAATCGCCGGCTGCGCCGCATGAGCCGCGACATCCTCAACACGCTGCTCCGCTACCCGTGGCCGGGCAACGTGCGCGAACTGGAAAACGCGATCGAGCGCGCCGTCGTGCTCAGCAATGGCGAAGACTTCACCGAAGACCTGATGCCGCTCAGCGTGCGGATGTTTGCCCAGCAGCGTAAGAGCAGCAGCGGCAGCGAGAGCATCGAAACGCTCACGCGCCGGCTCGCCGACCAGGCGATCGGCGAATACGACATGCGCGAGGGGGAGATTTACCAGCTCGTCATCGACCAGATGGAACACGCGCTGATCGACCGCGCCCTCGCCCGCTGCGGCGGCGTGAAAACGAAGGCGGCCGACTTCCTCGGCATCAACCGTAACACGCTGAACAAGAAGGTGAAGGACTTGGGCATCGAAGCGATCGACTGAGCGCGGAACGACCCTTCACGAAGAACCCGAAGGGACACGAAAGTATTCGTTTCTATCTTTGCTTCGTGCTCTTCGTGTCCTTCGTGGAAAGCCTTCGGTTAGGAGCGCAAAGGAGATACAACTGTCTCCGATGTCCACCCCGATCGTCCTGTTTCTCTGCACGGGCAACTACTACCGCTCGCGCTTCGCCGAGGCGCTGTTCAACCACCTGGCCACGAAGCAGGGGGTGAACGCCCGTGCCATCTCGCGCGGGCTGAAGATCGACCCCAACAGCACGCTGCCCGGCGTCATCTCGCATCACACGGTGAACGCCCTGACCAGCCGCGGCATTACCTGCGACAGTGTCAACCGCAAGCCGGCCGACCTGACGTTTGGTGATCTGAAGTCGGCTCATCTGATCGTCGCGCTGAAGGAGGCCGAGCATCGCGCCATGCTCGACGCCAGCTTTCCCGGCTGGAGTGCTCGCACGGTCTTTTGGCACGTCCACGACATCGACCAAAGCCGGCCCGACGAGGCGCTCGGCCAGATCGAAGTGCACGTGCGCGAACTGCTGATGCGGCTGAAATCGTTGTAGCGACGTCGGCGCCCTCAAGTCCCGAGCCTGCGAGTGCCGATAATCATCTCGACTGTTCGCCCGCAACCCCGAACCGCCGAGGTAATCGCCCATGGCTGTGACCGCTGATCTTGAGCCGAAAGTGCTCCGTGCCCTGACTAAAAAATACGAGTCGGCCAACTGGGAGAAGCATCTCGATACGGGCCTGCTCCAGTCGGTCTACGACAAGCAGGGCTGGGACGGACCGATGGGTTTGTGGCGCCGCCGCAGTGCGGGCCGGTTGATCGAGGAAGTGGCGAAACTTCACGGCGAGCTGAAGCGGAAAGTTCGCGTGCTCGACGTCGCCTGCTTCAGCGGCGACTACTTCGCCCGGCTGGACGAACAGCCAACGCTGGCCGGCATGTTCGAGTACACCGGCGTCGACGTGACGCCGAAGTATGTCACGTTCGCCGCCAGCCGATGGAGCGGCAAGCCGCACGCGCGGTTCCAGGAAGCGTCGGCCAAGCAGCTGCCGTTCGCGGACGACGAGTTCGACCTGGTCTTCAACTCCGGCATGCTGATCCACATCGACGACCCGGCCGCCTGCATCAACGAGTTCGCCCGCGTGGCCGCCCACATGCTGTTCGTCGAAACAACGATCCAAGCCACGCTCACGCACGACTTCATCGACGAGAACAAGTCCGGCGACAGCTTCATCGACCGCGTCTACCGCCCCGACTTCATCCGCGGCCTGATCGGGAATGTCGCGGCCATCCGGTACGAAACGACCGTCCCGTACGGCCGACATGAGTCGATCCTGATCGAAGCGACGCCGAAGTGAAATCGTCCACGAAGGGGCACGAAGCAGTAGTTCAATCCAACACGTTCATGTTCTACGTCACCTTCGTGGAAAGTGATGTGGCGGGCCCGCTTCAGCGGGCGGGCGATTTCGCCACCTCTACCACCTGTCCGCGATGATCGCACCAGGGGTGTGTGATGAATCGGCACGCCGTCACGTTCCACGCAGGCGATACGATCACATGGTCAATGTCCCACAGCGGCGCGGTGGGCCATTTGAATGTGCCGGTCCAGGTGCCGCTGAATTCCTCGGCGAGTTGATAGCCAGCCGACCGCAGATCGTCGAAGCCGATCGAGCGGGCTTGCGTGTTGAAGTCGCCGGCGACGACGTCCACCGGCGTCCCGCGCCGGGCGTACTCGGCCAGCAGGTCTGAAACGCCCTGTGCTCGCGGCCGGCGCAGCGTGAAGACGTTGCTCTCACCATCGACCACCAGCACGCGAACGACGCCTTGCGGAGCGTCGATCCGCGTGAGCATCGCCACGCCGGTCGGGATCGCGCGTTTTTCCTCAATCGTCACCGGCCAGCGCGACGCGACGACTTCGCGGTACGAGTAGGCCGTGTAGCGCGCATCGGCGCTGCTGGCCCAGATGACGTAGTGGGGCATCTCGGCGTTCAGCAGGTCATGTTCGATCTGCCAGTGGTTCGCGCTCTCGGCGAGGATGACGATGTCGGCGTTCTCGCGCCGCAGCGCGGCCGCGATCGTCGGCCAGACGTCGGGCTTCACGCCCCACAGCGTGTTCCATTCGACGACGCGCAGCGTTCGTGCGCCGCTCGTCGGCGTGGCGGGCGTGCGCCAGCCGACCATCGCGTACAGGTGCAGGCCGACCGTCAGCAGGCCCAGCAGTGCCAGCGCGAAGCGCGGCCGAAACGATCGGCCGCGAAACAGCAGGTCCCACATGACCGCGACGACGCCGGCGATGCCCAGCGGCACGAACATCAGCCACTGCGTCCACAGCCACCGATCGCGCAGCGCGAAGCCGGCGACCAGCAGGATCAGCAGGCCAGCGCCGCAGAACGACAGCCCGCGCACGATCCAACGCGGGCGGGCGGGCGGCGATGACGATTCGGCGGGTACATCTTCCATCGGTCCGCCGTTGTACCCGCGACACGGTTCTTGCGGCAGGAAGAGCGGTTCAAAATACCCCAGGTAACGCGGCCTCAACGTCCTGAATCACCGGGTCCGTCGGCTGCGACCTCGACTGATCCGCCGTGGGCTTTCAGGAGTCAACGCGATGCAGCGAATGAGGCGACGGGCCGTTGCCTGGGTGAATGAGGCTCCGGGCACAACGGTGTTCGGATGACCGTCGAATAGTCGTCTGAAGCGCACCGGCCGTCAGGTGAAGCGTCGAAGTCGGATACGGAAGAGAAATGCGACTAAAAAGAGGGGAGTCCAGAGGCGGCATGCGCCGAATTCACCCTTGACCCCAAACGGGATTCATAGTCGTGGTTATCTGGCGGCCGCGCGGCCGTTACCAATCCGTGATGCTCTCAACCTGCGGCGGCGACAACCCTGCTTGAAGCAATTTAGCACCGACTGTCGCGTACTCACGTAGCGTCCGTTCACGGTTGAACTGTGTATAGAGATTGTACCTGCCCAGTTCGTAGACATCTTCGAGCAGCGATGCAACAACCGAGCCGTCCCGAGTGCTTTCCCAAGGAAAGCCCGCCTCCCACTCATCGAGATTTCGTCGGACGACGAAATCCGAAATGGTCTTGAGGTGTTCGATGGCCTGCCGCTGAACGTCCGACCGCGGGAGCGGCGACTTTTCGACGAGGTCCGCGAGGATTGGGACAACTTCGCTGATGGTCACGTACGTTCTTCCGCCAGATAACGGAATGCCGTTGAGCGGCCGCGGCGGCGCACGCGCGACGCTTGACCGCAAGAGAAGTATACCGCCGCTGCGGTCCGCTCCAGCGGCGGGTTATTCCCACCCCTCGTGCTCGGGCTTCATCTCATCTTCAACAAAGCGTTCCATCGAATCGAACAACTGCGTCCACGGGTGATCCGACACGGGTTCCGTCTTTCCCGACCACGTCAGATGAACGATGGCGACGCGCCCGTCGTCTAGGGCAAATAGGACGTCATCGCAGTCCTGCCGCGTCGCGATCGCGGTCACCGGAACGTCGACCAAGACGTGCCCGCGGGGCAACTCCCGCTGCAGTTCGGCGCGTAACCCGTCTCGGACGCGCGGGTCCTCAACCGAATGCCAAGGGATGAGCCAGTCGACGCTCATGTGGGAATAACGGATCAACGTTCAATGGCCGGGCCGGCGCGACCGGGCCCCTGGCCTGTGACACCAACAACCGCCGGGGCCGGTCCACTACAGCGGGTTATGCACTGCCGCCTAACGGCCTTTGACTACAAGCCAGACGATAAGCACAACAACGCCAATTACCAGTAGCACACGAAGCAGCTGACCAAAGCGGACGGCCCCGACGGCTCCTCGGAACTCCGACCGGCCGTGACGGTAAGCGGCAAGCAGCATTGGATCACTCGGCGGATCGTCCGAGCCAATGACAGCCGACTGGACGCCACGCTGCATCGCGACCTTCAAATCGGCGAAATCGGAGCAACGTCACTCGGAACGCCTGCCGAGACGAGCGAAGCGACCATTTCAGATTCGGGCTTGCGTTGCCGAAGACCGCTGCCGACGAGTTGGACGAGAGTGTCGATGTCTTTCGTGGTCAAGGTTGCTCTCGTCGGCAGTGCATAACGTAAGGGCAATCAGTGGCCGGAGCCGCGCTCCGGCGACTTTCGAAGCCCAGATACTATACCGCGGCTCCGGTCCGTTGCATTGCCGGGTTATGCGACGGCCGAGCCGCCGCGGGTTGCTTCACCGATACATCTCGTCCCGTTCGGGTTGCCGCAGATTGTTACCGCCGACGTGTGGCGATTGAACGTAATTGTCGGGCGGCTTCGGCAGCCGGGCGATGCAACCATCCGAGCATGCGTGCACGAGCAAAGGAAGTACATCGGTCGCGACTCGAAGCGAGAGCCACCGCTGCAACGGCCCGCTCGGGGCAAACTTGCCTCCGCACAGGCTGCAGTTTGCTGGGACGAGTTCGTCGACGTCGGTTTGAGGTAGCTTCGGGAATGGCGGACGATACTTGTAGTTCCCGTAAAGCGCGCGAGTACTCACTCTGCTGCTCTTAAGATTTGCACAGCGTGTAATCTCGTAGGGGAGGAAGTGAAGCCGGTACGACGTGTACGGGTCAAACTCTTCCAAGGCAGCCATCTCGCCGATTTCGGGTGGGATTCTCACAAGGCCGCTGCCGTAGAGCTTGAGTCGCTTGACTGCTTTCAGCTTCGCGATTGAACGCGGCAACTCCACGATCGTCCACCACTGCTCCCACCCTAGTTCCTTAGCGGGTTCGAACTCCGGACGCCCGTCCTCGGTCGCCTCTTCAATGAGGTCCAGCAGGCGTTTCCATGCGTCGCTCTTGGTGTCTTGGCGATCCGTGTGCAGCCGAAGCGTTGGCCAGCGGCGGTTCTTGTACTGCGGCTCAAGGCATTCGCATGTGGGTCGGTCGTTCACCGTGTCCCCCGTCGCATAACGTAATGCGATTCAGTGGTCGGTCGAGCCGAGTACAACTCGACCGCCACTGATCATTCTTGTACTCGCTCGACCGATCCACTGTAGTCGTTGGTTGATTGCACGTCAGGAATCGGTAACAACTCAAAACATCTTTTTCAAACAGTGAACGAAGATTCGTTAACTGTGCAATCATCTAGTGATTATACCGATCGGCTGCGTCGATGATCGTGCGGTCGCTCATGTCCGGGAGCATCACGCGCGCCTCGTGTTCAGTCAATCTGCAACTTTTCCCTTGCATGGGGCTCCAATGTTTGGTTTATGTTTGGTTCATGCGATTGCTCGATCAACTTGCGGTTGTCGCGCGACGGCGACGCTTGGCCGACACCACCATCGACGCTTACTCGCACTGGGTACGACGCTTTTTGGCCTTCGCCGCCGACCGTGCCGGGCGATGGACGCACCCCGCGCAACTCGCAACGGGCGATGTCGAAGCGTTTCTGAACTATCTGGTGCTCGAACGACGGCTTGCCGCGTCCAGTCAGAACCAGGCGCTGAACGCGTTGGTGTTCCTGTACCGCCATGTCCTGGAGAATGTTCTCCCGCAAGATCACCTCGGGAAGTTTCTTCTTCTGCGCAGCAAACGCCTCAAGCGCATCCCGACCGTGCTCGCGCCGGACGAGGTTCGGCGCGTCATCGATGCCGCTGCGCACAGGGGCAACTATCGACTGATGATGAAGTTGCTTTACGGCACTGGCCTGCGCGTGAGCGAGTGCTGTACGCTGCGGGTCCGGGATATCGACTTCGGTCGGGCGCAGATTATTGTCCGGCAGGGTAAAGGGGATAAAGACCGGATTGTCATGTTGCCCGCCGCACTTCAGGGCGAACTGGCCGAACACCTGGATCGCGTGGCGACACGCTGGCGTGCGGACGTCGCGCGGGGAGGCGGCCACGCGCCGGTCCCCGACGCCTTGGCCCACAAGCGACCGACGGCGACGCTGGAGTGGCCGTTCCAGTTCCTGTTCGCCTCCGCGGTGATGCGCCGCGACCACGCAGGCCGGGGACGCCGCTGGTACACCGACGCTTCGGCGCTGGACCGCGCCGTCCGTGCGGCTGCGCTGCGCCGGGCTGGCCAAGCGCGTCACCTGCCACACCTTCCGTCACAGCTTTGCGACCCACTTGCTGGAGTCGGGTACGACATCCGGCAGGTTCAGACGCTGCTCGGCCACGCGAGCCTCAAGATCACGATGATCTACACGCACGTCATGAATCGTCCCGCAGTGTCAGTGACCAGTCCGCTGGACCGTCTGCAACCCGCCGGGGTCTGATACGGGCCGCCTCCCTCGACTGATTTCCTGTCTTGACGGCCACCCGGAACCGCTTGTCATACTACAGCGTTCGACTTGCTCCTTGGCAATTCAAGCCCGCTGAACGTCCCGGCCGAACGGAGTGGTTCGAATGTCCCAAAATGTCCCACGAATTCACAAAGCAGGTCGTCGCTTCCAGCGGCCGAAGCCGTGGCCAAGCCGGAGGTTGGCCGGCGATTGCGGTGCGGCATGCCGTCGGTCTGTGGGACATCGACCGCGCGCGACGCATCGGCATCGATCGAAGCGTGCGGGCGTCGTTCGGTTCCAACCGTCGCGCCCGCGTGCATGTCGACCGCGCGACCACGGCAATCGCACGCGGGAGCACCGACACGGCCGTTCTGCAACTGGGTCAATCCGCCACGCCGGACGATTTGCCGCCCGTCACAATTCGCCCGACACGTTGTCGATCGGCCTTCCGCGCATAGACTGAACCGTCTATGGCCAAGAGCAATAAGCGTGTGATCGTCGTCGGCGGTGGTTTGGCTGGGCTGGCCTGTGCCATCAAGCTGGCGGAAGAGGGCGTGCCGGTCGACCTGTTCAGCATGGTGCCGGTGAAGCGCTCGCACAGCGTCTGTGCCCAGGGCGGCATCAACGCCTGCAACGACATCGCCCGCCAGCAGGGCTACAGCGAGTGGATGCACTTCGACGAAACCTGCCTCGGCGGCGACTTCCTCGCCGACCAGCCGCCCGTGCTCGAAATGGCCAACTGGGCGCCGAAGATCATCGACCTGCTCGACCGCATGGGCGTCCCGTTCAACCGCACGCCCGAAGGCCAGCGCGACCTGCGCCTGTTCGGCGGATCACTCTTCAAGCGAACCTTCTTTGCCGGTGCGACGACCGGTCAACAGTTGCTCTACGCCTTGGATGAGCAGACCCGCCGGTATGAGTCGGAAGGCAAGGTCAACAAGTTCGAGTTCTGGGAATTCCTCTGGCCGGTGATTCATAACGGCCAATGCGTTGGCATCGTCGCGCAGGACATGCGGACGATGGAAATCCGCAGCTTCCGCGCGGATGCCGTCGTGCTGGCGACGGGCGGTAACGGCCTGATCTTCGGCAAGAGCACACTGTCGGTCATCTGCACCGGCGGCGCGATCAGCCGCGCGTACCAGGCCGGCACGCCACTGGGCAACCCGGAGATGATCCAGGTGCACCCGACCGCCATCCCCGGTGAAGACAAGTGCCGACTGATTTCCGAATCCGCCCGTGGTGAGGGCGGCCGCGTGTGGGTGCCCAAGAAGCAGGGCGACCCGCGCAACCCGAACCAGATCCCCGAGGGCGAGCGCTACTACTTCCTCGAAGAGCGTTACCCGAAGTACGGCAACCTCGTCCCGCGCGACATCGCGACGCGCGAAATCTTCCAGGTCTGCCTCGACGGCTACGGCGTGGGCGGCGGGAACATGGTCTACCTCGACCTGCGCGACAAGGTGAAAGAGATCGGCCGCGAGAAGGTGCTCGGCAAGCTCGAAGGCATCCTGGAAATCTACGAGAAGTTCGTCGGCACCGACCCGCTGGAAGAGCCGATGAAGATCTTCCCGGCCGTCCACTACAGCATGGGCGGCCTGTGGGCCGGCTTCACGAAGGACGACAAGTCGGGCGGCCTGAAGCACGGCGCGCCGAACAACTTCATGACGCAAATCCAGGGCCTGTACGTGATGGGCGAGGCCAGCTTCCAATTCCACGGCGCGAACCGCCTGGGCGCCAACAGTCTGCTGAGCTGCATCTTCGAAGGCCTGTTCGGCGGCACCGGCATCAAGAACTACATCGCCGACGCCGCCCCCGTCGCGGCCAGTGAAGTGCCGGATTCGACGTTCAACGCCGTCGTCGCGCAGGAGAAGGCGAAGGTCGACGCGCTCGTGAAGTCCACCGGCACCGAGAATCCATACGCCCTCTGGACCGAGATGGGCCAGCAGATGACGGCCAACTGCACGGTCGTCCGCTACAACGACAAGCTCGACGCCACGATCGCGCAATGCGAACAATGGAAGCAGCGCTACAAGAAGGTGAAGCTGAGCGACACCGGCATGTGGACGAACCAGAACCTGTCGTTCACCCGCGCACTCGGCGACATGATTAAGTACGCCGAGGCGCTGCTGAAGGGCGCCCGTAACCGCGACGAGAGCCGCGGCGCGCACTTCAAGCCCGAGTTCCCGGATCGCAACGACGAGAAGTTCCTCAAGACGACGCTGGCCCACTACGACGGCGCGACGGAAAGTGCGCGGATCGAACTGGTGCCGGTTGATACGAGCCTGGTTCCGCCGCGTGCCCGCACTTACGGTAAGACCGATACGAAGAAGCCCGCGACGGTCGTCGGCACGAAGCCCGCGACCGCAAGCGTGTGACGCGATCGGTTCGCCATGGAATTCAAAGAGTAGCCGCGAGCTTGCTCGCGGTTTCTCTTTGCGCCCATCCCGCAGCATCCCAAGCACAAACCCGATACACTTCCCGCCGTGTCGGACGGACCCGCACTCTCTCGCTGGCGATGGATCGATGGCGCGCTGCTTGTGTTCGTGCTGCTGACCGCGGGCGCGATCCGCATCGCCTTTGCCGGCACACCGCCGTCGATGGATGAACTCTGGCACCTCGCGCTCAGCACGGGCCGAGGCTCGCCGATGAGTGCGGCGGGGCAGGTGGTGCTGACGACGACCGCGATCGATGTCACCTCGCTCGAAGGTGCGCCGCCAATCTACGCCGTCTGGACGCACATGGCCGGCGTGCTGCATCCGCCGCTGTATGTGCAGGCGTTGCGGCTGTGGCGTGACGTTGTTGGGCCGGGCGATGTCGCCGCACAGATGTTTTCCGTCGCGTGGTATCTCGTCGCACTCGGCTTCGGCTTCGCCGCTATTCGGCTTTGCTTCGATCGCATCGTCGCGACACTCTCGATGCTCCTGCTCGCCGTTGCACCGGTGCAGATTTATCTGGCCCTCGAAGTGCGCGGCTACGCGATGATGATCGCGCTCACCTCGATTGCGCTCTGGCTGATGGCCCGCTGCGAAGTGCTTGGCCCGACGCGTCGCCGGGCGCTCGTGCTGGGTTTGATGCCGCTGCCGCTGATGCTGACGCACTACTTCGCGTTCGGCGTCTGCCTGGCGATCGGCCTGTATGCACTGATTCGCTTCCGTGGCCGCTTGCTCGCGTGGTCGATCGGCGCGATGGCGCTGTCCGCAATCCTCTACGCGATTGTCTGGCTGCCGTTCTCACTCGACCAACTTCACGACATCGGCTCGGGCGACGAGTTCGCCAAGGCGCCCGGCCTCACGTTCTGGGAACGCTCGCTCGGCCAGGCGCTTGCCGGACCGTACATGCTGCTGATCGACCGCGAGTTCATGCGTCAGCCGCTGATGATGTTGACGATGGTCGTCTACTGGCTGCCGATCATCTTGCGCAGGCGTGCGCCGCGGCTGCTGCCGTGGTGGCTCGTCGGCACGTGCGTAATGGGCACGCTGCTGCTGCTCGACGCCACGCGCGGGACGGCCCACCTTCAGTTCGCGCGATATCCGTCAGCCGCGTCGGTCGCGTTGCCGCCTTTGCTGGTGCTGTGCATCGCCGCGTTTCGGCCGCGCGCGGCGTGGGCCGTCGGCGGCGCGCTGGTGATCGCGGTGGCCTGCTTCATGCGCGACCCGATCCGTTACGACTCGCCGGAGTTCGTCGCCATCACGTGGCCGGTGTCGGCCAGGTTGAAGCCGGGTGAGCCGATCATCGCCGTCAATCACGGTGAGCCGAAGTGGTTCGCCGATGCGATGCTGCTGCACATCCTGCACGAGCGCGGCGTGGAGCCGCGCACGACCTTGAAACTGCCCCATCCCGCGACGCGCGACGAACTCGTGCAACTTCGGGGCGCGACGAAAGACTACGGCACCGCGTGGCTGATCAGCGGAACGCCCAAGCTGTCGGTGACCGACGCGATGCCCGAGGGAACGACAGTGCTCGAGTCGATCCAGGACGCCCACTTCGGCACGGCCTACCGCATCGCATTGCCTCGCGACTGACGTGGGGCGATGATGATCCGCCCATGCTGCCGACGATCACCTTCGACGAAGCGAACAACCTGTTCCTGATTCGCATGGCCACGAGCGTTTATGCGATGCGGATCGATGCTGTCGGCCGGCTGCTCCATGTGACGCACACACCGGCGCGTGAGCCGGTGGAAGCGCTCGCGCTGCTCGATCGTTACGAAGAGCCGAACTTCGGCTGGGACATCCAGGGCACGCGCTACGAATTGCTCACGCACGGCGAGGTGAATCTGCATGAGACCGCGTTGCAGGTGAGATTCCCGCAACCACCGGGGCCGCTGGGGGCGGGTGAGGCGGCCCACGTTCCTGTCGACGATCTGCGGCTGGTCTACCACCGTCACTCCATCTCGAAGACGCCCGAGCCAGCGTTGTCGGTTCAACGCGAATCGTTGCGTGACGTGTTGTCGATCGTGATGAAGGACGCCGCGTATGACTTCTTCGTCACGCTGAACTACCGCGTAACTCCCGAACACGACATTCTGGAACGCTGGCTAACGGCGGAGAATCGCACGGGGATGCCGGTGTCGATCGACTCTCTGGCGTTTGGGCAGGCGCATTTCCCGACCGGCGCGGCATTGGAGATCCTCCACGGGGCCGGCGGATGGGCGCGGGAGTTTCTGGTTGAGCGCACGCCGTTGAAGCAGGGCGTCTTCACGCTCGCGCAGCGCGGGTTGAACACGGGCCATGCGTCGAATCCGGCGTACATCGTCGTCGAACCGAAGAGCACAACAGAAGCCGCCGGGCCGGCGTACTTCGGCGCACTCGCGTACAGCGGCAACTGGGCGCTGCGCTTTGAACGCGTGACGACCGGCGCGGCCCGTGTCATCGGTGGATATGAACCCGGCAGCACGTCGATCACGCTACAGCCAGATGAGGCGCACACCACGCCCGCGTTCGTTCTCGGGGTCTGTGATGATGGCGTCGGCGGCGCGAGCCAACGCCTGCACGCATTCACGCAGCAGCACGTGCTGCCGCCGGGTCCGGATGAGCGGCCGGTGCTCTACAACAGTTGGGAGGCGACGTACTTCGACCTCAATTTCGACGGTCAACTCGAACTCGCGAAGCGAGCGGCGACCATTGGCGTCGAACTGTTCTGCCTCGACGACGGCTGGTTCGGTGCTCGTCGCAACGACAAGGCTGGCTTGGGTGACTGGTTCGTCAGCATGGACGCGTTCCCGGAGGGCCTGCGACCCCTCGCGGATGAAGTCCGCAAGCTCGGCATGCAGTTCGGCCTGTGGGTTGAGCCGGAGATGGTGAACGCGGACTCGGACCTTTACCGCGCGCATCCCGATTGGGTCCTGCACTGGCCGGGCCGGCCTCGACGGGAAGAACGCAACCAACTCCTGCTCGACTTCGGCCGGCCGGAAGTCGTCGCCTACATCTACGAACGCCTCGACGCGCTCGTCCGCGAGATCGGCGTCGACTTCTTCAAGTGGGATTTCAATCGCGCAGTGAGCGATCCCGGTTCAGCCGCGGGGAAGAATCTCTACAGGCGCCACGTTGAAGCGTTTTACGGCCTGCTCGATCGACTGCGCAAGACGCACCCGAAACTCGCCATCCAAACCTGCTCAGGCGGCGGCGGGCGGATCGACTTCGGCGTGCTGCAACGCACCGATCAGGCGTGGGTGAGCGACAACACCGATGCTCACGATCGCACCTTCATCGAAGACGGCTACAGCCTGTTCTATCCGCCGCGGACGATGGAATCGTGGGTCACACACGAACGCAACCACCAGACCGGCCGCGAGTCGTCGCTGGGTCAACGGTTCGATGTCGCGATGCGCGGCGTGCTCGGCATCGGCTCGGCGCTGAACCGGTTGCCGCAGACGGAACTCGATGAGTACGCCAAGCGCATCGCGTTCTACAAGCGGATTCGCAAGACGGTCCACACGGGCCGGCTCCACCGGCTTGAGACGGCCGACCGCGGGGGCGTGTCGATCTGGCAAGTCAACGCCCTCGACGGTTCATCGGTGGTTTACTCGCACGTCGTCGTTGGGCAGTTTCAGGGCTTCCACATCGCTACGCCGAAGTTCCGCGACTTGCCCGCCGGGGCGATGTACGCAGCGACTGACTGGACCGGCGCCGACCTCGGTCGATTCAGTTCGGCGCAGCTTCAAACACTGGGCCTGCCCGGCGACACGCGGTGGGGTGGGAGCGGGTGTGCGATTCGCAGCCGGACGGTGCTGCTGACGCGGGTTTGAGGAAGCATCCTGTTTCGCGGCATGGGCGTCCCGCCCATGGACTCGCGCAGCCTCGCTCAACGAAGGACAAGCATCCAGCGACCTACAATCGCCGGTCGCTGGATGATTGCCTTTTGTTGTATCGAGCTTCGCTCGATGCCGGCAGCGCCGGTCCACGGGCTGGAAGCCCGCGCCACGAAGAAGCGTTAGGGCTTCTCTACGGCCCTTGCGATCCGTGCCGTTTCCGGGATAACGCCCGCATGCTCGAATCGCTCCCGGGTGCACTGCTGATCTTCGCGCTGCGTGTGACCGATGTGTCGGTCGGCACGATCCGCACCATCTACATGATCCGCGGCAAACGCTTCACGGCCGCCTGCTTGGGCTTCGTCGAAAGCGGTGTGTTCATTCTGGCCGTCAGTTCGGTGCTGTCGGCGGGCACGCAGCATCCGACGAAGATGATCGGCTACGCCCTCGGTTACGCGACCGGCACGCTGCTCGGCGTCACGCTCGACGGCCTGATCGCCAGCGGGCAGGTGATGATTCGCATCATCACCGATCAGGGCGAAGCGGTCGTGAACGCGCTGCGTGACCGTGGCCTCGGGGCGACGCTCATGCGCGGCGAAGGCAAAGACGGGCCCGTGGCGATCATCTGGTGCGTCTCGCAACGCCGGCTCACGCGGCAGACGCTGAAGCTGGTCGACTCGGTCGACGCGGACGCGTTCGTCACCGTCGACCCCGTCGGCAAAGCGATCGGCGGGCATTTGGCGGAGGCGGGGCTGTTCTCGAGCTTTGGGAAGTGAAGCGTTCGCGCGGCGTGAAGCGATGCGATGTCATCACGGTTGAAGGTGGGTTCCTTTCATTCGCGAAACCATGGCACTGATGGGCCGTGGCCAGAGTCAGACTCCGAGCACGTCGGGCATCGTGTAGCGTCCCGGCTTTTGCTTCGCGAGCCAGCTGGCGGTGCGCAGCGCGCCGTGGACGAACACGTCTCGGTTGGTCGCGACGTGGGTCAGTTCCAGGCGTTCGCCGTCGGTGGCGAAGTGGGCCGTGTGCATGCCGGTGACGTCGCCCATTCTCAGCGAGTGCATGCCGACGCTGCCGGGGACTCGAAGGGCTTCCGCGCCGTGGCGACCGTTGGCGACGTCGTCTCTCGTGCGGCCGGTCGCTTGAAGAATGTGATCCAGCAGCGTGAGGGCGGTCCCGCTCGGGGCGTCCTTCTTGTGCTTGTGGTGCGTCTCGGTGATCTCGATGTCGTAGTCCGGCCCGAGCATCTTGGCCATCAGCGCGGCGACCTTGTTCATCACAGCGACGCCCAGGCTCATGTTGGTGGATTGGAGGATCGGGATGACCTTCGCGGCGTCGTCGATCAGTTGCTGATCGGCGGCGGTCAGGCCGGTCGTGCCGACGACCATGGCGATGTTCCGCGCCTTGCAGACGGGCAGCCACTGGCGGAGGCCTTCGGGGGCGGAGAAGTCGATGACGACGTCGACCGGCACGTCGATCGAGGTGCCGACCTTCACGCCCATCGACGGGATGCCCGCGATGACGCCCGCGTCTTGGCCGAGCAGTGGGTCGTCCGGCCGCGTGGTGGCGGCGACGACGGTTCGGCCACCCAGGTTGTGACCGAGGGCGACGAGGCGACGGCCCATCCGGCCGGTCGCGCCGGCGATGGCGAGGCGAGTGTCAGGCATGCCTTGGGTTTACCAAAGAGAACGGGTGACGGGTAGCGGACGAAACACAACGAGCTCCCCCAACAGGAGCTTCACCGTCCGACCACCCGTCACCCGCATCCCCACTACAAGGAACACGGCCCCGTCGAGGTCGACGGGGCCGTGATCGCAGGCTCTAGCACAAATCACAAAAAGAGCGTCGGCAGCGGGCTATTGCCACACAACAAGCAATGCCCGCTCGCCGACAGAAGGAAGATCGGCTTCATCGCGACAGTTGTGCATCAGGGAAAGTCCCAGTGGTGTTCTCGGGGCTTCGGCGCACTGCTGCGCAACGAGAGGGCCACGCCTGGCGGAGCCGAGAGACTCGCCAGACGTGGCCCGTGATTCAACGAACGGCGTTTACGACGCCCGACGCAACGCCGTGCGCGGCTTCACCCAGCCCGAAATCTGAAGCTGCTTTCGGCGGGCCGCGTCCAAGTGATCCAGGTACTCGGCCAGTTCGGTTTCGGAAAACTGTTCAAGGAACTGCTGGTCCACCGTGGTGTTGAACCGGCGGATCTCTTCAACGAGTTGCTGACGGTCAAGTTGACGGGTGTTCATGGCGGATTTACGGTTGAACGACTTGCGACTCCTGCGCAACCATGCGCATGATGGTCAGCGGAGGATCGGCAGAGCCTTACGCAAGGCTTGAACGCGAGTTGGGTCCCTTTCGGGTCTGGATAAATGTCTGACGCAAATCGCCCAGAACCACATTCGACACCGGCTACGTCCAACGGCGCGGCCAACACTACCGCCGAGCATTCGGGCGATCGCCGCAAGGATCCGGCCATGCGGGCGCTCTATCAGATGTCCCGGACGGCCGGCGTTGGTTTGCAGGACTATGCCGCCGTCAACAACCTTGCGGTGATCGGGCTTGCCTGCGCGGTCGTGAGCGTGGCGCTGCTGGTGCTGTTCCGTGAGATTCAGATCTACTACCTCACGGCCGCAGCGGGGCTAGTGCTGTCGATCGTCGCCCTCGTGCAGGTGCGGCGCAGCAACGGCACGCAAGCGGGCATGGGCTTGTCGCTGGGCGGACTGCTGCTCTCGCTCGGCGTGATCGGCGTGGCCGGCGGGCTCGGCGTGATGCGGGCCCAGGAGGACGCCCGGCATCGCACGGCCATCATCGCCCAGATCGACCAGCTCGGCGCGTTCATCCGCGACGGCAAGTTCGACGAGGCCTATGCGCTCACCGACCCGCGCTTCCAGGACCGCGTGAAGAAGGACGGTTTCACGGCCCTGATGAAGATGGTCCGCAACGGCGTGCCGCCTCGCAATCAGGGCATGGAAACGATGTCCAGCACCCCGGAATTGATCCAGATCGATCACGACATGATGACCGGCGCGGTGAACGCCGACGCGATCATGAACGTGCAGTTCAGTGCTGGCACGAGCACAACCAAGCCCCGACCAGCCCCCATAGGGATTCTCTTCGCACTGTTCGGCGACCGCTGGCTGATCCACGACATCCCGGGTTGGTTCCAGGACGCGCCGGCGAAGAAGTGAGCCGGGTCTTGGATGGCAGCAATGTGGATAGTTTGTGGAGAGTACCCGGCATTCACTATCCGCCATCCGCGTTCTGCGCATTTCCCTCCCTCTCAAGGTCCGACCACTTTTCGTCCGATACACCGTTGAAGGACCGCGCTGATGTCTGCGCGGGTTCCGCGCCCGCGTCTCGTTTCGGATGTGGGCGCTGAAATGGCGGTCGGAATCGGCCGATGTCCTGCTTGAGTCGGTGCGCCCCGTGACAACCACGGCTCGCGGCGGCTCGGGAAGGAAGTGCGACGACCATGACCTACGAGCCCAGGCCAGGCAGCGACGCCCGATCGAGCGAGGCCGTTCGACCGCGTCCAATCGTGCGCGCGGCGGTCACTTCGATCGCGGCGATGACGATGCTGGCGTCGACCGGCTGCTCAATGCTCGGCTTCGGCAAACGCACCGGCGGCCCCGGCGTGGTGACGCCGGTCAGCCCGATCGATGACACCGCGAGCGCCCAGCCGGAACCGACTGCCCTCGCGACGTCCGACAAGCCTGCCGCAAAGAACACCACCCGCCTCGCCGGCCGAGCCAGCGCGGCGGATTTGCTGTTCAGCGACACCGAGCCCGGCGAACCCGAAAAGCCCGCAGGCGACGTGAACGTCTTCGGCGAACTCGACGGCGTCGGACCCAGCGTTTACACGCCCGGCGGGAAGGGCGGCTTCATCCAGCACACCTACGTCGACGAAGGCTACGACGCCGACGTCCGTGTCAGCCCCGACGGCAAGTCGCTCATCTTCACCAGCACCCGCCACAGCGAACACCCCGACATCTACACGCAGCGCGTCGACGGACTCGCGGTCACGCAAATCACCACCGATCCGGCCGACGATGCGTTCCCTTGCTTCAGTCCGGACGGCAAGCGCGTCGCGTTCGCCAGCAACCGCACCGGCAACTGGGACATCTACGTGATGGACCTCGACGGCACCGACGTCGAGCAGATTACGCGCTCGCCCGCACAGGAAATTCATCCGAGCTTCAGCCCGGACGGCACACGCCTGGCGTTCTGCGCCTCGGCGCTCGCTCGGGCCAGTGGGAGATTTGGGTCGTTGATCTGAAGTCGATGGAACGACGGATGATCGGGTACGGCCTGTTCCCGGAGTGGTCGCCTCGGCTGGACAAGGACTTGATCGCCTTCCAGCGCGCTCGCCAACGCGGCACGCGCTGGTTCAGCGCCTGGACGCTCGAACTCGTCGATGGCGAAGCCAAGAGCGTGACCGAAGTCGCCTTCAGCACGAACGCGGCCATCGTCGCGCCGACGTGGAGCCCGGACGGCAAGCAACTGGCGTTCGCCAGTGTCGTCGATCCGACGGCCGCACATCCTGGTGCGATGGTCGGCAGCAAAAATCGCGGCACGCAGCAGGACGTGTGGGTCGTGAACGCCGACGGCACGAATCGTCATCGTCTCACCGACGGCCGAGGCGTGAACGCCACGCCGTGCTGGGGCATGGACCAGCGCGTCTACTTCGTGAGCGACCGCGGCGGCAGCGAAAGCATCTGGAGCGTCGCGGCCGGGAAGTCGCGCCTACAGACGGCTACTGTTGGTGAGAAGTGATGAACGTCCCTCTCCCGGAGGGAGAGGGAGGAAGAATCGAATGAGATTCAACACGACACGGATGTCGGCGGCCGTCCTTCTCTCGCTCACGCTGCTGAGCGGCTGC
Organism: Tepidisphaeraceae bacterium; assembly: GCA_047600945.1. GTDB lineage: Bacteria > Planctomycetota > Phycisphaerae > Tepidisphaerales > Tepidisphaeraceae > JASGKC01. The sequence continues at coordinate 4,734,078 of JASGKC010000001.1, read as the reverse complement.
GCGTCGGACGGAAACAAGTATCCCGAAGAAGCGTATCTCGTCGCGCCCGAGACCGGGCCGCGGACGATCGCGATCGCACCGGTCATCAATCTCTCCGGCCAGAAGCAGCCCGACCCGCTCGTCGAGGCCGACATCGTTTTCCAGCAGATGCAGGAAGTGAAGGGCGTGACGGTCGTGCCGGTAAATCGGACGGTCGAAACGTTCGTCGCGTTGAAAATGCGTCAGGTGGAGTCGGCTGAGCAGGCGTTCATTGTCTGTGATGCGCTTGGCGTCGACGCACTGCTGGTCCCGACGATCACGGGTTACGACCCTTACAGCCCGCCTAAGATGATCGCGAGCCTCCAGCTCTTTGTGCGCAGGTCATACAGTCGCCCTAAAGGTGTGGATGTGCACGAGTTGACGCGGCGAGCGACGCCCGGAGAGATGGAGTCGCTGCCTCGAAATGCCGATTTCATACAGGCGGCGGGCGCGTACGACGCTGCCAACGGCTCGGTGAGAGCCCAGCTTGCGCAGTACACGCGAGGCCGGGTCGACCCGCTGGGTCCGATGGGTGAACGGGAATACCTCATGCACATGGACCGCTACGCGCAGTTCGTGTGGCATGAACTGATCGGCGACCTGCTGAGGCAGATGCCTGCGCGGTGAGCCGGATGTGAACGATCAGAAGGTGGCTTGAATGTCCTCCACGAGCGGCCCGGAATCATTGAAGAACACGCGAGAGAGCCGCACGCTCAGTCTCGTGAAGGGCAAGCACAACTTCTTCTTCCGTTACAGCGTCGGCGACGAGAACACCGTGCTCGAAGCGCTGGCCGATCTGGTTAAGCGCCGGGACCTCCCGTTCGACTGGTTCGACGCCGCCGTGCTCTCTCACCAGCTTGGACAGCATTTGTCCAAAGAATTGCAGTCCTACCTGCCGAAGAAAGAGGCATAGAGGTTATGGGTAGTGAGCAGTGAGCAGTGAGCAGTGGGCAGGACAAGACGATAAACGTTTTCTCCTGCCCACTGCCCACCGCTCACTAACCACTAACTCACCTCCGCGGGACGAGGATCGGCCCGTGCGTAAGCGGAAGTGATTCCCTTCGGGTGCCCAGGGGCGCTCGAGCAATCCCTTCTTCCGGCAACGGGTCTCGATCTTTCCACACCGCGTTATGACGACCGACACACTTCCAACGGAAGCCGTCGCGCAGCCCCACGTCCTCGCTCAGGCCAGCCCGCTTGTTCGGAGCTTCCTCGACTATCTGAAGTACGAACGTCACTTCAGCGACTACACCGTCCGCAGCTACGGCGCCGACCTGATCCAGTTCTGCCAGTTCCTGCGCGGCGAAATCGGCACGAGCTACCGTGCCAACGCCCCCAAGACCGAGGGCGACACCGACAACCAGCTCTGCACCGCCGACACCGCGGTGTTCCGTGAGTTTCTGAGCTATCTGTATGCTCAGAACTACACCAAGAGCACCACGGCGCAAGCTCGCCACGCTGCGCTCCTTCAGCAAGTTCCTCATCCGCAAGGGCAAGATGAGCGCCAACCCGCTCGTCACGATCCGCACGCCCAAGCAGGAGAAGCGCCTGCCGAAGTGCCTGGACCTCGAACAGGTTCAGAAGCTGCTCGACGCCCCGGGCGACGGCGACATCCTGAGCGTCCGCGACAAGGCGATGCTCGAAATCCTCTACTCCTCCGGCATTCGCGTGAGCGAACTCGTCGCCCTCGAGATGCAGGACCTCGATCTCGACGAAGGTGTGCTCCGCGTCCGCGGCAAGGGTCGCAAGGACCGCCTCACCCCGATCGGCAGCCAGGCGATTGCGGCCGTCAAGCGGTACTTCGCGATGCGCGGCGCGATGGGCAAGCTCGACCAGGCCCCGGCCGGCCGCGTGTTCCTCAACAAGCATGGCGAATCGCTCAGCACCCGCTCCGTCCGCCGCAAGCTGGACAAGTATCTGGCGATCGCCGGCATGGACCCGGGCATCAGCCCACACACGCTGCGTCACAGCTTCGCGACGCATCTGCTGAACAACGGCGCCGACCTGCGCAGCGTGCAGGAACTGCTCGGCCACCAGAGCCTCAGCACGACGCAGATCTACACGCACCTGACCACGAAGAAGATCAAGGAATCGTACGACGCGGCCCATCCGCGTTCCGGCATGCCCGGCGTGACCTCGATCCCGCACCCGGCGTCGTCACCGACGTCGCCGTGGAGCGCCAAGGTGGGATGAATAGTGTGCAGTGAGCGGTGGGCAGGAAATGCTTGGCCGCCTTCGATGAAATGAAGAGCGGACGTGCGAGAGACTCGCGCGTCCGCTTCTTGTTTTCTGTCTTCACCTGCACACTGCCCACCGCGTACTGCCCACTACTCACCCGACTTCCGCCACGATCATCGTCAGGTCGTCCTTCTGCGTGGCGATGGAGTTGTTCTCGATCGCGTGGCGGAACGCTTCGAGCAGTTCGGCCGTCGGTCGGCCGGACAGTTCCTGTAGCTCGCGCTTCCAGGTTTCCGGGCAGGGCTGGTCGTTGCGAGGAAAGGCCGTCTCGACGCCGTCGGTGTAGAAGAGCAGCCGGTCGCCGGAGTGGATGGGGAAGCAGATTTGCGTGAACTCGGCGTCATCGAACACGCCCAGCAGCGGGCCGTCGGCGCCAGGTTCGGTTACCGAGCCGTCGGCCGCGATCAGGATCGGCGACGGATGGCCGGCACGGGCGAGGCAGACTTCCATCTTCTGCGTGTCGATGCGCGCGTAAAGGGCCGTCGCGAAACTCGCGTGGGCCAGGTCTTGCCCGCGGAGCGATGCGTTGAGCGCCGCCAGCGTTTCGCTCGGTTCGAGCAATCGGTAGCCGCTCGCCGTGATTTGCTTCGTGGCCAGCGCGTTCTTCATGAACATCGTCAGCAGCGCCGCCGGCGTGCCGTGCCCGACCGCGTCGGCCAAGTAGACGCCGACGTGCGTTTCGTCGAGCCGCTTGATGTCGTAGAGGTCTCCCGACACATACTGGGCAGGGCGATAGATCGTCTGGAAGCGGACAGTGCCGACGGTGGGCAGTTGTTTCGGAAGGAAGTCCTGCTGGATGCGGGCCGCGAGGCGCTGTTCTTCATCGTGCCGGGCCATTTGCCGGCTGAGCAACTGGTCACGCTTGCGGAGCAGTTCGATCTCGTTCTCAAGCAGGCTGATGCGGGCGGCCAGGTCTTCGGACTCGTACAACTCGCAGATCATGCGCTCGATGCCGCCCAGGGCACGGTCGAGCAGGCTCGGCGGCTTGGTGGCCGGCATGTCTGGCGCGTGCTGCGTGTTCGCGGTGGGGGCCAGTGCTTCAGCAATCTCGAAAGACGAAACCATCACGCTCATCGACGCACCTCTCGCTCACGGCAATCGGAAGACTCGTGTCATGCGAAATGTCCCGGTGGCCGACCGAGTCGACCGCCAGGTTCGATGTACGATTCGCCGGCGCGGCAGGCGGGGAAAAATCTTCCGGCAGTAGTGAAAGGTGAAGGGTGATCGGACGTGGCGTCACGCGAACGCAACGCGGTCACTTCTTATCGGGCGGCACTTGCTTCGAGAGGTCGGGCAGCGTCAGTCTGTCCGCCACCTTCAGCTTCAATCGCTCGGCGCTCCCGGCCGGCAATTCGATCGCGTACAGGGCCGGGCCCGCGCTTGGCGTGACGCCGAGGTCGAACGGCTTCATCGTGTGGCAACTAACGATGTAGCCGTCGTGCGTCAGATAAACGATGTCCATCGGGACCCGCGTGTTCCGCATGTAAAACGCCATCCGCTGCTCGCGCGGGAAGGCGAAAATCATGCCCGTGTGCTCGGGGAACGTGTCGCGATACATCAGGCCGATCATCTGCTCCGGATCGTCGTCGGCGACTTCGAGCGTGTACGTCTCGCCGCCGATCGTCATCGTCACGGTCGGCAACGGGTCGGCTTCAATCGGCAATTTCGCCAAATCCGGCAAGGGGAGTTTGCTGCCCTTGTCGAGGTTGAGCTTCGATGCCACGCCAGGGCGAAGCATGAGCGCGTACATCGACGCCCCGTTGCTGCGAATCGCACGCAGGTCGTTCGCGACGATCGGCTTGACGGAGTCGACCGCGCCGTCTTCCGCTGCATAGATCACCTCGACCGGCTGCGCCATGTCCCGGCCGTTGAAGTCGAGCAGCAGCGGATCGGGGAATGCGAAAAAGATGCCATGATCGTCCGAGGCGATCGTCCGGTGCGCCATCCCCTCGCGCAACTGCGTGAGGTTCGCGGCCACCTCGATCGTGATCGATTTGCCGTTGATGCTGAGTTGCGTCGTCGGCAATGGCTTGGCCGAGCCGGTCGTCGGCGCGGCGGCTGTCGGCGCGGCTTCGCTACAGCCGACAAACCCGACCGGCGCAAGTGCGCCGGCCATCGTGGACAGGGTCAGGAACGTACGCAGGCGTTTGCGGGTCATGGCGGCTTTCGATGAGACCGGCGCAGTTTACCCGTCAGCCACACATCCACCACCGCCAGCGCCATCGTGGCGATCACCAGCCCGATCACGAGCAGCCAGGCGACGATGAAACGCGTCGGGCTACTCCGGCGTTCCATCTCGATCGATCCCCAGAAAAACGCGCCGGCCAGCAGCAGCATCAGCACGCCGTTCACGCGGCGCAGCGATCGCCGCAGACGGTTGTTCGCGTCGGGCTCGACGCCGATGAGTCGATCCGAAGCGGTCGTATTGCGGAAGTAATAGACGCCGGCCGCGACCACGAGCGTGCAGAAGATGGCGACGAGGAGGTCCAAGGGGAAGGGGATAGGGGTCAGAAGGCAAACATCTGGTGTCGCTGCGCTGCGACGAAGTCGCTGGTCCGAGCAGGTCACTCGATGCTCGACATCAGTCGCTCGACAACCTCCATCGGAAGCCCGACCACGTTCGACCAACTTCCTTCGATCTGCGTCACGAACGGATCATTGTCCTGCAAACCATAGGCGCCCGCTTTGCCTTGCCAGTTGCCGGAATCGAGATGGCCCTGGATTTCCGCTTCGGTCATGGCCCGCATGTGAACGCGGGTGAGGTCGTGCTCGAGCAACTCGAACCTTGGCTCGATTCGCATCACACAGACGGCCGTTATCACGTCGTGCACGCTGCCGGCCAGGTTGCGGATGATCCGCTCGGCGTCGCCGCGATCGACGGGCGTGCCGAGAAGTTGGCCATTCAAAGCGACGACGGTGTCCGATCCCAGGACGATTGACGTCGGCTTCTGCTGCGCGACATGCCGTGCCTTCGCCCGAGCCAAATGCCGCGCCACCTCGGTCGGCGAGCGCAGGTCGCGCAGCAGGTCGTCGATCGGCTCGTCCACATCAGAGGGCTGAACGTCGAACGAGTAGCCCGCCTCCCGCAGAAGGCTGATTCGGCGCGGCGAACGGGAAGCGAGAATGAAGTGGGGGGCTCGTCGGGTCATGGGGAGAAAAGCGTGGATGGTAGATAGTCGATGGTGGATCGTCGAAACCGACCCGTCACCATCCACCACCTACCATCCACGCTTCGATTCAATCGAAGAAACCGCGACGAAGTTCCGCCGCTTACGGCTGCGAGAACCGCACGGCCACATCGCCTTCGGCGGGTGTGCGGGCGCCGGGGACGAACTTCACGCCGACGCCGCTCGGGGTGGCCGGCGGACGCAGGACGACGGTCCCGTGCGTAATCACGTTGCCGGCCGAGTCGACGAACGTCACCGGGGCGTTCTGCGCCCATTCCTCGGCGTTGATGTCGGTCACCAGCGCGTAGTCGTCGGCCACTTCCTTCACGACGCCGACCTTGGCGTTCGCGTCCACCTTCGCATACTCGGCCCGGACCGCGTTCAGATCGACCGGCGCGGGCGGCAGCACGGTCGGCTCCTGTGTCACCGGCGCGGCAGGCTTCTCCTGCACGCAGCCAACACCGACGAAGGTCATCATCCCAACAGCGGCGGCGAGGCAAGCGATCGATCCACGCATGGTGTCTCCTCTTGGATGCAGTCTTGAGTTATCGATGGCACACCGCGAGCGGTGCGCTGAACCTGCGTAGTAAACTCCAAAGCCCGCCGATGTTGCAAGTGTGCGCCGGCTGTCGAACAGGATCGCGGACGCGGTCGTTTCGACCCGAGACGAACTACACCTGGCTGGATTCGAACCAGCGACCGCCGGATTAGAAATCCGATGCTCTATCCAACTGAGCTACAGGTGCGACACCTGCGAGTATACCGATCGAATTGGCTCAGGGCACGGGGCTGGTCGTCGGAGCGGTGGCGGGCGCTTCGGCGCGAGGGCCGGTTCGGTCGTGGCAGGCATCGTCGACGCCGGCCGGGTGGTGGTCGAGGCGATCGGCACGGCCAGCGGCGTTTTCAGTTCGGGCAGGATCTGCTTCCGGGCCGTCGCCAGTTGCTTCACGTCCGGACGGGCGTTCGCGTCCTTCAGCACCATGTCGTAATACGACTCGGCCTTGGTGAGGTCGCCGCGCGTTTCCGCGATCGACGCGAGGCCCAGCAGCGCCGGCATCACCTGGGCCGACTGTTTGTCATAATCGGTCAGGATGGCGTTGTAAGCACGCTCGGCATCGGCGAGGTAGTCGGACGACGGCTTGGTCGTTGTGCCGGGGACGATCGTCGATGCGTTCGCCCAGCTGCTGGCGGGGAGCTGGGCCAAGGCCATGTTCAGATTCGCTCGGACGAGCAGGGCCTGCACCTTCTGCTCCGGGGCGGCGGTCGAGCCGAGGATTTGGTTGACGATCGATTCGATCTGGTTCGACATCTCGACGCGCGTCCGGACGTCAGATTCGCTGCTCGACGGGCGGCTCAGCACGCTGCGCTTGCCGGTTTCGAGCATCTCCCAGATGGTGGCGGCGTTCTGCTGGAGGGCGTAGCGCTCCTGTGTGGCGGAGGTCTGGCGATAGTTCCAGTACCAGTAACCGGCCGCAAGGATCACCAGGCCGAACAGGAAGTAGTCGAATCGCTTCTTGAGGAAGTTCGGCAGCGTGTAGAAGAGGAAGACCTCCAGATCGGTCTTCGGCGGCGGTTGCTGCTGAGCGCCGGCGGGCTGGTTTGCGTTCGGCCCGGCAGGCAGCGATTCATTCTTGGGCTTCTCGGCCATAGGGGCGAGGAGTGTACCGGAACCGGTGGAGAGTTGTTAGTCGAGAGGAGAGAGTTGCCATGCGCCGCAACTCTCCACTCTCTACTGGTCACTCTCGACTGGTGCATTACTGCGGCGGTTGAACACGCACGATTTCCGTCCCGGTACCGCGGAACACCTCTAGCACCACCGCTTCCTTCGGACTCTTCTTACGGAAGTCTTCGTAGGCCGTCTTGAACTGCGCGACGTTTTCGATCGCCGTCTGGTTCAGCTTGGTGATGATGTCGCCGCGCTGAAGCTGGCCGGCTGCGGCGCTGGATTGCGGTTTCACGAACGCGACCGCGACGCCCTTGTACTCCGGGTCGAGCTTGCGGGCGTAGCGATCGTCAAACACCAGGTCGCGGACACTGTAGCCCAGGTCTTCAAAGAACTGGCGCGGTGCGACGTTCGCCAGTTGCGGGCGTTCGCCGAGCGTGACAACCACGTCGCGCGGCGTCTCGCCCGCCTTGCGGATGACGCCGAACGTGACCTTGTCGCCCACGTTCATCCGGAGCAGTTGGCGTTGGAGAATCATCGGCAGTTCTTCGGGCAGGTCGCCGCGCTGGAGGGGGTGGCCGTTGACGGTCAGGATGATGTCGCCACTGCGGAGTCCGCCTTGCTCGGCCGGGAAGCCCTTGATGACGTCGGCCACCTGGATCGCGGGCTTGTCCTTCACGCCATAGAACGCGGCCACGTCCTCTTCCAATCCCTTCATCTCGCTCACGCCCAGCCAGGCACGCTTGCGTGGGCTGCTTGCGTCGGGCGGGTCACTCAGCGACACAAGGAAATCGTCGATCGGCACGAAGAAAATCGGTGCGAGCATGAGCTGCGCGATCTCGGCGGCGGATTCCTGGTCGCCATTACCGCGACCGCCGCCTGCGTTGCGACCGGCGGCGGCGAGCAGGTTCTGGCTCGACGCGTCGAGCACCAGGCCGACCAGCTTGCCGGTTCGAGCGTTGAAGACCGTCGCGCCAAGTCCGGCAAGGCCGCCGCTAGTCATCACGGTCGGCGGGATGCCGCGCAGCTTGGTGGCGACCGTCGCCATCCGCGCGTAGGGCGTGTAGCCCGCCTGCTTCGACAGGAGGCCGACGCTGACAAGATCGTCGCCAATCGTGATGTCCGACGTGCCGAACTCGATCGGCGTGAACGTGCGTGGTGACGACGCATCGGGCTTCACTTTCACGTATGCCAGGTCGCAGCGCTCGTCGCGGGCGATGAACTCGGCGTCGAGCTCCTTCGGCTCGTCGACCTCCGACTGGCGTGGCAGGATCACCTTGAACTGCGTGAGCTGCACATCAGGGATGCCGAGCGGGATGAGCCCCATCGGCAGCGCGACGAGTCCGTCCGCGCGGACGATCACGCCGACGCCGCTGAGTTCACGCTTGCCCATCTCGTTGTCCCACGTGTACTGCACGGTGACGAGCGATTTGCTGGCGCGCGCCACGATGTCGGCCGGCGAGACGGTGGTCGAAGCGATCGAAGCCGTCGGCTTGGTGGTCGAAGGATTCGCGCAGCCGGTCACAAGCGCGGTGGCGGCGAAGAGGGCGAGGAGGGTGTGGCGTTTCATGGGATCTCGATGTCTTGCGTTGATCGTGTGGAGCAGAACTGCGAATAAAGTGTTAACCGACGCGATTGGTGGAGTCAGTACGTCACCTTGAGCACGGCGCTCTGCACGCCGCGGCCGCGCTGAATGCCGAGCAGTAACTGCGGCGTTTTATCCTTGACAGCTTGCTCGTACGACGACGCGAAGCTGTCGAGGTCGACAACGTCTGTGCCGTTAACCTGCCGGATGACATCGCCCGGCTGGAGCTTGGCCTTGTCGGCCGGCTCGCCAGAACTGACGCTGGTGACGACGACGCCGGTGTCGTCGTCCAAGCGGTTGTCGATCATGTAGGCGCGCGTCACGTCGCGCACGCTCAGGCCCCAGGCCTTGAATTCCTTCTCGTCGCCGACGCGGCTTTCGAGTTTTTCGACGGTCGCCTTGACGACCTGCTCCTTGCCGTCGCGACGGATGCTGAGTTCGACTTCCGTGCCGATGGGCAACTGCGAGATCAGCTTGCGGGCGGGCGAGATCTCTTCGGGGAACCGCACGTTCGTCGGCGTGCCGTTGATGGCCAGCAGGATGTCCTGCGCCTTCAGGCCCGCCTTCGCCGCGGGCGAGCCGCGATCGACGGTGCTGATGAGCGCGCCCTTGTTGATGTCCAGCTCGTAGAACGTTTCGAGGTCCTGGAGCGGCTTGAAGTCGACGCCGAGGTAGCCGCGCGTGACCTTGCCCTGGTGCGACTCGCTCGCGCTTTCCAGAATCGCCTTGACGACCTGTTTCGCCTCGTCGATGGGGATGGCAAAGTTCAGCGCCTGGCCCGAGACGCCGCGGGTGTTGATGCCGACGATCTTCCCGTTCAGGTCCACCAGCGGCCCGCCCGAGTTGCCGGGGGCGATCGGCGTGTCCATCTGAATCCAGTTGCTGAACTCGCCGGTTTCGTAGTCGTCGATGTCCTGCTTGTCGGGGTAGAACGTGCGGTCGGTGTTCGACACGATGCCCAGCGTCATCGTGCGCGCCAGCCCGAACGGCGTGCCGATGGCGATCACGTCCTGACCCGTCACGAGCGACTTGCTGTCGCCCAGTTCGGCGTACGTGAACGCGAACTTCTTCTTGCTGACCTCGTCCATGTCCATGCGGACGACGGCGAGGTCGGTCCAGTGGTCGTCGCCGACGAGCTTGCCGCGAACGCGTTCCTTATTGGACAGCGTGACGAAGATTTCCGCGGCCCGGCCGGCGACGTGGTAGTTGGTGAGGATGTGTCCGTCGGCGTCGATGATGACGCCGCTGCCGATGCCGCGCTGTAGCGTGCGCTTGCCGTCGCGGTAGATTTCCTGCGCCACGTCCAATCGCACGACGGCGGGGAAGACTTTGTCGGTCACCGCAACGACCTGCTTCGGCGTGGCAGCGGGGAAGGGGTCTTTCTCGATGGTGAGCGATCCCGCGCCGCTCTTGGTTATGCCGCTACTCTTGGTGGTCGCTTGCATCATCGCGTCTTCTGCCCGCGCTAAGCCGCAAGCGGCGAGGGCGACAACCACCGATGCAACGATCACGCGCCTGGTTCGATAAGTGTTCACTGTGGATAACATGCGCGAATCCTGTCGGGGTCGCAAACGTCGGGTTGGAGATACGCGGAGTTCCCGTACAAGGGAAATCGGAGGCAGAAGGCATTCTGACTCCTGAATTCCGTCTCCTCTCTTCGGAGCCCGCATGCCCTTTGATTCCGGCGCGATCAGTTACACCCGCTTCAACGTCGTCGGCGAAAGCCCGAACATGGCCGACGAAGCGCTGCTTGAGAAGTTCAACCAGTTCGCGCTGCGCGAAGACGACCTGACCAGCAATGAGATCGACTACGGCTGGTGTGGCGGCCGGCACGTGCTCGACGGCTCGTTCCACCTCGCTCACAACGTCTACAACGACTGCGTGAACGTCGGCCTGCGGATCGACACGAACAAGGTCCCGGCCGAACTGAAGAAGGCGTACGTCGCGCTGGAAGAAACCGCAGCGGCTTCGCAGAATCCTTCCGGGTTCGCGTCGAAGAATCAGAAGCGTGAAGCGAAAGAGTCGGCCGCGCGTCGGATCGAGGAAGACCTCGCCAGCGGGAAATTCCGCAAGCGGAAGATGATCGACGTGCTTTGGGACGTGCCGGGTCGATCGGTCTACGCGGCCGCGTCGCTGTCGCAGCAGGACCAGCTGATGGAACTGTTCGAGCGCACGCACGGCCTGCAGCTTGAACCGATCACGGCCGGCAACCTTGCGCTGCGCATGATGGAAGACGCCGGCAAACGCCGCGAGTACGAAGACCTCGTGCCGACCCGTTTCGGCATCGGCCCCGGCGGCGAAACCCAGCCGGCCGAGTACCCGTGGAGCGCCAAGGGCGACCGCGCCAAGGACTGGCTTGGCAACGAGTTTTTGATGTGGCTGTGGCACGACGCGTCCACGCATGGTGGCGAAATCCGCTACGGCAACGACCAGGCGGCGACCGTGATGTTTGCCAAGACGCTGGACCTCGACTGCGCCTACGGCCAGACCGGCCGCGTCGGCCTGAAGTACGAAACGCCGGCCGACATGCCCGAAGCGATCGACGCCATCCGCAGTGGCAAAGTCGTCCGAAAAACCGGCCTGGCGCTCGTGTCCCACGCGCAACTGCACAGCTTCTCGATCAACGCCGAACAGCTTTCGATTAGTGGGCTGAAGCTGCCCGAGGTCGAAGAAGCAGACAGTCCACGCGTCTTGTTTGAAGAGCGCATCACGCTGCTGCGCGACTTCGTCCGCACCATGGACGGCGTCTTCAACGCCTTCGTGCAGGTGCGCGGCAGCGCCAGCTGGGAAGCCTACGTCCAAAACTTCCGCCGCTGGATGGCCGGCGTGAACAAGCGATACCAGGTCGCGGTGGCGTGAGTTCACTCAGAGCCACGAAGACACCAAGACACGAGGAGAAGCCACGAATCGCACGAATGAACACGAATCCGAATTCCATTCGTGCCGATTGGTGAGATTCGTGTCTTGGTGCCTTGATGGCTCTGCTGAACGCCCGCGGTACGATGCCGCCATGTCCGTCTCACTCGAATCGATTCGCGCCGCCGCTGAGCGGATTCGCGGGGCCGTGTACCGGAGTCCGTGTCATTATTCGCACCTGCTTTCGCGGTTCACCGGCGCGAAGGTCTACTGCAAGCTCGATCACCTGCAACTCACCGGCAGCTTCAAAGAGCGCGGGGCACGCAACAAGCTGGCGCAGCTGTCGCCCGAGCAGAAGCAGCGCGGCGTCATCGCCGCCAGCGCGGGCAACCACGCGTCAGCCCTCGCGTATCACGGTCAGCAACTTGGCGTCCCGGTTACGGTTGTCATGCCCGTTTGGGCGCCGATGACGAAGGTGAGCAACTGTCGCAGCTTTGGCGCGACGGTCGTTCAACAAGGCGACAGCTTCGCCGAGGCGATGACGCATGCGCGGCAACTGTGCGAACAGAAGAAGCTAACTTACGTGCACGGCTTCGACGACCCGGACGTCATCTCGGGGCAGGGGACAGTGGGACTTGAAATTCTTGAAGACGTGCCCGAACCGGACGCCGTCATCGTGCCCGTTGGGGGCGGCGGGCTGATCGCGGGCGTCGGGGCCGCCATCAAGGCGCTGCGACCGGCGACGCGTGTCATTGGTGTCGAAACCGCAAACGCGCCGACCTACTACGAATCACGCCGCGCGGGCAAGGTCGTCAAGATCGACTCGCGCTTCACGCTCGCCGATGGACTTGCGATCGCCGAGGTAGGCCAGCTCTGTTTTGAAATTGCTCAGAAGGTGGTCGACGACGTGGTGCTGGTCGACGAAGCACACATCGCCCGTGCGGTGCTCAAGCTGCTGGAAATGGAGAAGCAGGTGCTCGAAGGGGCCGGTGCGGCGCCGTTGGCGGCGATGCTACAGCGCGACCTGGACCTGTCCGGCAAGATCGTCGTACTCTGCCTGTGCGGCGGCAACATTGACGTGGCGATGCTGGGGAAGGTGATCGAACGCGGCCTCGCCAGCGATGGCCGGTTGTGCCGGCTGGTGTGCACGATTTCGGACCGGCCTGGCGGTCTTGCCAAGCTCACGCGCGTGCTCGCCGACGCCGGCGCGAGCGTGAACGAGATCACGCACGATCGCAACTTCGCCCGAGAGGCCGACGTGCAGTCGGTCGATGCGGTGTGTGTGCTCGAGACGCGGGATCACGACCACATTCGTGCCGTCCGCGAAGCATTGTCAGGCGCGGGTATCGCGGTGCGCGAGTCGTGAGCGGTATCGGGCCCGACACGACACGGATTCGCGCGACTGCGGCATTCACGCGCCGCCGACCAGCGTGCGGAGCTGGCCGACGCAGTTTTCGAGCGTGTCGGCCTGCAACTTCAACTCGGACGCGGTGCTGGCGCTTTCTTCGGACGATGCCGCGCCCTGCTGCGTGAGCTTGTCGATCGCGCTGATCGACTGCTGAATCTGCTCAATGCCCGTGGCCTGCTCGCGGCTGGCTCCGGCGATCTCAGCGATCAGGCCATTGACCTTGCCGGTGACCGAATCGATCGACGCCAGCGCCTCGCCCACCTCGGCCGCGATCGTCGCGCCGTTGCGGGCGGAGTTCACCGAGCGATCGATCAGGGCCGACGTGCTCTGGGCGGCTTCGCTCGAACGCAGCGCCAGATTGCGCACTTCTTCAGCGACGACCGCGAATCCCTTACCGGCCTCGCCCGCACGAGCCGCTTCAACGGCGGCGTTCAGCGCCAGCAGGTTGGTCTGGAAGGCGATCTCGTTGATGACCTTGATGATCGCCGCTGTTTCCGATGCGGCCGACTCGATCTCGCCGACGGCGGTGTTCATCTTGCCCATCGACGCGTTGGCGTGTTCGGCAGCGGTCTGAACGTCCTTGGACAGCGAAGAGGCCTGGTTTGCCGCGTCGGCGGTCCGCTTTGTGAGCGACGCCGCTTCCGCGACGGCGGCGCTGGTTTCTTCGGTGCTGGCGGCCTGCTGGCTCGCGCTTTGGGCGAGCGTCGTGCTGGCCGACGCGATGTGCGCGCTGGCCGATGACGTGCTGTGGCCGGCATGGGCCAGTGCCGCGGTTACGGTCCGCAGCGGACGAACGATCGCGCGGATCGTCCAGGCACCCAGGCCCATGATTACCATGACCGCAATCAGCGAGACGATGCCGAGTTGCAGCCGGAACGAAACGATCGTGCGCGCCTGAGCGGCGGCATCTTTGCTGGAGGCCACGAGCTTCTCAGACACCGTGCCGAGCCGCTCTTCCATCTCGTTGAACTGCGCCTGGAAGCTGCCGATCGTGGCACGTGCCTTCTCGCGATCGGTCAGGCCGAGGTTTACGGCGGTCGCGGCTGCCTCCGTGTAGGCGTTCAGCGGTTCGATGGTCTGGTCGAGGAGCGGGGCGACATCGGCACCAAGCTTGAGTTCGCGGTTCGCCTCGAGGTTTTTCTTAATGGTCTCCGTGTGCTCCTGAAGATCGGCACGAACGGCGTCGCGCATCTCGGCCGTGTCCGCCGACAAGGACGCGAGCACGTCGGCGCACAGCGCGTCGTGCATCATGTCGATGTCCATGTGATTCTGGATTGCCTGGTTCATGCGCGCCGTCTCGGCGATGCCGGCCGCGATATTGCGGGAGCCGACGTAGCCGGTGACGCCAACGCCGCCAGTGACAAGCAGGCTAACCAGCGCGAACAGACTCAATCGCGTTAGGACATTCATGGTTTGGTGGGGCTAGGGCCGAATCAGAACTCGATGCCTGCGCGCACGGCGACAAGTGCCGCGTCGTCGAAGACACCGCTTGGTGACAGGATGTATTGCACGTCGGGTTTGACGTAGAAGTAGTGCGTCAGTTGCGCCTTGTAGAACAACTCCAAGACGACTTCATCGCCATGGCGCACCGCGTCCGAGGCGTTGGTGAAGCCGTTGTAGCTCACGCCGCAGCCGCAGACATCGTCGTCGCGGCCCGGCACCGCGCCGATCCATTGCACGCCGGCCGCAATGCTCCACGGCACGTCGGCGACGTTTCGGTCGGTGACGGCGCCGCGGACAAACATGCTCAGTGCCTGGATGTCTTCATCGTTGGCCGGCTCTTCCTTGAACAAGCACTGATCGACGATGAAGTACGCGCCATTCACGCCGTTGGCGGTGGAGCCATCGAAACGCGTAAAGTCGCCCGTGTGACGGAACAGGCCCACTTTGATCGTGCCGGGAAGGTCCCGGCACAACGAACAGTTCGCGCCGGCTTCGAGGACGTAGTACAGGTCCGAGGGATCGCCGAACAGCGTGCGGACGCCGCGCATCCCGGTGCGGTAGCCTTGAGCGCCGGCGCCGTCGAAGACGCCCGCGCGGACGAAGTACGTATCGTTGGGTGCAAATTCGACCATGCCGCCGTATGAGGCGTCGGGGTAGGTCGGCATGCCGACGAAGCTGGCGCTCCACGCGAAGGTGGAGTTGACGAATTCGCCGGCATTGTCGGCGACGCCGAACTCGCCGTTCACGTCGATCTTGCCCGCCTTCAGACGCAGGCGATCATTCATCAACTTCTGTTCGTAGAACAACTCGGCGATCTGATCACGGTGGGATGCACTGATGTTGCTCGATCCGGAGAAGTCGCCGACGCGATCGTAGAAGACGTCGCCACCGTTGCTTTGGAAGCTGGTGTAGAGGGTTCCGCCCTCAATGCCCAGAAGCGGCTGGGTGTCGAGCGTGACGTTGAAGTTGAACAGGTGGTCGTAAAGCAGCGGCTCTTCGGTGTCGGCTCCGCCACGGAGGTTCTTGCCGAGCGTCGCGTAGAAGCCGCTGTTGATGGCGATTCCCTTTTCTTCCAGCTCGGGACGCAGGCCGTTCCAGTCGCCGGTGGCGTGTTGCCAGTCCAGCGGTGAGCGGGCCGTGTCGACGTTCTGCGACGTCGGCGCGGGTGGTTCCTGCGGCTCGGGCTGCGCGGGCGCGACGTGGGAACGAAGCGGACGGTTTCATCGATGTCGACCATCGGCTCGCCCACCGGGCCGGGCAGCGTTTCAGCCGGCTCCATTGCCCAGCCGACGCTGACGATCGTGCAGGCAATCGCGATAGATGTGCGGATCGGAAAAACCATCACTGCAATCTTCGGCGATTTTGGAGTACCGATTTTCTGCGGTGCTTGTCCGGTAATGGCACACAGGCGAGACTGATGAGAAGCCATGGGTCAACCGAAGAAGCACAAAGGCCAGAAAGATCCGACGGCCGGCTACCTCGCCGGGCAGTGGGAGGAGGAGCACGCCGGTCCCGTGCAGCGCTTCGGCAAACGCAGCAAGTTCAACCAACAGATGAAGACCGAGCGCACGGCCAAGCGGCGCGAGGAAGCCGAGGCCGGCGATGTGGACGCCCTGCCGATCGGCCGCGTGGTGCAGGTCTTCTCGCTCTACAGCGAAGTCGAATATGCCGGCACGACTCGGCTGTGCGTCGTCCGCAAGACGCTGAACAAGGTGCGCGAGACGCAGTTGGTCGTGGGCGATCGCGTGCGTTTTCGCGAATCCGAAGCGCGCTCTGCCGACGGTAAGGCGGAAGGTGTCATCGAGCGGATCGAGCCGCGCGAGACCGTGCTGACGCGGGCCGACAGCTTCAAGGCGATCGTGAATCATCCGATCGTCGCCAACGCGCAGCAGATGCTGATCGTGGCGGCCGTGGTGCAGCCGCGTGTGAAGTGGGGGCTGATCGACCGCATGCTCGTCGCCGCCCAGTGCGGCGGGCTGGTGCCGATCGTCTGTTTGAACAAGGTCGATCTGGCCGAAGCGGAAGACGCCGAGGCGCTTGACGATGCACGCGCGAAACTCGCGCACTACTCGACCTTGGGCATCAAGACACTCGAAACGTCCGTGCCCACACGCACCGGCGTCGAGACGCTGCGCGACCTGCTCCGCGACAAAGTCACCGTCCTGGCCGGTCACAGTGGCGTCGGGAAGAGTTCACTCATCCGCGCGGTGCAGCCAAGCCTCGACCTGCGCGTCGGCGAGATCAGCCAGATGCACCAGAAGGGCAAGCACACCACGACCAGTGCTCGCATC
The DNA here is from genome assembly GCA_047600945.1 of Tepidisphaeraceae bacterium. Taxonomy (GTDB): domain Bacteria; phylum Planctomycetota; class Phycisphaerae; order Tepidisphaerales; family Tepidisphaeraceae; genus JASGKC01. Next base: position 4,717,409 of record JASGKC010000001.1, on the reverse strand, counting down.
TACCCGCTCGAAGTGGGTGGCGAAGTGATCGACACGCCGGGCGTGAAGCTGTTCGGGCTGTGGAGCCTCGACGCCGACTCGGTCGACGAGTTCTTTCCGGATGTCGCGAGCGAGACAGCACCCGAGTGGCGCGTCGAGAGCTACCAGCGGATTCTGGAATCGCTGGCAGGCGACACGCACCGCTGAGCGGAGTCAGGCCGGTGCCGCAAACTCGCGTTGCCGGCGTGCGGCCATGAACGAGTTGACCGCGACCACCAGGAACGTGGCCATCAGCGCGAAGACGACGGTTTGCGCCACATATACATATGTGGGCCGGGCCCGTTCGGCGCCCGAGACGACGGCGATCAGGTTGATCAGGCCCGGGATGGTCGCCAGAAGGCCCAGCAGGGCGACGCCCGCCGCCCCGTGCATGGCGTGCATGCGAAGCTGCGGCTTGCGTCCGAGAAAGCCGGCCCATGCGATGATCGCGCCGAGAACCACGGGGATCATCGACGTCATCCAACTCGCCCCGCGCAACAGCGCGATCGAAGCCGCGATCAGGCCGTCCAGGATTGTCAGCACGCCGACCACCACCGCGACCATCGGAACCGTCGGTAACTTCATGACGCACTCCTTCGAAACAAATTCGTCAATTCCTGCCCAAGTGTAGGCGGGCTGGAAGACGGTTTGCCGGGGTGCGGATCGAATCGTAAATCAAAGGCGTCAACGCGACGCGGCAACGCAAGCCGCGAAGCGGTCAGTGACGGATTGCTCACCTCCCTGCTCGACCGGCCGTCGGGCACCTCTGGGCGATGTCGAACGCCCACGGCGGGACTTCTGCCACCCGCTGGCGAGAATGTGGCCGGGCGCACCGAAACGGGCGCACGTGCCAGATGACCTCGCGCGAGTGAGGCGGCCGGGCGGGAGGAGGCGACGATCCGAATCGTCCGATCCTCCTTCTAGTGGATGACGCCTCACGAAGCCGAGTGGCCTCGCGAGGCGTTGTCGTTTTCATTCCCCATCGAGCGGCGGTTGCGGCTCACCCGCGACACGCCTTGACGTCGGCACATTGCGCCAGCCGAACGGGCAGTTGCGGCACTTGTTGCCGCAGCAGTCGCCGCGTTCGCGGAGGTAGCGAGCGGTGAAGACGAGGTTGCCGCGCGTGTCGATCCGGTAGTCGCGTCCTTCGACGAGCGGACGGTCGCGCGATTGGTCGGCCGGCGGCATGGGCGGTATCGTACGCGGCGACATAGTTCCCGGAAGTTCATCCATGCAAGTGTTCCGGGTCTTGGTTGACCTCATTTCGTCCAGAAGGAGAAACCGTGAACGCTCGAAATCGAATCGCTGTGGGAATGAGTTGCGTCGCGCTGGCCGCGTCGGTGGCGAGTGCGGATGTCGTGCCGTCGACGCTGTTCAGCGATCACATGGTGCTACAGCGCGAGAAGCCCGTGGCCGTGTGGGGGAAGGCGGATGTGGGCGAGGTCGTCACCGTGACGTTCGCCGGCCAATCGAAGCAGGCGACCGCCGGGGCCGACGGCAAGTGGAGCGTTACGCTCGACCCGCTCACGGCCGACAAGTCCGGCGCCGCGCTCACGATTGCCGGGAAGAACACCGTTACGTTGAATGACGTCCTGGTGGGTGAAGTGTGGATCTGCTCGGGCCAGTCGAACATGGAGTGGAACCTCGCCGCCGCCCGCAACGGCAAGGACGAAGTCGCGAACGCGAATCATCCGACGATGCGCCTGTTCAACGGCGTGCCGAGGCGGCATCCCAGCACCCAGCCGCTGGAGAACGTCGAAGCATCGTGGCAGGTCTGCTCCCCCGACTCGGCCAAAAACTTCAGCGCCGTCGGCTACTTCTTCGGCGTGAAGCTGAGCGAGAAGCTGGACGTGCCGATCGGCCTGATCAACGCCAGTTGGGGCGGCATGCCCGCCGAGTCGTTCACGCCGGTGCCGAAGCTGACTGGCCCGGTGCTCCAGCCGATCGTGGACGAGTGGGAAGCGCGCCTCGCTCATTACGACGACGACATGGCCAAGTGGCGCGCCGACCGCGAGAAGTGGGCCGCCACCACGCAGGCCGCGACCACCCAGCCGCTCCCGCGCGAGCCCGCCCGGCCCGCCGGCATCAACGCGCCGAACCGACCCGGCAACCTGTGGAATGGCATGATCCACCCGCTGGTGCCGTACGGCATCCGCGGCGCGATCTGGTACCAGGGCGAATCCAACGCCGGCAAGGCCGAGCAGTACGACGTGCTGTTCCCGACCATGATCACGGCGTGGCGCGAGGCGTTCGGGCAGGGCGACTTCCCGTTCTACGCCGTCCAACTCGCGAACTTCATGGCTCCGACCGACGATCCGAACAAGGCGTCGGGCTGGGCACGCCTGCGCGAGTCGCAGCGGCTCACCAGCCTGAACACGAAGAACGTCGGGCAGGCAGTCATCATCGACATCGGCGAGGAGAAGGACATTCACCCGAAGAACAAGCAGGATGTCGGCGACCGCTTGGCGCGGCTCGCACTGGTCGAGACGTATGGCCTGAAGGACGTCGTTAAGCAAGGTCCGACGCCGGGCACGGTGGAGTTCAAAGACGGCGCGGTAAGCGTGCAGTTCGAAACGCTCGGCGATGGCCTGATCGCAAGGGGTGACCTCGCCCACTCGTTCAGCGTTGCCGATGCCGATGGCAAATGGGCTTGGGCGACGGCGAAAATAGACGGCGACCGCGTGACGCTCACGAGCGACAGCGTGAAGGAGCCGGTGGCGGTGCGCTACCTGTGGGCCGACAACCCGACGGCCACGCTCTTCAACAAGACCGGTTTGCCTGCAACGCCCTTTGAAGCGAAAAAGTGAGATCGGCTGGATGGTGAGAAGTGCAAGGCCCCGGGTGAAAGTCCGGGGCCTCTTGTTTGCGCGTCAGTCGGCTTTCGGTCGAGAGACGATGGACAGCATCGCAGCTCCGGCCAGCGCGAAGGCGGTGCCGATCGCGAAGGGTGCAAGCAGCGGCCCGATGCGATAGTTCCACGTCAGTCCCGCGATCACGCTGCCGGCGAGCTGCGCCAAACCGGCGATCGTGTAGTACATGCCGATCGCGCCGGCCCGCTGCGACTTCGGCACGGCGTCGGCGATCATCGCCTTGCTCACGCCTTCGGTGAGGGCTTGGTAGAGGCCATACGTCGCCATCAGTGGCCAGATCCAACCGCCGGTCGAGGTGACCGCGAAGCCCAAGTAGACGAGTGCGTAGACGAGCCAGCCGCTCACGACCACGGGCCGTCGGCCGACCTTGTCGGAGAGTTCGCCGAGGCGCGGCGAGGTCAGTGCGTATACGACGTTGTAGAGCACGAACGACAGGATGACCGCGATCTCGTTCAGGCCCACGTTCGAGGCGCGTAGAATCAGGAAGCTGTCACTCGAATTGCCCAGCGAGAACAGGCCCGCAGCGAGCGCGATCCACCAGAACTGCTTCGGGTACGTCTGCCACAGCGGCGCGGGCTTGGCGTTCGGGTCCACATGGTCGGAGGTGATTTCGCGGATGAAGAGTTGCGCGAGCAGGACGCTGGCGAGTCCTGGCGCGAGTGCGACGAAGAACAGGATTTCAAGATGGTCGCGAATGCCCGGCACGAGCCAGAGCAGCAGCGCGGCGATCAGCGGGCCGACCACGGCGCCGGCGGTGTCCATCGCGCGGTGCACGCCGAACGCCCGGCCGCGATCCTCCTGCGGCGTGCTGTCGGCGATCAGCGCGTCCCGCGCGCTCGTCCGCACCGACTTGCCCATGCGGTCGAGCACCTTCGCGCCAAAGAACAGCGGCCAGCCGATGGCAAGGGCTGCTAACCCCATCAGCGGCTTCGACACGGCCGAAATGGAATAGCCCGCGACGACGAACGGCTTGCGTTTGGCGAATCGATCCGACACCGCGCCCGCCGCCCACCGCAGCAGACTGCTGCCGCCTTCGGCCACGCCGTCGATCAGCCCGAGAATTGCCGGCGTCGCGCCGAGCGAGCGCGTCACGAAGATCGCGACGATCGGATAGAGCATCTCCGACGCGCAGTCGGTGAAAAAGCTCACCCAGCCGAGTGTGATGACATTTCGCGGCAACGGTCGACGTGCGGTGGCCACGGATGCAGCGTAACGCGGCTACGACACGAAGACACGAAAGCTCGAAGAAGAACACAAAGGATACCCGAATTGCACCGGGCCACTCGAGAAGTCGTAACGCCGATCTCGAAGCGAAGCGCTTCTGGAAGGCGCGAGTAAACGAGTCATTCCGAATGTGCTCTTCGTGGCATCTTTTGTGTCTTTGAGACTCAGTGTCGTTGGGGCTTCACGACCGCGTCTTCTCCAGGTCGTCGATCGCAGGTCCGGTGAGCATTTTGCCGTCGGGGTCGAAGCGGCTGCCGTGGACGGGGCAGTCCCAGCTCTTCTCCAGGCTGTTCCACGCCAGCAGGCCCTTGAGGTGCGTGCAGACGGCCGAGCATTGGTGAAGCTCGCCGGTTTCGTCGCGGTAAGCGGCGATCTTCTTGCCGTGCACGGTGATGACGGCCGCACAACCGGCGGCGAGTTCTTCGGGCGACTTCAACTCGCGGCCGCGTGTGACGTAATCGAGGTAGTGCGACGCCGAACTGACGTTCTCGCGCACGAACTCGGTCACGCTGCGCACCGACAACGACGTGCGGCCGGGGTCGTACGCTTTCGCCCATGGATTCTCTTTGCCGAGCACGAGGTCGCGGATGATCAGCCCGGCCAGCGCGCCGTGTGTCAGGCCCATGCCGCTGTCGCCGGTGACGAGGTAGCAGTTCGCGTGGTTGCTCGTCGGCACCCGGCCAATGTAGCCGAGGTAATCATCAGGCTCGTTCACCTGGCCGCTCCAGCGAATGACGACGTCCTGCACGGCCGGGAACTTGCGGCGGGTCCAGGCTTCGAGCTTGTCGAAGCGGTCCTCGGCGTCGTCGGCCTGCCCAGTGCGGTGGTCCTCGCCGCCGATGATAAGCGTGGTCTGGCCGTCGGAGTCGGTGAGGCGCGCGTAGCGGTACGGGTCGGCGTTGTCCCAGTACAGCGCGTCGCTGATCGCGCCGGGATCGACACGCATGCCAATCATGTAGGTGCGGTAGGCCGCCTGCTTCGTGTAGATGCCGGCCCAGTTGTTGATGAGGTCGGGCACGTTCGTCGCGGCGACGCCGACGTTGGCGCTGATCGAATGGCCACTGCTCGTTTCGATGGTCACGTTGCCGGTCTTCTCGTCGCCCGTCATGTCGGTGGCGCGAACGCCCTGGACGATCTCGCCGCCCAGCTTCTCGATTGCGCGGGCTAGGCCGACGAGGTATTTTAGCGGATGGAAGCGCGCCTGATTCGGAAAGCGGATGCACGGCCCGGTGTCGATGCCGTCGACGGGTGCGCGGTCGAGCTTGCGCGCGTCGATCGCGCCGGCCCGATAGGCGGCCGCGAGTTCGTCGTCGAGTTCTTTCACGTCCTGCCCCTCGGCGAGGAACAGGTAGCCGTCGAGCCGCTGGAAATCGCAGTCGATGCCTTCGTCCTGGACGATGTCCTCGATCGAGTCGATCGCGGCGGCGTGACCCTGGTAGCTGGCGACGGCACCGTCGTGGCCGAGCACTTTTTCGAGTTGGGAGAAGCGGTCGTCGTTCGCGCTGGCAAGGTGGGCCGACGTCTGGCCACTCTCGCCGGCGCCGAGGCCGTGCTCGTCGAGCACGAGCACTTTGCGGCCCGCTTTTGCGAGCTGATACGCGACACTCAGACCTGCAATGCCCGCGCCGACGATGCACACGTCCACCGTCTTCGACTCACTGAGCGTCGGGAAAACGGGCACTTCGACGTCCTGTCGCCAGATTGAATTCGTGCGTTCCACGCGCGACTGCGGGGTGGGGTCGAGACTCATGCCACGATCTGACGCATGCGTGCGTTGCTGAACCATCAGGCGAATCCGGTACAGTGCATCCGATGCGCCTGCTCGTGACGGCCGACCTGCACTTCAATCACCCGCGTTCGCACGACGGCGCGGTCGATCTCATCCGCAGGATGAACCAGGAGCAGGCCGACGTGTTGCTGCTTGTCGGCGACACCTCCATCGGCGATGGGTTCGAGCTGGAACGCTGCCTGGTGCTCTTCGAGTTCGCCGGCCCGAAGCTGATCCTGCCGGGCAACCACGAGATGTGGACGAAAGGCGTGGCCGACAGCTGGACGCTGCATGAAGAGATTTTGCCGCGGCGGGTCGAAGCGCTCGGCTGGCAGTGGCTGCCGAAGGCGCCGTTTGTTCGCGACGACGTGGCGATCGTCGGCAGCATCGGCTGGTACGACTACGCATTCGCGGTCGAGTCGCTCCACATCCCGCGCGCGTTCTACGAGGCGAAGGCGTCGCCCGGCGCAGTGCTGTACACGGGACATCCCGAGCACTTGGTCGATCTCGCGGGCTTGCTGCCCGATCCCGCACCGCGACTCGTGGCGCGGTGGAATGACCGGAAGTTCGTGAAGTTGCCGTTCTCGGATGAGGAGTTCGTGTCGCGCGAGTGCGAACGACTGCGAACGCATCTCGAAGCGGTGCGGTCAGCGCGTTCGGTCGTCGCGGCCGTTCACACGGTGCCGATGCCACAGCTTCTGCCGGAGCGTCACAGCGAGCAATGGGACTTCGCGCGGGCCTACCTCGGCAGCCCGAAGCTGGGCGAGACGATCACGGCGTTCGACAATGTCAGCCACATCCTCTGTGGCCATTCGCATTGGCCGATTCGTACAACGGTGGGGCGAATCGAGGCGATCAACATCGGCAGCGGGTATCGTGAGAAGCGCTACCTCGTGCTCGACATCTGAGCGGCGGGCGTTTTCTCACTTAAGGCGGCCATCCACGCGAGCATCGCCAGCGGCAGCAGCTTGCCGAGCATCATCGCGGCGGCAAGCGTGAAGCCAGCCGTGCCGATGACGGTCAGCGGATCGTGTGCCAGCCCCGTGTTGCAGACGGCCGACACCGCGATGAAGAACGTGCGATCGGGCTGAAGCTGCGGCTGGTAGCTGAGCAGGATCAGGTGCGTGACGAAGACGAGCACGACCTGCGCCGTCACCCACACGACGGCCACGCCCGCGAGGCGGCTCGGGCTCTGCCCCCGAATCAGTGCGACCGCCATCGACGCCAGCAGTGCGATCGGCAGACAGCTCAGTCCGCCCGTCGAACCGGCCGGCCCGAGGCCGAGCAGCATCAGCGGGACGAGCGTCCAGACGGCGCTCGTCGGCAAGTCGGCGAGTTGGCCGACCGGCAGGCCGAGCCCGCGCGCGTTGAGCGCGTGCGCCGCAGCGGCCGCAATCGCTTGGGGCCGGGCGTCGCGGAACAGTTTTTCGATCTGCGGTGCGAGCACGATCACCGACACGATGTACGTCGCCAGCGTCCAGGCGATCGTCTGACGCAGGATGGTCGGAATCTCCCGGCCCGCGATCGCGCGGCCGATGCCGATCAGCATCACCGGCCCGAGTCCGCCCAGAACGAACAGCGGCAGCGAGATCGCGTGCAGCGTGACCTGCGCCGGCGTGTAAGCGGAGTGAACCGAAAGCCCGGTCCCCGTGACGGCCGAGATCGGGTCAAGGCCGCTGCCGAGCACCAGCGTTGCTGACGCGATCAGGCCCAGCCCGACGATGCCGACCGACGTCGCGAGCAGCGTTCGCCAGCCGATGTTCATCCCGAGCGCCCGGCTCAGCAGCATCCCGCCCCCCACCATGCTGGTGCCCGCGCCGGCGATCGCCAGCAGCGCCAGCAGCACATGCCCGCTCGGCTGATAGTCGGCCACCGCCGCCCAGCTCTGCGCGAAGCCGGTGTTGCTGACCGCGTTGGCCGACGTCAGCATCGACCGGTCCGGCGTCGCCACACTACCGGCCGTCACGAACGTGGTCTTGAACATCCGCACGCAGACGAACCCGATCGTCAGCAGCACGACGAGGATGCACACCAGCGTCCCGAGCAGATCGAGCGGATGGTCGCGCGGCCCCGGCGCGTTGTGCACCGCGGGCGGCGCGTACTCGACCTGCGGCGCGGGCGTCGCGTCGTCAGGGCGTCGGGCGCGTCGGGGTTCGTCGCGGGACATGTCGATGGTCGAACGAGCAAGACTCGGTCGCTGATGCGACCGCGTCAACTACTCTCAATGAGCGGAGTTCACTTCTTGTAGACCGTGTTCGGGTCGACGAGCGGCTTGCCGACGATGTCCCACTTCGCGTCGGACGCGTCGAGCTTGTTGTAGAAGCAGGTGCGGTAGCCGTCGTGGCAGGCGGCGCCGGCCTGGTCGATGCGGATCAGCAGCACGTCCTTGTCGCAGTCGGTTTGGATCGAGTGCACCTTCTGCGTGTGGCCCGACGTCTCGCCCTTCAGCCAGAGCTTCTTGCGGCTGCGGCTGTAGTAGTGGCACAGCTTGGTCTGGATCGTCTTCTCGAGCGACTCCCGGTTCATCCAGGCGAACATCAGGATTTCGCCGTTGGCGTGGTCCTGAAGGATCGCGGGGATGAGGCCATGCTCGTCAAACTTCAGCTGGTTTACGACGTCGGCGTTCATGTCGACCGTTGTAGGTCGATGCGGGAGTCCGGTCAATCATCGACCGACGCCAGGCCTCACTTGCCCGGCCAGTCCCGGACCATGGAGTAACCGCCCTTGAGGTTCTTCACGTTCGTGAAGCCGTTTTGAGCCAGGATGCGCTGCGCGACGTGCCCGCGCTGGCCGACGGCGCAGAAGACGACCGTCTCGGCGGTCTTGTCCAGCGTCGACATCTGCTCGCGTAGCAAGTCGACGGGAATATTGACCGCACCGACCAGCGTGCCGGCGGCGTGCTCGGCAGGTGACCGCACGTCGATCAGCTGCTTGACGGGTTGCGCCTTGAGTTCGCCGGGGGCGATAGCGCTGCTGACGCCGTCGAGTTGGTTCTGGGCGACAAACGCCGCGATATGCACGGCGTCCTTCGCGCTGCCAAATTGCGGGGCGTAGGTCAGGTCGAGCTGGGCCATGTCATCGACGGTCCCGCCAAAATGGAGGACGGTGGCGATGACGTCGATCCGCTTGTCCACGCCCGCGCCGCCGACGGCCTGCGCGCGAGCAGTTTGCGCGTGGCGCGGTCGTAGATGAGTTTCAGTTTCATCTGCTGCGCGCCGGGGTAGTAGCCGGCGTGATGATTCGGCAAGACGTAGGCCACGTCGACGTCGAAGTCGGGCGTCTCGCGGGCGATGCGTTCGTTGAGGCCGGTGAGCGCGGCGTTGACGCCGAACACCTGCACGACGGCCGTCCCGAAGACGCGGCCGCGCGGGCTGCTGGTGCCCGACGCCGCGTGCTGACCCGCCAGCCGGCCTTGCCGATTCGCCGGGCCGGCCAGCGGCACGCGCGTGGTCTTGCCGGTCACGCCGTGCACCACTTCCGCGGCGTCGCCGACGGCGTAGATGTCCGCGTCGCTCGTCCGCTGATACTCGTCGACGGCAATCGCACCGCTCGCGCCGATCGTCAGGCCGGCCTCGCGGGCAAGGTCGGTGTTCGGGCGCACGCCGATCGAGAGTAGCACCATGTCGGCGTCGACGCGCGTGCCGCTGTCAAGCTTGATGCCGCTCACAAGCTGCCCGTCTTTCGAGACCAACTCGGCCAGGCCGTCACCGGTGAAGACCTCTACGGCGTGCTTCTTCAGTTCGTTTTCGATCGGCAACGCCATCTCGCGATCGAGCGGCGGCAGCAGGTGCGTGTTCTTTTCGATCACGGCCACCTCCATCCCGCGGTCGCGCATCGCCTCGGCCATTTCCAGGCCGATGAAGCCGCCGCCCACGATGGCGATCTTCTTCGGTTTGGCCTTTTCAATGTAAGTGCGGATGGCGCGGGTGTCTTCCATCGAACGCAGCAAGAAGACGTTCGGGGCCGACGCGAAGTCGGATTTCGGCACGATCGGATTCGCGCCGGGTGCGAGGATGAGCTTGTCATACGCGATGGCGTCGGTCGATCTGTCAGCGAGCTTGCGGATTTGCACGGTCTTCGTGGTGCGGTCGATCTTCACAGCCTCCACGCCGACGCGGGCGTCGATGCGGAATCGCTTCGCGACCGCCTGCGGGTTCGTTAGCAGCAGGCTCGATTCGTTCTCGATCCGACCCGCGAGGTGATAGGGCAGGCCGCAGTTGGCGAAGCTGATGAAGCCACCGCGTTCGAGGACGATGATCTCGGCCGATTCGTTGATGCGCCGGGCCCGAGTCGCCGCCGACATTCCGCCGGCCACGCCGCCGATGATAAGGATTCGCATATGCGTTCTCTGATGGAGTGTTGATTTCAAGTTGCGGACGGGACACACAGCACAGAGGACACGGAGAGAACAGAGTTCACCGAGAGTTCATCGCCGATTGCTCGAACCCGTCGGAGCAACCTTGCCTGAATTTGGACTTGTCTATTTCTCTTCTGCCTCTCCGTGGTCTCTGTGTTCTCAGTGTAGCTCTGTGCCGTGTGCAGGTTTGACGGGTCAGGCGATCACTTCGCCGTGCACGACGCGCCACTGCCCAGTCGCGCGTTCCACGGCATCTTCGCGAGCACCATCGCCATGCCGCAGGTGTTGGTGATGCCCGCGAAGGCCAGGCCCGCACCGACGAAGGCACTGAGCCAGACGAAATACGGGTGGACGAACACGCTCAGCAGTACGCCTGCCAGCACGATCAGGCCGGCCGCGATGCGGACTTGGCGTTCGAGCGACATGACGGACTTGTCGGACGTCACGGGCAACCCCGCGGCCGCCCAGGCGTCGGTGCCGCCCTCGACGACGACACAGTCGACGCCGGCCGACTTCAGCTTCTCGGCCGCCTGAGCGGCGCGCTTGCCGCTCTTGCAGATCAGCATCGGGGTGCGGCCCGCGGTGAGACGACCCGGTTCGATTGCGTCGAGTGGGACCGACTTCGCGCCGGTCGCGTGACGCTCGGCGTATTCGACGGGTGTGCGCACATCGATCAGCTCGAACGCTTCGCCCGCATTCAGCTGGCAGGAACAGTCGGCAGGGGAAAGAGTGCTCATGGTCGGGTGGTTCAGTGGTTCAGCGGCTCAATGGACGACTCAGGTGCGAGCAGGGCGTGCTGGTCTCGCAGGTGCTTGGTGACGCCGTCACAGAGCAGGCCGCACAGGTCGAAGACGCCGGCATCGCGGACGCTGTAGATGCTCTGCGTGCCGACGCGCCGGACTTCGACGATGCCGGCCTGACGAAGGATCGCCAGGTGCTTGGAGACGGATGCCTGCCCCAGGCCAAGCGTGGCCGCGAGCGAGCCGACATTCGCCGGCCCGGCCTTCAGCGTCAGTAGCAGCCGAAGCCGAGACTCGTCCGCCAAGGCGGCCAGCCGCTCGACGATCAGCGGTAAGAGACGCATCTGCTCGGAAGTCATAATGTAAATATTCCAATATTAGAATTAAATGTCAATGTGATTCTTGGGATTCCTTGTCCACTGAAGGTGTCCGATAACGATGCGCGTCCGCTTCCGAAGGGGCGGCATCCTGTTAGATGTGGTGAGCAACGGCCGTGCGCCTGCCGCCTTGAAACTTGCAAATCCATCGGCCCGGCATAGATTTGCCGCGGATTGGTATGCCGTAGGGCGGGAGCCCGGTGCCGTTTGGCGATTAAAATCGCAGTGCCGGGCGGTCGATAAGAGAAGTGGAACGGTGTCCCGTGTCCCGGCGACTGCTTGTCGGGCAGGGGCGTTGTTCCCCGTGAACGTTCAATCAAACCCCGCGCGACGCATGAGGCGTCGGTACAGGCGGGGCGTCCTGGAAAGGAGCCTGTCTTGGTTCAGTCGAAGACTGTCGGCGCGGCGAGCAAGGGTTGCCGCATGGGTCTGCTCGGCAAGGCTGTCACTGGTGTGGCCGGTCTGGCGCTGCTGGCCGTGGGGACGGGCTGTGAATCCAACAGCTTCATGGACCCCAGCGAAGGCCAGCTCGGCGTCGATTCCGGTGCCCGCATCGTTCCGATCCTCGATAGCCTGACCATCGGCATCGACGAATCCAACGCCCAGTTCGCCGGCGCTCGCGACGTGAAGGCCGCTGACACCGTCGCGACCCCGACCGACTACAAGGTCGGCCCCGGCGACCTCCTCCAGATCAATGTGCCCGACCTGCTCGGGCCCGGCCTCATCAGCACGGATCAGAAGCGCGTCTCCGACACCGGCTGGATCTCGCTACAATACGTCGGCAAGGTCGACGTGTCCGGCCTGACTGAACCGGAAGTCCAGGACAAGCTCGCCCAGGCCTACAAGGACAAGGGCATGCTCCAGGACCCGCAGGTCAGCGTAACCGTGATGGACTCGCAGAACCGCCTGTTCACGATCACGGGTGCCGTCAACCGTGGCGGCCCGTACGGCCTGCCGCGTTCGGACTATCGCCTGCTCGACGCCCTCGCCACCGCGGGCGGTCGCACGTCGGAAACGGGCATCGATTACGTCTACATCATCCGCAAGATCGACAGCGGCAAGTCGGGCTCGACCACCGAGCCGACCACGCCGGGCATGACGCCCTCGACGCCGACAACCCCCGGCAGCGATCCGCTGCTCCCGCAAAGCGCCGCCCCGAGCGCGGCCCGCGTGGTTTACGCGTTGTTCCAGCCGACCGGCGACACCGCCGACCGCATGGTCCAGCCCGAAGGCGCCCCGGCCACGGCTGCGACGACGAATGAGTCGACGCCCGCCACCCCGGTTGCGCCCGCCGATGCCGGCACGCCGGCCACGCCGTTGGTTCCGGCCACGCCCACGCCGGCCGTCACGACCGAACCGCCGGTCACAACGGGCGTCACGCCCGTTACCACGCCGAACGCGGCCAGCAGCTTTGAATTCGCTGCCCCCGGCGAGCCGGCCGATCGCGAGATCATCAAGGTCCCGGTCGATCAGCTCCTGAAGGGTGCCCTGAAGTACAACGTCGTCATCAAGCCCAATGACATGATCGTCGTGCCGTCGCCCACCATCGGCGAGTACTACATGGGCGGCCATGTGCAGCGCGTCGGCGTCTACAGCCTGACCGGCCGACGCATCACGCTGACGCAGGCGTTGATCTCGGCGGGCATGCTCGACCAGGTCGCGATCCCGGCCCGCACGCGTATCAGCCGCCGCCTCGACCCGAACCACAAGATGCTGGTCCGCGTCGATCTAGAACGCATTTACGCCGGCCTCGAGCCCGACATCGTCCTCAAGCCGGATGACGAAGTGCACGTCGGCACGAACTTCGGCGCACCGTTCCTGGCGGCCATCCGCAACGGCTTCCGCGCCAGTTATGGCTTCGGGTTCATCTACGACCGGAACTACGCGTCCAGTCAGCAGACCCAGTGAGCCGTCCGTAACGCTCAAACGTCTCGGCCTCGTCAAGCACTGTCTTGCCGAGGCCGATTCTGTAACTGGACCGCTGGATTTCGGACTGCATCGACGGGCGGTCCGGCGCGTTCAATTCGTGGCGCGGCTTGTGCTAGACTGCCGGGGAACGGTGTGAGGCGTCGACGGGCCGAATCCCAGGCTCACTCGGAGGGCGAACGTGAGCAGCATCCTGACGAGCGAACCCTCGCTCGACCGAAACGGCATCTGTCCCGCATCCGGCCGACCCGCTCGGCTCGGGTGGCTGGGGCTGTCCGTCCAAACCTGGACGATGGCTGGCCTGCTGCTGGCGGCGTTCATCGCAGCCTATTGGCCCAACCTGCGCCGGCTTTGGCTCAAAACGAATCCGTTCGACGGCGCCATGGACTGGGCCCACGCGTCATTCGTGCCGATTATCGGGCTCTACTACCTCTACCTGCACATCGATGACCTAAAGAAAGCCGGTGCCTCGTCGCTGCTGGGATTGAACTTCACCAAGGCGAGGTTCATCTCGGCGATCGCCACTGCGGTTGCCGGGCTGTTTCTGTGGCTGGCGATTCCGCGACTGCACCTGCTGCCCGACGACTACGCGAACCTTGTCGCGGTTGCCGGCAAGGGAGTGCTGCTGCTCGCCGTGATGGCGGCCGTGCTCGATTGGGGCCTTGGCTCGCTGCTGTTCGGCGTGCTTGCCGCGGCGTACGGCATCTACCCGGGTCAGAACGACTTCCTGAAAGACGTCGGCATGGTGGTCACCGTCTTCGGCGTCGTGCTGACGCTGTGCGGCTGGCGCGTGATGCGAATCGCCTGGTTCCCGATCGCGCTGTTGCTGTGTGCGCTCCCGTGGCCCGGGCTGTTCTATCAGCGCGTCACGCTGCCGATGCGCGAGGTGTCGGCGTACGTGGGTGTGATGGTGATGCAACTCTTCGGCGTCGACGCCGAATACTCGGCGACGAAGATGTTCATCCACCTGCCGAACGCGACCGAGCCGCGTGTGCTCGACGTCGCCGAGGCGTGTGCGGGCATCAAGAGCCTGATGACGTTCGTCACGCTGGCGGCCGCGCTCGGGTTCGTGTTCCACACCGACCGCCCGCTGTGGCAGAAGCTGTTCGTAACTGCCGCCGCCGTGCCGATCGCGATCGCCTGCAATGTGATGCGCATCGCCGGGCAAGGCCTGCTCGATCGTTACGTGTCGCAGTCGCTGTCGGAAGGCTTCACGCACCTGTTCGTCGGCGTCTTCTTCCTCATCCCGGGTTTCATCCTCATCATGAGCCTGTTCTGGTTGCTTGACCTGCTGTTTATCGAAGAAGCGGATGACGAGGACGAAACCCCATCGACCAAGCCTGCAAAGGCCGGAGGTGCGGCATGAGTGTGATTGCACCCCAACCACAGCCCGCACCGATTTCATCCGAGATCGTGGCCACGCTGCGCCGGCCGGCGTTTGTGGTCGTGCTGCTCGTGCTGCTTGTCGCCGCCGTGGCATTGAACGCGCTCATCTTCAGCGGCAAGCTCATCTTCAAGAAGTGGCCCGTCGACCTTCAGAAAGACGTCCAACTCCTGCCCGCACGTTTGGGGCCGTGGGTGCAGGTGACCGAAGACGAACCGCTCAACGAAGAGCAGCAGCACACGCTCGGTACGAAGCAGTACCTGATGCGCGTCTACGCCAATCGTGACCTGCTGAAAGATCCGACCATGCTCGACGGTCTCGACAAGCTGAGCGCCCGCGACCGCTACGGCGTCTACGGGAAGGTCATGCGCGAGAACCCGCGGGCCGCGATCTACGTGCACATGGCGTACTACACCGACTCGGCCGACACCGTCGCGCACGTGCCGGAACGCTGCATGGTGGGCGGCGGTTTCGACCCGGAGAATCCGACGCGCCAGACGCTCAAGCTCGGCAACGGGCTGCCGCCTGTCGACGTCAAGTACATCGACTTTCACCCGCGCGAATCGGAACGCGACACGAATCGTTCGCCGACGTCGAACGTCGCCTACTTCTTCCAGGTGAATGGCGAATACGCTTGGGACAGCATTGGCCAGGTCCGAATGAAGTTGCAGGACCTCCGTGAAAAGTACGGCTACTACTGCAAGATCGAGATGAGCACCCAGGGACTCGCTTCGGAAGACGCGCGGGCGACAATGGCGTCGTTCCTCACCTCGGCACTGCCCGAGATGGAAGCGATCCTGCCCGACTGGGAAGCCGTCCACGGCCGGCCCTCGAAGCACGCCAAACCCGAGACGGCACCGCCCGCCGCGGCGAAGAAGTGACCGATTGTTCGTCCGATGGCGCGGACGATCGTCCGAAGTTTCATTTGAACCGGCAGCCGGATAGGCTCACCGGTTGCACGGCCGAGCGAAGTTTTTTCGACTCCAGTTCATCACAGAGACAAGCTCCATGGCGAAGAAGAAGAAGAAGAAGAGCAAGCTGAACAAGCGTCTGCTGCTGGGCGTCATTACCGCTGCTGTTGCGGCGGTTGGCCTCGGGTTTGTGGGCTACAACGTCATCCGGAGCCGCCGCGCCGACGCCTACCTGACCGAGGGCAAGTCGGCCCTTCAGGCAAAGAACTACAAGGACGCGTCCGCGTCGCTGCTTCGCTATGGCACCTCCGCCGTCGGTCGAACCGACGCCGAAGCCAAGATGCTCTACGTGCAAGCCGCCATGCACCGCACGAGCTTCGACGAGAAGGTTCTGCTTGACGTGCTCAACGCTCACGAGAGCGCCCTTGCCCTCAAGCCCGACTATAAGGACGCGCTCGAATCGTACCTGAAGCTTGCGCTCGACCTTCGCGAAGACCTTCCGCCCGTTCGCACGCCGGAAGTGCGCGCCCAGATCGGTGATGCCTTTTCGCGAATGAAGGACTACTCCGAGAAGCTGCTGAAGATCGATCCCGGCAATGCCGTCGCGATTGACGCCGCGGCGTTCGCGGCTTTCGATGAACTCAGTCGCAAGGGCTTGGCTCGCACCATGGATGACATCACCAAGGTGCGCGACCTCATCAGCGGCTACCTCAAGACCGACCCGGACAACCCGAAGCTGCGCCTCTTCGACCTCGAACTGCTTTCGCAGCAACTCGATCTGCTCGCGACCAACGGCACGCTGCGCCGCACCGATATCGCCGACGAGCATGTGGCCGGAAGCGTGAAGGAACTGCTGACCGACTGGCCCGCCCGCGCCGATGCCGCGAAGTCGGCTGACAGTCCGCTAAGCACCGAACGCCGCGCACGCATGCTGGTGACCGCCAGCCGTGCGATGGAACTCTCACGGGCCTTCGCCGACATCACGCCCGAACGCAGCCGCGAGCTGGTCGCCAAGTCGATCGAATACCTGAGCGCCGCGGCCGACATCATTCAGCCGAGTGATCCGAGTTTCTCCCAGAATCCTGTTGACCGATGCACGCTTCTCCAAGCTCCGCCTCAATGACTTCCTGCGCCGAGAAGTCGCTGAAGAAGCTGGTGGAAGGCAAGCCCAACGAGTGGGGCGGCCGCATCGCGCTCTCGGACTTGTACCGTTCTTGGAACAAGCCCAAGGAAGCGCTGGAACAGCTTGCGGTCGACCTTAAGCCCAGCGAAGACCTCGTCGGCATCGCAGGCGAGCGCTTCGTCGTCTACACGCCGGAAGCGCAGGTCCGTCGCGCCGAACTGGCCGCGCACTCGATCCAATTCGCGAAGCCCGAAGAGCGCGACGCGCTGCGCGACCAGGCGACTAAGGAAGCCAAGCAGGCGTCCATCGCGCTGGGCGATCGCAACCCACGTGTCATTCTCGTCGACGCGGCACTGGCAAGGTATTACGACAAAGACGTCAGCCGCACGCTCGAACTCCTGAAGTCCGCCCTGAGTGAAATTCGCGGCGACGATCCGGCGCAGGAAGAACTCCTCAACGATACCGGCGACCAGTACGTCGAAATCGCTCTTGAACGTGGCCAGACCGGCACTGCTCGTCAGTTCCTGATCGAACAGTCGACCCGTCGCGTGGCCGATGCACGCGTCAAGATCAAGCTCGCGCAGCTTTACCTGCGAGAGTCCGATTACGCGTCGGCTCGCGAAATTTTGCTGCCGCTCGTCCGTATCGCGCCGGACGATCCGCAGGTCACGTACCTGTACCTCCTGGCCAACAAGGACAGGCCGGTCGAAGCACGCGAGATGTGCGCGAAGTTGCCCGAGGCGAACGCCGAGCAGCGCAAGCAGAAGTTGCGGTTCAGTGTCGACCTCCAGCAGCCCGAGATCTATGAGCGGCTGATGCCAATCGTGCTCGACGAAAGCGGCAGTGACCCCGACGCCGTCAAGCTGTTGGTTGCCGGCGCGGCCCAACTCCGCAATGCCGGCGAGAAGGACAAGGCCGTCGCGTTCTGCGACAAGGCCATCGCGAAGTACCCAAAGGTGGTCGAGTACGAGCGCATCAAGAAGCTCATCCAGTTCAACTCCATCGATGAGATCAACAAGTACCGCGACGACCTGATCGCCAGTCAAACCAAGGACGATCCCTACAACTCCGCGCTCTTCGACGGCCAACGCGCACTGCGCGACGGCAAAATGGAAGACGCGATCGCGGCCCTGAAGAAGGCGGCCGCGTTCGATCCGACTGCGACGAAGTTCGGTGGCAAGGCGCAGGAAGCGCTCTGGCAGATCTTCGTGCAGAACCGGCGCTGGGACGAAGCCGACGCCATGGCCGACGTGCTCGGCAAGGCGAACGTCGACGAAGCCGGCGGTCGCATCTATCGCACGCGCACACTCATCGCACGAGGCAAAGCGGACGAGGCGTTGCAGCTGGCGCGTGAAGTGCAGAAGGCGCTGCCGACGTCGGCCCGTGCGTGGGTGTCGCTCGGCATGGCCCAGGCGGCGTCGGGTCAGTTCGATGAAGCAATCAAGAGCTATGACGTCGCGCTGGCGCAAAACCCGATCGAACCCGAAGCCCTGCGCGGCGCCACTCTCGCCGCCCGCGCGCTCGGCCGCATCGACGACGCGAATCGCTACGTGAAGACGGCGCGCGCCGCCTACCCCAACGCCACTGATTTCGAGCTTGAGCAACTCAACCTCGAACAATCCTTTGGCAGCAATCCCGAAGCCGTCATCGCACGCCGCGAAGAGTTTGCCCAGTCGTCGCCCAATAACGCCGACTTCGCTTACCTGCTGGGCGACGCCTACTTCCGCGTCGCCCGCAAGAAGGCGGCCGATCACGACGAGAAGGGTGCGCAGGAGTGGTTGCAGAAGGCGATCAAGGCGCATCGCGACGGGATGGAGAAGTTCCCGACCGATCTGCGCTTCGCCAACGACTACGCCACGCTCTGCCTAGCCAATAACGACTTCGACAGCGGCATCAAGGCGCTGGAGAAACTCGAAGGCAATCCGAAGCTCGCCGGCGATGTCCGCCTCCCACTCATGCGGGCCGAGTTCCTGCTCCGTGCGAACAAGTCTTCCGACGCCCGCACGGTCGTGGAAGAGGTATTGAAGTCCGATCCGCAGAACGTTGACGCGTTGCGTGCCCTGACGCGCACCTACTTGACCGAGAACCGCACCGAAGACGCACTGAAGGCGCTTGAGCGCGGGGGCGAAAAGCCCGGATTTTACGAGGCCCGCGTCGACCTGCTCACCCAGTTGGGCCGAAACAAGGACGCGCTCGAGTTGCTCGCCAAGGCCCAGGCGCTGCGCCCCGATGCGAACAAGGCGGCCCAGCGCGTGGAACTGCTTCTGCGCGACAAGCAGCTGGACCTCGCCCGAGCCGAGGCCGAGGCGCTCATCAAGAGCAACCCGAACAACACTTCGGCACGTTGGCTGCGGGCGCTGATCGAGATGAACTCGCCTCAGCCGAACTACCAGAGCGCGATCGACGACCTGACGGCCGTCCGCACCGCGGCGCCGAAGAACGTGTCGGCTCGCCACCAGTTGGCGCAGGCGCTGCTCCAGGTCGGTCGGACGGCGGATGCCCAGACCGAACTCGAAGCAACGTTCAACGACAACAAGGACAACCGGCTCGCCGCGCTGCGCCTGCTCGGCTACTACATCGACCGAGCCCAGTGGGTGCCGGCCGAAGGTGTAATCAGCGAAGCCCGGCGCGATCCTGCGATGGCGGCCGATGCGCAGCTCTCGATGATGGAAGCGCAGATGTACTCGCTGCGCAAGGACTACGCGAAGGCCCTCGCCGCCGCGCAGCGGGCCGTGTCGCAAGCCCCGAACGACGTGGGCGCCGCGAACCAGATGCTGTCGATTCAGATCGACGCCGGCCAGCCCGACAAGTCGCTCGCGGCGGCCGATCAAGTGCTCGCGAAAGAGCCGAAGGCCTACTGGGCGATCCGCCTCCGCGCAACCGCGCTGGCGGCCCTCAAGAAGCCGGCCGAGGCCAAGGCGGAGTTCAAGCGTCTGTTCGATCTGCTGGAAGGGGACGCCAACGCGCAGCGCGACGTCGTCGCAGCAGCCGCCAAGGCGCTCACGCCCGCCGATGGTCTGGCGCTGATCGATCAGCGAATGGACACCGATCCGAACTGGCGCGCCGTCGGCATCGATCTGCTCGGCAAGATGAACACGCCGGACGCTCGCGAACGCGCTCGGGCACTGATTGACCGAAACGTGCGCGACGCCAAGATGCTCGGCCCCGACACGGCCAAGGATCTGCAACTCCGCATTTACCGGACGGCTGGCGAGTTCTATCTGAATGACACCCCGCCTGCGGCCGATAAAGCGTGCGAGGCGTACGCAAAGGTGATCGAACTGGGCGGTCGCGACCGTATGTCGCTCAACAACTACGCCTACGCGCTAACACTGCGTGGCACAGCGGACGACATCGCCAAGGCCAAGCCGTTGGCGGAGGACGCCTACAACCAAGCCAAGGCCGAAGGTTTCCCGAACGCCCGTCAGGACGCCTATATCATGGACACCTATGGCTGGGTCCTGATTCTTACGGGGGACACCATAAATGGCATGGCAATCCTGAATGACGCTGCCACCCGGTCTGAGCTGCCTGAGATTTATTACCACTTGGCAGAAGGCAACTTGCGAACGAATCAGAAGGAAGCAGCCGAGTTGTTCGCCAAAAAAGCGCTTGACTTAATTAGCCAGATCGAACAAACTGGTGGAGTCGTGGACCCTAGTCTGAAGACAAAGGTCGACGACGTGCGCCAACGGGCTGCGGCGCAGTAATTAAACCCGGATTCCCGAAAGGGGAGCTTTTCAGGCCCACAATCAGTCGCCCTGCACAAGGCACCCGCCACACGGTGGTCTTGTATCCGCGGGGACCGGAACCGTTGCCACACATCGGCTCCGTCGCGCATGACCTCTTCATTGCCGCGAAGGCTGATCTCTTGCTGTCATCTTGTTTGGTGTGCTCGGCTTTATGCCGATGCCATTAACGTCGTTCAACGTTGGAGCGACGGCGATCGCTTGACCCGCTGCGTCGGGCTGCGTTTCGTTCGTCGACGAGGAGAACTGCTCAAATGACTACCCTTCCGCAAACCACGGGAACTCGTTTCCCGCGTGCCGGAGGCCGAGCCCCGAATATTCCGGGGCCTGTCCAAGCTGGCCCCGGCGTTCAGGGTGCGAACTCGCTCACCCCGGCCGACATCCTTCGCGTGCTGCGTGCCAACGCGCTGCTGATGGTCGCGCTGCTCGTCCTGTCGCTGTTCGTGGGCTACGGCGTCTACTGGCTTCTCGCCAAGTACGCCCCGGTCTACACCGCGACCGCCCGCCTGCAGGTGCAGACGCCCATGCTGCTCGATGCGACCAGCCCGAACGGCGTCGTGAATCGCGGCGTGGAAGTTCCGCTCGAAATCCGCCTGGAAACCCAGCGTCAGAAGCTCCAGCTCTCGACCCTGTGGGAAAAGATGCTTCAGAACGCCGATGACCCGGTCCGCGCCAAGACGGCGTGGGCCCGCGATTTCGTCATCAAAGACTCCAACGGCGCCCCGGTGTTCGACATGGCCAACGCCATCCTCGATCTCCGCAAGCGTCTGTCGGTGATGCAGTACAAGGGTTCGGAAATCGTCGACGTCAACATCTCGACCCGCGAGAAGGCCGACGCCGTCATCATCCTTGACGAACTCGTCCGCAACCACATCCAGAGCGAGCAGGGCGGTTCGAGCCAGGCTCAGAAGGATGAACGCGACTACTGGCAGCTGCGTCAGACCCGTCTGAACACGCAGATCGCCAACTACAAGGCCCAGATCAAGAACCTGCAGGACAGCCTCGGCTACACCACCAACGGCCAGGGCGGCCGTGGCGACGCGCTTCATCAGGAAGTCAGCCGCCTGGTCGATGCCCGTATCGAAGCCCAGAGCAAGCTGGAAGACGCCAAGGCCTCGCTGGCCAGCATTCAGGCGATGATGGACGCCGGCGAAGTTCCGCCGATCGTCAAGGAATACATCGACAACGATCCGACGCTGGCCCGCCTCCGCGCGACCCGCGACGAACTCGACACGAACATCGCCGTCATGAAGCAGGAGAAGGGCGAGAAGTTCCCCGGCCTGAAGTCCATGCAGACCCAGATGGACATCGTCAAGGCCAAGATTGACGATCGCGAATCCGAACTGCGCACCAATCGCCTGAGCATGATCAAGCAGTCGGCCCAGGCCGCTGTGGACGGTGCCCAGTCGACTCTCAAGGCGATCGACGCCCAGTATGCCAACACCACCGGCGAACTCTCTCGCTACACCAAGGACCTTGGCGCTCTTAACAGCAACAACGACATCGTGAAGCTGTACGAAGGTCGCCTCCAGGCCGTCCAGGACAAGCTGGACATGATCGACCAGAACGGCAGCCGCAACGACCAGGCGATGAGCACGATCAAGAAGATCGGTGTTGAAGAGCCGCGTGGCATGAGCTCACCGCAGCTTCCGATCGTGATGGTGCTGAGCGGTATCGCGGGCTTGGGCATCGGTCTTCTGACCGCCTTCCTCCGCGAACTCACCGACACCAGCATCCGCAGCCCGCGCGACATCAACCGCGTCGGCCAGATGAACCTGCTCGGCATGATCCCGCACGAGGACGACGATCCGCAGGCCGCGGGTTCGGAGCTCTCGCTGGTCATCAGCCAGGCCCCGCACAGCGTCATCGCCGAACAGTTCCGTCACGTCCGTACCCGTCTCCAGCACGCCGCCAGCCTGGACACGACCCGCAGCCTGCTGGTCACCAGCCCGGGCCCCGGCGACGGCAAGACGACCGTGGCGTGCAACATCGCGGCGGGTCTGGCCCTCAACGGCCGCAAGATCCTCCTCGTGGACGCCAACTTCCGTCGCCCGCAGGTGCATGCCGTGTTCGGCCTGTCAAACGACGTCGGCTTCGGCAGCGTCCTCGGTCAGCAGGCGTCGGTGGAAACCGCCGTCCGCAAGAGCAACGTCCCCAACCTGGACGTTCTCACGACCGGCCCGCGTCCGGCCAACCCGACCGAACTGCTCGAGTCGGCCCTCCTGACCGAGTTCATCGACCGTGCCCTGGAAGAATACGACCACGTCGTGTTCGACTCGGGTCCGATCCTGCTCGTCAGCGAGACGGTCGCCCTCGCCCCGCGTGTCGATGGTGTCATCACCGTCGTCAAGGCTCGGGCCAACAGCCGTGGTCTGCTCCAGCGCATGCGTGACGCCCTCCGTCAGCTCAAGGCCGAACACATCGGCGTGGTGCTCAACGGCGTGCGTACGCAGGGTGGCGGCTACTACGGTCGCAACATCAAGACCTACTACACGTACCAGTCCGCCGGCAACTGATCTTCGGTTGCCCACGGCCGGTGCTAGGGAGTGCCTTCGAGCAAGGTAGTCGAGCGCGAAAGCGATCGAACGAAAGCGCTCCCTTCATCACAGCCTTGCAGTTCTCCAACGCGGCGGCGGATCGGGTGTGGCCCGGTCCGCCGCTGTTTTTGTATCTCCACCTTGAGCCGTCCGATGTCGCCTTCTCACACGCTCCTCATCACCGGTTTCGGTCCGTTCCCCGGCGTGTCCGCCAATGTCAGCGGGAGTCTCGTCGCGGCACTAAACCCGCTCGCGGCCCGACGTCATCCTCGGCTCAGAATCGTCACTGAGGTGCTGCCCGTCGAGTGGTACGCCGGCCCTCGTGCGCTGGAGTCGGCATACATGCGCCAGCGCCCGGACATCGCCATTCATTTCGGGGTATCGCGCCACGCGCGCGGATTCGTCATCGAGTGCGAAGCCCGAAACGAATGCCGTGATCTGCCCGATGCGGCTGGTGCTCGACCACTCGCGCCACGCTTGGCGCAGGACGGGCCTGATCGCCTCGCATCGACGTTTCCGGCGAACGACATCGTCTGTCGGCTGGAGCGGGCCGGCATTCGCGCGTCACTCTCGCGCGACGCTGGCGCTTACCTGTGCAACGCGATCCTGTTCCGGTCGCTGCAACTCGCTGCGGATGAGGCATCCGGCGCGGTCGTTGGCTTCGTCCATGTTCCGACGGACATTCCCATCCACGCGGTCGCGGACGGGTTGACCTGGCGCAAGCGGTCGAGGGCGGCAATGCAATCATCGATGCCTGCGTCGGACGGCTAGAGTCGCGCGCATCGCGGCCCGCGCCATCGCGTTGACGGGCAAACTGAATATGATCGGGTGATGGACATCGCCACGCTGCTCGCCGTATGGGAATTCTCTCGCGCTCGCCTGCTCGGCATCCTCGAAACCATCGAAAAGTCCGGCCAGGACGTGCAGCAGGTGCTCGCTTGGCGACCCGGCCCCGGTCGAGCCCACATCGGCTGGCAGGCCATGCACTGCGCGGCCACGCACGATCGCTACATCAACGAGCGACTGAAGGGCGTGAAGGTGATGGACGAAGCCCGCATCGCTAACTTCGCCGGCGGCAGCACGCCGTCGGACACCAACGTGCCGTCACTGGCCGACATCCGATCGGCGCTGTCGAGCACGTACGAAAACGCGATCGCGTACCTGAAGACCCTGACGGCCGTCGACCTGGCGGCAAGGTGACCATGGCCAACGGCGTCACCCGCGGCGTCGGCGAATCATTCGTCCTGCTCGCCTGGCACGAAGCGCATCACCAGGGCCAGATCCACATCACATGGAACCTGTACAAGGCCGCCCACGGCGTGAAGTGATCGCAGCGGCGAATCGTTTGGCGACTGCGCGACGCGTGTCGTAGGCTGTCGCAGTCATGGGGCCGATCAACGACGACGAGCCTTGGCCGCTCGAGCGGTGCCCGAACTGCGGGTACTCGATGGTCGGCCTGCCGCGCGGGCACGCCTGCCCGGAGTGCGGCGAATCGGTCGCCCCCGACGAGATCGTCCTATGGGGGTTCGGCCACGGGTCGCTCAGCAACCACTTCACCTCGCGCACGGCCGCGGGTGCGGTGGGGCTGTTGCTCGTCATCAACAGCGCGACGCTGTCTCAGGCGGTGCTCACATGGGTCCGCGGCTACCGATGGGCCGCGCTGGCCCTCGTGGCCGTGCCAGCGGTGCTGATTGGCTGGGTGCTGCGTCGCCGGCATCTGACCCTCCAGAACGGCGATGGATTAGTGCAGGTTCGCATCAGCCCGGCGGGCCTCGGCCAATCCAATGGCAAGGGCCGGCCCAAACTCCAGCCTTGGTCGAATGTCCGACTGATCGAAACGGGCGTCAACACCCAGGGTCACAAGACGCTCACGATCCGCAAATCGAAGTGGCAGAACTCGCCGCTGCGGCCGGCGATCGTCGACGTGTCGCTTGCGGACGACTCGGTTCCCATGGCGACGCTTCAGAGACGCATCGAGCAACTGCGGGATCGCGCCAGGGGGCGCATGGCGGATCAGGTCAACCCACCGTCATCCACTTCCGTTCCCGGAACTCGCCCGGCGTGACGCCGGCGTGTTGTTTGAAGACACGGCAGAAGTAGTTCGCACCGCGGAAGCCGCTGGCCAGCGCGACGGCCTGCAACTTGGCATCGCTCTCGCGCAGCAGTCGGCCAGCCAGTCTCAACCGGTGACGCGTCAGGTGGTCGCCCGGCGTCTGGTGTGTGGCGATGCGGAACTCGCGCGTCAGGTGTTCGCGTGAGCAGCCCACGATCTCGGCCAGCCGCTCGACGTTGAACCGCGGGTCGGTCGCCTGCGTCTGCAAAATGTCGATCGCCCGCGCGACACGCGGTCGTTGCTCGAGGCGGCGCTCGCGCAGCACGCTGTAGATCGTCATCAGCAGTTGATACAGCTTGGCCGATGCAAGGTAGCGGTCGTCGAGCCACGCGCTGCCCGCGCGGGCGTGGGCGATCTCCAGCATCTGCTGCTGAACGATTGACGCGCCGACGCCGAAGCGCAGGACGGGCCCGAACTCGTCGTGAATGCGGCCATGCCAGCGCCTCGCGCTCGCGCCGGCCATGCTGACGAATACCTGCTCGTACGGCTGTCGCGCACCGGGCGGATAGCCGTACTTGAACGGCCCCGGAATGATCGCCGCGAACGCGTGGCCAGGCGTGAGCGCATGTCGGCCGGTCGCGTCTTCGTAGAACGCCTCGCCGGCGATCGTCAGTTGAATCGTGAAATGCCAAGGCGGCCTGCGCTCGCGCGCATCCCAGAAGTACGACGGGTCGAAACGCGTTTCATGCCCGCCACCTTGCAGACACAGAAGGGCGTCGTCGGCGGCTTTACTCGGACGATCCACGGCGCGAGCCATGTCACAAATGTACTATTAATGCTCGATGCGTGCTATTTCGCCGAGCTGATCACGCGATACCGTGGTCGCAAATGTGCGAAGCGTGCGAAAAACCGTTTCGCATGGATCACCTCTTTCGGCGTACCGGGAGAGGGGACCAAGGCTGCCGAACCTCATCGAGTCGAACCATCAGAACTGGACGCCGCCATGCCCAACGAACCAAAAACCGACGCCGCCAAGCAAGGTCACGCCGCTCACACCAAGGCCGCCGATTCGCAGGAAGGCCTGAAGGGCAAAATGCAGCGGCCGATCAATGTCACGTTCCTCGGCGCGGGCTCCGGCTTCTGCCCGACGCTCTGCAAAGACGTGCTGCTCATCCCCGGTGCCGACAAGGGCGAGTTCCGTCTCGTCGATGTCGACAAGGATCGCCTCGCGACGATGCACAAGGTAATTGAGCAGGTCATCCGCGAGTGCGGCCGCGACGACGGCTGGACGGTGCGCTCAAGCAGCAACCGTCGCGAGGTGCTACCCGGCACCGACTACGCGATCTGCTGCGTCGAAGTATCCGGCGTCGCGTGCGTGGCGTTCGACAACGACATCCCGCTGAAGTACGGCGTCGACCAGTGCATCGGCGACACCGTCGGGCCTGGCGGTCTCTTCAAGGGCCTGCGCACGGTGCCGGTGTTCCTCGACATCCTGCGCGACATGCGCGAGCTGTGCTCCGGCGCGATGATGCTCAACTACACGAACCCGATGAGCATGATGGTCTGCGCCGCCGGCCGTGCGGTGCCGGAGGTGCCCATGGTCGGGCTGTGTCATAGCGTGCAAGGTACCAGCCATCTGCTCGCGGGCTACGCGGGCGTGCCGTACGAAGAGATGGACTGGGAATGCGCCGGCGTCAATCACCTCGCGTGGTTCACGCGTCTTCAGCACCAGGGCGAGAACCTTTACACGAAGGTGCTGTACGAGAAGTTCCGAAAAGAGATCGAAGAAGGCTATCGCGAAGCCGACGCCGGCGTGGCCGTGTACGACGCCCAGGACCTCCGCTGGGGCGAGAAGCGCGAGCAGCCTTACAAGATGGGCGACCTGATCCGCAAGGATATGTGCGTGCAGTTCGGCGCGTTCATCACGGAAAGCAGCGGCCACCTCAGCGAATATCTGCCGTATTACCGCAAGAGCGCACAGGGCCGAAAGCTGCTTCGCCGCGGCTACGACGGTGGCAGTCGATTTTACGCCACGAACTGGCCGCAATGGCGGAAGGGCGCCGACGAGCACCGCAACCAACTCGTCAAGGGCGAGAAAAAGGTCGAGATCAAGCGCAGCTGGGAGTACGGCAGTTGGATCATTGAAGCCCGCGAGAAGGACTCGCCGTTCCGCATCCACGGCAACGTGATGAACCACGCCGTCGCCCCTGGCAAGAAGAACACGGGTGAGGCCGGCAAGCTCATCACGAATCTGGATGGCGACGGCGCAGTGGAAGTGTCGTGCATGGTCGATCGCAACGGCATCAACCCGACGCGCTACGGCGCGCTGCCCGCGCAGATGGCGCACATCTGCCACAGCCAGCAGGCCTACTTCGATCTGGCGGCCAAGGCGTGCATCGAAAAGAGCATTGAGGCGGCCACGTACGCGCTGTTCCTCGACCCGCTCACGCAGGCCGTTCTAACGCCCGGTGAAATCCGCGCCATGACGGCCGAGATGTTCGCGGCGGAGAAGGAATTCCTGCCCGGCTTCAGGTGATCGTCGATCGTCCGGAAGAATGCAGACGCGGGCGCAGACACAGGTCAGCGCCCGCGTTCTCTTGTGAGCGAGCGAACGACCTCTCGGGAAATCTCCTAGAGGCGTCGCCTCGTGTTCCCGTCGATCATCAAATCGACTTCACGCGAGGCTCCCGAATGTCCAAACCTGTGCTGCCGTCGATTAATCCCGTCATTGAAGCCTTGGAGCTTCCGACCGAACCTGTCGCCCGAAGGGCGCGCCTTCGTGAGACGTGGGCCAAGCATCCGAACGCACTCGCGCTGCACTTGGCACGGTCGCTCGGCGTCAGCGAGCGCGAGATCGTCGAAGCCATGCCCGATGGCCGATCCATCGCACTCGATGCGTCGGGGTGGGAAGCGATCCTGCGCGGCTTCGAATCGCTCGGCGACGTGCACGTCGTCTGCACGAACTCGGCCGTCACGCTCGAAGCGTTCGGTCAGTTCGGCAACTTCAGCACGTTCGGCGGCTACTTCAACGTGCAGACCCGCTCGCTCGACATGCACATCCGCCACGACCGCCTCGCCCGCATCTACGCCGTGCGCAAGCCCAGCCACATGGACGGCGTCGAGACGCTGAGCGTGCAATTCTTCGATGTCGACGGGACCGCGGTCATGAAGGTGTTCCTCACCTTCGGCGGGAAGACGCCCGCATCGGGCCGCGTTGCGGCGTTTGACGAAATCGTCGCGCGGTTCGGCCCGCACGGGAACTGCCCCTCAGCATCCGTCCGTGGCTTGTGCTGCGCACACCCACGCGCTGTCGGGGGAAAAGCCTGAACGCCCGCACGCCGCCAGCGTCCTAGGGTGAACGGACCACAACAACGGAGGTCCGCATGGCCCAGGGCAATCCATTCCAACCGAACACGAACGCGACGGATGATCGTCGCGATGCGACTACGAATCCCAACGCGCCGGAGCATGACAACACGACTGGCCAAGTCGTCGGTGCCAGCGTCGGCGGCACGACCGGTGGCCTCACGGGTGCGGCCATCGGCACCGCGATCGGCGGGCCGATCGGCGCTGCCATTGGCGCGGTAGCGGGCGTGGTCGTCGGCGCCTTGTCGGGCAAGGTGATAGCCGACGCGAATGCCGACGATGACGGCTACTGGCGCGAAAACTATCACACGCGAGACTACTACAAGTCGGGCGATTCGTTCGATACGTATGCCGGCGCATATCGCTACGGCGCCAGCGCCGCGGACAAGAACGCCGGACGCTCGTTCGCCGACATGGAGAACGACATCCGCGCCGACTACGAGAAGACCCCCGAGGCCGCGAACCTGTCGTACGATCGGGCTCGCGGCGCGATCCGCGATGCGTACGAACGTCGCCGCGATTTTGCCGATCGTCAGAAACTGAACGCCGATCGCGGCTCGACCCGCGTGCCGGATATCGGTCGTGATGCCGACATAGGCCGATCGGAAACATCTAATCTCTCGAATCTTCGCACCCAACCGGGCGCGGAAGGCACGTCGATGACGACCGGCCGCGGCGCGGAAGCCAGCAGTGCGCCGGTGCCACCACCGTTGCCGACGGGCAGCGTGGCCCCGTTCAATCCAGACACGACACCTACCGCCACAAGCGCCGGCGGGGCGATGACCAACCCTGTCAACGATTCGCGCGAACTGCGCGATCCACTGCTGGAGAACCGCGACGCGCTGGTCGATGACGGTGACGAATCAGACGACATCACGACCGCAGAGCAGCAACTCGAATCGCGCGATGTGCTCGACGAAGACGACGTTATTGACGAACTGGACGAAGACGATCGCCAGCGTGTGCTCCGTGACCCGATGGCCCGTCGACGCGATAACGCCAATCGCAGCGACGACGACGTCTGATTGCTGAGTGCCGATCGTTGAGAGTGAATCCGGGCTTTCGTTTCGACCAGACATTCGCGCCATCAAGCAGGGGCGCAAACGTCTGGGTGAAGCGAAGTCCGGATTCTTTTTGCGCTAGACCTGGATGAGTGAGCGCAAGTCGCGGCCGTCGGTCGGCAGTTTGTCGGCGTTCAGATCCGCCCACATGGCGGCCTCGGCGTTGAGCGGGCTGCGGATGTTGTAGGCTTGGTATGCAAGCATCTCGCCAATGCGGATGACCAAGTCGCCGATGCGTTCGCCAGCCGCCCAGTGATCGCCGATGCAAATGCTGGCGGCGTCGATGTTCGGATGAAAGATCGGCGTGAGCATCCGGCACTGGGGCCCGATGCGCGGATACTCGCTCGTCAGATTGATCTCGGCGCGGTGCACGGTCAGCAGCGTTTTCGCGTCACGCAGGCTCGCGATGTGAAACTCGACGACATACTGCTCGGGTGGGGTGCCGACAACTTCAACCAGCCGGATTGGCCCGTCTGCTTTGCCGAACAGCTTGCGCATCTGTTGCTCGTCGGAGGCGAGCCGTCGTCCACGCAGACCGATCGAAGGCGCAGCAGGCGGGACGGTCACGGGCACATTTTCGGCCGGCACGATCAGCAGTTGGCCGCAGCCACACTTGGCGCGCTTGCCCGCGTAGTGATCGGGCACGTTGAACGCGCGTCGGCAAGTGGAGCACTGGAACGCAATCATTCTCGAATCCTCCACCAGCCCAGCCACCACACGCCGGACGCAACCGCGCCCGCGATGCCCAACACGAGCGCGACCAACGCCTGCGAGCGTCGGCTACGCATCATTAGCCATGCGCCGGCCGCAAGCGATGTGACGCCAAACGAGGGCAAGCCCGCAAGACCCGCGAGCGTGAGCACGGCCCAGTCGCTCTGCGTGTCGATCGGCGAACGATGCTCCGACGCGATCGCGTCGCCCGCGAGCGCTTCGTCCGTCCGATCCAGCACGCCCACCTCGCTGCAACCGTACGTTGCGCAGCCTCGGTTTTCGGTCCAGCAATCGGCGTGGTGCTGGGCGTTGCACTGTACGCACGTGTGCGTCGCCTCGCCCGGCTGGATCGGCCCGTGACAGGCCGCGCACTCGGCGGCGTCCTGCGCGGCCGGCGCTTCGACGATCAGCGGCGCCCGCACCCTTTACACTTCAGTTCAAGACCGGCCGCGTGAGTGGGTGCCCAACTCACTTGGCCGCACGAGTTGCAGCGCACTTCATGTCCCTCCACCATCGCACGATCGTCGGACGGCATTGTCCAGCCGGCTGGAGCGGTCGTTCGAAAGAGCCACGCCCTCACACGGCCGAAACGCAACGTCGCGCCGTCCGGGATCGGTACCGTGCCGCGTACACGATGGCCCTCGATCCGGCAGCCGTTCTGCGAACCGAGGTCGACCAGCACCCAGCTTCCATCCGGCATCGGCGCGAGCTTGGCGTGGCGACGCGATAGAGTCGCGTGGTCGATGCGGACCATGCACGTCTCGTCGCGCCCGAGCACGCTCGGCCCGCGCAGTTGAATTGCGACCGGTCCCTGCGAGGTTTCCACAAGCAATGTGGCCATGACACTTCAGCCCGGCGTCAATGCTTCTCCTGAAAGACGAACAACGTTCTACCCACGCGGATGCGATCGTTGTGTCGAAGTCGTTGCCGCGCGACAGGGCGGTCGTTCACGAAGGTCGGCGCGCCCAGCGGCAGGTTCTCGATCTCGTAACCGCCGGGCACGTGATGGATGGCCGCATGACGCCGGCCAACCTGCGGGTCGCGGAAGAGGTAAATGTGGCTCATCGCGGCTGATCCGACGTAGGTCGGGTTGCGATAGAGGATGAATTGTTTGCCGGCGATGAGCCCTTCGACCACGCGCAGCCAGCCCTGTTTGGCGGCCGATTCGAGCAGGCCCATCGCGACGCCGGTGCAGGCGCCGATCGCCAGCAGGCCGACCAATCGAGCCGCGGAGGGCGAATCGGTGGCCGCTTCGATCGGGGCGAAGAGCAGTCCGCCCACCAGGCCACCGATTGCGCCGCCGGCCACGCCGATCAACGTGCGCTTCGCGCTGCGCAGCGCCACGCCCGGCGCGGCCGCGAGGAACGCGCCGAGCAAAAGCCAGTTCAATCCGCTGGCCAGCATCAGCATGCGCGGCGTCGACGCCTGATCGACGCCGCCGGTGATCATCTCGGACAGACGCTGGGCTAGGAGCGCCACTACGCATCCGCCGACCAGCCCCGCGACGGCGCCGATCGCGGCACTGACCAGCGCACCGTTCCAGTTGCGATCCATGAGCCGGTCGGCAGACGCCAGCGCGATCGCGATGAACACGCCGCTGACGCCGAAGAACATGATGTTGGCGGTCAAGTCGTGGGCGCGGTCGAGCTTCATCGCGGCGACCGTCTTCTGCTGTTTCTGCTCCGGCAACAGCGATTCGTCGACGTGCACCGCGAAGTACGGGTTGTCCTTGTAGCGTTCGATGAAGCGGGCGCGGGTCTGCTGCGCGACCACCGGATCGTAACGGCCCTTCGCGGCGGCGCGATCGAGGGCCTCCAACTCATTGATGAGGGATCGCGCCTCGGCTTGCGCCGACGGTCGCAGGCTGAGCAGTTCGCCCGCGCCCCAGCCAAGCACGGCGCCGGCCATCGCGAATGCTGCAAGGTAAAAGATCGCGCTGTAGAGAAACGTCTTTAGGCCGCTGGTCTTGGCGGCGGGTGCGACGACTTTCGCCTGCTCGTAGTGCGCCTTGGTCGAGCCGATCTGCTCCTGGGCGCGCAGCCGATCTTCCACCTGCTGACTGCGGAGGTCGTCCCAGGAGATCTTGAGTTTGTCATCATCCATGATCAGTCCAGGAGCAGCAGCAGTCCGTAAAGCACAACGTATACGACCACGAACAGCAGCAGCGCCAGCGCGCCCCACGCCTTGCGGTCGAGTCGGGCGACATCGTCCATTAGCCGCGCGACCAACCGCGTGATTGGCCCGCGATCGGGAATGCCGCGCCGTGCCGGCGGTTGTGATGCGGCGACGCCTTCGATGACTGTCGGCTCCTGCACGAGCTTCCCGTGACGCCAGACGAACGTACCGACCGTGTTCGCGATCGGATCGATCACGGTCGCCACCTGGTGCGGCAGGTCAAAGAAGCTGCGCTGGATGAACTCGTCCATCTCCGAAAGGAACAGCCCGAAGCCCGGGTGCGTGTGATACCACCCGGCGATCTTCGCGCCGGCGTGATCGCGGTCGATCGTTTCATGGATCGTGTTCCAGCTCTCAGCCGTGAAGCTCACGCTGGTGCTGCGCTGGTTGGCGGCCAGCGCGGGCAGGGCCGCGTAGATCAGCAGGTAGGGGCCGGAACTGTCGCGATGAAGCGCGCCGAGCAGCACACCGCCCACCTCGACATCAGTCCGACTGCGCGCGTGCGCGTGCATCGTGTCCCACGCCTTGCGGAGGAAGACGACCTCGAAGCCGCGTTCGCGTAGTCGATCCGGCTCGACGATCTCACGCCGTTCCAACTCGGTGGGATCAAGCGAGTCGCAGTCGGTCGACACTGCGGCCTTGTTGCGGGAGGTCAGAGCCACTGCAAGCCCTCCGCAGGCAGCGGCCCGAGTGTGGCGGAAGCGTCGGCTGACAGTTCCAGGCCGATGTAGCGATCGCCGGAACGGGCGCCAACGATATCGAACGCGGGGACGCCGCTGCTGGCGAGCGTGCGATCGAGGAATGCTTCGTCGCCACGGATCGTGTGGAACAGCACGGCGCGCCGGACGGTCGCGCCGTCGCATGAGCAGACGGCTCGGTTTGCTTTCAGCGCTCCGAGCGGCTGGAACACGTCTTCAGACTTCCCGCAGGTCGGACATTCAAGTCGTTCGACGATGTCGCGACCGAGATCGAGCGTCGCGCGAGGGTCGGCCAATTCGCGCCTGCGCGATCGACAGCAACTCGCGCAGCGTGAGCGTGTCAGTACAGGCGTCGATCGACACGACTGCTTGAAACGCCTCGTGGCCGAGACAGTCGTTCTTGCGTTGGTACTCAACAGTGAACGTCTCGCAGGTGCTGCCCATGAACACAAAGCCGCGACCGGCCAGCGAGGAGTCCATGCCGTGAATCAGCTTGACGGCCTCCTGCGTCTGAACGCCGGCGATGATCGAGCTGATCGTCGGCGTCGTTGGCGTGTGGCCGGTCAGCATCTGCTCGCGCGTGAGCATGTTGCAGCTGCGCCGCTGGTTGACCAGTTCCCAGTCGCGCGCGGTCATGGTGCATTCGTAACAGGGGGCCGACGCGTCGGGCAGGAAGGTGCGGGCGACGCCCTGAATGTGTTCGATCGCGCCGTCGATCCACGGCTTGCCAAGCCGGTTGCAGACGCGGCTGAGGTGCAGGCGTGCCTCGCGGTTGTCGAGTCCGCTGATGACAAGGTCGGCCCAGCGAAATGCGCCCAGGCCGAATGCGTTGATGACGTCGCCGACGAACGCGTGAGCGTGAATGCCGGGATAGATCGTGCGGGCTGCCTCGACCGCGACTATCGACTTGGGCCTGCCGATGTCGCTGTCACGGAACAGCACGCTGCGCGAGAGGTTGGAGTGCTCGATCGAATCACGGTCGGCCACCAGTACGTTGCCCACGCCCAGCAGTGCGAGATTCTTGACGATCTCGTTGCCCAGCGCCCTGCCCCGACGACCAGCACCCGGGCGCTCGATAACTTGGCCTGATCCCACCACGCGATGAGTCGATGCCGCGCGAACCGATCATCGGTGACGTCGGTGGGGTCGATGCGGAGAGTGGGAGAAGGGGAAGACACTATTTCGAATTGCCGATTGCGAACTGCGAATTGAAGGCGCGGGCGACGAAGCGATGAAGCCATGAAGCGAAGAACGAGAAACCATGAGATGGCATCTTGCGTGGTTCAATTCGCAATTCGCAATCCACAATTCGCACTGAACGTCCCGCTGTGATCTCGGGGATCAGCCGCACCACGTCGCCTGACTGCACGTTCGCGCTTGACAGCGTTTGGTCTTCCAAGAGTTGTTTGCCACTGGCCCGATGTTGGAGCTTGTAGCTCAGCAGCTGGCCGTCGGGGCCGGTCTGGGGGAACTTCATGCGGTCGACGAGGACGGCCACTAGGCGCGAGACGGGCGCATCGTCTGGCATTTCGACGTCTTGCCGCTTATTGCCCGTCGCGTCCCACACTTGTACAGTGATCGAAGCCATATGTTATGGGGCATAGAGTTTGGCCAACGGTTCGACGCGCCGACGCGTTGATCCGACGGTTCTTTATCAGTAGTCGGCCGGACGCAGGCTTCGCATCAGTGCTCACTACGATTGGCAGATTCTACCCACTTTGTGATGGCCTCGCTTCCCAAGTCGGGTTCGCGCAATCTTCCAAAGTGGGACTCGAACGTGGCAGATATATTCCGTAGCCGGCTATCGTCCAGTCACGCATGACTGCGCAGGCTGGGCACGGCTGAAGGACGATCTATCTCGAATGAACTGAAACAGTCTCGTCCTGCCCATTCGACCGGCCTCGGCTCGGCACTGCTGCGCCACGCACCGATCGTGCTCGGCGTGCTTCTGCTGTGCGTCGTCGTCGCGGCAGCCTACCTGCTGCTGACGCCCAAGACTTACACGGCCGTGGCCCGCGTGCAGGTGAGACCGTTCGGTGACCTGCCCAAAGACACCGTCGAAGCGCTGTTGGCCGCGCAGCCCAACGTCGTCCGCTCGGCCGAGGTGCTTCGACCGCTCGACAGCACGCCCGAACTTTCTGCCATCCCCACGCTCAGTCGT
Organism: Tepidisphaeraceae bacterium; assembly: GCA_047600945.1. Lineage (GTDB taxonomy): Bacteria > Planctomycetota > Phycisphaerae > Tepidisphaerales > Tepidisphaeraceae > JASGKC01. The sequence goes on along the minus strand of JASGKC010000001.1, from coordinate 4,682,200 downwards.
CAGAAGGACCCGGTCCGATATCTCCAGAGCCGGCTGCGCGTCGAAACGAAGGGCGGCATCCTCACGATCGGCCTGTCCGGAGCGACGCCCGGCGAAGTCGAACGCACAGTCGATCTTGTCGTCGATGCGTATCGCGCTTACCAGCGCGACACGAACCAGACGCACGCTCAGGAACTGCTCGACCAAGTTAACGCCGACCGAAAGGCGATCGAGCCTCGCCTTCTTGAGGTGCGCGGCAAACTGAACGAATTGCTCAAACAAGATGCAATGCTGCGCCTCGACCCGGCGCAATCTCCCGCCGCTCAGAAGGCGGCAACGCTCGCCGACGCGCTGTCAAAGGCGCAACTCGAAACGATCGACCTGAAGACCGCCTATGAGTCACTCCGCACGCGCGGCGGCGAACTGTTTGCCAAGGCGACTGAAGACGACTTGAACCGCGCGCTCTCCGGCGAAGTGACGGCCGACTCCGACGTCGCGACGCAGGACGAGCTGCGCATGCTCGAACAGAAGCTGATCGACCTGCGCCGCACGTATTTGCCGAACCATCCGTCCGTGATGCGCGTCAACGACCGCATCAAGCAACTCAAGCTGATGCAACTCGCGACCGCCCGCGACCGCTGGAAGGCGGCCGAGCGGAAGCAGGGGCTGCTGGAGCAGGAACTCGGCGACGCCCAGAAGCAAGCCGCATCCAGCAGCGCACGTGCAGGCGAGTTCGCGTCGCTGAATGCCGAGTTGAAGCGGCTGGAAGCCCGCTCGATGGAACTCGACCGTCGCCGTGATGACGCGATGTCGTCAGCGGCCGATGGCGTCGTTCGCGTCGACAGGGTTCACAGTGCCACCGTGACCGACGCCGACTACCCGCCCACGCCGCGCACAGACGCGACGGGCTTGCTCACGACGATCAGCTTCGGCGCGCTCGCTGGCCTGCTGCTGGGCGTGACCGGCGCTTTGCTGGCCGAGTGGCGCAGCACCGGCACCGTGCGTCACGCGATGCCGGGCGCGAACGTCGCCACGCTGCGGCCGCGTGCCGAAAAGCTTGGCCTGCCGATCCTCGCGTCGGTCGCTCCCGTCAAGGAGCCCGGCGGCACCGTCGCCCTCGCATGGGCCGGCCAGATCGACCCGCAAAGCAAGATGGCTCGCGCGACGCGGGTCATCCGGCGCGCCGTCGAAGTGCAAGGCCAGTTGCCCGCGACGTTGGTGTTCACCTCGCCCGCACACGGCGACGGCAAGACGTCAGTCGCCTGCAACCTCGCCGCCGCTATCGCGACCGAAGGTCGGAAGGTGCTGCTGGTCGACCTGTCGTTCGACGCGCCCAAGCTCCGCGACATCTACTCGATCGAAGCGAAAGAAGGCATCGCTGATGTCCTTGGCGGATCGGCTGAGCCGGCGTCCGTCGTGCGTTCGACCAGCGTGCCGAAGCTCGACGTGCTGACGACCGGCAATGTCGTCAGTGAGCCGGCCGTCATGTTGAACGATCATCGCTTCGGCGAGCTTATCAGCACGCTCACGGCCGCATACGACCATTTGATTCTCGACTGCGACCCGACCAGTGCCGGCGATGCCGCTCGCATCGTCGCGTCGCTGGCGGATGCAACGGTGCTGGTGTCGCGCGCGAACCGAACGGGCGCTGCCCGGTCGATCGCCACGGCACGTGATTCGCTCATGACGTTGGGTGCCCATGTGATCGGCTTGGTGTTGACCGACGATGCACGGTCAGCAGGGCCGGCCGAGGCGAGCGATGAATTGAACGTCGCCATGGGCAGTGATGACGCATCCGGATTCTTCCGCCCCGACACGACGTCCGGCGGAACATCGGCGCGTTCCTCCTCGGACGAACCGCGCCGGTCGTGATCGTGTGGTTTGCCGAGAACGCTCGCTGGGATGTGGGCAATTTCGGTGCAGGCGAAGTGTTGGGTGCCGCATCACGCGGCAGTGCTTCGCGGGTGAGAAAAATGCTTGTCACGCCACGTCTGGCGGATGTCTGTCTCGGAACCGGGCATCGCAGTTGCCGGACGAAGCGTGAATGTAGAGGGAAGAATGCCACTGTTTCGTTCATCCCAGGAGACGCCGCGTGACGGCATTGATGCTGCCGGCGCGGCGCCACCGCGCGTTGCGCGCCTGTCGGCCCCGGTGTCGTCGCGCAAGCGACACGTCCGCGAGTTGTACAACCCGGACCAGATGCACGCCGTCCTCCGCCGTGAGCGGGCCCGTGCCGATCGGCAGCAGAGCCTGTTCAGCTTGGTGCTCTTCCACATCGACGGCCTGCCCGTGCATGAGCACTCGCTCCTGCGCTTGGCCACCGTCATTCTGAAGCAGGTGCGCGAGACGGACGAGGTCGGACGTTTCGATCAGACTACCGTCTGCGCAATCCTCCCCGACACCGATCCGGTCGGCGCATCAATGTTGATCGCGCGTGTGCGCCGCGCGACGCAGGGCAAGGCGTACGAGCCAACGTGCACCGTCTACACCTACCCGGAACTCCCGCCGCCACGTGTGGAGAAGAAGAGCGATGACAGCAATGTCGGCAGTGGCCGGCCGCCCGTGGCGTCGGACGCGTTTGAAGACTCTTCACTCAACGGCGAGACGTTCATCGACACGCCGGAGACAGAGCCGGTGAAGCGCGCCGCGAACGATGCTGTGGCGAAGCTGTCGGCGCAGCCGCGCGACATCCCGGGCGATCTTGAAGTCTTCCCGCGCGCAACATGTCAGAACTGCTGGCCGAGCCGCTCCCGATCTGGAAGCGCGCCGTCGACATCACCGTCGCGTCGATGGCCATTCTTGCGGCATCGCCGCTGCTCATCACCGCGGCCGTTGCGATCAAACTGTTCGATCCGGGACCGATTGTCTTCACGCAACTGCGCACGGGCCTGGGCGGGCGGCCGTTCAAGATATTCAAGCTCCGCACGATGCGCGTTGACGCCGAGAAGCTGAAAGACCAGCTCCGCGCCGTCAGCGAACAGGACGGTCCCGCATTCAAGATGAAGCATGACCCGCGCGTGACGACGGTGGGCCGGCTGCTGCGCAAAACCAGCATTGATGAGCTTCCGCAGCTCTTCAACGTGCTGCTGGGCGACATGACGCTGGTTGGCCCGCGCCCGCTGCCGATCAAGGAGGCCGACGGCTGCGAGTCGTGGCAGTACCGTCGCCACGACGTCACGCCCGGCCTGACGTGCATCTGGCAGGTCGAAGGGCGCAGCCGCGTGAAGTTCGACGAGTGGATGCGCATGGACATGCGCTACGCCCGCCGACGCCGGCTGTGGAGCGATCTGGCGCTGGTTTTCAAGACGATTCCCGCCGTGCTGCTGCGGCGCGGGGCGAACTGATTCCTCGTTCGAAACGCATGCAGCTTATCCTGTCGATTCGTCAGGCGACTTGCCGTCGAACGCGCGTTGGTACAATCGCGTGATGGCAACGCGTTTCGTTGCCGCGCTCGAACGAGGAGGACGCCGTGGCCAGACTGATTCGATGGACTTGCGCTGGCGTGGTCGCAACCGCCGCGTGCGGCGTGTGGACGCTGGCTGACAATGTCGGTGCGATCATCGCCGCCGTGCCGACGAGTGGGCCGAGCACGATGCCCGCCATCGTTCCCACGCGCCCGGCTGATCCTGAGGCCGCTGCGGCGTTCGACTTGTTCGAGCACATCAACCAGCTCTGCCGCGATGGCAAGGCAGACGAAGCCGCCAAGCTTGTGCTCGTTCCTAAGAAGATGGACGTGGCCGAGTTTGCCAAGGAACTCGCCGACATCGGCAAAGAACAGTCCGACGGCCGCGTCTACGTGTCGATCGATGCCCGCAGCGAGGCCGGCGTGTCGCTGGTCATCATCGGCAAGAAGAACGACGAGGGCGTCATCAAGCCCAAGGACGCTCTCGGTGTTGTTCAGCGCGACGGCGTGTGGAAGCTGCTGGCCGAAGAGCCTGAAGACTTCGACCACGGCGAACTTACGCCGGGCGAGTTGAAGGCGTTCGATACGCTCAATCAGTGGGCGGTGCAGCGGATGGTTGAGCTGCGCGGCGTGGAGTGAACGCAACTGTACCGCTTGCGTTGTCGGCACGAGGCGGCTGCTGCACGCGGGTTCTGCTCCAGCGAGCCGTGGACCTGCGGCGTAGCATGATCGTCTCGCTCATATCGTAGTTTCAGAGCCATGACGAGACGTTCGTGCTCCACGAGGCGGGACTGTCGCGTGGTCGCTGGCGGAAGCCAAGCCTATGGGAATCGCTTACTGCGGCAGCGCATCGCCCGCGAACGCGAGCAATTGCAGCATCGCCAGCCCGCGCTGCGCAGCGCCGTTCGTGCCAAGCTGTGCCTCCTCGATCGGACGAAGTACATCAGGGCCTTCGACTCTTCGGATCGTCATCCACCGCGCGCGTTGTTCGGGCGAAGCGTCGCCAAAGAGTTCGTCCCACGCTCGGGCCGCGAGTTTCGGGTCGTTCAGATGTTTCGCGGCGAACGCGGTGCAGCGTGAGTGCGAGTCGCGCAGGCTCAGGCCACGCAGGTTGGCGCCGAGCGCGGCGTTGCGCTGCTCGGCGGGAGCGTTGTAGAGCAGGCCGTACTCGGCCCAGGCGTCGGCAAACTTCGGGGCTTGCTCGCCGTACGTGAGGACGAGTTCCGCCGCTATCTCCGGCAGGCCGAAGCAGGTGCTGAGGTGTGAGACGCCGATTCGGCCCGAGCGGTCCGCACCCGCCGCGGCCGGTGCGCCCGGGCTCGGCGCCATCCCGTTGTCGTTCGCTCCGACCGGCTTGCCGTTCACTTTCACTTCGCCCGTGTCGAGATTGATCGTCCAGTCGTTTGCCCAGAACGCATGTTGGACCTGCGCCAGCGTCGACATCGCCTTGACGATGCGCTCATGCCACGCCGAATCGCCGGTGCGTTCGGCCTGCGTGACCCATGCGCTCATCAGATGGCCGAAGCCCATCGCGCCGACGCCGATGTCGCCGCCTTCCGCCTTCGTCCATTCGGTCGGCAGCGGCTCGCTCGGCTTGTCGGGCGAAGCACCGATCTTGCGGCCGATGTTCACGTGACGTTGCGTCTCGAACGCCAGCATCTGCTCGTCGAGCAGGTCGCCGATGCGTTCGTCGCCGCCGAGCATGAAGTAGAGGAAGCGGCGGTAAATCGCGGTTGAAATACGGATTTGCTTCGAACTACAGCCCCAGTGCTGAACGTTGTGCCGCGTGCCGAGGAACTTGAACCGGCCTGCGTGGTAAACGTCGACTTCGCCGGTGTGACGCGTCATTGCCTCGGCGAAGCGGAACAGGTCGCCGCGACCGGTGCGCAGGACGCTGTACCACAGCCACAAATCGGGCGAGAGTTCGGAGTTGTCCCACGCGAAGCCCCCGACGTCGTAGCGCCAGACGTGGCGATCGCCGTCGTAGGTGTGCATGACGTCGCCGAAATCCCAGAAGCCGTACCAGCTGCGCTGCTCGGTCTCGCGCAGGTAGCGATCGAGCGGGAACTGCATCTGGTCTTCAATTGCGGCCTTCGCGGGTGTCGACCGATCGGGCAGCGTCCAGATCGCGCCGAACACCTTCGCTTCCAGATAACGTTTGGGCTCGCAGACCAGCATCGGAGGCGTGCGCACGATATCGGCCCATTTCTCTGTGTCGTCGCGCGTTGGCGTCGCCGCGACAGGGCAGAAGCGCAGTTCACTCGTGCGGGCGATGCCGAACGGCGTGTCGTAGCCGGCTTCGTAGTCTTCGTAGGTGATATCCAAGCCGCGGTTCTGCTCGGCATAGCTCGTTTGGCCCATGCCGTCGTGATAGAAGCGCAGGTCCATCGGCGGTGCATCGGGCGACCAAAGCCACATCGTGACGCGCGCCGTGTCGATGATCGCGTCGCGGACGTCGATCTGGCTCGGGTGCTTCTGCCAGAAGTCGCGCGCACCGACGAGTAATCCGCCGCCGCTCGCGCCGCCGACGAACACCGAGCCGCCGGCGCGGGTGCCGTTGCCGGCGCTGATCCAGCCGCAGCCGGGCTTGGTGCGTTTTCGGATCTGGAAGCCGTCGGCCGACAGTTGCGAGAGCGTGAAGTCGCCCCAGGCGGGCACGAGGTCGAGCGCGCCGCGCACGTTCGGGGCAATCTGCTCATCCGCCACAAACTCGCCGGCGATCTGCTTGGCACGGGCTTGCGCCGGGGTCGCGGCGCAGGCCGGTCAGCGTGCGGACCGCTTCGCCCCACAGGCCGTGGTCCGTGCCCACGAAGCGGACGTGCCGGTTGTGCATCGCATCGGACATCGGCACTTGGAACTGCACGCCGATGCCGCGGACGAAGTCTTTCTTTTCGTCTAGGTCGTAGACGAACGTGTGCATCAGCCGTACGTCCTCGGAGCCGGCGTAGAAGTAGAGTCGCAACGTGAAGGGCAATATCTGTCGTCCATCCTTCGACTTGTGCACGCCCTTGACACGCACGCACGCGCGAATGGGGCCGGCGTTCTCGACGGCTGCTTCGGTGATGGAGCTAACGAACGACGTCGACTTGGGGGATTCGGCATCGCCGTCGCCGTCCTGAATCATTGCGACGAGCGAGGCCGGGCCGCTGATGGTCTTGTCGCCGATCTTGATCGAACGGAGGAACGCTTGGCCGGACTTCGCGATCTCGAAGTGGGCTTTGCCGGTGTCGAGTTTGATGGCGTCGGCTGTGTCAGTGACGCTGATCGACGGGCCGGGCAAGGTGCTCGAGCCGATGCCGACGGTGAGTGACTGGCCCATGTCGCCACCGGGCGCGAGCAGGGCGTGTGCGGTCCATTTCACCGAGCCATCGGGCCAGAACGCGGTGGGCCACGTCTGCGCGGGCAGCGGCTTGTTCGAGGCATCAAACACGGCCAGCGGCTGGTCACGTTGAATCGCGCCGCGTGGCCAGGGTAGGCCGAACGTGAGGCCGACGCTGGCGGCTGGCGGGTTTGCTTCGACCCAGCGCAGCGCGACCGTCTGCGAGGCGTCGGCCCGTTGTGTTGTCGCTTCGGTCGTTTGAGCGAGTGCCGATTGACTGGTCGCCACGACGACTGCCGTCACTGCCGTGCTCGTCACGAAGTCGCGCCGTGAAATCGAAGAAGTCGACAGAACCGAATCCGCGTCCGCCATGCCTCAACTCCTGTGGGAGCGGCATCGTAGCGGTCGGTTCAGGGAATGGCCAAGCGTCATGTCTTTCGGCAAGAGCGCAACAAACCACCGGCCGCCCGAACAACTCGGACGACCGATGGCTTGGCAGGCGAAGTTGAAAGCCGGATTACTTGAGGTCGATCGCGCTCAACTCCGTCGTGGTCGAACTGGCCATCGCGCCTTCGGTCTTCACGACCGACTTCAGCGTGAGGTTCGGCACGTCATTACTCGTCCAAGTCTTGGTCGAGCTCTTCATGCCGTTGGCGTCCATGGTGGTTTCGGTGACGGTCGCCTTGTATTCCTTGCCGGCGACGCTGACGGTTTCCTCGCTGGTCTTTACGGTCGCGCCGCCGGCGGCGACCGTGGCGTTCGCCGCGGGGGCGGCTTCACCGCCCGACGGGATTTCCATCGTGACGGCCGGCGTGTCGGTCTTGTTGCCCATCACGATCATCGACGACTTCAATTCGATGACGACCTTCTCCGGCGTCACTTCCTTCAGCGTGTAGACCTGCTCGCTGTCGGTCTTCATGCCCGAGGCTTCGGTCGCGCTCTTGAGCGTGACGCTCGTGCCGGGCTTGTGCTTCGCCCACGAGTCGTACATCGGGTTCGCGGCGAAGGTGCTGGCCGCGGTGAACGCGACGAACGACAGCGTGGCCGAGATGAGAGAAGAAAGACGCATTCGAGCCTCCTGGAGGATCGTAAGTTTTCGAGCGGCGGGGCGGGTGAAACGCTCACCGACCCTCGCTCTACCACCAAAGACACCAAAAACGCGCGGAAGGCACAGCCCTGAATCGGGTGGCCGAAGTCGGGCCATCTGAAAGGCAAATCGGGCTGCGAGAGGGATGTCAGCTTGGTAATCTGGGACGATGCGCGCATCCCGCACCGTGGCATTCACCCTGATCGAAGTGCTGGTCGTCATCGGCATCCTGACGATCCTGATCGCGCTGTTGCTGCCCGCACTGGAGAAGGGCAGACATCAGGGGTACATCGCCAAGTGCGCGTCGAACCTCGCGCAGATCGGCCAGGCCCTGCACGCCTACGCGGATGCCGAGCATGGCCAGTTCCCGCGGACGATCTACAGACCGGACGCCGCATTGACGTGGGGCACGCAGCCGTCCGCCCCCGACCCGTTCACCGCCGGCGGACCCGCAGCCAACGACGTCACGGCGGCCGCGTTTTTGCTGCTGCGCACCGAGTCGGTGCCGGCCGCGATCTTCATCTGTCCCCACAACGATGAAACCAGCTTCGAGCTCGACAAACTCGCGGCAGGTCCGAGCCTGCGGTCACGCTCGAACTTCACCGACTATTGAAAGAACCTTGGCTACAGCTTCGCATGCCCGTATCCCGACCACGTCGCGAGCCAGCACGGCTACCACTGGAGTAACCGGATCAGCGGCGAGTTCGCGGTGGCGTCGGACCTGAATCCCGGCGTCTCGATCGCAGGACTGACCCCGACCTCGCCCGGCCGGCAGCAGCACCAGGCCAACAGCGTCAACCATGAACAGGACGGCCAGAACGTGTTGTACGGCGACGGCCACGTCGCGTTCAGGCAGACCGTCTTCGCCGGACCGAATCAGGACGACATTTTCACCAACGGCCTCGGCGAGAAAGCCGGCCTGCCGACGTCGGCCGGCGACTGCGTGCTGACGCCTTTCGCGAAGTAGCGTCGCGACCCGCTTCGCGAGGGTCAGACCATCGCGTACGATGCGGTCATGCGTTCCGGCACTCCTGAAGCGTTCGATCAACCGCTGCCCGTCAGCACGTCTATCGCGGTGCTGGCCGCGCGGTTCAACGGTCACATTGTCGAGGTGCTTCTCGACGGCTGCCTGAAGCGTTTGAAAGAGATCGGCGTCGACGAGTCGCGGATCGACGTGCAGCGCGTGCCGGGCGCGTTTGAACTGCCTGTGGCTGCGAAGCTGTATGCCGAGACGAAGCGGTATCAGGCCGTGATCTGTCTCGGTTGCGTCATCCGCGGGGAGACGGCGCACTTCGACTACGTCGCTGGCGAGGCGGCACGGGGCATCATGCAGGTGAGCCTGTCGAGCGGCGTGCCGGTGATCTTTGGCGTGCTGACCGTCGAGAACGAGCAGCAGGCCCAAGCCCGCGCGGGCGGCAGCCACGGCCATGCAGGCGTCAGTTCCGCGGACGCGGCGGCGGAGATGATCCGACTGGCCTTGGGCGTCCGGCGCTGAGCCGAACTCCTGACACAAGCTGACATTATCGGAAGTTGAAGGCGAACGTTCTGCCTCACCCTACCGCATGAGCAGCACAGCTTGTCTAGTCTAACAGGCGAGTTTATCACATAATACAATTGCCGGTTTCAGCCGATCCTGTTATGGTTCCGGGGTCGGTCCGCGCTCCCGTTGTCGCTCTGTCATTAGCAGGTGAGAAGATGAACTGCCGCTCGAATTCGGCCTTGGTTGTTCTGCGTCCTTCGCGTCGCGTTGCTGTCGGTTGCCTTGTCGCAGCCGTGGCGGCTGTGGCGCCGTCGGTGGCACAGGCCGCGAAGCTCTACATGGTCGGCTCGAACCAGTACGGCCAGATCGGCAATGGGACGAGCGGTGCGCCGAACAACGCGCTCACGCCCGTGGAAGTCGTCGGCTTCGAGACCGGCGTTACCGCGGCCGCCGTGGGTGGCGCGCACGCGCTGGCCGTGAAGGGCGGGGCGTCGTACGGCTGGGGTTTGGCGGCCTACGGGATGCTCGGCAACGGAACGACCGGTACCACCAGCTTTCCCACGCCGCAGCCCGGCCTGCTCACCAGCGGCGTGACCACCGTGCGCGCCGGCCAGTACTACAGCATGTTCCTCGTCGGCGACGGGCTCTACGCCGCCGGCCTGAACCTGAGCAACGCCATGGGCACCGGCGACACTGCGGCCAATGGAACGCCAACGGCCGTGGCCGGCATGGGCAGCGGCGTGACGTCGTTCGGACTCGGGGCGCGGCACACGATCGTCGTTCAGAATGGCGCGGTCTATGCCTGGGGCTTCAACGGGTACGGCGCGGTCGGCAACGGTGCATCGGGATCCGGGACGCCTGACGTGACGACGCCTTACCAAGTCCCCGGCTTGAGCTCGGGTGCCACGATGGTCTCGGCCGGCTCGAACCACAACCTGGCGCTCGTGAACGGCTCGCTCTGGGCGTGGGGCGACAACCAGAAGGGACAGCTCGGCAGCAACAGCACGTACGGGCCGGTGCCTTCGGCGCTGATCGGCACACCGCAAGCGGTCCTCGGCCTGCCGACCGGCACGATCACCGACATCTCCGCGGGCGGCGCCACAGCCTGGCACTCGTGAACAACGCCGTCTACGCCTGGGGCGACAACGTCTCGGGTCAGCTCGGCAATGCCGACCTCTTCCTCAGCCCCACGGCCGTTCCCGTGACCGGCATCACCGGGACCATCGTCAGCGTCAAGGCGGGCAGCACGTCCAGCTATGCCTTGGACGATGACGGCAGCATCTGGGTCTGGGGCGGCAACGGGCAGGGTCAGCTCGGCCTGGGCACGACGGACGCGATCTACTACACGCCGCAGCACCTGCTGCCGCCCACCGGTTACACGTACACCGGGATCGCCGCGGGTGCGACCTCATCGACCGCCGCATTTCTGGCGAACATGGTCGGTGACTTCAACCGTGACGACCTCGTCGACGCCGCCGACATCGACCTGCTCTTCTTGGCCCCGCAGGGTGTGCCGGCGGCGGGCTATGGTCGGTACGACGTGACCGGCGACCATTCCGTGAAGTCCACCCCGAACCTCGCCGCCAGCGACGCCGACTACTGGGTGAAGACGATCAAGCACACCGCCTATGGCGACGCGAACCTCGACGGCAAGGTGAACTTCTTCGACCTGCTCATCCTCGCGTCGAACTACAACTTGCCCACCGGTGGCTGGGCCTCGGGCAGCTTCGATGGCGTGCTCGGCGTGAACTTCAGCGACCTGCTGATGCTGGCCGCCAACTATGGCTTTGGCACGAGCGGCGCGGTGGTGGAAGGCGAGTTCAGTGCCGACTGGGCGTTGGCCCAATCGATGGTTCCCGAACCGACCGCACTGCTGGCGATGGCCGCCGGTGCGTTAGTGCTGCGTCGGCGCTGAACGAGTGTTCAACTGAGTTCCTCTCGGCACACGGGCGCACGAATGCGTGCCCGTGTTTCGTTGAAAGCCGTTCGGCAGCAGCGGGCCGTCTGCGCTGCGCAAGTCAGCCAACAGGAGCGTCTCGCTCAGTCCTTCGAATCACCGATTAAGCAAGGCGCGCCTACTACATCGGTTATGGAAACCGGTTGACTCGTGGAGTGAAGATGTCTCGTAGCGCCAAACGCATTGCCCTGTGAACTGTCCTCACGCGACGGGGTCGTAGAAGAACAGGCGGTGCATGGCGCTCATGATGGGGTAGGGGACGCGCAGGCGATACGCGTCGAACTCCGACAGCGCCCAGCCGACTGATTCCGTCGAGCGCGTGAGCAGGGCCCGGTACTGAGGGAACTCGGCCAGGTTGATGGTGTCCGCTCGGCCGAGGTTTGCGACACCTTCCTCTACCGCGAACTGGTGTCCTGCACGGGCGTCTTCAAGAGTGGAAGTCTCGGCCATCGCCTCATGCACCATGCATTCCACCTGCGCGCCCGGGAACGATTCACGATGGATCAGCAGGTCGAGCACGAGGAGGGCTGACGCCTTATTCTTGACGCTGCTGGTGACGACGACCTCGCGTCGACCTTCGTGATCGACGAGCACCGGCACGCCGTGGTTGATCGTACCGGTCGTGATGTCGCAACTCGACTTCAGGCCTACCGAGTCGTCGTTCCAATGGAACAGGCGAGCGCCCGACTTGGTGGCGATGCACTTGACCTTCGGCAGGGGGTTGGTCGAAAAATCCGGAAGGATCGGCATGCCGGTCATCGCGGCGGCCTTGCGATCCAGTGCGCTGCGCTGCGGCTCTTCCTGCTCGCTTGCCCCGTCGCGATTGGACTTCTCGACTCGCATGCCCATCAGGTAGACCGTCGAATCCGCGCAGCCGGCGGAGGCCCTGCTGGCGGCTGAGTACGATCAGGTCCACCTTTGCCGGATCGCTGGCCGACCGCCGCACGACGCCGGTCACCAGCCACAGATCATTCTGTGCGCCCCATACATGGCTGTTGGCGCGGTACGCGGCTCGGCGACGCTGCGTCAGCAGGTTCTTCGCGTTCTGCGACAGGCCCGTGCCGGCCACCATCGCGTCGAAATAGTCGCGATCCTCGGCGTGCTCGCGGATGAAGCGGTGGAACGCATCGGCGGCGTCGCGAATCGCGGCGGCGGTTTCGTCGGTCAGGCCCTTGGCTTGCGCGGGCACGACCATGCGCTTGAGCGCACCCAGCGACGGCGCATGCTGCGTGCCGGCTGCCTCGTCGTTGCCGCGCACGACCTGGAACACCTGCCAGCAGATCGTGTAGCCCACGCCAAGCTGCCGCTGCAACTGCGTCGGCGTGAGCGGCGAACCCAGCTCGGTCAACATCCGACGCAACGCCTTGCGCAACCCAGCCAGATGCTCGGAGAGCTCCTTCCCGAACTGATCCACCCCAATCGCCTCACTCGGTCGTCCTGCCATCAGCGTCATGTGATACTCCGGCGGTTCGTCACTCGGCAAGAAGCTGAGGGATGAGTTTCTCGAAATCGTGCCGCGCCGTCACGCTCCGGCAAACGCCTTTCTTGTCGATCAGGAACATCGTCGGGATGCCATTGATGCCGAAGCTTGTGGTGGTCGGGTTCCACGCGCCCTTCTCCGCCGCCGCGGCGTCGAACAGCTGCGGCCACGGCAGGCCCTCCCGGGCGGTGAACTTGATGACGGTCTCGGCCTCATAGTCGTTGTCCACGCCGAGCACTTCAAGCCCCTTGTCGTGGTACTGGTCGTATACGGCTTTCACACGCGGCAGTTCCGCACGACACGGGCGCACCAGACAGCCCAGAAGTCGACGAGGATGACCTTGCCCTTCCAGTCGGCCGTGGTGAAGTCCTTGCCGTCGGGCAGCTTGCCCGAGAGCACCAGCGGCTTGCCTTCGAACGACGACGTCTTGTCGGCGTTCTGCATCACCTTCACCAGCGCCTTGGCGGTGGGGTTGTCCATGGTGCCGGTCATCAGCTCCATCAGGTGCTGCTTCATCTCGGGATAGACCGCCTGCGGGCGGATGTCACAGATGAACTGGCTGAGGAAGACGTCCTTCGTCTGGGCGGCGGCAGCCTTGTCGAGGGCGGTGATGACGTCGGCCTGAAGGGCCGGGTCCTTGCCGGCGCGATACCACCGGCCACGCAGGATGACGTTCGTGGCCATGTCGCCGTCGGGGCCACCTGCCTTGGCCTTGGCTTCGAGGGCGCTGACCGCCTCGGCGTCGCCAAGCGCGTAGAGCTGGCCTTCCTCGTTCAGACGCACAGCGAGGATCTGGCGCTTCAGCGACGGATTCGCTTCGATCATGCCGTCGAGGTCCGACAGCACCGTCTTCAGGAGCGGAATCGCCTGGGCGGCGACCGCATCCCGCTTGGCAGCGTTGGCGTCGGCGAGGAACTCGGTGTTCGGAACCAGCGCCAGGTACTGCTGGTTCGTCGCCTTGGCGTGGGCCTGGATGGTTTCGTACGTGCCGGCCGTCGCCTGGGCGGCGGGCGCGGACGCGGCGGGTTGCGTGGTCTGGGCGATCGCCGCACAACTCAGGACGGCGCAGGCCAGGAGGGAAACGGAGGCCGACTTCTTCGACATGGGATGCTTCTTCCTCTTCGGGCGGTGGACCGGGTTTCAGCGCACCGGATGGTGTTCATTCTTGCAGATGGTGGGCCGAAGCCCACACAACAAGGCGAGACGTACGGCCCAACTCAGCGCCGCATTTTCTTCTTCGCCCAGTAGTAGTAGTTGACGTTGTTGGTCATCGCGCCGCTGATGAGCGAGGTTTCCGGCGTGTCGTTCTTGGTCAGCGGCGTGAGGTAGCCGACCTTGGCCTTCTTGCACATCTCGATCGTCGCCGGGTACGCGTAGAGATAGTTCGCGGCAACCTTAGTGATGTAGGGCCGAAGGCTGGTGGCGTGACCGTCGTACCAGAGGACGTTGCCGAAGCCGTCACCGTGCCGGCCCTGGAAGTTGGGGATCTTGTTGCCGATGCTGCCGTCGGCGTTCGGTCGGCCCGGTTGCTCGCTGACATAGCAGGCAGTCGGCGTGCCGAGGCCGTCGACATTCATGGCGTCCATCAAGGCCATCGTCTCTGCGGGTGCCGTGATGCCTGCGTAGGTCGCGGCGCCGCCGCCGAGAAGGTATGGATTTGCCGGATTGGTGAACGGAACACTGGCGGTAGCGTTGTAAGCGTAAGTCGTTACGGGGACGTTCTTAAGACTGCCGCCGACGTATGCATTGTAGTACTCGGCGGCGGACGGGCAATTCAGGAACTTCTCACTGTGGAGATAGGCCATCAGGTAGCCCTGCTTAACGTCCCAGGTGTACGTTGCCGAAGTGCCCACGCCCAAGACAGACACTCCGCCAAACCAATACTGTTGGGCTGAGGTCATTCCCGCAGGCGGTGCCACGTCATACGCAAAGATCATCCCGCGACCCTTGTTCGCGTTCGTGTACAGGAAGTAGCACTGCCCGATCGTCCGCAGATTCGCCATACATTGCGTAGCTTTAGCGGACTCTCGCACCTTGTTGAGCGTAGGGAGCAGGATGGAGATCAACAGGGCGATGATGCCGATGACGACCAGCAACTCGACGAGCGTGAAGCCGCGCACACCACGGGATAAACCGGGGCGATCGATCAGAGAGGCCTGCGCATAGGCAGGGGAGGTCGCCGAGGCGTCGGCGGGGGGATGATAACGACTCATAAATAAGGCTCCACGCGGGATCGGGATGGTCGTGTGTAGGTTATCAGAGCGACGGCCGGATAGGAACATATATTATGTGATAAAAACACGCGAACAACGTCGAAGATGCGGCGTGGCAGGATTGTAGAGGTGTTCTGAACCGCCTGTGGTAGGATGAACGATACGCTGGGCTGCATTCCACCGTAACGTTACTGCCGGGCGCAGAATTCCCAGCTTGCCGGTGCGATGCTTTTGATGACAGAATTTCAGATGTCCGTGGGTCCGTTATCGGAAATGTTCAATTGACGCTGCTCCTATTATGTGTTAATCCTGCATGTGGAAACCCGCTCGCTGATACCGCATTTCAGAAGGAGAGAATTTGCCATGTCGAAGTCACTGCGTTTGAGTCGTGTCTCGGTTGCGCTCTTGTTGTCGGCCGCGGCACCCAGTTTTGCTGCGCCGACCTTGGTTGCGCTCAGCGGCACGCCCTCGCCGACCGGTTCGAACTACTCTCTCTTCGGTAGCCAAGCCATCAATTCGGCCGGGCAAGTGACCTTCCAGGCGGCGGTTGGCTCAGCCACCAGCAACGTGTCGAGCATTTTCACCGGCACACCGGGGTCGATCAGCACCGTTGCCACCCAAGGCGGCTTCCCGCCCACCGGCACTAACTCCTTCAACCTGTTCAACGGCATTCTGGCCGTGCCTCCGGCGAGCACGAGTGGACAGGTCGTCTTCGGCGCCAGCCTGACGGATGGCCTGACCCCCGTCACAAACAAAGGCTACGGCGCCTACCTCTACTCCGGCGGCACGCTCACGACGCTCGCCCAGAACGGCGACGCCTCGCCCGGCGGCGGCGGTAACTTCGCCTTCACGGCCATCCCCACTCCGGTCATGAACCCTTCGGGCCAGTACGCGTTCGGCGCGGCTCTGACAGGCGGCACCGCTGCGGCCGGCCTGTTCATGGGCTCGGGCGGATCGCTCTCGAAGGTCGCCTTGCTCGGCGAGGCTGCCCCCGGCGGTGGAACGTACGCCACCACCTTCGCCAGCGCGACGATCAATGGCTCGGGCCAAGTCGTCTTCGCCAGCGCCATCAGCGGCGCGCTCGGCCTCTTTGGCGGCTCGCCCGGATCGCTCTCGCGCATCATGCTACAGGGCACGGCCGCTCCCGGCGCCAACGGCGCCGCTTACGCCTCGGTCAGCAGCGGTTATTCCATCAACGACGCCGGTCAGATCGCCTTCCAGTCATCGCTGACGCCCGTTTCGCCTGACACGACGACCACCACTGGCGTGTTCGCCGGGCCGTTCGGGTCGGTGCAGGCGGTCGCGGTCCGCGGCCAGGCCGCACCGGCCGGCGGCAACTACAACTCGTTCAGCGGCGTCTCCATCGACGGCGGCGGCCGAACCTACTTCAGCAGCGGCCTGACCGGCGGGTCGTCCACCTCGGGCCTGTTCACGAACTCGGGTGGTGTCACGCAGGCGATCGCTCTGCTCGGCGGCGCCGCTCCGATCGCGGGCACGACGTTCACCACGTCCTTCGGCTCGGTCATCCCGAACGCGTCCGGCCAGATCGTCTTCACTGCGACTCTGGCCGGTGCTGGCGTTACCGGCTCGAATGACTCCGTGTTGGTTTGCGGCAAGCCGGGCGATCTTGGCATTCTGCTCCGCGAGGGTGACCAGATCGACGTCGATCCGACCGCCGGCGTCGACATGCGCACCATCAACGGCAGCATCTCGCTGCTCGTCGGCGCGGGCGGCCAGGACGGCAAGGGCACGGCCCTCAACGACAGCGGCATGGTGGCGTTCAAGGTCACGTTCACCGACCTGTCCACGGGCGTGTTCACGATCATGGTGCCGGAACCGTCGAGCCTGGCGCTCGTCGGCCTGCTCGGCGCAGGCCTGATCCGTCGTCGTGGCCGCAACTGATCGGTTCGACGTCACTCACGCAGTCCACGAAAGCCAGCCTTCAGGCTGGCTTTCTTCTTGGCTGCTCAGCTTTCGTCCAGAATCGAACTCGACACCGATTCCGTGTCGTTCTCTTTTTCCTGCGCGGCCGGCGCTGACGCGCTGTTCGTCGCCAGCGAGTTGCCGTAGCGGCTCGCCAGGATCAACAGGTCGGAGAAGTTGACCGTGCCGTCGAAGTTGAAGTCGCCCTGCGAGAAGGGACCCGGCTGCCCGTAGTGGGCTGCCAGCGCCAACAGGTCATTGAAGTTGACGACGTGATCGCCCGTCGCATCGCCGGCGAGGAACGTGAACGCCTGGCCGGCCAGCCCGGACGTCACGTTGCCGAGCGCGTCCTTGACGCCCGGCACGCTGAGCGTGGCCGTGTACTGTGCATCGGCGAGCGTGGTCGGGAGGTCGAACACGATCGTGTTGCCGGCGATCGCGTAGCCCGTAACCGTCACGCTCGATCCGCCGGCCGTCGGGACGATGTCCAGCACCGGCGCCGTTCCGGTTGCGACGAGCGCTTCACCAAACGTGACCTTCAGTTGTGGCTTCCCGCCGTCGACGAGCAACTCGCTGCTCACGAACTGCGGGGCCGTCGTGTCGATCGCGAACGTCTCGGCCGGCATCGTTCCGGTCAGCGCGTGACTTGTCAGGTCGATGATGCTGCTCGTGCCCTGAAGGGCCAGCGTGTACGTGCCGTCGAGTGCCGTGAGGCTGATCAGGTTCGCGAGCGTCCACGTCATCCCGCCGTCACTGCTGGTGAGCGTCTGCGCCGCGGTCAGCAGGTTCGCGCCGCCGTCGCGGGTGAGCGTCAGGTTGCTGAGCGAGAAGCCGGTGACCGGTTCGCTGAAGACGATGCCGATCGCGCCGACCGCGATGTTGCGCGGATCGGGTGCGACCGGCGTGATCGACACGCTCGGCGACACGTCTGGATCGACCATGCCCGGCGAGCCGCCGGCGTACTGGCTCGGCCGCCAGCCCGCAGCGGTGTTCCACACGGTCTTGTCGGCCAGCGCGTCGCGGATCACCAGCGTGTAGCCGCCGCCCGCTGTAAGCGCGTACCACGTTGGCAGGTACGTGAACGAGTGAATCGTGTTGTTCAGCGCATCGGTCACGATGACCAGCTCACCTTCATTGGCGAGGCTGCCCGACGTGAACGGGCCGACGACGCGCGCCGTCGTGCCGTACCGCGACTGGAACGCCGCGACGTTCTTCGCGACGACGATGTACTCGCCGGCCGCGAGGACCGTGTTCGAGGGGAACGTGTAGACGATGCCGGTCGTCACCTTGTAGCCGCTGATGTCGAGCGGCTGCGTGTTGGCGTTGTAGAACTCGAGGTATTCGTATTCGCCCGCGCTGTACGTGCCGGCGACGGGCTGGAAGTTGATCTCCGTCAGGCGCAACCCATTGGTTTCGACGACGTATGTAGCACTGTCCTTGGCGCTCCACGTCGTGCCATTCTTCACGCGGAGGGTGACGGTCTTGGTCGACGTGATTGGGATGGCGCCCGTGTACGCGAGGGCGCTGCTTGACACGCCGCCGCCGCTGGTGCGCGGGTCGGTGCCGTCGAGCGTGTAATAAATCGTGTCGCCCGAAGTGCCGGCGTTGAGGTCGGTCAGCGTGACGGCCGTGCCCGCGTTCACGATGCCGCCGCGGTTGATGAGGCCGTTCACATAGAATTGCGCGGGCAGCCGCAGTGTCGCGGAGAAGTCGGCCGCGAGCTGGCCCAGCACGGTGGCCGTGCGCGCGGGCATGTACGTGTTCCGCAGCCAATTGACGGCCGACAGCCAGTTGGTGTCGCGCATGTATGGCGTGCTACGCTTGGAATCGCCCCAGCGTGCCGATTCGCCGACGACGCCGACGTTCATCTGGTCGACAAGCTTGTTGTAGATCTCCACCGGCTTGTTCACGCCGCCGCTGACGCGGAACGGTCCGTCGTTGTAGAAGAGGCGGTAAATTTCGTCGGTGACGTACTGCTTGAACTCGGGATTGGTGCGCAGGCGATTGAAGATGCGGGCCGGGTTCTGGTTGCCGGCCACCTCGGTGCGGTCGTAGTTCACATCGTCCATGCCGAGTTCGCCGTCCCAGGTCTGCCAGAAAATCTTGCCGTTGGTGTCTGCGCGTCGGAAGGCGAGGAAGTTGCGCGGGTCGACGCCGTTGGTGATGACGGTCGGTGCGTCGCGGTCGCCTCGATAGAAGATCGCGAGCATGTAGTCGACCAGCGACTTGATGTCGGTGAGCTGGCTGATCGAGGCGTACTCGGTGTCACTGATGACGCTGTCGCTGTACGCGCTGTCGAGCGTGTTGAACAGCGTGTTCCACGCATCGAGCGTGCCGTTGTTCACTTCCACGCCGCCGACGCCGTTGTGTTCGATGATGTCGTAGTTGTCCTTGTCGCCGCCTTGGTATTGGCTGGCCCACAGGGCGTCGGGGTCTTCCATCAGGTTGTAGACACCCCAGTACTGCCCGTTGAGGTAGAGGTTGACGAACTTCCCGCGCACGCCGTACCCGGCGATCGCCAACTGCACGTCCCGCGCGAACTGGTCGCGCATCGACTCCGACAGCGAACTGGTGTCGTTGGCGATCGCGTAGTTGTGGCCCGCCTTGAGGACAAGGTGGTCGAAGCTCGTGACCACGCTGTCGGCACTGAAGAGGCCCGGCGCGTCGAGGTGGCCGGGGCCGTACTCGCCGCGGAAGTAGAGCCGGAACGACTGCTTCGGGAACGCTGTCGAGCGGATTGCGCCGCCTTGCATGCGGATGCCGCTGTTCACCTGGAAGTCGACCGTGCCGCCGTTCGGGTTGAAGTATTCGACCGACGTCTCGCGCTCCCACGTTCGGCCCGACTGCGTCATGTTCTTGTAGATGCCCGACGTGCCGAACAACTGGTCGTAGTTCATCACGATCGACATCGTGGGCAGCGCATACAGCGCCTGCGTGACGGAGTAGGTCTGCGTCGCGTTGACCACGTCGGGATCGACCTCGGTGTCCCAATACGCGCCGGCCGGCGCGGTGTTGGTCTGCGTGAGGACGCTGCTGGGGAAGATGTACGTCGCGGTCTTCACCGTGGCGGGCAGGTACTTGTTGCGGAAGCCGACGGCGCGGAGCGTGGTCGACTTGGTCACGTTGAGCGTGAAGCTGTTGATCGCGGTGGGGCTGCTCGGCGTGATGACCGTGCCGTGCGTGAGCGTCGGCTCGCTGCCGTCGAGCGTGTAGACGAGCGTGACGCCGGGCGTGCTCGAACTGACGGTGACATCGAACGCGCTGGTGTACAGCCCGTGCGGCTTGCTGAAGGTGATGTCGCTGACATACCCCTCGAAGCCTTCGCCGTTGGCCGCGCCGGGGGTGGCCGGGCTGAGATAGGCTTGGCCGTAGGTGGCGGTGGCGGCAATCAGCTTGGGAACCAGCAGCAGATCGGGATTGTTCGCGGCGGCGTTCAGCACGCGGAAGCTCAACACATTCGCGCTGCCGTCCACGAGCAGGCCTCGGTACGCCGAGATGTCGAACATCTGGAACTGCTCCGCGGCCGAGTCGTCGCGGGCCGAGTCGGCGATCGACGTGTATGTCGCCGAGCCGGTGAAGTTGCTGCGCGCGACTTCGGTGCCGTTCAGGTAGGCGATGAACGCGTCGTCGTATTGCACCGAGAGCAGCAGTTGATCGAACTGCGACGGACTCGTGACGCTGAACGGCACGCGGACGAGCGCGGTCGAGGCGTTGCCGAACATGGTCGATTCCAGATCGACCCCGATGAGCGGGTCGTAGCGGTCGGCGCCGAGCGCGACGCCGTACTTGTCGGCCAGATCGCCGGCGACGAGGTGCGCGCCGTCTTCGTTGAGCGCGCCGCTGTAGGTGCGGATCTCGGCAATGTCGCCGTTGAAGTAGTGGTTGTTCGTCTGGATCGAGCCGAAGACGAGATCGCTGCTGAGCCGAGCGTCGGCCGGGCCTTCGATCGAGTACGCTTCGCCGCCGTCGATGTAGAGACTGATGGTGGTGCCCGAACGCGTGAAGACCGCGACGTGCGCTTGGCCGTCGTATAGGTAGGCGTGCGAGTAGACGGAGGTGTCGGGGTTGCCCACGCCCGCGCCGACCTGGCCCAGCCCGTTGAAGCCCAGGCCCCAGTCAGCGACCGAGCCGGAGATTTCGCTGTCGATCAGACCCGAGTTGGCCCACCAGTTTGAGGCGTCGCCGTCGCCGGGGACCGAGGTGCGGAAGACGACCGCGACGCTGAAGTCGACCAGGTTCGAGATCGGGTTGTTCGCGGCGATGACGCGCAGGTTGTCGAGTGTGCCATCAGTCGGATTGAACCGTACGACCGAGTGACCGTTGAGGACGTTCTTGCGAAGCGTCGCGCGCCGCCCGGCGCGGTGGCGTTGCGCGTGCCGACCGAGCTGGACCAGCTGGTGACCGACGAACCGTCGGCCGCGCTGTTGAGCGTGTCGGCAGTCCACGTGCCGGTGACGGCGGCGCCGGTCTGGTTGGTCGGCGCGGTCACGGTGGTGATGCCGTAGGTCGTCGCCAGGCCGCTCGATATGTTGTAAGCGACGGTCGAGTTCATCGGGCCGCTGTACATGCGGATTTCCGCGATGTCGCCGTTGTAGTAATTGGCGTTGTGCTGGAGCGCGCCGAAGACGACATCGGACGAAAGACGCGCCGTCTTGCTGACGGTAGTGAACGTGCCGTTGCCACCGTCGACGTAGAGCGTGAGCTTGTCGCCGGCCTTGGTCATGACCGCCACGTGGGCAGCGCCAGCACACTGCCGGTGCTGCGGACGGTGGTGTCCGGGTTGCCGATGCCCGCGCCGAGTTGGCCGCCGCTGCTGGACGCGGCGATCCCCATGCCCCAGTCGTTCGTGGTGCCGCTGGTGTTCGCGTCGACCAGACCCGTGTTCGACCACCATTGGCTCGAGGCGGTCCCGGTGCCGGTGGCTGCGTTGGGCTTGAAGACGACGACGATCGAGAAATCCTCCGCGCCGGCGATCGGGTTGTTCGCGGCGGCCAGACGCAGCAGATCGTTCCCGTCCGACGGCGTGAAGCGAATGACGGGCTGACCGTTGAGTGCGTTGGTGATGAACTTGGGCGCGCCGGTCGCGGTCGCGGACTTGCCGGCGACCGTGTCGAGCCAGGTGGAGACCGTCGTGTTGTTCGCCAGGCTCAGCGAGCTAGCGGCCCAGCGGCGCGTGAGCGTCGGCGCGATGGTGCTGACTTCGTAGCCGCCCGTGTCGTAGCCGACGCCTTGCGTGCCGGTGATCCAGCCCGAATCGTCGAAGCCCGCGGCCGTCCACGCGCCGGAATCGAGCGTGCCGTTGGTCGGCACGAACACGCGCTTGCCGGCCGTGGTGTCGACGAGCGTCTGCCGGTTGTAGACCGTGCCAAGGCCGTACGAGATGTCCTGAAGCTGCGCCGGGAAGTTGTACTGGCTGACGACGGTGAGGTCGGGCTTGGAGAGCGTGAGCAGTTCGCCTTCCTGAGAGAGCGAGAAGTTCGTGTGCAGATTGCCGGTCGGATCGGTGGTGTCGAGACCGCTGGCGAAGACGATGCGAATTTGATTCGGCGCGAGCGTGAACGCGGGGAAGGTCCACTTCGCGAGGTTCGCGCCGTCGCTGAGATGCCAGCCGGCGAGGTCGATGGCGGTGTCGCCTCGGTTGGTGATTTCGATCCAGTCGGAGTCATTGCCGAAGCCGTCGGTCAGCGAGCTGCCGTTCTTGGCCATGAACTCGGAAATAACCGGATCGGCCGCCAGCAGACGCCGGTGTTCGAGGGACTGAACGAGCGCACGGACGGCGCTCTTGCGCAGGATACGACGGGGCGACGACTTCCCATACAGCATGATGCTCCTCTCCGCTCGCGAAATGTCGGCGCATCCTCGCGATACGGCGGCCGTTCATCCATCCCCTTGTGGGAGGGAAATCCGATCGCCACACACTTTCCGAGCCGGTTGCGCCGGCTGGCGCAGTAGCGCGCAGCGCGAGTGGGAAAAAATGGGAAAGTCGACGTAACGCTGAGCGGGGGACATGCCGGCGATGACCGGCTTAAGGCTGCCAGGCGGTGGTGGGGTCGAGCTGCGGTTGCGTGGCCGCCTTGGCGACCTTGCCGAGGATGGCCCGGTGCTCGGGCGAATCGAGCGGCCCGAGGTTCGTCGGCTGCGGCCCGCGCACGTAGCGGCTGCACAGCGTGTCGATGCGCCGCACGCTCTGCTGGATGCGCTCGATGCTCAGCCGACGCGTCGCGACGGCCCGAGCGAGCACGTCGATCGCGCGACGCTGAAGCTCGGCGCTGTGGCAGATCGTGATGACGTCGGCACCGGCGTCGATCGCGCGGACGATCGAGTCGTCGAAGCCGAAGTGGTCGGCGATCGCTTTCATCTCCATGTCGTCGGTGAAGACGACGCCGTCGAAGCCGAGCCGATCGCGCAGGAAGTGATCGAGCACGAGCGGGCTGAGCGTGGCCGGGTGAATCGGGTCGAAGCGGGGGAAGACGATGTGGCTGGTCATCATCGCCGCCGATCCCGCGTTGACCGCGGCGGCGAACGGGACGAGCTCGACATCGCTGAGCCGATCCCAGCCGTGATCGAGCACGGGCAGGCGGTGGTGCGAGTCGAGCGACGTGTCACCATGACCGGGGAAGTGCTTGCCGCACGCGGCCACGCCCTGGCTTTGCAGGCCGCGAATCACTTCCACGCCGAGTTGCGCGACCATCTGCGGATCGTTCCCGAGCGAGCGGTCGGCGATGACGGGGTTGAGCGGGTTGGAGTCGACGTCGAGCACGGGCGCGAAGTCGACATCAAAACCGACAGCGCGGAGTTCGCGGCCGATGAGGGCTCCGATCGAGCGGGCGAGTTCGGGCGAGCGCGTCTTGCCGAGCTCGCGCATCGACGGCACCGGACTGAAGCCTGTGCGCAGCCGACGCACGCGACCGCCTTCCTGGTCGACGCACATCATGAGCGGGGCGCGTGCCATCCGCTTGAGTTTGGTGGTAAGCTCGGCGACTTGAGCCGGCGTCTCGATGTTGCGTCCGAAAAGGACGAGCCCGCCTACGCCGGAGGCTAAGAGGTCCTGCGTTTCACGCGGAACCTCCAGCCCGTCGAACCCGATGCACACGAGTCGGGCGACGAGGTGTTCGAGGGAAGCGGGGGTCAACGACATCTCCATAATTCTATAACAAGGATTGTGGGATTCGTCACCCCGAGTTATGCTGGAATCTCGTTTTCTCGCACAATTCCTCCGCCGACTATTCCGGCTGTCCTGACAAGGCGAGGTCCCCCGCATGACACCACTGCCGCTACTCGCGTTTGGCCCTTACGACTGGGCCGTGCTGGGGTTGTATTTCATTGTCATGTTCGCCATCGGCATCTATCACTATCGCCAAGACGAGGGTGCCGAGGAATATTTTCTTGCCAAACGCAAAATACCGACATGGGCGTTGGCCATCTCCATCGTCGGTGCCTCGCTGAGTGCTGCCACCTATGTGGGTGCGCCGGACGTCAGCTATGGCGGGAACCTTACTTATCTGATTCTTAACATCGGCGGTTTCCTCGGCGTCTTCATTGTTGGCTTCCTGTTTGTGCCGACGCTCTATCGCGCGGGCACTGTCACCATCTACGGCTTTCTCGATCAGCGGTTCGGTGAATCGGCTCGCGTTGCCGTCGCTTGTACGTTTCTGTTCGGCCGATTTCTCGCCAGCGGCGTTCGACTTTTCTTCGCCGCGATCCCGCTCGTGCTCCTGATGTGGAACATGAAGGGGGGCGAACCCACCGACCACACCTTCCGCCTCGTGCTGGCCGTCGTGCTCGTCGGCGTGATCGGCACGATCTACACGATGCTCGGCGGCATCAAAGCCGTCATCTGGACCGACATCGCTCAGTTCGCCATCATGATCGGGGCCGTCCTGCTCAGCATCTACCTGCTGCTCACGAAGATCCCGCTGCCGATTACCGAGATCATCCACGTGCTCGGCACGCCCGCGCCGGAAACAGGTCACTCAAAGCTTCAACTCGTCGACCTCTCCACCGACCCGGCCCGACCGTTCACGCTCTGGGCCGCGATGTTCGGCAGCGTGTTCATGGCGGTCGCGTCGATGGGCGTGGACCAGGACATGGCCCAGCGGTTCCTCATCGCCAAGACGCCGACGCGCGGCGCGCTCTCCGTCATCGCCAGCCAGTTCATCAGCATCGCGACCGTGTCGCTGTTCATGATCATCGGCCTGCTCCTCTACATCTATTACAGCCGGCCCGACATCATGGGCGCGGCCGCTCCCGCTTACACGCCCGGCAAAAACAGCGCCACGTATCCGCAGTTCCTGCTTTGGGAATTGCCCCCGATCCTGTCGGGCCTCGCGATCGTCGGGCTCTTCGCCGTCGCCCAGGGCAGCATGGACTCGGCCATCAACGCGATGGCGTCGTCACTCATCGCCGACGTCTACTACCCGCTGCGAAAAGCCATGGGCAAACCTGTCGACTCCAAGACCGACGCGAAGGCGCCGAAACTGGCAGTGCTCGCGATTGGCGTGGTGATGTCGCTCTTTGCGATCGGCTGTGTCTTCATCTACGACCCCAAATCCAAAACCTTCCTCGACTTCGCGCTGGGCGTCATGACTTTCGCCTTCAGCGGCATGCTTGCGGTGTTCGTGACGGGGCTGTTCACCAAGCGAGGCAACACCGTCTCGGTGATTGCGGCGCTCGTCACCGGCGCGACGGTCATCGCGCTGCTGCAAGACGGGACGCTGGCGTGGTGGAGCACGAAACTTCTGCACGCTCCCACGCCGTGGAAACTCGCCTGGCCGTGGTGGATGCCGATCGCGTCGTCGATCTCGTTTGCGGTGTGCTGCCTGGGAAGCCCGACGCGCCGGCCGGTTGCTCGCGAGATTCCCGTCGCATCGGTGGTCTCGTCTGGCAGTGGCACATGAGCACCACCACCTAACGCTCGCTCACTCGTCTTCATCGAACCTGAAACTCGTCCCGCGCTTCGGCACTTGGGGCGTGCTCTCGTCTTCACTCTCTTCGGCGTCGTTCTTCGATACCGGAATCTGGTACTTCCCATCGAGCCAGCGGCCGAGGTCGATGAGTCGGCATCGGTCACAGCAGAACGGGAACGTACTCCCGGGCTGGCCGACGGTGGAATCGTCGACGGGCTTTTTGCACGTGGGGCATTTCATGGGACGAAGACAATCATAGGCGTGTCTCACGTTGGCGTCATGAACTGCACCGTTCGAACGACTTCCGCCCGGCCGGGCTGATCGAAATAGTGCACCCGTTGTTTTTGATATCCGGGACATTTTGGGACATCCGAGGCACTCCGATCGGCCACGTTCCAGATCGAGCACGAAAGCCCCCATCATCGGCGCGCGAACCGGGTGGCCGTCAAGACAAATTGTCGGCGGAACGATGGATCACTTCGTGCGGCGCCAGTCGCCCGACAGGACGTGCAATTCGTCCGAACTGTCGATTGTGAGTTGGCCGTCGCGCACCGACACGGTCGCCTCCGCGTCGGCCATCTCTTCGCCCGTGATCGTCAGCAGGACATCGCCGGCGGCGTTCTCGCCGCGGATGGTGTAGGCGACCGTCGCCGTCACCGGGCCGACCTTGCAGACGATCGATTTCTCGTCGATGGTCATCCGCACGCGTCGGCCATCCAGGCGCATCTCGAACTGTCCGACGATCACCTTCTGCAACGTCGCGGCATCGCGACTGTCGGGCTTGACCTCGTCGCTACGCGCACGGTCGCGCCGACGTCCGAAGCGTGCGGCAGCAGGATCGAATCGTCCGGTCCCACCGGCGAACCGACCAGTACTACCTTCTTCGGATCACCGCCGGCCGACGGTTCGTTGACCGCCTCGGCAGTGCGTGCGGTGTAGATGTTGTCGCGGTTCACGCCGTTGAAGGGTGTCGAGGACCAGTCGGCATGGCCGTCGCCGTAGAGCACATTTTCGCCTTCTCCGGCGTGATTGAGGCTGTTTCCTTTGCGCATCTCGCGCGCGGGCGAGTTGACCGTGATCTTCAGCAGGTCATTGCCGCCCGGGCTCATGTCGCCGGCGATAGCGAACTCCGACGTCAGCCGCGACGAGTTCCACGCAAAGCCGATCGCGACTGCATTCACGTTCGGATACATGTTGTGCACGCCGTAACTGAGATGCTGGGCGATGCCGGTTTTGCCGGGCCAGTTCGTCCAGGCCGTGGAGAAGATGTTGCGACCCGCGGCCTTGGTGCCGAAGTCGAACGGCTTCTGCTTGGTCGATGGGCACACGAAGACTTCCGCGGGCATGTCGCACGTGCGCACGAGCAGGAAAAGTGACGCAGTGACGTCGTTGTCCTCGGGCGGATTCGCGCCGTCGACCGTCGCGTCCTTGTTTCGTCCGAAGGTATCGGCCTTGTCGCTAGGCTTGGCGTCGTCGGGGCCGGTGTATGGCGTGCCCCATGTGACTGTGTACGGCTCGTCGGCCCGCACTGGCTTATAGATGGCCCGTGGATATTGGCCGTTGTTGGCCGTCTCGTACACGCGGCAGGCGGTGCCGATCATCTTCAGGTTGCTCAGGCATTTCGCGCGGTTGGCGGTCTCGCGCGACCTCTGCCCCGAGCAGAGCGAGAGCGTCATCATCAGCGCGATCATCGCCAGCATCACCAGCAGATCGACCAGCGTGACGGCCCGACGCAACGAACGATTCGAAGTCATGTGTACCCCGTGGTGAGATAGACGATCACTGGCCGGACACGGGTCCGACGAATGACGTCTGCGTGAGACGATATCGCGTCATCGAAGCGGTGTCAGCGCCAATCGCGGACGGGTAACCACCGATGAACGCGGATGAACACAGAATCCTTCAGTCAAACCGCGCGCGGCCCGTCCTGAAGCGCGTTCACGCGGTACAGAGCGGTCGGTGAGTCCCTTTCCCGCCGGGAGAGGGTTAGGGTGAGGGAGGAATTTCGAGCGACGCTCGTTGTTCGCCCTCACCCGGCCCGCGACGCTACGCGTCCTCACGGAGGGAGAAGGGTGGGACATCGAACTCGCGCCCATCCTTCATCCGCGTTCTTCGGTGGTTCCCATCGCCTGGCCAGAAACAGCAGGCGCTACTCCTTTGCGCGGTCCCACTCCGTCGAGAGCAGGTGGGTGGCGTCATCGCTGTCGAGGGTCATCTTGCCGTCGCCGAAGCTGATCCGGGCGGGGGCGTCGGGCATGCCTTGACCTTGCACGGTGAGGAGGATCTCGCCGACCTCGTTCTCGCCCTGCACCGTATACGTGAATGTTGCGACGATCGGGCCGGCCCGCCAGTCGAGCGATTGGTCGTCGATGGTCAGGTGTGCTTGCAAGTCGGCCGACACCGTTGGCGCGACGTACTTCCCGACGATCATCTTCCGCAGTTCGTCGATCGGCCGGCCGTTCTCTTTGGGCTTGTCGCCGTCGGGTTTTACGAAGCCGATGTCCCTCGCGGTGGGCAGCATCACCGAGTCGTAGCCGTCGATCGGTGGGCCGACGATCACCGATGGCTTGGCCTCCAGCGTCTTCTCGCCGCGGAAGGCCGATGTGCGCGCGGTGAAGATGTTGTCGCGATTCACGCCCGCCAGCGGCGCGGTTGCCCAGTCGACGTGGCCGTCGGCGCAGAGCACGTTCTGGCCCTGGCCGCGATGGTTCAGGCTGTTGGCAGCCATCCGCTCTTTGGTCGAACTCTGCCGGCGGACCTGAAGCACTTCGTCGGAACCGGGGTTCATGTCCGACGCGATCACGAACGCGGCCGGCACCTTCGAACCGTTCCACGCGAAGCCATTCGTTACCCCCTCGGCGGCCGGGTACATGTTCTGCACGCTGTAGCTGAGGTGCCTGGCGATGCCCTCATTGCCGGGCCAGTTCGTCCAGTGCTCAGGCTTGCCGACGGCGGACGAGTTCGGCTTCACGAAACCCCACGGCTGCAAGCGCGAACTCGGGCAGATGAACAGCTCGGCCGGCAGATCCTGAGTTCGGACGAGCAGGTAAAGCGCCGCGGTGACGTCATTGTCCGAAGACGCGAACGAGCTGTTCGTCGTGGCGTCGCGCGAGCGCCCGAACGGATCGGCTCGGTCCGATGGCGCTGCGCTCCGCAGGTCCGCGTAGGGCGTGCCCCATACCACTTTGTAGTCGGTCAGCTTCTCGACGGGCGTGGCCGCGATGCAACGCGGGTACTGGCCGTTGTTCTGCGTCTCGTACACGCGGAACGCCAGGCCGATCTGCTTGAGGTTGTTCTGGCATTCCGTACGGTTGGTCCACTCGTCGGCACTGCGCCGGACGCCGACGACGCCGACAAGTAACAGCGTGAGCATCGTCAGGACGACCAGCAGATCGACCAATGTGACAGCGCGGCGTTGACGACCAAGACAAGACATCGTTCCAGCTTCCATCGCGGCTCGTTTAGCGGCCGCCCGCAGGGCGGCGTGATTCCACACGATACGCGGTGAAGCTCAATCCGAACAGAATAGCCGCAGATGGGACGCAGATCGGACATGCGAGACACCGCCGACGGCACCGATGTTGAAGACGGAAATGAAACGCGATGGACGGTCGATCCAAGCGACTTAATCGGTCGGTTTCAGTGGTTTGTCTTCTGATCTGCGTCTCATCCACGTCTCATCCGCGGCCCATTAATTCACGGCACACCCGTCGGCGCAGTGGTGGGTTCGGCGACGGCGGTCGGCAACGTCGTCGGCGCCGGCGCGGGCTTGACGCAGATGAATAGGTCGACACGCGCGTCGGTGGCGTCGGCGTCGACGGGCCGGGTCGTCGGAACCTCGGCTGGCTTCTGTGCGGCCTTCGGGCCGTTCGCCTGGGCGAGCTGGTCATCGGCCCGCGTGTCCTGACCCTTCGCGAGTCGGTCCCGATCGTTGGCTCGCGCATCGTCGACAATCGTCACCAGCAGCTTCGCCGGCTGTTCGTTCGCGGCCTTGTCTTTCGAGGTCGGGGTGTTGTCGCCGACCATCGTGTTGGCCACCTGGTCGGGCGTCAGGCCCGCGACGTTGTACGTGCCGAAGCCGGGGACTTCGATGAAGCCGTTGGCGTCGACGGTGACGACGATCGGCCCGGTCTGTTGCATCGGCTGTTGCGACTGCCGGGCGAAGCTCGGCACCTGGATCGACAGCCGATCGCCCGCCTTGGCGGGGCGGACGGTCGTGGTCTGCGGTTCCGGGGCACCGGCGTTCGCCTGCGGTTCGACGACGAGCACCTGTCGCCGAGCGAGCGTTTGACGCGTGCGCAGCGTCGTGAGGTCGGCGCAGTACACCTTCGCATGCTGAGGAACGGCGCCTGCCGACTGATCCGCCGTCAGCGCGCCGGCCGCCGCAGGGGCTGTCGAACCGGCGTCTGCACCGGCCTTCGCGGACTTGGCCATGTAGCTCGACTGCGTGCTGGCGCCGAGTTCGCCGCCGTAGCGGTAGGTCGACGGTTCGTTCAACCGCGTCTGAAGCAGGCTGATGTCGCGCAGGGCGACCTGCTTCGCTTCGAGCAGGCTCGGCTGCGTGACCTCGTCGGCGATCGCATTGGCGACGGCATTGGGCGTCATCACGTTCGACGTCACGGGCGGCACGCTGGGATTAGCACGGGCGCGAGCGAACTCGAACGACGGCTCGACGGGGATCGGCGTGTAGGCGACCTGCTGCTCCAACAGGAGCTGCTTGACGTTCTGATTGGTGGTGCGCGGGTCGGCCGACTCGACGACCATGACGACCGGTTTCTCGCTGACGCGCTCAAGGTCGGCGTGGAGCAGGAGCGAACGTTCGACGTCGCTCGGCAGCCCGGCATCTTCAAACACGACGCCGCGCGCCGCGGCCAGGCGGTCGATCGAAAGGACCGGCCCGCGCCCGCCGGCCGCTGCCGCGAATCCGCCGCCCATGGCGGGTGCGGCCGGCGTCATTGCGGCGGGGGCGTCGGCTGGCGAGGCGACGGCGACATCCGCCCGCGGCGCTGCCGTGGCCGATGGCGTCGGCGCGACGGCATCCGCCAGCTCGCGCTCTTCGCGCCGGCTGGGTCGTTTCCGATTTCGCGGCCACGTTCGTCGCGTACTCGGGCGGCAGCGTCGGGCGATCGCCCAGCACCTTCCACGCGGCCACGCCGATGCCGATGCCCATCAGGACCATCGCCGCGACCGCCATGCCCGGCACGCCCCAGCGCTGCTCGGGCGCGATCGGGACGCCGCGATCGCTGAGGAGCATCTCGCGTTCGAGCCGCGCGCCGACGGTTTCCGAAAGATCGACCGGAAGCTGAGCGCGCGGCAGCACGCGCAGGTACTCGCTGTCGAGCATGGCGCGCTGGAGTTCCTCGCGGATTTCGGGATGCGCGTCAAGGAATGCGTCGGCTTCACGCTGCTCGGCTTCGTTGAGCGAGCCGTCGATGTAGCCGGCCAGCAGGGCTTCGAGGTTTTCGGTGAGGTCAGACACGAGACTTCAAGGACGAGTGAGTAGGGACGAGGGACGAGTTACGACGATGGCCGTCACTTTCCTCCGATAGATTCGAATCGCTCTCGCAGCGCCATCCGGGCACGGAAGAGTTTGCTTTTCAGTGTGCCCAGCGGCACGTCGAGCACGCCGGCCATCTCGGCGTAGTCCAGGCCGTCGATATCGCGCATGACGAGGATCGCGCGGTCGGTCGGATCGAGCTGGCCGAGCGCGCGGGTGACCAGGCCCAGCCGTTCCTTGTGCTCGACATCTTCCGAAGGCCCGCGGCCCGTGCCGGCGATGCGGGCGCGGAGCGTGGTCATCTGGTCGTCGCGCTCGTCGGTCGGCCGCTTCGATTCGGCGTCGATCGAGTACGCGCGACGCACCTTGTCCGCGCGAAGTTTGCTGATCGAGAGGTTCATCGCGATCCGGAACAGCCACGTGTACGCGGCACAGTCGCCACGGAAGTCCGACACCTTGTCGAGCGCCTTGGCGAACGTCTCCTGCGTGAGCTCGAGCGCGTCGTCGACATCGCCCACGATGCGGAAGACGGCGTTGTACAGACGTGCCTGCACCGCGCGGACGAGTTCGCCGAACGCGGCGCGGTCGCCCGACTTTGCCAACTGGAGAAGCTGCGTCTGCCGCTGCCCCGGCTGATGGTCAGCCAGCCGCAGCGACGGAGCGCCGTCGCTGGCCAGAGAATTGGGCTTGGCACCGCTCAAGCTCGACATGCTAGAAAGACGCAGAAACGGGAAGAAGGTTGCGGAATTCCGGACGAATTTCCGGCCAAGCATCCGTGCCGGGCCGATCGCTTGAAGAGTGTCGTCGGAAGGGCGGGGTGGGTCAATCCGACGAGGCAAGGGCCACGAATCAGCACGAATGAGTCGGGTGGCACGGGCATGTACTCATGCCTGTGCGCTCGGACAAGCAGTGGGGTTCATCATCTCCATCAATCCAGTCCGCCGAGTCGAACGACGTCGTAGGGCACGCTGTTACCTTCTTGGCCAGGAACGAGTGGCCGCATCTTCAGGGCGACTTTGTAGGTCCCGGGCTTCATAACGACGACGTGTACACCGACACGGCCGGGCGACTCCAGAATAATTGACATGCCCCTGTAACCGTGCCGCGCCAGGTGAAATGGCGAATTCACCGTCAACTGCTCGTGACTCGCCATCCCCTCGATGTTGAGCAGGCCTGCTCGCACCACAGACACTGAAGCGCCCACGGAAGTGAGTGGGGAACCATTGTCATCGCGTACATCCACGTCGACTACGATCTCGTCGAGCGGGCTCCAGAGCCCCAGGAATCTTGCCGATCCAGCCCAGATAAGCCCGATGGCCAGCACGGCAACCGTAACAGCGATCACCCATTTGCGTTTCAACGTCATCGCCTCGTTCTACTCGATTATGACGCGAGCAACGCAACTGGTGACCGTCCAAACTGAGCCGACTGATGCATGTCTTCTACTGTACGCGGCTGCGCCGCGTGCTCGCTGCGCGAGTCCATGGGCTGGAAGCCTATGCCACGAGTTCGCTAAGCACGCCTTACGACACGCTCTCCACCGACGTCAGCACATCCAGCCCGCTGTCGGCCTGCGCCGTGTCGGTGCCGTTGCCGCCGTTGAGGATGTCCTTGGTGCTGTTCTTGGCCAGCAGGCGGTCGTTGCCTTCGTTGCCGAGCAGGGTGTTCAGGCCGGTGCCGGCGACGAGGGTGTCGTTGCCCAGGCCGCCGTCGAGGCTGTCGTTGTCGGCGCCGCCGTCGAGGTAGTCGCCGCCGCTGCCGCCGGTGATGCTGTCGTTGCCCGCGCCGCCCAGCACGCGCAGGATCGCAGGGCTGGTGCTGGTCACCTTGTCCGCGCCGGCCTGGGCGTAGACGTTCACCGCGCTGGCCGAGAAGGTCACGGCGGCGGCGGCGTTGATCTTCACCGTCACCTGGCCGGCCGTCGCGGTGGTGCCGATGACGATCGTGTCGTTGCCGGTCGTGCCGACGACGTCCACCTGCCCGTTGAACAGCACCGCTGTGCCGGCGGAGAGCATCGTGATGTATTTGTTCAGGCTGACGGCACTGGGCGGCAGGCTCGCGCCGACCGGGAACGCGCTGAACAGCCGGTTCGTGCCGACCAGCGCCAGGTCGCCCGCGCCGGCGTTCAGGCCCGGGTTGGGGACGACGGTGCCGCTCGTGCCGAAGGCGAAGTCGATGCCGAGGGCCGGCGTGATCGCCGTGATGAACGGCTGCGTGACGTTCGACGCGTTCGCCGGCTGGAGACCCGAGATGAACAGCGTGCCGTCGGCCGCGCGCACCACACGTTGGAGGACGCCGATGCCCTGCGACGTCGTCAGCGTCTTCTTCCCGCCCGCGGTGTAGGTGCCGTCGACGCTGCCATTGGTGTTCAGGCGCATCAGCACGACGCGGTTGAGCGCGGCGGCCGTCGAGTCCTGGCCAATCAGCAGCGTCTTGCCGTCGGCCTGCGGGAGAACGATGAACTGCTCGAGGCCCGTGACGCTCGCGCTGAACGTGCCGTCGGTCGTCCCGGTCGTCGTCACGCGGTAGACGCGCGGCGCGTTAAGGATGACGCCCGCGTTGGCCCCGATGAGCGCGCGGCCGCTGGCGTCGATGCGGAGGTCGTACAGCAGGTCGTCGGCCGACGCGCTGGGGTTGATCGTGTACACGCCCGAGACGCCGTAGGTCGTGTCAGTCTTGCCGTTCGTGCCGAGTCGGGCCACGCGGATGTCGCTCGTGCCCGAGCCGTTGCTGGCGCGGGTGCTGGCGCCCAGATACAAACGGCCCGTGCTGTCGACGTCGACGAACACGCCGGTCGTGGGGGCGCGGCCAAAGTTGAAGACGCCCACGCCGCCGGTGCCGAAGGTCGAGTCGATCAGGCCGGCCGACGTGAGGCGGACGACGTCCACTTCCGAGTTGGCCGCGCCCGCTTTGCGGACGACGCTGGCGATCAGGATGCGGCCCGTCGCGTCGACCAGCACCTTTTGCAGGTTCTGTGAAACCGTCGCGCCGAGTGAGACGGTGGTGGTGCCCGCCGTGCCGAACGAGCCGTCGCCATTGCCGCCGCCGGTGACGCGTTTGATCTGGACCGACGTGATGCCGTTGACCTTCACGAGCGTTGCATACACGGCCCGGCCGTCCGCGAGCGTGGCGGCGACCGCGCCGGTGACCGCTTGCGTCACCGATCCGAGCGCGCCGTAGCCGATGTCCGGCTGCGCCACCGCCAGCAGGCGACGCGTTTCGAGCGACTGAATCACTTCACGACGGCGAAGGTTCCGCAACGACATGGATTCTCCCGGGAAGAGGGCTACTTAGCTGGGCACAAACGCCACGGCACGACGACACAGAGCGGGAACGGAACCGGCAGGCAGTTCTCAGCGGGCGTCGTCATCCTGAGCGCAGCGAAGAATCTGGCGCCGGACGAAGTCGCTCGACGTATGGTGGGCGCCAGATGCTTCACTTCGTTCAGCATGACGATGGGCCGTCCCGTCGGACTTGCGAATGCTCTGGAAGCCTGTTCCCCGATCCAAATCAGCCTGCTGTGACTGAATTCTGTCGTGTGACGTCCGAACATCATACCGCCCGGCCTTACCGGACCAACCCTAAGTTGCTCGATAAACACGAAGCGGCCTCGTGCCTCTGGACCGCTGCTGGCTGTGGGGTAGGCTCTGACGCTCCCGATGCTTCGACGCAACGTGCTGATTTTCCATGCCGCTGCGCTCGGTGACTTCGCCGTCACCTGGCCGATCGCGATGGCGTTGTCGCGTTTGCTGGCGCAGAGCCGGGTCATCTACGTGACGCATCCGGGCAAGGGCAAGCTGGCCGAGCACGCGATCGGCTGCGAGTGGCGCGACGCCGATGCTTTCACCGGCCTCTTCGCCGGCGGGGCGGGTCTGCCCGATTCCAGCCTGCGTCTGCTCAGCGCGGCTTCGCACGTGATCAGCTTCCTTTCTGATGGAATCGACGGCTGGGCGCAGGCGCTGCGCTCGATCGTTCCGGACGTGGTTCAGGTGTACGTCGCCGCGCGTCCGCGCGAGCCGGTGGGGATTCCGATCGCCGAGTACCACCGCAACCAGCTCACGACGTGGCCGGCGCTGGCGGAAGGGGCGCTTCAGATGGAGCGTCACTTGCGCACGCGAGGCGTCGCCACCCGACCCGCCCACGACGGCATCGTGCGGCTTCACCCCGGGGCGGGTTCGGACGCGAAACGCTGGCCGATCGAGCGGTTCGTGGAACTGGCATCAGCGCTGCAAGCGCAGAAGACGCCCGTGCGTTTCGTGCTGGGCGAGGTGGAGTTGGAGAAGTTCTCCAATGAGGACATCGCGCGGCTGGAACGCGTCGCGCCGATCGACAGGCCGAGCGACCTGGTGGCGCTGTACGAACTGCTGCGGACGAGCCGCGGCTATGTCGGTCACGACACGGGTCCTACGCACCTGGCCGCGATGGCTGGCACGCCGAGCGTGGCGCTGTTCGGCCCGGCCAGCCTGCCGGCGATGTGGTCGCCGATGGGGCCGAAGGTGGCAACGATGGTGACCGGAGATTGGGCGACCCTTGGGGTGGATGCCGTGGTTGCGAAGCTGCGCGAGGCGATCGGTTGATTTTCTCCCTCTCCCTCCGGGAGAGGGCTGGGGTGAGGGCGGCAGCCCAGGGGCAGTCGTCCCAGCCCACGCGGCCCTGCGGGCCGCCGCTAAACGGTGGGGCGGTGAGTCCCCCTGAGTTCCCTCTTTGTTCGTGCGATTCGTGGCTTGAATCGGTCTTTCCGCGCGCTTCGTCGCGTGGCGAAATAGCACGCTTTGACACGGAAATCCCGGCGCATAGACTCGCGATCCGTTTTCGGGATCGGAAATATCCGGCGTTTTTGAACCGTTCCCGCGTCTGAACTTCCTCACTCTCACACACAGGATCGCTCCATGAGCTTCGGAATCGAACAGGTCAAGGCCCG
Organism: Tepidisphaeraceae bacterium; assembly: GCA_047600945.1. Lineage (GTDB taxonomy): Bacteria > Planctomycetota > Phycisphaerae > Tepidisphaerales > Tepidisphaeraceae > JASGKC01. The sequence goes on along the minus strand of JASGKC010000001.1, from coordinate 4,646,035 downwards.
CCAGGTGCTCGACAGTCGCGGCAATCCGACGGTCGAAGTCGATGTCGTTCTCGAAAGCGGCGCCATCGGTCGCGCGGCTGTCCCGTCGGGCGCTTCGACCGGCGAGCACGAGGCCGTCGAACTCCGTGACGGCGACGCCAAGAAGTACGTCGGCAAGTCGGTCTACAAGGCCGTCGCGAACGTCAACGACAAGATCGCCCCGCAGCTCATCGGCGAAGACGCCCGCGACCAGGAATACATCGACAAGCTGATGATCGATGCCGACGGCACGAAGAACAAGGCGAAGTTCGGCGCCAACGCCATCCTCGGCGTGTCGCTCGCCGTCGCCAAGGCCGCCGCTGAAGCGTCGGGCCTGCCGCTGTTCAAATACCTCGGCGGCCCGGGTGCCCGCACGCTGCCCGTGCCGATGATGAACATCCTCAACGGCGGCAAGCACGCTGACAACAACGTCGACTTCCAGGAGTTCATGATCCAGCCGTGGGGCTTCAAGACCTTCGGCGAAGGCATGCGCGCCTGCGTCGAGATCTACCACACGCTGAAGAAGGTCCTGCACGACAACAAGCTGAGCACGGCCGTCGGTGACGAGGGCGGCTTCGCCCCGGACCTCAAGGACAACGAAGACGCGCTGAAGATCATCGGCGAAGCCGTCACCAAGGCGGGCTACTCGTTCGGCAAGCAGATCTTCATCGCCCTCGACCCGGCCAGCAGCGAGCTGTGGGACAAGAAGAAGAAGGGCTACAAGTTCTTCAAGAGCAACCCGGACAAAATCCTGTCGCCCGAGGCGATGGTCGATTACTGGGCCAAGTGGGTTGAGAAGTACCCGATCCGCAGCATCGAAGACGGCTGCGCCGAGAACGACTGGCACGGCTGGAAGCTGATGACCGACCGCGTGGGCGACAAGATTCAGCTCGTCGGCGACGACCTCTTCGTGACGAACGTCGAGTTCCTCCAGAAGGGCATCAGCACCAAGACCGCCAACAGCATCCTGGTGAAGGTGAACCAGATCGGCAGCCTGAGCGAAACGCTGGCGGCCGTGAACCTGGCGATGCGCAACGGCTACAGCGCCGTGCTCAGCCACCGTTCGGGCGAAACCGAAGACGCGACGATCGCCGACATCGCGGTCGCGACCAATTGCGGCCAGATCAAGACCGGCGCCCCGGCTCGTTCGGACCGCACGGCCAAGTACAACCAGCTCATCCGCATCGAAGAAATGCTGGGCGACCAGGCGGTGTACGGCGCTCAGTTCTGGAACAAGTGAGCGCGTCGATCGCTTCCCCAAACACAGTCCTCCCCAAGCCCCGGCCATCGGCCGGGGCTTTCTGTTATGGAAAAATCGCACGCACCTGTCCGGAATCGTCTGGTCCTGCGGTCTAGAAAGTGTGCAGGTTCGATCGTGATCGTCGCCCTTCAAAGGAGAGGTCAACCATGCTTCGATGTCGTGCTCGATGGATGCCCACGCTGCCCCGAGGGCTGAAGCTGTTTGTCGCCGTGGCCGCGTGTTTCGGCAGCTCAGCAGCTGCCCACGCGGCATCGATCGCGACGATCAACGCCGGTTCCACGGGAAGCTCGATTGCCAGTAGTGCACCGGGGACGCCGGTGACACTCGACTTCCGCACCGTCGGCGGCGTGCCCACCGCAGCCCAGCCACCCGTGCGGCCACTGGAACTGATCCTCACCTTCCAATTGAGCCAGCCGCCGACGGCGTTCAAGGTGCAGATCGCGTCCGGGGAGGTGTTCAGCGTGCCCGTGCTCACCTCGACCCAGGGTGCATTCGACTGGTACGACCCGTCCACCATCGACCCGGCCCTCATTCAAATGCCCAAAGACGTCATGCCGCCGTCGCTCGTGAGCGAGTTGCAGGACGGGCAACTCAACGCGCATATCTGGGCGGAGGGGACGACGATCACCGGGAGCTTTTATCTCTTCCAGGCGCAGCTCACGGTGATCACGCCGGAGCCGATGGCCGGCAGTTGCGTCGCCGGATTCGCGCTGATCGGGTTACGTCGTCGGCGGGTATGATGGCCGTCTGCACTGAGGATGGCATTGCTTGAGCGACGACGACCTGCTTCGTTTGTACGTGGAACACGGTTCGCGCGAAGCCTTCGAGGAGCTGGCGCGCCGTCACGCCGGCACTGCGTACGCGGTGGCGCTGCGGCGATTGGGTCGACGTGATCTGGCAGAGGACGTGACGCAGGCGGTCTTCCTCGTGCTGATCCGCAAGGCGCCACGCCTGGTCGGATCGCGGTCGTTGTCGGGCTGGTTTGCGAAGGTGGCTCGGGAGGCCGCGATCGACCTGATCCGCCGCAACGAAGTGCGTCGGCGTCATGAGCGGAGCGCCGCCTGTGAGGCGGACGCGAGAGCAGGTTCAGTTGATCCGTCCGCGGACTTCGCCGCGTCGACGGCCGACGCGCTGGCGGCGCAGCTTGATGACGCTGTCGCCGAACTGCCAGAGGCCGACCGAACGGTGGTGGTGCTGCGTTTTTATCGTGGCCTGAGCCTGGCAGACGTCGGCACGACACTGGGCGTGAGCGAGGACGCCGCCCGAAAGAGAGTCGAGCGCGCCGTCGAGCGGCTGCGTCGACTGGTGGCGTCACGACACGGCGTAGCCACCCTGGGGTTCGGTGCCCTCGCGGTGTCGGCGGCCTCGGAACGTGCGGGTGCCGATGCGTTGAAAACACTTCAAGCCGGTCCGAGTCACGGCAGCGCGGCGTCGGCGTTGGCGCAAGCGGTCGCGCGAGGCGTGACGGAATCCCGAGGACGGCTTTCCCGCTGGACCATCGCGCTGACCGTGCTCGCTCTGCTTGTTTTGACTGCCGTTCCATGGATGACGCGCACGCCAGGCCAAACGCCGAGTGGAGTCACTCTCCCACGAACAGCGGCCGTCGGAGCAGTTGGTGGCAACACGCTCCGTCCGTCACGAGACGATCAGAACGCCGATGCATTTCGCATGGTCCAAGTCGGTGTCGCGGTGGAACCGAGCGGCGCGGAAGCGGGATCTCCCTTGGCGTTCGATTTCACGGCGGCCGCGAGCGGGCCGCAGCCGCTGCGCGCTCCGCTGGAAGTGGCGTCGCTGCAACTGGCCATCAGCGGTCCGCCCGGAGCACGTGAGGCGCAGCTGCACACGAACGATGGAGAGACGCTCGTCGTCCCGCTGACGCGCTCCGGCCAAGGCGTGATCCTGTTTGTCCATTCGAATTCGAGCCCAGGATCGGCAGTCGCTGCCGTTCCTCCCGTCGTCATGGGCGAGGACCTTTCACGTATTCTTCGACAAGGAAAGCTGGAGGGCACGCTGTCGTTTGTCGGTGCGCCGGTGCCCGTCCGCGCGGGGACGGTCATCGCGTCGTTGACGGCACGCTCGGAAGCGGCCGGCACCAAGCCATGAGCCGCACGTGACTCCTACGGTGAAACGCCACGCCGTGATGATCGCCGAAGCGTGGCGGCCTTCGATGAACAACTCGACCGCAACGGACGGGGCTGGACGCGACGCTCAGGTGGGGAAGTCAATCCCGCGGTAGATTTCACCCAGCGGCAGCGTCACCTGGACCGACTGAACGACGAAACTCGATTCCAGGCCGGCCGCGTACGTGTAGACCCATGTATCGTCGGATTGACGGCGCAGGCTTTCGATTCGCGGTGCCGCCTGGTTGACGAGCACGTACTCCTTGAGGGTCGGGATCGTAAGGTACGCAAGCATCTTCTCGCCCCGGTCGTAGGCTTCAGTGCTAGGGGAAAGCACTTCAACCACGACCGTCGGATTAGTGACGGCCATCCGCGTGGGATCATCCGGGTCTCGTTCGACGCGTCCGCAAATGACACTGACATCGGGATAGACGTACTTGTCTTTGTCCTCGATCCAGAGGCGCAGATCGCTGCTATAGACGCGACACGGCTTGCCCTGTAGCCCATTGACCATGGCGGCACTGACCGTGGGTGCAATGAGTGCGTGTTCCGGGCTCGTCCCCGCCATCGCCACGATTCGACCATTGTCGTACTCGTGCTTGTCCAGCGCGTCCCGTTCCAACAGCGCGTACTCGGCACGCGTGTAACGACGGGGTTGGACGGCTCCCGCTTGGCTCATGGCACAATCATACCCACTGATCGAACGATCCAAACTACAGAAACGCCGCCCGTCCGACCGATAACCTTCCTATCTCGAACCGCGCCCCCACATCGTCCCCTTCCGAACGCATCGCGGCGGAGAACCGCGTGGCGGCCAACGCGTTCGATGGCAAGCACAGCTTTGTCGCCATCCCGGTGCGACGCGGGAAGCCGCACGCGTCGCTGGCGTCGACGGCGGTGGTCTACCTGCTGATCGTCGCTGGCCTGGCAATGGTGGGGGCGGCCGTACTCGCGCCACTGCGCGAGGAGTCGCGCTCGCTGGCCCACGACGCGTTCGCGCTTCAGCGCGAGGTCGATCAGGTGAACCGGCAGATGCAGATCAACCGCGACTTCGTGGCGGCCGTGCCGACGGACCCGCAACTCGCGACCCGACTCGCGATGCGTCAACACACGGACGTCGGCCACACCGACACCAAGTCGATCGCCTTGCGCGGTGCGACGACCAAGCCGTTCGCGCAATCGCCATTCGCGCTGACCAGCCTTCCACCGCCCGAGCCGTTGCCGGCGTATTCGAGCGACGTGCCCGCCGCGCTGCGCAGCTGGCTGCTGGATGCGAATCGCCGATCGCTGGTGCTGGGTCTGGGTGTGTTCTGCGTCGCGGCCGGGCTGATTTTGGGTGCGATGCCGACGCGATCGAAGCAGGCGACCGTCTAGGACGCCCTTATTGAACGAGCGTGATCTTCGTGTCGAGCAACTGCGTCGTGACTTGGCCGGTGTTGTCCCACCACCAGCCTTTCTCGTCCATGATGCCGAGATAAAGGCGCGTCGCGCCGGCGGGCGGCACGAAGTTCTGCAACACGCCCGAGTCGGTCAGGCCGTCGCCGATGAAGAAGACTTGTTTGAGTGCCGGGCTGATCGTGGTCTGGTTTCGGCTGGTCGACGTCGAGAAGTTGCCTTCCGCGCTCATGCCGTACGAGGTCGGGCTGCGATTGTCGAGGAAGATGCCTACGAGACACCCGATCGGCGCGGACGTGCCGTTGATGCCGTTGCAGGCGTCCTGATGGACGATCCAACTCGTGTCGCCGTCCATGGTGATGCCGGTCGCGCCGGCGTAGCCGGTCGTGCCTGTGCTCTGACGGAACCGCAGCGGCGAGCCGGACGAGAATGAGCTGAGGTTGACCTGCGTCGGCAGATACGACGCGCCGGTAATCGACTGCGGATTGTCATCGGTAGCCGGCACGACGGCGGAACTGGTCAGGCCGGCCATCCACGGGCAGGACTTGCCGCTCACGACCGGCGCGACGGTCTTGCCGCTGGTCACGGTGGTCTGGCGGGTCATCTCGAGGTCGGTGATGCCGAACGCGCGAGCCATGTAGGTCGGGACGGACTTGCTGCGGGCGCGCGTCATGCGGACTGAGACGCGGATGGCCGTGGCCGATGCTTCCTGGCCGGCGGGGACGGTGGTGAAGGTTTCATTGCTGGCGTCCCAGACGCCGAACTGGACGTCATTCGAGGCGTTGAAACTGATGCTCTGTCCCGCGACGCGCACATCGGCGGCGGCGGCGGTGGCGTTCGTGCGGGCCTGTGTGGCGCCGCCCGACGCGAAGCCGGTGGCGGCATAGCGGGCGATCGCGTCCGAAGCGGTCTGCGCCTCCGAACGGGCGAGTTGGTACAGGCCCACGTCCACCGCGAGCATCGCAAACCCCGCGACGGCCGTCAGCAGGATCGTCCCGTACACGAGCGCCATGCCTCGACGTCGGCGCGCACCTTGGATGAACCGACCATCGGTCATACCTCAGTGATGTCGGATTCCAGATGGGCGTAGGCAAGCTGACGCAGCGGAGAAAGCTGGCGACGGATTGACCGATAACGCATCAAGGGGACGCGCGCGACGCTCAGGTGATAAGCCGTGCCGATTACTCGGGCGGTGCGGGTCGTGCGCTCACGCCGACGCCGGACCCGCGAAGTGCGTGTAGTCGAGTAGCGAGCCCTTCGACTTCCGCGGGGCCGAGGCCCACGCGGCGCCAAGTTCACTGAATAACTTCAGCTTGCTGGCGCACTCGCGGAGCATCGGCTCGATGTCGCGGATGAAGCGCAGTTTGCCACCGGGGCGAATGGTGGCCGAGTCCACGTGCGCTTCGTCGACGATGCGCACCGGAACGGTCTCGCTCAGCGCGTTGCACAGCACGAGGTGCGGCCTGACGACGGCGGGCGTGGCGACGGCGCCGTCGAGTTGCTCGCTCGGCACGCCCCGGAAGTGGGCGCACGTGAGTCGGACCATGTCGACGCGATTCGACTTCGATCGTTCGATCGTTTCGATGACGGTGCCGTCCGGCTTCAGGATCTGAATGCTGCCGCGGACCATCCTAGCCGAGCCGTTGTTGCCGACGATGGTGAACTCGGGTCCCCATTCGTTGCGCGTGGCGTGACTCATTGCGACGAGCAGGGTACTGCCGGTGTCGAGCTTGGCGCGGAGTGCGACGGTGTCGAAGTTCTCGATCGGATTGACGCGGTAGAGTTCGCCTTCGAGTTCGACAGGCGCGGCCGCCGAGGCATTGGTGTTACCGAGCAGGTACAGCGCGAGGTTGACCGGGTGGGCTAGCGCGTTGGTGATGATGGAGTCCATCACCCAGTGGTCGCCGCGGCGGAGTTTGCCGGCCCAGTCGTTGCGGGCGTAGTAAACGCTGTCGCGCGGCCAGGCGGCGGCGATCGAGAGCGATGTCACCTTGCCGATCACGCCGGCCAGCAGCTTGCGCTTCAGCACGAGCATCGACGGATCGTAGATGTCCTGATAGCCGAACAGCAGCGGCAATTTTGCGGCGGCCGAGGCGCGGGCCATGGCGTCCAAGTCTTCGATGCAGCCGGCCGGCGGCTTCTCGCACATCACGGGCCGGCCCGTGGCGAACGCCTGTTCAGTGAAGGGGCGGTGGAGGTGGATCGGCACCGGCAGCCAGACGGCGTCGATGTCCTTGCGAGCCAGGACGGCGTCGTAGCTGGGAAGGATTTCCACGCCGCGCGACTTCAGGAGCTTGGCGCGTTCGCCGAACGACGCGTGGGCCGGATCACCCGCGGCGATGAACTGCACGACCTGCGGCCCCAACTTCGTGTTCGATTCCAGCAGCACGTCGGCGATCGACTGCGCGTAACCCCCGAGCCCGGCGACGCCGAAACGAACAGGAGTTGCTTCCTTCTGAGTCACACTGCTGGCCATCGCGATTAACCGCCTCTCATGCGTGTCGTGCACGCATCAACCTCAATCCACCCAAGGTTCAGATCGTACGAAACCGTCTCACGTGAGCAACGGGCGCGGGAATTCTTTGGGAGTTCCACGCCCGTGTATAAAGCGATCGTTTTCCGCGATCTGGAGCAGTCAAACCGCCGTGCCGTCAGATGAATCATGCGACCAAACGCCCCGGTGGCTTGCGAACTCCGGCCCGTCCGTCCATATTCCCGGTCTTCTAGAATTTACACGCTTGGCGCGTCCAACCGCGCGCTGGCGCTTCGCAAGGAGAACGCTTAAATGACTCGTATTGTTGTGATCGGTCTCGGCCCCATCGGCGTCGCCGCCGCCAAAGCCATTCAGAACAGCTCCGACCTCAAGCTGGCGGGCCTGGTCGATCTCGACCCGGCCAAGCTCGGCAAGACGCTGAAGCAGCTCGACGCCTCGGCCGGTGATTCGCCGGTGGTCGTCGACTCGCTCGACAAGGTCAGCGGCGCCGACGTTGCGATTCTCAGCACGACGAGCTTCTTCGACAAGGCTGCCCCGACGCTACGTGCCTGCATGGCTAAGAAGCTGCACGTCACCAGTTCCTGCGAAGAGATGGCTTGGCCGACGTATCGCCATGCCGAACTCAGCAAGACGATCGACGCCGAGGCGAAGAAGGCCGGCGTCGCGCTGCTCGGCACCGGCGTGAACCCGGGCTACGTGATGGACCTGCTGGCGATTCAGCTCAGCAGCATGGTGGCGAAGGTGACGGGCGTGAAGTGCCTGCGGCGCGTCGACGCGCTGAAGCGCCGGCTGCCGCTCCAGCAGAAGGTCGGCAGCACGATGACCGTCGAGCACTTCAACGGCCTGAAGGCCGAAGGCAAGATCGGTCACAAGGGCCTGGCTGAGAGCATCGCGATGATCGCGGCCGGCCTCGGTCGCACGGTGAAGCCGGGCGAAGTGAAGGAAGAGCTTCAGCCGGTCGTGTCCGATCGCAAGATCGAGTCTGGCCTGGGCACGATCGAAGTCGGCAAGGTCCGCGGCATGCACAACACCGGCTCGTGGAAGGGCGACGGCCTGACCATCGAACTCGATTTGCAGATGGCCTGCGACGAACCGAACCCGCGCGACGAAATCGAACTGCTCGGCCCCGTGCCGCTGAAAATCACCATCCCCGGAAGCACGCCCGGCGACAGCGCCACGGTGTCGGCCCTCATCAACACGGCCCGGTTGCTGCCGAAGGTCAGCCCCGGCCTGAAGACCATGCTCGACCTGCCGGCAGCAGGGGCACGCTGAGACGATCGCATTACGTGAATCAAACAAGAAGCCGACGCGGCAGCGCGTCGGCTTCTTTCATTCGTTGACGTAACGGTCGTTCGGGCCCTTCCGTCGAAGCGGATCGTGCAATACTCACGCGAACCGTAAATTACGCGAATGACTGACAGCGATGCGTCGTCAAATCGATACGTGACCTGATAGCGATGCCACGTTCATCACGGCAGTTGATTGGTCCTGCCTCGGCTTGGCCGCCTTTAGTTGTGGCGATTGGGCGACAGTGGATCAATCCGACCGTCGCAGGGTTCGGTGGCCGCGCGCCTGGCGCTGCCGGTTGACTTCGCTGAGGACCGCGTCGTCGCTGGTAAGCAGGGTGCTGAGCTTCGACGTCGTCAGGCCGATGCGCTCGGCGGTTTCGGCTAAGCCGTAGTTGTGCTCCTCCAAAGCGTCGAAGACGCTCGCGATCGTGTGGGCGAAGTTCGATGACTTCGGCGTTGTCAGTCCGATCGGGCGCTCGTTGTAGGCGCAGCGGATTTGCAGGGCCGCGCTCAGCCGCAGGCGGCCCAGGGCGAGTTGGCGGTTCTTCTCGGCAGAACGACTCTCGACGGCTTGACCGGTCGCGCCGGACGCGACGTGCGTCACGCGGATGCCGTTGCTGGTCTTGTTCCGCTTCTGCCCGCCCGGACCGGGACCACGAAAGGCGTCGACGCGGCAGATCGCGAGCAACGCCGCATCGTCGGCCAGCGTGATCTGGTCGCGGACGATGCGAAGTTGGTCGGACAGGCTGGGCACGGGTTCACCGACTGAGGACCAGGCCGACGTGTCGCCACTCACGTTCGAAGTCGGCCGGTGTGAGCTTGCTGATGCGTCCGTCGAGCGGGTCGGCCACGATCACCTTGCCCGCCTCGACGCCCAGCACGGTCACATAGTGATCGACCAGGAACCGGTAGTTGATGAGGGCAACCGTCGGCCGATCTGCTGGCAGCTCCGACGCGTCTTTGAACGGACGATACTCGACGTGGAGCCCATCCGAGCCGTAACGCGACGTGAGCGCCTCGGCGAGCACGTCCGGCTCCGTTCCGGTGGACCGGCTGGTGCTGGCGAGCAGGGCGAGTTCGGCTTCTTCAGCGGGAAGGTTCAGGTGGCGCAGCGCCGTGACGGCCGCCGCTGGGCCGCAGGTGTAGTCGGTCGATTGGCGGCAGACGCCGCCGTCGCTCATCGTCGTCGTCAGCGCCGCGAGTTCGCTGCGCTGAAGGGCGGGCATCAGGAACAGGAGCACGGCCGCTTGAAGCGCGAAGATCACGACGAACGCGCCGACGAGCACGCGCCGACGTCGATCGGGCAAGCGCACGATTGGCGTGAACATCAGCATCACGCCGAAGAAGCCGACCAGCGCGAACTCAATTCGTCCTGCGACCAGCCATTTGAATGGCATAACGAAGCCCAGCGGGTAGAAGCGCCTCGGGAGCCCGATCGCGATGATGCAAAGGAGGGGGAGGACAAAGCCGAGCACCCACCACGCCGAGCGGCGCTTGCCGAACCAAATGCCAACCGACGCTCCCGCGACCGCCAGCAGCGCCGCCCCGATCGATTGCAGGATCGCCATGGAGCAAATGTTAATGAGCGCCGTCGCACCTTGCGACTTTGGCAGGTGTTAGCGCAATCCAAACAGAGAGCGCAAGTGTCGGCCGTTTCGACGACTGAGCGCTTCATTGAACGCTAACACTCGCCGTTTAGCGTTTGCACTCGAACGCGGGCGCTGGTTGCCCGTGAGGATCGACGGTTCGTGAAGGAGATTCGAGTGATGCGGAACGTTCTCAAGCACGCGGCGATGGGTCTGGCTGGCCTGGCGATGTTCGCAGGCGCGGCCTTCGCACAAACGATCAACGGCGGCGGGGCGACGTTCCCCAACCCGCTCTATCAGAAGTGGATCCTCGAATACAAGAACACCGACTCGGCCGTCACGATCAACTACGCCAGCCAGGGCTCGGGCTTCGGCATCAAGGGCATCACCGACAAGACCCTGCACTTCGCCGGCTCGGACGCGCCGCTCAGCAAGGACGAAATCGCCAAACTCGGCGGCGATACCGCCGTCGTGCAGTTTCCCACCTGCGCCGGCGGCGTGGTGCCGGCGTACAACCTCCCCGGGGTCAGCGGTGAAGTGAAGTTCACCGGCGAAATCCTCGCCGACATTTACCTGGGCAAGATCAACAACTGGTCCGACCCGAAGCTGGCCGAGATCAACCCGGGCATGAACCTTCCGAATCTGCCGATCACCGTCGCGTACCGCTCGGACGGTTCGGGCACGACGAACATCTTTACCAACTACCTCAGCGTCACCAGCGAAGAGTTCGCCAAGGAAATCGGTCCCGGCAAGCAGGTGAAGTTCCCGGTTGGGCAGGGCGGCAAGGGCAGCGAAGGTGTCACGCAGATTCTTCAGACCACGCCCGGCGCGATCGGCTACATCGAGCACAACTACGCCGAGATGAACAAGGTCACGTTCGGCCTGGTGAAGAACAAGGCGGGCGAATTCGTGAAGGCCTCGCCCGACAGCATCGCCAAGGCTGCCGGTGCCGCGGCAGGCAAGCTGACCGGACAGGTGTTGAAGGCGAACCTGTGGAACCAGGACGGCGCGGGCGTGTACCCGATCGCGGCGTTCACGTACCAGATCGTCTACGTCGACTTGAACAACCTCGGCAGCAAGGCCGAAGCGGAATCGCTTGTGAAGTTCCTCAAGTGGGAAACCACCGAAGGCCAGAAGCTTGCGGCTAGCCTGAGTTACGCCCCGCTCGCCCCGGCAGTGCAGGAGAAGGTCGCCTCGGCGATCGGTCTGCTGAACTACAAGGGTGAGAAGATCGGACAGTGACAGAATTTGTGATTTGCGATTTTCAGTTTGCGATTCGGCTTTTGGTTCGGCGCAGGGGCTGTAGTTCGTCCGAATCGCCGGTCGCAAATTGAAAATCGCAAATCTGCTGCCGCGACCCGCTGACACCAATCCGTCTCGACGTTGTCAGCGAAGCCACTTCCCGGCAAGATCACCGGCCCTCGCATGAGCCTGACCGCCACACCGCACTCGCCCGGACAGTCGCCCGTGCCGTACGAGCGCGCCGGGTCGGCGTTGGTGAGGCCTGCCGCTCCATTCTGGCGGACGGCGGACTTCTGGCTGGCGCTGCTGGCACGTGCGTCGGCGGTGCTCGTGCTGGTCATGCTGGCGACGCTGGTGTCGGTCCTGCTCTACTCGGCGGCTGGCGCGATCAAGACGTACGGCCTGAGCATCCTGACCGGCACCGAGTGGCGACCCAACGAGCGTGAGATCACCGAAGTCACCACGCGCGTGAACGACGACGGCGAAGTCGAACGCTTGGTCAAGGTCCTCCAAACGCTGCCGCCGAAGTTCGGTGCGCTGCCTGCCATCTACGGGACGGCCATCAGTTCGCTCATCGCGCTGGTTTTTGCGGTGCCGTTATCGTTCGGGGCGGCGCTCTTCCTGGTGCGCATGGCCCCACGTTGGATCGCCACGCCGGTGTCGTTCCTGATCGAATTCCTCGCTGCCATTCCGAGCATCGCGTACGGGCTGTGGGGCCTGTTCGTGCTGTCGCCGTTCCTGCTGAATCATGTGCTCACGCCGCTGCGGAACTTGTTCGGCACAACGCCGGGGCTGGCTTGGCTGTTCAGCTCGCACACTCAGGTGGGGCAGCGCACGGTGGAAGTGCACTACGCAACCGGCAACAACCTGCTCACCGCGGGCGTGATCCTGGCGATCATGGTCGTGCCGATCATCACGGCCGTCAGTCGCGACATCCTCAAGACCGTGCCGCGCGTGCAGATCGAAGGCACACTGGCGCTGGGCGCGACGTGGTGGCAGAGCTGCATGGAGATGATCCGCTACAGCCGCAGCGCATTGTTCGGCGCGGTGATGCTGGGCCTGGCCCGGGCAGCGGGCGAGACGATGGCGGTCACGATGGTCATCGGCAACGCGATGGACATCCGCCCGTCGCCGTTCGCGCCGAGCCAGACGATGTCGGCGCTGCTCGCGAATGAGTTCGCCGAGAGCAACAACGACCTGCATCTGTCGGCCCTGAAGATGGTGGCGGTGTCGCTGCTGCTGATGTCCCTGCTGTTTAACGTGGTGGCGCGCTGGCTGGTGGTCGGCGGCAACTCGCGATCGGCGGCGGCGCACTGAAGGCGAAGCGAATGTCACTCTCGGCCACAACGTCGCCTCGACCTCAGATCGGCAGCGCCGGCTATCAGAAGTTCACCCGCGCGATGAACGTGCTGATGATCGGCCTGTGCATCGGCTTCACGGTGTTCATTCTGTCCGTGCTGGCGACCGTCACGCTGGGCATTCTCTGGAACGGCTTTTCGTCGCTCAGCCTCAACTTCTTCACGAAGGACTTTGTCGACGTTCCCGGCGAACCTACCGGCATGCGGAACGGCCTGCTCGGCACCGCGATCCTGATCGGCATCGCGTCTGCCGTCGGTGTGCCGCTGGGTATGCTGACGGGCGTCTACCTCAGCGAGTACAGCGCGAACTCGAAGCTCGCCACGCCTGTCCGCTTCATCTGCGACGTGCTGGCCGGCGTGCCGAGCATCGTGGTGGGCATCCTGGGCTACGAACTCGTCGTCCGGCCGATCGGCAACGCGAACGGCTGGGCGGGGGCGTTCGCAATGGCGTTTATCATCATCCCCATCGTGGCCCGCACGACGGAAGAAATGTTGCGCCTCGTGCCCAAGAGCTACCGTGAAGCGTCGATCGCGCTGGGCGCGACGAAGGGCCGAACGATTCTGGAAGTGGTCATCCCGGCCGCGACGGGGTCGCTCGTCACCGGCGTGATGCTCGCGATCGCGCGGGTGACCGGCGAAACGGCGCCGCTGCTGCTCACGACCGGTTTCACGTCGGCGCTGGTGTGGAATCCGTCGGAGCAGTTCCCCTCGCTGACCGTGCTAATCTGGAAAGCGCGCACGGGCCTGACGCCCGAACAGCGCGATCTGGCTTGGGCGGGCATTCTCGTTTTGATTGCGCTAATCTTTACGTTGAACCTGGCCATCCGGTATGTGACGTCGCGGCAAGTGAGGCTAAAGTGAGCGGAGGGTGGAATGACGGGAGTCCGAGCAATGCCTGACAACGTCGTCGACGGCCGAGCCAAAGCTGCGGCGACCGCCGCGCGCGTCGCCGCGGCCAACAGCGCGCCGGCCATGGCGTCGGTTGCGCCGGTCGCCGCCAATCGCACACAGGTGCTGGGTGCGTCCAGTTCCGCCGGCACGCTCGAAGCCATCCGCCGCGGCGATCCGTGGACACCCACCATCCACAAAGAAACGCAGGACGCGCCCGCTATTGTCGAGGTGAGCAACTTCAAGCTCTTCTACGGCAAGCAGCAGGCGCTATTCGACATCAACATGCGCTTCCCGCGCAACTGCGTGACCGCGCTCATTGGTCCGAGTGGCTGCGGCAAGAGCACGCTGCTGCGTTCAATTAACCGGCTGAACGACCTGATCGATCATGTCCGCATCGAAGGGGACATGTCGCTCAACGGCGACCCGATCTACGGCCGCGGCACGGACGTCATCAACCTGCGCAGCGCACGGGCATGGTGTTCCAGAAGTCCAACCCGTTCCCGATGTCGATCTTCGACAACGTCGTCTACGCGCTGCGCATCGCCGGTGAACGCAACAAGGCCGTGCTGCACGAGGCGTGTGAACGCTCGCTGCGCAGCGCGGCGCTGTGGGACGAAGTGAAGGACCGCCTCAAGAGCAGCGCACTGGGCCTTTCAGGCGGGCAGCAGCAGCGGCTCTGCATCGCCCGCGCGATCGCGGCGCAGCCCGAGGTGCTGCTGATGGACGAGCCGACCAGCGCGCTCGACCCGATCGCCACCGGCAAGATCGAAGACCTCGCCCACGAGCTGCGCGGCAAGTTCACGGTGATTATCGTCACGCACAACATGCAGCAGGCGGCCCGCGTGAGCGACTACACCGCGTTCATGTATGTCGGCCGACTCATCGAGTACGGCCCGACGGCTGGCATCTTCCAGAACCCGAAGCTCAAGCCGACGGAAGACTACATCACGGGGCGCTTCGGCTGAGTTTCATTTCCCATTGCCAATTGCCCATCGCCGATTTGGATTCGGCGCGTCGGCGCGTATGGTTGCGTCATCCGGCTGCGAAATGGGCAATCGGAAATCGGCAATCGGAAATCGCATGCCTCTCGTCTGCCTCTACTTCCAGGTGCATCAGCCGTACCGGCTGCGTCGTTACAGCGTCTTCGACACCGATCCGTTCTACTTCGACGATCTCAAGAACGCCGAGATCTGTCGCAAGGTCGCCCACAAGTGCTATCTGCCGGCCAATCGCCTGATGAAGCGGCTGATCGACCGCCACGGCGGGAAGTTCAAGCTGGCCTATTCGATCTCGGGCGTCGCGCTCGAGCAGTTCGAGCAGTACGTGCCCGAGGTGATCGAGACGTTCAAGGCGCTGGCCGACACGGGTCACGTCGAGTTTTTGTCCGAGACGTACCACCACACGCTCGCGAGCCTGTACAGCGAAAGCGAGTTCCGTGACCAGATCGGCCTGCACGCCGGGAAGATCAAGAAGCTGTTCGGGCAGACGTCAAAGGTCTTCCGAAACACCGAGCTGATCTACAACAACGAGATCGGCCTGCTCGCCAGCCACATGGGCTACGACGCGTGTCTGACGGAAGGGGCCGACCACGTGCTCGGCACGCGCACGCCGAACCATCTGTACCAGCCGCCCCATGCGCCGAAGATCAAGCTGCTGCTGAAGAACTACCGGCTGAGCGACGACATCGCGTTCCGCTTCAGCAACCGCGCCTGGCCGAACTGGCCGCTGACGGCGCGGAAGTTCGCCGATTGGGTGCGCCAGGTGAACGACGGCGCCACGGGCACAAGCGGTTCGTGCTGCAACCTGTTCATGGATTACGAGACCTTCGGCGAGCACCAGTGGGCCGACACGGGCATCTTCGAGTTTCTCGAACAGATGCCCGAGGAGATTTTGGCGGATGGAAGCGAGTTCGTGACGCCCAGCGAGTTGTCGGTCCGTCTCGAAAGCTCAGGCGAACTCGACATCCCACACGCCATCAGCTGGGCCGACACCGAACGCGACCTGTCCGCCTGGCTGGGCAACGCCATGCAGTCGAACGCGCTGCACGAGTTGTACAAGCTGGAAAAACCCCTCAAGGCGCACGGCGATGATGCGCTCATCGCGGACTGGCGCAGGCTGCAAAGTTCCGACCACTTCTACTACATGTGCACGAAGTATTTCTCGGACGGAGACGTGCACAAGTACTTCAGCCCGTACGAGAGCCCGTACGACAGCTACATCAACTTCATGAACGTGCTCGACAACATCAATGCCCGCTTCCGGCAACAATAATATCGTGCAAACGATACAGATTGGCGCCGGTTGATGGGTTCTTGGCGCGAAACTGCGCGAAAACGTTGTCAAAGTGAACCGACATCGTAAGTCTTCCGATGAGACTGGAGATGGCAGCAGGGTTCACCTCAAAACCTGCCGGCGGTGGAGGCCACAAGACCGACACGGCGAGCGGCAAGATCGGCAAAACGGGCGTCGAAACGATCAATACGATCCTCGACAAGCTCGATTCTGTCGATGACAGCGCGTTCCGGAATCGGCGCAGCAGCAGCCGCTGCGCGTTCCGTCGAACGGACGTCCCCGTGCGCATTCATCACCCGGGCGGATCAACTACCGCGAAAGTCGTCTACACCCGCAATCTGTCCGCCAGCGGCGTGGGGTTCATCTACCCCAGCTTCCTTCACACCGGCACCCGCGTCGAAGCTGTCCTCAAGCGACGCCTTGGCGGCGATGACCTGCTCGTCGGCAAGGTCGTCTTCTGTGCCCACGTGGGCGGTGTCTTCCATCAGGTGGGCGTGAAGTTCGAGCAGAAGATATTCCCCAAGCTCTATCTCGACCCCGGCAGCTACGAAGAAGGCGAAGTCGAAGCCCCCTCGAACGTTGCCGAACTGGCCGGGCATGTGCTGTATGTCGACGATCAGGAACTCGATCGGGCACTGCTGAAGCATCACCTCAAAGGCACGAAACTCGAACTGACCGCGGTCACGAACGCCAAGGAAGCTCTCGTCAGCCTGGGAAGTGGCAAGTACGACCTCGTGCTGTGCGACCTGAACCTCGAAGGCGGAACGGGCGAAGAGGCGATCAAGCGGATTCGCGAGCAGGGCTACCGCGGCCCGATCTGCCTCGTGACGGCCGAGCACGCGCCGGCGCGGCTCAAGGCGGCCCAGGAGGCGGGCGCGATCGGCGTGCTGACCAAGCCCTACGAGCAGCAGAAGTTGCTGGCGATGCTCGGCTCGTGGCTCAATGGCACGAGTGGCGAACCGATCATTTCGACACTCGCGGGCCAGTCGGACGTGTCGGCCATTCTCTCGAAGTTCGTCGCGCGGGTGCACGAGTCGGCCAAGGAACTTCAGATCAACTTCGAATCCGACAACATCGAGAAGCTTCGCCAGATGTGCATGGCGATCAAAGGGACCGGCTCGGGCTACGGTTTCGCGGCCCTCAGCGAGGCCGCCCGCGAAGCGATCACGAGCATCGACAGCACGATGTCGGTCGCGGAAAGCGCGATCCAGATTCAGCGGCTGATCGACATGTGCAAACGCACGACGGACAAGGCCGCGGCTTGATCCATGCCATGACCGACTCACCTCAGGCAACGTCACCGAAGTGACGTTGCCTGACGCGTTTTCACAACGCCGCGCCGGCACCGCCGCCCGTGCTCATGTCAACCTTGTCCGCCAGCGCGCGGTCGCCTCCAAGCGCTTCGATGATGCTGCCCAGATCGTCCGCGACCTGGATCGGCACGTTCCGCAGCTTGCCCTTGGCTTCCTTGCGTGGCGCGACATCCTGAGCGGCTTTCATGTCGATGCCCGTGTGGTACTTAACGGTGGCGTCGGCGTCCTTGAGCTCGTGGCCCGTGAGGATGCAGACGACCCGCTCGTCGCGCCCGATCGTGCCGTCGGCCAGCAGCTTTTGCAGGCCGGCGATCGTCGCGGCACTGGCGGGTTCGCAGCCGAAGCCCCAGCGGGCGACCATCGCGCGGGCTTCCAGGATTTCGTCGTCGGTCACCTGCCGCACGACGCCGTTCATCGTGTCCAGCGCCGCAGCGCCTTCGGCAGGTTCACGGGCCGGCCGATCTCGATGGCGCTGGCGATCGTGTGCGCCTTGTAGCCTGCTTCGTTCAACTCGCCGTAGAACTGGCCGAGCTTCTCGCAATCGACCTTGCCGTCGTTCCAGCGCAGGCCTCGGCCGTTGTAGACCTCGTGCAGCGTGTTCGCGCCGGCCGCGTTGATCACGGCCAGCCGAGGTGCCCGCTTGATCAGGCCCAGTTCCAGCAGTTCCTTGAACGCCTTGCCGAACGCCGAGCAGTTCCCGAGGTTGCCGCCGGGGACGACGATCCAGTCGGGCACGTCCCACGTCATCGCTTCGAGGATGCGGAACATGATCGACTTCTGGCCCTCGAGTCGGAACGGGTTCACGCTGTTCATCAGGTAGATGCCCAGCTCCGGCACCTGCACGGCGATTTGCTTCACGCGGTGCAGACAGGCGTCGAAGTCGCCACTGATCTGGAGCGTCTTGGCGCCGTAATCGAGGGCTTGCGACAGCTTCCCGAACGCGATCTTCCCTGAACCGATGAAGACGATGCCTTCGATCTCGGCAAAGCTCGCGTACAGCGCCAGCGATGCGGAGGTGTTACCGGTGGACGCGCACGCGACGCGCCGCGCACGACCATGCGCGCGTGCGTGAACGCGGCGGTCATACCGTTGTCTTTGAAGCTGCCGGACGGGTTCAGGCCTTCGTATTGCAGGAACAGCCGACGCGGGTTCATGCCCACGTGCCGGGCCAGGATGTCCGCCTGCTGAAGCAGCGTACGGCCCTCGCCGACCGTGATGATGTCGGCCTCGGTGCGCCAGAACGGCATCAACTCGCGAAAGCGCCAGACGCCGGAAAAGTCGAGCCGGCCTTCCTGTTCGGCGCCCTTCGTCTGCCACCGGTGCTCGAAGAAGCCGAGCGACTTCGGGATCGCAATCTTCGACCAGTCGTATTTGATGTCGAGCAGCGAGCCGCACTTCCCGCAGGCCACCCGCGACTCGCTCACGGCGAAGGTCGCGTTGCAGAGCGGATTGATGCACTGTTGATAGGCGCGATCGGTCATGGGGGCAGCCAATCTATTGGACCGACGCCCGGTTGTACATCGCTCCGGTAACGCTCAGAGCGAGCGGGATGGCTGCGGCGAACTGGCGTGAAATACATACGTTTTGTGGCGTTCCGGGCCATGGTCGGTATTGATAGGGCACCACAGGCCGGCGCATGCCGGGCGATCTCGCGGCGGAGGAACTCGATGAACACGTCCACGGCGGCCATCCCGACCAATCCGGCATCCGTCCTGCCCGCGCCGACCGCGTCGCGCTACCGGTGGTGGATCGTCCTGCTGCTGTTCTTCGCCACGACCATCAACTACGTCGACCGCCAGCTCTTTGCGAACCTCATCCCGTACTTCGAAGATGAGCTGCGCATCGGCCCGATGGACCTGGCGTACATCAACGCCGCGTTCGTGCTGACGTATGGCCTGTCAATGACGCTCGTCGGCCGCTTCATCGACCGCGTGGGCGTACGCGTCGGGCTGGCGCTGACGTTCCTTGTCTGGACGATGGCGTCGGTGGGGCACGCGCTGGTCTTCTCGGTGCTGGGCTTCATCGTCATCCGAATCATCCTCGGCATCGGTGAGGCAGGGAACTTCCCGTCGTCGATCAAGGCGGTTGCGGAGTGGTTTCCGAAGCGCGAACGCGCGCTGGCCACCGGCTGGTTTAACTGCGGATCGAACATCGGCGCGGTCGTGACGCCGCTGCTGGTGCCGTGGATCGCGATCCACTTCGGCTGGCGTGCCTGCTTCGCCGCACTAAGCGGCATCGGGCTGATCTGGCTGTTCTTCTGGGGGACGACGTACCGGAGCGTGGAAGGGCACCCGAAGGTGTCGTCGGAAGAGGCGGCGTACATCCGCAGCGATCCGCCGGATGTCGTCGCCAAGGTGCCGGCGCTCGTGCTGCTCGGGCAGCGGCCGCTCTACGCGATCGCGCTGGCTCGGTTCTTTACAGAATCACCCTGGTGGTTCTACCTCACGTGGATGCCCAAGCTGCTGAGCGACCGCTTCGGCTTGAACGACTACCAACGGGCGTTGGCGGTTGCGTTCATCTACCTGATCGCCGACCTCGGCGCGATCGGTGGCGGCTGGATTTCGTCGCGGCTCATCAAGCGCGGGCACACCGTCAACTTCGCGCGCAAGACCGCGATGCTCATCGTCGCGCTCGGCACGCTGCCGGTGATCTCACTCGTCTGGCTCGAAGGGGTGACGACCGTCTTCGGCCTGTCGGCGGCCTGGATCGCCGTGCCGATTGTGGCGCTGGCGGCGTCGTGTCACCAGGGCTGGTCGAGCAACATGTACACGATCATCTCCGACACGCTGCCCAAGGACGCCGTCGCGACCACCGTCGGCATCGGCACTGCGTTCGGATCGATCGGCTCGGCGCTGTTTCAGTTCCTTGTCGCGTTCTGGCTAATGCAGACAGGCAACTACGCGCTGCCGATGGTGCTGGCCGGCTCGCTTTACCTGATGGGTTGGCTGGTGCTGCATCTGTTGCTGCCGCGCATCGAGCCGGCGCGGATCGATCCGAACCAAAGGCCGAAGGTTCGCCCGTGGCACGTCGCGGTCGGCGCGGCCGTCATCATTGGCGGCCTCGTAGCGCTACAGGCGATTCTCACGATCAACCAGTACCCGTATCGCTCGTTGGCTGAATATCTCGAGAAGCGTGGCAGTGAACTGCACGCAACCACGCACATACTCGGTCCGACTGCGAAGGTCGGCTGGCAGGACGCGCAGTGGATCGTCTGGAAAAAACCGGACGGCACGATCAAACGCGATCTTGTCAAACTCGACCTGAAAGGCCGACCTACGATCGAAGGCGGGGGCGCGACGGCGAAGAAGTATGCAGGCCCGCCGAAGGCCGAGATCGAGGCGCTGTCGCCGTGACAGGACGCAACGAAGTTGCTGATTCTTCCAGACACGATCGGTCGGCCCTTCCGTTCCCGCCCGATTGCGGCGAGGATGTTCCGCCCATGTCCACGCCGACCGATGTGAGTTCCCTCTTGGTCGACCCGCTCTGGCGAGCGGAGGATCTCGGCCGGCCGCTCCCGAACTCGGTGCATGCCGCGTCGGTCTGTCTGCCGACCTGGCGCGACACCATCGGCTACGAAGAAAACGACCCGCGCATGCGCAACGCGCTACAGGCAGGCTATCCGCGGTTCGTCATCCATCCGCTGTGCCAGAAGCTGTTCGCCAGATGCGTTGAACGCTTCGGACCGGCCGACGCGCAGTGCTACGCATTCCCGACCGCGCGTTCGGCGCAGCGTTTCAGCGACTTCCTCCGCACCAAGACCGGCCAGCCCAGCCTCACCACGCACGACGCTGGCGGTTACTTCGCGTGCCTATTCACGGCCGAGCAGGCGAGCGCCGCGAAAAGCTACTGGCAACACACTGGCGAGGGCATCTCCTCGCGTCTGGCCGAGCAGGCGCTGAACGCGTGGCCCAACGCGATCGAGTGCAACGACGGCCACACCGCGAAGCAGACGATCCGCCGGCGCCTCGCCGACGCGTATGGCTGCGATCCGATCGACATCTTCCTCTTCCCCGCGGGCATGACCGCGATCTACACGGCCCACCGAGCGCTCACGCAGCTTCATGGCCAGGTGACTGGCGTGCAGTTCGGCTTTCCGTACGTCGACACGCTCAAAGTCCTCCAGAAGTTCGGCGCCGCCCAGTTCTGCCCGAATGCCAGCCGCGCGGAGCTTCAACAGCTCGAACAGTCGCTGAAGGCAGGCGGCATCGCGGGCGTCTTCACCGAACACCCAACGAATCCGCTGCTGCTCTGTCCGAACCTCGCCGAACTCAGCCGCATTACGCGTGAGCACGGCGCGGCGCTGATCGTCGACGACACGCTTGCCACGCCGGTGAACACCGACGTGCTGCCGGCCTGCGACATCGTCTGCAGCAGCCTGACGAAGTTCTTCAGCGGCATCGGCGATGTGACGGCCGGCGCGCTGGTGCTCAATCGCAACGGCCCGATGTATGCCGAGTTGCGCCGGGCGATGGACGCGGTGTACGACGACCTCTTCTTCGCCGGCGACGCCGAGGTGCTTGAACGCAACAGCAGGACATGGGTCGAGCGCGTGCGGCGGATCAACGTCAACGCCGAACGCGTGGCCGATGCGATGAAGCAGCGGCCGAAGGTGGCGGCGGTGCACTACCCGAAATTCCAGTCACCCTCGACGTGCGATTCCTACCGCCGGCCGGACGGCGGCTACGGCGGCCTGATGTCGCTGGTTCTGCACAACGCGGCCGACGTGACCGCACGCTTTTTCGACGCGCTGCGACTCAATAAAGGCCCGAACCTCGGCACCGAGTTCACGCTGGCCTGCCCATTCACGATCCTGGCGCACTACGACGAACTCGATTTCGCCGAGTCGTGCGGCGTGTCGCGCTATCTGATCCGTCTATCGATCGGTCTCGAGCCGGCCGAGGAACTGATCCGCCGGCTGGACGATGCTCTGGCCGCGATTTGACGAATCCATTTCGTAGCATGAGCGTCCCCGCTTAGGCCCTGATTCTGAATGCATGAGCGAGATGCCCACGCTACGTTGTTGTGATCAGCGGTATCAGGTCGCATTTCGTCAGCACGCCACCGCCCGGCTGATTGCCACGCAGATTCAGAGTCAGCATCGCGCCGCGCGTGCACAGCCGCCCCGGCAGCAGCATCCGATGGGCATGCCCGCCGGTGGGGCTGTAGATCGCGCCGAAGCCGAATCGCCCGACGCCGGCGCCGTTCAGGTCGATCGTCCCTTCGATATCGGTGCCATCGATATCGATGACCGCGCCGTGCTCGTGAGCCTCGGTCAACTGAATCGTGTACGACCGACGCGCACCATCGACCAGGCGCACGCTCTTGAGCGTCACGTCTGTGCCCGCACCGTCGATTGGCAACGGCTGAATCAACTCCGGCGTGAATCGCCACGTCGAAGCGTGCGGCTTCCCATTTACCAGCAACGGCCCGACGAGCCCGCGCGGCGAGCCGAGGTGCATCGCCGGCCACTTCGCATCGTGAAAACAGCCGCGGCCCCAAATGGCCGCGCGGAGCCAAACTGTATGCTTGCCCGGTGCGAGTTGGACGTCGAACGAGCAGCGGTTCCCGTCGGCCATCTTCGTGCCGAGGAACTGTCCGTCGACCCATAGACCGACATGGTCGGCCGCATAGTCGACGGCAATCGAGCGGATCGGCTCGGTCGCGTCGACGTCGACTTCGTACACGCCCGCGCCGTGCAGCACGCCGAGCGATTCCAGCGACGTGAACGGGCCGGTGTGATTCGTCGACGATCCGACGGCGATGGATCGTTCGATCCACCCCTTCGTCAGTAGGTCGATCGGCGGGTCGACCTTTAGGTCCAGAGCGGCCGGCAGATCGGCGACGTCGTTCGGATCAATGAAGTGGACGACGACGTTGCTCGGTAACTCTGGTTCCCTCTCCCGGTATTCCGGGAGAGGGTTAGGGTGAGGGCCGGTGCGGTGCGACGCGCTTCGACCCTCACCCCGACCCTCTCCCGGTGTACCGGGAGAGGGAGTACGCCGCGACGTCGCCGAGTTGAGAACGACACGTCGATCGCCGACACGAATCGCCACTTCACCCGGACCGGCGAAGGTGAGCTCAACCCCGTCATTCACGCGTTTGACGCGTTGCAGTTCACAGGTCGCGTATTCGATCGCTCCGTCAATGCCGAAACGGTCCAAGGGCAGATCGATCGTCAACATTGCAGTGGACTTCGGCTTCACTTGCAGTGTTGGCAAGGATCGGCCGGCGTAGTCGATCGTGCACGGCGTTTCGGCATCGCCGAAGTTGGGTAGGAACACAAAGCGCGTCGGGCCATGTGCGAGCGAGTAGGTGATGTCGTTCAGATTCGCACGCGGGCCACCCGATTCCGAGGTGATCGGTTCGGCATTCAGGATTTCGGGTTCGAGGCACCGGATGAACCGCGCGAGGCGGCGTGCGTCGCGCCAAGTTTGGTCGATGCGGCCGTCGAAGCGGATCATGCCGCCGAAGTCGATCGTGGTGGTCAGGTGTTTGTACGCGCCCCAGTTGTTCACGCCGTGGAAGCGGTCCCAGTTCGATCCGCCGGCGAAGTTGAACGGGCCGAGGCCCTTGAAGCCGACGGACAGCAGACGCGCCAGCGTCGCGTGATCGCGGCCGGTCTCGGTGATGAAGGCCGGGACGTCGTCGAGCTTCTGGCCGTCAAGCGTGGTTGTGTTGTGGACCGCGTCGCGCGCGGCCGCGGCTTCGACTTCCACCTTCGCGCCGCCCACGTACACGTTCGGCGTCGGCAGCACTTTCGCGATCCGGCCCATCGCTTTGTCGATCGGCGTGCGCTGCCCGATGCAGGCGGCGATCGGCACATCGACCCCGTCTTCTTTCACCATGCTGCGCAGCGCGGTCATGTAGCCTGCAACATCGTCGCATGGGTAGAAGTCGAGTTCGTTTTCGATCGCGTAGAGGATGATCGGCCCGCCGTGCGTGTAGAGGTGCGGCAGGGCGATCTGGTTCACGCGCGTGAGGTATTGCCGCACGTACGTGAGGTATTCGGCGTTGTTCTGGCGGATGCGCACGCCGGGATTGCCCGGCAGCCACGCGGGCAGACCGCCGCCATCGATCTCGTTGCAGATGTACGGGCCGGGTCGGAAGTAGACGAATAGGCCGAGTTCGCGGCAAAGGGTGAGGTAGCGATTTAAGTCGCGGCCGGGTGATTCGAAATCGATCGGCGCTTCGGTCGGCTGATGGAAACACCAAGCGACGTATACGTCCACCGTGTTGAAGCCCGACTCTTTGAACAGTCGTAAACGATGCTCCCAGTCGCCCGGATCGGTGCGGAAGTAGTTGACGGTGCCGATGAGCAGGAACGTCGGCTTGCCGTCGAGGACGAAGCCGTTACGCGAGTAGGCGATGGGGCGCGGCATGATGCGAGCGTAGCGTTCAGTGTCAAAAGGGCCACAGAGGCGCGCAATACGTCATCCCGAGCGAAGCGAAGGATTCTGGCGCCAGACGATGTGGTGCGACGATCGCAAGGCGCCAGATGCTTCGCTTCGCTCAGCATGACGCCTTGTCGCATCTAGGGCGTCACGCCGTGTTCTCTGTCATCCACTCACAGCACCCGCTTCGGGATCGAGGCCACGATGCGCTCGGCCAGTTCCACTGCGGCCAGTCCGTCCTCGGCCGGCACTTCCAGCGGCGTGCCGCTGGCGATCGAGCCGATGAAGCTGTCCAGTTCTGCCCGCAGCGGCTCGGTGTCGTCCACCACCAGTTCCTGCACGTCGGCCAGCTCGGCGTAGTTCACTTCCGATAGGTCTTCGATCTCGCCCGAGCGGATGCCGCGGACGACGTCGCGGATCGCTTCCAGGTTCTGCCCCCGCTTCACGAAGATGCCGTACTTCTTCTGGTAATCCAGAGACACATATGCCTCGGCCGAGAAGACGCGCAGCTTGCGTTCGGTCTTCATCGCCAAGCGCGACGCGGTGAAGTTCGCCACGCAGCCGTTCTCGAAACGCACGCGGGCGTTGCAGATGTCCTCGGCCGTATCGAGCACGCTGACGCCCACGCTGTCGATACTCTGCACTTTCGAGTTGGCAAGGCGCAGGATGATGTCGATGTCATGGATCATCATGTCGAGCACGACGCCCACATCAATGCTGCGGAAGGTCAGTGGGCTGATGCGCGTTACTTCAATGAACTGCGGCGTGATGTTCATCTCGCGCAGCGCCCGGACGGCAGGGTTGAAACGCTCGATGTGGCCAACCATCACCGGCGTCTTATGCTCGCGGGCGAGGTCGACGATGCGCTTCGCCTGCGTGCTGCTCTCGGCGAGCGGCTTTTCGATCAGGCAGGCGATCCGGTGAGGCAACAGCTTTTCCGCGACTCGGACGTGGTGGATCGTCGGCACGGCGACGGTGACGGCCTGCACTTTGCCGATGAGCTGATCGAGCGAGTCGAATGCTTCGCACTGGTAATCGGTGGCGCAGGTACGGGCGGATTCGGGCACTTCGTCGAACACGCCGACGAGTTGGACGTTCGGCATCTGCGAGTACACGCGGGCGTGGAGCCTGCCCATGCGGCCACAGCCGATGACGCCGACGGGGATACGCGGACCGAATTGGGCGGGAGGCAGAGCCATGCCGCGAGTGTCGCCGAGAAGACTCGATTCGCAAGCGAAGTTGCGGCGTGGCGACATCGCGCGGCAGCGAAGCTATCGTTGTACGTCATGTCGCAAGCCGCCATCAGAACCAAGGCTCATGTTCGTTATCCGAACACTTACGTCTGGCTGGTGTTTCTCAGCGCGCTCGACGCGATGCTGACCTATCTCGTCCTGCACTTCGGCGGCATTGAGGCGAACGCGATGGCTGCGCGGGTGATGGAAACCTGGGGGTTTGCAGGGATGGTGACGTACAAGTTCGCCTTGATCTCGCTCACGATCGTAATTTGCGAAGTCGTAGGTCGACGCGATGCACGGGCGGGGCAGTTTCTCGGACTCGTGGGGATCGGACTCACGTGCGTGCCGGTTGCCATCGCGTTGGTTTTACTCGCTGCGAAGGCGGGATAGGTGTCTGGATGAGGGAGGACTTCGCGATGAAGCTCGCGGCTACCCTTCGGATTTGAAAGGTGAACTGATGCTCGTTCGACTTCTGACGGTTGCGGTATTGCTCGTGTCGTCCTCGCTCGTGCGCAGAGGCGACCACGCAGCCGACGACGCTGCGGGTGTTTCACGTTGGCAACAGTGTCACCGACACGATGAACTATCCCGGCGTCGTGGCGCTCGCGAAATCGCGAGGCAAGACCTACACGCTGGGCCGGCACACGATGCCGGGGACGCCGCTTTTCGGGATGCTGGACAATCCTGGCAAAGGGGCGTTCAACCAGCCGTTCGGGACGGTGCAGAAGGCGCTGACGGAATACCAGTGGGACGCGCTAACGCTTCAGCCGTTCGATCGGCTGCTCGATCGGCACGTCGACGCTAAGGCCGAGCACGAGAGCGATCTGCCGACGGCGATTCGCTACATCGATCTGGCGATTCAGAAGAGCCCGGACATCCAGGTCTACATCTACTCCCGCTGGCCGCGCCGACCCACGACGGACGGCAAGTGGGACACGCACTCGTGGGTCCCGATCGACTTCACCAAGCTGTGGAATCGCCCGTACACGGACAACTGGGATGGCACGAACGAGTCGAAGGACTACTTCGAGAAGCTCACCGCGAAGCTGAACGAGCATTACGCGGGCAAGATCAAGCCGATCAAGATTGTTCCTGTGGGCGACGTGCTGGCCGAGTTGGACAAGCGCATCAAGGCGGGAGAAGTGCCCGGCCTGAGCGACATCAACGACCTGTACCGCGACGCGATCCACTTCAAGGAAACCGGCAGCTACATCGTCGGCCTGACCTTCTACAGCACGCTCTTCCACGACGACCCGCGCGGCCTGCCCACCGAGCCTTGGGGTAAGCTCGACCCTGCTCAGGCGAAGGCGATTCAGGAAGCGGTGTGGAGCGTCGTGGGCAAGAGCACGCAGTGACCGCGTCTCGTTATGCTGAGCGCAGCGAAGCATCTGGCGCCGATCGATCGTCGTGCGACCTAGATAGGCGCAAGCTCCTTCGCTTCGCACAGGATGACGGGTTTGCCGCTTCAGTTGGGCGGGGTGGCACAGCTATGTCCTCATAGCTGTGTCGCGGGCGACTACCGGTCAAGCACAGGTAAGGGTACTTCCGGTGCCACCCAAGGTCGGTTGCACTTCACGCTCAATACACTTGCACTGATTCATTCAGCATCCGCGTGCCGTCGAGCTCGCGCAGGCCGGACCGGACGGACATGGCCGCGTCAGTCTTCGGCACGTCGGCAAAGCGATACTTCTTGATCGTCGACCGGCCCGGCGCGAGGCTCACCACCAATCGGTCCTGCCGCGCCTGTCCCGGTACGGCCACGAAGGCGGTGTAGTCGATCGGTCGCTTGCCGTAGTTCGTAATCACCTGCTGCACGAGCAGGTCCGGCCCGCTGCGGACGGCGCTGGTGGTGACGCCGACGTCGCTCAGGCCCAGCTTCATCGCGATCGGCACCGACAACTCGTACTCGCCTGCGCCGGTGAGGCTGACGTCGGCCGTCAGCGTTTTCTCGCCGGCGCTGCTGCTGACGGGGAACTCGAGCGTCACCGGCAACTCAACCGACTCGCCCGGGTTCAGGTTGAAGCTGCCATTCGGCATCGCGACGGTCCACCCCGACGGCCCGCGCAGGCGGATCGAGCCGGTGATCGCCAGAGGGAACGTGTTCGTGACTTTCAGCCTCCGCTCGTGCGGTTCATAGCTCGATTCGACGAGCGGATTGTCGAGCGTGAGGCCGGCCGTGAAGCGGAGCAGGGCGGCGTCGACGCCGGTGACTAGAAAGGGCGTCGAACCGACTTCCAGCAGCGAGGGCGTCGACCGGCCGCGCTGGCGCGGGGCACGCGGGATCGCGTAGGTGTTGCCGTACAGGTCGACGCGCGTTGCGCTGCCGCCAAGCGTGGCCTGCACGACGGTCGGACCGGTGCTCTGTGTTCCATTGGACTTCGCCCAGACGAGCATGACGCCCGCGCCTTCGCGATCGAACAGCAGCGCCTCGACGCCCGGCGCGAGCGGCACGCGACCGCGATACACCGCGCCGGACAGCTGCGCCGTAAGTGTGCGCGTCACCAGCATCAGCTCGTCCGGTTCGAGCAGCGTGTTGCCTTCGTCGTCGGTCCGCACGTCGGCCGGCAGCGGGACGTCGAGCCGCTCGGCCCCGCTGGCGAGCGCGAAGCCGATGCGCAGCGCCATGTCGCGCACCTGCGCGTCGCGGCCGTAACGGATGCGGTCGATCGGCGCCAGCGTCAGCGACAGCTGGTGTCCCGGCTTGTTGGTGAAGTCGGCCGCGTAGAGCGGTAGTTGCTCGGGCAGGACCTCGGTGGGCACGTTCAGCGCGACCGTCGCGGGCAACTCGCCATCCAGTTCGTACAGCGCCGGCCACGGCAGTGCGAGGTCCGGGTTTGCTTCCAGCTTGCGGTACTCGCCGAGGATTTTCGAGTAGACGCTGCGCAACTTCGGTTCGGACGTGATGCGTTCGGCCACTTCGTCGCCGAAGAGCTGCCAGTGCTGAAGGTGGTTCGCGTGACGCGAGATGAGAAATGCGAGTTGATCCTGCCATGCCGTTCCTTGCAGCAGGAGCAGGTCATCCCACTTCGACGCGCCCGTAACGCGACGGACATCGGGCGGCAGGCCGGTCAGGCAGGCGGTGAGCTGGACGCCTCGCGCGTTCAGTTCTTCCATCAAGCGCGTGAAGCGCGGGTCGCCAGCGTCGGAGGAGATCGATCCGTCGGTGGACCACACGGCAAGCTTCAGTCGCCCGAAGCCGGTGCCGCGTAGGATCTGCGGCAGGATGGGCCAACTGTCTTCGGCCAACGTCGTTGCGATCAGGCCGAAGCGCGGGTCGGGTGAACTGAGTGCGCCGTCGTCGCCGAGCTTGATGAAGTTCAGCACATGCCGACCGACGAACTGGCCCTGCGACGTGAGGTCGACGGACGCCTGATACCAGCCGGCCCGCATGTCGGGCACTTCGATGATGCCGCGCAAGCTGGCCGATTCCGCCGTGGTCGGGCTCGCGGCCAGCGACATCATGCCGGTGCGCTGGAAGACGACTTGGCCCGTGCCGTCGCGCACTTCGAGCCGCGCGGCGAGGTCGCTCGTCAGGCGGTCCTTCACGGTCAGTGTCAGATGCACCGGCGTCGACTTCGAGAAGACGTTCGCGATGCGGCCCGTCGAGAGCTCGACGCGCGGCACCTGGGCAACGGTGAGGTCGTCGAACCACGCCGAGCCGAAGATGTCTTCGACCAGTAGTGCCCGCGCGCTGGAGCCAGCGACGATCTTGGAAGGCTGGAGCAAACCGAGCTCGATGACGAGGCTGGCCGCACCGGGGTGGTTGGAGGGGAGTTCGAGCGAGATCGGACGCCAGTCGTCGTTGCCGGGGGAACTGGCAAACGGTTTGGTGCGGCGAACCGTGTTGACGATGGGTCGGCCGTCGCGATCGGCAAAGTAGGCAGTCATTTGCACGCGCGAGGCGCAGCTTTTCGGTGCGGACGAACGTCTGCACCTGGTAGACGGCGTCGTCGATGACCGAAATCTTGCCGGCCGGATAGCGATAGATGATCGAGCCGCCGTTGAGGTCGAATCGGAAGCTGGTGGTCGACCCCTCGTGGCCGCTGGTGGCGTCGAGATAGCCGTTCAAGTAGTGCGGCAGGCCGTCGCCTTCGACCTTCAGCCAGCCCATGGGCGTGGGCTCAAGGTTGCCGCGTTGGCGTTCCTCGAAATCGAAGTGATGCAACTCCCGCGTCAACGGCCCGTCCGCCCGGGCGAGCGTGGCGAAAAGCAAAGCGAGAATCAGCGCGAGAGAACGCACTGAATGGTTATCGGACAGATGGTGCGTTGGGCTTGAGTGGCTACGTGTCGTTGCCGCACGCTCAAGACAACAGCAGCTTCAAATCCTCCGCGCTCAGTCCGCTCGTCAGGCTGTTGTCTTCGTTGATGATCGCGTCGGCCAGCTGCCGCTTGGAGCTTTGCAGCGTCAGCACCTTTTCCTCCACCGTGTCTTTCGCGATCAGGCGGTAGGCGAACACGGTGCGGGTCTGGCCGATGCGGTGGGCGCGGTCGATGGCCTGCGCCTCGACGGCCGGGTTCCACCAGGGGTCGAGGAGGAACACGTACTCGGCCGCCGTTAGGTTCAAGCCGACGCCGCCGGCCTTCAGGCTCACGAGGAACAGCTTGCACTTCGGGTCATTCTGGAAGCGGTCGACGTGCGCCTGCCGGTCGCGCGTCTTGCCGTCGAGGTACTCGTATTCGATTCCCAGCGCGTCGAGACGCGTCTTCAGCAATCCGAGGAAACTCGTGAACTGGCTGAAAACGAGGGCCTTGCTCGGTGCCTTGCCTTCTTCGTTCTCTTCCATGATCTGGGCGATCTGCTCCACGAGCACGTCGAGCTTGGCGCTTGGCTCGCTGGCGTACTTCTGATCGATCAGACCCGGATGGCATGCCGCCTGGCGCAGGCGCAGCAGAGCCTCGAGAATCTGAATCTGCGATCGGCCCAATCCGATCGATTCCACCTGCGACATGACGTTGGTGCGGTAATGTTCGCGCAGTTCGTCGTACAGCTTGCGCTGCTGCTCAGACAGTTCGCAGTGAATGGTCTGCTCGACGCGTTCGGGAAGATCGGACGCCACCTGCTTCTTCGTGCGCCGAAGAATGAACGGGCGCAGCGCGTGGGCGATCAACTTCCGATTGTCGAGGGCTGCTTGCGGCTTAGCGTCTGGTGCCTTCTGTGCATTCTCATTCGGTTTGGCAGATCCGAGTGAACTCAGTGCCTTGAACAGTGACGCGCTTCCCAGCATCCCCGGATTCAGGAACTCGAACAGCGACCACAACTCGCCCAGATGGTTCTCGATCGGCGTGCCCGACATCGCGAGGCGATGATTCGACCGCAGCAACCGAACCGCTTTCGCACTGGCGGTGGCGCTGTTCTTGATCGCTTGGCTCTCGTCGAGCACGACGTAATCGAACTTGAACTCTTTTAGCTCGGCGATGTCTCGCCGCAGCGTGCCGTACGTTGTCAGCACGAGGTCGTAATCCGCGAAGGCCTGCACATCGCGCGAGCGCAAGGCGCCGCTATGGTCGAGCACGCGCATCGTCGGACAGAACTTCTGCGCCTCGGCTCGCCAGTTGAACACCAGCGACCGCGGCACAACCACCAAGCTCGGACCGGACTTCTCGCGGCGGCGGGCCTCAAGCAGGGCGAGCACCTGGATCGTCTTGCCCAGGCCCATGTCGTCGGCGAGGCAGCCGCCGAAACGGAAGTTGCGGAGGAACTGAAGCCAGCCAAGGCCCTGCTTCTGGTACGGGCGAAGCTCGCCCACGAAGCTGTCGACCGGTTCTGAAGCGTCGATGCCCTCGAAGGTCGTCAACTGCGAGCGTGCCTGTGAGAAGACCTCGTCCACATTGACGGCCGGCATCTGCGCGAGCAGGGCGTCGAGCAGGGCCGCCTGATTCTTGCCGAAGCGCAGCGCGCCGTCTTCCTGCGCCTTGCCCACGCCGGCCAGCATCGCGTACTTGGCCAGCCATTCTTCGGGCATGACGCCGAGCGTGCCGTCATCGAGCTTGACGAACTTGTCGCCGCGCGCGAGCGCTTCCAGCAGCTTGGGCAGCTTGGCCGAAATGCCGTTGCCGAAATCGACGGTTACCTGGAGGTCGAACCAGTCGATGCCGCTGGAGAGCTTGGCGTCGATGTTGCCGGCCGCGCGGTAGAGCGATCCGTCGGCCTCCACCTGCCAGCCGAGCCTGATCCATTCCGCTACCGCGCCGGGCAGTTGCTCGGGCCAGAGGTAGCGCACGTGGCGACGCAGGTTGGCGTCGAACTCTTCGCGAGCGCCGCCGCGCTGAAGGCTCTGGCGGTGTCGTCGTTCGATCGAACGGTCGCGGTGGATGATCTTCTTTTGATCGAGCAGCAACAGCGTGACACGCGGCTCGTCGATGTCGACGCGCGTGCCGGCGTAGTCGAAGAGTAGGTCGACGGTGAGACGAGGCGGGCCGGTGCGGTCACGGGTCTGGCGGCGGATCGTCACCACCGGCCTCGGCACGACGCGCACGTCTTCCAGCCCGAGCGATTCCGGCACGACCACGGGTGGCACGCGCGGCAGCTTGAGCAGTTCGCCGAGCAGTTCCAGTTCCTCGCCGGCCGGCACGATGATCTCGCCTTGCTCGCGCATCGCGACGAGCGTGGGCCAGGCGCCGTGGTGCTGGAAGCGCGACACGCGATCGGCAAAGACGACCCAGCCGGACGCGGTGAGGGCGAGGGCGTCGGCGAGGGGACGAAGAGAGTGTGGAGTGTGGAGTGTGGAGTGTGGAGTTTCCTTCGAGGGCTCTGTTGTTTGGACCGGCTCCGAAACGGCCTCGACGTTCGCGGGTTCGCTGCTCGGGCTTTCGGTCTTCTTCTCCCCACTCCCCACTCCCCACTCCCCACTGCGCCGCCGCAGCATTGCCACCACGTGATGGCCTTTGCTGTTCTCATCGGCGCGCAGGTCGAGCACGAATTCCCACGGCGTGGTGTCGTCCCACACCAGCGGCTCGTCGGACAGCTTGCCCTCGTCGAGCACATAGCAGCGACCCGTCTCGACCATTTCTTTGAGCGTCGTCCCATGGGCCCAGCGGGCCAGTTCGATCCGGCGCTGCGGCGAGAGGTTGTGGAAGCCGTCGCTGCCGAGGACGTACTGCGCGATGCGTCGATCGCGCTCGTCCGGGTTGTTCAGCCATTGATCCGGATTGACGGTGTATCGCCGCGGCTCGGCCCACTTGCCGGCCTTGTTGCGTTTCTGCGTGAACAGTTCGACGACCACGCCGCCGTAACCGTGACGCGTGCCTTCGACGTCGATCGCGTAGACCATTCGCCGATCGTTCGGCCACGGATTCTGACGGTCGTGCACGTCTTCGATCGCGCTGAGCCGGCTGTGATCGTTCAGCTTCGCGAGTTTGGCACGCCACATCGACACGCGCGCCGGCCGCGACAGGCCATTGGAACTGGGCGTATTCGACGACTGTCCCGGCGGCGGCGAAGCGACGAGGCCGTTGGAGTGGCCGCCTTGGCCGTTGAAGCGCATCTTCGGTACGTCGCCCCCCAGCCGACGCGCGGCCAGGTCGAGCACGCCTTGGTGATCGGCCTCCAAAAGCGCGGCCCAAATGTGCTTGCACGGCTCGTCTTTGTCCTGGTAGTGCGGGCAGGTGCAGCTGAAGCTGACCTGGTCGCGCTCGTGCCAGCGGCACTCTACGCGATAGGCATTCGACCCCTGGACCTTCGCCTGCACGACGCCGACGTCCGACGTGGTGAGTTCCACGGCGTCGTCGAGGTAGTACTGCTTCCCTTTGGATCGGATCTGGAAGGCGAAGTCCTTGGCCAGTTCGTCGATCAAACTCATGCGTGTGCACCCAACATGGTCGGCGCGATCGGACCGATCGACCGAAGTCGATGCGAGCCGTCGCGCCCAAGGCGTCCGAGTTGCCCATCCGCCTGCCGCGATACAGCCCGCGACAGGCCCGTCCCGTGTTCCCAGCGCCGCTGCGCATCGATCGCTCAATGCGCGCAGCGCCAAGCTGCGCAGCATCGCAGATCGGCCGACTGGGGGCAATGAAGATGTGTGGTGTGTGGATGGTTTTTCAGCCCAGGCGATAGAACCGCAGATGAGGGCAGATAAACACCGATCACGCGAAGCATTTTTGTGCGGTATCTGTGTCCATCTGCGTTGATCTGTGGTCGATGCCCGGCATGCCGCAACTTGCGGTCCTAGCGCCGGTTCGCTCGCGAATGGCGAATTGTTTTGACGGGTCGGACGGGCAGGTCTAGTTTGTCGGGCGCTGGGAGTTCGCCTCACTTCGATTCACCAAGGGATTACACGATGACCTTCCGAACCCGTCTTGCGTGCGCCTCGATCGCGCTTCTGACTTTTGCCGCGCCGAACGCGCGGGCTCAAGCCGACACCGAGCACTTCGATACCGCGACAGGCCTGATGGGCCAGAAGGACTACGCCGGCGCGGCGGTGGAGTACCGCAAGTCGATCGAGGCCGACCCACGCTACAAAGAGGCGTGGCAGGGCTTGGCGGATGCGCTGAAGGCGATGGGCAAAGATGCGAGCGCGGCGCAGAAGCAGGCCGACGCCGCGCCGGCCGTGCGCTCGGGCGATGCACCTGCGTTGACGGCCGAGCAGAAGGCGGTCCTCGACGCCGCCCTCGCGCCGGCCCAGCCCGCGAACCCGCTCGCACCGGCCGTGACCCCGGGCAACCCGCCCAACCAGGCCACGCCGCCCGCGAATGCGACAGAGACCACCGGCGAATTCGATGACCTCCGCTTCGCGCCACTCGACGAGAAGAAGTGGAAGAGCGAAGTCGTCAACAACAACCTGGTCTTCAGCACCGCGCTCCCCGCCCCCGACTTCTGCACGGTCACGATGTACGCCAGCAAAGACTTCGCCGGCGACCACGACGCGTTCGTAAAGGCGTTCAACGACGCCGTCGACGCCGATGCGAAAGCGCACGGCGTGAAGTCGTTCGAGCGCGACAGCGGCGTGCAGCAGGCCGCCAAGACCGAAACGGCCGAAGCCGTCCAGCGCGGCACGTACGGCGTCACCGACCAGTTCCACGTGCGGGCGTTTTATCTGGCCATCCGCATGGGCGGCCGGATGCAGTTCGTCGTCTACCAATCCAGCGGCGACGAAACCTTCAACGCCAACATGGCCGACGTGCAGAAGATGCTGAGCAGTTTGAAGGTCGTGCCGAAAGAGAAGTGAGCTGGAATCGCGGGCACAAAAAAGATGCTCACCGGAATGAGCTTCCGGTGTGTCCGCCGTGGCTTGGATTTCCAACCCGAGTGTCTCTGACATCAATCACGGCTTGGAAAGCCGTACCACGACGCTGCGTGATACAGTGCCGCCGTGCGACGCGCGGGGCGGTACATCTTCAATGGGCTGACGGCGGTGTCGGTCGTTGGGCTCATCCTGCTGCTGGCCCTGTGGGTACGGAGCTACTACGTCGGCGATTACTTCCAGTGGCAGTCTTTTCGCGATGATGGCGGAGACACCGCGTACTGGTACCAATACAGGCTGAAAACTGGCACTGGATTTCTTCACGTGCTCAGGATTGAGCAGCAGATGGGCGGGGACAAGCTCAAACAATTGCAGCCGGCGCTCGAATCATTTGAGGCGTTCAGCAACCGATGGTCGGCGGAAAAGCCTCCGTTCGACCCAAGGGACGATCTCATCTCTGGACGTGGAGTGCTTTCGGATTTCGTGTATGAGCGACGAGCGCTATCGCAGTCATCGCATCTGCCGCCGGCGGAACAAGTTCGTCTCCTGCTACCTATGTGGGCGCTTGCTCTGCCCCTGATTGTGTTTCCAGCAACGAGCGTTGTCGGGCTTTGGCGTCGCAGGCGAATGTCTCACGCCGGCCTCTGCCCCGCCTGCGGCTACGACCTTCGGGCTTCGCCGCAGCGGTGTCCGGAGTGTGGGCGGGAGGTCGTCGACAATCGCACGTCGTAGGGTGTGCACGCCGTGTACACCTGTTCTGAGTTCGTCAAAAACGGTGTGCACGGGGTGCACACCCTACGAATTCAAGTGCGCACGCTGCATCGTCGTGGCACGGGCGTCCCGTCCGTGAAGGCCACGGCCGAGACGGCCGTGCCACGAATGCCGAAGACGCTTCGGGAAGCCCGTCTTCACACTGGCCTTCGGAACGAGGTCTGCTCTCGTCACGGGCTGGTAGCCCGTGCCACAGCTTTGAAGAGACTCACGCCAGCAGCGCTTCCAGCTTCTCGAACGAGCCGCTCCAGCCTTGGGTCATGCCGGCGCGTTCCTTGATGAACATCTGCATTTCCTCGGCCGTCGTCGGGCCGGTCGGTTCCCACGTGATGCTTACGCGCGTGCGGCCGGGCCATTCTTCTTCGAACTGCACCGTCGTCAGCATCGCGGCGGGCCAGGTCGGGGCGAACGGGTGACGCGACACGTTCTCGTGCTCGTCCACGAACTCCTGCATGTACACGAGCCGGTCGGGCCGGCGAATCTCGCAATAGTGCACGCGGCCGAACATCGTGACCGACTTGCCGTCGGTCATCGAGAAGAACCCGACGCCGCCGGGGCGAATGTCGGCGCGGATGAACTGCATCGTCATGCCGGTCGGCGGGAGCCACTGCACGAAGTGCTTCGGATCGGTCCACATCTCGAACATGCGGTCGATCGTCGTGTCGAAGCTGCGGGCGATGACGAACTGCTCCTTGTGCGCGCCGGTGTGCGCTAGGTATTCGGCCAGTCGATCCCACGTCGATTCGCCGCCGGCCTTCTTGATGAAGTCGGCCGTCGCCTTGGCGGCCCAGGCGGTGGCGAGCGTCATTGTCATGTCGAGATGCGTCTTGCCGTCGCGCTCGGTGAAGAGAACCGTGACGCGAAACAGCGGCGGGGTGTCTTCGGTGCCGCCATGGTCGTAGACCAGCTTCTGGAGCGGGACGACCTCGTGGTAGACGGTGCGGTTGGGGTAATCGACGCCATCCGGCCCGTGCATGGTGTACTTCCAGTGACCGCCCGGGCGGAGGTCTTTGCTGATGTGCGTGATCGTGAAGCCGCGCGGACCCCACCACTGTGCGACCTGCTGCGGGTCGTTCCACGCGTCCCACACGGCCTGCACGGGCGCGTCGAACACACGCGTCAGACGAAGCTCATTGTCCTTTGGTTTTGCGGCCACGTTTCGTTCCCTTCTTGGTTGGCGACGGCGGCGCGACCGACTTCAGGTACGCATCCAGCCGATCGAAACTCTCTTCCCAGAATTGGCGGTACTGCTCGATCCAATCGGCGGCCACCTTCAACGCCTCGGGCTTGATGGCGCACTGGCGCCGCTGGGCGTCTTTTGTTTTCGAGATGAGTCCCGCGCGCTCGAGCACTTGAAGGTGCTTGGTGACGGCCGGTCGAGACATGATTGATAGGAACGGCTCGGCCAGTTCCGAGACGTTCGCGTCGCCACTGGCGAGCTGCGTGAGCATGGCCCGGCGTGTCGGATCGGCCAAGGCGTTGAAGGTGAGACTGAGGGCGTCGGACGTCATTGGTAACCGATCGGATAATTAACTTAATGGTTAAATAATAGGTCGGCGGCCAGGAATGTCAACGCGAATCTTCGGCGTTCACTCCGCGGCTGCGCCTTGATCGTCGCGCGGTCGAAGGGGCATACTGAGCGGCGGAGGATTTCCGATGAAGCTTGTCGTTTGCCTGACGATCGCCGCTGCGTTTGTTGCCGCGCCGCTCACGCCGTTGTTCGCCCAGCCCGCCGCGCCGGCCTCGACGCGGCCGACCTCGCGTCCCGCAGACGACCGCGCCCGCGCGAACAACCAGGATCCGGCCGTCCCGGATCAGAAGTGGCTCGTCAACGGCCAGCCGCAGCCGCGGTTCGTGCAGAAGCACCAGGAATTCCTCGACCGCGCCAAGCAGGGCCCGGTCGACCTGCTCTTCCTCGGCGACTCCATCACCGAAGGCTGGATCAGCAAGGCGCCCGGCGTCTTCAACGACGCCTTCGGCAAGTACGCCACCGCCAACTTCGGCATCAGCGGCGACCGCACGCAGCACGTGCTCTGGCGCATCGCCAACGGCGAGCTTGATGCGATCAAGCCGAAGCTGATCGTCCTGATGATCGGCACGAACAACCAGAACCTGCCGGCCGCCGACATCGCTCGCGGCGTGACGGCCGTCGTCGACGCCATCCGCGTCAAGCAGCCGGAGGCGAAGGTGTTGCTGCTGGCGATCTTCCCGCGCAGCGAGAAGCCGGACGACGCGGTCCGCGTGAAGCTGAACACGGTGAACGAATCGCTGGCCAAGCTCGACGACGCATCGCACGTGTTCTACTTGGACATCGGCAAGGTGTTCCTGGAGGCAGATGGAACGCTGCCCAAATCAATCATGCCGGACGGCCTGCACCCGAATAAGGAAGGCTACGAACGCTGGGCGAAGGCGATCGGGCCGAAGGTGGAAGAGTTGATGAAGTGACTCGCCTCCTGAAGACAGGGCGGTCGGTTCAGCTCAGAATGTCGGCGGCCATGCCCGACCCTTCCTGCTTGCCCGAGGCTTCCGGCGCTGCGGCGATCGGCGCCGCATCAATGATTTGAGCCGATGTTGGTTCAGTCGCCAGATCGGCGGCACCGGTGAGGGTCTTGCCGTAATTCCGTGCGAGGATGAGCAGGTCGTTGAAGTCGGCGGCGCCGTCGTAGTTGAAGTCGCCGCTGGGCAGCGTCTTTCCATTGCCGCCGTAGTTCGCAGCGAGGGTCAGGAGGTCGGTGAAGTCAACCTTGTGGTCGCGGTTGGCGTCGCCGCCGAGCAGATAGATGTCTGAACCTTGCAGATCGAGGTCGTTGTACACCCAGTTGCTGCGCGGCGTGATGACGCTGCTGCCGGTGAGCTGGAAGCGGTAGTTGCCGTCCGGCAGCGTTTTCGGAAGCGAGAATGTCGCGACGCTGCCATCGTTGCCGCTATTGACGAGTTGCACCGACGTGGCGGCGTAGGTCTTGCCGTCGGTGAGGTTGGTGATCTTCAGATCGGACGCGGTCGTGCCGGCCGTAGTCAGTTCGTGGGTGAAGCTGACGCTCACGGTCGGCGCCAGCGCCGCGCCCGCGGCGAAGTCCGAGCCGCTGACGGCCGGCGGCATCTTCGCGAACACGCAGGGCCGATCGAGCGGTTCGTAAATGATCGATGAACTGTTCGTGCTCCAGGACCAGCTGACGAGGTTGTCGTTGAGGTCGGTCCAGAAGCGCATCGCGCCGCGGCCGATGCCGTCGTCGTCAACGTAGGCGCCTGTCGTCGAATCGAACTGGGCGTTGTTACGCGAATCGCTGCTGTGCAGGCTGCTGGTGCAGTCGATGATGACGCAGTTCCACGCCTTCACCTGCTGCGACACGCCGCCGATTGTTCTTGTGAAGATGCCGGCGTACGTGGGCAATTGGTCAACCTGCGTCATGTGTCCGTTGGACGTCGCGCCGGCGTAGTCGTACCGGCTGACGAACAGGTCGCCGATTCGCAGGTCGCTGATGTTCTTGAAGCCCTCGAAGCCCGTCTTCAGGCTCGAGCCCGACCCGGCCAGGTTGGCCATCGCCATGTTGTAGTAGCGTTTGGTGTTCGGAGAACTGACGCCATCGCCGGAGGCGTCGGTGGTCGCGGCGTCGGTCCAGCCGATGAAGTCGCTGGAACTGAAGCCGTAGGCCTGCTTCAACTGGAGTGTGACGTAGGTGGTGCAGTCGCTCTTGTTGGTCGTCTTCGTCGCTCCGTTGAGCCCAGCCCAAGTAACCGCCGCAGTGCCGTTGTAGTACTCGTTGTCGTCCGCCAGCGTCTCGGCCACGCTACGCCGCGCCAGGACGGTGTGCAGGGCAGGGAACACGGTCAGCAGTCGGCGGCCTTCCAAATACTCGAGTTGGGGGCGTCGATGGGTGGTCATAGCAGTGGCAGCAAGCCGGCGGGGAAATCTGTCGGGGCGCACTTCGTTTGACAAGAGAAAAGCACGATTGCTAGGGCGCGACCTCTTTCTGCAAGGCACCCGGAAGCCAGTAGACGCCCTCGGGCAATGAATTGGTATATCAAGTCATCGCGTCAGGCTCACAGCCCCCAGTCCTCCCCGGTTTTCGTTATCGGTCCTGACGTCATCCGGCCGATTCTTGATCGGGTGCTTACCTCCGGCTAACGTGGCCGGCGTCTTGTGTTCTGAGGTCGAGGGTCGACCGGGCGAGTATGCCAGCCCGGCGATCGGATGGACGATCGATGCGTCCGGTCCGGCTTCACCCGCCGGGCCTTGGCTCGACTGACGACTTGGAGCCTCGCATCCTGTTGCGAGGTCATAACTTATGCCAGTTGCTACAGCTCCCGCTGAGTCGACCAACAACTCGAACAAGCCTGCCTCGTCCGCCCAGGCGCGGACGGTTCTGGAGTTTGAGAAGCCGCTCGCCCAGTTGGAAACGCAGATCAAGGAACTCGAAGCCGCGCAGAACGCCCGGCAGGTCGACTACTCGGCCGAGATCCGGCAACTGCGGGCTCAGTACACCTCACTGCTACAGAAGACCTACGACAAGCTGAGCGCCTGGGAGACGGTGCAGGTCGCCCGTCACCCGCAGCGGCCGCAATTCCGGGATTATGTCGGCTTCCTCTGCCGCGAGTTCCGTGAAATTCACGGCGACCGCCGGTTCGGCGACGACAAGGCTATCGTTTGCGGCCTCGCCCGGTTGCAGGGCCAGAAGGTCATGCTCATCGGCCAGCACAAAGGCCGGGACACCAAGGAAAAGATCGCCTGCACGTTCGGCCTGCCTCACCCCGAGGGCTATCGGAAAGCCCTGCGGGCGATGAAGCTGGCAGAAAAGTTCGGCCTGCCGGTCGTGACGCTGATCGACACGCCCGGGGCCTACCCCGGCATCGGCGCCGAAGAGCGCGGCCAGGCCGAGAGCATCGCCGTCAACCTGATGGAGATGGCCCGCCTGCGGACGCCGATCGTCAGCATCGTCATCGGCGAAGGCGGCTCGGGCGGCGCACTGGGCATCGGCGTGGCCGACCGCGTCGCGATGATGCAGCACGCCTGGTACAGCGTCATCAGCCCTGAAGCCTGTAGCGCCATTCTCTTCAAAGACAACTCCGGCGCGGCCCAGCTGGCCGACAGCCTGAAGCTGACGAGCAACCACCTCATCAAGCTCGGCGTAATCGACGCGGTCGTGCCCGAGCCGCTGGGCGGCGCTCACCGCGACCCGCATACGGCCGCCCACAACCTTGAGCAGTTCATCGCCAAGAGCCTCCGTGAACTCAAGCGTTTCAAGCTCGACAACCTGCTCGAGCGGCGCTACGAGAAGTTCCGCAACATGGGCGACTACACCGAAGGCACGAAGCGCGCCGCCAGCAAAGCAGCGGGTTAAGCGACCGCACACATTGAGCGAAGTCGATGAAACGCCTCGGTTTTACCGGGGCGTTTCGCGTTCCTTCACTCACGCTCGAAATCTCGAAAAGCTTTGCCTTCGTTTGCTGGCAGGCCAATGATCGCTCGCGAATCGTTCGGGGACGGAGCTGGGACCGAAGCGATTCGAGAAGGGCGACACCTCGTGAAGCTGCTGGGCGATCAGGATCTGTTATTGATCGAAGCGCACCTCGACAGTGTTGTCGCGCGCCTGCTCGACGCGCCGGGCCTTGCGCCGATGCGCGAGATGATCCGTCGGTACGTCATGGCCGGCGGCAAACGCGTCCGGCCGCAGTTGGCGGTGTGGACGTTCGTTAATAGTGGGCGGTGGGCCGTGTGCAGTGGGCAGGTGCTTGGACTGACCGACGGAAATGTTCTGCCCACTGCCCACGGCCCACTGCCCACTAGCCTTCTCGACCTCGCCTGTGCCTGGGAACTCTTTCACGCCTTCCTCCTCGTTCACGACGACATCATCGACGCATCCGACACTCGGCGCGATCGGCCGGCGCTGCACGTGACACTGGCGTCGCTGGACAGCAACTCACCGGTGTTCGGCACGAACCTGGCGATTGTGGCGGGCGATCTGCTGTTCAGCGCGGCCATGCGGCTCTGGCACGACCTCGAGGTCGAGCCGCGGACCTATCGCGACCTGCTCAAGCTCTTCAGTCGCACCGCGACCACCACCGGCTTCGGCCAGGCGATCGACATCGTCGCCAGTCATCAGGCGTTCGACGCGGTGGAGGAATCGACGCTCCTGCGCGAATACACCTGGAAGACGGCCGCCTACACGTTTGAAGGGCCTATGCTCAGCGGGGCGATCCTTGCCGGACTCGGTGCCGAGGCGCAGCACGCGATCTCGCGTTTTGCGCTAGCGCTGGGACAGGCGTATCAACTCCAGAATGACCTGCTCGATTTGCGGCATGAGGCGCACGAAGGGTGTGATCTCGTGCAGGGCAAGCGGACGCTGTCACTGATCCGGCATCGCTCCGCGCTGTGTGAACGCGGCCGACGCGAACTGGACGGCAAGTTGCATGCGATTGCCGCCGGCAACGGCCACGCCGTCGACCTCGCAAACGAACTACGGCGCGAACTGCTCAGCGGCGGTGTCGCCGAGCGGTCCCGAACGCTGATCGACGAACTGCTGTTCGACGCACGCTCGGCCTGTGCCGACGAGAATCTC
Source organism: Tepidisphaeraceae bacterium (assembly GCA_047600945.1). GTDB lineage: Bacteria > Planctomycetota > Phycisphaerae > Tepidisphaerales > Tepidisphaeraceae > JASGKC01. Next base: position 4,603,643 of record JASGKC010000001.1, on the reverse strand, counting down.
CCGAGCAGGCTTGCACGCGGCATGGACGAACTGCTGGCGGCCCTTTCGAAACAGTACTTCGTCGAATGAGTTCCGAAGGATGAGGGTCAACGCGTGCGCGTCGAATCGAACGAGGTGATTTCGCTAACGCTTTGCGTCGTTCGATGTCTGAGAGAAAGTTGCCCTGCATGGTTGGTGGGGTACGCTATGAAGATCGTTCGACCGGATGAAGTTGGACTTGGCGCGTGGCGTCGAGGGCCCGGTCGAGTAAGGGAACCGCAGAAGGAGTACCGCGATGAAGACTCGAATGCTGACTGCTGCGTTGCTGATGAGCGCGACGCTGGGCGTGATGGGCTGTGACGAGTCGAAGGACGCCGCCAACAAGGCGGCTGACAACGCGAACAGCGCCGCCGCTAAGGCCGACGCTGCCGCGAAGGACGCCGGCGCTGCGGCAAAGGATGCAGCCGCCGCCGCGAAGGATGCGACTGCGGCCGCCGCGGACAAGACCAAAGACGCCACCGCCGCGGCGACGGATAAGGCCAAGGACGCGATGGCCGGCCTGACCGACAAGGCCAAGGACGCCGCCGCCGGCGCGATGGACTGGGCCAAGAGCATCGGCGGTGACCCGAAGGAACTCGTCGCCAAGGCCAAGGCCCTCGTCGGCGAAGGCAAGATCGCCGACGCCAAGGCGATCCTCGAAAAGATCAAGCCCTACGTCGACAAGCTCCCGGCCGATCTGGCCGCGCAGGTCAAGGAACTGCTCCCGAAGGTCGGCCTTAACTGATCATCGAGTGCTGTAAACAAAAACGACGCCCGCGCGATTCGCGCGGGCGTCTTTCGTTGGTGGTTCATGACGCGGACGGAACCGCAGACGGCCTTGGGGAAGCGCGAAAGACGCTTGGGAAACCTTCGCCGACGAATAACGGCCACGGCGGCGAGCGAAACGTCATGGCAGACGGTGCACGCCCTGTCGGTAGGCGCACGCGCCTCCGCTAGAGCGATGAGCGAAAAGTCAGAGCGGCAGACAATGGATTTGTGGCACGGGCCTCCGGCACGTGGATTCTAATCGCACGTGCCGGAGGCCCGTGCCACGTTCGCTATGACACTTCGCTCGCCGCTCTATAGGTGCGATTCGACATCCCGTGCCGAAGGCCGCGAGAGGCCGATCGCCGTCGCCCTTCGCATCGACCGGGGAGGGCAGCGGCTGGACGTCGCGGCGACGAAATCGGCGCGGGCGATAATTGCGACCGCGGCGCGGCTGATCGGCGTGGCCCGGCTTTTCAGCACCGGCGAAGAGAAGTATTTCGCCGGCGAAATGAGATTTAACGCCGGCGAAATGAAACGTATCGCCGGCGAAATAAGTCGTATCGCCAGCGATATGAAACGTTTCGCCGACGAAATGAGTTGTATCGCCAGTGATATGAAACGTATCGCCGGCGCAATGAGATGTTTCACCGACGAAATGAGTTGTTTCGCCGGCGATGGAACATGCGCCGCCGGCGCTGGAAGGTGTTTCACTGGCGAAAACCGTCGCGCCGCAGGCGGAAACATTCGCGACGCCGGCGATGGGACGTGCTCCGCCGGCGGAAAACGCTGAGCTGCGGGCGAAGACTTGCGCGCCGTCCTCGAAATAGGTCACGCCGCCGACGATCGAATGCACGGATCGCTGGCGAGGGGCAACAACGAATGGCGACGGCATGAGTGCGCGAAAGCGGTTCGTGCCACAAAGTCATTCGCCCTCGCTACGACTTTGTGCGCACGGCCGAGGCACATGCACCCTCATACGGATCACCTTTGTTTCACGCGCCGCGTCGATCCCGTCACCCTGAGCACAGCGAAGGGTCTGGCGCCAGCCGCCAAGCGAGTGATGCTCGCTCAACGAAAGCAATCTGACGCCTGGGTGGCGCCAGATGCTTCACTTCGTTCAGCATGACCTCTGTACTTCGTGCGCGTGAAATAAAGGTGATCCGTATCACTCACTAAGTGAGGCGACACGTTTTGGAAGATCGGCCCTCACCATGACCCTCTCCCGGAATACCGGGAGAGGGAACCAGACCACGCTCCGTGCTAAAGCCATCTCTCCGAGATTCCTCTGTGTTCTCGGTGCCCTCTGTGATATCCGCGGACCGAAGCAGACGCGCCTCACTCGACCACTGATCCCACCGCCGTCGCGATCAGTTCCTGTTTCGACTTGGCCGCGTCGTACATGCGGACGAAGCGTTTGGCTTCCTCGGTGTTCGACGGTCGCAGCGCGTCGGCCCAGTGGGGCGGGACGGTCTGGTAGTACATCCGCACGACGATGACGGCCGACCCCTGCACGTCGGCCGGCAGCGGGATGCGGTAGGTGACGCGGTCCGACCCGCCGACGAAGTTCGCGTCCGCGCCGATGCCCGCCGGCGCGGTCTCGGCCGCGTTCGGCCCCTCCTTCGCGAAGCCGGCCGGCAGCAGGCGGTTGTCCTTCCAGCGGGTGGCCATCGCGGTCAGCAGCGTGGTGGGCTTGCCGTCGTGGTCGTGAGCGACCATCTCGTAGATCGGCACTTCGCTGGGCTGCGTGACGACGTCGACGTGCGGCACGCCGAGTTCGCTTGCCGGTTCGACGTTCTTGATGTGGCCCTGCGCGTCGGGCTCGCCGCTCTCGAAGACGACCGATCGGCCGACACGGACTTCGGTGTTCACCCACGCCCGGCGCGACGGGTAGCCGGTCGGGAACTTGTGGCCGGTCAGGTTCGTGACGACGACGTCGAACTCGAGCAGGTCGCCGCCATTGTCGGCCTTGACGCGCTTGGCGTTTTCCACGGCGACGGTCGCCGTGCGATGGCCGAGCTGCGCGCGGGTCGCGCGGGCGATGCGTTCGAGTGCCTCGGCCGGCGACGTCAGGTTTAGCTCGGTCGCGTTCTCGCGCAGCAGGTCGAGCATGAAGGCATTGCCGCCCACAAAGGCGTGGCCGCGCACGGGTTCGCGCGTGGCGATGTTGAACTCGCCGCCGCCGGGGTTGCGCGCAATGCGCATCGCGCCGACGTCGGGCATGTGACATTCCTGGCAGCTCTTGGCCTGCGCGTTGCGCGCCTTGGCGTTCGGCATTTCGTCGGAGTAAACGCTGTTCTGCCATTCGAGGTAGGGCGACTGTTCCGGGAACAGCCCGCCGCCGCCGTGCTCGGTGCGGAGCGTATGACACGATGCGCACAGCGCGGCCGACTGAATGTGATGACCCTGCTTCGCGGTGAACGCCGAGAACGCGCGCATCGGCATCGCGCCCGGGTCGGCGAAGGGTCCGAAGATGGTTCGGCCCGGCTTGATGACGGGCTGGCCGTCGAAGGTGGCGGGCGTGCCGAGGCCGTCGGGCTGAATCTGGTGGCAGACGGTGCAGTTGACGCCGTCGCCGTAGAGGGGATGCGCCGCGGCCGCCGCCATGGTCGGCATCTTTGTTTCGCCGGCGATCCTGTAGCTGTGGTACGCGGTGGGTGCGTGGCAGCGGATACAGAGTTGCTGCGCCTGCTCGGCGATGGCCGGGTTGACCTCGGCCTCGCGCGCCAGCTGCGCGTGGAAGTACGGGTCCTTCGACGCGTTGGCCATCATCGTGCCGCGCCAGAGGCCGTAGGGCGACACGTCCTCGCCCGTGGTCGACCAGAGCGCCTTGGCGTTGGGCGAGGCGGAGTGACAGAGCGCGCATCCGTCTGCGGACGCAAAGACCGCATTCGCCCCGTGCGGCTGAAACGCGCCGCGTCCCCACGACGGCAACTCGGGCAAGCCCGCGAGGGCGGGTAGTGTGGCAGGGACAGTCGTGGAGGTCGCGCCGAAGATCGTCAGCGAGCCGAGCGCGAGGGCGACACTCATCAGTGTCGCGCCGAGAGTCTTCTTCATGAGATGATCCTTCCGCGGGCAATATGCGTGGAGGATCACGATCCGACAAGCGATCGAGTGACGCGAAACCGCATTGAAAGGCTCGATCAAATCGCCGCAAATCCGATGGGAAAAACGGGGCTGCCTGGCGTTTCGATGGGACGCGAACGACGCTGGACGTGACCATCAACAAGAAAGCCCCGCACGCGTGCGGGGCTGAATGTTTCACAGGTTGTCGAACCGACGACATCAGACGGTCGTCGTGGTGCCGGTCGACGTGTTCAGCGCGGCCAGGTCGTCTTTCAGCTTCTGCTGAGCGGCCTTCAGGGCGGCGATGGCGTCGTCGAGGGGCTTCTTGTCGGCGGCGAGCTTGGCCTTGGCGGCTGTGACGGTGGCGTCGCCGTCGATGACGGCCTTGATCGCGTCGCGGTCGGCCTTCAGCGTCGTTTCGATTGCGGTGCGGTCGGCGGACAGCTTGGCCTTGGCGGCGTCGATGTCGGCCTGCACGCCCGACTTCTTCGCGGCGCACGGCGCCTTGAGGTCGGCCTTGATCGTTGTCTTGCCGGCGTCGGCGTCGGTCTTGAGCTTGGCGTAGAGGGGGTCGAGCGTCGGCTTGAGGGCCGCGATCGCGTCCCGGATCGCCTTCTCATCCGCCTTGAGCGTGGCGGCCAGACTGGTGCGGAGGTCGGCGACGGTTTTCTTGGCGGCCGCGAGGGCGTCAAGGTCCGCCTGGATGTTCGCCGGGATCGGGTCGGGCAGCTTCGGCAGATGGCCCGGGCCGACCGGGCCGCCATGCAGCAGTTGCCGCGATTCGAGGGAGTCGATCACAATGGGGGCGCTGCGAAGTCTCTGCATGTGTCCTCCGTGGGACTTGTGTTGACGGGCCTCGTTCGTTTCGCGTCCGCTTCCACCTGAACGCATTCGCGCAGCCCACGCCGCGCACGAACGGCCAAGCCCAAATCGCGCTCGACGCCGCGCAACCGCTGCGCGGCGTCACACCTCAAACCAGATTGACCCTTCCGAAACGTCCTGCGTCGGCATTCACCCACGACCGACGTGCCACCGTCAGACACCGCAATCCGCTGCCGGGCCCGCCCAAGAGATGCGCGGCTTCGATGGCAATCACAGGACGTGTCGCACTCTAGTTTCGTTTCACAGTCATGCCAGCAAAAACTGGCTCGAAACAGGGTTCGATCTCGATGAGTGAGCGCGCAGGCAGCCCGGTGTAGTCGAATTTTCCACGGAAAACCTGGGTGCGACGACGTGTCTTCGCGATCGTCCGAATGTGTTGCGAGGGCGTCGGATGCGGTAGGCAGTGGGCGGTAGGCTGGAGCCCGGGCACCTCACGGCTTCAGCTTCAGTTCCACGATCTCGTAGCTGCTCGCCAGGTTGCGGGCGCGCCAGCCTCGGAAGCCGCGGGCGTTACCGGTGAAGGGGCGCGGCGGCTTGTCGGCGTCTTCCAGCTTCTCGACTTCGCTTAGCGGCCCATTGCTGTCCACGAACGGCGGCCACCGCTTCTGCTCATAGCGGTCTGCGAGGATCGCCGGTGCGAAGCCCTTCCACGAAGCGGGGCCGAGCACCAGGAATACGCGCCGGTTCGACGCCAGCGACGGCTTCACCACGCGATCGAATTCGTCCCGCATCGTCTGTGGCGACTTCCCGGTGTAGTACGACTTCAGATACTCCATCCGGCCGGGATCGATCGGATCGGGGTCTTCGGCGTCGTTGCGTCGAACTCGGTTCACCTGTGCCATCACCTGCTCGTAGAGGAACATTTGCTGGTCGATGACCGTCCAGTCGCCGACGAATTGCAGGTGGTGCAGCGTGTTGGCTTCGGAGATGACGACCGAACCTTTGGGGATGAGCTTCACCAGCTCGTTGCCGAGCTGGCACATGTTGGCGTTGTTGCGAGAGGCGTTGCCGGTGATCCAGCGATCGCCGAGGTCGCCGTAGCGGGCGATCCGCATGGTGGGGATGGCGCAGGCGATCGCGACGACGGCGGCGATCGCGATCGTGCCGGCGGCGCGCTGGCGGAAGCCGTCGGACTTCGGCGGCCGGACAAACGTGCACAGCAGCCACGCCGCGGCCACGACGATCGCCGGGAACTGGCTGTAGAAGAACCGGCCGTAGGAGACGTTCGCCGCCGGCGCCCAGTAGTACGCCGCGTACAGCAGCACGCTGGGCAGCACCCACGTGGCGAGCAGCACGCCCACGCGCGTCCGCACGAACAGCATCACGGCCATGCCGAACGCGCCCAGCGCGCCGACGAAGAACAGCCCGCCGTCGTTGATGGTGTGGATGGTGCGGTCCCAGTCGCCGAGCATGACTTCGAGCTTGAAGCCGGTTGACTCGTTCGTGGGGCCGTAGCTGGTCCACGTGCCCATCAGCACCTTGTTGTAGAGCAGCTGGTAGCCGACGGGGATCAGCCACGCGACGCCGACCAGGCTCAGGCGCAGCCACGAGCGCCATTCGGTCCAGCGGAGCATCATCACGCACGCCAGCCACAGTGGCAGAATCAGTAGGCCTTCGGTGTAGCGGATGAGCGTCGCGAAGCCGATGACAAAGCCCGCGAGCATGCCGCGCCAGAGCGAGCCGGTCTGCATGAAGCGGATCAGCAGGAACATGCCCCACGTGACGACGCCGAAACTGGCCGCGTGCGAGTTGGGGTTGTACGCGAACGGGATCGTGTACTGGCAGGTGGCCATCATCAGCATGGCGATCAGGCCCGCGTACGTGCCCGCGAGCTGGCGCGCCAGGAAGAATGTGCCGAGCACGCCGAGCGACGCGAGGACGGGCGAAACAAGGTGCGCTGCGACGTAGCCGAGCCCGCCGGGGCCATCGCCGAACAGCCGCAGGCCGGCCGCGTAGAGCATCGGCAGGCCGATCGGATACTTCGGGTAATAGGTTTGCGTCTTCGGGATGTAGACCCACATATTGCCGACGAATGCGAGCGGATCGTCCAACTTCAACCCGGTCGACAAGCTGTGCGCGTAAAGTTTGCCGCCGACGAGGTAGCCGTTCTGGTCGACGCCTTCGTGGGCCGGGCTCCAGAGGTAACGCACGACGGCCGTGAAGAACAGCGCGGTGATGACCCACGCGAGCAGCACGCCGATGAGCCGCGGCGCGATCGGCTCGCGCGCGACGAGGTCGGGGAGCAGGCGCAGCGCTGGAGTCTTAGCCGGTTTGTCGACGGGAGCGTCCGCATTGCGTGGTACGGGCGTCTCGCCCGTGGTTTGCTCACGGGCGAGACGCCCGTGCCACGCATGGTCCTGCTTCTCGGCAATGGTCTGCGTCTCGCTCATGGCCGACCTCCAGATTGCGTGGCCGGTGTCGTTGTCGGACGGGTGGTCGGCGCAGGCTGAGTCGTCGCGCGAGCGGTCGTCGGTTGCGTTGCGATTGACTTTGTCGTTGTCGCCGGTTTCGTCGTGACGCTAAGCCGCGAGCGGCCCGGATCGACCGGCTTGGTTGTTGGACGCTGAACGACGGGACGCGTCGTCACTTTCGGCGGCGGGGGCTTGGGTGGAAGCAGCGTCAACTCCGCGATCCAGAAACGCACGGGCGGAACCTGTTGGCCGCCCATCGGCCGCAGACGCTGGTTTTCGCGCAGCTTGCGCGTCGCCTCGTCGGCCGGTTGCGGGGCGAGGTCGTCGTTGATGAGAAGCCGGCGCACGGCGAGTCCGTTGCGCGCCAACTGTCCGTCGAGTCGGCCGGCGTGTTCGTTGTCGAGGACGTAGAAGATGCGTTTGCCCTCGCCGATTGTCTGCCGGACCTGATCGAACAGCATCTGCCGCATTGTGCGGTCGTCGGTCTTCTCGAACTGCGCCCGGAGCATTGCCAACCGTGCAGCGTCGAACGGGCTCGGGTCGTTGCTCCGCGCGTTGTCCCGCGGCCAGAGCATTCGCTGTACTCGGCCCCGCTCGAACCAATCCATCGACAGCAGTCGCCAGTCGCCCGCAAAACTAAGGAACGGAACGACGCGATCGTCGTCGCAGGCAATCACCAGCGAACCCGCCGGGATGAGCCGCTTCGAGGCCGTGCCGAGCGCGGCGAGGTTCGAGTTCTCCAGCGCGGCGTTCTCGAGATTGACCGCGCCGTCGGCCGCGACCGTCGCCGGCGAGTCGCCCATCACCCGGCCTACGCTGACGGCGCACGCGACGGCCACCAGTACGCCCGAGCAGAGCCGCACGCTCGTTGGTGCGACGCGCGACACGTCGCTCGCCCGCCGGATGAACTCCGCCATCGCCCAGGCGGCCGCGACGATCAGCGCGGGGATCAGGCTGCTGAGGTAGCGCGCGTAAAGGATTCCGGTCGGATCGGCGTAGTGATAGGCGGCATAGAGCACCACGCCCGGGACAAACCACGTCAGGAGCACCAGCGCGACGCGAGCCGTCGAGCGGTGGCCGAACATCCAAACGATGCCGAGCGCGCTCAGCGAGGCAATGGCGAAGAGGGCTGTATCGTTCAGCGCGCCGGCCATCCGATCCCAGTTGCCGCCGAGGTCGCCGGAGTCGATGGCATAACGCCAGTCGAACGCGATCGCCTCGTTCCAGCCGTCGGGCACGATCCAGACGCCCAGCGTGCAGTGCCAGGTCCAGGCCATCGCAAAGACGGGCAGTGCCCAGGCGAGGATCGGAAGAAGGAGGCGGAATTGAGTGAGGAGGTGAGAGGTGATGGTCCGTCCCCTCTCCCGGTATTCCGGGAGAGGGTTAGGGTGAGGGCCGTCGCCGAGTTTACTAGCAAAGCCCTCACCCCGGCCCTCTCCCGGCGTACCGGACGAGGGTGGAATACGTCGCGCACGGCGCAGACGAACCATCGACAGGCAGGCGACGATCACACTCGCGCCGATGATCGCGTCGGTCAGCCGGAACGTGCCTGCGAATCCGATCAGCAACCCCGCGATCATGCCCGTCCACCAACGGCCACGCTGCATGAACGCGACTAGCGCCAGCATGCCCCAAACTAATAGTGCCACGGCTGGAGCGTTTGCGGTCGGACGGACCGCCAGCGTGAAAAACACTTGCCCGAACGCCAGCAGCAGCATCGCCAGCAGTCCCGCGAACGTGCCGGCCACCCGGCGCGTCAGGAAGAACAGGCCGAGCACCGCCAGCGCCGATGCGACCGGCGCGATTTTCCACACGCTCGCTTCACTCAGCCATTTGATGACACCGGCGACCAGCAGCGGCAGGCCCGGCGGACATTTCGGGTAGTTCAACTGGCGTGTTGCATCGTAGAGCCAGCCCGGGGCGACGAAGTCGTACGGCGTTTGCGTCGGCACCGCGAACGAACCGGTCTTCAGAAACTGCTTGCCCGCAACGAGGGCCATCAGCTCGTCGGAGCCCGGATACGCCGGCGTCACGAGGTAACGCAGCAGGGCAAAACCGTACCCGAACGCGATCGCCAGCGCGAGGACGATGCCCAGCCAGCGCAGCGCGTGCCGTTCGCGATGCACGAAGCGCGGCAGCAGTCGATAGGGCGAATTGCTTGCGGGCCTGAATAGTTCGAGCGGCACGATGCCATCTCTCGCGTGAAGCGGGCGTGCGGGCGGCTCGGATAGAAGCGTTTCGTTGTTCACCTGACGGAGTCCCAAATGAATCGAATCCGGACGTGTCGACACGGCCTTATATAACGGAGAAGCCGCGCCGTTGTTGTCGAATCGTCTCGGCTGAATCGCCGAACCGCAAGGAATGAAGGGCGAGGCTGTGTCAGAGTCTGGTGAGGGCCAATGGCAGGGCACGGCTGCTTTGTGACTTCGGCCGACGTGGCGTGAAGCCCGAGCCTGAAAGATTCGACCGACGAGCCACGGGTGAGCCCCATTCGAGTGGGCATTCAGGGCAACGTATACTGCGCCGCGTGAAGATCACCGTCGTCGGCATCGGGAAGGTCGGATCGACCGTGGCGTTCGTCCTTGCGAAGGATGGGCTGGCGCAGGAACTCGTCCTGTACAACCGCACGCGCGACCGGGCGCGGGCCGACGCCATCGACGTGCAGCAGGCGGTCGCGTTCGTGCCGCATCGGGTCGACGTGCGGGATGGCGACCTCGATACCACCGCCGGCAGCGATGTGATCGTGCTCTGCGTCGGCGTGCACATGCCGGCCGAGTGCACGGACCGCACAACCGTTGCCGAGGGCAACACGCGGCTGATACGCGACCTTGTGCCGCCGCTGCTGGAGCGCAGCCCAAATGCCATCATCGTCAATGTCACGAACCCGATGGACGCGATCACGCATCACCTGCTGACACTGACAGGTTTGCCGTGGCAACGCGTGATCGGTACCGGCACGCTGATCGACTCTGCCCGCTTCCGCGAACTGCTCGGCGAACAGCTCGGCATCCACCCGGTCGACCTGAACGCCTACATCCTCGGCGAGCACGGCGACTCGCAGTTCGCGGCGCTGTCCGTCGCTCGCTGCGGCGGCGAGCCGATCGACGCCACGCCCTCACGCCAGAAGATGATCGACCTGGCCAAGCAATCCGCCTGGGACGTCTACCGCGTGAAAGGCTACACGAATTACGCGGTGGCGATGGCAGCTCACATGATCGTCGAGGCGATCGTAAAAGACTTGCGCACGACGATGCCGGTCAGCGTGAAGATCGACGGCTACTGCGGCGTGACCGGCGTCTGCCTGAGCGTGCCGTGCGTCATCGGCCGGCAGGGCGTGCACCTGCGGCTACAGCCGGCGCTCGACGAGCGGGAGCAGGGGCTGTTTCGCGCGAGCGCGGAGGTCGTGCGCGGGGTGATCGAGCGGACGAAGGGGATGCTTTGACGATCGGGCCACGATCAGCCGCCTATCCCGTGGCGCATGAGTTGGCGTGCGGCCGCCGGCATTCCGTATAGTGCCCACGCCATGTCGATCGCACTCGTCATCACGGGCAATTCGACTTTCAGGCGACCGCTTACCGACGATTTGGTTGCAGCGATCGAAGCCGTGCGCACGTCGTCGATCCGAGCGGCTGTTGAGGTACTGTTTGGTGCGATGACGTGGGAGATGGGTGACGCGCGAGAAGTCGCGCGTGCGACACTCATCAAAGCCGTTGCGGAGCTTGCATCGTACAAGTGGCCAAGGCGGAAGGCGTTTCACGTGGAAACGCCGGACTTCGATCAGAAGGTATTTGGTGACAAGGCCGCCCGCATGAAGACGTCGGCTCGCGGATACTCGGGCTCGAAGCTTGATGGCGAATATGTTTACTTTGAATGTGTCGACGAGTACTGGCAGGTCACTACCTTGTCGGAACTTCGTCGTGCGCAAGAGGCGAACCGTTTCAATGTCGGCGAGGCTCGGAACCGTGCGAATTCCTGACTGATGAAGGTGAGCGTGTTCGTTTCGTTGCCAAGACTGGCCGAAAGCCATCAATTGGTCCGCTGATGACTGCTCTCAGGACGCATCTTGACAGCGATGAAGCATCGTCGTTCAGCATCGTGATCGGCTAACGACTCACCGCATCCGCATCGAATCGACGGCCGTTGCGGTCTCGATGTCGAACCCGCGCTGACTCGTCGTGGGCCGGCCGACGAAGACGCCGGCAAGCAGCAGGCCCAGGCCGGCCGCGCTGAGGAACGATCGGAACATCGCGACGACCGACAGCAGCGACGCCGTCGACGATGGCGATCGGCTTGCGATCAGGCTGGCGGAAATCGCCGTCCTCGCGATTGAACTCAGCAGCATCACGCTCAATCCGACGATCGCGAACGTCGCGGCCGGGCCGGTTCGTCGCGCCCAGGCCGCGCTGAGCACGATGCCGAGCACAAGGATGACCAGCATCGGCACCTGCCCGATGATCTGGCTGACCACGATCGCGGAATAGTTCGGCATGGCAGACCATCCTACTCGCACCGGCGGCAGCAGCATTCGGTTTCGCTCTTCCGAATGCTGCGGATACACTTGACGCCTTGCAGCACGTCGCGGCTGTCGCTATTGTCGGTAGGTAAGTAGGGAATTCAACCGTCAGGAGACTGTCATGCCCCGCAAGCCCGAAGGCCGGATTTACAACAACATCGTTGAGACGATCGGCGGCACGCCGCTGGTGAAGATCAACCGCATCGTCCCCGAAGGCCACGCCACCGTGCTGGCCAAGCTCGAATTCTTCAACCCGCTGGCGAGTGTGAAAGACCGCATCGGCCTGGCGATGATCGAAGCGGGCGAGCGCGACGGCAAGATCAAACCGGGCACCACGCTCGTCGAGCCGACTTCCGGCAACACCGGCATCGCGCTCGCCTTCGTCGCGGCCAGCAAGGGTTACAAGCTCATCCTGACGATGCCCGAGAGCATGTCGCTGGAACGCCGGCGTCTGCTGAAGGCGCTGGGCGCCGAACTGGTGCTCACGCCCGCCGCCGATGGCATGCGCGGCGCGATCAACAAGGCCAAGGAAATCGTCGACTCTACGCCCAACGCGTTCATGCCGATGCAGTTCAGCAACCCGGCCAACGTAGCGATCCACCACGCGACCACGGCCGAGGAAATCTGGCAGGACACCAACGGCAAGGTCGACATCATCGTGGCCGGTGTCGGCACGGGCGGCACGCTCACGGGCGTGGCCGAGGTCATCAAGAAGCGCAACCCGAATTTCAAGGCGATCGCGGTCGAGCCGATCACTTCGCCGGTCATCAGCCAGAAGCTGAAGGGCGAGGAACTCAAGCCCGGTCGCCACAAGATCCAGGGCCTGGCTGCGGGCTTCGTGCCGGACAACCTGCACCTGAACATCGTCGACGAAGTGATTCACGTGACGGACGACCAGGCCTTCGAGTACGGCCGGCGTCTGGCGAAGGAAGAGGGCATCCTCGGCGGCATCAGCAGCGGCGCGAACGTATGGGCGGCCGCCCAGGTCGCGGCCCGGCCGGAGAATAGGGGCAAGACGATCGTCACGATCGTGTGCAGCTTCGGCGAACGCTACCTCAGCACGCCGCTGTTCGAAGAGGCCTGATCGACGCATCCTGGTTTCGATTTCCAACCGCTTCGCGATACCCTCGCGAAGCGGTTTTGCTTTGACGTCATGACGCGCGATCCAGCGAAAATCCTCCACTGCGGCGTGTTCAGCGATCTGTTCATCGCAGACATGGCTCGTCATGTCCGCTCGCGCATTGCGCGCGAGCCAGCGCGTTCGGACTCGAAGTGCTGAAGGGCGACAAGCAACGTCCCTGGCCCGACGTGTTCGACCGCGTGCACTCGGCGGAGCAGATCGCGTTGCCGGCGTCGAACTCGGGCCTGAACTGGCGCGACCAGCGCGAACAGGACGACGCCCGCCTGCGATCAGCCGGGTACGACGACGCGTTTTGCGGGTTCGACCTCTATCACCATCACACGCTGTTCGTGAAGGGCCTGTGGCAACTCGATCTCGTGCCGAAGGGCGCGAAGGTTGTCCTGTCGATCTGGGGCAGCGACCTGCTGCGCGTTGCCGGCGAATACGAGTACGGTCGGCAGCTTGCGGCATTGAAACGAGCGGATGTCATCACGGTGCAGTCGCTCGAACTGCGAGAGACGCTTTTGGCGAAGTTCGGCCGGGAGCTGAAGCCCAAGGTGCATCTGGCGACCTTCGGCACGGCGCGGTTGCCGCTGCTGGCGAAACGATCGAGTGATGACGCGTTGCGGGCGTTTCGTCGAACGTTCGAGATTCCTGAGGCCGAGTTCACCGTCGTCGTCGGCCATGCGGCCACGCCGTTCGATCATCATGTGCCGATCCTGGAAGCGCTGGCGACCCTGCCCGAGGAGTGGAAGCGACGTCTCGCGCTTGTCCTCCCGATGGCGTATGGCGGCAACGAGTCGTACGCGACGTCGGTGCGAGACGCGCTGGCTTCCATGGGGATTCGCGGCGTGCAGCTTCGGTCAATGCTGAGCGACGATCAGATCGTCCTGCTGCGCCACGCGAGCGACGTGTTCGTGTATCTGCCGGAATCCGATGCGCTCAGCGGCTCGGTGCAGGAGGCGCTGTTCGCTGGCAACGCGGTGATCAGCGGCTCGTGGTTGCCTTACTACTCTCGACTGCGGCGCGGTGGGGTGCCCATCGCGGATGTCGAGGCATTCGACGAATTGCCTGCCGTGCTCGTGCACGTGCTGTCGTCGCTTGACGAATGGCGCGTCGGTGAAGCGGGGCGCAAGGTCATTCGATCACTCTGCGATTGGTCGCAGTGCGTGGATGCGTGGGTTGACGCGTATCGAATGGCGCTCGCGTAAAAAGAAACCCGGCACAAGTGCCGGGGCTCCCTTGGAACTCTTTGTTTTGGGGCGACCGTCTCGTTACGAACCGTGATGAGCGTCGGGTGCAAGGTCCGCGCCGCCGCCGTCGATCTTCAGGACGCCGCGTTGACGCTTCACGGCGATCACGCGCTGCTTGATCGCGTCGAAGATCTTCCGCGGCTCAGGCAGGCTGCGCAGGGGCAGCACGGGGTTCGTGCGGTCATTTGAGTGAATGCTGACCGTGCCGACGCCGAGCATGCGGTCGAAGAACGACTGGTCCATCCGCACGTCTTCGACGTGCCAGAGCTCGATCGAGTCGATTCGCTTGCTGAGCAGGCCTTGCTCATGATCGATGCGGTAGTTGCTGATGCGGTACTTGTTCCGCTTGACGAGCAGCGAGGGCAGAAGGATCACGCCGATCGCGAGCAGCAGGCAGATCAGCAGCGGCAGCCACGCCCGGCCCCAGTGGCCTTCGAAGACGAAATGGCCAATGACAAACCCGATGCCGAGGATGACCAGCGCGATGAGCGAGCAGGTGAGCAGCAGGCGCGTTTCGCCGCGCAGCTTGGGCGAGCCTTCGTAGAAGACGACTTCTTCGTCGGCGGCCGGTGCGACGTTGCCGCTGGTGGCGGCGGACGGTGTGGCGGGCGGGACGTTCGGGCTGCTCATGCAGGGCAGGCTACTTCGCGGGGGCGACGGATGAAAGCGCGATGAGCCGATCCCACATCGGCTTTGGCACCGACACCACGCTGAGCCGGCCGATGCGCAGCAGGTCCCACCCCTCGAACGCCGGATCGGCCTTGATCTGCTCGAGCGTCACGGGCGACTTCAGCATCGCCTTGTACTTCAGGTCGACGACGACCGCCTTCTCGTCGTCCGACGTCGGATCGGGATAGGCCGGTTTGGACACGGTGGCCAGCGCCATGCAGCGGCGTTCGTCGCCGGTGTGATAGACGACGACCTCATCCCCCTTGGTCATCTCGCGGATGTTCTTGAGCGCGGTCGGATTCGCCACGCCGTCCCACGTCGCGACCTTCGACTTACGCAGATCGTCGGCGGAGTATTCGCTGGGTTCGGTCTTGAGAAGCCAGTAAGCCATAGGAATTTCGGATTTCCGAATGAAGACAACACCTCGGCTCGCAGATTCAATCCGCAATCTGCAATCCGAAATCCCACTCAGCTCGGCATCACCAGTCGCGGCGACGCCGGCGCGGGCGAAGCGCCGCCACCTGCCGCTGCGCCCTTGGCGGCGGCTTGCGCCTCCGCGACGGGCCGCTGCCAGGCTTGGCTCACCTTGCGGAGCAGTTCGGTCATTTCCATCTGCGCGATGCTGAACGACTTTACTTTCAAATTGCTCGCGATCGTCGCCTGTAGCGACTGAAGCTGCTGCTTCTGGGCCGCGCTGATCGGCTGGCCGGACTGTTCCTGTTGGCTGAGGGTCATGACGGCACGGTCGAAATCCGCGAACAACCGCGACGCCTCCGGATCGGCACTCACTGCCTTGGCGGCGTCGACGTACTTGGTCACGCTCGGGTGATCGGCGATCAGCTTCCCAAGCTTCTCAGCGGCGTCGAGGATGGAGGTCGTGTCGGAGGCCATGGCGATTTCCTTTCGATCTGCGTTCGGTCGAGAGATAGTAGTCATCTGCATCCGTGGGTCGAGGGGCGAAGTGCCGAGTACTGCGTATTGCGTTGTCCAGTCCGTCGGCCGTGTCCTGAGTACGGGGTACGCAGTACGCTGTAGGCATGCCCATCGACCGCTATCATCGCCAGTCCCTCCTTCCCGCCATCGGGCCGGCGGGGCAGGCGCGCATTCGCTCGGCGAGCGTTCTGGTGGTTGGCGTCGGGGCGCTGGGTTCAGTCGTCGCCGAGCAACTCGCGCGGGCCGGAGTGGGGCGGCTTACGTTGGTGGACCGCGACGTCGTCGAGTGGACGAACTTGCAACGACAGGTGCTTTACGAAGAGGCGGACGCCAAGCGGTCATTGCCGAAGGTGGAGGCGGCCGCCAAGCGTCTTCACGCGATCAATTCCGATGTTGCGGTTGATTCTTGCCCGATTGATCTCGATGCGAGCAATCTGCCTTCGCTAATCGATGATGTGAAGCCGACGGTGATTGTCGACGGCACCGACAATGCCGCAACGCGGTACCTGCTGAACGACCTGTCAATCGATCGCGGCATCCCGTGGGTGATGGGCGGGTCGATCGGGATGGAAGGGCGGGTGATGCCGGTCCTGCCCGGCCGCGGGCCGTGCCTGCGGTGCGTTTATCCGACGCCGCCATCGCCAGGCGAACTCGCCACCTGCGATACGGCCGGCGTGCTCGGGCCAATCGTGACGATCGTCGGCGCGCAGCAGGCGGCGCTGGCGCTGCGGATGCTCGTCGGCGACGCCGCGTCGATCGTGCCGAGTCTGCTCGTGATCGATTCCTGGGACGGACGCTTTCACTCGATCGATCTGGTCGAGGCCAAACGTACAGACTGCCCGTGCTGCGGTGCGCGGAACTTCGAGTTCCTCAATGGCCAGCTCGCGCCGGCCGGTGCGAAACTGTGCGGACGGAACGCCGTGCAGGTGCGGGCCGCTTCCGGCGCGAAACGCGTCGACCTGCGGCAGCTGCGCGAACGGCTGAAGTCGGTTGCCGACTTGGATGCGAGCGATCTGATGCTAAAAGCCGTCCTGCACGATCGGCCCGAACTCGCGCTGACGATCTTCGCGGATGGTCGAATGATCGTCTTCGGCAGCGAAGACCCGGTGTTGGCGCGGTCGATCTACTCACGCGTCGTCGGAAACTAGCGCTTCACGACCGCGAGGCGATCGCCGTGCTGATCGGGCGCACGATCCTCGGCAGCACGTGGCTCTGCGCCAGTTCCTGCGCCCGCTCCGCCAGTTCCGGGATCATCGCGGCCACGCTTTTCTTCGGGCGGTCGCCCCAGAAGCGGCGGAGGATCAGGTACACGCTGATCGATTCGTCGCCGTAGTCGCCGGTGCGGACCTGGTAGCTGCTGGTGCGCGTCACAATGTCGATGCGGGCCTGGAGACGCAGGTCGTCCGACAGTGCGATTGTCGTCGACGGCTGAAAGTCGATCGCGCGCGCACCGTCGATCTCGAGCAGGCTCGACAGCGGCGAGTTCTCGAACAAGCCCTCGGCCACGATCTCGTCGTGGTTGCCGGCGTATTCGAGGTCGAAGCCAAACAGCAAATCCACGTAGTCCACTTCGACCGGGCTCAGGCCCAGCGCGTGCGGGGCCAAGTCCAGCACGTGTTGGTGCAGCTTCAGCGCCGACGCGACATCCGGCGGATTCACGTGGCCGCTGCTGAGGCGCGTGTGCTCGAGGTTCACCCACCGGTACTGGCCGGCACTGCGTTCTTCTTCGAGGCTGAAGTCTTTGTGATCATCGCCCGTGCGGCGAAAGCGCGTCATGCCGGGGAACGCCTTCTGCACTTGCTCATAGAAGTGCAGAACCGTTTCGCGCCCGTTCGGCAGCGGCAACTGCGAGCCGAGGCGCATGTTGATGTAAAACTCGTCGCAAAAAGTCGAGTACGGCGTCGAAGACATCTTGAACTCCAGCGAATCAACGAGGGAGTTTACGGATGCGGCGTGGGAAGGAAAGTGAAAGGTGGACGCGAGGACGCCGAGGACGATTTCCCATTTCCGATTTCCTATTGCCCATTTCTGAACTCGCGGCGTCGTCGCGGAATCAAATCGCAAATGGGAAATAGGAAATCCCGCCGCCCAGCGTTACAACCACCCCGTGCCTTCTCCCGTCTACGCCATCATCGGCGATGACATCTTCCTTCAGCTTGAAGCGCTGCAAGGCGTGCTCCAGCAGATGCCGGCCGACGTGCAGCGCGTCGATGTCGATGGCGAATCGGCCCAGCTCGCCGACACGCTCGACGAACTGCGCTCCTTCAGCATGTTTGGCGGCCACAAGCTCGTCGTCGTGCGCAACGCAGACGACTTCATCAGCAAATACCGCGCGCAGATGGAAGACTACCTGGCCGCGCCGAGCGATTCGGGCAGCCTGGTGCTGCGTGTGGCGTCGCTGCCGAAGAACCAGCGGATCTACAAGCTGATCGACAAGGTCGGCAAGGCGATCGCGTGCGAGCCGCCCAAGCTCGACGCGATTCCCGGTTGGGTGATCCGTCGCGGCAAGCAGGCGCACGGCGTGATGGTGCAGGACGACGCCGCGAAAGCGCTGGCCGACCTCATCGGCGTCGACCTCGGCCGGCTCGACAACGAACTGGCAAAGCTCGCGCTACAGGCGAAGGACGGCACGGTGCGTGCCGCCGACGTCAGCACCACCGTCGCCTACCAGCGCGAACAGGAGATGTGGGAACTGACCGACGCCCTCACGCTGGGCCGGCCTGATGAGGCGGTGCGGCGCTGGCGGCACCTCGTGGCGGCCGACCCGTCAACGGAGTTTCGCGCGGTTACCTGGCTGGTGATGTGGCTCGAAAAATCGATCCGTGCGCTCGCGATGAAGCGCCAGCGGATGAACCCGTTCGCGATCGCCAAAGAGCTCCGCATCTGGCCCGCCAACAACGTCGACAAGCTCCTGGTGACCTGCGAAAAGCTCGGCGAGCACGGCCTGAAGTCGGCCGTCGAGCGGCTGGTGACCGTCGATCGCAAGAACAAGTCGGGCTTGGGCGACCCGGTCACCAACGTCGAACAGTTCCTGCTGACGATGCGGTGAAGCCCGCGTAATCCGAAGTTTGGGTGCCACGGCTTGCGTACTCGCTAGCCCTGGTAGGCGTCGGCTCTGGACCGACTGTGCAATCGCGGGGAGTTCCACGGCAACGGCGTACCGATGCCGTGGCACCCGGAACAGCGTCCGGCCCGCATTTCGGGTTTTTCTTTTCAACGCCGGGACGACTCGGGAGAATCCCGCAGGTTGTTGGCCCCGCACGACGGGCGGCAACGCATATCGGCTTGGGTCAAACCGGAGATGTCATGAACAGGACGCTGATCCGCGGTGCTGCGCTGGCGGTGTTGGGCTTCGCGATAATCGCGCCGACCTCGGGCGAGCCGATCTGGAGCGGTGGCACGCCGATCACTGCCGGTGAGCCGCAGGCGAATGCTCCGCAAGGCGTCGCGCTCCAGCCGCTGGCGCCGGCGAATGGACAGCCGTTCCTGCACCCGGGCCGGCGCGTGAGCTACATCGAAGCCTCGGCGCGCATCGCGGCGTCGGGCACGTATCTCACGCCCAACGCCAACGGCACCGGCAAGTGGACCAATCCCGCGACCGGCCAGACCTACGACGAGTCGAGCCCGGGCGCGGCTTCCGGCGCGGGTGTGACTGTGCTCGACTTCTGCGGCGTCGTGAACGGCAAGCCCCTGTTCGACGTCTACACGTACCTGTATGACCCGAAAATCCAGGGCCTGCGTCCGGTCGCACGCGCGGCGCGTCTTGAAGCCACCGGCGACTACTGGCGCGACCCGGCCGAACTGGCGGCGCTGCGTGATGCGCAGACACCCGCGCAGCAGGTGATGCGGCTGAAGTATCCGATCGACAATGTCATGTACGACGCGATCCGCATCCAGTTCAACCCCGGCACCGGCTGGACGCAGCGGACGTATGACCTTCAGTCGGGCATCTTGCTCTGTTCGACGACGAACGTGCAGGCCGCGCCGACGCAGGTGCTCGGCCCGAACAACACGCTTCAAATGCAGTCGGGCGGATCGGACCTGGCGATCACGCGGCTGACGACGATTCAGGAAGTGCGTCTGCCCGGACTCGCCGGCGCGAAGCTGCCGGACTGGTTCAAGCAGATGCGTGGCTTTGCGTACGACGTGCAAACGGTCACTGTAGTCGGCGGCCAGGGCGTGCCCGTGCAAGGCGTGGCCGAATTCACGATCAACCAGGCGACCGACCGCTACGTCATCCTCGACGCCCACGTGAACGGCCAGCCCGCGCCGCAGCAAAGCTGCGTGCCCGGCACGCTCGGCGCCGTCTGGATGGACCCGAACGACCTCGCCGGCTTCAAGCCCGGTCAGACGCTCGACGACCAGCCGCAGGCGACGTTCAAGTGGATTGTCGCCGGCAAGGACGGACAAACCATCACGATCGCGCAGCAGTTCAAACAGAATGCGCAGACATGCACCTACGACGCCCGCACCGGCATGCTGCTGCAGCTTCAGATGGACCAGCAACTCGGCCTGGGCACAACCCGCACAACGATGACGTTGCGGCGGTGAGCGCCTCGGACGAGCGAGTTCATCGTAGTCGGCGATCTTGCGAGTCGCGAAATCAAGCTGGCCGCAGATGGTGTGGCAGCTGGCCTTCATCTTTTATCTGCGTTGATCCGCGTCTCATCTGCGGCCATTCTCGATCACATCGGGTGAGACGCGGTGGTTTGAACTCTTCTATGCCATATGCGTTGACGATCCGCTTCGCGCAACTCTCCGAAACGCGCCCCGCGCACCTCGAAGTTGGCGAACTGGTCGTAACTCGCGCAGCCCGTGGACAGGAGCACGACGTCGTCCGGTGTTGCAATGGTTCGCGCGTGCTCGACCGCTCGTTCCAGCGTGTCGCACTCCACGATGGCCGCTCGCGGCTTGGCGTCTCGGCACTTTTGCGCCAGCGTCGGTCCGAGTGCGCCGATCGTCAGGACCGCCTTGCAGCGCGATGCAAGGGCCGTGCACATCGCGGCCATGTCCAGATGCTTGTCGTAGCCGCCCACGATCTGGATGACCTTGCCCGGCTCGAACGCGTTGTTCGCGGCGATCGCGGCTTCGGGGATCGTGGCGATCGAGTCGTTGTACCAGCGGATGTCGCTGGCTTCGTGAACGAGTTCCAGTCGGTGGGGCAGGCCGCGGAAGTCTTTTACTTGCTCGGCGGCTTCGTCGGCGTAGACGCCGAACAGTCTCGCGGTCGCGAACGCGCCTCGCTCGTTGATGCGGTTGTGCCGACCGACCAGTGCCGGCGCAAATGCGGCCGGCAGGTTGGCACGTTTGCCGTACTCGATCACAGTGCCTTTCGTCAGCTTTCCAAACGCACGGCTGGCCGGCGAGTCGGTGCTGACGACGGCAAAGTCCTTCTCGGTCTGATAACGGACGATGTTCTGCTTCGCTTCGAGGTACGACTCGGGCGAGCCGTGCCATTCGACGTGATCGGCGCCGACCATCGTTACGACGGCCACGTGCGGGCTCCAGCGCATCAGGCCGAGGTAGTGCAGCATATAGCTGGAGAGTTCGAGGACGACGATGTCGTTCGACGTGATGTTCGGGAGCTGATCGAGCAGCGACGTGCCGATGTTTCCGCCGAGGAAGACGCGGTGGGCCGCGCCGACGTCGGAGAAGAACGCGGGGGCCGGGTGAGGCGATTCCTTCGAGTTGCCCTTCGGCCGAGCGCGGGAAGTTTGCGGGTTCCAGTTCGCGTGCCGTCCGGCCGGCGACGCGGCGTTCAGCATCCGCGCGAGCAGGGCTGTAGTGGTGCTCTTTCCCTTCGTGCCAGTGACGCCGACGGTGAGCTTCGTGGGGCAGCGTTCGATGAAGAGCGCGATCTCGGTCGTGACGGGAATCGCCGCCCTGCGGGCGGCCGCTAAACAAGGGTGAGCGGGAGGAAGCGCCGGACTGGTGACGACGAGGTCGGTGCTGGTGAAATCGCGCTCGTCTTCCGCGCCAAGGTGAAACTCGATTGGCAGGCCGGCCAGTTTCACAACCGACTCGGCCAGCTTCTCGGCCGGCTCGCCATCGACGACAAGCACCTTCGCGTCTTGCTCGACCAGCCACCGCGCGGCGGCAATGCCCCCGCCAAATCGGCCGAGGCCGGCGACGGTTACTCGTTTGCCATGGAGGCTCTCCTTAGCCATGGCCGCAGTGTAGGGCGACCGTGGCGAAGTGGTAGTGCGGCTGCGATCGTTTCGAGCGGACGATCACCTCAAATCCTCGCGGGAAGACCACGCGATCCACCCGCGTTCGCGTGCCGCAATAGGCGCAACGGGCGTAGATATGCTCTTCCCGTCGGCCGCAGCCGGAACAGAATCCCGGCCGATGACGTCGCCGCATGCGGACCGTGGCAATTCCGAACAGGACGATGCTCGGCATCAGGCAGACTGCCATTGCGATCCACAAAGCGACAGTCATGGGATCAGCCGGCCGGCTGCTCGAGACCGGACAGATCGTGATCATTCTGTTCATCAAGATGGCAATCCACGCCATGTAGAACAACAGCGTGATGCCGATCGCCGCCAGCAGGGTGCCGAGCCGGAAGGTCATGATCAAACCTCCGACGAACGGTGCGCTCTGTCCACCCACGCTCAGCCGGCGATCTTTCGCACATCCTCGATCATCGCCGTCGTCGCGCGGGCGACGGCCTGCTGCCAGGATTCGCCGGCTTCGACGCGCGGATAGAGCACGCTGCGGCTTGCGCTGACGATCGCACCGAGACCGCGCGAGTCGAATGCGGCCCGTGTCATGTCGGCCGTCGCGCCTTGCGTCCCGTAGCCGGGCAGGAGGAAGATGCTCTGCGGTAGCCGTTTTCGCAGGGACTGCATCGTGTGCGTCTGCGTCGCGCCGACGACCGCGCCGATGTTCGAGTAGCCGTGCTGACCCATCAGGCTCGGCGTCGTGATGCGCGGTTGCAGGGTTTCCGCGACGTGCTCGCTCCACGTTCGGCCGTCCTTCAGGTCGACGTCCTGGAAATCCTTCGAGCCGGGATTGCTCGTACGGACAAGGACGAACGCGCCTTTCTCGGTCTTCTCGCACGCCTGTAGGAACGGCTCGATCGCGTCCATTCCCAGCATCGGGTTGATCGTCAGTGCATCGGGCGTGGCGGCGTCTTCGGAATCGATCGGCAGCAGGTGGCCCTTGGCGTAGGCCTCGCTGGTGCTGCCGATGTCGCCCCGCTTGGCGTCGCCGATGACCAGCAGGCCCAGCTGCTTGGCTTCGTTGATGAGGTCGAAGTACGCCTCGACGCCGTCGGCGTGGTACTGCTCGAAGTACGCGCTCTGGAACTTCACGATCGGCACCAGCGGCGCGACGATCTTCAGCACTTCCAGCACGAAATCGTAGTAACAGTCGACGACCTGCCGCGGCGATTTCTTCGCCCGGGCGGCCTTGTCGCCGGCGAGGGCATCGGGGAACTGCTCGATCATCGGATCGATGCCGACACAGACCGGGGCACGGCGAGCGAGGATGAGTTCGATGAGTTGATCGGAGAACATTGGTGGCAGTGTGCGGTGGGCAGTGGGCAGTGACAAGGGCCGCCGCTCTTTGGGCGGTCTGGCGACCAGCCATCAAAGGTGGCGCATCGGATGCTGAATTCGGCACGGTTTTGTCTCGGATCGGGTGGCGATATGATGCATGACATGCTGGAGACGATCAGCATCGTCAGTGCGTAGTATTTGGCGCCGCTTCGTTCTGGTGGGGATATGTTCAACACAAACGTAGCCTGCGCACGCCGTTACTTGCCCTTGCGTTCGTGCATCCTGAGACGCGTCAACTCCTTCGCTCGGCTGATCCGAATCAGAAGGAGGTACGGATCAAGATGTTCGTTTCCCCGGACGTGGCCGATCGCCTCCGGAAGCAATCATCGGAGCAGAAGGTCGGCGGCATGGCGCTTCCGTACGCGATTGAGAACCGCGGCAACGCGATGGCTCGCAACATCTGCATTGTTGCTCGCTATTCCGCCGCCTTGGGCGTCGCGACGGACGCTACGCGTATTGAGGACGTCGCCACTCTACAGTGCTTGAGCTTTGAAAGACGGATTGGCGACCTCCATCCCGGGGCATCACGGATCATCTCTACGGATTACATCGTTCCCAGCGAATCGCTCCTGGACGGCCTCAAGGGGAATGTGCGAACAAGGACATCGGACAATGTGCCGCTTAGCGTCGACTACAAAGTAGAGTTTGTGGCGGTCGTGAGTGTTACCGCGTTTGCTGAGGATCTTACGGCAGTTGTTATTCAGGCCACGTTGGAGTTTACGATTGGCGCGAAGACGCCAAGTGATCCTCCCGCTTCATAAATAGCGCCTTAGGCCAAGGCAACTTATGAGAGAATGGTCGTTGTAGCTCCACTCTCCGCTGACAACTCTCAACTGTCGAGTCACTTCTTCCCGTTGCCGATCATCGCCATTAGCGCCACCTGCGTGTCGACGACGGGCTGGCCTGTTGGCGGGGTCCGGCGGATCCATTTGCCGTCCTGCTGAAGTTCCCACGCGTGACCGAAGTCGTTCAGGCAGGTGTCGAGGATGGTTTTGAGCGTCGTGCGCAACGCGGGTTCCTCGATCGGTGTGATCGCTTCGACGCGGTAGTCGAGGTTGCGGCTCATCCAGTCGGCGCTGCCGATGTAAAACTCTTCCAAGCCGCCGTCGTGGAAGTAGTAGATGCGGTGGTGCTCCAGGAATCGGCCCAGGATGCTGATGATGCGGATGTTCTCGCTCAGGCCCGGCACGCCGGGGATCAGGCAGCAGAAGCCGCGGACAATCAGGTCGATCTTCACCCCGGCCCGGCTCGCTTCGTAGAGTTTGAGGATGATCTTGCGGTCCTGGAGTGCGTTCATCTTCGCAATGATTCGCGCGGGTCGACCGGCCTTGGCGTGGTCGATTTCTCGGTCGATCATGCCGATGAAGCGGTCACGCATGTTTACCGGCGCCACCAGCAGCTTTTGATATTCCTTCTTCAAGCTGCGGCCGGTCAGGTAGTGGAACAGTTCAATCGTGTCCTGTGTGATGAACGGGTTGCAGGTGAACAGGCCCAGATCGGTGTAGAGGTTTGCTGTGCGCGGGTTGTAGTTGCCCGTGCCGATGTGGCAGTAGGTGCGCAGGCCGTCCGGTTCTTCGCGGACGACAGTGGCCAGCTTCGTGTGCGTCTTCAAGCCGACGATGCCGTAGACGACGTGCACGCCCGAGTCTTCGAGACGCCGTGCGAGTTGCACGTTGCGGTGCTCGTCGAAGCGAGCCTTGAGTTCCACGAGCACGGCCACTTGTTTCCCGCTCTCGGCCGCGTGGACTAGCGCGGGAATGAACGCGCTATCCGGGCTCGTGCGGTACAGCGTCATCTTGATCGCCAGCACCTTTGGATCGACGGCCGCCGCTTCGATGAACTTTTCAACGCTCGCCTTGAAGCTCTCGTACGGGTGATGCACGAGCAGGTCACCCTGCTTGATGACGGCGAAGATGTCGGTGTCTTCGTCGCGCAGCCGGCGCGGGACGAGCGGGCTCCACGGCTTGAACTTCAGGTCGGGTCGATCGATGTTCGACAGCTGCATCAGGTCGTCCATGTCGATCGGACCCTGCAGGATGTAGACGTCGTCGGGTTTCACCTCGAGTCCGTCGATGATGAGCTGACGCATCTCCTTGCTCATCGCCTCGGGCAGTTCCAGCCGCACGACGTCGGCCATCCGGCGCAGCTTCAGTTCGTGCGTGATCATCGCCAGCAGGTCGTCGGCGTCTTCTTCGTCGGTTTCAACGTCGGCGTTGCGCGTCACGCGGAAGAGGTGATGCTCCAGCACAGTCAAGCCCGGGAAGAGCAGCTTGAGGTTGGCACCAATCACGCTTTCCAGCGACACGAACGTGTGGCCGGTGGTGTCGGGCTCGTTGGGCAGGAGTACCCAGCGGGGCAGGTTCTCGGGGACCTTGATGCGCACGAACGACCGCGTGCCCGGATGGCCATCGCGACGGGCGGGCTGCTCGATCATCACCCCCATCGACTTGCTCAGGTTGCTGATGAACGGGAACGGGTGCCCCGGGTCGACCGCCAGCGGCGTCAAGATCGGGAAGACCTGCTTGACGAAGAAGTCGTCGGCGAACGTCTGTTGCTCGGGCGTCAGGTCGGCGTACCGCTTGATGCGGACGTTCTCTTTCTTGAGCGCGGGGTGCAGGTCGTTGAACCAGAGGTCGATCTGCTCGGCCAGCATGGGCCGGATGCGAGCGTGGACGGCGGTGAGCTGTTCTTCGACGGTCTGGCCGTCGAGGGAGCGTTCCGTGAGGTTGCCTAGGCGCTGCCGCTGTAGGCCGCCCACGCGTTTCATGAAGAACTCGTCGAGGTTGCTCGCGAAGATTGCGAGGAATTTCACGCGTTCGAGCAGGGGGAAGGTGGTGTCCTGCGCGAGTTCGAGCACGCGGCGGTTGAAGTCGAGCCAGCTCGACTCGCGGTTGAAGAAGAGCTTGCCCGAAGGCACAGCCAGCAGGGTGGCCGGCGACGAGGCGGCAGCGTCGGCGGTGGGCTCGGATTCGATCGCTTTGGCGGATTTGCTCTTCATAAGAAGCGTCGGGTCAACGGGCCGAAGTGTGCGCAAACTGAGCATCGACCCGGCACACCGCTCGATTAAACGACAAGGCATGGGGCGACACCCGATTGTCTGAGATTTCACGAACGATGTATTGGTATTTGATGAAGAAAACGAACACGGGGTCGACGCCGACGCGCCGACCCCGCGAGTTGTATCGTTAGTGGAAGTTCCGTCCGGAGCCGAAACACAGGCGATTTTATCGCTTGCGACGGTCACGACGGGCCTTGCGCTTCTTGCTACCGACCTTGCGGCGACGGCGAGGCTTGCCCATGAGTTGCTCCTTTCAAATCGTCAGACGGTGTTGGCGATCGCTGTTTTATCGTCCCGCGGCCCAATCCGAAGAAATGGCTGCGTAGCCCCGCATACTGCGGTATAACGATTGCAACTTCAAGGTCTCTCGTACGTGGTTCATTCGAAACCATGTTTCCGCCCGCCGGGCGCTGGGCCCAGCGGGCGAAAGTCCCGCAAGACGTGGGACGGTCAGCACACATCCTTTTTCGCGAGGAGTCCTGTTATGGTCCAGTTCCTCAGCGGCAATGTGCTCCTGAAGCCTGCTCAAAAGCGCCGGGTCATGAACCACCTGAGGCGCTGCGCCCGCCAGGGCGACCGCATCGGCGATTTCAAGCTGTTCGTCCAACTCAACCGCACGGGTCGGGCCGTCGAAGCCAAAGCCCGCGTGCGCGACCGTGCCGGCAACCTCGATGTGTCGTGCCGTCAGAACCACTGGCAAAACGCGATTGATGACATGATTCGCCGGGTGAATTCTCACCTGCATGCGCAGCGCGTCGGCGTGGCTTGAAACCTCTTCACCGCGGAGACGCGGAGAACGCAGAGAAGACTGAGGAAAAGTTGCCGAACTCATCCAGCGGCGGTCTTTGGGCCGCGCGGGTGTGCTCCGATGTCGAAAGTGCGACTGCTTTGCTCGCGCGATGCAAGCACTGCGGCCAATCCAACTTCTCGATCGAGTTGAGTGGGCGTGCGCGTACGTGATGTGCACGATTCGTGACTCGACGTGATCGTATCCCAGCAGTTTTCTCCGCGTCCGCCGCGCCTCTGCGGTGAGCTTTACTTCGCTTTCGACCGCTTCACCACCACGCGCATCCCCGGCTTCGTCTGCACGACTTGGCCAGTCCGCTTGTCGCGATAGGCGACAGGATTTCGGCAGCGCTTGCAGACGAGCGTCCGCGTGCTCGTCCGGCGACGGTCCACCCACCAGTCGCATTGCACGCAGCCGATCTGCATCCACGCGGTAGACCGCGCAGGCGAGACTACCGTCGCGTCGGTGTAGCAGCGGACGGGTTTCGCGCCGATGCGCACGCAGGCCGCCTTCCACTTCGCGCCGTGGCCGTCGCCGGGGGTGAGGGCGTGGGCGATCTCGTGCAGGATGGTGTCGCGAACCTCGCCCTCGCTGTTCAGCAGCGTTAGCTTCCACGACAGCGAGATCTGCTTCAGCGAAGGCCGACACACGCCGAACCGGCGCGCGGCCCGGTCGAAGCCGAACGCCCATTGCTTCAGTCCGTGCTGATCCATCAGCGAACGTGCAAGCGTCCGCGCCGCGGCGATGTCCATACCGGGATGATAGTCCCGATGCGGTGGGGTGGTGAATGTGGTTCTGTGGTGAAGTGGTTGGGTGGTTCAATGAACTCCGCGCCGCCACACAGCCACAAAACCACATCACTACAGAACCGTCTACGCCCCTTGCCCCTCGCGTCGTCCTCCGCATACTCGGCGATCGATGTTCAAGATCGCCCCCGATATCGTCGGCATCATTTTCGACGTCGATGGCACGCTGGCCGACTCGATGCCCATCCACTTCAAGTCCTGGCAGAAGGCGATGGCCGACCTCGGCGGGTCGATCTCGGAAAAAGAGTTCTACGACATGGCCGGCGTCACCACGAAGAAGATGATCGGCATGCTGAATGAGATGCACGGCACCGACGTGCCAATCGACCTCGGGTCGGCCGTCAAGGAGCAGGTCTACTTCGACATGATCCCCGAAGTGCCCGCGATCCAGGCTGTCGTCGACGTCGTCCACGACTACTTCGGCAAGCTGCCGATGGCCATTGCCAGCGGAGGCCGGCGATACGTCGTCGTGCAGACGCTGACGGCGATCAAGCTGAGCCACCGTTTTGACGTGATGGTGACTGCCGACGACGTCGTCCACGGCAAGCCCGACCCGGAGATGTTCCTTGAGGCCGCCCGCATGATGAAGGTGCCGCCCGAGAAGTGCCTGGTGTTCGAGGACGGCGACCCGGGCATCGAGGCCGCCAAGCGGGCCGGGATGAAATGGATCGACGTCCGCGACTACGGCGTGACATCCAGCAAGTAACGGCAGTTTCGTCGCGGGAACACCAGCGGCGCTACAGGCTTTGGTCTGGAGCCTCTCCCTCTTGTTTCCTCAAGTGGCAGCAGGATGTTAGGGACGACTGCTCGCGACGGGACAGCCATTTCTATTGGTGTCGTGGCGGTTTTGATGTGATTTCGAGGTGGATGCAATGAACGGGGTGCCGTATTATAGGATTTTATGTTTGTATTCTAGAAGATCGGAGTTACTCTTTGCCGGTCGCATCAATTCCGTGCGAATCAGGGAGAGTGCAATGTCGAGCAAAATGCAGGGCGGTCCGATTCACTCGTGCGCGTTCGTCCTTGTAGCGGCAGTCGGACTGGCCGTCGGCGCGAGCCAGGCGAACGCCGCGCTGCTGACGACATCGATCGTCAACGACACCTTCGACACGTACACCTCGCAATCCAATTTTGAAGCTATGTGGGTGCCGATCGGGACAGGAACGCCCTCCGGTGCGGTGTGGTCCAGCACCCAGTCGGCCAGTTCCCCGCAGAGCGTGCAAGTGCCCGGCAACACGACGGCCACCGCGTCCCTTACGCAGTCGCGCAACCGGGCGACGTTCGCGGAGACGAGCACCGTCGGCACAATCAGCCCGGCGACCTGGATCACGTTCAGTGTCGACTTCTACGACGTCGGTCGGACGGCGTCGACCTCGCCCATGCGAAACTATGCGAACTTGCAGGACGGGACGGCGCCGTCTGGGACAAACCAGTTGGTGTCGCTGGGCTTGAACAACAACCAGATCTCGACCGACAGCGGCGGCAATTACTTCATGGCCCGCATCCTTGGCTATTCGCCGCCTGCGGCAGATCCGGATGGCGGTCCGGGCGAGACCGGCACGCTCGGCTCGGGCGCGTACTTCAAGCTGAACGACACCGGGGTCGGACTGCGAAATGCCGCGGCAGGCTGGCGAAACCTCAAGGTGGTCATTGGCACCAACGACGGCGCGAGCACCGACTACCTGTTTTACGTCGACGGTGTTCTGGCTGAGACGGTTAGCAACGTCGGCTCGGCTGCTTCAATCCGCAGCTATGAGAACATCGTCATCGGTTCCGGTCTCTCGAACGGGAACATCGGCGCGTATTTCGACAACGTCTCACTGACCGTCACCACGCCCGAGCCGGCGACGTTGATAGCGTCGGGCGCTCTGGCGGCGTTCGCCTTGATTCGGCGACGCTGAGTTCGAGCGACAACGAGCGAATTGAGCCCCGGCCGCGATCGGAATCGATCGCGGCCGGTTCTTTGTTTCGTCTGGACGGCAGGGCGGATGCCGACCGACCTTTTGTAGCCGTCCCGCATACAGGATGGGTTGCGGGACAAGAGGGAACCCGACGAGACTCGCTCCGGTTCGGATCAACGGCCAGACGCTTTCCCAAGCAAGAACGGCACCGCGCGGCGCGCGGTGCCGTTCGGTTGAATCGATTGTCGAACGCTCGCCGGATTACTTCTTCGCGGCGGGCTTGGCAGCGCCAGCGGCCGGCTTGGCGGCGGCACCGGCGGCGGGCTTGGCGGCAGCAGCGCCGGCAGCCGGCTTCGCGGCGGCAGCGCCACCGGCAGCCGGGGTGGCGGCAGCGGCGTCGTCGGTCTTCTTTTCCGCCTTCGCCAGGGCCATCTTGCGATGCCCGAACTTCGGCAGGTGCATGACGCTGCTCTTGCCTTCCGTCCACTTGCCTTCGCCGGCCATCTTTTCGATGCGCTCGGCGCGAGTCAGCACGTTACGGTGACGGCTCAGGCCACTGGCCCCACGCAGGCTACGGTCCATCGACATAGTCTTACCTCTTGCAGTCAGTCCAAAATCGAGCCGCGTAGTGTAGCGACTCCGGCCGGCTCGGCAAGGCCCGGGAATGCCGAAGTGCGAAGTCCGAATGCTGAAATGACCGGACGCCGGGTGTCACGGCTTGCGTACTCGCTAGCCGTGGAACGCTTGGGAATTAGGGCGTTCTTGGTTTTCGAGTGCCTACCACGGCAACGGAGTACCGATGCCGTGGCACCCATAAGGCCGGCCCGT
Source organism: Tepidisphaeraceae bacterium (assembly GCA_047600945.1). Lineage (GTDB taxonomy): Bacteria > Planctomycetota > Phycisphaerae > Tepidisphaerales > Tepidisphaeraceae > JASGKC01. The sequence goes on along the minus strand of JASGKC010000001.1, from coordinate 4,573,071 downwards.
CATTTTGTAACGTCCGGCCAGGCGGATTTCAGCGGGTGAATCGCCAGCGACTTCCAACCCACGTCCCCATCCCGGGCCGTCACTGCGATCCCGTTTCCGTCCATCAGCACGAACCGCGTGATCGACGCCTCGCCGTCGTTGGCGAACACCTCGATCGATGTCCGGTCGATCAGCAGTTCCACGTTCCGTATCGGCGTCAGCAGTGCCTGCTTCCATTGGCCGGACTCGATCTGGTTTCGGCTCACGACCACATCCTGCCCGCGGATGTGGAAGACCAGCTTGGCGTCGCCTTCAAGCGATACATCCGCCTTCAGGTGAAACTCGCGGCCGTCACGCTCCAACTTCAACGTGCGATCACGCTGGAGCGTCTGCTCGCGCCATTCGTCCGTGCCGGCGTGCAGCCGTTCGATCTCCTTCACCGGCGTGCGGAACATCCGGATGCCGTCGGTCGTCGTGTGCAGCGACAGTTCGCACGGGAACGAGATCATCTGCGAGAAGGGCATGTCCGGGAACCGCGCGTGCTGCACCCACGCCAGTTGCACGCGTCGGCCGTCGCCGGTGTTGGTGTTGTGGAACGACTGCGTCGCGTAGAAGTTGCCCGGATCGCTCACGCGCCGCGGCGTCTGCTCGGTGAACTGCTGGCCGTCGAAGTCGCCGATCGTGTATCGGCCGTTGCCCTGCACGAGCACCCACTTGGTGTTCTTCACGTCACCATCCACCGGAAGCTGGAACAAGTCCGGGCACTCGAAACAGTCGGCGATCGGGTGATGCGTGTCGGTCCAGTGCAGCAGGTCGGGCGAGTTGAGGATGTGGTACTTGCTGTCGCCGTACAGGACCATCACCCAATGCTTGCCCCGCTCGTACCAGAAGACCTTCGGGTCGCGCTCGGCGAACTCGAACACGGGGTTCTTCTCGTACTTCGTCCAGGTCTTGCCCGCGTCGAGGCTGTAACTGATGCATTGGCTGCGGTTGTCGAACTTCGACCAGAACGCCACCATCGGCGGATTCTTCGGGTCCTTCGACAGGCCCGACGTATTCGCATAATCGACCACGCAGTGTCCGGATTGCGAGCCGACGCCCGCATCGTCTTCCCAGAACGCCGGCTCGTGCTCGGTCCAGTGGACGAGGTCGGTGCTGGTCGCGTGCAGCCAGCAGGTGGCCCAGCGCTGCGCGAACAGGTGCCATGTGCCTTGGTAGTAGATCAGGCCGTTCAGGTCGTTGATCCAGCCTTCTTCGTGCTCGCGCGGGTTCAGGCGGTTCATCGCGAACTGGCGCACCGTGAAGTGGAACTGCGGCCGAAGCGCCTCGCGATAGAGTGGGCCGGTGTCGAGCGCGGGCTTCTCGGGCGCATCGGTCTGTACGAGGTCACTGACGTTGATATGCCCCCAGTCGCCCGAGGCGTTGTCGACGATCTCGATCGTCGCGGCCTTGCCCATGAATGCGCTGACGTTCCACGTCTCCGGTGCAAGCCGATCGCGATTCCAGCCGGTCGATTGGCGGACGACTTTGCCGCCCACGAGCAGGCGGATGAACGTCCAGTGCTCGTAATCGCCGCCGGCAATGCGGAAGGCGATGAACTTCCGTTCGATGGTAAAAGGCGCCGACGCGAGCGTGCCGCGCGGGCGGTCGCCGTCGCGTTCGCTGCTGATGACGGGCTGGCCGGCGGCGTTCTCGATCTCGAGTTGGCGGAGCGTCTGTTCGTCCGAGACGGGTTCGCGCCCGAACGCCTCGCCGGTGACGGTCCAGCCGTCGTAGCCGCCGCGAAGCAGGGGGATGTCGTCGGCCGCGCCCGCCACGGCGGTGAGTGTCAGAAGTGCAGGGGCGAGTGTCCAGAGTGGGAATCGCATGGGTTCACCGTACTCGATGTTGGCGGGACCGTTGCATCACCCTCTCCCGGTACGCCGGAAGAGGAGGCGGAAATTCCATGAACCATTTGACTCCCGACCCATCCGCTCAAGGGATCACAGTCCGATGTCCCCAAGTCCTGCCCACAACCACCCTCGGCCGAGTGCAAACTCGCGGCCCAACACCCGGCCGGCCCTGGCGTTCGCGGCCAAACGGAGTGCTGACGTGCGATTTTGAATTCGGGGCTTTTTGGGACATCCGGGCCACTCCATTCCGATTGGCCTTGCCCGGATCGATTCAACCTTGCCAAAGAACACATCCGAATCCGTATCATGACAATCGAACCCGGTTGGCCGTCAAGAGGGAAAATCGGCGGCGTGGGCGAGCGGATGTGGATGCTCGCCACCAACGCCGGCCCGATGCCGAAGGTCGACATCCACACGAGCCCGAAGGCCGACATCGAAGCCGCGTTCCGCGCACGGGCGACGTAGGAACTGGTAGTCGACGCGGACATGCTGCACTGGCTGACGACGGATGAGAAGCCGGCGAAACTGACCGAGCCGACGACGATGAGGGAGGGGACGGTGGAGTGAGCGGTCGGTAGGATGCGCGTGCCGTTTCAGCGAGTAAGCGTGCACACCGCAACGCTTATCCCATGAATGCTGATATCGCCATATTAAGTTGTTGCACAGACTTGTAGCGGTCGCCAAGTTCGAGAAATAACCGATCGATATCCAATGCCTCGATAGTCCGCGATATTGACGCCCGTCGCTTCTCGTAGCTCTCGCCAACGGAACCATAAACGCGATTCAACTCGCCCGCGGGATGGGCTAGATGCTCTGTGTTATCGATTCTCGGATCAATGCCGAGGATGCTTTTCACAAGTTCATGAGTAAGTGAAGCGTGGACCTTAGGGAAGTGCGTATGCTCAGCGATAAACCACGCCTCAATTTCCATGATAGCGAGGACGAAGATTACCTCGATTGGTTTAGTTGGGATGTACTTTCGCGACAGCGTTAGCATCCGAGGAATGTCTTTCCGGTCATTTGGATACACATCACGCAATGCGACGATCGAGCTGTATCCACCTCGCTCGACGAGCGTTTCGTAGCTTTCGCGAACATCGGATGCGACAGTCTCGTCGTTGCCGCTGTTGATAATCTGGACTTGATACAGATGCTCTGCGAGGGGCTTTAATCCGTCGATAATTGTTACTGATCTCCGCCCTTGCTTGCCACGCATTTTCGACTGCGTAACCAACGCTTTCCGCCCCATTACTGCGGTGACTAACCGAACAGCATAGAGCTGCTCCGTCAATCCTTCGCAGAAAATCGCCATCTTTTTCATTCGGCCGCCTTGGCTTCACCTTCAATAAAGTCCATTGCGAAGAAATCGAAATTTGATAGACCGGTGAGCTTGAAATCGTCAAAGAGTCGCTTTGAATTGGAGTAATTATACACTTTCACAATTCCACCGAAACGTCGCAATACCGACCAGTCCTCGAGCGGAACCTTATTCATGACGAAGCGGTCATTAGTCGACATTACAAGCTGGACGTTGGTCGATTGTGCCTTCTCGCGTGCCATGTCGATCAGGAGGCATGATCGTTCGAAGTCGAGTCCTTCACCGATGTCGTCGATTAGAATCAATGTGTGTTGGTTCGACAGAACTGCGAAGTTTAGATGCACTAGTAGCGCTAGCGCGCGGAACATGCCCTCGGACATTTCAAACTGATCGGTTTCCGAATTTAAGTCGCTCTCTTTCACGTAGAGAGCAATTGGCGGGCCGGGAAATGCGGCGTCGATCTGAACCGAAGTGGGTGGCCGTGTACCAATGTCGTCAATGGGATAACGAAGGCGGGCCATATCCGTGCGCATCGCAGTCTTGAACTGCTCGGCAAACTCCTTCTCGGCGCGTCTATAGATTGGGATCGTCTTTGACGCATCGCGTGGATCAATGTCAGTAGGCTTCATACTGCTTACGACGAACGCAATCGACGTCTTACCGAGAGTCTCTGACCTAAAGTCGAACTTGTGAACGCCTTTTGCCCAAGTTACAAGTACGTCGAGAAACGGATGCTGCACGGAGTCTCGGCGAGCGGATGCGGCTACTTCAGTTGTAGGGGTCTGGAAGTCGATCTCGCGGCCTAGGCCTTCAGCCCAAATCCTGCCTTTGCCTCCTGCTCCACGATCAAGTAGAAGCTTAGGGCCAATCTGGAATTGTTCGCTTTCGACGTTGCCGTCTCGTACATTGATCTCGTACGAAATCCGCTCGCCTTCACGGTCAAAGACGGCAGTCCAATGCGCTGAGTCAAATCCTGGTTTTAGATCGCCTGCAATCAAGCGCGCAAAGTTGTTGATGACGTGGAGCGTCTTAGACTTACCGCTCGCATTTACGCCTACCAAGAGATTTTGTGCATGCAGCTCAAGACCCTGTATGCTCCACTCGCGTGGTGCGTCGTTAAATTGCGTGTAATGAATTGACGTCAGTTGCATCGATGCTCCGTGATCAGCGATTGGCCCAACTGTACGGGGCCATGCGTCTTTGCCGCAACATGGCATAGGCGTAGAGCTACGTCAATTTGCGTCAGAACCAGTTGGTAGGTTCCGCAGTACCCTGCGGACCGTCCGAGCGGTCGCCAGTCATCTCGGCGTCACAAAGAAAGGTCCGCAGATTCCTGCGGACCCTACGGGGTTCATTATTGATGGGCCGACTTTACACCAGCGCCTTGATCGCCTTCTGAATGCCCGCCGAGTCGACGCCCTGGTGGCCCATTTGTTGCCACAGGCCGCCGCAGCCTTCCTGGTGCGTGCCGATGTGGTTGTACTTGCCCTTGAAGCCGGCCTTTAGCAGGGCGCTGCCGAAGCGGCTGCCCAGGCCGGTCTTGACGTTGAAGCCTTCGGCCACCAGCACGAACGGGGCGGCCGCGAGCTTCTTCATCATCTCGTCGTCCCACACGTTCAGCGTGCTCTTGTTCACCAGGCCCACCTTCACGCCTTGTTCCTTCAGCGTGAGGACGGCGTCGAGGGCGCGGTAGAGCGTCTCGCCGAAGCTGACGACGTAGCCGCCGCCAGCCGCGTCGCGGACGAGGTCGTCCTTGCCCTTGTTGAAGGGCTTGTCTTTGAACATGGGCTGGCCGGCGTCGTCGAGGATGTCCGGGACGGCCGCGCGGGTGCTGAAGAGGAACCGCAGGCCCGGGTCGTTGAAGATCGCCTTCACGCAGGCCTTGAACTGGTGCTGATCGACCGGGAAGTAGAGCCGCGTGTTGTCCGGGTGTTCGTGGTCGAGGCCGCCGTCGGCGAACATGCTGTTCACGCCGAAGTGACAGGTGTTGTCGGCCATGTCGTCCACGCCGCTGTGGCTGAAGTGCGCCAGCACGTTGCAGTGGTTGAGGCGCGACATGGTGATTTCGCTGACGCACATTTCGAGGAAGGCGCTGAAGGTTCCGAAGATGCCTTGCTTGCCCTTCTCGAAGCCGAAGCCGGCGGCGGCGCTGAAGTTGCCGCGTTCCATGATGCCGCCGCGGACGAACACTTCGGGATAGGCTTTTCGAATGTGATGCAGTCCGCAGGACCCTTCGAGGTCGTTGTCGAACACGCGCACGCTGGCGACGCGTTGCTCGGGCGAGAGCGTCGCGAGGATTTCGTTGACGTGCTTGCCGAAGTCATCGCGGTTCTTGCCGACGCCCGACGAGCCCTTGAACGTGAGCGGCGACTTGTCGGTCTTGGCGGACTTGAGCAGTTCGATGGCTTTCTCGTAGCCGCCACGCTTCTCCAGATACTTGATGGCGGTCTCGGCCTTGAGCACTTCGTGGGCGTGCGGGCTGCCTTCGGCGCCGTCGATGCCCGGGGCCATCTTGCGCTTGATGACCAGCGCGTGCGGCTGATCGTCGACGAAGCAGCGGTGCAGCGAGGTGTAGAGGGCTTCGTAGTCTTCGCCCATGACGGTGGCGGTGGTCAGGCCGTGCCCGTGCAGGGTTTCGGTGAGGTCGTAGCCGGGCATGTAGTCGACCGGGTGTCCGGCGATGGTGACGTTGTTGTCGTCGACGAGCACTTTCACGTTGAGGCGCTTGGCGACGGTGAGACGGGCGGCCTCGGCGTTGTCGCCTTCCATCTGCGCACCGTCAGAGCCGAGCAGGAACACGGCCTTGCCGGGGTTGGCCATCGCGACGCCGTTGGCCATCGCCCATAGGTGGCCGAGCCGGCCCGAGCTGAACTTCACGCCGGGCGTGTAGCCGCGCTCGGGGTGGCCGGGCAGCTTGGAGTCGTACTCGCGGTAGTGCAGCAGCTTCTCGGCGGGCAGGGCGCCATCGAGCACGGCGAGCAGGTACTGCGTCGCCACGCGGTGGCCGGCCTCATCGAAGTAGGCGTTGTAGATCGGCGCGCCGCCGTCGATGAAGGCGCGGATGATCATCACTTCCGGCACGGTGTCGTACGCGCCGCCCGTGTGACCCGACAACCCGCGTGCGCCAGCCAGCGCGGTGAAGAACACGATCGCGTCGCGGCACAGCTGAATGTTGTGCTTGAGCGTCGCGAGTTCGTCCGGCGTGAGCTTGTCACGCTTGGGATCGAGCTTGAGGGGCTTCAGGGCTTTCAGGTCGATGGGGAAGGATTCGGTGGCCATGGGACGCGGACTATCGGGCGAGCGCGGGCGATTGGCAAGGGAGGGAAAATGGTGGGACATTTACATTTGAGGAAGATGCAGTCGCGCCAATGACTGACCTTCAGGAGCAAGGGTAGCCGCGAGCTTGCTCTAGGAGATTCCGAGGAAGGAACGATCGACGGCCTACGCGTCGTAAACCATCGTGAACGAGCTCACGGCCTCTCTTTCTCGATGCAAGTGCATGTCGGTTTCCGTCCGTAAACAACTCCCGTGCCAGTTTGTCTTCGCATCGGCTCTCGGGAAATGGTATTGTGTTTGCTATCGGGTGACTTGAGGCCGATGGATCGGACTTAAGTGTCGATTTGACAGTCTGTAAGGAGTGTTGTTCGTCGTGGGTCCATCCCTTTCCATCTCGCAGCGAATGGGCCAGCACCAAGTGCTGACGCCGCGGATGATCCAGTCGATGGAGATCCTTCAGCTGCCGCTGATGGCACTGGAGGAGCGGATCGACCAGGAGTTGCAGGTGAACCCGGTGCTCGATCAGAAGATCGATCGGGAGAAGCCCAGCCTGGATGAAGGTTTTGAAGCTCCTGGCACCGACAACCGCACACTGTCGATCGATGGCGATACCGCTGCCGGTGCGGAGTTCGATCGGCTGTCGAAGATCGCCGACTACCTGGAGAACGAGGAGTACAGCCCCGGGTATAGGCCGACGGTCGCGGGCGGCGGGGGCGATCGCGACAAGAAGATGGACGCGCTGGCCAACACGGCCGCGCGCGGTGGGGCACTCGCCGACCACCTCATCGAGCAGTGGAACCTCACCGACATCCCTCCGGATCTGGACAAGCCGGGTCGATGGATCATCGCGCATCTGGATGCCGACGGTTATCTGCGCACGCCCATGGCCGACCTCGTGCAGACCGCCGCGTTCCCGGCGGACCTCCCTCGGTTCGAAAAAGCGTTGAAGCTCGTCCAAACCCTCGAGCCGGCCGGCGTCGGGGCACGCGACCTGTCCGAGTGCATGGTCCTCCAACTCAACGCCCTCGAAGAAGACGAAGAACTGTCGGAAGGCCACGACTTCGACCTGGAACGCGCGCTCGTCCGCGATCACCTCGAAGACCTGCGTCTCAACCGCTACCCGCAGCTCAGCAAAAAGCTCGGCTATAGCATCGACGAGTTGAAGGCGGCCGTGCGGAGGCTCGCCCGCCTCAGCCCGCACCCGGGCCGTGCGTTTGGGCCTTCCGAAGCGCCGTCGATCACTCCCGACGCGACCGTCTACAAGGACGAAGAGACGGGCAAGTACGAAGTGAAGATGCGCTCCGACCCGTCGGAGAACCTGTACATCCGCAAACGCTATCGCCAGATGCTTCAGGACAAGTCGGTCGACAAGAAGACGCGCGACTTCGTCATGGACAAGGTGCGCAGTGCGCGGTGGCTTATCGAAAGCATCCAGCAGCGCAAGAGCACGATCGCCCGCGTGATTCGCGTGGTGGTGGATGCGCAACAAGACTTCTTCGAGCAGGGGCCCGAAGCGCTCAAGCCGCTGCCGATGATCCAGGTGGCGGACCAGCTCGGCATTCATGTCGCGACGGTCAGTCGTGCGGTCGCGGAGAAGTACATCCAGACGCCGATCGGCATCTTCCCGCTGCGCCGCTTCTTCACGGGCGGCACGACCGACTCGTCCGGCACGTCGATGAGCTGGGACGCGGTGAAAGAGAAGATCCGCAAAATCATCGACGAGGAAGACAAGGACAAGCCGCTCAGCGACGACGAGATCGTCGACAAGGTAAAAGAGCAAGGCATCGAACTCGCTCGTCGAACCGTCGCGAAGTACCGGAAGATCCTGAACATCCCGACTGCCCGGCAGCGCCGGCAATTCTGATCGCGTCGGGTGTCCAGGAAGGACACGAAGAGCACGAAGTCAATCCATCGCATTTGGAGGCGCAAGGGCGTCATGCTGAGCGCAGCGAAGCATCTGGCGCCGATCGATCATCGAGCGATTTCATTGGGCGCCAGAATCCTTCGCGTTGCTCAGGATGACACATGGAGCGCCGGTCCTTTCTTCGTGTCCTTCGTGGACGGCCGCTTGTTTTTCCGGAAGCCTGAATTCAAATCACCATCTCATGTCGCAAGCGCCCACGATCGATCCGAACGACCCCACCGGCCATCCGCTGCTGCTGTCGTTGCCGCTGTCGAAGGGGTTTCGCGTCGCGCCGCCTTGCGTGCTGACCAAGCTGCTCGGCGAGGGCGCGGCCGGCGTGGTGTACCAAGGCGTGCATCTGAACCTTGAGATCGACGTGGCCGTGAAGTTCCTGCGGCCCGAGATCGCGCGCGAGGCCGAACACGTCTCGCGCTTCCTGCGCGAAGCCCGCATCGCGGCCAGCATCCGGCATGAGAACCTCGTTAGCGTGTACGACACCGTGTCGCGGCACGGGCACTTCTACACCGTGATGGAACTCGTCGAAGGCGAAACGCTGCACGACCGCGTCGTCCGCAAAGGCCCGTTGCCGGTGCCCGAGGCGCTGACGCTGATCGCCGGCGCGCTGCGCGGGCTGAGCGCGTTGCACAAGCGCGATGTCATCCATCGCGACGTGAAGCCAACCAACATCATCGTCGCGAGGCACGGCGACGTGAAACTGTCCGACCTCGGCATCGCCCGCGACCTGATGCGCAGCACGGATACTCTCAAGACGCACGCGGATGCGCTGATCGGCACGCCGCAATACATGGCCCCCGAGCAGTTCCGCGGGGCCGACGAAGTGAGGCCCAAGTCGGACGTCTTCTCAATGGCGGCCACACTGGCCTTCCTGCTCATTGGCGATCACGCCATCAAGGGCAGTTCGATCGCCGAGGTGATGCACCGCATCTGCAATGCACCGTTCCCGAAGCTCGACGCAGTTCGCCCGGGATTGCCGGCGACCGTGGTCGAACTCGTGCGGGCCGCCACGCTGCCCGCGCTCGACGATCGCCCGTCAGCCCGGCAGTTCCTTGACGCGATCACGCGTGAGCTGCACGTCGAAGGCGTCGGCGAAGTGCCGCTCGATGATCCGAACGCGATTGCGTCGGTGCCGACGCGGGGGCCGTCCAGCAAGCTCGATCGGTCGACGATGCGCGAGATCGCCAGCGAGATGGAGAAGGCACCGTCGAACATCGCACCGAGCCTGCCGGCCACGATGAAAGAAGACGTACGTGGCCGCGCCAAGCTATACGCGGGACTTGCAGTGGCGGCTGTGGTTGTCGGTGGCGTTGCGTGGTGGGCGCTGAAGAAGAAGGAGCCCGCTGTCGTTGCCGGTCCGACCACGGCGACCGCTCCCATATCCATTCCCGTCGAACCAACTCCAGCGCCTGTCGCACCCGAGTCGCCGCTGGTCGATGTGCCAAGCGAAGTGACCGATGAAGTCCAGCGCCAGCACTGGCTGACCGCCCGTCGACTGCTCGCCAGCAGCACTGTCGCGAACATCGATCCGGACACGAGACAGGCATTGCTGGAGAAGTCGAAAGACCACCTCTGGCTGCTGGTGGAGGATGGCACACTCTTCAACCTGCCGCTGCTACAGACGGCGGGGCGGGTCGCACTCGATACGAAGGACGCCACCCTGGCGGCCGAGGTGTTGCTGGTCCTCCGCGCCAACCGCGTCGGCCTTGGTGCGCCGCCGGAGGTGCAGACGCTCATCGGCGAGCTTGAGAAGATCGCGAACTCCGGCACGCTCATGCTGAACGAACTGGAGATTCGCGCGAACAGGCTCGATCTGTCCCTCGCGCTGTATCGGCTCACGCAACTCAAGCCGACATTCTTCACGATGCCGGGCCAGTGGGCGCTGGCCCGGCGCGTGGTGGTGGGGCCGTTCCATCGGATCATCCAGATTCCCGGCGGCATCCCGCTTCAGAACGTGTATCGCAGTTGGGCTACGACGAGCGGCGACCCCACGCCGATCCAGGCGGCCCAGATGCGTCTTCAACGTGCAAAGGTCCTCAATGCGTGGGAGATTTCCGATGGCGGGGACCGAACTCGCCAAGTGATCGACGACACCGAAGCCGCGCTTGCCACGCTCGAATTGCCCGGCGACATTCGTGCCGACCTGTCCCTCGAGCATGGGATCGGTCTCCAGCGGCAGGGGAAGCATTTGGGCGCGATTCACGAGTTCACGGTGATCCAACTCATCGCCGAGGCGAGCGCCGACACGCGGGCGCTCGCGCTGGGATACCGTGCGATCAGTCGATCCTCGACTGGGGATGCATTGAAGTCCGTTCAGGATTTCGCAGAAGCGAACACGATTCAGGGCGTGAGCGACGAGACGAAGAAGAGGATTGAAGAGTTGCAGAAGAGTCCGTGACGCGCGTCACAAGGTCGAGCGCGTTCGAATATTCACGGACGTGGCTCCCGCGAGTTAATACCTTGCCACGGTACGACGGTCAGGGTTAAGCTGAAGGCGTCACGTCGGAGCGGATTGTAAAGATGCCAATGCACGGGAAGCAGGAAGGGCCTCGTCCGAGGCGCTGCTCTCGTCGTTGATGGAGCACATCGTTCGAGAGCGCCGCGTTCGACGTCGAGCGTGGTCAGCAGCAACGGCACCTGCGGAGGTTCAGCCATGGCATACGTCCACGACATCCTCGCGGCCAAGGGTTCGCGCGTTTTCACCGTCACGCCCGATTCCACCGTCTACGAAGCCACCGCCAAGATGAATCAGCATCGGCTCGGCGCACTCGTCGTCACGAGCAAGGAAGATCCGTCGGTCATGCTCGGCGTCTTCACCGAACGCGACGTGCTGCGGCGCGTCGTCGCGCAGCTGCGCTACCCGGACCTCGTCACGGTCGCGGAAGTGATGACCACCGACGTGCTGACATGCACGCCCGAAACCGAAATTGCCGAGGCCGCCGCGATCATGCAGGACCGGCGCGTGCGCCACCTGCCGGTCATGAACCACGAGGGCCGGGTGATCGGGCTCATCAGCATCGGCGACATCAACGCCTACTACGTCGCGCGGCAGCAGGCGCAGATCAACGAGCTCAGCGACTACATCTGCGGCCGCGCCTGAGCGATCAACCTTCGCCAGTCCAAACTCGAATCGATAGGCCCGTCGTATGGACCTATCGATTCTTGTTGCGCGTCGATCTGTAGTGACGCGTCGGCTTGCCGGCCGATGGCGTGACAGGGCCTTGCCGTCGCGGCTATTCTCACGTTTGTTCAGATCGCGTGTCATCTCGCGGGAGTCATTTCCGCACACATCCCAAGAAGGAGAATGAGAATGAAGACCTATCCGCGCATCGTGTGTCTCGCCGCCGCCGTGGCTTGTTTGAGCCTGGGCTTTGTTTCGACGCCCGCCGTTCGGGCCGAGGACGCCGCCACGTCGCAGCCGGCAAAGCAGGATGCGATCGACTTCCGCAAGATGAAGGCGGTCATGCCCGAGACGCTCGTCGGGATCAAACGCGAGAAGATCGAGGGCCAGAAGAACAAGATCGGCGATCAGTCGTTCTCCACCGCCAACGCCGACTACGGCACCGGCGACGGCGACAACGCCAAGACCGCCAAGATCATGGTTATCGACTACTCCAGCCCTGATTTCGCCAAGAGCATGGCCGTATGGATGGCGACCGACATCGACCAGGAAACCGACGATTCCTACACCAAGACCGCCGACATCCAAGGCCGTAAGGCGCTAATCACCTACAACAAAGCCAACAAGACCGGCAGCGTTCAGACGCTCGCGGGCAACCGCATCATGGTCCAGTTCGAGACGCAGAACCTGACCGATGAAGAATTCAACAAGGCCTTTGCGGAACTTCCGCTGAAGGCGCTCGACGAGCTTGTGAAGTAAACTTGCCATTCGTCACGTAGCAATTATCCGGCCCCGCACTGACCGTGCGGGGCCGACTTTTTTAAGAATAAGCGTAGCAGGTTGGGGGAACCCCTTATGAGCCATCACAGAATTCAGGGCGATGCTATGTCCGGTATCGGACAGAGTGAGGGAGAGCGGTTTGATTCGTATTCTCGTCATCGAAGACATGACAGACCTGCGCGACTGTTTCGCGATGGCGCTTTCGCTTGAAGGATACGAAGTGACACAGGCCCGCGACGGGGAGGAGGCGCTGGCGATCCTCGCCCACTCGCGCCGGACGTCGTCTTGCTCGACCTGCACATGCCACGGGTGAACGGCTTCGACGTCCTCGAATATCTGGGCCGTCAACCGACCGACACTCGGCCGGCCGTCATCGTGATGTCGGCCTCCAGCGACCCGATCGACATGGCCCGCGCGGCGTTCCTCGGCGCACGCCGCTACCTCGTCAAAACCCGTGTCGAAGTCGACGAACTGTGCAATCACGTGGAAGCAGTTCTTTCGGGAAGAAGTGCGCGGTAAAGGATGGTTTTCGCACTTCGCAGTTCGGCGTCCGCCTGGAATGGCACGCGCCCGCCTCTGCCGCTATCTTCGCGCCGACCATGAATGATCTCGTGATGGTTCGCCGTGCGCTGCTGAGCGTCTCCGACAAGACCGGCCTGGTCGATTTCGCGACGGCCCTACAGAAGAAGTTCGGCGTCGAACTCATCAGCACGGGCGGCACGTCAAAAGTGCTTCGCGACGCGGGACTCACCGTGAAGGACGTCAGCGACCTCACGGGCTTCCCCGAAATGATGGATGGCCGGGTGAAGACGCTTCACCCGAAAGTGCACGGCGGCCTGCTGGCGGTCCGCGACGACCCGCACCACGCCAAGGCGATGGCCGAGCATGGCATTCAGGCAATCGACTTGGTCGTCATCAACCTGTACCCGTTCGAAGCGACCATCGCCAAGCCCGGCTGCACGTTCGAAGACGCCATCGAAAACATCGACATCGGCGGCCCGAGCATGGTCCGCAGCGCCGCGAAGAATCATCGATACGTGACCATCGTCACCGACGCCAGCGATTACGCGACGGTGGTCGAGACCATGACCCAGCACTACGGTGCCACCACCGTAGCGCTTCGATCGAAGTGCGCTCAGAAGGCGTTTGCGACGACAAACAAGTACGACGGCGCAATCGCGGCGTACTTGGCCAAGCACCTCGGTTCGGAACGCGGCGACTCGGAAACGAACACACTGTCCGATCAGATCGACTTGAAGGTCACGAAGAAGCAATCGCTGCGTTACGGCGAAAACCCGCACCAGCCCGCGGCGCTTTACGTGGGTTCAAAATCGACCGAGCCGAGCGTGGCGTTCGCCGAACAGCTTTTCGGCAAGGAACTCAGCTACATCAACCTGCTCGATGCGGACGCCGCGCTGAACTGCGTGAAAGAGTTCGCCACGTCGGCCGCGTGCATTGTCAAGCACGCCACGCCGTGCGGCGTCGGCACCGGCGCGACGATCGACGACGCGTTCGCCCGAGCCTACGACTCCGACCCGCTCGCCGCATTCGGTGGCATTGTTGCGGTCAACCACCCGATCGATCTGAAGACCGCGCAGCGTATTACGGAAGGGCAGAAGTTCCTGGAGGTGATCGTTGCACCGGCGTTCGCGTCGGATGCGCTGGAACTGCTCAAGACACGCTGGAAAAACGTGCGCTTGCTCAGCGTGGGAACCATGTCCAAGCCCACTGCATCGCAGTGGGCTTCGAACGCTTCACTAGCGATTCAAACGATCACCGGTGGTTTCCTCGTCCAGCAGCGCGACGTGGTCGGGATCGTCGAATCCGAGTGGAAAGTCGTCAGCAAACGTCAACCGACGCAGACGGAACTCGACGACCTCAAGCTCGCCTGGCTGGCCGTGAAGCACGTGAAGAGCAACGCGATCATGATCGCGAAGGCGGGAGCGACGGTCGGCATTGGCGGCGGTCAGGTCGACCGCGTTGGGGCCGCGCACATCGCGATCGAGAAGGCTGGCGACCGCGCGAAAGGCGCCGTCGCGGCGTCGGACGCGTTCTTCCCGTTCCCGGACGGCCCGGAGTTGCTGCTGAAGGCCGGCGTCACCGCGATCGTCCAGCCCGGCGGAAGCCAGCGCGACGCACTCACCATCGAAGCCGTCGACAAGGCCGGCGCCGCCATGATCTTCACGGGCCGGCGTCATTTCAGGCACTGATTCAACTCAGTGGTTAGTGGAGAGTGGAAAGTGGAGAGTTGCGGCACGGCGCTGTAACTCTCCACTCTCTACTGATCACTCTCCACTTCCGCCTGTGACATTTCGTCGCCGTGCCGGTTGTCACAGACGGGCGGGTTTTCTGACGCGCTTGGGTTCTGGCGCTGTACCATTATCGCAACGGAGAGGTGCGGCGTCCCTCGTAGTAACCGGGAGTCGCACCGCGCGACCGCGCGCGAGACGAGGGTCCCCAACACGCCGGCCACGTCAGCTACACACTTTCGCGACCGCGCAACGCGGCGCAGCAGGAGAACCCCATGCCCTCCTATACCACCGCTGACATCAGGAACGTCCTCGTTGTAGGCCATAAAGCCAGCGGCAAGACGACGCTGATCGAGGCGATGCTTTTTGCCGCTGGCGCGATCAACACCAAGGGTGATGTCGCCAAAGGGACGACCGTCACCGATTTCGAAAAAGAGGAGAAGACGCACGGACACTCGATCTACGCGTCCGTCGTTCACTGTGACCATGACGGCAAACGCATCAATATCATCGACGCGCCCGGCTCGCCTGAACTCACCGGCGCCGCGCTCGCGTGCATGCCGGCCGTCGAGACCGTGGCGGTCGTCATCGACGCGGCCTCGGGCATCGGCGTCGTCACTCGGCGCATGATGGAGGCTGCCAAGGACCGCAACCTGCCTCGCGCGATCATCATCAACAAGATCGATCACCCCGACATCGACCTCGAAGCCCTCGTCAACCAGATCAAAGAAACTTTCGGCCCCGAGTGCCTGCCCGTGAACCTGCCCGCCAGCGGCGGCAAGGCCATCACCAAGTGCCTCATCAACAAGACCGGCGAGAGCGACATCCTCAGTGTCGAATCCGCCCACCAGGCGATTCTCGACCAGGTCGTCGAAGTCGATGAAACGCTGATGGAAAAATACCTCGGCGGCGAAGACCCCAATTACGAAGCGCTCCACGATCCGTTCGAGCGCTGCATGGACGAAGCACACGTCGTGCCCATCCTCTTCGCCAGCGCCCGCGACGGCGTGGGGGTTCAAGAACTGCTCGGCTTCATCGCTCGCTGGTTCCCGAGCCCGGTTGAAGGCAACCTGCGCCCGTTCATGACCGGCGAAGGCGCCGACGAGAAGCCGTTCAAGTACTGGGAAGACACGTCGGCCAAGATGCTGGCCCACGTGTTCAAGGTCACGACCGATCCGTTCGTCGGCAAGCTTGCGTTCTTCCGCGTTCACCAGGGCAAAGTCACCGGCCAAAGCCAGGTGATCATCGGCCACAGCAAGAAGCCCATCAAACTCGGGCACGTCTTCCAACTTCAAGGCAAGACGCACAACGAAGTGAACGAGATCGTCGCCGGCGACATCGGCGCGGTCGCGAAGATTGACGACATCCACCCCAACGACATCCTGCACGACGATCACTCGCTCGACACGGTGCACCACAAGCACGAGAAGTATCCGAACCCGATGTACTCGCTGGCCGTCAACCCCAAGGCACGCGGCGACGAAACCAAGCTCGCGCAGCTCCTCACGAAGGTGGCTGAGGAGGACCCGACGTTCCAATGGCACAACGACCGCGCCACGCACGAAGTGGTCATCAGCGGCCTGGGCGAACTGCACCTGAAGCTGGTGTTGGAACGCCTTGAAGCGCGTGGCCTGCACGTCGACACCAAGCCGCCCAAGATCGCCTACAAGGAGACGATTCTTGCCAAGGCCGAGGGGCATCACCGTCACAAGAAGCAAACCGGCGGCGCGGGCCAGTTCGGCGAAGTGTTCCTGCGTGTCGAGCCGATCGAAAAGGAAAGTCCCGCCCACACCGACAACGGCGGTTCGGGCTTCGACTTCGTCAACGAAGTGTTTGGCGGAACAATCCCCACGCAGTTCATCCCGGCCGTCGAGAAGGGCGTCCGTGAACTGCTCGACATCGGCGCGATCGCCGGGCATCAGCTTCAGAACGTGCGTTGCATCGTCTACGACGGCAAGCACCACCCGGTCGACAGCAAGGAAGTCGCCTTCAAGACGGCCGGAAAGTATGCGTTCCGCGATGCGATCATGAAGGCCAAGCCCAGCCTGCTCGAGCCGATCGTCAAGCTGGAAGTGATGGTGCCGGAAGACAAGCTCGGCACGATCACGGGCGACCTGTCCGGCAAACGCGGACGAATTCTCGGCACGGATTCGCTGCCCGGCGGCCTCGCCCGCGTGACGGCAATGGCGCCGCTCGCTGAGCTGCTGACCTACAACGCCCAGCTCAAGAGCGTGACCGGCGGGCAGGGCAGCTACGTGATGGATTTCGCCCACTATGACCCCGCGCCGCCTCAGGTGCAGGCGCAGAAGATGGCGGAGTACAAGCCCGTCGTGACGGACGAGTAGTCCAACACGTGGTTGTCCTGCAACGTCACCCGGAGCGAAACGAAGGGTCTGGCGCCCATCGAAGTCGATCGACTTCGATGGGCGCCAGATGCTTCATTTCGTTCAGCATGACGGTGGTCTATTCTGCAATCGATCCAAGCCCACGGCACCGCCGTGGGCTTTTCGGTTTCTACTTCCGTGCGACAAAGAAGATTCGCAGAAACGGAAACAGCACGCGCCCGTCTGTTTGCTTCGGATACGCCTCGACGAGTTGTTGCTTGATGGCGTCGACGAACGCCAACTGTTCGTCGGCATCCAGTGCTTCAAGATAGGGCCGCATGCCGGTGCCGCGGTACCACTCGATGATCGCGTCGTGGTCCGGCATCGCGTGGATGTACTCGGTTTCCCAAATCTCGACTGACGCCGCGATCGGGGCGAGCAGGTCGTAGTAGTCGGCCGGCGACTTCACCCAGTACGGCTCGCGGGCCGTCAGCGTGCTGGCGAAACGCGGGCTGGTCGCGACGCGACGGAGAATCTGGTGCGTGGGCGACTGGAAGTTCCGCGGCATCTGCACTGCCAGCACGCCGCCGGGACGAAGCTGATTGAGCAGGCGCGGCAACAGGGCGGCGTGGCGATCGATCCACTGAAAGACCGCGTTCGACAGGATGACGTCGCACGGTCGATCGCTCGTCCATGTCGAAGCGTCCGCAACATCGAACGAAATCGATGGCCGATCGCGCTTCGCTCGCTCGATCATCGCAGGCGAGTTGTCGAGGCCGAGCACTTTCGCAGCCGGAAAGCGTCTCGCCAGCACCTCGGTGCTGTTGCCCGGTCCGCAGCCCAGGTCGACGGCGTACGACACGTCATCAACTTCGATTCGGTTCACCAGGTCGATGCAAGGCTGCGTCCGTTCTCGCTCGAAGCGCAGGTACTGCTGAGGGTCCCATTTCGGCATGAGTGAATCGTAGCCGCTAACGCCTCGGCAGGAACCGGCCGAGGTCGAGCGACTGGATGAACGCCCACGTCCACGCCGCCATGCCTGTGGCGATGAATTGCCAGACGACGACGGCCGTCACCAGCGCGAAGACGATCCGCGTGAACGCTTTCCGCACGCGTCGCCAGCGCATCGTGCGCGAGCGTCGGCGCTGCGCCCGGGCCAGCACGTCGGCGGGCGGCGTCGTGTCGCGCCAACGTTTGGTAATCCGCTCGGCCTGCACGTCGTATGCGTCGCCGGCGACGGTGCGAAGCATCTTTTCAGCACCTTGCAGATGGGTCAGGGCGGCCGTCTGGCTGCAATCCATCGCGATGCCGATCTGCCTGACCGCGAACCGCTCGCCCACGCTTAGCAGCCACGCCTCGCGCTGTTGCGGTTCGAGCTGTGCGATCGCCCGGTCGAACGCCTGCGTGGCGAGGTCGGATCCGCCTGTCGGCACGACGTACCCGCGCCGGCGAACGACGTCGCGGGCGTAGAGCATGGCGTGGTGCTTGAACCAGCGATCCAGGGCGTCGTCGTCATCGGTCGCGGGATGGCGCTCGATCAACCACGCCAGAGCGGGGCTGGCGGCGGTGTCGTCGTTGGTGATGCCGCGCACGATTCGCCAGGCGAGGTCCAGATGCGGTGCGGTCGGTGGGGCCGATTCTTCCGGCATGGCCGGCCTATCCTAACAGGCGGCGTCGGTGGCTGGTTGAGTTCGCGTCTTGGGTGAAACAATTCCCGGCGTCCGGCGTTGTACGGGTGGACGAAGACAAAATTCAACCGGAGAAGCAACGATGCGTTCGCTCATGATGACTGTCGCGTGCGTTCTGGTGGCCGTTTTGGCGTTGGCTGGCAATGCGCTCGCGGCCGGCAAGCAGGACGTGACCGGGGGCCGCGGCATGAAGCCGATCGACCAAGTCCGCGAGATTCTCGACAAAATGACGCTCACCGACGAGCAGAAGACCGAGGTCAAAGGCGTTTTGTCCGAGGCTGAGACCAAGATCCAGGATGCCCGCGCCGAGGCCAAGAAGTCCGGCGACAAGCAGGCGCTGAAGCAGAAGGTGCAGGAGATCGTGAAGCAGGCGGTTGCCGACCTGAAGCCGATCCTGACGGCCGACCAGTACAAGGAACTGGTCCAGAAGCTGAAAGAAGCCCGCAAGGCCGGCAAGAAGACCGGCGAGCCGACCACCAAGCCCGCGAAGTAAGCGGCGAAACGAATTCCATGTGTTGTGAAGGCCCTTCCTCGTGCTGCCTGCGAGGGAGGGCCTTTTTCGTTTTCACGGGAATTACCTGCGACAACTCGGAAAGACGTCGATTTGGCGATGTGCAAAGCGATGAGGGATCGAAGCGTTTCGGTATCATCCCAACGACCTGCCCGGCCAGGTTCTCTGGCCACGCGCGGGTGCGAGGAGGTCGATCGATCGCGTGAGTAACAGCCCATCGGTAGGTCCGTCCGGCGCTCCGCCGGTCACACCCCGTCAAGTTTGTCCGACGTGTGGCGACGAGATGATTGTCGATCAAGGCGTCGCGATCTGTTCGAAATGCCCCAAGCCCGCAGTTCAGGCGGTTCAAACGCTGTCGTACGAATCGGTAGGCCCGAAGGTTTGGACCGTCGGCACACTGGTGTACGGCGTCAGCGGGCTGGTGCTTCTGTTCATCTGGCTGCTGTGGGGCGACTTCGCCCTGTCGATGCGCGACCGATCGGTTGGGCCGCTGATCGAGAAGTTCCTGCTCAAGCACGGTGCGAGCAACACGTTCAAGCAACTATTGACCGCGACGCTGCCGACGGTGATCGGGCTGATCCTCGGGCCGATCATCAGTTACCGCTCGGACCGTCTGCGCGGTCGGTGGGGTCGGCGCATTCCGTTCCTCATCGTTCCGACGCCCGTGGCGGGCGCGGCAATGGTCGGCATCGCGTTCAGCCCGCAACTCGGCGAATGGCTCTACGGCGTGACCGGCCACACGCCCGCTCCGGGGCAACTCATCCATGAGGCTGCGTCGACCTACACGATGTCGGTCTTCGCGGTCTTCTGGACGATCTTCGAAGTGGCCGTGATTGTGTCCGGCGCCGTCTTCGGCGGGCTGATCAACGACGTCGTGCCGCGGCCGGTCCTCGGTCGCTTCCACGGGCTGTTCCGGGCGATCAGTTTGTATGACGGCATCCTGTTTAACTCGATCCTGTTCAAGCACGCCGAAGAGCACTTCACCCTGATGTTCGCGCTAATCGGGTTGCTGTTCGGTTGCGGCTTCACGTTGATGTGCTTGAAGGTCAAGGAAGGCAACTACCCGCCTCCGCCGCCGGTCGATCCCGAACTCACCCGCGATCGCGGCTTGTTCGGCGCGTTCGCCGCGCGGTTCGGCTCGGCGTTCAAGACGTTCTTCAGCGAGTGCTTCACGCAGCCGTACTACCTCATCATGTTCGCGATGTTCGTGCTCGCAGGTTTGACGTTCAACCCGATCAACGCGTTCTCGTACCGCTACTCGCAACAGTTGAAGATGGCCGACGGCGACTACGGCGTGCTGATCGGCGTGAGCTATCTGGTATCCCTGACGATCGCGTTTCCGCTGGGGATGATCGTCGACCGCGTTCATACCCTACGCGCGTCGATTGTGACAATGGCGATTTACTCGCTGCTTACGCTGTACGGTTCGTTGTTCGTCCATGACGCGTGGTCCTTCGGCGTTGCGTTCATCGGCCACACCATTCTCTCCGGGACGTACTTCACATGCGCCGCCTCGCTCGGGCAGCAACTCTATCCACGGTCGAAGTTCAGCCAATACGCGTCGGCGGGCGGGATCATGGGGTCTCTGGTCGGGCTGGTCTTCGCACCATCGCTCGGTGCCGTGCTCGACCTCACGAATAACAACTACCACCTGACCTTCTGGTTCGGCCTGGTGATCTCGGCCATGACGATCGTGCTGATGCTGGTGATCTACCAGCGGTTCAACACGTACGGCGGTGTGAGGGGTTACGTCGCGCCGGGCGATGATGCGGCGGCGGGATCGAAGTACGAGCCGCCACGCCACATGTTCGAGATCCTGCTCATGTACTTCATCGGCGCGTTCGCCGGCATCGTGGCGGGGTATGTGCTGGCGTTCTTCGTCCTGCTGAGCAGGACGCGTGCGGCAGGTTTGGGGTTCACGACGTTCCATCAACTGCTGTTCACCGATAGCGATGCGCGTGGCTGGACAACGTTCTGCATCGCCACGGGCGTGATTCCCGGCGCGATCCTCGGTGCGATCGCCGGGACGAAATGGGTGAAAGCCAAGTCGCTTGCGATTCACCATTGAGCCCGGCTCAGCCCAGCTTCGCCAGTTCCGCCTTCGCCTCGGCGAGCTGCTGCTTGGTCTGCTCGACCAGCTTGGCCGGCGCGCGGTCGGCGTAGCCGGGGTTGTTCAGTCGGCCTTCCAGCGCGGCGATCTGCTTGACCAGTTCGCCCTTGCGCTTCTCGCTGGAACCCGCGTCGATCACGCCCGCGACGTAGATCGTCGCACCGGCGGCGGTTGTCTTCGCGCTGCCGGCCGGCTCGGGCAAGTCGGCCCCAACCTGCTCCAGCGTGCAGACGGCCAAGCTCTCGATGAACTCGCGGTTCTGCGTCGCGTTGGTGGCCAAGGCGCCCGAACAGCTCAGATGCACAGGCACCTTCTTCTTCGGGTCGACCTTCTGATCGTTCCGCACGTTGCGGATCGCGACCACGATGTCCTGCAAACGCATCATCGCCTCTTCGATTTCGTCGGATGCGAGCTTGCGGGTGGCCTCGGTGAACTGTGGGAAGGGTGCGGTCATCGCGAGGCGTTGGTTTGTGCCCGGCGACGCGCACTCAAGTCCTTCAATCCCGCGCGGCGTGTTGATGTCGTTCAGTGCCCAATACAGCTTCTCTGTGATGAGCGGAATGACCGGATGCATCAGGCGCAGCGACACGTCGAGGCATGTCGCGAGGATGTGCGCGGTTTGAGGCCGACGGGCGGGGTCGCGCATCGCGGGCTTCGTGGCTTCGAGATACCAGTCGCAGAAGTCGCGCCAGACGAAGTCGTAGCAGGCGGTGGCGTACAGGTCGAAGCGGTAGTTGGTGAGCGCGTCGGTGGCGGCTTGGATCGTCTTTGCGAGGCGGGAGAGGATCCAGGCATCGGGAAGCGAGGCGGGCGCGAAGGCACTCGGGGATGAAGAAGACCCCTCCGTGCTTTCCTTCGCCAATTGTCCCAGCACGAACCGCCCTGCATTCCACAGCTTGTTGCAGAAGTTGCGGCCGAGGTCGAACTTGCTGCTGGTGTTGCGGGCCAGCGGCATTTCCTTGGTCGGCGTAGCCTCGGCGCTGAAGACGCCGTAGAAGCTGACCGACGGCTTGCCCTTGTGCGTCTGCACGGGCTTCATCACGGTGAGGCCGGACTTATTGGTGAAATATTCGGGCGTGAAGATTTCGCCCGAGTGCGGGTCGACCAGGTCCACGGGCATGCGCACGTCCTGCGTCATGGTGGACATGGACGCCAGCGTGAAGCGCATGCCGTCCACGCCGTGGGTATCGATCACGTCGGCCGGGTCGACGGAGTTGCCGTAGCTCTTGGACATCTTCTGCCCGTGTCCGTCCTGGATCATGGCGTGGACGAAGACGTCGGTGAAGGGGAGGGGCAATTGGGGATTGCGAATCGCGGATTGCGGATTCGATTCGATTTGCGATTTGCGATTTGCGATTTGCGATTGGGCATCTGAACCACGCATGTAGCGGTTGAACATCACCATGCGCGACACCCACAGTGTGATGATTTCGCGGGCGGTGCAGAGCGTGGAGGTGGGATTCCAGACGTCGAGTGGGGAGCGGGGAGTGGGGAGTGGGGAGTTGCCACTCGGCGCGTAAGTCGGGGTGGCGGCTTCAGTCGCCGCCTCGGGCCACCCCAGCGTCGACAGGGGCCAGAGCGCGCTGCTGAACCAGGTGTCGAGGACGTCAGGGTCGCGCGTGAAGCCAAATCGCTCAATGTCTGCAAATCGATCAGCATCGTCCGAGCGAATACACAGGCGCAGTGTTGGATCGTGCACGATCTGTCCGAATGGTTGCGTTGTGAGGCGGGGACCAGACCGAAAGGGCGATTCGGGTGACACAACGGAATCGGCGTGCTTCTCAGTTAGTTCGCGGTAGACGTCGAGCGCTAGTTTGTCTGCGAGTGGAATTGGCTTGCTCTCGTCTCCTCGCATCAACGCTTGAATTGCTTGCTGACCTTCGGCCGTGAGCTTGTAACTCCACACCGGAATCCGATGTCCCCACCACAACTGCCGGCTGATGCACCAGTCGCGAAGGTTGGCGTTCCAGTGGTCGTAGGTCTTTTCGTAGCGCTCCGGGACGAGCTTGAGACCGCCGTCATTCGTGGCACGGGCGTCTCGCCCGTGATTGGCTTCAGAAGACACGGGCGAGACGCCCGTGCCACGCAGTGCGGAAAGTGCTAGACCCGCGAGCGAATTCTTCGGAATCTCCGTGCCTTCGATCAGCCCGCTGTCCGCCAGCCACGGGATCGGCTTGCGGACGGCCACGTACCACTGGTCGCTCAGGTACGGTTCCACCGGCACGTGCGAGCGATACGAATGGCCGACGCTGTGCTTGTACGGCTTGATCTGTTCGAGCAGGCCGTGATGTTTGAACCAGGCGACGACGTGTTCGCGGGCTTTCTCGCGCACCAAGCCGATGAGCGGCTTGACGTGCGGGTTGTCTTTCTGATGCGCTTCGAGCGCGCCCCAGCCGTGATCGAGCGAGATGGAGGCGTCCGGCGCCATCACATTGATCATGCCGAGCTTGTATTTCTGGCCGAGGTCGTAGTCGTTTGGGTCGTGGGCCGGCGTGACCTTCAGGAAACCCGAGCTGAACTGGGCCTTGGGGTCTTTCTCGTCGCCGCCGTGCGCGACGGGCAGCACGACGTATTCGTCTTCGATGATCGGGATGATGCGATCGACGATCGGCAGCTTGACGAACTTGCCACGCAGCGCGGCGGCACGCGGGTCCTTGGGATTCACCGCAACCGCGGTATCACCCAGCATCGTTTCAGGACGCGTGGTCGCGACCGTAATCGTGAGCGCGTTCTCAACGCCCACGGAAGGCCTTCCGTGAGCGTCCAGCAGTGCACCATTTGCGTCGCACACTGGGTATTTCAGATAGTAGAAGAACCCGTCGACCTCTTCGTTCTCGACCTCGTCGTCCGCCAGCGCGGTCTGCGTGACCGGATCCCAGTTCACGAGACGCTTGCCGCGATAGATCAGGCCGTCGCGGAAGAGGCGGAAGAAGGCTTCGCGCACGGCCTTGCTGCGGGCCTCGTCCATCGTGAACGCGACGCGGTCCCAGTCGCAACTGCACGCCATGCTCTTGAGCTGGCCGAGGATGCGGGCTTCGTATTCGTCCTTCCAGCTTTGGATCTTTTGCACGAACGCGTCGCGCTCGAAGTCGGTGCGGCGTTTGCCTTCCTCCGCCAGCACGCGTTTCTCCACGACGCTCTGCGTGGCGATGCCGGCGTGGTCCGTGCCGGGAATCCAGACGGCGTTGTCGCCCGCCATGCGCCGCCAGCGGACGAGGATGTCCTGGAGCGTGTTGTTCAGCGCGTGGCCGAGGTGGAGCGCGCCGGTCACGTTGGGCGGCGGGATGACGATGACGTACGGCTTCTTCGACGGATCGGGCTCGGCGTGCCAGGCGCGGACGGCGTCCCACGCGGCGGTCACTTCCTGCTGAACGGCCTTGGCGTCGTAGGTCTTGGCGAGTTCCATGGCTGGCTTCCTTGAGAGTGATTCACCGCGGAGACACAGAGGACACAGAGAAATCAGAAAACGAAAAGAGCACAGTCATCGATGCGCGACCTGACCACTTCAACCACGCGATGGGCGGGAGAAGGGGCTCAGGCTACGCGTACGACGACGGTGCTCTTGTTCATAATCATTCTCTGCGTTCTTCGCGCCTCTGCGGTGACTGAGCGGAAGAGTAACGAAAAGCGTCTTAACCCTCAACGCCCGGAACCAGCCGGGCCAGGCGGGCGTCTTTGGGAAGGCCGAGCAGTTTGAGCAGCCGCTTGCGCAGCGTGGCGCGGGCGCGTTCGACCTCGGTGGGCGTGCCGTTTTCCAGCTTGATGAAGCCGCCGGCTTTCGTGCGGTGGCCGCCCCCTTCGCCGAGGCCGCGGATGAGCTTGCGCATCATCTCGCCGGCCGACGATTTCGCGGCGTTCGTCCGCAGTGACAGGATCAGCCGGCCGTTGTACGTCGCCGTCACCAGCACCCACTGGATGCCGGAAAGCCGCAGCAGGAAGTCCGCGACGACGGCCGTCATCTCGGGCGTGGTGATCGGGCCGAGGAAGCTCGTCAGCACGGAGTCGTTGCTGAACGCTTCGCTCACGCCGCGCGCGAACGCGATGTAGTACTCGCGCGGCAGTTCCGCGTAGCGCATCTGGTAGAGCAGTCGTGGGTCGGCACACAGCGTCAGGTTGCTGATGGCGACGTTGTCGAGTTCGTTCGGCTGGCCGGCCGCGCCGGCGAGGTCGGATTCGATCGCGTACAGCAGCGTCGCGCCGAGTTGGCTGTCGATGTCGACCGACTGTTCCATCAGGTAGCTGAAGACGATGCTGGTGCTGGAACCGACGTCGGGCCGGATGTCGCGGAAGGGGAGTTTCGGAGGCCGGCCGCGGGCGCGGTGGTGATCGATGACCGCCAGCACCTGCACGTCCGTCGGAATGGGCGAGTACGCGAATTGCGGCTGCACGTCGAGCAGCAGAATCGCGTCGTAGTGCGTCTTGAGCTTCTCATCCTCCCACGGGGTGAGGTCGAGCGATGCGAGCTGATTGAACGCCGCGTTCACGCCGCCCGCAATCGGGCCCTTGATGCTGATGCAGATTTCGACGTCTTTCGGCAGCTTCGCGCGCAGCAGCGTGCGCATCGCCATGCAGCTGGCGATGGCGTCCGGGTCGGGGTGCAGATGCGACGTGATGAGGATGCGTTTCTTGCCCGCGAGCAGTTTGAGCAAACGCTTCGCGCCCGGCCTGCTGCGCGTTCGGCGCACGACCTTATTCGCCGTGTCGGCGATGTTGGTCAGGCAGCTGGTGACGAAGTCGGGCATGTGCATCAGTATAGGACCGTGCCCCGAGCGGGCGCAAGACCCCACAATCCCATCGGAGCAAACTCGCAGCGGATGAAGTCGTCCGAACGTTATCGAGTACACGTCCGAGAACAAGCCAAATCAGCGATTGGCCGCGTTCCATGGGGCTGCGAGTTCGTCAGTTCCCGGTTTCGCGTCGTGACTGCTGTGGGGGAGATGCGTGCCCAAGTTGCCGCTGGCGAATGTCCTCGACTATCGTGCAGTCCGATGAGCGACCCGACAAACGATCTCGACGCACGCGGCTTGCCGCGCGGATACACGTTTCGGCCCGACTGGGAGGTCACGCCGCGGGAGACGAAAAAGCTGCTCGACGACAAAGCTGACTTCGTGCTGATCGACTGTCGTCGGCCGGATGAAGTGGCAGTGACGACGATCGACGGCTCGACGCTTATCCCGCTACAGCAGATGCAGCAGCATGCCGACCAGCTCATGCAGTGGAAGGACCGGAAGATCGTGGTCTACTGCCGATCAGGCGGCCGCAGCCTCCAGTTCACGCAGGCGCTGCGTCAAAACGGTTTTGAGGACGTAAAGAGCATGGCCGGCGGGATTCTGTTGTGGAACAAGGACGTAAACCCGGGCGGGCCGCAGTATTGACGCAGGGGCTTCTGATCTTCCGCCAGCAAGCCGCACATGAGCAGGCTGCCGTCTATCAATCTCATCCGAACAACTGCTCACTACGCCCTCATCGTATTAGCGATTGCGGTCATTCTGATCACGCTCTTCTTCACGTTCATCCCGCAACTCGATATCACGCCGCCGCATCGCGAAGTCTTTCATCCCGAACACAATCCACCCAACTTGACGGACGACTACGCCATCTTCGTTGCGAAAGAAACCATGCACCGCGCTGGCTTTGATCTAGGGGAATGGAAACCAGACCCGCCGACCGACACACCTTCCAGTGCCACGCGATTTGTTGTCTTCAACCACGAGCCGTCCTTCTTTCACCGACAACGATCTCCCCGAAGGGTGATTATCAAGTCGGACGGTGACGCCGTGATGGTCATGATTGCGGGTCACAAATAGGCCTGATTCAGAACTCGTCCTCATAAAGTGCTCCTTACCACCAACCTCCGACCGCATCTGTGGCAAAAGTGGAAATGGCTTGAAATTTCCATGAAATGTGTCACGATTTCCCTGAGCGAGTGACTCGGCTACCGTCAGCGAGTGCTCGACTGCGGAGAAGACCCCGAATCCCGAGGTTGAAGCATGCCCTTGCCCCGTCGTCACGGAGCCCGTGCCCGTCTTCGGTCCGCTGTCGCCCGTACAAGTGACGGCCTGCTCCGCTGCGATGCCTTCGAGTCGCTCGAATCGCGCCGGCTCCTTGCCTTCGGCCTGACCACCAACGCCACCAACTACGTCGTCGACACCGGCGCCGGTGTCGTCTTCACCATCCTCAACAGCGGTTACGACGCCAGCGGCACCAACACGATCTCGCGCGGCGACATGACGTCGTTCAAACTCAACGGCGTAGAGTTCGCCGCGCCGTATTCCGTCGCAGCACGCTATTCCCACTTCGAGTCAGGACAGGGCGATACCACTGTCGTCTCCGCCACCGTCGATCCGGCCGGCAACTGGATCAAGATCACCTGCGACGACACGGCTGGCTACACCGGCGTCATCCAGTATTACCTCGCCCGCAAGAACGACCCCGTCATCTACATGGCCACCTACGCGCCGGTGATGAACGTCTCGTCGACGCGCTACATCACTTACCTCGATGGCACGAAGTTCACGTATCGCCCGCCCGAGTCGGACAACACCGGCGGCACTGGCGCGATCGAAAGCGGCGACGTCAACGGCAAGGCCGACGGAACAACATCATCGAAGTACTACGGCGAAACCCGCAACATCGACCACGTCTACCACGGCGCGACCGGCCCGAACGCGGGCGCGTTCATGTTCGTTGGCAACCGCGAGCGCGGATCGAGCGGGCCGTTCTGGAAAGACATCGACTTTCAAAGCGGCAGCAGCGTCGAGTTGTACAACATGCCGTACTCGGGCCACTCGCAGACCGAGCCGTTCCGTCCCGGCCTGCACGGGCCGTTTGCGCTCGTGCTCACGAACGGCCAGCCGCCCACGACGCTGCCGGATTACACGTTCCTCGATGGCGTGGGTCTGACCGGCTGGGTGTCGCCGTCGGCGCGGGGCACCATCAGCGGCCGGATCGGCGGCATCGCGTCGGGCAAGATCCCCACCGTCGGCCTGGCCAACGCCGACGCCCAGTATTGGACCACGCCCGACGCCGCGGGCAACTACACCATCGCCAACGTCCTGCCCGGTACGTACACCGAAACGCTGTACGAAGAAGAACTCGCCGTCGGCACGCGCACCGTCACCATCGCGGCCGGGCAGACGACGCGCGCCGACATCGCCGCCACCGCCTTCTTCGCGCTGAACGGCGCCGACAACACCTACACCGCGTTCAACGCCTCGGCCACGCCGATCTGGCGCATCGGCACGTGGGACGGCACGCCGCGCGAGTTCAAGAACGGCGACAAGATCACCATCATGCATCCGCAGGACATGCGCCTTCAGCCTTGGGCGGATGATTCGACGGGCATGACCAACTTCACCGTCGGCACCGACCAGGACAGCGACTGGCCGATGGCGGAATGGAAGTCGCAAGTCGGGGCGGCCCCGTGGGTCGACACGAAGAACCGCATCACGTTCAACCTGACGTCGGCGCAGCGGCGCAGGCGCTCACGCTGCGCATCGGCATTTCGCGCCTCGACAGCGAACGCCCCGGCGTCAGCGCCAACGGCGGAACGACGCAGTACGGCGTCATCACCACGCAGGCCGACGCACGCGGCGTCAGCCTTGGCAGTTGGCGCGGCAACAACGCCATCTACGCCTACAACTTCGCCGCCAACACGCTCAACGTCGGGCTGAACACGTTCGACATCTATGCGATTTCCGGCTCGTCGTTCACGGGCTATTTCTCCGGCTATCACATCTACGACGCGATCGACCTGATCCCGCGCTACGTGACCGGCACGACATCAAACGTCACCGCGCCGGCCGTCACCAGCCTGACGATCTCGCCGGCCGCGGGGACGAACGTCGGCGTGCTGGGCTCACGCGTGTTCAGTGTGTTGGGCAGCACCGTCAGCGGCACGCGGGCGGTGAATGCCGTGTGGACCGCCACGCGCGGCACGATCAACGACGCCGGCGAGTACGTCGCGCCATCGACGGCCGGGACGGACACTGTCACCGCGACGGTCGGCTCGGTCAGCGCCAGCATCACGATCAATGTCGTGGTCGCCACGCCAACGATCGTTACGCCTGCGACGGCTTCACCAGCGATCACCTTCACGAAGTCGACCACGCTCACCGCGCTCGGCGACGACGACGGCGGCGAAGCAAACCTCAAGTACACCTGGAGCGTTGTCGGCACGCCTCCAGGGACGGTCACGTTCGGCGCGACCAACGGCACCAACGCCGCCAAGAGCATCACGGCCACCTTCTCCGCGTACGGCACGTACACGCTTCAGACGACCATCGCCGACGCGTCGGGCAACAGTACCGTCAGCCAGACGACCGTGGTTGCTAAGAACGACCGCCTTTGGCTGAAACTCGATCAGCCCAACGGCCAGGCGATAACCGATTCCAGCGGCATGGGCAGCACCGGCGTCGTCTACGGCCGCTACGAATTTCCGACCGGCGTGGGCAGCGGCGCGCTCAAACTCACTGGCGGTGCCGCAACGTTGCCCACCGGCATCGTCGCGGGTCTGAACGACTTCACGATCGCCACGTGGGTGAAGCCCGACGCGCTGAACAATTGGGCCCGCATCTTCGACTTTGGCACAGGCCAAACATCGTACATGTTCCTGACCGCACGGGCGGGCACGACCGGCACCCCGCTGCGCTTCGCGATCACCACCAGTGGAGGAGCCGGCGAACAGAAGCTCGACGGTCCCACGCTCGCGCAAGGCGTTTGGACGCACGTGGCCGTCACGCTATCTGGAACGGCCGGCACGCTGTACGTGAACGGCGCGGCGGTCGCGACCGGTACCATCAACCTCAAGCCCTCGTCACTCGGCACCACCACGGCCAACTTCATCGGCGAATCACAGTTCACCTCCGACCCGACGTTCCTCGGCACGATCGACGATTTCCGCATCTACGGCCACGCGCTGACCGGCACCGAGGTGTCGGCGCTGGCCAAGCCGACGGTCGCAACGGCGGCTGCGGCGTCGCCTTCGCCGGTCACCGGGACGACGACCGCGCTCAGCGTGCTCGGCGCCGACGTCACCGGCGGCGCGTCGAGCCTTACGTACACGTGGAGCACCGTCGGCACGCCGCCAGCGGCCGTCACGTTCAGCGCCAACGGCACGAACGATTCACGGCTGGCCACCGCGACATTCACGAAGGCCGGCACCTACACGTTGCGCGCCACGATCACCAACGCCGGCGGACAGTCCGTCACGAGCGATGTGACCATCGTCGTGAACCAGACGCTCAGCGGTGTCACCATCTCGCCCGACCCGACGACCGTCGGTACCGGCGCGACGCGTGGCTTCACGGCGACCGGCTTCGACCAGTTTGGACAACCGATTGCAACTCTGCCGTCGGCACCAGTCTGGTCAGTCCAGAGCGGCGGCGGTTCGATCAGCCAGAACGGCGTCTACACCGCGCCGGCGACCACGGGCAGCGCCATCGTGAAGGCAACCGTCGGCGCCTTCACCAAGACGGCCGCCATCACGATTGTCGACCTCACGCCACCGACGATCACGCTTGGCTCGTTCCTCTACGAGACGGGCCAGTCGATCGTTCTGAATTTCAGCGAAGACGTGCTGGCGAGCCTGTCCGTCGGCGACTTGGTCGTCACGAACCTGACCACCGGCGCGACGATTCCGGCAAGTTCCTTCACGCTCTCGACGACCGGCACCGCGACCGTTGCCACATGGAGTCGGAACCTCGCGACCGACGGCATGCTGCCCGACGGCAACTACCGCGCCACCTTTGCCGCCGGCAATGCGTCGGACGCGGCGGGCAACAGCAATGCGTTGGCCTACAACATGGACTTCTTTGTGCTGGCCGGAGACGTCAACCGCGATCACACGGTGAATTTCACCGACCTGCTCGTCCTGGCTGCTAACTATGGCTCGTCCGGTCGGACGTACAGCCAGGGCGATCTGAATTACGACGGTTCGGTGGATTTCGGCGACTTGCTGATCCTCGCTGCGAAGTACGGCACGACGCTGGCAGGCACCATTGACGGGGCGTCGGCCGCTTCGCAGGCGGTCGAGAAGGCGTCAACTATAACGAGCGTAGCACAGGACGTGCTGGCCTGACTGGTTCAGCGAGGACGTACTGGCAACGCGTGAAACTCGGGCCCTTCGCAGCAACGATGTCCCGCCGAGCACCAGCAGGCTAGCCGACGCCGGCTCCGGCGCGAGTTGCGCCATCGACCAGTCGACCGATGCGGTCGCGGTCGTGCCGTAGTTCGCGGCCAGCAGTAGCAGGTCGGAGAAGTTCGTCGCGCCGTCCTTGTTGAAGTCGCCGGTCAGCCAGCTCATGCCCGCGGTCGTGTTGTAGTGGGCGGCCAGGCCCAGCAGGTCGGCGAAGTTGACCTTGCCGTCGAAGTTCAGGTCGCCGGCGTTGGGCACCTTCGTCAGGGGCAGTTGCTTGAGGTATTCGCCGATGTAGCGGAGGTGTTCGAGGTGCGAATCGCCGTCGGTACCGATGGCGCCCAGCACTTTGAAGTTGCCGGTCTGCGCCGTGCGGTAAAAGTTGAGCGTGCCCAGGCCGTTGAAGTTGACGCTGGTCGGCGCGGTGCCGACGGTGCTCATCAGGTCGTTCGCGGTCAGGCCGGTGCTCGCGTACGTCACCGGGTCCACCTGCGAGTGTGCGACCAGGAAGGTTTTGCTGCCGTTTTTCGCGTCGACGGCATAGCGGCGCCAGTCGACCATCTGGGAGGCCACCAGCGTCTTGTCGGAAGGGTAATTGTTGAAGCCGGCGTAGATCGTGTCGGCCGCCAGCATCATGTCGATCTGGTTGTAGTACGTCTGCGATTTCAGAATCTGCCTCACCGCGCCATACCCGGCCGAGAAGGATGACACGGCCTCTTTGTCGAACGTCAGGTCATCCGGAAAGTCGGCGCAGGCGCGGAGCTTGGTGAGCGCTTCGGTCCGGATGGTCGCGAACAGGTTCGGGTCGGACGTGAACGGCGTTTGGTACGCGCTGGACAGGCCGTTGTAGTTGATGGTCAGGATGACGGCGTTGAGCTTGGCGTACTTGGCGTTGTTGCGGAAGGTGGCGGGGTCGCCGTGGAAGTGATAGACGATGTCGGCCACGCTCCCGCGCGACACGTATTCGCTAGGGATGAACAGCGACCACGCCGCGTTCGACATGGCGATTGTCGTCCCGGTGGCAGTCGGCACTTGCGCGTCGCAAACGCCCGCCCAGGCCAGCCACGCCGGCAGGATGAATCGAATCCACTTCATTCCCACGATCGGCCATGGTATCGACCCGATTTCCGAACGAAACGAAAATCCGAAATCGCGTGGGCCATCGCGATCGGCTGAACTTCCGAGCGACAGATGCGACAGATAGACGCAGTGTGCGTTTTGCCCTAAGAATGGGGGGATGAGCACCCAATCCTTCGGCGTTGTTGGTCTGGAAGTCATGGGCGCAACATTGCGCTCAATATTGACGAAAAGGGCTTCCCCATCGCGGTCTACAACCGCACGACGAGCAAGGCCGAGGAGTTCATCAAGACGTACGCGGCCGGCAAGAATGCGAAGATGGGCGCGACGCCGCAGGCGTTCGTCGCGCTGCTCGAGCGGCCGCGGAAGATTCTCCTGATGGTGAAGGCCGGCAGCGCCACCGACGCGACGATCGAATCGCTCAAGCCGTTCCTCGAACCCGGCGACATCCTGATCGATGGCGGCAACGCCCTCTACACCGACACCGAACGCCGCGAGAACCTACTCCGGCCCACCGGCATCAAGTTTTTCGGCATGGGCGTCTCGGGCGGCGAGGAAGGCGCCCGCCACGGCCCGGCCCTCATGCCGGGCGGCGACCGCGATTCGTACAACTACCTTAAGCCCATCCTCGACAAGATCGCCGCCAAGGCGCCGTCCGACGGCGTGCCGTGCGTCACCTATTGCGGCGAACGTTCGGCCGGCCACTTCGTGAAGATGGTTCACAACGGCATCGAGTACGGCGACATGCAGCTCATCGCCGAGGCGTACGACCTGCTGAAAAACGTCGCCGGCCTGAGCAACGCGCAGCTCGAAGAGGTGTTCGGCGAATGGAACAAGTCCGAACTTCAGAGCTTCCTGATCGAAATCACGCAGAAGGTGATCAACTTCCCCGACCCGCGCGATCCGACCGGCGCCGCGCCCGCGCGCTGGCCGAGCAGATCATGGACGTGGTCGGCATGAAGGGCACCGGGACCTGGACGATCAAGGCCGGCCTCGACACGCTGGTTCCGCTACCCACGATGGCCGCCGCCGTCGACATGCGCGAGATCAGCATGCTGAAAGAGCAGCGCGTGGCGGCGTCGAAGATCCTGTCCGGCCCGTCGCCCAAGGCCGCCGGCGGCGACGTGAAGAAGCTCATTGCCGACATCAAGGACGCGCTCTACTGCTCGAAGATCTGCTCCTACGCCCAAGGCATGGCGCTGTTGGCCGCGGCGAATCGGACCAAGGAGCAGGGCGGCTTCGACTACAAGATGAAGCTGGACGACCTGCCCATGATCTGGCGGGCCGGCTGCATCATTCGCGCGGTGTTCCTCGAAGAGATCACCCAGGCGTTCAAGAAGAACCCGTCGCTCACGAACCTGCTGATCGACGAGAAGTTCCGCGGCATGATCGCCCAGCGCCAGGACGCGTGGCGGCGCGTCGTGAAACTCGGCATCGACAACGGCATCGGCCTGCCGGCGTTCAGCGGGTCGCTGGCGTACTACGACTCGTACCGTCGGGCTCGCCTGCCGGGCAACCTCATCCAGGCGCAACGCGATTACTTTGGCGCTCACACCTACGAACGCCTCGACAACCCGGGCACGTTTATCCACACGGAATGGAGCTCGACGCAACCCGCCCACGAAGTCCCGACGCAGGGCCATGGCGCCACGCAGGTCGGCACGACGAAGCAGCCGATCGGCGATTGAGTTCCTGGACGCTAACCGAAAGTGCAGACGTCCACGGATGCTGGTCCGTGGACGCTTTCTTTTGCTGCCTTGAGTTCAAGGCTCGCTCAGTGCCGCGTCTGCGCCGACGACCAAGTCTTCATCCGTCGGGGCGGGGGGAGTGTCTTTCGCGACCGCGTAGTTCGACGGCGGCTCTGCGGCGGCTTCGATGCGGCAGAGGTCGGCTTCGGTTTCCTGCTGGGCCATTAACCGGCGCGACACCGCGCTCACGCGCAGCGCGTGGTTCGCCAGGCACATCAGCAGTACGACCGAGATGGTTAGCAGGATCACGCGCATCGTCTTCCCCGTCTGTGACCTGAATCGACCGACAGGTTGAGGCGCTTGACGCTTGCGATCGATCGATTGTCGCTTGGTGCGACAGGTCGCCGTCGCGTGTGGAGGCTGTAACGTTTAATCCGTACGGGGTCGGCCGCTGTCGAGGGAGGCGGTCGATCCGCCTGCCTTGGGCCGCAACAGCGTGATTCGGCTGTCGGCCAGTTCCGCGACATAGAGCGCGCCGGTGCGCGGGTCTTGCACGAGGTCGATCGGGTCTGCCAGGTCGCGTAGGCCGTCGATGCCGACGAGCAGTTGTCGGACGTCGCGTTTCTCGTCGAGCGTGAGGACGACGATGTCCTTGCCTGCGCCGTAGCGGCACACGAGCAGCGCGCCGTCGAGCGCCGAGCCGGTCATGCGGTATTCGATCATGCCCGCCGGCTCGCCCGCGCGGCCGAGGCTGGCCAGCGGCATGCGCCAGTTCGGCTCGGGCATTGTCAGGTCGGGGTAGTCGATGACGCCGTACGGATCGCCGCCCGACGCGTTGCCCGGCGTCGGGTTGCCGCCGTTGAGGATGATTTCGCCGCGCGTCGGATTCGGGTGGCCGTAATACTGACCGCGCTCGATCAGGTTGATCGTGTCGTCGGTCGGGTTCTTCAGATAGAACGCGGGGTTCAGCTTCGACAGCGTCTTCGTGCCGACCCGGCCGGGCACGTTGCCGCCCGCCGGCGCGCCGGCGATCACCGCGTACAGGCCGCCGTTGCGGTGAAGGACGAGCGAGCGCGCGCTGCGCACGCCGGTCGCGAACACGGTGAGTGCGGGGTTCGATTCCCCGACGGTGATGGCGTCGATCGCGGCCGCGTCGGTCGGCACAAGCTTCGGATCGAACCGCAGCACGCACGCCGTCAGTGGACCTTCGCTGCGCCGGTCCCACGCGCGGTCCGGCGCACCGAGCGATGTGTGCGACGGCTGACACCAGTAGACCGCGTCGTCGGCGCCGATCGTCGGCTTGAACGGGTAATGCTCCTTCGAACTGCGCGGGAGATGGATGACGTAGTCGTGGGCGTCCTGCAGGTCGGAGCCGGTCAGCAGCGTGAGCGTGCCGGTGCTGTCGTCGGCGGGGCCGGCGTCGGGCGTGAAGGGGTGGTACTGCGCGTGCGTGACCCAAAGGCGTGGTGCGGCGTTGGTGGAGTTTGGGTCGAAGGCAATGCCGCCGATCGTCCGGGGGCCGCCGTTGCGGGTGAGGATCGTCGTAATCGTACGCGGCGACGACAGCGTGCCGTCAGAACCGACATCAAACCGCACGATGCGTCCGTCGTACGTCCCCGCGTAAAGCCGGCCGTCCGGACCGACCGCCAGTGCGACGTACCACGCCGGCTCGACCGGCAGCGGCACACGCTCGAATGCGGCGTCGATGTGCGTCGTCGGCACGACGTCGCGCGACACCGTGAACGTTGGCGTACGCTGCGGCACCGTCATCGATCGGCCGACGAGGTCTTTCAAATCAGCCGTTAACTGCACGCGATACTTCACGCCCGCCTCGAACGGCCTGGCCGGTGTGAAGGCGACCGAGTCGCCCGCGATGCCGAGGTTCAGCCGTCCGGCAACCGGAGTATCGTTGTCGTCCCGCATGATACGGACGGACTTCTCGCTGAGCGTGGCCGGGTCGAGCGAGACGGAACGCGACTGGTCGCGCGGATCGCTCGACAGCACTACGCTGATCTGCACCGGCGAGAGCGGCGAGACGTTCTCCGAGCCATCGGCAGGGCGGACGCCCCAGAGGATGGCCTTGGAGGTCTGCGGGTTGAAGTAGGCCAGTTCGCCCTGCGCGAAGCGGTGGGCCGCGAAGAACAACCCCGCGCCGACCACCACCAGCGCGGCCAGCGCCAGCCACGTGCCCGGCCCGAACGCCCCCTTGGGCGGCGAGAACGTGCGCGGGTCGGCGATGGCCTGGCGATACGGGTCTTGTGGATTGTGCGGATCGATCATCGGCATCCATGCGTATGAGCGCGAAATCCCAGCCGTTCATCATCGGCAATCTGAGGCGATGATCCAGCGAGGATGCACGAACAGGGCGATGCCCGTCGTTCTTCGTCACGCGACGAGCGAGTCGATTGCCGGCGTCCGATAGATGTGACCATCAGTGCGATGACACGGCGGGTGAATCGATTGATGGAGTCTTTCTGTTGAACACGGCTGCGCCGCGTGCTCGCTTCGCGAGCTTAGGGGCGAGACGCCCCAGCCACAGAAACTTCCGCTCAAGCCGCACGGCGCAGCGGGTGACGTTGACGCAGGAGGGCGATGTCGATCGCTTCGGCACGACGCCGCTCGACGCCTGCCAGCGGCAGCGGATCGACCGCAACCATCGACTCGGCCGCGCGGAGGCTCACGTCGGCGACGGCGGTCGCGCCGTCGAGCGATTCGTCGAAGCCGCCGAGCGACTTCAGGAGTGATTTGGAGACGACGCCCAGTTCAGCGATCGGCCGATCGTCGATCGCGCCGACTGCGAACATGCTTTCGCCGACGGTGATCTCGCGGGCGATGCTCTGCAACGCGGTCCGGTCGACCGCCAGTGCCGCCAGCATGTGATTCGACTGCGAGCGAACACGTTCCGTGGCGAAATCAAGCGCAGATTCCGTCGGTGTCGCGTCGGCAAACCACCATGCGAGCGTCTGGGCCTTCGCTCGTTCCGCGCAGCGGTTGAGTGCCGTCGCCAGGTTCACCTGCGGTCCGCCGCGAATGATGATGAGCCGGCTACCCATGATCGAGTGGGCGAGGTTGAGTGCGCCGTCGGTAATGTCGTCGTCGGAGCCGCGATCGTAGACGATGACTTCGTGCGGCACATGCGTTCGACGATCGATCTCCATGAACGTCCGCAGCAAGAGCCGGCCGTCGTTGCAGGTGGGCAGGAGGATCGAGAGGTCGAACATGGGTGCCTCGTCAGGTCGTGGGTCATCCGGCCCGTCGGACGACGCCGGGGGCTTCGTCGAAGAGCTCACGTAGATCATCGGCACAAACCGGGATGTTCCCCACTCGCTGAACTTCCACCGCTGCGGCAAATGCGCCGAGCAGGGACGCCGCCTGCAATGAACCGCCCGCCGCCAGCGTGAGCGTGGCGGCGCTGAGCAGGGAATCGCCACAGCCGAGCGGGTCGGCCGCGTGCCGGCTGAGCGCGGGGACGTATTCGCTTCGCAGCCGTTGCTCCTGCGTGTTCGCCCCTTCGGGCCAGTCGAAGCAGACAAGTCCTTGCTTGCCGAGCGTGATGATGGCTTGCCGCGCCGAGCACTTGTCGAGCAGCCGCCACACCGCCGCGCCCAGGCCGACCGAGAAGTCGCCGATCGCCTGCCGGGCCTCGCGCTCCGTGGGCGTCACGAGATCGACGCCGGGGAACTTCATCAGGCTCGACTGCGTTCCTGAGACGTCGGCACTGATGACCGGCACGCGCGGCCGCAGTTCGGGCATTACGCGTTCGACTAGCGAGGTGCTCAGCGTGCCATAGCCGAAGTCGGTGAAGATGACGGCGTCGGCGTGCTTCGAGGCGTCGATCAGGTTGCTGGCGAGCTGCGCTTCGACTTGAGAATCGAGTGCGAGATTGCCGCCCGATTCGACGCGGAACATCTTGGTTTCGTCGACAAGATAGCGTTCCTTGACGATCGTGTTCTTCCGCGCGGGCAGGCCGATCACGTTCACGCCCGCGGCCGACATTCGCAGATTGGCCTGCTGCCACGCGTCGTCGTCGGACGCGGTGGTGACCAGCGTCGGTGTCGCGCCCAGCCCCGCCAGGTGCAGCGCCACCACGCCCGCGCCGCCGTCATAATGCCGCGTCTTCAGTGAGCGCAGGCTCATCACCGGCGCTTCGCCGGCGATGCCGAGGGCTTCGCAGAAGTGGTAGCGGTCGAGCATGTAGTCGCCCGCGACAACCACCTTCATGCCCGCGAACCGTTGCACAAGGTTCGACAGCCGGCTGGCGGTGAGGTCGTAGCGCTCGCGGAAGCGGCGCAGTTTTTCGTCTTGGAAGGCGCTCGCCTCGGCCATCGTGCCGATGATCGCGGTGCTGGAGTAGACGACATCGCCGCCGCTGAAGATCACCCGGCCGCCGTGCTTCGTCACCGCGTCTCGCTCGGCGATGAAGCGCGGGTCGACATTCCGCTCGTACTCGCGGCCCTTTACGTAGACGTCGGGCTTCAGTTGTTCCAGCAACTCGACGGCCGTCGGGTGCGGATTGAGATAGACGTGATCGACCGTCTCCAGCGCTGCGAGGTTGCGCATTCGCAGGTCGTCGGGAATGAGCGGACGGGTCGCCCCCTTGGACACGTGGTCGTCGGAGCTGACCGAGACGATCAGCAGATCCCCCAGCGAGCGCGCGTGTTCAAGGTGATGGACGTGGCCTGGATGCACAATGTCGAAGCAGCCGTGGCAATGCACGACGGTCTTGCCCTCGGCACGGGCGGCGTCACGCAGGGCGAGCAGTTGTTCGATCGAGCAGATCTTTCGGGAATGGTTCATGAACCGGCGCTCTGCGCACGGGGGATCGGGACTCTCGATTCATCGGCCAGACAGGTCGACAACCTTGAACTTATCGGACAGTTGGTTGTCCGGATGCGATTCCGGCCCGGGCGATCGTTCGTAGAATGGCGGCATGACTCGCACACTGAGTTGGGGCTTGGCTGCGCTTGTTGCCGTGAGTTCGCTTGCTCGGGCGCAAGACGGGTCGACCACCAGCCCCGTATTGGTGCAAGCGCTGCGCGCCTGGCAGCCGGTTCCGGAGGAAGAAAATGCAGCACTGATCCTCAAGGACGTTGCCAAGCGGCTCCTCGCGAAGGCCAAGGCCCCGGCGGCTCCGCGTCTGCCCGAGGAACTGCGGTCGGCCGAAGACTCGGACCCGCGCGTGGTGGATCACCTTCGTAAGCTCGTTGCCTTCAACCGAGGCGAGTTGGATCGACTTGACCTCATCACCGAAGGGTCGAAGTTCGATTGGGGTGATCCGCCCGCATCGCCGGTGGTATTAGCGCCAATCGATTTGGAACGGGAAGTGGGCAGCACTCGCGCCACGGGCTTGCTGTGTTGGGATGCTCAGCTCGCGCGAGTCGACGGCGATCTTGATCGAATGCTGCGTCGGGCCGAGCAGGTGGATGCGATCGCGCGCGGCGAGTCACTGGCGCTCAGCGGCTGGCAACGGACCGGCTATCTCCCGGGTTGTCGAGCGGCGATTCTGGCGGCCGTCGCGTCGAGCGTGGATTTCAATGCCTACGCCACGACGCCCGCAGGGCGTGAGCGACTGAACCGGCTGCTCGTTCAACTTCAGGACGATCGCATCGAACGGCAGTCCGTCCGTGATTGGGCCAACCGCGAAGCGATCGTTGCCCGCGACACCGCGGCGGCTGTGCGGGCGAAACGGGTCAAGCCTGGACACTCGACGGGCATCAACTTCGACACCATTTCCGGCTACCTCGTTGAACAGAACTTTAGCGCCGACGCCATTGAGGGCTTTGCCGAGGTAATGGACGAGATCGCACGTCTGATCGGCGACGACGAGCCGTTCACGCGAGCGCATTACCGAAAAGCCATGGATGCCCGCATCATCCAGCCGCTGCAAAAGAAGCCGGTCCTGATGATGACGCTCGGCCAATCGGCACTGCCGCGCGTGAGCGAGCAGGTGGCGCAGTCGTTCAACACGCTGGCGAGGCAGCACGCCGTCACCGTTGCGCTAGCGGCCCGGCTGTACGCGCTCGATCATAGTGGACAGCTTCCGCCCTCGTTGATCGATCTTGTGCCGGACTACCTACAGTCTGAACTGCGTGACAACACCGCGCCCGACGGCTCAGCGGTTCGATATGAGTCGGGCTCGAACGCACGCGTCTGGACCACGCTTGACGGAAAGGATGACGGCGGCAACGATCCGCCCCCTTCACTCATTGGCCGAAACAGTCGACTGAAGGACTTCGTCATCCCGCTGCCGAAGCCGTCCCGCGAAATACTCACGCCCGCGACCACACCCGTCCGATAAGGCCCGAGTGAATCTCCGTCTTCCCGAGGAACAACTCCATGCCCTGATTGCCGAAGGGCGCTGGCGGCAGGTGGCGGATGAACTGGCCGACTGGGACGAGCCGTGGGTCACGCGGCTACGCCGGCTCGCGCGGAACCTGGCCGCGCTCCAACAACATCGGCCGGCCGACTACGAGCGCGTGATCGCCACACCGATCCCGTTCAGCCTTACCGACGACGATTCCATTGACGATCGAACGCTACTCCAAGCGTTCGCCGACCTGGCCGAGCCGTGGCGGAAGGGGCAGGCGATCGCGGTCCTGGGCGTGGGCGACGGTTCGACACTGCTGTCGCTGGCGCTGAACCCGCCCGACCTGCTGAACAAACGCGAACAGGCGCTCTTCCTGATTGAACCGAATGCGGCCGTGCTGTGGCCTGCGCTCGCTTCGACCGACTTTCTACCCGCAATCGAGCAGCCCCGCGTGCAGTGGTACATCGGCCTCGGTTGCTTCGATCGGCTGCTGGCCGATCTCGTCCGTACGCCCACGCTGCCGTTCCCGCGCACGCAGGCGTTCGGCTCGTCGGATGGGCCGACCTATGGCGTCGAACTGGAACGCGTCGTCCGAGCGTTTGCATCCAACGACGTGCGGAATCAGTCGGTCATCGCCGAGCATTATGCGCAGATCGAGCGGGACGACCTGCTTCAACTGTTCAGCCCGGTGTCGCCACGCCGGCCTCGCGTATTACTGCTGACGTCGCGTCACACCAGCGTGCTTCAGTACAGCATCCGCGACACGGCCGATGCGTTCGAACAACTCGGATGGGAAGCCCACGTCGCCATCGAACCGCACCCATGGCACATGCAGAACCGGCTGGCGATCCAGGACGCCGTCGCGCGGTTCAAGCCCGACTTGGTCTTCCAACTCGACCATCTTCGTCACGAGCAAGGCCCGGCCATGCCGACGAACATTCCGTTCGTCTGCTGGATTCAGGACCACCTGCCGAACCTCACGAACGAGTCGGCCGGCGCACAGGTGACCGACACCGAGTTCGTCCTCACGGCCACGCCGTCGGTGTACATCGATCGGTACGGTTATCCGAAGCAATCGGTCGTTGCGATCCACAAGCTGACGAAGGTCCCGCAACGTCCCGAGAATTGGATCAGCGACGGCGACGACGTCGTCTTCGTCTCCACCGCCTCGCGCTCGGCCGAAGAACTCATCGAACAGAACCTGATCCAGTTCACGAACACGCCGTCCTTCACGCCCACGGCAGATGAGGTGGATGCGTTCACGCACGCGCAGCGCAAGCTTGTCGCCCACTACGCGCGGGGCCAGTCGATGGGCACGGCTTCGGAGATCGCGAGCCTGATCGATTTGTCGATTGCACCGAGCACGCGCGAACGCATGCTGCGGTGGATGATCCACCCGCTGAACGATGCGCTCTATCGCCAGCAAGCGCTCGAATGGCTTTTCGACATCGCCGACGAGTTGCAGATCAATGTCGGCCTGTACGGCCGCGGTTGGGAGAAGCACCCGCGCTTCGCCCGCCATGCCCGCGGCTGGGTGCAGTACGGCTCGCCGCTCGAAGCGCTCACGCGGGCCAGCAAGATCAATCTGCAAATCACGCCCAACGCCTGCCTGCACCAGCGTCTGCTCGACGGACTCGTTGCCGGCGGATTCTTCCTGGTTCGCAAGCACATCAGCGACGACCTGCTGCCCGAACTCGCTTCGTTCATCCGCGCGAACGTGCCGGACCACATCGATCGAACCGAAGACGCCCGCCGCGGCATGCCGCCGGCGCTGCGCGAGCGGTTTGAGTCGCTCATACGACGGGCGAAGCAGCACCTCAGCGTGCTGGGCGAAGGCTACGACCCCGTCGCGCAAGTCCGGGCCGCCATCGAGGCCCAGAGCTTCGACGACGCCTGCGAATTGATCCCGCGGCTGGACGAAGTCTCGTTCGACTCGCGCGAGAGCCTCAAACAGAAAATTCAGCTCTTCCTCCCCGATGCAGAACGCCGGGCCGAGGTGGCGCGCGAACAGCGGGCGAGCATCGAGCGACGTCGCACGTACGTGGCGGGCGTGCGGCAACTGGTGTCGACGATCCGCGAACGGTTGTCCGCACAGGCGGCAAGTACACGGGAGGTTGGCCGTGAAGTTGAGCTACGTCATCGTGACGCACAATCGAATCGACGCGTTGCGTAACACGCTTGCGACGTTGAACGATGTCACGCCGTTGAACCGCGACGAGTGGGAAGTATTCGTCGTCGACAACGCCTCGACGGACGGCACGCCCTTGCTGCTGGCGCGCGAGTTCCCGCACGTGCATGTCATTCGACGGTCGAAGAACGAGGGCGCGGGAGCGCGATCTTTCGCGTTCGGCCAGGCGTCGGGCGAATACATGATCCTGCTCGACGACGATAGCTATCCCGTCGGCGACACTGTCGCACGTTCGATCGAATATCTCGACGCTACGCCGCGCTGCGGCGCGCTCGTCGGTCGCGTCGTGTTGCCGAGCGGCGGGTTCGAAGCGTGCGCGCTGCCCAGCGTAATGCTCAGCGGCGCCGTCTGCCTGCGCAAGAGCGTCGTTGACCGGATCGGCGGCTTCCGGCCGGAGTTCTTCCGCAAGGCGGGCGAGTACGACTACAGCTTCCGATTCTGGCAGGCCGGCTACACCGTCGAGCGATTCGAGGACGTCGTCTACCGCCACGACAAGGTCATGACTGGCCGATCCAGCGCGCTGGCGCATCGGATGGACCTGCGGAACAACCTCATCGTCGTCGAGCGTTTTCTTCCGAAGCGGCTTCGGGAGGCGTACCGCGCAGACTTCACGCAGCGTTACGCCGCCATGGCCCGGCAGGGCGGCGAGATGCGAGCCGTGAAACAGGCGCTGCGCGAAGCGCGGCTGTGGCGCGTGCGTGAGAGACTGAAGCGTCAGACGTTGAACGACGACGCGCTCGAACACGCCCTCGGCCTCGAAGCACAGTCGGCCGAGGTCGCGCGGTGGAGCCGTGAGACGGGTGTGAGAAACGTAGTCATCGCCGACTTCTCGAAGAACCTCTACGCGACGATGCACGCCTGCCAGGAATGCGGCCTGCACGTCTTTGCGATCGCCGACGACCATCCCGCCTTCCGCAACCTCGGCTACCGTGGCACGCCGGTGCTGCCGGTGGCCGACGCGACGGCGTTGCATCCGGACGGCATCGTGCTGAGCAACGTGAACCCCGCGCAGGTGGATGCAAAAGCGAAGGCGCTTCGTGCGTCCTTCGCCGGCCCGGTGCTCACGCTGTGGCAAGGGCGCACCTTCTCCGAATGGAAAGCCAGCCGGCAATCGCTCATGCGCCAGGCGGCGTGATCGCGGTCACGCAAGAATGTCAGACGCCACCGAGTTCGTCGCCGTATGTGCAGCCGGGCTTGCCGCCGGTCCTGCGATTGCCGCGAGCGCCTTGTTGTAGTTCGACGCCAGCGACAGCAGGTCGACAAAGCCTGTGTTCGTGTCGTAGTTGAAGTCAGCCGTCGTCCAGACGGCCGTCGCGGTTTTGCCGTAGTTCGATGCGAGCGCGAGCAGGTCGACAAAGTTGACGACGCGGTCCAGGTTCGTGTCGCCGAAAAGCGTGTACGACACGATGACGGACGTGCTGTCGACCGTCGTGCCGCGGAACGTGTTGGCGGGCACGAGCGTGAGGGCACTCGCCTCGGCGTAACCGACGCCGGTGCCGGCGATGTTGGCCGCCGTCGAACTGGTGATGCCGTTGCCGCCCCACGAGCCGCCGGCGAAGCCGGAGGCGATGCGCGACCGCACCGTGTTCAAAGGCGAAGCGCCGTTGTAGTCGAACACGAAGCTGTTACCCGTCACGTCGAGCACGCCCGACACGCCAAAGCTGACAATCGACGCCGTCAGCACGGTGTTTCCTGTGCCCGCGACCCGCGCGATGCCGCCGCTGCCGATCGTGAGGGCGGCCAGCCGCTCGGTCGTGTCGAATACCGCTCGGCCCGAGCCGAAGTTGTCGGCGTTGACGTTCACCACGTCGCTTGAATCGCTGCCGCGCACCGTCACCGCGCCGGCGTCCGCGATGTTGTTGATGTTCACGGTGTCGACGGAACCGTCGGTCGACAAGTCGACCAGCACGCCGGTCAGGTCGGACGCGGCGACATCGTTCACGTTGACGGTGTCCGCGCCGCCGAAGGTCGTGAGCGCCACGGTCTCAAAGTCGTCCATGTCCATACTCACCGCGCCCACGTCGCGGGTGAGCAGCACCCGGCCGCCGTTCGGATTGATGTTAAACACTTCGGTGGCGGCCGATCCGTTGAACTGAAGCGTGTCCGTACCGGCCTGACCTTCGAGGATGTCG
Organism: Tepidisphaeraceae bacterium; assembly: GCA_047600945.1. GTDB lineage: Bacteria > Planctomycetota > Phycisphaerae > Tepidisphaerales > Tepidisphaeraceae > JASGKC01. The sequence goes on along the minus strand of JASGKC010000001.1, from coordinate 4,528,378 downwards.
GAGCCGTCGCCGGGGTTCCAGATGACGGTGTCGTCGTTGTTGCCGGCGAGCACGACATCGGTGGCGAGGCCCGGCTTGATCGTGTCATTGCCGTCGCCCCCGATGAGCAGGTCGCCACCGTCGCCACCGTTCAGGACATCGGCGTCCGCACCGCCATCGATCGTCAGCGTCGTCAACGCGGCCAGTCCGGTCGAAGCCTGCACGGTGTCCGCGCCCGCGTTGGCGTTGACGACCAGCGACTCGACCGTACCCACGTTCTGGAAGAAGGGCGTTAGGTTGGTGCGATCGAGTCGGACGCGCCCGGCATTGGAAGTGATCGTGAACGCGTCCGCGAGGAGGTCGCCGTTGACGGTGAGCGTGTCGAAGCCGTCGCCGCCATCGACGGTGTCGGAGCCGTCGCCGGGATTCCAGACGATCGCGTCGTTGCCGCCGATGCCGTTGACCGTGTCGTTCTCGGTGCCGCCGATGATCGAATCGACGCCCGGGCTGCCCGTGATCGAATCGCCCTGGCTGCCGCCGTCGAGCGTAAGGCCGATCACGCCGACGGCGAGCGTTGTCGCTGACAGGCTGTCCGCGCCGGCCAGGCCGCGCAGGATGATTCGGTCGAGCGATGGGTCGGGCGTGGTGACCAGCGTCTGCGCGCTCAGGCCCAGCACGGTGGCGGTGCTTCCCGCGCCGTTGACGATCGCGGTGTCGGCGCCGGCCGTCGCATTGACGATGACCGTGTCGCCCGCGCCATCGCCTGCGCCGTTTAGCGCAAGGTCCGCGACGACGGCCGTCGTGGCCGTGCCGGTGAGGTCGCCCACCGTGACCGTGTCGGCCCCGCCCAGCGCGGCGTAGCGCACCGTTTCCACGTCGTTCAGATCCATCAGGACATTGCCCACATCGCGAGTGAAGCGCACACGCGAGCCGTTGGCCGCGACGTCGATCTGCTCGGCGATGTTCGCGCCGTTGAACTGGAGCGTGTCGAGACCAGCCTGTCCTTCGAGGATGTCCGAGCCGTCGCCAGGGTTCCATACGACGGTGTCGTCGCTTGCGCCGCCGAAGACCACGTCATTGCCCCGGCCGGGCGTGATGGTGTCGTTGCTGTCGCCGCCGATGAGAATATCGTCGCCGTCGCCGCCGCCGAGGGCATCCTGCCCGATGCCGCCGTCGATGGTCAGTGCAATGAGCGTGGCCAAGCCATTCGAGCCGGTGACAGTGTCGTCGCCGCCGTTGCAGTTCACCACGAGGTTTTCGCAGGCATTGATGTCGATGGTGAACGGGGCGGGGTTGACTCGGTCGAACCTCACGCGCGTGCCGTTGGGCGCGATGGTAAACGTTTCCGTGCCATTGCCGCCGTTGACTTCGACCGTGTCGGTGCCGGCGTCGCCTTCGTTGATGTCGGTGTCGTCGCCGGGATTCCAGATGAGCCGGTCGCTGTCGGTGCCGCCGACCACCGAGTCGTCGGCGTCGCCGCCGGTGAGCACGTCGTTACCCGCGCCGCCGTTGAGCGTGTCGAAGCCGCCTTTGCCGAGTAGCGTGTCGTTGCCGTCTTCACCCAGCAGCACGTCATTGCCGCTGCCGCCGGTAAGGACATCGTTCAGCAGCCCGCCTGCAAGCGTGGCCGCAGGCAATGCACCGTTGACTTCGCTGAGCGTGACCGTGTCGGAGCCATCGCCGGCGGAGACGAAGATGCCGGTCGTGTTCGCGACGGTGGGCGTGCCGCCCGCTACGACGACCGCGCCGCCATTGACGAGGATGTTGCCGGCGGCATCACGCGAGATCGTGATCGTGTTGTTGAGCGCATCGCCCGCGACGAAGAGCAACCCCGTGCCCGGCGTGAACGTGGCCGTGACGGCCAGCAAGGCGCGGCGTTCGAGTCGCTCGGTGAAAACATTCGTTCGATCTCGAATCGACGCCACTGCCGCTCGACGAAGTGCCACCGCGTGACGGAAAGACTTGGTCCGCTTCATCATTCGCTCCAGTGTTCAGGCAAACCCAGCGGAGGGCGATGCTATTCCATAAAAATGCTCCTGTCAGCGCGTTGTTGTGGAACGATGACGCGGATGAACGTCTGGAGATGGTCTTGGTCGACCGTTCCACCGGTGCGCCGCCGTGGTAGCATCGCATGCGTGCGAAGTCGACTTGTCGCGATTCTGGTCCTGACATTCACCGCGTTCGTTGCTGCGCAGACGACGCAGCCGGCGTTAGCCGTGCGTGCGGGCTTTTCCGGCGTTGCTCGGCCGGGCACGTGGACGCCCGTGTTCGTCAATGTCACGACCGATTCCGACGCTTCGGCCGAGCTTCGTCTCATGAACCCGTTGCCGCGCCGCGCGATGGCTGATGTGACGACGACGCCTGTTTCGCTCGCCCCTGGCACGACCACCTACACCGTGTACGCGCGTGCCGGCGATGCGAGCGATTGGCCGCTGCACGTGTCGCTGCTGGAGCGCGACACCGACAAGCGACTGGCCGACGTCGATCCGGAACAACCGCTCAAGCCGCTCATCACCGGCGCGTTCGGCAGGCTCGTCGGCGTGAGCGGGAACTCGGGCGTGGCGGGCAACGTCGTCACGCAACTCTCGCGTCTGCCCGACACGGCCGCCGGGGCGCTGGCGACACGCCTGCTGCCCGACGTGTCTGTCGGCTACGACTGCATCGACACGCTCGTGCTCGCGTCGCTCGACGCCAACACACTGCCGGCCGACACGCAACTGGCGATCGTCGACTGGGTACGGCAGGGCGGGTCGCTGGTTGTGTGGCTCGACGTCGGCCCGCTCGACAAGGGACTGCCGTTGATTGACGCGCTGCCCGCGAGCATTGGCATCGTGCAGGCGGATTCGCTCGGACGCGCGTCGCGTGTGCTGACCGCGAAGCAGAGTACGGCGCGCGTGAACCTCGGTTCGCTCGACGGCATTGCCGGACGCGTCGGCCTTGGTCATGTCGTCGTGCTGTCGACCGATCCGACGAGCGAGCCGATCGTGAACGCGGCATCGGTGGCAGAGCGATGGAACACGCTGATCAATACCGCACGTCCGCGCGACGGCGCGGCCCGCGGCCAACTCGAATCGGCCATGGCTGCCGATCTGAAGCTGGTGCCCGCGTCGGGCGGTTTCGATTGGCATACGGCCTTGCTGGTTGCCGTCGGAGCGCTGGTGTTGATCGGGCCAGTCGAGTCGGTGCTGGCCTGGACGATCGCGCGGCGGCCAGTGCGGGCGTGGTGGTCGGTGTCGGCCTGGGCGCTGCTCGCGCCGGCGATCGTCGGGCTGGGCATGGTCGAGGTGGATATCAAAGGCGAAGCCTCGCGCACGGTGTCGGTGACAGACGAAGTGGGCGGCCGAGCGCTGGAGCGCACACGCGTAATCGGCTTCACGTCGCCGAGGCCGATCGACGTCGCCCCGGCTACGTCCGACACCGCTTGGTGGTCGGCCGCCCGCTTCGAGCCGGTCCCGCAACCGGAGGCCGCGGAACTTGTGCTGCGGCAGTCGAGCAACAGTCAGCAGATCGCCGGCGCGCTCCGACTCGGCCGATCGAACACACGCTGGCTGACCGTGAACGAACCCATCGACGAACCCGCGGTCATCGATGCACAGATAGACGATACCGGCGTGGTGCACGTGTCGAATGCCGGAACGCGTTCGATCAGCCGTGTGCGGATCGTTCGGGGTAACCGAACGTGGGACGTCGCGAAAGTGGTGAAGCCGAACGAGACGATCGACGTCGATCCGCGCACGAGTGAAGGCACGCCCTTGCCGAAGCGCCGCGACGCGGTCGGCTACGAGCAGCGGATGAATGTCGCCTCACGCGACGCCGACGACACGTGGCAGGCGCTGTCGCGTCATGCGCCGATCGGTGCGACAGTCGTGCTGGCCGAGCTGGAGGCGGTCGCACCAACGACGCAGCCGATGAATGATGCGAAGTCGACAGACATTGTTCGCGCGATCGTTTTCGAGAAGGTTCGAAACGGCGAGTGAGCGCGTCCGTGGGAATGAAATGAAGGCGCGAAGGAGATGGGAACGATGTTGCGATTGAAGTGGTGCGTGTGCGTGTTGGCCGTCGCCTTGTGTGCCGCGACGTCGTTGGCAGCCGATGGACCGACTACCCGGCCCGCGACGTTTCGCAATCCGCTCAAGCAGGGCGGCGCCGACCCGTGGATGCAGTACGTCGACGGCTGGTATTACCTCTCAACCACCACCGGCCGCAACGTGAAGCTGCGCCGCGCCCGGCACATCGGCGAACTTGCCCACGCGCCCGACGTTACCGTCTGGGAAGACCGCGCCCCCGAACGCTCGCACGGCGTCTGGGCGCCGGAGTTCCACAGACTCCCCGGGCCCGACGGCGAGCGGTGGTACCTCTACGTCACCGCATTCGACGGCAAGGACGACGCAAATCATCGCCTGTTCGTCGCGCAGAGCACGACCGATTCGCCGATGGGGCCGTACCAGACCAAGGCGAAGCTGCTCACCGATCCGGAAGACAAATTTTACGCCATTGACGGCACCGTGCTGAAGCGGGACGACGCATCGATGTATTTCGTCTGGTGCGGAAGGCCCAGCGACACCGGGCAGGGGCTGTACATCTCGAAGATGGCGAACCCGTGGACGCTCGAAGGCTCTCGCCTCGCGCTACAGGCCGACGGTTTCGGCTGCAAGTTCGTGCGGGAAGGGCCGGAGATCCTGCGGCACGCCGGCAAGACGATGCTGGTCTACTCGATGTGCGGCGCCGACACGCCCGACTACCGTCTCGGCATGCTCGTCGCCGACGACGGGGCCGATCCGCTCGACCCGGCCTCGTGGAAGCAGCACCCGAAGGTCCTGTTTCAACGAAACGACCGCGCGGGCGTCTACGGCCCAGGCCACAACTTCTTCTTCAAGAGCCCGGACGGAAAGGAAGACTGGATCGTCTACCACGCCAAGACCGGCTCGCGTGCCACGTACGCCGATCGCACCACGCGCGCCCAGCGTTTCACCTGGAATGGCGACGGCACGCCGAACTTCGGCGCGCCGCTCGCGATCGAGACCGACATCGTCGTTCCGAGTGGTGAGTGAGGATCAGCCGCGCCCGTACCCATAAATCGCGTATCAATTCGTGCGTTTCGCGTATGCGAATTCACGTCGTTCGTACCTCGCGCCCGTCGCTTTGCTCACTACCATGAAGCCCATGAGGTGTTCCATGCGGTTTCCAACAAAGTCGGCGTTGTTTCTCTCGTTAAGCGTGGTGTCGATCGCGAGCGCCGATCCGATAATCTCGATCGAACGCGTTGCGGGCGACGACGCGGTGTCGAAGTGGGCAGGCACAAGTCTGCCCGCGCCTGTGAAGGACGACCTGGCCCAGAGCGCCAAGTTCCGAATCGTCGACGGGCAGGCCGACCTGAACTCGGGCGATGTGTCGCTGCTTCACGACGGCAAGCTGCCCGACGAGGAAGACAGCCCGCACGACAACTTCTTCTTCGCGGCTGGCACCGATGGCGGTCGGCTGGCTATCGATCTCGGCGCGGCCAAGCCGGTCGCGCAAGTGAACACCTATTCCTGGCATGGCAACAGCCGCGCGCCGCAGGTCTACACGCTCTACGCCGCCGACGGTGCGGCCAACGGCTTCGACGCCAGCCCGAAGGAAGGCACCGATCCCGCCAAACTCGGCTGGACGCTGCTCGCGAACGTCGACACCCGCGCCCAAGGCGAGGGCGGCCAGCACGCCGTTAGCGTCGGTAGCGTCGGCGCGAATGCCGCGCCGCGGCGCTCGGCACCTTCCGCTATCTGCTGATCGATGCCAAGCCCACCGAGTCGGACGACGCGTTCGGCAACACCTTCTTCAGCGAGATCGACGTTGTCTCGCCCGATCAGGCTGTCGCCATCAAGTCGCCCACGACCAAGCCGACCGACGCGACCGCAGGCGAGTTCAACTTCGACGTCACCGTCGACACCGAAGGCTTGTCCGACGAGATGAAAGCCTGGAGCGCCGCCAAGCTCGAGCCGGTCGTGCGCGAGTGGTATCCGAAGATCGTCAAGATGCTGCCCAGCGAGGGCTACCACGCGCCGCGGAAGTTCACCATCCAGTTCAAGATCGACGACAAGCCCGGTGCCGCGCCGGCCTACGCGGGTGGGAACCGAGTCACGGTCAACTTGCACTGGGCCGAGCGGGAGAAAGATCGAGAGGCCGTCGGCGCCGTTGTCCACGAGATGGTGCACGTGGTGCAGCAGTACAAGTTCGGCTCGCGCCGCTCGCCGTTCTGGTTGCAGGAAGGCATCCCGGACTACATCCGCTGGTACCTGTACGAACCCGAAAAGAACGGCGCCCGCATCCGCGACGCCAGCAAGGCCAACTACGACAAGGCGTATCGCGTCAGCGCGAACTTCCTGAACTACGTCACGAACAAGTACGACAAGGACCTGGTCCAGAAAGTGAACGCCGCTGTCCGCCAGGGTCGGTACAGCGACGAACTCTTCAAGACGCTGACGGGCAAGACGCTGGAAGAGTTGAACGACGAATGGAAGAAGCAATTGCCGGGGTAGCGATCGCGAGGAATGGAACCGCAGATGAACACAGATAGACGACAGGCGACCGAATGCCGTGACTTGGGTACTCGGTAGGGGTCGAGCTTGAATTTCTCCCTCTCCCTCCGGGAGAGGTCGCCCGGGCCGGGTGCCACGGGCTTGCGTACTCGCTATCCGTGGAACGCTTTCGAACGCCTGTCAGGGCAGCGGAGCACCGATGCCCTGACGCCCAGTGCCGATCGCATGATCGATGGCCATTGAGGTTCATCGGTGCTGTCTAGACGGTGCATTCGCTGTGACGGAGCCGAAGTATGAATCGAACGCTCGCCGCTCTCGGTGTCACGACGCTGCTCGCCAGCCCGGCCATCGCCGTGCCGGCCACGTCGGATCGGCCCAACATCATCGTGCTCCTCGTCGACGACATGGGCTACGGCGACATCAGCGCCAACGGCGGCACCGTCGAGCCGACACCCAACATCGATCGCCTGGCCGCGCAGGGGACGCGCTTCACGCAGTATTACTCGGCCTCGCCGATCTGCTCGCCGAGCCGAACCGGCATCCTCACAGGCTGCTTCCCGGCCCGGCACGGCATCACCAGCTTCCTGAACACACCCGCCGACAACCTCGCGCGCGACATGGTCGACTTCCTTGACCCCAAGGCCCCGAGCATCGCCCGCACGCTGAAGTCCGCCGGCTACGCCACCGGCCACTTCGGCAAGTGGCACATGGGGGGCGGTCGGCACATCCAGGCGCCGTCGATCCGTGAGTACGGCTTCGACGAATATTCCAGCACGTGGGAGAGCCCCGACCCCGATCCGAAGCTCACCGCGTCGGACTGGATCTGGTCGCCGAAGGATGAAGTGCGGCGCTGGAAGCGAACCGAATACTTCGTCGACAAAACGATCGACTTCCTCAAGCGTCACCCCGGCGAGCCGTGCTACATCGACCTCTGGCCCGACGATGTGCATACGCCGTGGGTGCCCGACATGGAATACGAGAAGCAGGGCGCGAAGACGTCGTCGTGCGCCGCGCTGCGCCCCGTCCTGCGCGAACTCGACGTGCAAGTGGGGCGGCTCACCAAGGCGCTCGATGACATGGGCATCGCCGACAAGACGCTGATCCTGTTCACCAGTGACAACGGCCCCGCGCCATCTTTGCAGAGCGAGCGATCGGGCAAGATCAACGGCGCGACACTGCGCGGCGCGAAGGCGAGTCTGTATGAGGCCGGCATCCGCATGCCGGGCATCGTCCGCTGGCCCGGCCACGCGCCGGCGGGGCGGGTCGATGAGACGAGCCTGATCGGTTCCGTCGACCTGCTGCCCACGTTCGCCGCGCTCGCAGGCACGACCGCGCCGACGGGCGACGGCGAAAGCGTCCTCGCAGCCTTCAACGGGAAGTCGTTCGACCGAACCAAGCCGATGCTCTTCGAGTACGGCCGCGGCGAACGCCGCTGGGCCTACCCGCCCGCCCCGCACCGCAGCCCGCCGCTGGCCGCGCGCGAAGGTCCGTGGAAGCTGCTGATGACGCCCGATGGCGCGACGATCGAGTTGTACGACATCACCAAAGACCCCGGCGAGAAGACGAACGTCGCAGCAGATCATCCCGACGTCGTGCAGAAGCTGAAGGTCGAACTGGACGCCTTCAAAAAGACCTGGCCCCACCGAGAAGGTGGCGGGACGGATCGGATCGCGGACGACGGCGACTCGAAAGACAGCCGGGCCTCGCCGAGCCACTGATGTGTCAGCTTGTCACTCACTCGACGAACCGAATGCCTCGGCGTTGACGCATCGCTACGCGCACTTAAGCTGATTCCGCCACTCGTTCGGGCGTTCCGCTCGACTGTTGGTGAGAACACGTTTCCTCGAAGGGATGGACATGCCTCGCTCGGTTCGCACCGCTCGCCGGTTTTCCTCTGCCGCTAGTCCGATCGTCCAATCGCTCGAACGCCGCACGATGCTCGCCTCGGCGACGGCGGCCGTGCTCGACTATGCGGCCGTCACGCGGCAGCGGATCGCGGTGAATTTCGACGCTGACGTGTCCGCCGGGCTTTCATCTTCTTCGGTCGTCGCCACCAACCTTCGCTCGATGGCGAGCGTGCCGCTGCGCACGCCGACGTATATTGCGGGCAGCAATCAGGCACTGTTCGAAGTCGATACCACGGAACCATATGTGTCCGACGGCAACTATGAATTGCTCGTCGATCGTGACGGCGTGTCGCCGAACTTGTCGGACGATCTCATCGCCAGCGACTTCTTCCTGGACGGGGACTTCAACCACGACCGGGTGGTCAACTACTCTGATCTGACTACTCTGTCGGCGAACTATAATCAATCGGGAGCCACGTTCGCGCAGGGCGACACCAACTATGACGGCACGGTGAACTTTACGGACCTGCTGGCACTCGGGGCGCGCTATGGCGTGACGGTCAGTCCCTTGCCGACGGCCGCGACAGGCCTCATCGCCGACCCGACCGGCGTCGACGGCACGTCGATCACCTGGAACTATGACGTCGGCGACGTGGCGATCGACGGCTTCACGGTCTATCGCTCGATGGACGGCGTTGTGTTCGACGCCGTCGCCGACGTGCCATACGTGACCGGGCGGACGAGCTGGTCGTGGACCGACAGCGGCCTGACGGACGGCATGAAGTACTGGTACCGCGTGCGGCCGTACCACCTGACCGACACGAACAACGACGGCGTCGCCGACGCGCCCGAACACGGTCTGACGACGTCGAAGGACTGGGCCGTGACGACGCTGCGCGCGCCGACCGGGGTCGGCGCTTCGGCGTCGACCGGCTCGCGCGTGGCGCTGAACTGGACCATGCCCGCCGACACGCCGGCGACCGGCTACAACATTTGGGTTTCCTACGGCAGCGGTAACTTTCAGCGGTTCGACAGCGTGGATGGCGCGGCCCGCAGCTACTCGTTCCTGGCCGTTCAGTCCGCGCACACGCGTTTCGCCGTGTCGGCCACTACGCGGGATGCGGAATCGGTGCTCGTCATCGCCTCGCTCGGCAGCGCCAGCGCACCCGCCGGCGAAGGCGTCGGCACGACCGACCCCGTTTCAGGCGGTGGCGATTTCAACCTGACCGACGGGCTCGTCGCGCCGACCGGCTTGGCCACCAGCGGCTCGGCATACACAGACCACGTTCAGTTCAATTGGTCGGCCGTCGATGGCGCTGATTCGTACCTGATCGAATGGGCGGGCAGCGACGGCGACTTTTTTGCGATCGACGAAACCGAGGGGACCTCGTACACCGATGAATACCCCGCACTCGGGGCGCAAAGCTATCGGGTGAGAGCATTGGTCACTGCCGAGGACGTATATGAGTCCGCTCCCAGTAGCGCGCTGCCGGTCCAGCCAATCGCGCCGCCGGTGGCCTCGAGCGACGACAACGGGGGGCCGAACGACCGCGGCACGATCTCGGCGTACGTGACGAACCACAACTCGCCGCTGACGATCTATCCGTTGGGCAATGACCCGGACTACGACTCGCTCCCGGGCGAGGCGATCGAGCTTGTTAACTACAGCAGTCCCGAGCACGGCTCGCTCACCTACGACGAGTCGTCGCTCGCATTCACCTACACGCCGGACACGAGCTTTGTCGGCACCGATCACTTCCGGTACACCGTCGGCGACGGAAGCGCCACTGGCGGATTCCGCCGAGGTGGCCATCGACGTGACGAATGCCGCGCCGGCAGTCAATCCCGTGTGGGTTGACGTGCCCCTCGCCACCGTCAGCAGCGGTAGCGTGAGCGGGCAAGTCCAAGCCACCGATGGCGACGGCGACACCGACCTCACCTACTCGATTCCAGACGGGAAAGAGCCAGAGCACGGCACGCTCAATCTCGACTCTGCCACTGGCGAATTCACCTATGAATTTGACGGCGATTTCGACGGACTTGAAATGGCCCAAGTCGTGGTCAGCGACGGCGTGACCACCAGCCAACCCGTCTCCGTGATCATTCAATGTACCGACGGCCCAATTCACCTACATGGGCCCATGCAAATGGACGTGGGCTTGGGCCCGACGGTTGATTGGTACGCTGCCGAGTTTGGTGCGACATTGCGGATTACCGGGCTCCCGCACGCCGGTGCGCTTGTGAAGCAAATCTACAATCCTGTAGACGGGTCGACGTCGACTACGAATTACTCGGCGGGTGACGTTCTCGAACGAGCGACGCAATCCCTATACGTTCCAGACAATCCGAGCAATCCGGTCGCAGACACGTTCGAGTTCTCGCTCGAAATCGGTCCACTGACCACGACTGACAATGTTTTCGAGATATATGTCGGCTCGGCTGAGGCTTGGACAGGCAATGTCTACTACAACGGTTCCTCAGGACCCTACGCCGTCTCGGCGGATTCGCCCACAACCTTACAGTCCGGCCTGATGAGTCTGTCGAATGGCATACCCTACCTCGGAACGATCGAGGTCACCTCAGACCCCCAGCATGGCTCGATCGACCTTGCCGCCGACGGGACCCTGACGTTCACGCCGGATGATCCTGAAAGTGGCGAAGAGCCTTACGTCGGCTGGGACGAGTTCACCATAACGGCGACCGACCCGAACGGCGGTGGCACGCACGACCGGCGGATTCAGCTGAACGTGGGCTTCCATGAAGCGCCGGGAGCGTTGCCCGGGCCTTCTGTACCGATGTTCATCAACGCGGACGGGTCGATCGAAGGGACGGTGGACGGCTTGACTGCCGGCATCGCCACCGCGCGCGACATGATCGGCCAGCTCTATGAGGGCCTGGCGCAACTCGGCAGGGGCGTGGGAGATGTGGCGAACGCTTCGGATGACCAAATCCTTCAAAAACTTGGGTCGGCGACAGGCCCGATCGATGCGCTCGCGACGCAGTACGACGAATACCTTAAGCAGGTCGTGAAGCTCAACCGCGCCGCAGGCAAGTTTTTGGCAGCTCGGTACTGGCCGAGCGAAGCCGACGGCGAGCTCATCCGGCAGGTGGCCGCGCTGCCAGACAAGGTGGGGTCGCTCAGCGCGTCCCATGCGCAGGCCGAAGAACTGGCCAAGGCAGCTGCGGAATTGGGCGAGGGGGCGTCGATCGCCGTCGATACCGCGTCCAGGACCGTGCAGTGGGCCGAGGGGACGCACAAAGTTCTGACGGCCGTGCAGATGGTTGGCGGCGTTGGTCCCCTCGTCCAGACCGGCGTAAGTATCCTGACGCAAAAGACTTTCACGCTGTGTGCCAAGCGGGCGGCGGTCGTGGCGCTTCAGTGGGGTGCAAGCGCGGTGGCGGCGGCGGCGGCGAATTATGCCATCGACCAACTCCACCTCTCGGAGGAGCAGGCGTATTGGCTCCGCATCGGTCTGGACGCCTACCAGATCTTCGCCTTCTTCAAGGCGGCGAAGTCCAAGGTCAATTCAGGCAGTTCCTGCTTCGCCGCCGGTACGCAGGTGATCGTCGGGCAGAACGCCGACGGTTCGTACATCACCCGTGCCATCGAAGAGATTCATGCCGGCGACACGGTCCTGTCACGCGATCAGTCGAGTGCTATCGACACGATCGAGCCGCACCGCGTCGAATCGGTATTCAGCAAGACCGCCGACCACATCCGGGTGATCGAATACGCAGACACATCAGGACATACCGAACGGATCGAAACGACGGACAACCATCCGTTCTGGGTGGAAGGGACCGGCTGGGTCGAGGCCGGGAAGCTGACGGTCGGCGCCGAACTCGACGCGCCCGACGGCTCGGCCCGGACGGTAACCACGTCCACCCGGATCGAACACCTCGAAGGGGTGACGGTTTACAACATGACCGTCAGCGAGGATCATACGTACTTCGTCGCCGACAGCCAGACCTCGTTCACGAACCCGGTGTGGGTGCATAATGCTGAGTGCAATCCGACCGTGAACATGACGCCGAGCCAGTTGCAGAAGAACTTCGGTAAGCACGGTGCGGATTTTGGCCTAACAGGGACTTGGAATCCAGCTAGGGCGGAGGACATGAGGCAGGCGATCCTTGCTCACATCAATAAGCCTGGCAATATAACTATCATGGGCGGATATCATGGTAAGTCGGGCTTTATTCATATTTTAGACAAGCAAAGCGGCGTCAATGTGGTCATTAACCACGACGGCTACTTTGTGGCAGGATTCAAGTTGTCTGCCAGTCAATTGTCGGATCTCTGGACGACAGGGCACTTCTTTTGACTGCAATTGAGAGAGTGATGAGGCATGAAACCAGCTACGCACTTTACCCTTTCGCATGACGAGGCCTTGGTCCTCGAGGATGCATTGTACGAACTGGATGAATCAGACAAGCGGCAGGTGTTTGACGATGCACAGTGGGTTGCAATCTGGAAATTAATGGGACAACTGGAGAAGCAGCTTTCAGAGCCCTTTCGCGATGATTATAGAAACTTGGTCACAGCCGCTAAGGAGCGATTGGTCGGTGGAGGCGACGGAATGAAGGAATAGGACGGGAGTGGCTACGGGTACGGAGCGGCTGTGTTGCGACCCTCGACGCGTCCGAGCTCGACCCGGACAGTGACCGCATCCACGCGGATCGAACACCCCGAGAGCGTGACGGTTTACAACATGACCGTCGCGGGCGACCATACGTACTTCGTCGCCGACGCCGAAGCGAATATCGGCGACGCGGTGTGGGTGCATAACGCAAGCTGCGGGCGCCCAGTCGGAGCACGGATAAAAGAGTTTGCGATCTGTCCGGGCAGGTGGAAGCTTGTCAGGGCGAAATCCGAAGCCTCAACAAACATTCGCAACAAGGATGGAACCAACTATCAGGAGCTATTCCGGAACGAGGAGACGGGCGAAGAGTTGGTGCGACAGACAATCTTCAAAGCAGACGGCAGTGTGTTTGCGCCAGCGCATTTTCGGGATGAGTGGAAGTAAGGGAGGTGCACTTGACGTTGAGCGAATTAATCCTTAACGCGATGGCCGATGACTGGGAGGATGTTGAACAGATCTATCTCGCGATTTCTTTTAAGCTAGTCACGGTTACGTCGACGAACACTGCCGTTTATGAACGAGCGGAGTTTGCACCGCGCTTATCCGATATCATTGACGAACTGGAAGCACTTGTTGACAGGAACTTGGTGGAATTCCGAATCGAGGGCCGCCACGGTGTATGGAGTCGCTGGACCGACGCAGTCCCGATTCAAAAGTGCTGGTTTGGGCCAACGAAATTGGGTAGGACTCAACTGCGCGAGATCGCAGCACGAGATAGCGGGGTGCGGTAAGACGGGACCGACGCGCATCGCCTGTTGCTGTTGGCAGCAAACGCTCGTTCATTCGTGAACAGAACCATCCGACCAACTCGTTGGAGTTCAAGCGCGTGGACGCCGCCTTCAGCAAGGCCGCCAACCACATCCGCGTAATCGAGTACGTCGATTCAGCCGGACATACCGAGCGGATCGAGACGACGGACAACCATCCGTTCTGGGTGGAAGGGACCGGCTGGGTCGAGGCCGGGAAGCTGACGGTCGGCGCCGAACTCGACGCGCCCGACAGTTCGGCCTGGTCGGTGACTGCGTCCACCCGGATCGAACACCCCGAAGGCGTGACGGTTTACAACATGACCGTCAGCGGGGATCATACGTACTTCGTCGCCGATGCCGAAACGAATATCAGCGACGCGGTGTGGGTGCATAACGCGGGATGTGCTATCCCAAGCGCGTCCGAACTCGCTTTGAGCAAGACGGCATCGGGCCACGCCGACCGACCATTTGTGAAGTGGAAGCTGTTTCTGCAAGAATTGATGAATTCAGGAGCGCCGCGGCCTGATCCGCAAGGTGTACCGAATGCACTTCGCTGGGATGTTTCTGGAACATTTAATGGCAGCAATGGAATCTATGAACTCGTAGTCGACGTGGATAGAAAGTTAGTACTGCACTATTTGTTTCGGAGCGTGCCGTGATTTTTCGTGTTCTATCAACAGCGAACATTCTGACCGGACGCTGCGTCTATGACTCATTCGACTACTCGATTCGTTTCGAGCATGGCCAATCGATAGATCTCGCACTGAGGCAGGGCGGCGCACTTCTCTCTGTGCTGGAACGCTTCAGATCGAATGTGCGATTAGTGAAGGCAGTTTGCGGCTGTTGTATCCATGGGGTTTCCTTCCGGCATCCGCGTGGCAGCGTTCTCCAGTGCCTTGGGTCGCTTCGAGCCGTGCGGCACTCTTGGCGTTCCCGGCCTGCCTGCCACAGCCAGGCGTTAGCGTTGGCATTGAAGGTGCCGATTCGTGGGTGCGAGTTTTCGATGCAACGGCGCGGCGATTATTTGTCGGAATGCGACGATCTATGGCCAGTGGTGATCGTGTCGAATTTGCCGAAGGAGTCACGGCGGTGTTTGAAGAACGTCAACTCGTTGGGTTATGTATGCAACTGGCAAACGACGACGCGGAAGCCACTTCCTTGCCGGTACGCAGGTGATCGTCGGGCAGAACGCCGATGGCTCGTACATCACCCGTGCCATCGAAGAGATTCATGCCGGCGACACGGTCCTGTCACGCGATCAGTCGAGTGCTATCGACACGATCGAGCCGCACCGCGTCGAATCGGTGTTCAGCAAGACCGCCGACCACATCCGCATAATCGAGTACGTCGATCCGGTGGGGCACACCGAGCGGATCGAGACCACCGACAACCACCCCTTATGGGTTGAGGGAACCGGGTGGACCGAGGCCGGGAAACTGACGGTTGGCACCGAACTCGCCGCGCCCGATGGTTCGACCCGGACAGTGACCATATCCACGCGGATCGAACACCCCGAAGGCGTGACGGTCTACAACATGACCGTCGCGGCCGATCACACGTACTTCGTCGCCGATGCCGAGACGTCTTTCATCCGTCCGGTTTGGGTACACAATGCAGACTGTGGACCGAAGCTCACCAAGTACTTCATCTCGCGCTCTCAACAAATTGCATAGGGAGATGATATAGACAAGGTTGATGAACTGGTTTCCAAGTTTGGCGGAAAAGCGAAATGGTGGGTGAAAAAGAAGAGCTGGGACGAATATGGCCAGGAGTGGCACTGGTATGAGTGCCCCGGAATCGGAAAGCGCGGCATGAAGATGGCCGGAGAGCCCGATCCTTTCTAAACGAGGGATGTCATATGATCGTGATTGCACGAACCGATCGCCCACTCAGTATGTGGCTCAAACCGGGTAAGAAGTATTTGGTGGTTGGTATTTCTGGTTCATACCTTCGGGTAGTGAACGAGGCTGGTGAACCGACACTGTTCAGTCGGCGTTGCTTCCGCGTACACGAGCGTGGAATCCCAAAAGACTGGGTTGTCGCGCGAGGCGTGGGCGGGGAGCGCTACGCGAACCCGCCCCAGTTTGCCAAGCCGGGATTCTACGAGGACCTTTTCGATTATAAAGGCGGTGCCATGAGGTTGTTTCGAGCATATGCGAAGAAGCATGGGCTGCGATTCTTGTTGAAGAAGGGCCGAGTTCCGCCGGCCCGCAGGTGATCGTGGGACAGAACGCCGACGGCTCGGAACGGATACGGGGACGCGGCTAGTATTCCACTGCATGCATCCAGACGGTTGGATAGCGAACTTGGCGAATTTTCGTCCTTGACGGCCACCCGGACTCGCTTGTCATACTGCTCGGTGATCCGTCGCTCTCTGGCAACTTCAGTTCGATCGCCCGGCCCCTGCGAAAGCGGGGTGGCCCGGATGTCCCAAGATGTCCCCGATTTCAAAATACCACGTCAGCACTCCATTCGGCCGCTCAAGGCGTGGCCGGGCGGGGAGTTGGAGTGATGATTCGTGCGCGATTTTTGCCGCGGCTCGCCAGGACGTGGGGACATCTCGATCGACGACGGCCCTTGGCGTGCGTTGAGATCGTCGCACAGCACGTCGAACGCCTCACGCTGCGTGCGAGTGCGTACTGCGGCGGATGACGTTGCGTTTCGTGACGGCCGGCCCGACGAGGATGACGGGGCGGGCTTTGATCGTGGTCACGGGCGCGATCGGTGTCGGGCCGGGCGGGACTGTGTCGGATGTTGCCGAGCGTTCGATCGAACGCAGCACGCGCGGCGTGCTCAGACGCTGGCGGGCGCGGTCGAATGCTTTGACGGCCAGCGCGCACCAGTGGCCGATGCGGTCGGACCAGGTCGGCGTCAAGAAGGGCGAGCGTGTGCCGCCCAACTTCAGGTTGACCGCCATGTTCATGCGAAGTTCGACGCCGGCGTCGCGGCGCGGGACGACCGGGTCGATGCGGACTTCGCGGCCGAGCAGGGCGGCGTAGATCTTCACGGACGACGCGCGGCACTGATCGATCGACGGGTTGTGTGGTTCGCGGGCAGACGGGGGGGAAGCCGCGCCGTGTGAGCGTTCTTCGTTCGAGTCCGGCGACATCACAACTCCCTTCGCTCCACGGTGCGACGCTGGGCCGAACGCGGCACGCGGCCGCGCGCAAGGCCAGTCTTGATCTATCGATCCGGGGGCCGGGCGCAACTTCAATCTGCGCAGGATCGGGGAAGCGTCTGATAAGGATTGGCTCTCGGTTGGCTTGAAGCACAGTGATCACAAAGCACACGGCGAGGGAAAGGAGAGTTGACGCCGATCGCGGTCAGGGAGGAGACGCCAAAGCCGCCGATAGCGACCGGTCTAGAGCGGCGAGCATATTGTCATAGCGAACGTGGCCCGTGTCGGAGGCCCTCGCCACAAACCCATTCGGTGTCGCTACGACTTTTCACACGCTGCTCTAGTCCATTCCAGTCAGATGGACCGATTCCTCTACGCCCCAATCGCCTTTTCGCCCCAACGAAAAGACCCGCACGCGAGTGGCGGCGTGCGGGCCTTGGGTTCGATTGAAAAGCAGACGAGACTTACCGGCGACGGCGGCTGAGCAGCAGGCCAGCGCTGGCGAGGGTGACCAGCGTGGTCGGTTCCGGAGCGGCCATGCTCTGGGCGAGCGCCCAGTCACCGGCGAAGCTTGCGGTGACCGTCTGGTTGTAGTTGGCGGCCAAGCCGAGCAGGTCGGTGAAGTTGACGTTTTGGTCGTAGTTGAAATCGCCCATCGCCCAGATGCCGCTGGTCGAGTTGTAGTTGGCGGCCAAGGCGAGCAGGTCGCTGAAGTTGACGGTGCCGTCGAGCGTGGCATCGCCCGGCAGCGTGACGGCCGCCGTGATCGTTCCCACGCCGTCGTCGATCCAGCCGATGACCCGGCTCGCAGCCATCGTGGTGGCGCGAATCCTGCCCGTGCTGAACTTCGGCGTCTGGTTGTCGTAACCGTCCTTCAGGATCAGGCGGATGCCGTCGGCCGTCGCGCCGCCGGTGTAGTCGAACGCCACGCGGCCGCCCTGGAGGTCGACGCCTTCGCCGTTCAGGATCGGGTCCTGGGCGATGCCGACCAGCTTCAGGGTGCCGCCGGTGACGACCGTCGGACCCGCGTAGCTGTTGGTGCCACTGAGCGTCGTCGTGCCGGCGCCGGCCTTCAGAACGGTGCCGACGCCGGTGATGATGTTCGGCACGGTCACGTCGTCCGAGCGGTTGAAGGCGATCGTCGCGTCGCTGGCAACGCTGCCAAGCAGGTTGATGATCGTGTTCGTTGCGAGGTTGCCGCTCGTGCCACCGTTGCCGATCTGGAGCGTGCCGGTCTGAACGTTGGTTGTGCCGGTGTAGGTGCTGGCGCCGGTGAGCGTGAGCGTGCCGGTGCCCACCTTGGTGATGGTGACGGCGGCGGTCGAACTGCCGCTGCCCGAGCTGTTGCCGATGACGCCGGCGAACGTGGTCGAGGTGTTCAGGCTGCCGATCTGCCATGTGTGGGTGGCCGCGCTCGAACCGCCCGAGTAACCCATCAGCAGGCCGCCCGTGCCGGCGAGCGAGCCGATGGCGGTCGTGCCCGAGCCGTTCGCCGCGAGCGAGCCGCCGTCAATGACGACTGCGGTGTTGGCGGTCGTGGTCGTCGAGGTCAGGCGGATGCGGGTGTTGGAGGTGATGCCGAGCGTGCCGGTGAAGCCGGTGAACGAGCCTTGGATCGTCACGTTGCGGGCGTCATTGTCGCTGGTGAACATCACCGCGCCGGAGCCGGTCCACGCGCCGGTCATGTCGACGTTCGAACCGGTCGAGCCGTTCGAAGCAAACGTGCTGGTCGTGCCTGTGTTGGCAGCGATGGCGTTGGCGAGGGCGGTGTTGCTGTTGGTCTGTAGCGTGCCACCGTTGAACGTGATCGTGCCCGTGCCGACGCTGCCCAGGCTGCCGAGGTTGAGCGTGCCGGCGTTGAGCGTCGTGCCGCCGGAGTAGTCGTTGGCGGTCGAGAGGTTCACGGTGCCGGAGCCGCTCTTGGTGAGCGTCGTCGCGCCGCTGATCTTGCCCGAGCCGCTGACGGTGTAGGTGACGGCCGAGTTGTCGAAGACGACCGGGCCGGGGTTGACGGTGCCGTTGAGGGCGACCGTGGTGGTGGTCGGCGGGTTCACGCCGTCGCTGGTGTCTTTGAAGTAGACCGTGTCGGACTGATAGAACTTGTCGGCCGCCAGGGTGCCGGTGTTATACCAGTTGGTGACGGCGCTGGTGTCCCAGGCGGTGCTGGCGCTGCCGCTCCAGTTGAGCGTCGCAGGGGCGGCGCCGCTGGGGATGTTCAGGACGAGTTGCGTGCCGCCGACGATCGAGAGCGTCGGGCTGCCGCCGCGCGGGCCGGCGGGCGTCCAGGCGGATGGGTCGCCGGTGATGCTGGTGGCGTTGATGATGGTGTAGTTGCCCGGCGTGACGGTGCCGATGTAGTTCGGCGTGAACGCGACGGTTCCGCCGACGGTGACGGGGCCGCTCACGTTGATCAGGTCGCTCGCGCTGGCGCCGATGTCGAAGTTCAGAGCGCCGCTGGCGATCGTGAGCGCGCCGGTGAAGTTCATCGTGCCGGCGACCGGCGTATTGAACGCGGTCGGGCTGGTGCCCATCGTGTTGGCCGGGGCGAGGATCGCGCTGCCGAGGTTGAACGGCCCGACGATCGTGCCGGGTCCGATGATCTGCTGGAAGGCCGGCGCCGTGTAGCCGCCGGAGACGGTGCTGCCCGAGACATCGAGCGTCGCGCCGGAGCGGACATCGATGGTGCTGAGGTTGGCGGCATTGTCGCCGCCGGGAACGGTCGCGGTGTTCGTCAGTGCCAGCGTGCCGGCCGACACGGTCGTGATGCCGCCGCGCACGCCGAAGGTCTGCAAGGTGCTGGTGCTGCCGCTGGCGTACTGGCGCGGCACGTACGACAACGTGCCCGAGAGCGTCAGCTTGCCCGTGCCCACCTTGGTGATGTTCGTCGTGCCAACCAGCGCGTTGGGCGTGGCGGCGGTGTAGTTGTTTTCGCTGGTGATCGTGCCGGCGAATTCGGTGTTGGTGTTGAGCGATCCGATCGTGTACGTGGCGAGCGAGCCGCCCGAGCTGCGACCGCCGTAAAGCGTGGAACCGGCGTCGCCGGCGAGTGAGCCGATCGGCATCGAGTTGCCGCTGGAGCCGGTTCGCAGGAAGGCGGTGACGCCCGTGCCGAGCGAGACGGCCGTGTTCTGGAAGGAGTTAGTGCCGAATAGGTCGCGATTGCCGCTGACGTTGCGGGCCATGTCGAAGTTGCCGTTGCCGCTCACGGTTTCGACGCGCAGCGAGCCGAGGTCGCCGCCGGCGTTGCTTGCGCCCGGCGCGTTGGTGGCCCAACTGCCTCGGGCCTGGACAGTGGTGCCGCCGGCGATGCGGAGCGTCAGCGACGAGCCCGCGCCGCCACCCACCTGGCTGATGGCGAGTGTGCCGCTGGTCAGGCCCGATTCCACGACGGCCGACTGACCGGCCGGAACCCAGATCGAACTGGCCGTGGAGGCGTAGACGGGCGGGGCGGCCGTGCTCGTCGAATCGACGAGGCCGAAGTAGGTCGTGTTGGTGGCTGTGCCCGTGGGGTTGCCCGACGCCCAGGAGTGGTTCTGCGAGATCGTCAGCTTCGCGCCGTTCGAAATCGTGTAGATGTTCGCCGAGGATGGAGGCACGGTCGTCTCGCGCGGGTGATGACCGGGATCGATGCGCAGCGTGCCGGCGTTGATGTTGATGCCGCCGGTGATGTTGTGACGGGATGTCAGTTGCAGCACGCCCGCGCCGGCCTTCGTCAAACCGGCGGTGCCGCTCATCGTGTTGGCGATCGTCACGGTCTGGGTCGCTTCGAGCGCGCCGACCGTGATCGTGGGCGTGGTGCCGGCGAGCGTGATGCCCGAGCCGGTGAGGGCGTAGGTGCCGAGCGTACTGATGTCGGTGTCGGCGAAGGTGAGGTTCGTCAACGTCCGGGCGGTGGCGAGGTCGATGCCGACGGTGCCATTGAGGTCGACGGTAGAGAAGTTGGCCAGCGCCGGATCGAGGTCGGCGATGACGCCGCCCGCCCAGTTGGCGGTGTCGTCGTAGTTGTAGGTGCCGGCCGCGCCGGTGATCCACGTTCCGTCGGTCGCCAGCGCCGACTGCGCGAGCGCCAAGGCCACGCCGCTGCCGGCGAGGGCGATGAGGAATCGCGACGAACGGGAAGAGCGCAGGGACGACGACGCCACCGAAAGTCGGGCACGCTGCATTTTCCACCTCTGCCTGAGCGGGTCAGGCGCCTGAATTACGACGAGTTGAAGGGGCTCGAAATGAGATTCGGCACGCCGTCCTCCGCAGGCCGGCGACCATGCGGCGAGTATGCCCATGTTCCATGCAACTTGGCATCAATCGGCCCTTGTAGTTTCAGCGGAAGGTGTTGCACAAACGGGCAAGAGTGCTCCGTAAGGCGAGATGAATGCGCGGGTTAGCGCGTCAAAATGGTCGATTGGCAATTCCCATGAGTTTTGCATTGCCGAGGCCCGATTCAGCACGTTAGGGTTTGGTGGCGGACATTTCCGCGGCGGACTCCATTTCAAGCTGACTCGCGCGGCCCACCCCGCGCGGCCGGCACCGGTCGATCGGTCACCTCGTCGGTGACCCGCTCAGCATTTCTCAAGGCGGAGAATCCTGGCATGCGTTCCCTCCGAACCGCATTCACCCTCGTCGAATTACTCGTCGTCATCGGCATCATTGGGTTGCTGATCTCAATCCTCGTGCCGGCCCTCAGTTCGGCCCGCTATCAGGCATTGATCGTCAAGTGCGAAGCGAATCTCCGCAGCACGGGGCAACTGGTGATCATGTATGCCACGCAGAACAAGGGCGCTTTGCCTCCACGCTTCCGAGCGGACGCCTCGAATGGTTCTGGCCCCACGAGCTTTACCGGCCCGCACACCACGATCATCGCGAGTGAACTGAATCTGACTACGGGCGTGTGGTACAGCTATGGCTTCGGCCGGTTAGTGGAAGCACGCATTACCCGCGATCCGCGGGCGTTCTTCTGCCCCGTGTTCCCGATCAAGGCGTACTCGCCGGAGGTCCAGCTTCCGGAACGCAAAGTCGGCACGACGGTTTATCGTTGGCCTTTCAATGCCGACATAGGGAATGCCGATGGCGACTACACCAATGCCCGAACCAGCTATATGTACCTGCCGCACTGGCGCTGGTTGGACCCGTCCAGTGTCAGCAGTGACACGGCTCGAAAGGATGGGGCGTACAAGACGCTTCGTGAGGTGCCGAAAGAGAAAGTTCTCGCCATCGACATCCTCAACACCTCGAAGAACATTTCGCACATGAGGAACAACGTCCCGAGTTGGAATATGCTGTTTCCCGACGGTCACGTGGTGAACGTTGCGGCGCCGCTCGTGCTGAAGGAGATGAAGTCCCGTGAAAGCACAGTGGCAAGCGTTAAGACGGAGATTACCGACGCCTGGGGCGACCTCGTGGACGGCAAGGGCTACCACGTCGATGACTACCGCGACATGCTCGAAACGATGGCTGCTGGTCGGGCAGTCGCGAACCCAAAGATCGGGCGGGTGAAGCATCCCCGTCCTGCCACCGCGCTCTCGTGGTGATTGCTCAGCGATAAACCTACCAAATCTGGCGAGGCGGACCCGATCGGGTTCGCCTCGTTGCATTTCGAGCTTGTCAAACGAAAACGCCCCGCCGAAGCGGGGCGTTTTCAAGTGGTCGGGGCCGGGATCGAACCGGCGACACTGCGATTTTCAGTCGCATGCTCTACCAGCTGAGCTACCCGACCTTCTCGGGCACCGACGCCCAAGCGGGCGACGGACGGAAGAATGTACCGCAACTCGGCCGGGAGGCAAGGGGGCAAGCGACCTGTTTGCTCAAACGATCCTCGCGCGATACAGTGGCCCTTCTTCCGAATGGAAGACGAGCGGGCTGTAGCGCAGCTTGGTTAGCGCGTTTGACTGGGGGTCAAAAGGTCGAGGGTTCGAATCCCTCCAGCCCGATTGCGAAGCCGCCGTCTTCCGCGTGAAGCCGGCGGCTTCTCGTTTCATGTCCTGTCTCGGCTCCGCCTCCGGTGAGGGATTTGCTCATCCCAAGCCTGATGTTCGCATGGGCCTTCCCGTTTAGAATCGAAATCGAACGACGTCTCGACCCACAGCCAGCTTTGCCGCGAGGCTTTGATGAATGAGGATGGGCCCGACCAGGGTGGACCAAGCGCGTCGGATGCAACACCCGCTCAGCCTGCCACACAGCCCGATCGGCTGGCCATGCCGGTCGACGCCGAGCAGCCGCCGCGGCTGTCGTTTCCGGTCGTAGGTATCGGCGCGAGTGCAGGGGGGTTGGAAGCAATCCTCCAGTTCCTCCCGTCCGTTTCTCCGGAGTCCGGCATCGCGTACGTGATCGTGCAGCACTTGCCGCCCGATCGCGAGAGCCTGATGGCCGACATCCTGCAAGCCCGGACTTCGATGCCCGTGCACCAGGTGGCCGACGGCATGGCGGTCGAAGCCAACCACGTGTATGTGATCCGGCCCGGCAACGTGCTGACGATCCGCGACGGCCGGTTCCATCTCGGCCCGCAACTCGGCAAACGTGCCGCGAACCGGCCCGTCGACGACTTCTTCAAAAGCCTGGCCGAAGAGCAACGCGAGCGCGCGATCTGCGTCATCCTCAGCGGCATGGGCTCGAACGGCACCGCCGGCGCAGGCGATCAAGGCGGTGGGCGGGCTGGTGATCGCGCAGGACCCGGAGACGGCTCAATACCCGTCCATGCCGCGGCACCTGATCGATTCGGGCTACACCGACTACATCCTCGCGCCGGCCGACATTCCGGGCGTCATCGTGCAGTACGCGGGGCATCCGTATGCCCAGCGCAGTTCGCTCGATTCCGTCGAACGGTTCCGCCACGACCAAAGCCATCTACGTGAAGTGCTGGCGATCCTCCGCACGCGCACCAAGACCGACTTCTCCGGCTACAAGAAGCCGACCGTGCTCCGGCGCATCCAGCGCCGCATGGGCCTGGCCCGGCTGGCGGACATCGCCGAGTACGCCAAGCTGCTGCGCCAGAGTCCGAACGAGGTGGTTTCGCTCGCCGACGACCTGCTCATCCACGTGACCGGCTTCTTCCGCGATCCCGATGCGTGGGAGACGCTGCGGAAACGCGTCATCGTGCCCCTGGTCGCGCGGCGCGAGCCGGACAGCGAGATTCGCGCCTGGGCGGCCGCGTGCAGCAGCGGCGAAGAGGCGTACACGCTGGCGATGCTCCTGGTGGAAGAGGCCGAGCGCGTCGGCAAGCCGCTGGAGATCAAGGTCTTCGCCACCGACATGGCCGACCGTCCGCTCGCGCACGCGCGGCAGGGCGTCTACCCGGGCGGCATCGAGGTCGACATCTCGCCCGAGCGGCTTGAGCGGTTCTTTGACAAAGAGGACGGCGTCTACCGCATCAAGGCGTTCCTCCGCGAGTGTGTCGTCTTCGCGCCGCAGAACGTGCTCCAGGACCCGCCGTTCTCGCGGTTGGACATCGCCACGTGCCGCAACCTGCTGATCTATCTCGAAGCGGAAGTCCAGCAGCGCGTGCTGGCCCTCCTGCACTTCGGCCTGCGCGAGGGCGGCGCGCTCTTCCTTGGCACCAGCGAGACGGTGTCCGGCGCGGAGGACCGGTTCGAACTGGTCGACAAGGAAGCACGGATCTTCCGACGTGTCGGGCCGACGCGGCACGGCACGATCGATTTCCCGACGCCGCACGTGTCCCGCGGCGGCGCCATTGTCGGCGGCGGTGGTTCGGGAACGTCTCCCGCGCCGGGCGCGGCCGAACGCGGCACCGATCGCCGGCTGGTGGGCCGACCTTCCGTGGCGACGATGACGCATCGCACGTTGCTGGAACACCACACGCCCGCGGCGGTCACGATCGATCGCGACCAGCGCGTGCTCTACTTCCACGGCAACACCCGCCCCTTCATCGAGCAGCCCCCGGGCGAGCCGACGCGCGACCTGACCCCGCTCCTGCGCGACGGCCTGCGCGCCGCCGCCCGCGTGGCGCTCCAACGCGCCGCCACCGAGCACGGCCCGATCACGATCACCGACGGCTGGATCGACCTCGCCGACGACCGCCACGTCCGCGTCGCGGTGACCGCCTCGCCCGTCGTCGCCGATGATTTCGGGCCCGACTTCTTCGTCCTGAGCTTCGACCAGCGTGAGGAGCATCAAGTCGACACCAGTGGCGAAGCCGCGCTCGCCCAGGCCGGGTCGGCGGAGGAATTGCGCCGAATTCGCGACGAGCTTCAAAGCACCATCGAAGAACTTCAGACCAGCAACGAGGAGCTGAAGGCCTCGAACGAAGAAGTCACCAGCATCAACGAGGAACTCCAGAGCACGAACGAGGAACTGGAGACGAGCAAGGAGGAGATGCAGTCGCTCAACGAAGAGTTGACGACCGTCAACGCGCAGCTCACCGCGAAGATGGAGGAACTCCAGAACGCGAGCAACGACCTCGCGGCCCTCCTTCACAGCACCGATGTCGCGGTCGTCTTCCTCGACCAGCAGTTCCGCATCCGCAAGTTCACGCCCGCGACCCGGGAACTGCTCGACTTCATTGCCACTGACATCGGCAGGCCGCTCAGCGACCTGCACCGCAAGTTCGAGGACGTGGACCTGGAGCGCGACGCGAAGGCGGTGCTCGAACGGCTGGTTCCGATCGATCGGGAAATCAGCGCGACCAACGGCCGGACGTACGTGCGGCGCGTGTTGCCGTACCGGACGACGGACAACCGGATCGACGGCGTCGTCGTCACGTTCATGGACATCACCGATCGCGTGCGCGCTGAGACGGCGCTGCGCGACCGGGAGGTGTGGTTGCGCGGCCAGCGCGGGGCGATGGAAGTGGCGTTGAACGGCGCGCCGCTGGACGTGTCGCTGGGCCACCTCGTCGACACCGCCGTCGAAGCGCTCGGGCCGGGCACCCGTGCCGCGTTCTACCTCGCCGACGAATCGGGCCAGACCCTCCACCACTTGGTCGGCATGGGTGCCGAGTACGCCCAGGCGGTCGACGGCTTCAAGATCGGGACGGACTCTCTGGCCTGCGGGCTGGCGACGTCATCGGGCAAAGCGGTCATCACGCCCGACGTGCAGAAAGACCCGCGCTGGCTGCCCTGGCGCGACATGGCCGAGCGGTTCAACTACCGGGGCTGCTGGAGCTTCCCGATTCACACCACGGCCGGCCGGTACGTCGGTACGCTGGCGATCTACTCCCAGCAGCCGCGCGACGCCACGCCCCTGCATCTGGAACTCGCGTCGCTTCTGACGCACACGGCATCGATCATCATCGGCCGGCACCGGGAAGCGGAGGCGCGCCGGCGTGCCGAGCAGGCGGCCCGAAACGCCGAGGCCGGCTTCCAGACGATCGCCAACCTCGTTCCCGATCTGCTCTGGATGAGCCGGCCCGATGGCTACTCGCAGTGGTACAACGAGCGCTGGATGGAGTTCACCGGCCAGTCGTACGAGCAGGCGGCCGGTTGGGGCTGGGTCGACGCGGTCCATCCCGAGGACCGCGATGAAGCGGCCCGCCACTACCGACAGGCGGTCCAGTCAGGCGTCGTGCTCAAGCATGAACATCGCATTCGTCGACACGACGGGGAGTACCGCTGGTTTCTCGTTCGCGCCCAGCCCCTGGCGGATGATGCGGGCACGATCATTGCGTGGTATGGCAGTGCGACCGACGTGCACGAACATTACCAGTCGGAAGCCGCGCTCGTCGCGGCGAAGGACCTGGCGGACGAAACCAATCGTGCCAAGGACGATTTCCTGACCACCCTGAGCCACGAACTGCGCACGCCGCTGGCGTCGGCGGCGATCTGGGTGCAGATCCTTCAGAAGACGTCCCCCGATTCGCCGCGCTTCCGAGAGGCCGTCGCGGCAATCGAATCCGGCATCGTCGCGCAGCGCACGCTGATCGATGACCTGCTCGACTCCTCACGCATCACCACGGGCAAACTCCGCTTGGACATGCGGCCGACCGACATGGGCATTACGGTGAAACAAGCCGTCGATGCCATCGGCCCCACGGCCAGCATGAAGGGTGTGGCGGTGAAGTTATCCCTCTCCGACGAGCGGTTGTTTGTGCGCGGTGATGCGGCGCGGCTCCGGCAGGTGGTCTGGAACCTGATGTCCAACGCGGTGAAGTTCACGCCGCGCGGCGGACGCATCGACGTCGCGCTGACCACGTCGTCTGGCGGCGAGGTCGAACTGTGCATTGCCGATACGGGGATCGGCATCGATCCGAAGTTCCTGCCCTTCGTGTTCGACAAGTTCCGGCAGTCCGACACCGGCACGGCCCGCAAGTCGGGCGGACTCGGGCTCGGCCTGTCGATCTCCAAGCAGTTGATCGAACTGCACGACGGCAGCATATGGGCGAGCAGCGAAGGACCCGGCAAGGGCTCGACGTTCTGCGTGCGCCTGCCGCACACGCCTGAGGAGCAACCTGCGGAGTCCTCGGCGCAAGTCACCGATGATGCTGGCGCGCCGACCTCGCTGGAGGGTGTGCGCGTGTTGCTTGTTGAAGACGAACCGACGACGCGCGCCGGGCTGACAATGCTGCTTCAATTTTCGGGTGTGGAAGTCACGGCGGCCGAGTCGGTGTCGGACGCGTTGCAGCGGCTATCTGAATCGAGCTTCGATGCCCTCATCAGCGACATCGGCCTTCCGGGTGAGGATGGGTATTCGTTGATGCGGTCGATCCGAGAACGCGAACAGAGCGCCGGTTCACGGCCGCTGCCCGCGATCGCTACCACGGCCTTCACGCGGCCGAGTGATGAACGCACCACGTTTAAGGCCGGCTTCAACGCATACGTGGCCAAACCGATCGACACCGGCGAACTGCTGCGTAAGCTCCGCCAACTCCTCCGCGCAACCTGACGGCAGATTCACTTCTGCCCCGCAAGGCTTGAGCAGCAGTGGCGAATCCGCCGGAGCATGTCCTCGTTGTCCATGCCTTTGACGAGGTAGTCGATCGCCCCGGCGTCACGGGCGGCACGCAACAGCACAGGCGAGTCGTGCACGCTGAGCACGACCACTTTCGTCTCCGGCGCGATTGTTGAAATCTGCGGAATCAGCCCGATCGATTCGCCGTCGGGGAACCAGAGGTCGAGCAGGACCAGGTCGGGCTTCGACTTGTCGACCAAATCCATGATGTCCCGCGCGTACTGTGCGCGTTCGACGACGCGCATGTCCGGTTCCATCTCGATGAACAGTTGCAGAGCGGCCGCGAGGTCGTTGTTGTCTTCGGCGAGCAGTACGTCGATCATGCCTCCTCCATGCTGCCGTGCTGATTGTGGCCGCAGCATGGCGCTGTTGGAGCGGTGCCATCACCTAATCCCACAGAGGAAATAGCGGGGGTGTAGCGCCTTTGGAGGATGTCGATCTTTGCGTCGACGCGTGGCGGTCGGATTACGGCGTCGTGCGGGCTTCTGCGAGGTCGAAGTCGACCAGCCCATGCCGGATGGCGTACTTCGTCAGGTCGGCAACGCTTTCGATCGAGAGCTTGGTCATCACGTTGCGACGATGGGTTTCAACTGTCTTCACGCTGATGCCAAGCTGCATCGCGATCTTCTTCATGCTGTGACCGTCGGCCACCAGGCGCACGATTTCCATCTCACGATGCGTGAGCGGCGAGGAGCTTGAGGTCGAGCGATGCTCAGAGGAGACCAGCGCGTTCAACACTTCGTTGGCGATGCTGGGCGACAGATACATTCGACCGCCCATGACGGTTTCGATGGCGGTTGCGAGTTCGTCGAAGTCGCCGGCTTTGAGCACGTAGCCGCGCGCGCCGGCGTGGAACATCGTGACGATTCGGCGCACATCCGCGATCGCCGAAAGGCCGATCACGCGGCAGTCAAAGTCGACCAGTTGCAGCAACTCTCGTGTGACATCGGCGCCGTCGGCGTCGTCCAACATCAAGTCCATCAGCACCACATCGGGACGGTGTTGCTGGCACTGTTCAAGCGCTTCGGCGCGGGTCGAGGCTTCGCCAACGACCACGAGATTGGGCCGATCGCTCAGCAGGACCTTCAACCCTTGGCGGATCAACTGATGATCGTCGACGAGAAGGAGGGCGGTGGGGCGGGCTTCAGCCATGCAGACGACAACCTTTCGAGCAAATCGACTGCCCCGATGCGATCATCACTGTCCTGCATTGGAAGAAACAGAGCATCAGGCGTTCCCTGATATTATCGTGCCTTTGGCCTAGAAACGTTTGGCCGGGATTGCTTTGTCGCATTTTTCCATAAGCGGTCCGATCATTCGTCCTCTGCCAACACAAACGCCCGCCGATCTCACGATCAGCGGGCGCTTGCTTGCGGAGGGAAATCTCAGGCGCACATCGTTCGTCGCCGAGCCATTCAATCCCGGCGTCGTCGGCCGAGCAGGAGGGTGCTGAGGCCGGCGAGCGTGGCCAGGGTGGTGGGTTCGGGCGCCATGCTCTGGGCCAGGGCCCAGTCGCCGTCGAAGCTGCCGGTGACGAAGCCGCCGACCACGCCCGTCAGCGACTGGTTGTAGTTGGCGGCCAAGGCCAGCAGGTCATTGAAGTTGACCGTGCCGTCATAGGTGAAGTCGCCGTTGCCCCAGTTCTTGCTCGTGCCGTTGTAGTTGGCGGCCAGCGTCAGCAGGTCGGAGAAGTTCACCGTGCCGTCCAGCGTCGCGTCCCCCTTGATGGTGGCCTTGATCAGCACGGCGTCGGCGTCGAGCGTGACGCCGCGGAAGACTTCGCCGCTGACGGCTTCGCGGAAGCCGACCGCGACGCGGCTGTCGCCCGTGCTCAGCGAGCTGGCCAGCGTGCCCGAGGCCGCGAGCAGGCGGATGTTGTCGATCGGCGAGGCGCCGGTGTAATCGACCACGATCGCGCTGTTGTTGATCTGCACGCTGCCGCCGCCGGCGACGACCGGCGTGCCGGTCAGCACCAGGGCGCCGCTGAAGCCGGACTGCACTTCCAGCTTCGCGCCGGACGCGACCGACACCGCGCCGGTGCCGAGGGCGGTCTGAGCGCCCGCGACGATCGAGCCGGCCGAGATGGTCGTGCCGCCGGTGTAGGTGCTGGCGCCCGAGAGCGTCAGGGCGCCGGCGCCGACCTTGACCAGCCCGCCGGAGCCGGTGATGCCGCCGGCGAAGGTCGTGGAGGTGTTGAGGTTGCCGACGTTGAGCGTGCCGGCGCCCAGCGCCACCACGCTGCCGCTGACGCCGGCGAGCGAGCCGACGATCTGGTTGTTGGAGTTCAGGTCGATCGTCGCGCCGCTGGCGGTGAGGCTCAGCGGGGTGTCGGTCGGCAGGTACTGCTGCCCGCCGCCGGCGATCGCGTTGGTCGCGAACAGCGAGGCGACCTGCGACGGCGTGAGCGCCGCGCCGTAGAACTGCACCTCGTCCAGCGAGCCGTTGAGGTTGAACGTGCCGTCGGTCTGGATGGTGTCGATGTTGTAGCCGAGGCGAACCAGCGTGCTGGTGTCGGCGGTGGTGAAGCCGGTCTGCGTCATGACGACCGGGACGCCGTCGACATAAATCACCTTGGCGCCGGCGTTGGAGGTGTAGGTGATCATGTGCCAGTTGCCGTCCAGCGCGTTGACCGGCGACGGATCGCCCTGCATGAAGCCGCCGGCGTACCGCACGGCGGTCGGGAGGCTGCCGGACGTGCCGACGGGGTTGGAGCCGAAGTAGAAGACCGCGTCGCCGGTGCCCCAGGTGGCGGCGGCGTCGTTCTTGCTCATGATCGCGCTGCCCGGGGCGGTGGTCTGCACCCAGGCCGAGAACGTCCAGCTGCCGGTGCCGACCTGGTCGACGATCTTGTTGGCGATGTCGATCGAGGAGCCCGAGCCGTCGGAGTTCACGCCGTTGCCGTACTTGCCGGCGACCGCCGTGAGCGTGCCGTTGAGGTTGTCGTACCCGTTGTCGGCATGGTTGACCACGCCGTTCATCGTCGCCCCGCCCGTGCCGGTGTTGGCCACCACCTGCCCGCCCGCCAAACCCCCCGGCGTCAACTCGTCAAACGTGTACTTCGCCACCGCCACGGGGGCAGTTCCCGCGGCGAGTTGCAGCGTGCCTCCGCTGATGACGGTCGCCCCTTTGTAGGTCGAGGCGGTGCCGCTGATGGCGAGCGTGCCCGCACCGCTCTTGGTCAGGCCACCATCGGTCGCGGCGCCCGTGTCATGCAGGAAGCCCTGCGTGACCGAGACGTTCTTGCCGTTGGTGTCGATCTTCGCGCCGCCGGGCTTGACGTTCAGCGCGGTCAGGTTGCTGATGAGCGTGACGTTGTTCGTGGCCGCCACGACGGTGCCGCCGTTGAGGTTGAGCACGCCGGTGCCGCCGCCATGGCTGATGGACGGGACGGTCAGCGTGCCGCCGTCGAGGTTGTAAGTGAACGTGCCGGTGGAGGTGCCGGCGCGGCCAATATAGAGATAGCCCGTGCCGCCGACGGTCGTGCCCGCGTCGCTGTAGAACGTGACGGTGCCGCCGGTCTGATTGACCGTGCCCGCGGCCGCGTTGTTGTTGGCGCCGAGGCTGATGTAGTTGCTGTTGTAGAGGCGGATCGCGCCAGTGCCGCTGAGGTTCACGGTACCGCTGGTGCCGCCGAAGTTGCCGATCTCCATCTGCTGGCCGATGACGTTCAGTGTGCCGCCGGTCATGTTGAGCGTGCCGGTGCCGGTACCGGTGGTGGTGCCGGTGCCCGAGCCGACGCTGAACCACTGCTGCGAGTTCACCGTGCCGCCCGAGATGTTGAACGTCGCGTTGCCGCTGGTGGAGGTGTTGCCGCTGTTGCCGGCCATGATCACGCGGTTGGCGTTAACGACGCCGCCGGTGACGGTCATGGTGGCGGTGGTGGCGTCGCCGATGACGATGTCGCTCGACTCAGCCGTGCTCAGCGTGCCGAGAACGCCACCGGTCACTTTCAGTTCACCGCCGGCGACGACGGTCTTGTTGTTGTAGGTGTTGGTGCCCGAGACTTCGAGCGTGCCCGCACCCGCCTTGGTCAGGCCGTAACCCGCGCCGGCGATCGCGCCGCCGACTTTGAGCGTGTTGGCGCTCACGGTCACGGTGCGGCTGGCGTTCATCGTGACGGCGCCCGTGCCCATGTCCAGGCTCTTGGTGCCGGTGAAGGTGAAGTCGCCGTTCCAGTTTTGGGCGTTGTTCGTCGTCAGAACGATCGCACCGGCGCTGGTGTTGTCGATCGTCGTGCCGGCCGCGAGGGTCAGGGCGCCCGTGCCGATGGCGCTGGCGTTGTTGATGTTGAGCGTGCCGGCGTTGATCGTCGTGCCGCCGCTGTAGGTGTTGGGCGACGCCAACGTGAGCGAGCCGGTGCCCGCCTTGCTGATGCCGGTGGCGCCCGCGATGCCGAAGGTGCCGTTGATCGTGTAGTTCTTTGACGAGTTGTTGAACTGCACGCTGTTCGGGCTGACGTTCGCGACGGAAATGTTCGCCGTGGTGTTGGTGGCGGTGTCGTCAAAGAGGACGACGTCGCCCTGGATGTAGTCGGTGGGGGTGCCGCCGGTGATGAGCGCCCAGTTCTTCGATCCGGCAATGGCATTGGTGGACCATTCACTGCTCGTGGCGCCGGTCCAGCGCGGGTTGTCACCGGCGACGGTCAGCGTGATGAAGCCGGCCGTGTTGCCGAGGACGGCGGACTGGCGGCCGCTCAGACCCGCGATCGTTCCCTTCTGGAACGCCGCGAAGCCGCTGCCGCCCAGCGTGGTATAGCTGATGAGGTTGTACGTGCCGGCCGTCCAGAGCGTGTTGCTGACGTTCACCAGCACGTTGCCCGTGCCGTTCGTGGTGAGCGTGGTCGCATTGATCACCGGCGCAGTGGATGCCACAGCCAGGTTGAAGTTGCCCGCGCCGGCGAAGGTCAGCGAGCCGATCGAGAGCGCGCCGGTCGAGCCGTTGCCGTTGGCGACGAAGTTCGACGCGCCGCTGGCCACGTTGACGGTGTTGATCGTGCCCGTGCCGTCGACGCCGCCCGAGGTGACGGTGACGGTCGGGGTGACCGCGGCGCTGCTGGACGCGACGAACTTCGCGCCCGCGCCGTTCACGGTGATGCCACTGGTGGTGTTAATGGTGCCCGCGCCGCCGACGACGAGCGAGCCGGCGTTGACGGTCGTGGCG
The DNA here is from genome assembly GCA_047600945.1 of Tepidisphaeraceae bacterium. Taxonomy (GTDB): domain Bacteria; phylum Planctomycetota; class Phycisphaerae; order Tepidisphaerales; family Tepidisphaeraceae; genus JASGKC01. The sequence continues at coordinate 4,495,477 of JASGKC010000001.1, read as the reverse complement.
CCTGTGTAGGTGCTGTTGCCGGTGAGGGTGAGAGCACCCGCGCCGGTCTTGGTGAGACCGCCGGTGCCGGCTGCAAGCAGGTTCTGGCCGACGGTGATGGCGAAGCCATTGGAGTCGATGATTGCGCCGCCGTTGAGGACGTTCGCGGCGGTGAGGCCGGTCATGAACGTGGTGCTGGCCTGCGAGGCCTTGAGCGTGCCGCCGTTGAAGTTGAACGTGCCGGTGCCGGTGCCTTGCGTGACGGTGGGCGTGAGGACCGTGCCGCCGTTGAGGTTCAGCGTGCCGACGCCCGCGGCATTCAGAGCAAGACGGACACCCTGAGTGATGCTGCCCGCCTGTAGCACGCCGCCGCTGACGTTGATCGTTCCGGTGCCACCTTCACCGATGTAGACCGCGTTGGGCGTCTGGGCGAGGCCGCCGCTGACGTTGAGCGTGCCGTTCGCGCCGCCGAACGAGCCGATGGTGAGGTTGCCGCCGCCCGTGGCCGCGTTGAGCGTGCCGCCGGTCAGGTTGTACGTGCCGGTGCCGCCGTCGTGGTTGCCGCGACCGATGGCCAGCCACGACGCGCTGTTCACCGTGCCACCGGATTGGTTGAACGTGCCCGAACCGGTGCCCCATGCGCCGACCCATAGTTCGCCGCTGGAGGTAACGGTGCCGTTCTCGAGGTTGAACACGCCGGTGCCGGCGGTGTTGGAGTCGAAGACGTCGATCAGGGCGCCGCTGAGGGTGCCCGTGGTATTCATGTTGAAGGTCGCGTTGCCGCCGTTATCCCAGTACCGGCCGCCGATGTAGAAGTTGCCGGCGACGCTCAGGCTGCCCGAGCCGGTGCCGAAGCCGGTGATGCCGGCACCGGTGGTGGCGGTGTTGGCGAGGTTGTAGATGCCAGTGCCGCCGTTGACGCCAAGGAACATCCAGTTGCCCGCGCCCGTGGTGACAGTGCCGGCGACGTGGTTCACCTGGCCCGTAACGCCCGCTCCCGTGCCGACAGTGATGTCGACGGGCACGAAGGTCTGATCGGCGGTGATGGTGGCGATGTTGCCGGTGTTGGTGTTGACGAAGATGTTCGTGCCGCCGGGCGTCGCGCTCCAGTTGGCGGCGTTGTTCCAGTCGGTGCTGGTGGTGCCGGTCCAGTTCGCGTCCGCGCGGACGACCTGGGACATCAGGGGCGACAGCCCGGCAACGGCCATGCCCAGGGCCATGACGGCGGCGGTGCGCCGACGGCTGTTCGTGCGAAGGAACGACGACTTCCCGCTGGTCGGAACGACGCTCTTGCTCATGATTTCTCCTCTGCCAATGCGAACTGGAAAGAATGCCGCGCGCCAACGCGGACATCCGCTTAATACCGACTGCGACGTGAATCATCGTGGTTGCGCCGCTGCCTAACACAGCGGCGCAACCACGGACCATTTCAAAATTGAACGAACCGGACGTGCCCCGTTTGAAGTCGCGGACTGCGATCCATCAGAACCAGTAATCCAGACTTTGAGTGCCGGCGTTGCGCTTACGGATGACTTCGTCGGTGGGCCCGAACTTCGCCTTGTACGGGCGGAAGCCGACGTGGAAGTCGAGGAACAGGATGTTCGCGCCCTGTGGCACGCCTTTCTTCATGTGCGGCGTAACGTGCAACTGACTCCAGCCACCCTTGCCCGTCCATTGACCGTTCTGATAAAGGACAGCGTCCGCCATGAGAATGACTTCAGACGTGTTGCGGGGTGCCAAGGCCGGGATCGCCTGGGGCTTGTCGGGCATCTTGCCGATGACCTTGACGTACGACTGACCGTTGAGAATCGGGAAGTCAGTCTGGGTCGGGTCGGTCGCGCGCGGGCGCCAGCCAAGCCAGTAATAGCCGATCACGCAATAGGTGGGATTGGTGGCGCCGCCGAAGGTGCCTTCCCAAAGTTCCTTCACATTCTGTTCCGGGAACATCGGGCAGTAAAGGGCGTTGCGCGCGGCGCCTTTCTTCACCAGCGCATCGCGCGATCGCATTCCGAGATCCCACAGCCAGATGCCTTCACTCTCCTGGGGCACCTTTCCTTTGTTCTCGTTCGCGTACATCAGCACGGCCTGGCCGAGGCTGTGGAGTTGGGCCTGGCACTTCACCACCATGGCGCGTTCGCGGGCGGTGCCGAGGACGGGGATCAGGATCGACACCAGTAACGCAATGATGCCGATCACCACCAGCAGTTCGACCAGCGTGAACGCCGACCGACGACGTGAATTCATAGACATTGGACGCCTCCGCAATCCGTTCGAAGTGACGCAGTGCGGGCCATCCGATCGGCCGGCACGTCAGACGAGGGGCAAGCTCCGCCGCGGACATCAGTCCGAGCTGAACACAGCTCGACCGCCTCTGCGCTCCGCTCCTTTGGAAGGAATCCTCTCGCCAACCGTCTGTCGGATCAACCCGCCAAGTCGTCCCTGCGACGGTTCGCTGCACTGAATTCCATCACTCTGAACATAATGTTGAGGGGGTGGGAGGGGTGTCAATGAGAATACGCAGTTGAGGAATGCTTTGACGTGATCGTGTAAAAATGGACGTCTTACAGGAGCCTGAAGGCGGTTTTTCGCGCCTGCGTCACGCGATTATCCCTCCGCGGCGAAACCAATTTGACCATTGCGGAACTTCTGAAAGATTTCTAGGCTCAGGCAGTACGTGTCGTCAGGCTTGCAGGCGGACCGATGGCAAGACGCGGCGTAGAGGGACCTCGAACGCGGACTCGTGCAAGCGGCTCCGGCAAGTTCCCGATCCCGCCGTCACGTTGTAAACCCTGACGCGACGCGTACTTGATTCGGCCCGGCAGGAGTGTCGTTGAACCCGTCCTACCTGAGAAGATCGAACCAGCGCCTGATCGTGGAAACGGTCCTGCGCCTGCGTACGGCCTCTCGCGCCCAGCTCACCCGCATCTCGGGCATCAGTTCGCCGACGGTCAGCCGGATCGTGGACGATCTGCTCAGCACCGGCATCCTGATGGAAACTGACGATGCCGAGGCTCCCGACGCGTCGCTGGTTCCCACGGCGCTTTATCGCGAAACCCCCAAGTCCGTCGTGGCCGCCTCGGTGGGCAGGCCTTCGGCGCCGCTGGCACTGAACAACCGCAAGCAACGCTTCCTGGCGCTCCAAATCGGCGTGACGACCACGCGTCTGACGCGCACGCCCATCGCGCTGCCCGATCACGACGTGTGGGAACTGACCTTCCCCACGCCGACGACGGCATCGGAATGGTCCGTCCAACTCGCCCGCTGCACGGCCCGTTTGCCCGTGAATGATCTGGAAGCGGTGATCGTCAGTGTGCCGGGCGTCATCGACGAATCGACGGGCCGGGTGATTCTGTCGCCGAACCTGCGCTGGGCGGAATCGACCGACCTTCGGCAGGCGATCGAACGCGTCGTCGCCTGCAACATGAACGTGCTGTTCGTGCAGGAAACCCGGGCCTTGGCGCTCGGCCACCTCGCGGCGTCGGCGGACGCAGGCGACTTCTTCCTGATCGACTTCGGCACCGGCGTTGGCGGGGCGGCCATCATCGGCGGAGCACTGTTCGCCGGCGCGCTGCCCCTCAGCGGCGAGATCGGCCACACGCCGGTCATCGGCAACACCCGCCTGTGCGGCTGCGGCTCGGTGGGCTGCCTGGAAACGCTCCTCTCCCGGCGAGGCCTGCTCAAGACGGCCCGCGAGAACGACAACGTCGAAGTCTGGCAGGACGTCATCGAACGCGTCACGCAAAACGGCATCCCCGACTGGCTGAAGCGCACGCTCGACGCGGCCGCGGTCTGCATGGCGGCGTCACTCAACGTGCTGGGCTTGCGGCAGGTGGTCGTGACCGGCTGCATCTGCGACTTCCCGCCGTCGGTCATCGATTACCTCGCCAACGCGATCCGCGCCGACGCGATGTGGGCACGGTTCGGCACCGTCGAACTGCACACGGCCCCCAGGCGACGGCTGGCCGGCATGGTCCACAGCGCGATCGGCCGAACGCTGCTTCAGGCGGACGGGCGATAAGCGTTTCGCGGGATGTATTTGTGGCACGGGCCTCCGGCACGTGGCTTCAGAACATCACGTGCCGGAGGCCCGTGCCACGTCCGCAATGGACGTCGCTTCAGAGAAGGATTCTCTCGGATGCATCGCAACAACTTTCGCTCTTGGACGATTCTCACGCTGGCTACGATCGGTTTGCTCACCACTCGCGCTTTTGCGGACGCGACACCGAGTGCCGATCGCCGCTTCGACTTCGGCAGCCCGTACGCCGTCGAGTCGGGTTACATCGCAGTCGGGCCGGCGACCGCGTTCACGCCCGAGCGCGGCTTCGGCTGGGTCGACCAGCCCGACCTGCTCGTGCGCGACCAGGGCAAACCCGACCTGCTGCGCCGCGATTTCGTCCTCGGCACCAAACCCGCGACGTTTCGCGTGACCGGCCTTGAGCCTGGGCACTACAAGCTGTCAATCACCGCGGCCGACGCGCTGGCTGGCGGGCACGCGACGCGGGTGACGGTGGCCGGCATCAAAGACAACTTGCCCGTGGTCGCACCAAATGCGAACGAGGCTGCGACGTTGAATCTCAGCGTCATCGACGTGAAAGACACGCTCGATGTTACGTTCGATTCGCCGCGCGAGAACTGGATCGTCAACGCGATCGTGCTGACGAAGGTCGATGCGGCGGGCGAACCCAGAGTCACGCGTGAACCCCTCGGCCGCACGCCGGATGACAACAGAACCCACACGCTCGTCTTCGACACGCAAGCGCCCGGCACGAAACTTCGTCTCACCGAGTGGGGCCTGGACACAGCCTGGGCCGAGCCGAACCACATGAAGCGTGGACTGCTTTACATGGGCAAGGACGACGTCGACATGGTGCGCGTCTCGTTTCCGATCAGCACGCCGCTCGTGAACGGCGACCTGCCCGAATCGCGCAACGAGTTCTTCGACACGCGCGCCAAGATCGCGGCCCTCGCCGGCGACAAGCCCTGGACGATGCTGCCCGACACCGACGCCGGCGTGAACCCGTGGTTCAAAGACGGCAAGGACGTGAACCCCGAGCGCTGGCTTCAGCTCATGTCGATCGCGCAGAAGCGCTACGGCAAGAAGCTTCACGCCGTCGAAGCGTTCAACGAAGCGGATTGGGGCTGGGGCCAGGGCTCGGCGCAGAACCTGAACACGATTCTCGCTGCATTGCGAAAGCATCCCGATTTCGCCGGCGTGAAACTGGGCGGCCCGAGCACGCTCAGCTGCGACGCGGCCGAGTCGTGGTTCCACGCCACCAAGGCCAACCTCGACATCGGCACCACGCACGCGCTGGGCGGCGGCATGCCGGGCTTTTTGAACTTCTTCCTCAACGTCGAAGCGGCCGGCTTGCACCCGGAACATCCCGAAGTGCATAACCTGGCCGAGGTGATCAGCGGCGCGGAGTACGGCCTCCAGAGCGGCATCTGGTGGGGAACGGCCGAGCGGGCGCGCGGCAGCTTCGTCCACGCCGTGCAGGGCGAACGGCTTGCCTACACCGAAGACCGCGCCAACTTCTCCGCGGCCGCCGTGTATCGCACGCGCGACGGCAAGCTCCAGGCGCTACTCGGCTCGTCTGAACGGCAGGGGAAGGACACCGAGTTCCGCTTCGTTAGCAAAGATCGTCCCGTCTTCTTCAACGGCGTCGGGCCGACGCGCGACATCACCATCCCGATCCGGCGGGACACCGAACAACTCGTCGACATCACCTGGGGCGACGACGTTCCGCCGGCCATCGACGGCAATTATGTCCTACTCAACGTCGGCAGCGGACAGGTCCTAAGCGTCGACGGAGGCGCAGTCACGCTCAAGCCCGACGCGCAGGCGAACAACGCGCAGTGGGAAGTGAACCCGATCTTCACCCGCTACGGCGACCAGGCGTACGTCACCATCCGATCCGCGCAGACCGGCGACACGCTGGCCATCCCGCGGCAGTCGTACGACGACGGCGCGAAGGTGCTACTCGGGGAACGCGGTGATTGGGGCGCGGAGAACTGGTACCTCGAATACGCCGGCAACAACGCGTTCAACATCCGCAGCCGCTGGAGCACGCAGTGCCTGACGGCCGGCCTGGATGTGCCCGTGCAGCAGACGCTCCGCGCGGGCGACAAGGCGCAGCAATGGCGACTCGTCCGCGCGAGCGAAGTGCCGGTCGACCTCGTGGCTCCTTCTGCGGTCACTGAACTGACCGCGACCGTCAAACCGTGCGCGGTGGAGTTGCGCTGGAAGCCCAGCAGCGAGCGCGACGTGATCGGCTACACGGTCCTGCGCCGACAAGCCCGGCGGGCCGTACGAGACGATCGCGCGCGACCTGCCGCTGGAGTCGTACACCGACGGCTCCGCCCGCGAGGCCCGGCCGTACTACTACGTGGTCAAGGCGACGGATCGCTCGCTGAACGTGTCGCCCGCTTCGTCCGAAGTGAACGCTTTGCCGACGGGTGGCGCATCGCTCGTGGCGCGCTACGGCTTCGACCAGAGTTCGCGTGATGCCTCCGGAAACGGCAACGACGCGGCGGTGCTGGGCCATCCCACCTACGGCGTCGGCCCGGGCGGTGTGCGGGCGCTTGTCCTTGATGGCGTGAACGACAGCCTTCGCCTGCCCGCCGGTTCGGTCGACTCGAAGGAATTGACCGTTGCGCTGTGGGTCTACCCGCAGGCGGCCGCCCAGTGGGCGCGACTGTTCGATTTCGGCAACGACGAAACGCAGTACTTCTTCCTGACCGCGCAATCGAGCGAACGCACGCTGCGCCTCGCCGCGCGAAACGGCGCGGGCGAGATCACGCTCGATGCGCCGGGCCTCCCGGAGAACCGCTGGTCGCACGTGGCCGTCACGCTGAGTGGCATGACCGCAAAACTCTTCGTCAACGGCAAGCTCGTCGCGACGAAGGACGACTGGTCCATCAAGCCGGCCGACTTCAAGCCGATCTTCAACTACATCGGCAAGAGCCAGTTCGCCGTCGACCCGATGCTGCGCGGACGCGTGGCCGACCTGCGCGTCTACAACTACGCGCTGCCGGCCGAGGACGTCGCGGCGCTGACGAAGGCGAAGTGAAACGCACTTCCGACTCTCGCTCGAACGCCGTCATGCTGAACGAAGTGAAGCATCTGGCGCCTCGCGAGCGTCGAGCGACTTCGATTGGCGCCAGACCCTTCGCTGCGCTCAGGGTGACGTCTGTTCTGACGCACGAATCGTGAATGATCCGAGTCAGCGTTCACTTCTTCGGCGTGCGCTGGTCGACATACCGGATCTCGACGTTCTCAAACACGACGTCGCCTTGCCATGTCTCGAACTGGTCGATCGACCGTTCCATTGCCTCGCGGCTGCCGTGGAGGATGACGGTGGCGGACTGGCCGCGGATGGCCTCGACGTCTTCGGGCTTCACGTCGCCGCCGCCCGTGCCCCAGGTGCCGTCGCCGGGGGTCATGTCGATGGAGGTGACGGTCCAGGACTTGTCGCCCACCTTCACGATGATGTCGACGCCGAGATTCACCGGCAGCGACTTGCGCACGATCTGGAGGTCGAACGACGTGCCCCAGTCCGATTGCCGCAGGCCGATCTGAGGCGACGGCTGCGTGCTGGATGAACCGCTGCCCGCCGCGAGTTTCAGGTGGCTTCGCAGTTCATCGCCGGTCAGGCTGGATGTCAGCCAGCCGACGGTGATTTCGGGTTCAACCTTCACGTGGACGCGGGTGGAATGCTTGTAGGCGTGCAGCTTTTCAGAATCCTTCTCCCAGCCTCGGTGCAACTCGAATTCCTGGAGGATGTCGAGGTCGTGTTCACCCACGGGCAGCTTGCCCTGGACGGGGATGAACGAGGTCGACGAGCCGCCACTTCCGCCGCTCACGCTTGAGGCGCTGCCGCCGGTTGATCGGTAGACGACGGTTCCGTCGGTGGTCCGGACCTCGTAACGCAGGTCGTGCATCACCCATTTCTGGCTTGGCATGCCGGCGATGCGGAAGTGGTCAGCGGTTTGAATGGGAAGGTTCCCATTCGCCGAGACGCGCGGCCGCGCGCGGGTGACGGGTTGGAACAGGTTATCGAAATATCGCTCGCGCTGAGCGCTCGTCATCGTGTCGTCATTGACCGCGGCGTCGAGCCAGACGCCCCATTCGTTCTGCCAAGTCACGCTCGGGTCGGCCTGTTTCGCGAGAAGTTTTTCAATCAGCGCCTGTCGATCCTGCTTTGAAAGCGTTCGGCTGCGCAGTTCTTTGACCGACGCATTCCACTGCTTCAGTGTCGGGTCGAGGACGTCTTCGATCAGCCAGCTTGTCGGCTTGTATTTGATCCAGTCGACTTTCGCGATCTGAACGTAGGTCGCGCCGCCGCCGACGAGCAGGCCGACCAGCAGGATGCAGATGCCCGTCCACACCAGGCCATTCCGGCGAACGCGGTTGCCGCGCCGGATGTTCTGGCCCGTGCGCAGGTCGATGGCGACGCCGCACTCGGGACATTGGGTGGAGTCGAGCCCGAACAGGTCGCGGCCGCAGTGGCGGCAGATGGGATGATCGTCGATTGCCCGCCCGCGTCGGCCCTTAATCGCCAGCACGGCTCCGATCCACGCGACAATGAGGGCGGCCACCTCAAGAATGAACATGGCGGAAGCGTACCCGGTGCCGCTACCACTCCAAACGCTCGTGTCTTCAGCAATCGCGCCGAATTCGCGCCCCTATGCACTGCGTCATCATTTCCCCGATTTTGTGCCAAGGGATTACCTTGTCCGCTGGACGGAAAGATGGAGAATCCGACGCGTCGGGATGGACGTGGCCAAGACTCGCGAGGCGGAGCCCATGCGGGTGTTGGCCAGTGGCGCAAACCAAGTCGTTGGAACGGCTTGCATCGGTTCGAGCGGACGGTCGCGGACGGATTGGTCTGCGACGATCGGTCTGGCCGATGAAGTGGTGTGCCCACAAGTGATGTGACGACGCCCGACGGGCCCAAGGAGGGGCCGACCATGGATCACCTGCTCATTCGCGGTGGAAGACGCCTGCAGGGAACGGTTCAAGTCAGCGGCAGCAAGAACAGCGCGCTGCCGATCCTCGCCGCCTGTCTGATGGCGGACGGGCCGACGCTCCTGCACGCCGTCCCTCGACTTTCCGACACACGATTAATGCTCGACCTGCTCAACGCCCTGGGCTGCCGGACGCGCCGCGCGCCGTCCGAGCCCATGGGCAACGGGCCGGCCCTGAACGGCGCGCTCGAAGTGCAGGTCGAGAACGAACTGCTCGTCGAAGCGGGCTTTGAAGCCGTGCAGAAGATGCGCGCGAGCATCTGCGTGCTCGGCCCGCTGCTCGCGAAGCGCGGCCGCGCCGTCGTCAGCCAGCCGGGCGGCTGCTCGATCGGCGATCGCCCGATCGATCTTCACCTGCGCGGCCTCGCCAAGCTCGGCGCCGAATTCCGCCAGGAGAGCGGCTACGTCGTCGCCACCGTCCGCGGCCGGCTCAAGGGCTGCACGATGTATCTCGGCGGCACGCAGGGCCCGACCGTCCTCGGCACCATCAACGTCATGAGCGCCGCGACCTTGGCCGAAGGCACGACGCGCATCGTCGGCGCCGCTTGCGAACCTGAAGTCGTCGACTGCGCCACACTGCTGAACAAGATGGGCGCCCGCATCACCGGCGCCGGCACGGGCGAGATCACCATTGAAGGCGTCGACAAGCTCAAGGGCGTCGAACACACCGTCATCCCCGACCGCATCGAGGCCGGCACGTTCATGATCGCGGCCGGAATCACCGGCAGCGAAATCACGCTGGCGAACATGCGGGCGGATCACCTGGTCGCGCTCACCGATCGGCTCGAAGAGGCCGGCATCAGGATTCGCGAGACCGAGCAGGGCGTCGTCGTCACGCCGACGGCTCGGCCGAAGCACGTGGACGTCACGACTTGGCCTTACCCCGGCTTCCCGACCGATTTGCAGGCGCAACTCGGCGCGCTGCTCGCGACGGCCGACGGCACGAGTGTCATCACCGAGCGCGTCTACCCCGAGCGCTTCGGCTACATCGGCGAACTGTCGCGCATGAACGCGAAGGTGCGTTTGAACGGCCCGACCGCGCTGATCGACGGCGTCGATCACCTGTCCGGCGCGACCGTCACCTGCACGGATCTGCGGGCCAGCGCGGCGCTCGTGCTCGCGGGCCTGAGTGCGAAGGGCGTGACCCGAGTCGAAGAGATCCACCACATGGATCGCGGCTACGAGAAACTGGAAGAGAAACTGGCCGCTCTTGGAGCGGACATCGAGCGCGTCAGCGTGAAGCCGTCGCTAAAGGTGACGGTCAACCGCGATGTGGTGCCGATGAAGGCGGTCGCCCACGGGGCGGCGTAAGATCTCAAGTCATGCGTCAGACGCAATTTGCATTCGTGGCAATTCGGGCGTAGTCGAATCGTCCGATTGGCCGACAATGGAGAAGGCGGGTTTGTTTCCGCATCGACCAGCTTCCAAGTTCTGACGCCTATATCCATGGCCCGAGCGAAACGCGTGAAGTCTTCTGAAGTGCCGGCCAAGCCGGAACGCACCTCGCCGCCGTGGTGGATACACGCCGTCGCGGGCGGCGTGCTGGTGGCGCTGCTCGGCGTGGGCGGCTGGCGGGCGTGGAAGTTCGCCGACGAACGCGCCGCCCGCCCCGACTCACCGGCCAAGGTCGTCTTCATCAACACGCCGCCTTGGATGTCGCCCGACCTGATCGCGCGGATCGCGCACGAGATCGCACCGACCTCGGTCGATTCGGGCCTCGACCACAAGCTGCTCGTCGACACGTCGGCCATGCTCAAGGCGCAGCCCTGGGTGAAGCAGGTGAATCAGGTCCGGCGAGTGTATGGCGAAAAGCCGGGCGACACGCTCCAGATCGACTGCGAGTTCCGCGCGCCCGTCGCTTTCGTCGAAGACGACGGCGTCTTCTGGATGGTCGATGGCGACGGTGTGAAGCTGCCCGAAAAGTTCAGCCTTGAGGAACTCAAGAAGCTGGGCATGGGCCTGGAGCCGAAGAAGCAGCTGCGCCGGATCACCGGCGTGGCGCAGCAGTCGCCCCAGGCGGGCGAAATGTGGAAGGGCGACGACCTGAAGGCCGGGCTGGACATGGTCCGGCTGATGTACGGCAAGCCGTTCCTCAATGAAGTGATCGAGATCGACGTGACCAACGTCGGCAAGCGCGTCGACGCGAACGCGGCCCAGATCGTGCTGCGGACCGTGCGCGGCACTGAAGTGCGGTGGGGCCAGCCGCTGAACGGGCCGATGTACGCTGAGCCGACGCCCGATCAGAAGCTGGCGACGCTCCAGCACATCTACGACCAATACAACCGCGTTGATGCGGGCGTGGACTACGCGATCGACATCCGCTTCGACGCGCCGATGCGCGTGGGCAAGGATGAACAGGTCCACGCGCAGTAGGGCCGGTTCACCCAGGTTCACCGTAGTCGCGCCGTTCACCGCAGAGGTGCGAAGATTGCAGTTCGTCGCGCGGCACTGCGATCCATGAATCGACTCAAGTCTTTCCATGGAGCGACGCGGCTTGTCGCGGTGTTCCCGACGGGATGTCGAGGGCCGTAACGTCTCCGATCGATCGCGTGATCGATGCTGGCGCGGTTACGCGCTTCGCGTTACACTTCGGCGCGGTGAAAGCACCAACGAGCGATTCTCTGCTTGCTCCCATCGCGCTCTGGACCGCGCTTCAGGCCGGCGTGATGTCGCTCGTGCTGGTGGGGCTGCGCGATCGCGCGTTGCCCGAGTGGCTGATGGTGGGGCAACTAGGCGGGCTGTCGATCTTCCTGCCGCTGCTCTTGCGAAACATCCAACGGGTGGGCGTGGTGGTCGTCACAGCGATTCCATTCTCGGCCGGTGCCATGGCCTTGGCGGACAACCCGCCCGCCCAAGGCGCAATGGCGGTGAGTTGGGTGGCCGGATGGGCGCTGGTGCTGGGCGCGTTATCCACCACCCTTGCACAACGGGCGGTTCTGCGGGCCGTCCTGCACGTCGTGGCGATCACATTCATTCCGCTGTATCTATTGTTTGCCTATCTTGCCGAAGAGTTCGGAACCGGCTCTTCGAGCCTCCTTTCCTCCCTGCGAAGTGAATGGTCCTCCCTTTTAAACCCCACTGCCGCTAAGTGCCTGATTTTGGGCGGGATGGTTGCGCTGGCGGGTCTGCTCTACGGAACCGACGCCTTGCTGTGGCTGCGCCGTCGCCGGCTCATGTGACAACTTGTCCACCGCCCTGGTGGATACTTTTCCATCGCGTTTCCAATTGATTTTGCGAGGATTGCGCCAAGTGATCCACATCGGCAACCTGCGTCCGATTGGATCAGTGGAAATCGATCCAGACTGTATTGCCTCGTGGGGAGGGTAATGGTAAATAGTGGGCCATCGCGGGCCGGTAACACGGCTGGCGAGACAGCAAGGGAAGGCCGGTGCCCAACAAGTTCAACTTCCAAGGCGCTGTCTCGACCTTGATGGACATCAAGAAACGGATCGTGGTTCCGTCGTCGCATCGCGCCCGGCTCAACCCGGAAGTGGATGGCGACGGATTCGTAGCAAACGTGGCCGCCGACGAGCTGATCTGGCTGTTTCCGCAGAACTACTACCCCGAAGTGGTTGCCGACGCTGAAGCGATGGCGACGACCGACGACGAGTTGGAAGCGGTTCGGTATCACTACCTCGGTTACGGCGTGCACTGTCCGATGGATGCTCAAAACCGCGTCACGTTGCCGGCGGACATGCTGGCTCGATCGGGCGCGGGGCGAGAGCTGGTGATCGTCGGAATGAGCGATCATCTCGAGGTTTGGCCCGCGGAACGATGGGCGGAGAAGCTCAAAAAGGTCACCGCGAAGCCGCTTGGACGTTTGGGGATTGGCCATCGCTTGCCGGGAACGGCAGCGGGTGTGTCTTCGGTGACTCGTTCGCCGGCGGTGAGTCCAGCGACGGTTGTGCCTCCTACCCCGGGGCAAGGCTGATCGCGGATTTGTCGGGTTCGCCACTCGAAGCTGAAACAGGAGTCGGCTTCGGTTTGATCAACTCTGTTCGACACTCTCGGAGCCTGCCTGCTAAGGATTTGTGGGTGCTCCGCCAAACAAGCTAACACGCCGGCAACAGGACGTTGCCGGGTTGATTGTCGCAGCCTGAATGTCCGGTGGACATGCGGTCCCCGGAGGTTCCCTGCACGCGGCCGGCCCAAGGATGGGTCGACATCGTTCGGGTGAGGCATTGCGAGATGCTTCGGGTTCGCACGGAACGAATCGCAACGGGCACGGAAGTGTCCCGAGCGGCGCAGGCCGTGGCGCGGCCGACCATCGTTTCCCGCGGTCGTGGTTTTCGCGAATTACGGCCGTCTTGCGGGCGGTTCGACGCGAGGCTCGGTTTCGAAAGAGGCCGAGCATTACGTCCAACAGTCCGCGAGCAGCTCAGGGCTGTAGGGGCGCTCGGCGCCTTGGAGGCTTTGAAGTTGAAGTGGAAGCGGTCGGAAAAACGAACCGAGCCCGCTGGAACGGGCTCGGCTCGTAGTCGACCGATGACGATCGACGCGTGTTCGGACGGTTGTGAGGCTCTCAGGTAGGACTGAGGCCACCCCTTCGCCGGGGTGGCGAGACACGGATGTCTCTCTCGCACCGTTTTTTTTACCGGCCAGCCCACGGATGGGTCAGGCCCTCACACACTGGCACTGGTGCACGGATGCACGAGTGTTTTCTAGAGCAGATACGTACGACCGACGCAACCGTTGCGGGTTTCCCCGAGTGGTCGCTGCTGGTTCGTCCGTTCTACCTTTCTCTCTGACCACTCGCAAGGCAATTTGCCATGTGTGTGGTTGGTTTTTGTTAAGTATCCTTCAGACTGTCGTACCGGCCTGTTCGCGGTATGCAGGATGAACCCGCCATACCATCGGCCGTGACGACCCCTTCGGATGATTCTCAGGAAAGCTCCCGCAACGTCCGGCCACCGGACGGCGCACAACCCATGGGCGCAGGGGACTTGATCGGTGAGATGGGGCACGATCCGGTCCTCCATGACCAGGTGCTGAACGCCTTGTTTCCCGCCGGCGCATCGCCGCAGACCATCCTGGACTGCACGCTCGGCCGGGGAGGCCACGCGCTAGCGATCGCCAATCGTCTGGCAGAGGGTTCCGTGCTGATCGCCCTCGATCGCGACCACCGGAATTTGCAGTTTGCCGCGAAACGGCTGGCAGCGGTATCGGGGAAAGTGCGTTTCTTCCATGCGAATTTCTCCGACTTCCCTGACGTTTTGAAGGAGATTGCAGTCGATCGCGTGGACGGCATCCTTGCCGACCTGGGCGTCAGCACCAACCAACTCTTCGATCCCCAGTATGGCCTGAGCTTCCAGCAGGACAGCCCGCTCGACATGCGCCTGAACGCCGACGACCCGTTCACCGCCGCCGATCTCGTCAACACCTGGCCCGAAGAGCAGATCGCGAACACGCTCTACGAACTCGCCGACGAGCGTTACAGCCGGCGTATCGCCCGAAAGATTGGAGAGGTGCGCGCCATTTCGCCGATCCAAACCACCGGACGATTGGCCGAGTTGGTTCGGCAGGTCGTCCCGCGGATTAAACCCCGCAGGCACAACGCACCGAGGTCTTCGGCGGAGTCGATCGACCCGGCCACGCGAACGTTCCTGGCGCTTCGCATGGCAGTGAACCGAGAGGTGGACAACCTCCGGCAACTGCTGGATCAGGCGCCCCGGTACCTCGCCCCTGGCGGTCGACTGGCTGTGATCAGTTTCCAGTCCACCGAAGACCGGATCGTCAAGCACGCGTTGCGACGACTCTCGGAAGAAGGGCAGCTCGAGGTGCTCACCAAAAAGCCCATCGAGCCCACCGAAGACGAGATCGCCCGCAACCCGCGCAGCCGATCCAGCAAGATGCGTGTGGCTCAGAGAACTGCGTGACTGGATTTGCGATTTTCAATTTGCGATTTGCGATTGGCTCGCACCCCGGAGTTGATTCGTCGTCCAATCGCAAATCGGAAATCGCAAATCGAAAATACCGGATCAGCCATGATTACGCGTGAGACGAAGATCGGTCTGCTGGTGGGCCTCGCCTTCATTCTGGTCGTGGGCATCCTGCTGAGCGAACACGTGACGCAGTCGTCCGATCGCACGCCCGCCCCGCTCCAGGCCAGCGGCAACGACGTCCGCAAGGCCGTCGAAGCGCCGATGGCGCAGGCGCCCACCACGCCCGAACCCAAGCTCGCCCGCGACGTCCAGCCCAGCGAAACCATCGTCACCCGCGACCAACTCGCGAAGCCGGCCGTCGTCAACGTGGCTGTCGGCGGTGCGCCGCATAACGACGTCCCGAGCACGCCGCTCGTGAAGGTCGACAGCGCCGAGCCGGGCTTCGTCGAGCACAACCCGACGCCCGCGAAGACGATCGACCTCGACAACGCGCAACTGGCCGGCGGTGTGCAGCCCGGCAGCCTGGTCGCCCGTGCCAAGTCGATCGGCGAAGAGCTCGTCCCGCTGACGGCCGTCCGCGATCTGCCCAAAGAGCCGGTTGTCCCACCCACGCCGCCGGTTCAGCCCGTGCCGCCGGAACAGCAGAAGGGCACCGGCCCGGTGAAGGAATACACCGCGGTCGCCGGCGACAGCCTGAACAAACTCGCCGGCCGGTTCCTCGGTGGCAACACCGCCGCGAACCGGGCCGCGATCGTCGCGCTGAATCCGCAGCTTCAGTCCGACCCCAACAAGGTCATCGCCGGCCAGAAGTACCTGATCCCGGTCCGCGACCTGCCGAAGACCGACGCGCCGAAGACCGAAACGGCCAAGGTCGAGACGCCCAAGTCTGAACCGGCGAAGCAGGAGCCGAAGCCCGAGTTCGTCATCTACACCGTCAAGTCCGGCGACAGCCTCTGGAAGATCGCCCAAAGCCAGCTCGGCGATGCCAGGCAGATCGACACGATCAAGCAACTGAACGCCGACGTGCTCGGCGAGGGCGAAACGGTCAAAGTCGACATGAAGCTGAAGCTGCCAAAATCAGCGAGCAGTACGCGGTGAGCAGTGGGCAGTCATGCCCGAACTCCGCTCCAGCCCACTCACCACTGCACACTGACCATTTCCGTCATGCCCAAGCTCATCCTCGTCCTTCTCGCCTTCTTCACCATCGGCGGCATGACCCTGCGCTACCGGCAGGAACAACTCGAACTCCGCCACCGCATGGCCACGCTGCACCGCGACCTCCAGAAGGCGCAGACCACGCTCTGGCGTCAGCAGCTCGACATCGCCACCTACACCAGCCCGGCCACCCTGAAGAACCTCACCGGCGCCGGCCTCGACCACGTCGACACCACGTCGGCCGCCAACGTAGATGCAGCCCGCGAGTGACCTCGCAGGCTGCGGCGACGTCTCGCACTTAAACCGTTTCGATCACTCCACCGGCTGCGTCGCAGGTGGGACAATCTCCACGTTCGTCCGCGTGGGGGACGGGTGCGTGCTCACGTTCTTGACTGTGACGTACTCGAACTTCCGCGAGCCGAAGGTCAGCTTCTTGATTTCGTCCTTGGGCACGTCGAACGCCACGCTCATCGTATCATTCTCGCTCCGCATGCGGTTAGGCTTCTTCGTGCTGCCGTCATCGAGTGTGGCGATGAACTGCATCCACGGGTCGTTCGGGTAGCTCGCGCCACGCCGGATCTGGAAGGTCGTGTTGCCGTTGTCCTCGATCACGTCGGCGACCGCACAGGGCGCTTCGGCGTCATTTACGGCCCCGTTTTCGGCCTGCCAAAGCACGATGCCACTCCACGGGCCGACCGTCATACCCAGCTTCAGGTCGAACGTCTCGGCATCCTTCGGCACGACGCAAACCGCGCGGTAGCTTCGACTCGGCCCCGAGTTGGCCATCACGAGCATCCCGCCAACGCTCTGCGTCGACGTTTCGATCCGCAGTTCGTCATCGGCCTGGTTCTTGTCCAACTCGACGGCGGCTTGCAGCACGCGCGCTCCGGGCTGCTCTGGGATGATCACCCGGCCGCTCCTCGGATTGTCGAGCTTCTCGGCGGTCGACCCGTCCGCGTGCCACCAGAGCGCCGGACGATCGCCGTGCTCGGCCAGTGCGATGATGTGGGCGACCGCGCCGTTGCTGAACCGAATGGTGCAAACCGGGTCAGTCGCGGAGACGGACGAGGTCTGTGTCGCCGGCACAGTGGCCTGTGCGAGCGAATCGCCGCGCGAATTTGCGCCGCCCGCCATCACCCACACGCTGCCCGCGAGCAGCGTCGTCATCGTTGCCAGGATCGAACCGGCCAGAATCTTATGAGCGTTCATGGCGAGGGTAACTCCTTTGAGAAGTGCGGGTGATGTCGCGGAATGACCGAGCGAGATCGTTTCAACGAGTGAAGCGGTGCAGCTTCCGTCGTGCGGGCGGACATGTGCAGGGCGAGCGTCGACGCCGTGATGGGCAGGCCGTGCGAGCGGAAGAACTGGCGAAGTTTCTCGACCGCCCGCGCCACCCGCTTGGCGGCCGACTCTTCGCTGACGCTCAGCGCCGCGGCCACCTCGCGGTGCGACTTCTTCTCGAAGAACCGCAGCAGCACCGCGTCGCGATCCTCGGCCTTGAGCGATCGCACGCCCGCATCCAGCAGCGGGGCGAGGTCGTCCCACTCCGATTCGTCTGTGCTTGAAGTCGTGGGCGTCACGTGATTCTCGTGTTTGCGACGACTCAACTCGGCCCGCCGGGCGTTGGCGGCGACATAACACGTCGCCCGATGCAGCCACGCCGACACCGGCCGATCCCCCGGCACTGAGCCGGCCTTTTGCGACAGCAGCAAAAATACCGCCTGCGTGACGTCTTCAGCCAGATGCCGATCACGCACCTGCCGCAGGGCAGTCGAGTACACCAGGTCGACGTACGCCTTGACGATCCCGGCAAACACCTCCGGCGAGCGACAATCGGCGTACGCGCGAAGCTGAGCGTGGTCGGAAGTCATACACCTTCATGAACTAGATGTGGGCTCGGGCGAGGATTGGACAGCGGCGATCAAAAAAACTCTCAGTCGGAGGGGGAGCCGACTGTGTCGCGAGCCGCTAGGCCCGCGGGCTCCGTCGAGTTGTTCCGCTTCGAAGCGGACGCTTCAACCGATCCAGGCGATCACCATTCGGCTTCTCAGTCGCCTGACCGAATCGCCAACACATCGACAACGTGTCCGCAACTCGACGACTCTTGAGCGCAGCTCTACGCACGCTGGGGAATAGCGACTCGAAGTGCTTCTCAAGCAGGTGTTCTAGCAGGCATGTTGCGACAGCCGCCCGCAGATCGCGCTGTGGGTGCTTCGACCATCGAAGAGCAAACTGCCAGACAGCTTCCGGCTCGGTTCCGATGAATCGCCCAACAGCGATCATTGCCTGCCAGCGCCGATCGATCTTCCCGGGGGCGACCCTGTTGCCGGGTAACACGCGCTCCGCGCGACGGATTGCCAGTTGGACGTTGGATGGCCCTGCTCTTGCCATGACTTGCCCACGCGGAGTCAGAACTTCCGATCCAACAGCCGATACTGCACCGCCTCGGCCAAGTGGCTTTCGTCGATGCGGTCGGCCCCTTCGATATCCGCAATCGTCCGCGCGACTCTCCGCACCTTGTCGTATGCGCGAGCGCTCAGGCCCAACTCATCGACGGCTTGCTTCATCAGCAGCACGCATGCGTCGCTCAGCTCGGCGTGAACGCGCAGTTGCTTGCTGTCCATCTGCGCGTTCACGCGCGGGCTTTTGAAGCGCTCGTGCTGCATCGCCCGGGCGCGGTCGACTTGGGCTTTCATCGTCGCGCTGCCGGTGCCGGGACGTTTGCCGACGAGTTCGGTGTACGGGACGGCCGGCACTTCGACGTGCATGTCGATACGGTCGAGTAGGGGGCCGGACAGCTTGCTGAGGTACTTCTCGCGCAGGCGCGGGTCGGACGAGTCCTTGCCGCCGTGCGTGGGGTTCATCGCGGCCACCAGCATGAAACGGGCCGGGAACTTGAACGAACCGACCGCGCGGCTGACGACGACTTCGCCCCCCTCAAGCGGCTGGCGCAGCATGTCCAGCACCTGCCGGCCGAACTCGGGGAGTTCGTCGAGGAACAGGATGCCGTTGTGCGCCATCGACACCTCGCCCGGCCGTGGGTTTGTGCCGCCGCCGACGAGGGCCTGCGCCGTCGCGCTGTGATGTGGACTGCGCACGGGCCGACGATCGAGCAGGGCAACACCGTCGGGCAGCAGGCCGAGCGCGGAGTAGATGCGCGTCGTCTCCAGCGATTCTTCGCGACTCAGCGGCGGCAGGATGCCCGGCATGCGCTGCGCGAGCATCGTCTTGCCCGTACCCGGCGGGCCGATCATTGCAAGGTTGTGCGCACGGCGCATGCGATGGTGATCGCGCGTTTGACGGCTTCCTGACCACGCACGTCGGAGAAGTCGAGTTCCTGTTCGAGCTGGCTGAGCGCGTACGGCTCGCCATCGAGCTGGTAGGGCTCGAGATCGAGTTGTCCGTTCAGGAAACTGACCGCCTGCGGCAGCGTGCTGACGGCGATGACGTCGATGCCGTCCACGACGGCGGCCTCGCGGGCGTTCTCCTGCGGCACAATCACGCCGGCCATCTCTTTCGACTTCGCCAGCAGCGCCAGGCTGAGCGCGCCTTTGATCTTGCGGATGCGTCCGTCGAGCGCGAGTTCGCCGGCGAGCAGGTACTTCTTGTGCGTGTCGGTGGTGATGAACTTGCTGGCGCGGAGCAGGCCGATCGCGATGGGCAGATCGAGCGACGGCCCTTCCTTCTTCACGTCAGCCGGCGCGAGGTTGATGACGACCTTGCGCGGCTTGAGGGGATACGAGCAGTTGGCGATCGCCTGGAAGACACGCTCGACCGACTCCTTCACGGCCGTCTGCGGGAGGCCCACCATAGTGGTCGAGCGCATGCCGCTTTCCTCGACATTGACTTCGACGTCACACAAGATCGCGTCGATCCCCACGAGCACGTAACTATGAATCTTCGAGAGCACGGAACACAACATTAATCGACCGGTGCGGGAAAGCGAAATATCGTTGCCATTCGGCTCTCGGGCGTCTTCACGAAATCGGTGGCCCGTCGCAGCGGCGAAAGTGTGCTGCATCAAAAATGGGAATTCTGTGTGGCGTGTTTCTGTGTTTTCAATCTCAGAATTGCTTTGACAGAATATGGCCCAGCTCTAAGATGGCAATTGTCTGGAGCGAGCAGGGCGCTCTGGCGCGTTTCCGGCTGGAAACCCAGTTTTGTTTTACGCACATCCAGGGACCGTTCAGGTGTTCACCGGCTCTTCGGAGAAGGGATCTCGCATGCGCTTCGCGTCCTCCATTGCTGTCGTTACCCTAGTTGGGTTTGCTTCCGTTTCGAGTGCCCATCTTGCTTCATTCAAGAACGCAGACGGGTACTATCCGCAATATGGCACCGTCTATGGCGACGTGACGTATTACAACGCCGGCGCGAATGGGCCCAACTCGGGCGGCGGCGCTGCGGGCTTCGTGCCGGCGGACACGGGGTTGTGGTCGCTACAGACGCCCGTTGGTGGCGTGTTCGCGACGGCCGCGAACCGCGCGGCGTTCACTTCGACGTATCCTGCCTACCCGCCGACGCCGCCTAACACCGCGCCGTCGTACATGGTCGGCGGGCATTTTCCCGGCCACCTTGGTGACAACGCCAACCTCGCCTTTCGCAACGACAACCCTGCCGGCACCGGGCCGGCCCGGTATCGCTATCAACTCGACAGTTTCGACACCGGCGGCGTCGCACCGGGCAGCGTCACGTCAGGCATCGTCACGCAGCAGTTCTACTTCGTGCCCAGCGTGCACGACCCAAACGCCGGCGCCTCCGGCGGTCCGCCCGGCGACCGCTTCACCATGAGCCTCATGGACTCCTCCGGCAATATCGGCTTCCAGTGGGGCTACACCCGTGACGACCAGGTCGTCTGGCGCAAGCAGTCGTTCAATAACTGGAACTTCACCGGCGTCTACGCCGACGACGCGCCCAGCAACATCACCAATGCCTGGGACGGCGTGAAGTTCACCTTCGACCTCACGAACGACACCTTCGGCATCGACTACTACGACGTCAGCACCAACCTCTGGAGCACGATGGTCCCCACCGGCACGGCCATGGGCACCCCGATGTCGGACTTCTCGATGATCGACTGGCAACTGGAAGACGACACCAGCGGCTCGCTCTACACGATCGCCGGCAAGAACTACTACGATGACTTCAGCTTCGGCTTCCCGAACGTGCCCGAACCCGCGATGGGTACCGCGGCGCTTGTTGGACTCGCGCTGATCACGCGGCGTCGTCGAACGTGATCGCTGATCGAAATGGCCTTCGCGCTGTCGAGCACTAACAATCGAGAACGCTCACGGATGGTTGTCCGTGGGCGTTTTCCTGTGCGGTGTATGCGTTCGAAATCAGTGCGCCGGTTGCGTCGCGGGTGCGTTTGTGGCGAGCGACGTATCAGCTGACTCGATCGCCTTGCCTGCGTCGCTTAAAAATGCTTCGAGCGGATTCGGTGTGAGTGCCTTCGTCCCCGCGATGAACGCCTTGGCGTTGAACACCGCGCCTTCGGGCGTGCTGTGCGTGCGGGCGTCGCCGAAGAGTTTTTCCACCTCGGGCGGGCCGAGCTTTTCCATGCCTAGGGCGCTGATCTCGTTCAAATCGACGAATGCCGCCCCGCTGGCGGCCGCGGCGTTTTTCGTCCACATGATGAAGTCCTTCCGCTCGCCGCGCAGGATGTTCTTTCCGTCCTTGCTCCAGCCCTTGTGCGGAACCATCGAACAGAGGATGACACTCGCGCCCTTCGCTCGGGCGTCGTTGCCGTACTTGCGCATGTACCATCCGAAGGTGTGAACGGTTTCGGTGGTGCCGTCGGCCTTCTTCAGCTCGGCGGTGTCGTCGCCTTCACCGTGCAGGCTGGGCCGGCCCTTGGCGTTCGGGTCGTCATAGCGGCCCACGTCGTTGTGGCCGAACTGCACGACGACGAAATCGCCCGGCTTCAGTTCACCCAGCACGCGGTCCCACTTGCCTTCGAGGATATACGTCTTGCTGCTGCGTCCGCCGATCGCACGGTTGGCGACGTTGATCTTCTTCGGGTCGAAGAACGCGCCGACCTCGCTCGCCCAGCCGCGCAGCGGCTTGTTGGAGTTCATGGTCGAATCACCCACGAAGTAGATGCTCGGGATCGAAGCGGGTGCGGTCGTGGCGTCTTTGCCGAAGTCCTTGTCGGACACGACTGGCCGATCGTCCTCGGCTCGCATGACGGACGAGCAGAGCAGCACGCTCATGCAGCCGAGCAGTCCGAAGCCGAATCGACGTCGCGTGAGGGCGTGGTTCATACGTGACATCTTCCCGTCGAACGCACGGGCGATCAATGTGAGGTGCGTCGACGACGAAGCGACATCGCGCCAGCGACAACGACTGTGCCGACCGTAGCGGGCTCGGGCGCGACCGCCAGTTGTGCCATCGCCCAGTCGTCTGAGGCGGCCGACGTTGACGAATAGTTTGCGGCGAGCAGCAGCAGGTCGGCGAAGTTCACGCTGCCGTCGCGGTTGAAGTCGCCGCCGCTCCAATGGTTCGAGCCGGTCGCGTTGTAGCTGGCGGCCAGCGCGAGCAAGTCGGAGAAGTTGACCGTTCCGTCGATGTTCGCGTCGCCCAGTTTCAGTTGAGTTGCTGTTCCGGGGATCGACGTCGTTCCACCGGTCGGGCCGGTGTTGGAGGTGTCGACGACGCCGTAATACTGCGGGCCGATGATGTACGGGTACACGCTCGTGCCGGCCGCGTTCAGCGTGAGGAAGTACGCCCACGTGCCCTGCGGGTATTCAGGCGTCACCGTGAAGCGCATGTTGTATTCGTTCAGATCGCCAATGCCGGCGACGTATTCGTAGTCTTCGATGTACGAACCCGCAGCCACGCTCGCGACGGTCGGGCCGCGCTGGTTGGCGGCGAGGGTTGTGCCGGTGTCGGAGGTCTTGTCGCGGATGCCGCTGGCGAGCATGCCGTCGCGGACCTGGTACCCGCTGGTGATGCGTTTGACGGCGCTGCTGGCGTCGTTCGGATCGGTGTAGCCGTACGGGCCGTAGATCGGGAAGCCGTCCCAGGCGTAGCCCACGATCGGCGAGTGATGCTGGCCGGTGTTGCCGGGATCGATCTGGTTCAGCAGGGCGACCGGCGCTTCGTGATAGTGATACGTGCCGGGGATCGGGTTGCCGGTCGCGCCCTGGTTCGGCGCGGGATGGCCCGGCCCGATGTCGAAGCTGCTGGCCTCGAACACGTTGGCGTTCTGGTGCCAGACGTTCTGATTGTTGTAGCTGTTGGCGTCCTGCGGATTGAAGAACAGCCCGCCGTTGACCATCACGCCCACCGAGCCGAGTCCGACGGTGGTTTTGGTCGTCGCGATCACCGGTGTGCGCGGCAGGCGCGAGGTGCGATTGGCATTGGCCGGATAGGCCGGGTTGCCCGTGAAGGGCCCGAGCAGGTGGCTGGGGATGTCCGTGTGCTTCACGTAGACGAAGTTCGAGTCGTAGTAGACCGACTGCACGTCGGACGACACGGTGCTGACGAGCGCGTTGATGGTCGAGTTCGTGCTGGAGCCTTTCGCGCCGGTGGTATTGATCTTCCACGCGCCGACGGTTGCCGCACCGACGGCGGTCGCGTTCGACGACAGTGTTGATGAGCCCGTGGAGGTCGTGACGTTCACGCTGGCACCATCGATCGTCTCGGCGCGCGTGGTGAAGATCGCGTCATTGACGGCCGGGTAGCTGCCCATGTTGGCCGTGTGCATCGGGCAGGCGTGGGCGACGGTCGAGAGCGTGGCGAACGACAATGCGAGAGCGGTCGAGCGCTTCATGGCGACTCCCTGAGTTGGACGGTGTGAAAGGGGTTGTGCCCAGCCGAGGCACATCAAGAAGCGAAGCCGGATGGTGCGTGTCGAGTGTTGTGGTCGACCACGCGTTCCGTCTTCCAACCATCCGGACTTCGCTCTTCATCCGGTTGGTGCGGGATGTGCCGGGCGTGTTTAGTCGATCGTCCGGGATTCTTGTGCGGGGGTCTTGGCCGCGCAGAATCACAGAGGCCACAGAGACACAGAGGGCACAGAGAGGAAATTAGAGAGAAGAAGGGTGTTCAGCGAGGTTCGCGCGAGCTGATGGATCGAGTCGAGATGTTCATCGGGCGAAGTTCTAAGCGAAGCGGGGGGTTCTGCGAGTCGGAACATTGGACCAAAACAAACGCGCCGCGCCATGCTTAACGCACGGCGCGGCGGGTGTGGGAAGCGGACTCCGTCGCGGGCCGTCTGTTCAGAAGCCCGTTGAAGGTGCGGTTGTAGACGTGGTGACGTTCGCCGCCTTAATCAACTTCGTCGCGTGTTCCAGCGCTTTGTCCGATTGGTTGCTGGCGCGATAGAGGTCGATCAGCTGGAGGCGGATCGCGCGCTCGACGGTGGGGTTGTTTACCTCGGGCAACAGCTTCTCGAAGTAGTTGATCGCTTCGGCCGGTCCTTTGGCGCGGAGGACGTCGCCGGCGCTCATGACGGCGGCCACCGCGGACTTGGCGGGGTCGGCGCCGATTTCGCAGAAGCCGTCGACGATGCTCTGGAAGCCGCGGATCAGTTCGAGGCGCTGCTGGTTCGGCTCACGCATGCCGAAGCGGCGCGGGCCCATGCCGTCGGGTCCCATGCCTTCGCGGCCGGGACCGTCGTGGCCCAAGCCGCCGTCGCCGCCGCGCATGCCGGGCGGGCCGCCGTCGGGGCCGGCGGGTTGGGCGGTGGAGAGGGCGGCGAAGCTCGCCAGCGGCAGAGCGGCACAGAGGGTCCAACGAATGAGGGAAGCGGTCTTCATAGGGATTCCTTGCTGGTCTTTTCGGTGTCGGTGTCGACCGTCGCGACGGCGGCCGAGGTGTCGAACGACGGCGTCACGCCGCCGAAACTGAAGCCGGACGTGTACGTCTCGTCGGCAGCGGTGAACCGCACGCCGGCGGTGTCAAACGACGACGGGGCGGTCGGGACGACGGTGAACGTGGTGTCGAAGTCGTCCATGCCATCCGCCTGATCATCGACTGCGACGCGAATGTCGGCTTGCTTCGTCGTGGGCGTCGTATTCGGGTTTTCCGCAATGACGGGGGCAATCGGCGACGTGCTCGAGTTCATCCACACGACGACCGCCACGCACGCGGCGGCCGCCATCGCGCCCAGGCCGATCAGCCATGGGCCGATCGCCATGCGCTGACGATCGCGCAGGTCGGCGACCAAGTCGCCGGGGTACTTCGCCGAGCGGTATTGCTCGCGGGCGGCGTTGAGGTTGTTTCGGAAGTCACTCATGGTTCTCTCATTATTCCCCTCCCCTTGAGGGAGGGGTTAGGGGAGGGGGCGAGGCATTTGCCGATCATCAATCGTTCTCGTCCATCCCTTCATTCGTCCGACTTCACACCGAGCTTTCCTCGCAGGACACGCAGCGCCTGGAACACGGTGGCTTTGACGGTGCCTTGCGAGCACTTCATCGTCTCGGCCGTCTGCTCGACGCTCTGCTCTTCGAAGAATCGAAGCAGCAAGGCCTCGCGCTGCCGCTCGCCCAGGCCTTCGAGCAGGGTTTTGACCCGATCGAGGGTGGCCTGCTTGTCAAGCGAGTCGCCGTGATCGTTGTCCGGACCGGCGACGTCGATCTCCTCGATTGAGCCGGCCGGCTTTCGCTTGCGGCGCATCTCCCGCGCGACATTCACCGCGATGCCGAACGCCCAGGTTCGTAATGAACTTCGGCCGTCAAAGCCCGAGAGATGCTTCAGCAGCCGCAGGGCCGTTTCCTGAACGGCGTCCACGGCATCGTTTTCGTTGCCGTTCAAGAGGTGCAGGCAGAACCGGTACAGCGGGTCCTGCAATGACCGAATCAGCCGATCCCTCGCCTTGCGATCGCCTTGGCGGGCGAGCATGAGCGTTTGGTCGTCGACCAGTCCGGAGGCATCCTTCACGATGCCCGAGGATGTACCCGGACGGGCGTCAGCGGTCACGTCTATGAGGGACAGATGTCGGGGACGGGTTTAGTCGTCTGTTCATCGCCAACCTGCGGAATGCCCAAGGCCCAATGCCCAATGTCAAAAAGGCCCTTCGGCACCGTATCTTTATTGGGCATTGGGGTTTGGACATTGGGCATTCCCCGCCTTGCGTCCATTCCCCGCCTGTCCTACACTTGCCGGTCTGTTTCCCCGACCCCGGTTCCGGTTGAGCGTTCGACTGGGCCGCGGGCGACTTGTCAGGAGTTTGCAATGTCCGTTACCGCAGAAGCCAAGAGCGGCGTGATCAAGGATTTCGCCCGCAGCAAGAACGACACCGGCTCGGCCGAAGTGCAGATCGCACTGCTCACGAAGAAGATCGTCGAGCTCACCGAGCACCTCAAGACCCACAAGAAAGACTTCTCCAGCCGGCGCGGCCTGCTGAAGATGGTCGGCCGACGCAATGCCCTGCTGAAGTACCTCACGCGGACCGACCGCGAGCGTTACCAGGCGGTCATCGCCAAGCTCGGCCTGCGTAAGTAATCGATCCACGATCGGGCACGCGAAAGCGTGCCTGATTGTTTTTAACCACGGATGGACGAAAGACGATTGTCGATTGTTGATGGTGGAATGTCGAAGCCGAATGAAAATCGATTGAACCTGTTTCAACATTCGACGATCGACAGACCACATTCGTCCTCTCCTTCATCTGTGTTTATCTGTGTTCATCTGTGGTTCCATTTCTGTTCCACCCGGAAGCAGAAGCGGCAATCACGGGGCCGTGCTGCAGGGTGACCGACGGCGCGGGATGCGGATTTCGAAACGCCTGCTCTGATGTCCGACCAGAGCGCGCATTTCGCAATCCTCACCCGCCAGCCGCCGAGCGACTGCCGGTCTTGTTGCTCGATAACGGCTCCGGGTCAGAGGAATTCTCTTCATGGCATTGCAGTCCATCTCCGTGTCCCGCGAGATCGCGGGGCGTACTCTCAGCATCGACACCGGCACCTACGCGAAACTCGCGGCCGGGTCTGTCACGGTTCAATACGGCGAAACCGTCGTGTTCGGCGCCGTCGCCCGCGCCAAGCCGCGCGAAGGCATCGATTTCTTCCCGCTCCAGGTCGAATACCGCGAACGCCGCGCCGCCGCCGGCAAGTTCCCGGGCGGCTTCATGAAGCGTGAAGGCCGGCCCACCAACCGCGAAATCCTGATCGCCCGCCTGATCGACCGTCCGCTGCGTCCGCTGTTCCCGCTCGGCTTCATCGACGAAGTGCAGATCCAGATCGGCGTCCTGAGCTTCGACGGCCAGAACGATCCCGACACGCTCGCCGGCATCGCCGCCAGCGCGATCATCCACGTGTCCGACATCCCGTTCACCTCGCCCACCGCCCACGCCAAGGTCGGCCGGGTCGACGGCAAACTGGTGCTCTTCCCGACCACCGAGCAGCTTGAACAGTCGGACTTCGAACTCGTCGTCGCCGGCACGAAGCACTTCGTGAACATGATCGAACTCCAGGGCATGGAAATCCCTGAAGACGAAGTCGCCGACGCGATCGAGTTCGGCCACAAGGCGATCATCGAGATCGTCGGCATGATCGACGAACTCCGCACGAAGGTCGGCGCCCCGGAGAAGAAGGGGAACATCACGCTGCCCGAGCCCGGCTTCGTCGACGCCGTCCGCGCCCGCGTGGCCGACAAGATCAAGGACGCCAAGGGCAAGCCCGGCAAGCACGACCGCGGCGAGGCGATGAAGAAGATCATGGACGACCTGCTGGCCGAGTTTGCGCCGCCGGTCACCGATCCGAACGCCGGCTACATGTCGATCGTCGCGCAGCAGCAGAACGCCAAGAAGATCAAGAACGTCTTCGCGCTGGTCGAAGAGCAGGTGACGCGCGAGCTGATCCTGAACGGCACCCGCCCGGACGGCCGCGGCGCGGAAGACATCCGCCCGATCCACTGTAGCGTCGGCGTGCTGCCCCGCGTGCACGGCTCGAGCGTATTCTCGCGCGGCGAAACCCAGGCGATGTGCACCATCGTCCTCGGCACGCCCAGCGATGAACAGATGGTCGACGGCCTGCACGACGAATACGCACAGAAGTTCATGCTTCACTACAACTTCCCGAGCTACAGCGTCGGCGAAGTTCGCCCCATCCGCGGCCTGAGCCGCCGCGAAGTCGGTCACGGCAACTTGGCCGAGCGTTCGCTGCTTGCAGTCCTGCCCGACATCGAAACCTTCCCGTACACCGTGAAGGTCATCTCCGACATCCTCGAATCGAACGGCAGTTCGTCGATGGCCAGCTCGTGCGGCGGCTGTCTGGCGCTCATGGATGCCGGCGTGCCGATCACCAAGATGGTGGCCGGCATCAGCGTCGGCCTCGTCAGCGAGGGTGGCAAGTCGCTGCTCATCACCGACATCCTCGGTGAAGAAGACCACTTCGGCGACATGGACTTCAAGGTCTGCGGCACCCGCGACGGCATCACCGCCATCCAGCTCGACATCAAGATCGAAGGCCTCGACCACAAGACCATTCGCGACACGCTGCACCGAGCCAAGGGCGCCCGCATGAAGATCCTCGACATCATGTCGAGCGTGATCGACCGCCCGCGTGCGACCATCAGCGATTACGCCCCGCGCATGCTGACCATCAAGATCGACCCCGAGAAGATCGGCAAGGTCATCGGCCCCGGCGGCAAGGTCATCAAGAAGATCCAGGAAGACACCGGCGCCAAGCTCGACATCGAGGACGATGGCACCGTGTACATCAGCTCGCTCGTCGGTGGCGCGGCCGAGAAGGCCCGCGACATCGTCGAGGCGATGACACAGTCGATCCAGCCGGGCCGCATCTACAACGGCAAGGTCGTTGCGGTGAAGGAGTTCGGCTGCTTCGTCGAGATCGCGCCGGAAGTCGACGGCATGTGCCACGTGAGCGAACTGTCCGACGGCTACATCAGCCGCGTGGACGACGTGGTGAAGGTCGGCGACGAGATGCAGGTGAAGGTGATCCTGATCGACGACACCGGCCGCATCAAGCTCAGTCGCAAGCAGGCCCTCCGCGAACTCAACATCGAAGACACGATGAAGAGCGCCCGCGCGAAGCCGGCGAGCGCGGCGGCGACCGAGGCGACCGCGGTGGCGACCGCCCGCGTCGAGATGATCGCGGCCCGCGCCGTGACGACCGTGGTCCGCGTCGGGATGACCGTGGCGGCGATCGGCGTGGAGGCGAAGCCTCCACGGGCCCGCGTCGCGAACCGCGCGGCGGCGAAGGCGCGCCGCGTGGCGAACAGGCTAACAGCGCCGACGCGACCGACGCAGCGCCCGTTGAAGACTCGGACCAGGGCAACGTCGGCGAACCCGGCAACGAAGCCGGCGGCGGTGAAAGCCGTCCGCCGCGTGGTCGTGGTCGAGGCGGCGCCCCGCGTGGTCCGCGCCGCGACGATCGCGAATGAGCGACGTCCAAGCTGAATGAAACTTCAACGCCCACGGATAGCCATCCGTGGGCGTTTTCTTTTGGTCAGGGTTCGGCGTTGTCGCGGCAGCGGACTCGCTCGTGCGCGTGCGGGCATGAGCGGGACGCTCATACTACGAGGCAACAGCGGAAACGGATTCGCGTATCACGCGCGATTCGCATCGTCGTCGCTGTGGGGTGTTTCGGTTTCTTCGATGATGCTGGCTTGATCCGATGTCTCGATCGGCTCGACGAGTGTGTCGTTCTGCGCTTCAACGACCGGCGCGTCGATCATGTCCGATTCCGCCGGCTCACTCACGGCCGCCGCGATTTCCTCGGCGGCTGGCGACGGCTCGATAGGGTCAATGACGTCGGCTGGTTTGGCGGAAGCGGGCGGCGGCGTGGGCGCGGGAGCAGGTTCGGGGGGCGGCGTGACGACGCGCGAGGCGACGGGATAAGTCGGCCCGCGCGGGCCACCCGCCTGTTCGATCGGATCGAACGATTCCCGGCGATGCACGGCTCGATCGATCGGCTCGGCGGGCAGGTCGAGCAGTTCGGCCTCGCGCGACTTCGCCGAGCGCCGATCCCATCGCCCGGCAAGCACGAGCAGGCCGAGCGTCCCGAGCACGATCGCAATGAAAATCAGACCACCAAACCAATCCATGGCCGGATTCTAACGCCCTTTCGGCAAGGCCCAAATGTCATGGGGAATTCCTAAGGTGTAAAATTGTTAAGCTGTCAAAAAGGGGGCGGTCGAAACTGTCGGCTGAACGGCTTAAGGGGCTGCGATTTGTGTGATATGACTCGTAATATCAGGGCTGATTGGTGTTGATGAGGGCGTAAGTTTTTCGGTTTTGTGGAATTTTTAGTCTTGTCAGATATGCAACGTGGTGTACTGTTCTGTCAGTCAGGCCCTGATGTGGTATTTCGGGCCTCATCCACGCGGGAGAGTTGTGCCGCCGACCGTCAGGTTGGTGTATCGGGAAGACGGGTTGAGTTCGATGCCGCGAGTGTTCGCGCAGCCCGGAGGGTGAATCCTTCCCGAACCGATCGTGATCCATTCTGGTTGGCGAAGGACGCGCTGCAGCGAACATAACTGCGAGCCTGCGGCTGTCCTGCTCTGAATCGCTTCGACGTCGAAGCGTCTGTTGTGACGGCGTCGATTGTGTCGCCGAGCCGTCGTGTCGATGGCTCGCTGGCGGAAGCGATCAGAAACACAAGTTCGAACAGTGTTGGTGTGTCGTCACGGCGTCGGACCGTGCACGGGCTGCTGTCGCCCTCGCTTGATGTGCGGAGGCGGCGCTCGGTGCGTAACCGACAGTCGACTTCGCAACTGCGTCTCTTGTCGGCGGCGGGCCACTCTCGGTCTGCGCCGGCCTTACTCTGGGAAGAATAATCATGAAGTTCAGCAACAAGCTCATCGTCTCCTCGCTCGCTCTGGCTGCCGTCTCCGTGTTCACCTCGGCCACGCAGGCGGCCGCCTGGTCGTCGTTCGTGATTCGCAACGGCGGTCCCGGCTCGCCCGCCATCAATGACGTGACCGTCGGCAGCACGCCGGCCAAGGAATTCGTGATCGCCGCGGGCGGCCAGAAGGCCGGCTGGGGCACCGATCTCACCAGCGGCGCGACGATCAGCTCGCTCCAGAACATCCACGTCGATCGCCTGGACAACACGACCCGCTTCACGGCCGGCTCGGGCCCGGCGGTGGCGCCGTACATCAACATCTGGGTCGTGGACAGTTCAGGCGATTACGCCGTCCTCGCGACCGAGCCGAGCAACGCCGAGTGGGCTCCGTACCGCACCGCCGGCACCGGCGGCACCTTCAGCTATGACATCAGTTGGAACAACCTGAAGAACAGGACCGTGAAGGTGTTCGAGTACAACCCGGCCGCGTTCTCGCTGCCGAGCGGCACGACCTTCACGCTGAACGATTTCGCCAACTACCAGATCAAGGCGCCGACGGTAGCCGAACTGACCGCGGGTTGGACCGGTCTCGGTACCGGCGCCGCGCGAGCTGGGCACGAACGTCGCCGTCGGCTTCAACTTCGTCCTGGGCGACTCGCTCAGCAACTACGTCTCGGGCGACCCGGGCTACGTGCTGGCCAACGCCGCCGTGACCGTCCCGGAACCGACGACGATCGCGGCCCTGGCGAGCGGCGTGCTCGTCGTCCTGCGTCGCCGCCGCTGAGCGGAACGG
The DNA here is from genome assembly GCA_047600945.1 of Tepidisphaeraceae bacterium. GTDB lineage: Bacteria > Planctomycetota > Phycisphaerae > Tepidisphaerales > Tepidisphaeraceae > JASGKC01. Next base: position 4,463,894 of record JASGKC010000001.1, on the reverse strand, counting down.
GTCGCACCTGAGCGTTCGTTCGCAAAATCCGCTGTCCGAAAATAAAGTGAGCCGATCTGATGTTCTTTCATCGGGAGGCTCACATGGTGTGCACGAGCGACAGCGGGGATGGTTCGACCGAAGCCGGTAGAACTGAGCACGATGCGGAGGAGACGCTTCAAGCGGTCGGGCGCGAGTTGCGGGCGGCGCTCGAAATCGTGCCACGCGACGTGCAGCCGCGGCAGTCCGTGCGTCGGGAAACCGATGCGAAGGACGATGCCGAGCCTCCGCGGTGAGCAGTCCTCGCGACTGAACGAATCTTGATGAGTTCAAAGCCCACGGCATTTGCCGTGGGCTTTCTTCTTTCGACAGGTCGTGTCGAGTGATCGTTCGGCTCAAGACGTTCGCGCGTCTGCGCGCTATCATCGCGCCCGTGCAATCGACCGACGCTCCAACGCAGGCGCACGACCTCTGGATTCGCCTCGACCCGCGCGCCGCGCCGCTCAGACCGTGACGGCGGCGTTCTCCGGAATCGTGCTGGGCGCGATCGCGATCATCGTCGACGTCGCGACGGCACGTCATCACCCGGCGTGGCCCGCGCCGCTGGTCGGCGGCATTGCGGCGGTCGTCCTGATCGCGCTTCAGGTCGGGTTCGCTCAGGCGGCATACCTGCGGTTTCGCTTCGCGTTGACCGACCGCGAGTTGCTCGTCGAGCAGGGCGTCTTCTGGCGCGTGCGCCGCTGCGTGCCGCGGGGGCGTGTGCAGCACGTCGATCTGCAATCGGGACCGATCGACCGCGCGTTGAGCCTCATGCAGGTGCACATCTTTGTCGCCGGCGGGATGGGGCCGGTCGCGGTGTTGCCCGGGGTCGCGCCGGAACTGGCCGAGCGATTGAAGGAGGCGCTGGTTGTCGAACGATCCGACACCATTGACGACATCGTTTGACGCGCCAATGGCAGCACCCGACGCGCCGATGAGCGAGGGCGACTGGCACGCGTACCAGGCGCACTGGCTGGCCTACGCGAGCGCTTTCGAGCCGCGTCGGCTGCACTGGGCGAGCGTGCCGCTGGACGTGTCGCGCGTCGTCCGCGAACTGGCGTTTCTGCTCGTCATCGTGATCGTCGCTCGCCTGAGCGGCATGGGTCGCGGCGGATACACGCTCGAATTCATCATCACGGCGATGGGCTTTCTGCGCGTGGTGGGCGCCGTGTGGCGCTACCTTTCGACGAGCTATCACCTGACGCCCGAATCGCTCGCTGTAACCACCGGCGCGATCTTCAACCGCTCGCGTGTCGTGCCGCTGGCGAGCGTGCAGAACGTGAACTTGAAGCAGGGCGTATTGCACCGGCTGTTCCGCGTGGCAGAGGTGCAGGTGGAGACGGCCACGGGCGGGCAACACGCCGAGATTCTGCTGCGCGTTGTGTCGCTGGCCGAAGCGGAGTGGCTGCGGGCGACGCTGGTGCGGACGGACGCCCCGGCTTGGCCTGCGATGGGCGGGGCCGCCGCTGCGTCACACGCCGCCGAGGGATCGGTCGTGTACCGCGCGAGCGTGGGCCGGCTCATCATCGCGGGTGCGACGGGCAATCGGGCGTTGCAGGTGGTTGCCGGCTTGTTCGGCGTCGCGATTTTCGTGCTGAACGAAGTGGGCGAACCGGGCGTCCTGATGCACGGCCGGTCGTTGATCCGGCGCGTCGGCTGGCTCTCGCCGACGAACATCGCGATCGTGGTTGGCGGCTTGCTCGTCGCGGGCTGGCTTGCGTCGATGGCGTTGACGGTCGTCGGCAAGTTCGGCTTCACGCTAGAGCACGACGGCGACCGGTTTCGCCGCGCCTTCGGGTTGTTCACGCGACAGGTCAGCAGCTTTCGCGCACGGCGCGTGCAGGTATTGCACGTGGAAGCGTCGCCGGTGCAGCGGTGGCTGGGGCTGTGTCGGGTGAAGGTCGACACGGCCGGCGCGTTTGGCGAGGAAGGACGCGGGTCGGACGCGACATCGGAAGTCTGCCCGATCCTGCCGAGACGCGATGCGTCGCGCGTGATCCGTGAGGTGCTCGGGCTGCGCGATCTTGAGGCGGTCGACTGGCAACGCGTGAGTCGCAAGGCGATCGGCCGGGCGTGGACACGTTCGACGCTTCTACTCGGAATCGTCGTCGGGGGTGCCGGGTTCTATCAGCACGCCTGGTGGTGGGGCTTGCTCGCAATCCCGGTTCTGACCGCGACGTACGCACTGCTGCGCTACCGCGCGCTGGGTTTCGCGGTGGTGGAGGGGTTCGTGGTCGTGCGGCAGGGCGTGTGGCTGCGGCGCTGGCAGGTCATTCCCAAGCGAAAGGTTCAGGCGAGTGTGGTCGTGCGGTCGCCTATCCAGCGTCTGCTCGGCCTCGCGACGTTTCGGATTCTGACAGCACGTCACGTGATGTATGGAGCGATCGACGTCCCTGATCTGGAGTCCGGGCAGGCGCTTCGAATCCAGGGTGCAGTGCACGATTTCCCCAATGAAGAAGGCGTTCGGTTTGATTCCGAACGCCTTCCGGATAGGTCGTAGGGCCAGCGTCAACCGGGGAACTTCATGCGGATGCCGCTGAACGCTTTGTCGGGAGCGGATTCGGTGCGGACTGAGTTATCGCAATAGAGGGCGTTGAACTTCACATTCTTCGGAACCAAGGCGACAGTCAGTCCGGCAGCGTCGGCGCTGCCGGGGCGTTTGCCGTGACGGTAGATGTCGATGAGTGTCTGGGCGTCATTCGACACCCACAATGTGGTGTACTGGACGGCGCGCTGCGGCGGGAGAACGCCGGAACTCGGCACCTGAAGCGATTCCGCCGACCACAGCATGGAGTCGGCAACCAGAATGCGGTTCGCACCATTGCGGCCGAACGTCGTGGCAGGGCGGAAGTTGCCGATTTGGCCCGTGATGGTCACAGGCGCGCCCGGGCGGGAGGCGCCGACGCTCGTCGGGATGCCCCAATCCTTGATCCAGGCGCGAGTCTGGCTGTTGACGGAGGTGGAGGCATCGGTATCCGCAACAACGTTGTACGGCGTAATCGTGCCGTCGAAGCCCGGATTCGTATTCATGCCGTACCCGGTCTGGATCATCGCCGGGTCAGCGATGGCCGAGCCGTTGGTGGGGTAGCCCGACCACTCGGGACAAGCCCAAAAGATCGTGCGCTTCAACTGGCCCTGATCATTGGCCGCCGCACCGGTGCGGACCTGGGTGATGTACTTGGCAAGGAAGTCATACCAATAGATGTTCCCGGTCGAGAGCGTGATGCCGGTCTGCACGCTCGGCGCCGTGCCGTTGTAGTACATGACGCGGTTGATCTCGTAGCTCTTGTTGGCGCCCAACAGCAGCATTGCCGCCGGATAGAAGCCCTTGTTGTCGTTGGCGTAGAGCCGCATGGCGCTGCCGATCTCGCGCAGGGCCGCCCCACACTTGACCGTGTTGGCCGCACGGCGCGCGGCCCCCAAGGCGGGCAGCAGGATGGAGATCAGCAATGCGATAATGCCAATCACCACAAGGAGTTCGACGAGCGTAAACGCACGCGAAGGGCGTAGCAGCCAGGATTTCATAAGTGCTCCGAACCAAGACAGCCGCGATGGTCGACGTGACCCGGCCATTTTGCCGTCCGGTTATACGAATGACAACTGAATTATAGAAGCAATTGCACAACTTGTGCGGTTTGCACGGATCGCAGGAGTCGGCAACGCGACGCCGGGCTGGACAACCTGTCAATTCTTAATGGCTAGATCGGCTTCTTTCAAAGTCGTGGTATAGTCCCTTCCGTCACGGAGTGACAAGTGTTTCCCGTAGATGGAGCTACGCCATGATCCCCATGGATTACCGAACCCAAATCCTCGGATTGCCGTTGCACGAGGTGCTTCGGCCCGAAATTGCGCTGCCCCTTCAGCACCTGCTGAAGATCTACACCGTGGGCAGTTTCCTTCGGGCGTGGGACAACCCGCAGCAGCATCCGCACATCACGCCGCTCTTCGACTCGGCCGAGCAGGCGCACCAGGTCGCTGTGCTGTGTGCGAGCTGGGCGGGGTGGAAGATTTCGGCGCTGCCGGCACAGGCCTCGAAGGCTTGGATGCGTCCGGACTGAGCGCGGTTTTCCCCTTCGACGATTCTTCGATCGCGTTTACGAGTGCGGCCCTGCGAGCCGCCGCTCAACGTTGGTTGTTGGATGTCGTTTGGGTAGTGGGTCTGTTTGAAATCTGGGTGCCACGGCATCGGTACTCCGTTGCCGTGGGACGCTTGGCATTGGAGAGCGTTCCACGGCTAGCGAGTACGCAAGCCGTGGCACCCAAATCGAATCTGACCCATTACTGTCGTTTGGTGCGCGATGAAAGCGCGTCACGCGGATGCTAGACTTGCCTCGTTCGTGATGAGCGCCCGATCGGGTGCGGACTTTCAGACGAGGACGTGTCGATGATTCCAGAACCGCCGCCCGGACAGGGGCCGCTTGATCCGTCGAATGCCGGGCGACCTGCACCCGCACCAACGCCGCCACCCGCCGCCCCGGCCGCGCCGCAAAGCGCTCCGCCGCGTCCGCCGGGCGCGATGCCGCCACCGCCGGCCGGCTTTGGTCCGCCCGGGCGTCCGCCGATGCCGTTCCCGATGATGCCGATGCCGTACCCGCCGCCACCGCCGCGCCGCGCGGGCGGCGGCTTCGTCCGCGCCATCTTCCTCACGCTCGCCACCACCATCTTCGGCATCTCGCTACTGCTGAACGTCTGGCTGCTCGCGGTGGTCGGCTTCCGCAACGCCGCGACGTCGGGTGGCACCAGCCAGCAGACGCTCAGTAAGTCGGGTGACCCGTCGCAGAAGGTCGCCGTCGTAAAGTTCGACGGCGTCATCACGTCAGAAACGGCAACCCGCTTCATCGCGCTGCTCGACAAGGTCGACGACGACCGCGACGTCCGAGCGCTGGTCATCCAGATCGATTCGCCCGGCGGCGAGGTGACCGCGTCCGACGAAGTCTACGACCGCATCATCAGGCTCAAGACCGAACGCAAGCTGCCCGTCGTCGTGTCGATGAGCAGCCTGTGCGCCAGCGGCGGCTACTACTTCGCGTGTGCGGCCGACCGGCTCGTCGCGCAGCGCACCACGCTCACCGGCAGCATCGGCGTCTATTTCGGCATGTCCGACATCACGGGCCTGGCCGAGAAGATCGGCGTGAAAGACCGCACGATCGTCGCCGACGGGGGCACGTACAAGATCTCCGGCTCGATGTGGAAGCCGATGACGCAGGATGAGGAGACGTATTTCAAGTCGCTCGTGAACGACTCGCTGGCGATCTTCAAATCCGTCGTCACCAACGGGCGGGGATCGAAGCTGACCCAGTCGATCGATAGCGTCGCCAACGGCAAGATCTACACCGGCACGCAGGCGCTGCAACTGGGCCTGATCGATCAGATCGGATATCTGGACGACGCCGTCGCGCTGGCCGCGAAGGATGCCGGCCTGAACAACCCGTCGGCCGTGAAGTTCGAGCGCGAACCCACCCTATGGGACGCACTGTCCGGCGCAGGGCCAGACGAAGGTGCCCGGCGTCGAGGCGTCGATCGGCGACCTGAAGCTGCGCATCGACGAACAATTCATGGACCGCCTGACCCGGCCCAAGCCGATGTACCTCTGGCCGGGGCGGTGAGTTCGAGTGGCGCGACACGCGCGCTTCGGGTGCCACGGCTTGCGTACTCGCTTGCCGTAGTACGCTGACGACCAGCGATGGCGTGATCAAGTTCGAGAACGTACCACGGCAACGGAGTACCGATGCCGTGGCACCCTGAGGGCTTGAGGCGAGAGGAGACTATCGAATGACCCGACGCAGCGCATCGGTAAGCAGCTTGGGCCGTCTCTTTCTCGCTGGGAGTTTCGTTGTCGCGGTGCATTCGAAGCCCGCCCACGCCGCCTCCGCTGACGCGATCGACGCGGCGGTCCGCAAGGGCGTTGCCTACCTCTACTCCCGGCAGAAGAACGCCAGGTGGGAGGCGGTCGATGTCGTCGATCCGTCGTCCGGCGCCTGGGACATCCGCGGTGGCCAGTGGGGCGGCAAGACGGCGCTCATCACCTACGCGCTGCTCGCCAGCGGCGAAAGTCCGAACGAAGAACGTATCAAGCCGACGATCGACTTCCTGCGCGGCGCGAACATCATCGGCTACTACGCGATCGGTATGCGGGCGCAGATGTACCAGTTCCTGCCTTCGAACAACGAGAACAAGGACGCGCTCGAGAAAGAGTTCACCCGCCTCTACGACGGCCTGCGGACAAACCCGAGCAACCGCGCCGTCGGCACGTACGACTATCTGCCGACGCAACTCGACCGCGTCGACCTTTCCGTGACGCAGTACGGCGTCCTGGGCATGTGGGCGGTCGCGCAGCTCGAGAACGCGAAGATCGCGCAGGCGCTGGAACGCAGCGGCTACTGGCAGATCGTCGAAAACGCATGGCTGAAGTGGCAGGACAGCAAGACCGGCGGCTGGGCCTACGAGGGCCGGCCCACGGATGAACATCCGTATGTCGCCTCGATCACGGCGGCGGGCGTGGCGTCGCTGTTCATTACGCAGGATTACCTGCACGCCAGCGAAGGCATCAACTGCCAGGGCAACATCAGCAACGCCGCGATCGACAAGGGCATGGACTACCTGTCGAAGTCGCTTCCCGAACTCGTCGGCAACGGCGACGTGAAGAACCGCCACTACACGCTCTACGGCATCGAACGCGTCGGTGTCGCCAGCGGCCTGAAGTACTTCGACAAGACCGACTGGTATTCCGCCGGCGCCGATTACCTCGTCCGCACGCAACGGCCCGACGGCTCGTGGGCGGGCAGTCAGGATGCCGACATCGTCACCGCGTTCAGCCTGCTGTTCCTCTCACGCGGCCGCGAGCCGGTGATGATGAACAAGTTGCAGTACCAGCAGGTCGACCCACGCGGCAAAGCCAAGCCCGTCGAAGGTCTGTGGAACCAGCGGCCGCGCGATGTGGCGAATGTCGCACGCTGGGTCGGCAAGCAGATCGAACGTCACCTCAACTGGCAGATCGTCAACCTCGACGTCGCCACGCTCCGCGACTTCCACGATGCACCGATCCTCTACATCGCCGGCGGCGCGCCGCTGCAACTGGCGAAGGAACAGCGCGAGAAACTGAAGGCCTACGTCGAATCCGGCGGCATGCTCGTCTTCAACCCGGACTGCAACAAACGCACCTTCACGCAGTCGGCCCGCGACATGCTCACGAAGGGCCCCGACGCGCTCTTCCCGGGCTACGAGTGGGTGAAGGTCGCGACGACCACGCAGAACCCGATCCTGACCAACCAGATCTTCAGCTTCAAGGGCAAGCGTCCGCCGTCGATGTCGATCCTGACGAACAAGGTGCGCACGCTGGCGGTGTTGTTCGAGGAAGACGTCGCGCGGCCTTGGCAACTGGGCGAGTCGCGCCGCGACGATCAGTTCCAGATCATGGCGGACGTGTACCAGTACGCGGTGGACAAGACGAACGCGAACGTGAAGGGCCGGACGTTCTATGTGGAGCCGGACGCAAAAGCGGTCACGACGTCCACGATCAAAATCGCGCGCCTCAAGCACAACGCCAACTGGGACCCCGAGCCGGGCGGCTGGCGTCGGCTGTCGGCGCTCTTTCGGAACACGCGCCGGACCGATTTGCAGACCGAGACGATCGACCTCGGCAAGACCGACCTCTCCGGCTTCAAACTCGCGCACCTGACCGGCACCGACAAGTTCACGCTCGACGCGGCGTCGGTGGAGCAACTGAAGAACTTCATCGACGCGGGCGGCACGCTGCTGGTCGACGTCGCGGGCGGCGGCAGCGAGTTCCGGACCTCGATCGAAGCGGAATTGCGTAAAATTGTGCCCGACGCCGGTCAGGGCGAACTTGGCGACATCCTTCCACTTACCCACGAATTATTCACAGCCGGCGGTTTGCCGAAGCCGACGATTCGCTATCGTACGTTTGCTCAGAACTCGATCACCGGTCCGCTGAACGAACCGCACCTCCGAGGCATCAAGGTAGGTGGGCGCTACGCGATCCTCTACAGTGCCGAAGACCTGTCGGCCGGGCTGGTGGGCAACCCCGTCGACGGTGTGAACGGCTACACCCCGGACTGTGCGACGGATCTCGTGACGCGGATCGTGCTGTTTACGGGTCGATGAGAAAACGACTGTAGGGAGCCATTTGCGAAGAGTCTGAAGCGCACAAGACAAGTGGTTGAGTCTTTCCCTATCTGCTATCCGCTTTCGACCCCTTGTTAATCTTATAGAACTTGCGTGCGTCCCGACCCCGTCATGGGTTAGACTCCGCCCCCATGCCCATCAGACCCGTTTCGTTGGCCCTCAAGGGCGTTGTGTCGGCTTCGATGGTCGCGGTCATGCTGGCCGGCTGTGCCAAGGATAAAGTGACCACGCCCGCCACCGGCGGTCCCGACGCCAAGGCCTTGGCTGCCACTCCCGCGAGTGAACTCGGCTTCCAGGCCCGTCATGGCGACGAAATCATGATCTGCGGCCGGTACTACCGCATCGGCGCGCCCGTCGTCCTCTGGACCGATCCGGGCGGCTACGACGCCTACCGCGTCGAACGGCGGTTCTCGCCTTACGACCAGAGCAGCTGGACCGCCACCACCCAGGCGATGGCGGCCGGCAAGGTCAAGTTCGAGTCGAAGGACCAGGAATTCGCGCCGCTCCGCTATGGCATGCGGTACGGCGCCGACCCGACCACCCAATTCAGCGCCGAGGAAATCGAAACCATCCGCGGCGGCGGATGGCCGTTGCCGTTGCTTCAGCGGAAGGTCGACCAGTTCGTGCTGCATTTCGACGTGGCCGGCGTGAGCCGATCCTGCTTCAACACGCTCCAGGACCATCGCGGCCTGTCGGTGCAGTTTATGCTCGACATCGACGGCACGATCTACCAGACGCTCGACGTCAAGGAACGCGCCTGGCAAGCGACGAAGTCGAACAACCGCAGCATCGGCATCGAGATCGCAAACATGGGCGCGTATGGCGTGAACCAGTCGGCGTCGCCGCTCGTGCAGTGGTACGAAAAACAACCCGACGGCCGGGCGATGATCACGATCCCCGAGCGTCTCAAGGGCGGCGGCGTTCGCACGCCGGGGCCGTTCTACTCGCGACGGAACGAGCCGGTGGTCGGCGTGATCCAGGGGAGCAAGCTGAAGCAGTACGACTTCACGCCGCAGCAGTACGACTCGCTCATCAAGCTGACGGCGGCCCTGTGCGACGCGCTGCCCGAGATCAAGCCCGACGCCCCGCGCGGCCCCGACGGCAAGGTGACCACCGATGCGCTTAGCGACGCAGAGTGGGAGAAGTACAAAGGCATCCTCGGCCACTATCACGTTCAGACGAACAAGAACGATCCAGGTCCCGCGTTCGACTGGGACTACTTCATCCCGGCCGTGCAGGAACGGGTGAAGCAATTGAAGGCGGCGCGCAAGGTGGATTGATTAAGGGCCGAGTGTTCCAAGCTTGACTGCCTGCTCGGGTGCCACGGCAACGGAGTACCGATGCCGTGGCACCCAGCAGCGACTATCGCTCACAATGCTCCCTCACCATAGCCCTCTCGCGGAGGGAGAGGGAACCAGAAAGGCCCTCATGCTCATTCGTGCGTTGATCTGTGCGGCCGTGCTGTCCTTCGTTCCAGCGCTGGTTCGCGCCGAAACGCCTGCGACGCAGCCGCTCGAACAGAAGCTGGATGCGATCCTCTACAAGCTGAAAGACACCGGCGCGATCGTGAGCGCGCGCGTGGTCGACGCCTCGACCGGGCGAGAACTCTACGCCCGCGACGCCGACGTGCCGTTCACGCCGGCCAGCAACCTGAAGCTGGTCAGCAGCAGCGTCGCGCTCGACCTGTTCGGGGCCGATCATCAGTTCGAAACGAAGGCGGGCCTGATCGGCAAAGACCTCGTCATCATCGGCACGGGTGACCCTGCGACGGGCGACCCGATGATCCTCAAGAAGTACAACCGCACGCCCAACGACCTGCTCGACGACTGGGCCGACGAATTGTTGAAGGCGGGCGTGAAGTCGGTCGGGTCGATTCAGTTTTTCGACGGCGCGTTCGACGACCAGCAGACCTGCGACCGTTGGGACCTCGACGACATGGCATTCTGGTATGCCGCCCCGATCGCGGGCCTGAACTTCAACGACAATTGCATCGACATCACGGTCACGCCATCAACGTCGGGCCAGCCGGCGACGTTCGAGGTGTATCCGGTCATCGACCCGCCGACGGAGGTCATCAACACCTCGACCACGGTCGCGTCGAAGGACGATGAGGACTGGGACGCGGGCCGATACCCGGTGCGCGACGTCTACTGGGTCAAGGGCAAGGTGTTCAAGGCACGGCAGGAGAACTGCCCGGTGCCCGATCCGGGCCGCTTCTTCGCGCTGGCCCTGAAGGCCCGGTTCCATGCCAAGGGCATCGACGTGACGGGTCCGATCGTCAGACTCAGCAAAGCGCCGGAGAAGTTCGACCGCGAACTGACGCCGATTCGCACGCAGATGGTCGACATCCTGGCTCGGGTGAACAAGAACAGTCAGAATCTGTTGGCCGAGGGCTTGAGCAAGGCGGGCGGGCGCGAGTTCGCACGGCAGGGCGGGCATGACGTCCCCGGAAGCTGGGCCGAGGGTGAGAAGGCCGCCCGAGCGTTCTTCAAGAAGAACGGCATCGACGACAGCAAGTTCGTCCTCGACGACGGCTCGGGCCTGAGCCACAAGAACAAAGTCACCACGCACCTGCTCAGCGACCTGCTGCTGACGATGTACCGCCACAAGGACGGCGAGGTCTTCCGCAACAGCCTCGGCATTGCCGGCGTCGACGGTACCGCGCACGCCCGTTTCAAAGAGTTCCCGTACCGCGTTTACGCCAAGACCGGCTACATCAACGGCGTCCGCGCCTACAGCGGCTACGTGAAGACCGACTCGGGCAAGTGGGTAATCTTCAGCATCATCTACAACAATATCCCGGGCAAGGTGAAGCCGTACGAGGCGTTGCAGGATGAAGCGTGCCGGGAGTTGATGGGCGTGAAGTAGGGGGAGAAGTTGCGAGTTTCGAGCAAGGCGTCTTGTCCGTCTCGCAACTCGAATCTTGAAACTCGCTACTTCCTAAGCCCTGCGCCGTTTTGCCACACTCGGACCTCCCCCGGAGTTTGACCCATCTTTCACAAGCAGGTAGTCTCCCGCTCCCCGTTTCGATGCCGAGGGTTTGCGCTGTTGTTGTCGATTCGGGGAAGAGACGGCGGAAGGAATTGTCTATGAATCCTTCCACCGACGGCCCGGATGACAAGCAGATCAAGCATCTGCGCGAAAAGTATGGCCTCGACTCGCGCCCGGACGATTCTGTCGCCACCTCGGCGGTCGGGATGGAACTGGCGATGATCGTGGTCGCATGCGGGCTGATCGGGTGGGGATTGGACAAATGGCTGCACACGGCGCCCTGGTGCCTGCTTGTGTGCTGCCTGCTCGGTGTGTTTGGCGGTTTGTATCGGCTGATCGTCAGATTTGTCCGGTAGGAAACGCTGGCCGTGCCCGATCCGTCGTCGAATTCCGCCCGTCCGTTGCCGGTCGTCCGCTGGATGCTCTGGCTGACGGTGACGGCGGCGCTGCTGGGCGGCTTGCTTGTGTCGCTGGTGGACGACCGCCGATCGGTCGTGCTGGCAACGGCCGCAAGCTGGGCGGTCGCGCTCGCGGGGCTGGTCGTGCTTCATCGGCTCGGCCAGGTACGCGGGAAGGCGTCCGTGCTGGTGGTGCTGGCGATGTCACCGGTCCGGCTGGTCGCGGCGGTCATCGTCGCGATCGTGCTGGTGAAGGTGGCCGACGCACGTGCCGTGTCGACGCTGCTGACGCTGGTGCTGGTGCACTTGGCGCTGCTGGTGGTGGAGACGACGCTGGCGTTTCGGTTCGCTGAATTACGTGCCCGCGACGCGGAATTGTTAGAACGGTCGACGAAGTCCGCTGGGAACTAAAGACATGATCTCAACCGCACTCGGATTTGGACTGCTCGCCGCCGAGGAATTGCCCAACCCGCTGGAACACGTGGTCGATTACCCGCGTGCCACGTGGTACTTCAGCGACGTGACCATCATGCTGCTGCTGGCGGCGGTCACGCTGCTGTTCCTCATCCCGGTTGCCGCCAGGCGCATCGCGACCGGCAAGAGCAACACCATCGCCGACTACCAAAGTCACGGCCTGCTCGCGAACATGGTGGAGACGGTCTGCGTCTACCTCCGCGATGAACTCTTCAAGCCTTTGCTCAAGGGCGATGCCGACCGATTCGCGCCGCTGCTCTGGACGTTCTTCTGGTTCATCCTGGTCTGCAACCTGTTCGGCCTCGTGCCGCTGCGCGACATCACCGGCCTGTTCATGGGCGCGACCTACGGCTGGGACCACGCCCACGGCATCGGTGGCACGGCCACGCAGTCCATCTTCGTGACGGCTGCGTTGGCGCTCATTGCCTTCATCGTCATCAACGGCGTCGCGATCGCCCGCGACCCGGTCGGCTATGTCCACCACCTGACTGCCGGCGCCCCCAAGGCGCTCTGGATCATCATGGTGCCGATCGAAATCATCGGCACGTTCGTCAAGCCGTTCGCGCTGGCCATGCGTCTGTTCGCCAACATGACCGGTGGCCACATTGTCGTCGCCGTCATGATGATGTTCGTGAAGGTGCTCGTCGATAAGTTCCACGGCGTCGGCTACCTGATGTCGGGCATTCCGATCATCGCCGCGATCGGTATCTACTTCCTGGAAGTGCTGGTGGCGTTCATTCAGGCGTACGTCTTCACCTTCCTGACCGCGCTGTTCCTGGGTCAGCTGATCGTCCACGAAGGCCATCACGACGCACACGGTCACGAAGACCCTTTGGAAGAACCCAAGATCGGTAACAGCACGCCGCATGGGCACGTGGCCAAGACGGTGGGGCACTAGGGGGAAGGCAAGAGGCAAGAGGTTAAGGCGTGCCACGCGGAGGCGAAGTCGCTGGTTAGGAACGAGGAACCAAACGAAACAACGCGGGTTCACCCGCACGCATCGCCCGGCGAGTGCCGACGCGATCAAACAGCATCCCGCGAGACGCCTTCGCTCCGAGTGTGAAGGCAATCGGCAAGCTTCGAGCAATTGAGGCATGGCTAGGCACTCTGTGCCGCGGGAAGAGAAGGACGCAAACTCGGGGCGTCCGATTGAGATCCGGTAGGAGCTACCCAATGAAGAAGTTCGCATTCACGATGCTGCTCGCGATGGTCACTGTCTCGATGATGAGCAGCATGGCCTCGGCCGCCCAGCTGTCGGGTGAAGAATTCAACCAGGCGGTCAGCCTGTCGAAGGCCACCAACGTCGGTTGGGGCTACCTCGGCGCCGGCGTCGGCGCGGGTCTGGCGCTGGTCGGCGCGGGCCTGGGCATCGGGCGCATCGGCGGCAGCGCCGTCGAGGCGATCGCCCGTCAGCCCGAAGCCCAGCCGAAGATTCAGGGCGCCATGATTCTGGCGGCCGCCCTCGTCGAAGGCGTGGCGCTCATCGCCATCGTCGTCGCGCTGCTGATCGTGCTGAAGTAAAACCATCCACCGGCGGGCCGAAAGGTTCGCCGGTGGCTTTTGATCGGTTCATCGACGGAGATTCGGTTCATGAAGCGACTGCTTACGACACTGTTCGTTCTGGCGACCCCGGTGCTGGCCTTCGCGCAGGAGCACGCACCCGCCGCCGCCGAAGGCGCGGCCAAGGCCGTTGAGCACGCGGCCGGCGGTCACGAAGCCGCCGGCGGCACGACGCCGTTCGCCGGCACGGTCGCGCAATCGATCGCGGCGATCATCGTTTTCCTGGTCGTCTTCTTCGTCCTCAAGGCCAAGGCGTGGGGTCCGATCCTCCAAGGGCTGACCGAACGCGAAGGCAAGATCCGCTCCGACCTTGAGGCCGCCGAGAAGGCCCGCCTCGACGCGCAGGGCAACCTCGAGCAGTACAAGAGCCAACTCGCGACGGCCGAGGGCAAGGTGCGAGAAATGTTCGCCGCCGCCCAGAAGGACGCCGAGGCGACCGCCACCCGCATCAAGCAGCAAGCCCAGCAGGAGGCCGAAGACGCGAAGGCGAGGGCGATGAAGGAAATCGACGAGGCCCGCCGCAACGCGATTCTCGACGTGCAGGCCCAGGCCGGCAGCATCGCCACGCTGATCGCCTCGAAGATCCTCAAGCGTTCGATCAACGAACAAGACCAGGCGGAACTCGTCCGAGCTAGCTTGGATGAGATGGGACGGAAATGAGTTGGTAGTTGCCAGTTGCCAGTGATGGCGCTGGGCAGCTCCTGACTGGCAACTGGCAACTAACAACTGGCAACTTTCACTGCCCACCATGCCCACCCAAACGAAACATTCCAAGTCGGCCCTCGCCTACGCCAAGGCGCTGCTCGAACTGGCCGACGAGCGGAAGCTCACCCAGCACATCGCCGAGGAACTCCGCGGCCTGCGCCAGGTGTTCGCCGAGACGCCGTCGCTGAAGGCGTTCTTCTCCAGTCCGGGCGTCGCCGACGCCGACCGCGCCGGCGTGCTGAAGTCGGCTTTCCTCCCGCGCCTGAGCCCGCTGCTCGGCAGCGTCGTCGAATTGCTGGACGCAAAGGGCAAGGTTCACGAACTCCCCGACATCTCGGCCGCCTACGATGAGCTTCTCGACGAGCGGCTCGGCAAGGTCGAAGTCGAAGTGACCGTGGCGAAGAAGCTGTCGCCCCAGGAACTGGACGTTGTCCGCCAGCGCATCAGCACGGCGATCAAGCGTGAAGCGGTCGTCGAGCAGCAGGTGGACGAATCGATCATCGGCGGCATCGTCATCCGTGTGGGTGACGCGCTGCTCGATGGTTCGGTGAAAGCGCAGCTGAGCGAGATGTCGAAGCGTTTGAGTGTTGCAAGATGAAGTCAGTTGTCCGTTGTCAGTGGTCCGTAGCTGACACCACGGAAATCCAAAAGGTTTGAACTACGGACAACGGACAACTGACCACGGACTACGGACAAATCATGGCAATCAACGTCGCAGAGATCACCAACGTCCTGAAGCGCGAGATCCAGGCTTTCGAACAGAAGCTTCAGGTGAGCGAAGTCGGCACCGTCGTCGAGGTCGGTGACGGCATCGCCCGCGTGTACGGCCTGAAGAACGCGATGGCCGGCGAACTGCTCGAGTTTTCCAACGGCGCCATGGGCCAGGTCTTCAACCTCGAAGAAGAGTCGATCGGCACGGTCATCTACGGCAATTATCTCGGCATCAAGGAAGGCGACTCGGTCAAGAGCACCGGCCGCCTGCTGGAAGTGCCGGTCGGCGACGCCGTCATCGGCCGCGTGCTGAATCCGCTGGGCGAGCCGCTCGACGGTGGCCCGGCGATCGTCTCCAGCGAGACGCGCAAGATGGACATCGTCGCCCCGGGCATCGCCGAGCGTCAGCCCGTGCACGAACCGCTCCAGACCGGCATCAAGGCCATCGACTCGATGATCCCGATCGGTCGCGGCCAGCGCGAACTCATCATCGGCGACCGCAAGACCGGCAAGACCGCCATCGCGATCGACACGATCATTGCCCAGAAGGGCACCGGCGTGAAGTGCTTCTACGTCGCCGTCGGCCAGAAGGAATCGCAGGTCGCGGCCGTCGTTGAGACGCTGAAGAAGTACGGCGCGATGGAGTACACGACCGTTATCGTCGCCGCCGCCTCGGACCCGGCTCCGCTTCAGTACATCGCCCCGTACGCGGGCGCCACGATGGCCGAATACTTCATGTGGAAGGGTCAGCACACGCTGTGCGTGTACGACGACCTCACCAAGCAGGCCGCCGCGTATCGCCAGTTGTCGTTGCTGCTGCGTCGTCCGCCGGGCCGCGAGGCGTTCCCGGGCGACGTGTTCTACTTGCACAGCCGTCTGCTGGAGCGCGCCGTCAAGCTCGGCAAGGAGCAGGGCAGCGGCAGCATGACCGCGCTGCCGATCATCGAAACGCAGGACGGCGACGTGTCGGCCTACATCCCGACCAACGTCATCAGCATCACCGACGGCCAGATCTACCTCGAACCCGAACTGTTCTTCTCCGGCGTGCGCCCGGCCGTGAACGTCGGCATCAGCGTCAGCCGCGTCGGCGGTAACGCCCAGACCAAGGCGATGAAGAAGATTGCCGGCTCGCTGCGCCTCGACCTCGCGGCCTACCGTGAACTCGAAGCGTTCGCGCAGCTCGGCACCGAACTCGACGCCGCCACGCAGCGCCAGCTCGACCGCGGTGCACGCCTGGTCGAACTGCTCAAGCAGCCGCAGTACCAGCCGATGCCGTTCGAACAGCAGGTCATCGCGATCTACGCCGCCACCAACGGTTACGCCGACGACGTTCCGATCAGCCGCGTCCGCGAGTGGCAGGACAGCCTGCTGACCTTCATCGATCAGCGGTACAACGAACTCCGCACGAAGCTGCGCGACGGCAAGGACCTTTCCGACGACCTCCGCGCCACGCTCAAGACCGCGTGCGAGACATTCAAGAGCCAAGCCTGGAAGTAATTCCAGTTCCGATTGGAGCGAGAAGAAGATGCAAAGCCGTGCCGGGCAACCGGCGCGGCTTCTTCGTTGGTTCCGATGAACGCTGCGAGCCGTGTCGAAGTCTTCGCTTCCACGACTTCGTCGGATCCGTAGCGGTTCGGCACACGCTGTCTCTTCCGGTGCGCCGGCAGGACATGAAGTGTCGTGGGCTGGGTGAGTGTCTTCGAATTGAAGACGCGATGCGTCTGGTCGAACAGCCCTCGGGCGACTTGCATCAGTTTGCAACGGGGAACTACTCCCTCTCCCGGAATACCGGGAGAGGGGACCAGAAGTCGCTACGTCGGACGAAGGTCGCCTAGCGCTCTGTGCTTGCTTCCGTGCCGAAGCGCAGCACGGTGAACGACGTCGCTGGCAGGGTGATCGTCAGCACGCCGACTGACTTCACGGTCGTCGTGGCCGGCAGAACGCTTGCCGGTTCGCCGAAGGTGTTCTCGGCATCCGGGTCGCCTGCGAGGGTGGTCTGTGTTGCATCGCCCTTGAACTTGATCGACGCAGGAAGCTGTAGCTTCAGTTCGATCGGCGTCTTCGCACGCGAAACCACTTTCACGACCACGTCGCCCGCGACCGAATCGCGCACACACGAAGCCGTCAGGTCTTTCGAAGCTTCGTCGAACTTCGCCGGCAGCGAAGCATCGCCCGAGTTCGTCGCGAAGAGCTTCTGCACGTGGTAGTTGATCGTCGGCGAGACCACGTTGTTGTCGAAGTAGATCAGGTCCGGCCGCCACTGCGTGTGGCCTTGCTTGGCGAGCAGCGGGGCGTACGACGCGAAGCGGACGACGTCGCCATTGCGTTCGAGCGTGGTCATGTAGGCCGCCTCGGCCAGCGCGCTGCGCAGCGTGCTGCGCCGCTCGCGATCGTGGGCGGCATATTCGCCCAGATACACGTGCGATCCGTTGCGGTCGTACTTGTCGTAGAAGCCGAGGTTGTCCCAGAACCAGTCTGGACTGACGTAGTAGTGCTCGTCGACCATCGCGAGGTTCATCTTCCGCGCGATGTCCCAGCCGTTGTCGTAGTCCTCACCGGAATGCGCGGGGCCGACCGTTCCGACGACGGTGATCTCCGGGTGCCTGGTCTTGATCGCGTCGTGGATCATGCGGAAGCGTTCTTCAAAGCCCGGCGTGATGTGGTCTTCGTTGCCGACGCCGAGGTATTGCAGGTTGAACGGCTCGGGATGACCGGCCGCCGCGCGCTTCGCGCCCCAAGTGCTGGTGACGGGTCCGTTGGCGTACTCGATGAGGTCGAGACAATCCTGGATGAACGTAGGCATCTGATCCATCGGCAGGCATTGCTGGCCGATGCCGGAAGTGTGCCCGCTGTTCTGGCACGACACGCCGGCTGGCACGACGGGCAGCGGCTTGGCGCCGATGTCTTCACAGAACTGGAAGTATTCGAAGTAGCCCAGGCCGCCGGTCTGGTGATAGCCCCACAGGTTCCGCTGGCCGCGGCGCGTTTCGATCGGGCCGGTCGTGTCCTTCCAGCGATACATGTTCGACAGGCCCGCACCGTGTGCGAGGCAGCCGCCCGGGAAGCGCATGAACTTCGGCTTCAGGTCGGCGATCGTCTGAGCCAGATCGGCCCGCAGGCCGTTCTTGCGGTTGCGGAAGGTCTTGCGCGGGAAGAGCGAGACTTCGTCGATCGCGATGCCGCCGCGTGCGGTGGCGATCAGCACGAACCGAGCGGCCCGGTCGGACTTCGTCGGATTCAACTCGGCTTCGAGCTTCTTCCAATCGCGGCCGTCGACGCTCAGCTTCGCCTCGGCGAGCAGTTCGCCGTCCTTCGTTTCGAGACGCGCGACGATCGGCATCGGGCCGGTGATCTTCGAGCCGGGTCCCCAGCGATCATTCAGATAGAGCTGTCGCGCGAAGACGGCGAAGTCGTACGTCTCGCCCGCGGCAACGGGAATGCCATCGAAGCCTTCATTGACGATGCTGACGCCTGCACCGTCGCCCGTGCCGGCGTTGCCGACGTTCAGAACGCCGTAGGTCGGATTGTTCGCGTGGAGTGGCAGCGAGTCATCGACGAGCAGGCTGCCCTTCGCTCCGCCGCGTTCAGAAACGGTCCAGAAGCTGAGCGCGTTCCACGTCGGCTGCTCGGTCGGCTGGAAGTCGAACGAGCGGTTGCGGATCAGTTCAGCATACAAACCGCCGTCGGCAGCGTAGTTCAGGTCTTCGAAGAAGATGCCGAACAGGTCGGGGCTGATTCTTTTTGGAGCGTCTTCGATCGTAAGCGTGGTCGGCATGGCGAGGGTGGTAAGCGGAACGGTGATGAGTGCGGCACCGGCAACGAGAAACTGAGTGAGCATGCAGTAGTTGGGAAGAGAATAACTGCAGATAAGACGGCGGATGAGACACAGATAGCCAATTCTCGAATCGTAATTGTTCTGTCGCGGTTCAAAGGGAAGACGAATGCACGCTCAGCTTGCAGATAGATCGGTGCAAATCGGTGTCATCGGTGGCTCACCTTTTCATTTGCGTCTTCTCCGCGTCCCCTCTGCGGCGATGATCTCTCACGGCTTCCACTCCAGCACGTTCACCATCTGCGGCGGAATGTCCTGAAGCGTTTCGCCGTCGCCTTGGCCGCACACCTGGACGAACAGGTCGAGCACGCCGTCGCGGTCCCAGCGGACGCGGTCGAGGCTCGGCTCCCAGTACTTCACGTCGAAGTCGGTCAGCTCACGCATCTTCCATTCGGGCTTCTCGGCATCGATCGACGGACAGCTCGCGACCACGGCCCGGCCGCTGTTCGCGGTGACGTCGCGGTAGACGACATGCACGCTGGTGGTCTTATCGGGATTGACGCGTGCCAGCACCTGCGGCCGAGAGATTGGGATCTGCTTGCTGCCGCCACCGCTGAGGCTGAACGGTGTCGTGCGCTTGCCCACCTGCGTCGTTTTCCACACCTTGCCGTCGAAGCGAATCACAAAGTACTGGGGCACGGTCGTGCCTTCGGGCCTGAAGTATGTCGCGATGACGGGCCGGCCTTCGCTGTCGGTGCACATGCTGGTCTGGTTGATCAACTCGTGCTTTTGTGGGATCGGGCTGACAATCTCGGCGCTCTTCGCGGTGATCGGAAGCGTATAGGGCGTGCCGTCGGACTTCGTCCACGTGACGCCGCCGTTGCGCGAAACCGCGTAACACAGGTCGTGATTCGTCGCGACATCGCCCGACTCGCGCCACACCCACGATACGTGGATCGATCCGTCCGGTCCGACGCACGTTTGCCAGTACGCGTTGCGTTGATTTTCGCCTGAGATGAAGTTGGTGTGAAGCTGCTTCCACGTCTTGGTCTTCACGTCGTAACGGTTGACGATCAGATTGCCTCGGCCACTCGCGCCGTCGCGATAGAAGAAGATGAGGTTGCCCGAGGCGAGCTTGAAGAACTGCGGGTAGGTGACGTTGGTTTCGGTGATGCCGGTCATGGGCATCTTCTCGAAATCGAGCGAGCCGGGCGTTTTGGAGCGGGCGTAGCGCAGCGGGTGGCCGTGATGGTCCCAGGACAGGTGCAGGTAGCCCTCACCGTCGGCGATCATCGAAATGCAGTTGTGGGCGTCCTTGACGTTGCCGGTGAGGTCGGTGCGGGTGGTCTTCCACGACGATTCGCCAATGGTGCGCTGCCCGATGACGACGTGGCCATCGGCGTCGTAGTAGGCGACGAATTGCTGGTCCTTATAGGTCGTGATCGGGTCGGCACGGAAGATGACCACGTTAACGGAGTTCCTTGCCCAGCCTTCCGCGACGGGCAGAACGACGGGACCGGCTGACCAAGCGGGGGCGGCAAAGGCGACAAGGGCGGCCGTCAGGGCCAAAATCGACAGGGATGCCAAGTGCATGGTAACTCTCTTGAAATTATATGTTTAACGCCTCGAAAGGCGAGTCCGCTGCGAAGCATTCTACAGAATGAGATGTCGACCCACTCGGGCGATGGCGGATTTTCCGTGATTTTCCCGGCACTAAAAAGGCAAATCCGATGAGGTTTATCTTGCCAATTCCGGAAGTGCCCCCAAAATAGCAGCATGTTCGCGTGTCGGCGGCGGCCGGCGCGTTCGTCATCTCGGCAGGTTTCGGAGGAGAACAATGCAGCTGAATCGCACTCGTCGTCCGGTTTCCTCGGTCCACACTCTGTCGCTCGTGAAGGCAGCCGCGCTGGTTGCGGTCGCGGGCATGGCGTCGTTCGCGGCCGACTCGGTGTCGGCGGCGGTCATCACGACCGGCCAGAACATCATCAACGGGCCGGCCACCCTTGATGCCAGCACGCGCGATCCCGGCGGCACCGTCCTCTTCGACCCGACCGGCGGCGCGATCACCGGCACGTTCACACTGACCAACGGCATTCTTCCCTACGGCTTCTACAAGAACAGCGCGACGAGCTACTCGTTCGCCACCAACGGCATCGCCGCTTACACCGGCGCCACCGCCGCTAACACCAACGGCAGCGTCTATGGCGGCATCCCCTCGGGCGGCACCGGCCTGATCAACTATGACGTCGGCGCCACCACCGGCGCCCGACCGGCGCCAACCGCAACGTCAACA
Source organism: Tepidisphaeraceae bacterium (assembly GCA_047600945.1). Taxonomy (GTDB): domain Bacteria; phylum Planctomycetota; class Phycisphaerae; order Tepidisphaerales; family Tepidisphaeraceae; genus JASGKC01. The sequence goes on along the minus strand of JASGKC010000001.1, from coordinate 4,442,827 downwards.
GCATTCGCTACACGGGCGCCGGCCTCACGCAGATCGGCAACACCGCGAATGCCGACCTGCTGACGGCCAACGCGATCATGAACACCGGCACCGGCACGTTCACGATCGGCACGAACAACAACGTCGCCAACGACCGCTACTTCAACGTCGTCATCGGCGCGACGAACGAACTCGTGCTGGCCCCGATGACCGCTAACATTGCCATTCTGGGCGCGATCAAGAACAATGGCAGCAACGCCAGCGCGCTGACCGTGTACGGCAACAACTCCGTGCTGCTCAACGGTACTGTCGCCTCGCAGTCCGCCAGTCTCTACACCGGTCCGACGTGGGTGAACGGCGGCACACTTCAGGTCGCCAACGCCTCCGCGATCAACAACACCAGCGGCATCACGATCAACGGCACCGGGTCGAAGTACCTGCACACCAGTTCGGTCGCGGGGACCAAGCCCATCACGATTACCCGCGGCACGCTCGACGGCACCGGTTCGGTTGGCGCCGTGACGGTTGCGAACAACTCCGGCAGCGTCGTCGCCAACGGCAACGGCGGCACGACCGCTCTGACGGTCGCCTCGCTGACCTTCAACGGCGCGGCCACGATGAACCTGAGTCGCGCTTCGGGTGTGAGCGTGGCCGTCACGGGCGCCCTCGCCACCACGCCCGCGAATGGCCTGGTCACGATCAACGGCTCCGGCACGTGGTCCAACGGCCTGAACAACCTCATCAGCTTCGGCAGCTTCGGCGGGTCCATCGCGGACTTCACCCTCGGAACGATCACCGGCCTGAACGCCCGACAGTCGGTCGGCGCCCTGTCGCTGAACGGCTCGAACATCGCCCTGAACGTGACGGGCGATACCCCGAAGTGGACTGGCCTGGTGTCCAGTGAATGGTCGACCGCCGCCATCGCGTCGCCGAAGAACTGGAAGCTGTTCAACGCGGGCACCGAAACCGACTTTATCGCGTCGGACAACGTGTTGTTCGATGACAGCGCCACGGGCACGACCACCGTCGACATCACCGCTGCCAACGTCAACCCGGCCAGCACTACCTTCAGCAACAGCAGCCTGACCTACACGCTGCAAAGTTCCGGCGGCTTTGGTATCGCCAGCGGCACCCTCACGAAGAGCGGCACGGGGACGGTCATCATCACGAACGTCAACTCGTCCACGGGTGCGACCACCATCAACGCCGGCACCCTCCAACTCGGCAATGGAACGGTCGATGGCTCGCTCGCCTCGTCGGGCATCACCAACAACGGCAGCCTCGTCTATAATGTCGCCACCGCCCAGAGCTACGGCAACGTGATCAGTGGCACGGGTTCCGTCACCAAGTCCGGCCCCGGCACGCTGACCCTCAATGGCAACAACAACTACGCGGGCGGCACGACGATCAACAGCGGCACCCTGACGATGACGGCCGGCGCGCTCGGCACGGGCAACATCGCCGTGGCCAGCGGTGCGACACTGAATGTGAACAACAACCTCACGATCAACGCCGGGCAGGCCGTCACCGGCGGCGGGACCATCAACAACACCGGCTCGTTCACGGTCAACGGTGATTTCACGGGCTTCACGGGATCGTACACGCACAACTCGACCACCGTATCGACCGGCCTGAACACCGCGACGGCCACGAGCAAGGACGCGGCGTACACCATCGCGTCGAATCAGGGCTCGGCGCAGGGCATGGTGGTCGCCGGCAATGGCAACTACGTCCTCGAAATGGGCTCGTTGTCAGGCGTGCAGAGTTCGCTGATCCGCGGCGGCAACTCCGCTACAGGAACCAGCACGCTGAAGATCGGCAACCTCAACACCAACACCACGTTCGGCGGCTCGATCAACAACGGTGCGACGAAGATTCTAGCGCTTGAGAAGGTCGGCACCGGCACCCTGATCCTCGATCTCGCTTCGCCCGGCATGAGCACCTTCTCCGGCGGCACGACCGTCACCGCGGGCAAGCTGATCGTGAACTCGGCCTTCAGCAGCACGTCGAACAACGTCACCGTCAACGGCGGCACGCTCGGCGGCAGCGGCTCCATTGCGGCGGCGGTCGTCGTCAATGCCGGCGGTACGATCGCTCCCGGAAATTCGATCGGCACGTTCACCGTCGGCAGCGCCACGATCGGCGGCATCTTTGCGGTCGAATACGACGGCACGGGCGCGGGCAGTATCGACCTGCTCAACGTCACGGGCGCGCTCGATATCTCGGCGGCGACTGTCGACTTCAGCCAGCTCGGTGCAGCCGCTGATGATGCCGCGTACGTCTTCGCGACGTACGGCAGCCTTAGCGGCACGCCGACCTTCGCCTCGGCGACGAACATCCCCGCCGGCTACGCGATCAACTACGCGTACTCGGGCAACAATATCGCCCTGGTGTCGGTCCCCGAGCCGACCACGCTGGCCGGTCTTGCCGGTGCGGCGCTGCTCACGCTCGGCCGCCGTGGCCGCAAGAACGGTCGCTGAACCAGCCGTTGGACTCGTCTGAAGTCACGCCCCGCGCGGAATGCTCCGCGCGGGGCTTTCGTTTGAGGATCGTTCGCGTGACGGCGTCGCCCGCGTTCGCTACCCTCGCGATGCTTACGGAGACACAGACGATGCCGCTGATCGACATGCCGCTGCCGGCCTTGCTCGAATACAAGGGCCGCAACCCTCGACCTGCTGATTTTGATGCCTATTGGGATGCCAGCCTGCGCGAACTCGACGCGACGCCGCCCAACGTAAAGCTCACGCCGGCCGCGTTCAAAGTGCCGGGCGCGGACTGCTTCGATCTGACGTTCCAAGGCGTGGGCGGCGCGACGATCTATGCCAAGCACCTTCGGCCCGCCGGCGCGAAGCCCGACCGCCAGCTGCCGGCCGTCTGTGTCTTTCACGGCTACACCGGCCACTCGGGCGACTGGCTCGATCGCCTGTCGTATGTCTGCGCGGGGTTCGCCGTCTACGCGATGGATTGCCGCGGCCAGGGCGGCAAGTCACAGGACATCGGCAGCGTGCTCGGCAACACGCATCACGGCCACATCATCCGCGGGCTTGACGATCCCGATCCGCGCAAGCTGCTGTTTCGTTCGATCTTTCTCGACACTGCCCAACTCGCCCGCATCGCGCTGGCCGCTCCAGAGGTCGATCCGTCGCGCGTGATGGCGCTCGGCGGCTCGCAGGGCGGTGCGCTCACGCTCGCGTGTGCGTCGCTCGAGCCGCGCATCGCCCGCTGCGCCGACGTTCCCGTTCCTGTGCGACTACCAGCGTGTATGGGAGATGGATCTGGCCAAGGACGCGTATGCCGAGCTGCGGACGTTCTTCCGCCACTTCGATCCGACGCACGCCCGCGAGCAGCAAATCTTCGAGAAGCTCGGCTACATCGACTGCCAGCACCTCGCGCCGTGCATTCGGGCGAGGACCTTCTTCGGCATCGGCCTGATGGACGCGATCTGCCCGCCGTCGTCGCAGTTCGCGGCGTACAACAAGATCAAGGCCGAGAAGCAGTACATCCTCTATCCGGACTTCGGCCACGAGACGCTGCCCGGCTTCAACGATCGGGTGATGCAGTTCATGTGCGCATAGCGCTCAGCGCGCTTTGACCCGTGCGAGTCGTTCATGAGCCAATGGCTCAAGCGATCCCGCGACCTCGGCCAGCGTCGTCGAGGCGAGTGAACACTCGACCTGCGCGATCGACTCATCCAGCCTGCGATGGAGCGGGCACAGCTTCACGTGGGCAGGGTTGCCGAGCGGGCACTCCTTGATGCGGTCGAGCCGATCGACAGCGTTGAGCACTTCGAGCATGGAAATGTCTCGGGGCGCCGAACCAGCGCGAACCCGCCGTTCGGGCCGCGCTGCGATTCCAGCAGACCGGCCGAGACGAGATCGCGCAGGATCTTCAGCAGGTAAGGCTTGGGGACCTTCACCTCGGCCGCGATCCGCTCGCTGCCGGCGGGACCGTCGGCGCTGGCGAGGTAGGTCATGGCGCGAAAAGCGTATTCGGCGGTCTGTGAGAACATGAGCGGCTCACCTTCAACAGTGCGGTCGTCGTGCGGCCGATCATACGCGATGCCTCGGCCGCGTTCCCACCGCGTCAGTTCGCCGCCGCAGCCTTCGCCAGCGCGGCCCGCGCGCGATCGAACAGCACATTGTTCTCCAGGTGGACGTGCTCATGCGTGTCCGCCTCGAGCTGCGCCAAGCTGGCCATCAGCGCGCGTCGACCGTTGCATTCGTCTTCGGTGGTGGTGAAGTCGTTGGTCAACTCGCGCATCCGCGCCAGCGCCTTGCCGGCGGCCTCGTGTTGCTCTTCGAGCAGCGCGACGCGCAGCGCCTCTTCCGGCACGTCGCCGCGCTGTTCGAGTTCGATCATCAGCGGGAACGCGGTGCGTTCCTCGATCTCCATGTGATCGAACATCTCGGACGCGAAATCGAGAAAGACCTGCGCGAGTTCGACGTAGCGCGGATGGTCGCCGCCGTGCTTGGCGGCCACCTTGCGGACGATCATCGCCAGACGCGGAAGTTCTTCGCGGAGGTAGTCGTGATGGCGCGCGACGATGTGCTGAACGAGGGCGGCGCTGGTCATACCGGTCGTGTTCACGAGGCCTCGCGTTTGCTGCGGAGCCTGTAGCAGGGCGGAGAGCGCGGTCGCCACGCTGGCGGCGTCCAGTCCGCGGGCGGCGCACGCCTCGGCGAGCGACTTCTTGCCGCCGCAGCAGAAGTCGATCTTCATCGACTGAAAGACGCGGCCCATCTCGGGCCGGGCGCGGACGATGTCGCCAACGATGGTGTTCGGAGTGATGTCGATCATGTGGGTACTTTCTGAGTCAGTGTTTGTTTTCGTCGAGCAGCGCCGACCACGTGGTGGCGCTGGAATCTGCGTGAGTCGAATCGTGGCCAATGATGCCGGAACCCATCGGGGTGTGCGTGGACGGGTCGCGCGTGAAGCGGGCGGCGTTGGCTTCGACCCAGGCTTTGCTGTCCGCGTCGTGCACATACAGCCGAGCCGACTTCGCCACGTCGCCGTGAGCGCGCGTGTACTTCACCATGCAGCCGATGTCGTCGAAGAGCAGGTCTTTCGTTTCGTCGTCGACCTTCGCGCCGGCCATGCCGGCTGCGTAGCGTTCTTCACTGACGATCATGCCGCAGTGGGCGCATTCGGACTTGCCGAGGTCGATCGTGGGCGGGCCTTCGCGCGGGGCGGGCGTGCAGCCGACCAGGAGCGTTGCGATGAGAAGCAGGCGTTTCATACCGGTGACCTCCGACTGAAGACGACGGCCGACAGGGCGAGCGGGACGATCGTCCACGCGAGCAGGATGGCGGCGAAGAGGGTCGAGCGGATCGAGCCGAGCGTTTCCTGTCCGTACAGGCCGGCCGGTCCGAGCACATCGAGCGTGGCGTCGAAGCCTTCGAGGCTCCACATCTTGAAGACCTGAAGCGGGTTCGCGAGCGAGATGCCAAACAACGTCTGGATCGACAGCTTGAACGTCAGCGTGCCTGCCATCAGACCCAGGTCGCTGGCAAACGCCAGACCCAGCCACACGAACACGGCCGTGCCGACGGCGACGCTGGTCCGCCGTGCGAAGACCGAGATGCACATCCCGATCGCCAGCATCGGCAGGGCCAGCAGCATCGACAGCAATACAAGGTGTAGCAGGCTGTCGGCGCGGGTTGACGAGACGGTCATCGCGAGTGTTGCGGCACACACGCCGAAGCCGAGTGCGATCGAGCAGGCGACGCTGATCGCGAGCGCGACGTACTTGCCGAGCAGGACTTCCGTCCGCGTCACGGGCATCGCCAGCAGGTAGGGGAGCATGCCGCGTTCGCGGTCGGACGCAATCGTGCTTGCACCGGCCGAGAGCGACATCAGCGGCACAACCAGCATCACAAGGTTGATGAGCCCGGCGCTGGTGCGGCCGAACCCGGCCAGGCCCGCGCCGCCGCTGGTGACGGCCGACACGTGCGATACGCCCAGGCCCAGCACGATGAACGCGAGTGTGTACAGCCAGAACGATCGGCCGCGCAGTGCGTCGCGCAGCTCACGTCGGGCGATCGTGACGATGTTGGCGAGCATGCCGCGCGGGGCGACACGCCGGTGGAACGACATGGCAGGAGCGATTCGCATCAGCACGACACACCTCCGAGCAGCGCTTGGCGGCAGCGACGGATCACGGGTTCGACGACGGCCGGGGCGTGGTCGTCAAGAAAGCTCGCAGTCGGTTGATCGTTTGTTACGCGGCCGTGTTCAAGGCTGACCACGCGCGTCGCGAGCAGTTCGATCTCTTCGACGCGGTGCGACGCGAAGACGAACGTCGTTTCACCGCCCCCAAGGGTGGAGAGCAGTTGGATCAACTCGCCACGACCGGCGATGTCGAGGCTGGCGGTCACTTCGTCCAGCAGCAGTACGCGGGGTTCACTCTGAAGGGCCAGTGCGAGCGCCAGACGCTGCTTCATGCCGCCCGAGAGTTCGCGGACGCGTTTGCGGTCGGTGCCGAGCAGGCCGACGCGATCGAGCGCGGCGTCGATGTCGATGCCCGTCACGCCTTTCAGCGTGCCGAAGTATCGCAGTGCCTCGGCTACCCGCAGGTCGTCGTAGAAGCTGATCTCCTGCGGCACGTAGCCGACGAGTTGCCGCGCCCGCTTGCCGTGCCGGCGGGCGTCGATGCCGTCGATGACGATCGAGCCGCGATAGCGGTAGAGGCCCAGCATGCAGCGGAGCAGCGTCGACTTGCCGGCGCCGTTCGTTCCCCAGAGGGCGATGCTTTCGCCGGGCCGGATGTGCAGCGAGACGTCGTCGACGGCCCGCTGGCGTCCGAACTTCTTGATGACGTGGTGGAGTTGAATCATGCGGCACCTGCGGCTGCGAGAGTGCGACGGACGCGGGACGGTTCGTAGAACAGGCCGGCAAACAGCAGGCCGACGACGCCGAGGAGGGCCAGCGACAGCGTTCGCAGCGAGATCGGCGACGGCTCTGCCCGGCTCGGGACGACAGTCATGTCAACCGGCTTCATCAGCGGATGGGCGTCGGCGAATTTCGGCGCGGGACGAACACTCGGCAGCGCTCGGCCGATGAACTCGATCGCGTCATGGGCGGGGCTGAACAGCATCAGCCGCAGTTTCGGCTCGCGATCGATCAGGCTCTCGAAGAGCTGCGTGGCAGCGTAGGCGTGATCGCCCAGGCCGTCGTGATTGGCGTCGAAGCCGTTGTAGTCGGACCAGAAGTTGCCTCGGCCATCGGCACTGAAGTCGTTCCCCTGCGCCGTGCCGCGGCCCTGCACGGCGACTTGTTCGACATTGTCGATGAAGTTGTTGCCGACGATCTGGTTGCCCTTCACACCCGTTAGCAGCGTCATTCCGATGTCGTTGCACGACATCGTGTTCGCGTGCAGCGTGGCCGTGCCCGGTTTGCGGCGGATGGGCGAGCCGTCGATGTACGTGCCGACGCGGTTGCCGGTCAGCAGGTTGTCGTGGATGTCGTAATGGTCGACTTCCTTCAGACCGATGCCATAGCCGCTCACGCCACGGTTGCGGTCGATGCGGTTGCCGCGGATGTCGAACCACTGGCCGTACATGAGGTAGACGCCCACGGAGTTGCCGGTCAGTTCGTTGTCTTCGATCGTCACGTGGTTCGCGTACATCGCGTGGAAACCGTAGCGATTGAAGCGGCTCAGGTTCCGGCGAATGGTCACGCGGTCGGAGTACCAGATGAGCGCGTCGCGGCCGTGCTCGATGATGTTGTCTTCGATCAGGCAATCGTCCGAACGGAACAGCCGGATCACGTCGCCGCGCCGGGCGATGTCGAGCGGCTTGCTGGTCAGGTGATTGCGGCGGATCACGCAGTGGGGCGAACTCTTGAGGTCGATGCCGAACAGCACGTCTTCAAATCGGCAGTCTTCGATGACGACAGGTGCCTTGATTGCCCGCAGGCCGGTCGATTCGCGGTCGAGGTTGTCGCCAGATCCACGAATGATGAAGTGGCGGATGGTGCAGGCGGCACCGGCGAGCAGGACGACATCGCCCTTGCCGCCGCCGTCGAGTGTCGCGCCCTCGTCGCCGATCAGCGTGAGCGGCTTCGACACGACGATCGGCCCGTACACGCCCGCGGGCACGTGGATCGTCTCGTTCGGCTGCGCCGCGTCGATCCGCGCCTGCAAGTCGAGTGACGCTGCCGAGGCGGTCGAAGCGAGCGCGAGGATGGCCATCATCAGATAGCGCACGCGGGTTCTCCGGCGAATTGCTCGACAGCCACTTTCTTCACGAGCGGACGGTACGCCCAGCGGTGCAGGATCAGGCCCACGATCGTCAGGCCGCTGCTCACCCAGGCCATCCACATGCCGTAGCCCATCCAGGCGATCGTCTTGAACTGCCCGATGACGCCGACGCCCAGCGCGGGCGGTGTGAACGGCTTGATCGAGCTGCTGAGCGGCGCCTTCGGATCGAGGTTCTGGCCGAACAGGGCGAGCCAGTAGTGCAGGTCGATCAGGAACGCCGCCGGAAACAGCACGGCCGGCAGTACAAAGAGGACGGCCCAGCGTGAGTGCACGAACATCGCGCCTTCCATCAGCAGCACCATGGCGACCAGCGCCCACACGCCGACGGCCTTCTCAAGCTTGGCGGCCTCGTCGAGCGGCCGCATGCCGATGTAGTGGTTCAGGCCGTTGATCTCGCGCATGTCGCCTTCGACGTGGTTCACGTACGCGGTGACCTGCAAGTCGCGCTTCGGGTACTGCGGCGCCTTCAGCGAGATGTGCCAGTACGGAAGAAAGATCGAACAGAGCAGCAGCACGCGGGCGAGCGAGAGCACGATCGTCGGGGCGGCGTAGCGGGCCCAGTGAGCGGACAGATCGCGGCGCGGCACACGCGGGCCGACGATGGAGAACAGGACGGACATGACAGCTCCTTTCAGAACGAGTTGAGCGGTCGAAATAAGGGCCGACGGCGGCGAACCGTCGGCCCCTGGTGGGGGCAGAATCACTTGGCCTCGGCGGTGGCCTTGGGCTTCACTTGCAGGTAGCCCATCATTTCCAGGTGCAGGGCGCTGCAGAACTCCGTGCAGTAGAACGGATAGCTGCCGGCGCGGTCGGCCTTGAACTCGATGGCTTCGTACTCGCCCGGTTCGATCGAGACGTTGATGTTGAAGCCAGCGATGCAGAAGCCGTGCGTCGCGTCGGGCGCCTGCTCCTGGCTGGTCAGGTGCCAGACGATGGTGTCGCCTTCGTTGACTTCAACGTTCTCGGGGTTGAAGTGGCTGCGCTGGATCGTCGCGTAGACGTGCACCTTGCCGTCTTCTTCGCGGACGACCTTTTCGTTGCCGGGTGTGGTCGACTTCGGATCGACGGCGCCGGTCTGCGGGTTCCAGCCGATCTCGGGGTACACCTCGAGCGGCTTGAGGCGGTCGGCGCGGATCATCTGGGCGTAGTGCGGCTCGCCGTTGCCGATGGGCAGGTCATACAGCACCGGCAGCTTGTCGCCGGTCTCGTTGATGTCGACGAGTTGGAAGTTCTGCGGCAGCAGCGGGCCGGTCTGGAAGAAGCGGTCGACCGACCACTTGTTCATCCCGATCATGTAGTGGCCCTGCGGCGTGGCGCTGTCGCCCTCGGCGCAGACGAGGTGGCCGATGTTGTATTGCATCGGCGCCTTGGCGACGACGGTCCACGGCTTTTCGGGGTGCTTGTTGGCGAAGTCGCCGCCGAGCGTCCAGCGGCAGATGGCGCTGTCGAGGAACAGGCTGGTGTAGGCATAACCTTTGTCGTCGAATTGCGTGTGCAGCGGCCCGAGGCCGAGCTCAACTTGCACTTCCTTGCACGCGTCGAAGTCGAGAATCGGCACGCCGTACGGGTCTTGGCCGTTGTACTTCTTCGAGGCCAGCGCCTGCTTGATCTTCTCGAAGCTGTAGACGGTCACGTGCGGGTCGAGCTTACCGCTGACGATGATGAACTTGCCATCGGGCGTCACGTCCACGCCGTGCGGGCTCTTGGGTTCGGGGATGAACCAGATCGCGTTCTCGGCAATCATGGTCTTGAGGGTCAACACCTTGAAGCCGTTGATGGTGTCGGCCTTGCCGTCCTTGACGAGCTGCTCGGCCTTCTTCCAGTCGACGACGTGCAGGTAGTCGGTGTCACGCTGGCTGGCGGCGGCTTCGAGCGGCGGCTCGCCCTTTTCGATCGCGCCGGTGGCGGCTTCGGAGTTGAACGAGTTGCCGAACAGGAAGCCGTCGCTGGCGGCCTTGCCGGCGTCGAACAGGTCCTGGGCGTAGGGCGGCAGTTCGACGGCGAAACTGGCGTCTTTGTCAATCCGGCCCCTGGCGCGGTCGAACTTCCACAGCGTCACCACGCCGCGATACTGCTCCTTGTACTGTTCGATCGGCGCGTACTTCATGCCGAGCGGGCCGGCGTATTGGCCACCTTCGATGACGTAGTCGGTGTTCGGCGTGACGAAGCCGCAGCCGTGGTCGGACAGCGTGATCGGGTTCTTGACGATCTGCTTGGTCTCGAAGTCCTTCAGATCGATGACGGCCATGCGGGCGTTAGCCTTGTCGCCAATGAAGAGGAATTGGCCGTCGTAGCTGCCGTTGGTTTCGGACAGGGCCGGATGGTGCGTGTCGCCCCAGGTGAGCGGGTGCTTGTCGTCGAGGTCGCCGCCCTTGAGGACGTCGTTGCCGACGCCATAGCCATAGCCTTGCCACGGCTCGGGTGTGAACACCGCGATCGTGCGGAGCTGACGCATCGAAGGCACGCCGATGACGAAGATCTGGCCCGAGTGACCGCCACTGGCGAAGGTGATGAACTCGTCGTGCTTGCCGCTGGGCGTATACGTCTTCGCACCGGCCATCAGGTCGTCGAAGTTCAGGCCGCGGGTGGCGGCGACTTTCTGAAGCTGCCCGACCTGCTCGGGCGAGAGTTCGACCTTCGCGTCCTGCGCGAAGCTGACGGACGTCGTCGCGAACGCGACAACCGAAACGGCCGCGACTGCGGCTTTGAGCATGAGAGACGGCAGACGCATGGGAACCTCCGATGGGTGAGATGCTGGGTTTGCTTTAGTTGCGGGATTGCTTGGACGCGTCGCTCTGAAGCTGACGCACGTACTGCACGACGTCGGCGAGCTGCTTGTCATTCAGCGCCGGGTTGCCGCCCTTGGGGGGCATCGTCAGTTTGAGCTTGGTTTCCGGGTCGCCGGGCATTCGGCCCTTCTTGATGAAGGCGACGAGTTCCGCATCGGTCTTGGCAGCGACGAACGTGCTATGAACGAGGTCGGCGCCGACCCCCTTCACGCCGACGCCGGTCTTGGCGTGACAGGCGATGCAGTTGGCGAAGACCTTCTGGCCGCGTTTCGCGGAGTCGGCGTCGATGGCGACGGCCGGCACGACGGCCGCCGGTGAAGCGGTGGCGGTTGCGGTCGGAGTCGGCGGCGTCGGGGCGGGCGCTTCCGGCGCGGGCGGCGTGTCGAGCACGGCCAGCTTCACGTCAGGGAGTTCGCCCTTGGGGGCACGCGTTGGTTGTTCGAGCGAGCGCAGGTAGCTGACAATCATGCCGAGGTGTTCGTCGGTGAAGTCGGCTCGGCCGCCACGGGCCGGCATCGGCATCGGGCCGGTGAAGCCCGCGTCGCCGGGGCCGCGACCTTTGCCGAGGAACTTCACAAGGTCGGCGTCGGACAGGCCGCGTGCGAACGAACTGGCGACGAGGTCCTTGCCCATGTTCGGGACGCCCTTGGCGTCGGCGCCGTGACAGGCGATGCAGGCGGTCTGAAAGAGCCGGCGGCCGCTGGCGACCTGAACCGCGTCGAGCGGCGGAAGTTTTGATTCGGCGAGGAGTTGGCGTTCACTGGCGCTCGGGGCGGCCGGGTGCAGAAGCATGTCGCCGATCGCAATAACCGGCCCGCCGATAATGACGGCGGCGGCGATCGCGAGCATCGGGATGGTCAGTCGTGAGCGGTTGGTTTGGGGCACAGCCATGAGCACTCCAGAAGAGTTGTGGATAAACATATCTACAAATCGGATGATGAGAAGGGGAAATCGCTCCTCCGCGACAGAGTGCCGCAGGGGAACCTCAGGCGGATGCAGTGGAGGTGCGGGTGAAACAGACTCCGCTGATTCGTACCTCGAACGGGTTGCGAGAGCCCGTCCTTCGTCGACGCAGACGAGTTCGGATCGTCGCGTGAATCAGCTCGGTATGGGAGGCGTCATGCGACCGGGTGACGTTCGACTCTCGGGGTGGCGATTTAAATCGCCACCCCAAGCAACTCGCAAAAACCGCACGAGCGGGACGCGCGACTTCCATTTCGCACTCCACACCGTCGAGAGGATCGACTCGATATGAGTCGTTCGATGGAGCTTGCAGCTTTCCTGTGCAACGATTCGCGCTGGGTGCCGCTCCGCCTCGCGCAACGCGAGACTGCCATATCTCGCGATTCACATCGAGACCGGAGTCTGTCGCGCAAGACCGAAGTGGATTCACCCGTTCAGCGCTTCCAGCTGCTCATCCACCGCGCGCATCAGCGGGGCGATCGTCTTGTCGGAGAAGTCGAACCGGATGCCGGCCGCGCTGAAGAGTTCGGGCAGCGTGCGCGTGCCGCCGAGCTTCAGAGCGTTGCGGTAATTGTTCAGGGCGGCCCGCGGATCGTCCTTGCTCTTCATCCACAGTTGCAGCGCGCCGAGCTGCGCGATGCCGTACTCGATGTAATAGAACGGGCTATGGAACAGGTGAAGCTGACGCTGCCAAAGTGCGGCTCGGGCGTCTTCGAAGCCGGTCCAGTCGACGTCGCCGCCGAAGCGGTCCATCAGCTTCAGCCACTCGGCCGTGCGCTGTTCTGCGGTGTGGTTCGGATGGGTGTAGATCCAGTGCTGGAACAGGTCGATCGTTGCGATCCACGCGAGCACCGTCGCGTTGCCTTCGAGCTGGGCGGTCTGGCGCGCTTGTAGTCGTCACCGAGGCCGTAGAAGACGTCGAAGTGTTCCATCCCGAGCAGTTCCATGCTCATGCTGGCGACTTCGCAGAACTCCATCGGCGCGCTGCGCAGAAACGTGAGCGGCTCGTTCGCTGCGGCCCACTGGTAGTGGAATGCGTGGCCGCCCTCGTGGAGGAGCGTTTCGACATCGCGGTGCAGGCCGGCCGCGTTCATGAAGATGAACGGCTGCTTGCTCTGGTCGAGCGAAATCTGATACCCGCCCGGCTGCTTGCCCTTGCGGCTGCCGAGGTCGAGGTTGCCGTGCGTCTTGAGGTTGTCGAAGTCCTTCGCCAGTTCGGGGCTGAGCCGCTCGAAGATGCTGCGCGTCTTGGCGACGAAGCCGTCGATGTCCTTCGGATCGAACGGCCGCAACGGCGGCCGGTTCTGCGGATCGACGCTCAAGTCCCACGGGCGAAGCTTTTCGAGCCCAAGTTCTTTCTTACGCCGTGCCTGGAGCTTACGCAGCACCGGCATCACGGACTTTTCCACCGCGTCGGCGAACTTGTAACAGTCTTCGGGCGTGTAATCGAAACGCTTCTTGGCCTTGAACGCGAAGGCGCGGTAGTCGGGCAGTCCCGCGTTCTTGGCGATGCGGTCGCGGATGGGGCGCAGGTCGTCGTACAGCTTGTCGATCTTCTCCCGCTCAATCAGCCGGCGGGCGGTGCTGGCCTTCCACGCCTCTTCGCGCGTGGTGCGGTCGACGTCTTCCAGGAAGCGGGCGATCTGCTGCGGCGTGTACGTCTGGCCGCGGAATTCGACCATCATGCTGCCGAAGATCTTGTCGTACTCGTTGACCAGTTTGGTCACCTGCGTTTCCAGGTCGATGTTCTCCGGGCGGAACAGCTCGACCTCGCTCTGCCAGTTGCGGACGAGCATCTGAAACCGCTTGTCCGTCAAGCCCGAGCGGTGGGGCGAGGCGATGAACTTCTTCTGCAGCTCGAAGTAGAGCGGCTTCACCTTCGGTTCGATGGCCTCGACGAAGTGCATGAAGGCGGCTTCGATCTCCTTGCTTTCGGTGTTGCAGGACTTGTCGATGTAGCGGCGCGAGCCGTACTCGTCGATGGCGGCCGACAGGGCGGAGAAGTCTTCGAGCCAGACCTGCAATTCGGTGGCCGATGCGATTGGGCGATCCAGAAGCTTCTGGAAGAGCGGTTCGAGCTGGCCCCATTCGGCAATGTTGAGGTCGGCGGGCACAAAAGCGGTCGGCGCGGGATTGGTGTCGGGCATCGGCATATCCTTGATCGGACGGAGGAGTTTTCGTGTGGGCTGCGGACAGTAGCACTGACCGGCCCGCCCCTCAAACCCGGACTCGCGACGGAGCCGGTTTTCGGCTAGGTTCTGTTGTTCGATCCGTGTCAGGACTTACTCGAATGAGCCAATTGGACGCCACCAATTTCAGTGGAAATCCCGCCGACGTGCCCCCGACCGGTGCACCGACTCCGCCCAACGCCCCCAAAAAGAGTTGGCAAGAGCGCGAAGTGAAACCGGGTATCGTCGACCGCGTCGAGGCGTTCATCTCGCGCTTGAGCACGCGCGACACGTTCTGGCAGCGCATCTGCTCGCTGATCTGGCTGCCGCTGGCGTTCTTCAGCGGCATCCGCGTCAAGCAGGTGGGGGATGCCGCCAGCAAGCACTTCACGGCCGTCCTTCCGTTCAAACGCTTTAACCGCAACTGGTACCGCGCGATGGCCGGCGGGGCACTGCTCGGCAACGCCGAGATCGCCGGCGGCATGTACGTCTTCGGCGCGTGCGGCGACGCGTACACGGTCGTCTGCAAGAACCTCAACTACACCTTCCTCCGTCCCTGCATGGGGCCGGCCGTCTACAAGATGACGCCGCGCGAAGACCTCAAGGCGCTGGTGGCATCGAAGAAGGAATTCAACGTGGTGCTGGACATGGAGATTGTCCAGCAGAGCATCCGACCTAACGACCGCGAACGCCGCGTCGGCCGGGCTGAAGTGACGTTCCACGTCACGCCGAAAGTGCATCACAAGCGCAAGCGCCTCCGCAAAGAGAAGTGATTTTCTGATTTGCGATTTTCAATTTGCGGTTTGAAGATGCCCTCCACATGGCGGACGACTCGCAATCCACTGAATCGCAAATCGCAGATCGCAAATCGCAAATGGCGTGTACCGGCTGGGCCGCGTATCTCGCCGCGAGTTGGACGTGGTGCATCGGCATGTTCCTGCCGGTGCTGCTGATCCGCGATTTCGGTTCATGGGGCTGGGTCGTATTCGCGCTGCCCAACGTGATCGGAGCGGCCGCCATGGGCTGGACGATCCGCTCCCGCGATCACTCGCTCAGCTTCGTCACCAACCATCGCCTCGCGACGGCCGCGTTCAGCTACGTCACCATCGCGTTCCACGTCTTCTTTGTCATCTGGATGTTCAGCCAGCTTGTCGGGACCGTGCTGACGGCGCTGGCGTTCGGCGCGCTGCTGACCGTGTTGCTCCCGATCTTCGTGACCAACTTGGCCGTCACCGCGCTGGCGATGCTGACGCTGTGCGTATCGGTGATCGCGGTCGTCATCAGCGCCGCCGCAGGCGGGTTGCGCTGGCCCCAGGAGCCGCCCACGGGCGGGGCGTTCGACATCGTCGCGCTCGCGGGCGTCTGCATCCTCGGCTTCACCTGTTGTCCGTATCTCGATCTCACGTTCCATCGCGCCCGGCAGGAGTGTGCCGAGCCGGAGCAGTCGCGCACCGCGTTCGGCGTCGGCTTCGGCATGTTCTTCTTCGCGATGATCGTCTTCACGCTGTTCTACGCGCGGGGCTTCATCGACCGATCGATCTGGACGAGCCCGCTGATGCGCGGCGTCCTCGCGACGCACCTGCTCGTGCAGGCGATGTTCACCGTGGGCGTGCACGCCGACGCACTGGCCGGGTCGACGTCCACCATCCGCGGGCATCGGCACCGATGGGAATGGCTGACCGCGACGATCCTCGTGCCGGCCGCCATGGCGCTGATCTCGATCAAGTTCCAGCAGGCCGGCAAGCGCTACGGCCCGATGGAGATCGGCGAGGTCTGCTACCGCACCTTCATGAGCTTCTACGGCCTGCTCGCGCCGGCCTACGTCTGGATCTGCGTCTGGCCCGGCCGCGGCTACACGAAGCCCAACACGCGGGCGTGGACGATCCTCGCACTCGCGTGCACGGCGGCTGCGCCGTTCTTCTGGATCTCGTTCATGAACGCCGCGATGGGCTGGGTGCTGATCGGCATCGCGATCGTGATCGGCGCGCGGTGGCTGCTCGACCGAGACAGCGAACGCCGCGATTTCCTGCGCGAGGCGCGGAGCGAGATCCCGCTGGGCTCGTACGATCCGCAGCATCCGCGGTGAGTGTTGAGTTCGCGCAACGCCGACGCCCAACCGCCGCTTCGGTCCGCAGGGTACTGCGGACGCTACGCACTAAGGTGCGTTGTCAGCGACTTCAAGCTTCTTCCTGAAAGAAGCGAGTTTGTGTGGGGCGACATAAACGTATTCGACGATCGCGCGGAAGAACTCGTCGATGGCCCACGTCTGCGGGACTGTGATAGAGGCTCCAGAGACGTGTGCTCCTACGTTGCCGAGCGTCCTAAGCACTGTAGTCACCTCGGCCAGAGTCGGCGGCATATCACCGCGTTTTGCCAACTCCCGGAGCTTTTCGACAAGGTTACGACCGTTGACTCCTCGGTCATCGCATATCTCTTCAAGGGCTCGCCGAATCATCACCGCGAATGCATTTGGGGCTAACTGTTTCACCTTGGCGGCTTCACCATAGGTACGTCGGACTGCATTCGGTACGCTTTCGTGTAGCCGCGGACTGCTCGGCCAGCATAGGGGTGGGAAGTCACCATCTGTCTCTGATGGCGAGATGCCGCTGTATAGCAGAACCTCATCACAGGTTTCGCAGATGCAGGTGAACGTTGCGCATTCCGGCCCCGGTCCGTCCTCATCCGACGACAGATTGCCGTCTGAGTCGTACCATTTCGTGTAATACGTGTGGCAATGAGCGATCTTTTGAGGTGCTGTGTTCCCACAGTGTGGGCAAAAGCCGATGTGCCGGCCAAGGTCGGACATGTTCCCTCCAGAAGCAGATGACGCAACTAATCCTCGATGAAGAGGGTGCGCTCGCGATCTTACATCCAATCGGATTTCCCGTCTTGACGGCCACCCGGACTCGCTTGTCATACTGCACGATGGCTCGTTGGTCTTTGGCAACTTCTGATTCGATCAGCTTTGGGTGGCTCCGGCGAAAATGCGGTGGCCCGGATGTCCCAAAATGTCCCGGAATGAAAAACATCACGTCAGCACCCCGTTCGGCCGCGCATCCCGTGGCCGGATTGATGGTTGGGCGGGCGCGGCGAACAGTGTTTGTGGGGTCTACCGGCGAGGGTCCGGGACACGCCGATTCGCGTGTTGCTTTGTTCAGTTCTGGTCAGACTTCGATCGTCACCCTCGCCGCATGTGTTCGACCATGATGCAGCGGTCTTCGATGTAGTCGATGCCGGCGTCGCGGGCGAATTGCCTGGCTTCGTCGTTGTGAATGCCGCTCTGGAGCCAGATGCCTTTGGCGCCGATTTCGATCGCTTCGCGAGCGATGTCGGCACAGGCTTCGGATCGCCGGAAGACGTCTACGACATCGACCGGTCCCTTGATCGCACTCAGTGAAGGCACGCAGGCGACCTCGCCGACCGTCGCGCAGTTCGGGTTCACGGGAATGACATCGTAGCCGGCCTCGAGCAGGTACTCGAAGACGTGATTGCTCGCACGGCTCGGGTCGTCGCTGGCACCGACGACGGCGATGCGCTTGCCGGCCAGCATGCGTTTGATGACGGCGGTATGGGCGTCGTCGAGCGGCGATGGCAATGGACAGGCGTCGGACATCGTTGCACCTCTGATGCGATTGAAGGGCAGCGCGGACACCGAGTCCATCAGGACGAGCGGAATGTGGCGGCTGGCGAAACCCTGACGGTCTTTCAATCGATCGCTTTGCCGACGCCGAGATCGTTCAGGATCGCTTCCGCCGCGCGTCGGCCGGAGCGGAGGGCGCCGTCGATGCTGGCGGAGTCGACGTGATCGCCGCAGACGTACAGGCCCTCGCGCAACCGCGGGCGCTTGAACGGCTCGGCCAGCGCGGCGGGCCGCTGGTCGGGCAGGGCGTGGCGGATCGTGTAAACGCGCAGCAGTTTCCATCCATGCACATCGAGCTTCGCCTCGGTCGCGAGTTCGTCGATCACCTGCGCGGCCAGCTTGCTCGACTCCGTTTCAATCGCGCCGACGAGGTTCACCGCGACCAGCGACTTCCCCGCCGGCGCGTACGCGGGCTGCGTGACGCTGATCGGTGCGACGTTGTTGACGATGCCCGCGCCGCTGCCGTTGAGGAGGAGCGTCGGCTCACTGACGGGCGACCTGGGCGTCTCGAAGTAGAGTGTCGTGTTGCCGGTCCAGCGGGCCGGCGCGGTGACGTGTTGCGGCGCGAGCCGGGCGGCGGTCTCGCCATCGACGGCCAGCACCACCGCGTCCGCCACGATCGACTCGCCCGACTCGCCCGCCACCAGCTTGTTCGCGATCGCGCGGTGCGCCAGTTCGTGCGAATCGTGCCGGTGGGAAGCATTGCCGCCAGCTGTTCCGCGATCGCGCCCATCCCGCGCGGGCAGCGCGGCCCTTCCGTCGGCGAACATGCGGAAGTTGAAGTCGAAGGCTCGGCTGGACGTTTCCAATGCCGTTTCGAGGAACACGCCGCCGAAGAAGGGGCGGAAGAACGTGTTAATGAACCGGTCGGAGAAGCCGAACGACCGCAACCGCTCGAGCGTCGACGTTTGTTTGCGCGTACAGCTCGGTCGGGTCGCCCGCCGATCGCACGTCGCGAATCAGCTTCAGCACGCGTAGCTTGTCGCTGAACGTGGCGAGCGGGCTGAGCATCGCGGCCAGGGCATGCCTCGGATCGCGCAGCGGGTCGGACAGTCGATGCGTCTTGCGTTCGCGCCAGACGAGCGCACCGGGTGTGAAGGACCGCAGTTCCAGTGCGTCGAGGTTTAGCAGCCTTCGACCTTCGATGTACGCGGTGTTGTAGACCTGGAAGCCGCGATCGAGGCGGAAGCCGTGGAGTTCGTCGGTGGCGACGCGCCCGCCCGCGCGGTCGGACGCTTCCAGCACGACCGGCGTCACGCCTGCGCGGTGCAGGTACACCGCGCAGGAGAGGCCAGCCAGGCCGGCACCGACGATGGTCACGCGAGCGGGGGCCGAGGGCATGCGGCGATTTTACCGCTTCGTCGCCAGTGCCAGAAGGTCGGCCGCCGAGCTGATGGTTCGGCCCGTGAAGTCGACGCCCTTGAACTCGGCGTCGGCGATCTCCACGTCCTGAATCACCGTGTCCTGGAACACGCAGTCCTTGAAGGTCACGTCGTTGAACGTGCAGCGCTCGAACCGCGTCCGCTCGATCGGGCGCGGGCCGCCTCCCTCGATGCGCACGGCGACGTCCTCCCACCTGCACTCCGACAGCAGCACGCCCGCCATCTTGTGGAGCGCGAACGCGACGTCGGACAGCTGCGTCCGCTCGACTTTCAGGTCGTTGATCGCACAGGCGTCGAAGTGGACGTCTTCCAGCGTCGAGGTCGCCAGCGCGACGCACGCCATCGTCGAGCCCTGGAACTTCACGTCGGTGAGCTTGCTGTCCTGGTCGATCGCGAGATCGCGAACGGTCGCGCCGTTCACCTGCACGTCTTCCAGCGACGAGCCGCTGGAGATGCGCACGGTGGATATCTTCGAGCCGTTGAGTTGCACGTCTTCCACGCGGGCCTTGTCGAGCGTGACGCCGTCGAGGCTGCCGGCGTTGAGCTTGCAGTCTTCGACGGTGGACCCGGTGAGGGTGACGTTGCGCAGCGACGACGCGTTGACGCGGTTGTCGACGAACGTGGAATCGGTGAGCGAGAGGCCCGCGAGCTGGGCGAGGTTCGCGGCGTTGTCTTCGCAGCGCGAGCGCTCGGCGACGATATCGTCGACGCGGCTCATCACCGACGAAAAACCGCTCGCCGTCGTGCCGCGCGCCGGCCTGACGAAATCGGCGATGCCGGCCATGCCCGCCGCGGCGCCGCGGACGGCGTCGCGGATCGACTCGAACGGCCCGCCCGACGGACCATGGCCGTGACCGGGATGATGACGGTGGCCGTGCCGATGCCGGCCCCAGCCTCGGCCGCGCTTCCAGAAGAAGGGCGGGCCGCATTCGTCGCGGCGCCGGTCGTCGTCGGGGCGCGCTTCGGCGCGGATCGCGAGGCGAACCTTCTTCACCGGCGGGCGCTTCGGGCGCGGCCTGCTGAGCCGCGTGGTCGGGTGGGGCGGCCTGCGGTGCAGCGCCGGGCGGCTCGGAGAGAGCGGCCAGCAGGTCGGTGGCTTCGGCGTCAGTCAGCTTGCCTTCGCGAAGCATCTTCAACACGTCGGCGATCTGTTCTTTCATGACAACTCTTTCTGGCGCGGGATCGCGCCGTGCGCGAGCAAGCTCAGCGCGATGTGCCGGCGCAGGTCGCGGATCATCCGCGCGGCGTCGGCAGGGGTGATGTGGCCGGTCTTCATTTCGGAAAGCACGGCGGCGACATCCGACTCGATGTCGCGCGGCGTCGTGCTGGCTGGCGTCGGGGCTTGGGTTTGCTTCTCCAGCGTCTGCCGAAGGGCGGCCAGACGCGCCTTCACGGTCGGATAGCTCACGCCGAGCGCGGCTTCCATGTCCCGGATCGAGCCCTCGCAGTGGACGAAGACGCGCAGCAGGTGGAGCTGCTCGGCGTCGAGGGCGGCGAACTCATTACCGCCGGTGAAGGGGCCTTTGACTTCCACAGCACACGCGTCGCACGCCAGGACGGCCGGCCGCATGGTTCCGCCACAACTCGGGCAACGCGTCTGTGCATTCAACGCCATGAACGAATTATATTGTGTAGCTTGATTAAGTCAATATTGATATTGAATAAATTAAGTTTCCCTGCGCACGTAGGGAAGCCGCATTCATTCATCGAAGAATGCTGTGAAGCCTGTGGGTGCTTTTACTGCGGAGTGTGTCGGCCCGGCTTGAGCAGGTCGACCACGACCTTCTCGCTCGGAATCAACTTGCCGGCATTGATGCATTCGCCGGGGTCGAAGGCGGCCTTCACGTCGGCGAAACGTCGCATCGTATGGCCGTCGAAGAGGTAGGGCATTAGGTGAAGTTTTTCGACGCCCACGCCGTGCTCGCCGGTGACGGTACCGCCGATGTCGATGCAGTATTGCAGCACCTTCTCAGCGGCGATGAGAGTGTTCTGCACCTGCGCCTCGTCGCGATCGTCGTAGAGGAAGATCGGGTGCACGTTGCCGTCGCCGGCATGGAAGACGTTGTTGATTTGCAGGCCGTGTTCGCGGCCGATCTCGTCGACGCGCTGGAGCACCTGGCCCAGCATGCTGCGGGGAACGCATGCGTCCTGCGTGCAGTAGCTCGGGCTGATCTTCCCGATCGCGCCGAACGCGCCCTTGCGTGCTTTCCACAGTTTCGTGCGCGTGGCGGGGTCGGAGCTGGTTTCGATCGTGACGGCGTAGTTCGCCTTGTACATCCCGAGGATCTCGTCGAGCTGCCCTTTGAGCAGATCGGGGATGCCGTCGATTTCGCAGAGGATCAGCGCCTGCGCGTCCTTTGGCAGGCCGAGGTGGAAGGTCTCTTCGACGATCTGCACCATCTTCCCGTCCATCATCTCCATCGCCGCCGGCAGGTGACCGGCCGCGATGATCGCGCTCACCGTGTTGCACGCGTCGCGCGTGTTGGCGAAGGTGCCGACGATGGTGTGGAACGCGGTGCGCTTGGGGGCGAGGCGCACCCACAGGCGCGTGATGATGCCGAGCGTGCCTTCGCAGCCGCAGATGAGGCCGGGCAGATCGAGCGGCGACTCGTAACAGCCGTTCTCGCCGCCCACGCGGATGATCGAGCCGTCCGCCAGCACCATCTCCAAGCCCAGGATGTGGTTCGACGACACGAAATCCTTCAGCGTGTGAATGCCGCCCGCATTGGTCGCGGCGTTCCCGCCGATCGTCGACGCACGTTGCGAAGAAGGGTCGGGCGCGAAGTGATAGCAGGCCGCTTCGCGGCCTAGCGCGGCCACCGCATCCGACAGCGCCGTGTTCCGCACGCCCGCTTCCACGTGCGCAACGCGGTTCTCCAGGTCGATCTTCAGAATCCGCGTGAGCTTCACGGTGGAAACGATCACGCCGTCATCGAACGCCACGCAGCCGCCCGTCAGCCCGGTGCCCGTGCCGCGCGGAACAATCTGCACGTTGTGCTTTGCGAGCGTCTTCACGACGAGCACGACCTCATCGACGTTCGCGGGGAACACGACCGCACTCGGGCGGGCTTTCGCGATCGTGAAGCCGTCGGATTCGTAGGTGAAGAGGGAGGAGGCATCGGTCAGCAGGCGATCCGAAGGCAGCGCGCGGGCAAGTTCGTCGATCGCGGCGCGGATGTTATCGGGCAACACGCGTGCCACGTCGCGCACGTCGGACGGTTCGCTTGGCGTATTCGGTTTCGGCCGATTGTCTTTCGCGAGAACTTGGGGCATACTGCGGGCCTGTCCTGTTTAATAAGCGAGGAGCATATGTCGCAAGAGACCAGTGAACAACCGCAGGGCGATCAGCAGGTGCAAGTGCTTCTGGACGAGCGCGAGCTCAAGAGCATGTACGCCAACGCCTATCGCATTCATACCACCGTCGAAGAAGTGATCATCGACCTCGGCTTCAACATGCCGAACCCGAACCCGCAGCAGGGCGGCCAGCAGCAACTGCTGTTCAAGGTCACCGACCGCGTGATCGTCAACTACACCAACGCCAAGCGCCTGGCCATCAGCCTGACGCAGCTGGTGAAGCGCTTCGAGCAGCAGTTCGGCGAAATCGCCCTACAGCCCGGCCAGAAGCGCTGAACGATCGGTTCGACAACATTCGTTTGACCCCATCAGGACATTCGTATCCGCGTCCCTGTTGACTGACTGTCGACAGGGACGCGCCGTTTGAATCGATCGATCGTCTCTACCAACCCGCAGCGGCAACGGCTATGCTGTGGGACGATCGACAACAACAGGGTGTAGCTCAGCTTGGTAGAGCGTCTGGTTTGGGTCCAGAAGGCCGAAGGTTCGAATCCTTTCACCCTGAGTGGCTGATTAAGCACCGACCAATGCTTTCATTAGTAGTTTTTTTAGTCCGAGGCCGCTCCCATTGCGTGCTCCGGTCGGCTTGAGGTTTTTTCACCCAAACCGTCAGCATCCACGACGGCGACGTCCGAGCGCGAGCAGCGGGCTGACCAGCCACAGCGTCGGCTCCGGGATGAGTGCAAGCGCGGCGGCCCAATTGGTGGCGAAGTCGGACGCGCTTGTTCCAGTCGTGTCGAAGCCGTAGTTCCGGGCGAGCGTCAGCAGATCGCTGAAGTTGACGTTTCCCGTGCCGTCGAAATCGCCCGTGGCCCAAGTCTGGCCCGCCGCGCTGTAGTGCGCCGCCAGCGCCAGCAGGTCGTTGAAGTTCACCCGGCCATCCAGGTCGGCGTCGCCGGGTCGTGCGACGCTCAGCAGCACCGATGGCCCGGAGTACGTGATCGCGAACCAACTCGTCAGTGACTGCTGATTGCCGGTGACTGTGTCGAACACGCCCGCGCGCGTGCCATTGATGCGGAGGATTTCGCGCGGCGTGCTGTACGCGATCGCATCATTGTTGACGCGGGAGAGTGCGAGTGTGCCGGCGAGCGAGGCGTTGCCGGTGATGGTGAGCTTGTCGCTGGCCACGGGCGTCAGTTCGATCGCGACACTGGTCGACGACTGGAGAGAGAGGTGTCCCACGGTGAGCATGCCCACGGTGTTTGCAGGCGGGCCGACGGCGCCGGGTGTCAACTGAGCGCTGTCGCTCGCTGACACAGCGCCAAGAAGCGTGCCGGTGCCGGCGAGGATACCAGTGCCACTGATTGTCACGGCGCCCGTGCCCGTGGCCGAGCCGAGCGTGTTGTTGGCGACGACGGTCCCGGCGGTGATCGCGGTGCTTCCGCTGTAGGCGTTGTTGCCGCTGAGCGTGAGCGTGCCGGCGCCGCGCTTGGTGAGGGTGATGTTGTTGCCGGCAAGCGTGCCCGTGAAGTTCCCTGATCCGTTGGTGCTGTTGCCCGTCACAGCGCCGACAGTGAGGCCGCCGCCATTGCCGAATGAGATCGTGCCGCCGCCGTTCAACGTGGTGACGCTTTCGGTGAGGCCGTCGCCGATGACGAGACTGGCGTTGCCGTAAACGGTCAGGTCGTTCGACGCGAGGCGTGCTCTCGAAAGGATTTGCAGTGTTCCCGCTCGTACGTCGGTCGCACCCGTGAACGGGTAACTGGGGTTTCCAATGCCCGCGTTGCCATCGAGGATGATGGTGCCCGGGCCGGTCTTGGCGAAGCGGGTCGTGCCGCTCCAGTAGCCCGAGTAGGTGACGGTCACGCCCGAGGGGACCTCCAGTCGTCCTTCGCCGTGCGTGAACTGGATGGGCCTGAGCGTGGTTCCCGATCCGGTTCTCAACAGCGTGCCGCCGCTGCCGTCGCTGTCGTTGAACTCGATGCCGCCGAGCGGCGATCCGAGGTTTGGCCCCGCGCCGTACGAGAGAGTGCCGCCGGAGATGATGAGCGGGCCTGTAATGGTGTTCGAGCCGGATAGGGCTGTCGTGCCCGACCCCTGGAAGTAGAGCGCTCCGGTCCCCGCGATCGACCCGCTGAGCGCGATGTTCGACGGCGACGCCGTCATGTACAACGAACTGTTCCCCATGCTGATCGACCCCGATACGGTAAGCGGTCCGTAGTCGGCGGAGGAGTTGGCATTTTTGATGTCGCTCGATCCGGTCAACGACAGCGGAACGTTCACGACCTGCGTCTTGGACGAATAGTTGTAGACGCCGCCGGCGAGCAGCAGGATCGCGCCGTTGTCGTTGTTGATCGTGAAAGAGGATTCGCCGGCGATCGAATCATCGGTGAACCGCAGGCTGTCGATCCAGTAGTTCTCGTTCACGACGGCCGTCTTGCGCGGGATTGCCGCTGAAGTAGACCCTGTCGGCCCCATCGTTGTTAGGGCGGTTGTAGTTCAGCCAGTTAAAGGTGTTCGTCCAGTTCGCGGTTGCCCCGCCGCCAATCCAAGTCACGTCGCCTGCCAGCGCATCCAGAGGCGCCGCACCGAATGTCGACAGAAACACGACCGCGCGCGTGAACGACCTTGCTCGCTGCATGCTCACCTCAATAACAAGTCCCTGCGACCGCCTGAGCGTAGACGATGACCACGTGCGCAGCAACGTGAATCTTGCAGATGCGCATGTGTGCCAATGGCGCTTGGCATCTTGTCGTTGGCCACTTGCTATCTTCTGCGCCGAGTGTGAGAACTAAGTTGTAAAGCGTCTGGGCGTGAGGTGATCGTGCGCAATTGGATTCAACGAAGATGTTTGTGTGTCGCGTGGCTGGCTGGACTGGCGGCGCTGGTCGTCGGCTGTGACGAGCGATCGGATGTGCGGGTGTACGAGGTCGATGCGCCCCAGGCAGCCCGATCGCCTTCGACGGCAACTGCGCCAGCCGGGCCGGGCGGACAGGCATCGAGCGAGGCGGGAACCGCCGACGGAGCCGCTGGCCTGCGCTGGAAGCTGCCGGCCGGCTGGGAGAGGCTGCCCGACACAAGCCAGATGCGCGTGGCGACCTTTCGCGCGACGAAAGGCGAACCGCTCGAGATCGCGCTGTCTCGCTTCCCGGGCAACACCGGCGGCCTGCTCGCGAACGTCAACCGCTGGCGGCAGCAGGTGGGCTTGCCCGCGATCGCGGAGGATACGCTCTCGGCCGAACTGCACGCGATCGAGACGAACTCGCTACAGGGCCATACGATGCGCCTGCGCGGCCCATCGCAGCACATGCTCGGCGCCATTCTGACGCCGAAGGACGCAAGCGAAACCTGGTTCGTCAAAGCGGTCGGCGCGCCGGCCGCCGTCGACGCACACGAAGCCGAGTTCGGTGAGTTCGTCGCGTCGATGCAAGTCCCGCCATCCGAAGCCAAGCCCTGACGTTGCAGAGGTTCCCATGTTCCTGCGAATCGTGAGGGCGCTGGCGTCGCTGAAGCTGACGCTCGTCCTGCTGGCCGTCGCGATGGTGCTGATCTTCGCGGGCACGCTCGCGCAGGCGACGCAAGGCATTGGCCCAACGATCGAAGGCTACTTCCGCAGCGCCATCGCGTGGATCGATCTTCAACTGTTCGTGCCACGGCAGCTCGCGCGCGTGCCATTCCACCTGCCGTTCCCCGGCGGCGGACTGATCTGCGGCTTGCTGATCGTCAACCTGCTGGCGGCCCACCTTTCGCGCTTCAAGCTGACGGCCCGCCGGGTCGGCGTGACAGTCCTTCACGCGGGACTGATCCTTCTGTTCGCGGGTGAGTTCGTCACGGGCTGGTTCTCGCGCGAAGGGACCATGACCATCGACGAGGGCGGCCGGTCCAACTACATCGAGGATACGCGCGAGGTGGAACTCGCGATCGTCGACGTGACTGGCGATGCCAGGCAGCGCGTGGTGGCCATTGCGCAGCGACGGCTGGCTCAGGCGGGCGCGACGGTGTCCTCGGAGGCCTTGCCGTTCGAGGTTCGCGTCGAACGCTGGATGTCCAATGCGCGTCTCGAACGCAGCGAGAGCGGGTCGATCGCCACGCAAGGCATTGGGCGGCAGGTGAGCGCGACGCCGTTGCCGCCGGTGAGTGGCGTCGAGACGAACATGGTCGATGCCCCCACCGCGTTCATCTCGCTTCATCGCGGCCCAGAGTCGATGGGCGTCTGGCTTATCTCGCTGAATCTCGCGGCCCCGCAGCGCGTGACGGTCAATGGACGCACGTTCGAGTTGTCCCTGCGGTTCAAGCGGACCTACAAGCCGTACACGCTTGAGCTGATCGACTTCCGGCACGACAAGTTCGTCGGCACCGAAGTGGCGCGGAACTTTTCCAGCCGCGTGCGCCTGAGTGACCCGGCGCACGGCACCGACCGCGAAGTGCTCATCTCGATGAATCATCCGCTGCGCTACGCGGGTGAGACGTTCTACCAATCGTCGTTCAAGCCGGACGACAGCGGCACCATTCTGATGGTGGTTCGGAATCCTGGGTGGCTGATTCCCTATATTGCCTGTGCGCTCGTCTGCGCGGGGATGGTCTATCACTTCCTGTACGCGCTGTGGGGCTTTTTGCGGAAGCGCCGGTCGGTGCGTGCAGAAGGTGTCGCTGACGAATTGCGGCCGCGAGCGCCGTGGACGGCTGCGCTGCCTTGGGCGGGCGCGGCGACCGCGCTTATCATCGTGGCCATTCCGCTGATGTCAGGCGGGAAGGCGTCGTCGTACGACATCGGCACGTTCGCGCGAATCCCCGTGTCGGCCGACGGGCGCGTGAAGCCGTTCGACACCGTCGCCCGCAACGCTCTCATGGCGGCCAGCGGACGACAGTCCATCCGCACAGCCAACGGAACGGTCGACGCGTCAACCTTTCTGCTCGACCTGATGGCCCGGCCCGATGTCGCGAAGGATTACCCGGTCATCCGGGTGGATCATCCCGACGTGCTCGCGTTGCTCGACCGCACGGCCGACGAGGCGGGGCGACTGACAATGGCGCAGATCGAGCCGCACTGGAACAAGGTGCTGGAGCAGGTGAAGAGCGCGTCGCAGGTGCCGCCGCGGCAACGCGACCCATTTCAGCGGTCGGTCCTCGAACTGTTCGAACGCGTGACGATGCTGCTCAACCTGTCGAGCATGCGCGCGCCCTACGCCATCCCACCCCTGCGCGACGGCGAATCGTGGCGGCCGTTCCACACGGCGTTCGTCGAAGCCCGGAACGCTCCCGACGGCACGCAGCCCAACCCCGCGATTGGCCACGTGATCGCCGTGATGACCGCGTACCACGAGCAGCAGAACACGCGTTTCAACCAGGCGGTTTACGCGTATCAGGCGCTGGTCGGCAAGGCGTTTCCGCACGATGCGTTCAAGTCGAACGTCGAGGTGTGGTTCAACAGAATGGGGCTTTTCCAGACGACGACGGCGGTCTACGTGCTCGCACTCGTGCTGGCGAGCATGTCGCTGCTGATGCGCGTGAGCGGAGGCGCGGGGCAGGGAAAGGCCGACGCGCTGCGCAGCGCGGTTGTGGGCATGTTGCTGGCGGACTTCGTGGTGCACACGATCGCGATCGCGCTGCGCATCTATCTTCAGGGAAGGCCGCCCGTCACCAACCTGTATTCTTCGGCGGTCTTTATCGGCTGGGCGTGCGTGGGCATGGCGCTGGTGTTCGAGAAGCTATTCCCGCTGGGCCTGTCCGCGCTGTGCGCCAGCGCGATCGGCGCGGGCACGCTCATTGTCGCCCACAACCTCGGCAACGACGGCGACACCATGCAAATGATGCAGGCCGTCCTCGACTCCAACTTCTGGCTCGCAACGCATGTGATTACCGTCACGCTCGGATATGCGACGACGTTCTTCGCGGGCTTCCTCGGCATCGTCTACGTGCTGCTCGGCGTGTTCACGCGCTTCCTGAACACTCCACGCGCGAAAGCGATCGGGAAGATGATCTACGGCGTCGTCTGCTTCGCGCTGCTGTTCAGCTTCGTCGGCACCGTGCTGGGCGGCATATGGGCGGATCAATCGTGGGGCCGGTTCTGGGGGTGGGACCCGAAAGAAAACGGCGCGGCCCTCGTGGTGCTCATCAACGCGATCATCCTGCACGCGCGGTGGGGCGGCCTGGTGCGCGAGCGCGGCATCGCCTTCCTCGCGATCGCGGGCAACATCGTCACGGCGTGGAGCTGGTTCGGTACGAACATGCTCGGCGTGGGCCTGCACTCGTACGGCTTCATGGAGTCGGCCGCGTTCTGGCTGCTGGCGTTCGTGGCCAGCCAGCTGCTGCTGATCGCCTTCGCGCTGCTGCCCGAGCGAACATGGCGCAATCATGGTTTGCCCTGATGTTTGCCGATGAGGCTGTTCGTTACGAAGAACTCTTTCGCGACCGACTGAGTCCGAATTAAGATCGCTTTAGGCGAGGCATGTCTCAGGAAGTCCCCAACCTTGACCGCAACACCGAAGCACGCTCGCAGCGCAGCGTGCTGCGCCTCCTGCTGAGCGTTGGCTATTTTCCGTTGGCGCTCGCCATTGTGCTTGGCCTGATCGGCGGCATCGGCGCTTTCACGTTCGGCTACGGCAAGGGGTTCAGCTACCTCGTGAACGATCCCAAGTCGTGCGCCAACTGCCACGTCATGCAGGAGCACTATGACTCCTGGCAGAAGAGCAGCCACCACGCCGTCGCCACGTGCAACGATTGTCATTTGCCGCACAACTTCATCGGCAAGTGGATGGTGAAAGGGGACAACGGCTTCTTTCACTCGCTGGCGTTCACGATGCAGGACTACCACGAGCCGATCCAGATCAAGCCGCGCAACCGCATCGTGACGCAGAACGCCTGCATGCACTGCCACGAGGCGATCGTGCACCAGATGCTGCCCGAGAATCCGGGCGGCGACATGCTCCAGTGCATCCAATGCCACAACGACGTCGGCCACGCCGGCCGGCGTCGAGGGTCGATCGGCGTCCCGCCACGAGATCCGGCCACCGTTCGGGAGTGAACCATGTCCACCGCCAACCCATCCGATCCGACCCCGACGCCGACGCCTCACCCGCGCCGCAAGCTGTTCATCCTCACGGCCGTGCTGGCGGGCGTGGCGGTGGTCGCGTTCGGCCTGACCGCGCTGCTGGTCACCATCTTCGAACACAAGCAGGAAGCGCGGATGCCTTTCGTGCGACTGGTCGAGGTCAACGAAGGCACCACCGACCCGGTTCCGTGGGGCACGAACTGGTCACGCCAGTACGACGGCTACCAGCGCACGGCAGACAACACTCGAACGCAGTTCGGCGGCTCCGAAGCGATGCCGCAGGAGAAGCTGGATCAGAACCCGTGGCTGCGCCGTCTCTACGCGGGCTACGCGTTCTCGATCGACTACCGCGACCGCCGCGGCCATGCCTACATGCTGACCGACCAGGAGCAGACCGAGCGCGTCCTCAAGAAGCCGCAATCAGGCGCGTGCCTGCACTGTCACGGCAGCGTGACGGCGATGTATCGCCGGCTCGGGCTGGAAGCGATGGGTCAACCGGCCGACGAGAAAGCGATCGCCGCCAGCTTCAATTGGCCGGCTGTGATGAAGGGCTTCGACGTTGCCGCGAAGATGACGTACGCGCAGGCGCACGCCGAGCTGCTGAAGACGCCCGACGGCACGCCCGGCGAAACTCGACCGCAGGCGGGTGGATCGTCGGTCAGCGTTCCGACAATCGCCCGCGAGCCCGGCTCGGCCGCCACCGCGCCCACCACGAAGTCCGCCCTCGCCGCGCACATCGGCGAAGCGCATCCGGTCAGCTGCATCGACTGTCACGACCCGCAGACCATGCACGTCCGCGTGACCCGGCCCGGCTTCGTGATGGGCATCGCCGCACTCGCTAAGAGCGACGACCCGGTCCCGCACCTGGCGAGCGTCGAACGCTGGCGCACGGGCCGGCGCGATCGCGATTACGACCCGAACATCGACGCCACGCGCCAGGAGATGCGCTCGTTCGTCTGCGCCCAGTGCCACGTCGAGTACTACTGCGCCACTAAGGAGACGCTGTTTTTCCCGTGGGGCAAGGGCTTGAAAGTCGAGCAGATCGAAGCCACCTACGACGAGCACAAGTTCCCCGACGGCACGCCATTCATGGACTTCAAGCACGGCGAAACCGGCGCCAAGTCGTACAAGGCGCAGCATCCGGAATTCGAGATGTGGAGCCAGGGCGTGCACGCCCGCAGCGGTGTCGCCTGCGCCGACTGCCACATGCCATACCAGCGCGAAGGGGCCATGAAGGTGAGCAGCCACTGGGTGCGCAGCCCGCTGCTCAACATCAACAACGCCTGCCAGCAATGCCACAACGTCTCGGAGAAGGAGTTGCAGGAGAAAGTCGCGACGATCCAGAGCCGCACCAAGAGCCTGATCGATCGCTCGGCCAAGGCGATGACAGAAATGCTCGACGCGATCCGTGAAGCCCAGGCCGCGGGCGCGACGGCCGAGCAGCTGGCGCCGGCGCTGGAATTGCAGAAGAAGGCGACCTGGCGCCTCGATTTCGTCAGCAGCGAGAACTCGATGGGCTTCCACGCCGACCAGGAGTCGGCTCGCATCCTGGGCGAATCCATTGACTACGCACGGCAGGCCCAGGCCATCGCGATCCGCCTGCGCGCGCCGAAGGCGCCCGAGGTCACCGCGCCGGTGAACCCGATCCAGGGCGTCACGCCGAGCGATCCGAACAAGCCGAAGCCGTGACCGGGTGCGTTGTCCCAATCGGTGTTCTGCATCGAGCTGGCCTCGTTCGATGACTGAAAATCGCCGCGCAAGTGGTGTGAAATGGTGCGATCGTCGCACCCGGCGTCGACCGATTTGAGCTTTCGACGGATCGCCCGTAGTTTCGGGCAATGCGAGCCGTCCACGACGCGCGCGAAGTCGCCTCTCTCATCGACCGCCTGCTGGATTTGATCGTTCACGCCTACAAGCCGGACGAGCCGCTGAACATTGTCGGCATCCGCACGCGCGGCGCGATTCTGGCCGACCGGCTGGTGGTGCGGTTGCGCCAGAAGGGCTATTCGAAGATCGATCACGGTGTCGTCGACATCGCGTTGCACCGCGACGACGTCGGCCTGCGCGGACCCAGGCCGCTCGTGCGGACCAGCCAGCTTCAGATCGACCTTGACGGCAAGCCGCTGCTGTTGGTGGACGACGTGCTGTTTACTGGCCGCAGCATGCGGGCGGCCCTCGACGCTGTTACCGAGTTCGGTCGGCCCAGCTCGACGCGGATCGCCGTGCTGATCGACCGTGGCGGCCGCGAGTTCCCGATCCAGGCCGACTACATCGCCCAGCTCTACGCCGACGTGCCGGCCGACCACCGCGTCAACGTCCGCTTCACTGAGCTCGATGCGCGCGACGAAATCCTGATCGCTCCCAGCCTCGAACAGGAGGTGAAGCAACGCGCCACTGAGGGCACGTGGAAGCATCGCCACCTGTTGGGACTGGAGGAACTGAGCGCCGAGGAGATCACGTTCATCCTCGACACGGCGAAGACTTTTGCCGAAGTCAGTACGCGTTCCGTGAAGAAAGTCCCTGCGCTGCGCGGGCGTGTGATCGTCAATGCGTTCTTCGAAGACAGCACGCGGACGCGCATGAGCTTCAGCTTGGCCGCTTCGCGGCTTAGCGCAGATGTGGTCGACTTTTCCGAAAAAGGCTCATCGGTCTCCAAGGGCGAAACCCTCGTCGACACCGCACGCAACATCGAAGCCATGGGCGTCGACGCGATGGTCGTCCGGCACCAAGCGTCCGGCGCGGCGCTCCAGCTGTCGCGCACCGTCAAATGCAGCGTCATCAATGCCGGCGACGGTGCCCACGAACATCCCACGCAGGGCCTGCTCGACCTCTACACCATCCGCGAACGCTTCGGCGGCAACCTCCGCGGGCTGAACGTCGCCATCGTGGGCGACATCGCCAACTCCCGCGTCGCCCGCTCCGACCTGTGGGGCCTGACCAAGCTCGGCGCTCACGTGCACCTGGTCGGCCCGCCCACGCTCTTGCCGAAAAGCTTCGAGAAGCTCACGCCGGGCGTCACCGTCACGCACGACTTCGATTCCATCGTCGGCAAGATGGACGTCATCAACATGCTGCGCGTGCAGAACGAACGCATGAAGAGTGCCCAGTTCCCGACCGTGCGCGAATTCACCAAGCTGTTCGGCCTCACGTGGGACCGCTTCGCACGCTGCAAGAAAGACGTGCTGGTGATGCACCCCGGACCGATGAACCGCGGCGTGGAAATCCACAACGAAATCGCCGACGGCCCGAACTCGGCCATCCTCAAGCAGGTCGAGCATGGCTTGGCCGTGCGGATGGCGGTGCTGTATCTGGTCATGCAGGAACGCGCGTGAGCCCCAGTCAGTCTCAGGAACGAACCATGCCGCAGTCATTGCTCATTCGGAATGGAACCGTCATCGACCCGTCACGCCACGTGATGACGAAGGCGGATGTGCTCGTGGTCGACGGGAAGATCGCGCCCGCGTCATCGAATGTGAAGCCCGACCGCGTCATCGACGCCGCTGGCTGCTACGTCACGCCGGGCTTGATCGACGTGCACGTGCACTTCCGTGAACCGGGCGATGAGGAAGAAGAAACCATCGCCAGCGGCAGCGCGGCGGCCGTCGCGGGCGGGTTCACCACCGTCTGCTGTATGCCCAACACTAAGCCCGCGCTCGACAACGAAGCCTCCATCGAGTTCGTCGTCCGCGAAAGCGAGCGCGTCGGCTTGGCGAACGTGCTGCCAATCGGCGCGATCACAAAAGGGCGCGAGGGCAAGGAACTGGCCGAGATCGGCAGCATGATCGCCCGCGGGGCGATCGCGATTTCCGACGACGGTGTGGGCGTGGCGGACCCCTCCGTCATGCGCAAGGCGCTCCAGTACGGCAAGATGTTCGACGCGCTGCTCATGCAGCACTGCGAAGAACACCTGTTGGCGGGCGGCAGCATGAACGCCGGGCTGGTCAGCACGTCGCTGGGCCTGGTCGGCATCCCTGGCGAGGCCGAGCAACTGATGATCGCGCGCGACGTGTTGCTGAACCGCGCCATCGGTTGTCGGTATCACGTGCAGCACATCAGCACCGCACACAGCGTCGAACTCGTCCGCCGCGCCAAGCGGGACGGCCTGCCCGTCACGTGCGAGGTCGCGCCGCATCACCTGCTGCTGACGGATGAAAGCTGCCGGACTTACGACACGAACTATAAGATGAACCCGCCGCTGCGCACACGGGCAGATGTCGACGCCTGCATCGAAGGTGTGAAGGACGGCACGATCGACATCCTCGCCACCGACCACGCCCCGCACTTGGCCGAGGAGAAGGAGTTGGAGTTCCAGTACGCCCCGAACGGCATCATCGGCCTGGAGTGTGCGCTGGCGCTCTACATCAAGGCGCTTGTCCAGCCCGGCCACATCGACTGGATGAAGCTGATCGACCTGATGAGCACGGCCTGCGCGAAGCTCATCAAGCTCGACCGCGGCACGCTGCGCGAAGGGGCGGTCGCGGACATCACCATCATCGATCCGAAGCTGAATTGGACGGTGGACCTGACGACCTTCAAGAGCAAGAGCGACAACTGCCCCTACGGCGGCTGGAACCTGACCGGCCGAGCAACACACACGATCGTCGGCGGCGAGGTGAAGTGGTCGCTGGCGTGAGTTACGATGTCGACGTTCGTGGGCCTGTAGCTCAACGGTTAGAGCAGGGGACTCATAATCCCTTGGTTCTGGGTTCGAATCCCAGCGGGCCTAGTGGCGGATCATTCG
This sequence comes from Tepidisphaeraceae bacterium, assembly GCA_047600945.1. Taxonomy (GTDB): domain Bacteria; phylum Planctomycetota; class Phycisphaerae; order Tepidisphaerales; family Tepidisphaeraceae; genus JASGKC01. The sequence goes on along the minus strand of JASGKC010000001.1, from coordinate 4,408,563 downwards.
GACGGAAGGGCGTTGATCTGTTTCTGTACTTCCTGCATCCGTTGTGGCAAACCCAGTTTGGCATAAAGACTAAGGCTTTCGGTCCAAAGCCGTCTAGCTTTGGCGTGGTCGCCGCGCTTCTTAGCAACCGTGCCAAGGTTGTCCAGATCGTCGGCCTGTCCCTCCAATCGACCGAGTGAGCGTTCGATGCCGAGAGACTCGATCCCCAGTTTCTCGGCGGTATCGAGATCGCCGCGCGTCATTGCGATGAGCCCGAGGTTGCCGATCTGACACGCCTGCCCTTCGGGCCACTCGAGCTTTCGGGCAATGTCGAGTGATTCTTTGTAGAGCGCCTCGGCATTGTCAATTTCGCCGCGCTCATATGCGACTACTCCCAAATTGCCAAGCTGAATCGCCTGTCCCTTCAGACGCTCGAGCGTGCGCTCAATGTCTAGCGATTCGCGGTGCAGTCTTTCGGCGGACTCAAACTGGCCGCGGGCCTGGGCAATCAGACCGAGATTGCCCAGGTCGCTCGCTTGTCCCTCCAGTCGACCGAGCTTGCGTTCGATTTTCAGCGACTCGCGATGCAGATCCTCTGCACTGTCGAGGTCGCCTCGCGTCTGCGCGATCAGGCCGAGGTTGCCCAGAGCGGCGGCGGTATCGGCGGTCTGCTTGTCGGGGCCGCTGATTGCGAGCCAACGTTTCAACAGACGCTCCGCTTCGTCGAGTTCACCCACTCGGTTGAAGAACTCAGAGCCAAGGTAGAGGATGCGCAGGTTGGTCGTGCCGTCCAGCGCCTTGGCGAAGTTCTGACGAGCTTCCTCGATTCGGCCGTCTAACGCAGCCTTGGCGGCACGCTCGGCAAGTTCGAGCGATTCGGATTCCGCCTTGGCGGCATTCGCTAGTTCCGCGGCTCGTGTCTTGGCAGCGCGGGTTCTTGCAGTCTTTGTCGCACTCCTCTGCACTTTCTCTCGTTTCTGTGAGGCACCTCTTAGCATGGTGAGTTCGGCAAGCACCGCTTGGAGTTGCGTCTTGAGACCGTCAATCTCTTCTTGAGACGATCCAGACGGGAGTTCGGCCGGAGGGGGCGAATCCTTTCCGCGGGAAATCAGGTGATTTCTCACCTCATCGGCGAATGCCTTTTCGTCCGCAAATCCGCGGTATAGCACCTCTTTGGATCGCTCAAGTTTCTTTCGGAACTTCATCACCTTCTTCAGCTGTGGGCCGGCATCCGCCATCTGTTGCTGAGGAACGTTCTTAAAGAACACATGAATTGAAGGAGCACCGGTTTTCTGCATTCGCTCGACGGCCCGGTTGAATTCCTCCTCGGTGTAGCTTGTCGCAGGCTTGGCGGCATCAGGAGCCTTTTGACCCCAGCGGCACCACATGACGAGGAAAAAGACGTCGCAGGAATCGACGTCCTTGTTGATGACGCTTTGCGCTCGCCGGCCCACCGTCGACAGGGCATCCTCCCAACCGAGCGGCTTGAACTCGACGTCGGCGCCTCGGCCGAAGCCCTTGTTCAGCTCGTCGATCGTGTCCTTGAACACCCGGCGTTCGATCGTCAGGTCGCCGGGCGACGCGATGAAGACTTTGATGGTTCTCAGGGAGCGGCCCTCCGATCCAAGGTTCGCGATTGCGCGGCGAAGTGGCTGCAAGATGCTCCCTCGGGTCGAAACCAGCGTCAAGCGAATCTCACGCCCGCGACCGCCGTCGCAACTTCGAGCCCGATTGACGCAAAACTGCATGCCGATTTGCTCGCGGAGTGCGGGTCCGGTGCTCATCATGTCAGCCACATCGTCACGGCCCGGGTTTCCGTCTCGACGGTGAAACACCGGGCCGTTATGGTCGCTCGCGCGAAGGAGACAACAGCGGATGGTCGGATGGAAATACCTGCTCGTCGCGGTGCTGGTGATCCCGGCGGTTCTGCTGCTGCTGTTCGGACCGAGTTCTGACTCCAACCTGCCGAAAGATCGCGTCATCGTCGACTACTGGGAGAAGTGGACGGGCGACGAGGCTTCGCAGTTGCAGGAGATCGTCGCCGAGTTCAACAACACGATCGGCAAGGAAAAGGGCATCTACGTCAACTGCGTCAGCACGAGCAACATCACCCAGAAGACGCTGATCTCGACCGCGGCCGGGGTGCCGCCGGACATCGCGGGCGTGTGGGACAACACGTTGACGCAGTTGGCGTCGATGGACGCGCTGGAGCCGCTGGACGAAATGGCCGCCGAGTATAGTCGGCAGCATCCGGAACTCCCGCCGATCGATCGCACGCTGTACAAGAAGGTGTACTGGGACGCCTGCAACTTCGACGGCCGGCTAGTGGCGCTCATCAGCACTCCGGCGGCGGTGGCGCTGCACTACAATACGCGGCTGTTCGCAGAGCACGCCGACCTGCTCCGCGCGGCCGGCCTTGATCCGACGCGTCCGCCGCGCACGCTGGACGAACTCGACGCCTACTCCAAGGCACTCACTATCCGTGACGACAAGGGTCGGTTGAAGCTGGCCGGCTCGTTGCCGCTGGAGCCGGGCTGGTACGTCAGCAACACCGTCTGGTGGTTTGGCGGCGACCTGTACGACGAAAAGACCGACAAGATCACGCTCACCACGCCGCAATCGATCGCGGCCATGAAGTGGATCCAGAAGTATTCGCTTGAGATCGGAAAAGACGCGATGGCCGACTTCCGAAGCGGGCTGGGCAACTTCGATTCGCCGCAGAACGCGTTCATGTCGGGCACGGTGGCGATGGAGCAGCAGGGACCTTGGATGGCGAACTTCATTCGCAATCGCAAGCCGTCGATGTCGTTCGTGAAGTGGAAGACGCTCGAGGAGGAGTTGAAGCACCCATTGATCGAGCGCCGCGAGAACTACGAATGGGCCGCCGCCGCTTTCCCGTCGGCGGTGCCGGGGCTGGAGGACGTCACTTACGCCGCTTTCGATGCCCTCGCCATTCCGCGCGGCGCGAAGCACAAGAAGGAAGCGTTCGAGTTCATCGCGTACCTGCAGCGGCAGGACGTGCACGAGAAGCTGAACATGCTTCACTGCAAGAACTCGGCCCTGGCGCGGGTGAGCGACAACTTCTTTCAGAATCACCCGAACCCGTACATCGACGTCTTCGAGCGGCTGGCGCAGCCCGAACGCCCACTCCCTGCCGAAGGTGCCGATCTGGCCGGAGGTGTCGGACGAACTGAGCAATCTCGTTCAGCGTGTCGCGCTGCTCGAAGTGGAGCCTGAATCCGCGCTGGTCGAGGCGCAGGCACGACTTCAGGCCAAGCTCGATCAGTACCGCGCGCGTCAGCGCATGCGAGCGGCCGGAGGTGGTAAGTGAAGACCGAAACCCGCGACCTGTTCAAAGGCCTGGCGTTCATCTCGCCGTGGCTGATCGGCTTCATGGTGTTCACCGCGTTGCCGATCGTACTCAGTTTCTACTTCAGCCTGACCGACTACTCGCTGCTGAAAGGGCCGCTGTTCATCGGGCTGGCGAACTACCGCGATCTGCTCGGCGATCCGGTCTTCCGTCACTCGCTCTGGATCAGCCTGATCTACGCGGCCCTGGCGCTGCCGCTCGGGCTGTTCATCGCGCTGGGCGTGGCGATGCTGCTGAACGCGCCGATCCGCGGCAAGTCGATCTACCGGACGATCGTGTTCCTGCCGTCGCTCGTGCCGGCCGTCGCGTCGGCGATGCTGTGGATGTGGCTGTTCAACACGAAACTTGGACTGATCAACCTGTCGATCAGCGCTGTGCCGGGCGTGGCGTGGGTCGCGCTGCTGGCTTTGGTGGTGATCGTGCTGGCCGGGCTCGTGCTGATGTACAGCGAGCGACGCAGCGCGGGCAAGCCGTTGCTGGTGGCCTCGCCGCTCCTGGCGATCGTGTTCGCGTTTGGCGTGGCGCTGCTCGCGACGCGCGGCACGGATACCGGCGTCTGGAACTGGTACTTCGCCGGGCCCGGCTGGCTGACCGAGCCGTCGTGGGCCTTGCCGGCGATCGTGCTGATGAGCTTCTGGGGCGTCGGCAACACCGTCGTGATTTTCCTGGCGGGGCTACAGGACGTGCCGCGCGAGTTGTACGAGGCGGCTGACATCGACGGCGCGGGCGTCATGCGCCAGGTCTTCTCCGTCACGCTGCCGATGCTCAGCCCGGTCATCTTCTTCAACCTGATCATGGCCATCATCGGCTCGCTCTCGCTGTTCGTTGGCCCGCTCATCCTCACCGGCGGCGGCCCCGCGCGGGCGACCTACTTCTACACGCTCAACCTGTATGACAACGGCTTCAACTTCCTGAAGATGGGCTACGCCAGCGCGATGGCATGGGTCCAGTTGCTGATCGTCCTGTTCCTGACGCTCGTCGCATTCTGGACGAGCAAGCACTGGGTGCACTACCAAGGGAAGTGAGCACTGAGTGGTGGGCAGTGTGCAGGTCGGAAGACATAACGATGAAACGCGGCGCCTTGCCGCGGTACTCCGCGAGGACATGACTCGATGAACGCCCCGAACGGATCCACTCGAAAAGCAGAAACGGCGCGCCGCACCCGCGCGGTCTGGCCCGTGCAGGCCGCGCTGTTGATCGTCAGCGTCGTGGCGATCGTCCCGTTCCTGTGGATGGTCGGCACGAGCCTCAAGACCAACGACGCCGCGATGGCCGTGCCTCCGCAAATCGTGCCGCACCCGATCGAGTTCAATTGGCACTACGGCATCCCGATCCCGAAGTACTACGACGAAGTTCTCAACAGCCCGAAGGCGTCGTTCCTGCTCTGGACACGCAACACGCTGATTGTCGCCATCCTCGGCGTGGCCGGCACGACGCTGAGCAGCGCGGTTGTGGCGTACGGTTTCAGCAAGATCCGCTTCAAGGGCCGCAGCCTGCTGTTCGGCATCATGCTCGGGACGATGATGATCCCGTTCCCGGTGACGATGGTGTCGCTGTTCACCATCTTCCGATGGATGGGCGACCACACCGGCGTGCAGTTCCTCGGCACGTTCAAGCCGCTGTGGGTGCCGATGTGGTTCGGGTCGGCGTTCAACATCTTCCTGCTGCGTCAGTTCTTCATGACCATCCCCGAAGAACTGTCCGAATCCGCCCGCATCGACGGCTGTAGCGAAGTGGGCATCTTCCTGCGCGTGATCCTGCCCCTGGCGCGACCTGCGCTCAGCGTGGTGGCGCTGTTCGCGTTCATGGGCGTCTGGAACGACTTCCTCGGGCCGCTGATCTACCTGCACCGGCCTGAGCAGTTCACGCTGGGCCTGGGCCTGCAGAACTTCCAGAGCCAGCACGGCGGCACGCCCTGGAACCAGTTGATGGCCGCCAGCGTACTGGTCATTCTGCCCGTGCTGCTGCTGTTCTTCCTCGCCCAGCGCACCTTCATCGAAGGCATCGCGACGACCGGGATGAAGGGGTGACGCGCGGCTGGCGTAGCGTGTGTCGTGTAGTCGCCAGCCGAAGGAAGCACAGAGAGCACCGAGCACACAGAGGCCACAGAGGAGAAGACGCCGGACTGATACGCCTCAGTTCACGGTGGTACGCGGTGGCCTGTTTGTTGAAAAGAACTCCTTTGTGAACTCTGTGCTGCGAATCGGCGCCCGTCCTCAGCATTCCGCGAAAAAGCACAGGGCGAGGCGTCTTGGCCAAGCAACGCCCCCGTTGATGTAAGGTGTGAAGTCCGCCCCACGAAACGTGTCGCCGGCCTCAGCCCCGCCCTGTGTTTCATCCGCGTCTCTTTCCGCCTTCGTTCACCTCCCGAGCGCGCGAGCGAGCAGTTCGGCTCGACTCGCGACGTTGTAGCGCCGGTCAGATCCGCTTCACATACCCATGCACCGTGTGTTGCGAGCGACCGAGCAGCACGGCCACCTGCTTCTCGCTCTTGCCTGTCAGCAGCAGTGATAGCGTCTGTCGCTCGCCCACGCTCAGGTCGGCCGCCAACTCCGTATGTGCGCCGGCCTGCGCGAGCCGGTCGGCCATCGCGCGATGGACGATTCGCAGCACGCGCCCGGCGTTCGCGTCGCCAACAGGCAGGACCAGCACGGCGATCGTCAACACCTCGGGGTTGCCGTTGACCGGCCGTCCGCACACGCTGAGCGCCGGCGGCCGAAGGCCACGCAGGCCGAACTGCGCCGGCAGCACGGCCGTTGCCGCATCGACGTCGATCTTTCCCGGCATCTGCGCGAGCCACTCCACGATGTGCCCGTGCAGGGTGCTGATCCACGGGCCGTATCGGTGCGATCGCGACTCGGCCACGCCTTGATTCGATTGCGCCAGCGATCGGGCCGATTCCCGGAGTTCCGCGGCGTCGTCGAGCACCGAGACGTCGAGCACGCCCGCCTTGCCGTCGCGATACGCGCTCAACAGCGTGACCACATCGCGGTCCGGCCGACGCGTCACGTGCATCACGGCGCCGGCTGACGCCTGCAACGCCTTGGCGACCAGTTCCAGCCAGGCATCCGCCTCGCGAGCCGGGCTCGAGCGCCGACCCAGGTCGAAGTGACCGAGGATGAGCTGTCCGAGCGTGGTAGGCGCGAGGGCCACGGGGGTCGCATCGTGCGTTGCAAAGTTGTCCGCTCGATCGTCCATCCGATGTGCAGATCGTCGGCGGGTTTGCGGATTCCACAACGCACCTGAACGGGGGTGGGGCGCGCCGAACGTAGTGGATTGCCACGAAATCAGTTGAAAACCGCCTGGTGCGGCAGGTCATGACCCCTGAACAGGTGCTGCAAATCAGGTCTTGCCTGACGGCTGCACTCCATCGGCTGGCAGGAAACTGAAGGCGCTGCAAGTCGTCGTTGATGCTCGCTGAGGTCGATCGACCGGGAGGGCAGCCACCGTCCGGAACATTGCCGAAGTGGGTGGGTGGAGTCGGCGCGATCGCGCCTACGCCTCGGGCCAAGCGATCCCGCGATCACCCCGGTCGCTGGACGAACAGGGCCAGCAACTCGCCTCGGCTGCTGACCCTGAAGTGACGGTGCAGCTTCTTCGCGTGATCGTGAATCGTGTGTTGGCTGCGGCCGGTCGCGTGGGCGATCTGCTTCTCGCTCTGGCCAGCGAGCAGAGCTTCGAGCGTTTGGCGCAGCGGCGGCGACAGCGTCTCCAGTCGTCGAGCGACGTCCGGCGACTGACTCGGCCGGCGCGAACCCGCGGGCGGACGGACCGTCCCACTCGGGGCGACACTGCGCACGAACTCAACGAGCACGCGTCGCTGTTCGTCGGCCGTCATGGGAAGCCCGACGAGCGGGGATCGATGGGGTTTTCTCCTGCGGGCCGGCGACATGCTCGTGGTTAGAAGAGTGTCCGTCTGTTTGATCGCTCGTACGGCGGCTCGGGCTCTCCTGAAAAGGGGGCGCCTCAGGCCGCGCGCGAACCGAAGATAACAGGCACGCCTTTCATTGCACGTGTGTGTTGAACGCCGAGCAGCGGTCTCCGCAACTCACGTCGAAGCGGATGCGCGTCGTGCTGCGGGGCGGTCTACCGCATCAACCGGTGGGCCGCGGGACATGGGTCAGCGTTGATCGAGCAGGCGGGTCGCGCTCACCGCATCTCCATCCCGCGCGTCGCCAGTTCCACGGCCTTCAGCATCGCGCGGGCCTTGTTCATGCATTCCTCGTACTCGCTGGCCGGCACGCTGTCGGCCACCACGCCGGCGCCGGCCTGCACGTCGTAACTGCCGTTGCGATAGACGATCGTTCGCAGGGCGATGCACGTGTCGGTGTTGCCGGCGAAGTCGAAGTAGCCCACCGCGCCGCCGTACGGGCCGCGGCGGGTCGGTTCGAGTTCGTCGATGATCTGCATCGCGCGGATCTTCGGCGCGCCGCTCACCGTGCCGACCGGCAGGCTGACACGCAGCGCATCGAACGCCGACATGTCGGAGCGAAGCTGGCCCTTCACGTCGGAACTGATGTGCATCACGTGGCTGTAGCGCTCGATGACCATCTGCTCCATCACGCGCACGCTGCCGATCTCGCACACGCGCCCGATGTCGTTGCGATGCAGGTCCACCAGCATGATGTGCTCGGCCCGCTCCTTCGGGTCGGCCAGCAGTTCCTTTTCCAGTGCGCGATCTTCCTCGTCGGTCTTCCCGCGCCGGCGCGTTCCCGCGAGCGGACGCGTCGTGACGACGCCGTCGGCCACGCGCACCAGGATCTCCGGCGAACTGCCGATCAGCGTGCAGTTCGGGCTCTTGAGGTAGAACATGAACGGCGACGGGTTGATGACCCGCAGCGCGCGGTACACGTCCAGCGGCTGCGCGTCCGACTGCATCCGCATCCGCAGCGACGGCACGAACTGGAAGATGTCGCCGGCCCGGATGTACTCCTTGCCTTTTTCGACGATCGCCTCGTACTGCTGGCGCGTCATGTTGCCCGTGCCGGCGTTCGCACTCGGAGCGGACGGATCGATCTCGGAAAGCGCCAGCGTGCTGGGTTGCTGGAGACGCTGGACGATGAGATCGACGTTGCGGCACGATGCTTCGTACGCCGATCGCAGCATTTCCGACTTCTGATTTCCGATTTCCGATTTCAAATCGGCAATGGGCAATCGGCAATTGGAAATGACCCTCAGCGTCTTGTCCACGTGATCGAACACCACGAGTTCGTCGTACAGCCCGAACAGCACGTCGGGCAGGCCGCGATCGTCGGTCGGGGGTGTGGCCAGCTTCTCGGCCTCGTAGTAACGCATGAGGTCGTAGCCGGCGTAACCGACGAGGCCGCCAGTGAACGCGGGCAGCTTTGGGTCGCGCGCCAGGCGATGCTTGCCGATCAGCTTTTGCAGGTCGGCGAGCGGGTCGGTTGTCTCAAACTCTTGAAGGTGCTTGCCCTGTTCCCATGCAATTGCCTTGCCGTTGCGGCACTGGTAGAGCGCCCTGGGGCGCGTCGCGATGAACGAATGTCGACCGACCTGTTCGCCGCCGACGACAGATTCGAGCAGGAACGCGTGTTCATCGCGGCCGAGCACTTCGAAGGCCGTCACCGGCGTCAATCGGTCGGCCAGCAATTGGCGATAGACCGGCACCACGTCGTGGTCTTTCGCCAGTTGGCAGAAGGTGTCGAAATCGGGGAAGTAGCGAGGCATCCCGACAAGCGTACACGGGAGGGGCGACAGTCAGAAGAGGGAAGAGCGAGCACCGATTTCCATGAAGCGACGCGGCTCAGCAGCGGTCGATCATCGCCCTCACTCCGCCATCTCCCAGAACAGGATCGGCCCCGTGAACTTGTCCGAGCCGAAGTAGTTGGCCGTGCCGCAGGTGTCGCCGTTCCAGAGGTCGATGTGGAGCTTCCCGAACGACACGATGCCGTGGCGATGCGCGAGCGACTTTGCCGAGGCATCCGTCGGAAGCTCGGCCGGCGCGCCGTAGCGGGCGGTCAGGTAGTTGCCCAGTTCAGCCATGCGGAAGATGTACCAGCGTTTGTCGGAGCCGGAGTTGCTCAGCGCCCCGGCCACGCCGCGCTGGATCGGCGCGCTGCCGTAGTTGAGGGCCCGGCTGATGCGGATCGCGCAGGTGTTGCGGTAGAGCGGATCGGTGTCGTAGTTGTACGCGACCTTCCCGCCGATCATGCCCACGACGTCGCCCGGCGTCCCGCGCGGGTAAGCCTCCCACAACGCCGCAAACGACGGCCGGCCCGCGAGCTGCGTCGTCGGGACCTGCACAATGTGCTCGGGCTTCGAGCGACAGCCGACGCCGAAGCTTGCCAGGACGCACGCGAACAATGCAGGTGCGGCTCGGTATCGCATGAATGCTCAGCGTAATTGCTGAGTGCCAAGCGGCAACGAAATGTCAGGATTGTCCATAACTCGCGGGCCGATCAGGGCCGAATCGTGTCGAGGCAATGCCTCCGATCGGCTGAAATGACGAAGCGATCACTCTTCGACTTGAAACGCCGCAGACGGCTTCATCTCGATTGTGTCATTCGGACCGGTCGATTCAGCTTCAACTGGCGGGTCAGCGTCGTCCGACACGGCGTGCTCAGCCAGACGCGCTGGCCGTCGGAACTCAGTCCGATGTGGCCCCGGGCATCCAGCCAGTGCAGAACACCGGCGAGCCTGGCGGCATCTTCGCCCTCCTGTAGCAGGGCGCGTCGCCCCATCGCATCGGGCTTCGCCAGCAATGTCCTTAGAACCCCCGCACCGCGCTTCAACGTGGCCGAAGGCACGAGTGCGCCGCCGCGCCCGAGAAGCATCTCGATGCCATCAACGAACACCCGCGGTCCCCACAAGACCACGTCAGTCAGCAGGCTAATCGACACGATGCTTCTGCGCATCTCGTACTCGCCCGAACTCGCCGCACGCGTGCCGTCGAACCATCCGGAGTTCAGCACCACATCGCCGAACGAACCGGATCGACGACGCTTCGCATAGACCAGCAGGGCGGGCACGACGAGCGCCAGGTACGCGCCAAACCAGAGCCACCAGTGATGAGCCAGCGGGTGCGCGAATCGAAGGAAGACGTCGCAGGCGAACGTGGCGAAACCGGCACCGATGAGGAGCACCAGCACCGTTCCCGCAACGACACCGGCCGCGGCACCCGCTAAAGTACGCCGACTCGACGCGGCGAGGTACGCCTCCACGGGATCGCAATCGGTCGTCGGTGTGCGGTAGTCGAGCGTTGGCGGATTGGACATGGCGGTTCCCCTGAGTCGCCAGCAACGTAACGCGGGGCGAACCGAAAGCGCATTCGAAACCGCCTCGTCGTTTATCACGCCTCGCGTAGACGATCCAGCCACGTTTTCAGGTCTTTTGGCAGCTTTGACTCGAAACGCAGCCGTTCGAGGGTGATCGGGTGATCGAACGCGCAGCGATACGAGTGCAGTGCCTGCCGCGGGCAATTCGAAGGGTCGGGCAGCGGCTTTCCATCGGTCGGCTTGTTGTACGTCTTCTCGCCGCAAAGCCGATGGCCGGCCTCGGCGAGGTGGATACGAATCTGATGCGTTCGGCCCGTCTCGAGCCGGCACTCGACGATGGTGTACGCGTCGCCGGCAGGTGAGGTGAACGATTCGATCGGGATCACGTGTGTGAGCGCGCGCTGCGCATCATCCGGCACCGGCGCGTTCGGCGGGATCGAGCCGCGCAGGCCGTCACCTCGATCGCGGATGAAGTGGGATTCGATCGTCATCGTTTCACGGATCGTACCGTGGACAATCGCGAGGTAACGCCGATCGATCGCGTGGCGGGCGAACATGCGCTCGAGCTCAAGCTCGGCCTGTGGAGTGATCGCGAAGAGCATCAGACCCGACGTGTCGCGATCGAGGCGATGTACGGGTCGAACCTGGATCGGCCGGGGTCCGCTCCCCGGCGCTTGGGCGGCGGACCCTTGCGGAACTGTGGCGGCGTCTTCGCGCGCTCGACTGGCGGACGGTTGCCGGCCAGTGCTGCGTTGACCAGTTCATCCAGCGACGGCTGCTGTGCCTTGCGATGCGCAGGCCAGTTGCGTTCCTCCGCATGGCGCAGCGAATTCACGCCGGCCGGCTTCTCGACGACGACCAGGTGTTCGTCGCGGTAGCGGATGATGACGTCCTGAGCACTCACCGGCTTCGCCAGCGGCTGATCGAACACCTTCACAACATCGCCCGTCTTCAAACGGCGGCCTTCATCGACGCAGAGGTTGCCGTTCACGTGGATGTGCCGGTTCGCGATCAACTGCTTCACCTGCGACCAGCTCGCTTCGCGCAGCAACTGCTTCAGAACCTGCGACAGGGATGCGCCGTCGAGGACATCGCGAAGGTGATAGTTCTTGCCGGTGGACACGGGGCGGTGGCGTAACACGAGGACGATTCAAAAACGACCACAGAGCGCACGGAGGACGCAGAGTTCACAGAGAGCAGAACAGAGATGAGAAACATAGACAAAGCTCATTCTCTTTTGACCCTCTGTGCCCTTTGTGATCTCTGCGTGCTCCGTGCTGAATACGGCACGGGCGCGACAACTCCGCACTCCATAGGCGACGCGATAGATTTCACACCGAAGGCGGCCCGAACTCGTCGTCCACATCGCGCGTGATGCCGAGCGGATGTGACGGCGCGTTCCGCGGCGCGGATGGCTCGTCATCGAACTCGTCATATTGCTTCGGCGCAGGTTTGGGTTTGAGCGGGCGATCCTCGCGCGACAGACGCGGACGATCGTCCCGATGCGGTTTCGGCGAAGCACTGTCGAACCGTGGCTTCTTTCCACGCGCGCCGGGCTTCGCGCCGCGTTCGGCCTGCTCGCTCGCCTTCGCGACGGCGGCTTGCAGTGCCCGCAACTCGCCGGCCGTCAGCAGACGGCTGTCGCCCGGCTTCAGGCCCTTCAACGTCAGCGGGCCGAACTTTACGCGCGTCAGCCCGCGCACCTTGTGACCCATCGCGGCCAGCATGCGTCGCACCTGACGATTTCGGCCCTCGGTGAGCGTGATGTCCAGCACTGTCTTCTCGCGCAGCCGCTTCACCACTTCGACCTTTGCCGCCTTGGCGCGGAAGCCGCCTTTTTCGGGATCAGCCAGCCAGACGCCGTGGATCAGCTTGTTCACGGTGTCCTGTGGGATCGAGCCGTCGCAGTAGCAGCGGTACGTCTTCGAGATGCCGTAACGCGGGTGTGTGAGCTGGTTCGTCAACTCGCCATCGTTGCAGAGCAGCAGCAGGCCTTCGCTTTCGGCATCGAGCCGGCCGACGGGATAGACGCGATGATCGAAGCCCGGCGGGAGCAGGTCGATCGCCCGCTGCTGCTCGCCCTGGGCGACGTTCGTGCTGTAGACGCCCTTGGGCTTGTACATGATCACATACACCGGCCCACGGTCGCGGTTGCGCCGGCGCTGCGCCTTGCTGGGCGAACTGATCTCGACGTCGTCGATCTCGATCGTGTCCTCGTCGAGGTCGACCATCACCGGCATCTTGCGAACGACCTTGCCGTTCACGGCCACCCGGCCCGCCTGCACCATCTCTTCGATGTGCCGGCGCGAGTCGATGCCCAGCGTCGCCAGGGCCTTTTGAATCCGTTCCTTCATGGACAGGAGTATAGTGGGCGGTGGGCGGTGTGCAGTGGGCGGGACGGGCCGAGTTCTGCGATTCTTCGGTCGGTCTGTAACGACTGAGCGACGGGTAGGACAACCGGCCTCACTTGATTCTTCCCCGCATTTCCTGCCCACTGCCCACCGCACACTGCTCACTTACCATGATCCACTACTACAAATTCCGCCAGGACACGCTCGACCCCGTCCCCGCCCGCGACGTGTACGTCAAGCGTCCGCCCGGCCGAGGCTGGCCGGAGGAATGTCCGCCGATCCGGGCGGCCAACGCGTGCGGGTTCGACATCCTCGCCAGCTTCGATCTCACCTTCATCCAGCGCAAGCCCACCCCCAGCAATCCGTGCCCGTGGCGCGTCGAGCCGGACATCGTGCTGACCAGCGATTTCGACTGGGCTGCCACCGACGACGCCGAGGGCGCGCCGCTCACCCAGCAGTACGCCTGGTTCTGGGAGAAGGGCCAGAAGCTGCCACACCCGATCAGCGACAATGTCTACGAAGCGATCAAGAACCAGCTCAAGATCAGCAGCCTGCTCTACCTCAAGACTGATCCGAACGAGCAGCTCCTGATGACCGACATCCCGAACCTGGTGCGCCCGTTCCGCACGGTCAGCGCGCTCGTCGACACCGACTGGTACCCGGCCAGCTACTGCTATCACATCGCCATCGAACTCGACCCGGCCCACAAGAAGATCGAAATCAAAAAGGGCGATCCGCTCTGCCGGATGATGGTCGTCCGGCGCGACACGTACTTCGCCAAGCAGATGACCCCTGAAGAGTTCGACACCTTCTTCGAACGCGGCCAAGGCTGGCTCAGCACGCACGGCCGCCCGCACGAAGCCGCCGAAGACAGCGGGCATCTGGATATCACGCACACCTACTCGAAGCAGCAGCTCAAGAGCCGGTTCGTGACGATGAAGTGAGCGATCCGAGACTGAGACGGAAGTGGGACAAAGAGAAGAGGACGCACATTCGTTTGCGCTGCGCCTTCGTTCTGTCCATGACGCAACGCGGCTTCGTCGCGGTCAGAACCGAACGTTTCGCGATCCTCGGAGCTTGCTCGATCGACGCGTTTCACGCATCGAGGGAAATCACTTCTCCGGCTTCGTCGTCGGCTCCGCGCCCGGTTCGGTTCCCTTCACCATTGGCTTGCCCGCCTCTTCCCACGCGACGATTCCGCCGCGGAAGTTCAACAGGTTGTTGAAGCCGAGTTCGTGCATGCGTTTGCTGGCGAGGAAGCTGCGTTTGCCGCTGTGGCAGTAGACCAGGTAGGCCTTTGACTTGTCCTGGCTGGCGATCGCCTGGTCAAACGCTTTGCCCATCGGCACGTTGATCGCGCCGGGCACGTGGCCGTCGGCGTACTCGCGCGGGGTACGGACGTCGAGCACGATCTGCATCGGCTGCGAACGCAGGGCGTCGAACTGCTCCAGACTGATCTGCGGGACTTCCGACGTCGCCGTCGTCGGTTGCGTGGCCGGTGCGGTCGGCGCTTCTGCAAAGGACGCCACGCTCAGCATCGAACACGCGAGCAGAACCAGCGACGTCTTGGCGAACACGTTCATCTCTTCCTCCGTTTGTTATAGCGATCGGCGGATTGCCGAAGGTTTCCATTGTGCCGATTTTCCATCTTGACGGCCAGACGGGATCGAACGTCATGATAGCGTTTCGCTCCTCGATGCGCGGAAGCCGATACGCCTGCATCGCCGCTTTGCGTCATCGCGATGTTTCCGTTCCCGTCGCCGAACGGGGTGGCCCGAATGTCCCAAATAGTCCCGCATTTCAAAAACGCACGTCAGCACTCCGTTCGGCCGCGAACGCGTGACGGGGCCACGGGTTGGCCGCGAACGACCATCGAATTTCGGCACGTTGTTCAGCGAGAGCTGGGACATTGGCAGCCTGTCCCCGATCGTTTCGAGCGCGTGATTGCGGTGTGGGGCGTGGGGTTGGATGATCCGAATCGGAAGTGACTTATGCCCAACCAGACGCCTTGGCTCATCGACCGGACCGACTATCGCGAAGTCGGATCGCATCATTACGAAGTCGCGCTGCTGCCGTGGGGCGCGACCGAGTCTCACGGCTATCACCTGCCGTACGGGACCGACAACTTCGAGGCGGCCGCGCTCGCCGATCGCGCGGCGGAAATCGCCTGGCGACAGGGCCGCAAGGTCGCGGTGCTCCCGACGATTCCGTTCGGCGTGCAGACGGGCCAACTCGATCTGCCGTTCTGCATGAACCTCAACCCGAGCACGCAGGCCGCGATCCTGCGCGATGTGCTGTCGAGCCTGGCCGCGGCGAAGGTCCGCAAGTTCGTTCTGCTCAACGCGCACGGTGGGAATGATTTCAGGCAGATCCTCCGCGAGCTTCAGCCGCAGTTCCCGAACCTCTTCCTTTGCGTGACGGCGTGGTTTTCGATTCCCGTTGCCGAGCCGAAGTTCGAGCATCCCGGCGATCACGCCGACGAGCGCGAAACAAGCCTGATGCTGCATCTGCACCCGGATTGGGTGCGCTCGAAGGCTGAGTGGGGCGACGGCGCGACGAATGAATGGACGCTCAGAGCGCTGCGCGAAAAGTGGGCGTGGGCGCAGCGCCACTGGACGTCGGCCACCCATGATACGGGCGTCGGCGATCCGTCGGCCTCGACAGCCGAGAAGGGTGCGACCTACTTGAAGGCGCTGTCGGAAAAGCTGGCGTCGTTCCTCGTCGAGCTCGCCGATGCTGACCCGGCGAAGCTCTACGCGTCGAAGTGATCGACGACGAGCGAATCAACGTAACGCCGGCTGTGTGGCTGGTTGCGTTGAGTCGGTGCGTTCGCCGTGGAGCAATCGCCCGCCTTCGCCGGCGAGGCGCAGGTAGTGGTCGCTCGGCACGTCGTTGGTTTTTACGAATCGGCTCACAGCTGCCAGCGGCGCAGCGCCGCACTTGAAGATGGCGGTGCCTTCGTCCATCTCGTCGAACATCGCCACGTACGCCGAGCGGAGGCCCGCATGGTGCAGGTTGGCGAATTGCGTCCAGAAGAACGTGCCGCCGAGACGCGGGATCTGATCGAGCGGGGCCTTGCCGTCGCGGAGGTTGTGCCAACTGAAGCCCGGGAAGACGACGGGCAGGTAGTCGAGCTTGCGTTCGCGACACCACGCAACATCGCCCCGCAGCGTGTCGTTGGCGTAACGCGTGGCGGCCTCGGGCGAGTCGTAGCGACCCACGGTCCACGGGCTGACGACGTCAGCCCGCGCGATAACGTCGAGCAATTTCGGATCGGGCACGGCGTCGCGGTCGAGGGAACGGAAGTACGTCGGCACGCCGACCATCACGGTGCAGCCGTCCTGCTTGAAGGCGTCGATCAGCAAGGCGCAGTCGTCGAGCGTGTACTTGCGGCCGTCATTGAAGCCGACGCCCCATATCACGACGACCGGCTTGCCGCGATGCTTCAGATAGGCTGGATCTTCCGTCACGTGCGACTCGGTGCGGAGCGACTTCCAGTCATCGACGATGAAAGCGGTGTCGTGCAGGCCGAGCCCACTGAGGTCGTACATCACGGCGTACGCCCGGCCGTTCTCGCGGGCGCCGGCGCGACAGTTCTCGAGCACGAGGTTCACGTTCCGTCGGTCACGGGGCGACTTCAATTGCGTGACGAAGCGTTGGACGAACGCCCCGTCGATCCCGTACTCGTGCATCCAGCGGAAGTGGCGGACGACGGTTTCACGTTGCGCTGAACTGAAGACCTCGGCCACGCGGCCGTCGGCGAAGCGCAGATCGGTCTTCACGCGTTCGGCCGGCGTGAGTTCGGTCAGGTCGGGCCAGACATCGACGTTGATGTTCCCGTCGGCCAGCGGCTTGTTCGCGTGCCGCGCCCAGTGCGTGAAGCCGCGTTCCGAGCCGTCGTCGGGCGTGTTGTACCAGCCCTGGTAGCCGGCCATCACCTTGCCGTCGAGCGTGGTGCAGTCGACCGGTTGGCCGTTTACGACAGTGACGATCGACAGGAGGAAAAGCAGGACGAATCGGGGGACGGACATCTTGACAGCGTACCACGAAATGCAGGTCGTCCGGCGTATGTTGCATCGCGCGACGGCTTGTCAGACACTCTGCCCGCTTCGATGAATCTGTTGTTCGAACGTCTGCTGCTCAGCCTGGATGAACTCACCGCCGCCCAGCGGCGTGCGGCGCTGCGATATGTGACGGTCGCGTGGATCTTCGGGAACTTCTGGTGGATGTGTGCCTTCCCGGGCACGGTGACTGTCACGCGACTGTTTCAGGAACTCGGCGCAGGTGATCTCGCGTTCGGCTTCGTCGCGGCGCTGCCGCACATCGCCGCGCTCTTCTCGCTGCCAGCCAGCATGTGGGTGGATCGGACAGGCGAGCGTAAGCAACTGTTCCTCCGCTTCCAGTACCTCCAGCGCTTCCTGTGGTTCGTGGTCGCGCTGCTCCCGCTCTGGACCTTGCGTGGCGACCCGCCCCCCGTCGTGCGGGCAATGAGCCTCTACGCGATCCTGGCCATCATGATGGTGCAGTGGCTGGCGAACGCGGTGGGCTCGCCGGCGTGGGTGGGGTGGATGGCCGACCTGGTGCCCGACCGCATCCGCGGGCGCTACTTCGCGCGGCGCCGGCAGTGGGGACTGGTCAGCGGCATCATCGCGGCGATCCTCACGGGTGTTGTGCTGCAACACCTCGCGCCGCGCACGCCGAGCACGGGCATCATGCCCGTCGACTACAACGGCGTCTTCTGGGTGAGCATGATCCTGTGCGCGGCAGCGTTCGCGGGGGTGATGGACATTCACCTGTTCCGCTACGTGCCGCACGTGCCGCCCATCCGCAAGGACAAGCCGCCGCTGCTGGCGACGGTGAAGGCCGCGCTCACGAATCGGCCGTTCATGATCGCGAGTTGTTACCTCGGCCTGTTGCACCTGAGCATCGCGCCGCTCGGCCAGTTCGGCTTCTTGTACTTCGACGAAGTCCTGCGCATGACCGACGTGCAGAAGCAACTGGCGCTACAGGTGGGGCCGATGCTGGCGCAGTTGTCGGTGCTGTTCCTGTGGGGGCGGCTGGTCGACCGGATCGGAAAGAAGCCGCTGCTGACCGTGGCATCGCTGGGGCTGCTGCCGGTGGGCGCGGGGTGGTGCCTGATGATCTTCGGATACACGTGGTTGGGTTACGTGGTGGCGATCGCGCAGGCTGCGTTGTGGGCGGCGATCGAAGTCGCGAACCTGAATCTCGTCATGGAAGCCAGCACCAGCAACAGCGACACGAATGGTTCGAGCGCGAAGAAGCCTGCGACGGGCGTCGGCTTCTGGGCGATCAACGTGCTGATCTTCGCGAGCACGGGCGTGGTCGGCACGATCGCCAGCGGCTGGTTCATGCGGACGTTCAAGGGCGTGTCGGTGACGTTGCCGCTGCTGCCGACGCCGAGGCCGTTCGGGGCGTACGAGATATTGTTCGCGATCCTGGTGGTGGTGCGCGTCGCGGCGATCATCACGCTGCTGCCGAAGATCCACGAACCGACGGCCACGCCGACGCGCAAGGCGGTCAAGCTGATCGCGGCCGAGATGTACGCGGGAATGCTGCGGGGCGTTGCGCTGCCGAGGCGGATGCTGCCACTGGCGGGCGGGCGTCTGCGGCGAAGCAGGCGTGTGCGGCGGGGTCGGCCGGTGCCTTGAGATCAGACGGCCTGGCGCAGCATTGATGCGCGTTCCGGCAGTTCGTCAACCGCGACCGTCTCACTGTTCAGAACCATCGAAAGCCAGGCGAAATCGAGGTCGCTCTTGCTGAGGAACCCGTCGGCATGCAGTTCGCTGACGATGCGGTGTTCCAGATCGGAGTCGGGCGAAGCGGTCATCACGATGACGCGCGGCCGATGTGCCGGCGGGTCGTGCTCCAGTTCCTCCAACACCTGCACGCCACTCATGTTCGGCATGCAGACGTCGAGCAGCACGACATCAATCGGTGCGGAACGAATCTCACGCAGCGCCTCCTCGCCCGTCTCCGCGGTGCGTGCCACGTGTCCGGCAGCACGCACCAGAACAGAGAGGAAGTGCCGTGATTCAGCGAGGTCGTCAACAATGAGTACGAGCGCCATATGAGGTCCCTGATGAGAGCATCGGGGAAACCGGGGTGGCGCATTACTTCAATTCTGCTGTGCGTCGATTATGTCGCACCAGTTGGGGGGGAGGCCAGCTCATACGGCGGAGAGGTGGCAAATTATCAGACCGCACACGCGATGATCGGTGACGCCTCGCTAGTCGACGCCGTCCAGCGCCGCCCGTCGAGCTCGATCAACTCCATCGACTTGCGCGGGCCCCACGTGCCGGGCTCGTACTCGAACGGTGCGACCGCGCTCTTCAACCAGCCACGCTCGATCGGGTCGATCACTTCCCACGCTGCCTCGGCTTCGTCGCCGCGAATGAAGAGCTGCTGGTCGCCCAGGATGCAGTCGAAGATGAGCCGCTCGTAGGCTTCGGGCGCTTCCTGCTTGAAGGTCGTGTTGTACAGCATGTCCATCGCGACCGGCAGAATATTCATCTGGCCGCCCGGCACCTTGCCGTTGATGCGCCAGCTGATGCCTTCCTCGGGAGCGACCTTGATGACCAAGTCGTTCGGATAGACCGGCGTCTCGCACTGCTTCTGGAACAGCGTGAGCGGCGGCGAGTTGAAACGCACCGTGATCTCACTCATCTTCTCGGGCAGGCACTTGCCGGTGCGGATGTAGAAAGGCGTGCCGCTCCAACGCCAGTTGTCGATGAACAGCTTGAGCGCGACGAACGTCTCGGTGCGCGAGCCCGGCGCGACGCCCTTGGCCTTGAGGTAACCTTCGGAGTCCTTGCCATTGGCAGACCCCTTGCCGTACTGGCCGCGGACGACGAACGAGTCAACCTGGCTTTCGCGGATCGGGCGGATGGACTTGTAGACCTTCGTCTTCTCATCGCGCACGCTGCGTGCATCGAGCGCGGCCGGCGGTTCCATCGCGACCAGCGCCATCAACTGGAAGATGTGATTCTGCACCATATCGCGCAGTGCGCCGCTCTTATCGTAGTAGCCGCCGCGATCGTCGGCGCTGAGCGTTTCGCTGACGGTGATCTGCACATGGTCGATGTACTTGTGATTCCAGAGCGGCTCGAAGATGGAGTTGGCGAAGCGCAGCACCATCAGGTTCTGAACTGTTTCCTTGCCCAGGTAGTGGTCGATGCGGAAGACCTGTTCTTCGCCGAAGCTGGAGTTCAGGACGTTGTTGAGGTGCTGGGCGCTGGCCAAATCGGTGCCGAAGGGCTTTTCGATGATGAGCCGATGCCAGGGCGAGGTCGCGTGACGGATGACCAGACCGCTCTTGCCCAGGCCCTGAATGATCGGCTCGAACGCCTCGGGCGGGGTGCTCATGTAGAAGAGACGATTGCCCTGCGTCTTGAACTGCTTGTCGAGCGTGGCGAGGTAGTCGCGCAGGGAGGCGAAGTCGTTCGCGTCGCCGTAGCCACCAGCGCGGTAGCTGGTGCGGTCGATGATCTTCTTGAGCAAGGCGTCGTCGGCGCCGACCTTCTTCGCGGTGCGGGCGTACTTCTTGATACTGTCGATGCAAATGGTGCGGAAATCGTTGTCGCTCATCTTCGTGCGGGCGTACCCGACGAGGGCGAAATCCTCCGGCAGCAGGCCTTCCCGAGCGAGTTCGTAGATGGCCGGGATCAGCTTGATCTTGGCCAGATCGCCGCTGGCACCGAAAATGACGATGATGCAGGGTTGGGCAGAGGGCATTTTGACGCAGACCTTATCCAGACAGGCCGGGCGTGTACACAGGTTCGCAGACCGGCAGGTGCATGAACCCTCAAAGCCCGGCATGTACATGTCGGGCTTGAGTTCCCTACACTGATTCGCCATGCGCGATCCTCGTCACGCCAAGCTCGCCGATCTGCTGGTGAACTACTCCACCGGCGTCAAGCCGGGGCAACTGGTCCGGATCAGTGGGTCGTACCTCGCGATGCCCTTGCTCACGGAACTCACCCGTGCGGTGTACCAGGCCGGCGCTCATCCGATGTTGCGAATGGGGTACGAGGAACTGGAAGAGATCGCACTGAAATATGCGACGGACGATCAGCTCAAGTACGTGAACCCCGTTGCGCAGTCCGAGGTGGAGAAGATCGACGTGCACATCGGCCTGTGGGCGGAGGGCAACACGCGGCACCTCACGCAGGCCGATCCGAAACGTCTCGCGATCAGCCAGTCGTCGCGCAAGCCGATCTTCGACGTCTTCATGCGCCGGGCGGCGCTGGGCGAACTCAAGTGGGTCGGGACGCAGTACCCCACGCCCGGCTGCGCGCAGGACGCCGAGATGAGCCTGTCGGAATACGAGGACTTCGTCTTCGGTGCGGGCCTCCTGAACGATCCTGATCCGGTGGCGTCGTGGCGCAGAGTGAGCCAGACGCAGCAGCGGCTCGTCGACTTCCTGAATGGCAAACGTGACTACCGCGTCGTCGCGGCGAACGGGACGGACATCCGCATGAGCGTGACCGACCGCGTGTGGCTCAATTGCGACGGCCACGAGAACTTCCCCGACGGCGAAGTCTTCACCGGCCCCGTGCTCGACAGCGTCGACGGCCACATTCACTTCAGCTTCCCGGCCGTTCACCTGGGCCGTGAAGTGCAGGACGCCCGACTCACATTCCGTCACGGCAAAGTCGTCGACGCCAGCGCGGCCAAGGGTGAGGACTTTCTTTTGCAGATGCTTGATGTGGACGCCGGCGCACGGTTCATGGGCGAATGCGCCATCGGCACGAACTTCGGCATCACGCGCTATACAAAGAACACGCTCTTCGACGAAAAGATCGGCGGCACTGTGCATTTCGCGATTGGCGCGGGCTACCCGGAAACCGGCAACACCAACGAGAGCGGCCTGCATTGGGACATGGTGGTGGACCTGCGCCGGGGCGGCCACGTCGAAATTGACGGACACAAGGTGCTGGTCGACGGCAAATTCACCCGCGAAGATTGGCCGGCGGCACGGTGATTCTCGCACGCGATCTTCGGGGTCCTGACATGTCACTTCGTTCGCTGACCGCGTCTTCGATCCGACCACGCTGGCGGTCGTTCCGATGGTTGCTCGCGATGCTGCTGCTCCTTCTCACGATCGGCGGTGAGCCTTTGATCGCTCAGACTACCATGCCCTCTGGCCAAGTATCCGTCTGGCTACTCACCTACTTCCGTCAGCGCTACGACTCGCGCGTCGAGATTGACGCCGCCGGCCACATCCACAACGTGCCGCTGGCTGATCCGATGAACGTGGAGAAACTGCATCTGGCGCTCTCGACCGATGGCCGGCATTGGACGCCGCTGAACGACAATCGGCCGGTGTGGGATCAGCAACTGCGTGACCCGTTTGTCGCCAAAGCTCCGGATGGCGTGTGGCACCTCGTTGGCACGGGGCGCGCACCGGGGACGCGCCGCAATGACCGCGGCCCGACGTGTCTGCACGCGACGTCGCGCGATCTCATCCACTGGGACACGGTGGAATCACTCCAGCCGATGGCCGGCGTGCGCGACGATACCGGCCGGCCGGCTCGGAACATCTGGCGCCGGAGTGGTTCTTCGACGAAGCCACCGGCGACACGTTCCTCTTCTGGTCCTCCAGCGTCGAAGACGCCGGCTGGAAGAAGAGTCGACTGTGGTGCGCCCGAACGAAGGACTGGAAGACCTTCACGCCCGCGAAACTGCTGTTCGCGCCGCCGTACTCGGTCATCGATGGGACGCTGTTCAAGCAGGGCGACACGTATTACCTCTTTCACAAGGAAGAAGAGTTCGGCGTCGCGACCGGCGAGCGCCGCGCCATTCGCGTGGCCACGTCGAAGTCCCTCGAAGGCCCGTACACGATCCAGGACGGTCCGTTGAACAAGGGACAGATCGTCCCGACCATCACCGAAGGCCCATCGATCATGCCCGATCCGACCGGCACGGGTTGGCTGCTCATGTACGACTATTGCATGACGAATCGCTTCGGTGCGTCGTCGTCCAAGGACCTGCTGAACTGGACGATCGAAGAGAACGTGCAGTTCCCGCCCGACGCCCGTCACGGCGGCGTGGTGCGATTGAGCGGGGAAGAAGCGGAGCGATTGCGGGAGCAGTTCACCGCACCCGGTCCGTCAAAGTAAGCGAAATCGAACGATGACGAACGAGAGGCCATCGTCGCGCTCGGAAACACCTGTGCTGTCCTATGCCAGCCCAGTGCGTAAGCCGGCGCCGATCGGATTGGCTACAGCGTCGTTTGTTCTCACCGCGATATCGGCCGGCGTGGGTGTGCTGATCTTTCTCACCTTCGTTGTCACGCGTAATGCGGACTTGCCGGTGGCTGGATTCTTCTGGCTCTTCATTGGCGGTGTGCTGACGTTCATCGCATCCATCTGCGGCGTGACGTATGCGGCGATGGCGCTCGCTTCGCGCTGGCAGGGGCCGAACGTCAAGCGACGCGCGGCCCTCGCCGTGCTGTTGCCGCTGGCCACGGTCGTCCTCGCGTGGGTACTGGCGGTCGTGGGAACTGAGTTGATGAAGCAGTTCGAGTCGCAGCTGCTCCATGCCGATTAGCGCATCGGACTCAGTTGCCTGTCGTTGCGTGCGACTCAGCCGCCGCTCTTGCGGTCGAGTTTCAGCCATGCGTTCATGAGCACGTTGTTGTCGCCGTACTTCCTGCTCTTGTCCGGTTCAGGCAAGTCGGTGTTGACGAGGCCCCAGAACGCGATGCCGGGCGTGTCGTTGGAGTTCGCTTTGTTGCCCGCGTCGTCACTGTAGAAGAGATCCCTGTCGGGGCGCGGGACGTCGGCCGTGACGACCGATCCGTCGCCGTACAGCACGTTCAACTTTGGCGCGTTGGGCGAGCCGTGGCCGTACTTCTCGGTGCCGATCACGTCGGTGATTAACGCATGATTGACGGCGTCGCTGAGCCGCGGCATCGGCTTGGGGTAGCCCACACCGGGTAGCGGCACAGGCGGCTCGCATTCCAGGCGCGGGCCGGCATGGCCCCGAATCTTCTGCTCGGGCCGAACGACGTAGCCGATCTTGAGCACGTAGATCGGCGTCTTGTGCTCGTCTTTCGCCTTCGCGCCCGGCCAGCGCGACTCCCATACTTCCGGATACATCGCCTCGCGCTTGTCGACCGGGCAGTACGCCAGGCGGTAATTACCGCGATGCAGTGTGCCGTTCTGCACCAGCGGCCCGAGCGCGGCGCTAGGGCAAGATTCGTAGAACGCGTACGAGTTCCAGTCGGTCCGGTAGCGGGTTCGTTTCGTCTCGTTGCAGCGGTCGCTGGTTCCGCAGATCAGCTTGTCGTCATTCGCGTTGGCGTACATCAGCAGGTACGCGCCGAGCTGCTTAAGGTTGTTCGCGCACAGCGTCTCGCGGCCGCTCTTGTGCGCGTACATCACGGCGGGGATGAGAATCCCCATGAGCACGGCGATGATCCCGAGCACGACGAGCAATTCGACGAGCGTGAATGCCCGCTGCGTTGGACGATTCGACATGGCGTCTCCCGGTGAAAGAACTCAGTTGCTGTCGATCTGACCCCAGATCGTGACGATGCTGCTGTCTGTGTGGATGGCGTACCGGTTGCTCCAGTCGTTCATGCCGGGGGCCGGTACACCGAGCTGCACGTACGATTTCCACGGCGCGAGGTAGCGCGACTCGTAGCAAGTGCGCACAGAATTGTCGGCATACAGCACGTTGATGAACTGCTTGCCGCGCCAGCCGTGGTTGCCGTTCATCGCCTGTGGCGACTCGGCCAGCAGCGCCCAGTTGTGCAGCTTCACCAGCTTGGGAAGCAGTGGGTAGACGACTTCGTGCGTCTCGGGGTCATGAATCCAGAACGTGTCCCGCATCGGCCGGGTCGCGTAGCTGCTGCGAATGGTCGTTCCATCGGCGGGCTCGAGATGGTCGAAACCGTCGCGGTTGACGTCGAGGCAGCGTTCGTTCGATCGCTCGGCCGGGCAGTAGAGCAGCGTGGCTGTCCGCGGCTTGATCCAACCATTGACGAGGAACGGCCCCAGCATCGCCGAGGGCCTCCCGCACAGCCAGACATAGTCGTTCTGCGCGGTCGCGTAGTTCGGATAGTCCGACAGCGTCGACGTGCCGCCCGGGATGCGGTCTTTGTTCTCGTTCGCGTATGCGTAGAAGAACAGGCCGAGTTGGCGCAGGTTGTTGGAGCACGTTACCACGTAGCTCTGCCGACGTGCCGACATCGTGGCCGTCAGCAGCAGACTCATCAGGATGGAAATGATGGCGAGAACGACCAGCAGCTCCACTATTGTGAAGCCATGACATGACCGTCTCAGACGACCAATACAGACCATTGGCGCTGACCCCCATTCGATAATCAAGATAGCTCCCTAATGCGGTACGCCGCAAGTCAATTGATGTTCGCAATCAGGCTGATTTCGGGAGGTTTGGACGTGTCGGTTTGGCAGCGGATAGGATGTCGGCATGAACCTCCGTCCGCTGACGCTCGATGACCTGGACCGCCTGCTCGACATCGACGCCGTAATCGATGCCACGCACTACATTCACGTCGATCGGCAGGGTGAAGGGCTGGAGCAGGGGTTCAAGGTGGAACAGCGCGTTTCGCGAGACAAGTCACCGAGGCCCAGCGAGGTGGATGACGATCTGAATTTCGCCCTGAAACAACTCGCGACCGGTGCCGAAGACGGCATCGCGATGGTGGCCGAGCATGAGGGGCAGCTGGTCGCGCTGGTGGCCGGCATGCCCGACGTGGCGCGGGGCACGGTGGAACTGATCGACCTGCGCGTCGACTTCGACCGGCGTCGCGAGGGGCTGGGCAGTGCGTTGCTTTACCAGATCATCAACTACGCCCGCGATCGCGAGGCGCGGGCCATCCGTGCGGAGGTGCGCTCGAACAACCTGCCGATCAACGCGCTGCTGGCCAAGACGGGCTTCGAACTCGCCGGGCTCGACACGCACCGGACGAGCAACCACGACCTGGTAAAAGAACAGGCGACGCTGATCTGGTACTTGGTGCTGGGCTGATCGACGATCTCAATTCGTTCGCGCCTTTGAAATCGCAAATCGGAAATCGCAAATCGGAAATGTAGTATTCGGCCATGCAACCCTGGCTGATCTACGCCTTACTGGCGGCGGTGTGTGCGAGCGCGGTAGCCATCCTTGGGAAGAAGGGGATGGAAGGCGTCGACTCCAACACCGCGACGGCCGTCCGCAGTGCGATCATGACGGTCTTCCTCGTCGGCTTCGTCTCGCTCCGTTTCGGCTGGACGAAGCTCGACAGCATCAAGGGCAACGCCTGGACATTGATCGCGCTCTCGGGCGTGATGGGTGCGCTGAGTTGGCTGTTCCAGTTCAAGGCACTGGCGCTGGCCGACGCGAGCAAGGTCGCGCCGATCGACAAGCTGAGCATGCCGCTGGGCATCCTGCTGGCCGTGCTTTTCCTGCGAGAGCGACCGAGCGCGATCAACTGGGTCGGCATCGTGCTCATCACGGGCGGCGCGTATCTCGCAGCGCTCAAACCGAGTTGATCGGTGCCGCGAGCTGACAAGCGCGCTACGATTGATCAGGAAATGACGCGGTTCCGTCGTGTCCAACTGCAATGTCGAAGGTCGTGCAAATCCTCCTCCGCGAGCCCAAGCGCGGCGTCGTGCGCGTCGTCAACAGCGCTGAAGCGATCATCGGCAAGGGGCTTTCAGGTGATCGCTACGCGGAGAAACTGGCGCACACGTCCTGGGCACGGAAGAATCGCGAAGTCACGCTGATCGAATCGGAAGCCCTCGTCATGCTGCGCGATGAGAAAGACCTGTCGCTCACGCACGAACAGTCGCGACGCAACTTGCTCACGGAAGGCGTGGATCTGAACGCGCTGGTCGGCAAGACATTCCGAATCGGCTCGGACGTCGTGCTGCGTGGCCTGCAACTCTGCCAGCCGTGCCAGCATCTGGAAGAAACGACCGCGCCCGGCATGCTCAAAGCCCTTTTCAACCGGGGCGGCCTGCGTGCGACGATCGTCGCGGGCGGCGTCATTCGCGCGGGCGATGCGATCGAACTCACGGTTGAGTGACGGCCGGCTTGGGTGCGAAGAATCGCTTCACCCAGACCAGATACCCGATCGCGGCGAGCAGGCCGATCACGCTCATGCCGATTTGTAGCGGTACGCTCATCAAGGCGCTGTGCGTGACGATGGTTCGCTGCGTCGTCGTCAGGCCCGGCGAGGCTGCGTCGAGAACGTCGGCCATCCGTCCGCTGGCGGCGCTGACGATCCATGACGCGAACATCAGGACGAACAGCACCAGCGCCATCGTCCAGCCGGCCAGCTTCAGGCGATAGAACAACACGCCGGCTACGCACATCAGCAAGCCTTGCACTGCGAGCGCGCCGAACGCGGCAATGCCCTGCAACACGACGCCGAACAGCAGTGCTACGCCGTTCAATCCCGCGAGCGCGATCTGCGCGCCGAACAGCACCAACGTCCCGGCGCCGAAGAAGACGGGCAGTGGACAGGCGTCGGTCCAGATGCGGCGTGGGTCGCGCTGGTCTAGATAGACGCGCGTCGGCTCCGACGTATATAGCCACACCGCCAGCCCCGGCAGAAAGACCGTGAAGAAAAGGCTCGACAGCGCGGCGATGATCACCACCGGCATCATTGGTGGCGGCGTCATCGGCGTGCCGGAGGGGCCGGTCGCGGGCAGGAAGCCGGGCTGGCTCAGCATTGACATGGATGCGGCCATCCCGACCGTCGCCGCGAGCCCGCACAGAACGGCCAGGATGCCGAGTGTGACGACAATCGGCCTGACCCAGCGCCGCCCGCGGATCGAGCCGATGCCGAGCGTGATCAGCGCGGCCGTCGCGCCGATGTAAATGGGCAGGGCCATCGCGATGCTCGACGCCGGTGTCTGGTTGCCGGGCACTTGGATCGTGCCGGATGCCATCGCCACGACCGTGAAGATCGTGATCAGGCTCATGCACCCGGCCAGTGCGCCGGCCACGATCAGCAGCACGCCCGCCACGTTCAGCCAAGCCCGGCGGCCGGTGGGATCGAGCTGCGCGGGCGTGGCGTAGCCGATCGGCATTCCAGGCGGCATCAAAGGCGGTTGCGACATCCCTGCTCCCTAATCGATAAGCGGAAACTTCAGCCGCCGCGATCGTACCAACTTTCCCGCTCGCCTTGACGGTTCGCACGGCCTGCCGACAATCGTCGCGGAATTTCGGATTGCTGATTTCGGATTGCGGATTTGAAGACGGGCGTTTGTAGCCCTGAATCCGCCATCCGCAATCCGCCCTCCGCAATCGGTTCAACATGTCCACTCGCACCATCGATCATCCCGCCCTCCAGCCGCTCAAGACGGCGTTTCCTGACACGAAGTTCCTCGTGAACGAGTTTCGCGACCAGGTGACGGTCATCGTGCCGCGCGAAGCAATCAAGGCGGTCTGCAAGCACCTGCGCGACGCACAGGGCTACGCGATGCTGTTCGACCTCAGCGCCATCGACTACCAGGGCTACCCGACCAAGATGCCCGGCCGATTCTGCGTGAACTACGGCCTGACGAACCTGAAGACCAACACGCGGCTGTGGCTGAAGGTGTTCCTCGACCCCACGCGCACCACCGCGCCTGGCACGGGCGTGCGCGATGAGGAAGCGGTCGAGAAATGCGACCCCGGCCTGAAACTCGACAGCGTTTACGACATCTACCCCGTGGCCGACTGGATGGAGCGCGAGGCCTGGGACCTGATGGGCATCTGCTTCGTCGGCCACCCGGACCTGCGGCGCATTCTGACATGGAATGGCTTCGGCTCGCACCCGCTGCGGAAGGATTATCCAGTGCGGGGAATTGGGGAGCGCGAGGATTACAAGGTCATTTCGCGTGAAGGCGCGTAAGCGAGTCTACTTCGTACTGCGTATTGCGTAGTTACTTCGCTGGAGTGCCGCAATGACACAGGACGAGTGGGAGAAGGAAGTTCCGGACGCCATTCGGCATGACCCGCTTTGGACCGTGAAGTCCTATCGGTTGGCGTTGTTCTTGGCCGACATCTCGTGGAGTGATTGCGTCAAACTGACGAAGAACGCGTTGACTCGCGAATGCGCGGGTCAGTTGATCCGCGCAACCGGAAAAATTCCCGGCAACGTCTCCGAAGGCTACTCGCGAGGAACGGGCAGGGCACGGGCGCTGTTTTTGGAGTACGCTCTCGGTTCGGCACGGGAATCGCGCGATTGGTACTACCTCGCCCGCCGCGTGCTGTCGGAGCGTGTCGCGACGCATCGGCTCGAGCTGGTCGCCGAACTGTGCAGATTGCTTCTCGGGACGATCAAAGCCGAGCGTCGCAAGCGGCCTGATTCGGGCGACGAGCCGTGATTCTTGATCTGAACTACGCAATACGCAGTACGCTGTACATTCATGTTCGAAACTCTCACGCAACGCCGCTACCTCCTGCCTTTCAAGGCGTCGCGCCTGCCGCAGCAGTTCACTGAAGTGCTGATCATCGGCTCCGGCGTGGCCGGTCTGCGCGGCGATCGCGGCGGCGGGCCACGGCGCTGAAGTCCTCCTGCTTACCAAAGACACGCTCGAACAGTCCAACACGTGGTGGGCTCAGGGCGGCATCGCGGCCGTGCTCCAGCCCCTCGATTCCGTCGAGGCCCACGTGAAGGACACCGAAACCGTGGGCGTCGGCCTGTGCGACGAACGGGCCGTCCGCGTCACCGTCGAGGAAGGCCCGCAGCGCGTCCTCGAACTCATCCAGTGGGGCGCGCACTTCGACAAGAAGCTTGGCAACCCACACGACCTCGCGTTCGGCCTGGAGGGCGGGCACAGCTACGCCCGCATCCTCCACGCCTACGGCGACGCCACCGGCAAGGAACTCGCACAGACCCTCATCAACAAGGTGAAGTCCGACGAGCACATCCGCATCTGCGAACACGCCTTCGCGATCGACCTCCTCACTGATCATTCGGGTCACTGCGTCGGCGTGCTGGCCCTGATCGAGGGACACGTCAACATCATATGGGCGCGCCGGACGATCCTCGCCAGCGGCGGCGCGGGGCAGCTCTGGCGCGAAAGCACCAACCCCAAGATCGCGACGGCCGATGGACACGCGATGGCATACCGCGCCGGCGCGACGCTGGGCGACATGGAGATGGTGCAGTTCCACCCGACGACGCTGTACGTCGCCGGTTCAAGCCGCGCGCTCATCACCGAAGCCGTGCGCGGCGAAGGCGCGCACCTGATCGATCACAATGGGCATCGATTCATGCCCGACTACCACTCGCAGGCCGAGCTGGCGCCGCGCGATGTGGTGGCCCGCGCGATCGTCGATCAGATCCGCAAGACGAATTTCACGCACGTGTTCCTCGATGTGCGGCATCTGCCGACGGAAGCGTTCCGCGCCCGCTTCCCGCAGCTTGCGACGCTGTGTGATCAGTTCGAAATCGACCTGTCAAAAGACCTCATCCCGATCCACCCGGCAACGCACTACATGATCGGCGGTGTCGATGCCGACCTGTTTGGCCAGTCGAGTCTGCCGGGCCTCTACGCGATCGGCGAAGCTAGCTGCTCCGGACTGCACGGCGCGAACCGCTTGGCCAGCAACTCGTTGCTCGAAGGTCTCGTGTTCGGCGCTCGCGCCGGCGAACACGCCGCCAAAGCCGCACTAGCGGGCGAGGTGAAGTATCCGCTGAACCTCGAAAGTAAGATTCCCCCGAGCGAGAAGACCGAGCTCGACATCACCGACGTCAAGAGCAGTTTGCGGTCGCTGATGTGGCGCAACGTCGGCATCGAACGCACGGGCGACCGGCTCACTGAGACACGCGAGATCATCAGCTTCTGGTGCCGGTACGTGATGGACAAGACGTTCCACCCGCGCGACGGCATCCCGGCCGCGGTGGCGGGGTGGGAACTCCAGAACATGTTGACCGGCTGCTTCCTCGTGACGACGGCGGCGTATACCCGCACCGAGTCGCGTGGCGCGCACCATCGCCTGGACTACCCGCAGCGCGACGACGCCCACTGGCGGCTTCACCTGCTCTGGCGTCGGCCGATGGAAACGCCGATCCCTGAGCCCGTGGCGAAGGCTTAAGCGAGCGTCACAACGACACGAAGTCGCGAAGGATTGAAGAGGGACACGAAGGAGGAAAATTGGCCGCCGAATGACGGCTTTTGCTCGTTTACATGTCTCCTTTGTGACAGCCTGCGAGCCTTAGTGTCTTCGTGTCGTTGGCCGCGGGTTACGTCGAAATTGCGCAGACGAGGCCGCCTCCGCGCGTTACTTTGATGTAGTCAGGGAAGGGCGGAGGTGCTCACGGAGGCCCGTCATGACTCTGCGCCAACTGCTCGATCAGCAGCATGTCGAATACCGCTGGACCACGCACGAGCCCACGTTCACGTCGCAGACGCTCGCGCAGTCGACGCATACGAGCGGCCATCAGGTCGTCAAGCCGGTCATCATCGATGCCGACGGCGAACTGGTATTGTGTGCCGTGCCCGCGTGCCGTCGGGTCAATCCGGCCGAGATCAAGGACCTGCTCTGCGCGAGACGTTCACCTGGCCGACGAATCGGCGATGCGGCAGGTGTTCCAGGACTGCGAACTCGGCGCCGAACCCCCGATCGGCCGGCTGTTCGGACTGCGTACGCTGATGGACGAAACGCTAGGCGACAAGCCGGCGCTCACGTTCCAGGCCGGCACGCACTGCGACGCCGTCACGGTCAGCCTGCGCGACTTCGTGAAGCTGACCGATCCGGTCGTGGGTCACATCACATACGGCGAGGTGTAGACGGCAGCGGGTGGCGGTCGGCAGATCGCAGGCGGCCACGAAGCGCGCCGTCGGCTTGCCATCTGCTATCTGCCACCCACCGCTTAGAACATCGGCGCGGGTCGCTTCGGCTTGTCTTCGCCTCCGCTGGACTTCACGAGCGCGGCGATGATCGCGTCGTTTGCCCAGTCAATCAGCGGGGCCATCTTCTCGAAACGGGAGACGAGTTCCTTCTCCAGTGTCGGGGTCGTCGCGACTTTCGGGTCGAGTTCGACATAGAAGTACGC
The DNA here is from genome assembly GCA_047600945.1 of Tepidisphaeraceae bacterium. Taxonomy (GTDB): domain Bacteria; phylum Planctomycetota; class Phycisphaerae; order Tepidisphaerales; family Tepidisphaeraceae; genus JASGKC01. Next base: position 4,376,604 of record JASGKC010000001.1, on the reverse strand, counting down.
CTGCTTTCGCTTCACCAGGTCGTGACAGTTCGCCGGCGCGCTTTCGAGCATCTTCGGAACGCGGGCGGCCGATTCGCCTTGAATGGATCCACAGAGCATCCCGACCTTCTTGTCGGCCAGCAGAGCGCGAAAGCGCTTCTCGTCGCGGACCATTGCCAGGCGCAGCGCCAACAGTTCGTCCGGCCCCGGCATGTAGAACCCGCCTCCGATCGCGACCTCGGTCGGGCTGATGTGGAAGTAGTAGCCGGCCCCGAGGTTCTTCGTCACCTTGGGGTGCTGGAACTGCGCCCCGTAGTGATCCTTGTAGGGCGTTTTGTCCTTGCTGAAACGCGTGTCGCGGTAGATGCGATAGATCGCGCGCTTCGGCTCGAACGTGTGCTCGGCCGCGAACGACAGCATCTTCTCGCGCAGGCGTTCGATCAGCGCGAGCATCGGCTCGTGCAGGTGTGTCTTGAACTGGTCCTTGTGCGCGTTGAACCAGTCGCGGTCATTGTGCGCTTTGAGCTGCCGAAGGAACGTGAGCGCCTGCTTGGGGAAGCCGGGGAAAGCGGATGCCATGACGCGTGAAGTGTAGGAGAACTGCCTGTTGGATGCGCAAGAGAAAGCCCACGGCATTGCCGTGGGCTCTGAGACTCAAACTCGAAGCGATATCAGTTCACAGCGCAACTTCCTTGCCGCCGCTCTCGGCGCTGCGATAGACGCCATCGAGGATGCGCTGCACGGTGAGACCGTCCTCGCCCGGGGCGGTCAGGGGCGTGCCCTTGGTGGCGCCGTCGATCCAGTTGCGCAGCTTCGTGCCGAACAGGTGCGTCCAGTCGGCTTGGTTGTTCGGGAGGAAGCCGGGCTTGGAGTTGACCATCGTGCCGGCCGAGTCGCGGTAGATTTCGGCCGGGTCCCAGTTGCAGCCGCCCTTGGTGCCCATGAGCTGGAAGTTCCAGACGTCCTGTGGAATGTGGGCGCAGAAGCTGGCTTCGATGTGCAGGATCGCGCCATTGTCGAAGCGGATGTGACCGATCGCCATGTCTTCGACGGTGTAGGTCTTGTAGTCCCAGTTGGGCCACTGGCTGGCGATGTCGCTGGGCTTGTTGCCCATGAACGTCCATGTGTTGCCGACCGCCGCGACGGGCTTCGGACGGCCCATCACGTAGTGCGCCATCTCAATGACGTGCACGCCGATGTCGATCATCGGCCCGCCGCCCTGGAGATGCTTTTGACCGAAGACGCCCCAGTTCGGGATGCCGCGGCGACGTAGGGCCTGGCAGCGGACGAACATGATGTCGCCGAACTGGCCGTCGTCGGCGGCGCGCTTCAGGTACTGCGTCGTCGGGTGGTAGCGGTACTGGAAGCCGATCGTCAGCTTCTTATCGTTCTTCTTCGCGGCGGCGATCATCGCTTCGCACTCGGAGGGCTTCATCGCCATCGGCTTCTCAACGAGGACGTGGAAGCCGGCGTTCAGCGCATCGATGGTCGGCTGGCTGTGCACGCCATTGGGCGTACAGACGCTCACGCCATCGAAGCCGCCGTCGGCGAGCATCTTCTTCCAGTCGGCGTACTTCCGCTTGACGCCCCAGCGCTCTTCGAACACTTCAAGCTTATGCGGTTCAATATCGCAACCGGCGACGATCTCGACGTCGGGCATCTTGGCGAGCGCGCCGGCGTGCGTGTTGGCGATGCCGCCGCAACCGACGAAGGCGATCCGGAACTTCTTGCCCGTGAATTCGGTCTTCTTTTCGATTGCGAGTGATTCAGTAGAAACAGACTTTTCAGCCATGGCTGGTTGAGCTCCTTAAGCGTCCTCCGCTCCGGCTCAGGCGACCCGCGTCACACGAGCGGTCGCCTTCACCGGAGCGAAAATCATAAGGAAAGCCGCGAGCGATGCCACTGTGCGCCGGAGTTTGGTTGCAGGCATTTCGTGCAAGCGATGACACATTCCCGGACATTCTCACGAAGGCGCGAAACGAAGACGGTCGACATGCCGAATCGCAGGTGGAAAGAGCACATCGATTGAGTCGCGCAACGAAACGCAGACGGCCACACGTCGACCGAAACACCGCAGAAGCGGTAAATGACCCGGTCGACGCGTGGCCGCTGATTTTTCGGAAGGCGAGAAGCTTACTTCTTCGCCGTCTTCTGGAAGCTGTACGAGCCGCCGAACTTCTTGCTGAACTTCTCGAGTCGGCCGGCGGTGTCGAGGAAGGTGGCCTTGCCCGTGAAGAACGGGTGGGTGGCCGAGCTGATGTCGACCTTCACCAGCGGGTAGGTCTGGCCCTGGTATTCAATCGTCTCGGTGCTCTTAATCGTCGAGCGGGTCAGCAGATAGAAGTGAGCACCGGCATCGTAGAACACGACGGGACGATACGCGGGGTGGGTGTTTTCCTTCACGGGGCAATCCTTGGTCTAGTCCGACTTGCTCGTCCGAACGAGCGTCGCCCACCACGGGCCACGTCTGCCGGCGCAGTCGAGCTATGCACTGTAACAAAAAGGGGGCGGGTGGGCAATAACCCCGAGTTCTCAGCGAAATCGGTCGTTGAACGCACATCACTTCCGAACGACTTCTTCCAGCGTCCCGTCGTCGCGCGCGATGATCGCCCGCTCGGGAACGCCGATGAACAGCCCGTGCTCGACGATGCCCGCTCGACCTTGCAGGGCGCGATCAAGCCCGGCCGGGTCGTCGATCTGCTTGAAGCGACAGTCGAGGATGTGATTTCCGTTGTCGGTGACGAACACCATGCCGCCGCTCGTCCGGCGGATCACCGGTTCGCAGCCGAGCGTGCGCAGGAATCGCTCGTGGGCGTCGTTCGCGAACGGAACCACCTCCACCGGCAGCGGCGACTTCGTGCCGAGCTGACTCACCCGTTTGCTGGCGTCGGCGATGATGACCAGTCGCTTGGAGTTCTGCGCGACGACCTTCTCGCGGAGCAGCGCGCCGCCCAACCCCTTGATGACGTCGCAGTTCGGGTCGACTTCGTCGGCGCCGTCGACGGTGAGGTCGAGCGAATCGATGTGGCCGAAATCGGTCAGCGGGATGTGGTACTGCTTAGCGAGCAGCTCCGAGCCGACGCTGGTCGGGATGGCGATGATGTCGCGGAGTTCACCGCGCTGGAGTGCTTGACCGAGAGCTTCGATGAAGAAGGTCGCGGTCGAGCCGGTGCCGAGGCCGAGCTTCATGCCGGAACGAACGAGTTTCAGCGCCGCTTCGGCGGCGAAGCGCTTGGGGTTGGTCGCCATGACTGTTTTCTAGCGGCGATGAGCATCGTTCGCCAATGGCTGGAAAGAGTCTGTACTTCACGACCTGGCGGAGGAACTATCCACGAAGGTCACCAAGGGACACGAAGGGCCGATTCCGCGCTTCTGCGATCGGATCGCAGAACCTGCGGTTCGCAAACGCTTCTACGCTCATCTTCTTCGTGATCCTTCGTGGCCTTCGTGGATCACATCTAGGCGTCACTTCCGCTTCGCCGGCGACGGGAAGCGCTTGTGGTCCATGTCATGGATGGTTCGCACGTAGCGGACCGTTCGGTACTGCCCGCGCATCAGGATGCTGTGCGTGCTGGCGTGGTGGCCGCTGAAACGGACGCCGCGGAGCAGCGGGCTGTCGCTGATGCCGGTGGCGGCGAACAGCGTGCCTTCGCCGCGGGCGAGGTCTTCGCTTTTCCAGATCTTCGCGAGGTCCTTGTCGGTCACGTTCCGCTTTTTCAGATCGGCGCGCTCGGCCTCATCGCGCGGCCACATGCGGGCGAAGATTTCGCCGCCCAGGCACTTGACGGCTGCCGCCGCGAGCACGGCCTCGGGGCTCCCGCCGGTGCCCATGTAGATGTCAACGCCCGCGTCGGGCAGGCTCGGTGCGATCGCGCCGGCGATGTCGCCGTCGGAGATGAGCCGGATGGTTGCGCCGGTGCTGCGGACTTCCTGGATCAGTTCGCCGTGACGCGGGCGATCGAGGATGCTCACGGTCACGTCCTGCACGCGCTTGCCGAGCTTGAGCGCGACAATCTCAAGGTTTTCCTTGACCGAGTTGTCAAGTCGCACCTGCACCGGGCCGGTCGCGACTTTCGGGCCCACCGCGATCTTCTGCATGTAGAAGCTCGGGATGTCGGCCAGCATGCTCATGGGGTCTTCGGATTCGTCGGCGCACGTGGCGGCCGCGATGACGCTCACCGCGCCGTTCAGACCCTTAGCGACGATGGTCGTGCCGTCGATCGGGTCGAGCGCGATCGCCATCTTCAGCGAGCCGGGCGACCACACGCCGAGCTTTTCGCCTTTGAAGATGCCGGGGGCGTCGTCCTTAATGCCTTCGCCGATGGTGACAAGGCCTGAGATGTTGACGGTGGAGAAGTGGCCGCGGATGGCCTCGGAGGCCGCTTCGTCGCCGGCTTCCTTGTTGCCTTTGCCCATCCAGCTGTGCGCCGCCAGCGCGGCCAGTTCGGTGGCGCGGAGGAACTCCATGCCCACGAGCCGTTCGAGGTCGGCGACCGACACGTTGTACTTCGGCGTGTGGCGCGAATTGCTGATGCCATTGGACGGCGCGGCGGACGAGAGCGAGTTGCTCAAGACACTTCTCCTCACGGTTTGAAACGGTTCCCAACTCAGCCGACGAGCGGAGAAGTGTGACGCACATTCCGAAGTCACGCAATGATATTATATGATTTCATTTGGCGCATTTCGCGCGATCTGCACAGGTCTTGGCAGCGGCGCCTTCAGGTCACTTGCGGACCTGCTGCCAGAGCGTGGCCTCGACTTCGCTGAACTTTTTGCTGCTGGCGTCAAGTTCCAGCAGCAAGGCCCTCACCTTTTCGGCATCGGCCTTTGGGTCATTCAGCATGTCGCGCAGGGCGGCAGCGCTGTCTTGCAGCTTGTTCGCGCCTTCTGCAAACTGGCGAGCCGTGTCGTACAGATTCTGATTGGCGACTTCGCCCTCATCCGGCTTGTAAAGCAGCCGCCACGGGCTGCGGCGGATCTCGCCGCTGGCGAAGCCGAGGTTGCTGCTGGTGGTGTTCAGGCTCTTGATGATCTCGTCGATGCGCGAGCGGTTCGTCGTCAGGATCGATCGGATGTTGCCCGTCGCGTCACGTGTGTTGTCGATGGTCGACTTCACATCGGTGAGCATCGTCCGCGTTTCGTCGACGGCGCCCTTCACGCTGTCGACGGCCGACGCCACTTTGTCGGCGATCGGGCCGAGCTTGGCGTCGAGCGTGTCGGTCACTTTGCGGAGGTTGGCGATGGTGGTGCGCAGGTCGGTCTTGCCGTCGCCGAGCAGGTCGTCGACGTGCGTGAGAGCGCTCTTGGCCTTGTCGGCAACGTTGTTGTAGCGCTCGACGGCCGGGTCGATCTTCGACTTGATGTGCTGGATGGTCTGGTCCGCGCTGGCGGCCGCGACGCGGATTTGCTCGCCGGCTTCCTTTCCCTTGTCGAGTGCGCCGCTGGCGGAGTCGAAGGCGGCGTTGACCTTGGGTAGCGTGGTCGTGCGCACGTCCGCGACGACGGCGGCGATCGTGGGAGACGCCTCGCCCAAGCTGGCGATGGCGCGGTTGAGCGGGCTGCCAATGCCGGCGATCGGCGTCTCGGGCGCGATCGCCTTGCCCGAACCGAGGCTGGCGATGTTCAGGTTGACGAGTCCCGTCAGGCCCGTCTGCACGTTCACGCTGGCGCCGTCCTTCAGCTCGTAGCGGGCCGGGATGCGGAAGCGCACGCGGACTTTTGGCGTGCCCGATTCGATGTCGACGATTTCGACGCCCCGCACCGCGCCGACTTTCACGCCGCCGATGCGGACATCGTTGCCGTCGGTCATGCCGCTGACGTCGTCCCCCAGTGTGAAGTCGGCCACATAATCGCGCGTCGGCCCGAGTGCCCAGGAGCTGCCGGCGATGCCAAAGAAGATCGCGATCGCCAGCGCGAGGCTGATGAGAATGAACAGGCCGGCTTTGAAGGGGTTGGCGGAACGCATGAATGTCCGTGGTCAGTTGTCCGTGGTCCGTTGCTATTCACCGGCAACGCGTCCTGAGAGCAAATCGTCCGTGTAGTTGCTGTCTTTGCGCCGTTCCGTCAGCGGGCCTTCGGTCAGGCCGTGCACGAATTGTCTCACGAGCGGGTCGGTGCTGTTGAACATTTCGTCGACGGTGCCGCTGACGATGAACTTGCCGCGATCGAGCAGCACCATGCGGTCAGCGATGCGCCGGGCCGAGTCCATTTCGTGCGTGACGACGACGGTCGTGACGCCCAGTTGCTTGTTCAGCGCGTTGATGAGCAGGTCGATCTCGGCGCTGGTGACCGGATCGAGGCCGGCGCTGGGTTCGTCGTAGAAGAGGATTTTGGGATCGAGCGCCATCGCACGAGCGAGCCCCGCACGCTTCTTCATACCGCCGGAGAGCATTGCGGGCATCTTGTTGCCGTGCTCGCGCAGGCCGACGAGTTCGAGCTTGATCTTCACGATGACTTCGATCGTCGATTCCGGCAGATCGGTGTGCTCTCGCAGCGGCAGGGCGACGTTGTCGGCCACCGTCATCGAGTTGAACAGCGCGCCGGACTGGAACAGCACGCCGACGGACTTGCGGAACGCGGTCAGTTCGTCGTCCGTCATCGCGCACAGCGACTTGCCGTGGATGATGACGTCGCCCGAGTCGGGCCGAACGCCGCCCATCATCAGGCGGAGCAACGTCGACTTGCCCGAGCCGGAGCCGCCGAGAATGACGAGCGTTTCGCCCTCACGGACGTCGAGTTCGATCGCATCGAGCACAGTTCGGCCGGAGAAGACCTTGGTGACCTTGTCGACGTGAATGGCGACGGGCGCAGTGGGCAGTGGGCGGTGAGCGGTGGGCAGGGATGTGGAATCGTTCGACACGCCAGTTCTCCCGTCAGCTGCTGCATACTGCCTACCGCCCACTACTTCACACGTTCAGCACATAGAACACGGCCGTGAACAGCAGGTCGACGAAGGTGAGGGCCACGATCGTCTGCACCACGGTGTTCGTCGTCGCGTTGCCGACACCTTCAGCGCCGTTCTTTACATTCAGGCCGAGGAAGCACGCCAGCAGGGCGATGATGCCGCCGAACAGGAACGCCTTGACCAGGCCGCTGAGGAAGTCGGTCATCTTTGGCGCGTCGAGCGTAAGGTCGATGTAGTGCTTGGGGTCGATGAAGTCGAGCACCCAGCACGCGACCATACCGCCGGCCACGCCCATGATGTTGGCGAGGATGGCGAGGCACACCGTCATGACGGCCGTCGCGAGGACGCGCGGCATGACCAGGAACCGCACCGGGTCGATCGCGTGCGTTTCGAGCGCTTCGATTTCTTCTGAGACGACCATCGTGCCGACTTCGGCCGCGATGCTCGCGCCGGCGAAACCGGTCAGCACGATCGCGCCAACGAGCGGGCCGAGTTCGCGGAACATCGCCACGCTGATGATGCTGGCCACCTGCTCCTGCGCGCCGTAGGTCGCGAGGATCGGCGCCATCTGGAGCGACAGGATCACGCCGATGCAGAAGACGACCAGACAGACGATCGGGATGGACCGCACACCCACGCGGACCGCCTGTGCCCAAACGTTCGCCCAAGCCATCTGTCGTGCCCGGCCGCGCGCGAGCAACTTCCTCGAACTAAGCGCGGTCCGGCCCAGCAACAACGAGATGCCGCCCATGAATTCGACGAAGCGAATGGCGCGGTCGCCCAGGGATTCGATCGGACGGGTGATCAGACGCATCGGCCCAACTCCAGGCGAAGTGACGACGGCGCACGGTGCGCCATCAACCCACGTCGGAGTTTATCGGACAAGCCGAGCGTGCGGCATCACCAAATTCATGGGGTCAGGGGGGCGTCCGTCGAGCGCGATGGACGGTGCAGGCAAACAACACAGCAGTTGCTGTGGCGACGCCGGGTTCGGGCACGACCGCGATCCACGTCGAATAGATGCCGGCCGGTGAGTAGCCTGTGCCGGCGATGACCGATCCGTCGTCCGACAGATCCCAGCCGCCGTCGACCTTCCAGCCGGCCGGTACCGGTACGCCGAAGTCGGACTGTAGCGCGTTCAACAGGTAGCGCGTTCCGTGCGTGGGGTCCCAGAGAAGCCCTTTCGCGTCGCCCGTATTGTTGTTACCGATGATGAGATCGCCTACGGCGTTGACGGCGTGCGCCTGGCTCCACTCGTTCGGATTGCCAGAGGCGAAGCCGAGCGGCGTGAATGTTCCGGGTGCGGTCCAGCGAGTGGCTTGTTCACGCAGGAGGCCGTCGGTGCTGTAGCCGACGACGACTTGCCCATCCGCCGAGACGTCGTACGCCTGGCTATTGAACGAATTCGGATTGAGCGCGCCCAGTCCCACGATTCCACCCGCGAATGTCCAGCGGAAGCCTTCGGTTCCTGCCGCTTGCGTGCCGTTGCCGACGACGACCGAGCCGTCTGCCGAGCACGCCAAGGCGATGCTGTTGTACGCGCCACCCGTCAGGTCGCCCAGGGGCACCATGCCGGTGGCGGCGGTCCAGCGAAACGCTTCACCGTTCGTGCCCGAAGCCGCCGAAGGGCTGCCGCCGACGATCACGCTGCCGTCGGCCGACATCGCGGTTGATTGGCTGTACGTGCTTCCGCCGGGCAGATCGCCGAGGTTGGTGAACCCGCCGGCCGACGTCCAGCGGAACGCCGTCTGCGTGCCGGCCACAACGCGGTCACCTGCGATGACCAGGCCGTCGTCGCTGATGGCATGTGCGGTGAAGAAGGCCCCAAGGTTGATGCCCACCGGCTGTAGGCCCGTTGCGGCGGTCCACCGGTACACCGCGCCGGTCGACATCGTGGCGACGAAGTACTTGCCGTTGTGCGAGAGGGAGCCCGTGACCGCGCCCAGGTTGTAGAACGCCGCGCCGTGCGCCGTCGGGCAAAGGGCAAGCGAACTGCCGAGCAGTGCGCAGAAGAATGAACGATCGAAAGGCATGACGCATCTCTCCTTTTACTTCTCGGTGTTCACGATCACGACGATCAACGGCCGTGCTAGAGCAGTTTGCATCAGTTCGTAGCGAGCAACTGCTCCCTCTCCCGGTATTCCGGGAGAGGGAACCAAACGCCGACGCGATGTGCTGCAATCCGCTCTAGAGCAGCGATTGATATGTCATCGCAGACGTGGCACAGGCCTCCGGCACCTGCAATTGGCCGACACGTGCCGGAGGCCCGTGCCACAAATGCATTTGCTGCCGCTACAACTCTCCGCGCGTCGCTCTACTTCGGACGGCCGCTCGGGGCTGTCTGGCAGAGTCAGGTTCGACAGTCACTGGATTCGGGGCGAGGCCAGAATGTAGACAGACATTTCGGATGAGCACACGCTGGTCGTCGCGCCACTCGAACCAGACGCGCCGGACATCGGCCTGTGCGACGTAGAAGTCCGCACGGGTGGTAGCCGGCGTGGGCGACGAGCCTTCCGTGGCCAGGATGTGGCCGTCGGTGAGTTCGGCGTAAAACCGCACGCTGTCGGCCGTGGGAAAGGGCGCGTCACCCCGCCGCAGCATGAACCGTGTGTACCCGCGCGACTGCTCGACACCCGTCACGACAAAGGCCGACGACTCGCGGCCCGGTGCTGGTCCGTGCTCGGCGTCCCAGATCAACTGCTCGTCTCCGTCGCGCGTCGCGAGGGCGAGTTGCAGGTCGCCGTGCTCAGCCGTCGCAGGGACGGCGATGGCCCAGTTGGTCCACGTGACCTGGCCATCGTCGCGCGACGTCGCGGCATGGAAGGAGCCGTCGGCTTGCGAAAGCGTGAGCCGATTCGCTCGGTTGCGCAGCGGTCCTTCGATCCGCAGCACGAGTTGAAGCAGCCGCTCATCTGTGCCCACCTCGATGCGATTGGCGAACGACGGCGCCGTGATCGGCGAGCCATCGACACTCCACCACGCCGGCGGATTGGGGCGATTCTCGGCGATGCCGACGATTGTTACGCGCGTGTCGGCAAATGGAATCGTCAACGGCGCCGAAGACGACATCGACCGGGACGACGTCGAATCGAGCGCGCTCGATGCTGTCGTCGCTGCGATCGGAGCATCGGCCCGATGTGTCGCATACAGCAACGCAACACAGGCGGCCGCCACCGCCAGCGCGGCGATGACTGTCTTCAATAACGGGGCAGGCTTGGTCGACGTGTCGATCAGCGCCGACGCGGCCGACAGCTGGTCCAGCGTCAACATCGGCGTCAGCGACGCTGGGGCAGCCGTGGCGGACTGCTGGGCAAGCCCCGCCGTGATCGCGGCGGCCGAAACGAGCAGGCCGCGCCGGCGGAACAACTCGCGCAGCTTCTCGATCGCGCGATTGACGCGCTTCGTGGCGGCGTCTTCGCTGATCGCCAGCAGGCCGGCGATATCGCGATGCGCCTTGCGCTCAAAGAACCGCAGCATCAGCACGTCCTGATCCGATGTCGGCAGCGCGCCCAGGCATTCATCGAGGGCCGGTTCCATCTGGCTCCAGTCCTCGGCGTCTGTGGCATGGATGAAGGGGATGGCTGCCACGGTCGCCTCACGCTTGCGTCGATTGGCCTCGGCTCGTCGGACGCTGGCGGCGATCAGGCGCGTCGCCCGGTGCAACCAAGCGAACACGGGCCTGTCCTGTGGGATCGTGCCGGCCTTCTGCGACAGCAGGAGGAACACCGCCTGGGTCACATCTTCGGCGAGGTGCACGTCGCGCAGGCATCGGCACGCCGTTCCAAAGACCAGCCCCGCGTACCGATCCGCCAGTTCGCGAAAGACCTCCGGGGACCGGGTGTCCGAGAACTTTCGAACAAGGGCATGCTCGTCGGTCATCCGCGAGGAGATGTCAGCGGGCCGCGACATCGGACATCAGATTATCGATTTTGTCGGGCCGAGATGCCTGAGCGGTCACTTCGCCAAGGCGTCCGCTTCGCTTGCCACCATGCCGAAGATCGTGTGCAGCTTGGCGATTTCCAGCAGGCTCTTCACGCGCGGCTGGAGGTTCGTGAGGATGATCTTCCCCTTGTGCGGCCGCAGGCGCTGCATGGTCTCGACCAGCACGGCGATCGCGCTGCTGTCCATGTACGGGACTTCGCCGAGGTTCAGCACAAGCTTTTCGGGCTTTTTGCCGTCGAGGGCGCGCAGCAGGCGGCCGCGCAGGTCGGGGGAGTTGTGAAGATCGATCTCGCCGTGAACGGTGGCGATGATCGCGTTGCCGTCGGAGCGGAGATTCTGGAGCAGATCGGTGTCACTCATGGTTCAGCCCACGTCGATCATCTTCGATGCGTCGCTGGAGAGCAACCGCGCGGCGGCTAGCTCTTCTTGCGTTTGACCATTTCCAGCAGCATTCCATCCGGCTGCGGGACGAAGCTGACGCGATCCATGAGTCGGCCCATGCAGATCAGCCCCAGGCCGCCAGGCTGGAGCGGATCGTAGGCCTTCATGTTCGCGGCCGGCGGGTGCTTGCCTTCGCCCCAGTCGCGAATGGTGATGTGCAGCGTGCCTTTCTCATCGAGCGTCGCGCCGACTTCGATCGGCTTATCCGTCGCGCCGTGATACGCGTGACGGATGACGTTGGCCATCGCTTCGTTGAGGCACAGGCCCACCTCGCCGACGGCGGTTTCGCTGAAGCCGGCGTCGGTGGCGAACTGCTCGACCTGCTGACGCACCGGCCGAAGCTGGGCCGTGTCGGAGTCGATCTTCACGCGCAGGCTGGGCGTGCTCATGGCGTCACCTCGCGGGTGGTCGGGAGCGTGGCCGGCTGGGTGCTCGGTTGCGTGGCCGGTGCGGTCGTTGGGTGCGGCATCAGTTCGGCGACGCCGTCTTCGAGCGGGCGATTCGCGATCACGTTCTGCCAGCGCCGAACGGCCGGGCGACGGATGGCCTCGTCGTCCCACCAATGGTAGTCGTGCGTTTCGCCAGTGAGGTCTTGCAGTCCCTTGATCGATGCGAGCCGCACGGCGGCGTCGTCGCTTTCGAGGTCTTTGACGAGCTGCGGAATGACCGATCGATCGCCCGTCTCGGCCGCCCGGCGGATGGCGGGAATCTTTACGGCCGGGTCCTCATTCACCACCGACCGCGGGCCGGGATAGCCCAGGCAACCGGCGAGCGTGATCGTGGAAACGAGGATGACAGAACCGGCGCGCATTTCGTCCTGCGAAGTTATCGGCAATCTGAGCGGGAATGCGAAATGGGAATCGCGGAAATCTGTCCACCTCGACATCACTTGTCGAATCCATCCCACACGCCTTGCACTTCATCATCCCATTGCGGGTCGGGCGGAAACGTCGGCTCGGGCAGGGCGCTGAGGTACGGCTCGACCTGCTTGCGGGGCACCCATTTGCCGTGGCCATCGGCGTAGACGACGTTCAGGCCGTCGCGGTGGCGCGTGTCGACGCGCACTCTGCTGCTGGTCAGGTCGGATACGACGGCCAGGTTCCTCTGCTTCGAGAGTTTCGGCATCTGAAACGTGGCGGGCGCGGCGGCGAGGTCGTCAGGGATATTGACGACCGGGCGCAAGGCATAGCCGGCCGTCGTGTTCTTTGCCGGATCACCACCGGGCGGCCAGGGATTGTCTGGCGTGTTGAAGCTGAACTTCGGATTCGCGTCGGCCGGGCAATAGAGCCATCGGCCTTCGCCGAGCAGCTTGCGGTCGTTCAGCAGGCCGAACAGCACGAACTTCCTCGTCGTGCCGCCGGAGTAAATCTGCGAGTTCGACTGTTTTCCGCCGAGCCGGTATCCGAGCGGCACAAAGTCGTGAGAATCCCGCGCGTAGAACATCAAAGCGGTGTAGGTCTGACGCAGGTTCGACAGGCACTGCGTACGAATGCCCGCCTCACGTGCCTTGGCGAGCGACGGAATGAGGATCGAGATCAGCAGTGCGATGATGCCGATGACGACGAGGAGTTCGACCAGAGTGAAAGCACGGCGACGCACGGCGGAATCATAGCCGCAGATGGGACGCGCGGAGGATACGTGAATGAATTCGGGGAAAGCCCCTGATGACACTGATATGCACCGATGACCCAAGCCAAGCACCGAAATATCCCACATTGATTAACTTCGCATCGGTGTAAATCGGTCCCATCGGTGGCGTGTTTTCGGTCTGAGTCTCATCTGCGGCTATGACTTCTTCCGGGCGCTCACCACGCGCGGCTGACCCGCCAGGTCGCGGTAGCTGCGGGCGTCGTCGTAACGCGGGTCCTGGTTCAGCAGCCAAAGGGCGGCCTCTTCCTGATCGAACGCGATCTCGAGGAAGATTCGCCCACCCGGCACGAGGCGGTCGTATGCACCGGCAACGATCCGCCGATGCGGGTCGAGTCCATCCGCGCCGCCGTCGAGCGCCAGATGTGGCTCGAAATCACGCACGTTGCGATCCAGCGTCGGGATCTTCGTTGATGCGATGTAGGGCGGATTCGACACGATCGCGTGAAACGGACGCGGGTCGGCCTCCGACTTGAGTGCCTCGAACAAGTCGCCAAGCAGGCAGACGACTCGGCCGTCCAGCTTGAGCTTCTGCACGTTGCCGCGTGCCACATCGAGGGCCGGCAGCGAAATGTCCGTGGCGATCACCTGCGACGACTTTGCGTGGGCCGCGATCGCGCACGCGACGCAACCGGAACCCGTGCACAAGTCGAGCACGCGCGGTTCGACGATGCCGTCGGCTTTCAGAAAACTGAGGGTGCGTTCGACCAGCGTTTCAGTGTCCGAACGCGGGATCAACACGTCTTTCGTGACCGTGAACTCCAGGTTGTAGAAGTGCGCCACGCTCGTGATGTACTGGATCGGCTCTTGCTCGCCGGCCCGGCGGACGAGGTCGCGGATGGTCGCGAGTTCGTCCGGATTCATGGGCCGATGCAGGTCGGTGTAGAGCCGAATCCGCTGGCATTTCAGCACGTGAGCCAGCAGCAGTTCGGCCACCAGGCGGGGCGGATCGACGTTCTTGCGTTCGAAGAAGCTCGTCGTCCAGTCGAGCACCTTGCGAAGTGTCCATACTTCGACCTGCTGCGGCATTCGATCGATTGTGCGCGATCGCGCGCGGCCGCTCAATGTCGACGGCGATCCAATCGACGTACAATCGTTCGTGATGACCCCGAAACGCCTCACGCTGAAACGCGACGAGAAGCTCGAAGTCGAATGGCCGGACGGGCGTGTGAGCGCATACCCGGTGAAGCTGCTGCGCGCGAAGTGTCCGTGTGCGTCCTGCAAGGAACTGCGGGAGCAGATGAAAAAGAGCAGGCTGACGGTCATCAGCAAGCCGATCGAGCAGAACATAGCCGCCGAGAAGGCCGAGCGCGTGGGCAACTACGCGATCAAGATCCACTGGAACGACGGCCACGACGCGGGCATCTACTCATGGACCTACCTCCGAGAGATCGAGCCGCCGTGACCCGGCTGGGTCTGATAATGGCCGCAATGAATTGAATGGATCGGGGTCTGCGATTTTCGCTCGCTGCTCGGAACGGTGTGATACACTTCTGGCCGGAAAATGCATTGGCTGAGTGTGTCACTGAGTGGAGAACGGATGCAATCGCACGTGGTTTGGACGCGTCGTCGAGTAGTGGCGTTGAGCGCGGCCGTCATCGGTCTGACCATGACTGGTGCGAGTCGCGCGGATGATCTTGCCACGTCGCCGGCGATCGACGATCCGTCGATGGGCTACGTGATCACCAGCGTGCCGAGCACGTTCGCTGGGCCGAACATCTCGACGATCATCGGATCGAGCCGGTTCTACTCGGCCGGCTACACCGGCGCCGGCACCGTCACCTACAACGTCGAAGCCGGCCACATCTGGAACGGGCACGAGTCGCTCGGCCACGTAACCACGCTCACCAACGGCGTCGGCGCACTGGGCGAATTCGATCGCCACGCGACGTGGTGCGGCATGATCATCGGCGGCCGGATGGCCGGCAGCTTTCCGGGTGCCTACCAGCAGGGTGTGGCGTATGGCACCGACCTGCGCTCCGGCGCGATCGCCACATCGTGGGGCGGCACGGCCTACTCGACCGGCTTCTCCGTGACCACGGCTTCGGTCCTGTCCGAATATGCCACCGCCTTCGCAGCGGCCGATGTGCTCAACAGCAGCTGGGCGCAAGCGGCAACATCAACACGGATGCGGCAACGGACCCGTACGGCCTGGGCATTGACGGCCTGGCCCGTGCGAATCCCAACGCGACGCTCTGCGTCTCGGCAGGCAACTCGGGACCGACCACGAACACCGTTGGCTCCCCCGGCAGCGGCTACAACGTCATCACGGTCGGTGCACTCCAGAACGACGGATCGAACAACTACACGGCCGTTGCGAGCTTCAGCAGTCGCGGTGCGCAGACCTATGGCGACCCGGTCAACGGCTACTACGGCGCGGCGCGCGCTCCGGTCGATATCGTCGCGCCGGGCACGAATTTGACGTCCGCCTACTACGGCGGAACGACCGGCGGCAATAGCGCCGCCCTCGGCGGGACTGCCACTGGCGGATCGGCCTTCTACAGCGGCGGTATTGCCGGCACGAGCTTCTCATCGCCGATCGTCGCGGGCGGTGTTTCGCTCATGAAGAGCGCCGCCAAGGCGCAAGGCAAACCGGCGACGGCGCTCGACACCCGCGTCGTGAAGGCCGCTCTGCTCAACTCGGCCACCAAGACCACCGGCTGGAACAACGGGCAATCGCTCGTCGGCGGCGTGGTCCAGACGACGCAATCACTCGACTACAACGCCGGCGCAGGCGCGCTCAACCTCGACAAGGCCTACGACCAATACCTGACCGGCCAGACGGACATCCCCGGCACCGCCGGCGGCACGTCGAGTCAGCCGATCGGCTGGGACTTGGCGAACATCGCGCTGGGCGGTACGACCGACATCGTGCTCACGCCGCTCTTCGCCAGCGGCACAACGTTCAATGCGACGATCGACTGGTTCCGCGCCGTCACGTATGTGAACACCACGACGGCGACAAACGATGGGCTGGCCGACTTGGATCTTGAGGTGTGGAACGCGAGTTTTACCACGAAGTACGCCGAGTCGATCAGCGCGTTCAACGAGGTCGAGCACCTGAGCTTCGCGCTGCCCGCCGACACGACGATTGGCCTGCGCGTCGTCTACGGCGGCAACATCTACGGCAGCCTGACCAGCGAAACCTTCGGCCTCGCCTGGGCGGGCACAACCGTGGTGCCGGAACCGACGTCACTGGCGATGGTCCTGAGCGCGGGCGTGGTTGCGTTGCGCCGTCGCAATCGTCGCTGAATGGCCATTCAGACGACGGGTGCCCGCCGCTTGTGCCAGGCGGTTGCCTTCTCGTACATGCGTGCCGCGCGGAGCAGCTTGTCTTCGCTGAACGCCGGGCCGAGCAGTTGCAAGCCGATGGGCAGGGGCTTGGCGCTGCTGGTGAAGCCGCACGGAATGCTGATGCCCGCGATGCCCGCGATATTGCACGTCACTGTGAACACGTCGCACAGGTACATGCTGAGCGGATCGCCGGTCTTGTCGCCCGGCTTGAAGGCGGCCGTCGGGCTGGTGGGGCACACGATCACGTCGCACTGCTTGAAGGCGTTGGTGAAGTCCTGCGCGATCAGCGTCCGGATGCGCAGCGCGCGCTCGTAGTACTTCGCGCCATAGCCTGCGCTCAGGGCGTACGTGCCGATCATGATGCGGCGTTGCACCTCTTCGCCGAAGCCTTCGTAGCGGCTCTTGCTGAAGAGTTCGACGATGTCCTTCACTGCGTCCTTCGTGCGGTGACCGAAGTGGACGCCGTCGTAGCGGGCGAGGTTGCTGGACGCTTCGCACGGCGCGATGACGTAGTACGCCGCGATGCCGTACTTCGTGTGCGGCAGGCTGATATTGACGACCGTTGCGCCCAGCTTCTTGTACTGCTCGATGGCCGCATGAACACTGGCGGCCACTTCCTTGTCCAGGCCCTCGGCCAGGTCGTATTCCTTGGCGATGCCGATCCGCAGGCCCTTGAGTGGCTCGTCGAGGTTCGCCAGGTAATCCGGCACGGCGATGTTGGCGCTGGTCGAGTCGAGTTCATCGTGGCCCGAGATGACGTTCATCAGCAGGGCGGTGTCGGGCACGTTGAGCGTGAACGGGCCGATCTGGTCGAGCGAGGATGCGAACGCGACCAGCCCGTAGCGCGACACCCGGCCATACGTTGGTTTCAACCCAACCAGCCCCGTGAGGGCCGCCGGCTGGCGGATCGAGCCACCGGTGTCCGAGCCGAGGGAGGCGAACGCCATCCCGCCCGCCACCGCCGCCGCGCTGCCGCCGGAACTGCCGCCGGGGATGCGGTCGGTGTCCCAGGGGTTGCGGGTCGTCTGGAAGGCGCTGTTCTCGGTCGAACTGCCCATCGCGAATTCGTCGAGGTTCGTCTTGCCGACGATCACTGCGCCGGCCGCCTCGAGCTTCTTCACCACTGTCGCGTCGTAGGGCGCATGGAAGTCCTTTAGCATCTTCGACGAGCACGTCGTCGTGCCCCAAGTGGTGCACATGTTGTCTTTGATTGCGATCGGCACGCCCGCGAGCGGGCCGTTGCGCTTGCCCGCATCGACCTCGGCCGCCACCTGCAAGGCGCGTTCCGGATAGGTGCTGGTGTACGCCTTGATCGTGCCGTCGAGCTTGCTGATGCGGTCGAGCATCTGTTTCGTGAGCTGGACCGAGCTGACCTTTTTCGAAGCGATCGCGTCGCGGGCGGAGAGAAGGGTGTCGATGCCGTCGGCCATAGTCGGGCGGTTTTATCCGGGCGGGCGTCTTCTCACAACGCGGCGGGGGGGTGTTCTGCGACCAGACACGAAGCTGGCACGCCGGTTCCCGAACAGCACCGATCCGGCGTCGCAGGTCGATCGTCGGTCAACGAAGTAGTCGCGCATAGACCGTTGTCTATGGATATCCGTTGTCGAAACCGCCAGCGGAATGGTCCGATCGTGCGATTTCGATGTCCGGCGACGCCTGCCGTGCTAAGATGGCGGCGTCATGCCCGACACCCCGCGCGGCCAGTACGGTCGACGATTCCTCGCTTACGTCTTCGAGTACAAGCTCCTCTTCGCCTGCGCGATCGCGGCCGGCATCGCGAAGTTCACGTTTAATTACAGCTTCCCCTGGCTGATCGGCAACGCCGTCGACACGGTCTTCGACAACAAGCACCACCTCAATACCGCCGCCCGCAACCACGCGCTGATCGGCTTCGTCGTCATCGGCCTGCTGCTGTCGATCGGCCACGGCATCACCAGCTTCTTGCGCGGCAACCTCGCGGCCCGCCTGGGCGGACGCATCATTCGCGACGTCCGCAACGACCTGCTCGAACACCTGCACCGCCTGAGCCTGCACTTCTACGGCAAGGAGCGGACCGGCAGCATCGTCAGCCGCGTCATCACCGACATCCAGACCGCGAGCCAGATCGTCAACTCTGGCCTGATCAACATCGCCATCGACGGCTTCAGCACGATCTACGGGCTCTACATCCTGTTCAGCATTTCGTGGAAGCTGACGCTGGCGACGCTCGTTGTGCTGCCGCTGTATTCGCTGCTGTTCCGGGGCCTGAACCCGCGTGTGAAGGAGGCCAGCCGGCTCGTGCAGAGCCAACTCAGCAAGATCAGCGGTACGGTTCAGGAACGGCTGGCCGCGATCGCGTTGGTGAAAACCCACGCGGCCGAGGAGCGCGAGCAGGAACGCTTCCGCGGCGAGACCGACGTTCACTACGAACGCACTGTCACGCAGAACACGCTGGCCCAGATGGTCGGCGCGGTCAGCGAAGTGCTCGTGCACCTCGGCCAGACCATCGTCATCGGCTACGGCGGTTATCTCGCCATCAAGGGCGAACTATCGACGGGCGACGCCGTCCACTTCATGGGGGCGCTCGCGGTGATGTACCTGCCCATTCGCCGCTTTGCGGAGATCAACATCGTCTGGCAGACGTCGCTGAGCGCGATCGAACGCGTCTTCAAGGTGTTCGAGATCACGCCGAAGATCGTCGACAAGCCCGATGCGCCGAAGGTGAAGATCGAGCGCGGGGAGATCACGTTCGACCACGTCACGTTCAGCTACGCCGACGACAGCGCCGAGAGCACGACCAGCCTGGAAGAGCACAGTCCGTTCGCCGAGCACTTGCAGCAGAACCGGCGCACGGTGCTGAACGATGTGAGCCTCACGATCGCGCCGGGCGAGAAGGTGGCGCTGGTCGGCCCGAGTGGGGCGGGCAAGACGACATTTGTGACGCTGCTGCCGCGACTGTACGACGTGACCGGCGGCGCGATCCGCATCGACGGGCGCGACATCCGCGACTATCGCCTGCGCAAGCTCCGCAAGGGCATCGCGATCGTTCAGCAGGAATCGCTGCTGTTCAGCGGCACAATCCGCGAGAATCTCACCTACGGCCGGCCCACGGCGACCGAGGCCGAACTGCTCGCCGCGGCGAAGGCGGCCAACGCGCACGAGTTCATCACCCAACTGCCCGGCGGCTACGAGGCCATGCTCGGCGAGCGCGGCGTCAACCTCTCGGGCGGCCAGAAGCAGCGGCTCAGCATCGCCCGTGCGATCCTGAAAGACCCGCGGATCCTCATCCTCGACGAAGCCACCAGCGCGCTTGACAGCGAAAGCGAATCACTCGTGCAGGAAGCCCTCTCGCACCTCATGCAGGGGCGAACGTGCCTCATCATCGCGCATCGGCTCAGCACGGTGCGCGACGCCGACCGCATCGTGGTCATGCAGCAGGGCCAGATCGTCGAGATCGGCAAGCACGACGATCTGGTCGCCCGCGACGGCGTGTATGCTCGATTGGTCCGCCGGCAGTTCCGCACGCAGGAATCCGAGGACGAACTCGACAGCGAAGAGCCGCTTTCGCTCGACCTTAAGCCATTGCAGTAATTCGACGCTCGCCCGCGCACAGCGCGTAGAAGTGCAGCGTCCGTTCCGGCGTCGTGAAGGTCCGCTGGAACTTCAGGCCGATCTTTGCCAGCACTCGGTTCGAGGCCTCGTTGCGAACGTCCGCGATGCCGCCGATGCGCTCGAGGCCGAGCTGATCGAAGCCGATGTCGAGCAACACTCGGCCCGCTTCGGATGCGTAGCCCTTGTTCCAGTGCGGCCGTGCGAGCCGGTAGGCGACTTCAACCAGCGGCGCGGGCTCGCCGAGCGGAACGCGAAAGCGGTCGCCCATCTCGAACAGCCCGGCCAAGCCGACGAATGCACTCGTTGCGGTTTCAGTCACGGTCAGAAAGTGCGGCTTGCCCGCGTCCAGCGTTGCCGCGATCTGGCCGAGGTAGAACGCGGTGGCGTCGCGATCGCGCGGCGTGAGGTAGCGCATCACTTCCGGGTCGGCGTGCATCGCGGCGCACGCGTCAAGGTCGGCCACGGTTGGAGCGCGTAGCGTGAGCCGGTCGGTTGTGAGCGGGAGCAGGTCGATCAAACGCATGGCCGTAGTATCGCGGACAGCGAGCCAAGCACACGCGATAGCTGCCCGAATCCGATCGTCGAAGTTTGCAGGTAAATGCTTGCCCGCCCGCACTAACTTCTCGACACTGGCGTTGTCTGATCAGGCACGCCACCGCGCGGCTGCGCTGGCTGCACTTCGTTCGGAGTTCGATAGCAGTAAGGAGCATGTCGATGCGATTGGTACGGAACCTGGCGGCGGCGGTGTTGTTCTGCGCGACGGTCCAGGTCACCTACGCGGCTCCGACGATTGACGTGCTCAAACTCACACCGAGCAACGACGGCGTGCAGATCACGTACGGGCCGGTGGGTCAGAAAATCGGCGCGATCGCACCCAAGGGCAGCAAGTCGATGGCGGTGGTCGATGGGGTCGAGGGCCCGAAGGTCGATCAGTTCGTCTCGCCTGGCGGCTCTTCGCCGTTCATCTTCAGCGACGACGGCCAGCACATCGCCTACATGGCGCGGCAGGGGCAGGAACTGCTCATCGTTTCGGACTCCCAGGAAGTCTTCCGCACGAAGATGGCCGGCGGGATAAACCCAGTCGTCTATCCGCCCACGTATTCGCCCAAGGGCACGCACTTCTTCTTCGGCACGAAGGAAGGCCAGGCCGAGTCCGTGTTCCTCTTCGATGGCAAGCCCGCGCCGCTCGCAAACGGGCCGGTCTACTTCAGCGCCGACGAGTCGACTTACGCCTACCCGAGCATCGCCGTCGCCGATGGGAAGCAGAAGCAGATCCTCATCGTCAATGGCCAATCGAGCGATGCGCCGACGCTCGAAAAGCTTGCCGTCACGCGCGACGGCAAGGTGCTGATTGGCTCGCATGATCCGGAGCGCGGCGAAATCGAAG
Source organism: Tepidisphaeraceae bacterium (assembly GCA_047600945.1). Lineage (GTDB taxonomy): Bacteria > Planctomycetota > Phycisphaerae > Tepidisphaerales > Tepidisphaeraceae > JASGKC01. The sequence goes on along the minus strand of JASGKC010000001.1, from coordinate 4,355,419 downwards.
TGACCTACGACGGCAAGCCCGTCGGCAAGCTGAGTATGGTCGGCGAATTCATCCTCCCCGCAGCCGGCACGGGCTGGGCGTGCTTCGGCCAAGACCTGCGCAACTCGGGCAAGTGGATCGCGCTTGTCAACGGGCAGCGGATCGACGTCGATGGCCGAGTTGAAGGCATCCACTTCAACGCCGATGGCACGAAGGCAGCCATCCACTGCGTCAGCGCGCAATACGACCACACCGTGCTGGTCGACGGCAAGAGCGCGGGCGAATACGCCGGCGTCGACAAGATCGCCTGGACCGGCGACGGCTCGAAAGTCGTCTACGTGGCTAGTTCGCGCAACGGCAAGCAATTCGTCATCATCGGCGACGAAGAGTCCGACCCGCTGCCGATGCTGCCGGCGCATCTGGCCGTGGCGCCGGCGGGCGATGCCGTCGTGTACGCGGTCGCCAATCCGCAGGATCAGCGGCAGCAAACGATCTACGCCAATCACAAACCGGCCGGCACGGTGGCGGCGTTGATGTCGGTCACGTTCGCGGCGAACGGGAAGAACTGGTTCGGCATCACCGGCCGCAACGAACCCGTGCTGAACGGCAAGACGCTTCCCGGCGTTCGCGCTGAGAAAATGGCGATCAGCCCCGACAGCAAACACATCGCGGTGGTGGGCACCGATCTGAAGACGAACAAGCCGATTGTCGTCGTTGACGGCAAGGTGGTGCCGATTACCAACACGCGCATCGACGTGATCTTCAGCACCGACGGCAAACATGCCTTCTGGATGCAGCCGAAGTACGGACAGGGCGGTCGGTGGGAAGCGGAATCGCTAATGCTCGACGGCGTGGAGATCAAGACCGTCCAGCGCGGCGGCCGTGAACAGATGGGTTCCGACTTCCCCAGCGAGGCTGCGAATGCCGACGGCACGTTCAGCGTGCTGGTGAATGACGAAAACACCCTCCAGCGGCTGACGATCAAGCCGGACGAGTCGACTTCGGTCGACACGATCGGCAAGTGACGTGCGTCCGAGCCGAGCGTCACCCTCGCGTCAGCCACGAGTGATTCAAACTTCGTGTGGTTTGGCCTTGCAGCCCCCCCGCGGGTCCTCGCTATGGTTCGGGGCATGCGATTCCTCCCCGCGTTTCTTGTGGCAATCGGTGTCCTCGTCAGTCTTGCGCGGGCGGAGCCGAGCACGCGGCCCGCGTTCCGGACCGGTGTCGACACGAACTACGCCCTTGAAATGGAATCGAAGGGTCAGACCTGGTCCGATGCCAGCGGCGCCAAAGTCGATCCATTCGAACACCTCGCGAAAGCCGGCGTTGACTCGGTCCGCATCCGCCTCTGGACGGGCGACACCGGCACCAACGGCCTCGATTACGCGCTGCGCACCGCGCAGCGCGCCAGGCGGCGGGCATGTCGCCCTACCTGGTGATTTTCCTGAGCGAGAACTGGGCCGACCTCGTGAAGCAGCCCGTGCCGGCGATCTGGAAGGACCTGACGCCCGAGCAGAAGTGCGACGCGATCGAAGCGTACGCCGAGCGCGTCACGCGGCGCTTCAAGGATGCCGGCGTCGACCTCTCGCTTTTTGAGATCGGCAACGAGATCGATTTCGGCCTGTGCGGGATCTTCGAAGAAGAATGGCCCAAGCGTGTCAGCCGCGAGTACATGACGCAGCAGATCTGGTCGAAGATGACGCCGAATCTTCTCGCGGCGCAGAGGGGCGTGAAGAAAGTCGTGCCTGAGGCGAGGTTCGTCATTCATCTGGCCCGCTGGAACGAGTTGGCCGACTGCATCGCGCAGTGGCAATGCTTCCTAAACGCGGGCGTGCAGATCGACTACGCGGGCCTGAGCTATTTCCCGAGCAGCGTCGCCAAGCGGGAACAGACGCCGATCGCGTTCCTGAAGGAACAGGCGAAAGCCATCCGCGCCGCAATCCATCGGCCCGTCCTGATCTGCGAAACCGCGTTCCCGTGCGAGGCCCACTTCGACGGCCAGTTTGCGGATTGGAACAAACCGGTGACTGGCCACACGCTCGACGCGGCGGGCCAGCGGCGCTGGATCGCCGAACTGCTGGCGATGGCGCGCGCTGATCCGAACTTCGCCGGCGTGTTCTATTGGAGTCCCGAGTGGTTTGGTCCCGGCATGTGGCGCGCGTTCGCGCTGTTTGACGAGCAGGGCCGTGCCCGGCCCGCGCTGACGTCGTTCGAAGCATCGCCTGCGACGCAGCCGACCACGAAGCCGAATGATGTCCGCGTCTACCTCGGCAACCTTCATGCACACACAGCGCTGAGCGACGGCACCGGCACGCCGGAGGAGGCGTACGCATTCGCACGTGACGTGGCCAAGCTCGATTTCCTCGCGATCACCGAGCACAACCACCTGCTGGGCGGCGACACCGCGACAATCGAAGCGCGGCGTCAGCTGTATGCGAAGCTTCCGGCCGCGGCCAAGCAATTCGACGAGCCGGGCCGGTTCGTCACGCTCTACGGGCAGGAGTTCTCATCGATGAGCAAGGGGAATCACGTCAATGTGTTCGACGTGGAAGAGGTGATCGACGTTCCGAACGGAGATTTCGCTGGGTTGCTGCGCTGGATGGACGCGCATCCCGATTCGTCCGGCCGGCGGGCCGTGCTGCAATGGAATCACCCCGCGCTCGGTCCGCCCGGCAAGGGAATCCCCGCCAACGAGTACGGCCGTGATGATTTCACCGACGATGCCGGTTGGCTTTCGCACATGGACGCGGCGACAAGTCTGATCGAGGTCCTAAACGGCGAAGCCGATCCGTCGGATACGACCCGCCGCGCGCCGCAGGTCATGGAGAAGCACTACCTCGCCTACCTCCAGCGCGGCTTTCACCTGGCGCCGACGGGCGACCAGGACAATCACAAGAAGCAGTGGGGCATGACGACCGATGTCCGCACCGGCGTCTGGGCCACCGAGCTATCGCGCGAAACGCTACTCGACGCGCTGCGCGCCCGGCACACCTACGCGACCGAAGACAAGAATCTGCGGCTCATCGCGCGCCTGAATGGCCACCTGATGGGCGACGTGATCGAAGCCGACACACCGCCGGATCGCCTGGCGCTGTCGCTCGATCTGCAAGACGACGACGAACCCGAGGCGTCCTACACGATCGAAGTCCTGCAAGGCGCGATCGGCGGCAAGCCCGCGCAGGTCGTCGACACGATCCGACTCGCCAGCACGAAGGCGAAACTGGAGCTCGATCTGGCCCACGCACGCCTAATCCGCGACGGGGACTTCGTGCTCCTGCGCATCACACAGCACGGCGACGGTCCAGCTGATCGAACGTGGACCGCGCCCGTGTGGCTGAAGCTGCGGACGCCGGTCGCGCCATGAGTCAGGCACGTGAGGGCTCGCGGCGTCGACGTCGGCCGCTATCATGCCCGCCAGCGCATGACGCAAGCCGCTTCAGCACAACCCATCCTCGGCCTCATCGCAGGTGAAGGCGAGTTTCCGATCCTCGTCGCGCGCGCGCGCGAGCGGCGGGGCTGCGCGTCGTGTGTGCCAGCCTCGGTGGATTTGCCCGGCCCGAACTGGCTGGCCTCGTCGACGTCAACCACGCCGTCGGGCTCATGCGGCTTGGCCAGTGGATTCGCGTGCTGAAGAAGCACGGCGTCACCGACACGATCATGGTCGGCCGCGTGCCGAAGCGGGCGATGTACAATCGCGGCCGGATCGGGCGGTGGTTGCAGTTCGTGCCGGATCTGCGCACGATCTCGCTGTACCTGCGGCGCATCCGCCACGACAAACGCGACCACGCGTTGCTCGAAGCGGTCGCCGACGAACTGCTGTCGGCCGGCATCACCCTCATCGACTCCACCACCTACGTGAAAGAACACCTCGCCACCCTCGGCACGATGACGCAGCGGCAGCCCACGCCGCGGCAACTCGACGACGCGCAGTTCGGTTTCGACCTGTGCAAGAACATCAGCAAGCTCGACATCGGCCAGGCGCTGGCACTCTTCGACAAGGACGTGATCGCAGTCGAAGCGATGGAAGGCACCGACGCGATGATCCTCCGCGCCGGCGAACTCTGCCGCACGAAGGGCTGGACGACGGTGAAGGTCAGCAATGCCAAGCAGGACAAGCGGGCAGACGTGCCCACGATCGGCATGCAGACGATCGAGAACCTCGCCAAGGCCGGCTGCGGGTGCCTCGTGCTGGAGGTGGGCGAAGTGATGATGCTCGACAAGCCGAAACTAGTCGCGCGGGCAGAGCAGTTGGGCGTGTCAATTCTTGGCATGCAGCGGAGGCCGAATGAAGCGCGATGATCTCGACCGCGCCGCGAAGTCGGTTGAAGGGCAGACGCCCGCGCCGCAGTGGCTGGTGTCGCCCGAGTCGTTCGCCTCCCCGCGCGGCGGCCGGGTGCCGGATATCGGCTGGTATCTGCCGACATGGACTGAACGCCTCAGACTCATGGGCTGGCGAAACCTGCTCTGGATCGGCCCGGTCGTGATCGCCGGTCTGCTGGCCGTACTCGGGCCGTGGGTGCTGACGTCGGCGTTCTGGTGGGGCTGGTGGAAGCTGATCGTGACGCTGGTCGTGCTGCCGTTCTCGATCGCGCTCGCTCAGTCGCGCCACATCCTGCGGAAACGCGAAGACCCGTTCTGCATCCACTGCGGCTACAGCGCCATCGGTCTGCCCGACGGCCATGCGTGCCCGGAGTGCGGCGAACCGTTCTCGCACGCGCAGTGCGCGGAATATCGGCGAGATCCGCACTGGTACATTGAACGGCACAGGCGTGCTCACATCGTCCCCGCGCCGGACGTCCCGTTCGAGGCGGGGAAGAACCGGCGCGAGAATCCTGACGGGCTGTGAGTCCAGATAAGCTGACGTCGCGCGACGTTCGCCCTCACCCTCTCCCGAAGGCAGAGGGAATCATTACGCGATCGGTTCGATCTGCACGGCCGTGCCGTAGCAGAGGACTTCCGTTGCACTGGTGGACTTGCCGCCAATCTCGGAGGCGTCGTAGTGCAGGCCGACAATCGCGTTCGCGCCGACGGCGCGGGCGTGGTCGATCAGCAGGTCGTACGCCTGCTGGCGGGCCTGCTCGCACATCTCGGTGTAGGCGCCGATGTTGCCGCCGATGATCGACTTCAGGCCGCCCATAATGCCTTGGGAGATCGTGGCGCGCGGACAATCAGGCCGCGGACCACGCCGAGGTAGCGCACGATGCGGTAGCCGTCGATCGAGAACGTCGTGGTGACCGGCATCGCGACCGGCATGTGGGGCGAATAGTTGGACATGGCGTCGATCCTCCAAACCTTAAAAGGTGTCCCTCGCGCCCGCAGGTGGGACGCGCACGCCGCCAGACAGGCCGGCGTTATGTCCAGTTGTAATCGCGATGCTCGGTCCGATCCAAATGGGCGTCAGTTCAGCACGTCGTCGCTGATGCGCGAGGATGAGAAGACGGATCTGCTCGGCGAGACGGTCACGACCGCCGCCGACGCAGTCGTCGGCAGGCTCTTCCCGTACTGAGCGGCGAGGATCAGCAGGTCGGCGAAGTTGACGTTGCCGGCCGTGTCGTAGTCGAAGTTGCCGCTCTGGAAGTTTCGCCCGCTCTTGCCGTAGTTCGATGCGAGCACCAGCAGATCGGCAAAACCAACCACGCCGTCCTGGTTGGCGTCGCCACGCAGGGTGCTCATCGGACTGCGGGCGTCGGTCGCCAGTGTGTTGCCGGCAGCGTCGTGCACGAGCGTCTTGGGCAGCGTCGCGACGTACCGGCCATCCGCCAGTGGCCCGGGCGTCGTCACGGTGAACGCGGCCGAGTTGCTGCCGTTGCCGAACCACTGCATCGAGATCGCGCTCGTCGGGATCGTCTGGCCCGTCGTCGTGTTGACGAGTTGAAGGATGCCGGCGCTGAGCGACGCGCCGACATCCTCGCTGAAGGTGAAGACGAACGTCTTGGTGTTGATGTTGGAACCGCTGGCAAGCAGTGTCGGCGGTGTCGTGTCGGCGACATTGCTCACCGTCAGGGAGTACGCGCCTTGCGCGGCCGGCGTGCGGCCATCAAGGGTCATCGGCAGGGCGGCGCGGTTGGCGTAGTGGCTCACCACGAGCGCGTATTTGCCGGCGTTCTCGAATGTGTACGACAGGTAACTCTCGCCTGTGAAGCCGGACTCGCCCGGCGCCCGCGTGTTGTCGTCAGCCGCCAGCGGCGTGCCGCCGCCATTGATGTATACGCCGGCCGACACGGAGAAGAGGCGGATGTACGTGTCGAGCGACTGGCCCGCGGGCAGGTCGATGTCGAACGAGACCCTCTGTCCGGCTGCGACATCGATGGTGAAGAAGTCCATGTCGCAGTCACCGATGAACTCGTCGAGGCCGAGCTTGGCGTTGTAGGTGTTGCCGGTGCTGACGTTCGCTGGGTTGATGGTGTAGCCGAACGCGCCGGGGACGAGGTCGCGCTCGGAGCTTACCATCGCGATGCCCGTCGCATCGACGGGACCGTTGTTCAGCTCATTGCTTTCCGTGAGGGCGTTGTTGTAGTCCAGAACGGCGCAACCAGCGCGAGGTTGAAGAAGGTTCGGTACGGATCGCTCATCGCCGGCAGCAGGCCGGTCAGGGTGATGGACTGACCCGGCCCCAGCGCCGGCACATTCACGAACGCCACGCCGAGGTCGCTGTCGTCGATCGTCGAGTCGGCCGACAGGTAGATACGAGCCGTCGTGGCGGGGGAGGCGGTCCGGAACGAACGGTTGCGGACGACCATCGTGTAGCCGTTCGATGCGTTGCTCAGGAACGCGTCGCTGCCGAGCGTGAACGAGTCGGTGACAAGGTCGGCCTGGCTGAACATCGCGTCGAGCCGATCGCGCTGCGCCAGCAGTCCGCCGCCAATCGGGTGCAGCGTGCCGGTGGTGCGGGTCTTCTCGTCGGTGATGAAGTTTCGGTTGCCAAGAGGCCCCTGTAGGATGACCGAGTCGGTCGCGGTGCGGAACCAGTCGCCGTAGCCATGCGTGTTGAACGCGCTGGCAATGTTGGTGACGTAAGTCCACCGATGCGTGGTCGCGAGCGCGCCATGCCCTGTGCCAGTGGCATGAACACGCGATTGCGTACTTCGTTCAGTTCGTTCTGGTCGATCTCGTAACCGCTGGCGATGTCGTCGAGGATCTTGTTGGCGGTGCCACCGCTGCTGTCGTGCGTGGGGTCGGGATATTCGGTGAGGAAGACCTGCCCGATGTCGAGCTGCGCGAGACGTGTGGCCAGCGCGGCGTAGCGGTTGTTGATCAGGTCGTTTCGCCAAGTCGCGGCATCGTTCCAAATGCTGGTGAGCTGCGCGGCGTAATCCGTGCGCTCGGCTTGGCCTGTAGGAGCCGCGTGACAAGTGGCACGAAGCCGGCGTCGTTTCCGCCGACGCTCATGACGAGTCCATCAATGTGGCGGTTGCCGACGATCGCGGTCATCTGGTCGATCTGCGCCGGGTCGGTGCTGCTGTCGGACGCATCGCCGCTCGCCTGCGGGCCGGTCAGGAGGTCGGGCACGGTCGCGCCGGTGTGGTTGAGGAACACGAACGTGACGGAGGTCTTCGCGTCGCCATTCTCCAGGTCGAGCGCGGCCTGCACCGAGCCGGCGAAGCTCGAGCGATGTGCCCGGCGATTCGCGGCTGTCTCGGCGTCGGTGGCACCTTGGGCCCATTTCGCGCCGCTGGTGGTGAAGCCCAGCCAATCGTACTGCTGCGGGGAGTGCGGGTTGCCTTCGCCCGAACCGTAGCTGTCGCCGATCGCAACGATTAGGAAGTTGCGCACGGCGATCGTCTGCGACGTGCTGACCGAGACGCCCGCGGCGCTGGCGGTGAGCGTGGCAGTGTAAGTGCCTTCGGGTAGATCGACATTCGACGATCCGCCGGCCGACGTCGTCGCGTAGCCGCCGGGGCCGTTGGTGTAGCTCCAACTGTAGGTGATGCCGTCGTTGGCGCTGTAGCCGAGAGCGTCCATGTGGACGGTGAAGCGCGGGACCTCGACGCCGTTGAGGATGGCCGGATTGGGGCGGGCGTAGTCGCGCGTGTTCGGGATGACAGGCAGGCCGTACGCGTCGAGTTGCGTGCCGAAGCGTTTGGGCATGTTCCAGTCGAAGGACGCGTTGAGGCTCAGCGGCCCGAGCGACAGGCCGTAGTCGGCCGTCTGCACGCCGTTGACGCGCAGGTAGTAGGTCTGGCCCGCGGTGACGCCGAATGCCACGCCGATCACGCCGCCCGCGCCGGTGCGCGAGTCGCTGGCCACCTGTGTCTGAGCGCCGTCGTAAGCGCGGATGGTTCGCGAGCCCGTCGAGCCGGAGTAGTACGCCCGGGCCTGTACGACGCCGCTGCTGCTGGCGATGAACTTGAAGTAGTCGTTGTCGCCACTGGTGCCGCTCACGTGGAGGGTGAGCAGGTCGAGCGAGGCGCTGTTCGTCGTGCCCAGGTTCGTTGCGGCCGAGAAGCTGTTGTTCGGCTCGTACTCGTCCGCGAAGATCGGATCGATCTCACCGGCCATCAACTGGCGGAGTTCGAGGGTGTCGACGGCAACACGGAATGCGTTGGATCGGCGGCGAGCGTTCATGCGGTCTCCTGGACGGGCCTAAGGCTGCATGCGGAGGCCGTATAAGGGGGCTGCCAAGATTTTGTAGAACGGGCTCATGACGCCGGGTGCTGACAAGTTGCTGGCCGATCGGCTATGCTGCTCGCCCCGTTTCCCTAACCCAGAAGGACAACCGCCATGGCCGTTGAACGTACGCTGATCATCCTGAAGCCCGACGCCGTCAAGCGCAAGCTGTGTGGCGAGATCATCCGCCGGATCGAGAACAAGGGTCTGAACATCATTGCGATGCGGCAGACGACGATCCCGGTCGCGACCGCGCAGAAGCATTACGCAGAGCACGCCGGCAAGGGCTTTTACAACGATCTCGTGAGCTTCATGACCAGCTCGCCGGTGGTGATCATGGCCGTCGAGGGTGATGAGGCGATCAGCGTCATGCGTCTGCTGATTGGCAAGACCAAGTTCACCGAAGCCGCCCCCGGCACCATCCGCGGCGATTTCGCCTACAGCTTCACCGAAAACCTGGTGCACGGCTCCGATGGGCCGGAAAGTGCCAAGCGAGAACTGGACATCTTCTTTGCCGGCGAACTGAAGTAATGGGACGGGTGGCCGGTCAAAAACTTGCGCAGGGTGACGCGGATGGACGATGATATGCCTACCATCTGCGTTGAGGCAGTCGGTTCGAGAGTGGTGTGCGGACTGGAATCTGCTCGACTGAAAATGGTTGAGTTTGTCTGGAACAGATCCGTCCGAATGAGGTAACCGATGTCCGCCGAAGCATCGCCGCAATCGACTCCTTCACTCGAACAACTGACCGCGCTGCTGAAACTCCTGGCAGATCCCACGCGGCTGAACATCCTCCTGCTGCTGGTGGCCGGCGAGCGAAACGTCACGAGTTTGTGCGAAGAACTCAAGCTGCCGCAGCCGACGGTGAGCCATCACCTCGGCCTGCTGCGGACGAGCCACGTCATCACGAACCGGCGCAACGGCAAGCAGGTGTTCTACGCACTGAGCAGCCGCGTCGATCACCCGACGATGCCCGGCGAGATCAGCATTATCGGCGACACCTACACCGTGCGGATCGCCCCGCGGCACTGACGTACTCGGGCTAAGTCTGACTTACGCGAATCGTCCGGATTTCTCCGGACGATTCGTCGTTGTTGGAAAACGTCTGGTGCTGGTCGGCCCGACGACTTCGGTTACATTCCGCCCATGCCCTGTCTCAATCGTGCGCAGGAAGCGCAGCGCATCCTCAAGGAGTACGGCGACAGCCTGCCGCGCATCATGGAGATGCTCGAACGGCAGTTCAGCGTGCTCCACAACCGCGCGCAGGTGTTGCTGGCGTTGTGCGGCGTGGTCATCAGCACGACCGGCTTCTCGGGCCGACTCATCGCGGGCACGAACGAGACGGCGCAGCTGCTCATCATCGTGGGCATCGCGCTCGTGTTGCTCTCAACGGGCGTGGTCTGCTGGATGGTCCTTCACCTGCGCTGGCTGACCGTCCAGGAGGGCGAATCGCTCGCCGACTGGCTCACTGAATCACTGAAGTACCGCGACCTCAAGACACGTGCGTACCGCATCGCGCTGCTCATCATGGTGAGCGGCCTGTCGGTCTATTGCGGCGCGATCGCGGTTATGCTGCGCAACCCGAGCCTGGACGTGCTGCCTGCTCGGTGAAATGTCCCGCTTTCCGATGTGCGAAAAGGAGACGGTAAAACCGAGTGAATTTGAGCGCAGCGGCTCGAATGTCGTCGCGATCGTGGCTGTGAAAGTGGTATCGTCGCGGCCGCCATGCAAGTTCTCTCGCCAGTGCCAGCTGCCGTCCTCGGATTGATTGGAAACACGCCGATTCAAGAACTGACGCGCCTCACCCACACGCTCGGTCTGCGTGGGCGGATCATCGCCAAGCTCGAACACCTCAATCCCGGCGGCAGCATGAAGGACCGCGTCGCGCTGCACATCATCCGCCGGGCGCGTGAGACCGGCGAACTTCAACACGGACAACCCGTGCTGGAGGTCACCAGCGGCAACACCGGCATCGGCTTGGCGATCGTCTGCCGTGCGATGGGGCACCCGTTCTACGCCGTCATGAGTCGAGGCAACTCGCCTGAACGCGCGCAGATGATGCGGGCGTTCGGCGCCGAACTCGTGCTGGTCGACCAGGCCCCCGGGGGCGTACCGGGTCGCGTTTCAGGGCAGGACATGGCGCTGGTGAAAGAAAAAGCCGCGACGCTGCGCGAGCAAGTCGGCGCGTACTTCGCCAACCAGTTCGAGAACCCCGCGAACCCCGACGCCCACTTTGAAACAACTGCGCCGGAACTGTGGCGCCAGTGCGACGGCAAACTCGACGCCGTCCTCGCATTTGCGGGCACTGGCGGGGCATTGGGCGGGATGGCGCGGTTCTTTCACCTGGTCAACCCTAAGCCGCGCACTTACGCGGTCGAGCCTGAGTGCGCCGCATCGATGGCCGTCGCCTGCTGCATCGAGGCGGCCCACGCCATCCAGGGCGGCGGCTACGGCAAGGCATTGTTGCCTCACGTGAATCCCGCCCACATTCACGCCTACCTGAAATGCAGCGATGGGCAAGCCTTGAGTGCCGCCCGCCTGCTCGCCCGCGAAGAAGGTATCCTGGGCGGATACTCGACCGGGGCGCACCTGCATGCCGCGATCGAACTGCTCAAGGGTCCGGAGCAGGGTGGCACAATCGCGTTCCTCGTCTGCGACAGCGGGATGAAATACCTGTCGACCGATCTCTATCCGTAGTCCTCATAAATGACCCGGGTCGCGCAGACGGAACGGGCCGCAAAGACGCCGAGACGACCAAAATCGGCAGGCGCTCGTTTGAGTGTCTTCACTGAATCACGGTGTGGAGGCTCGCAACTTCTTTTCGGTCTTTGCCTTCTCATCGCTCCACGCCTCTGCGGCCAGAACTCATCGAATAGAACACTCCGGTGTCCGTTGCGCAGTCGATGTTGATGTGCTACAATTGTTCGATGCGCTTTTCCCTCGCTCTTGCCTGCATGGTCCTCGGATTCGCCGCCAACGCCTTCGGGTGGGGCGGCGAAGGACATCAGGTCGTCTGCCTGATCGCCGAGAACCATCTGACCGACAACGCCAAGGCCGGCATCCACGAACTGCTCGGCGAGGGCGTCAACATCTCCGACGCCGAGGTCGCCAACTGGGCCGACCGCATCCGCCGCGAGCGCGGCGACACCGGGCCGTGGCACTACGTGAACATCCCGCTCGGCTCCAAGGGATACGACGAACAGCGCGACGGCAAAAAGGGGGATAACGTCATCGATCGCATCCGAATCTCGGCCGAGACGGTCAACGATCGGTCGAAGTCAAAGCGTGAGCGGGCGACGGCGCTACGGTTCCTCGTGCACCTGGTCGGCGACGTGTCGCAACCATTGCACTGCGTCGACAACAACGATGCAGGCGGGAACAAGGTCGTCGTGCAGTTCCTCAATCAGCAGGAGCCGACCAATCTGCATTCGGTATGGGACACCGCCCTCATCCGCCAGTACATCGGCAAGATGTCGATCGCCGAGTATGCCGATTCGATCGATCGCCGCGTGAAGCCCGCCGATGCCCAACGCGAAGGCGGCGGCACGCCGGCCGAGTGGGCGAACCAAGGTTTCGGCATCGCGTCGGCGCAGATCTACACGTCGGTGCCCGAGGGCGGAGCAACGCTGGTGATCGACCAGCGCTACATCGACAACGCCAAGCCGATCGTCGAGTCACAACTGGCCCGCGGCGGCTTTCGTCTGGCGAATGTCCTGAATGCCATCTTCCGATGAACTGGCAGTCGGCTGGCACGACCCAGACCAGACGCCATCGACACCAAACCGACTCTCACTCCGGTTCGACCAGCCGCGGCGTCACCAGCACCTGCACGGGCGGCTGAGTGGGATTGGCGATGCGGGTCATCAGTTGGGCGAAGGCGCGGCTACCGACTTCTTCCATTTCCAGATCGATCGTGGCGGGGCGCGGCGATAGGGCACCGAGCGCGCTCGAATCGTTGTCGCATGACACGCGAATCACATCGTTGCCGATCTTGATGCCGCGTGCGGCGAGCGCTTGGGACAGCTTTGCGGTTTCAAGGTCGGTCGCGCCGAAGATGCCCAGGGGCCGCGTCTTGATGGCGGCAATCGCGTTGGCTGCCTCAGCGAACGTGGCGACGGCTTGGGCGGGTTGCCGGGCGTAGCGCGTCGCCGTACTGCTGACCAGGATCGACCGTGCGACCACGTCACTTCGCTCGGCCGCCTGGAAGAATCCATCGGCGCGGATGTACGAAAGGTCCACGTGCGGGCGGTCGGTCACGAACAGCACTTCCTTGCAGCCCTTGTTCAACAGGTATTCCGCGGCGAGTAGGCCCACATGACGATTGTTCGGCGCGACGTGGTCGAACGACACGGGCATGACCTGATCGCCCAACACGCGAACGAGGGGCAATCGCTTGCGGAGCGATTCGAGCGCGTCGAGTCTGAGCGTGCTGGAGTACCAGACAACGACGCCCGCGACGTCGGCGTCGATGGCGTCGTTAAGCCTGTCGGGATCGGTGACATCTTCGAGCAGCACGCCGAAGCCTTGCTCGCGCGCAGCGCGCGTGACAGCGCGAACCGCCCGTGCGATGACCGGAATGTCGAGCCACATCTGATGCGGCTGCGTGACACCGATCACCGCGATCTGCTTGCGACCGGCCGCGGCGCTCGACTTGACGCGTCGTTTACGGGCCGGCAACTCGTAGCCGAGTTCACGCACGCATTTCAGGACGGCCTCAGCGGTATCGGGCGCGACGGCCGCGCTGCGGTTCAGCACCCGCGACACGGTCGCCGTCGACACGCCCGCCTTGAGCGCAACTTCGAGAATGGAAGCGGTTTCAGCCACGGCAAACGTTCCCTTCGATCGCGTCAGAGTGCAGTTTTATGCCCCTAGTATTACATGAAAAATCGCCTCGGCCAGATCGTGTCTGCAATTCCGTACTCGTCTATGAGAGGTGGTAAGTGTTTTTGACGAATTGGCTTACGACATTCGCTGTCTTCTCCCACTATTCAGACTTTGTTTCGCGTCGCAGCAGTTCGATCTCGTGGATGACCAGTTTGCCTTTCGCCTTGGCATCGTCGCCGCCGTGGGTGTCGGTCTTGCCGGTGACTTCGATCAGTTCAGCATTCCCGCCGTTGCTCGGGGTGCCGGCCAATTGGATGCGCAGCGTCTTGCAGGTCGTGCCCGGGAAGCGAATCGTCGTGTAGCCGATCGTGGACGACGCAATGCCCTCGAACACGGCTTTGTCGTCGGCGAAGACGCGGATCGGGTACGACGTGGTGCGCCACGAGCCGAACCGCGCGACCAGTTCGTCGATTTTCGTCGGCGCGTCGAAGTCGAACTGAAGCCATGCGTCGCTCAGCTTGTTAGTGCTCGACCACGACGAGTCTTCGTTGTCGTCGCTGGCGCTAGCGACCGCATCGACGTTCGAACCCGCTTCGAGTTTGCTCGGCTTCACGGTGACGCGCGTCACGTGCACCGAATCGCCTGCTGGCGTGGGGCCGCGCGCGAGGCTGGGCTGCGGAACAACGATCGACGAAGCCGCCTCGAGGCCGCCGTCGGTTTTAATGGCGCTGGTCTGCACGCTCGATGTCGCGCTCGTCAGTCCGTCGGCCGACGCGGTGATGGTGATCGTGCCGGGTGTCGTCGTCGAGCGGACGATCACGCGGTTGATGCCGCACTCCACCGGCAGCATCGTCGCGAGGATGCCGTTGTCGGTGGTCTGTGCCAGACCGCCACGCCATTCGGCCGGGCCGTCGAGCTTGAAGCGAACGTCGTTCAGCGCCGTCGGGCAGCGGTTGCCCTGGGCGTCGACCACTTCGACGTCGAACAGCGCGACGTCGCTGCCATCGGCGCATGCCGGCGGGGTTGGCGTGCGGTGTCAGACGAAGCGCGGTGGGATCGCCAGCGGTCTTGCGCTCGCCTTCGCAGAGCGCCTTGCCGTTGTCGTCCAGTCCGATCGCTTTCAGTGTGCCCGGCTCCCACTTCACGTTCTTGAAGGTGAACAGGAAGCCGCTGCTCTTTTCGCCTGTGCCGACGCTGTGGCCGTTCAACTGAAGATCGACGCGCGGGGCGCTGCTGATGACGTACACGTCCTTCACTGTGCCCGGCGCGTAGTTCCAGTGGCCGACGATGTGGGCGCGTGGCGTCTCGGTGTCGACCCAGCCGTCCCACATCACCTGGTGCGCGTAGAAGCCGTCCTTCGGCAGACGCAGCGCGTCGACTTCGCCACTGCGGCGATAGTTCTCCGCGCCGCGGTGATGCGTGTTGGAGTCGGAAAAGACGATGTTCACGCCGCCCGCGTTGACCCGGCCGCCCGTGCCGGGACGCTGTTCGTAATACTCAAACCAGCGGCGGACGTTCTCGATCGCGTGCGAGTCCTGGTTGCGGTTGTACGACTTGGCGGATGCGCCCTTGTGGTCGGGGCCGTCGCCGTCTTTGTGAAAGGGCGGACTGAAGTCGTCCCAATACTTGCGCAGACCCTCGTCACGGCTGTATTCCATCGACCAGACCAGCTTCGAGGCGCTGCGGTTGACGTAGAGCATGTCACCGCCGTACTCGGCCACCGTGCTTCCGAGCATGTTGCGGCAGCCCATTGCGCGTCCGCCGTGCGGGTCGAGTTCGTCGCGCAGCTTCACGAGTTGGCTCATCTCGTCGTCGGCGATGCCGGCGTTGCCGCCTTCGTAGAAGATGATGCTGGGATTGTTGCGGTTGTAGATGATCGCATCGCGCATCAACTCGACGCGCATGTCCCAGCGCCGGCCCGGGCCGGGGTCGCGCTCACTGTCGCCGGCGGGCATCGCCTGCATCAGGCCGACGCGGTCGCAGCTTTCGACGTCCTGCTTGCTGGGCGTCACGTGCATCCAGCGGACGAGGTTCGCGTTGCTCTCGACCATCAGGCCGTTGGAGAAGTCGCTCAGCCACGCCGGCACGTTGATGCCGAGTGCGGGCCACTCGTTGGTGGTGCGCTGGGCGTAGCCCTTCAGGTGGATCGTGCAGTCGTTCAGCTTCAGCACGCCGTTCTTGAACTCGGTCTTGCGGAAGCCGGTGCGCGTGCGGACCGAGTCGATCGTTTTGCCATCGACCGTGAGCACAGTCGTGACGTCGTACAGCTTGCCGTAGCCCCAGCTCCAGAACTCGAGATTGGAGACTCGCTTCGAAGCTTTGACGATGGTCTTCTCGCCTGGTGCCAACGTCGTTTCTGCGTCGGCCTTGAAGTGGGCGAGTTCCTTGCCATCGAGATCGTTCAGGATGACGTCGTATGCGAACGTGCGCGGTGTGTCGTGTTCGTTCACGACCTGCGCCTCGGCCGTGATCGTCGCGGCGTGCCCTGCGATGTCGAAGTCGCTGCCGTACACGTACACGCCGGTGGTGCCGAGATTGCTGAAGAGCGGCAGCGTCTGGTGCAACTTGTCGGTGACGTGTAGCCAAGTGCGTTTGTTGATACCGCCGTAGTTGGCGTAGAAGTTGCGGTCGCTCCACTGGAAGTTCGAACCGGTGGCCTTCTCCTTCACGTTCCACGCGTTGTCGACGCGCACGGCGACCACGTTCTCGCCCGGCTGGAGCAGGGCGGTGGCGTCGACGCCGATCGCCATCACGCCGTTGTCGTACCGGCCAGCCGGTTGGCCGTTGATGTAGACGTCGGCCGTGTGCCGCATGCCCTCGAATTCGAGGAAGACCTTTTTGCCCGCGTCAACGGCGGTCAGGGTGAAGTGCTTGCGATACCACGCGATGCCGGTGGGGAGTTGTTCGATGCTGACCTTGAAGGCCGAGTCTTCGTTCCACGCGTGCGGGAGCGTGACGGCTTTCCACGAGGCATCGTCGAAGTCGGGCTTTTCTGCGCCGGACGGATCGCCGGTGATCAGCTTCCAGCCGGAATCGAAGGAGTAAGTCGCACGCGACGACGCGACCTCGGCGAAGGCGGTCGAAGCCCCCGCCATCACCAGGGCGGCGAAGCTGAGGGCCAACGAGATGCCAAGGAATGCGGCATGACGGTTCGAGGATGAGTTCATGAAGTGAAACTCCCAAACGGACCACGTTCGACACAGGCGGGATCACAAAGTGAAATGGCCTCGCGACGGACGATGCCTGTGTGGCTCCCTTGTCATCATATCAAGTGTTTCAGGAAATACATATTGTCAGCGGCCTGTTTTTCCGAGCAATTGAGGCGGAAAGGGCGATATTGTGGCCGATTTTTGGGAACTGCAATGGGATTTCCTGTTTGAAGCGTCAGGGGTGCGTCGGGATATTGATGAAATTCATGTTATTTCATTGGGTGGCAAGTGTCGTTTCGGCGATCTCCTTGTCGGCGGTGCGAACGTCACCGGTTCGCAGAAGTCTGAGCACATCTTTATGCGAACGTCATAGCCCGGCTGGGCTGAGCGTTTGCGGATCAGCGCAACGAAAACGAAGCGGAGACTCGCATGGATCGTCGAGGCTTAACACTCATCGAACTGCTTGTCGTGATCGCCATCATTGCCATCCTGCTGGCGATTCTGGCACTGAACCGCGCTCGTCAGGCCGCGCTGTTGACCAAGTGTGGGGCCAACCTTCGCCAGATCGGCCTCGCGACAGTCATGTATGCCAATGACAACAAGCAGTGGATCCCGCCGATGCGACAGTTCCGCGGCGAAGGTGCCGGGCGGCTACGGCGCATTCGCGAATGCAGGCGTGTTTCAGGACAACTCCTGGCCCGACAACAACGGCTATGTCGGCGCGAACGTCGGCCGCCTCATGGCGTGCGGCTACCTAGGGAAACGGAAGGTCTATTACGGAGACAACGGGAGCACGTCAGGCTCACCGCCAAGCTCGCCGTTCTACATCTGCCCGGCATTCACGAATTTCGAAGATCCGAACCTGAACGCCTGCGCGAACTACAGCTACAACCTTCACATGCGGGCGATGGGAGCGTCCTTCGAACTCTGACGCCTTTAGCCGATGGCGAACAAGTACGGCAAGTCGGCTGGCAGCAGCACGGTCTACAACGTGATCACGGGAACCAAGTCGGTCGGAAGCTACCGGTCAATGGCTCGCGCGTTGGTCATGGACCCGCCGTCGACAAGCGTCCAGGGTGCCAAGAAGGCGTACGTGGCTCACGTGCAGGGCAACCGAATTGCTTTCAACATGGGCTACCTCGACGGCAGCGTTCGCACGGCGTACATCCGCGACAGCGTCAGTCTGCCCACCTCCGGCCAGTACCAGCAGATTCTCGCGATGGTGAACTACTGCGAGGCCATCGTCGACGGCGGTGCATCCGGCTCCACCTACAACCCGGCCTCCTGTGGTGACATTCCGTATTCGGACAACTACTGAACGCAGGTCGCTGATTTGCCTCGCGTCGACGTTACGCAGCTTGCCGACCGATCGCACCAAACAGGTCGTGGAAGGGTGACATCCGTCGGTTTCGCGTGAAGCGAACAGCACTGCGGTCCGGCGAGTTGTCATCGCGGAACGCACTCTTGTTGTGGAAGCAAACCTCTCACCGCGATCTTGGCGCTCTTTGCCCGTGCGTGCTGGTGCGTCAGGCCTTGATCGGTTCTGCATGCCGCAGGCCGATCATCAGCCCGCGCAGTTCTGCCAGCCCGCGCATCCGGCCGATGCAGGTGTAGCCGGGGTTGAAGTCGGTGGGGTTCTTGTTCAGGTCGTCCATCATGGTGTGCCCGTGATCAGGGCGGAAGGCCAGACGCCAGTCCCGTCGACCCTCGGCGCGACGACGATCCTGTTCGTTGAGCACCGCCCGCATGATGGCCGGCATGTCGACCGAGCCGGCCAGGTGATCGGCTTCGTAGAACGATCCATCCGGCAGACGTTGCGTGCTGCGCAGGTGCAGTGCGTGCACGCGCGGCGCGAACTCGCGGAACATTGCGGGCAGGTCGTTCGTCGTGTTGGCGCTGAACGATCCGGTGCAGAAGCACAGCCCGTTGGCGGGGCTGTCGACGCGTTTCAGCATGGCGCGGACCTGAGCCTGCGTCGAGACGATGCGCGGCAGGCCGAGCGCGGGGAAGGGCGGATCGTCCGGGTGAATCGCCAAACGTACGCCCAACTTCTCGGCCGCCGGCACGACGGCCTCATGGAAGCGAGCGAGGTTCGCTTCGAGGTCGCCGTTCTTCAGATGGGCGTACTTCGCGAGCATCGCGCGAATGTCGTCGAGCGACAAGCCCCACTTCACGCCGGGGAAGACGTCGATGATGCCCTGGACGAACGCTTCGCGTGACGCGTTGTCGAGCCCGTTCCACCAGGCCGTGCCGCGGTCGATCTGGTCACGCGTGTAGTCTGCCTCGGCGCCGGGCGCTTGAGCGCCAGCAGTTCGAACGCCGCGAACTTCGCCGGGTCGAACAGCAGGCAGTGCGAACCGTCGGGCAGCACGTGGCGCACGTCCGTTCGAATCCAGTCGAGCACGGGCATGAAATTGTAGATGACGGTCGTGACGCCTTCGGCTGCGAGGTTGCGCATCGACTCGACGTAGTTCGCGAACAGCCCTTTGAGGTCGCCACGCCCGGTCTTGATGTCCTCGTGGACCGGCAGGCTTTCGACGGCCGTCCAGCGCAGGCCCGCGTCTGCGAGGATCGCTAGGCGTTCCGTAATTGCCTCGCGCGTCCACAGCTCGCCGTACGGAATCTGGTGGAGCGACGTAAACACCGCGGTCGCGCCGGCTTGCCTGATGTATGCGAGCGGCACCGGATCATTCGGGCCGAACCAGCGGAAGGACTCTTCGGGCAGGTGAAGGTCGGCGGTGTTCATGGGATCGCCATCGTCGTCGAAGTGGAATGCAGATCAAACGCCGGAGAACGCGCCGAAGCCGCCGTCGACGACGAGCGTCGTAGCCGTAACGAACTTCGACGCGTCCGACAGCAGGTAGTGCAGCGCGCCGTGCAGCTCATCGGGCGAGCCGAATCGGCCGAACGGCGTGTTCTGCACGATCAGCTTGCCCCGCTCAGTGAGCGAGCCGTCTTCGTTCGTTAGCAGCCTGCGGTTTTGTTCGCCGAGGAAGAAGCCGGGCAGCAGGGCGTTCACGCGGACCGCGCCGCCGGTGCGCCGGGCCATCTCCACGCCGAGCCAGCGCGTGAAGTTCTCCACGCCCGCCTTGGCGGCCGAGTAACCGACGACGCGTGTGATCACGTTCGGAACCGAGGCGGACGAGTAGTTGACGATCGACCCGCGTCCGCCCGCGACCATCGTCGGGGCGAAGACGAGCGACGGCAGCACGGTGCCGTGCAGGTTCAGTTCGACGACTTCTCGGAAGGCGTTGAAGTTGAGATCGCCGAAGGTCTTGTCGGGCGGGATCGTCGCGCCGGGTTGGTTGCCGCCGGCGCCGTTCAGCAGGCCGTCGATTCGACCCCACGTGTTGAGCACGCGGTCGCGCGCCGCTTCGAGTGCGGGTCGATCAAGGACATCGGCGACGAGGCCGAGACACTCGGCCTCGGGCACGGCCGCGCGACACTTGTTGAGTGCGGCGTCGAGCTTGTCCTGACTTCGGCCGAGGTAGACGACGCGCGCACCCCGCGCAGCCAGGTAGGTCGCGGCAGAACCGACGAGGGTGCCGGTCGCGCCAGTGGCGACGATCACACGTCCGGAAAGATCGAAAAGGTCGTTGTGGATCATTGGTGGATTGCTTTGCGCTGATGTCGGCCGCAGATCAAGGGTCGTCTGCCCTTGATCTGAACCAAGGCCTCTAGGCTATTCAAATAGCCCGTTTCTTGCAGTACATGACGTGAAACTTTGTGTAATTCTTTATGTAAAATCTCGGCCATCCGATAGATTTAAGTTCAGCGGTGTGAGGATCACGGCTTGCCGCCGCGCTAACTTGTGGTTTGCTTAAAGGCGTCGATGGCCCTTCTGGACACGAGACGGATGCGTCCAAACGAGACGATGAAGTTGAGCCAACCCAGCCGCGTTGCGGGAGGTCGCTTCTGCGCCGTTCGATTGGCTGGGCGGTTTGCGTTGGAGTCGTTGGAACGCCGCGTCGTGCTCGCGTCTGCGGCGTCGGTCGCCGTCAATGAACTGGCGGTGCTGGCCACGCCCCGGCAGATGGAATACCTCGACCGCGGCGTCGTTGCGACGCGGGTTTCCTCGAGCAGCGTTTTCGTCAGTTGGCGGCTGTTCGCACTCGACCCGGCCGGCGTTGGGTTCAATGTCTATCGCTCTACGAACGGTGGGACAGCCGCCAAGCTGAACGGCTTGCCGCTCACCGCCGGCACGAACTACACCGACACGACCGCGTCCGCCGCCGCATCGACCTACACCTATTCGGTCCGGCCCGTGTTCGCTGGCGTCGAGCAGCCGGCGGGCGGGTCCCATGTGCTCGCTCCCAACTCGCCCGGCGCGCCGTACTTCACGGTTCCGCTGCGCAACATCGGCAACTACGCCATCCGCCACATCAACATGGCCGACCTGAACGGCGACGGAAAGTACGACTACGTCGTCGACCGCAAGCCGATCAACGTCGTCAACGAAGTCGCGACGGAGTCCACCAAGGTCGAAGCGTACTTGAACGACGGGACATTCCTCTGGTCGGTCGACCTCGGCCCGGGCAGCCTTGACCTGGACAACATTGAACCGGGATCCACCGCGATCGACATCGGCAATTGGGACGGCGTCGTCGCCTACGACCTGAACGGTGACGGTCGAGCGGAAGTGTTCTTGCGCAGTGCGGACGGTGTCATCTTTGGCGACGGTGCGCGTCTCTCGAATCCGATCAGCACCGACATGCAGTTCATGTCCGCGCTCGACGGAATGACCGGCGCGGAAGTGTCACGTGTTCCGCTGCCGACGGACTTCCTTCAGGACGGGCCGCTCGGCGCGAGTTTCGCCGTGGGCTATCTCGACGGCGTGCATCCGAGCCTCGTGGCGAAGATGAAGAACCGCGTCGGCAGTGGCGGCTTCAACGAGGTCTTCGTCGCCTACAACTTCAGCGGATCGACGCTCTCGGAGAAGTGGCGCTACGTGTCGCTGCCGGACGAGAGCGACAACGGCCACAACATTCGCGTCGTCGATGTCGATGGCGATGGCTTCGATGATGTCGCCGACACGGCCAAGGTCATCAGCGGGTCCACTGGGACGCTCAAGTATTCGATGTACACGATGGACCCGCACATCGGTCACGGCGACCGCTTCTACATCGGCGACTTCGACCCCGCGCATCCCGGGCTGGAGTACTACGGCGTCCAGCAGAACAACCCGAACATGATGATGGAGTACTACGCCGACGCCGCTACCGGCCAACTCCTCTATGCGACGTACGGCACAACGGTCAACGACAACGGCCGCGGCGACGTGGGTGACATCGATCCGGCCTATCCCGGCATGGAGTTCTGGTCGTTCTATGGCCTGCACAACGAGTACAACGGCGTGCACACGCAGGTCGGCACGGCGACGCCTTGGCCGTCGCTCGGCATTCAGTGGGATGGCGACCTGCTGGCCGAAACGCTCAGCACCGATCACGCCGTGATCGATCAGTGGAATCCGAGCACACAGGCGACGGGCCGCGTCGCGACGCTGTACAACATGGGCTCCGGCGCCACCACGTACGACGGCTGGCCGGTCTACTTCGGTGACATCATCGGCGACTGGCGCGAGGAAGTCGTCTACGAGAACGGCACGCGTGATGGGCTGGTCGTCTTCACGACGAACTCGACCACTTCCACGCGGCTTTACACGCTCGCGCAGAACCCGCTGTACCGGAACAACATGACGACCAAGGGGTACATGCAGACGCGTACCCTCGACTATTACCTGGGCAGCGGCATGAGCACGCCGCCGACGCCGAACATCGACATCGTTGGCGCGGGTTCGAGCGCACCGAGCATTGTCACGAAGGCGAGTGCCTCGCCCGGCACGGTGACGGGGAAGACGACGGCGCTATCGGTGCTCGGCACGGACGACGGTAGTGCGGCGGCGCTGACGTACACGTGGTCGGTGAAAGGTGCGAATGGGGAGGCCGTGACCGGCGTCAGCTTTTCGGCCAACGGCACCAACGCCGCGCGCAACAGCACGGCCACGTTCAGCGCGGCCGGCGTGTACATCTTCACGGTTGCCGTGTGCGATGCGGGCGGGCGCACGGCGCTCAGCAACGTGACGGTGATCGTCGGACAGACGTTAACTAGCCTTGCGGTCTCACCGGCGACGACGTCGGTGCCGACGAACGCCAACCAGCAGTTCATTGCCACAGGCTTTGACCAGTTCGGCGCGGCAATGACCTCTCCCCTAGCCGTCGATTGGAGTGTGACATCGGGCGGCGGCAGCATCAGCCTGATGGGTCTTTACACGCCGCCGGCGACGGTTGGCAGTGCGACCGTGAGCGCATCGGTCGGGGCGATCGCTGCCAGCGCGTCGATCTCGATCGCAGGCGCCGCACCGGCCGTGCCGACGAACGTGGCGGCCATCGCTGTTTCGGCGTCTCAGGTGAACCTCGCATGGACCGACGTCGCCGGCGACACGGGGTACGTGATCGAAGCGAGCACGGATGGCGGCAACGTCTACGCGCCGATCGGTACCGCGCCTGCGAACGCGGCGAGCTACTACGCAACGGGCCTTCGCGCGTCGGCCGCGTACCTGTTTCGCGTGCGTGCGAAGAACGCGAACGGCGCGAGCTTGCCATCAAACATCGCGAGTGTGACCACTTTCGCGCTGCCGCTCGCGTGGTGGAAGCTGGATGAGTCGGCCGGCACGAGCGCCGCCGAGGCGACCGGCAACGCACTACCCGGCACGACCCGCAACGGCCCGACATGGACGGTCGGACATTCCGGCAACGCCCTGAGCTTCGACGGCAGCAACGACTACGTCGATCTGCCCAACAACCTGCTCACCACTGCGTCGGGCAGCGTCTCGATGTGGGTGAAGTCGTCGAAGAACTTCAGCGACTACGCCATCCTGTTCTATATGTCGTCCGACACGTACGGCAACGGGCTGGGTTCGCAGTCGGAACTGCACATCAACTTCACGAGCGCTGAGAAGATTCAGTTGTACATCCGCGGCTCGGCCAGCGGGCTGTGGGACAACGACGTCAACATCACCAGCTCGGCGTCGTACGCGAACAACGCGTGGCATCACGTGGTTGCGACCTGGAACGCCGGTAGCGGTGCGACGCTCTACGTCGACGGCGTCGCTGTGGCGTCAGCGGCGTTCACACCGGTGTTCACGTTCGCCAATTCGCAGCGCACGTTCTTGGGGCGGACCAACCTGAACACGAACCTTTACACCGGCGCGATGGACGACGTGCGCACGTTCGGCTCGCCGCTGACGGTGCAGCAGGTGCAGTCGCTCTACGCCGCCAAGCCGCCCGTGACGGTTGTTGCGAGCAGCTACGACTACCAATTGTCGCCGAACACGCTCGGCTACCGTTTCTCCACGAACGTAGCCGCCAGCCTGGACACTGGCGACGTTGTCATCAGCGGGCCGGGCGGGGTCACGATCGCGCCGACGCGTGTGACGTTCGATTCGGTCACCAACACGGCGACCTTCACACTGCCGCCGAGCCTTCCGGATGGCGACTACACCGCCACGCTCAGGCCGTCATTGGTGGGGGACGTTTTCGGGTCGACGCTGGCGACCGACTACCGCACGGAGTTCTTTAGCCTCGCCGGCGACGCCAATCGCGATCGGGTTGTGAACTTTGCCGACCTGCTCATCCTGGCCGCGAACTACGGCACGACGGGCCGAACCTACGCGGCCGGCAACTTCGACTACGACCCCTCCGGCACGGTGAATTTCTCCGACCTGCTGATCCTCGCGCAGCAGTACGGTTCGGGCGTTTCGTCGATGCCGACCGATCTGACGGGTGCCGGTGTGCCCGAGTTATCTGTCGACGAAGAAGCGTCAGCCGTGCCGACCGTCAGCAGCCTGGTGCTCTAGGGAACTTGCTCCTCACGAGCACGCCATGTTGCCACTCACTGGTCGCGAACGACGTCGATGAAGTCGTCCGACAGGTCGAGTGAACGCTGCGTGAGCATGGCCTCGCGATAAAAGCGGTCGATGTACGCGGGGAGGCGTTCCCGATCCTCGCGGTCGGCTGTGGCGCGGATGAGCGGTTGCACCACGGCTTCGATCAGCGCGTACGTGACGACGAGAATCGTCAGCAGCATTGGCCCGGCGAGACCTGCCCTCATCGCCAGCAATAGCATGCCCAGTGCCCACGCGAGGCGGATCAAGTGCGACGCCAAACTCCAGCCGAAGCGGGGCAGGCCCGCGCCCTGCAACTCGCGGGACATCGTCTTGAGACGATCAAGGTAGGCGTGATCGGACGCATGCAGCAACGTGGCTTCGAGGCCGCCCACGCTGGCGACCTGCGTGACCGTCCGACGCAGCATCTCGCGCGACGGCTCCATGCCGATCGCGGGTGACGCGTCGAGCGCGTTGAGAAGCTGGTTCGAGGCGGTCTCGGCACGATCGGCGTCGAGCCCGCCCTTGGCGGCGAAACGCTTGCGGGCGACTTCAAGCCGCGGCATCAGGCCGGCCATTCGGTGGGCAAACGTGCGGCGGCGATTCACCATCGCTTCGAAGATGGCCGACACGCGGACTGACGGATCCGCAAGGTGGGCACGAAGCGTCTGCCGCTCGTCGGCGATCTGCGCCCGGGCGGCTGTCCGCAGGCTCGCGAGGACGTCCGAATGGTGCGTCGACAGGGCGGTGGTCACGGGCTGATCGACCGGCGTGCTCTGCACGGGCATCGGCGATTGCACATACATCGTGTTCGGCTGCTGATCCATGATTGTTCACCAAGGCGAAGTGAGCGCGGGTGCATGTTCTCCCGCGGCCGACGCATCGCTTTGAGGAAAGGGGCGTCCGGCCGCAAGCCGAAGTGTAACCAGACGCCCTGCAAATTCGAGCAAAGAATAGTGCTGTGTCGCCACGGCAGAATCGAACGATTCTTCCGTTGTGGCGACGTGTCGCGGGGAAAACGATCGCGACTTCAGCGCTGCGGCACCGGCGTGGCGGCCTTGGACTCGAACGTGCCCGCGTCCCCCACCTCGGCGGCGAACGCGCCGTCCTTCAGCCACTTGCCGGCCTTCTCGTCGCCACGCAACGTCGCGTCGAGAAAAGCGAGCGTGCTCATCTCGATCAGGTCGTGCGCACGGGTGACCTGCTCGACAGACAGCGAACCTTCCTGACGCCGGCGAATCCTTTGGCGCTGTTCGCCGCCACCGCCGATGTTGCCGTGGGTGGCGCCTTTGAGCACGAGCAGGGCGCGGTCCGATTGCGGGCTGAACTTGTATGGAGTCTGCCGTGTCTCTGGCGATTCGGACGGGTCGAGCGGGTTCTGGTCGTCGGTGCCGGTGATGTGATAGACGGGAATGGTGATCGCGCCGAACGCGAAGTCGAAATCCTTCGACCCGCGCGGCTGCGACGGACTGAACGCGACGGCGGCGGTGATGCGGTCGTCGCGGAAGGATTTCTCGATGCCGCCCTCGCGTCCGAACCGCTGGCCGATGACGGCTTGCGTGGTGATTGCGCCGAAACTGTGGCCGGTCATCGCGATTTTCGTGAGGTCGACCTTGCCGTGCAGCGGGTCGTTGTCCAGGGCCGATCGGCGCGTCAGTTCGTCAAGCACGAACTTGACGTCGAGGTTCCGCGCGACGAACTGCTCGCCGTTGGCGGCCTTCGTGAGCGCCTGGCGAGCTTCCGTCAGCGGCACGCCACGCCACACCGATTCATCGCTGCCGACGTGCTGCATCGCGACGACGACATACCCGTGCGTCGACCACATGTCGGCCACGTACTTCAGCGCCTCGCGTGACCCGCCCAGGCCGTGCGACACGAGCACGACCGGTGCCGGTTCATCGAGCTGTGTTGGGAGGTAAATTTTGACGGGCACGACACGGCTTCGGGCGTCGTCCTTCCAGTCCTGAAGGATCGTCTGGACGGCGACCGTCTTCTCGCTCGGCACGTACGGCCCGGCCCGAAGCGGCAGCGGCGTGAGCAGGGCCAGCGCAACGAGAAGGGCAGCGAGATATCGCATCGTATCAGAGCATACGATGGACTTGGCGAGCGGTTACACCAGAGTATTTATGAGACCGACGCTGGCGTCTTGGCGAAGCGAAGACCCGGATGCGAGCGGCAACCCTCATTCCGCGACGATGATCTCGCATCCCGCGCCGACGAGTTCGTCCGCGATCGCCTTCGGAGGGGCGGCATCCGTCACGACGGCATCGATGCGGGACAAGTCGCACAACTTGACGAGCGCCTGCTGCCCGAACTTGCTGGCGTCGATGAGCAGGACCGTCTTCTGGGCCTGTTCCATCATCCGTTTTTCACTCTGCACGAGCAGCAGGTTTTGGTTGTAGAGCGCCCCGAGATGCAGGCCCGCCACGCTCATGAAGAGGGTCTTGGTGTGAATACCGGCGAGCATGTTCTCGGCGGTGGGGCCGAGCAATACGCCGTAACGCGGGTACATCACCCCGCCAGTGAGGATGAGCTCGACGTGTTCGTCGTTGGCGAACAGCGACGCGATCGGCAGTGAGTTGGTCACGATCTGGAGCGGCGTGCCGAGCAGGAGCTGAGCCAAATAGAACGTGGTCGTGCCGCCGTCGAGCAGGATCGTCTCGCCCGGCTGGACAAACTGCCGGGCGGCCTTGGCGATCCGCTGCTTGGCGTCGAGTTGATACTGCAACCGCTGCTCGAACGCGTACGGCCGAAAGCCGCCGACGTCCTTGGACGCGTCGCCGCCCGTCCATACCACGCCGCCGTGCGTGCGGCGGACGAGGTTCTTCTTCTCAAGTTCGTTCAGGTCGCGGCGGACGGTGGAGTCCGACACGTTCAACTCGCGCCGAGCGTCTCCAGATCGATCATCCCGTGCTGGGCGATCAGTTCCTGGAGGCGAGAATGACGCTGAACGATGAGCATGAGTGCAGTGGAGAGCGCGAAGTTGATATAGAATGCTATCCGCTCTCGGTTGTCGTCTCGCTTAAACGCTGGCCATGATCTGATCGGTGATCACCTGCACGAGTTGCTCGATGTCCTGCTCGCCATAGCCTTGCGGGGCGAGTTGGGCGAGCGCACGATCGATGGGGTTCTGCGGCTGGACGGCCGTCACGCAGCCGCCGCTGCTCATGCGGCCGCGGCTGCCGGCCTCGGCGCCGACGCGGCTCAGGAAGTCGCTCGCGCCGCACGACACCGCACCCTTCTTCGCCTCGTCCATGCGCGGGTCGCTCAGGCCGAACTTCGCCTTGAGCTGGATGAGCTCGCTCATCTCCTGGCTGTCGAGCGGGCGGACGCTGCCGAGTTGCTTCGCCAGCAGGAGGATACGGCTGTACGCGTCGACAATTTCGAGCTGGTAGTACGTCTGTTCGAGGTCGGCGTGGAAACAGACGACGCCGTGATTCGCGAGCACGATCGTGTTGCTGTCCTTGATGAACGGCATGAGCGATTCGCCCAGCCGCTTGTCGCCCGGCGTGACGTACTTCGCCGTGCGCACCGGCCCGAGGAACACTTCGGCCTCGGGGTGGATGCACGTGGGCAGGTCGATGTTCGCCACCGCGAACGCCGTCGCGTGCGGCGGGTGCGAGTGGATGACCGCGTTCACGTCGGGCCGCGCCTGGTATATCTGCGCGTGCATCATGAACTCGCTGGTGCGCTTCCGTTTGCCGGCCAACTGCTTGCCGGTGATGTCGACCACGCACAGGTCGTCGGGTTTGAGGTTGCCCTTGCTGATGCCGGTTGGCGTGCAGAGGAACTTGCCGCCGGCCATGCGGTAGCTGTGGTTGCCTTCATTGCCCGCGCAGAAGCCCTTGAGCCAGATGCGGCGGCCGATGTCGCACATCTGTTCGCGGAGTTTGAATTCGGAGATGAACTCAGCCATGGGTCACCTTGTCTTTCACTTGCACAGTTCCGGGTCGACGACGACGCGATCGAGGATCGCGGCGCACAGCGCGTCGAGAGGCACTTTCTTTTCGGGATAGAACGGCATTGTCGCTTCGCGACTTTCCGTGAACGCGACCAGTTCGCCAACGCCCGCGCCGAGGTTGTCGTACGCGACGACGGTTTCGACGCTCTTGCGCGGCTGGCCTGCGAGGGCGAAGCGGTCCTGCACTTCGACGACCAGGAACCGCCCGCCGACGAGCGTGTCGTACACGCGGTTCAACGTGATGCGGCCGATGACTTTGCCGATCCTCATGCCGCACCTCCGCCGAGTACCGAGAGGTCGCGTTCGAGTTCGGCGTTGACCTGGCGTGACGCACGGACGAACCTCGCGATCACGTTCTTGAGCGACATCATCGTGTGGGAGGCCGGTTCGACGATCAGCACGTTGGCGGCGACGTCGCGCACGGCCGCATCGAGCGAGGCCAGCGAGGTCGCGACGATCGCCCGCAGGCAGGGCACCTTGTTCGCGAAAACGACGGCCGCGCCGGCGTGATCGGCGATCAGCACGCCCCCCGTCGCGCGGCCGGTCTTTACTTCTGCCGCCAGAGCGCGAACGGCGCTGAGGGCCTTCGTCCCGTCTTCCAGCACGGTGAGCGGAAGCAGGTTGGCTTCGCGTGAGACCATCGAGATGGCCGCCTTGGCGACGCCGCTGGCCGTGCCCGACCACCACAGAACGGCCGATGTGCTTGGCGCGGACGGCGCGACGAGTTGGGCGGGCTTGGGGGTGGCTGGATCGCCGTAACGGATTTCGAGCTTGTTCGCGCGGAGGAAGTCTTGTGCCGCCGGCGTCAGTCGCGCACCGAATGGCAGATTGGCCGCGCCGGTTTCGCGGAGGATCTGCTGAAGTTGGCGGGCGCTGAAGTACACGAGGTCAGGGCGAGGGGTTAAGGGTTAGGGGCCAGTGAGTCCACCAGTCCGCAGACGAACCATCGTCCCGGGCTTTTGTCGTTGCCGATCACTTCACGGGCTCGTTTGCCATCGGAGTTCAGGATCACGGTCTGTCCGACACCCGCACCGAGCGGGTCGAACGCCAGCACCGGATCGGCTTCGGGCTTGCGCGTCGGGCCAAGCAATTGCACGACGAGCAGGCGCCAGCCCTTGAAGCTTTCGTGCTTCACGGTGCTGGTGGCGTGACCAATGACGAGGCCGAGTTGCATTGCTGTCCGTTGTCCGTTGTCCGTTGTCCGTTGTCCGTTGCCAACCTTCGCATTCAGCAACGGACCACTGACCACTGACAACGGACCTTCGTCAAATCATCCGCAGCGACCCCGTAATCATCACCCTTCGATACCGCGTGAACGTCAGCGGTGTCGTAATGCCTTCGCCCGTCGGCGTGGCGATCGAATAGCTGAGGAAGCCTTGGCCACCGAGGCCGAGGCCGCTGGGGCTGGCGCCGTTGACGACGTACAGCGTCGTGCCCGCACGCCGGCCGTACCGGGTGATCGTGTCGAGGTTGCGGCTGTGGCAGATCGCCGTGTGGCGGTAGCCGTGCTCGCTCTCGATGGCCTTGTCGATCGCTTCGTCCACGTTCGCGACCCGCACCAGCGGCACGAAGGGCATCATCTGCTCTTCCTGCACATACGGATGGCTGAAGTCGGTTTCGCCGAACAGAAGCTGTGTCGATTGCGGCACCGATGTGCCGGCCGCCTGGGCGAGCACCCATGCGTCCTTGCCGACGAACTGCTTGGCGACGTGAGGCTTGCCGTCCTTCGGATCAACTGGCAGTGCCTGCTTCGTGAGCGAATCGATCTGGCCCGCGTTGAGCTGGGTCGCACCGTTGGCCTTGAGTTGTTCGACGAGCTTGTCGTACACGCTGCTGACGACGAAGACCTGCTTCTCGCCGATGCAGAGCAGGTTATTATCGAAGGCCGCACCGGCAATGATCGACTTGGCGGCGTTCTGAAGGCAGGCTGTCTCATCGACGACGACCGGCGGATTGCCCGGGCCCGCGACGATCGCGCGCTTGCGGCAAGCGAGCGCCGCGCGAGCGACTTGCGGGCCGCCCGTGACGACCAGCAAGCTCACGCCGCGGTGGTTGAACAGCTGGTCGGCCGTCTCGAGCGTGGGCGGCAGCACCATCGCGATCAGGTTCTCGATGCCGAACTG
Source organism: Tepidisphaeraceae bacterium (assembly GCA_047600945.1). GTDB lineage: Bacteria > Planctomycetota > Phycisphaerae > Tepidisphaerales > Tepidisphaeraceae > JASGKC01. The sequence continues at coordinate 4,324,894 of JASGKC010000001.1, read as the reverse complement.
ATTCGCGATCGCCTGGTTGTACGTCCGCACCGCGATGGCTGCGCAGTTCGCGCCGCTCGGGTGGGCGTTGGCCACCAGTGCATTGCCGCTGGCGATCATGTTGACGGCGTTCGCGCTGAGCGTCGGGACGCTGTGCGTGACGGGCGTCACCACGCCGATCACGCCGAACGGCGCGAACTCTTCGAGGCAGACGCCGTTGCTGCCGGTGGTCGCGTTGGATTTCAGGAACTCGACGCCAGGCACGAGCGAGAGGATTTTCAGCTTCTCGATCTTGTGATCGAGCCGGCCGATCTTGGTTTCTTCGATTTCGATCCGGCCCCAGTGTTCGGCGTTATCCGCGGCGATCTTCTTGATGAGCTTGACGATCGCGTCGCGCTGATCGAGCGTGAGCTTGACGAGCTGTTTCTGCGATTCGGTGGCGGCGGCGACCGCGCCATCGACCGAGTTGAAGACGCCGTATCGGTTGTCGGCGACCACGTTGTGCACGGGCGCACCGGCCCGGCGCTCGGCGGCGGCGGTCTCGCCCGCGGGGACGGCGGGGTGACGGCTGCCGTTGAGGCGCTTCATCACTTCAGCAACGACATCTTGGACGAGTGCGGCGTTCATGGGTTAGTGGGCAGTAGGCAGTAGGCAGTAGGCCGTGGGTAGGAAGAGGCGAATACGTGTTTTCCTGCCCACTGCACACCGCCCACTGCTCACTCCTTAGTCGGCTTTGTAAAACGTCTTCCCATCAAACTCGGCCGAGTCGACGATGCCGATGATGACGGCGTCGGCCGGGAGTTTGGCGGTTTGTTCGGTCATGCGGGCGCTGCTGCCTTGGCAGACGAGCACGAACTGGCCCTCACCGCAGCCGACGACATCGAGCGCGACGATCGCGCGGCCGGTGTTGCCGAGTTGGCTGGGCTTCTTCGTGGCGGCGTCGTACTGCACGTTCAGCGGCTCGACGATGAACAGCTTCTGGCCGTTCAGCGTCTTGTCCTTCTGCGTCGCAACGACAGTTCCGGTGACTCTTGCGAGGAACAAGTGTGCAGTGGGCGGTGGTCAGTGGGCAGGAGAGGCAGATCACTGCCCACTGCTCACCGCACACTGCCCACTCTCCTTAGAGTTTCGCCACATCCGAGTGCGGACGCGCGATGACGTGAACGCTCACGACTTCGCCAAGCTTGCCGGCGGCTTCGGCGCCGGCATCGACGGCGGCGCGGACCGCAGCCACGTCGCCCTGCACGCTGATCGCCACCAGGCCGTTGCCGACCTTGTGACGGTCCAGAAACGTGACGTTGGCGGCCTTCAGCATCGCGTCCAGCGCCTCGACGGCGGCGACGTTGCCCTTGGTTTCGATGAGTCCGATCGCTTCGTTGGCCATGATGGCTCCTGAGTGTGTGTAGGCAGTAGGCAGAGCAGATTTAACCGCGTACTGCCTACTGCATACCGCCTACTACCTCGAACGTTTGCCGTGCCACGACGAGTTCTTCGTTCGTCGGCACGACCCAAATCTGTCCGCGTGAGTCGGCCGCGCTGATGCGGGCTTCCCTCCCACGCACGTTGTTCTTGCTGTCGTCGAGCTTGAGACCGACGAAATCGAGGCCGGCACAGATGGCCTTTCGCATCGCGGTGCCGTTCTCGCCGATGCCGCCGCTGAAGCTCAGTACGTCGATGCCGCCCAGCGCGACGAGGTATTGACCGATGTAGCTGCGGACGCTGTCGGCGAAGGCGTCGAGTGCGAGGGTCGCGCGGGCGTTGCCGTCGGCCGCGGCCTTTTCGATGTCGCGCATGTCGTTCGACACGCCGCTCATGCCGAGCAGGCCCGATTCCTTGCCGAGCTTTTTCAGCACGTCGTCCACGCTCAGGCCCGTCTTTAGCAGCTTCAGCAGGGCGAACGTGTCGAAGTCGCCCACGCGGTTGTTCTGCGGCAGGCCGGTCTGCGGCGTGAGGCCCATGCTCGTGCCGACGCTCTTGCCGTCGAGCACCGCGCACACGCTCGAACTGCCGCCGAGGTGGCAGTTGATGATCCGGCGGGCGGTCGGCACGAGTTCCTTCACGCGGCCCGAGCAGTAGCGGTGGCTCGCACCGTGGAAGCCGTACCGGCGGATGCCGAGCTTCTCGGTCCACTCGAACGGAATCGCGTACGTCTGCCGCGCGGCCGGGATCGTTTGGTGGAATGCCGTCTCGAACGCGGCCACCTGCGGCACACTCGGCAGCTTCTCGCGAAAGCTCTTCATCGCCGCGATGTAGACCGGATTGTGGGCCGGCGCGACATCGGCGAACTGCTGCATGGTGGCGATCACGTCGTCGGTGACACGCACCGCACCGCTGATCGGCCCGCCGTGGACGGCCTTGAAGCCGATGGCGTCGGGCGGCTTCGGCAGGCCTTTCACGATGACGTCGATGACGTCGGCATGAGAGGCGAAGTCACCGCCCGGCTGTCCGATGCGTTCGTACCCGCCGCGCGCGACTTCGCTGAAGTTCTTCGATGCGTCGAGCACCTTGAACTTGAACGAGGTCGAACCGAGGTTGGCGACGAGGACGAGCATAGGGGGCAGTGGGCAGTGTGCAGTGAAGACGCGGGCATTTTCTGCCCACTGCCTACTGCTCACCGCCCACTCGCTCAGGCTCCGAATCCCGCGAGCAGTTCCGGGTGCGGGCGGGCGATGACGTGGGACGCGACCAGCGTGCCGACGCGACCGACGGCGGCGGCGCCGGCGTCGACGGCGGCCTTCACGCTGCCGACGTCGCCGCGCACGATCGTGGTCACGTGAGCGCCGCCGATCTCGACAACCTTCACGACCGTCACGTTGGCGGCCTTGCACATGGCGTCGGTGGCTTCAACCACGCCGACCCAGCCCTTTACTTCGATCATTCCTAGCGCTTCCATGGGAGCTCCGGTGGGATTTCCGATTTCCAAATTCCCATTTCCAATTGAGCCGCGCCAGTCCGAATTCAATCGGAAATGGGCAATAGGCAATCGGAAATGAAAGTGATCACTTCTTCACGGCCGCCGGCGCTGCCGCCGCGGCCTTGGGGTAAAGCGAGTTCAGTTCGTCGTGCGGACGGGCGATGACGTGGACCGCGACGACTTCGCCGACGCGACCGGCCGCCTCCGCGCCGGCGTCGATGGCGGCCTTCACCGCCGCGACGTCGCCGCTGACGTAGGCGGTCACCAGGCCGCTGCCGGCCTTGTCGTAGCCGATCATGCTGACGTTGGCGGTCTTGAGCATCGCGTCGGTACCCTCAATGAGGGCGACCAGGCCGCGGGTTTCGAGGAGTCCGAGTGCTGCTGCAGGCATGTCTTGCTCCGATTTCCAATTTCCAATTTCCGATTTCCGATTGTGGTGGCCCGCGCCAGTTCAATCGGCAATAGGAAATCGGCAATGGGCAATTCCAATCACTTGATCAGTTCAATCTTCGTCGCCGATTCCAGGTCGCAGGCGTTGCCTTCGTCGGTGTCGATGTGCACTTCGAGAACGACTTTCGGGTGGTAGCGCACGACGACGTCGTGGAAGGTCAGGCCGCTGGGGCCATCGATTTTCAGTTTCAGGCTGTCGCCGTCCTTCACGCCGTAGTAGGCCATGTCTTCGGTCGACATGTGGACGTGACGCTTGGCGCGGATGACGCCCTTGGTCATGTTCAGCGCGCCGGCGGGGCCGAGTACGGTGATGCCGGGTGTGCCTTCGATGTTTCCGCTGACACGCAGCGGCAGGTCGAGGCCGAGGTAGATGCCGTCGGTGTAGCTGAGTTCGATCTGCGTGAAATTCCGGCAGGGGCCGAGGATTCGCACGTTCGGGATGATCCGCTGACGCGGGCCGACGAGCGTCACCAGTTGCTCGCTGGCGAACTCGCCTTGCTGGTAGAGGTCTTTCAGCTTGGTGAGCTTGGCGCCGGGGCCAAACAGCACGGCGAGGTCGGCCTCGGTCACGTGCATGTGACGGGCGCTGACGTTTACCACCAGCGGATGGGGCGGGCCGCCCGAGGGGGCGCTGTACATGCCGCCAGCCTGCATCGGCGGGTTGATCCGGCCGGCCAACTTCTCGCGAAGCACCGTGCGGACCAGCGATTCGACTTCAGCCCGGTTCAAAACTCGATTGAGGGTCGCAGCCATGCGGTTGGGTTCCTTCTCGCCGGTGAGAAGTATCGGGCACAATCCGGCGACTGTCAACAAAACCTGCCAGAATCCGTCATAGTGCGTCAAGTTGCGTCGTAACGGTGTGTTGTTGTAAAGGTTACGCGGTCTGGGAGGTTGTCACGGAGCGATCAGGTAGACCGCGTCGAGCGAACGTTCGCTGATCGGCCGTGACTCGGCGTGGCCGTCCATGAACAGGATGTTGACGGTGTTTTTGTGGCGAACGCGGTCGAAGTTGGCGCTGTCGCCGGCGTTAGGTCGATCGAGCAGCGCGTCGGCGAGCGTGATCGGGCCGGCGGTTGTCGGTACCTTGTTGATGAGCGTTGCCCAGTTCACCGGCTGCCCGTTGCGCGTCCAGGTTTTCGCACGCGGCGCGGAGGTTTGCCCATCGATGAGCATGACCGTGTTGGCGGGCCTTCGCACGCGCGACGTCTGGCCCTCGTACCGATCCAGCGCCTTGCTCTTGCCGAACACGGCTTCGTTGATGACGTAGCTTTGGCGAAGAAACCACGACGTGTTCGCGCCGAAGTAGATGGCTGATTCGGGTGCTTCGCTGGCGTGACGCACGTGTGCGGGGCAGATGAAGAGCCGCAGGTAATAGATGCGGCCAAGTTCGGCGTCGTCCAATTCGGCAAGCGTGCGGGCGTTGGTGGCTCGGAGATAGCCCAACTGCGCTGCAATCGCGAGTTGCCACGGCGCCAACGTCGTGCCACCTGTCTGTGGGTCGATCGTGTACGTGTACTTGCGCTGGTCGGCGTCGCCCAGCGATGCGGGCGTGACGTTGGCGATTGCGCTGGGCAGGTCGTCGAGCAGGCCGGACAGCGGGTAAAAGCCGTGGTGCGTGGTCACGTGCAGCTGCGCGCCGTGGCCGATGTTCCGCTCGGTGGCCAAGCATTTGGTGATGTCTGCCTGCCGCCGCACGGCCGACAGAGCCGGAAGCAGTATCGCGATCAGCACCGCGATGATCCCGATGACGACGAGCAGTTCGACCAGGGTGAAGGCGTATCGGCCGGCCTGTTCAGACGGTGGGTGCCACGGCATCGGTACTCCGTTGCCGTGGAACGCGATTGTTTGTCGAGACGCGGGAGAACGAGGGCGTACCACGGCCGGCGAGTACGCAAGCCGTGGCACCCAGCGCCCGCGCCAGAGGCAATCGCGGTTGGGGTGTTCATCGGTGTTGGATCGGGCGGTCCATTGCATCGCGTGTTGTCCGAAAGCGTACCCGCCTGCGCAGTGTCCCGCGACTGAAATAGACTCATCTGCGCGCTATCGGCCCGCGGTAGTGGCACGCGCTCGTGCACGTCTCGTACACGACGATCTCTCCCAGCATCGGCAGCACCGGCTTGATGCGGTCCCACAACCACACCGCGAGCATCTCGCTCGTCGGATTCGACAGGCCTTCGATCTGGTTCAGGTAATAATGGTCGAGCTGCTTCACGATCGGATCGACCACCTGCTTGATGTCGCCATAATCGATGAGGTAGCCCCTGGCGGGATCGACTTCGCCTTCGACGATGACATCGAACTCGAACGAATGCCCATGCAGTCGGCGGCACTTGTGGCCCGGCGGAAACGACGGCAAGTCGTGGGCGGCTTCGAAGTCGAACGTTTTGACGAGGCGCATGAACATCGGGAAAGCCATCGTCTACGGCAGCGGTCGATCATGCAACGGCTACGACACAAAGCCTCCAAGTCTCGAAGGTGACACGAAGTAAAACGTCTCTTCCGCATGTCCCCTTCGTGAGGGCTTCGAGCCTTCGTGACTTCGTGTCGTTGCCGTCACCGAATACACTGGACCCCATGCGAGCGATCGTCACAGGCCAGGTCGGCGTCGACAAGAATCCCTATCTCCAACTGGTGGCCGACGAGGCCAAGCGGAACGGCATTGACGTGGTCGTCTGCAACATCGGCCAGATGATGTACGCCGAAGCTCCGGATGTTCCGCCGGGCCGAATCCTGAACCTGCCCATCTCGCGGCTCAACACGCTGCGCCGAGCGGTGTTCAAGGAAGTGCTGCGCATCGCCGAGAAGCACGAGCACGTGATCGTCAACACGCACGCGACCTTCCGCTGGCGACACGGACTGTTTGCGGCCTTCGATTACGACCAGATGAAGGCATTCAACGCCGACATCTACCTGAGCCTGATGGACAACGCCGAGAACGTGCACCAGCGCCTGCGCCGCGAGCATGACATCGACCACACGCTGAAGGACATCATGATGTGGCGCGAGGAAGAAAACCTCGCGACGGAAATCCTGGCCAACATCCTGCGCGGGCACGGGCACTTCTTCCTCGTCAGTCGCGGCCGAGGGGAGAACCTCACCGCGCGCACGATGTACCGGCTCATCTTCGAGCGCAACAAGCGGAAGAAGGTCTACCCGAGCTTCCCGATGAGCCACGTGATGGACCTGCCCGACACGCTGCGCGAGATCGACGCGTTCCGCGCCACGCTGGCCGAGCATTTCATCGCGTTCGATCCGGGCGACGTCGACGAGTTCGTCATTCACCTGCTGGCGACGAAGGCGAAGGAAGCCGGCAAGGAGTTCGTCGAGGTCGAAACGCCGATCGGCAAGAGCATGTTCCGCACGGACGAAATCCTGCAAATCTCCGGCGACATCATGGGCCAGATCTATGCCCGCGATTTCAAGATGGTGGACCAGTCCGACATGATCATCAGCCTCGTTCCGCAACTGCCCAACGGCAAGCCGGGCCTGAGCAGCGGCGTCGAACGCGAACTGCACCACGCCTTCGAAGGCGGCAAGGAATGCTACGTGGTGTGGGCCTGCAACGGCTTCCCCAGCCCCTTCATTACCGAAACGGCGACGAAGGTGTTTCGCAGTCTGGACGAGGCGACGGCGTACTTCAAGACGAAGGGGTATCTGACGTGAGCAAGCCGTCGGAACCGAAGCCAAAGGCTGTCGAGCTGGGATATGCGACGAAGAGCACGCATCGGGCCGATGCCGAGCGGGAAGACCCGCTTCGATCGACCGGCGGATTACTCGGCTGTTTTGTTGTCGCTGTCGTTGCGCTGGCGATTTCGCTCGTCGGCGGGTTCGTCTTCATATTTGTCGCGGCACTGCTGCATGATGCAACTCGACATTGACAAACGCTGATGTCACCGCAATAGCAGTCGTGCGTGGGATTCAATTTGCTTGCCAATGCCCAGACTCGCCGCAAGTTTGGCCAGCAGCCAAGGCAGGTCGATCTGCACGTTCACGCGGTCGTCGAGCACGTCCAGTCGGCCGGTGGCGCGCTGGGTCATCGCGTGGAAGACGAAGTCGAGGCGGTCGCCGGTCCACGTGTGCTCGACCCGGCCCGTGATCGGGAGGCCGGTGCCTTGCACCATCTCGTCGAGCTTCGCTTGAAGGCGCACCTTCACCTCGGCCCGCGGGAGCTGGTGCGGAATCGAAACCTCGATCGCTCGTGAACTGGCCATGATCGATGATACGCTCGCGGTTGAATGAGCGACGGATCGAATCGTTTCATGTGGATGACGCCGGCGGGCAGCGCGGCGCTGGCTACGGTCCGTTTACGCGGGCCGGGAGTGGGGACGTTCATCGAGCGCAGACTTTCGAAACCATTGACGCCGGGACGCGTGACGCATGTTGAGCTGCGCGACGATGAGGGCGTGATCGACGATCCGGTGGCGATGCTGAGCCAGTCACCCTCTCCCGGTACACCTGGAGAGGGTGGGGGTGAGGGTCTTGCGTCGGCACACGGTCAAAGCCCTCACCCTAACCCTCTCCCGGATTACCGGGAGAGGGAACAGACGCTCGACCTGACGTTGCATGGCGGACTCTGGGTCGTGGATGCTTCGACGGCGTTACTCGAGCGCGACGGCTTCGCGCGGGTGACCTTCGATTCGTTCGACGATCAGACCATCGAGATGATGGACGGCCCGACGCCTGAGGATCGCGCGCGGGCGGCGATGCTGGCCGTCGCGCGTACGGAACTCGCGGTGCGGATGGTGCTGACGACGACGGTTGAGCAGCGTGACAAGCTCCGGCCGCTGCTCGTGCCGCCAACAGTGGCGATCGTCGGCGCGCCCAATGCGGGCAAGAGCACGCTGGCGAATGCGCTGTTCGGACAGAAGCGGTCGATCGTGTCGCCTGTTGCGGGTACGACGCGGGATTGGGTGGGCGAGGAGGCCGACATCAATGGGTTGATCGTCCAGTTGCTCGACACGCCGGGGCTGCGCGCGACGAGCGATGCGATTGAAGAGCAGGCGATCGCGCAGAGCGCCGCCCCGACGCGGGAGGCGGGTTTGATCGTGGTGCTGCTCGACGGCGTCGAAGCGGTTGAGGGGCAGCTTGCATTGGCGCGTCGGCTGGAGCACGAATGCTCCGGACGCACGATGCGCGTGCTCAACAAGGTTGACTTGGCACGAGGCGAGTGGAAGGGCGTTTCGGTCGACTGTGCGATCAGCGCCAGAGACGGGGTGGGCGTCGATGAGCTTCGACGGCGCATGCGCGATCGCCTTCTGCCGAACTTCGCCTTCTGAATGCAGAAGAAATCGGCCGAGATGCGGCTCAAAAAAGAAGCAGGAGCGCGGACGCTCCTGCTACGAGTTCCGTATTTGTGATGCAGCTTCAGCGGTAGCAGACTTCCTTCACGCTGGCGACGATCTTCTCGACGCTCGGCATCATCGCCTCTTCCAAGTAGTGGTTGTACGGGACGGGGATTTCGTCCGAGTGCACGTGTTCGATCGGCGCGTCGAGGTCGTCGAAGATGGCCTTCTGGACTTTGCCGCTGATCGCGGTGCCGATGCCGCAGTAGCCGTAGTCTTCGTCGACGACGACCAGACGGTGCGTTTTCTTCACGCTCTTGATGATGGTATCGGTGTCGAGCGGGCGCAGGGTGCGGAGGTCGACCACTTCGACGTCAATGCCGAGCTTGGTCAGTTCCTCGACGGCAGGCCGGACGACGCGCTGGAGCGGCCGGCCGTAGCTGACCAGCGTCACGTCGGCGCCGGGGCGTTCGATCTCGGCGACGCCGATCGGGATCATGAAGTCCTTGTCGTCCGGGACTACGCCCTTGTCGTTCAGCATCTTCTCGGATTCGAGGAAGATGACCGGGTCGTCACAGCGGATGGCGGCCTTGAGCAGGCCCTTGGCTTGTGCGGGCGTGGACGGGTGGACGACGATCAGGCCCGGGATGCGGGCGTAGACCGTTTCCATGCGGTGGCTGTGCGTCGCGCCGAGCTGGTGGGCGATGCCGTTGCCGCCGCGGAAGACGACCGGGCACTTGTACTGGCCGCCCGACATGTAGCGGACGTTGGCGGCGTTGTTGACGATCTGGTCGATGCAGACCCAGGTGAACGACCAGCTCATGAACTCGACGATCGGCCGCATGCCGAGCAGGGCGGCGCCGATGCCGATGCCGCTGAAGCCGGCCTCGCTGATCGGCGTATCGATGATCCGCTTGGGCCCGAACTTGGCGAGCATGCCCTCGGACACCTTATACGCACCGTTGTACTCGGCGACTTCTTCGCCCATCAGAACCACGTTCTCGTCGCGCTCCATCTCTTCGGTCATGGCGGCGCGGAGGGCTTCACGGAATTGCATTACGGGCATGAGAGACTCTCAGTCGGATTCGATCAGCGAACAGCAGGTTTCAGGACAGTCTTGAAGACGCACAATGACAACGATCGACTTAGCGACCGTAGAACGGATACGTCTCAGCCAGCGCGTCGTTGAAGCGGTCTTCCAGCGGCGGGTTCGGGGCGGCGTGGCCCTTTTCGATGGACGATTCCACCTCGGCGTTTACCTGCTCCTGAACCAGTTCCCACGCCTCGTCGGTGATCAGGCCCTTGCTCTTGATGCGCTCGAAGTAGATCGAGATGGGGTCACGCTTCTTCCACTTCTCGGCTTCTTCCTTCGAGCGGTACTTGAGCGGGTCGCTCATCGAGTGGCCGCGATAGCGGTAGGTGTTGATGCTGAGGTAGGTCGGCCCGTCGCCGCGGCGGCCGCGTTCGAAGGCTTCGCCGACGGCCTGAATGACCACGTCGAGGTCCATGCCGTCGACGTTGTAGTAGGGCATGTTGTAGCCCGAGCCACGCTTGGCGGCGTCGCGCTCGGCGCTGTGCCGCTCGATCTGCGTGCCCATCGCGACGCCGTTGTTTTCGACGATCCAGACGACCGGGAGTTTCCAGAGGCTAGCGAGGTTGAGCGCCTCGTTATGGGTTCCTTGGTTGATTGCGCCGTCGCCGAACAGGCAGACGGTACAGCCGCCGGTTCCTTTGTACTTTTGGGCGAACGCGAAGCCGCCCGCGACGGGCAGGTGCCCACCGACGATGCCATGCCCGCCGTGGTTGCCCACCTCGGCCTGGAACAGGTGCATCGACCCGCCCTTGCCCTTGGAGCAGCCGGTCGCCTTGCCAAACAGTTCGGCCATAGCGGCATCGGCTGACATTCCGAGTGCAAGGCTATGGCCGTGGCAACGATAGGCGTTAATCAGCGCGTCCCGTTTCGTGTCGAACACCGCCGCCACGCCAACCGAGATCGCTTCCTGACCACTGTAAAGGTGGCAGAACCCGCCGATCTTCTGGCCTGGCTTGGAGTATTCCTGGAAGGTGCGCTCTTCAAAGCGACGGATGAGGTACATCATCCGGAGGCGATCCCGCTCGGTCTTTCCATCACCGGAGGGGGTCTTCTGGGGTCGTACGGCAGGCTCAGCTACGGCCATGTAGGGTACTCCGCGGTAATAATCGGTTGGTCAACCGTCGGTCTGTAGGCGGGAATCGGTAACCCGCCGTTCAGGCGGAAGGATATTAGAGGACAAGGGTGCGACGTTCAACCGCATCCGCCAGCGGACGGCGCGTTCCGCAGGCGTCCGGTATCGTGACGCGGCAAACATTTCCCATTCTCACGGAGGCCAGCATGACTTTGCGAGCGGTGGTCGTCGCCCTGACCCTGATGATCGGCTTCGTCGGCCCGTGGTCCCGCGCCGAACCGGTCCCCATGGCCGTCCCGGTGAAGGTCGATCCCCGTGTCGAACTGCTCTCGATCGTCTTCCGCCTTGCGGGCAACCCCGAATACAACATGCCCAACTCGGCCTCGGCCTACGCGACCGACGTCGAGAAGCACTTCGCCGCCTACCGCAACCATCCGGCCGTCCAGCGGGCACGACAGCTTCGCCAGAAGCGCGGCGTCAGCTTCGACGCCGTCATGAGCTTTGCCGTCCACCTCGAACCATCCCTGCTTCCCAAGTTGAGACTGCCTCTCGAACCGTGGCCCGCCCAACTCGACACGCGGTGGACCACGCCCGATGCCAAGACGTTTGTCGATCTGCTGAACAAGTTCGCCGTCGACTCAAAGTTCCAGGAGTTCGTCGATGCCCACGCCGACCACTACGCCAAGTGTGCCGAGCGCCTGAGCACGATTGTCGAACGGCATCCGATCGTGCCCTGGTTCGATCGCTACTTCGGGCAACGCCCGTCGGCGAAGTACACCGTCATTGTCGGCTTGCTCGAGGGCGGCGGGAACTACGGCGTCTCGTGCAAACTCGCCGACGGCGCGGAAGAGATCACGCCGGTCATCGGCATCTACAAGTGGGACGCGCAAGGCCTGCCCGCGATCGGCGACGAGGTGTACGACACGCTCATCCACGAGTTCTGCCACACCTACACCAATGCCCTCGTCGACAAGCACGCCGACGCCTTGCGGCCGGCCGCGAAGAAACTGTACGAGCCGAACAAGGACCGGCTGAAGAACCAAGCCTACGGGGACCCGACGGCGATGCTGTACGAGTCGATGGTCCGCGCCTGCGTCGTCCGCGCGCTGGCCGACACGCAGGGCGAGCGCGCCGCCAACATGCAGGCGCGACGCGAAGCGTGCAGCGGCTTCCCGTGGACGATCGATCTGGTCGAGTTGCTGAGGACGAAATACGAAACCGATCGAACGACGTACCCGACCCTCGACGCGTTCATGCCCAGGGTCATCGAGTTTTTCAACGCCGCCGGCAACGACTACGACGGGCTGCTCAAGAAGTTCCCGAAGGTCGTCTCGATGACACCTGCCGCCAACGTGCGCAACGTGCCGGTGACGACCAAGGAACTGGTCATCACGTTCGATCGGCCCATGACGGATCAAAGCTGGGCACTGGTCACGATGGGCAAGGACCGCTCGCCAGAGTGGGGCAAGCCGAGCTACAACGCGGACCGCACAGTGCTGACCGTTCCCATGACGCTGAAGCCGGGCAAGCAGTACCTGTTCGGATTGAACGCCAGCCGCTTCATCGGCTTTCTGTCCGACGACGGCCAGCCGCTATTGCCGGTGGAGGTGACGTTCCGCACCGCCGGCGGCAGCGCTGGCTGAGTTCGGCGACGAAACGCCGGCCTGGGAAGACAGATTGTCGCACATTCGCTTCAGAAAGGGCGCCGAGGGGTGCCGCCGACTGAGCCAGACGCCGGATGCCCAAGCAGTTTGAACCAGTCGACTGCGGTTCGGTCTCATCCATCTGGCGCAGGATCCGTCTGTAGTCCTGTCGGGAACAGCACCATGATACATTCCTCCCCCATCACTCAATTGAGGTTCTCATGAACATTCGATCGCGATACCGGGGCGTTAGTGGGGCTCGCCAATGTGAATCTCTCGAACGACGCGGGTTGCTCGCGGCGACGATTGCCACGCAGGAAATCGCCGGTTCCATGACCGCGGTCGCCGCCGATCCGACGCGTGAGTTGTTCTACGTCCTCGACGAGTCCTACAACTTGGTTCAGTCTTTCGACCCAGCCACGGGACAGACGGTGAGCACCGTTAGTGCTGGGCTTTCACCGACCGCGTATGGAAGCGTGTTGGCGGTCGATCCGGCCGGGCATTTTCTGTACGCACTCGACAGCGGAGGCACGCTGAGCACGTTCTCGTTGCCAACACTGGACCGCGTGGCGACGGTGACTGTCAGCGATATCGGCGACAACACCAGCGGGAGTCTCGTCGCAACGTCGGACCAGCGCGTCTATCTCATCACGCGTTGGTCGAACGACAGGTTTGGGATGTCAGACCAAGTGGTCGAACTCAACCCGCTGACCGGATCGGTCGTGCGGGTCGTGTACCAGGCCGACGATCTCGACGCCATCGACGCACTCGCCATGCCGTCCGACGGCAGCGCGCTGTTTGTCGCGCGATCCAACTTCACATGGTCGATGCTGACACGCGTCGACCTCCCGGATAACGCCACGCCCGTGGTGCATGATCCCGTCTACCTGCCTGACTACACCTACGTGAGCGAGATGATCGCTGATGGTCCGAGCGGTCGTCTGTACGTGGACGCTGGCGATAGCCTGTTCGTTCATCGGATGTCGGATTTGACGTCCATCACGACGGTTTCCGTGCCTGCCAGTGGCGGGATCGAACTTCCAGTGCCTGGAGCCAACGTCGTGTATGCCATGGGACGGGACACGCCCAATACGGACACGGGAGACGACCAACTGTCTGCCATCTCCACGACCGCTTGGACTTCGACAAACGTCGCTACGCTTGTGAATGATAACTACCGCTATCAATCAAGCGTGTTTGGCGTGTCGCAGGCTGGTGCGCGCTGACGATGCTGGACGTGGGGCCTTGGTCGAACTATTCGCTTCAATATGAATCTGTGGCCTTGATCGGTGGACCTGCGACGTTGGCGTATCGCGATGGGGCGTTCCGCGTGCGTGGACGAAGCTTCTTGGACCTCGATGGAGACGGCCACTACAGCGATGCCGATCAGCCGACCGACGAGATCGATTTCATCTACAAACTCCTCGCGGGCGACACGTACACCGTTTCCACATCCGCAACTGAAGATGGCTTATTCGAGCTTGCGCTTCCACCGCTGGGCACTCGCGAAGTCCAATTGAGCGACTACAACCACCTGTACGACGGCCAGAAGTGGACCGTGTCTCAATGGCAGTCCTTTGACGCGACGATCAACGGGTCTGCGACGCTGGATGTCGGTGTTCGTTATCAGCAGAACGTCGAGATCGGCGTGACTTGGGATGTCTTCGGCGACGGAACGAACTATGGCCACTGGGACGACGATCTGGAGATCCCAAGAGGCCGGGTCTACGCTGATCTGAACGGCGACGGCGTGCGGCAGTCGGCGGAGCCTTCAGCGGCGATCGCGGTGACGTATTCTGGCGGCCCTAGCGCGGCGTTCATTGATGTCATGCCCGGCACGTACACCTTCCGCCTGGATGGGGCGCCGGGGGCACAGTCGAATGGCGTTGACGTGATCGTACGTGGCAATGGCGGGTACTACGACAACTTCGCCTACATCGAACTGACCTCGCCGGCGCAGCGTCACTGGAGTAGTTTACAACGATCCATCGGGTACCGGCGACGGGTCGTACGCCTGGAACGGCGCCGCCGGCAGGCGCGTCTATGTCGACCGCAATCGCAACGGCCGGTTCAATCGCGGGGAGCCCTACGGCTTCACCGACGCCAACGGGATCTACATGATTCCGAACGTGCCCGTCGGCAAGCGCAGCGTGCGGATCGATCTGCCGCCAGGCGCGATCGCGACATCCGATCCGGCACGTGACGTGAAGGTGCGCTCCGACACTCGCGCGCTAATCGACTTTGGTATCGTCCAGACCGGCTCGATCTCCGGCAGCCTGTTCGGCGATCGGGATGGCAACGGCGTGCGCTCCGGCAACGAATGGGGCTACGGCGGTTGGTCGGTCTTCCTCGATCGTAACGACAACGGCCGACGCGACCGCGGCGAGCCGAAGACGATCACCGATCCCGCCGGCCGGTATCTTTTCACCGATCTACTGCCGGGCGACTATCGCGTTCGTGTCAGCCTGTTCGACGGCTACACGTTTTCAACCAAGCGAAGCCAGTCCATCGAGATTGCTGGCGATGACGCTTACACGGCCGTGTTCGGCGTGACGTCCATTCGCTGACGCGACCGGCCGCTCACGCCCCGCGCACATGCTTGTGGAAGGCTTCGAGAAGCCGCTTCGTCACCGGGCCGGCGACGCCGGCGCCGATCGATCGGCCGTCCACCTTCGTCACGGGCATCACTTCAGCGCCCGTGCCGGTCACGAAGATCTCGTCGGCCACGTACACGTCCTGACGCTGGATCGGCGCTTCGACGCACGAGATGCCGAGCTTCGCGCACAGTTCCATGATGACCCGGCGCGTCACGCCTTCGAGGATGCCCTGGTCGACGCCTGGCGTGCGGATCGAGCCGTCGCGCACGAGGAAGATGTTGTCGGCCGTGCACTCGGCGACGTTGCCGAGGTGATTCAGCATGATCGCCTCGGGCACGCCGGCGTCGTTCGCTTCGATCTTGGCCAGCACGTTGTTGAGGTAGTTCAGGCTCTTGATGCGCGGCGGCGTGGCGTTCGGATGATTCCGCACGTAGCTGCTGGTGATCACCGACATGCCTTTTTCGTACATCTCCTTCGGATACACGGAGATCAAGTCGGTGATGACGAAGACGCTGGGCTTCACGCTCTTGCGCGGGTCGATGCCCAGATCGCCGGCGCCGCGCGTGACGACGGCGCGGACGTAACAGTCGGTGAAGTTGTTGGCGCGGAAGGTCGACTCGATGGCGGCTTTCATCTCGGCGGGGGAGATTGGGATTTCCAGCCGGATTGCCTTGGCCGAGTCGTAGAGGCGGCGCAGGTGGGCGTCGGCCTCGAAGATCTTTCCGGCGTAAACGCGGATGCCCTCGAAAACGCCGTCGCCGTAAAGCAGGCCGTGATCGTACACGCTGACTTTGGCCTGCTCGCGCGGGAGCAGTTGGCCATCGATCCAGATCTTGAGGGACATAAGCTGAAGTTCTCCGGTAACCGGTCCTCTCCTTCGCGACCGGCGCGGCGGGAGGGGACCGTGATTCTTTCACTTCCAGAGCCGAATGCAATCGCACGTCGTGACCCCTGTTTTTGTAGGAGAGGCAGGGGACAAACGTCCGACAATACAAAAAACAGCGCACACCTAATCAATCGGGCGTCTCGGGTCGAACTAAATGTCAGGAACGCCGCGCCGTGGGTGCGGCCCGTAAGCGTCTCGCAGTGGAGATCCTCTGATGACCCGTCCTATCGCGACAATTCTCGGTCGTTGTTCGGCCCTGTTCCTCGTGGGCCTGACCTGCGTCCTCGGCCTCTCGCAGACCGCCCGTGCGGAGTTGGGTGCCGACGAGCAGGCCAAGGCTGATGCCGCCATCGCCGCGGCGAAGACCCTCGCCGCCGAGCCGGCGATCGTCGACGCCGTGAAGGCGGTGAATGCCGCGCCCTCCGAGGAGGCCAAGGCAATGACCCAGGAGAAGTGGAAGTCGCTGCCGGTGCTCGACCCGTTCGTGCGCAGCTTCTCCAAAAACGCCGCCGCAGCGGCGATCAAGGAAAAGAAGGCCGCGAATGTCGCCGAGGCGTTCGTCTCGGCCGCTAACGGAACGAAGGTCGCATTCCTCGCCAAGCCGACGAACTGGTCCCACGCCGGCAAGCCCAAGCACGAAAATCCGATGGCTGGCAAGAACTGGACCGGAGCGATCGAGGTGGACGATTCCACCGGCGTGAAGCAACTCCAGGTCTCCGTTCCGGTGCTCGACGGTGACAAGCCGATCGGTTCGCTGGTCGTTGGTATCGACATCTCGAAGTGACCAAACCATCCGGCCCATGCCGTGCAGGGTCCGGGGTCAATTCGCACAAAGCCATTCCCGGTCGCTGTCTGATCGACAATCGGATGCGAACCTGAACGAACTCCGCGTCGGCCTGCCTTGATGGGTGGGACGACGCTTTCGAGGGCTGTTGCCGCGTCAAGCAGTCCGTGCATTGCGCTTGGTTGAAGGGAGCGAAGAGAGATGTTCCGCAGAATGTCCATCGGTCTGGCTGGAAAGGTGTCGTTGCTGGTGATCGCCGGCACGGCGAGTCTCGGCGCTGCCGCTGCCGCCTATCATTTCACGCTGTCCTCGGTCTGTCGTCGGTACGACGTGCAGTTGGCTCGCATCGCCGACGAGGAGCGGTCGGCGCGTGGCCTGAATCAGTCGGTGCTGGCCGTGCAACGGCTGGTGCAGACCTTGGTTCGCACGAAGGACATCGACGAGTTGGAGACGCTCTCCGCCCGGCTCGCGGAGCAGCGCAAGCAATTCAAGGCGGATGTCGACCGTGTCGCCGCCGGCGAGGCGAGCGTCCTGACCGCCGTCGACGAAAGCGACGCGGTCCGCAATCGCACGGTGGACCTCGTGCTGCAAGGCGACGCCGCCCAGGCGAATCAGGCGCTCATCAACGAACTGCTGCCGAGCGACGCGAAGGTGCTGGACGCGATCAGCGCGTTGGCCGACTCGCGCTCGAAGGTGGCCATTGCCTTGGCGAACGACGTGTCCGCCTATGCGTCGGCGACGCGGAAGTGGATCGGCTTGGGCGCCGCTGGCGTAGCCGTCGGTCTGACCGTGGCCGGCCTGCTGCTCGCGCGCCGATCGACCCGACCTGTCGAGCGCGTGGTCGAGGCCTTGCGCGACGCCTCGCGCCAAGTGAACCTGGCCGCCACGCAGGTGGCCAGCGGCGCCCAAGCCGCCGCGACAACGGCGGCCGAGCAAGCGCGGACACTCGATGAGGCCAACGCCGCGCTGGGACGCCTGGCCGAGGTCGTCAACACGGCGGCGGCTTCGACTCGCGAGGCCGACTCCGTCGCCAACACCGCGCGGGCCGGTGCCGTGGCCAGCCGCGACGAACTGGGACGACTCGAGCAGACCATCACCGAGATGAACCGCTCGGCGGATGAAATGGCGAGGATCATCCGCGTGATCGAGGAAATCGCGTTCCAAACCAACCTCCTGGCGCTGAACGCCGCTGTCGAAGCCGCCCGTGCCGGCGATCAGGGCCGCGGCTTCGCGGTGGTCGCCGAAGAAGTGCGCAACCTGGCGCTGCGCAGCGCCGAGGCCGCCAAGAACACCGGATCGCTCATCACCGCCAGCGTCGAGCGTGCTCGCTCCGGCGCCACGGTCTGCTCCAAGGTCGCAACCTCGCTCGGCAGCGTGGTCGGCCAGATCGACGGGATCGTCGGCAGCCTGGACAAAGTGCTCGCGTCCGGCGATGCCCAGTCGACCGAACTCCGAACGATGCGGGAGCGGGTGGATGCCGTTCGCCAGGGACCGTCCGCGAACGGATCGGTGGCGGAAGAGACCGCCGCCGCCGCAGAGCAACTCACCGCGATGGCCATGAGCCTGCGTACGAACGCGGTGGCGGACCTCGCCGCAGTCGTCCGCGGCTCACGTGCCGCAGCGCTGGCTGATGATGAGGACGCCGCGGCGAGCCAGTCGGTCGCGAATGCCGACACGTCGATCCAACCGATCGAGTCGACGCGGGCGTCGGGTTCCGATGACGAGCTTCAACGACTGGCCGCGTGAGCGGACCACCTGTCGGCGATCGGAACCACGCGCCATACGATTCGCGTGCTGGGACGCAGCGCCGTTACGACGACGCGGCCCGCGTGCGCGGCGCGCCAAGTCGTCCCGGTATCGAGGACGACGTCCCCAGAAGCGCGTTCATCGCTTACCCAGGCCGAGCCGTTCTGGACGCGCAGTTCGAGCAGGTGCTTCTTGGACGCTACAATCGAGTGCGAGTCGCCGACGTTTGACAGCGTGCGATCTGCGTCGAAACACCCGTCATCCTGAGCGCATCCGCTGGACGTGCCCGCATTCCGACACGAACTGCCACGCGCCGGCCCGAACGGGCGGTTCCATGTCGAGTTTCTCAGGGCGGTGGTCATGACGTAAATCATGTGGATTGCCCTTGAATCGGTACAGAGACAGAGACATGATTCTGAGATGGGTACAGTTTGCTGTGGCGCACAACTGTACTTGTCGAGTCAATCAGGAACTGTTCCGGTCCAACCTGGAGACACGTGATGCAACGATTCGCCGGCGACTTCCGACCCCGTTACCAGCAACTCGTCGACCAGGTCGTGCACATGATCGAAACCGGCACGCTCCGGCCGGGCGACAAGGTGCCGTCCGTCCGGAAGCTGCGTGCGCAGTCCGGCATGAGCCTGTCGACGGTGCTGCACGCCTACCAGATCCTCGAACACCGTGGCCTGATCGAGGCGCGGCCGCAATCGGGGTACTACGTTCGCTCGGACGCGCCGATCGCCAGCGCCTCACCCATGCGGGCCACCGTCCCGCCCGCCAACGCACGCCCCGTGCAGATCACGCACTGGCTGACCCGCATCAACCGCGACATGTGCGATGTAAACCTCGCCCCGTTGGGCGGCGCGCATCCGAGTCGGGCGCTATTGCCGATTAAGCAACTGAACCGCTTGCAGGCGATCCTATCTCGCGTGAGTCCGCGCGGGATCGACTGGTACGAGTCCGTCCCCGCGCGCCGGAACTGCGCCGAGAGATCGTCCGTCACTACGTGAGTGCCGGCTGCGCTCTCAATCCCGAGGACGTCATCGTCACCTGCGGCTGCCAGGAGGCATTGATCCTGTGTTTGAGCGCCGTCGCCAAGCGCGGCGACACGATCGCGGTGGAATCGCCCGCTTATTTCGGCGTCCTTCAGGCACTCGAAGCGCTGGGCATGAAGGCGCTGGAACTACCCACCGACCCGTGCGATGGCATCGACATTGCCGCACTGAGGCGTGTCGCGCGGGCGAAGAAAGTGCGGGCCGTCATTGTCAATCCGAATCACCAGAATCCGATGGGTTTCGTGATGAGCGACGAGCGCAAGCGAGCGCTGCTCGATGTGATCCAGAAGCTCAAACTGCCGCTGATCGAAGACGACTGCTACGGCGACCTCGGCTACACCACACGTCGGCCGAGCTGCATCAAGGGGATGGACGACAGCGGCCTGGTGCTGCTCTGCGGCAGCTTCAGCAAGACGTTGGCGCCCGGCATGCGCATCGGCTGGTGCGCCCCGGGCAAATGGCGCGAGAAGGTCGAGAAGCTGAAGTTCTGCACGTCGATCGCCGCGCCGACGCTCTCGCAGCAGGTGATCGCGCGATACCTCGAGCAGGGCGGTTCGTTCGATCGCTACCTGCGGCGCGTCACGCGGCTCTACCAGCAGCACACGTGCACGGCCGCGTCGAAGATCATCGCGTCATTTCCGCCGGGCACGCGCGTGACGATGCCGAAGGGGGGCTACGTCGTCTGGGTGGAAATGCCCAAGTCGGTCGACTCCATGAAGCTATACGAGCGCTGCCTGCCCGACGGCATCTGCATCGCGCCGGGACCGATGTTCTCGCCCAGCGGGCGGTATCGGAACTTCGTGAGGCTGAGTTTCGCGTCGCCGTGGTCGGCGCAAGTGGAGCGGTGGATTGAGACGATCGGCACGCACGCGAAGGCGCTGACCGTTACGAAGGGGTGACTGTCTTGGTGCGTTGCTTTGCCAGGCGGAAGGCGCCTCGTGCGACCAATCCGATCGGCGATCCGGCCGCGAAAACGCTGGCGATCGCCCATATCATGCGTGGGCTGAAGTGCGCTTCGTTGCTGATTGCGTAGATCGGTTCCCAGTCGTCGGGCCGCAGCTTGCTCTTGAAGCTGTCGAGGCCTTCAAAGTTGTAGAACCGTCTTCCGAACTTGCGGGCCGCTCGCATCGTCCAGCGGAGCCACGTCGGGCTGTAGCGGTGCGGATCCCAGTTGTGCTCGGCCAGCGGCACGAGGCCCATCGTCAGGTACTCCGCACCTTCGCTGGCGAAACGGCGGATTGCGAAGTCGAGCAGCAGTTCGATCGTGCCGTTTGGCGCGCCAGGTGCTCGCACGAACTGTTCGGTAAGCCACCCGCATCGACTCGGAACGGGTGATGCGACCACGAAGCCGACCACCGCGCCCTCCCGCGTCGCGACGAACACACGCCGGCCTTCAAGGCGATCGAGCGTTTGCGGCTCGACCATGAAGTGCATGCTCGGCAGCCCGCGCGTGTCGAGCCAGGCGTCGAGGATGTGCTGCAACTCCGGATGCCGCGTCGCCCGTTCGATCGGCCACTCGTCGATGCGCACCTGCTTGTTGGCCGCGCGATGAAGCTGTGCGCAGCGAGCGGTGATGCGACACCAGGTCTGACCATGCGTGCGGGTCCCACACCGGTTGCGCGCCGAGCACGACGACCGAATGCGAAGGCAACTGGCCGATGACATCGAACACGCGACCGGCCGCACCGAAGTAGCAGACGCGCTCCTCGGCCAACGCGGCGTCGCGCTCCCACTCGTCAATGACTTCGGCGACGCGTTCCCCGCGCACACCGGCGCGCCAGCCACCACGCGCGTGCCCGCCGCCCTCGCGTAGCCGATCACCGCGTCGCCGCGCTCGCTGAACCAGTGCTCGATGCCGCGATTGACGATCTGAAACGCCATCGCGTTCCAGCCGTACCGCATGACCAGGTCGCGAACTGCGTCGAGCGAACTCACGCCGTAAGCGTAGGCTTGCCGGCGACGTTCGCGAGTCAAACTGTGCGGGCCGTACCACGGACAGCTGTCGTTGACGCGTCCGGAAAGTCGGGTTTACCCTTGATGCCCATGGCGTCAATCAACGGGGCTTACTGGCGAATGTCGATGGTCGCTCGGCTACTCGGTGTGATCGCGGTCGCTTGTCTGATCTCGTGTTCGCGTTCGAACGAGAAGACGAACGGGTCGACGACCGGCCGCTTCGATTTCTACGGAAAGGTCGTCGACCAGGACGGCAAGCCGCTGGCCGGTGCGACCATCAAGTTGCGGTATGGCGAGCATCCGAAAGTCGCAGCCATGATCGCCGACCCGCCACCGCAGACGGACCTGACGCTCACGTCAGGAGTCGATGGGCGATTCGAGCTGAAAGGCGCGGCCGGCAACCAGCTCATGGTGCTGGAGGTGACCAAGCTCGGCTACGAATGGCTGTACGACTACGGCGCGAACTGGATGACCGAGCCGAGCCATGACAACCGCTACCTGCTGTTCCTTCAGGGTGGCCAGTACAGCTTCAACATCCCGGATGCGGAATTGCCGGCGATCTATCCGCTGATTCAGTTGGGCAGCGATCATCTATACCCGCTGAGCCGCGGCGGGAAGGAGCGTTTGCAGGGCGGGACGATTGTCGTGAATGAGCCATTCACACCAGAGTGGCCGACCGCCGGGCCGAATGCGGCGCGGACGCCGAAGGAGTTGAATGCGCAGATACTCAAGCGCAATCAAGACCTTCAGGCGAAGGCGGTGCAGGCCATCCGAGATGAGGAGCACGCGCGCGTTGACGCGGCAGTACGAGCAGCAACGCAGCGTTCATCGTCGAACTCTACTCAGCCGACGACTCAACAATGATTGTCGCGCGGGTGCTTCAGAAGAATTGATCACGCCGTTGCGCCATGCTGTTGATTGCCAGTATCGTGCTGCCGCTCTACAGCGTCATCGCAGGCGTCGTCTACTGTTGGACCCGCCGTCCCGCCTGACACTCGGCCATTGCTGCGATGACTGAGGCGAGCGTGAGACCAAAGATAGAGGGAAGCAGACAGAGGCGGGCGCGACGCCGAGCCTCTGTCTGCTTCCCTTTATCCTCTGTCTTCTCCCTGCCCGCAGCCTCACGCGTCGAGGACGCTTTCGAGTTCGTCGCCGAGCGTGTCTTCGTCGCGCTTCGTGGCGATGTCTGTGCCGGGACCGCCGTCGAGGAGGTCGGGGAGGGTGTCTTCGCCGCCGTCGAGCGTGTCGTCGTTCTTGTGGCCGAACAGCGTGTCGGTGCCGGCCTCGCCGTAGAGGGTGTCGTTGCCGTCGTTGCCTTCGAGCAGGTCGTCGCCGTCGCCGCCGAACATCAGGTCGGCCTGGTTGCCGCCGCGGAGGGTGTCGTTGCCGGCATAGCCGTAGAGCTTGTCGTTGGAGCTGTTGCCCTCGAGCAGGTCGTCGCCGTCGTCGCCGAAGAGTCGATCGACGCCCGCGCCGCCGCGCAGGATGTCGTTGCCGCCCTTGCCGTACAGGCGGTCGGCGCCGTCGTCGCCGTTGAGTTCGTCGCGGCCGTTCGAGCCGTTCAGGCGGTCGTCGCCGGCGCCGCCGAACACGAGGTTCTTGCCCGCGCCGCCGGTGACGGTGTCGTTGCCGCTGCCGGCCGTCAGCGTGTCGTTGCCGACGTCGCCGAACACGTACATCTTGGTGTCGACCAGCGGTGTGGCCGAGAACAGGTCGTTGCCCGCGCCGAGCAGTGCGTCGATGCGGTTCACGTCGGCGCGGGCCACGCGCTGCTCGATGCCGTTCAGGTTCAGCACGAGTTCGTCGGTGTCCGTGTCGAGGTCGATGGTGAGCGTGTCGTTGTCGGCCGTCGCTTCGATCGACAGTGAGCCGTCGTTCTGCAGGCTCGCGAACGGCGTGGCGACGAAGAACACGTCGGTGTCGCGGCCGTTGGTGTCCGAGTCGGCCACCGCGAAGAAGCCGCGGCTGCCGGTCGCGATCGCGCGCACCTTGCGATATGGGTTGCCGCTGAGGTCGGTCACTTCGGGGATCGCCTCGACGAACTCGACGACGTCGGTCACCGGGTTCGTGCGATAGAGCGCCCGGCTGCCGAAACGGGCGTCGTCCTTTGTCGGGGCGGCGACGAAGTAGTAGCTGGTCAGGACGCCGTCACCGACTTCGATCGGGTACAGGCCGTTGTTCTTGGTGACGAGCGTGAGCTGGTTCGTCGCGGTTTCCCAGCGATAGAGCTCTTTGTCGCCGGTGCCCTGGCTTTGGATGTACTCGCCGTCGGCGGCGACGAAGTAGATGCTCTTGCCGACGGCCGCCACGTTTGCGGCGCCGCCGTAGCTGCTGCTGAAGGTGGTGACGACGATTTGCAGTTCCGCGGTTGCGTTGTTGACGCGGTAAAGCTGCACGCCCTTGCCACCGTTCGGGCTAGCATTGTAGTAGCCGCCGCCGAAGTAGACCCAGTCGCCCACGATGGCGGCGGTGGCGTCGTCGAGGTGCCATTCGTCGGTGATCTTGGTGGTCTTCTCGGCCGAGCCGTCGGTGCGCCAGAACTCGGCGTGGCCGTTGGACAGTTCGTAGTAGAGGTAATCGCCGGCGATGAACGTGTCCTGCACTTCCGCGTCATTCGCGGCGTCGCCCGCGAGGCGCTTCGTGCCCTCGGCGGTGCCGTCGGACTTCCAGAGTTCGCCGTCGCCGTTGATGAACATGAGCTTGTTGTTCACCACCCAGATCTTGTTCACGTTGATGGTGATGCCGCTGACGACGTCGCTCAAGCCGCCCGTGCTCGACATGATCTGAAGGGTCTTGGTCTGTTCGTTGTAGACGAACATCTTTCCTTCGGCCTCGTAGATCTTGCCGAACCAGCCGTCCTTGACGTTGGTGATCTGCGTCGCGCCGCCGTTCTTCGTGTCGACTTTGTAATACTGCCGGCCGTTGCCGGCGCCGCCGACGGCCGTGAAGTAGATGCCGCTGCTGGTGACGGTCAGGTCCTGGAAGCCGTACGGGTGCGTGCCGGTGGACCAGTCGACGAGCGTGCGGGTGTGCTTCTTGATGCCGTCGGCCGACAGAATCTGGTTGACCGTCCCGCCCGACGCCTTCGTGCTGGTGACAAACACCTGGCTGCCGTACGAAACCATTTCGTCGATCGGGCCGGTGGTGTCGATGACCTTGGTCGCCGACGGAGCGGCCATCAGTTGCCGCGCTTCGAGCTGCTGAAACGCGGGTTTGAAAGACGACGTTGAACGAAGACGGTTCTTTCGCATGAAGGGGCATGCGGAAAGAAAACCGCGCGTCTGCCACGCGGGGACGGGATGGCAAGCTGCGGCAAATGGCGCGGCTGCAATGCGCGGGAGCGAGCGGCCCTCAACGTTGACGGGTCGTGGTGTCCGACGAGAATTCATGTCGGAAGGAGCGCCGCTTCGATGGGGCAGGTACGCAGCTTGATCGCAGGGCTCATCACGCTGGTGGCCGTCGGATGCTCGGGCCCATCTCCGCAGGCTTGGAAGGGAGTGGACTTCCATCAGCAATATGAGCAACTCGCAGCGTTGCCGGACGGCCCGGTGAAGGAGAAGCAGCTCGACAGACTTTGCAGGGCGTATGACGAACTCGTCCTTCGTCGGCCTTTACGGGAGGGCCACGCACGCGGCGTTATTACCGACGCTCGGGGCAATCGGCTTGGATATTTGAAGATTCGCAAGGTCGCTCAGGCGGCGATCGATCGCTACGCAGGCGCGTATCTTGAAGAAACTCACAGCATACGGTGCCCCGAAGCGTCCTTTGATGTGGATCTTGGACCGGCCGATCCGCGTGTCCGGGGGCGCTGGGACCGAACCTTGTTCTGGTGGGCCTATGCCCCCTACATCCAAGGTGGCTTTCTGTGGGATAAAAATCAGCCATACGACGCGAGCGCTATAAGGAAATTGTTGGCCGAGGGAGAAATCCTTCCTCTACCCGAAGATCCGACTCGGCTATGGATCGTCGTGCGGAAGTTAGTCGACGAAGCCGAGCACGTCGCCGATGAGTCCCGCCCGCCGTCGACGCTCGAAACGCTTCTTCGTCCCCAGGACCACGCGGCCGAAGTGAGTGTCCAGTTTCCGGCCGACGTGCGCAACGGGCAGGAGATCATCTCATTCCGATTCGGCCCTCCGGACGATGTGCCTCGCGTAACGCGGGTTCCGATTGACGGTATGTATTTCTGCGCATCAAAGGTGGGTGACGAAGCGCCATGGCTGGGCGGACGACAAGCGGACTACATGCCTGGCGATCCTGTGGGCGGAACACTCGGTGCGAATGTCATTTACACGGCAAACCTGCGCAAGGGCGACTACGTGGGGTTTGTTCGCGGTCCCGTTGGGCGGGTGATGCCGACGAACACAAAGGCTCAGCCGCGGCTGAGTTTCCCTTATGCCCCACGTGCGCAAGACAAAGCTCGTGACCCCATGGCAGACGTCTTGCCGGGCATAACTGCTTGGTACCTTGGTGCGAAGCGTCCGACATTGCCGTATGACCCAGCCATGCAGCCGAGTGTCATCCGCGAGCCGTGACGCTTACGACTGCATTGCTTACGCGGCCGTCATCTTCTTCGCGACGAGGCGCAGATCCTCCGCAAACTGCTCCTCCATCGCCCGCTGCTGGGCCGGGTCTGGCACGCGGAGCAGGGCGCTGGGGTGCCACGTGGCAATTGTCCAGGGCGCGTGATCGGACTTGATGACTTCGCCGCGCGATTGGGTGATGCGAAAGCCGTTGCCGAGCAGCGACCGGGCGGCCGTCGCGCCGAGGCAGACGAGCATTGACGGCTGGATGATGCCGAGTTCGCGTTCCAGCCACGGCCGGCAGTTGGCGGCGTCGCGGGCGGTGGGGGTCTGATGGATGCGCCGCTTGCCGCGCTGCTCGAACTTGAAGTGCTTGACCGCGTTGGTGACGTAAACGCGCTTGCGGTCGATGCCTACTTCGTCAAGCACCCGTTGAAAAAGCTGGCCGGCCGGTCCGACGAACGGGCGGCCCTCGCGGTCTTCCATGTCGCCGGGCTGCTCGCCGACGAAGATCACCGCCGACTTCACCGGCCCTTCGCCGAAGACCGTCTGCGTGCACTTGTCGGCCCAGTCGCAGATGCGGCACTTGGCGGCTTCCTTCGCGAGTTGTGGCAGGCTGGTGATCTGATTCAGCACGCTCGGCAGCGAACGCGGATCGGCTTCGGGGTTTCGCACAACAACCTCCGGTGTCATTGCCTGCACACGCGGCGACGCTTGCGCGAGCAGTTCGGGAATCAGGGCCGTCTCGGGCATGGTCGACCAGTACTTCTGCGGCATCTCCTTCTTCATCGCCTTCACCTTCACGCGGGCGGGGTTGAAGATGCTGCGGTAGTAGGTGAGCCAGAGTGATTCGAGTTGGTCGCCCGTCGGGGCCGCATCGCGCGAGACGCCGGGGCCGAACGACAAGTTGTGGCCGTCCCACCTCACGCTGTCGTCGGGTGTGAAGATCGTCCACCGCATCAGCCCGAAGCGCTCGCGGAAGAACGGGGCGGCCAGCTTCACGACGTAGTGCTCGGGCGTGTGATAGGCGACGTAGTGCTCGCCCGCGTCGTCGTGCACGAGGCGAAAACGAACGAATGCCGTCATCTTGTGACAATCCCGGCCGACGCTTCGCTCCATCGCGCGAAGAGGCAGAACATCGTCGTCGGTGGGGTCTTCCAGCAGGCCGGTTTGGCCGTGTGTGAGGCGAAAGAGGATGCGGTAGAGCAACGACCACCGCACCGGATCTCGATGGCACGCGACGACGTGAGCCGACTCGACGAACTCCCGGGGGACGTGGTGCGTCGATCCGGCATCGGCGGGCAGTTCCGTCGAGCCGATCGGCAACACGTCGGTCGACCGATCATCCGACCACACAACGCGTTCCGGAGCGACGTTCGAAGCGAGCAGCCGACGTGCGACGTCGCGCCAGGCGTCGAAGTCGGCGCGGATGATCGCGTGGAACAGTTCGGGTGAGGTTGTGGCGTTGGTCGTCATACTTCGCCCGTGTGGACGCTCACGACGGTGTCAAACAGTTCCAGTTGCCGGGCCGGCTGGACGACGCGGTCGCGCAGGTCTGAATGGTCGAGGCGCAGGGCGTCGGGATTGTGGTCCTGCGTGACGACCCAAGGCCTGACCTTCTTCAATGGCACTCTAAGCTTGGCCAGGTGATCGAGGCGGATCGGGTGAATGCGTCGAGCGTCGATCAGGCGATCAACGGTCCGCTGGCCAAGCCCCGGCACGCGGAGAAGAAGCTCGCGCGGGGCTTTGTTCAAATCGACAGGAAAACGTTCGCGATGACGCATGGCCCACGAGAGCTTCGGATCAACCGACAGGTCGAGATTCGGCGCGTCGGGCGTGGTGATTTCCGAGACGTGGAAGCCGTAGAACCGCACAAGCCAGTCGGCCTGGTACAGCCGATGCTCGCGGACGAGCGGCGGGGCGCGGGCGGCAGACGACGATCGCCGTGTGGAATGGGGCTGAACGCGCTGAAGTAGACGCGGCGCAGCCCGTGCCGGCGATACAAGTGGTCGGCCGTCGCGAGGATGGTGCGATCATCGCTCGGCGTCGCCCCCACGATCATCTGCGTGCTTTGGCCGGCCGGGGCGAAGCGGGGCGTGTGGCGGAACCGCTGCTTCTCGTCGGCGTAGCGATCGATGCCGCTCTTCAGCACGGTCATCGCGCCTTCGATCGTCTCGTGCTTCTTCTCGGCGCGAGCTTCTTCAGGTCGGCGTCGGTAGGCAACTCAATGTTCGCGCTGAGCCGATCGGCGTACAGGCCCGCGCGGCGCAGCAGTTCCGCACTCGCCCCCGGCACGGCCTTCAGGTGAATGTAGCCACCGAAGTGATGTGTCAGGCGCAGCCGCTTCGCGACTTCGACGAGCAGTTCCATCGTGTAGTCGCCGGTTCGGATGATGCCGCTGCTCAGGAACAGCCCTTCGATGTAGTTGCGTCGATAGAAGTCGAGTGTGAGGTTAACGACCTCGTCCACCGTGAATCGTGCCCGCGGCGTGTCGGAACTAACGCGATTCACGCAGTACTGACAGTCGTAAATGCAGAAGTTCGTGAGCAGCAACTTGAGCAGAGAAATGCAGCGGCCGTCCGGCGCGTAGCTATGACAGATGCCGCTGCCGGTCGCGTGGCCGATGCCTTTGCCGTTCGCGGGCCGCTTCGCGCCGGAACTGGCACAACTCGCGTCGTACTTCGCGGCATCCGCGAGGATCGAAAGCTTCACGGGAAGCTGCATTCAGGCATGATACCGAACTTATACCGAACATGCTTTCAGATGTGTTGAAGGCTCAGCGACGTTTGTCACGTCGTGAAGCGGAGCGGAATGAACTCGTGGCGTCTTGTTTGCGGATGAAGCGCACGAACTTCTGGATAGCGGGGTCGCGGCGCATCGCGTGGAGCGTGTTGAAGGCGATCGCGAGCGTCCGGTTGTCGTACGTCGCGTGCACGTGGCCGTGGCAGGCTTTGCACATGGGCACCTTGTGTTCGGGCAGGCCGCCGCGTTCTCGTGGGACGAGGTGGTGCTCGGTGAGCAGTTGTCGCGGCATCAGTCGGCCGCATAGGGTGCAGGGCTGGTCGGGCGTCGGTACCATCGCGACGCCGCAGTGTAGGCCTTCAACTCGTTCGAGGTAAACGATGATTCGACGTGGTTTGGCGTGTGTTGGTGTGATGCTCGGGTCTGCCGCGTTCACGTGGGGCGACGAAGCACCGTCGACGCAGCCGCCGCAGCCGGTCTCGATCCGCTGGAACGAGAAGGGCCTGGGCTTGGCGGTCGCGGTCTACCAGACGCCGACAGTGCAGGCCAAGCCGCGGCGGATTCCGCCCGGCGTCGCGCCGCTGTACGTCGGCACGATGCACTCCCTGAACTGGCGCGGCGGCGCCGAACTGGGCGGCCATGACGGCATGCTCCAGGCCGAGATCACCGGCGATCTGCTCATCGACGCGCCCGGCGAATACCAGTTCGAGGCCGACGCCGACGACGCGATGTTCGTCTTCCTCGACGGCGCGTCGCTCGTGAACGACCGCTGGATCAACGGCACCAATCCGCCCACGACCGCCAAGGCTACGCTCACCGCCGGCCCGCACGCGCTGCGCATCGTCTTCCTGCAAGGCGACGGCGGTATCAACATGCGCCTGCGCTGGAAGACCCCCGGTGCGAGCGACTGGGCCGACATCCCCGAATCCGCCTTACGCGTCGGTGCGCGTCCGGCAAGCGACCTCGCCACGACCGGTCCGACGTCGCAGCCGAGCGACCGCGCGTATCGATCGGTCTTCACGTCGCGCGGCTTCGGCTCGCTGCGCGAGGAAGAAACCGACCTGCTGATCGAACTGCTCGAGGGTCCGACCGAACTGTCGAAGGCCGCGCGCCGCGACTTCTCGAACTTTGTCGAGCAGTCGAATTACGCGAAACTCCCGTACTGGCACCAGTCGAAGGAACTCGCCGGCTTCCTGCGCGGCTGGGTGTGGGGCCAGACGCATCGCGGCGGCACGATCCATCGCGTGCCGTTCGAATTGCAGGAGGCTGTCGCGATTCAGGATTACCGTGGCTGGCGCGGTGCGCAGCGCGGCGACTACTTCAAGAGCACGATCCGAATTGATTCGCACGAGGTGACGGTCTTCACGCCCGAGGCCGATGCGCCCGAGCGGCAGGCGGTGGCCGAGGCGCTGGCTGGGCTTCCGCCGGCGCTGCGCGTGCTGGTGAAGACGGTCCGCGTCGAGCCGCTCGGCACCGCCAGCGAATTCAACGGCGGCGGCGACGAGTTCTGGATTCGCCTCAAAAAGCACGCCGACACGCCGATGCTTGACGACGTCTTCGCCCACGAAATCGGCCATGTGCTGATGAACCACACCGACTGCTTCGTCGAGTGGTCCGACGCGATCGAGAAGGACATTCTGTCGACGAGCGAGTACGGCCGACGCAACCCGAGCGAAGACTTCGCCGAGTTCTGCCGGCTTTACGTCGGCACGGATGGCGACCCGGCGCAGCTTCAAAGCCTGCGTCTGCTGTTCCCCAATCGAATGCCGATCATGGAACGGCTGTTCGCGGGGCTGAAGCAATAGCGCTCCACGATTGCTCTATGGGAGACTGCATGACGAGTGATAAAGGCGTCGGCGAGTTGAGAACGTATCGCATCGACTTGGAAGATGTTCACACGTTTGCAGACTTCGTCGCCGCGTTCAACGCTGGGATGATCCATTCACTCGGCGGGCACTGGAACGGCAACTTCGATGCTTTCAATGACTACATGTCTTGGCCGGCTGAGGATTGCTATCGGTTGCTCCTCTCCCACTGGCACAAGTGCGTCGACGAACTGGGCGTCGTGAGCGAAGGCGCGTTTCTGCATATTGCTCGCAAAGTGTTCGACGAAAATCCCCACGTCACAGTGTGCTACGAATGAGGAAAAGCTACTGAGGCCCGCCGCCGTGGGGGCCGTTTGGGAGGCGGTTCGGCGAACTCGGGCGCGGGGCGTCACCAGAGCGCGGTGGAGAAGATGGCCTGTCGTTTCCGCGCGGCCGATCGTTGTTGCGTGGTGAGTCGTTCCGGGGCGTGTCGCCGCGCGGACCATTGCCGCGGTCGGGGCCGCGCTCGCTGCGCACCTGGTCGCGCAGGCTCGGCGGGTTCACGTGGTCGCGCGCGCCGTCGTAGCGATGGTCGTCTCGGTCGAAGCGGTTCGGGTAGTCGTGCCGATCGCCGCGACGGACGTAGTGATTGTCCCAGTCGTACCGTCGCCAGAGTCCGTCTCGGCCATAGTAGTGGCCGTGCGTGTAATAGTAGGGCGGGGGCGCGTCGTAGTCGTAATAGGTGTAGCTCTCCGAGTAGTAGCCGTCGTCCGGGTACACTGAGCAGCCGCCCGCCGCCAGCAGGCCGGCCGCGAGGATCGTCAGAAGCTTGGTCGACTTGAGGGTCATGGTGCTCACCACATGGTAGAGACACTGGGGGCAATTCGACGTTAGGGCGGCCTCGCGCCGAGTTATCAGGCCTCGGCCGACGTCCGAAGCGTTCAAAATCGAACGAAGTGCTTGCCTCGCCATAGCCTCAATTCGACATCCTGCGTGGCCCGGAAGACGTGGCAGTGATCCACGGACCGCGCGCCGCAGGAGTTTTTGCCGCATGACCACAACCGTCGCCACCCGCACCGTCCTGAGCCGAGCCGCCCGCCCTGTGCTGGAAGGGCTCGAAGCGCGTCAACTGCTTGCCGCGAACGACCCGCTTACGGTGACAATCGTCAGCAAGATCCTCACCGTCACCGGCACGGCCACCGACGACACGATCGTCGCCACGCGCAACAGTGCGACCTCGTGGACCATCACCAACGGCACATGGAGTTTGACCAAGACGGGCACGATCAGCGGCGTGAAGGTGCTGGCCGGTGCCGGCAATGACGCCGTGACCGTCAGCTCGATGGCCGTGACGGGCGTGACGCTGTTCGGTCAGGCCGGCAACGACACGCTGACGGGGTCCGCGAACACTAACGACTCGATGGACGGCGGCGACGGCAACGACAGCCTCGTCGGCAACGGCGGCAATGACACGCTCGTGGGCCTCGCGGGCAACGACACGCTGATCGGCGCGGCCGGCAATGACAGCCTGCTGGGCGGCGTGGGCGACGACAGCATCGACGGCGGCGACGGCAACGACGTCCTTAATGGCGACGTCGGCAACGACACGCTCAGCGGGGGTGCGGGCAACGACACGCTCACCGGGCTGGCCGGCACGGACAGCCTGCTCGGCGGCTCGGGCAACGACGTGCTCAACGGCGGCACCGAGAACGACACGCTGGACGGCGGCGCGAATGACGATCGACTCGACGGCGGACTCGGCGCGGACTCGCTCGCCGGCGGCTCCGGCAAGGACACGATCGACTACTCCACGCGCCTCGCTGCCAGCCCGCTCACGATCAGCCTCGACGACGCCGCCAACGACGGCGCCTCGGGCGAACTCGACAACGTCGCCAGCGACTTCGAAGTCGTCCTCGGCGGCGCGGGCAACGACACCATCACCGGCACGTCGGGCAACGACACGCTCAACGGCCTGGCTGGCAATGACAGCATCCTTGGCGGCGACGGCGACGACTCCATCAACGGCGGCGCCGGCAACGACCAGCTCTTCGGCGAAGGGGACAACGACTTCATCGACGGCGGTCTGGGCAACGACCTGATCAACGGTGGCGACGGCGTCGACACGCTCATCGGCATGAGCGGCGGCACGTTCGACACGCTCACCGGCGGCGACGGAACCGACAACTTCTGGCTCGACGCCGCCGAAACCATCACCGACCTCGACAGCACCGAAACCGCGCTCGGTGCGGCCAAACGCATCGCCAGCTTCGTCGGCAACGTCTCGAAGGACCTGCTCGGCCAGGCGATCGCCGACCCCAAGGGCAAGGTCGGCTCGAAACTCAACAGCTTCCGCAGCTACCCGCTCTTCTCCAGCAACGGCCCGGCCATTGATGACATTAACCAGGGTCAGGCCGGCAGCTGCTGGTGGCTGAGCACGTGCGCGGCCGTTGCGAAGACGAACCCGGAACTCATCAAGCAGAACATCACTGACTTTAAGGACGGCACGTATGGCGTGCGTCTCTACACGCTGACCGGCACGCAGCAGTTCGTCCGTGTCGACGCCGACCTGTTCACGTACTCGTGGAGCACGACGACGCCGTTCTACGCTAGCTTCGGCGCTCAGAACAGCATTTGGGTGGCGATCTACGAGAAGGCCCTGGCGATGGTCCGCGGCGCGAAGGCTGGTCAGTACGTGTCAGTCGACGGCGGCTGGATGGACGAGGCGTTCCGCCGGATCGGCATGTCGCCGGCCAACACCAACAAGGGCAACCTCGCCGACGCCACGGCGCTCAGCAGCCTGCTCAACACCGCCTTCACGGCGGGCAAGGCGGTTACCGTCGGCTTCCTGTCCGTGCCCGGCGGCCTGAACCTCGTCGGCTACCACGCATACACGATCGACCGCCTGAACGACGACGGCACCGTCACGCTCCGCAACCCGTGGGGCGTCGACAACGGCACGAGCACCGACGGCAACAATGACGGTTACGTCACGCTGACAGTCGCCCAGTTGCTGAGCGCGATGACGACGATCTCGATCGCATGATCCGGATCGACCCCTGATCTACTATCGTACCCAACGAGGGCCACGCTTCGGCGTGGCCCTCGTCCTGTTGCCTACTTCATTCGTCGTTCGATCTCGCCCACCGGCGTGCCGGGCTCGTTCACCGGGTCGATCGACGTCAGCTCAATCCCGTCGACGCGTTTTTCGTACCGGAAGACCCACGTCGTGCGCGGGATGCTCACGCGGGTGAACTCGTGCAGCACGGAGACTTGCATGTCCATCATGCCCGGCGCGCCCGGCTGCGGCGAACTGGCCAGCACTATCGCTGATTTCAGGCCCCATTCCTCTGCCAGCGCCTTGCCGGTGCTGGCGATCTGGTCGCGCCCCTTCAGGCCGACGCAGCGGGTGCTCTCGTTCATGAGGTCGCGGACGGTGTCCCACTGCTTGGCGCTCACCGCGTTCACGATCGACTTTGTTCGAGTGTAGCACTTTTCCTGCAACGTCTCGAAATGCCAGCTGATCGCGACGAGGGCGGCCGTCAGCGCGAGGATGCCGCCAGATGCCAGCCGCAGCCGACGGTCACCTCGGTTGTTGCCGTAGACGAACACCGCCACCGCGGCCGCGAGCAGGGCGATCGGCACCCACAGGGGCAGGTCGAAGAAAAAGTCGGTCATAGAGGGCTCCTTCCGTTCAAGTTTGCGAGGCGGGCGGTCCGATAAACGCCAGTGTGACCGCCCGAAATGCGGCCTGATTGCGTTGGAGTTTAGTCGATCGCGGCCTGCCCATGTCGACCCTCGCCTGTCCATCCGAACGCTTTGTGGCGAAGGACATCGATTCCCCGCTGCTGAAGAACCTCGCCGCGCTCTGGCTCGGCCAGCCGGCCGTCGCGCGGGCGGTCGAGGGGATCGAGTCGTTCGACCCCGTCGCCGTCACGCTTGCCAAGGACGGTCAGCCGACCGCGTCGGCACCGGGCGTGGACGGCAAGCCGATCCAACTGCACAGTCGCTACCGGCCCGTCGAGGAAGCGACCAAACTCATCGACGCCGCCCCGCAGACCGGCATCGCTGCCTACTTCGTTCTCGGCTTCGGGCTCGGCCACCACGTCAAAGCTCTATACGACCGCTTCGGCGACACGGTTCGCATTTGGATTTTCGAACCGGACCTTCGCGTGCTGCGCGCCGCGATCGAGCATGTCGATCTGTCGGATGTTTTCGCGTCGGGTCGGGTGAAACTGGTTCACGAACTGGATCGCACGGATCTGACGAAGCAGTTCACCCAGGACGGCGCGGCGCTCGCCGCCGGCAATGCGTATGTGGAGCATGCCCCGAGCGTGCAGCGCTGTCCGCAGTTTTTTGAGCAAACCAAAGTTGTGATCGCCGACCTGCTCAGCCACTGCCGTACGCAGATCAACACGATCGTTTTAAACGCGCGGCACACGGCGGAGAACATCGCCCGCAACCTGCCGCTCTACCTCTCTACGCCAGGCCTCGACCGCCTCGCGAATGCCTTCGAGAAGAAGCCCGCGATCATCGTCAGCGCCGGCCCGAGCCTGCGGAAGAACAAGCACCTGCTGGCCGCCGTGCGCGATAACGCGGTGCTGATCAGCGTGCAGACGACGCTACAGATCATGCTCGACATGGGTGTCGAGCCGCACTTTGTCACGTCGATTGACTATCACGAAATCTGCCGCAAGTTTTACCTGCGCGTGCCCAAGACGTGCCGAACCGAACTCGTCGCCGAGCCGAAGGCAACCGACCAGATTTTCGACGTCTTTCCCGGCCCGGTATCGATGCTCGGCAACGACTTCGCCGAGGAGCTGCTGCGCGAACTGAAACTGAAGAAGACGAAGCTGCGCGCCGGCGCGACGGTCGCGCACCTTGCGTTCTACCTCGCCGAGTACATGGGCTGCGACCCGATCATCTTCGTGGGTCAGGACCTCGGTTTTAGCGATGGGCTTTGCTACACGCCGGGCACCGCGTATGACGACGTCTGGCGTCCCGAACTCGGGCGGTTCTGCACCGTCGAGCAGAAGCAGTGGGAGCAGATCGCCCGCGACAAGCCGATCCTCCGCCGCACCTTCGACCAGCGGGGCCGGCCTACGTTCAGCGAGGAACGCCTTTTCAGTTACTTGCAGCAGTTCGAGCGGGACTTTGCCATGAGTCGCGCCCGCATCATCGACGCCACGGAAGGCGGCGTTGTGAAACGCGGCGCGACCGTCATGAAACTCACCGACGCACTGGCCCAGTTCTGCGCGCAGCCGCTCGACCGTGCAGTGCCCGCTTACGGCCCGCGCGATCAGATGAATATGCCCCGTGCGATCGAATGTCTTCAGAATCGCCGCGCCGAGGCTGAGCGCGTAGCCGACCTCGCACGTCAAACACTCCCCCTCGTGGAAGAGGTGCGCGACTACGTGGAAGACCAAGCCCGCGTGAACCGGGCGATCGCGAAGATCGATCCGATCCGCGCCCGCATGAACGAACTCGGCAAGACCTACGAACTGGCGATGAGCCTGTCGCAGAAAAGCGAGTTTGATCGCTTCCAGGCCGATGTGCGCATCGGCGCCAGTAAGCTCGATGGGGCC
The DNA here is from genome assembly GCA_047600945.1 of Tepidisphaeraceae bacterium. Classification (GTDB taxonomy): domain Bacteria; phylum Planctomycetota; class Phycisphaerae; order Tepidisphaerales; family Tepidisphaeraceae; genus JASGKC01. The sequence continues at coordinate 4,288,791 of JASGKC010000001.1, read as the reverse complement.
GAGCTTCAGCGTCGTCAGGCGGCCCGCGACGTGGACAACGTCAAGTCGGTCATCCGAGCTGCCGAGGATCTGGCCTCCTTGGTGAACGATGCGATCGCACGGATCGAAGTGGCGTTGTCCGGACCGGAGGCGGCATGAGCACCGACGCAGTGATCGACGCGGTCGTTCCTCCTCGTCCACTGGCGCGTGTGCTGGCGCTGATCTCGCTGCTGCACGAGCCTTTTGACTATCACTCGGCGACGCGGCTGTTCGCCAATCGTCCCGTGCTGGCGGGTACGCTGGAGCGGGTCGTTGCCTGTTCCCGCGTCACCGACATCAGCATTCTCTGTTGGGACGAGCAGGCGGACGCCGCGACGGATGTCGCCGTGCAGTTCGGTGCTGAGGTCGTTGCCAAGGGTCCGTACCGGCACGTGCCGCAGATCGAATCGATCGCCGCCGCCCGTCGCTGGAGCGACGGTTGGCGGGGCGGCCTTTTGCAGACCGTCGCCTACGACGCCGGCTTCCACGCGACGTGGTTTGCCGAGGCGTGCGTGCCCGTCGACGCGGAGGCCGTCGTGCTGATCCCGCCGACGTCCGTGCTGCTCGAACCGTCGTACATCGACCAGCTGATCGAACTCGCCGAGCATCGGCCGAACGCGGAGTGGACATTCACGCCGACCGCGCCGGGCATCGCCGGACTGGTGCTCACGCGGCAGCAGGTGAAGTCGCTCGCGAGCATCCAGGCCCATCCCGGGCGACTCTTCGCGTATCGGCCGGAGGCGCCGCGGCGCGACCCGATCGCGCAAGACTTCTGCCTCCATGCGCCGGCCCGACTCACGCGGACAACCCAGCGGCTGACCATCGATTCCGACCGGCAAGCCCGAAGCGTCTCGCTCGGCGTTCTGTCATCTGCGGAGGAAGCGATCGAGTCCCTCGAAACGCGGACGCAGGTCGATCCGATGCCGCGCGATGTGACGCTGGAACTCAACACGAGTCGCGCCACGACACCCCAGTTCCTCCCGGCGCTTGAACGTCCACCGCTGCCGCTCGAACACGCGCGAACACTGTTTGCGGAACTCGGCAAGGTGGACGATGTCCTTCTCACGCTCGGCGGCCTGGGCGATCCGCTGCTTCATCCGCAGTTCGATGAAATGCTCGCCGTAGCGCGTCGGGCCGGCGTGCGAGCGATTCACGTTGAGACAGACCTCCTGCCGCCCGATTCGTCACTGCTCGAATCGCTCGCCCGCCACGGCGTCGATGTCGTTAGCGTGAGCATTCCCGCCATGACGCAGCCCACGTACGCGTCCATTATGGGCGTCGATCGCATCCGCGACGTGCTGGAGAACGTCAAGCAGTTGCTCCTGCTGCGGGCGAAACTGAATTTCGGCACGCCGATCGTCGTGCCCACGTTCGCCAAGTGTGATGCGAACCTTGCGGAGATGGAATCGTGGTACGACCACTGGCTGCGCGCCTGGGCACGGCTGCGATCGTTGGGCCGAGCGACTTCGGCGGCGCGATCACCGACCTCGGCGTGGCCACGATGTGCCCGTCGACACGCACGCCTTGCCGACGGCTCGCCTCGCGCATCACGGTGCTGTGCGACGGCACTATCGTCGCTTGCGAGAATGACTTCCGCGGCCTGCGATCGTTGGGGCAGATCGGGAACACGTCAATCGGTGAAGCATTCACCCGGTCAATGCAACCCCTGCGCGACGATCACGCCGCCGGTCGGTTTGCCGGCCACCCGGTGTGCGCGAAATGCAAGGACTGGGATCGCCCGTGAAGGAGAAGACGATGAATGTGCTCGGTGTCATCCTCGCACGCGGTGGTAGCAAGGGCCTACCCGACAAACACCTGCTCGACCTTGCCGGCAAGCCGGTGATTGCTCACACCTTCGCCCACGTGCGGGCGGCCCGGCTTCTGTCGCGCGTCGTCGTCAGCAGCGATTGCGTCCGAATTCTGCGACTCGCCGGCGAGCACGGCTTCGAGGCGCTGCGTCGGCCGATCGAACTCGCCACCGACTCGGCCAGCGTACAGGACGTTCTGCTGCACGCGATGGACGCGCTCGAAGCGGAGGGTTCCGAGCACATCGACGCCGTCGTCACGCTGTACGGCAACGTGGCGCTGCGACGCGCGGGTGTGATCGATGAGGCGATCGAACTGCTCGAACGCACAGGCTGCGACAGCGCGCGGTCGTTTGTGCCGGTGGGCAAGTGGCATCCGCGCTGGATGAGCCGCATCGACGGCGACCGCGCCGTCGCCTGTCACGCGGGCAGCATCCATCGCCGGCAGGACCTGGAGCCGCTGTTCCTGCACGACGGCGGCGTGGTGGTGTCGAGTCGCGAGGCGATGGAGCGCGGCCGGGCCGATCGGTCCGACCCGCACGGCTTCTTCGGCGTCGATCGCCGAGCGGTGATGTGCGAGCCGACCGACACCGTCGAGATCGATTCACGACGTGACTTGCTGCTGGCCGACGCGATTCTGCGGGATCAGGCGCTGGCGAATGAGGTGAAAGTGGCATGACAGGAGAAATGGACATCGCTGGCCGAGCGATTGGTGCGGGCCGACCCACGTATGTGATCGCCGAAATCGGCGTGAATCACGACGGCTCGCTGCGCCGCGCGATCGAACTCGTTCACGCCGCCGCCGAGGCCGGCGCGGACGCGGTAAAGCTTCAGCTATTCACGGCTGCCAATCTGGTGCACGAAACAGCCACGGCGGCGAGCTACCAGAGCGTCAACTGCGGCGCGACCGATCAGGCCAGCCTGCTGCGCAAGTACGAACTAAGCTGCGATGACGTTGAACGGATCATCGATGCGGCACGCGTAGCGGGTCTACAAGCGATCGCGACGCCGTTTTCGAGGCAGGACGTGTTCGTCATCGAGCACCTGCACGTGCCGGCGATCAAGATCGCATCGCCCGACCTCGTGAACCAGCCGTTGCTGCAACGATGTGCCGAGACGGGTCGGCCCATGATCGTGTCGACCGGCGCGGCCAACGCTGACGAGATCGTCCGCTGCGTCCGCTGGTTGAAGGCGTGGCAGGTGCAGTTCGCGCTGATGCATTGCGTGAGCAGCTATCCGACGCCGAATGACCTCGCTCATCTCGGCTGGATCGATCGCCTGCGGCGCGATTTCCCGGGCATCGTCGTCGGCTATTCCGATCACACCACCGAACCGCTGGCCGGCGCACTCGCGGTCGCGGCCGGCGCGACGGTGGTCGAGAAGCACCTGACCTGGAATCGATTTGCTGACGGGCCCGATCACGCCGCGAGCGCCGATCCGGCCCAGTTCGCGGCGTACGTGCGCGCGATTCGCCTGGCGGACGAACTGCGCGGCGACAACGGGGCGCGTCGCGTGCTAGAGGTGGAGCGCGACGTGCGCAAGCTGAGCCGGCAATCGATTGTAGCACGCCGCGAGATTGCGGCGGGTGAATCGGTCGCCGAGGATGACCTGACGGTACAGCGGCCCGGCACCGGCGTGCCGGCGTCCGATTGGACGAAGGTCGTCGGTCGCATCACCCGCGCGGCTATTCCGGCCGGCACCATCCTCACTTGGGAGATGCTCCGTGCCGACGCGGAACACAGTGCGGCCTGACGCGAAGCGACGCGTTTGCTTCGTCACCGGCACGCGCGCCGAGTTCGGCTTAATGACGCGCACGCTGGCCGCGATCCGGGCTCATCCGATCCTCCAACTGCAACTGGTCGTGACCGGCATGCACCTGTCGCGCGAGCATGGCTGGTCGATCAGGCAGATTCGCCGAGACGGTTGGACGGTCGACGCGACGGTGCCTTGGCGGCATGGGGACGGCTCGCCCGTGTCGGTCGCTCGCGCGACCGGTGCTGCGATAGCGAAGATGTCGGATGTGTTCGATCGGCTGCGCAGCGACGTCGTCCTCATCGTTGGGGATCGGGTCGAAGCCTTTGCGGCTGCCAGTGCGGCACACGTGTCGCAGCGGATCGTCGTCCACGTGCACGGCGGTGATCGGGCGGAAGGGCAGGTGGACGATTCGCTCCGTCACGCCATTACGAAGCTGGCCCACCTGCACTTCGCCGCGTCGAAGCAGAGTGCGAAGAGGCTCCTCCGTCTCGGCGAGCGAACCGACTGTGTCTTCCACGTCGGCGCGCCGGCGTGGAACGCGTCGGTGAATTGGCATCGCCCGAGTCAATCGCCACGCGGGGGGATGCGGTTGTGTTGCTGCACCCGCTCGACGCCGACGAAGGTGTGGAGCGTGCCCGGGCGATGCAAGTCCTCGGCGCCGTGCTGCGCGCGACGCAGGGCCGGGTGTTTGTGCTCGATCCGAACAACGATCCTGGCCATCGCGGCATCCTCGCCGCGTGGTCCGAGTACGAAGGGGACCCTCGCGTTACGCGGCTTCGTTCACCTGATCGGCCGACATTCCTCGCGTTGCTGCGCGACGCGGGTGTTTTTGTCGGCAATAGCTCCGCCGGAATCATCGAAGCACCGTCGTTTGGCGTTCCCGTGGTGAACGTCGGCCCGCGGCAGGGTGGGCGGGAACGCGCGCGGAATGTCGTCGATGTCGACTATGACGATCGGGCGATTCACGCTGCCGTCCGAGAATCGCTGCGGGCGCACAGTGGGCGGCGACGCATCGCGAATCCCTATGCGAAAACACGCACGGCGCGGCAGATTGCTTCGCTCCTGGCGACGCGAACCGATCGTGCCCGCCTGCTGCCGAAACGGATCGTATATTAAGTGCTCGTCGCCTGCGCTCGATACGAAAGCAGCGGCCCCACCGTTTATCTGTTGGGGAACGACAGTGGGGCCGCGACCCCGACGAGGACGCGATTCATGGCGACTGCTCCGACCACCTCGAATGCCGATCCCAAGCAACTGGTTGCCATGGCGATTGGCAGCGTGAGCAGCATTGCTACGCTCCCGGAAGTCACCGCCCGAATTGTCAAGACCGTCGAAGACCCGCGCTCGAACGCCCAGCAGCTCCACCAGATCGTCAGCCACGACCCGGCCCTCGTCACGCGCATTCTTAAAGTGGTGAACAGCGCGTTCTATGGCTTGCCCGGACAGATCGCGTCGATCGAACGCGCGATCGTCATGCTCGGCCTGAACGCGATCAAGAACATCGCCGTCGCCGCCAGCCTCGGGCAACTCTTCCGTGGCGTGAAGTTGTGCGAAGGCTATACCGCGAAGGACCTGTGGACGCACTGCGTGGGCGTTGCCGTCGTCGCACGCGAACTCGCCCGGCAGGCGAAACTCAGCATCGCCGATGAAGCATTCCTGGCCGGAATGATCCACGATGTCGGCTTGCTGGTGTCGCTGCAGGTGTGGCCGGAGAAGCTGAAGCGGGCGTGCGAAGAGGTCCGCAAGACCGGCGCCGACTTCTGCGAAACTGAACGCACGATCATCGGCGTCGATCACCAGCAACTGGGCCAAGCCCTGGCGGAGAAGTGGTCGTTCCCGCGTTCGTGCCAGCTCGTTACCGGCTTCCATCATGAGCCGAGTCTGGTCGCCGAAGGCAACAAGCCGTTGGTGTCGCTGGTTGCGCTGGCGGACCGAATCTGTGCCGACGCGCAGCACGGCTTCCCCCTGACCCGTCCTCACAACGAAGACGGCACCGAAGTCTCATCGCTTGCCGAGATGGCCGGCGTGCCCGTGTCGGTTGTCGACAATGTCCGTACGAACATCGCGACAATCCTGGGCAACGCTGCATCGATGCTTGCTTAAGGGCGCTGGCCGGACGGGCACCCTCGTGCCGATTTGCCGATGCGTGCCTCCCGCCCGGGGCGGCTACCGCATCACCCGCGACAAATTGTCTCCTCACCACAAGAACCCGTCCTTGGCGGACGTTCTAGTTCACGAGGCGGAAAAATCGCCTGTGCCGGTTCCGGTGCGCGCGATATACTTTGTGAACACGTCTTGCATTCGGTCCCTTGGCAACACGACAGTTCGGCCTTCACGTCTCGGACTGTCGGGAGGAACAGGCAATGAACGACCCACGTCTGCCCCAGCCGTCCAACCGTCCGGTCATCACGCCCACGGGGCAGCACGCGCCGCACGTGCATCGTCCCATGCCGGGTCATGCGGCCGGCCCGCAGATCGTCGACCCGCTCGTGGAAACCAGCCACTCCGTCAGCGGTCATCATGCGCCGGCGAAGCAGGAAAGCGTGCGGATGCTGGAAGACGAGCCGATCGAACTGGTGGCCGACGAAACCGACGCCGCCCCCAACTCGGCCGCGGCGATCTTGGGCAAGTCCCCTTCGTCGGGTGAAGGCAAACGCATCGTCGCGTTCGGCGGCGAGCACAAGCAGTTCACCGAACAGTGGAAACGCCAGACCACCAAGTCCGGCACCGGCGCCTGCCGTGTGAAGAGCTTCCACGGCAAGTACTCCGACGAGGGCCTGCGGTATCTCGACCACGCCATCAACCAGTGGCTGGACGATCATCCGGACATCGAAGTGAAGTTCGTCACGCCCACCGTGATGACCTTCGAAGGCAAGGTTCGCGAGCCGGCCCTCGTGCTCAACGTGTGGTACTGATCCACAGCCATCGCGTTGCCCGCTGACACGCCCGCGCGCATGATGCGCCCATGGACGATCGGCTGACGACGATGTCGAAGCTTCTGCTCCAGTTCCGCGACGAACGCGACTGGAAGCAGTTCCACAACCCGAAGGATCAGGCATTGAGCCTCGTCCTTGAAGCGGCGGAGTTGCTCGAACTCACGCAGTGGAAGAATGGTGACGAACTCGACAGGCACCTGACCGACCGTCGCGAAGAACTCAGCGACGAACTGGCCGACGTGCTCGGCTGGTGTCTGCTGATCGCCGCCGACCGGGGCATCGACCTAGCACAGGCGTTTCATCGCAAGCTGGCGAAGAACCACGCGAAGTATCCGAAGGACAAGGTGCGGGGCTCGGCTCGGAAGTACACGGAGTACAAATCGAAGACGCCGCGTGCCGGGAAGAGGAAGCAAGCGAGGCGTTCCCGATCAGGGGCGAAGTAGCGCTGTTCAGGCAGCCACCCGAAAAGTTGGAAACTCCTGCGGCAAGAGATGAGCGAGATGCTCATGCCGCAACAGCCAAGCACCTCAGTGAATCACTCCACCGGCTTGCTCGGCTTTGTCGTCGGCGCCTTCGTCGTATCGGTCGACTTCTTCCTGGCCGGCTCGTCCGGGATGTAGATCGGCTTGCCGCTGCGAAACCGCTCGATGCGCTCACTGCGAGCCCGTTCGGCCTCGGCTTCCTTCTGTAACGCGTCTGCCAGCGCTTGGTTGGCCGCCTGTACGCGTGCCTTGGCGGCTTCCAAGTCCTGAACAGCGATGCGTACGTTCACCGATTCGCCTGCCTGACGTCGGAACTTGGCCGACAGCTGGCGCATCTTCGCGTACGCGTCGACCATTGCCTGCCGGGCATCTTCCACTTCCGGGTCGAGCGCCAGAGCGATCACCTCGGCCCGCGTCATCTGGCGATTTGCCTCCAGCGCCTGCTTCGCCAGAGGCAGCAGTGAGAGGAAGTTGGCCTTCTGATCTTCAACCAGTTTCACAATGGCCTGCCGGGCCGTCTCCGCGTCGGCGTGCAGTCTGGCGTAGGCTTCGTCCTTCTCGAGGGCTTCCAGGATCGGCCGTTGCAAGGCCTCGTACTTCGACCGGGCCCGCAATGCGGCGCCCTTCAGCACCTGATATTCGGGACTCGCTTCAAGCGACGCGGAAATCACTCGACTGGTGTTCGTGAGGCTCGACTGCGCGTCCATCAAGGCGATGCGCGCGTCGGTCAGTTCCTCGCGCGCCTTGGCCGACTCCGAGCGGTCGACGGGCGGCACACTGTTCTCGATGTCGCCGGCCCGCGTTCCGCTGAGCGGCGGGGCGGCGCTGGCAGTAGACAGCGCGAGGGCGGTTACGAGCAATGAGCAAGTCCATCGCATGGAGCTGGCGTTTCGCATAGAGGCTCCGGTCGCATCTCTATCAATAATATCGGTCCGAAACGCCGTCCCGACAAGCCGATTCCGAGCGGACAGGGTCCTCAATCGGTCGGCCGAAGCGTCCATTTGGGGCATTGGCCGAAAAACCGGCACGGGTTGCTGTAGAACACCCGTGCGGCCTCGGCTTCACTGTGCCCGCGGCGGCGGAATTCGAGCATCGTGTCGGTCAGCATGTGCGGGCCGGACTCGCCCCAGTCGCTGGCGCTGTTGACGCAGATCTGCTGTGTGCCGAACTCTTCAAGGATGTCCACGCCGCGCTGGGGTGTGACCTTAGTGACGGGGTAGATCGTCAGCCCGCACCACGCGCCGTATTCCCGCGCGAGGCGGATCGTGTGTTCCTCGCAATGGTCGATCAGTACGCGCTCGGGCTTGATGCGCGTGTTGTTCTTCAGGATGTCGATGATGATCGACGTGCCCTTGTGCTTGTCCTGAAGGTGCGGCGTGTGGATGAGGATGAGCTGGTTGTGCGCGGCGGCGAGGTTGACCTGCTCTTCGAAGATGGTGATCTCGTTCCGCGTGTTCTTGTTCAACCCGATCTCGCCGATGCCGAGCACGCGCGGGTGGCTCAGTAGCGGCGGGATGAGCTCGATCACCTCGCGGCTGAGCGGAACGTTCTCCGCTTCCTTCGCGTTGATACAGAGCCAACTGAAGTGGTCGATGCCGTAACGAGCGGCGCGTTTCGGTTCAACGTCGAGCAGGTGCCGGAAGTAGTCGGCGAAACTGCTCGCGCTCGAGCGATCGAAGCCCGCCCAGAACGCCGGCTCGCTGACGGCCACCACGCCGGCGCGGGCCATGTACTGGTAATCGTCCGTCGTGCGGCTAACGCAGTGAATGTGGGGGTCAATGAGCTTCATGACGATTTAGCGCTGCGGGGCGGGCGTCTTGTCACTCAAGATCGACTGCACTCGCTCGGCGCGGTGAGCGTCGGTCGAAAGCACCTCGCGCAGGCACGCGCGCAGGTCGTTCACGCGGGCATCGCTTTCCAGGAGGGCGTCGCCCCCTTCGTACCGCTGTAGTCGATCGAAGTCAGCCGCGAGCGAGAGGATGCGCCAACGCATCTCGTGGTATTGCTGATCGAACTGTGTGCGAGCGTCAGGCATGGCTGAATTGTCGCCACTGTCCGCTCGGCATCAATCGGCTGGCAGGTTGATGCAGCGGTGTTTGCAGTCTCGCAGGAGATCGACACGACTCCGCGAAACGGATTCATCTTGCCGGCGTGTTGCTCGCGACGCTCGCCTGCACGTCGTGCGTGAGGATCATTTCGCCCCACGTGCCGGGGCGGAGTTGCGTTTGCACTTCCTTCGGGGCCGACCAGAAGTACTCGGTCGCGTTCTGGAAGTTGCGGGCGTAGAAGTTGAAGCCCATCGGCGTGTTGCCGGACGGGTCGAACCCCTTGATCTGGTCGGCCGGGATGAAGAGCTCGACGACGTAGCGGTCCGGGAAGACGCGCGACGCTTCGGTGACGGCCGGATCCGGGATGCGCGGGGCGTCGAGCCCGTCGCCGTTGCGGTGCCAGCGGCCGACCACGCCGGTGCTGCCGTCGGCGGCAGGGAAGGCGATCGGAACGAAGAAGAACTGCGCGTCCGACGGCGTGTAGAAGTTCTGTTCGGGCTGCGGGGCCCGGCTCGAGAGGAACAACTCGATGCCGTCGCGCGTCCACCACCAGCCTTGCGCAGGAGCGCCTTCAATGTCGCGGTCGAACACCTCGATGCCGAAAAACAATCCACGCTCGTTCCAGCCGACGTTGACGATTGGCACGGGCAGCGGGCTGCGATCCAAGCCCACCGCCTGCGAACGTTGGATGCCTTTCAGCCGCGACTCGGCTGGCCAGTCGGAGAGTTCGCCGTTGATCGTCGGCACGTGCGCCAAGTACGGAATCTTCGCCGTCGGGCGATCGTCGAAGCGTTGGCGGAAGACGTCGGCGTGAATGTCCGAGGCGCTGCCCTTGTGCAGGTCGTTGAGAAGTGGCGTCGTCTCGCGCACCGCGTCGGCCAGTTCTTCGTACGGGCGGTCGTCCACGTCGACCATGCCGAAATTCACGTCTTCGCCGTCGACGGTGCGCCCGCTCGGCGGCTCGTCGCTCCACTGGAACCAATCGGCGCCGATCACGTATGGCGTACGCGCGAGCCGTTTCGTGAACAGCCGGTAGCCGTCCGCGCGGGCCTGCTGATCGATCACCTGCGCCGCGAAGCCGAACGTGTTGCGGTTGCCGCTGCGGCCATCCAGGGAGTGGAAGCTGTACTCGGTCAGGATGATCGGTTGGTTGCCGCTTTCGGCGAACATCATCGGGAACATCTGCGCGTCAAGCCGAGCGTCGGCGACGTAGTAGTTCAGCGACTGCGCATCGGTCCAGCCCTTGCTGCCGCGGACGACTTCGCGTGGCGCGTGACCACGGAAGCGGACGCCTAGCACGAGGTGATTCGGGTCGTACTTCCGCACGAGCGTCGTGGTGATGCGGAAGTAATCGCTGGCGAGTTGCTCAAGCCACGCGCTGAACAGCTTGCCGTACGCATCGGGCGGCTCGTGCGGAAGACGCGGCAGTTCGTCGATGTCCTGCCAACTGGTGAAGTCCTGCTTCCACGCGGCGTTGAACTCCGCGATCGTGGGCCAGAGCTTGCGGATCGTGTCGATCACTTTCTGGCGGCTGGGATCGCCCGGCGAGAGGTTGTCAAAGTATCGGCCCGGGCCAGCGCCGGTGTCACCCCAATCGAGTTCGTTGTCGGTGTAGTAACCGACGAGGTTCTTGTTCTCGCGCAGCGGCTCGACCTGTTTGCGGATGGCTTCTTCAACGACGCTTTCCCACGCGGGGTCGTAGATGCGCGTCGCGTGGCCGATGGTGTGGGCTGTGACGTTCAGGTCCTGCGTCATCGGAACGTCGTAGCCGTGGAAAATCGGGTGGCACCAGGCGCCCAGCCCCTTGAAGCCGGACTCGCGGACGCGATTCAGCGTGGAACTCGCCCAAGCGGTGAGGTCGCCCGAGTTCGGATCGCCGAGCGTACCGTTCCAGTCGCGGCTGACGTAGTGCGGCCCGCCGACACGCCGGCCGATCTGGAAGGGCTGCACGGTCGTGACCGTGTTCATGAACTCGATGTGGTTGTCGGGCGAGATGAACCAGCAGACCTCATCGATCGTACGGCCCAGCCGCCAGTAGCCGGGCGTGCCGCGCAGATCGATGAACTTCTCGTTGTCGATGATCGTGTAGCGCGGATCGGTAACGAGTTGCGTCGATGCGCTTGTACGTGTGGTGGCTGGCGATGTCGCGGGAAGCGTCGAAGGGGCTTCGGCCACCGTGAACGCGGACGCGATGAGCGACACGCCGATCGTCAGCAGCAGTCCGACGATGATCCAGCGACGGATGTAGCGCGGCGTCCAGAGATTTCGTTTCGCGTGGTGCGGAGCAGGCAGGCTGCGATGCATCGACTCGCGCGCGACGTTTCGCAAAGCGGCGACGCTTCGCGCGGGTTGGCGATCCGTTTCCCTCACGCACTGCCTCCGATCAACACACACGACGCTCACCCAAGCGTCACCAGCACTCCTTCTTTATCGGCGGTTGCGCCGGGTCTGCTTCGGCAGAACCGGGCGAAACCTCTGGAAGTGTTACGCACAAAACGCGGTGATGGTTTTCACGATGCGCCAAGTACTGCATTCATCGCAAATCACGCGGCAATGTGGGCAAAAAAGGACATTCGAGCGGGCGATTTTCGCTCAAGTATGGCGCACGAGGGAACCGTTTAACGGCCGCCCTCAGGGCCGTGTTGCTTTTCGGATCGACAGGAAACCTCACGTTCCGCGCCGGCGCGTCACGAGCGACACCGCAATCAGCACGACGAATCCGAGCGGGATCGTCACCAGTCCCGGCTGACTGAACGGCACGAGCGCCATCTTCGCGGCGTCGGCGGCACTGTAGCCGTAAATGTTCTGGTACGCCGGCGCGCTGACCAGCAGCCAGCCCAGCGAACTGAGCAGCCCCACCGTGATGGCGGCGGTGATGCCGTACTTCGTCGTACGGTGCCAGAACAGCAGCATGATGAGCGACGGCAGATTCGCACTGGCCGCCACGTTGAACGCCCAGCCGACCAGGAAGCTGGCGTTGAAGCCTTGGAACTTGATGCCCAAGGCGATGGCGATCGCACCGACGAAGACGGTTGCCACTTTCGCGACGACGACCTTCTTCTCATCCGTCATGCGGACCTGGAACACGTTCTCGACGAGATCGTGCGCCACCGCGCCCGTGGCCGCCAGGATCAGGCCGCTCACCGTGCCGAGCACGGTCGTGAACGCGATCGCACTGATGAGTGCGAAGGGCAATTCGCCCAGGCTGCGCGCAGCAGGGGGGCGGACATGTTGTTGTCGGTCACGTCGAGTGCGCCGCTCGTCATCGCGCCCAAGCCCAAGAACAGGGTCAGTACGTAGAAGAAACCGATCGTCGCGATGCCAACCAGCGTGCTCTTGCGCGCTGCCTCGGCGTCTTTCACCGTATAATAGCGAATGAGAATGTGCGGCAGGCTGGCCGTACCGGCGAAGAGCGCGAGCATCAGCGAAATGAAATCGAGTTTCTGCTTCCAGTCCGAACTCAGCACGCCCTTGAACGTGCTCGACTGGCCCGGCAGCAGCAGGTCCTGGCCGCTCTTGGGCACTTGGTAGTAGACCTTGCTCTTGTTGCCGGCGCCATCGACGAGTTCATTCGCGTCCGGTGCCCACGTGATGATCGTGCTGTCGGAGATCGTTTGGATGAAGCCGATCGGACCGAGCGGGCCGGTGTGGTCTTTGTCACCGATGAGGGCGTACGTCGGCAGCGTCGCGACGTGGCCGACGTGACGCAGGTCGGCCTGGCCGGTGTTGGTGCCTTGCGGCAGCCCGCGCACGGTGGCTTTTCCGTCCTTGCCGACCGTCTTCTCCTGCGCGAGCGTGAGTGCGTTGTCTTTGCCGACCCGGTACGTCTCAATCGATCCGTCCGCCAGCTTGTAGCGCACGTAAGGCTTTCCGACCCACGTGCCGCTCGGTTCGACTAGCGTCGCACCGGCGGGCGGTGTGACGCCGCCGGTCATGCTCCCATCGCCGCGCTGTAGGCCGCGGGCGAGGATGGCGATCGTCAGCATCGTGCAGAAGATCACCAGCAGCGATCCCTTAATGAATTGCACCCACGTCGTGCTGACCATGCCGGCTGTCACGACGATGAGCGTCACCACGCCGCCCACGATCACCACGCCCCACACGTAATCGATACCGAGCAGCGGCTTGATGAGCGTGCCCGCGCCGACCATCTGCGGGATGAGATAGAACACGCTGACGACCAGCGTGCTGATGGCGGCCGTGAGCTTGATCGCACGGCTGCCGAATTGCGCGTCGAGCGCATCGGCGAATGTGTACTTGCCCAGCCGCTTGATCGGCTCGGCGACGACGAACAGCGCCACCACCCAGCCGGCGAGATAGCCGATCGAGTAGAGGAAGCCGTCGTACCCATAGAACGCGATCAGCCCGCAGATGCCAAGGAAGCTGGCGGCCGACAAGTAGTCGCCGGCGAACGCGACGCCGTTCACGAACCAGCCGACCTCGCCGTGTGCGGCGAAGTAGCCCTTGGAACTTTTCGCGCGTCGGCCCAAGTAGAAGCTGAAGACGAGCACCGCGCCGACGAAGAACAGGAAGACCAGCAGGGCGGTCAGAGAGGAGTGGTAGATCACTTCGCGCCTCCGTTGACGGCCTTCACCTTGTTGTTGCGCGTCAAGAACAAATACAGCCCGGCCAGCGCGAACGGAAAGACGATCAGGAAGAAGCCGTAAATGACGGCGACGTTCACGCCGCGGACGCGCGTCGCCATCACGTTTCGGGCGAACGCCGAGAGTGCGACGAAGGTCGCGTACACCACGAGGTAGACCAGGAAGAGCGCCAGCCCGGTGCGAGCGGTGCGCCGGTCGAGATGCTCGGCCTCATACAAGTCGTGCGGCTGGCTCGCGGACGAGCCCTTGGGTTCGGACATGGGTTGTTCCTCCGGCCTTGGGTCGAGATGAATGAGGGAGTCTTACCTTGTCGGCGCGTCCGGATGCAAATCGATCGTGTAAAGGACATCGAGTGTTGAATGTGGATTGTCGAATGTCGACACACGCCGCGGCCCATATCTGCTCTCTCCATTCGACAATCCACATTCCACGCTCGGCTCATCGCACCAGCGACACACCGACTCGCCACGTCGTGTCCTGCTTGTTGTAGTTCAGCAGACTCTCGCCGTAGCCGGTGAAGTACTGGGCGTGCAGGTAGAGGTCGAAGCTGTTGCCGGTGAGCTTGCGGATGGGGAACGACGCGTCGAGTTGCAGCGAGCCTTGGTCGGCCCCGTCGCCAAGCCGGCCGGTCGCGGCGAGTTGGAAACCGCCGCCCTGGCCGGCGACGACGCGCAATTCGGTGTGGCCGCGGTAGTCGGCGATGTCCGGGTTCTCGCTGTCTTCGAGGTACATCCAGACGCGCGGGCCGATGCTGACGAACCAATCCCGGCGGTCGCCGAAAGTGATGGTCGGCCGCACGTACGCGATGTTCATGCTGCGCGAATCAATGCCCGACCGACCATTGCTTTCGTGCATCAGGCCGGTCTGGAAATCGAGCCGCACCCAGTCGGGCAGCAGACGCTGCTCGTCGCGGTTGCGGATGTAGCGATCGATTTCATCAAAGTTGAACAGCACTTCGGGCTTGTAGTTGTTGTCGAAGAACGGTTTGCTTTCGCCCTCCAGATCCCAGAACGACAACTGCGTGTAGCCCAGGAACAGGTTGCCCATCCCGGGCAGGGCGTGAGCGATCTCGCCCTTGGGATCGAACACCTGGTACTTCAGACTGATCTGGAACTTCGCGTTCGGCGAATCCGGTCCGACCAGAAAGTACATCGGCTCGTGCGGCTTGATGCGGTAGGCGAGGTATTCGACGAGGCCGTTCTCGGTCTGGAAGTTCGGGTCGGCTTTCAGGCCGGTCGCGAGCTGATCGACTGGATTGTTCGACGGCACGGGCGTGGTTGTCGAAGGATGGGCCTGCGTTGCGGGCACCAGATCGATCGCGGCGGTCGACGCCGCGCCATCGAGCGTCACCCGCACCGGCCCGGCCGGCAGGTCGCGACTCACGAGGGCGTAGCGAACGCGGGCGAAGTTGTGCGGCGCGATCGTGATGGCGTCGGTCGACTCGCGCTGGAGCACCAGCGTGCCGGGGCGCGGGTCTTTGCGTTCGTCGACGACGACCACGTTGCACGCGAGCCGGCGCTCGGGCACGAAGTGCTCGTCGGCCGAGCCGTCGTTCAGCAGGACGAGGTCGATCAGGACGGTGTCATTGATGCTGACGCGCTGATCGACCGGTGCGAGCATGACGGTCGGCGCGGCGTGCACTGATGATGTGCCCAGAAGCAGCGCGACAGCAGAAGCGATGAGCCGATTCATGCGTGGGATTGTGTGGAGCGGGGGCATGAGGTCAATCAAGCGGAACCCTGGCGTTCCACGTGCGGTCGCAATCTGACGAAAGCCCCAGCCGGCGGCTGGGGCTTTGACTTGTAGTGTTGTCCCACGCAGCGCGGCGCGCTCACTCGACGGCGCCTCACCACTTCGTTCACTTCACGCGCCGCACGAAGTTCAGCAGGTCGTCGTTCAGACGCCCCTTGCTCGTGTCGCCGAGGCTGTGCGAGCCGTTCTCGTAGATTCGCAGTTCGGCATTGGGCACGAGCTTGGCCGACTTCAATGCCGACGCTTTGATCGGCACGATTTGGTCGTCGTCGCCGTGAATGATGAGCGTGGGGACGTCGAATTTCTTCAGGTCTTCGGTGAAGTCGGTTTCGGAGAACGCTTTGATGCAGTCATAGCCGTTCTTGTGGCCGCACATCATGCCCTGGTTGTACCAGGACTGAATCGCGCCTTGAGAGACCTTCGCGCCGGGTCGATTGAAGTTGAAGAACGGACCCGACGCGACGTCGAGGAAGAACTGCGCCCGGTCGGCGAGATACGCCTTGCGGAAGCCGTCAAATACTTCCAGCGGCAGGCCTTCGGGGTTGGCGGGCGTCTTCACCATGATCGGCGGCACGGCGCCCATCAGCACGGCCTGCGCGACGCGTTTCGTGCCGTGCCGGCCGATGTATCGCGTGACCTCGCCGCCTCCGGTGGAGTGGCCGATCATGGTCGCGTTCTTGACGTTCAAATGTTCGAAGAGCTGCGCCAAGTCGTCGGCGTAGTGATCCATGTCGTTGCCGTCCCAAGGCTGACTGGATCGGCCATGCCCGCGGCGGTCATGTGCAATGCAGCGATAGCCGTTCGACGCCAGATGAAACATCTGCGCCTCCCACGCATCCGCCGTCAGGGGCCAGCCGTGACTGAACGTCACGTCGCGGCCTTCGCCCCAGACCTTGTAGTACAGCTCGGTTCCGTCTTTCGTCTTGAACAGCATGAACAACTCCTTGTTAGGTGGCGGATGATGTGCGCCGGGCATGCGCTGCGTCACGTAAAAATTCCGATTGTTGAACGACGCGCTCACATTGGCGCGACGCGATTCATCCAAAAAGAAAACAGCTCCCCGCAGGACGGGGAGCTGTTTTCAGTTTGGATGAAAACACGGCACTTCAATCCTTCGCCGGCCTTGAACGATGCTGCCGACGACGCCTGCCCAACACACAGAGCCACAATATCGCCCCACCGTCGATTCGAGGACGACCTGCATCAGCGTCACCCGCGTCGGCCCGGCCGGCCGGTGGCGACTGACGAGGCTAGCGAACCCGCGCGAAATTGTGCGGCGCGACCGCCATCGAATCGGCCAACTCGTGCTGTAGGACCATCTGCGAGCCGGGGGCTCTGCGTTCGTCGACCGCGGCCGTCGTTCAATACCACGAGATCGATCAGCATCGCGTCGCTGATGCTCACGCGCTGATCGACCGGCGCGAGTATGACGATCGGCGCAGCGCGCACTGGAGACGAACTGATGACCAGCGCGGCCAAGGCGGAAAGAACTAGGCGTCAACGCATCGTCGAACTATCACGGTAGCCCGCGACGTGGTCAAGATCTAGTGTCTTGATCTGGCAATCGGGCAATGCGTGGAGTAAGGATTCTCGCGCGGTTCGGGTTCTCTGGGTCGTAAACGACCAACGACTGGCTTGGTGAAGCTGCAACCTCTTTGGCGTAAGCGACCGGCATGTCCTGTTTCGTCCGAAAGGTTTGGTTGCCGACGCGATATGCCACGGAGATGGGACATGCCCCGGTGTAACGCACGGTGGCAAGTGCCGCTGAAATGACGGGGGCGTATTTCCCTCGCTTCACGAGCACCATGGCGCGGCTCGTTGCGATGGGAGCCCAGACGAAAATGCCCACCCCGATGAGCGCGAAGACAGCTGCCATGAGTGAGCGTGTGTCAGATGCCGTTCGGCCCCCTTGAGGCTCAGGTGGCTGAGCGATTGCCAGATAGTAAATGACCGCGCCGACCGAAAGCAGTACAACCGCTCCGGCGACACACCACGGCACATACACCATGCGAGCCAAGTATTGCCTGCGCGTGGTCGGTGGTTTCAGCATGGAGTCTCCCGTCCAGGTCGAACGAGTCTACAACCGCTTCGCCAAACCCATCAAGCAAACGAGCCATGCGACGCGTGGTCGCATGGCTCGTGCAAGTCAACAACAAGTGTTCGCTCAATCCTTCGGCGGCGTCTTGGCGTTCAGCCAGGTCATCATGCCGCGCAGCTTGCGGCCGGTGACTTCGACCGGGTGGCTGTTGTCGGCTTCGTACAGCCGCTTGAAGTTCTTCAGGCCGCCTTCGTATTCGGCTCGCCATTCCTTGGCGAACTTGCCGGTCTGGATGTCGGTGAGGACTTGCTTCATCGCCTTCTTCGTTTCGGCGGTGACGATCTTCGGGCCGGTGATGAGGTCGCCCCATTCGGCCGTGTTGCTGATGCTGTAACGCATGTAGTCCAGCCCGCCGGCGTAGATCAGGTCGACGATCAGCTTCACTTCGTGCACGCATTCGAAGTACGCCATCTCGGGCGGGTAGCCGGCTTCGGTGAGTGTTTCAAAACCGGCCTTGATGAGCGCTGAGAGACCGCCGCAGAGGACGGCCTGTTCGCCGAAGAGGTCGGTTTCGCACTCGTCTTTGAAGGTGGTTTCGATGATGCCGGAGCGAGCGCCGCCGACGCCGTTCGCCCAGGCGAGGGCGAGGTCGCGGGCCTTGCCGGTCGCGTTCTGCGCGACGGCCACGAGGCACGGCACGCCGCCACCTTTTTCGAACTCGCTACGGACGAGGTGACCCGGGCCCTTCGGGGCGGCCATGATCACGTCGACGTTCGTCGGGATTTCGATCGTCTTGAAGTGCACGTTGAAGCCGTGCGTGAAGCCGAGCGCCATGCCCGGCTTCAGGTGCGGCTTGATCGAGTAGTTGTAGATCTCGGGCTGCTTCTCGTCGGGCAGCGTGAGGATGGCGAGGTCGGCCTTCTTGACGGCGTCTTCAACGCTGTGCAGTTCGAAGCCCTTGGCGATGGCCAGGCGACCGTTGGCCGAGTCTTTGCGGTTGGCGACGATGACGTTCACGCCGGACTCGCGCATGTTCTGGGCGTGGGCGTGCCCTTGACTGCCGAAGCCGATGATGGCGACGGTCTTTCCGTTGAGCGGGGCGATCGGCGCGTCGGCGGCGTAGAGCATCTTGATCGTCGAAGCGGACATCGGGCGGTTCTCCGTGGTTGAAGTCGAAATCGAAACGAGCCATGCAAAGTAAAGGAAAGGTCACGAGGTCGCAAACGAACGGCGCGCTGTCGATGGCCTGCGGTTCTGCGGTGTCTCACGATTCCGACTTGAACGGCGACTTACGGCCGATCGACCGTTCACGGGATGACGACTCGCGCCTCGGCCGCTTCGTGAACTACGGGCTCATCAAACACACCCGCACGGTCCCTAACGAGGGAACCCTTCTCCAACTCACATCCCTTGTTTTGAGTTGCCGGGACATTTTGGGACATTTGCAGTGCTCCCATCTGTTCACCTTTCAAGATCGCATCGTTGTCTGACCGACATTGGGAGTCGAACCCCGAAGCGTTTCTAACCCCAATTGGCACCGCCACTAGGCGACGTGTCGCACGCCTGAGTGGACTCCAAACCGAATCCGAATTCATCCCACACAGCCCGCGTGGCCGTCAAGAGGAAAATGTTCGTTTCGTGCTCAATGCCGGTGATGAAGTTGGATATTCTGAAATATCACCCGGCCGTCGGCGTTTGCCCTGACAAGGAGATCGGAACATGTCCTACACGTCTTACACCCGTCGTTCTCGCGCCTTCACGCTCATCGAACTGCTTGTCGTGATCGGCATCATCGGCCTGCTGATCGCCATCCTGCTGCCCGTTCTCTCCAGCGTGCGCGAGCAGGCCAAGACCGTGAAGTGCGCCACGCAACTGCGCAGCCTCGGACAGGCCGTCGTGAATTACGCGCAGCGCAACCGCGACCTGGTGCCCGCGTGGAGCGGCTGGCACGTCGCCGGCGGCAATGGCACGGGCGAAGACGAAGTCGGGCCGGCTTGGAGCGAGCAGCTCGCCAACTCGTACTCGGGTCCGACCAATGCCATCTGGAACTGCCCCAGCTTCCCGATCGATCGCAAGATCAACTACTTTATCAGCGCCCGTTACAGCTACGGCATGAAACGCAGCACGTTCCAACTCGCGACGATCCGCTTCCCTGCGCAGTTCGTCCTCAGCGGCGACTGCACGACCAAGTCGCTCTACCCGCAGCCGTTCGGGAGCGTGGCGTACACCAATGACGATGCCGACAAGGACGACGCCACGCAGAACGCGCTGCTTTTCCCCAAGGATGGCGGCACGCTCGTTCATAAGGGCGGCAACAATGTCCTCTTCGCGGACGGTCACGTGTCGCTGTTTCCGAAGTTCGACCCAGTGCTGATGACCTTCCACGCCAAGCGCATGAGCAACTGGGAAGACGCGATCTTGGCCAGCGCGAAGTGAGCTCGGTATAGAGCGGAAGAACACGGATTCAGGCGGGTTTTCATGGCATGGGCGTCTCGCCGTGAAGATCACGGTCGGAACGGTTGTGCCACGAAAGCCGTCTGACCCGTGTTCCTCTTTATTCGCTCGCGCCAACGTCGAGACGAAGACCGGCCGAGCAGCTATCCTGCACGCCTCCGAGCGACCGCGGCTGACGCTCGACATTCCGTTACCTTCTTTTCGTGCGAGGAGCGTGCGTTCATGTCCACTGGCAATACCGTTCGTCTTCACCGTGTGTTCAAAGCCCCGCCGGAACGCGTCTACCGCGCTTTCACCGACCCGGCCGCCGTTGTGAAATGGATGGCGCCGTACGGCTTCACCAGCACCGTGCACCAGATGGACGTGAAGCCGGGCGGCACGTACCGCATGTCATTCACCAACTTCAGCACCGGCAAGAGTCACTCGTTTGGCGGCACCTACGTCGACCTCGTGCCCGGCGAGAAACTGGAGTACACCGACAAATTCGAAGACCCGAACCTGCCCGGCGAGATCAAGGTCACGATCACGCTGCGCAAGGTGCTCTGCGGCACCGATGTCGAGATCGTCCAATCGGGCCTGCCTGAGGCGATCCCGGTCGAGTTCTGTTACCTCGGCTGGCAAGAGTCGCTGATTCAGCTCGCGAACCTAGTCGACCCGGAGATTCCGGACGGACCGGGCTGAGTATTCCGCTTCGGGCCACTCAATCCATCGAAAGCCCAGCCCGCCGGGCTGGGCTTTTGTCATGCTGCGCGCATCGCTCCCAACCCTGCCCGATCGGCAGTGCGAACAACACGAATCGACATTTAGACGATCATCTAAACGTAAAATCGGCTGCTTTCGCTCTGGCCCGGCAATTGCTTGTCTGCCATTCCATCGAAAGGAGGCAGACGCATGAAGCCTGCCATTCAGTTTGTGTCCGAGACATCCGAACTGGTGGACGCCGGTTCTCAACCGCCGGTCGTGCCGACCGCAGCTCACACGCCGACGATCGACGACGTGGTGCTGCTCGACGCCTACTCCGCGGCCGTCACGTCGGCGGTGGCGCGGGTGGGGCCCAGCGTGATCAACATCGAGGTGAAGCACGCCGCCCGCCACAGCCCGCGCGGCCGACTGCCCGAAGGGCGCGGCGGCGGGAGCGGGTTCGTTCTCTCGCCGGACGGCCTGGCCATCACCAACAGCCACGTCGTCAGCGGCGCCGACTCGATCGAGGTCGTCTTCTCCGACGGCACGCGCCGGCCCGCCACGCTCGTGGGCGACGACCCCGACACCGACATCGCCGTCATCAAGATAGATCCGGGCCCGAAGGCGCAGTCGTTCACGGCTGCACAACTCGGCGAAAGCGCGAAGCTGAAGGTCGGTCAGCTCGCGATCGCGGTGGGCAACCCGTACGGCTTTGCCACGACGGTAACGGCCGGCATCGTGAGTGCGACCGGCCGTTCGATGCGTGCCCGCACAGGCCGGCTCATGGACGACATTGTGCAGACGGATGCCGCGCTGAACCCCGGCAACTCCGGCGGGCCGCTGGTGGATTCGTCGGGCAAGGTGATCGGCGTGAACACGGCTGTTATCCTGCCGGCGCAGGGCATCTGCTTCGCCATCCCGATCGACACCGTGAAGTGGGTCGCGGGCCAGCTCGTCACGCACGGCCGAATCAAGCGGAGCTGGCTCGGCATCGCCGGCCAAAACGTGCCGTTGCCGCGCCGGCTCGTGCGGTACTTCGAACTGGCGAAGAACACCGGCGTGCTGGTCATGGGAATCGAAGACGACTCGCCGGCCGACAAGGCGCTGCTCATGGAGGGCGACGTCATCGTCGAACTCGACAAGCACCCGATCGGCTCGATCGACGACCTACAGAAGCACCTGACCGACACACGCGTGGGCGTGAAGACGACGGTGAGCGTGATTCGGCGCAACGAACGCGTCGACATCGACCTGACGCCGGCGGTGATGCCGGAAAGGGAATGAATGTTCCCTCTCCCGGTACGCCGGCAGAGGGTTAGGGTGAGGGTAGGACGCTCGCTCACTCGATAGAGCTTACGAAAGTTTCGGCCCTCACCCGGCCCTCTCCCGGGGTACCGGGAGAGGGTGAATGAAAGCCGCAGCCGCCGCGCGTCGTGCGCGGCGACTGCTTTCGTTTGGCGTAGGGTCGTCGCTATCTTCTTCGTTCATGGACGACCGCCAGTTCACCCGCATCGCCAAGGCGCTGGCCGACCCGCGGCGTTTTGCGCTGCTCCAACGCATCGCGGCCGACCGCGAGGTGGCTTGTCAGGCGATCGTCGGCGAATCGAAAGTCACGCAGGCGACCATCTCGCACCACGTGAAAGAACTCATCAACGCCGGACTGGTTGATGTTCGCAAAGAGGGCAAGTGCGCTCACTTCAAGTTCTGTCGAGGCGTGATGCGCGATTACTCGCGCGAACTGGCGAATCGTCTCCGCGGTTGAGACACTATTCGCATGGCGGACGCTTCTTTTGACGTGAAAGTCTCGGTCGATCTTTCCAGCAAGCTCGGGCCGTTCAATCCGATGCACCGCTTCTTCGGCTGCGATGAGCCGAACTACGCTTCCATGCCGGCCGGCCAGCGGCTGCTTGGCGAACTCGGCAAGGTCGGCGCGGGCCAGCCAGTCTTCTTCCGCACGCACAACCTTTTCTGTACGGGCGACGGTAAGCCCGCGCTGAAGTGGGGCAGCACCAACCTCTACACCGAAGAGGAGAACGGTCGCGGCACGTTCGACTTCACGATCATCGATCGCATCTTCGACGCCTATCGCGATCACAACGTGAAGCCTTACGTACAGCTGGGCTTCATGCCCAAGGCGCTGTCCCGCAAGCCCGAGCCGTACCAGCACCACTGGACGCCCGCCGCGAAGTACGACGAGATTTACACGGGCTGGTCGTACCCGCCGAACGATTTCGCGAAGTGGGGCGAGGTCGTTTTTCGCTTCACGCAGCACCTCGTCGAACGCTACGGCAAGGCCGAGGCGGAAACGTGGTACTGGGAGACGTGGAACGAGCCGAACATCGGCTACTGGCGCGGCACGCCGGCCGAGTTTCACATGCTGCACGACCACGCGATCGCGGCCGTCAAGCACGCGCTGCCGACCGCCAAAGTGGGCGGCCCTGACTGTGCCGGCTACGGCGCGCAGTGGATGAAGGACTTCCTCGCCCACGTGCTCGACGGCCGCAATCACGCGACGGGCGAGAAGGGCACGCCGACGGATTTCGTGTCGTTCCACGCGAAGGGCATGCCTAAGTTCGTGGACGGGCACGTGCAGATGGGGATCGCGGCGCAGCTTCGTGAGATTGAAAACGGCTTCAAGCTGATCGCGGCGGACGAGCGGACGAAGAAGCTGCCGATCGTCATCGGCGAATCCGATCCCGAAGGGTGCGCCGCGTGCCAGGGGCCGAGCCTGGGCTACCGCAACGGCACGATGTACAGCAGTTACACGGCTGCCAGTTTCGCACGGAAATGGGAACTGGCCGACCGGCACGGCGTGACGCTCGACGGCGCGCTGACGTGGGCGTTTTTGTTCGAAGATCAGCCGCCCTTCGCCGGATTCCGCGTGCTGGCCAGCGGCATGGTCGATCACGCCGTGATGAACGTCTTTCGCATGTTCGGGCAGATGGCGGGCACGCGCGTGCGTGCGATAAGCGACGGTGCGGTCGCGCTCGACGACATCGTGCAGCACGGCGTGCGCGGCGCGAAGGCCGACGTCGGTTCGATGGCGACGTCGACCGAAAAGTCGGTCGCGGTGCTGCTCTGGCACTATCACGACGACGACCTGGCCGGGCCGGACGCGAACGTGACGCTGTCGATTGACTCGATTCCGTCGGCCCGCGTGCGCCTCCGCGAGCAGCGCATCGACACCACGCACGGCAACGCGTTCAATACATGGAAGGCAATGGGTGAGCCGAAGACGCTCGACGAATCGCAGTTGAGGCAACTTCAAGCCGATGCGGCGCTGCCGACGATCCGCGATGACGCGATCGAGGTTGCCGGTGGTCGTGCAAGCGTCGATGTGAAGCTGCCGCGACAGGGGGTTTTGTTGGTCACCGTCGATTGGGCATGACGCAGTTACATAAGCACGTCAGCTCCACTGAATTCCGTCGCGCGGCGATGGAATCGCATGGCTCACTCGACTCTTGAGTAAGTCCGGTCCTATCATGCAACCACCGCGCAACCACCCCCAGGAAAGACGATCGATCAATGAACAAGCTCATCAAGAACGAAGACCTGCTGACCGCGCTTAAGACCCGCTACGCGACCAAGGCGTTCGATCCGACGAAGAAGGTGTCCGAGGCCGACTGGAAGACGCTCGAAGCGACGCTGGTGAATTCGCCGAGCAGTTTCGGCCTGCAGCCCTGGAAGTTCATCGTTGTGACGAGCGACGCGGTGAAGGCGCAACTCCCCGCGGCGTCGTGGGGACAAACCCAGGTGAAGGACGCGTCGCACGTCGTCGTCTTCACGGGACGCAAGACGCTCGATGCGGCGTACGTCGACAAGTTCCTCGCCCGCACGGCGGAGGTTCGCAACACCACCGTCGATTCGCTCGCGGCGTATCGCGGGTTCATCATGGGCTCGGTTGAGAAGACGCAGGGTCAGCATCTTGCGTGGAATTCGCGGCAGGCGTACATCGCGGCCGGCTTCCTGATGCTGGCGGCGGCGGAACTGGGCCTGGACGCCTGTCCGATGGAAGGCATCGACGGCGCGGCGTACGACAAGATCCTCGGCCTCGAAGGCACCGACTACACCACGCTGTGCGTGGTCCCCGTCGGCTATCGTTCACCCGACGACAAGTATGGCTCGCTTCCCAAGGTCCGCTTCGAGACCAAAGACGTCGTCGAATATCGATGAACAAACAGTTCACTTGAAAGGA
This sequence comes from Tepidisphaeraceae bacterium, assembly GCA_047600945.1. GTDB lineage: Bacteria > Planctomycetota > Phycisphaerae > Tepidisphaerales > Tepidisphaeraceae > JASGKC01. The sequence continues at coordinate 4,264,023 of JASGKC010000001.1, read as the reverse complement.
AGCAGGATGAGCACGACTCGTTTCTCTCGGCGTGATTCGATGCGGTTCCTGGGTGCGGGAGCGCTCGCGGGTTTGTTCAGTGGGGTCGCTCGTGGGGATGCGCCGGCAGACGCCAAGCCGCAAGCGTCGTCGACGGAGAATCTACAGGGTGCGGGATTCTACCGGACGATGGTCGGCGCGACGGAGGTCATCCTGGTCTCCGACGGCACGTTCGCGTTTTCGCCCGGTCTGCTCGGCGCGAACGCGCCTGCGGGCGCGGTCGACAAGGCACTGGACGACCTGGCGCTCAAGCCCGAGGCGGCGCTGGCGCACGTCAACGTGATGCTGATCAACCTCGGCTCGCGTAAGGTGCTGGTCGACACCGGCTGCGGTTCGCTGTTCGGGCCGACGACGGGTTTTGCGCTGAAGCACCTCGAACGCGCGGGCATCAAGCCTGCGGATATCAGCGACGTGTTCATCACGCACCTGCACCCCGACCACATCGGCGGTCTGCTCGGCGATGCCGGCACGAAGGTACTGCCCAACGCAACGTTCCACATGCACGAAACCGAGCATGCGTTCTGGTCGGGCCCGAACCCGGATCTGAGCAAGGTGACGCTCGACGATGAATTCAAGAAGACCGTCACCACCGCAGCCAGGAAGCTAATCGACCTGGTCGGCCCGAATCTGAAACTCGTCAAGCAGGGCGAGAAACTCGCGACCGAACTCGAAGTCGTCCACCTGCCCGGCCATACGCCGGGGCATTCGGGTCTGCGGCTTGGGAGCGGTGCCGATTCAATGCTATACGTCACGGATGCCGTGCACTTCCCGCTGATCCAGTTCGATCACCCCGACTGGTACGTGGCCTTCGACACTGATCGCGATCAAGCGGTCGAAACGCGGAAGAAGATTCTCGATCAGGCGTCGACCGACAAGTCGCTGATCGCCGGCGCGCACCTGATCTTCCCCGCGCTGGGTCGCCTGCGCAAGCGCGATGCCACGTTCGACTGGCGTGGCACGATCTGGAAGTGGTGAGCCGCCGTCAGACCAATCACGGCTCGCAGCGGTGTTTGATTTTGTTTCCGAGGAGTAAGTTCATGACAAGTCCCATCACCGCGCTGGCTGCCAAGTCAGCCAAGGGCAAGTTGGTAGCATTCTCTTACGACCCCGGCCCACTCGGCGAGCGTCAGGTGGAGATCGCGGTCGAAAGCTGCGGCATCTGCCACTCCGATTTGTCGATGCTCGACAACGACTGGGGCATGACCGCTTACCCGTTTGTGCCCGGACACGAGATCGTCGGCAAGGTCGTCGCGGTGGGCGGACACGTTACCACACGCAAGGTGGGCGAACGCGTCGGACTCGGCTGGTACTCGGGCTCGTGCATGCACTGCGGGCAGTGTATGAGCGGCGACCACAACCTGTGCCTTACCGCCGAGGCCACCATCATCGGCCGGCCCGGCGGGTTCGCGACGCGGGTGCGCGGCAACGAGGAGTGGGTCACGCCACTGCCCGAAACGCTCGACGCCGCCAGCGCCGGACCGCTGTTTTGTGGTGGCATCACCGTGTTCAATCCGATCGTCCAATTCGGCGTCAGGCCGACCGATCACGTCGGTGTTATCGGCATCGGCGGGCTCGGGCACCTGGCAATTAAGTTCCTGCGTGCCTGGGGCTGCGACGTGACCGCGTTCAGTACCTCCGACTCCAAGAAGGCCGAGGCGCTGGCGATGGGCGCGCATCGCGTGGTGAACACGCGCGACGCGGCGCAGCTGAAGGCGATCGCGGGCACGTTCGATTTCATCCTGTCGACGATCAACGCCGACGCCGACTGGAACGCGTACGTGGCCGCGCTCGCTCCGCGGGGCCGTTTGCACACCGTCGGCGCCGTGGCGAACCCGATGGCGATCACGGCATTCCCGATGATCGTGGGCCAGAAGTCGGTCGGTGGCAGTCCACTCGGTTCGCCGGCGACGATCGGCAAGATGATCGACTTCTGCGCGCGTCATAAGATCGCGCCGACGGTCGAATACTTCCCGATGAGTCGCGCCAACGAAGCGCTGGACCACCTGCGGGCCGGCAAGGCGAGGTATCGCATCGTGCTGACGAACGACCTCCAATAGCATCGATTCGAAAGCGACTCGGAAACATCTCGCATACGGAGCGTGTTCATGAAAGCCATCCGCGTTCACGCGTTCGGCGATCCGTCTGTGTTGAACTACGAAGACGTACCCGATCCGAAGGCGGGTGAGGGTGAGCTGCTCATCCACGTGCGGGCGATCGGCGTGAACCCAGTCGATACCTACGTCCGGGCCGGCGCGTATGCGATGAAGCCGGCGTTGCCCTACACGCCGGGAACGGAACTCGCAGGCGAAGTGGTCGACGGGCCGCGGAAGGGCGAGCGGGTGTTCGCGCTCGGCACGACCGGGCCGCGCAACACCGGGTGCTATGCGGAATTGGCCGTGGTTCGATCGAGCGATGCGCACCGGCTGCCCGATCACTTGAGCTTCGCGCAAGGCGCGGCGGTGCCGGTGGCGTTCGGCACTGCGTATCGAGCGCTCGTCGATCGCGCGAACGTTCGCCCGGGCGATGCCGTGCTGATTCACGGGGCCAGCGGCGGTGTCGGCACGGCGGCCGTGCAGATCGCGGCGCTGCTCGGCGCGACCGTCATCGGCACGGCCAGCACGGACGCGGGTCGGAAACTCGTGCGCGAGTGCGGTGCGATGCACGTGATGAACCATCGCGAGGCAAGCTACCTCGATCAGATCAAGTTGCTCACGGGCGGCCGCGGCGTGGATGTCGTCATCGAGATGCTGGCGAACGTGAACCTCGATCACGACCTGGACCTGCTCGTGTCCGGCGGCCGGGTGGTGATCATCGGCAGTCGAGGCCGCATCGAGATCGATCCGCGCAAGACGATGGCGAAGGAATCGATCGTCACCGGCGTCATGCTGTGGGCGGCGGGCGATGGAGGGTTATCGCGGGCGTTCGCGTTCATCTCCGCAGGGCTTGCGCGCGGCGGATTGAAGCCGATCGTGCAAACAGAGTTGCCGCTTGCGAGGGCAGCAGAGGCGCACGAACTCGTCTTGCGCGATGGGAGTGGCGGGAAGGTTGTGTTGGTTCCCTGATTCGGTATGAGCGCAGCGTTAAGCGGTACGTGGCGGACCCCGTCGAGCAGTCCGCGGATCTCGCCTGCGTCTTCGCCGACTATCACTTGTCCACCACCCACGTCCACTCCACCACGCTGCTCGGCGGCAACGGCTTCACGCCGAGCTGTTTCAGCATGTTCAGGCATTGTGCGCGGTGATGCATGCCGTGCGTGAGCACCTGCATCAGGGCGGCGGCGCGCGTGAGGTGGATCGTCTTGCCCGACATTAACCGACGGGTGACGACCTCGCCGTGCGGGCGGCGGGTCAACTCGGCCGCGAAGGCATCCGCGACTTCGCCGAGCAGCGATCGAAGTTCCGCCGGCGTGCGGCGCTGGCCGTCCGTTTCAAGACGCGGGCGCAGCTCGACGTCGGCAAGCGTGTCGGTCCAGGTGCGCATCGCGCCGATCACGTGGGTGAGCGTGTCGTGCAGCGAGCCGAGGCCCATGTCGAAACGCTGGTGGAACTGCTCCGTCGTCAGTGCGTCGCACGCGTTGAGCAACTGCGCGGTGGCCCAGCGATCGTGAGAGAAAAGGATCTGAAGGCAATCACCTTGGGGCATGGCGGGATTGTAAGCGGGTAGTGCCGAGGGATGTAGCAGGGCGTCCTGTCGTGCGATGCGGGAACAAGCGGGACGCTTGTGTTACGACACGAAAAAGAACGGCGGCGCGAGTGAGTTCGCGCCGCCGTGGTTCGTTCAAGTTGTCGAATCCGCTACTCGCCCGCGGCGTCGGACGTCGCCAGGACCGGCTTGGGCGCCGTGTCGTCGAGGTCGTGGGCGTCGATCTTCACCACGTGCGTCGGGCAGACGCGGACGCATTCGCCGTTGAGGTCGCACTTGTCGAGGGCCTGGAGGTCGATCATCGCCTTGCCGTCGACCTGGCGCAGGACGTCGTTGCGGCAGCGAGCGATGCAGATTCCGCAGCCGATGCAGTCGGTCGTGTCGATGCTCAACGTCGCCAGCACCTGCTTCTTCGACTTCGGATCGGTGGTGACGAACTTGCCCATGGGGCTGGCGGTCTCGCGGCGGTCGTTGGCGACCTCGAAATCCGCCTCGTTGCGGCTGAAGAACGCGTGGCTGCTCACCTCGACCATGCCGGGCCGGCGCACCTGGAAGATGGCGCGGCCGGTGTCGTCGGTGAAGAGGGTCTCAAGCTTTTCCAGGTACTTGATTGCCGTGCTGACGACCGTCGCGTGGCTCCACGTCAGCGGGCTGACGCTGATCGGGGCGTTCGTGAACGGGTTGACCTGCTCGGCCAGCACGCCCGAATCGAGCGCGTGACTGGCCGTCCATTCGAAGATGGGCAGGGCGAGCTTCAGTTCTTCCGGCGTGCTGGCGCGTGTGATCAGGTAGTCCGCGAGCCACAGCGTGCAGATGAACCACGGGTTGCCCGGCACGCGGCTGAAGTCGTCGGTGATGCGGTGGTAGTAGTCCTGCTCGTACCGCGCGACGCCGCCCACTTCGGTCTTGCACCAGAGCTTGTCCTTGATGGCGTCCATGGTCGACACGACGCGCGGGTCGTCGGCTTCAAACAGGTGGAACTTGTAGATCGCGTAGAGCGATGCGTCGACCACTTCGTCGACCTCGTACTGAGTCTCGGGCGGGGCACTGTCGCCCATCTCGATGACGTTGCCGTGCGGGTCGGCGCAGGGCGAGTTGATCGGCACAAGCCGGCGCACGAAGCGGCCGAGCTTTTCGGAGTAGAGGTGCTTGGCGGCGCCACGCTTGATTTCGTCGGCGGCGGTCTTGTAGCGGCGGGCGCGTTCGCGGTCGCCGAAACAGACGGCGAAGTTATGCGCCGCCCGCAGGCCGCCGTACACCGTCGCGACGGTAAAGGCGTGCACGCCCGAGCGTTCTTCCCATAGGTCGTAGCTCGGCAGGGGCAGACCGGTAGAGGGGTCGCGGAACCGGCACATGAAGTCGGCCGCGGGCTGGACGATGTCCACCCACAGCGGGCGCATGAACTCGATGTCGCGATAGCGAAAGTAGTGACGCCACATCGCCCAGACGACCAGCGCGGTTTCGTCTTCCTGAATCGGCAACTGCGGCTTGCCATCGCGCACCCACGGGTGCCACGAAGAAGCGGGCGAGCCGTCCGGGTTGTACTTGTGCAGGAAGTAGCCGTCCTTGGTGATGGCCTTCTGGCAGAAGGTGTAGAAGGAGCGTGCGAGATCGGAGAAGCCCGCGTGATCGAGCGAATCGGCCACCAGCGCGCCGTCGCGCGGCCAGATGTAGCTGTAGGTGTCGCGCGCGAACTGCATGATGTCCGAATCGTTCGCCGCGATAATGCCGCCGGAGTTGCTGATCTGCGTGCGCACGACCAGCAGCGAGCGCTTGAACAACTCGACGAACTTCGGCGGCAGGTTGCCGAAGTTGAGGTTGATGCCGCCCACCCACAGACGCCAATACGAGTTCGTGCGATCGAGCACGCTCTGCGGCGGATTGCGGCTGAGCCACTGGTGCAGCGACTCGAGTTCTGCACGGCTCTCGCCGGCGACGATCACCATGTAGACGGTCTTCTCGCCATCGGGAGGGAGGTCGACCGTGACCAGGCCTGTGCTGTCGACCGCCCCTTGTGCGATCGGGTTCATGCCGAGTTGGCCGTCCTCGGCATCACGCCACGTTCCTTCGGCGCCGGCGAAGCCCGACGTGCCTGTGGCGAACTCGTCCACGCGGGGCTGGCCGTCGACGTGGAACTGCACGGAGATGTAGCGCTTATTGCGATAGTGCACCAGCGCCGTCAAGGCCGGATCGAAGCAGGCGGTGTCGCCGATCTTCGTCCCGTACATGGCGAAGTCCTGATGGTGGATCACCTTGACGCGACGGGCGGTAGCAGTTCCGTTCTTGATCTTGATGCGTCGGACAAGAACATTGCGATGAAAATCGACGGCGTCGTTGCAATATAATGTGAGCTTCAGATCGCGATGCTCCATCGCGACGGATGTGGTCAAGGTGTCCTTCAGATAACGCTGGCGGATCGTCCATCCCGGCTCGTTACTCCAGGCCAGTCGGCCATTTGCGCGGCCGTGGGGGGTGGCGGGCTCCACCCACACCCCGAAACGGCAGGGCTGCACGCCCGCGTGGTTCTCCTGCCCCACGTGAGGGAAATAGAAATCCCGTATCTGGTACTTCGCGTCGAAGCAGGCCAGCAGGCTTCCGTTGCCAACAGGGATGTCGCGGGGCATAGGTAAATCTCTAACTGCCTTTTAATTCACACATTACCGGCATAGACCGCATCCACGATCGTGCCACATCTTACCTTCGGTCATTGTCGTGTAGCAATCCAGTTTAATCTAGGATGTTGTCGTGAGGCTGGGTAAAATGGCTGTGGGTCGACAAGATCGTGGGGGCGATAACAAAAGTGAATTTTTCTGCTGAATATTATCGTAAGTATATGTGCTTTTATGTCTTGCGTGTTTGTTGCGGGCATCAAGAATCTTCTTGTTTTGCTGTGTGAGTCGGTTAAGATGACTCGCGTCAGTGAAGGAAGTCCTCGGAAGGGAAGCCTTACGGAAGTTCGTGAGGCGACCGGGGCCTTGAGACATCTCAGAGTTTGTGATCGATCCTGATCTATCCGCAAGGGTGGTGAAGGTCGTGCCGAAGTGCTCCGTTTTGGCGGAGGGCTTTGTGCCGGGTGGTCTCGGTGCGTCCGTGTAGCAGCGGATGTGCTTGACGAGAGATCGGCGGTGCTGGCGCGGATCGCGGGCGAGGATGTCGGCTGTGTCGGACGACACGCGACGGGTAATCGCGTGGATACAGCTCAACAGGGCGACGGTTTTTCTGAGGCGCGGCACCCGCGTAAGCGCGACTGAGCGCGGCGGCCGTCACGGGTAGTCAGTCGACGCATGTTAGGGAGAGATCACATGTCAGCGCGCACTCTGCTTGCCACCGCGGCCTTGGCCGCCGGTTTCGGGACCTTCACGTCCATCTCGTTCGCCTCGATCCCCTGGGCTCAGCCCAACGGCTCTTCGCCGGGCAACGTCTTCACCTACGCCAACGGCGGCTCTGACGCCGGCCTGTTCGGCGACCCCGTCGTGAGCGACGGCGGATTCACCTTCTTCCCCTCGAACTTCTTCGCTGAAAGCAGCAACGGCGTCGCCGCCACGAAGCGCGACCGCATGTTTGTCACCATCAACCTGCCGCAGAATGCGCCGGCGGGCAGCCGACTCCTGGGCATCCAGGTGAGTGAGCTCGGTGACTACTCGATCCTCGGCACGGGCAGCGTCAAGGTGAGCGGCCTGCTCACGGCGACGATCCTCGGCACCACCGCCGCCAACCCCGGCAGCATCGTCGGCATCACCTACACCGACACGATGGACGCCGACGGCAACGTGTTCTTCGGCTCCGATCCGAACCCGGTCAACGACTACGGCGTTACGCCCGCGATGCCGGTCTCGGTCACCAATGGCTCGGTCGACGGCGAGTGGACCGCCACGATGATGGTTTCGGTCCCGGCCAACTTCCAGGCCACCAGCCTTCAGATCGTCATGAACAACGTGCTACAGGCTACCAGTGGCACGAACAGCACCTCGTTCATCGAAAAGAAGGTGCTCGGCTCCGGCACCGACCCGGGCGTGAAGATCCGCATCTTCCAGCCCGACGTCCCGGAACCCACGACGCTCACCGCCCTCGGTGGCGTGGCCCTGCTGGTCCTGCGTCGCAAGCGCTAAATCACAACGCCGCCCCGGTCTTCTGTAGGGATGCCGCGCCCCACGAGTCACGCGTGACCTCCTCCAGACCCCGGCGAGCCCATGAAAGAGTGATTCGTGTTGGCTTGCGTCTGCGGCAAGCAGACGCCGGCCAGTTGTAGCGAATTCGGACCATTTGGCGTGACGTGTGACACGGCTCAGCCGTGACGAGTCCGCCCGAGCCGACCGGACTGAAAGGGTTCCCGGTCCGGCTCGATACGAAAGAGAGATGCGTCTCTCGCAGTCGTCCGACTGCTACCCGGAGATCGAGCTGGTTACCCGCCAGCCGATCTCTTTCGAAAGGTTTCCTGCGGCGCGAAGGAAGTGCCCGCCCGCGAGGAGCCGATCGCGAATGAACTTTGGGGGCTGTAGCCTTGACGAACTCCCACTCGACCTTGACCGGTCGAATATGGGCCGTCGAGCGACAGACAACTGACTAACTCGCTAGTCGGAACGCGTGACGCACTTCAACGGATGAAGAACGTCATGCCAGGATGGCGGTGCGATAACGCATCGCGGGATCCGCGCGAGACCGATCGTCCGACTGCTACCCGAGCGCCCGACAGGTTACCCGCCTGGCGGGCGCTGTTTATTGGTGGGGCAGTGTCAAGATTCGAGTTGCGAGTTCCGAGGCGCGCGAAGCGAACTGTGCAACGCTCTTGAATCTCGAAACTCGAAACTTGCATCTCGGAGTTCCCACTCCAAATTTTGTATTTCCCCTGCCCGCATCTACACTTCGCATCAATGCGGCTTTCGCTTGCCTGGGGACTGCTGGCGATTCTCTGGCTCTCGGTTTCGACCGGGTTGGCCCAGGTGTCGGGTCGTGTCGAATCGATCGGCTTTGACAGCCTCTACCGCCCGACCTGCTGGACGCCGCTGCTCGTCAAGCTGAAGCTCGACTCCGGCACCAGCGGTACCTTCGAACTCCGCGTTACTCAGCATGACGAGAACGGCGACTTCGTCCTCTACACCACGCGCGTGACCCTGACCGGCGGCGTCGGTGAGCAGCCGTTTTGGACGTATTTCATCCCGCAGCCGGTTCTGCATGGCCTGCGCGTCGCCAGCATTGACGAATTGCAGGACGTGCTCCGCGTCAGTGTGCATGACGCGTCGGGCAAAGAACTGGCCGTGCTTCCGGTGCCGAAGTCGCTGCCGCGCGATGTCGACCCCGATTTCGATATCAACAACCCCGTGCCGGGCCGCAAGCTGATCCTCTTCGTGGGCGACAACAGCGCTGTCGCCACAGAAGAGTTCCGTCAGGACAAAATCGTCGGCACGTCCGAATCGTTCGAGGCCGCCAAGGTGTCAATCGATCGGCTGCCCGAAAATGTGCTCGGCTATGACGCCGTCGACGCGATCGTCTGGCTGGACGGCGACCCCGGCAAGCTGCGCGACGGCGGCTCGACCCGCTTCGACGCCCTCCGCGAATTCGTCCGCCGGGGCGGGCATCTGGTTGTCTGCACGAACAAGCAATGGCAGCCGCTCGCGAACTTTGGCGACCTTTTGCCCGTCGACGTGACCGACGTGCAAGCGCTCACCACGCTGGATGCACTCAAGGCGCTGGCCACGCAGACCAATCGTTGGAAGCCGCCGCGCGACGAGAACAACAGCGTCATTCGTGGCGCGGTCAACACGTGGTCGAACGCGACCGGCCCGATCGCGACGGCCCGTGCGAATCCGAAGCCGGGCGTGATTGTCGAGACGCCACTGCGCGACAATGCGCTCCGCACACTCGACTGGGGCAACAACGTTCGCACGCCGTGGCTGGTTCGCCGCGGCTTCGGATACGGCTGCGTCAGTTTCGTCGCCCAGGACTTGGGGGATGTGAACCTCGTCCGCTCGAACGGCCGCGCGTGGATGCTCATATGGGACACCGTCCTCGGCACGAACAACAGCACGATCGTCAACCCGACGCGACGCTCTCGTTTCAGCGAAGGCTCCAGCACCGACCAGTTCCGCTGGGGGGCTGAAGGGATGAAGGACTTCGGCTTCACGCTGCTGCGCTACCTCGACCTGACCGGCCGCAGTGCGACGCTGGTGGTGGTCGCGGTCTTCTTCTTCATTGGGTACTGGATCATCGCCGGCCCCGGCGTTTACCTGTTCCTGCGGGCCAAGCGCAAGCAGCAGTACAGTTGGTTTGCGTTCGGCGCGCTGACCGTTCTGGCAACATTGCTCACGCTCGGCGTCGTTCGCCTGATGCTGAGCGGCCCGCCGCAGGTGAGGCACATTTCGTTCGTCCGCGCCGGCCCGGTCGACCCGGCCGCGATCGTCGTCAGCCGGATTGGCCTTTACGTGCCAAAAGACGGCGCGCAGCAACTCACGCTCGATCCGGGCGACGGTGCATTTACACGCACGCTCACGCCGTTCCCGCGCAGCCCCGACACTGGCTGGACGTCGGACCAGCTCATGGTGAAAGCGCCGCGGAGCTACACGGTGGACGTGTCGCACGCGGTCGCGGCGGCCGATGCGTCAAGCGAGCCGACGAAAACCAGCGTCGAATTCCGGCGCACGCAGAAGCAGTTCATGGCCCGCTGGGCCGGCGGCGTGCAGGATCGACTGTCGGGCGACGTCCGCGCCGAAGACGGCAAGGTCTACGTGTCGGGCCAGCTCGTGAATGTCACGAATCAGACCTTCCGCAACGTCTACTTCGCCTTCCGTGGCGCAAATGGCGACGACGCGCTGATGTTCGTGCCCGAATGGAAGGCCGGCGACACGCTCGATCTCGCCGATCTCTGGCAGAACGGCGACAAGACCGCGCTCATCGACCCGAACAGCAAGCTCAAGCACCTCGACATCAGCGACGTGGCCGACCCCGGGCGCGGCGTGTTCCTGCGCGGCTCGTTCCAGGACTGGGCACAGGTGTGGCTCAACATCCGCGGCGGGGCTCTCAGCTCGGGCGATCGTCGCTACGACGACTTCGACGCCACGATCCCGCGCACGCTGCCCGTGCTCAGCCTGTTCGGCCGGCTGCCGCCACGGAATCCGCTGAGCAACGAGAATCGCCGTGTGGAAATCCTGCGGACCGGCGCGCGTGATCTGGACGTCAGCAATGCGCTGCTTGCCGGCAACTTGGTGGTGATCGCACAGGCGGACGATCAACCGCTACCCCTGCCGTTCAAAGTGGAAGGCCGCACGCCCGACGGCGCCGGCCGGGTGCTGTATCAGTTCGTGATGCCGATCGACCGTTCGGCCGTCACCGCGCGCCTGCTGAAACCGCCCACGACTCAACCGTGACTATGATCGACTGCATGGCCTAGCCCTGGCCCCTAACCCCTAACCCCTCGCCCGCCCCATGGCCATCGCCATCAAAACCGTCAACCTCACGAAGCGCTACGGCAACCTCGTCGCGCTCTCGAACCTCAACCTCGAAATCGAAGAGGGCGACTGCTTCGGCTTCATCGGCCCCAACGGCGCCGGCAAGTCCACCACTATCAAGATCCTTGCGACACTGCTCCAGCCCACGTGGGGCGAGGCCCGCATCTGCGACAAGGTCGTCGGCTTCCAGTCGCGCGAGATCCGCCCGCTCATCGGCTACGTGCCCGACTACTTCGGCGCGTACGAAGACATGGTTGTCCGCGAATACTGCGAGTTCTTCGCGGCCGCCTACAATCTGAACGGTGCGGAACGTGAGAAGACCGTTGACGACGTGCTCACGCTGACCGACCTGGCCTACAAGGCCGACGCTCCGGTGGACGGCCTGTCGCGCGGCATGAAGCAGCGTCTCAGCATCGCCCGCGTGCTGCTGCACGACCCGAAAGTGCTCCTGCTCGACGAGCCGGCCGGCAACCTCGACCCGCGCCCGCATCGAAATGCGCGAACTGCTCAAGCAGCTCCAACGCATGGGCAAGACGATTCTCATCAGCAGCCACATCCTGCCCGAACTACAGGACCTGTGTAACAAGGTCGGCATCATCGAGCAGGGCGAACTGAAGTACGCCGGCCCGTGGGTGGACATCGTGCGCAAGGCACGTGTCGGCACGGTGGTGCACGTGGCCGTCGCGAGCAACAGCGGTCTGGCGGCCGACCTGCTGCGGCAGGATTCGCGCATCGCCACGCTCGAGCCGAAGGACGATCACATGGTTGTCACGCTCAAGGAAGGCCTGACCGATTACAGCTTCCTCGCCAGCACGCTCGTGCAGGGCGGCTACAAACTGACGCTTTTCCGCGAGGAAGAAGTGAACCTCGAAACGGCGTTCATGCGCCTGACCAAGGGCATGGTGCAATGAGCCAGGAGTTGAAGTGGTGGCTGCGCGGTTCGTTCGATGAAGCCAACGTCGAAGTGCGATGGATCGAATCGAGCCGGCGTATCGTGCCCGAAGTGGATCGCGCGATCGAAGAGGCGTGGCAACGCGTGACCGCCCGCCCGGATGTGCGGCTATTCGACGGCCCGGTGGGACGGTGCGAATCCTTTGCGATTCATGACGGTCGGCTTGAGATCGCGCTGTCGCGCAGCAGCTACCGCATCGTCGTCGGCACAAACTTCGAGAACCCGCATCTGGCCGACACCTTCGGCCCCGACGTGATGGCCAACCCGATGGGCGTCAGCGCCGGCGTCCTCAGCGTCGACGGCCTGCTGGTGCTGGGCAAACGCAATCACCGCGTGGCCTACTACCCGAACCGCGTGCACCCGTTCGCCGGCAGCCTGGAAGTGCGCGACGAGATCAACCTGTTCGACGACGTCCGCCGGGAGTTGGCCGAAGAACTTCGGCTGACGCCGGCCGACCTCCAATCGATGGAACTGGTCGGCATCGCGGAGGATTTGCGGATGCGGCACCCGGAGACGATCTACCTCGTTCGCACCACGCGCACGGCCAGCGACCTGCGGCGGCTGATGGACCCCGAAGAGCATCGCGACCTCTGGACGATCCCGCTGCCCCGCGCGGGTGATGCCCTGAACGATCCGTCGCTCACGCCGTTCGCGGTGGCCGTGGTTCAGGCGTGCCTCGGCACGTCGATTCGCGCGGGCGTGTGATTGATTCGACGGTCGCGCCTTCACGCATGGCGAGTCACTTCGCTAGACTCTGCCCGTCCCATGTCGAAATCGAACACCGTCAATCGCAAATCACTCAAGACCCCGCGCGAGCTCGGCTACACCTTCCCGGCCGAATGGGAGCCGCAGCGCGGCACGATGTTTTCCTGGCCACGGCCGGAGGGGATCAGCTTTCCCGGGCGTTATCACCACATCAACGATCAGCTCTGCGAGATCATGCGCGTTATCGCGCTACGGCAGGAAGTGCACATCAACGTGCCGAACGAGAACTGGCAGTTCATCGTCGAAGGGCAGTTGAAGAACGCCAGTGTGAACCTGAAGCGGGTGACGTTCCATCACGTGAAGACGAACGAGAGCTGGTGCCGCGACCACGGGCCGGCATTCTTGGTTAAGCAGGCACGCAGGCACGCAGGCAGGAAGGGACGAAGGGAACTCGCCATCGTCGACTGGGCCTTCAACGCCTGGGGCGGGAAGTATCCGCCTTACGACGATGACGACGCCGTGCCCACGCGCGTCGCGAAGCTGCTCGGCGTGAAGACGGTGTTCAACCCCGGCATCGTCATGGAAGGGGGCGCCGTCGACTTCAACGGCCGTGGAACGGTGCTCACCACGACCGATTGCCTGCTGAACAAGAACCGCAATCCGACGCTCTCGCGCCGAAGATCGAGCAATACCTCAAGGACTACTACGGCCAGTCGCACGTCTGCTGGCTGACCGGCGGCATCGATGGCGACGACACCGACGGCCACATTGATGACCTCGCGCGATTCATCGCGCCCGATACGATCGCGTTCGCGGTCGAGCACGATGCCAAGGAACGCCAACTACAAGGCGCTCAAGCGTGTCCGCAAGCAGATCGACGGCTTGCGCGACCAGGACGGCAAGCCGTTCAACGTCGTCGAACTGCCGATGCCGCGCCCTGTCGTCATCGACGGCCAGCGCTGCCCGGCCACGTACCTGAACTTCCTGTTCATCAACGGTGCGCTGCTCGTCCCGATCTTCGGCCAGAAGGCGGACGGCGAAGCGATCAGCATCCTCCAGGACCACCTGCCCAACCACGAAGTGATCGGCCTGAACTGCAACGAACTCATCTGGGGCCTGGGCGCGATTCACTGCCTCAGTCAGCAGATGCCGAAGGCGTGACTTACGACTTCCGTGCGCCGGCCATCGCGACGTCGAGCAACTGCGTGGTGCGCAGTGCGCTGCCCGCGTCCGAAGAGCAGCGGCCAACACCGTTGAGTTCATCGACGATCGACTGGATCAACGGCTGATGCACGTGCGGCCCGGGCGGGTGGCGTTCGGTTGTGATCTGTTTGCCACGCTCGATCGTCAGTTCCACGTTTCCAAAGCACGGCCAGCGCAAGCGACCCTTCGTGCCTGAAATCTCGATCATTTCCTCGTTGGCATCGGTAGCGAGGTTGAATTGCATCATACCTGGCGAGCCGTTCGCGGTTCGGAACAGCAACGACGAAGCACGTTCAACGCCGGCCGTGCCGATACTGTGGCCGGCGATCGCTTCGAGCGGACCGACGATCCAGTCGATCGCGTTCAGTGCGTGACTGCCGAGGTCGAGCGTGAGTGCGCCGCCGGCGATGGCCGCGTCGCCGCGCCAGCCGAGGTTTTCGCGATGGCAGGCGCGGGCGAAGCGGTACGATGCGCCGGTGATCTCGCCCAGTTCGCCACTCTCAACGATTTGCTTTGCGCGAACAAAGATCGGCATCGCCCGCCGGTAGTATGCGACCCACAGCGGCGTGTCCGTTGCGCAAACGCGTCGATCATCGTTCGGCATTCATCGGCATTTCGCGCCATCGGCTTTTCGACCAGGCACGGCTTCTTCGCTCGCGCGACAAGTAGCGCAAGCTTCACATGCGACGACGGTGGTGACGCCACGTACACGGCGTCCACGTCGGGATCGTCCACCAGCTTCTGTGCGTCGTCATACCAGCGCGGCACATTGTGTCGTCGCGCGAAATCCCGGGCCTTCGCGCCGTCGCGGCGCATGACCGCGACGAGGGCGCTGTTCGTCGCTTTCTGAAAGCCCGGGCCGGCTTTCACTTCGCAGACGTCGCCGCAGCCGAGGATGCCCCATCGGATGGTTCGCATGCTTGATGGTTGACCCGATAGGCCGCGCCGAGTCAACCCCGGTGCGTCGGTCGCGTGCTCGCGCGCTAGGGTTGGGCAGTTCAACAAGGAGACGAGCAATGGCCCGCAACACCAAGTCAAAATCAAACGTCGACACGAACGACAAGCAGACCGTCGCGAGCGGTCCGAGTGCTGAAAGCAAGCTGAACCGCGGCGCCAAAGCCCATCGTGATCCGAAGCAGCTCAAGCCCGGATCGAACATCGAAGACGCGAAAGCCGTCGGCGGGAAGGGCGATTTCGGCGCTCACGAATCCGATGCGGCCGAGCGCGAGTATGCCAGCCGGGCCGCACGCAATCAGGACAAGGGGGCGCAGCCTCGCGAAGCGGGCCACCCCACGCCGGGCGACGGCAATCGCACGAGTGGCGTCGGCATGCCGGCTGGCGGCGTCGGCTCGGCCAGCGGCGGTGACCTCGACAGTGACATTGTCGGCGTCGGCACGGGCGGCAGCGGCGTCGCCAGCACCGACAAGGTCCACCACGACGGACCGGACGACAGCGACGGAAGTTCCGACGAATTCGCCAGCGGCGGCCACGCGAAACGCGAGAACCAGTCCGGCGTCGGCGCGAAGGCGTACAAGACAACGATCGACGAAGTGAAGGGCCGCGTGAACGACCGGGCCGACGACGCGTCGACCGGCCAGGACGAACGCGGCGCCGATGCAGTGCGCACCAACGACCTCGAAGACGACGGCAGCTTCGCCGGCGAAATCAGCAGCAGCGAAGCGGACGGGCGGGACAATCGCGGCGAGTAGCAGGCGGCCGTTCGACTATCACAGCCACCACGCGCGGTCCGGGATCTCCCGGACCGCGTTCGTTCCGCAATGCACGCCGCCGCTGCCGAGGGTGTACAGGCGCGAATCGACGTAGCTCACTACGGTAAAGCCGCCGCGTTTGAACGTAGCGGTCACATAGTCGCGCAGGATGTCGCTGGCGGCCGTCGTGCCGGAACGGCGGACGCGCGGGCCGAACGTTTCACCGGTGACGACCTGCGTCCCGTTCACGAACGAATTGATCGAGTTGGCAAACAGGCTCACGCCGCGCTCGCTGAGGATTTGCTTGTTGATCTCGGCTTCCGGGTAATCGCCGAAGTCGCCCCAGATGCTGCCGCTGTGGTAGAGCTGCGGCAGCTTTACAAGCGTCGGGTTTGCGTTCGACGTGAAGCGGAAGATGTCACCTGCCTTCGCAGCTCCGGCCGACCACTGGCTGGCGAACAGGAATGTGCCGTGCTCGGGAAAAATCTCGTCAGCGTAGCGATCGCCTGTCGAAGCCGCCTTCCAGTCGCCGATACCGCCGGTGGGCCGGCTGCGAATCTGGTACTTACGATCGGTGATGAAGCGAACTTCGAACTCCGTCGCAACGCGCAGGATTCAGCGACGCGAACAGTCCGCCGCGCAAAAGCGATAGCGTTCCCTTGTTCGTGCCAGCGGCCGTGGGCGTGTTGACTTCCGGTGTGAGGCCCAGCGTGGATCGCAATGTCTGATGCACCGCCTGTAGGTTGCCGGCCGTGTTCACCTTGCCGAAGTTGAACAGCTTCAGCCTGGCATTCGTCACGATCTTTGACACCGGCACGCCGAGCACGAGTTCATCGCTCGTCGCAGCTGGATAAAGCCCTTGTAGCATTCGCGCGTTCGGATCGATTCGATTGGCCCAGAGCATCATCGCCCAGCCGAGTTCGACATCGGGCGTGAAGAGCGTGCCTTGACCGTTGGAGAGTACGACTTCGTCGACATGGCCGACGCCGAGGAAGCGGTCGGGATCGAGTTCGAGCACCGGATTCACGCCTTGTGCGTCGAAGAAGTTTTTGAGCGTTGCCGGCATCGACCTGCTGTGCAGCAGCAGCGCGGGTTGGCCGGCGCGGGATGGCTTCGATGTCGCCGCCATAGCTGTTGGGGTTATCGCCGGACAGGGCGACATCGGGCGCGATGCCGACACCGTTGCGAAGCAGATTCTGCCGCACCCACCGACGCTGGCCACCGGGGGCGTAGTCGATCAGCGCCCGCGGCAGTTCCAGGACGATGTTGATCTGCGCGGTGGGCGTCTTGGCGTAGCCCACTTCGACGCCGTCCTGCGTCCAGAGGTCGACCGCGTCGGATTCAACGAAACGGTCGCCGAAAAGTGCATTGAACGAGTCGCGCATCTGCCGATTGGCAGGCGGATCGAAGCCTTTTTCGACCCAGACGGAGCCTTTCGCGGAACTGACGCGGTCTGTGTTGCTGCTGAGGACGAACGGCGCGACGCGGATGAGCGCTTCATCGCGGATCGTCTCGCGCGGCGCTTCGATCCCACCATCGCTGGCGAAGCCGATGATGACGGGACCGTACGTGACGGTCCATTCGGCGCGCACCTGCGCGCCGAGTTTCAACCCTTCGACGGCGAACTCGACGTAGCCGTCGCCGGCGAGCATGGAGATCGGGAACTCGTTCGGCGCCTTCGGTTCGTACACGAAGCGAACGGTGTCGGTCGTGCCCGGCCCGATCAACATTGCGTCGCCTGGTTGCGGCAGGAGCCGGTTGCGCGACGACGTGACCGTGGGCATGAAGACACGCACGCGATCCTGTGCAGACGTCGTCTTGTAGTACGCGGCATCACTTGTCGGCTTGAGCAGGCGCAGCGTGGCCTCGTAGGAGAAGCTGGAATCCATGAAGCCGAGCTTCTGCACCCTGAGCCGGCCGAGGTCGAGCAGGTCGGCTGCGTTGTCGATGACGTTGTTGGCAGGGATGTTGCGGCCCAGCCAGTTGCCGCCGGTCCAGTTGTCGGGTGCGGGCGTGGCCGTGTTATCGCGGTCGAGGTTTGGCAGGACGAGCGCTCCAGAGCGACGGTCGCCCGACATTTCCACGCGGTTGTCGTCTGCCGTGATCCGGCCGTCGCGGTTGCTGTCGACGCGCAGGTCGACCACGGGCACCGGCACATTGTCGAACGCCATCAGCCGGCGCAGTTCGAACGACTCAAGGGTGTGAGACATAGCCACAGAATCTCCCTGCGAAAGTGTCCGCCGGCAGGGAAGTGTTTACCGCGATTTCGAGCCAGACCCGGGCGTCAGGCCGACGCGCTGCCGAGGCGGTCCGGGTTCAGGTCGAGCAGTTCGGGCAGTACGAACAGGCCGTCCTTGCGGATGAGTTTGCCATCGAAGCAAATTTCACCGCCGCCGTACTCGGGACGTTGGATGCAGACCATGTCCCAGTGAATCTGGCTCTTATTGCCGTTGCCGCAGTCTTCGTACGCGTTGCCCGGCGTGAAGTGGAAGCTGCCGGCGATCTTCTCGTCAAACAGGATGTCTTTCATTGGCCGCAGCACGTAGGGGTTGTAGCCGATCGCGAATTCGCCAATCCGGCGGGCGCCTTCGTCGGCGTCGAGCACTTCATTCAGCTTCTTGGTGTTGTCGGCCCCATCGCAACTGGCTTCGATGACCTTGCCGTTGCTCAGTTTGAGCTTCACGCGGTTGAAGACCGTGCCGCGGTAGAGCGTCTCGGCATTGAACTGTACGACGCCGTCGGCGCTGTCGAGCGTGGGGCAACTGTAGGTTTCGCCGTCCGGGATGTTGCAGCCGCCATTGCAGGGCATGGCGCCGATGCCCTTGATGCTGAAGCGCAGATCGGTGCCAGGGCCGGTGATGTGCACTTCGTTGGTGGCACGCATGAGGTCTACCAACGGCTGCGAAGCGCGGGCCATCTTCGCGTAGTCGAGGCCGGCGCAGACCTGGAAGTAGAAGTCTTCGAACGCTTCGGTGCTCATCCCCGCGTTCTGCGCCATGCTCGGGTGCGGCCAGCGGAGCACGACCCAGCGCGTCTTCGGTACACGGATGTTGCTGTGCACGGGGTTCCACCAGTGCTTTTCGTACAATTCCATCTTTTCTTTCGGCACGTCCGACGTCTCGGAGATGTTGTGGCTGCCGCGGATGCCGCAGTAGCACTGCACGCTCTCCATGCGGAGTTTTTCGACGAGGCCGATGGTTTCCATCTGCTCGCGCGACGCGCTGCGGTAAAGCTGCCGTAGTACAGCTTGGTGGTACGTGCTGACGATCGGATGCCCGCCGGCGTCGGCGATCGTCTTAATCAGTTCGACGGTGAAGTCGGTCGGGATGTCGAACGCCTCGACAAGGACCTTGTCGCCGGGCGTGACCTTCATCGAGTGATGAACGAGCGTGCGCGAAAGCTGAGTGAAGCGCGGGTCTTTCATGGGACTTGTAAGGTACTCAAGAAAGACGCGGACGCTAAGCGGTGAGCGGCTCAAGTTGGCGCGATGATGCCGTCTGCGACGAGTTGGCGCATGTGAGTGTCGATCGTCACCGGCGAGTCGGGAATGTCGGTGCCGTCGAGGATCGCCTGGCGCTGGGCATCGGTCGGCACAAGTACGCCGTACGCGGCGACCTTGCCTTTGCCGCCGGCACGGGGCACGAGCGTCTGCGCGACGACGCAACGTAGTGTTTCCGCAAGCTGTCGACGAAAGGCGAGCGCCGTGTCGGCAGGCTGCACTTCGATCATGCGCTGGATCGCGCGGACGGCAGTCGGCTGGTGCATCTGCGTCAGAACCAGGCAGCGCACTTGCGCCACATGCACCACGGCGGCGACATCGTCGGGGCTGCGGAGTTCGCCGACGAACAGCACGTCGGCGTCCTGGGCGATCGACACGGAGATGCCGGTCCGAAAGTCGGGTACGTCGGTGCCGAGTTCGCGCTGGACGATCAGAGAGCGTTTGGGCGTCATGCCGGCGATCGCGATCGGGTCTTCGACAGTGTTGATCACGCGAGACTGTGTCGCGTTGATGTGATCCAACGTCGACAGCAGCGACGTCGTCTTGCCCGAGCCGATGGGTCCGGTGAAGACGATCAGGCCACGCTCCGCTTTTGTTGCGTCAAGGACGGCCTGGGGCAGGGCGATCTGTGCTGGCTCGTAAATCGCGCCGCGCAGCAAGCGAATGACGACGCTGAACACGCCGCCCACACGCGTGACGGTCATCTGGCCGTGGATGCCGCCCTCCAGGGCGAGTGAGGTCTGTGCCTTGCCTGCGGCCGAGAGCTGAGCGATCGCGGCGTCCCGTCCGATTGCGGCGTCAACCACCGCTTCGATCTTGGCCGCGTCGAGCGGCTTGCCATCGGCACGCTGGATTTGGTTGTTCAGCCGGTACGCGAGCGGCTCACCGGCGATCAGGAACAGATCGGTCGCGTTCCCGTCGTACGCAAAACGCAGGGCCTGTTCGAGTTGAGGATGAATGGCGATGGCCATGGTTGTCTCCGTTATTCGGGAAGGTCGGTTGCGTGGTCGGACAGCAGAGTGCGCAGCGCGCTACGGGCGTCGTGAAGCCGGCGTTTGACAGTGCCGAGCGGCACGCGGAGCTGATCCGCGATGGCGTTTTGATCGAGTTCCTGCAAGTAGAACAGATCGGCCGCGTCACGATTGACCTGGCGCAGCGACGCGACGGCTGATCGGACTTGCTGCCGCAGTTCGGCCGCTTCGACGAGGTCTATTGGCTGGGCAATCACGTCGTCTTCATCCGGCAGCAGCCGGATCGTCTTTCGTGAGCGGTGTGCGACCCGCCGGACGACCTGGCGCACCCACGCCGGGAAGGCGGCCGGCACACGCACCTCGTCCAGATGCAGAAAAACGAGCAGGAGCGCCTCCTGCACGACGTCATCGACTTCATCGTCGCGACTGACGAACGCCCGAGCGACTGATCGGGCGTACGGCTCGAAGCGGCGGATCATCTCTTCCAACGCGGCACGGTCGCGCTGTCGACATCGATCGAAGAGTTCGGCAAGCGTCTGGCTCACGGTGAAAGTCCGTTACTACAGAGGCGCGGCGGGGTCGGAAGGTTCGGAATCGGTGCGATTTTACTTGCTGACCAGTCGAGGACGCCAAAGCCGCGAGCGGCTTCAGGCGGCGTGGGCGAGCATTTTGCGGCACCAGAGTTCGAGCGTGGTCAGGCGCAGCTCGGTGTTGGGCAGGACGACGCCCGGCGCGACGATGCCTTGGCTTTGCAGGTAGCCGTCGCGGAGCAGGGGGCCGTACTTGCGGTGAACGCCTTCCAACCAGAGCCGGGCAGGGGCGTTGAAGCCGGTCTTCGGACGATCGAACACAAACTGGGGCACGAAGTCGCGCACGGCGTTCCATAGCCACGCCTTGGGCCGCACGTTTTCGTCGGTCGGGTGCGTCTTCATCAGGCCGACCACGGTCTCGGCCAGCTTGTAGTCAACAAGCGGCGCACGCAGTTCCACCGACGCCGCCATGCTGAGTCGGTCACCTTGGGCGAGGCCGTTCTCGAGCAGGTAGCTTTGGCAGATCATGCGGACCTGCTGCACGTCAATGTTCTGCCACGGCTCCGGCACGGCGAACGGTTCAGTGAGGTCGACGTTGCGCATCTCGTCGCGGAAGCCGCGCACGACGTAACGCGGGATGAACTCTTCCGCATCGTGGAAGAACGGGGAATCGTCGTAGAAGACGAATCGATCAGAAGGCGAGTTGCGGTCCTGACGGTAATTCCGCAGACCGCTCAAAACACCGCCGCCGTTGCGGAGCCAGCGCAGACCCCAGGTGATCGATCGCGGCGGCATGCTGGGCCGCAGGTAGTGCGGCAGCACGAATTGCCCGCCGGCCCGCATGCGCTGCTTGAGCAGTGTGCGTCGGAACGCGGCGCGGTGCCACTGGTAGCCCCAGAAGAGCTCGTCGCCGCCGTGACCCATGAGCATGACCAGCACGCCGCGCTCGCGGGCCGCCCGCATCACGGCCAGATACCCGCTGCCGGCGATGTCGGAGATCGGGTCGTCGCGCATGAAGCACATGTCGGCAAAGCCTTCGACGACATCCTCGACGCGCAGTTCCACCTCGTGATGCGGAATGCGGAGTTGTTGGACGAACTCGCGGGCGCCGAGACGCTCGTCCTGCCGCGGCATGCCTTCGTAGCCCACAGTAATGGCCTGGATCGTGCCGGGATAGTTCCGCTGCGCGAGGGCCGCGATGGCGCTGGAGTCGACGCCGCGACTGAGCGCGACGCCCACCGGCACGTCAGAGCGAATGATCAACTCGGCGATACGCTCGAGTTCACTGCGGACGACCTTCGACGGGTCGCCATCAATGGGCGGCGCATCTTCCAGCCGCCAGTAGCAGCGCTGGTCGACTTTCCACTGCTTCAGATCGATCGACAGCGTGTGGCCCGCCGGCAGTTTGCGGATGCCCTTGACGGCCGTGCGCGGCTCAGGAACCCAAGCGTAGTGCAGGTACTCCCAGATCGCGCCGCGATCGAGTTCGAAGCGGGTCGTCTTCGCGCCGAGCAGCGCCTTCATCTCCGAGGCGAAGTAAATGCGGTCGGACGTCTCGACCAGATACAGCGGCTTCTCGCCCATGCGGTCGCGACAGAGCAGAACGCGCTGCTGCTTGGCGTCGTAGAGCGCGAACGCGTACATGCCGCGCAGGTGCTGGACGACGCCGTCGCCGTACTCTTCGTAGAGGTGGCAGATGGTTTCGCAGTCGGAACCGGTGCGGAACGTGTGGCCGCGCACCTGGAGGTCCTTGCGGAGTTCGACGTAGTTGTAGACCTCGCCGTTGGCGACCAAGGCGATCGACTTGTCTTCGTTGTAGAGCGGCTGCCAGCCGGAGTTGAGATCGATGATCGAGAGTCGGCGCATCGCCATCGCGAATTGTTCCGCGATGAAGCGACCCGCGCCGTCAGGGCCGCGGTGGTGCTGCTGCTCGTTGAGCCGGTCGAGCATGCGGTGGTCGTCCGCCGTGAGGGGCGTTCGACCGATCAGACCGACAATGCCGCACATGCAGCGGATCTCCTGGGGAGGCGTACAACCACGCGGGACAGAGAAGGCGACCAGCACTCCTGCGACGTGGACCTCGGCACACTCACCCCGAGGCGTACGCGAAAGAATACCACACTCCTACAAAAGTGCATGCTTCCCAAGCATAGGCACAAGTTCTGTCGAAATATGAACATCGGCTCGCCGATTGCCCGCCTGTGGTTCAAGGTGTAGATAGTTTTCATCGATTCGATCGACCGCTCGAACGTCCGCGAATGCATGAGCGATTCCACCGTCAAGTCCGCTGAACCCGCGTTGGCCCCGCGCCGGCGACGCGTGGCGGTGGTGCATCACTTCTGGGCGCACTATCGGACGGCCGTGATGCGCGAACTCGCACAGAACGGCCGACATGAATATGTGTTCGTCGGCGCGGCCACCGATCCGACGGGCTCCGTCAAACCCGCCGATGCTGGCGCGATCCCGTCCGACCGGCGTATCTTCGCCCCGGTGCGCCTGCTGCCGCCGAAGAAGACGATCCTCTGGCAGACAGGCCTGCTTCGCCTCGCGTTCCGCCGCGACATCGACACCATCATCCTGCTCGGCCACGTCGCGTTCCCGGCTACGTGGCTCTGCACGATCCTGGCGCGGCTGCTCGGCAAACGCGTCCTCTTCTGGACCCACGGCTACACCCGCGAAGATCACGGCCTGAAACGGCTGCTTCGCAAGACGTTCTACAAGCTGCCGCACGCCCTGATGTTCTATGGCCACTACGGCAAGTGCGTGGCGATCCGGATGGGCTTTGACCCGCAGCGCATTCACGTGCTTTACAACTCGCTCGACCTTGCTGCGCAGCGCGCAGGCGCTGGCGACCGTCACGCGCGAGCAACTCGTTGATGAACGTAAGCGTCTCTTCGGCGATGCCGAAACGCCCGTGGCGGTGTGCGTGATTCGATTGCTGGCGTCGCGCCGATTCGATCTGGTGATCGACGCGGTCGCTCAGCTAGCGAAACAGGGCCGGCGCGTGAACCTGCTGCTGGTCGGCGAGGGTCCTGCGAAACAAGCGCTGGCTGAGCAGGCGATGAAACTAGGCGTGAACCTGCACTTTTACGGGCCGTGCTATGACGAGAACGTGCTCGCGCGACTTACGGCGATGGCTAACGTCACTGTGTGTCCGGGGCCGGTCGGACTGACCGCGATTCAGAGCATGGCCTTCGGCACGCCGGTCATCAGCAACGACGACTACGACACGCAGATGCCCGAGTTCGAGACGATTATCACCGGCAAGACGGGTGACTTGTTCCGTGCAGGCGATGTCGCGTCGCTTGCTGAGACGCTGGAACGCTGGACGCGCACCACTTGGACCGACGACTCGACGCGGCTGGCGTGTCAGCGGATCATTGACGAGGTGTGGAACGCGAAGGTGCAACGCTGTGTGATCGACCGCGCCGTCGACGGCAAGCCGGCCGACGATCTGTGGCGCAGCCGGGAGGGTTGCCCATGATCGGCACGCTGCGCCGCATCGCGAGCCGGAAGCTGCCCGGCGTCTACTATGGCATCCGTCGTGGCATGATGGCCTTGCGCCGCTGGCGCATGGGCCTTAAGCACGTGCATCCAACGTTCTACTGCCCGGCCGGCGCGAAGGTCAGCCGCGACTTGGTCGCCGGGCCGTACAGCTTTGTGAATGTCGGCTCGTCGGTCTGCGCGAATGTGACCTTCGGCAAGTACGTGATGCTTGCGGCTAACGTGTCGATCCTGTCGGACGACCACGACCCGCGGAAGCCGGGCGTGCCAGTGATCTTTTCGGGTCATCCCGCGCCGCCCGCGACAGTGCTCGAAGACGACGTGTGGGTCGGCTACGACGCGGTGATCAAGGCGGGCGTGCGCATCGGGCGCGGTGCGATCGTCGCAGCGCGTGCGGTGGTGACGAAGGACGTGCCCGCCTACGAAATTCATGCCGGCGTGCCCGCGAAGAAAGTCGGCGATCGTTTCGCGACGGAAGAAGACAAGGCCCGACACGACGCGATGCTGAACGGCCCGCTGGTCGAGCCAAAGTACAACGCAGCGGGATAACCGTCCGACGGGACGGGCCATCGACAAGAGATCGCGATCGAGTATGAACTGAACCGACATGCGCTACCTGCTCGTCAACCACGTTCCCTTCGCCGCCGGCTCGCGGGCGGGCAGTTATCGCATCGGCGACATGTGGCGCGAAGACCTCGCCGCTCAGGCCAAGGCGATCGCCGGCGTGGGCGGCACGCTCACCGTCGCCACGTGCTACGCGCCGCAGGTCGACGCCGCGCAGACGGGCAGCTTCAACACCGTCGAAATCCTTCCTGAGGACGTGGGCTTTACGTACGTCGAATTGCCCCTGTGGAAGAGTCACTCGACGTACATGAAAGTGCGCAAGCAGTTGAAGGCGACGCTCACGCGCACGATGCAAGACATCGACATCGCGCAACTCGACTACGGCGGCTACGGCTTCTCGCTTGGTCAAGCCGGTTGGCCGATCGCGGGGGCGCTCGGCAAGAAGCGCATTTGGCTCTTCGACGGGGCCGACCCGTTTCCGCGGATGGATGACGACATCGCGCGGATGAGAAATCCGATCAAACGGCTGATCCTTAAGGCGCTGCACAAACAATTCGTGGGCTTTTGTCGAACCGCGATTCGCGACGCCGATCTGGTCTTTGCTCACAACAAGGCCGTGCAGGAGCGCTTCGCGGACGTGTGGAGTGACCGGTGCTACCAGTTCGATCGCAGCTTTGTCACCGACAGCATTCTGGTTTCGGACGATCGAACTGAGGAGTTGAAGTGTCGATTGCTCGATCGCTCACGGCCGCTGCGCCTAGTGTCGGCAGGTCGGCAAGTGATGATCAAAGCCACCGACCAGGTGCTGCGCGCGATGCGCAGCGCGGTCGATCACGGCGCGAACCTGCAACTCGACATCATGGGCGACGGCGAAGACCTGCCGAAGTTCGTGAAGTTGATCGCCGAACTGAACCTGCGCGACCGCGTACGCGTGCTCGGCACCGTTGCATACGGTCAGCAGTTGTTTGACGCGTGGGGCCAATGCGACGTGATGGTCATCACAAACCTGACGGCCGAGATCAGCCGAAACGTGCTGCTGGCTGCGGCGCGGGGGTTGCCGATCGTGACCTATACGAACCCGGGTACCGATGCGATGCTCACCGAGGCCGGTGCCGCGCTCATCACGCCGCGCGCGGATGAAGCGAAGCTCGCGGACGCATTCGTGGAGATCGAGCGGGATCGCGTGAAGCTGATTCCGCTGCTCGACAACGCGCGCCTGCTCGCGTCGTCCAAAACGCTCGAACGGACGCATCGGAAGCGCGCCGAGCTAGCGCGGGAAATGTTCGATCGGTCGAAGTGATGTCGACTGTCTTTTGAAATGACAAAGCCCACGGCAGCGCCGTGGGCTTTTGACTTTCTGAGTAAAAGTCCTCGTTCACTTCTTCGACTGATACAGCGCCACCAGTCCGGCGCCGATCGCTTGTGAGAGTTCGCCCAGGCTCGCCTCGACGATCTTCATCTTGTTTTTCTGCATCGTCCACAGGTTGGGCATCGCGGTGTCGCGGACGCGGTCGAGATAGCGCTTGCGAAACTCGGGCGTGGTCGATTCCGGGTCCATCAGGCCGCCCGCGACGACGATCCACGTCGGGTCGAGCGCCATCGCGAGGATCGCGACGAAGTGGCCGAGCGCTTTGGCTTGGAAGTCGAACAGTTCAAGGGCGAGAGCATCCCCTTTCTGAGCCAGGCCACGCAGGTCGAGGGCGCGGTCCTTGCCGCCTTTCGGCGAGTTCGCCAGCGGGTGACCCGGGTAGTCCTTCAGCTTCATCTGGAGCAGCCAATTCAGGCCCGCGATGGTGGTGTAGCTTTCGATGCAGCCCCACGTGCGGCCGCACCCGCACGGGAGCGGCGGGATGTTCAACTCGTGAATCGGCGCGGGCATGTGACCCGCTTCCATGCCGTTGAGCGTGTCGCCGTCGAGCGGCAGCCCGTCCGCGCCAACGTACGCCGCGCCCAGGCCCGAGCCCGGCGCGAGCATGACGACAGTGTCCTTCGTGTTGCCTCGCACTTTGGCGGCCTCCGCAACGCCGCCGAGGTTGCCGTCGTTGCCCATGCTCACGGGAATGTCGCGACCGGTCTTGGCTTTCCACGCCTGGTGGTAAGCGGTCAGCACGTCGAAGCCCCAGAAGCTGGGGGGCAGGTTGGCGGTCTTGTCGAGCACGCCGAGCTTCTGATACGGCCCCGGCGTCGCGAGGCCAGCGGCCTTCACTTGATCCCAACTCAGGTTGTGCGTCTTGAGGTATTCCTCAACCGCATCGACCCAGCCTCGGACGGTCGCCTCGGGTCCGTCGGCCGATCGCGTCGTGCGCTGAAGGAGCTTGGTGGAGACGGGCGTGCCGTCCTCCCACAACGCGACGATCTTGCTGGTGGTGGCGCCGCAGTCGGTGCCGACGTAGATCGGACGAGTGCTCATGGCCGGGCAGGGTAGTCGATCGGACGCGGAGTGCAATCGCGCTGCCCAAGTTCACATTGCGCCGATGTGGCCTCAATAATTCTGTTGACCTGACAGCGGGAACCGGCCTGGTATGGATCGTGCACCGCAACTGTCGGTATCGATTTGGCTGAAAACGAACCGCAATAATCTTGACGCTATGGTACGCAGGCGGGATGCTGCACGTGTCACCTCCGGAGCCGACTTGCAGGGCGGCTTCCGATCGCTCGCGGCCGAGAGCTCAATCCACTTCTGGCCAGGAGATGCACCATGTCATGCGCGTCGGAATCCCCATCGGTCTATGGCAAGGCACTGGGCGTTGGTCTGGCGGGACTGGCAGGACTGGCGGCCGAAGGCGCGCTCACCGCGCCAGCGCGGGCGAACGTCGCGACATATGACCTGAAGGCGTTGAAGAAGGTCTACGACGCGCCGGACCTGGGTTACTTCAAGTTCGGCATCAACGTGGCCGCGGGCGATCTCGACGGTGACGGCCGAGCCGAAATCATCGCCAGCGGCAACGACGGGACCGATGACGTGCTGTCGTTCCTCAAGTTCGACGGTCGAGCGCTGAGCGTCGCCGATCACAAGCACTGGCCCACGCTGCCCGCGACGGCGAACGGGCTGCGCGTCGCCACGGGCGACCTGAACGGCGATGGGTTGGCCGACCTTGTGGTTGGCGACGCTTCGGGTGCTGGCTCGGGCTTGCGCGCGGGCGGCGGGCCGTATATCAAGATCACCCTGAGCGACGTCGTTGTGAGCGGATACAGCACGCCCATGACCAACGGCGTGCACGTCGCCCTCGCTGATACCGATGGCGACGGCCAAGCCGAAATCTTCACCGGGCCGAGCGCTTCGCCGCCTTCGTCCAACGGCGTGCCGCCCGCGACGTCGACCCTGCGTCGCAACAGTATTACGCAGAGCAAGGGCCGGTCGGGCGACCTCACGTCGTACATGAAGTACACCGACGAGTTCGCTGTCTACGGCAGCAGCTTTACCGGCGGGATTCGCGTTGCCACGGGCGATGTGGATGGCGACGGCGTGCCGGACATTGTCACGATGGAAGAATCGGGCGTGGCACGCCACATCAATTACACCAAGATCAAATACCTCGTCGACCCCGGCACCGGTGAGATCACACGTCAGTACGACAAGGCGTCGCCCGTGCTGGCGCGTAGCGCGGCAAGTGACGAAGCGCCTCCTGAATCGATCGCCGTCGCTGACCTTGATGGCGATGGACGTGCGGAACTCATCATCGGTGCGGCGCCGGGGGCCAGGCCGCAGGTCGACGTGTTCTCACTGCAAGCCTTGGTCGTGAACAACGCTCTCGGCGGCAGCGGCAGCGCCGACGGCTGGGTGTTCCGGAGTGATTTGAGCCTGAATTCTGGCGACTTGCCGTTCGGCGCCGGCTACACGGGCGGCGTGAACGTGGCCGCGGGCGATGTGACGGGCGACGGCTTTATGGACCTGATCGTCGCCAACGCCTCGCTCGTGCCCGAACCGGGTCTGCTCACGCTGCTGAGCGCGACGGCGCTGCCACTGATGCGTAGACGTCGATCGACGCGAAGTACGCGCGACGTCTCGTGATACGATTCGCCCACGATGCCTGAATCGAACCCCGACACGGTGGCCCCGCGCGGCGCAGCTGTACGACGCCGTCCCGTATCGCGGCCAGCCGTTCAAGTACACGCACCCGGCGTCACTGGCGGCGGTCGCGTGTCTACTTGGCGTGCCTGCGGCCGACCCGCGCCGCTGCCGCGTCCTCGAACTCGGCTGCTGCGACGGCGGCAACCTGCTGCCGATGGCGGAGCAACTGCCCGATGCGACGTTCGTTGGCATCGACTATTCGGCCAAGCAAATCGACATGGGCCTTGAGCGCATGCGCGCTGCGGGCCTGAAGAATGTCGACCTGCGGCCAGTCAGCATTGTCGATGTCACACCCGACTACGGCACGTTCGACTACATTCTCTGTCACGGCGTCTTCTCGTGGGTGCCCGATTTCGTGCGGGATCGCATCCTCGACGTGTGCGCCAAACACCTCGCGCCGGACGGCATCGCGTACATCAGCTACAACGCGTATCCCGGCTGGCACCTGCGCGGCATCGTGCGTGACATGATGCGCTACCACGCGCTGCGCTTCCCCGATCCGCGCCGACAGACGCAGGAGGCGCGGCTGATCCTCGACTTCGTCGCCAACTTCACGGCCGGCCCGCACACGGAAGGGTATGGCACCTTCCTGAAGTCGGAGGCCGAACTGCTGAGGAAGCTACCCGATCACTACCTGTTCCACGAGCATCTGGAAGAGAACTGCAATCCGTACTACTTCAAGGATTTCATCAGCCTCGCGCGGGGTGGGCCTGGATTACCTGAGCGAGTCGCGCATTGCCGCGATGGCGCCGACGAACTTCGGACCCGACACCGAGCAGGCCCTCGCGGCGATCGCCACGAACCTGATCGAGCTTGAGCAGTTTATGGACTTCCTGCGCAGCCGCACCTTCCGCGAAACGCTGCTGCATCGTCCTGGTCTCAACCGGGTGCCGAACTACACGTTGCAGCCCGCGCTGCTGAAAGGGATGCACATCGCCAGTTCGCTTCGGCCCACTTCTTCACCGCTCGATCTGCGGCCGGGCGTCGAACAGACGTTCGAGTCGATCACGAATTTCCCCGTGAAGAGTTCCAGCCCGCTCGTGAAGTCGGCGTTCCTGACGCTCGCGTTGAAGTTCCCCGAGTCGATACCGTTCGAATTGCTCGTCGAGCAGGCGTTGCAGCAGTTGAAGCGATACAAGGTGACGGTCGACGAAACACTGGAGCGCGCCGCCACGAATATCGGCCGGGCGCTGCTGACGCTGTTCACGACCAGCGAAGCGATCGAGGTCCGCGCGATGGCCAGCCCGTTCGTCACGACGCCGAGCGAACGCCCGACGGCATCGTTGTTTGCGCGTGTCCAGTCGGTCGACTACGAGCCGATCACCACGCGGCGTCACGAGTCGACCGCGCTTGACGAGACGGGCCGCGCGGTGCTGCGCCTGCTCGACGGCACGCGTACGGCGAGCGACATCGCGAAGCAGCTCGCGCAGCCCGAGAAGGAGGTTCGTGATTGGATCGATCGCCTCGGCCGGACAGCACTCCTGATCGCGTGATCGGCGGTCGCGGTTTCATCTTGCGAGTGCCGTGGCGTAGCATGTTGTCATGCCGCGCATCACTGTCGTTGGTTCGAGCAATGTCGACTTCGTCACCCGTGTGCCGCGTCTTCCCGGCCCAGGCGAAACGGTTGGCGGCGGCTCCTTCTCGCAGGTGTTCGGCGGCAAGGGCGCGAATACCGCGACGGCCGTTGCACGCCTGCGCGGCGCGGGGACACACGCCTCGTTCATCACGGCCGTCGGCAACGATCCGTTCGCGCGGATGATGCTCGAAAACTTCGACCGCGACGGGCTCGACGCGTCGGCCAGCATTCGCGTCGACGACATCGCCAGCGGCACCGCGTCGATCCTCGTCGACCCGCAGGGCCGCAACTGCATCGCGGTGTCGCCCGGTGCGAACGAACGGCTGCTACCCGAGCACATCGATGCCGCCGAGGCGCTGCTGCGCGATTCGCAGATGGTCGTCATGCAAATGGAACTGACGGCCGAGACGACCCGGCACACAATCGCGCGGTGTGTCGAGTGGAAGGTGCCGGTGATGCTGAACTACGCGCCGGTGGACGCGAAGGCGGTTCCGGTTGACGCGTCGATTGCGATTCTCGTCGTCAACGAGCACGAGGCGGCCGCGCTAATGGACGGCTCTGTCGCGGGCAGCCCCGACGACGCCATTGCCGTCGCGACGGCGCTACGCCGCGCTGGGGCCGGCCACAGTGGTCGTCACCATTGGTGAGCAGGGCATGGTGCTCGTGAACGATCGCGAGTCGAAGCACGTGCCCGCGCCGAAGGTGAAGGCGATCGACACGGTCGCCGCTGGCGACACGTTCTGCGGCGGGCTGGCGGTGGCGCTGGTCGAGGGCTTGGACACCGAGGCCGCCATGCGTTTCGCGGTAACAGCGGCATCGATCAGTGTGCAGCGCGGCGGCGCAGCCGAGCATTCCGTTGCGGATTGAAGTGGAACGACTGCT
The DNA here is from genome assembly GCA_047600945.1 of Tepidisphaeraceae bacterium. Classification (GTDB taxonomy): domain Bacteria; phylum Planctomycetota; class Phycisphaerae; order Tepidisphaerales; family Tepidisphaeraceae; genus JASGKC01. The sequence goes on along the minus strand of JASGKC010000001.1, from coordinate 4,232,733 downwards.
GTCGAAGGCGTGATCAACCTAAGCGCAACGCGCTCGGCAATGCAGGCCGATAGGTTCTCGCTCTGAGCCCTTTACGGGAGAGGGCGGGGATCGGGATCTACGGCCTGTGGTCGACAAGCAGTTCTACCGCGTCGGCTTCCTGAACGAACGTCTGCTCGCCAGGCTTCAGGTCGAGCGTGGTGACGATGCTCCATGTGCCGCTGGATTTCGCGATGACGTTGTAGCGTCCTTCGACGCTCACGGTGGCCTTCCAGGCATTCATCGCGTTCTTTGTCGCGACGATTGGCGCGGGTCGCCACTCGCCCGGCTTCAGCGGGTGCTGGGCGGGGCCTTTGCCGGCGACGTCGTAGAACGTTTTCAGTTGCTCGGGGTAGACATCAAGCACGCCTCGGCTGAACCAGATGCAGTGGCCGATCATGTCGAGCTTGCGGGTGTGTTCGATGACGCGCTGAAGGTCGGCGAAGGGCAGATCGGGTCCATCGCCGACCACGCGGATGCCGGCCACCATGTTCACGCGTTCGTCGCCGACGTGCTGGGCCTGGTTGTCGAGGGTCTTGATCGTCTCGTCGCCGGTCATGCGGTAGCACTGCGGCACGTATTCGCTCCAACGCCGGCCGCCGCAGTAGCACCACTTGCTCCACTCGGTCCAGTCGCAGCAGTAGCGCTCGAGGCTCCACGGATGCGGCGCGGGCGAGACGGAGATGATGAGGTCGGGGTGCACGGCACGCACGGCCGTCACGTAGCGCTGCGCGAACTCGCTGATGCGGTCGGCCCGCCATTGCACCCACTCGGTCCACTCGGCGCTCGGCTTGAAGCCCTCGGCGTAGAACGCGTCCGGCACTGGCGGCGGTGACTTGCCCGCGTGCTCCTTCTGATAGAGCGCGACCGTGTACGGGTCATACCCCAGGTCGGCCGGCAGGGCGATGCGGTCGTCGAGTTGGATGCCGTCGAGGTCGTAGTTTCGGATCGCTTCGACGCTCAGGTTGATCAGCAACTGCTGACATTCCGGATGAAACGGGTTGAGCCAGACGAAGTGGTCCAGCTTGCCGATTTCGTTGCCATGCTGATCGAGCGTCAGCCAGCCCTTCTGCCGGGCGAACTTGCGGAGGTCCGGCTCGGTGTCGGGTGCCGACACCATTAAGCCGTACTCGAGCCACGCGATCGCGAGCATCTGGTTGCGATGCGCTTCGATGACGGCTTCGTCGAGGAGGTCGCGTTGCAGGGCATCCGCGCCGTTCACGCGAAAGGGCACGCCGACGAGTTTGCGCATCACTTCGCTGGGCCACTCGGTATAGCCGTTCTTCCAGCATTCGATGTAGACGGTGTTCAGGCCGATCTCGCGGAGGCGGCGCATGGTCTTTGCGGTCTGCTCCGGCGTGGCGACCGCGTCGTTGGCGGTGGTGGTGAGCCAAGTGCCGCGCATTTCAGGCGCGGCACCGTGGGCGATCGAGATGGCCGTCGCAACGACGAACAGGGCGATGACGAGGAATCGATTCATGGCGTTCGTGTTTCGATTGTCACGCGATACTGGCCGGGTGCAATCGCGGGCGCACGCGCAGGCGGTAAGGCTCGGATAAACGGACAAGCCGAAAGCGTTCATCAATCGTCACGACGTGCTCGTCCTCGGTATCGTTTCCCGCAGCATTCGGTATTCTGGACGGACACATGAGTCTGAATCTGGCACTGATCGGCGCGGGAACCATCGCGAAAGCACATCTGGCCGCCATTGAAGCGTTGAAGGGGCAGGTTGCGGTCACGGCAGTGATTGATCCGAACCCGGTCGCTCGAGAGGGGGCGGTCAAGCGAACGGGCGCGAAAGGCTTCGAGTCGGCGGATGCGTTCTTTGCGTCGAAGCCGCGTGAACTGGCGCAGGCGGCGCTGGTCTGCACGCCGCCGAGCGCGCGGATTACCATCGTCGGCCGGGCCCTACAGAGCGGTTTGGCCGTGCTGGCCGAGACGCCGATCGCGCATCGCCTGGCCGATGCGCAGGCGCTGCTCGGCATGAGCTACCAGTACCGCGGCGTGGTTGCGGCCGTCGCGTATTGCCACCGCTTTACGCCTGCGATGGTTGAGATGAAAAAGCGAGCCGACACCGGTGAACTCGGCACGGTCCTGCGATTCGAAGCCACGTTCGCCTCGTGGCGACCGACCTTGGAGAAGACCTGGGTGAGCGACCCGGCCATCTCCGGCGGTGGCGCGCTCATCGACACGGGCAGCCACGGTCTGGACCTCTACCGGTATCTGGTGGGCGATGGCGCGATCGCATCGGCGACCGTGCATGAACTCTGGAAGGGTCGCGGCGAAACCAGCGCCACGGTTCAGTTACTTCCTGCCAAAACCGCCAAGCACACCAAGGCGACAGGCCTGATCCAAGTCGGCTGGCAGGAGCCGAGCCGATTCACCGTGCGGCTGACCGGCACGAAGATATCGCTTGCGTACGACTACGACGAGCCGGAAACGTTGGTAGTGACGCCGAGCGAAGGGGAGGCGACGGCCGTGAAGGTGGCGTCGCACGAAGGTCGGTACGAACGGCAACTCCAGGCGTTCGCAAGCTTGATCGGTTCAAAGGCTCCAGAAGTCCGTCCCGCGAACTTCGAGGACGGCTCACAGGTCGCAAAACTGGTTGACGAGGCGACCCGTGCTCGGGTAGTTATATAAAAGCAGAAGGGTCGTGAACGAGGTCATGCGGTGGCGGCACAAGTGCCGCCACTCTCTTTCGCGGATCTTCTGTTTGAAACGAAATCCGGACTGTGTATCATTCAATCCCAGAAGGGTGACTGTCATGCCCGTTTCCGTGCCCCCAGCGTTGGTTGCCAGTGACGTCGTCCGCCAGCCGCCGTCGCCGGACATGTTGTCGTCGGTCGAGAAGGCGCCAGTGTCCGTCTACACCACCAGCAGCAGCGCCAGCCATGCGGTCGCGAAGGAAATCGCCGATCTCATCCGCTCCCGGGCCAAAGCGGGCCAGCGCGTCGTGCTCGGCCTCGCCACGGGAAGCACGCCGACGGGCGTCTACGGCGAACTCGTGCGCATGCACAAGGACGAGGGCTTGTCGTTCAAGAATGTCGTCACCTTCAACCTCGATGAATACTTCCCCATGAAGCCTGACGAGCTACAGAGCTACGTCCGCTTCATGAACGAACACCTGTTCGACCACATTGATATCGACAAGAAGAACGTGCATGTGCCGGATGGCACCGTGTCGCGCGACAGCGTGTGGGAGTATTGCCAGCAGTACGAACAGATGATCCGCGACGCCGGCGGCATCGACCTCCAACTGCTCGGCATTGGCCGAACCGGTCACGTCGGCTTCAACGAGCCGGGGTCGGGCAAGGACAGCAAGACGCGTCTGATCACGCTCGACCGCGTCACCCGCCTCGACGCCGCGAGCGATTTCTTCGGCGAAGAGAACGTCCCGCGCAAGGCGATCACGATGGGCGTCGGCACCATCCTGGCCGCGCGCAAAGTCATCCTCATGGCGTGGGGCGAAGGCAAGGCCCGCGTGGTCGCGCGTGCCGTCGAGGGCGAGATCACCACGCAGGTGGCGGCCAGCTTCCTTCAGCAGCATCCGAACGCGCGGTTCATCCTCGACACCGCAGCGGCCGCGGAACTCACGCGCTTCAAAGCGCCGTGGCTGCTCGGCAGCATCGAAGATTTCGGCCTCACCTGGGACGCCGCCATGACGCGCCGCGCCGCCATCTGGCTGGCCAGCAAGCTCGGCAAGCCGCTGCTGAAGCTGACGAACGAAGACTACAACGAACACCACCTCCAGGACCTGATCGCGTCGAAGCCCACCGGCGCGTACGAACTGAACATCGACGTCTTCCGCAGCCTGCAGGCCACCATCACCGGCTGGCCGGGCGGCAAGCCGGCGTCGGCTTCGAGCGACGTCAAGCACATCGATCCGCCTTCCGCGCCGCGCTTCGCGCATCCGAAGAGCGCCGACGTGTTCCCGAAGCGGGTCGTGCTGTTCAGCCCGCACCCGGATGACGACGTCATCAGCATGGGCGGCACGTTCATCCGCCTGTGCGACCAGGGGCACGAAGTGCACGTCGCGTATCAGACCAGCGGCAACATCGCCGTCTTCGACGCGGCCGCGATCCGGCACGCCGATTTTGTGCAGGAGTTCACGGCTGCGTTCGGCTTCGGCAAGGAACAGGCCGAACTGATCGAAAACAAGATCAAGAACGCGATCTCGAGCAAGAAGCCGGGCGAAGTCGATCCGCCTGAGCTTCAGAAGATCAAGGGCCTCATTCGCCGCACCGAAGCGAAGGCCGGCGCAATGGCGGCAGGCGTGAAGGACGAGGCGCGCGTGCACTTCCTCGACCTGCCGTTCTACGAGACCGGCCGCGTCCGCAAGAGCCCGCCCGGCGAGGCCGACTACAAGATCGCTATGGACCTGCTTGACAAGGTCCAGCCGCACCAGAATCTACGCGGCCGGCGATCTGTCCGACCCGCACGGCACGCACCGGCTCTGTCTGCATGTCGTGTTCGAGGCGCTCAAGCGTCTGAAGGCTCAGAAGCGGCCGTGGCTGGACCAGTGCGTGCTGTGGCTCTACCGCGGCGCGTGGCAGGAGTGGGGCATCGACGAAATCGAAATGGCCGTTCCGCTCGCGCCGGACGAGGTGAAGCGGAAGCGGCTCGCGATCTTCAAGCACGAAAGCCAGAAAGACCGCGCGATGTTCCCCGGTTCAGACGAGCGCGAGTTCTGGCAACGCGCCGAAGACCGCAACCGCGCCACGGCCGAGGTGTACGACAAGCTGGGCCTCGCCGAGTACGAGGCGATCGAAGGTTTCGTGCGCTGGAAAGGGCTGGAGTAGTGGGCAGTGTGCGGTGAGCAGTGGGCAGGGAAATCGCTGCCAGTTGCTGCATTCCCTGCCCACCGCCTACTGCCCACTGCACACTGACTCATGCTGAACATCGGAATCATCGGCCTTGGGTTCATGGGCGCGACGCACCTGTCTGCGTGGCAAAACGCGCAGCGCGCGGGCATGACGTGCAAGGTCGTCGCCGTATCAGACGCCCGGCCCGAACGGCGTGCGGGCGACCTGAGCGAAGTCGCCGGCAACCTCGCGCGGAGCGACACCGATCGACTGGCGTTCGACCCATCCGAGACGGTTGGCTATGCCGATCCGCTGGACCTGCTGCGTGACGAGCGCGTGAATGCCGTGGGCATCTGCACGCCGACGGATACGCATGTTGAACTCGCGCTGGCCGCGCTGAAATACGGCAAGCACGTGCTCGTTGAGAAGCCCGTCTCGCTCACGATCGACGGCGCACAGCAGTTGCTTCGTGCCGAGCGCGAATCGAAGGGCCAAGTCATCATGCCCGCCCACTGCATGCGGTTCTGGCCGGCGTGGAGTTGGCTGAAGGCGCGGATCGACGCTGGCAGCTTCGGCGCAGTGAAGTCGGCGACCTTCACGCGACTGGCGTCCCGTCCGACCTGGAGCAATTTTTACTCGCAGACTGATCGAAACGGCGGTGCGCTCTACGACCTGCACGTCCACGACGCCGACTTCGTCCGCTGGTGCTTCGGCGACCCGAGCCACGTCTACAGCCTCGGCCACGTCGGCCCCGACGGCGGCGTGCACCACATCGCCACCCACTACCGTCACGGCAGCGACAGCCCGGCCAAACACGTGCTTGCCGAAGGCGGCTGGGACCACCAGAACGGCTTCGATTTTCGGATGCGGTACGTGGTCAACTTCGAAGAAGCGACGGCCGACTTCGACATCGGCCGAGAGCGTCAACTGCTCCTGTGCCGCAACGGTCAAGCCGAAGTCGTCACGCTTGACCCCGAGCGCGGCTACGACCACGAGATCCGCTACTTCGCCCAGTGCTGCCAGCAGGGACGCAGGCCCAGCATCGTGAATCTCGACGACGCGCTTGCCGTGTGCCGGCTGCTGGAGGCGGAGAGGCGGTCGATGGGGAGTGGGCAGGTGGAGAGTACGGATGCACGTTAGCCCGATCCTTTGTGCTATCGGCCGAGTGACTCAAGCACTCCTAAGCTGATGACTAGAAGTGCCATCGCAACAACAAATGCGGCCATGACAGACGCGATCGAGTGAACAACTACAGTTGATCGTTGAGGCTGAACGAGCCTGGCACGAACGCTGCGATACCAGGCGATTTGAACTACGAACAGGGCGACCAGCGCAGTGAGCACCAACGGGCCTCCGAATACTCGGCTCGCTGGAGCAAGTTGCATGGTGGCTACCAGAATGCCTGCAAGCACAACTGCGGTTGCCAGTGCCAGTAGCCATGGCCACTTTAGAACATTCCGCGGCAAGGCACCCGTTTCAACCGAATGGATTTCTGGATTGAAGCGCGCCCGTCGCGGTGCGAGCGAACGGATGATCTTTTCGCGTCGTTTTCCCTGCGGCAACGCAACTTTCCGGATGCCGTTCGACGTCTGCCATTCAAGACGATCGACACCAATATCATCACGCTGGCAAAGAATGCGCCACCACCGAATCGAAGTGAGCGGCGTCCGAGAGTCACCGCGCACGAGGTGGGTCGGCCAGATCACGCAGCGCGGTTTGCCATAGTGAACGTAACGCTTCCTAGACTCAGCCCACATGCTCCAGATCACCGCCAATGTGCCCGGTGCTGAGACAGCGTATGAAACCAGACGTGGCCACATTGAGACGACCGACCCCAGCCAGTAGCGGTTAGCGCACTCAAACCCTGCGACGCAGATGGCAACGATGATCGAGAGACGCAGCCAAGCCCAGCGAGCACGTCGCCGGTAGGCATCGTGCGCTCGCCGTTCAGCATGTGTCATTGGCGGCCGCCACGTCACTAGCGGTAATGTGTCTCTTCCCCTCGGTCGCTTCACGCTTCAAGCATATCAAACGACATTCGACCTGCGACGAAGCGCCCACGCCACGCGCCCATCTTCTCCGTTACCATGCCCAGCCGACGGAGAAGACTCTCATGACACCGACTTCATTCCCGCTTTCGCAGGACCGTATTCCCACGCACTGGTACAACGTGCTGGTCGACTTGCCGGAGCCGCTGCCGATGCCGTTGCATCCGGCCACGCGGCAGCCGGTGACGCCGCAGGACATGCTGGCGATCTTCTCCGAGCCGATCGTGCGGCAGGAGATGTCGGCCGAGCGGTCCATCGAAGTGCCGGGCGAAGTCCGCGAGGCCTACGCGCTCTGGCGGCCGACGCCGCTCATGCGGGCCGTCCAACTCGAACGCATGCTACAGACGCCGGCGCACATCTACTACAAGTACGAAGGCGTCAGCCCGGCCGGCAGTCACAAGCCCAACAGCGCCATCCCGCAGGCGTACTACAACAAGCGGGCCGGCGTGAAGCGCCTCGCCACCGAAACCGGCGCGGGGCAGTGGGGCTCGTCGCTGTCGCTGGCGTGCAGCATGTTCGGCCTGGAGTGCTGCGTGTACATGGTGCGCGTCAGCTTCGAGCAGAAGCCGTACCGCAAAATGCTCATGCAGACCTGGGGCGGCACCGTGCACGCGAGTCCGAGCGATAAGACCGAGTACGGCCGCAAGGTGCGCGCGGAATCGCCCGACACGCCGGGCAGTCTCGGCATCGCGATCAGCGAAGCGATCGAAGACACCATCAAGACGCCGAACACGAAGTACGCGCTGGGTAGCGTGCTCAACCACGTCTGCCTGCATCAGACCGTGATCGGCCAGGAGACGATCGAGCAGATGGCGCTGGCCGGCGAGGAGCCGGACGTGGTGATCGGCTGCGCGGGCGGCGGCAGCAACTTTGCCGGCATCGCGACGCCGTTCATCCCGGGCAAGCTGAAGGGGAAGAAGACGCGCTTGGTGGCGGTTGAGCCGTCGAGTTGCCCATCGCTGACCGAAGGCCAGCTGCGCTACGACTCCGGCGACACCGCCGGGATGACGCCGCTGATGATGATGTACACGCTCGGCCACGACTTCGTCCCGCCGAAAATCCACGCGGGCGGCCTGCGATACCACGGCATGGCGCCGATCGTCAGCCACCTCTACAAGCTCGGTCTATGCGAAGCAGTGGCGTATCCGCAGCTCGCCGTATTTGAAGCCGCGACGATGTTCGCGCGAGCCCAGGGCATCGTGCCGGCACCTGAGTCATCGCATGCGATCCGCGCTGCGATCGACGAAGCGATCAAGGCGCGCGAGGAAGGCAAGAAGCGCGTCATCGTCTTCAACCTGTCCGGCCACGGCCTGATGGATATGAGCGCCTACGACGCGTACCAGGCGGGCAAGCTGGCGGATTGAATTCGGGTTCGCCACGGAGGACACGTAGAACACGGAGAGGAATTCGGAGAAGAAAAGTGATGGGCCGATTGAGGAGTGCACCTCTCCCCACGCACATGATGGCCTGACGACGCTCTTTCACTTCCTTTCTGTCTCGGTGTTCTCTGTGGCGAATCGTATGAACAAGCAAGCCCCTCGCGAGTCGTCTCGCGAGGGGCTTGCGTGGGAGGCACCGGGTGGAATCCACCTTTTGGGTGGACGTCACCCTGTGGGTGTCCAGCACACCCTCTGGTGCATCGTGGGTGATCACTTCCGGCCGGTCAGGACGAGCGAGCCTTGCGTCGTGAGCAGGCCTTGCTGGCTGACCGTGCCGATCGCGACGAGGTGGCCGGTGGCGATCTGGTACTGGTAGGCCGTGTAGCCCGTCGAGTTCTGCACGTAGATCACGATCAGGCCGTTCGTCGGGGCGCCGGCGATCATGCGGTACTGAAGCTGCGGCTCGACGTCGATGATCGTGTTCGCCTTCAGGCTCGCGAGGTAGCTCGGCGACATCCACGGGCTCCCCACCGTGCCGGCCACGTACTGGAGCGAACCGCTCGCCTTGCCGTTGATCATCACGGCCAGCGACAGGATGCGCGGCGTCCACTTCAGGTTCGTCCAGGCGACGGTCGCGTTGGTCGGGATCGTGCCGGCGCTCGACACGGTCGACGCGCCCGACGCCTTCCACGTGTAGCTGGTGAGCGACGCGTTGCTGGCCGGGAAACTCACGCCCATTCCCGGCAGGCTGACCGGCCGGCCGCTGACCAGACGCATGATCGCGATCGCGGTGCCGCCGGTTGGCATCTGCACGGCGCGGCTCTGGATCAGCAGCAGGCCCGTCTGAAGGTCGTACGTGCTCTGCACCCAGCCGCTGTTGCCGACGTTGGCTTGGATGCGGATCGCGCTAAACTTGCGGCCGTCGAGCGTGTAGGCCAGACGCGTCACGCGCAGGTCCTTCACGTTCACGTTGGGCTGCTTCGCGAAGTTCGCGGGCGGGGCCCAGAGGATGTCGATCGCACTCGTTGGCGAGCCGACGATGACGCCGCTGTTCGTCCACGTGATGCGGTTGATCGCGGTGTTGATGAGGTAGTCGTTGCGAAGAAGGATCGCCTGGCTGTCGAAGGCGTAGACATCGAAGGTGCTGATGCCCGCGCCGCCCGTGCCGGTGCCTTCGGCGTACGGCTTGCCGGTGCGGACGTCGACCCAGTTGCCGTTGGCGTCGGGGACGAGGTTCATGCCCGTCGCGCCCACGAGGGCTGACGCCTGGAGATAGGCGAGCCGCTGGCCCACCCGCATGCCGAGCGTCGACTGCGCGAGCGGCGGCAGCGACGCCTGAGCGCGAGCGAAGGCCGACGTCAACAGAACGATCGCTACGACCGCGATCACCGAAAGACGACTGAAAACCGCCTGCATGACGTGCTCCTGTGAAACGGGTGTTGCTGGACACAGGTTCATGCGTGGCAGAGCGGCGGGCGGGGTCACGCCATCGGCGGGCAATTCGTAAGTGACTGAAAATCAATTGATTGCGCGAGGATATATCGGTTCGTCGCACGCGATCACTCCCTCTCCCGGCGTGCCCGGAGAGGGAACCAGAAGCCGAGTTGATCCGCCACAGTCCCTCGTTTGCTGTCATTCTGAGCGCAGCGAAGAAACTGACGCCGGGCGAATGTCTTTCGACTTCGTCCGGCGCCAGATGTTTCGCTGCGTTCAACATGACGACGGCGGCAACACGCCGTCAGCAAGGCCACGACCCGCTCACCTGGCCGGGACGGCGTACGCCTCGAGCTCGGTCGTGAACGAGAAGAACGGCCCGTAGCCGGCCTCGCTCGTGTAGTGGTCGGGGTAGGTCAGCCGGACATACCGCGCGGTCGTCGGCTCGAACTTGATGTCGGCCCGGCCCGCCTTGCGCTGTTCGAACACCTGCCGGCCCACTTCCTTGAAGGTCTTGTTGTCGTCGCTGAGCGAGACGACCACCGTCTTGGTCGAACCGAACTCCGGCACGCCGAAGCGGACCTCGTTCAACGTTTGCGCCGACTGAAGATCGACCGTCACCGTCTTCGGGAACGCGTCGACGTCGCCCGAGGCGAAGCAGTGCTCGCCGCTGGCCAGCCACGAGCCGTCCGTCAGCTTGTCGATGCCCCAGCCGTACTTGTTCGGGTCGCTGGTCTCGTAAGGCTTGTGCAGCGCGACGTTCTCGCCGGCCGGCGCGGGGAGGAGGTCGACCGTCACCGTGTCCGTTCGATTCGCCACCTCGTGAATGCCCTCGGCCAGCTTCGCGTCGGCGTCATCGAGCAGCTTCACCACGTCGCCGACCTTGGGTTGACCATCGAGCGGCAGGCGGATCTCGCGCCAGGCACGGAAGTAAAGCTCTTCCTTCTGCCGCACGAGTTCGTGCAGCACCCGGCCGTTGTCGGTGTTGATCGCCAGCGGCACGCCCGCGGCGAGTTCGTCGGCGGTGGCGGTCAGCGCCACGGACTGGTTCACGAGCACTTCGTACTTGCCGGCCGGCAGGTTCTTCACCGTCACCTTCGGACGGACATACGAATCGACGCCCGCTTCACGGGCGATCTCGGCCGAGTCGGCTTCGACCCAGAAGGGCGTCTTCACCTGGAGCGTGAAGTGACGCGCGTCGCCATCGACTTTCACGGCGTTCGAATCGCTCGCGTCGACCGTCGCAACGGCCGGCATGGGCTCGGCCAGCGCGGGGATCATCGCCCGCATCATCAGCAGGTGTCCCGCATTGTTCGGGTGAACGCTGTCGGGGATCATCGTCCACTTCGCGTCCTCCTTCTGCTTCTTCGTCTGGTGCTCGAGCATCGGCGTGTGGACGTCGATCACTTCGCACTTGTACTTCTCGCCCAGCTCGCGGCAGATGGCGCCGAGCTGCGCGAGCGTGTCGTTGTAGCCGACTTCGCCGAGGCGGGCGTTCTTCGTGTAATCGACTGCGCCGGGCGTGTAGATGATGACGCGCACGCCGTGCGCCTGCATCGACTGGATGAGGCCTTCCATGCCGGCGCGGTACTCGTCGCCGGTGGCTTTTTCGTACTGCTTGTAGTGGCCGTCGTTCATGCCGAAGAAGAGCGTGACGACGTTGGGCTGAAGCACGAGCACGTCGCGTTCGAGCCGGCGCAGCGCGCCGGGCGCGGTGTCGCCGCCCCAGCCGGCGTTGAAGAAGCGGATGTGCGCGTCGGGATAACGCACGTCGACGTACTGCTGGAGGTAACGCGTGTAGAGCTTCTGTTCGGTGATCGAGTCGCCGTAGAAGACGACGCGGTCGCCGTCCTTGAGCGGCTCGGCGTTGGCCGCACGTACGCCGGCGGTCGCGAGGGCGGCGGCGACGAGAAGGCGCATCCAGTTCTTCGATAGCTTCATGTGGGGTCTCCGGGTGTTGAATCGATGGTGGCGGCAGGGAATGGGATGGGCCATCGCGAAACGTGCGAATCGCTTGGCAGCGTTCACGGCCGGCGTCGGCGCGCGAGCAGCGCGATGAACGAAAACGATACGACGACGGAAGGTTCGGGCACGATCGCCTGGGCGAGCGCCCAGTCGCCGGCGAATGAACCTGTCGGGCCGGTCGCGTAGTGCGCGGCCAGCTGGAGCAGGTCGGTGAAGTTCGTGCTGCCGTCGAGGTTGAAGTCGGCCACGTTCACGTCGCCGCTGTTTGTCTGGCCATAGTGCGCCGCGAGCACGAGCAGGTCGGCGAAGTTCACCGTCGTGTCGAAGTTTGCGTCGCCTTGCCCGTAGGTTCCGGCCTGCGGGACGAGGATCGAATACAAGCGCCGGTAGGTCGCAGCCGGGCCCGCGCCGTCGGGGTCGTAGCCGCCCTCGCCGACGACGAAGCCGGTGTCGGAGATGTCATACGCGGATTGCAGCGTCCAGCCCGGATCGGTCACGAGCGACTGAAGGTTGATGCCGCTGCCGTCGACCGACCACAGCCAAGCGATGTCGACGAAGGGCGACACCGTCACGTCATGCGTGTAGCCGACCGAGTGTCCGGTCGAGTTCACTCGCAGCACGGTGGTGCGCGAGCCGTGGTTGTCGCTGAGGAGCTCGATCGGCGTCGCGGTCGGCGTCGGCCAGATGACCGGCGCGGAGTACTGCAGGACGCCGTCGACGTACTTCGGCGCAGCGCCGACGATCGCGTCGCCGTTGCCGATCGCGCGGGCGGTGGTCGATCCGGCATCGGTGACGGCGAAGCCTTTCAGGACTGTGTGCGTCGTCGAATCGGCCGGGTAGTAGACGGCCGTTCCGTTCAGACTGCCGATGACGGCGCCGTGGTCGTTGATGTCGCTGAGCTTCGGGAAGCTGCCGCCGACGAGCGGGAAGTCGACCGGCGCCTCGCCCTGCGCGTTCCAGCGGACGGGCCGCGTCGACATCGCGCCACCGCTGGAGTTGTACGCCGTCGCGCTGCCCGTGGCGATGCCGTTCGCGGCCACGAACGAGACGGAGCCCGTGCCGTGGCCGGTCGTCGGCGTGCCGAGCGTCGGCATGTACAGACCGTTGGTCGTCCCGGCCGCCCAGCGCATCGGGAAACCCGCCGTCACGCCGATCGTGCCGTACACGTTGCCGGCCGCGTCGATGCCGCTCGTGCCGCCGAACTGGCCTGAGACCGTTGGGTCGGCACTCATGTACAGCTCGGTGCCGACGGTCGTGCCGGCGTCCCAGCGAATGGGCCGCGTGCCGAGCGACGTGCCCAGCTCGTTGTAGCGCGTGACCGACCCGACCACCACGCCTGCGTCGTTGATCGCGCTCGGCTTCGGGAAGCTCTGCCCGCTCGACGTCGTGCCGAGTCCTTGAAGCTGCTCCGGGGCAAGCGTGGGCGACCACCGCGTGACCACGTACCCCTTGTCCACGCCGCTCAGCTTGCCGGAGTTCGTGCCCACCGCCACGCCCGCGTTGTTCACCCGCGGCCCGCCCAGTTGGCCGGCCATCGAGATCACGCCGGTGCCGGTCGAGGCGTCATACGTCGCGCCGCCGAAGATCGGCAGGGCGTGCGCAAACGAAGCGTGAACAAGCCAGCAGGAACAGAAGCCGACAATGCAGTTCAAACGACACGGCATAGCTGAGATCCAGTGAGGCGAACAAAGAATGCTTTGCATTCGCTAATCAACGCCGATCTCGTACGAAAGAGCTTGGTGGTAAGAAGTCACAGTAAAGGTGACTGCGGGAGTTGTCATAGTGTAGGGTTCGGATGGGTCCAAATCGATTCGTCTGCTTTCGCCCAAGAGATACTCATACCCGCCGATGACGCCGTCAGAATCGGAATCGAAACTGGAGGACCAAAAGTCGTTGGCCGCATCGTAGAAGCGGAGCCTCACGCCGGAGAGGGGCCGTTCACGTGCGTCACGAACGCCATTCCGGTTCGCGTCACGGAAGATCGTTGCGGTTAAGGTTGCCATGCCAGAGCGTTCCCTGACGCGCACCATCTCGTCGTCGCCGGCGGTCAGATCGACAGTTACAAATCGAGAGTCAAGCGACTCGTAGCGCAGGCTCTTGCTGATGCCGACACGGTATCGGCCGGGCGGCAAAAATCGGAACATGGTGCCCCCCAAGCGGTCCGCTCGAACCTCGTCTTTGTCGGGTCGGCCGTCGCCGTCAGCGTCGAGCCAGACGGCCCGGTCGTCTCCAAGCGTGCCCGTCTCGTAGGGGTCGAATCGACCGTTGTCGTTGGAGTCAACAAAGCTGTCGACATGAATCGCCGAGACCTGTGTCCGAGGATTAATGATCCGCAACTCACTTGCCTGTCGAACGACCAACTTCCCGTCCGCCACGACTGCATCCGCATAGCCCGATGCATTCTCGACCGTGACAGCTTCCGTTCCGTCCGAAGTAATGCGCGTGACAGTGTCGGCGTTAAGTCCATACAACGTGTCGTCGGCCTCCATGAGCGAGTCGACTCGTCCACGCGCCACGAGCCGGGCCTCTCCTGTACTCACATCGACGTGGTAAACCCATTGCAGATCGGCAGGCTCGGCGTCGGCGCTATTGGCGAGCGCAAGCAGATCCGTGAAACACGCACAGACGCCACCGCCTGAATCAGAACTGGTATCGCGGCTCGCGACGTACACGCCGCCATCAATGGCGGTCAGAATCGGCGATGCGAAACTGGCTTTGCCCCTGCGTCGAATGTCGGTGATACGGCGCGTGCCGGCGGCGGTGCCGTCGCTCAGATAGATCTCCGCCCCCCATTTCGTTGTCGTGCCGACCCACACCAACTGATCGCCAACCGCAGCTGCCGGTGTCACAGAATACACGGGCTTCACATCACTGATGGCGGTCGGGTGGGCAGTGGTTCCATCCGCCACGAAAATGAAAGCACCGTTTACCGGATCCTGCGTCACCAGCGCAAGCTTGGACTTCATCGGAATGACGCCATTCACCTCGACCTGAGCCTCTGAGAACCAGTTTTCTTTTCGCATGCCGCGTGACCGGCCGTCGCTGGAGTACCACGCCGAGTGGTAGTAGCCCGCGGAGTATCTCCGAAAGTAGATGCGTTTGCCGAAAGCGATCGGCGCATCGCTCAATGACGCCTCCGTGTGATCGGAACCACCTGCGAGTCGTGTGACATACGTGCCTTCGGGTGTGCCGTCCGTTCGCCAAAGCGATCCACCATTCGCGACGAACCAGCCAAGGCCGATCGCTGTTTGCACCTTTCCCTCGACTTGCTGATCACGCCAGAGAGTGGTCCATCCTCCAGGATTCAGAATGAATCCGCGGTCGTAGATCGACAGAATCAACTGCCCGCGAAAAGCCGACAGCTTGGTTGACGACAGCGAATTTGCGCCCGTTCCTTTGAGCCGCACGGTATTCGTCTTACCCGTGCGAACGTCGGTCCGGCGCAGGGCGTCGTCATCGTTGATGCCGTCGTCGGGCGTCGAATCGACGGCGTAGTACACGTAGTGGCCAATGGCGATCTGGTTGTGGGGTGTATCCCCTTCTTGCACGATCCGTTCGGCAGCCAGAAGCCTTCGCGGTTCAACCACCTCCGCTCGGGCGTGCGCTCGCTGTATCCCACGATGTCGACCTGATGTGCTTCGAATAGCCCTGCCTCCCAAGCATATTGAAACGTCACGACCATGGTTCTGCAACGAGGGACGATTGTCGGCCCCGCGAGGTACACCCCAATGCTATGATCTGCGCATGGTGAGTCGCAACCTCATTCCATTCCCGGCCGAACTCAACGCAGCCAAGAAGCAGATCCGCGAGCAGGCCCGCTCGTACGGGCTCGACTTCTACCCCGTCGTCTTCGAGATGTGCGACTACGAGCAGATGAACCAGATCGCCGCGTACGGCGGCTTCCCGCAGCGCTACCCGCATTGGCGCTTCGGCATGGAGTACGAGAAACTCCGCAAGCAGCACTTCTACGGGCTCGGCCGCATCTACGAGATGGTCATCAACAACGACCCGTGCTACGCCTACCTCCAGGAGAGCAACGCACTCGTCGACCAGAAGCTCGTCATCGCACACGTGTACGGGCACGCCGACTTCTTCAAGAACAACCTGTGGTTCAGCCAGACCAACCGCAAAATGATGGACGAGATGGCGAATCACGCCACGCACGTCCGCAAGCACGCGGAGAAGCACGGCTTCGACGTCGTCGAACGCTGGCTCGACGTCTGCCTCGCGCTGGAAGACCTGATCGACCCGCACAGCATGTTCATGAACCGCGGCCCGATGGAAGCGCCCGCCGCCCCGGCGCGCTCCGACATCAAGTCCCCCGCGAAGTTCAAGGCCAAGGACTACATGGACCGCTGGATCAACCCGCCCGAGCTGCTCGAAGCCGAGCGCAAGAAGGCCGAGCTGCTCCGCAAGCCGCCGCACGTCACGCCCGCGCGCCCACGCGCGACGTCCTCCAGTACCTGCTCGAAAACGCCCGCCTCTCCGACTGGCAGGCCGACTGCCTCAGCATCGTCCGCGAGGAAAGCTACTACTTCGCGCCGCAGGGCATGACCAAGACGCTCAACGAGGGTTGGGCCTCTTATTGGCATTCCACCCTCATGACCCGCCACTTCCTCGAACCCGCGGAAGTCATCGACTACGCCGACCACCACAGCGGCACCGTCCACATGCCGCCCGGCGGGTACAACCCGTACAAGATCGGCCTCGAACTGTTCCGCGACATCGAAGACCGCTGGAACAAGGGCAAGTTCGGCAAGGAGTACGACGAGAGCGAAGACCTCGGCGCGAAGAAGAAGTGGGACAAGGGCGTCGGCCTCGGGCGGCAGAAGATCTTCGAAGTGCGCCGCGTCTATAACGACGTCGGCTTCATCGAAGAGTTCATGACCGACGAGTTCATCGAGAAGCACAAGTACTACCAGTACGGAAAAGACCCGCACACCGGCCAGCTCAAGATCATCAGCCGCGACCCGCACCGCATCCGCCAGCAGTTGCTCTACCGCCTGACCAACCTGGGCCGGCCGTTCATCTACGTCGTCGACGGCAACTACCGCAACCGCGGCGAGCTGTACCTGGCCCACAAACACAACGGCCTGGACATCGAGATCAAGTTCGCCACCGAAGCGCTGCGCAGCCTGTGGCGCGTCTGGCAACGGCCGGTGCACCTGCAAGCCCGCATCGACGACGACATGATCCTCTTCAGCTACGACGGCGACACGAACAAGAGCCAGAAGATCAACGCCGATCTGCCGAGGCCGGCGCATGAGGTGCGGTGAAGGTGGCGGGTCGGTTTACCCGAAGCGGTGGGGCACGATGCGCATCGCTGAGCGGTCGATCACATCCAAACGCATGCGTCAATGGACAACGCACGCTGCGAGATCAGGCGATTGGCGGACATAGACGAGGCATTGTGCGGGAGAGGGGGGAGAATTTCTATCTGACGACGAGAACGGAGCTTCTGTGTTTCTCACGACGTATGCCCACTCGTAATCACGAACAGAAGATGCGTACCGGTGTGCCCGCCTAACCGGTGCGTTGGCGATATCGGCAGGCTCCGCAGAAACGACCGACCTATCGAGAAGCGTTCGCTGCTGCGCTATGCCACGGCCATGGACTGCTTGGCGCAGGCACTACGTGGTTTGACATGCTTTTCGAACACGATTATCTTACGGGGTCGCCTGCCAGATCGGCCCTGACAGATTGGCACATCTGCCACGTCACGATCGCGGTTGCGTTACTTTCATCTCGGGTCCAAGCACAGAGTGGTTCTGTCGAATCATTGGCACTGGCCTTGCTTGGTGACACTTTAGCCGAAGTTTCGGCACGAAGGAGCACGTTAATGGCGTCACGTCACGAGGTTCGTTGCATTAATAAGAGCGATCGACCCAATCCGCACGAGCGCATTCTGTCGATCGGCGGCGTTAATGCTGATCAAACTCGATGGAAGCTTTCGCAGGCTGAGGCGATTGCTGCCATTGAGCGCAATGAGTGGCAGTTCTATGTGTCCGCTGGCGGCCGGGTCGCCGATGTGGTCGTCTCGACGAGTCGATTTGGAAACAAATACCTCAAGACGACTGCAGACGGCGAGCATCCGGACAACTTGCTGAGCTTGCCCGAATGCCCGTAGCTACCGGCCGGTGATCGCTCATTTCGTGCGTGCGTCGCGGCGATCGCTCCGGGTCTAGTCATGCCATTCGGAGATTGGTGTCACGCGCAGGTGACACGATCAACTGGCCAACGTCGGATCTTCATGATCCTTTCAGACAAAACAACCACTTGTTTGGCGGGCAGTGTAGTAGGGTGTGCACGTGAGGCGTACGTTGCGAACGTTTATTAGCCGGTCGGCGTGATCTTGGTTATGACCGAGGGGCCGTTAGGGATCGTGGGTTGATCTGTCCTAAAGGGACGCGATATGGCAAAGCAGCAGAACAATAGTAACTCGGATCCGGCTGAGGCAGTCATCTTCTTCGCACGGGTTCGAGGCGGCGGCGAGGTTGTAGCCGAGAGTTTGCGCGCGCTTGGCGCTGCAATCGATCGCGCGACGTCGCCGAAGTCGCAGCCGAAGCCCATACCTTCGCTCCCGGCGGCGGGGAAACCAGTCGAGAAGACCCTATTCGATCCCGTCGATGATGACACGACAGGATCGAATACAGATGAGTTTGTGGAGGCTGAACCGGCCGCCCCTTCTAGCCCGCGGGCCCAGCGCGGCGAAGGTCCATCCATTGACCGTAATGCAGGAATCACGCTGGTTGGCGACATTGATTTTGTTCCTGCCGACAAAGAGTCGCTCAAAGCGTTTTTTGCGTCCAAGTCGCCAACGACCGATATGGATAACTGTTTGGTGATCTCTTACTACCTTCAACACACGCTCGGCCTTTCTGCTTTCGGATTCGGGCACGTCTTGAGTGGTTTGAAGCACGTGGGTAAGCGCGTGCCGAAAGACCTCCGGCAAACGCTGAGCAACATGAAGTCGCAGAAGGCGTGGATCAAAATCGACGCCGAGAAGAATATTCAGCTCACAACCGAGGGAGACAACCGGGTCGAACACGACCTGCCTAAGGCCGGTGATACGAAGGAGTCCTGATCGTGCATTTATCGCTTGTTGATTTCTGCATGATCGTCGCACGGCTGAACAAGACGAATGCTGAAAAGGCTGTAGCCGTTCTGTGGTATCACGATCGAAAGCAGCCCGATGTGATGATGGGTGCTGGGCAGCTAGCAAAGTTGCTCGTCGATCATCACGTTGGTAATCCAAACGCGACGGCACTCGCCGAAGCGATCACCAAGACTCGCCTTGTGAACCGATCGAGGAACGGGTTTGTTCTGCGCCCAGGTTCCCGCAAAGTGGTGCTGGCTTGGCTGCCCACGGGAATTGATGGGCTACAGCCTGAGATGGACCATTCGGTCGGATATCTGTCAGATGCGGTGTGGATCGGGACGCGTGGATACATCGAAAGCGTGTGCAGGCAACTGAACGGGTGTTTCCAAGCGTGCTTCTATGACGCTGCATCAGTGATGCTTCGCCGCTTGATGGAAACGCTGGTAATCGAAGCCTACGAGCATCTCGGACGCCGCGGCGAGATCGTTGATGCTAACGATAATCCATTTATGTTTGGCCATCTGGTTGAGCGGGCGAACGGCAAGCAGCCCCATCGCGGTCTAAACTTGGGTCGCGACGCGAAGAAGAGCTTGGAAGATGTCAAAGCGCTCGGCGATCGCTCTGCACACAATCGTCGGTTCAACGCGAAGGCTTCGGATCTTTTGAGTATTCAGGCCGGTGTGAGAACCGCAAGCCAAGAGTTGATTCAGATCGCGAACCTCCAAAACCGTACCTAGTTGGCGGGGTCCATCGCATGCCGGCGGGTGGCAAAGCTCTGTACGCATCGCTGTGCGTTCAGCTCACACAGGCCTGCGTACATGCCTGTGCCACCCGACCCCGCGTCGCGATGTGGCGCTTGTTCATCCCGACAACGAACTCGCGCATCCCGTCGAGGAGGTTTCTTCTCCGGTCGAGGAAGTTCCTTGTCCGGATGAGAAGGTCGCGCATCCGGATAAGGAAGTCGCGCATCCGGATAAGGAAGTCGCGCATCCGGACAAGAAAGTCGCGCATCCGGACAAGAAAGTCGCGCATCCGGATGAGAAAGTCGCGCATCCGGATGAGAAGGTCGCGCATCCGGATGAGAAGGTCGCGCATCCGGATGAGAAGGTCGCGCATCCGGATAAGAAAGTCGCGCATCCGGATGAGAAGGTCGCGCATCCGGATAAGAAAGTCGCGCATCCGGATGCGGCGCGGGTCTGAGAAGTCGAAACACGCCTTTCACCCGCACGCCGCTCGGTATGGGCGGACCGTGCAGCGGCGAATCCGTTCCATTCGTCACAAGCCGAAAAATCCGTGCGATTCCTAAAGTCGTCGTCGCGGCAAGCGGATGACATGGGCGTGCTTTGCCGAACTTTGTGGCTGCACATGCGGCCTGTCGGTGGGGCGACACCTTGGGCTTCGCCGCTCACAGCGCGCGGGGCCGGGAGGTTGCGATGGGTACCGGCTTTGTCCCCTTGCGGGACCCCGATCTGTTGCTGTGGTCGACGTCGTTCAAGTCGCTGATCACAGCCACGCCTACATTGTTCGGTCTTACGGCGGCACTTGCCACCCAGTACGGGACTAAACACGACGCTTATGCCTCGGCGTTGGCGGTCGTGCAGAACGCAACGACCAAGACGAAGGGCGCGGTGGCTGCCAAGGACGCGGCCAAGAAGGCGCTCCGCACGCTGGCAGGTCAGCTCGGCAAGACGGCGCAGAACTTCCCGTCGATTACGGCGCAGCAGTTGGACGACCTGCGCGTGACGGTGCGCAGTCGGCCCGCGCCGATTCCGCCGCCGGCGGATGCGCCGCAGGTGGTCCTGAGCAGCGTGAAGGACCGCACGGTGTCACTGCTGCTGCGCGGCCCCGATGCGAACATGCGCCGCAAGCCTGCGGGCGTGCAGGGCGCGATCGTGTTCTCGTTCATCGGCGAAGCGCCGCCCGACGACATGAGCGCGTGGTACTACCAGGGCAACACGGGCAAGGACTCGGCCGTGATCGAGTTCCCGATCGACACGCCGCCGTTCTCGAAGGTGTGGTTCACCGCGTGCTGGTACAACCCGCGCGGCGAGAACGGACCGGCCTGCACGCCGATCAGCGCGAACCTCGGCGCGTGGCAGGTGCAGGAGACCGGCGCCGGCGAGAACTCGACGTTGAAGGCGGCGTGAGACGCAAGTGTGCAGTGGGCAGTGTGCAGTGGGTAAGTGAGGATGCGTTCTTCCCTGCCCACTGCAGCGCCAGCGTACTGCCCACTGCTCACCCGAAAGGAGTTCCCGTGCATCCGATCATCAAACCGTACAAGAAGCGTCGTCGGCCGTTGCGGTATGGACCGAGCGAAGAGCCGACGACGGCGCTCACGCTGCTGAGCGCGACGCTCACGTCGTTCGAGGGGTCGAACGCGTCGGTGGAACTGGTGTTCGATACCACGCCGGCGAATCCGCTGGCGGGCGTGTCGGGCGCGGTCCCGACACAGTGGACGGCGACGATCCAGGGCTTGGCGTTTCAAGGGTGGACGATCGAGAGCGTCTCGTTCGATCGGCTGTCGCTCTACATGGGCGTGACCGGCGACGGCGCGGGCGAGAACGTGATCAACTACGCGGCTGACCCGAGCGACATCGGCGACGAATCCGGCCGAATGCTCGGCGCGGTGGAGGGGCTGGCATTGGGGTGAGGGACGAGTGAGGAGGGACGAGGGACGGGGTGGTTACGCTACTCCCCACTCTCCACTCCCCACTCCAAACTTCCAACGGGAGCAATGGCGATGAGTGATCAACTGACGACAACCAAATCGATTCCGTTGCCGGCCCCGCGGGTGCCGATTCGGATTCGCGTCGGGACGCTGGACGATGTGCCGTTCATGGACGCGCTTCAGAAGAAGACCACGAAGCAGGTCGGCTGGATGCCGACGAAACAGTTCGAAGGGAAAGTGAAGGCGGGGGCGGTGTTGGTGGCGGAGGAAGTGGGCAGTGGGCAGTACGCTGACGCTGCAGTGGGCAGGAATTCGAGCGACCCGTCTTCCCTGCCCACCGCCCGCTGCACACTGCCCACTCCCGCGGGCTACCTCATCGCCCACGATCGCTACTTCAAGCGGGATGACGTGGGGATCATCTATCAGATCAACGTGGTGCCCGAGTATCGAAGGTCGCTGGTGGCGGCCAGTCTGTTGAAGGCGCAGTTCGAGCGGAGTGCGTACGGGTGCAAGCTGTACTGCTGCTGGTGCGCGCAGGACATCGAGGCCAATCGGTTCTGGGAGAGCATGGGGTTCGTGCCGCTGGCGTTTCGGACCGGAGGAAAGGCAAAGGGCAAGAGGCAAGCGGCAAGAGTGAATTCGGACCCGTCTTCCCCACTTGCCTCTTGCCCCTTGCCTGTTGCCTCGCATCGTGTGCACATCTTCTGGCAGAAGCGGATTCGCGCGGGGGATACGTCGACGCCGTGGTGGTTCCCGAGTCAGACGAGCGGCGGAAGCATTCGCGAGGACCGGATCGTGCTGCCGATCCCGCCGGGCGTGCGGTGGGATGCGGAGATGCCGCGGCTGTGTCCGGAGGATGAGGCCAAGGGACGGGAAGAGGGCGAGGCGTTGGAGTCGAGAGAGGACGGCCGGTCGCTTCCGGGGCCGCGCCCGGTGAAGGCGAAAGCGCCACGGCTCGCGGAGCAGAAGAAGGGGGACGGCAAGATGCGCGGCGGGATTCGCTTCACGCCGGCCAGGCCCGTGGCGGAGAAGAAGGCGAAAGCGCCGCGCCGAAGCGGCCGGCGAAACATTCGCCGGAGCTGATCGGCAAGGCCCGCGAGCTGCGCGACCGGTGGCTGGAACAGGTGAACGACCAGCGGCTGCTGGCGGGGGAATCGAAGTACGACGTCGCGCGCGAGATTGCGGCGGAAGTGGAAGTGCGGCCGATGAATCTGCTGGCGGCGTGAGGAATGGCCACAGAGTCACAGAGGCCACAGAGAAGGGATTCAAAAGGAGCCCTTCCACGGAGATGAGTGCAAAGCGATCGCGCTTGCTCGTGCCATCGTGCCGATGAGATAGACGCCGGCAGGTATCACCTCAACAACCGACGCCTGTTTTCGCGCGGTTTCATCTTCTCCACCGCGTTGTGCACCGTTCAAGAATCAGCCGGTCATGCACTTGCGGCAAGCGGTGGAGAACGCATCGGGGACGCGCGAAATCGTACGGCGGAATCGGGCGAATCGTGCTATTGTGGTTTTCGCCGTCAGCGGGAAACCGTGTGGCGGAACTGGAGAAGGCTCCCAAGCGAAGGTCCGGCGTCGGGCCGTGCGAAACGCAAGCGTTCGGGCACGGGCGAGGCCGGCGGCCAGCGACGAGGCCGCTCGAAACAGGCGGGCAAAAACCGCCGGGCAAGTCGGGCTAGAGTCGCCGCCAGTGGTGTTCTACAACGAGTCGTGTTGTCGCTTCGTTCTTCTCAACGTCGGCCGCGCGCAGTGGTCGAAGGCAGATGCGAGCGGCAGCGTGATTCGCCGGGGCCGCGGTGAGAGAGTCACCCGCCTCCCGGGACACCGGACCGAGCCGCGCCGAGAAAGCTCGCCGCAAGGTGGGCTCAAGGCGTCAGCCGGGAGAGTCCTCCCGCGTCGTTGGTCGACAGGCCGTCCGCGTTGAAGCGCGGCGCGAGTCGCGCTGGGATGCGCGGCAGTCGACGAGCCGACGTGAGAGGGTTCACCCCGCGGTCGACAGACTGATGTTTGTTCCCTTGCGAAGCGCGTCCTGTGCTCATTGGAGCGAATGGACGCGACCGAAGGAAGGGAGCGAACGCCAGGTCGACGAGGCGATCCTAGGAACAGGGTCCGGGCGCGGTGCAGGTCGCGCAGCGAACGTTCGGCGTCGGTGTCGGGTTCTTCGCGAGAAGTGCCGGCGCAGGGGTCGGACGGATGAGGCGCGGACGACGGACGCAGGCCGGTCGCGAGACGTCGCGATGGAGGCCTGACGAACCGAGCCGCACGAGCGAAACCCACGGCCGTCCAGTCGGGTGACCGCCTTTGGTCGATCAAGGTATCGACCGGTCGCGGCGGAACAGTCGCGATCCACCGTCTGTCTGATAGGTCGGGTTCAACCCCGACTGCGGGCAGAGTGAACCGGGGCGGGCCCAGGCCGGGAGCAACTTGCATCAATACCGGTTCGCGGCCGATCCCGAGCCCGATGTTTCCATTCGCGATGGAGACACCGGGCTCGCGGTGTTTTGGGGAATCGAAGATTAGCCACGAATCTCACGAATCACCACGAATGACGGAAGATCGATCCGTGCGACTGTTGAGCGGCGGCGCGCAGTGCCGCGCGTTCGATCGCGAGTTGAGTCGGAATCGGCCTCACGTCCGCAGGCGCACGCGCGAAGCGACTCTCGCGCGTTGCCTCACGTCTCCGGCATGCACTTCATCGTCAGTCGGACTTTGGTGGGAGAGCCCTTGTACTTCGCGTTCAGTTTGAAGTCGGACGACGTCACGCGGCCCGTGCGGATGTCCATCGTGAACTGCCCCCCTTGCTCGCCTTTGAGCGCGGTCTGCGTTTCGTTTCCCTGATCGTCTTTGCCTTTGATGACCGTGTCGAAGGCCGACTCGACGGTGATCGTCGCGTCGTTCTTCTCGATCTTCGCCAGCGTGCAGCGGCACGTCAGTTCGAACGGTGTGATGGGCGGAAAGCTCATCACGCGCTTGCCTTTCCAGGTTTCGCCCACACGCACAGCGTGATCGGGCAGCAGCGTCTGTACCTCGGCCAGACAGCCGAACCGCAGGGCGTCCATTACGTTGTTCTTGCCGCCACGCAGCATGACGAACGCGGTGTCGTCCTCTTCCTCGGCCCGCTTCAGCACCTGCTCGAAGCCTTTCACTTCGCGCACCTGCCCGTCCGAGCTAATCTGCGCCGAGAAGGTCTGGTCGACGACGAAGCGGTGCATCTTCGCAAGTGTCACATCCTGGTCTTCCGGCGGCGACGATGAGTCGTACACCATCGTCTTGCCGAGGGCGCGCATGGTGTGCCGAATGCGGGTTGGCTTGATTGCGATCCACCAGTTGCCGCCACCATCCGGGTGGCCGACGACCATGGTGTGGTCGGTGCCGCCCCATTCGGCCACTCGCCCGTACTGTTCGACATCCTTCTCGATGTCGAACGACGTCGTGACGACCCAACGGCCCGGCACGTACGTCTGCTTCAGCAGCACCGAGTCGCGGGCGGCCCGTGTCCAGTAACTTTCGTCCATGCTCGGCTGGAAGGCGAGGAGCCGCTGTTTCATAATCGCCATCTTGGCGGCGAGGATCGGGTCGGTCTTCGCGCGGCGCTGCATGTCGACATAACGCGTCATCATGTAGCTGTACGTCTCGGCCTTGTCTTCGCCGACGCTGGTCTTGGCGTAACCGGTCACGAAGCCGGGCGTGTCTTCCTGCCAGCCGCCCTCGCTGCCGGCGACATAGACGAAGCTT
Organism: Tepidisphaeraceae bacterium; assembly: GCA_047600945.1. Taxonomy (GTDB): domain Bacteria; phylum Planctomycetota; class Phycisphaerae; order Tepidisphaerales; family Tepidisphaeraceae; genus JASGKC01. The sequence continues at coordinate 4,207,583 of JASGKC010000001.1, read as the reverse complement.
GGGCCGTTGGTCTTCGCCCAAGCCTCGTCGCGTTCGAGTTCGCCATCGTCGACGCCGTCGATGACGTGGAATAGCTCGTGATGGAAGGTGCAGCGGCGATCCTCCTGGTCGCGGCCTTCGGTGCTGAAGTACATCGTGTCGATGTCGCGCATGGTAATGGCCAGCGCGTTCGCGTACGCCGGTGCGAACTTGCCGACAATGACAATGCGGTACAGCCCGAGTGCACGGATGACGGCCGGGTCGTAGCGGCTCAGTTCCTGCGTGAGGACGGCCGCGTAGTCTTTGAGTTGGTCGGCGTTGACGGGATCGCCGATGCGGTTCGGGCCGGGGACGCTGGTGAAGATGATCTCGATCCCGAAGCGTGCCGCGAGTTGTGCCAGTTGTGCGGGGACGTAGCCGCGAGAGATGGGCGTGACGGCTTCGCGATCGTCTTCGACGAGTTTCGCTTCGCGATCGATCGATGCCGACCAGAACGCGTCGTCAAAGCCCGGCGACACCTCCGCCAGCAGCGCTTTCATCGCCTTCACCTTGGCGGTGAGCACCGCGTCGCGCTCAGATCGAGCGGCGACTCGGCGTACGTCGGTCATGAGAAACGCGAACACGCTGGCCTGATCGCGTTCGATCGAGACCACGTCATTCTCGCGGAAGAAGCCCGGCAACTGCTTGGGCCGATCGGCGCGAACGTTGACCGCGCCATAGCGGAAGCCCGCGACGTTCAGTTTCGTCCATGCGTCTTCGAACGCCTTGCGGCGTTCTGGAGCGATTGGGATAGACCGATACAGACCCGTCGCGATCGCACGCCGCGTGACGCGGCGGTCGAAATCACACTGGGCGGCGTCGATCCAGACCTTGCCGGCATCCGTCAGCACGCCGCCCGGTGCGGATCGGCCTTCGACATTCAGATCGATCACCACACGAAAGTCGTCCAGCTTCAGTGTCTTCAGGAAGTCGGCCGGGTAGTGCTGGAGCTCGGCGAGCAGGAGCGGCGCGAACTTCTCCCAGCGCGCGTCGGGCACTTCGGCCCCTTCGAGCTTCGCACCGCCGAGCGTGAGTTGGAACGCATCACGGTGGATGGGGACGCCGAGGGTTTTCAGATCGTCATCAATGTCGGCGCGCACGAGGGAGATCCACATCATCGACAGGACGCCGACGAGCGTCAGAAAGCGCATGGACAGGCTCCGGTTGGTTCGGCCGGCGCATCATCGCCCGCCGACGGGGCGCACGGTGACGGTGGCCGTGACGTTGGTCTTCAGCGAGCCGCGGCCGTGAACGACGCGGATGTTCATCGTGCCGTTGCTGCCGAGCACCATGCCGCTGGGCATGTCGACGAAATTGTGCGACTCGCTCTTGACGACATATGCCGCGGCCGCGTCGCCCATCTGCGGCTGCATTTCGCCGACGAAGTGGATGTTGGCCGTGTTGCCTTCGATCTTCTCCAGCGTCGACTTGCCGTTGATGCGCGTGCCGGTGCTTGCGGCAGGTTTGCGGTGACGTATGCGGACCAGGTGTCCCCGGGATTCACCTTGTTTTCGGGGAAGATCGAAGCGAGCTGCGCCAGCAGGGCGACCTCCACCGAATCGCGGGCCGCGCCCTTCTGCGACGCCGCGATCAGGCCCGCGTCCTCGCTCATGTCCGAGAGCCGCTTCACGGCCTCGTCGATCCCTTTCACTTCCTCGATGCGCTTGTTCGCGCTCAGTGTCACTTCGATCGGATTGTTGAGCAGCAGAGCGAGCGCGTAACTGCTCTGGAACACCGGGTCGGGCGGGCGAGACGAATCCCATTGCGATTGCGTCCCCATCGCGCAGACTCAGCGAAGCCTGACGCAGGGTGAATACAACCTTCTGCTTTCCGTCCGAGCCGATCGGTGCAACCTGCAACTGCCAGCCCGACGTTGAGCCTTGCGTCATTTCGATTGGAAGGTTGCCGCTGGTGATCGATTCGGTGTCGGCCTGCATCTCAAAGGTACCCTGGTACACGCCAGGCGCATAGCCAAACTTCAGGCTGATCTTGCCGGCTGCATCGTCCTCCTTCTTTTTCTTGTTCGCATCCTGCTCGAACTTCTTGGCGACCTGTAGGTGGTAGACGGTTGCGCCGGTGGTGAGGTCGAGCCCGTCGACCGTGAGCGCGAGCGTGAAGTCGAATTTCGTGCCGTCGGGCGCGGTGAAAGAGCCGTTCACTTTGTCGTCGGCGCGCTGGGCGGTGGCGGGGTAGGTCTTGTCGTTCAGCGTGAGCGTGCCGGTGTATGCGTCGGCCTGCTTGGCTAGATCGAGGGTCAGCTTGCCGTCCGTGAACTTGCCGGTATAGGCGTCTTTGGGTTCATCGTTGTTGCCGGCGAGCGGATTGTCCGGCGTGCCATGCGCCGCCGGCGGGGCCACGCCGGGATCGAGCGGGTTGCCATCCGCATGAGCGCGGGCTGCCAGCAGCAGGCCGGCCAGCACGGAAATCAGAATCCAGTAACGCAGGGAGGACGAGCACATGGCGAAGACCTCCGCGAAAGAGATGAGTTGCGGATATCGTCGATCGCGTAGGAAAAGCGGTCAACGCGATCGTCGTCGCCTGTGTGACTGACAGTCGGCCGCGACTCGACTACGCTTGATGAGATGTGGTTCAAATCGACCGACACGCAAGACCGCTGGGCCGACGCGATGAAGCACCTGCGCCGCGACCCGGTGATGCGGCAGATCATCAAGCAGGTAGGCCCGTGCACGCTCGTGCCGCGGCGCGATTACTTCGTGAAGCTGGTGCAGTCGATTCTCAGCCAGCAGGTGAGCGTGGCGGCCGCTGCGTCGATGTTCCGCAAACTGTCCGAAGCGATGCCCGGTAAGAAAGTCACTCCGACGAACGTGCTGACGTTTCTCACCACGAAGGATGATGAGACGATTCGCTCGGTCGGCCTGTCGCGTCAGAAGCGGGCGTACGTGCACGACCTCGCGACGAAGTTCCTCGACGGCACGATCAAGCATCGTCAGTTCGCGAAGATGGACGACGAGACGCTGATCGAGCACCTGACGCAGATCAAAGGCATCGGCCGCTGGACGGTGGAAATGCTGCTGATCTTCGCGATGAACCGCACGGATGTCTGGCCCGTCGATGATCTGGGCATCCAGGAGAGCTACCGCATCCAGTTCAAGCTGAAGGAGCGTCCGAAGCCGAAAGAACTGGCGCCGCTGGCGGACAAGTGGAAGCCTTGGCGGACGGTGGCGAGTTGGTACCTGTGGCGCGTAAGACATCCCGCGCCGGTCGCGGCGAAATCGAGAACAGCGTCGCGGAAGACGAAGTCGAAGCCTGACGCCAAAACCAAGCGACCCGTTTAGCGGCTCCCCCCGGAGGGCGGCGTGTCTGTATCGGCAGGTAAGGAGAAAAGCGGCGGACGGGAGTCGAACCCGCAACATCAGCGTTGGGAACGCTGTACTCTGCCATTGAGTTACCGCCGCAACGGTTTCGAGTATAGCTGCGGGAGGATCGTCACGGAAGAGGGATGAGTCGCGTATGCCGAGTGTCGCCGAGTTGAAGATCACGCCCGCGGGGCACGCCGCGATTGAGGACCAGGGATCGGTCGCCGTTTCAGCCGACTTGATCGAGTCGTTCGCGCGATCGCCCGCGGACGGCCTGCTGCACCTGGCGGGGCCGGCGCTGCGCGACGTGCTGCCCCCGGGGCTGGCATACGCGCGCGAGTTTGCTCGGCGAGTCGTCGCGCGGCGAGCACAGCGCGAGTCGGCCGACGCGTCGCCGGTCGATCCGCCGCCAGCAGAGGAACTGACGTTTCTCGCAATGCGCGTCCCGCCAGTGGTCGGGGCCGAGTACCTGACCGCCGATGTGCTGCGGCAGTGGTGGATCGATCTCGATTTGCTTGTTCTGAAGAAGTTGCTGGCGTCGCCCGGCGGCCCGGCTGCGTTCTTCCCTTCTCTCAACCCGGCGTGGCACGCGGTGGGGCGTGTGACGTTCCACCTGGCCGAAAACAAGCGAAATCCGGACCTGCCGTTCGCATTCCTGGCCACGTACACCACCGGCGTATCCAATAACGGCCGGCCCGTCCATGTGCCGTTGTCGCGAGCGTTACAGGAATTCGCCGACGCGAAGGACCGTCCCGCACTGCTGAAGCTGCTCAAGCCCGTCAACGATGCGTCGACCACCAGTCCGCTCATCAAGTCGATGCTCGACAGCGGCGAGTTGTACCGGCCCACCGCGTGGACTAGCCGCGAGGCGTACACGTTTCTACGTGAGACGCCCGTTCTCGAAGCCGCCGGCCTGACGGTGAAGGTTCCGGACTGGTGGCGTGCTCGCCGCGCGCCGCGGCCGCAGGTAAGTGTGCAGATTGGGTCGAAGATCAAAAGCAAGGTGGGCGTCGACGCACTGCTCGACTTCAACGTCGCCATCACGCTCGACGGCGTAAAGCTCACGCAGGACGAACTCGCGCAGGTGATGGAGGCCGACGAACCGCTCGTGCAACTGCGCGGGCAGTGGGTGGAGGTCGACGCCGACAAATTGCAACAGGCATTGAAGCACTGGCGGGCCGTCGAGCACATGGCCGAGGAAGGCATTGACTTCGCGACCGGCATGCGGCTGCTGTCCGGCGTCCGCAGCGCGGGCGAGGCCGACGAAGCCGAGGCGGCGCTGCCGACGCCCGACTGGGTCGGCATTCAGCCCGGCGACTGGCTCGGCCAGGCACTGGCGCGCCTGCGCGACCCCGCCGAGCAGGAGCCGCCGCGCGATCTGCGGGCCACGCTCCGCCCGTATCAGAAGCGCGGTTACGCGTGGCTGCGTTTCATGTCCGAACTGGGTCTCGGTGCGTGTCTCGCCGACGACATGGGTCTCGGCAAGACCGTGCAGCTGATCGCGCTGCTGCTGAACCGGCGCCAACGGAAGACGAAGCCGAGCTTGCTCGTCGTGCCGGCGTCGCTCATCCCGAACTGGCGCGCCGAACTCACGAAGTTCGCGCCGACGCTCCAGGCACTGGTTGCGCACCCGTCGGAAACGAACGTGAACGATCCGACGCTGACGCAGCAGTTCGACAGTCACGATTTGGTCATCACGACCTACGGCATGCTCACGCGACTGGAGTCGCTGCGCACGCACGCGTGGGACGTCGTCGTGCTTGACGAGGCACAAGCCATCAAGAACGCCGGCACGAAGCAGAGTCGAAGCGTGCGCGACGTGCGGGCGACGATGCGCGTTGCGCTGTCTGGCACGCCGATCGAGAATCGGCTGTCGGACTTGTGGTCCCTCTTCAACTTTCTCAACCCCGGCCTGCTCGGGTCGAAGGACGCGTTCTCGAAGCAAGTCAAGAAGTGGTCGGCCGACGAAAGCGGGGCGGGCTTCGCGCCGCTTCGGGCCCTCGTGAAGCCGTACGTGCTCCGGCGTCTGAAGACCGATCGATCGATCATCTCCGACCTTCCCGACAAGACCGAACTTAAGGCGTTCTGCACGCTGACGAAAGAGCAGGCCAGGCTCTATCAACGCGCGGTGAACGAACTACAGGACGCGCTGTCGTCGGCATCCGAAAGCATTCAGCGGCAAGGCCTTGTGCTGGCGTACCTGATGCGCTTCAAGCAAATCTGCAATCACCCCGAGCAGGGCAACGAGGGCGCGACGTTCGACCCGGCGCACAGCGGGAAGTTCGAGCGGCTTACCGAACTCTGTACTGAACTGGCCGAGCGGCAGCAGCGGGTGCTGGTGTTCACGCAGTTCCGTGAAATGACGCAGCCGATCGCCGAACACCTGCTGACGGTCTTCGGCAAGCCCGGCCTGGTGCTGCACGGGTCGACGTCGATTCCCGCTCGCAAGAAGATGGTTGAGCAATTCCAACAGGAAGACGGCCCGCCGTTCTTCGTGCTGTCGATCAAGGCGGGCGGCACGGGTTTGAACCTCACGGCCGCGTCGAATGTCATTCACTTCGACCGCTGGTGGAACCCGGCCGTCGAGAATCAGGCCACCGACCGCGCCTTCCGCATCGGTCAGAAGAAAAACGTGCTCGTCCACAAGTTCGTTTGCCGGGGTACGATTGAGGAACGCATCGACGCGTTGATCGACGAGAAGAAGACGCTGGCGGAGGAACTGCTCGGTGACACTGGCGGCGCCGAGAAGCTACTGACGTCGCTGTCGGATGACGAACTCGTGCGTTTCGTGTCCCTTGACGTAAACCGCGCGACAGAGGCGTGAAAGGATTTCGATGGGACGCTGGGACAACGGCTACGGCGGCTTTCCGGACTACGTGCCGGCTGCCCAGCGTCGCGCCAACGCGCTCAAAGAGATGGACCGGTTCCGCGCAAAAGGAAAGGTCATTCAACCGATCGAAATCGAAAGCCGATTGATCACGCGCACCTTCTGGGGCAACGCATGGTGCAAGCACATTGAATGCCTGAGCGACTTCGCTTCGCGCCTTGAGCGCGGACGCACGCTGGTCCGCAACGGATCAGTGTGCCACTTGGAGATCAAGACGGGCAAGGTCGAAGCGTTCGTCGCGGGGACGGAACTGTACAGTGTCGGCGTCGAAATTCAGCCGCTACCGGCGAAGCGGTGGGAGTCGATCAAGCGAGCCTGCGCCGGCCAGATCGGCACGCAGGTGGAACTTCTTCAGGGCAAGTTCAGCGACAACGTGATGCGCGTGCTGACCGATCCGGACACCGGCATGTTTCCGCACGCCGACGACTTCGACCTGGATTGCAGTTGCCCCGACTTCGCACGGCTGTGCAAGCATCTGGCGGCCGCGCTCTACGGCGTCGGGGCGCGGCTGGATGAATCGCCTGAATTGCTGTTCACGCTGCGCGGCGTCGATCCGTTTGAACTCGTCGATCAGTCGATGAACGTCAGTGCGGTCACACGATCGAATTCCACCAGCCGAGATCTGGCGAGCGACGATCTTGCCGCGATTTTCGGAATCGAACTCGATCTGACAGGCGATGCGCGGCCCAATGATGAAAAAACAGCAGCGTCGAAGGTTGGCCGAAAAGCCATGAAAGCGCCGGTCAACTCGAAGCCAAAGAAACGTGATCGCTCGAAATGAACAGGCTTGACGGTATCATCGCGGTCGAATCGCCCACGTAGCTCAGTTGGATAGAGCAGCGGTTTCCTAAACCGCAGGTCGTGCGTTCGAATCGCATCGTGGGTAGTGGCTGGCTCCGCCGCAATGGGCGGACATCACCCCTGCTGGCGGGGCTTTTACCAAATCGTGATATCACTTCCGGGCGGTGACGAGTCACTGACGACTCGCGGACTCCGCACCGTCGCCGTGCAGAGAAGCCGACGTTTCTCCGGGCGGGGTACTATCCGGCTTCTTGGCCCGACCTGCGGGCGCGATGCCATTGCAAACATGGCCGCGGTCGGGGTGGGTTCGTGAAGGCTGTCCCATAGCGGCAACGCTCGCACCCGTCTATAGGCGGAACCCCGTTTGGTTTCTACACCAATCTCATGGCCGGTCGCCTTGGAAACACCGGCTCCCTTCGCTTTTCCCTCGGGTGCAAAAGAATTGCGATAGTCGAAAACGATAGTTTGCACGCAAAGCAAGGCGAGAAACATGTTTTGTCGTTGTTTTGCTTAATTGGCATGAATTGCGAAGGTAGTGTTATGCCTACAGTTGGAAACGTCGGATGTGTCCTTGAAGTTGCTACATCGACCCGGTGTCAAAGCCGATATGGCCTCAGACATTCGTAGCTGTTTTTAACGGGAGCGATTGTCATGTTTGGTAATGATCCAGAATTCTCCGAGCTTCTTACTGCATTCGATGCAGTCGCGGATCGAATTGCGGTGCTGAATGCAAGTGGGAGTCTCGTGCTGGCAAACGAAGCGTGGACCCGTGAGGCCGTATCCCAGGGGTTCTGTCGCGAACGGTTGATGGAAGTCAACTACATCCAGCTCGTTGAGCAGGCTGTTCAGGCAGGTTTCCCGGAGGCCGCGCGGGTGGCCGATGGGATTCGGCGGGTCGCCAGTGGCGAGGACCACGTCTTCCGTTACGAGTATCCCTGCTACCCACACGACTCGTGGAAATGGTCGCTACTGACGGTTACCGCGGCCCATACACAAGGCGAGCGCCGGTTGGTCGCGGTTCATCAGGATCGAACCGCCGAGCATGAGACCCAGGAGCTGGCCAGCTCTCACGACCGGCTTCGCCGGATGGCCGAGGAGATGGATGACGCCTTGGCCGAGGTGAGTCACGAACTGCGGACGCCCCTGGCGTCCATGGCCGTGACGACGGAGTTGCTGCGGGACTTGCGCGGGGCATCGCACGACGAGTATGAGCGGTTCGTGGAACACCTCCATCACACGGCTTGGGACATGATGGGTACGGTCGACAACATTCTGGAAGCCGCACGGCTCGACAGCGGCCATGCAAAATGGCGATTTTCACTGTTTTCGTTGCGGTCGGTGGTCGATGGTTTGCGGGCAACGCTGGGACCGTTGGTGCCGCCGGGTGTCACGGTCAACTACGACATCGACGAGAACGATCGGGTATCTGCTGACGAGCAGGCGATTCGACGCCTGCTGCTCAACCTGCTGTCGAACGCGATCAAGCATACGACAGCAGGCACCATCACGTTGAGTGCCAGCCGTCCGCCTGGCGACGGACCCATCCCGCTGTTGGAACTGCAAGTATCCGACACGGGCGGTGGGATGTCTGAGGAGGCGATGGCGAACTACAACGAACCCTTCAAGCTCAATGGCGGTCCGGTGGTGACCGCTATTCTGGGTGGGACGGGCTTGGGCCTCCGCATCTGTCAGCGCATCGTGTCGGTTCATGGAGGCGATCTTCGAATCAGAAGTCGCCCCGGTTTGGGGACCACTGTTACCGTTCGTCTGCGGGCAGATCTCGACGGACCACAAGATTGAAGTAATTCAGGCCTCAGTGATGTTGAGGAGGCGACATGATTCTGGTTGTGGACGATGAAGCGATTTATCGTGAGCCGATCGCGGCGATGCTGCGCTTGGCTGGTTTTGAGGTGTCCGAAGCCGCCGGTGGCCGCGCCGCACTCGGCGCGCTCGCCGGATCGCGTCCGGACCTTTTGCTCCTGGACGCCAACATGCCGGATGTGAACGGCATCGACGTGCTGCGTCGCGTGCGTTCCGACCCGCGCCTGGCCGATCTGCCGGTCATCGTGCTCAGCGCGGTGAAACGGCGCGAGATCGTCGCGGCCTGCGCGCGGCTGGGGGTGCGTGATTACCTCCTCAAAACGCAGTACTCGACAGCCGATTTCCTGGCCCGAGTGCGCAAATACGTCCGGGAGAAAGGGCGCCCGATTCCGTCCCCGTCCGCTTCCGCCGGGGTGAACAACGGAGCCGTCGGCGCGGACACTGCCCGCGGTGTCGCTCCCACGGTCGATATTTCTCCCTCGAAGCTAGACAGAGTTACGGCTTCGGGTGAGGCAGCGCAGGCGTCAGCGCCCCTTGCGCCTTCCGGGCGGCTTGCCCCCACGGAGGTGCGCGATGCGACCATGGAGCGAATGAAGAAGGCCACTGCGGGCCGAGCGTTGGATGGCGTGGTGTCGCAGATCCTGTCGATGGCGGCTTCATCGAACGGCGATGCGGCGCAGCTGGCAGCGGTCATCTCGCGCGATCCGCTGATCGCCGCGCGGGTGTTGGGAATCGCCAACAGCGCCGCCTACGCCTCACGCGGCCAGAGCATCAATGTCATCGACGCGGTGCGAAAGATCGGGTTCAGTGCGGTACGGAACATCGCGTCGGCAGTCGGCGTGTTCGGCGGGATGCCCGCCGTCCATTCAGCGTTGTTCAACCCGACAAGGTGCTGGCAGCATTCGTTCGCCGTGGCCAAGTTGTTCGAACTGTTCGAGGCCGAACGGGCGGCGCCGGCATCGGGGAGCGGTTACCTGATCGGGCTCTGCCACGACTTGGCCGAATTGCTGGTGTACGCGGAGTTCACGGAGGAGTACCGCGCCATCGACGAGGTGAGTCGCAACGAGAATCGAACGTTCGCGGACGTCCTCGGAGAGCGGTTGGGCGTAACCCATCGCGAGCTCCTGCTCACCGCGATACGGGCAGTCGGTCTTCCCGAAGAGATCCGGGTTCCGATCGAGCTTCACTACCAGGGCGTCCGCGCGGGCGATGCCGGTGCCGAACGTCGTGCGGCCGTCCTTGATGTGATCGAATCATTGGCGAACGGCCTGTGCCTGGGCCTGAATGAGAATGCGGAAGCGCGCTGCCTGGAGCAGAAGGTTCTGCGCGGGCTGCTGGGGCGCGATGACTTTGCCCAACTCGACCCCGAGCAGTTCCGGGCGGAGGTGCTGACGATGACGACGGTGTTCGCTCGTCTGACACCGGCCGAGAGCAAGTCGCTCAACATGGTGCCGCCCCAAGGCGGGCGAACGGTCTATTACGTGCGCGAGGCAGGTCTGGCGGCGCTCGACCCGGTCGAACTGCTCGTGAAGTCCGGCGCACCCGTGCGTCTCGTGCCGCATTTCCCGTCGGCTGAGCTGATCAACGACCCGAACAGCGTGTGTGTCATGGCGACCAAGGGCACGGTGTCGCGCTACACGCAAAGCGCCATCGGGAAGGTGCTGGAATCCGATCTGGCCTGCCTTAGCCGGATTCTATGGCATGCGGTGCACCGCGACACCGCTGCGGTGCCGGTATCGGAACAGCTCGTGTTGAAGCCGCGATCGCTCTCACCGGCGACCATGCAAATGTTGTCCGCAGCCTGAGCAAACGACACCGGCTCCGGGTGCACCGCGTGCTCCATCAGTACACACGCATCTGCCACAGGCCCGCTTCGCCCTCGAGTATGTGCACGCGTACGTAACGCGCCTTGGCGGGGCCGGTGTCTCGGTGGGGCGATTGCACGCGGCGCGACTCGCACTGTCCGTAGAGTTGCCAAGTGACGCCATCGAGCGACAAGTCGATCCGGTACGCGTGGCCCGACGTCGGCTTCACGAAGTACAACTCGGTTCGAGTGATATCCCGGGCTTCGCCCAGGTCCACCGTGATCGACGGCTGCTTGTCGTCCTCGGCTGCCATCCAGCGGCTACTGTTGCTGTCGTCGAGCGCGTTGTCCGGGCCGAACGACTCGATGCGATTCAACCGTGAATCATTCGTCGGCGGAATGACGAGGTCTCGCCGCCTGGACGAGGCCGTCGCGTGCTTGCCGAGGGCGAGGTTCGGCTTGGCGTACTCGGGATCGGATCGGATTGCGCCGATGCCTTCGGCGGTCAGTTCGATCGGCTGGATCGTGCCGTCGTCGTTGAAGTTCATCTTGTCCGCCATCACCTGGCGGTTTGTGCCGCTGCGGCCATATTCGAGGTAGATAAAGTACCACTGCTGCGAATCGGAAGGCTTGAAGAAGCAGCCGTGGCCGGGCCCGTAGACGCCGCGTTCGTGATTCGTGGTGGCAATGATGTCGTTCCTCGGGCTTTCCCACGGGCCGAGCGGCGACGTGCGGCTCATCATGTACGCGTACTGATACCCCTCGCTGCCACCTAGCGTGTAGAGGTAGTAGTAGATGCCGTTGCGCTTGAACATGCACGGCCCTTCGGAGTAACCGCCGCGCTTCGTGCGGATCGGGACGGGCTCGCCGTCGAAACCGGTGAAGTCGGCGTTCATCTTTGCGATGAAACGCTGCGACCACGTCATGTAGTAGCTGCCGTCGTCGTCCTTGAAAATCTCAGCATCGATCGGATGCCCGACGCTGATCGGGAACTGCTTCCAGCCCGTCTTCGGATTGATGTCCTTGCCGTCGAGCGAATGGAACGGACCTTCCGGCGCGTTGGCCACCAGCGCGGTGATGCGGTTGTTGAGCGTGGGAAAGAGATACCACTTCCCCTCCTTCGCGACCGGCGCTCGGCGCCCAGTACTTGGCGTCGAAGTTGTCGGCGAACAGCGAGCCGCTGAAGCTCCAGCTCTTGAAGTCTTTCGACTTCCACACGACCGGCAGGCCCGACGTGCTCAGGCCATGGCCCATGCCATCGGTGGTGGCGTAGAGGTAGAACGTGCCGTCGATCTCGATCACGCTCGGGTCGGCCGCGAAATCGGGGATCAGCGCTTGGGCGAACGTCCGCTGCGCCGGCGCGCTGAGCCTTGTGAACGAGTTGGCCGTCGAGGGACGCTTCGACAGTATCGCCTTTAAGCACGATGCGGATGTCGTACCAGCGGTCGCTTTCGATCTTGCCGTTCACCGGCTCGGCCAGCAGTCCTTGCGCTTCGATGCCATGGCGCGTGTTGCCCCAGCCGCCGATGTTCCACCAGCTCTTGGTGTCGGCGTCCGGTGCGCCGAAGAGGATCAGGAACCCCTCGTTCCCTTTGAGCTTTCGTGCTTTGAGACTGAGTGTGTAGTCGCTCCAGGACGGATCGCCGACCGTGATCACCGCGCCGGCCACATTGCTGGTTTGACGCAGCACACCGTCGACGACGGCCCATTCGCCGCGCCGGGCGTGCCAGCCATCCAGCCCTTTGGAGAAGTCGCTCGCGTAGAGCGTCTTGTCGCCTTGGACGACCGTGACGTCTTTGAATTCGGCCTGTGTTTCCCACGTTCCGACGCCGACCATGCCCTGAATCAACTCATCCGCCCTCGCTGCTGATGAAGTGATCAGAGCTAGGCAGAATGCGATCAACGAAGTTGCAAGTGTCGAAGTGAGAGGAAGTGCCATCCGTCTGAACACGTGGTTGCCTTTCCGCTGATTCGCTACACCGATCTACATTCACCGCCAGAGTCGGGCAAGGGTACACGAACGCCGTTCGGCTGCTCAAACCCAAGCAACTGCCGACTTCGGATGAGACTGCGCGGTGTCTCGGAACGGTGCGATGCCCATTGAATGGTCGATTGACTTCACATCTGACGCGGCGATGCTGCGAGCCGGATGGATGCTGCATGCGGATTCGCACTCGCATAGCTTTCGGCTCGGCCGCGACTGTCTGCTTGGCTGCGCTGCTCGGTTGGGCGGCGATCGATCAGGTGCAGTCGTTGCGTTTGAACATGGATGCGGCCCGCGAGGCGCAAGACCGGCTTCGTCGTGTGTACCGATCGGGCCTGGAACTGCGACAACTCGAACGCGACCTGAACGCCGGTATCGATCTCCGGCAATTGGCCGATGCCGGCGAACGCGCCCGGCTGGCATTTCGGCCGGCAGGTTCTGAGTCGCATCGCGCGATTGAGGACCGATTCCTCGGCGAACTCGATTCCCTCAACCACACGTTGCGCGCCGAGGCGGATTCCGCCGTTGTTCAATCAAGTGTTCTTCGTCTGCTCGCGATGGCGGCATCGATCGACGTCGATCAGCGACTCTTGCTTGCGCAGGCCGAGTCCGACGCGCGCCGGCACCAGGGTGACGCGGTGCGTTTCATACTCGCCGCGACGGCGGTTACGGTAGTTGGTTCCTTGCTTGTCGGCGTTCATGTGTACCGACGCGTGAGTCGTCCCCTGGAGAACGTTCGACAAGCCGCGCGGGCCATGGCTGCCGGTGACCGGCAAGCTCGGGCGGCGTCGGACGGTGACACGGAGTTCCGGGAACTGGCCGGCGACTTCAACCGCATGGCGGATCGCCTGACGGCATTGTGCGGCGCGATCGAAGCCGAACTCGATCTCACGCGCTCGGGCCGGGATCGCGCCGAGCGTCTCGCGCAACTCGGCCTGCTGGCGGCCGGGGCGCTTCACGAGATCGCTAGTCCGCTGAGTCTCGTCGCATGCACGGCTGAGAGGCTTGAGCATCGCGGCAGGGCGACCCTCGACGACTCGACGCAGGCGGCACTGGTTTCGGTTCGCGAAGAGGCGCTGCGCTGTCAGGCGATCGCAAGATCGCTGCTCGACCTCGCCCGGCCCGCCGGGAAGTCTGCGGCGGTCGTCAGTGTTGGCGCGACGGTTCGCTGGGTCGTGCAGCGGGCGCTGCTGCTTCATCCGCCCACCGAACGCATGCGTGTCAAAGTCGCCGTCAGGAGCGACGCGGGCGTGGCGTTCGACGAGGTATTGCTTCGACAGGTCCTCATGAACCTCCTGTCCAACGCGTTCGTTGCGGTTCGCAGTGAGGGCGGCACCGTTCGGATAGAGGCCGCGGATGTCGGCACACACTGCGTGCTGAACGTGATCGATGACGGTCGAGGCGTGAACGCCGCGCAGGTGAAGGAATTGTTCGAGCCGTTGTCGGACGCCGCGTCCGGCCACGGACTGGGACTGTTCATTTCCCGTCGGATCGTCGAGCAAGCTGGCGGGACGTTGACGCTCGCCAGTGCCGGCGAAGGACGCGGCGCCGTGGCCTGCCTTCGTCTGCCGAAAACCTAGAGTGAAGGCAATGGTCGAACTGACCGCGCACAACCTCATTTCGCCCATCACGGTGCTGGTCGTTGAGGATCAACCGCGTCTGCGTGGCATGTTGATTGAGTCGCTTGGCGGACTTGGATTCGTGAGCCAGAGCGCCGCGAGTGCCGAAGAAGCAATCGGGCATTTACAGTCACAGCCGATCGACATCCTGCTGTGCGATCATCATCTCCCCGCGCGCAGTGGGATCGATCTGATGACGATCGTTCGAGAGCGCACGCTCCCCGCTCAGATGATCCTGATGACGGCGTTTCCTGAACTGACCTTGGCGCAGTCGGCCATTCGTCTGGAAGCGGTCGATTTCCTGGTCAAACCGTTCCAACTCGGCGAACTGGAATCCGCCCTGGCGCGGGCGGCGGCACGCGTGAAGCAGTCACGACTCGAGCAGGCGACGCGGTCCGCTACCCCGGCCGAGGCTGTTGAGTCGGCCCGATCGCTCGAGGCGGTCGAACGGCTTCACATCGAGCGGACGATCCGCCAGCAGCAAGGCAACCTTGCGGCGGTCGCTCGCTCGCTCGGCCTGAGCCGTAGCACGCTCTACGAGAAACTGCGCCGATACCGACTTCATCCGCGCGCCTGACGAGTGTCCGGATTCCGGACACTTCGCCGTGCTCACTTGCGCAAGTGCTACGGTGCACTTTTCGAGGGAGCGCCATGCATTCGACATTCGCAGGGCGACGCGCGTTCACATTGGTCGAACTGCTCGTCGTCATCGGCATCATCGCTCTGCTGATCGCGATCCTGCTACCCGTGCTCGGTAAGGCGCGCGAGGCGGCGAACTCGGTCAAGTGCAAGACGCAGCTCAAACAGTTCACGACGGCCGCGCTCATGTACGCGAATGACAACGCGGGCGTGATGGTCGATTCGTACCGGATCCTCGACTACGACTATGGCCTGCTCCGCTACTGGAGTGTCAAAGAGGCTAGCCCACGCCTGATTCGCTGCCCGTCCGATGACGAATTCGAGTGCGGCCGACTCGGCGCGGGAACTGTTGTCGATCCTGTGCTCGGTCCTGGCAATCTGTGGACGATCGAGATGCACCGGAAGGATGGCACGACCTACTTCCCGCTATGCAGCTATGGCGCCAACGAGAATGCGACATCGGTGAGCGCTCGCGCGATCGCCGGCGGACGCACATCGCCCATGTGGGTGAAGATCACGTCGAAGAACCGCATCGCCAACTGGGACAAGTCGCGCACGATGCTGTTCGCTGACTGGCAGAACAACCCGCGCGTCGACAATCCGGCCAACTGCATTGTCAAAGCGCCGACGGCCGGCACTACCGAGATCGGCACGATCGTGTTCCGCCACAACGGCGCGAGCAACGTCGGCTTCCTTGATGGCCATGTCGGCGAGATGGCACCCGGCGGCGGACTGAAACTCGCCGATCGCTCGGGCCGACGCCTCGCCAATGCCTGGCCCGCTCCGCCCACCAGTTCGATCTTCTCGTACTACCCGTTCGGTCCGCGCAACAACGGCGGCACCTGGCAGGTGTTCGGCGACTACGCCGGCCTGTTCATTCGATGAGGAATTCCGTGCCCCCTTCCGACTCCGCACCTCCGCTACAACTCCAAAACGTCGTCAAGCGTTTTCGCCAGGGGAACGCCGTCGTCGACGCGCTCGCCGGTATCGATCTCACCGTTCATCGCGGCGAATTCGTCGCCGTCATGGGGGCCAGCGGGTCCGGAAAGAGCACGCTGCTGCACGCAACGGCGGGCCTGACCGATATCAACTCGGGCACGATCAGCGTCGAGGGCCGGAGCCTGGCGGGCCTTTCGGACGCGGCGCTTACGAAGTTCCGCCGTCGACGCATCGGGCTGGTCTTTCAAGCATTCAACCTCGTGCCGACGCTCACGGCCGAGGACAACATCCGGCTGCCCGCCGTCGAACGCGCCGGCCTTGACGAACGCGTGGACGCGCTGTTGGACCGGCTCGGCATCGCCGTGCGCCGCCGGCATCGCCCGGACGCGCTCAGCGGCGGCGAGCAACAGCGTGTCGCGATCGCGCGGGCACTGGTCACCGAACCGGCCATCGTGCTCGCCGACGAGCCGACCGGTAGTCTCGACTCGGCAACGGGCCAGTCGATCTGTCACCTGCTGCGCGAACTGTGCGAAGAGCAGGGCCGAACGATCGTCGTCGTCACGCACGAGCAGGCTGTCGCCAAATGGGCACAGCGCGTTGTGACGCTTCGGGACGGGCGCGTGATGAGCGACATCCTGCAAGCCGACGTCCTGCCCGACCGCAACGGCTCCTCGGACCTCTTCGCGGGAGCAGGCCGATGAACAACGTGCTTCGGCTGGCCCTTTCCTACCTTCGCCAGCATCCGGCGCGCATGTTGCTGACGGGCTTGGCGATTCTCTCGTCGGCCTGCATGGTTGTGTGGGTGGTGAGCGGCTACGACACGCTGCTGAAGCAGTTCCAGAGTTTCTCTCGCGATTCGATGGGCCGTTACTCGCTGACGGTCTTCCCGGCGCGTCCCCCGGGCCAAAGCGGAATGCCGGCGCCCGGACAGGAGCGTTTCGTCTCGCCCGCAGCGTTCGAGCAACTCCGGTCCGATCCGGCCGTCATTCAAGCCGATCCGATGTGGGCGCAGTGCGCGATGGTGATGGCGTATGACCCGGAGCGCTTCGGCAAGCCGTTGCCGACGTCGAGGCCGACGACACTTCCGACTTCGCGTCCGACAGGGCCCGGCATGGGCGGGCCGCGAGGGCGTGGCGGCGTCATGCTGATCGGCACGAATGCCCCCAAGCCGCCGTACGACATCGTTCGCGGCCGCTGGATCGACGTGACGCGTCCCGACACCCTGGAAGCGGCGCTCAGCGCCGACGCGGCCGACCGGCTCGGCGTCGACCTCGGCGGCGAAGTGTCGGCCGGCGTGGGCGAACACGCGAAGAAGCTCACTGTAGTCGGCATCGTCGACACCCCCGTCGTCCCGGCGCCGGCGAGCGCGGCGGCCCGCAGGTGCGCGGCCCCAGCGGCGGCGGGCTCTACGTGCCGATGTCGCTGGCCGAGAAAATCCTCAACCGGCCGGCGAGCATCAGTTTCGTCAGCCTCGTCATTGATCCAAAGGCTGACGTTACACAATTCCGTTTCGGCTGGCAGCCAAGGCTGAATCAGGCCGACCCGCCGCTGCAATTTCAGAACGCTCGCGAGTTGGAGGAAGAACTGAACGCCAGTGCCACTGCCGAGAATCTGCGCATGCAGGCGTACGCGGCGACGGGCATTTCGTTATTGGCAGCGCTATTCATCATCTTCGCGACACTGAACATGGGTGTGAGCGAAAGGGCGCGGCAGTTCGCGATGCTGCGAGCGATCGCGTTCACCCGATGGCAGATCGCGGCACTAATCGGCGTCGAGAGCCTCGTGCTCGCCATCGCCGGCTGGCTTGGCGGGCTTGCAGCCGGCTGGTGCTGCTGGAGGTGCTGACGCGGTCGTCAACGACACTTGCGGCCGGCGGAATCGTGCTGGGCAAGTGGAGCATGACGCTGTCGGCGGTGTCCGCGCTCGGCGGCGCACTGCTCGCCTCGGTCATCCCGGCGCTTTGCGCCATCCGCATGCGGCCGCTCGACGCGATGGCCCCTCGCCCGCCGGCCAACCCGATCCGCCTGCACGCGGGCATGGCCGCCGTCGGCATCGTGCTGGTGCTGGTCAACCCACTGCTCACCTTCGGCGTAACATCGACCAATCCCGGCAGCTATGTGACGCTCGCCACGGTCGGCTGCACCTGCATGGTCGTCGGCTTCATTCTGCTCGCGCCGCTGCTTGTGACCCTTCTTGAACCGCTCTTCGCACCCGCACTGTCGTTTGTCCTCGCGCTCGACACGAGACTGCTCAAGGGACAACTCTCCACCAACCTCTGGCGAACCGTCGGCACCGCGACTTCGCTCAGCGTGGGTCTCGGCCTGTACGTGAGCATGCAGGTGTGGGGCTACACGATGCTTCGCCCCTTCGTGCCCGGCGAATGGGTGCCCGACGTGCTCGTCAGTGTTCTCACGCAGGGGTTGCCGCCTGACAGTCTTGACGAGGTGGCGCATCTTCCGGGGATCGATCCTCAGCGATGTCTGCCGCTCGCGGTCGAGCAGCCGAAGCTGACCGACGATGTCACCGGCAGTGCTGCGCGTGCGACGGTCACGAGACAGGACAACATCGTGCTCATCGGCATCGACCCGGACCGCGGCTTGGGTGGGGCCGACCCGTTGCTGAAGTTCGATTGGGCCGACAGCACTGCTGAAACTGCGGTCGCGAGGCTCAAGAGCGAGCGCGGCATTATCGTGCCTGATCACTTCTGCCGCGAGACCGGTCTGAAGATCGGCGATACATTTCGCCTCAATCCGCCGGGCGAAGATGATCGCGTGATCGAGTACCGCATCGTGGGCGTCTCACGGCTGCCGGGTTGGCATTGGATGACCAAGCTGTCGGGTCTGCGCATGAACAGTGGCCGCAGCTCGGCGATGTGCTTCGCGGACTACAAGACGGTGGCCAGCGATTTCAACGAACAGACGACAAAGTTCTTCTGGGCCGACGCCAAAGGCCCGATCGACTCTGCGAAACTTGCAGAGTCGGCCCGGCGCCTCGCCGAGGACATCACCGGCCAGCCGTTCACTTTGCCTGCGCCCGGGCTGGCGCTCAACGACATGGGGAACCTCGTTCGAGTCACTACGCCGCAGGACGTGCGCCAGCGGATTCAAGGCCGTGCCGACGGGTGGATCTGGAGCCTGAGCCAACTGCCGCTCGTCACGCTGGGCGTGGCGTCGATCGGCGTGCTGAACGCAATCCTGGCGTCGGTGCGGGCGCGAACGTGGGACATGGGCGTGCTGCGCGATCGGCTTCACGCGCTGGACGCTCGTACGCCTGATCCTTGCTGAAGCGATGCTCGTTGGAGTGATCGCGTGCGTGCTCAGCCTCAGTTTCGGGATCGTCGCCGGTTGGTGCGGTGCGGGCATTTCGCAGTACGTCAGCTTCTTCGGCGGATTGCGGCCGACGTTGGTGATCCCGTGGCACCAGATATCCATCGGCTTGGCGCTGGCGATGGCGCTGTGCCTCCTCGCCGCGCTCTGGCCGGCGATTCAGCGGGGCATGCAGAAGCCGCTTACGTTGTTGCAGGCGGGTGCAGCGCGTTTTGAGAATAAACATTTGACCAAATCCCTCGGAGGAACCATGCGAACGAATCTGATCTGCGCCGTGGCCATCACGATCGCGGCATTCTCGATGCCGTGCCAACCCGCATTCGCCCAGACGACGCAGACGACGCAGACGACGCAGACGACGCAGGCGACCGCGGCGATCGATGGCAAAAGCAGCGAACAGACGCATGCCGTTGTGCAGAAGGCGGTCGCATTCCTTAAGGCGCAGCAGAAGGAGGATGGCTCGTGGGCGAGCGACCCACGCATGCCACCAGCCGTGACAGCCATGGCGATGCGCGTGCTTGCCCAAGACCCGGCCACCGGCCCGAGGTCGGCGGAAGTGCAGAAGGCGCTGAAGTGGATCCTCGCGACGCAGCAGGCGGACGGCGGCTTCTATCGCGACATGCTCGCGTCGTACAACACCGCGATCATCGTGTCGGCGCTGATTCAACTAGACGATCCGGTTCTCAAGCCCGCGATCGACAAAGGCGTCGCATACCTCAAGGCGAGTCAGTTTACCGACATCGCCGGCCCCGGCGGGCGAAAGGTGGATCTGAACAGCCCGCAGTTCGGCGGTTGGAACTACGGTGGCAACCGTGGCGGGCCGGATCTGTCGAACACGGCCGTCGTGCTCGACGCGCTGCGCGACTCGGGCATTCCCGCGGACGATCCAGCGATGCAGAATGCGCTGAAGTTCGTGACACGGCTGCAAAACGCGTCGGAGTCGAACAACGCCGAATGGGCCGGAAATGACGGCGGCTTCATCTACAACCCCGGCCGCAACGGCGAAGGCAACTCTGCCGCCGGCGAGTACACCGACGCCGCCGGAAAGCGACGCCTGCGTTCGTACGGTGCGATGACCTACGCGGGCCTCAAGAGCATGCTCTTCGCCGGGCTGACGAAAGACGATCCGCGCGTGAAGGCCGCGTGGAACTGGATCGCGTCGAACTGGACGCTCGAGGCCAATCCCGGCATGGCGGGCAACGATCCCGATGCAGCCAAAGCCGGCGTCTTCTACTACTACCACACGCTGGCTCGCACGCTGAACGTCTACGGTGAGCCGGTTGTCACCGACTCCCAAGGCAAGCCGCACGACTGGCGATCCGAACTCGTCGCCAAGCTTGCATCCATCCAGCAGCCCGACGGCTCGTTCGTCGGCACGCGCCAATGGATGGAAAGCGACCCCATCATTGCCACAACGCTGGCCGTGCTGTCGCTTCAGGAAGCGGTTGGCGGCGATCGATAGCGTTTCGGGATGAACAGCTGATTCGATGTTGGATCGCAGTCACGCCGGGTGAGGCGGTTCACAATTGCGGTCCGAGCTTGTCGCGGTCGACGAGTGCCTGGACGTCGGCGAACAGCCTGTCGGCCTCGGGGCGAATCTGGGCGGCGCGGCGATTGATCGGACCCCAGTGCTTGCGAATGTTCCGCAGCCCGATGCCTGCGAACACCACGGCGAAGAAGGGACAGGTCTTGGAGACCTCCTGGAACGCCTTGCCGTCGCCGGCACCGAAGTTCTCAAGGTCGGACTCCTTCGCGCGCACGCCTTCCTTGAACACGTCGAGGTAGCTCGGCACAGGTTTGGCCTGGAAATCGGTGAAGAGCTTGGGCAGCAGCGGGCTGGCCCGGCGGGCGTTGAAGCTGGTTTGAAACAGGCCGGCCTCAGCGGTTTCGGCCGTGGTGTTGTCGGCCGATCGGTCGCGGCCTTCGCAGTACCGGCCGCTACTCTCGCGCATGCCCAGTCCGAGCATCAGGACGAACAGATGACGCAACGTGTCGACGCCGTCCTTGCTGTTGTCGAGGCCGGCTTGCTGGAAGACTTCGGCGTAATGGGCGAGCGCGTCCTTCGCCGGGTCTTCGCCAACGGCCTTGGCCATCTCAACCACGTTTTCTTTGCCGGTCGACAGGTCGTGGTAGCACTTGGCGTAGCTGACGGCCATGCCTTTCACGTAGCCGGCCGGCGCCTTGCCGCGATCGGCCCAGCGATAGGTCGCGATCTCGGACGCCGCTGCCAGTGTGCCGATGGACGTGATCGCATCGGATTTTGCGGGCTGCGACTTCAGCAGCGTTGGCGCACCGCCTAACACGAAGAGGCCGGCGCCGACTGCTTTGAGAAACTGACGACGATCCACTTCTTCCGCCATCTCAACCTCGCTGTACGGATGACCCGGCGCGGGGACGACCCCTGCGCCCGAGTGTACACGCGAACGCGACGCCGCCGCCAAGCGCGGACGGTTCCGGCACAGTCCGCACGGCGGTCGCCTCGAACGATGCTGCCGATCGACTCTTTCCGTAGTTCGCCGCCAGTGTGAGCAGGTCGGCGAAGTTCACGGCCCCGTCGAAGTCGTAATCGCCGGTCGCCCACCACGAACCGCTCGTCGATCCGTAGTGACTCGCCAGGACGAGCAGGTCGACGAAGTTCACCGTGCCGTCGAAGTTGGCGTCACCAGGCAGGGCGGTAGCCATGCCCTGCGCCACGACCGCCGCCTGCTGACGCTCGGCCGCAGTGTTGTTGCTTTGAAGAATTAGGAAGATCCAGTTCGACGCTGCGAGCGTCGGGCTGGTGACACGGATCGGCAGGGCGTACACGCCGTCGGCTCCCGCGCCAGCGGTCGAACCGTCGCCGAGAAGCGTAAATGTCAGATGGCCGTGTTCGCCCGGACCGGTGTACAGGAAGTTGAAGCCGTCCTGCACGCCGGTCGATGTCACGCGATGCGTGCTACCGAGCGCGATGTCGAGCCGAGGCGCGGCGTCGGTCGAATTCAACGCCGTACCTGCCGCGTTCAACTTCAGCAGCGGTCCGGCGAGGGTGAAGCCGATCGTCGTGCCGTCTGGGATGTTGCTCAGGCCGTCGCGCCGGATCTCGAAGCCGGGGAACTGCGTCGTCTCGATCGGCGTTGGGCCGCCCGGGTTTATGTACTCGTCAAATGCCGAAAAGTAGACGCTCGACGGTGCGTATGTCTGCGGGTCGAAATCGTCGTCGCTGGTCATCGGAATGATCATCTCACCCGATTGCGACAGCCAAACGCGCGGCCCCTCATGCGCGATCGCGAGGGATGGCAACGCTGACAGAACCACGACGCCGATTCGAATCACGATCTTCATGGCGAACTCCAATCGAATAAGGAAATGTCGACGATCGGGTCAGCGATCGGCGACATGGGTTTTCACGGGTTGCGCCGACGCAGCGCGATCGCGCTCGAGGCGCACAGCAACATGAGGGTCGCCGGCTCAGGGGCGTACTGCACTTCGGCGCTGCTGAATCCCAGTGCGGCGACGGCCGCTTCGCGTTCGGCGAGCGTCGCATTTTTGTAGAGCAGCAGGGACACCACATCGGAGTCGGCCACCGTTGCGCCGCCGGGCGTGATGGCGTCGGTGAAGATGCGGTACTGCGCGAGGTAGACGCCGTCATCGGGCGTTACGGTGTCGTCGATGCCGTTGCCGAGGATGCGGAAACTCCACGAGAAGTGCGGCGCATTCGACCACGTGGTCCCGTTCGGCGAGTTCACGAATGCCGGTCCGGTGCCGTTGTCGATTGTGCCGTCGAGCGTCGTGGCCTTAGGCGTTGCGGGGGTGATCACGCTCGTAGCGTCGCCAGCAAATGCCTGTAGTTGCTCGATGCCGGGATCGATGAAGCTGGACGAGGAGCCGTCCCACACTTGCAGGCCCGCGCTGAAGCGGATGCCGAACGTTCTGCCGGCCAAGTTCACGAGTGCGGGGCTGCCCGTGGAACCGCTTAGCGCCCAGCCTGTGCCGACGACCGGCGCAGGCGTGCCAACGAACGTTCCGGGCACGGTGGCATTCGTGTCGTACTGCCAACTCACACCAAGACCCGACGGGTACTTCAACACCGGCGTGCCGGTCTTGAGCAGTGGGACGAAATTTGCATACCACCCTTCATTGCCAGCCAGCGTGCCGTAACCAGGGGCGGCCGAGATCGGGAACTGCGTCAGGTGCGCCAGCGGCGCGACGTACGCCCGCGTGACCGCGCTCACGTATGTCTCGCGCGAATACCCGAACGGCACCACGTCGGCCGAGCCGGTCATGATCCGGCGCGTCTCCAGTTTCTGCGTTGCAGCGTTGTACGTCAGTTGGGTCTGAACGCCATGACCGAGCGCGACCGACGATGTCGCGAGCACGAGTGACATGAACGAAACGATCTTCTTCATGGTGAATCTCTCTGCCTCCGGAAGCACCGGGGCGTTGATTGGCTTTTGATGGACGACACGCGGCAGGTCAGTTTGCGACCGCTGGGTCGAACCGGTTGGCCTTGTCGTCGGTGTAGAGGTCGCGGATGGGGAGCGACTCCGCGTGTCCGTCCAGGAATGCGTAGTTCAGCACCGCCTGCCACGATGCACGCTTGCCGCTATGGCGACCCAGCGGCAGTTGGTTGGCGATACGCGACAGGGTCAGTTGCGGAAGGCTTGACAGGTAAAAATCCTGCACGTGCAGGTGATCCGAGCCTGCGTACGAACCGGTCTCGGCGAGTTCTGCGAACTGAACGATGCGTGACGCACGACGGACCTGGGTGATGCGTCTTGGCGGCGGCGGGCCGTTCGGATTGAACGGCGCGTGCGTCGGCGAGACGTAGTTGTTAATGACGTAACTGGTCGTCCGGTACTTGGGGTTGGCCGCGGTCGAACCGGGCAGACGCTGCTCGCTGAAATGCGGGCTGGCGTCGACCGGACAGACGCGCACGAGCTTCCCGCCCGCGAACGGTTGCAGCACGCCGATCCACGAACCCTGTTCCGTGCCGTCGCCGGCATAGAACAGCAGGTTGCGGTTGGCGGAGGCGTATGCGGATTGAGCGATTGCGAGCTGTCGGAGGTTTGACAGGCATTTCGTCCGCAATCCCGCCTGCCGTGCCTGCGACAACGCCGGCACGAGGATCGAGATCAGCAGCGCGATGACGCCAATGACCACCAGCAACTCGACCAGCGTGAAGCCGGTCCGACTGCGCACGAAAAGGCGCATGGCAGTCTCCAGGGAGTTGGCCCGACGATCGGGCGATGGGTTGAGCGGATCAGACGACCGACGCGCTGGAAAGCGTCGGCGGATCGCGGCCGAAATGAGTCAGGCGGCACGCGAGGTGGCGCACCTGGGCGTGGTAGGCGCACGCCCGCAGGTAAAGCTGCTCGGCGTGGGAGTGATCGAGGACGAACGCCGGGACAAAGATCAGGCCGGCCATCCAGTCGCAGATGGCGCAGGCGGCGCGATCGCGTGAGGTCGGTTCGCCCGCACGGGTGAGCCGGTCCGATTTCCCGGCACAGCAGGATGTCTTGACGTTTTCGGCTTTGGGGGCACAGCAGCTTGCGCCTTCACGCTTTCCGAGCGTAATCGCGCCGCGCTGGTGGCCGGGAATGAAGACCACCAGCAGCCAGGCCATATAGCAGAGGATGAGCCAACGCATCCAAACCACGGGGCGGTGATGATGGTGAACGCAAGCAGACATGTAAAGTGGGCCAGTATGTCGCAGTGAACAGGCGCCGCTATCGGGGCAGTGCCGGTCGATCAGGGGCTGGCGGAGAGAAGCCGTTGCTTAAGAACACCGCCGCGCCGTCGGGCGAACGCGTCCACTCGACGAACTGTCGGGCCAAGTCATCGTTGGTCGATGCGTCGAGAAGCGCGATCGACACACGCACGTAGTCCAACTCCAATCGGCCTAGCGTGGGGCTGTTGACCTCGGCGTCGACGCCGCGCTGCGGGCGGAAGGTCGGTTCGATCGGGATGGCGTCGACCGCGTCGGCGTCCCCCGCGACTACCGCGTTCCACACGATGCCGACGTCGCACTCACCTGCCAGCAATGCCTTGCATAGGTCGCGGCCCTGCATCGTCTTCACGACGACGTTCTTCTCGACCGCGTCGGCGACGCCCGCCCGTCGAAACATCACGCGGACGATCTCGCCGCTGATGGTCTGCGTGGAATCGGTGAGCCCGACGCGCAAGCCAGTCCGGGCGAAGTCGCGCAGACTGGCGATGTGCTGCGGGTTGCCTTTCGGGACGACGATCACCGGCTCGAGCGATGCGACGGTCCACGCCTCGCGCACGGTCTGGCCGCTGGCGATCAGTGTGGTCAGAAACGGGTCATGCGTGCAGAAGAGGTCGGGCCCGCGCTGGCCGGCGGCGCGTTCACGGGCGATTCGCGCGATCAGCGGACGAACGTCGTCGGCCACCACCGTCACACGTCGCCCCGTGTGGGCCTCAAACGACTTCGCCAGCGTCTCCAGCGACGTCCGCATGTTCGGCCCCGAATAGACGAGCACGTCCGACTGTGCCGTCTTCACGTTCGATGTCGTCGACGCGCACCCCGCGCACAGCAGAATCACCAACAGCGTATTGACGCGACCCACCAGACGTTTAATCATGATTCGCACTCCAAAGTTTCATTGAAAGGGCACATGCACCGTACGGCCTTCACACTTATCGAGATTCTGGTCGTCGTCGCGACGATTGCCATTCTCATGGGACTGCTTCTTCCCGTGATGGGCCAGGCCCGCGAAGCCGCGGCTCGCGCGTCGTGCGCGAAGAACATGCAGCAGGTGGGCGTGGCGCTGCTTCAGTACATGAACGCCAATCGCGGCCTGATGCCGTCGCCCGGCAACGCGACGCCGCGCGACGCCGACGCGCTCTGGTGGCAGCCCGCGCGGATCGCGGAGATCGGCCGCAACGGGCTCGGGCCGTACCTGGCGATCAGGCCGACGACGCTCAAGACGTTCCGGTGCCCCAGCGACAACGAAGCCAACAACCGCCTGGGCAGCGGGAAATATCCGCTGACGTACTCGATCAACAGCAACTTCGGCGGCGACGGCTTGCAGCCGGTGCGGCGCATGAACCAGGTCCGCACGCCGGCCGAACGCATCTACGTGATCGAAGAGAACGGCCCGACCCTGAACGACGCCAGCGTCGACCTGTGGCAACGTCACGGGCAGTGGAACCTGGTCGGCATGCTGGGCCTGCGTCACGACCCGCAGAACCGCAAGACCTTCCCCGACGCCTCAACCGCGGCGGCCGGCATCGTGAACCCGCGCGGCAAGGCCAACGTGCTGTTTGCCGACTTCCACGTGAGCTACATCGAACGGCGCGACGCCCACACGAAGTCGCGCGCACTGCCCGACCCGACCGCCGCGTCCTTTACGGGCGAGCCTGAAACGGGGCCGTGACGCGCGGGCGATCTCGTTCAACCGGCGGCACGGGCGCGAGCGTGCATGCGGTTCAAGCCATCGCGGCCGGTGCGTACTTCGTCTTGAACGAGTAGCGGCCCGCCTCCAGTTCCACGACGGCGCGGCCGTTGTCGACGCGCTGCACTTTGACGGTGCCTTGCGCTTCCGTGATCGACGCCGCGTCGGTCGTCGGCAGGCCGAGCGTCGCCGTCGTGTTCGGCGGCACGAGCACTTCGACCGACAGCGTCTCGCCGTTCAGTTTCCAGCCGCATTCGATCTTGCCGTAGAGCGATTCGAGCGACGCCCGTGCCCACGTCAGTCCGCCGCCCGGCGTGGGGTTGAAGCGGATGTGCTTGTAGCCCGGCATCGACGGATCGAGATCGATGCCGGCCACCACGCTGTACATCCACTCGCCCACTGCGCCGAACGCGTAGTGGTTGTACGAGTTCATGCCGGCGTCGTGGAAGCCTTTCTCGTGCGTCCAGCCGTCCCAGCGTTCCCACATCGTGGTCGCGCCTTGCGTGATCGGATACAGCCAGCTCGGGAACGTCTTCTGAAGCAGCAGCGCATACGCGACATCGTGGCGGCCCGCATTAGTGAGTACGTGATTCAGGTAGGGCGTGCCGACGAAGCCGGTCGACAGGTGCATGCCGCGCGCCTTGATGTTCGCGACGAGCGCGTTCGCGACTTTCTCGCGCAGGTTGACGGGAAGCAGGTTGAAGTGCAACGCGAGCACGTAGGCCGTCTGCGTTTGTGCGGCGATCAGGCCATCGGGCGTGACGAAACGCTTGCAGAACGCATTGCACACGTTCTCGAACAGCTTGGCGTACTTCGTCGCGTCTTCCTTGCGACCGAGCACCGTCGCGATACGCGACATCAGGTCGGCCACGTACGCGTAGAACGCGGTGCCGATGAGGTCGGCCGGCGTGTCGGCGTTGATGCTGAGCCAGTCGCCGTAGCCTTTCCACTTCCAGCGTTCGTCGCAGCGGATGAACGTCGGGCCGCACTCGCGTTCGAGCCATGCGACGAACTTCTGCATCATGCCGTAGCGATCGGACAGCACGCGGGCGTCGCCGTAGCAAAGGTATAGCACCCACGGGCAGATGACGGCCGCATCCGCCCAGGCGGGACCGCCTTCGTGGTGGATGCTGGTCACGTGCGGCACGACCGACGGCACGTGGCCGTCCTCGAACTGCGCGTCCTGCACGTCAAGCACCCACTTCGCAAAGAACCGGCTCACGTCCATGTTGAACGCGGCCGTGCGGATGAACACCTGCGCATCGCCTGTCCAGCCGAGCCGTTCGTCGCGCTGCGGGCAGTCGGTCGGGATGTCGAGGAAGTTGCCGCGCTGGCTCCAGGTGATGTTGCGCTGGAGTTGGTTCAGCATCGGATCGGAACACTCGAACGTGCCGGTGGTGGGGCAGTCGGAGTGCACGACGACGCCGACGAGGTCATCCTGCTGCGGGTTGCGGCCGGGATAGTCGCGTACTTCGATGTAGCGGAAGCCGTGGAAGGTGAAGCGCGGCTCGTATGTTTCTTCGGCGCTGCCGCGGGTGGTGTAGTGATCGGTTGCGCGGGCCGAGCGCAGGGCAGTCGTGTAGGGCTTTCCGTCCTTGTCGAGCATCTCGGTATAACGCAGATCGATCGTCTGGCCCGGCTTGGAGTCACGCACGCGCAGGCGAATGTGGCCCACCATGTTCTGGCCGAGGTCGTAGATGTGACGACGTTTGTTGGCCGACGCCTTGGGCGGCGTGATCGGCTTGATCTCCTGCGTGCGCACCGTGGGCGGCGCGATGGCAGCGCTGAGTTCGATGCCGGGATCGGCGAACGTGACGACCGGGCGCCAGCTTGAATCGTTAAAGCCCGCTGCGCTCCAGCCGTTGATCTCAAGGCGGGCGTCGTAGTCTTCGCCCATCAACATGTCGGATTGGCGGATCGGCCCTTCGCCGGCGCGCCAAGTGCTATCGCTGGTAATGACCTGCGTCGAGCCGTCGTCGAACGTGACTTCGAGTTGGGCAAGCAAACGCGGGCGATCGCCGTAGGTTTGACGCGGGTCGGAATGCAGGTGGCCGCAATACCAGCCGTCGCCGAGCATCGCGCCCGCGACATTCTCGCCCTTGGCGAGGAGCGACGTTACGTCATACACGTGGTAAGGCACGCGTTTGCGATATTCGGTTCGGCCGGGTGCGAAGCGAGCGTCGCTCACGGGCTTGCCGTTGAGGTGGAACTCGTGCAGGCCCAGCGCGGTGACGTACAATCGAGCCGATTTGACGGACTTTGTGAGCATGAACGGCTTGCGCAGGTGCGGCACGATCGGGCTCGTGTACGGCCCGCCCACGATCGGCGCGCCGATCCAGTCGGCCTTCCACTCGTCGCGCTTCAGCAGGCCCATCTCGAAGAACGCGGCCTCGCTCCAGGTTGATTCCGCGCCGCGCCGTCCCATGTCTTCACGCGCCAGTAGACGCGCTCGCGGCTCTTGGGCGCGGGGCCAGCGTAGTCGATGTGCGTGGAGCGATCGCTGGTGATGACGCCGCTGTCCCACAACGTGAAGTCGCCGGGCGTTCGACCCGCGACGACCTGATATTTTGTCTGCTTCGCCCCGCGGCCTGTGTCTGACATTTGCCAGAAGAGGCGGGGTACCCGGGCATCGAGGCCGACCGGGTTGACGAGGTATTCCGTGCGGAGCTGGGTCGGAGCGTGCATGGTGAAAGATGATCGCACGACCGGCCGACGTGCAACGGATCGGCCGGATAGTGCAACGGAATCGATCGGCGTGTGCGAGGCGGTCGCGCTGTACCTTCACGATCGATGGATACGATCTACAACAAGGATCGACCCGCGCCGCTGAACCCGGCGAATTTCGCGACGGCGGAGGCGTGGGCGCGGCGAGCGGAGGCACTGCGCATCCAGGCCCGCATCGCACTGGGCCTGTGGCCAATGCCGGCGCGGCCGGCGGTGAGCGGCGTGGTCGGTCGCGCGATCGTGCGAAACGGCTACGCCATCGCGTCCTTTCGACTCGACGGTTCGCCCGGCATTGATGTGACAGGCAGCCTGTATATGCCAACCAAGGTCGAGGGCAAGGCGCCGCTCATCCTCCACGCTCACGGCCACGCACCGGAGGGACGGCTACAGGAAGGGTCAATTGAAGGCGCACGCCAGGCGATCGCGAACAGTTCGGAACTGTATGAGTCGGCCGCCCGGTATCCGCTTCAAGCGGCTTGCGCGACGCTGGCGCGGATGGGCTGCGTCGTCGCGATCTATGACATGCTCGGTTACGCCGAGCGCAGAGCGTACAAGCATCGCGTCGACTTCGCGGATGCACGATCGGTCGAGACGCTCGTGACTGAGGCAGGCCTGCAAAGTTGGGGCAGCCTGCGGCTGCTCGATTGGCTGATCGAACTGCCCCAAGTTGACCGCACCCGTGTCGGCGTAATTGGGCAGTCGGGTGG
Organism: Tepidisphaeraceae bacterium; assembly: GCA_047600945.1. Lineage (GTDB taxonomy): Bacteria > Planctomycetota > Phycisphaerae > Tepidisphaerales > Tepidisphaeraceae > JASGKC01. Next base: position 4,177,603 of record JASGKC010000001.1, on the reverse strand, counting down.
GGCGTCACAGGCGATGCTGCTGGGCGTGCTCGACGATCGGCCGACTTGGTTCTTCCTCGCCGGCATGATCGGCACGGCCATGCAGGGTGGCTGCGTCTGTGAAAACGCACCACTGCTGCGCCTCGGCACAAACAACGTCGAACTCGCCGGCACGATCGCGCCCCGACATGTGACGTACGCTACCGCGAACGACTGGACGAAAGACTTCGCCACGAGCGGCTGGCCCGAACTCCGCACGATTTATGATCACTTTGGCGCGAGTGAGCGCGTCGAGCACCTTCACTTCGAGTACGGTCACAACTTCAACGCGCACACGCGAGCCTTTTTGTACGAGTCAGCGGCCAAGCGGTTCGGGCTGCCAGTGCTAGACGAATCGACCTTCGAGCCGATCGCGCCGAGCGAACTGCGCGGGCCGGCCGGTGCGAGCGATCCATCGGCCGATGCAATCACGGAACGATGGCTCGCGGCCGCGACGCCGAGCGAGGCAGACGCGATGGCGGCGCTGAAGCGGATCGTCGCCCGCGACGGCGTCGCTCCGCTGACGGATGAGCCAGTGCAGACGTTCCTGTATTGGTGCTACAGCCACGCGCCGGATGCAAAGACGGTACGTGAACGGCTCGCAAGCGGCGAGTCGATCGACTGGGACCGTGTCTGGTTGCCCGGGCAGGCCAAGTACGGCGAGGTATGGCGACGCCTGCCTCAGAGGTCATGCTGAGCGTAGCGAAGCATCTAGTGTCCATCGAAGTCGCTCGACTGATAATGGCGCAAGATCCTTCGCTTCGCTCAGGATGATGAAGATAAACGTTCCCTCGATTTTCACTGTCTATACCGAGTCATCCATGTACGGACTTCACCAAGGCGTCATCCATCAAGGCTACCTCTACGACGAAGCCCCGTTCCCGTCGTGTCACGCGGCCACCTTGGTTGAAGCGCTCGACGGCGGAATCCTCGCCGCGTTCTTCGGTGGCACGCACGAACGCAATCCCGACGTTTGCATCTATACCGTGCGTCGCTCGTGCGATTCGATGACGTGGTCTCAGCCCGTCGCGGTGGCGGACGGCATCCAGGCGAGGGGCCCGCGGATGCCGACGTGGAACCCGGTGTTGTTCCGTCCACGCGGCGGGCCACTCATGCTCTTCTACAAGGTCGGCCCCAGCCCGAAGGAATGGTGGGGCGAAGTGAAGACCAGCGATGACGACGGCGTCACGTGGTCGCCGGCGACGCGTCTGCCCAACGGCATCCTCGGCCCGATCAAGAACAAGCCGGTGCAACTCGTCGACGGGACGATCATCTCGCCGACGAGCGTCGAGTACGTGGCCGACCCGAACGACGACGCGAATCCGACGGCGCCGGGCGCGGACGTCCCGGCAAGGAACCCCGCGGGCGGCTGGGACGTCTACTTCGAGATCAGCACCGACGGCGGCAGGACTTGGCGGGCGACGCCGCGCGTGCGGCAGCCCGAGGGAGTCAAAGCCATCCAGCCGAGCGTTCTGGTGCATCCCGGAAATCGACTTCAGGCGATCGGTCGGACGCAGAAGAACCAGCGGCTGTTCGAGGTTTGGAGCGACGACGGCGGCCGGTCGTGGGGGGCGATGTCTCTCACGAACATGCCGAACTGCAACAGCGGCACGGATGCGGTCACTTTGCAGGACGGGCGACATCTGCTGGTCTACAATCACTCTACGACTGAGAAGGTCCGCTACCCGTTGAACGTCGCAACATCTGCGGACGGAAGGGTTTGGGAAGCCTGCTCGGTGTTGGAGTGGGAAGGGCCGGAGCAGTTCAGTTACCCGTGCGTGATTCAGTCGAGCGACGGATTGGTGCACGTGGCGTACACATGGAAGCGTCGACGGATGGGTTACGCCGTTTTGGACCCGTTCCGGCTACGCGGGCGGCCGGTCGTGGAGGGTCGATGGCCCGAATCGCTCGGCAGCGCCGAGTGAAACTGCGGGTTCTGAAGCCGGCGGAAAGGGTTGCGCTGGCGCGTAAAAGTATTCCGCAAAGCTACAACGTGGCAAACGGGGTGAGTGGTATTTTGTATTCAGTCGCACTTGGCGTGTGCGACCTGAGGCGTTGAGGACGAGAAGAGGCGAAACGCGTAGCGGACGTTTGATAGCCCACACCACGCGTTTCTTTGGCGTAGTAGTCCTGAAGCGACACACATCCCGGTGCGGCGAGCCCGACCGGCGGCTTGGAGGCAATCATGGATCGCAAGAATTCACACCACGGAACGGGTCGTCGGCGTGGCTTCACGCTCGTCGAATTGCTGGTCGTCATCGGTATTATTGCGCTGTTGATCTCGATTCTGATTCCTGCACTTACTCGCGCCAAGCAGGCTGCCGAAGGCGCGAAGTGCAAGAGCAACATGAAGCAGATCACGACCGCCGTGATTTCGTTCACGGTTGAAAACAAGGGGCGCACACCGACGGTGGCAGGAACCTCAGTGATGTATTTTGATCCGGCCGCGGGGAAATACGTGTCGCTGGCCGCGAATGATGCGAACATCAAGAATCCGAGCGATTGGATCGCTTGGCGTCGCGGTAAGGATCCGATTACTGGTGCGCCTGTTTCCGATATCGTTGACCAGAACATCACGTACAGCGCCTTGGGCAAGTACATGAGCTTCAAGCCTAAGGATCACACCCCGCTCAACTACGATGAGGCTAACAACATGGCTCGGGGTCTTGAGGCGGTCTTCCGCTGTCCGGGTGACGTACTTGAATCCCGTCCGAACGCCGACCCGACCCGCGGCGCGTACCGCTACAGCTACTCGATGAATAACTATTACCGCCCCGACAAGATCGGCGTGCGCGGCGACGGGCATATGTGGACTGGCAAGATCAGTTCGATCTATCAGCCCGCCGAAAAGATCATGCTGGTCTGCGAAGACGAGCAGACGATTGATGACGGCGTTTTCAATGCAAACACCGATTCGTGGGTTAACACAGCAACCGGCCGCATCAACGCGGTTGCAAGCCGCCACCAGAAGCGAGCCGAGGCCAAGAGCCTTCAACTGATGAGCATCGGGAACAAGGACGCGATGGGCAACGTCGGATTCTGGGATGGCAGCGTGCGGACCTTCGGCCGCAAGGACGCTCTTCGTCAACGTTTCACCGGCAACCCCGCTGCAGATAATACCGCGTTCTGAGCGTACAGGGGTCTGAACTTCATCCGCTCACGTTGAACAAGCGTGGGCGGGTTTTTGATGGGCTGCTCACGCGGCTCATACTTCTGCGAGACGCCGGTCGAGTCTTTTCTCGGACGGGCGTTGAGGCATAATCCACTCCCCGGTCTTGGCGGTCCGGGGCGTGGTATAGTGTGTTACACGTCTTTGTCTGTTGGTGAGAACAGTTCGCTTCGGAGGAACGAGATATGCGGAAAACTCAGCGATTCTTGGCATGCGCGGTCGGTGCGGTGGCTCTTACCCAGGCTTCGGTCGCTTTGGCCATCGACTACACATGGAACGGCTCGGCCGGCTCGGCGTGGGACAACACGGCGAACTGGACATCCACCGGCGGAACCTTCCCCAACGCGGCCGGCGACACGGCCACCATCCCGCTCGCGGCCAGCATCGCGCTGAACGGCGCAAAGACCGTTGGCGCCCTCACGCTGAACGGGACCACCGGTACGATCAACGTCGGCAACGGCGTCACCACCGACTCGCTCTTCTTCGACAACACCGGCGGCGCGGCGAACTCCGACGGCAACTCCAACCCCAGCATCCTGTCGGCCGGCACTGCGACAAACGTCATCTCGGCCCCGGTCCGGATCGGCAACAGCGGCGCCGCGACACTCCAGATCCTTCAGACGAGCATCAACAGCCTGAACCTGTCGGGCGGCCTGCGCCTCGACTCGACGACCGCCGGCGGGAACAACGCGCTCGCCGTCATCAACAACCTGACCGGATCGGCCACGCTCGACGTGGGCGACGTCACCTCGATCTCGACCGTCACCCCGACGGCCGGCATCACCAACACCATCCGTTTCGGCAACGCCAACAACTCCACCACCACCAACTGGGGCACGATCAACCTGAACGGCGTGATCTCCAACGGCGCGCAGGTCGGCGGGTTCAACGTGACGACCGGCGTGGTCTACGGCGCTGGCGCCGCGAGCAACACGAACAACTCGATCGCCACGATCAACATCAAGGGCGCCAACACTTACAGCGGTGCGACGCAGTTGTTCCGCGCGAACATCGTTCTGGGTACCGACACGCCGTTCGGCACCAGCACCGTGCAGAGCGGCAGTGGCTTCCAAGGCAACCTGACCGGCGCCAATCTCTTCTCCGACAATGACGCCCGCACGATCACCAACAACTTCTCCCTGGCCCGGAACATCTCGTTCAAGGGGACCAATTCGCTGAAGCTCGCGATGGTCAATGGCTTTGTCAGCAGCAACACGATTTTCGTGTTCAACATGATCAGCCCGAACAAGACGCTCACGTTGGGCGCTCCTACAAGCTTTGTTTCGACCGCGACGACGGACGCGGGCCGCATCCTTACGTTCGATGGCAGCGGCACAACCATCATCGACGGCAAGATCATCAACAACCTGGGCAGCACGAGCCTGACGGCCGTCCCCACCGATGCGGGAACCGAAGGCCGCATCAGCAAGGCCGGCCTAGGCCTGCTCAAAATCACGAACTCAGCCAACACGTTCAAGGCGTACGCGGCCGCCAGCGGCGGCATCATGGAGTTCACCAACGCCGGCGCGACCAGCAGCGCGTGGATGGCGCTCAATCCCGGCGGCGCGATCGGCGTCGACACCGGTTCGCTCGCGATCGTTCCGGCTCGCTTGGCTGCCAGCAATGTCGCGGCAAATCAGGTGAACAAGGGTTCGATCGCACTAGCAACGGCCGACGCGACGACGGATATCAACTACGTCACCGATACGAACCTGTCGACCGCGCAGGCGATTCAGACCAGCATCGGCGCCCTCCCGGGCGGCGTGACTTATACCGGCACCATCACGCCGGCTGCGAGCACTTACCGCCTTGGCGGCGGCGACGTCCTCACGCTGCCGAACAACAACGCCCTGGCCGGCTGCGCAGCCTGGTCGCCACGAACGGCGGCACGGTCGCGCTGACGGGAACGAACAACTACACGGGCGCCACCACCGTCGAAGGCAACTACATCCAGTCGGTCGAAGACCTAGCCCTGAATAACCAGCAGTTCAACACGATCACCACTGCCGTTCCGGTGTCGGCTGGCATCTACCAGAAGACGACGCTCGCCGTCAGCAAGATCGCCGACGCCGCGAGTTCCCTCGGCAACGCCAGCTCCAGCGCCGCGAACCTGTCGATCAACGGTGGCGTGCTGAAGTACACCGGGACGGGTGAGGCGAGCTCGCGCCTGTTCACGATCGGCACCATCGGCGCGACGCTCGACTCCTCGGGCAGCGGTCCGGTCAACTTCTCCAACACGGGCAACATCGTCTCGGCCGAGGCTCCGACCGGCGTCACGGGCACGCTCACCGCGTCCAACAGCATTGTTGCGACCGTAAACGACATCTCCAATCTGACGGTTGGCATGACGGTCAGCGGTACGAACATCGCGGCAGGCACGACCATCCGCGGCTTCCGTCCGAAGGTGGGCGAGCCGAACGTGAACACGTCGACCGGCCTGACCTACCAGTACGACGTCTACCTCAGTGCGAACGCCACCGCTGCTGAAACCAACGCCGCGCTTACGTTCGGCAACGCCAACCGCACGCTGTCTCTGACCGGCTCGAACGCGGGCGCGAACACTGTGGCTGGTGTCCTGTCCGACGCCGCCACCGGCAAGCTCGCGATCGCCAAGGGCGGCGCGGGCACGTGGAACCTCACCGGCGCGAACACCTTCACCGGCGGTCTGACCGTCAACGCCGGCACGCTCGGCGTGAAGCGGGCGCTCAACAACGGTGCGGTCGTCATCAACAACGGCGGCCGCCTACAGATCGGGCCGGGCGCGGCGGCGGGCGACACGTCGACCACCTCGGTCTTCGATGCGACCAACTCGCTCACGCTCAACGGCACCGGCACGCTCGATGTCAACAAGAGCGGAGTGATCTTCACGACCCAGACCGAGGCCGCCGTTCGGGCTCTCATCGCATCGGGCCGCGGCTCGGGCAACTGGACCGGCACGGGCATCACCAGCGCGGCCGGGACGGGCGCGGTCGGCTACGCGACCGGCGCGGACCTCGGCGGCACCGGCACGTTCCTCGGACAGCCGTACGTGGCCACCGATGTGCTCGTGCGGTACACGCTGCCGGGCGACAGCAACCTCGACGGCACCGTGAACTTCAGCGACCTGCTGGCGCTCGCGGCCAACTACAACGGCACGCCGAACGCGTGGGCCAAGGGTGACAGCAATTACGACGGCGTCGTGAACTTCAACGACCTGCTGGCGCTGGCCGCCAACTACAACGCCACGGCCAGTTCAAGCTTCGCGGCTGACTGGTGCTGGCCCAGAGCATGGTGCCCGAGCCCTCGACGCTCGGCCTGCTCGGCGCGGCCGCCGTGTTCGGTCTGAGCCGTCGCCGTCGCTGATCGACGTACTTCGCTCGGCAAAAAGTATCCTCCTCCGAACCGTCGGACCCGTCGACCGCAGACGGGTCCGGCGGTGTTTTTGCATGAACGCTCGCCCTCCGAAATGTGCAACGTGCGATTGCTGAATCGATGCTGCGGATAGAGGTATTCCACGCGTATCCTTGTCTGCCTATGAACGAAGCGACGGCGGTTCGTGATGAAGTGATGCAGCGCGTGTACGAGCGCCGTGCGCACGCCCAGGAAACTCGGCCCGATTCTCATGCCGCCGGCGGGGACGTATTACGACTGCCCAAGCGTCTTCCGGCGCGGGCAGAAGTGGTACATGCTGTTCGCGTCCACGCAGAACCTGAAAGGCTACGAAACTGAGATCGCCGAGAGTGACGACCTGCTGAACTGGCGCATGCTCGGCAAGGTGCTTCCCTATAGTGCGGATGACAAGGCGTGGGACCGCTGGCAGGCTGATGGCGGGATTGCGCTGGTCGATCCCGCGTGGGGCGGTTCGAGTGAACTTCAACCTTTCGAGGGCAAGTATTGGCTCAGCTACCTGGGTGGCGCGCTACAGGGCTATGAGACCGATCCGCTCAGCATCGGCATCGCTTGGACGCGCGACCCGACCGTCGCCCAGCCATGGACGCGTCTAGAGAACAACCCCGTGCTCGGCCCGCACGATGCGGGCGTGCGCGCGTTCGAGAAGAAGACGCTCTACAAGAGTTTCGTCCTGTGGGACCGGGCTGAAACGCTCGGACATCCGTTCGTGATGTTCTACAACGGCAAACAGGAGGGTCCGGGCACCGAGCGGATCGGCATGGCCGTGTCACAGGACATGGTCCACTGGACGCGCCACGGCGACGGCCCGGTGATCGATCGTGGCCCGCGCGGCATCAGCGGCGACCCGCAACTCGTTCGCATGGAAGGCGTGGGCGATCGTCCGATCTGGGTGATGTTCTATTTCGGCCACGTCTGGAAGCCGAAGGCGTTCGACACCTTTGCGTGCAGCTACGACCTCGTGAACTGGACAAACTGGCAAGGCCCACACCTGATCGAACCCAGCGAACCGTTCGACGAGGTCTTCGCGCACAAGCCGTGGGTGTTGTCGTGGGAGGGAAAGGTCTACCACTTCTATTGCGCGGTCGGCAACGGCGGAAAGACGCGCACGATCGCGCTCGCCACCAGTTAAGCCGATCGAGTTGAATGCTCGGTCTGCTCAGGCGACGAAACGCTGCGACGCAGGCGGTGCTTTCAGCAGGCTCTCGACGACGTCGGGTGTGAGGTTGAGCTTGTCGTAAAAGGCTTCGGCGCCGAGTTCGCGCATGGCCCGCCGCTCGACCTGCTCGTCCGGCGATGCGGTCATGATCACCACGCGCGGCACGTGCTTCGGCGGGGCGGCGCGGAGCGTCGCGAGCACGTCCAACCCGTCCAATCCCGGCATACGGATGTCCAGCAGCACAAGGTCGTAGGGCTGTTTGTGGAGCATTTGCAGCGCCGCCAAGCCGCTGTGGGCTTCTTCAGCGATGTGGCCGGTAACGCCAATCATCGCCGAGAGCATAATTCGGATCTCTTGAGCGTCATCCACTATCAGCACTCGTGACATTGCGTACCTCCGTTGGAAAGCAATCCGCAGGAGAGCTATCGACCACGCGCTCGCAAGAAATCGAGGAACTTCGTTCGGAATCTCGGTGTGCCGAAAAATAACTCAGATAGGCAAGTGATTGATTGCCACGGCGAACCGTAAGAGATTATGTAATAATCGATTGTGGGCGACGTAATCGATGGAAGGGACTGCGCGTGCGTGGATTCGAACCACGGACCTCGTCCTTATCAGGGACGCGCTCTAACCAACTGAGCTACACGCGCGATATGTCGCCATTGCGGGCGAGTTCCGCAATATACGTCGATCGAATGGCTTGTCAAAGGGTGACGAAGGGGCTTTCACAAAGTGGGCCGAGTGTCACTCAGGCTTGGATGTCGAGGTGCTCAGGCCCGTCATCGTCAGCGGCGGGGTCGGACTCGTCGTGTCGGTGACTTGGCTGCTTGCGGGGCGGCTGCTTGCCGTGCGATTCGGGATTGATGGCTTCGACGGCGTCGGCGGTTTCGACTTGGCGCTCCTGCGTGGCGGGGTCGTGTGCGTCGATGCGGAAGACCTTGCGATCCTGCCGAAGCCGACGGGCTCGGTCAGTCGACGCCGACTCGGCCGCCAAGCCTGTTGCCGCGACGCTGCCCGCCAGAGGATGGATCGGCCCAGTGCTCATTTCGCAGCACATCCGCCCGACACCTATATTTATCGACCAAATTCGATTCGAATTTGCTCGAAAACACGAAAGATTGCGTGGGAGTGTCCGCCCGAAATCTCCAATACGCTGATTCGTCGTGCAAGTTGCTGAAGCAAAACGGGATGAGACTGCCCGCGGTACGTCTCTCGCTCATGGGCCGAATTGGTTATGATGGGGGGTATGAGCGCCGCCAATCCGATCGTTGCGACGCGGCATGGCCGCGACGTGCTGGTCGTCGATGAGACTTTCAAAATCGCCCTCGATTCGCCCGAACTCGATACGTCGGACGCCCATACCGTCGTCCTTCGCATCGAATGCGGCCTGCGTTGTGCCGACTCGGCCGCCGACCGAGCGATGCTGAGCGAGTCGTTTCTGGCGGATGGGTCGACGCAACTGGCTCTGACCGGCGTTGAAGACCACCTGTCGCGACACAGCATGCCAGCGATCCGGAAACTGGTCGCGACCCTTCAGGCGGAGCCGCTGCTGGCAGACGCCTCGGCGGCCGTCAGCGAAACCGCCCGCAAGGCGCTGGACGGCGCGGCCTTCGCGTGCGGACTGGAGATCGTGCCGCCGTTGACCGTGTCGGCGCGGTCGCCGTCGATCGAACGTCAACGCAAGCTCGAACAGGCCCGCGCCCGCCAACAGGAAGCGGCCAAGCTTCAACAGGATGCGCTGGGTCGGGCGAACGATCTGGCCAGGCAGATTCAGGAACTCCGCTCAAACGGCGGCAAACTGACAGACGCGCTGGCCGCCGCGGGGGCGGCCGATCGCGGCGAACTCATCAAGGCGGCGTTCCTGAACTGCGCCGACAGCCGAGCCACGGTGCGCGTGGCGGCGGGCACGTTCCTCGTCAGTGTCGATGCGTCCCGCTCCAACGCCGAACCGGTCTCGACGCCGGTGCCCAGCCTCGGTGCCCTCCGTTCGATTCGTCACGCGTTGCTCGACAAGAAGAACGTGCTGCTGCTCGGCGCGCGGGGGCGTGTGCGTGGTCGATCTCGAGTCCACGAAATCGATGGCGCAGTTCCCGATCACCAGCCTGACCAGCGAATTCGGCTTCAACTCATCCGCCATCCTCGGCAAATCGCGCAAACTCGTGGCGACGCACGCCCAGATCGGCTTGGCCGTGTGGAGCGTGGACGCGCCGCTGGAAGACCCGATCGAAACGCACCGTGCCAGTGACGCCCAGGCGGGCGCTCGCGCCGTGATGGCGCTGGACGACGGTCAGCGGGCCGTGTTGGCCGGCGGGGCGACCGCCTACATCTATGACGGTTCGTCGGTGCAGCCGATTGCCGGCAGCGACGACGGGGCGACGATCGTGTCGGTCGTGCACATCGACGACACGCGCTTCGGCCTGGTGCGCGAAGACGGGACGATCGACCTGCACGACGCCCAATCGCTTGACCGGCTTGACCGAATCCGTCGCGCATCGCGCGTGACGTCGGCTGCGACGATCGAGTGCCTCGGTGCGCATCGCCTGCTGCTGGCTGGCGATGAAGGGCCGGTGCAGATGGTGGGCGTGGACGATGAGGCGATCACGGTGCTGGGAAGCACGATCACCGGCTGGCGCGACGTCGCCGCCGAGAACGGCCGAATCGCGGCCGTGACCGGCGACCGTCAACGCGTGATCCTCTGGAATGCCTGGGAGCCGGCCAAGCCCGTTGCCGAAGTCCACATCGCCGCGATCGTGCGCCACCGCGTGGCGGACGTGGCGTTCGGATGAGAACGGCCGTTCACTCCGAGTTTGCGTTTAGATGCGACGTGTGCCCGACACGGTCTTTCGATCGGGGCGTTCCTGCAACGAAGCTGTGGCGTTCCGAGGTTCATGGACGTTGGCGACGTTCAGTGTTCGCCATGAGGTCGCAGACTTACTACCCCGGCCAACGTTTGTTTAACGCCGATTGAGGTCGAAACGACCGGAATCCTCTGAGATGGGGCTATGGCCGACAGTGAGCGATGTTAAACAAACCGTGGCCTCAGTAGTAAGCGGCCGTAGTTGCCAGGCTTTTCGCGTCGTTCAGGTCGTGGAGATGCGGAACGTGGAAACGCTCACGCAGCTTTGCCAGCTGCTCGCTTGGAGCGAGAGCTGAGTTCAGATCGCGGGTGCGACCATCACGGCATAGTCGTGTCGGACTGGAACTTGATGAGCTGCTGGCCTGTGCTAGGCAGACGCGTTTGTTTTGCCGTCTTGCCCTGTGCGGGGGCGAGTCATCGCGCCTGCAAGTTCGCAAGACGCTTTTCCTCTGCCTCGGCCAGGCGAATGTAGATCGGCGTCAGCTTGTATGGATCGACAAACTGGCCTGCCGCGGCCAAGGCGCTGCCGAGTTCGGCGACCACCGCAGCGCGCGGGGTCCACGCGCTCTTCTCGCCGACGATGGTCGCGGGGTCGATGGGGATCGCTTCGCGGTGATAGTCGATGCCCTCGCCGATCAGCCACACGGGTCGCGGCGTGCGATCGAGCATGGCCTTGAGCGTGTCGAGGTGAGCCGGCTCAATCGCGGTCAACGCGCCTTCGCTCGATCGGGCGAAGCGCGCGGTGAATATCTGGCCACGCTTGGCGTCGAGGATGACGATGACGTTCGTCGCTTCAGGCGGGGCGTTGGCGGCAAGCACGTCTACCGTCGGCACGGCCACGAGCTTGGCACCCGTCGCGAACGCCAGCGTCTTGGCCATCGTCACGCCGACGCGCAAGCCCGTGAAAGAGCCAGGCCCGGCACTGACGTAGACCGCTTCGATCGACGACGGCGCGAGGCCATGGCTGCGACACAGTTCATCGACCATCGGCACGACGGCTGCGGCGTGTTGCAGGCCATGCGGATACGACCGCTCCGCGATCAGCACGCCATCGCGATGCAGGGCAACCGATCCGGTCCGCCCCGAAGTTTCCAGAGCCAACGCAAGCACGGAGGCAGTGTACGCGCCCGCTGATCGGCCACCACTCGACGCGAAGAATGCTTCTACAGCGGCGAGCGAATTACCATAACCGCCGAAACGCCGGTGATCGTGAAGGTCGGCCCGACGTTCGTCGGGAGAACCAGACGACAGGCCTGACCGGCGGCTGCCGTAGAGGCGCTGCTCGATTCCGGACTTCGGCAAACCCTCCCAAGACCGCTCACATCCGTGCCGGGACCGCTTGAGCGTGCGGCAGGCTAGACGCCGCCGGTGAATCGCCCGCCAACTTCTTCTTCGCCCAGAACGCGGCCCGACGTCGCCTGAGATCGGGCGGCGTCGGGTGCTTCTTTACCCAGTCGGCCAACTGCGCGAACAGGCCGAGCAGCGCCTCGAAATCCTCTTCGTAGACATACACGCTGATCTTTTTGAGTTCACCGGTCTGCTTGTCGCGTTTGCCTTCGGTGACGACGGCGTAGCGGTTGCCGTTGCGAGCGCGCTTGATCTGTGTTGCGTACGTCCGTTGCGGATTCACGCTCTTGAACCACGACTGGTACAGAATCGGGTCGGGCTTGTCATTCGCAGGACGCCCGCCCGTCGGGGCGGGACGGCGATTGCCCGGCCGGCTCTGCACCGATGCGGCCGATGGAGAACGACGAGCGGCAGGAGCGGCTTGTGTTGCTGGCATGACGACTCTCCTTGCGAACCGACTTGACGACATGACCCAATGACGCGACGTGACTTTGAACCTGCGCCCCCAAAAAGCCGCTCGATCTTGCCGTCAGCTTCCCAAAGCAGGTTTCGACTTCACGACCGACCGCTGCGATAGACGCGTTGCCCTGCGGGGACCCCTCTCGGAACGCCCCCAAAACTCCCCGCAGGACAACGCAAGGCCGCTGCACCCCCTTCAACGGCAACTCAACAGCTCGCTACACACGAATATGCCGGGAAAAGAGAACGTGCCGACAAAAGACTCACTTCGCCCTGTTCACGCCGCATTCGACACTCGACGCATGACAACTGATCGCGACGTCGCGACCGGCACAGGAATCGGTCCCTTCACCGACACTGATTACCGACGCCAAAGCTCGCCCACTGTCGCGCAATTCGTCCAAGACACGTCAGCACTTTGCACCCTCTACAAGTCTGCAGGCAATCTTCCTTACGGCCCGCAAATCAATCTCGTGTGCGCCACACGTGCGCACCGCTTCCTTTCGACCTGGCACCTCCCGCCACGCCGCCATGAACTAATTCCTCTGTGACCCAATCAGATTCCCAAGACAGACGACTTGGCGACCATGTCAGACGGCCGAGCCTCACGCCCCACGGTAGGAGCGCAACACACCGATGACGACGCCTTGCACTTTGCACAGGTCGCCATCCACAAAGCGGGGTTCCATTGTGCTGTTGGCTGGTTGCAGGCGAACACGGTTGCCGGGCTCGCGGTAGAAACGTTTGAGTGTGGCTTCGCCGGTATCAGTCAGGAGCGCGACGACCTGCTCGCCATTCCGGGCGGAGTCGCGGCGCTCGATGACGACGTAGTCGCCGTCGCAGAGGTGGTCTTCGATCATGGATTCGCCGCGCACACGCAGGACATACACGCCGGTGCGGGCGTTGAAGATCTGTTCAAGGTCGAGTTCCTCGCGGTTCTCGACGGCTTCGATCGGACTGCCGGCCGCGATGTTGCCGAGCAGGGGGAGCTTGGTGCTGCGGAATTCGTCAGGCAGTTTCTTATCCGCGACAATCTCCAAAGAGCGAGCCTTGTGCTTGTCGCGCCGCAGGATGCGTTTCTTTTCGAGCGCGCCGACGTGCTCGAAGATGGTCACCTTGCTGGTGCCGAGCGAGTCGGCCAGTTCCTGCATGGTCGGGGAATAGCCATGCAGATGCCTGTAATTGCGAATGGCCACGAGCACATCGACTTGGCGCGGGGTGAGGTTCATGAAGGGCTCCGATTGCTAGTGCGAGGGCCGACGAGGTGACGGGCGACACTTCCGCTACGACAGGCGATACCGGCTTGGTACGCCGATGCTGGCGCACGATGATCTTCGTGCGCGTCGGTGCGACCGGGCGTGGGGTAGACTTGCGCTCAGGCAACGTCAGGACGATCGGTTGATCGATCCAGCCGGTGGGTGGTCGGACGTATCGAGCCATGCCATGCTCCGAGTTGCAGGCCGTTCCCGCGACACCGAACAGAATCCGCCCGCCCTGTCGAGTGGGTTCGGTTGATGTCTGCGCGTACAGTACCCTAACACGAGTTCGGGGGCAAGCAGCATTTTTCGGATTTTGATAAGGAGTGGCAGGTCAGTCGGTCGATATCACGGGTGGAGAAGTCTCATCATGGACCCCATTGTCAACAGTGCCATCGGCCTTCAGCAGGCCCAAATGATGTCGAAGGTGCAGTACGCGGTCGCGCGGAAGATCCTCGACAACCAACAGATGCAGGGTGACGCCGCGGTCAAGCTGATCCAGGCGGCCGGCCAGAACATGCAGAAGGGCGACGCCCTCGTCGCTCAGGCGACCGGGCTCGGGTCGGAAGTCGACACGTACGCCTAAACCAAAACTGAACGAATCAAAAAAGACGAGGGCGAGCCCGGCTGGGGCTCGCCCTCGATCGTTTGGTGGCGCGGCCGGTCGTAAGCCGAATTCTGTTCCCGAGCACGTCTTGCGACATGTCGGGCGACGACCATTCATCTGTGACCCGGATTGCTCCGAGCCTGGCACACGCCGAACGAGTCGACGTGCGACGAGACGCCATTAACGCCTCGCAATAGCGGCCTACCCGCGAGAGTGCCCCACACCTTTCGGTTGGAGCCTGCCCTGGGACCGGGGCGGGTCTCTCGCATATTTGGCCTTGCTGCCGGCGGGGTTTGCCGTGCCGTGGGCGTCGCCGCCGCACGCGGTGCGCTCTTACCGCACCGTTTCACCCTTACTGGGGGAGTAGGCGGAAGGCAGTAGGCTGTAGACAGTGTCGGATTCCCGACTTACTGCATTCCGCCTACTGCATACGGCCTACTCCCCCAGCGGTTTGTTTTCTGTGGCACTGTCCGTCGGATTCGTCACGACTAAGTCGGGACTTCCCCGCGTCGCCGTTAGCGACCGCCGCGCCCGTGGGCGTTCGTCCGAGGGCCGAGGCCCTGCGGGCGATTGCCTTGCAGTTCGGACTTTCCTCCCCGAGGACCAGCCCCGGAGCGGTCGTCTGACTTGCCGCGCCGGTAGAGACTATACCAGATTTGAGGCTGATTCGGGAGCAGGAGTTCGTCGGGGGTCGGCGCGACAATCACGGCTACAGCTTTTTGAGCCTGCGTTGCCGCGTGAGGGTCAATATCGCACATACGGTGGACGCGCCAACCGTCGGCTCGGGAACAAGTGCCGTTGCATCCAGCACGAATGCGCGCTGAAGGGGGCTTCCATCGACGGTGTACTGACCGTCGCCAAGCATCTTGAAGTCTTCGCTCAGGAACGTGCCCGAGAGCAGCTTCCACGCGCTCGCGTCGGGCGGGCTGGTCGCGTCAAGCCATTCATCGACGTTCACGCGATCCCAGAACGTGTCGGTCGGCAACCAGATCTGCGCCTGGCGCCCAGCGCCCGGCGTGTTGGCATCGCCCACGATGTAGTCGAGGCCGTTGATGTGATTCGCGCCGGCGTCACTGTCGTCCTGGGGATGATCCAGAATGGCACAATACAGATCGCCTTCATAGAAGGCGCCGACGATCGGACGTCCTGCGTAGTACCCGGCGGCAAAGCCGTTATCGTTGAGGAACGAGAGCACCGTTGACTCGCCGCCAATGGCGTCGTGTCGGTCGTAGCCACCCGAGCCATCGGGAAACCACGCGACGGTCATGAGCGAGCTTCGATAGCCGACGACATTGCCAAAGGAATCGACCGACGTCGCCGCCGATGCCTGGCCGTTGTCCGGCAGGAGTCGGACGGAGAAGCCGCCGGTGCCGTTCGGTGTCCAGATCGCGGCGTGTTCGGGTCCGGCGTCGGTCGCCACGAATCCGGCGATGGCGTCGGTTCTGCCGATCGAATAGGCGGTCGAGTTGGTGTATGGGGCCGGCACGGGAAGGACGACGGGCGCGCCGTAGGCACCGCCCGGCCCGGATAGCCACGCCAGCGCCCGGTATCCGTCCGCGTCATCCAGCGCGTAGCCGACGACCGTTCCGCCCGGCGAGATCCAGTTCGCAGATGCGGCCCAAGTGTTGGCGGGCCTTTGCAGTGCCGTCGGCTGATAGCCGGTCCCGACGTTTCGCCAGACCGTGGCGTTGTATCCAGAGGTGCCGGCGATCACGCCCGCGGTGGACATCGCTGACGCGGTCGTGGAATCGTCGCCAGGCAGCGGGTCGAGCGGGACCACTAACGACGCGCGTGCTACGTCTGTCGACGTCAGCGAACACAGAACCAAGCTCGATCCGAGCACGTGCCAGCCGGTCCATCGACCGAGCAAGCAGGACCGGCACAACTGACGCGCGATTGTCATCCGAGCGGCTCCCCTTTCAGTTTGGTCCGCCAGAGCGAACTCTGGGGACGGGGAGTCTGGCACATTCTCTCAACCGCGCCTAGAGCCTTCTCAGGGGGCATGGGCGATGCAGTTGCCGCCTCGTCAGCCGTCGGATCGACAGCGAGTTGGCGTAATCGTGCTTGCGATTCTGCCGCCATTGGAGTGCACGCGCCACCATCACTCCAGCGCCAGCAGCAAATCGCCCGCGGCGATGGTTGAGCCGGTCTGCACTTCCACCGCGCCGACTGTCCCGTCGCGCGGGGCGTAAACGGCCGTCTCCATCTTCATCGCTTCGATGCTCAGCAGCCGCTCGCCGGCCTTCACCTTCTGGCCCTTCTTTACGGCGACGTTGCTCACCTTGCCGGGCATCGGGGCGCCGATGTGGTGGGCGTTGTCCGGGTCGGCCTTGGGGTGACGCTTCACCGTCTCGGCCAGGCTGCGGTCGACGATGGTCACGTCGCGCGGCTGGCCGTTCAGCTCGAAGCTGACCGTACGCGTGCCGTCTTCGTGCGGCTGGCTGATGCTGATGAACTTCACGATCAGCGACTTGCCCGGCTCGATCTCGATGTTCGTCTCTTCGTTGGGCTTCAGGCCGTAGAAGAACGGGCCGGTCGGGATGACGCTGGTGCGGCTGAACGCCTTCTGGTGCTTCTCGTAATCCGCGAACACCTGCGGGTACATGAGATAGCTCATCAGCTCGGCGTCGGTGGCGGTGTGGCCGAACTTCTCGGCGAACTCGCCGCGGGTGCGCTTCAGATCGACCGCCTTCATGCTCGCGCCGGCCCGGCCCTTGAGGGGCTTCTCGCCGGCGCTATCGAGAATGATTTTCTGCACCAGCTTGGGCCAGCCGCCTTCGGGGAAGCCGATCAGGCCCTGCATCATTTCGACGACGCTCTTCGGGAAGCTCAGCTTGCGGCCGGCATCGAGGACGTCTTCCACCTTCAGGTCGTTCGTGACCATGAATAGCGCCATGTCGCCGACGACCTTGCTGGACGGTGTGACCTTGACGATGTCGCCGAACAGCTGGTTGACGGCCGCGTACGCGCCCGCGACTTCGCGCCAGCGGTGTTCGAGGCCCAGGCTCTTCGCCTGCTGCTTGAGGTTCGTGTACTGCCCGCCAGGCATTTCGTGCTGGTAGACCTCGGCGGTGCCGGTCTTGATGTCTTCCTCGAACGGGTAGTAGTACGCGCGCACCTGCTCCCAGTAGTCGGAAATGCGGTTGAGCGCGTCGAGGTCGAGGCCCGTGTCACGCGGTGTGTGCTGGAGTGCGGCGACCACGCTGTTCAGGTTCGGTTGCGACGTCTGGCCGCTCATGGAGGCCATCGCGGTGTCGGCGATGTTCACGCCGCTGTCGGCCGCGCCGAGGATGCTGGCGGCGTTGATGCCGCTGGTGTCGTGCGTGTGGAAGTGGATCGGGATGCCGATCTCGTCGCGCAGCGCCTTCACCAGCTTCTTCGCCGCATACGGACGACACAGGCCCGCCATGTCCTTGATGGCCAGGATGTGCGCGCCCATCTTTTCGAGCTTCTTGGCGAAGTCGACGTAATACTGGAGGCTGAACTTGTCGCGCTTCGGGTCGAGGATGTCGCCCGTGTAGCAGATGGCCGCTTCGCAGATGGACTTGGTCTTGTTGCGGACTGCTTCCATCGCGGTCTTCACGCCTTCGCTCCAGTTGAGCGAATCGAAGATGCGGAAGATGTCCATGCCGGCCTCGGCGCTGCGCTGCACGAACTCTTCGACGACGTTGTCCGGGTAGTTCGTGTAGCCCACGGCGTTCGCGCCGCGCAGCAGCATCTGGAAGCAGATGTTCGGAATCTTCTCGCGCAGCAAAGCCAGGCGTTCCCACGGGTCTTCCTGGAGGAAGCGCATCGACGTGTCGAACGTCGCGCCGCCCCAGCATTCGAGACTGAACAGGCCCGATGCGCCTGCGCGCGTAGAAGTCGGCGATGCGCAGCATGTCGTAGGTGCGCACGCGCGTCGCGAGCAGGCTCTGGTGCGCGTTGCGCATCGTGGTGTCGGTCAGCAGCAGGCGCTTCTGCTTCAGCACCCATTCGGCAAACTTTTCCGGCCCGAGCTTCAGCAGCAGGTTGCGCGTGCCTTCGGGCGGCGTGAGCGAACGGTCGGCGTGCGGGACGACGATCTCGGGCAGCTTCTTCTTCGGGTCGACCTTCGCCTTCACGTCGGGGCGGCTGTTGACGATGACGTCGCCGAGGTAGCTCAGGATCTTGGTCGCACGGTCCTGGCGCGGCTTGAACGCGAACAGCTCGGGCGTGGTGTCGATGAAGGTCGTCGTGCAGTCGCCGGAGAGGAACTGCGGGTGCAGGATGACGTTTTCAAGGAAGGGGATGTTGCTCTTGACGCCGCGGATGCGGAACTCGCGCAGGGCGCGGTCCATGCGGTGGCAGGCGTTTTCGAGCGTGGAGTCGTGCGCGGTGACTTTCACCAGCAACGAGTCGAAGAAGGGCGTGATGACCGCGCCGCCGTACGCGGATGCACCGTCAAGACGGATGCCGAAGCCGGCCGGCGAGCGGTAGGCGGTCAGCTTGCCGTAATCGGGGATGAAGTTGTTCTCGGCGTCTTCGGTGGTGATGCGGCACTGGATGGCCACGCCGCGCGTGTGGATGTCGTCCTGCTTCGGGATGCTGATCGGGTCTTCGTGCAGCTTGTGGCCCTGCGCGACAAGGATCTGCGTCTTGACGATGTCGATGCCGGTCACCATTTCGGTGACGGTGTGCTCCACCTGCACGCGCGGGTTCACTTCGATGAAGTAGAACTTGTTCTCGTCGGCGTCGACGAGGAACTCGACCGTGCCGGCGTTGTAGTAGCCCGCGCCGGCCATCAGGTTCTTGGCGGCTTCGCAGATGTCCTTGCGGAGCTGGAACGACATCTTCGCGGCCGGCGCGATTTCGACGACCTTCTGGTGACGGCGCTGCACCGAGCAGTCGCGTTCCCACAAGTGGACGATGTTGCCGTGCTTGTCGCCGATGATCTGCACTTCGATGTGCTTGGCGCGGCGGATGTACTTCTCGACGAACACCTCGGGCCGGCCGAACGCGGCGCCGGCTTCGCGCTGAGCTTCTTCCAGCTTGCCCTGGAGGTCTTCTTCCTTGAGCACGACGCGCATGCCGCGCCCGCCGCCGCCGAAGCTGGCTTTCAGGATGATCGGGAAGCCGATCTTGCGGCACGCGGCCGCGACTTCCTTGTACGACTTCATGCCATGGCCGGTGCCGGGGATGGTCGGCACGCCGACCTTGTCGGCCAGTTCCTTGGCGGCGGTCTTGTCGCCGAAGCGGTTGAGCAGTTCCGCGCTCGGGCCGACAAACGTGATGCCGTTGTCGGCGCATCCCTGCGACAGCTCGGCGCGTTCGCTGAGGAAGCCGTAACCGGGGTGGATGAAGTCGACGCCGGCATCGCGGGCGACCTCGATCAGGTTCGGGATGTTGAGATAGCCCTTGACCGGCTCGCCGCCGTTGGGGGAGCCGAGCAGGTAGGATTCATCCGCCTTGAAGCGGTGCAGGCTGAAGCGGTCTTCGAAGGTGTAGACCGCGACGGTGCGCAGGCCAAGTTCGGTGGCGGCGCGCATCACCCGGATGGCGATTTCACCGCGGTTGGCGACAAGCAGTTTCTTCATGGCTTCGACTTCCCGGCTGAACTGGATTCACCACGGAGACGCGGATACCGAACTTCCACGGAGGGCACGAAGTACACGAAAAAGGTCGTGGAGCAGGCTATTCGGAATCTTCTCGTCTTTTTCGTGCCCTTCGTGTCCTTCGTGGACATATTCTCTGCGTCTTGGCGGTGGTTCCGAATGACCGCCGGATTGTGGTAGGGCGGGACGCTTTTGCAAGGATCGGCCGGGTCGAAATGCTGCGTCTGAACGAGTCTCAACGCGATGACCTCCGAACTGCCGTCCGCGCGATCGGATCGATCGATACCGTCCGCGCCGAACTCGCCCGGCTTTACGCCGATTTCCAGGTGGAACTGGACGCCCGAAAGCCCCGTTGCGACCGCTCGGGACGCTGCTGCCGGTTCGAGGAATACGGGCATCGGCTGTTCGTGACGACACTGGAACTGGCGGCGTTCGTAGATTCAGTGCGCCCTCTTTCACCCTCTCCCGGTACCCCGGGAGAGGGCCGGGGTGAGGGCCGTGCTAGTGAGATCGCAAGCCGCCCTCACCCTAACCCTCTGCCGGTGTACGGCTCGACTGAGCTCGCCGAAGTCCGGGCGAGGGAACCAGACCGTCCGTGGGACGGTACCGGCTGTCCGTATCAGATCGACGGGCTTTGTTCCGTTCACACCATCCGTCCGTTCGGCTGCCGGGTCTACTTCTGCGACCCGACCGCCACCGAGTGGCAGAACGAGCAGTACGAGCGTTTCCACAATCGCCTGAAATCCATGCACCAAACCCACGGGGCGGCGTACTACTACGTGGAATGGCGCGAGGCGCTGTCTGCGCTCGGATTGGCTACGGAACCGAAGAACCCGGGATGCTCCCTGCCCATTGTCTAACCGCGAGCTTGATCGCTTCGTCGCGGGGAACCCTTGGGGCTGTCGTTTCCGGCGCAACTGCTTTGACAGCAGAGCCTCGTGTCCGATACCTTTGCCAAACAACGCGGCGGTACACCGTACGACACCCGGATTCTCGACGAGGCACTCCCATGAAGACGATCGCCACCAAGCCGGTCAAGCTGATGCTTCTCGCCTGCGGCCTGCTCGCCGCCACCTTCAGCACCGGTTGCAGCACCCCCGGCTACTCGGCCGAAGAGCGCGGCCAGATGATCGCCCGCAATATGGGCCTGGAATGGCAGATGATGCAGGACGACATCGACCACGCCCTGATGCTGCGTCCAGTCTCGATGCAGTCGCGCTGGAACGTCCGCTGAGCAAGCGGATCGTTCTCAACTGAACATCGATCAGACCCCATCGACTGCCCGAACCAGTCGACGGGGTCTGTTTGTTTGATGCTGCGGTCTTGGCGCAGTGCAGGTGCCGGAGCTAAATCCCGCAATGAGACGGGGCATTCATTTCGACAACGATTCGGGTGAGACATCTCATCCGCCTCCCTTGCGTCCCGACGTGCTACGCCGACACTGGCGGGACTGCTCTCCATGCTGCGTCGGTTGTTCTCCATTTCGGTCGATCGTGTTCCTTACCTGTCGCGGGCGAGTTACGTGCGTGAACTGCGGACCGCCGCCACGTATCCGGTGGCGGTCGCGCTCACCGAAGGGGCGTTCGCCAGCGTCGTCGCTCAGAAATACTTCGGGGCGAGTGCGCTGCTCGCCTCGATCATCGTGGCCGCGCCGATGTTCGGGAACATCGCGGCCCTAGTCTGGTCGGACCTTGCTCGCGGCAAGCGACGGATCGCCTTCGCGAACCGGCTCCAGATCGCCGAGATCAGCTGTGTGTTCAGCGTCGCGCTGACCTACCTCCTGCCGAAGTCAGCCGGCGCGTGGCTGTTCGCGGCCCTGATCGTCGGGGCCCGCGTGATCGCCAGCGGCATCGTGACGATCCGCAGCGTCGTCTGGCGATCGAACTACCCGCAGGCGAGGCGTGCGCAGATCGTCTCGCGGATCGTGGTGAACTCGACGCTGGCCGTGGCGCTGGCGGGTGCGATCGGCTCGGCGCTGGTTGAGAAGTACAACTGGCTGTACGTGATCGTGTACGCGGTGGCGGGCGTGCTGGCGATCATCGGCATGCGTCAGTTCGGCCGCATCCGCATCCGCGGCGAGGGCCGGCTGATCCGCAGCGAAATCGACGCGCGCCGCGACGAAGCCGATTCGGGCCGGCAGATTGGTCCGATCCGACGGTTCGCGAATCTGTTCGTCGACGCGCATCACCTTCTTCGCGACGACCCGCAGTTCCGCGCGTACCAGCGGTGGCAGATGTTCACGGGTAGTTCGTTCCTGATGATGCTGCCTTGCCTGTACACGATGGTGAACAAGGAACTGACCGACCCGAACCGCGACTACTTCCTCGCGACGACGATCGTGTCGACCATGCCGACGATCACGCAGATGGCATTCACGCGCGTGTGGGCGCCGCTCTTCGACCGAATCCGCTTCGCGAACTTCCGCTTCCTGAACGGGCTCGTCGCGCTCGTGACCCACATGCTCGTGGCGGCAGGGGCGCTGACCGGGCAGTTGTGGGTGGTGGCGCTGGCGACATTCGTCTTGGGCGTCTCGCAGGCCGCGGGCAGCCTGGCGTGGAACCTCGGGCAGAACGCCTTCGCGCCTCCCAACCAGGTGCAGCGATACATGGGCGTGCACGTCATGCTGACCGGTCTGCGCGGCTGCTTCGCGCCGTTCATCGGCACGCTGATCTACGCGGGCCTCGCGACGTACGGCCAGCAACGGTGGATGTTCTTCCTGCCGATGTTCGCGTGCGCGATCGGTGTGCTCGGCTTCCTCCAGATGACCCGGGGCGAAGCCGCCCGCAACCGAGAAATTGAACCGCCCGTGCCGGAACCGGCGGACATCGAACCGGATGAAGCAATGGACGCCGCGTCGCGCGTGTGATGGCTGGCGGAGGGTCAGTGGCGGGCAGCCGGTGGCAGGGGATATCCTTCCGCCTATGCAGCGCCTTCAGACTCACCTCCGAAACACGATCCTCGCCGGCGCGTTTGCGGCCGTGCCGATTGTCATCACGGTCGCCGGTGCGATCTATGTCGAATCGCTCACTCGCGCCATTGCGGTCGGTGGGCATCAACATTCCAGGGCTCGGTCTGGTGATCGCCGTGGTGGGCATCTACCTCGTCGGATTGTTTGTCACGAGTTTCGTCGGCAAGTTCTTCATGCGGATCGTCGACAGCGTGCTGATTAAGGCCCCCGCGTTCGGCGACCTGTACAAAGCCTGGAAGCAGATCACGCTGAATCCGCCGGGCAGCACGGGCATTTACACGAAAGTGGTGCTGGTGCCGGACGAGAGCGGAAAGCTGCGGATGCTGGCCTTCTGCTCGGGCACGCCGGTGGTGCCGGGCTCGACGATCTACTGCGTGTTCATCCCCAGTTCGCCCAACCCGATCGGCGGGCGCGTGGCGTTCGTCGACGAGGGTGAGATGATCACGCTCGACATGGGCATTGAGGAAGCGTTCAAGGTTCTACTGAGCAGCGGCAACTACGTGCCGGCCGAGGTGGTGCGGGACGAAATCGCGCGGGGGACGCCAAAGACGGTGATGTCGCTGGGGCCGCGGAGAGAGTAGCTGTAGATGAGACGCGGAGAAGCCCCACTCCTCCTAAGTCACGTCGGCGCTGATCCGTGTTGGCTGTCTTCTATTTGCGTCTAGTCCGCGTCTCATCTGCGGCCATTCACTTCTTCTTCGCTGCCGCTTCGGTTGACGGCTTCCCGATCGCAATCGCCAGCGCTTCGTCCACCGTATCCACCTGGTGAAACTTCAGCTTCGTGCGGACCTCGTCGGGAAGTTCTGGCATGTCCTTGGCGTTGCGGCGCGGGATGATGACATCCGTGATGCCGGCCGACTTCGCGGCGAGGGTCTTTTCCTTTAGCCCGCCGATCGGCAGTACCAAGCCGCGCAGCGTGATCTCACCGGTCATGGCGACGCTCGGCCTGACGGGCTTGTTCAGGAACAAACTCGCGAGCGCCGTGAACATCGCCACGCCCGCGCTCGGGCCGTCCTTCGGTACGGCGCCGGCGGGCACGTGGATGTGCACATCCGATTCCGCCAGCAGCTTCGGGTCGATCTTCATCTGCTCGGCCCGGCTCTTGATAAGGCTGAACGCCGCCGTCGCGCTTTCCTTCATCACTTCGCCGATCTGACCGGTGAGAATCACGCCGCCTTTGCCGGGCATGCGCGTGGCTTCGATGAACAGGATCTCGCCGCCCACGGGCGTGTACGCCAGGCCCGTCGCGATGCCGGGGATGCTGGTGCGCTGCGCGAGTTCGCTCTCGAATCGGCGCGGTCCCAGGACCTTTTCGATGTACGCGTCGTCGACCTTGATCTTAAGCGTCGAGGTGGCGCTTCCGTTCGATTTCGATGGTGCTTCCGTCTCCGCGCTCGAGGTCAAGCCCATGGCAGTGCCATGGGCTTTAGCAGCATCCGTCGGAGCGCCGACCGATGCTTCGACGCGCTGTTCCGTTTTCGTCGCTTTCGCTTCCTTCTCCTTCGCGTCTGCTGCCATCACGACTTCTGCCGCGATCGCGCGGCAGATCGAGCCGATCATGCGTTCGAGGTTGCGCACGCCCGCCTCGCGGGTGTACGCCTCGATCAGGTAGCGCAGCGACCCGTCCGGGAAGCTCGCGTTCTGTTTCTTCAGGCCGTTCGCTTCGAGCTGACGCGGGACGAGGTATTGCTTGGAGATCGACAGCTTGTCCGACTGCGTGTAGCCGGGGATTTCGATGACTTCCATGCGGTCGCGCAGGGCGGCCGGCACGGTGTCCATGGTGTTGGCGGTCGCGATGAAGAGCACCTTGCTCAGGTCGAACGGCACGTCGAGGTAGTGATCGGTGAAGCTGTGGTTCTGCGCGGGGTCGAGCACTTCGAGCAGCGCGCTGGCCGGGTCGCCGCGGAAGTCGGCGCCGAGCTTGTCGATCTCATCTAACATCATCACCGGGTTGCGCGTGCCGGCCTTGCGGATCTCGGAAATGATCCGGCCCGGCATGCTGCCGATGTACGTGCGGCGGTGGCCACGAATCTCGGCCTCGTCACGTACGCCGCCCAGCGCGACGCGGATGAACTGCCTGCCCATGCTCTCGGCGATGCTTTTGCCCAGCGACGTCTTGCCCACACCAGGCGGGCCGACAAAGCAAAGGATCGCGCCGGCGTGGCGTTCGCCCGTCACGTTCGGCTTTGCCACGGGCGATTCCACCGTGCCCTTGAGCTTGCGCACGGCCAGGTACTGGATGATGCGCTGCTTGACCTTATCGAGCCCGTGGTGGTCGCGATCGAGCACCTCGCGCGCCTCGACGAGGTTGATCTTGTCCGGCGTCTCCTTCGACCAAGGCAATTCCGACACGAGCTGAAGGTACGTGCGGATGACGCCGTACTCCGGGCTGGCCTGCGGGATGGATTCCATGCGCGAGAGTTCGCGCTCGGCCTCTTTGAGGACGATCTCGGGCAGGCCGGCCGCGCGGATTTTCTCGCGCAGGTTCTCGGCCTCGGTGTTGCCGTCGACGTCGGCCTCGCCCAGCTCTTTGCGGATCGCCTTGATCTGTTCCTGGAGGTAGTAGCGGCGCTGGTTCTTGTCGATCGATTCCTTCACCTGCGTCTGGATCTTCGATTGCAGTTCGAGCATGTCGAGCTGCTGCGCGAGGCGCTGCGCGACCACCTTCAGCCGCTTGTCGACGTCGAGTTCTTCCAGCAGCTTCAGTTTGTCGGGCACGTCGGCGTTCAGGTTCGCGGCCAGGAAGTCGGCGAGCGCCGACGGGTTGGTGATGCTGGTGATCACCTGCTGCACTTCGTCCGGCGTGTTGGGCGACAGTTCCACCACGCGGGCTGCCTGCGTCTTCACGCTGGCGACCAGCGCTTCGGACTCGTTGCCGGTGCCCGAGATGTCGTCCAGGATTTCGATTTCGCCCGTCAGGAACGGCTCGGTGCGAGCGATGTTCTTGATGCGGAACCGCGCCAGCCCGTGGACGATGATGGACTGGTTGCCGTCGTTCAGCTTCAGCAGCTTGAGGATCGTGCAGACGACGCCGACGGTGTAGAGGTCGGCCTCGCCGGGGTCTTCGGTGTCGGGGTTGCGCTGCGACACGACGGCCACCAGCTTGTCGCCGGGCATCACTTCGTCGATGACCGCCTTGCTCTTGGGCCGGCCGATGTTCAGCGGCATCACCGTGCCGGGGAACACCACTAGGTTGCGGATGGGCAGAACCGGAATGACATTCGGCACCGAGACGTTCTGGTTGTTCTGGCCGGAACGGATCACGGTGTGCGTGTCGGTGCGGGAGATGATGAGCGGGTCGGACATGGGGGAGTTAGTGTGCGGTGGTTAGTGGGCAGTGGGCAGTGGGCAGTAGAGGCGTCGGAGATTCGGGCTCGCAAGCGTTGCATGGGCATTCCTGCCCACCGCTCACTGCCCACTGCCCACTCGTTTCGGAAGCTCCACCCAAAGCAAACCGTGCCTGTACGCGGCGTTGATCTTGTCGTCCTGCACGTTGGCGGGCAGTTCCACTTCGCGGACGAACGGGCCGTGGTCGATTTCCATCAGGTGGATCTTCGCCTTGGCCCGGCCGCTGTTTTCGTTCTGGATGTCTTCGCTACAGCAGGGCACCTCGCGCCGGCCACGCAGGACCAGCCGGTGCTCCACCACGTGCAGGTCGATCGTGTCCTTGTCCACGCCGGCCAGGTCGACGCAGACCATGT
The DNA here is from genome assembly GCA_047600945.1 of Tepidisphaeraceae bacterium. Taxonomy (GTDB): domain Bacteria; phylum Planctomycetota; class Phycisphaerae; order Tepidisphaerales; family Tepidisphaeraceae; genus JASGKC01. The sequence continues at coordinate 4,151,102 of JASGKC010000001.1, read as the reverse complement.
ACGCGCCTTCGGTTTCGTACAGGTTGACGTTGGGGTGCCAGGCCTCGCCGGGGAAGAAGTTCGAGTAGTTCTTGCTCATCCGATCGAGCATCCGGCTCATCTCTCGAGCCATGTGTCCGAACGGTACGTCCTGAGCGGTGTCGACGGGCATGCACAAGCCTCCTGAAAGCTGCCCGAGATCATAGGACTCGGGCGACCGGAAGCGAGGGGGGAAGGCCTGAGGGGGTGGCTGAGCGATCGGAAGACGAATAACGCAGGTCGTGTGATAGAACTCATGGATGTCATGCAACGATCAGGCGCATCTTGACTCTCTTGTTTTTCGCTCTGGTCTCGACGACGCGCAGCCCGCGATGATTCTACTTGATCAAGCGCACGGATGGCTTGTCGCCGCGGAGTCCGTCGTCATGCAAGCTGTGTCTTCAGCGAGACGCGCCAGTATTTACCAAGCGCTTCCAGCGTTGTTTTGCCTGTATCACGGTGTTGAGCTTTTCTTGAAGGGCGTCGCCTGCGAAGTTACCCGGAAGCCACCGACGCAAACGCATGACCTGGAGAGACTCAACCGAGAATTCGGGATTGCAGTTTCGAAGCACCCCCGCGGGGACAGCTTAGCCATCAAGGCGAACATTCACCGCTTTATTGATCACGACAAGAAGCAATCTCGGCGTTCAGGACCGAAGCAATCGTCGCCGCAGGGTAGCGACTTTCGGTTTGTGTTGAACTCCGACGGGCATCCATCCTGGGCGGGCATCATGGTGAGGTGGCGAGACGTCCTCGACTTATCCCGTGAGTATCGGCGTGACTTCTCTCGCATCCGACGAGTGCTCTACAACGTGAAAGGCTTCGGCGCGTTCTGGGAAGAGGGGACGTTTGCCAGATTCTACCCCGATGACGAACTCTGGTTTTTCTGCATTTGCGGCATTTTCTCATCGGGTGAAGTGGGGGAAACGGGTCGACATGGCTTGGTCGATGCACGCGGGCGTCGCTGGGTCGCCTTCGAGGGAGAGGCAATCAACGAAGACAACTGCTTCGAATTGAGAATGGGCGACATGCCTCGGCCGTACGCGCACGTCAGAAGCTCGTTCAATGCCCTCCCGAACGTATTGGCTACCTTGTAGTTCGAAAGGTGGTTGCGCCGGCCCACTGTTGTTTTGGCCGGCCGAAATGGTGCGCGGGCCTCCACGTTGTCTAGGTCGATTGTTCTACGTCGCGCTTCATCTGCCGCCGGTCCCAAAGCACCGCAGCGCGTGCGAGACAGCACGCTAGAAGTACCGCGAGAACTGCCGCACTACTCAGGATGGCCAGCACGGCGAATGGTCCCGTGTCTGCACGAATTAACGCCGCCGCGAGGCCACCAGTCAGAAAGAGCGAGAGCAGGAAGAATCCAGCGAAGTACGACCAGAACTTGACGGACTTCAACAAGTGCATTGGTCCTCAGTCGCCCTGCAAAAGGACGGAAACCGACTCCGCAGGCCGATTTTCCACCTTGACGACCAACCGGAACCGCTTGTCATGATACCGGGTTGCACTGGTTCTTTGGCAACTTCGCCTGAGCAGAGGAACGCCAGCGAAAAGGGGTGGCCCGAATGTCCCAAATAGTCCCGGAATGGAAAACACCACGTCAGCACTCCGTTCGGCCCGTAACAACGCGATTGGCCGGTCGTTGGGCCGTGCCTGATCGATCGGCCGGTGGAGTGAATCCGAAGGGTGCTGGGACATCGGATGGGGAAGTGAGCGGCGGTCAGTGGGCAGTGGGCAGTACGCTGCGCTGTAGTGGGCAGGTCATGCCGAGTGCTTTCCTGCACACTGCTCACTACCCACTGCCCACTGGCCTTGTCCCGGTTACACTTTTGCGCATGAACCTCCGCTTCCTCGGCGCTGCGCACCGTCACCGGGTCGGCCCATGTGGTTGAAGTGGCCGGCAAACGAATCCTTCTCGATTGCGGCATGTACCAGGGCAAACGGGACGAAGCCCGTGCGATCAACGAGCGCATCCCGACGCCGCTCACGAAGCTCGATGCGGTCATCCTCAGTCACGGCCACCTCGACCACTGTGGCAAGCTGCCGGTGCTGCCGAAGGCGGGCTACAAGGGGCCGATCTGGTGCACGTCGGCGACGGCGGAGGTCAGCCGGGTGGTGCTGACCGACTCGGCCGAGATTCAGACCGAAGACGCCGAGTATCTGAACCGTCGCGTGCGCCGCGCCGACGAGCCACCGATCAAGCCGCTCTACACCACCGTCGACGTGAACCAGGTGATGCGTCAGTTCCGTTCGATCGACCTGTCGAAGCGCGTCGAGCTGTTCCCGACCGAGACGGGCGACGCTCGCACCGTCGGCTTCACGTTCTTCGAAGCCGGCCACATCCTCGGCAGTGCCTACGTGCTGCTGGACTGGAGCGAGTCGGGCAAGAAGCGGAGCCTGCTCTTCACGGCCGACGTCGGGCGCTACAACACGCCGATCATCCGCGACCCCGTCGCGCCGCCGGGGCCGGTGGATTTCCTGATCACCGAATCGACGTACGGCGGCCGGATTCACGGGCCGATGGTGGACGTCGAACCGGAGTTCGAAGCGCTGTTGAAGCAGACGATCGAGAACCGTTCGCGCCTGCTGATCCCGAGCTTCGCGGTCGGGCGCACGCAGACGATGCTGTGGTACGTGAGCAAGCTGATCGCGGCCGGGAAGATTCCGCCCATCCGCGTCTACATCGACTCGCCCATGGGCGTCGATCTCACCCGCATCTACACGGCCCAGAAAGACTATTGGGACGACGAAACGCGCAACCTGATCTCGCAGGCCGACCTGTTCGGCATGAAGAACGTGACGCTGGCGAGCACCAGCGAGCAGAGCAAGATGATCAACGCCGACAAGGGGCCATGCGTGATCATCGCGAGCAGTCCGACGTGCGAGTTCGGGCGCATCCTGCATCACCTGAAGACCAGCATCGAGCGCCGGGCCGACCAGTTGCTGTTCGTCGGCTGGACGCCGCCCCGCACGCTGGGCCGACGCTTGCAGGACGGCGAGACGCGCGTGCGCATCTTCGACCGCTACTACGACGTCCGCATTCAGGTGAAGACGCTGCCCGGCATGAGCGCCCACGGCGACAGCGACGAACTGCTGAAGTTCGTGAAGCCCGCGATCAAGTCGGATACGAAAGCGTTCGTCGTGCACGGCGAGCCGGAACAGTCGGAGATTTTCGCGGGACGACTGAAGAACGAACTCGGCGTCGCCAGCGCGGTCGTGCCCGCGCCGGACTCGAGCGTGATCGAAGACGCGCCGACGGTGAGCCGCGGCGAAGCAAGAACCGACGGCGACTGACGCGCCGCCGGGTTCAGTGGCCGCCCTTGTCCTGCGTGGCGGCGAGGGCACGGGCCTTCTCCTTGTCGGCCTGCATCTCTTCGACCGACTTCGTGTGCTGACGGGCCGCCCCTCGCGTCTCGCGCAGTTTCACACGGGTGCCGTTGCGTTCGTGATCCGCCAGCCGCTGCTTTGCGCCGGCGATCTCCTTCGCATAGTTCGGCAGCCACTGCGCCTGCGCGACCAGCAACTCATCGACCATCTGCCAGACTTCTTCCGGCGTGCAGACCGCCGCCACCAGCGGGTCGTGCAGCATGGCCAGGCGCAGCAGCGACAGGTCGCCGTGGACTGCCGCCTCCATGCCCATCTGCTGCACACGGACGCTGGCGCTGCACGTCGCGGCGCAGCCGAGCGGCAGATCGCCGACGACAGGCATGTTCAGCCCGAACCGATCGACGTAGCCGGGAATTTCGATTGTGCAGCCGTTCGGCAGGTTGGTGATGTGACCGTTGTTCTGAATGTTGAAGTGCCCGCGATACGTCCGGCCCGTCTCGCGTGCTTCGATGATCCAACTGCCATGTTCGCTCGAACGCGTGTAGTTCTTCTTCTCGCCCACGAGCACCGGCGGCTCCTGCTTCAGCCAGTTCGGAAAATCCGTCTCGAACCAGTTTCGTCCCTCTGTGCACACGCGCAGGTAGCCGCCCGTTTCGCCGTTGATCCAACTGCTGAGATCGATCCACTTGCCGATCTCGTCGACGCGCTTGCGATACCACGGCAGGTATTCGGAGAGGTGGCCGTTCGATTCGGTGGAGTAGTAACCGAACCGGCGCAGGACATCGATTCGGCAGCGCTCGGTGGTCGGATAACTCGGATGCCTCTCGAACGCTTCGAGCAGCTCGGCCGATCCGATGTCGCGGCCCATGAAGTTGATTTTCACAAACCACGTCTGGTGGTTGATGCCGGCACAGATCACGTGCGTGCGTGCATGTCGGGCTGCGGTCTGCTCGTGCGGAATCTTCGGCTGGCCATGCAGCAGGGCGAGGGCTTCGTCGATCTGCGTCCAGCCGTGCTCGATGCCGTGGCACAGGCCGATCGTCGGCACGCCGCCGTACTTGTTGCACGCCCACGTGTTCATCGCCATCGGGTTCGAGTAGTTCAGCAGCCACGCGCCGGGCGTGGCCACCTCGCGGATGTCCTTGCAGAAGTCGAGCAGGGCGGGAATCGTGCGCTGGGCGTACATGATGCCGCCGGCACAGATGGTGTCGCCGACGCACTGATCGACGCCGTACTTCAGCGGGATGTCGATGTCCGTGGCGAAGGCGTCGAGCCCGCCTTGCCGTATCGCGCAGATGACGTAGTCGGCGTCCGCGAGCGTCGCCCGGCGATCGGTCGATTGCACGAGCTTCGTCGGCAGGCGATTCGCTTCGACGTCGCGCTGGCAGAGCTGGAACGCCATGTCGAGGTTGTGCGCGTTGATGTCAGTCAGCGCGTATGTGAGCGGCTGGCCCGCGAACTCCGGCACGGTGAGCAGGTCGCGCAGCATCGTGCGCGTCCACCCCACAGCCCCGGCCCCGATGACGGCGATCTTCAGCGGCATGATGATTCCTTTGCAGACAGGTCGACGCATCGTGGCAGGTGTGCGGTGGGATGCAACTGCCCGCGGCGCGGTACACTGGCGCGTCATGCGTCCCTTCATGCTGTTCGTGAGCGGAGTGCTGCTGGTTGCGTCTCAGACCGATGCCAAGCCGCCCGAATTTCATGCTGCTGGCGTCACGCTGTCGTGGACCGGCGACAACACGCATGGCTACGCGCCGCTGTTCAAGGCCGATGGCGCGACGTGTGCGGCACCCGCCGAGGCCGTGCTGTTCATCTTGCCTGCACGCGATGAGCAGGCGCAGCGAAACGATCTGCACGCAACGTTCGACGACGCCGGCGAAGCAGTCTCCACGCTGACAACGCCCGGCGGCTCCGAGGTGAAAGTCGTCGATCGATGGACCGTGTCGGACGATCGCCGGTCGTTTCTGCTCGATCGCCGCGTGACCGTCGAGCGCGTAGGCACGGACCGCGCGTTCGGAACAGCCTTCGAAATCAATAGCCCGGGCACGCCGCGCAGGCCGGCCGATGCGCAGGTGTTCATTCCGGGCATGTGGTACGGCACTCAGGCGAATACGAAGCCGTCGTCGCTCATTCACGATGTCGGCCAGACCGATTTCCTCTTTCGCGAAGACCGCATGGCGTTGCCGATGGTGTCGGTGCGCGAGCCGAAGTCCGGCTGGACGTTGACGGTCACGCACGAGCAGCCCGACGGCGCGACGATCGTTGCCGATGACAACATCCGACGCGTGATCGATGAACGGATTCGTTTCGGTTCGCTTGGACTTCGCCGCGACGACGGCCTGCGCGTCGCGTTTCGATTTCCCGGCACCGAGGGAGAGCAGACCAGCATCTTCGGCTTCAGTCCCGAGCGCCGCACGGCCGAGCGACTGCATCCCATGAAGGCCGGCGCGACGCAGGCGTATCGTCTGAGCGTCCGGTTCGCGCGCGAGCCGGACTTCGCCACGCAGATGCGCTCGGCCTGGCGGGCCGGGTATGCCCGTGCGAATCCGCCGGTCGCGCCGTCGGACCTACAGGCGGTCTACCGCGCGAGTATCGGCGTCCTCGATCACTACGCGACCGACTACGCCGGCGCAGCGGGCATTCCATTCGCCGTCGCGCTGCCCGGCGGCTCCGTGCGCGATCTCAGCATGCAGATGGGTTTCGTCGGGCAGCAGTTGCCGTGTGCGTCCTATCTGATCGATGAAGGGCTGCGAACGAAGCGCGATGATCTCGTCGACATCGGCGAACGCATGGTCGACTTCTGGCGCGCGAAAGCGTGTCGCCGGCCGGCGTGCCGCGGACTTGGTTCGATATCGAGCCCAAGCCGCACTGGCGGGACTTCAACACTTTCCTGCGCATCGCGACGGATGGGACGAGCGGCATGCTGCGCGCCTGGCAGATCGAACGCGCGGCCGGCCGAGGCAAGCCGCAGTGGCTGGCGTTCTGCCGGCGCGTCGGCGACTGGCTGATCGCTTGCCAGAACCCCGACGGCTCGTTCTATCGCGAATGGACGATTGACGGGAAGCCGGCGTCGAAGAGCCTGACAAACACGCTGCATCCGGTGCGGCTGCTGGTCGACTTGTCCTGCGCGACGGGCGACATGAAGTACCGGCAGGCCGCGCTGCGGGCGGCGGCGTTCGCGCTGAAGACGCCCGACACGTATGTGGGTGGCACGCCGGACAACCCGGACGTGATTGACAAGGAGGCCGGCTGGATCGCGTTCGAGGCGTACTTGGCGCTGTATGACGTGACGCATGAGAAGAAGTACCTCGACGCCGCGGAGCGAGCAGCGACGTTCACCGAAACATGGGTTTACGGCTGGAACGTGCCGATGCCTCTCGATGCGAAGCAGTTGACGATCCCGAAGCTCCAGACGACGGCCGGCATGAGCCTGATCGCGACCGGGCACAGCGGCAGCGACCTGTTCCTAGCCTACGCGTCGCTCAGCTACCTGCGACTGTCGATCTACACGGGTGATGGTCACTACGCCGATGTCGCTCGACTGCTTCAGGCGAACACGGCGCAACTGGTCGACGTCGGCGGCTCGCTCGGCTACGCGCAGCCGGGCCTGTGCGTGGAGGCGTTTTCGCTGGCGGTAAATCGAGGCCAAAGCGTGGGCGTCTGGCTGCCCTGGTGCACGTCGGCGATCGTCGAACCGATGGCCCGCGCGCGCGAAGTCTTCGGCGTGCTCGACATCCACTCGGCGCTGAAGTTGCCCACGGAGGAGTTGCGCCGGCGCAACGATACCTTCGCGAAGACACGAGGCTTCTGAGCGGCAACCGCGGCCTCTTTGTCATGCCCCCACATCGTCCGTATCCTGCCGGTTCGATGGCTTTCTATCTCCGCGCGCTTCGCTTCTTCAAAGACCAGACCGGCGTCATCGTCGCCTCGCTCGTGCTGATCGTGGTGATGAACCTGCTCGGGGTGCTCTGGCCGGTGCCGCTGGCGCTGTTCATCTCGATCGTGTCGGGCAAGGCCGTGCCGGAGAACTGGGTGTACGGGCTGTTTTCGTGGGTGCCCCGTGAGTCGTCCGCCCGCACCGTCATGCTGCTGAGCGTCTCGATGCTCGTCTTGCGCCTGCTGAACGAGCTGCTGCGCACCGTGCAGGCGCAACTCAACATCGGCATCGGCTACAAAGGCCGGGCACGCGTGCAGGCAGAGCTATTTCAGAAGCTCCAGGCGCTCAGCCTGAAGTACCACAAGTCCAAGCCCCAGGGCGACGGCATTTACCGCCTGAGCTACGACACGCACGGCTTTCACGGTGTGCTGAACATCTTCCTGGGCGTCATCGTCAACCTGTCGATGCTCGTGATCGCGCTGGTGACGATGCTCAGCTTCAACTGGAAGCTGACGCTGATCGCGATGGCGGTGGTGCCCGCGCTTTATCTGACCATCACGCAGTGGAACAAGACGCTGTATCGCTACGCCATGAAGCAGCGCGAGGCCGATCAGGAAGTCACCACGCAGGTGCAGCGCTCGCTCGCGGTGGTGGGACTGGTGCAGGCGTTCAACCGCGAGCAGGATGAGCTCGAACGTTTCACCCAGCGCGTGACCACCTACAACGCCGCCAGCCTGCGGCTGCACTGGCAGGAGATCATGTACTGGCTGGTGCTCGGGATCATCCTCAGCGCCGGCAGCGTCGCGATTTTCTGGTACGGCGGCTGGCTGGTGGTGCAGGGCACGATGGACATCGGCGTGCTGACGCTCTTCATCACCTACTTGGGGCAGTTCTACGACCCGCTCAACAAGCTGTCGGGTTCGAGCGCCGGCCTGCAAAGCGCCGCGCCGGTGTGACGCGGGTGTTCGAAGTGCTCGACGAAGACCCGATCATCATGGATTCGCCCCACGCGATGAGCTTGCCCGTGGCGCCGCGCAAGTTGACGCTGGACGATGTCCGCTTCAGCTACAAAACCGGTGTCGAAGTGCTCAAGGGCGTGAGCGCGACGATTGAGCCGGGCAAGCTGGTGGCCTTCGTCGGCGAGAGCGGCGTCGGCAAGACGACGTTGCTCAGCCTGCTGCCACGCTTCTACGACCCGACCAGCGGCGCGCTGAAGCTGGACGAGCACGATGCCAAATCGATCCGCGTGCGCGACCTCCGCCGGCACGTGGCGCTGGTGTTGCAGGAGAGCGTGATTCTGCCCACCACCGTGGCGGAAAACATCGCCTACGGCCGGCCTGAGGCGATGATGGATGACATTCGTCGTGCGGCCGAGTTGGCCGGGGCGGCGAAGTTCATCGACGTGATGGAGAAGAAGTACGACACGGTCATCTCCGACGCCGGCGCGAACCTGTCGGGCGGGCAGAAGCAGCGGATCAGCATCGCGCGGGCGCTGTGCACGCACGCGCCGATCGTCGTGCTGGACGAGCCGACCAGCGCCCTCGATCCGCAGCACGAAGCGATGATCACCGAAACCCTGCGCGGCCTGCGGGGGCATCGGACAGTGGTCGTCGTGAGCCACCGGCTGAGCACCGTTGTCGATTGCGATGAAATCTTCGTGATGCAGGACGGCCGAATCACCGAGCGAGGTACGCACGACCAGCTGGTCGCGCAACGCGGGCACTACTACGCAATGGCGAAGCACCAGATGCGGCTGGAGTGAACGGCGTCACAAGGTCGTCATGCTCAGGGCAGCGAAGTAGACGGCGCCGCGCGAGCGTCAATCGACTTTGCCCGGTGTCAGATCCTTCGCTTTGCTCAGGATGACAATGCTCACGTCCCGATCGGATGCCAGGTCGTCTTCACTTCCTGGGTCGACAGGATCGCGTAAGGCGACTGCGCTTCGTCGCTGAACCAATCCGCTCGCTTGTCGATCACCGGACGCTTCACGTTCAGTGCGCATAGCTCGCGGAGTTTCTTCAACTCGGCCGGATCATTGCCGGCGTAGACGACGGCGTTGACGTCCATGTGGTTGGCGAAGGATTCGAGCAGTTCGGCTCGGTCGCCGGTAAGCAGGTTCATCACGCCGCCGGGCAGGTCGCTGGTGGCGAGAACCTCGGCGAGTGTAACGGCGACCAGCGGGCTGGTGGTCGACGCCAGCGCGATCACGCTGTTGCCGCCGACGATCGCCGGGGCGATCAGGCTGATGAGGCCCAGCAGGGCGGGCTGCTCGGGGGCGAGGATGCTGACGACGCCGGTCGGCTCGTTGATGCTGAAGTTGAAGTGGCTGCTGGCGACCGGATTCACGCTGCTGAACACCTGCTGGTACTTGTCTGCCCAGCCGGCGTAGTAGACGAGGCGATCGATCGACGCATTCACTTCTACAGTGGCGACTGAAGCCGTCACCCCGCCTTGCGCGAGCTCTTCAACGAACTGGGTTCGACGTCCTTCGAGCATCTCTGCGATGCGGTAGAGGATTCTGGGCGCGGTTGTACGCGCTGCGGGATGCCCAACTCGACTGCGCGGAACGCGCCGCGCCGACCGCGTCGCGGAAGTCCTTGCGGCTGCACCGGCAGACGTTTGCGATCGGCTGCTGCTTGGCGTCGCGCAGCAGGTAGTACCGGCCCGATTCGCTGCGGGGGAACTTGCCGCCGATGAAGATCTTGTAGGTCTTCAGAACGGGGATGCGCGTCTCGTCCGACGGTTCAAGCTCAAGCGTTCGCGCGATGCGCGTCTCGGGCTTCGATCGAATAGGCGCTTTCGTCGGGGAGACCAGCGACTTCGTCGCGGCGTGGCCGTTGTTGTTCTTGTTGGTGCGCTTTGCCATGACTCAATTTCCGGTTGACGACTTCTTCACGCCACGCTCACGTACGCATCGAGCCCGTGCAGGCCGCCTTCGCGGCCGACGCCGGATTCCTTGTAGCCGCCGAAGGGGCTGGTCGGGTCGAACTTGTTGTAGGTGTTCGCCCATACGACGCCCGCGCGGAGCTTGCTCGTCATCTTGAAGACCTTCGCGCCCTTGTCCGTCCACACGCCGCCGCTCAGACCGAACGGCGTGTTGTTGGCTTTTTCGATCGCCTCTTCCGGCGTGCGGAAGGTCTGGACTGCCAGCACGGGGCCGAAGATTTCTTCGTTCACGATGCGGTGCGACTGCGCACAGTTCATGAACAGCGTCGGCCTGACGAAATACCCGCTCGTGGGCAGGTCGCAGGCGCAGTCCCACATCTCAGCCCCTTCGTCCTGGCCGATCTGGAAGTAGCTTTGAATCTTTTCGAGCTGCTGTTTCGAGTTGATTGCGCCGATGTCGGTGTTCTTGTCGAGCGGATCGCCGACGACGAGCGTCCGCATGCGGTCTTTCAGCTTGCGGATGAGCGTGTCGTGAATCGATTCCTGCACGAAGAGACGCGAACCCGCGCAGCAGACGTGACCCTGGTTGAAGAAGATGCCGTTGACGATGCCTTCGACGGCCTGGTCGATCGCGGCGTCTTCAAAGACGATGTTCGCAGCCTTGCCGCCGAGCTCGAGCGTGAACTTCTTGTCCGTACCGGCCAGCGCCTTCTGGATCTTCTTGCCGACTTCCGTGCTGCCTGTGAAGGCGATCTTGTCGATGCCGGGATGGTTGACGATGGCGGCCCCGGTCTCACCCGCGCCGGTGACGATGTTGACAACGCCCGGCGGCAGGCCGGCTTCTTCGATGATCTCGGCCAGCTTCAGCGCCGTCAGCGGCGTGGTCTCGGCCGGCTTGAGCACGCACGTGTTGCCGCACGCGAGCGCCGGTGCGAGCTTCCACGCGGCCATCAACAGCGGGAAGTTCCACGGGATGATCTGGCCCGCCACGCCCAGCGGCTTCGGACGCCGGCCAGGGAAGGCGTATTCCAGCTTGTCGGCCCAGCCCGCGTAGTAGAAGAAGTGAGCCGCCACCAGTGGGATGTCGACATCGCGGCTCTCGCGGATCGGCTTGCCGCCGTCCATGGTCTCGATGATCGACAGTTCGCGGGCCCGCTCCTGGATCACTCGCGCGATGCGGTAGATGTACTTGGCGCGTTCCTTCGCGGGGAGCTTGCTCCATGTGCCGTCGAAGGCGTCTCGGGCTGCTTTGACGGCGCGATCAACGTCTTTCCCGGTCGCTGAAGCGACCTCGCCCAGCTTCTTTTCGTTCGACGGATTCACTGTGTCGAAGTACTTGCCTTCGGACGGCGCGACCCATTTGCCGTTGATGAACAGGTCGTAGCGGTCCTTGAGCTTCACGTGTGAAACGCTCTCGGGGGCCGGGGCGTATTGCCAGGTGGTGGAAAAATTGATGTTGGTATCGCTCATGCGGGACTCACTCGAACCGGGCCAGCATATCAGTTCGCGTTCGGACGGATAGGTTTTTGAATGCATCGGGTTCGACGCAGACCGACGCCGAGCAGGGCGACGCCCAGCACGTCCATGGGTTCGGGCACCATCGACTGCGCCAGGGCGAAGTCCGCGGCGAAGTCGGTGCCGAGCGTCTCGGCCTGTGTCGCAGTCAGCGATTGGCCGTAATGTGCGGCCAGCGAGAGCAGGTCGGTGAAGTTGACGGTCTGGTCGTAGTTGAAGTCGCCGTCGTCCCACGTCATGCCCGTGTTGCCATAGTTGGCGGCCAGCGTGAGCAGGTCGGAGAAGTTGACGGCGAAGTCGAGGTTGGCGTCGCCCGCGACGGTGATCGCCACGCGAACGCTCGTACCGTCGTCGGTCCAGCCGAGCATGTGGTCGGCCGCGAGCGTCGTGGAGCGGATCAGGCCCGAACTGAACGGCGTCGATTGTTCGAAGCCGGCATCCAGCGTGGTGTTGACCGTGCTGGCGGGCGAAGTTCCGCCGGTGTAGTCGAAGGTCAGCACGCCGCCGCGCACGTCGATGCCGGCCGCGCCAGCGCTGAGGATCGGCGTGCGTGCGCTGTTGCCGATGACCAGCGTGCCGGCCGTCAGCGTCGTGCCGCCGGTGTAGCTGTTGCTGCCGGTGAGCGACAGCGTGCCTGGGCCCGACTTCGTCAGCGTGCCGGCTGATCCGGAGATCGCCCCAGCAAAGGCCGTGTTGGTCGTTCCGTTGACGATGAGTTGGCCGTTCGGCATCAGCACGCTCGCGCCCGCCACGCCGGACAAGCCGGCGATCTGCTGCGTCGCACCGGTCAGATCGAGTGTCGCGCCGCTGGCGATCGTCACCTTTGTGGTGATCGGCAGCGTGCCGAGCAGCGCGTTGCCCTGGTAGAGCGACGACACCTGCCCGGCCGATAGGGCCTGGTTGTAGAACTGGACGTTGTCCATCAGGCCGTTGAAGTTCAGGGTGCCGTCGCCGGCGACGGTGTTCGTCGACGCGCCGAGCCGCACGACCGCGCCGACGTCGTCGTTCGCGAAGTGGTTATTGCTGGCTGACAGCGTGGTCAGCACGCCATCGACGTAGATCGCATACGTGCCGGAGTTGTTGACGTACGTGATCTGGTGCCACGCGTTGTTCAGGACACTCGGCGTGCCGACGGCGCTCTGGAAGAAGCCGCCCGCGTAGCGGACCGAGCTGGGGATGCCGCCGCTCCCGCCGGCCGAGCCGTCGCCGAGGTAGAAGATCGTGTTGCCGCCGCCCCATGTAGTGCCGTCGCTTTTGGTGAGCAGGCTGCCGCCGGCCGTGCTGGTCTTCACCCATGCGCTGACCGTCCAGCTCTTGTTCGGGCCGAGGTCGACGATGCCGCTGGCGATGTCGACCGACGCACCGCCGGAAAGCTGGATTGCGTTGCCACTCTGTCCGCCCGCGACGACCGTCGCGCCGTTGGCCAGCGTGCCGTTCATGGCGGTCGAGCCGGAGCCGGCGTTGACGACGGTGCTTCCGCTGACGTTGTCGAACGTGTAGCTCGCGACCGGCGCCACGGCGGACACGCGCAGCGAGCCGGCGTTGATGAATGTGTCGCCCGTGTACGTATTTCGGCCGGTCAGTTGCAACGTGAAGCCGCCTGCTTTCGTGAACGAGCCGCTGCCGTCGATGTCGGAGATGATCTTGATCGCGCCCTGTGCCGCGTCGAAAGTCGCGTTGCCTTGCAGCGTGACCTTGCCGGCGAGGTTGAAGACGTCGCTGGAACTGCTCGCGTGACGGACGTAGCCGCCGTTGACGGTGAGGTTCTTGATGGTGGTCAGGCCGGTCGTGCCGCTGCCCTTGTAGAGCAGGCCGCCGACGATGCCATTGGTGTTGTTCACGTTGAGCGAAGCGCCGGCGAACGTAAAGCTGTTGCTGCTGGCCGGCGTGCGGAGCGTGTACTGGCCGGTCGAATAGTTCGCATTCGGGTGGGCGAACGTGTTGTCGCTCCATGTGCTGGTGTAGTTGAAACCCGAGGTGCCGACCGCGTCGGAGGCGGTCATGGTCACCGTGGCGGCGGCCCAAGCGGCCGGATTAGCGGTCGAGCCGATGCCCATGTCGGCCCGCTGCGCGTACATGACCGCGACCTGGCGGAGGGCGTTGATGTCGGACCACTCGCTGTCGTAGTTCAGGCCGTAGGGCCAGAAGTGTTGTGTGTCGCCGTTCAGCGTGGCTTCGATGCCATCGAATTGATCGATAAGTGCTTCGCCGCGTTCGCCGTTCCAAGGCGTCCCGTACGTGCCCGAGCCGAGGTAGTGAGCGAGTTCGTGTGCCGTGACGCGTTCGTTCGGATACGTGCCGCCGTAGCCGATGCTGCCGAGGTAGCTGGCCTGCGCGGTGGGGATGCCCGAGTTGTAATAGGCGTAGACGTTATAGTTGCCGAAGTCGCCGTAGGCGTTGTAGCGGTTGGTGACCGCGGTGAGCGCTGCGATGGCGGCGTTCTTGCGGGCATCGGTGTCCCAGGTGCCGCCAACGTTGAAAGACAACGCGGCATGGGCCGACGACGCCACGGTGACCAACGCCACGCTTGCCAGCGTCGCGTTGGTGGGCCACTTCGATTTCGTTCGTCGATCAATCTTCATCGTTTCCTCTCGCCACTCCGTCCCGTCGCCCGATTCAATACTCAATCCTTGGAGAAATACTCCAGCGACTGGTAGACGCCGGTCTGCTCTTTCGCCAGTTGCATCAGGATGTCGTTCGCCAGGCGCGACGCGCCTATGCGGAACAGGTGCGGGTTCATCCAGTCCTCGCCGAGCGTTTCGCGGAGGACGACGAGGTAGCTGATGGCCAGCTTCGCCGTCGCGATGCCGCCGGCCGGCTTCATGCCGATCTTCTTGCCGGTGGCGTAGTAGAAGTCGCGGATCGCTTCGAGCATGACCATCGTCACCGGCAGCGTGGCGGCCGGCTGGACCTTGCCCGTGCTGGTCTTGATGAAGTCGGCGCCGGCGTGCATCGCCAGGTCGGATGCCCTGCGGACGTTGTCGAGCGTGCTGAGCTCACCGGTTTCGAGAATGACCTTCAGGTGGGCCGGGCCGCACGCTTCCTTGATCTGCACGATCTCGTCGAAGACGAAGTTGTAGTCGCCGGCCAGGAATCGGCCGCGGCTGATCACCATGTCGATCTCGTCGGCGCCGGCTTCGACGGCGCGGCGCGTGTCGTCGAGGCGGACGTTCAGCGGATACTGCCCGCTCGGGAACCCACTGGCGACGGCGGCCACGTTGATCTTCGTGCCCTTGAGCGCTTCCTTAGCGACGGCCACCAGTTCCGGATACACGCACACCGCTGCCACATGCGGGAGGTCGGGCAGGTCGTGCAGGTGCTTGGCCTTGGCGCAAAGCTGCCTGACCTTGCCGGGCGAGTCGGCGCCTTCGAGCGTCGTCAGGTCGATCATCGACAGCGCCAGCTTCAGCGCGAACACTTTTGATGATTTCTTGATCGATCGCTTGGTGAGGCGCTCGACCTTCTCCTCGACGCCGACCTTGTCGATGGCCGGCGACCGGGACAAATCAGGGAGGGTTGATGCAGGCATTGACCCTCAAATATACCGCGAAAGCACGCCGGCGCAATGGTGATTGCGAAGGCTTTGGCACGAATGACCAATGACCAGGGCCCAATGGCCCAAGCAAATGCGAGACATCGCGACATTTTGGCCATTGGGGCTTGGGCATTGGGCATTCGGTGCCGCCGCCCTAAGATCGCGGCGTCATGCGTCCCGGCCGACTCTATTTCGATAACTCCGCTACGAGCTACCCAAAGCCCCCAGCCGTCATTGAGGCAATGGTCCGGTATGCGACCGAGATCGGCGCCAGCGCCGGCCGCGGCGCGTACGCCGAGGCCATGGCCTCCCGCAAGGTGTTGCAGGACTGCCGCGAGGCCGTTCGCAAACTCATCAACGGCGCGAAGCCCGAGCATGTCATCTTCACCCTCAACTGCTCCGACGCGCTGAACCTCGGCATCAAAGGGATGATCGACCTCCGCAAGGCGACCGCCGGCGAGAAGCAGCACGTCGTCTGCACCGATACCGACCACAACAGCACGCTCCGTCCGCTGACGGCCATGCGCGAACTCGGCTGGGTGGACGTCACGCACGTCCCGATCGATCCGGCCACCGGGCTGGTCGATCCCGGCGACATCCGTAAGGCATTGCGTTCGAACACGCGACTGCTCTGCGTCACGCACGCGAGCAACGTGACCGGTGCGCTCCAGCCGATCCGCGAAATGGGCGCGATCGCGCGCGAGCGAGCGGTGCCATATCTCGTCGACGCGGCCCAGTCGATCGGGCATGTCGACATCGACGTCGAGAAGGACCACATCGACCTGCTTGCTGCGCCTGGCCACAAGGGCATGCTCGGCGCGCCGGGCACGGGCTTCCTCTACATTCGCCCGGGCCTGGAGAAGATGCTGCACACGGTTCGGGAAGGCGGCACCGGCTCACAGTCGGACGAAGACCGGCATCCGACGACCATGCCCGAAAAGTACGAGGCAGGCAGCCACAATGCCGTCGGACTGGCCGGCTTGCTGGCCGGTGTGACCTGGCTCCTCGAGCGTGGCGTTGCGTGGATTCGTGAGCACGAACTGTCGCTCATCCGCACGTTCATCGAAGGCGTGAGCGGAATCGAAGGTCTGACCTACTTCGGCCCGCAAGGCGTGAAAGACCGCGTGGGCGTGTTCAGCGTGCGCGTCGACGGCTTCTCGCCCGGCGAATTGGCGAAGCGCCTCGAAGACGAGTTCGGCATCCTTACGCGGCCTGGCATCCACTGTGCCCCGCACGTGCACGCCACGCTCGGCACGACGCTGGCTGGCGGCACGACACGCTTCAGCTTCGGGCCTTTCCTGACTGTCCATGATGTGAAGTATGCGACAGATGCGCTGGCGACGATTGCGGGGGCGTCCAGCGCCAATCGAAGCACTGAGGCCACAGAGTCACAGAGAGCGGCTTCGCGAAACGAATGACAGAAGGGCCACAGATCAGACGCCGATGAGACGCGGATAAGACTTCAGGTTCGACGTCTTTGATCTGCGTCTATTCCGTGTCTCATCTGCGGCCGAGTTTGTCTTTCTTTGGATCACCGGACGAGCGGAGGCTTCGAGCACGCCCTCCGTGCTCTTCGTGTTCCCCGTGGTTCTCATGCTTCACTTCACTCCGCCGTCGGCGTGAATTTGCCGCAGCAGGAGCAGAAGCGGTCGACGGGCAATGTCAGCTGCGTGTTGCACGCTTCACAAGCGACGATCTGGAACGCCTGCTTCACAAACTGACGCGCACTGGTGCCACAGCGACGGCAGCGCGACGCCCGTGGGTCATTGGACGCGGCGCAGGTCGGGCAGAACAGGCCCGAGTAAATCTGGACTTTCGGGATCGGCCTGAACGGTCGAGGAATCACGCCGCGCCAGTTCGCGAGGGGCTTGAATCCCGTGGCGCGCGATCCCTGCTTCATCAGGATCGAGCCGATCACGATGAACACTACGCCTTGCGGTCCACGGCCCACGTTGACGATGCCCATCACCAGGAACACCACGCCGATGATGAACTTCACCGACAGGCGCGAGCGGACGGCGGGGTAGGCAGGTGTCGAAGGCCAAGTCGTCTGCGACATGGTCGGGATTATACCGTGACGGCAGCGCACGCGCATAGCACGGCCATGATAATCCGTGCGACAGTTGATAAGTGGCGGGGGCGTTCAGCAGAAGACGTCGAACTTGATCGGATAGAGGATCAGGTCCGGACGCACGAGGTGGAGCCGACGAAGCTTGGCCTGCGGCTTGAAGAGCTCACCGGCGACGGCGTCGCGAGAGAAGCCGGCCGTCGGGGCAACGGCGGACAAGGTAGGTTTGGCCGACGAGGTCGTCAGCAACGCGAGCAGGGCGAGGCCGGTGAGTCGACGCACAGAGGTGATCGGGCGCGAGAGCATGACGCTTTCAAACTCCTGGCCGTCTCCACGGCCGCTCGCGGTCGAGGCGGTTCCCTTCGGCTCGCTCCGGCGAATCGCGTGTCGCCAAACCGATCGAAGTCGATCGGCTCGATCCGACGTCACGCGCCACCTGCTGGCCCGGTAAGGCTTACCCCGACCGAGTCCTGTGGCAAACTCCTTTTGCCGCTCGTGACAGAAACACGACTACAATCGCCGACAAGCCGGGCAAACCGCGCCCGGCGTGCGGAATATCCGATCCGTCGTCGTGAGTGTTCGATGCGATTCACGCTCTCATCGCGCAATCCGCAGTGGGTCCGGCGCGGCGTGTCGCAGTCGTCAACAAGCTCACGAATTGCAACCGACAAGTCCTGTGGTAGCCTGCGTTGCGAAGTCGGCGCTCTCACGTCTGACCGACCTCAAGCAAGGGTGCAGTCATAAGCGGATAGGTCCGATAGCACACGGCCCACGAGTAAGGATTTCTATCATGGGAATCAGGGAAACGCTGAACAAAAATCCTCAGATTACGACGGCGGTCACAGCTGGCATCATTGTGCTACTGATGATCGTTATTGGCTGGCAAATGTGGGGTGGCAGCTCCGGTGGCGGCGGGGGAACCGGACTAGGTAAGCAATACTTCACCACTGACATTAGTTCTGCCGAGGCCGCGATGAAAGCAAAGTTCGTCGATCAGGCCGACCGCATCCCGCCGTTCCAGAAGGACGGCAAGGAGGCGTACGGCATGTACGTCTACTCGTGTGACGGCGGGAAGACCGAGTCCCTTGCTTACATCTGGAAGTACACCAAAGAGGTCGCCGCCCGACGTGTCGAAATGCAGAAGAAGCTCGAAGAGGCGCGCAAATCCGGCAAGCCGCTGCCGCCCGACGCCATGATGATGGGCGGCGAAGGCTTCGATCAGGACGTCATCGTCTTCGGCCAGAACCAGAACAAGTGGATCAGCGGGGCGAATGCAATGACCGCCCGCTCCAGCATCAAGTTCCCCTGTGATGGGGACAACTTGATCTTTATGCCTCAATAATGGGTTCGCGACCTAACGATGAAGGTTGGCCGTCCGGCGCGATCGAGCCGGACGGCTCTCGTTTGTGGATAAGTTGTTATCGCTGTTCGGAGCACGTTCGGTATACTCCCCGATCGTCACGGAAGACCAATGCCCGAGTGGTTGGACGAACTCAACGATGCACAGCGCAGCGCCGTCACGCACGGCGACGGACCGATCTTGGTAATCGCCGGGGCCGGCACCGGCAAGACCAAGACGTTGGCCGCCCGCGTCGCGTGGCTGATTGAGCAGGGCACCTCGCCCGACCGCATTCTGCTCCTGACCTTCACCCGCCGGGCCGCGTCGCAGATGCTCGCCCGTGCGGCAAAAATCATTGGCGACAGCGCCACTACCCGCGTGTGGGGTGGCACGTTTCACGCGACGTCCTCGCGCCTCCTGCGCCAGCACGGCAAGAGCATCGGCCTCGATCCGGCATTCAACGTCATGGACGCCGAAGACGCTGCCGATCTCATGGACATCCTCCGTTCCGAGCTCGGCCTTGGCGAAGGCAAGCGCCGTTTCCCGCGCAAGGGCACGCTTCAGGCGATTTACTCGCGCGTCGTCAACGCCCGCAGCAAACTCACCGACGTGCTGCACCACCAGTTCCCGTGGTGCACCGACGACGCCGACGGCATCCGACGAATCTTCGAGGCGTTCACGCGTCGCAAGCGTGAGCAGTCGGTCCTCGACTACGACGACCTCCTGCTCTACTGGCACGCGATGCTGACGGTGCCCGCCCTCGCGCAGGAACTCTCGAACCAGTTCGACCATGTGCTGGTGGACGAATATCAGGACACGAATCTGATCCAGGCCGAGATCCTGCGCGGCATACGCAGCGCGAACAGGAATGTGATGGTCGTGGGGGACGACGCCCAGAGCATCTACAGCTTCCGTGCCGCGACTGTCGCGAACATGCTCGACTTCCCGAAGCAGTTCGGAGGCACGACGATCGTCAAGCTGGAACAGAACTACCGGAGCGTGCAGCCGATTCTCGATGCGAGCAATCGCGTGATGAGCCGGGCCGAGCATCAGTTCGCGAAGAGCCTGTACTCGCTGCGCACGACCAGGCAGAAGCCGCGGCTCGTCACGCCGCCCGATGAGGCTGGCCAGTGTGAGGCCGTTTGCACGAGCATCCTTGAGAAGCTCGAACAAGGTCTTGAGCTGCGCAAGCAGGCCGTGCTGTTCCGCGCCGGGCATCATTCCGACGCGCTCGAAGTCGAGCTTTCGAAACGAAATATCCCCTTCATCAAGTACGGCGGCTTGAAGTTCGTCGAGACCGCGCACGTCAAGGACATGCTCGCACTCCTGCGCATCTGTACGAACCCTTCGGACGAGATGAGCTGGTACCGCGTGCTGCTGTTGCTCGAAGGCGTCGGACCCGCCGCAGCGCGTCGTGCAATGGGCGACTTGGGCGTCATTCAAGCCGCACCAACGACGCTTGGGGTGGCGACTTCAGTCGCCATCGAAGGCGAGCGTCCGAGCGCGTTGAAGAATCTCCGTCACGCTCCTCCAAAACTTCCCCCCGCATGCACCGAGCAGTTCGCGAGCCTGCGTGAAACCATCCTGCACGTGACGGATACATCGCCAACACCGGCGAGCGTCGTCGAACGCGTCCGTCAGTTCTATGAGCCGATCTTCAAAACCACCTACGACAACCCCGCGCTTCGCCTGCGCGACATCGAACAACTGGAACAGATCGCGACCGGCTATCGCAGCCTGCAAAGCTTCGTGACGGACCTCACGCTCGACCCGCCGCAAAGCGCGCAGGACTACGCCGGCCCGCCCACGTTCGAGGAGGACTATCTCATCCTCAGCACGATCCACAGCGCCAAGGGAGGCGAGTGGGATGTCGTTCACGTGTTGCACTGCGCCGACGGCAGCATCCCCTCGGACATGGCCTGCGGGAGCGAGGAAGAACTCGCTGAGGAACGTCGGCTACTGTACGTCGCGATGACGCGCGCCCGCGACGAGCTAAACCTGTACTGCCCGCTGCGCTACTACCACCGCAAGAACGGCCGTAGCGATCGGCACACGTACGCGCAGATCACGCGGTTCATCGCGCCGGAGGACATGCCGCTCTACGAACGGCCTGCCGCGACTGCTCAGATCGAAGTCGAGATCCCCACGAAGTCGGTGGCCGTCACTGCAAATGTCGATGCGCTTTTGAACGGCCTGTTCGAATGACGCGGCGGTACGATTCTCGCCATGCCCGTCGAAGTCGAATACGCCTCCCTCAACGGCCGATCGCTCACGCTCGACGTCCACGCCAGCACCATGGCCGGCCCGGCACCGGCGGTCGTCTACGTTCACGGCGGTGGCTGGTCGGGCGGCACGAAGCGCGATGAGATGCCGCTGTTCGAAGCGCTCGCCGCGTGCGGCGTCACCGTCTTTTCGGTCGAATATCGCCTCGCCCCGCAAGACCCTTGGCCGGCCTGCATCGACGACGTGCGATCCGCGATCGCGTGGGTCGCTAAGCACGCGAGCGACCACAACGCCAACGGCAGTAAGCTCGGGGTCGTCGGCTATTCCGCCGGCGGGCAACTGGCGGCGCACGCATCGTTCATCGACGCGCATCCCGCGATCGCGGCCGTCGTGCTGTTGGCCGCGCCGACCGACATGGTGCTTGACACGCTCCGTCGCGGCGGGCCGAGCCCGTCGCTGATGAACCTGTTCGGCAAGAAGGAGATCGACGCCGAACTGCTCGAAACTCTCTGGGCCGTCAGCCCGATCAACTACGTACGCCACGGTCTGCCGCCCGTGCTGCTGCTCAACGGAACGGCTGACAAGAGCGTGCCCCACGCGCAATCTGCCCACTTGCATCAACGCCTCAGCGACATGAACGTCCGCAGCGACCTGGTGTCGCTCGAAGGGGCCGAACACCGCATCCGCGACTGGAAGAATGTTGACAAAGCCTGGCCCGACCGCGTGGGGCGATGGCTGCGCGAGACGCTGGCGGCGCCGGTGTCGACGAAACCGGCTGAATGACACCGTCGCCGATCAAGTCCAACTCCATTCCGCCCACACTTCGCCGTCTTCGATATAAAGCGTGACTCCTTCGTACTCACCTGCCTTCGGTGGGATACTGACGGGTGTAGACCACTCGTAGAGCCTGCCTGTCGGCTGCTTGGGCAGTGTGTCGACGAATTCGCGTCTGCGCACGGCGACATCACAAAACGACGAGCTAGATAGCCCTCGAGATGGTTCAACGGATCATCGCCGAGTAGCGATGTGAACTCCTGCTTCTCGGCGAACGGTCTGGACGCGAGGAGTGCGGGCACATCCGCCGCTTTGATGCTGAATCGCATCACAGCAACTTGGCCGTCGAACCACTGAATTCGCCCGTGCTTCATCTGCAAGCTTGCCGGGGGCGTGACGCCGAAGATGGTTCGGAACAGCTTCTCCGGCGACGGATGGGATGTGCGGTAGCCCACCGCGGCTGAGGCGGCGGCAGTCACCACAAGTATGCCGAACTGAACCAGCAGCGGCCGCTTCGTACGCCGCGCGACCAACGTCCCGATTCCGGCGACCACGACTGCAGTCGCGAGATAGACGAGTTGCGACCACCCTGTTCCGACAGCAGTCACCGTTACAAACGCAACGATCGCAGCCAGTAGGCAGAGGAGCCAGCCCGGGAGCGTAAATCGTTTGACGTTCGGCACCGGTGTGTTTGGAACTGACATGATCGCGCTATCGTATCGTCGCTTGTCTTCTTCACCGAATGCGCAGCCGCGCCGAGTTGCCGCACACGTCCTCCTTCGTCCATACTTCCGCCATGACCCCTGCCGACGTTCTCAAGCTGATCAAAGAGAAGAAGGTCCAGTTCATCGACCTGCGCTTCATGGACTTTCCCGGCCTGTGGCAGCACACCAGCTTTCCGATCTCGGAACTGAGCCTGGAAAGCTTCGATCACGGCTTCGGCTTCGACGGCTCGAGCATTCGCGGCTGGCAGGCGATCAACGAGAGCGACATGCTGCTGATCCCGGTCGCTGACACCGCGAAGATCGATCCGTTCATGCAGCACACGACGCTGACGATGATCGCCGACGTGCGCGACCCGATCACAAAGAAGGAGTACAGCCGCGACCCGCGCAGCGTCGCGAAGAAGTGCGTGGAGTATCTGGCCAAGACCAAGATCGCCGACGCGGCCTTCTTCGGGCCCGAACTGGAGTTCTTCATCTTCGACCACGTCTGGTACGACCAGGGCCACAACTTCGCGAAGTACTACGTCGGCAGCCGCGAAGGGGAGTGGGGCCGCGGCGAAGAGAGCGAAACGAACCTCGGCCACAAGATCCGTTACAAGGAAGGGTACTTCCCCACGCCGCCGATCGATTCGATGCACAACATCCGCGCCGAGATGGTCGCGACGCTGATCGACCTCGGCATCCCGGTCGAGGCGCACCACCACGAAGTCGCCACGGGCGGCCAGTGCGAGATCGACATGCGGTACCAGGACATGATCACGATGGCCGACAACGTGATGACGTACAAGTACGTCGCCAAGAACATCGCGCATCGGCACGGCAAGACGGTGACGTTCATGCCCAAGCCGCTTTACCAGGACAACGGTAGCGGCATGCACGTGCACTTCAGCCTGTGGAAGGGGGGCAAGCCGCTGTTCGCGGGCAACCGCTACGCCGGCCTGAGCGAGATGGGCCTGTACGCGATCGGCGGCGTGCTCAAGCACGCCCGCGCGCTATGCGCGCTCTGCAATCCGACCACCAATTCGTACAAGCGCCTCGTCCCCGGTTACGAGGCGCCGGTGAACCTCGTCTACAGTTCGCGCAACCGATCGGCCGCCGTGCGGATTCCAATGTACTCGGAGAATCCCAAGACCAAACGTCTGGAGTTCCGCTGTCCGGACAGCTCGTGCAATCCGTACCTGGCCTTCAGCGCGATCACGATGGCCGCGATCGACGGCATCAAGAACAAGATTCATCCGGGCGACCCGATCGACAAGAACCTATATGAACTCAGCGGCGAGGAGCTTCAGAAGATCGAGTCTGCGCCCGGCTCGCTCGAAGAAGCGCTCGAAGCGCTCGCGAACGATCACGACTTCCTTCTGGAGGGCGGCGTCTTCACTCCGGACGTGGTGCATTACTGGATCAAGTACAAAAAGGAGAACGAAGTCGACGCCCTGCGCCAGCGGCCGCACCCGTTCGAGTTTTGCATGTACTACGACATCTGATGCGAGGTAAGATTCGATCGATGCAGCACGACCCCAAGAACATCATCTTGGTCGACCCACTTCCGCGTCGCTGGACGAAGGAAGAGTACTACCGAATGTTCGAACTGGGTTTCTTCGAGGGCGAGCGCGTTGAACTGATTGAAGGGGAGGTGGTTCGCATGCCCTCCATGGCAGACCGGCACGCGTTGGCGATCACGATTGGAACGTACTTCTGGACGGCTGCTTTCGGCCGGAAATTCACGGTACGCGTTCAAGTTCCGCTCGACTTCGGCAACTCTCAGCCCGAGCCCGATTTTGCGGTCATTGCGGGAACTCCGCGTTCGCAGAAGTCGCATCCGAAGTCGGCGCTGCTCGTGATTGAGATTGCCGACACGACCGTTCTGCTTGATCAGACCCGCAAGGCCAACGTCTACGCTGCGAACAAAGTTCTCGACTACTGGCTTCTCAACCTCGTTGAAGATCGTCTTGAGGTTCGGCGCGAACCGAAAAAGGATCCGCTTAGTTCAACCGGCTGGAGCTACTCGTCGACCGTCCTGCTCGGAGCCAAGGAGTCCATCGCTCCGCTCGCCCTCCCACGCAAGCGCGTCAAGGTAGGTAATCTGCTCCCTTAATACGGCCAGCTGACGATTCGGCGCTTGAGTTTGTACCGATAATCCCGATCATTCCGGCTCGTTCTGGAAGGAAAGGGAAAAGCATGCCGAGCTGGTCCAGCCGTGTTGTTTCGCGCTCCGTTCGTCCCACGCACATCAAGCTTCGCCAGTCGATGGAAACACTCGACCGTCGCATGATGCTCGACGGCGATCCGACGCTACCCACCGACCCGATCGCCCCCGAGGCCAGCCTGCCCGGCATCAGCGGCAGCGTCTTCGTCGACACGAATAAGAACGGCGTGAAGGACGGTGCCGAGACAGGCCTGAGCGGCGTCTCGGTCACGTTCGATATGGGGCCCGACAATGTTGTTGAGTGGACCGCCACCACCGACAGCAACGGCGCCTACGCCATCTCCGAAATTCCCGCCGGCCAGACCTACCGCGTGCGGATCGTCACGCCTGCCGGCTACGCCCTGACCACCGCCGACCCGGCCGACCTCGCCAACGTGACGTCCGCCGTCACTGGTCCCGACTTCGGTCTGACGCAGCAGCAGACGGTCCTCTCGGGCCGGGTCTTTGAAGACCTCAACGGCAACGCCGTCGTCGACGGCATGGAATCCGGCATCGCCAACCAGGTCGTCTTCCTCGACGCCAACAACAACCAGGCGCTCGACGCCGGCGAAACGTCGGTCCTCACCGACAGCAAGGGCGAGTACACGTTCGTCGTGGACACGGGCGGCACGTACTCCATCCGCGTCATCGCCACCAGCGGCTACGTGCAGACGACGCCGCTGCTCTCGCCCGTGCTCGCGAACACGCCGGGCGGCACGCAGGACATCCCCGATGTCGGCGTGCACCTGATCCCCAAAGGCGGCACGCTCACCGGCTTCGTCTTCGGCGACAGCAACGGCAACGGCGTGCAGGACGCCGGCGAAACCGGCCTGGCCGGCGTGACCGTCTACACCGACCAGAACGAGAACGGCATCTTCGACGCGAATGTCGAGGTCAGCGTCGTCACCGACGCCACCGGCACGTACAAGTTCACCTTCACCGAGGACGACGAGTACCTGCTGAAGCTGCAACTGCCCGCGGGCCAGACGCAAACGACGCCGAACCCGGCCGGCGCGATCGTGGCGCTCGGGTGGGACGTGAAGGGCGGCACGTTCGGCGTCCGCACGCAGCCGCCCGCGCCACCGACGATTTCCATCGCGGACAACAGCATCACCGAAGGCAACTCGGGCCAGAAGAACCTCGTCTTCACGGTCACCCGCATCGGCGACCTCAGCAAGGCCAGTTCGTTCAACTACCGCGTGCTCTCGGGCACGGCCGTCCCGACCAGCGATTACGTCGCCTCGCACCTGCCGACCACGGTGAACTTCGCCGCCAACCAATCGACGGCCACCATCGCCATTCCGATCCGCGGCGACATCCAGGTCGAAACGAACGAGAACTTCTTCGTCCAGCTCGAATCGCCCGTGAACGCGACCATTACCCGCGCCAAGGCGACGGGCGTCATCATCAACGACGACACGCAGCCCAGCGGCACGTCGGTCGTTCCGGACATCTGCGACCCGACCAAGACGTCCGCCAAGATCGACGGCACCGTGGGGGCCGACAAGATCGAGATCACCGCCGGCGCTTCGCAAGGCATCGTCCGCGTGAAGATCAACGGCGTCGACAAGGGCCTGCTGAACTTCACCGGCTCGATCGTCATATGGGGCCACGCCGGCAACGACACGATCACCATCGCCCCGGCGATCACGCGCACGGTCGTCGTCTTCGCGGGTGACGGCAATGACACGGTCACGAGTGCTGCGGGCAATGACGTCGTCGTCCTGGGCGAAGGCAACGACTACGCCTACGGCGGCGGCGGCCGCGACCTGCTGATCGGCCAGAACGGCGAAGACCGCCTCGACGGCCAGTCCGGCGACGACATCCTCATCGGCGGCACCACCACGCTCGACGACAACGCCGCCAGCCTCTGCGCGATTATGAAGGAATGGACCCGCACCGATCGCACCTACACGCAGCGCGTCGCCGCGATCCAGAACGGCGGCGGCCTGAACGGGTCAACCAAGCTGAACAAGACCAACGTCCTCAGCGGCGGCACCCCGCCCGACACGCTTACCGGCGGCTTGGGCCAAGACTTCTTCTTCGCACTCTTGCCCCGCGCCGGCGCTGTCGGCTTCGACACGATCAAGGACAAGGCCGCCGACGAAACCGTTGTGCTGCTGTGAGCCTGTATCAACGCTCGCTCGAATGAAACCAGAAGCGAGTCGGCACGATGCCGACTCGCTTCTGGTTTTGATCCGCACGAAATGGAAGACACGACCTGCTCAGCACGACTTTCGCCGAGTGATCAGTTGTTGCTTATACCGTTCGAGATCCTCGCCATTGCTGGCGACGAGCGGGGCGTCATTCGGCTCGGCTGGGTCATCGTGCAGGCCGACGATGGCGAAATCGATCTCGGCATTGATCTCCGCGCCGATCAGGAACGCCACCGCGTAGAAGTAAAACAGCAGCAGCAGGATAACGATGCCCGCCAGCGCCCCGTAAGTCTGGTTGTACGAGGTCTGCCCCATGCGTTCGATGTAGAAGCTGAAACCGTACGCCGTCAGCAGCACCACGAACACGCTGAACACCGCACCCGGTGTAATGAGCGTCCAGCGGCGGCGCACCGTCACGCCGAACTGGTAGATCGAGCTGATGATGAGCATCACCAGCGCCAACCCGATCGTGTAGCGAGCCAGATCGAGTAGCACACGCGTTGGCGTGCTGAGCCAGCGGTGGAGCTCCTGCGCGGGCAGGTTTCTCTCAAGGAGCGTCAGCGCCACGCCGCTGATCGGAATGAGCAGCAGCACGATCAGAACCGCGAGCACGACGCCGATCGTCATGATGACCGCCAGCCCGCGTTGCTTGATGAAGCTGCGACGCTTCTCGATGTCGTAGCAGTCGTCGAGCGCGCTCATCGTCGCGTTGAGCCCGGCACTGGACGCCCAAATCGCGGCGAGCATCGCAACGCTCACAAGGCCGCCGCGCGGCTTCTTGGGATCGAGCAGGTTGTCCATCTGCTTCGTCACGATGTCGTGCGCGGACCCGACCGCACCGTACTCCGTGATCTTCTTCGTTACCTGTTCCTGCGTGCTGGCGCGCACGCTTTCGGGCAGCAGCGGCAGCAGCGACAGCATGAAGATGAGCAGGGGAACAAACGCCAGGAACCAGTAAAACGCGACGGCCGCCGCGATCGTGAAAACGCCGTCGTCGCCGATCTCGTGGAACACGTTCTTGACGAACTGCCACGCGCCGACTTTGCGAAGGACCGGACCGACTTCTCGAAGACGAGCCATGCTGCGACTCTAGACGGACGATCGACCGGCCCACAAGGGGCAAGTCGCCGATGGCTACCCCGGCGACCACCCGAGACGGCACAGCGCCTCCATGGCCGTGCTGAGATAACTGGATTGCTCGTCGGTCAGACGGTCATCTTCGATCAGGTCGTCGATCAGCCGGGCCAGCGCGCGGGCGTGCTCGGCCCGGACCGTTTCCAGCGGCAGACCCTGTTTCAGCTTGCCGGCCTTGTCGAACTGCTCATCCGTCATCCTGGTGTCGAGCAGGATGACATCCAACTGCTTGCGGTACTCGAGCATCGGCTTGGCCGACGGATCGGGCCGGAAGTCGAAGTTGAGCGGCGACGGCAGGTCGAGTTGCATCGGTGCGCGTGGCTCGAACGAGTGGCCGGAATCGGTGGCGTAACGGATGCGGTCGAGCCGGAAGTTGCGCCAGTGCAGGCGTTCTTCCACTTCCGGGACCACCTGCCAGCCGAGGAGCATCAGGTCGTCCTGATGCGACTGGAGTCGGTACGGTTCGACCAGTCGCCGGACCGGCGGGCTGCCGGGCCGCTCGTACTCGATGTCGAGCAGGTGATGCTGCCGGCCGGCGTCTTGAATGACGTCGAGGAGTGCCATGCCGGAGCATCGCGTGCGCCGTCGACGCGCGGCATCGGGCGATCAAGGAGCCGCGGCGTGGGATTGATGCCGACGATGTCGCTGAGGAGAGGCATGAGTTTCGTGGCACGGGCGTCCCGCCCGTGAAGTTCACGGCCGAGACGGCCGTGCCACGATAGAGGAGCGCTTCATGCAGAGAAAGCGGACCCGCTCGACGCGGGTCCGCTGCTCGATCTCGACTTCGTCAATGCTCGCTCAGCCTTCGTCGCCGCCGGCCTTCAGCTTGGCGATCACGTTCAGGTCTTCCAGCGTGGTGACGTCGCCCTTCACCTCGCCACCCGAGGCCACTTCCTTCAGCAGACGGCGCATGATCTTGCCGCTGCGGGTCTTCGGCAGGCCTTCGGCGAAGCGGATCTGGTCGGGCCTCGCGAAGCTGCCGATTTCCTTCGCGACCGTGTCGCTCAGTTCCTTCTTCAGCTTGTCGTCGGCCTTGAAGCCGGTCTTCAGGATCACGAACGCGGCCAGGCCCTGGCCCTTCATTTCGTGCGGGATGCCGACGACCGCGCTCTCCGCGACGGCCGGGTGGGCGACCAGCGCGCTCTCGATCTCCGCCGTGCCCAGGCGGTGGCCCGACACGTTCACGACGTCGTCGATTCGGCCCATGATCCAGAAGTATCCGTCGTTGTCGCGCCGGGCGCCGTCGCCGGTGAAGTACATGCCCTTTACGTCGGACCAGTACGTGCGGACGTAGCGTTCCGGGTCGCCGAAGATGCCGCGCAGCATGCTCGGCCACGGCTTGCGAATGACGAGCAACCCGCCTTCGTTGGGCCCGAGTTCCTTGCCTTCGCGATCGACGATCGCCGCGTCCACGCCGAAGAACGGCAGGGTGGCCGTGCCGGGCTTGGTGGGCGTCGCGCCGGGCATCGGCGTGATCATGTGCATGCCCGTCTCCGTCTGCCACCACGTATCCGCGATCGGGCAGCGGCCCTTGCCGATGTTCTCGTGGTACCACATCCACGCTTCGGGGTTGATCGGCTCGCCCACGGTGCCCAGCAGACGCAGGCTGCTGAGGTCGTGCTTGGTGACGTACTCCGTGCCCGCCTTCATGAACGCGCGGATGGCTGTGGGCGCGGTGTAGAAGATCGTGATGCGATGCCGCTCGATGATGTCCCAGAACCGGCTGAAGTCCGGGTAGTTCGGCGCGCCTTCGTACATGAAGACCGTCACGCCGTTGTTCAGCGCGCCGTACACGACATAGCTGTGCCCGGTGATCCAGCCGATGTCGGCCGTGCACCAGTAGATGTCGTCTTCGCGCATGTCGAACGTGTACTTGCTGGTCAGATACGTGCCGACCATGTACCCGGCCGTCGTGTGGCGAATGCCCTTGGGCTTGCCCGTGCTGCCCGACGTGTAGAGCACGAACAGCAGGTCTTCCGCGTCCATCTGCTCGGGCGCGCACTCGGTGCTCTGCTTGGCGACGAGATCGTGCCACCACACGTCACGGCCTTCCGTCCAGTTCACCGCTTCGCCGGTGCGCTTCAGCACGAGGACCTTCTTCACGAGGTCGGTCGTCTTGAGCGCCTCGTCGACCGTGTGCTTCAGGCGAACGGTGGTGCCGCGGCGGAAGCCGCCATCGGCCGTGATGATGAAGTTCGACTGCGCGTCCTGAACGCGGTCGCTGATCGCCTGCGAGCTGAAGCCGCCGAACACGACGCTGTGGGCCGCGCCGATTCGGGCGCACGCGAGCATCGCGAAGGCTGCCTCGGGGATCATCGGCAGGTAGATCGTGACGCGGTCGCCTTTCTTCACGCCCATGCTCTTGAGCGCGTTGGCGAGCTTGCTCACTTCGTCGCGCAGCTGGCGATAGGTGTACGTGACGACTTCCTTCGCCCGGCCGTTCTCGCCGACGGGCTCGCCCTCGAACAGGATCGCGACCTTGTCCCCCTTGCCCGCGTCGATCTGGCGATCGATGCAGTTGTAGGACAGGTTCGTCTTCGCGCCGACGAACCACTTCGCGTCGGGGCAGTTCCACTCCAGCACCTTGTCCCACTTCTTGAACCAGTGCAGTTCGTTCGCGGCCTCGGCCCAGAACGCCTCGGGCTGCTCGATCGACCGCTTCCACATCTGGCGATACTGCTCCATCGACTTGATGTGGGCTTTCGCGCTGAACGCCGGGTTCGGCGGGAACAGACGGTTCTCCTGCAACGACGACGTGATCGATTCCGACATGCTGAATTGCCTCCGCGGAAGACTTACCCAAGTGGCCGAAGCGGCGATCTTAATCTTGGCGGGGGGGAAGGTTCTAGGCCGGGTTGAGCGGAGTTTGGGTATAATCCTGCCATGACGCTCAAGGAACGGATGCACCAGCTCATCGACACGCTTCCCGACCCCGAAGCGACCGACGCCGCCATTGAGGAGCTTCACTACCGGCTGTACGTGCTGGAGAAAGTGGAGAAGGGCCTCCAGGAACTCGACGCGGGCAAGGGCGTTCCGCATGAACAGGCTCGCAAGGAGCTGGCGCGATGGCTCTCCGAATAGAATGGTCGCCGAGTGCGCTAGCCGATGTTCGGGCGATCGGTCAGTACATCGAACGCGATTCCGCTCACTACGCGACGGTTGTGGTTCGGAAGCTGTTCGCGTCCGTCGACCACCTCGCCGAGTTTCCCGGCGCGAGCGGTATCGTTCCCGAGTTCGCCATGCCGGACTTGCGTCAGGTGCATGTCTACCGCTACCGCGTGATCGTTCGAATCAAGCAGGACGTGGTCGAAGTCGTGGCCGTAATTCACGGCGCACGGGATATACACAGTGTGCTGCGTCGCGTGCGCTAACGAATCGGCTGCTTTCGAGTTCGTGGACGGGTCGCAGTACGCCGTGGACCCTTCATGGGCCCGAATGGGCGGCGGCGCAAACGCCGGTCCCGAGCTTCCTGCGTGCCTGACGGGTTGCCGACACCACGAGTGATGACGATGTCACGGGTCACGGTCTCAAATCCACGACGCATTTTGCTGCTGACGGCAGGCACGGGCGCCATACTCGCTGGCGTCGTCGGCGCGTTCGTTTTCATGCAACGACCAGACGCCGCACGATTGCCGACATTGACAATGATCGCTTTGGGCGACTTCGTGTTCGATCAGCGCAATGGCACCATTGAGGATGTGCCCCGTCAGTTCATGGCTCTGGACGGCCACCGTGTGAATGTGATTGGCGAGATGTGGATGCTCGACACATCGGGCCGCAGCTGGAATCTGACGCAGATATCGGGACGAGATCAACACCGAGCACCGCTCGTGCAGCAGTTCGTGTTCTGCCACGCCGCAACTCCTACGCCCCAGAGCGAGGGCCGCGTGAAGGTCAGCGGAGTCCTCCGCCTGCATCTCGTCAGGGCAGACGGAAGAGTGGAGCAGCTTTTCTCGCTGGAGGCGGACAAGGTCGAGCCGGTTCGTGAAACGAATTAGGCCATCCAGCAAGGACGGCTGGCGGGATGCTACGGTCTATCGGCATTCGGTCAGCAGCGCCAAACCGTGCGACCTGCAACTGCTCCGATCACTTTTATCCCTTCCGGCAGGGCGGCTGCCACTTCACACATGTGAAATCCGCTGCCGTCAGACGGCCCGGGGCCACCGGTCCATCTAGCGGGTGGGGCGGGTTGTCTGAACGGCCGGCCGGATTCGCTGTCCGATCGGCCGTCGCGCGTGACCCCGTCACCGTTTGATAGGACCAACGCTCCGGGGCGTCTGACCCGGCGACCGTCTGGCGTCTTCCCGCCTCCGTTTTCACTGCCGGCTTCAGTCGCGGCGCGATTCTGCCGATGCCACACTCGAGCAGCTAAGAATTTCTGGAGCGAATGTGGCGCGGGCCTCCGGCACGTGCAATCGAGATTCACGTGCCGGAGGCCCGTGCCACCAATCCGTTACCGGCCCCTCTGACGATCCGCGCATCGCCCTGAGCATTCCGCTCCGCCCAATAGTTCGACGCGAAGGGGCGGCAGGGCGTGACGCCCGCGCGAGACGCGCACGCTCATCCGCCCGACGTACGGTTTTACAGGACAGTCCCATGGCCAACGGCTACATGCCCCGCGGCGACCTCGACGCGCTCACCTGGATGAAGAACTACGCCGCTCGCCTGCTCGCGCGGCCGGCCGACTACTTCGTCACCCCCGACGAAGCCGACGCGCTGCGAGCGGCCGTTCAGACGTTCGACGACGCCCTGCGGTTGGCCATCGAGCCGTCCACACGCACCGCCAGCGCGATCGCGTCAAAGGACGCCGCCCGCGCGACGGCCGACGGCGCGTGTCGCGTGTTGTACAACCGCATCAAGGCCGACACGCGCGTGGAGGCGACCGCGAAAATCAACGCCGGCGTGCGCCCAGCCAACCCGCGCCGCACCCACATCGGCCCGCCCGACAGCGCGCCCGTGCTGTCGCTGCGCGCCATCCACACCGACGGCCACACGATCGGCTGCAAAGACGCGCAGCACGAAGGCCACGCCAAGCCGTTCGGCGCGACACAGCTTCAACTCTACCGCACGACCGTCGGCGGCGACCTCGCGCGGGCCGAGCTGGTCGGGTGTTACACGCGTGTGCCGATCCGCGTCACCTGCCCGCCGAGCCTGCACGGCACGACGGCCGTCTACCGCGCCCGCTGGATGACCCGCCGCGGCGAAACCGGCCCCTGGTCCAACGCCCTGACCGCCCCGGTGGTGAGCACGGCCCCGCAAATGAACGCGGGCGTGGCGGCGTGAAGGACGCGCAGAATGGGTAGGGTCCGCAGTACCCTGCGGACCGTTTTCGTGCTCGTTGCATGGCGTCGCTTCATTCCGTTCGGTCCGCAGGGTACTGCAGACCCTACACCGGAATTGCTCACGAAAAACGTACGCGCGGTTGGCGCAACGCGGTACGATCATCGCCATGCCCAACTACCTTCGGGCACGCGATCCGGGCGGGACGTACTTCTTCACTGTCGTCACCGAAGGCCGGCAACGCCTCTTTGACGACTCCTTCGCTCGCGACCTGCTCGCGGCGGCGATTCGAGAAACGCTCGAAGAGCGACCGGTGACTGTCCGTGCGATGGTGCTGTTGCCCGACCACTTTCACGCGGTCTGGACACTTCCCGAAAATGATTCCGATTACTCCACGCGCTTGAGCGTGATCAAACGTCGCTTCGCCACGCGCTATCTGGCTGGCGGCGGATCAGAACACGCGCGAAGTGCGTCGCGTATCCGGAATCGCCGACGTGGTGTTTGGCAGCGGCGATTTTGGGAGCACGTGGTGCGGGCTGATGAGTTCGAGGAGATCGCAGCGTATATCCATTTCAATCCGGTCAAGCATGGACTGGTCCGCTGCCCACACGAGTGGCCGTGGAGTACGTTCCAGGACTGGGTCGCTGACGGCCGTCTGCCGTCCGATTGGGAATGCACCTGCGGCACGCCTCGGTCGCCACGGGCGTTTGCTGCTTGGTTCGATGCTTGCGAATGATCGGGATTTGTCGCTCGCGTCGCGGCCGCGGTACCCTGCGAGCCTTGAGCGGCACGAAGAACGGTCCGCATGGTACTGCGGACCCTACGAGACTTGTGTCACCGCATCGGAGAACAGCATGGTCCGTCGATGGCTCACCATGATTACTGTGGTCGGGTCGGTAGTGGGTTGTTCAAGGTCGCCCGTGTATTGGCATGTTGAAAACGGTACATCCAGCGACCTTGACCAAGTGTCGGTCTCTACCACTTCATACAAAGTGCCAATTGGGTTCGTGGTAGCTGGCGGCGTAAAAGGATATGGACCGTTTCCAGACGGTGTACCTACGACTGCTTCGGTCCAGTGGGTGTCAGCCGCGAACAAGTCATGTAGCGCAAGCGTCAGTCTCACCGGCCTCGCGACCTACTCACCACGCACTGTGATCGTCCTCAAAGTCATGCCCGATGGGTCAATCGCACCGTCGGCACATCCCTGACCAGTGTTAATGAACGCGTAGGGTCCGCAGTATTCTGCGGACCGTTTTGAGCCCCGGCGCACTAACTTGCCACCAGCGGAACGGTCCGCAGCGTACTGCGGACCCTACGAAAGCGGGCCCTCCGCGTTTGGTGAAAAGAATCACTTCCCCGCCCCCCGACTCACCCGCGCATACACGCGGTAGTCCCGCAGCCGTGCGTGGTGATCGCGTACTTCGCAGCGGTGCGTGCCTTCGAACTCGAACCCGCACAGCTCGGCCACGCGGGCGCTGCGGCTGTTCTCGTCGTCGCAGCGGATGGCCAGCCGGCGGAAGGCGTGGGCGCCGGTCAGGTATTCGGCCAGGGCACGCACGGCCTCGGTCATGTAGCCGCGGCCGGTGCGGTCGGTGCGCAGCCAGTAGCCGATCTCGCACTTGGGCACTTCGAAATCGACGTGATGGGCGCTGACCGCGCCGAGGTGCTCGCCGGTCGCGCGGTCGCGGAGCATGTAGTGGAACTCGTGGCGGTGCAGGAAGTCGCCGCGGACTTTGCGACACCACGCCTCGGCCTCCTCCGGCCCGTACTGCTTGGTGGCCCAGGGCATCCACGCGTGCAGTTCGTCGAACGACGTGCGGACGGTTTCGTAGACCTCGCCCCCTTCGCCGGGCCGCGGGATGCGCAGGACCAGCCGCGGCGTCTCGATCTGCTCGACGAAGTCGATGAGGAGGCGGTTCATGGGCGGATTGTACCCGTGGGCGTTCGATCGAAGACAGCCACAGAGGGCACGGAGAGCACAGAGGGCACAGAGAGTGAATCAGGTTGATGCAGAGGGAGACGATGTCGCAGGCGCATCGTGCTTCCGCGATTGAAAGGAGGGCATGAGCGGGACGCTCATGCTACGAAAAAGCAGACGATCACGAGAGGAAGGCGGAAGTGATGAGGTCAGTAGCATCAAGCGTGGCACAGGTGTTTCGCCCGTGAAGATCATGGCTGGGATGGCCATGCCATGAAATGTGTGGCCGACCTGACGCCATGCGATTTTCTGAACTGAGCCCTTTCCGACTGAGTCTCTGTGCCCTCTGTGTTCTCGGCGTGCTCTGTGCTGATTGTGCGACGCGAGCGCGACGTCCTCACCGCGACTGAATCAGCTCCGTCCCCGCGGCCGCGACGGATTCGGTCGGCACCACGCCGCCGGCGTCGGCGATCAGTTTCACCGCGCGGGTGCGGATGGCGGCGACGTTCATCAGCTTGCCGGGGCAGTGCGTGGGCTTGGTGTCGCCGTGACCGATCACGCGGGACGGCGGGATGTCGTACTCTTCCATCAGCCACGCGACGAGCTTGGCCAGTGCCTCGGTCTGCTTCGCGGTTGGCTTGCTCGCATCGAAGTTGCCGACGAGGCAGATGCCGACGCCGAAGTTGTTGTAGCGTTCGTCGGGCGTCTTGGCGTGGGCGCCGTACTTCTGCTTGGTCCAGCGCGGGCCGACCTCGATCTGTCCGTCGGCCGACTTCGTGCCGTTGCCGATGACGAAGTGGTAGCCGAGTTCGTCCCAGCCCTTTTCCTTGTGCTCGCGATCGAAGACCGCGGCGCTGCCGGTGTCGCTGGCGCTGTGATGGATGACGATGTAGCGCCACTGCCGCGGCGCGACGGGCGGCGTCCAGTCGCCGGCGAGGGCGTTCTTCTTTGCAGGCTTGGCGGCGGCGCGCGGCGCTTCGGGGAGCGGGGCCGGCGCGTAGTTCATGTCGGACGGCCTGATCTGGCCGGCGGGCGTGTAGTCGGGCGTCATCCGCGGGGCGGCGGCGGTCTTCGCGCTGGCGGTGGGGCCGGGCGCATTGGTGGCGCAGCCGACGCTCGCCAGACCCATCAGCACGGCGGCGATGAGCGACAGACGCTTCAGGCTATCGATGACGGAAGAAGAGCGGGCCATCCGTGGTCCTCACAAGCCGGGCCGGTTCGCGGGGCGTGTACCATCCGTGGAAGCCCGGTGAACCTGGGGTGAATTTACCCGGTAGGGCCGGCGGATGCCAGCGAGAACCGGGCGAGGAATGGATCGACCCGGGGCGAGGAACGGCTTGAGATTTGGCGTGTCGGGAGCGTGCTGATGTCGGCGGAAGCACTGAGGCCACAGAGGCATAGAGGGCACGGAGAGGATCACTTGGCTTCGTGGGTGGTCATGGCAAGGAGAAGCCACCGATGGCACCGATGCTCACCGGTGAGGTTTCTGTGCTGGACTCCGCCGATTCGGAATCGATTCTCTATCCGTCGGTGCCATCGGTGGCTGTGTTCAAAGCCGCGGCGGCGACGTGGCGTCGGAGTGTTCGATCGTCAGACGGATAATGGCAGAAAGCTTCGCCCGCCGATCCCCACTCACTACAAGTCTTCCCTCTGTGCTCTCTGTGTCTCTGTGGCCTTTGTGCCAAATCAGCCACCGACTCAGCCGAACTTCACCTGCGGCGCTTCGCGCTGTCCCGGGTCCTGCACTTCGAAGAACGCCTGCGGCGTGAAGCCGAACGGGCCGGCGATGAAGTTCGTTGGAATGCTCATCAAGGTCGTGTTGTACTGACGCACGATCTCGTTGTAGCTGCTCCGCTGGCCGGCGATCTGGTTTTCGGTGTTGCCGAGTTCGCCCTGGAGTTGCATGAAGTTGGCGTTGGCCTTCAGGTCGGGATACGCCTCGGCCACCGCGAACAGCTGACGCATCGCGCCCTGCAGTTGACCTTCCGCCTGGCTGACCGCGCCGACGTTGCCCTGGCTGCTGGCCGTGACGGCCGCGTTACGGGCGGCGATGACTGCTTCCAGTGTGCCGCGTTCGTGCGTGGCGTAGCCTTTGACGGTTTCGACGAGGTTGGGGATCAGGTCGTAGCGGCGCTTGAGCAGCACGTCGATCTGCGCCCAGGCCGAGCGGACGGTCTCACGCAGCGCGACCAGCTTGTTGTAGGCCGACACGATCCACAGCACGAGCACGATCACCACCAGCACGACCACGCCGGCGACAATGAGGCCGGCCGAAATCGCGCCTGCGGCACCGAGAATGAGTTCCGTCGTCATAGCGAAGTCTCCGGGAGCAAGAGTTTACCGACTTCGGGTTGGAACACGAATCTGAGATTGGCAACGACACGAAGGCTGGAAGGCGCGTACAAAGATACGAAGAGGAGGATGGGATGGCGAGGGTCTGTTTGCATTCCCGTGCCCCCAATAGCGTCACCCTGAGCAACGCGAAGGGGCTGGCGCCTCTCGAAGTCTCGCGACGACTGGTG
Source organism: Tepidisphaeraceae bacterium (assembly GCA_047600945.1). Classification (GTDB taxonomy): domain Bacteria; phylum Planctomycetota; class Phycisphaerae; order Tepidisphaerales; family Tepidisphaeraceae; genus JASGKC01. The sequence continues at coordinate 4,113,617 of JASGKC010000001.1, read as the reverse complement.
GGCACCAGATGCTTCACGTCGTTCGTCTCGACTGCGCTCGCCGAAGTCAGCATGACGCCTGTGGCTTACTTCGTGCCTTCGCGACTTGGTGTCGTTGCTCCGTCCACCACGCGCAGCGCCTCCAGCAGCGCCTTCATGCGCGGCAGGTCGCGACAACCCGCAGCCTCCGCTTGCCGGATCGGCTCGGCCAGGATCGCGTCGACCTCCATCGCCCTGCCGCTTTGCCGATCGAGCTGCATGCTGGTGTGGTAGTCGCCGGCGGCGTAGGTGGTTTCGATCAGACGCTCGATGACGTCGTCGCGCAAATCCACACCGACCGCCCGGCCGGCCTTCACCACTTCGTGCATCGTCGCGCGCACGAGTGAGACGCCGTCCGCGCTGCGCAGCAGGCCGGCCGTGTGCAGGTCGAGCGCGGCGCCGAAGCCGTTGAACGGGATGTTCCAGACGAGCTTTTCCCACCGAATCCGCCGCAAGTCGTCGACGGCCTGCGCTTCGATGTTCGAATCGACCATCCATTGCACGAGTCGGCGCGAATCGTCGGTCAGCGGGCCGGCGAATTCGCCGAGCTTCACCAGGCCGTGACTGGTGTGCTTCGCGTGGCCGGGGCCGACGCGGTTGATGCAGACGAACGCGATCGCGCCCATCACACGCTCGCGTCCGACGACTTCTGCGAATGCTTCCTCGTTACCAAAGCCGTTCTGAAGACAGAGCACGCGCGTGCGATCGTGCAGCAGGGGCGTAATTAGTTCTCGATATTGCGGCTTCGCGGTGGCCTTCAGCGTGACGATGACGAGGTCGGCCCGAGGCATCTTCGTCACGTCATCGTAGACGTGGACGCGATCCGCCGGAATCGTGAAATCGCCACGGAAGCTTTCGACGATCAGGCCGCGTTGGCGAATCGCCGCGGCGTCGGAGCGGGCGTAGAAGTGGACGTCATGTCCATGCTGCGCGAGCCGGCCGCCGTAATACGCGCCGACAGCGCCCGTGCCGAGGATGGCGATCGTGTAGGGCGTTTGCATATCGAACCGAAGAGGATAGCCACAGAGGCGCGGAGGGCACAGAGAGGGAAGATCGACAACTCGCCGATCGTGCTGGATGCGTCATGCTGAACGAAGTGAAGCATCTGGCGCCCTGCGGAAGTCGCGTGGCAGCGTCCGGCGCCAGACCCTTCGCTGCGCTCAGGGTGACCGACTCCTTTGCTGTGCCTTCCCCGATTCCTGTTCTGCGCCAGGTCGTTCGCCGCCTTCGACCTCTCTGATTCTCTCCGTGTCCTCTGTGTTCTCTGTGGCTATCCATCGTCTCACGAGTTCAGCCACATCAGCAGCGCGAACGCGAGGCCAATCAGACCGAGGATCAGCCCGGCGATCGCCATGCCGCGCCCCGTGCCTGCCGAGCCTTCGCGACTGGCTTGGGCGTACGCGATGCCGCCGAACACGAGGGCGAGGATCGACGGGATCGCCAGGCAGAAGAACGTCGGCAGGCCGATGATGCCCAGCACCAGCGACGCGACTGCGTAGCCGTTGCTCGCGCCGGTGGCTTCGATGGTCGTGCCTTCCATCGTGAACGGCATGCCGCACGAGCTACAGTTGTTCGCGGTGATCGGGCTGACGCTGCGGCAGCGCGGGCACTGGATCGACTGCTTGCCGTCCGCCTGACGGAAGATCCGCGGCGCGCGTTCGCCGGCGGCTGCATAGGCGTGAACCGGGTGCGGATCGGGCTTGATGACCTTGCCGGTCATCGGGTCAATGAGCCGGCCGTAACGGTCGAGGATCGGGACGATGATGTCCTGCCCGCAGGTCGGACATTGCCCGGACTGGCCCGCGTTGCTGTCCTGCGCTTCGAGGCGCGACGAGCAGTACTGGCAGTTGAACCCGTAACGCCGGCCGCCACCCACCGCGGGCGGCGGCACCATGCCGCGATTGACCGGCGGCGGCATCGGCGCAGGCGAGGGCGAGAAATCGTTCGGCAAGTCGTCCGACGCGCCGGCCCCGACGACCGATGCCTCGGGCATCGGCACCATCAGTACGGCTTTGCAACTCGGACAACGCACCTTGCCGCCCGCCTTCTCGTCGGGCGCTTGCAGCGTCGTGCGGCAGACCCCGCAGGAGAACGTCAGCATGACCACAGTCTAGCGTCGTGCGGCGAGAAGCGTGAGCGCGGTTCGCGGGCGAGAGTAATAGCCCCACATGAGACACGGGGAGACGCAGATGAAGACAAGCAAAGAAGCCACCGATCACACCGATGCAGGTGGATGACGCTCCATGCGATTCTGACGCTCGTCCTGTCTTCATCGGTGCCGATCGGCGTCATCGGTGGCTTGTCTTCTATCCGCGTCTCATGAGCGGCCATTCCTTTCCGACGGATGCCCCGGACAACTTTCATAATATTTCGTTGACGCGCGCCGAACCGGCGGTATCTTGCCCGCCGACGCGTTCAGGGAATCAGGTCTTCGCGTCGTCGGCTCCTCGGTTTCACATCTCAACTTTCTCGCCGGAGGCATCGCATGGACTGTGATCGTCGGCAGCGCGCTCGCGCGCAGGTGTTCGGAGTGGATCGGCTCGAAGAGCGTCGGATGCTCGTCCGCTCGCTCGGCATCGACGTCTCGAGCTACCAGACCTCGATCAACTGGACGTCCGTCAAGTCGGCCGGCATCGACTTCGCTTACGTGAAGGCGACCGAGGGCGCGACGTACGACAGTCCGACCTTTACGACGCAGATGAACGGCGCGACCGCCGCGGGCGTGCTCGCGGGGGCGTATCACTTCGCCCGCTACGACAACAACTCCGCCAGCACTGAGGCCAGCCATTTTCTGTCGGTGGCCGGCAGCTACATGGCCAACGGCTACCTGCGGCCGGTGGTGGACGTCGAAGTCTCGACCACGCTCACCAAGGCGCAGGTGTCGGCGTGGGTGAACACCTTTAGCAACGCGATCCTCGCCGCCAAGGGCGTGCGGCCGCTCGTGTACACGGGCGTTTCGTACGCCTCGACGAAGCTCGACAGCACCGTCACGCAGTGGGACAACTGGATGGCCAACTATCCGGCCAGCCCGAACCCGCAGACCGGCGCGCCCAGCGGTACGACGCCGTGGTCCGGCTGGAAGATCTGGCAGTACACGCAGACGGGCACGGTGTCAGGCATCAGCGGCAACGTCGATCGTGACGTGTTCAATGGCGATCTGGCGGCGATGCAGTCGTCGCTGAAGATCAACCTCAATCCCACGTTCACGCCGGGCCAGACGATCCAGGTGAGCGGCACGAGTTCGGGATTGAAGGCGTGGGACACGTCGGCCAGCAATGGCACGTACGTGGTCGAGCCCGAAGGCGCGATCGGCACGATCGTGAGCGGCCCCGTGAATGCGGCTGGCTACGACCGGTGGGAAATTCGCTGGCAGGGCGAGAGCGTCACACGCTGGTCGGCCGCGCCGTGGCTTGCGCCGGTCACCACCGCGCCCAGTGCCGTGAGCGCGACCTCGCCCACGAATGGCCAATCGTTCTACAACACTGCGCTGCCGACGACGCTAGACTGGTCCGACTCGACCGTCGCGACCAGCTACGACGTCTATCTCGACAACGTCCTCCAGGCGAACACGTACACCAGCACATGGACCACGGGCACCGCGTTCACGTACGGCCCGCACACGTGGAAGGTCGTCGCGAAGAACTCGGTCGGCACGGCCACCAGTTCGACGTTCAACTTCTACATCGGCAAGTTCGTGCCGGGCGACTCGGTGAAGGTGGTCAACGCACCGTCGGGCCTGAAGGCGTGGGACACGGCCGCCAGCAACGGGACGTATGTGCTGAAAGCCAACGGCACCACCGCCACCGTGATGAGCGGCCCGGTCTTCGCGAACGGCTACTGGCGCTGGGAACTCCGCTACGCCGGCGACACCGTGAACCGCTGGTCGGCGGAGGATTACCTGGCGTTTGTGTGAGATGGCTGGAGGCCACCGATCACACCGATAGACACCGATGCAGGAAGAGTGTCGATGCACGATGAATGGTGCAAGTCCTCGATCTCTGATCGGTGTGGATCGGTGTCATCGGTGGCTTGTCTTCGCCCTTCTCCTGCGGCGTCGCTCACTCCGGATAGCAGATCAGCTCCACCGCGTTCCCGAACGGGTCGGCGATGTAGATGCCGGTGGTGCCGTCGCGGTGCTTGTCGATCGGCTTGCCGTGCGCCTTCGCGGCCGCCGTGAGCTGGTCGGCCGTCACGCGGACGGCCACGTGCGGCGGATGCTGCGTCGGCGTCACCAGTGCCAGCTTCACCTCGCCCATCTGGAGGAACGCCCATGTGGCGTCCTGGTAGATCACCGACGCGCCGAAGTTCGCGCGATACCACTCCACGCTGGCCGCGATGTCGTTGCTCGGAACGGCGACATGGTCGATGGGCGTCATGCCCAACTGTAGGCGGTCACCGCACCAGCCGCCCGTCGAAGTCTTTCAGCTCGGTGGTGCCGGTGACGACGTTCCACTTCAAGCTCGACACGGCCACCTTGCTCACGCCGTCCTTCAGGTAGAACTCGACTCGCTCGTTCTCGTGCGCGGTCGCCGTGGCGATGCCCGATGGGGCGTCGTAGTCGATACGGGCGGCGTCGAAGCTGACCTTATTCGAGCGGACGCGGACGTCGCCATCGAAGCGCATCGATTCGAGCACGACCGAATCGAGCATGTTCGCGTTGGCGTCGGGCTTCTTGGCGGTGTCGTTGACGGGTCGGAGCCGGCCGATCATGCGGTCGGCCGACAGGCGGACGACGCCGAGGTCGTCCGGGTCGCTGGCGCGTTCGAAGCCGAGCCGCACGCCGCCCGTGGCGGTCAGGTCGCCGTCGCGGGCGTTCCAGTTCAGGCCCTTCTTCCACGTGAGTGCCAGCGTGCCGCGGCTGAATGCGCCGCCGCCAGTTGCCGGCTTGGTGGCGGGGGCGTCGCGCAGGTCGCTCACGAGCATGCGTCCCTCGGCGTCGATCGTCACGTCGCGCGAGAGGTCGTCGTAGTGCACGTGCGGCGCTTCGATCACGGCCGTCCGCTTGTCGCCGCCGTCAGCATGCGCTTTTACGTCATCGAACAGGTCGACCGTCTCCAGGCTTTGGATCTTGAACGCATCGGTCGGATCGACTTGGCCGGTCGTGCTCGGCTGCGTGCTCGGGGGCTCGGCCGTAAAGCGCACGATCGCCTTGCCGGCCGTCGCGTCGAGCGTGGCGCCGGCGTCGTCGCGCGAGCGCATCGTCACGCCCTGCGAGATCGTCGCCACACCGTCGCGCGAGCTGGCCGTCATGTAGCCGGTCCAGTTCATCTGCACGTCGCGTTTGCTGCCGTCGGCCCGAACCTGCGAGCCGGTGAAACCGCCCGCCTGCGGCACGCGCAGGTTGCCGGTGACCGGATTCAGTTCGATGCGCTCGGAAGACAGGGTGCCGCGCTCGCCGCTGGCGACGGCAGGCGCGCCGATGAGCGTGATGATGCGCTGGCCGTCGACGTCGCCGATGGTCAGGCGATCGGACTTGCTCGAACCCTTCGCGCCCTGGTCGAGCACGACGTTGCCGGTCGCGTTCATCGACAGGATCTGGTCAAGGGGATCATCGCTCGCGGGCGTCTGCTGCGCGTTGCGGTCGAGTGGGATCGGCTTGAGCTTTGCCTCGACATTCGTGGCTGACAGCGATCGACCTTTGCTGACGAACTTCGCGCCGTCCGAGCAGACCATCGTCTCGATGGCTGGCCCGACGTCGCTCGGCCCGACGCCGAGTTCTAGCCGACCGGTGCTCAGCGAATCATCAGGCCCCTTGCCCAGGCCGGTCGCGCGCACGTCGCCGGTGGCGATCACATTCCGCAGGCTGTTCAGATCGATGTTGATGTCTGCGCCGGCCGCGTCGCTCGGCTGTGTGCTGGCGCGGGCCACGGTCGGATCGAAAGCGAGCGCCAGCGTCTGCGACGCCACGCTCAGTCCCTCCTGCTGCATGTTCACGTCGCCGTCAAGTGTGACTTGGCGCACGACCTGGCGGTCTTCGATTTCTTCAAGGTCGATTGTGGCCTGCTTGCTGAACTTCAGGTCGACTGGCTTTTCCTGTGGCTTCGCGCTTGCGCGGAAACCAAGTGCCCGGGCCCGACGATGACGGCGCTGCCGCGATCGCGGTCGGCGTCGATCGAGCGGGCGATGACCTTCGAACCGTCGCCGCGCACGAGCGAGACTTCAGGCACGCTGTCACTCGGCGTGAGGCTGAACTTGCCGGCGTCGGCTTCGATGTGAATGACCGCGGCGGTGATCGTGCCCGACGGCCTCGTGACGACGGCGGGCTTGCCGATGAGTTCGACGAACCGGCCCGGCGGCTCGTCCGGCTGCGTCGTCGGTGTCTTCTCCGTGGCCGATGGCAGCACGCGCAGCCGGCCCGACCAGCGCACTTCCAGCGGCTGTGCGAGTTCGCTTGGCACCGGCTTCGTCGACGGCTCTGCACGCCGCTTCTTTTTCTTGTTTCCACCCGGTGCTGACTTCGACTCCGGCTCAAGCGAGAAGCTCGCGCGCAGCGATGTGCCGTGCGCGACTTCCACATCGCCCGACTTGGCGACGACATCGTTCTCGAACGTTGCGATGTAGCGACTCGTTTTCTGACGCAGGCCACTGGCGTCGAGGGCGGTGTTATCCGGCGCGTCGGCCGTCACTTGGCCGAGCAGGGCGAGCATGAGCGCGTCGTGCGGGCTTGCGAGGGATGCCAAGCGCACGTCGGATGCTTCTTCAGCGCTCGCCTGCTCCGGCGTTTCCGGCTTCAGGAACATGCCCGGGTTCTTGACCAGGAGCCGCTTACCGTGGGCGATTTCGAGCATCTCGATGCGGTTGGCCACGTCGTTCCACTGGGCGACCAGTCCGGTGCCGTCGAACTCGTAATCCCGGCCGCGGACGGTGACGGGAATCTGGTCGGCCGCCACGCGCCGGCCGTTGACGACGCCGTCCTTCGTTTCGACACGGTAGGTCGCGTTGTCGAACAGCACGTTGTCGACGCTCACGGCGAGGATCGGCTCGGCCTTCTGGTCGAGCTGCTCGCGCGTTTCGTAATAGCGGATTGTGACGTCGTGCAGTTCGCCGCGCGACGGGCCCTGGGCGGCCATCATCTGAGGGTCACGACTGCCGCCGCTCATGAAAATCTGGCCGCTCGCGCCTTCGAGCACCACGATCCGGCCGTTGTTGAGAAAGAACCGTGCGACCGGCTTCTCCACATCGACCGGCCCGTCACGCCGTGGCACGTACCGGGCGGCCGCGAAGTCGTTGATGACACGATCCGGGTTCTTCGGGTCGCGCGTCTCGACGCGGACCATCTCGCCCGCGCCCACCAGCGCGTTGCCCGATGGGTCGGTGGTGGGGCGCGACGTGCTTTCGTTCTTGCCGGCATCGCGCTCCTTGGCGCGCTGAGCCTCCATGGCCGCAATCTGCTCGGGCGTGGCTTGGCGGAAGAACGTGACGAACACGAACAACCCGCCGACCAGCAGGCCGAGCGTGATCAGGATGAGCACGATCGTTCGCATGGAATCCTTTCCTTCGTCAGTGGGATGTGGTTCGTGGGCAGTGGGCAGGAGCTACCAGATACATGCTCCTGCCCACTGCTCACCGCCCACTGAACCACTACCTCTCGTCCACATCAAACATTTTCAGCACGACCAGGTCCTGCACGTCGATCAGGCCCACGGGGCGATCGTGTTCGTCGACGACGGGCAGTTCGTCAATGCGCAGCGGCTTCATAATCGCCAGCGCCTCGCTGGCCAGCGCGTCGGCGCGGACACGTTTGCAGTTGCGGGTCATGACCTGCGCCACCGGCGTGCGCATCGCGTGGGCCGGGTCGCGCTCGACGAGCCGGCGCAGGTCGCCGTCGGAGAAGAAGCCGCTGATCGTCCCGGCCGAGTCCGTCAGGATGACGCCGCCGCTGCGGCGCTTGATCCGGCTCACGCTGGCGAGCATTTCGCCGACAGTGATGTCGTCCGGCGCCACGGGCAGATTCTCGCCGACGCGGAACGTCATCGCTTCGCTGACGCGCGTGAGCTTGCGTCCGAGCTGGCCGGCCGGGTGGTAGACGAAGAAATCGTCGGCCGTAAACTTCCGCGCCTTCATCACGGTGAGTGCCAGCGCATCGCCGAGGGCGAGCATCGCCGTGGTGCTGGCCGACGGCGCGAGGCCCAGCGGGCAGGCCTCGTCGATCTTGCCGGTGGCCAGCGTGACGTCGGCCGCTCGGGCGAGGGAGTTGTTTCGCGTGGCGGTGATTGCGATGGCGGGGTGGCCCAGCTTCTTGGTGATGCTGAGCAGGCGCAGGATTTCGTCGGTTTCGCCCGAGGCGCTGAGCAGCAGCACGACATCGCCGGATCGGACCGCACCGACGTCGCCATGCATCGCGTCGGGCGCGCTCAGGAAGTGTGACGGCGTTCCCGTGCTCGCGAACGTGGCCGACAGTTTGCGGGCGACGTGGCCCGCCTTGCCGACGCCGCTGGCCAGCAAGGATCCGGTGCAAGCCAGCACGAGGTCAACGGCCCGTGCGAAATGCTCGTCGATCGCCTCCCGCATCCGCGCCACGGCGGCGGCTTCGACGTCGATCACTTCCCGGGCGAATTGCAGCAGTCCATCTTCCATCTCGAATCGACATGGTACGAGGTCGGGCGCGCGTTGCGAAGAGGAGGCGGGCGAGCGATCGCACTTGTGCGGACCGCCGCGAGCACACGGACGTCTACTCGTCGTTTGAGTCTGCGTCGTCTCCTTCATCGGTGTCGGGCGGTTCCGGTTCGAGGTTGCCGCGATGTTGCAGGAACTGCGTGACCGACCAGCAGCCCAAACCCCACGCCAGCCCCGCGGTCCAGCCGGCCAGCACGTCCGTCGGGTAGTGCACGCCGAGGTATACGCGGCTCAGTCCGATCAGCAGCGGCAGCAGCAATGCGATCGACAGGATGTACAGCCGCAATCGCCAAGGCTTGACGACGCGCATCAGCAGTGTGCCGTGCGTCAGATACACGATCGACGACAGCATGGCATGGCCCGACGGGAACGAACTGGTGAAGACCTCGTCCAGGTGCGGCACCACGCTGGGCCGTTCGCGGTCGAACAGGCCCTTCAACCACAGCGACAGCAGCAACCCGCCCGTGGTGGCCAGGATGACGAACACCATCGTCCGCCAGCGCCGGGCGACGGCCAGGTAGCCGCACACGCCCATCGTGACCAGCGTGAGCACGGCCATGCCGCCGAGGGCCGTCACGTCGCGGCCGACTTCCACGAGCCACTTCGGGCCGATCGGTTGCGACAGGTTGTCCGGTCGGCGCAGCGCGCGGACGACGCGCTCGTCAAAGCGTTGCGTGTCGCCTTCGCGTACTTCGTCGGCAATGCCGTAGAAGAGCCACACGCCGGCCACGAACAGCAGCGCCGCCGTGATCGGCGCCCAGCCGTGCCGGGCCAGCCAGTGTGGAAGGCGGAAGAAGGATTTCAGGCGGCTCACGGCGAAATCATGGTGGGGAGGATTGCGAATTGCGAATTTCGAAATGCGAAATGATTAGGAAACGGCGGTCTTTCCATGTTGCAGCGAACTCTACGTCCGTCGCCCTGAGCGAAGGGTCTGGTGCCCGACGAAGCCGCGCGATGATCGTGGGGCGCCAGATGTTTCGCTGCGCTCAACATGACGGTCACTCAATCGGCTGCGTCAATTCGCATTTCGCAATCCACAATTCGCAATTCCCCCGCGTCTCAACATCGCGTCCAGTTTTGTTATTCTTCGCCCCCATGAGCCAGCCGACTACCGAATCGATTCTTGCCCGCGCCAATCAGGTCATCACCGGGAACTACGCCCGCCTGCCGATCGTGATGACGCGCGGTCAGGGCTCGAAGCTGTGGGACGCTTCGGGCAAGGAGTACCTCGACCTTTTCGCCGGTTTCGGCGGATGCGTGATCGGCCACGCGCAGCCCGATCTCGTGAAAGCCGTCCAAAAGCAGGCCGAGCAACTGTGGCACGTGGGCAACCAGTTCCACACCGTGCCGCAGATCGAACTCGCCGAGCGTCTGAACAAGGCTGCGTTTCCCGGCAAGGCATTCTTCTGCCATAGCGGCCTTGAGGCGAACGAGGCTGCCGTAAAGCTCGCACGCCTGCGCGGCCTCGCCAATGGCGGGAAGAAGTGGAAGACGATCAGCCTCATCAAGAGCTTCCACGGCCGATCGCTCGCGATGATCGCCGCGACGGGCAACCCCCAAGTGAAGGAAGGCTTCGGCCCGCCGGTGCCAGGCTTCACCAACGTCGAGCCGATGGACTTCGATGCGATCGTGAACGCGATCGACGACGAAACCTGCGCCATCCTGATGGAACCGATCCAGGGCGAGGGCGGCATCAACCTCTACCCGCCCGGCCATGTCGCGAAGATCCGCAAACTGTGCGACGAGCGCGGCCTGACGCTGATTTTCGACGAAGTCTGGACCGGCGTCGGCCGAACCGGCAAGTGGTTCGGCCATCAGCACCTCGACGGCGGCGTCATGCCCGACATCATGACGCTCGGCAAAGCGCTCGGCGGCGGGCTGCCCGTCGCTTGCATGTACGCCCGGCCCGAGGTCGCGGCGCTGCTGGTGCCCGGCAAGCATGGCTGCACGCTCGGCGGCAACCTGCTCGGCATGACCGCCGCCAAGACCGTCTTCGACGTCATCGAACGCGACGGCCTGCTCGCCCACGCCACCGCGCTCGGCGAAAAGGCGATGGGCTTCCTGAAACACGAGAAGAGCATCGCCGCCAAGGTGAAAGACGTCCGCGGCCGAGGCCTGTTCATCGGCATCGAACTGCACGAGGAGCCGAAACAACTCGTCGAAAAGTGTGCCGAGGCGGGCGTTGTCGTGAACGTCACCTACAAGAAGATCGTGCGCCTCGCGCCGGCGATGACGATCAGCGAACAGGAACTGACCGAAGGCCTCGAACGCTTCGCGAAGGTGCTGGCGAGCGTGTGAACTACGGCCGATTTCGCACTTGACGGCCACCCGGTGCGCATGCCCATGATGCAGGATCGCTGCGCTGTCGCGAGACGCAGACACCCGATGAGCGCGGCCGAACGGGGTGGCCCGAATGTCCCAAAATGTCCCTGGGATCGAAAAAAGACCATGGCGTCGTTCGATGGTAACGAATGGCCCGGCCGACCGTTGGGCCGGAACGGGTGCATCAGTGGCCCGTTTTTGCGGGACGTGGGCGCGAGCGGATGGTGGGCATCCGATCGGAAAACACGAACCGAACAGGCGACTGTGGCGTAACAATGGACAGAAGTAGTCCGGTCGATGGGCCTACCCGTGGGCTGTCGGTCGGACTACTTCTGCTTCTACGCAATCCGCAGTTTCCGGGTACACTCACCGGCCCTGAATCACGAGGGCGGTTTCTTCGAGGAACGACATCCATGACGCGAACTGCGAAGTCCCGAACGGCGATGCTGGTGCTGGCCACGATCGCCGGCGTAACGCTCGTCGGCTGCAAGAGCGAGCCGGAGAAGCCCAAGGTCGTCGAAGCGACCTACAAAACGCTTCCGCCGCGCGACGTCGCACCGTGGCTGAAGGGTTCGGTCTTCGAACAGGTCGATCTCGCGGGCACCGAGGCGCTGCGCGTCAGCAACTACAGCGTCGTCGTCAACCTCCGCAACACGGGCGACTCCACCTGCCCGAACCCGGTCCGCGAATACATCATCCGCGAAATGACCCGCCGCGGCGTGGGCAATCCGAACAACGAAGGCTTCGAGCGCGTGCGCCCGCAGGACCTGCTGCGCGACCCGCGCGTGGCTGTCGTGCGCGTGGACGCGCTCATTCCGCCCGGCGCTCGCGCGGGCACGCGCTGCGACGTGCTCGTCAGCACGCTTCCGGAGAACAACACCACCAGCCTCAGCGGCGGCACGCTCTGGCAGACCGACTTGTCCCCCAGCGGCGCCAACCCGCAGAACCCCGGCGACCTCGTCAACCTGATGGCCAACGCGTGGGGGCCAATCTTCGTAAACCCCGCCTACGCCCTCGACCCCGATCTCACCGACCCCAAGCAGCAGAAGAGCCTGCGCGTCGGAGTCTGCATGAACGGCGGAATCATTCGCACGTCACGCCCGCTGGCGCTGCGCGTCCGGGCGGCCGAGGCGCGGATGGCGCGCATGGTCGAAGCGCGGCTCGATCAGCAGTTCCAGGAGTCCACCGTCGCCGCGGCCCACGACGAAGGCCTTGTCTACGTCAACGTGCCCGAACGCTTCAAGGGCGATTGGGAACACTTCGCCGGCGTGATGCTCTTCACGTTCTTCAACACCAACCCGCAGTACCAGCACGAGAAGGCGCAGATCATCGCGAACGAGATGCGCAAGCCGGGCGTGCAGCTCATGCAGATGAGCTACGCGCTGGAGGCCCTGGGCACGCAAGCGCTGTCCGTGCTGGTGCCGTTGATGAGTGACTCGAATCCGGAGATCGCGTTCCACGCCGCCCGCGCGGCCGCGTTCATTGGCGAACCGTCCGCGTCGCTGGCACTCGTGCAGATGGCCAACAACCCGGCCAGCCCGTTCCGCGTGCAGGCGGTGCGCACGCTGGCGAAGCTCCCGGACTCGCCCGCGGTGGACATGCACCTGCGCACGCTGCTGAGCGCGAGCGAAACGACCGTGCGCATCGAAGCGTACCGCGCGCTGGCCGCCAAGCGCGATCACAGCGTCACGACCGTGACGATCGGCCCCGAAGGACGCGAACGCTTCGTGCTCGACATTGTCGAATCGGATCAGCCGCCCGTGGTCTTCGCGACGCGCGTCGGCACGCCGCGCATCGCGATCCTCGGCCGAGCGGTGTCGCTGCGCAAGCCGATGATCTTCACCGCCCAGCAGGAGCAGTTCAGCCTGAGCGACACCAGCGACGGGAAGGCGATCACGCTGTTCTATCGCGGCCCTGGCCGCACCGAACCGGCGAAGTTCCTCATCCCCGCCGACCTGAACGTGCTGCTGGCCCGCCTCGGCGGCACCGGCCCCCGCGGCGAGCGGCTCGACTTCAACTACCCCGAGATCGTCGCGCTGCTCGGCAGACTCAGCGACGCCGGCCTGCTCGTCGACGCGAACACGACGAACACGCCCGCGCACTTCATCCTCCAGGACCTGCCCGGCTACGACACGAACGTGATCGCCGCGCCCCCGGTCGACGGCGGCCGTCCGATCGGCGATGCGAGCACTCCGCAAACACCGACGCCTGGCGTGCCCGGCATCGACCCGCCACCCGGCGCGCCCAAGCCGGTCACGATCGACCCGCCGCCGGTGTCGATGCAGTGAATGACGGTAGCAAGCGGCACGTGGCGGCTGGCCAAGTGTGAGTTCCACCGAGTGGTGTCATCTGCCTCCGCGACTTCAAGGCTGCGTTGTCGGGCTGTTGCCGGTCAGTTGCTGGAGTGACTTCTCGGCCTCGACGGCCTTCTTCATCTCCAGCGGGTCGGGGGATGTGTTGTAATTCTTGAGTTGCCGGTCGTAGACGAACGACCGGCCCGCCTTGAAGTCGAGTCGGCTGTTGCCGAAGTCGTAGTAGTAGACGGCCAGCGTTTGCGCGTCGACGTCCATCACGTAGCAGCCCCACTGACTGGGGCCGAGCTGCGCGGGCATGAGGAAGAAGCCCGCGCCGCCGGCGATCGGTATCGGGGCCTGCTGGGCCATCGCGGGCGCGACAATCGTCGGTGCGCCGGGACGACTCAGCAGCACCAGTGCGAGCGCGCCAATGACGCCCGCGTTCAGGAACAGGCCCCAGGTCATCAGCGTGGATTGTCGGCGCGGGTCGATTCGCATGGTGCCGATTGTAGATCGCAACCACGCGGCCGAGTAGTGTCGCGGCATCGATCGGCACGCGAATCGAACGAAGCACGTTCGATCCTGTCGATGAAATCGATCGTGCCGCGAAGCATGAACGAAACGCCCGCCAACCTCACGCCGACGATCGACGTGGTCCGACGCGGGCCGACGTTTCAGATCGGCTCGACCAAACGCTATGGCCTGACCCGCATCCGCCTGCCGATCGTCGGCCTGCCGAACGATCTCGCGGGCCTGCGGCTGCTGCACCTCGGCGACACGCACCTGCACGCCGACCGCTGGGAGCCGGCGTTCGAACTCGCAATCGACGAAATCGCACAGTTCAAGCCCGACCTCATCTGCCACTCCGGCGACTGGATCGACGACAAGTTCAACCATCGGCCCGTCATGCCCGTGCTGAAGCGATTCGTCGAAGGGCTGTTGCCCAGCGCGCGGCTCGGCGTGTGGAGCTGCGTCGGCAATCACGACGGCGACCTGCTCGCCCCGCACCTGATCGACCTGGGCGTGCGCGTGCTGCTGGGCGAGACGGCCCGTTTCGCGGTGGCCGATGGCGCGCTGGAACTGGTCGGCTTGCCGGGCGTGGGGCGTGACGACCTAACGACCGACGTCGTCGCGGGCATCGTGCCGAAAGCGCCCGACACGATGCGCGTCGTGCTCTGCCATTTCCCGGACGCGATTCACAAGATCGTGCCGCTCGCCCCCGACATTCACCTGGCCGGCCACACGCATGGCGGGCAGATTTGCTGGCCCGGCGGGAAGCCGCTGATTACGCATGATTCGCTGCCGAAAGAAACGTCGGCGGGCCTGCATCGCATCGAGAACTGCTGGCTGCACATCACGCGTGGGCTGGGTTGGACGGGGCTTCCCGTCCGGGCATGGTCTTGTGCGGAGATGACGTTGATCGAACTCGTGCGCGCGTGACGTTCTTTGAAAAGAAAACCGCCGAGCATGCTCGGCGGTTCCATGTTGAACGGTACGCGTCGCCGAGGTTACGCGGCGACTTCTTCCTCGGACGCCTCGTGCTCGGTCTCGCGCGACGCTTCCAGTTCGGCTTCGGCAGCTTGTGCCGCGGCGACGTCCTTGATGCGGCCGCCTGCGTCGACCTGCTCGAACTTCACTTGCACGCGTGTGCTCACGCCCTGCACTTGCTGCGTGATGCCGTACAGCGTGTCGGCGATTTGCATCGTGCGCTTGTGGTGCGTGATGATGATGAACTGGCTGGTTTCGAGGAACTCCTGCACGATCTGCCCGAAGCGCACGTTGTTGGCTTCGTCGAGCGGCGCGTCCACTTCGTCGAGGATGCAGAACGGGCTGGGCTTGGCCTTGAAGATGCTCATCAGCAAGGCGATGCAGGTCATCGCCTTCTCGCCGCCGGAGAGCTGGCTGAGCGCGACCGGGTTTTTGCCCGGCGGGCGTGCGATGACTTCGATGCCGGCGTCGAGCGCGTCGACACGCTTCATCACCGGCCCGGCCGTCGTCGGATCGGCGCCTTCGGGCAGGACGGCCTTCTTGTCCTCGAATTCGGTCTCGAGAATGACGTCCGCCTTGCCGCCGCCGAACAACTTCCGGAACATCTGCTGGAAGTTCTCGCGGACGGCCTTGAACGTCTCTTCGAAGCGCACGCTGCTCTCGGCGTTCAGTTTCTCGATCAGCTCTTCCAACTGCTGCTTGCTGCTGGCGAGATCAGTCAGCTGTGCGGTGTAGTCGCCTTGACGCTTCTCAAGTTCTTCGAGTTCGCCAATGCTGTCGAGGTTGACGTTGCCGAGCCGCTGGATCTTGTCGCGGAGTGTTTTGATCTCGAGCGCGATCGCGTCCCAGTCGATAGATGCGTCTGGAAGTGCGAGGGCGGTCGACTGTTCGACTTCGACGGCTTCGCCTTCAACGACCTCGGTCGACTGCTTGTCGGACGATTCGCCGGGAGCGTCTGATGCAGCTTCGGAGTGTGTCGCGGACTGTGCGTCGAGGATCGCCTGATAGCGCTCGGCGATTTCAATCTGCAACTCGTCGCGCACGCGGGTGACGACGCCGTCAAGGCGGACGCCGGTCTCGGACAGGTCGATCTGTAGCTTGTGCAGACGCTGCTCGATGTCGGCCCGCTCGCCGCGTGCGGACTCGACGGCCACCGACAAATCCTTCAACAGGGCTTGCGCTTCGGCGATCTGCCCGTCGAGTTCGGCCAAGTGCGAAGTCAGTTCGTCGGCCCGCACCCGCAGCGCTTCCTGCTGATGCTCGGCCTGTTGCTCGTCGTGCTTCACTTGCTCGCGTCGGCTGTCAAGCGATTCGATCGTCTTGACGATCCGCTCGATCTGCTGCGCGAACTGCTGCTGTTGGCCTTCCGCGCTGCGGAGGCGGTGCTGGGCGTGAACGAGTTTCTCTTCGAGCTGGCCAAGCGTGATGCGAAGAGCGGTCAGCGCCTCGGCTGTCAGTCGCTGCTGCTCGGCGATCGTCTTCTGCTCTTCCTGAAGCGATTCGATCTGTTCCTGGTGATGTTGCTGCGCCTCGCCGTATTTCTGCTTGTCGGCGTGCAGCGTAGCGCTTTCGTCGGCCAGTTTCGCGACGGCGGCGGCGAGGTTGTCGATCTCGCGCTGAATGATCGGTTGCTCGCGGGCGATCGCGTCGAGTCGCTGCTGGGCCTGCTGAGCCTGCATGTTCAGCTCGACCTTGGCGGTGTTGAGCTTGTAGATCTGCTGGCGGAGTTCCGACAGTGCCTGATCGAGCGAGCGGGCCTGTTCGTTGCCTTCGGTGAGCTGCTGCGTGAAGGCGTTGATGCGGGCGTCGAGTTCGCTGATCTGCTGGGCGAGCGCTTCAAGTTCGGATCGACGCGACAGAATGCCCATGGCCGCGCCGAGCGGGCCGGTACGGAGCGTGCCGTCGGTCTCAACGACTTCGCCTGCCGGCGTCACGTACCGGAAGCCGGCCGGCGCTTCGCGGTGCAGGGCGATTGCGTCGGCGAGCGACTCGACGACGATTGTCTTGCCGAGCAGGTGTTCCGCGAGTGCGCGGTGCTCCGGCTCGAAGCGGACGAGGTCGATCGCCAGGCGAATCGTCTGCGGGTGGTGCGACCACGAGTATGCTTCGGTGAGGTCAATTGATTCCGGTTCCGCGCGGGAGTTCGGACGCGAAGGCGTCGATGCCGTCGCCGGCAATCGGCGTCTCATTGAACAGCTGCGGGGCGGCCGTGCCTTCGACGCTACTGCTGCTGAGCGTGTCGGCCAGTTGCGTCACGACGCGGTAAAGGCGCGGCGAATCATCATCGACGAGCTCGAAGTGGTCGTCGCGCGGGATCATTTCGACACGCGGGTCGTCCAGCAGCGAGTTGACCGTGTCGACTTCGATCGGCGTCGGCGCGGAGGCGATCAGCGGCACCGGTTCCCATACGGGCTCGGTGTGGCCGATCGGCAGGGCGGGCAGCGCGGGCGCGGCGACGGACTTTGGCGAGACGCGCAGTACGTTCACGCGGCCGGTCACGTTTTCGAGCGACGCCTGCATGGCCAGCGCATCGGCGTCCGGATCGGCCACGAGCCACTGGTCGCGCCCATCCAAAGCCGCTTCGATGATGCGGGCGTGCTCCACGTCGACACGCAGCAGATCCGCCACCAATCCGCGCAGGAACGGGTACTTCTCGCGGTTCTTCAGCACGTGCTTGACCGCGTCGCTCATGCCCTCGCGGCGATTCTCCATCTCCTGGAGGGTCTTCTGGCGCGACAGCAGACCGGAGCGGTGCTCACGGGCGCCGCCGATGCGTTCGGTAAGTTGCTTGAGTGACGCCCCAAGGCTGCTCGCCTCGGCGGTGCGGTCGTTCACCTGCTGCTGAAGCTCGGCGATACGCACGCCGGCCTCTTCGATGGCGGCGAGCGCGTCGGTGCGCTTCTGCGTGACGGTTTCACGCTCGGCATCCAGCGTGCCGATGCGTTCGCCCAGCCGAAGCTGCTGCGCGGTCTGGTTGCGAGTGAGGGCGTCAATCGAATTGAGTCGGCCGTCAATGGCGCTGAGCTTGCGCACGGCGTCGAGGTAAGCCACCTTGTGCTGCTCGACGACGGCGTTGATTTCGCCCGCCCGCTGCTGTGCGGCGCGGTGCTCATCCATCTTCTCATCGATGGCGGCCCGTTGCTCGGCGACGGACTGCGTGAGCGATTCGAGGGCCGTCCGTGCCTCGGCGATTACGGCTTCCGCCTCGTGCAGCCGAGCTTCGGCCGTTTCGCGGTCGCTGGCCAGTTGCACGTTCTGCTCGGCCAGTTGCTGCAATTGCCGGCGCGCGTATTCCACCTGCTGGACGGCTTGTTCGATCTTCGAACGCGTCTCGACGAGCTGATGGCTCGCGTGTTGCCGGGCTTGGCTGATCGCCTCGGCGTTCTCACGCTTGATGGCCAGTTCGTTCTGGAGCCGCTGAAGGTTGCCGTCGGCGTCGTCCAGTTGGAACCGCGCTTCCTCTTCGGCGCCAGTCAACTCGGCCCGCTTGGTGAACAGCGTGTGATACTCGTGCAGGCTGTGCTGTAGGCGAAGCTCGTTCAGCCGCGTCGCGTGTTCCTGATAGACGCGGGCACGCCCCGCCTGAACCCGCACACCGCGCAACCGGCGATCGAGCTCGTCTGTGATGTCTTTGAGGCGCGCCAGGTTCGCATCGACCTTCTCAAGCTTGCGCTGCGCTTCCTTGCGACGAACCTTGAACCGACTGATGCCGGCGGCTTCTTCGAAGATTTGCCGGCGTTCGACCGGGTTGGCTTCCAGCAGCCGCGCGACGCGGCCCTGTTCGATGATGCTGTACGCATCGACGCCGACGCCGGTGTCGAGGAACGCTTCCTTGATGTCCTTCAGACGCGAAGGCGACTTGTTGATGAGGTATTCGCTGGTGCCATCGCGATAGAGTCGGCGGGTGATGGCGACGTCATCGGTGTCGATGAGGAGCAGGCGCGTGCCGTCGGGACGCTTGGGGTTGTCGAAGACCAGTTCGACTTCGGCAAAGCCGGCCGGCTTGCGGGAGTCGGCGCCGTTGAAGATGACGTCGAGCATCGCGCCGCCGCGGAGCGACTTGGCGGATTGCTCGCCGAGCACCCACTTAATTGCGTCGACGACGTTGCTCTTTCCGCAACCGTTCGGGCCGACGACGCCCGTGATGGGGGCGTCGAACCGGAACACCGTTCGGTCCGCGAAGCTCTTGAACCCGTGAAGGACGAGTTGTTTCAGACGCATACGACGCGGTCCTCCAAGACCTGCGATCGCAACAGGACCATCCCGCGTCCCAGTCCGGCATCCGTGCCGAGCGCGGGTGGCCAATTCGATCCATCGGCCAACTACAGGCCGCAAGACTAATAATTCTCGGGCTTTCACGCAATGAATTGGCGCGAAAGGGGGTTGCGCCACTGTGTCTGGTAGAGCGTGCGGCACGGCGCAGCCGCTGTAGACTGGTCCGGTAGTGGCTGTGGATAGGTTGTTACGTCAGTGGGATTGCCCGACCTGCCGGTTCCGACTTTGGCGGATAGGCGTCAGACGTTTGCTCGGTTGAAGTGCCGCCAAAAGGAGTGACCCATGCCGCCGACTCAGACTTTTCGGTTTGCTGCTGCCGCCATGGCGATGATGACGTTGGGGGCGGTCACTTGCGTCCCGGCACAGGCGCTGCTGGTTCAGTGGGATTCCGGCAGCGATTCACGGGCGGCCGCGCGACGCGCTGCGGTCGAAGCAGCGCAAGCGCAAGTGAATGCCGCCCGCGCCAAGCTCGAAGCCGCCAGCAACCGCGTTCGCGCGACGTGGGCGGCCAACCAGAACTTCATCGCTGCGACGAAAGAGTTGAACGAGTCGCGGCAGGCGTTCCAGGCCGAACGCAAACGCGTGATCGACCAACTCATCCAGACCAACACCGATTACCGCGCCGCCACACAAGCCGAGCGGGATGCGGCCGAGCGGGTACGTCTCGAACAGGAGAAGAATCCGACAACCCGGCCCACCACTGTGCCGGTCGACCTCGGCATCCCGGATGACGGCATCGGCCTGGACGTAGATCAGGGCGACGCCAACGTCAAAGGCCCGGCCACCCAGCCGATCGCAACGCCGGAGCAGGCCCGCGCCGCTCAAGCCCGGCTCGACGAACGCACGCGGCTGCGCAAGCTCGAAGCAGACGCCATCGCAGGCGACCAGGCTGCCGCGCAGGCGAAAGCCCACTACGACGCGGCCGGCACGAAGGCGAACGAACTTCGGCTGCAACTGCGGGCCGCGCTGCTGAACGATCCGGAATACAAGGCGGCTGAGACTGAACTGCAAGCCGCCCGGGCGCAAGTCACCGCAGCGGCGGCGGCGTACTGAAGATTGCCGCTTGTCCTTCCGGTCGTTCGTCTTGTCCGCACGTGTCT
This sequence comes from Tepidisphaeraceae bacterium, assembly GCA_047600945.1. GTDB lineage: Bacteria > Planctomycetota > Phycisphaerae > Tepidisphaerales > Tepidisphaeraceae > JASGKC01. Next base: position 4,093,504 of record JASGKC010000001.1, on the reverse strand, counting down.
TCGTCGCGACAGACCGACCGCATGCCGTCACAATCGCGATCCTCTACTGGCACCCGGAGGATTTCGTATGACGGATGATTCGATCTCGATCTCTCGACGTCGCGCCCTGGCCGGCCTGGCGGGCGTTGCCGCCGCGATGTCATTGCCACGCTTTGGACGAGCCGACGACATGGCAACGACTTCGCCCGCCACCGCGGCTGTGGTGCAGCCGAAACGCTACAAGATCGCCGCGTGCGACTGGACGATGCTCAAGCGGCAAACGCCCGGTGCGATCACCCGCGCCAAGGAAGTCGGCTGCGACGGCGTCGAAGTCGACATGGGGCCGCTTTCGAAGAACCCGACGTTCGACTGCAAATTTCTCAAAGATCCGACCTTCGTCGACAAGTATCTGGAGACCTGTCGGAACAACGGCATCGAGATCAGTTCCGTCGCCATGAGCGGCTACTACGCGCAGTCATTCCCCGAGCGCGACTACGAACAGCCAATCAAGGACTGCATTGCCACCTGCAAGCTGCTGGGCGTCACGCGGGCGTTCCTGCCGCTGGGCGTGAGCGATGTGGCCGAAAGGCCATGGCACTACACGACGACGGTCGAGCGCCTGAAACGCGCCGGTGAATGGGCGGCGGCGGCGGGCGTAGCCATCGGCGTCGAGACGGTGCTGAACGCCGAGAGCACGTGCCATTTCCTGGACGACATCGGCTCGCCAGGCATCAAGTGCTACTACAACTTCCAGAACGGCGTCCGCAGCGGCCGCGACTTGGGCAAGGAACTCACGATGCTGGGCAAGGATCGCCTGCTTCAGATCCACCCGACCAGCAACGATGTCTACTGGCTGAAGGACGACCCGGCCATCAAGATGGACAAGGTCAAAGAAGCCCTCGACGCGATGGGCTGGTCGGGCTGGCTGGTGATCGAGCGCAGCCGCGATAAGGATCACGGCCGCGACGTCGTGCTGAACTTCGGCACGAACGCGAAGTACCTGAAGTCGATCTTCCAATCGTGAAGCCAAGCGTCAGCCGACGCGCTATCATGTTCGACCGGTCATGACATGGGCGTTGGCATCTTCGCTGATTTCATCCGTCGTTCAGGAGCGGATGGACTTGCCCGAGCCGCCCGGTGCCGAGCGGTTCGAGCTTCAGACTGCGGACGAGGTCGGCGCGACGATCTCGACCGTGGTGCTGCGTGCCCCGGCAACAAGCGAGTCTGCGGGCACGATCATCCTTTGCCACGGCTTCGGGCTCAGCAAGGAGTGGCTCTACAACGAACGCTGGATGTGCGAGCGACTGGGTTGGAACCTGGTGATGTTCGACTTCCGCGAGCACGGCGACAGCTCGCGCCACCTAGGCCATCCCACGCTCGGCCATCATGAGAAGTGGGACGTGCGGGCCGTGGTCGATCACGCCGAGCGCACGGGACTGCCGAGGCCGTTCGTGGTGATCGGCGCCAGCATGGGCGCGAGCGTGGGCCTGCTGGCGGCGGCGGAAGACCCGCGCATCGACGCGGTGCTGGCTTTCAGCCCGTACTGCAACGGCCTGCGCGGCGCGACCCAGTTCCTCCGCTCCGCGCTCGGCTGGCTGGGCGATCACGTGCTCAAACGGTTCGGCCAGTTCCATGACATGCTGCGCTCGGTCGACCTGCCGGCCGCGCTCGCGCAGCGAAATGACCTTCCGATCACGCTCGTCGTCGGCGAACGCGACTGCTTCCCGATCGTAGACGCCCGCGCGATCCTCGCCGGTAGCGCGTCGCCCGAATCGATGAAGCAGCTCTTCGTGATTCCACAGGGCCGGCACAACCAACTATGGGAATGGATCGGCGATGCGGAGACGCCGTCGTACATGACGATTCTGCGCTCGTTCCTGGACCGACACGCGCGCCGCGCAAGTGAACGCCCACCGATAGCTATGGGTGGGCTTGGGAATGATCAAACGAAATCGATCGCGTAGCGCTTGCAGACGTCGATCACCTTCTGAATCTCGGCCGCGCTGGCGTTCAAGCGGTCGAGTTCGATGAACATTTCCTCAAGACCCGATGGCGTGGCGGCGACGATGATCTGCGACGGCTCGAGCGCTTCCCACGAGTGAACGACCTTTCGCGGCCCGAATGCGGTTTCGCCCGCCTTCACGATCGTCTCGATGCCGCCGACGTTCACGCGGATGCTGCCGCTGAGCACGTGGAACGTTTCGTCTTCCTCGTGGTGCAGGTGCGATGGCACGCCGATGCCGGCGGCGGGGCAGTCGATCACGCAGATGGCGAGCGTGCCGCTCGTCTCTTTGCCGGAGACGAGGGTGTCGATGGTTTGACCCATCACGTTCAACTGCGGCTTGCTCAATGACGCGACGGCGGATTGGATGGCGGGACGCATGACGGACTCCTCAGCGGTTCATTGCCTGGGCCGCGGCGACGTGCCGTGGCCGGTTCTGACCTGACATGCGATGAGATGCTCAGGCATCTGCCATCGATTTCGCGGATTTGCTGTAACCCGCCTTAAGATTGGGAAATGCCGAAGATCTTCCTGTCCGCGGAATGGCGTCGGCTGTGCCTCGCGAACTTCGCGGTGCCGACGGATGTGCTCGCACCGCATCTGCCGCCGGACTGCACGCCCGACCTGCTCGACGGCCGGGCGTACGTGAGCCTCGTGGCCTTCGAGTTCCTGAATGCGCGCGTGTTCGGCATCCGCTGGCCGGGTTTTCACAGCTTCCCGGAGTTGAACCTGCGCGCCTACGTCCGCCACGCCGACGGCCGACGTGGCGTCACGTTCATTCGCGAGTTCGTGCCGCAGCGCATCGTTGCCGCCATGGCGCGGTGGACGCACAACGAGCCGTATGTTGCCGTGCCGATGAAGTGCCGGATTGAGGAGGACGATCGCTCGATTCGCGTCGAGCACGAGTTGCGGATCGCCGGTGTGATACGACGCGTCGCTTGCACTGCCGACAAGCCCACGTGGATGCCGACGACGAACTCTGTTGAACACTTTTTCAAAGAACAAGAGTGGGGCTTTGGGCGCAGCCGACGCGGCGAGTTGATCGGGTATCGCGTGCAGCATCCGCAGTGGACCGTCTACCGAAATCCGACGCTGCAACTCGATTTCAATTTCGCCGACGTCTACGGCGAGGGGTGGCGCTGCCTCAACGCACGCGAGCCCGACTCGATCGTGCTCGCAGAAGGCTCACGCGTCACGGTCACGACACGCTTGTGATGAAATATGTCGCCTTCATGATGCGTGTAACCCGCATGATCGGACTAACCCCACTGGTTGTCGGACGAATGTTGGTGCATTTGCTGTCTCGGTGAATCTCCTGAGTTGAAGGATGAGCGCGTCGTCCGAAGAATGCGATCTATGTGGGACGAACGGACCGCACACAGCACAGGAGGCTTGCGTGAGTGAGACCGGATTCTCAGATTCGGAATTCTTTGCCGACGAATCGACGATGACGCTAGTTCGCCGCCGCAAGCGTTTCACGCTGGCCATGGCCAACCGGACGCTGCCGCTGGTGCGGCGGATCGTGGCCGACGTGGTGCGCACGCATGGCCGCGCCTGCGACCTGCACAAGCGCCTCGAAGTTCGGCAGTCGCGCAGCGTGCGCGACGAGATTGAACGCCAGTTGAACGACGTCGTCGAACTGCTTCAGGACTACGTCGACGAACTGAACGAGATCGGCTGTGACTTGAAGGACTACCGCGCGGGCCTGGTCGATTTCGTGTCGACCTACGAAGGTCGCGACATCTATCTTTGCTGGAAGCTCGGTGAAGAGACGATCCAGTACTGGCACGAACTTGAAGAAGGCTTCAGCGGCCGCCGGCCCGTGGAATTGCTCGACGAGTGATCGAACAGTCCTTGGAAAAAGAACGGCGTGGCCTCTCCCCAAGGGCCACGCCGATTTATTTGATGTTTGGCCGAACTTACCGTCGACGTCGGGCGAGCACGCCAACAGCCGTCGCGCCGAGTGCGGCAAACGAAGTGGGCTCGGGCACCTGCTCGATGAGGAAGCCGCGAATCTCACCGCCGCCAAAGGTGGTCGTGTGAATGTTCAGGTATGCCTTGCCACTCTCGAACGTGTTAATGAGATTGTTGAGCGCATCCGACACCGTGCCGCCGCTGGCCGTGATGAAGGCCGGGTTGTATGCGGCCGCGGTGGTGAGGTCGTACGTCTGATCGATCGAGCCGGACGTCACGCCGAGCGGGAAGCCGGTGAACGACGGCGTCATGGTCATCACGCCCGCGGTGCCCGCGCCGGCGACCGCGGTGGGGCCGTGAATGTGTGAGGCGGTGGTCGTGCCGGTCAGATCGGTGAAGGTCGCCTCGACGCGCATCGTGATCAGGTCAAGATCGAGCGTAACGGTCGCGAAGCCGGTGCCGGGCGAGGCGTTGGCGGGAGCTTCGCTCGGCCCATCGAGCACGGCCGTGAAGACGTGTTCGTGCGCGGAGACGTGACTGGAGAGCAACGCCGTCGAAGCGATGGCAGTGATGAGGAGTGATCGAATTCGCATGGATGGATTCCCGGTGAACGTCTGGAGGCGCAACAAAGAATGTCTTCCGACCCGGGCAGGCGTCCGGGCCGGAAGACTCGTGGGGAAGAACTCGATCAGATCGACGTGGTCTGGCGGCGACGTGTCAGCAGGCTGACGGCCGCCACGGCGAACGCGGTCAATGTGGCCGGTTCCGGCACGGTGAGGAAGCCGCGGATTTCACCGCCGCCAAAGGTGCTCGTGTGGATGTTCAGGTACGCCTTGCCGTCGGCGAGGGCTTGAAGGAAGGCGGTGCGGGCACTGGTGGCCGTGCCACCGTTGGCGGTGACGAACGCGGGGTTGTACGTGCCCGGGTTGGTCGACAGGCCGTACGTGAAGTCGTACGTGCCCGACGTGACGCCGAGCGGGAAGCTGGTGAACGTAGGTGTGATCGTGGCGACGCCCCCGGTGCCCGCGCCGGCGACGGCTGTCGGGCCATGAATGTGCGAGGCGGTGGTGGTGCCGGTCAGTCCCGTGAACGAGACTTCGACACGCATCGTGTCGGCGACCGTGTCGATCGTAACTGTGCTGAAGCCCGTGCCCGGCGAAGCGTTGGCGGGCGATTCCGCAGGACCGCTGAGGGCGGCCGTGTAGACGATGACCGCAGCACCCGCCGAACTCGACAACAGGGCAGCGCTCGCAACAGCCGCACCGAGAGCGAAGACGTGACGCATATGAGATTCTCTCCTATTCCAGCCAGCAGGACGGTGGGATGCCGATCGATAGGTCCCATAGACCCATGTCACGGCTAGAAGCGAAACAGGCAGGTGCGTCGGAAAATTCACGCGGACGGAGATTTTCTTGAAGTCGATTCGTCACTAACAGTTGTGAGCTTGGTGTTACTCGCTTGGATAAGAGAGATGGGTCCACGAACCTGCCCTTGGGAAGAGCGGCTGGCGAAATGCGGGATGCTCCAAAGTGTCGGACGGTGAGGCGTGTGACTCTAACGATCTTGTCGGGATGCGGCCGTAAGTGTTGAAGGCGACGAGATCATCAATGAAAAACGCCCGGCGTGGCCGGGCGTTGGTGCGATCGACTGAATCGGTTCAGTGCGGTAAGGCTCAGTGGTGATGCCCGCCCGGGCCGTGGACGTGGCCGTGGGCAATTTCGTCGGGCGTGGCGTCGCGGACGTCGACGATCTTCACGTCGAACGTCAGCTCCACGCCGGCCAGCGGGTGGTTGGCGTCGACGGTGATCTGGTTGTCTTCGACCTTCACCACGCGGACGACGCCCGCCTGGCCGTTGGGGCCCCGGGCCTGGAACTCCTGGCCGACCATGATCATCTGGTTGGCCGGGAACGCGGTGCGCGGGACAGCCTGAATGAGCTGGTCATTCTTCACGCCATACGCCTGTTCGGGCGGCACCTTCGCTTGAAATGCGTCGCCGGCATTCTTGCCTTCCATCTGCGACTCCAAGCCCGGAATGATGTTTCCCGCGCCGTGCATGTACACGAGTGGCGACCGGCCGGACGAGGTGTCAAGCACCTTGCCGGCGTTGTCGGTGAGTGTGTAGTCGAAGCTGACGACCGAGTTCTTGGTAATGGGCACGAGCGAGTCAGTCCTTGATGGAGTAGGTGGGGAAGCGTAGCACGACCGCGCTAGAGGGTCGTCGGGGAGAGGTAGCGAAAATCGGAAAAAGCGATGAGAACGCCATGGCACTGAAGTGCCACGGCCGAAGCGGGTTTAGGTTCGAGCCTGGGCTACTTCGTCGTAATCGCCTGCTGCGGGCAGGCGTCGATGCAGGTGTTGCAGTCGATGCATTCGGGTTCATTCACGACGGCCTTGCCGTTTTCGACCTTGATGGCGTTGGTGGGGCAGTTCGCGTCGCAGGTGCAGCAGCCGTCGCACTTGCCGGTATCGACTTGTACAGCCATGACTTGCTCCTTCGGTTTCTGACTATTTCATCGGACGTGAACGTCAGATGGATATAGCAGGAACCGGGCAAGATACGTGCGACCCGTTGACGCGGGAGCGGTGCGACAAGGTTCACCCGTCAATCACTTGACGCGTGCCGCGCGACCGGTCAATCCAGCCAATCCTTCTTCTTCAGTCGCTCGGGGACGTAGGTGTCGGTCACGTACGTGATGTCCTTGCTGATCATGGCTTCCACTTCCATCTTGAAGCCGTTCTTCATCATCAGGTCGATTTCTTTCTGCCAGCCGCGGTGGTCTTTGAACCACGGGTAGGCGGCGATTTCGCCGGCGCGTTTGCGGTCGGTGTCGGTGAGGTCGATCTTCACGTCGTCGCTCAGGCCGCACTCCTTGAAGTCCTTGGCGCGGATGCCGAGGAACTTCGCCTCGGGAATGGCGAGGCGTTCACTTTCGAACGCGAGGCTGATCGAGCCCTGCTTGATGACGCTGTAGATGTAGTGCCCCCACGGGTCGTTATCGAGCACGCAAATGACCGGCAGCTTCAGCTCGGTGCTGAGACGCTGTAGCAGCCGCCGGCACCCGCGCGGCGGCTGGCCGGAGCCGTGGGTGAGGATGCAGTTGTTCTCTTCCCAGAAACGGTCTTCGTTGAAGCGGTTCCAGACCGTGCCTTTTTCGACGTGCAGGATGAAGTCGGCCTCGCACTTCTTGAACTGGATGACATCCGGTTCCACGATGCTGGGCAGCGCGTAACCGCCAGAGCCCATCCGGCGGCAGTCGATCTCATCGCCCTTGTCAACGAGCGTGATATTGCCCACCATCGCACCGCGGTTCTCGGCGAAGATGTGCAGCTCTTCACGCAGCGAACTGAGCGTCACTTCGAGGTCTTCCAGGATCGGGTCGGACTCTTCCTGCTGGTCGAACGTGCTTTCCTTCGTGCCCGCGACGGTGTGTTTGGCCTTGTAGAACACACCACGCAGGCTGAGCGTCTTTTCGCGTTCGATTAGTTCCTTGATCGTGCTCGCGTGGATGAGCGTCTGCATGTACTGCTTGGCCTGGTTCAGGTTGAACAACTGACGCTCGGCCTTGTTGTCGCCCATCTGGAGGATGCCGCGTTTCTTGTTCCAGAGCGTGTTGCTCTTGCGCGGATCGGGATGGCCAACTGCGGCTCGCGGCCGGCGTAGGCTTTCTTGGCGACGTCGTCGGCGAGCGCGACGATCTTGTCCTTGGTTACCTTGTCGCGCGCCTTGATGGACTTGCTGGCGGGCTTGTCGTTGGATTTGGCTTTGGCCATGGTTGTCTTTTCCAGTTCGGTCACTTCTTGCGCAGCTTCTCGTCTACGTGCTTCCTGAAAGACTTCGCACGGTGCGCGACTAATGCGAACAGATCCTGCTCGCAGTCTTCGTCTGTCGGGCGGTGGTCATAGATCTCACTGATCTTACCGTTCACATCGGAATGAAAGAGCCAGTTCGAACCGCAGTAGAGGATCGGCATCTGGTTCGGATCGATGTCGTTAATGGACAGAACTTTAAGCTTGTCCTTCAGCTCTTCCATGTCACCCGGGCCTGGCACGACGAGCGTTGGTTCGATGTCGGCACCGTTGATCACGCGTGATTTTCGCGGCGTATAGATGCCTTCTCGTACTTGCAGGCCAAGTGTCGCGTACCGCAACAGCAGCTCGCGGTGCTGCGGATGGAACGGGCACTCCATCAATCCCTCTGCCGCTTCAAGCTCGCCTTCAGTTGCGGGTGGCGCACCGAACGCCTGCACATCGTCGTCCGTGAGTTCAGCGAGAACCTGCTCCAATTCTTCGAGTGTCATGGACACTTCCCTCCCTTGAAATCAGACACTTGGGGTCAAGATCAGAACAACTCGCCGTCTTTCTTCAGTTTCGACTTCTTCTTCGTGCTGAGCTTCTCAATTGCGGGCTTCTTGGTTTCCTCGGTGGCGACTGAAGTCGCCACCCCGGCTTCCGTTGGCTCTTCTGCACCAGTCGTGGTCATACGCTGCTCGACCAGCACGACGCTGTCGTCGTTCTTAAGTTCTTCGTCGGCCTTCACAACCTTGCCTTCTTCGTCGAGCTTGGCGTCGGCGATCGCGGTGCGCTTCTTCGCCTGGGCGAGGAGCACGTCGTAGAGCTTCTTGGTGTCTTCGCCGTTGATGGCGTTGACGGCTTTCGCGATCTCGCCGATGTAGCGCTCGAAGACGTCGCGGCGCTCAGCTTGCCTCGCCATCGCTTGGCGCTTGCGGAGGTACGTTCCGAGCTTGCGGCCGCACTCCATCAGGGCGAGCTTCATCTCTTTGCGAATCTCGTCGTAGTCGGCGATCGCTTCCTTCGATTCGCTCGTGAACGGCACCCACACGCTGGCCATGTGGATCATGATCACCAGCGGCCCGACCGGCAGGCTGCCGCGGGGTTGGCTCAGGTTGTAGTTGCGCCAGCCCGTTTCGGTGACGGCCTTGAAGGACGAACACGCGCTCGGCTGGAACAGCAGCGGCACGCGGTTGGCGAAGCGGATGACGCGGGCGGAATCGTCGCCGGGCAGTTCGCCGCCAAACGCGATCGCCGCTTCGATCTGGAACGGGCGGCCGCGATAGACCGCCGGCTCGCGCGTGGCCGCCGTGTAGAACTCGGCCTTCACGCCCTTGGTGATGCCCTTGAGCAGCTGCTGTACGCCGATCGGTGCGAGACAGTCTGTCGGGGGCGGCGCGAGCTTCACTTCCTCGAACGCCTTGAACAGCTTCTCGACATGCTGCGGTTCGACGCTCGCGAGTCGCGTGCGCGACGTCAGTCCGATCTTCTCACACAGCACGCCGGCCGTGTGCGGGCTGACGCGCGAGAATCGATCCTGGAGGAATTGATAGAGCGTGCCGCCCTCATCGTGCTGCTGGTCTTTCACCATCTGAAGCAGGGTGCCGAGCTCGACGCCCTTGGGGTGCGGCTGAATCTCTTTGGTTTCGGGCGGCAGCTCGACGCCGACACCGCGCGGGAAGATCGTCACGCCGTCGCGCTCGACGGTTTCAAGGATGCTCGGTGCGGCGATCGCTTTGGTCGGATCGGCTTGCGCCGCCTTCTCGTCGATCAGCAGCGGGGCGTCCTGCTTGTTCTTGCCGGTGTCGTCGTCCTTCTCTTCCTCCATCACGCGCGTGGGCGGAACGAACGTGATGAGCGCGTGCGGATTCGCGATGGCGGTGAGTTCGAGGAACTCATCGACGCTGCCGCGGCCGCGCTGGTAGCGGCCTTCGAGTTCGATGCTGACGCTCGTGCCGGTGACGTAGTCGTTGCTCGACAGGAACGACTCGTCGCGCGTGCCCTTGCTGAGCGCCTTGAACCGCTGCGGCGGGAAGTCTTCGGTTTCCTTGTCGATGGTGACTTCGGCCCGATTGGTCTTGGTGTTCATCGCCAGCTCGATGTGGTGAGCCGGCTTCTTCGCGTTGGGCCGCGTGTGAATGATCATCGGCTTGCCGGTCGTAATCAGACCGTACATGCCGGCCGCCGAGATGCCGATGCCTTGCTGGCCGCGGGACATTTTCAGGCGGTGGAATTTCGAGCCGAACAGCAGTCGGCCGAACACGTTTTCGACCTGCTTGCGGACGATGCCGGGTCCGTTGTCGATGACGCTGACGCGGTAGCGCGACGCCTTCTGCGTGGCGGGGCGGGTCGGTTCGAGGTCTTCGATGACGACGGTGACGGCGGGCATGATGCCGGCCTCTTCGCAGGCGTCGAGCGAGTTGTCGACGGCCTCCTTGACGGCGGTCAACAGCGCCTTGCGCGGGTTGTCGAACCCGAGCAGGTGGCGGTTCTTGGCGAAGAACTCGGAGACCGAGATCTCCTTCTGACGCGCCGCCATGCTTTCGGCGGTTTCACGACGGGCTGGCTTGGTCACAGTCTTCATGACGGGTTGCGGTCGGGATTGCGTTGCGAACAGGGTTCCGCCGGACGACGAAGCGTCGGTCGCAGTGGCGCCGCTGCTGGGCTGTTCAAGGGCCATCCGTGGCTCCGGCAAAGAGACGAAAAAGAAGACGAAAGACGGTCGGGCGTTCTACAGAATCCTTCGGCCAGTTCAAGCTTCATCAAACAGTGATGGATTGTATGTTAGGGAAATGTTCGTGTCGAGAGGCAGATTAGCAACTCGGGCCGTGGCACTTCAGTGCCATGGATTTCAAACGACAACGAACTCACTTTCGAACCCGATCCGCGATCTTCTGCGCGACGAGTTGCTCCAAGGCCGCATCGGTTCCGGTCGCGTACCAGTACGACCGCGGCAACTGTAGGCCCTGGTCGGTTTCGCGCGTGCCGGTCTGCGTGGGGCGACGGTAGATCGCGCGATACCCGGCCGCGTTCGAGATGCGGTTCTCGGCCAGCGCCTGACGCTCGACGACCACCCGCGGCGTCGCGACGTACGCCTTCTGACCCGCCACGCCTTCGCGCGGCGAGATGTCGATCACCAGCGTGCGGCGTATGCTCGCGACGGAACTTTCCGCCAGGTCGTCGGTCGTGCGCACTTCGCTGCGCCACGGCTCGAACCACTGGGCGCTGGTCATCGGGACGGTGGTGATCTGACCGGCTCGGCGATCTTCGCGATCGACGGTGAACTTCAGGTCCTCCGCCACGCGGGCCGACGCCGCGAACAGTTGATCGAAATCGGTGGACGCGACCGTGGGCTGGGTTGTCGGCGCGGTCGATGAACTCGACACGCAACCCGCGAGCAGGGCGATCGGAACCGCCGCGCACAATCCCTTGAGCCAGTTCATGTCTTCACCTCCGTGATCGCCATGCCCGAGAGCTGTTCTTTGGCATTCGAAAAGTCGCTGCCAACGGTGTGCAGCACGACCGCGTTGCGCGTGCCGGGCGTGCCGAGACTGGCACCGGCGACGACGACGATCCGCTGGCCCACTTGCGCGATCTTCCGCTCCTGCACGAGCCGATCGACCTGGTGCACGAGGTCGTCCATGTCCTGCGGCGGCGGCAGTTCTGTCGGCATCACGCCGAAGTGCAGTGCCATCTGCCGGAGCGACTTGTGGTCGCTGCTGAGCGCGAGGATCGGCACCGGGAAGCGATGCTTGCTGAACACACGGGCCGTCGCGCCGGTCTGGCTGTAGAGGACGACCAGCTCGATCGGCATGCTCTTGACGATCTGCGCCACCGCGTTCGCCACCGCGTTACTGATCTGCATCACACGCGAATCGGGCCCGCCCGGCGGACGGAAGTCGGGTGCGCTGTCCTGGAATTCCTCGGCCACCTCGGCGATGTGGGCCATCGTGTGGACGGCCTCGGTCGCATACTTGCCCACGCTGGTTTCGCCGCTGAGCATGACGGCGTCGGTGCCGTCGAAGATCGCGTTGGCGACGTCGCTCACTTCGGCGCGCGTCGGGCTCGAGTTGTCGACCATGCTCTGAAGCATCTGCGTCGCGACGATGACCGGCTTGGCCGCGAGGCGGCACTTGCGGATGAGGTCTTTCTGGATGATCGGCACGTGCGCGAGGTCGATCTCCACGCCGAGGTCGCCGCGCGCGACCATCAGGCCGTGGCTGGCCGAGATGATCTCGTCGATGGCGGTGATCGCTTCGGGCTTCTCGATCTTCGCGATGATGTGGATGTCGCTCTGGCGATTGACCAGCGACTGCTGAAGCAGCTTGATGTCGTCCGGGCTGCGCACGAACGACAGGGCGAGGTAGTCGAGGTCGTTTTCGATCGCCCACTCGACACACTGCCAATCCTGATCGGTGATGGCGGGGATGGTGACGTGCGTGTCCGGGAGGTTGATGCCCTTGGAGCTTTTGAGCACGCCGCCCGCGAGGCACTGGAGCTTGAGTTCGTTGTAGGTCTTGTCGACGCAGATGAAGCGGAGCAGGCCGTCTTCGATGAGGACGCGGTGGCCGACTTGCACGTCGTCGACGAGGTTCGCGTAGATGCTGCTGGCCCGGCGATCGTTGCCCGGCGTGTGCTCGGCCACGAACGTGCCGCGGGCGATGATGAGTGTGTCGCCCTTGTCGATCGGGATGCCGCCCGTGCTGGCGAAGTCAGCCACTTTGCCGAGCCGAATCTTCGGGCCGCACAGGTCGCCCAGCACGGCGACGGGCGCATCGTGCTGCATGGCCGCCTCACGGATCATGCGGAGCATCTTCAGGTGATCGTCGAGCGTGCCGTGCGAGAAGTTCAGCCGGCACACGTCACAACCGGCCTGGAAGAGTCGAAGCAGTCGATCCGGACTTCCAACGGCCGGGCCGAGCGTAGCGATGATCTTGGTGCGGATCACCCGCGCAAGGATACGGATGCGGGGTCGGGTCACAAGCGGGGCGAAATCGGTTCACCGCGAGGGCGCGGAGGGGATTATGAAACCACGGAGGACACGGAGCTTCACTCTCGTGTGGCAGCGGTGCTCAAACAAGACATCATCCACGAAGGGCACGAAGCAACACAAAGCCAAATCCCATTTCGTGTCCCTTCGTGTCCTTCGTGGACATCCTTCACTTGAATGCAGCGGAATGCACTGTCGCGCCTGAGGAGCAGTTCTGTATCCGTCTTCCTCTGTGCTCTCTGTGCCCTCGGTGGTGAACTAACTGAGCGAGCGAGACGCGTTCACCGTCGCAGCTTGCGGAAGATGCGCGGCAGGAAGGCGATCGCGCACCCCGTCACCAAGCCGCCCAGATGCGCCGCGTTCGCGACGCTCTGCTGCCCCACGAACGTGGTGAACATGCACAGCACCAGCCACGTGAGCATCAGGCCCACATCGAACGGGGCGGCCGCGATGCCTTCGCGCGGGGCGAGGTGGCCGCGCACCCAGGCGTAGCCGAATAGCGCGTAGTTCACGCCGCTGAGTCCGCCGAACGCCGCCCACGGCCGCGGGCTCCAGCCGTGCGTCGTCCAGAGCGCTTCGGCGCTGCAACTGAGCATCGCCGAGATCAGCACCAGCCCCGTGAAGAACAGCGACCCCTTGCGCGATTCGATGATCACCCCGAACCGCCACATGAACAGCGCATTGAACAGGATGTGCGTCACGTCGAAGTGCAGGAAGATCGGCGTCACGAGCCGCCACACCTCGCCCGCGCGGATCGACGCGAACATGCCGTTGAACACGCCGTTCACGGGCCGCGCTTGGAACAGCAGCTTGTCCATCAGCCAGATCGCGTTGCTGCTCTCGGATTGTCCGAAGCCGGTGCCAAGCGTGATCAGCATGGCCGCCCCGATCAGGAACGCCGAGATCGGCGTCGCGTACTCACCGCTCGCGCCGCGTGCCCAGGTCGTCCGCACGTCCGTGAACTGCGCCTGCCGACGTGCGGCCTTCTTGCCCGCGGAGTCGCGCAGCTTCTTCGCCGTCAGGTGTACCGTCGCGTACTTCGGATCGTTCGGGTTGGCGGTATACGCGTGAAGCTCGTTCGTGGCGGCGTCCAAATGGTCGTCATGCTCCACCCACACCTGCCACGCGCCGTCCGACCCTTCCTCCACGTGCGCGGGCATGGACACGGTCAGCAGATAATCGCAGAACCGGCGGGCGTCGGATTCGGTGCTGAGCGTGCCGATGAGGCGCATGGGGAGAGGAAGGGGCGAGGGGTCAGGGGATAGGGGCGAGGGAACGCATTGTCGTTCAAGCCTGATCGTCTTGGCCCCTCGCCCCTCGCCCCTCGCCCCTGCGGGATCGAATGGCCATGAACAGCGGAATCTCCTTCCGCGCCGTGTTCTCGGCCGCGGCGCGCGGGCCGGGCTGGCTGGTCTTGTGGCTGGGCCACTCCTCCAGCGCGTCGATCCATAGATCGGCTCGCGCGAGGTTTTTCACGTACTCCTCCAGCGGCTTGTGGAACGTCCACGTATATCGGCCGTCCCGCTTGCCAGGACTCGTCACGATCGGGCTCTTGCGCGGCACGAGGTACCGATCCACCCGCCGATACTGCACGCTTCCGTCGGGCTCCCAGCCCCAGTGCGTTTCCTTCGGCCCGCGGAAGTGCGGGTGCATCATCACCAGGATGAACCGCCCGCCCGGCTTGAGCAGCTTCGAGACGGCCGAGAACACCGGCGCGATCGGATGGATGTTCTGAATCGCCAGCAGACACGTGACCGCGTCGAAGCTGCCGTGCTCGAGGGCGCGCAGCGAGAGCAACTCGCGGGCGTCGCCGACGAGGTACTTGATCTCGGCCGGCCCGTGCTTGCGAGCCGCGTCAATCAGCGGGGCGGCCCCGTCCACGCCGACGACGGTCGCCTTGCGTTCGTGCAGTTGCCGGCAGAGCACACCCTGCCCGCACGCGACATCGAGCACCGCCTTGCCGGCCACATCGCCAAGCAGCCGCAACGTGCCCGGCAACACCACTTCGCGGTGATACTCGCTGCCCTCCGAGCCGACCAGATCGTCATACCAGTCGGCCACGCCCGACCAATCGGTCTTCTGAGGGGCTTGACGGCGCGGAGGCGGTTGTCGGCGGTCGTGAGGACGCATTCTTGAAAGAAGAATAGCCACAGAGACGCGGAGGGCACAGAGGGGAGGCTGGGGCGTAACGTATCAGCATTCGACGGCAGGCCGGGCATTCCACCGCTTTGGCATCCAAGGACAGCTCGGCCAAGCCGGGTCGTTCCAATGCGTGGTTATGCCACTGTTTCCGGATCGGCGTTTGACCCTTGATGTGAGGCTTTCCGATGTCGCATTCCACATTCTGGACAGCGAGTAGGCATCTGCTCGACTAAGTGCCATATCCACCAAATGAGCCATGACACCGCAGTCTGGAAATCGCCAAACGTACCTTCTGGAAACTGCGCCCGTCGCTCTGGCTTCGCTACCTGATTGAGCGTCGTGAGTTCGCGAACCCGATTGCGAACGGATGCCAACTCGAAGGAGCAACTGGATATGTCGTGCGCGAAATCGTTTCGGATCTTGCGGACCAAGTGCAAACTTTGCGCGACGCCCGCTGAGATCAGGCCAAGCCGACAGGCAAAATCGATCTTTGCGCTGAAACTGCCCATCGGCGCGTACGCGCCGTCGAACAGGGGATCGTTTCCAGTTGGACATGGCAACATCGCCGCTTTTAGTAGTCCCACGAGCGCCTCATCGAGCACAGAAACAGAAATGATCGCCACAGCGCGTTGGGACTCTTTCTTCGCTTCGTGTTCGAAGAAGTCACACCAGTGGGCACTCTCGCGGTACTGAACACTTGTAGGGTTTTCGCTCATGGTCGTGAGTAGAGTTACATAGTGCAATTGCGATCCGCAGCGGGAGCGGCGCTAACCGCTTTCGCACAAGGGAACCATGCCCGCGGCTCCGGTCCCATGCATTGCCGGGTTATCCATCCATGCCGTGACGCGAGCGCCACCCTTCACAGCGATCCATTGCCGTTTCGATCATGCGGACGGCATCGTCTTCCGAGCGGCATTCTCCCCGGACGTAGGCGCCGGGCCATGGAGCGACCGACTCCGTCATCAGGTACTCGACGAAATAGTTCCGTTTGTCGAGGGCCGACACAATCACGAACCAAGGAGACTCGTACGTGTCCTCGGCGAGGAGCACGAGCCGCGCGTGCGAAGTTAATCCGAAGACCAATCTGTTATCCGGTAGCACCCGCAGACGCCCGATGAGGTCGAGCATCGCCTTGCCGCCTTCGCGACCTACGTAGCCGTCTTCCCGCACGAGTTCGCCGTAGAACTCTTCGAGGGTTTTGGACTTCTGATCTTTGCAACGGGTGAGTCGCATAGCGATGGATAACGTAGGGCCGATCAGTGGCCGAGCCGGCGCCGCACCGGTTCTCGAACCACAAGAATCTTACCCCGCCGGCTCGGTCGACTGCATCGGCGGGTTATCCGGCGGTCGCGTCGGCTACCAGCCTTCCGCCCAACCCTCGGGCGGCGCCTTGAGCTGACTGCGGAAAGACTCCAGATACTTCGGATCCTCGCGCGCGAAGGGCTTACGACCCTCCATCAAGTAGACCGGCACGAGCCAGTTCGCGGACTCGCGCAAGTCACCCAATTCGTATAGACTCTGTCCGAGACGCAGCCGGAGGAACGGATTCGACACGTCTGCGCCGCAACGGAACGCGTGCTGGATTGCGTCGCAGCATTCGTTCCATTGCCCGAGGAAGAACCGGCAATCGGCGATAGCGGCAAGAACGTTCACGGCCCAATCCTGCTTGTCCTTCGGCTCGTCCAGCGCTCGCCAGGCCGCATTGAAACTCGCCAGCGCGTCGCCATGCTGCCCCTTGTCGGCGAGCGCGTCACCCGCCGCCATGAGTTTCTCGACCTCGTCACCCGATTCAGACACTGGGGGATCTCCGCCGGATAACTACTGCTTATCGTGACCGGCGGCCCGCGCCGCCAGGCTTGCGCACCGTCAAGCTATCGCATTTCAGCCGGCAAACAACGATTTCGTGCGGACGCCGCCGGAATATGTTGATCAGCCCGAACGGACGATTACCGTCGGGAGGCACAACCGTGTACTCACAAGTGAGTTTGTTGCGCCCACAGGCGTGATCACGCGTCTGTGCCATCGCTGCCACGCCTGACGAACTTTCTCCCCGAGCCGCGGAGTTCTTCCGCCGCTCGCGGACTTCTTCCGGCCGCGTCGGACTTCTTCCCCGACCTCGGGACTTCTTCCGCAGGTCGCGGACTTCTTCCGCAGGTCGCGGACTTCTTCCGCAGGTCGCGGACTTTCTCCGCAGGCGGCGGACTTTCTCCCCGGGTCGGGGACTTTCTCCCTGGGCCGGGGACTTTCTCCCTGAGTCAGGGACTTTCTCCCCGGGCCGGGGACTTTCTCCCCAAGTCGGGGACTTTCTCCCCGGGTCGGGGACTTACTCCCGAGGCCGGGGACTTTCTCCCCGTTATGACAGGTTTGCTTCGCGCCCGCGTTAGCCGTGTGCGCCGCGAGATGATCGGACCGACGCGAGGCCGCCTTCCCGTTTGCCGCGTCAGGGCCGATATCTGCAACAGCTGCATCAGCGACTCGGCCCAGGTGAAGGCGCTGCACCCGGCCGATTTTCGATCTTGACGACCACCCGGACCCTCTTGTCATGATGCGGTGTTCGTGTTGCTCATTGGCAATCAGAACCGACGGACGCCCAGGGCCGAAGGGAGTGGCCCGGATGTCCCAAATAGTCTCGGAATGGAAAACACCACGTCAGCACTCCGTTCGGCCGGCAGGTCTGGGGCCGGCCGGGAGTTGGGCCGAGGGCGGGGGCTTGGCCGAGGGGGTGAGTCGGGGAGGGGTCGGGACATGGAGCGATGAATTGCCTGCCAAGACGAGTCGTATCGGGTCGTCGAGGAGGCGGAGTGTCCGCGCAGCACGGCCCTCACCCTATCCCTCTCCCGGCGTACCGGGAGAGGGGACCAGAGGCGCAGACGGTTCGAGATTCGATCGCTTCTTGAGTGTTGAAACGCCCCCTCCCCTAACCCATCCCTCGGTGGGGAGGGGAATCAGGGCGCAGTCCGCGACGAAGTTGTGCGAACTGAGTTGTGTCCTCTATGCGTCTCTGCGGCTTACCTTTGCTTCACGCAGGCACAGGCGTCGCGCGTCGGCGCAGGACAAGGAGGGCGATCGTGCCGGCGATCATCAGGCCCACGCCGATCGTCATGCTCGCGCTCCAGGCGAAGCGGCCCAGGTGCAGGACGGGCGGCTCGACGCGGAGTTGTTCCAGCGTGAATCGGCCGAAGCCTTCCATCAGCATCATGAGCCCGAACACGCGGCCCGGGCCGGGCGACATCGTGAAGTACGCGACGCATGCGCCCGCGACGATGAACGCCATGATCGTGCTGTAGAGCTGGGCCGGGTGCACGGGCAGCGACTTGGCGCTCGCGGCCGCCGCTTGTTCGGCCGGCGTGGTCAGCTCCGACTTCGTTCGCAGGCGCGGCACGTCGGGCACGCTCTGCATGAGCTTTGGATCGAAATGCGACGGCGTGATGAGCAGTTGCGGGTCGATGCTGATCTTGCGTTCGAGCGCCTGGTCTTCGTAGGGCGGCGAGCCGTACGGGAACTGCACGGCCCAAGGCAGGTCGCAGGTTTCGCCGTAGCAGCAGCCGTTGACGAAGCAGCCGATGCGGCCGATGCCGAGGCCGATCATGAGCGCGGGCGCGACGATGTCCATGCCGCGGAGGATGGGGATCTTGTGCCAGAGGCCGTACGCGATGCACGCGGGCGTCGCGAGGATCAAGCCGCCGTAGTAGGTCAGGCCGCCCTCGCGGAGGTTGATCATGTGGTAGAGGTTCTGCGAGAGCGTGCCGTCGGTGTAGTGCGACCACTCCTGGATGACGGCCGCCGCGCGGGCGCCGATCACGCCGGCCAGCAGGGCGATCACGCCGATGTTGACGAAGTGTTCCGGGTCGATACCGCAGCGCCGCGCGAGGAACTTCGCCAGCGCGATGGCGGAGAGACAGGCGATCACGAGCATCAGGCCGTAGCCGTAAATCGTGAAGTGGATGCCGGGGATGGTGAAGAGTTCTCGCAGCATGAATGTCCTGTGTTTAACGGCTCACACGCAGACGAATGTTGTCGATCAGCCGCGTGGTGCCGACCTTCATCGCGACCAGCGCCTGAGCCTCATCTTCGATCCGATGAAGCGATTGTAGCGAATCGATGTCGACCACCTCGGCGTACTGAAGCTCGACCGGCACATCGGACAGATCGGACGTGAGCAGATCGGCACGGAGCGAAGCACGGACTTCGCTGGCGTCGCGCTCGCCTTCAGCGACGCGGGCTTGCGCCGCTCGCAGCGAGCGCGAGATGGAGAGGGCACGTTTGCGTTCGTCGCCGCTGAGGTAGCGATTGCGGCTGCTCATCGCCAGGCCATCCGGGTCGCGCAGCGTCGGACAGCCGACGATGTCGATCGGGAAGTCGAGCGCCTTGGTGAGGGCGCGGAGGATCGTGAGCTGTTGAAAGTCCTTCTCGCCGAAGCAGGCCAGGCTCGGCTGCACGATGTTGAACAGCTTCGCGACGACCTGGCACACGCCGGAGAAATGGCCCGGCCGGCGCGGGCCTTCGAGGACGTCGAACAGGCCCGGCATGTCGACGCGGAGCGGGGCTTCGCCGGGCGGGTACATCTCGCTGACACTTGGCGCGAAGACGATGTCGACGCCGGCGTCGGTGCAGAGCTGCAAGTCGGTTTCGAGCGGACGCGGGTACTTGTGGAAGTCCTCGTGCGGGCCGAACTGCGTGGGGTTCACAAAGATGCTGACGGCCGTCTTCGTCGCGTGTGTCTTCGCGACATCGACCAGCGACAGGTGCCCGGCATGCAGCGCGCCCATCGTGGGTACAAACCCGAGCGACGGCCCGAGCGCGGCGCGCGCAGGCGCGGAGGTCAGAGATGGTGGTGCAGACGATCATTCGACACCCCCGAACGGAGTGCGAATGACTTCCTCCCCCCTTGAGGGGGAGGCCGGGTGGGGGGGCGAGGCGAAAACGAAATCGGCTTCACCGAGCGACGTCGCGCTTCCACCGCGGAGGTCAAACAATGCACGCGTCGGAAGGAAAGTGGGAGCGCTGTCCTTGATTGAAGCGCCCCCTCCCCTGGCCCCTCCCTCGAAGGGGAGGGGAACAGAGGCAGTCGTACATGGAAACGTTCGAGTCATTCGTCCAGCCCGAGCAGCACGCGCGGGTTCTCCTTCGTAAGGCGATCGACCTCGGCGGCGCCGACGAACTCGATCGCGTTGGCCAGGCCTTGCAGGCGGATGTTGACGGAATCGAGGCCGTGCGTGTCGGAGCCGAGCATGAAGTAACGCTTCTCGCGCAGCCAGCGTTCGGCGAGGTCGCGCGTGGCGCGGCCGGGCGGGTCGGCGAGGCATTGCAGGTTGCCCTGGAACCAGACGCCGCGCTCGCTGAGGCGATCGAGCAATCCCGGGTCGCGCTGGAAGACGCCGATGCGCTCCGGGTGCGCCCTGATCGGCTGAATGCCCATCGACTGGAGCAACTCGATGCGTTTCTCGTATTCCGACGGCAACGTGTTCGACCAGAAGTCGAAGAGCGCGAACTTCCGCTTCATGCCGTAGGTTGGAATGTCGCTGGGGTCCATCGATTCCAGCGGCATGTCGAGGTTGATCTCGGCGCCGGGGTGCAGGCGCAGCGGGATCTCGGCGCGGTCAAGCTGAAGTTGCAGGTGCGCGACACGTTCGGTGATGAACGTCGGCGTGTACGCCTCGTAGCCGGGCCAGAGGTGTGGCGTGCAGTGGAAGTCGGTGTAACCGGCCGCGACGTAGCGCCGGGCGATCGCCAGCGACTCCGCGACGCAGGTCGATCCGTCGTCGAGTGCGGGCAGCAAGTGGGCGTGAACGTCGATCCGCTCCGTCTTCATCGGGACGAGGGATGGTAGGGGAGAAGGCGAGGGGTGTCACTTCGCGCGCGGGGGAAAGAGGGGAAGAGAATAGAAGATAGAGAACAGCACGCATGATCTTTGCGCTATCCTCTATTCTCTTCCTTCTCTCCTCTCTTGCTCCCTCACGTCGCGATCTCAACGCCCGCGCTCGTCGGCGAGTTGCCACTGGAGCCGAGCGCGAGGACGCGGTACTCGTACACCACACCGCCGATGCTTGTGGTGTCGAGATACGTGGCCGTGTTCGCGCCGACATTGGCGAGGTCTTCCCAGATCCAGCCGGCGTAGCGGCGCTGGATGCGGAAGCCGGTTTCGTTGTTGCTGTTGTCGGTCCAGTTCACGCGAACGTTCGGGCCCGCGCTGGTGGAGACGAGCTGGAGCGTGACGCCGCTCGGGGCGGCCGGCACGCCGCCGGTGCCGCCGGGCGTGGTGACGCTGGCCGTGCCCGAGTAGCTGCTGTCGAGCGAGCCGGTCGTCGCGCGGACGCGGTACTCGTAGCTGTTGCCCGCGGTGACGGTGGTGTCGGCGTACGTCTTGACGTTCGCGGCCACCGTGCCGATCTGCGCGAACGTGCCGCCCACGAGTCGGCGTTCGACCTTGAAGCCGGTTTCGTTCGTGCTGTTATCGTCCCAGGCGAGGTCGACGCGCGTCCCGGTGGCGGCGGTCGCGGTGAGGCCGGTCGGCGCGGCGGGCGCTTGCGGCGAGCCGCTGGTGTCGACGATGAGGCCCTCAACCACCGCGCTGCTGCCGGCTGCGTTCGTCGCCGAGATCCGGTACTCGTACACCACGCCGCCGATGACGTTCGTGTCCGTGTACGTGACGGCGTTCGCTGCGACCGTGGTCGCCGCCTCCCATATCCAGCCGGCGTAGCGGCGTTCGATCTTGAAGCCGGTCTCGTTCGTGCTGTTGTCAGTCCACGTGAGCTTCACCTGCGGGCCGCTGAGAAGCTGCGCCGCGAACGAACTGGGCGCGGCCGGCGTGGTGCTGCCCGCGGGCGTGGTTGCCGTGACCACGTTGCTGTAGCCGGACGGGCCGGCCGAGTTGCTGGCGTAGACGCGGTAGCGGTAGGTCGTGCCGGCCGACGCGGTGGTGTCGGTGAACGTGGTGATGTTCGCACCGACGAAGCCTACCTGCGCGAACGTCCCGCCCGACGTGCCGGGCGCGCGTTCGATGATGAACTGCGTCTCGTTCGTCGACGTGTCGGTCCAACTGAGCGAGACGCTGGTGCTGCTGGGCGTGCTGGCCGTGAGCGTGGTCGGGGCGCTGGGCGCGACGACGACGGTGCCGTTGCTGGTGGCGCTGGCGATGTTGCTGTAGGCGCTGTCGCCGACACTGTTGCGCGACTTCACGCGGTAGTCGTACGTGGTCGCGGCCACGACGGTGCCGTCGGAGAAGTTCGTCGAGCCGGCCGGCAGCGTGGTGAGCTCGGCCCACGTGCCGCTGGTGCCCTGACGACGCTCGACGACGAACGCGGTTTCGTTCGTCGACTGATCGACCCACGTCAGGTTGATCGCCGTGCCGACGGCGGTCGCGGTCAGCCCACTCGGGGCGGCCGGCGCGGTGAGGACCTGCGAGGTGTAGAACTCCGCCTCGGCGATGTTCGCGTAACCGCCCGCGGGCGAGAGGTAGCGCACGTAGCGATAGGTCGCGCCCGCCGGCACACTCGCGGCCGACCAGAGGTTGCCGGTCGGGATCGCCGACGTCGCGGTCTGACCCGGCCGCCGCCAGCCGAGCTTCGCGACGGCGTTGCCGGTCTTTTCGTAATACTCCATCCGCAGGTTCACGCGCGAGGCGGCCGTCAGCGTGATGGTGGCCGTATACGTCGTCGCCGATTGGTCCACCCATTTGTCGATCAGCAGCGTGTCGTTCACCCAGAGCCGGACGCCGTCGTCGGCCGTCACGCTGAAGGTGTACGTGCCAGCTTCAACAGTTTGCACCTGGCCGGTCCAGCGGGCGCTGAACTGGTCGGCGTTGATGCCGGTGCCGGGCGAGCCGGTGGTCCAGTCGAAGTCGACGGTCGAGTCGATGCGCGGGACCGGCGTGCCGCTGAGGTCGAGCGAGTTGTAGTAGTTCGCGCTCAGGCCGTTGACGGCGCTGCCCGCGCCGATGGCGATGTCGGTGTAGACGCCCGTCGGGGGCGTGGAAGTGATCGTGTACAGGTCGACCACGCCGCTGGCGAAGTTCGGATCGTTCGACGCCTGGAACTTCCCGCCGATCATGCGCGACGGGTAGTCGATACGGGGCCCGTAGCGCAGGCGCGTGATCGCGCGGTGCTGCCGAGGTCGAGGCCCGCCCAGCCGCCGTCGGCGGTGGTGGCGTCGAAGTAGGTGCTCAGGCTGCCGTCGAACGCCTTGTCGCGGGTGTTGTTCGTCGTGCCGGCCGTGCCGATGGCGGTGCCGGTCAGTTTGACGTTCGTCGAAACGTCGAACACGGCCGTGTAGCTGGAACTGGTGGCCGGCGCGATCAGCGTCTGCGATGCGGCCCCGCCCTGGCTCCAGCTGTTGAAGATGTAGGTGTTGTTGCCGACGTTCTGCGGCGTCGTGGCGCTGATGCTGTTCGTGCTGCCGATGACGGCCGTGCGACTGAACGGCGTGGTGTAGCTGCCGCTGTTCACCGCCACCTGCAAGCCCGGCGGATTCGAGTTGAAGCTGAGCGTGATCGTCTTCGGATCGATGCGCCGCGTGACGGTCGTCTTCAGGCCCGTGCTGTCGGTGGCGGTCAGGCTGATCTGTAGCCAGTTAGGCCACTCGTGATCGGGCGCGACGAACGTTCCCGACGCGCCGGTGAAGCCGGTGATGTCGTGCAGGTGATAGTTCGTCGGATCGATGTCGTTCGCGTGGACGAGCGTGATGTCCCACTTCAGGTTCGCGGCCGGAATCGTGCCGTCCTCGGCATCGGTGGCGCTGCCCGAGAGCGAGATGGTTTGACCCGTCTGCCAGGTGAAGCCGACGATGGGCGTGGTGATGACCGGCACGGGCGCGGTCGCGCCGGGAAGGACTTGAAGTGAAGCGACGCTCGTCGCGCCGCCGCGATCGGTCACGCGAAGCTGCACGGTCCGTGCGCCGGCCGTGGTGTACGTGTAGCTTGGCGCGGCGGCGGTGCTGTCGCCGAAGGTGCCGTCGCCGTTGAGGTCCCAGGAGTAGCTGAGCACGTCGCCGGCGTCGGGGTCGCTGCTGGACGCGCCGCTGAAGTTGATCGTGAGCGGGACCGAGCCGGTGGTCACGTTCGACGTGATGACGGCAGTCGGGGCCTTGTTGTAGCCGGTCGCGACGTACCGAAAGATTCGGCCGTTGACGAGGTCGACGCTGAACAGGTCGCCGTTCGGGCCGGTGGTGAGTTCGACCGAGCCCCAGCCGGGAGCAGAGAAGACCTGGCGCGTGTTCGGGTCAGGGTTGCCGTCGACGCCGCGGTACATGACGTACGTGCGGGCGCGCGAGTAGTCGGCGAAGAAGAGCGCGTCGGTGTAGGCGGCCGGGTAGTTGCCGCCTGTGTAGAAGACGTTGCCGGTGGCGCTGCTGCCGCCGGTGGGCTCGCCCGAGCCCGAGACGACCTGCTGCGAGTGGGCCCAGGTGTAGTAGGGCTTGGTGTCGCCACCCGCGGCGTAGAGGTTCTCGATCAGCGGCAGGTTCCGCGCGTCGTATCCGGACTGGTGCGCGTTGCCTTCCCACGCGGGCCAGCCGAAGTTCTCGGCAACGCCATCGGTGGCGTTGGCGACGCGGTTGATCTCTTCCCAGTCGTTCCAGCCCACTTCGCTCAGCCAGATTTCGTTCGTGCCGGGACGGAAGTTGAAGCGGAAGCTGTTCCGCATGCCGAAAGCGATGATCCGGCGCTTGTTCGCGTCGGAACTGGAACTGAACGGATTGCCCGGCGCGGCGTTGCCGGTGTTGGGGTCGATGCGGATGAGGGTGCCGTCGAGGCCGGTGGGGTCGCCGTCGCTGAGGACGTCGAGCGAGCGGAGCGCACCGCCTTCGTTGACCGGATCGCCGAAGGGATTGGCGGTCTGCCCGTAGTCAACGGCGGCGAAGCTCGCGCCGTCGCCGCTGGTGGCGTAGAGGTAGCCGTCGGGTCCGAACTTCAGGTCGCCGGTGGCGTGGCTGGGGAACTGGAGCGGGTAGTCCCACACGAGCACCTGCTCACTGCCGGTCATGATGTTGTTGGCGCCGATGGTGAAGCGGCTGATCCGGCCCGTGCCGAACGAGGTGCCGTCGGACGCGCCCGGGTCATCATCGCTGCCCGCGGCGCCGTGAAGGGGAGCGGCTTGCGTGAACGTGCCGTCGTACGCGTACATCACGTAGACATACGGACGCCCCGTGGTGAAGCCCGGATCGAGCGCCAGGCCCAGCAGGCCACGGTCCCAATAGTTGTAGACCTGCGTGCGCAGGTCGGCGACGATCGTGGCCGATGTGTCGGTCAGGCTATCGAACTCTTTGATGATGCCGCGTTTCTCGGTGATGAAGATGCGCCCGTCCGGCGCAAACTCGATGTTGGTCGGCTGGTTCAGCCCGGAGAAGATTGCCTGCGCGCTGAAGTTGGGCGTGCCGCAGGTGAAGGAGAACTGGAAGTCATTGGCGAGGCCCGTGCCATCGGAGGCTTTGACGCCGGTCGATCCGCCCGCGATGCGGACCGTGTAGTAGCCCGAATCGGCTGTCAGGTTGCTGGCCGGATCGATCGTCAGGACACGCGTCGAGGTGTTGTACGACAAGCCGACGACCACGAGCGTGCCGGCGTTGTTGCGGACGCTGACGCGCTCGGTGGTGAGCGTCGTGCCATCCATCGCACTCGCGAACGTGACCGTGATGTTGTTGGCGACGGCGACGTTTTGCGCGCCGTTCAACGGCGTGGTGGCGGCGATCGCGGCGAGCAGGCGGCGGGTTTCGAGCTTCTCGATGTCCCAGCGCGAGACGAGCTCGGCCAGACGCTCGCGACGCGAGACGGGCAAACGATACGAAGTCCGGCCGCGGCGCGCGGCGTTCGATGACGTGCTCACAGTTCAGCCTCCCAGCCCACAGTCTCAGTCCAGCCGACGACGGAAATGACGTCGAGACTTTGCCACGGCCGCCCGGTCGATACGACGCGACTTGGGGCCGATAGCAACTCGATCGGCTAAGCAGCCGTCAGTTCTGTGAAATGGTAACGGTTGGGAGGTTAGAGAAGTCCGATAATCCGGACTGGGTGGGCGGAGGTCGAAGCCTCAGCGGTTACTTCGAGGCCCACATGACAGCGAGGATGATATTGGCGAGCACCGACACGCCCGCGGCGATGAGCACGCCCACCACAGCCGGGTTTTCCCACGGACTTGGCGGCGGTCGGGTTTCGATGTCGATCGTCCGGGCGGTGCGTTCCATGTTCTCCAGCGCCGACATGTTCACTTCGTGGCGGGCGTGGATCGGGCTGCCGCCGGCACGGACCAGCTTCATGTCTTCCAGCATGTCGTCGGTGCTGGCGTAGCGCTGGTTCTTGTCCTTGGCCATCGCGAATTCGATCACTTCGCTCACGCCGGCGCTAAGGGCCGGGTTGAGGTGATCGGGCGGCATCAGTTCGTCGTTCAGATGACGGTGCATGACCGCGCTGGGCGTATCGCCCTCGAACGGCGCCCGGCCCGTGACGAGGTGGTAGAGCGTCGCGCCGAGGCTGTAGAGGTCGGAGCGGAAGTCGATGTCGACCTCGCCGCGAATCTGCTCCGGCGAGATATAGTAGGGCGTGCCGTAGGCCTTTCCGGCCTCAAGCTCGGCGGCCTGCTTGTCAGAGACGTCGCGGGCCAGACCCAGATCGGTCAGCTTCGCGACGCCTTGAGGAGTCAGCAGGATGTTCTTGGGCTTCACGTCGCGGTGAATCAGCCCGCGACGATGAGCGTGAACCAGCGCATCGCAGATCTGAATGCAGACGTCGAGCGCCTCTGCTTCGGTGAACTGTTTGCCGTCGCCCTGGGGCGGCGGGACCATCAGGTCGTAGAGCGTCTTGCCTTCGATGTACTCCATCACGAAGTAGTGGAGCCCGTCGGGCGTGCTGCCGACGTCGTAGGCCTGCACGATGTTCGGGTGGCTCAGGCGGGCCGCGGCGCGACCTTCCTTGTAGAACCGCTCGACGAAGTCGGTCGAGTTGCTCTGCTTTTTCGGCAAGACCTTGATTGCGACAATTCGATCCAGCGAGATCTGCTTGGCCTTGTACACCTTCGCCATCGCACCTTTGCCGAGCAGGCCCATCGGGATGTAGCCGGGGATCTGGCCTTGCCGGCGCTCGTCCATCGCGCGGCGGATGCGCTTGGCTTGGTTGACGGTCAGGAACTGGTGCTCGATGAGCAGGTCGGTCAGCGAGCGCTGGTTGGGATCGGAAGATTGCTTCTGCTGTTCGTAGCAGAAGTCGAGCTCGTCACGCGTGACCAAGCCCGTCTCGACGACGTAGCGGCCGACCTCGGATTCGAGGTTCTGCGTGAGGCTTGCTGCGTTGGTGTCGCCTTTGGTGGGCATCGACACGGTGAACGCTCACGGGTGAAGGACCACAATCCCTGCTACGCGTCGGCCAGCCGGGTCCGACGCGCCCTTCGCCGGACAACTCGCTCCGGCATGGTTAAACGCTAAAACGATTTCGGCTATAAGTCAAACATTGGCTTCGTCCTAGTATATCAAATATGCCGCAGGAAGTTTTGCACGAATCGGTAAACGGGCGTGTGCGGCGCATCGGATTGACAGCCGACCGGTTCGGGTGGATATTGGTCCGCCCAAGACGGTGGCCGTAGCTCAGTTGGTAGAGCGCCAGGTTGTGGTCCTGGACGTCGCGGGTTCGAGTCCCGTCGGTCACCCTGACACGATTGCCGATTTCCAATTTGCGATTTCCGATTCAAGAGCGAATCGGAAATGGGCAATCGGAAATCGGCAATTTCTATTTGGCAAATCCCCATGCTCACGAAGCGCATCATCCCCTGTCTGGACGTCGACCGTGGCCGCGTGGTGAAGGGCGTGAAGTTCTTCGACCATGTCGACGCGGGCGACCCCGTCGAGCAGGCGCAGTTCTACGAGCAGCAGGGGGCCGACGAGCTGGTGTTCTACGACATCACCGCCAGCCACGAGGGTCGGGAGATCATGGCGGATCTCGTTCGGCGGGTGGTCGAGGTGATCTTCATGCCCCTCACCGTGGGCGGCGGCATCCGCACGATCGACGACGCCACGCGCCTCATCCAGGCCGGCGCCGAAAAAGTCAGCCTGAACTCGGCGGCCGTGAAGAACCCGCAACTCATCAAGCAGGTGAGCGACAAGTTCGGCGCCTGCGCGACCGTGCTGGGCCTCGACGCCAACCGCGTGCGGCGTGACGGCAAAGAGTTCTGGGAAGTGTTCGTCAACGGCGGTCGGGTCAACACCGGCATCCAGGTGATGGACTGGGTGCGTCAGGTCGAGGACTTGGGCGCGGGCGAGATCGTCCTGAACGTGATGAACGCCGACGGCATGAAGTCCGGCTATGACCTGGAAATGACCGCGGCCGTCAGCGAGGCCGTCAGCATCCCCGTCGTCGCCAGCGGCGGCGCGGGAAGCCCGCAGCACATGCTCGACGTGCTCACCAAGGGCAAGGCCGACGCGGCGCTGGCCGCCAGCATCTTCCACTTCCGCGAACACAGCGTGCCCGGCGTGAAGGACTTCCTCGCCCGAAATGGCGTCGCGGTGCGGCAGGTGGAAGTGGTCGCGTCCTGAAGGCACGCAGAATAGGGGCGTGAAGAGGGAAGACGATAGAGGATAGAAGAACGCGCGCAGCGGATCGTGCGCCGCGAAGCCTTCGTGTTGGTCGGGTCACGCGCTACGACGAACGCAGCTTTCTATCCTCTTCCCTCTACTCTCTTGCATCTTCTCCGTGCCCTCCGTGCCCTCCGTGGTGAAACCGTCCTCCTCCCGTATCATCCGCGCATGCTCTCCGCCCTGACCGGCCAGCTTGCGAAAGTGCATGACAACAATTCGATCGACCTCGCGGCCGGTCCGATCGTGTTCTCGCTGCTCATTCCCGCCTTCGACGTCGAGCCGCTGCGTTCGCTCGTCGGCCAGGCGATGACGTTCCACACGCTGGTCTATCTCGAAGGCGACCCCGGCCGCGGCAACCTCGAGCCGCGCGTGATCGGCTTCGTGCGAAGCGACGACCGCACGTTCTTCGAACTGTTCACGACCGTAAAAGGCATCGGCACACGCACGGCGCTGAAGGCCCTCACCGAGCCGATCGGCACGATCGCGGCGTGGATCGAATCGAAGGACGCACGCTCGCTGACAAGGCTCAGCGGCATCGGCAAACGAACGGCCGAGCTGGTGGTGGCGGAACTGTCCGGCAAGTGCGCCAAGTTCGCGAGCGCCATCGAACCCACCGGCCCGCGGACACCCGCTCCGACCACGCGAGGTCCTGCCCGCGCGCCGGAACACGAGGACGCGATCCGAGCGCTGGTCGCTCTGGGCGAACGTCCCAACGACGCGGCGATGCTGCTGGATCGCGTGCTGGCGGCTCAACCAGGCATGAAGGGGACCGACAACCTGGTGGCGGCGATGCTGCGGGCGCGGGGGTGAAGGCTTGCCGAGTGTCCATTGTGTAAGTGCATTGCCCCGCAAGCTAGGCTAAGGTCATCATCATGGCCCGCGAACGACTCATCGAATCGACTTCGCAATCGCCCGAGGAAGAGCGGATCAACTACGCGCTTCGGCCCGAGCGGTTCGAGCAGTATGTCGGGCAGGAGCAGCTCATCCGCAAGCTACAGATCGCCGTGACGGCGGCGCGTCAGCGCGGGGAGCCGATGGATCACACGCTGCTGCACGGCCCGCCGGGATTGGGCAAGACGACGCTGGCCCATGTGATCGCGAACGAGATGGGCGCGAAGGTCCACGTCACCAACGGTCCCGCGCTGACGAAAGGCGCGGACCTTGTCGGCCTGCTCACGAAGGTCGAGCGCGGCGACGTGCTCTTCATCGACGAAATCCACCGCCTGCCGGCCATCGTCGAGGAATACCTCTACCCGGCGATGGAGGACTACAAGGTCGACATCCCGATCGACAGCGGCATGCACGCGCGGGCCGTCACGGTGTCGATTGCGCCGTTCACGCTGATCGGCGCGACCACGCGGCTTGGCCTGCTCACCGGGCCGATGCGCGGGCGGTTCGGCATCGCCGAGCACCTCGACTTCTACGCGCCGAAGCGCTGCTGAAGATCCTTCAAGCCAACTGCGGAAAGCTCAGCCTGAAGTATCATATCGACGCACTGGACGAACTCGCGGCGCAGCCGGGGCACGCCGCGCGTGGCGAATCGCCTGCTCCGCCGCGTGCGCGACTTCGCGCAGACGGAGGGGGACGGTCAAGTGACGCTCAAGACGACGCGCAAGGCGCTCGACCTCTACGCGATCAACGCGCGGGGCTTGGATGAACAAGACCGGCAATTCCTCGAGACCATGATCGACGTCTACGGCGGCGGGCCGGTGGGCATCGAAGCGGTGGCGGCCACCATGGGCGAAGAACGCGACACGCTAGAAGACGTCATCGAGCCATACCTGCTTCAGAACGGCTTCGTGACGCGCACCCGCCAGGGCCGCCGAGCGACGCGGCTGGCGTACGAGCATATGGGATTGAAATGGACGCCACCGAAGGAGCCGGAGGCTCCGCTGTTCGGTGAGGACGCGTGAGTTCGCGTCATCCTGAGGACGGTACTCCGGCCGAAGGATTTGGCGCCACGCGAACGTCGCTGGGCCTTCGGTTCGCGCCAGATGCTTCGCGTCGCTCAGCATGACGACTGTGGGCCTTGGCGCTATGTGTTGTAGCCAATCGCAGCTTTCCGCTTGCCGAGCATCGCGATACTTCGGATGATCGGCCCGGCGTCGAGTTCAGCTCAGGGACTGGTTTCCGACTCGGGGTTTCGTCATGTCCAGCAGTTTCTCCTCCGCGCCGGTCGGCGCGGGTCAGCGGTTTGAAGTCCGTCCGTACAAGCCATCAAGCGGCGCTCCGATCGCGGGCGTGCTGCAACTCATCGCCGGCCTTGCTCTTGCGGGCGCGGTGCTCGGGTTTGTTGCCTTCTACGTGTCGAAGGCGATCTGGTTGATCCTCGTCTTCCCGCTGCTAATCGGCTTGGCGCTGGCGTTCGTGGCGGGTTGGCTGGTGAAGAAGGGCCACGTCCGCAACGGCGCATTGGCTGGGCTGGCGGCGTTCATTGGCGGCGTGTTTGCGATGACCGTGATGCACTATGAAGGCTATCGCGACGTGATGACCAAGATCGAGGCGCAGCCGAAAGACGTGCGCGAGAGCTGGCAGAACGTGACCGAACAGGAGGTTCGCGACGAATCTCCCCCGGCGGAACTGAAGCAGAACCTGACCACGTGGCGTCTCTATCACATCAAGAACTTCTTCGACTACATGGATGTCGAGGCCACCGAAGGTGTCGAGATCAAGTCGACCCGCGGGTCGAGCAGTTCGCCCATGAACCTTGGCTACGTTGGCAGCTATGTCTACTGGGGTGTTGAGGTGATGCTGGTCGCGGGCATCGCGTTCGCGGGATCGCGGCGCACTGCGCATCAGCCGTACTCCGAGACGCATTCGACATGGAAGACGCCCGAAGCGCTCGGCTTCATCGCCAGTGACACGCCCGAGACAGTCGAGGCCGTGCGGTCGGGCGACATCGCGGCGTTGCAGCGAGCGGGTGCGGGTGCGCTCGACGGTTCGCTCGTTCTCAGCGCTGCGCACTGCGGCGACGCGACGCCGGACGATGTCGATATAAAGCTCGAACGCGTCGTCCGCAACAAGCAGGGCAAGGTCGAGCGGAAGACGCTCGTGCACAACACCTGGCCGCACGCGGCGCTGGCAGCGTTGAGGGCGGCCTTCGCGCCCAAGCCGCCGCCGGTCGCGCCGCCGCCGTTGAATCCGCCAGCGCCGCCGTCTACCAATACGGTATGAGCGATGATTCGCCCGCCTTCACGATCCGTCCCGGTCGGCCGTCGGACGCTGCCAGCATCGCCGTGTTCATGATCCGGCTGGCATGGGAGACGGAGTCGGTCCGACTGAACCCCAGCACGGTCGAACTGGGCGTGAAGACCGCCCTCGCAGACGAGAGCAAGGGCCGATACTTCGTCGCGGTTGTCGACGGCATCGTCGTCGGCTGCCTCATGCTGACGCGCGAGTGGTCCGACTGGCGAAACGCCGACATGTGGTGGATTCAGAGCGTCTATGTCGATGCCGACGCTCGCGGGCGAGGCGTTTTCAAGGGGCTGTACGCACACGTGCGCGAGATGGCCCAGGCGGCCGGCGTCGCGTCGATCAGGTTGTATGTCGAGAAGCAGAATGGCCGCGCAAAAAGACATACGAGTCGCTGGGGATGAAGATGAAGGAGTACGACATCATGGCGGAGGAGTTGGGATAGTTGCGAGTTTCAAGTTCCGAATTTCGAGTGGCGGAACGGCTCGCTCGGACGCAAGGCGTCACGTGAACACCCAACTCGAATCTCGAAACTTGAATCTTGAAACTCGCAACTCTGTCAGGGGCATCACGGGAGCAGACTCATCCACCCCCCGATCCAACCGCCCGCACCTCGGCTATGATTACTCATCAAGGGAGTGACCGCGTTCATGCCCGTCCGTCGGCTCATCAATTACCTCGGCTCGCCGAACTGGGATCGTCAGCATAAGTGGCGGCACGCGATCTGGCGGTCGATGGCTACGCTCGGCCTGACCGGTCTGCACGGGCTGCCGTTCCATGGACAGTGGATTGAACTCCACCAGCGCGGTATGCCGCTGGTGGGCCTTGATCCAGCTTTTGAGGGGTTCAAACTCGTCCAGATTTCCGACCTTCACTACAGTCCGATGGTCACTCGCGCGTACCTGCGCCAGGCGATCGACCTCATCAACGGCCTGAAGCCGGACCTGCTGGTCGTCACGGGGGACCTGCTCACGGGCGGCCATCGCTTTGTGAAGGGCGTGACTGATTTGCTCTGTCGCGCGAAGACCCCGGAGCCGGTGATTGTCACGTTCGGCAATCACGACTACACGATGATGGGCAAGCGCCGGCCCGCGCACGGGCAGCGGCTGGCGGACGCGTTGGAGGTCGAGTTGCAGAAGGGCGGCTGCGTGGTCTTGCGGAATGAGCGGCACACCGTTCGCCGGGGCAATGGCGAACTGACACTCGTCGGGCTCGACGACGAGTGGACGGGTGCGATTAATCCCGATTTGGCGTTTGATGGGATCGACGAGCGTCATCCAATCGTCTGCCTGAACCACAACCCGGTGAATGCCCCGGAACTACTAGATTACCCGTGGCAGTGGATGCTGTCGGGCCACACGCACGGCAGACCGCTCAAAGAGATGAAGTTCCGCAAGCGGGTTGTCCGGCGGGGCAGGCCGTTCGTGAAGGGCTACTACGAACTGGCTGGGCGGCATCTTTATGTGAACGGCGGGCTGAGCTACGGAAACCGGCGGCGTCACGCGAATCGGCCGGAGATCACGCTGTTCACCTTGGCCGTCAGCGCGCGGACTGGACAGGGCGCATAACTGCATATTCTTTCGAGTGTCGTACTCCCATTGACCGATAAGCCGGGGTAGGGGCGAAAGATGCGAGAAGTTTGCCGCGTGTCGCATTGCGGGGTTCGGACCGGTTTGGCATGATGCGCGGGAATACTTTGAGCCGATCCGGAGTTTGGATCGGTAGAAGTTGAAGGCCCACGGATGCTCCTGCAAACCAACAGCTACATCGTTCCCAAAGACAAGCGCACCGAGCACGCGCGGCTCGTCAAGCAGTTCAAGCAGGTCATGAGCCGGCTCGGCTGCGACGACTTCGAGGTCTACGAGCAGGCCGGCCCGAACTGGTCGACCGAAGTGGGCGGCCGGTTCGTGCAGATCATGAAATTCCGCGACCGCGAGCACCAGCGGAGCATCCGCGAGGCCGAGCAGTCGGATGCCGTCGCGCAAGAACTGGTTCGCGAATTCATCGAACTGATCAACTTCCCCTATCAGCATCAGCAGGGCTTGGCCACGACGGCGTTCTACATCGGCGTGGTGACGGCGGGTGACAGCCGCGGCAAGGCCGTTCGCAAGATCGTGCCGCCGGGCATTGATCCGTCGAGCCTGAAGGCGATTGAAGAAACGCCGATCAGCGAAGCCGAGAAGGTCGAGCCGCCGGCTACGCAGGTGGATCGATCAATCCCGTCCATCTCCGCCCTCGGCGGCAGCGCGGGCGAGACGCGTCAGAACGAAGCGTGAAGTCGATCATTCATCGAAAAACGTACAAAAGCCCGGGATGTACATTCCGGGCTCTTTCTTTCACGACGCTACAGTAACCCATCGCTCGCACAACGACAGAAAAGCCCCGGATCTGTATCCGGGGCTTGGTGTTTCGTTGTCAAACCGGACAGAAGCTCAGACGACCTGGACCTTGCGGCCGGCGCGGCGCTTGGCGTTGATGATCTTGCGGCCGCTCTTGGTGCTCATGCGCTTCAGGAAGCCGATCTTGCGGGCGCGCTTCACTTTGCTCGTGCGGTGGGGGTAATGCATGGGACTGTTCTCTGGCTCGAAATCCCGCCCTTCGGGCGGACGCTAAACTTCTGAAGGACCTGCGTTACTTCCCGGGCTGCACGACCACCGACAGGTAGCCCACGTTGCCCGAATCATCCTTCGCTCGCAGCGACACCACGCGCGTCGACTGGCCCGGATCGTCGAGCGTCACCGTGTAACGCTCCTCCGGGGAATCGTTCAATATAGTGACCGGCAGCACCTTCTGCCAGTGCTCGACGCCGTCGATTGCGTATTCCAGCGACGACACGATACCGGATCGATCCACCACCCGGGCCGCGATCGTGACTTTGCCGTCCTTGCGGCTGACATCGACGTCACCGATCGCCGGGGCGGTGTTGTCGACCAGATGCGGGTCGGAAATCCGCTGCGCAGCTTTGCCGGTGCCCGGGGCGTTGCTCGACGCGTCCGACGCTTCCAATTTAAGCTCGTACCGGCCGTCCGGTACCCGGCGCGTGTCCCATTCGTAGGTGGTCGTGGCCAAGTCCTTCGCCAGCAGCACCCACGGGTCGTTTGTGCCGGTGCGCATGTAGAGCTGGTAGGTGAGTGTGTCGTTGTTCGGATCGGTGGCCGTCCAGTCGACCTTGTGCGTCGGCGAGGGCGTCGACCCGTCGGCTGGTATCTCGGCCGGCGCGACGCTGATCGTGTCGATGCGCGGCGCGAGGTTCGGGAGCTGATACGCCAGCGACACATCGTCCACCACCGGCGAGGTCTTCGCGTCCACGCTCGACAGCGTCAGTCGGTACTGCACGAACCGCGCCGCGGGCGAGGCGAGTTGCACGTACTGAGCGGCCGGGATCTCGGCCGACCAGTCGCTCCAGCCGCCCATCTTCGGGTCGGCCAAATTGCCGCTGCGCGACGCGACGGTGAGCTTCGAGTTTGCCGCCAGCGAGCCGTGAATCGCGAAGTTGCCGAACGCGGCGATCTGCCCCGCGTCAAGCACTTCGCTGGTCGCGGTGCCCGTCGGTGCGAGCCCGGCCGACAGTTGCATGATCGACGCGTCGTCCGACGTGCCGATCAGCAGCGTGCCCGACTTCGTCGCCAGCAGGCTTGTCAGGAACACGCGCTTCGCCTGTGCGAGCGTGACGGTTTCCTCGGTGCTCGGGTCGTACTGCATGAGCTGCCCGCGCCCGCCGGTGGCGATGAGCAGTTTGCCGTCCTGCAGGGCGAGATCGAAGATCATGACCTGCCCGCGATAGACTTCGCTGACGAAGCCCTTCGGATCGATGCGATAGACCGCGTTGCCCGCGGCGGCGTTCTCGCCGTTGGTAGCGGTCACCTGCGTGGGGCCGGCCGACGAGTGCTGCGGTTTTTCGTTCCCGCTTTCCGCGGGCTTCTCACCGGGCTTCGGCTCGCCAGGCTTGGGTTCACCGGGTTTGGGTTCGCCCGGCTCAGGCTTGGGCTGGTCGGCCGGCGCGTCGGCGAGGGCGTTCGCGATCCTCGGCTCAAGCGGGCGAGGCGGCTCGGGCTGGTTGCCCGGAATCGGATCGCTCAGCGACGCCGACACCGGCCGGCCCACGAGCGCGGTTTCCGCGGCAGGCGTCGGCTCTTCTTCGTCTTTCGGCACCTCCACCGCTTGACTTGTGCCGACGTACAGCGAGCCGGACGAATCGAGCGCCAGTGCGCCAATTTCCGTCTCGGCCGCGTCGTACATGACGAAGCTTTGGCCCGTTTTGCGATCGACGCGATAGACCAGTCCGTCCGGATCGGTGCCGACGTAGAGCGTGTCGTCCTTGCCAACCAAGCTCAGCAGGTTGTGCTGCTCGGTCTTGAGCAACGTGCGCGTCTTCTTCGTGACGAGATCGAGTTCGATCAACTCGCCATTGGGGCCGGTCGCGAGGTAGGCCTTGTTGTCGGCGCTGACATGAATGCCCCATATGTACTGAACGCCTTCCGGCGCGACGAGCTCGGCCGGCTCGATCTTGCCAAGGCCGAGGATGAGCACCTTCGCCTGTTCACCGCCGGTGCCGATGAGCAGGTTGTTGTTCCAGAAGACGAGGCTGAGAACGGACGTCTCTTCGCCAAGGTCGACGACGGTGGTCGCCTTGCCGTCCTTGACGGCCAGCACCTTCCCGCCGGCGCTGGTGCCGACGTAGACGGCGCCATCCGGGCCTTCGACCATGGTTTCAATGGAGCCGATCGAAGCGTCGTCCTTGAGCACGTCCTGCACCGCGCGAGCCAGCTTCAGTTCGCCGAAGTTGGTGACGACGACGTTGTCGAGCTTGCCCGCCTCGAACTCGGCCTTGCTGCCGTGCTTGAAGAATTGCGTGCTGACGGCAAACGCCGGCGAAACGCTGACAACAGCAACGGCGGCGGTGAGGAGGAATCGCTTGGGCATGGAGGTCTCTTGCGGGGGAGGAAAGCCACGAATCTCACGAATCGGCACGAATCTCAGACCAGTCAACAGAGCCAGAACCGACGGGGAGCGAACACAACGAGCTTCTTCTCATTTCGTGTCCATTCGTCTGATTCGTGGCTCGTATTCTCACTTCTTCTTCGCGACCTTGATCGGCACCTGGATGTCGGCCACCACGAAACCGTCGGCCGGCACTTCGGTAATGATCGACTCGGCCACGGGCTGCACGTCGGCCCGACCGAGCTGCGCGTAAACGATCCGTCGCGAGCCGGGCAGGCGCTGTAGGGCGGTTCGACCGATCGATAGGCCTTCCGGTTCGCGGCTCAGGCGCAGGAACAGCTTCGGCTTGGCCGAGTTCAGCGTGACCGATTGCAGGGCGTCGAACAGTTCATTCGCGTTCTCAATCAGCAGCTTCTGTGGATTGGCGGCCGCATCGGCGCGGAGGTTCGCGCCGGCGTCGAGCAGTTGCAGCGAGTAGTCGCCCGGCTTCAGGTCGGCCGGCAGGTCGAACGTGATCGGGCGGATTTCCTTCTCGCCGTGGTAGCGGCGCAGTTCGACGTCAAGCCGGACCTTGTCGCCCGGCTCGTACTTCGTGCGGTCGGCGGCCGCGGTGACGACTTCGGATTGATTCACGCCGGGCGTGACTTCAAGATTCACTTCGACGCTCGTGGGCAGCACGCGCTCGAACGGATTGGCAAGTGCGAGCGTGAGCGGACCCATCATTTCGCGAGCGAAGTCGACCGGTGTTCCAACTGTGCTCGGAATCTGACCGGCTGCATGCAACTCGCGGCCGTTGGCGAAGCGCATCGTGTAGCCGTACGTCAGCGTGTTCTCTTCAGGCAACTCACCGCCGGCCGTGACGCAGTTGAAGGTCGCGACGGCCGTCAGCATCGGCGTCATCTGACTGTGGATCGCGCTCTGGAAGTGGTAGACGCGCGTCTCGCCCTGAGCCGTGCGGACGTTGACGGTCACGGGGAACGTGATTGCCTTCGAGCCGATCGTGCCGGCGATGCCGACTTCGCTGTCGCGATCGAGCGTGCCTTGCAGCGGCCCGCCCGCGCCGACTTTGAAGCTGGCCGTGAGCATCGGCACGATGAGGTTCACCGAACCGCCGCCGAAGGGAACGGAAGCACTGCCGTCGCCGAACATCGGGTGGCCGAAGGCGAGCACGCGGTCGCCGATGACGTCGGTGCAGGTGCCCAGGCCGGTCATGTCGAGGTCGCCGGAGATGAGGCTGGCGACGAGGACGGAGCCGGGTTCGATCTTGGTCGCGGGTGCGGCCGGGTCGGGCGCGCTGCCGGGGGCGACCAGCGGCTTCAGTCCCGCCGGCAGGGCGAGTTGGTTGAGCAGTTCCGCGGCACGCGGCGTCAGGCCACTGGCGGCGAGTGG
The DNA here is from genome assembly GCA_047600945.1 of Tepidisphaeraceae bacterium. GTDB lineage: Bacteria > Planctomycetota > Phycisphaerae > Tepidisphaerales > Tepidisphaeraceae > JASGKC01. The sequence goes on along the minus strand of JASGKC010000001.1, from coordinate 4,055,611 downwards.
AATCGCCAGAGGGCGCAGGCCGGACGCGTCGGTCGCGGCACGCGGCGTGAGCGTGGACACACCGAGCGGTCGCTCCTTCGCGAATCGGTCGAACGCCGGAACGACGCCCGCATCGAGCAGCGACCACCGCGCCCGCGTCTGCAGGCCCTTCGATTCGCCCGCGCCGACGATCTCGGCCGGCAGGGCGGACGGGACGAGCTGCGTCATGTATTCGATCGGCTGCACGCCCGCGAGCGGGTCCTTTTGGAGGTCCCAGCCGTATGCGTACGCGCCGATCATCCGAGCGTTGCCCGCGTCGTCGACGAGGTACACCGGCGAGCCGCTCATTCCCGCGACGCTGCCGACGTGTTCCATGAAGTCGCCCTTGCAGCGGATGAGCACCACGTCCCGGCCGGGACCGAACTGGTTGCGCAGGATGCTGACGACTTCGACATCGAACTGATCGATCTTCGTACCGCTGACAACCGTGCGGACATACCCCTTCTGGCCCGGCTTCACCTCGGCTACGCGCATGTGTCGCGCGGGGTTGAAGAGGGTGGCCGGCCTAGTGGTAGGTGCGTCGGCCCCAAGGGTGGCCGGCCCCGTGACGAGCGACGCGCACAGTGCGAATAAACCCAGCGACCGGCGAAGCATCGGCATTCCCTCGGGGTGACGAATCGTTCGACAACAGACCAGCCCCGAAGTCTACGAGGCTTCGGTCCGACTACACAAGATCGGAAAAACGGCATCGGTTGCGCGACAAAATCGGACCCGCGCGATCGAATTCTTGTGCGGGCAGCAAAAGAAGACGCGTCGGCCCATGTATCCACGAGCCGACGCGCCGTGTGGCCGTGCGAACCGGTCTTCGCACGATCCCCTCCGGGGATTTTTCGAACTAGACCACCCGGTTGTTGCCGAATAGGCCCAGCGTGCTTGCGACGGCGGGTCGCGGAGGCGGCGGGAGCGGCGCGGGGGCCGGGGCCGGCGTGCTGGTGTTCCTCAGGCCCACGTCGACGCCGTTCAGCACAATCCCTCGGGTGAGCGACAGCGCCGGAGCGGGCCGGGTCGCGACAAAGCCGTTCGGGCCGGCGACCTTGAGCGTGTACTGTCCCAGTGGGATGTCCTGAAGATGGTATCGGCCAGCGGCATCGGTCAGCGTGTTGAGCACGGTTTCGCCGACGCTGTTGATGAGACTGACCGTCGCGCGGGCGAGGCCTCCTTCACCGGGGTTCGGTCGGCCGTCGGTGTTTCGATCGTCGAAGACCTGCCCGTTTACTTCAGCCCGGAACGTGAAGACGTCCGCCTGAATGTTCGTCGTGCCGGTGTTCGCGCGGATGATGTCGGCTAGGTGCGTGCTGCTGACGCGCTGCACGTCTTGAGGCGACAAGTCACGCTGGTACCAGAAACGGTCGCCGTCACGCGTGCGGGTGAACTGATCGACAAGGATGCGCTGAAACGTCGCCCCGACGGCTGAGCCGCGGACGTGATCTTCCGCCAAGCCACCCACCCACAGGTCGATGTCGTTCACGCTCACATAGACCGACGCCAGCGCCTTCTGGACGCTGACGTCGGATGTGATCTGCGCGAAGCTCGTCACCTTCGGCAGCCCGAGGGCGGCCCGCGTCGAGTTGTAGTCCGCCAACCCGTGGTCCCGGCCGCGTTGGATGTTCAGCGACGCCAGGTCCAACCCGCCCGATCCGGGAGGCCCGAACAGGAAGTTCCGCAGCGAGTCGACCACCTTCACATCGATCTTTTCGGAATTGCTGCTCGCGAGGTACTTCATGATCGGATCGATGCCCGTGCTAGCGACGAGCGACGGATTGAAGAACGCCTCGGCCAGCGAGATTTCGTCGCGGAAGTCGGTGCCATCGTTGTTCAGAAACTCGACGTCGTCGCTCAGCATGCTGTGGCCCGTCCGGAAGGCGGCCGTGCTGAACTCGGTACTGATGCCGGCGTTGACGTTCGGCTTGTAGCCCGAGTAAGACGCGATCGCGCCGGCGCCGAGCAGGGCGGGGAGATATTCGTTGTAGGTGATCGCTTGAATCTCGCCGCCGACGATCTTGCGGGCCTGCTGATAGATCTGCTCGTCGGTCAGCGATGGATTGCGTTTCGCGATATCGGTCGCGATGCGGTTGTGTTCGCGCACGAACAGCGTCTGAAGGCTGGTGAGTTCGACGTTCTCATTCGCGCGGACGTCGCCCGCAAGGTAGTAGCTCGATGCAGGCCCGCCGAGGGTCGCGTTCGAAAGCCCGGCCGTGTTGTACGGAAGCATGTTGCCGGCCGACGTCTTGAGCAGGCCGCGCGCGAAGGTCCGCAGCGCGTCGGCGCGGGTCTTGTCTGAGCCGTAGACCATCGAGCCGTCGAGGAACGCGGTGATCGAGTTCGTTTGCTGGCGCGTGCCGTTTGCGCCAGTGACGTACTGCGAGCGCGAGAGCGGAATCACCTGTGTGCCGGTGGATTTCGGGTCGAAGTGCGCGTCACCCTTGGGGACGGCGATATTGAAGGCTTCGGCGGGCAAGGCCGAGTCGGTGAGGTCGAGATCGTGGTCGATGAACTGGCCCCACAGGTAGGCGAACGACGACAGGCGGCGCTCGTCGAGAATCGGATCGGGGCCGTGATCGACGACGCTGTTGCTGATCGCGCGGGCGCTGGCGCGACTGGCGCCGGCCGGCGTGGACTTGCCGTCGCCGTAGCCGTTCGCGGCCAGGCGAATCAGCGACGCGCCGACGCTGCCCCAACTGCTTTGCGTGAGGTTATTGCCCGAGCCATCGAAGCTGCGCGCGTCGGCGGCCATGAGCTGGCGCGTTTCCAGCGTGTCGAAACGGGAACGAAGGGAGACCAGTGGACGGACCATGACGGTGCCTCCTGGCGAACGAGAGAGAAAAGTGGAAGGGTCCCTGTTGCCGCGCGGACGATCCGCGCAGGCGTGGCCGCAATGGACGCGGCGCGTGGGCAGCGAGGAATCGAGTGGCCGCGACGTTGGCGTGGCAGATCAGGTCAGAAGGCCCGATGCCGCGCCGGCCGAGATGAACCTGCAAGGGCCGGCGGACGTCTGCGTCGATCGTTCGTTGTCCGGCTGTTCGTGCGACGAATTGTCGCTCGGTTTAGTGTCCGTCGCGAAAAGGTTAGTGAACGTACGGACGAGGTGGGTGGGGCGTTTGAAGCGCGATTGGCACTGGAATGCGCAGGGTAGCCGCGAGCTTGCTCGCGCCGTTCCGCAAGTCCGCGCGAGCGAGCTCGCGGCTATCCCTCGAAAGCGAAGTCGACTCTCACCTATGCGACCTCACTTCTTCGGTTTTTCCTTCAGGTGGAAGTGTCCCTGTTCGCAGCTCACGACGAACTGCTCTAGAACCGCCTTCAGGTCTTCCCAACGGTCGCGAATGATCTCGGCTTCTTCGGCGTCGATATGCTGGTCGTCGTTCACACTTTCGGTGATCGCGTCGAGCAGTTCGCTGAACTCGCGGAACATCTTGCGCGTGTCGTCGTAAATGTGCTGGTCGACGCTGCGGCGAATGTCCGGCACGGGGTTCGACACGAAGAATCCGCCCGCCTCGTTGCAGAGCCAGCGGACGATGCGGATGTCTTTCGTGAGCAGATAGATGTCGCGCACTCGATCGAGCGGATTGCGCGTGCCGGATTGATCCGTGTCCGCTTCGGTGGGGGCCGCTTCACACCATTTGTAGACCAGGGCCGGCGACACCTTCAGCGACGCCGCGACGGACTTCACCCCCGGTTCCGAAATCGCATCACGCAGGACTTCGTGGCTCTTCATAGCCATTAGTGTAAAGCTTTGGAGGCACGAAGGCACGGCCGTCCGAAGGGACGAGGCCGGGGCTTCGACTCTCTTCCGTCCATCCTCTATCCTTTCGTGCCTTGGCTCAGACCCGAAAAGAGATCGAAGCGCACCTCACCGCCCAAGGCACCCGGCCGAAGCATCGGTTCGGGCAGAACTTCATGGTGGACGCCAACATCGTCCGCCTGATCGCCGAGGCGGCCAACCTGCGCGACTTCGACTACGTCATCGAAGTCGGCCCCGGCACGGGCACGCTGACAGACGAGTTGCTGCCGCGCTGCGCCAGGCTCGTGGCCGTCGAGATCGATCGGGATTTGGCTGCGCATCTGCGCGAGCGGTTTAAGGACAGCCCCAAGTTCGAGCTGATCGAAGGGGATGCCCTCGACGGCAAGCACAAACTGAACGGCTGGCTGGAAGACCTGCTCATCCGCGGGGGCACGTGGAAACTGGTCGCGAATCTTCCGTACAACATCGCGTCGCCGCTGATCATTGAGATGCTTGCGCTGCGGACCGAGTTGCTCGTGTTCACGGTGCAGAAGGAAGTGGCCGATCGCCTGCGGGCGAAGGTGGGCGACGACGCCTACGGCCCGCTGTCGATCATGGCGCAGATGCTGGCCGACGTCGAAGTGCTGCGGACGCTGCCGCCTGGCATCTTCTGGCCACCCCCCAAGATCGATTCGGCCCTCGTGCGCATGACGCGTGCGGATCGGCTCGAGGGTGTCGATGCACGGGCGTTCTCGGTGTTCGTACACTCGATCTTCAGCTATCGGCGCAAGACGCTGAAGCGAGCGATGGTCGAGGCCGGGCTGAACGCCGAGGGGCTGCTGGCATCGACCGGCTTCGATGGCACGGCTCGTCCGGAGACGCTTGCGCCCGACCAACTGCTGTCGCTCTTCCGCGCCTCGCTCGCTCAGCCAAGAATTGCCTGATCGGCATGACTTGCCCAGCCTGTAGCGTTTTCGCTCAAGCCCTGACATTGCCGGACCGAAGTGCTGACAAGTGATGTCTCTCTGGCATACATTGCCCGCATCACTTCGCCCGGAGGTTGGTTCATGTCCTGTAATCGCAATGCAAGTCTTGTCGATCGTCTGGAAGGCCGCCGCCTGCTCGCGTCAAGCGCGGCCATCGTGGACCGGCGCGTCATCGTCACCGGCACTGAGGCGGCCGACACCTTCACGCTTACCAAGACTGGCTCAAACACGTACACGATCGCCGACACCAGCGGCTTCTCATTCGACTTCACGGTGGCGGCCAAGCAGGTCCGCTCGCTGATCGTCAATGCACTGGGCGGCGCTGACAAGGTCGATCTGAGCACGGCCGAGTTTCCGGTCGGCGTGAACGCCGGCGGCGCGGGCGACAGAGTCTTCCTCGGCAAGAGCTACGACTGGGCCAACCTCGGCGATGGTGACGACTGGGTTTCGGGCGGCACCGGTTCCGACTCGCTCAACGGCGATGCCGGCGACGACCGCCTCTTCGGCGACGCCGGCACCGACCTCATCCACGGCGGCGCCGATCGCGACGCCGCGTGGGGTGGTGACGATAACGATTCCGTCTACGGCGACGGCGGGAACGACACCCTCCGCGGCGACAATGCCAACGACCTCGTCGACGGCGGCCTTGGCAACGACCGCATCTATGGATGCGACAACGACAACACGCTTGTCGGCGGCCAAGGCAACGATGTCTTCTACATCAGCGGCGTGAACACTCTCGACCACGCCGACGGCGGCGCGGGCTCAGACAAGGCATACGCCAACGTCAGCGATGTCCTCACATCGATCGAAGATCGCGTAAACGTGTAAGACGTTTGATCGACGTCGACGCAACTTCACCACCAAGTCAAAGCCCTGGATGTACATCCGGGGCTTTTTCGTCAACGCTTCAATGTTAGTCCGACGTCACACGTCGAAGCTCACACCCTGTGCGAGAGGTAGAGCGCGAGAGTAGTTGATCGTGTTCGTCACGCGGCGGCAGTAGTTTTTCCAGGCGTCACTACCGCTTTCGCGGCCGCCACCGGTGTCTTTTTCGCCGCCGAAGGCGCCGCCGATCTCGGCGCCGCTTGTGCCGATGTTCACGTTGGCGATGCCACAATCGCTGCCAGCGGGGCTGATGAACGTCTCGGCTTCGCGCACGTCGCTCGTGAAGATCGCACTGCTCAGGCCCTGCGGCACGTTGTTGTTGATCGCGATCGCGTCTTCGATCGTGCTGTACCGCATCGTGTAGAGGATTGGCGCGAAGGTCTCATGGCGCACGACGGCGGCATCGTGCGGGACTTCGACGATCGCAGGCGTGACGTAGTAGCCGCCCGGAACGCCGGCAGTGACGCGTTCGCCGCCGAAGACTTTGCCGCCTTGCTCGACGGCTTGTTCGAGCGCACTGCGCATCGCGAGGTAGGCGTGCTCGTCAATCAGCGGGCCGACGAGCGTGCCTTCCTTGCGAGGATCGCCCACGGGCAAACGGTTCGCGACGGCGCGGAGTCGATCGACGACACCGGTGTAGATCGACTCGTGCGCGATGAGTCGACGAAGCGTCGTGCAGCGCTGCCCGGCCGTGCCGAAGGCCGCGAAGGTGATGGCACGGATGGCCAGTTCCATGTCGGCGGTGGGGGAGAGGATCATCGCGTTGTTCCCACCGAGTTCGAGCAGGGATCGGCCGAGCCGTGAGCCGACGATCGTCGCGACGGCCTTACCCATGCGGGTGGAACCGGTCGCGCTGACGAGTGGAACCTTCGCCGACGCGGCGAGCGCTTCGCCGGCGAGGCGATCGCCGATAACGACGTTCACGACAGCGGGCGCGATCTTCAGGTCGGCCGATTTCGCGATCACGTCACTGACGATGCGATGCACGGCGACGGCGGTCAGTGGCGTCTTTTCCGACGGCTTCCACACCACCGAGTTGCCGCACACGATCGCCAGCATCGCGTTCCACGCCCATACCGCCACCGGGAAGTTGAACGCGGTAATCACGCCGACGACGCCCAGCGGGTGCCACTGCTCCATCATGCGATGGCCGGGCCGTTCGCTGGCGATGGTCAGGCCGTGCAACTGGCGTGACAGGCCGACCGCGAAGTCGCAGATGTCGATCATCTCCTGCACTTCGCCGAGCGCTTCGCTGGTGATCTTGCCGGCCTCGAGCGTGACGAGTTCGGCCAGTTGTGCCTTCTTCTCGCGCAGCGCGACGCCGATCCGGCGGACCAGTTCCCCGCGCAGTGGGGCGGGCACGTTGCGCAGTTCGAGGTGGGCATCCTGGGCCGCGTCGATCGTCCGCTGCACGTCGTACGGTGTAGCTGAGGGAATCGTGCACGTGGTCGATCCGTCGACCGGCGACCGTGCGACGATCGGCTCGCCCGGTGCCGCGTGCCACGACGCGCCAATGGCTACGGCGTGATGCGTTCTGCCGATCTGGAATGCTTCGAGTGTCTTCATGGGATGCTCGTCGGTCGGGAAGGGTGGTCCACGAAGGTCACGAAGGAGAAGCACGTCGTCATGCCGAGCGGAGCGAAGCCGCTGGCGCCAGGCGAAAGTCGCGGGACGCTCGCCAGGCGCCAGACCCTTCGCTGCGCTCAGGGTGACGAGCTTAAGTATGCGCTTCTATTCGTGCCACTTCGTGTCCTTCGTGGACAACTTCTCACTTCCTCACATCGTACGCCTTCCCGAACCGATTCGTCAGGAACGCGTCCAAGCTCACCTGCTCCTGCCGCACAAATCCCTGCGTGGCGGCCAGTTTGCCGGATACGTGCAGGTCGAGAACGGCACACAAACTGGCGGCTGTCGTCATCTGGATGGCGCTGCACTTCTGGCCGCGGAATTCGCCGGCGTAGACCTTGCGCATCCGTGATTTCGGTGAATCGCCCGTCCTTCTTGCCCTTCACCGTGCAGAAGATCAGCACGACATCCTGCGGCGTCATTGGCACGCTTGCTTCGAGAATGTCCTTCAGCAGTTCGCGGCGTTCGTTCAGACGAAGTTCGAACATGAGGAATTTGATCAGGTCGCGGTGGCCGCGATAGCGAATCGTTTTGTAGTCGAGGTTCTGCACCTTGCCCGCGAGCGTTTCGGCCAGCGTGCCGACGCCACCCGAGGTGTTGAAGGCTTCGTAGTCCACGCCGTCGAGGCTGAAGGTTTCGTAGCCTTCCAGTGGCAGCACTTCCAGCAACTTGCCGCCGCGCACGGCTTCGCACGGGTTGCCGTATTCGTTGATCAGGCCGTCCGTGCTCCACGTGAGGTTGTACTTCATCTCGTTGGTGGGGAAGACGGGCAGGGCACCGACGCGCAGGCGGACTTCGTGCAGTTCGTCGAAGTCTTTGGCGAGATGGTTGGCTGCGATTGACACAAAGCCCGGCGCGAGCCCACACTGCGGCATGAACACTTGGCCCGGCTTGGCTCGCTCGCCGAGGCCTGCGCGTGATGCGGGTGGTTTCGACGTCTTCGGTGAGATCGAAATAGCTCAGGCCCATTTCCAGGCAGCCGCGGGCGATGGTTGGGTTCTGCGCGAAACTGACGGCCGACAGCACCGACTTCCGGCCCTTCATCGCCTTGGCGAGCTGCGCCTCATCCATCACGTTGACGACGGCGGTTTTGACGGCGCAGGTGGCCTCGACGCGCTGGAGCGAGGCGGCGTCCTGGTCGATCACAAGCACATCGTAGTCCTGCGTGTCAGCTAGAAACTTCGCGGCCGACGAGCCAATCTTGCCCGCGCCGACCAACAGCACCGAATGCATACGCGTTCTCCTGAAAACGACCGAAAATCTACGTGCCAACTACGACGGCTAGTTATATAATCACATCTGCGGCTGTGGAACACAACTGAAATCGAATCGGAGTTCGTGGAATGTCATCGACCCTCGACACGAGCGTGCTGGAACAGTTCAAGTGGGAGCGTCAGCCTGGCGCTCAGCAGTTCGTCAACCAGCAGGTGGATGCGTTGTTGGCACGCATTCCCGCGGCCGCCGCGTTTGCGAAACGCCTGCACGCCGAGGCGAGCGTGCGCTTCGTCGACATGGTCGACACGATTTTACTGCGCTCCAGCAACGTCGATCGGAAGGATTTGGCCTCGCGCGGCTGGACAGCCGAGAGCAGCTATCGCGGCTGGACGCTGCTCGACAACGAACTGGGCATGTTCCCGACAATCGCGTTGGCTGACAAACTGCCCGCCGGAGCGGTGAGTATCCACATGAAAGTGGAGTACGTCGCCGACTTCCTGCTGACGCACAACCTCACGCGCGACATCACCGGCGAGCCCTACGCGCGCTATCGCTTCGCGGAACTCTGGTGCAATGGCGACTTCTCGCTGGCGGCCGTCGAACGACACGGGCATCAGGGCTTCTGGACGGAGAATCGTCCCAAGCCGGGTGACGTGCTTGATGTGCTGGAGAGCTTCCGGCTCAGGCCGCGCTTCGTTGACGATGATCGAACCGGTTTTGACGAAGCGCTGCGCCGGATCGACGCGGGCATCGCGAAGATCGGTCGCGGCTACACCTGCGACCTTTGGTTCAGCGCTGAGCGCGAGTACTGGATGAAGCGAAACCTCGCCGCCCGCGTGCAAAAGGCGCGACAAGACAAGCTCGGCATCGGTTGGGCGAACCATGACCATCACACGTATCGCAGCAGTCGCGAGTCGTTCCCACAACTGGTGGCCGTGTGGGAGAAGCTCGGTTTCCACTGTCGCGAGCGGTTTTACGCCGGCATGGAAGCGGGTTGGGGTGCTCAGGTGATGGAGGACCCGGTCACCCGCATCATCACCTTCAACGACGTCGACATGAGCCCTGAAGAACTCATGGGCGACTTCAGTCACGAAGGCTTCAAAGAGAAGCGCAACAAGCTCGGCACGGTCGGCTTATGGTGCGGCCTGCACGGCGAGGCGTTCCTTCAAGCCGGCATGCATCACCTGGAAGCGCAGTTCGACTTCCACACGCTGACATCGCAGCTCGAAAAGGATCACGGCATCAAGACGATGAAGCCGTTCACGAACTTTGAATACCTGACGCAGGCCTTCACCGAAGGTGAACGCTGGCCTGTCGCGGAAGGGCGGATCGCGAAGCTGCTGAACGCCGGCATGATCACGCCCGAGCAGGCGCAGCAATTCCGCGAGCGCGGCGCCATCGGCAGCCACTTGGAAAACCTCGAACGCAATGAAGGGTTCAAGGGATTCAACCAGCAAGGCGTCAGCGAGATCATCGCAGCAACCGACCCGCGCAAGCTGGTCAAGAACCTCGCCGCAGCGCATTGAAGCCGCTTGCGGCTTGGCGTCTACGATTGCTTTCAGACCAAACCCGAATCCGAACATCCCCCGAAAACCCGTCGAGAATTTCTCTTGACGGATCACTGGACTGCACTACCATACACGCACCTAACACCCGGACCAGGACGATGGTGGCCTGTCGTCGAGTTCGGGGCGGGATGTGGTCCGATCGGACGCGATGAAGCGTGGCAGCCCCACGATGCGTCGTCTCACCGATCGCACCCGGACAACGGAAGTCCACCCGCAAACGAGGACAAGGCATTCGCCCCTCGTTCCCAGGCCACGTCAGATCGGCTGGTCCAAGTGCCAGGCGATCGGATGGATAGCCAAGATCGCCTTCGTGCGTCGCTGGCGTCATCACGGGACTTTCCCGTCGTATGACGATGTGCACTGGAAGTCGTCGGATGTCTTTGCCGCTTGCGGCTTAGCGTCTTAGGGTGACACGGTGTAGTTCCTAAGCGACCCCTCAGTGGTGCGTCTTGCTCCTCCGATCTAGCACACCGGACGTATCCCGATCGTTCCGTCCCGACCCGCTCGGGACAGAAAGGCAGGCCGCCATGGCCCGCGCTTCTTCCTCGGCCGCCGCTGCGGCTCCCGCCCCCGTTGTTCGCGAAGTCGTCGATCAATTCAATCGTGATGGAAACCGTGACGGCCGCGAGTCCGCGCTCTCCCGCGCCGTTCAGCAGATCGAACGCCAGTTCGGCAAAGGCGCCGTGATGAAGCTCGACGGTGCCGGCCGTGGCCCGATCGACGGCATTCCCACCGCCTCGCTCTCGCTCGATATCGCCCTCGGCGGCTACGGCATCCCGCGCGGCCGTATCGTCGAAGTGTTCGGCCCGGAAAGCTCGGGTAAGACGACGCTTACGCTGCACTTGGTCGCCAACGTGCAGAAGATGGGCGGCGTGGCCGCCTTCATCGACGCCGAACACGCCCTCGACCCGGGCTGGGCCAAAAAGATCGGCGTCACGCTCGATTCGCTGCTGGTCAGCCAGCCCGACACGGGCGAACAAGCCCTCGAAATCTGCGAACTACTCGTCCGCTCGAACGCGGTCGACATCGTCGTTATCGACTCGGTGGCCGCCCTCATCCCGAAGGCTGAAATCGAAGGCGAAATGGGCGACAGCCACGTCGGTTTGCAGGCCCGCCTCATGAGCCAAGCGCTCCGAAAGCTCACTGGCGCGATTGCCCGAAGCAAGTGCACGGTCGTGTTCATCAACCAGATCCGTGAAAAGATCGGCGTGATGTTCGGCAGCCCCGAAACCACCACGGGCGGCCGGGCACTGAAGTTCTACTCGTCCATCCGCATCGACGTCCGCCGTACTGGCAGCATCAAGGACGGCGAAGTCGCGGTCGGCAACCGCACCCGCGCCCGCGTCGTCAAGAACAAGATCGCGCCGCCATTCCGCGACGCCGAATTCGACATCATGTTCGACGGCGGCATCAGCTACGAGGGCGACTTGCTCGACCTCGCCGTGCTGTGCAATGTGGTCGACAAGTCGGGCGCGTGGTTCAACTACAAGTCCACGCGTCTGGGTCAGGGTCGCGAGAACTCCAAGAACTTCCTCAAGGAGAACCCCGACCTGGCCAACGAGATTCGCGCCGCGGTGCTCGACGCCAAGGGTCTCGTGAAGATCGATGCCGCCAGCGCCGCCAGTGCGGCCGGCACGAAGCCTGATCCTGAAGAAGAATCCGACGACGATGAGTGATCGAATCCCGATGCGATCGATGGCGAATCGGTCGCATCGCTTGTGCCTCGGATTGGCTCGCTCACAGGTGTGTATGACGACGCATTCATCCAGTTTCGAACGCAGGATCGATCTGACCAAGGTCGTCCGCGCAGCGTCGGTCGCGATCATCGCCGCTTGCGGCTTAGCGTCGTTGGGCGCTACGCAATCGGAACAGTTGAAACCCATCACCACGCTCGCCGCTTTCGAACCCACTACCCAAGGCAATCCCGTCGCCCTACAGGACCAATTCCGTTCCATTTCGGAGAAGGCGGCAAAGTCGATTGTTGCGATCACGGCCCTGACCAGCGCTCCGACAGACTCCGCGCTTTGGTCGAATGGCCTGACGGGCGAGCGTTTCGCGAAACTCACTGAAGGCACGACGCGATCGGTGGGCACGGGCTTCTGCATTGCTTCAGGGGGCTGGATCGTCACGAGCGAGCACGTCGTCAGCGGATCGGCCAGCGTCTGGATCACCACCGATGACGGGCACGTGTATCCGGCATTGGTCGTCGGTACCGATCCGCGCGGCGACTTCGCCGTGCTCCGAGTGCCGATCGATTTGCCCGCGTTAGCCGTCGCGCACCCCGGCAGCACGAAACGTGGCGACTGGTGCATCACGGTCGGGAATCCTGCCGGCCTCTCGGGCGAGGGCGGTCTGACCGCGGCCGTCGGCACGGTCGGCGCGGTGGGACGTTCGCTGCCCGGTCTCTCGCAGCGCGAGAACCGCAGCTACGCCGACTTGCTCCAACTCAGCACGCCGATTGCTCCCGGCTCCAGCGGCGGCCCGGTCCTGAACCTGTCGGGAGAAGTGATCGGCCTGGTGTGCGCCGTTGTTCCGCCCGGCGCCTCCGGTCAGGCGATCGGTTTCGCTTGCCCGATCAACGGTGACAATCGAACTCGCCTTGACTTGCTCACACGGGGCGAAGAAGTGGTCTATCCGTATCTGGGCGTCAGCGTGACCGGCTTGCCCGACGATCAGGCCTCGCAGCTGGCCGGCGTGCGGGTCGACGACATCGACGTCAGCGCGCCGGCCGACGGTGTGCTGCACAAGGGCGATTGGCTCGTCGCCGTGAATGGTCAGGCCGTAACCAGCGATGACGGTTTTGCCAGACTGGTTGCGGCCAGCACGCTCGATCGGCCCGTCGTCCTGACCGTTCGTCGGGGCAAAGCAGACGTAGAACTACACATCCGCCCGCGCAAACGCCAACTCGTTGCCCCAGCGGTCACGGCATTCACGCAACGCGTGAACTGGGCGGGTGCGGCCTTCCGCAACCGCTTCGATTCCAGCGGCAATATAGTCGGTGTGGTCGTGGAGTCGGGTGAACTTCTGGTGTCGCCGACGGTTCGTCTGCGCACGGGCGATCAGGTGCGCGAACTCTTTGGCGAGAACGTCAACAACCTGTCCGAGGCGCAGGCTTTACTCTGGCAGCATGCCGGCAAGTGAACAGTGGTTTGCTGGCCGCAGTCGTCAGATTTGGTAACCAGTGTTTTCGTCGGGCGAAATCGCTTGGCCATGTTCGGCTTCCAACCACCGGACGACACTCTGGTCGACGAACAACGCCATCAATTCGCCACGACTGGAGACGTCGAACTGTTTGAAGATCCGTTTGATCAGGATATCGATGTAGTCCGTCATGGTGCCGGCCAGTTGTGCGATTTCGCGATCGCTGTAGCCGTGAAGCATCGCGAGCAGGACCGGCTGCAACGACGCGTCGAGGTTTGCCAATTGCGGCATCGGCGGGTCTTGGAACATGGCCGCGTCGATCACCGGCGCCACGGCGCGTGTGAGCAATGACATCGTTCCACGGTCGGTGTCCACGAACGGTCGATCCATCACCCGACGCATGGCGTTGTAGACAATCAAATGATCCTTCGAACCGGCCCAGTAACAGGCCAGCGAATCGATCCATCCGTTGGGGTCGAGCACTGCTGGCTTGTAAACGTCTCTGAAGAAATTCGGGTCGGCGTCTTGGCTGTAGATGTAGGCGTTCGGTGTGCGCAGTTGACGCAGTGCAGTCGGCAGGATCTGGTCGCGCAGCGGGCCGCAGGTGTCGAGCATCGATTGCACCTCTGCGATCGACCTCGCCGCAGTGACTGCAACCGAAGGTCCGCTCACGACACGCTGGATGAGCCTCGGGATGGGCCGACGCTCGAGCGTGTCGAACAGCAGCAGTGTGTAGTCGAACTCGTCGCCGATCACTGTCGACAGCCGGCGCACCAACTCCGCCACCTTCTCATGCGGCTCGACGTACTCCGCGGTCACTTGCGACAACGTGCCAACGATCTGGTGCGCATTGCGCAGCCGGACTTGGTTCGAGACGGGGCCGGGAGGATGGGGCGGCTGGGTCATAGCGATCACTCGGTGGCGGCAAGAAACTGACGGAGTGATTCTAGATGCCATTCGACATTCTTCCTACTTTTCTGTCCCCTAATCAGAGGAATGGCTTCACTTCGTGCGGTGCGAAGCGAAATCCGACTACACGCCTCGACCGCGCGGCTCAAGGGGCGTACCTTCCCGATCATTTAACGTCGACTCGGCGACCCATCGACGCATCTCCATGCCAACCCTTCAACTTCACGATTCCACCGCGCACCCCGATGGCTGGCACCACGTGCGTTTGCCCGGCGGATACGAATGGTGGTACTTCGACGCCGAAGATCCGACGACCGATACACAAGTGGTGGCACTGTTTATGGAAGGATTCATCTTCCATCCTGGCTACCTGCGCGCCCACCGACGGTTCGAGCGGAGCCCGACACGACACAGGCCTCCTATCGCAGGCGACTATCCGTGCGTCTACCTGTGCGTCTACCGCAGTGGCCGACTCTTGCACCAGTTCTTCACGCAGTACCGGCCTGAGCAGTTCCGCGCGGCGTCCGACCGAGCCGATGTGCAGATCGGCCCGAACTCGCTGATGACAACCGAGACGGGCTATGCCCTCGAACTCACCGGCACGCCTTGGAAACTCACGGGCCGCGGGCCGATCACGATGTCAGATCGCACGCTGTCGGCATCGCTGGAATTCCGCTCGCGCGTCCGACACGCGCCGATCGAGCGCACGTTCCTCTCATCCGAGATGACCGGTGCTGACCACCGCTGGGCGATCGCCGCTCCGGCGTGCGACGTGGCAGGGACCATTTCAGTCACCGGGGCTATGAGCGAATCGATCACGTTCACGGGCCGAGGCTATCACGATCACAATTTCGGCACCGCGCCGATCGGTCGCGGGCTGAAACGCTGGACGTGGGGGCGGGCGCTGTTCAGCGATCGTGTGCTCACGTTCCACTACGCCGAGCCGCGCGATTCGCGTCTGTCGCCCGAGGTTCATCTCGTCGAGGTCGACGCATCAGGCACGCCGCGCGACATCGCCAGCCCGCGCGTGACGGGCGACTTCACGGCGCGCTGCAAGCCGGCAATGATGCTCGTCTATCCGCCGTTGCTGGCATTCGGCGATGAACTCACACTGTCGAATCCGCGGGTCATCGACCCGTCACCGTTCTATTTGCGGTTAATGTTCGATGCAGAAAGCCGCGGCGAGGGCTCGACGGCCTTCTGCGAAATCGCCTACCCGCACCGGCTGCGCTGGCCGATCCTGGGACGGATGATCGAGATGAGTTTCGACAAGCGTTCCCTGAATCGCTGACGCGCGATCAGTGCTCCATCGCCACGACGCGCAGCACGCGGCCTGTGCCGCCTTCGACTTTCGCGTTGCCGTCCTTGTAGACGACCTTGCCTGTGTCGACGACGTACAGCGCACCGTCCGGCCCGAACTTCACGTCGATCGGGCGTTCGAGGGCGGGTGACGAATTGCCCACCTTGCTGGCCGGCAGCAGGCGCGTGTTGTAAATGAAATCGCTGACCGTCGTGGTGTCCGGGTCGATCGCCACCACCTTGTAACCGACCGGGCCTTTCAGCGGCACACCATCGGTTGCGAACGGCGCACGGTCGCCGCTGAGCGCGACCAGAATCCGACCGACGTATTCCTTCGGCATGCCCGGCATTTCGGGGATGAACGTCATCTTCGCCGCGCCGCTCAGGCTCGGGAACACGGCCCGCACCAGCGTCGCTCGATCGGGCGCGATCAGGCTCGATCGTTCGTGGTCGATCAGGAACAGGAGCTGCGAATACGTGCTGCGCCGAACGACGCTGTCGGGCGGCTGGAACCACGGATCGGTGATCGGTTTGAGGTCTGCGCCGAAGTCGGGCCAGCCGTACCACGTTCCGCCGCCGGGTACGCGGAGGACGACATCGTAATCGTCCTTCACCGGCCGGCTGCCACGCAGTTCCATGCCTTGGTTGCTGGCGAATAGGCCAGCGAACTCGCTGAATACCAGGCCGGCCGGCATGCGGATGCCGTGCGCCTCGACGCGCAGGTCGCCACCGCCAGGATTAATCGAAAAAATCGCGGCAGTTGGCTTGTTCGTCGGACTCTGCTTGATAACGAGCTGGTTCTTCGCGTTGAACTGCTGGAACGGTCCCGTGCGGGCGATGTCATCGCCGCCAAACAGGCCGCCGCGTGGGTTGGGGGCGTCGAAGATCAGGCCGCGGAGTTGGAGGTCGATGGCGGGCGAGTCGCAGAAGCGCGGGAAGTCGCGGGCCCAGCCGCTGGTCCAGTTGTCGATGCCAACGACGCCGCTGTTGGTCGCCGCGCCGACGCCGAAGTAGAGCCGGCCGTTGGTTGGGTGGAATGCTAGGTCGGTCACGCTGAAATCGCCGCGCGCGGGAAGGTCGGCTATCACGGTGCGGCGGGTGCCGTCGTACTTGAAGGCGCTGACCACGCCCATGCCGCGTTCGTCACGGTGTGAGACGTAGACCTCGCCGTTGTGAATCGCGATACCGCCGACGGGTCCATAGATCGGCGTGCCGCTGACGAGTTCGCGCAGCAGGCCGCGATGCTTCGGGTAGATGTCGAAGCGGGTTCCGTCGGGCTTGAAGCCGACGATGCGTGGGTCGACTGTCGCGAATGCCCCTTCTGCCACGATGACGGAGTTCTTGTATCCGTTGTCAGCCGTTTCGAATGCGATGCCGGCCGGCGCGGTGAGGTTCGGGATGAAAGTGGTGATATCGAGCCCGACGGGCCGTTCGATGACGGCGCGGTCGATCACTTGGCGTTTCTCTTCGGGGATCAGGCGCGGTCCCGCGACGCAGCCGGTCAGCGTGGCCACACAGAGCAATGTCGCGACGCGACTCCAGCGCGACCGGCGACCCGACACGTGCTTCTCCTTCATCGAACCCATGACGCCAATCAGAGTAGCCGCGACGCGGCCCGATTGCACGTGCGAGAAAGGAACCGCCCAAGCCGTCTGCCGTGGTTGCGACATCTCGACGCGGCCAAAGCTGCTCAGCCCGGCTTTGACGTGCGCGGGAATGCGCTGTCCAGCAGCTCCAGCTGATCGATCATGAATCGGCCGACGCGCTGGGCGTCATCGCCGAGCGCTTGGTAGTGGTCACCTGGCGCGTTGAGGAGAGCAGGCACCGCGTCGAACCGTGGCGCGCGGATCGGCTCGAGCAGTTGCGCGATGTCGGCGGAGGAGACATTCGCCGGCGGGCGATACTGAGCCACCGTCGGCGTCGATTTGGCCGGCCACATCTGCCACGCGATCAGCCCGATCGCGACGCACGCCGCGGCCGCGAGCAGGGCTGTGCTAAGGCGTAGACGTCTTGCCTCCGGCAGCGACTCCGCGGCGGCGTCTTTCAGTCGCGCCATCGTTCGCGCATGCAGGGCCGCGTCGAACGCCGGCAGCGATGCGTCGGCTTCGGCGCGCAGTCGATTGCGAAGCGACTCGTCGGATGTACTCATTGCTCGCTCCCGTCTTTCAGGGCCCCACGCAGCTTTCGTTTCGCACGATGCAGCATCACCTTGGTTGCGATGCCGGTTTTGCCGATCGCCTCGGCCACCTCGGCGATGCTCATGTCCTCCACGAATGTCATCCACAATGCGGTAAACGAATCCGCTGGCAACACCTGCCGGGCGATCGCCCACGTCTGGCCGGCGTCGTCGTTTCGCTCCACCGGCGCGGCCGGCACGGCGTCTGTTAGTTCCCGCGCGATTCGCAACGACGCTCGCCGGCCGCGATCAATGCAGAGCCGGTACACGATTGTCAGCAGCCAACTCGTGAACCGCTTGGCCGGATCGAACTTTGCCAGGTTTGCGTACGCCCGCAGGAACGCATCCTGGACGACTTCCTCGGCGTCATGCAATCGGCCCCGAAGGTGTCGCAAGGCAAACCGCATCGCACGCGGCTGGTGCCGCGCCATTAGCCGGCCGAACGCGTCGCGGTCACCCGCCAGTGCGGCGCGGCAGAGATCGCCGTCGTCGGTTTCATCGACGGCGTCAAGCACTGCGATGCTGCTGGCAAGGCGTACGGTCATGCGTCACGGCCGCGTCGTCGGTCCCGATACGTCGAGCCCGTGGGACTTCATCACCGCTTCGACTTTTTCGTAGGCGATCGGCCAGTTGACCTTGACGATGGCGCCCTCGCTCTCGGCCTGCATCGTCTCGAGCAACTCAGCGAATAACTCCAGGTTCGCATTGCGCTCGGGCAGCACCATCGAGATCATCGAGCCGGCGCCATTCAACAGCACCTTCACGCCCTGCGCACTGCGCCAGTTCACCGCGTTAAACTCCGCATGCAGAGCCAGCGAACCTGGTTGCTCGCCGAGGATGACCCACCCCGATTCCAGTCGGTCGAACAACCGTGCCCGCGCTTGGCGCACCGTCGCCAACTCGGCGATGTTCCGGCTTGCCGCGTAGACGATTGGCGTGATCGTGGGTTCGGTCGCCGGAACTGTTGTCGACGAACTGACGCCGCGGGCGAGCGCCGAGTCGGCTTTCAGCCCCTCCGCCTTGCCGGCCGCGATGGCGACGACTTTCTTCAATTGCTCGCGCGATGGCGACACCGCGAGGCGATGATCGGTGAGGAAGCTCGCATAGATCGCCTTGCCTCCGTCCGCCCAGTGATGCAGTTCCCGCCCGTTCTCGTCCGTCTCGACGTTGTAGCTGGAACTGAGCGACACTAGTGCGATGAGCCGTTGCGGTTTGGCCTCGGAATCGATGACGACGACAGCGTTCTCGCCGTCCACTTCGGTGCTTAACACGGTGACGCCGTGCACGTCGTCAGGCAGCTTCACGTCGACCATACGCTCAATCTGTTCGAGACGCTCCGTGAAGTGTTTCATTCGGCGCAGGTTCGGCTCGGCGAGTTGCCAGGCGTGGCTCTTCGTGAAGGCGTCGACATCGACATGGATGACCCACGCGGCGTCGGCTGGCACCCGTACTGGATCGAACGCATCCGCGCTGGCGAATGATGCGATCGACGCGACGCTTGCGAACAAACAGCAGGCAAATCTCATGGGTCCTCCAGGCGTTCGGTGACTGCCGATTGAATCATGTCCGTGGGCAGTGTCCACTCGA
The DNA here is from genome assembly GCA_047600945.1 of Tepidisphaeraceae bacterium. Classification (GTDB taxonomy): domain Bacteria; phylum Planctomycetota; class Phycisphaerae; order Tepidisphaerales; family Tepidisphaeraceae; genus JASGKC01. The sequence goes on along the minus strand of JASGKC010000001.1, from coordinate 4,036,459 downwards.
AGTCGATTCGGTCGTTCTGCACGCTCGACTTGAAGCGGTCAAGCATTTCGCCCGCCTTGCGGGCTTTCTCTTCGATCGGCGCGTCGCTTTTGGACGCGAGCACGGCGAGTGACCGGAAGCCCTCGACGACGTTCCGCAGAAGTTCGGCCGATCGTGCGTCGGTGGCGAGCACGTTGCCGTCGATGACGACCTGGTCGCCGGCTTCATGTGCGGTGAGGAAGACGCACCGCATGGGCCGAGTGAAGATCGACGCGCCTTTGTCGCGGGCAGTGATCGCGCCAAGTGCGCTGCCGCCAAGGTAAACCGTCACCGCGTCTGTCGGCTTCGGCGTGAAGGGAATCTGGCCTTCAAGAGACTTCGCTCCGGGCTTGTGTTCCAGCAGATCGAGCGTCGTATCGAGCAGGGCCTCATCGCCGCTGAGGACGAGTTCACCCGACGTGGCGAACGATGCGACGTGCTCGCCTCTGCCGTCCTGCCAGCGATGGATCTTTCGACCGCTCGCTGTCTCCTTGCGATAGGTCGGATTCAGCGACGCCAGCGTTGCGAGGCGTTCGTGGTCCGCGTGCGAACGTACGACGAGGGCATAGCTCACCTCGTCGGCATAGGTGCCGAACACGGTGACGTCCTGAACATCGCCCGGCAGCTTGACGCCGACAGCGCGTTCGACTTGCTGGAGCTTCGCACCAAGACGAGCGTTCTCGCGGAGGGTCGATTCGAGCGTCTTCCAGAGCGACGAAGTCGATACCTGCTCAACATCGACATGGACGACCCAACTGACCTCGTCCGGCACCCGGGCCGGCTCGAATGGCTGGGCCGAGGCGGTGGATGCGATGCAGTTTCCGAGTGTCAGCAGAGCGAGGATTTGAAATCGTACAGGCAGCATGGGGCATCTCCGCAGGCGGTCACGTTGGTCGTAAAGCCATACGCACGAGTGGCCTTGGCGTTACTACGACGGGAAACAACGAGAGCGTTGGTAACGTCCGGCATATTTGCGATATCGGGAACGCAGGACACTGACTGTCTGAGTGTCCGTGTTCGTAACTAACGAATAATCAATAGCTGAGACCTCTAGCCGAATGGCAAAACGTGAAAATATTCACTATATTCGTGACTTCTGTCACAATGTGTGCTAATCTGTCACAGGAGTGACCATGCGAAACACCACTGAGGGTCGCGTTGAAACGGCTCCGACAAACGCCTTTGCCCGGCCGCGCGTCGTCATCATCGGCGGCGGGTTTGCGGGTCTGAACGCCGCTCGGTCGCTTGCGAAGACGGACGTCGAGGTGGTTCTGATCGACCGCCGCAACCACCATCTCTTCCAGCCGCTCCTGTACCAAGTCGCCACTGCCGGTCTCAGCCCCGCCGACATCGCCGCGCCGATCCGCAAGGTGCTGCGCCGGCAGCGCAACGCGTCGGTGATACTCGGTGAGGTCGATCAGATCGATGTCCTCGGACAGCGTCTTCATGTCGGCGACGCGTGGATCAACTACGATTACCTCATCGTTGCGGCCGGTGTGACGCATTCGTATTTCGGCAACCCGCAGTGGGAGCGCGTAGCGCCCGGACTTAAGACGATCGAAGACGCCCTGGAACTACGCCGGCGGCTGCTGATTGCCTTTGAGGAAGCCGAACTCGAAACCGATTCGTCGGCCCAGCGCCAGGCACTCACATTCGTCGTTGTCGGCGCCGGGCCAACCGGTGTCGAACTCGCCGGCGCGTTTGCCGAGATCGCACGGCATGTCGTGCCGAAAGACTTCCGCCGCGTCGACACGCGACAGGCCCGCGTCGTGCTCATCGAAGCTGGTCCACGCGTGTTGCCTGCGTTCGACGATCACAACGCGCGCGACGCGCAGCGCCAACTTCAGGAACTCGGCGTCGAAATACGCATCGGTACGAAGGTCACGAACATCGACGAGCAGGGTGTCACGCTAGCCAGCGGAGAACGACTCGCAGCAAAGCGCGTCTTCTGGGCGGCCGGCGTGAAGGCGAGCCCGCTGGGCGCGATGTTGAACGTGCCGCTCGACAACGCTGGCCGCGTGATCGTCGGAACCGATTGCGCCGTGCCAGGTCATCCGAATGTGTTCGTCGTCGGTGATCTGGCACGGATGACCGATCCGAACACTGGTGCGATCGTGCCGGGGGTCGCCCAAGGCGCGCTCCAGAGCGGCGCGCACGTCGCAGGCATCATTCAAACCGAGGTGCGGGCAAACGGTCGCGACGAGCCCCTGCCGATCCGGCCCGCGTTCCGCTATCACGACAAAGGCGCCCTCGCCACGATCGGCCGTCGTCGCGCCGTCGGGCTGATCTCAGGCGTGCACGTACGGGGCGTCATTGCATGGCTGGTTTGGGCATTCGTCCACGTGCTCTTCCTCGTGACGTTCCGAAATCGCTTGAGCGTGCTCCTGAACTGGATGTGGAGCTACATGGCTTGGGATCGCGGCGCTCGACTCATCACGGGCGAGCCGAAAGGACCGGACGTGAAAGCGGCTCAGCAAGCGACGCCGGCCGCGCAGCTGGTGGGGGCGTAGGGCCAAAAGTGCTTCGCGGGATGATCGAAGCGAATTGCGCTATCGTCGCGAACGCTCGATCGCCAACAGCAACTGCTCGTGCGTCGCCGGCAGGCGATCGAGCGTTGCGTTCGCGCCGCGCAGGGCGTCTTGCGCCGCCAGCCAGACGCTTAGTCCCAGCATCAGCGGCGGCTCGCCGACGGCCTTGCTGCGGCGCAGGCTGACAACGTTGTTCGGGTTATCAAGAAACCGCACATTGAACGCGGCAGGAATGTCGCTGATGTTCGGGATCTTGTACGTGGTCGGCGAGTAGCTGAGCAGCTTGCCCTTGGCGTCGTAGACCAGTTCCTCAGCCGTGCACCAGCCCATGCCCTGCACGAACGCGCCGATCACCTGCCCGCGATCAATGCCGGGGTTGATGCTCATGCCGACGTCCATGATGAGATCGACGCGGTCCAGGCGCAGTTCGCCTGTCAGACGATCGACCGTCACTTCGCTGCATGCGACGCCGTTTGTGTAGTAGAGGAACGGCGAACCTCGCCCGGTTTCGCGGTTAAAGTCGACGCCGGGCGTGGCGTAGAAGCCGCGCTCGCCGAGATTTACGCGGCGTTCGAACGCCTGGCAGCAGACGTCGGCGAAGCCAATCGATCGCGACAGATCGCGCAGGTCGAACACGCGATCGTGCTCGAACCGAATGCGCGACGGTTCGGCCGCAAGTCCGTCGTTGGGCCGCGCGAGCATGTCGGCGGCGACGATTGACAGTCGCTCGCGCAGCCGCCGGCACGCATCGACGGCGGCGGCGCCGTTCAGATCGGTCCCGCTGCTGGCGGCCGTAGGGGACGTGTTGTTGTTTTTGTCCGTTCGCGTCGCGGCGATGACGACCTTCTCCAGATCGATACCTAGCTCATCGGCGACGATTTGTTTCACGCGCGTATAGACGCCTTGGCCCATCTCGGTGGCGCCGGTGCTGACGATGGCGGTGCCGTCCTGGTAGAGGTTCACGAGCGCATTCGCCTGGTTCATTGTGCGCCGCGTGAACGAGATGCCGAACTTCACGGCCGACACGGCCAGGCCGCGTGTGTGCGTTTTCGACGCGGCGTTGAAGCGTTCGATCTCATCACGGCGTCGGTCATATTCGGCCTCGCGTCGGATGGACGCGAACAACTCGGGCAGCGTGTTGTTCCGAATCACTTGGCCGTAATGCGTGATGTTGCGTAACTCGTTGTCGTAGAGATTGCGCGCGCGGACGTCGAGTGCGTCGAGCTTCAGTTCGCGCGCCACGCGCTGAAGGATGTGCTCGATCGCTGCCACACCCTGCGGCCCGCCGAACCCGCGGAAAGCGGTGTTGCTGGGCAGGTTCGTCTTGCAGACGCGCCCGACAATCTTCACGGCAGGCAGGTGGTAAGCGTTGTCGCTGTGCAGCATCGCGCACTCGAGCACGGCGAATGACAGATCGGTTGAACATCCGCCGTTGCTGAACAGTTGAAGGTCGAGTGCGGTGAGCCTGCCCGCATCGTCGACGCCGACGCGGTAAACCGCTTTGAACGGATGGCGCTTGCCGGTGAAGCGCATGTCATCGTCTTTGGTGTAAGCGAACCGCACAGGTCGACGCGTGTGAGCGGCCAGCACGGCAGCCATCATCGCGGGTTGGGCCGCCTGCGTTTCCTTCCCGCCGAAGCCGCCGCCCATCCGCCGACATTCGCACACTACGCGATTGAACGGCACGCCCAGCACCTCAGCCACCATCATTTGCACTTCGCTCGGATGCTGGGTGCTGCTCTGGACGAACATGGTGCCGCGCTCGCCGGGGATGGCGATCGCAATCTGCGACTCCAGATAGAAGTGTTCCTGGCCGCCGATGTCGAGCGCACCGTCAAACGTGTGTGTAGCCTGCTTGAATCCCGCGTCGACGTCGCCGCGACCCATGTTCCGCGGCTGCCCGAGGAAGGCGTTTGCGGCGATCGCCTCGTCGATCGTGAGGATCGGCTTCTCTTCCGCCACTTCGACGATGGCGGACCGTCGCGCCGCTTCGATCGCCTCGACCGAGTCGGCAGCGATGATTGCGACGGGCTGGCCAAGGAAGACGATCTCGTCTTCGACGATCAGCGATTCGTCCTTGATCGCGGGCCCGAACAGGTTGTGGCCCGGGATGTCGCCGGCGGTGAGAATCGCGCGGACGCCGGGCACCTTACGGGCGGTGTCGAGGTCGAGCCGGGTCATTCGCCCTCGCGCGATCGGCGCCGTCACGATGCCGGCCACCAGTTCGCCGGCGAGCGGGGCGATGTCGTCGAGGAAGACCGATTCGCCCGTCGCGTGCGTGCAGGCCGACTCGTGCGGGATATCCTGGCCCACGAAGACGTCTTTGACTTCGTCGTTCATCGCGCACCTCCGACGATCTCGTGGCCAAGGCGCACGACGAGGTTGCCGGCGACGGCGCGGCGATAGGCTTCGGTGCCGCGTACGTCGGTGATCGGCGTTACTTCGCTGCGGGCGACGTCTCCAGCTCGCTCAAACGTGTCGATCGAAGCGGACTTGCCGACGAGTTCGGCTTCAGTCTTCGTGAGCCGCAGTGCCGTCGGTCCGACGCCGCCCATTGCCACGTGAGCCGACGCGATGCGGCCGCCGTTGATCTGCATCGCGAATGAAGCACTGACCGTCGAAATGTCTAGGTCCTGGCGCTTCGACACCTTGTAGAAGCGGACAATGCCGGTGGTGCTTGGGATCGGAATGTGGATCGCGGTAATCAACTCGTCCGGTTGCATGACAGTGCGGCGGTAGCCGACGATGAACTGCTCAATCGGGACGCGGCGGGTCGCTTTCTTCGACGCGAGTTCGACTTCGGCGTTGAGCACCATGAGTGGAGGTGTCATGTCGCCGATCGGCGAAGCCGTGGCCAGATTACCCGCGAGTGTGCCGGCGTTCTTGATCAGCGGCGAGCCGAACCACTGGAGGTATTCGCCGAGTGCGGGCAGGCGCTCATTACAGACTTGTTCCAAGTGGCTGAGCGTCGCTGTAGCGCCGACGCGAATCGAGCGATCGTCTACGGTGATCGACGTCAGTTCCGGAAGGCCACTCAGACAAAGGAGGTCGGTCGGTTCGCGCAGACGCTTGTTAACGAGGACGCCGTAGTCGGTCGAGCCATTTAGGATCACCGCGCCGGGCCGATCGGCGCGAAACTCGAGCGCTTGCGGCAGAGTCGCGGGACGAGCGAATCGCCGGTGGTTGGATGAAATGTCCACGTCGTCCTGCTGCAAAGTTGCCAGCGAAGTCCTGGCAGGAACGTTCGAGTAAATTGCGTCGACTGACGGCAGATTGCTGCGATCGAGACGACTGCCCGCTCGGGCAATTGCGTCGTATCCCGTGCAGCGGCAGAGATTGCCCACCAAGGCGCGGCGTAGCGACGCGTCGTCCGATTGCTCGCACGTCGTCAGGTGGTGGTGCATCGTCACGACGAAGCCGGGCGTGCAGAAACCGCACTGCGTCCCGTGACATTCGACCATTGCGCGTTGAATGCTGCTGAGTTCGTTGGGTTTCGAAAGCCCTTCGACCGTAACAACGTGTGTCGCGTCAAGCTGCGCCATCAGCTGGATGCACGAAGTGACTGGCGCGTACGTAATGGTGTTGCCGCGCGGTCTGCCGACCAGCACGGCACAGGCGCCGCAGTCACCTTCAGCGCAGACGATCTTCGTGCCAGTGAGACACTTACGCTTCCGGAGGAAGTCGGACAACGTGAGGAAACAGTCGGCCCCGTCTACGCGGACGGGCTGGCCGTTGATGAACAGTTGGATGTGGTCACGCACGGGTGCTCACCTCGCGATCATAGGCGGTCTGGCCGGCGAGCGTGACGCGGCGAACCGTATGGGCAGGCTGATCGATGTTGGCCGGCAGCAGGCTGCGGATGACGTCGTCGGCTGACGCGTTCGGTACGGGTACCGGTGCCTCAATCTCGATGAACGATGCGGGGCGGCCAACTTCAAGGGTGCCGGCATTAATGCCGAGCAGATTCGCTGGGGCTCGTGTCGCGCGGTACAGCGCCTCGCTCGGCGTCGCATGCGAAGATCGGCCGCGATGCACTTCGAGGAATCGTCGCATTTCCGCGAGCATGGACACCGTGGGCGATGCACCCACGTCCGTCGCGATGGCGTACGGAATGCCGTGGCGTTTCACTTCGTCGAGTTGCATCACACCTGAACCCAGCAACAAGTTTGACGTTGGACAGTGAGCGATCACGCTGCCGGTGTCGCGAACGGTGGACCACTCGTCGGGTCGCATGTGAATGCAATGGGCAAGGATGCACGAATGGTCGAGCAGGCCATCGCGGTGGTAGACGTCGGTGTAGCTGGCGTAGTTCGGGTAGAGCACGCGTTCGATGCGATCCTTCTCGCCGACTTGTTCGTTGAGATGCGTTTGCGTCCTCAGGCCGAACGCGCTCGCGATCTTGGACGCGAGCTGGCGCAGCGGCGTCGTGACAGCGATGGCGAAGCGGTCGGTGGCGACATAGCGCTGGCCGAACTTGCGAGCGAGTGCGGCCATGTCGACTTCGACGGTCACCTCGTCGGTGACGAGATACTCCGGCGTGTCTTGGTTCATCAGCACCAGACCGACGCTCCAAAAGTCCGGCAGGATCGACAGTGCTGCATCGCTCGCGGCCGGCGAAGTGGTCATGTAGGCGCAGCCACCCACAACGCCGTGGCTGAGCGTGTCTTGCAGGAATCGCTGTGTGACGGCCTCGGCGTGGGCGGGGTCGTTGCACTTAGCTTCGGCCGGGAATACGTTGCGGTGCAGCCCGGCCAGCAGCTTGCCGCCGGGTGCGTTGTCGGGCACGCCGTCGACGAAATGGCCGGCGATCGGGTGCTGCGGGATGTGGATGTGGATGTCCACAAGTGGCGGAATCAGTACGCCGTCGCTCTGGTGGACGAGGCGTGAATCGATCGACTTCAGTTCGGCGAATGCGCCGGCGTGCTGAAGTACACCCGCGTGGTCCCAAGCAAGCACACCATCGACGAAATAGTCGACGCGGCCACCATCGCGCGGAATTAGCAGCGGGCCTCGAATGGCCGATTGAATCACGTGCCGGCCCTCCGAGATTTGATGAGTTGACCGCGGAAGCCGTCGTCGATAATCCGACCGTCTCGAAAGACCGTGTGACCGCAGACAAAGGTTCGCCTCACCACACCTTCGAACATCCGACCCACGTACGGGCTGAGCTTGTGGCGATCGTGCAGCATCTCGCGAGACAGCGTGTACGACGTGCTACGATCGACGAACGCCAAGTCGGCATCAACGCCGACGTCGATCCGGCCCTTTCGTTCGATTCCGAAACGCTCGACGACGTTCGAGGACGTGAGGCGTGCGACGCGATCGATCGGTAACGCAGGCTTGTGACTGAGCAGCACCGCCAGCGTCGATTGCACGCCCGCGATGCCGCCCCAGATGCTAAAGGGAACGTCGCCCGTCTTCATCGCGGCCGGGGCAGGAGAGTGATCGGAGGCGACGAAGCAAAACTTGCCATCGAAGAGGTCCTGCCAGAGTTCTTCGACGTCCGCACGCGTCCGGACCGGTGGGGCACACTTGAGCGCGGTCCCGATGCGTTCGAGGTCGTCGCTGTCGAAGGTGAGGTAGTGCGGGCAGGTTTCGCAAGTGACGTCGGCGCCGATGAACTGCTTCGCGAGTCGGACGAGTTCGCTGCCGCGCGAATTGGCAACGTGAACAATGTGCAACTTGCAGCCGGTCTCGCCAGCAAGAGTGATGGCACGCTGGATGGCTTCGACCTCGGCGACGATGGGCCTGCTCGCGAGGTAGTCGCGCCAAGTCTTGCCGCCGCGGGCGCGGATTTCGCGGGTGAGGCCAGAGGTGATCTCTTCGCTTTCAGCGTGCACAGCGACGGGCAAGCCCAGCCGCTTGGCGATCTGCATGCCGCGGTAAAGCGTGAGGTCATCGGCCCGGTCGAAGTCGTCGATGCCGCTGCCCGACATGAACGCCTTGAAGCCGATCACGCCCCGCTCGGCCAGTTCCTCCATTCGATCGAGATTCTTCGGTGTGAGTCCGCCCCATAGGGCGAAGTCGGTTCGGCTGTTCGCCCGCGCGGCGGCCAGCTTCAGATCGAAACTCGGGCCGTCCAGCGTGGGTGGAGAACTGTTCAGCGGCATGTCGAAGAAGCACGTGCCGCCACCCGCGGCGAGCGCGGCGCTGCCGGTCGCGAAGCCTTCCCACTCGGTGCGGCCCGGCTCGTTGAAATGCACGTGCGGGTCGATCACGCCGGGGAAAACGTGCAGGCCTGCCGCCTCGATTGCTTCACGCGCTGAGCCGGCGAGTCCGGGCGCGATCTCGACGATCTGGCCCGCTTCGATGGCGATGTCCGCCGCGCGCACGCCGGTGGGCGTGACGACTTGGCCATTCCGAATGAGCGTGTCCCAGGGCATGCGTCAGCTTCCGCGATAGGTCGTGTAGCTCCACGGCGACGCCAGCAGCGGCACGTGATAGTTCTGCGTGGCATCGTCGACCGTGAAAGCGATCGGCACGGCGTCTAGAAACCGCTTGGCGTCGTCGTGTTCCTCGGCGTCGAAGTAGTCGCCGATGTGGAACACCAGCATGTACGCGCCTTCGGTGAAAGCATCGCCTTCCAGGAGCGGCTTATCGGTGCGGCCGTCGGTGTTGGTGACGACGGTTTGCAGTTGCATGCCGTCGCGGAAGACGTCGATGTGTACGCCGGCCGCGGGCTTGCCGCTGGCCTGATCGAGAACGTGGGTGGAAAGCTTTGCCATGCTGTTCACTTTCGCGTGATGGTTCCCTTGATCAGGCCGTGCGGCTCGTCGGTGGTGACGAAGATGTCGCTTTCGAACTTCAGGCCGAACGGATCGAGGTTGAACGGGATGCGGTGCTGGTTCGGCAACTCAAGGTGGATCGAATCGATATCGCCACACGCGGCGAGCGCGGCTTCGCCTAGATGCATGATCGTCTGCTGCGCCCGAGGCTGTGCTGCGTGGCGAACGTCTCAAGCATCGCCCGCGTAATTGCGTCGAACGACTTGTTGTAGTCGGCATCGGTCCGGCATGCCCACGTCGCGTCGATGGTCGTGCCGAGAATGCGGTCGGATGTGTCCTTCAGCGTGCGATAGCGATCGGTATGAAAGTCGCGCCACTCGCTGGCCGTTGTTTTGATGACTTTCAGCCCGCGCACGCCGCCCGTGATGGACGGGGCTTGGCCGTTGCGGGCGAGCTTGGCGATAGCGATCCGCTTGTGCGCGCCGGCGTCGACGAACGCGTGATCGTGTGGCTTGCCCGAGACGTCGATGCGCCGCCACGAATCCTGCGTGAGTTCCACCAAAGCGGCCGACACGTGCGGGTACGTTTTGAGGAAATGCCGAGCGAGCAGCACAGAAAACGCCTCGACGCTGTCGAACGCGTTTTCCTTCGCAATGACGTAGACTGTGTTCTTAACGGTGTCGGTCGCGACGACATTCCGATTGTCGCCGGCCGTGTACGCGGGTTCGAAATCGCCTTCGAGCTGGATGTCGGCGTTGAGCTCGAATAGGTCGTGGACGTTGCCGTTGCGGATGACCTTGGTCAAACGCACGCGCGACTTGCCGTAGGAGTTGTAAGTGAGTTTGCCAGGCATACGAGTTACTGCGGGTTGAACATTCATTCCCAGGCAGCGTCACGCAGACGCAGCAGGGCGATTTTCTCGATTTCCGAAAGGGCCGTCGCGATTTCGGCCGCACGGTCGTTTTTCAGGCGAACGGGAAACGCCGCCAGGATCGCGTCCTTCCTGTTCTGGCGGGCACAGATGATGAACGGAAAGCCGAACTTCTCACGGTAGGCGGCATTGTGCTTCTCGAACGCGACGATCTCTTCGGCGGAGAGCGACGTCAGCCCGGCGGCGGCCTGTTCGGAGGTGCTCTCCCGCGTGAGCCGGCCTTCGCGGGCGAGTTTGCCGACGAGGTCGGGGTGCGCGCGGATGAGGCCAAGCTGTTCGTCCGTGCTGGACGCTCGCACGATCGATGCCATCTTTGCGTGAAGGTCGTCGATGCTCTTGAACGGACCCGATCTGTGGGCACGCTCTGCAATCCAAGGCGAATGCTCGAACACGCCGCCTACCGTCTTCACGAACGCGTCTTTCGACATCGCGTTTAGCGTTGCTAACGGCGTGCGCCGTACGAGCTTTGCGATGGCTTTCGCACCCTCGCACACATCCTCCACCCGGCTGAACTCAGCCGGGTTGTGGCTGATGCCGCCTTTGCTCGGGACGAAAAGCATGACCGTCGGCACGTGCGGCGCGAGCACGGCACTGTCGTGCAATGCGCCACTGACGGCGGTGTGTTCGACGCCGAGTGCGCGGAATGCGTCGACCAGCTTGCCTGCCATCGGGCGTGCGGGGATCGCTTCGGTCTGGTCGAGCGTCAGTGTGAGTTGCCGACGGCTAGCGATGCCCGTGAGAATCGAACGGATAAGCGTGTCGCCGCGCGTGAGGAGGACGTCGTCGGGCGAGCGGAAATCGATCGTGAAGTCGACACGATCCGCGATGACGTTTACCGCGTTCGGATGCACGCTCAACCGGCCCACGGTGACGACTGTGTCGCGCGAGAGCGTTGGCGCGAGTTGTTCCAGTGCGACGACCGCTTCGCATGCACAGGCGAGCGCGTCCTTGCGATCCTGCATGCTCGTCGCGCCGGCGTGATTGGCTGCGCCGGCGAAACTGACCTTGTACTGGCGACGCCCCGCGATGGCGATGACGACGGCGAGCCGCTGGTCACGCCGCCACATACCGGGGCCTTGCTCGATGTGGAGTTCGATGAGGCCTAGAACGGTTGCCGCGCTAAGCCGCGAAGCGGCGAAGCGAGAGGGGTCGACGCCGTACTTCGCGCCGGCTTCGATGTAGTTCTTACCGTCTGAGTTCCGCAAGCTCGCAATCGCATCTGCGTCGAGTTCGCCGACAAGCAGGCGTGAGCCGATCATGCCCAGACCGAATGTCGGTCCTTCTTCTTCGGCAAAGACGATTAGTTCGACGGGCAGGGTGATTCCGTCATCGTGAGCCGAGCGCAGTAGTTCCAGCGCTACGACGACGCCGGCAACACCGTCGTAGTCGCCGCCATGCGGGACGGTGTCAATGTGCGAGCCGACCAGCCAAGCGGGCGTGTCCCAGCCGAGTGCTTTCGGTCTGGCACGGATGTTGCCAAAGGCGTCGGTCCGCACGTCGCAGCCGGCCAGTGTCGCCTGGGCGATCACGTAGTCGCGCGACTGGCCCCACGCGTCGGAGAAGGTCGGACGCGTCGCACCATTGCCCGGCGTTGCCGTGCACGCGGCGATGGCGGAGAAGTCGGACCGAAGTCTGTTGAGATCGATGCTCATTGAACTTGCTACGACACGAAGTATTGAGGGCTCGAAGGTGTCACACAGAAGTCAAAATTGATTGATGATTTTCGTGCTCTTCTTCGTGCCTTAGTGTCGTTGAAATCACTTCCCGAACTGTGCCCGCCACGCGTTGCCGGTCTTTTCCATAACGCTGTTTGCGCCCGTGCGTCGCAGACGGTGAAGCTGCGGCATGCCGAGGCTCCATTCCTGCATCCAGTCGCGTGCGAAAACGCCGGCCTCGGTTTCCTTGAAGATCTTCCGGATCTCCTCTTCGTTGATGACGCGCGGGCCGCGCGTGCGGATGGCGAACTCGCACGTGCGGCTGCATCCCGTGCTGACGTACGCTTCGATGCCGATCTCGTCCATCACGTCGATGACGCTGCGCAGGGAGCGGATCGCCTTCGCGTAGGCGAAGCTGGGCGGATAGCCGCCTTCCACCATGGTGTTGAAGCAGGCCTTCATGAGCGCGATCGCGCCGCCGTAGAGGATCTGCTCCTCGAAGTTGTCCCCTTCGGTCTCGTGCTGGAAGGTCATTTCGACGACGCCCGCGCGGGTGCTGCCGACAGCCTTGCTGATGGCCAGGACGATCTGTTTGGCGTCGCCGGTGGCGTCGTGGTCGACGCTGACGCAGCCGTAGATGCCTTCGCCTTTCAGGTACTTCTCACGCACGAACTTGCCCGGCGCGTTGGGCACGAACAGCACGGTATTGACGTCCTTCGGTGGAACGATCTGGCCATACAGCACGCTGAAGCCGTGACAGAAGCAGAGCGTCTGCCCCTTGCGCAGGTTCGGCCCGATGTCTTTCTTGTAGATCGCCGGCTGGATTGGGTCGGCGAGTTCGATCAGCAGGATGTCGGCTTTCTTCGTCGCGTCGGCAATGCTGTACGCCTCGAAACCGTCGGCCTTCGCCTGCTCGACGCTGCCGCCCGAGCCGATGATGACCTTGAACCCGCTGTCGCGCGCGTTCGCGGCCTGTGCTTTGCCCTGAATCCCGTAGCCGATGACGGCGATCGTCTTGCCTTTGAGGATCGAAGCGTCAACATCGGCGTCTCGGTAGATCTTTTCAGTCATAGTGTGCAGTGGGCAGTGGGCAGTGGGCAGAAGGGCTTCGTGCATTCGCTGCACACTGCCCACCGCCCACTGCTCACTACAATCCAATCTCCCGGTTCACATTCTTGTAGTACAGATATCGCGCCGGCGTCGGGCCGGTCGCGTAGAAACTTTGCGGGCAGTAGGGGCCCATCCAGATGAAGTCGTCCTGCTCGACTTCCATCCAGGTGTCTTCGAGGTAGTAGACGCCCTTGCCTTGCAGGAAGTACAGGCCGTGCTCCATCACGTGCGTTTCGACGATCGGCAGGCCAAAGCCGGGCGTGAACGTGAAGATATTCATCGCGATGTCGAACTTGAGGTCGTCGGGAATCAGCAGTTGCAGGAGCGAGTTGGGGTTGTTGTCCCAGTTCTCATTCTTCACCTGCGACTCGTGGCCGTAATGGGCGACGCCTTGCTCGAAGCCGTGCGCAGGTTCGTAGCGTTTGCGCAGGACGAGGATTTTCATCGGCGTGCTGGCGGTGATCGACACGCCCCGCGTCGGCGGCGTGAGTCCGAAGCTGCCCGGCGTCAGGCGCCGTTCGATGCCGTAGCCGTTGAGGAACTCGCCTTCGCCTTCGAGCACGTAGTGGAACGTTTCGATCTCGGGATCGGGGACGAAGTCGCCGTGCTTGCCGGCCGGCAGATCGATCAGCATCTGCACGAAGCCGGCGCCGAGTCGAGGCGACGCCAACACCCGCACGGCCGCATCGGGCCACGTTGGCAGGCGCGAGTTGGGGTAGCCCTCGAGCGGCATCAGTGCCCAGCGATCGCGGACACGCGTGCGCGCATGAACCAGTTTGTCGACAGGTCTCACGGTCGTTCCTTCCTCTATTCTTCGAAGAGCCCAACCAGTTCAAATCGCTCCACGTCCACCAACCCGCGATCGGTCAGCTTCAGTGACGGAATCACTTCCAGCGCCATGAAGCTCATGGCCATGAACGGGTCATGCAGCGGCGATCCAAGCCGCTCGCGCGGAACGCACGAGTCGATCATACTCGCGGGCCACCGTATCGATCCGCTGATCGCTCATCAATCCGCCAACGGGCAGTGCGACCTGCGCCAGCACCTCGTCGCCGTCACAGACGACAAGGCCGCCGCCGAGTTGTTTCACGGTGCTGATTGCGGCGTGCATTGATCGGTCGTCGGCGCCGATGCACACCAAGTTGTGATGGTCGTGCGCCACCGTGCCGGCGATCGCGCCACGCTTCAGGCCGAAACCCTGGATGAAGCCGAGTCCGACATTGCCCGTGCCCCGATGCCGTTCGACGACCGCCATTTTCAGCAAGTCGCGCGACACGTCGGCGACCGCATAGCCGTTCTCGATGCGCGGCGGAAGCGAAAGGCGGTCGGTCAGCAGTTGATCCGCGTTCGAGCCGATCACGCGTACCTTGCCGCGGCCGCCGCGAATTCGCAGGTCGATCGCGGTAGGTTCGAAACGGCTACAGCCCGTGAGCTGGGAATCAATCGCGGTGGCAGGGGGCGGGACAACCAGTCGGCCGTCGCACGCGACGAGTTCCCCTCGACTGAAGACTTGCTCTGCGACGGGCCGTTTGAGGTTGTCGCACACGAAGAAACTGGCGTCCCGTCCCGGCGCGATCGCGCCAAGGTGCATGAGCCCAAAGCACTCGGCCGCATTGAGCGTGGCCATTCGAATCGCTTCGATCGGTTCAATGCCGAACGCGATCGCGCGGCGAAGCATCATGTCGATCGAACCGTCGCGCAGCAGATCGGACGGCGTACGGTCGTCGGTGCAGAAGCAGATGCGCCGCGCGTTCGCTGGCGTAATGATCGGCAACAGGGCGTCGAGGTTGCGAGCGTTGGTGGCTTCGCGGATGAGCACATACATGCCGCGCGCCAGCTTTTCGCGGGCTTCGTCGGCGGTGACCGCTTCGTGATCGTTTGTGACGCCTGCCGCGATGTACGCGGCGAGAGCGGAGCCGCGCACGCCGGGTGCGTGGCCGTCGATGGGCCGGCCGGACAGCGTCTGTAGCTTCGCCAGCATCGCCGTGTCACCACCGATGACGCCGGGGAAGTTCATCGCCTCGGCGAGGCCGTGGATCAGTCCTTCGTCAAGCAGGGCTTGCAGGTCGTCCGCATCAATGGACGCGCCGGCCGTTGCCATCGACGTCGCCGGTACGCAACTCGGTCCCATCAAGATGACATCGAGCGGCAACCCGCGCGACGCCCGGTGCATCCAGCGAACCGCTTCCGTGCCAACGACATTGGCCAACTCGTGCGGATCGGCCACGACGGCGGTCACGCCGCGCGGCACCACGGCCGCGGCGAACTCGGCGGGCACGCACAGACTGCTTTCGATGTGCACGTGCGAATCGATCAGACCGGGAACGACAAACGCCCCGTCCAGATCAAACGTCCGATCGCCCTGGAGATTCTGGCCGAGCGAAGCGATTTTTCCGTCTGCGATGGCAATGTCGATGGCTTCGATCTCGCCCGAGAAGACATTCACCACCCGCCCGCCACGCACGAGAAGGTCGGCCCGCGCATCTCCACGGGCGACGGCGAGCAAGCGAGCGAGATCTGGCATAAATCGAGTGAGATTGCGCGGTTCGGACACCGTAATATAGCAGACGACCGCCGGTAGCGATAGCCTCTCTTGTTCGGTTTTGGACCGAACGAACCATCCAGTGAGCTGGCCGATCTTGCCCATGTCCACAGGCGAATTGATCCAACAACTTCTGCAACGCGTCGATCTTGGCGAGCGCGTGGCCGTCTGCGTGGTCGCCAAGACGCGCGGGAGCACGCCACAGAAGTCCGGCGCGACGATGCTCGTGCTGGAGAGCGGCCAGACGCTTGGCACGCTTGGCGGCGGCTGTGTAGAGGCCGAGGCCCGCGTTCGGGCGCTGCGTTTGTTGGACGACGGCGCGGGGCGCTACTGGAGTTCAAACTCGACGGCGACCTCGGTTGGGACGACGGCCTGGCGTGCGGTGGGGCGATGCAGGTGGTAGTGAGCGTGATCCCCAAGAAAGGCGATGCGGAACTGTGGCGAGCGGCGCGCGAGCAACTCGCGCGGGGCGAGCAGGCCACCATCCGGATCGAGGTGCCGACGACGACCGGCGAGGCGTTTACCTTTGATCACATCCTCCACCCAACGCCCACGCTTCTGGTCGCCGGCGCTGGCCACATCGCGGCCGCCCTCGCGTCAATGGCGCCGTCGATCGACTTCGATACGACCGTCATCGACGACCGCGCCGATCACGCGTCGGCCGCGCGATTTCCGTCGGCTCGCTGCATTGTCGGCGACATCGAGAGCGAACTTCGTCGCTTCCCGATCACGCCCAACACCTACATTGTCATCGTCACGCGAGGCCATCGCCACGACGCGGCCGCGCTCGGTGCGGTCATTCAGTCGCCCGCCAAATACGTCGGCCTGATCGGCTCGAAGCGAAAGGTGCTCACGATCCTGCGCGGCCTGCGCGACGCAGGCGTGCCGGTGGATCTCCTGCGACGCGTGCACGCGCCGATCGGCTTGAACCTTGGGGCGATTACGCCGGGCGAGATCGCCGTGAGCATCGCTGCCGAATTGGTTGCGGTCCGGCGCGGTGTTGCGACGGACGCGGTGAGGTCGATGCGATTCCCTCTTCCTCTGGGAGAGGGCGAACCAAGCAATTCTGTCAATCCTTGATCACCAGCGCGCCCATCAGCCCGTCGTCGCGGCCGAGGTCCACCGGACCGGCCCAGGTTGCGCTCGTCGCGAACTTGTGCTGGTGCTGGGCGAAGTTGAAACGCAGCAGCGCGACCCGCTTGCCCGGTCCCGGCGCGAAGCCGGCCGGGTGGATGGCGCGCCACGGAATGGATACCTCGCCGCGCCAGATGTCGCCTTCGAGCGTGCTCGCGTAGCGGACGCCGCTCTCGACGGCCTCCCACGCGTTCTCGTCGTTCGGGCCTGCGCGGGCGTCGGTCTTGCGTTCGCTCCACTGGCCGCCGTTCGGCTTGCAGGCCACGTGCAGCACCGGGCCGGCCGAGCCGTCTTCGTAGACAGGTTGCACGAGCAACTGCACGACGTCTTCGCCCCATGCCCGGCCGAATTGGTACCGGACGAAGTTCTGCGCCTGCGCGAGGTTCTGCGTGTTCAATCCTTGCACGCGAAATGCGAAGTAAACCGACTGTTCACCCCAACACGTGTAGAGCGAGGTCGGCGTGCTGGCGAGCTCGAATGAGTGCCCTTGAATAACGGCCCGATCGATCATCTTTACGAGCGGCCCGAGGCGGATCGCATCGTCGTCGGTCCAGTCGCCGAGCGAGCCATCAAGCATCAGGTTGCCTTCGCGATGACGACAGGGTGCGACCGGGACGACGATCGGCAACGTGGTGTGATCTCGCGTGAATCCCTGCGTGAAGCCGAGTTCGATGAGCGACTGGCGGGCCGCGTCGAACTGACTGACATCGACGCTGGCCTGCATCGCGAGCGGCTGCACGCCGTAGGTCGTCAGTTGTCGGACAGGAATCGGGTTCGGTTCGACCGTCCATCCGGACGGTACACGATCGTAGCCGAGCAGGTTCTCGTACTCGGTCGCGTCGCTGGCATTATAGATGTCGATGCCCAGGCGAACGTCGAGCGTTTGTCGATCTTTGACCGGCGCGAACAGCGCCGTCCGGCCGATCAACAGCGGCTTCTCCTGTGGGCGGAGCCACTGAAGCGTCTCAAGGTTCAGCTTGTTTTGCAGGTCGGCGTCCGGTTGCTGGCCCGGCTCGCGAAGCAGGATCGTCTTGGCCAGCAGCGTCATGCCGTCATCCCACGCCTTGGGGTCGATCGTGCCGGCCATGAGCGAGTAAATTGCGTCGGCCGGCTGCGTGGGCGTGATCTCGACCGGCTTGGTCAGCAGCCGCGCCATGAGCTGCGCGTTGATTCGCTGGCCACGCTGGTCGGCGAGGCGCAGGTACTGAAAGTCCTGTTGAGCGCGGCGCAGCCACTTCAGTTGCAGCGTCGGGATGACGCCGTCGACGCCGAACCATCGGCCCGGGTAGAACCAGACGAGTTCGTTCGGGTTGGCCCGTTCCTGAGCCCGCGTCGCACGTGGCAGGGCTGAGCCGAAACGGACGATCGACGCGTTTCGGACGTACGCGAGGAACGCCCAGACGCGGACGTCGCGCTCGTCACCGCCCGCGCCAACGTACGGCACAAGGCCGGCGTTATCGGTGCGAAGGAAGCGGATACCGCGCTGGTTGCCCGCGACGGCCGCTCGGCTTGGGGTGTTGCTGACCAGTCCCGGCGCCGACGTGACGATGCGATCCATTGTGCCGCGGTTCGGCAAGTCTTGCGTTGACGTGTCGTTGGCGAATTCCAGATCGTCTGCCTCGATCGGCAGGGCGACGCGCACGCGCGGATGGCTGTTCAGCACGTCTGCGGCGCGGCGCAGCAGTTCGCGCTTCTCCGGGCCGGACTTCGGCGAGCGATCGCCGATCCAGACCGGGGCGCGGGTGAGCCAGTCGCGCGAGTCGAAGTGCGCGGCGGCGATGTTGATGTACTGCTTGCGCGACGCGATCGGGTAGTTCTCCAGGTAATCGACGGCCGGCAACGGCCAGGCGCCGATCGGCTGGTTGTCCGGGAACGCGCTGCCGTCGAGCCACGGCCCGACCAGGCCGTCGAAGTCGCCCCACGAGACATCCGGCGCGCCGCCAGGCGGCCACTTCACGGTCGGCTGGAGACGATCGATGTAGACACTCACGCGATGCTTCTGCGCGAGACCGATCAGCGTGTCCACCGTCGTGATCGACTTCGCGTAACGCGGATCGCCGCGTGAAATCAGGCGCGGCGTCACCGCTTCGAACGATTCGGGAAAGAGCTGCGTGAGCTGATCCCACGGCAACTCGCCGACGAGTTGCAGGTCACGATCCTCGCCGATGACGAAGTTGTAGACCGTAAGCTTCAGCGGAAGCGACGCGACGACGGCGTCGTTCGCGCCGAGCAGTTCAATTGCGCCGTCGTAATCGCCTGGCGCGGTGCGGGCGGGGATGGTGAGGTCGATCCAGAGGTCGATCGTCTGGCCGGCCGGGGTGGGGATGCGCTCGGCGGGGCGGGTGGCGTCGCGGAGGCTTGAGAGTTGGACGGCGCGGTCGGTTGCTGCCAGCGGCAGCAGCGCACGCGGCAGCGTGCCGCGATCGATCGACGACGAGCCGAGTTGGCGGACGTAGCCCGCGCGGTTCAGGTCGGCCGGCACGTAGAGGATTCTGCGACCACTCGGGCGAGCCGTCGAGCGTCGAACCGTCGACCTGTCGCGTGAGCTTGGTCAGCCGGAGTTTGGAATATTGGGACAGATTGGGACTTTCAAGACGAACGACGGTACCGAGCGCCTCGTTTCCAGCGCCGGCGAGTGAAAGGGGACCGGCGACCGAACTGATCGTGGCCGCATCGACGCGACCGACTCGCAGGGGACCGACGTCGACCGACGCGGGGTTCTTCACGTCCGGTTTCGGCCCGCCACCCCCCAAACCCGGCAGGCAACCGGCCGTCGCCAGAATAAGCCCGGCAAGGGCCAGACCTCGACCGGCCCACCTGACCAGTTGTTGTGCTCGGCGATGCATAGTGCTTAGGCAAGCGTCAATCGGTTGCATGGAATCTCGACGTTCGGTGTCCGGCCGTGCTAACAGATCAGTCAGTCAGACGTTTGGATTCTAGAAGATTCTGATTTCCTCTGTTGGCGTAGATCGTTGTTTTTCAACGAGAAACGGTCAATCGACCGAATTCCCTCGACGTCTTGCCCCAACTTTTCCGGTTCTGGCATCGCCTTCGCAACAGGGTTGGGCATCACGCGAACATGAGCCGGCAACGGAGCATGTCCGCGGGGCGAATGGTTGCTTAGCAAACTGAGCACCGATCGCCTTCACGAGCCTCGTTTCCTCCTCCGCCAGGCCGCACGGACTTAACCCTCCGCCGTGCGGCCTATTTTTTTGCCTTCGCCGAGCCGACTTCCGATCCGGGAGTGGGCTCGTCTCGTCTCGCCGCGGACAGATGAGCCGCGAATCGGCACGGATGATTGTCCGATTCGTCACCCTCTCTTCTTTCACTGCTGGCGCTGCGCGTTTGGCAACTGAATCGCGTTCGCAATCAGCTCGAACAACCGCGCTTCGTGATCGGCCTCGAACGCGATCGACACGTCCACATACGCCAGCTTCATTCCGATGTCGGCCACCTGTGATTCAACGCCCACGATCTGCTGGAGTTTCACCCGATCCTTATGCGTTGTGACGATCAGTTCCGCGAGGACAGACGAGGCGGCGTCCAGCACGGCTTCCACGTCGGCCTGCGCGTAGTCGTGATGATCCGCAAAGAAGCGTCGTCCCACCACTTCGGCCCCCGCGCTCGACAACGAACGCTCAAACGCACCCGGATTGCCGATGCCTGCAATCACAAACACACGCCGATCCCGCAGCCATCCAATGGGCTGCGGCGACTCGCCTGCGATCGTCACAGGACCGGGCTGATGGTGCCATCGAAAGACGGGAATCGAACGCCCCGCGCCGCGCCGTGCCGTCTGTTCGATTTCCTCAAGCTCACCCGGGTCGGCCAGGTCGGCCCGCGTGATGAGCACAGCGTCGGCCCGGCGCAGCGCGGTCGGCGCTTCGCGCAGCATCCCGCGAGGTAGCACGTGGCCGTAGCCGAACGGGTTTGTCGCGTCGAGCAGCACGAGGTCGAAGTCGCGATCGAGCTTGCGGTGCTGGAAGCCGTCGTCGAGCACGAACGCATTGATCGGCGTGCCGCGCGCCAGCGCGTGCGAAGCGGTCTCGTAACGATTCGGATGTGCCAGCACCGTCGTGCCCGGCAGGGCGTCGCGCAACAAGATTTCCTCATCGCTGCCGGCGTCGCTCGATCGTTTGTACCCGCGCAGGAGCACCGCGACGTGTAAGCCGAGGTCGTGCTGAAGCCGCCGCGCGAGCCAAGTGACCGTCGGCGTCTTGCCGGTGCCGCCTGTCGTGAGGTTGCCCACACTCACGACAGGCTTCGGCAGCTTCCGCGCTGGCAGAATCGATCGGTCGAACAGCTTGTTTCGGATGGCCGTTCCAAGGCGATACCCAGGTTCGACGACGGTGAGCAGGCCACGAAGCAATGTCGGCCCGAAGCCCGTGGCCGAGCCGCTCATCACATCCCGAATCCAGTGGTCCCGTGCGCCGGCCATCCATGGCAGTGATACTCGCTAGTCGATTCGACCTCCAACGCGTCGACAGTGCGAAGCCACGATGAAACACGCAAAGAACAATGGGAGTCGCAACCTTGCCGTCGCATCCTGTGGTGCGCCAAAAGATCTGAGGCGGAGACGTTACTGATCGGTTGAACGTGCTTCGCGCTTCCCATGGCGAGCTGCTCAGAGTCGAATAGCGTAGCATCGGTTGGCGTTCCACGGACCGGACACCCTCGCGCGATTGCCATGATTTCATCCGCATCACTCGGACCCTCGGCTGAACCCGACCTCCAAGCCCTCCACGACCTCCGCGCCGCCCACGCCGCGATCAAGGCGGAGCTGGCGAAGGCCGTCGTCGGGCAGTCGGCCGTCATCGACGAACTGCTCATCGCGCTGCTCACGGGCAGTCACGCGCTGCTCGTCGGCGTGCCGGGGCTGGCCAAGACGCTGCTGATCAGCTCGCTGGCCGCGACGCTCGACCTCGGCTTCAAACGCGTGCAGTTCACGCCCGACCTGATGCCGTCCGACATCACCGGCACCGAGGTGATGTCGCAGGACCCCGCCACCGGCGAGCGCGCGTTCCGCTTCCTGCGCGGGCCGGTCTTCGCGAACGTGGTGCTGGCCGACGAGATCAACCGCACGCCGCCCAAGACGCAGGCGGCCCTGCTCGAAGCGATGCAGGAACGCAAGGTGAGCGTGGGCGGCGTCGATCACGCGTTGCCCACGCCGTTCTTCGTGCTGGCGACGCAGAACCCGGTCGAGCAGGAGGGCACGTACCCGCTTCCCGAAGCGCAGCTCGACCGGTTCATGTTCATGATCCGCGTCGACTACCCGACGAGCGCCGAGGAACTGCTGATCATGCGACAAGCCACCGGCGGCGGGCTCGGCAAGCCGCAGCAGGTGCTGACCGGCGACGAGATCCTGCGCATGCAGCAACTCATTCGCCGCGTGCCGGTGGCCGACCACGTGCTGGCGTACGCGCAGAAGATCGTCCGCGTGACGCGCGTCACGACGCCCGACGCGCTCGACTTTTGCAGGAAGTACTTGAGCTGGGGCGCCGGCCCGCGTGCGAGTTTGAACCTGGTGCTGGCCGCCAAGGCGCGAGCCGCGCTGGCCGGCCGGGTGCACGTGAGCTGCGACGACATCGCCGCCGTCGCGCCGCCGGTGCTGCGTCACCGCGTCATCTGCAACTTCACGGCCCAGTCGGAGGGTGTCACGCCCGACGCCCTCACGGCGAAGATCCTGGCGAGCATCCCGAAGGACGAAAAGGCGTGAGATGCATGTTGCGTTGGAATAGAAGTAGTCCTACCTGTCCCGTCTGCGGGCTCGTTGTATACCGACCGACTCACTCGCAGCCTTTCGACCACGCTAGCAGGCATGAAAACAATCGACTTCAATCTCCTGAATACCGGTCACTTTGTGATAGCCGACCTTGGCGCGTTGCGCCAGTTGGATTATGGCTGGCGCGACTTGGTGCAGGAGAAGCCGGAGGCGGCCACGTCCCAGCAATGGGAAATGATCGTCGATAGGATTGCATCGATTCATGGGTCGGCACTGGACCTCCTCGCTCGGTCAGTTGCGTTCGATCAAGTGGTGTTCGATCAGGAAGCTCTGACGCGAGTTCATTCGGCCAATCCTTTCAGGAGTCGGACGCTGCTCAACGCCCAGTGGCTGGCAGCGACTCCAGTGCCTCTGCAGGTCTACGACTCAGCCTGTGACGTCATCATTAGCTTTACGGGTCGGCAGAATTCCCACAACTGGATGTCGAACAAGTTCTTCGATCCGGAGTTGAAGACGTTGCACGACGAATGGTTTGACGACCCTGACTTCAAGCTGCGAGTCCACCTTGCAGATTCCTCGGACACGATAGCACGCCTGCTCTTCTACCTTGAGGTCAGCCGAGCAACACGATTGCCCATGCTCATGGGGCCCGCGAAACGCGGGCTATTCAAATACATTCGCCCGCGCATCCAGCGCGACGCCCTTCAGTTGGTCAGCGAGCACGTGAACAAGCTCTTGCGTACCCAGTTCGAAGATCTCGACGTGATCGACGTGCGGGTGCCGCCCCTCGTGGACTTCATTTGCTCCCACGCGAAGCGCCATCGGACGTCGCTGGTGGTCGCTGCCGATACGGTGAGAAGCAGTGATAACGCTCGTGAGTTCAGGAAGTGGCTTCATGGTCTGCAACGACTGATCGTCCCGCCCATGACTAACGAGAAACAGGCGAAGCTTGCATCGACACTCTCTCGCCTTCAAGACGCGGTCGAAGAATGGGTCAACCACGGTGATTTTCGGCTCGGCGTGACGCACAAACGCAAAGTCGCCAAACTTGAGCATCTGCCGGCCATTGGCTGGCCAGCGAAGATTTTCGAAGCACTGAAGTTTTCGTTCGACGATCCGATTTTGCGTCCTAGGCCGTCGTATCTCGCGTTCATCTCGGACTGGTTTGCCCCGCCCAAGTGAACGGCGGATACTCAAGCCGTGCCGTCGAGCGTCGGCAGCGGGGGTGTCCTTTCTCGCCTCGCTCGTCCCGCACCACGACTTGCCGCGGCGAGGCGGGGCGCCCGGCGTTTCAGCGGATAAGGGCTGTTGAATGGACCGCGTAAGTATACAATCATGCTGTTGAAGCAGGCGAAGCTTAACGCACGCGTGTCGGAGTGCTGTGGGCCGCTGCGTGCATGGTTTCGGTTGCTCCGCACTGACATGGTTGCGGGTTGGTAACGCTCAGTAAACTCGCCTGCATTTCATTCGTTGTGGAAGGATGACCAGATGGCAGAGTTCGCGTATACGCTAACACGCCTAAGAGCATTCGCCCGTTTCTAAACCACATTCAAGGTGCAGGGGTACCGAGCAAAGTTAGCCAGAAGTACCTCGAGTCGATTGGTTTCAAGAGCAAAGCCGATCGAAGCCTCCTTCAGTTGCCGGAGGAACTCCGCGAGCTGCCTCGCGTTCTTCTTCGGGTGCACCATGTAGTGCACCTGGCCACTGCGGTAGTTCATCGCGCCGTATACGCACAGCCGCTCGTTCGAGCCGGCAGCGGGCACCACCGGCCTCACGCCCCTTCGGCGTCCACATCTTGGTCAGGGTCGGGTGTGCGGAGGGCAAGCCCTCCGCTCGGAGGTGAACCTCACACGCGTCGAGGTAAAGCAGGTCAAAGCCGGCGTCGCGACGCGTCGCCCCTTTTTTAGGAAGGCCAGCAGCGCCTTCTTCTGGTCGTACTCGTGCGGGTCGCGAAGGTGCGCCATGCCGTGCTTCGGACGGCGGTAGACGATGCCGTGGGCGTGCGGCAGCCGCGAGAGGTGTGCCGGGCTGAGCGACACCTTCGTCCGGCGCAACAGGTGCTCGCGCAGGCGGTCAAGCGTCCACGCGGTGAACGCGTAGCCCATGTCCCCGGGCCCCTTGGCCACGGCCGCCTTCAACGGCGTCACGTACCGCTCGGTGACCTTCGAGGGCCGGCCGACGTGCGGCCTGTCGAAGAGCGAGGCCATCCCTTCGTGACTGAAGCGGTTGACGACCTTGCGGACGCCGGACCCGCTCCGGCCGAGCAGGTCGCCGATCCGCCGGGGCGAAAAACCGCGGCGGGAAAGCCGGACTACCTGCCCGCGGCGGACGGCGCGGGCGTCGGTGCCGATGCGGAGCAGAGCGTCGAGTTGTCTGTTCTCGTCCGAGGTGAGGTCGCGGACCCGCAGGCACGGCCGGACCCTGGATGACTCCCTTCATCCGACGCAGGGGCTCACCGCGATCCTTGGAGGGTCGCCGGCCAATCGCCACTTTATTGCCGAAGACCGCTTAGTTGATCGTGAGTGTCGCTAATGCCGGCGGCTGTGCTTGAATCCTTCTGCGGTGCCAATTCACTTCAGAAACGCGAGCATGCCGTCGGCATCAACGAACGTTGTAGAACGCTGCATCTGGCCGCTGCCGTCAACCACGAGGATCGACGGGATGGTTTGAATGCCGTAGCGGCGTGCGATGTCGGCATTCGCGTCCACGTCGATGAGCACGGGAACGTAGGCGCGATTCGCCGCGGCTGCCACGCGATCGTCGCTCCAGACCTCGTGCTTCATCACCTGGCAGGGCGGACACCAAGTGGCCGTGAAGTCGACGAGCAGGGACTTGCCGGACTCGCGGGCCCGGCCAAGTGCAGCGTCGAAGTCGGTCTGCCACGCAACCTTCGAGGCCCCAGTATCGCCGCGGGATCGGTAGTACCAGCCCTTGATCATGGGCCATTGCAAGAGCACCACAAATGCGACGAGTGCGATCCACACGAACGAACCCCGCCGTGTTATGAGTGGACAAGCGCCCGTCGGGCAGCGGGAGGACGCTGGAACGGGCTGGTCGGGTTGTGCTTGGCTTTCGTGGTTCATGCGAATGTCTCTCGGCGTACGACTGCGAGGGTCTCCATCCGGCTGGCTCTAGGCACGCGTCGTGCGCTTGCGAATGCTCGACGCGTACTGCTGTAGCGTTTCAGCCGACTGCTGCGCCGACTGGCCGTCGCGCAGCAGCTTGCCGCAGGCGATCTTGCAGAGATCGAACACCATCAGGTCGCAGATTCTCATAGCGCATGAACATGCCGTCGCGTGTGCCCTTGACCAGCCCCCGCTCGGCCAGCAGCGCCAAGTGCTTGGACGTGTTCGCCTGGGTGGTGCCGACGCGTTCCATCAACTGTGACACGTTGCAGGGGCCGGACTCTAGCGCGTGCAGGAGGCGCAAGCGCGTCGGGTCGGCCACAACGGCGAACAGCTTGGCGATCGCCTCGAACTGCTCGGGAGTCGGCTGCGGTAATGTCGATTTGCGTTCCTTCATAATCCGCTTTCGGTCTGCTGGAGCTGCTGTTCGACGCCGTGCATCGCACATTCCACGATCGACCATGCGTCAACAAGGTCCACGGCGTAGTAAATGCGATTGCCGGACCGCCGGCTCCGAACCAGTCCATCGCGGCGCAGCCGCGCGAGGGCCCCCCGAGATCGTAGGCTACGACACCGCCAGGCGACGGGCGAGTTCGCCCACGCAAGCCTCACCATCGCCGAGCTGGGCCAGCACCCTCAGGCGCGTCTGATTCGCCAGTGCATGGGCCAGGCCGGCACAGGCGCGCACCATCGGGTCTGACAGGCAAGAGTCGCCCGGATGATCGCTTGAGTTCCGCACAGCGCGTCCTCATGTGGAAAAAGGCGGCCAGGCGCTTGACCATATAACCAAACAATCATATAGTTGCATACATCGGATCTGAAGTCAATCGGGTTTCTGCTTCTCCACGGAGGATTGCGATGAGCGTGATGGGTCAGGCACAGGCGTTGATCGGCATGATGATCGTGCTCTCCAGTGCGGCGGCGTACTTCCTCTCCCCGTGGGCGGGCGTCGTGCCTGCTGTACTCGGCGCAGCCCTGTTGATCTCCGGCATCACCGGCCGATGTCCAATGGCGGGCCTGATCTGCCATATGCCGTGGAATAGGGGCCGGGGCAACAACTGCGGCCTGGCGTCCAAATAGCCGCCGATCGCGAGGAGTCGAACGTGTCCAAACAAGGTAGCCGTCCCTGGCGCGGTATGATCGGTCTGGGGGTCGCGTGCGCGGGCTTCGTCATCGGCGTGTCGTTGCTCATGCTGTGGATCACCGGCTTCTTCGGAGCGAAGGTGGACGCGCACGCGGTCGGACCGGGCGCAGTGCGCCTGAATGCGACGGCCGTCCTAGCCACAGTCGAGGCGCGGCAGTTGCCGATCGAAGAGACCGCCGTCGGGACGATCCAGCCGGTGCATCGGGTCGAGCTCGCGTCGCGACTGCTCGCCCGGATCGTCACGCTCGACGTCGTTGCGGGACAGGCCGTGAAGCAGGGCGATGTGCTCGTGCGGCTGGAAGACGCCGACCTGGAGGCCCGCGTGAAGCAGGCCCAGGCACAGCTCGCCCAGGCCGTGGCGGAACGCGATCGTTCGAAGCTCGACGCCGACCGACTCGTCGCTGCCGCGGCCAACAATGCCGCGTCGCCCAACGAGCGGGACCGCGCCATCGCCGCCTACAAGGCTGCCGAGGCTGCGGTCAGCGCCGCCGAGCAGTCCGAGGCCGAGGCGCGCACGCTGCTGGCATACTCAGTCATCACCAGCCCGATCGACGGAGTGGTCGTCGACAAGCGCATGAACACGGGTGACACCGTGTCGCCGGGCCAGGTGATCGTCACGCTGCTCGATCCCAAGCGGATGCAACTGGTGGCAAGCGTGCGCGAATCGCTGTCGCAGCGGCTGAAGGTGGGCGGCTCGGTGACGGTCCGCGTCGATTCTGTCGATCACGCCTGTACCGGCACGGTGAGCGAAATCGTCCCCGAAGCCAGCGGCACGAGCCGGACGTTCCAGGTCAAAGTCACCGGCCCGTGCCCGACGGGCGTCTACGCGGGCATGTTCGGTCGGCTCGTGATCGAGCTGGGTCAGGAGTCGGTGCTCGTGGTGCCGCAGGCCGCCATCCAGCGCACCGGCCAACTCGAATTTGTCACGGTCGCCCGGGATGGCGCCGGTCAGCGCCGGCTCGTTCGGCTCGGCCGATCGTTGGGCAGCGACCTCGAAGTGCTGTCCGGACTGCGGGCCGGCGAGCAGGTCGCCGTCAGCGCCGCGGAGGCGAGCCATGAGTGAAGCCTCGCCCCAGCACGAAGAACATGGCGGCTGGATCAACGGGATTGTTACCACGTTCCTGCATTCCAACCTTTCGATCATCCTGCTGGTGATCTCCATTGCCGTCGGCGTCACGGCGCTGCTGATCACGCCGCGCGAGGAAGACCCGCAGATCGTCGTGCCGCTGGCCGACGTGTATGTCAGCGCCCCCGGCATGCCGGCCGAGCAGGTCGAGCGCCTGGTCACCACGCCGCTGGAGCGCATCCTCTACCAGATCGATGGCGTGGAGTACGTCTACTCGATGTCGCACCAGGACAGCGCGCTCATCACGGTCCGCTTTGCCGTCGGGCAGGATCGCGAGCGGTCGCTGGTGCGACTCTTCAAGCGTCTCGACGAGAACAAGGACCTCATTCCGCCCGGCGTCGCCAGCTGGGTGATGAAGCCGGTCGAGATCGACGACGTGCCCGTGGTGACGCTCACGCTCGGACCGGCTCCGGACGCCAAGCCCGATGCGGTGAACGACTTCACGCTGCGGCGCACGGCCGAGGAAGTGGCGGGGCGGCTCGCGTCAGTCCCGCAGACCTCGCGCGTTCAGGTCGTTGGTGGGCTGCCGCGGACGATCAATGTCCGTTTCGATCAGGAGGCCCTGGCCTCACGCGGGCTAGACCTGTTGGCGGTCCGCAATGCGATCCAAGCGGCCAACGTGCTCACGCCCTCGGGCGCGCTGCAGCGTGGCGACGAAGCGATCGCCATCCGCACCGGCGATCGCCTGCGGACGGTGGACGAGGTGAAGGGCCTGATCGTGGGCGTCAACGACGGTCGGCCCGTCGCGCTGAAGGATGTCGCACGCGTCGACGACGGGCCCGATGAGCCGACTGCCTACGTTCGACACGGTTGGGGCATGGCCGCAAGTCACGTGCACGGCGAGGGTGCGACTGGGTCATTCGTTGGCGAGCACGTCCCATCGACTGTCGCTTCGACACGGCCGTCCGTCTCCGCCGTCACGATCGCCGTCGCCAAGCAGAAGGGCACGAACGCCGTCTCGGTGGCGCAGGCCGTGCTCAATCGCGCCGCAGAGCTGCGCCGCGACCTGATCCCGGCCGACATGCAGCTGGTCGTCACCCGCAACGCCGGCCTGACCGCCGACCACAAGGTGGGCGAACTCGTCGAGGGCCTGTGGGTGGCGGTCGTGATCGTCGTCGCGCTGCTAACGCTGGGCTTGGGATGGCGCGAGTCACTGATCGTCGCGGTGGCCGTGCCGGTGGTGTTCGGGCTCACGCTGGCCGTCAACATGGTGGCCGGGTACACGGTAAACCGCGTCACGCTGTTCGCGCTGATCTTGTCGCTGGGTCTGCTCGTCGACGATCCGATCGTGGACGTCGAGAACATCGCCCGGCACTTCGCGCTCAAAGGCAAGGCGACGCGCCGCACCGTGCTCGAAGCCGTCAGCGAGATCCGGCCGCCGCTGATCTCGGCGACGTTCGCGGTCATCGCCTCGTTCCTGCCGCTGTTCTTCATCACCGGCATGATGGGCCCGTACATGCGGCCGATGGCGCTGAACGTGCCGGTGACGATGGTGATGTCAATGCTGGTCGCGTTCACCATCACGCCGTGGCTCAGCTACCACCTGCTGAAGAAACGCGACTGGACGAAGTTCGCACACCACGCGGACGAGTTCGCGGCGGCCCGGTCGACGCCGGCCTACCGCGTGATGGCACTGGTCATGCGGCCGCTACTGGCGTCGCGCTGGAAGAGCCTGGCGTTCCTCGGCGTCGTCGGCCTGCTCATGATCGCCGCCTCGATGCTGGCGGCATTCCGCGCGGTGCCGCTGAAGATGCTGCCGTTCGACAACAAGGCCGAACTGCTGCTGACGCTTGACGCGAAGGAAGGTACCACGCTCGAACGCACCGACGCACTCGTCGCCGACGTAGAGCAGTACCTGGCCGGTGTGCCGGAGGTGACCGACTACGCCAGCTACGTCGGCGTCTCCTCGCCGATGGACTTCAACGGGCTGGTCAGGCACTACTACCTGCGGAATCAACCGCACCAGGCGGAAGTGCGTGTGAACCTCGTCGACAAGAGATCTCGCACCACGGCCAGCCATGGGCTCGGGCTTCGGATGCGGAACGAGCTGACGGCGATCGTGGATAAACACAACGCTTTGCTCAAGATCGTCGAGCTTCCGCCGGGCCCGCCGGTCATCGACACGGTCGCTCTGGAGGTGTACGGCCGCGACGATCAACCGTACACGCAGCTTCAATCCGCCGCGCTGATCGCGCGCGATCGACTCGTCAGGGAGCCCGGTTGCGTCGAGGCCGACACGACGGTCGAAGCCGATCGCAAGGAGCTTCGCTTCGACGTCGATCAGGAGAAGGCGCTGCTCAGCGGCGTGACGGTTCAGCAGGTCGCCGAGACGGTGCGGACGGCCCTGCAGGGCGATTCCGCATCGGTGTTGCACGTCGACAGCGAGCGTCAGCCGTTGCCGATCGTACTCCGCCTGCCGCTCGCCAGTCGATCAAACCCGGCCGAATTGGCGCGCCTCCAAGTTCGCGGGGTCAACGGCACACTCGTGCCGCTGGCCGAGATCGGGCGCTGGGTCGAGGGCAAGGTCGATCAGACGATCTATCACAAGAACCTGGAGCGGGTCGCGTACGTCTTCGCCGAGACGGCGGGTCGACCGCCGGCCGACGTGATCGTTGACGTGATGAATGACCAGTCGACGAGGCAGCCGAGCGCCGTCACCGCCACGATCGGCGGCTGGATCGACGCCAGCGCCAAGCCGCGCTCGCTCGCCGGTCGCAACCACCTGCTGCCCAGCGGCGGCATCCCTTGGGGCGTGAACGAAGGCCTGCGCGTCGTCTACAACGGCGAGGGCGAGTGGAAGATCACGCTCGACGTCTTTCGCGATCTGGGCCTGGCGTTCGCCGCGGCGCTGGTCCTGATCTACATCATCCTGGTTGCGCAGACTGGCTCGTTCTTCATCCCGCTGGTGGTGATGCTGGCGATCCCGCTTACCGCGATCGGCATCCTGCCCGGCTTCTGGCTGCTCGGGCTGCTCACCGGCCAGACGGTAGGCGGCTACAGCGATCCGGTCTTCTTCACGGCGACCGCGATGATCGGCATGATCGCGCTGTCGGGCATTGTCACGCGACAGTCGATCATCCTCGTCGACTTTATTCACCTGTGCCTGAAGCGCGGGCGATCGCTCTTCGACGCGGTGCTCGAAGCCGGCGCAGTGCGCCTGCGGCCCATCCTGCTGGTGGTGCTGGCCGCACTGCTCTCGTCGATCCCGATCACGGTCGACCCCATCTTCTCTGGCCTCGCTTGGGCGCTGATCTTCGGGCTGATCGCGTCGACGGCATTTACGCTGTTCGTCATCCCCATCGTCTACTACCGGCTCTACGCCAACAAGCCCGGGCACGGGCTGAATCTCACCCGTACCGAGGAATCCACTTCATCTGAAGGAGTCCGTCATGCGTAAGAACATGGGATCGATCGACCGAGGCGTTCGCGCGCTTGCGGGCACTGCCGCGACCGTTGTGGCGTTAGCAGCCCTGAATGGGCTCGAAGGCTCCGTGCTCGGCATCGTCGTCGGGATCGTCGGCGTGGTTCTCTTGCTCACGTCGGTCGTCAGCTTCTGTCCGCTCTACGTGCCGCTGGGTCTGTCCACCTGTCCGCGGAAGTAAGTTGAGTCATTGCCGTCGACACGACGGGGTCGGACAGTACAAACTCACGGCTTCTACGTCTCGCTGGGCAGCATCTCCATCAGCGCGTACCGTTCGTGGTTGATCTCGTCGGTCGTGCGCACGCCGAGCCGACGCAGGATGGGCAGGGGCGGGCACCATCCTTGCAGGGCGTGTTGCATGAAGAAGCCTTGCACCGCGAGCGACAGCAACAACCACCGGCGATCCTTGCTGATCGCCAGCAGCAGGCCCGTCAGGGTGAGGGCGGATGAACCGGTTTCGAGGGCTCGCTCGATGTCCCATTCGCGGTCCAGTTCGGCGAGCCGGGCGGGAATCCTTTCTGGGTGCCTCCTGTAGTAGCCGATGCGTTGCTCGGTCCGTCGATCGATCTCGGTCTGGGCCATGCGACTGGTATGCCGAACGACACGTTCTGCGGTACTGGCCAACATCGGACCTCCTGGGCAGCGTGACGCTAGGTCGCCTGCGATCCGCGCGACATCCGGGCAAGGCTGAGGGCACGCAGCGTTTGGCGCACGCCTGAGATCAAGGTCAATGGCTATTCTGGCGCAGCCACGGCGGTTCCAGAGGGCTGCGCATTTTCGTCCCCTGCCGGAAGACCCGCCGGGCGTACGCCGGTTGGTTCGACGGCAGCCGGTTCGATGACGTTATCAGCGCCAGTGCCTGTCAGCCGCGTCTCGGGTGACTGGCCCTTGGACTGGTCGCCGAGGTCGCGGAGTAGCGCGACCGCTGCCTGTTGCGGCGACAGTCGATCGACGTCGACCAGCTTGTTCGTCATCCGCATGGTGTCGTCGTCGATTCGCTCGATGAGCGGGCGGAGCGCCTCAAAGAAGCCCGGACGTTTCGCGGTGCGTGCTGACACAAGCACGATGGCGTCGTAAGGGGGAAACGCGCTGCGGTCGTCGGCCAGCACGACGAGGTCGCCCGCCGCGATCCGGCCGTCGCTGCTGAACGCCGCGATCACGTCCACCTCGCCGGCGGCAAGGGCCGGGTACATCAGCGTCGCGTCCATGCCGACCGTCTTGGCGAAGTCGAGTCCATACATCGAGCGAACCCGTTCCCATTCCGGCCGGACAAAGAACTCGACATCGCCGCCGAGCTTCAGCGTTCGCGCGTGCGGAACCAGGTCGGAGATCGAGCGGATGCGTAGCCGTTCAGCCGTGTGTCGTGGCATCGCCAGCGCGTAGGTGTTCTCGAAGCCCAGTCGCCCGACGCTCACGATGCCGTACTTGCTCGCGAGGTGTTGCTTGATGTCCACCAGCATCTGTGGGCGGCTCGGGAAGTCGGTCCGGCCCATGACGTTGGTCCAGATCGTGCCGGCGTAATCCACGTAGCAGTCGATCGCATCGCTGGCCAGCGCATCGAAGGCGATCTGGCTGCCGAGGCCGGGCCTCGTCGCGACGCGAAATCCGCTGTCGCG
This sequence comes from Tepidisphaeraceae bacterium, assembly GCA_047600945.1. Lineage (GTDB taxonomy): Bacteria > Planctomycetota > Phycisphaerae > Tepidisphaerales > Tepidisphaeraceae > JASGKC01. Next base: position 4,003,662 of record JASGKC010000001.1, on the reverse strand, counting down.
CAGTTGCCGCGACAGCAGCTCCGCGAGGATGTGCTGCTCGGTGAATGTCTTCGCCCCGACGACGATCGTATGGGCGCGGTCGTCCGCACGGTTCAAGCCCGCCGGCATCAACCCGGCAACCAGCAAGGCGGTACCGATCGCGCCCGCTCCAAGCGCGAGCCGCGGCTGACGCTGCCGGACGGCGACTTCCAGCGCGCGGATGATCGTATCGAGCACGATCGCCAGCGTGGCCGCGCCGATGCAGCCGATGATCACCGCCGGCGCGTTCTGCGTCTGCAGCCCGGTGAAGATGAAGTTGCCGAGCGTGGCCTGTCCGACCGGCGTCGCGAGCGTGGCGATCCCGATGACCCACACGCACGCCGTCCGAATGCCGGCGATGATGTGCGGGGCGGCCAGCGGTAGTTCCACGCGCCGGAGTCTTTGCGTCCGCGTCATTCCGACGCTGTCGGCCGCCTCGAGCATCGCGCGGTCGATGCCGGACAGGCCGGTGACCGTGCTGCGCAGGATCGGCAGCATCGAGTACAGCACCAGCGCGATCAGCGCCGGCCAGAAGCCGATCATGCCCAGCAGTGGCACCATGAGTGCCAGCAGGGCCAGGCTCGGCACCGTTTGCACGACGCCGGCCACACCGAGCACGACGCCGCCGATGTGTCGCCGACGCGATGCGAGCACGCCCAGCGGCAAGCTGATCGCCGTACCGATCACCAATGCCGACAGTGAGAGCAGCAGGTGCTGGGCGAGCAGATCCGGAAGCAGTTCAAGCTGCGATCGAACACGGTCGCTCAGCATGGGCGCGCCTCCTCGGCTGAGGTGCCCGCGCCCAGCGTGTCGATCTGGCGCGCGGCCTCGCGCGGCGCGGCCAGCAGCGTCTCGACGTAGGCGTTGCCCGGATTGCGCAGCAGTTCCGATGGCGGCCCCACTCGGATCAGCCGACCACCGTGCATGACGGCGATTCGATCGGCGAGCAGCAGTGCTTCGGCCATGTCGTGTGTCACCAGAACCGACGTCAGCTTCAACTGCCGGTGGAGCTGGATCAACTGTCGCTGTAGGCCCAGACGTGTCACCGGGTCAAGCGCGCCGAACGGTTCATCCATCAGGAGAAGGCGTGGCTTGGCGGCGAGTGCCCGCGCGAAGGCGACACGCTGCTGCTCGCCCCCCGAGAGGTCGGACGGCTTTCGATCCGCGTAGGTACCGGCCGGCAGGCTGACGAGCGTCAGCAGTTCGTCAACCCGTTCACGGATGATCGACTTGTCGGTCGAGAGAAGCTGCGGGACGACCGCGACGTTCTGGGCGACGGTCATATGGGGGAACAAGCCGATGCTCTGGAACACGTATCCGATGCTGCGGCGCAGGGCCACCAGATCGACCTCATTCAGATCGAGACCGGCGATGCACACGGAGCCGGAGGTAGGCGTGATCAGGCCATTGACCATCTTCAGGAGCGTCGACTTTCCGGCACCCGACCCGCCGACGATGGCGAGCATTTCGTGTTTGCTGATCTCCAGGGTCACGTCATCCACGGACGGGGCCGGCTGCCCCTCGAACCGCTTGCTGACGGATTTAAACTCGACGAACGCCGAGTTGGTCAGTCCCAAGGGCGGCTGGGGGACGCGTTCGGTGTAGCGGTGGTGGAGGCGCTGGAGGCTGACCAAGTCGCTCGGCAGCAGCTCGGGCAGGTCGCCCAGCTTACGTGCCACCATGGCGACGTACTCGATCGACCGGCCGGAAACGCTCTTGCGGTGCACGTAGCGCTGAGTGGCTTCGATTTGTAGGTAGCCGCGCTCGCACATCAGGTCGATCAGCCTGGCGAACCCCGTCGCGTCGGTGGACTTGAGGAACGCGTCTCGGATGTTGAACGCCACCCAGCCGCCCGTCTCGACCTGGTTGAACGCCGTCGCGAACGCTTCAGGCGGGATGTCGCCGAAACCGAGCGCAGCCACCGTCACCAAACAATTGGGCTTGATCGCCGCGATCCGTTCGACGTCGTTGTCAGAAAGGTTGGTTAGGTCGGCGACGAGGTAGTCCTGGTAGAGCGTGGGTCGGTCGCGTGCCGCGGCGCGAGCGGCTTCGTCAAGAATGTCGATGCCGACGAGGTGCTGTACGCCTTGACGAGCGAGTTCCTCGCCCACCATGCCGTTGCCCGCACCGACGTCCAGCACACGTAGGTCACGCATCTCTGTGCCGCGGTCGTGGAGAGTGCTGGACAGAAGGCCGACCACGCGCTGTGGGGACACGCAGCAGAGCAATTCGGCAAACAACTGTTCGTAAAGTCCGGGCATGTCGTAGATGCGTTCGTAGTCGTGGAGGCGGAGTTCCATCCAGCGGGGCGGTTGCCCCTGGACGATCGGGGTGACTTCGACTCGCTCGCAGTCCTGTTCGACATGCGGCGTGGCCGGCAGGCGAATGTCGTAACGCAGGACGGCAGGTTCGTTCAGCACGGGTGCGGACATGAGACTCCCTTCACTTCAGTGTCATTCGCGAGCCGGCGTCGATCGCCGGTTCTCTTGACGACATGAACCATCCGGACATGAAGCCAAGATGAAGGAAGCCCCGATCAGTGGCTCGGTCCGCTTCACGTTGGTTTCATCTGCATGAGCCACACTCTGCCCGACAAGTTCGGAGCGCACGATGGTCAGACCGCTAAAAACGCAACGTCGCACTTTGGGCCACGCGATCCTGACGGGTGTCAGCCTGGTCGCGGGCGTTGTCGCTTTGTCGCTCGCGGCGATCGTGTTCTATCTGGATGCGACCCGCCGTCCCCTCGCGGTGGACGTTGCGTTCATCGCCGTGGTGAGCGTGCTGGCCGTGGTGACGGTGTTCTGGCTGGTCCGATGGCTCGCGCCGCCTTCGGTCCTGGGCGGCGAGCCGGGTCACTCATAAATCCTGGCGAGTCGACTTCCGTTTCATCCTGGCTTCATCCGGACATGCGAGGCTTCGTTCGCAACACCCAGCGGAAAGGCACCAACCATGACGACAACGCTGAACAACCTGCCTCGTCCGGACGATGCCTTCGGGGGAAGTGACATCGAGCGCCTGGCGGGCGCGATCCGCGAATCCCTGAGCGGCCGGCACAATGCTCGGGCCGCCCGCATGGTGATGACCGCGCGCAGTCAGGACCTGCTGCCAACCGGCGACGGGCTTCGACTCTGGCTGCTGGAGCAGTTCGACACCAAGGGGTTTCACGAGGTCGTCGACGGCTTCGCGCGGATGGACAGCCCGTGCTGCCACAGCGGCTTCGATACGTGCGACGCGTGTGAAGGAACAGGCTTCCTGGACGCACCGTGCCGAGCTTGTGTGGGCTTAGGCGAGGCACGGTGCGCCTTCTGCGGCGGGGCGTCACTGCTGCCGTACGATGCCGTCCCCAGTTCGCTGCGCCTTGCGGTCCTCCAGGCCCGTGTTGCGCTGGCGAAGAAGGCGCTGCCGCGGATCATCCAAGCGGCGCGCCCGGTCCCAGACCCAGACACGGCAGTTGCGCACTGGACCAAGCACATTCACAATTGCGAAAAGCTCCTGGCTGTCTTCGAGAACGCGAAGCAAACGCTCGTGCAGTGGCCCGGGCAGATCAAGGGGATTGGCGGATATCTCGAAAGCCTGATGGCGTCCGCATGGGCGGCGCGCGCCAGCCTGACAGATGCTCTGGCGGGACTGTCGGCGGCGTGGGCCAAGCGGGCGGATGCCGAAGCACGCCCGGCGAGGGCGCGCGATCTCAGCGCGTTCTACGCCGGGCTGTTGACTGGCGGATTTCAGAACACTGGCCTGGCACACCCCTTCCTTTTCGACGAGGACCGGAACTCGGCGCCTCCGGGAAGTTCGGCCTCGTCGGAAGGGGTGCCGGGCCACAGGCTGGAGGGTGATGAACCCAAGTCACCGCCGTCCCGAGATGGGCTACAATCGGGCGCCGCATGAGAGTCCTTGTTGTCGAAGACGAACCGCGGATGCGTGAAGCGCTGGAAGCCGGCCTGCGCCAGCACGGCTTCGCGGTAGACGGAACAGGCTTCGGTGAGGAAGGGGAAGCGCTGGCAGCGCAGGAAGCAGGCCGGTACGACCTGATCCTGTTGGACATCATGTTGCCCGACGTCGACGGCACCGACGTTTGCCGCGAGCTGCGCCGCCGAGGCGTCACGACACCCATCCTGATGCTGACGGCCCTTGGCGCGACCGACGAGAAGGTCGACGGGCTCGACGCCGGCGCGGACGACTACCTCACGAAGCCGTTCGAGTTTGCAGAACTGCTGTCGCGCATCCGCGCGATCCTCCGCCGCGGGCAGGCGACCGAATCACGCACCTTGCGCTTCGAGGATCTGGAACTGGACCTGGGCACCCGTCAGGGCCGGCGCGGCGATCGTCGCTTCGAGTTGTCGAACAAGGAGTTCATGCTGCTCGAGGTGCTGCTGCGCAACCCCGAGCGCGTCCTCACGCGCCAGCAGATCGGCGAGAAAGTGTGGGACATGAACTTCGACCCGGCCAGCAATGTGGTCGACGTCTATGTCGCCATGCTGCGCAAGCACGTCGATCGCGGATTCACCAAGCGACTCATTCGAACCGTCAAAGGTGCCGGCTACCGGCTCAGCGGTCGAGGCAATGATGGCGACTGAGCGGCCCCGAGCCACGGCTGCAAAGCGCGCGTGGGTACGCCTGTCGCTCCGCTTGCGCCTCACGTTGCTGACGGTGGTCGTCTTCCTCATCATCCAGACGGCCGTCAGCGTGGCCCGATACGTCTACACCGAGCGTCAGCTGGACGCGTCGCTGCGTGAACGCCTGGCGCAGCAGGCGAAGTCGCTCATCGCCAAGCTGGACAAGGTGCCCGACACGCCTAGCCCGAGCGCCTTCTATCAACTCGTTGAAGCCGAGCCCCGCTCCATCCTCGTCGAAGAACTTCTGGTGTCGCTCTACACGCCGGGCGGTCAACTGTTGGCGAGCAACTGCGATCCGCCCATCAGCTTCATCAACTCGATGGCGGTGGTCGCGGCGCAGGTGAATACGCCGGTCCACAACCGGTACCAGGTGCGTGCGCTTCAGTCTCCGGGACAGGACCTGCGACCGGGCAGAACCGTCGCCGTGCCGTGGAAGCTACCCTCGGGTGAGCGACGCATCCTCGTGGTGGCGACGTCGGACGAATTTGTGGTGCAGCTGATGCACGAGATGGGCTGGAACATCTGGACATCTGTTCCGATCAGCCTGTTGCCGGTCGCGGTGGCGGGCTGGCTGATCGCGGGAATCGCGGTCAGGCCGATCATACGACTGCAACAGGTCGCCCAGGTCTTGCGGCCGGACTCGCTGGCCGACCAGATCGACATCGGCTCGACCGCCAGCGAAGTCGCGAAGCTTCAGGACCGGCTGAACGACGCGCGGCAGCGGCTCGATGCCGGTTACCGCGCCCAGGAGCAGTTCGCCGCGAACGTCGCGCACGAGATGAAGACGCCGCTGGCTGTGGTCGCTGCGCACGCGGACCTGGTCAAAACCGAAGCACAAAACAGCCCGGCGCTGGCGAAGTTCGTCGATCTGGCCCGCGACGAAACCCTTCGACTGGCCCGAACCTGCGACAGCCTGCTCCTTCTGGCCCGCGTGCGGCACGGCAAGCCGGTCACGGCTTCCGCTCGCTCCTACCTGGTCAACGAATGGGTGATGGACAGCGTGCAGGATTGCGTCGAACTGGCCCGCCTGTGCGGTGTGACGCTCGTTCCCCAGCTGATGGACGGCGAGTTCGTCGATGTTTCCGTGCAAGGCGATGCCGATCTGCTTCGAATCATGCTCGACAACGTCCTGCGCAACGCGGTCCGCTTCTCTCCAATTCAGTCGACGGTGACGATCTCGGCCGAAGCCGTGCAATCGGGAGTACGAGTGGCGGTCCTCGACCACGGGCCAGGCATCCCGGCCGACGTGTTGAATGACGTTTTCGAGCGGTTCGTGCAGGCCGACGCCGCGTTGCCGCAGGGCGGCCGGGGCGCGGGCATCGGACTCCAGATCGCCCGAGGCATCGCCGATCTGCATGGCGGCAAGCTTCGCGCGGCAAATCTTGAGGAGGGGGGTTGTCAGTTCACGATCGAGTTGCCGATCGAAGGGGCATGAGCGAGCGCGTCAAAATGACCCTTCGTGCACCGCGGGCGTTTGGTGTAAAGCTAGGTGGCGATGTCAGGCGTTCGTGAATCCGAAGCGGTCTTGGACTCATCGCCGCAGGCGTATCGTCGAAGGCGACACTACCTCACAGCTGCACTGATCGGATTGATCGCGGGCTTGGTTGCGGTGGCGTTTCGGTATGCGCTGTACGCGGCGGAGTACGGGCGGTCGTGGCTGCTGGACCTGCTTCATGTGCGCGTTCCGACATTCGGCTGGACCGTGCCACCCGTGCTCGGGCTGCTCGCCGGCTTGGCGGTCGGCTGGATGATGCGACGCTGCCCGGAAGCGGCGGGCAGCGGCATCCCGCACCTGAAGGGCGTCCTGCTGGGCGCACGTCGGCTCAATGGGCGCACGCTGCTGCCCATCAAGTTCGTCAGCGGCGTCATCGGCATCGGAGCGGGTCTGTCGCTGGGACGCGAAGGGCCGACCGTGCAGATGGGCGCAGCGGTCGGTCAACTCGTCGCGCACGTGACGCGGACGCCGCATCGGGCCGTTCCCCAATTGCTGACGTGTGGCGCGGGGGCCGGTCTGGCGGCTGCCTTCAACGCGCCGCTTGCCGGGTTCATTTTCGTGATCGAGGAGCTTCACCGCGAGCTGTCGGCCCGGACCTTCGTCGGGGCATTCGTGGCCACGATTGTTGCCACAGCAGTCGCGGAGTCGATCGGTGGACAGGTGCCGTCGTTCGCCATCCACGTGTTCGAACGACTGCCACTGTGGGCCCTGCCGGCGGCAGCGCTGCTGGGCGTCCTTGGCGGCCTGCTGGGCATCGCGTTCAACCGCGCGCTGCTGGCGGCAGGGAGCGCAGCGTCGCGCCAAAGTCTGCTTCCGAGGTGGACGCTCCCTGGGCTCGTCGGGGCGGTGGTCGGGCTCGTCGCCTGGTGGATGCCAAGCGCGGTCGGCGGGGGCCATGCTCCCGCGGAGCAACTGCTCGCCGGTCACTTACGGCCGGTGTTCGCGGCGCTGGTGCTGTGGCTTGCGATCAAATTTGCCACGACGGTCCTCTCCTACGGTTCCGGCGCGGCCGGCGGCATCTTCGCCCCGATGCTGCTCCTCGGAGCGATCCTCGGGGCCGCGTTCGGTCGTGTCAGCAGCCACGCCGTGCCGGCGTTGCTCGAATACGAACAAGCGTTCGCCGTGCTCGGCATGGCGGCGGTGTTCGTCGGCTCGGTGCGGGCGCCTCTGACAGGCGTCGTGCTCATCTCGGAGATGACGGCCAACTACGAGCAGCTCTTCGCGCTGAGCGTCACGTGCCTGGCGGCGCACCTGGTGGGCGAGGCCTTCCGAGAGCACCCGGTCTACGACGCGCTGCTCGAAGCCGACCTGCGCCGCCGTCCTGGTGGACCGCGCGGACCGATGGACGGAGCCGAGGTGCAGACACTGTACCTCGGCATTCAGCGCGGCAGCGTCCTGAATGACGTGGCCATCCGCGATGCACATCTTCCTCCCGGCGTGGTGATCGTGGCGATCGAACGTTCCGGCCGCGAGATTCTGCCCGCGGGCGGAACCGAACTCCGTGCAGGTGACCACATCACTGTCTCGGTGCCTGAAGGCGCGACAGAAACGGCGCTGGCGGTCGCGCGAATGTGTTTGCCAACCGATTGAACCGCGCCGCTCCGCACACCGAATCCCCTCATCGAAAATCGCTCGGGCCGCTCAGGGATCTACCGGCTTCACGATACCAACATTTCGATTCTAGCAGGTGACTGTTGGCCACGTCCCGTTCGCTTGCCAGGAGCAGAAATGACTTCATCGCGCAGACAAATCCTCCAGTGGACTGCCTTCACGGCGTTTGCGTCGAGTCTGCGCGTTCCCCGATGTCTGGGGGCTGATCAGCGGAACGAGGCGTACCACTTCCGCGGGCGCTTCAATACGAACTTCTTCTACCGCCACAACGAGGCCTTTCGCATCGGTGCGGCGATTCACTTCGCGCACGGCCGGCAGCATGACGTCCTGCTCAAGACGCCGCTCTCCGACCATGCAGCCGTGGACGACCGCACCCACGCCGACTTCGAGGAGTTCACCCGGAAGCTCAAGGCGAAGACCGAGCCGAAAATGGACCTGTATGCCCCCTACACGGGCCGGGCGATGTGGGATGTCTTCCGTGCCATCGACTGGACGCACGCGCATCACGAAGTGACGTACGACATCCTGTCCGATGCAGGCATCCCCTGGCGCGAGAAGGCGTCGTACACCAAGCGGGCCAGCGACTACTACCTGCGCGATGCGATCGAGGGAATCGCCCGAAGCTGCGCCCCACTCGATGTGACGATGCGGCGCGCGGGCGTGATGATGAAGCCTTACTTCTCGTACTTCCGCAACTACTACCCCAAGTGCAACAACTACTTCTACGCCGCCCACTGGTGGCACCCGGTCATCTATGAAGCCCAGATGATCGGCGGCAACGGTCCGGCCCAGGACCAGATGGTGAAGGAGACGGACCGCACGTTCTTCGAGCAGGTGCTGTCCGACCCGCCGCTGCGGATGCTGCTCAGCCGCGAGAACATGCCGCGCTACAGCCGGATGTCGCCGGAGAGCGCCAACATCTTCGACAACCTGCACATGTTCCACGGCATCATCTACGACTTGATGTCCTACGACCCGTGGACGATTGAAGAGAAGCGGGCCGAGGCTTACCGGGTGATCAAAGCGATGAGCTATCAGCCCGGCGACGAGAAGCTTGCGCGGAAGTTCAGGCTACCCCATCCTGACATGGACCCGCGGGTGTACGAGCCTTGGATGAAGACGCCCGAGGGTGAGATGGGCCGCATCATGACGGAAATGCACGAAGAGATGATGCCGCTGATGATGCCGGATGGCGCGACAACGATGCCCGCTGAGACCCATGAACGGATGAAAGCGCAGATGAAGATGAAGCTCACGCCTGGTGTGCAGGACGGCGAGATCGACGGATCGTTGCACGACGCGATGATGAAAGTCATGCCGAACATGAAGATGACCCCGCAGATGCAGGAGGGACTGAAGCCGGGCAAAACCCCGCAGATGATGATCGACGCGATGCTCGCGGGGTGGAACAAGAAGTACGGCGACCTGCCGGACATCGAGCCATGGCCCATGGACCGCGAGCCGAACGGAGGTGTGCGTTGAGAACGCCGAAGTCACATCGCTGTGTTGTTTCTGCCGTGATCTCGCTGATCGCCGCGCTGATCCCGTTGTCACGCGCGATCGCAGGCGATCACGCCAACCTAGAAGAGGGCTTGCCTACGCGCGTCGAGGACGCCTATCCGGTCGAATATCGAGCGTTCGAGTTCCAGCTGCTGGGCCGATACGAGAACCTGCGGAATGGACCCGAGGATCGTTTCACGGTGCTGCCGCGCCTGGAGTGGGGCTTTGCGCCCAACGCACAGCTTCGGTTGGCCGCACCATTCTACTTCGGTGATGCCGATGACACCGGCAGTGGCAACGTCCAGCTTGAAGGGTTCTACAACTTCAACACCGAGTCACTAACGCTGCCCGCCTTAGCTCTTTCTCTGTCAGCCGAGTTGCCGACTGGCGAGAACGCTGTCGGCGTGGACACGACGCTCAAGTTCATCGCGACCAAGACGATCGGCGACGAATACCTCGATCGCCTGCACCTGAATCTTTCCTGGTCACACAAGTTCGATCGCGATGACGACGAGCGTCAAGACCGCTACGGCGTGATCCTCGGTTACAGCCGCCGTCTGGATCCCGACACAATCCTCGTCGCCGACTTCATCCGCGAGCAGCAGTTGCACGAGGGGTTCGACTCGAACATCATCGAAGTCGGCGTGCGCCGTCAGCTGGACCCGCAGACCGTGTTCTCGATCGGCGTTGGCGCAGGCATTGGCGACGATTCACCGGATTTTCAGCTTACGATGGGTTTGCAGCGGTCGTTCTAGTGCGGATTCCCTGCTGGCCACGATGCCATCCTCCATGGCAGGCCTTCAAGCGAAGTTCAGGATCAGCATGCGTCGCCCAGACCGGCAGGTGGACTCGGTATCACAGTGGGTATCAGATCGGCAGGATTCCGCGGTATCAGAACAGTTGGCGTGCGCCGCGAAATCCCTCGCATAAATGGGCGTTTTCGGCTTTCGTGCGGCCCGGTGTCAACCGTCTTTTGGCTGCTCTTTATCAGCGGGTTCTAGGTTCAAGTCCTAGATAGCGCATTTCCCGACGAAGTCCTTCCAATGCCGGCGTTTACGCCGGCTCCCCTTTCAGAATCTGTTGTGCGATCAGTTCGGTCCAGGCCTGCGCGGGCTGCGGGACGAAACGCGTCGTTTCGTCGCACGGGTTCGGTTGATTCAGGCGTGAGTGCTGCCGTCGAGCGTGTGTTCGATGCGCTGGACGACGCGATCGAGGCGCTTTCGCGTGCTCGGGGCCAGCTTCGCCTCGCCGAAACGGACGCGGTAGAAGATGCGCGTCAGCCGGACGATGGTGTCGTACGCCTCGGCCGGTAGGAAGGTGAGCGACTGGCCGAATTCCAGCGGCGTCTGGTGCGGGGCGCGCACGATACGGTGACGTTCCAGCGAGCGCACCAACTGGTCGTAGAAGCTGAGTTGCCGGGCGAGGCGAATCTGCTCGTCGGGCCTCAGCTCGCCCAGGCCGATGCGGCGGGCTCGACGACGCAGCAGCCACTGCTGGTAGAGATACGTTCCGATCATCGCAATGCCGCCGAGGATCATCACGACGACCGCGACGCCGATCACCTTCGAACTGATCGAATACAGGTTAAGGTCGTCAAGCCAGCCGCGCAGGCCGAACCAGTTGCTGCGCACGTCGGCCAGCGCGGAGTTGGTCTTGTTGGCGGTGTTCGACATGCCGTTCTCGACGCGATCGAGGAGGTTGGTCTGTGCGCTGGCGTCATAGGCGATGACGCTGCTGCTCCATGCCTGTTCGAGGTAGTCGAAGAAGTGCTTGACGCTGATGAAGAAGCCGCCCTTGGCGACGGCGGCGTAGCTGCCGTTGCCGCTGGTGGGATCGAAGCGTTCCCAGCCGTTGTCAGTGAGCACTTCGACCCAACTGTGGGCGTGGCTCTGGCGGACGACCCAGTAACCGCCCATGCCGTTGTATTCGTCGACCTTGAAACCGTCGACGCGGCGTGCCGGCACGCCGAGCGACTGGCACATCACCACCATCGCACTGGCGAAGAACTCGCAGTGGCCGCGTTTCCAGTCGGTGAGGAAGCCGACGAGCGGATCGCGCTTGTCGTCGACCCGGCGGACGTCCGTCAGGTCGAGCGTGTAGCTGAACTGCGTCTTGAGGTAGTTCTCGATGTGCGTGGCGATCTCGCCGTTGATTGGCCGGGCCATGCCTTGGTCGGCGACGTGAACGACCTTCGTGTAGAGCGGTTTGCCATCGTCGCCCACGCCGGAGACTTCGGGTCGACGCGCGATCCGAGCCACCTCCGGGTCGATCGTGCTGTCGCCGAGATAGGCGCGGTCTGCCAACCACTCCTCGGGTGAGCCGCCTCCATACCGCCCGCCGCCCATGCGGCCGAGCAGGCGCTTGATCGTATCAGTTGAGGTCACGGTGTAGCGGATGGACGGGGTAAAGCCATCGACGACCGACAGCACCTGTTCGGCCTCGTTGAAGGTCAGCCGCAGGTCACGGTCGGACGTGATCTTGACGATCCCGCCCATCGAGAAGAGCAGGCCCGACGCGGTGGTCTGGCGCAGTTCGCGGAACTCCTGCACCCAGACGTCCTGACCCGGCTCGGGGTTCACGCCGAGGATGACGTCGCCATTGGCGCGAAGTTGTTCAAACCGCACTCGCCCGTTGCGGCCGAACGGGCTGGAGTTACGCTGCGACTTGGTCCAGCCGAAGCGGTTGTTGGCGTTGGGCGAGTTGTAGCTGTCGTAGACCTGGCCGCGGAGATAGATCTCGCCACTGGTGAAGGATTGGCCGTTCTTTGTGACGTTGAGGTATCCCACCACGGCGTTGTTCTGCGCAATGCGCGTGACCGCCGAGAGATCGCCGCCGGAGTCGGAGAACCCTGTGCTGGCCTGTGCCGATTTGAAAGGCGATCCGAGCAACCCTCGACCGTCGCCGCGCGGGAAGAACAGGAACACCAGGATCGACATCACGATTGCGAACATGCTGACGAAGCTCGTCACGTGCGTCATCGATCGGTTCAGGAAACGCTGGTCCTGCCGCAGCGTCATCGGGCTGATGCGACGTTCGTCCAAGCCCATCTGCGAGCGGGCGTGATCCGTCTCCACCTTCAGATGGAACAGCAGGCAGCAGTAGAGCGACAGCAGCAGGTACGCGATGAACAGCAGGCCGAACAGCAGTACGGCCGTACTGATCGCGGCGGCGACCATCAGCAGCAGGCTCAGCACGAGGAGCTGTGCGTAGTCTCGGTTGGCGCGCTGCTCGTAGACTTTGACCAGTTGCAGGATGAGGAGGAACTCGCCGATCGGGAAGATCGCGGGGCCGCCTTGCCAGAGGCGCGAGAAGGAGTAGAGCGTGGCGACAAGGGTCAGGCCGTTCGCGACCCAGCGCGGCAGCGGCCGGAAGAAGCCGCGATTCACGAGCCACACGTTCAGGCCCAACAATCCCATCGACAGCAGGAACAGACCCGGCGCGCCAACGGCCAGCGTGAACCCGCTGAAGCCCATGGCCAGCAGGATGTAGAGCGCGGGTTTGAACTGCTTGACGTCGTACATGAGTGCTCAGGAGTTCACGGTGACGGCCGACGCTGACTTGGCGTCTTTACGCTTGCTCGCTGCAGGCTTGCCCTTGACGCTTTCTTCGAACGGCATCACTTCTTCGAAATCCAGTCCCTTCTCGAATCGGAACCAACTCGCGGCGGCTTCGGAGCGGGCGCCGATCCGGAACGGCGGGGCACGCCGGCCTTCGCTGCCGGCCGACGTGGATGATAGGTCGCCGCCGGTGAACAGGACGAGCGTGGTCACCGAATCGACCGAGGTCGACGCCTGCGCCAGCAGCACCTCCGGCGGGTGATCGGGGTTGGCCGGGAGCTTCGCGAGCATCGACAGCATCTCGCGCTTGTGACGCTTGCCGCGGTTGCTGCTCATCGTCACCCACGTGCCCGCCCAACAGACGAGCCCGATCGACAGGCCGGCATCGACCGCGACGTCGATCAGGCTGGCCGCCTGCGCGATCGATTGTTCGACTTCCACCCTGCGGTCGAAGCTCGCGTCGGCGTTGTAGGTGTCGATGACGACCATCAGCCGTGGCGGCGACACCTGCGTCATCTGCTTGGTCACCAGTTCGCCGATGTGCGCACTGCGCTTCCAGTAGATGTTGCGCGGGTTTTCGCCCTGGCGGTAATCCTTCAGGCCGTAGAACTCGTCGGTCCCGCCGGGCCGCGGGCGCAGGTTGTGGCCGATCGTGTCGGCGCTGCGGAACATCTGGAGCAGCCGCGGTTCGACTTGCGCGATGGGCGGGAAGACCAGCAGCGAGTCCGACACTTCATTCATGATCGCGCGCTTGATGAAGCCGAACGGAAAGCTGGTGCTGAGTTGGTGTTTGTTCAGCACGTGCAGGCCGCGACGTTTCGGTGTGACCTCGCACATGAGCACGGCCGTCTGCTGCGGGGCGACGTGCAGCAGGTAGGCGTGCGGCTGTCGGCGGAAGCCTTGAACGCCGTCGATTTCCGCGATCGTCAATGACAGCGTCGGCCAGAGCTTCTTGCGGTTGAAGATCGAGTAGTGCATCAGCACGGGCCGACCCACGGTGGCCTGGTCAGGGAGGAGTCGGCGGATCTCGATGCGCCGCAGCATCTGCTTCGAGACGATGCCGCTCACCAGCAGGATGCCGATCATCAGCCCGAACACGCCGAACAGCAGCGCCGCCTGCGAGTTCACGGCGGCCAAGCCCATGAACATCATCATGGTGCTGTAAACCATGCCGGTGATGGAGATATCGAACCCGGGCCGTCGGTGGATCGGCGTCAGGCGCGTGAGCGGGGATCGACGGGGTGGGGATCGCATTGCAAATTGTGAATTGCGAATTGCGAATTGAACGGCCGAACTAGGCAATTCGAAATTCGCAATCGGCAATTCGCAATGAATTCATTTGGGCGTCGGCACCGTGTCCAGGATCGTCTGGAGGATTCGGACCGTCGCTTCGTTGTCGCCGTTGTTCAGGTAGCTCTTGCTCAGCACGCGGTGACTGCACACCGGCAGGAATAGTTGCTTCACGTCGTCCGGCTGCACGAAGTTCCGGCCCGCCAGCAGCGCCGATGCCTGGCACGCCGCCGTTAGCGCCAGCGCGCCACGCGGGCTCAGGCCCAGGTGAAGCTGTTCGTGCTCACGCGTCGCCTGAACGAGATCGAGCAGGTAGTTCACGATGGCCGGGTCCAGGCGAATGTGCGGGACGGCGTCCTGCAACTGTACGACCTGCTGAGCCGTCAACACGGCCTGAAGGTTCTCAAGTGCGTTTCGGCTTGGTTGCGTGGTGAGAATCCGTGCCTCCGCCTCGCGCGACGGATAGCCGACGCGGATGCGTAAAAGGAAGCGGTCGAGCTGGTTTTCGGGCAGGTAGTAGGTGCCTTCGAACTCGAACGGGTTCTGCGTCGCCACGACCATGAACGGCCGTTTCAGCTTGTACGTTTCGTTTTCGATGCTGACTTGCTCTTCGCTCATGGCTTCGAGCAGGGCCGACTGCGTGCGCGGCGTCGTGCGGTTGATTTCGTCGGCCAGGATGATGTTGGCGAAGATCGGGCCCTTCTTAAAGTCGAAGGACTGTGTCTGGCCGTTGTAGACGCTGACGCCGAGCACGTCGCCGGGCAGCAGGTCGGGCGTGAGCTGGATGCGGCTGAACTCGCAGTCGAGCGATTTTGCCAGCGACTTGGCGAGCACGGTCTTGCCGACCCCCGGCACGTCTTCGATCAGCACATGGCCGCGCGCGAGCAGGCCGATCAGCAGTAGGTCGATCGCCCGGGAGTTGCCGAGATAAACCCCGGCGATGTTCTGCCGAAGCTGGCGGATGAGGGTATCAGGCACGGCTGCGGATCCTGGAGTGGTCAAAAGCAAGTGAATCCTCGTTGGCAGTGCCGATTGTAGCGACAGCGGGGGGCCAAGAAAGCGTCACGACCGCAGAACTGCGTCGAGTCGCCCGGGCCGGTCGCGAAGGTGCGGATGGTCATCAACGCAGCGCGAGCATCAGAGTAGCGCGAACCTCCAGGTGTCATGAGTGAGTGCGGCGTGCCCTGGGTTTACTGGCAGGACCTTCCTGTGGATTGATACGCACGAAATCGGGATTTGTTCACCGAAGATCGTAGGCGGATGAATCGGGGGAAAGGAACCCGAGCCAGTTGGGCAGCGGGTTGTGGGGCTGAAAGCGGTCACGCACTGCGGCGACGTGGCCGTCGACGTAGGCGACGTTGGTGGTCTTGCCGCGCTGATGTCGCCACGCCTGGGCACCGTTGTCGCGCTGGGAGTCGGACAGGCCGTGATCGCCGACGGGATCGGTCTCGGCGTCGCGCGGGGCTCGCATGAACTTGTTCGACAGGCGAATGTTCCCCGGCACGCCGCCGTCGCCGAAGGCGGCGGTCTCGGACGCCTTCTTCACCTGCGTGATCCGCACCGGCCGACGCGATTCGCCCTGGATGATGCCGAGGTACGACGCGTTGTAGTTGTAGCCCGTGAACGGATCGGTGGTGTAGCCGAACGCCTTGCCTTCGAAGGCGGGACACTGCTGGATCTGTAGGCCCACGCGGTTGTTCCACAGGATGCCCGGCATCCCCCGACCTGAGACGACGTCGAGGTCCCACGTCCGGCCGTCCCACTGGCCCGGCGGACAAAACCCCCGGTTGGCCGTCGCGTAATCAGTCAACGCGACGGCCAACTGGCGCAGGTTGCTCTGGCACTTCAAGTCGACCGCCGACGTCCGCGCGCTCGACAGCGTCGGCACGAGAATCGCGATCAACAACGCGATGATGCCGATCACGACGAGCAGTTCGACGAGCGTGAAGCCTCGTGCGATTTGCCTCACCTCGTAGCGGACCACTACTCCCTCTCCCGGTACTCCGGGAGAGGGCGGGGGTGAGGGCCGAAGCGGTGCACACCGGACGGCCCTCACCCTAACCCTCTCCCGGCCTACCGGGAGAGGGGACCAGCGACCACCACGATGTGGGCTAAACTGCTCTACGGCCCATCGAAGTTTGAACGCGAGGTTCGACATGAACGAGCTTTTCAAGTGTCGACATTCAGCCGGGGTGCTCGCACCGCAAGCGAGCGAGTCGAACACGCGGGGAAAGCCCCGCAGCCAAATGGTGAACTCAATCGATCACCGCACGCGACGGGTCAACGCGATGAGTCCGATGACCATCGCACCGAGGCTCGCCGGTTCCGGCGCGCTCACACCGACGACGGCATCAAGGATGAATCGCGAGCCGGCCGGCGCATCGCTCGGGACGTCGAACTTCACGTAGTTAACGCTCGAAAGCCCGGTCGACCCGAGCGACAGCCACGTGCCGCCGCCCGAGCCTTGCAGTGCGGCAACCGTTTGTGCGTACGTCATCCCTGCGAACGACGCCACGCCGCCGTCCTGCACGCTGGTGGGCGTCGGTTTAAAGAAGTCGGCCGGCGTCGAGCCGCCCGTGGGCGAATAGTTCGTCCACGCGGGCGAGTTCGTAAAGCCCGTGGCCGGCATCGTGAACGAGATCAGGCCTCCCGAGACGGGGAAGTAGGTCGTGCCGTCGCTGCTGACGCTGACGTTGGCGACCGGCGCGTTGCTGAACGTGAACGGCGCACTGCTCGCGACTACGCCGGAGCCGTCTTCGCTCGCGTCGATCAGGCCGATGTTGCTGATCACGCCCAGCGTGCGCGACGCGTTTACCTGCACCGGCGCCGACAGCTTTAGCGCGAGCGACCCGCCCGGCTGAATTCGCACGATGGTGTCGGCCCCGAACGTGGGGCTGAACACCGTCACATCCGTGCCGGCGTGCGACCGCTCGGGCATGCCGAGCACGACTGAACTGTTGTTGAACGTCGACTCGGCCGGGTTCGTGTACCCGACCACCTGCGACCCGACCGACTGCGCGGAGGCAACGCTCGACACGCAACTCACTGCACACGACACAACGAACAAGGAACGAAAGAACATAGCATCTCCCTTCGGCCCCAATGCGCGAGGGCCGAGCCTGTAGGACAATGCGCTCTGGCGAGTGGAAAGAAGCAGGGCGGGAAGTGCCAGCCACGCGACGACTGGACGAAAGCCCGCGCCGCGTGGTGGACGAAGCACGATCGATCCGACGGATCGACCGCGTGCCTTCTCACCCGGCGTGTCCCGTGTCGCGAGGACGCATCCGAGGGCCCACGTCACGCCAACCGGCGTCACGCGGGCCGACCGCACGCAGGGTTGCGTACGGTCCGTCGAAAGGTGATCGGACTCGATCGCGCCTCGACGGTCGACAGGACAGGTCTTCTGGCTCGAGGCCTCCCGCACCGCGACTGGCCTTCCCGATCGATCGATCAGTGGCACGTGCGCGATGCGTTCGACGGCCTCTCACAGCGGCGCGTCCGCGTCGGATTCTCCCGAGAAACTCGGGACCACCGACTTCCCTTCAGCGTCGTGATCCGCACGACGCCGGGACGAAAACGCATTCGCGTTCTCATCCGCCTGCGACGTGGGCGAATCTAGTCGCGGCGACACACGCAACAAGTGCGCGAGCGCGGAATAGCCGAAGGTTATAGGTCGAGTCGTCAATGTCCTATTTGATATTGCATTCCCGGCAGCGCGTCTGACAATCCGTTGCACGGAAGAAGTTGGGCGTAACTGGGGCGTCAACTCCGTACTCACGCGAGTCGGAACACAGGAGGCCACCCACATGGGCTTGATCCAGGAATTCCGCGATTTCGCGGTCAAGGGCAACGCGATCGATCTTGCGGTCGGTGTGATCCTCGGGGCCGCGTTTGGGAAGATTGTGACGTCGATCGTCGAAGACGTCTTGATGCCGCCGATCGGTAAACTGACCGGCGGGCTCGACTTCAGCAACATGTACGTGTCGCTGTCCGACAAAGTCGACGCCGCGAATGCCGAGTCGGTGCAGAAAGTCGCGAAGGCGGCGGCAACGCAGCCGGGGCTTGTCCAGCAAGGCTCCAACTTCCTTGAAGCCGCTGGCCGCTTGCCCTTGGCCGACGCGAAGAAGCTCGGGCCGGTCATCGCCTACGGGAACTTCATCACCATCGCAATCCAGTTCATCATCGTCGCCTTCTGCGTGTTCCTCCTGATCAAGATGATCAACAAGATGAAGCGAGCGCCTGCCCCCGCCTCCGCGACCCCGCCGCCGACGCCGGAGGATGTCCTCCTGCTCCGCGAGATTCGGGATTCCCTGAAGCGCTGAGCGTTCGTCGATCGCAACTCGTCCAACCGACGCCCACGGATGGCCATCCGTGGGCGTTTTGCGGTCCGTGTCGATCGTCTACCCGTCGTCCCGTCCTCCGCTATACTCGCGTCATGCGCCTCGATCAGATTCTCAAGCCCGGCACGCCCAGCGTTTCGTTCGAGTTCTTCCCGCCGAAGTCGGATGAAGCCTCGAACGCGCTCTACCAGACGATCGAGCACCTCAAGCCGCTCCAGCCGAGCTACGTCAGCGTGACGTACGGCGCCGGCGGCTCGACGCGCAGCCGCACCCTCGACCTCACTGCGAAAATCCAGAACGAGATCGGCCTGCCCACGGTCAGCCATCTCACCTGCGTCGGTCACACCGCCGACGAGATCGGCGGCATCCTCGATCAGCTGTGGGCGAACAACGTGAAGAACGTGCTCGCCCTCCGCGGCGACCCACCCGCCGGTGGGCAGTGGGTGAAGACGCCCGGCGGTTTCGAGCACGCCGACGAACTCGTTCGCTACGTCAAAAGCCGTCACGACTTCTACACGCTCGTGGCCGGCTTTCCGGAAGGGCACCCGCAGTGCCTGAACCTCACGCGTGACCTCGAACACCTGAAAGCCAAGGTCGACGCCGGCGCCGACGCGATCGTCACGCAGCTCTTCTTCGACAACAACGACTTCCTCCGCTTCCGCGATAATTGCCGGCGCATCGGCATCAAGGTTCCAATCGTTGCGGGCATTATGCCGATCCAGAACGTGGCACAGATCAAGCGTTTCGTGACGATGTGCGGTGCGAAGATTCCGCACCCGCTGCTGACGAAGCTCGAATCGCTGGAGAAAGACCCGAAGGCCGTCGAGGCCGCGGGGATTGAGTATGCTACGAACCAGTGCCGCGACCTGCTCTTCCACGGCGTGGACGGTCTGCACTTCTACACACTCAATAAACACCCCGCGACGATCGAGATCTTCAAGCAGCTGAAGCTCCGCCCGAACGTGGCGGCGTGAACCGACCTGTCCCCCCTGTCCCCGGAGTGCACCAGTACGCGGTGCGCGATTTTCGCCGCAATCACCGGCCGGGCCCGCGCTTGGGCTGGTCCCGTTCGCTTGCCTCGTTTTCGATTTCGGAGACATTTTGGGACATTCGGACCACCCCGTTCGGCCGCGTGTGTCGCACACAGTCGAATTGCCAAAGAGCCGATCGAACAACCCCACATCATGACCAGCGCGCCCGGCTGGCCGTCAAGGGGGGAAAATCGGATCGACTTAGCGTAAATTCGTGGCATGGGCGTCCCGCCCATGGACTCGCGCAGCGAGCACGCGGCGTGAGCCGCGTACAGCAGAAGGAAAGCATCAGACGACTCGCGATTGCAGATCGATTGAGGGTGTCCTTTGTTGTATCGAGCTGCGCTCGATGCCGGCCGCGCCGGTCCACGGGCGGGGACGCCCGTGCCACGAAGAATCTACCTACCACGGTCTTTGTGTCTTCGTGTCTTGGTGGCTCTGCACTAACTCGCGACCTGCTGCCCATCAAATCTGAAAATCCAGAATGTCCTCCGCCGCGCTGCGCTTTTGCCGCGCTCTCGGATCTTCAGCTTCGGCGTGTCCATCAGCACCACGCTGTTGGGCGGGATGCCGTTGGTGAGGAAGACGTTGCCGCCGATCGTGCTGCCGGCGCCGATGGTGGTTTCGCCGCCGAGGATCGTGGCGTGGGCGTAGATCGTGACGTCGTCTTCGATCGTCGGATGGCGCTTCGTGCCTCGTAGGATTTGGCCGTACGCGGGAGCGAGTGCGCCGAGTGTGACGCCCTGGTACACCTTCACGTTCTGGCCGATCTCGGTGGTTTCGCCGATCACGACGCCGGTGCCGTGATCGATGAAGAACCGTCGGCCCAACTTCGCGCCGGGGTGGATGTCGATGCCGGTGCGCGAGTGCGCCAGTTCCGTCCAGATGCGCGGCAGCAGCGGCACCTTCATGCGGAACAACTCGTGCGCGAGGCGCTGCACGGCGATCGCGTAGACGCCGGGGTAGCAGAAGATGGTTTCGTCGGTGCTGGTGGCGGCCGGGTCGGCGTCGAAGGCGGCCTGCACGTCGTCGGCCAGCATCGTGCGGACGTCGGGCAGCCGATCGAAGAACTCGGCCGTGATCGTGCCGGCCTCGGCGTCGCATTGCACGCACTCGGCGTCCTTGCTGTCGTCGGGGCGATCGATGCGGTACCGCAGGCAGAACCGCACCTGCTCGTACAGCAGTTCCGACGCCTCCATGACAATCTCGCCGGCCCGGTAGGGTAGGTTGTCGGTGGTCAGCCCCTGCCGCCCGAAGTAGCCGGGGAAGACGACGTGCAGCAACTGATCGATGCAGAGCTGCGCATTCTCCCGCGACGGCAACGCGCCGCGATCGAGCCGGCGCATCGAGCCGATCGCCTCAATGCTCTTCACGAGCTTGGCGATCGAGGAGGGGAGGTGGTGGTTGAGTTCGCGACGATCCATTTCCGAATTCCGATTTCCCATTTGACTGGCAACCGCTTCCGAAATGGGAAATCGGAAATCGGCAATGGGAAATCACTGTGTCCATTCGCCCGAAAACACTTCCGTCGCCGGGCCGGTCATGAGGACGTGGTTGTTGCTAGCCCACTGGATGTCGAGGTCGCCGCCGGGCAGGGTGATGCGGACCGTCCGGTCGGTCCGGCCCGTCAGCGCACCGGCGACGCCCACCGCACACGCGCCGGTGCCGCAGGCCAGCGTGATGCCGCTGCCGCGTTCCCAGGTGATCATGCGGATCGCGCCGCGGTTGATGACCTCGGCGAAGTGCACGTTCGCACGCTTCGGGAAGGCCGGGTAGTGTTCCAGCTTCGGACCGATCGCGGGCAGGTCGATCCGCTGCAGGTTGTTCACGAAGACCACCAGGTGCGGATTGCCCATCGAGACGAACGTGCCGACGATCGGCCGGCCGTCGATTTCCATGGCGAGGTTGTATTCGTAGTCGTGCACCTTGGTGTAGTACGGCTGACGACCGAGCGCGCCCTGTACGACCGGCACGCGATCGAGTTCCAGGATCGGCTCGTCCATGTCGACGCGCGCGCGGGCCACCTTGCCGTCGGCGCCGAGTTCAAGATCGATGCTCAGCACCCCTCGGCCTGTCTCGACGCGGATCGGGTTGTTCTTGGTCAGGCCGTGGTCGTATGAGTACTTCGCGACGCAGCGGACGCCGTTGCCGCACATTTCGCCTTCGGAGCCGTCGTTGTTGAACATCCGCATGCGAACGTCGGCCTTTTCGGAAGGCAGGATGAGGATCATGCCATCGCCGCCGACGCCGAAATGGCGATCGGAGATCTTGCGGGCGACGTCGTTCACATCGCCGATCTTCTCGGCGAAGCCGTTGATGTAGACGTAGTCGTTGCCCAGGCCATGCATCTTCGTGAATCGCATCGTCAATGAAGGATACGCGATCCGATCGCTTCAGGCGACGCCCTCAGGTAACGCCCGCTTGCGGGCGAAAACGTCGTCCTTACAATCAGGAACGAAGGATTCTCCAACCAAAGGCTCAAGGATGAGCGCTGTTCGACGAAACATCCCACGCGGGGCGATCTCTCTTTTGATGCTCGGGCTCGGCTCGGCAACCACCGGCTGCGCCGTGCCGTTCCTCGGCGCAACGGCGCCGAGAAGCAGCCGCAGGCGAACCTCGCCGCCACGCCAACCGCGCCGAAGGTGACGCCGACGTCGCAACTGCCCTCGGTCGATGCCCTTGTGATTCGGCCCGACGGCACGGTCACGCCGATGCAGGACCAGGAACTGAAGGCGGTCCAGCAGCGCATCGACGAGCAGCGGATGCACATCGACCAGATCCTGGCCGAGCGCAACGCGGCCCGCTTGCAGAACACCAGGCAACCGCCCGCGCAAGCGAAGGCGGATACGCAAGCGAAGGCGGATGCACCCGCAGACGCGCCGGTCGAGAAGCCCGCGCCGCAGCCGCCCACCCCGCCCGCGAAGGCCACGGTGGACGTCGCGCCCGCCGTTGCGAATGGGGTCGACCCCGAGCCGGCCGCAAACCTTGCCAGCGCGATGAACGTGCGGATGACGCCGACGATCACGCCCGCCCCGATGCCGACGGTCGATCCCGCGACGGTCACGCCGGACATCGATCCGCTGGCGACGGTCACGCAGCGTTTCGCGGACAAAGTGACGGCCGACCCGCGCAGCCTGTCGGCGCAGTTCGATCTCCAACTCGCGCGCTTCCTGAAGGACGACATGGCCCCGTCGGCGCAGGACCTGTCGAGCCTTGCCCCGGATGACCGCGAGATGCTGTCGGCCATCGTCGACGGGCTTTCGAACTTCCGCTACGTGCTGCGCAACGAACGCAATCCGCTGGCCAGCCAGAAGGCCCGGCCGCTCATGGAGATGGCCGACCGGATTCGACAGCGGACCGACCTGACGGTGAGTTCGATGGCGCTATGCACGGCTGTCCGCACGTTCGGCAACTACGATCCGATCGAACCCGCCCGCTTCCGCGCGGGGCAGGCGAACACGCTGATCTTCTATTGCGAAGTCGACGGTTTCCTCACGCAACTCGCGCAGGGCGACAAGTACGAGACGAAACTGTCGCTCGAGCTGCGCCTATTCACGGATACGGATGCTGGCATCCAGGTGTGGGATGCCAAGCCCGAAACGGTGGCCGATGCCAGCCGCAAGCGACGGCGCGATTTCTTCATCAACAAGAAGATCGTCCTGCCGCCCACGCTGCCGGCCGGGCGGTACTTGCTGAAGGCGACCGTTCGCGACCTTCAGGCCAACCGCGTGGCCGAGCGGACGATGGCGGTGACGCTCGATCCGAAGTGAAGTCATGGCGACCGATCCGCGCGACTACAAGATCGAGATCCGTTCGCTCGGTTCGACGGAGGTCGAACCGGAGACGGAGCAGCCCGGCAAAAAATACATCCGCGTCTTCTACGCCTGCTGCAAGACCTACAATCGTGTGTACGCGAACCGCGACGGGTCGGCCTACGAAGCGCGCTGCCCGAAGTGTGGCCGATCGATGCGGTTCGCCGTCGGGCCCGGCGGTACCGATCAGCGGAGTTTCGTTGTAGAGTGACGGATCGCGGCATGCGTCGTCCGTCACCGCAGGAGGAAGATTGAGCACGGCTGCTCCCACCCGTTCGTCTGATTTCGTCGTCGCGCGCACACGCGGCGTCTGCGTCGTCACCGGCGAACCGATCGCCCCGGGCGAAACGTACACCGCCGCCCTCCGTGAAACGCCTGCGGGCTTTGAGCGTATCGACATCAAGCAAGACCGCTGGGACGCGTTCGATCGCAAGGACGTCGTCGCCTTCTGGCGCGCGAAGATGCCGGTGAAGGACGCGGTGAAGAAGAAGCTGTTCGTCGATGACGCGGTGCTGCTGGAACTGCTCGAGAAACTGGCCGATGTCGATGAGCCGGCCAAGCTGTCCTTCCGGTTCGTGCTGATGCTGATCCTCATGCGCAAGCGGCTCGTCACGTACGAAAGCCAGCGCGCGGAGAAGGGCCACGACATCTGGCGCGTGAAGATCCGTGGCCGCGAGAACGCGTACCTCGACGTGATTGACCCGAAGCCGACGGAAGAGCAAATCGCGCAGGTGCAGGAACAACTCGGGCAGATTCTCAGCGAGGAAGCATGAGGCTGTGCATCGTTCGTCATCGCCATACGCTTGCACGGACGTGCATCGCCGCCGCCGTCGCTTGCGCCTTCGCGGTGATTGCCGGATGCCAGACGCCCAAACCCGTCAACCCCCAGCCCACCACGCAGCGGTGGACCGGTCCGATCGAGCCGCTCGACGCGGTCGTGGCTCGGCTGAACGAACGCAACGCGAAGATTGCCTCCGTCAATGCCAATGGCCACTTCGCGGGCGAACTCGGCGCGAAGCGCGACGACCTGCACTACCTCAACGGCACGATCGAACTCTGGCACACCAAGCCCGGCAATGCGCGGTTGCGCCTCTTCAAAGATGCCGCCGGCAAGCAGTTCGACATGGGCACGGACGGCACCGTCTTCTGGCTCTGGGCCAGCGAACTCGCGGCCCAACAGCGGACCGTCTGGACCGGCCACGTCCGCCCGCTCGGTGCGGCGCCCACCGAGACGCTGCCGATTCGGCCCGAGTTGCTGCTCGATGTCATCGGCATCGCGACCTACAGCCTCGACCTGCTGGCCGAGCCGGTGCCGGTCATGCGGTTCAATCCCGATTACGATGCCTACATGGTCACGTGGCAGGCGCGGCAGGGGGATCGCTGGCGCGCTGCGCGAAGTGTGGTTCGATCGCGCAACACTGAGGCCTAAGTATGTGATGCTGTACGACGTGAACGGCCGGATCGTCGTGCGGGCGAAGCTCTCGGAGTTCGGCCCGATCGACGGGATCGACAGCGCCGAGATGGCCCGGCGGTTTGACATCCTCTTTCCCGAGACCGACAGTCACCTTGAGTTGACGCTCGACAGCGTCCGCGACCGTCGGCCCGGTTGGCCGAACAAGCTCAGCTTCGACGTCGGCCCGGTGCTGAAGGGTGCGGAGAAGGTGATCGACCTCGATCGAGCCGAGCCGGACGGATTGAGCAAGCGGTGACAGAGGAAGGGCCAGCAGTGACATCGGACGGGCACGACTTGAACTTCGCCGCATGGTCCCCTCTCCCGGCACTCCGGGAGAGGGAAAGGGTGAGGGCCAAGCCGGGACGCCGCAAGAACGCTCTCACCCCAGCCCTCTCACGGTGTATCGGGCGAGGGAGTTCCAATCGCCCGTCCCGCTTTCGTTTCCTTCTCCTGATTCTCCTCGCCATTCTCTGCCTTGTCGGCGCGACGATCTCCGAGCACGCTCTCGCCCAGCCCGTCACGTCGCCGGCCACCGCGCCGAGCACGCTGCCGGCGTTCCTGGTCGAGGCGTCCGATCAGAACTACTGGCTCGTCCAGCGGATCAACTATCCCTTCGACTCCTCGCCCGCCGCCAGCGTCCGGCGGATGTCGCTGGCCTCGACCAGCGACGGGCAGCTGCGCGAGATCGACGACTTCCACGGCGAAGTCGTCGATGTCGCGCACCTCGGCTCGCGGCTCGTCTGCGTCTTCTCCGACGGCTCGTGGAACCTCGTCGATGTCGGCGACCACGCTGCCGGCCCGAGCTTGCCCAACGACCTCCGCGCCGTCGCCGCAACGGGCACGGACGATTCGCTCTGGTTCGTAGGCCGCTGGTCGCCTGCACCGTCGACGCAGCCTTCCACGCAGCCCGCGCAGGCGAAGCTGCAACTGGTCGAACGGCGCGCCAGCCAGGAGTTTGCGAAGCCGATTCCGCTGCCCACGCTCGACGTCCTACCCGACGACACCCGGCTGAGCCTTGCCCGCGTCCGCACGAACGAACTGCTCCTGCTCGCGCGCTTGCCGACGCGCGTCGAGGGATACCGCATCGACGCCTCCACGGGCCAGCTCACAAGCCTCGGCAGTCTGCCGGCCGACGGACTGAGTCGCGTCTACGCGCTCGCGAACCTGCTGCCGCCCACGGCGTGCCTGGTGCGCGAGGATGGCACCGTGCTGCTGAGCACGCACGGCAGCGAAGGGTGGTCGCGCCCGGCGGCGCTTCAGATCAATCCGAAACTCGCCGCCGCCAAGCCGGTGCCGGTGGTGATCAATTCCGAGGTCCGCCTGACCGGCGTTGTCGATGGCTCGGCGCTCTACGAGATTTTCAAACCAACCGGCGAGCGGGTTGTGCCACTCAAGGAGATGAGCCAGCCCACCAGCCAGCGTCGAACCGTCGGCACGGAACTCGTGCAGATGGCGGTGATGGCGCTGGTGCTGCTGGCGGTGGTGTGGGTGGCACGCAAGCCGGTGCCGCCTCCCGAGGCCGATGCGTCGGGCAAGCCGCTGGAGTTGGCGCTGCCCGCGCCGCTGCACCGTCGACTAGCCGCGGGTTTGATCGATTTGCTGCCGGCGATGATTGTCGTTGCGTCGGTCGCACGGTCGGGGGCCGATCAGGTGGTCGTGCAACTGACGTATCTCGGCTGTGTCGTCGGGTACATCCTGTACATGACCATTGCCGAGTTGCTGACCGGCCGATCGATCGGCAAGGCGCTGTTCGGCCTGCGCGTCGCGACCGTCACCGGCGAGAAGCCGAGTGCTCGTGCGATCGTGCTGCGGAATCTGCTGCGGGCGATCGACGTCTACTTCATTCCGCTGGCGACCGTGCTGGTCACGCCGCTCCGTCAGCGGTTCGGCGATTATCTGGCCCGGACGACGGTGGTGGTCGACCTTGCCGGCGAAGGCACGCCGCTGCGCATCGACGAAGAAACCGACGCTGGACAGCCCGCCGAAAACACGCAGAATCCGCCCCCGCCTGCCGATAGAACCGAAGAAGGGAAAGTCTGACGCGCCTCGCGTCTGCTCGTGCCTGGAATGAAGTTGTCTCCCAAGAACGTCGCGAAATTTGTCCTGCGGTGGGGCATCGCCATCGTCGGCATCTGGTACGTGCTGAGCAATCTCGCTTGGTACAACTACGTGCTGGTGGCCGACGCCAAGACCGGCCTGCCCGACAAGCTACGGCTGGTGACGCCCGCGCAGGACGGCGACGCGACCTTCAGCGTGTATCAGCGCGGTGACGATCATGCCTGGCATCCCCATACGGTCGATCGCTCGCGACTGATCGCCCGCCCCGACTACGACCGCGTCACCCTGCGCGACCCTGCAACCGAAACAACCCGCGAGATGCAGGTGCTGGGCCGGCGTGTGGTGCCGAACGAACCGTTCGCGCATTGGCCGCTCGTCGTCATTCCGCCGCGCGGGTTGTGGGATCGCTACTGGAACAACTACGCGCCCGGCACGTCCGCAGAACTCGTCGACGCGTCGACGGTCATCGAACCCACGAAGCCGGCCGGCCTACAGTACCCGCTCATCGAAGAGGGCTTGCAGGTCCGCGTCAGCAAGGCCAACCCGTGGATCCTGCTGCTGGCGATGGCGGTTTATCCGGTCATCTATGGGCTGACGACGTGGCGCTGGTGGCTGCTGATGCGGATCGTCGACGTGCGCATGCCCCTGAGCCGCGCGTTTGCGATCAACATGGTCGGGTCGTTCTACAACTCGTTCCTGCTCGGCTCAACCGGCGGTGACGTGATCAAGGCGGTCTACGCGGCCCGCAACTCGAATCACCGAACCCGCGCCGTCATCAGCGTGATGGTCGACCGCGTGATCGGCCTGTACGGCCTGATCGTGCTGGGCGGCACCATCGCCGGCGCGATGTGGCTGTCGACCCGGAACGTGCACGAATACCACGCCGTCGCCGACAAGTGCCGGCAGGTGTTTTTCGGAAGTGCATTGATCCTTGTCTGCACGGTGATCGCCATGGCGATCTACTACGTGCCAACGCTGCGGAAGCTATTTCTGGTCGATTGGGTGCTCTCGAAGCTGCCGATGCAGCATCACGTGCAGAGCGTCCGCGACACGGCAGACCTGTACGGCAAACACCTGTGGCTGACGCTGGCGACGGTCGCGATCTCACTGCCGGTGCACGGCATCGTGGTGCTGTCGGTGTCGCTCTCGTGCATCGCGTTCGGGCTGCCGCTCACGTGGTGGTACTACTGGGTGGTGGTGCCGATCACGGTGCTCAGCGGCGCGATCCCGATCTCACCCCAAGGCGCGGGCGTGATGGAGTTCTTCGCGCTGATTCTCATGCGCAGCCAGGGTGCGACAATGACGGATGTCGTCACGCTGACGGTGTCGATCCGCATCATCGGCATCCTTTGGAACTTGACCGGCGGCGTGTACGTCATGAAGGGCGGCTTCGGCAAGCCCGTAGACGCACAGCACGAACTCGAAGAAGACATGGAACACGACGCGCCTGCACCGAACACATCTCCAGCTTGAACTTCCCCTTCAACGCTCACATTCCGCAATCTCCCATGCCAAACACAAGCCGAACTTGTGTACAATCCCGGCGTGACGGACTCGCTGTTTCCTGATCTTCAAACCGCGCCCGACGCCACAGGCGAACCGAACTCCGTCGCGCGCGTCGCGCTTGAACGCGGCATCGACAAACTGCTCGACTACAGCGTGCCCAAGACCCTGCGCTCCGCGATCGCGGTCGGCCAACGCGTGCGCGTGCCGCTGGGTCGCGGCGACAAGCCGGCGTTCGGCTACGTTTCCACGCTGCTCGCTACCAGCAATCACGGCAAGCGGCTCAAGCCGCTGACCGCCATCGCCGACCCGCGGACGCTCATCACCGACAAGCTGATGCAACTGGCGCTGTGGGTGAGCAAGTATTACGTCACACCGCTGGGCTTGGTGCTGGAGAACATGATCCCGTCGGCCGTCAAGAAGCAGGTGGGTGTGCGTAGCGTGCGGATGGTCCGCTCATTGAAGACACCGGCTGAACTTCAGGAGATTCTGGAAGCGACGAAAGCCAAGAAGCGTCGCGCGATCCTGGCGCGGCTGTTGCAAGTCGAGCCGGGCGAGACGATCGAATTGTTCAAGCTGGCATTCGAGTCGGATGTCAAGCCCGCGGCCGTCGGCTCGCTGGCGAAGAAGGGAATCATCCGTCTCGAACGCGTCGACAGCTACGACTTCGATCATCCGGACGAACCGACGAACCCGCTGCAATCGACGCCGATCCTGCCGACGCTGACGGGCGAACAGAAATCGGTTCTCGACGCACTCGCCCCCGCGCTAGGTGGCGGGTTCGGTGTGCACCTGATTCACGGCGTCACCGGCAGCGGGAAGACGGAAGTCTATCTCCGCGCGATCGACACCGTCGTGAAGTCGGGCCGCGGCGCGGTGGTGCTCGTGCCGGAAATCGCGCTGACACCGCAAACCGTGCGCCGCTTCACGCAACGTTTCGCGAAGGTGGCCGTCATGCACAGCGGCCTGTCGCAGACCGAGCGCCACCGCCAGTGGGCGAGCATCGCCGACGGCTCGGCGCAGGTGGTCGTCGGCGCGCGCTCAGGCGTCTTCGCGCCGCACCCGAAGCTGGGCCTGATCGTCGTCGATGAAGAACACGAGTCGAGCTACAAGCAGGACACCTCGCCGCGCTATCACGCGCGGGATGTGGCGATCAAGCGCGCACAGCTCGAAGCCGTGCCGATCCTGCTCGGCAGCGCGACGCCTTCTCTGGAGATGTGGGCGAAGGTCGTGGGAGGGGCTCGGGGCGAGGGGTCAGGGGCTAGGGAAGAAGACAAGCTTGCTTCTGCTCGTTCGGAAACACTCGGGCAGGAAGCGTCGTTCTCCTCAATCGCAAATCGCAAATCGCAAATCGCAAATCCGTCCGCCCGATCCGCAATCCCGTACTTCCTCCACTCCATGCCCAGCCGCGTCAGCTCTCGCCCGTTGCCGGCGGTCGAGATCGTCGACATGAAGGGTGCGAACAAGCGCCGCTCGGGCATCCATCTGCTGTCGCCGCGGCTTGAACAGGTGCTGACATGGACGCTCGAACAGAAGCAGCAGGCGATCCTGTTACTGAACCGGCGCGGCTACAGCAACTTCATCTATTGCAGCAGTTGCCAGGAACCCGTCGGCTGCAAGTTTTGCGACAAGACGATGACGTATCACCGCGCGCTCGGCGCTAAGCCCGAGGTGCGCACCACCGCGGCGGCCGTGCACGCGGGGCAGATTCATTGTCACTACTGCCTGGCCGTCAACACGCTGCCGCAGGTCTGCCCGACATGCGGCAAGAAGCTCAGCCTGTTCGGCCTCGGCACGCAGCGCGTCGAAGAAGAACTCGTCCAGAAGTTCCCGCAGATGACGTTCGCGCGCGTCGACTCGGACACCATGCGGCACGCGAAAGACTACGAAACGCTGCTCGGGCGATTTGCCAGCGGCGAACTCCAGGTGCTGCTCGGTACGCAGATGCTCGCCAAGGGCTTGGACTTCCCGAACGTGACGATGGTCGGCGTCATCAACGGCGACACAGCGCTCGGTCTGCCCGACTTCCGTGCCGGCGAGCGCACGTTTCAGCTGCTCACGCAGGTGGCCGGCCGAGCCGGGCGCGGGGAGAAGCCGGGCCGAGTGATCGTGCAGACGTTCCTGCCCGAAGACGCGACGATTCAGCTTGCTTGTTCGCAGGACTATCTCACGTTCGCGCAGCAGGAACTGGAATCGCGCAAGAGCGTGAAGCTGCCGCCGTTTTCGCGGCAGGTGCGGATCGTCCTGCGCGACACCGCCGAGGAAAAGGTCAACCAGCGCGCCGAGGTCCTCGCCGCCGACCTGCGCGAAGCGATCACCAGCCTGGCGCTGCCCGTGCAGTTAAAGGGCCCGATGCCCGCCGTTGTGGGGCGGATTGCCGGGTATTTCCGCGTGCAGATCGTGCTGGCCTCGCCCGGCCCGCTGGCGATCCAGCGCGTGCTGGCGCAAGTACGGAGCCAGAAATCGATCGTCAGTTCGGATCGGATCGCGATCGACGTCGACCCGGTGTCGATGTTGTGATCGCGGGAAAGACCGAAGGAACCAAACCGCATTTCAAGCGTCTATCCTCCCAGGTCGTTTACGCGGCCCCGCAGGGCCCGGGGATTGTTCGGACGAAACGGAACCGTCTCTGCTATGCTCTCATGCATTCGAGGTGACGCATGATTCGACGATCGCTTTTCGTTCCCGCAGCGCTCCTGCTCGCGGCGTCGTCGGCGTTCGCACAACCTGCGGCGCCGGCACCCGCGCCGGTTGCACCTGCCGCGCCCGCGTCGCCGATCACGGGCAGCGAGATCACGCCGCAGCTTGAAGCGGGCGTCGGCAAGGGGCTGGAGTATCTCGCCAAGAACCAGCGTGAAGACGGCTGCATCGGCGGCAGCGGGTACGCCGACACGGCGATCACATCGCTCTCCGGCATCGCTTTCATGGCCGGCGGCAACACGCCGGGCCGGGGCAAGTACGGCGCGAACGTGCAGAAGTGTCTCGACTTCGTCCTGAAGAACGCGCAAGAGTCGGGCCTGCTTGCCGAGAGCAACGGCAACGGCGTCATGTACTCGCACGGTTTCGCGACGCTCTTCCTGGCCGAGGTGTACGGCACCACGGGCGACGAGAACGTCAAGGAACGGCTCCAGAAGGCGATCCGCCTGATCGAGCAATCGCAGAACGGCGAGGGCGGCTGGCGCTACACGCCGGCGCCGGTGGACGCCGACATTTCCGTCACCATCTGCCAGGTGATGGCCCTGCGTGCCGCGCGTGACGCGGGCATCAAGGTGGAGAAATCGACGATCGACCGCGCGATCGAGTACGTGAAGAAGTGTCAGAATGCCGACGGCGGATTCAATTACATGATGGGCATGGGCGGCGGCAGCATGTTCCCGCGCTCGGCGGCAGGCGTGGCAACGCTCTACTACGCCGGCATCACCGGCGGCGACGAAATCGACAAGGGGTTGAAGTACCTCGACGACTTCCGCCCCGGCACCGAAAACTCCGGCGGCGGCCGCGGCTCGCACTACTTCTACGGCCACTACTACGCCGTCCAAACCATGTTCCTCGCCGGCGGCGAACACTGGTCCAAGTGGTTCCCGGCCATCCGCGAAGAACTGCTCGGCGACCAGAACGCCGGCACCGGCGCCTGGAGCGGCGAAGTCAGCGACGAATTCTGCACCGCGATGGCGTGTATCATCCTTCAGATCCCGAACCGATACCTGCCCGTGTTCAGTGGAAAGGGCGCGGGGTCGTAAGGGAAGTGGAGAGGGATTAGTCGAGAGTGGAGAGTTGCAGACAAGGACTCTCACGTGGGAAGAGAGTCGCTGCACTTGTGCGGCGCAATACGGAATCAACACCATGCGCAAGTTCCTCCCGACGGTTTTGCTTGTCTCGCTCGCATCCGTCGCAACCGCCGACACGTGCCAATTGCTCAATACGACGCTGACGCCGCGCGAGGCGACGGTCGTCGCGCTCGACGACACGACGGTCACGCTTTCCGACAACGCCAAGCTGCCGACGACCGACCTCGTCGAACTCCGCTGGTCGACGAACAATGCCAAGCCCAAGTCCGGCTACATGCTGCTGCTGGCCGACGGGCAGCGCCTCAGCGGGCGGCCCGAGGGCATGCAGGGTGAGTCGCTGCGCTGGATGGGCGCGGCCGGTCCGTCGACGGTCGATCTGAAACAGGTGCGGGCGATCCTTCCCGCGTCGGCGCCGCGCTCGAACTTCGAGCCCAGCACCGACGACGTCGTCAAACTCAAGAACGGCGACGCGATGCACGGCCTGCTCAATGGGGCGGACAACAAAGCGATCCAGTTCCGCCCCGCCGGCGCTACGGACGATGTGCGGGTCGAGTGGGGCAACGTCGCGTCGTTGCAACTGGCGGGCGATGCGCCGAAGCCGCCCGCGCTCGACGCAGGGCCGATTTTCCGCGTCACGCTCACCGACGGCAGCGTGCTGCACACGAAGTCACTCTCGCTGGCTAAGGCGCAGTGGTCCTTCGCCGACACGGCCGGCGTGGCGCGGACGCTCAACGCCAACACCGTCGCTTCCGTTGAACGCCTTGGTGGCAAGGTTTGCTGGCTCTCGACGCTGACGCCCGACGAAGTCGTCGATCGCCCGTTCTTCCCGACCGCGAACGTGCGCCAGGCGATGGTCGACCATGCCGCCACGCGCGAGCCAATTGGTGTGTCGGGCCAGTCGATCGATCGCGCCCTCGGCGTGCACAGCTACAGCAAGCTGCACTACAGGCTGCCCGGCGACTTCAAGCAGTTGCGCTTCCGCTACGCGATCCCGGACGAACTGCGAGCCGGCAATGTGACCGTTCGGGCCTACATCGGCGACAAGGTCGCCTACGAAAAGGCCGACGTGACGGCTGGTACGCTCAGCGAGATCGTTACGCTCGATCTGGCCGGTGCGAAGTCGATCGCGCTCGAAGTCGACTACGGCAAAAACTACGACGTTCAGGACGATCTGAACTGGATCGACGCGGCAGTGACGCGATGAACTGCTACGACACGAAGCCACGAAGACACAAAGAGCATCACAAAGAGAAGTCAATTCAGCTGATCTTCATTTCGAAATCATCTTTGTGTCTTACTTCGAGCCTTCGTGACTCCGGGTCGTTGCCGCACGATCGATCGCGTATACTGTTCGCCCCATGTTGATCCTGCTCACGAACGACGACGGTATCCGGCGCCAGGCATTGCGGCCGCACTCAAGGTCCTCCGCGAACTCGGCGAGGTGGTGGTCGTCGCGCCCGAAACCGTGCAGAGCGCGACCGGTCACGGCATCACGCTGACGTCGCCGCTGATGACGCAGAAGGTGCAGGTGGATGAGCAGACGGTCGGCATCGCCGTCGAAGGTCGGCCCGCGGATTGCGTGAAGCTGGCGATCAACCAACTGCTGCCGCGCAGGCCCGATCTCGTCGTCAGCGGCATCAACTCCGGCGCGAACGTCGGCATCAATGTCATCTATTCCGGCACGGTGGCGGCGGCGCTGGAAGCGGGCTTCCTGGGGCTGCCGGCCGTCGCCCTGTCGCTGCTGATGGACAAGGACCTGCCCGACTACGAACTGGCTGCGCAACTGAGCCTGGAAACGATCCGTTCGCTGCTAAAAGCCGGCCTGGGCGGCGGCGATGTCATCAGCGTGAACCTGCCCAACCTGCGCGGCAACCAGCGACCCGCCGGTACGCGCGTCGTGCGGCAATGCACGGCCGGCTGGAACGACGAGTACGACCGCCGCACCGACCCGCGCGGCCGCACGTACTACTGGAACTCGGCCGTGTTCAAACTCGACCCGCGCGAGTCTGACACCGACGTGGCCGCACTGCGCGACAAGTGCATCACAGTCACGCCGCTCCAGTACGACCTGACGCGCCACGAACAGATGGCGAAGCTGAAGTTGGGATTTGGCGAGAAGTGAGCGACTGGCGTGAAACGCTCGCATGATCCGCGGGTTTATCTTCGTGCCGAACTCGCGAGGAACGCAAACGTTTCCTGTTTGAGTCGTAGCATGAGCGTCCCGCTCATGCCTTGTTGCGAAAAGGGCATGAGCGGGAACGCTTATGCTACGAAAGCAACGGCTGCCGCCCAGCACAGATCGCGGCGGGCGGAACACAGCCACATTCTTCAGAATGTATCAACCGCGCCGCGAAGGCTTCATTCCTTGCCGGCCGGCTTGTAGCCGACGCGGGCTTTGAGTTCGTCGATGTCGAGCAGCGACGACTGGAGCGGCGGGGTCATGTCGACGCCTGGGAAGAGCGTGCCGGCCGCGCCTGAGGCGAGCAGGCCGCGCAGTTGGAGGGTCACTCCGGCGCGGCGCAGGTCCGGGTCGATGGTTGACGCGGACACGCTGCCGATCGACTCGCGCTGCAAAGCGTACACCGCGTGTTCCTTCGGGTTGTCGAGCGTGACGAACGGGTCGGCGCCGGCGCTCAGGAGCTGACCGGCCGCGTCGGGACCCCAGCCGGTGACGGCATCGGAAGCCGTCGTGTCGGTGAAGCGCACGTTAATCGGCAGGGCGGGTTTGCCCGTGCCAGCGACGGCTGACATGTTGCCGGCGCGGCGGGCGGCGTCGGTGGTCTTCGTCGCTTCGTCGCGAGCCTGTGCCATCGCCTGGCTCAGACGCCAGTCCTCCAGCACCTTCGTCTTGA
Source organism: Tepidisphaeraceae bacterium (assembly GCA_047600945.1). GTDB lineage: Bacteria > Planctomycetota > Phycisphaerae > Tepidisphaerales > Tepidisphaeraceae > JASGKC01. The sequence continues at coordinate 3,968,738 of JASGKC010000001.1, read as the reverse complement.
GCGTCGGACGCTTGGCCAAGTCGTCCGCCGTTGCAGCGCGGGCGGTCTGCGCGTCGGTGATGCGGACGACCATGCGGTCGCCCAGCGGGAGGCTGGAGAGGCTGGCGGTCGACCACGGGTTGCCGTTCTCGGTCGGGGCGAAGAGCACATCGCTCGGCTCGCCGATGTCCAGAACAGTGTCGCCCATGCGCGTGAGCGCGGTGGTCGGCACGAACGGCCGCGCGGAGGTCAGCACGTACTGCACGGCGGGCATCCACGAACGGGGGTCGGCCTGACCGTGCGAGAAGCGCTTAAACTGCGTGTCGGCATTCAGCGCGGTGGCGTCCCGTTCATCGCGATCGTTGGAGTCGATGACGGGCAGGACGCCGTACTGCGCTTGGATCGTTGTTGCGAGTTTGTTCAAGTAGTCGGGCGCGAGGTAGGACGCGTCTGTCTTGCTGCCGGCGGCAACCCACGCCTTGTAGTCTTCGCGCATCATCTGCGAGATGCGTTCCATGACGGGCGGCTGCGCGTCACCGGGCTGGCGCGGACCGTCGAGGCGGCGCAGCGTTTCTTCATCGATCGCCAGATCGATCGCCTTCTGACGGACGGCCTCGAAGGTCGGCTGGGTCGTTGACGTGGGCTGCGTCGACGCCGTGCCGGCGGGCTGGGTTGAGGACGCGTTCGCGGGCTGCGTGGTCGATTCGGTGAACAGGCTCGGGTGATCGCGATAGAAACGCCGGGCGGCAAGGTCCCACGCCTGCGAGCCTTCCTTCAGCTTGGCCGCGCGAACGGCCACGCGGACGTCGTCGAGCTTGACCGTCAGCGTCTGCGTCTTCACGCGGTTCTGCAACTTGTAGCCGAAGCCGAGCGGGCTGCGCACGCTCGGGCCGGCGTTCGGGTTGACGTCGGCGTACTTGGTCAACAAGGCTGCGAGTTCCGCATCGCTCGCGGTAGCCGCCACGCGGGCGAGGTAGTCCGACGCGTTGAACTTGATGCCCGTCGTCTTCACCTCGGCCAGGAAGCGCGCGGTGATGTTGTTCACCATCGCTTCGGACGGCTGCGGCAGGCCCGCTTCGGCCTTGAACAAGTACGACACGAGCAGGAAGTCGTGCAGCGCGCGGAGAATCTGTTCCTTGCGCGGATGATCCGCGGTGAGCTGAGTCTGCTCGCCCATCGGGCCGCGGATGTAGACCTTGGTGATCTGCATCGGCTCGCTCGCGAGTTCGTCGGCGATGGTGCCGAACTCGCCGTTGTAGGCGGCGAGCGTGGATTGATCGCTCACGCCGGGCACGACCTGCTTGGCGGCCTGCATGAGGAGCCAGAAGCCGTCGGTGGGGTGCTCGGTGACGAACTGCTCGACGTCGAGACCGTACTGCCGGCCGAGCAGGCGCGCGAGCGTCGTGTCGCCGCCGCCGTTGCCGGTGAGGACCGTCGCGCCGAGCGCGCCCAGCGTGGTCCAACTGTCGCGGGCGAGGTCGAGTTCGTTCTGGTAGACGTCTTTGCCGTTGAGCTTCCCGATGGCCGCGCCCTGGCCGCCGTTGCCGAGGAAGTTGCGCGAGCTCATGTTGTAGGGGAAGATCATGCCGATGCCGAGCAGCAGGATGATCGTGAGCCCGATCTTGTGCATCAGGCTGTGCTTCTTCTTGTCGTCGGGACGGATTTCATCGTCGTCGACGCGCTGCGCCTTGCGGACTTGCGGCCGAACCTTCGCCTTCTGAACGTTGGCGGGCTTGGGGGCGTCGGGGTTGGGGTTCTTCTCTTCGCTCATGAGTGTGCGGCTTCGGGGTTCGGTTCGGTCGGTCGACGCGTCGCCAAAATGACGCGAGACCCACAACTTCGCATCGATCGGTCACTTCTTCAACTGTGCGAGGGCTTTCTGTGCGTCCGATGCGAAGGGCGTGTCGGGGAAATCGGTGACGACGGATTGGTACAGCGACTCGGCCGTCGCGGCGTCGCCAATCGCAGCCTCGATCGCGGCGGCCTTCAGCAACGACTCGCCGACCATGGGCCGGCCGTCGGCGTTGCGGAAATGGGCGACCACTTTCAGGTACGCCAGCACGGCGTCCTGCTGGGCCTGCTTGTCGCCCGGCTTCGCCGTGCCAGCCTTGGCTTCGGCCAAGACGAACAGCGCCGATGCCTGCTGACGCGGCTCGGTGAAGCGATCGGCGTTCTGGTCGATCAGCGCCTGCGCCTCGGCGAACTTCCTCTCAGCCAGACGAGACCGCGCCTGGCTGAGCCGGATGTCGGCCAACATCCCCTGGCTTGCGGGATCGTCGCCGAGGTTGCCGAGCAGCTTTTCGAGTTGCTCGAGCACCTTGAGCCGGTTCGCGTCATCATTGCGGCCGGTGTGGAGGTCGAGGAGGAACGTCAGGTACGCGCGGCGCTGCGCATCATCGGTCGCGGAGCGCAGCGCGGTGTCGGTTTGCGTGACGGCGTCGTCGAGCAGCTTGCCGCCCTTCGCGGGCAGGGCGGGCTTGAACGACTGCGCGCCGGCGGCGTCGAGGCGGACGTAGGCGAGATACGCCCCAACGGCCGCGTCGAAGCGGTTGGCTTTAGTAGCGGCGTCGAGCAGGCGCGGCGTGACGTAGCGGACCTTCCATTCCTCGCCACCGCGCGCGACGCGCTGATAGCCATCCACGGCGACGTCGGGCTTGCCCGAGCGATAGGCGGCGTCGGCGTCGGTGAGGGTCTTGTCGTCGTCGAGCTGTAGCGCCCATATTTTCGTCAGCGGCCGCGCGGTGTCGCCGCCTTGGTAGTTGAACGTGAGCCTCGCCGGCTGGTCGGCTTGCGCGGGTACGACTCCTTTAATGCGCACATTGTCGAGCGTCGCGCCGGCGTTCGACGCATCCGCATTCGCTTCCAGGATGCGGTCGGCGTATGCGTGCGCGCTCACGCTCAGCAGGGCGATCGCGGCGAGGATTTTTGCGGAGCGTTGGTTCATGATGCGAATCCCCGATGATCGCCCGATTCTGGCGAAGCGTCAAACCGATTGCGGGCACGGGCACAGGTCTGTCGCACGTCGACGGTAGGCGTGTCGCTGCGTAACTTCAGCGGCCATGCGGAGCCCAATCCGAACGGCCGTCGTTTCTACGATCGCAATGCTCTCCCTTAGCGCCGTCAGCGCTGCGCAGAATGCGCCCGATTCGCGCTTCGGCGATCAGAATGCCACGCACGGCGTCGAGGGGAATCCGGTCATTCCGGGACTCTTTGCCGATCCGGCGATCGAGAAGTTTGGCGACACGTTCTATCTCTACAACACCACCGACGGCTTCGGCTGGGCGACAGGCCGCTGGGTCACGTGGACGTCGAAAGACCTTGTCAACTGGTCCTTCAAAGGCGAAAGCTTCCCATCCATTACTGCGAAGAAGAACTGGGCGCCGGGCCGGCCGGTCTTTCGAAACGGCAAGTACTGGCTGCCGTTTACGATGCAGGATAAGGGTTACTTCGGTGTCTCCGACAAACCCGAGGGGCCGTTCACGATCGCGTTCAAGGAACCGTTCTGCGATACCATCGACGGCGAGTTGTTCATCGACGACGACGGCACGCCGTATGTCATCTACGGTGCGCACCACACGATGATCCGCCGGATGAAGCCCGACCTGTCGGCACCGGAGGGAGAACCCCTTGAGGTGCCGTTCAAGCAGGGATACGTCGAAGGCCCGCTGCTCTTTAAACGCAACGGTATCTACTACGCGTGTGCGGCCAACCTCGGATACGCCGAGTACCGGATGATCTACGCGACGAGCGATAAGGTAATGGGCCCGTACAAAGTGCCGACGCCGAATTTCGTCATCGCACCGCAACCCGACGACAAGATTTGGGGTGTCGGCCACGGCAACGTCTTCCACGTGGGCGACGATTACTACGTCGTGTATCTCCGCAGCCGGATGGGCGAGGTGGGCGTCGATCCGTTCCAGACGTCGGGTAACGTCTACCGGCAGATTTGCATCGATCGGCTGTCGTTCAATGACGACGGATCGATCCGTCAGGTCGAACCGACGCGGAAGGGCGTCGGGCCGCTCGTTCCGCTTTCGAGTCGCGGGACGAACCTGGCTCTTGGCAAAACCGCGACGGCGTCGAGTTCGCTGAAGGGCTACGAAGCGGGCAAGGCGATCGACGGCAGCTTCGGCACGCGGTGGGTCGTGAACACCAGCGAGCCGATCGTCCCGACCGCCGAGCAGGCGAAGGTCGATTGGCAGTTCACCGAAACCCGGCCGGCCGACGATTGGCCGAAGCCCACGTTCGATGCGAGCGGCTGGAAGACCGGTCCCGGCGGTTTCGGCGCGCCGGGCACGCCAGGATCCACCATCGGCACCGAATGGCGCGGGAAAGCCATATGGGCGCGTCGCTCCTTCACCTTGACCGCCGAACAGCTGAAGCGACCGCTCATGCTGCGGCTGCACCACGACGATCAGGTGGAGGTCTACCTGAACGGCGTGCTTGCGACGACACAGGCGGGTTTCGTCACGAACTATCGATCCATCCCGATCGCGCCCGAAACACTCGCCGCGCTGAAGCCCGGCGAGAACACACTGGCGGTCCACTGCACGCAGGAGGCTGGTGGACAGTTCGTCGATGCGGGTATCAACGCTGGGCCGACCGAAGCATGGTGGCAACTCGATCTCGGCGAGACGAAGCACATCGAGCGGACCGAGATCAGCTTCAACTACCCGACGGAGCTGACGCCATACACGCTCACGTATTCGTCGGACGGGCAGACGTGGCAGACGTTCGCCGATCACTCGAACGACGACTTGCGGGAGTCGCCCAAGGTGGACGCGAAGGCGGTCGACGCACGGTATTTCCGGCTGCGGTTCTCGAACCCGGTGCTCGACGAAATCCCAGCCGGCTTGTGGGAGTTCAAGGCGTTCGACGCGAAGTGAGCGCGTGCGCCGACATGTTCGACTCCACCAGGTTCGATCGGGCGGCTGCGTCACCGTGCATCAGCGTTGCGGAGGTTCCCGAGCGACCGTACGGACAGGTTCTTGATCCAGAACATGCCCTCGAATCCGCCGCCGAAGCCAATGCCGCCGTGGTCGAGGCGTTGGCCGCCGATTTCCGTGGCCATCTGATCGTCGACGACGTCGAGCAGGTTCGCCTCGTCGAACCACGTCTGGATGCGGTTGCCCGCGACGTCGATGCGGACGTGGTTGCCGTTCAGCCGGTCCAAGTTCAAGCCGTTGCCGTGGGCGAGCGTGCGTTCGCCGTCGCAGTGGGGGCTGCCCCAGCCCATCGGCTGATCGCAGTAGGCGTTGTAGACCGCCCGCAGCTCCCACGAGCCGTCGCCGTGGAAGCCGATCACGTAGTAGCTGCTGCCTCGCTCGTTCTGGCTCTCCTTGAGGTCGGTGATGTGGAACATGAGCGAGACGTCATGCCAGTCGCCACCGAGGCCGTACCGGTTGAAGGCGGGATCGAGCCCGGCCGCGCACACCTGAACGTCTAGGCTGTAGTCGCGCCAGTCGGGATCGCCGATGTTCGCAACGAGCATCGCCCCGCGTCCGTGACCTTCATGGCCGTACTGGAAGCCGGCCCGCGCCTTCGGCAGCGACTTCAGGCGGTCGCCGTCGATCTCGAACTCCGTCCGCAGCGGCGTCCAGTTCAGTCCGTCAAAGGCCAATTCGCCTTCGCCTGGCGGCATGTTGCCTTCGCGCCATGCCGTGTACGAGACGCTGCGGACGAGCTTCAGCTTCGGTGTGAGTGGGCCGAGGATCGTATCCAACTGAAGCTTCGGCTGATTGAGGACGCCCGTGATGCGATCGCCATTGGTCAACTGGACGGTGACTTTGTTCGCAGAGTCGGGACGATCGGTTCCCGCCGCGGATGTTTTCAACGGCGCCACCGCGTCCCACCGGCGGATTTTGGTCAGCGGGATTTCCAGCCGGTCGTAGTCGAGCGTGAGCGTGATCAATTCACCCGACGGCGTGCCGACCAGACGCGAGCCGTCGATCAACTCGACCGTAGCCCGCACGCGTGTCGGCCCGTCGCTGGTGGGTTCTGCGGCTTTGGCAGGGCCCGCAGCGAGCAACGCGGCCAGCGACGCAGCCATTGCGAATCGTACGGGCATGACGGAACTCCTTCAGAAGATGCGCCTCGGACGTGCAGGACAGATGTGGTAGACGCTGAGAGCGGTTCGGAGTTGCAGAAAGTCGATTCAGGTTGCGACTCAGCGGCGTGTCAGCGCATGCCTCGCGTCACTTCGCCTGCGGCAATTCCACCGCATACGCCTGGGCCGTGCCGTGCAGCGTTGCGGTGAAGATGACCCAACGATTGTCCGGCGACACGTGCGGGTTGGGCTCGACGGCGTAGTCGTTCGCGCCGAGATCGACGAGGTGCTCGGCCTTCAACTCAGTCGAGCCGTCCGTCGGGATCGTCAGCTTGGAGAGGAACTTCTCGCGGCCCGGATTCGTGTTCCCTTTGGCGCCGCTGCCGTCGGCGATCATGAACGTGCCATCGGGTGAGAAGGTTTCATGGATGCCGCCGAAGCCGGCCGGGATCGTGTACTGCGTCAGCTTGCCCGTCGCGACGTCGAGCGATGCCAGTCGAAAGCCGAAGCTGCGGGCGCTGTGCTGGAACCAGATCGCCTTGCCGTCCGGCTGCCAGAACTCGTGGCCGGCCATCTCGCCGGGTTCGGTGCGATGAAACGCGACGCGGGCGTTCGACGTGACGTTGCCTTGGGGATCGACAACCGACTTCGACGGGTTGACGAGCCAGATGCGATCGACCTGTGCCCAGTTTCCTTCCCAGCAGAACATGCACAGGTCCGGATCGGTGGGCGAGAACTGTACGTGGCCGAACCACTTGTTGTCCCGGTGGATGACCTTCAGTTCGCCCGTGCGCAGGTCGATCGTGAACAGCACGTTCGGCCCGTTGCGGAGGTCCTTCCCGGGTTCGCGTTCGGAGTCGACGCTGCCGCCGAGCAGCAGGGTTTCGTCGGCATTCACGGTGAAGCCGATGCCGGGCGCCCAGCGGGCCGGCAGGTCGCACAGTTTCCGCGGAACGCCGCCCGCGATCGGCACGACCCACGCCGCGTTGTCGGACTGATAGTAGACGTTGCCCGACTTGGCGACCATTACCTGATTTTGCGTCAGCCGATCGGTCACCAGCGGCTTCGCGGTCATCGACGTGAAGTCGTACGTGTACAAGTAGCGCCACTTGTCCTTGTACTGGTCGTTGATGAGGGCGTAGCGCGAGTCGCCCGAGAACGGGTTGTATGTGAAATAGACGACGCTGCCGTAAGCGGTCTTGTAGCGCGAGAGGTGGACGACGCGCAGGTGCGTCTGCGGGTCGACGTACTCGGCCGGGATCGGCGTGGTCTGTACCTTGCCGGGCACGAACGGCTCGGTGGTTTGGCCGAGGCAGGTCGAAGCAGCCAGCAGCGACAGCAGCACGGAGAGGCCGGTACGTTTCATGGACGTGTCATAGCATCGGATGGCGATGGCGTGAATCGGCCTCGCGTTTAGTGCAATCGAGGTCGCGCGGCCGACAACGAAAAACCCCGGGGAATCCCGGGGTTCTCATGCAGGAGAGGGGACTTGAACCCCTACACCTTTCGGTACGGGATCCTAAGTCCCGCGCGTCTGCCAATTTCGCCACTCCTGCAAAGCGTGCCGCGCGCAACCGCGGGCCGGCCGATCGATTAGAGGAAGGGGATCGGGGCGTGTCAAACCCGCGGCATTGACAGCCTCGCCAGATGGCGTAAACTACCAATCCGACCTGAACAAGGCCGGGACAATTTGGAACGGAATCCCGGGGCTATAGTGAAATGGGATCACGCGACCATGGCATGGTTGAATTTGGGGTTCAAATCCCCATAGCTCCATAGCAGCGGGACGGTTTGAACTTCTGTTCAAACCGTCCCGTTTGCTTTTGAATTGAAGAAGTTGCGTCGATGTTCATCGATGAACGAGAGTGAAGCCTCCTGAGACGGCGGAGGTTGGAGCCGATCGAACTGGCCGGAAAGAGCTGGTGGCTGCCACGCCGGTGCCACACAGCGTGCGGCCTGTTGGATTAGCAAGGAACCCAGCTCTGGACGAAGCAGCACCCCTCCGCCAACGCCGACGACGCCAAGGCCACCGAACTCGTCAACCAGATGCTTCAGTACCGCGTCCTGACGCTGCGGTCGGAAGTCGAAGGCAGCGCGTCCGCGCGGGCCGACCTGAAGAAGCAGGCGTCGCAGTTGTTGCTGACGCACGCGAGCGGAACGATCAACGCTGCGGCGATGATGCACGCGATGGCGATCTTCCGTATCGTCTACCCAACCTTCCCCGCGATGGGCTGGGGCGTCGTCGCCCTGGCGCTGATCTGGATCTGCGTCGTGATGAGCGACGTGCCCAGGTTCGCGTGGGAAGATGTCCGGCAGGCGTGGCGCCGTTGGCGATCGCCCGTGCATCGCGCAGCGAGGCGACGGATCGACCGGCGCCTGCCGACGTGGCCGAGTCAGCCGCAACCCCGTCGAGCAGGGCACTGAGCGCGACCGCATCATCGTGCGATCTTTAGGACCGCGGCTGCGCCAGTGCCCTCGCGACCGCTCACTCCGCCAGCAATTGGGGGATGAGCGTCTCGAAGTTGTCGCGCGCCGTGATGCTGCGGCAGACGCCCTTCTTGTCGATCAGGAACATGACCGGAATGCCGGTAATGCCGTACGCCTTGCCGAACTCGTTCTCCCAGAACGGGTGCTCCGGGTCGAAGAATTGGGGCCAGGCCATGTCGGGGTTGGCGGCAAGGAACTTGTCGAGCGCTTGGGACGTCTGATCGAACGAGACGCCGATCACTTCCAGGCCCTTGTCGTGGAAATCAGCGTATGCTTTCTTCACGCGCGGCAACTCCACCTTGCACGGCCCGCACCAGGTGGCCCAGAAATCGACGAGGATGACTTTGCCCTTCAGGTCGGCCGTCGTCAGACGCGTACCATCGCGCAGCTTGCCTTCCAGCACGAGTGGGTTGCCGACCAGCTTGGCCGCACGCTCCTGTGCGGCCTGTTCCTGCTTCATCTTCGCGATGTCGCGGAACTCCAGCTTGTTCGTGTAGACATTTTCAATGTAGTTCGCCACTTCCGGGCTCGGATGGCTCAGGTACATCGCCTTGAGCAGCGGTTGCGCCGTGCTGACAGCCCGGCGCTCCAATTCGATGGCGGCGACCAGGTCATCGACCGCCTTCTTCTGGACGGCGACATCGCCGTTGGCGTGAAAGAACGCGTCGGCGGCGCGGAAACCCTTGCGCCAGATGGCCGGGAACCCGGTGTCGGGCGTCATCGCGTCAAGCTGCTTCTTCAAGTCATCGCTGCCGAAGACTCCGGTCCAGATCCAGATGTAGCCCGCGTTGCCTTGCCACAGCTCGATGTCGAGGTTCTTTTCGAGCAGCGGAGCCGACGCTTCGATCATGGCCTGTAGATCGCCCTGAACGGCGGCGCTGATCGCCTTGCGTTTCTCGGCGTCGACCCAGTCCACCGGATCGCCAGTGGCTGCCATGACCGCCGAATGGTGCGAATCGATCCTGGCGCGATACGCCTTCAGCACCGCCTGGTCGCTTCTGCGATACCAGCTTGGCGCGGAGGTCGGCGCGGTGGTCGGTTGGGCGTCCGTCACACCCGGCGTTGCTGCCAGCAGCAGAACGGCCAGGGCACTCAGGCACTTCGTTGTACAGGACATTGGCGGACTCACTTTCGAGGTTGGATGAATCAATGTTGACACTTTCAGCGTCGCCGCACGTCCGGGCGCGCCAGCTTCAGGCCCGCAGTGGCGGACGGGTCGTCCGGCGACCGATCGAGCGCTTTCGAGAAGAACTCCTCAGCGGTTTGGCGGTCGCCGCGCCGCAGCGCGACCCAGCCCGAGCCGGTCAGCGCCTCGCTCCAGGACGGGTTCAGCTCCCACGCGGTGCTGAACGCGTCCGATGCTTCCTCCAACTCGGCCGGCGCGATGGGTTCGTTCGGGTGTTCGTCCCACTTCCGGAGCAGCGCCTTGCCGAGCAGCAGTTGCGATTGCGGCGATCGCGGGTGGGCGGCCACCGTGGTGCGCCAGAGCGTCAGATCGTCGCGCCAGGAATAGACGACCCGGTTGCTCTGCACGACGCCGACAAGCACCAGCGCTGCGAGGACGCCGATCGCGACGCGCGGTTTCAGCAGTGCCGACAGAGTCGCGGCGATCAGCACGCAGACGCCCAGCACAGGCAGATAGAGCGTTCGTTCAGCGACGACCACGCCGCTCGGAATGATGTTCGACACCGGGAAGAACGTGAGGAGCAGCCACGCCAAGGCCAGCGCGATGACGCGGCCGCGGAGGTGATCTTTCAGAAAGATCAGCCCGTACACCGCCGCCAGCACGAACGCCGACTGCATGACCGGCCAGCCGAACAGCGCATCGCGCAGGTGGCCGTAATAGACCGTCTGGCCGGTCGGAACGACGCACAAGCGCAGCGCCTCGCCGGCGGAGACGACCAGCAGATTGAACCGGACCGGCAGGGGGTAATCCATTGCGACGGTCGCTTCGGTGTCGGACGTGAACGTGCCGAGGACCGACTGTCGCGCGACCATGAACGCGCCCGCGGTGACGAAGAAGGCTGCCGTCGGCAGCAGACCGCGCGCGATCGTCGCAGGCGCCGCCGACGTGTCGTCCCAACGCCGGTAGACATAGACGATCAGCATCAGCACCGGCACCATGACGGCCGATTCCTTCGAGCAGACGGCGAGCGCGGCGCACAACAGCGAACCGGCGTACGCGAGTGGCCGGTAGCGCGCGTCCAGCGCGAAAGCGCGCGGACTGGTCGCGCCGTCGAACAGCGCGATCGCCAGCAGGCCGAACAGCGCGGCCAGCAGCTCGAGTTGCCCGTACACCATGCCGACCGCCTCGGCGTGGATCGGATGCGCCGCAAAGAGCAGCGCCGACACCCAGCCGAGCGAACGCCCGAGCAGCCGGCTCATCGTCCACCACGCGGCCAGGCAGGCCAGTGCGTGCAGCGCGAGGCTGACGAGGTGATATCCGAGCGGGTCCGCGCCGAACGCCTGCCGCTCCAGGTAGATGATCGAAAGCCCAAGCGGCCGATAGGTGTCGGCCGGCCCGAACGTACCCCAGTACGGCGTCGTCCAGAGCGAGGCGAGGCCCGTATTGCCGGTCGGCGCGAGGCGCTGCTGAAGAATGGTCACGTCATCCCAGACAGGGACGTTGCGCATTCCCGCGAGGAACGACACGATGGCCACGGCGACCACCATGAGCGCGCGCAGCAGGAGAGAGCGTTTCAGCCACTGGGCCACGATGTCCTGCTGCATAGCGTGAGGGCTCGCGCGTGACGGGGCCTCGTTCAGAGGCGGCGAAGCGTCGCGCTGTCCGTCGCCCGTGCCGGAGGTTGAATCAGCGAGGTGGCTCACAATACCGATGGCCGAATCGTCGCGCCAAGTCCGGGCGGCGCCTGCGTCGCCCGGACGACACGGAAGTCATCCATAAAAAGGCATCCCCCACAAGAACGTCTTTGTGGGGGACGGCCAGTCAACAACTCACTTCCCACCGACGATACCATCCGCGCGAGCCAGAGAGTGCGGAGCGATCTGACCACGCATAGCGGCCGGCATTGACGAACCGGTCGACCTGGCACGGTAACGCCGCCAAACGACGGCCCGCACCATGCCGACAAATTCAGTTTCAGGCCTTGCGCCGCCGAGCCAGCAGAGTGCCGCCCACCAGTGTGCCAAGCGTCGCGATCGAGGCCGGCTCAGGCACGGCGACGAGGAAGCGGAAGTCCTTAAGGTTCGCAGACACTCCGTCGGCTGTCGGACCTTGTGCGAACGTGAATGTCGCGGATGTGAACGAACCGGTGCTCTCAATGCCGAAGAATGCACCATTCGCCGTGCTAACTGCGACAGGGCCGGCGAGAGTGTCTCCATTGCTGAGGGCGATATCCTTCAGGTTCAGCGGACCATAACCCCCCGTGGTGAAGCCAAACTTCGAAACTGGCAATGTGAACGATGCCTGCACAACAAGCGTGTTGGTGCCGAAGAAGTTTCCGACAAACAGCCCCGTGTCGCCCGGCATTGAACCGGGGCTGGCAGTGCCCCCGGTCTTCTGTAGGGTGAAATATGCATCGCCGTATGGCAGGTTGTGGCCGAGCAAGCCGTACAGTCCGCCAACAGACGGATTGGAGGACCCGAGCGGAGCACTGAACGAAGTTGAAATGACCGACACCGCCGCGGACGCGGTCGGCTGCGCGACGAAACCCGTCATCAACATGGCAGCAGCCAACGCAGCAAAATGATGAGCCTTCTGCATCTCTCGCTCTCCTTATGACCGACTCGAAGCGGCCAGTCGTTTATTCCGAAACGCGTGTTGTCTCAACCATGCTTGTGATGCGTGAATCTGCAACGCGTCGACGTCACGATACGATGCCAAACGATCACGCTTTACTTGATGCGCAAGCCCGACGACACGGCGCAAAGTACGGCCGTGTCGCTGCGCTCGAAAAGAGGATACGACGGCGACAAGATCGTGCACCTCTTCTTTTTGTCACGTGAGTCTGCATTTTCGTCATGCAAACAAGAAACGGTATGTGAAGGAAGGTGTAACCCCTTTGGCTGGGACTGTTACGCGTTCGCGGGAACGAGTCGCCATACAGACGGCGCAATCGTTATCGTAAACTGATGCTCTCCAGATGGGGCGCATCTTGTCCGCGTCAAGTCCGCTTCTGCGATGACCGGAGCTTCAGGGCAGCGGGCTCGCAAGCAGCGAGGGCAACGATGTGCTGGCTCCACGAGGGAAGGCCAGAAAAAAGCCGTCGCCCACAAGGGTTCCTCGTGGGCGACGACCAGTCTTCAACTTACTTCCTGACGTGAAACCGGACACGCGCATTTACGGACAGCCACAACATTGCCGCGGAGTCTATGCGAGCGGGCTTGGATCGCGGACCGGAGAAAAACGATTTGCGTGACCGTTCGGAACGAATTCAGCCTTGAACCCGCCGCCGGCGAACAAGCAGGCCGCCAGCAGCGACGCCAACCATCGCAAACGACGCCGGTTCAGGTGCGGGGGTGAACCGAAAGTCTGTCATGGTAATGGAGTTCGCCGACCCGCCCGGGGCGGTTGCGGAATTCAATGTGATGGTCGCAGACGTAAACGGCGTAGCGCTGCTGAAGCCCACGAATTTATTGAAGCCGAAGGTGATCACCTGGTTAGCCGCCAGCGCGTCGCTGCCGAGCGTGCCGCTCGGCACGACCGTCGTACCACCAAAACCGTCCGTCATGAATCCGAATTGATAGACGGGGCTGGTAAACGTCGCCTTCAATGTGGTCGGGCCTGCAAACAGCGGCCCGACGGTCAGCCCGGGCGAACCTCCCGAGCCCGGACCTGACACCTTTTCCAACTTGGCAGGACCGACGTCAGCCGGCAGCGAGGTGAAACCCGTCAACGAATACGTCGGGCCCGAGATCGGCGTCGTAATGATCGCCGCAGCCGACGCCGTCGACTGGGCGATAAAGCCGGCCGTCAGCACGGCTGCGGACGTAGCAACAAAACGATGAATCTTCTGCATCTCTGACTCTCCTGATTGTGGCCGGAGCCCGGCCGGTCCTGATCGAAACGCGTGTTGATTGTCGGCCAGCTACAGCCTTGCCGTCGTGAGGTGCTTGTCTTCACCGCGTCGACGTCGCGGCGAACGCAATCGTTGTGCTGGAGCGGATATCGTTCGATGCCGATCTGGCTCGATCCCGACCTGCCGTCGGGTCGCGGCACTAGAACGCTTCATACGATCTGAATGATACACTTACGACAAGATCGTTCGGATCGAGTTTTCGTCAATTCGCTCTGCAATGTCATCACGCCATCGGGTCTTTCCCTGTTCTTGTAATCCCAGCCGTGCACCGTCCGATTTCAGTCCCCGTCCGTGCACCCGACTCGTGACAGGCTAATGAATTACTGCTTGCCCCACATGGTCGTCCACTTGTAGGGGTCCAGCGTAACCTGCTTGAGGAAATCCTTGTAGCGAATGTACTCGGTATGCCCATCCCAGTAGGATAGGTTGCCGCCCCCGTTATGAATCCAAGCCGGCTCATCCGCGTTCGGCGTGTAGGTGTTGTACGGCATCAACGTCAGCGCGCCGTGATATGTTGCCTGGTAGGTGTGGATCTCAAGGGGCTCATAGATCATGATGACTGCCGCCGACGACGGCTTGATCTTGCCAGGCTTGATGTAATAGATGGGCAGTCCGGTCGACACGGTTCGATTCAATTTGTACGACCATTGCGGATCGAAGCCATACAGGGTGTCGTTGCCTTGGATCACTTCGCGCTTCGGGCAAAGGAAGATCGATTCGCTCTTGAGGTACTTCCAGAGCCTTCCCCTCTGGAAGAAGCCATGATTCTTCCACTCCGGCGGAATGTAGTTCCAAGCCTTCCCGATTACTGGGTTGACGTTCCAGCCGTTGGGTGAGTCGTACCAAAGCCCATCGGGCGTGACCACGGCGGTCGGCGGGAGTTTTTTGCCACCAGTATATGGATCAGGGAACGCCCAGTTGAAAGTCGGCATCAGGCCTTTGTTCTCGGCTGCATACATCTGCATTCCAAAAGACAACTGGCGGAGCTGCGCCATGCACGCCACGGCCCGGGCTTGACCGACCGCCTTGTTCAGTGACGGGAGCAGGATCGATAGCAGGATCGCAATGATGCCGATGACGACCAAGAGTTCGATCAGTGTGAACGCGCGGTTATATGTTCGCCGGATCATCTGAGTGTCTTTTATCTTCAGCCTCATGTGCTTCTGCCAATACTCCGTGACCGTCAGCCGCCGTTGAACGGGATGAGAATCAGAAAACGAAATCTATGCCGGTGCCGCTGTCATACTTGAGGCGATTCATCTGTCCGTTCAGCGTGGACCCGTTGCCCTGCAACACGGCAGCGTGAGGCAACGCCTCTACAAGTGCCGTCCACGAAGAAAATCCCAGCGGTGCATCGTCCGATCTCAGTCACGGTCGGTGCACCCGACTCGTGACAGGCGAATGAATTACTTCTTGCCCCACATGGTCGTCCACTTGTAGGGGTCGAGCGTGACCTGCTTGACGAAGTCCTTGTAGCGCACATATTCGACGTGCCCGTCCCAGTAGGACAGGTTGCCGCCCCCGTTATGGATCCAGGCCGGCTCATCCGAGTTCGGCGTGTAGGTGGCGTAGGGCATCACAGTCATGGACCCTTGATACGTTGCTTGATACGTGTGGATCTCAAGGGGTTCGTAGATCATGATGACGGCCGACGACGACGGCTTGAGCTTGCCGGGCATGATGTGATAGAGGACGGGTTGTCCGGCAATCGGGGTTCGATTCAGCTTGTATGACCACTGCGGATCGAAGCCATACATTTGGCCGGAGTTGTCCTGGATCACTTCGCGCTTCGGACAAAGGAAGATTGATTCGGTTTTGACGTACTTCCAGATCTTTCCCTTCTGGAAAAAGCCATGATTCTTCCATTCCGGCGGGATGTAATTCCACGGCTTCCCGTATCGATCGAAGTTGACGTTCCAGCCGTTGCGCGACCCGTACCAGAGCCCGTCCGGCGTCACAGCGTCTGTCGGCTTGAGGGTGTAGGGGGCCTGGTCGCCAATGTATGGGTCAGGGAATTGCCAGTTGAAAGTCGGCATCAGGCCTTTGTTTTCGGTTGCATACATCTGCATTCCAAAAGACAACTGGCGAAGATTCGACATGCACGCAACGGCTCGCGCCTGACCGATCGCCTTGTTTAGTGACGGGAGCAGGAGCGACAGCAGGATCCCGATGATGCCGATGACGACCAGCAGTTCGATCAGTGTGAACGCACGGTTATATGTTCGCCGAATCATCTGAGTGTCTTTTATCTCCAGCCTCACGTGCTTCTGCCAAGGCGCCGTGAACGTCAGCCGCGGTCGAGCGGAATGAGGATCCGAAAGCGAAGTCTATGTCGGTGCCGCTGCCATACTTGAGGGGATTCATCTGTTCGTTCAGCGTGGACCCCGGGTCGTGCGACCCAGCGGCGGGAGGCAATGCCTTCGCAAGTGCCACCCACGAGGAATCCCTGATTTGGCGGCCCGCTTCTAATTCAGCGGCGAAAGATTCCGTATCCCAGCCTTAGCTCAGCGACGTGCATCACCGTGGCCCGCTCTCACTAAGCGCGGCGCAGTTGCTCTCACGGTCTTCGAGCGACTTGGTCTTCGACGTAAGCGCGGTCAGCTCGATGAAATCGGAACGTCCGCTCCGCAAAAAGGGCTCTGATACCGCTTCTATACAAAGCTATTCATTTCCGTCTCGACCCATTAATATGTCGAAGAAATGTCCCTGCGCACATCCCGCGTTTTGTCATCCCGCTCTGCAAACGCGTCATTTGGCTCGTTGCCGGCGCCGATGATGGCCCCTGAATCCCCGGCCCGATCCCAACCCCGCAAGATTGCGGTGCTCGCGGCGTGGCGCTCGGAATATGCCCAGCGACTTATTGACGGGATATTGCGATACCAGATCGATCATCCCAGATTCCTCGTCCGCGATTACCGCTTTAACGACACCGTTCGGGGCGACCACACCTGGAAGAAGTTCGACAAACCCTGGACGGGCTGGATGCCCGACGGCCTGCTCGCTGCCATCGTCGGCGAGGACGCGGGTGAGGTCTTCGGGCAATTGCCCGTCGTCAGCATGGGAAGCTGCTTCGTCGGCGAAATTCCGTCGGTGTACATCGATCCTGACACCGTCATGCAGGAGGCGATCGACCACATGCTCGGCATCGGTTGCCGGAACATCCTGTATGCCGGCGACCCGTTCTCAAGCCCGCTCTGGCAGGCGTCCATGCACAAGCGGCTCAAGCGCGCCAAGCTGGTCGCCCATTCGCTCGATTACGACTTCGGTGTGAGCCCGCTGATCGACTGCCAGGTCGAAGCGACCATGGTGGCCAACCCGCGGCTTCTGTCGCAACTCGCCAACATGCCGAAGCCGTTCGGTGTGATCGCGTCGTCCGACCGGGTCGGCCGGGTGATCTGCCTCGCCTGCGAACGGATCGGGCTGAAAATTCCGCATGACTGTGCCGTGCTCGGCAGCCACGACACATCCGATGCCCGCTCGTGCTATCCGCCGCTGTCGAGCATCAGCAATCCGATCGACGACGTCGGCTACGCCGCTGCCGGGCTTCTGAACCGGATGCTCGACGGCGAGAAGAACCTGCCCACCTCGATCCGCCTCCCGGCCGGGCGCGTGGTGGTTCGTCAATCCACCAGTCGCGTCGCAACGACCGAGACCACCATTATGCGCGCCGTGCAGCTCATCCGTGATCGTGCCTGCGACGGCAGCAGCATCGAGCAGATCCTGGACGAACTGAAGATCTCCCGTTCCACGCTCGAGCGGAAGTTCGCCGCCGCGCTCGGGCGCACGCCGCGTGATGAGATCACGATGGTCCGGATGAACCGCGCGAAGGAATTGCTTCGCCAGACCGAGCTATCGCTCGATGCGATCGCGGCCCAGGTGGGCTACTCGAAGTCACACAACTTCATCAGCTTCTTCAAGAAGCACTGCGGCACCACGCCCAGCGCCTATCGCCGCGAGGGGAAGATGTGACCGGCGAGGCGCCGCGTTCGTGTGAGCCTTTTTGAGTGCGCCCATGTCGAACGCGGATCAGCGTGCCGTCTCCCGGCAATCACGTTGCGTCACCAAGCGTGCGCAAAAAAAGTCATGCCGATCCCGGTGGGAAGGGCATGACGTCGCGAGTTGCGCTGAGCGTGAAGTCGCGGGCGATCAGTCGCCGCACGGTTCGAAGCGCGCCTGGAAGAAGCGCAGGTACTTCGGCTCGTACACCATCCGCAGGCCGGTCACCTTGGCGCGGGCGCTCCAGACCTGGGCAACGCTCTCGGCAGTCACGTCCATGTGGGCCTGCGTGTAGACGCGTCGCGGGATCGTCAGGCGCACCAGTTCCAGCTTCGGGTAGTAGTGGTCGCCGGTTTCCTTGTTGCGGCCGGCGCTGACGATGCCTCGTTCCATCGCGCGCACGCCGCTGTCGGTGTACAACTCGGCCGCGAGGGTCTGCGCGGGGAACTGGTTCTGCTTCAGTTGCGGGTAGAACGCCTTGGCGTCGAGATAGACGGCATGTCCGCCGATCGGCTTGACGACCGGCACGCCGTAGCTCATCAGCTTGTCGCCGAGGTATTGCACCTGACCGATGCGGGCGCGGATGTGGTCGTCCTGGACGCTTTCCACGATGCCCCGCGCCATCGCCTCCATGTCGCGGCCGGCCATGCCGCCGTAGGTGTGCAGGCCTTCATAGACGACGACCAGGTTGCTCGCGTCCGCGTACAGTTCCGCGTCGTTCAGCGCGAGCCAGCCGCCGATGTTCACGAGCGCGTCCTTTTTGCCGCTCATCGTGCAGCCGTCACTCATCGCGCAGAACTCTTTCAGAATCTGCGCGACGTTTCGATCCTTGTAGCCCGGCTCGCGCTGCTGAATGAAGTATGCGTTCTCCACGCAGCGCGTCGCATCGAGGAAGATCTTCAGGCCGTGCTTGTCGGCGAAGGCGCGCACCTCGCGCATGTTCGCCATCGAGATCGGCTGCCCGCCGGCCATGTTGACGGTGGCGTGCACGCAGATGTAGGGGATCTTCTTCGCCCCGACCTTCCGCACGAGCGCTTCCAGCTTGTTCAGGTCGATGTTGCCTTTGAACGGCACGTCGCTGGCCGGGTCGTGGCCTTCGTCGCGAATGACGTCGACGAACGTTCCGCCGGCCAGCTCCTGATGAAGCCGCGTGGTGGTGAAGTACATGTTGCCGGGGACGAAATCGCCTGGACGGATGAGCATTTGCGACAGGATGTTCTCGGCGCCGCGGCCCTGGTGGGTCGGCACGATGTATCGATAGCCGTAATAAGTCTGAATCGCCCGCTCGAGATTGTAAAAGTTCTTCGAGCCGGCGTACGCCTCGTCGCCGAGCATCATGCCGGCCCACTGCCAGTCGCTCATCGCGCTCGTGCCCGAATCGGTGAGCAGGTCGATGTAGATGTCGTCGCTCTTGAGAAGGAAGGTGTTGTAGCCCGCGTCGGCGATGGCCTGTTCGCGCTGGGCGCTCGTTGTCATCTTTAGCGGCTCGACGACTTTGACCTTCCACGGCTCGGCCCAGCTTCGGCGTTGTGACATGTTCGGCTCACTTCTGGTTCGCGCGAGTGCGTGCCGGGCCCGCAGGCGACGTCGCATTGACGCGCGCAGTCGGACGCTGTGCGTCGGTCACTGGTCCTCACGCGACCCCCAATTTTGACGCCGGCCGGTATCAAAACACGCCCATCGTTTCGTCTTTGCACTCTGCGAATGCAGCAGGGCAACGCGCAGTACGCTTCGGAAAGGGTTCGGGGCCCATAACAAGAAGGCAATCGATGCACGCGGGGAGGATATCGGAGCGACTCAGCAGCGACAGAAAGGCGACCTGCGCTTTTGAAGCAATATCACGGATTCCTGTGAGAAAGAGTTCTAAAAGAGTTCTATTGGTGTCCCGCTGGCTCCAGTCGGCGGGACACGTCTGTCGTCCCGTGTCAAGATGCAGGCTTTTTCAGCCGCATTCTCAGTTTTTTAGTCCAATAGCGGTTTTGCAGGCGATGTGCCTATTCAAGCGTAGGGCTCGCATTTTCTGTAAGCCACGTCGTGCCAAGGCTCTTCGAGAGTTTGAACGCCGCGATCGTTCGATCGCTGGTCTTTCGGATCGCAGGTTGGCGCGACGGACCCTCCCTTCCGTGTCAAGGATGTGAAGATCATTCTTTGTAGGGGAAGCTTCCGACGCCTGATTGCATTGTAGCGCCTGCGCCGATTTTGCCTCTAGGCGAATCTCGGACGTGTTTGTAGTCTGGTCATCGCTTTCGATTCATCTGTTTGGAGACCGGCGTCCGTGTGGGGACCGCCGGGAATCGAGCAGAGTCGGGGAGTGCGATACTCCTTTCGCCGTCTTTAGGGGCACTTTCATGTCAATTCGTAAAGCTCGCACGGCCCTTGGCCGCGCAGTCGAAGTTCTTTCGCGTTCGTTTCAGGCTGCAATCAAGAGCTGGGACTCATCGGTGCGGCGGTCGCGTATCGATTCGTCGATGCGGCTAGACGCGCTGGAGCAACGCCGCCTGCTCACGGGCGCTCCCCATGTCACCGCGTTCGTGTTCGATCACGACACCGCCCAGCAAACGCTGCAATTCACCTTCGATCAGGATGTCAGTTCGAGTCTGGCCGCGTCGGATCTATGGGTTTACCCGGAAGGCACCGACATGTCGCGCCTCTCGCCGTCGCTGTTTACTCACACGTACAACACGGCAACGAATGTCGCGACTTTTTCGTACGGGCCGGGCCAGTTGGATGTAGGCCACTACCGCGCCTCGCTCTACGCGGAAGACGTCCTCGGCACCGACGGCACGCCGATGCAGGCAGACGCGTCGTTCAGCTTCGGCTTCCTTTGGGGCGACCTGAACGATGACGGGGTCACGGACAGCGCGGATCGGTCGATCGCCAGCGCGAACGTCGGAAAACCGAACCCGACCTATAGCGACGGTGACCTTGATGGCGACGGCGCGGTGACGCAAGGCGATGTCAGTTGGATTATCAACGCCGCTTTGACCAGTGTGGCCACCTACGCCCAGGGGTTGAGCCTGACGATTCTTCAGAACGGTGACCACCGCGTCGAATGGCTTGACACGCTCGAAGGCGAAGTGAACTGGTGGGTGCAGTATAGCAATGACCGAAAGACCTGGGCGACCGTGGCAACCTCGGCGCCAAACACGACCAGCTACACCAACACCGGCATCGACAGTTCCAAGACGTACTACTACCGCGTGCGAGCGACCATCGGGGACTTGGCGGCAGTACATGTGACCAGCACGTACGGGACGCCGGTGGCGAGCGACGTCCCCGCCGCGCCGGGCATCAGCGGCCTGGGTGTCTCGGGTGTTGAGAAGAACCAAGTTGTGGTGAATTGGAACGAGGCGAGCGGCACTCCGACTTACGAGGTTCAACAATCAACGGCCGGCGGGGCCTACGGACCGATCTCGATGGCGGATCTTGTCCACAACGGTGACGGAACCGCCAGCTTGCTCGTGACCAAGCTGCCCGCCGAGACCGAGCTGGGCTTCCGCGTCCGCAACGTCGCGGGCGGGGTGGCCTCGGCGTGGTACGAAGTGACAACGACGACCCTTGCGGGTCCACCTGCGCCACTCAACTCCTTCATCAATGTAGACCAGCTGCCGCATCGACTGGCCATCACGTTCGATCAGCCTGTCTACGGCACGGTTAGTACGAGCGACGCCTTGATGCTGGCGCTGCCCGGCGGGACGAGCATTTCCCTGAGCAGCGTCACCTTCAGTACCGATCGCCGCGTGCTCTATGCGAATGCGTCGTTGACGCCGCCGACAGAAATCCCTGTCACGGGCGTGTGGCCCGAAGGGTACTACGAACTGACCGTTCACGACGGCCTCCTGCACAACGCGGCCAATCAATACCCCGGCGACGGCTCCGCGCCCGGCGATGAAGTGGTGGGGCGAGGGCATTTCATCATCGCCGACCTGAACGGCGACGGATTCGTCAACTTCCCGGATCTCCTTTTGCTCGCCGGCAACTACAACCTGTCCGGTCGGGTCTATTCACAGGGCAATATCAACTACGACACCAGCGGCTCGGTCAATTTCTACGATCTGCTGCTTCTGGCATCCCGCTACAACTCGAATTTCCCCACGCCGCCGAGCGATCCGGGACAACTGGTGGCGCAGACACCGTCGACGGGCGACACCTTTAGAACCGTTCAACTCAACTGGAGCACGCCGAGCGGGACTGCGAACTACGACGGATTTGCGATCTTCCGCAGCACCAACGGCACGACGTTTTCGGAGTTGGCGCGGATTGCAGACCCGGCTGAGACTTCGTTCGCCGACACGAATCTGTGGCAGGGCAAGCGGTACTGGTATCGAATCCGCACCTACAAGATGGTTAACGGCGTGCCGCAGTATTCGTATGAATCGAATCGAAGCGCCTCGACCACGTTGTTGCCGATGCCGCAGGCGCCCTACGGGCAAGCAACGGGAACGAGCGGAGTGGTCAAGATCGGTTGGGAGGACATGTCCTCCGGCGAATCCGGATTCCTCGTCGAGCGCTTGACCAACGGCGACGATCCGAGCGATCCGTCGAGTTGGCAAACGATCGGCACAACGGTCGCAGGTGCGACCTCGATCACCGACTCTACGGTATCCCTGGACAC
This sequence comes from Tepidisphaeraceae bacterium, assembly GCA_047600945.1. Lineage (GTDB taxonomy): Bacteria > Planctomycetota > Phycisphaerae > Tepidisphaerales > Tepidisphaeraceae > JASGKC01. Next base: position 3,946,576 of record JASGKC010000001.1, on the reverse strand, counting down.
GCGCTATACTTACCGGATTTCTGCCGTCACATTGCAGCAGAGTTCAGCCCCGGTGCTCGTTCACGTCGATCTGGCCATTGCAATTCCGGCCGCGCTCGGAGCCGAATTGCGCGGTCCCGACGGCGTCGCTCTCAACTGGAAATATCCAACCAGCGCACGGGACAGCGTCGTTGGCTTCAACATCCAGCGAAGCGCGGATGGAGTCCATTGGTCCGATCTGGGCGCTCCGACGTTGGCTGAATCCAACATATCGAGTGACAACTACCAATTCGTCGATGGCACGGTCAGCTCCAACACGACCTACCGCTACCGGGTCGTAGCCGTCCTGACAGGCGGCTCGGACTGGACCGGTGCGTATTCGGAATCCGTCGAGATCCGCGTCGGAAGCATGCAGCCGACCGCGCCCGACCACTTCATCGCATCAGTACTCAGTGCGTCGTGGATCGAATTGACTTGGCGGCTCGACACGCAGGCAGCGCTTAGCACGAGTGAGTTCGTCCTCCAGCGTTCCATTAACGGTGGGTCATGGACCACGTTGACGACGGCAGGCGGCGCGCTGACGTTGGCCGCCACCCGGTTGCCGGACGGCAGTGGGTATGCGTTCACCGACAGCGGCTTGAGCGACACCGCCAGCTACCAGTACCGGCTGGCCGCCATGGACGTCGGCAATCACCAGTCGGAGTTCGTTCAGGCGGGGCCGATCACGACCAAAGCTAATGATGGTTCCACGACAGTCACTCCACCTGAAGGTGACAAGACCTCGATGATCGTCGGCAAGCGCTTCCTCTCCGAAGGCGAGGAGGCGACGTACTCCGTCGACGCTGCCGCACTGGGCATCAATCCCAATCGCTTGTTCTGGCAGGTGAGCGGACCAGCGAAGTACGTGGCCACCAGCAATGGCGACTCGATCACGGTCAGTTCGCCCGACAATGGCGCGATCGTCATTCGGCTGCTGGAGCTTCTGGATAACGGTAGCGCCAAGCCGATCGAGCAGCTCAGCGTCGAGGTGATAAACCTCTCACCCGCCAATCTGCTTATCAGCGGCACTCAGGACGGCCGCAGTGACCGATCTGCGTTTTATGCAGTCAAGGCGGACGATGCCGCCGGCGTGAACGACCCGTTCACTTATCGCTGGAGCGTCAAGCGGTGGACGGTCGACGCGACTTCGCCCGCGGGTGAGTTCAGGGCATGGCCCGTGTCGGCGAGTCTGCCGACGGACAAGTCGTACTTCTCTTTCACGCCTGCGTACGAGACGCCCGACGCGGATCATCCCGAGAAGGATGCGAGCAACACCTACCAGATCACCGTGGACGTGTCGGACGACGACGGCGGCACGACGACGCAGACGATGCTCATGCGGGTCAACGATGCCGACGGTCGTGTCGGACTGGTCACGCGCAACCTGAAGGCGTTGATCGGCGATCAGCAGGCAACGTCGCTCGTGGTCGATACGCTGCGCGAGCACATTTACATCGGCGGCGTTGTGCGGGAAGACGTCAACAAGTCGTACTACTTCGTGACCCGGCTCAAGATGAACCTGGACGTGGACACAAGTTGGAACGCGGCGCCGGGTCGACATTTCGCGACGGAGTTTTCCGAGCCCGGAATGATTGCGTTCGTGCCCGACTGGGAAAAGGTGGATACCTATAGTATTTCAAGCGACTACTTTTTCACTCTCGACTCACCGGTTGAGCCACTCGCGTTGGCGATCGACTCGGAAGGCCGACTGTTGGTCGCTGCCTCTGCGGCGGACAATTACACGAGGCCTATAATCGTCCGGTTCAAAGAAAATGAGTCGGCGCAGACCGTCGACTTCGACAAGGCCTTTGGTGACTGGAACAGTGATCGCTCAGAAAAGACGGGCTATTTTACCCTTTCGATCCTCGAGAAGACACCTTCGATGGGGACGAACTTCCAGTCGTTTGCAATCGCAGTTGTGGGAAGCGGCGATAGCGAGCGCATTCTTTTCGCGGGCTCGACGTCATCGGTCCCGATCACGCGTACGGGCTGGTGGCAACTGAGTGGCGGAGACTACATCCCGGCGGCGAATCCTCTCGACTCAGCAAATCCGGGCGTGTTTCTGGCTCGTCTGACGGGCTCGGGTGAACTCGACAGGGATTTCGGCGAGGACTATTCGGCATCCGATTGGCCTGCGTACGGCGGCGTAGACAGCGATACGAAGCCTGACGGGCTTGTTGTGTGGTCACCGGCTCACGACAGTCTCGGGGTCGGTCGAGTCCCGGCAGAAGTTTCGAAATTAATCGTTGACAATTTCGGGCGTACGTATGTTTATGGTACGTCGATCACAGATCTGTCTCTTAATCCAGCTGGCACGTCGGCGTCATACTATCTGACACGTATTACGCAGGATGGCACTCTCGATCCTACATTCGGTAGCGAAGCGGTGCCGGTCGGCGCGTGGGGGAGTGCCGGGAGAGGCTACTACCGGACAAACCTCTATCCGGGTCCGGCTACGGGATACAGATATGTCCAATATGGAGTGGGGGCCTACGAACGTGTTGCTGCGCCGAATGCAGGAGTCGATTCGACCTCCGGCGGGTACGCAGGCGGCTTCGCGCTGCTCAACGACAATAGCTTGATCATCTCTGGCACTTCCACGGGCGGCGGGCCGACTGCCACGATGATGGCCATGGCGCGCGTGATGGCTGACGGAAGCCGTGACCAGAGCTATGGCCAATCGATCGGCGCGGGATACTACGACAGCGGTTTCGGCAATTTGTTCGTGCAAGACGGCTGGGTATACCGCAGCGGCATCGGCGCAGGTGACATCGTATATGGTGTTAGTGCCTATCGCGGCGTGGTCCAGACCAATGATGGCACGGTGCTGGTCGGCGGAGGGACCTATGAGAATGTTGCAGACATCGACGGATCTCGTGACTTTCACGTCGATGCGTTCAGCGGAGTCGCCAGTACGGCCGGTGGCGGTGGCCCGGTCCCATTGTTCTCCCATAGCACGACGCTGCCAGAGCACGTTCGCAATCGACTTCAGGTCGACATCTCCGACGGGGCAGTACCTGGAGCAGGGGCTGATTTACTCACCGACATGGTGATCGTCGGGAGTGAGGCTGGTGAGGATCTCATTGCCATCGGCATGACGCAGCATGCGCCCTTCGAACCACAACTGTCGGTGATGAAATACCGTCTGCCTCGGAACGACTATCGAGCCGACGGCCTTATCGCCACTGCAACGCCCACGGGTTCAATTAAGCTCCGTTGGTCGGACTTGGGCGACCTTGAAGCGGGCTTCGCGATCGAGCGGATCGAGGTGGGCGATCCGAACACGCTCGACGAGAACGCAGTGCTTGACTGGTGGCCGAACAGCAGTGATCCGCTGCTGGACCCAAATCCCGGGGAGCGGGTCATCGTGCGCCTCGCCCCGGACACGACGACCTATGAAGACAAGGATGTGCGCCCCGAGACGCGTTACGCATACCGCGTCTTTGCGTACAGGAATAAGCTCTCATCGGATGAGATCGTGCGTCAGAAGGTGATGGACGACACGCAGATCGCATTCGTCACGACGGCTCCGCTGGATGCGGATTTCGTCCCGGTGCAGACGATCGGGGTCCCGGTCGTGGCCGCGTCAGGCTCGACAGATCTATATGCGATGGCTCCGTCCGTTACTACTTCGACGCTCGGCGCGGGCTACTACCGGGTGCGCAGCAGCGGCCTGTTCAATCTGAGCCGGACCGGTCACTCCTGGAGCATGATCGCCGATTCAGCCTGGGGACAATTCAACCCCGATCCGAAGCAAGGTGGCGCGTGGCCTCTCGGGCACGACGTGCGCTACGGCGTGGCGATCGTGACCGATGCCGGCTACACGATTCCGACGTCAACGAAGCAGTTGACCGATGAATGGATTCCGGACTGGGGTCCGGTCAGCACGTCGCGCGATCACGAGTACGCCGTGTCGATGCAATTGCAGAGCGCGGCGGCACTGCGCTTGTACTATCAGGACAGCTACTACCTCGACAACTCACCCTTCAGCGGCGACCCCCAGACGCCGCCGATCCACGTGACCTTCGAGCGCGCCACGCCGAGCCGGCCGGGCTGGCTGTCAGCCACCCCAACGCCGGATGGCCAGCAGATCGACCTACAGTGGACGGACAACTCCCGTTCCGAAGCCCGCTACCTCGTTCAGCGGTCGACCAATGAACAGACGGGCTTCATGACGATCGCGACATTGCCGGTGGACGCCACGTCGTATGGCGACCGGTCGATCAGCCCGAACACGGTGTACTACTATCGTGTGATCGCCGGCGCCGACTACGGCAACAGCAAGCCGAGCAACGTCGCGGTGGGCGTTGCGTTGAATGAGGGCCCGAAGCTTGACCGACCCGGACAGGCGGTCGGCGTGGTAGGGGTTGTGCCCGACGCGATCTTGCTGACCGCACGCGATGTGACCGCGTCCGCGGACCGAAAACTGATCTGGTCGATCGTAGACAACGGCGGCGTGTCGGGACTGTCCATTGGCACGACCAATGCAGACGGCACGGCTGCCGTCCTCACCGCCGGCGCTTTCGGGGAGGCCGCCTTTGGCACTCGCAATGTCAAGATTCGCGTGAGCCAGCCGGGCGCGAGCGGGTTCTGGGACGAGCAACTGCTGACACTCGTCGTCGTCCACGCCAGTGACGGTGTGGTGAAAGCGAATCTACCCACCGTGACAGAACTCAATGAGGGTGCGGGCACGGCTACGCTGGTGATCGATAACGCCCGGTTCGAGCTCGCCAGCGGTGGTGACCCGACGACCGACGATCTTACGTACACATGGTCATTCGACAACTCGACGTTGCCCATTGCGACGCCAGCACCGGTCCTCACGCCGCTCACGTCGAACGTGGCAGGCACCTCAAAGGTGCAGGTGAAGGTCGACCGTGCGGGCACATACCAATTCAAAGTAATCGTCCAGCACGGATTGATCGCTCGCACGTTCTACGCGTCCCTCCACGTTGGACATGTGCTCAAAAAGGTCGGTTTCACGCCGGTGGACTCGACGATCAAGCAACTCGGCGGCGTGTTGCTCGACATCTTTGCTGTGGACCAATTCGGTCAGGCCTATGACGGAGAAGGCACCGGCGTGGTAGCCGATGTTTCATGGATGCAGTCGCCGGGCCGCACGATTCCAGATGTCGATATTCAGTTTGTGGGTTCCAAACTTTGGGTGCGCGTAAAAGATCCGATTACAGATGACCTCGCCTTGGACAATCGAATCAAGATCAGCGCAACGATCTCTGACGGCAAGGGCGGCGTAGCAAGCGGCGTCACGCGACTGACGATTCTGCCCGCCGACAATGTCGCGCCGGTCATTCACTCCATCACGGCCACGCCCTCATCGGCTACGCAACTTCAGCTTCAGGCAAACGTCACTGATGATTCCCGTGACGATCAACTGCGGTATCGGTGGACGCAGGTGGACGAATGGGGGAATCCGATCACGGGCGGTGCGAACGCCGTTTCCTTCGATGGTGTCGAGGGTCGACGCAGTTCGACGCGCCGGATGCCGTCCGTCACGCTGCCCGCGGGAATCGCGATCCCGCTGCGCTTCAAACTGGTCGTGGCCGACCCTTCGGATGAATCCGGAGATCGAATTGCCGATGTGGCGCTTCCAAGCGCATCGGCGTTGGATCACATCGCGATCGTCCAGAAGACACCTGCTCCTCGCTCGGGCAAGAACAGCATCGGTGCCGGTTCGACGCTGACACTGGCGCTCAACCTGTACGATCAGTTCGGCCGGCAGCTCACCGATCTCGGCGGACGCACCATCCATTGGTCGTACGTCGATGGATCGGGCACTCACGATCTGAATCTCGCCGACACTGCCGGCGAGCAATCCTTCACCGTCAGCGCTTCGGCCAGTGGCTCCATCGAGTTCCACGCCGTGCTCAGCGGCTCGCCCGCGAAGTCCGCGTCGACGACGGTGTACATCGTCGACGCCGGCACTCCGGTGATCAGCATTGACACTGATTTCGGCAAGACCCTCGACGCGGACACGCCCGTCCGGGTGTCGGTCACCGATCCCAATCCAGAAGACCGAGTCGACTACAGTCTGCGCCTGGTCGTCGACGACAGTACCGACGGCGGGATCGTGCTCGTGAGAAAGCAGCTCTCGGAGGGAAAGTCCCTCTTGCGCGATTCAGTCACGACACTGAAACCGACGCAGCTGCGCGACGGCCACTACACGCTGGTATTGCAGGCGACGGACAGCACGGGCAAGCAGTCGGAGGTGTCGACCTCGTTCGACGTGAGTACCGAGCTCAAGCTCGGGAACTTCACGCTGCCGGTTGCCGACGCGTTGTTCAATCTGCCGAAGATGTCGTTCCCCGTGTCGCGCGTGTACGACTCGTCAAGCACCGACCGTGCGAGTGACTTCGGCCCGGGTTGGCGGCTGGAACTGCCCGACATCCAGTTCTCGACATCGGCTGACGAGCGCATTCCGGCGTCGGGCGAGCAGTTCCCTGGTCTGCGCCTTGGCGACGTCGTTCGCATGACACTGCCGGGCGGCGAGCAGTACGTGTTCCGCTTCGATCCAATCCGCCTGCCGTTCCAGAACGGCGACATCGGCGGAATCTACGACTTGTGGCAGCCAGCGTTTACGTCTTTGGACGGCAAAGCCCAGCTACTCATTGCCATGAACTTTATGGAAGGGGCGACGGACTCTGGCGATCCGATCCGTCTCATGCGCCGCTCAGGCAACAGCGGTGACAACTACACGTTCTTTGTCCCCATCAGCGGCGTCGCGCTTCCTGACCCCCGCTACGCACAGCGGACATACAACCCGGCCGATCCGGCTTTCGGCGGCGCTTACACCCTGAAGCTGGAGGACGGCCGCAAGTATCAGATAGACGCAGCCACCGGCCAACTCCGATCAATGTCGGATCGTTTCGATCACAAGCTGGCGTTCAGCTACATCGGCAGCAGGGTCGACACCGTCACGGATGGCGTGCAGACCGTCAAGTTTGAACGCGTCAACGCCAGCAATGAGAATCCGCATCGCTGGATCACCGCGATCAAGTGGCTTGGCGACACCGTGAACGCCGCGCCGCGCCAAGTCATCAACTACGCCTACAAGACGGATGCAGCCTCCGGCGAGTATCTCGCCTTAGGATCCGTCACCACGCCTGGCAACCGGATGGTGAAGTACGACTACGGCCAGAACGACGAGCCGCGTCTGGCTCGTCACCTCACCAAGGTGACCGACCCGCGCGACATCGTTGTCCTCACTGCGACGTATGACCCCGCGACGCGCGAACTCATCAAGCTGCAGGACAGCACGAACAAGGCCGCCGAAACGCCCAGCGGCGGCTTCAATGGCGAGCAGGCCAGACGTACCGTGACCGACTTGGCCGGCAACGAAACCCTGTATCAATACGACGCCCGGGGCAACGTCACCCGAGAGGCGCACACGCAATACGAATTGCAGAACGGGCAGAAGGTGCGGATCGGCTACTCGGTCATCGTTCGCCAGTTCCAGACGACCGACATCCACGACACGATCTCGACACAGGCTACGCTGCCGATCAAGCGCTACAACCGCTTGCTGCGCGAGAGCGAGCCATTCTTCATCGACGCCAAATCAAACCCCCTGGACGCCGCCAACAAGCCGAGCGTCTGGCGCATCTCGTACGAGTATGATGCCGATCGTGACGTGTCAGTGAACGTTCCGTACGTGAACGCCAGCGGCTCGGTGTCCGATGCGAAACAGCGGAAACCTGGCGGCCCCACCGCGCAGGTCACCGGGGCTCTCGTCACCGACCTCGGCAACGGAAACCTCGGCATCGCGCTCAACACCGGCATCCGATCCGAGATGTCCTACCCGGACATGACTGCGTACAACAGCGGGCAGACCTTCGAGCAGCCCGTCTCCATGACCGACGCGGCCGGCAACACCACCGAAGTCAAGTACGACACGAAGGGCAACGTCATCGCCTCGCGCAACGTCGCCAATGAAGTGACGGCCTACAGCTACAACGCATCCGGCCAGGTCGAGCACACCTACCGTTACGTGGATGCCACCAGCAACTGGAGCAACCCCGCGCATTCGACGCATGCCGGGTCGCTCGTTTCGTCGAACACCTACGACGCCAACGCTCGTCTCAAGTCCACCACCGACGAACTCACCGGCATTACACGCTACTTTGCCTACGATACGCTCGGCAACCAGATCGCCGAAGCCTACAAGTGGGACGGCCCAGCCGCGGGCGACGAAGTGTGGGTCCGCTCGGACACCTTCTACGACGATGCCGGCCACGTGGAAGCGACCGCTTCCGCGCACTTCAATCTCGCCGCGTTCAATACGCCCACGGACACCGGGTGGGCCGAACAGATCAACGTCACCGGTGCGACGTTCCGGACCGACGACGGCTACTCGGCAGCAGCCCTCAGTGCCGTGAGCGGCGACGATCCCGTCACCAGCCACACCACCTACGACGCCCTCGGCAAGGCCGAAACCACCACCGATACCTTCGGCTTCGTCACGAGCTACGAGTACGACCTGCGCGGCAACCTCATCCAGACGACCTACGCGGACGGCGCCGTCACGCGCACCGCGTACGATGCCATGAATAGGCCGATCTGGCAGTCCGACCGCTACCGGCCGGCTGTCAGCAGCGACGCCCGCGCTGTCACTTTTACTCAGTACGACGACTTGGGCCGGACCGTCGGCACGTATCGCTACAAAGACTTGGAGATCGCCCTTGCTACAGACGTCGGATCAATCCGCAAGTCCGTCGCGCCCACGCCGGCCGACAACAAGCTGCTGAGCAAGACCGCCACCGCGTACGACGCCGCCGGCCGTGTCGAGTCGAGCACCAACTTCAACGATCCGAACGTATCGACCGATGATGTCGTCACGAAGAACTACTACTTCATGGATCTGAACACCACCGGCAAGCTCGATGCCGGCGACTACTACGCCGCTGGCCGGGTCGTGAAGACCGAAACCATCGCCGACGGCGTGACCCACTCGCGCGAGACGTACTACATCGACCAGATCACCGGCGGCCCGACCCCCGGCATGCGCGCCACGCGCACGCAGGACGAGATGGGCCGCTGGACGACGACCGTGCAGGACAACCTCGGCCGAACCGTGTTCGTCATCGAACACGGCGCCACGCTCGGCTTCAGCCCGACCGAGGCCGACTTCAACACCGTCTTCCAGTCAGGCGACTACCTCACCGAAACCCGCTACGGGTACGTGGCGTCTAGCAACTTCGGCATCAGCAACGCCGGCGTGAACGGCGCTTACACTTTCACCGATTCGATCGAACGCCGAGCGGTGGGGACATCGATCGACGCGTCCATGGTCACGCGGCGCTACAGCAACAAGCAGGGCCAACTCGTCGCCGTGGCTCAGCCCGACCTGAACAACGACGGCGCCCTCGACGGCGTCTGGAAGTACGAGTACGACGCCTACGGCAACGAGACCAAGCAGATCGATCCAGTCAATCACATCACTTCGTTTGCCTACGACTCCTTCGGGCGCCGCACGTCGCGCACGATGCCGCCCGACAGCGACGGCGTCACCGCGAACGACACCGAGTCGTGGTCGTTCGACGCTAATGGCCAGACGAAGTCCCACGTCGACTTCATGGGCCAGACGACGGCGTACGTCTACTACGCCAAGAGCGACGGTCCAACGCTCAACGGCCAACTTCATTTTGAGTACCGCTTTGGCGCCGCACACCGGGCCGACGCGGTCGTGAATGGTGTCGTCAACGCCTCCGTCGCGTCAGAGCGGTCTGAATACGGCTACGACACGCTCGGCCGACCAACCACGGTTACCGAGTACGACGCCGGGCCGGTGGCTCGGTCACGCGCCAAGAGGTCACCACCTACGATCCGCTCACCGGCGGCGTCACGTCCGTCACTAGTCCCGAGGGCACGATCCATTACGAGCACAACGCCTCCACCGGCCGGCTCACGCGCACGTGGACTTCCAACAACGACACCACCTACGACTACACCGCGCTCGGTCAACTCCGGCACGTCATCGCGACGAAGTTGAACGGCGTCACGCTCTCCACGCCCATCACAACGACGTACCACTACAACCTCGACGGCACGCTCGACACGGTGAGCGAGGATGCCGGGACGACTGCCGTCGCCACCGACGACCTTGTGCACCAGTACGGCTACAACGCCTTCGGCCAATTGACCGACGTCATCGCCGGCAAGGCCGACGGCCACAAGCTGTTCACGCAGGCGTTCACGCTCGAAGCCGACGGCCAGCGCGACTTCGTGATCGAGGAGCGCTACGACGGCACGAGCGCGACGCCGTTCAGCATGACGAAGATCGACTGGACCTACGACGCCTGGAACCGACTCACCGCCGAGCAGCGCGATGAAGGAAACGACGCCGTGCAGAACGGCAACGACTACACCGACACGTACTACCTCGACAATGCCAGCAACCGCTGGAAGAAGACGCACGACGCGGTCGGAACCGCGAACGACTCCACCACGCTCTCGACGTACAACGACCGCAACGAACTCCACTTCAGCGGCAACGACGACAATTTGAACGACTCGCTCGATTCGAGCGAGATCGACGACGCCTACTCATACGACGCCGACGGCAACACGACAAGCAAGGGGGGCGCATCGCCGGAATCATACACATGGGATCTGCGCAACCGTATGACGCTCGCGACGGTCAATGGCGCCTCGACGAGCTATATCTACAGCAGTGCGGACCATCGCGTCAGCCAAGTCGTCGGCACGTCCACGACGACGTACCTTTACGACAATGCGAACGCCACCGGCTACTCGAAGGCGATCGAGGAACGCGTGAGCGGTGTCGCACAGACCAGTTACATCATTGGCTTGTCGGTCGAGGCGCAGTCGAGCATTGCCGACGGAGTCCTCACGCTGGTGCATGACGGCCAGGGCCGAACACGCCATGTGCTGGACAGCACCGGCGTGATGGTCGGCACCTACGACTACGATGCCTACGGGAATGGGCTTGGATTTGACGTGAGGAGCGCGAAAACGACTTGGCTGATGCCGGACGGGAAGACGGATCGGGTGACAGGTGACACAAATCACCTGATTCGTGATCTTGATCACGTCACGGGTACTTGGAGGCGAGAAGACCCCACGGTATTCGGGGGTGGATCCATTGTGGACGCGAACCTGCTCGTCTATGGGTCACATAACCCCATTTACGTAACCGACCCGAGCGGAACCACTGGAACATTCTCTCTTACCGAGCTGAATTTGACTGTTGCACTCGGGGCCGCATTGATGGCTGGACTGATATTTACCGCCGCCAACACGCTGATTAAAGCGGGAGGCTTGCAGGCGCTCGGCAGAGGATTGGAGGCAGCGGCGTACGTTGTTCAAGCCGGCGTGGATGCGGTGGGCGAAGGCTTGGTTCAAACATACGACCTTCTGGCTCGGTACAAAGATCAAGCCGCCGACGCCTTGAAGAAGGCGTGGCAGGAAGCCGAGACGTACGCCCGAAAGGCGATCGATGAGATCAAGAAGCTGCCAATCCACTTCGTCTTCGAAAGCGCGACACCGAAAATCTACGCTTTCACCGTCGCTTCACTCGCGGCGCGGCCGGACTGGGTGCTGCTGAACTACAACGGGCCGGGGAATCCGCTGACAGCGCAGAACCGAGCTTGGGTGAACACGAAGTATGCTGCGCTAAGAACCGCTCCGCGACCGATTGGATGTAACTCCCTCGATGAATTCCCGTATGCATCCACCACAAAAGGCGGACGTTTCGGACCTGCAGTTGCTCGGATGGTACCGATTGCGGAACAATGGATACAGGGCGGAACATTGTCTTGGGCAACTCGTAATGCCGATCGACTGCCTGGGAAACCGTTCTTGGTCGTACCCGTTCCGCTATAAAGAGTTATACGATGAAACAAACAGATGATGTGTCATGGGTGGAATACACGTATGAAACTATTCGTATAACACTGCCATCCATCTTTCGGCAGTCTAAAAAGTACGGAGGTCACTTCGGAGGCCGCGTGCGCAAGTCTGGAGCTCAGACCTTCATAACGGTTGTTGTCGGCATTCAGGAAACATATATTCTAGAGTCCATGCGCGATCAGGTCACCTATCCACCACGGTTGATAGAGGAGCATGGTGCCCGAAACGTATTCCACTCTCGCGGCGAATCGAAAGTTGTGCCCGGGGCCGTCGAGTGCATTTTGGAGGTAATCCAACCACCAACGATACCACCATGGCCGCGGTGCATGGGCTGGGATATTTACATCCCCGTGAAACAAGGCTGCCTATGGATCGACATTCAAGCGGTGAAAGGAGGATTGTCATATGACGAGTTCGAGGAATTTGGACGGAGGGTAATCTTGAGTTGTCATGTCGTAGAGGACCGATCGTTGTGATGAAGACGTTCTACTTCGACGATCTGAACAGCAGCGGCAAGCTCGACGCCGGCGACTACTACGCCGCGGGCCGGGTCGTGAAGACCGACACGATCGCCGACGGCGTCACGCACACGCGAGAAACCTACTACATCGACCAGATCAGGGTCGGAGGCGTGGCGAACGGCATGCGCGCCACAACCGCACGCGACGAGGCCGGCCGCTGGACCACCAGCGTGCAGGACGAACTCGGCCGCACGGTCTACGTCATTGAGCACGGCACGGCGTATCAGCCGCTCGTCACCGGCACGGGCCAGGTCAAGACCGAGTTGTTCGATCTCGTCCGCGTCGGCGACTACCTGACCCAAAACCGCTACGGATACGTGGGGGCCAGTAACTTCGGCATCGCCAACTCGACGGGCCTGACCGGCCCCGTTTACGGCCTCACGCCGACCGCATCCGACCTCGTCACGCAGTCCGCGAGGGCCTACACCTTCAGCGATTCGATCGAGCGTCGGGTCGTCACGTCAACGTCGCTGACCGAGTCAATCAACGCGAAGTTCGTCACCCGCCGCTACACGAACAAACGCGGCCAACTCGTGGCCGTCGCCCAACCCGACCTGAACAACGACGGCACCCTCGACGGCGTCTGGAAGTACGAGTACGACGCCTACGGCAACGAGACCAAGCAGATCGATCCAGTCAATCACATCACTTCGTTTGCCTACGACTCCTTCGGGCGCCGCACGTCGCGCACGATGCCGCCCGACAGCGACGGCGTCACCGCGAACGACACCGAGTCGTGGTCGTTCGACGCTAATGGCCAGACGAAGTCCCACGTCGACTTCATGGGCCAGACGACGGCGTACGTCTACTACGCCAAGAGCGACGGTCCAACGCTCAACGGCCAACTTCATTTTGAGTACCGCTTTGGCGCCGCACACCGGGCCGACGCGGTCGTGAATGGTGTCGTCAACGCCTCCGTCGCGTCAGAGCGGTCTGAATACGGCTACGACACGCTCGGCCGACCAACCACGGTTACCGAGTACGACGCCGGCGCCGGTGGCTCGGTCACGCGCCAAGAGGTCACCACCTACGATCCGCTCACCGGCGGCGTCACGTCCGTCACTAGTCCCGAGGGCACGATCCATTACGAGCACAACGCCTCCACCGGCCGGCTCACGCGCACGTGGACTTCCAACAACGACACCACCTACGACTACACCGCGCTCGGTCAACTCCGGCACGTCATCGCGACGAAGTTGAACGGCGTCACGCTCTCCACGCCCATCACAACGACGTACCACTACAACCTCGACGGCACGCTCGACACGGTGAGCGAGGATGCCGGGACGACTGCCGTCGCCACCGACGACCTTGTGCACCAGTACGGCTACAACGCCTTCGGCCAATTGACCGACGTCATCGCCGGCAAGGCCGACGGCCACAAGCTGTTCACGCAGGCGTTCACGCTCGAAGCCGACGGCCAGCGCGACTTCGTGATCGAGGAGCGCTACGACGGCACGAGCGCGACGCCGTTCAGCATGACGAAGATCGACTGGACCTACGACGCCTGGAACCGACTCACCGCCGAGCAGCGCGATGAAGGAAACGACGCCGTGCAGAACGGCAACGACTACACCGACACGTACTACCTCGACAATGCCAGCAACCGCTGGAAGAAGACGCACGATGCGGTTGGAACTGCCTAGTCTTCATTTCGCCTGCATCACCCTGCACCAGACCCGATAGTGATTTGACGACAGGCAGCCGGCCTGATAAATGGTTTCCTAGGAAACTAATTTACCTCATGAGCGATGCCCACTCCGTCAGTCCCCTTACCTGCCATCTCGGCTACTGGATGCGGATGGTCTCGAACCAAGTTTCGCACCGGTTCAGTGTGAAGGTCGAGGCACACGGCGTGACTGTGGCCGAGTGGGTGGTGATGCGGGAACTGTTGCGGCTCGGCGAAGTCAGTCCGAGCCAGTTGGCTGAGGTTATGGGCATGACCCGGGGCGCGATCTCCAAGCTGATCGAACGGCTGGTCATAAAACGATTCATCCGCCGTACGTCGGCAGGCAAGGACAAGCGTTGCCAGTCAATCACGCTCACGAATTCGGGTCAGGCGCTCGTTCCGGTGCTGGCCCGACTCGCCGACCAGAATGATGAGGAGTTCTTTGGCCATCTCACGATCGAGCAGCGATCGGCTCTCTTGGCCACGCTTCAGCAGGTTGCGCGACTTCGGGAACAGAACGTCGTGCCCATCGATTGAGTTTTCATTTTGCAGGAGAAGGCCCATGAACGATCAGCAGAAGCTTGTCGCAGAGCAGTGTGCCGCGAAATCGCTGGCCGGCGAGATTCACTTCGGCGAGGTCGTGTGCCGACTGATGGAGGCCGGCATCGAGCGATATCATGCCGACTACAGCCGGATGGAGAACACGTACTACCTCGCCAGCGGTGCGTCGCACGTCGTGCCGATTGGGCACGCGTCGATGGCCGGGGCGGAGGATTTCTCTGCCAGCGCGGTGGCGGCATCGGTGCGTCAGGCGCAGCGGGGCGAGATCAAGTATCCCCAATTCGTCGATCAGACGTGCGCGGCCGGCTGCATCGGCTACTTCGTTCAGATCGCCGGAAAGTGCGTCCAATACTTTGGCCGCAAGGGAGAGATTCATACGGAGTGGTTCCCGGGCGCCGGACCGAAATGATCGGCCATCGTTCTCGGGTGACTGTGTGTTGCCAGTGGCCGTAGCGGGCGGCGGATCGTTCGCTATATTGGCCGGGCTATGGCCTCCCTGGAAGTTGGAATTGTCGGTCTGCCGAACGTCGGGAAATCCACGTTGTTTAACGCGCTCACGAACGCCGGCGCGCTGGCGGCGAACTACCCGTTTGCCACCATTGAACCGAATGTCGGCATCGTCGCAGTGCCCGATGAACGCCTTCAGATCATCAACCAGTTCCAGAAGACCGAAAAAATCCTGCCCGCATCGTTGCGGGTGGTCGACATCGCCGGCTTGGTGCGCGGGGCTAGCAAGGGTGAGGGGCGCGGCAACGCGTTCCTCTCGAACATCCGCGAAGTGAACGCGATCCTGCACGTGGTGCGGTGCTTCGTCGACGACGACATCCAGCACGTCGAAGGCAAGGTCGACCCGATCCGCGACGCGGAAGTCATCGACCTCGAACTCGCGCTGGCCGACTTGGAAAGCGCTCAGAAGTCGCTCGACAACGCAGAGCGCAAGGCGCGTGCCGGCGACAAGGAATCGATCGCGCGTGTCGAGGTGCTCAAGAAGGTTGTGCCCGCACTGAACGAGGGCAAGCCGGTCCGGCAGATCGAACTCAGCGCCCGCGAACGCGAGATCATCGCCGGCCTGAACTTCATCACGGCCAAGAAGGTGCTGTACGTCGCGAACGTGGCCGAGAACGACGTCGAGGGCAAGAGCGAATTCGTCCAGAAAGTGCGCGAGCGCGCCAAACAGGAGGGCGGCGCGGTTGTGCCGGTCTGCGCGAAGATCGAGAGCGAATTGGCCGAGTTGGGCGAGGCCGACCAGAAGGAGATGCTGTCCGCCGTCGGCCTGCATGAACCGGCCCTGGCGACGCTTACGCGCGAGGCGTACAAGCTGCTGGGTTTGCAGAGCTACTTCACATCTGGGCCGAAGGAAATCCGTGCCTGGACGATTCCGATCGGCGCCACCGCCCCGCAGGCGGCGGGCGTCATCCACACCGACTTCGAAAAGGGCTTCATCCGCGCCGAGGTCTACAGCATCGCCGACCTGCAACAATACAAGACCGAAGCCGCGATCAAGGCGGCCGGCAAGATGCGCAGCGAAGGCAAGAGCTACGTCATGCAGGATGGCGACGTCTGCCACTTCTTGTTCAATGTCTAGTCGTTTGTATGGGGCGGCAGATGGCGTTGCAGCGTTGAGAAGAAGTTGTCGCGATCGATCGGTTTGAGCGCGTAGTCGGTGCAGCCGGCCGCGAGGCAGCGGTCGCGATCAAGCACGGTGGCGCTGGCGGTCAGGGCGATGATCGGGCCTTCGTAGCCGCGATCGCGCAGGGTCTGCGTCGCGGTGTAGCCGTCCATGACGGGCATGCACATGTCCATCAGGATCAGATCGAAGTGATCGCCCGACGCGATGCGATCGACCGCTTCCTTGCCGTTGCTGACGATGACGGGCTGAAGATGGGCGCGTGTCAACAGGTACTTCACGAGCGTCGCGTTGTCCGGGCCGTCCTCGGCGATCAGCACACGGCCGGCCAGAGTGGGGATGGTGCCGGTCGCTGCGCGTTCGGCGACGGGTGCCGTGTGGCATTCATGGTTGACCAGACGCAGCGCGCCGGGTGCCGGCAAGGGCAATGCGAGCGTGGCGACCGTGCCGTGACCCTGGTTCGATTCGAGCGTCAGTTCGCCGCCGAGCATCGTCGCGAGCCGACGCGACAACGCCAAGCCAAGGCCCGTGCCGCCAAAACGCCGCGTGATGGACGTGTCGGCCTGTGAGAACGGCTGAAGCAACTTGGGCAGGTGTTCGGACGCGATGCCGATGCCGGTGTCGATCACGCGGAAGATGACTTGTTGCCCCTGCGTCAACAGTTGAAGGGTCACGCTGCCACGCTCCGTGAACTTCAGCGCGTTGCCGAGCAGATTGGTAAGAATCTGACGCACGCGCAGGGCGTCGCTGCGAATGGACTCCGGCAGCGGCCAGCGCAGGTCGAGCTTCAGGCCGATGCTCTTGGCTTCGGCGACCGGGCGGAGCATCGCGATCACTTCGTGTGCTTCGTCGACAGGCGACACCTCGGCGCTTTCAAGCGGGAGTTGGCCCGCTTCGATTTTCGAGAGGTCGAGGATGTTGTTGACAATCTGTAGCAGGTGCCGCGCGTTGGATGAGATGGTCGTCACGCGGTCGATGCCGTTGGAAGCCAGGACGCTGGTGCGGAGTTCGTCAGCCAGTACTTCTGAGAAGCCGAGGATCGCGGTGAGGGGCGTGCGAATCTCGTGGCTCATGTTGGCCAGAAACTCGCTTTTGGCGCGGTTGGCCGACTCGGCGGCGGAGCGAGCATCACGCAGTTCCTGGTTCAAACGCTCCAACTCGGTCTGCGCGGCGGCGCGCTCGGCGACTTCCGCGGCTAACTGATGTGTGGCCGTGGTGAGTTCGCTGGTCCGCTGCTCGACCAGTCGGTCCATCAGCAGGTTGTTTTCGAGAAGGGCGGCGCCGTCGTTACCCATGTCGGCGGTCGTTCGTTCAACCCGATCCATCAACACGTCGGCCACGCGCAGCAGTCGATCGATTTCTGCACGTAGCGAACGAATCTCTTCCGACGGGTTGTTCGGAATAGGCGGGGTCTCAACTTTGCGCATGTGCGCCTCCGATGATCAGCCCCGTCATCGTTTGGTTCAGGTGAACGCCTTGATGGTATTCGCCGTACGTGCAGAATCCGACCATGGGTACGGGCGGCAGGGTTCCGGCCGCTTGGTCCACGGCACCGATCGCCTCCAGTTCCACTCGCCGAAGCATGCAGTCGAAGGCAAGGATGAGTTGCGGATTAGGGACGGCAGCGATTTCGCTGGACAGGCGCGTCGCGAGGTTCCGCAGCAGGTTGCTGCACTCGCCAACTCGCAGCACCATGCCGAGCGACACGGCGCAGTAGAGGTCGAGGCTTCCGTCCGAATTGGTCGCGCGGATCGAGCGGACGCAGGCTTCGCCGGCGATGCGCGCGACGAGGGGATGCGTGGAGAAGACGCGATAACAGAGCGAGTCGCGCGGCACATCGATCGCAAACGCATACGCGTCGGCGGCGGACATGCCGTTAAGCTCGGTCACGCGACGACCCGTCGAATCGACGCCGGTCACCACCAGCCGCCGCTGCGTCGGAACGATGTGGCGGATGTTGAACGTCGCCATCGGCCAGCGCGATTCGAGCAGCCCGACGACGGCCGCACGCTCGTGAAAGACACCGTCGTGATAGACATGGGAGCGACGGAATGCCCCGTCGTCGCCCGCACCGGCGCCGACCATGCGGCGGTAGTCGAGCGCGGCGAACACCGCAGCGGCGGCGGGCTCGGTCGGAATCGTGCCATCGGACAGGAACAGGCCGATCGAGTTCGGATCGCCTGGTTTCTGACAGCGCCGGTTGAGCTTCGCCGCGATCCGAATTGCGTCGGCCGACGATAGATGCTCAGGGTTCCGCACCAGTTCGGTGTGCAGCCTCACGTCCGGCGACGGAAGCACCGCTGCGGTGATCGAACCGGTCGTCATGCCGACGCCATCGCACCATTCGCCCGCGCTGGTGCACGCCAGCACCGGGCCCGGGAACGCCTCGGCGATCAGCCGCCCGAGCCGGTCCAGGTCGTAGCACGCCGACGCAAATAGGCAGACCGCGTCGTTGCGGCCTATCGGTCCCAAGACCGCTTGAAGCTTCGCCATCGCCTCGCTTGAATCATGGCCGCGAACCAGGGCCGTACGCGCTATGGATCGAGCCACCACGGTGGCGTCGGGGACGCACTGCATATTCAAATCCATCGGATATGCCGGTGAGCCGCCGCAGAGGCTTTGCGTTTTCCGCTCCCGTTTCAGGGGCCAATAACCGCAAAATGCCCCGTTTTTCGGTGTAGGCGACGTATCACCCGCGCCGCTTGCCCAAAGAGAAAGCATGAACCTGTGCTGGCTGACTGTGCCGACGATTCCACTTAGAGCGACTTGCTAACGATCGTCTGAGCTTGTTCGACGATTTGCTTCAGGTGGGCTTCAGACTTCAGGCTCTCGGCGTAGAGCTTGTAGATGTTCTCGGTCCCGGACGGACGTGCCGCGAACCAGCCGTTGGTGCTGACGACTTTCAGGCCGCCCACGCCAGCGTTGTTGCCGGGCGCTTTCGTGAGCTTGGCTGTGATCGGCTCGCCGGCGAGGTCGGTGGCGGTGACGTTGCCCGGGCTGAGCTTCTTCAGCGCCGACTTCTGTTCGGGGGTGGCCGGCGCGTCGATGCGGGTGTAGTAGGGCGTGCCGAACTGGGCCGTCAGTTCTTGGTAGTGCTTGCCCGGGTCCTTACCGGTGCGCGCGGTGATCTCGGCGGCGAGCAGGCCGAGGATCAGGCCGTCCTTGTCGGTACTCCAGACGCTACCGTCGCGCCGGAGGAAGCTCGCGCCGGCGCTCTCCTCGCCGCCGAAGCAGCAGGTGCCGTCGAACAGGCCCGGCGTGAACCACTTGAAGCCGACGGGCACTTCCCACAGCTTGCGGTTCAAACTGGCGACGACACGATCGATCAGCGAACTGCTCACCAGTGTCTTGCCCACAACGGCGCTCGTTGGCCACTGCGGGCGGTTCGTCAGCAGATATCGAATCGCGACGGCCAGGTAATGGTTCGGGTTCAGCAAGCCGACCGACGGCGTGACGATGCCGTGACGGTCGGAGTCGGGGTCGTTGCCGAAGGCGACGTCGAACTTGTCTTTCAGGCCGACCAGCGACGCCATCGCGTACGGGCTGGAGCAGTCCATGCGGATCTTGCCGTCGTGGTCGACGGTCATGAAGCTGAAGGTCGGGTCGATGGCTTTGTTGACGACGGTGATGTTGAGCTTGAAGCGTTCGGCGACCGGCGCCCAATACGCGGCGGCCGCGCCACCGAGCGGGTCGATGCCGATGCGGACGCCGGCGGCGCGGATGGCGTCCATGTCGATCACGCTGGCGAGGTCGTTCACGTAGTCGGTGACGAAATCCTGCGTTTTCGTCGTCGCGGTGCGCAGCGCTTGTTCGATCGGCACGCGCTTCACGCCGGCCAGCTTGGCGCGGAGCAGGTCATTGGCGCGGTTCTGAATCCAGTCGGTGACGTCGGTGTCCGCCGGCCCGCCGTTGGGCGGGTTGTACTTGAAGCCGCCATCTGCCGGCGGGTTGTGACTCGGCGTGATGACGATGCCGTCCGACAAGCCTGCCGACGTGCCCCGGTTGAAGGTCAGGATCGCTCGGCTGATGACGGGCGTCGGCGTGAAGCCGTCGTTCGACTGGATGACGACCGTCACGCCATTGCCGGCCAGCACTTCCAGCGCCGCCCGCTCGGCCGCGCGCGAGAGGGCGTGCGTGTCCTTGCCCATGAAGAGCGGCCCGGTGATCCCCTTGCCGGCCCGGTATTCACAGATCGCTTGCGTGATCGCGAGGATGTGCGGCTCGGTGAACGTCGCGTTCGACGACGTCCCGCGATGGCCCGACGTGCCGAAACTGACGAGTTGGTTCGGGTCGGACACATCGGGCGACTTCGCGTAGAAGTCGGCTTCCAACTTCGCGACATCGATCAGCAGCGACTTCGGGGCGGGTTTGCCTGCGAGGGGTGAAAGACTCATGGCGGGCATAGAACCGGAAGGAGCACGCAACGTCAAACTACGGCAAGGATTCTGGTTGCGACAGAATGGCGGTGATGAAGTGGCTATGTGGTGCAGGCGTGCGCTCACCACTGAACCCCATAACCACTTCACCACCTAACCAGTTCACCGTTCGGCAAACTTCCTTCCCGCCCGGTTGCAGGCGGTCGATGATTTGCTAGACTACGCGACTCGTTTCGTTTCGGCGCAGGCTGAAAGCGGGACGTGGGAAGGTCGTTTCTGAACGCACGGAAGGTTCGGCGTCCGACGCCTGGAGACAGGCCAAGTTCGCTACAAAAGTCCCGCAAGGCAGGAATTCACGATGGCCAAGAAGGAAGTCATTAACGTCTTCAAGATTTACGCCCCCGGTGGCACCGCTACCCCGGCCCCGCCAATCGGTCCGGCGCTCGGCCAGTACGGCGTGAACCCCGGCCAGTTCATTCAGCAGTTCAACGCCAAGACTGCCGCCCTCAAGGGCAAGGTCGTCGGCTGCGTCATCACGACGTACAAGGACCGCACCTTCACCTTCGAGATCAAGTCCAGCCCCGCCAGCGCGCTTCTGAAGGAAGCCGCTGGCGCCGAAAAGGGCAGCGGCGTGCCGAACAAGGACAAGGTCGGCAAGAAGATCACCATGAAGGACTGCGAGAAGATCGCGCAGGAGAAGTTCAAGGACATGAACGCTTTCGACGTGAAGGCCGGCGCCCGCACGATCGCTGGCACGGCCCGCTCGATGGGCGTGGTCGTAGAAGGCTAAGCCCTTCGACCGAAGGGCAATGTCTGTCGGCTGACCATCAGCCGCACTTGCCTTCGATTGCACTTTGATCGATACAAACGACGCGCGTCGCATTGCAGCGACGCGCGTCGTGTCATTTCCGGCGGAAAGGCGCGACTGATCCTCTCGATCCCTCTAGCGGATGTGCCCATGCGACACGGTCTGTTCTGGACGATGCTGTTTTCGCTCCTGCTCGCGGCGATCTCTGGTAGTGCCCGCGCGGCCGACTGTTCTGCAAAGCTGCTGCGTGACGGACCTGCTCAAGCGAGCGATGTTCGTCTCGCTGACGCATCGAGAACCGCATCGATTTACGTCGACGAGAACGACTTCACCGTCGTGAAGATCGCCGCCGACCTGCTGGCGAAGGATGTGAACGCCCTCACCGGCAAGATGCCGGCGGTTCAGCATCAGGCCGAACAACTCTCGGCAGACGCCGTCATCGTCGGCACGATCGGCCGTTCAGCGCTGATCGACCAACTCGTCAAAGAGAACAAGCTCGACGTCTCGAAGGTCCGTGGCAACTGGGAGACCTTCGTCATCGCCACCGTCGAAAAGCCGCTGCCGAACGTGCAGCGGGCTGTGGTCATCGCAGGCAACGACCGTCGTGGCACCGCGTATGGTGTGACGGAACTCTCCGAGCAGATCGGCGCGTCGCCGTGGTACTGGTGGGCGGACGTCACGCCGACGCACCGCGATGAAATCGCGATCGTGCCAGGGAAAAACGTCGTCGGCCCGCCAAGCGTGAAGTATCGCGGCATCTTCATCAACGACGAGGACTGGGGCCTGGTCCCGTGGGCGTCGAAGACTTTGGACCCGCAGTTCGGCAATGTCGGCCCGAAGACCTACGAAAAAGTCTTCGAGCTGATGTTACGGCTGAAGCTCAATTACCTCTGGCCCGCGATGCATCATTGCAGCACCGAGTTCGGGTCGGTCCACCGGAACCTGGCGTTGGCGGATGAATGGGGGATCGTCATGGGCGCCAGCCATGCCGAGCCGATGAATCGCAACAACGTCTGGTGGGACAACAACACGCGCGGCCCGTGGCGCTACGACACCAACCGTGATGGCGTGCTGAAGTACTGGGACGAATGGGCCAAGAAGCGTGCGCCGTACGAGGCTGTCTGGACCGTTGGCATGCGCGGCATCCACGACAGCGCCATGAATGGCCCCAAGGACGATCACGAACGCGCCAAGTTCCTCGGCCAGGCGATCAAGGACCAGCGCTCGCTGCTCGAGAAGTACGTCGCGCCCGACGCGACGAAGATCCCGCAGGCGTTCATGCCCTACAAGGAAGTGCTCGCGCAATACCGCGCCGGGCTTGAACTGCCCGACGACGTGACGCTCGTCTGGTGCGACGACAACTACGGCTACATCCGCCAGCTCAGCACGCCGGCCGAGCAGAAGCGGTCGGGCCACGCGGGCGTGTACTACCACATCAGCTATTTGGGCAGGCCCAAGCCGTACTTGTGGCTGAACACCACGCCGCCGGCGCTGATCTGGCAACAGATGAAGACCGCGTATGCCTACGGGGCCGACCGCATCTGGGTGGTGAACGTCGGCGACATCAAGCCGGGCGAAATCGGCATGGAGTTCTGGGCCAAGCTCGGCTGGAACATCGATCGGTGGGGCGTCGACGCCCAGGACGTGTATCTGAAGGAATGGGCGACGCGCGAGTTTGGAGCGGACGTTGCCGGGTCGATCGCATCGATCATGAGCGACCTTTACCGTCTCGGATCGCAGCGCAAACCTGAACTGATGAGTCCGGGCGTGTTTGCCCCCATTGCCGAGCGCGAGTTGGCGACTCGGGAAGGGGCGATCTTCACGTTGTTGAACGATGCGAATGCGCTCGTCGAGCAAGTGCCCGCGAATCGCCGCGAGGCGTTCTTCGAGTTGGTGCAGTATCCGATTGAGATGGCTGCCAACACCGACTTCGTGTTCCTGAACACAGACCGCGCGCGGTTGGCTGCGGCGCAGGGCCATCCGAGCGAGGCCGTGGCCTGGCGTTCGGTGAAGGAATCGGTCGAGGCAATCAAGCGCGAGACGGCCCGTTACAACGACGAAATCGCCGCCGGAAAGTGGAAGGACATGATCGCCGTTGGTGGATTCGGCCGTCGTGGGGAGTATCGCGGGTGGGGCGATGAGTGGTTCATACCGTACCCGAAGTCGACGGTCGATCGCCCACTGCAAAGGCCGTTGAATGCCGATCGCTTGCACGTGACGATCGACTGGCGGCCCACGCCGCTGATCGACGGTCAGGCCGCAGCGGGCGCGGGCGATGTCGACGTTTCTCTCGTCGAGGCAAACGAAGTTCTCGCTCCATGGCGTCTTGTCGGCGAGCGCGACACGCGCCGGCTGGAAGTACCGAACGGCGGCGTGACAAAGGTCGAGAAGCCGAACCCGGCTCAGTCGATTGCCCGAGAGTTCACGATCGGTCAGGCCGGCCAATATCAGCTGTTTGGACTCGTGGCCGCGCCGTCGCCTGACGATGATTCGTTCTATCTTCAGATCGACGACGGCGCGTGGATTACCTGGAACGACCTAACGAAGACCGCCAACTCGCGCTTGGAATGGCGCAAGCAAGGTGCTCACGAGTTGTCTGCGGGCAAGCACACGGTTCGTGTCGCGCCGCGCGAGGACGGAGCGGGCATCCGGGCGCTGCGCTTCACCCGACGCGACGACGTCGAGCCGATGGACGACCCGGCGCAGACTGCGCCAAACGAACTTCAGACGTTCGTGCATGGCCAGTTTGGCTACGCGGCGTTCGACGTGATTGGTGACGACGCGAGACCCGAGGCCACCGCGAATCAGCCATGGATCAAAGTACGACAGTCACAGATCGTGACCGACCCGCCGCCTTGGAAGCGGTTCATCGTCGAAATCGACTGGGACGCCGCGCCCAAAACGAACGCACTGACCGGCGAGATTGTCGTGAGCCAAGGGGACAAGAAGCAGACGCTTGTGGTCCGCGGCATGCGTCTGCCCGAAGATGGCACTTTCGGCGAAGTAGATGGCGTCGTCTCGATGGAGGCTGAGCACTTCCATCGTGCAACCGAGGGCCGTGGCGCAAAGTGGACAGTCATCCCACACCTCGGGCGAACGGGTGATAGCGCCGTAACGGTGCTGCCGGCGACAGTCGAAAGCACGGTCGATGTCAGTAAGGCCCCATCGCTCGAGTACGACTTCACGACGCTCACCGGCGACATCGACGTGGCCGTTCATGCGTATTGCCTGCCGAGCTATCCGCTGCACGAGGGGCGCGGGCTGCGGTACGCGGTGGCGATTGACGACGAGAAGCCGCAAATTGTGAACCTGGCCGAAGAGGGCGGCGGCAGCGGCGAAGACGGGCCGGCCTGGCTGGAGAGCAAGATGCGGAACATCCGCGTGCCGGAATCCAAGCATCACCTCGGCCCGGCCGGCAAACACCGGCTACGGGTTTGGATGGTCGACCCGAACGTCATCCTCGACAAACTCGTCATCGACCTGGGCGGTTTGCAGCCCAGCGAGCTGGGGCCGGCTGAGACGCGAGTGGAGCCGAAGCCGCGGTAGGACAGTGAATTACGTATGGGTGCCACGGCTTGCGTACTCGCTAGCCGTGGTACGCTTTCGTCATTCAGACGACTTTAGCAACGTGAAGCCGTACCACGGCAACGGAGTACCGATGCCGTGGCACCCGAAGCGGCACCGTGCTGGTGCTCCGTTGACCCGTTGACATCGGGTTTGCCTCGGATACATTGCGTGGCTCGCACTTTCGCGTGCGAGAAAGCCTCCACCTCGGGCTTGAACAACAGAGGGAGCTTTCGGGACGCAGCGATTCAAGCGTCCTCTGGAGCGACTCAGCATGGCAACCGCAGAGCCCATTCCCGCTGAACTTCGCATGCGCAGCAAGCGCTATCGCGAGAGTTTCAAGAAGCAGGTCCAGCAGGCCGTCCCCGTGGCGGCTGGCGTGGAAATCCTCAAAGCCTACAAGCCGACCAAGTTCGACCAGACCGTCGAACTGATTTTCTGGCTCGGCGTCGACGACAAGCAGGCCGACCAGAAGGTCCGCGCGTCGGTCAGTCTCCCCAACGGCATCGGCAAGTCGAAGAAGGTCGTGGCCTTCGTGTCGGAAAACCTCGTCGCCCAGGCGACCGAGGCCGGCGCGATCAAGGCTGGTGGCCAGTCGCTGGTTGAAGAAGTCGAGAAGACCAACTTCACCGACTTCGACGTCGCGATCGCGACGCCCGACATGATGCGTTTCGTCGGCAAGCTCGGTAAGGTGCTCGGTCCGAAGGGTCTGATGCCGTCGCCGAAGGCGGGCACGGTCACGACCGACGTTGCCAATACGGTCCGCGAGTTCACGGCTGGTAAGGCCGAGATCAAGAACGACGCGGGCGGCAATCTGCACACGGTGGTCGGCAAGTTGAGCTTCGACAGTAAGAAGCTAACGGAGAACGTCGAGGCGATGATCGCCCACGTCCGCCGCCTCAAGCCGCAAGCCGCCAAGGGCGTCTACATCAAGAAGGTCACGCTGAAGGCTTCGATGACGCCGGGCGTGTTGTTGAACGTTCAGTGAGGAGGAGTTGAAAGTTGCCAGTTGGTGGTTGGGGGTCCAGACAGGATCTCCGATCGCCAGCGGCTCACTAACAACTACCAACTAAAACCCACCAACTAGTCCTCCCCCATGAGCAAGAAAATCAAGAACCTCATCGAGCGCGAGCTCGAGTCGAACCTCAAGAGCCTCGAAGGCGTGGCCGTTCTGAACCCGGTCGGCCTCGACGGCAACAAGTCCAACAACATGCGCCGCAAGCTTCACGAGAAGGGCATGAAGATGCTCGTCGTGAAGAACAGCCTCGCCCGCCGGGCCGGCAGCGCGACCAAGATCAAGGGCTTCGAGTCCCTGCTCAATGGTCCGAGCGCCATCGTGTACGGCACCGGCCAGACCGGCGTCGGCGCGATCGCCCGCCTGCTCGTCGACCTGAAGAAGGAAGACGAAAAGCTCGAACTCCGCGGCGTGTTCTTCGACGGCGAAGCCTATCAGGGTGAGGCCGGCGTCAAGACCGTCAGTTCCTTCCCGACCCGCGAGGAGGCCATCGGCCAAATCGTCGGCGCGCTGCTCGGCCCGATCCAGAGCATCGCCGGCGCCCTCAACCAGGGCGGTATGGTCGCTTCGCTCGTCGAAGCGATCGAGAAGAAGGAAGGCCAGAAGCCTGAATGAGATGCGAGTTTCGAGATACGAGTTGCGGGGTAGAACCTCTCGCAACTTGAAGCTGGAAACTGGCAACTTCCCCGCTCGACAGCTTCGACCGTCCCGAAAGGGTTAAATCGTCTCGATGTGAGATGTTCGATTGAAGCGGAGCAACCGGTATCAGTGACGTGGCGGCCTACTGCCTACCGTCTACTGCGTGCCGAGACTCGACACGGTTGACCCCCGACACGGGTTAGGAATTGAACCATGGCAGACGCAACGATTGAATCCCTCGGTGACCAGCTCGCCGGCCTCTCGATCAAGCAGGCCGTCGAACTGAAGAACTACCTCAAGGAAAAGTACGGCATTGAGCCGGCCGCCGGTGGCGCGGTTGTGATGGCCGGTGGTGGTGGCGCTGCCGCCGCAGCTGCTCCGGCGGAAGTTCAGACGAACTTCGACGTGGTCCTGAAGTCGGCGCCGGCTGACAAGAAGATCGCGGTCATCAAGGAAGTTCGTGCGGCCACCGGTCTCGGCCTGAAGGAAGCCAAGGACATGGTCGACGGCGCGCCGAAGACCGTGAAGGAAGCCCTCCCGAAGGAAGAGGCCGAGAAGCTCAAGAAGACTCTTGAGGCCGCCGGTGCGACGGTCGAGCTCAAGTAAGCTCGGATCGTTTCGTCCGAAAGACTCATCCCAAAGCCCCAATGGCCAATGCGAATTTGGTCATTGGGGCTTGGTCGTTAGGGCTTAATTGGGCGAAAGTTGCGCAGGGGATGAAAAACCCCTTGACAAAACTTGCATTCGATCGCTTGGTGCCTATCATCCGGCCGAGGTTGACGGCGACGACGGTCTATTTGCCATAAGTCCACGGTACCGCCCCGACAAAGCAGAAGATGCTTGGTCGTCGGGCGGCTATCACTTTGCGCCGGCCGCGAGGCCGGGGCGGATGCCGTGTCGTCGACAGTGTTTGTTTAACTTGGAAAGGATCTGGATGGGCTGAATCTGAAGGCGTTAGGAACGACGACTCAGACCCGGCCCGGCAGGCCTTTCGCCTCGCCTCGCCCACCTGAGTCCGCTCGAATCCCTGCCTCTGATATCGGCCACCTGGGTCCAGCCGCAGCAGTCCGTGAATCCTCCTCTACGCCGGAGGAAGGGTTCACGACACAACGGAAGAAGCTGACATGTCCCGAATCATCGTCAACGAAGTCCGCGATTTTTCGAAGAAGGGCGACGCCATCGCCGTGCCGAACCTCATCAAGGTTCAGCTCGATGCGTACGTCAAGTTCCTACAGAAGGAAATCGATCCCGAAAAGCGCAAGGGCGAAGGTCTCGAGGCGCTGCTGCGCGAAGTGTTCCCCATCGAAAGCTACGACGGGAATCTCAAACTCGACTACGTCAGCTATAGCCTGTCCGAACCCCGCTACACCACCGACGAGTGCCGCGCCCTGCGGCTCACGTACGGCATGCCGTTCCGCATCACCGTCCGCCTGACCAACAAGGCCGCCACCGGCGAACGCGCCGGCCAGGCCATCGAAGACGCCATCTACCTCGGCGAAGTGCCGATCATGATCGGCGGCGGCGAGTTCATCATCAACGGTGCCGAGCGCGTCATCGTCAACCAGCTGCACCGCTCGCCCGGCATCGACTTCCTCGTCGAAACTTCCGAAGGCGACCGTCCGCTGCACGGCTTCCGCGTCATCCCCGAGCGCGGCTCGTGGATCGAATGCTCGGTCACGAAGAAGGACAGCCTCGCCGTCCGCATCGACCAGTCGTCCAAGATCCCGGCGACCACCTTCATCCGCGCCCTCGATCAGAAGCTCGGCACCTCCGAAGCCATCATCAAAGAGTTCTACACCGTCGAGAACGTCAAGGTGATGCAGCTTCAGCCGACGTACTACGCGGCCAGCCCGCTCATCGACGCCGAGACCGGCGAAGAGCTCGTGAAGGCCGGGGCGCAGATCGGCGAAGCGATCGGCAAGATCCAGGCGTCGGACCTCAAGACGATGGCCGTCGTCACCAAGGTGGCCGACCCGCTCGTGCTGAACACGCTGGCCGAAGACCAGGCCAACAGTCACGAAGAAGCGCTCATGCGCATCTACGCCCGCCTGCGTCCGGGCAACCCGCCGCAGCTCGACAAGGCCAAGACGCTCTTCAACGAAAAGTTCTACGACGAGAACCGCTACCGTCTCGGCCGCGTCGGTCGCTTCCGCATCAACCGCAAGTTCGACCAGAACGTGCCCGAAACCGTCATGACGCTGCGGAGCGAGGACTTCGTCAACTCGATGAAGTACATGTTCCAGCTGCGCTCGGGCGACGGCTACATCGACGACATCGATCACCTGGGCAACCGTCGTCTCCGCACGATCGACGAACTGGCCGCTGAAGAACTCCGCAAGGGCTTCCTCAAGCTGAAGCGCACCGTGCAGGAGCGCATGAGCCTGAAGGACCCGAACGAGATCAGCAAGATCGCCGAACTGGTCAACAGCAAGAGCATCTCGTCGGCCATCGACTTCTTCTTCGGCCGCGGCGAACTTTCGCAAGTCGTCGACCAGACGAATCCGCTCAGCCAGCTCACGCACGAACGCCGCCTGTCGGCCCTCGGGCCGGGCGGTCTGAACCGCAAGCGCGCCGGCTTCGACGTCCGCGACGTGCACATCTCGCACTACGGCCGCATCTGTCCGATCGAAACGCCTGAAGGTACGAACATCGGTCTGATCGCGTCGCTGTCGATCTATGCCGACATCGACGAGTACGGCTTCCTCATCACCCCGTACCGCGTCGTGAAGGACAGCAAGCTGTCTGGCGAGACGAAGTACCTGCGTGCCGACGAAGAAATGAAGGGCATTCTCGCGCCGCCCGACGTCGCCAACGTCGACGGGCACATCGAGAAGGGCTTGCAGCTCGCCCGTGTGCAGGGTGACCTCGCGACCGTCGTTGCGAAGGATATCGCGTACGTCGACATCTCGCCCAAGCAGACCGTCTCCGTGTCGGCCGCGCTTATTCCGTTCCTTGAGCACGACGACGCGAACCGAGCACTGATGGGTTCGAACATGCAGCGTCAGGGCGTGCCGCTGCTCCGTACCGATCCGCCGATCGTGGCGACGGGCATGGAGAAGCCGGTCGCGCAGAACAGCGGCATGGTCGTGCGTGCCGAACGTGCCGGCGTCGTCACCTACGTCGACAGCCAGCGCATCCTGATCGACAACGCCGACGAATACGTCTTGCGCAAGTTCGTCGGTCTGAACGAGCGCACCTGTCAGAACCAGAAGCCCATCATCAAGAAGGGCCAGCGCGTCAAGAAGAACCAGATCATCGCCGACGGCGCCGCAACGCACCAGGGTGAGCTGGCCCTGGGCCGGAACGTGCTCGTCGCGTTCATGACCTACGACGGCTACAACTTCGAAGACGCCATCGTCATCAGCGAACGCTTGGTGAAGGACGACACCTTCACCAGCATCCACATCGACAACTACGATGTCGAAATCCGCGAAACCAAGCTCGGCCGCGAGGAGTTCACGCGCGACATTCCGAACGTCAGCGAGAAGGCGCTGAACAACCTCGACGAGCACGGCATCGTCCGCATCGGCACCCGTGTCGGCCCGGGCGACATCCTCGTCGGCAAGATCAGCCCCAAGAGCAAGTCCGAACTGACGCCCGAAGAGAAGCTGCTGCACGCGATCTTCGGCCGCGCCGGTGAAGACGTGAAGAACGATTCGCTCGAACTGCCTGCCGGTGAAGAAGGCGTTGTCATCGGCGCCCAGCGCTTCAGCCGTCGCATGCACATGACCGACGAGCAGAAGAAGCAGCTCAAGAAGGAAATCGACAAGTATGAGCGCGACCAGGACCTCAAGGCGATCGAGATCTTCAAGGACATGATCGCCGAAGTGAACGAGGTGACGGGCAGCCAGATGGTGGACCCGAACACCAAGCAGAAGGTCGCGCAGTCGGACAACGCCGACGTCGTCCTCGAACAGATCGAAAACTTCAGCACCGACTGGATCAAGGGCTCGAAGGAGTCCAAGGAACAGGCGCTGAACACGTACAGCCGCTTCTGGCCGCGCGTGCTCGCGGTGCACAAGGAAAAGAAGCGCAAGGTCGAGCACATGAAGCGCGGCGACGAGCTGCCCAGCGGCGTGCTCGAAATGGTGAAGGTCTACATCGCCACGAAGCGTCAGCTCAGCGTCGGCGACAAGATGGCAGGCCGTCACGGCAACAAGGGCGTCATCGCCCGCATCGTGCCGGAAGAGGACATGCCATTCCTGGAAGATGGTTCGCCGGTCGACATCCTGCTGAACCCGCTGGGCGTGCCCAGCCGCATGAACGTCGGCCAGATTCTCGAGACGCACCTCGGTTGGGCCGCGGCCGTGTGCGGCTTCCAGGCCGTCACGCCGGTGTTCGATGGCGCCGCGGAAACCGAAATCTTCAAAGCGGTTCAGGAAGCGAACGACACTGTCAAGGCTCGCCGCAAGCAGCGCGACAAGACCGGCGAAACGCTGCCGGCCCGCCAGCTCGACGTCGAGATGCCGTACGGCGGCAAGATCCAGCTCTACGACGGCCGCACCGGCGAAGCCTTCGAGCAGCGGACCTCGGTCGGCTACATCTACATGATGAAGCTGCACCACCTGGTGGACGACAAGATCCACGCCCGTGCGACCGGCCCGTACTCACTCATCACGCAGCAGCCCCTCGGCGGTAAGGCCCGCACCGGAGGCCAGCGGTTCGGCGAGATGGAGGTATGGGGCCTGGAAGCCTACGGTGCCGCATACATCCTTCAGGAGCTGCTCACCGTGAAGTCGGACGACGTCGAAGGTCGTACGAAGATCTATGAGAGCATGGTCAAGGGCACCAACACGCTGGAAGCCGGCACGCCGGTCAGCTTCGACGTGCTCTGCAACGAAATCCGCGGCCTGGGCCTGAACATCCAGCTCGAAAAGAAGAAGGGCTCCGCGACGGCGGTGGATGAGGATCTGATGTGACGCGGATGTCGACCATCTCTATGGTCGGTGGAGTTTTCTTCTGCGTGGCAGCAGTTGTCTACGCGGTTATGGTTCCCCGAGAGCAAGAGCTCTGGTTGACATTTGTAAGCGGGCTGGCAATTGCTGGCATCGCGTTGATCGTGTCAGGAATGATTGACCGCCGGAATGCGACGTGAAGTGAAGTAGGGTGCGTGAAACGCACCTTCCGACATCGAAAATGAATGGTGCGTTCCACGCACCCTACGAGAGACGACTATGGCCGAAAACGTCTACGATCGCGTGAATGACTATGGCTCGGTGAAGATTCAGCTCGCCAGCCCGAACGACATCCGTTCGTGGTCCTTCGGCGAAGTGAAAAAGCCCGAGACCATCAACTACCGCACCTATCGCGCCGAGCGCGACGGTCTGTTCTGCGAGCGCATCTTCGGGCCCGAACGCGACTGGGAATGCTCGTGCGGCAAGTACAAGGGCACGAAGTACAAGGGCATCATCTGCGACCGCTGTGGCGTGAAGGTCACGCACAGCCGCGTGCGCCGTAAGCGCATGGGCCACATCAACCTCGCCGCCCCGATCACGCACATCTGGTTCTTCAAGGCGCTGCCCAGCCGCCTCGGTGCGCTGCTGGACATGAAGACCAGCGACATCGAAAAGATCGTCTACTTCCAGGACTACGTCATCACCAATCCTGGCAAGGCGCCCCTGAAGCGCAAGCAGCTGCTCACCGAAGACGAATACCGCGAAGCCTACGAGAAGTACGGCGACGACTTCGAAGCCGAGATGGGCGCCGAAGCGATCAAGAAGCTGCTCATCCAGCTCGACATCGCGCCGGAAATCATCAAGGTCCGTGAAGACATCGAAAAGACCGGCAGCAAGCAGAAGCTGAAGGACCTCACCAAGCGCCTGAAGATGCTCGAAGCGATCCGCGGCTCCGAGAACAAGGCCGAGTGGATGGTCATGGACGTGATCCCGGTGATCCCGCCGGACCTGCGTCCGTTGGTCATGCTGGAAAGCGGCAACTTCGCCACGTCGGACCTCAACGACCTCTATCGCCGCATCATCAACCGCAACAACCGTCTGAAGAAGCTGGTCGACCTGAACGCGCCGGAAGTCATCATCCGGAACGAGAAGCGTATGCTTCAACAGGCCGTCGACGCGCTGTTCGACAACGGCCGCTGCCGTCGTCCGGTGCTCGGCTCCAGCAACCGCCCGCTGAAGTCGCTGACCGACATGATCAAGGGCAAACAGGGCCGCTTCCGCGAAAACCTGCTCGGCAAGCGCGTCGACTACTCGGCCCGCTCGGTCATCGTCGTGGGCCCTGAACTCAAGCTACACCAATGCGGTCTCCCCAAGAAGATCGCGCTGGAACTCTACCAGCCGTTCATCATCCGCAAGCTCAAGGAGCACGGTCTTGCCGACACGATCAAGTCGGCCAAGCGCATGCTCGAGCGTCGTGACCCGGAAGTGTGGGACATCCTCGAAGAGGTGATCTACCAGCACCCGGTCATGCTGAACCGCGCCCCGACGTTGCACCGCATGGGCATTCAGGCGTTCGAGCCGGTGCTCGTCGAAGGCAACGCCATCAAGATTCACCCCTTGGTGTGTAAGGGCTTCAACGCCGACTTCGACGGCGATCAGATGGCCGTGCACCTGCCGCTGTCCATCGAGGCGCAGGCCGAGACGCATGTGCTCATGCTCTCGCCGCACAACATCTTCTCGCCCGCGAACGGCAGCCCGATCATTTCGCCGTCGCAGGACATCGTGCTCGGCAATTACTACATCACGGCCGAGCGAGAAGGCGACAAGGGCGAGTTCATGCTCTTCAACAGCCGCTCGGAAGCGATCCTCGCGTTCGAGCAGAAGAAGATCCGCATGCACTCGCGCATCTTCGTCCGCCTCGACGGTTTCGATGAAGTCGTCGAGAACGATTCGGCCGCGCCGGTCGCGATCGAAGCGGTCGCATTCAAGCAGCTCGAAGAGCACCGCAAGCGTCTCGATCCGAACTACACGGTTCGCACCGAGCGCCCGGCCAACTACAAGGGCCGCGTGATCCTTACCACCGTGGGCCGCGTCATCCTGAGCGACATCCTTCCCAAGGGGATGCCGTTCTACAACTACGCCCTCACCAGCGGCGGCCAGTCGCGCGTCATCGCCGACACGTACGCCCAGTGTGGTCGTCCGGAAACGATCGACCTGCTCGACAAGCTCAAGGCGCTCGGCTTCAAGCGCTGCACGCTGGCCGGTCTGTCGTTCGGCATCACCGACATCCGCACGCCTGCCACCAAGGCGACCCATATCGCCGACGGTCAGAAGAAGGCCGACCAGATCGAGAAGCAGTACAAGATGGGTGCCATCACCGAGCTGGAACGCTATCAGCGTCTGCTCGAAGTGTGGGCGCACGCCCGCAAGGTGGTCACTGAAGACCTGATGGTGCAACTGAAGGAAGATTTCCGCGACGCCGACCTCAAGCCCGTCGAGAAGGGCACCCCCGGTTCGATGCGCTACCTGAACCCCATCAACATGATGGCGACGTCGAAGGCGCGTGGCTCGGTCGACCAGATGCGTCAGCTGGGCGGCATGCGTGGTCTGATGGCCAAGCCGTCGGGCGAAATCATCGAGACGCCCATCAAGGCGAACTTCCGTGAAGGCCTGAGCGTGCTCGAGTACTTCTCGTCCACGCACGGCGCCCGCAAGGGCCTGGCCGACACGGCACTCAAGACCGCCGACTCGGGCTACCTCACGCGTAAGCTGTGCGACGTCGCGCAGAACGTCGTCGTGAACGGCCTGGACTGCGGCACCGCCAACGGCGTCACCAAGTCGACGATCTATAAGGGCGAGACGGTCGAAGTCGAACTCAAGGACATGGTCGTCGGCCGCGTCG
This sequence comes from Tepidisphaeraceae bacterium, assembly GCA_047600945.1. Classification (GTDB taxonomy): domain Bacteria; phylum Planctomycetota; class Phycisphaerae; order Tepidisphaerales; family Tepidisphaeraceae; genus JASGKC01. The sequence continues at coordinate 3,912,095 of JASGKC010000001.1, read as the reverse complement.
CTCGCGACACCGTCCGCAACCCGATCACCGACGAGACGATCGTGAAGGAAAACCAGATCATCACGATCGAGATTGCGGACGCGCTCAAGGACCTGAAGATCGAAAGCGTTCGCGTCCGCAGCCCGCTCACGTGCCAGAATGCCATGGGCGTCTGCGCCCGCTGCTACGGCGTGGACATGAGCACCAGCAAGCTCGTCGAAGAAGGCTTGGCGGCCGGCATCATCGCGGCCCAGTCGATCGGCGAGCCCGGCACGCAGCTCACGATGCGTACGTTCCACACCGGCGGCGTCGCCACCGGTGCTCTGGTCGAAAACGACATCAAGAGCAGTGGCGGCGGCACGATCGAACACCGCGGCATCAACGCCGTGGAAACGACCGACGCCGAAGGCAGCAAGAAGCTCGTCGCCCTGCGTCGTAACGGCAAGATCGCCGTCGTCGATGCGAAGGGTCGCGACCTTGAAGAGTACAAGGTTCCGTACGGCGCCACCGTGCTCGTCGCCGACGGCGAGAAGGTCAAGGCCAAGCAGCAGCTTGCCATATGGGACCCGCACATGGCACCGATCCTTGCCGAAAAGGGCGGCAAGGTGCAGTACGAAGACATCGAGCCGGGCGAAACCGTCAAGACGGAAGAAGCCGCCAAGGGCACCGAGGGTGGTCCGAAGCTCGTCGTGATCGAACACAAGGGTGAGCGCAAGCCCCGCATCACCATCCTCGACAAGGATGGCAAGATCCAGGACTTCCACTACCTGCCCGCCAAGGCGCGTATCGAAGTCGGCGATGGCGACAAGGTCAGCGCCGGCCAGATCCTCGCCCGTCAGCCGAAGGAAGGCGGCGGTCAAACGCAGGACATCACCGGTGGTCTGCCGCGCGTCACGGAACTGTTCGAGGCCCGCAAGCCCAAGGACAGCGCCGTGCTCGCCGAGATCAGTGGCACTGTCGAACTGCGCTCCGACAAGCGTCGCGGCAAGATGACCATCATCATCCGCAACGAGTCGGGTATGGAACGCGATCATCACGTGCCGCAGGGCGTCACGCTGGCCGTGCACACCGGCGACGTCGTCGAAGCCGGCGACGCGCTCGTTCGCGGGCCGGTCATCCCGCACGACATCCTGCGCATCAAGGGCGAGGAATCGCTCTACGCCTACCTGCTCACCGAGATTCAGAACGTCTACCGGTCGCAGGGCGTGAAGATCAACGATAAGCACATTGAAGTGATCATCGCGCAGATGCTTCGCAAGGTGAAGGTCGACGATCCGGGCGACACCAAGCTCCTACCGGGCGAAGTGATCGACCGTTACAAGTTCCAGGCGATCAACAACGAAGCCACCGGTGGCGTGAAAATCGTCGAAGCGGGCGGCACCGAGTTTAAGGTCGACGACATCGTCGAACGCAGCGCCTACCGCGCGAAGAATGAAGAGATCGAAGCGGCCGGCGGGCAGCCCGCGAAGGGCAAGAAGCCTAAGCCGGCACGCGGCAAGACGATGCTGCTCGGCATCACCAAGGCGTCGCTACAGAGCGAAAGCTTCATCAGCGCCGCCAGCTTCCAGGAAACCACCAAGGTCCTCACGGAAGCCGCGATGGCCGGCCAGATCGACACGCTTGTGGGCTTGAAGGAGAACGTCATCCTCGGCCACCTGATCCCGGCGGGCACCGCGTACGGCCCGCACGTGAACATCAAGATCAAGCGTGCCGGCGGCGCGACCGAGCCCGAGTACGAGCCACGCCACCAGCCCGTCGAGCGCCCGACCGGCCTGCCCGCCCCCACGCCGCGGTTCACCACCGAACCGCTGCCGCAGGGCGAGTGAGCCTGAGGCTGTGCTGAAACGCCCCAGAGCCCGCCGAGTGATCGGCGGGCTCTTTTCGTTGAGTGCACGGCTACGACACAAAGCCGGAAAGGCATGAAGAGGAACGCGAAGGGATTGATTGAAGAGGGAAATCGCCTCGCGTCGTCGATGCCTCGGCCGCGTTTTCTTTGAGGCGTCCTTCGTGCCTTTCTGACCTGATGTCGTTGCCCCGAAATTCGCAACGCTGCCGCCCATCCCGTAGAACGGTCAATGTGCGGGTATGGAGCTGGCCCAAGTTCGTCTTCACCTTGAGCGTGTGTCTGGCGGCCTGGACGCTCGTGGCCTGGGCGGCGCTGCATGTTGGCTCGACGTCGGGCTTTAGGGTGCCGACTGAGCCGCTCCTGCGATCGCTGCGCATCGAACGCGTGCTACAGGCGTCCGTCGTCGGCGCTGCGCTGGCCGGCGCCGGCGTCGCGTTTCAGGCCGTGTTGCGCAACGCGCTGGCCGATCCGTATCTGCTCGGCATCACCTCGGGTGCCGCGCTCGGTAGCTATCTCTGGCGCTTGCCGCTCATCGCTACGGCGATGGCCGGGCTTCATCCGGCACTCGCTGGCGTCAGCCAGCAGTCGTGCGCGTTCGTTGGCGGTCTGCTGGCAGCGATCGCTGTGCTTGGCGTCGCCGGCTGGCGCGGTCGGCTCGAGCCGACCGTCCTTGTGCTCGTCGGTGTAATCCTTTCGACCATCGTCGGATCGATCCTTCTGCTGCTCCAAATCCTTGTGAAGTCGCAGCCGGGCTTCGGTTCGTTTCAAGGATTGCTCATCGGCGAACTGGTCACGCTGCTGCCATGGCAACTGCCCGTCGGCGCGATCGTGTGCGGCCTGTGCGCGATCGAACTGATGCGCCGGGCCGGGCGACTGAACCTGACCAGCCTGTCCGATGACGAAGCCCGCACGCTCGGTCTGCGGCTGCATCGCGAACGCTTCATCGTAATGGGCGTGGCGTCGTTACTGACGGCGACCGCCGTCGCGCTCTCGGGGCCGATCGGGTTTGTTGGGCTGATCTGCCCGCACCTCGCCCGGCTGATCGTCGGCTCCGACAACCGCCGGCTCCTGCCCGCGTCGATGGTCGCCGGCGCCGCGCTGCTCACTGCCGCCGACGCGCTGTCGCGCTACCTGTCGGCGACGAATCGTCTCAACGACACCTTGCCCGTCGGCATCATCACGAGCCTGCTCGGCGGGCCGTTCTTCCTATTGCTGCTTCTGCGTCGACGAACGGCCGCGTGATGTCCGACTCATCGTCCATCCTCGCCACTATCGACGTCTCGGTTCGCTTCGGCAGATCGACCGTGCTCGACGGCGTGTCCGTCTCGGTCGCTTCGGGTGAACTCGTCGCGCTGATCGGCCCGAACGGGTCAGGCAAGACGACGCTGCTGCGCGCCATCCTCGGCCTGGCTGACCTGAGTTCCGGCAGCGTCACTCGGCCGGGCGACGTCGCCTATCTGCCGCAAACGCCGACGCATTTGCCAGGCCAGATCGTGTCGGACGTGCTGCTGTCGGGCCGGCCCAGTCAGCGGTCGCCTTTCGGGATCGAGACGCGCCGGGATCACGAGATCGTCGCAGCGTTGGCGCACGAACTGGAACTCGAAACGTTGCTGCATCGGCCGATGGAAAAGCTGTCTGGTGGCCAGCGACAACGTGCGTTCGTCGGACGCGCGCTCGCCGCGGAACCGAATGTGCTCCTGCTCGACGAACCGGCGACGTTCCTCGACCTGCGGCATCAGGTCGAGTTGTATCAACTGCTGCGGAAGCTTAGCGCCGAGCGCAAGTTGGCTGTGCTGATGGCGAGCCACGACCTCAACCTCGCGGCGGCTCACTGCGACCGAATCGTGGTCCTCAGCCAAGGCAAAGTCGCCGCCGACGGTCCGCCGCGCGAGGTGCTGCGGGCGCAGCTTCTGAGCGACGTGTATCACGTGCCGCTCAGCCGAGTCGAAATCGACGGGCAGGTGCACATCGTGCCGGACCTGCGGTGAGATCGTGGAAGCAACGACACGAAGTCTCGAAGGCACAAAGGCGTCACGAAGGGCGAGCAGGCCGCGACTCAGGTGATCTCGAATCCAGTGTGATCAACTGAACGCCTTCGTGTTCTTCTTCGTGTCTTCGAGTCTCCGTGTCGTTGCCATTCTTGCCTTCCTGATGTTCGGCCGTTGTGCGGGGCGTGTCGCAAGTTAATATTCCTCGCAGGGAAGTATCGAAGTCCGGCAAAGGAGTGCTGAGATGAAGCTTTCCCGTGGCGAAACCGAACTGCATAAGACGCTGAAGAAAGAAGCCTGCCGCTGGCTGTACCGCGTGGGCTACCGTTGCATCGCGGCCGAGGTGAAGGTGCATCCGCTCGGCATCATCGATGCCGTCGGCACCGGCGTCTTTGGCCCGTACTACAACTACCTCAAGCATGGGCAGGATCTGCCGCAGGTTTGCTTTATCGAGTGCAAAGCCTCGCGCGGCGACTTCCTCCGCGACGTTTCCCACGACGGCCAGATGCAACTGGCCATGATGGAGCGCCAGCGGCAACCGCAAGCGCCGCAGCCGCCGTCGCACATTGCGGCAGCGTGTCGGGCTTGGCAAGTTCGAGGCCTGCCTGATGCAGCCGATGGCGAACATCCACTACTTGCTCGCGCCCGCCGGCATGATCAAGAAGGAAGAAGTGCCCGCCCGCTGGGGCCTGCTCAGCTACGGCGACGGCGGCATCACGGTGGTGCAGAAGTCCGACTGGCAGGAGCAGGCGCAGATCGGCTTCGTCGAAAGCAACATCGCCCGCACGCTCACCGGCGACATCTACCGCGCCGACGACCGCGCCATGAACAGCGTCAACCGCGAGATCATGGGCCAGCAGGAACAACTCGCCCAGCGCATCCGTGACCTGCGGCCGATCCTGCTCGATCCGATCGAACAGCAGAAGAGGGAATTGGAAGAGCGCGCGTTGGCTGCATTGTCGAACCGCCCGAGTGTGGGCCGACTGAAGCCGGACACGTTCGACGTGAGTCCCGTCTTTCTCGCCCCGACCACGCCGGCCTCTCGCTCCGCGCAAGCGCGCGAAAGCATGAACGGCCAAGGCCGATCACGTTACGTTTGTTTCCTGATTGTGGCGTACGCCTTACGCACTCTTCTTCACGGCGTAGTACCGATCGATCGCCCGGCGGAGCCGGTCTTCCTGGGCGAGCACGATCTTCACTCGCTTCTGCGTGGCTTGCTCAAGCTGGTGGACGAGCGACTCGCTCGGAATGTGGGCTAGTGCCACGAGCAGTTCGCCGCTCAGCGAGCGCAGCGGCAACGCCTGTAGCATCCGCGCCTGATCGGCAGGCAGGCAGTTGAGGGCCTGCACGTCGATGCCGATGGCGTCGAGGTCGACACGGTCGGTGCGGTCTTCAAGTTGCCGTAGCCACGCCGCCCAAATGTGTTCGGGTTTCGCGAGGCCGAGCGAGAGCGCGATATCGCCGAACTTCTTGTTCGTTGCGTGCTGCTCGTGGAGGATTTCCTCCACATCGTGATCGCTCAACGGGATGATCTTGGAAAGAAGTTGACCGAACCGAAGCTGATCCATGGCACACTCCTGCGTCCCTGATTCGTTCTGGCAATACACGCGCCGCCCGTTGCCACGAGTGACACGTTCGACGCGCAAACCTACGATGCGCCGGACGATGTGTCGGATGGATCGCCGATAGAGTGCCGGCCGATAAACCGATAACGCCCCGAATGCCGTGAAGCGGTGCGGATTGTGACGGAGAAGCCGAAAATGCGTCTGCGTGTCGTGAGCTACAACCTGATGACCGGCGGCGTCGGGCGGGCTGATCCGCTGGCGGAAGTGCTGATCGCGCAGCGTGCCGATGTGATCGGCGTGCAGGAAGCCGATGACTTGACCGTCCTGCGACGCCTGTCCTGGCGAATCAACATGGACTTCATCCGCGCCGAATCGGACCTCGGCGTTGTCGCATTGTTTTCACGACATCGTATCGCCGATTCGACGAATCTGTCTTTTGTGCGTGGCATTGCCAGTCCCGCGCTGCGCGTGACGCTATCGATCGCGCAGCGCCCGACCACCGTCGACGTGATCGATCTCCGCTGCGATCGCGCGGCCACGCTCGCCGACGATTCGCTGCCGATCGCGCGGTGCGTTTCGGTCAACGTGCCCGGCGTCCCCAACCCGACCAAGGGCCATCCGCCGCGCTTCGTCTGCCAGATCTGGCCGGGCGTGGACGTTGGCGTGGTCGACCACTGGATCGAAACCGACAGGCTTGCGCTGTACGCAAGCAACCATCTGCCCGTCGGCGCGGAATTGGAGATCCCCTGACGCAAGCCGATCGACACGAACCGACCGCGCGCTGGCGCCGATTCGTCGACTGGGCGAAACATCGGCCGTGGCTGCTGCGCACGCTGACGCCGCTCTCACGCGGCTGCGGGCGGTGGCGCTTCATCGACCATTTCAGTTGCAGTCCCGCGGTGCCAGGCAAGCCAGACCTGTCATGCTGGACCGACGCTAAACTGGCCGCATGCTGGCTCGGCCATGCGACCGTCCTCCTGAAGGTGGGTGCCCTCACGATGCTGACCGATCCGGTCTTCTCCCGCCGCGTCGGGCTGGGCCTGGGCTTCGCCACGATGGGGCCGGCCCGCATTGTCGCGCCGTCGCTGCGGCTGCGCGAGTTGCCCGCGGTCGACATTGTGCTGCTATCGCACGCCCACTTCGATCACCTCGATCGGCCTACGCTGTGGCAACTGGCTTCGCACTTCCCGAAGGCGGCGCTTATCACTGCGGCGGGCCTGAATGACCTCACGTGCGACCTGCCGTTCGCGCAGCGCGTCGAGGTCAAACTCGGTGAGTCGATCACGCTCGTCAACACGACGTTCACCGCCTGGCCCGTGCGACACTGGTCGGCGCGGATGATCCGCGACACGCACCGCGAGGCCTGTAGCTTTCTGATCGAACGCTCCAGCCGGCGCGTGCTGTTCGGCGGGGACTCCGCGTTCGGCGACCACTGGACCCCCATCGGCCGGCAGGGCGGCGTCGACCTCGCCATCGTCGGCATCGGCGCCTACGACCCGTGGATCGACGGCCACGCCTCGCCCGAGCAGGCGTGGAAGATGGCTGTCGAGCACGCCCGCGCGCGGCACATGCTGGCCATGCACCATTCGACGTTCAAGCTCAGCGTCGAGCCGATGCGCGAGCCGATGGAACGTTTGCTGCGTATCGCTGGCGCGGACAGCCATCGCATTGTCGCGTCGACTATTGCGCACTGCTGGTGTGATCCGCGGGCTAGCGAGTAGAGTTCACGCGTGCGATCTCTCGGACCATTCCTGCGCAGTTTTGTCTACGCCGGCCGTGGCGTGGTCGAGATGTTCCGCACGCAACGGAACCCGCGCGTGCAGGCGGCGCTGATGCTAGTTGCGGTCGTGCTCGGAATCGTGCTGAAGATCGATCGCATCGAGTGGGCGATCTTTGCGCTCGCGTCGGCATTGGTGCTGGCACTGGAAGGGGCGAACACGGCGATCGAGGCCGTGACCGATTTGGCATCGCCGGAGCAACATCCGCTCGCGCGTCGCGCGAAAGACTGCGCTGCCGGTGCCGTGCTGCTCGCCGCGATTGGTGCCGCGATCGTCGGCCTGTTCATCTTCGGGCCGAAGCTGCTGCGCTTGTTCGCGCCGTGACCGTTACCAACTTGCTTCTTCAAACGGATTCGTCGGTCCCTTGATCTTCGGCTTGGGCAGCAGGCTAATCAGCGCCTTGAGCAGACCGGCTTCATTGCCGGCGTTGATGCGCTGGTTCATCGGACTCGATTCCAGCGGCACGATGCGCGACAGCATCGACTCCAGCCCCTTGCTCGCGAATTCGTCGAGCGCCTTCCGCGAGAACACCATCGGCGTAAGCAGGCTGCGCTGCGCTTGGCCGCGCGGTGGTTCATCAGTTGGCCGGCTTCGATTTCGACCATTGGTGCGTTGATGGTCGAGACCATCGCAACGGCGTCGTGCTTGGGTGCGAGTTCGAGCAGGGCGTCGATGTCCAGTGCCGACACGGCCGGCCTGGCGCCGTCGTGGACGATCACGTGTGTCACCTCCGTCGGCAGCTTGGCGATGCCGGCTTGGAGGTGATCCTTCAGCGTCGCGCCGGTCGCGGTGGCGGCCTTGATGCCGAGGATCATCAGGTGGCTCGCGAACTTGTTCTTGAATTGATCGGCATCCGTCGGCGACACCGTCACGATGATCGGCCCGAAGTTCTCGCGGTTCACGAACAGTTCGATGCCCCGCAGCAGCGACTCGCGGCCGTCGACTTTCACGAACGCGCCGGCCGGGCTGGAGGATGAATCAGGGGCGGCCGTGAAGAGGATTGCGGCGAACTTGACGGCGGTGGACATGGCGGGCTCCTGCGTAACGCGAGGAGGACGCCTCCGTCGCGCTACGCAGCGTGACGACCCCGCGACCCATCGTCAAGCCGGACGACGCCCGATCGATCTTTCATTCGGCCGAGATCGTCAGCAGCAGGTATCGCAGCTTGCGATGACCGGCGTCGGCGTCATTCTCGTTCGACACGCCGCCAACCAGAACGGTCTTGCCGATGGGGACGACCATGCGCACATCAAGCGACGTGCCCCCGTGAATGGGCTGCTGAATCTGCCCGCTCGTACCGCCCGAATCGGCCGGCCGCGTGGTTGGTCCCTGCACGGTGAGGTTGAATGTCTTCATCTCCTGGAGTTCGTCGAGTGAGCCGCGCAGGTTGAGACGGGCGGTGTCGGTGCCGATCAGGAACACGGCGCCGCTAACGTCGAGCCCGGTGTGGATGACGTCGATGGTTGGATCGAATCCAACCGCGCCGCTGCCGACGATCGGCTCGATGTCGCTGACGTAGGGAACATCCTTGCCGGAACGCAGGGCGATTTCGTCGCCACTAAACGCTGTGAACTCGCCGGAGCCGAGGCGGGCGTCTGCGGGCAGCGAACTGAGTGGCTGCGTGAGCACGCGCACGGTGCCTTCGCGGCGGCTGAGCGTTTCGACGGCCTGCGGGTCGAGTTGAATCCAGACCGCTTCCACATGCACTTGAGGCGGACCCTGGCGGAGGTCGTTCAGCAATTTCGACAATGCCGCATGGTTCGCGGCCGTCTGCTGGACGATCAGCGAATCGTTGAAGGCCTGAATCCCGCCGATCGTGCCGCCGTTGTCACGCCAGCTTTCAGGTGCGACCACGCTCATGACGAGATGGCTGATGAAATCCAAACGCGATTGCCGATCAGGCCCCGGCGGCGTCTGCGACGACACAGCGCTTCCGTTTCCACCACGCTTTTCAAAAAGGGTCTGATCCTTCGCACCCGGAACTGCGGAACGCCAATCCTGAAGCAGATCGCTCACCGGATAGACGCGCACTTCGATCGGAGGGGTCTCTTCGACGACCTCCATTGTCGCGGCAGCCACGGGGTTGTCGGCCGCTAACGCTCGGCTGGCGACTCCCGCGACGGTCAGACACACCGCGAGAGCGATCGGTACATGGACGGCGGACTTCACGAACTGCATGGCAACTCCTGGTATTGAAGGATCGGGTTTGAACGATGGGGCCGAACGATGTCCGGCGTGGTCAACGCATCCGCGCTGCGGGCGGCCTCCTCCGATTCGACGCTGCGCACCAAACCGGCGAGTTGCGGCGTCCGCCGGGCGGCGCCGAGCGTGCCTCGCGCGACACTGTCCTGCCGACGCAAGAGCGTTCGCACGACATCGCGACGCAAATCGGGGGTATCGAGCAGCCTCGCCAGTTGAACGGAAACGGCCGGCGATGGAACGCGACTCAACTCGTCGCAGGCTGATTCCCGCTCACGACGTGTCGACGCGGATCGAAGCAGCTGTTCTGCGTTCGGTTCGGCGCGGGCAACCGTCGCGTCATCACGCATGTTGATTTTCGACTTTGCTGTCGCTCGCTTCCGGCTCGCCAGTTCGAACAACGAACGTTCCAGCAAACTGGCAGGGCGTGAGTCGAGCGGTGACACCGTGACTTTCGCCGAAAGCGTGGGGATGGGTGGCGTGGTAATCGCGATCGGCAACGTTGAGTGCGGCTGCTCCCGAACTCGCGTGATGTAGCTGACGATCGTAATGCCGAACAGCAGTATCGCCGCGACGGCAGCGACAGCGATCATCCGATGACGATGCACACGCCGACGCTCGTAAGCGAACGTGTCAGCCCACCTCGCCATCAAGCGATCGGCCACGCCCGGATCGCCGGGCCAGTGGGCCTGCTGTAGCAAATCGTCGATGGGGTCGTTGGAATTCATGACCGATGTTCCTGTGTCAGTCCGAGCTGACGCGCGATGCCCTGCCTGGCATGGGCCAGCGTGGTGCGAACATTCTGCGTCGAGAGCCCGAGTGCCACCGCAACCGAGCCGATGTCCATCGACTCGTAGAAGCAGAGCGCGAGCACCTCGCGCTCGCGTGGCGGCAAGGACGATACGGCCGTCGCCACGCGCTCGGCGAGTTCGTCGGCGACGACGTTCGCGTGGGCACTCGGCTCCGAACTGACGGCCGATTCGTAATCGGTGCGGGCCGGCTGGGGCCGTGCGCGCAGCCGATCGCGAAACGTGTTGACCACGATCGCCGCGGCCCACGACCAGAACGACGTCGCGTCCCGGCACGATCGCCAGTGACGCGCAATGCGCAGAAGGGCTTCCTGCGCGACGTCCTCCCCGTCAGTCGACCGGCCCGTGAGCCGGGTGGCCAGCCGATGGAGCCGGGGCAGGTGGAGCCGAACCATGCGATCGAAGTCGTCGGCATCCAAAGGCCCGAACCTCCCGTGTAAACGCCACTCATGGCAGGATAGACGGAGGTGGGAACTGTCGCGCTAAAAAGAAAAACGCGGAATTAGGCGAGTTTGATGTCCACGCGGTGCTCGCCGGGGCGCAAAGTGCGTTGAGTGCGGCCGGCCCTGAGTGTTGCTTCGACTGGCAGGGCAAGTTCGAGCGTCACCGTCGATCCTTCCCGACGCCAAGCCGACCGCACCTCGCCGAAGGGCGTCTGCCGCGTCGACTTCACCCACATTGCACCACACGTGATCGCCGGAGCGACGCTCAGGCGTTCCGGGCCGGCCTGCGCGAAATCAACACGGATGCCAGCGAGGCGTTCGTGGAACCAGCCCAGCGCATGTCCGAGCATGAGGTGGTTCAGCGACTTGCTCGGGTTCGCGTCCCACGCCTCGGCCAGCGTCGTCGCACCCGCCTCAAGCTGGGCGCCATAGCTTGGCGGATCGGTCCGCGACAGCATGCGGAAGAGCACGTCGTCACGATCGAACTTCGCCAGCGCGTCAATGACGTAACGGAAGCCGACGTCGCCGGCCGTCACGTGATCGGTGTGCGCTTCGATGTCGGCGATCAACTGCTTCAGCGCCAGTTGCTCGCGCTCCGGCGTCGAGCATAGGCCAAGCGCCAGCGGCATGGCCTGCGCCACTGGCTGCCCCGGTCGTAGTAGCCGGCGGCCTCGTAGAAGAATTTGCGTTCAAACGCGGCGCGGACTTCGGCGGCTTCGTGGGCGAAGCGAGCCACATCCTCGGTCTTGCCCAGCACCCGAGCGGCCAGTTCCAGCGAGAGCAGGTTTTCGTAGAGCATGGCGGTGCCGGTGATGCCCAGCGAGGTGAGCTTGCTGAAACCGGGATCGCCCGGTCCGATGTCATACCAGTCCCCGAGGCCGTACGCGACGATGCCATCGGCATCCCGACGCGACTTCAGATACTCGGCGAAACGCACCATCGCGTCGTAGTTCTCCGCGAGGATGCTCCTGTCGCCGGTCTGGCGATAGACGTGCAACGGTGCGAGGACGATCGAGCTTCCCCACTCGGGCGAGTCGTTGAAGATGTCCCACGGGGGCGCGAACGACGTGAACTGTGGTGCGATCGTCGGCACCATGCCGTTCGCATGCTGCGCGTCGCGCATGTCACGACAGGCCTTCGCATAATACGCTCCAAGGTCGTACGTGCTGAGCAGCGACGGCGCCATCAGGTGCACCTGTTCCAGCCAGCCGAGCTTCTCGCGGTGCGGGCAGTCGGTCATCACGCTCTGGAGATTGCTGCGAACGGCGTTGTCGATGAGCGCGTGCGTGCGTTCGAAGAGTTCTTCGGAGCAGGCAAACGTCGCGATGGACTTGGCCGATGAATGCAGTTCACTTCCGTTAATGCTTTCGATCGACGCGCCCTCCGTGAGCTTCGCCTCGATGTAGCGAAAGCCGGTGTAGCTGAAGCGGGGCGTCCAAGTCTCGGGCGATGCGTCGCCACGCAACGTGTACTTGAACCAACTCGGCGAGCCGATGTTCTGCTGGGACACGTGGCCGTACTCGTCCAGCTTTTCGCCTGTGCGGAGCGTGACATTCGCGCCTGCCGGTCCGCGCACCGTGACGCGCGGCACGCCTGCGAAGTTCTGGCCGAGGTCGTAGAGGCGCGTGGCGGCGTCGATGTCTGTTACGTGCTTCGGTGTGTGCGTCCGCATCGCGCGGATCGGCGGATGCTTCGACGGGAAGAGTTCGCCCGTCGGAGCGGGCGCGGCGACGGCGTGGTCCCAATGGGAGTCGTCGAAGCCGGGCGCATCCCAGCCGTCCGGCCAGAGACGGGCGTCGAAGTCTTCGCCGCCGTAGATGCAGGAGAAGGTGATCGGACCATCGTGCGTGCGCCATTGGTCGTCGGAGGGGATGTGCAGCGTCGAGCCGTCGTCGAGCGTGACGTCGAGTTGAAGCAGCAGGCGTGGCGGGCCGAAAGAACCTTTGAACTTCTTATAGCGCTTCCCACCGCCGACGTGGTGCATGCCGTGGCCGAGGAGGACGGCAAGGGCGTTGTCGCCTTGGCGGATCAGTTTCGTGACGTCGTGCGAGACGTAGAGGCAGGTTTTGCGGTAGTCGGTCCAGTTCGGCTCGAACCAGTCGTCGCCGGCCTTCGTGCCGTTGACGCGAAGTTCGAAGTGACCCAGGCCGCAGACGTGGGCGACGGCGCGGGTGACTTGGCGCTTGAGCGAAAAGACTCGGCGCAGGATCGGCAGCGGGCGGTCGCTGCTGACGGGCTCGAGCGGAGCGCGGCCGATCCAGCGGGCGGTCCATTTGATGGCTTCGGTGGACATGCGTTCCCTCGTTGCGGGGAGATTGTCCGTTTCCCGCGTGCTGAAGCACGTTCGCCGTGCATCTTGTTACGCCACGGCCTGTAGCGCCAGGCGCGGGCCTTGGGTGAGGATCGCGTTCAGGTGCTTGCTGACCGCGTCCGTCAGGCCGGGTAGGGCGTTGAGGTCTTCGCCCCAGAGCGTCACGGAAGCGAGCACTTCGCGGACAAGAGGCGATGTGTCGGTCGATTTAAACGTGGTCCACACCTTCTGCATCAATTGGAGCGCGGCCACGTCGTCCTGGATCTTGTACTCGGTGCCGTTGCGCTTGCCGATCAGCGTGTTATCGTCGCGGAGTTCGGTGCCGCGGTAGAACGCGATGAGGGCTGCAAGACTGAACGCCAGCCGCTGCGGAATCTTCCCGCCGTTGCGTTTGGCGTACTCCTTGATGCTTGGTAGCACGCGGGCCTTAAACTTGCTGGTGCTGTTGAGCGCGATGCTCAGCAGGTAATGCTTGATGAACGGGTTCGCGAACCGCTCGGTGACGGCCGCCGCGAACTTCGTCAGGTCGTCCTTGGGCAGATCCAGCGTGGGGATGATCTCGTCGTAGATGCCGCGCTGCATGAAGTCGCGGATCAGGTCGTCGTTCATGCACTCGCCCACCGTGTCCTTGCCGGCCAGGTATGCCGCGAGGACGGTCATTGTGTGTGCGCCGTTGAGGATGCGCACCTTGCGGTCGCGGTACGGCGTCATGTTCGGCGTGAATACGACGTCGAGCCCGACTTTGTCGAACGGCAGTTCCTTTGCGCATGCCTGGCTCGCTTCGATTACCCAGAAGTGGAACGGCTCGGACGTGTTGAGCAGGTCGTCCTGGTGGCCGAGCTTAGTGCCGATCGCGGCGGCCTCGTCCTTCGGATAGCCGGTGACGATGCGGTCGACGAGCGTGTTGCCCCAGTCGTTCGCGGACTTCAGCCACTCGATGAACGTGGCCGGCATCTTCCAATGTTCGGCGGTTTGCAGGACGCAGCGCTTGAGGTTGTCACCGTTGCGCTCGATCAGCTCACAGGGCAGGATGATGAAGCCCTTGGCCTTGGATTCGCCAAGTGCCTTGTATCGCTCGAAGAGGAATTGCGTCAGCTTGCCCGGATACGACACGGGCGGCTTGTCTGTGAGCGAGTCTTCAGCACGGAAGACGATGCCGGCCTCGGTGGTGTTGCTGACGATCACGCGCAGGTCCGGGTTGCGGGCGCAGGCCATGTACTCGTCGAACTGCGTGTACGGGTTCAGGCCGCGGCTGATGCTGGCGACGATCTCTTTGTCTTCGACGGTCTGGCCGTTCACGACGCCGCGGAGGATGTGAGTGTACAGGCCGTCCTGCGCGTTGAGCTTGTCGACCATGCCCTGTGGGATCGGCTGCACCACCACCACGCGGCCGTTGAATTCCCCGGCGGCGTTCAGCTTGTTGATCATCCAATCCACGAAGCCGCGCAGGAACCCGCCTTCGCCGAACTGAAGGACCTTCTCGGGCAGGTCCTTGGGCTTGTTCACGTTCACGTCAGACGGGAAGGCGTGAGACGAGGAGACGAGGGACTTGTTCAGTTTGGGAAGTGACATGGGATCGATCCGCTAAGCCGCAAGCGGCCTTCTGACTGCCAACTGGCAACTACCAACTCACAACTCCGACTACAACGTCACGCCGTTCTTCCAGATCGCGATTTCGCGCCATCCGTGCTTTTCGTTTCGGGCGAGGGTCTTGTTGCTGGCGATGTCGAGCACGAGGTCGAACAGCTTGTCGGCCGCGTCGTCGATGCTGGCGTTGTCGTCGGCCAGCACGCCGGCGTCGAAGTCGATCCACTGCGGCTTGCGCTTGGCCAGATCGGTGTTGGTGCTGATCTTCACGGTCGGCACGGGAAAGCCCATCGGGTTGCCGCGGCCGGTGGTGAACAGCACGCTGTGCGCGCCGGCGATCGTCATCGCGGTGGAGCTGACGCCGTCGTTGCCGGGGGCATTGAGCAGTGCGATGCCGCCGAGGCCGGGCTTGGCCTGCTCGCCGTAGCCGAGCACCTGCTTGATTGGCGCGACGCCACCCTTCTGCACGCAGCCCAGGCTCTTCTCGGCCAGCGTGGTGATGCCGCCGTCCTTGTTGCCGGGACTGGGATTCTCGTCGATCGGTTGGTCGTACTTGCGGAAGTAGTCGCGGAAGTTGTTGACGAGGTCGATCGTGCTCTTGAAGACTTCGCGGTCGCAGGCACGTTCGAGCAGCACTTGTTCAGCGCCGAACATTTCTGGCACTTCGGTAAGCAACGTCGTGCCGCCGGCCGCACAGTGGCGGTCGGCCACGCGGCCCACGAGCGGGTTGGCGGTGATGCCGCTGAAGCCGTCACTGCCGCCACACTTCATGCCCAGGATCAGCTCGCTGCTGGGAATCTCTTCACGCTTGAACTGGCTCGCGTACTCGGCGAGGGCGGCCATCTTCTGCACGCCTTCTTCGACCTCGTCGGACACTTCCTGCGCGTTGAAGTAAATGACGCGGCCCGGCGCCATCGGGCCGACCTGCTCGAGGAACAGCTTCATCTGGTTGTTCTCACAGCCGAGCCCCAGGATGAGCACGGCCGCCGCGTTCGGGTGGTTCACCAGGCCGGCGAGCACCTTCTGCGTGTAGAGCATGTCGTCGCCGAGTTGGCTGCAACCGAACGGGTGCGTGAAGGCGTGCACCCCGTCGATACCCGGGCCGGCAAACAGTCGCGCGGCCTGCTCGGCGATCTTCTGGCTCGCGTGGTTCACGCAGCCGACGGTGTTGACGATCCATATCTCGTTGCGCGTGCCGGCCCGGCCGTCCTTGCGACGATAGCCCTGGAACGTGCGACGCGTCGGTGTCGACTTCGCCTGCGGCTTCACGACGTGGTCGAAGCTCAGCTCGGCCAGGTTCTCTCGCAGGCCCGACTCGACGTTGTGCGAGTGGACATGATCGCCCGGTGCGATGTCCGTCGAGGCAACGCCGATCGGGTAGCCGTACTTGAGCACGGGCTGCCCGCGCTGGATCGGCCGCAGCGCGATCTTGTGGCCGGGCGGGACGTCCTTGGTGAGCGTGACGCCATTGACCGTCGTGCCGGCCGCGAGCTTCTGCATCGCGACGGCGACGTTGTCCGAATCGTGAATCTTCAGGGTTTGACGCATGGTTACTTATCTCACGCCTTCAGGAAGTTCAGGAAGTTGTCTCGCAACAGATGCCGCACGTCGCGGTCGATGTCGGCGCGGGTGAGCTTCCAGCCGGTATTGATGATGTCGGCGTACTTGTCGGTGAGCGCCGCCGCGATGTTCTTCTTGCTGTGGTCCCACTTGTAGACGATCTGTTCGAGCACACGCGCGTCCGAGTGCTGCGGCACGAAGCTCGTGCCGAGCAGTTCGAGGCGCATGCGCGTGATCTCATCGACCAGGCTGGGGTTATTGAGGAACCACCAGCAGCCGAACACCATCAGGTTGCCGAACTTGCGGGCGGCCACCGCCATCTCGTGCTGGTTCTCGCGGGCGAGCATCGTGCACAGGAACTTGTTCCTGGGGAACGCGCTCAGCACGTTCGTGAGCGAAGCGATGTCGGACTTGCCGACCATGTCGCCGGCGTCGCCGAGGCTGGGGTTTACCTTGAGGCGAGAGCCGATCATCATCGCGAACGGCAGGCCGCGCTCGGCGCAGACGGGCAGCACCACCTGCTCGAGCATCGTCTGGCCGGCCTTCGCCACCGGGTCGTTTTCCGGCGCGGGGAAGCGCCAGTCGGGCGGCAGGCTGACGGCGAGGTAGATCGCCTTCTGGCGATCGATCCAGTCACGCAGGAATCGGCGAGTTTCTTCGATCACCTTCGCGTTGATCTCCGGCGCGACGCCGTAGCCCCAACTGGCCATCTTCGCGGCCGCGTTTGGCCAGTCGCGCAGGATCGGGTCGATGCGGAGCACGGCCTTGAAGCGCGGGTCAGTGCCCACGTTCGGGTTCTTCAGCCAGCGCTCGCGCTCGTTGTCGTCGAACACTGGATTGGTCATCACCAGCGTGGTGATGTTCGACAACTCCATGCAGCGGTCGATCTGCTTCGTGGGCGACTGCGCCGCGAAGTGTTTGCGCCAGCCGGCGAGGTTGCGGTCGGACGGATCGAGGCCCAGCTTGTGCAGCACGGTCAGCACGCCACGACACGCTTCGCTGACGGGCGAGCGTTCGATGAACAGGTTCTTCCAGATGTGGTCTGCCTGTTCGGTCTTTGACATCTTCCAGAACTGTTCGTACGGCAGCTTCGACGGCGGCACGACGCGGAAGACTTCTGCAACCAGGTAGTGGTACGTCAGGACCTCGTCGATGCCCCACAGCAGCAGACCCTTCGGGTCGGCCGGGGCGTCACCCGCGCCGGCCAGCGGCGTGCCGAAGGCCGGCGTGTACAGGTGGGTGTGCAGGTCGACGACGGGGGTGGATTGCACGGCCTCGGTCACATGACGGGCGAGTGAGGATAGGTCGATTGTGTCGGTCATGAGTAGCGACTCCGTTCGTTGGGCCCGTCCGCTTCGGGCCGTTGGAAGTGTCCGGAAGATAGGGGCTGCAACTGCGAAACCATTACGCGATCGCGCCAAAGCTTTATGAGAACCAACCTCAAAGGTCGGTGCGGACCGTTTTCCCGCCTTACACCGGTGGATTCTACGGTTCTGGCGCTTCGCGTAACCAAGAGTGCAAACGAATTGGCAGGCCGTGGCGACGTAAGCAGGCCATGATGTGCGTGTCCAAACCGGGCCCATTGGAGGGTCCGCGCGATGGACCGGTGCAGCCGTGGGAGATGCGACGGCATCGTTCGAGCGAGACAGGAATGAGCAAAACGACCTACGACGTTACGGATTTCGGCGCGGTGCCCGACGGGCAGACGCTTTGCACGGAGGCAGTGCAGAAGGCGATCGACCACGCCGGCGCCACCGGTGGCGGTACCGTCTGCGTGCCGGCGGGCGTCTTCGTCGTCGCGCCCATCCAACTTCGCTCGAACGTGACGCTTCATCTCGACCCCGGTGCGACGCTGCGCGCCACCGACAAGCTTGACCTGTTCCCTACCTGGAAGAGCCGCTGGGAAGGCGATCACGCCGTTCCCGCTCGCGCCGCTTATCGGCGGCGAAGGCCTGGAACGCATCGCCCTGACCGGCCGAGGCACCATTGATGGCAACGGCAAGCCTTGGTGGCAGCGCCAGTGGGCCGCGAACGGCGGCGACACTGAACGGCCGTTGCTGATCCGCTTCGTCGATTGCCGCGACGTGCTTATCGACGGCATCCGCTGCATCAACTCGCCAATGTGGACGATCAGTCCGCTCGCTTGCGACAACGTGACCATCACGCGCGTCACGATTTGCAATCCTGCGAACTCGCCCAACACCGACGGCGTAAACCCGGATTCGTGCAGCAACGTCCGGATCAGCGATTGTCACATCGACGTGGGCGATGACTGCATCACCATCAAGAGCGGTAAGGAAACCGACGGCCGGCAGAAGCTGCGGGCCTGCGAGAACATCGCTGTTACCAACTGCACGCTCGTGCACGGGCACGGCGGCGTGGTGATTGGCTCGGAGATGAGCGGCAACGTCCGCAACGTTGCGATCAGCAACTGCGTGTTCGTGGGCACCGATCGCGGCATCCGACTGAAGGCCCGGCGCGGCCGCGGCGGCGTGGTGGAAGACATTCGCGCGTCCAACCTCATCATGGACGGCGTCACCTGCCCGATCGCGATCAACTTGTTCTACGGCTGCGGCGCCTGGAGCGACACGCGCGTGAACGAGGCCGGCCCGATGCCGGTCGACGAAACGACACCGCGCTTCCGCCGGCTCAATTTCAGCGGCATCAGCGCCCGCAACGTCCGCTTCGCCGCGGCGTACCTGCTCGGCCTGCCCGAGATGTACGTCGAAGACGTGACGCTGCGCGACGTGATCCTGCGCGTCGACCCGAACAACACCGAGGCGGGCGACCCGGACATGTCGCCGCTGATTCGGCCGATGTGCCGGGCCGGCGTCGTTGCGCGTCATGTGCGGAACCTTTCGATGCGTGACGTGCAGGTGATCGATGCGACGGGCCCGTCGGTACGCGTGCAGGACTGTGAAGATGTCGTTCTTTACGGCATTCACTCGAAGCCAAGCGACGACTCGGTCGAGGCGCCGCTGGTGCTGCGCGATGTGCGTGGCGCACGGGTCACCAACAGTTGCTTCCCGCGCGACACGGCCGCTTCGATCGTGGTGGACGGTCGGCACACGCGGCAGATTCGCCTTGATGAGAACGACTGCCCCGGCGGCACGCGCCGGATTGCGATCGGCGACGACGTTCCCGATGGCGAAGTGATCGACTGGGCCCACCAGGAATCGGCCACGCCGCGGACGCGCGTGAGCGTCAGCACGGCCGTCGCCCGCGCTGTGGGGCAGTGAATGCTTTCCTCTCCTTCCGGAAGAGGGCCAGGGTGACGGCAGACCTCGTGCGACGATCAATTGATCGTCAACGTATGTGCGTCAACGGCCCGTGTTGAGCGATGTCACATGCCGCCATGAGATGCAGGATGCCTCACGTGTTCAGCGAGGCGCGTCACAGGGATATGACTTTGGACGCTCGTGTCACACCAGTCCGTCCGGCCACTTGTAGCTGCCGGGCTTGACGACCATTGAGCAATTCACACCGGACACCGCGACGATCGGCTTCAGACGCACCACGCCGGGCTGAAGTTCGCTGAGTGTTTCGAACTGGCCCCAACCGATCGCGTTGGTGCAGGCCGACGCGGTCGCGCCGCCGTCAACAAGAAACTGCTCGATCGGGTGCTTCTTGACAACCTCGGCCGTCACGCGCGCGATCGCTCGTTCGAGACGCCGTCCCGTGCCGGGCGTGCGATCGACGGCGTGATCGATCGCAATGATCGCCCGGCCATCCGACTTTAGGGCGGCCAGCGTTGCATCGATCCACTGCTTGATGCCGCGATCGACCACGCCTTCGCCGCCGAAGACGAGTTCGGGCATGCGGCAGACCTTCCAGCCGCGCTTGCCGGCCGAGACGGCGAACTCGTGCGCGGTGCGCGACGCGCTGCCGCTGACGACCAGCGTCGACGCGCCCGCAGGGCGCGGGGGTCCTGAACGTTTTGCGGCTTCAGGCCGCGGCCTTCGACGAGGGCCTCGAAGAATTCGGCGGCGCCGGCGCAGAGCGTCGTCGCGGGGACAGCGGTCACCCATCGCTGAAGGTCCGCCGTCGTTGTGCCGCCGGCCATCGCGATCGTTCGAGGGTCGAAGGTGCTTGCGTCATTCGGTTCGACGTACACTGTACGCATCGCACTCGATGTGCCGAGCAACTTGAGCACGTTGCTCGTCCACGCTGGGTAATCCGGGTCCTCGGCGAATTGTGTTTGATCGAGCGGTGTGCCGTCGACCAGGTAGCGGCCTGCGTCGATCACGCGATTGCGCTGCGGATTCTGCGGCATGAACAACGCCGACTGGAACTTGAGCAGGTCCATCATGCTCTCAAGTTCCGCGAGGATCGGGCCGCGCAGGACGGAGTCGGTCTTCTTGTAGATCAGGTCGAATGACTCGCGCCGCACGCCCGACAGGAACGCGCGCATGCGCTGCGTTGCGAAGGCGGGCGTGGCCAGGCGGGTGTCGGTGTCGAAGACGATCAGGCCCGAGCCGGGCAGGTCTGCGTGGTCGACGGCCGGGTCGCGGACGATGCGCGTCGGCAGGCCATGGCGCAGTGCGATGCCGGCGATTTCCGCGGCGCCGGTCAGGTCGTCGGCGATCACGAGCACACGCAGGTTCGACGTCATGCCTTGGAATCCTCTCGGGGTTTGGCCAGTCGCGCCGCGTACGCGATCGCGTCGATCATGCTTTGCTCGCTCGCGGTGCCCTTGCCCGCCTGGTCGAAGCCGGTGCCGTGATCGACGCTGGTGCGCACCATTGGCAGGCCGAGCGAAACATTGATGCCGCGGACGCCCGTCCACGCCTTCGACGCGCCGTCGTACGTGAAGCCTCGCATCTTCAGCGGGATGTGGCCCTGGTCGTGGTACATTGCGACGCCGATGTCGAAGCCGCCGCCGGCGCACTTCGGGAAGAAGGTGTCTGCCGGATGCGGGCCGTCGACGTCGATACCTTGAGCGCGGGCGGCCTCAATCGCGGGAGCGATGTGCTCTCGCTCTTCGCTACCGAACAGGCCATTGTCGCTCGCGTGCGGATTCAAACCAGCAACACCGATGTGCGGCCGGGCGATGCCGAGGCGGGTGCAAGCGTCGTGGGCCAGATGAATCACCTTCAGCACACGGTCTTTCGTCACGGCGTCGCATGCCTGGCGCAGCGAGACGTGCGTGCTCACGTGGACGACACGGAAGTTGCCCTCGGCCAGCATCATGGTGAAGTCGGCCGTGCCGGTGTACTTCGCGAAAATCTCGGTGTGGCCGGGGAAATGGTGGCCGGCGAGGTGCAACGCTTCCTTGTGGATGGGCGCGGTAACGGTCGCGTGGGCGTGACCGGCAGAGGCGAGGTCGATGATGCCGCGCACGGCGAGAAAGGCTGCATTGCCGGCCATCGCGCTGACCTTGCCGAGTTCCAATTTGGCGAGATCAACGCTGTGCTGATCGAGCACGTCAATCGAGCCCGCTTCAAACGTCGCATCCTGCGGCCGTTCGATTGCGTGGATGCGGATCGATGGCGCGAACCTGGCGGCATGGCGCATCACACCGGCGTCGCCCACAA
Source organism: Tepidisphaeraceae bacterium (assembly GCA_047600945.1). Taxonomy (GTDB): domain Bacteria; phylum Planctomycetota; class Phycisphaerae; order Tepidisphaerales; family Tepidisphaeraceae; genus JASGKC01. The sequence continues at coordinate 3,890,496 of JASGKC010000001.1, read as the reverse complement.
CAATCGGCCGGCCGAGCGCGCGAACGTCGGCACGGGCAAGTGCTTTGACGATGATCTCAGGCCCGATGCCCGCGGGATCGCCCATGCTGATGGCGAGGATGGGAAGGTGGGGGTTCATTGAGCTGGCGAGTTGTTGGCTCGAATGAGCAATGACCAAGCTCCATTGACCAAAGGAGGATGATTGATCGGGTCTTCTTTGGTCATTGGTCCCTGTTCATTGGTCATTGTCCGTCGCGATCGGTGAAAGCATCGTCGGTCCGCAAAGTCCTTGGCTGGCGAGGATCGCTTTCAGCTTCGCAAGGCCACTCGCCAGGGAACGTCCCTTGATGTACACGCTCACGGCCTCGTCCGTCACCTTCTGAAGCCGGTCGACCTCGGCCCAGTTCTTGTCCATCGCGGCGACGAACATGGCTTGGTACTCGTTCGGCACCAGATGCGCGCCGCTCGGGATGATGCCCACGCCACCCAGCTTCAGGCCATGGCTGAACAGCGCGCTGCTGCCGAGCAGCACGGGGAATCCGCCGCGGCCGCCGGTGATTTTCAGAAGGTCGGTGATGCGGTGCGCGTCGCCGGCCGAGTCTTTGATCGCGACGATGTTCGGGTGCTGCGCCAGTTTCTCGATCGCATGCAGCGGAATCGACAGGTGCGTCGTCACTGGAATGTTGTACAACACCAGCGGCAGCGGAATGCTGTCGGCCAGCTTGAGGAAGTAGTTTTCGATCTCGCTGTCGCTGAGCGCGTAGTAGCTCGGCGGATGCGCCACGACGGCGTCGACGCCGCCGATTGCGGCATAGTCTTTCGCGGCCCTCACCGACTCGGCGAAACAGTTCGAGGCGATGCCCGCGTAGACCATCGATCGACCTTGCACTGCTCGAACGGTTGCTTCCACAAGCAACCGCCGCTGATCGAGCGCAATGGAGGCGGCCTCGCCGGTAGTGCCGAGCGGGAAGATGCCGGCCACGCCACCGCCGGCCAGTCGATCGGCGATCTTCTGCACGGCCGGGACGTCGATGTCGCCGGCGGGCGTGAATGGGCTCATCATCGGGACGACAACGCCCCGGAATCGGCTTCGGTCGAGCATCAGAACACACTCCGGTAGATGGCGACGGCGTCGTCGAACGACACCGTGCGCACATTGCGATCGAGCAAGCGAGTGACCGTCAGCGCGCGCGCGCGAGTCGTTCGATATCGGCATCGGTCACGCCGACAGACCTGAGCGACGTGGGAATGCCGCAGTGCGCTGCGAGTTGTTTCAATCGATCGAGGCCGAGTTTCGCGGTGGCGAGGTCGTCGGACGTTCGTGTTACGCCGAGCGCGACCGCGATGTCGGCATAGCGATCGGGTGCGGCCGGCAGATTGAAGGCGAGCACGGCCGTCATCAGCATCGCGTTGGCGACGCCGTGCGGTACGTGGAACTCGCTGCCGAGCGGGTACGACAGAGCATGAATCGCACCCGTGTTTACCGGCCCGAGGCAGATGCCTCCGTACAGGCTGCCCCGCACCATCGCGGAACGCGCGGCCACGTTCGAACCGTCGTCGTACGCGGTCGTCAGGCTGCCGTTGATGAGCCGAATTCCTTCGATGGCAAACGTGTCGATCAGCGGATGGGCGAGTTTGTTTGCATATGCTTCGATGCAGTGGGTGAGCGCGTCGATGCCGGTCGCGCCGGTAACGGGGGCGGGCACGGTGAGCGTGAGCAGCGGATCGACGAGTGCCGCATCGGACATCAGATGCGGGCTGATGACGCCTTTCTTCAGCGACTCGGCTTCATCGAGCAGGATGGCATTCGGCGACACCTCGCTCCCCGTGCCAGCGGTCGTGGGAAGACAGGCGAGATACGCCTTGCGCGGCCGGGCCAGCTTGCCGATGCCGAAGCTGTCGCGAACGTCCTGATCGGAATCGACGAGGGCCGCCACGAGTTTGGCGACGTCCATCGCGCTGCCGCCGCCAAGGCCGAGGACGGCGTCGGCACGCATGTCACGTGCGGCCGAAAGCGTCGAGCGAAAGTCCGCGACGGACGGTTCGGGCGGCACGTCGTCGTAGAGGCTCGCCGTGACGCCCTTGGCGGCGAGTGCCGTCAGCACGGGTTCACAGTGCGAGCGGGTTGGCTTACTCGTCACAACCAGCACACGCTGCCTGCCGTGCGAAAGGACGTCGTCGACGACGTCGGTCGCGCAGCCGGGGCCGAACACCAGCTTGCGCGGCTGCGTGAGCGTGAGAATCCGGTTCGGATCGGCCATCTCGCCCAATGTAACGGGGTTCCGTTGCGTCCATCAGCCGGCCGTCGATTTGTGTCAGACCTTCGCCTGAATCTGTCAGTTGCGCCAAGACGAAATCGGCGTGCGCGATGTTGCACTCCTCACAGCTCCGCCATGTTGTACGCTTGTCCGTACGGAGGAAGCATGAAACGACGGAGCAGCAGGGCCGCGGCGATCTTGTCTCTGGCGATCGGTGTCACGGCCTCGGCAGCGTTCGCGCAGACCATTCCCGCCTTTAGTGGCGCCGATGGTGCTGCGCAACGTTACGGGCGGACGCGGCGGGATCGTCTACCACGTCACCAAGCTCGACAAGAACTACTCCGATACCGGCCCCGGCACGCTCCGCTATGGCCTGACTGACTCCAACTTCAGCGGCGCCGCACGTACGATCGTGTTCGACGTTTCCGGCACCTTCTGGCTAGGCCGGTATGGCGCCGAGAAGGGGCACGACAACGGCTGGGATACGCAGTCGCGTTACAACCTCGGCAGCAACATCACCATCGCCGGCCAGACCGCGCCTGGGCCTGTCTACATCATGGGCGGCGTCGTCAAGGCAAACGGCTCGAACACCATTTTGCGCAACGTTACCGTCGCCCCGGGCTATGGGATGCGGAACTTCTCCAAGCCCGAAGACGGCGTGTACCCCACGCCTGGCGATTTCCCCGACAGCTACCTGTACGACGCAATCGACGTGAGCGGCCAGAACCAGATGATCGATCACGTGTCGACGATGTACGCGACCGATGAGCACATCAGTTGCAACGAAGCGACGCGCAATCTGACCGTCCAATACTCCAATATCTCCCAGGGCCAGAACTACCCGCAATGGGACGCTGAAGGTGGCGGCTACACAGGTCATGCGCTCGGTTCGCTGTTGTCGGGTGGTGACGCGGCGTCGGCGGCGGCGATCACTTTCCATCACAACCTCTACGCGCACCAGAAGGGCCGCGTGCCACAGGTCGGGTCGATCAGCGGCAGCCAGGGCGGCTACTTCGATTTCCGCAACAACGTCTTCTACAACTGGCTTGGCACGGCTGGCACGAAGGGTGGAACGACGTCGCTCAACCTCGTGAACAATTTCTACCTGGCGGGGCCGGGCGGGGACAATCCGGTGGGCGGCACGAGCACGGGCATCACCACGGCGTCGGGCGGCACGGGCGTCCTCGGAACGAGTTCAACCGTCTACCGCAACGGCAATCTGCTCGACAGCAACAAGGACGGCGACGCCAATGACGGCGCTGCGCTTTCGGCCGGCGGAGCTTCGGGCGCGCTCTGGATGAACGGAACGAATACGTATCTGGGCACAACCGACTCCGCACTGGCCGCGTACAACCGCGTGCTGAACTACATGGGCGCGAACTGGTGGACGCGCGACGGCGTCGTCAACACGCCGGACGAACGCATCATCAACGAAACCCGCACGGGGACGGGAAAGATCGTTGCGTGGGCCGATGACCCGTTCAACACCGACTCGGCCGAGGGCACCGAGTGGCGGCAGATGTTGAGCTATCGCGCCGATCCGACCACCGGCGCCGCGCCGTACAATCGCGCCGCCAACTGGGACACCGATCAGGACGGCATGCCGGACGCCTGGGAAGCAAAGCACGGCCTGAATCCAGCGGTCGCGAACAACAACGCCGATTTCGATTCCGACGGCTACACCGACCTGGAAGAGTACATCAACGACCTCGCCGCCTGGCCGGCCGCGGAGACGATCGTGTTCAACGGCGCGACGAACAGCCGGTATGCACAGATCACCAATTGGGATGCGAACGCCACCGCTGGCGTCATCGACAACTGGCAGCCGTCGCGCTACGACACGGCAAAGATCAACTCGGCTGGTGTGGTCGTCGACAGCGTCGGTCAGCAGGCGGGCACGCTGCTGGTAGGCAACGATGCGGGCAGTAGTGGTGGCCTTATCGTGAGCAGCGGCTGGATCGAAGTCGGAACGCTGCGCGTGGGTAGCGCGTCCGGTTCGACTGGCACGCTCAATCTCACGGGCGGCGAGATGCGGGTGGGAGCACTGGTTCGCATCCAGTCGACCGGATCGGTCCAGTTTGGCGGTGGGAAGTTGGCGATCGGCAACAGCGGTATTGTCGATTACGCGGGTTCGTCGCCCCTAGCGACGCTACGGCTGCAACTGGCGCTCGGCATGACCGCGGGCACTGGCATTGTGCCCAGCGGCAATGCGCTGCCGGGTCAGGCTATCGGCAGCGCTGAAGCGAGTGCGCTCGGACTGACGAACTTCGCCGGCGAGGGCGTCGATTCGACGACCGTACTGCTGAAACTGACCTGGCTAGGCGACGCGAACCTCGATTCGAACGTCAACTTCGCCGACCTGCTCATTCTCGCAGCGAACTACGGCAACATCGGCGTGTGGACCAGTGGCGACTTCAACTACGACGACACGGTCAACTTCACTGACCTGCTGCTGCTCGCGGCGAATTACGGGCAACCGGTCACCGGTTCGCTGGAAGGGGATTGGGCACTGGCACTGTCGATCGTGCCGGAGCCGGGAACATCGGGTGCCGTAGGTGTGGCGGGATTGTTCGGACTGCGACGCGCCCGACGCATGAGACGGTGAATCCAGAGGGTGGCCGTGAGCTTACTCGCGGTGGCTACCGCGCGGAGGCGAGCACACCCACGGTTACATGCAAACGTCGAGAGTCGCCTTCGCGATTACGCAGGCTCCGCGCGTCCCGCGACGATCTGTTCCGCCACTGCTTCCATCGCGTTGGCGGCGGCCCAGGCGTTGTAGCTCCACCATGTGCTGGCGCGGCTGCCGCCATCGTCGTCATACAGCTCTTCAAGCAAGCCGTCGCTCGGGCAGGTGCGCTCGCTGAGCACGCCGTATCGGCCGTAGCCGACGACGCCTGGATATAGTTCCATCGTGTTCATCAGCCACGCCATGCCGTCGTCGGCGCGGCGTTGGTGGTAGTCGTCATTCGAGCGGGCCGCGAGATATTCCAGATCTCGCGTCGCGACGACGCTCATCGGGTGGATGTGCGGATTGCTGACCGACGTGATCGATCCGCCGCAGGAGTTCCATGCGCTGTCCTTAAGTGGCGGCGCCTGGGGACGCGAACGGAAGCCGTAACGCCAGAGGTATTCGTAGTGCGCGCCGTCTATGAGCATTTCGAGATACATCGGGTGCCCGGTGACTTCGTGCAGCAGTCGAGCCGCGCGGATAAAGGCGAGGTTGCCTTCGGAATCGATGGACTTGTACGTGTCCATCGGTGATCCCCATGCCGTGAGATTGCCTACATCGGTCGCGTAGAACGCGATCGCGCATTCTGCTGACGCGAGATAACGCGCGTCACGTGTGTGCTGATGTGCCAGCACCAGCGCGGGCACGAACCAGCAGCCGGCGAAGCCTTCGAAGTCGACGACGGCCTTGCTCTTACCGCTGAAAATGTAGCCGAACGCGCCGTCGCCGCGCTGAAGCGAGACGGCCGTGTCGAGCACGCGAAACGCCGTGTTACGCCAGCGCGCTGCGCAATCAGCTTCCCCCAGCGCAGCAGACTTCAGGAGGTAGTAGGCCGCGTGGGCATTCGTGTAGGCGCAGTGGTTGTCGCGCGTGTGCGCGAGGATACCGCCCGACCACCAGCCGTTGATGTCGGACGGGTTCCAGCCATCGGGGCGGTTCTTCGTCGAGCGGTTAATGCAGTTGTCGTTGATGAAGCCAGTGGCGTCGTTGTAGCCAGCACAGATTTCGTCGAAAAGCGTGACGGGCGATTTCGGAAAATGAAAACCATCGATCAGCCGCTCGGCGTGCAGAAACGGGTACGCCAGCACGCTGCCGCCCGTCCAGCCGATCTCGCCGATGGCGCGCCAGGGCTCGAACTTGTCGCGGCCGTTGGGGACGGTGCATTTGCGATTGGTGTACTGCTGCACCTGGGGCGAGTAATTCACCGTCGCGAAACTCTCGGCCAGACCGAGCAGGGCGTCGCGATAGCTCTTCTTGAAAGTGGGCCGGTCGCGCCGCGCGTCGTAGCTGCGGCGCACGATCGCGTGCGCCGCGCGTCGGCCGTTGCCGCGCTGCACGTGCAGCGTCACGTTCGTGGCAAGTCCGTGCGTGCGGTCTTCGGTGCTGGGCCAGAAAACAGTCTTATTGTGGAAACTCTGTAGATCGTTCCCATAACCGAGCGAGACGCCGATCACGTCGGGCAGCGCCGCGATGACGCCGTTGCGCGCGAAGCCGTCGTCGAGTTCGTCGCAGTCGCTGTACGGATCGATCTCCAGTCCGATCGCGCCGGCGTCGCAGCAGAGCATCGACAGCGGATGGGATGCGCGGTCCGCTCGGAACTCCCAAAGCGCAGCACGATGCCGCTCCCACGGCTTGTCGACGCTGAGGACGGGGAACTGACCCGGATGCACGTGGGCCGCATTGTTGTCGCCGAAGATGCAGCCGGGGATCAGGTGGAAGTAGTTCGACCGCCCGGGCAGGCTGACGAGGAGTCGAAGGCGCGTAGCTCGCAGCGCGCTGAACGTCACACGCCACGTCAGGCGATCGCTTCCTTCCGCGACGAGTTGCGAGATCACATCGGCGTCGCGATGCTTGCAGCGGAAGCCGCCGTCAGGGGTTCGTTCGATGGGTAGCGTGACCCATGCGCCGTCACGCGAGGCGAGCAAAGACAGGTGGATGTCGAATCGGTCGAGTGAGATCGAAAGCGCGTACACGACACCAGTCCTTTGTCAGCAAAGCGTTCAGCCTCGTGCTGGTGTGGAACGCATCTCGTGGCACGGGCCTGCGGCACGTGTTCTTTGATAGCACGCGCCGCAGGCCCGTGCCACATCCTCGATTGCGCTCGTAACGAAGAGCGTCCCGGTCGTAGCCCGCGTCTGGAGGGCATGAGCGGGACGCTCATGCTACGAAGACTTCGCGATCCGTGTTACTGCGCCTGTGCGGTGGCCTGCACGCCGACGGAGTACTTCGGATCGGACCAGTCCACTTTCGCCTTGGGGTCCATGCCGAAGATGAACTTTTCGATCGACGTGTAGCCGTCGCCCGCCAGGTCGATCGAAGCGTCCGACGCGTCGTTCGAGTTCAGGCCGTGCGCGGTTTCCCAATCGTCCGGCATGCCGTCGGCGTCGCTGTCTTTGTACGGCTCGCCCTTGTATTCGGGGTAGCCGCCCACCTGCGACGGCTCGGTGATGAAGCCCATCTTGATGCCGTCGATCAGTTCCTGCGTCTTCTTGTCGTCGTAGGGGGGCACCTTCAGTTTGCTGAAGAGGTCGGGCGCGAGTGTGCGCTCGCGGACGTTGCCGGTGCGGACCATCTCGACGACGCGCGCATCCACCGCGTCGCGCTTCGGCAGCGTCGCGCCGGCGTTGGCCAGCACATAGTCGTAGGCCTCCTGGGCGCTCAGAATGCTCATCGGCGCCATCGGGAACGGCTCGGTGGCGCGGCTCTTGTCGACGTACTGCTTCGTGTACTCCTCGAAGCTCATGCCCTTGATGTCCTCGGCGTCGGCGAACTGCACGCCGCCAGCCCAGTTGTCTTTCGTTACCTTCTCGTTGCCGTCGATGACGTTGCCGGTCACGTAGAACTTGCCGTATTGCCGCTCAGCCGGATTCTTGCCGCGGGCTTCTGCTTTCAGGATGCGGAAGCTGACGGGGTTTTGAAGGGGCGTGCCCGGGCCGGGTTTGAAGTAGTTGTTGATCGAGTTCACGCGGCTGGACGCGTCGCCGCCGTCGGTGGTGCGGTGACGCCAGTTGAAGATCACATTGTTGACGTAGTTGAAGTCGCCGCCCATGCCCATGCTGGGGTTGCGGCCCGTGTTGCAGGCCCACAGATTACGCATGAACGTGTCGTTCGTGCCGCCGATCGTCGACCCGAACGTGTGGTGGAACGTGTTCAGGCCCTCGCTGAAAATCGAGTTCTGAATGGTGATGTTCACCGTCGGCAGCTTGAGATCCTTGCTGCCATCCGGCGGGTGATACATATGGCGGTACATGCTCATGTTTTCGTCCAGGCCCCAGCTGGCTGAGACGTGATCGATCATGATGTTGCCGATCGGGTTGCCGCCGATGCTGTCGTTGCGGTCGCCGACGTCGGTCGCGCCGCGACGGAAGCGCATGTGGCGGATGACGACGTCGTGCGTTTCGAGTTCGACGGTGTTGCCGGCGATGCAGACGCCGTCGCCCGGCGCGGTGTTGCCGGCGATGGTAATGTACGGCGCGCGGATGCGGATGCGGGCGTCGAGCTTAATGATGCCCGAGACGTTGAACACGACGATGCGCGGGCCGCCCGCTTCGCAGGCTTCGCGGAACGTGCCGGGGCCGGAGTCGGCCAGGCTGGTGACGACGTACACCTTGCCGCCGCGCCCGCCGAAGCTCCACATGCCGCCGCCCTGCGCCGGGGAACGCCGGGATGCCCGCCTGCGGCAGGTCGTTCGGCACGGCCGCGTACGGGTGATAGGCTTTGCCTTTCTTCGCCCATTCCTCGATCGCGGGCTGTGCCTTTTCCCAAGCAGCGTCGGCCGCGTCATTGGCGGCCTTCTGCTTGGCTTCGGCGGCGGCCTTCACGTTCTCGGAGATGGTCGGGTACTGCGCGGGCGACGCACGGAACCAGCGTCGCGATCGCGGTGAGAAGAATCGTGTGCTTGTACTTCATGGTGCGATTCCTTCAGGAAACACAGCGGCGGGGCCGCATCGATTCACGCGGACGGTGAAGACTTGTTGATTCACTTTGACGACTGCGTCGTCGCGGCGGCGCGACGCTGCTTCAGGCGCTCGCGCCAAGCGTTCTCTTCCGCCTTCATGTTGTAGCCCTGCTGGCTGAGGTAGATGTTGATCCGGCCCTTATACTTGCCGAAGATTTCGTCCTTCTCTTTCGAACTCGTTCCATCCATCGCAAGCTCGCGCGCCTCAACCAGGTTCTTCAGAATCACAGCCTTCTGCTCCGGCGTAAGCGAGAGGACCTGGTCGCAGTAGGCGTCATAAGTGACCTTCACTTTGTTGTAGGTCATCTTGTCCTTGACGGCTTCGATCTGCTTCTCGCTGAGCAATTGGCCGAGCTTGGCGAGGTAGCTGTCGTGCAGGGTCTTGCGCGTGGCCATGATCGCGTCGATGTCGGTCTTGGCCTGCTCGGCGGCGTCCTTGTCGCCCAGCTTTTTCTTCAAATCCTTGAGCGATGTTTCGTGTTCGGCCTGCCAGGCGCGCAGTGCGCGGTACTGGTCTGTGATGACCGTGCGCACACTGTTTCGCGCTTCGGGCGACAACTCGCCCAGCAGGGCGATGATGTCGTCCGCGCGTTTGTTGATGTCGACGGTGTATTTCGCCTCGGCGTCGTCCGCCGGTGCCGTCGTGGGATCGGCCGCTTGGAGTGCCGAACCGTTAGCCAACATCGAAATGGAGAACGCCGCAACCAGCCAGGTAGAAACTCGCTTCATCAGACAGTGCCTCCGCTTGCCTAAACGGTAGGAGCCCGCGGCTATTGCGACAGTTGAAGATCGCGTAAATGTATTGCACTTGTGCGCAACGTCCGATGGCGATGGGCGCTCATTCCGTGCAACAACGCTGTCGGCGCCGACCACTGGCATGGCGTGGCCGCATCGCACACGATTGGAACCGCAATGCCCACCGACGACCGATCCCCCCGCGAACGTCTGCTCCTCGATCGCAACTGGCGCTTCGCCCTCGGTCACGCGGCCGACCCGAGCAAGGACTTCGATTTCACCCGCGACCGCAGCCTGGTGAAGGCCGGCGAAGCACGCGGGGCGGCCGGCGTGGCGTTCGACGATTCGGCGTGGCGCGAACTGAACCTGCCGCACGACTGGGCGATCGAACTGCCTGTGCAGCAGGACGTGGGCGACGATCCGATCGACCAGCGCGAGCACGCCGAGCACGGCTTCGTGCCGGTCGGCCCGCGTTTTCCCGCCACCAGTGTCGGCTGGTATCGCAAGACGTTCTCGGTGCCGGCGTCCGACCTCGGCAAACGCATCGTCCTCGAATTCGACGGCGTCTACCGTGACAGCGTCGTCTGGGTGAACGGCCATCGCCTGGGCCGGCATGCGAGCGGGTATGACAGCTTCCGCTACGACATCACCGATCTGCTCCACTACGGCCGCGACGCCGACAAGGCCGAGCACATGGAGCACCTGCCCGGCGTCGCACCCCGCCCGGGCGTGAAGCCGACAAACCTGAACACGATCGCGGTGCGCGTCGATGCCACGCAGTACGAGGGATGGTGGTACGAAGGGGCGGGCATCTACCGGCATGTGTGGCTGACGAAGACATTGCCCGTTCATGTCGCACATGATGGCGTGTTCGTGACGACAGAGTCGTCCGGGCGCAATGCTGAAGTGACGATGCGAACGCAGATCGATTCGGTCCTGACGAGTCGTGCGCCGACACATGCGAAAGCCCCGCCCACCGGGCGGGGCTTGGGACGGGGCTTGGGCGCGAACTCGGATTCGCACGCGCACGACCACGCGCACATCGACATCGAACAGGAGGTCTTCGACGCATCGGGTAAGCGCGTTCGCGCACGATCGAGAAGGGCGTCTGCATCCATCCGCTCGAATCGATCGAACTCGCGCAGCAACTCACCGTCCGCAAGCCCAAACTCTGGCACGTCGACGAGCCGAACTTGTACAAGCTCGTGACGACGCTGAAGCAGAAGGGCCGGCCGATCGATCACGTCGAGACGACATTCGGCATCCGCACGTTTCATTGGGATGCCAACAAAGGCTTCTTCCTCAACGGCAAGCCGCTGAAGATCAAGGGCACGTGCAACCATCGCGATCACGCCGGCGTTGGCGCGGCGCTGCCCGATCGATTGCACGAACTGCGCATCGAGAAGCTCAAGGCCATGGGCTCGAACGCGTTCCGCTGCGCGCATTACCCGCACGCGAAGGAACTGCTCGACGTGTGTGACCGGCTCGGGATGCTCGTGATGTGCGAAAACCGGCTCGCCAGCACGGGCCCGGACTTCCGCGCGAGCTTTGAGGCGATGATCCGGCGCGACCGCAACCACCCGAGCGTGTTCATGTGGTCGATCGGCAACGAAGAGCACAGCATTCAGTGGCGCGTCACGGGCGAACGCATTGGCCGAACGCTGGTGGAACTGGCGCATCAGCTCGACCCCACGCGCGTGGTGACGGCCGCCATGCACGATCGCGGGCTGGGCGACGGCTTCGCGAACGTGGTCGACGTGCACGGATGGAACTACATGAAGGTGGGCGACATTGAGGCGTATCACGCGGCGAATCCGACCCAGCCGATCGTCAGCAGTGAAGAGGGCAGCACCGTCTGCACGCGCGGCGAATACGTCGACGACAAGGCCAGGGGCTACGTCAACGCGTACGACCTGCGCACGCCCGGCTGGGGCATGACGGCCCAGCGGTGGTGGAGCTTTGTTGCCGAACGCGCCTGGCACGCGGGCGGCTTCGTCTGGACCGGCTTCGACTACCGCGGCGAGCCGATCCCGTACCGCTGGCCGTGCACGGCGTCGCACTTCGGCCTGCTCGATCTGTGCGGCTTCCCGAAGGACCTGTACTTCTACTACCAGTCGTGGTGGCAGGAGCGCGAAACGGTGCTTCACCTGTTTCCGCACTGGAACTGGGAACCCGGCCGCGAGGTAGACGTGTGGGCGTTCACCAACTGCGACGAAGTCGAGCTGTTCGTCAACGGCGCCTCGCAGGGCCGGCAGACGGTGAAGAAGAACTCACACGTGTCGTGGAAGACGACGTTCGTGCCCGGCGCGATCGAAGCGATTGGGTATCGCGACGGAAAACGCGTGAAGACGACGCGCATCGAAACCGCGGGTGCGGCCGCTTCGCTCGAACTGACGGTCGATCGCCCGACGTTGCTCGGCAACGGTGAAGACGTCGCCAGCGTGACCGTTCGTGCGGTCGACGCGCAGGGCCGGCCCGTGCCGACGGCGCGGAACCTCGTCCGATTTAGCGTCGAAGGCGAAGGCCGACTCCTCGGCGTCGGCAACGGCGATCCGAGCAGTCACGAATCCGATCTCGGCCCGCCACGGACACTGTTCAATGGCTTGGCGCTCGCGCTCGTTCAGGCGTCGAAGAAAGCAGAAACGATCAGACTGACCGCCCGCGCGGACGGCTTGCGCGACGGGTCGCTCGTCATTCGGACCAAGCGCGCGAAGGCTCGGCCGAGCCTGTAAAGCCGATCAGAAGCCGGTTCGCTTGAATTGCTTCTCGAGGTCCTTCAGCGTCAAACGCAGCGTCGTGGGCCGGCCGTGCGGGCAGTTGCTGGTGCGCGACACGAGGTGCCGCTGTTCGAGCAGCGCCTTCACTTCCTCCGGCGTGAGCGGATCGCCCGCCTTGACGGCCGCCTTGCAACTCATCATGTCCAGCACGTTGTGCAGCAGCGTTTCGTGGTCGATGCGGGCATCCTCCTGCTCGGCCCGCGCGAGCAAATCCCGCACGAACTCGGCTGGATCGAGCCGCTCGAGAAAACTCGGGAACGCGTGAATCGCAACGGCCTCGGGTCCGATCGCGCGCAGGTCGAGGCCCAACGTGTCCGTCACCGGCTTAATCCGGTCCAACGCCTCCACCTGCTGCGGCGACGCCTTCACCGTCAGCGGAATCAGCATGTGCTGCGCCTCGAGCGGCCCGCGCTGTAAACGCTGCAATAAGTGCTCGAACAGAATCCGCTCGTGCAGTGCGTGCTGATCGATGATGAGCAGCCCGTCTTCGCTCTCGACGACGAGGTAGCTGTTGTGAAGCTGAATGGCGGGGACGGTTGGAATCGGAACCGATACGTTTGTCGGACTTGGCGGTTGGAAAGTGGAGGTTGGGGGTTCGGAAATTGGTCGATCGATCGCGCTCGGCACGCTCGGAAGCGAGGGCAGGTACTGACCACCATATTCCGCACTCGCCGCTTGCGGCTTAGCGTATGAGGCGTAGGACGAATACGAGGACCCAGACGACGGACCCGATTCGCGAAACGTCGGTGTGCTTGGCGCGCTCGGAGCACTCGTCGCACCGGATCGGAAGAACGCTGCGAGTTGTTCGCGCATCGAATCGCGGGGCGCGTCGAACGCGCTCGTGCTCGCGGGCGCGAAGCTCGACACGTCATCGCCCGAGCGCACCGTCGCACGCGGCACGAGGTCGTGCGCCAGCAGAATCTCGCGGACGCCCGCCATCACCAGGCCGTGGATGCGGGAACTGTCGCGGAAGCGGACTTCGCTCTTGGTGGGATGCACGTTGACGTCGACCTGATCGGGCGGCAGTTCGATCATCAGGATCGCGGCCGGATTGCGGCCGGGCTCGGTTAGGCCGCGGTAGGCTTCCTTGAGCGCGTGGCCGATGAATTTGTCGCGCACGCATCGGCCGTTCACGAACAGTTGCTGGTGCTTCAGGTGCGGCATTGCCAGTTCCGGCAGACCGATCAGGCCGCGGATGCGCACGCCCGGCTCGCGCACGTCGATCGGGAAGCATTGACCTTCAAAGCCGTCGGGCCATGCCGCGAGCCAGCGTGTTCGCTCGTCGGTCGCGGGCAGGTCGAGCGTGACGCGATTGGCGCTGACAAGCCTGAACGACGCCTCGGGCCTTGCCAGCGCGATCTTCAGAATCGCGTCGGCGACGTGGCCGCTTTCCGTGCCCGAGCCTTTGAGGAACTTGCGTCGGGCCGGCACGTTGAAGAACAAATCGCGGACTTCGATGACGGTGCCGACGTTGCCCGGGGCCGCCGTCACGGGCGAGAGGTCGCCGCCGCGGTTTTCGATGCGAAAGCCGCCTACGCCGTCGCGGGTGCGGGTCGTGATCGACGCGAAGCTCACCGACCCGATCGACGCCAGCGCCTCGCCCCGAAAGCCCATCGTGGCGATCGCGAACAGGTCTTCGTCGGTGCGCAGCTTGCTCGTCGCGTGGCTCGCGAAGGCCAGCGGTAGTTCGTCGGGCGGGATGCCCGACCCGTTGTCCGTGATGCGAATCAGTTGCTTACCGCCGTCCTCGATTTCGACGACGACTGACGTGGTGCCGGCGTCGAGCGCGTTTTCGACGCATTCCTTCACCACGCTGGCTGGCCGCTCGATGACCTCGCCCGCGGCGATGCGGTTCACCAGGTTCGGCGGCAACTGACGGATGGGCTTTCGCTCAGACAACACAGACATTCCGCTGAGTATACGCGATCACACGGCAGAGCCATCAAGGCACCGAAACACCAGGAAGAAATCTGAGAAGAACAAGCCCCGAATCTTACGAATCGACGCGAATGGAACTCTGATTCGTGGTCATTCGTGCGATTCGTGGCTCTCTTTTCTTCTTGGTGTCTTTGTGTCTTGGCGGCTCTTCCGGCTCGTTTTCCCTCTTGTAGCAGGGCAAACCCATCGCCTACAGTGACGCAATGACCGCGACGATCACCGACCGTCTTCCCAGCCATTTCGGCCCGTACGGCGGCACGTTTGTGCCTGAAACGCTGGTTACCGCGCTCGACCAGCTCGAGGCCGAGTACATCCGCGCCAAGGCCGATCCGGCGTTCAACGCCGAGTTCCAGAAGTACCTGGCCGAGTTCGTGGGTCGGCCGTCGCGACTGTACTTCGCCGAGCGGCTGACGAAGCACGTCGGTGGCGCGAAGATCTACCTCAAGCGCGAAGACCTCAACCACACCGGCGCGCACAAGATCAACAACACGATTGGCCAGGCGCTGCTCACCAAGCGCATGGGCAAGAAGCGCATCATCGCCGAGACCGGCGCCGGCCAGCACGGCGTCGCCAGCGCGACGGCTGCGGCGCTGTTCGACCTGAAGTGCGACGTCTACATGGGCGCCGAAGACGTGCGCCGGCAAAGCCTGAACGTGTTCCGCATGCGGTTGATGGGCGCTCGCGTGATCGAAGTGCAGAGCGGCAGCAAGACACTCAAAGACGCGCTCAACGAAGCGATGCGCGACTGGATGGGCAGCGTCGAAGGTACGCACTACATCATCGGCAGCGTCGCCGGGCCGCACCCGTTCCCGACGATTGTGCGCGATTTCCAGAGCATGATCGGCGTCGAAGCGCGCGAGCAGTGTCTGAAGGTCGAAGGCAAGCTGCCGGACGCGGTCATCGCCTGTGTCGGCGGCGGCTCGAATGCGGCCGGCATTTTCGCGCCGTTTGCGAACGATAAATCGGTGACACTGATCGGCGTCGAGGCCGGCGGACGCGGCACCGCGCTCGGCGAACACGCCGCCACGCTCACGTACGGCAAGCCCGGCGTCCTGCACGGGAGCCTCAGCTACGTCCTACAGGACGACGACGGCCAGACCGCCAACGTTCATAGCTGCAGCGCCGGCCTGGATTACCCCGGCGTCGGCCCCGAGCACGCGTACTGGAAGGACACGGGCCGCGTGACGTACACCAGCGTGACCGACGCCGGCGCACTCGAAGCCTTCAAGCTGCTGGCTCAACTTGAAGGCATCATCCCCGCCCTGGAGACGGCGCATGCAATCGCTGAGGCGACCTGCCGGGCGAAGTCGATGAAGCCCGATCAGATCGTGATCGTGAACCTGTCCGGCCGAGGAGACAAGGACGTTCAGGAAGCGTCGCGGCTGCTGGGTATGTGAGGGCCTTCAATGACGACTCTCGACGTCGTGCGACGTGGCTTGTTTTTCCATTCATCTAGTTCGTCGGCCCACACCTTCTGCGTGGCCGAAACGAATAACGCGAAAGTGCGCACGATGTCCGCGTCATCTTTCGTGCCGCCGGGCTTGCCGTCACGACCATAGCTGATGAGTGCAGCTTCATTGTCGCCGCGAATCTCGTATTGAATTGGGTATCCCCAAGCGTCTTGCATTTCGCGCGGACTATCGGAAAACCCTTAAATGTTGGTGAGCCCGATCAGGCTCGTGGGCAACTGCCCAGTCATCCTGGCTTGATGGAGGATCCGACGCTTCAGTCCCCACATCCGTGTTTCGGTTAGGGCGCGTGGGGGGATCACATCGGCGAAGAGCCAAGCCAGCACGACAGTGGCCGCACCGACGGCAAGCGCGACTTGCGTAATTCGAGAGATCTTCATTGCGTAACCTGACGCCCTTTCTGGCGCTACCCATCGCGTCGCTCGCAGTCTACCATCCGCGCATTATGGCTGAGGTGACTGCGAACAAACAGAGCGTGTTGGTCGTCGATGACGAGACCGATCACGCCGAAGTGATGAGCGAGGCTCTGGCCCGGCTCGGCTACAAGACCGAGGTCGCGCACAGCCTGGCCGAGGCGCGGCAGCGGCTGGACAAACGGAAGTTCGACGTCATCGTGACCGACCTCATCATGGACGGCCGGCGCGATGGCATGGCTCTGCTCGAACAGGCCAAGCAGCTCGAACCGCCGCCGCCCGTGCTGATGGTGACGGCCGTCAATGACGTGCCGACCAGCAAGGAAGCCCTCAAGCACGGCGCGTACGACTACATCGTCAAGCCGCTCGATCTGGACGAATTCCGCGCCCAGGTGAACCGCGCTGCGGAAAAGAGCCAGCTCCGCAAGGAGAACGAAGTCCTCGAAGCGAAGGTGCTCGAGACGACCGGCTTCGAGGGCATCATCGGCCAGAGTGCCGGCATGCAGCAGGTCATCAAGACTGCCCGCCAGGTTGCCAACAGCGACATTCCGGTGCTCATCCTCGGCGAGTCCGGCACGGGCAAGGAACTCATCGCCCGCGCGATTCACGAAAACAGCCGGCGTCGGAAGAACCGGCTGGTCGCACTCAACTGCGCCGGCTTGGCCGAGAGCATTTTGGAAGACGAACTTTTCGGCCACGTGAAGGGCAGCTTCACCGGGGCCGGCACCGATCGTGAGGGTCGCTTCGAGCATGCGAACCACGGCACGCTCTTCCTCGACGAAGTGGGCGACATGCCCGGCGCCATGCAGGCGAAGCTGCTGCGCGTGCTGGAGAACGGCGAAGTGGTTCGGCTCGGTTCGAACGATCCACGCCGAGTCGACGTGCGGCTCGTGAGCGCGACCAATCGCGATATTGAGCAGATGGTGGCGGATCGCAGCTTCCGCGAGGACCTCTATTTTCGAATTAAGGGCATCAGCATCCGGATTCCGCCCCTACGCGAGCGGCGCGAAGACATTCCGCTGCTGGTCTATTTCTTCCTGAAGCAGTTCACGCAGAAGCACGGCAAGGAGATCAAAGGCGTCTCACCCGCGGCGCAGCAATTGCTGACACATTACCACTGGCCCGGCAACGTGCGGCAGCTGCGCAACGCGGTCGACACGGCCGTCGTGCTGTGCGAGGGGGAAACGATCCAGCCGCAGGACCTGCCGAGCGAAATCCGCCCGGCGGGCGGCGGCACGACAGCGGTCGTCGTTACGCCGGTCGCGGTGTCAAGTGATGGTCAAGCGCCGGTCGGCAACGCGCTCGACAATTTGGCCGACTTCACGCAGCAACAGGTCGAGATCGCCCACATCAAGGCGGCGCTGTCCCGTCACCACGGCAATCGCGAACTGGCGGCGAAATCGCTCGGCATGGGTGAACGGACGCTGTATCGGAAGATCAAGGAGTACGGCTTGTGATCAGTGGGCAGTGTGCAGTGGTGAGTGGGCAGGCATTGCCCGCTGCTGCGCACCGCCCACTGCCCACTGCTCACTGAAACTATGCCTTATCGCATCGGCCACGGCCAAGACGTGCATCGCATTCAGAACGGCGGCTCGCTCAAGCTGGGCGGTGTGGTCGTGTCGAACGAACTGTCGGCCGTCGCGCATTCCGACGGCGACGTCGTCCTGCACGCCCTTGTCGACGCGCTCTTCGGTGCGCTCGGCCTTGGCGATATCGGCGACCGCTTTTCGAACTCCGATCCGCAATGGAAAGACTGCGAGAGCCGCAAGTTCGTCGAGGCCGCGATGGGCGATGTGCGCTGGCGGAAGATGCGCGTAATCAACATCGACATCTCCATCAATGCCGAGAAGCCGATGTTGAAGACGCTGAAACCGAAGATCGCGGAGAGCGTGCGGTTGCTGACCGATGCCGAGTGCGTCAACGTGAAGGCCGGAACGAACGAGGGCCTGGACGCCGTCGGCCGTGGCGAAGCGATCGCGGCGACCGTGGTGGTGTTGCTTGCGCCGGAAGGCTGATTAGGATTGATTTCCAATCGCCGATTTCCCATTTCCGATTGCGTGACTGTTCATTGGGAAATGGGCAATCGGAAATAGGAAATTCATCGAATGTCCCTTCGCGTTTACAACACCCTCTCCCGTAACAAAGAGCTGTTCGAGCCGGTGCGTCCCGGGAAGGTGGGCATGTACCTGTGCGGCCCGACGGTCTATAAGTCGCCGCATATCGGGCACATGGTCGGCCCGGTGATCTTCGATGCGGTGAAGCGTTATCTGAAGTTCAAGGGCTTCGACGTCACGTGGGTGGTGAACATCACCGACGTAGACGACAAGATCATCGCCGCCGCCGCCGAGCAGGGCGTCACCATGCCGCAACTCGCCGAGAAGTACGCGGCCGAGTACTTCAAGGCGCTGGCAGGGCTGGGCATCGACACGATCGACAAGTTCCCCAAGGCGTCCGACCACATCGGCGAGATCGTCGACATGACGAAGAAGCTGACCGACAAAGGCTTCGCGTACGCGGCCGACGGGAATGTGTGGTTCGACGTCGCGCGCGACGCCGACTACGGCAAGCTGTCGGGCCGGCGTCTTCAGGACCAGGAATCGGGCACGCGCGAACTGGAAGGCAGCGGCAAGCGCAACCCGGCCGACTTCGCGCTCTGGAAGGCCGCCAAGCCCGGCGAACCGTCATGGGACAGCCCGTGGGGCAAGGGCCGGCCCGGCTGGCACATCGAGTGCTCGGCCATGTCGAGCAAGTACCTCGGCGACACCTTCGACATTCACGGCGGCGGTGACGACCTTAAGTTCCCGCACCACGAGAACGAACTCGCCCAGTCCGAGTGCTGCACCGGCAAGCCGTTCGCACGCTACTGGCTGCACAACGGCCTGACGACCTTCAACACCAAGAAGATCAGCGGCTCGGACCTCGTCAAGGACACCGACGAGGCCCGCAAGATGCGCGAGATGCTCAACTTCACCGGCCTGCTGGAGAAGCTGGGCTGCGAACTCATCCGCTACCTGATTCTCAGCACGCACTACCGCCGGCCCATCAACTTCGGCGACGACGTCATCGACAGCGCCCGCAAGGGCCTCGCGTCGTTCCATCGACTGCTTGAACGTGCTGGCCGGCTTGGCGTGAAGCTGGACGATCCGCAGGCGCAGGACGTCGACCAGGCGTCGCGCACGTTGCTGGACGTGCAGCCGGTCGAGTCGTTCATTCGCACGCTGCTCGGGTTGAAGATGAAGTGGCTCGAGATGATGGACGACGATTTCAACACCGCCGGCGCGATCGCGGTGATGCACGAAATCGTCACGGCCACCAATGGTTTCATCGACGCCAGCCGGGCCGAGAGCACGCGCGAGGCGAACGTGGTGGCGGCCGTCGCGTCGGCCGTCGCGACGTTGAAGAAACTCGGCGCCTTGTTCGGCCTGCATTTCACGGCGTCCAAGACGATCGTCAGTATCAGCGACGAACTCACGCCCAAGCTGATGGAACTGCTGATCGCGCTGCGGAAGGAAGCTCGTGAGGCGAAGAACTTCGCACTGGCTGACGGCATCCGCAAGCGGCTGACCGACATCGGTGTCACGCTCGAAGACAATAAGGACGGCACGATCTGGAGAAAGGGATGAACCAGCCGGCCGACCTCCCGACCGCCGAGCCCGTGCGGCTTGACTACTCGCCGGCCGAGCGATCGAGTCGAATGCCGGCCGGTGTGTTCGTCGGCGTCCTCGGCGCCTGGGCCGTCGCGTCGATCGGGGCCGGGGCGATCACATACGCGTGCTGCGTCGAGAACTCAGTCCGCGGAGACCCCGCCGCTGCCGCCTCGTTCGGCGTCGCGTGCCTGATGTTCGGGGCCGGGGCCGCGCTGGCGTTGCTGCTCCGCTTCCACCGGCGCTAACGGGCTTGGCATGCGCTACCTCGGAATCGACCCCGGCCTGCAAATCACCGGCTACGGCGTGCTCGACGTGACCGGCGTGAAGCCGTTACTGGTCGATGCCGGCGTGATCCGCCTGACGGCGAAACAGCCGATCCCGAAGCGGCTCGTCGAACTCGAAGCCGAGCTCGTGTCGCTCATCGACGAAGCCAAGCCAGAGGCCATCGCCGTCGAGCAACTCTACGCCCACTACAAGCACCCACGCACGGCCATCCTGATGGGTCACGCCCGCGGCGTCATCCTGCTGGCGGCGGCGCGGAAGAACATTCGGCTCATCGAAATCTCCGCCAACCGTATCAAGAAGAACCTCACCGGTTTTGGCCACGCGTCGAAGCTCCAGATGCAGCGCGGCGTACAGGACCTCTTTCGCCTGAAAACGCTGCCGCAGCCGCCGGACGTGGCGGATGCGATCGCGATCGCGTTGTGCGCGGCGCGGGGCGATTGAGTCGACTTCGTTTCAGCGCTGTTCGAGCGACACCGACCAGTCCACCACCGTCGCGGCGTTCGGAACGTCCGCCACGATCGGGGCAAGTAGCCCCGTGTGTGAGGGAACTCGCGCAGCGTCCAGCCTCAGCGGCAGGCTCGAACCGCCTGCGGAGCATTCAACTTTGAGACGCGAGCCGCGCGATTCGACAGTCGCCGCGCTACCAGCAAGGTCGAACTTCGACTGCTCTACGCCGTCAAACGCCAGCACGGGAACGACGAAACGCGTCGCGCTCGGACGCAGGCCGCCAAGCGTGGTCGTCGCGTGCACGCCGGTTGCGTCGATCGTGTACGCCTCGGTCACGGATGCGGGGAGATCGACGAACGACCAGTTCAGCTTGAACTGCACCTTGTCAGCCGAGGCAGCATCGACGTGGACGTCGACCTCCTTCACCGCGCCGGCCTTCTCTGCGGGCTTGGATTTCGGATCGAGCAGGAAGGCGTCGCCAAGGCTGGACCAGTTGGCCTTCGCGTCGGATTTCCACTGAAGACCGGGCACAAGCGTGAGGGCTTCGCCGTCCTTTGCGCCGTACGCGCGATGGGCCACGGCGCTGTCGGACAGTGGCGAGAAGGGCACGCCGACGCGGTGCACGCGCTGGAGGCCGGTCGCGTTGTAGTGCGGATCCCCGGCGGTGTCGATCAGCGCGTAGTACCCGCCCGCAGCGGCGACGACCTTGTGGAACGGCTCGCGGAGGTCGAACACGTAGCCGCCCGTTTCCGAGGGCGTCGTACGCTCGACGATCGTCTCGTCGGCATGCGCGTATGCCATCGCCAGCATTGCGGCCGGCAGCAGGTTGTACTGCGAGTGATTCGAATAGCCCTCGTAGGCAAAGCGGGTGTCGGGCTCGTAGCGGTTCTTGATGATCCACATCTCGCCGGTGGGGCGCTGCCAGCGCTTCATCGAACCGAGCGCCAGATGTGCAGCGCGTTTGAAGGCGCCAGCGACGTCCGCGCGGCCGAGCTTGGCCCAGCGCTTGGCTTCAATCTCGCAGATAACAGCGGTTTCGGCTTCGGTCCAGTTGTGATGGCTCGACCGGCCGCCGCTGGCCCATTCGCCGGTGGGGCCGAGCAGCAGGAGCGTCGACAGGCCGCCCGTCCGCAGGAAATCGTCGATCACCTTCGCCGACGCGCCGTCGTACGCGCCGCACGCCATCACGTCGCTCAGCCACAGGCGTGAGAACTCGTCATACGCCAGCGGCACGCCGGGGTCGTGGAACATGCCCTGCACGGTGAAGTTTTTCTGGTGGTCGTGCAGACGCTCTTCGAGATACGCCCACTGTGCCTTCGCCTGCGCAGGCTCGACCAGCCCATCCTGCCGGCGCAGCAGTTCGCCTGATGAACTGACGATGTTCCAGTTCATGCCGCGCAGGTCGGCTCGGTAGGTCTTGGTCGGGTCGATGCTGCGAAGATCGTCATCCCAGGCCTTGAGGACGCTCGCGTCGACGCGATCTTTCAGGATTCGCCGGGCGTGCATCAACATCGGGATGTAGAAGTCCGCGTGCTTGTCGGCGGCGTTGCCCGTGGCGAGCGCGTGCGTGGCACAGGTCATCGCCTTGACTGCCGGCCCGAGCAGGTCGGCACGGTTGGCCTCGGCCACCAGCGTGGCGGCCGCCAGCGCGAAGGCGGGTGTCGAGTACTGGCGCTCGCCCTTGCTGAACGGGTCGATGATCGCGCCGGCGTCGTTCTGGAACTGCTTCCAGTGGTCGACATTGCCCGCAATCAGCGTGAGGTAATCGCGCCGCGTCAGGCCGGTCGCGGCGACGTCTTTGACCGATGCGTTCGCGCTGAACACACGATCGAGTTCCGACGCGGCAGGGTGGCCGGCGAAATCGGAACGCGCGGGGGCGGGTTGCGAGAAAGCGGTGGATGCGGTCATGAGTAAACCGGTCACGGCAAGGATTGCGCAGGTCTTGAGAATGAATGGGATGGGCATGGAGCTCCTTCGTCGCCTGTGCTGAGAATAGCGAGTTCGCTTCAACGTCGCAGGCGCACCGTGCCGTTTACCTCGGAAAATGCGGGAAAATCTGCGTGGCGTACTGCTCTATGTTGCGTTGTTGTGTCAATGAAAAGCCCCGGCGATCGGTTGATCGCCGGGGCCAGGTTCATCGGAGTCGTACACCGGAGTTCGTTCAGTCGCCGGACTTGATCCGCATGCCGTAGAACGAGCGGTAGACGAAGAACAGCGCGACGGCGAAGAAGCCGATCGCCAGGCCTGTCCGCAGGCCGACCTTGTCGTGCATGGTCAGGGCCAGTTCGACGGCCAGCAGGCCGAACAGCGTGCTGAACTTGATGATCGGGTTCAGCGCGACCGAACTGGTGTCCTTGAAGGGATCGCCGACGGTGTCGCCGACGACGGTGGCGGCATGGAGCTCCGAGCCCTTGCCCTTGCCGGCCGACTTATACGACTTGTCGGTCTCGACGATCTTCTTGGCGTTGTCCCAGGCACCACCGGCGTTCGCCATGAACACCGCCTGGAACAGGCCGACGATCGACACGCCGATCAGGAAGCCGACGAAGAAGTACGGTTCGACGAACGCGGTCGCCAGCGTCATGAAGAACATCGTGAGGAAGATGTTGAACATGCCGGCCTGGGCGTACCGCGTGCAGATCGCGACGACCTTCTTGCTGTCGGTAACCGACGCCTTGGTGGTGCCTTCCAGGCGGATGTTCTGCTTGATGAACTCCACCGCGCGGTAGGCGCCGGTGATGACCGCCTGGCAGGACGCGCCAGTGAACCAGTAGATGACGGCCGCACCGACCAGCATGCCCAGTAGGAACGGGGCGTGCAGGATGGACAGCTTGCCGACGGCACTGATGTCGGTCAGGCCCTGGGTCAGCAGCATGATGATACTGAACACCATGGTGGTCGCACCGACGACTGCGGTGCCGATCAGCACCGGCTTGGCAGTCGCCTTGAAGGTGTTGCCGGCGCCGTCGTTCTCTTCGAGCAGTTCCTTGCCCGCTTCGAAGTCGGCGTCGATGCCGAAGTTCTGCTTGAGGTCTTCTTTGATGTTGGGTTCGTTCTCGATGAGCGAGAGTTCGTAGACGCTCTGGGCGTTGTCGGTCACGGGGCCGTAGCTGTCGACGGCGATCGTCACCGGGCCCATGCCCAGGAAGCCGAACGCCACCAGACCGAAGGCAAAGATTGCCTCGGCGGGCATGATGCTGCCCAAGCCCATGCTGCCCGGGCCGGTGCCGCCGATCTGAGCGATGCCGTACGCCGCCGCCATCAGGCCGGCGATCGTGACGCCGCCGAGCCAGAAGCCGGAGAAGTTGCCCGCGGTCAGACCGCTGAGGATGTTGAGGCTCGCGCCGCCTTCCTCAGACGCCTGCACGACTTCACGCACGTGTCGGCTGTGCACCGACGTGAACACCTTCACCACTTCCGGAATAATTGCGCCCGCGAGCGTGCCGCAGGTGATGATCGTGGCAAGCTTCCACCACAGCGTGGGGTTGCCGCCCAGGTTCGGGATGATCAGGTAGCTGACGATGTAGGTCGCGGCGATCGAGAGGACCGAAGCGATCCAGACGAGGCTGGTGAGCGGCACTTCGAAGTTGAAGTGACGGGCCTTGCCGTACTTGCCATACGCCCACATCTCGTTGACGAAGTAGGCGGCCGCGCTGGTGATGACCATCAGCACGCGCATCACGAAGATCCAGACGAGCAACTGCACCTGCACCTTGGGATCGTGCACGGCCAGCAGGATGAAGGTGATGAGCGCGACGCCCGTCACGCCGTAGGTTTCGAAGCCGTCGGCGCTGGGGCCGACCGAGTCGCCGGCGTTGTCGCCCACGCAGTCGGCGATGACGCCCGGGTTGCGCGCGTCGTCTTCCTTGATCTTGAAGACGATCTTCATGAGGTCCGACCCGATGTCGGCGATCTTCGTGAAAATGCCGCCCGCGACGCGGAGGGCCGCGGCGCCGAGCGATTCACCGATCGCGAAACCGATGAAGCAGGGGCCCGCGAGGTGGGCCGGGATGAAGCAGAGGATGCAGAGCATGATCAGCAGTTCGACGCTGATCAGGACCATGCCGATCGACATGCCCGCCTTGAGCGGGATGCCGTAGCACGGATAGGCCAGGCCCGCGATGGAGGCGTGGGCCGTACGGGAGTTGGCGAAGGTGTTGACGCGGATGCCGAACCACGCGACGGCGGCCGAGCCGGCCATGCCGACGAGCGAGAACGCCACGATGATCGCGACAAGCGCCGGCGGATAGCCGTGCGTGACGGCGCCGGCTTCGGTCTCGTACTCGGCCAGGAAGCCGAAGTAGGCCACGATGGCTGCGGTGATGAACACCCACAGCAGCATGAGGAACTTGGCCTGCGTGAAGAGGTAGGTCTTGCACGTGGCGTAGATGAGCTCCGAGACGTCCTTCATCACGCGGTGCACGGGCATGTTCTTGAGCTGCGTGTAGATCACGAGCCCGAAGAGCAGACCCAGCACGGAAACGACGATGCCGCCGGCCAGGAGCGTCTGGCCCGACATGCCGAAGAAGCTGACTTCGGCCGCGTTACGGAAGGGTTCGGGAATTCGGAGCTTGGCCTCGCTCGCATGGGCGAGGCTGGGAACAATGAGCGCCGAGAGCGCTGCGGCGAGCGGGGTGGCCCGCCGGATGAGTTGGGATACACGCATAAGTTCGAGTCTCCTCGGGAGGTGAGAGCGTCCTTGCAACCGTCGAGTCAGCCCCCTGGGGCCGACCCCGGCGGTCACAACCACTTTCCGCCGGGCCGGATGATACCGGTCGGGCGCGCGCGGACCAACATCCAAACCCGTTGCAAGGTGTCGCAGGACGATCTGTCGCGACGAACGATTTTCTTGGACTTCGCGATAGAAATCGCTCGACCTGATGAGCGAAACAGGACGCCCACGGATGGCCATCCGTGGGCGTTGGGACTGCGTGACAGGTTGTCGCGGGGGCGATGCTTCGCCAGCCTCAGACGGATTGCTCGACGGGCACGCCTGCATTCATGACGAGCTGAACTAGCTCTGCTTCCTCTTCCGGCTTCAGCACATGGCGGGGCACGATGACGATGCTCAGCGGGCTGGTTGCCAAGGCAATCGTTTTGCGATTGGCCAACACGGCTTGGATGCCTGACCAAGCCATCTTCACTTCTGAGTGTGCGTTCTTCCAAAGGATGCCTTGGGCATCCGCCTCGAAGGTTCGCTGTTGGAGTTGCGCCTCTTGTAGCCGAAACATTCGTCCCCGTGCCCATCGGAGGAGAAGCCAAAAAAGGGCGAAGCCGACAGCGAGAACGATCAGCCAAGGCAGGAGAGAAACGAGCAACTCTGTTGGGGTTGCACCCGGTACCGGGGAATCGCCGACTACTTCGGGGGCCGGTGCACCTTCGGACCGACTCCTGACGAAGCTGTACACCAGAAATCCGACGAAAGCGATGACCATCACGACAATCCGTGCGGTGCGGTTCCCGCGTGTCGCACGGCGGAAATACGCACTGCGGTGCAACAGTCGCTGCGCCTTGACAAAGTCATCTGCGGTTACGGAATACGTCGCCTTCACGCCAGCGCCTCCTGCACGTACTTCACATCGTCCGCGGTCAGGTACTTGCCCGCGCCGCTCACGTTCACCTTTGCCTGGCGATCGTTCCGGAAGCCCGGGATGACGCAGCAGACGCGCGGCATCGCCAGCACGTAGTTCAACGCGACGGACGCCAAGGCTTCGGTGCTCTCGCCGAAGCGGCCCTTCAGCTTTGCGAGCTTGGGCTTGAGCTTCAGCAACTCTTCCGTCTTGAACCGGCCCGATCCGCGGCGGTGGTCGCCCTCGTCGAAGCTGGGTGGGTTCTTCGGATCGAACTTGTCCAGCAGCAGGCCCTGCGCGAGCGGGCTGAAAGCAACGAACGACAGGTTGTGCTGCTCCATCAGCTTGGCGATCCGCGAGCCGGGCCGGATGAAGCGGTCGTCCATTGCGTGGGCCCAGCTTTGCAGCACGACGGGCTTCACCACCGGGACGGCCTTCTCGAAATCACCTTCGCTGTAGGCGCTCTGGCCGATGTGGCGAATCTTTCCTTCCTTTTGAAGCTTGTGCATCGTCTCGGCGGCACCGTGCAGGTATTTGTCGTTCTCGCCGAAGCTGCCGTGGTGCAGGTAGTAGATGTCGATGTACTCGCGCTTCAGGTTCTTCAGCGACGTTTCGCATTGGTGGCGGATGTGATGCGGCTCGTACGCGTGCTCGGCCGTGCCGGGGTGGTGACCCACCTTCGTGGCGATGATCTGGTCGGTGCTCTTGACGCCCAGCTTGTCGAAGCAGCGGGCCAGCATGCGTTCGGCCTTGCCGTTGCCGTAGACGTCCGCGTTGTCCCAGTGGTTGACGCCCGCATCGAGCCCGACCTTGATGGCGGCCGTGATCTCGTCCTCATTCACATTCGCCCAGCCATTGGGCTGACCGTTCACCCAGTTCAGGCCGCCCATCGTCCAGCAGCCAAAGCTGATTTCGCTGACCTTCACGTCCGTCGGACCGAGTTTGCGGTAGTTCATGGGCGGGATGGTAGCGGAAGGTGTCCGGGAAGGGGACTGCCGCAGAGACGCCGAGAAGACGTGCTGGGTGCTACGGCATCGGTACGCCGTTGCCATGGGACGCGTTCGTACTTCAGGGCCGGTTCGTGGGTCCTCGGTTCCACGGCTAGCGAGTATGCAAGCCGTGGCACCCGAAAGCTGATGTGCCAGGTCGATTGAACGATCATGAAATGGGCATTTCGCCCGTTTGTCTGCTACGATTCCCCGTTCAACGCATGGTGGAGTTCAGACACCCATGAGATACACGCTTCCCACGATCGCCGTTTCAATGATTGCCTTGGCCGGCTGTGGCGGCAGCGGGTCGACGCAGCAGGCGACTGCCGTCGGCACGCCCTCGGCCCCGACACAGGTTCAGCTGACGATGCCCGCGCCGGCGCCGGGCGTGACTCCCGCCGTCGCGAGTGCTCCGCCGCCCGTCGCCGCCAGCAACATTCCGGCCGGTGCGCAGTGGACCGTCTTCTGCGAACACGTCGACGGTCCCGGCCACATCGAACGGTCGGTCTCGCTTGAGAAGCAGCTCAAGGACCAGACACGCATGCCCGACTGGCACCTGATCCATCAGGCCGACAGCACACTGATCTACTACGGCTACTACGCGTCGATCGACGAGCCGCGCGCCAAGGCAGACCTGGACAAGATCAAAGCCTTCACCGACCCGACCGGCGGCCGGCTCTTCCGCCGTGCGATCTTCGTGCCGCTGGAAAGCCCCGACCCGGCCGCCCCGCCTGAATGGAGTCTGCTTAACACGCCGCCCGACATGGTTTGGACGGTCGAAGAGTCCGTCTTCCGCGGCAACGCGATGCGCAAAGAGGCGGCCATCCAACGCGTGAAAGAACTCCGCGATGCTGGCGCTCTCGCCTTCTATTACCACGGCCCGACCGTCAGCAGTGTCTGCATTGGTCTGTGGCCCAAGGACGCGGTCGACAACGCCGACGCCACGAACGTTCAGGTTCCGTCCGCCAAAGAGAACGATCCGAACTACGCGATCGTCGTTGATACCATCGGCCTCACGCCTGAAGCCGTCGGCGCCATGACGGCCGCCAACAACAACATCGGCGTCGCCCGCGCCGTGCGCGTCGTGCGCGATCCGAAACTGCTTCAGACGACGCATGACTTCCAGCACATGGTGAACTACGAAGGCGACACGGTCACCACCAACGTGAACGGGAAGATTCTTCAGAAGCCCCGGCCCGCGATGGTCGTCCGCATCCCGCGTCAGCCGACCGCGCCCGTGAACGCATCGCCGGCCGGCACCGATGCGGGCGCTCCGGACCTGCGCCTGATCGACCCGAATGCCGGGAACAGCCTCGGCAACCGACTGCAGGGGCTGGGCCGATGAGCACGCCGCGCATCCCGCGGCTGATCGTCGCGACCAAGAACAAGGGAAAGGTGGCCGAGTTCCGCGAGCTGCTCGGCGATTCGTCGATCGTCATCGACGACCTCTCGGCCGCGCCGGACGCCCCCGACGTGGAAGAGAACGGCCAGACTTTTCGTGACAACGCCTGCATCAAGGCCAGCGCGTACGCGCAGCACCTGAACGCCTGGTCGCTCGCCGATGACAGTGGCCTGAGCGTCGACGCGCTCGATGGCAAGCCCGGCATTCACTCGGCCCGCTGGGCGCAGATCCACGAGAAGGGCAAGGGCGACGCCGACAACAATCGCGTGCTGCTCGATCAGTTGAAGGACGTTCCCGACGAGAAGCGGACGGCACGGTTCGTGTGCGTGTTGGCGCTGTCCGACCCGACCGGCCGAATCGTGCTCACGGCGATGGACACCGTCGAGGGACGTTTGCTGTATGCCCCACGCGGCACGAACGGCTTCGGCTACGACCCGCTGTTTTTCATCGACTCGCAAGGCAAAACGACGGCCGAGCTGACCAGCGACCAGAAGCACGCCATCAGCCACCGCGGCAAGGCCATGCGGCATATGATCCGGTTGATGCGGGAGAACGGCCTGATCGGTTGAGGCGTTACAGGCGTACATGTACTGCGTATTGCGTAGTCCGTGCGACGCCTCAACTGCCTTGACTACCCAATACGCAGCACCTGTACTTCGGTTTCCCATGGACCTCGCCACCTACGCCACCGCCCTCGCCACCCACGCCCGTGCCGCCGGCCTGAAACTTGCGGCCGTGCCAGCGGAACAGCGCTCGGCCGCCATCCGCGCGCTGGCGAAGCTCCTGCGCGAGCGGTCGAGCCAAGTCGTCGAAGCGAACAAGCAGGACATCGCCGCCGCCGAAGCGTCGCGGCTGGCCACGCCGATGGTCAAGCGGCTCATGCTCGACGAGAAGAAGGTCGAAGCGATGGCCCGCGCCGTCGACGACATCGCCAGCCAGTCCGATCCGATCGGCCAGGTCATCGACCAGCACACCCGCAAGGACGGCCTGCTCATCCAGAAACGCCGCGTGCCGATCGGTAGCGTGCTATTCGTCTACGAGAGCCGGCCCAACGTGACCACCGATGCGGCGGCGCTCTGCCTGCGCAGCGGCAACGCCGTCATCCTGCGCGGCGGCAAGGAAGCGATCCACACGAATCGAGTCGTCGCTCAGATCATCGCCGATGCGCTGAAGACGACCGGCCTCGATCCGTCGAGCGCGCAGGTGGTTGACCAGACCGACCGCGCCTTGCTGCCGATGCTGCTGGAGAAGGACGGCCTGATCGACGTCGTCATCCCCCGCGGCGGCCACTCACTGATCCGCGCCGTCGTCGACGCCGCCACGATGCCCGTGCTCAAACATTTCGACGGCAACTGCCACCTTTACATCGACTGCGCTGCGCCCGACGTGAAGAAGGTGGTCGACGTCATCGTCAACGCCAAGACCAGCTACGCCGGGGCGGCCGTATGCAACGCGGTCGAGCATCTGCTGTTCCATCGCGACAGCGCGAAGGCGCTGCTCATGCCTGTCATCACGGCGCTGAAAGAGAAGGGCGTCGAGGTCCGCTGCGACGCCGCGACAAAGTCGCTGGTCGGTCGCGACTTGTCGACGACGCTGGTCGACGCGAAGGATGACGACTGGACAACCGAATACCTCGCGTTCATCGTCGGGATCAAGGTGGTCGAATCGATCGAGGAAGCGATCGACCACGTCAACCGCTACGGCAGCCATCACACCGACGGCATCCTGTCAACGGACAAGGCTGCCTGCGAGCAGTTCGTGACGCGCGTGGACAGCGCCAGCGTGATGGTGAACGCCAGCACACGCCTTGCTGATGGAGGCGAGTACGGGCTGGGGGCGGAGATCGGCATCAGCACCGACAAGCTCCACGCCCGCGGCCCCATGGGCGCGGCCGACATGTGCACCTACAAGTGGGTCGTGACGGGCGATGGCCACCTGCGGTGAGGGCTGCTGGTGAAAAGCACGTAGGCCACAGAGACACAGAGGGCACCGAGAGGGCAGTCGGAGTTGAGTCGGCTTCCTCATGCGATATGCGCAGGTTCACGCTGCCGTCATCCTGAGCGAAGCGAAGGATTTGGCGCCATTCGAAGTCGCATGACGATCGCGTGGCGCCAGATGCTTCGCTCTGCTCAGCATGACGATCACGCGGGCCATGGAAAGGATGCAGCGTTCGCGCCAAGGGCTTCTTCTACCCAGCCTTCTCTGTGTCCTCTGTGCCTCTGTGGCCAATGCTTTTCTTCGCCGTGATCTGAAGGTGTGACGCCCGCGCGGCCGCATCTTCGTCGGCTTCCAATTCTTCTTCGATCCGAACCAGCCGCCGGAACGTCTCCGGGTCGCCCAGCCGATCGCGATTCTCGCGGATCGGCAGGATCGTCTTGCCGATCACGCTGATGACCTCGAATCCTGCACGCGCGAACAGCTTCCGCAGTGCGCCGGGCGTGAACATGGTCAATTCGAACTGCTCCGCCTCATTGTCGGTCAGCCACTTCGTCCGGCCCGAGCGCATGAATGCTTCGAGCTCGTCCAGCTTGTTCTGCCGGAAGAAGAACTCGATGGCCGCTAGCTTCGCATCGGCGGTGGCGATGACGACGCCGCCCGGCGCGCAGCAGCGGAACATCTCGCGGGCCGCGCGGGCCGGGTCGGTGCAGATGCTGAGCGGGTCGCCCATGGCGAGCGTGAGCGCGAACGCGTCGTCGGGCAGGTCCGGCATGTGAATGATGTCGGCCACCAGCGTCGATGCCTTCGACTGCTTGTTTCCCATGTCGGCCAGCTTCTCCTGCACCTTGCCGACCATCGCTGGCGCGTGATCGACGAAGGTCGTGGGGAAACCGCTTTTGAGCAGCTTCAGTCCCCACTTGCCGGTGCCGCACCCGAGGTCGAGGCAGCGGGCGTTGCCGTCGCGCGGCAGATATGGCTTGACGCGACGCCAGGTCACTTCATCGTGGAAATCCCAGTAGACGTCGTCATAGATCGCGTCGTACTTGTTCGCGACGCGGTTGTGATACTTCTGCGATCGATCGCGGGCCATGGCGGAAACGGTAATGGGATGATTTCCGAATTCCCATCGCCCCATTCCGATTTGCGGAATCGGCCATGGGAAATTGGAAATGGGAAATCGCATGCCGCTACACTCTCGCCATGAAGTCGAAGATCATCCAACTCGGCCTGACGCAGATGACCTGTAGCGCCGACGCGCAGGCGAACGAAGACAAGCAGGCCAAGCTGCTCGAGGAGGCCGCCAAGGCGGGCGGGCAAATCCTCTGCACGCAGGAGATTTATCGCGGCCAGTACTTCTGCCAGATCGAAGACCATCGCTTCTTCGAGACGGCCGAGCCGATCCCCGGGCCGTCCACCGAACGCTTCTCGAAGATCGCGAAGCAGTACGGCGTCGTGATCGTCGCGAGCCTCTTTGAGAAGCGCGCCAGCGGTCTCTACCACAACACGGCCGCCGTCATCGACGCGGACGGCTCGCTGCTCGGCATCTATCGCAAGATGCACATCCCGGACGATCCGCTCTACTACGAGAAGTTCTACTTCACGCCGGGCGACACGGGCTTCCGCGCGTGGAAGACGAAGTTCGCGACGATCGGCGTCCTGATCTGCTGGGACCAGTGGTTCCCGGAAGGCGCGCGCCTCACCGCCATGCAGGGGGCCGAGGTGCTGTTCTATCCGACCGCGATCGGCTGGCACCCGGCG
The DNA here is from genome assembly GCA_047600945.1 of Tepidisphaeraceae bacterium. Lineage (GTDB taxonomy): Bacteria > Planctomycetota > Phycisphaerae > Tepidisphaerales > Tepidisphaeraceae > JASGKC01. Next base: position 3,858,205 of record JASGKC010000001.1, on the reverse strand, counting down.
GAGAAGGCCGAGTTCGGCCACGCGCAGCACGACGCGTGGGAGACGAGCATGCGCGCCCACGCGATCGCCAACGGCTGCTACGTCGCCGCCGCCAACCGTATCGGCCACGAACTCGTGCTCGGTGCCGACGGCAACCCCGTCAACGACGACGGCATCCAGTTCTGGGGCCAAAGCTTCCTCGCCAAGCCCGATGGGCAAGTGCAGTACCGCGCCAGCGTCGACAAGGAAGAAGTGATCGTGCAGCCGATCGATCTTCAGAAGGTCGAGTTCAGCCGCACGCATTGGCCGTTCCTGCGCGATCGGCGCGTCGACGCGTACGGCGACATCACGAAGCGCTTCATCGGGCCGTGAGAGCATCAGGCTTTCTCACCGCGAAGACGCGAAGCGCGCGAAGAACACAGAGAGTTCGCGAACGGTCACGCCATCGTGATCAGTGTTTCCGTTTAGCGGCCGCCCGCAGGGCGGGAGTTTTCGCATGCGCGAACGCCATCGCGACCAACATGCTTGCCATCCGAGTGTCCGAGGAAGAACCGGAGAACCACCGACGGTCGATCCGTCTCCTCAAACTCTTCGCGTCTTTCGCGTCCCCGTCGCAGCTTCGCGGTCGAGTTCTTACTGCTGATGCCCCAGCGCCTTCATCGCCACGAGGAACGCGGCCGCGCTTAGCAGCATGGCGATGCCCACCAGCGCCCACAGCGTCTTGCGGTCGCGCTGGGACTCGGCGATGCGGGCGTTGTCGCGCGCCAGGTAGGCCTCCCGCGCCACCTCGGCCGACTGAAGCACACCCGTGACGTTGTTCTGCAACTTGCGGATCACGTTCGTGATCTCGGTCAGCCGGTTGTCGATCTCGATGCGGGCCTTCGCGCCGGTCGCGATCTGCTCCTTGAGCTCGTGCGGGTCGATCCCTTCGAACGCCTTGGCCACGTGGTCGACGCCCGCGAATCGGGCCGACAGGTGTTCCACCTGCGTGCGATGGTCGCGCGTCTGTTGGCCCAGCTCGTGGAAGGCGGCGACGGTCGATTCGTGCTGGAGCTTCAGGCCGTCCACCTGCTGATTCAGCGCCTGCAACTGGGCCGCGTCCGGCGCGGTGAATGCTTCGAGTCGACGCGTCGTCAGCTCAAGCTGTGCCGCCAGTTCATTCGTCCGGCCGCGCAACTGCTCGACCGCCTCGCGGAGCGCGGCGACCGGCGCGGCGGGGTCGGCGTCACGTCGCGTCGACGCCTCGGGCGCGGCCGACGCATCGGTCACTCCACGCACGACCGGCTTGAACTTCGAGAACCATTCTCCGAGGGGCATTGTCATCCGATCCGAACCTGCGAGGCTTCCAGGGGGCGCCGCCAGCGTGCATTTTGACCCGCTGGCCGGGCGAATCTACCATCGCGCCGTGCCCGGTTCTAACAAACTTTTCGTGTGGATTCTGCTCGCGTTCAGTTTGTTCGGGTGCGACCGCACGCCTCAAACCGCGTCCACCACCCAGCCGACGACCGCCTCCGCCAGCGCCGCCGCAAGGTCTGAACTTCCGCGCGTCGTGTCACTTTCGCCCGCCTGCACCGAGCTGATTCTCGCCATGAACGGCCGCGATCGGCTCGTCGGCGTCAGCACCTACGACGTTTCGCCCGCCATCACCGGCCTGCCGCGCGTGGGGGATTACGAAAATGCGAACTGGGAGAAACTTGCGGAACTGCACCCGACTGTGATGGTCGTGCAGGCGCACCCGTCGCGTGTCAGCCCCGCGCTGCGCGCCGCGCGACGCAACTCGGGGCCACGCTCGTCGACGCCCACATCGATCGACTCGACGACGTCCTCCGCGAAGCGACCCACCTCGGGCATTCGCTCGGCCTCACCGACGAATCGGCCACGCTCGTCACACGCCTGCGTACCGAACTCGACGCCGTCCGCACGCGTGCCACCACCCGGCCGACGGTCCGCACGCTGCTCGTCATCGGCTCCGAAGGCACCAGCGTCGCCGGGGCGGATGTCTTTCTGAACGACCTGCTCACCATCGCCGGCGGGACGAACGCCTTGCCGGCCGGCCGGACGGGGTACTCGTCGATCGATCGCGAGGCGCTGCTCGCGACCGCGCCCGACGTCATCCTCCAGTTCATGCCCGGCGCGACGCCCGCGGAGTTGAACCGCGCGAAGGCCGTCTGGGCCACGCTGGCGGACGCGCCGGCCATGAAGCACGCGCGGATCGTGACGATCACGGAGGATTGGTGCCTGATGCCCGGCGCCCGCGTGGCCGACCTCGCCAAGCGAATGGCCGACGAACTGCACGGCCGGTGATGGCCCGCGTGTCGGGCTCGATCCGCAGCGCCCACGACGCCGCGTCGCGCGAACGCCGTCGATCCGATCGCGAGCACGAACCGATGGACGGCGCTGGACGCGCTCGATGTCGTGGGAGCAGACCCTCCCGCCCGCATCCGCGCGCGGCCAACGCTGTCCGCAATCTCGGACGTGCGGGCCACATGCCCCCGTCCGCGAACGCGGCATCCGCACGTGCGAACGGGAAATCCGCACGTGCGGATACGCAACTCGCACATGCGGGAGACCGACTCGCACATGCGGGAGACCGATTCGCACGTGCGGGAGACCGATTCGCACGTGCGGGAGACCGACTCGCACGTGCGGGAGACCGACTCGCACGTGCGGGAGACCGATTCGCACATGCGGAAGACGGTCCCACACGTGCGGATGTGCGATTCGCACGTGCGGATGGGCGGCGTTCATGGCGTTGAACCACAGTCGCGGGACGGGGGGCTTCAGGTCAGCGCGTGACCCGCGCCTTTATCGGCCTGGTTAGCGGCGAGGCGCTTCACCCATCCGACCCGCCGGCGCGTCCGCCCGCGTCGGCCTGTCCCATGCTCTGCCCGCCCGATGCGCCCTGCGCCGGCCGAACGCGGTTGCCCGACGCGACGAGCACCGGCCCAACTCCCGGCCCGGCCGAACCCTGCGCGGCCGAACGGAGCACTGAACCGAAGATTTCGATTTCCGGGACTATTTGGGACATCCGGGCCACCCCGTTCGGCCCCGCGGGCCGATCGGGTTCACGTTGTCAAAGAGCGATCCGAACCAATCATCATGACAAGCGGTTCCGGGTGGCCGTCAAGAGGGGAAATTGGCGGGGGACGGCGCGTAGTGCTTAGAGCGAAGCATCTTTCGGGGGTCTGGCGCGACTCTCAGTCGTTGCCTTGCTCGCGCGCGACAACGGGCAGGTACTTCTCGTAGAGCGCAGAAAGATGCTGCCTGGCGTCGTCGTCATCAGGAGTATACGCCAAGTTCTCTTGAACCCAGTGCAGGCGGCGAGTGGCGTTCGCCAGCAGTTCTGACCAACTCATCGCCCACACTTGCACATCCTGTCCCCCGTCAGGTTCCCAAGCGAGACCGGGTGGCTTACCGCGTTGGTGTGCCATTGTCTCGGCGGTTCCCTCCAGCCGATTCGAGAGCGCCCAGAAACGCCAACAAGTCTGCGAATTTATGAATTGGTCGTCCTTAATCACCGCTTGGGCATAGCTGATTGTCTGTTCGAGTTCCCTGGGCCCGATTGGCACTTTGGGAGCCTTCAGTTCGATGACAAGATGTTCAACCTTGTTGCACCCGGGGTGAATGACCTTACGCGAAAGCATCAGGTCAACGATGCCAATTCGCCCGTTCTCACGACGGACAGTACGGAGCTTCCCGCCACGCTTCTGTCGATGAGTATCAAGGTGCGCCCTCAGGACTTTGTCCAAGCCCTTATCGCTGACCGACAGAACGTATTCCTCGCCGAACAGCCACGGATTCTGATCGATCAACTTGTGGAGTTCGGAACGTTCGCGCATGCGCTTCTTTGACTCTTCCGTGAAAAGCAGCGACTTGAGGCCTTGGATGAAGTCAAGGCGGTCTGACACACGTTTCGCCAGATCGATGATATGGATGAACGAGATGCCCTTGTCGAGCATTGCTGCAAGATCCTTCTGCTTCTCCTGCGGCAGTTCAAGTACCTCCAAAACAACGCGTCGAAGGTGTTCCGGGCTCTCCTCGAGCGCTTGACGCATCAGGCGCATCGAAAACAACGTCGCTTTAGCATCTTCGCCGAAACCAGGCAGGTAATCCTGCACTTGCTTCGCAACAACATCAAATACCTGTCGACTCACTATCTCGACGTCGTTTTTGGGTTGGTCCGAGTATGGATAGACCCCTTGTTCCTTCCACTTTCGTACTTGGTCTGCCGCCTCTTCCGCCCGCCTTGCGCGAAAGTGGGCTTTGACACGAGGCTTAACTACATCCACAAGTGTTTGAAGGTCCGGATCTAGCTCATTTAGGGCAAAAGCGTTTCGCTCAGCCAGAACGCTGACTGCGTCGCTGCTCAAGTAGACAGTGAAGTCGCGCCCCGGCTCACGCACATCCACGATGGGTCGTTCATCGAGCATCATTCCGTCTCGGTCGCAGAGACACAGCCGCCGCTTCATCGGTATCTTCCACTCGGTTATGTTCAGTTTGGCGTCATAGCGTTTGCCATCGGTGAGTGTGAGACCCGGTAGCCGGTAGTCGTGGCTGCTCGCCTCAAGGGTCGATGGGTTCACAGCCTTACCGTCAAAACGTACGCGGATAAGTGGGTACTTGCGCAAGTATGGTGCAAGTCGATGAGCAAGTTCGACCACCACGTTGTCAACCGAATCTAGAGCACGTAGGTCGTCGCGTATGTTTGTGATAGAGACGGTCGTGCCTGTCTTCGACAACTCGGCAAGTATGGGCGCTGTGACGTCGTAATGTCGGAGGTCTAGTCGGCTGCCAGTGATATTGTATGAACGGTATTCCTTCTCGCGTTCGTCCAGATAAATTGTTCGCCACTCCACCTTGCTCCCGAGAGCGAACGATTTCAATCGCCCCTTTCCCTCCTTCCCGTGAAGCGCACGCTTCTTGGTCGGAGTGAACTGCGCCGACCGCTTCCACGAACCACCTAGTGTTGCGAAAAAACGCTCAGAATCGGGCAATATGCCGTGGCCATCGTCTTGGACGTCAATTCTTTCGATGCCACCCAAGCTGTTGCGCTTGGTGCAAACATCGACCTGGTCTGCCTCCGCATCGAGCGCGTTCCAAATCAGTTCTGCTAATGCATTGATTGGATGCGCTTTGGCTTCGTGCTCAAGGTGATCGTGGTCGACTTTGATATCAATCTGGTGTGCTGCGTGCGCCATCGGCCGACCGCTCCCCTGCGCATATTGCGCACTTCCACTTCAATTCAACTCCGCCAATCTGTCAACTTCTGGCGTCGCGACTGGCGGGTCCGCATGGCCGCCCGAGAAGTTACGTCTCTTTGCGACCGCGGCGCCGGCTCAATGATCGTCGCGTGCGGGCGCGGGCGAAGTGCATTCCCGTTTTCGCGTGTCATCGCTTCGCTCGACTCGCTACACTCCCGCCACCAACCGCTTGTGAGTCAGGGAGTCCGCACAACATGCCGCTTGATTTGAAGGTGCTGCCGGTGTTTCCGACGCCGCTGGTTGTCACGTCGCTTCCGCACGTCGACAACAAGGCCCTGGTCGACATCATCTACAGCCTGCGCGACGCTGGCCTGCTCAAGGGCGGGCACGGGCTGGGCGGGCTCCAGACGCAAGGGAACATTTTCAAGATCGATCGCAAGCCGATCCGGCAGATCGCCGAGGCGTTCGCCGAGATGATCGGGCAGATGGGCGTGCCGACGATCCTGCAAATGGTCGGCTGGGCGGTGATCGGCCAGCCGGGCGATCTGTCGCTCGACCAGCCGCACAACCACCTGCCGTACCACTTCAGCGCGGTCTATTACCCGAAGGTGCCGAAGCTGGTGCAGCCGGAAGGGAGCGTCGTTTTCTTCGACCCGCGCGAGACCTTCACGGGCGGCCAGCCGGTGCAGCTGCCGCCGGAGCAGGGGATGATGGTGCTGTTCCCGTCGTGGCTGAAGCACTCGGTGGTGCCGGTGCGGAATGCGACGGAGGACCGGATCAGCATCAGCCTGAACGCGATCATCGGCACGCTGAGCGAGGCAGAGAACTACGCCCCGCACCGCGCGAAGAAGCGAGCGCCGGGGGCCGGTGGGCCGCCGGAGTTCGATCCGGCGTCGCCGGTGGAGTTCGGGTATCCGGGGGAGCGGTGAGCGAACGCAGTCGCCGCGCACCGCACCATCTCCCCGCCGTGCGTTGCGCGGCCGTGCATCGATCAACTGCGTGGTGCCGCGTCTGTGTGTTGCCAGGGCCGCGGTTCGATTGTCATGCGACGCGTTTGTCACGCACGTCGACGCAGCACAAGGACACTGACGCCTACGAGTGCCGCGCAGACAGACGTCGGCTCCGGCAGCAGCGCGCTTCCGCCGCCGCCCAGCGTGACGAGCAGATCGCTCGCGCCGCGCGGGGTGAGGTCGTAGTCGATCGTGAATTGGTTGCCCAGCGGCAGGGTGAGCGAGTTGCCCACGACGGTGCCGACGCTGGGCAGACCAAGCGTGCCGAAAACGCCGGTCGTCTGCGACTGCGTGACCTGGCCGTTGACGATCTGTAGGTTCATCGTGCCTTTACCGGAGGTGATGAACGGGTCGTCCATCGCGATGGAGAACGACAGATCGAGCGGGCCTGTCGGATCGGTGGTGCGGAAGCTGGTGGCGTCCCAATCCATCGGCGCGGACAGTTCGAGGAAGATGTCGAAGAAGGAGTCGGTCCAGAGTTCGTTGCCGCCGAGATCGAGACCCGAGAACGAGATGGGATCGCGGTTGCGGATCGGCCGCCAACGCGTGCCGGCGGCGAACGCGCTGCCGCCGACGCTGTCGCTGATGATCGGGCTCCAGACGATGTGCCCGTTGCGCCACGACCAGCCGGCGTAGATCTTCGTGTTGATGTTGCTGAAGGCGAAGGCCTGATCGGGGAAGATGTTCGCGTGGGCCGAGCCGTAGCTGGTCATCGAGGCGCCCCACGTGGCGCCGCCCCAGTTGCCGACATTGGCGTTGACGCCCGCGGTGGCGCCGGCGTCGACGAAGCCGGCGCGCGGCCGATCGGTTCCGGCGCGGGCGGAGTCGCTGAACGCCACCGGGCCGACGCCGATCGCCCACCCGCCGATTCTCGAATTGACGTCCCAGCCGGGCGCGGGCTCGAACGCGGACGTGTAGAGGTTGTAGTTGAACGTCGCCACCGGCGGCAGCTGCGCTTGGCACGGTGAAGACGTAGTTGTGCGTGACGCTGTACGAGCCCGACGTGACCTGACCGCTCGCCCCTCCGGAAAACACCAGCACAGCGGCCAAGGCAGTGGCGGAAACCGCCAGCACATGACGTGAGGAAACCATCGCCAACTCCTTTCGCGGCCGATCGCGACGTATCGCGACTTAGGTTGAAGTGAATAGAGTCCCGCCCGAGCCAATCGCTCGATACGGTAGACCTCACTATTGGCAGGCGAAAGTCGGCTGAACGGACGTCGGTCAGGCGCGTGTCAGTCGGATCGACGACACTTGACACTCTGCGTCCCGCGGTTCACGGGGTCCGCATCGCGCAAATCGCCGGGCGACACCGTACCGGCGATGGGTGTCGCCCGGCGCTCTGGCGAAGCGATCACAGCGCCGAATGCTGCGTCACCTCGCGCTGCGCGTTTCATGATTCCGCAACCGGTTGATCGCGTTCAGGTACGCCTTCGCGGCGGCTTCGAGGATGTCCGTGCTCAGGCCTCGGCCGTTCACTTTCGTGCCGTTGTGGTCGAGCGTGATCTGCACTTCGCCCTGCGCTTCCTTTCCGCCGGTGATGCTGCGGAGCTTGAAGTCGAGCAGGGTGCCGCGCACGTTGGTGATGCGGCTGATGCACGAGTAAATCGCGTCGACGGGGCCGTCGCCCACGCTGGCGTCGGTCATCGAGTGGCCGGCGTTGTCCTTCAGCGTGACGGTGGCGGTGGGGATGGCGTTGTTGCCGGTCGTCACCTGGAGGCTGACCACTTCCCACATCTCGCGCGAGCGCTCCAGCTGATCGTCGACCAGGGCCTCGACGTCTTCGTCGAAGACTTCCTTCTTCTTGTCGGCCAGCTTCTTGAACGCGACGAAGACGACGTCGAGCTGCTCGTCGTTCAGCGTGTAGCCCAGCGACGTCACGCGGTCGCGCAGGGCCGCGCGTCCGGAGTGTTTGCCGAGGACCAGCTCGTTCTTCGCGATGCCGACGGACGCGGGGTCCATGATTTCGTAGGTCTCGCGGAACTTGAGCACGCCGTCCTGGTGGATGCCGCTCTCGTGCGCGAACGCGTTCTGGCCAACGATGGCCTTGTTGCGCTGCACGGTCAGGCCGGTGAGCGAGCTGACCATTCGGCTGGCCGGGAAGAGCTTCTTGCTGTCGATGTTCGTGCGCATCTTCCAGTGGTCGTTGCGGACGCGCAGGTTCATGACGATCTCTTCGAGCGCGGCGTTGCCGGCGCGTTCGCCGATGCCGTTGATGGTGCACTCGATCTGCCGCGCGCCGTTCATCGCGCCGGCCAGCGAGTTCGCCACGGCCAGGCCCAGGTCGTTGTGGCAGTGCGTGCTGAGGATGATGCCGCGCTGCGTGATGATCGGCAGCTTGGCGATCAGGTGCCGGAAGATCAGGCCGTAGCCGTCCGGCGTGGCGTAGCCGACGGTGTCGGGCAGGTTGATCGTCGTCGCGCCCGCCTCGATGGCGGCGTGCGTGATCTCTTCGAGGAACTCCAGTTCGGTTCGACTCGCGTCTTCCGGACTGAACTCGACATCGTCGGTGAATGTGCGCGCGTGGCGAATGCTGTCCTGCGAGAGCTTGAGGATTTCCTCTTTGCCCTTGCGCAGCTTGTGCTCGCGGTGGATCTTGCTGGTGGCGCAGAACACGTGGACGCGGCCGCGCTTGGCGGGCTTGATGGCGTTGCCGGCGCGTTCGATGTCCATCGGCGTGCAGCGGGCGAGGCCGCATACGACGGACTTCGTCACGCGCTCGGCGATCTGCCGGACGGATTCGAAGTCGCCATCGGAAGCGATCGGGAAGCCGGCCTCGATGATGTCGACGCCCATCGATTCGAGGTGAAGCGCGATCTCCAGCTTTTCGGCCATCGTGAGCGTGGCGCCGGGCGATTGCTCGCCGTCACGCAAGGTGGTGTCGAAGATGCGGATGATCGGAGGCTGAGCCTCCTTCAAGGGTTGCTCGGACGGTTCCATGAAACGCTCCAGACGACGAAGGCCACAGAGTCACAGAGGACACAGAGAAGGCGGAGAGTTGACGAACATGTTCACTGCGAGAAACGATCGCCGGGGTGGTGGCGTGTCTGTCGGCATCGTGGGTGGTGACGCAGCCAGACGCTTCTGCAATCAGCTTTCCGAGATCCGCCTCTGTGCCCTCTGTGACTCTGTAGTCACGATAAAAGAAAACCCCGCGAGTCGGGTGACTCGCGGGGCGTTTGAACTCTTGACGAAAGTTCGATGCGCCTACGCAGCCTCACCCGGGCGGCTTCCAAGAAGCAGCAGGCTAAGGGAGAGGCGAATGACGGACAACTGACGCATCGGTGGTCACATTAGATCGGCGAAACGCGGCTTGTCAATGCACAATTCCGTCGCACCGGGGTTCTCGCGGTCGATTCACCGGGTTCGTCACCGATGGAAAGTTGGCGCAACTGCGCCCTATGTTCCGCCTGTGACAACGACTCCCGACCCCACGCACTTCGATCACAAGGACGTCTCTCGCCGCAAGCTCCGCGTGCGGCACAAGACCGTCTACACCTACGCCGGCCAAGTCGACTCGAGCAAGCACGCGCTCCACCTGCGGCCCATCGACGACTGGCGCCAGACGCTCATCAGCTACAACCTGCGCGTCAGCCCGCAGGCGAACGTCATCGAGTTCGAAGACGTCTTCGGCAACTGGGCGCAACGGTTCGAACTCACCAGCCCGTATCAGACCCTCGAGATCGAAGCGGATTCGGTCGTCGAACTGATCGACGTCGACCCGTTCGCGTTCGCAAGGCAAGCGATCCGTCCGCAGTTCCCGCTCATGTGGATGCCGTGGGAACGCACGATGCTCGGGCCGTACCTCGCGCCGGTCGAGCTGCCCGAAGCGCAGCTCCAGCAGCTGTACGACCACGCGATGGGCCTGGTGCAGGCCAACAACGGCGACCTCATGGAGACGCTCTTCGCGATCAACCTGTCGTTCTTCCGCGAGTACCAGTACGCGCCCGGCACGACGACGATCGACACCACGCCGTTCGAGACGTTCATCGCCCGGCAGGGCGTCTGCCAGGACTTCGCCAACCTGTTCATCACGATGGCGCGGCTGCTGGGCATTCCCGCACGCTACGTGTGCGGCTACCTGTTTACCGGCAACACCGGCAACAGCCGGGCCGGCTCGGATGCGACACACGCGTGGGTGCAGCTATACATCCCGACGATCGGCTGGAAGGACTTCGACCCGACCAACGGCGTCCTGCCCAACACAGGCCACATCCGCACCGGTTACGGCCGACATTACGGCGACGTGTCGCCTACGTCGGGCACGGTCATCGGCGCGAATCGCGGGGCGGAGAGCCTGACGATCGACGTCGAGGTGGCCGAGGTCGAACCGGCCACGGCACCGACTGCCTGATCCGAAGGAGCACAGCTGACGACCAGCATCAAGCATCCTGCTTGAATGGCAAGGCCGCAGTCTCTACGATGTCCCATCCCCGGCCAGATGCCCGAGTGGACTAAGGGGACGGTTTGCAAAACCGTTTGTCGCGGGTTCGAATCCCGCTCTGGCCTTTGAGCGATTCCGCTTGTTCCCACCGATCAAAGATTTGATTTGTCCCATCGCTCCCGCGGACTGCATGTCCTGCGTGGGAATCCGCCGGCGAGGTGCTAGATACTCCGCGTGAACCGTGGCGGGTAGGACAGGATCGTTGCCGTCCAGTTTCAAGCTTGCGCGGGAGAGCGAGTGCAACGCGCCGATCATCGTCGGGTTCGGCGTGTCCAAGGTAGTAGCAGGGAAACGGCAATCGCCGGCGAACAGGGCTCTGGAACGAGAACTTGCGCCATGAAACCGCCTTGGCGGTCGAGATCGCCGTTGCTCAAGGTGCCGGACGCACTGCCGTAGTTGGCAGCGAGCGCGAGCAAGTCGGCGAAGTTGACGGTGCCGTCATAGTTGAAGTCGCCTTGGTCCCAGATGCCGGCGTTGCCATACCTCGCGGCGAGGGCGAGCAGATCGGTGAAGTTGACGCTGCCGTCAAGGTTCGTGTCGCCGGCGCAGGTGCGCCGGATGACGATCGACGTGCCGTCGAGCGTTATGTCATCAACCGTGGTGAAGCTCACACGCGACGCCTCGGCCATGCCGAGCATGGTGCTGCCGCCCGCGGCCGAACTGGTCAGACCCGCGCCGTTCCAAGCGCCGCCCGCGTAGGCGGTGGCGAGCAGTGCGCGAAGCGAGGACGCCGGCGACGTTCCTGTGTAGTCGACGACGAGCGTGCCCGTAGAGAGGTCCAGTGTCTGGCCCGCCGCAAGTGAGAGGCCGGTGATGCGACTCGTCGAGCCGAGTGTCGCGACGGATGCGAGCGTCAGCCGCGGCGCAGTGAGTGTGAACTGGTTCACGCGAAGCCGGGCGACCTCGACGCCGGAACTTCCCGCGACGGTGAGGCCCGCACTGCCCGACACGCCGCCTGTGAGACGAAGCACGCCGGCGGCCTGGTTGGATATGGTCGCGTCGGCCGACAGCGTGAGCGGTCCGCCGAAAGTGCTGCCGGCCGAGCCGGTTGCGATCAACGCACCCCCAGCGCCGCTCGTACCGATGCCCGCGACCATGAGGGGTTCGGGTGACGTGTACGACAGTCCGCTCGAACTGCCGAACAGTTCCATCGTCGCGCCGTTCGTGACAATGCTACCGGCCGACGTCGCGCCGAGCGCGGTGGGCGAAGCCAGTTGCAGTCGACCCGCGGTGACGATCGTTGCGCCGGTGAACGTGTTCGCGCCGCCAAGTTGTAGCGTGCCGGTGCCGACTTTATTCAGCGATCCGCCGCCGGCGACGACGCCGTTGTAGCTGAGCGTCGTTGCTGCGGCCGTGACGTCGATCGAACCGCTGCTGACCGTTGTGATGCCGCGCGTCGTGCTCATCGTGGCGTTGCCGCCGGTGTAGCGCAGCGTTCCGCCGTCGAGACGGATGAAGTCGGACACGACCGTCGACGGGGACGTGCCCAGCGCTCCGATCGCGGGCACGCCGAGAATGCCCGCCTTCACTGTGACGCCGCCCGTGAAGCTGTTGCCAGAGTTGCCGAGCGTGGCCGTGCCGTTGCCGGTCTTGGTGAGACGTCGGTTCACACCCAGTTCGCGGATGCGTGCGTTGACGACCAAGTTCGTGTTCGGGTTGCTGACTTCGACGTTGCCGCTGGCGTTCAGAACGAGTTCGACCTCTCCCGTGCCGGTGCCCGTGTTGCCGGAGTTGATAATGAACGTTGAACTGACCGCACTCGCACCCATTTTCAGAAGGGGCATGGTGCTGACGGGGCCGTCGCCCATGAGCGTGACGGTGCTGACGGCAGTGCCGTTCGTGGCGCTGGCGAGCGTGGACGACTGATTCGAGTCCCATGCGATCCCGCGCACCGTGATGTTCTGGGCCGTAAGCGTCATGGTCACGGGGAGCGTGGCCACGAGTGAGTTGTCGAACTGGATCGTGTCGGCTGCCGTGGGCAGTCCGTCAGTGCTCCAGTTCGCGCCGCTGTTCACCGTCCATGAACTGCTGCCCGCGCCGTTGCCCGAATCCCACTTCTTCAGCGTGGTCGCCGTGAGGGGCGAGGTCGCGCGCATTGAGTCGCCCAACTGAGAGGCAGCCAGCGTGCGATTCGCGGTGCTGAAGCGGATGAGCTGCTCGTGTTCCACGTGCATGAACGCGCCGCCCAGGCTGCGCGAATAGGCGCCTTGGTGATTGCCGGTGGCGCCGAGGTCGTCGAACGTGGTGCCGGGATAGACGGTGCCGTCGGTGGCGGTGTTGAGCTCGACGTTCAGAGGGTTGGAAGAACTCAGCGTGTTGTAGCCGTACGCGGGGAAACCGACGGCGTCATAGCGGGCATTGAGGTCACGCTGCGGCGCAGTGACGGTGCCATTGCCGTTAGTCATGACGGCGGCGGTGTCGGCAGGGAAGGTCGGGATGCCGTCGAGGTCGAAGCCATGGATCTGCCAGCCGACGGTCTGCGCGGCCGGTCCGTTCATCACTTCGTGCGCCACTTGGAACGTGCTGCCGCCGTCCAGCCGCGCGACATCGGCCGTGCCGAAGCCGTTGGCGTTTCGGTGTGCGCCCGCCATCGTGAAGCCGCGTGCGCCGGCGTCCTGAAACGTTCGAGCGCCGAGGTCTTCGGTGTTGGTGTCGAAAAGGACGTGGGGCACCTCCACCATCGTGTTGCTGGTGGCGCTGAAGTTGACGAACGTGATTCCCCAGCCCTTGGTCTGCGCGCCGCCGGTCAGGACTTCGCGCAGGCCGTAGTAGGTCATGCCGGTGTCGGTGTCGTTGAAACGGATGTACTCGTAGCCGAACGCGGCCGCCTGCGTGTCGACGGTGTTCGTGCCGGCACCTTGGTGACTGCCCGACCACAGATCGGCGAGGCACGCGCGAAAGGCGGCCTGCTGCGCCAATGAGGGCTGCACATACAGGTTGGAGTCGTTTCCGAAGGCCAAGCCCTTCCAGCGATCGACCTCGGAACGAAAGCTGCCGGTGACTGTCTGAGTGATGGCCACGGCGGGGGTGGAAAGGCCACCAACAATCGCGATCGCGATCCGCAGGGAACGTAACAGACAAACATCTCGGTCGCGCAAGGAAGGCACCTCGTGTCCTAGGGAAAGCCCAATTGACCCGTTGAAAGAACTCGGCGAGATGCCGCAGATGTGGCAGTTTTACATAGGATTGGCGGCCTATGCCAACAAAAATCCGAGTGGCTGTTCTGAGGTGATTATAGTCGGAAACTGGATATTTATCTGGATTTTCGAGAATGAAAAGCGCAATATAGTCAAAGCTGGAGTGGTTCATATATGGCACTTCAGTAACAACCGGCTCAGGGATATCGGGAGAACGTGCAATGCGTCAACATGTGAAGTGCGGTCTGGTTCTGTGTGCAGTCTTGACAACTGCTCCGGCGATGGCCGCTCTTGTCATCTCGGACTCTTCCCTCTCCTATTCACAGAACTTTGACACCCTCACCCAGTCCGGCACGGCTCAAGCGTGGACCGATGACGTCGCCACGGACGGCGCGGCTGGCCTGAAGGGTTGGTACGTCGGCTACTCCAGCAACTCGACCCGCAACATCCAAGGCAGCGGTGGTGGCACCGCGACCGGCACGATTTACTCGTTCGGCGCATCGTCGAGCGTGAATGGCGTGGGCGACCGCGCCTTGGGATCGGTCGCATCGGGCACGCCCGGCAACATTACCTACGCCATGCGTTTCGTGAACAACTCGGTCACGAATGTCACCGGCTTCACGCTCAACTATGATGGCGAACAGTGGCGCGTCGCCGACAAGACTGGCGCGAGTGGTGCGACGGGCAACGCCCTCAATGAAAACCTCGTGCCCGGATATGCCGTCTTCAATGCCGGCGCAGGCGCGCCAGGCGTGACGGGCACTTACACTGCCGCCCCCGGGGCTTCGCAATTCAACACGCCGATCGACGGCGCTACGCCGGCCGCATCACTGGACGGCAATCTCGCGGCGAACCGCGTGGCGGGCTTCTCCTGGACCGTTACCGGCCTGAGTGTCGCGCCGAACCAGGAACTCTGGATTCGCTTCTTCGATTCGGACTCGGCCGGCTCCGATCACGGCTTGAGTGTCGACAACGTCTCGGTGTCGTTCACGCTGCTGCCCGAGCCGAGCACAGTCTTGGGCGGATTGGCACTCGGTGCATTGGCACTCCGTCGCCGCGCCTAATTCGCAACTCGCACCAAACGAACCTCATTCCACGGCGGCCTTGCCCGGCAGCCGTGGTTCGCTTTCGGAGGTCATCGCCTTCGTCGCCGGGTCGATTACCACGAGATTTGTCGCGCCGCTTGCATCGGCCGGCGTGAGTTTGAAGCCGCGCTTCGTCAGTTCGTCCAGCAGTGGTTGGCCGGCGTCCTTTTCGATCCACAGTTCGTCCGGCCGCCACTGGTGATGATAGCGCGGGCGAGCCATTGCCTGTTTCGGATCGAGCTTCAAGTCGAGCAAGTTCGTCAGCACGCAAACCACCTGCGTGATGATCTTCGGTCCACCGGCCGCGCCGATGACGATCGTCGGGCGATGCTGTTCGTCCAGCACGAGCGTGGGCGTCATGCTGCTGAGCGGCCGCTTGAAGGGCGTGACGGCGTTTGCTTCTGCGCCGACCAATCCGAACGCGTTGGCCGCGCCGGGTTGCGCGCTGAAGTCGTCCATTTCATCGT
Organism: Tepidisphaeraceae bacterium; assembly: GCA_047600945.1. Classification (GTDB taxonomy): domain Bacteria; phylum Planctomycetota; class Phycisphaerae; order Tepidisphaerales; family Tepidisphaeraceae; genus JASGKC01. The sequence goes on along the minus strand of JASGKC010000001.1, from coordinate 3,842,882 downwards.
TCAACACGACGCCGGTACCGGGGACGACCACTTTCGAGCCAAACGCGGTGTTGACAGTGGCTGTGATCGCGACGACGTTGCCTTCGGCGTCGGCCACGCTCACGTGCGTGGTGTGCTTCTCATCGAAGCGCGGGAATGCGGGCGTGGGCTCCATCGTGCCGTGCTGCACGTCGTGCAGTGCATGATGCGAGACGATCAGTTTCGATCGCTCAACCAAGTACGCGTCATCCAGCAGTCGCTTCGGCACCGCGACGAAATCCGGATCGCCCAACCAGTACGCCCGATCGGCGAATGCCAGGCTCATCGCGTTGGCGACGGTCGTGATACGGTCGGCGTCGCTCATTGCAGGCAAGTCAAAGCGGTCGAGCATCCGCAATATTTGCCCGAGGTGCAGGCCGCCGGAACTGGGCGGTGGCATGCTGAGAACCGTTTGTCCGCGGTAATGGAACTCAAGCGGTGGGCGCTCGACCGCTTCGTACTTCGCGAAGTCATCAGCCGTCAGCAGACCGCCGTTACCGGCCATCCACTCGGCGGTCTTCTGTGCGAACCCACCTCGGTAGAACGCGGCGTCGACGCCGTCCTTCGCGATGGCGCGATAGGTGGCGGCGAGGTCGGCGTTGTGCACGATCTCACCCTCTGCGAACACCGATCCATCGGGCTTGAGGAGCAACTGCTTCGACGCCGGGAATTTCGCGATGTCGTCGCGCACGCGTTTCAGCTTGCCGGCATAAATGCGATCGATGACGAAGCCCTTCTCGGCCAGTTCGGCCGCCGGCAACAGGACTTCGGCGATCTGCTTCCGACCAAACTTGCGGATGGCGACGTCGTACCCTTTGAGAGCGCCGGGCACACCCGATGCGAGCGGGCCCGTCGTAGACAGCGCGGCGTCGGCAACGCCGTCACGGACGAACATGTCGCGCGTCGCACGGGCCGGTGCAACTTCGCGGGCATCGATCGCCGTGGTGCGCCCGTCGGCCATGCGGATGAGGATGAAGCAACCGCCGCCGATGCCGGAGTTGTGGTTGTCGACGACGCCCAGCGTGAGCATCGCGCTGATGGCCGCATCGACCGCGTTGCCGCCGTCACGCAGCGTGCGTATCGCTGCGTCCGTCGCGTACGGATTCACGGTCGCAACCGCGCCGTACTTCACCACCGCGGCTGACGTGCTCATGATTTGCGCGGATGGCTTGTCCGCATGGGCGGCACACCCAGCCAGGCCGATCGTCAACGCAATGCACAGCAGTCTTCGCATGAGCACGCCTTTCCGGCGGTTTCGCGCCGAGATGTTTCGGACGAGCATGATCAGAAAATCGTCCATTGAGTCGACGAGCAGACAAAAAAGTCGTCGAGACGCAGCGTGAGCGTGCGTCTCGACGACCTGATGAGCGAATCGAGCGAGTTACAGGATCGACATGCCGTCGTTGAAGATCGACTCGTTCTCCTTCTTGTCCGACGCCGACACCGTCACCGGTGCGGCGAACGCGGCACTGACCACCGATGCCAACACCTGATTGTAGTTGGCGGCAAGGACGAGCAGGTCGTTGAAATTCACCGTGCCGTCGTAATTGAAGTCGCCCTTGCTGTAGTCAATGCCCGCGCCGCTTTGATTGTAGTTGGCGGCCAGGACGAGGAGGTCACTGAAATTGACCTTGCCGTCCTGCTGGGTGTCGCCGTTCAGGAAGTTGAAATTGAACGTCAGGCCGGCCCCGAGCGGATTGCCGACGGTGTCGGTGATGCCGGCGGGCAGGATCTGCAACTCGTAGGCGCCGTTGGGCAACAGGCCGGCGGCCGCGCCGGTGTAGGTGATTGTCGCGGTGTTCGCGCCGCCCGTGACGGACAGGCTGGCCGACGGGATGACCGTGCTGGTGGTGGTGTTCGTCAGCACGAAGTCGCTCGCGCTCAGGCTGGCGGACACGTCCTTGGTGAACGTGACCTGCACGTTGAGCGCGGTGAGGAAGTTGCGCACCGGCGTGCCGACGATGGCCGGCGGCGGCGATGCGATATTGGCCCCGCCCGGCGTGAGTTGGTAGCCGGCCGGGAAGTTGGCCGACACCTTGGTGAGATCGAACGCCTTGGAATTGTTCGGATCGCCCGTGATGGTGTTGCCGTAGAACCACGCCGACGAGCTGGACGGCGTGTTGTTGGTGCTCAATCGGACAACCGCATCGACCGTGGTCGCGCCGCTGAGCGCGTCCACGACCGCGTTGCCGTACACCACGCCGGCGGTCGCGTCGGTCTTCCACGCGATCGAATCAAGCGTTGTCAGGCCTGGCGCGGCGAACAACAGGTCGGGCGGCAGGGTACCGCTCGTTCCGGCGCCGGTGTCGTAGTCGGTCGCGGCGACCGGCAGTGCGGAGCCGGGCGTGTTGTAGAACAGCATCGCGCTGTTGTTGTCGGATTCGATCGAGCCGATGTACGTGCTCTCGAAGATGCCGGTGGCCGGGTCATCCGGCGTGAAGCCGCCCGCGCGGCGGATGAGCAGCAGGCCATTGCTGCCGATGACCGCGCCGCTGAGATCGATGATGCCGTCGAGGATGCCGGCCTGGAAGGTACCGGTGCCGTTCGTGCCTTCGAAGAACATGAGGTAGACGTCGAGCAGCACCGTGTTCGGCGTGCCGCGCAGTTCGACGAACTCGTACGGCTCGGGCAACGCGCCCTGCGGCGGGTTCTGGCTGATCTCGTTAATGAGCAGGCCGGTCGGCATGCTCGAATCGCTCTGCGAGATTGTGACGGTGGTTCGGCCCACTTCGGCGATCGCGCCGGCGGTGGGATTCGACAGGCCGATGATGATCGTCTCGGAGGTTTCCGGCGTCGCGTCGTCGACGATGTTGACTGTGATCGTCGCGGCGTCTTGGCCGTCGGCGAAGGTGACCGTGCCGCTAGCGCCGGTGTAGTCGGCCGGCTGCGCGGTGCCGCCGACGACGGTGTAGTCGACCGACACGCTGCCGCTCAAGCCACCGTAACGCACGACGCGGATCGTGCCGACGCCGCCTTCGGTCACGGTAATCCCCGTGGTGGCCAGGAAGAGGTGCCCCGCGTTCGCCGTGACGTTCGGCCAGTTCGTGCCGGCCGGCGTGATGGCTGCGCCGAGCGGACGGTTGCCTGAATTGTTGACCTGGCTATAGCCGATGCCGGTCGAGCTGTCGGTGGCCGAGCCGTTCACGTCCATCAGGTTGCCGCCGTACCACGACGTGGCCGGGTCCTGATAGGCAGAAGTCGCACCGTACGGAGTGCTGTCAGTGACGAAGCGCGTGAGCGCGTCTGGCGAATCGAGGTTTGTCGATGAGCTGTTGCTGTAGCCATACAAGATCGGGCCGTACGCGCGATCGACGCTGCCGCTGTTAGGGATGTTGCTGTCAAAGAAGCCGACAACGTCGAGCACGACCGCGCCGGCCTGCACGCTGTTGAGTGTGCCGTCGTAGACGACGCCGGTGTCCCAATCGGCGCCCGTGACGATCGGATCGGCGCTGTAGACGAGCGCGTATGACTGGGAGCCCGAGGCGAGCACCGCGCCGCCGTCGAAGGCGCTGTTGGGGATGACGGTGGTGGCGGCGTCGTTGCCGATGAAGCCGCCGGTGGTGGCCTTCAGCACGGCCAGGCCGTTCGTGCCCAGCGCGTAGCCCGACAGGTTGAAAGCCGCTTGAATCGTGCCCGATGCGGCCGCGCCGTCACCTTCGATGCTGACGAGCCAGACGTTGTTCAGGCTTGTGCCGGCCGCGCCCTGAATTCGGCGTACTCGTACGCGCCGCCGTCGGTGGGGCTGATGAGCAGTTCGTTGAGCAGCAAACCGGTCGGCTGGACGACGTCGTTGTCGACGATCGAAACGACCATCGTGCCATTCGTGCTCGAGACGGCCGCGCCGTTTGTCGGATTCGCCAGCGTTACGCTGAACGTCTCCAGGCCTTCCGACAGCGCGTCGTTGTTGATCGGGATGAGGATCGACTTCGTGTACTCGCCCGCGGCGAAGCTGACCGTGCCGGTGCCGCCGGTGAAATCGGCGCCGTTCGCCGCAGTGCCGTCGATGCTGGTCCAGGTGACGCTGGCCGCGCCGATCGACGTGTTCGGGCGGCTCAAGTTGAGCGTGGCCACGCCGGCGGTTTCGTTGACGGTGAGTGTGGTGGCGTCAAAGCCAATGATGCCGGGGCTGCCGGCGGCTCCGAACACCTTGATGTTGTCGACAGCGACCATCTGGTCCTGGCCGCTGACGTTGGCGCTGAGGATGCGGATCTGGATCTGCGACGCACCGATGGTGTCCGCTGGCAGCGTCGCGTCGACCGCCGTGGTCAGGCCGGTCGCGCCGCTGGTGAAGTCCGCCGCCGGACTCACGAAGCCGGCCGGCACGTTGGTGAAGTTGCCGGTCGAACCGAGCCGGTATTGAAGCGCGAGCTTCTGTACGGGCGTGCCCGAGGTGAGCGCCGTCGAGTCGACGTCGATGAGGTCGTACTTGATGTGCACCGGCGTGCTCATGCCGGTGTTGTCGAGGTGGATGGTGATCCACACGTCGTCGAGCGAGTCCACCGGCTGGAGGCCGACGCTGCCGTTGCCCGTTGTGCCGATTGGCGTGGCCAGTTGGAGTTCGTGCACGCCGCCGTTGGTATTGTTGCCGCTGGTGGTGTTGACGTTGATGGACGTGGCGACGCCAGTTTCGTCGAGAAGGGTCTGCGGGTCGACATTGGTCGTCGTCGTGCGATCGCGACCATACCCGACGATGCTGGGGATGCCGTTCCAGTTGTTCTTGGGCGATGCGTCAATGCGCGTGGTGTCTTCCCAATTCTCAAGGAAATCGCCAGCCAACAGCGGGTAGTAGGCCGTGCTCATCACGAGGCGTGCTTCGAGCATGTCCACCGCACGGGCGGCGCGAGCAACGGGCGAACGACGACGCGAGATCAGACGAGACGACATGGCAATTTCTCCAGTCAGTGATTGAACCGACATTCCTTCATTCCCTCAGACGCATCTTCCCATCCGCGCCATACGTCTCGGCGGCGGTATACAGTTTTCACTTCGACGGGGCGCTGGTCGCCCAGTCGACAGCCTTCACGATGAAGTCCTTGTAGTCCTTCGAGTATTCCGGATGACAACTGAACGCGACGACCCGACCGTGCCCGAAAGGTGCGGTGACGACAGCGGGCGTGTTGACCATGGCGCCCACGACCGCGCCGTTCTTGGCCAGTTCCGATCGGTAGTGCGCCAGCACGGTAACGGCCGGCAGATCGGAGCGGTTGGCCGGCGCGAAGATCGGGCCGTTGGCATATTTCAATGTGATGGTCGCGTGATCCCCGAGCAGGTGCTTGCCGTCGTCGGTGAGCTCGACCTGCACGTCGCCGGTGCCACGATTCCAGTGGGCGCTGTCCACGGTGGTGACGTTCAGCAGGCCCAGCGACCACTTGTAGCCGCTACTGGCGAAATAGCCGCCGGCGCAATTGCCGACGTACGCGCCGCCCGCGTCGACCCAGGATTTGACGTTGGCGCGACCAGTCGGACCGAGCGCGCGGGCTTGGCCGCTGCCGCTGCCGCCGGGGAACATCAGCACGTCGAACTGCTTGACGGCGTCGGCATCGCGCAACTCGCTTGGGCCGACGAACGTCACGCGCACGTCTTTCAGCGTTGACAGGATGCCGTACATCGCCTCCGGTCCCGGCGAGCGATTCGAGCCGAGGCCGTCGTACACGCCGATGCGCCGAACGCCTTTCTCGGCATCGGGCAGCACATGGTTCAGCCCTTTGTCATACGCCTTCAGATCCTTCGCGAGAAGTTCGTTCACGGCGACACGAAACATCCTCGCCCGTTGCGAGACGGGCAGACGCTCGTTCGACGGCGCGTCGATGACGATGACAGCCTTGCCCGAGGCGAGCTTTCCGAGGTCGCCAGTCGTTTCGAGCGGCCCGAGGTGAACGGGCGGTGCGCTGATCGTGGCCGATAGGGCGGCAGCGTCGTCGGCCTGCTTTGGAACGGCGGGGTCGGCTTCGGCGGCAGGTGGCGCGGAAAGCAGCGTGGCGATCCGCTGTGCGAGTTCGTTGGCTTGGGCCGATGCCATGATCTCGATCGACGCCTTGGCGGCGTCCTCGACGGCATGTTCGCGAAGAATGAACACGTAGTCGGCCGGGATGCTGGACACGGCGGCGCCGGTTGCGGCTGCATCTGTGCCGGACTTGACGGTCAACTGATGTTCCGGCGTCAGCGTCCATGTCGAAAGCTGTTTCGCGGCGATGCCCGGCCCGAGCGGCGTCGCTTCAGATTGCTCTGCGACGACAAGCACATTGGCGGCCGGTGCAAACGCGACGGCATACGTCGCCAAAGCGAGCAGGGCACTGCCACGAACCATCCGACACAACACAGGAGTCATCGACATCTTCTCCAATTCCCAGCGAGTTCGTATGCGATCGATCTATCGCCCCTCAGCATCGGCCGACCGGCGCGGGTCGGCGACGGCCGTCATGCTGCCGTCGGCGTTGAACATCACCGCATTCACCGAACCAAAGTAAAAGCCTTCCTTCTGCTTTGCCTGCACGTCCCAGCCCAGCTTCTTCAAGTCGTCAGCGACGGACTCGTCAAACCCCGGCTCGGTTTCGATCATGTTGAAATCATTGCCCCCCGTGCTGCTACGCTTCACGTGGAAACGTGGCGCGGCGATCGCCTCGCCCGGCGCTCGGCCGAAGCGGAGCAGGTCGGTCATCACCTGTACCACCATCACCGGAATGCGCGCCCCGCCCGGCGAACCGATCGCCAGCACCGGCTTGCCATCTTTTAGCACCAGCGTCGGCGCCATCGTGCTGCGGGGCATCTTGTGCGGCTTCAGATAGTTCGCGCTGGTGGGCGTCTGCAGGGCGAAGTTGTTGATGTCGTTGTTCAGCAGAATGCCCGTGCCCGGCGCGACTGCGGCACATCCGAAATGCAGGCCGAGCGAGGTGGTGACGACCGCAACGCTGCCCTGAGCATCGACGATGGTCAGGTGTGTGGTCGATGCGTGCGCGAGGTCGTCGAGCACGCGATCGTCCATCACCACCGGCTTCGTCGTCGGCGTCTGATCCGGCTGACGCACGTCGGCGCGCCAAGCGCGATCGGCCAGGTCCTGAATTGAATCGGCCGAGAGGATGCGTTTCGATTCCGCGAACGACTCAGGCGTGTCGGCGATCTTGCGGTTCACCTCGCGATAGACTTGTTGCAGCGCGCGGGCGATGTGATCGACGTACACGGCATTGCGCGGCGCGGCCTTTGACCAATCGGCCTGGGCGAGCACGGCATAGGTCGACAGCACCGTGGTGCCACCGGTAAGCGGGGGCGGCGAGGAATAAAACGTCAGGCCGTCAATTGTTGTCGAGACGGGTTCGAGCACCCGGGGTTGGTACGAGGCGAGGTCCTGCTCGGTGATTGAACCGCCGGCCGATTGAATGGCGGCGGCGAGCTGCTTGGCGACCGTGCCATGATAGAACGAGTCAGGCCCTTCGCGGGCGAGTGTGCGGAGCGTGCGCGCGAGGTCGGGATTGCGCATGACCTCGCCGGCCTTCGGGTGCCGTCCGTCGATTGCGTAAATCTTGCGAGCCTCGGCATCGACGTCGAGCGGGAAGTCGGTCATCAACTCGGCGTCACGCTGCGTGAGCGTGAACCCCTTTTCCGCCAGATCGGCCGCGGGCGTGACGAGGTCGGTCCAGGGCTTCTTACCGAAACGATTGTGCACCTCAGCAAGTCCTGCGACTTGTCCCGGCGTGCAGGCGATGCGGATGCCGCGTGCCTTGTCCTGTGGGAGTTGTTTCGCGTCGGCGTTGCCCGGGCTCTCGCCGAGTGCGACGACGCAGGTGACACGCTTGGTCGGCGCGTCGTAGTAGAGCATAACAAGCTTGCCGCCGAGCCCGCTGTTGCCCGGTTCGACGACACCGAGCACGGTCGCGACGGTAACGAGCGCGTCGGCCGCGGTGCCGCCACGGTCCAGCACGTCCAGGCCGAGCCGCGTTGCTTCCGGATGCCCGGCCACGACCGCGGTGTGTGCGCTGCGGACGACCTCGACGGTCCGGTCCTTGGCCGGGGCATCGGCGCGAGCGGTCCATGTCGCGGAGGCAACCGAGACGCAAGCGGCAAGAAGAACCAACATCCGGCGGCTACAAGTCATACGAACATCCGTCCGCACGAAACCAAGCGCGGCAGCGCGATGAACACCGACACAAGTTCAGGTCGATACGACCGCTCAATAGTTCGCGGGCCATTCCTTCACAGCGAGGAACTCGACATGACCGTCAAAGAAGACGTAGTTACGGGCGTACTTCTTGTTTTTGAGATGCGCAGGCTTGTATTGCCTTTTCGCAATGCGTTGATCGGGGTCCGCGATGGACTGCGGCGCATCGATGCCAAAGGCGTCACTGTCATTTTCGTCGAAGTTGTCGCCGTCGATGTCGGAAATCATCCAAATCCGACTGGTCGAGCGGACTCCGCTCCAGAGTTGGCGGTTTGCATAGGTCGCAGCCGAGAGCCCCGTACCTGGCGGGATACTGGCGGCGCGCACTTCGGCCAGCTTCTTTGGCCGCTTCTGTTCGTCGGTGTTGGCGGCGGTGTGCGAGCCGAAAAGGAACGGCGCCTGCGTATCAGATTGATTGTTGATGAGGTACGTGAGCCCATACACCCCGGCCGGGAAGCCGGTGGAGGCTTGTCCTTTCGAGCGGGCATTGTCATGAACATTCGTGTTCACGGGGCAAAGCCACAGCCCGCGCGGGCCGGAGGCATACCGGACGGTCCCGTCCGCGTTCGTGCGCGTCTTCGCGCCCAGGTATTTATTCACGCTTTCGGAATTGGTCCACTGGCGCACGATCCAGTACTGATTGGTCACCAAGGGGCTGCTGACGGTCGTACCTGACAGATTCTCAGGGTCGATGATCGCCGGCAGCACCGGGCCTGGGAGGGTCTTCCATTCGCGCTCATACATCAGAACGGCAGTTGCGATCTGGCGAAGGTTGCTGCCGCACTTCACGCTGTTTGCCGTGTCGCGTGCCTTGCTGAGCGCCGGCAGCAGAATGGAGATCAGCAAGGCGATGATGCCGATGACGACGAGTAGTTCGACCAGCGTAAAACCAACAGCGGAACGACGCGCGTGGGCAACAGATTGAGAGAGCATAGAAGAAGTGCCTCTTGCGACAGAATCAGGCCAATAGCTCACTGAACCCCTGATGTTCAGTGTCGTTTTGGGTACTTGGGAGTAAGACGTGTCTTTGTCGTACTTATTGCAGAATGCGTTCGCGGCGGTCGGTTGCTTATAGTACACTCGTTCTGAAGTGGGGCAAGTCATTTTCGCCGGCCTCGTTCATTCTTGCACGAACTACGCTCACGTCATTGCCACGCCAGCCATCGGTGATTCCCGGAGATCTCTATGTGGATACGGTTTGCTCGTCGACTAATGTTGCTGGTGGCGCTGGGGGCAAGTCCATTGAATGCCCAGCCGTTGAGGCCCGCGACGCAGCCAACAACGCCCGAGGCCTCTCTCGGCCGACCACTTGGCCAAGATTTTACGCTCGCGGATTGGGCGGAAGTGACCGGCTACTACCGCCGCCTCTCCGAGCAGTCCGTGAACGTTCGGTACGAGGTCGTCGGTCAGACCACCGAAGGCCGCGATTTCCCCGTCGTCATCATCAGCAGCGAAGCGAACCTGAAGAACCTCGACGCGCTAAAGGCCTTCGCCCGAACTTTGGCCGACCCACGTGGCAAGACGCCCGCCGAGAAGGAGCAGGCGCTGACCGAGGGCAAGGTGTTCCTCGTCATCACACCCAGCATGCACTCGAATGAGGTCGCCGCCGTGCAGATGGCGATGCAGTTCGCCCATGATCTGGCCACACGCGACGACGAGCCGTGGAAGTCCGCGCGCGACCAAGTCGTCGTCTTCCTCGCGCCGACGCTTAATCCGGACGGTCTCGAGCATGTCGTCGACTGGTATCGCAAGACCGTCCGCACGCCTTACGAAGCCAGCAATCCGCCCGCGCTCTATCAGAAGTACGCCGGCCACGACAACAACCGCGACTGGTTCATGATGTCGCTGAAGGAAACGCAACTGCTCACGCGCCTGATGTATAAGGAGTGGCACCCGCAAGTGCTCTGGGACGTTCACCAGCAAGGCGGAAAAAGCGAGCGCATGTTCGTGCCGCCGTATCGTGACCCGCTCAGCCCGAACATCGATCCGTGCATCGTCGCGGCGACGAATCTTGTCGGCACCCGTGCCGTCTTCGACATGACGCAAGCCGGCCTGACCGGCGTCGCTACCGGCTCGACCTACGACATGTGGTGGAACGGCGGCAACCGCAGCACGCCCGCCCGGCACAACATGGTGGCGATTCTCACCGAAGCCGCGTCGGCGGACTACGCGTCGCCCGTGTTCCTGTCGCAGGCCGAATTGAAGCCGCCGACCGGCACGCTGTACGTGCCGTCCACCGACTTCGTCTCGCCTTGGCCCGGCGGCTGGTGGCGCGTGCGCGACATCATCGACTACGAGTTGACGTTCGGTCGATCGCTGCTGAGTTCGATCACGCGCGAGCCGCGCCTGTGGAAGGAAACGACGCTGCACGCCGCCGAGCGCGCCGTGGCTGGCGACGCGCCTGGCCCGCGCGGATGGATCATTCCGTCCGACAATCGCGACCCTGATGCCGTCCGTCGACTCGTCGACTCGCTGCTTCAGTCCGGCATTGAATTGAACGTCTGCCCGACCGAGTTCCACGCGGGCGAGCGCGTCTACCCGGCCGGGTCGATCGTGATTCGGCGCGATCAGCCGTACGGTGCGCACGTGAAGGACCTGTTCGAACTCCAGCGCTACCCGGACACGACCGCCCCGTATGACGTTGCCGGCTGGACTTTGCCGCTGCTTATGGGCGTTCAGCGCGGCGAGTTGTTGCAGCCGATCGGTGACACCGTGAAGCTTCAGCCGGTCGATTCAGCGGACGGTGCCGTCGCCGCGTTCACGGGCGACGCGTCGCGTCTGCCCAAGCGCGATGGCGTGCTGGCGATGGCCGACAGTTCGAGCTGGATTGCGGTCAGCAAGGCGCTTCAGCAGCGCCAGATGATCGAAGTCGTTTCGGAAGGTGTCGCTTACTTCGACCTCAGGCCGAGCGACGATCCGGCCGTGCGCGTGAAAGGTCAGCGGATCGGGCGCATGCCGCGCATTGGCATCTACGCCCCGTGGACGCCCAGCATCGACGAAGGGTGGCTGCGCTGGGTGTTCGATCGCTGGCAGATGCCGTACGTGACCGTGCGGAACGAGTCGCTGCGCGCGGGCAAGCTCAGTCAGTTCGTCGACGTGCTCATCCTGCCCGACAGCACCGTCGCCGCGCTGGACGACGGGCGAGCGAACGGCTCTGTCCCTGACCCCTACGCCGGCGGGCTCGCGCCTGAAGGGGCGGCCGCGATTGAGGAATTCGTCCGTGGCGGCGGCACGCTCATTACCTTCCGCAACGCCAGCAAGTGGACGGCCAAACTTCTGCAACTCCCGCTCACCGACTCGACCGCCGGAGACGATGCCAAGGGGTTCGCGTGTCCCGGCAGCGTGCTGCGCGGCATTCCGGCGGCCGACTCACCGTTCACTGTTGGTCTGCCCGACAGTGTGCCGCTGCTGTTCGCGGACGGCGTCGCCTGGCGCGAACCGGCGAAAGCGGAGAAGAGTGTCAGCGACGTCAAAACGCAGATACTGATGAAGTACGCCCCGACGCAGTTGCTGCTGTCCGGCTACATTGCGAAGTCTGCGACAATCGAAGGTGCTGCGGCATGGGTGCGGGCCGACTACGGCAAGGGCCACGTGCACCTGTTCGGCTTCCAGCCGCACTTCCGCACGTGGCCGCATGGGACGATCCCGCTGATCTTCCGCGCCGCGCTGTTCGAAACGCCCAAGTGACGGGCGAGTCACTTCGCAGCCGTCGCCTGCTCGAAGCTGAAGCCGCCCTGGAACTTCACGACCTCCGCCAGCGGCACCGTGAAGACGCCGTCGTGCATCGGGTAGCCATGCGCCAAGCCCGCTTCGCCCTTGGGAGTGAAGTCGTTGGCGTGAGGGTTCCACAGCGTGACCGCATCGGCCTTCGGGTCGTAATCGAGCACGGCATACGCGTGGTTCGACGTCACGCCGGGCACCTTCACGTTCGCGCCGGTGCCGCAGACGATGAGTCGATGCGCGGCTCGCGTCTCCGTGATCAGTATGCGCAGGTCGCCGAGCAGCGTCGACTGCTGCGCCGCGTCGACCGAGCCGTCGCGGAATGGCTTGCAACTGAACCGCTGGATTGCGTGACCGGTCAGTACTTGAAGTTGCGTTCCAGCAGAGCCACCCCGCGATGCGGTCGCCAGCGGCGTGGACGTGCGGTTGCCATCCGCGTCCGTCTTCTGTCGCGACTGGCCGACAGCTTTCTCGTACACGTTCACCCATATGCCCGTGCTCGCCTCGGCGTTGCCGAGCGCGAGTTCACCATCGGTCGGCGCGGTGACGGTGACGGCCTCGTCGCCCAGTCGTACGGTGAATGTGCCGTCGTCGTTTGTGGTGATGCGCTGCGTGATCGACGCCGGATCGCGATGCACCATCGCCGCGAGCGGGGCGAGGCAGAAACAGTCACCGATGCGACCCTGGCGAATGCCCGCGATTGATGGGCCCCTCTCGCCGAACAGCTTGCGATGGGACGCCGCGCCCACGCGGGCCAAGGCTGCGCGGTAGAGCGTTTCGAGACGCGGTCCCGTGCCGGGCTTGCGCGGGGCGGTGTCGGGATCGGATTCGTTCAGGCCGGTCTGGTCGACATCAGGCTGGGTGGACGCGGGTCGGGTGGACGGGGAGTGTAGAAGTGCGTCGATTGCCTCGCGCGTGAGCGGGCCGGCGTTGCCGGTGGCCCCGCGCGCTGCCCGGCGCAGCGCGACGGCTGCGGCTGCGGCTTCGCTTTTGACAGCCGGGTCGGCGACCGCGACATCCAGTTCGGCCAACGTCAACTGCTGATCGTGATCCGCGTCCCACTGGACGAAATTCGTCTCAATCTGCCCGGCCAGATCCGCGCGGGCCAAGCCGCCATAGCACGCCAGAACCAACGCACTTGCACTCGCCAAACGACTCACGCGGGTAGAAAGCATGCGGGGGTTTCTAGCATGTTTTAGTGCGGCGTCGAGCAGAATTTCCCGGCCAGGTATTCGTGTGTGTGTAAACGCTCGTGCCGCTTGCCGCATGAGTTTTGCCTGTTAGCCTACGCCGTCGCCGCTCGGCTCGGCACGATCCGTTTTCTCACTTCGACTCATCCATGACCTGCGTTTCTTGCCCAGACCACCACGTCGTTCGCGGCCGCTCCTGCGTGGACGATCGCACCGTTCGCGTTGCTCCTGCTTGCGATCCCTGTCCTGCTGTTCGGCGAGCAGATCGTCAAACGCGTCAAGCTGATCGGCGACTCCAACATCCCAGCGCCGATCATCGGCGGGCTGATCGTCGCGGTTGCAGTCATGCTTGTGCAGGAACTTGCGCCTGGCCGACTCGGGCTGGACGGCAGTACGTCGGCGGTCGCATGGCTCTGGCCGATCCTGCCGCAGTGGGATTTTGCGACGCCCAAGCCCGATGGCGTACACACGCCGTTGCTGATTCTGTTCTTCACCTGCATCGGACTGAACGCGAGTTGGGGTCTGGCGCGGCAGGGCGGTGTGCCGCTGCTGATCTACCTCGTGATCGCGACCGCATTCGGCGCGCTACAGTATGTCTCAGGCATTCTCACCGCCAAGGCGCTGGGACAGAGTTCGCTGCTCGGCATCATGTGCAGCGGCGTGTCCCTGATGGGCGGCTTCGGCACGGCCGCGAGTTGGTCGGATGAGTTCAAGAAGGCGGGCCTGGCCAACGCGAGGGAGATCGGCATCGCCGCGGCGGCGGCAGGCGTCATTGCGGGCGGGTTGATCGCCGGGCCCCTCGCGGGGCGGTTGATGAAACGTCATGTGCATCGTGTCGCACCGGTGAATGGCACGACGAACGGAACTGACATTCCTACTGAACCTGAAGTGCTACGCGACGACGCCGAGCGCAAGACCGAGCCGGCCGAGCCGATCATCGACGAAGGCGGCTTCCTCGCCGACATCGCCAGCATGTTCCGTCACGGCGGGAGTGTGTTGATTCATCTGCTTGTGCTCGCGGTCTGTCTGAAGCTCGGCGCGTTCGTTAGCTACTACATCGGCGGCGTCCAGGTGGGGGCGCAAAGCATCACGTTCCCCGTCTACATGGGTTCGATGCTGGTAGCGGCCGTCATTCGCAACGTGCATGACGTCGCCGGTTGGAAGTTCCTGCACACGCCGCGTGTCGATCTGATCGCCAGCTTCGCGCTCGCCTGGATGCTGAGCGTCATCATGATCGGCCTGCGCCTGACGCAGCTTGTGGAGTCGGCCGCGCCGATGTTCGTCATCATCGGCGTGCAGGTGGCGCTGATGTCGGCGTTCTGCTATTGGATCGTGTTCCGCATCATGGGCCGCGACTATGAAGCTGCCGCGATGAGCGCGGGGATGGTCGGCTTCGGACTGGGTGCGACGAGCAACGCCGTCGCGACGATGCGTCAGCTCGCCCGTCGCTTCGGGCCGGCCCCGCGAGCGTTCCTGATCGTGACGGTCGTCGGCGCGTTCCTTATCGATTTCACGAACGCGTTCCTCATCATGCTCTTCTTGAACGTCTCGAAGTGAGGTTGGTCAAGTCGCGCAATCGGTCAATCGCGGCGAGCGACGTTGAGAAACGCTGATCGCTTGGGTGGGCACCCCAAGGAGAAGCGAGTTTGTTCGTCTACGGATCGCAGAGCGATCGACACAGCACAACAGTATGTATGTTCAGCACGGCGCCCAGACCCGTTGTCCGCCAAGTAGCGATCTGCAAAACTGTTTATTGTAGGTTCGAATCCGGTCTGACCCTCGATCCATTCCGCTCGTTCATTTTCTCCTTTGAATTGTTCCGATTTTGCTTGAACGCTCGCCCGATCGCTGACACGATTTCAGCATGTTCGGGCACGCCACGCGGCGGGCGTGCCGGGATTCACTTCTCACGGTCGGGGTATGTCATGGCTGACGATGAATTGGACGGCGTTTCTCTCGCGGATCAACACATGATCGAGCTGCCGGCGGAGTGGTTGCGGACGCAGACCAGTCGCCGGGCGCTGGATCGGCAGGTTCAGGCTGATCGTGAGCGGCGGCAGGAGGCGTACTTTCAGAAGCTCGCCACGCGCGCCCTGCAAAAGGCGCCGACGCTGAAGTTGCTGGCCGAAGGGGATAGCTGGTTCGAGTACCCGCTCGACAAGGGCGGCGTCATCTCGCACCTCGAACGGCTCATCGACATCCCGATCAACAACATGGCCCATCACGGCGACGAGGTCCGCCAGATGCTGGGTCTGAAGCAGCGCGACGAAATCGAGCGACGCCTCCAGTCGCTCGGTCATAATGTCTACTACGACGCGCTGCTCTTTTCGGGCGGCGGCAACGACTTCGCGGGCGACCCGTTCGTGTTGTGGCTGAACGACTTCGACGGCGACCCGGCCGACCCCGCCGCCGTCGCCGCGACCGATCCGGCCACGCTCTTGGATACCGAGCGGTTCGACGGCGTGCTCGACATCGTGACCGCCGGCTACCAGGACCTCATCGAAATTCGCGATCGGTTGAGTCCGCCGACGCACCTGTTCTTCCACGGCTACGACTTCGCGAAGCCCGACGGCCGAGGCGTCTGTGGGCAGGGGCCTTGGCTCAAGCCGGGCTTTGAAAAACGGCGAATTCCGGAGAGCCTGCGCCGACATCGTCAAGCTGATGATCAATCGGTGCGCCGCGCGCATTTCCGCGCTGGCCGACCCAGCCAACAACGTGCACTACGTGCCTACGCCTGGCACGCTCGATCCGAACAAGCACTGGGCGAACGAACTGCACCCGAACCCGACCGGCTTCGAGCGGATCGCCGCGAAGTTCCGCGACGCGATGGAGAGCGTCTGGCCGAAAGTGATGCCAAAGCCGATAGTGAAGATCCGGACGACGACCAATCAAAAGAAGCCGGCGCAGTCCGCGAAGAAGCCCGCCTCGCGACGCCGGTCCAAACGCAAGTAATCAGTCAGCCACCGACCAGTTCTTCATCAGCAGGGTGTGTCCCCATACATCGCCTTCGACGGCAAGTGTCTTGCCAACCAGCGCCTCAAGGTCGTTGTCCTGAAACGCGTTCCCGCCTGGCCGGCGCAGAACGAGTTTTTGGCCTCTGGTGACGAGTAACACGGCGTCGCGTTCGCTCTTGGAGCCGCGATCGACGCGCTCCTTCACGACTTGGCCATTGTACTTCGCCATAAACTCACCGCGAATATGCTACGGCGCGCGGCAGGAGGTTTCCATTGACCTCGTGGATCTCCGAGATCTTATACCACGTTCCCTTGCCGATCGTTGTGAGCGGCTCCACTGCGAGGTGGATGGTCTCCGGCACGCCCGATGCCGATTTACCTTTGCCCATGCTGGCGAACGTTACCGACTTCGCAGAACCGCCCGAGACGCTGTAAGTCGAGAACCGCACAGGTCCGGCCGATCGGCGCATCGCCTTGGCCTGCGGTGCGGCGGCGTCCGAGGCCGTATCGGATGCGTCGGAAGCAAGCAGCGCTTCGAGCGCCTTCTGCACTTTGGCGCTCGTCTTGGTCTGCGTGCCCGATGCGCGCGGCGTCACGGCGCCGATCGCGGCTCCGAACTGAGCGAGCTTGGACCGACGGCTCGTGCGCGCGATCACATCGACGGCGCCGGCGCCGCCGAACGACTTCGATGTTGCGGCCAGCACGGCATGAGGCGGGGCGTCGGTCGCGGCGACGGGCTGGATCGAGGGATCACCGAGCAGCACAAACTGGGCGAGGGTCTTGAGATCGGTCGGCGACATCACCGAGCGCGAGGCGACATAGTCCTGCCGCGCTTCGAGCAGTGCCCGGCCGAGCGACGCACCGGCGCGGACGCGGATCAGGAACGTTGCGCACAGAATGTCGGCCAGGTCGTTGGTCGTGGCCGGACCGTAGGCGATGGTGGTGCTGCCGAGCACGCCGTAAGCGCCGCCGGCGAGGTAGGTGTCGGCGATGCTCGCGACATTGCCGGCCATGGCGGGCGGGTAAAGCTCCGCCCCGTAACAACATTCGAATGCGGCCACGCAGCCAGTTGTCACGCCGCCCGCGCCGCCGCCAAGCTGCTGCGCATGCATCGCGACCGGATAGCTGCTGCCGCTCTGGCCGTAGAACTGCGGGTCGGCGGGCGAGCCGTGGCAGTTCACAAAGTGCATCGGAGCCGACAGGGTGTTGGGGCCGTAGGTCGACGTCTGCGGCGGCGCGATCTTAAGCGAGGCGGCGCTACCGAAGATCGACTGCAAGGAGAGCTGCGTCGACACCTTCCAGACAGCCGCCGTCACTGCGAAGTAAGCCGCCACTGAAGCCATCGGCGCGGCGCTGGTGGCGTTGGCGATGAGCTTGACGAACTCCGCGGCGACGTTCCCGCCGCGCAGGTCAGGCAGCCGTCCGACCACGCGGGTCGGCCCGACGAAAGCGCTCATGTTCGTGCTGTACGCCGCCGTGCAGGCATACGGCAGATCGCTGGGGACGTCGGCGTCCTCATCGCCGTCGATCGTGTTCTTCAACTGCTGGAACGCCACGACGTCCGGCGCGCCGAGGATCATCAGGTAGTCGGGCTCGCCCGTCTTGGCGATGATCGCATCGACGGCCACCTTGTTTTGCTTCGGATTGTCCGGCGTTTTTACTGCCTTGGCACCGAGCGATTTGTCATCCAGGTAGACGATCACCGTTCGGATAGACCGTTTCGCATCCGCGGCCACCATCTGCTTCAGCGCCTTTTCGATTGCGGTGAAGCCCGCCGCGCCGTACTTGGCTTTCAAGGCACCGCGATTCGACACGACCAACTTCGTCGACATTACCGCCGGCATCAGGTACCTCCATTGAAATGTGATGAGATGTGTTGGTAGGACTCTACGACGGCGTTGGAATCCGTCAACGCAAAAATCGAATGACCGAACCACGGAAGGTTTCTCGCCCATGCCCGATGCCGGAACTGCCACGACCAGGAACGAACCCGACGCGCATCATCTCGCGAAGATCGCACAGGAACTGACGCTCAAGCCGCACCAGGTGCTGGCGACCGCCACGCTGCTCGGCGAAGGCGGCACCGTGCCGTTCATCGCGCGATACCGAAAGGAAGCGACCGGCTCCCTCGATGAGGTCGCGATTCAATCGATCCGCGATCGTCTCCAGCAACTCGCCGAGCTGGACGCGCGGCGCGAGTCGATCCTGAAGTCACTCGATGAACGCAAGCTGCTCACCGACGATCTGCGGGGCAAAGTCGACGCGGCCGAGACGCTGACGGCCCTCGAAGACGTCTACCTGCCGTACCGGCCCAAGCGCCGCACGCGGGCGATGATCGCCAAGGAGAAGGGCCTCGAGCCGCTGGCGGAACTGCTGCTGACTCAGGATGCATCGGTCGTTCCCGCACAGGTGGCCGCGAAGTACGTCACGCCGGCAGACAGCACCGTTGCCGACGAACTGAAGGTGCCCGACATCGCTGCTGCGCTACAGGCGCGCGGGACATCATCGCCGAGCGCATCAACGACGACGCCGATGCTCGCAAAGCCATCCGCGAACTCTTCCTGACGCGCGGCATGCTCACGAGTCAGGTGAACCCCGGGAAAGAAGAAGTCGGCGCGAAGTTCAAAGACTACTTCGCCTGGTCCGAGCCGATCGCGACCGCGCCGTCCCACCGCATCCTGGCCGTTCGGCGCGGTGCGACGGAAGAAGTGCTGTTCTTCCAGATCCGTCCGCCGGAAGAGGATGCGCTGCACATCCTTGAACAGCAGTTCGTGCAGAACACGAGCGCGTCGGCCGATCAGGTGCGGCTGGCGGTAAAGGACTGCTACAAGCGGCTGCTTTGTTCGTCGATGGAGTTGGAAGCGCGGCTCGAGTCGAAGAAGCGCGCTGACGCCGCCGCCATCAAGGTGTTCGCGCAGAACCTCCGACAACTGTTGCTCGCCAGTCCGCTGGGGCAGAAGCGCGTGCTGGCGATCGACCCTGGCTTCCGCACCGGCTGCAAGATCGTCGTGCTCGATGCGCAGGGCCAACTGCTGCACAACGACGTGATCTATCCCGATCAAGGCTCGCACAAGTCGATGGAAGCGGTTGAAACCGTCAAGCACCTCGTCCAGCAGCACAACATCGAAGCGATCGCGATCGGCAACGGCACCGCGTCGCGCGAGACCGAGCAGTTCATCCGCAAGCTGGGCCTGTCCGCGTCGGTGGTCGTCGTGATGGTGAACGAGAGCGGTGCGAGCATCTACTCGGCCAGCGAGATCGCGCGCGAGGAATTCCCGGACAAAGACATCACCGTCCGCGGCGCCGTCAGCATCGGTCGGCGCTTGATGGACCCGCTTGCCGAGCTCGTCAAGCTCGATCCCAAGAGCATCGGCGTCGGGCAGTATCAGCACGACGTCGATCAGGACGCGCTGAAGAAGTCGCTCGACGACGTCGTGGTGTCGGCCGTCAACGCGGTTGGCGTTGAAGTGAATACCGCCTCGAAGCAGCTGCTCACCTACGTGTCGGGCCTGAACGCGACGATCGCCGACAACATCGTCAAGCACCGCAACGAGAAGGGCCCGTTCAAGCGAAGGCGCGACCTGCTCGACGTCACGCGACTCGGTGAGAAAACCTTCGAGCAGGCCGCGGGCTTCTTGCGCATCCGCGGGGCGGAGAATCCGCTCGACGCGTCGGCCGTCCACCCGGAAAGCTACGGCGTGGTCGATCGGATGGCGAAAGACCTCGGCGTCACGGTCGCAGAACTCATGCGCGACGAAACGCTCCGCAAGAAGATCGACAAGCAGAAGTACGTGACCGAGAAGGTGGGCATCCCGACGCTGACCGACATCCTGAACGAACTCGCCAAGCCCGGCCGCGACCCGCGCGAGAAGTTCGAGGCGTTCCAGTTCGCTGACGGCGTGAACAAGATCGAAGACGTCAAGCCTGGCATGAAGCTGCCCGGTATCGTCACGAACGTGACGGCGTTCGGCGCCTTCGTCGACATCGGCGTCCATCAGGACGGCCTGGTCCACGTGAGCCAACTGGCCGACCGCTTCGTGAAAGACCCGAACGAGGTGGTGAAGGTGCACCAGCGGGTCGAGGTGACGGTGCTGGAGATCGACCTGGTCCGCAAACGGATCGCCCTGAGCATGAAGAAGGGCACGCCGAGCGCGACCGCGCCGCGCCGACCGGATGACGCGCGATCGAATCCCGCTCCGCGTCCGCAACATGGCGGCCCTCCCGCGCCGCGTCCATCCAAACCCGCCCCGCCCGCCGGCGAAGGCTGGTTCTCGGCGGCGCTGAAGGACGCGCGGAAACGCTAGGTAAGGGAAACCACAGATGAACGCGGATGAACGCAGATAAAGAACCGGAGTGAGACCACGCGCATTTCTCGTCGTGCCGGCCACGCGTTCTGTCTTGGCACGAACCTGTTCTGAATGATCTACGTTCATCTGTGGTTCCTTCTTCCCGTCCCCCTTGCCTCGGCGTCGAATCGCCTCGACAATGACGGAATGGAATCGTCGATGCGCCAAGTGCGCGAGCTGGCGCTGCAGGCGCTGTTCGCCTTCGATGCTCAGCAGGACAGTTCGCCCGAACTGGCGGACCAGGTCATTCGCGAACAGGCCGGCGATGACGCGGCCACACGCAAGGCCATTCAGTACGCCAGCGGTGCCTGGGAACAACGCAAACAGGCCGATGAATGGGCCCAACGACTCGCCCCGCAGTGGCCAACGCACCGTCAGCCGGCCGTCGATCGGGCGCTGCTCCGCCTGGCCATCTGGGAGATGACCAACACCGACACGCCGGCCAAGGTCGTCATCGACGAATCGATCGAACTCGCCCGGCAGTTCAGCACCGAGAACTCGCCCGCCTTCGTGAACGGCGTGCTCGATGCGGTGTTCAAGGAAGTGGAGAAGCTGAAGGCCGAATGAGTAGCGGCGATGCGGTCCGGCTTCAGTCCTTCAGTGTCTGCCGTGCGAGTACGTCCGCCCACTTGGGGACGTCCTGTCCGCTGAAGTCGCTCTCGCATTGGGTGTACGTCAGGACTCGCACCGCATTGGTGCCCGGCTTGCGGGCGAGTCGTACGACAGATCGAAACTTGTTCGCCGCCGCATAGTCTTGCATCTCGGCCACGTATCGACCTTCGAAGCATAGGTCGTCGGGCGAGTTTCGGAGTACGCGCACCACAGAGCCGTTGGTCCGTCGGACATACTCCTGTGCGACGTCGGTCAGGGCGGCAGTGGCGGGCCGGTTCAGCGTTTCACTTAATACGGCCGGCCCGAACAGAGGGCTCGTTTCCACGCCGGGCGGGCCATACACGAGACCCCCGTCACTCATTCGCGCCTGAAGGTGCCATGATGCGAGCGATGCGTCGTATCGCCAGTGGTCCTCGGCAACCTGGGCGGCCAGCGGATCGTTCCGATTCGCGGGAACCGGATCGGAGGCACATCCTGTGAGCCACAGGCACGCTGCAAGGCACAGTCCGCGGAGGGTGGTCATACCGAGCAGGATAACCGGACCAACCGTGCGGTCACGCACCGGAGGACGCTTGGAGAGGACTTCCGGAACGGCTTCCTCTTGTAGTTGTACGGTCTTTCCGCACAGTAGTGGCAGCCCATGGGTTTCTTCAGCAAGACTTTCGACAAGCTCAAGACCGCGCTCAAGAAGACCGCCGAGGTGCTCAACACCGACGTGCGGACGCTCTTCATTCCCGGCCGACAGATCGACGACGCGTTTCTCGACGAGCTCACTGCCGACTTCATCCGCTCCGACATGGGCGTGCTCAACGCCGAGCGACTGGTGAAGGAAGTCCGCGACCGCTGGCGGCTCGGCAAGATCAAGAACGGCCAGGACGCCGAGAACGTCATCCGCGAAGAAATGATCAAAGGCTGGGGCGACCCCGCCACGCGCGAACTGAAGTTCGTGCCATCCGGCCCGACCGTCATCATGGTGGCCGGCGTGAACGGCGCGGGGAAGACGACCAGCATCGCCAAGCTCGCGTGGCTGATGAAGAACGAGCTGGGCAAGAGCGTGATGGTCTGCGCCAGCGACACGTTCCGCGCCGCGGCCGTCGATCAGCTCACGATCTGGGCCGGCCGCATCGGCGTGGAGATCGTCAAGCATGCCCACGGCGCCGACCCGGCCGCCGTCGCCTATGACGCCTGCGAAGCAGCGAAAGCGCGGAACATCGACGTGCTGATTGTCGACACCGCCGGCCGGCTGCACACGCAGGAACACCTCATGCGCGAGCTGGGCAAGATCCGCGACGTGATCGCCAAGCGCATCCCCGGCGCGCCGCACGAAAGCATCCTCGTCCTCGACGCCACCACCGGCCAGAACGGCGTCCGTCAGGCTCAGGAGTTCGCGAAGGTCGTCAACGTGACCGGCCTGATGCTGGCCAAGCTCGATGGCACCGCCAAGGGCGGCGTCGTGCTCAGCATCCGCGATCAACTGAAGATCCCGGTGAAGTTCATCGGCCTGGGCGAAACCCCGCAGGACATCGAAACCTTCGACCCGCAACGGTTCGTGACGGCGCTGTTTGAGCAGAAGTGACAGCACATTCTGAGCTTGTGGTTGTCAGTTGTGCGCTATGCCGCCGTGCGTGGACTGGCGGGTCTGCCGGCTTGCTTGGCTGTTGACCGACTCCGGGTAGACTTCCATGTGAACTCACATCGTTACCTCGGGCGGCTACATGATTTCCTTCGACGACCATCCAACCATCGGCGATGCGCTCCAGCGGTATGACCTCCTAGATCGCCTCGCCAAGGCGGTCATGACGTGCACTCCGCCCCGCGTGTTCGGAGTGCATGGCGACTGGGGCTCGGGGAAGACAAGTTTCCTCCATCAACTTCACGTCACGCTCGACGGCATGCCCGCTCGGGAGCAGTGGGTGAATGCCGCTGTGAAGCAGTTCGCGGGAACCGCAGGTGTTCGATGTGCACAACGGAACGCGGCATACGGCGGCAATACAGAAGCTTTGGTCGTCTGGTTCGAAGCATGGCGCTACCAGCACGAAGCAGCCCCCGTCGTCGCACTGTTGCACGAGATTCGCGGTCAGTTGGGAATGCTGGCCAAGCTGAAGGCCAAGGCTCTCAAGCTGACGACTGTGGCCATCCAGTCTTCACTTCTCCACCTTGAGCAGTTGGCGAAGTTCGTTGGTCTTCAGTCCGTCGCCGGCTTCGCGGCGGGTGGGCTGGCCAATACGATCCAACAGCAGGGCGAGCGCTGGGAGCGTGAACATCTTGCCGAGAAACTCCCAGCCGAGTCGATGCGGGAACAACTGGAACACGCCATCAACGGGCTGCTTGGCCGAAAGAAAGACGAGCCTGCCGGGCAAGGTCGCCGACTTGTTATCCTGATCGACGACCTCGATCGTTGCGAGCCACAAGCCACATTTCGACTCCTCGAAGGCATCAAGCTCTATCTGAACATTCCCAACTGCGTCTTCGTCCTTGGGATGGACCAGCGCATTGTCGAAGAGGCGATCAAGTCGTCCGCCCCTGGCGTGAAAGACTCCGGCGACAGTGCCGCGCACCGCGCCGGTGAGTATCTCGAGAAGCTCTTCCAGGAGGTGTACCAACTCCCGATCGTCCCGGACGTTCCCAAGCAGATCGCGAACTGCATTGCCTCAATCGATGTTCATCAGAGCACAAAGGCGACGATTAAGCTGTTGCTCGATGAATACAAAGACTGCATCCCGGCCAATCCTGCGCAAGATCAAGGCGTTTTGCGCGGTCCTCCGGCGGATCCTTGAAGACCACAAGTTCAGTTCGACGAACTTCGCGACGCCGAATCCGACACCGAAAGAACTGGCGGCGCAGCATCCGAAAGAGTCGCTCGCGCTGATCGTCGCCGCGCTGTACCACTTCCATCCATCTGTCTACCGAGTGCTGGAGGCTCACGGCGCGAGCTTTTATGACACGCTGTATGATTGGTGCGGGCGAGACAATCCCGACAGGATTCATCCGTGTCTTGTTGGGCTCGACTATCCGTATCGGATTTCGGCTCCGTCTGCCCCCGGGTTGGGGATGCTGCCCGAGTTGAAGTCGCTCTACGTCGACTACTCCCGCGGCAATGTGTTTCGCATCCAGAGGCTGCTGCTCGAAGCGGGACATTTCACCGACTCCGACATCCAGTCTATGCTCCTGAAGTAACTGATGGCTAAGCGCCCCTCATCTTCCGCCAAGCCTTTGTCGCAGGAATCGACCGACAAGCGGCCCGTCTTCGGCGATGACCGTTGGAACAGCTATTGGCGGCAGCGTGGGTTCGTCGCGCCGGACATTCGATCCTTTCCTGATCCTCGCCAGGATCGGCAGTTCCTCCGCTACTTCCATCTTCTGCGCGAGAAGTTCGGCTTCGTTCGATTCATCGGGATTCCAACGCAGGGCAACCCCGAAGATACGCCGCTCGAATCGCTCTATGTCGAACCCGTCCTGTCCGAGACACGGATCGATCCGAGCCGGCCCGAGGTCGACGGCGCAGTCACCACGCCGCTCATCGACGCGGTCGTCGACAACCCTCGGCTTGTCGTCTTGGGCGATCCGGGGTCCGGCAAGTCCACGCTGATCAGCTGGCTCGTGATGAATCTCATTTCGCACGAGCCTACGCGATTCAAGCAACGTGCCGGGCCGCTCGTTCCGATCCCGCTTATCCTGCGCGAACTCGAACTTGAGAACGACGGGCTCGGGGATGTGTCGTGGGCTCGACTGCTGAAACAATTCCTGGCTCATCCGATCGGCCAAGCCCTTGGATCGCTTGCCGACGTCGAATCGCTTCTCCTCCAAGGCCGAGCGATTGTTTTCATTGACGGGATCGACGAATTACCAACACGTGTGACTCGGCGGCGCGTCGTTGAATCGATCCAGCGGGCGTTTCTAGACTTCTCACGTGTACGTTGTGTCGCCACGTCGCGCGTCGTCGGATACGACGAGTGTCCGCTCGACGTCATGCGCCTTGAAGTTCCCTCAAACGTCCCGAAGCCGCGTTGGACACTCGAAGATCGGATACCTGAAGAAGACATCCGTGCGCACGCTCCTGATCCTGAAGCATGGCTCGAAGCGCGGAACTCCAGGCTCGGTGGCACGCGGTCTCTTGTCGCGCAGGTTGCCACGCGGATGATCGTCGCGCCCTTCGACGATGCGCGCATCGCGCTCTTCGTTCGCAACTGGAACGCTCGGCACGAGACGGACAGTACCGTCCGTGAAGCGCGTTCCACCGAACTCATCCAGGCCATTCATCGTTCGCCCAGTGTGGTGGCGCTCGCGCGCGTGCCGAACTTGCTGACGATGATCGCGCTGGTTTACCGCGTTTACCTCAAGCTCCCCGACGGTCGGGCGTTGCTCTACGAACGCATCGCCCAGGCCTACCTCGAAAGCATCGACACCGCGCGCGGCTCCCCACGCCGGGACACACGCTCGAAGACATGAAACGCTGGCTGGGCTATGTCGCCTTCCAGATGCAGCGGGCCCGGTTCGAGCAGGTGCCCGTGTCCGCGCCCGACGAAAATCGCGGCATCCTCGTCAGCCGCGAGCAGCTTCAGGAGTGGGTCAGCTTCGCGATCGCCAAAGGCAGGGCCGACGCCATCGATGCGGCTCAGCCGACCGCGTCGGCCTTCATTGATTGGGTCGCCCGCCGCGCCGGGCTCATCATCCCTCGCTCCGAAGACCTGTTCGCCTTCACGCACCTTTCCTTTCAGGAATACTTCGCCGCGTGGTTCCTGTCCGAGCAGATCACCGGACCGAACTGGAATCGGCCCGGCCGCCAGCCTTCTCCGCTTGGCGTGGGGGCCGACCTGGCGTCGCTACAGGCGGCCATCACCCACTCGGGCTGGCACGAGACGTTCGTCCTTCTCTTCGAACTGCTCGCTAGCCGAGGCGAATGGTCCGACGAAGTGTTGTCCCTACTGTTCGAGCCGTTGCTCGACTTCTCGGAGGACTTCCACAGCGCCTTTCCGGACGGTCTTACCGACTCGACGGATGCTGAGCGCATGCGCTGGGAGTCCCTCTTTGCGCAGTCCAAGCTGGCCGTTGCACTGGCGCTCGATACACATGCCGGGCTGTCGGTGGAGATGCGCCTCCGCGCTTGTACTGCCGCATGGCAGACAGAGATCCTGTCTCTCACTGTAGACGAAGGCGTCCGTAGAGCGGCCGAGGGGATCGACGGAGATTCCGACGAACGGCTGGCCACTGAATGGTGGACGGTAAGCCAAGAGCGTCGCAACCGCTGGCGACTTCCCGAGGACTTGACGAGCGCGGATGCGAACGGGAGGTCGATCGGTCTGGAAGCACTGAAACACGTGTCCGGCCCGCCGGCACCCATTCGACTCTACATGCCGGAACGCGGCGGACGTTCGTTCCTGGCACACGTGTCAGCCAATGCCTCGCTGCTGAGCCGTGTGTACTGGCTGCACGTTCCGCTCGACGATGCCTCGGGCACGTCTGGGGTTACAGAGGCGTTCGCGTCCACGCATTGGCCACGACTCAGGGTACTCCGTTTGAGGGGCGGCCAACTTAACGAGCACTCAGCCCAACAACTGGCTGAGGCGATTGCCCGATGTTCGGAACTACGATGTCTCATCGTGAACAAGACGTATGGGATCGGGCGCGTGTTCACGGCTTTGGCCCGGTTCGTCCAACCAACACGATTGACCTACCTGAGTTTCGGCGGACTGGAGTTGACCCATGACGACATCAAGGCGATGTCAGTCTGCGACCCCGTGCTGAGGCGGCTGACCACGCTCGATCTCAGCAGCACGGGTGTGACGGACGCGGGGGTGAAGGCGCTGGCCGATCCAGACTCGGCACTCAAGGGGCTGACCACGCTCAACCTCTCCAACACGAGGGTGACGGACGCGGGGGTGAAGGCGCTGGCCGACCCGGCCTCGGCGCTCAAGGGCCTGACCACGCTCGACCTCTACGGCACGGGCGTGACGGAAGCGGGGTTGAAGGCGCTAGCCGACCCGGCCTCGGCGCTCAAGGGCCTGACCACGCTCGACCTCCGCGACACGAGGGTGACGGACGCGGGGGTGAAGGCGCTGGCCGACCCGGCCTCGGCGCTCAAGGGCCTGACCACGCTCGACCTCAGCGGCACGGGCGTGACGGACGCGGGGTTGAAGGCGCTGGCCGACCCGGCCTCGGCGCTCAAGGGCCTGACCACGCTCGACCTCAACGGCACGGGCGTGACGGACGCGGGGTTGAAGGCGCTGGCCGACCCGGCCTCGGCGCTCAAGGGCCTGACCACGCTCAGCCTCAGCGGCACGGGCGTGACGGACGCGGGGTTGAAGGCGCTGGCCGACCCGGCCTCGGCGCTCAAGGGCCTGACCACGCTCAGCCTCAACGGCACGGGCGTGACGGAAGCGGGGTTGAAGGCGCTGGCCGACCCGGCCTCGGCGCTCAAGGGCCTGACCACGCTCAGCCTCAGCTTTACGGGCGTGACGGACGCGGGGGTGAAGGCCTTGAAGTCGGCTCGGCCGACGCTTCGGGTCCACAACTAGCGGGTCTATTCGTTGGTAGGGGCCAACCGCGTGCCCGTTCGCCGTTCTGGCGAGAACGTGCAACTGCTTACCCGTCGCGACAGGCCGTTTTCGCGGCGCGCCAACACTTATCTGCCGCGCGCCAACACACATTCGTCTCGCGCCAAGTGGTATTTACCGCGCGCAACACACATTCGTCTCGCGCCAAGTGGTATTTACCGCGCGCCAAGACGTATTTGCGGCGCGCCAAGACATATCTGTCGCGCGCCAAGACGTATTTGCAGCGCGCAAGACGTATTTGCCGCGAATTCGTCTTCGTTTTTGGATCGATTCATCTCGCCTGCGCAAAGCGCGGGGTTTTATCGGCAGGGCTCTCCCGGCGATCGCGCGATCGGGGCGGCGCCGCCGGCGCGTCCCCTCTTCGGTGGAGGAATCGCTTTGTGGTTAAGTCGTCCGAAGGTCGGATCGATGCCTTCCGCGTCGGCCGGTCAATCTGTACCGGATCGAGTGATTCGGGGGGTTGTTCGGCGACTTTACCTTTGATGTCGCAGGGGAGACGACATCAGCAACGCGGTCGGCCTTGCCGCCGCAGAGAGATGTCCCATGTCGATCCCGACTACGGACGGTCGGCTGCTCAGTTTCGCCCAGAACTTCCACGCGGTCGCTTCGGCGGCCCCACTGGAGTACGGACTGGTCGCTACCGAGCTGACAGCGTACCAGGTCACCATGACCGCTTATGCCAACGCGCTGTCCGCGGCGCAGACGCCGGAGACGCGCACGCGCATCGCGGTGGAGCAGAAGAACGCCGCGAAGAAGGCGCTGCGGAGTTCGTCGCAGTCGTTGGCGGCGGTGTGCAACAACTGGCCGCAAATGACGAACGACAAGCGTCTGATGCTGGGGCTCACGCCGCGCAAGCCCCGCGTCGGCCGGGTGGACCCGCCGGCGTCGGCCCCCAGGCTGGAAGTGCTGAGCGTGAGCGCGAACACCGTGACGGTGATCGCCCGCAACCCGACGACGGGCAAGCGCGCCAAGGTGGCGAACGCGCGGAGCGTGGCGTTCTACAGCTACGTGGGCGACACGGCCCCGACTGACCCGAACGTGATGCGCATCGAAGCGACGCTGACCGACACGAAGACGGTGCTGGTCTTCCCGACGTCGCTGGCGCCGTTCACGAAGGTTTGGCTGAGCGCGTGCTACCTGAACCCGCGTGGCCAAGCCGGCCCCGGCTGCCCGCCGGTGGCGACGAACCTGGGCACGTGGGGCGCGCAGAACGTGCCGGCGCAGCAGGGCAATTCGCAGAGTGTGAACACACAGAGTGTGAAGATCGCGGCGTGAGCGCTGCGGATTTGCGATTTGCGATTTCCAATTTGCGATTGATGGGACGGAGCACGGCGTGCCGTCAGGCCGTCGGGCTCCTTGTTTGTCGGAGTGCGTGCCATGAACGAGATCGTGCACAGTTCACCGTCGTCGTCGTCCGTGCTGGCCAGCCCGCGGGCGGTGCCGTTGCCCGAGCCGCGTACGCCGATCCGCGTGCGCGTCGGCACGATGGCGGACATCCCGTTCATCGACGGACTGATGAAGAAGCACTCGAAGCAGTTGGCCTTCCTCACGCGGCAGACGCTGGAGGGGAAGGTGAAGCTGGGGCAGGTGCTTGTTGCGGAAGTTGATAGTTGCCGGTTGCCGGTTGCCAGTGAAGGCAACGCATTGACTACCAACTGGCAACTATCAACTGGCAACTCTCTGGCCGGCTACCTCATCGGCAACGACCGTTACCAGCATCGCGACGAGTTGGGAGTGATCTATCAGCTCTGCGTGCGGCCGGAGTATCGCAGGCAACTGGTGGCGGCCCATCTGCTGAAGGCGCAGCTTCGAAACCTCCGCGTACGGGTGCAAGCTCTACTGTTGCTGGTGCGCAAGACCTCGTCGAAAGCAACCGGTTCTACGAATCGATGGGCTTCGTGCCGATCGCGTTCAGGACCGGGGGAAAGGCAAGAGGAAAGAGGCAAGTGGCAAGAGATACGGACCCGACGTCGTCTCTTGCCTCTTGCCCGTTGCCGCTCGCCTCACATCGTGTCCACATCTTCTGGCAGAAGCGGATTCGCGTGGGCGACACGACGACGCCGTGGTGGTTCCCGAGTGAAACGCGTGGCGGACTGATCGACGCGCAGCGCATCGTGCTGCCCATCCCGCCGGGCATGAGGTGGAATGACGAGATGCCCGTGGTGCTGCCGCAGGAGGCAGTGGGCGGTGAGCAGTGGGCAGTGGGCAGGCGAGATACAACACAGAAGGAGGCGACCGCGCTTCCCGCCGCTCCGCGGCTTAGCGCGGCAGGTCGAGCCGAGTCGCGCCGAAAGAAGCCCGCGCAGGAAGAGCCGCAAGAGGCCGCGACGGTGCAGATCGGCCGGATGCAGTCGTTCGCAGCGCCCGCACCGGCGCCCGCGGAGCAGAAGACGAAGGCCAAGCCGCCGCGCGTGAAGAAGGCGTTCGCGCCGGAGGTGGTGGCCCAGGTGCGTGAGGTGCGTGACCGATGGTCGGAGCAGCAGGAGGCGTTCGTGCCCGCGAGCGACGCGAAGTACGACGTGGGCCGAATCGCCGAGCCGACGCAGCGGTGGCTGACGACTCAACACGATGAACCATCGCCGGACCTGCTCGCGGCATGAAGGGGGCTCGATCACTTCACGAGCGGGGTCGGCTCGAACGCCACATCACGGTTCGCGATGATGGTGGGCATGACGAGCATCCACAGATGGCCGGGCGTTTTCTCATCGACCGGTTGCGTGCCGGCGGACGTGCGGCGGTCGACCTTCACGGGCAGTTCGACCAGCATGCCGCCGTCACGGGCGGGCAGGTGGAGCGTGCCCCTGTAGTTCGCTCGCGCGACGACGGGGTGTTGAACGGTCGGGCCGGGTTCGACAAGGCGGTCGTCCTTCGTGGTCGGTTCGAGGCGTTTGGTGTCGGGCACGATGGCGAGCACGTCGCCGTTCGTCTGTTCGATGCGCAGCAGGCGGTTCACGCCGGCCGACATGGCGATTGTGACCGACTTGCGATCGTCCGACACGAGGCTGCGCACGTCAACGGTGATGCCGGAATCGACGGAGTCGATCGTCGGATCGAGCGCTACGGTCTGTCCGGGCTCCGTGCTGGGAACCGCCTTGACGTCGGCGACGTAGCTCTGCTGCGTGGTGACCACGACGTAGGCGCGTTGGCCGTTGAAGGTGGTGAAGCGCGGGGCACTGAGGAGCGTTGAGTCGGGAGATCGCTTCTGCTCGCGCAGCAGGGCGACGAGCGTGTCGCGATTCAGTCGCGCGGGCTGCGTCGTGTCGGCGCCGGCGAGGCGAGCAAAACGGTCGGACGCGGGGCCGTCAGGGGTTTGGATGAAGTGCGTCTCAACGACGATCTGAATCGAGCGTTCGTCACGCATCGTCTCGAACGCCGCCTCGACGGCGGCGAGCGCAGTGCGTGTGCCTCGAACGGTCAGTTGCCCGTTCGATTCGGCGATGGTGCCGTCGATGCAGCCGTTCCTGGTCATCACGTCACGTACGGTGTCGCTGAGGTCGGCGACGAGTTGCTCGCGCGGCGGCGCTTCAGGACTGGGGTCGTTGGGCCCGCTGTAATCGGGGACGTGGATGAGCAGGTCGCGGACGTCGTAGGCGCGTGTCTCGACGGCCTTGTCTTGAGCAGACGATACGCCGCGTTTGGCCGTGAACATCGCGCAGCCGACACCGACGGCAAGGAGAAGGCCGAGGACGGCGCCGGTGCGCGTCGCGGGGCGGGCGATGGCTTCGATGCGCTGACGGAGCGTCGAGTGCGAGCCGAGCATCGGCGCGATGACGCAGGCGCTGGGAAGACGGTGCGCGGTGGCGAGCGAGAGGAGCGTGTGGCCGTAGGCGGCGGAGTCGTCGACGTGGGCGAGCGCCTGCGCGTCGCGCCGCATCTCGCGGGCGAGCGTGAAGCCGCGGGCCGCCAGCCAGGCGGCCGGGTTGAACCAGTGCAGGCAGACGATCGTACGGACGAACCAGTCGACCCAGAGGTCGCGATGGCGGGCGTGCAGGAGTTCGTGCGTGAGAACGTGACGGAGCGTCGAGGTCGACCAGTCTGCGGACGACGGCGGGAGGACGATCGTCGGTCGAACGAGGCCGATCAGGAGCGGCGTGGAGACGACGTCGCTGAGGACCAGACGCGGACCGCGTCGAGGGCTAGCGACGGATTCGAGGAGCGATTGGACTCGTGCGTCTGCCTGCGGTGAGTTGCGCTTAATGCGACGTTGAAAGCGGAGGGTTGAGACGATGCTGCCGAGCAGCAGGCCGCCGGCGACAACGAGCCACGTAACGATCAGAATGTCCGACCAAGCGAGTGATCGCGGCGCAGGCGACACGGGCACGGGTGAAACGGGCGGAAAGTCGAGCGTCTGGTGAATGATAAGCGTTGGCAGAGGGCTGGCCGCTACGGAAGAGACGGGCGTCGGTGGGAGGAGGGCCCACGGCGAAGTGGGCAGTGTCGGCAGGAGCAGCCGCACGAGCACGAGTGACCAGAGCAGCATCCACACGCGCGGCGGCAAACGCCTGCCGATGAAACGTGTGATCAGTCCGACGACGGCCGCCAGCAGCAGCGACTGCCACAGCGCGGTGAAGAGCATCCAGAGCACTGCGGGTGCAGAAACAGTCATCGGTCCCTCCGCTTCTTCTGGTTGAGCAGGTCGGTCAGTTCCTTAATCTCGCGGTCGCTCAGCGACGCCTCTTCGACGAGTCGGGCCAGCATCGGCCCCGTCGCGCCGGCGAAAACACGCTGGAGAAACGAGCGGCTTTCGGCGCGGACGCACTGGTCCTTCGACACGGCGGCCGCGTAGAGATACCGCTTGCCGTCTTTCGTGAAGCGGACAGCCTTCTTCTTCACGAGGCGGCCGAGCATGGTCTTGATGGTGAGCGGGCTCCAGGAGGCGTCGTTCAACGCGGTGACGATGTCGGCCGCGACGAGCGGCTGATCCGCGTCCCACAGCACCTGCATGACTCGCCACTCGGCGTCGGAGATCGTTGGAGGCTTTGCCATGATTACGCGTGTAATCTATTACGAGTGTAATCGGTGGGCAAGGGAAAACTTCATTTGGTCGGTTTGCGCGTGCTAGAGCGATGGCACTTCAGTGCCATCGCCAGAATGGATGGATCGATTGTTCGTCGAACGGCGCGTCTATTTCGCCAGCAGCACGCGCTCGACGAATCGCGTGTCGACGTCGCCCTTGCGGAAGTGGCCGTCGTCCATGATCTGAAGATGCAACGGGATCGTGGTCTTCACGGGGCCGATGTGGAATTCGCCCAGCGCGCGCTTCATGCAGGCGATCGCTTCTTCGCGCGTGCGGCGATGAACCAGCAGCTTACCGATCATGCTGTCGTAGTTCGGCGGGATGCGGTAGCCGGCGTAGACGTGGCTGTCCCACCGCACGCCGGGGCCGCCGGGGATGCGGAGGGTTTCGATCAGGCCGGGGCTGGGCGTGAAGTTGCGGGCCGGGTCTTCGGCGTTGATGCGGACTTCGATCGCGTGGCCGGTCTGCTTGATGTCCTTCTGCGTGAACGACAGTTTCTCGCCGGCCGCCACGCGGATCTGTTCCTTGATGAGGTCGACGCCGGTCACGAGTTCGGTCACCGGGTGTTCCACCTGGATGCGGGCGTTCACTTCCAGCAGGTAGTAGTTCAGGTCCTTGTCGACGAGGAATTCGACGGTGCCCGCGTTGTAATAGCCGGCCGTTTTGATCAGACGAGCGGCACTCGCGCACAGTTCTTCGCGGATCTCGGGCGACAGCACCGGGCAGGGCGATTCTTCGACCAGCTTCTGGTGACGCCGCTGCATGGAGCAGTCGCGTTCGTAGAGGTGGACGGCGTTGCCGTGCTGGTCGGCGATGACCTGCACCTCGACGTGCCGCCCGAACTCGACGTACTTTTCGATGTAGACGGTCGCGTCCTTGAAGGCGTTCTCGGCTTCGAGCGCGGCCTGCTTCAGGCCGGCGCGGAGCGAGACGTCGTTGTGAGCGACGCGCATGCCGCGTCCGCCACCGCCGGCGGCGGCCTTGATGATGACCGGGTAGCCGATCTTTTCAGCCACCGCGAGCGCGGTCTTTTCGTCTTCCACTGCGCCGTCGGAACCGGGCACGGTGGGGACCTTCGCTTTCTTGGCGATCTTCTTGCATTCGACCTTGTCGCCGAGCGCGAGCATCGCCTCGACGGGCGGCCCGATGAACTGGATCTTGCAGGAGCGGACGATCTCGGCGAAGCGGTGCTTCTCGGAGAGGAAGCCGTAGCCCGGGTGGATGGCGTCGACGTCGCACACCTCGGCGGCGCTCATGATGCGCGGGATGTTCAGGTAGCTGTCGGCCGGCGCGGGGTCGCCGATGCAGATCTTCTGGTCGGCCAGGTCGAGAAACGCGGCGTCACGGTCGGCGGTGGAGTAAACGGCCACGGTGCCGATGCCCAGCTCTTTGCAGGCCCGGATGATTCGCAGCGCGATCTCGCCGCGGTTGGCGATGAGGATCTTGGAGAACATGGTTGGGGGAGTTGCCAGTTGTTAGTTGCCAGTTGCCAGAACTCAATCACGAATCACGTATTGACTTGAGTAAGCCTGCGGTCAAACGACCGACTTTGTCGATCAGAGTGAACGCTTTGCCTGCTGAAGCCTCCGTGGTCATGCCGATCCGATACGAGAGCGCTAGCTGCGTCTCCAGTTCCTGACGAGAGCCATTTGCGATTCGGAGAAAACGAGCGAAGTCCGATCCTGCGCCGCGCCCCTGTCCTTCGGCGATGTTGGAAGCAATTGACACGGCACTTCGTCGCATCTGATTCGTCAGTCCGAAGCGTTCGTCGTCCGGGAAGCTTCGGGTCAGCCGATAGATCTCCTCCGCCAGTTCCATGGCCCGCTGCCACGCCAGAAGTTCCTTGTAGCTGCTGACAGGCACGCCGTGCTCCTCTGTACTGGCAACTATCAACTGGCAACTGGCAACTCCGCCGGCACGAGATACGACAGGTGATGCGCACTGTGAATCAGGTTAATTCGCCGGCCT
Organism: Tepidisphaeraceae bacterium; assembly: GCA_047600945.1. Classification (GTDB taxonomy): domain Bacteria; phylum Planctomycetota; class Phycisphaerae; order Tepidisphaerales; family Tepidisphaeraceae; genus JASGKC01. The sequence goes on along the minus strand of JASGKC010000001.1, from coordinate 3,808,351 downwards.
TCGTCGACGGTGAGTGAGCCGAACACACGGTGCTGGCCCATCGGGCCGGGGTAGGTCTTGAACTTCGTCAGCGTGGCGATGCACTGTTCGACCGGATTAGTGGTGAACGTCGTCGGCGGGACCAGGAAGTCCGGAGCGACGATACCGGTGGGCAGCAGGCCAGTCTTCATGATCTGGTCGAAGATCGGTCGACGCGCCTTCTGTTCGTCGGTGTCGACCACGCCCGGCTTGGGCGACATGCGCGTCTCGGTCACGGCGTTGATGTGCCAGCAGATCTGTTCGAACGTCCAGTTGCCGACGCGGACGTGGCTTTTGGCCAGGTTGCGGATGTCGGCGATGCAGGCGTCGTCGTCGGCGTAGCGGAGGTTCTCGCGCCGCGGCGTGGCGATCAGGTACGACAGGTGATGACTCGCGTGCAGCAGGTTCAGCTTGCGCCACTCGTCGATCGGGATGGGCCCGAACGGCTCGGTGTAGACCGACGCGTGCGGGTACGCAGCCAACTTGCGGAGCAGGTCGAGCGCGACGTCGATCTCGCTCGCCGGCAAATCCGCGGCGGGTACGAATGCCGGCGGCGCGTCGAAGTTCTTCGGCGGCCCTTCGGATTTGATCAGCACGTCGACGAAGCCCGCCTTCTTGGCGGCCTGCTCGGGCGTCGCGTTCTGACCCGGCGCGGGGGGCGACAGGAAGCTGCGGATCGGCAGCGTCACGTGCCACAGGATCTGCTGGAGGTTCCAGTTGCCGGCCTTGGCGCACGGACCGGCCCGCAGCCGTTCGATCTCGGCGATCGCGTCGGCCTCGGTGTTGAACTTCACGATCCGCGGCTTGAAAGGCTTCATGGCTTCACCAGGAACAGCACGGTGCCGAACTCGACCGTCGCGCCGTTCTGCACCAGCACCTTGGCGATGGTGCCGCGCGTCTCGGCCTTGATTTCGTTGAAGACCTTCATCGCTTCGATCGTGCAGACAACCGTCTCTTCATCCAGCACGCTGCCGACAGAGACGAACGGCTTGGCGTCCGGGCTCGGCGCGGAATAGAACGTGCCGACCATCGGGCTCTTGATCGGCTTGAGACCCGCGTCGGGATCGGCGGCAGGGGCTTTCGCTGCCGGGGCAGCGCCAGCTGAAGTCGGCGCCCCCGGGGTCGGCGCGGGTTGCGGCGCGGGCGCGGCGTAGGCGACGGGCGTCGGTCCGCTGACGAACTGTGCCCCGCGCTTCAGGCTCACGCGCTGCGGGCCGTCGCGGAGGTCGAGGCTGCTCAGGTCGTTCTCGCTCATCAGCTTGATGAGGCGTTCGAGCAGTTCGGGGTTCATCGGGCCGGTCGGGACCGGGCCGGTCTTGGGCTTGGGCGTACTTTTCTTGCTCTTGTTGGCCATAGGTCGAGTCATGCGAAGCGTCGAGCGAACGACGCGTCGTCATCCTCCAATCGCGTTGCGTGCGTAATCGAAACTCTTGTCGAGCGAGGTGAGCACCTTCGTGCCGGTGCGGGTGATCAGGATGTCGTCTTCGATGCGGATGCCGCCGACGCCGGGCAGGTAGACGCCCGGTTCGATCGTGACGACGTGGCCGGGCTCGAGGACGTCCTTGTCTTTCAGGTAGTGGACGCGCGGCTCTTCGTGGATGTCGCGGCCCAGCCCGTGACCGAGGCCGTGCCCGAACAGCTTGCCGAGGCCCGCCTTCTCGATCACCTTGCGGGCGATGCCGTCGGCGTCCTTGCAGATCATGCCGGGCTTGATCTGCTCGATGGCCGTCATCTGCGCTTCGAGCACCACCTTGTAGGCGCGTTCGAGCTTGGCGTTGGGCTTGCCCACGAAGAAGGTGCGGGTGAGGTCGGAGCAGTAGCCGTCGTAGATCGCGCCCCAGTCGATCAGCAGCGGCTGGTTCTTCGCCACCGTCGTGACGCCCGCACGGTAGTGCGGCAGGGCGGCGTTGGCGCCGACGGCGATGATCGGCTGGAAACTGGCGTCCATCGCGCCCCGGCGACGCATGTTCAGGATGATCTGGCCGGCGATTTCGCCTTCGGTCTGGCCGATGCGGATGCCGGGCAGCGTGTCGGTCAGGGCCTGCTGGGCGATGTCGATCGCGACGCCGATCTGGTCCAGCTCCAGGCTGTCCTTCTCCTTGCGGAGCATCAGCATCAGATCGTGCATGGGCACGAGGTCGATGTCACGGGCCACCTTGCGGAGCTTCCGCAGGTCGAACAGCGCCTTGTGCAGCCCGTTGATGAAGCCGACGGTGGTGAAGCCGTTCTCAAAACCGACCTCGAACGCCTTCGAGCCGGCCATCACCTCAGCCACCGCGTCGATCAGCGTGCCCGTGCGGATGAACGACTTGACCTTCGGGGCTTCGAGCTTCAGTTGCGTGGTGTATCGGCCATCCGTGATGACCGTGATGCCGGTCGAATCGACGTAACCGACGCTGTCGTGGCCGGAAAAGCCGGTCAAGTGCCACAGGTCGGCCGGGTGGGTAAGCAGGTAGCCGTCGAGGTCGTGCCGCTTCATCTCCGCGCGCAGCTTCTTCAAGCGGACGGCCTGCTGGCGTGCGGAACGTTGGACGTAGCCTTTGATCAAGCTCCTGACTCCCTGACAGACGACATTCCCCGCTCCAATCGAAGCCGAACGAAGGTACGGGATGGGCGGGAAGGGGTCAAACGGCGGGGAATGGCGGGGAGGGTGAAGATCGCGCGAAGGGCGAACGGATCGACGTTCAATGGCGGGGGCCACTTTCGGGATCGTCGAAGACTACCGACATGCTCCCCGCGGCCCCGGTCCACTGGACCGTTTGGTTATGCCCCGGCCGTTTTGCTGCATCCAGATACGCGTCGTAGTCCTTCACCACGTCACCAGTCTTCCGCCATTCAGGAGGAATCCAGACCTTTCCTCCAGTCGGCCAATCACACCAGCCGTCCTCGGCGCGCAGTTCAAGTTGTGGCAATGGCTCCGGACACGGCGTTGTCTCGCCAAGGTAAGCTTCAAAGAGGCCGTTTATTTCGCAGCCGGGCGTGCGGCGCCTCAGAAGCTCCCACCTATATGCATCCAGTTCAGGTTTGCCGATGTTCGTCCAGCCTCGCGGATACCCCAGCTCCTCTTCGGCGTCCTCAATCGTCTTGCCGATCGTCTGAAAGTACTCAGGCGTGTATCTTTGCTGCGCATCGACTTCCGGACCGAAGTCGACATAGCAGTCGAACACCAACGACAAGACCATTAAAAAATAGGTATGACATGCCGTTGCTACGTCTTCGTCGGGTACCCACGGCACATCTTCTGAAGGTAGGAACCAGTGCTTCGGCTCTTGTCCAGGCACCGTCCGTCCCCCGGCAACCAAGTTGTCGCCCACGTGTTCATTGATGCGGCGAAACTCGTGGAAGAAGCGGGCAAGCTTGTTGTCTCGTAATGCCTTTTGTCGCGCCTTGTACCATTCCTCAAAGCCAGCGACGCCCGTCAAACATGACTGAAGCGCGAACGTGACACTTCGAGCGCTCGATGAGAACGCACTGACAAAGCAACGTATCGCGAAGAAGTCGTGGTCACAGCCTTTGATTTCTTTGAGGAAGAACTCGGCTTCCGCGAGTTTTCCGTCAACATGGCTGAACGTTCGAGGCACTAGAGACTCCGGGCATAACGTGTTGCCGCTGGGCGACATTTACCAGCGACGGGGAGATTCTCCCGGCGGTTGGGAGAAGTTTCGTAGGGTGTGCACCCTGTGCACACCTTTCACTTCACTCGGTTTCCGGCAAAGGTACGCACTGCGTGCACACCCGACCAGCCCCGAACGGTCATCGTCTTCGCGTTCACGAGGCTCGAGATCGTCTCCACGATCTCCGTTTTCGCGTGGACGGTGTCCATAATCGAGTTCACGGTCACCATTTTCACATTCACGGTGTTCGTCTTCGTGTTCATCCTCCGCGTTATCGCGTTCACGGTGGCCGTTTTCGTGTTGACGGTCAATGTTCTCGTCTTCACGGCCGTCGTTCACACGTTCACGGCGTCCGTCTTCATCTGAATGGGGCCCGTTTTTACGTTAGCGGGCGCCGTTATCGCGTCAGGAGAAAACAGGGACAGAGGGGAAAACAGGGACAGCCGGAGGGGAAAACAGGAGGGGAAAACAGGGACAGCCGCCCATTAAATCGCACAGGAAAGGGTGCTCTCCTGTTCCACCCGTCCCTAACGATACGCGACAAACAGCGTCGAAACCCCCCACGCGAGAATCGACGTCCAAACAGCGCACCGAGAAAAGATAACGCCCATCTGTGTGCGGTGCGCACCGAACCAGCCCGCGATCGGGACCGTCAGACAATACGGAACGCAGTAGTACAGCGTGCGTTCCGCATCGTGTCGGCCGGTCCCGCAATCCGTCGGCACGATCAACGCGATTTGCGCCGCGGCGGCCAACTGGGTCGACCAGACGAAAAGAACCAGGGCCGAGACGACCGCGATCGCAGATGGAATCGCGGCCACGCGCCAGTCATGTTCTTGTGGCGTTGTCGGCGATGCGTAGTCGAGAACGGTGTGCATCGGCCTCTATACTCTACAACAGAACTGCGAAACCTGCCCTGGTTTTCGCCTTGACGGACACCCGGAACCACTTGTCATACTGCGCGATGGCTTGTTGGTCTTTGGCAAGTTCGTTTCGATCGGCCCGGTGGGCTTTCCGCGAAAATGCGGTGGCCCGGATGTCCCCAAATGTCTCGGAATGGAAAACACCACGTCAGCACTCCGTTTGGCCGGCAACGCGGGGCCGGGCCGAGGGTTGGGCGGACCGCGGGGGCTGTTTTCTGCGGCGTCGGAGCAGGGCTTGGGGACAGCGCGCGTGCGGCCTCTGGAGACGGAACGGCTTCTTGTCCCCTCTCCCGGTATTCCGGGAGAGGGTTAGGGTGAGGGCCGAGCGTCTGAACGCTTCGTGGCTTACGCTCAAAATCGAAGCCCTCACCCCGCCCTCTCCCGGCGTACCGGGCGAGGGTGTAGTTCATCGCGGTGACGGAAGACAAGGAGCTTTCGCGGGCGTTTCGCGCCGTCGCGGTGAAGGCGTGAATCAATGCCGCGCCTTCGTCACCACTGCGATCGGCGTGTCGTCGATCAGGCGCTTGCCGGTCAGTCGCAGGAACACGTCTTCCAGCGTGGGGCTGTGCATGTTCAGCGATTTCACCTGTCCCGGCAGCGCTTCGATCAGCTGCGGCAGGAGCGTCGACGGGTTGCTGGATTCGACGAGAAGCTGGCCGTCGACGATGCGGGTGTCGAGCTGGGGCAACGCGGACTTGAGCGTGGACTGGGCGGCGGCGGGGTCGTCTGTGCGGAGGAGGATGACTTGGCCGCCGACTTGCTGCGTGAGCGTGGCCGGTGCGTCGAGGGCGACGATCTTGCCGCCGTCGAGCAGGGCGACGCGGTCGCAGGCGTCGGCCTGATCCATCAGGTGCGTGGTCAGCAGGCACGTGACGCCGGCCTGTCTCGAGAGCGTGGCCAGCGTCTGCTTGAGCTGCGCGGGCGGCGACGTCGAGGCCGGTGTCGGGCTCATCGAGCATCAGCAGCTTCGGCTGTGGGAGCGTGGCCTTGGCGATTTCGAGTCGGCGCTTCATTCCGCCGGAAAAGGTGCCGACGCGGTCCTTGGCGCGGTCGGTCAGTTGGGATGCTTCGAGGGCGGCGTCGATGCGTCGGTTCAGTTCAGCACCCGCGAGGCCGAACAGGTGGCCGTGATGCATGAGGTTTTCGCGGGCGGTCAGTTGCGGGTCGAGGGCGGGCGCCTGAAAGACGACGCCGATCGATCGCCGCACGCCGGCCGGGTCGGTGACGACGTCCGCGCCGAACACCTTCGCGGTGCCGGAGGTGGGCTTCATCAGCGTCGCGAGGATACGGAACAGCGTGCTCTTGCCCGAGCCGTTCGGGCCGAGCAGTGCGAAGACCTCGCCGGCGCCAACCTCGAAGCTCACGCCGGCGAGCACGCCGCGGTCGCCGTAGCGATGGCGGATGTCGAGGACTTGGAGGGGGGAGGCCATTGCGAATTGCGAATTGTGGATTGCGAAATGAAGACGCAGGCGAAACGCGGATCAATTCGCATTTCGCAATTCGAAATTCGCAATCCTCACTGATCCACCATCAACGCTGTCAGGATCAGCGGCAGATAGATGATCGAGACGAGGAACAGCTTTCGTTCCGACCCGCGGTGGCCGTGATAGCAGCGGAGGGCGGCGAACAGGAACCAGGCGCCGAGGAGCGTGGCCATGCCGCCGTAGAGCAGGCGGGCGTTGCTCGCGAAGACGGGCATCAGCGAGATCGGCAGCAGCAGCAGCGTGAACAGGACGATCTGCCGGCGCGTGCGGGCGTCGCCGTCTTCGACCAGCGGCAGCATCTTGAATCCGCCGGCCGCGTAGTCCTTCTTGTACATGAGCGCCAGCGCGAAGAAGTGCGGGAGCTGCCACACGAACAGGATCGCGAAGAGCGTCCACGCGAGCGGCGTGAGGTGCGAAGCGAAGCCAGTCACGCCCATCATGGGCGGGATCGCGCCGGGCACCGCGCCGACCAGCGTGCAGAGCGGGCTGCGGCGCTTGAGCGGCGTGTAGACCAGCACGTAGGTCATCAGCGTGACCGCGCCGAGCAGGGCGGTCAGCGCATTGACCGCCACCGCGAGCCACACGACGCCGGCGATGCCAAGGACGGTTGCGAAGATCGCCGTTTCAAGCGTCGTCACCCGGCCGGCCGCGAGGGGGCGGTTGCGGGTGCGGGGCATCAGGCGGTCGAGGTCGCGTTCGATGTATTGGTTCAGCACCGACGCGCTGGCGGCGGTCAGGGCGGTGCCCATCAGCGTGTGCAGGAGCGACCAGGAGACGATCGTCTGCCCGGCCACCTTCGCGGCGATGTAGAAGCCGAGCACGGTCGTGACGACGACGAGGAAGTTCATCCGCGGCTTCGTCAGTTCGTAGTAGTCGGCGAGGCGCGAGGGCGTCTTGACGCTCGGCAGGGCGAACGCGGGGGCCGGCTCCAGCGTGATCGCGCTGGCGGCGGAAGCTTCATCGAGCGTCGGAATCGGTGGAGGCATCGCGCTTCTGTGTTTCGTAGAGTTAATGACTCGGTGCCAGCGAACCCAGACCCGCCGGACTCGTCGTCGAAGGCTCGACGACCCCAACCCGGCGGTCGCGGGCAGCATATTCGCGGAAGCTCCGCACGCAAAGCACGACGGCCACTGCAAGCAGGAGAGAACCGGTGGCTTGGTGGGCCGTCGCGATATCCGCAGGCTTCCGCATGAGCACGGTCGCCACGCCCAGGCTCACCTGCACGACGACGAGGACCGCGAGCGCGAGCGTCGGGATCAGCAGGCCCTTCTGGTTGCGGACGCGGAACCACGCCGACCCGACCATCGCCAAAATGTGACCGGCCGTCAGGTAGGCGATCAGTCGGTGCGTGAACTGAAGGTGAACGCCGGCAATGCTGGGCATCTCCGGCAGGTTGTACTGCTCGGCCCGGATGCGGTTCAGTTCAGGGAGCGCTGATTTCGACATCGGCGGAATCAGCTTGCCGTAATGCAAAGGCCAATCCGGGATGGCGAGCCCCGCGCCGCCGCCGGTGGCGGTGCTGCGGAGCGGGTCGTGACGCATGAGGGCACCGAGGACGAGCTGGCAGACGATGAGGAAGATCGCGACGATCGCGAGCCGGCCCATCTTCTTGGAATTCTTCGCGGTGATCGCGTCGACGATGGGGCGTTCGACCCACCAGCGCGAGCTGAACACGCAGACGGCAGCCGCGAGGGCGAATACGAGCTGGCCGAAGATGCCGTGCAGCTTGGCGAGGGTCAGGCTGACTTCGGTCACGCGCAGGCCGCCCATCAGGCCTTGAAGGACGATCGCGCCGAGGAGGATGAGGCACACGCGGCGCAGCCACGTGCGCGTCTCACGCCGGCGCGACGACCAGAGCACGATGAACAGCACGCCGAGCGAGATGAAGCCGCTGACGAAGTGCCCGGACAAACGGGCCTTGTTCGGATCGATCCGGCCCGCGGCTTCGAGCGACCAGGTAATAATCGCCGCACCTGTGCCCAGCAGGAGCCACGCAATCGCCATCGCGCCCAGCTTCCGGCGGAACGCCACATTGCGGGCCGGGGCGAAGGCCTGAGCGACCACAAGCACGACTGCCATGCCGGCGACCATGCCCAGGATGCGGTGGAAGTGTTCGTAGAACACGCCGCCCGCTTCCGAGCCCAGCCACGCCGTGAACGGCAGGGCGAACATGTTGTAGCCGAAAGAGTTAGGCCAATCCGGCACGGCCATGCCAGCGCCGTGGCTGGTCACCAGCCCGCCCATCCAGATGAGCGGAAAAGTGCACACCAGAACGATCCAGGCGGCCACGTGCAAAGCACGGTTGTAGGTCGCCGGTTCGTTGGATGGCCCACGATATGGAAGTACAGACTCAGCCACGGGAGTGCGGAAGGGTAGCCAAGGTGTCGCACCCCATCAAATGCGACAAGATGTCCGTTACGTTTTCTGAAAGCTGCGAAGACGGGTCGGTTCCGTTGGGCTTTTGCGGGGCGTCGTGCCGATAGTCCCAGACGAGACGCGCTATCAGTGGAGGGCGCGACCATTGCAGGCTTGTCGAACGGAGTCAATCGATGCTGAAACGGACTTTGCCTTTCCTGACCGCGTGCATTGCCGTGGCCGGACTGGTCGGCTGCAAGAGTTCGGATTCCAAGTCCGCGTCGGCCGAGGCGCGGATCGCAACCGAAGAGGACAAGCCGTTCCTCAAGCCCGAGCCGATCAACTCGAACACGCAACTCGCCGCTGGCCGGCTGGCCGAGTCACAGGGGCGGTTCGATGACGCGATCGCCAACTACCGCGCCTGCCTCCGTGCCGACGCGAACAACAAGCAGGCGATCTATCGACTGGCGATCACGTTCACGTTGGCCAAGCGCGTCGATGAAGCACTGGCCGCCTGGCAGCGCTACGTTCAGGTGACGAACGACTCCCCCGACGCCCTGGCCAACCTCGCGTACACACATCAGCTTGCGGGTCACTGGAAGGAAGCCGAGGTGAACTACCTCCGCGCCCTGACGGCCGATCCGAAGTGCAAGTACGCCCGCGTGAACTACGGCCTGCTGCTGGTGAACCGCGATCGTCTCGACGAGGCCGAGTCGCACCTGGGCATGGTCCTCACGCCGCCGCAAGTGGAATACAACATCGCCAGTGTCTTCGAACTCCGCGGCATGGTGGCCGAGGCCCGCAAGCACTATCTGGAAGCCGTCCGGCTCGATCCGGACTTCCGCGAAGCCCAGACGCGCCTGCGGATGCTCGATGCGCAGGCGAGCGTGAAGTGAGAGGCGAAGTTTCCAGTTTCGAGTTTCGAGTTGCGAGAAAAGACCGGGGACTGTGAGTCGCGCGAACGCGCTGGTTTTCTCTCGCAACTCGCATCTCGAAGCTCCCGGAAGGACAAACGCCCGCCGCGACTCGTCGCGGCGGGCGTTTGCTTTTCGATCCGACAGGAAGGGTCAGGCCGAGGTCATTGACGTTCGTCGGGGCGTCGGACGCCATCCGCTACGATTGGCGTCCGATGCGATTGCGCCCGGCGACGCCGTGACGTCATCGGCCGCCGACTTTGCCTCGGCTCGTCTGAAGCTGGCTCGAGGCCAACCCCAGCATCGACAGCATCCGTCCGAACCCACTCGGTTCCGGCGGACGAGACCGGCTGACGCGGGAACCTTTCCCACGCGAACCGGAACTTCCCTTCACATCGCGATACACCACAGCACGACGCATGCGTACCTCCGTGTTGGTGGCGAAAGTCTTAGTCGCAGAACCGGCGTTCGGTTTCCATTCGGGTTGTGGTCCGTAACATCCGATAAGTCTGAGGGCTTCAGCACAGAGGCCACAGAGACCACAGAGGGACAAATGAGTTCAGACAGAGTGCCACACACATGATTCCTCTCTGTGCTCTCTGTGATCTCCGTGATTCTTTCAGAATCCTCAGAAAAAGCCCGCACTGGTCGACAACGGGTTTCCGACCGATATAGTCTGACGACGACAACGTTTCCCGCCTTCGCTTCGATTCACCTTTTACAGCGTGTTTCCGAACAGTGGCCTTTGCAGTGGTCTCGTTGTCAGCGCATCGTCTGGCCTTCCTGTTTCGCGGTCGTCTGACTGCTGGGTCCTTCGGGTGCGCAAAAGCTTTGGGATCGGTCGAGCAATTCGATCGACGCACCAGAAGGGTTTGCACATGCAGTTTGCTGATCTTCGGCTCGCCGAGCCGATCCTCCGTTCCCTCGTCGAAGAGGGTTACGCTACCGCCACGCCGATCCAAGCGAAGGCGATTCCGCTCGTTCTTGAAGGTCGAGACGTGCTGGGCTGCGCCCAGACCGGCACCGGCAAGACGGCCGCGTTCGCGCTGCCGATTCTTCACCGGTTCTCCGAACACCCGGCACCGGCCGGCAAGCACCCGATTCGCTGCCTCGTGCTCTGTCCGACGCGCGAACTCGCGCTACAGATCAGCGACGGCTTCCGCGCCTACGGCCGACACCTGAAACTCCGCACCACTGTCATCTTTGGCGGCGTCGGTCAGAATCCGCAGGTGGACGCGCTGCGCCGCGGGGTCGACGTCTGCATCGCCACGCCGGGCCGACTGCTCGACCTGATGAACCAGGGCTACGTCGACCTGAAGGGCGTCGAAGTGCTCGTGCTCGACGAGGCCGACCGCATGCTGGACATGGGCTTCATCCACGACATCCGCAAGGTCGTCGCGAAGCTGCCCGCGAAGCGTCAGACGCTGCTGTTCAGCGCGACGATGCCGACCGAAATCCGCAAGCTGGCCGATGCGCTCATGCACAACCCGGCCAGCGTCGAAGTGGCGCGCGTGAGCAGCACGGCCGACAACATCGAAGAGCGCGTCTACTTCGTCGAGAAGTCCGACAAGGCCGCACTGCTCGCGCACCTGTACGAAGAGCTTCCGCTCACCCGCGCGATCGTCTTCACGCGCACCAAGCACGGCGCCGACAAGGTCGTGAAGCAGTTGATGCGTTACAACATCCAGGCCGAGGCGATTCACGGCAACAAGAGCCAGAACGCACGGCAGCGGGCGCTGAACAACTTCAAGATTGGTAAGACGCCGCTGCTGATCGCGACGGACATCGCCAGCCGCGGGATCGACGTCGATGAAGTCGGACACGTCGTCAATTACGACCTGACGCACGAGCCGGAAACGTACGTGCATCGCATCGGTCGAACGGCGCGCGCCGGCGCGAGTGGCATGGCAGTGAGTTTCTGCGATCGTGAAGAACGCTCGCACCTGCGCGACATTGAGAAGCTCATCAAGCGCAAGGTGCCGGTCGCGGAAGCGACGGGCTTCGCGCCGAAGGCGCCCCAGAAGGCAGAGTCGACGAGCGAACGTCCGGCCCGCGCGCACGGCGGTCCGAACGGAATCACGCCGCGTCCGACGCCAACGCGCGATCAGCAGGGCGGCCAGCGTGCTCCGCAGGACGGGCATCGTCCGCAACGCGAAGACCGTGGCGGTCACCGTGCCGCACGCGACGAGCGTCCGACGCAGGGCCACTCGCGTTCGTACCCGTCCGACTTCGGCCAGCCGTCCGCGCGACGCGGCCGGGCAGACGCACCGTCCGAACCAGCCGCACCGGCAGGGCGGTGACGGAACCGGTCACGGCCAACGGCCAAACCAAGGCGGCGGACGTCCGCAGCAGAGTGGCCGACCTCACCAAGCCGGTCACGGCGGCGGTCGACCGCAGCATTCCGGCCAGGGCGGCGGCCATCCGCGCCACGCCTCGCCGCAACGCCCCCACGGCAACCAACCCAACCGCGGCAGTCACGGCGGGCAACGCCCGGTGCACCCGACGGCTGGCGGTCAGCAGCGTCCGGCGAAGCGCCGTTGGCGCTGAGCGCCTGTGGTCATGAAAGTTACTAACGAAGAATCCCGCGACGAGCACCGCGGGATTCTTTTTTGTACGTGGTTCAACGGACTGACCACTCACGGCAGCAGATCGTCCACCGCCAGCGTCGCCCCCGGCAGTGCGAGCAGATCGACCGTCTCGCCCGGCTTGCGAATGACCGGTGCGTCATAGCTCCAGGTGCCGTCAGCGATCTGGTGCGGATGCCGATAGACCTCGATCTGGCGGTCGATGAGGTTGACGATCCAGTAGTCGGCCACACCCGACTCCGCGTAGAGCTTGAGCTTTCCGTCGCGGTCGAAGGCGAGCGTCGCTTCCGACACTTCGATCAGCAGCAGGCATGTCGAAGGATGCTCTGTCGACGCCTCCGCCGTGACGGGCACGACGCACAGATCGGGTTCGGGCTCGGAGTCGTCTACTGCGATGAAAGGCAGGCCCGGACGGACGGTGAAGCGGTCTTCAGGGAACAGTCGCCTCAACTGCTTCGCCGACTTCAGCGAACTTCGGCCGTGATCTGTACCGATGGCGGGCATCTCGATCACCTTTCCCCGGAAAAGTTCGACTCGGCGTCGGGCGTAGTGACCTGCGGCTTCGAGCTGGTGATACATCACCCGCGAGACGGGCACTTCGCGCGGCTCGATCTGAAGGGGGCGAACTTGTGTCCGATCCGACATAACGTCCCAAGTCTACCGACGCCCCGCGCGTTCGTCAGCCTTAATCCACCGTCACGCCTACCGGCTGCTGCTTGCCGATCGGGTTGCCGGTGCCCTTGATGGCCAGCATGCGGTCCAGCGCGACGAGCGACCACTTGCGCGTCTCTTCATCCACGCGGATCTCGTTCACCACCTTGCCCTGCACGAGGTTCTCCAAGCACCAGCAAAGGTGCGGAAGGTCGATGCGGTACATCGTGGTGCACATGCACTGACAGTCGCTCAGCACGACGATCGTCTGCTCGGGGTGTTGCTGACGCAGACGATTCACGAGGTGCACTTCGGTGCCGATGGCCCACTTCGTGCCGGGCGGGGCCTTGCGGACCTGGTCGACGATGTACGCAGTGCTGCCCGCGTAGTCGGCCCGCTGGACGACGTCGAACTTGCACTCCGGATGCACCATCACCTTGATGCCCGGGTACTTGGCGCGGGCCTGGTCGACGTGCTCGGGTCGGAACAGGGCGTGAACCGAGCAGTGGCCTTTCCAAAGGACGAACTGGGCGTCCTTCACTTGTTGAGGCGAGTTACCGCCGAGGTCGTGGCGGGGATCCCAGACGATCATCTTGTCCAGCGGATAGCCCATCGCGTGCGCGGTGTTTCGGCCGAGGTGCTGGTCGGGGAAGAAGAGAATCTTCGGGGAATGGCGGATTGTGGCTTGCGGATTGCGGATTGACAGATCTGCGTCCGGTGAACTCGCGCCACCCGCCAGTGCCCATTCCAGCACGTTCCGTGCATTGCTGCTCGTGCAGACGGCGCCGCCGTGCTCGCCGACGAAGGCTTTGATGGCGGCCGAACTGTTCATGTACGTGACCGGCACGATCGGCCGATCCGGCTCGACTTCCTTGAGCTGGTTCCAGCATTCGATCGTCTGATCGATGTCGGCCATATCCGCCATCGAGCAGCCGGCGCCGAGGTCCGGCAGGATCACGCGGACTGACGGGGCAGTCAGGATGTCGGCGCTCTCGGCCATGAAGTGCACGCCGCAGAAGATGACGAATTCAGCGTCGGTCTGGCGCGAGGCGAAGCGCGAGAGCTCGAAGCTGTCGCCCACGTAGTCCGCGAAGGCGACGACGTCGTCCTGCTGGTAGTGGTGGCCGAGGATGACCACGCGTTTGTCGAGCGCCTCCCGGGCGGCCGCGATGCGCAGGCGCAGCTCGGCGTCGGAAAGCTCGGCGTAGATGGGCGGAAGCGGTTGTTGCCAGGTCAATGACATCGCCGGGGGATTGTAGGGCACGAGCGGCAACTCGCGAATTTCGCCTTAGTTCCTGCGAAATAAGCGGTTCCGATAATTGATGCGATCGCAGCGCAAGGCGTTCGGAGCCGTTTAGCTGACCTCGTGGCGCTGACTGTAAATGTTTCTCAATGCGTGTGTTGTGATAGCTGTCGGCTGTGGCATCGGGGTTTGACAGGAAGCCCGTCGAACCTGTCGACACAGAAAAAACGGCTGTTACCGGCCTGCTCAGGTGTTGAACATTGCCCGCGCATGCCGATTATACCGCCCGAACCAGTCTTGCAGGATATCCCCTCCGCGCGGGTCCTGCGGGGCGCTCAGGCATCTGGGGCCACAAGCTTCGGATGTGCTCGTCGGTAAGGGTTTTCTAACAGTCCCGGAAACGGGAGGAGCATCGATGAAGAAGTCTCTCTTGACCAGTGCGCTGGCCCTCGCGGCCTTCGCGGTCCCGTCCGCCTCGTTCGCCGCTGAAGAAGCTGCCAAGCCGAACACCGGCGCGCTCACCTTCGGCCTCGACACCACGCTGACCACCGCCTATTTCTTCCGCGGCTACAACCAGGAAGACGGCGGCATCATCCTCCAGCCGAACGTCAACGTGTCGTTCCTCGCCGTCGACACCGACGACGTCGATGTCAGCCTGAAGGTCGGCTCGTGGAACAGCTTCCACAGCCAGCGCACCGCCGGCACCGGCATGTGGTATGAGTCCGACCTCTACGCCATCGCCACCGTCGCGCTGAGCAACGGCCTGTCGTTCAACGTCGGCTACACCGACTACACCTACCCCGATCCGTCGTTCAAGTCGATCCAGGAACTCGGCATCAGCACCGTGTACGACTACACGAAGCTCCTGCCGGAATCCGTCAAGGGCCTCGGCGGCACCGTCAGCCTCGCCACCTACAAGGAAATCGACGACGGCAACGGGTCGGAAGACTGGTACTGGGAAGTCGGCGTCAACCCGAGCTACTCGGTCGACGTTGACGTCCCCGGCATGGGCAAGCCCACGCTGACCTTCCCGATCACCCTCGGCGGCAGCTTCGACGGTTACTACGCCAAGTCGGACGGCTCGAACAACGTCCTGGGCTACCTCGACGTCGGCGTCGCCGCCGCCTGCCCGCTGGGCGTCCCGAGCAAGTACGGCACCTGGACCCTCACCGTCCGCGGCGACTGGCTCCACCTGTTCGCCGACTCGGCCGAGTTCGCCAACAACGGCGAAGACAACCAGTTCATCGGCAGCGTCAACGTCGCCCTCAGCTACTGAGCCGCGCCGTCTACTACCGCCTGAATTTCAAACGCCCACGGATGTCCTCCGTGGGCGTTTCTTGTTTGCGCGTCGTGTGCTTGGAATCTCGCGCGACGCGCTCCACGATATGGGCATGCCCGTTCCGCTCGCCTTCTCCACCAACGCCTTCACCCGCTTCAGCGTCGTTCATGCCATCGAGTCGATCGCCCGGGCTGGCTTCGCCGGCGTCGAGATCCTCGCCGACGAGCCGCACGTCTATCCGCTGAAGATGGACATCCTCACGCGCGACGTCGCCGGCGCACTTTCGCGCACCAACCTTCGCGTCAGCAACGTCAACGCCAACTGCACGTTCGGCTACTGGGCGGACGGGCCGGCCGAGGCGTTCTTCGAACCGTCACTCATCAGCCCGGTGAAGAAGCGGCGTGACGACCGCATCGCGATGATCCGCCGCACGCTGCGCTTCGCGAAGGACGTCGGCGCGCGGAACATCAGCATCACCAGCGGCCGAATGACCGGCGGCATGCGTCCCGAACGCGCCGCCGAACAGCTTCACGAATCGCTCAAGCCGATCCTCGACGACGCGGAGATGCTAGGCATCGACGTCGGCATCGAACTCGAACCCGGGCTGTTCCTGGAATACGTCGACGAACTCGTCGACTGGATCGGCCGAATCGGTTCGACCCGCCTCGGCGCGAACCTCGACGTCGGCCACTGCCAGGTGATCGGCGAATCGATCCCGGCCAGCGTCCGCGCGCTGAAGGGGCGCATCTGGAACCTGCACATCGAAGGCATGCCCGGCCGCAAGCACTACCACCTCATCCCCGGCGACCCCGCTGACACCCTCGACTGGCCCGGCCTGTGGTCGGCCCTCCACGAAACCGCCTACGCCCGCTTCGCGACGGTCGAGCTGTACACGATGACCGAAGACCCCGACCACGCCCCCCGGCAGAGCTTCGCGTGGTTGAGCGCATCGGTTGCTGCCTTACGCGTCAAGCGATAGGGTTGGCGTCGTATGGGGAACGTTCCAGACACCGTCAAGCGGCTTGTCGATCGGTTCGATCAGCAGTCCGACCAGATTCGCTCACCCGACTACAACGAAACGCTCATCCGCATCGACTTCATCAACCCGCTGATGAGCGAACTCGGCTGGGACATGGACAACCGCGCCGGCTACGCCGAGCAGTACCGCGAGGTCGTCCACGAAGACCGCGTGAAGGTGGCGGGGCAGACCAAGGCGCCGGACTACTCCTTCCGCATCGGCGGGCAGCGCAAGTTCTTCCTCGAAGCCAAGAAGCCCGCCGTCAACATCCGCGACAATTGGGAACCCGCCTATCAGCTCCGACGCTACGCGTGGAGCGCCAAGCTCGCCTGCTCGCTGCTGACCGACTTCGAAGAGTTCGCCATCTACGACGCGCGGCTTCAGCCCAAGCAGATGGAGAAAGCCTCCGTCGCCCGGCGCGAGTTCTTCAAGTACACCGAGTACGAAGCGCGCTGGGATTTCCTCTACGGAACGTTCTCCAAAGACGCCGTCCTGCGCGGCGAGTTCGATCGCTATTGCGAATCGAAGAAGGGCCGCGGCGCTGCGCTCTTCGACGACGTCTTTCTGTCCGAGATCGAAGACTGGCGCAAGGCGCTGGCCTCCAACCTCGCGAGGAATAACGCCAGCCTCGACGAACCCTCGCTCAACTTCGCCGTTCAGCGCATCATCGACCGCATCCTCTTCCTGCGCATCGCCGAAGACCGCGGCACCGAGCCGGTCGGGCAGTTGCAGGCGCTCTTGAACGGCGACGCCGTCTACCCGCGTCTGGTGACCCTCTTCAACCGCGCCGACGAGCGCTACAACTCCGGCCTGTTCCACTTCGCGAAGGAAAAGGACCGCGACGAAGCCCCCGACACGCTCACGCCCACGCTCGACGTCTCCGACAAGACGCTCAAGGACATCGTCAAAGGACTCTACTACCCGCAGAGCCCGTACGAGTTCACGATGGTGTCCGCCGACATCCTTGGCAGCGTGTACGAGCGCTTCCTCGGCAAGGTCATCACGCTCACCTCGGGCCACAACGCGAAGATCGAAGAGAAGCCCGAAGTCCGCAAGGCAGGCGGCGTCTACTACACGCCGGTCTACATCGTCGACTACATCGTGAAGAACACGGTGGGCCGTCTTCTGGAGGGCGTCGCTCCTGCGACGCCGGGGCGACCGGAAGGTCGCGCATCCGCAACGGCGGGTCAGGAGACCCGCCCTCCAACCCGGCGCAGCGCCACCGTCACCGATGCCCCGCCGCCGCTGCTCAAGCCGCCCACGCTGCGCATCCTCGATCCCGCGTGCGGCTCCGGCTCGTTCCTCATCGGCGCGTACCAGTTCCTGCTCGACTGGTACCTCCAACATTACCTCGCCTGCGACAACCCCACCTCGCTCGCGACCGGCAAGAAGCCCGTGCTACGGCCGTCTTTTTCTCCCTCTCCCGGTACCCCGGGAGAGGGCCGGGGTGAGGGCCGCCAATCGTTCGTCCTCACCATCGCCGAGCGCAAGCGCATCCTGCTCGACCACATCCACGGCGTCGACCTCGACAGCCAGGCGGTCGAAGTCACCAAGCTCAACCTGTTGCTCAAGTGCCTCGAAGGCGAAACCAGCCAGACGCTCGGCTTCGAGGGCCGACTCTTCCGAGAACGCGCCCTGCCCGACCTCGGCAAGAACATCCTCTGCGGCAACAGCCTCATCGGCACCGACATCATCGGCACCCCCGCGTGGGAGAAGATGTCCGAAGACGAACGCGCCCGCGTGAACCCGTTCGACTACGAACGCGTCTTCCCGCAGGTATTCAAGGGCAAGGGCGGGGGGTTTGATGCAGTGATTGGGAATCCGCCGTATCTCTATTCAGCATTCCAAGAAGTCGACTATCCGTTCGCCACGAAGTTCACTTGGATGCAGTATCAAACGGACATCTACGCTGTGTTCGTTGAACGCGCATTAGGCGTCGCGAGGAGCGGGAGTACTGTGGGGATGATTGTCTCTGACTCGTGGCTGAAGGGCGAAAATTTTTCAAAGATGCGGCAGTCGTTACTGAAAACATTCGATCTGCGCGAAGTAGTGACGTTCAACTATGCCCCATTCAAAGATGCTGCCATCGAAAACTCGATGATATTTGCGGCAAAACAGCCGCCCACGACCGAAACATTCAATGCGTTGCGCTTGGCGTCGCCGTCGGCCGCACCGACGCTGGTCACCGTGAAGAAGCAGACTGCGATCGAGAGAGGCTTGATCGACGTTCTGTCGAATGACGACGCCATCGCCGCTGTGCATCGCATGGATGTGTCCAAACATCGCATTAAGGATTTCTTTTTCGTTAACCGGGGGGTGCACGCTTATCGAACCGACGGCTACGGGCAGACGCGCTTTGGAAAAGGACCTCAAACGCTGCGCGACAAGGAGGAGCGAAGTTACCACGCCGCTTCGCAACTGGACGCCTCATATATGAAGGAGTTCAAGGGTAAGCATGTATTCAGGTACTACGCGATGTGGGCAGGCGAATGGTTGTCATATGGTGATTGGCTAGCGGAGTCTCGTGAGCCTAAATACTTCACTGGTGAGAAGGTTGTCGTGCGCAAGGTGCTGGGTACACGGCTGTCAGGCACGTTCTTCGATGAGCCAGCAGTAATTGATCAGTCGCTGTATGTTCTGGTACCCCGCGAGAACAGAAAAGTCGATCTCAAGATAGCGCTGGCTCTTTTGGTGTCGTCGATTGGCGCTTGGTATTTCCGCACAAAGTATTCCATCTACGACACGCTGTATCCGTGGTACACAACCAAGCAACTCGCGGCATTTCCAATGCCGTGCGAGTCATGCCCGCGCCTCGTCACCCTCGTCGACGCCATGCTCTCCCTCCACAAGCGTCTCGCGGCAGAGAAGCTGCCGCAGAAGCGGGAGCAGATCGAGCGGGAGATCGCGGCCACCGATCGGCAGATCGATCAACTCGTCTACCAACTCTACGGCCTGACCGACGAAGAGATCGCCATCGTCGAAGCGGCGACCGCGTAGCCGCGAATGCTTGGCCGCATGCCCACTTCTGAGAACGGCGCAGCGGCGGTGCGCATCGGTGTGCCGCGCGCGCCTTGCGTCGTGCCGTGCGACTCGATCCGCGTCCCGAGGCTGGCTTGCTGCGTAACCCGCGATGCTTTCGGCGTGGCGAAACAAGCGACCGGCGTGACGAAACAACCGGTCCGCGTGGCGAATCTGGCTCTGGTCATAACGAAAGAAGCTGTGCGCGCGGCAAATCCAGCGATCCGAGTAACGAAACTACCCATCCGCGTAACGAAACGGGCGATTGGCGTAACGAACGAAGCTGTCCGCGCCGCGGATTCAGCGATCCGCGTAGTGAAACAACTTGCTCGCGTAACGAAACAAGCGATCCGCGTAACGAATCAAGCGATCGGCGTTACGAAACAACCTATCCGCGTAACGAAAGAAGCTATCGCAGTGACGAAAACAGTGATTGCCGCGACGAAAACAGCTTGTGGAGGGACCCGGATTGGCGATTTGTCCGCGACGCACGCTAACGCGCGCGTCCGGCACGCGGGTCTTCCGGCGAGGCAGCGCACGCGCGAGGCGGGCGGCAGCATGCGCGGGGCGAGATTATCGACGTCAGCCGCGCGAGGCGGCACAACCGTCAAGGCTTCTCATAGGCCGGCCGATGAACCGGCTATGAGCTGGAACTTTCCGCAGAGTCACATTCGGCCCGCCCCGATGTCCAACGCCGAGCGGCAACGCCGGTTCCGGGAGGCACATCCCGGGTACAACCGCAAGTACCAGAAGCGAATGACGATGACCGAGGCTGAACGGGAAGCGGCCAGGGCCGAGTCGCCGGCGATCTTCGGCCCGCCCCGGTGCACGACCTTCGCGGCGGTCGCCCCGGCAACGTTCGCCTCACTGACACCGCTCGCCGAGATCGACCCCGGTTACGCGCCGACGGCGTGCTGAGGCTCGCTGGTCCAGTTCGTCCTTTCGGCGCACGCCTCAATGACGTCACCATGAGCCACGCGAAGGGTCTGGCGTCTTTCGAAGTCGCGCGACGTTCGGGTGGCGCCAGATGCTTCACTTCGTTCAGCATGACGGCTCTGCGGCGCACGAAACTTGATCGGCACGATCGACAGACGCGGTTGAGCAGGACGACCGCGTGGGTCTGGTGTGGTCCGCGGTTGGAACTTCGCGACTTCCGATCTCTACCAGAATGACAGAAGCCCCCGACGCGGCTGCGCTGGGGGCTTTGAAGTTCCTGCAAAGCAGTTGTCGACGCGGGTGAGCGGCCCGATGTTGGGTGCCACGGCATCAGTATTCCGTTGCCGTGGAACGCTTACACACCCGATCACGCCTTGGACTTCGAGGGCGTACCACGGCTAGCGAGTACGCAAGCCGTGGCACCCGAGAACGTCGCTCGACGTCGGCCGAGTTCACTTGGCCTTGGGGGCCTTGTTCTGCTTCGGCTTCTTCTTTTCCTTCTTCGGTGTGGTGGAACCCTTGGCCATGACGGCCTCCTGTTGAAACGGCCCGCGGAGCCGCACGCCACCGCGCGGTGGTGTGCGTTCGGGCACGCTCAGCGTAGCGTCGTCTCGGCCAATCGCGCCACCTTCCTTGACGGCGCGACAGGGTCGTCGTCTTGCCCATCGCGCCGTCTTCCGTGATGGCGCGACAGGGTCTTCGTCTCACATCCGCAGACGCGAAGCCGCTAGCGGCTCAGTCCAGCGGCGGAAGCTTCGCGAGCTTGCGCTGGAGGCTTCTTCGGTGGATGCCGAGTTTGCGGGCGGCCTGGCTGATGTTGCCGCCGCAGTCGGCGAGGATGCGCTGGATGTGTTCCCACTCCACGCGCGCCAGGCTCGGCGTGCTCTCGGTGACGGCGTTGCCGCCTTCCGGGTCCTTGTCGAACGCGGCCAGGATCTGCTCGGTGTCGACCGGCTTGGTCAGGTAGTCGCGTGCGCCGCGGCGGGTCGCCTCGACGGCGGTCGCGATCGAGCCGTAGCCGGTCAGCACGACGATGTGCATTTCCGGGTCGATGCGGACGAGCTCGGGGATGAGGTCGAGGCCGCCCGTGCCGGGCATGCGCATGTCGACGATGACGCGGGCGGGGCGGACTGCGCTTGGCGAGCACGATCGCCTCTTCCGCGTTCTGGGCCGCGTGCGTTTCGTAGCCACGCTGGCCGAGGGCGCGCACCAGGCGGGTGCGGAAGATCTGGTCGTCGTCCACCACGAGCATCTTGGGCAGCTTCGGATTGATCCGAATCGGCTGCTGAGCGGCGGCGGGGTTGTAACTGGATACGTCGGAGAACATGACGGGCTCCTTCAGACTAGTGTGCAGTGGGCGGTGGGCAGTGTGCAGGGCGATTTCAGCGAGCATTTCCTGCCCACTGCCCACTGCCCACTAACCACTGCCTCACGCCGGTTCTGCCGGCAGGAGCAGGGTGGCCAATGTGCCTTTGCCCTGCTCGCTCTTCAGTTCCACTCGACCGCCGTTGTTTTCGGCGACGAGTCGGACGAGGAAGAGGCCCATGCCCATCCCGCGTCCCATTTCTTTCGTGGTAAAGAACGGCTCGCCGGCGCGCTTCAACACATCCGGTGCCATGCCCGAGCCGAAATCCTGCACTTCGACGGCGATCTGCGGCCCGCGCACCTGCGTGGCCGGGTCGGCGGTGCCGTCGACGCTCGCGGCGTCGCGCCGGCTGATGCGCATCTTCACGGGCTGATCGCCCTTGCTGGCCTCGAACGCGTTCCGAAGCATCACGCCCAAGGCGCGGAGCACGGCGCGGCTGTTGAGCCAGAAGCTTTCGCAGCCGGGCTGAACTTCGGTGGCGAGGCGCGCCTTCTGGTCGTCGCGGAGGTCGACCATCGCGCCTTCGATGAAGTCGGCGGCGCTGATCATGCCGGCCTTGTAGCGCAGGTCGTCGCCGACCTCGAGCCGCATGCGGTTCAGGATCGCACGGCAGCGGTCGACTTCCAGGCGGATGAGTTTCGCGTCTTCGATGATGTCGGCCGGCGCACCGCAGTTGGTGGCGTTGATTTCAAGTTCTTTCGCGACGACGGCGATCGTGCCGAGCGGGCTGCCGAGTTCGTGAGCAGCGCCGGCGGCAAGTGCGGTGACGGCCGCGAATCGCGCCGAACGCTCGGCCCGGTCGCGGACGCTGGCGAGTTCGGTTTCGCGGAAGCGGAGCGAGCGTTGCAGGCGGCCGACGAAGTAGGCGATCAGCGCCATCACCAGGACGAGGCTGAGCCATTGGCCACCACGTTCGTAGATGGCGGGCAGGGCGTGGCCGTTGGTGAGCGGGTCGGTGGGGACTTGGAAGAGAAGGGCGTAACACCCGGCCGCTGTGGCGACGACGATCCAGGTCCAGCGGGGCTTCAGCAGCACGACCGCGATCGCGACGTGGACGACGTACAGCGTGCAGAACGGGTTCTGCCACGCGCCGGTCAGCGCGAGGACGGCCGTCAGCAGCAGCACGTCCAGCATTACGACCGATGGGATCAGCCAGCGGGCGCTCGGCGACGACTTGGCCAGGCGCGAGACCAGCAAGTTGGTCAGGGCGGTCGCGCCGATCACGATGCCGATCGACATCAGCGGCAGCTTTTTCGTCACCATCCGCCACGCGAAGGCGGTCGCCCCGATCTGCCCGAACACGGCCAACCAACGCAAGCGGGTCAGCCAGGTGAGGGCAATCTGCGGGTGGTCGCTGGGCGTGCGGTGCATTAAAAGACATATTTATCCGATGATGTCGCAAATTGGAATAGGAAAGTGCGACAAAAAACCGGTGCGACCACACGTTGATTTCTGACTAAGACGATTAATGGATGTAAGTGGAGAAAAAATCGTCGGTTGTCTCGACTAATGCGGAGCTTTAAATACCGCCTGAGTGGTCGCAGGATGGGTCGATTCGCCACGATTCAGGGCCAACTTGTCGCTCGTGGTGAGGTTCATGCCGGTGTAGGTCAACTCCAAACTTCGGATAGGCCGGTCCCCTGAAAAGCGCACCTGAATCCAGACGGCCAAGTCGAGGGGGTTGACGTAGTTGACCCCCTGAAGCTCGCTGCGGATGTCCAGCGGAACCGCCAAGCCCACCAGCCCTTCAATCTCGCCGGGCACGCGCGAGCCGTCGTCGGCGAGTCCGGTGATCTGGAAGCTCTGCTTGATGTCCTTGTAGTTGCGATTCCACGCCACCAGCCCGACCCGCCGGTTGCCGTTCGATTCGTCGAGCGCTGCCAGTTGGAAGTTCAGGTGGTCGGACATGACGGCGCGGAAGTCGCCGTCGCCGAGGAGCGATTTCAGTCCGGGCGTCAGCGCCAGGCGCGACACTTCGCCGGCCACCCACGCGCCGGTTCGCGCCGGCGTGAAGCGCGGCAACTCCGGATACGCGCCGGGCGTCGGGTCCATGAACGCCCAACGCCGCACGACCTCGGGCGGAAATGTGTACTCGGCCGGCTGGTGGAGCTTCTTCAGGAACAGCTTCGTCCCGCCGACCATGCCGCCGGCCAGCAGAAACGTGATGACGACCAGATTGGCGACGCGTTCTTTCTTAGTCACGGTAGTTCGCGATGGTAGGGGCAACCTTTAGGGAAGTCTCGGTGGACAGCGACTATCGTAAAGCAGCGGCGTCTGTCGTATCACGCGGACGTCGCACGGATTTGCCCGGCCATCGAATTGCGGGGTACAAACAACGTCTCGGAGGTTCATCCCATGAAGCGCAACAGGTTTCTCAGCGTCGTGGCCGGTAGCGTGGTGTCGATGGTGCTCGCCGGCGTGGTGTGGGGGGCGGCCGGCCGGGTGGGGCTGGTCACCACGAAGGACGGCACCGCCTATGAAGGCGCCATCACCGAGCGCGACAACGACGTCGTGATCGACATCAAGGGTATCTCGACGACGCTTCCGCGCGAGAAGATCGCATCGATCGATTACTCCACCTACGCCGACCGTTTCAAGAAGCAGATGACGGCGCTGTCGAAGGACGACGCCAAGGGTCGGCTCAAGCTGGCGCGCGAGGCGTTCGACCGGAAGGAATACGCGCTCTCGCAGTCGGCCGTGAACGAGGCGCTGCTCATCGAGCCGACCAACGAAGAGGCGCGCTCGCTCGACGCGCTGATCGCCAGCACGCAGCAACTGGCCAACAGCACGGCGAGCGGCACGCGCCCGCCGACCGCCGGCGGACCGACCGCGACGGCAGGCGAACCGATGGCGCCGAGCGACCTGCTCAGCCCGGCTCAGATCGAAATCATCCGCAAGAACGAGATGAAGTCGGGCGACAAGATCAACGTGCAGTTCGCCAACGGCGTGCAGAAACGCTACGTCGAAGCGAACCCGGGCATGAATTTCAAGGAGTTCACGGCTCGGCTGCCGGTGGACAAGGCACTGGAGATTCTCGACAAGGGCAGCGACGACATGAAGGCCGACGTGCATGTACGCGCCGACCCGCCTGGCGTCGCGGTGTACGTGAAGACGGTGAACACGGCGGTGGTGCAAGGGTGCGCCAGCAGCAACTGTCATGGTCAGGCCGGCGCGGGCAACTTCCGCCTTGCCACCGAAGGCGCGAACGCGGCCATCACGAACTTCTATCTGCTCACGCACTACCGCAGCGCCGCGCCGTTGATGGGCAGGGCGGTCCGTTCGGCTCGGCGCCGATGCAGATGGTCGACCGTGGCGCCGCGGCGAACTCGATGCTCCTCACCTATATGTTGCCCGCGAAGGACACGCAGAACGCCCACCCGCCTGTCGCTGGCCTGAAGCCGGCTGCCAACACCGTCGACGCGCCGGCCTACCGCAACACGCTGAAGTGGATTCAGACCGACCTGAAGCAGAACGTGACGGACTACTCGAAAGACGTGAACTTCACGTTGCCCGGCACTCCGACGGCGACGAGCCAACCCGCGACCGCGCCGGCGTCCAGGAAGTGAGTCGATCACGACCCGTAGTTGCCAGGCATGCCTACGGCCGATCGGTTCGCGGGTGGATTGAGATCGTTGGATTGGGTCGTCGTCATGATGTCGCCCGTCACATTGCTCGTCGCGCTGGTTGCCCTGACGGGCATCGTCGCGGCGCTGGCGTCGATGCGACGGACACGGAGCCATCAGGCCTTCAAGGCGATCGCCAGCGAGGCGCACTTCCA
This sequence comes from Tepidisphaeraceae bacterium, assembly GCA_047600945.1. Lineage (GTDB taxonomy): Bacteria > Planctomycetota > Phycisphaerae > Tepidisphaerales > Tepidisphaeraceae > JASGKC01. The sequence continues at coordinate 3,783,169 of JASGKC010000001.1, read as the reverse complement.
CTACACGCCGATCGACCGTTTCAAGTTGGATGCACGCCTGAACGAACTCGGCCCCGGCGTCGGCGACCTGCCGGCCGCTGTTGTGACGGACGTCATGTACCGCAACGCGGGAAGCCGACGGGATTACGTCTTCACTGTGTGGTTCTCCATCTCCGTGGGAGGGCCGTGCGATTCACGTGTCGTCGCGGTGCAGGAGCATGCCGACGGACTAACTTTGCTGGACGCGGGCATTGTGAATGCAGATCGAGCAGACACGTATCGACGTTTGCTTCCGAAGTGATCGAATTCGTCGGCCAACTCACGGGCGCGTCGTCGAGCTTCGCGAAAAGAGCCGTTTTCTGCTGTCAATCGCGCCAACTCGCTCAACTCGCCACGGTTTTCCGTCGACCTGAGCCGATAACGGAAGATAGAATCGCCCGATCGATTGGGTGCGTCTGTTTCGTTCATCGGAGTGAATTGCTATGTCGTCGAAGCGTCGTCTGACGTGCGTGTTGACTGCTGCCGTTTCCTTGACCGCCGCGGGGGCGTGGGCGGACAGCCCGTCGACGCAGCCGACGACCAAGCCCGCGCCCACCACAAAGCAGGTGAAGCGTCTGAGCAAGGTGGATTTCCCGTCGCCCGCGGACCTACTGAAGACGCTGAAGGACAACAAGGCCGCTGCCAAGGCGAAACTCCAGGTGGCGTACATCGACTTGGGCGCGCTGCCCATCGGCGAGAAGCCGTCCGCGTCGATCAGCCTGCTCGGCGGCTCGCAGGTCGTCTCGCTCCACGCCGTCCTGCAGCGCCTCGACAAGGCTCGCGAGGACAGCAGCATCAAGGCTGTCCTGCTCACGCTCGAAACTGGTACGTCGTTGCACCTCGCGCAGGTGCAGGAGATGCGCACGAAGCTCGAAGACCTGCGCCGCGCCGGCAAGCGCGTCTTCGTGCACGCCGACTCGTTCAGCACCACCGACTACCTGCTCGCCACCGGCGCGACCGACGTCTGCCTGATGCCGTCGGGTGAACTGTTCATGCCGGGTGTTGGCTTCGAGACCATGTTTTACAAAGGGCTGATGGAGAAGTTCGGTGTGAAGGCCGACTACGTTCAGATCGGCGAGTACAAAGGCGCCGAAGAGCCGTACACCCGCACCGAGCCGTCCGAAGAGCTCAAGGGCGAGATGACCCGTCTGGCCAAGAGCCTGTACGACGAACTCGTCAGCGGCATCAGCCTGAGTCGCAACAAGAGCTCGAAGGACGTCGAGCGCCTGATCGACGACTCGATCATGAACGCGAAGCAGCTCAAGGAGCAGGGCTACGTCGATCATCTCGTCGACGCCGACGGCCTGCGCGACCTGTTGAAGACCGAACTCGGCGACGACATCAACCTGATCCCCGACTACGGCGACACCGAGCGCCCCTCGATCGATCTGGAGAACCCACTCTCGATCCTCATCGCGATGAACAAACGTGCGCCCGAGAGCAGCAAGCCCAAGGTCGCGATCGTGTACGCCGAGGGCGTCATCTCGGATGGCGAAGGGGACGCGGGCGGCCTGTTCAGCGAAGCGGGCATCGGCTCCGAACCGATCCGTCGTGCGATGCGGATGGCCGCGCGTGATCCGGATGTGAAGGCGGTCGTGCTGCGCATCAACTCGCCCGGCGGCAGCGCGCTGGCCAGCGAAGTGATGTGGCAGAGCGTCCGCCGGCTCGCGAAGGACAAGCCGGTGATCGTCAGCATCGGCGGCATGGCGGCGTCGGGCGGGTACTACATGTCGGTCGCGGGGGACTACATCGTCGCCGACCCGGCCAGCATCGTCGGCTCGATCGGCGTCGTCGGCGGGAAGTTCGTCCTGGGCGGCCTGTACGACAAGCTGGGCCTGACCACCCACGAGTTCACGCAGGGCCGCAACGCCGGGCTGTACAGTTCGTCCGTCGAGTGGGACGACCGCCAGCGCCGGATGGTGACGAACTGGATGCGCGACACCTACGACCAGTTCACCACACGCGTGATGACGACGCGCGAAGGCAAGATCAAAGACATCGACAAGGTCGCCCGCGGCCGAATCTTCACAGCCCGCGAGGCGAAGGACCTCGGGATGGTCGACCAGCTGGGCGGCTTGGACACCGCGCTCAACATCGCCGCCGACCGGGCCAAGCTGAAGGCCGGCGAGTGGGACACCAAGGTGCTTCCGCCCGCGCCGACGCTGGCCGACATGCTGTCGGGCCGAACGGACACGTCGATGGCGTCGCCGATGCATCAGGCGATGAAGGCGAACGCGGCCTCGTCACTCCTGAGCGTCCTTCCCGACGGCCCGCGCCAGGGCGTGATCCAGTTCATCCAGATGGGCGAACTGCTCCAGCGCAGGCCCGTCGTGCTGATGACGCCGTTCACGGTGACTGTGAAGTAAGCCAATCGCCAGTCGTCCCACGATAAGCTCGAAGACGCCTCGACCGTGTTTGGGGCGTCTTCGTTCGCATTTCTTCGCCACCTTGGCGATCGCTTCGTGCCTTTGCAGCGAATCGATCCACTCAGAGGACAAGACACGTCGGCCCGCTTCGCGTAACTTCACGGCGGCTGTCGACTGCACGCGCATCTGTCAGGTAAGGAGAAGCTGCCCATGTCATCGGACTACATTCCCACTGTCGTTCAATCGCGCCCGCCGACCGAATCGACGCCGAGCGGGTCGGAAAGTCGCATCACACTGAACTTCATCCACGGCTCGCTCGCGGGGACGTCGCAGACGTTTACCAGCCCCGTGGTCACCTTCGGCCGCGGGCAGGACAACGACCTCAAATTCGACCCGACGCGCGACACCAAGGTCAGCACGCACCATGGACGGCTCACGCTCGACTCGGCGACGGGGCAGTGGCATGTCGAGGACCTCGGCTCGACCAACGGCACGTTCATCGACGGCGCACGGCTCGACGCGCCCGCGCCGCTGGCCAGCGGCATGACGATCGTGCTCGGCGACGCCACCGAGGCGGGCGGCGTCATCTTTACCGTCGAAGTGAACCGATCGGGCGACCTTTTCGCGGCCGCGCCGACCGGTGCTTTCTCGGCCGGCGGGGCGGTGTCGTCGGGTACGGCCGTTCAACCGCCGGCGCCGCCTGTCGTGCCGCCTTCGGGCGAGCCGGAGGAATCGGGCGGCTTCTTCGGCAAGATGAAGGGCAAGTTCAACCGCTACATGGAACAGCGGAAACTGTCCGGCCATCTGAAGACGTTGCAGCAGCAACTCGCGCAGGTGAAGCAGCAGAACCTCGCCGCCTACGCCGCGTTGGGGCGCGAACTGGTCGAAGGGGACAAGATCGATCACGAGTCGCTCGTTAGTCTGCCCGCGACGAAGACGGTGCGCGACCTCCAGGGCAGGATCGCCGCGAGTGAAGAGAAGATCGCGGGCATCGAGAAGGAGATCAGCGCCGACGAAGCCGCCTTTACCGACTGGCTGGCGACGTTCGGTTCGAGCTTCAGCCAGTTGGAGTCGGCCCACGGCACGGCGTCGAGCGAGCTCGAATTCGCGAAGGCCGCATTCGCGCAGGCGGAATCATCGCTCAACGAAGTGCTGAAGCCGCGCCTCGACGCCGTCGATCAAGCGACGACGAAGCTGACCGCGCTGGCCAGCGAGATTCGATCGGCCCCGCAGAACGCGACGAACGATCAACTCGCTTCGATCGCGCAGACGTTGAAGGATGCGCTGGCGCAGGCCGATTCGCCGATCGACGCGCTGCCCCAGGCGACGGCCACGCACGCGAGTACGAAGCAGACGCTGGCCGATGCCGATGCGAAGTTCGCCGATCTGAGCAAGCAACTCGAGGCCGAGCGTGCCCGCAAGGCGCAGCGACAGTCGGAGCAGGATGCGCTGGTGGCCGGCAAGAAGCAGGCGATCGCGGCCGAGCAGCAGACGATCGCCGGCCTACGTCAGCAGATCGAACAGCAGCACCCGGCCATCGGCGAAGCCGCAGCGCTGGCTGCAGCGGCGGGCGGCCTGGACGCGTCATCGCTTCAGCAGCACGCCGGCGCGAACGCGGCACTGAATGCGGCGAAGGCTGTCGAAATCGAGATCGAGAAGACGAACCAGCGACTGGCGGAACTGGCGAAGTGACGTCAGCGTCGGTTTGACTCGCGCAGTGTGCGGGACAACTTACCCTCTGCGCCGATGGTTCGATCGCTGCGTCGACCGGAATGTCCGAAGGTCTGTCTTTGCGCGGCAGACGCGGCTATGCGCCGCGCACGCGTTGCATCAGCCAAGCAGCGAAGGCGGACTCGGTCATCGAGCCGTCGGCCAGCGCGATATAGACCGGGTACAAGTCAAGATCGGTCGCATCAAGCTGCATGCCGTTCAACTCAAGGAACGTTTCGCACACGACGGCGGCGGTGCGTTTGTTCCCGTCGATGAATGGGTGGTTGCGCGAGTCCGAACGCGTAGGCTGCGGCCAGTTCCGCGAGGCTGGGCGTCGGGTCGCCGTAGTTGAACTGGTTGCGTGGACGGGCGAGCGCCGACGAGAGCATGCCCGCGTCGCGCACGCCATCAAGCCCGCCATGCTCGGCGAGTTGCCTCCGATGAATCGCCATGGCGAACTGCTCGGTGATCCAGATTGGGTCGTCCATGGCTTACTCCGCAAGCTTCTTGAGAAGAGTCCGTCGCTTGCGCATCACGCGCTCTGCGACATCCATCTGGGTGGCCATCTCCTCGTCGAACGCCGTCAGTTCGATGCCGTTCGGCGTGTCCAGCACGAAGAGCGTGTCGCCTTTCTGGACGCGGAGTTTTTCGAGCAGTTCCTTGGGCAGGATGATACCGGTGGAGTTGCCGATGGTCGTGAGCTTGACGGTGGTGGCCATGGGAATCGCCTTTCGTTGGCGATTATAACATCGGTTATAACATGGGTCAACGTGAGCCGATCTGGCCGGGCAGCGCGAGCACTTCGCCGCTCATGCCGCTCATGTAGACGGTGCCATTCCCTGCTGCCGGGCTGGCGAAGGCGTGGCCGGTGCCGAGGCGGTAGCGCCAGTTCTGCTTGCCGTCGGTCGCGTTCAGGCAGACCAGTTCACCGGCCACCGTGGCGACGAACAGTTTTCCGCCGTCGTAGGCGAAGCTGCTGTCGTACACCGTGCCGCCCGTGGTCGTTTCCCACAGCATCTCGCCGCTGCGCGCGTTGACGGCGAACGCTTTGCTCTCGTCGCTCAGGATGCCGTAGACGGTGCCGTTGGCGAAGCAGGGCGAGCTGTAGCCCATCTTCTGGCGATCGATCGTCCAGACCTCGTCGCCGTTCATGGTGCGCAGCGCGTGCAGCTTGCCGTCGTTGGTGCTGATGAAGACGAGATTCTGCCCGACCGCCGGCGTGGTGATGGCGGGCGCGAAGGCGCTGAAGTTCGGCAGCATCTTCTGCTCGCGGCCGAGCGGTTTCGACCAGACTTCCTTGCCGGTGCCGGCGTCGATCGCGCGGAAGTAGTTGTCCCACCCGCCGACGAAGAACCGCTGGCCGTCAGTGGCGCTGCTGGCCTGGAAGAGGTTTGCGCCTTGGACGGTCCAGAGGACCGTGCCATCGGTGGCGCTGAGGCCGTAGATCTTGGTGTCGGCCGACCCGATGCAGACGACGCCGCGCGCCACGCTCGCGCCGCCGATGACGGCCGCGCCGGTTTCCTGCTTCCACTTCACCGTGCCATCGACGGAGTTGATCGCGTAGACGAAGTGATCAGCGCTGCCGACGTAGACCGTGCCGCCATCGACGCACGGCGCGGAGAATATGGAGTCGTGTGCCTTGAACGTCCACGTGACCGCTCCGGTGGCCGCGTCAATGCAGGCCAGTTCGCCGGCCATCGTGGTGACGTAGAGCTTGCCTGCGTCGAGAACAAGGCGGGATTGGACAGCGCCGCCCAGTTTTGCCTTCCATCGGAACGCACGCGTATCCGTCGGAGTGGTCGTCGGCTTCGTTGATACAGGCCGACCGGCCTTGTCGAGCGGTGTGCGCAGAATCTCCTTCCACTTCACATCGCCAACCAGCGCCGCCTTCTGCTTCTCGCTCGGGCCGCCGGTGGTGGGGGCAGTGGTTGTCACGAGTTCCTTCGGCGGAACGATCGATCGACGCTTCAGCACCAGCTCGTCCTTCGTCACGTCGATCGTCATGTAGCTGCCCTGGTACAGGCCCTTCTGCATGACGGCCGGGATGCCGTTGATGTTCCACTGGATGTCGCTGTGGCCGTGACCCTGTAGGAGCAGGACGACGTTGTAATCCTTGATCGTGTCGAGGAACGCCTGCTCGTTGTCGACCATCATCGACTCGCGGCCCACCCAGTGGTGGAAGCCGATGACGACCGGCGCGTCGGGGCCGATCGATTTCAGTTCGCCGGCGAGCCAGTCGAGTTGCTGCTGGCTGATGTGGCCGTGATGTTCGAGCATCACCGTGCTGTCGAGCGTGAAGAAGTGCATCCCCTCGTGCGACCAGTGCTGATACAGCGGCTGCTTCGTGCCGCGCGTGAAGCCTTCCTTGCCGAGCGGGTTCCAGCGGACGTCGTGGTTGCCGGGGGCGGTGTAGATCGGCACGCCTTGGAGGGCGTCGCCGAGCGTGGAAAGCATGCGTTCGTATTCGGGGGCAGCGCCGGTTTCGGCGTTGTCGCCGGTGTTGACGATGAACTGCGGCTTCGGCTCGAGCGCGACGATCTCGGCGAGCATCTTGCGGTCGACGTCGGCCCGCTCGGCGCTGGTATTGAAGTGCGCATCGCTGATGTGCACGAACCGCCAGTCAGCAAGGAGCGACGACGTAAGGGAACCGATCGCGAGAACAACCGCGGCGAACGTCGATCGCTGTAATTTCATAACTACAGCATAGTCGGGAGAGGGTCTCAATGTGAAAGAACTCGGTCGAGCTTCGAGAGCTCGACCGAGTTCTTTTGAGAAAACCAGACGCTAAACCGCGAGTGGCGTTAGGAGAGGCGCTCGCGCACGTAGGCTTCGACCTGCGTGATGTTGATGCGTTCCTGCTTCTGGCTGTCGCGCTCGCGGACGGTGACGGTCTGGTCCTGGAGCGTTTGCCCGTCGACGGTGATGCAGAAGGGGGTTCCGATCTCGTCCATGCGGGCGTACCGCTTGCCGATCGACTGCTTCGCGTCGTACTCGCACGTGAACTTCGTCCGCAGGTCCATGTACAACTTCTCGGCCACCTCGGGCATGCCGTCCTTGTTGACCAGCGGGAAGATGCCCAGCTTGATCGGCGCGAACTGCGGCTTGAACGCGAACCATTCCTCGGTCCCCGCGCGGCCAGCCTCCTTGCGATAGCACTCGCACAGCAGCACGAGCACGGCCCGCGTCAGGCCGCTTGCAGGCTCGATCACGTTCGGGACGTACCGGCTCTTGGCCTTGATTTCTTCGGGCGTCGCGCCGGATTCCTTCAGCTTCAGTTGCAGTTCCTGATCGAAGTAATCGAGCTTCTGGCCCGAGTGCGTCTGGTGCTGCGTGAGGTCGAAGCTGCCGCGATGGGCGATGCCTTCGAGTTCGCCGAAGTCGGGCGCGGTGAACGGATAAAGGTATTCGATATCGACGGTGGCCTTGGAGTAGTGGCTGAGTTCGGACTGCTCGTGGTCGCGGAACTTCAGGTTCTCGGGCTTGATGCCGAGCGTCAGCCACCACTTCATGCGCTCGTTGCGCCAGAACTCGTACCACTTCAGGGCTTCGTCCGGGCGCAGAAGAACTCCATCTCCATCTGCTCGAACTCGCGCGAGCGGAAGATGAAGTTGCGCGGCGTGACCTCGTTACGGAACGACTTGCCGACCTGCGCGACGCCGAAGGGAACCTTGACGCGCGTGGTGTCGAGGACGTTCTTGTAGTTGAGGAAGATACCCTGGGCGGTTTCGGGGCGGAGGTAGGCCTTGTTCTCTTCGTCGCGAATGGGCCCGGGGTAGGTGTCGAGCATCAGGTTGAACGGCCGCGGCTCGGTCAGCGTGCCGGGTTTTGTGGCGTCAGGTCCGACGACCTGCGCCTGCTGCTCGGCCGTCAACTTGGTGAATGGCACGAAGCTCTCGATCGCGGGCGTCTGCACCTCCCCGCCGCCGGTTTTTCGGGCGAGTTTGTCGATGCGCTTGGCGAAGACGTCCGGCGCGTCATCGCCGCTCAGAACAGAGAAGACGCCGAGGTTGTCGACGTTTCCGTTCTTGCGCTTCACGAGTGCGGTGGCCGTCCAGATGTGGTCGGCGCGGTAGCGACCCTGCGTCTCGCGGCAGTCGACCATCGGGTCGGTGAACGTGTCGACGTGGCCCGATGCCTTCCACGTCTTCGGGTGCTGGATGATCGACGTGTCGACGCCGACCATGTCGATCGGGTGGCCATCCGGTCCGAGCGGCGGGCACTCGACCATGCAGCGCCACCACCAGTCACGGATGTTGTTTTTCAGGAGCACGCCCAGCGGGCCGTAGTCCCAGAAGCCGCGGATGCCGCCGTAGATTTCGCTGGCCTGGTAGACGAAGCCGCGGCGCTTGGCGAGCGAGACGATGGAGTCCATGACGCTGGGTGTGGTGGGTTCTGGCATGGCGGGTTCCCGGAGAAATGTCCACGAAGGGCACGAAGGACACGAAACGAATTCAATCAGATATCATTCGGCTCATTCTGCGTCTTCGTGTCCCTTCGTGTTCTTCGTGGACGATTTGTGTTGCTACGAAAAAAGTCGTGAGTCGTGAGTCTGGAAGGCGTGAGGAGGGACTCCTCGCGCCTTGCGACTCTCGACTCACGACTTGGCTTGCGATCTAACGAGGCCCGATCGCTCAGGCCTTCTTACCCGCGCCGGCCTTGAGCGCGTTGAGGCGCTTGGCCAGACGGCTGCGCTTGCGCGAAGCCGTGTTGCGGTGCATCGTGCTCTTGAGCTTCACGCGGTCCATCGTGCTGACGACTTCGCGGAACGCCTTCTCGGCGCCGGCGGCGTCGCCCTTGGTGACGGCGGCGGTGAAGGCCTTCAGTTCCAGCTTGATCTCTTCCTTGCGGGCGCGGTTGCGCGCGTTGCGCGTCGCGTTCTGACGCTCGCGCTTCCGCGGCGACAGCTTGCGCCGCTGCTGGTGGGTCAGTTCCTTCTTCGCCTTCTTCTTCTTGTCGCCTTCGGCTTCAGCCACGATTGGGTTCTCCAAAAATCAGCCTGCGTCTATACAGGTCCGCCACCGCAGGAGAGGCGGATCGAAAAGAATAACTGCACGGCCCGATTTGTCCAGCAACGGGAGGACAAGAAAAGAGGCCTTTCCGCCGGTCGAACTGCCAAAAACGCCCCGACGAGCGCGCCGCGGTCAGTTTGGGCGTTCCCGGATCAGGCGGATCGCGGCCCGATACGGTCCCCGGCTGGCCGTCGACTCATCTTGGCCATCTGTAGCAAGGATCGCTCCAAGCAGTTCCGAGCAGTCATTCCCGACGCGCTGAACGAGCCGCACCTGGTCGACCGGCGACCATCGGCACGCCGCGACGGCCGCGCTCTGTTGCAGCGTCGACAGTCGTGTCGTCGCGCCCGGCGGCAACAGCTTCTCGAACTGCGCTCGACGGTCGTTCATCACTTCGATTGCGGTCCAAATTCGTTCGGTTTGCCCGGCCGTCAGGTTCAGGGACTGCATGACCTTGGCGTTCCGTGTCACCGTCGTTGCGAAGGCGCCGCCGTAGGTGCACTGGTCGATTGCTGCAAACGTGATGCACGCCCGGGCGATGCGGTTGGCGCGTGGCGTGACGCCGTGCTCCTGATTCAGCGCCGCCAGCAGGTCATTCAGCAGCAGACGCCGCTCGCGGGCCGTGCCCCAGCGCCAGCCGGGGATCGACGTCTCAAAGTCGGACTCGTCGCTGCGGATGTTGTCCGCAATTAGCAAGGCAAGTTCATCGCCGCTCGCGCCGAGCGACATCACATCGATGAAGCCGACGATGCGCGGATCGTCCGCCCGCGCGCCGTCACGTCGAGCGGCCAGCGCACTCTCCATGGCGTTCAACGCATCGGGGTTGGCGTGATGCAGACCACTCGCTTCCAGCATTGCCACGCCGACAGAGCGTTCCTCGACCCAGTCGAGGGCGCGGTTGGTGTCGATCCGTTGACCGACCGCCGAGCCGACATATCCGAGCGACGCGACGGCCAGACACGACGCGATGAGCACCAGCGCGATCGATGCCGGCTGATTCAGCCTCGCTCGGTCGCGTTTCAACTGCCGAATCCGCTGCACGAGCGGCCCGTCGCCGAGGCCGAGCGCGAGGGCGGCCTCCTTCGATTCGGCCACCGCCACGATCGCGTCGGCGTACGTCAGCGCATCCACACCGGCCGCCGCGGTGGCAGCCTGGTCGCAGCGCATCTCCGAATCGATCGTCACCTGCCGACGCATCGCCCAGAAGAACGGATTGATCGCATAGATCGGCGTGAGCGCCAGCAGCAGCAGACGCATCGGATAGTCGTGCCAGCGAATGTGCGCGAGTTCGTGCAGCACCATCACGTCGAGCGTCTCGCGCGGCACCGATTCGACCATGTAGGGCGGCAGCAGCACCTTCGGATGCCACCAACCCGTGGTGGCCGGCACGGCGATGGTATCGCAGGCGACGAACGCGGCCCGCTTCAGCAGGCCCAGCCGCAGACCGAGCGCTCGGAAGTGGTCGGCCAGCGTCGACTCGATCGGCTCGGCGTCCGACGTTACTCGGCGAACCCAGCGCAGACCCCACATCGTCCGCAGCACAAGATAGCCCAGCGCGACACTCCACAACGACGCGATCAGCAGATCGTGCCGGCGGAGCAGGTTCGCGAGCCGGCGCACGGGGTCGCGCACGCCGGGGTCGTCGAGCCGAAGAATTGGCGAGTCTGTCGTGAGTCGGCCTTGGATGAGCTTGGCGACTTCAGGATTCCGTTGGATCGGTCCGCTGACGAAGTCAGTGGTGGATGAAGCGACCGCGGGCTTGTGTTCGAGATAGATCAACACGCCTGCCGTCGTCAGTTGCGCCACGATGAACAACAAGACCGAGGCGCGCGAGATCGCGCAGCGCGTCCGCGCCTCGCGGTCGTGCCGGGCGAACCATGACACGCCAACGATCACTGCGGCCTGCCAGATCGAATGGCCGACCAACGCCCAGAATATGTTCAGCATCGCTGCCACAACGCTGCATCCCACACAACGCCCATCCCTGGCGGTGACAGTTCACTTCTCGGATTGCTCGTTCTTCATCTCATCCACCAGCTTGCGAGCCCGGCGCGTCTGCGCGTTGCTTTCGTCGCCCAGCAGGTGGTTCAGCATTTCCTTCAGCGAGCCCCCGAACGCGATCCGCTTCAGATGATCGAGCATGCCCCGCAGCGTGGTGCTGCGATCGGTGGCCGGCTTCAGCACTTGCGGCTTGCGCGTCGACCACGACGAGCAGGCCTTTATCGAGCATGACCTTCACCATGGTGGAGACGGTCGTGAATGCGACCTCGCGCTTCTGGCTAAGCCGATCGTGGATGTCGCGCACGCGCGCGGACTTCAGTTCCCAGAAGATTCCGAGGATCTCGAGTTCGGCGTCGGTCGGCGTTTTTTTGGAAGGGCGTGCCACGAAGTCGGTGCCTCCTTCGGCATGTTAACCGCACACGCGGCCGGCCGAACAGACCAGGCGTTGCTCTCTTTTGCCCCATTGCCAAAACGTCGCACAGGCAGATGATTAACTAATTCTTTAGTTGACGCAACTAGAAATCTCGTTATGTTGTGAGTCAGCGAAGTAAGTGGGCGTCCGGGGACTGTAACGACACCGGGTTGCCGGCGGCTTCATGCCGCTGGCTCCGGTGTCGTTTTTTGTTTGTCTCGCGCTTCACTTCAGCTGATTCCGTTTCACTTCATTCGCGCGGGTTTGGCACGCATCTGGCGGCTCGCTACAAGCCGGCAATGCAAGACACGCCAACCAAGCCCCGCGTCTTCGTGCTGACCGACATCGAGAACGAGCCCGACGACGCGATGTCGCTGGTGCGCTTCCTCACGTACTGCAACCAGTGGGACGTCGAGGGGCTGGTCGCGACGACGTCGATCCACCTGCAAGACCGCACGGCCGCCTGGCGCATCCGCGACATCGTCAACGCCTACGGCCAAGTGCGCGACAACCTGCTACTGCACGAGCCGGGCTATCCGACCGCCGAGCATCTGCTGTCGGTCGTCCGCGAAGGCCTGCCCAAGTACGGCCTCGCGGCCGTCGGCGAAGGTCAGGACTCGGGCGGATCGACGCTGCTGGTGGACGTCCTGCTCAAGCCCGACCCGCGGCCGATCTGGGTGCTCGTGTGGGGCGGGCCCAACGTGCTCGCGCAGGCGCTCTGGACGATCCGCGCGACGCGTACGCCCACGGAGCTCGACGCGGCCGTCGCGAAGCTGCGCGTCTACACCATCTCCGATCAGGACGACACCGGCCCGTGGATGCGCAAGACGTTCCCGTCGCTCTTCTACATCGTCAGCCCCGGCTTCCACGCGGGCGGCGCGTATCACCACGGCACGTGGAGCGGCATCAGCGGCGACGTCTTCCACGGCCGGTTCGGTGGGGCGGACTTCAACATCGTCGACAACCCGTGGCTCGACGAGAACATCCGCCGCAAGGGCCCGCTCGGCGCGCAGTACCCGCGATCTGCTTTTCTCATGGAAGGCGACACGCCCACGTTCCTGCACCTCGTGAACAACGGCCTGGGCGACCCCGAACGGCCCGACTTCGGCAACTGGGGCGGACGATACGAGTTGTACACCCCGCGGACGCAGAAGTGGTTCGCCGAGCCCGAGACGCGTCCGATCTGGACCGATGCCGTCGACGAAGTGCTAGGCCGCGACGGCCAATGGCACACCACCAACAAGGCGACGATCTGGCGCTGGCGCACCGCGTTTCAGAACGACTTCGCCGCGCGGATGGACTGGACGATCAAGCCGTTCGACCAGGCCAACCATCCGCCCGTCCCCAAGCTCGGCCATCCCGATCGACTCAGCGCGAAACCCGGCCAGCGCGTCGATCTGAGCGCCGAGGGCACGACCGACCCCGACGGCGACGCACTGACCTACGAATGGTTCTACTACCCCGAGCCCGGCACCTTCTGCTGCTCCGCCGCGCGAACCGGGCAGCCGCTGAAGATCGAAAACTTCGACCAGCCGAAGGCGTGGTTCACGGCGCCGACAAGTCGCGTGCTGCGAAACGGGACGATGCACATCATCCTGGCCGTCACCGACCACGGCACGCCGAAACTGACGCGGTACAGGCGGGTGATTGTGGAGGTGAAGGAGGCGTAAGAGCGACGCTAGGCTTGAGGCGCATGCGCCACGACGTTGCCGTGCCTGCGACAAATCGCGTGGCGTTGAACTCTGATCAGTTGCCGTTCCGCGCGACCACCATGCACGTCTCGCTGGCACATCCGCTGGCGCACATGCTGTTGGCGTGCCGCGCCGAGCCTAACGGCCAGAGATGACAGCGAGTTTTGACGTTTCGCTGCGAGCCTAAAGCCTGATCCGCAGAGTCCTAAACATCGCGAACGGCTCCATGTAGGGAACACTCAGGAATCGGCAAGCATTGGGAATCTTGATGGCACGCTTTATATTTGCGTTAAACGGTTCGTGCGTGACGACTGTTGCGCCTGATGCCTTCGCGTGTGCAACAATCCATGCATCAGCGACGGTGGCGAACTCGCTCTTTGCGAAATCATGGAAGTCCGAATCTTGTGCCCACTGCATCAGGGTCGAGTAATGCGTCAAAGTCGTGGCGTCCGTGCAGCTCCGCACACATGATGAGAACGCCGTGTCCATCCACGAGCGAAGGGGGGCGGGGTCACGTACTTCCGCATCGACTCGATCGATTGTGAAAACGGTTCCAGCATCTCCGAGTGACGCGAGTTGAGGCCAAAAGGACGGCGCAATCGAGAAGTCGTAATATCGCCGCGCGGCGTCAATCAGGACGTTCGCATCCAATAGGAATTGCGGGTTTGTCGGGGGCATTAGGCATCTACCCCCGCTGTCCGCCGAGCCAGTTCGCTGAATGCGTTGCCACTGATTCCGGCCAAGCGATAGGCCTCATTGTACAGCACGCGGCCTTGACGCAGTGCTCGCACCAGTTCGACGGCAAACCGCGTCCCCACTCGAAGAGGACTGACGTTGTTGAAATCGCCCCCGGAACTCGCCAAGTCCTTCTTATGGCGCTCTTGCTCCATGTAGGTGCGGTAGAACGCGAAGAACTCGTCGCGACTGATCATTTGGAGGTCGAGCATTCGGCGACCTGCGACGATCGGACTGACTTTGAACGCGCGGGCTATGGCACCAAACGACTCAGACGCATTCGGGAATGTCATGCGCCGGAGAAGTTCGGCTGGCACAAGGAACTCAGCGGCGACTGCGTTGCAGGCCTGCTCGATTGCATCGGTCGACGGCTGCAACTGCCGCAAGTCAAACGCCGCACTGCTGCCGAACACGAGGTGAGCGAGTTCGTGGGCCAGAGTAAACATCTGCGCTGATTTCGAGTCGGCCCCGTTAACGAAGACGAGGGGCGCATATTCGTCGACTAACACGAATCCGCGAAACTCTTCGACGTCAAGCGGGCGATGTGTGTTGTTGCCGACCACACCGTTCACTACCACAACAACTCCAGCGTCTCCCACGGCATCGCGCAGCCGTCTCAACGCGTCAGTCCATGTCGCGTGCTCACTGGCCCAGTCCATCGTGAGCCCCAAGGTTCGACGAATTCTCTCGGTGACGACACTGGCGGGCTCGCTGGTAGTCGCACAATTGACAAGTGGAACCCGATCGCGGCCGTCTTCAATCAGGTAGTCGCGTAGCCACGCTTGTCTCCGCTGCATGGCAAAGAGCGTGTCAATTAGTTCGGGTGACGGCGTGCTGACAGATCGATTGTCGAGCGTTCTGTAATGCGGAATACTGAGTCGTTCGACCGGAGGCGATTTGAGGAACAGGAAACCGAGAGGCGTGCTGGCCGCTTTCGCGAATGCCTCAAGCTGGTTTATCGTTGGCGATTCGTCGCCGGACAGCCACTGGGACAGCTTCGGGAATCGTTGCTCTAGGGCAGCCCGTCCACGGGTCGAGCGGTCAATGGCCCACTCCAGTACGGATGGTTCGACTGCGACCTTTAGCATTCCATGCCCCTCATCGGCATTGTAGCATTGTCATCAACACCGCTCGGGACATGTACTCGATTCGGCACAGCGCCAGAAAAAGTGCTGCCAATAGAATCCTGCTAACGAAAAAAGCCCGGAAAACCGGGCCTTTTTTACTACCCCCTAGGGGAGTCGAACCCCTGTTCGCCGGCTGAGAACCGGCTGTCCTGGGCCACTAGACGAAGGGGGCGTGGCTTGGGCCAGAGACTGTAACCGCCGGCCGCGGAAGTTCAAGACGGCTCGTCGATCGGCGGCGGGGCACGCAAGGCGGTCAACGCGTCGTACGTGTACAGCGCGAGCGCAGCCCATATGATCGCGAAACTGGTCAGCTTCAGCGCGTCGGGGTGTTCGCCGAAGAGCAGGACGGCCATCGCGAACTGGAGCGTCGGGCCGATGTACTGTGTGAAGCCGAGGGCACGCATCGGCAGGCGTCGCGCGGCCGCGCCGAAGAGCAGCAGCGGGACGGCCGTCACCACGCCGGCGAGGCCGAGCAGCGTCAGCGTGAACGCCGACGCCGTCCGCAGGCCGGAAGTTGGCACGGTTGCCGACCACGCGATGATCGCGACGCCGGCGGGAAGCAGCGCGAGGCATTCGACGGCGAGTGCGGGAATGGCCGGTGCGTTCATCCGTCTGCGGATCAGGCTATACGTGCCCCACGTGCCGGCCAGCGCGAGTGCGATCCACGTGCCGCTCTCGACGCGCGTGAACATGAAGACGACCGACACACCGGCGAGTGCGACAGCGGCTTTCTGCATCGGACGCAACGTCTCGCGGAGCACGAGTGTGCCGAGCGCGACCTGCACGAGCGGCGTGACGAAGTAGCCCAGGCTGGCCGCGAGGAGGTTGTGGATCTGGATCGCGTAGACGAACGTCGTCCAGTTGCCCGCGACGAGCAGGGCGGCCAGCGCGAGTTGCCAGCGTTTGTGGGCGTCGATGAGAAGCGCTTTGAAGTCGGCCAGGCCGCTCGTCATCCCCGTCAGCACGATCAGCGTGACCAGCAGCGACCAGACGATGCGATGGGCGATGATCTCGGTGGCCGGCACGTTGCCGAGGGCATGGACGTAGAACGGCGTGACGACGCCCCAGCAGATGTGGGCGCTGACCGCGAACGCGGTGCCGACGAGAGCCGTGCGTGAACGAGAGGGAGTCACCGTTGGGGACTGGCCAAAGCCATCGATTGATCTCGAATCAAAGACCAAGCACAGAGAACACGGAGAGCACAGAGTTCACAGAGAAAAGCACAATCAAGAATCAGACTCAACAAGACATTCTCTCACGAGAGGAGTTGGACAACTCAGCAGAATCGTCCTCTGTGGCCTCTGTGTTCTCTGTGATTGTTTTCGCGTCGGTCGCGTCGAGCGAGAAGCAGCTGCGCATCACGCGACGGGCGCGCCGACTGCCGCGCCGTTGCCTTCCTGTTCCTGGCGCAGGCGCGTGCGCAGCGTGTCCATGCGTTCGCGGATTTCGCGGGCCATCTGTGTGTTCGGGAAGTCGTCGATGATCTCTTCGCCGACGCGGATCGCTTCCATCGTCTGGCCGTTGTGGATCGCGGTCGTGAAAGCGTTGCGCAGCTGGTTCTGACGCTCGCGGATGACGTTGCGCGCGTCCTCTTCCAGGCTGGCGGCCTCGACGGGCGACAGGTACGTGTCCAGCTTCTTCAGCACCACGAACGCTTCAGAATGATGGCCAGCACGCACCTGCTCGTGCCAGCGCTGGAGCAGGTCGCGTTTCACTTGGTTGCGACGGGCTTCGATCTCGTTGGGCAGGTTCTGCACGCGCGTCTGCGTCGGGAAGAGCGTGCGGAGACGCTGCGCTTCCTTGAACGCCTGCGGCCACTGCTCGGCCATCACGTGACGATCGACGACGACCAGCGCCGCATCCACCTGCCGACGGATGACCTCGCCTTGCTTCTCGAGGACTTCGGTCCGCAAGCGATCCGCCTCGGCCTTGTAGCCGAACTCGCGATCCATCTCCTCGACGAGCGCGAGGGCGGCGTCGTAGTCCTGACGACTGATGTCTTCCTGGATGGCGCGGCGGAACGCGTCGGCGTCCTTCTGGCGGAACGCGACGGCCTTCGCGCGGTCGCTGACGAGCTGCTGCTCGGCGATGAGATTGAGCGTGTTGGCGGCACGGGTGAGTTGTTCCGACACCGGACCGAGGCATTCGGTGATCTGGCCTTGCAGGCGACGTTCGCGAGTGCCGGCCGACAGGGCCAGCGGCAGCGTGGTCAGTACGACCACCAGCGCCACGCCCGCGGCCGACAGCAGCTCCCATCGACCCCACTTGTAGGCCATCGCTCCGCCGGCGCCGAACATCACCAGCACCAGCAGCAGAGCCAAGCCGTAAACCCAGTTGTGACGACCGGCGGTTGAATCGTTCATGACGCGTCCTTGTTCAGAGCCGAGGTGCAAAGCCGACATGACCCTTACCGGCCGGCCTGTCTCTCGCCAGCCTCCCATTCATTGTACGCCGAGTCCAGCACAAGTGTTACGAACAAGGCATCGGGTCGCACCGGAAGCGGGCGATTCCCTCGGAACTATCGGACCGATTTCGGTTTGGAGGAACTGTCCACCCGCACGTCAGGCGGCGTGCTTGGCGGGGGCTTTGACAGCGGTTTGGGTGGTCACCGGCGCGGGGGCGGCGGCAGCGGCGGCCTTGGCGGCGCGCTCGGCGGCCAGCTTCTCTGCCCGACGCTGCATCTCTAACAGCTGCAAACGACGCGCCCGCTCGCCGCCGAACACGGAGAGCGTCACCCACGTTGCGAGGAACAGGAAGATGACCAGCAGGTAACCCAACGCGTGAATTATCGTCCAGACGACAGACGCCAATTGAGCCAAAACCGGCGCCGCAAACGGAAGTTGGCGATGAATTTCGTCACGATCAGCCATCGACCAATCGACGCGCGGCGAGCCGTCTCGTAGCATCGCGCCCGCGATGGCAACGACCTTGCAGCGACTCAAACTCCTGACAATCAGCACCGACGACAAGCCGCAGCCGTGGCTGGCGGCGGCTGGCTTCCGGCAGAAACTCGATGAACTCGGCTCGCTCACATTTGTCGAGGCCAACGGGGGCATTTCGGCAGACAAAGTTGCGACACTGGCGCGAGCACGACGTCTACCTCACCGGCTGGACCACCGTCACCCTCCCGCCAAGCCTCGCTCAGGACCCGGGCAAACTTCGATACATTTGCGGCGTCACCGGGTCGATGAAAACGCTTGTACCGATTGAACTCGTGCGGGCCGGTATCCCACTGACCAACTGGGGTGACGCCCCCGCGAACGGCGTCGCGGAAGGCGCGATGACGCTGCTCCTGACCGTCCTGAAAGACATCCCGAAGCGAACGACCCTCGTCCGCGAAGGTGGCTGGAAACTCGACATGGACCAGCACGGCGGCTCGTTGCTGGGACTGAATGTCGGCATCTACGGCTGCGGTGTGATCGGCCGGCGTTTTGTGGAGATGATCCGCCCGTTCGGCGCCAAGCTGCGCGTGTTCGATCCGTATGCGTCCACGCTTCCCGAGGGCGTCGATCGTGCGAACTCACTCGATGAACTGATGGCCGGCACCGAGGCGCTGGTCATCCACGCCGGCTGGACGCCCGAAACCAACAAGTCGATCACGCGAAAACACCTGGCGATGCTTCCGGATCACGGCGTTGTCATCAACACCGCCCGTGGCGGCATCATCGATCAGGATGCGCTGTTCGACGAACTGGCCTCGGGCAGGCTCCGTGCGGGCCTCGACGTGCTCGAACCGGACAAGATGCCGACCGACCATGCGGCAAGGCAGTGGTCCAATGTGGTCTTCACGGCGCATCAGGTCGAATTCGCCTGGCCCGGCGCCAGTCGCCGGATGAGCACGATGCACGAGTACGCTCTGGACAACCTTCGGCGTTTCGCGTCGGGCCAGCCGCTGAGATGGCTGATGGACGAGACGCGCTACAAACTGAGCACGTGAGTGTTGAGCACGTCAGCGTGAGCCTGTCCGCTCGCCGCGTTCGACCGTATAACGTCCCGTCATGAGCCTCGGTGACCATCCCGCCACGCCGACGATTCTGCCATCGATCCTCAGCGCCGACTTCGGCAATGCGAAGGTCGACATCACCGACGCGCCTGCGCCACTGCTCGACCGCGAAGATTGGCGGCGGCGTGATCCACGTCGACATCATGGATGGCCATCTCGTGCCGAACATTAGCTTCGGCCCGCCGGTCGTGGCCAAGTTGCGCCGCGCGTTGCCGGACGTGTTCTTCGATGTGCACCTGATGATCGACGAGCCGGTGCGCTATGCCGAGGCCTTCCGCAAGGCCGGCGCTGACAACCTCACGTTTCATGTCGAAGCGCCAGAAGTGAGGAACGATTTGGTCGGCGCGGTGCGCGCGATCCGTGCGACAGGCAGCCGCGTGGGCGTGACGCTTAAGCCCGGAACGCCGGTCGACGTCGTGATGCCGATCGTGGCCGACGTCGATCTGGTGCTCGTGATGAGCGTCGAGCCGGGCTTCGGCGGACAGAAGTTCATGCCCGATCAACTGGCCAAGTGTCGCGCGATCAAGGCACGGCAGAAGCCGCACCAGGTGCTCGAAATTGATGGCGGCATCAACGCCGAAACGATCGCCGACGCTCGGGCGGCCGGTGTGGACTGGTTCGTGGTCGGGTCGGCCCTGTTCGATGCGACAGATCGCGCCGCGACGATCGGCGCAATGGCGGAATCTGTCTATAAAATCCGCTGATTTTGTACGCGCCAGCCCGTCCGTCTGGCGCCGACGTGCCGTTGTCGTTCGCCAATGAAGATGTGGATTTGACGGATGGTACGCGCTGCACGCATCTGCTCACATTTCAACGCCGGTGACGGAGCCGGCAGGCCGCGCCCACAGGTGCTGCCTCCATCGAACAACGTGAGTCGCCTGGCGTGTCACATCCGTGAGGCGCGCCTGCGTCGACCTCGCCTGGCAAGGAGTTTCATCTTGCGATTTTCCGCTTCTCTCGCCGCACTGCTTATGGCCGCTAATCTCTCACACGCCGAATGGAAGCCCGCACCGGTCGCCCTGATGACCGAGTGGGCCGCGAAGGTCGAACCCGCGCAGCCGCTGCCCGAATACCCCCGGCCGCAACTCGTCCGCGAGCAGTGGACGAACCTGAACGGCCTGTGGGACTACGCGATCACCGCGCGCGACGCCGCTCGTCCGACCGACTTCCAGGGCCAGATCCTCGTGCCGTTCTGTGTCGAGAGCTCGCTCTCGGGCGTGGGCAAGCGCGTCTCGCCCGTTGAATCGCTCTGGTATCGCCGCACGTTCGCCACGCCTGCTGCGAAGGCCGGCGAGCGGACGATCCTGCATTTCGGCGGCGTTGATTGGCAGGCGCACGTCTACGTCAACGGCATACTCGTCGCCAAGCACGAGGGCGGCCACACGCCGTTTAGCGCCGATATCACGACTGCGCTCAAGTCGTCGGGCGACAACGAACTGGTCGTCAAGGTATGGGATCCGACCGACGCCGGCTCACAGCCGCGCGGCAAGCAGGAACGCAACCCCAACGGCATCTGGTACACGCCGGTCACAGGCATCTGGCAGACCGTCTGGACCGAAACCGTTCCCGCGCAGTCGATTGAAAAGTTGAAACTCACGCCGACGAATGACGGCAACAGCGTTCAACTCGTGACGACTGTCGCCGGCAGCGGCGACACGTTCGAGGTTGAAGCGATCGTGTCGGAGGGCGGCCAACAGGTCGCGACGCTGACCGGTCCGAGCGGCGGCACGCTGACGATCACGCCGCAGAATCCGAAGAAGTGGTCGCCCGATTCGCCGTTCCTGTACGACCTGACCGTCAACTTGAAGAAGGACGGGAAGACGGTTGATACGGTCAAGAGCTACTTCGCTCTGCGCACGGTCGGGCGGATGAAAGACGCGGCCGGCTACGAGCGGCTGACGCTCAACGGCCAGCCGCTGTTCATGTTCGGCCCGCTCGACCAGGGCTGGTGGCCCGATGGGCTGTACACCGCGCCGACCGACGAAGCGCTGAAGTGGGACATCGAGTTCACCAAGCGTCTCGGCTTCAACATGGCGCGTAAGCACATCAAGGTCGAGCCGGCCCGCTGGTACTACTGGTGCGACAAGCTCGGCCTGATGGTCTGGCAGGACCAGTCCAGCGGCATGGGCGAAGGTCGCAACCAAGGCGTGCGCGGCGGCTCGCCGAACGACGCGGTATTCACGCCGATCGAGAAAGTGCAGTTCATCGCCGAGCTGACCGAGATGCTCGACACGCTGCACAACTCGCCCAGTGTCGTCTGCTGGATTCCGTTCAACGAAGGCTGGGGCCAGCACGATACGAACGACGTGCTGAAGTGGGTGAAGGCATACGACCCGACGCGGCTCGTCGACGGTCCGACCGGTTGGGAAGATCGCGGCTGGGGCGACATGCACGACATGCACAACTATCCCGGCCCCGGCATGTTCCCGACGCAGGAAGGCCGAGCCAGCGTGCTCGGCGAGTACGGCGGTCTGGGCTTGCCCGTCGAAGGGCATCTCTGGCAGAACAACAAGAACTGGGGCTACCGTTCGTATAACGACAAGGAAGGTCTCGGCAAGGCGTACACCGTGATTGCCGAGCGCATGATCCCGCTCGTGAAGCGCGGCCTCGCCGCGGCGGTCTACACGCAGACCACCGACGTCGAAGGCGAAGTCAACGGCTTCGCGACGTACGATCGCAAGGTCATCAAGTACGACCTTACGGCGCTGTCGGAACTGCACGCCCGCGTGATCAAGTCGATGAGCGAGCCGGTCACGGTCCAGGCGATCGTGCCGACGAGTCTCGACGCACCGCAGACCTACCAGTACACGTTCGAGACGCCGAAGGACGGCTGGCAGAAGCCCGACTTCGACGCGTCGAGTTGGAAGACCGGCCAAGGCCAGATCGGTCACGGCCAGGCGCCGCGCGTGCAGGCGCGGACGGACTGGTCGACGCCCGACGTGTGGGTCCGTCGCGAGATCACGCTCGAATCGATCCCGCAGGGCGACCTGTTCCTGAACGTCGCGCACGATGACGGCTTCGAACTGTTCATCAACGGCGTGCCCGCGGCCAAGGCGAACGGGGCGGATTCCAACTATCCGCACTTCACGCTGAGCAGCGAAGCTCGCGCGGCGCTGAAGCCGGGCAAGAACGTCATCGCCATTCACTGTCACGACGACGGCGGCGAAAGTGTCATCGACTTCGGCCTGGGCGAGTACAAGCCGGCGAAATGATCGAGTCGTGAGTCGAAAACCAAGCGGCCGGCCGGAATGAACCAAGGTTCATTCCGGTCGGCCGTTCGACTATGATCCTCGGCCTATGTCTCAGCAGAACACGGCCGAGCCCGAACGCTCCGGCATCCCCGCCGGTCTCTGGATGCGCTGCCCCGAATGCGGCGCCATGCTGTTCCAGAAGGCCGTCGAAGAGAACCTGCAGGTCTGCCCGGAGTGTAATCACCACTTCCGCGTCTCGGCGCGAGCGCATCCGCCAGATCTGCGACGAGAACAGCTTTGAAGTGATGTTCGATGATCTGAGCCCGACCGACCCGCTGGGCTTCAAGGACAAAAAGGCCTACGCCGACCGCCTGAAGGCCGAGCAACTCAAGAGCGGCCAGAAGGACGCGGTCGTGTGCGGCAAGGGCTTCATCAAGGGTCGGCCCATCGCGATCGCGGTAATGGACCCGACGTTCATGATGGGATCGATGGGCAGCGTGGTG
The DNA here is from genome assembly GCA_047600945.1 of Tepidisphaeraceae bacterium. Classification (GTDB taxonomy): domain Bacteria; phylum Planctomycetota; class Phycisphaerae; order Tepidisphaerales; family Tepidisphaeraceae; genus JASGKC01. The sequence goes on along the minus strand of JASGKC010000001.1, from coordinate 3,760,403 downwards.
GGGGAAAAGATCACCCGCACGATCGAACTGGCCGCGGATGAAAAGCTGCCGCTGATTATCGTCAACTGCTCGGGCGGCGCCCGCATGCAGGAGAGCACGCTCAGCTTGATGCAGATGGCCAAGACCAGCGCCGCGCTGGCCCGCCTCGACGACGCCGGCGGCCTGTTCATCAGCGTGCTGGCCGACCCGACCACCGGCGGCGTCACCGCCAGCTTCGCCATGCTCGGCGACTTCATCGTCGCCGAGCCCAAGGCCCTCATCGGCTTCGCCGGCCCGCGTACGATCTGGAACACCATCAAGCAGGAACTGCCCGAAGGGTTCCAGCGATCGGAGTTTTTGCAGGAGAAGGGTTTCGTGGACTTCATCGTCCACCGAAAAGACCTGCGCAGCGAACTGGCACGGCTGGTAGACTTCTGCGGGAAGTGACGAACGACTTTGAACGGCACCGACGGAGACTCTCGGCATGCAAGTCCCCCTGAACGATTCCGACTACGCCCGCCTCGAACGTGAACGCCGTTGGCGGCCGAAGGAAATGCCCGACTCGCTGCCGGCCTCCACGCGGCGGGTGCTTATCGAAGACCGTTACCTCATCGACACGCGCCTGCGCCTCCGCCGCATCACAGGCGGTGAAGGCCTCACCGAATTGAAGTTCGGCCTGAAGGAACTCGTCAATCCCGACGACTACGCCCACGCGTGGATGACCAACCTCTACATCACCAGCAACGAATTCGAAATCCTCCGCACGCTGCCCGCCCACGCCATCCGTAAGACACGCTACCGCGTCCGTCTCGATGAAGGGCTACGCGTTGCGATCGATGTGTTCGAAGGGCCGCTCACCGGGCTGGTCATTGTTGAGGGCGAATTCGATTCCGATGCGTCGCTGAAGGGCTTCAAAGCCCCCGACTGGTTCGGCAAAGAAGTCACCGGCGACATCCGCTACACCGGCGGCTGGCTGGCCGAGCATCAGAAGATCCCGGAGTAAACCATGACCAGCCGTTGGGAAACGCGCTACTCGTCGTCCGAGATGATGTATCTCGAAATCGTCGGCCAGAGCGTGAAGTGCTACCTGAATCACAGCCCCGGCAACGCCGACGTGTGGTCCTTCGACGAGGTGCTGAGCGGCAAGATGGACTCCACCGAAGCCGGCGTTGTGTTCGGCTCCTATGTCATGGCCGAGTTGAAGGCGACCGTGCAGGCGCTGAAAGACGGCACGGCGCCGCGCGAACTCACCAAAGACGAGCTGCGAGAGAAACGCCGACGAGAAGGGTGATTCCACCCCTACGTCGACCCGCCGTTGCGGTGCTCGCGCCGGAACCTTTCACTCGCCACGCGCGCGCTTTGCACGTGTAGCGCCGTCGTCATGCCCAGCGTTTTGTTGTAGCCGCCGCCATAGACGAGCGCGACGGGAATGCCCCAGTCGCGGCAGAGGTCGATGGCGAACTGGTCGCGCTGGCGCATCTGCTCGGTGCTCAAGTGCATCTGTCCGAAACGATCGTCCGTGTGCACGTCGACACCGAGGTTGATGAAAGCCAAGTCCGGCTCGAATCGATCGACGCATTCCGGCAGCGTCGTGTGCAGCGCGTCCAGGTAAGCCTCGCCCGATACGAATCGCGGCAACTCCACATCACGCGAGCCTGGCTCCTTCCTGCTCGGGTAGTTTCGCCCGACGTGGATGCTGTAGGTGAACACGTTGGAATCGCCCGCGAAGATGAAGTTCGTGCCGTTGCCTTGATGCGCGTCGAGATCGATTACGATGCACTGGATGAACGGCTCGTCGTGTTGCAGCGTGCGAATCGCGACGGCCACATCGTTGAAGACGCAGAAGCCTTCGCCGCGATCGGGGAAAGCGTGATGCGTACCGCCCGCGAGGTTGCAGGCGATGCCGTCCTCCATCGCTGCTCGTGCGGCCGCCAGCGTGCCGGCCGTCGCGGCACGGGCACGCAGGCCGATCGTCGGATGCCACGGCAGGCCCAGTTTCAGCGCCGTCATCTCGTTGTACGCGCCGGTCTTCAGTGACTCGATATACTCGGCCGCGTGGACGCGGAGCAGGTCGCGTTCGTCGATCGTGCCGGGATCGATTACCTGCGCGATCCGTTCCTCGCGAACCAGCCGCGCCGACTCGGCGAACTTCGCCATCGGAAACACATGCCCCGGCGGAAGCACGGCCGTATACGCGGGCGATGAAAAGCAGCGCAGCAGCCGATCCAAAACGCACAATCTCCGGTTCAAGCCCGATAAACGCTCGCGACGCTGCACACGGGCAAGACAATCGACCCGTTCATCCTTCCCAACGTCGCCTGTGAAGTATACGGTTGATGCGATGCCCGTGGAGCCGACCGGCACATCCGATCCCACGCACGCGCCGCGCGCTCCGCTGGCGGGCACGCCGCCGTTAGCGGGCACCGTTGTCGCCGACGCCGCCACGCTCGCTTGCGATCGCTTGCTTCGCGTGTTCGGCCAAGCCCTGCAACTCGCCCACGCCGACTCGCGCGATCAGCCGATGACGCTCCCGCTGATCGAATTTTCGCGCGGCCTCCTGCAGATGCGCGTCCGGCCCGCACTTTCCACCGCTTGGCCCAAGCGCGATCCTGTTCACATCGTCATGTTCGGCGGCACGAACAGCGGCAAGAGCACGGTCGTCAACCTGCTGCTCGGCCGACCCGCCGCCGCGATGAATCCGACGGCCCGCTTCAGCCAGCACCCCGTCGCGTTCATTCCGACGGGGCCCGTCGACGATTCGTTCGTCGAGACCTTCCCATCGCGCTTCCGCGACTATCGCCGGTTCGTCAATCAGACGCCGCCGCGCCAGACCGACGCCGATCTCCGTTCGGCCGGCTACAAGCCGGCGCTCGGTGTCATTCGCCTTGACGACACCGGCGCGCCGGTGATCGAACAGCCCGCCACCACCGACGCCATCTTCTGGGACGCGCCCGACTTCAGCACCGAAGAGGCCCGCTACTACATCCGCGCGGTACTCGATGCTGTCGCGATGGCGGACGTCGTCGTGCTGTGCGTGACGGGCGAAAGCTACGCGAACGACCTCGTCGCCAAGCTGCTGCGCATGGTGGCCGGCACCGGCGTGTCGATTCACGTGGCCGCGAACAAGCTGAGCGAAAAGCTCGAGCCGCTCACCGACATCATCGCCAAGCTGCGGCAGGGGGACGGCTCGAACCTGCTGCAAATCGACTCCACGCACGTGCACCCGCTGATGGTCGTGCCCGGCGAAGACGTGGCCGCGCGCCTGCGCGCCCTTGCGACCACGCCGCAGGCACGGAACCTGCGCGAGTCGATCGCCCGCGAAGCCACGAGCGGGCCGACACTCAAACGCGCCATCCTCGGTTCGACGATCCGTTTCCTCGGCGACAACCTCGACACCGTCCTCAAGCCGCTCGTCGACGAAGCCAACCTCGCGCAGCAGTGGGCCACGCTCGTCCGCGGGCAGGCGCGATTGGTACTCTCGGACCGCTATCGCAGCGACTACATCAACGGCTCGCGCTACGGCGAATTCAACCAGACGCTGATGCGGGTGCTCGAACAGCTCGACGTCCCGTACGTCGGTCAGACGCTCCGGGCTGCCCGCTCGGTCATTCGCAAGCCAATGACCTGGGCGATGGACTTCATTCGCGGCAAGTTGCTGGCGCGAAAGCCGGTCGTGCCGCCCGAGGAAGACATCCTCGGCGAACTCATCAAGCAGTGGTTCACCAAGCTGCGCGGCGAGGTGCAGGCGATCGCCAGCACCTCGCGCAATAACACGTGGTTCGAACTCGACCGCAAACTCGCGGATGTCGACCTGCGCTCGCAAATCCTCGACGGCTTTGCGGCCGGCTATGTCGAGTACCGCGACCAACTCGACGAACAGGAACGCGCCCGCGCAAGGAACTGCTCAAGGCCATCGAAGAGCGGCCCGTGCTGATGAACACGCTCCGCACGGGCAACCTCGGCCTCGATCTGCTGGCCGTCGTCGTCACCGTGAAAAGCTTCGGCCTCGACTGGTCCGACGCCGTGCTCGGCCCTGCGCTGATGATGGTCCGCCAGACCATCGTCGACAACATTGGCGAGCAGTACCTCTCCAGCCAGAAGATCGTCCTGATGAACTGGCAGAGTGCGAAGGTGGACGAAGTCATCGAGAAAACACTCGTCGTGCCCGTGCTGGCGATGCTAAATGTCCGCGTGAAGCAGGACGAGATCGAGATGGCCCGCCGCGATTTCGATACAGTCCGCAAGGCCGCGCTGCATGTCGTCGGGAGGCCCGCGTGAGCCAAGTCGACGTCACGCTCGCCCGTCAGCAGGTGCGCGATGCGCTGTCATCGCTCGGGCGCATCGTCGACCAGCCCGAACATCTGCAACTGAGCGAACCGCAGCAGGCATCGCTCCGCACGGCGATCGAACGCGCCCGCGCGCAGCTTACCGGCGACAACGACGACGTGCTGACGATCGCCCTCGTCGGTGGCAGCGGGGCGGGCAAGAGCACGCTCATCAACGCGCTGGCCGGCTCGCGCATCGCGCCCGCCTCTAGCCAGCGGCCATGTACGCGCGTGCCGATGGTCTACCACCCGCGCGACCTCATCGTGGGCGGTCTGCCCGACGAACTGGCAACGCAGGCGACCTTCGTCGCACACGACCGCCCTGAACTGGCGCGTCGCGTCATCGTCGACACGCCCGACCTCGATAGCTTCATCAAGGAGCATCGCCAGATCACCGTCGCCACGCTGAAGGCGGTGGGGCTGATCCTGTTCGTCGTCACGCAGGAAAAGTATCTCGATCAGGCGGGCTGGTCGGTCATCCGGGCCGAGCAGCAGTTCGCGCCGTGCGCAGTCGTGTTCAATCGCGTCGACACGGTCGGCAGCAACGAGGAGATCGAACGCCTCGTGGCCGACATCCGCCAGCGCTTCGCCGAGATGGGCCGGGCAGACGTGCGCGTGTTCCGGCTTGTCGCGTTCCAGCACGTGCCCGACAAGACAGGCCACCTGCCGCCCCGCGTGCGCGGCGACGACATGACGCTGCTCAAGGCGTTCATCGAACGCGAACTTGATGCCAGCGCCATCCGCAAGCTGCGTTCGAGCCAGAAACGCCGAGTCGTCACGCACCTGGCCAGCGAGTTCGACGCCGCGATCCCGGCCAGCCTAGAAGCATCGCTCGAACAACTGGGCGTCGCGGGCGGCGACGTCACCACGCGCGCCACCGACGGCCTGCTGGCCGACTGGCAGGACGGCCTGGCCGGCGTGGAAGCGGAATTGAAGCCGCTTTCGACGCTGCGGTTGCACCAGCAGTTCTGGGGCCCGATGCGCGCCTGGATCGGCCTGGCCGATTTCTTCTGCATCGGCCTGCCGCGCTTCCTACGGCGCGGCCTGCGCTTCGGCGGCGGCAAAGCCGAGCCGGCCCTGTTCAGCATCGAGGCGTGCGACGCCCGCGCCGCTTCCGCGCGACTCGACGACGCCAGCGGCGCGCTCCAGAACCACCTCTTCAGCGCCCGCCTGCCGATCGACCCGTGGCGGCGGATCGCCACCGACATCGACGGCGACCGCGTCCGCGGCCAGGTGTCGCGCGCGATGGTCGCGATCGACTCCGCCCGCCCACCGTTGGTGGGGAAGTGGCTGGTGCATCTCATCAGCACCGTCAGCACGATCGCCGCAGTGGCGGTGATCGGCTTCGGACTATGGCGTGTGCTGGCCGATTTGACGCAGGGCGTGTACGCCGGCGTGCAATTGCTCGGCTACCTGTTCCTGCTGCTGGTGCTGACGCTGGCTGCGATGCACATCCTGCTGATGCTCGCGTCCATGCGGCTGCGCGCGAGCGACGGTATCGTCCGCCGGGCCGTCGGGAGCGTGATGTCCAAAGAGATCGGTCGCTGGGTCGAGCAGTACCGCAGCGGCGTCGGCGCGGAGATTAGGACGGTCCGCCAGAACGTCACGAGCCTCGTGAACGCGATCGGCGTCAGTGACGAAGCGGATGAAGCCCCGCAACTCCCGCCGCCGCTGGAACCGGTGCGAGTGCCTGAGCCGGCCGTGCAGGAGTTTGCTCCCGAGCCGGTGGATGTGCCGATGGACTTGGCCGCGCGGTTGAAACAGCGACGCGCGAAGGCTTGATGATCGTGCGCGAAACCACTGAGGTCACAGAGACACAGAGGGCACAGAGGAACAGACGAGCAGGTAGGGTTGTTTGTAGCATGAGCGTTCTCGCTCATGCCTTGTGGTGAGGGCAGGAGCGAGACGCTCCTGCTACGATTCCCAGCGCAGATGTCGCCCATTCTTCCCGCGCAATCACACTCCAAACTCCGTCGCCCGTAGCTGACCAGCCTGCTGCTGGTGTTCTGCATGGTGAACTGGCTGTGGTCGATGGGCCACCAGTTCAACGTCGTTCGCGACTTTGGCGCTCCCGGAGGCACCGAAGGCAGTATTGAGTTCGTGGCGGGCGCTGGAGTGTCGAGTGAACGATCGCAACTCGCGGTTGGCACTTTCTGCCTCGCCCACTGGACGCCCTTTGATAGCTTGAATAACGAGGGAGCGCTCGTGCTGCACCGGCCCGCAACCCGACCGGCACGATGGACATTCGACGTTGGTCGCATCGAAACGGATGGCAACGACCAGCCCGCTGCCTCACCCCACTTAGTCGCTTGGTCACGTATACAACCAAACCTGCTCCACTCCGCAGCCGGCGTGACTGCCGTCTGGGTATCTGCATACCCCAGGGTGCCAGCAATGGGATCCAACCGCGGCATCGCCATCCACTGGCTCTGGCTGGTCGCCCTTACCGCCATCCCGTGCGGCCTGCGGTGGCGACGATTCCTGTCGCTACTCTCCCGCCCGAAGCGCGGCCTCTGCCTCCGCTGCGGCTACGACCTGCGCGGCTCGTCGGAGGGCCGATGCTCGGAATGCGGATCGCCTGCTGCGTCACCGTCCTAATCGAATCTCGTGATGCTCGTTCTTTCTGCGTGGCTCGGGTTTTAACCCGAGTGACCGAGCAAAGGACACGGCTTGAAAAGCCGTGCCACGAGAAGTCCATCGAAAGCGCCGCACGCAAAAGTTTCCGCTTGACCCGCCTTCCAAATAGTGTAATTTATACACCATGTCGCGCCTGAGTCAAACCTACCGTCCGAATCTCGCGCTGCTGACGGACCTCTATCAGCTCACCATGGCCGCCGGGTATTTCGCGTGCGGTCGGGTCGAGCAGCAGGCCTGTTTCCACCTGTACTTCCGTCGGCTGCCGTTCGACGCCGGCTACGCCGTGCTGTGCGGCATTGCCGACGCGATGGAGTGGATGGAGTCGTTCCGTTTCACCGAAGCCGACGTCGCCTATTTGGCCACACTGAAGGGCAACGACGGTCGACCGATCTTCAGCCGGGCGTTCCTCGAACACCTGCTCGCGCTGCGCCTTTCGGTCGATGTCGACGCGATGCCCGAGGGCACCGTTGCCTTCGGCTCCGAGCCGCTGCTGCGCGTGACGGGGTCCATCCTCCAGTGCCAGCTCCTCGAAACGGCGCTGCTCACGCTCATTAACTTTCCCACGCTGGTCGCCACGAAGGCCGCGCGGATTGTCGAGGCCGCACAGGGCGATCCGGTCATCGAGTTCGGTCTGCGGCGCGCGCAGGGTGTCGACGGCGCGCTCACCGCCGCGCGGGCCGCGTACGTGGGCGGCGCCGTCGCCACCAGTGACGTGCTGGCCGGGCAGATGCTCGGCATCCCGGTCGCCGGCACGCACGCGCACAGTTGGGTGATGAGCTTCGACAGCGAGGCCGACGCGTTCGACTGCTACGCGAAAGCGCTGCCGAACAACTGCATTTTCCTGGTCGACACGTACGACACGCTCGAAGGCGTCCGCCGCGCAGCCAAGGTCGGCCAGGAACTCGCGCGCCGCGGCCACGCCATGATCGGCATCCGTCTCGACTCGGGCGACCTCGCCTACCTCAGCATCGAAGCCCGCAAGATCCTCGACGCGGCCGGCCTGCCTCAAGCGAAGATCGTCGCCAGCAACGACCTCGACGAATCGATCATCGCCTCGCTCAAGCAGCAAGGCGCCCGCATCGACGTGTGGGGCGTCGGCACGAAGCTCGTCACCGCGTACGACCAGCCCGCGCTCGGCGGCGTCTACAAGCTCGGCGCGGTGCAGCAGGACGGCAAATGGAAGCCCGTCATCAAGGCCAGCGAGCAGGCAGCCAAAGCCAGCCTGCCCGGTGTGCTGAACGTTCGGCGCTATCGCAACGAAAGCACCGGCCAGTTCGTCGCCGACGCCGTGTTCGACGCGACGATCGACGTCGAGCGTGACACGCGCATCGTCGACCCGGCCGACCCGCTGCGGCATCGAACAATCTCGTCCGAACTCGCCAGCGAAGACCTGTTGATGCCCGTCATCCGCGGCGGCAAGCGGATCGGAGAGATGCCCTCGCTCGACGCCGTGCGGAATCGCGCCCGGGCGCAGATTAACGCGCTGCACCCGACCATTCGTCGGCAGCTGAATCCGCACGAGTACCCCGCCGGCCTGGAGTACCGACTCGCGGCGCTGCGCATGCGGATGATCGATCAGGCCAAGGGAGACGGCGCGCCAATCCTGCGCTGACCGACGGGAGAACCGATGCCATACACCTATGAATACCCGCGCCCCGCGCTGACCGTCGACTGCGTCGTCTTCGGCCTTGATGAGGGGGAACTGAAACTGCTCCTGATCGAGCGCGCCGGCGAGCCCTTCAAGGGCCGCTGGGCATTGCCGGGCGGTTTCGTCGAGATGAACGAGACGATCGACGCGGCCGCCCGACGCGAACTGGAAGAGGAGACCGGTCTGCGCGACGTGTTCCTCGAACAGCTTTACACCTTCGGCGACGTCGACCGCGACCCGCGCGGCCGGGTTGTCAGCGTGGCGTACTACGCGCTCGTCCGGCTCGACCGCTTCAAGCTGAACGCCAGCACCGACGCGAAACAGGCCGCGTGGTTCTGCGTAAGCGATCTGCCCAAGCTGGCGTTCGATCACGATCAGATCATCGCCACCGCCACGCAGCGGCTGCGCGGGAAGGTCCGCTATCAACCAATCGGCTTCGAGCTGCTGCCCGAGCGTTTCACGCTTACGCAGTTGCAGCATCTGTACGAAACGGTGCTGGAACGCGAGCTCGATAAGCGGAACTTCCGCAAGAAGATCACGAGTTACGACTTCATCGTGGAGACGGACGAGATTCAGTCGGACGTCGCGCATCGGGCCGCGAGGCTCTATCGCTTCGATCGCATGCGGTACGAGCGGATGGTGAAGAAGGGGATCAACTTTGAAGTGTGAGGTGAGGCCATGGGCAAGAGCGCACTGATTCTCGTGGACATCCAGAACGACTTCCTGCCCGGCGGCGCGCTCGCAGTGCTCGAGGGCGATCAGGTGATTCCGGTCGCCAATCGTCTTCAGGCGTCGGGCACATTCGACGTGATCGTCGCCACGCAGGATTGGCACCCGGCCGACCACGGCTCGTTCGCGGCGAATCATCCGGGCTGCAAGGTCGGCGAACTGATCGATCTCAACGGCCTGCCTCAACTGTTGTGGCCGGTGCACTGCGTGCAGGGAACGCTTGGCGCGGCGTTCGCGCCGGCGCTCGACGTGTCACGCGTGACGCGCGTCTTCCAGAAGGGCACCGACGCCGGCATCGACAGCTACAGCGGCCTGTTCGATAACGGCCATCGCAAATCGACCGGCCTGGGAGAGTTCCTGCGTCAGCAGGGCGTCCGGCGTGTGTCGGTTGTCGGACTCGCTACCGACTATTGCGTGAGGTTCACCGCGCTCGACGCGCGCGACGAAGGCTTTGATGTGACGCTCATCCGCGAAGCCTGCCGCGGCGTGAACGTGCGGCCGGGCGATGTGGAACGAGCGATTGAGGAGATGGCGAAGCGCGGCGTGCGAATCGAGTGAATATGCCCCACAACGAAGACTCGATGAGACGAAGTGAAGCGCCGGGTGCCACGGCTTGCGTACTCGCTAGCCGTGGAACGCTCGCAGCGCTCAGAACGGACTCGACTTCTCAAGCGTACCACGACAACGGAGTACCGATGCCGTGGCACCCCGCGCTGCACCGCCCACTCGCGCCGCAAAGGCTGTTCGGTTTGAGAACGCCTCTCACTTCCCGTATGCCTCGATGAACTCCGCTTCGGTCATCACCTTCACGCCGAGTTCCTTCGCCTTGTCGAGCTTGCTGCCGGCCTTTTCGCCGGCGACGAGAAAGGCGGTCTTCTTGCTGACGCTTCCGCTGGCCTTACCGCCCAGATCCTTGATGCGCTGCTCGATGGTCGATCGGTCGAATTGCTCCAGCGTGCCGGTGACGACGACGCTCATGCCTTCGAGCGGCCCGCCAGCAGCCTTGGCGCGCGGCTCAGATTTCGGGTCGATGCCGACGGCTTTCAGTTCGTCGATCACGTGCTTGCCCGACTTGCTCGCGAAGAACTCGTGAACGCTCTTGGCGATCTCCTCGCCGATGCCGGGGATGTCGTCGATCTGTTCGACCGTCGCGGCGGCCAGTGCATCGAACGAGCCGAAGTGCTGCGCGAGCAGTTCCGACACGCTGTTGCCGACGTGGTGGATGCCGATGCCCGCCAGTACCCGGCCGAGGTCGCGCGACTTGCTGGCCTCCAGCGCCGCCAGCAGGTTGTCGGCCGTCTTCTCGCCCATGCGTTCCAGCGTGAGCAGGTTGTCGCGCGTGAGGCGATACAGGTCCGCGAACGTCTTCACCTGTCCCTTGTCGATAAGTTGTTCGACGATCTTTTCACCCAGCCCGTCGATGTACATCTGGTTTCGACCGGCGAACCATTCGATTCGTTGTTTCAGTTGGGCCGGACAGGCCGGGTTGAAGCAGCGGAGGTAGGGCGTATCGCCGTCCTTCTCGACGGGTTCACCACAGCTGGGACACTTCGTCGGCTTCTCGATCGGCGCGGCGTCTTTCGCACGATCTTCGACGATCGCCTGCACCACCTGCGGGATGATCTCGCCGGCCTTTTCGATGACAACGGTGTCGCCGACGCGGAGGTCACGCTGTTCGATCTGCTCGACGTTGTGCAGCGTCGCCCGCTTCACCGTCGTGCCCGCGACAAACACCGGCGCCAGTTCCGCGACGGGCGTGAGCGTGCCGTTCTTGCCGACCTGCCACGTGACGCCGAGCAGCTTCGTCTTCACGCGCTCGGCCGGGTACTTGAATGCAATGGCCCAGCGTGGGCTTTTGCTGGTGACGCCGAGTACACGGCGCTGCTCGAGGTCGTCCACCTTGATGACCATGCCGTCGGTGGCGTAATCGAGTTTGCCGCGCAGGTCGGCAAACTTCTGAATGACGTTCCAGGCCGCGTCGGCGCCCTCGACGCGCTGCTGGTTCTCGGGCAGCGGGATGCCGAGCGTGTGCAGGCGCTGCATCAGCTCGAAATAGCTGGCGGCCTCGATGCCGGCGAATTCGCCCAGGCCGTGCGCGGCGAAGCGCAGGTGACGCTGCCGTGCGATGGCGGGGTCGAGTTGCTTCAGCGTGCCGGCCGTGAAGTTGCGCGGATTGGCGAAGGTTTCCTTGCCCAGTTCGGCCTGACGGAGGTTGATCTTCTGGAAGGTGGCGTTGTCCATGAACACTTCGCCGCGCACTTCGAGCACGTCGGGGATCGTCGTCTTCTTCCCGCTCGCGTGGAGTGTGAGCGGCACGCTGCGAATCGTGCGGACGTTGTGCGTGATGTCATCCCCGCGCCGGCCGTCACCGCGTGTGGCGGCGTACACGAGCGTGCCGGCCTCGTAGCGCAGGCTGCACGCGACGCCGTCGATCTTCGGCTCGATGCTGTAGCAGACAACTTCGATGTCGAGCGCCTTGCGAACGCGCTCGTCGAAAGCGCGGAAGTCTTCCTCGTTGTACGTGTTGTCGACCGACATCATCGGCTGGCTGTGCTCGATCGACTTGAACTTGTCGATCGGCTCGCCGCCCACGCGGGCACTGGGCGAGTCGGGCGTGACGAGGTCGGGGTGTTCCTTTTCGAGTTCGATCAACTCGCGCATCAGGGCGTCGTACGCCTGATCGGAGATCGTCGGCTTGGCGAGCGTGTAGTAGGCGTAGTCGTGCGTGCGGATGTCGTCGCGAAGGGCGTGAATGCGCGCGGCCGCTGAGGACTTGGGCATGGGGCGGATGATAACTCAGAGCACGGAAGAGTGAGATGGCTGCGCATGGCGTGGCATGGGCGTCTCGCCCGTGTCTTCCTCTTTGCTGCGCGAATCACGGGCGGGACACCCGGGCCACGACGATGCTCGGCATCACGTTCTTCGAGACTTTCGCGTCTTCGCGGTGACGTCGCGTAGGGCTCAGTACGCCAGTGCGAACAGCACCTGCGTCTTGGTCGGCTGGCCGGTGTAGATGTCCTTGCCTTCGCCGCCCGATTGCATCAGCGGGATACAGCGGACGGTCGCCTTGGTTTCTTCCTTGATCTTCGCCTCGTTCTCGCGGCTGGGCTCGAACCAGCAACGAACGAAGCCGCCTTGCTCGGCCAGGATCTTCTTCATCTCGTCGTAGCTGCTGGCCTCACGGGTGCTGGTGTCGCGGAAGGTCTTGGCGCGGTCGAACAGCGTCGCGTGCATCGCGTCGAGCTTAGCCTTCAGCCAAGTGGCGCTGACGTCTTCCAGCTTGACCGTTTCCTTCGCGCGGTCGAGGCGATGTTTGAGGACGAACACGCCCTGCGCGACGTCGCGCGGGCCGACCTCGATGCGGAAGGGGACGCCGCGCTGTTCCCAGTGGTACTGCTTGTCGCCGGGGCGGGCATCGCGCAGGTCGACGACGATCTTCTGGTTGGTGTGCGTGTCGAAGAAGAGGTTGGCGATGGTGGCTTTCGACGAAGCTTCGGACAGGGGGGCTGAAGAACTGCTGCCCGTGAGCGAGGTCGTGAGCTTCTCGATGAATTCGAGAACGGTCTTCTTCTCTTCTTCCGATTTATAGATCGGCACGATCGCCGCGACGTTGGGCGCAACGCGCGGGGGAAGGATCAGGCCTTCATCATCCGAGTGGGCCATGATCATCGCGCCGATCAGGCGGGTGCTGGTGCCCCAACTGGTGGTGTGGACGAATTGCTGCTGCTGGTCGCGGCCGAGGAACTTGATGTCGAAGGCCTTCGCGAAGTTCTGACCCAGCATATGACTGGTGCCGGCCTGGAGCGCCTTGCCGTCCTGCATCAGCGCTTCGATGCAGTACGTGGTCACCGCGCCGGGGAACTTCTCGCTGTCGGTCTTCGCGCCTTTGACGACCGGCAACGCCAGCACGTTCTCGGCGAAGTCGGCGTAGACGTCGAGCATCTTCATCGTTTCATCGACGGCCTCTGCTTCAGTCTCGTGCGCCGTGTGGCCTTCCTGCCAGAGGAACTCGGCCGTGCGCAGGAACAGTCGGGTGCGCATCTCCCAGCGCATCACGTTGCACCACTGATTGATGAGGATGGGCAGGTCGCGGTAGCTCTGCACCCACTCGGCGTACATGTGGCCGATGATGGTTTCGCTGGTGGGGCGGATGACCAGCGGCTCTTCGAGGGCCGAGTTCGGGTCGGGCCGCACGCCTTTGCCGCTGGGATCCTTCTGCAAACGCGTGTGCGTGACGAGCGCGCATTCCATCGCGAAGCCTTCCACGTGCTGGGCTTCTTTCGCGAGGAACGACTGCGGAATCAGCAGCGGGAAGTACGCGTTAACGTGGCCGGTGGCTTTGAAGCGGGCGTCCATCTCGCGCTGGATGGCTTCCCAAATGGCGTAGCCTTCAGGCCGGATAACCATGCAGCCCTTCACCGGCGAATAGTCGGCCAACTGGGCCGCCTTGATGACGTCGAGGTACCACTGGGCGTAATCGTCCTTGCGCGCTTTGATGTTCTTGGCCATGAGAGTCGGGAGATGGTACCGTCGCAGGCGCGCGGATGCACCCCCTGCACGTCACAAGAGAGGGACGGACATGACGATGGAACCGCTCGGCACCGTGATGGTCGATGTGAACCACCAGACGCAGTGGCTGCTGCACTCGCCATCCCGCGGCGCCTTCATCACGGGCGATGAGAACGACGCGTTCGCGGTGACGCCAACGACGCCGGTGAAGGTGTCGCGGCTCGACCGTGGTCAGAAAGCCGGCGCGTGGAACCTGCCGCTGCCGGAGCCGCTTATTGATGAGGTCCTCCAGCAGCCGTGGCACGGCTTCAAGTTCCTGGACCGCGCCGCCTATGCGAATGTGGAGTCGGACCTCCTCCGCACGCTCGTCTTCGGCCCGGATTACGGCCTGCCCGTGCTTCACCCGGGCATTGGGGCGATTCTGTCGTTCCGATCGAACGCGATGCAGCTTCTCGCCCGCGAAGGCGACACACTCAAGCCCATCGAAAAGACCAAGCCGCGTGGCAAGCAGGCCCTCTGCTTCGCGGCCCATCCCACCGAACCGCTCGTCGTCTATGGCGACAATTTTGGCACGTTCACCGCTCACCGGTTCGAGCCGACGGCGTTCGGGAAAGCGACGAAGGTCGTCGCGAAAGAACGCAACGCCAGCCGGGCCGAGTTCGTCGATGGCGGCACGAAATTGCTGCTCGGCGGGATGGGGTATCTCGCGCTGTTCGGCTACGAGGGCGGAAAGTTCACTCCGCTGCATGAAGTATCGGTGGCCGTGCGCGATTTCCTAGTGATCGACGCGCAGACTGTTCTCGTCAATCACGGCATGAATGGCGTCAGCCTCTACCGCTACGCCGGTGGCTTCACGAAGCTGGCGGACGCCACGCCGGGCGATCCGGCGCACATTGTCGCAGTCGCGCCGGGCGGAAAGCAGTTCGCCGTCACGCATCAAGGCGTCCCGAAGATCAGTGTCTATCGCGTCGGTTGAACGATCACGCGACGGGTTGCGTTGGCCGGATCGTGGCCGTATCAACTCGCGGCATGCGCATCGGCACGTATTACTACCCGGAACAGTGGCCTCGCGAGCAGTGGAAGCGTGACTTCGAGACGATGAAGTCGATGGGTCTTCAGATCGTCCACATGGCCGAGTTCGCCTGGGGCACGATCGAGCCGAGCGAGGGCAAATATCAGCTCGACTGGATCGACGAATGCATCGGCCTCGCCGAAGCGGCAGGCATGCAGGTCATCCTCTGCACGCCCACCGCGGTTCTGCCCGTGTGGATGGTCGAGCGCGACCCATCGGTGCTGCTGACCGAGCGCCGGTTCGGCGGGCGTCGGCACGCGAATCACGTTCACCCGCTGGTGGCTGAGCGATCGAAGCTGGTCGCCCGCGCGATGGCCGAGCGTTTCGGAAACCGCAAGAGCGTCATCGGCTGGCAAATCGATAACGAACTCGGCGCGCACTTCGATCAGTCCGAGCGCACGCACGCCGCGTTCCGCGCGTGGGTGAGGGACAAGTACAAAACGATCGACGAGGTGAACCGCGCCTGGGGCTGCGGCTTCTGGAATACGTTCTACACCGACTTTTCGCAGATCAAGTTCCCGTCTCGTCGCGATCCCGAATATCGCAATCAACACGAGTGCCTTGATGCGTCGCGCTTCTGGTCGTGGACGTTCGCGCAGTACGTGAAGCTGCAGGCCGACGAGATTCGCCGGCGCTCGCCCGGCCGCTGGGTGACGACCAACTTCATGACGTTCCACCCGGATGCCGACCCGGGCGACTTCCAGGACATCTTCGACCTGTGGTCGTGGGACACCTACCCGATCACCGGCTGGGGCGGCGACTTCAAGGACGAACGCTTCCGCATCGCCGACCCGGCGAGCGTGGGCTACATGCACGACCAGATGCGAGGCTACTCCGGCCGCTGGGCGCTGATGGAAGTGCAGCCGGGGCAGGTGAACTGGACCGGCGTGCCCGTCCAGACGATGCCGGGCGCGGTGCGGCAACTGCTCTGGCAGGCGTTCGCGCACCGCAGCGAGTTCGTGACCGTCTATCGCTTCCGAAGGCCGCGCGTGGGCATCGAACAATTCCACGACGGTCTGGTCGATTGGGACGGCGTCACGCCCATGCGCGGCGGCCGCGAGTTCGCACAGGTCATCACTGAACTGAAGAAATTGCATGACGTCGTCGGCGTCGAGCTCGCCTCGCTCACCGACAAGCAGACCGTCAGCATCCTGCACGATCACGATCAGCTCTGGTACTACCAGAGCCTGCCACAGGCCAGGCGCTTCGACTACGTCGGCATCTGTCGGCGCTGGCATCGCGTGAGCGAAGAACTCGCGCAAGGCGTCCGCGTCACGACGACGATCGACGGCGCCCAGGATACCGACGTGTTGATCGTCCCCGCGAAGCAGATGATCGAAGCGTCGACGATCAAGGGCCTGGAGAAGTTCGCCCGAGATGGCGGTCACGTGATCATCACGGGCCGGACCGGCATCTTCGATCGCAACGGGCATGCCTGGGAGGCGAAGCTGGCCGAGCCGATTCACGGCCTGATCGGCGCGGCCGTCACCGGCTACGATTCATTGCCCGAGCGCACGTTCGGCAGCGTCGACATGGATGGCGCTTCGCACGCCTGGGGCATGTGGGGCGATCAGCTCGAGCCGCACGAAGGCACGGCCGTCTGGGCGCGCTACAGCGACCAGTTCTACGCCGGCACGCCCGCGGTGACGCACCGCACGCTCGGGCGAGGCAGCGTGACGTATGTCGGCCCGGTCGATTCCGATTCGCTGGCCAGCGCGGTCCTTGAAAAGGTGCTGAAGCTTGCCGGCGTCGAGACGCTGAAGCTGGAGCCGAACACGCGCGTGCACCGCGTCGGGCCGGTGACGGTATTTGCCAACGCGAACCCCAGGCCCGTCGTCGCCCCTGCGCCGGCCGGCGCCGAATTCATCATCGGCCAGCGCCGCGTCGACGCGGCCGGCGTGTGCGTGTGGAAGTGATCCACGAAGGACACGAAGAGCACGAAGGAGAAGAAAAAGAGGTCGGTGCTGTCGGATCGACTTCTCTGACCGTGGCTCGGGTTTCCAACCCGAGTCTGCCAACGCGACTCAGACGCATCACTCGAAGTTGCCACTGGAGGGACGCGTCATGCTGAGCGCAGCGAAGCATCTGGCGCCAGTCGGGTGTCGCGAGATCCCGGTTGGCGCCAGACCCTTCGCGTTGCTCAGGGTGACGTCGTTGGCGACGTGCGATTCATTTCGCTTTGCCCGTTCTTCGTGCCCTTCGTGGACGCTTCTCCCTTCCGGCTCGTCCGTTCTTGCGTACAATCTTCGCCCAATGTCACGACCCGAACCCAAGCCCTGCAAGCTCGCGCTCGAAGACGGCACCGTCTTTACCGGGACCCACTTCGGCGCGCCCGGAACCACCGAGGGCGAAGTCGTCTTCAACACCTCGATGACCGGCTACCAGGAGATCCTCACCGATCCCAGCTACAAGGGTCAGATCGTCACGATGACGTACCCGATGATCGGGAACTACGGCATCAACCTCGAAGACGTCGAAAGCAAGCAGCCACACGTGGCGGGGTTTGTCATCAAGGAACTGTCGCCGGTCGTCAGCAACTGGCGTGCGACGATGTCGCTGCACGAATACCTGCTGAAGAACAACATCGTCGCGATCGAAGGCATCGACACGCGGGCCCTCACGCGCAAGCTGCGCGTCAGCGGCGCGATGCGCGGCGTCCTGAGCAGCGAAATCCTCGATGATGCGCAGCTGGTGGCCAAGGCGCGCAGCGCGGCGCAGATGGAAGGGGCCGACTGGGTGCAGGCGGTCAAGCCGTCGTGCAACTACGCCTGGACCGAAGATTTCGGCAAGTGGAAGGCCGGCCCGCAGGTGCGCGGCGACGGCTTGCACGTCGTCGCGATCGATTGCGGCGCGAAGTCGAACATCCTGCGCCATTTCGCCGATCGCGGCATCAAGCTCACCGTCGTGCCGCCCGAAACCAGCGCGGAAGACATCCTCAAGCTCAAGCCCGACGGCCTGTTCGTCAGCAACGGCCCCGGCGACCCGGCCGTGCTCGACTACGCCATCAAGCCCCTCACCGGCGTGATCGAAAAACTCCGCGCGAAGGCGAAAGACGCGCCGCCCATCTTCGGCATCTGCCTCGGGCATCAGTTGCTGGGCCGCGCGATCGGGGCCGACACGTTCAAACTCAAGTTCGGCCATCGCGGCGGCAACCAGCCCGTGAAGAACCTCGACACCGGCCGGGTCGAAATCACCAGCCAGAACCACGGCTTCGCGGTCGAACAGAAGTCGCTCGAAGCCAAGGGCGGCGTCGTCACGCACCTGAACCTGAACGACGGCACCGTCGAAGGCTTCCGCCACAAAGACCTGCCCGTCTTCAGCGTCCAATACCACCCCGAAGCCAGCCCCGGCCCGCACGACGCGGACTACCTCTTCGACGCATTCGTCGAAATGATGAAGTCGAAGAAGCCCCCGACGAAGGAACGGCTGAAGGAATTGCAGGGGATGTAGTCGCTTACACGATGAAGCGAAGCGTCAAACGTCGTGCGGTTCCGCCGAAGGACACGAACGAGTATCCCGCCGGTTGGAGTGCCGCCGAGATTCGCTCGCTGGCGAAGCATTACGATCAGCAAGCCGAATCGGAAGCGGTGGCTGAAGACGATGCTGCGAGGAAGAACGAATACAGAAGGCTGGCACCGCATGCTGGCCGGACTCGGCCACGCCGTCTCAATTCGCAGCGCTAGCGGTAGGTTGGGGGCCTCGCGCCCACCCTTGCAGTCAAGGTGAAGCGATGATGCGATCGTCTGGAACGGTGGGCGCGGGGCATTCGCCCGATGACAGCTGAGGTGGCAATGGGATTTCTAGATAGCTCCCCTGCATTGCGCGGAACGGTGTTTAGCGAGTCAGATTTGGAGCAAGCACGGGCGCATTTGAAGCCGCTGATTGACGAGTTGTTTCAAGGCTCAAAGAATGCGAATGGGAAATCTCGTCGGAAGTCTATCTTCTTCACGAAATGGTCTGCGAACTTTGCGCGAAGTCAGTGCGAACTGATCGCGTTGTCGAAGCAGCTTCGCACAATCGAGAAAAGCTGTAGCGAACGATCGAGGTGTATCCTCAATCATAAAGTGCAGGAGCTCGTTGGGATTACCGACGTTGAGAAGTACGAAGAGGCAATTGTCGAGATCGAAGCCGCAGATTTATGGGCCTGCTTGGGGCCGATCGAACTAGAACCTCTTGCGGGCGAATTAAACGCTGCACGAAAGCAACCGTCCCCGGACTTTCTAGTGCGGTCTGATGATACAGATGTTCTCGTGGAAGTTACCGTCTTCCGAATGGAAGCCTTGCGAAAATGGCATCTAGGAGTTGACAGATTCTTCGATCGACTCTGCAAGGTACTTGCTCGCTCAAACATCCGGAGAAGTCTATACCTCTCGCTATCACTCCACGGGGTACCTACGTTGGAGTCGACAGATGTGTTGCGTCTCGCTGAGAAAATCTGCGCTTCGGAGAAGGGAGGTATTGCCCTAGATTACATGCCGCCCGAGGCATCGCTGCAATGGTTCGGCCCCGCGTCCATGCCATTCGTGGGACATGGACGGCTCCTGTCGATAACGCTTGGCGTTGTCGATGGCCAACTTCGGCCAACGGCTCATTCTGATGGTCAGCTCTTACATGGTTGCATTTGTGTCCGTACGGTGACAACCCGCGATTCCGGTAGGCTTATCGGCAACTCCATGCGCAATACGATTGAAGCAAAGCGCGATCAGTTGAGCCGATCAAACCAGACGCTGCCTGCCTGTGTTTTCGTCGCGATTCCACAAACAGAGATATGGGATGCGCAATTCATGGCCACAGCCGCTGAGTATGCGTTTCGGGATGGGCCTTGCTCTCGCATAAGTGGACTGGCTTTGTTCAAGCGGCGTTCAGGTTTTGGACTAAACGACTATCCCGCAGCGGTGCTCTGCCACGCCAATCCGAATGCGCGGTTTCCGTTGCCGTCGAGGTTCTTGCCCTCTTGACGCGACTTCTTTTGTTGAATGGCACCTCTGTCGGAGATTCCACGCCAATATCTTGAGCAGCGCGACATCGCCACCCGATTTCCGCCCTTGACGGCCACGCGGTTCTGACAGGCATAATGCTGGATGTTCTTTGACATCCCAGCGGGTTCGTTCACGTGGAAAGTTCGTGGCCGAAGGGAGTGGCCCGAATGTCCCAAAATGTCCCCGATTTCAAAATCGCATGTCAGCACTCCGTTCGGCCGGTATTGCTTGGCCGGGCCGGGGGTTGGGCCGCTCGGCAGTGCTCAGCGGCGGGGGCTTTCGCCCGAGGGCGTGGGACATCGGGCGTCCGGAGGTGGGCCGCGCGCGGTCGCCCATAACTCGGAACGCTTGAAGTCGACGCGCCATCCGGCAACACTTCGCGGTCATGGCGTCTCGATACCCGTCTTCGCGTCGAACGAGCAGTCCGCGCGGCCGCTCGCCGACGATGCAGTGGATCGCGATCATCACGACCCTGCTCAACGCTTTGATGCGACTGTACGGGATGTTCTTCAAGAAGGGCGGCAGCGGCGGTTCGACGCCGGCGAGTTCCACGACGACCTCGCGCAGCGACGACCGCGCGACAGTGCCGGGGCCGGCAGCGCCGAGTTCGCGTTCGCGACAGGCGCCGCCACCATCAATGCCGACGTCGAAGGCCGGCCAGTCCGACGGCGGCATTGGCGAACTGTTCAAGCAACAACGCTCCGACGTGCAGGTGACGGCGTCGGGCATCGTCGTGAAGGTCCTTCCCGACGACACCGACACGTCGGATGGCTCGGAGCAGCACCAGAAATTCCTCGTCGAACTTCCGCCGGCCGGTCCGAACGCGGACGCAGTCACGATTCGCATCTGTAGCAACCTGAAGTTCGGCCGCATCCCCGTCGCGGAAGGCGAACGCGTGAGCTTCTGCGGCGAATACGAATGGACCGAGTACGGCGGCACCGTGCATTGGACGCACCGCGACCCGCGCGGCACGCACCCGGACGGCTGGATCGAACACAACGGACGACGGTACGAGTGAGTAAAGCGGATGCGGCTCTTGATCGGGCGACACATCATGCCGAACGAAGTGAAGCATCGGGCGCCAATCGGGCGTCGAGCGACTTCGATGGGCGCCAGACCCTTCGCTTCGCTCAGGGTGACGTCGTTGCGGATCGTATGACTGATTCCTGGCGTGCCGCGTGGCGCGTCGCTGTTTGACTCTTGAAGGAGACCTCTCGCATGTCGAAGTGGATTACGAACCTGACGCTGGTGACGCTCGGTCTGGCGCTGACGGCGATCGTCGGCTGTGAGACCGTGAAGGGCGTCGGCAAGGACATCACCACCGCCGGCGACGCCGGCCAACGCGCGATCAGCGGCGACTCGACGACCAAGCCTGTGCAGTGAATGCGACGGGAGACGGGAAGAGGATAGACGAAAGAAGATAGAGGATAGCGCTCGGCCGCTTGGCGAGCGAGTCGGGCACGACATCCGGTCAGGGCGTCGGGGCACCGGCTCTCCTCTACCTTCTGTCCTCTTCCCTCGTCTCTCTTCGCTCCGTGTCCTCTGTGCCTCTGTGGCCATTCATGTCTTCCCCGCGCTCGACTCACCGCCGCTTTCTTGCAAACCCCCGGGCGCGTTTACGATGCGCCGCATATCGAAGGAGCTTTTCGCATGCGAATGAACGTCACTCTCGCCACCGCCCTCACTGTCGTGTCGCTCGGCCTCGCCGGCTGCAACGAGCAGCCCGTCGCCACCAAGCCGATGGACATGTCGGCCCTGACGCCCGACATCAAGGCGGCCGCCCACCTGAACCCCGACGTCGAGATTCTGAACGTCGAGGAACTCGACTACTCGAAGGGCACCAAGATGGTGCGCATCCGTTACAAGACGCCGGAAGGCCTCGTCGACACCGTCGACGTCAGCCAGGACACGGTGCTGACGCCCGCGAAAGTGTTCGAGAACAAGTAATCCGTTTCGTGCGGCGGCAGCGTCGCGCGGTCGGGAGAAGTCATGCCAGCAGCCAAACGCGCCCTGATCGTATGGGGCGGATGGGACGGCCATCAGCCGAAGCAGGTGGGCGAGATCTTCGCTCGCGTGCTGCGCGAAGAGCAGTTCGACGTCGAAGTGTCGGACACGCTCGACGCGTTCAAGGACGAAGCCAAGCTCGCGGCGCTCAGCCTGATCGTTCCGGTGTGGACGATGGGCAAGATCAGCAACGAGCAGGCGAACCCGGTGTTCAAGGCCGTGCGCGAGCATGGCGTGGGCATCGCCGGTTGTCACGGCGGCATGTGCGACTCGTTCCGCGAGAACACCGAGTGGCAGTTCATGACCGGCGGTCAGTGGGTGGCGCACCCGGGCAACGACGGCGTGAAGTATCGCGTCGACGTCATCACCGGCAGCCATCCGATCGTGCAGGGCATCGACGATTTCGACGTCGCCAGCGAGCAGTACTACATGCACGTCGACCCGGCCGTAAAGGTGCTGGCGACGACGCGCTTCCCCACTGCCGATGGCCCGCACGCGCCGAACGGCGTGGTGGACATGCCCGTCGTCTGGACGAAGTACTACGGCCGTGGGAAGGTGTTCTACAACTCGCTGGGCCACCAGGCGAGCATCGTCGAAGCAGAGCCGTGTCTCACGTTGATGCGGCGCGGCTTCCTGTGGGCGTCGAAATGAATTGCCCGGCTTAACGGCTGCGTCGGTTTGGCGCGGCGAAATGCACTCGGAACACGAAGCCCGGCATGTACAGGCCGGGCTTCGTTCTTAGAATCGCGATCACGATGATCATCACGATCGATGGTCCTGCCGCCTCAGGAAAGTCCGCCGTCGCGCAGGAACTCGCACGGCGGATGGGCTCGCCGTGGGCGTGTCTGAATACCGGTTCGATGTACCGCGCGATCGCGTTGCTGGCGCTGAAGGCGGGCGTGATGTCGTCGGAGTCGGATGTGGTGCAGATCGCGCATCGGCACGCGATCGACTTCGACTGGACCACGTCGCCGCCCACACTGCTGATCGATGGCCAGCCCGTCCGGCGCGATGCGCTGGAAGAACGCGAAGTCGCGATGGCCGCCAGCGCGGTGGCGCGGTGGCAGGCGGTGCGGACGATCCTGGTGTCGCAGCAGCGCCGCATCGGCCGCGAGAAACGTCAGATCATCAGCGAGGGGCGCGACCAGGGCTCGGTCGTCTTCGAAGAAGCGCCGTTCAAATTCTATCTGACCGCGCTCGTGACAGTCCGAGCCACGCGGCGCTTCGTGCAGAACCTGCGCGACTGGCAACTAGCCGATTCGCACCACCGCCCGCGTCGGCCCGAATACATGGACACGCTGTTCGACCTTATCAAACGCGACCACCAGGACAGCACGAGCAAGTACGGCCGGCTGGTCGTGCCCAGCGATGCAATCATCATTGACAGCACCGACATTGATGGCGTCGAGAAGGTCGTTGAGTTGATGATGGACACGATCCAGGAAGGCATGCAGACACGGGACCATTAGCGGATGGCAGGTGGCGGGTGGCGAACCAATAATCGTACTACAAACATGAGTGAGTCTGTGACGAAGCCCGAGCGCACCGGCGCTGATGACCCGGACCTTCCGCCGCTGCACATGACGCCGTTCTGGCGGTTCGGGCAGCAGTGCTGCCGATTCGTCTGCACGACGCTGTGCGACCTGAAGTGCTACGACAAGCACAACGTCCCGCTCGAGGGCGGTGCGCTACTGCTGGCCAACCACCAGAGCTTCCTCGATCCGCCGTTCGTCGCGAGCCAGCTTCAGCGGGCCGTCTGTTTCCTGGCACGCTCGACGCTGTTCGACGTGCCGGTGTTCGGCCCGGTCATCCGCGCCCTACATGCGTTTCCGGTCGAGCGCGGAAAGGCGAACATCGGCGCGATGAAGAAGACGATCAATGTCGTCCAGCAGGGCCGATGTTTGCTGATGTTTCCCGAGGGCACGCGCACCAGGAACGGTGAGATGAAGCCGCTGGAAAACGGCATGGCGCTGATCATCAAGAAGGCTCGCGTGCCGGTGATCCCCGTCGGCATCGACGGCGGCTACGAAGTCTGGCCGAGGTCGCGAATTCTGCCCACGTCGGGCAAGGTCCGCGTGAAGTACGGCAAACCGCTGATGCTGCACGACCTGGACAACAAGCAGATCATGGGCACGGTCGAAAGCGAGATTCGCCGGTTGATCGCGGAGCTTCGCGCGATGCGTGCGGAGGAGTCGACGACCGGCACGGCGCTTGTTTCGCGTGTGCGTCCGCCAAGCGCCGCGACCTAACGCAGGTGCACGTCAGTCGAGGATGACCACGCCTTCGTTCCGCCGCAGGTCGGCCAAGGTCTGCTTGCCCACGGTGACGGCGATCCGCATCGTCGTGTCGTCGATCTCGCGGGCGCGAACAAGCGTATGCGACTCGATGAACGAGATCAGCTTCCCGTCGCGCACATCGACCTGCAGCGTGACGTCGCTCCGCTGTCCGCGCACGAAATCAAGAACCGCCTTCGACAGTTGATCCAGCCCCAAACCCGCCTTCGCGCTGATCGCGATCGCGTTCGGGTGCAGCGCCCGCCAGAGCGGCATGGCGGCTTCGCCTTCGGGCGTGTCGATCTTGTTCAGCAGTAGCAGTTCGGGCTTGTCCTGCGCGGAGGCTTTGCCTACGCGAACGCCGATGTCACCGAGCACTTCGTGCACGCTCTTGAATTGCTGCTCCGCGTGCGGGTGGCCCACATCGAGCACGTGCAGCAGCAGGTCGGCGTGGATGGCCTCTTCGAGCGTCGCCTTGAAGCTGGCCACCAGGTTGTGCGGCAGGTCGCGCACAAAGCCGACGGTGTCGCTGAGCATCACGCCCGTGCCGCGTTCGATGCGCCACGCGCGCGTCTTGGTGTCGAGCGTAGCAAAGAGCTTGTCGTCCGCGTACGTGCCGGCCGCCGTGAGCGTGTTGAACAGCGTGCTCTTGCCCGCGTTCGTATAGCCGACGATGCAGACCGTGAAGTGATCGAGGTTGCGCGCCTGCACGGCCCGGCTCTTGCGGGCCTGGATCTTGTCGATGTCGTCTTTCAGGTCGGCGATCCGCTTGCGGACCAGACGCCGGTCGATTTCCAACTGCGTTTCGCCCGGCCCGCGCGTGCCGATGCCAAGGCTGCCGCCGCCACCCGCGAGGCGCTCGAGGTGGCCCCACATGCGGGCGAGGCGCGGGTACGTGTATTCCATCTGCGCCAGTTCCACCTGTAGCCTTGCCTCGGCCGTCTGGGCGCGCGTCGCGAAGATGTCCAGGATCAGCTCGCTGCGATCCAGCACCTTCACGTTCTTCATTACCGGCGAATCAAGCTCGGTGTTGATCACCTTCTCGAGCGCGCCGATCTGGCCCGGCGAAAGGTCGTTGTCAAAGATGATGACGTCGGCCTTGTTCTGCTTCGCGAGCTTGGCAATCTCGATCGCCTTGCCGGAGCCGATGTACGTGCCTGAATCGATCCGCTTGCGGTTCTGAACCACGCGCGCGACCGCTTTCCCGCCCGCGGTTTTCACGAGCGATTCGAGTTCGCCCAGCGGGTCGCGCGGATCGGCGGTGCTATCGGGTAGGATGACGCCCACGAGGACCGCCCGCTCCTGATCGACGCTCAGCTTGGTGGACAGATTCCCACCGTCGGTTCGATGCTTCTCGGCCAAGACTCCTCCGCGACTACGGGCAAAACAGGTGACGCGAAACTACGGTACAATACGGCCAGATGGCCGATTCGACCACCAGTCCCGGCGTGATCGCGTACTTCGACGAGCAGATCGAAGCCCTGCGCAAGCACGCGACGTCTGCGATTCACGACGGCACCCCGGACGACATCCACAAGGCGCGCGTCGCGACGCGCCGACTCAAAGCCGCGATTGCCGTCGCAAGGCCGCTCGTGCGAGGCAAGGCGCTGAAGCGACTCGATGAACTGGGGCGATCGCTCCGAAAACGCCTGGGCGAACTCCGCGACGCCGACGTGCTGGACGAGCACCTTCGCGGCTTCAAGTCGGCCGACCGCGCGGCCGCGCGTTGGTTGCGCGAGTGCATCCGCATCTCGCGCGAGAGCGTTGGAGAAGTCAAGACGCAAGATCGATCCCGAAGAACTGGCCGGCGAACTAACGGCATGGACCGACGCCCGCGTCGAGTTGGCGACGGCGGCTCCCGGTCTGATGGCCGGCGTGCGCGAGGCGACTCACGCGCGGTTGGACGAGTTCGTGTCGACCGCTCACGCGCTGCTGCATCCACGCGCAGGCCATCGAGTCGATGTGCACGAGCTGCGCATCGCCGGCAAGGGCCTTCGCTACACGCTGGAGATGGCTCGCTGCGGCGGGGCCGAACTCTCGGCCGAGGTGTCGACGCACTTCAAACAGATTCAGGACGACCTCGGCCTGTGGCACGACTGGGTGGTACTGGCAATGCGTGCGCTACAAACGTCTGTCCAGGAAGAACTCGCCCTGCACGATGCTGATCTACAGCGGGCTGTCGCGCGGCTGGTGGAGCAGGCGATGACGCAGTCAGACGCGCGGCTGGACGCATTCAAGAAGCACTGGAAGCGCTATGGCGCATCAATTGAGGCGGCGATCCGATCGGCGTTGCCGGTCACGCGGCCTGTCGCGTCGATCTGACGGTCAGGCAATCGTGAAAGGGTCGGCATCGACGCTGCTCATGAGCAACTCGACCGACGACATCTTCGCGCGGATCAGATCTGCATATCGCGGCAGCGTGATGCGCTCGCTGTTGCTGTGCAGGGTGCAGACGACGGTCAGGCCGGCCCGGACGGCGAGCAGGGCGTCGTGGTGGCGCATCTCGCCGGTAATGTAGAGGTCGACGTTCTGCGCGATCGCCTCTTTCAGCAGGTCGCCGCCGCACGCGCCGGCGCATACGGCCACCTTGCGGACAAGCTTCTGTGGATCGCCCGCGAGAAGAACGCTGCCGACGCCGAGCGCTCGCTTGAGCAGATTCACCAGCATCTCGGCCGTCGCATCGCCCGGCGTGCGCCCGACCCGGCCGAGGCCGATCGCGAGCGGAGGCGCGGCCAGCGTCTGAAGATCGAATGCCGGCTCTTCATACGGATGCGCTGTCCGCAGCGCGGCCACTACCGTGCTGATCGATCGAATCGGCACGACCGTCTCAATGCGCACCTCGTCGGCGATCTCGAGCTTGCCCGCCTGTCCCACGGTCGGATTCGTGCCGGCTTCGCCAAAGAACGTGCCTTGGCCGCGCGAGCGGAAGCTGCACGAGGAGTAGTTTCCGATCCGCCCAGCGCCCGCGGCAAAGAGGGCTTCGCTGACTTTCTCAACAGCATTCTCCGGCACGAACGTCACCAGCTTGAACTCGGTCGACTTCGCGTCGCGCAGCTTGAGCGGCCGGCGCTCGCTGAGGCTGAGCACGTCGGCCAGCACGTCATTCGTGCCGCCGTCGGCGACGTCGAGCGCGGTGTGCGGCGAGTAAATGGCGATGCCGCGGCGGATCGCGTCGAAGAGCAGATCGTTCGGCTTCGACGCGGTGATGCGCTTCACGGCTTCGAAGATCGGCGGGTGGTACGCGACGATCACATCACACGATTTCTCCTTCGCTTCGACCGCGACGGCTGGCGTGTAGTCGATCGTCAGCAGCGCCCGGCGAACCGGCTGCGCGCGGTCGCCCACCAGCAGGCCCACATTGTCCCACGGCTCCGCAAGCGACGGCGGGGCGATGGAATCGAGGACATCGACGAATTCGGCCAAAGTCGGCATGCACGCATGATCTTCGTCTCGCTTGCCGCTGTCGACTAGCCGTGGAAAGTGATGGGCGATCTTGCCTACACTTGCGGCGTGTCCGTGACACTTCCTCTCGAACCCACCTCGACGCCAGTTGAGTCGATGACCGGTCTGCCGGTGCGCATGTGCGAAGTGCACAAGACATTCGCCGGCGGCACGGTGGCGGTGCAGGGCGTGTCGCTGGACGTGAAGCCGGGCGAGTTCGTCGCGCTGCTCGGCCCGAGCGGGTGCGGCAAGAGCTCGCTGCTGCGGATGATCGCCGGGCTGGATGCACCGACGAAGGGTTCAATCGAACGCGCAAGCGGACGCGTGTCGTACGTGTTTCAGGACGCTCATTTGCTGCCTTGGCGCACCGTGCTGGCGAACGTAACGCTGCCGCTGGAACTGCATGGTGTGCTCAAGCGGAGTCGCATTGACGCCGCCATGGATGCTATCTCGGCGGTGGGGCTGTCAGACTTTGCCAAGAAGTACCCTGCCCAGTTGTCGGGTGGCATGCGAATGCGCGTGTCGCTCGCGCGGGCGCTGGTGACCGATCCGCAGTTGCTGCTGCTCGATGAGCCGTTCGCGGCGCTAGACGAAATCACGCGGCAGGCGCTAGACGAGTCGCTGCGCGACTTGTGGAAACGCCGCAGCATGACGACGTTGTTCGTCACGCATTCGATCGCCGAAGCGGCGTACCTCGCGCAGCGCGTTGTCGTTTTCACGCGACGGCCGGCGAGGGTTATGCTCGATCGCACGCTCGAATTGCCGGCCGATCGACCAGCGTCGATCCGAACCGAGGCCCATTTCGCTGTTCAGACGCGAGCACTGTATGACGCGCTGGTGGAGGGCGACCGATGAACGCCCATCTGTTCAAGGCGGTGTTGCCTCCGATTCTTGTTGCGGCAGGCGTCGGCGTTTTGCTGGAATGCGTCGTGCGCGCGGGCGGGATCGCACCGTACTTGCTGCCGTTGCCGTCGAAGGTGCTCAAGGCATTGGTGGATGATCGGCGAGAACTGCTGCCGCCCTTGTGGGAGACGACACGGGCATCGTTCATAGGCTTTTCGATCAGCGCGGTCGTGGGTGTCGCGTTGGCGATCGCGCTGTCGAGTGCACGCTGGGTGCAGCGGGCGTTTTACCCGTACGCAGTGTTGTTTCAGACGGTGCCGCTGATCGCGGTCGCGCCGCTGCTGGTGGTCTGGTTCGACAACTCGATCCGGGCGGTGGTCGCGTGCAGTGTGATCGTGAGTGTGTTCCCGATCATCGCGAACACGTTGGCGGGGTTGCTGTCGACCGACCCGGCGCTGCGCGATCTGTTTAAGCTGCATCGGGCCGGCGCGCTGGCGACGCTGTGGAAACTGCGGCTGCCCTTCGCGCTGCCGAACATCCTGACAGGCCTGCGCATCGGCGGCGGGCTGGCGGTGATCGGCGTGATCGCGGGCGAACTCGTCATCACCGGCGACGGCCTGGGGGGCGAGATTAACGTTTGGCGTCAGCAGCAGAACCTCGAACTGGTGTTCGCGGGTCTGATTCTCTCGGCCTTGTTGGGGATCGCGTTCTTCTTGCTCATTAACGCCGTCAGCGCGTTCACGCTGCGGCACTGGCATGCTTCGGAGAAGGAATGATCAAGTCGTTGTGTGCAATCGTCGGTGTGCTGGTGTTGGGTTTGGGTGTCGTCGGCTGCGATGAAAGCAAGTCAGCTGGCAAGGATGAGGCGGGCCCGATTCAGATTCAGCTCAACTGGAAGGCCGAGCCGCAGTTCGGCGGCTTCTATGCGGCGCGCGAGGTCGACCCGTCGCTGAAACTCGACGTGCGCGAGGGCGGCGCCGGCATTGCCACGATCGACATGGCGGCAGCGGGCACGGTGCCGTTTGCGATCGTCTCTGGGAGCGAACTGGTTGTGGCTCGCAGCAAGGGCAAGGACGTGGTCGCGATCTTCGCGGTGTATCAAGACGACCCACACGGCTTGATGGTGCCGGCGTCGCGCGACGTGAAGTCCATTGATGACATCTTCAAGTCCGAAGGCACGCTCGCCATTGAGCGCGGCCTGCCCTACGCGGTGTTCCTTCAGAAGAAGTACGGCTTCGACAAGCTGAAGCTGGTACCGTCACCGTATGGCGACTTCACGCAGTTCCGAACGACGTCGAACTACGCAATGCAGGTGTTCGTGACCAGCGAGCCGCTCTCGGCGAAAAAGCTTGGGCTCGACGCCAGAACGTTTCCGGTCGGAGATGCCGGATGGAACGAATACTCGACGGTTCTCGTGACGAATCGGAAGTATCTGAGCGAGCATCCTGACACGGTGATGCAGGTGGTGAAGGCCGTCCGTGCGGGCTGGGAAGGCTATATGAAAGCCCCATCCTCGACGAACGCGAAGATGGGCGAGATCAACAAGGCGATGGACGCTGCCACCTTCGCCGATTCGGCCCAGGCGCAGGAACCGCTGATTCTGACCGGCGACGCGATGACGCTCGGCGTCGGCGCGATGACAAAGGAGAAGTGGCAGGTGCTGGTCAATCGGCTGGTGGATTTAAAGCTGATCGACAAGCCGGTAGCGGTCGACGAACTGTTCATCGACCCTGCCACGCTCAAGTGAATCAACGCGGACGCGCCTTCGCCGCTTTCGCGTAGTACTTCGTCCAGTACTCGGCCACCATGCGCGTGGTGCTGAACTGGGAGCACACCGTCGTCATGCACGACTTCATCATCGCCACCCATCGTTTGGGCAGGCCCGACCGATTGCGGTCGTAGAACGCGGGGACAATCTGCTTTTCCAGCAGCGTGTAGATACTCGCGGCGTCGAAGGCGTCTTGCTTCTTCTGATCGGTGAATTCCTTGCCGCCGATCGCCCAGCCGTTGGGGGTGTGCCGGCGGTCGCCGGCGTCATAGGCTTCGGGCCACCAGCCGTCGAGGATGCTACAGTTCAGGCCGCCATGCAGCGGCGGCTTCATGCCGCTGGTGCCGCTGGCTTCCTGCGGGCGCAGCGGGTTGTTCAACCAGACGTCCGCGCCGCTGGTGAGCGCGCGACCGACCGCCATGTCGTAGTCTTCAATGATCGCGATGCGTCCGCTGAACGCCGCTTCCTTCGCGTGCCGGTAGATTTCCGCCGCGAACGCCTGACCGCCCATGTCGGCCGGGTGGGCCTTGCCCGCGAACACGATCTGCACCGGCCGGCCGTCCTTCGCTAGGATTTTGGCCAGGCGTTTCGCGTCGTGGAACACCAGCGGCGCCCGTTTGTAGGTCGCGAACCGACGAGCAAAGCCGATCGTGAGCGTGTCTGCGTCGAATGTCTCGTACGCCCGCTGGTAATCCGCGATCGGCCCGTGCCCCCGTGCGATCGCGTCGAGCAAACGCTGCCTCACGAAGTGAATCAGCTTGGCACGCATCAGATTACGGTAACGCCACAACTCGGCATCGGGAATCTTCTCGACGCGTTCCCACGGGTCCTTGTCCGGCGCGGGGGTGACGAAGTCGGGTCTGAGGTATTTGTCGTAGAGCGGCGTCATTTCCTGAGCGAGCCAAGTTTGCGGATGGATGCCGTTGGTGATGTGGCCGATCGGCACGTGGTTCGCGTCGAGCGCGCGATACACCTTCATCCACATGTGCCGGCTCGTGTTGCCGTGCAGGGCGGCGACGCCGTTGCAGTGTTCGGCCAGCTTCAGAGCGAGCACGGTCATGCAGAACTCTTCCTTGCGGTCGTGCTCGTCCTCCCGCCCCAAGCCCAGCAGGTCGTTGTCGCTGACGTTCAGCGCGTCGGCGTACGGCGCGAGATACTTCATCGCCAGCTTCGGAGCGAACCGATCGTTGCCGGCCGGCACGGGCGTGTGCGTCGTGAACACCGTGCTGTGACGCACGGCCTTGATCGCCTCCGTGTGCGACTTGCCCGACCGCACATGCCGCGCCACGCGTTCGAGGGCGCAGAATGCGGCATGACCTTCGTTCAGGTGGAAGACGTTCGGCTGGATGCCGAGCGTGTCGAGCGCGACAAGCCCGCCAACGCCGAGCAGTATTTCCTGGCGGATGCGGTACTCGCGATCGCCGCCGTAGAGGTGCCGCGTGAGTTCACGGTCGGCCCGCGTGTTGCCTTCAACGTCGGTGTCGAGCAGATACAGATTCGTGCGTCCCACCTGCTGGTGCCAGATCTTGAACTTCACCGTGCGCGGGCCGATTTGGAGCGAGGCGGTTTTGCCTGTGTCGGTGATGGGCAGGTCGGCGAAGTTGAGCGTCGGATAGATGACGCGCGTCGATCCGTCGACAGGCGAGAATTCCTGCGTGTAGTAGCCGCACCGATAGAGCAGGCCCACGCCCACGAGCGGCACGCCGAGGTCGCTGGCGCTTTTCAGATGGTCACCCGCGAGCACGCCCAGGCCGCCCGAGTACTGCTGCATCGATTCATGGACCGCGTACTCGGCGCAGAAGTATGCGACGGTCTTGCCGGCGAACCTCTTCTGCGTCTTGCCAAACCACGGGGTGGCTGACATGTACGTCTTGAGCGCCGCCTCGACGCGCACCAGGTGCTCCGCGAACAGGCCGTCACGCTCGATCAATTCCTTCCGCTCGGGCGAGAGCAGCGCCAGCGTGCGCAGTGGGTTGTTCCGCGTGGCCGTCCAAAGCTGTGGATCGAGGCTGGCGAAGAGGCGCTGGGCGTCGCCGTTCCAACTCCACCAGAGGTTCATCGCGATCGCGCGCACGCGCGCCGCCACGTTGCCGGATGTTGTGCGTGTTGCCTTCGCCATGTCCTGCTCCTTCCGCGGGGTGAACCGTTTCAAGTCGTTGGTTATTGCACAGTTCTCGGCGGACGGCAAATCGCGGCGCGAGCGTCGTGGTGAAATGCAAATGAGCATTTGCGCCGCGTCCACGATCGTGCACAATTCACGTGAACGCGCTTCACATCGACCTGGAGATATGTCTATGACGCTCGCCGCCGACCCTGCCACGATGACGAGCCCGGCCGCCGCGCCCGTCGCGAAGTCGCCATCCACCCGGCTGGCGTCGCTCGACATCTTTCGTGGCATCACCATCGCCGCGATGATCCTGGTGAACAACCAGCGCGACGGCATGTACTGGCCGCTCGATCACGCCGAATGGCACGGTTGGACGCCCACCGACCTCATTTTCCCGTTCTTCCTGTTCATCGTGGGCGTGGCGACGCCGTTCTCGTTTGCCAAGCGCGGCGCGACGTCATCGAAGCTGGAACTGCTGGGCCACGTCTGGTCGCGCGCGCTGGCGCTGTTCATGGTCGGGCAGCTTCTTCCTGCGATCCCCGTGCCGGCGAAGGACGCGTTGCCGTCCGGCTTCTTCCTGCTGAAGTCGATGCGGTACTTCGGTGCCGCGTTCGCGTGGATTGCCTTGATCGCACTGCTGGTGCCGTGGCGGTCGAAGCGACTGTCGGCCTGGCTGCCGGTATTCGTGGCCATCGCGTTCTATGGATTGGCGGTCGCGATGCACTTCGTCGTCGCCAGCGCAAAAGCGAATGGCTGGCCGGAGGGCCTGCTCGGCCGAGGCATCTTCAACCCGGACATGCTGCGCGTGCCCGGCGTGCTCCAGCGCATCGGCATCTGCTACGGCATCGCGGGCACGATCGTGTTGCTGGCGGGTTGGCGAACGATTTTACTGGCGTCTATCATCTTCTGTGCGGGCCACTCGTGGCTGATGTTGAAGATGCCACATCGGCTGTTGGAGATGCCGACGTTCGCTGGGCTGAAGGTCGGCTCGCTCGAGGAGAAGGACAATTTCGCGCGTCGGGTCGATGAAGCGGTCCTCGATCGATACACGAAGAATGAGCGCGGTGAGAAGGTTTACACGCAGCGCCACACCTACACGCACTATCCGGACAACGAAGGCATCGTCTCCACGCTGCCCGCGATTGCGACGGCGCTGTTCGGCGCTGGCGGGCTTGTGGCTGCGGACGAGTCGACCGGCGATGGACCGCGCGGCGGGCCTGCTTGCAATGGCCGTGCCGGTGACCGTGCTCGGCTGGTCAATGCACTGGTGGCTGATGCCGATCAACAAGAACCTGTGGACGCCGTCGTTTGCGGTGTTCACGGCCGGGCTGGCGCTCGCGGGGTTGGGGCTGATGTTCTGGATCGCCGACGTGCACGGCCGGCGGGCCTGGTGCTGCCCTTCGCCATCTTCGGCATGAACGCGATCGCGGCGTTCGTGGCGTCGAACGTGATCGTCAAGCTCTCCATGATCGGCGCCGCGCTTCATCCGCTGAAAGACTCGAAAACCGGCGAATCGGTTTCGGTGCTCGGCTTTGTCGGCAACCGCATCAACGACCTGCTCCATCACGCGTCCGCCGGCGGATCGAAGTGGGGCGTCTGGCTCGACACGCCGGCCAATGCCTCGCTGGTGTATGGTTTGTGGTTCGTGCTGATCGTGTTCCTGCTGTCGGCCGTGCTGTACGCATGCAAGGTCTTCGTGAAGGTCTGACGAGGGTTCGGACGGCGTTTGGTGTTTCGTAGGGTGGACAAGGACTTTCCATGCGCAAACCGACAATGAAGAGCCCGCACGAGTTTGTCGACTATCTGGCGACGCACCTCGGCCGGGTGCGTTGCCTGAAGGCGCTGTCGCGCAAGGACGCGTACTTCGTGCAGCTCGATGAACGCATGGGCGATCGCTGGTCGTCGGTCATCAATGGCCGCAGTCCGTCGCCGGAGCAGCGGGCGTGGGCGTTACAGGAACGACTGAACGTTGGTGCGATCTATCCGCGCATTGAAGCTGCGATTCGGCAACTGCTGACGATCTGCCATTCGCTTGCCGCCTATGCTGTTGCACTACCGCTCCCGACGCCGGCCGGCAACGGCTGGGAGACGCGGGCCGACCTGATTCATCCCGACAACATCATCAAGACGCTGACGATCGCGATTGACGACGTGCGCTGCCTGTCGGCGCTCGATCCCGAGAACGCGTTCTTCAAAGATCTATGGGAGCAGATCCAGGAGATGGCCCGCTGGACGCGGACGAGCCTGAACCCGTCGGCCGAGGACCGCGCGAAGGTGAAGCTGAATCAACTCACGTTGGCGCAACTGGAACTGGAAACGCAAAAGATCCTGTTGAGCTTCTGCGAAGGCTTTCACGACTTCTGCGAGCTGTATGCCGCGTTCCCGACGCAGTGACGGTTACTGCCGTGGATAGTTCGGGCCCGTCGGTACGGCCGGTTGCGTTGGATCCGGCGCGGGCGCGGTCAGCAACTCCGGATGTTCCTTCGCGATCTCGGCCAGACGCTTTGTCGCTCGTTCGATCGGCACGCGCGGGCCGGTGAGTTGGAGCACCTGTCGATAGCGCACGACGGCCTCGCGCAGGTCGCTGGCGGTGTCGAAGCTCTGCGCCTCGGCGAAGAGTTCCACGCCTTTCAAGTCGGCCCGCACGCTTTCCAGTATCGCGGCCGCACGATCGGGCCCGCCGCCGTAAATCAGGCGAACGTAAGCCTGAAGAATCAGTTGTGCCTTCCGAAAGTCGCTGCTTGCGATCGCGGCGTCCGCGCCGGCCAGCAGCAGACGGTCGAGCGGATCGGGCTTTGAGAGATCGACGCCAAGGCCGGCCATATCGGCGTTTTCGACGATCGCCCGGCGCGAGAGGTTCAGTCGTTCGGCTTCGAGCTTGCCGATCCAGCGGTTTCGCGTGCCGGGTTGGCCGTAGTTGTTGTTATTGAAGGCAGGACGATTGAACGACTCAGCCGCCGTGAAGAATCGGCCCCACTCGTGGGCATCGATTGCGTGGTTCATCTCCGAAAGAGACCGAATTTGAGCGAACGCCTCGTTCAACTCGGCCACCACCATGCCGTCGTCCACTGAGTTGCCGCCGAGTTGGCTTCCTGTCATGAAGGCCGTGCCGCGCTTTGCCACCGCTTCGAGGTCGGGCAGCGACTTCGCGCTAGCCAGTCCGTCGGCCAACTCGCGCAACATCGGATCGGCGATAGCGTCGGGCGCATCGGCGATCTTCTTTCGGAGCGCCGTCGCCTTCTCGTCGATCATGGATGCCGTGACGATCGAGGTGGCCGGGCCGTTCTGGCCGGACATCCGCTGTTGGGCGATCGCCTGAAGTGCGTCGCGGTAGTGGCCGGTCGATTCGAGGTCGACGAGGCGCGACCAAAGCTGAATCGACTGGAGTTCCATGTAGCCGCGCTGCGCCATCGAACCGCTGTCCCCGCGACGCTGGAGCCCTTCGACCATCGACTGGAGGTCTTGCCGCAGCGACTCCACGTCGGCCGGCTTCGTTGCGGCCAGGGCGCGTTGATGAAATTGGTCGAGTGTGGCGCGGTCGGCCTCGTCGCGACGCTTCTGAATCGCTTCGATTCGAGCTTGCACCAGCACGCCGAACTCGCGCGAGCCGGTGTCGTTTCGCAGGTTGTTCGCGATCTGCTGCGCTTGTCCGAAGTCGCCGGCGTTCTCGGCTGCCAGCAGATCGGCGTAGCGGGAGATGGCGTTCTCGGCTCGCGACAACGGCTCGATCACGTCGTCGAGCGATCGGCGCACCTGGTCGGGCATCTCGCCGTTGTTGAGCGCGCGGCTGGCCGCACGCACTTCGGCCTTCAGGGCATCCAAGTCTTCGGGCTTCTGCGCGGCCTTGATCCGCTCGGGAAGCGACTTGACCAACCCGCGGTATTTCGCCGGCAGGGCTTCGCGCTGCGCGGCGGCATAGGCGTCGAGTTGCTTCGACAGCGCCAGCACAGCGTCGGCCAGCGCCGGATCTTCGAATTGGCCGACCGCGGCACGGACGCCTCGTGCGGCCTCCTCGTAGCGGTCTGCTTCCAGCTTCGGCTTGATTTCGTTCACAAGCGACACGGCCCGCTGCGAGTCGCCGCGACGGTTCCGCCGCTGCTCGCTCGGCGCCGTCGCCGGCCCGGCCCGGCCCGCGGTGGTGAAGAAGTCGTCGATGGCGCGGATCACGTCCTGTTTGCTGGGCGTTGAGGTCGCGTCCGAGTACGCAGCGGTTGTGAGGCAGGCGCTGGCCAGCAGCGCGGTGATGATCTGACGAGATGTCATGTCGAGTCTCCCGGGAAGTGAGGCGCCGGACCGGGGTGGAATCACAAACGCCGCCCCCGCACAGGCCGCACAAACGCTACCGATGGCCCGCCGTGTCCGCAACATGAGGCCTTGCCGTTATCGGGCCGGCGATCCGGGCGATGTTGTTCAACCCCGTCGCGGCGTAGTCCGATGCTCCAAGCGGAAGACGAGTGTGTCCCTACGAGGTGTTGAACGATGAACGAATCCAGCCCGAGCAACGAAACCGGCACGACGTCCAGCGAGCCGATCATCGAACAGACCGAACAGCATCGCGACGTTGTCGATCGCCGCATGGGCACCGATCGCCGGCAGAAGTCGCGTGACGCGTCCGGCTATGCCGGCCCGGAACGCCGCGTGGGCGACCGCCGCACCGGCCTCGAGCGTCGCCGCGGCGCAGGCATCCGGCGCGAGGAAGATCGTCGCGCCGCAGAGGAAGGCGAAATGACGCCCGAGCAGTTCGAGTTCGTGATGGCAATCGAGACCTACAAGAAGGTCAACAAGAAACTGTTCCCCACGTGGACGGAAGTGCTCGAAGTGATCAGTCAACTCGGCTACGCAAAGGTCCGCGAGCGCGAGATCAAGCTTGAGAACGTGCCCGAAGCGCCTGTGAAGAAAGTGGCGTAAACGAATTCGCGGCCACCTGGTTCCCCGGAGGGCCGCCACGGCTGAGGGAAGAAAGGGACCCGCGTCTCGCGAGAGGCGCGGGTTCTTCGTTTCAACGGGCGGCAGTCTGCGCTTCAGCGCGACGACGAGCGGCGGCGGACGCGAAAGCTTCCTTGACGTGCTTGCGCGTCAGCACCGTCAGAATGATCAGCGGCCACATCAGCAGCACTGGCGTCATGATGCCGATCTTCATCAGCCCGTCGTTGCGCAGCTTGTTGATGTCGTACGCCTGCGTCGTCGCGCCGGCCTGTAGTTCGACGAATCGCTGGAAGTGCGTCGCGTTGTAGCTCGTTTGATAGATCACCAGCAGAATGCCGAGCACGGCGAACGTGATCAGCAACTTTCGACCGATCGGGCGCAGTTTCAGCAATGCGATCCCGCCTACGAAACACATCAGCTGAAGCGCCATTTCGAACATCGTGATGCCGATCGCGCTGTACTTCTCAAACGGCGTGAGGTCGGGATAGATGTATTGCGGATTGATCTTGCGGGCGTCGATGAGGAATGGCGTGAGCGACGTGCCTTTGAGGATGAACGCGACGTAGCCGATCGCGATGGCGAGATAAGCAACGATCGACACCGTTTTCGGTCGTTCGGGAAGCGGTCGACCGGTCGAAGGCTCGGCGTAAGCGAGTGGCGGCGAGACCCAGTCGTCGCTGCGCGTCCGCGGCGCCTTGGCGTCTTTCGAGATGGAGGGCTGGTCGTTGGGCATTGGACGAACCGCACAGCCTAGAGCCTCGGCCCGTGGCAGTCGAGGCCGAGAGCCGTACAATCGCCGATCTCGCATGACCTCGGCCGGCGCGTACAAACACGTTCCCAATCTCCTGACGATCTCGCGCGCCGTCCTGGCCTGCGTTTTCTTCGCGATGCTGTCCTACTGGCCGTATCAGCCGGCCCGGCCCGCGGTTACCTACCTCAACATCGCGATGGTGATCTACATCATCGCGACCTTCACCGACGCCCTCGACGGCTACCTCGCCCGGCGCTGGAACGCGCTCAGCACGTTCGGCCGCATCGTCGACCCCCTTGTGGATAAAGTGTTGGTATTGGGCAGCTTCGCCTATTTCGCCGGCCCGAGCTTCGTGGTGGCGGAAGGAGGCAGGCCGTTCACGCTGACGGGCGTCACGCCGACGATCGTCGTAGTGTTGCTCGTCCGCGAGTTCCTCGTGACCGCGCTGCGCAGCGTGATCGAATCCGGCGGCCGAAAGTTCGGGGCGGCGTGGAGCGGGAAGATCAAGATGATCCTCCAGTGCGTCACGATTGGCGTGATCCTGGCCTACGTGAACTACTACCAGGTGCTCCGCCAGTACGACTGGGAGTTCGGCGCCCGCGTGCTGCGCGACGCGTGCGTGTGGGGAACCGTCGTCATCACGCTCATCAGCGGCATGCTCTACATCAAGCGAAGCCTCGAACTCGCCCGCGAAGGGGCGCTGGCCTGATAACCCTGCGGCTGATCCATTCGCCACGTCTGGCTGACCGATACTAGAAGCAACTCATGAACGATTACGTCCTCTCCATCATTCTCGGCGTGGTTGAAGGTCTGACCGAATTCCTTCCGGTCAGCTCGACTGCACACATTCGCATCACGCAGGAACTGCTGGACATCTCACTCGACGAGCCGTACTGGAAGATGTACTCGGTGGTGATCCAACTGGGCGCGATCCTGAGCGTGGTCGTCTACTTCTGGCGACGCATCATCGAGTTCCTGAAGACGTTCCCGAAGGGAGCGGACGGCACGCGAACGATCCTCACGCATCCGCTGAGCATGGTGCTGATCGCGTTCATCGTGACGGCAGGCCCGTGCTACATCCTCGACAAGAAGATTGGCGAGAACCTCGAAAGCCTGAAAGTGATGGGCTTGGCGCTGCTGATCGGCGGCGTGGTGATGTGCGTGGTCGACGTGCTGTGTAACAAGCCGCGTACGACCGACATGGCCCGCATGACCTTTCCGCAGGCGATTGTGATCGGCGCCGCCCAGATCTTCGCGGCGGTGTTCCCGGGCACGTCGCGCTCGATGTCCACCATCGCGGCCGGTCAGGTGATGGGTCTTTCGCGCTCGGCGGCGCTGGAGTTCAGCTTCTTCCTGTCGATTCCCGTGATGTTCGCCGCGACCGGCCTGAAGCTGACACAGGCCGTCGTCAAAGGGATGAAGGGCAAGAGCGAGATCGCCATGGACGCGCACCGGTGGGGCGTCCTCGCAGTCGGGCTGATCGTCAGCTTCGTCGTCGCCTGGGCGGTCATCGCCTGGTTCATGCACTGGGTGCGCAAGCACGGCTTTGTGCCGTTCGCGGTGTACCGAATTGTCGCGGGCGCGGCCGTGTTGATCTGGGCCTGGCGGGCGGGTTTACACTAGACGATCGGGTAGCCATCCCCGCCGGCGACACTTACACTTGGGGTGCCCATGCTGATCCAAATCGTCCGGGCTCTCTTCATCCTCCTGGTCGCGGCCGTCGGGTATGCGTTCATCCAGGTCGACGCGGAGCACCGTCCGTTGGGCGAATTTACGTGGCTGTTGATGGCCATGTCGGTGACCGTCGGTGTGATCTTCGTTTGCATCGACATCCTGTCGCCCCGCAAAAAGCTTCAGGTCTTCGCGGGGACGTTTCTGGGCCTTCTCGTGGGCGTGCTGGTGGCGTGGGCGTTTTCGTTTGTCATCCCACTGGTCGTCGATCAGGCCGCCTCGCGCTTGCCTGAGTCCCTGAAGGTGAACAAGGCCGAACTTGCATCGTTCCTCACGCTGCTGGTGGGCTGCGTGTCGGTCTACCTTTCGATCAGCTTCGTGCTCCAGACGAAAGACGACTTCCGCTTCATCGTGCCGTACGTCGAGTTTGCCAAGCAGACCAAGGGCCCGCGGCCGATGCTGCTGGACACCAGCGCGCTGATCGACGGGCGCATCGCCGACGTCGGCACGACCGGCATTTTCGACGTGCAGCTGATCGTGCCGCGCTTCGTGCTGAACGAGCTTCAGCAGGTGGCCGACAGCGGCGACCGCCTCAAGCGCAATCGCGGCCGGCGAGGACTGGACGTGCTCTCCAAGCTTCAGAAGACCGTCGGCATCGACGTCATCATCTACGAAGCGTCGCACCACGACACCAGGCAGGGCGAGGGTGTCGACCAACTGCTGATGTCGCTTGCCAAGGAACTCGGCGCGCGCGTGCTCACGACCGACTTCAACCTGAACAAGGTCGCGAAGCTGACCGGCGTTGACGTCATCAACCTGAACGACCTGGCCAACGCGCTCAAGCCCGAAGTCCTGCCCGGCGAGCCGATGACCGTCAGGCTCATCCGGCCCGGCGAGGAATCGAACCAGGGCGTCGGCTTCCTGGACGACGGCACGATGGTCGTCGTTGAGCACGGCCGATCACAGGTGGGGCAGGAAGTGGAGTTCATCGTCACGAACACGCGTCAGACGAGCGCGGGCCGGATGATCTTCGGCCGCATCCCGTCCACCGACGTCAGCGAAGCCCCCGATGGCCCGCCCGCGCCGCGGCCCAGCGACCGCAACGAACGCAGCGAACGCCGCGGCGGCCGTCGCGGCGGCCACGACCGCGACCGCGTGGACTGAACTGCCCGCAGCGGAATGTTGCGTCTCGCGTTCCCTCTTCCTCCGGGAGAGTGTCAGGGTGAGGGCAGATATCGGGCGGTGCTCGCCGGTGCAGTCCTTCTGCAACGTGAGCGGGAATCGTCGTGGGGATGACCTACGGCGTCTCGATCACGTAGTACATCACGTTCGGCTTCAGCTCGATCGTCGCCGCGCCGACGCTGCTCTGCCCCATTACGTTGCCGCTTTGCGTCAGCGGCGTCACGCGTAGCTGCCTGGCATCGGCTCGCTTCAGTCGAACGGTCCCGTCGACATTGCGCAGCATCAGCGGCGCACTGCCGAGCGACCGGATCGTTTGCAGCGGCTCGCCCGACGCCTGCCAGCCGTGCGGGCGCTGCTCCGTGATCGTTTGAAGCAGCAGCCGCTTCGAGGTCCCGATCGGCTGGCCGTCGAGCGGCACGAGCAGCACCCCGGCGAACTCGTTGTGGCAGTCGATCGTCGCATCGGCGAGCGCAACGGGCCCTGCCTTCTGCGTGAAGCCGACAACGCCTTGCGCGCGGCGCGTTGATGCGCAGCGCACCGTCACCATAGCGCCAGTCAATTTGTCCGGTGTTGCTGACGATGCGTTTCTCCGCGTCGAGAACGAGGGTTGACGCGTCGAGCGATGTCGCGCTGGAATTCGCTTCGCTCGCGTAATGCACGCGGCGTGGCCCGGCGTAACTCAGCCGCGCATCCGTGGACGGCAGGCCTTCGACGTTCAGCAGCGCTTGTACGGACGCCGTCGTTTCGACGGCTGGCTTTCCCTCGTCGATCAATCCCTGCCGGTAGATCAGCGCCGCGGCAGGGAACGCGCCGAGTTGGGTCGGCGTCTGCACGCTGAACTTGCCGATCGACGATTGCCAACCGGGGCCGTTAACGGCGAAGAACGCGATCGCGTCGAGGTCCTGAAGCGCGCCGTACACCGCGCAGAACGGCGCCATCTCGCCATCGAACCGGTTCGGCGACGGCCAGCCGACCTCGCTCAGCATCGTCGGCTTGTCGTCGTATTGAACGTCCTGGATCGGGCTGTGAAGCGCGATCGCGCCGCCCGGCTTCGCGGGGTCGCCGCGGACGATCGACCGGTCGGCATATGTCTGGCCGGGCCGAACGGACCAGCCCGCGCCTTCGCCTTCGAGGAGCGCGTCGTGGTAGCCGTGCCGGTCGACGAAATCGAGTGAGGCGTTCGCCCAGCGTTCGACGGGCGTGAGGTATTGATCCGAGGCCGTCGTCCAGTTGCTGCCGCTGACCATGGACTGTAGGCCGAGGTCGGTCTTGAGGAACTTCGATGTCGACTCGTAGAACGACCGCTCGACCTCGGCCAGGAACGCAGTTGTGTCGCGCGACCGGGCGTCGCGGAAGTTGAAGAGCCGCCACGGAATGACGATGCCGACGCGTCCCTCGGTCGGCGCGTCACCTGTCTCGGCGTTCGACTTCCACGCGGTGATGGCCGCGTCGATCGAGCCGTACTTCTTCGTGAGCCAATCGCCAAACCGCTTCTCGAGCGTCGGCATCATCTCGGCCGGCACGCTGTCGTACGGCTTGAAGGTCCAGAAGAAGAGCGAATCCTCGTTCAGCACCTCGCACGACAGAATCGCCGGCTCGCTCGCCAGTTTCGGCCCGTGCGGGTTGTCGCTCGTCAGCACGGCCCGCCACCAGTCGCGGTACATCGACTGAAACCGCTCGTCCCAGAACAGCACGCCGAAGGGATGCTTCTTCTTGTAGCCGGACCAGCCCTCCGACGCGTCGAGTTCGAGCCAGAGCGGATAGTAGATGCTGAGCGTCGTGTAGATCCCCTCGCGCTTGAACGCGCTGACCGCGTACTGCACGCGCTCGATGTAACGCGGGTTCGGCTTCCCTTTGTTCGGCCCGTCGGTGAAGAAGACTGCGCCGTGGAGTCGCACGAGGTTGACGCCGCGTCGCGCGAGGGATTTGGCGAGGGCATCAAGCTGTGCATCGCCGAGCGTGGTGACGTTGGGCGGCGCATTCACGCCCCAGAAGCGCACGGGCTTGCCGGACGTTGAATGAACGAACCGCCCGTCCCGCGCGACGATTGGCCCCTCGCTGCCGGCGAGCGGCTCGTTCAGGAATCGCAAGTCGATCGGCGAAGGCGCGTCGGCGTCGGGCTGAAAGGCGCTCCAGCCCGGCTCCGTGACGTCGTACTTCTCGTCCGGCTTCATCTTGCCGCGCGGCGTGAAGGGCTGCTGCGTGAGCAGGAAACAGTCGAACACGATCGGCCCGGCGTTCTCAGTTGATTCGATGCGCAGCCGGTGTGGTCCCGCTTTCAGCTCGGCCGTGCCGGCGAGCGTCCAGTTGGCGACGACGTTGGTGCGGATCGGCGTGTCGTCCAGCAGGGCGGGTTGCTTGTCGATCGATGTCCACGCGCCGCCGTCGAAGCGCCAGCGGTACGGGCCGTGCTTCCAGAACTTTCGAGCGTACAGAGACCACTTCCCGTCGGCCGGCACGTCGACGACGTATTCGAGGAATGCCGGCGCCGCGCGGTTGGCGCCCGTGCCGATCCACGCGCCGCCCGACAGCTTGCTGGCTTCGTCATCGTTCATCGGCGCGAACGCGTTGCCGCGCAGCGGGATGTTCGTGCGGGCAGGCTTCTCCGCCTCCCACCACACGTACGTCGGTTGCGTGCTCGGCAGCGTCTGCGCGAGCGCGACCGACGACCACGCGACACACGCCATGAACGAAAGCGCTCGACACTTCATGCTGCGCATCGTCACGATGATAGCGGCGATTTGCCAGCGCTGGCGGACGCTTCGAGCAAACGCAAATGGAGTTCGGCCCTCTACCGGTATTCGGGGAGCGGGAAGGGTGAATGGCCTTTTCCGCTCACAATTGCGGACGGCCCTCACCCCGGCCCTCTCCCGGCGTACCGGGAGAGGGTGAAAGATTGTCCGGCCCAACTCACGCTCACGATTCGACGTCGGTGGGCTGCGTCTGCTCGACGCTGCGAATGGCGACGTCGCTGTCGTCGGACTTCATCAGTTCGCGCAGGAGCGTTGTCGCGAACGAGCCGGCCGGCAGGGTGAAGGCAACGGTGATGTGCCCGCCGTGCTCGTCGACGCCGCTGGCCAGGCTGGTCTCCGTCGGCTTCACACGCAGCGGACGCCGGGCGCCCTTCGCCTTGTCGTGTGTGGGGCGTCGGAAATCTTCGGCCGTCAGCTTGTACTTGTCGTAGACCGATTGCTCGATCGCCAGCGCCGTGTCCGATGGCATCGTCATGCGGAATCCAAGCAGGGGCCCGGTCGGCGAAATCTCCCATGCCTCCGCGCGCGGCTGTTCTGTCGCGACGTCTTCGACGCGGAAGCACGCGCCGTTTGCGTGCAGGTACGCGAGATCGCCCGGCAGCAGCTTGTCGAGTTGGTTGATGCGGGCTGCGACGACGTCGTTGAACAACCGCGACTGAAGCGCCGACAGCCAGAGGCGACGCAGCTTCGGTTCGATCAGACGCGCCGCCTGCGCGTGCGAGCCGGACTTGATCAGCCGATGCAGCACGCGCCGCTCCATGCCGCTGGAACGCGGCCACGCTTTCATCGCGCGGTCGAACTCCCCCTTTTCGTAGAACCGGCGTGGCTGCTGCTGGTGCGGCTTGTCGTACACGTCGCTCGGGTTGCCCAGCAGCAGGCGCAGCACCTCGGCGTGGTCTTCGCGCAGCAGGGCGGCGCCGAGAAGGTCGTTGTCGTTGCGCCGGCCGAACCGCTGTTCGCCGAAGTAGTTGGGCAGGCCGGTCTTTTCGATGCGATCGAGCACAGGCCGGAGGAGCACGACTGACGTCGGCTCGACCTCACGAATCTTGATCGCGAACCGGTTGCCCGCGAGGTGACCGAGGCGCAGCTTGTTGTGATGCTTCGCCGCCCAGAGCGGCGTCAGGCCGGGGATGGCCAGTTGCATGACGGCTTCTTCGGTCACGCGCGGGATCGTGAAGAGTTGCGCGA
The DNA here is from genome assembly GCA_047600945.1 of Tepidisphaeraceae bacterium. Taxonomy (GTDB): domain Bacteria; phylum Planctomycetota; class Phycisphaerae; order Tepidisphaerales; family Tepidisphaeraceae; genus JASGKC01. Next base: position 3,715,618 of record JASGKC010000001.1, on the reverse strand, counting down.
CACCGCGTGCGCGTCCTTCATGCCGGCGAAGCCGATGTCGCGTGGGTGGACGTCCAGCGCCCGGCCGATCTCGTCGCACGCGCGGAACGTGGTCAGGCCCACCTTCTGAATCTCGCAAAGAATGTGCTCGCCGTTGCCTGACGCTTCGTAGAGCGGGAGTTCCTGGACGAAGAAGTCGTCGTCGCGCTGGCGGATGACACCGCCCACGCCTGCGAAGTCGGCGGTGAGGTACGGAAGCTGCATTCCGTCCATCGTAGTCGATCGTGCGCACGCGGGTAAGGCTTCGATCACGCCAGCACGATTCATCCCGAAGTCAGGCAATCCCCGAGTGGTTCTGAAACCTAACATCGTCCTACCATGCCGCGGTTCAACAGGAGAAGACTATGAAGAAGACGAAACAGACCGACACGGCCGCCGGCGACAACACGCGCAAAGACCCGCAGGACTGGAAGACCGGCGACGAGCCGATGACCGGCGCGCAGCGGTCGTATCTCGAAACGCTCGCGCAGGAGACGGGCCAGACGGTTCCGGAGAATCTCACGAAGGCCGAGGCGTCGCAGAAGATCGACGAGCTGCGCCAGATCGATCCGCGCACGTCGAAGCAAGGCTGACGCAGCCGGAGAAAATAGAACCACAGATGAACACAGATCATTCAATCGGAATCGAAAGCACCTGCCCCTTCGTTTCTTATCGCATTGATCTGTGTTCATCTGCGTTCATCTGTGGTTTCAACTCTCTGTCGGGCGCTGGGATGACCGACCCTTGACATCCCGCTTCGCGCGACCATCCTTCATGAGTCCGACGTCGACCGCGCGTTCGCTCACGTTTGTCTCATGTTCGGCTTCTCGAAGAACAAACCCACGCCGCAGGGCGCGCAGGTCAGCACCAAGCTGTGCACGGAGAAGTTCTCCGGCAAGTACCCGCACGTCGGCCTGTACGATTGTCGCGAGCGAAAGATCTGGGTCTGCAAGCCACTGAACGGGCAGGCGATCCGCACCAGCCACGCCGCGCTCATCACCGGCGTCGATGACGCCACCGGCACCGTCTGGAAGGACCGCTTCCTCTGCTTCTGGTTTTACACGCCCGACACCGGCAGCGGCCTGATCCTCGGTCACCCGATCGACTGGACCGACGCCCACCTGCTCGTGCGCGTCGACCCGCAATGGGACTACGACCGCCAGCGACTGATTCCGCCGGAACTGTCCGACCAGGTCGACGCCAACCTCGACCGCCAGCACCGCCACGGCGAACGCATCTTCGAGTTCTACCGCGAGTGCAAACTGAAGTATCCGGTTCACCTGCACTTCGTCGGCTCGCGCGCGACCGAAAGCATGTTCTACGTGAAGCGGCTAGAAGCGGGGAAGTGAGGGCAGTCGAGAGTAATTAGTGGAGAGCGGAGAGTTGCGGTGCGGGGCTGCGCCGTCGGCTGCAGCCGAAGACGGGACGACGCGGATAACGGATCAACGTTCAATGGCCGGCACCGCGCCGACCAACTTTCGGTTTGCCAAGAACGCTCGACGGGGGCCGAGTTATGTGGCACCCCGCGCTGCCGCGAGATCATTTGCTGGGCGCAGTGGTTGGCGGTTCAACTGTGAACTCAACACCGGTCGCTGTCCTGCGGCCGGTGCCGGCGGGCACTAAGACCATCACAAGCACCCCGGAATCCGTCAGGCGTCGATCGGTCAGCAATGCCTCGCGTGCCCGATCTTCATCCGTCGACGCGACATGCAAGCCCGACTTGTCAACGGTTGCGGCGATGCCAACTCGCTTGAGCGCGTCGACGATGAGTTCGTCAGGTGCCGGCGTGACTTTTCGCCCGTCCTTGTCGACTGCGGCCAAACCGGCCCACATGGCAACGGGCACTGAGTTTTCACGCGCTTCGATGGTGTGAAGCGTACGACATCCCGCGCTGCTGAGGAGCGAAAGGAACACGATTGAGACGAGCTTGTGCCACATGACCTCTGATTATGTTGACCGGCGGTCCAGTCCGCCAAGCTTGGCTGATGCCAAGCTATCTCGTTCAACGGTCAAACAACGGATTCACGGAGCCGCCGCCGAGAGATGTTGATCGGTCCGAGAAAAGCACGAACGTCAGCAAATCAACGCCCTCCAAGTGGCTAACGTTGGTTTGAGTCCGTGTCGTGCCAGAAGCGCGCGGCCTCTTCGGGCGGTGCGTTGCCGCGCACCTCCGCATCCGACCTGTTCCGACCGGCGAGCAGATCCGCCGCCGACGCTGCGGCATCGCGATGGGGAACTTCTTCATCCGGAGAAGGAAGTTCCGCGACCGGGCAAGGAAGTTTCGCGACCGGAGAAGCAGGTTCCGCATCCGGAGAAGAGAGTTCCTCGACCGGCGAAGGAATTTCCGCGACTGGATAAGACGGTTCCGCGACCGGAAAAGGAAGTTCGGCATCCGGATAAGGAACTTCCGCGACCGGACAAAGAAGTTCCGCGACCGGAGAACGAAGTCGCGCATCCGGACAACAAAGTCGCGCATCCGGAGAAGAAAGTCGCGCATCCGGATGCGCTGAAGCGAAATCCCGCGGTGGTGAGGGTCCGAGAAGGGGCGGCCGCTCCATCACCCGCGGCACCGGCGATCTTCGCGGACGCGGCGGGCGAGGGCGATTTCAGTTCGCAGTGTGCGCGTCTCATCTCATGGGGAACCCGTGTAGTCGGCGAGCACGCTCGCCGGGGCGGATCTTCGCAGGTGGGGTCGGACGCCGACTCCGTCGGCCGGTGCGCGGCGAGACGGTGAAATCCTTCCCGCGCCTGCCCAATCGGCCCTCACCCCCGCCCTCTCCCGGGGTACCGGAGGATTATGCGTTAACCGGCGTTTCTGCGGTTGATGCGGATGCGTGCGGCGTTGACCAGCAGCTTGTTCATCACCCAGTGACGCACCCGCCAGATCCGGCGGACCCACGTCGGCAACGGTCCCAGCCCGCTGCCGAAACTCACCAGTTGAGAAAACGCCCGCTCGATGTCCGTCCGACTTGCATAGAGGTCCTTGCCGAAGCGGTTGACGGTCGCAGGCGTTTCCAGCAACGCGATCACCCGACGCCGGTGCCGCGAGACGTAGCGGTGCGCCTCGCCGGTGTGAGGCTTGGCCCGCGGGCAGATCAGCTGTCGGCCGTGGTCATGGCAGACGTCGAACAGCCAACTCGCGTCGTAGAGCGCGTCGCCCAGCAGGTAGCCGCAGCCGGCGATGCGTTTGATCATCCGGCCGGCCATCCGCTTCTCGCAGACGTCCAGCGGGGTGATGGCGAACGCGTCCGGCATCGGCCTGCCCGAGGTGATCGCGTGCAGCTTGTAGCCCAGGCTCTGGCGACTCACGCCGCGGCCCCAGGTCGCATCGGGATCCGTGCTATGGTTGGGCAGTTCCAGCGCCTTGCCGTCGACGACGTGGCGTTGAACGAGCGACGCGGCGTCGGCGGGCTTGCCGTTCAGACGCCGGCCCACGCGTTGCAGGAAGTCCCAGTAGTCGACACGCCGCGTACGTCGGCTCATCGTCGATTGATCGGGCAACACCGACGGCAGCGTCGCGCGCGTCCAGTGCGCGGGGACGCACGCCCAGCAGACGGGCCGGTCGTGCAGACGGGCCGGTCGTGCAGACACGCCCAGAGATAGACGCGGACGACGAGGGCGGTAGAGTGCTGATCCCGCGGATGCCGTGGCCAAGCCGAGGCGACGGCGGCGATCGCCGCCGAGACCTCGGCCCAAAGTTCCAGTTCCATGTCTGACTCCTTCGTGGTTGAAAGAGCGGCATGGACCGGAACCGCGCCGGGCGCAACGACTTAACGCGATCGCGCATAATCCTCACCGGGCGAGGGAGTAGTTCCTCACGTCGAGCTTATGCGAGGCGCTGCAGCTCCTCGCAGACCGATCAAACGGAAGGAGAGTTGCAGCGCAACGCGCCCTGCAACTCTCCACTCTCCACTTACGACTCTCGACTGCTTTACGGCAGCACGTCGATGATGATTTCGAAGCCGGCGTTCGTGTCGCGGTCGAAGCCGCCGCCGGGGAGGTTGTAGCGGTCGAGGCGCACGGTGTCGGTACCGATACCGCCGTTGGCGTTGTCGGAGCCGGTGGCGCCGTCGGCCACGTCGACGTAGTCGTTGCCGCCTTCGCCGAAGATGCTGTCGGCGCCGACCGCGCCGCCACTGTCGCCGGTCAGGCTGTCGTTGCCTTCGCCGCCGAGGATGGAGTCGTTGCCGGCGTCGCCGTTGATGGTGTCGTTGCCGCCGTCACCGAAGATCGTGTCGTTGTCGCTGCCGCCCGAGATGCTGTCGGCGTCGGCGCCGCCGTGGATCGAATCCGCGCCGCCTGCGCCGAAGATGGTGTCGTTGCCGGCGCCGCCGTCCATGGTGTTGGCGTTGTTGTCGCCATCGAGTTCGTCGTTGCCATTGTCACCGAACATCGTGCGGGAGTTGTAAATGATGTCGTTGTTATCGCCGCCGCGGGCGATGAAGCCGTCGCCGAGGACGTCGTCACCGCCGCCGCCTTCAAGCACGCAGCCGTTGGTGCCGGTGTAGCCGCCGCCGACGAGCGTGTCCTTGCCGCCCTGGCCGCGAATCGTGCGGTTGGCGGCGTAGCTGAAGTACTTGATGTAGTCGGCGAAGTTGGAGCCCTGAATCGTGTCGGCGTCGGCCGCGATGAAGCCGGTGGCGCCGCCGCCGATCGCGCCGTCGTTGCTCACGCCGTCGAAGGTGATGGTCACGCCGTTGGGCGCGTCGGCGTAGTCGAGCACGTCGAACCCGCCGCCGCACTCCACCCAGTCCGACTGTCCGCCGGGCCCGACGAGGTCGTTGCCCGAGCCGGCGTGGATCTGGTCGTTGCCGCCGCCGCCGAACAGGCTGTCGTTGGCGTTGCCGCCGTAGATGGTGTCGTTGCCGGCCCGGCCGAACGCGAGCAGCTTGTTGTCTTCCGCGCTCGTGAGGTAGTCGTTGCCGTCGCCCGCTTCGATGGTGTCGATGTCGCTGGACACGAAGTTGTCCGGGCCGGTGCTGCCGCCGTCGAGGTTGTCGTCGTTAAGACCGCCGTCGATCTTGTCCGACCCGCGCCCGCCGGCGATGGTGTCGTTGCCCGCTTCGCCGTTGAGTGTGTCGTTGCCGACGCTGCCGATGATCGAGTCCGCACCGTTGCCGCCGTAGGCGAGCAGGGTGTTGTTGTCGCCTGCGACGATGGTGTCGTTGCCGTCGCCGCCGTAGACCGTTTCAGTGCCGGGCGAGACGAGTCCGTCGACGCCCGCGAAGCCGGCGTCGATCTTGTCGGCGTCCAGGCCGCCGTCGATCTTGTCCACGCCGTGCTGTCCGTAGATGGTGTCGAGGCCGGCGTCGCCGTTGAGGGTGTCGTTGTCGTACCAGCCCTGGAGCGAGTCGTTGCCCGCGCCGCCACTGATGCTGTCGGAGCCGTAGCCGCCGTTGATGTTGTCGTTGTTGTTGCCGCCCAGCAGCACGTCCTGGCCGGCCGCGCCTTCGAGGGTGTCGTTGCCGTCTTCGCCGTAGACGGTGTCGTTGCCGCCGATGGTGGAGGCGTAGCCGAGGCTTTCACCGTAGAGCTTGTCGTCTCCGGTGTTGCCGAAGATGGAGTCGTTGCCTTCGTTGCCGGAGATGGTGTCGTTCTGGTTGCCGCCGATGAGCGTGTCGTTCTCGGTGCCGCCGCTGAGGGAGTCGTAGCCGTCGTTGCCGAGGATCGAGTCCGCGCCGGCCGCGCCGTTCACGGTGTCGTTGCCGACGCCGCCGATGAGCGTGTCATTGCCGCCCGCGCCATCGATGGAGTCGTTTCCGCCCGCGCTGTCGATGCGGTTGCCGAAGGCGCTGCCGGTGAGCGTGTCGTTGCCGGCGCTGCCTGTGATGGTCTCGACGTCGGACCGGACGTTGCCGGCGCCGCCTTCGTCATTGGCGACGTCGTCAAGCGTGACCTTCACGCCGACGGCGCTGCTGGTGTAGTCGGCCGTGTCGTTGCCCGCGCCGCCCGAGAGCGTGTCGAAGCCGTTGCGGCCGTCGAGGGTGTCGTCGTTGTTGCCGCCTTCAAGGCTGTCGTTGGCGTTGCCGCCGCGAAGGGTGTCGTTGCCGTCCTGACCTTGCAGCGTGGCGGGTTTGTTGAGCAGGCCGAGGTCGATCTTGTCGTTGCCGCTGCCGAGCGTGGCCTTAACGGAGTTGAAACTCGCGAGCGTGAACGGCCCGCGGTTCACGCCGTTCTCGATGACGGTCACGCTCGTCGCGCCCAGCGCGAGCGAGTACGTGTCCGGGCCGGCGGTGCCGACGATCGTCAACTGCCCGCCGCCGACGGAGACCGACAGCATCCGCCGGCCTTCCATGGCTTGGACGACGGGGCGGATGGCGTGGGTGAGTTGCGAACGACGATGGGTGCGCGCGGAACGAGCGGTCATGGGAACCTCCGTGGCTTTTCGATTCGTGCTTCTGATCCAGCCGATAACACGGTCAAACGTGAGCGGGGCAGCTTAACAACCGCGTCGCAATGTCGCATCGCCCTAATTCGGGCTGCCAGTCACGCAAGGGAGCGACGGCGTCGGTCGATGAGAGCCAATGTTAACGCTGGTATGCCTGTGGGCCCGGATATATCCTGCGACCGGGAAGAGCCGCACAGTCCGCAGAGTCAGAATAGTTTCACGGCAGCAATATCATGGCACTGAACGTCATTCCAACGCTTCGCACCTTCCAAGTCTTTCCGGATATCCCGCAGTCGCTCCAGCCGTTACGTGAATTGGCCGGCAACCTCTGGTGGACCTGGAACCACGACGCGGCCGAGCTGTTCCGCCGGCTCGATCGCGTGACCTGGGACAAGATCAACCACAACCCGGTTCGCCTGCTGGGCTTGCTCACGCAGGAGCAACTGGCCGAGGCGGCGAGCGACGCGGGCTACTTGGCCCAGCTTGATCGCGTCTATCAGGCGTTCAAGAAGAACATGTCCGAGCCGGCTTGGTTCCAGAAGAACCATCCGGAAGTGACCGACGCCCGCATCGCGTACTTCAGCGCCGAGTTCGGCCTGCACGAGTCGCTGCCGATCTACTCGGGCGGCCTGGGTGTTCTCGCCGGCGATCACCTGAAGTCCGCCAGCGAACTAGGACTGCCGCTGGTTGGCGTCGGCCTCCTGTATCACCACGGCTACTTCCAGCAGTACCTGTCGGCCGACGGCTGGCAGCAGGAAGCGTACCCGGAACTCGACTTCCACAACCTGGCCGTCGAGCCGGTGAAGTTCACCGACGGCTCGGTCGTGCAGGTGCGCGTCGACCTGCCCGACAACGCGGTCTTCATCCGCGTCTGGAAGGTCAGTGTCGGACGCATCCCGCTCTACCTGCTCGACACGAACCTGCCCGAGAACTCGCCGGCGGATCGCGAAATCACCTCGCGTCTGTACGGCGGCGGGACGGAGATGCGCATCAAGCAGGAACTGGTGCTCGGCATCGGCGGCGCTCGCGCGCTCGAGGCCATGGGCATCGCGCCGGACGTCTGGCACATGAACGAAGGGCACAGCGCCTTCCTCGCGCTGGAACGCATCCGCAAGCTGCTGGCCGACCCGCAGCACGCGGACAAGTCGTTCGACGAAGTCCGTCAGGCCGTCATGGCGTGCAACGTCTTCACGACGCATACGCCGGTGCCCGCGGGCATTGACATGTTCCCGCCCGACCTCGTCGTCAAGTACTTCAAGAACTACTACTCGTCGCTGAAGCTGGATGAGGAAGGCTTCCTTGCCTTGGGCCGCGAAGACGTGACCAACAAGAAGCAGGGCTTCAGCATGGCCGTGCTGGCGATTCGCCTGGCCGACGGGTGCAACGCCGTCAGCAAGCTGCACGGCGAAGTCTCGCGCGACATGTGGCACAGCATCTGGCCCGGCGTGCCGACGACCGAAGTGCCGATTCAGCATGTCACCAACGGCGTACACGTCCGTTCGTGGATCAGCCCCGATCTCGCCTTCACGCTCGATCGCTACCTGGGCGACGCCTGGATGGTCGACCCGACCAAGCCCGACGCGTGGGACGACGTCGACCAGATCCCGGACGAAGAACTGTGGCGCTCGCACGAGCGCTGCCGCGAACGCATGGTCATCAATGCGCGGCTGTGGTTGAAGCAGCAGCTTTCCAATCGCGGCGCGAGCAGCGAAGAACAGAACGTCGCCGACGGCGTGCTCGATCCGGAAGCGCTCACCATCGGCTTCGCCCGACGTTTCGCGACGTACAAGCGCGGCGCGCTGATCCTGCGCGACCGTGAACGCATCAAGCAGATCATCACGCAGACGAATCGCCCGATTCAGTTCGTGTTCGCCGGCAAGGCCCACCCAGCCGACCAGGGCGGCAAGGAACTCATCCGGCAGATCGTCGATTTCGCCCGCGATCCGGCCATCCGGCGCAAATTCGTGTTCATCGAGAACTACGACATGGGCATCGCCCGCACGCTGGTGCAGGGCGTCGACGTGTGGCTCAACACGCCGCGCCGGCCTTACGAAGCCAGCGGCACCAGCGGCATGAAGGCGGCGGCCAACGGCATCCCGAACTGCTCGATCCTCGACGGCTGGTGGGTCGAAGGGTACGAGCCCGGCACCGGCTGGGCGATCGGTCGCGGCGAGCAGTACTCCGACGCCGAGTACCAGGACCACATCGAGGCGCAGAGCCTCTACGACACGATCGAACGGCAGATCATGCCGCTGTTCTACGACCGCGGTCCGGACAACGTGCCGCGCGAGTGGGTGCGGCGCATGAAGAACAACCTGAAGAAGCTCGCGCCGGTGTTCAACACCAACCGCATGGTTGCGCAGTACGCGAACACGCTGTACCTGCCGGCCGTTTCTCGCGGACGGTTGCTGATGCAGGACGCGCTCAAGCGCGGCGTGCAACTCGCCCATTCGAAGGATTTCCTCCGCCACAACTGGGGCGGCATCCGCGTGCTGGGCGTGAACCACACCGGCAACGGCCACTACAAGGTGGGCGAGAGCATCGCGGTGGAAGCGATCGTCGACCTCGGCAAGCTGACGCCCGAGCAGGTTCGCCTGCAGCTGTTCTGCGGCGCGGTCAACAGCGAGCGGAAGATCGACGTGGCCAACACGATCGAGATGCAGCACAGCCGTGTGGTGGCCGACGGCCGGCACATCTACACGGGCAAGCTCGACTGCCGCACGAGCGGCCGCTACGGCTTCGCGCTGCGGGCCATCCCCGGCGTGAGCGACATGGCGACGCCGTTCGAGCCAGGCCTGATTCTGTGGTCGTAAGCGAATTCCAGAGTTGAAACGAAAAGGCCGCGTGTCACCCACGCGGCCTTCTCGTTTTCGGTCCGATGCGCGGCCGGCGCATCAAGACGGACTCGCGATCGCGAGCCGCTTTCGAACGATCGTCAAGTGATGCCGTGCGTGTCCGACGATGGCCCGGGCGAGGTCATCGACGCTCCACTCGACACCCGCCGCCGGTCCGCGTTTAGACCATGCCGGCTCGGCCATGTGCCTGAACATCTCCAGGTGCGCGTCGCGCAGGCCGCTCCATTGCCGAAGGAGGCTGGGCAGTGAACGATTCGTGAATTCGCCTTGGGCGACGTACGGCTCTTGATCGAATCCGGGCAACGGCTGCCGGTCGCCTCGTGAGAAGCAGAGAGCGCGGTAGCCGAACACGTGTTCCGTATCGATGATGTGCCCGAGCACCTGACGGAGTGTCCAGGTGTAGGGCGGGTGCAGTGTGTTGAGCGCCTGATCCCCCAGCGGCTCGAACAGGCTGAGCAACTCGTGGCGCTGTTCGAGCATCGCGCCAACCACGTCCGTTTCGATGACGAGTCGGGTGTACGTGCGAAAAGGCGGCTCCGTTGCGTCGGCCATCGGCGTGTCTCCATAAAACAAAACGTGCGTCGTGCTGGAGTCAACAGCACGACGCACGAGTGTAGTCGCGAACGAGTCCGCTTACTTCTTCAACTCGCTCAGCGAGCCGACGGTCGGCATCTCGCCGATCAGCGGGCGGGCGTAGTCGATGAACGCCTGCGTGACGTCGTTGCCGTCCTTGAGGAACTCGGCCGGCATGTGCTTGGTCACGCGGGCGACGTTCTGGAGGGGCTCGAGATGCACGCCGATCTCGTACTTGCTGCCCGGCTTGCGGGTCATCACGACCGAACCCTGCTTGTTGTTCGGGTCGGCCGAGTATTCGACGGCCTTGCGACCGACGAGGCGGGCTTCCGTCGCATCGACCTCGCTGATGATGCCGAGGAACGACCGCTGGAGGTAGCCGAACGTGTCGGCACGCACGCGGAGTTTCTTGCCGCGTTCCTTGCCGAGTTTGGTGGTGATGAGATTGCTGAAGTAGTCGCCGAGCGCGCCGGAGCCGGAAAGCTGCACGTTGCCGTGCGCGTCCTTCTCCTTGGCTTCGCCGATCTTGACGGCGTACAGCTTGTTGTCGACGTCGGTGATGCCTTCGCTGATCGCGATGACGCAGCGGCCCAGCTTGGTGTAGACGCGGTCGACGTCGGCCAGGAACTTCTCGGGGCTGACCGGCGCCTCCGGCACGTAGATGAGGTGCGGGCCGTCGTTTTCGTACTTGCGGGCGAGCGCGCTTGCCGCGGTCAGGAAGCCCGCGTTGCGGCCCATGATGATGTCGACCTTGATACCGGGCAGGCTCTTGTTGTCGTAGTCGTCGCCGGCGATGGCCTGCGCCACGAACTTCGCAGCCGAGCCGTAGCCGGGCGTGTGGTCGTGCACGCGCAGGTCGTTGTCGATGGTCTTGGGGATGTGGATGACGTGCAGTTCGAAGTTCTCGCGAACCGACATCTCCTGGACGATGCGGGCCGTGTCGGCCGAGTCGTTGCCGCCGATGTAGAAGAAGTAGCGGACGTTGCGTTCGCGGAGGTGGGCAAAGATGCGGGCGCAGTAGGCTTCGTCGGGCTTGTCGCGCGTCGAGCCGAGTGCGGCACTGGGCGTGCGGGCGATGCGTTCGAGCAATTCGTCGGACGCGCCATTCAGTTCAATGAAGTCGTCCTTGATGATGCCCGTCACGCCGTGATGGGCGCCGAGGATCTTGTCGATGTGTCCGTACTTGCCCGAGCGGGCTTCCTGGATGACGCCGACGAGCGACTGGTTGATGACATTGGTCGGTCCGCCCGACTGACCGATCACTGCGTTGCCTTTGATCGCGGCCATGGCCGTGAATCCTTTCGAGTGTTGTGTGAACGAAAAACTACGCGGTCGAACAAATCGAATATAGGGATCGACGGCGGGTGGCGGAAGGGTCGGCGCGTCATCCGGTTGCGGCGACACGTCGCGCGCGACGTTTCGCCGCAGCGAAGGCGGGAAATGTGCATCCGACGAATGCGATTTTGCCGGTGGCGCAGGCGGATATTACAGAAGACTTCGCGTCACAGCCGGCCCAGCAGCGGCACCACTGGCAGCAGTGCGATCAACTGCCGCGACTGCTCCGCGGTCACTTCGGCCCGAAACTTCGAGCCGTCGACGAACTTCAGCATCAGCAGGCCGTTCGTGTCGAGCGGGGCCTGCGTCGGCGGCGCGTCGGGCCGGGCGAACGACCACGCCGCGATGCTGGTCGAGGCGAAGACGCGCTCGCCAAGGAGTCGACGAACCGTCACACCGCCGGCAGACAGTTCAGCGCGGTACGGGGCTTTGAGCCCTGAGAACCCCATCCAGCCCGCACAGAGCAAAAAGAACGTCGTGCCGAGCGCATAGGTCACGTGCGCGTTCCCGTGATCGATCGACGTGATCGCAAACACCGGCACGTACATCACCGCGACCAGCAGCAAGCTGATGAGCGGCACCGCGACGCGAGAAAGATTGGTCAGGATCACCATTGCTGATTTCGTGTAACCAACGAGCATGCCCCTCACTTCGCTTTCTCGCGTGTCCATGCGCCGTCAACGAGACGCCACGCTCCAAGCGGATTGCCATCCCGCAGCACGAGCGGCAGCCGATCATCGCGGACGCGCTCGTAGCAATCCAGCTTGGCGAATCGTCGCATGGCCCCCGGGAACCCGACGGCGGTGAAACCCGCGTTTGCCGTCGCAGGCATCGGGCCGCCGTGGTTCATCGCGGGCGAGACGGTTACGCCGGTGGGCATCTTGTTGTTCAACAGCCGGCCGACGCGCTGGCGCGAGTGCGAGGCGATCGCTTCGTACGCCTCATCGTCGTCCGTGTTGTGCGCGGTGTAGACGCTGGCGGTGAGGCTGCCTTCGAGCGAGCGGACGATCTGGACGAGTTGTGCGACATCGCGCAAGAACGACCAGACACGCCGGACCGAACAGCTCGGTCTGGAAGAGTTCGGGCTGGCGAAGGAACGCGTCGCCGGTAAGGCGCAGCAATGTCGGTTGGAAGCCGAAGCCGCCGTGCCTCGCACGTTGGCCGCCGATGGCGAGTTCGGCGCCGGTGTCGGTGAGCTTCTTCACGTTCTTTTCGAGCGAAGTTTCGATGCCTTCGGTGAGCAACACGCCCGTGGGTGCTGACCGAAAACGTTCGACCACGTCGTTTACGAAACGCTTCGACGCCGCGTCCTCCAGCAGCAGGACCACTCCGGGGTTTGTGCACATCTGTCCGACGGCGAGTTGGCTGCTGGCGACGAACTGGTCGACGACTTCCTCGAACCGTTCGTTGAGTGCACCGGGCAGGAGGATGACCGGATTCACGCTGCTCATCTCCAGCCACGCGGGCTTGCCGCCGCGATGAGCCGCGTCACGTAGGGCCATGCCGGCCGGTCGCGAGCCGGTGAAGGCGATCGCCGCACATCGGGGGTCTTCGACGGCACGCAATCCGACGTCCGGCGAGCAATGATAAATGAGCTGTACAGCGGCGGGGGGCAGTCCGGCGTGGGCGACCGCTTCTCGCGCGAGTTCAGCGAGCTTCCGCGTCGTGTTCGGGTGCGCCGGATGGCCCTTGGCGATCACCGGGCAGCCCGTCGCGATCGCGCTGGCGAAGTCGCCGCCGGCGATGGCGTTGTACGCGAACGGGAAGTTGGCCGGTCCCATCACGATGGCGGGGCCGATCGGGTTGAGGCAGGAGCGGAGGTGGTTTTTCGTGTCGATGGTCGGCAGCGCCCACGAGCCCTCGGCCGCGCTGCCGGCCGCCTCGCGCAGTTGATGCGTGGTGCGCGGAATCTCGTTTTCGAGCAGACGCGGCCCGGCTGGCAAGGCGGTTTCTTTCGTGGCGATCTCGGCGAGTTCGGTCGCGTGGGCATCGATTCGATCGGCGTAAGTCCGCAGGAACTCGACCAGGCGGCGCGGGCCGTCGTGACGCATTTCTTCGAACGCGCCCTGGGCGGCCGCAAGTGCATCGTTGAACTCGGACCAGTCAGATTCAGGGAATGTGTCGCCGAAGGGCTGGCGCGTCGTCGGGTCGATTGCCTGAAACGATCGGGTCGATCGTGCGTCGCGCCAGGTGCCGTCGAGGAGGATCGGGGTCATGCCCATGATACGCGGGTCGATCGTCGGTCGCAGGCCAGGCGGGCGAGGTCAGAGACCGAGCTGCTTTTTAGCTCGTCAAGCGAGTTCACGCCTTCGGGGAGTTCGGCTTCCTCGACGAGGAGGACGGGAATGCCGTCGCGGATCGGGTAGCGCAGGCCGCCTTTCGTGGCGACGAGCGTGTCGCCTTCGAGCGTCAGTTCGCTGCGCGTGAGCGGACAGCGGAGGATTTTCAGCAAGGCGGGGTCGATCGCGGGCGTGGCCGAACTCATGGCGGCGATTGTGCTCACACGGGCGGCCGAAGGCAAAGGTAGGCGTCGGCCAGCAGGATGAGGCTGACCGCATCCATCGTCGCCGGCTGCTGCACGCCGGCCGCGTGAAGCATCATGTCGGCCAGGTGAATGCCGTCGGGCACTTGCAGCAGGGCGTGAATGCCCCACGGCTGGCTCGACGCGTGATCGGGCTGCACCTCGGCCGCGATGTAGCGGGCGGACTTCAGCATCGCCTGGTGCGTCGTCGGGTCGTGCATTTCATGGAAGTGGCTGGCCACCGCGTGCAGCGCGACCAACTCGTGATACCAAACCGGTTCGGGGTTGTCCGACGACGTCCGCGCGAACCACTCCCCCGTGGGCTGCTGATGATCGATGAAATGAGCGATGGATTCATCGTCGTGATTCGCCAGCGCGAGCCAGAGTTCGCCGACGATATCGCGACTCTCTGACGCGGGCAGGCGCGTGCGTTGCCGCAGCGGACTGGGCGTCGATAGATCGGATCGGTTCAGGACATACCGCAGCAGGCCGCGATACATCGACCGCGAATGGCCGGCGCCGTCGACAACGCGCAGGTTGGCGTTGAGCGAGGACGGTTCTGTCATCGGCTGACCGCTCAGGACGTGGCGGACGAACGACAGGCCTGTCTCCATTGACACTTCGCCAGGTCGAGACGCAACGGGCGGCCGATTCGCGACGGCGGCTTCCAGCGTGTGGCGAATGAGATCGACATACCGATCGACGGGCGAGGCCATGCCGACACGATAGGGCGATGCGGTTGCCCGGCAAGTGCGACGGCTGGCATTGTCGCACCGGTCGATCTACCCTCGCGGATGATGACGCTCCGCTCTCGCATTCGGCTCAAGCTGCTCTCGCTGTTGCTGCGACGGCAATGGCGGCTCGCGCGGACCATCAAGCCCGCGACGCTTGCGACGTTCCTGAAGACGATTCATCCGGTCGAAACGAACCGCCCGCTCATCCGCGTCGGCGGCGACCGCGATGGCGGCTACCTGATCCCGGACGACTTCGATGGCATTGTCGGCTGCTTTTCACCGGGTGTGTCGACGTGCGCCGACTTCGAACTCGACCTCGCGCGTCGCGGGATTGTGAGCTACATGGCCGACTACTCCGTCAACGGGCCGCCGGTGCAGCACGAGCGGTTTCGGTTCGAAAAGAAGTTCGTCGACCTGTACACCGATGACGCCCACTTGACGCTGAATGACTGGGTTCGTCGCTGCGCACGGCGCACGGCGATCTGCTATTGCAGATGGACATTGAGGGCGCGGAATATCGCGTGCTGCTCGACGCGGACGCCGACGTGCTGCGTCGGTTCCGCATCATCGCGCTGGAACTGCACGAACTCGACGCGCTGCTCGATCGCCAGGGCTTTGAGCTGGTGAGCCTGTTCTTTCGCAAGCTGCTGCGCAACTTCGAAGTGGTGCATGCGCATCCGAACAACTGCTGGCCGGTGATTCGCTACGCGGGGATGGAGATTCCACCGGTGATGGAGTTCACTCTGCTTCGAAAAGATCGCATCACCGAACGAAACCCCGCGACGCAGTTTCCGCATCTGCTGGATCGCACCAACGTCGCGGGCGTTGCGGACTTTCCGCTGCCGAAGTGCTGGCACGCATAAGCGAACTTACCGCATGATCGCCCGGCGGAAACGCGGGTTCATCACGGTCAGGGCCATCAAACCCACCGTGACTGGCACTGTGGCGGGCAGCGGAATCACCGGGATCGTCTCGGGATAGTCGGACGGCAATTCCTTCACCACCGTGTAGCTCCAGAAGCCGATCTGGCCCGTCTGTGGCGCGGGGGGCGGTGCCTGCGTGGGATTGGTGTTGCGAATCCATCCGGGCACGTCGGACTCGACGAAGCTGGGCCAACCATCGAGCAACTCGATGCCGAAATCGCTAAAGCCGCCGACGCTGGTCACGTGCCACGACCACTGCGGCGCGCCGGGCTTCAGCAGGTCGCGATTGATGCCGTCTGCGCCTTCGGCGATGTCCGCGAACAGGATCGGTGAGCCGGCCGAGTCGGGACCGAGTTGGATCAGGTCGCGTGCGTGCTGGATGAGATCGGCATCGGTGAGTCCGACGACGAACGAATCACCGTGCACGACGGCGTCGTTGCGCTCGGCTAGCAGGAAATAGCTCGGGGCCGCGCAAGGGCGTGGCGACACCCGCGACGGCAGCTGCCGTCAAAATCAAGGTGCGAATTGTGTTCATGGTGACGTGCCTAGCCGGGTGTTCAACGAAATGCTGATCGACCCAACCAAACCGACAACGGCATGAACGACACGATACCTCTCGGACATTGGCGCTGGAAGAAGAATCTGTTCGAGGCAAGTTCGCGCTCCATCGCGGGTTCACGAAATGCGGACGCTGCTTGCACTTGTGGCGTTTCATCCAAAGCTTGAGAAACTGTCGCAGGCGTCTGGCACGATTTTAAGTTCCGATAATGAATGATGTTGTGTGATTCAATGGCCGCCTCAATCGTGGCGCGCATGGATTGCGCATCTCTGCAAATGGCTGCTGCGATGTGAGCTTGTTGCGGCGGTTTTGGCGGCCGTCAGAACGGCAGCGGCTTGCCCAGCAGGTGATAGCGGAGCATGGTCAAGGCCATCTTGGCCGCGCGGTCGCGGACCATCTCGCGGTCGCCGGGAAAGTTGAATCGGCGCGCGAGGGCTTCCGACACATTCGGGTCTTCTTGCCTCGGCGCCGTGCCGTGTGCGAGTGCGATCCAGACCGTGCCGACGGGCTTGGCGTCGGTGCCACCGTCGGGTCCCGCGACGCCGCTGACGGCGAGCGTCACGTTGCTTCCGCTCTGCGTGCGCGCGTTGACCGCCATCGCGCGGACGACGCTCTCGCTGACGGCTCCGTCGTTCTCGATTAGGTGCGGATCGACATTGAGCGAAGCCGTCTTGGCGTCGTTCGCGTACGTGATCCACGCCTGATCGAAATACGCGCTCGAACCGGCGACGTCGGTCAGGTACTTCGCGATGAGTCCGCCCGTACAGCTTTCGGCCGTCGCGACGGTCAGGCCCTTTTCTTTCAGCAGCGCGCCAACGATCGCGGGCAATGTGTCATCGTCTGCGCCGTAAATGAGATCGCCCAGCGCGACCCGGCAGGCGTCGATGGTCTTCGCGAGTTCGCGATCGGCACTCGTTCGATCCGGAAAGCGCGCGTTGACGCGCAGCGATACGACGCCACCCGAGACGGTGGTGCCGACGCTCGGGTTGCGGTCGCGCTTCATGAGGTCGCCAAGTTTCTCGGCGACGGTGCTTTCGCCGAGCCCGAACGTGTGCAGTGTGACCGATCGAATGCAGGCACCGCCGGCCTTCGCCGCGATCGCCGGCCCGACGGTGGCGGCGAACATCGCCTTCATTTCCTTTGGCACGCCGGGCATGGCGTAAAGCGCAATCTTCGTCGGCGCACTGCGCGGGTGATTGCGATAGTCGATCGTCGCTTCGATGCCGCACGCGGTGCCGACGGGATTCCAGATGACCTTCGAACCTTTAGGCAGCATCGCTTGGACTTCGTTCTGCTTCGGCATCACCCGGCCGAGCTTGGTGAAGAATGCTTCGATCGTGCTGAGCCATTCCTGCCGAAGTTCGAGCGGTTCGCCGAGCACGGCGGCGATCGCGTTGCGCGTGAGATCGTCGGCGGTCGGTCCTAGCCCGCCGGAGAGCAGGATGACATCTGAAACCGGAATCGCCGCGCGGATGGCGGCTTCGATGCCCGGCTCGTCGTCGCCGACGGTCATGTGAAACGCGGTGTCGCAGCCGATCGCGGCGAGTTCGCGACTGAGGTGTGCACTGTTCGTATCGACGGTCTGGCCGAGGACGAGTTCATCACCAATAGAGATAATCGCAGCCTTCATTCGGCCGCGATTGTGCGAATGGTGAACGGGGAACGCAACGAATCGAGCACTTCACAAGAGGTGAATTCGTTCGATCTCACTGGACTATTCGATCCGACGATGCCTAACGCCACGGCACATCGCTGCGGGCATCCACGGGTTTCTTCCGCATCAGCGTTGCGATGGCGGCCTGATCTTCGCGGTCGAGGTCCTTGGGGACGACGACTTTGATCATGCAGTATTGATCGCCCTTGTCGGCCCCGCGCTGCACGCCGGCCCCTTTGATACGCAGCTTGCTGCCGCTGCTGGTGCCGGCGGGAATGTTGATCGTCACCTGGCCGTCGAGCGTGGGCACGGTCACCTGCGTACCGAGCAAGGCTTCGTAGACGCTGATCGGGACATCGAGCAAGATGTCGAGGTTGTCGCGGCGATAGTAGTCGTGGTCTTTGACATTGACGACGATGAACAGATCGCCCGGGCCGTGCGGGCCGGGCTGGCCGCGACCCTTGATGCGCACGCGGCTGCCCGCTTTCACGCCGGCGGGGATTTTCACTTCGATCGTCTCGCTGCGGCCGGTGGGGCGCTGGATGCTGATCGGCAGTGTCGTGCCGCGCGCGGCCTGCATGAAACTGAGCGTCGCGGGGAATTCGACGTCGCCCGATTGCCCGTGTCCAGCGGTTTCGGCGGCTTCGCCACGTCGTTCGCGCTGTTTGCGCCCGCGTCCGAAGGCTCCTTTGCTGCCGAAAAGCTGGTCGAAGATGCTGCCGAACTGATCGCCTTGTCCGCCACCACCGCGCGTGAAGTCGTTGAAATCGAAGTCCTCGACGCGGACGCCGGGGTCGGCTTCCCACTCCCCGCCGTGCCCGTACTGGCCGAACGGATCGGCTCCGCCATACCCCGGTGGCGGCATGCCTTGCGGCCCGGCGTGACCGAACTGGTCGTACTGCTTGCGCTTCTCGGGTTCCGACAGGACGTCGTACGCCTCCTGCACTTCCTTGAACTTCTTGTCCGCGTCGGGCGCATTCTTGTTCATGTCCGGGTGGTACTTCCGGACGAGCTTACGATGCGCCGCCTTGATCTCGTCCGCCGACGCGGTCCGGGAGACGCCGAGGATGTCGTAGTAATCGCGTTCAGCCATGCGAGGTGTTTCGAGTGTCGTCGTTGATCTTAGCCTTGTGCTATCGAGATGCACCTGTCGATTCGCGCCAGCGTGCGTTCCTTCCCGAGGAAGGCGAGCGTGTCGAAGATTGGGGGGCTGACGGTCGTGCCGCTGACAGCGACGCGGATCGGCTGAGCGACCTTGCCGAGATTGCCGCCGGTTGAGGCGACGACGGTGTTGACGGCCGATTCGATCGACGCGGGCGTCCAGTCGGTGAGTGCCGATAGCGCGTCTTTCACCGTCTGCAGCGCCTTCACGCCGGCGTTGTCGTCCTTCTTCAACGTCTTCTCGACCGCTTTGGCGTCGTAGACGATTTCGCCGTCAGGAGTGTAGAAGAACTCGTTCTTCTCGACGACCTCGGAGAGGATGCGGTAGCCCTGGTTCATCTTGAGGATGGTCAGCAGATCCGAATCGCTTGCACCGCTAAGCCGCGAGCGGCTCAGTTGGGCCACGTCGCGGAGCATCGGCACGACCTTTTCCTGGGGCAGTTTTGCGAAGTAGTCGGTGGTGAAGCTTTTGAGCTTGTCGCGATTGAACTTCGGGTTCGAGCTGATGACCCGCTCGAGCGAGAACAGTTGGCACATCTCATCGAGCGACATCTGTTCTTTGTCGCCGCCGGGACTCCAGCCTTGCAGCGCGAGGAAGTTCAGCAGCGGCTCTGGGGCGTAGCCATTCTTGCGGAAGTCGTGAATCATGACTTCCGGGAGGTCGGCCTCCTTCAGGTTGCACCACTTCATCACCTTCGGTTGCTCGCTGAGATCGAGCTGAACCGTGTCGGTATTGAGCCAGTGCGTCAGACGCTCTTCCGTAAGCCCGGTCGCTGAAGCGACGTCGGCCACCGTCTTCTTCGACGTGCGCAGGAGTTCCTGGACACGCTTGCGGATGCGGCGATCGCGGTCACGCTTGCTCAGCTTCTCGCCCGACTCCGGATTGAGCATCACGCTCAGGTGCGCGTAGACCGGCCGCGGGTAGCCGAGCGCTTCTTGTAGGGCGATGTGGTTAACGGTGTTGAGCAGGTGTTCGAGACCGCGCAGGACGTGCGTGACGCCCATCTCGGCGTCATCGACGACGACGCCGAAGTGGTACGTCGGCATGCCGTCGGCCTTGCGGATGACGAAGTCCTGCACTTCGTACGGGCTCTGCACGACGTCCTTCTGTAGGCCGACGTCGTGGAACTTGTATTCCTTCACTGGCATCGCAAAACGAATGATCGGCGTGCGTCCTTCCGCCTTGTAGTTGGCGATCTGCTCGGCCGTGTAGTTGGGCTTGCGGTAGCGGAAGCTGCGCTTCGCCTTCTCGGCGGCCTTGCGGAGCTCGTCCAACTCTTCGGTGCTCTCCCACGCCTCATATGCCAGTCCGCGCACGATGAGGTCGTCGATGATCTTATTGTAGACCGCCAGCCGCTTCGACTGATAGACCAGCTCGACGTTGTCCCAGTTAAGCCCCAA
Source organism: Tepidisphaeraceae bacterium (assembly GCA_047600945.1). Taxonomy (GTDB): domain Bacteria; phylum Planctomycetota; class Phycisphaerae; order Tepidisphaerales; family Tepidisphaeraceae; genus JASGKC01. The sequence goes on along the minus strand of JASGKC010000001.1, from coordinate 3,695,496 downwards.
CCATTGCAGGTCTTCGACGAGCTGGCGGACCGCGTCTTCTGTGCTGCGGGCAAGGTCGGTGTCTTCGATACGAAGCAGGAATTTTCCGCCCGTGTGCTTGGCGAGCAGCCAGTTGAACAGCGCGGTGCGGGCACCGCCCACGTGGAGGTAGCCGGTGGGGCTGGGGGCGAATCGGGTGACGACGGTCGAGTCGGGCATAGTCGAGCGATTATCGCGCGAGGAGGCGTGTCGACAAGGGACGGGCAGAACTAAGTTAACGACTTGTCCTTCGATCGTGCCAGTTGCCAGAGGCACACGATCGCGCCCATCGCACACGCGGTCTGGATGGCGCTGACGCCGATCGGCTTGTAGGTCGGTTTGATGAACTCGATCGCGACGCGAAAGAGGCAGTACGCAAGGACGAACAGACGGAAACACATTCCACCGCGAAGGCGCAAGCGAGTGGGGAGGGCGGTCAGAAAGAGGGTGCCTGCGATGAGGACGAAGAGCGATTCATACAGTTGAGTGGGGTGGCGCGAGACACCGTCGCCGAAGTCGATGCCCCAGGCAAGGGCGGTTTCGATGCCGTACGTGTGATCGGGCAGACCCGTGAGAAAGCAGCCGATGCGTCCGACGGCGATGCCGACCGTCAGCGGGAGCACGAACGCGTCGCCCGTGCTGCTGGTGACCCCAAGCAGCTTCTTCGTAATCTCGACCCCGATCCACCCGCCCAGGATGCCGCCGGCGATGGTCTTGCCGCCGATCCACGCTTCGGGCCGGTTCAGGTGTGTCAGGTAGAGCGGCGCATCCTCGATCCACGCCAGCAACTTCGCTCCGATCGCGGCCCCGAGGATCACGCCCGCAACCAGCCAAAGTGTCTGTTCTATGCGCATCGCGGGCATTGAGTCACGGCGCCGGCGCAGTTCGAGACGGAACAGGATTCCGCCTAGCGTATAGGCGAGGGCATCGAACACCGCGTGCGCGGGGATCGACAGTCCGAATGGATGGAAGATGACGGGGAAGGTCATGAGGAGTTGCCAGTTGCCAGTTGGTAGTTGATAGTCGCGTGCGGCCGCTGTCCATCATTACAGCGGCGCAGATCATGACGATTCTTCTCCTAGGCTATCGCGGCAGTGGCAAGACGAGCGTCGGCAAGCTCGTGGCGGCCAAGCTGGGCGTGGAATTCATCGATACCGACCAGGTGCTGCAACTCCGCGCCGGCAAGACCATCCGCGAGATCTTCGCCACGCAGGGTGAACTGGCGTTTCGCGACCTGGAGTCGAGCGTGCTGGAAGATGCGCTCCGCTGGACCGGCGACCGCGTCATCGCGACGGGGGGCGGGATCATTTTGCGGGACTCGAACCGTGCGCTACTCGAACGCAGCGGCGCGTACCGCTTCTACCTGAGGTGCGATGCCGACGTGCTGCACGCGCGGATTCACGCCGACGTGGGCACGGCTGAAAACCGCCCCGCGCTGACCTCACTCGGCGGAGGGCTCGACGAGATTCGCTCGCTGCTCGCGGCGCGGGAGCCGCTCTACGAGCAGGCAAAGACGCATCAGATCGACGTGACGAATCTGTCCGTCGAGGTCGTCGCGAAGATGATCGTTGCAGAGGTGGGGACGGATTCGTTTCGGTGCTTTCCCGGGGCATCCTGACAACTGAGCCGCTGGCGGCTTAGCGTCCGACTCCGTTCGCGGTTACAACCTCGCGCGTGTCTCCGACTGACATCGTCTACACGATCTTCTCGTTCATCTTCGGCGCGTGCGTCGGAAGCTTCCTGAATGTGGTCGCCTACCGCGTGCCGGCAGGGAAATCGATCGTTCGGCCGCCCAGCGCGTGTCCAAAGTGCGGTCACGGCTTGGCCGCGAAGGACAACATTCCCATCCTCGGTTGGCTACTGCTGCGCGGGAAGTGTAGGTATTGCTCGAACCCGATTTCAGCCCGGTATCCGCTGGTCGAACTCTTTGCGGCGCTGCTGTTTGCGGGCACGTACGTTCTAATGTTCGTTTTCCAGTGGGGGCCTTGCCTGCCGATGGTCGCGACGACGAATCAGTACGGCATGCCGATCACCAACGCCGGTCTGCTGAACATCGCGAACGACTGGCCCATCTTCGTGTTGTACCTGGCGATGATCGGCTTCCTTCTTGCGGCCAGCCTGATCGATGCCGACCACTTCATCATCCCGCTGGTCATTCCGTGGATGCTGATGGGCGTCGGCATCGTCGCACATGCGTTCATCGGCAACCTGCGCACGCCGGGCCACCTGGTGCCGAGCAGCGCGGTCGTGCCGCTGATGACCATCGGCGGGGCGGTTGGACTGGCGATCTCGATCGCGCTGCTTCGTGCGGGCGTGCTTCAGCAAAGCTTCGCCGAGGGCGAGCCGCTGCTCGATCACGAGAAGGCGGCGCTGGATCGCGGCGAGACGACAGCGTCGATCGAGTCGATGAAAGCGATGGAATCCGAGCCGAAGGAGTACGACGCCCGCGCGATCCGGCGGGAAATTCGCCACGAGATGGCGTTCCTGCTGCCGCCACTAACGCTGTCGGGCGTCGGCGGCGTGATCGCGCTGCGCTGGCCGGCGATTGGTGATGCGATCAACGCGACGCCATACCTTGCCGGGGCGATCGGCTCGTTGTTTGGTGCGCTCGTTGGCGCACTGGTCGTCTGGCTCACCCGCATCCTCGGCAGCCTCGGTTTCGGCAAAGAAGCGATGGGCCTGGGCGACGTCCACCTGATGCTGGGCGTCGGCGCGATCCTCGGGGCGGGCGCGTCGACCGTCGCGTTCTTCCTGGCCCCCTTCGGCGGCCTGCTCTACGGTGTGTACCGGCTGCTATCCCGCAAGGGCCATCAGCTTCCCTACGGGCCGTACCTCGCCATGGCGTCGGTGGCCATGATCTTTTTCTACTGCCCGATCGCGAACTACCTCGCCCCCGGCCTACAGGGTTTGGGTATGATCGTGCAACCCATCCTGCAGAAAGTCACGGGAGTGTGAGGCGATGAACTGGCAGAAGATCAAGTTCTGGACGAAGTGGAGTCTGATCGGACTCGTGTTGCTGTACGTGCTGCTCCTGCTCTATTGGAACCGCACCGAGACGACTTTCTCCTACTTTTTCACCGAAGCGTCGGTGTTCAAGGGGTCGCTCTGGCTGGTGATGCTGGTGTCGTTCCTGTTCGGCTCGCTGGTCACGCTGATCCTGGGCTGGATGATTCGCGGCTACTTCGCGCTACGTCGTAAGCGGGACGAGAAGACCGCCCGCACGCTGGACGACGAGATCGCCGACATGAACCGTAAGGCCGCCATGCTGCGGACGCGCGAGTCGGTTCCGCCGGTAGAATCGTCCAAGACCGATGCGTCCGTCTGACGCGGCGAACTTGACCGCAACCGCACTCTCCTTAGCATTTCCGCCATCGGCGTGCGGAGCACGTCGCGGAGCGCCACAGGCGTCTTCCACACAACACGAAGGAGTCGATCCCACCATGCTCGTTGCCACTCTCGCCCGTCGCGCGGTCACGTTCGCGCTGCTCTCGGTCGGCCTGCTCTCGCTGGGTTGCCAGAACGCGATGTATGACCAGAACCTCGCGCTCAAGAAGCAGAACGAGGAATTGCAGGGCTTGAACGACACGTCGCAGAAGCGCATCGAAGAACTGACGGCCGAACTGGGCAACCGCCCGGACGCCGCCCAGGTCGGCCAGCTTCAGTCGGCCCTCGCCGAGCGCGATGCGAAGATTGCTGATTTGCAGAAGCAACTCACCACGCCGACCCCCGGCGCGCCGGCCGGTGCCGAGCCGGGCATCGAAGGCATCGAAACCAGCTTCAACGCCCGGAACGGCGAACTCACCGTCCGCGTCCCGGGCGACGTGCTGTTCGATTCCGGCGTCGCGACGCTCAAGAAGGGCAGCCTCGGAACGCTCGACAAGATCGCGGCTGCGATCAAGAAGGACTACCCGGGCAAGACGATCCGCGTCGAAGGTCACACCGACAACGATCCGCTGGTGAAGACCAGGCAGCAATGGACCGACAACCGCGGCCTGAGCGTCGCCCGCGCTGGCGGTGACACGATACCTTGAAGGCAAGGGCATTGATGCCAAGCACCTTGCGGCCGTCGGTTACGGCGAGTTCAAGCCGCGCGGCGACGACAAGGGCAAGAACCGCCGTGTCGAGATCGTCGTCGTGACGCGGTAAATCGGGCGAAAACGTAGATTGTAGATAGATGATGGTGCATGGCCCGCGCGGCGCGTGGACCCTCCACCGTTTTCTTTCTACTATCCGAGTTTTCGGCAGAACCTATGAACCTCGCGATCCTCAACTACGGCATGGCCAATCTCCGATCGGTGCAGAAATGCTTCGAGTCGGTCGGCCATCGCGCCGAGTTGATCACGACCGCGGACGAAATCGCCACGTGCGATCGGCTGGTTCTGCCCGGCGTCGGCGCGGTCGGTGATGCGCTGGGTCACATCCGCAATTGCGGGCTGGAACAGCCGATCCTTGAGCACATTCGGAAGGGCAAGCCGTTCCTCGGCATTTGCCTTGGCATGCAGATGCTGATGGAGACATGCCTGGAAGGCGGCACGCACCGCGGCATGGGCGTCATTCCGGGCGACTGCATCCGCTTCGACGTCGACGACGCGTTCGGCCTGAAGGTACCGCACATGGGCTGGAATCAGCTCAAGATCGAATGCCGGGCGCCCATCTTCGAGAACGTCGCCGACGGCGCGAACGTCTACTTCGTCCACGGCTACCATGTTCGACTGACGGATCAGAGTTGGATCGCCACCACGACCGACTACGGCCGGCCGTTCGTGAGCAGCATCTGGCGCGACAATGTGATGGCCACGCAGTTTCACCCGGAAAAGAGCCAGCGCGTCGGGCAGTCAATCCTGAAGGCGTTCGCGGCGCTCTGATCGCTCAATTTGGGAATAGATCTGTGCAGTCGCCCCACATGCGGGGCGGTGGGCCGCATCTCGCGATCGACCTACTCTTCTGCCGCGCCGCGGTTGCCGACGGTCGCCCAGGCATCGCAATACCCCTCGAACGGCTCAGCCAAGTCGTTCAGGTCTTTCTGTAGTTGCACGACGTCCCAGTACCGCAGCAGCATCGATCGCGTGACGATCACCTGCCAGCCGCCTGTCTCCGCCGGTCCGATGGCAGCGCTGAAGGCTCGGTCCTGCGCCTCGATCGCGATCGCCCGGGCGGCGTTTTCGTCAGCGACGAGAATCCGAAAATCCACCGGCATCGACGAGCGCAGGTCGTGACCCGCTTCCGCCACACGCCGGATCGCGTCGCCATCGGCGTCGTTGGGGAAGTCGTCGTACATGAGTTGGCCGCCGACACGGATTGAGAGATCGACCGCGCATAACCAGCAGCTTCGTCGCAGCCAGGTGAACGGGTTGATCGGTCAGTCACATCTTGAAGACCACGACGAACTCACACCTGCGTGATCTCGTGCTGCTTCTTCGCGACGTATTCTTCGACCTTCTTTTCGTACTGCTTGGTGAGTTCGTCAATCTGCTCTTTGCCGCGGGTGGCTTCGTCTTCGGTGACGATGCCGCCTTTCTTTTCGGTCTCGAGGATCTTGTTCGCGTCGCGGCGGGCGTTGCGGATGGTGATCTTCGTTGTCTCTCCCATCTGCTTGCACTGGCCGGCCATCTGGGCACGGCGTTCCTGGCTCATGGGAGGCAGGTTGATGCGCAACTGGACGCCGTCGGAGTGGGGCGTCAGGCCTGACTTGGAGTCGCCGATCGCTTTCTCCAGCGCCTTCAGGTCGGCCTTGTTGAACGGCTTGACGACGATCTGCGTCGCCTCAGGCACGGTGATGCTGGCGATGCTGCGGACGTCGGTCAGCGAGCCGTAATACTCGACCTTCACGTGCTCAACGAGCGCCGGGCTGGCCCGGCCGGTGCGGACCGTTTTGAGTTCCTCGTGCAGGTGTTCGGCGGCCTTCTCAAGCTGCATTTCGAGATCGATCAGGATGTCGTCCAGTGGCATAAGCGTCTCCGCGAAAGGGTCGGGACGAGTAGTATATGCGAACCCGTCGCGGCGGAACATGGCTCGGCTGCGAAGGGGGATTGTGCACGTCCATCGCGCAGGAGACACTCGACATGATGCTCGGCAAAAGCCTACTCGTTTCGATCGGAGTGCTGACCATGTCAACCCTGACGATGGCCGACGTGAGCAAACCGCAAGCGGGTGAGTCGTTTCAGATCGAGAGCGTTCCCAACCCCGGCCAATTGCTGCGCGTGAAAGATGCGAGCAATCGCGACGGCACGCCGATGGTGCTGTATCCCGAACAGGCGTGGCGCTGCATGACCTGGGAACTACAGGCCGACGGCGAGGGTGGCGCGGTGCGGCTGAAGAATCACTTCACGCACAAGACGCTCGCTCCAACGACCGCGCCGGCCGACGCAGCCGCACCCGTCGTTCAGAAGCCGGTCGCGAAGGATCCTGCGCCGAATGAGGCGTGGAAGTTCGAGCCGATCGACGGCAAGCCGGGCCAGTTCCGAATCGTGTACGTCGAGACGGGCCTGGTGCTGGAAGCCCAGGACAACGGCGTGATCGTCGGCAAGAAGCCGAGCGACGCGGCAGGGCAGACGTGGAAGCTGCTGCCGAAGCCGGAGCGTTTTACGGGTTGAGCGTTGTCGCTTTGAGACTTGCGCAGGACGCCCGACGAGTCGGGCGGCTCTCTTTCGCGCTCGTGAACGAATCCATCTTCAACCGGCGCGTGAAAGAACCGAGCGCGAAGAGGCTTCGCGCCCGGTTTCACTCCATCCCTGCTTGTGGGACAAACGGAATATTGGCTTACAGCGCGACTTCGTCGGTTTCGCCCGTGCGGATGCGGACGACCTTCTCGACGTTGGTCACGAAGATTTTGCCGTCGCCGACCGCGCCGGTGCGGGCGGTTTCGGTGATGGCTTTGAGGGCCTTGTCGAGGTCGGAGTCTTTGACGACGACCTTGAGCAGGACCTTCGGCACGAAGCCGATGTCCATCTTCGCGCCGCGGTAACGCTCGGTGTGACCGAGCTGACGGCCGAAGCCCTTCACTTCGATGGCGGTGGCGCCGAGGATGCCGACGGCACCCAGTGCGTTCTTCACGTCTTCGAGCTTTTGGGGCTTGATGACCGCTTCGATCAATTTCATGACGCAAGACTCCTTCGAATTCCCTCGAACGCGGCCAGCACTATCAGGGGCACAGTGTCACCGATCCAAGAGACATCCGAGAAAAGGAACCAGAACCGAGACGTGGAGCGCGGCGTGTGTTTTCTTGTGGACTGCTTCACTCGAACACCGGCGGCGGTTGGTGGTTGTCTCGCCGGGTTGACGCCCTTACTCTTAGTCGAACGCTTGCACGGTTTCAAATGAGTTTATCGCCGACCACCCAACCATTTCTTGACCCCAAGCTGCTGATCGCTCGCAGCCGGGTTCTGCCCCGGGCCGGCGGACGGCTCTACTTGTTCCTCGTCGCGATGCTTCTGCCGCTGATTCTCCTGCTCGGCGGCGACCAGAACCCGTTCGCACAGGTGCTTCGTTTCGCGTTGCCCTTGGCGTGCGTCGGGCTGTTTGTGCTGGCGAGTTTCAGTCAGAAGTCGCGCGTCGAGAGTCTGCGCCGCGAGGAGCAGTCGGTCGATGCGCTGGACGAACTGATCCAGCTTCGTCGTTGGCCCGAGGCGGCTGAGCACGCCCAGCGGATTCTCGGCGACGCCATGCTTCAACCGCACCGGCGCGCCCAGGCGCTCATGCTGCTGGCGACGCTGCTTCAACGTTACCACCGATTCGACGACGCCCGCGCGGTCCACGACTACCTGCTCGATTCCGACGAGGTCGATCTGCCCGACGGCTCGATCGTTCATTCGATCAAGGTCGCGCGGGCCATGGCAATGCTGCGCGAGGATCATCTGGTGGATGCGGACAGGGCGATCACCGACCTTCGCCGCGACGTGTCGCGGGCGCGCGATCAGGTTCGCCGTGCCCGACAGGCGGTTGCGGAAGAAGCGGGTGAGTCGGTCGAGGCGGCCACGCTCCGGGCCGGCGAGTCGCTGATCGAGTCGGCTGGAGTGGTGCTGATCGAACTCTATCGCGACGTGAAGACCGGCCATTACGACGAGGCGATCGAAACGTTCGAGTCGAAGCAGAAGTCGCTCCGCGACCAGCTCGGCCATCGTGTCGGCGACGCGTGGGTGTTGGCCGCCAAGGCGTACGAGATGCGCGGGCAAGCCGATCGTGCGGCCGACGCGTACCGCCGAGCGACCGCCCTGGTGCCGAGTGTCGAGCTGCATCGTCGCTATCCCGAAACCGCCGAACTCGAAGCGAAGTACCCGGCCACCGCGCCCATGACTGTCTGATCGATCCGCCATGACCCAGAACGCCTCCGACAAGTTCCAGCGCCCAATCGCCACCACCGCGGCGATCACGCTCTTCCGCCGGTGGCTGCTGCTGGGCACGGCGATCAAGATCGCGTTGTGGTGCGCGTTCGCGGTGGCCGTGATCGTCGGCACGGCGTGGATCGTGCCCTTGGGCTACTCCATCCTGATCGGCATCGTGCTGCTGTGGGTGCTGCTGCTTGTGCCGAGCTATCGCACGGCGCAGCTCGCACTGTCGAGCGGCCCGCTGATCGCGGCGGGGGACTTGTCTCGCGCCGAAGACCAACTTGGCCGATCAATTCGAGGCTTTTCGGTCATTCGCGCCGGCAAAGTCGCCGGGCTTCAGCAACTGGCGATGCTCCGTCACGCTCAGAAACGCTGGGCCGAGGCGGTTCAGCTCACGCGCGAACTGCTCTCGCGGCAATCGGAATCGGATCAGCAATTACAGAAGACGTCGCGCCTCGTGCTGATCGACAGCCTGCTCGAACTGGGCGACGTTCACGCCGCCGGCCTGGAACTGGCGCGCGTCGAGCAGTATCGGCCCGACCTGAAGGAACTGATGTCGATCACGACGTTGCGCCTCGACTTCCTGGCGCGCATCGGCGACTGGCCCGCCATGTTCGCGCAGGTGTCGCGGGCGACGGCGCTCGCCGAGATCATGCCAGCCCGCATGGCGGCGCGCGTGCAGGCGCTACTGGCCCTGGCGGCCCGTCGTGTCGGTCGGGACGACTGGGCGAAGTTCCTGACCACGCGCGTCGAGCTGCTGACCGACATCGACGAGCTTGTGAAGCATCGACCGATCCTGTGGGAACTGTGGTCGGCGAAGGAATAGGCCATCGACAAGGACGTCGTATGCGATCCTCGAAACCCATTGTGACTGCGTCCGTCCTTGGCTCGGCGCTGCTGGTGCTGGCCGCCTGCGTGTGTTGGGGCTGGTCGAAGCCCGCGCCGGGCGAACGGTCGCTGGCGGGTGAGTTTGTGCTGTCGATGCGGTTCGCTTCGATCGCGCTCGCGTGCCTTGCACAGGTGCTCATGCTGACGGTCGGCCTGCCGAACGCGCTGCGACCTCGTTTTCTTTACACGGTCGCGAGTTGGTCACTCGGTGGGACCGCCGCGCTGGCGGCGAGCGTCGCGGTCGCGCTGCGGCTGGTCGCCTAACCGGTGTGTCCGATAATTCAATCTTCGTCCATTCCGACCCTCGGTTTAGATGCGCGGCCGTTCAGTCGCTAGACTAGATGACGCATGAACTTCCACGCTCCGACCTCGACGGCGATTCATCGGTACCTGCCTCGAACGGCCGCCGTGCTGCTCTGCGCGACGGCGCTGACCGCCAGCCTCTGCTGGGCGCAGGACGCATCGACGCCGCCCGCCACCGCGCCGGCGGTTGTTGCCGCCGTGGATGAGAGTCTCCAGCGCGCGTCAGCCGAGCGTTTGGCGTTGATCGCCGATTCGCTGGTGTCGGACGATGCGAGCGACGCCGGCGCTCTGCAAGCAATCGGTTACTACGACCTGGCCCGTCGCGCCGCGCCGAACGAACTGCGCTTCCAGCGGGCTTACGTCGACCACTGCATGCGACTGGGTCGCATCGACGATGCGCTCAAAGGTCTGAGCGCGATCCGCAAGATCGACCCGACCAACGAACTCGCGCAGGTGCAGACATTCGACCTGTCGCTTGAACGCATCGAGTCGGCCGACAAGAAGGTGGAGTATCTGAACCAGGTCATCGCCGCGTCGACGGTGTCGGCGGATGTCCGCTCGCACGCGGCCGTGCAGGCGTACGCGCTCTACATCGAACGCGGCGACGATGCTGCTGCCGCGGCAATGCTCGACAAGGCGCTCGCACTCGATCCCCAGAACATCGAGGCGCTGAACCTTCGTCTGACGGCGATGATCAACAGCGGCCAGGCCGACTTCGTCAAACAGGCTGAGGCGTTGCAGAACGTGCTGCGGGCTTCGCCATTCGACGCCCGCGCGCTCGTCACGCTGGCCCAGCATTGCGTGGCGGCGGGCGCATATCAGGAGGCGTCGCTGCTCTACCTGAGCGGCATCAACATCAGCCAGTACCAGGGCATGAAGCCTTCGATGAAGGACGTCGAAGCGCACCTGGGCGCGATGGCCGGCATGAACTCGCCGAAGATGCTACAGGCGGCCGCCGAAGCGTACGGCGCGGTCGCGCAGGACGATGCGCGGGTGAACACGTTCAAGCTGATCGGCTACGCGTTGACCAAGCCGTCGCCGGATGAGTTGAAGGTTTCTGCCCAAGCGGCCCGCGGCGTGTGGTTGGCACGGATCGCCGGGCTGAGTGCACAGTTGAATGCCCCGCCCGTGCCCGCCGGCAGTAAGCCGCCCGAGTTGCCGCGGCCGTCCACGCAGCCCGATCAGCCGTTGCCGCCGATTGACGCCGATGTCGCCAAACTCCGCGCCGCGAACGCGCCGGAGTTCAGCCAGGCCTACGCCGAGGCGCTGGTCGATCTCGTGGTCTACGACGCGCTGGCCGCACGTCAGACGTCGCCCGAACAGATCACCAAGGCGATCGCCAACCTCACCGGCGAGCAGAGCCCGGCCTACGCGCTGGCCGAAGGCCTGCGCCTGCTGTCGGCCGGCGATCGCGAGGCCGCCCGCGCCAAGCTCGGAGCCGTCGCTCACGAAACCGATCGCGCGGTCCTCGGTCTCATCATTGCGGATGTCGCCGATGGCAAGCTCGATAAGGCGAAAGAGGGCATGACCGAGTTGCTCAAGCGTCGTCCGGCCGGCCTGGATGCGGGCTACGTCCAGCTGATTAACGCGGAAGTCGGCGCGGCAGCGCCCGAGCTAGACGCCGACGACAAGCGTGTCCAGCAGATCGGCAAGGAGGCGTACGCCTATGTGGCGATCGCCGCCCAGCGTCCGCGCGACCTGTACATCATGACGGTCGACCCGGTGAAAGGCGTCTTCGACTTCGACGAGCCGATGCTCGCCAATGTGACGATTCGCGCCCTCTCCACCGGTCCGATCGTGTTCGGCGGCAGCGGTCTGATCGATGGCACGGTCGTGATCGACGCGTTCACGAGTGCACGCGACATCGGCATGCTCTCGGCAATCAGCGCCGCCAAATTGCAGGGTCCCATCAAGCTCTCGCCCGGCGAGACGTACACGCAGACCATTCGAATCGACGGTCCACGTCTGCAGCCGCTGTTGAGCCAACTCGCGACGTCGTCGATCCCGCTGCGCGTAACGGCCACGTCCAATGGCCGGCCAGGCAAGACCGGCGCGTTCATGATGCCGGGCGGGATGCAGACGCAGGTGGGCCGATCGATCGAGCGCCGGGCCGCGCCGTTGCAGCAGCCGGCGTACCGTGCACGCATGCTGCGAGAACTCGCCGAGGGGGACGGAGTTATGCGGACCAATCGGTTTGATTTGCTCGCCACGGTCGCACAGGGCCTTCGCGGGAATGCGAGTTCGCCGGAGGTGCAGGGCTTCATTGACGAGATCGATCGCGCTCTGACCGATGCGCTCATTCGCGAAAAGGACCCGACCGCTCGAACATGGATGATGGTTTCACGCGCCAGCACGATGAGCGATCCGGCGGAACTCCGGAAGGTGGCCGACGGGCTGATGGCGGTCGGCACGCCACTGGATCGGGCGGCGGCGCTGCTGATGGCACATCGTCTGTCGAAGGCCGAGCAGGCTGAGTTGATCGCCGCGGCGACCGTCGGTGACGACGTTCCGCCCGCCATTCGCGACATCGCCGAAGGCCTGCGGCAAGCACCGGAGCGACCGGCCACTCAGCCGGCCGATACGACGCCGGCGACCAAGCCGTGATTCATCCCCTTGACGTCGGCGCGAGCAGATAGAGAAGTTCGGTGTTCTCTCGCTTCTTGCCGACAATCGGGCTGACGGTGCGCTCGCGGATGACGAACCCCGCTTCGGCGATGTCCGCCTCCACTGCCGTTAGCACGGTCGGCAGCGTGTCGGCCGGCAGGAAGCCTTGGCGCAATTCGCTGGCGTCGGCTTCGTAGTGGGGCTTGACGAGCGTCACAATGGAGCCGTCATCCTTCACCAGCCGTCGCGCAGCCGGCAGGATGTGACGCTGCTTTGTCCACGCCACGTCGATCGTCACGAAGTCGACCGGTTCGGGCAGGCTCACGTGCATCGCGTTGGTGCGTTCCATCACCACGACGCGATCGTCCTTCCGCAGCTTGTAGTCGAGCATGCCATAGCCCGTGTCGATCGCGAAGACTTTTCGCGCGCCGCGCTGGAGCATGCAGTCCGTGAAGCCGCCCGCGTTGCAGCCGAGGTCGGCGCAAACGAAACCCTCGACACGAAGGTTGAACGTGTCGAGGGCATGTCGAAGTTTCTCACCGGCCCGGCTGACGTAGGGCACGGCGGAAGTATATCGATTTTTCCGGCTCAACCCGATGTCGTGGCGTTGTTGACGGTGCGTTCGAAATCGCTCGCCCAGACCGTACTGAGGTCGTTGAACGTGTGTTCGGTGCGGATGGTCGGCCGCGGCGTGGACTCGAACGTCACGCTCGGCCGGCCGCTGTAGACGAAGGTGTCCGTGCCGCCGCCGCCGCGCAGGTCTTCGCCGACGCAGTTGGTCGCGATCGAGTCGTTGTCCGCGCCGCCGTCGATGACGGATTCGCTAAACGCGATCGAGACGCCGACGTTCGTGATGGTGCCGGTCGTGAACGCGCGCGCCGACGTGCGTTCGCCGCGCGGGCCAGCGATCGTCGACTGTGGCAGCGACGCGACCTGGTACGCGAGTGCCCCCTCGGTGTTGGCGCTGCCGAGAAATACCTGCGTGGTGCCGGCCGTGCCCGCTTCGGGATCGAACAGGTGCCTGATCTGATCGCGGCCCGCGCCGCCGGAGATCGTCACGTTCTGGTTGAACGCATCGATCGCGTCGTGGCCCGCGCCGCCAAGGACCGTAATCGGGTCGGTCACGCCCGCTTGCACCGTGATGCGATCGCTGCCGGCACCCGCGTTCACCACAATCCGCTTGACGGCCGACTTGGCGAACTTGCTCAATACCTTCTCGCCGGGCGACCCTTGCACGCTCGTCGTCACCCAGTATTGCGAACCACGCACTTTCACTTCGACGAAATCCGCAGACGTCGAACCTTCGACGTTCAGCGTTCCTTTGCTTGTCAGCGAAACCCACGGCAAAGGAGTGGCGAGGATGTCACTTGCCAGAAGGCGGCGTTGTTCCAGTGATTCGATGCGTTGCATGGAGTCTCCGAGTTAATTGACGATTCTGCGCATACCTTAGCCAAGCGTGTTGCCAGCGATAAACGTGATGCCTGCTGCACTGGACGGTTGGCTCGCGGTCCGTTCCATGTCGCGGATCCAGATGGTCGCTGTCACCCGCATCACCGGGGTCGATCCGGTTGGCTTGGCCGTCGTGTCGAAGGTCACGGCGTTCGACCCGTTGTAAAACACCGCGTCCACGCCACCACCGCCGCTGATCTCCTCGCCGACGCAGTTGGTGGTGATGGAGTCGTTGCCTGCACCGCCGTCGATCACGGCGCTGCTGAAGGCCGTGCCGAAGGCGTTGGTGTATTGACCGAAGGTAGCGCTGGTCGTGCCGTTTGCGATCGTGATGGTAAATGGGCCGCTCGAAGCCTCGGGTCCGCGCGGCCCAACGGTGACAGTCTGACCCAGCCAAACGCTCTGGCCCGAGATCACGCGCAGGATGCGGCCCGAACTGTCGCTGACGAAGCGAAATCCATCCTCCACCGACCAAATCGTCGTACTCGCGAGTCTGGTCAGCGTCGGCTGGTAGCTGTGTCGAATCTGGTCGCGACCATCGCCGCCCGCGATGGTGACGTTCAGATTGAACGCGTCGATCGAGTCGCTGCCCGCGCCGCCAAGGACGGTTGTCGGCCTAGTGACGCTGGCGCCGATGGTGACGTGATCGCCGCCGCCGGCAGCGTTCACCATGACCCGCTTCACCGCCGACTTCGAGAACTTCTGCGTGATGGCTGACCCTTTGGCGTCGTCCAAAGCCGTCGTCACCACGTATTGCGACCCCGTCTCACGGATCTCGATGAAGTCGGGCGAACTCGTGCCGTCAATCGCGAGCGTGCCCTTGCTGGTGAGCGTCACGACGGGTCGGGAATTCCCGAAAAGAACCGGCTCCAAAGTAACCGTGTCCCACGCCATCAACTGCCGCTGTTCGAGTGCCTCAATCCGCCGCATACATGACCCTTTCAAGTGTTCGCGTCCTTCGGACACAGGAAGTCCCGTGTTCTGCAATATGGACCCCGCCGGCCATCGCCTTATTCCCGCCGCTTGATCCGATCGATACGGATGCCGATACTAGATGGACATGGACCGTCGTCCGACACGATCGATGCAGATGCGATAGCCGTCGCGAGGTTCCGAATTTCTCGGAACCACGGGACGGCTGTTTCGCAAGCATCGGTGATCGTGTTGAACGACGGTCTTGTTGTATCCACAGGTCTTGACGACCATGCGGTACGCCCGCCCGGCAAGGCGGATTTCTGAAAGCTTCCCATGTCTGAATCCAAACGCTTCTACGTCACGACGCCCATCTACTACCCCAACGGCGAGCCGCACCTCGGCCACGTCTACACGACGATCTGCGCCGACGTGCTCGCGCGCTACCACCGCGCCGCAGGCGATGACACGTATTTCCTCACCGGCACCGACGAGCACGGCATCAAGATGGTGAAGACGGCCGAGCAAGAGAAGACCACGCCGCTCGATCTGGCCACGAAGAACAGCAACGTCTTTCGCAAGACGTTCCGCGAGTTCAACATCAGCAACGACGACTTCATCCGCACCAGCGAAGATCGTCACAAGCAGGCGGTGACGGAGATCGTCCGCCGGATGGTCGAAAGCGGCGACATCTACCTCGGCCACTACGAAGGCTGGTACGACGAGGGCCAGGAAGAATTCATCACGGAGACTGAGGCGAAGGATGCCGAGTACAAGAGCAAGATCAGCGGCCGACCGCTCGTGCGATACAAGGAGCCGACATACTTCTTCAAGCTGACGAAGTACGCGAAGCAGGTGTACGATCTGATCGAATCCGACCAGCTCAAGGTTCGGCCGGCCATTCGCAAGAACGAAATCCTGTCGAAGCTGAAAGGGTGGGACCAGGACCTGAGCATTTCGCGCGCCAGCCTCACGTGGGGCATCCCACTGCCGAACGATCCGAAGCACGTCGTGTACGTGTGGATCGACGCGCTCAGCAACTACATCACCGCGCTCGGCTTTGCTGGCGACGATGAGTCGAAGTACCAGAAGTTCTGGCCGGCCAGCGTTCACCTGATCGGCAAGGAAATCCTCTGGTTCCATGCGTTCTATTGGCCCGCGATGCTGCTGAGCCTCGGTCAGCCGTTGCCGGAAGTGCTGTTCGCGCACGGCTGGTGGACGAGCGAAGGCAAGAAGATGAGCAAGTCGATGGGCAACTTCATCGACCTTCCGCGGCTGCGCGAGTTGTCGGCCAAGTACAGCCAGGACACGCTGCGCTTCTACCTGCTGCGGGCCGCGCCGTTCGGGAACGATCTCGATTTCTCCGAAGGTGAGCTGCACAACGCCAGCCTGGAACTGTCGAACGTGCTCGGCAACCTGCTGAACCGATCGCTGAAGATGACCGCGAAGTACCGCGAAGGACATTTGCCGGCCGTCGGCGCGAGCGGGCCGGAAGATGCGGCGTTAAACGAGGTGCTGTCTACCTTCGGCATGCAACTGAAGAGCGCGTACGACAACGTCGAACTCCAGCGCTGCGTGCAGCTTCCGATCGAGCTTGCCCGTGCGGCTAACGTCTACATCGATCAGACCAAGCCGTTCTCACTCGCCAAGCACCCGGCGCAGGCGGCCCGGCTAGAAACCGTGCTGAACCTCGCCACGCGGGCGGCGTATGCGGCGCTCGTGGGCCTGATCCCGGTGCTGCCGGAGAAGGCGAAGGCGGGCCTGGCGCAGCTCGGTGTGAACATCGAGGGCAAGACGATCGCGCAATTGCTGGCCGACAGCCTGCCGGCCGGGCAGAAGCTCAGCGAGGGCGAGCCATTGTTCCCGCGCATCGAGGCGGCGAAGTAATCCCATCAATCGAAAGGGCAGGCGAGGATGATTGATTCATTCAAGCGACTTGCGTCGAGTGTAGTGGTCGTCGCGTCGTGTGCCGCGTTCTGCGGCTCGATGTCGTGTCGATCTTCTTCGTCTGCTGGAGGAAAGAGCATGGCACTGCCCACGACCTGGCCGGCGAGCGAGCCGCCGTGCGAGTGGATCGACGCCGACACGGGCCACCGCGTGCGCCGGCTCACGAACGAGCCCGGCTCGGGCGGCCTGTACTTCAACTTCGACGCGTACACGCCCGACAGCAAGGCGATGGCGTACAGTTCTCCCGATGGCATTCGGCTGCTGCAACTCAACACGCTCGAATCGAAGCTGATCGCGCCGGGCAAAGTCCGATTCGTCGGCATGGGCCGAAAGTCGCGGTCGATGTACTACATCGATGTCACCGCGAACGCGGTGTTTGTGGTGAACGTCGATACGCTCGAACGGCGCAAGGTCGTCGACATTCCCAGGCGATCGAACATCGTGACGATCAACGCGGATGACACGCTGCTGGCCGGCACGTACATCGAGGGCGACGCGGGCGACGATTACGGCGCGAAGAAGGTCATGCCGCAGGGTTTGGTCGGTCCGAACGTTCAGCCGATGAACAAGGCGCAGATGATGGAGGATCGCTTCAACGCGAGACTCCCGCTTGTGCTGTTCACGGTCAATGTCGCGACCGGTGAAATTAAGACGGTCATGCACAGCAACGACTGGGTGAACCATCTGCTGTTCTCGCCCAGCGATCCGGGCCTGCTGATGTATTGTCACGAAGGGCCGTGGCACAAGGTCGATCGCATCTGGCACGTGCGCGTGGATGGCGGCAAGCCCGAGCCGAAGAAGCTCCACACCCGCACGATGGCGATGGAAATCTGGGGTCACGAGTTCTGGAACCATGACGGCAGCAAGGTGTGGTACGACCTGCAATTGCCCAAAGGCGAAGACTTCTTCCTCGCATCGTACGACATGAAGACGCAGGAACGCGTCTGGTATCACCTACTGCGGGATGAGTGGTCGATCCACTTCAACGTGACGCGCGACGGCTCGCTCCTATGCGGCGACGGCGGCGACACCGGTCAAGTCGCTCGTGCGAAAGACGGCAAGTGGATTTATCTGTTCCACCCCGAACGCATCGAAGTGAAGGGCACGAACGAGCCCGGCTTCATCCAACCCGGCGTGTTGAAGTCCGAACGCCTCGTGAACATGGCCAACCATCATTACAAGATGGAGCCGAACGTCCGGTTCAGCCCGGACGGGAAACAGGTGTTCTTCACAGCCGACATCCTCGGGCCGAGCTATCTGTTTGCGGTCGATGTAGAAAAGGTGAAATAGGGGCGTGCTTTCATGCAACTGACACCCGACCAGGAACGGAGCATTCGTGAGGCGATCGCGGCCGATCGACTGATCGAAGCGATCAAGCTCTATCGCGAAGCAACCAACGTCGGCCTCGCCGAGGCGAAGGCGGCCGTCGAGGCGATGCGCGACGGTGTTCCACTTGCCTCAACGCAGCCCCTGTCGCGCGTCCCGGGCCTGACCGAGGCCCAGCAGAACGAGATCCGTGACAAGATCCTGGCCGGCCAGAAGATCGAGGCGATCCGCCTCCACCGCGCCGCGACGGGCATGGACCTCTTCAACGCCAAACAGGCGGTCGAGGCGCTCGAAGTTCAACTCCGCGCCTCGGGCCAGCACCCCGCGATCCCGCAGCGCGGTGGCTGCCTGGGACTGGTCCTGCTCCCACTTGCTGTGCCGATCGTCGTCCTCCGCTGGCTCGTCTGACTCGCCCGCAATCTCGTCTGCGGCGGTCTTCCCATCGATCGGTTGGCGCGTATGCTTGCCCGTTTCACTCTCGCACGGAGGTATGCCGAATGTCCGCTGGATTGCTTGCCGGGAAGACGGGTCTGATCCTGAACATCGCCAACGACCGCTCGATCGCCTGGTCGATCGCCGCCAACTGCGTGAAGCAGGGGGCGAAGTGCGGGTTTGGCTACCTGCCGCTGGAGAAGATGGAACGTCGCGTTCGCAAAAGCCTGGAAGAGATGGCCGACGTTACCGGCGACGCCAGCCTGAAAGACCCGTGGCTGCGCCCGTGCGACGTCGGTTCCGACGAATCGATTGCCAGCTTCTTCGCGGAAGTGAAGAAGACGTATGGCAAGATCGACTTTCTTGTGCACAGCCTCGCGTTTGCGAACAAGGATTACCTGGCGATCGGCAAGTTCCTCAGCACGCCGCGCGACGTGTTCAAACAAGCCTGCGACATCAGCGCCTATTCACTCATCGGTCTCGCCCGCGAAGCCGCTCCACTTATGACCGACGGCGGCAGCATCATCGCCATGACGTATCTGGGTTCCGAGCGTGCGGTGCCCGGCTATAACGTGATGGGCGTCGCGAAGGCCGCGCTGGAATCAACGTCGAGGTACCTGGCGTTCGAGATGGGCGCCCAGAAGATTCGTGTGAACACGATCAGCGCTGGTGCCGTCCGCACCCTGAGCGCGATGGCCGTCGGCGGCATTGATGAGATGTTCGAGCACACTGAACGCCGCGCCCCACTGAAGCGCAACATCGAAGCTGACGAAGTCGGCAAGACTGCGGTGTACCTACTGAGCGACCTCAGCTCGGGCGTCACCGGTGAGAACATCTATGTCGACAGTGGCGTGAACATCGTCGGGCTGTGATTGTGAAGCTCATTACGACGTAAGCACTTGAAGCCCACGGCAGCGCCGTGGGCTTTCGCTTTCATCGAATGACAAAGCGTTTGATCATCGAGCATGCTCGATCTTCAATAAGCCGACTTGCGTCGCGCATCGCAACTGCGACTTCCGCCGGCTCCGTAATGAGCGACGCCACCTCCGTGAACACGCGCAAGTCCACGGCGTCCGCGATCGATCCGGCAATCGCGCCGCAGGGGCGAGACGCTTTTCTGCACACGTTCAAGACGCCCGCAATCACTTTGCCTTGGAAGCTTTGTTCGTCGATTCGCCCCTCGCCGATCAGGACGACATCTGCGTTCGCGACGCGTTCCGCGAAGTGGACGCCTTCGAGCACCAGATTAATGCCCGGGGTCATCTTGGCGCCGAGGATCGCGCACAGGCCGAATCCAATTCCCCCTGCCGCACCGGCGCCGGATTGCTGGGCGAGATCTTCGTGGCCGATCCGCTTGGCGTATTCGCGCAGCATTCGGTCGAGTTCCTGAACGTCTTCGGGCGATGCGCCTTTCTGCGGGCCGTACACGACGGCGCTCCCGTTCGGTCCGTAAAGCGGATTTGTCACGTCGCACGCGACGACGATCTCGACGCCGTCCACGCCAGCGAAGCCCGTGCCCGGCACGCCACCGCGGTGGGACTTGATCATACGGATGTCGTCCAGGTCGCGGCCGCAGAGTGGTTCGGTGATTCGAGCGTATTCGCCGCTCTGTAGGATCACGTGACAGCCGCACGCTTGCAGGCAACCGATGCCGGCGTCACACGTTGCACTGCCGCCGATGCCGAGCAGGATGCGCTTACATCCGAGTTCGACGGCCGCGCGGATCAACTCGCCGGTGCCGAACGTGGTCGTCGCCAGCGGGTTGCGGTCTTCGGGTTTCAGCAGGGCAACGCCCGAGGCGCTGCTCATTTCGATGATCGCCGTGCGTCCGTCGGACGTCACGCCGAACGTCGCGTCGACTTTCATCTCCGGCAACGGCCCGGTCACACGTCGCGCCTCGAACCGACCTCCCAGCGCGGTCGTCACGGTGTGCACGAAGCCCTCGCCACCATCGGACAGCGGGCAACGATCGATTTCGATCGTGGGGTCGGCCCGTCGTATGCCGCGCGCCATTGCTTCCGCCACGCCGACGGCATCGAGCGAGCCCTTGAACTTGTCCGGTGCGACAAGCACGCGCATGACGGCACGATAGCGGAAAGCGGTCTTTGCGGAAGTATCATGCGCTCATGTCCATGAGCGAACGAACGGATGGGGACTTCGATCGGCTCGCCGCACACGTCTTGAAGTTGGAGGAACGTGTCGCGTGGCTCGAGCGGCAACTGCTGACAAAGAAGGCCGGCCAGCCGGTGCCACCGCCGTTGCCGGTGGCTCGGCCGGTTGAGACTGAACCCGTTTCACCCGCACCGGCTGCGCCCGCGGTCTGGCCGCCGCCTGAGGTTGCACCAGCGATGGTGGCCGTACCTGCTCGTTCCGTACGCGCAGCGGCCTTGCAGCGTGTCGTTCAGCCGATCGGATCGACACCTGAACGCTCACTCGAGCAGGCCATCGGGCAGAAGCTCGCGCTCTGGATTGGAGCAGGCGTTCTCCTGCTCGGCGTGCTCTTCTTCCTGCAATACGCGTGGAACGAGGGATGGATTCGCCCGTCGCCGATGGCTCGCCTGGTGATCGCTTTGCTCATCGGCGCAGGACTCGGCGCACTTGGTGAATGGCAGTACCGCCGTGGCATGAAGCCGTTCGCGGCTGTGCTGAGCGGGCTGGCGGTCGCCATCGCGATGGCGTCGTTCTACGCCGGTGTCAGTGAGTTGGGCGGACGCGTGATCGAATCCTCGACGGCGCTGGTCGGCGTGAGCATCGCAGGTGTCATGGCCGTCGTGCAGGCGCTGCGGATGAAGCTGATCACGCCGCTCGTCGTGGCTGAGGTCGGCGCGTTGGCGGCACCATTGGTTTTGGGCCCTGAATTCTTCGTACCGTCGTTGACGGTCGGCTATGTACTGACGATCGCCCTGATCGCCTGCGGCGTGACGTTGCTGCGTCCCACCTGGCTCGCCGTCACGGCAATTGCGGCGATCGGCGCCTGGCTGCACCTGTTCCTGGGCGTTCCAAATGCAGATGGGGCTCTTGTCGCGATCGGCGTGTGGAGTGCGACGCTGCTCTTCACAACTACGCTCATCTTGACGTCCCGGCGGTCCAGCGGGGAAGTGCCGGACCAGGCCCTCGCGACGTTTCTACCCATCGTCCTCGCACCGGCATGGCTGCGGTTGGTGCTGCTGAGTGGCGGCACACAAGGCGTGCTGTCACTTGGCAAGTTTGATCCGATGCTGGCCGTTTGCACGGTCCTGCTGGCGACAGTGGCGCTGGCCGTGGCGTGGGCGGCTCGCGGCGCGGCGATTCGGTTCGTGGGGTTTGGAATCGCCTTGGTGCTTGCGACGCTGGTGCCGATCATGCTGCTGGATCGCTTCGCGCTGTCCATGGCGTGGCTCGCGATGGCGGCCGTCAGCGCGGGGGCCGGCTGGGCGACGCGCAAGACGATCCCGTTCGTCTGGGGAATTGTGCTGTGGGCGCTGTGCCTAGCACGGTTGGTGTCGGTTGACATCGTTGATCCGCAATTGCAGCGCGTTGTCGCAATGATCGGGCCATACATCATTACCGGTTGGACGCTGTTCGGCGCGGCTTTGGCGTTGTTCGGCTGGGGATTGGCTTGGCTGCAAGCGCGTAGACCAATGCCCGCTGTCATGGCGGGGAGTACCGCGCCATTGCGAGTGCTGGCGTATGCGTCACCCGTACCCGATCGAATCGACGGTGTCAGCATCGGCTCGGTCGTGTTGACGGTGGTTGGCATCCTAGTATGGGCGTTTGTTGCATTTCGGACTGTTCCAACCGGCGGGCCGGCATGGACACTGTTGATGGCGCTCGCGAACGGAACGTTGCTGGCGGCCTCACTGCTTCCGACCCGAACGGGTTGGCGAGCTGTCGCGCTGGTGACTGCTTTCATTGTTGGTCTCAAGTGGTTTGTCGCAGACATCGCCGGACCGGCCTTGAACACGTTCCACCAGCACGCCGCCAATCCGCCGCTGCCCGCAGCCAATCTGGCCGCCATCGCCGGTGCGATGCTCCTGGCGGAGGTCGCCGTGATCGGCGCGCTGGCGCGCCGCGCGAATCCGCCGGCGCAGGACGTGGCCGCCGCGTGCACGGGGGCGTTCGCACTGGGCACCCTGGCTTGGCTCAGCGGCGAAGCGTTGCATGTCGTCGATCGAATCGGGCTCGGTCAGACGCTCGCCCGGCCTGACCTTGTCAAGCACATGACGCTCAGCGTGCTCTGGGCCGTCAGCGGATTCGGCGGTATTGTGGCCGGGTTTATGTTGCGCAGCAGTCCGACGCGTTACGTGTCGCTCGCGGTTCTCGCGCTCACGCTGCTGAAGATCGTCGGGCTTGATATGGCCGAGGTGCAAACGGTCTGGCGCGTCCTGACGTTCATGGCGGTGGGCGTAATGCTGATGGGCGTGTCGTACGTCTACTTCCTGTACGACGCATCGCAGCGCGGCAAGGCGGGGTCGGCGAGCGCGGGATCAGTTCCGCTCGAAGATTAACGCAGCATCGAAGCCACAAGGCGGATCACTTCCTCGTACGCGTTTCCCCACGCGCCCTCGCGGAACAGCCGCACGGGCGAGCCCGGTTGTCCCACGAACGGCCGCAGTACCCAGCCGCACTGCACGCCGACGAACGCGTACATCACCAGCCACGCGCGACGCATGAGTCGGTGCCGCGGGTGAATCGCCACCAGTGGCCGGTACAGACGCCGCAGGACGACTTGTGCCGAAATGCTCGCGATCCCGAACATCGCGGCGTTGAACAGGATGGCTGCTTCGTATCGTTCCACCGACGCGTACCAGACGAGCACCAGTGGTGCCAGCGCCAGCAGCACTAACGTCAGCGCCGCCTGCGTGAGCAGCAGAGCCGACAGCGCCCGGCGGAAGTCAGCACCGAGCCCGAGCAACAGGTTTACCACGTAGAAACTCGGCAGCGCGAAGGCAAACGTTGCCATGAGCAGGAGTGGTACCTTCGTCGCGGAGATCGCCAACTGGCCGACGCGTGCACCGGCGAACACGCCAAAGCTGCCCATCACCGCGCCGTACGCGCCGCCGGCCAGGCACATCAGGAGCAAGCCCGTGCGAATCGTCGGACGACGGGTCGCATCGTTGCGCAAGAGGGCGTCGGCCCGATCGAGAAGCTTGAGTAGCGTCTGCCACATCGGAGGCACTCACCACGAAGTCCCGAACAGGCCGCGGATGGTCGTCCAGACCGCCTCAAAGAAGCTCGATCCACGCGGCCTGAACCACGCGAATGCCACGCCCGGCGACCCGATGAAGGGCCGCAGCACCCACGCCATCTGCGCACCGACGACGCCGAACAGCAGCACCCAGATGCGGAACACTCGACGTACGTTGCTGACGATCGACTGGCCTTCGATGGCGTCGATGGCTCCGAGTTCGCGTTCGGATGAAGGTGTCGGCATCTCAGGCGTCTCCGGCGTGATGTCGCCCGCTTCCGGCATTGGCGGCGGCGCGACCGGCAGAGCCTGCACCAGCGTCATGCGATTGAGCGTGTGCAGCAGGAAGGCCATCCCAAGCCCACCCGCGACGGCGAAGGTGGCTACGTTCAGGAGCAGGACGAACGCGTAGCTCGTGCTGCTGACGCTGAAGAACGCGACAATCGGGCCGAGCGATGCCAGGACGGCCATCGTTACGGCAAGGCTCGCCAGCATCAGCCGTATCACCGCGCCAAACCGTAGCCGCGACCCTACCAGCGTGTTGAAGACGTAGAGTGACGGGAACGTAACGATCAGCGTCGCGACGAAGAGCAGCGGCACCTTCACGGTCGAGGCGACAATCTGCATGTGGTGGCCGCTGCCGGAGCCGGTGATCGAAAAGACGCCCATGCAGACGCCGTAGATCATGCCGAGCAGGATGAGTAGCAGGCTTACGCCCGGGATGGGCAACTCGATGGTGCCGCTACGAAGGGACGACAAGCGTGTGGCCTCGCCGCGCAGCACGCGATCCAGCGACCTCAGACTCTTGAGCATGGAAGACCCTTGTGAAATGACGCAACGGCTGCGGCCTGTAGAACGGTCCGCGAGCCCCATGCGTATGCTGTCAACAGTATCCGTGTCCGCAAAAGTTGCACGCGCCCGTTCGCTTCTCAGCCGACAGGCGGGCCGCTACAGTCGTGACCACTGCCTGGAACGGAGGAATTCATCGTGAGCCGAGATCTGAACGTTTGCCTCATCGGTCAGAAGTTCATGGGCCGCGCCCACAGCAATGCGTATCTGAAAGCGCCGCGCTTCTTCGATCTGCCCGTGCATCCGGTGATGCACACGATCGTCGCGCGAAATCAAGCCGAGCTCCATGCTTTCGCCAAACGTTGGGGCTGGGCAAACGCGACGACGGATTGGCGGGCGGCCGTCACGAATCCGGCGATCGATGTCGTCGATGTGACGACACCGAACAACAAGCACAAGGAGTTCGTGCTCGCGGCGCTCGGCGCGGGCAAGCATGTCGCCTGCGAGAAGCCGCTCGCCGCGACGTTGAGCGATGCACGCGAGATGCGCGACGCCGCGAAGAAGGCTCGCAAGAGCAAGACGTTCGTCTGGTACAACTACCGGCGCGTGCCAGCGGTGGCGACGGCGTATCGCCTCGCGCGGGAAGGCCGGCTCGGCCGGATCTACCACGTCCGCGCGTTCTACCTTCAAGGCTGGGCCAGCTCGCCCGACATCCCGCTCATCTGGCGCTTCGACAAGGATCAGGCCGGCTCCGGCTCACTGGGCGACCTCGGTGCGCACGTGATCGACATGGCCCGTTTCGTTACCGGCGACGAACTGGCCGAAGTCACCGGCGCGATCAGCGAAACCTTCATCAAGGAACGCACGATTCCCCGCGGCGCCGGAGGGGCGGGTATCGCCAGCGGCGCGAAGGGTGCGTCGGGCAAGAAGGGGAAGGTGACGGTTGACGACGCGATCCACGCGATCGGCCGCCTGAAGAGCGGGGCATTGTTCAGCGTCGAAGCGACGCGCTTCGCGACCGGTCGTGAGAACCATCACGGCGTCGAGATCAACGGCGACAAGGGCAGCGTTTACTTCAACTTCGAAGACCTGAACAACCTGTGGTACTACGACGCCTCCACGCCGGCTGTGGCACGCGGATTCACCAAGATTCAGGCCAGCATGCCGGGCGTGCACGCGTATCAGGCGGCGTATTGGCCGACGGCGCATCCGCTCGGCTATGAGCATGCGTTCGTGAACCAGGCCGTCGATATGATCCGCGTCCTCGGCGGTGAGCAGCCGGAGATTCCGCTGCCCGATTTCGAAGACGCGTATCAGACGCAGCGTGTGCTCGAAGCCGTCGAATTGGCCGCGAAGAATCGAGCAGCGGTGAAGATGAGCGAAGTGA
Source organism: Tepidisphaeraceae bacterium (assembly GCA_047600945.1). GTDB lineage: Bacteria > Planctomycetota > Phycisphaerae > Tepidisphaerales > Tepidisphaeraceae > JASGKC01. Next base: position 3,669,950 of record JASGKC010000001.1, on the reverse strand, counting down.
AGTGACCTACAGTCGATCATGCCGCGCGACGTCTGGACCACACTCTGCACGCTCGATGAACTCACACCGGGCCTTGGGAAGTATGTCGAGATCGGCGGGCTGCGGCTGGCGGTGTTCCTCGACAACGGCATCGTCTTTGTGATGGATAACGAATGCCCGCACGCCGGCGGCAGCATGTCGGGCGGCTACATCACCGACGGCTGTGCGATCTGTCCTTGGCACGGCTGGGCGTTCAAACTCGACACCGGCGCACTCGTCGGCACGTGGGGCGGGGAACAGACCGAGATGCTGCACGTGTACAAGACGCGGCAACTGGAGAAGGACGGGCGGACACTCGTGCAGGCAGAGCTCCCAATCCCTTAAACGATACGACCCGAAAACCCAGCCCATCGGGCTGGGCTTCAATATCAATTCACAGCAATCCAAGCTCCAGGAGTGCCGCTTCGCTCATGCGGTCCTTGCTCCACGGGGGTTGCCATACGAGATCAACTTTCGCGCTTTGCACGCCGGGCGTGCTGGCGATCTTGCGCTGCACCTCGCCCGGCAGCGTGCCAGCGACGGGGCATGCCGGCGCGGTCAGCGTCATCGTTACGTGCACGTCGAACTCGGGACTGACATCGATCGTGTAGATGAGGCCGAGGTCATAGATGTTGACGGGCAATTCCGGGTCGTACACCGTCTGGAGCGACTGGACGACGCGCTCGCGCACGATCTTCTGATCTTCACTCAGGCCGTCTTCCAGCGCGCGATCGATCAGCGTCGACGCGTTGTGCGGTTTGGGCGCATCGCCTGATTGAATCGCGCGGCGCAGTTCTTCAATCTTCGCATCGAACGGGTTGTTCTTGATCACGTTCAGTTCGATGTGCTTTGTCGGCTCACTCACGACACACCTGCCTTCGCATTGGATTCCGAGATCAGCTTCGCGAGTTGGCGAATCCGCGCAACCATCGCCTGGAGACCATTGCGGCGGGTGAGGGCGAGGTTGCTGCTAAGGCCCAGTTGGCCGAAGAAATATTCGATATCGAACGCGAGGATGCGATCGACCTGCTGACCGGAAAAGAGCATCTGCACGATGGCGATCAGCCCCTGGACGATGTCGGCATTGGCTTCAGCGGCAAACTCCAGCACGTCGGCCGTGCCCGGCTTGCGACGGGCGGTCAGATGCACTGTTGCCTGACAGCCGTGAATGCGCGTGGCTTCGTTCTTTTCGCGCTCGGGCAGGCGCGGAAGCTTCTCGCCGAGTTCGATCAGGTACGCGTACTTCTCGGCCCAGCCTTCGAACAATCCGAAGTCGTCGAGCAGCGTCTGCGCCGCGTCGGCAGGCGTCGGCGCGGTTGCCGCCGCATACTGCACATCATCCGACAAAGTCGTTTGCGGCTTAGCGGCAGGCTTCAAACTCGCCTGAACCTTCATCACTGCAGTGACCAGTCGATCCACATCCTCGCGCGCGTTGTAGAGCGAGAACGACGCCCGAACGGTGCCCGCGACACCTAGCCGGTCCATCAGCGGCATGCAGCAGTGATGTCCTGTGCGGACCGCGACGCCCTCGACGTCGAGGAGCGTGCCGAGCGTGTGGTGGTCGATGCCGTCGAGCACGAATGAGACGATTGACGCCTTGTTCGGCGCAGTGCCGATGACGCGCAGGCCGGAAACCGCCGACAGCTTCTCAGTCGCGTACGTCAGCAGGTCGTGTTCGTGCTGAGCGGCGGCGGCGCGGTCGATGCCGTTCAGCCAATCGACGGCTGCACCGAGTCCGATCGCCCCGGCGATGTCGGCTGTGCCCGCTTCGAATTTGTTGGGCAGGTCTGCGAAGGTCGTGCCCTTGGCGAACGACACTTCACGGATCATGTCGCCGCCACCTTGGTAGGGCGGCATTGCTTCCAGCAGTTCGCGCCGGCCCCACAGCACGCCGATGCCGGTCGGGGCGAACAGCTTGTGCCCGCTGAAGACGTAGAAGTCGCAGCCGATGTCTTTCACATCCACGGGCCAGTGGCCGACCCACTGGGCGCCGTCCACCAGCACCTTGGCGCCGACGTTCTTCGCGAGGGCGATGATCCGCTTCACGTCGATCACGGTCCCCAGCGCGTTGCTGGTGTGCGTGACAGACACCAGCTTGGTGCGCGGCGACAGCAGCGAGGGAATCGCGTCGTAGAGCAGCTCGCCGCGGTCGTCGATCGGAATGACTTTGAGCGTGAGCCCGCGCTCCTTGGCCACGTTCTGCCACGGGACGATGTTGCTGTGGTGTTCAAGCGTCGAGATGAGGATTTCATCCGTAGCCTCGAACGCGAGACGACCGAATGACGACGCGACAAGGTTGATGCCTTCGGTCGTACCGCGCGTGAAGATGATTTCGTCGGGCGACGGCGCGTTGATGAATCGGGCGACCTTCACGCGGGCCGATTCGAAGCGGTCGGTGGCCGCCTGGCTCAACCGATGGACGGCACGATGGATGTTCGCGTTGTGATGGCGGTAGTAGTCGTCGAGCGCATCGACCACCGCCTGCGGCTTCTGCGTGGTCGCGCCGTTGTCGAGATACACCAGGCCCGGGTCGGCGAGGATCGGGAACTGGGCGCGGACCCTTGCGACGTCGAGTCGATCGGAACTGACGGAGGAATCGCTCACGGCGCAATGGTAGGGCGACGAAGATCAAGATGCCACGAGAAGCGGGGAGCGATATACTCCCGGGCGATGCTGAAGACCCGACGCCGACAAGTTCGCGCCACCGAGCCGGGCACGCGCTTCACCTTCGATGAATACATGCGCATGGCCGAGGCGAATGTCTTCGGAACGGAGAAAGTGGAGCTGCTCAACGGGAGGGTGTATTGGATGCATTCCCAGGGGAACCCGCACCGCGTTCACATCACGTTGATGAACATCATCCTCAATCGCTTCTTCAACGATCCGAAGAAGGACTGGCTGGTGGTGCAGGGAACGCATCGGCTGGACGAATTCAACGCGCCGGATCCGGATTTCACCGTGTACGACGTTCCGGTCGGCACGCCCGACGACGAACTGCCGACGCCGATCCTGATCGTCGAAGTGTCGAACAAGACCTACAAACGCGACAGCGGCATGAAGCTTCGCAAGTACGCCAAGGCCGACGTGCCGGAGTATTGGATCGTGAATGTGAAGGAGCGTCGGCTGGAGGTCTACCGCAAGCCGATCAACCCCACCGGCGACGAGAAGGACTGCCGGTACGAGGACGTTCAGATGTTGACGCGCGGGCAGACCCTCACGCTGCTCAAGCGGCCAGAGGCGGTGGTGGCGGTGAATGAGGTGATCGCGGAGGAAAGAGGTCACGATCGAAAGTGAGCCGGTCAAGCTCGATTACGCGATTCAGCCAAAGCGAACCTTGCCGCAGGTGCCGCTCTTTACTTTGCTCGTCTGGACAGCGTTCAGTTGGCACCTGAGTTATCTTGCCTCATTCGTCACGTATCAGGCTCGGTTTCAAGCTGAGATGGGGTTGACGTGGACCTCGCTTGGCTACGAGATCATGCGCACGGCGTGGGAACTTGACCGACTTCCCGGTTGGGTCTTCATCGCGGGTCCAGTGGTTGGAGCACTTGCAGCCCACGCCGCGTTCTCATCCGAGGATTTGATCATTCGAAGACGTCGTCGGATGCGACTGCTCGTCATCGCTTTTGGTCTTGCAGCGATCGCTTCAACGCTCGCAATGCAGGCCATTGGCGAGACATTTATGATGGGGACTTTCGGCGTCGCGTCAGGGACGTCACCTACAAGTAGGCCGTCGGGCTTCCCGTGGTGATCAATACACCACGTCGTCATCGTGCCCGGCCAAATCCTGGATGCGGAAGTCGGTCGGCAGGCCTTGCTGGGCGGCCATGAATTGTTCCAGGCGTTCGCGGACGGGCTCGACCTTGATCCGGCGCGTCACGTCGGCGGCGAAGGCGTAGATCAGCAGTTGCTTCGCCTGCTCGCGGCTGAGGCCGCGTGTTTCGAGGTAGAACATGCTCGCGTCGTCGACCGGCCCGGTCGTGCTGCCGTGCGTGCATTTCACATCGTCGGCGTAAATCTCCAGCGCGGGCTGGCTGTTCATCTGGGCGTCGTCGCTCAGCAGCAGCGTCTTGCTGGCCTGTTTCGCGTCGGTCTTCTGCGCGATCTGATGCACGAAGATCTGACCCTTGAACACGCACGTAGCCTTGTCGTCCAGCACGTGCTTGTACAGCTCGTAGCTCGGGCAGTTCGGGTAGGCGTGTTCCAGCAGCGTGTGGTTGTCGGCGTGCTGGTCTTCGTTGACCATCACCAGGCCGTTCAGGACGCTGTAGCTGCGTTCGCCGTTGAGCTTCACGCCGATGTCGGTGCGGCTGAGCTTGCCGCCGATGACGGCGTTGTGGTCGATGAATTGACTCGCCGTGCCGATGATCGTTTCCAGTGCGGCCAGGTGGTATGCCGAGCGCGATTCCTGGTTCAGCTTGTAGTGATCGACAATCGCGTCGATCCCGACGACGACCTCAGCGACAGCGTTCGTGAAGTACTTCGCGCCTTCCGCGCCGACGTAGCTCTGGACGATGGTCGCCTGGGCCGCATCTTCGATGATGACGAGGATGCGCGGGTGGCTGATCGTATCGGGCGTGGTGGCGACGCAGACGACGTGGATCGGCTTCTCCAACACCGCGCCGGCTTTCACGCGGATGAACACGCCGCCGTTGAGATGGGCCTGGTTCAGCGCGACGAAGGGATTCTTCTCGACCTTGGCGCGGGTGCCGAGGTATTGGCGGACGAGTTCGGCGTCTTCGCCTTTGACGGCTTCTGAGAGCGGCTGAACGACCAGGCCCTTCGGCAGGTTCGCAAGGTCGGTCAGCGCGGTCGAATAGTGGCCGTTGGTGAGGACGATCTCGACGGCCTTCTCCGCGCCGAAGCGGGCCTTCTCGAACAGCGGCTTGGCGCCGGCGTCGTCAGGCTGAGCGGGTTTCCACTGCGTTTCGGTGATGGGCCGAAGGTTCGTGAAGCGCCAGGCTTCGATCTTTTCCGAGGTCGGATAGCCGACGTCGTCGAAGCGGCGCTGGGCCTGCGTGCGCAGCGCCTCCACCCACGCCGGGGCGGCGGGAAGCTGGGCGTACACGGGTCGGCGGGGGGTGGCGGTCTGGGTCATGGTCACTCTTCGAATACTGAATTGCCGCAGATGAGAAGTGGATGAACGCAGATAAGAGACGCGTGATGAAACGCCTTTTCCATGTGCGTCTTGTCTACAGCCATCTCTCACGCACCAACGAGTTGCTTTTCGATCGGGTCGTAGCCGAGGTTTTCGAGTTCCAAAGCCAGTTCGGGCCCGCCGGTCTTGACGATTCGGCCGTCGATCATCACGTGCACGTAGTTCGGCTTCATGTAGTCGAGCAGGCGCTGGTAGTGCGTCACCATCAGGATGCCGCGATCGGGCCGGCGGAGCGTGTTCGCGCCTTGGGCGACGACCTTCAGCGCATCAATGTCCAGACCGCTGTCGGTTTCGTCCATGATGCACAGCGTCGGGTCGCACACGGCCATCTGGAAGACTTCGTTGCGCTTCTTCTCGCCGCCGGAGAAGCCTTCGTTGATGGCGCGGTTCATGAAGCTCGAATCGATCTTCAGCAGTTGCTGCTTCTCTTTGACGAGCTTGAGGAAGTCCTTCGCGTCGAGTTCGGGCAGGCCGCGATGCTTGCGGGTTTCGTTGACAGCCGCCCGGAGGAAGTAGCTCGTGCTCACGCCCGGGATTTCGACCGGGTACTGGAACGCCAGGAACAAGCCCTCGCGGGCGCGTTCTTCGGTGTCCATCTCGAGCAGGTCCTTGCCCTGGTATGAGATCGAGCCGTCGGTGACTTCATAGGTCTCCTTGCCCATGAGCACCTGGGCGAGCGTCGACTTGCCGCCGCCGTTCTTGCCCATGATGGCGTGCACTTCACCGGCATTGATGGTGAGGTTGACGCCCTTGAGGATCTCGCGCCCGCCGACGCCGGCGACCTTCGCACAAAGGTTTTTGATTTCGAGGAGAGACATTTTGTTTCCTGTAGGGTGCGTGCAACGCACCGATCCTTCCGATTTCAAGAGGTGCGTTTCACGCACCCTACGCTTGCTTGCTTGTCCTTCGTTTACGTTTCGCGTGCTCTTCAAGCGCCTTTGCGAGAACTAAGGAACCACCAAACCCAACAATGCCAGAGGGAATTCCGACGCTAAGGGTCCAAAACTCTATCTGCCTGTGCAGTTCGTACTGACTCGGTGTCACCCTGTGATATTGCCCCTTTTCACCAAGGTAGTAGCCACTCGCGTCGACTCTGCGTTGGCTACCGCCGAGTGTTGCGCAAGTGACCAGGAACATAGCGAAGCTACCTAGTGCTAGTGCGAAAAAACCCATGCACAGCAGAACCGGTAAACAAGGCAGATTCAGTTCCGCTTGCTTCAACTCTACCCTACGCTTCCTTCCAGACTCACCGCCAGCAGCTTCTGCGCTTCCACCGCGAACTCCATCGGCAGTTCGCGGAAGACTTCCTTGCAGAAGCCGTTGACGATCATGTTCACGGCGTCTTCCAGCGCGATGCCTCGACTGGCGAGATAGAACAACTGGTCTTCGCCGATCTTGCTCGTGCTCGCTTCGTGTTCGACCTTGCTGCTGGTGTTGCGCACGTCGATGTACGGCTCGGTGTGGGCGCCGCAGTTATTGCCCAGCAGCATGCTGTCGCACTGCGTGAAGTTCCGGCTGCCGGTCGCGCCCTTCATGATCTTGATCAGGCCGCGATAGGTGTTCTGGCCGCGGCCGGCGCTGATGCCCTTGCTCACCACCGTGCTTCGGGTGTTCTTTCCGATGTGGATCATCTTCGTGCCGGTGTCGGCCTGCTGCTTCCCGTTGGTCAGCGCGACGCTGTAGAACTCGCCCACGCTGTTGTCGCCCTGAAGGATGCAGCTCGGGTACTTCCACGTGATGGACGAGCCCGTTTCGACCTGCGTCCAGGTGATCTTGGAGTTGTTGCCGACGCACTTGCCACGCTTGGTGACGAAGTTGTAGATGCCGCCCTTGCCGGTGTCTTTGTCGCCGGGGTACCAGTTCTGGACGGTGCTGTACTTGATGGTGGCGTCTTCCATCGCGACCAGTTCGACGACGGCCGCGTGAAGCTGGTTCTCGTCGCGCTGCGGCGCGGTGCAGCCTTCGAGGTAGCTGACGTACGCGCCCTTCTCGGCGACGATCAGCGTGCGCTCGAACTGGCCGGTGTTCTTCGCGTTGATGCGGAAGTAGGTGGACAGCTCCATCGGGCAGCGCACGCCCGGCGGGATGTAGCAGAAGCTGCCGTCGGTGAAGACGGCCGAGTTGAGCGTGGCGTAGTAATTGTCGGAATACGGCACCACGCTGCCGAGGTACTTCTTGACCAGTTCCGGGTGCTTCTGAACCGCTTCGCCGAAGCCGCAGAAGATGATGCCGACCTTCGCCAGCTCGGCCTGGAACGTCGTCTTGACGCTGACGCTGTCGAACACCGCATCGACCGCGACCGGCGCGTGGCCTTGCTCTTCAACGCCGAGCAGCGCCTTGCGCTCGTCGAGCGGGATGCCCAGCTTGTCGTAGATCTTGAGCAGTTCCGGATCGACTTCGTCGAGCGACTTCTTTTTGGCCTTGGGGGCCGAGTAGTAAACGGTGCCTTGGTAGTCGATCGGCGGGTAGTAGAGCTTGCCCCAGTGATGAGGCTCGGTCATCGTCTGCCAGTGCCGAAACGCCTTCAGACGCCATTCGAGGAGCCATTCCGGCTCGTTCTTCTTGGCGGAGATGAAGCGGACGGTGTCCTCGTTCAGGCCAGGCGGCAGCGAGTCGGCCTCGATGTCCGACGTAAACCCATATTTGTACTCGCGTTCCGCGAGGACCTTCATTTCTTCATCACTGGTGGGCATGCGTAAAATCCCTTACTTGGGGGCAACAAAGGGTCCTGATACTAGGTCTCAATTAGCCGAACGACAAGGTGCGCGACGCGTTGCGAGCAGAGATTCGCACAGGATTTTTCGGTCCGGTGCTAAACCGGGCTCGGGCCGCCGCATAACTTCCGGAATGCGAGAGGGTTGCGGGTCCGCGTGGAGGGCCTTGAGGTCGTCGGAGCGTTGCCGCGTCTGCTCGGTGGAGCGAACTTCGTCGCGTGGTTACGAAGCGCTTTGGTCGTCTCGGGAGATCCTCCGCGACTTCGGTGGAATTTCCGGCGCGGGCGGACGTTCTCCGGCGTCTCGGGAAGTTTTCCGCGACCTCGGGAGATTCTCCGCCGTCTGCGGAGATTCTCCGGCGCGGTGGGAAGTCTTCCGGCGTCCGTGGAGATTCTCCGCGGCTTGCGGAAATTCTCCGCGGCGTACGGAAGTTCTCCGGCGCGGGCGGAAGTTCTCCGCGACCGCCGGAAGATTTCCGCGAGGGCCGGAGATTCTCAGCGTTATGACAATTTCGACTCGACGCGCCGCCAACGCTGCGCGGCGGACGATGATGCGACCGCCACGCCCGGCGATGAACAACCCTTCTCGGACGCGGTCCCGTGAGGACCCGCAAGGTGAGAAAACGGGCGCTCGCCTGACGAGGGATCACTCAGGCGTGGCGCGGGTTCGTTCTTCGCCTGTGTTCAAGTCGCAGGCAGGCTGGCCCCGGTGTCGTCGAGGCACGCTTTGCTGGGTAGACTCATCCGACGCTTTCAAGGAAGGACACTCGGATGCTTCGTCGTGCCTGTTTCGCCCTCGCCATCGCGCTTCCGACGCTCGTTCAAGCGGTTACGCATGACATCGCGCAGCCGTTCGTTGGCGTGACGCATCATCGGTTCGTGCAGAAGGCGGGCGAGGCTCCGACCGGCGCGTTCGTGCGGCCGGTCGTAGTCGATGTGCTGGAGATCGACCTGAAGGCCGACGGCGTTCGGTTCCTGATGCAGCCGAGCAACGGCGATCGGCCAGGCGAGATCACGCGCATCCGTACGACGTCCTTCCTTGACAGCGTCAAAGCTCAGATGGGCGTGAATGTCGGTTTCTACGACACCAAAGCCCCGTACGGCGGCTTTGACACCGACCTGATGCACCTCGCCGTCAGCGAGGGCAATGTGTACTCGGCCGCGCACGGTGGTGAAGCGGTGTTCAACATCTCGAAGGACAACGTCGCCGAGATCGCGACGGCCGGTGCGAAGGACAGCGTTGATCTGACCAATGGCCACAAGGTCTACAACGCGGCCGGGGGGAACCAGCGCATCCTGACCGACGGCAAGGTCTCCGCGCCGCCCGACGCCAACTACACGAGGGCTCTGAACCCGCACACGGCGCTCGGCGTGAGCAAGGACCATCGCCGCGTTTTCCTCGCGACGGTGGACGGTCGACAGAAGGGCTACGCCGAGGGCATGCGCACGAACGAGTTCGCGGAGGTGTTGCTGAGCCTCGGCGCATGGGACGCCGTCAATCTTGACGGGGGCGGATCGACCACGATGGCGATGGACGACACCGACGACGGCGTCGCGAATGCACACGTTATCAACAGCCCGTCCGACGGATCGACCAGCAGCGCGCCGGGCAAGGAACGCGTCGTCGCGAACAGCCTGGCGGTCTTCGCGAAGCCGAACAAGGATTACAGACCGTTGCCGCCCGTCGCGCGGCCCAAGCCGGAGAACCTGCGGCCGCTCGTTATCACGCGCACTGTTCTCGACGACTTCGAGTCTGGCGTCGGGCACTTTGCTTCCGCGCCGACCGCATCGGGCACGACAAAGAATCTCTCCGAGGCGTCGAAAGCGACGCTCGACACCGCGCAAGCTCACGACGGCCACGCATCGCTTCGGCTCGACCTCGCGAACGCCGACGCGCAGCAGGGCATGCAGTTGCGGCTTCTCTCCGGCGAAGGCAAGCCGGAGAAGAACCTGGTGGACGGAAAAACGCTCGGCAACAACGGCTACCTCGGCTTCTGGCTCCGCGCGACGCCGGCGAAGGGAACCCTGTTCGTCAGCGTCTTGATCGACGACATCGCCCCCGACAACGCCGGCACCGAGCGCGGTCAACTCCGCGAGGTCATCGCCGACGGTCAGTGGCACCTCTATCAATGGAACGTCGACGAGGACGGGCGGTGGACCGCCTTCAATAACGGCAACGGCGTCATTGATGGCGGGAACGCGACGCTCGACTCGATCTACTTCACGACGTCCAAGGACGGGACTGCCGGCGCCTTCGAGGGATCAGTCTGGGTCGACTCCGTCACCTACGACCCAACCGGGCACCTCGACGCGAAGCCGTGACGAGCGGTCATGAAAGATCCCAATGCCGCAGGTCGCGGCGCAGGCCGCGGATGTCTTGCAGGAGTTCCTTGCGGAGGATGTAGCGCATCACGGTGGCGCAGCCGAAGGCGAAGAGCAGTTGCTGGCCGACGTGCATCGTCTGCCCGGCGTAGTGGCTGATCCAGAGCGACGCTGCCGCGCAAGTGGCCCATTCGCCGAGCGCGATCAGCCAGAAATCCCGCCAAGGCTTGGGCCGGATGATGTGCTCGCGCTGGCGTTGGATGTAGCTGTAGTGCAACAGGGCGGTGGTCCCAATCGCCAGCGGATACGACGTGGCCGCCACGGCCGGCACTGCCTGCCCCGACTTCAAGAGGACCCACGCCACGATCCCCGCGACCGTCCAACTCATCGCGACCGCGATCAGGAATTTGGCGATCGGTGACAGCCTTGGAAAGTGGAAGTCGTACAGCCGGCTTGCGTGGTTCAGGTAACGCAGCTGCTCGCGAAAGGTCAGCTTCGACTGTCCGTGCTGACGTAGTCCGAACTCGATCGGCACTTCGACCAGCTTCGTCACGTGACACTTCGAGATGAGTTCAAGCGCGATCTTGTAGCCGGTCGGGGCAAGCCGTTCGGAGCGATCGAAGACCGCGCGCGGCAGGGCGAAGAAGCCGCTCATCGGATCGCGCACGCCGTGGGCGAACGGTTGGGCGATCAGCGTCGCAAGGCGCGAGTTCAGCCGACGAAAGAACCCCCACTCGACGCGCGTCGCGCCGCCGGGCACGTAGCGCGAGCCGAGCGCGAAGTCGGCGCCGCCGCGAAGGGCCGCAAGCAGTTCGGGAATCTTCTCCGGTGGATGCTGCAAATCGGCGTCGATGACCAGGAACGTATCGCCCCGTGCCAGCGAGAACCCGTGCAGCACGGCCCCGCTGAGCCCGGCCTGCCGATGCTCGCGGACGATCAACCGCAACGGAAACCGCTCGGCCAGCCTCCCGCACAGGGCCGCTGTGTCGTCCGTGCTTTGGTCGTCGACGATGAGGAGTTCGTACGGCGTTCCCGACATTGCGGCGTCGATCCGCTCGGCCAGCAGTGGCAGGTTCTCGGCTTCGTTCAATGCCGGAACGACAATGGACACCAGCCCCGCCTGCACGTCGGAACGCGCGGCCGTCACAGGCGAAGCAGTAGCGGCGGCCATGTCCAACGCGTGATCCTCAGGGAGAGTCCGTCGCGAATCGACTCGGGCCGAAACCCGTCTCGCGACACGGCTGGCAACTTACTCGACGTCGCTTCACCCGAGCAAACCGCAAACGAGATGATCCTTGGCCGGCCGACGAGTCATGTCGGAGCAGCCAAGGATCACCGCAAACGTTCGTTGGTGGTCGGATCGCTCAGGCGCTGAACGAGTGGCCGCAGCCGCAGCTGCTGGTGGCGTTCGGGTTCTTGAACACGAAGCCGCGCTGCATCATGCCGTCGTCCTTGTGGTCGATCTCGACGCCCTGGAGGTAAAGGAACGACTTCATGTCGCAAAGGATTCTGGATGCCCTGCGACTCGACGATTTCGTCGGCCTCGCCGGGCTCTTCCTCGACGAGATCGAGAACGTACGAGAAGCCCGAACAGCCGCCACCCTTGACGCCGACGCGCAGGCGCGTCTTGTCTTCAGGCAGATCCTGATCCTTGATGATGCTCTTGATCTCTTTGGCGGCGTTCTCGGAAAGCGTGATCGACATTGGGATAATCTCCTGAAAATCCATCGGACCCCAGACCGGCCCGATTGACCGGCGTAACCATAGGCGCGCCATCGCCCGGTTGCAACTGCGATTGAGACACCTTCTCACTTGCAGTTTTGGACAGCTTGTCGCCGGGTTTCGGTCGGTTCTGCCTCGCCCCATTCCGCTGCGTCATCCTATGATGTGCAGCATGGCCCGCCTCTCCGTCGTTGTTCCGCCCGAATGTGACGACCCTGCCGATCATCCGGAATGCCAGCGTTGTGCGGTCGAGAAGCTGGACGGCATGCCCGGTGTGACCCGCGTCGAAGCGACCGGATCGACACTGGAACTGGAATACGAGCCGAAGGCGATCGACGCGATCTTGCAGGCCGCCCGCGATTCGCGGTCTTGCCGGATGCTTCAGGCCCTGGCCGAGAAACTGCCTGAGTCGAAGCCGCGTTCGGTCCTGGCCGCCGGGGCACATTGGGTCTGGCACGAGCCGGGCCTGCGCCGGATGGCGATCTCGGGCCTGCTGCTGGCGATCGGCTGGCTGTTGGAAGCGTTCGTCCATCCGAACTGGATCGCCTGGCCAATCCTGCTGGCGAGCGGCATCCTGTCGAGCACCAAGACGTTCCCCGGCGCGGTCGAAGCGCTTCGCAAGTTCGCGCTCGACATCGACGTGCTGATGTTCGCCGCCGCGATCGGCGCGGCCCTCATCGGTCACCCGGCCGAGGGCGCGCTACTGCTGTTCCTGTTCGGCTTGGGCAACGTCGGCGAAGAACTCGCGCTTGCCCGCGCAAGCGTCCGTCGAAGCCTTGTCGAAGATGGCGCCGGAGACGGCGCGACGGCTGACCGATACTGGTGAGGAAATCGTCAAGATCGAAACGCTCGCGATCGGCGACCGCGTCGTGCTGCGCCCGTTCGACAAAGTGCCGGCCGACGGGCAGGTCATCGAAGGCGATTCCGCCCTCGACCAGTCCGCCATCACGGGCGAGAGCATTCCTGTCGAGAAGACCGTCGGCGACCAAGTGTTCGCCGGCACGATCAACGGCGAGGGCCGGCTCGTCGTGCGGATCGATAAAGCCGCCGGTCAGAGCACGCTGGCGAAGATCATCGAACTGGTTCAGTCGGCCCAGCAGCACAAGTCGAAGGTCCAGCAGTTCACCGACCGGATCGAAAGCTGGTACGTGCCGTTGGTGCTGGTAGCGACGATCGTGCTGATCGTCGTGCCGCCGCTGCTTGGATTGAAGCCGCGGATGAGCCCCAGCCTGTGGGGCGGGTGGTTCTACCAGGCGATGGCGTTCCTCACGGCGGCCAGTCCGTGCGCGCTGGCGATCGGCACACCCGCGGCCGTGCTGTGCGGCATCGCGCGGGCGGCCCGCATTGGCGTCGTCTTCAAGGGCGGCGCCTACCTCGACACGATCGGACAGGTCCGCGTCGTCGCGCTCGACAAGACGGGCACACTCACGCGTGGTAAGCCGACCGTCGAACGAATCGAATTGCAGTCGAACGCGCGTGAGGTCGAGATTCTCAAACTGGCCGCGTCGATTGAGGCGCACAGCAGCCACCCCCTGGCCCACGCAGTCGTGGCGGCTGCGAAGGCGCGGTCGATTGCACTTGTCGACACGTCCGAAGTCCGGCAGATTTCCGGCGTCGGGATTTCCGCGACGGTCGACGGCAAGTCGATCACGCTCGGCGCGCCCGAGCCTGTATTCGGCACGGCGCACGCCGACTGGACGCAGAAGACCGAGCGCCTGCGCGGCGAAGGTTTCACGCTGGTGGCGATGGCGATCGACGACGCGCCGGCCGCGCTGTTCGGCATCCTCGACGCGCCGCGGCCCGAGGCGCGCGAAGCGGTCGAGCAACTTCGCTTCGCCGGCGTGCGGCATGTGGCGATGCTGACCGGCGACCACGAACAGGCCGCCAAGGCGGTGGCCGACGCGACGAAGCTCGACGCCGTCTACGCGCAGCTCACGCCCGAGCGGAAACTGGAACTGATCAACGAACTCCGCAGCAAGTACGGCCCGATCGCCATGACGGGTGACGGCGTGAATGATGCGCCGGCGCTGGCACAGGCGGATCTGGGCATCGCGATGGGGGCGGCCGGCACCGACGTGGCCATCGAAACCGCCGACGTCGTCCTGATGGGCCACGACCTGCGCCGCCTGCCCGACGCCATCCGGCTGGGGCAGCGGTCGCGCGGCATCATCCGCCAGAACCTGCTGCTGGCGCTGGGCGTCATCTGCATCGTCGGCCCGCTGGCGGCCATCGGCTTCGTTAACCTCGGGCCTGCGGTGATCCTGCACGAAGGCTCGACGATCGTCGTCGTCTGCAACGCGCTGCGGCTGCTGCGGGGAAGTGGAGAGAAATGAAGTGAAGAGCCGAGAGTTGCGATGCAGGCGAAATGGGTCTGCAACTCTCCACTCTCGACTATCAACTCTCCGCTCTCCTCATCATCTCCCACATTGCGATCGCGCCGAATACCGTCACGTTGAGCGAGTCCGTCTCGTGCGCCATCGGGAGCGAGACGCGTTGCTGGCAGAGTGCGATCGTTTCGGCGTCGAGTCCTTGAGCTTCGCCGCCGAGGAGTAGTGCGGAACGAGCGGGTGTCGGGAACTCGCGCAGGTTCAGCGCGGTCGGGTCACGGACGACGCTGGCGACGAGCGTCGTGTCGAACTGGTCTCGCAGGATCGTCAGATCGCGGTGAAGGTCCGAACTCCAGATTAGCGGCAAATGGAACACCGCGCCCATCGAGACGCGGACGCTATACCGGCAGAACGGATCGACGGAGCGCTCGCCGACGATGAACGCGTTCGCCCCCAGTCCCGCCGCCGTTCGGATCAGGCCGCCGAGGTTGGCGCCGTTGTTCAGGTCCGGGCAGACGACGGCGAAGAACCGCTCGCCGATGCCCAGCGACTGAATCGTCGGCGATGGCCCGCGCCGGGCGACGGCGATCGCGCCAGTGTGGAACTTGAAGCCGACGATTTCGGTCATCACGGATTCGGGCGCAACAAAGCCGGTTGTGCCGTCCGGCGCGAGGTCGACCAACTCAAGCATCTTGTCCGACAGCAGGATCGATTCCGTCAGCGGAGCGAAGCGGCTCTCCAGCAGCCGACGGACCAGATACTTTCCCTCGGCAATGAATCGGCCCTCGGAGCGGGCGAGGTCGCGGTCTTTCAGGTTGCGGTAGTGGCGCAGGCGCGGGTCGTCGAGCGATTGCACCGTTTCAATCGATCCAGGCATGCGATCGAGTATGCCGATTCAGCCGGATTGATGCACGTGCAGCATGAATTCGATTGACGCGCTCGACTCGGCCGGGCACGATCCGCTCCTTGCGGCAAGGGTTGCATGTCTCAAATTGTTGGAGGACAGAACATGTCTCGGAAGATGGTTGCGCGTTGGGTGGTTATGTGCGCAGCGCTGGCGACTTCGGTCGTGCGGGCCGGCGTGGATGAAGCGAAGAAGTACATCGACGACGCGAAACATGCCGTCGAACTCGGTAGCTTCGACGACGTGAAGACGAACCTGGAACTCGCCGAGACCGAACTCGATGGCGTGGCCGACGCCCAGAAGAAGCCGTTGCTCGATCAGATCGCGGCGGTTCGGAAAGAGGTCGCGGAGAA
The DNA here is from genome assembly GCA_047600945.1 of Tepidisphaeraceae bacterium. Lineage (GTDB taxonomy): Bacteria > Planctomycetota > Phycisphaerae > Tepidisphaerales > Tepidisphaeraceae > JASGKC01. Next base: position 3,654,436 of record JASGKC010000001.1, on the reverse strand, counting down.
GCAGGGTGCGGTGCTGAAAGCCAAGCTCTCGCGCGAAATTCCGAACCTGCTGGACGACGCCAAGGCACAGATCGGCAACGCGATGTTCCCGCCGATCGCGCAGCAGATCGATGACCTGCTCAAAGCCGACGGCGCGAAGACCGCGCTGGGCGATGATGCGGACAAGTGGGCCAAGCAGCTGGCGACGATGAAGAAGCTGCACGCGAAGAAGTTCGCCGAGGAACAGATCAAGCTTGGTCAGGACGACCTTGTCGCGACGAAGGCGCTCTTCGACGAGAAGATGAAGGAGATTCAGAACCCCGACACCAGCCCGAACTCAAAAGAGTCGGCCATCGACGAACTTCAACGGAAGTTCGATGAATGGACCAACTGGTTCCCGATCGTGCCGGCCTCCGACCCGCGCGTCGTCGAGATGAAAAAGCAGATCGAGGCGATGAAGGCGAAGTTCAGCGAAGTCGCACTGGCCGACAAGATCAAGGAAAAGCTGGCGACGCTCAAGGACAGCTGGGAAAGCTACAAAGACGAATGGGACGGCTACGCGAACGAAACTGAAGGCGTCGACTGGGCCACGTACCGCAGTCATGTGGGCGATCCGAAGATCGACAGCTGGGGCGCTCCCAAGAGCAAGGGATTCGTTGAGCGCTACACCTATTTCATGGGGAACCGTGACGATGACGAGGCCTATCAGTCGCTGAAGGATGCGCCGGTGATGAAGGCGTTCACCGATGATCTCGCGAAGACGGCGGAGGAGTGCCGGGCACGCGTCGTGAAGCACGCGACGGCGGTCGTCGATGCTGCCGAGAAAGACACGATCACGGAAAGCAATCGTGACAACTTTGATCGATTGGAAGATGCCCTCCGCGTGCTCTTCACGAACAATTCAGGCGGCCAGGACGCCGGTGCTGCTGCGCTGCACGCGCGGATGGTGAAGAAGATCAAGGCATTCGAGGACGCCACCGCCGGCGCGGAAAAGGCGCGAGCGGAGTGGTACGGCAAGATGAAGGCGTCGGCGACGAAGAACTGGGACGAGGTCGCCAAGAACTTCAGCCCGGAGAGCGGCTTCGACCCGAACAACCCGGCCGCCTTCAAGGACAAGCTGATCAAGTTCGAGACCGACAACCTGATGGGCTGGCGCTTCAAGCCGGGCGATTTCCCGTTCGCCAGCACGATCGATGGCGTTCCGATCGCGGGCAAGTACACGAGCGACGTGAAGAGTGCGATTGGCGCAATCGAAAAGAAGATGGGCCGAGGCCTTGGCGACAGCGACGACGACGGCCGATGGACGGTGATTGCACGTGTCGTCGGCACGCGCGGCCGAATGATGCAGCGAAAGACCGCCGAGGGGGACATCACCGAGAAAGGGACCGGCGACAAGATCGGGACGTACACGGTCGAGTACGCCGACCCGGTCGATGCGCCGATCATCGAGATCGTCGCAGCGCGTTGCGGTCCGCTGACAGTCGGTCAGGGCGTCGGCGTTGCGAAGGAAGATGGCACACTCGGTTCACCATGAGCGCGAGTTGAAACGTTGAAACAGAACGCCCGCGGCATTGCCGCGGGCGTTCTGTTTCAACGAGCGACTAAAAGCAAACGGGCCGCAAGGGAGCCACCGCTTGCGACCCGTCGCTTGTTTGATGTTGAACAGAATAGCGTGAGTCGATGACTCGTCAACGTAAATCGCGCGCCGACGACAGCACTTCTCGCCCGAGCACGAGCGTGAGTTCATCGCGCGCGATCAACTCACGAGCGACTTGATGAGCGGCGCGAGCTTCGACCACATTGCTCCATCGCGAGACGCGAAGAGCACGTTCGTCGCGAGCCAATCGACTGGGTTGCCGATGTCGTGACGCCGCGCCTTGAGCACCACGCCATGCATCGGCTCGCCAGCCTGAAGCATCAGCTTGAGTGCGTCGGTGAGTTGAATCTCGTTTCCTTTTCCACGCGGCGTGCGCTTCAAAAAGTCGAACACCTGCGGCGCGAGGACGTATCGCGCACAGATCGCGAAACGCGACGGCGCAAGGTCGACGCATGGCTTCTCGATCAGATCGGTGATCTTCATCACGCCCGGCTCGATCATCATGCCGCCCGCAATGCCGTAGCGGTCTACTTTCTCGGCCGGCACTTCTTCAAGGGCGATGATCGTGCCGCCCAGCTTCGCGTGTGCTTCGACAAGTTGCGTCGCGGGCGCGGGCGAGCCGGAGAAGATCGTGTCGCCGAGCAAACACAGGCAGGGGGAGTCGCCGACGTGATGCTCTGCCTGCAACACCGCGTGGCCGAGGCCGAGCTGTTCGGCTTGACGCACCGCGTGGACTTGAATGCGTGACGCGAGCTTAGTGACGGAGGCCAGCAAGGCATCTTTCTTTCCGGCCGCGAGCCGCATTTCGAGCTCGAAGGCGCGATCGAAGTGATCCTCGATCGCCCGCTTGTCGCGCGAGGTGATGAGCAGGACATCGTCCAGCCCGGCGTCGGCGGCTTCTTCGACGACGTACTGAATCGTGGGCCGATCGAGAACGGGCAGCAGTTCCTTTGGAACGGCCTTGGCGGCCGGGAGCATTCGCGTGCCGAAGCCGGCCGCGGGAATGATCGCCTTGGTGATGCGCTGCGGTGTGCTCATGGGTGTACCTGCTTGGGCGCGACGGTGGCGAGCCACGCGTCGACCTCGCGATGCGAGTGAAGTTCAATGACGGTTCGACCTGCGCGATGTTCGTCGAGTGCGCGAAGCACGCCGGGCAGACTATCGCGGTTGAAGCGCATCACAAACCGGAAGAACTCCCAGTTGAACCGCTCCGGGCAGCCGTCGGCCATGTCGGCTCGAACGGTGCGGCCGTGCTTCAGGCGCCGGCTGATGATGCCGCGAAGACAGGTGATGGTCGGGAACCGCAGCAGGATCGCCGTGTCGGCGGCGGCCAAGCGCCTCGCGATCGTTCGACCGTAGTTGCCGTCGATGATCCACGCGTCCTGTTCCAGTTCTGTCGCAAGCTTCGCGTCGAACTCTTCACGCGACGCTTCGACCCAACCCGGCTTCCAAAAGAGCCGATCGAGGTGGACCACCGGCAGGCCAAGCCGCTCGCCGAGCCGGCTCGCCAGCGTTGACTTGCCGGCGCCGCAGCAGCCGATGATGACGATGCGCTTCATCGTTCAAGTCACGGAAAGACGATCGGTTTCACGACCGTGCAGTGGATGCCCTTCATCGCCGTGACAAGCTTGGCGTACTGCGCTTCGTCCGTGTACACGCCGCACACCGCGCCGCCGCTGCCGCAGAAGTGGCTGCTACAGCCGACGCTTCGGGCGGCTTCCACCATGCGGTGGTTCTCCGGCGCGATGGCCATGATCTTCTGGCGAACGCCATAGTTGGCGTCGATGCACTGGCCGAGTTCCTTCCAGTCGGCACGCAGCAGGGCGGCCTTCGCGCGATCCGTGTTGTCGGCCAGTTCCTTCATCGCGGTGTGCACGGTCGGGTCGCCTTCGTTCCAGAGCTTGCGCAGGTTGCGATGCGTCACGTCGCTGATCTCGGCGCGGTCCGGGTCGTACGCCACGTAAAGAGGTGGCATGTGGTCGGGGTGGAACTCTTCGTACTTGCCGTAGCCCACGTTCTCGACCATCTCCCGGTCGAAATCCATGTAGACCATGCCTTCGTAAGTCTGAATCACGCGGTCCTGCAAGCCGCAGGTGATGCCTAACTCATCCTGCTCAGCCGATCGTACGAGCGTCGGCAGATACGGCTTCGGCACTGTCACGTTGTGGAATTGCAGCAGGGCACGCATCGTCGCGGTGACGATCGCGCTCGATCCGCTCAGCCCCACCAGACGCGGGATGTCGCTGGAGTAACTTAGGGTGTAGCCGCGCTTGGTGTCGACGGCGATTTTCTGTGCGGCGCAGTACGCGTGGAACTTTTTGATGGAAGCCTTGAGCAATCGCACGCCGCCGTAGTAGCCGAAGAGCTTTTGGTCGCGCAGGTACTGCTCGACGGTGTCGTACTTCGCGTAGTCGGACTCGCCCAGCTTGATTTCGAAATGCTTCGACGGCTCCAGCACCACGGTCGCGCGGAAGTTGCGGATGATGAAGCTGATCGTCTTGCCGAAGTAGCCGTCGGACGGGTTGCCGACGAGGCCCGCTCGGGCATGGGCATGCGACGTGATGGTCATAGATGTTCCGAAGGTGAACGCTGTCAGGGGACAAGTCAACGTCTACGGCGTGATTGTCGGACGTGTCGCCGGGGCGGGCACGCGGTACAGAACATACCGCCCGTGCGGACTGCGCGCGACGCGGTCGGCCTCGTATATCGGTCCAAGGTCCCGCATCGCGATGACATAGTCGGCGTGGAATTCGCGCGCGACGGCGAATAGGTGCTCGGCCGGCAACGACTCGTAGCGGTCGGCAATCGCCTGGAACGTCGCGTACATCGGCCGGGGCAGCGCGAGCGTGTCCATGTCCAGCACGCGATCGAGCCGGCGCTTCCACTCCAGCAGCTCGGCCTGCAACTGCGGTACGTGCTTGAAACTCACCACGCCGGCCCGCAACGCCCGCATGCGGAAGCCCGCGTCCTGCGGCGGCAACAGGAAGACGGCATCGACCGGTGTCTGCGTCCGCGCGACATCCGCAATGGCGTCCATCTCGGCGTCGGCTTCGAGCAGTTCGTGAATGCCGACGACGCCGCGACTCGCGAGCACGATCGAAACGGGTAGTGAAATCGCGGCAAGCGCTGCAACAAGCGAGGCAACGCGATGCGTCAGCATCAGCGCGCCAATCGCGAGTAGTGCCGACAAGCCAAGCACCAGCCCGATCTGATCGTGAACGAATCGAAGCGCGACGGAGTCGCTCGATGCGAATGAGACGACGCCGACCGCTCCACAGACGATCGCGATCGCCACCAGCGCGACCTGCATCCGCCGGACCGACATGCGGACTTGTTCCACGATCATCCAGGCCGTCAACACGCAGGCGATCAGTTTCGGAAAGATGTCGAAACGCCAGAAACTGAGAGAAACCAGCGTCGGGCTGACATAGATCATGCCGGCGAAGACGAACGCGAACGCCATCATTGCCAGCCCGAGCGCAAAGACCCGGCCGAGCTGGCGGAAGGGCAAACGCTGGGCGTCACGCTTACGCAGAGCGACGATGGCAATCGGAACCGCCCACAGGAACGTCAGCCAGAGTGCGATCGGCCAGGTGAGCGGGGCGTGATGATGGGCGTGACGCAGATAGACGTAGATCTTGACGAACTGATCGAGTGTCAGTGACGCCGATTCGTTTTGTTTTGCTTCCTGCACCAGCGCGTTGGCGATGTTCGCCACGCTTGGTACGACGACCAGTGTTGTGGCGATCGCCCAGTGAGCAAGTGTTCGTCGATCAATCGCCATCAACTGGCTGCCGTTCTCGCGCCAGACGTGGAAGATGCCCACCGCGAACCACGCGACGATTCCCATTGCCGCGTAGTTCACATGCGCCAAGCCGGCGAGACCTAGGCACAAGCCGGCGACAATTGGCCGCCGTGCCATCCAGAAGTAAATGCACGCCAACGCCAGCACGGCCGCGATGTTGCTCGGCAGGAATTCGCCGTCCTGTAGGAAGCTGTAAACGCCCGGCCCCAAGCCTGCGGCTGACAAGTAGAAGAAAACCACCGAGAGCACGTACGTCGCCACGCCCGCGCCGAGCCGTCGCACGATGCCCCACCATGCCAGGTTCATCCCGATCACGCAGAGCACGTGTCCGATCAGGAAGCCTGCCTCGAGTACGTTCAGCCTCATCAGGACGGAAGTGATCCAACTGAACACGAAGTGGTATTGCAGCGTGCCGGTGGTGAACCAGTCGTTTTTCAGGAGTTCCGGGTGCAGAGCGCGGACGCCGGGAAGGAGGTAGACCTGGTGGTTGCCCGCGCCGAAGTTGTAGCCGACGACGACCAGTGCCATCGCGCAGCCCCAGCACACCGCCGCGAGGTCGCGGAAGGTGATCGGCGGCGAGGTCTGCGTCGACGTCGTCATGCGGGGTGGGGCAGTGTCGAGGTGCGTCGATCCGGTTGCAAGACACGCAGGGGCCATGCGTCAGGCGCAGCGATCGGAACTTCTGGAACGCGTCGAGCCGATTTGCGCCAAGTTCGCTCGTTCATCGGGCGGATTCCGCTTGACGGGGCGCGGTGCCGTCGCTTTGCTAGTGGGATTCAATGGCTGAGAACTCCGAATCCTCTTCTGCGGGCGACGGCGGCGCGCCGAGCGCTGCCCCGAAGCCGCGCGCCAAGCCGGCCAAGAAGCCGAAGCGTCAGCCGTTGCAGTCGTGGAACGTCGTGCTGCTGAACGACGACGACCACACGTATGATTACGTGATCGAGATGCTCCGCGCCACCTGCGGCCACCCGGCCGAACGAGGCATGCAACTGGCCCAAGCCGTCGACAGCACCGGCCGAGCGATCGTCTACACGACGCACAAGGAACTGGCCGAGCTAAAGCGGGACCTGATTCTCGCCTACGGGGCCGACCCGCGCATCGACAAATGCCAGGGGTCGATGTCTGCCGTGATTGAGCCGGCGGAGGGGTGAGACGTTGAAGTCGGAATCGATCGGGCAAGCTTCGCCGGTTTTGAATTACCGAAGTGCAACTGCCGATCGGTCGCTGTCTCGTCGAAGCGTCTCGTCGCATCTCTTTTGGCTGGTTGTCGGCGCGAGCATGCTCGGATTCGGGGCGATGCTTCTGTTTCTCGCTTTGATAGGTTTATGCCGAGTGATCATCGCGTCAGAGTTCATCTGGCTGTTTGTGATGGTCTACCTTCTCCTGATTGGTTGGCTGTTTGTGTATGGCGGCTATCGCCTCGTCGGAAATGGGATCGCCGATCTGCGTGGTGCTCAGCGGGAGGGGTGAGGGTGGACAAGGACTCATCATTTAAGCCCGCCGTCGTGAGTTTGCAGTATCAAACGCCTCAGATACGTCAGGTATACTCGACCGGTTCGATCGCTATTCACGCCGGTCTGCTCGCGCTCGCATCTATTCTGCTCCCGTGCTTCGTGATCGCACTTCTCTTCTCAATGGTGGGAATCATCTTTTCAGTAGCGGAGGGGCGGTTCGACCACATCTTCCTCAGTATCGTTCTAGCTTTCTTGTCTGCTTTGATCGTCAGTCTGACGGCGCGGTCGATCGGGCGAAGCATGCGGGTTATTCGGGGTCTGCCGATGCCGGACGAATCTTCGCCGCGCTAAGCCGCGAAATGGGGGAAGGGTGGGACCGGTGCGTCGCGTCTATTGCGAACCGCATGCCGCTTCGTTACAGTATTTGGCTCGATTGATCGAAAAGAGTCCGCGCAAGGACGTTCGCAGGTTACAGGATTCAGCAATGGCCAAGACCACCAAGACCGCCGCCAAGAAGACCGACAAGCCCGCTTTCGCCGCCAAGGCCGGGGGCAAGTTCGTTGTGACCATCAAGAAGGCCGTCACCAACCTCGACGCCTACCGCACGCTCGAACGCCTGTTCATGAAGGACAAGGCCGTCAGCAAGCCGGTCGAAGCCCGCACGTCGAACTTCGAAGACAAGCCCAAGCGTCGCGGCGGCCGGATCTGGACCAAGCACCCGAACAAAATCCAGCCCACCTTCGTCGTCGGCGCCAAGGCCACCATCCCGGCCACCAGCCAGTACGCGAAAGACCTCGCCTCGGTGGCGAGCTTCGTCGACGTCGCGAACGCCTGAGCGACGTCCTCAGCCGAACCAAACCAACCGGGCAGCGCGGTCTCTTCGACCGGCGCTGCCCGGTTGCGTTGGTGGGAGGCGATGCTCGTTGCCTCTGACGCGTTCGTCGGAGGATCCGTCACCCTGAGCGCAGCGAGGGGTCTGGCGCCGATCGAAGTCGCGCGACTGTCGATTGGCGCCAGATGCTTCACTTCGTTTAGCATGACGGGACGTGCGGCGGGACTCACGAATGATCTCGTGAAGCGCGCGACACCGGGGTGATGTATCTCACTCACTTCGGCGGCGTCGGGGCAGGCTTTGGTGCGCCACCCTGCACGCGCTGCGCTGCCTGATGCGCCGCCTGGTTCGAGTTGATGCCGCGGAGCTGCATCGACAGTTGCTCGGGGTTGGTCGCGTTGCGCAGCGCCTCGGGCACGGTGATGAATCCGTCGTGGTGCAGCCGCGCCAAGTCCATGTCGAACGTCTGCTGCCCGTTGCCGGCGGTCTTGATGAAGTCGCCGAGCTCCAAGGCTCGACCTTCGAGGATGTACTTCGTCGTGATCGGCCCGCCGCGCAGAATCTCGGCCGCGGGTCGGCGTGAACCGTCGTGACAGATCACCAACCGCTGGCTGATGATCGCCTCCAGATTGCCGGCCAGTTGCGTCAGCAGCAGCTTGTGTTCGCTGGGCGGGAACATGGCGATGATGCGTTCAATCGTCTGCGGCGCTGGCCGAGTGAACGGTGCTGAACACCTGGTGGCCCGTGTCCGCGGCGCGCAGCGCTATGCGCAGCGTCTCCATGTCGCGCAGTTCGCCCACCAGCACCACGTCGGGATCTTGGCGGAGGCTTTGCCGCAGCGCCTGCTCGAAGCTGACGGTGTCGGTGCCGACTTCCATCTGCGCGATCAGGCACTTCTTGGCGGTGTGAAGGTATTCGACCGGGTCTTCGATGGTGATGATTTTCTCGGGGCGCGTCTGGTTGATGAGGTCGATCATCGACGCCAGCGTGGTGCTCTTGCCCGAGCCGGTGGTGCCCGTGACGAGGGTGAGGCCGCGCCCGGAGAGCGAGATTTCGTTGATGACGGGCGGCAGGTTCAACTCGGCGATGGAGAGGATCTTCGCCTTGATGATGCGCATCGAGATGCCCGACTGGCCGAGTTGTCGGTACGCGCTGCAGCGGAAGCGGGCGAGGTTGGGTGCTGCGTAGGAGAAGTCCAGACCCGCCGCCATTCGGTCGGCGATGTTGTCGTGAAAGCGCTCCGGGCTGATCGCGATGATGAAGTTGAGGAGTTGCTCCTCGGTCAGCGGCGGAAGCGTGGTCGCGTGCAGGATGCCGCCAATACGCACGTTAGGCGGCAAACCCGCCTGCAAGTGGACGTCGGACGCATCTTTCTGAACCGCGAACTGTAGGACTGGCATCAGGTCCATCGATCCTCCCGTGTGGTGGTTGGCCCGTGACCGGGCAAGAAGTGCGACTGAAGTATCTCACGCACGGGCGGGCCGCTCAACTTTGCCGCCCGTTTCATACGGCCACGGGAAGGGGAATAATGCCGTAGGTGACCTCATGGAGCGGTAACGACGCAGCCACGACCGGTTGTGCTAACGGTGCCGGCACGCTGAATTCCCATGGAATAAGGAAACCCATCAGGCGTTGTACGGTTAGAAGGTTTCAAACCGTACCCCTTGCAGAGGAGCAACTGATCATGTCTCGACGCTTGCTTGCTATCGCTTGTATCGGACTGTGCGCGTTTTCCAGCCTCGCCTCGGCTCAAAACGATCCTAACGGCGCTCCGCCGCAAGGCGGCCAGCCCGGTCAGGGTGGCCCCGGCGGTCAGGGTGGCCAGCGCGGTCAGCGCGGCAACTTCGACCCTGCCGAGATGCGTCAGCGCATGCTCGATCGTCTCAAAGAGAATCTCAAGTCCCCGGATGACGAGTGGAACGTCCTCAAGCCCAAGGTCGAGAAGCTGATGCAGGCCCAGCAGGACGCCCGCGCCGGCGGCATGTTCGGCGGTGGCTTTGGCGGCCGAGGCGGTTTCGGTGGCCCCGGCGGTCCGGGCGGACAGGGTGGCGGCCGTGGTAACCGCGGCGGCAACGGTGGCGACGCCAACCAGCCCGAGACGCCGCTACAGGTCGCGTCGCGCGAACTCCGTACCGTCCTCACCAACGATAACGCGACCTCGGACGAGGTCGCCAACAAGCTGAAGGCCTACCGCGACGCCCGCAAGACTGCCGAAGAAGCCGTCGCCGCGGCCCGCAAAGAAGTTCAGGAAGTGATCGACGCCCGTCAGGAAGCCGTGCTCGTCATGTGGGGCATGCTCGAGTAACCGTCATCCGTCGATGACTCACGGAGTCGGATACTTCCGTCCGATTGTCTGTGGGATCGTAAGCAACGCGGAGGGACGGACGCGACTGGCGTCCGCCCCTCCGCTTGCCATGATGACGCAGCGCTAAGCCGATTGATCGTCAACGTCACACACGAAGACCGTTGCAGAAACTCATCGAACAGATTCGTACGCAGGGCCTGCTGGACGATGCCGCATCGCAGCGGGCGCAGGCGTTTCTCAGCCAGGGCAAGTCGCTGGAAGACGCGGTGCTCGCCGCCGATGGTGTCAGTGAAGAGGCGCTGCTCCGCTGTCTGGCCGGCCTGCTCGACGTGCCGTTCGTCGACGTGGAGAAGCAGGCACCGACGAAGGAATACCTCGCGAAGTTCCCGGTCCGCTTGCTCGTCCGCCATAATGTGTTGCCGATCGAAGACGTCGATGGCGTCACGCTCGTCGCCACCTCGCGCGTGACCGACTCGGCGGGCGTGGATGCACTCCGCATCGCAACCGGCCGCGACTGCCACGTCGGCCTCGCGCCGGCGAGCGAGATCGATCGGGCGATCAAGCGTCTGCTCGGCGTTGGCGCTGACACGCTGCAAACGCTCGACGCCGCGTCGGCCGGCATTCAGGTGCTCGACGAGGAAGATAACGACCTCGACACGTCCGACGCTGCCCAGGACGCGTCGATCATCCGCTTCGTCAACCAAATCCTGTCCGAAGCGATCGAGGCTCGCGCGACCGACGTGCACATCGAACCGTTTGAGGATCAGCTTCGTCTGCGCTACCGCATCGACGGCGTGCTGGTCGAAGCGAACGTGCCGCCCAGCGTGCGGCGCTTTCACGCGGCCATCGTGTCGCGCTTGAAGATTCTTTCGCATCTCGACATCGCCGAGAAGCGTCTGCCGCAGGACGGCCGCATCAAGCTGAAGCTGGGTGGCAAGGAGATCGACGTCCGCGTGTCGATCATCCCGATGATCCACGGCGAAGCCGTCGTGCTTCGTATCCTGCACCGCAGCACGGCGCTGCTCGGCACTGAGCACATTGGCATGGCGGCGCGCGATCGCAGCGTGTTCGACCAGGTGCTGGAGATGCCCCACGGCATCGTGCTCGTGACCGGCCCGACCGGCTCGGGCAAGACGACCACGCTGTACGCGGCCCTCACGAAGATCAACGACATCCAGCGCAAGATCGTCACCATCGAAGACCCGGTCGAATACCAGCTGCGCGGCGTCAACCAGATTCAGGTCAACACTAAGAGCGGCCTGACGTTCGCGGCCGGGCTTCGCGCGATCCTGCGTCATGACCCGGACGTGGTGCTGGTCGGCGAAATCCGCGACCGCGAAACCGCCGAGATCGCCGTGCAGGCGTCACTCACGGGCCACCTGGTCTTCAGCACGCTGCACACGAACGACGCGCCCGGCGCCGCCACGCGTCTGATCGACATGGGCGTCGAGCCGTATCTGGTCAGTTCGTCGGTCGAAGTCATTGTCGCGCAGCGTCTTGTGCGTCTGATCTGTCCGAACTGCAAGCATGAGATGCCCGCCGACCAATACAAGCGGTTGCGCGAGCAGTTCGGCGACGAAGTGCCCGAGAAGTTGTACTACGGGACCGGCTGTCGCAATTGCACCGGCACCGGCTACAAAGGCCGGCAAGGCGTGTTTGAACTGATGGCGGTGACGGACGATGTTCGCTCGCTCATCTTGCAGCGTGCCCCCGCGCACGAGATCCGCAAGGTCGCGGTGGCGCACGGGATGAAGAGCCTGCGCGAGGACGGCTGGCGGCTCATCCGAGAAGGCAAGACAACGATCGACGAAGTGATGCAGAACACGAAGGACGAAACGAGTACGTTTGAGTTCGGCAAAGCCGAGGATGTCCGATGACCAGGTCCCAATGACCAATCAAGGCGAATCACTTCATTGGACACTGGGATTTGGGCATTAGGACGTTGGTAACCCATGCCCGCGTTTACATACACCGCCATCGATCGCCAAGGCCGCCGCATCAGCGGGACGGTTCCGGCCGAAACGCGCGCGGCCGCGATGGAAGCGGTCATGGGCCAGGGCCTGTCGCCGCTGTCGTTCAGTGAAGTCGCCTCGGCGGCGGCCGAGCATGCACCGGCCCACGCGGGCCATGTCGACAAACTCGAAACCCGCCGCGTGCCGGCCCGCGCGTTGGAAGACTTCACGCGCGAGCTCTCGAACCTTCTCGCGGCCGGTCTTTCATTGTCGCGAGCCCTTGCACTGCTGAAACGTGAAGCATCGAATCCCGTCGCACGCGGCACGTGGACCCGCATCCACGACGACGTCGTCGGCGGCGAGGCGCTGGCCGACTCGCTGGCGAAGTTCCCGCGCACGTTCACCGGTGTTTACGTCGCGATGGTCCGCGCGGGCGAGCAGGGCGGCTTCCTGCCCGTCGTCTTGCAGCAAATCGCCGACTTCCGCCAGCGTGAGGCCGAACTCAAGAGCAAGGTGAAGACGGCCATGATTTACCCGATTGCACTCGCGGTCGTGGCGACGGGCGTGCTCATCTTCCTGCTCACGTTCTTCATCCCGAAATTCAGCACCATCTTCGCGCAGTTCGGCTCGAAGCTGCCTTACCTGACGCAGATCGTCGTGCTCATTAGCACGTGGTTGTTGAAGTACGGGCCGTTCATCGCGGTGGGCTTGGCGATCGGCGGCTACGCGCTGCGCAAGTGGACCGAAACCCCGGCGGGCCAGCGCACGATGGAAGGCATGGCGCTTCGGACGCCCGCGCTCGGCACCGTCATCGCACGCTTCGCGCTGGTTCGGTTCGCCCGCATGCTCGGCACGCTCGTCGGTGCAGGCGTGCCGCTGGTGGCATCGCTCCGTACCGCGAAGGAAGCGATCGGCAATCAGTTGCTGTCGGATGCGGTGGCCGGTGCGATCGAGCAGGTGCAGCGTGGCACGCCGCTGAGCAAGGCGCTGGCGTCGAACAAGCAACTCTTCCCGGCCAGTGTGATTGAAATGATCAGTGTGGCTGAGGAAACCGGCCGGCTCGACAAGGAACTTGTGCGCCTGGCCACGGCATACGAAACGGACCTCGATCGCAACCTGAAAGTGCTTGTCGCCGTCGCCGAGCCATTGCTGCTGGTGGTGATGGCCGCGCTGATCGGCACGGTGGTGGTGAGCATGCTGCTACCGATCTTTACACTGCAAGACATGATTAACTGACAACTGAGAGACGAAACATGAATCGATCCATCCGAACCCGTCGTGCTGCACACAGTGCTTTTACGCTGATCGAACTGCTGCTCGTGCTCGTCATTCTCGGCGTGCTGGCCGCGCTGGTAGTGCCGAAGTTCACTAACCGTTCGCAGCAGGCCCGCGAAACCGCTGCCAAGAGCGACATCACAACGGTCGAGACGGCGTTGAAGGCGTTCGAGATCGACTGTGGCCGGTTCCCCTCGAGCGAAGAAGGTCTCGGCGCGCTGCTAACCGCCCCAACCGGCGTGCAGGGCTGGAAGGGTCCGTACATCGAACGCGGCATGCCGAAGGACCCGTGGGGCAACGAGTACCAGTACAAGTTCCCGGGCACGCAGAACCCCAGCGGCTTCGACCTTTTCTCGACCGGCCCCGATGGTCGTGAAGGCAACGACGACATCGGCAACTGGAACGCCAAGTAACTGAGGCGTCATGACCGTACGTCCGCTCCAACATCGCCATGGCTTCACGATGATCGAGATCGTTCTCGTCGTCATCGTGATCGCGTTGGCGTTGTCGGTGGCGGCCCCGTCACTCACGCGCTGGGGGCAAGGCTCGAAGCTGGACGATGCCGCCCGTCAGTTCCAGGCCGCGGCGCAGTTTGCACGATCGGAGTCGATCGCCAACGCCACTCCGTATCGCATTGAGTTTGACGCGACCGGTGCCGGCTACAGCGTGCTCCGCTACGACGGCCAATTCTTCCAGAACGTTCCGGGCGAGTTCGGACAGGGGATTTCCGTGCCGAGCGGATTCAGCATCCGCCTCGTGCAAGGCGGCGACGCGAATGCGCTGGTCTTCCAACCGACGGGCCGAACCACGCCCGGTACCGTGCGCGTCACGTCACCGCGCAACGACACGGTGGACATTGCCTCGAACTACCCGTCGGATTTGTTTCGCATCGTGCTTTCAGACGAGGAGGCACGATGAAGCGAGCATCCAATCGATCTTGCGGGTTTACACTGCCGGAGGTGCTGGCAGCGTTGGTGTTCATCGGCATCGTGCTGCCGGTGGTCATGCGTGGCGTCACCGTCGCGTTGCAAGCCAGCGGGGCCGCGAAACATCGCGTCGAGGCGGCGCAACTGGCGAAGCAGAAAATCGACGAATTCCTGATCGTCCGCGATCCGTCCACCTTCACCGCTGTGGGCGATTTCGGCGACACGTGGCCGGGCTATGCGTGGCAAAGCACTTCGCTTATCGACAGTGATGGACTGTACGAAATCACCGTGACGGTCACGTGGGTCGAGCAGACGAACGAGAAGTCGTACGTGATGTCGACGCTCGTGTATCCGTCCACCGTCACAACGACCGAAGACATGAGCACCAGCGGTTCGAGCAGCGGAGGCACGCCATGAGGCGCCGCCGCGGCTTTACCCTTCTGGAACTCACGCTGGCGTTGACGATCGCCGCGTCGATCGGGCTGGTCGTGTACCAAGCGATGTACACGGCGTTCCGTGCGCGCACCAGCGCCGCGGCTCAGGTCGGCCCGATGCGTGAGGCGGCCGTTGTCATGGACCTGATTGAGCAGGACTTTGCCTCGCTCGTCACGCCCGGCAGCAGCACCAGCGGTATCTTCACGCTGCACGGGCCGTTCGTCGGCTATCCGCTGAGCGCGGGCACGGCCGAGGCGGATTCAGTCTCGTTCTGCGCGCTGGCCCACGAGGACGCGGCGGGCACGAGTTCCGGCACGACGTTCGACGGCGTGCAGCGTGTTGAACTGTCACTCCGCAACGACAGCAACGGCCGGCTCACGCTGATGCGTCGCGTGCAGCGGGACCTGCTCGCCGACGTCCAGCCCGATCCGACTGAAGACCTGCTGACGCGCAGCGCCAAGTCGTTCATCGTCCGTTATTACGACGGCTACGGCTGGCTCGACAGTTGGGATTCGACGTTGCAGGAAGACCGCCTGCCCATCGCGATTTCAGTCACGATCGAGTTCCAGCCGCAGCGCATGCGCGCCGGCGCACCGCTCGAACCCGCGTACACGGCCACGCGCATCATCCAGATTCCTTGCGGCAAGCCTGCGACCGATTCCAGCACGGGAGGCATCCAATGACTTCCCGTCGTGCAAGCCGCGGCTTCGTGCTGATCGTCGTGATGGTCGTGCTGTTCGCGATCGCTTCGCTGGTGTTCGCGATGGCGCAGTGCGCGAACCGAGTTGCAGGCGTCAGCCAATCAGATTTCGTCCTACGAGGCGGACGCCGTCGAACGGGGGGCCGAGCAGTACGTGATGGGCCTGCTCACCGATCAGCGCGAGTCACTCACCACGCTCGACAGCAGCTACTTCGAGCAAATCCCCGTCGGCAAGGGTTACTTCTGGCTGGTTCGGCCCGATTACCTCGACAGCGATTTGCCGCAGTTTGGTCTGGTGGATGAGTCGAGCAAGCTGAACTTGAATACGATCAGCGCTGATGACCTGTCGAAACTCGTCAACATGGACGAAGACATCGCCGGGTCGATCGTCGACTGGCGCGACGAGGACGACGAACCGACCAACGGCGGCGCCGAGAGCAGCATCTACCTCGCCGACAGCGTGCGGCCGCATCGGGCGAAGAATGCGCCGTTTGAAACTGTTGACGAGTTGCTGCTGGTGCACAACGTCACGCCCGAACTCTTCTACGGCCAAGCCGCTCTGAGCGCGGGCACCGGCGCGTCGACCTCAACCATCATCGGCGGCGAAGCACTCGACTGGGCCGGCTGGCAGAACTACTTCACGGTCTGGAACAGCACGACCAGCAACACCGGCACGACGACTGCCAGCAACCGTGTCAACATCAATCAAGCCCCGCGCGACGTACTGCTGACACTGCCGACACTGGAAGAGGCGGATGTGGATAAGATCCTCTCGGCGCGGCCGGCGGCGATCGAAAGCGATCCGACGAGCACGACCTGGGTCAGCGACGCAATCGGTCGGACGCTGCCGCAGCAACTCACGCAGCGGATCACCGGCGCCGGCCGACAGTTTTCGGCCGACATCGTCGCCGTCAGCGGCGACGGTCGTTCGTTCAAGCATGTGCGCATCGTCGTGGACACGCTGTCAACGCCGGTGCAGATCGTCTATCGCCGCGACTTGAGTGACCGCGGCTTCCCGCTCGATGCCAGCATCCTGACGTCGTTACGTGCGGGCAAAGGAATCGGAGGCTCGTTCTGATGCGGATCGGATCGTCGGTCATCCTCGGTCTTGCCATCGACGACCGCGGCGTCACGTGCGCCGAACTGTCGACACAAGGCTCGAAGCAATCGAGCCGCAAGCTGGGGCGTTTTGTCTTTTCAAGTCCCCTTACTGCCTTCACCGACGCCGCCGGAACCGGCACGGCGCTGAAGGCATTTCTGCAAAGCCACGGTTTCACGGCGCGGAAGGTAGTCGTCGGCGTACCCTCGAAGTGGCTCATTAGCGCCGAACGCGACGTGCCGACTGCCAGCACGACTGACGTGCTCGCGATGCTGCGCTTGCAGGGCGAATCTCTCGCACTGGCAAACGGAAACGAACTCGTCGTCGACCTGACTGCCGACCCGGCCACCCTCGCCGGCAAGCGCGTGCTGCTGGTCGCGATGCTCAAGGAGCAACTCGACCGTCTGATCACGCTGATCGAAGCAGCAGGCCTCGACCTCGAGGCGATCACGTCGACCGCGATCGCCACGCATACGCTGCTCGCGGGCGATGCACCTGATGGCACGATGCTGATGATCGCCGAGGGCGGCACGGACGTCGTCGCCAACTCGGGCGGCGCGGCCCGGCTGCTCCGGCACGTGTCGGCCGCCAACGCTTCGACGGCCGCCGGCGCCGTGCAGTTGTCGAGCGACCTGCGCCGCACTGTGACGCTGGCCGGTCTGTCGCCGCTGAGCACCGATCGGCCGCTGCTCGTGTGGAACGGCGTCGGGCTGGGCGAGCCCGATCTGGCTGCGTTAGGCGAACGCGCTGGCATTCCGGTGCGCTCTGCGAACGGCCTGACCCGCATCGACGTACGGCCCGAAGCGCTCAATGGCGCCGCCCGCGGCATGACCGCCGACGCGTTTCTGCCGGCGATCGCCGTCGCCTGCGTGGGTCTGTCACCAAAGCGTGTCTCGGTCGACCTGGCGCACTCGCGACTCGCTCCGCCGAAGCAAGCACGTTTCGGACGCGGGCTGATCTACGGCGTCGTCGGAGGCGTGGTCGCCATCGCGGGCATCGCATGGCTCTACGAAACGGTAAGCGATCGCGAGGCGTACTCGGCGTCGCTCGCCGAGACGATCAAGAAGGTCGCACCCGACGTCAAGGCTGCCGAGGCGACCATCGATCGCATCGCCTACGGCCGCACATATTTCGAACATCGCCCGCCCATTCTCGAGGCGATGCGCGAAGTCACCATCGCGTTCAACTACAACGAGCCGATCTGGGCTACCAACTTCACGCTGCGTGACAACCGGACAGGCGTGCTACAAGGCAAGGCCAACAGCCAGGGCCTTGTGCTGGCGCTGCTGGATCGACTGAAGGCGAACCCGAAGCTCCGCGACGTCAAGCTGATCGACGTCCGCGAGGGCGGGGGACGCTCGCGCGAACAGACGTTTTCGATCAGCTTCACTTACGCAGCGACCGAGTGAGGCAACATCCATGGCACTCTCCAAACGCGAAAAAATGATTGCGATCGGCGTCGGCGCCATGGTCGGGCTGTACCTGCTCGACAGCGTGTTCGTTTCACCGCTCTTCGAGCGGCTCGCGACCGCGAACAGCCACATCGACACCGACCTGAAAGAGCAGGCCCGCGGCAAGGCGTTGTTTGACAATCGCCTGCGCGCCCAACGCCGCTGGAACGAAATCGCTGGTGACACCCTTAAGACCGACGCGTCCACGGCTGAAGGGCAGTTGCTCAACCGCGTGCGCGACTACGCGACGGCTGCCCGGCTCGATGTCGCGTCGCTCAAGCCCGACCGGGCCGAGAAGGAAAAGGGCTTCCAACGCATCACCATTCGCGCGAACGCCACCGGATCGATGGCGCAGGTGTCGCGGTTCCTGTACGCGTTGCGGGAGGCCGACTTCCCGTTGCGTGTGAGCGACCTTCGCGTGTCCTCCCGCAAAGACGGAACGGACGATCTCGCGATCGAGATCGGCGTGAGCACGATTTTCGTCCCGCCCACTGAGACGCCGGAGGTGCGGCGATGAAGCGTGTTGTAACTGTCATCCTCGCGATCGCATGCGTCGGCGCCTCGTGGGCGTCGGCTCAGCAGCGCACCGATCGCCGGTCGTGGGGGCGATCGTCCTCAGGCTCATCGGGATCGACGACCAGTCCGAGTTCGCGTCCGGCCACGGGCGATGAGTACGCCGATCGGTTCGCGGTGATTGCCGAGCGGAACATGTTCCTGAAGGACCGCGTTCCGCCGGTGCAACCCAATCGCAATCAGTCGACCGCGCCGGTCCGTCCGCCGCCATCGGCCGAGGCGTCGATCATCCTCCGTGGCATGGTGATTGACGACGCCGACTCGGTCCTGCGAGCCTATTTCGAAGACACGCGCAGCAACACGCTTATCCGCGTTTCCGCGGGCGATGCGCTGGCGAAAACGCACGTGGTGGATGTCACGATCGACGCGGTGCAACTCCAGACTGATACCGGCCTGGTGTGGATTCGTGTCGGCGAAAACCTGCTTGGGACGGTCGTGCAGTCAGCGCCGACGTTCGTATCGACCTCGGCAGGTCCGACGACCGCCCCGACCTCACAGCCGGGCGAGGGCGGTGGAGACAGCGACGTCCTGGCGCGCATGCGCGAGCGCGCCAAGCAGCGACAGCAGCAGCAGCGGTGAACGCAATTGAGACGGTGTACGTCGGTGGAAGGAATTGACGATGATGCAATCGAACGAGGCACGCATGACATTCGCACGGCCCATCACGAAGCGCCGCCGACTGTGGGCGACCGGGGTGCTGACCAGCGCCGCGCTCGTCACCCTGGGCCAAGACGCGCTGCTTGCGCAGTCGATGACCGAACCCACCACGATGCCGGCGACCTCGCCCGCCACCTCGCCCACGACACAAGCGACCACTCGCCCGACAACCCGTCGCGACCTACAGAACGGCCGGGGTGGCGTCACCGTCACGCGCGAAGGCCTCACGCTCAACTTCCAGGAGGTGTCGATCGACACGATCCTGAACGAACTGTCTGAGGCGGCAGGCTTCATCGTCGTAAAGCAGATCCGGCCCGAGGGACGTGTGACGCTGGTCAGCAAGCAGCCCATCTCGGCAGAGGAAGCGGTGTCGCTGCTCAACACCGTGCTGAAGAATGCGGGCTATGCCGCGATTCAGCAGGAGCGCATCCTCAAGATCGTCAGTGCCAGTGACGCGACCAAGCAGAACATCCCCGTTCGCACAGGGCGCGATCCGACGAAGATTGCCAACACCGACGAACTCATTACGCAAGTCATTCCGCTGCGATATGCCGATGCGACGCAGCTCAAGACCGATCTCGCGCCGCTCATCTCGGCGACGGCAGTGTTCACCAGCAACGCGTCAAGCAACTCGCTGATCCTGACCGACACCTCGGCCAACGCGCGACGGCTTGCGGAGATCGTCGCGGCGCTCGACACGTCGGTGGCGGATTCAGTCGACGTGCAGGTGATCCAGCTGAAGTACGCGAACGCGGCCGACGCGGCGCGACTCATCAATGACGTCTTCGCCAATCTTGACACCTCCCGTGGCGACACCGGCGACAACAGCGGCGGTGGCGGCAACAACAACCGCGGCGGCGGTTTCCCGGGCGGACCCGGCGGCTTCGGCGGATTTCCCGGCGGGCCTGGGGGCTTCGGACAAGGTGGCTTTGGCCAGGGCGGCGGTCGTAACAACGGCGGCGGTGGGTTCCAGCGTCAGGGCGGCAACAACGCCAGCCGATCGCGCGGCAAGCCGATCACCGCGTCGTCGGACGATCGCACGAACACCGTCGTCGTCACCGGACCTGCGGACGTGCTCGCGACCGTGACGGAGGTCGTCAACAAGCTCGACGCGAACCCGGCTGCCGAAGAGACGATGTTCGTCTACCGTTTGAAGAACGCGCAGGCGGTCAACATGGAGGGCGTGCTGAACAGCCTGTTCAATGGCACGCCGGGCCAGACGAGCGGTGCGACGCAGCAGAACAACGCCGAGGTGTTGCGGCAGGCGCGCAGCACGGGTCGAACCAGTACCGGCACGAGTGCGAGCGGTTCGCGTCGCACCAGCACGGGCGGCACGACGGGCGGCTTCGGTGCGAACCAAGCCTTTGGTGGCAATACGGGTGGTTTCGGCGGCAACAACAACCGGAACGGCCGCACTGGAAATGTCGGTCAGCTCTCGGGCGCGGCACGCGCCGCGGCGGGCGCGCTTGCCGGCCAAGTCTCGATCATCGCCGAACCGGACACCAACTCCCTCCTTATCCGCACGGCACCCGGTAACTACGAATCCGTCAAGGCGGTAATTGATGACCTCGATCGGCCCGTGCAGCAGGTGCTCATCAAGGTGCTGATCGCCGAAGTGACGCACAACAATGACGCCGACACCGGCATCGAACTGTCGGCCCTGAACCTCCGTGCCAGCGGGAACGGGCAGAGTATCGGCAGCAACTTCGGCGTGGCCGCGAGCGGTTCGACTGGCGCTGGCCTTGTCGTTCAACTGCTGGAGAGCAACTTCAGTGCAACCATCCACGCGTTGGAAACCGCAGGCAAGCTCGACGTGCTTTCGCGGCCGTACATCCTCGCGTCGGACAACCAGCTCGCCAGCATCACCGTGGGCCAGGAAGTGCCCTTCATCACCCGCAGCCAGTTCACCGACACCGGCCAAACCAATAACACGATCGAATATCGCGACGTCGGCATCCTGCTGGACGTGATCGCACACATTAATCCGGACGGCGTCGTTGTTCTCGACGTTGCACCCGAAATCAGCACGCTCACCAACTCCACTGTTCAGATTTCCGAACTGGTCCGCGCGCCGATCATCAACAAGCGCAGCGCGCAGACACACGTGAGCGTGCGGACGGGTCAGACGATCGTCATCGGCGGTCTCATGGAAGACCGGCTCGACGAGACGATCCGCAAGGTGCCGCTCCTTGGCGACATTCCGCTGGTGGGCGAGCTCTTCAAGCGGCGTGAGGCGAGCAAGCGCAAGACCGAACTGCTGATCTTCCTCACGCCCCATGTTGCGGCGAGGCCGGACGACCTGGGAGGCATGTCTCAGCAGGACGTCGACCGGACGAAGCTCGTGCCGCAGGCCGTGCAGCCGGGTACGTTTGAAGAGCATCGTCAGGGCCTCGAACGGGGCGACAGTCCGGCGACGCAACCGGCGCAGGACGAGAACACGCTGGAGAAGGCGCGGCAACGCGGGGCGATGATCCCATACGCCCCGGGCCAGGAGCCCGACGACGCCGGGCCACCGCCGCGCGGCCCGCAACAAGGCGGTGGTCCCCAGCAACGTGGCCGGAGGTAGGGTATGACGAGTCGAATTCGACTGCTCGGCACCGTAGCCGCAGCGACGTTGGCGTTCGCCTCCGTCGGCTGCGAAGCCACGACGAACCGGACCTCCGTGGCGCGGCCCGGCGGCAATCCGTCCGGATTGCAGGCGACAGGAGACTCGCCGCTCTCGAACACCGATCCGTGCGCAATGCGCCTGCATGACGTCTGCGGCGCACTGTTGTTGTACTACTTCACGCACAATGAATTGCCCGAGAAACTGAGCGATCTCAACGCGATTCCGGGCGAAGCGCCCGTCGAATTGACGTGTCCGGTGACCAAGACGCCTTACATCTACACACCCAACGGAATTCAGATCCCCGAGCGAAAGAGCTTCATCATTATTTACGATCCCAGCCCGGCCCACGCGGGGATGCGTTGGGCGGTCAGCATCGAGCAGCCCGTGCCGGGCCAGCCGCTGGTGACGAAGGTGGTGCCGCTAGCCGAACGATTCTTCCTGCTGCGGCCGCCGGTGCGGTGAGAGTCAGGTCAGAACCTCATCGGTGATGCGACTGTGCGACGTACTCAACGACGATGTCGAGGCGATCGAGCCGTTCACTGCCTGCACTGTTGCGAGTGGCTGGTCGTAATGCGAGGCGAGGATCAGCAGGTCGGCGAAGTTCACCGTGCCGTCGTAGTTGAAGTCGCCTTCCCAAAAGCGCCGGCCGGTCTGGGTGTACTTGCTCGCCAGCGTGAGCAGGTCGCTGAAGTTGACCGCACCGTCTCCGTTGGCGTCGCCGGCACGATAGACGAACGGCGTGCTGGTCAGAGCGAGGTTCGAATTCCCCGCGCGATCGGCCACCGAGCCCGCGAGGATCTCCGCGGCGAACTGGCCATCGGGTAGCGGCGTGGCGAACGCGAAGTTATATGTGTTGCCTGATTGCGTGACGCCGGTGGGGGTTACGATCAGGTTGTCCGACACCCGCCGCACACGCAGGTCAGCCGCAGTCACGCTGGGTGAGACGTCCTCGTTGAATACCCACGTGACCACATTCGGCGCGGTGTTGCCAATATCCCGGCCGTCATCGCGGAACTTGAAAGAGAACAGTGCCGGCGGTGTTTGATCGATCGTCACAGTGATCGTGCCGGACGACGCGCTGACCGCGCCCGCGAGCGTGGCGGTCGCATAGACAGAATCTCGCACCGTCGGTCAGTGCCGAAGTCGTCACGCTGTAGTTGCCGCTGCCGTCGGCCACTCCGGTGCCGATCAGTTGGTTCGTTGAGTAGGTGTACAGGTTGACGGTCGCGTTTGGCAGGGTGGCGCCGACGAATGTAGGTGTGGTGTCGCTCGTGAGGTTGTCACTCGAACTGACGCCGAGATCGCTCGACGTGGCCAGATCCGGCGTGCTCGGCGGCGTGACGGTGTAGCGGAGGCGACGCACTGCGTCGCTGCCACGTGTAAGGTAGTACAGGCTACCGTCGGGGCCGACCTTGAGATCGACGATGCCGTACGAGGCGTTCAGCAGCAGGGTGCTGTTGGATGTGTTGCCGTCGAGCCAGCGTATCCAGCCGTGGCCGGAATCGGCAAAGAAGTAGTCGCCGTCGAAGGAGTCGGGCAGGGGGTTCGTCGCACCGACGGGCCTGCGATAGAAGGCGCCGCCCGCGATGACGTTGCCGGTCGAGTCGTTGTCGGTGCCGCTGTGGTTGTACGCGAACAGCGGATCGGCGTAGGCGGGGTTAGGCGTCGTCTCCGGCCCTTCCACGTTGGGCCAGCCGTAGTTCGCGCCGGACACGCCGCGGTCGATCTCTTCCCATGCGTTCTGCCCGACGTCGTTAATGTTGAACGCGCCGGTAAGCGGGTCGAATGCCGTCGTGAACGGGTTGCGCAGCCCATACGCCCATATCGCGCGGTTCGCGCCGGTGGCCGTGGTGTAGAACGGGTTGTCGGTGGGGATCGATCCGTCGGCGTTGATGCGCAGGATCTTCCCGAGGCGGTTTGTCAGTGTCTGCGCGTTCGACCCAACTGCATTGTCGCCGACGGCTACGTACAGCTTGCCGTCGGGGCCGAAGTGGATCGCGCCGCCGTTGTGGTTCGTCGCGCTGAGCGATTCGAGATCGAGGATTGGTGTGCCACCGCCGGCCGCGACATCGCCGCTGGCCGTGAACCGAGAGACGCGATTATGCGCCGAGCCGCCCGAGGGCGCGGGCACGGTGTGGTAGACGTAAACGTACTGATTGGTCGCGAAGTTCGGATCGAACGCAATGCCGAGCAGGCCGCGCTCGCCCGTCCAATCGACGGCCAGCGACAGGAAGGGCGTCGGGAGCAACGCGCCGTTCTTAATCACACGCAGCGCACCGTTCTGTTGAGCGACGAACAGGCGACCATCCGGCGCGAATTCCATCGCGGTCGCATTCGTAAGCGTGCCGGCGACAAGCTCGTCGACGAAACCTTGCACCTGCACGGCCAAAAGTTGCCTGCGCTCAAGACGTTCGATTGAGTGGACCGGCATCCCGCACCTCCAAGCCAACTCGCGCTCCCAACACCCGGCCAAAGTCTAGGAGCGAGGCAGCCCCACCGGAAAGAAAAAAGGCCGATCCGCATGCGGATCGGCCCTTGAGAGTGAAGTTGCCGTGACAACTCACGGTGCCAGATCGGGCGCATTGCGCGAGAGCGGCATCGGCACGACGGTGGTTGCACCGATCGCGTCGAGCTGCTCCTTGGCAGCCTTCGCGGGTGCGACGACGACGATCGCGAGCTTCGACGAATCTACGTACTTCTCCATGGCGGCCCGCACCTGCGCGGTTGTCACCTTGGCGATCTTGCTTGCGTAGTTATCCCAATAGTCGGCCGGCCAGCCGTTGAGAATCGACTCGATCCGTCGTCCCGCCTGCTGCTGCACGGTCTGCGTCTGTAGCACCATCAGCCCGGCCACGCGGCTCTTGGCGTATTCGAGTTCTTCGGGCGTGATCTCGTTTTTGCACATCTCTTCAAGAACTTCGAACGCGCCGGTGATCGCTTCGCCGGTCTTCTCCGGACGCGTGTCGACGGTCACTTCGAACGATCCGCCATGACGGCCCGGCCGGAAGTAGCCGCCGCTACCGTAGGTCAGGCCCTTTTCGGCGCGGAGCTTGCGGTCCATGCGGTTTTCGATGCCGGACGACAGAATCTGCGTCGCGACACTGCCGGCAAAGCGGTCGTCACTGGTCACGTCGTACGAACGCAGGCCCATGCGGACGCTCGATTGTTGACCCGTCGGATTGTCGACAAGCACGATCGGTCGCTTGTCGGCGACGGCGGGCAACTCGTAGTTCGCCTTCGGGGGCGTGCCGTCCGACTTCCAGTCGGCTAGCAGCGTGGCCGCGAGCGCCCTGGCCTGTTCGGGTTCGATCGAGCCGCTGAAAACCAGCAACGCGTTCTCGGGCTTGTACACGCTGGCGTACCACGCCTTCACGTCGTCGAGCGTCAGCCTGCGGAGCTGATCCGGCTCGACCTGTCGGCCCAGCGGCGTGAGTTCGCCGAAGACGAGCTTGTCGAGTTCACGGTCAGCCACGTTACCCGGCTGCGACAGGCTTTGGATCAAGCCCGTGATCGCCTGCTGCTTCAACTTGGCGAATTCCTTTTCGGGGAAGTCGGGCTGCTGAAGGATCTGCTTGAAGCGGGTGAGGCCGTAGTCGAGCTGGTCGGAGGTGGCGAAGAGGCTGGCGCGGGTGGTGTCGCCGTCGTCGTCGACGCCGATATTGATGCCGCGCGATTCGAGGTCCTCGGCGATCTGCTGCGCGGTCTGGCCGGCCGCGCCGCGCGTGAGCATCTGGGCGGTAAGACCGGGCACGGCGGCCTTGTCCGGGGCGGCCGCATGTCCGCCACTGCGGAGCACGAGAGAGACGCTCACCACCGGCAGGCGTTTGTCAGTCATCGTCAACACCTGCACGCCGTTGACGGTGTCGGGCACGCCTTTGTTGAACGAGGCGGCCAGCGCGTCGGTGCCGGTGGGCGGGTGGACGGGGTAGCCTTCCGGGAAGTTCAGCACGCGCTTCGCGACGGCCTCGGCCGGCTGGCTCGCGGGCGCGACCGGCTGCGACGCCGGCTCGGTGCTCGCTTCTTCCTTGCCGGGCAGGTACTGCACGATCGTCAGCGTTTGATCTTTCAGGTAATTCGCAGCCGTCGTCTTGATGTCGGCCACGGTGATCGCGTCGAGCTTGTCGAACCATTCGTTGACCCGGTTGGCGTCGCCACCGAAGACTTCTTCTTCACCGAGTGCGGTACCGACGCTCTCGGCCGTCGCCCGGCCGTTGATGAGCGAGACGCGGATGCCGGTCTTCGCCTTGTCGAGTTCTTCCTGTGTGACGCCTTCGTCGATCACTTTCTGAATGACCGCCTTCAGGCGCGTGACGGCGTTGTCCGGGTTCTTGTCACGCAGCACGGCGAGGCTGGCGACGATCAGACTCGGGTCTTCCAACTGGTAGTTGCCGGCGTTGACGCCGACGGCGATCGGGTCGTCGCCGCCGACGAGCGCCTGGTAGCCACGGCTGGAGCGCCCGCCGCCGAGGATGCTGGTGAGCAGTTCCAGCTTCAGGTGGTCGTCGTTGCGATAGGCAGGGCTCTTCCAAGCGAGCGTGACGCGCACCACCGGCACTTGCGGGCGATGCACGATCTTCACGCGCGGGCCGTCGGTCTGCTCGGGCTCCTGCTGGGTGGCGCGAGTGAACTCCTCGCCCTTGGGCATCCAGCCGAAGTACTTGTGGACGTACTGCTTCGCCTGCGCCATGTCGAACTGGCCGGCGATGATCAGGCAGGCGTTGTTCGGGATGTAGTACTTGTCGTGGAAGTCCTGGAGTTCCTGGATGTTCGCGGCCCGCAGGTGGTCCATGTCGCCGATCGTGGGCCACTTGTAGTTGTGCGTCTTGAACGCGGTGGCGAACGTGTCGCGGTTCATTGGTCCGTAAGGCTGATTCGCGTAACGCAGGCGCCACTCTTCCGCGACCACGTTGCGTTCCGTCTCGAACACCGGCCCGCTCACCTTGAAGCTGGCCATGCGGTCGGCTTCGAGGTAGAGCGCGGTTTCGAGGTGGTTGGTCGGGATCGTGTCATGATAGGTCGTCTGGTCGTAGCTGGTGAAGGCGTTGCACACGCCGCCAAAGCTGTTGACGAGCTTCATGTGCTGCTCGCTGGCCACGTGGGCCGAGCCGCGGAACATCATGTGTTCGAACATGTGCGCGAAGCCCTGGCGATCTGGGGCTTCGTCACGCGAGCCGACGTGGTAGATGACGCGCACGTGAACGACTGGTGCATTCGTCATCGGCGCGTAGATCACGCGTAGGCCGTTGTCGAGCGTTTCGCGCTCGAACGGGATCGGTTCGACTTTGGCGGAAGGGGACGCCGCGACCAGGGTTTGCACAAACGTTCCGACAAGAGCGGCCATCAAGACACCAATTCGTAAATGCATGAGCAGAGGGCTCCGAAAGAAGGGCGAGTCGCGCTCGCACGCTTGCGAAACGCGAGGTCGCGCATTCTAGCCATCGAAGCGGAAAAGCATATAAGTGGACGACATTCATCAGGAGTCTTCACATGGCCAGCACGCAGCAGATCGAATCGTTCGGCAAGACCCACGACGGCAAAGACGCGACCCGTTTCAAACTGACGAACGATCGCGGGGCGTGGGTCGAGATCACATCGCTCGGCGCCACCGTGCTGCGTCTACAGGTGCCCGACCGCGCCGGCAAGCCCGGCGACGTGCTGCTCACGCCCGCAAGCGTCGCGGCAATGGAAGCGAAAAGCTCGCCGTATTTTGGTGCGATCTGCGGTCGAGTCGCCAACCGGATTGCGGGCGGAAAGTTCACCCTTGACGGCAAAAGCTATCAACTGAACAACAACGAGAAGGGCATCACCCACCTCCATGGCGGGAATGTGGGTTACGATCGGCGTATCTGGTCGAGCCACGATCATTTCAGCCCGGATGGCCCGAGCATCCTCTTCAAGCTGACCGACGCCAACGGCACCGAAGCGTATCCCGGCGCCGTGCATGTCGAGGTGCGCTACACGCTTACGAACGCCAACGCGCTGCGTATTGACTACGTCGCGACGACCGATGCGCCGACGCCGATCAACCTGACGAACCACGCCTACTTCAACCTGAAAGACGCCGGCCAAACGGATGTGCTCGGCCACGAGCTTCGGCTGTTCGCGTCGCGCTACACGCCGGTGAACGAGAAGCTGATCCCGACCGGCGAAGTCGCGCCGGTGGCCGGCAGTCTGCTCGATTTCACGCGCGGCCGACAAATCGGCGACGGCGAAATGCCAGTCGACGGCGCGGTGAAGGGGTATGACCACAACTACGTCGTCGACGGCACGGCCGGCACGTTCCGCGCGATGGCGGATGTGTTTGAGCCGACCACGGGCCGCGCGATGGAACTGCTCAGCACGACGCCGGCGGTTCAGCTTTACACGGGCAATTATCTGGATGGGTCGCTTACCAGCCCCGTCACGAAGGCGCCGTACAACCAGCACGCCGGCTTTTGCCTCGAAACGCAGCATTATCCCGACTCGGTGAATCACCCGGCGTTCCCGTCGACAATCCTTCGTCCGGGGCAAACATACCGCCAGACGACGGAGTATCGCTTCAGCACGCGGTGAGATGAGCCATCAGGGTTCTTTTGCCGGTTGGTTCATCGTCATGCTGAGCGGAGCAAAGCACCTCGCGCCCATCGCAAGTCGCGCGGCGACGTCTGGCGCCAGATCCTTCGCTTCGCTCAGGATGACGTGAGTAGCGGTCGATGAATCGCGTGAGTGTGATCGGACGCTGCGCGGGTCGCGTCGTTCTACTTCCCCTCGCCCGTCTTCCATGTCTCGTAAAGCGCCAGTGCCCGCGACGGCCAGCGTCCGTACCAGCCGTAGCCCGTGCGGCGTTCGTATTCGACCTCGCGAATGTCGAACTTCTTCACGCCATCGCGGCCGCAGAAGAACGGGCGATTCGTCTCGATGTCGTAGCATCGCGCCCATATCGGCGGGGCGTCAGGCGCGTCGATCAGGACGCGGTCGCGACCTTTCTCGTATTGTGGGCCGGTCACGTCGTCGTAGCGTTTGCCGGTGACGGCCGTCTCGCGAAACCAAGCGATCGCGGCCTCGATCGATTCTTTCATTCGCGCGTCCGGGTTCGGCTGCGTCATCAGCAGCATTGCGATTCCCGCGCTTTCGTTCGACGCGATGCAGGGCAGTTCAAACGCGCGAGCGCCTGTCGGCGCGAGCGTCTTCTCGTCGTGCTGCTGACACCATGCCGTCAGCCTGCCGTTCACGCGGATCTGACTAATGAGAATGCAGTCGATGCCTTTGTTGAACGCGTCGATGGCGCGTTGACGATCCGCACCGGACACCAGCGCGAACTCCGGTTTGTTGTCGCGAATGCTCTCGAGCAGACGCATCACGCCGACGATCGCGCCGTCGTTATAGGTGACGTAGCGCGAGTACGCGCGCGGCTCGATCGGAAACCGTTGCGGCCAGCCACCGTTGGGGTACTGAGCATCGAGGAGGTATTTCAGCCCGCGCTCGAACGCGGCCTTGTATTCGGGCTTGGGATCGAGTTGGTACGCGCGGGCGAGCAGCCGCAACTCGGAATGCGTCGCGCCGTTGTCGATGGTGCTGCCGTACTCGTGCGGGGCGGTGGCGGTCGTCGGACGCGCGGTGGCGGCATCGTAGTTCTTCGGCCAGCCGCCGTCGGCGTTTTGCCAAGTGAGTACGTTCGCCGCGACACGCTGGCCGGCATCGGACTGGAACCAGTCGTCCTGGCTCCACGCCGCGGTGCGCGGGTTCACCTTGCTGGGAAGTGTTTGCGCGAAGGTGCTGGTCGCCGACAGCGCGACGGAGAGGATGCAGAGGCAGAGTTGGCGGAGCATCAGCGAATTCTAGCTGCGCGGGGCGGGCGTCAGAAACACGCAGGCTTGTCGTGCATCGCGAAAGCATTGACGGAATCGACAGTCGGTCCCGGCTTCCTGCACGTGGACCGACTGTCGATTTCCATCCTCAGTTGCCGGTCACGTGCGCGGGCCCATCAGCACTTCTTCGTGCTCGGCAGTGAACTGGTTCGTGTACAGCTCGTAGTACCGGCCGCGCTGGGCGAGCAGATCATGATGGCTCCCTTGCTCAACGATTCGCCCCGCGTCTATCACGAGGATGCGATCGCACCGCTTGATCGTGCTAAGCCGGTGCGCGATCACGAAGCTGATGC
The DNA here is from genome assembly GCA_047600945.1 of Tepidisphaeraceae bacterium. Lineage (GTDB taxonomy): Bacteria > Planctomycetota > Phycisphaerae > Tepidisphaerales > Tepidisphaeraceae > JASGKC01. Next base: position 3,624,648 of record JASGKC010000001.1, on the reverse strand, counting down.
GGCCCTTCATCGCCGTGTCGACGGCCTGCTGGATCGCACGCTCGGTGTGCGTGTCGACGCTGCTGGTGGCTTCATCGAGCACAAAGATCTGCGGGTCGGCCACGATCGCGCGGGCGAGCGCGATCAGTTGCTTCTGGCCGGTCGAAAGCTGGTTTCCGCCTTCGCCGACCTTGGCGTCGTAGCCGTCGGGCAAGTTGACAATGAAGTCGTGGGCGCGCGTGAGCTTGGCCGCGGCCTCGAGCTCGGCGTCAGTCGCATTGAGCCGGCCGTAACGGATGTTCTCGCGCACGGTCCCGCTGAACAGGTGCGGCTGCTGCGGCACCATGCCGAGCTGGCTTTGCAGCCAGTGCAGCGAGCGCTTGCGGTAGTCGATGCCGTCGATCAACACCTCGCCGCCCGTCGGCTCATAGAAGCGACACAGCAGCGAAACGATCGTGCTCTTGCCGCCGCCCGTCGCGCCGACGAGCGCGATGCTCTCGCCGGCACGGACGGTCAGATCGAACTCGTGCAGCACGACCGGACCGGTCTTGTACTGGAATCTGACGTTGCGGAACTCGATCTGGCCGATGCGAGCGGGGTAGCCGTCCTCAGCCATTGCGGATTGCGGAGTTCGGATTGCGGATTGGGCGGCGAGTCGCGCTTTCACCTCCGGTGAATCTTCGATCTCCAGGGGCTCGGCCAGCACGCTGGTGATGCGTTCGGCGCTGGCCTGCGCACTTGGATCATCGTGAACGCGTTGGCGAGTTCTTGGGCCGGGTGCATGACGAACATCGACACCTGCGTGAACAGCACGAGCGTGCCGAGCGAGATGGAGCCGTCCAGCACCTGCACGCCGCCGCGCCAGAGCGCGAGCGCGACGCCGAGCGTGCACAAGCTGAGCACGATCGGCACGAAGGCGGCGTTGTAGACGGCGTTGCGGACCGCGTGGCCGTACATCGTGGCGGTGAGTTCCTTGAACTCCACGAGGTTCTGTTCCTCGCGCACGAGCGACTTGCTCGTGCGCACGCCGACGATGCCTTCGTTGTACGCGCCGGTGGTGATGCTGTTCGCCTTGCGCAGTTGCCGGCTGGTCTTGAGCATGCGCACCTTGAACCAGCGCACGACAAACAGCAGCGGCACGAGGATCGTGACGACGACCAGCGCCAGTTTCCAGTTGTGGTAAAAGAGAAGGCACGACGCGCCGATCAGCGAGAGCGAGCCCCACGACACGTCGAGCATGCCCCAGCTCGCGACGCGCGACAGGTTCGAGCAGTCGCCTGTGAGTCGACTCATCAGCCAGCCGACGGCGCGGCGATCGAAGTAGCTGAGCGGCAGTTCCTGCAAACGCCCGAACGTGGCGGTGCGCAGGTCGGCGCTCACCCCCGTCGTGATGCGTCCTGCGACGACGATGAACAGGAAGATGCAGCAGGCGAACCCGACGAAGGTCAGCGCGTACGCGAGAAGAGTCGGTCCCAAGCCCACGGTACTGCCGTGGACCTTGAGATGATCGACGATGCGACTGTTGAAAATCGGGAGCGCCAGGTCGCAGCACGCGACGAGCGCGCCGAGGCACACCAGCGCCGCGACCCACCAGCGGTGGGGCTTGACGATGTAGAGCAGCTTCGACCAGAGCACCAGTCGAACTTGCCAGTGAAATTGTCTTCTTCGAGATGTTCGGCCATGACTTGGTTTCTCGTGGTGGGCTGAAACCCACCGTGCATACTTACGAATTGGTTTGATCGTTGGATCGTGCGACGCTCGCCGGTAGAAATGCCGCGCCACTCGACGGCCTTCCCAGTTCGAGTTGCAGGTCTTCCTCGAGCTCGCTCTGGATGCTCCACAGCCCGCGATACAGGCCCGGCTGCTGCACGAGTTCGGCATGCGTGCCTTGCTGCGTGATCCGGCCGCCCTCAATCACCAGGATGCGGTCGGCGTGCATCAGCGTGCTCAGGCGATGCGCGATCAGGATCGTCGTCTGACGGCCCGAGCGCGTCTTCAGCGCGTTGATGATGTCGGCCTCGGTGTGCGTGTCGACGGCGCTCAGCGCGTCGTCGAGCACTAGGATCGGCGCGTCCTTCAGAAGCGCGCGAGCGATCGCTACGCGTTGACGCTGGCCGCCGCTGAGCGTGACGCCGCGCTCGCCAACGACGGTCTCGTACTGCTTCTCGAACTTCTGGATCGACTCGTGAATGCTGGCGATCGACGCGCTTTCGATAATCTCGTCCTCGGGCGCGTCGAAGCGCCCGAGCCGGATGTTGTCGCGCACGGTCTTGCCGTACAGGAACGGCTCCTGCATCACAATGCCGATCTGCCGGCGCACGTCCTTGCGGCGCAGGTTCGACAGCGCGACGCCATCCAGCGTGATTGTGCCGGCCGACGGGTCGTAGAAGCGTAGCAGCAGGTTGATGATCGTGCTCTTGCCCGACCCGCTGGGTCCGAGCAGGGCAATCGTCTGGCCGGGTTCGACGGTGAACGAGACACCGTCGAGCACCGCTTTGTCCTTGTGCGCGAACGAAACGCCCGCGAACTCGATCCGACCCTGCACACGCGCCGGCAGCGCCGCGGGTGTCGCGGGATCGGCCTCGCGCGGCGCGTCGAGCACTTCGTTGATGCGACCCAGCGCCACCAGCGTCTTGCCCAGTTCGGTGAGGATCTTGCCCATGTGCCGCACGGGCCAGATGTACATCGTCGCGAAGCCCCAGAAGGCGACGTACTCGCCCACGCTCAGTCCCCCTTGCGAGACACGGTAGACGCCGTAGCCGACCACGGCCGCCAGCTGCGTGAAGCACATCAGGTCGCTGCTGGCCCAGTACGCGGCCATCACGAGGAACAGCTTGAAGCTGAGCGAGCGATGCGTTTCGTTCTTCACCGCGAACCGTTCGACTTCGAAGTCGCGCCGAGCGAACGCGCGCACGACACGGATGCCGGTCAGATTTTCCTGCATCGTGGCCGACATCGCGCCTTCGGCTTCGTCCGCGCGCTTGAACGAACCCTGCACGCGTTTGAAGAAGAAGGCGCTGAAGCCCACGATCACCGGCAGCACGCAGGTGGCTGCGATCGCCATGCGCCAGTCGATCCAGATCATGATCGGGATGACGGTGCACAGGCGCACCAGTCCGTCTACGATTTCCACGAACTGGCTCTGGTAGAAGTTGCGCGTGGTGTCGACATCCGACGAACAGCGCTGCACGAGATCGCCCGTGGCCTGCGTGTCGTGCCAGGCGGGCGGGACGTGCTGAAGCTGGTCGTAGAGCTGGTTGCGGAGCCGGCGGATGATCGACTCTGCCGCCGTGCTCGTGAAGTAGCCGCGCAGGAAGCCGAACGCGCCGCTGAACGCGACGGCGCAGGTGAGCGCGATGGCCGCGATCCACAGGTGAGCGCGCACGTACTCCGCGCCGCCCAGCAGGCCGAGCACGAAGCGCGCCTGCGAGCCGGGCTGGCGGCTGTTGTTCAGCACGCCGTCAATGACCGAGCCGATCACCAGCGGCGCCGCGTAGCCGAGCAGCGTCGACGCGGCGAGTGCGGCGATCGCCAGCACGTAGCGTCCGCGATAGCCCGCCGTGAAGGTCCACAGCGATCGCAGGTGCTTGAGCTGCGACGGTTTGGGTTGGGGTTCCGAAGCCATACGTTTCCATCCGAGCCGAGAGAAGGGCAGTAGAACAACGCTCTGGCGTCGCGAATCGATGCGCGAGAGGCACGAATAGCCGAACGCGCAAGAACCAGGGACGCCAGCCAAAGGCCGCGGCGCACAGGGCTTCGACTCAAAGAGATGAAGAAGCAACCCGCCCGCTCGCGGAAGGCGAAGCGGGCACGCCAGACGAATGCGCCTCGATCACGAGACGTCGCCTGAAACGCAAGGGACTCGGTAAGAGTCCGACCCGCTCAGCCGTGGGCAACAAGAATCGACTTGTTTGGCGTGAGTTTCATCAGGGTCGGACCTCCGAAAAGACGAGTGGACACAAACTACAGAGACAGTCCGAAAAAGATTAACCACCTCGCCGCGAGCCCGTCAAGCCGTAAACTGTCAAGAACTGGTTCTTCCACTACCAACTTCCGACTGGCAACTACCAACTTCTTCTGCTCCATGTCGCTCAATTCCACCCTCGCCGAGATGTTCAAAACGATGGCCGCCGTGCTGGAGATTCGCGGCGAGCCGGTCTTCAAGGCGATCGCGTTCACGCGCGTCGCGCGGGCGCTCGACGACAGCACCATCGACCTCGCGAAGGCCGTCGCCGAGGGAACGCTCGACCAGATCCAGGGCGTCGGCAAGAGCAGCCAGAAGGTGATCGAAGACTTCGTCCGCACGGGCAAGAGTCCGGACTACGATGAACTCGTCAGCACCATCCCGGCCGGCCTGATCGAACTGCTGGCGATTCCCGGCCTCGGGCCGAAGACCATTGCGAAGATCTGGAAAGAGCGGGGCGTCACCAGCATCGACGAGCTGTCGAAGGCGATCGACGCCGGTAAGCTCGAAGGCGTCAGCGGCGTCGGCGCGAAGAAGATCGAGCAGATCAAGCAGGGCATCGAAATGCGGGCCGTCGCCGGCCAGCGCGCGGGCCTGCCCGACGCGCTCGATCTGGCCACGACGATCGTCGCGCAGGTGCGCACGCTGCCCGGCATCGAACAGGCGCAGTACGCGGGCAGCCTGCGGCGCTGGAAAGAAACGATCGGCGACATCGACATCATCGCGGTCATCGCCGACGACGCCGACGGTTCTGCCATCACCGAACGCTTCACGAAACTGCCGCAGGTGACGAACGTGCTCGGGCAGGGACCGACGAAGGCGTCGGTCATGACCGACGCGAAGATCCAGGTCGATCTGCGCATCGTCCCGCGCGAACACTTCGGCTCGGCCCTGCTGTACTTCACCGGCTCGAAGGATCACAACGTGCGGCTGCGCACGCTCGCTCAGGAACGCAGCCTGACGCTGAACGAGTGGGGCCTGTACAAGGAGAAGGATTGGGAGAAGGCCAAGGCATCGTCCAAGTCCGCTCCCCACGAGCGCGCGGGGTTGAAAGCGGTTGCGAGCAAAACCGAGAAGGACGTCTACGCCGCCCTTGACCTCAAATACATCGAGCCCGAACTGCGCGAAGACCGCGGCGAGATTGACCTGGCCGCAAGTGACAAGCTGCCCGACCTGATCGAGCAGAAAGACATCCGCGGCGAACTGCACTGTCACACGACCGCCTCCGACGGCACGGCCAGCATCGAGGAAATGGCCCGGCGCCATCGAACTTGGCTACGACTACATCGTTATCACCGATCACTCCAAGAGCCAGGTGCAGGCGCGCGGCCTCGACGCGAAACGCCTGCTCAAGCACGCCGACGACGTCCGCAAGGTCAACGCGAAGCTGAAGGGCATCGAAGTGCTGATCGGCACCGAGTGCGACATCCTCGCCGACGGGCATCTGGACTATGACGACGACGTACTGAAGGAACTCGACTTCGTCGTCGCCTCGCCGCACACGGCCCTGCGGCAGGAACGCGACAAGGCGACCGACCGGCTGCTCCGCGCGATCGATAACCCGTATGTCAACGTCATCGGCCACGCGACCGGCCGGCTCATTAGCCTGCGCACCGGTCTGGAATTCGATTGGGACAAGGTCCTCGCCCGCGCCGCCAAGACCGGCACAGCCATGGAGATCAACTCCGGCTGGCCGCGGCTTGATCTGAACGACGTCCACGCCCGCGCCGCCCTCGCGGCCGGCTGTACGCTGACCATCGACACCGACGCCCACTCGACGGCCGAGCTAGGCAACAACGTCCTGGGCATCTCCGTCGCCCGCCGTGCGGGCGTGGCTGCCAGGCACGTGCTTAACACGAAGAAGCTCGACGTGCTGCTGAAGTGGGTCAAGGCGAAGCGATGAACGCGCCGTGATCCCAGCGACGAAGGCTGTGCCTTGCGCGTTCGATCGCGACGTCACCTTTGCGTCGACGCGCGGGCTGAAGAGGGCGGCAACCAGCGTCTTTTTTCTCCGTCGTCACTCTCTCGCGACAGGACCCCGCGTCACTGTTACCAAGCGGGACCACGTGCAACCGTTTCCTCCCTCAGATCGGCCCAATTCCATCTATTCCAGCGCTGTCATCAATCGTCTTCGCCACGGGACGCTGGAGCGGTCCGAAGTGTGGCAAGTGCAATGCCTCAGTCTACTTCGCGTCGCAAGGGCGGAAAATATCTTGCTGCCGAGATTCCGTGACCTATAGAAAACGGCCATAGAATAGAGGTGGGATTGTTCCGTTGATGGACCGTCAAGGCATCACTATTTCTCGATAGATCGGGTTATTCTAACCATTATTCTTGACCGCCCCGGCAAGTCCGAGGTAGCTTTCTATCGGCACTAATTGAAGTGCTGCATATCGCGCCGCAGGGTTTCAAGGTGTTCACCCTGCCGTGTGCGTTCACACGAATGAACGCCTCGACCCGGCCCTCGCGCCGAAGGGGAGATGGAATGTCATGTCGTACGATCTCGGCGGCCGCTACGGTGGCCGTGTTCTCGGTGCTGGCTGCGCCTTCCCTTGGCGCCACGACGCTCTTCGACAGCCAGGGCTTTGAAACCCCCAACTACACGACCGGCAGCCTCGTCGGCCAGTATCCGGCCGATGCCAACTTCACCGACGAATGGGTCATCAGCGCCGGCACGCCCGGGGCCAATGTGCAGACGTCGGTCGTGAAGACCGGCAGCCAGGCCGTTCAGGTCGACCGCACGACGACCACCGACCAGCGCTACTTCTGGAACCAGACGCCGCAGACCGCCGCCCGCTATGTCTTCATCGATTGGGACATGCGCTACGCGCTCGCGACGGCCGTCTCCGCCAACAACACCGGGCCCTTCTTCGGCATCGAAAGCTACAGCGCCACCGCCGCCGGCCCCGGCGTGTACACGCCGCACCAGCAGGGCGCGCTCGGCGTCGACACCTTCACCGGCAAGGTCCTCTTCCTTGACCCCAGCTTCGGCGCGATGAATGTCGGCGCCGGCCCCGCGCTCACGCCCAACACCTGGAATCACTTCCAGATCGTCGTCGACTACCTCACGCAGACCTACAACGGCTACGTGAACGGGACGCCGGCCGCGAGCAACGTGGCCTGGAACGACGCCACGCCCGCCACCCTATGGGGCGACGCCGACCTCTCGCACGCCGCCACCGACTTCGGCACGCAATTGGGCGCCGGCTACTTCGACAACCTCCTGGTGACGACGGCGCCGGAACTTCCCGAACCGGTGTCCGCCGCCGCCCTCGCCGCCGGCGCCCTGATCGGCCTGAAACGGCAACGTCGCTGAGTTGCCGTCGGCAGGGCGGGCATGGCCCTCGACAGGATGCCGTCGCGCGATCCCGTTGCGCCTGCGCCGCACCGGCGTTCGTGCAGGCGTGTCTGGTCGTCCCGTTCATGTACGTCGACACCGACGAGAAGGTCGGCCAGGTCTACGTGCTCAACGAAGACCGGCTCGGCCTGTTCGAGACCGCCAATACCGGCACGATGCTCAGCAAGACGAAGGTCGAGCAGATCGCCAAGGCGGTGGAAATGCTCGCGGCGTCGAACCGGAAGGTGTTTAAGGCAACAAGTAGGGTACCTGCAACGCACCTTGTGCAGTAGAGTAATTCGACAAGATGCTTTTCACGCACCTGGCGGGATTTGTGCAAAGGGCGCATCAACCGGCGCGCTTCAACTTGTGCATGCTCAAAAAGACCTAGCAACTACTGACAAGACGCGATAGAATCCCTCAGTGACATGGTGGACATTGACAAGGGACTAGCACATCTTGCGTCGCAACTGTCCTCGTGCGTCGCCGCTTTCGGTATGACTTTGAAGGGCCCTATTGTCGTGGGCCTATCAGGCGGCAAGGATAGCTTCTGCCTTTGTCTTGCCCTTCGCGCTTTAGGATACGATGTTCGCGCGGCAATTGTTGATTTGGGATACAAGCGTTTCCAAGCGCACAAAGTTCGCGACACGGCCGTGGCCTTGGGGATCAGTGCCGATGTCCTTCTACCCGCTGAGGCGCGAACGGCCAACAATCCACGATTGAAGCGTCATCTCGCAGTTCTACAGTCCTCAGCGCAAATGCCGTGCGGCCCGTGCAGTTCTGCAAAGCGCATACTTCTACAACAGCACGTGGAAAGGATGGGCGGCAGCTATCTGGCGCTGGCCCACCATCGAGATGACCTCATCGTTACACTTCTGAAAGACTACTTCATCGCTGACTACTACGAGCGCTTTGGAGCATATGACGCAAGCGACTTCTTCGACTATCTGCAATCAGCAACAGTTGATGAGGAAAAGCTGAAACAGCTCATCGACACGGGTTCAGCATCAACAATGGGCGTGACCTTGCCTTTGGATAGCTGCTGCACTCTCGTTCGCCCGATGGCCTATATTGCGGAGGATGAGATTCGGTCGTTCATAGCGAGTGCACGCGTGGAGATCATGGGGTCGGGCTGCTCTCACGACTCGCTTAACTCGCCGACGTCAGTTCGCACCAAGCGAGAGCTAGTTCACGACCGATGGCTTTCACTACTAGCGCACGACCCTGCGAAGGGCGATCGGCTTTTGCAGATCGCTCTCACCAGCCTCGACAGCTCTGGGCGCCAGAAATCAAACCCTCGCGCCGCTCGACGCAGCCGAATGCCTGGCTTTGATGATGAAACGCCCTGCAATTCGGAGCAATGATGTCGACTCCGTATCTTATTGGAATAGCAGGAATGATGGGAAGCGGCAAGACTACGCTTGCACGCGGGCTCTCAAGTCGCCTCGATTTTGAACTACTTCCGAAAGGCAAACTCGGGACTGCCTATCTTACCGACCTCTTCGCCAATCCCAAAAGATGGGCTTTTGAGACGCAAGTTTCTTTCTTAGCTCAGAAGGCCCAGGACATTGCTGACGCACGCGAAGAGGGCAGTGACGCCATTCTTGACCGCACGCTATCAGAGGACGTGTCAATATTCGCAACTCATTTTCGGAACACGTCACAGATTGACGATCGATCATATGGCACCTACAGCGTTCTATCACAGCATTTCCTCGATACAATTGCACCTCCCGATCTGGTGATTTACTGTAGATGTCCATTAGCTGTCAGCGAATCTCGCCGACGCAAACGTAATCGGCAGGCCGATCAGCTATACCCGCCCGGCCATATCGACAGCATCGCACGCCTCTACGAACAGTGGCTTGCTTGCTACACGGAGTGCCCCGTATACGTTCTAGACACGGACCTCGTGAACCTCGAGGATCAGGGCACCCTCGATAGTCTAGCGCAGGAACTGAAGGAGTTACTTGGTTCCGGGTCGACGGACTCGCAACTACAACTCTTCGAGCCAGTCTCGCCACCTTTAAGTTCAGGCGAACCGATGCTCCGTCCATATGGACCGAGTGCCGAGCACCGTGCTGTAGGGCGTGGAAGAACTCTTTCGGGCGGGCTGCAAGGTCGAGAGGCGCCATTTCCAACAGCATATGTCGCCGCGCCCTTCACCATAGCCGCTACTCTTGGGACACATGGGGCGGTTCCCGGCCTATTTGGCGAGTCGGAGGGTCACGGGGCAATTCCCCGAGGGACGTACCGGAACGCGCTACTGGGAATCGTACGTCATTTGAAGCGATTGGGCATATATTCAATCTTGCCACACCGCGACTACAACCATTGGGGCAATAAGCATCTGCGCGCGGAAGAAGTGGTGGCCCGATGCACCCTGGGGGTGTGCGCCTCCGAGTTGTTTGTTGGCGTACTGGGCAACAGCTTGGGGTCACATTATGAATATGGGATCGCCTGTGGACTAAGGATTCCCAGAGTCCTCATTCATTGCGGGGAACTCGGCGCTTCATATATCAGCAAGGGCATTCAAGCCGACCCCGGCCGCGTACTTGTGCTGCCCTGCTCCACTGTTTCAGAGATTGCTGGGACACTCAAGATGGACGTCGTTCGACAATTCCTTCGTCGCACCGGCTTAGTGTAGGAGTCCACGTATGCGTAGCTTCATTTCACGGGTCAGCAGATTGTCAACGTTTAGTCAGCTTGTGATTGCAAGTACGTCAATCGCGGTACCCTTCTACTTTGCCGCTTTCCTCGGCAACTGGATCGCGCAGGTTTCTCAGGCCTCGGGCCCCTACGGAGTCCTGATTCATGCGGCTGTAGTGATTGCGTGCCTGACGGTCGTCGTTATCGTCGCACGCGGCGTGAACCTGTTGCGAGAGGAACGTCTTGCACGGCGAGAGCAGGAGACTCGGGCAATACTGCGCATATACGGCGATCGATCGGGTTACGGGGAATGGCCTTCGAAGGGTACACCGATGGGAAGGCGACGGAAACCTGTTCATTGATTCGCTCGTCACATCTGTTCAAACGATTAAGGACATCGTAGCCGAAGGATACAATACTTTCGAGACGTGCTTTTGCCATAGTGACGGTGTGGCGGATCGCGTCGACTTCGAAATGACCTTCATGACGAAATCGTACATCGACCATCAGATTACGATTCCCGCCGCTGCGAATCGCGACATGCGGACACCACGAAGCATGGTACTTCGGAAAGAGAACCCAGAAATATACAGTAATACGGAAACTGCGAGCGTTTATCGCGCTGCTCGGCCAGCTGCGATTATTGTAGAAGACACATCGAACGCTGGCGCGAACTACGCAGAGTTGTACGCAGGCCAGAAGGAACGGATTCGCTCGTCAATTATCTATCCTGTCCTGTCAGATAGTAACGAGCTGTTGGGAACTCTCGTCGTACATTGTGATTCACCCGCATTCTTTTCGAATAGCCGCCAGAGGTTTTGGTTCGACCTGCTGGAGGTCTTCGCCAAGCGAATTGCGGTTGAGAAGATGAAGTTGGACAAGTTGGTAGTACACGCCTGTTCAGGAGGCATCCATGCGGCGAGGTATGTTCCACCGTTTTGACGGTCTAAGGGCTGCGGCGTAGAGGCTAGGTGAAAGAGTTGGCCCTCGCTCGGAAGAGTTAGTCTTCAAACGAACGAGTTAGCGGCTAATCGGCGGAGTTAGCCGCTAAACGCGCGAGTTACGCCCTGAACGGAGGAGTTAGCCGTCAATCGGACGAGTTAGAGGCTAACTCCGCGAGTTAACGCCTAACTCCGCGAGGTAGAGGCTAACTCGACGAGTTAACGCCTAACTCCGCGAGTTAACGGCTAACTCGTCGAGTTAGCCGCTGAATGCGCTGCGCGGCTGCGGCGGGCAGTCGGGCGGGCGGGGGATTCTCGGGCGGGAGATCGGCGTCGGCGGGGAACGCTGAAACGCTCGCGTCTCTCGGACGCGCCGGGGCGGGCGGCGGTGTCGGCCGCGCGGGCGCGGCGAGACTCGGACGTGCGAATCCTCTCGATCGTCCGCGGCAAAGCGGGCATTCCCCTCAACAGTTGTCACTTGAGCAGGGCGCGGGATTTTTCTGGCAGTGCGCTCAAGTCGCATCGTGGCTGTCCGATCCTTGTTGCCATGCCTTGGTGAGGTTCTGCTCGCCGGCTTCGGCAAGCACGCCGCGGAGCGCGACGGAGTGATGCGATGACAAAGCGACGGAACGACGAAGCGACGCAGGAGAGAAGTGGGCGAGCGGACCGGCGGTCCACTGGCTCCTTCCCTGCGTCGCTTCGTCGTTCAAACGCTCCGTTGCTTTCGCGGGCCGATGCGCGCGTCTGTTCATCACTGCGGGTGCGTTGAACGTGGTGCGTGCTGCCGACATCGACGCCGCGGCGACTCCTGTTCACGCCCGGCGACGGTGCGCCAGCGGGATCGCGAGCGAGGCGAGGCCGAGCAAGGCGCCCGGCTCAGGCACCACGCTTTGAGCGAGCGCCCAGTCGCCGGCGAAGCTGCCGGTGACCGTGCCCGTGCCGTAGTTGGCGGCGAGCGTGAGCAGGTCGCTGAAGTTGACGGCGGCATCGTTGTTGAAGTCGCCGGTGAACCAAGTCGCGCCGGCGGTCGTGCCGTACGCGGCGGCGAGGGTGAGCAGGTCGCTGAAGTTGACGGCGCCGTCGATGTTCGAGTCGCCGTTGAGGGCGAGCGTGACCAGCGCCATGTCGGCGTCGAGTGTCGTGCCGTGGAACGTGGTCGCCCCGTTGGCGGCGGTCAGCGCGGAGGCTTCGACGGCGAGCAGGGTGTGCGTCGAGTCGGTCGCGCCGACGAGTCGGCCGGCGGTGATGGCGGTCTGGATCGATGCGAGCGGGCTGGTCGCCCCGGTGGCGTAGTCGACGACGAGCGATTGGTTCGTCACGTCGAGCTTGGCGCCGGTGCTGATGTTGAGCGAGTTGACGACGGCCGACGCAGCGCCGGCGGGGCCGGCGACGATACTCAGCGTGCCGCCCTGCACGCGGAGCGTCTTGGCCTGGATGCTGCTGACGGCGAGGTCGCCGGCGCTGATCTTGGTGACGGTGTTGGCGTGGGCGTCGATCGCGCCGGTGATCTTGAGCGTCGAGCCGGCCGCGACGTCGAAGTCGAGCGAGGAGAGCGTGCTGACGGGCGTGGCGATCTCGTGGTTGCCGTTGATGACCTGCACGAGCGCGTTGCCCGCGGCGTTCTGAAGCTTCAGCGGGCCGGCGCCGGTAAGCGTGTACTTCGCGGCGGCGTTGTCGAAGCGGACGATGCCGAGCGTCTTGCTGGTGTCGAGCGCCACCGAGCCGTCGGCGGTGAGCGCGCTGCCGAAGATGGCGACGCGATTCACGCCGTCAGGGACGAGGCTCGACTGCCAGTTGCTGGCGGTGATCCAGTCGCCGCCGGTGGCGTTGGCCCAGACGGAATCGTTCTGGCCGATGGTGATGATTTGAAGGAGCGGGCGGGTCGAGGCGTCGGATGCGCCGCTGAAGAGGATGGCCCAGCCGTCGGCGGTGTTGCCCGCCTGGATGTTGAAGCCGTAGTTGGCTTCGCCGTTCTGCCAGTCCTTGAGGATCTGCGTGACGTCGAAGTAGTTCAGGCCGTCCTTCGCGATGGCGGAGACGCGGTCGGCGATCGGGCCGATGTCGCCGGTCTCTTCGGACGGGCCGCTGCCGCCGCCCCATTCGGTGTAGTAGGTGGGCTTGTCGGTGGTCGACGGATCGGTGTCCCACTCTTTCAGCACCTTGGCGACGTCGTAGTCGCCGCGCGACATGGCGTTGGTGGCGTTGCCGCTGGTGATGATGAGTTTGGCGGAGAGGATCTGCGCCGTGCGCGGGAGCGTGCCGCCTTCATCGGCGAAGATGTTGTTGAAGCGGACCATCGCCTGGTCGTCGGGCGAACCGGTGGCGGGGCCGTCGAGGTATTGCGAGCCGGTGAGCTGCGCGCCGTCGACGGGAACGGGGTTGCCGTTGTTGTTGTTGTTGTCCTGCCGCACCCACGCGCTGCTGCCGGCGGTGTAGCCGTTGACGCCTTGCTGGAAGTTGTAGGTGTCGAGTTTGTCGGTGGTGTAGCTGACTTCGAGCTTCGGGCGCTGCGCGGCGTCCGTGTTCCAGTGCGTGCCGTAGGTCCAGCCATCGGTGGTGGAGGCGGGCCGACCGGCGCTGACCGTCAGGCCGTTGTTGGTGAGCGAGCCGTTGACCCATTGTTGGACGATCGGCGCGACGTTCGCGCTGACGACCTGGCCCTGATCGATCGTCGAGTCGGCGTCGGCGATGCGCGGGTCGGCGAGGTCGACGAATCCGCCGGTGGAACGCGTGGCAAAGCCCTGATCGTAGTAGGGGCCGTTCGCGCCGTAGTCGACGAAGGTGGTGGTCGACGAGAACGGCTGCTTCAGGCCGGCCACGTTGAACCAGCCGCCGGTCTGCGCGTTGGATGAGGTGGCGGTTGTGAGCGTGAGCTTGGCCGAGAGGATGGTCGCGCCAGCGGGGATTTGGCCGGCGCTGCTGCCGATGAGATTGTCGAACTTGATCAGGCCGACGGTGTCGGGCGAGTCGGCGCCGTTGTAGCCGTCGACCATCCAACTGGCCGGTGAAGCGTTCGACGCGGAAGGCAGTTGGCTTGCTGTCGTCGTGCTGATGAGACGCTCGCTGGTGCCGAGGTAGCCATCCAGGCCGTCCTGGAAGCTGACGGTGTTGACGGCGATGTCGGCGCGGGCGGTGCCGCTCAGTCCGAGCGAGACGGCGGCCGTCAGCAGAAGGCGGCGACGGTGTGAGAGACGCGGGGTCATGGTTTCTCCTTGTCCTGTGTTTCGATGTTGGGTGAGGGTTGGACGGGGCGGCCGCTCACTTGAGCGTCCACTTCCGTAGGCTGTAGTTCGTGCCGCCGACCGTGACGGTGGAGTAGCCGAGGTTCATGTGGCTGGAGAACATGAACCAGTCCGGCTGCGCCGGGCCCTGGTAGCCGGCCATGTAGATGCGGGCGAGCTCTTTCGGCTGCGCCCAGCGGACCGAGCCGTCGCCGTAACCGATGTTCAGGCCGGCGGCGCCGTGGTTGTTGCCCGGGTCGGGGTAGTTGTTCATCTTGTTCCAGCGACCGCCGGCGGGCGGGGCGGAGTCGCTGGAATCCTGATCGGAGTCGAGGATGAGGAGCGTCGTCGAAGGCCCGATCAGTCGGCCGAGGCGCTTGGCGATGCCGGTGTTGTAGTTGCCGACCATGTCGGCGCGGTAACCCATGTCGCCGGGCCTGAAGCCGAGTTGCTGGTTGTAGTCGCCGTACTGATGCGCATCGAGACGTCGGCCATCCGGGTAGATGCCGCTGCTGTAGTAGCTGAACAGTTCGTAGCTGTGGCCGTACGGATGGTTCGCGCTGGGGGCGACGTCGTGAATGTCCTGGAGGATCTTCTCGCCGTCGTACTCCGCATTGCTGACGGCCGTCGACACGAACAGGTTCGTTCGGATCGAGTTGCCGGTCGACGGGCAGATGCCGACCTTTACGTCCTTGATGATTCGCGGGATGAACTGGCCGAGCGAATCGTTCGCGCCGGGGCCTTCGCTGTCGATCGTGGTGTAGCGCTGCGGCAGCAGGATGGCCCGCTTGTCGGACTGGGCGCGAATCATCGCGGCCGTGATGAGCTGTCGGATGTTCGACGCGCACTTCATCCGATTCGCCGATTCGCGAGCCCGACTCAGCGTGGGGAGCAGAATCGAGATGAGCAGTGCGATGATGCCGATGACGACGAGCAATTCCACGAGCGTGAACGCGGGACGAATAGCAGCTCGGGGACGCCTTCCTCTGGTGTGAACTTCCATGTTGAGCGGCACGCTACGAACCGATTGTGAGGATCGCGCTCACACGCCGTCTGGCACGCGCAAACTCACGAAGCTTTCATAAAACACGCGGAGAAGTTGCGAACCTCGTGGGAGTTCACAACTCGTTCATGGTGTGCTCATAGAATTCACACGGAGAGTCGAAATGGTGGGGGGCATGGCAGCACCATCGAAGCTCTCGCGTCGTGGGATCATCCGAACGTCGGCCGCCGCGGCGGCGTTGTCTTGGCTGGGCGCGGGATCGCGCCGTGCCTCGGCGGCGGTTGAACGCAAGCGCGTCCTGCGCATGGCGCACCTGGCCGATACGCACATTCAGCCGCAGCTCGCAGCCGACAAAGGCGTGGCGGCTGCGCTGAATCATCTTCAAAGCCAGGCCGTCAAGCCCGACCTCATCCTCCACACGGGCGACATCATCATGGACTCCTTCGCCGCGAAAGAGCCGCGCATGCGCAAGCTCTGGGACCTGTGGACCAGCACGATGCGTTCGGAGTTGTCCCTGCCCATCCACTACGCGCTGGGCAATCATGACATATGGGGTTGGGACAAGACCAAGTCCGAAACGCGTGGCGACGAGCCGAGCTACGGCAAGAAGTGGGTCAGCGACGTGCTCGGCTTGGCCAAGCCGTACCATTCCTTCGATCAGGGCGGCTGGCACTTTGTTGCGCTGGATTCAGTCAGGCCGTTCGGCAATTCGGCGTACGCGGCGTATCTCGACGAAGAGCAGTTCGCCTGGCTTGAGTCGGATCTCGCCCAAGTCTCGCCGGCGACGCCGATCTGCGTCTACTCGCACATTCCGATCGTGACGGTGACGTCCCACATCAACTCGCCGGTCGATCCCGCGTCCACGCAACCGGCCGACACCGCCGATGTCCCGCGCGGGAAGGCGGGCCAGAAGCTCTACCGGCCCGACCGGGGCGACTTCCTCGTGTCGGGGGCGTCGCAGCATGGCGACTTCCGCCGGCTCAAGGCGCTCTTCGCGAAGTACCCGAACGTCCGCGTCGCGCTCTCGGGCCACACGCACCTGATCGATCGCGTCGACTACAACAACGTCAGCTACCTCTGCGGCGGCGCGGTGAGCGCAAACTGGTGGAAGGGCGTCCATCAAGGCGAATGTGACTTCGGCTACACGCTGCTCGACTTGTATGACGACGGCTCGTTCGATCGCACCTATGTGCCATTCGGCTGGACTGCACGCATGTGAGCATTGTTGCGCCACGAGATTTGTGGTCGTCGGAAATTGGGCCAATCAACACCAAACCCTCACGCCGTGAGAACATCGGTGCGTCAACCTGTGGTGGAACCCTTCAACAGGAGACGCAATCGATGGGATATGGAAAGACCACCGCAGTTGTGTCGGACATCCATTTGGGTGCACGAAACTCGCGGCCGACGGATCTGCTGCGATTTCTCGACGAACACGACCCCGATCGCCTCATCATCAACGGCGACCTTTTCGACAGCCCGCAGTTCGGCGAACTCCGCGACGATGAGCTGCGCCTGGTCGAGGCGTTGCGCGAGCGCGCTGAGCAGTCGACGATCGACTTCATCAAAGGCAATCACGATCCCAAGCCGCACTTCTTCAAAGCGCTGCTGGGCTTCGAGTGCCACCACGAACTGATCCTGAGTGACCTGGATGACGGCCCATGTCTCGTCAGTCATGGGGACCGATGGGATCACTCGATGAGTTGGCCCGCGTGGATCATTCGGGGTGCCGACTACGTCTACGGGGTGACGCAGAAGGTCGACCGCTCCCACTCGCTCGCGCGTCAACTCAAGCATCGCTGCAAATGGTTCACGCGCGTGGTGCACGAGGTGCGCGTGAAGGCAGCCGCCGAGGCGACGCGCCGCGAATTCGGTAGCGTGGTCGTCGGGCACACGCACGTGTTCGAGGACCGTCGCGACGGCCCCGTCCGCTACATCAACACGGGCTGCTGGACAGAGCGGCCGATGGGCTACGCGATCATTCGTGACGGTCAGATTGAACAGCGTCTTTGGACGCCGCCCACGCGAGCGGTGGTGGGCGTGTAGAGACGCAACGCGGGTGCTCGCGATGTTGCTGGTAATGCTGCTTGCCAGCGGTAGAGTGGCTCGCCGTGAAGATCCGTCTGAGCACCAACCAGATTCGCGTCCGCGTGCGCCGAAGCGAAGTCGCCCAACTCGCCGATAACCGGTCGCTTGAGTTCAGCTTGGCGTTGCCGGGCGCGGTGACGCTCAACGTGGTCGTGCAACCGCAGTCTGCGAACGGTGTGACGATGTCGTCGTCAGCCCGTCTTACGATCGGCATCGCTCACGACGAACTCGCCGCTTGGGCGAACGATGAGGCCCGAGTGGGCCTGTCCTTTGCGCTGCCTGATGCCCCTACGCAGGTGCTCATCGAAAAAGACTTCGCCTGCTTGCACGGCGACGCCTCGGACAACGCCGATACCTTCGACCACCCGGCGGCCAATGGAGCACGCGCATGAGCCGGCTCATGCGCGACGCCACGATCGTCCTGCTCGCCGGCGGCGAGGGTCGGCGCATGGGCGGGCCGAAGGCGGACCTGCTAATCGATGGCGAGCCGATCCTGCTTCGTGCGCGTCGACGTTTTGCAGCCCACCGCATGATTCTCTCCCTGCGACCCGCCCAGCGTGTGGCAGGTGAAGAGGCTTTCGACGGAATCCTTTACGACCAGCAGTTCGAAGCGTCGGCGGGGGAACTGGCGCTGTCGCTTGTCGAGCGGTTGGGAACCTCGGGCGTACTGTTGCCGGTCGACATGCCGCTGATGGACGCTGAAACGCTGGCTCAACTGGGCAAGGCACTCGATGAAACGCCAAACGCTGTTGCAGCGCTATTCGTCCGCTCCGGCGAGATTGAGCCAATGCCGCTGGCGTTTCGCCCGACACTGGCGGCCGTGCTTCGTTGTCGGACCGAGGCGGGCGATCGGTCGTTGCGCGGACTCGCCGCCGAGCCGCTTGTCCGGTCGGTCCAGCTTCACGATGACAAGCCTGGGGTCTGGACGCACCTCAACGAACCGGCCGATGTCGCACGCAGCGGGTTGCAGGTTTCGCGTAAGCCTGACATCTCGCCGTGACGGATTTCACCGTTGAAGCTGCGACGCCAGATAGGCGTAGCTGCGACGAATGCACTCCAGCGGCGGCTCGCCATAGCAGTCGTCCTGCTCGACGACGCCCCACGGCGTCCCGAATTCATGTAGCGCTGCGAGCACGTTGGGGAAATCGATCGTGCCCGAACCGACCGGCGCGAAACGTGTTGGGTCCGTCTTGTCCTGATCCTTCAGATGAACGGCGGCCAGGCGGGTGGGGCCGATCTGTCGCAGGTAGCGGATCGGATCGAGTCCTGCGCGGGCCACCCAGTGCAGATCGAGTTCGCATTTCACGAGGGACGGGTCTGTGTGTTGCCACAGCAGGTCCAGCGCGTGCTGGCCGTTCACACGCTCGAACTCGAAGTCGTGGTTGTGATACGCGATCGTGAACCCGCGCTGGCGGGCCATCATGGCGAACGAGGTCAGCGTGTTGGCCAGCTTCTTCCACGCGTCCGCACTGCCGCGACGTGCCACGTCGAGCCATGGCACGATCAGCAGTTTGGTGCCGATTTCATCGAAGTCATCCATCACGCGAGACAGGTTCGACTCCATCGTCTCGATCGGCACATGTGCGCCCGATGCCACCAGCCCGGCGTCATCCAGCGCCTTGCGCACGTCGCATGCAGTGCGAAGATTCCCAAAGCCGGCCAACTCCACACCGGCGAAACCGATCTTGGCTACGTCCCGCAGTGTGCGGGCGAAGTCAATCTCCGTCTGCTGACGAAGCGTGTAGAGCTGAACACTCAGTCGAAGCGGGGCGTTCACGATGTTCTCCAATTCGAACTTCAAGACACTCAAGCAGATCAAAGCGACGCGCGACGGCGACGCAGTTGCAGCATCCCCAGCGCGAGCGTGGCAACACCCGTCGTCGGCTCGGGGACCGCACTGACCGACACGATGCCCTGCGTGTCGAGCTGCGTCGTGTCCCAGGACAACGAACCCGAGAGCACGGGCAATTGCACGTTGCTGGAACTGAGCATGCCAGTCTTGGCCGTCCAGTCGATCAGGTCCCAGCTCTGGCCCGTTGTCGGCACGAAGCCATTCGCCAGGCCGACGACGATCGTGCCAGTGCCGACATCGAACGAGCCGAGGTCGAGCGAGTCGCTCGATGTCGGGCCGAACAGTTCGAGGGTGATCGAGCCGTTGTTCGTCAGCCCGCCCGTCAAGTGCAGTCGACCGGCTGCGGCTTGGGCGGCGTCCGACGGGGCGATCATGCCGGCCGAGGTCGTCGCGCCGTTCACGCTGCCGTCGCCGGCCAGCGTCGCCGTCGCGCTGATGTTCAGTGCGCCGGTGCCGGTGGCTGAACCGCTCGAATTTGTCAGCAACAGAAGGCCGCCGAGTACCGACGTGCCGCCCGAATACGTGTTCGCGCCGGCCAGGATGAAGGTGCCCGTGCCGTCGAGCATGAGCGCGCCATCGCCGCCGATCACGCCCGTCGTGGTGAACGCGCTGTTCGACACGTTCGACCAGACCTGATTCGTCGCAAGCGTGACGGCCGACGAGATCGTGTGAGCACCCGTGCCCGCCTGCACGGTTACGCCGCCGACGCCGATTGTCAGTGTGTTCGCGCCGGCGATCGTCACCGGTGCCGTCGCGCCGACCGCGAAATTCAGACTGCGGATGGTGAAGTCCTGGCCCAGCGTGGTTGTGCCTGAAGCGCCGCCGTTGAAGTAGACATCAGTGGCGGCGCTGGGCAGGGCGTTCGCGTCGGTCGTGCGGGCGTAGTCCATTGCCCAGTTCGTGTTCGTGCCGCTCGCGGCGTTCCACGTCGCACCTTGAGCGCCAGTGAAGTAAGCCTGCCCGTGCACGAGCGCGTCGTACCAGAGGTTGGCCATCTTGTTGTAGGTGGCCTGCGTCGGGTGGACGCCGTCGCTGGAAAGTTCCGACGCGGCGAACTGGCTGGCGAGGTCGACGAATTGCACGTGTTCGCCCGCCAATACATGCTTGTAGACGAGCGCCGGGACGAACGGGTTGTAGAGCGAATTGAAGCCGGCCGCGTACGCGCCGCCGCCATCGGTGCGGGTAACGATCGTCGATACCAGCACCGTCGCGTTGGGTCGAAGCGTGGCGATCGTGCTGAGGATTTGGTCGAGCCGATCGATCGCGGTGGTGTCGGACGGGTTCGCGAAGAAGTCGTTGCCGCCGATATTGAGCGTAATGTAGTCGGGGTCCACGCCGTTGCCCGGCGCGAGCCAGTAGCCGCCGTTGTTTCCGCCGCTACCGTCGTTGCCGTTGAGGTTGCCGAGTGTCTGCGTGGTCGTGTAGCCGGGGTGGCCTTCGTGGTGGGCTTGTCCGACAGCGGTCACGAGGTCAATGCCTGTCGCGCCGTTCGCGAGCGTGGCGACGGAACTGCCGACGAACTTCGGTGAGAATCGGCCGTCGTTGACGAGGTTCTGGTACAGCTGCGAGCGATACCCGCCGCCGTTGTACGGGCTCTGCGCGCTTTGGCCGGCCGTGATGGACGAGCCGAGCGGCATGATTGTCAGCACCTTCGCCGGCGCGGCCTCGACAGTGAGGCTCACATCGTTTGCCGTGTTGCTGAGCGAGAGTCGGTAGCTGTTGCCCGCGATTGTCGTAATGACGCTCGAAACGGGTACGGACAACTGCTGGCCTCCCGCGAACGCGAACGCGCCGCCGAGACCGCCACCGCTGCTGTTGACGAGCGTGTACGTGCCGGGCGCGGCGCTGGTGGCGGCCGACAGGTCGATCGCGATGCCGGTCGTCCCGGTAAGGGTTGCGCCCGTTGCCGAGATCGCATTCGGCACTCCGGCGCTGCTTAGGCCGAACCGGAACGTGCCCGCGTTGCTACTGAGCGTGCTGACCGACACGGCGTTGCCGCCTGTGTCGAACGTGCCGTTGACGGCAAGCGCGCCAGTGCCGATCGAACTACCCGCGCCGAGTTTGAGCGTCGTGCCCAGGCCGATGGTGGTTCCGCCCGAGTAGTTGTTGCCCGTGTTCGTGAGTGTGAGCGTACCGCCGTAGGTGGTGTAGCTGGTGTTGGTGGCGGTGGTGCTCAGCGAGCCGGTGCCACTCACGACGCCGCTGACCTTCACGTTGATCGCGCCAGAGCCGTAGAAGTTGCTCAGGACGACCGTGCCCGAGCCGGCCAAGGTGAGCGATCCTTGATAGTCGCCCGAGTCGGGCCAGTAATCGCACGCGATTGTGCCACCGTTCAGCGTGACGGGGTTGGTGATCTGGCAGCCCAGCGTGGTGAGTTCAGCGCCGGCGTTGACAGTGACCGAACCGGTACCGAGCGCCGTGCCGCTGGTGATTTCGACCAGACCGCCGTTCAGCGTCCAGTTCCCGCTGAAACCGCTGTTGCTGGCGCCGATCGACAGGAAACCATTGTTCGAAACCGTGATCGGTCCACTGCCGGTGATCTGATTAGCGGTGCCGAACGTGAGTTTGTTGGCGCTCGT
The DNA here is from genome assembly GCA_047600945.1 of Tepidisphaeraceae bacterium. GTDB lineage: Bacteria > Planctomycetota > Phycisphaerae > Tepidisphaerales > Tepidisphaeraceae > JASGKC01. The sequence continues at coordinate 3,603,035 of JASGKC010000001.1, read as the reverse complement.
GGCCGTGCCACCGTTCAGCTTGATGATGCCGCCCGTCGTGCCGGTGGCAATCGTGTGCGTGAACGTGACCCCGGCGGTCTGGGCGGTTTGCAGCGTGCCGCCGTTCAGACTGACGATGCTGGCACTGTTTCCCAGGGAGTTGTTGCCGACGAAACTGAGCGTCGCACCACTGTTGATGTTGCTTGCGCCGGTGTAGGTGCTGGCGGTGTTCGTCAGGGCGATCGTGCCGGCATACGCGGTAAGGGAACCCGCGCCAGAGATCACGCCGCCGTAGCTCGACGTTCCGCCGCCATTCGAGAGGTAGAGCGACTTACCGGTGCCGGCGTTGTTAGTGATCGGTCCCTGGTACGAGTTGTTGAACGCCGTCGCGTCGTAGATCGAACCGCCAGCCGCGTTCACCTGGATCTGACGCGTCGTGCCGAGCGTGGGCGAGCCTTGAGCAAGGATCTTCAGCGTGCCCGCGTCGAGAATCACCTGTGGCGTGCCCGTCGCAGTGGCGGTGCCGAGATTGCTGCCGAAGTTGATGGCGAGCGAACTGTCGAATACGCCGTTGGTTAGCGTGCCTCCGGTGACGGTCCAGGAGGTCGGTCCGCCCGCACCGGTGTAGGTGAGTTGGCCCGCGCCGGTCTTGGTGAGGCTGCTTGCCGAGAGGGGGGTGGAGATGATGCTTGTGGCACCGGCGGAGGTTGTCGTGATGAGCGAACCAGCAGCCAGCGTCAGGGCGTTGGTGCCCGAGAGGGTGTACCCGCCGACGTCGAAGCGAAGACCCGCCGCCGACAAGCCCGAACTGACCGCGACCGTGCCGGCCGTCCCACCGAACGCGGCAGTGTGCGTATTGCCCGGCCATGCGACGTAATTGGTATTGTCCAGCGTCCAAGTCGCGCCGGCGGTCGACCACGTGCCGGCCCCGCCCGCGCCGGAGGTCGAGCCATTGGCGTCCCATGAATAGGTGGCAGCCACGGCATTCGCGCCCATTGCCGTCATCGTGGCTACTACTAGCGCGGTAACAGGATGAGCGCGAAATCCAGCAGAATACTGACGGGTGGGACGCGACATATCTCCTCCGGCCAAGAATGGGCTCCTGAAATGACTTTCCTACGCCTGCACGAAAAAATGCAGTATCGATCCCTAGATGCGTAGGCCAAAACGAGACATAGGCTCTCGATTTTGCGGCGATCTGCCAAGTTTGGGGTGTTCCAGAAATGGCATGCTGTTGCTGCGTTTGCCCGATGTTCACACGGGTCATTTCTGTCGCAAAACCTAGGATGGTTGTCACGAAACGTCATGGCTGGCGCTGCAAGACCTTGTAGATTCAACACGACACCCTCGGCGGAGGGTGCGTTCGATCGGCCGGAGGAGGTCCACATGTCGCGTCGCTCTCGCTCGACTCATGTCCTGCTCGCTGTCAGTCTGGCAGTCTCGTGCACAGGTTCACTCGCCCACGGCGAATTGTTGATAAACGGTGATTTCAACACCGACGTCGACGCCGCCCCCGGCATGCCCGACTACTGGTACAACTGGTCCTACGGACCGACGGCCTTCGCCGCCTACAAGAACAACCCGACCGATAGCTTCACCTTCGACGGCTCGAACTACGTCAACGCCGGCAACTACGGCGACTGGTGGAGCAGCGGCGCGGGCTGGTTCCAAGTCGTGCCCGGCACCGCGGGCCAGGCGTACTCGTTCTCCGCATGGTGCGCGACCGAAAACTGGGACAACATGGCGGGCGAACTCCGCACGATCTACCTCGACGGCGCGGCGCCGAACTGGGCCGCTTCACGCAGCACTCGGCCGAGTACGTGTCGGGCCAACCTTGGACGCCGTTTACGATGGCGTCGGTCGCGCCGGCTGGCACGGTTGAGGTGAAAGTTGAACTCGCCACGTGGGGCGCGCGGCGCGATCCTGTGGGACAACTGCTCGTTGAACAACGCCGGAATCTGGAACGTCGATGCCGGCGGCGACGGCGCTGATCCCGCAAACTGGACGGGCGACGCTCCCAACGGCGTCGATGCCTCGGCGAACTTCCTCAATGCCATCACCGCCGGTCGAACGGTCGCTGTCGATGCGCCGCTGACGCTCGGCTCTCTCAACTTCAACAACGCGAACGGCTACGTGCTCGCCGGCGCCTCGACGCTTCGAATCGAAGCATCGACCGGCATCGCCCTCGTCACGGCCCAGGGCGGGACGCACCGCATCAACCTGCCGACGACCATCGCCAGCAACACGGTCCTGTCCGTCGCCAGCGGTTCGACGCTCGAGATCGGTGATCCGCTCACCGTCGCCGCCGGCAAGTCGCTCAAGACCAACGGTGCGGGCACGGTGACGTATCAGTCCTCCGTCAGCCTCGAAGCCGGTGCGAGCATCGTCTTCTCGGCCGACGCGAGCCCGACGGCGCTGTCGCTGGCCAGCGGCGCGAAGGCGTCGGTCGCTGCTCACGGCACGTCGGCCCAGCGCACGTTGACCGTCAACTCATTATCGCTCGCATCCGACGCGACGCTCGACATTGCCGACAACAAGCTCGTCATCGCCTACAGCGGCGCAAACCCCGTCAACTCCATTCGCACAGCGCTTGCCAGCGCCTACAACGGCGGCGACTGGCTTGGCTCGGGCCTGACCAGTTCGGGCCTCCCGGCGAATTACGCACTCGGCGTCACGGACGCGGCGAGTGCGATCACTGTCCAGATCGCTCGCTCAGGCGATGCCACCGTCGATGGCGTTGTGAATTTCAACGACCTGCTCGCTCTGGCCGCCAACTACGGCTCGACGGGCACCGGCACGTGGTCCACAGGCGACTTCAACTACGACGGCAACGTGAACTTCAACGACCTGCTGACACTGGCCGCCAATTATGGGCAGGGTGGCGCGCCGGCCACGGGAACGTTCGCGGGCGACTGGTCGTTGGCGCAGTCGATGGTGCCCGAACCGTCATCGCTCGTCGCGCTCTCGGCTCCGGTGACGCTCGCGCTGCGTCGACGTCGTTCGATCTGATCCATACAACAGACCTCCTCCGCGGACGGCGGCCGGTCGATGTGACAGGCTGCCGTCTCTTTTTTCTCCACGATGACTCGATGCCTCCAGCGTCGCTTGTTGCTCGCCTTGGCGTGTGGTCTATGCGCCGACTCGGCGTCGGCGGAGTCCGTCCGCATCGATCCGTCAATGCGCTACCAGACCATGCAGGGTTTCGGCGCGTCCCTCACGGAATCGTCGGCCACACTCATCAACGGCAAGCTGAACGCGACGCAACGTGCGACGCTGATGACCAACCTCTTCAGCCCGACGACCGGCATCGGCCTGAGCTTCCTGCGCCAGCCGATGGGAGCGAGCGACTACGCCACCAGCGTCTACTCGCTCGACGAAGTGCCGGCCGGCCAGACGGACTACAACCTGACGTCGTTCTCGGTTGCGCGCGAGCAGGCGACGATCGTCCCGCTGCTCCAGCAGGCGAAGGCGCTCAACCCGAGCCTCCAGTTGATGGCCACGCCATGGAGCGCGCCGGCCTGGATGAAAACCAACGGCCTCGCGGCCGGCGGGAAGCTGATCGACAATGCCAGCGTCTACAACGCCTACGCGAACTACTTCGTCAAGTACGCGCAGGCGTACGCCGCGCAGGGCCTGCCGATCAGCTACTTCAGCATGCAGAATGAGCCGTGGCTGGAGACGGCGTACCCATCGATGAAGCTCGAACCGGCGGAGGCGGCGCGGCTCATCAAGCTGGTCGGGCCGCGCCTCCAGGCGGCTGGCATCGACGCGAAGATCCTGGCGTGGGACTTCAACTGGGAAAACGCGTCGGCCTATCTCACGCCACTGCTCGCCGACGCGTCGGCCGCTGCGTACATCGACGGCATCGCGTTCCATGGCTACTCGGGCGACGTTTCGGCGCAGAACACGATCCGCACCCAGTTTCCGTCCAAGAACATCTACTTCACCGAACTCACCGCCACGCTCGGCAGCAACTTCGGCGACGACCTCATGTGGGACATGAAGAACCTGATCGTGGGTGCGACGCGCAATCATGCCGCGACGGTGGTGCGCTGGAACCTCGCGCTCGATCAGAACGGCGCGCCGTTCTACACCGGCGGTTCGTCGCTGTGCCGCGGCATGGTGACGATCAACTCCAACACCAGTGCGGTCACCTACAACGAAGAGTATTACTCGATCGGCCACCTGAGCCGATTCGTGAAGGTCGGCGCGCAGCGTGTTGCGTCCGATTCGGATCACAGCGCCGCGTTCGTGAATCCCGACGGCTCGACGGCCGTCGTGCAGTACAACGACGCGACGGCCAGCACGCCGGTCGTGCTGCGTTGGAAGGGCCAGCAGTTGAAATACACACTGCCCGCACGGTCGGCGGCGACGTTCACGTGGGTCGATCCCGCGGTCGTTCAGGTCTGGATGACGACGGCCAATCAGTCGAAGCTGCTCGCGCGGCAGGCGGATGTGTCGTTCGGCGTCACGCAGTGGAACGTCAACCGCGTGGGTGACTGGTTCAACGAAGCGAACTGGACGATCAGTGTCCCCAACGGGGTCGACGATGCGGCCGTGCTCGGGCCGGTCAACACCGCGCCGCGCACGGTGTACGCGGATGCGCCGCTCACGCTGGGCCGCCTACGGTTCGACAGCGATGTGACGTATGCGCTGGCCGGCGCGGCGAACCTGACGCTGAAGTCATCGGTTGATCCATCGCGGATCGAAGTGTTGCGCGGGGTGCACCTGCTGAATCTGCCGACGACAATCGCCAGCCCGACGACGATCGATGTCGCGACCGGCGCGGCTCTGACGATTGCCGATCCCGTAACGGTGCTGGCAGGGCAGTCGCTCACACAGGCGGGCGCGGGGCAGGTTCGATTCATCTCGCGCCTCACGCTGCAAGACGGCGCGACGATGACGCTGGCCGAGAGCGCTAGGACTCGGGAACCAGTGGCGATCGACGGTCTGTCGTTGGCGACCAGCGCGTCGCTCGATATCGGGATCGCGCCGCTGGTGCTACGCGATGCGATGCCGACGAACATTCAGAATCTGGTTGACGTCGGGCGGATTGTCAGCAGATCGGCGGGAGTGATCGTTCTCAATGCAGATGGCATCGGACTGCCACTCTCCGTCGCGGCGCGACCCGGCGACGTCCTCGTCATCGCCGCGATTCCAGGCGATGTCGATCTCGACGGCGCGGTGACCGCGCTCGACCTCCGGCTGATTCAAGCCAATCTCGGCACGGAAGCACCTGGTTCGAACGGCTGGCGTCTCGGCGATGTCACGCAGGACGGCCGAGTCGATCCGGCCGATCGGGCACTCGCCGCGGGAAACATGGGCCGCAGCCTTCTTCCCGAACCGGCGACGGGCGTGTTATTCATCGCACAGTCGTTCCTGCTCGGTCGGAGACGTCAAGCGACAGCGGGGAGCGAGATGTCGTAGCTGACGTGGCACGGGCCTCCGGCACGTGGAGTTCAATTGCACATGCCGGAGGCCCGTGCCACAACTTCATTCACGATCGCTGCGACTTTCAGCGTATCGCTCTAGTCCGGGCAATTCTCGAGTTGTGCGCCTGATTCTTCCCGTGGAGGGTGAGGTGAGATGTGGCCTCGGATGTCGAAGTGCTGTCGACTTTTGGATCGCCCTCTCCCCTGACCGCTCACTCGGTGGGGAGGGGAACTGCGGTGCGCGAGTCAAAGTGATTCGTATGAGATCCCATCGCGAACCAAACGCATCGCGGCTGCGACCGGGTTGGTCGCAGCCGCGATGGTTTTGTGTCAGCTCGCGCGAACGTGAATCAGTAGACGACGGTCGACTTCACGAAGTTCACGTCCACATTCCGACGCAGGATGTCGGCCGCGTTGTTGTTCTTGACGTAGTGCTTGACCACGTGGCCGTCGACGTAGAGCACGTTGGCTTCGTTCTGTTTGCCGTGGCGGAAGCGGATGTTGCTCCAGTTGTCGTCGTTGTCCTTGTTCCAGTTGGCGGGGTTGCCGCTGTTGGAGCTGGTGTCGATCGGGAAGCTGCCGGTCATCCACCAATTGGTGTCGAGCGACGGATCGTCTGTGAGGAAGTTGCTCCACCAGATGCGACCTTGGTCGAGTTGCGTGGCGGTCACGTTCGCGCCCCATTGGCCGGCAACGCCGCCGCTGTTGCTCTTGAGCGAGCCGTCGAAGATCAGCGCGATCTCGGCGGCGCGTTTGATCTGGGTGATCTTGTAGGGCGTGTAGTACCACGTCTTGCCGGCCGGCGCGGCGCCTTCGCGCGGGTTGTAGTTGGCTTGGTTCAGTGCCGGGATGAGCCGCGGATGCGCGGAATAGTGCGTGAGCAGCGCGGCGCGGACGACTGAAGCGCGACCGGGCACATGAAGATCGCTCGCGAGCCGGGCGAGCTTTCGACGAAGCTCTTCGCGTCGTTGTAATTGGGCGCGAATCGGGAGTTCATCGTGTTGGAGAGCAGGGTGGTCCAGTCGCCCGCCTTGTTGCCGTCGTACCCGCCGGCCGACCACGTGCCGTTCCAGTAGCCGTAGGGCAGACTGCCCTTGTTCACGTTGGTGTACATCTGAAGCAGCGTGCCGATCTGCTTGAGGTTCGCCTGGCACTTCACTGAATAGGCCGACTGCCTGGCCTTGTTGAGCGAAGGCAGGAGAATGCTGATAAGCAGGGCAATGATGCCGATGACGACGAGCAGTTCGACGAGGGTAAAGCCGAGACGGGCTGTTCGAGCGGGGTACTGAATCCGATCCATCGAAATCCTCCGCGAGATGATCTGCACACGCTCCGTCCGGGTCCGCCGACCCGGCTGCAACGATCGCGTTGGCAGACCTTCAGAATTTAGCATGCACCGCTTCCGTGGGCCGGACGTTTAGCGCCAACCTCTCTAGGTTTTGCGACAAACGTCGGGCGGCGGGTTGGCGGCTGTTGCGGGGCGTGGAGAATCCGCCGCGACTCGAGTGCATTTCGGAGGCGGTTTATCATGACGCAAGCGATGGTACGATCGATGCTTACGATGACAGCAACGGTATCCTGTCTCGCCATGGCTCCGGCGTTCGACGAAACGGCGCTTCCTTCAAGCACCGTGCAGCAACGTGACATCACTTATGTCGAGCGTGCGACGGGGCCGGTCAAGTTCGACCTGTTCACGCCGCCGGGCGACGGGCCGTTTCCGCTGGTGATCTGGATTCATGGCGGGGCGTGGAAACTCGGGAGCAAGTCCGAGTGGTCGCACATGAACTTCCTTGCTGGCGAAGGATATGCGATTGCGAATGTCGAATACCGATTTTCGCAGGTGGCGCCGTTCCCAGCCCAACTCGACGACTGCTCGGCCGCGCTCGATTACGTGGTCGAGCACGCACGCGAACTGAAACTCGATCCGGCCCGCATCGCCGTGTCGGGCGAGTCCGCGGGCGGGCATCTGGCCGCGCTGCTCGGCATGACGCGGGCTTCGTCGACCACGCAGCCGACAGGACGCATCCGTGCGGTGATCGACCTGTTCGGGCCGACGGACATGGCCGGCATGGCGGCGCGACCGAGCGAGGAAGGCGTCATCACACAGTTGCTCGGCGGGCCGATCGAAACGAAACGCGAACTGGCACGTCAAGCGAGTCCGCTGGAGCACGTTTCGAAGGACGCGCCGCCGTTCCTGATCCTGCACGGCTCGGCCGACCCGCTCGTACCGCTCGATCAGAGCCAGCGTCTGGCCAATGCGCTGACGGCCGTCGGCGTGAAGGCGCAGCTGGTGACGATCGACGGCGCCGGCCATGCCGGGCCGGCGTTCTGGACAGAGACGCAGCGTGAGGCGATGAGGGCGTTCCTGAAAGAGACGCTCGCGCCGTAACAGCTCACTTGCCATCAGTCACGGGCGTGAGCGTGGCGGCGTCGAGCTTGACCGCGCCGCCGCGGTTTCCTTCGGTGGACGAGTTCAGGATCGCAAGCACGCGCAGTGTGTCGGTCGTCGCGGTGCCGCTGATCGCCGGACGGCTCCACGTTTCGCCTGTTGCGAGCTGCGCGATGGAGACGTTCCGCGTGTTGAGCGTCACTGGGCCGTCGGGTGTGATTGCTTCGAGACGGAGTTCGAGCGTGTCGGCGTCGTGTTTGCCGTCCTTGATTGCGTCGTGGAGCGCGCTGATGGCGAACGTGTAGCGCTTGCCCGGCTCGACCTTCACGTCCTGCCAGAGGCCTGAGCTGCTGCCCTGGCCGTCGATTTGCCAATGGTGATAGCCGATGACACATCGGCCGTCGCGCGTGGGGGACCAGCCGGTCTCGCGATTCATCCAGTCGCCCCAGCGACTCCAGTGGGCGGCCAGCTCCTCCTGATCGCCGGCGTCTTCAAAGGAGCCGTTGGCGAGCAGCGATTTCGAGAAGTCGATCGTCGTCGGCGTGGAGGCGGGCAATGCCGCGTCGGACTTCTCGCCGAGTTGCGCGACGACGGTGGTGAGGCCAGACTCGTGATGTGAACAGACGGCCAAGCCGATGCGGAATGCGCCGTCGGCCGGAACACTCGCTTGACCCACGGCGCGCGAGTCGCCGCGCGTCGAGCGGTATGACGCAATTGCCTGGCTGGCCTTCACCTGAAGACGCAATTGCAGCGGCAGTTCGGCGTCGGCGTTCACCTTCGTCTCGGTCGTCTTGCCGCCTTGCGTGCTTCGAGTCATGAGCGCGATCGTGCCGTCCGGAAAGGCGTTCACCATCGCCATCGGCGCGGCCGGCGAGTCGCCCCAGCGCGCCATCAGGCCGGCCTTGGCGTACTCGGCGCTGTCGACGAAGGACGTGATCGTCGCGCGTTCGTCCGCTTCGCCCTTCGCTTCTCGCGAGACAAACCGAAACGCATCGGCCGTGCCGTTGATGTCCGACCCGCCGGCCATCACCTGTACGCTGCCATCGCTTGTCACGGAAGAATGACCCGCCACGACATCGCCGATGTCCACCGACGTGTAGCCGGGCGGATTGGCTGACGGCGTTGTCGGCGCGGCGTCGGGAAGCATCGCGTACTTCGCCAGGTGCAGCGGTGTCGGCTCGCGAACCGTCAGTGCGGTTCGCAAGCTCTCGTTCACCGCGATCGGCGCGGTCTTCAGGCTTTGGAAGAACTGTTCGAACGCTTCGTACGAGTCCGCGCTGGCATCGAGCTTCGTCAGCGGATCGGCGTTCGTCACCATGTACCACGCGCTCGGCTGCGCGCCGGCGTCGTTCTTCAGCAGCTTGTAACTCCACATCGTGCTCGCCCAACCGAACTCGGCAAAGTGGTCGTAGTAGGCGCGCATTAGCCGATTCGGGTCTTCGGATTGCAGCACGACGTTGACCTCGCCGACGAGGTAAGGCGTGCCGAGCCGATCGAGGTACGCGCGCTTGGCGGGCAGTTCCTGGCCCAGCAGGCGCGCGTGCGTTTCGAGTGCGGGTTTGCTGCCGAACAGGCCAGGGTAGTAATGCTCGGTGAAGGCGATGTTGCCTTTGCTGGTCGGGTTTCCGTAGAAGCGGATGCCGCCACCCAGTGCGCCGGGATAGAACAGAATGTGCTTGTCGCCAGTCGAGCGGATCGCGTCGGCGATGCGCGGCAGCAAGTTGGCAAGCTCGGCACGGACGTCGCTGCGCATGTCGGAATACGGTTCGTTGATCAGGTCGTATGCCGCGACGGTGCCATTGCTCTTGTAGTGATCGGCGATCTGTCGCCAGAGATCGATCGTCCGCTGCTGGGCGGCGGGGTCGGTCCAGAGTTTGTTCCGGCCCGACTCGCCGGTGTGGTCGTTGACACTTTGGCCGCCGGGGACGCCGTGCATGTCGAGGATGACGTACACCTGCGCCGCCTCCGCCAGCGCGACCGCCTGATCGAGCCACTTGAACGCGCCCGACTTCAGTGTGCCGGGCTTGGTTGGGTCTTCCAGCAGGCGATAGTCAAAGGGCAGGCGCACCACGTTGAAGCCGAACGACTTGATCAACTCGAAGTCGCGCGCGGTGATGTAACTCGACCGGAACGTGTCCATGAGCGCCGCGGCACGGTCGGCGCCGAAGCGTTCGACGAATTTCGTCTCAAGCGTCTTCTGGTCTTTGAAGTTCTGGCCGTCGACGGTGACGGTGCCGCCGAACATCCACGATTCCAGGATGAGCCAATTGCCCAGATTGCACCCGCGCAGCGTGATGGCCTGACCGGCCGGATCGACGAAGTGTGCGTGGTCGGCCGACAGCATCGGCAGGGCGTCGGCGCGGACTGTGCCGGTCGCAGCGATTGCGCCAACGAGGATCGCCCGCCAGAACTTCCGATCGAAGCAAGCTCGAATCATCGTGAAAACTCGTGTTGGAGAAACGGTTTGAAGACGAACGCTCCGCGCCACGGACAGGGGAATCCTAACCCGATTCGTTCCCGCAGCATGGCTTGCAGCCGCCATTCGCACTCGATTTTGCGACAACGTGACGTACATTTCCTGCATGATCCGGCAGCGCGCGATCGGCTTGGCGGTGGACACGATCGGCTCGTACGGCCGCGAGGTGATTCACGGTGTCATGGAGTTCTGCCATCGCAACCCCCACTGGGTGATCGCGGTCGAGCCGCGCCTGTGGAGTTACGACGACAACCAGAAGCCGCACCAGTGGGATGTCGATGGACTGATCATCCAGGCGTACAGCCAGGAAGTGATCGACGGCGTGCGCGAGGCGGGCATCGAGGCGGTGAACGTCGCCAACATGGGACCGACGCCAAGGCCGCTGCCGACGGTCGTGCCGGATGACCTCGCCATCGGGCGCATGGCGGCCGAGTATGTGCTTGGGATGGGTCTGCAACACATCGCGTACTGCGCACGGCAACTACGAGTTCAGCATGCTGCGCGGCCGCGCGTTTCGTGAACGCCTTGAAGAAGCCGGCAAGACGCTCTTGGAAGTCGACACTGCCGTGCATCCGGTCGAGCCGTGGCTCGTCAGCCTTCCCAAACCCGTCGTCGTCTTCTGCTGCAACGATGCGTGGGCACACCGCACGTTGTCGGCGGCGCGACGCAGCAGTCTGCACGTGCCCGACGAAGTGGCCGTGCTCGGCGTCGACGATGATGAACTGCTCAACACCGTCGGCGCACTGCCACTCTCCAGCATCGCGATTCCCGCCAGCAAAGTAGGCTTCGAGGCGGCGCGTCTGCTCGAAGCGGCGCTCAACGGAACGCCCGCGCCGATCCTCACGACATTGCCCCCGGTCGGCGTTGTGCCGCGCATGACGACCGATCGCACGACGGTCGACGACCCGGTCGTGGCGGAAGTGCTGCGCTTCATCAAGTCGAACGTCTCGCGGCCGCTGATGGTGGACGATGTCCTAGAACATCACTCCATCTCGCGCCGATCGCTCGAACGGCGTTTCCGCGCCGCGCTGGGCCGATCGGTGGCGTCGGAGTTGCGGCGTTCACGCGTGGAGCGCGCCAAGCAGTTGCTCATCAACACGACGCTGACCATCGAGGAAATCGCGGCCGCCAGCGGTTTCACGAGTCCGACGCTGCTCGGTGTGGTGTTCCGACGGATCGTGGGCCTGTCGCCCTCGGCGTTCCGCCACCGTTTCCTCATCGCGGGCCGTTCGCAGGCGAAGTCGTGAACGTCAGATCTGGCGGAGGATCAAAGGATGGCGGGTTCTGTCTCGCGCCGTTGTAGTTCGTCGAGTCGATCCAGCTCGCTGACTCCGCTAACGGCCTGCCCTGCGATCGACGGCGCGGGCTGCGTTCCGAGCGGAGCCATTGGCGCATTCGTAGTGCTTTCGGTCACTGCTGCGGTCAGGGCGACGCCGTAGTGCTGGGCGACGATCAGCAGGTCACTGAAGTTGACCGCGCCGTCGTTGCTGTAGTCGAAGTTGCCGTGGCTGACCGTGTTGCCGGTGGTTCCGTAGTATTGGGCCAGGATGAGCAAATCCTGGAAGTTCACCCTGTTGTCGCCGTTGGCGTCGCCGTTCAGTTGCTCGACGAGCCAAGACTTGGGATGACGGAGCTTCGCAGGAGCACCCATGAGTCCACAAGAAGCCAAGTCACGCTATCCCGACGCACCTGTTATCTCGCCGGTCGAAGGCGAGTCGGATGCCAGCGCTCGCATCGTGTCGGCGGCTCGGGTGTCGGCGGTGCTCATTCTGACGGGCACGCTGCCGCTGCGCGGGCCGTTGCAGCTGTCAGCAGGAAAGTACCGGTATCTGAAAATCTTCGGCGATGCGACGTTGACGCGCAGTGCGGCCGAGGGCTACCTGGCCGGCGATCCCTACTTTGCCGCGACGTTGCAGTTGTCGGACTACCCCGACGGCGTCGAGGTCAACGGCATCCGAATCGTTCACGACGCGGACTTCATGGTCGCGAACGCCTGGCAGAATCCGACACCGGTTCATGGCCTGGCGATCTACCGATGCGGCATGACACCGCGTCGCCGGATTGGCGGCGGCCCACTCGCGGTGGAACAGTGCGAAGGTGGGTCGACCGGTTTCGGCGTCCGCGTCGTGAACTGCTCGTTCGACGGGATCGGGTTGCCTACGACATCCGGCCATCGGCACCCGGTCGCGTTGCTGCTGCGCGGCAATGGCCACGTCGAGGTCGATGCCTGCCACTTCCGTGACTGTTTTGGTGCGGGAACGGTGACGATATCCGACGTCAACGGCGACGTCCGCCTGTCGAGGCTGATGATCGAGAACGCCGGCAGCGAGGCGGTCAATATCGGCGGTCGGATCGGAACGCCAGATGATCCGGTCACGGTGCTCGTTGAAGACTGCACGATCAGGAAGGCCGCTCGCCACGGCATCGCCATCGGATACGAGCCGGCGGGAGCGGGGCCCGTCAACCCCATTTATGGCGAAGTGATCGTCGACGCCTGCACCATCTCGGACACGGGCTGGTCGGGTGTCTACTCGCATGAAGGCAATCCGTTCGATGCCCGCGGCTCGGTGCTGATCCGAAATTGCAGGTTGATGGATTGCGGCATCGCCGACGTCAACGGCACGCCGAACGTGGGGCTACAGGGCGGAATCGCCTTGCATCACAGTCAGAAACGCATCCTGATCCGGAACGTGACGATCGCGTCCGCCGAAGAACGGACGGTGCCATGCGTGCTGATCAACCAGGCGTCGAACGTTTCCGTCGACGGGCTGGTCACGACGGGTCGGACAGCGGTACGTATCAACGGCAACTGTTCGAACATGCGGATTGGGAATGTGGCGGGGACCGTCGAAGCGCAGTGGACGGGCGATGGCCGCGCGATGGTGTTCGACCAGATCGACGGCAACTGCGACGTGTCGTGGTACGGCGCTGACCATCATTGGCCTGTGCAGGGCGATGTCGTCGCGAACGGCGTCAGGCAGTTTACGAGGCCGCCGGACATGCAGGGCGTCAAATGGTCGGAGAGCCGCTGAGCGAGAAGCCGGCAATCGCATCGTCCGACACGCCTCGCCACGAGGCGCTCAATGTTCGTCGAGCCACAGGCACGTGCTCACGATGCGCGGATAGTACCGGCTGCCGCCGGCCTGGCCGCTGACGATCTGGTCGCAGCATGCCCAGTAAGCGCTGCCGTTGATCTGCCAGCCGACGTGTGCCGCATCGGATTCTCGCAGCGTCTGAAGCAACTCGGCATCATCCGCCATCTCCAGAAGTTCGCGGGCAACGTGCTGGAAGATGGCGATTTTGCTCATCCACGAGTTGTTCGACGTGGAGCTAAGGCGGATGCCGCCGTCGCTGAAGAGGTTGTGGCGCCCGGGGTCTTTGAGCAACGCCGTCGCGTGTCCAGCGAGCGCTGCGACCAACGCCTTGCCTGACGCCGTATCGAGCATGGCGTCGGCGGCAGATTGGCCGTGGCGCGTGCGACGCCATTGCAGCGGGTAGAGCAGGCCTTCCACGGCGGGAAGAATGCGAGACTGGTAGCCGGGACTGTCCGGCTCGAACACTGCGGGAATGATGCCGTGCTCGTCCGCCATGGCGGTGACTCGTTTCGCGATGCGCTCGACGATCTGTACGGCCTGCCTCGCCCCGGCGTCGTCACCGGCGTCTCGGAGCAGCATCGATAGCCCGCCATGACTCGCCCAGGACTTCACGGCCATGTAGGCGTTGTTGCGTGTCTGCGCCAGCGAGTGGTCGAGCGAGTCATAGGTGGTGATCTCCGCGCCTCTCCCGCAGCGCGTGGAGTCCAATGCGATGATGCCATACTCGTCGCTGCGCGCGATCAGACTGTCGAGGCACTCGCGAAACATGCCACGACCGTGTCGTAGCCACTGGACGTCGCCGGTGCTGGCGTAATAAGTCGCCGCCAACAGTGACCAGTTGCAGAGTTGTTCCGCGGTCATGTGGCTGAAACAGTCGGTGAGGTCGGGCAGCTCGTAGCTGCTGGTGCCCGCGGGTGTGAAACAGTTGTACGCGCCCATGTCGTGGCAGAACGAGATCCCGCCACGGCGCACGGTGCCGTCTCGCGTCTTCACGTCGTCGGTGAAGGCGTACCGCGTCGCGAACTGCTCGAGCAGATTGCGCACGACCCATGGGTTCTGACGCAGTTCCCAGAAGACCTGGTCGATTGCCAAGTCCAGTGTGTTCAGCATGCAGTACTCGCCCTCGTTGACGATCCACAACGGCGCGCCGGCCGCATCGAGCAGCTGAGTAGAGCCGTAGTAGCTGCGCGTCGCGTGAGCGAGCAGGAACTGCTGATCGGACGAAAGCCGGCTCTCGCGCAACTGTGCGTCGAGCCTGGCCGCCTTCGCGATCGCTTCATCGGCATGGTCGAGGCGGAACGTGAGCACGTCTTCCAGCGAGGCGAAGCAACGCGTGTAGAGGTAGCTGGCTTGGATCCCTTGCGTGACAATGCCGCTCAGGAAGCACCCCAATGCAAGGCGGAGGGTCCGCTGCTCGCCGGCCGGCACTTCGAAGGCGAGGCCGGGGCAGGATGCAAGCAAGTGGGGCGTCGGCTCGTTCAGACCGCGTTCAAGATCGAAGCGGCAGAACAGCTGAGGCTCGGCGTTGTGCCTGTGCGCGTTGTCAGCACGGTCGCAGATCACTTGGCCCAGAACGCCGCAGCCGCTTCGATGACGGAAGCCCACCACGCCGTTCGGCATCTGCATCGGCGCCCAGCCACGGTCGGCGAACTGTAGCGCGAAGAAGCCGGTCTTGGTGTGGCTGCCTGACCTGTTGTCAACGCAGAGTTCGGCCACGATTGCCGGGACAATGGCTTGACGGAGTTCCGCCAGCGACGCGATCGACGGATCTGGAATCGACGCGAACGGCGTGTAAATCGAGAAATGGATGTCGTCGGTTTGCCAGCCATCGGTCGCCCAGCCGTAGTCTCGCTGAATGTGCTGTTCGGCAATCGGGTTGATGTTCGTCTTGGGCTTCGTCCCAGCGTCCGCCTGTTCGGGCTGAAAGGCGGCACCAGGCAGAGTTGAACTCTGAGCCGCGCTGAAGAAGGGCAGGCAGCGCAGGGTGGCTCGTTCGAACCGCCCACCATCCTTCACGCCTACATACACTTCCTGCGAGCCCGGCCGGCCGATCTGCAAACCGAAGCCGCCCTTCGACCCGTGGTGGCCGCACGTGAAACTCATGAACGCGCCGAGCGGTGAATGTTGCGCGTTGAAGTTCGAATGGCGGGGCGAAGCGGTCGGCATGGAGGGCTCTCGCTGGTTGAAGAACGGACACTTTACGCGCAACGAGCGCCATCGCGAAGTGCGCGGCTGCGTACCGTTCGCCGTCATGCGCGTGGCGTCTTGGCGGCTACCGTGATTGGATGTGCCTTGGCCACCTCTCGCCCGACCGCGCGGCACAGTTCGATGAACGTCTGTTCCGCCAGCGACGCTTCACGCTTCGGTGCGGCGATCACCCACGATCGCCGCAGGGGCGGGCCGGGCAGTTTTTGCCAGTGCAGCGAGCCTTCCGACAGCTCGCGCGTCATGACCCATGGCGCGAGGACGCTCACGCCCAGACCAAGCTTCACCAGTTCCTTGATGGCTTCGATACTGCCGAGTTCGATCGAATCGCGGATCGGCCGGCGCAGGCGCGCGAAGTGGCTCTCGACGATGGCGAATGTCATGCTCGAGCGGGCATAGAGGATGAAACTTTCGCGTTCGACTTCTTCCAGCTTCAGGCTGCCCGACGTCGCCCAGCGGTGGAGCGGGTGTGTGACGAGGCCGAGCTGGTCGTGGAACAGGTCGGTGATGGCGTAACGTCGGCCCACGCTCGACTCGGGACGGAGGAGCAGGCCGACATCGATCGAACCGTCGTTTAGCCGCTGCTGAATATCGGGCGCGTCGCCGGGCACGATGCTCAGGGCGTACTGTGGGAAGCACTCGCGGAATTCACGCAACACGTCGGGGAGGAAGAACTGGCAGAGCGTGACCGGCGCGCCGATGCGCAGCCGGCCCAGGCCTGGCTTGGCGATATCGCGGAGCGTCGCGCCCATTTCATCGAACAGCTCAAACGCACGGCGTGCCTGGCGGACGAGCGCTTCACCGACCGACGTCACGCGAATGCTGCGGCCATCACGCTCAAAGAGGCGGGCGTCGAGCTCCCGTTCCAGCCGGGCGATCTGGTGACTGACGGCCGACTGCGTCAGGCCCAGCACCTCGCCCGCGCGGGTGAAGCTCAAACTTTGAGCAACCGCCACCACGACGCGCAGCGCGTGCACGTCTTCCAGACAAGTCCCATGCACTGAATTCATGAGATGTATCTTATCAATGAATTGGATTGATTGAATGCGTCGGGTTACGTTTGGGACATCAGGGCATTGCTCCGGGTGTGCCCGTCGGTCCGAACGCAAGTCGCTGGATGATTGAGGCTTAACGTGCCGTATTCCTCACGAAACAGACCTCAGGCCCGTCCGGCCGACGGCGAAATGCCGGGCGGACGCAAGGTCCGGATCGGCTTCGTCCCACTGATCGATGCCGCTCCGGTGATCGTCGCCGTTGCTCGCGGCTATCTCGCTGACGAGGGCCTGCACGGTGTCCTCGAACGCCAACTCGGCTGGGGCAACGTCCGCGACAAACTCGCATTCGGCCATCTCGACGCGTCACACGCGCTGCTCGGCCTGCCCCTCGAAAGCGTCATCCGTCGCAACGACGCCGCCACTGCGATCGGCGGCGAGCCGTTTCTCGCACTGCTTCCGCTCGGCACGGGCGGCGATGCGATCACGCTGTCCAAGCGGCTCACCCGCGCCAACGTTCGCACGCCGGCGATGCTCCTCGAGCACATCCGCCGAAACCTGTCGTCCGCCGATCCAAGGCCCGCGCTCGGTCACGTGCTGCGCAGTTCGGTGCATCACTACCTGCTGCGCGCCTGGCTCGCCGCGGGCGGGGTGGATCCCGATCGCGACGTCCGCCTGTGCGTGCTCCCGCCGCCGCAGATGGCCAGCCAACTCGCGGCCGGCCACATCGACGGCTACTGCGTCGGCGAGCCTTGGAACACGCGGGCGCGGCTCGATGGCTCGGGCGAGATCGTCGCGCTGACGACCGACACCGTGCCCGATCACCCCGACAAAGTGTTGGCCGTGCGCGGCTCGCTCGCGCGGAGCGAGCCCGAACTGCTCGTGCGGCTGTCGCGGGCCGTTATCCGCGCTGCGCGATGGTGCGAAACGCCCGATCATCAGAGCGAACTCATCGACCTGCTATCCCGACCCGAGCATCTGGACTTGGACGCCGGTTTCATCCGCGAGTCGATCGGCTTCGAGCAGAAGATGCCTGCGACCCGTGCCGGTGGCATCCGGCGGCGGCGCAGCTTCGAGGTCGGCTCGGTCGACACGCTCGGCCGGCACATCATGTGGCTGGCTGGACAAATGCTGCGGTGGGGCCACCTGCCTGCGGATACCGCCATCGATTCACTCCCGTCGCGTTGCACGCTGCTGGCCGTCCTGGCCGAGGCGTTCGAGACGCTGGAATCTTCGTCACTCTCGCCGGAGTCCGTTCATGTCTGATTCGCCTTCCCGATCCATCCTGAGCCGTCGCGGCGTGCTGCGCAGCGCGCTGGCCGTCGGCGCCGCCTCGACGCTGGCCGGTCTGACTTCGCGGTTGCAGGGCGCCGCCTTCGCGAGCGACGCGCCGGAGACGCCTGACGTCACCTTCGGCATCATCGCGCTGACCGACTGCTCGCCGATCGTCATCGCCCACGAGAAGGGGCTGTTCAAGAAGTACGGCATCAACTCCAAGATCGTGAAGCCCGCCAACTGGGCGGCCGTCCGCGACGCACTCGCGAACGGCGACACGCAGGCCACGCACATGCTCATCGGCATGCCGATCGCCAGCACGATGGGCCTGGGCGGCGGCAACCCCGTGCCGATGGTCATCCCCTGGCTGCTCAACCGCAATGGCCAGGCGATCACGCTCAAGTCTGACTGGAAAGGCAAAGTCGCCGGCGACCCCAAGGCGCTCAAGCCGCTGGTTGCCGAGGCGAACGACGCCGGCCAGAAGCTGACCTTCGCGATGACGTTCCCGCCCGGCACGCACGCGATGTGGATGCGGTACTACCTCGGCGCGGGCGGCGTTCACCCGGATAAAGACGTGAGCCTGATCACCATTCCGCCGCCGCAAATGGTGGCGAACATGAAAGTCGGCAAGATGGACGGCTTCTGCGTCGGCGAGCCGTGGGGTGCGCGGGCGATCGCCGAAGAGATCGGTTACACAGCCGTCACCACGCAGGAAATCTGGAAGGACCACCCCGAAAAAGTCTGCGCGTTCACGGCCGAGTTCGCGGAGAAGAATCCGAAGACGGTCAAGGCGTGTCTGAAAGCGCTAAACGAAGCGAGCGTCTGGCTCGACGACCTGAACAACCGCCCCGAGCAGTGCGACATCGTCAGCCGCGACGCGTACATCAAGTGTCCGCCGGATGCGATCCTGGGCCGTTTGCAGGGCAAGCTCGACTACGGCGACGGTCGCAGCAAGCAGGACGAGAACTACATGATCTTCAGCGGCCGCAATTGCAACTACCCGCAGCCGGCCTACTGCAAGTGGTGGCTCACGCAGTTCCGGCGGTGGGGCATGGTCGAAGGCGCGCCCGATTACGAAGGCGTCGCCAAGCAGGTCTTCCGCACGGACCTGTACGAAGAAGCGATGGCCGAGATCAGCCACAAGCACGCCGGCCGCGACGACGCGAGCTGGACCATGATCGACGGCAAGACATTCGATCCCACAGGCGATCTGGAAGCCTACGCGGCGTCGTTCGAGATCAAGGGCATCAAGGGCTGAGCGGATTGCTTGCTCTGACAGAAGGAAGTTGCATGTCTCCTCGGCTCAAAAACTCCCTCCGCGACGGCCTGCTGCTGCCGGCCATCGGCATCGTGCTGTTCGTCGGCCTGTGGTTCATCGTGTCAGCGCTCACGTTTGAGCAGCCGCAGTACGACCGGCTCGTCAAGCAGCAGGCGAAGGCAAAGACGACTGTCGTCGAACCGTGGTATGCCCCCAGCCTATTCTGGCGCGCCTGCAAGCTGCCGAGTCCACATCGCAGTTGGTACGAGGCGTCCAAGTATCTCAGTGCGCCGTTCAGTGAGAACAAGGACGAAGGGTATCGAGGCATCGGTCTCGAGACGCTCGATTCGCTGGCGCTGGTCGCGAAGGGCTATCTCGCGAGCCTGCTGATCGCGGTGCCGATCGGGTTCCTTCTCGGCGGCTCGAAAGCTTTCGCGAAGATGTTTGACCCGATCATGCAGGTGCTGCGGCCCGTGAGCCCGCTGGCGTGGTTTCCGCTCGCTGGCCTGCTCGTGGTGCCAATGAAGACGAAGCTGGCCGCCAGCGGCGTGAAGATCGAGGCGCTGGATTGGCAGTGCGTCTTCACGATCGCGATCTGTTCTGTATGGCCCACGATCGTGAACACGGCCGTCGGTGTGCGGTCGATCCCGCAGGACTACCTCAACGTTGCCCGGGTGCTGCGCCTGGGCACCTGGAAGCGGTTCACGAAGATTCAGCTCCCCGCGACGCTGCCCTACATGTTCACGGGCTTCCGTCTGAGCCTGGGCATCTCGTGGCTGGTGATCGTGGCGTGCGAAATGCTCAGCGGCAAAGCGGGCATCGGGTTCTTCCTCTGGAACTGCTACAACGGCACGCCCCCCAACTACGGCGCGATGATTGCGAGCATTCTGGTGATCGGCGGCGTGGGCTTCGCGCTCGATCGCCTGATGACCGTGCTCGAAAAGAACGTGCACACGCTGCTGGCGCTGCCGGGCGTTGTGTGTCGTGCGGTTGTGGCCAGGATTCGTCCTGGCGAATCAAGCGGCTTCGAGGTCGTCCCCGCGAAGGAGTCGTGAGCCATGACGCTGCTCGAACTGAAAAACGTCAGCAAAGGCTTCGGCCGCGGCGCCGGGCGGACCTCGGTGATCGCCGACGTCAGCCTGGCCGTGAAGACCGGCGAGATCGTCGCGATCGTCGGGTATAGTGGCTCGGGCAAAACCACGCTCATCAACCTGATGGCGGGCCTGCACCAGCCCGACTCGGGCGAGGTCTTGCTCCGCGGTAAGCCCGCCGGCGCGCCGGGGCCTGACCGCGGCGTGGTGTTCCAGAACTACTCGCTGCTGCCATGGCTCAGCGTGATGGACAACGTGAAGCTGGCCGTCGGCATGGCGCTGCGCGATCGTGACGCTGCCGAGATCGACGCCCAGTGCCGCAAGTACATCGATAGGGTCGGCCTCTCGCACGCGATTACGAAGAAGCCGAGCGAACTCTCCGGCGGCATGCGGCAACGTGTCAGCCTGGCCCGCTCGCTGGCGATGCAGCCCAGCCTGCTGCTGCTAGACGAACCCCTCGGCGCCCTCGATGCCCTCACACGGGCCGGTCTTCAGGAAGAACTGGCCCGCATCAGCCAAGTCGAACAAACGACGATGGTGCTGGTGACCAACGACGTCGACGAAGCGATCCTGCTTGCCGACCGCATCGTGCCGCTGAGCGCGGGGCCGGACGCGACGCTGGGCCCGAGCTTCGAAGTCGACATCCCGCGGCCGCGCGAACGTCGTTCGACAGCGGCGCATCCGAACCATCCGCGGCTTAAGCGGCGGGTCATCGACTGGCTCGTTGCGTCCAAGCAAGCCAAGGCTGAGCGAGGTGCCGCATGAACGACGAAAAGTTCCTCGAATGCTGGAAGCTGAAGAAAGTGTTTCCGACGCCCGGCGGCACGCCGTTCACGGCCGTCGTCGATTTCGACCTGAACGTCGCCCGCGGCGAGTTCGTCAGCATAATCGGCCACAGCGGCTGCGGGAAAAGCACGGTCTTGCAGATGATCGCCGGCCTGCACACGGTTACGCACGGCGCACTGATCCTCGATAACAAGGAAGTCGTCGACGCGGGCCTCGACCGCGCCGTTGTCTTTCAAAGCCCGAACCTGCTGCCGTGGATGACGGCGCTTCAGAACGTGCTGATCGGCGTCGAACAGGCGATGCCCACGGCCAAGCACGCCGAGCGCATCGCGCTGGCGACGCAATGCCTGAAGGAAGTAGGACTCGGTGCCTCGCTGCACAAGAAACCGGCCGAGTTGAGCCAAGGCATGCAGCAGCGTGTCGGCCTGGCCCGCGCGTTCGCGTTGCGGCCGAAGCTGCTGCTGCTGGACGAGCCGTTCGGCATGCTGGACGCGCTGACGCGCCTGGAGTTGCAGGAAGTGCTGCTGAGCGTCTGGCGCGAGCATCGCATCACCACGCTGATGGTCACGCACGATGTCGATGAAGCGGTGTTCCTCAGCGACCGCGTCGTCATGATGACCAACGGGCCCGCGGCCACGGTGGGCGAGATCCTGCATATCCCGTTCGAGCGGCCGCGGAATCGAAGCATCATTGAGGACCCGCTCTACGCGCAGAAGCGTGACGCGATCCTGGCGTTTCTCGAATCACACGACCACAGAAAATCGCGCCGAAGCGCCTGACTTGATGAGCAGTCATCAGGAGTGCGTCTCCTCCGCTGCTACCGGTCTGCCATCGGCGGCAAATGTTATGACTGACGACTTTACAGACGAGCAGAAGCAGTACCTGCACGGCTTCGCGGCCGGCTCAGGGCTGTCGTCGCGCCTCTCGAGTGTGCCGACGTTCGCCCGCACGCTCGGCCTCGCGCCTGCATCGACCGGTCCGCGGCCGATCGAGCAGATCTGCTACGACGCGCAGGACGCCACCACGTCGGCCGGTGGCAAGCTCACCAACGAGGAGCAGGCCAAGCGAAAGCGCTTCCCGCTCAATCAGTGGGATGACATCGTCCGTCACTCGCGCGAGAACGTCCCACCCAAAGGAACCGATGTTCTGGCGTTCAAGTACTTCGGGCTGTTCTGGGTCGCGCCGGCCCAGGACAGCTTCATGAGCCGGCTCCGCTTCGCCGGTGGCATCGTGAAGGCGTACCAGTTCCGTGGCGTGGCCGACCTCGCGCGACGCTTCGGTGGCGGCTATTCCGACGTGACCACGCGGGCGAACCTCCAAGTCCGTCAGATCGAGCCGAAGAACGGCCAGGCCTTCCTTGAAGGGCTGTACGAACTCGGCATCGTCAACAAGGGATCAGGTGCGGACAACGTCCGCAACATCACTGCAAGCCCACTGGCTGGTATTGATCCGGACGAATTGTACGACACGCGCGAGCTGGCGAAGCAGCTCAACCACCACATCCTGAATCACCGCGAACTGTTCGGGCTCCCTCGCAAGTTCAACATCGCGCTCGATGGGGGTGGTCGCATCAGCGCGCTGGAGGACACGAACGACATCGGTCTGAGCGCCATCCGTTTCTCTGGCACAAAAGCCCACGGCGCGGTCGTGGGCTTGGACGCACAAGTCGGCTTCCGATTAGCCCTCGGTGGCATCACCGGTCACAAAGACTTCGCACGCGACACGGGAATCGTAGTGCTGCCCGATGAGGTCGTGAACGTCTGCACCGCGATCCTCAAAGCCTTCATCGAGCACGGCGACCGCACCGATCGCAAGAAGGCTCGACTGAAATACGTCCTCGAACGCCTAGGCTTCGGCGGCTTCTTGAGCGAAGTCGAAAAGCACTACGGCCAGCCGTTGCGGCGCGTGCCGAGTGAGCAGATTGTGCCACACACGCCCGCCGTGCAGAAGCACGGTCACGTCGGCTGGCGCGACCAGGCGCAGCCGGGCCTGCAATACGCGGGCGTCGTACTGCCGGTGGGACGGCTCAGCAGCGAGCAGATGGAGCGGATTGCATCAATCGCCGAGCGCTACGGCTCGGGCATGATCCGCCTGACCGTGTGGCAGAACCTAATCCTCAGTGACATTCGACCGACGGATCGCGAAGCGGTCGAACGCGAACTCGCCGAGATCGGCCTGACCACCGATGCCACCAGCGTCCGCGCGGGTCTGGTCGCCTGCACGGGCAACGCCGGCTGCAAGTTCGCCAACGCGAACACCAAGAAGCACGCAATGGAGATCGCGGGCCATCTTGAACGCGTCCTGGCGCTTGACGAGCCCGTGAACATCCACGTCACCGGCTGCCCGAACAGCTGCGCGCAGCACTACATCGGCGACATCGGCTTGCTCGGCACGAAGGTGCCCGTCGGCGACGACATGGTCGAGGGTTATCACGTTTATGTCGGCGGCGGCTACGGCGACGACCGCGCGATCGGCCGCGAACTCGTGCGCAACGTGGTCGCGACCGACGCCCCCGACGTCCTCGCCCGATTGCTCGGCGGCTTCCTCTCGCAACGCATGTCGGGCGAGTCGTTCAACGCGTTCGTCCGTCGACATGAGATCGTCCAACTCCAATCCCTGCTGAACCCGACCGAGGTCCCCGCGTGAGCACGTCGAATCCGCCCCATGTCGTTCCGACGATTCCGGTCCTGCCGGAATCTGCGCCGTTCAGCGTGACGCAGCGCGCTTGGCTGAACGGCTTCCTTGCGGGACTGCTGAACACGGGCGTAGCGTCGATGTCGACGAGTACGACGACGGCAACGCCAGCGCCAACACCGGCCGAAGACTTCCCGTGGCACGATGCGAGCCTGTCTCTCGACGAACGCCTGAAGCTCGCCGAGGGCCGTAAGCCCGAGCGCGTTCTGATGGCCGTGATGGCACAACTCGATTGCGGTTCCTGCGGGTATGTCTGCCAGAGCTACGCCGAGGCGATCGCGTCGGGCACCGACAAGGACCTGACCAAATGCAGCCCCGGCGGCAGCGCGACGGTGAAGAAGCTGAAAGAGCTCGTGCCGCTGCTGGTCAATGGAAAGACGGCGAGTGCGGGTTCCGCAGGCGCTTGCCCTACGGAATCCGACGTGTCGGCTTCAACCGACACCCAAGCGAAGCCCGTTACGCGCGAATTTCCCGCGTCGGCTCGTCTCCTGCGCAACATCCGACTTAATGCCCCCGGCTCCGCCAAAGACGTTCGCCATGTCGAGATCGACCTTCGCGGCACTGGCGTCAGCTACAAGCCGGGCGACGCCCTCGGCATCTGGCCCGAGAACGATGCGGCCCTTGTCGAATCGATCCTCGAACACCTCAACGCGACAGGGGCCGAAGATGTCGGCGCCCTCGACGGCACGCACACGAGCTTCTACGACGCCCTGCGCCGGCAGCGGGTGATCACGGCCCCGAACGAATCGCTCATCGAACTGCTCATCTCGACTGCAACGGATGCCAACGAGTCGGCCAAGCTCCAGTCGATGCTTACCGATGAAGGCGGCCAGGCGTTCAGCGGACTTCACGTGCTGGATCTGCTGCACCTCGCCCCGAGCAGCCGGCCGACGCCGCAGCAGTTCGTCGACGCGCTCTCGCGTTTGCAGCCACGGCTGTATTCCATCTCGTCGTCGCCGGTCGCACACGAGGGACAAGTCCACTTGACGGTCGGCGCCGTGCGCTACCGCAACGGCGCCGGCCGCGACGTGAACGGCGTCGCGTCGACCTTCCTGGCCGATCGCGTTCGCCCCGGCGAGCGGCTGCGCGTGTTCGTTCACGAGTCGAAGTCGTTCGGGTTGCCGGCCGATCCGTCGAAGCCCGTCATCATGGTCGGCCCCGGCACCGGCATCGCGCCGTTCCGCGCTTTCCTCCATCATCGCAAGGCAACGAGCAGTTCCGGCCGGAACTGGCTGTTCTTTGGCGATCAGCGGTCCAGCACCGACCACCTCTATCGCGACGAACTCGAATCACTTCACCAGGCCGGCACGCTCACACGCCAGAGCCTTGCGTTCAGCCGCGATCAGCAGGCGAAGGTGTACGTGCAGGATCGGATGCGTGAACACGCGGCCGACCTGTGGACGTGGCTCGACGACGGCGCGCACTTCTACGTCTGCGGCGACGCTTCGCGCATGGCGAAAGACGTGGACGCCGCGCTCGTCGAAGTCGTCCGCACCGGCTCGGGCAGGTCGGCCGACGAAGCGCGGGCGTATGTCAAGTCGATGAGCAGCGAGGGGCGCTATCAGCGCGACGTGTATTGATGAGGTCGACACCTGTCACATCCTTGCAGCAATTGACGCGCGCCGCCTTGCCGGCCACTCGAACGCACTGTCCGTTCTGCGCGTTTCAGTGCGGCATGACACTAGCCGTGAACGACGGCGTGCCGGCCATCACCGGCGACGAAGCCTTTCCCGTCAACCGCGGCCAAATGTGCATCAAGGGCTTCTCCAGCGGAGAACTGCTCACGCGTGGCGATCGAGTCGCCAAGCCGCTGATCCGTGACGGATCAGGCCGGCTCGGCGAAGCGACGTGGGATGCGGCCCTCGACCTCATTGCGACCACAATCGCGCGGCTCCGATCGCAGCACGGGGCCGACTCGATCGCGGCGTTCGGCAGTGGATCGCTCACGAACGAGAAGGCTTACTGGCTCGGCAAGTTCGTGCGCCTGGCAATCGGTTCGCGGCACATCGACTACAACGGCCGGTACTGCATGAGCAGCGCGGCCGCCGCGCAGAACCGCGCGTTCGGGCTCGATCGCGGCATGCCGTTTCCGGTGGCCGACATTGCGCAAACACGCTCGCTCCTGCTCTGGGGCAGCAACATCGCCGACACGATGCCGCCGCTCATGCAGTGGCTCGCCGAGCAGCGCGAGAACGGCGGCACGCAGATCGTCGTCGACCCGCGCCGCACGGAAACGGCCGCTGCCGCCGACGTTCATCTGCAACTGACGCCCGGCACCGACTTGGCTTTGGCCAATGGGTTGCTGTGGATCGCAATCGACGAACGCCTGATCGATCTCGACTACATCGCGACGCGTACAACCGGCTTCGACGCGGTCCGAGCATCGATCATTCGCTACTTTCCGGCGTACGTGGAACGGCTCACCGGCGTGTCCGAACCGCTCATGCGCCGCACCGTGCGCCTGCTCGCGGACGGTCCGTCGATGCTGCTGAGCGGTCGCGGGGCTGAGCAGCAGAGCAAAGGCGTCGACTCGGCGCTCGCGTGCATCAACCTCATGCTCGCGCTCGGCCAGTGCGGCAAGCCGAACGCCGGCTTCGGCACGCTCACAGGCCAGGGCAACGGCCAGGGCGGCCGCGAACACGGGCAGAAGTGCGATCAACTGCCCGGCTACCGATCGATCGAAGACCCGGCCGACCGCGCGGCGGTCGCGAAGGCCTGGGGCGTCGACGTCGATCGCATTCCGCACAAGGGGCTCAGCGCCGTCGAGCTCCTTACGCAGATCGGCGCAGGCGTCGATCCGATTCGCGCGCTGTTGGTCTTCGGATCGAACATCGCCGTCGCCACGCCGGATGCTGGCGCCTTGGCGAAGCGGCTCGCATCGATCGATTTGCTGGTGGTGGCCGACAGCTTCCTGAACGAGACGTGTGAGCACGCGCATGTGGTGCTGCCCGTGACGCAGTGGGCTGAAGAAGAAGGCACGCTGACGAACCTGGAGGGCCGGGTGATCCGCCGGCGTCGTGCGGCCACGCCGCCCGCGGGTGCGCGGAGCGACATCGACATTCTGACCGACCTGGCCGAGCGGCTGGGCGCCGGCGAACTCTTCCGCCATCGATCTGCCCGCGGGGTGTTCGACGAGTTCCGACGCGTCACCGCGGGCGCGAAGGCCGACTACAGCGGCATCAGCTACGAAAGGATCGATCGCGAGCAGGGCGTCTGCTGGCCGTGCCCGTCGAGCGATCACCCCGGGAGCCCGCGGCTGTTCCTCGATCGCTTCGCCCACCCCGACGGCCGGGCGCGGTTTCACGTGGTCGAACACCGCGATGCCGGCGAATTGCCGGACAGCGAGTTCCCGTTCTACTTCACCACGGGCCGGTATCGCGAGCAGTACAACAGCGGCGCGCAGACCCGACGCGTCAGGAAGCTGCGCGAGCAGCGGCCGCGGCCGAAGCTCCAGCTTCACCCGGACGCCGCCGACCGGCTCGGGCTTCTCCCCGGCGAAGTCGTTCGCGTCGTCTCGCGGCGAGGCGAAGTCGTGTTCGACGTCGACATCACCGCCTCCATCCGGCCGGACACGGTCTTCGCACCATTCCATTACGGCGGACGCGACGCCGCCAACCGTCTCACAAATCCGGCCCTCGATCCGATCAGCCGGATGCCCGAATTCAAGCTGTGCGCGGTCCGCGTCGAACGAGTCGAAACCACGGAGCAACACGATGCCTAAGAAGCACCTGGCGATCATCGGCAACGGCATGGCGGCCACCCGGCTGCTCGACGAACTCCTCAAGCGGCACGCCGGCGCGCGCTACAACATCGACGTCTACGGCGACGAGCCCGGCACGTCGTACAACCGCATCCTGCTCGGCAAGGTGCTGTGTGGCGACGATCCCGACCACATCCGCATGCGCGCGACCGACTGGTCCGCGCCGGCCGGCGCCGAGGTGCGGTTCTTCGAACGCACGCGGATCCAGCGGCTCGACAGCGCCACGCGGAAGCTGTTCGCCATCGATGGACGGTCGTTCCATTACGACGTCGCCGTGCTGGCGACCGGCTCGCGGCCGTTCATCCCGAAGATCGAAGGGGCGATGACCGCGGGCGGAGCCATCAAGCCCGGCGTGTTCGCGTTCCGCACGCTCGACGACTGCCTGCAAATCCGCTCGAAGATCCGTCCGGGCGACAACGCCGTCGTGCTCGGCGGCGGGCTGCTCGGCCTGGAATGCGCAAGGCGCCTGCGCGACTGCGGCCTGCACGTGACGGTGGTGCATCTGGCCCAGACGCTGATGGAAACGCAACTCGACGCCCACGCCGGCCGCATGCTGCAAAGGCAGATCGAAGCCAACGGCCTGTTCGTGCGTTGCGGCGTCACCGTCGCCGGCGTGCAGGGGGAAGAGCAGGTCGAAAGCATCAAGCTCAGCGACGGCACCGTGCTGGCGGCCGACCTGCTCGTCGTGTCGTGCGGCATCCGGCCCAACGTCGACGTGGCCTCGGCGAGCGGAATTCCCGTCAATCGCGGCATCATGGTGAACGATTCGCTCGCGACGACCGTGCCCGGCGTCTATGCCGTCGGCGAGTGCGCCGAGCATCGCGGCACGGTGTACGGCATTGTCGCCCCGATCTGGGACCAGTGCGGCGTGCTGGCCGACGTGCTCAGCGGCGCCGACCCCACCCGGCGTTACGAAGGAAGCAAGCTCTACACCCGGCTGAAGGTCGCGGGCGTGGAAGTCTGCTCGATGGGGCAGATCGAGCCGAGCCTGGAGACAGATCGGGTCGTGCAGGTGATGGAGGAGCGGCGATCGACCTATCAGAAGCTGATCGTGCGCGGGCAGAAGGTGATCGGCGCGCAACTCGTCGGCGACACCGACGCCGCCGGCACGCTGGTGCAGACCTTCGACGCAGGTACCGCCGTCGTGGGTCACCCACTCGCGCTGCTGTGCAACGGCGGGCCGCGCGAAGCGCAGACGGAGATGGTCTGCGCCTGCCATCGCGTATCGAAGACCGCGATCGTCGACGCGATCCGGCAGGGGTGCGAAAGCGTCGATGCCGTTGGTGAAGCCACGCGGGCCGGCACGGGGTGCGGATCATGCAAGGTGAAGATTCAGGCGTTGCTGCGGACCACCAGTGCCGTATCGATGGCGTCGTAGCTCCTTGCATCGACTTGGCGAGCAGTCGGTCGCGGCGTTGTCTCGTGCCCTCGGCGCATTCCGCCGGACCTCCCCCGACCCCGCCTTCGGCCCCGCCCCCGCTCGCGACTATCACATGAAGCTGCTCGACTTCAATGGCTCAACCCCAGGAGTCGAATGGCCACCACCGTCGGAGACGTCATCGTCAAGCGCCTGAGCGAATGGCGCGTCAATCGCATCTACGGCTACCCCGGCGACGGCATCGCCGGCGTGACCGCGGCCCTTCGCAAGGCGGGCAACGAGCCCCGCTTCATTCAGGCGCGGCACGAAGAGCTGGCCGCGTTCATGGCGTGCGCGCACGCGAAGTTCACGGGCGAAGTGGGCGTGTGCCTCGCCACCAGCGGGCCCGGCGCGATCCATCTCCTAAACGGCCTGTACGACGCGAAGATGGACCACCAGCCCGTCGTCGCCATCGTCGGGCAGGCGGCCACCACCGCGCTCGGCAGCCAGTACCAGCAGGAAGTCGACCTGCACAACCTCTTCAAAGACGTCGCCAGCGAATTCATCACCACCGTGTCCAGCCCCGGCGCTGCGCCACGCGATCGACCGCGCGCTGCGCATCGCGATGGACCAGCGCACCGTCACTTGCGTGATTCTCCCGAAGGACGTGCAGGAGGAATCGGGCGTCGAGCAGCCGCCCCAGGCGCACGACTACGCCTGCTCCGGAATTGGCCAGGGGCACGTCACGCCGCACGTCGTGCCGCAGGACGCCGACCTCCGGCTGGCCGCGACGCTGGTGAATGAAGGGAAAAAAGTCGCCATGCTCGTGGGCCAGGGCGCGCTCGCCGCGACGGAGGAAGTGCTCGCCGTCGCCGACCTGCTCGGCGCGGGCGTCGCCAAGGCCTGGCTCGGAAAGGCTGTGATTCCGGACGATGTGCCGTTCTGCACGGGGTCCATTGGAATCCTCGGCACCAAGCCGAGCTACGAGATGATGCAGGGCTGCGACACGCTGCTGATCGTCGGCTCAAGCTTCCCGTACGCCGAGTTCTATCCGAAGGCCGGCAAGGCCCGCGCCGTGCAGATCGATCTCGACGGCCGAATGCTCGGGCTACGCTATCCCACAGACGTGAACCTGAAGGGCGACGCGGTCGACACGTTGCGGGCGCTCATCCCGCTCCTGAAGCGCAAGGACGACCGGTCGTGGCAGGACGAACTGAAGAAAGCGATCGAGCAGTGGTGGCAAGTCGTCGCGGCCCGCGCGCTGGATGGTGTGCGCGACGGCATGATCAACCCGCAGCGCGTCTTCCACGAACTCAGCCCGCGCCTGCCCGACAACTGCATCCTCAGCGCCGACTCCGGCACCGCCGCCGTGTGGATGGCGCGCGACCTGCGCATCCGCCGCGGCATGAAGGCGTCCGGCTCCGGCAACCTCGCCAGCATGGGCCCAGCCCTCCCGTACGCGGTGGCTGCGAAGTTCTGCTTCCCCGACCGCGTCGCCATCGCCCTCACCGGCGACGGCGCCATGCAGATGAACGGCCTGAACGAGTGCATCACCGTCGCCAAGTACTGGAAGGAATGGGCCGACCCGCGCTGGATCACGCTGGTGCTCAACAATCGCGACCTCAACATGGTCACGTGGGAACAGCGCGTCATGACCGGCGACATCAAGTTCGAAGCCAGCCAGGAACTGCCCGACTTCCCGTACGCCCGCTTCGCCGAATCGATCGGGCTGCGCGGCATTCGCGTGGACGATCCGAACAAGGTGGCCGACGCCTGGGACGAAGCGCTCTCGTCCGATCGGCCCGTCGTGCTCGAAGCGATCACAGACCCCGACGTGCCGATGCTGCCGCCGCACATCACGCTCGCGCAGGCGAAGAACTTTACGCTGTCGATGCTGAAAGGGGATCCGAATGAAGGGGGCGTCATCAAGCAGACCGTGAAAGGCGTGCTCAGCGGCCTGATGCCGGGCAAGTGAAGACGCACCGCTCGCCCGACATCGGTGGCCGCCACGAGCGCGGCGTGAGATGGGACGCCTCGCCCCGGTCGGGCATGGCTCGAGCGCCTGGGGTGAAGCACGATCAATTGAGGATGGGAACGTGGAGCCATCCGCTCCGGCCCGTCACCGAACGCGGCCAAGCGCTGGTCCAGCTACGCTTGCGACCATGCACCGGCGTGCCATCTCCATTGCCGTCTGCCTCGGCGGCGCACTCGTCGCGGCGCTCGCCGGTTGCTCGGGCCGGCCGATGCTCGGTGTCGGCGTCGACGCGAACCTCAGCAGTTCGCAGCCCGTCGCGCTGAACGTCGCGGCCAGCCAGCCGGTGGTCATCAACGGCGCGCTCTCGCTGGCGCATCCCGTCGAGATCACCATCCAGGGGCTGACCATTCCGTACGAAGGGACCTTCATCCCCGAGCCGCTCTTCGACCAGATCGCCGACGGAGACCCGCCCGATTTCGTCGCCGCCATCTTCGGCAAGCCGGATTTCGAATCGACGCTCTCCAACGGCTCGGTGGTGTGGCGCTGGAAGTACCGGCCCACCGCGCAGGCCGCCTCGCTGTTCAGCCTGTTCGGCAGCGGCGACCGCAAAGAACCCAGCCCGGACCACGTGAGCGCCATCGTCATCTTCAAAGACGGCAAGCTGGTGCGCAAGTGGCGCGGGTGAATTGACGTCGAAGTGTGGCACAAGTGTTAAGGGGAGGGGAACTGCGACGCGCGAATCAAAGGCGATCCGTATTAGCGGGAGGATCGTGGACGAGCTCGCGCGCACACTCGGCAACAGATCACGCGTGTCGAGTCTGACGCCATTGCCCGAGCCAGTAATGACCTTCGGACAGCAGTGTGCCGTACGGCGAATCCGGCCAACGAAGATACGCCTGCTCCAGCAGTTCGCTCACGGCGTCGGAGCCCAGCCACGCCGTTGCCTGCGCCTCCTGTGCGGCTACGCGGTGGTACATGTCCCAGTTCAGAGAGCGCTTCTTGAGCAGCCTTTCGACCGCCTCGAGGGCGGCGTTTGCCAGATGCGCGGCCGCCATCACGCCGTCGGTCGGATGACTCGCGTCTGCTGCCCATCGTTGGAGGAACGGAGACAGGTCCCCGTGCGCGTACGCGAAGGCCTTCAGCCATTCGCCCAGGGTCGGCGTCCGCCACGATTCCGCGCCCACGTCCACCGGCTGCGCGAGCAGCGCGCCCCACAGCGCGTCGAAGTATGCGTTCAGTGCGGTCCGTTCCGGGACCTTCCATCGCTGCCAATGGCCGTAGTCGAGTTTCTCGAAAACCAGCCACGCGTCGAGTTCGCAGGGAGCCTTGCTCATTGCCGCCGTCGCGACAATGTCGAGAAGGCGAGGCAGGAAGTGCTTGAAGTCGTCGACGGTGCCCCACGTCGTCATGGCCTTGCGGTGGCAGGTCTGTAGGGCCGCTGCGGACAACTGCTTCAGCGGAGTTGCGGTGAGCGGGCGACAATCGACAGGCGGACCCGGCATACGAGGATGCTCGATGTCCGGTCCGAGCGGATAGGCATGGAACGCCTCGTACAGGTCGCGCACGCGATCGCGCAGGTTGGCCTTGCGGGTTTCGAAGTCGAGCAGTTCGTGGTGCATGACGGACACCCCATCGGTTCGGCCGCGGGTGCAGCGAAATACGCTCCCAGCGCCCGCGCAGGCGCAGCGCCGGCAGAGCGGAACAGCCTTTTCTTGAGCGTATCGTCCTCGGGGCGATCGCACGAGCGACCGGCTTCGAACTGGCGGACCGGACCGTCCGGTCCGTCTGCCGGGCGGTGCGGGTCGATGGACGCGCCCCGCGGCTGCGAACACCATCGCTGGGGCACGCCAGGCGGTCCAACCGGACGGCCGTGCGGGCGGGGCGGGTCGTCTGTTCCGGCGGCCGGCAGATCAGTTCCGCCGCGGGTTTGGTGAATCGAGTTCAGTCGCGGCGTGATCGGGCCGATGGTTGCCGGTGGATCGTCGCGGGCGGGGTGCGTTGCAGCGCCCGGCACGTGGCGGCCGACGGTTCTTACGGGACGACACGATGGCCAACGGTTATATGCCCCGCGCCGACCTGGCGGCGCTCGCGTGGATGCGGAATTACGCCGCGCAGTTGCTGGCGCGCCCGGCGGCATACTTCGTGACGGCGGGCGAAGCCGAGGCGCTGTCCGACGCCGTGCAGGCGTTTGCGGACGCTCTCGAGGCTGCACGCACCCCGGCCACGCGCACGGCCGGCGCGGTGGCGGCGAAGGACGATGCGCGCAGGTCCGCCGACGCCGCTTGTCGCGTGTTGTACGCCCGCATCAAGGCGGACACGCGCGTCGACGATGCCGACAAGGTGAACGCCGGCGTGCGCCCGACGACGGCGCGGCGCACCCGCATCGGCCCGCCCGACACCGCGCCGCGGTTGTGGCTGAGCGCGATTCATCTCGACGGCCACTCGATCGGCTGCGCCGACAGCCAGCGCGAAGGTCACGCCAAGCCGTTCGGCGCGACGCAGGTTCAGCTGTTTCGCTCGACGCGCGGGTTCGATCCCGATCATGCCGAACTGGTCGGCTGCTTCACCCGCACGCCGATCCGCGTGACTTGCCCGCCCGACCTGCACGGCCAGACCGCGACCTACTTCGCCCGCTGGATGAACCGCCGCGGCCAGACCGGCCCGTGGTCGCAGGTGCTGAGCGCCCCGGTGGTGAGCGTCGCTCCCCTCTTGCGCAGCGGCATCGCGGCGTGAGCGAAAGGCTGGACCCCACTGGGTCTGCGCGGGCGGTGTTCTGGCAAACTATCGGCGTCCCGTCCGTGAAATCACGGCCGAGACGGCCGTGCCACGAATCGCGCTGCCGTTACGACGATTCACGCGTCGTTCTGGCAGAGGAGTACTGCGCGAATCCGGACTGCAATCCAAAGGGTTTGTGCAGCCGCCCTGCGACACCTGAGGTTGGATCTCGCGCGCCACGCTCCTGCCCCGCGTCTTTGGTGAACGCTGCTTCGACCATGCGGGCATGAGCGAGACGCTCACGTTAGGCACTGTCTCACGGAACTCGTCAACGATTCGCAAGACGGACAGCGGCGTGTCGGCCTACTGATGCTCAACGCATCGATATGAGCTCACGGATGGGCAGTTCGCGTTGATCGAACCGCTGTTGCCGACACGCCTGGGCCGCAGCGGCGCGTGGCGCGACCACCGGCAAGTCCTCAACGGCATCCTCTGGATCCTCTTCAGCGGCGCCCCGTGGCGGGACCTCCCCGCACGCTACGGCCCGGTCAAGACCGTGCACGGACGCCTTTGCCGCTGGCGCCGCACCGGCGTCTGGGACGCCATGCTCGCGACGCTGTGTCTGCGGGCCGACGAGCGTGGCCTGCTCGACGCGACGCAGTGGAACGCCGCCACCACCAGCGTCCGCGCCACCCGCGCCGCGGGCGGCGCAAAAGGGGGCCTGGACCGCGCCGCGTCCGCGGTCAGGCAGGCGCTGGGCATGACCCGCGGCGGCTGGGGCAGCAAGGTCCACCTGATCGTCGAAACGAGCGGCCTGCCGCTGGCGTTCGTGCTCACCCAAGGCAATCGCAACGAGTGTCCGGTGTTCCCGGAACTTCTCGACAAGGCCGTCGACGCCCGCGGCGGCGAACTGCCGATGCGTCTGGCGGCCGACAAGGGGTACAGTTCCGATACGATCCGCGTGATGTTGAGCGAACGCGGGGTGACGCCGGTGATCCCGATGCGTCGCAACGAGCACGTCGCGGACCGGGCCGCGCCGGAACTGGGCGGCGTGTTCGACGCGGGGGCCTACAAGGGCCGCAACGTCGTGGAGCGTTGCGTTGGCAAACTCAAGGAGATGCGTCGGATCGCGACGCGGTACGAGAAGCCGGCCGGCAACTACGCCGCCATGCTGACGCTGGCCATGAGCATCCTGTATCTCAGAGTCTTGGCGTGACCCGTGAGACAGTGCCTAACCCTCTCCCGGAGGGAGAGGGGACACGGGCGCCGTCCCACCTCACACTCACCCCTGCGCCTTCCAGTTCACCAGTTCGTAGAAGCCCCCGTCGCGGCGCAGGTAGCCCTTGGTGGCGAGCGTTTCCCACACGGTGCGTCCGAAGCCTGAAGGCGGTTGGATGGCGACGATGCGTTCGTGGCCAGAGCCACTCAACGGGCTTCGGCCGAGCTTGCTGTCTTCGTCGAGTTGGGTCGCCTTGATCTTCTTCTTGAAGGCCTTTAGCGCCTCGCGTTCGTCTTTGGTCAGGTCGTTCATGACGGCAAAGTGTACCGCAAGACATCGTCTGTCCGGTACGATGGGCTGATGAGTTCACAGCGTCTACGACAGTGTGTCGCGGGTCTGGTCCTGAGCCTAGCCCTGCTGAGCGGTTGTGAATCGATGTCCCCGAGCGTGGCCGGCCCCGTGTTTCGCGTCGAAACGCAGCTGTTCCTCGGGTTGGGGTTGAACGAGGGTGGCACGATCACGGATGCCGCGTTCCAGAAGTTCGTCGACGCCGAAGTCGCGCCGCGTTTCCCGGACGGCTTCACGATCCTCGACGCCCAAGGCGAATGGCGCGAAGGCAGCAAGGCATACCGCGAGCCGTCGCGCGTGCTGATCGTGCTGCACGACGGTTCGCCCGACGCGTCGGCGAAGCTGGAAGCCATTCGCACGGCGTACAAGGCGCAGTTCCGCCAGTCGGCCGTCCTGCGGATCGACGACTCGATCTCGCGTGCGAGCCTGTGACGCTGCGGCTACGCTCACGACATGGTGTTCAGCCTTGTTTGCAGCTTCGCGTCGATGATGTTCGCTCAACCGAATTCGACCATGGACCTGTACATCGGCACCAGCGGCAAAGGCGTCTATCGCGTCGCGTTTGACGAACAGACTGGTGCGCTGGGCGAACCCTCACTCGTCACCGAGATGAGCGGACCGAGTTTCCTCGCGCGGCATCCGAGCCTGTCCGTGCTCTACACGATCGGTGGTGGGGCGAACGGGGAGGTGCGCGCCTTCACGATCGCGAGTGACGGCTCGCTGAAACCACTCGGGGACGCTCAACCATCGCAGGGGCGCGGGCCGTGCCATGTGTCGATTACGCCGGATGGCCAGATGCTCTTCGTCGCCAACTACGGCAGCGGCGAGGTGGGCGTGTTTCCCGTGAACGCTGACGGCTCGATCGCACCGGCCAGCGCACACTTCCAGCACAAGGGAACGGGTCCGGTGGTGTCACGGCAGGAGGGGCCACACGCGCACAGCGTCGTGCCGAGCCCGGATGGCAAGTTCGCGATCGCCTGCGACCTGGGAACGGATGAAGTGCTGACGTACATCGTCAACCAGCAGTCTGCGATGCTCGGCCCCGTCGCGCACGCCGACGCCGGCGCGGGGCCGCGCATGAGTGTGTGGAGTCCGATGCGCAGTGAGTTCTACGTCGCCAACGAGTTGAACGGCACGACATCGCGCTACGCGTTCGACGCGTCGACAGGCACGGCGAAGCAGGTGCAAACGATCTCGTCGCTGCCCGACGGCTTTGCCGATCTGCACGCGATGTCGCACGTCGCGCCGACGCCGGACGGGCGGTTCGTCTACTCGTCGGTGCGCGACATGCGGAAGGAAGCGCCCTGGCGCGACGCGATCGCGATCTACGCGGTGGACGAGAAGACCGGCCAGTTGAAGTCGATTGGCTTTCAGCCAACCGATCGGTTTCCGCGTCACTTTGCGATCGATCCGACGTGTCGATGGATGATCGTGGCGTCGCAGTACCAGGACACGCTTCGCACGTACCGACTCGACGCCACAACGGGCAGGCTCACGCCGACCGACTACGTGACCCGGCTCGGCCAGCCCACGTGCGTGCTGTTTCCACGCTGACCGTCTACAGCGAGCATTTCGTAACCGTGCGGAGATCGTCCGGTCCCAGCACACGCCCGTCGGCCGCGCGAACTTCGACCGGCGCGATGGGCTGGTTCTTCAACGCATCGACAAGTTCGTTCGGCAGTTCCTCGCCGGTGTAGTAGTGCCGCTCACCCCACTGACGCAGCGCGACGACGACGCGGTAGAGGTCCTTGCCGCGCGCGGTGGGAACGTACTCGTGATAGCTGCTGCCATCCGATGCGGGCACACGTTCGAGAATGCCGTTCTCGATCAGTTGCTTCAGCCGGGCCGTGAGAATGTTCTTGGCCATGCCCAGACATTCCTGGATCTGGCTGAACCGGGTGGCTCCGCCGAGCAGGATGCGCGTGACGATCAGGAGCGACCACCAGTCGCCGATCGCCCCGTAGGCCCGGGCCAGCGGACACTCTGCATTTGCTAAACACTTCTTCTTCATGAGGTTCCATCGCTTTCGCGCAGACGCGACGCCGACCGCACGAATTTCTGGTTGCAATTTGAAACCTTCCGCCTATGCTGAGTGCGGTTTCAATGTGAAACCAATTATAGCACCCCGTTCGGGTCTGGCAAAGGAGCAAATCATGAGTTCGGCCAAGGGTAAGTACACGGGCAAGGTTGTGTTGGTGACTGGGGCGTCGAAGGGGATCGGTGCAGAGATCGCGCGGGCGTTTGGCCGTGAAGGCGCGTTGGTGGTAGTGAACTACGCGTCGAGCCGTTCGGGGGCCGACAAGGTCGTCGCCGACATCCAAGCAGGCGGCAGCAAGGCTGTGGCCCTTCAGGGGGACTTCTCCAAGCCGGACGACATCACAAGGGTGTTCAACGAAGCCCACAAGGCGTTCGGCCGGCTCGATGTGCTGGTCAACAACGCGGGCATCTACGACTTCGCGCCGCTGGAAGCGATCACGTCCGAGCACTTCCACAAGACCTTTGATCTGAACGTGCTCGGCCTGCTGCTGGCGACGAAGGAAGCAGTCGCCCGCTTCGGCGAGTCGGGCGGCAGCGTGGTCAACATCAGTTCGGTCGTCAGCAAGACGGCGTTCCCGAACACGTCCGTCTACTCGGCCACCAAGGCCGCCGTCGATTCGATCACACGCGTGCTTGCCGCTGAATTGGGGCCGAAACGCATTCGCGTGAACTCGGTGAATCCGGGCATGGTTGAGACCGAAGGCACGACGTCGAGCGGCATCACGTCGGCCGAAAGCCAGATGAAGGCGGCCGTCATCGCGCAGACGCCGCTGGGACGCATTGGCGCCGTCGACGACATCGCGCCAGTCGTACTCTACCTCGCCTCGGACGATGCGAAGTGGATCACCGGCGAAACGATCTATGTCTCGGGCGGTCAGCGCTGATCGAGTTGTGAAGGTTGTTCAAATCAGGAGTTCGTCATGTCGAAACGTTTTGAAGGCAAGATCGTGGTCGTAACGGGTGGCAACAGCGGCATCGGACTGGCCGCAGCGCAGCGGTTCGCGCGCGAGGGGGCCGAGCACGTGTACGTCACGGGCCGGCGTCAGGCGGAACTGGATGCGGCCGTCAGGGCCATCGGTCCGAACGCAACCGGCGTGCAGGGCGACGTCAGCAAGCCGGCCGATCTCGACAAGCTGTACGCGCTCGTCAAGCAGAAGCACGGCCGGGTCGATGTGCTGTTCGCCAACGCCGGCTCGGGCGAGTTCGTGCCGCTGGCGGAGGTGAACGAAGCGCACTTCGACCGCTGGTTCGGAGTGAACGTAAAGGGCGTGCTGTTCGCGCTACAGAAGGCGCTACCGTTGATGCCCAAGGGAAGCGCGGCCGTGTTCAACGGATCGATCGCGGGCAGCAAGGGGATGGAACAATTCGGCGTCTACAACGCGACGAAGGCGGCGGTGCGTTCGCTCGCCCGCACCTTCGCGGCCGAGCTGAAGGGACGCGGCATTCGCGTGAACGTCGTCAGCCCGGGCCCGATCGAAACGCCGGCGATCGTCGGCCTGACCGGCAGCAAGGAGATCGCCGACGCGATGTTTGCCGAGATGGCCAAGGGCATCCCGCTGGGCCGAGCGGGTCAACCGGACGAAGTCGCGAAGGCCGTCGCGTTCCTGGCCAGCGACGACGGGAGCTACGTCAATGGCGTCGAGCTGTTCGTCGACGGCGGGATGATCCAGGTGTGAGCGTCAGTGGAGAGACATTCAGTCGAGAGTGGAGAGTTGCTGGACCGCGCGGTGAACGTGGCAATGCTCGGCGCGTGTGCGCCGGGCGGCAACTCTCCACTCTCGACTGACTACTCTCCACTGGGCTACAATCCGCCCATCATGACACGACCCGAGTCCATCGGACGGCTTCTGGCCGATCCCGAGTTGGTCGCCCTTGCGCGCGCCTGCAAAACATCCAAGTCGATCGCCGCCAGCGGGCTGTGGGGTAGCAGCGTGGCAGCAGTCGCGGCGGCGGTGCGCGCCGAGACGGGCAGGCCCGTCGTGATCGTCTGCGGGCATCTGGATGAATCCGAAGATCTGGCCGACGACGTCGAACTCTTCAGTGGCGAACGGCCTGCGGTGCTTCCAGCGGTAGAGATGTCAGGCGGGCTCGGTCGTGCTTCGGAAGAACAAGTCGCGGACCGGCTGCGCCTCGTCGTGCGCGTCACCCGCGCCAAGCGTGGCCAGCAGCCCGATGTGATCGTGCCCGTGCAGGCGCTCATGCAGGCCGTTCCCACCAAGGACGAGCAACATCACCTCTGCAAGACGCTCGCCATCGGCGACTCACTCGAACCTGAAAAGCTGATCGTCTGGCTCAGCGAGCGTGGCTACAACCGGCTTGACCAGGTGGAAGTGCCCGGCGACTTCGCCGTCCGCGGCGGCATCATCGACATCTACGTGCCCGGTCAGATCGAAGGTTCCGACCAAGTCGGCCTGCCCATCCGCGTCGACTTCTTCGGCGACCAGATCGACACCATCAAGATGTTCGACATCGAGACGCTCGGCTCGGGCGAACGCATGAACGAGGTCACGCTCTACGACATTTCGGGCAGGCCTACCACGAGCACGACGAACTTCCTTAGCTTGCTCGACGATCAAACCGTGTTGCTGATGTGGGCCCCGCTCGAAATCGCCGAGCAAGCCAAGAGCTACCTCGAACGCGTGCAGGACCAGCGCGGCATGTATCCGCTCAGCGCGGTGCTCAAGGCGACCAACCGGTTCGCGGTGATGGAGCTGTCGCAGTTCGAGATGGGCAGTACCAGTCCGAGCCTGCTGCACGACAAGCCGGACTTCGTGACGAAGCTGCCCGTGCGCAGTGTTCAGAAGTTCGAAACGGATGTGAAGAAAGCGCTGGCCGAACTGGCCGAGTCGGCTAAGCAGCAGGACGTCACGGTCTTTTGCGAGAACGACGCCGAGTGCAAACGCTTGCGTGAGTTGATCGAACAGCACCAGCCCGAGTTGAATCCGATGCTGGCGATCGAGCAGGGGTATCTGCATCGGGGGTTTGTGTGGGAATCAGTGGGCAGTGGGCAGTCGGCAGTGGGCAGTGAAGAATCGGATTCCTCCGGCCCACCGCCCACCGCCCACCGCCCACTACTGCTTCTCGGCCACCATGAGCTCTTCAACCGCTACGAAGTCCGCCGCCGCGTCAAGCGGTCCGTTGCGGCCAAGCCGATCGACTCGTTCCTGGATCTGCAGGTGGGCGACTACGTCGTCCACGTCGCGCACGGCATCGCGAAGTTCACGGGCATTCACACCGTCACCAAGGACGGCAAGACCGAAGAGTACCTGACGCTGCGCTTCGCCGACTCGGCCACCGTGCACGTGCCGGCGAACCGCATCAACCTGGTGCAGAAGTACATCGGCGGCTTCAACGGGCATCCGCAACTCAGTCGCCTTGGCAGCGGGACGTGGGAGAAGCAGAAGGAGAAAGTCACCGAAGCCGTCATGGACATGGCGGCCGAGCTGCTGGAGGTTCAGGCGCAGCGCCACGCCCAGCCGGGCATCGCGTTTCCGCCGGACACGCCGTGGCAGATGGAGTTCGAAGCGGAGTTCCCGTACGCGCCGACGCCCGACCAGGTCACCTCGTCGGCCGAGATCAAGAAGGACATGACGCAGCCGCGGCCGATGGACCGCCTCCTGTGCGGCGACGTCGGGTATGGCAAGACCGAACTGGCGATGCGGGCCGCGTTCAAGGCGGTGGAGTTCGGCAAGCAGGTTGCGGTGCTGGTACCGACGACGGTGCTGGCCGAGCAGCACGAGCGCAGCTTCCGCGAACGCTTCGCCGACTACCCGTTCGTCATCGAAAGCATCAGCCGATTCAAGACCGGCAAGGAAGCCAAGGCCATTCTCAAACGGCTGCAACTGGGCGAAGTCGACATCATGATCGGCACGCACCGGCTGCTGAGCAAAGACATCGTCTTCAACGACCTCGGGCTGGTCGTCGTCGACGAAGAAC
Organism: Tepidisphaeraceae bacterium; assembly: GCA_047600945.1. GTDB lineage: Bacteria > Planctomycetota > Phycisphaerae > Tepidisphaerales > Tepidisphaeraceae > JASGKC01. Next base: position 3,562,016 of record JASGKC010000001.1, on the reverse strand, counting down.
AGCGCTTCGGCGTCACGCATAAGGAGCGGCTGAAGTCACTCCGCACACAGGTGGACGTGCTCACGATGTCGGCCACGCCGATCCCGCGCACGCTGCACATGGGCATGGTGGGCCTGCGCGACATCAGTTCGCTGACGACCGCGCCGCAGGATCGCCGTAGCGTGGTGACGGAAGTGACTGCCTACGACGTCAACCGCGTGAAGCTGGCCATCGAACGCGAACTGGCGCGCGAGGGTCAGGTGTACTACGTGCACAACCGCGTCGACGACATCCTGGAAGTCGCGCACAAGCTCACGTTGATGGTGCCCGGCGCCCGCGTCCTCGTCGGCCACGGGCAGATGAACGAGGGCGAGCTTGAAGACGTGATGCTGAAGTTCATCCGGCACGAGGCGGACATCCTCGTGAGCACGACGATCATCGAATCAGGCCTCGATATCCCGAATGCCAACACGATGATCATCGACAACGCCGACCATTTCGGCCTGAGCCAGCTTCACCAACTGCGCGGCCGCGTCGGGCGGTACAAGCATCGCGCTTACTGCTACCTGCTGTTGCCGGCCGATCGTCCCGTCACGCCGGTGGCGGCGAAGCGACTCAAGGCGATCGAGGAGTACAGTCACCTCGGCGCGGGGTTCAAGATCGCGATGCGCGACCTCGAAATCCGCGGCGCTGGCAACATCCTCGGCCCCGAACAGTCCGGCCACATCGCGGCCGTCGGGTACGAGATGTATTGCCAGCTGCTTGAAGAAGCGACGCATCAGCTCAAGACCGGCAAGAAGGTCGCCAAGCCCGAGGCGAACGTGGAGATCGGCATCACCGCGTTCATCCCGAAGACCTACATCGCGGCCGACCGTCAGCGCATGGACGTGTATCGCCGGATCAGCCGGTGCAGCAGCGTCGAGATGGTGCGCGAACTCACGAGCGATCTGAAAGACGCCTTCGGCGAGCCGACGCGTGAAACGATGGTGCTGCTGGCGCTCACCGAGCTGCGCCTGCTCGCGGGATACTTCGGCATCGAGAGCATCATCAAGAAAGACCCCGACGTCATCCTGAAGGTGTTCGACGCCAGCAAGGTGCAGAAGGGCTTGACCGTGCGCCGGGCCGGCTGACGGTGGTCGATCCGCAGACGATTTATCTGCGCATGCCCGCGACGTTCCTGAACGGCGAGGCGTGCCTGCTCACGCTGCGGAACCTGCTGATGAAACACTATGACGCCGAGCCGAAGGACGGTTTCACGGCGCCGCCCGCGGAGGAGGTCTCGCAGCGCGGCTCGGCGAAGACGCCGGTCGGGGCATGAACGCGATCACTTCCCGATAAGCCGCATGCCGACGCGAGAGAGTGACGACACTTCGCCGGCAAGGGCGAGAGCGGGCGGGCCGAGGGTGTCGTTCATCAGCAGCAGGGCCGTCGCACGGCACGCGGCGCGACGCCGACGCCAGAGCGCGTTGAACGAGTGGCGCAGCGACTTCACATCGAGATCGCGCTCCGAGCGGATCGCGCGATGGATCGCGTCGGCGGCCAGTTCCGCGCTGCGCATGGCCAGGCCCATGCCTTCGCCGCCAACGGGTTCCAGTGCGGCCGCCGCGTTGCCGATCGGGATGACGTTCGCCGGCCATTCGCGACGCACGGCGAAGCGCGGCAGCGGGCAACTCAACCAGGGTGTCACTCGTCTGGCGCGTTGGAATCGTCGTGCCAGATGAGGCAATCGTTCGAGTTGTTCGGCCCAGAGCGCGTCGATGTCGCCGCGATGTCGCTTCAGCAGTTGGCCGGGCACACTGCATGCGACGTTGAAGCGACCTGATTCGACTGGAGCGAGACCCGCGTAGCCACGTCGTGCGCCGAAGGCGAACAAGTGAATCGAGTCGGCTTCCGTGTCGACGCGCTCGAAGTGGGCCTTGATGCCGAAGTCGCCCGTTGGTTCGGGTCGCTTTCCGAGTGTCGATCCGCTTCCATCGGCGATGATCGCGTAACGAAAGGGACTTGCTGGAGTGAGTCGTCCGTCCCGATCGCGAATCTGCACGTTCGACAAGTCGAAGTCTTCGGGCAGATCAACGGTCGCGGGCTGATGAACGCTCACGCGGGCGTCGCACGCATGCGACAGGAGGCTGGAGTCCATCGCGCGACGCGACAGGCCGAGCATGGGTGCCGGCAGGTCGGTCGAGAGCGTTGTGGCGTCGGCGGCGTGGAGGTGGGAGCGTCGAAGCTCGGTTGCGCCGAGCGCTCGGAACGCGGGCGCGATGTCGAGTCGTTCGAGTACGGCGATGCCGGTGCTGCTCAGGCATTCGCCGCAGACTTTGTCGCGCGGGAACGTCGCCTTTTCTACAATCGTGACGGTGTGGCCGAGCCGTGCGAGTGCGATTGCGGCAACGCTGCCAGCGGGGCCGGCGCCGAGGACGAGGATGGGGTCGCGCGCCGTCATGCGTGTTCGTGGAGTGTAGGCGTCGGGCGAGGGGTAGACCGCACTTCAAACGCGACCCTCCGAGCCACCGCAAAACACATGCGGCGGTCCGTCTTGACGATGCACCGCGCCGCAAGCGATCATGCGGGTCAACTCCAACCGGGAACCATCTGTGCCACTCGTTGCCTGTGACAAATGCGGGAAGAAGCTGAATGCCAAGGACGAGTGGGTCGGGAAGAAGCTGAAATGCCCGGCCTGCGGGAACACGTTCACCGTGACGGCCGGTGGGGCGGGCGCACGTGGACCGTCGACGCCAACGGGCCGCACGACCGCCACGGCATCGCCGGTCAATGACGCCGTCGCCCGGGCGAAGAAGCGACCGGTGGCCGAGCGCGGCGCGGGAACCGCGGTCAGCCTGAACTGGGGCTTCATCTCGATGATTGTCGTCGGGGTGATCGTCGTGATCCTCGGCTTCCTCGCCTGGTGGGGGCCCATCCGCAACAACAGCCGCTGGAACGCACAGTTCAGTCAGCTCGACACCGACACGCGGGACGTCATCGATTACTGCATCCGCAAGATGCGAGAAAAGGACGAGCCGCCGGAGATCAAGGACGACGAAGGCAACAGCACCGGCGGAGCGAGTCGCACGATCGGCGGCCTGATGACCAAGCGACCGGCCGTTCAGATTCACGAGCTCAGTTACGTCTTCAAGGGCGTCATGCAGATGAGCTACCCGGAATGGGTGCCGTTCAAGGGTCAGACCTCCGATGGCCCCATCGAAGGTGAAGTGAACACCAGCAATGGCGAGGTGCGCTTCACGATCACACTGGGCGGCATGACGCTGCCATCAGGGGTCCAGATTTCAGCAGGCGAGGACCGTCACAAACTGACCGGCCGGGTGACCGACAAAACCGCACGGACGATTACGGGTGAAGTCGACGGCACGCCATTGCCCAAGTGAAACCGCGTCACCGGTTACGCCTGACAGCATGGCAGATCGTTCGTTCGGTATTCACCTTGGCAGGTGAAGTCGGTTCGTCTTCGTGCCGATAACCAGCTTATCCATGGGCACTTGACGATTTTCTCGTTGAGGCACAATACTTGCATTCCATGGTGTAGCGACCGCGTGTATCGGTCCGAACGACCATGGCTGGCAATCGACTGACCATCCTCTTCGCCGACCCCGAAGCCGCTTGGCACGAGCAGGCCGCTGCGATGCTTCAGCCGCACGGCGTGCAGGCGGTGCGTGCCCGGACGGGCCGCGAGGCACTGAGCCGGATCGAGTCCGGCGATGTGCACGTGGCCGTACTCGACCAGCAGTTGCCGCAACTGTCGGGCCTACAGGTGGTCAAGCTCACCCGCAAGCTCCAGGAAGCGCCGCCTGCCATCCTTCTGCGCAGGACCTCAACAACCAGCTTCTTCAGGAAGCCTTGGGCATGAGTGTCTTTAGTGTCCTCACGAAGCCGGTCGATCTGAACCTTCTTCTGCAAACGCTGGCCCGCTTAGTGAAGCGTCGCTTCGCCGACCGCTGGCCCGAATGAGTAGGGGTTCCTACCGCCTTCGCTCGGCAAATGCCTGATCCCCAATCTTGAGCCTTCGCCGCAAAGTACAGCCACCGCGCGATCAATGGGATCGCAGTGGTCGCACTTCAGGTACTGCCTTGGTGTCAAACTCGAGGCTCAGTAGGAAGGACTCCTCCATGATTCGCACTTTCGCTATCGCCGTGACGGCCGCTCTTCTGTCCGCCGGTCTGGTCGGCTGTAAGTCACAGACGCAGGAAGGCGTCACCAGCAACCTGCGCAAGCAGTGGACCGACGTCAACGCCGACACGGCCAAGACGACCGAAGCCGCCAAGAAGGTGTTCACAAATGAGGGCCTCAAGGAAGTGATGGGCGACTCCACCGCTCAGGACGGCAAGGTAACCGGCAAGCTGGCCGACGGCACGAAGGTCGACGCTGCGATAGCTAAGAACGGCTCGGGCAGCACCGTCACGGTGACGGTTGGCACGCTCGGCAGCCCGACCATGGGCGCGGAACTGGCTAAGAAGATCAAGCTCGCGGCCGAAGGCATGTGAGCCTTTCGTACTTTTAACTGAAGCGGAACACGAATCCGGAAGTATCACGCGAGTCAAACGAATCCGACGGAAATGGATTCGTGAAGACTCGGGTGGTTCGGCTAGATTCGTGTTCCTCTTCTTTTTGAACTTGGCAGAAAGCGCACCTCATGGCTTCCATTCAGACCTCCCGGCAACGCTACCTGAAGTTTCGCAAGGAAGGTCCGAAGAAGGAGGACTTCAAAGACAAGAAGCCGGAGGGCCAGGAGGATCGCCCGAAAGGCCCCGACGGCAAGCCACTCGAAGACACACCCGAGCAAAAAGCTCAGAAGAAGCGTGAGGCCAAGGCCAAACGCCGGAAATACCTGAAGCAGTACGCCGGCTGGATCGCCCCCTACAAGGGCCGCTTGATGCTGCTGTTCACGCTCAGCCTGATCGCCGCCGGGCTGGACATGATCGGGCCGTTCCTGTTCGGGCGGACGATGGACCACATCCTCGCGCCGAAGACACCGCGCCTCGACTTCGCCACGGCCAAGCACGAACTTGCGATTATCGGCGGCGTCTGGCTCGTCGTGCTGTTGCTTGCACGGGCCGTGGGCGTCTCACGCTGGTACGGCACGCTGACGCTGAACAACCAACTCACCGCGCGGATGCGCAAGCGCGTCCATCGACGGCTGATGCACCTGTCGATCGCCCGCATCCACGACCTGAAAACCGGAAAGATCGTCTCGCGGCTCAGCAACGACGTCGGCCAGTCGATGGGCCTGCTCCAGCAGGGCTTGCTCAGTCCGCTGGCCGCGCTGGTGCGGCTGGTGATGACGATGACGATCCTCTATACGATCAATTGGCGTCTCGCGCTCGCCGCCAGCGCCATCCTGCCACCGGTATTGTGGGTCAGCCTGATGTGGACGAAGCGCGTCCGCCCAATCTTCAAAAGTGCTGGCGAAGACCGTAACGAAACCGACGCCCGCATGACTGAAACCTTCAGCGGCATCCGCGTCGTCCGCTCGTTCCGGCGCGAAGCGAAGGAAATGCGCGACGCCTCCATCGGCTTCCACACCGTCATCCGCAAGAACCTCTACGCGCATCGTGTGTCGGTCGTCGTCGACACGTTCTGGGAACTACTCATCCCCGTCACCACGCTCGCGATCATCTTCATCGGCGGTAACCTCGTGCTGGCGGCACATCCGACGACAACGGTGGGCCAGATCGTCTCGTTCAACGCTTACACCGGCATGTTGCTCTGGCCGATGTGGCAGATCGTGCAGTCGCTCAATCAGACGCAACAGGCATTGGCCGCGATGGAGCGTGTGTTCGAGGTGTTCGACATGCCGCTAGAGCGGATTGACCCGGAGAACTCGATCGAAGCGCCGATCGAAGTGAACGGGATCCAGCTCGATCACCTCACCTTCGAGTACCGCGAAGGCAAGCCGGTGCTGGAGGACATCAACGTGACCGTGCCGGGCGGCAGCGTCGTTGCACTCGTGGGCCGCAGCGGCGCGGGCAAGACGACGCTCACCGACCTGATCGCCCGCTTCTACGAACCGACGAGCGGCGCGATCCGCATCAACGGCATCGACGCCAGGCAGATCAAGCTTGACAGCTATCGCAGCATGCTGGCGGTTGTGCAGCAGGAGACGTTCCTGTTCGACGGCACGGTGCGCGAAAACATCGCCTACGGCCGGCGCAGTGCGCCGGAGGATGAAGTCATCGCCGCCGCCAAGCGGGCCAACGCGCACGCTTTCATTAGCGAATTGCCCGACGGCTACAACACCATCATCGGGGAACGCGGCGTGAAACTCTCCGGCGGCCAACGCCAGCGTCTGAGCATTGCCCGCGCGATCCTGGCCGACCCGCGCATCCTCGTGCTCGACGAAGCGACCAGCAACCTCGATACCGAGTCTGAGCAGCTCATCCAGAACGCGCTGAAAGAGCTCTACAAGAGCCGCACCACGTTCGTGATCGCACACCGCCTGAGCACGGTCACGCACGCCGACCTGATCCTGGTGCTGGAACGCGGAAAAGTGGTCGAGCAGGGCACGCACCTTGAATTGATGGCCCGTCGCGGCACGTACGCCGAGATGGTCGATCGCCAGCGGCAATTCGCGTTCGAAGAGGAACAGGCGTTCGGTGCGGCGTAGCGCGAGGTTGACCGCGCATGGCTGGGCGTCGACAGTTCGTGCATGCGCATCCTGCTGGACGCCGAGCCGTCGTACGATCGATCCCATCACTATCACGAGAATTCGCCGTTCTCGGCACGTTGGGTCACGCACCCGGATGCGCCGGCCGGCAACGAGTTCGACGGCATCTTCGCGGCCCGCTATTGCCTGACTATCGACATCGAAGCGGACACGACCGCTCGGCTGCACGTGTCCGCCGATGAACGCTACGAATTCTTTGTCGATGGATTGCGTGTGGGCCGCGGCCCGGAGCGTGGCACGATCGGCCATTGGCATTTCGAATCGTACGACGTGCCGCTGAGGGCCGGCCGAAACGAGTTGATCGTCATCGTTCACTCGCTCGGCCGGCATCGGCCGTACGCGCAGGAGAGCGTGCGGCACGCGGTGCTCGTCTGGGCCGAGGGGCCGCTCGCGGACCGTCTCTCGACCGGCCCGGCGAAGTGGATGGCCGAGCGCATCGACGCGTACCGGTCGGTTCCCGCGTCGCTCCCGAATTCGTTCATCGCCACCGGCGCGCGGTACGAGATCAACGCGTCGAAGCTCCATGCGCCCGGACCGGCTGTCGCGGTGCAGGACCTCAGTCCGGTGGTGCTGGCCAGCATGCGCATGGAAGCGCCCGGCCGCTGGCAACTGTGCCCGGCCCAACTTCCAGCCATGCTCGAAAAACCGATCACTGTAGGCGACGTGCGTTCGTGCGAGGGGCCAGTCGATGCGAAGGCTTGGCAACGCTTCCTCGCAGGAACGGGCGAGTTGACAATTCCATCGCAGTCGTCGTCGCGCGTGTTGATTGACCTCGACGACTATGTGTGCGCGTACTCATCGCTCGATGTCTTGGGCGGCAACGGCGCGCGAGTTGAAGTCCGCTGGGCCGAGGCGCTCTTCGACGCCGAAGGCCGCAAGCAGAATCGCAATGCGGTGGACGGCATGACCTTCGCCGGCATTGGCGACGCATACCTGTGCAACGGCAGTGCCACCACCTTCGCCGCGCCCTGGTGGCTTGCGGGGCGTTTCGTCGAGGTGCACGTGACGACACAGGCTGAGGCCTTGACGCTCAAGCGGCTGACATTGACCGAATCGCGTTACCCGTTGCAGTGGGATGGCGCCGTCGATGTGGACGATCCTGGCATCCGCAGCGCCTTTCCGCTCATGAAACGGGCGCTCGAAGCCTGCTCCGGCGAAACCTTCTTCGACTGTCCCTACTTCGAGCAGTTGATGTATGTCGGCGACTCGCGTCTCGAAGGGCTTGTGACCTATTTGCTGTCAACCGATCATCGGCTGCCGACGAAATGTGTTCGCGTGTTTGACGAGTCGCGCCTGAGCGACGGCTGGACCCGTTCGCGCTGCCCCTCGAAGATGCAGCAGACGATTCCGCCGTTCAGCTGGTGGTGGGTTGCGATGGTGCACGACCAGTTGATGTGGTGCGATCGTCCCGAAGAAACCGCGTCGCACTTGCCCGGGATGCGTGCGGTGCTTGACGCGTCGCTCCAGCGCGTCAACCGCGACGGGCTGTATGAGCCGGGCGCCGGCTGGAACTTTGTCGACTGGGTCGATGGCTGGCCCGGCGGTGTCCCGCGCGGCGGCGCGGATCGGCCAACAGCGCCAATTCACTTGCAGCTTGCGTATGTAATCGGTCTGGCTGCGGAAGTGGAACAAGCGATCGGCGAACCGACGCTCGCGGAACGGTATCGCGCCGCGCACGAACGCATGATCCGTGCGGGTTCGGCCGCGTTCTTCGACAAGAGGCGCGGCCTGTTCGCAGACGATACAGCACATGAGTTCTTCTCGGAGCACGCCCAGGCGCTGGCGATCCTGAGCGATGCGGCTGGCGACAATGGCGGGGCGGTGATGGAGAGGCTTCTGAAGTCGAACGACCTCGCACCGGCGTCAGTCTACTATTCGCACTACGTGTTCGAGGCGTTGCGGCTGACCGATCGAGTCGATGCGGTGATCGATCGCATGAACGCGTGGGGCGGGCTTGTGAAGCAAGGGTTCAAGACCACGCCCGAGACGTTCCAGAACACGCGCAGCGATTGCCACGCCTGGGGCGCGCATCCGCTGTTCCACGTTGCTGCCACCGTGCTCGGCATTCGTCCCGCCGGACCGTTCTTTAAGCAGGTAAGCGTTCGTCCGCAGCTCGGGAAATTGCAGCGCGCGGTCGCGCTCATCGTCCACCCGAAAGGCAAGATCGAGGTCGAGGCCGTGCGCGAGAGATCGCTACTCAAGGTGCACACGTGCCTGCCGGACGGCGTCGGCGGAACGCTCCAGATCGGCTCGTCGTCGATCGATCTGACGGGCGAGCAAAACCACACGATCCGGCTCTCGTGATTCAGCCTCCAACGCGGCTCAGGTCGTCGAAGAATTCCGGGTAGGTCTTGTTCACGCACTGAACGTCTTGGATGACGACGCCGCTGGCCCGCGTGCCGGCCAGCGCGAAACTCATGGCCATTCGGTGGTCGTCGTAGGTGTGGATCGATGCCTGTGACACGCTCCGCGGTGGTGTGACAGTCATGCTGGCGTCGCCGTCGACGACGACGTGCGCGCCAAGCTTGGCGAGTTCGTTCTGAAGCGCCGCGATACGATCGGTTTCCTTCACGCGCAGCGTGTGCAGGCCGCGCATGGTCGTCGGGCCGTCGGCGAAGAGGGCGACCACGCCGAGCGTCTGGGCGAGGTCGGGCATGTCGGCGAGGTCGACATCAATGCCGTTCAACTGCTTCGGACCCGTCACGCGAAGGAATCCGGTCGTCGCCTCGGTGGAGGCGCCCATGCGTTTCAGTACATCAATGAACTTCACATCGCCCTGAAGGCTGTGCGTGCCAAGGCCGTTCAGCGTGACGCGCGAGCCCGGGTGGATCGCGGCCAGTGCGAGGAAATAGCTGGCATTGCTGGCGTCGGGCTCGACGTCGTAGTGGGTCGGGGCGTACGCGCCTTGCGGCACATGGATGCGGATCGGTTCGCCGGTGTCGGGGTCGCGCTCCAGTTCGGGCGTGTGACCGAACTCGTCCATCAGGCGCATCGTCATCTGCACGTAAGGCCAACTCGTCTGCTTCGGGCCGAGGTCGACACGGACTTCGTGCCGGGTGTACGGCGCGACCTGAAGGACGGACGACAGATACTGGCTTGAGCTTTCCGCGCCGAAGTAGATGCGCCCACCCGGCAATCGATCGGCCTCGACTCGAACGGGCGGGAAGCCGTCGTCCAGTGGATGGCTGATGCGTGCCCCGAGGTTCCGCAGCATCGTTACCAGCGGGCCGATCGGGCGCTGGCGCATGCGTTCGATACCGTCAAGCGTGTAGACGCCTTTGCCGAGGGTGCAGAGGGCGGTGAGGAAACGCACGGTGGTGCCTGAGTTGCCGATGAAACAGTCGGCCGACCGGTTCGGCACGTCGCCGCCGCGTCCTTGAATGGCGACGGTGCGCGTCGCCTCGTCCACCTTGGGCTCGAAGCCAAGCCGAGCCAGCGAGTCGAGCATTACGCGCGTGTCATCGGCGAAGAGCACGTTGCGCAGCTGCGACGGTCCGCTCGACAGCGCCGCAAGAACCAGCGCGCGATTCGTCAGCGACTTCGATCCCGGCGGTGTGAAAGTCGCATCGAACGGCCGAGTCAGGGGCGTCAGGGTCACGTCAGGCATTGCGTCCACCCTATGCGCCGCCGCCACGATGTAAACCGGCGGGACGTGCGAGGATCGTCGAAATGCGTGTGGTGCTTCGCTATCGACACCGGCGGAGTGGCAGTGCCGCGAGGGCCACGCACAGCGCCGCCGTCGGCTCGGGGACGAGGGCCTGAGCCATCGCCCAATTGCCGGCAAAGCTGTCAGTCACCGTTTGCTGGTAGTGCGCGGCAAGCGTTAGCAAGTCGGCGAAGTTAGTCACCCCGTCGCCGCTGAAATCGCCGGTTGCCCATGATCGGCTCGGTTGTCCATAGCTGGCCGCCAGGGCTAGCAAGTCGTTGAAGTTGACGGTGCCGTCGACGTTTGCATCACCCAGAATCGTCGCCGTGACAAGGACGCCCGTGGCGTCATACATGACCGCGAGAGCGCGATCGCCGCCGAGTGACGTGCCGTTGACGGTCGAGAAGATCCCGCTAACGGACCCTGCCGACACGATGCGGTGCGAGACGAGGTTTGCGGGCGCGTAGCCGTTGAGCAGGGACAACTCCAACGTGCCGCCCAGCGTGACGGCTCCGGAGATGGCGAAGAGATCGAAGCCGGCCGTCGTCTGCTGGAACGCGGTGGCTGCGGAGGCTCCGCCCAGCTCGATTGCCAGGACGCCGGTCGATTGCTGCGTATACGCGCCAGTCACGGTCGTTCGTCCGATGACCGAGTCATCGCCCGGCGACAGGCGTGTTCCTGCATTCATCACGTCGCCGCTAAAACCGGTAGCGACGATCGCGTTGGCGACGAGAGTGCCGCCCGTGAGGACCAGCGTCGGTGCAGTTCCGGCGCCCGGCTTGATCGTGCCGCTAACGATGAGCTTCCCGCCCGTGAGGCGCAGCGCCGCGTGGTTGCCGCCGGCGATCTTGCCGACGTCGATGTCGCCACGCACGTTCAGCCAGCCGCTGTTCACACGCAGTTCTGCGCCGGTGCCGACCGCCGCGCCGATCTGCACATTCAATGCGTCCTGCCCGACGGCGTCGATGTTGGCGATGCCGGTGTTGATCTGGGCCGTGTCGTATCGTGACGGCTGCCACGTGCCGCCCCAATTGGCGATCAGCGCGTAGCGTCCGCTTGCGCCGCCCGCCCAGGCCAGCGGCGCCGGCGCGGGCCAGGCGGCGATGGCATTGATGTACTCTTCAAGATCGGTGTAGCCGTCGTTGTCGAAATCGGCGTTGTTGTTGGCGACGTTTGGGTTCAATCCGTATTGCACTTCCCATGCGTCCGGCATGCCGTCGCGATCGGTGTCGTAGTTGGCGGCGCGCGACACTGCGGTGCGCTGGGCGAGGACCGTCGCCCACTCGGCGGCCTGCGTGCTGCCGGTAAGGTCATTGATTACCGCACCGGTGCCGGTGCGGACGCTGTTCACAATGCGGGCGTCGATCGGATTGCGACTCCACCAGTTCGCGCCGCCGTAGTCGAGTGTGCGCTGAAGCCCGGCGTCGACCGAGTCGGGTGTGCCGACGCCGTTGACGGTCGCCTTGGGGGCCGCGCGCGATGCGCCGGTGAAGGCACTGGCCCCGACAACCGGGCCGTCGAACACGCCGTTCTTGTTCGTGTCGAACTTGTTCCCGCTTTGATAGATGTCGGTGAAATACGTCGCGCCGGTTTCGAGATCGCCGCCGGCGAAGATGTTCGTGCTGACGTTGCTGCCCTTGATGTAGTAGTTGTTGATGAAGTTGCTGCGGCTGGGCTGATCAGTGCCGCTGTAGCCGGCCTTGGAGTTGCTCCAATTGTAGATCACGTTGTTGGTGAAATCCAAAGTTGCACCGTTCGGGACGGGGCGCGTGGCACTGGTTTCGCTCCCGATTCGCGGCATGCGCGATGCGTTGTGCGCGTAGAGGTTGTGGTTGTACGACAGGTGAGTGCCATCGACCTCCGTCGCAATGATGGAGCCGTACGCATGACCGGCCGAGTTCAAGCCTTCGCTGATGTTGGCGTACTGCACGGTGACCTGCGTGCCGGCGTCGGTGGAGGAGATGCCTTCATCGGTGTACCAGGTTGCCGTGACATGATCGACGATGGAGCTTTTCAACTGCAGACTGAACGCATCGTAGGTTACCGGTGCGACGTTCGGGCGGATCGTGAGGTTGCGGAGGATGACGTTGGTGCCGGTCCACTTGGTTCCCGTGCCCGCGATGGTGATGCCGGGTCCGGGGGCGGTCTGGCCGGCGAGGGTGATGTTGCTCTTGCCGTAGCGAAGCGTATCCGCGGCGCTTTGGCCGGCGAGGTATATCGTGCCGCCGACGTCGAACACGATTGTTCGACCCGCGGACGGGGTGTTGTTGACGCCGTACGTGAGCGTGCCGGGCGTCGTGCCGGCGAGGTCGGCATCGAGGCGCGTGACATGGTACACGTCGCCGCCACGACCGCCGGTGGCGACCGCGCCGGGGCCGGTCGCGCCGGAAAAGGCGGGAATCGCGAAGACGCTTGTGACGGACAAGCTCCACGTGGCGACGGCAGCGATCAGGATCGATTCGGCACGACGCATGGGTACTCCTCATTCAACGGGTGGTGAGTCTGGGTGACACATCTTGGTTCGAGGGTGGCGAGGCGACCGCCGCAGCGCGAGCGCACCGAGGGTCGATCCGCAGAGGAACACGCTCGGTTCGGGCAGGACCGCGAGTGGGTTCCAGTTGTCGGTGCCGCTCAGCCACGCTTTCATCGTGTACGACGACGCTTCGGCCGCCGTGAGTTGGTGCGACCAAGCAGTTCGGCCGCTGGTGCTGATCGAGGCACCGCTCAGGTTGCGGCTCTGATACTCGGCGAAGTACGCAGTGCCGTTCACGCCGGCGCTGCTCAGGTCGGTCCAACCGGCGCTGCTGATGACCGGTCCGAGCGAGCAGCGATCGTAGATCACCCGCGCGTACGGCTGCCACGGCCGGCCCAGCGTGACGCTGTTGTTTGCAGCGGTGCCAGTAATCGTGCAGTCATGGAAGACGAAACCGTTCGTCTCGGTCGCACTTTCGCGACCCTGCGCAGTGACGTAGCCGCCGGCTAGGCTGTTGGTCGTGCAATGCTCGAAGTAAGCCTGCCCTTTGCCGTAGATGAAGTCGACGTGGCCTTCGATGTAGCAGTCCTTGAAGAACGATCGAGAGCGTTCGGGCCTCAGCGTGTCCTGCCAGCCGATGAACCGGCACGCGTTGAAGACGGCGCGGTCCGCATCGACGTACATCGCGAGTGCCTGGCCGCCGTTCTGGCCCTTCGTGTTGCGGAAGGTAATGTTGCTGGCGATGAAGTTCGTGGCCAGCACCGCGGTCGTAGCGTGACCCCACTTCTCGTTCGGCGTGTCGTTTGCAGTGAGATTGTTGGTGATGATCGTCTGAGTCGCGCCGGCGCCGCTTAGCGTGACGAGCTTGTTGGCGGTGACACGGACGATCTCGGTGTAGGTGCCGGGCGCGATGTCGATCACGTACCGCTGTGTCGACGACGTCGGGACGGCGTCGATCGCGGCCTGTACGGTGGTGAACTGCGCGCCGCCGGCGGCGTTGACGGTCAGGTGAAGGTCAGCGGCAGAGGAAAGTGATGCAGCGATGAGAATGATCGCTCCACTCAACCATGCTTGGTGGGATCGCATAGTCGATTCCGCCTTGCTCGCTCCTTCGCATCGAACTTGTCGAAAAAGAACCGCCGGACCCGCTGGCGGTGTCGGGTCCGGCGGCGTGGAGGAAACGTCTGTTACACATGCTCAGTCACGACGGCGTCGACCGAGCGTCAGGAGCGATATTGCACCGAGCAGGCCGGGCGTCGTGGGCTCCGGCACCATGCTCTGGGCCAGCGCCCAGTCGGCCGCGAAGCTCGAGCTGGCCGTGGCGTTGTAGTTTGCGGCCAGCGCCAACAGGTCGCTGAAGTTCACGGCGCCGTCGTAGTTGCTGTCACCCTTGGCCCACGCGTTCGGCGTGCCGTTGTAGTTGGCGGCCAGCGCCAGCAGGTCGCTGAAGTTCACGGTGCCGTCGAGGTTACTGTCGCCCTTCAGCGTGTAGGCCACGACAACCGACGTTGCGTCGTATGCCTGATTCAGCAACGTTCCGCCCGTCCCGCCCCCAAGGTCAGCGGCGCTGGCGTAACCAACGGCATACTTGGTGTCGGCAGCCGCGGCGGCCGAGGTGATGCCTGTGCCGGTCCACGTGCCGTTGTTGAAACCTGACACGATCTGCGTGCGGATCGTCGCTTCGAGCGAGGTCGTGTCGTAATCGAATACCGCGCCGCTCTTGTTCACGTCGAGCGTACCCGTGCCGGTGAGCGTGAGCTTGTTGGTCGTTTCGCCAAAGAGCGAAGCGTCGCTGATCGCGTTGCCCGGACCGAGTTGCAGTTTCGCGCCGGCTGCAACGCTGACATTGCCGTTGGCGTTGATCTTCTTCACGCCCAGCGTGCCGCCATTCACATTGATGCCGCCGGTGAAGGTGTGAGTGCCGGTGAGGTTCCAAGTGTTCGAACCCGTTTTTGTGACAGACAGCGTTCCGGTGCCGTTGACAAGGTCGCCGCCGAGTATGTTGGCGCCGGCGTTAGTGCCGCCGAGCGTCAGGGCGCGGGCCGCCGTCCCGGCTGCCGCGTGTGTGCCGCCGGCGCTGCCAAACGTCACGCTGCCTGTGCCGGTCACCTCGATGGTCGCGCCGTTGCTGCCGACGGTCAGCAGACGGTCGGTCGAGTCGTCTGTCGCGCCGGTGTAGCGAAGGGTGCCGCCGTTAATGACGAGGTTAGCCGCATTCCCCATCGATGCACCCAGGCTGCTGGGTGCCCCGGCATTGCTCAGCGTGCCGATTTCCAGCACCGTCGACGTGAAGACGTTGTTCGTGGCAGTCGAGGACAGGCTTTTGGTGACGATGCCCGTCTGGGACGTCACCATGTTCGCACCGTTGATCGTCGTGATGCCGGTGTAATTCTGCGTGCCGGTGAGCTTGACGGTTCCGCCGTTCTTGTAGGTAACGGGAACCGCACCGACGCTGACGTCCGTGCCGAGCGTGAGCGTGCCGGTATTGCCGCCCCAGCTATAGCCGGCGGTGGCGTCGGGTGTGACGGTGCCGGTGAAGGTGACGTTGCCGTCAGCGCCGATGCCCATGCTCTTGGCGTTGGCGTTGAGGTTGCCGGTGCTAAAGTCGAAGTTGGTGCTGGCCGCGGACGCAGGGACGGCGAAGAAACCGACCGAAGTGTTGAGGATCTTGGCGGTCAGGTCATCCCAGCCGGCCGCGCCGACGCCGGGCGTGTACCAGATGCCGCCGTTCACCTGCGCGCTGATGCCGGTGGTCGTGCCCCACGAGCCGGCCGCGCCGAAGACGAGGTTGCCGCCGCGGGCGTTGATCTGACCGCGGATGGTATTGCCGGCGTTGTTCAACTCGGTGCGACCCGAACCGCGTTTCTCAAAGACACCATTGATGGAGGTGTCGGTGTCGTTCGTGAGATTGTTGACGACCTTGCCGTTGATGATGGTCGTGCCGCTGCCTTCAACGATCCAGGTTCGCGTGCCATCGCCGACGACGCGCGAGATGCCGATGGAGATGCCCGTCGGATTCGTCACCGGGTCGGGCGTGAACGTTAGGCTCTTTCCGGCGGCGATCGCATTGCCCATCGCACGGCTGTTGCCCATCGTCAGCGCCGCTCAGGACGATGTTCTCACTGCCCGCGAAGGCAAGAGAGTTGCCCATGATGATTAGGTTCGGAAGCGTGACGCCGCCCGGCTTAGTCGTCGAGATGATGCCCGACCAGTTCGCCTGATTGCCGTTGGACGCGGTGATGACGCCAGTTGCCGTGAGCGTGCCGGCACCGGCGGCCGTCATCGTCCCGGGGCCAAGCGCCAAGTTGTCATTCAAGATATACGTGCTGCGCTGGAGTGAACTGCCAAAGGTCTGCGGGGCGTTGACGATAAATGTGGATTGTGCCAGCGCAGTCGAGTTCGTCGCGTCGAAGGCGTACGAGCCGACGTTGCTCGGACCCTTCGAGAAGGTGCCGTTGATCTCCGTCACGCTGTTGGAGTTGCCGGATAGCGTGAGCGTGCGTGCGGTCGCGGGTGTCGTGTAGTCGTAGAGACGGATTTCGCTCGTAGCGCTTGTGCCGAGTTTCAGCACGGCACCGGGGGCGTTGTTCGTGATCTTCCGGTTGCCGCCATCCATCTGGATGTTCGTCGCGAACGCGATGGCATTGGTGCTGGCCGCGTCAAAGTTCAGGTCGGCTTGGAGCACGGTGGGAGCAGCGATGGTGTTGGTCGAGCCGGTCACGCCCTTGCTCTGAAGGCCGGTAGTTCCGGCGAAGATCAGTGCGCCGCCAGCGGCGTCTCCTACGGTGGTCACAACCGGGCCGGCTGTACCACCCAGCACCAGCGTGCTGATGGTTTGATTCGTGGCGAATGTGGTCGTCAGGTCGGCGGCCAGTGCGACGGAGAGGTCTGCCTTGTCACCCGAGAGAGTTGGGAACGTGCCGAGCGGGTCGACTGTCGTCCAGCTCGCGGCGCTGTCCCACGGCTGGCTTCCACCAGCCGGGACGTTCCACGTGTAATCGATCGCCTGTGCTGAGCCCACGAGCACCTGTAGCGTGGCCGCCGTGATCGCGATGGACAGAATCCGCTGAGACTTTCGCATGTGCATCTCCTCCGACGAGGGTTAGAACCGGACTTCCTCCGCGCTGGTCCCTGCGAGCCGCCAAGCTCACGAGGGATGGGACCGGCGCTTCCCTTTCAATCAATGTCCGCGCTGCTTCGGCAGACGCGGATCGACGTTGTTCGACAAATCCTGGTAGTCGACCTTTGCGGTCGGGTCGGTACCGTTGATGAATTCTTCGATGTTCGTGTAGCCGTCGCCGTCGGTGTCGAGGGCGGCGTCGTTCGGATCGTTGGCATTCAGGCCGTGCTTGGATTCGTACGCATCAGGCAGGCCGTCGTGGTCGGCGTCCGCGTAGGGCTCGCCCTTGTAGTCGGGGTAGCCGCCCACCTGGCTGACGTCGGTGATGATGCCCTTGCCGAACGTCGGCTTGCCGGTGCGGACTTCGTTGACGATCCGCTCATCCACCGCATCGCGCTTCGGCAACGACGCGCCGGCCTGCTGGAGCACGGACTGGTACGCGTCTTCCGCGCTCTCGATCCGCAGCGGCGACATCTTGAACGGCGTGTCGACGCGGATTTCGCGCAGCACCTCAGCGAATGGGCGATCCGTGCCCTTGTCGCTGTCGTCGAGTTGTACGCCGTCCGCCCAATTGTCGGCCGTCACTGCTGGGTTGCCTTCGATCACGTTGCCGTGGACGTACGCCTTGCCGAAGTCCTTCGGCACGTCCTTCCCACGTCGCGATTCGGCCTTCAGGATGCGGTGCCCGATCGGCTTGCTCGTATCGGTCGCGGGACCGGGCTTGTAGTAGTTGTTGATGAACTGGTAGGTGCTGTTGTTGTCGCCGCCGTCGGCGCTGCGATGGCCCCAGTTGTAGATGACGTTGTTGACGAAGTTGAAGTCGCCATCCATGCCGACGCTGGGATTGCGTGCGATATTGTTGGCAAACAGGTTGTGGTGGAAGGTCGAGTTGTGTCCGCCGATCGTGCTGCCGAACGCGTGGCTGTACGGGTTCAGCGCCTCGGCCGAGATCGAATGCTGGATCGTGATGTTCACTGTCGGCAGCTTGCTCGGCTGCGTCGTGCCGGGGAACGCGTACATGTGACGATACATCGAGAGGTTTTCGTCCAGGCCCCAGCTGGCCGAGACGTGATCGATCATGATGTTGCCGACCGGGTTGCCGCCGAGCGCGTCGTTGCGTTTCGACTGGTCGACGATGCCGCGCCGGAAGCGCATGTGACGAATGACGACGTCGTGCGTGTCGATCTGCACGGTCTCGCCCGCGACGCAGACGCCGTCACCCGGCGCGGTGTTGCCGGCCAGCGTGACGTACGGGGCACGGACGCGGATGCTTGTGTCGAGACGGATGATGCCCGCAACATTGAAGACGACGACGCGCGGGCCAACGGCTTCGAGCGCTTCGCGCAGCGTACCGGGGCCGTGATCGTCCAGGCTGGTCACGACGTACACCTTCCCGCCGCGTCCGCCGACTGTGTACATGCCGCCGCCCTCGGCGCCCGGGAACGCCGGGATGCCCGCCTGCGGCAGGTCCGTAGGCTTCGCCGCCCACGGCAGATACGGTTTGCCCTTGGCAGCCCAATCGTCCATCGCGGTCTGGAACGCACTGGGTTGTGTTGCGGGTTGCGCCGATGCAATCACCGCAACGCATCCGAAGGCGATGGCCGAACAAACTGCCGCACTGGTCTTCACTCGCTTCATTCGGGCTCACTGTGAGGTCGTACTGCGGGATCACTTCGTTGGCCGTCTACTTTCGGTCCACGTCGAAATGAATCGAATCGAACGCTTCCTTGCGCAAAGAAACGCGCCGTGACCGTCGGCGAAGGCGACGTTGCCGCGGGCGTCCTTCGAGTTCTTCTTGAATTTCGACGTCTCGTGCCGCTCGCTGATGGCCGAGTAGTCCTTGCTCGGGTTGTCGGCGTTGTTGGCGGTGACGAGCGGGTTGTACTCGCCGTTGTTGATCGAGATTTCCGATTCGTCCATGTACAGGATCACGTCGGTCGTGCGATGGACCTGATTGTATTTCAGGTAGCTGCCGCGATCGGCCAGCACGGTCGGATTGTTTGGGTCGTATTTCTTGTTCCCGAACATGATGTTCATCGAAAAGCTGTACCGGTAGATGCCCCGGCCGCCGTTGTAGTCGGCTGCGAACGCGAGGCGGTTCAGCAGGTTGTCCGACGGGCAGCGATAGACGGCCTCGAGGCCGTTGGCGATCCTGTTCGCCTGCTCGGGCGTCGAGTGCGGCTTCATGCTCTGGCCGAGATACTTTGCGAGTGCCGAGTGCGTGATGTTCTGCTTCCACGTGCCCGGGTAGGGCATGCCGGTGACGGGGTCCTGCTCGCGTCGCCAAGCGATCCAGCCGGAGTAGCTTGTCGGATCAAGGTCGGGTCGCTCGCCGCGCTCGGCCCCTTGGCCCGCTCGGCCCGGGTAGAACCCGCGGTTGTCGTTGCAGTAGGAGATCGTTGCCACGGCGAGCTGCTTCATGTTGTTGAGGCACTTGACTTGCCGGGCGGCTTCGGAAGCACGCGACAACGCGGGCAGCAGGATCGAGATGAGCAGCGCGATGATGCCGATCACGACGAGCAACTCGACGAGCGTGAACGCGTTACGTACGGACATGAATCGTCCTCCGTGAGGGGCTCGCCCTGCGATCGCCTGCCGAGACACGAAATGATCTTCACCAATCCGCCATGCGGAGAGTGACACATCCCGCGCGATTTGGCGTTCTGATTCATTGGCAATGCCTTTCAATTTCAGGGCACGTGCTAGGAAGCGTCCTGAGACGGCCTTTGACAGCCTCCGGTGGACCGGTCAGGTCGACTTCTCTTCGGTATGTACGGATAATCTTGAATTTTGACTCGGACCGCTCGAAGATGCGCCCGACGGCCTGATACACCGTTCGACGGAGAATCTCTTCAAAATCGGCTCAACTGACGGCAGCCCCGCTGAAGCGATTTGTGGTCTAGCGTCACTTGTCCGCATCGCATTCAGAGGTTTCGCGTTGCCATGGCACTTCCGAAGCACAAGCGCGTCGCGTTGGTGATCGACTCGATGACCGCGCCACGGCGCACGATGATGAGCGGCATTGCCCGGTTCATGCAGGAACACGAGCCGTGGTCGATCTACCTCAAGCCCCCCTTCATCGAGGCGGAAATCGACAAGTGGCTACAGACGTGGCGCGGCGACGGCGTGCTGGGCAGATTGACCGCCCAGGATGCGATCGCGCTGAAGCGGGCGGGCCTGCCGTTTGTCGATGTGGCCGGGGTGGACCGTGCGCAGGGCGGCTATCTGGTCCGCGCGAATGACCGCCGCATCGGCCAGGTCGGCGCTGAGCATTTACTTGAGCGTGGCTTCAAATCCTTCGCGTTTTTTGAAATCGTCAACGCGTTTTGGGCGAGGCATCGCTTCGAGGGCTTCTCGGAAGTCGTGCAGAAGGCCGGATTTGAGGCGCAACGTTATGTCGTCGACAAGCCCTCGGCGCGTCCCGCCGGGCCGGAACACTGGGACCAGCAGCAGTGCGAGATCGGTCATTGGATTGCGGCGTTGCCGAAGCCAGTCGGCATCATGACAACCACCGACTTCCTCGGTCGGCAGGTGTTGGAGGCGTGTCTGCGTATCGGCGTTAGTGTTCCGGAAGCGGTGGCCGTGCTTGGCGCGGACAACGACGAGCCGATGTGCCGAATCTCCACGCCGCCGCTGTCGAGCGTCATCATCAACGACGAGCAACGCGGCTACGAGTCCGCCAGGCTGCTCTCTGAATTGATGAACGGCAAGACGCCGGCGCGACAGACCGTGCTGATCGATCCGTCAGGCGTCTTCGTTCGTGCGTCGACCGACGTGCTTGCGATCGAAGATGAAACGATGGTGCTTGCCCTGCGGTATCTGCGCGAGAATGTCGAACATTCCCTGAGCGTCGACCGGCTGGTGGACGAACTGGGCGTGTCGCGCAGCACGCTCGATCGCCGATTTCGTCGCCTGCTCGGCCGAAGCGTGAACGACGAGATCGTTCGCCTGCGTATCAACCACGCGGTGCGGCTTCTGTCCGAGACGCATCTGCCGTTGAAGGCGATCGCGCAGCGGTGCGGCTTCTCCAGTCAGGCATACATGAGCACGGTGTTCAGCGCGAAACTGCGCCGAACGCCGAGCTCGTACAGGCGGTGAGCACGGCGGTCACTTCGCCGCTGTCAGCACGCGGCAGCCAAACAGCCCTCCGGCGGTGGCACCCGGATGCGCCTGGAAGCGGATCGTGACAGCAGACTTGCCGGCCACCAACGACGCAGGCAGCGGATAGTCGACGTCGAAGAACTCTTCCGGGTGCTTGCCGTCGAGGCGCTGAGTCGCGATGAGCTGCCCGTCGACAACGATGTCGAACACACGGTTGTTCGCGTCGCTGCCCCAGTAGGTGCAGCGCAGCACTTGGGCGACATCAGGCTTGACCGTGAAATTCGCAGAGAACCAGCCGCCGTCGCGAGCGTCGCGCCAGTGCTTGCCGGCGTGCTCGCCGTTGAACGACCGTTCGTTCTGTGCGTCGTGATCCTTTTCGGACTGCTGCTCGCCGAACACGACCTCGTCGACCGTGCGCGCTGCCAGTTCAGCGGCGACCTTGCGTTCGGCCTCGATCTTCTGCTGCTGCGCGGCGAACTGCGCCTCGCTCAACATGCGGAAGTAGACGGCATAACGCTGGTGATGTACTTGCGCGAACGGTGCAAGTTCGATCTCACCCGCTGGACGTGCGACCGAACCGGTCGTGAAGTGCAGCGGCTTGCCCGCAACGGGCTTGAGCCACCCGAGTGAGGCGTCGTCCGTCACCAGCGCCGGGACCGGTGGCAAGGGACGGCTGTCGAACTTCGTGTGGTCGGGCACGTTGTCGCTTTCAGGGAAGTCCGCGCGGCCGAGTTCGCCCGCGAGCACGACCGGGCCGTACAAAAACGCGACGCTGGTGGGATCGTCCACCGCGCGGTGCAGCGACAATGACATCGGCATGCGCACGGTGATCGTGTCACCGTCATTCCAGGTGCGATCGATAGTGAGATAGCCCGACCCGGCTGCACCAGTTGCAGTGGCTGCGCCCTCAACGCTGATGCCCTTCGTTGCCCAGCCGGGCACGCGGATTTGCAGTTTCATCGACGTCGGCTTGCCGAGTTTGAGCGTCAGCTTCGTCGTGTCGCTACTCGGGAAGTCGGTTTCCTGACGCAGCGTCAGGCCCTTCTCTTTCCAAGTGAGTTCGCTGGCCATGAACAGGTTGACGCTCAGCGTATCGCCCATGCGAGCGTAGACGTGCTGCGGGTACTTCGCGTGGTTTTCCAGTCCTGTGCCGACGCAGCACCAGAACGAATCTTCCGGCGACGCGTACACCTTGAAGCGGCCTGCCTGCAACGACTGAAAATAGGTCACCATGCCCGTATTTGGATCGATCGAGCCGAGGATGTGGTTGAAGAGGGCGCGCTCGTAGAAGTCGTAGAGCTTGCTGTCGTCCTGCCACGACGCGAGATGGCTCGTCAGCTTGAGCATGTTGTAGACGTTGCACGTCTCGCCGTTCTGGGGGCCGAGCTTGCTGGCTTCGAGGCCGACGCGATAGAAGTGCTCGCGGTCGCTGTTAGAGCCCGTGACGAATGAGCGGTCGCGGGTGACGAGCGTCCAGAACTGCTCGGCCGCGTCGTGGAAGGCCTTGTCGCCGGTGAGTTCGTACATCCTCGCGGCACCGATCACCTTGGGGATGTTCGTGTTCGCGTGCAGGCCTGTCAGCGGGTCTTTGTGCGCGGCGAGCGGATCGAGCACGGCTTTGTGCCAGAAGCGTTTCGCGAGCGCGAGGAACTTCTGATCGCCGGTGATGGCGTACAGATCGGCCAGCGTTTCGAGCATGCCGCCTTGCTCGGTGGCCAGCATGTCCTGCATCTGCTGGTCGGACAGGCCATGGCAGACGGAGTCGCACCAGTCGCCGAGACGGACGAGGACGGCCTTCGCCTTCTCATTGCCGGCAAGCTGGTACGCGTCGCGCAGACCAGCGAAGAGCTTGTGCTGGTTGTACCACGGCACCCAGCCGCCATTGAGGTCGAATCCGGGACGGACGCGCAGGTCGCCGCGCGCGATCTCAGCGAACAGCTCGCGGCCGCGCGGCATGCCACCCAGGAAGCCGTCGGAGACAGCGGCCTGACAGTCGGCGAGTTCGTCGATGCAGTAGCTGAGTCGATCGGCGAAGCGCTGGTCGCCGGTCGACGCGTACATCTGCGCGAGGGCGGACAGGTAGTGGCCGGCGGTCTGTCCTGAAAGCCCGCGCGACTCCCAGCCGCCGTAGGGCTTCGCCTTCTCGGGCAGTCCCGCGTTCGCGCGGAAGCCGGACAGCAGACGGTCGGCGCTCAGTTGCAGCAGGTACGCCTGATCCAGTTCCATCGCGTGATGGAACGGCCCGTCGAGCAGGCGCAGGTCCGACAGCGGGAAGTACTCCTGAACCGGCTTCACGACATTGGCGACTTCAGATCGAACGGTGGAAGTGAGCGTGCTCATGGCAAAAACGGCAGCGGCGATGACTCGCGCGACGTGCATCGGGTTCCTCAGGTGAAAGACATGGAGTGAGTGCTATTGCCTGGCGACGATCCGCACATCAAATACACCGCCGGCCGTGCTGTCGGACTTGGCCTCGAATCGGACTACGACGCTGATTTTACCACGAATCAACTCGGCCGGCAGGTCATAGGTCGCGTCGAAGTACTGATTGGGCTTCGAGCCATCGAGCGTCTGCGTCGCGATGCGCTGATCGTCCACGAGGATGTCGAACGTGCGACCCGCGTCACTGCCCCAGTAGACGCAGCGCACCGCCAGCGGCCCACGATCGGCGGCGACGTTCAGCGAGTAGCTGAAGAAGCCCTTGGCGTCGCGCCAACTCTCGAACGGCTCCGATGCGCGGCCCGTGTTCGATCGATCGAACCGCAAGCCGTGATCGGCTTCCGATTGCTGCTCGCCGATGCGCACGCGATCGATCGTCCGTTGATCTAAGGCGAGGTCGGCCGCCTCTTCATGCTTTCGCTTGGCGATTGCGTCTGCATAGGACTTCTCGTCGGTCATGCGGAAGTACGTGACGTAGCGCTGGTCGCCGATCGTCCACATCGGCGTCAACGTGACGTTCTGCGGCCGCGTGAGCGTGCCGGTAGTGAACGTGAGCGGCTTGCCATCGACCGGCTTCAGGTTCTTCACAATCTGCTCGCGCGAAGCGACGAACGCGGGGGCGTCGGTCTCGGGGAAGCGCTTGCGGGCGAGCATGTTTCCCTTCTGTGTGGTGGGACGGAAGTCTTCGTCGCCCAGCCCGTCGCGGCCGATGCCGGCGATCAGCACGGTCGGGCCATAGAGCACGGCGGCGTAGTCGTTCGCGCCCTGAAGCGTTTCGGTCGAGAGGTGCATCGGCATATCGAGATCGATTCGGTCGCCATCGCTCCACGTTCGATCGATCAGGACGTAATTGTCCGGCTTGAACTGCGACGTGTCGATCGGCTGATCGTTCACGCGCACGGTCATCGTCGCCGCCCAGGCAGGCCAGCGGATATTCAACGCGGCACGCGTGGGCTTTGTTGTACGAATCTTTAGCGACGATTGGCCAGCGTTCGGAAAGTCGGTCGTCTGCTGCACCTTCAGGCCGGCGTCGCGCCAGTCGAGCGTGGAGGGGATGAACAGGTTCACGTAAAGCTTCGGCGTGCCTGCGTCGTTCGCGTGGGCGTAGATCAGTTCGCCGTAGCGGGCGTGGTTCTCCATTCCGGTGCCGACACAGCACCAGAAGCCGTCGAAGTCGGTGCTCGTGGTGCGATACGCGCCAGGCCGCATCGGCGTGTAGTAGACGTAACCGCCGTGCTCAGGGTTCTGCGTCGAGAGGATGTGGTTGAACAGGCAGCGTTCGTAGAAGTCGATTTGCTTCGCATCAGGTTGAAGCTCGAATTGATGCGCGGTGAGCTTCAGCATGTTGTACGAGTTGCACGTTTCGGGGCCGCAGACTTGGCGCATCTGGTCGAGCGTGCGGGACGGATCGAAGAAGGCTTCCCACTGACTGTTGCCGCCGTTGACCCAGGAGCGGTGTTCGACGACATCCTGCCAGAAGTTCGTCGACGCCTTATTCCAGTGGGCGTCGCCGGTGAGTTCGTACAGGCGCTGGTAGCCGAGGAACTTGGCGATGGTCGTGTTCGCATGCAGGCCATTGAGGACGCGCGTGTCGCCTCGTACGACGGGATCGAACACGCGCGCGTGGCGGAACTTCAGCGCGCAGTCGAGGTACTTGCGATCGCCCGTGACGGCGTACGCGTCGGCCAGAACCTCGTGCGGCGCGCCGTGCTCGCCGTCGAGCATGCGTTGCCACTGCTCATCGCTCAGCTTCGCCGTGACTTCGATCGTCCAGTCGCACAGCGCCAGCCAGACCTGCCGGGCTTTGTCGCTGCCCGTATAGAAATACGCGTCGCGCGCGCCGGCCATCAGCTTGTGCGTGACGTACCAGCCGTTCACCGGCGGCGTCAGCAGTTCGCCGTGCCGCAACAGTGTGAAGTAGCGGACGTCGCTCCGATAGGCGTAGAGCGCGCCGGCATCGAGCGCTGCCTGACACTTGGCCATCGTGTCGATCATGTGATCGACGCGGCGACGCAGTTCTTCATCGCCTGTGGCGGCGTACATCTGCGCACACGCGCTCAGATAGTGTCCGAGGATGCCGCTGCCATTTGCGTCCCAGCCGCCGTAGTGATCGGCCAGCGGCTGCAAGCCCGCGTTGCGGCGCAGATGGTGCATGAGCGCATCAGGATTCAGCTTGAGCAGGTAAGCGCGGTCGATCTCCAAAGCATCGCGGCATGGTCCGCCGTCAATGCGGACGGCCGACAGAGGGAACAGTCTCGCTCCCATGGGCACGACAACGCGCGCCTCGCTCGGCAGGGTGGCTGGCTGTGTCGTCGCGACGTCGCCGAAGCAGGGTGCAGCGATCGCGAGACACGAGGCGATCCAACGCAGTGCATACATGAGTTGTCGATCCTCCGCGCGAAGCGTAGCGGAGCAACGCTACGATCGCTACGCCTTCTTCGACTTCTTGGTGGCCTTCGGGGCGGTCGTGCCGTTGGCTTGTTCGAGCAGTTCTTTCGCCTGCGCGGGTCGTCTCTGTGATCTTCTTGCCGCCGATCATCTCGGCGATTTCTTCGACGCGGTCGTTGCCGTTGACGGTGCGAACCGTCGTGGTGGTCCGCTCGCCCGACTGCGATTTGTTGACGGTGATGTGGCGATCGGCGTGGGCGGCGATCTGCGGCAGGTGGGTGATGCAGAGCACCTGGTGGTGGCTTGCGAGGTCTCGGAGTTTGCCGCCGATGACGGAACCGAGTCGGCCGCCGACATTGGCGTCGATTTCGTCGAAGACCAGGACGCTCACGCGATCGCCCGCGGCGAGGACGCCCTTGAGCGCGAGCATGATGCGCCCGATTTCGCCGCCGCTGGCAATCTTGCGCAGCGGCTGTTCGGGCAGGCCGGGGTTCGTGCGGACGACGAACTCGATCGCGTCGAAGCCGCTCGGGCTGGGCTCGGGCAAGGGTGTCACGGCGACGGAAAACGTCGCCTTCTCCATCCCGAGCTCGGCAAGCTGCGAAACGATCAACGGCGCGAGCTTCTTCGCGGCGGCGGTCCGGGACGCCGTCAGCTTTGAGCCGAGTTCTTTCAGCTTCTTTTCCAGCGGCGCAACCTGCTTGACGAGCTCGTCCGCGTCTTCGTCGGCGTGCGAAAGTTGATCGATCTGTCGACCGATGTCGGCGCGGAAGGCGAGCGCATCCTCCACGCTGATGCCATACTTCCGCAGCACGCGGTTGATGACGTTCAGCCGCTCGTTTACCTCGGCCAACTCGGCCGGGTCAAGGTCGAGCCGCTGCGTGTATCGGCCGAGATCGAACGCGGCCTCTTCAAGT
Organism: Tepidisphaeraceae bacterium; assembly: GCA_047600945.1. Lineage (GTDB taxonomy): Bacteria > Planctomycetota > Phycisphaerae > Tepidisphaerales > Tepidisphaeraceae > JASGKC01. Next base: position 3,535,280 of record JASGKC010000001.1, on the reverse strand, counting down.
TGAATCAGGCCTGACTTCAGCGTCTCGCTCGTGCTGGCAAGCTGCTGGTCAACAACCGCAAGTTCAGCGAGCACGGCCTGGATCATCTTCAGCCGATCGATGACCGAACCATCGGCGTCGTAGAGTGCGGCGTACGCGCTGCTGGTCTCCTTACGCAGCTTTTCAAGGTTGGCGAGCACGCTCGCGCGGCTTTCGAGCTCGGGCAACTCGTTCGGCTGCAATTCGGCCTTGTCGATCTCGTCGGCCTGGAAACGCAACAGGTCTAGCTGCTGCGCGCGGAGCTTCTTGCCGGTGGACAGTTCCGCAAGCCGACGCTTCGTGTCGGTGAGCTTCAGGTACGTTTCGTGATACTGGTGGCGCAGGTCGTCGAGGCCCGCGAAGCGGTCGAGAACGTCGAGCTGGTTCGACGGCTTGAGCAGGTACTGGTGGTCGTGTTGGCCGTGCACGTCGACGAGCAGTTCGCCGATGCTTTTGAGCATCTGAAGCGTGATCGGGTTGCCATTGAGCGATGCCGAGCTGCGGCCCGACGCGTGCAGCTTGCGGACGAGGAGCACTTCGCCGCCGTCGTGTGTGACATCGATGTCGGTCACGGCTTGGATCGCGCGGAACTGTTCTGGCTTGGCGACTTCGAACACACCGGTCACGCGACCCTCTTCTGAGCCCGCGCGCAGCATGTCCGACGTCGAGCGAAGGCCGAGCAGAATTTCGACCGCACCGATTACCAAGCTCTTGCCCGCGCCGGTCGCGCCGGTGAAGCAGTTGAGCCCGCCGTCGAGTTCGACCCGCGCGTCAGCGATTACCGCGAGATTGGAGATGTGAAGTTCCCGGAGCATTTGCGATTGCCGATTTGCGATTTGCGATTTGCAGAACGCCGAAGGCGTTGGGTCGCAAATCGCAAATCGCAAATCGCAAATGGAACCGCGTCGATCACTTTACCTCTGAACCGGGTGCCACGGCCGCGCTGGGCGAAAGGACAACAACGTTGCCGGTGGCCTCATCCGTGGCGGCCAGTAGCATTCCGTGGCTTTCCAGGCCGCGCAGCTTGCGCGGGGCGAGGTTCTTCACCACGATGATCTGCTTGCCGACGAGCGTAGTCGGTTCGTACCACGCCTTGATGCCGGCACAGATCTGACGCTTCTCGCCGTTGCCGAGGTCGACCTGTAGGACCAGCAGCTTGTCAGCGTTCGGGTGCGGCCCGGCTTCGAGGATCGTCGCAACGCGCAACTGCACCTTGGCGAAATCGTCGTACTGGATCGTTGAGTCGACCGGCGCGGGCGGGGCATCCGGGTCACGCGGCAACGGGGCGGGAGTCGGTTGATCGCTCATGGAGTTCGTCCTTTGTTCGGATGGGTTATCTTGAGAAGGTGATGGTCGAAACGCAAGCGTGCGAAGCGTGAACGAATTCGCGAAACGATCGAAGTCGCCACCCGAAGGATGCATCGATCACGTGAAAGCGTGTTCTAGTTCAAGCGATCACAACTCGTTTGTTACGAGTCGCGCGAGTTCGCTTCGCTCCGACTTCGCGAGCGTGATGTGACCGACGAGACTCTTGCCTTTCAGACGTTCGACGAGATAGCTCAAGCCGTTGCTCGACGAATCGAGGTAGGGGTTGTCGATCTGCGTCGCGTCACCCGTGAGTACGAGCTTCGTGCCGTCCCCCACGCGGCTGGCGATCGTCTTCACCTCGTGCGGCGTCAGGTTCTGCGCCTCGTCAATGATCATGAACTGGTGCGGAATGCTGCGCCCGCGGATGTAGGTGAGCGGTTCGAGAACGACTTTGCCCTGTTGCATGAGTTGTTCGATTCGCTGCTCGACCGTGCTGTGCTGCGCGTGCGGCTTCACGTCAGCGGAGTCGTTGATGCGGTTGCTCAGCAGGTAGGCCATGTTGTCGAAGATCGGCTGCATCCACGCGCCGAGTTTCTCGTCCTTGTCGCCGGGCAGGTAGCCGATGTCGCGGCCCAGCGGCATGATGGGGCGGGCGCACAGCAGCTTGGTGTAGCCTTCATCGTTCAGCACTTTGTTCAGCCCGGCCGCGATGGCAAGCAGCGTTTTGCCGGTGCCGGCCGAGCCGATCAGGCTGACCAGCTTCACGCTGTCGTCCAGCAACAGGTCGAGCGCCATCGTCTGCTGCACGTTGCGCGGAAGCAGTCCGAACACCGCGCCGCGCCGGCCCTTGAGCGGAATCACCTTGTCAAGCTCAAGGCGATATCGCGCCAGCGCCGTGTGCGTTTCGTTCGCCTGATCCTTTAGCAGCACGAACTCGTTCGCGATCAGCTTCGGCGTGTTGTCGGGCGTGACGACGCGCAATTCCTTGTTGCGATACAGTTCATCGATCGCATCCGACGGAACCGTCAGCTCGCGATAGCCCGTGTACAGGTGCTCGAAGTCGACCTTCTGCGCCTCAAAGTCTTCGGAGTTCAGGCCGAGCGCGTCGGCCTTGATGCGGGCGTTGATGTCCTTGGAGATGAACGTGACGCGCTTGCCGATTTCCTTCTGCGCCAGCGCGGTGCAGATGATGCGGTTGTCGGGCGAGTTGCCGCGCAGCTGCGGGCATTTGTCGATGGACGTTTCGAGCGAGATCTTCAGCACACCGCCCGTGGGTTCGATCGTGACGCCCTGGAGCAAGTCGCCTTTTTCGCGAAGCTGGTCAAGCGTGCGAATAACCGTGCGCGCATTGCGGCCGAGGTCGTCGGAGTTGGTTTTGAACTCGTCGAGTTCTTCGAGCACGTCGAAGGGGATGACGATCTCGTTGTCCTTGAGCAGGAAGAGAGCGGCAGGGTTGTGCAGCAGGACGTTCGTGTCGAGCACGAACGTCTTCATGGCACCGGCAGTTCCGTTGGTCGTCGTCATCCGTGAGACTTTCTCCACAAATGGGCGCGGGCGTCTTGTCGCGCTTGATTCTGCCCGCAAGGCGACGAACCTACAACCCGCATGACTTCCAAGACTCCGCTGTATCCGCTGAAGTTCAAGCCCCGTTTCATCGAGAAAATATGGGGCGGCCGCGAGTTGGCACGCGTGGCAAACAAATCGATTCCTGACAACAAACTCATCGGTGAAAGCTGGGAGCTGTTCGACTTCCCGCCCGGCGCGGTGGGTGCCGATGGCATCGCACCGGAAGACGTCGCGGGCGAATGGACCAGCAGCAAGGTGAGCAACGGCCCGCTCGCCGGCACGAGCCTTCACAGCATCCTGCTGCTGCGTGGCGACGAGCTGCTGGGCCGAGCGACGCCCGTGACCACGCCGCACGGGCCGCAGTTTCCGTTGCTGGTGAAGTTCCTCGACGCGAACCAGGACCTGTCGGTTCAGGTGCATCCGCCGATGAGTTACGCGGCCAGCCATCCCGGCGCGCATCTCAAGAATGAGTGCTGGCACGTGCTGTCGCATAAGCCCGATGCGCGGATTCTGATCGGGACGAAGTCGGGCACCGATCGCGCGATGTTTGAGGCCAGCATCGAGGCCGGCGCGTGTGAGAGCCTGCTCAACGCCGTGAAGGTGCAGACCGGCGACACGTTCTATCTGCCCAGCGGAACGGTTCACGCGCTCGGCGCGGGAATTGTGGCAGCCGAGGTGCAGACGCCCAGCGACACGACGTATCGCGTCTTCGACTTCAACCGCATTGACGCTGGCACCGGCAAGCCGCGCAAGCTGCACATCGCCGAGGCGTTGGAGTGCATCGATTTCACAACCGACCCGAAGAAGAGCTGGACGCCGCCCGGCGAGGGTGAGGCGGTCATCGTCATGGCGCCGCAGTTCAAGCTGCTGCGCCGCGACGCCCAGCCGGGCGAGACGCCGACGGTCTACTCGCGCGTGCGCGTGATGACGGTGCTCCAGGGCTCGGGCGTGCTGCGCTGCGCGAAGGAGGACATCGACGACGTCCCGTATTCCGTCGGTGACACGATCCTCATCCCCGCCTGCTGCCCGGCCATCGTCGTGCCGGAAACGTACACGCGGTGGCTCGAAACGCACCTGCCGGAGTGATCGTTCGCTCCATCCCCCTCCGGGAGAGGGCTGGGGTGAGGGCGTTGACGCGCGACCCGGCGTCGGCTGAAACGATTCGTCGAGCTGCGCATGAAAGATGGGACGTCCCGTTCCCTTCTCTCGGAGCCTGCATGCGAACGTATTCGATGGAGCGATGGTTCCTTCTAGCCACGCTCTTCTTCGGCGGCGCGATGATCGCGGCGATGCTGGTCGTGCGCGCCGTCGTCACGGGCCGACTGGCGTATGGGTTCCTGGTTTGGAACACGTTCCTCGCGTGGCTGCCGCTGATGTTCGCGCTGGCGTGGGAGGCCTTGCGGCGCGTGCGGGGGCCGCGGGCGGTGCAACTTTTGCTCGCCGGGGCATGGCTGGCGTTTCTGCCCAACGCCCCGTACCTGGTCACCGACCTGATGCACTTCAACTACGACGCAGCCGCCCCGCGTTGGTTCGACGCCATGCTCTTTGGCGGCGTGGCGCTGCACGGCCTGCTGCTCGGATGCGCAGGCGCTGGGCGTGGTCCATCGCATGCTGCGCGAATCGATCGGCGAAGTTCGCGCCTGGGCGACCATCGTGCTCGTCTGCTTCCTGTGCGGCTTTGGCGTGTATCTGGGCCGATTCCCGCGGCTCAACAGTTGGGACGTGCTGGCCGACCCGTTCTCGGTGGTGGCCGTCGTGAGCGACCGCATCCTGAATCCGTTCGAGCACTCGCGCACGTGGCTCGTGACACTGGTGATGGGCGGCCTACAACTGGGGAGCTACGCGACGCTACAGGGCATGGCGATGGCCAGCCGGGCGAACGGGAACGCGCGGACGATCGAAGAATCGTGAATCGGCCCAACGGCCGAAGGTCGAGAAGTCGCAGCGCGAAGGTTGACGCGGCGCACGCTGTCCGCTTCGATAGCGGCTTCGTTCGATTCGATCGTCATTCACGATTCTCGGAGTCAACATGGCACGCCTCGTCACGCTCTTCACCGGCCAGTGGGCCGACCTGCCGCTCGAAACGCTCGCCAAGAAAGCCAAGGCCTTCGGCTACGACGGCCTGGAACTCGCCTGCTGGGGCGACCACTTCGACGTCGACGCCGCCCTCAAGGACAAGTCGTACTGCAAGAAGAAGTGGGAACTGCTCAAGGACAACGGCCTGACCAGCGTCGCGATCAGCGCGCACCTCGTCGGGCAGGCGATCTGCGACAACATCGACGAGCGTCACAAGAGCATCCTGCCGCCCGACGTCTGGGGCGATGGCGATCCCGAAGGCGTCCGCAAACGCGCAGCGAAGAAGATGATCGACACCGCGAAGGCCGCCCGCCTGTTCCGCAACGCCAGCCCGGACAAGATCAGCTTCCCCGCCGTCGTGAACGGCTTCACCGGCTCGTCGGTCTGGCACAGCATCTACGCCTTCCCGCCCACCGATCAGAAGTACTGGCAAAAAGGCTTCGACGATTTCGCCAAGCGCTTCGGCCCGATCTTGGATGCGTTCGAGAAGAACGACGTCAACTTCGCGCTGGAAGTGCACCCGACCGAAATCGCCTTCGACATCGCCAGCGCAGCGCGCCCTCGAAGCGGTCAAGCAACACAAGCGGTTCGGCTTCAACTACGACCCCAGCCACCTCGGCTACCAGGGCGTCGATTACGTGAAGTTCATCTACACCTTCGGCGACCGCATCTTCCACAGCCACGTGAAGGACGCGTGGTGGGGCAAGGGCGACGGCACCGTCGGCGTCTTCGGCGGCCACGTGACCTTCGCCGACCCGCGCCGCTTCTGGGACTTTCGCTCGCCCGGCCACGGCGACGTCAACTTCGAACGCATCATCGTCGCGCTCAACGACGTCAAGTACACCGGCCCGCTCAGCGTCGAATGGGAAGACAGCCGCATGGACCGCGAACACGGCGCGACCGAGAGCGCGGCGTTCGTGAAGAAGATCGACTTCAAGCCGAGCAATATCGCGTTCGATGCGCAGTTTGATCGGTAAGCTTGATTGGCAAGCACCTCCGCGGCATTCGTCTCGGTCCCGAGCGTAACTCATCATGCTGCAGAAGCTCGTCGCATTGCTCGCCGCAACCTCAGCATTGTGTTCTCCTCTGGGGTGCGGCCACAGTGACGCGACACCGAAACGTTTGGTGCCTCAGGGCATTCACGCGCACAACGACCATCTGCATACAACCTCGCTGTCGTCGGCGCTCGACGCGGGTGTCAGTTCGGTCGAGGTCGATGTCTACCTGGTAAACGGAGAACTGGTCATCGGACCTCAAGGCCGGACTCCCCGAATCACGTTGAAAGAAGGGTATCTGTTTCCGCTTCTTCGCCGAGTGGTCGAGAATGACGGCTGGGTCTATCCGACAAAGCGCGGGCAGTCGCTGATACTGCTCATTGACGTGAAGAGCGATGCAGCACCGGCGATGCGTGCCCTAGTCGACGAACTCAAGTCGTTTGGCCAGATCCTGACGACCAATCGCAGTTCGGATTCAGTAGACGTCGCCGCGATTTCCGTCGTTGTGACTGGCCAGCGAGACACGTCGGACGCGCTGCGCATCGGGCCGCATGTCATTCTGTTCGATCGGACTTCGAAAGAGCAGTCGATGCCCTCATGGCTCAACCCACTGATCAGTGATGCGTGGGCGGACCATTTCGAATGGGACGGTCACGGTGCAATGCCCGCAGCTCAGCAAGATCGGTTACGAGACTATGTCGCGGCCATCCATCGCCAAGGGAAACTCGTTCGCTTCTGGAATGCGCCGGATACGCCTGAATGCTGGAAGGCCCAACAGGCGGCGGGCGTGGACTTGATCCACTCGGACAGGCCGGCGCAGGCTTGTGCTTTTCTCGATACGGGCCGCATGCCGACAACGGCAACCTCGCAGCCTTGATTCGGGCAGAGCCACCAAGACACAAGGAAAGTGTCAGCGTTTGCGAGTTGACAGGGTTCGCATACTCGCTCGCCGTGGAACGCATTCGATCATGCGTGCGGCTCGTAGAGCGAGAGCGTCCCATGGCAACGGCGTACCGATGCCATGGCACCCGGCCCACATCTTCTCCTGTCTTTCTTCGTGTCTTGGTGCCTTGGTGGCTCCTCCTGCCCCGACTTCGTGTTCCTCTTCGTGCCTTCGCGCCTTCGTGTCGTAGCGATCCTCGCCTATACTCGACGATCCGATGTCCATCACCCAAGACCAAGCCCTCGCCGCGTTGCGTACTGTTCAGGACCCCGAGCTGTTCAAGGACATCGTCACGTTGAACATGGTGAAGGACGTGAAGGTCGACGCCGGCGTCGTGACGCTGACGGTCGAACTCACCACGCCCAACTGCCCGCTGAAAGACAAGATCGAGGGCGACGTCACGGCCGCGCTGAAGCGGGCCGGGGCGAGCGACGTCAAGCTCACGCTCACCGCGCGCGACAAGCCGGCCACCGCGCGGGAGATGCTGCCGCAGATCAAGCACATCATCGCCGTCGGCGCGGGGAAGGGGGGCGTGGGAAAGAGCACCGTCGCGGTGAACCTCGCCGTCGCGCTGCAACGCATGGGCTTCGACGTCGGCCTGATGGACGGCGACATCTACGGCCCCTCCATGCCCACCATGCTCGGGCTGCACGGGCAAACGCCCGCCGTGCTCGACACGCCGCAGGGGAAGAAGATCCGCCCGTTCCTGGTGCACGGCGTGCACGCGATCACCATCGGCAGTCTGGTCGAATCCGACAAGCCGCTCATCTGGCGCGGGCCGATGGCCACCGCCGCGTTCCGGCAGCTCATTCACGAGAACACGCACTGGCCGCCGCTGGATTACCTCATCGTCGATCTTCCCCCCGGCACGGGCGATGTTCCGCTCACGCTCTGTCAGCTCCTTCAGCTCACCGGCGCGGTCGTCGTCGCGACGCCGCAGCAGGTGGCGCTCGATGACGCGATCCGCGCCGTGCGCATGTTCCAGCAGCTCGGCACGCCGGTGCTCGGGCTGATCGAGAACATGAGCTACTTCGTCGACGACAGCGGCATCGAGCACGACATCTTCGGCCGAGGCGGCACCGGCGCTGCCGCCAGCCGCCTGGGCCTGCCGCTGCTGGGCGAGCTGCCGATGTTCACCTCGCTGCGGGTGAACTCCGACGCCGGCACGCCGCACAAGAACTTCGAGAGCAACGCCAAGCTGACGCACGCGCTGGAGACGATCGCCCAGAACGTCGCCGCCGAGGCCGACAAGCTCGCCGGCACGGCCGCGCCGACGCTGGAAGTGCTGTGAGCGCGATGGTTCACGTGCGAAGACCGGCCACCGATGGCACCGATGTGCACCGATAGGGCGCGGATGAGACGTGCGTCACCCAGAGCGCAGCGAAGGGTCTGGCGCCGGTCGAAGTCGCGTGATCTCCGTCCGGCGCCAGATGCTTCGCTCCGCTCAGCATGACGGAATCGCCGCGCGCGAGTCCACTGCCGCCACCCCTCACCGCATTCCATCGGTGCCCATCGGCGTCATCGGTGGCTTCTCTCCGCGCCTCACACCAGCGAGTTCAGAATCTCGCACCCGCGTTCGATCTTCTCGTCCGTCGTCGCGTAGCTGATGCGGAAGTGCGTGTCTCTGCCGCTGAACACGTTGCCGGGGATGATCAGCACGTTCTTCTCGATCGCCCGCGTGACGAAGTCCGTGGCGTTGCCCGTCGGCACCTTCGGGAAGATGTAGAACGCGCCGCCCGGCTTCACGATCTCGAACTTCTTCGACAGCATCCCGTACACCAGGTCGCGCTTCTTCCGGTACGCCGCCACCGCGTCCGTCATCGGCACGTCCAGCGCCTTGAGCGCCGCGTGCTGGAAGGCGCTCGGGGCACAGACGTACGTGTACTGCTGAAGCTTGGTCATCTGCGCCACGACCGGCTCGTACCCGTACGCGTAGCCCAACCGCCAGCCCGTCATGCCGTGCGACTTGCTGAAACCGCGGAGCACCACCGTCTTTTCGTACGCGTGCAACGCCGACGCGAGCTTAGTGGGCAGTGGGCGGTGGGCAGTGTGCAGGTCGGAACTGCCCACTGCAGCGCCAGCGTACTGCCCACTGCCCACTTCCTCGTCGTACACAAACGGCTCATAAATCTCGTCGCTCAGGATCAGCAGGTCGTGCTTCTTCGCCAGGCTGACGGCCGCGTCGACGTCCTGCTGGCTCATCAGCGTGCCGGTCGGGTTGCTGGGGCTGTTGACGATGATCGCCTTCGTGCGCGGCGTGATGGCCGCGGCCACTTTGTCGGCCGGGAACTTGAAGTCCGGGTAGCTGTCCACGATCACCGACTTGGCGTTGATCATCGACAGCAGATGCTTGTACATCACGAAGTACGGGTCGAGGAAGATGACCTCGTCGCCCGGGTCGCACACGGCCGACAGCGTCAGCAGCAGCCCGCCCGACACGCCCGACGTGATCAGCACGTCGCCCACGTCCCGGCCGTACTCCCGCGACAGGTCCGCCCGCAACCGCTCGCGCAGCGGGGCGATTCCCTGCGTCTGCGTGTACCGGTTGTCGCCGCGGCGGATGGCGTCGATCGCCTCCAGCTTGGCCGGCTCGGGCACGTCGAAATCGGGCAGCCCGATCGAGAAGTTGATCGGGTCCTTCATCTTGGCCGCGAGGTCGAACACCTTGCGAATGCCGGACGCGTCAATGGACAAAGCACGCTGCGAGATCAGGCGATTGGCGGACATAGACGAGGCATTGTGCGGGAGAGGGGGAGGACTTTCCATCGCGCGCAGCGGATCGCAGCCGAGGCGAGCCTCCCGGTGCTCGCCCTCAGATTGGCCATGGGGACGGGATAGCCGTAAAGGCAAGCGGGGAGAAGGTCAGCCTACCGCGATCCAGGCTTCGCAACCGCCTCAAGGATCATAGCGCAGGAGTTCGCCCCCACATGTCAGACGGAATCGAACGTACCTGCCCGATGGGGTATAGGTCGTAAGGCTCTCGATCAGGAAGTCCGAATCCGTCTTCGAATCGCCGACAAGGAAAGCGTAGCGATGGCCTTTTGGTAGTATCTCAGATACTCCGAGGCCGGATGAATTTCGGACAAAAGTGTCAAAGTCCGCAAACGACTTGATTCGCACCGGTCCGCCGTCGTGCGTGAGGCCACTACTCGAAGATTTCACCATTTCGCGCCCATACGTCGCTACACGCTCGAACCCAATCGCCTCCTCTGTAAACGCCTGACCGCGGCCTTGCGAATGGAACAACGCAGCCACAACAACGGCAGCTGCAACGAAAGCAACCCAGAAGATGACGCGTCCCAATCCGATTTTCATGGCGAGGTTGTCACCCCCGATGGCTGCGTCGTTGGTGTTGTCGCCGGTCCTGTAGCGCGTAGGGTCCGCAGTACGCTGCGGACCGCATCAAGCGGTGGCCTGTAGTCATGACTGACAGATCGGTCCGCAGCGTACTGCGGACCCTACGGACTCCCACCCCGATCGGCGGCAGCGTGCAGGGCCCGCAGGATTCTTTGAGACGCAGACCCGTCCTCGGTAAGCTACTCGTCAGCACATTATGGCTCACGTCTACCTAGAAAAAGCGGGTCAGTACGCGAAGAAGCGATCGAAGCGGCTCTTCTATCGCTGGCTCGGGTACGGGGTGACCGGCATGACACTGCTCGGCGTGGCGCTGGGGGTGATCTTGTCCCCTTGGCTCTTCCGCTACTTCGGCGCTTCGATCTGGTGGGCCACCAGCGGATCGATCATCCTCGGCTTCCCCTTCATCGTCTGGGCCTGGAAGCAGTTCGACCGCTACTCCGACGTCGCCAATCGCCAGCGCATTCACTGGATGCGTGGCGGGCAGGCGGAGGCATTCGTCACGTGGTGCCTCATGGACCTCTCCCACGACTGGCACGTCTTCAACAACGTGCAGCTCGAAGAGGCCCGCGACGTCGATCACATCCTCGTCGGGCCGCGCGGCGTGTTCGTGCTCTCCACCAAGTCCATGCGCGGCCTGCTCTCGCTCGCGCCCGACGGACGCCACCTCTACAACAACAAAGCCACCGACCTCCTCCGCGACGCCCTCCGCCAGACCATGTCCGTCAAAGACCGGCTCGACGCCGTCATGGGCGGCAACGCACCGGCGTTCGTGCAGGCGTGTCTGGTCGTCCCGTTCATGTACGTCGACACCGACGAGAAGGTCGGCCAGGTCTACGTGCTCAACGAAGACCGGCTCGGCCTGTTCGAGACCGCCAATACCGGCACGATGCTCAGCAAGACGAAGGTCGAGCAGATCGCCAAGGCGGTGGAAATGCTGGCGGCGTCGAATCGGAAGGTGTTCAAGTGAACAGGGATGCAGCGCTCCAGCGGCATCGCTACAACGGGCCCACTCTCTCAATGTTTCCCGTAAGGCCAGCTTTGGGAAGCGATCGCCGCTATGGGTTGCGCGACGATTGCAGTCTGCATGCTTGTCAGCGGGCGTCGCGTTTACGACGATGCCGATATGGCAACCTCGAAGCCGATCAATCTGCAGGTTTCTGACCTGATCAAGTGGTTCAGAGATAAGGAACTGGTTGTTAACGAGATGTTCCAGCGGCACTCAGTTTGGACACCGTCGGCAAAGACGTACCTGATCGACACCGTCCTCAACGAACTACCGCTCCCGAAGATCTATTTCCGCTCGATTTTGAACCCAAAGAAACAGACCGCGATACGCGAAATTGTCGATGGCCAGCAACGAATAAGGACGCTGGTGTCGTTCGCCAACAATGAACTTCGGTTGTCGAATCGATCACCAGGATTCGAAGGCAAAAAGTACGACGACCTGACGGAAGAGGAACAGAACAAGTTTCTCGGCTATCTCGTGACTGCGGAGCAGTTGCTGAATGCTACTGACGATGATGTCATAGACATTTTCGGCAGGCTCAACTCTTACACCGTTTCGCTCAACTCGGCCGAAAAGCGCCACGCGCGATTTCAGACTGAGTTCAAGTTTGCTGTTCGCAAAGCTTCTCAGCTGCACCGTGAATGGATCGAGCGTTTCAGCGTCTTCTCCACGCGGCAACGCTTTCGCATGCAGGACGACGCGTTTTTCGCCGAGGTGTTTGGACTGTTCTTGCGGGGAATCATGGACGGCGGCGAGTCAAACATTACCAAACTCTACGAACAGCAGACCGACGATGTCTTCACCTCAGCCGAAGCCGACAAGGTTCTCAAGAGGATTGGTTGGTGCCTTTCGTTCCTAGAGGACAAGATCGCAGACGCACTCCAAGGCGAGCATCTATCAAAACACTATCAGATACTCATCTTGCTTGCAGCATTAGCGCATGCCAAATGGGGTATCCCTGACAGCGGTGAAGTCACACTTCCCGTCCGACGCCAACTAGTGCCTCCCGAACTGATGCTTGAACGACTGTCAGTGCTGGAGAAGACTCTTCAAGACGATCCGCCGAACACAAAACTCAAGGCTTTCTATGAGGCTTCGAAGTCGTCTACGCACCGGATTGCTAGTCGCCGGGCAAGGTTTCCGGTCTTTTATGATGCCGTTACTGCGCAGCGCTGGACGTGGTAAATCAAAGCCGCGATGAACCTCGGACGTGAATTGTCTCGGTTTCGCACCCAGTGCGCCGCGATTGACGAGCTCTTGGCTCAGGCTCGCGGACTCGCAATCACGAACGCCGCAGCTTCAGTTGCATGCGTTGAGTACGCCGTCATGAAGCTGCACGACGCATGGGCGAGTCGGTGTCGCGCGATCATTCTCATGTCAGCTACGGGCGGCACAGCGACTAGACTTGGAACCGCGTTATCCTCTTCGCCAAGCTTGCGACGGTCAGAAACACCACTTGAATGTCTGCGACGGTTATGGACCACATCTTCCAAAGTGATGTCAGATACATGGGAGCCCAATTGGTACGTGCCCTCTGAAGCGATTCGTGCCGCAGGCAAACTGTGCGTCACGAATATCTCGACCATTACAAACGGTCTGGGCGCAACAGTTGCGGCGGAGCAAGTTCGCCGGGCGCGTAACGCACTCGCTCATTCCTTGCCAGCCACATGGCGGTCCTTCAGATTGCTGCAACGATCTAGCGGTCACCGGCTTCAACTCACCGTCTATGACTATGTCTTGGAACCTCTCGCCCCAACCTTTGCGACAAGAATTGACGGATGGATGACAGATCTTGAGACGGCGCTGATGGCGGCAACTCGTTGACCATAGAGTCATCGCGCCGCGTAAGCGCTAACGTGTCGGGTGCCTCAAATAGGTCGCATTCGCCTGGACGTCGGCAAAAAACGGCGAGTCATCCACTGTCGCCCCATTTCATAGGCGGATCGGCTCATTGAATCGCCGATCGTGCGAGTTGGCGACTACCTAGAAGCGTTAGCGGGCAACCGAAAGAGTTAGCCCTCGATTGGAAGAGTTGACGCTCAACTCGCAGAGTTAGCAGCTGATCGGAAGAGTTAGCCGTCAAACGAAAGAGTTACGCCCTGAACGGAAGAGTTAGCCGTCAATCGGAAAAGGTAGCGGCTCACTGAAAGAGTTAGCCGCTAAACGTGCGAGTTAACGGCTAACTCGCAGAGTTAGCGGCTAAATGAAAGAGTTAGCCGTTAAAAGTATGAGTTAGCCGCTGAATCTGCGTGCGCGGGCGCGACGCGCAGCACGATGGGCGGGGGATTCTCGGGCGGGAAATCGGCCTCGGCTGCGACCGCTGGAAGGGCCGCTTCTCTCGGACGCGGCGGCGAGTGCAAGGCCGTGCCGATGATGCGGGGCACAGCGCGACTCGGACGTGCCGATCTTTGCCAGCACCTGCGACAAGCCGTGCATCACCCCTAAACAGGTGGACTTGAGCGCCGCTTCGATTTTTTCCGCGCTTTCCTCAAGTCGCATCGCGGATGACCGATCCTTGTTGCCATGCCTTGGTGAGGTTTTGCTCGCCAGCCTTGGCGACCTTCATTGGGGCGGACTTGTTCCGCCGACGCGCGGCGACGTCGTTCGCCGCGCGACGCTACCGGCGGGAAAGGATCGATCCGATGAGTTTCGCTGTTGCCAAGTTCCCGGCGTCTGACGCCGGGCTGCTCACGTGGGCCAACCACTTTCAGGGGCTGATCGCGGCCGGGCCCACATCTTACGCCCTGACGACCGCGCAAAGCACCGCGCTGACCACCGCGTGCACGGCTTACCAGACCGCTCTGAACGCGTGCGAGAAGACCGTGCGCAACGAGGCGGCGGTGATCACGAAGAACGACGCACGCCGTGACTTGAAGGTCCTCGTGCGCCAGCTGGTGGGCGCGATCAACAGTTCCACCACGGTGACCGACGCGCAGAAGACCACGCTGGGCCTGACGCTGCGCACCACGCCGATGCCCGTGCCCGCGCCGTCGCTCGCGCCGGTGGTGGAAGTGGCGTCGGTGAATGCCTGGACGGTGAACCTGCGCCTGCGGGCGGCGGGGTCGTCGACGAGTCGGGGCAAGCCGGCGGGCGTGAGCGGCGCGAGCGTGTTCAGTTATGTCGGGGCCACGCCGCCGGACGAGATCGCGGACTGGAAGTTCGAGGGGAACACGGGCAAGTCGAAGTTCGACGTGGTGTTCCCGACTACGAACCCGGGCGGCACGAAGGTGTGGCTGACGGCGTTCTGGTTCAACAACCGCAAACAGTCGGGCCCGGCGTGCGCGCCGATCTCGACCCTGCTGCAAGGCGGCGGCGTGGCCACGCTGGCGGCTTAATTAGTGGGCGGTGGTTAGTGGGCAGTGGGCGGGAGTTAGTGGGCGGTGAGCAGTGGCGGTGGAGGCCTTGGGCATTTCCTGCTCACTGCAGCGACAGCGTACCGCTCACTGCCCACTCTCTGCCCTGCTCACTACAGCGCAGCGTACTGCCCACTGCCCACTTCCTTTCCGTTTCCAATTCGAAATCCGCAATTCGCAATTCAAAGGACTCCCATGCTCGTGTTTCCCCCTGTTCAGATGCGGAATCGTCGGCGGTCGCGGCGGCAGTCGACGGAACAACCCGTGGCGCTGACGCTCATCGAAGCCCGCCTCATCAGTCGCCTCGATGCGACGGCGGTGGTGGAACTGGTCTTCAACACGACTAGCGCCGTGCCGCTGGTGGACGTGTCGGCGGCGGCGCCGGCGCAATGGTCGGCGTATGTCACGGGGTCGGTGTTTGAAGGCACGTCGCTGGTGCAGACGGCGTTCGATCGCGTCACGCTGACCATGACGAACCTGGACGAGACGGAGCAGCCGGACTCGATCAGCTACGCGGCGAGTCCGAGCGACATCCGGGACGCGGCCGGGCGAACGCTCGGGGCGGTGGTGGGGATGGGGCTGGTGGAGTGAGGGGCCGACGCGGAGCGGCCACGAATCTCACGAAACGTCACGAATGCAGATCGGGTTCGTGTTCATTCGTGCGCTTCGTGGCTTGGCACGGGCTGGCGAGCAGCGGCGCAGTGGACGAGCGAAGAAGGAGTACATGAGATGAGTGGCGAACTGATTCCGTCGACCGATTCGAGGCGAGGCCTTCCGCTTCCGCCGCCGCGCGTGCCGATCCGGATTCGCGTCGGGACGCTGGACGATGTGCCGTTCATGGACGCACTCCAGAAGAAGACCACGAAGCAGGTCGGCTGGATGCCGACGAAACAGTTCGAAGGGAAAGTGAAGGCGGGGGCGGTGTTGGTGGCTTGCGCCGCAGTGGAGAGTGGACAGTCGAGAGTGGAGAGTTGCAGTGCGGCGCCGCGCGACGACGCGTCGAACGCTTCTCCTGACTCTCCGCTCTCCACTTCCAACTCGTCACTGATTCGACCCAACTCTCCACTCTCCACCGACAACTCTCCACTGGGTTACCTCATCGCCCACGATCGCTACTTCAAGCGGGACGATGTGGGGATCATCTATCAGATCAACGTGGTGCCCGAGTATCGAAGGTCGCTGGTGGCGGCCAGCCTGCTGAAGGCGCAGTTCGAGCGGAGCGCGTACGGGTGCAAGCTGTACTGCTGCTGGTGCGCGCAGGACATCGAGGCGAATCGGTTCTGGGAGAGCATGGGCTTCGTGCCGCTGGCGTTTCGGACCGGAGGAAAGGCAAAGGGCAAGAGGCAAGCGGCAAGAGTGAATTCGGACCCGTCTTCCCCACTTGCCTCTTGCCCCTTGCCTGTTGCCTCGCATCGTGTGCACATCTTCTGGCAGAAGCGGATTCGCGCGGGGGATACGTCGACGCCGTGGTGGTTCCCGAGCCAGACGAGCGGCGGAAGCATTCGCGAGGACCGGATCGTGCTGCCGATCCCGCCCGGCGTGCGGTGGAGCGAGGCGAAGCCGATCGTACTGCCGGGAACGGCGCCGGCGCTGGAGGCGGAGCCGACGAAGCGCCTGCCCGGGCCGCGCGTGCGCGTGAAGAAGCCGGAGCGGGTGGGGATTGCCGAGGGCGGATTACGGTTCGTGCAGCCGCAGGCGGACGCGGGGCCGAAGCCGAAGCGTGAGCCGAGGCGCGTCGCGAAGAACGACCCGCAAATGGTGGCGGCGGCGCGGGAGCTGCGCGATCGCTGGCTGGAGCACGTGAACGCGCAGGACGAGGCGATCGGGTCGACGCAGGCGAAGTACGAACTGGGGCGTGCGATCGAGGGTGAGACGGTCGTCAAGACGAGGAAGTTGCTGGCTGCGTGAGCGGCGCGGGCCTCGATCCAGCAGAGAGGACACGGAGGGCACAGAGCAAACAGAGAGCAGAGGTTGAAGTGGGTCATTGAAAGTCGCGTCTGTTCTGATCCATTCGGCTCTGATCCAATCTGCTCAGATTCTCTCTATGGACTTTGTGAACTCGGTGTGCTCTGTGATCGTGCGAGCGAGACGCTTGGCGTCGACGCAATCATCCCGCAAACGCGGGGCGGCCAGGGTCGCCGGTGTACATCGAGCGTGGCAGGCGATACGATTGGTCGACACGGGCCTTTAGCTCATCCGGCTAGAGCGTCTGCCTTACAAGCAGAAGGTACCCAGTTCGAACCTGGGAAGGCCCACTAAGAATCCCTCGGTAATACCGGGGGATTTCTATTTGAGTGGTTGCTGCTATCCTGCGTGATTGGCCCTGTTGCCACGCAGTTGTTACCGTGACGGGCGGTTGGGGCGGATCAAAGCCGTTTGCCGCCGTTTGTGACGGTGCGGACATGTTCAGCGGCAACCTAACCCGCTCGTTCACCCTTCGACAGACACGCCGTCGCGATGAACGATTGGGGCATGGCCAACCGAGCAAAGCACCGAACGTCTCGCCGTTCCCCTTCGGCGATCTCCTGAGCCTCGATAGGACCGTTGTCGACGCTGCTCGCGCCGAGCATGCGAAGCACATGGAGGAAGCGAAACGCCGGTGGGCGCAGTTGCGGAAGACGTCAGGCAATCGGAAGCGCATCACTTGAGGGGAGCGTAGAACGGCGTCTGAGAACCGATTCACCGAAATCGTGAGCACGCTGCGCAGCGCGCGCCGTGACGCGCATCCCTTGCACAAGGATGTGGGGCTTCCAATGAGGATGGCCTCTGATCCTTAACCTCCTTTTCAAGGAGTTGTCATGCGTAAGGCGTTTTTTGCAGCAGCGTCAGCGGCTTTGTTTCTGTTGGCATCTGGCGCTTCCGCCGATGTGCTTCATTACAGTGGAACCTCCTCAACCAGCTTCAATTTCATCGAGGATTTCGGCTACTACAGCCCGAACAACAACATTTACGTCTACGACGTAAGATCGTACTCGCAGACCAAAAACGTTCAGAAGTTCAATCCAGCCCTCGGCACTCTCACGGGGGTGGATGTGGTCGTATCTGGTGCGGGATCGGCCGGTCCGTCGGTCACTTGGACCGTTGATCCGGGCTCCTCGACCCTCTCGGGAGCGGAAGGAATCTCCGACTACTACTCCACCATTGGGCTGTCGGTGTCCGGTCCGTCGGGGACCGAAATCCTTGCGTCGAGCGTCGGTTCGTATGGTGCCCACCAGTACCTGGACGAACTTCCGAACTACGTCGACGATTTGCCGTCAACGGTCGTAGACCACATCGACGTCAGCGACTTGGATTCGTTCGATATCGATGGCACGGATCGATCGCCGTTCATAGGCACTGGTACCTTTCCAGTGGAGTTCTACTTCGAGTGGAGGCAGGAGTTGTCGACCGACCAAGACCCCACGGCCTCTACGTTCGGCACCTACGCGAACATCGGCGAGATGGTGGCAAACTACGACGTGTACTACACGTACGAGCCAGCCCAGCAGATGTTGATGGCGACCAACTCGGTGCCCGAACCGTCCATTGCCGGCCTCGTCACAGCAGCAGCGTTCGTGACGACACGCCGGTGGCGGCTGTGCAAGTAGTGCTTTGCTGGACAGAGAGGTTTGAGTGCGCCGGGGGCTGGTACTCATGCCATCCCCCGGTTGCATCATTGCGCCAACCAAGGCGGCGACCCCAACTCAGTTCCCATTGTCGAGTAGGCCTTGGAAGTTGCGGGACATTTCCATGCCGATTCTGGTCGCGAGCGAGGCCATCGTCGCGTCCTCGAGCTAGAGGGATTCACCAGCGCTGCCGGCTTGTCAATCGTGGCATCGTTGATCGTGGCCGAGGCGTCACGGCCGACGCGCCGTGCACGATGGTGCGGCGCCGAGCCGCGAGCGGCCGCCTGGTTATGGGTCGCCAGCTTCGTCGCGTCAGAGCACGTCGGTTGCGATGCGGCCGGAATCCTTCGGTGCACTGCTCGGACCGGACAGGCTGCTAATACTGACCGCGCTCGCCATGGCTGGCGGCGTGATCGTGTTGCCGTAAGTGCCGGCGAGGATCAGCAGGTCGCTGAAGTTCACCGTGCCGTCGAAGTTGGCGTCGCCCTGATCGTGCTGGGCGGCGTTGCCGTAGCTGGCCGCGAGCGCGAGCAGGTCGGTGAAGTTGACCGTGCCGTCGCCGTTGAAATCGGCACGCAGGTACGCGAACGCCGGCAGCGCGCCGCTCCACGACATTACATTGCCGGCTGCGTCGGTGAGCGTGCAACCGCCGAGCGACGGTACGTAGCTGCCGTCGATCATGCTCTCGGGCGATGCCACCCGGTACGACGCGCCACTGGCGGTGAAGCTGCTCGTTGTGAGCACGATCTGTTCGCCCGTCACCGAATTCGTCAGCGTGATCGAGCCGGCGTCGCCGGTGACGAGTTCGTTGAAGCCGACGTCGACGCCGAGGCCGGTCGAGCGGGCGACAGTCATCGAGATCGTCGGGGCCGTGGTGTCGACGGAGACGGACAGACCGTTCGACGTGGCCGAGTCGGCTCGGCCGGCCATCGACTGCTTCGCGGTGAAGGTGTGCGAGCCGTCGGCAAGCGTTGCGGTTCCGTTCGTGACGATCGTCGTCATTGAACCCATGGCGACGGTGCTGCCGATCGCAACGCCATCGGCGAACAGTGTCACGGTCGCGCCGATATCGGTGTTGCCGATCTCGAACGTGAGTGCGTGGGCTGTCTCGGCGTTGTTCAGCTTCGTGACGTCGTCGGTGCTGCTGATACCCGAGTCTGAGGTCGACATCAGATCGACGGTTGGCGTGAGTAGCGCCACCACATCGAACGGCCCCGTTACGCCTTCGTGGGAGGATGCGTCGCTGACGCGGAGCGTCAGGCCGACAGCGGCCGAGTCGATGGAGAGGTCGCCCGTCCAGGTTCCGCCGGCGAGCGTGATCGCGCCCGGCAGCACGTTCACGCCGGGCTGGCCGGTGGCGACGGTGATTGTGCCCGCGAAGCTGGAGACGAGGTTGCCGTACGCGTCGCGGGCCGACACGGTCTGGCTGAACGGCACGCCCGCCAAGCGGTTGCTGCTGGGCGAATCCCACGCAAAGCGGCTGAGCGCGCCGGGCTGCACGGCGAAGACCTTGCTTGTCGCGCTGTAGCTGCCGAACTGCGCCGACAGCGTAACGCCCGGATCGGCTGTGAAGATCTTGAGCAAGTCGTTTGTCGAGCCGGCCGTCAACGCGACGTTCGACAAGTCCATGCTGATGGGTGCACCGCCCGTGCCAGTAGCCGTAAGGACGACGGTTCCGTTCACCGACGGAATTAGTTCGCCGGAGACATTGGCAGCTCTGATGCTCAACCAGAAGCCAGCCCCTGCTTTTTGCGGGGAGTCGATGTCTATGAACTGAATGTGATCCAGCGTCGCGTCGTGCACCCGCATTGTCGCGGTGCCAGTGTCGCTGCCGGCGGCGCTGGCGATGACCTGGGGGGCTTGGATGTCTTCGTGATCGGTGTCGGCTGGCATGACCAGATCGAAACTGACCGAGTTGGCGCCAGCCGGGATGGTCACAGTCGCGGGCAGGATCAAGCTCGCCAGGTCGTCGCTCACCAGCGTGACCGTGAGCGGCTCGGCCAGCGGCGCGCCGCCGATGCGCACGCTGCCGCCATTGATGAGAGTGGTGCCTTCCCACACGTCGCTCGGCAGCGTGACGACAAGGTCGTCTTCGTCATCGTCGATGATGACCGTCGCCGGCGTGCTCGGCCAGGTGTCCATCGAGGCAGAGACGTTGACCGACGCGCTGCCGTTGCGGATCGCGTCGTCCACGATTGTTGCGTAGAAGTTCATCTGCGTCTGGCCGGCCGGGATCAGCAGGGTCGACGGCACGAGGAGGCGCGACGTGTCGCTTGACGTCAGGCTAATAACGATCGTTCGGGTCGGCGCGGCGTCGAGCGTGACGGTGCCCATGAGTTGGCTGTCGGTCTCGGGCACGGTTGCGGGAAGGGTAACGGTGATCGGTGTGGATTCGTTATCGTGCACGGCGACCGCGGCGCTGGCAGACGTCATGCCGGTGGCGCTGGCGGTAACGATGACGGATTGCAGGCCGTCGAGCAGGGCATTGTCAGCGGCCGTGATATCGAAGGTAACGGACTTCTGGCCCGCCGGGACGACAACGGTGGCCGGCACGCCGAGGCGAGCGGCATCAGCAGACGACAGCGTGATGCTCACCGGCGCGGCCGGCGCTATCGGTAGGGTTACAGTGCCGACCCCGATAGCACCTTCCGTCAGATCTGTCGGAAGGCTCATGGCGATGTCAGGCTGTAGGACCGTTATAGCGTTGGAGTCACCCACGTGTTGCGCCGAATCGGCAACGTGCAGCCGTGCGGAGGCCGCGGCCTGACTGATCGACACCGGGCCTGTCCAGACGCCGTTCATAAATGTCGCGGTGGAGGGCGTGACGGGTATTGTCGTGAACGCTCCGACGTTGCCACGGAGGTCGAGGTTGTACCACCCGCTTGTGGCGCCAGACGGAAACGAATCGGATGTGCTGTAGTACGAACTGCCGATCGTGGCAAAAGAACTGGTGGGTGTCGTCGACAAGAAATAGTAATACATTGGAGACGGGACATAACAGCCCACGCGGTACGTCACTCCTGCCGAGAGTGTTAGCGGCGTAGCGAGGGCCGTCTCCGTCCAAGTGCCCGGTGTTCCGGCGACGGCTTGGCTGGCGAGCACTGTGCCCGTGGATGTCCAGATCGATACCTTCGTTCCGAAAAAACTCCGAACGTGGGTGACTTGGAACGGCGTGGTGGGCGTGAAGTTGTAACCCAGCGTGTAGTTGGAGCTGGCGTAGCTGGATGCGTATCCGAGGTTACCGATCATCGCCTGCGAAGCGGTCGTGCCGACAAGAGCGGAGAGGCCAGCCGATCCGTTGAAACTGGTGGCGATGTTGCCCCAGTCGTCGTACGCCGTCGCGGTTGCCGTGAATGGGATGCCCGCATACTTCAGGCCGAGAGTCGTGTTCCATATAAAGTTAGTTACGGCGCCCGCCTGCACGGTGAACGTGTTGCTTGTAGCGATCCCGACTCCGGAGGCGAGTCGAAGAGAGTAGCCGGTGTCGGCAAAGTTCAACGATACAGATCCATTCCACACGCCCGAAGCAAAGGTGGCAGTCGTCGGGCTGACCGGATGTGAGACGCTGCCCACGAGCGCGAACAAACTTGCCGTGCCGGCGTAGCTCGGGATGACTTCATTGGCCACGTTGTAGGCGCGGGCGACCACGGCGAACGCTGTGCCGGCCGTCTTCGTGCCGCTGATCGGGTCGAATGCGAAGTGATCGAGATCGACGTCGTGAACGGTGAGTGTCGCACTGGTGCTCGACAGGCCCGAAGCCGTGGGAGTCACATGCACGACCTGCGAACCGTCCTTGAGGCCATCGGTCGGGAGCGCGTAGGTGAATGTGGCGGACGTCTGGCCGGCGGGGATAGTGATCGTCGCGGGCAGCGTGAGTTCGGTCGTGTCGTCTGACAGTAGCGATACCACCAGCGGCGACGTGAGCGTGCCGCCGATCGTGACCGTGCCGGTGCCTGTTTGGCCTTCCCACGGGTTGAGTGCCGAGAGGCTGACCGACATCGTCGCGTCATTGTCCTGCACGCGCACGGTCTTGTACGCGCTGAGCCAGCCTTCGACCGCGGCGCCGATCGACACGAAGCTGCTGCCGTCGATGACGGTGTTGTCGAGGATCGAGATCGCGAAGTTGGCCGACAGCTGGCCGGCCAGGATGGTCACGGTGGCGGGCACGGTGGCACGGGGCGTGTTGGCGGATGTCAGCTTGACGATCAGGGCGCGCGTCGGCGCCACGCTGGCGGTCACGGTGCCGGTGAGGGGGCTCGTGCCTTCGGTGGCGCTGGTGGGCACGCTGAGCGACAGGGAACCGACCTCGTCGTCGTGCACCGTGATTACCGTGGCGTTGGTCGGATAACCCGAGGCGGTCGCGGTGATGACGATCGACTGCGGGCCGTTCAACAGTGTGTCGTCCAGAATCGTGAGCGTGAGCGGCACACTGGTCTGACCCGCGGGGATGATGATGGTGGCCGGCACGCTCAGGCGCGTCGGGTCGGCGGAGGTCAGGGTGATTTCCAGATCGGTGTCCGGAGCGGTCGTCACACTGAGCTCGCCGGTGTACGAGCCGTCGGTTTCGAGCACGTCCGTGGGCAGGCCGATGTTGATCAGTCGCTGGAGGACGTCGAACGTGTTGGAGTCGCCGATGTGCGAGGATGCATCGCTGACGCGGAGCCTCGCTCCGATGGCCGGCGAGCCGATGCTGACTGCGCCGGTCCACACGCCATTGACGAAGGTGGCGCTCGTCGGCGTCAGCGGCAGCGTGGTGAATGCTCCGACATTGCCGCGGAGATCGACGCCGACCCACGTGCTGGTCGACGTAGTTGGCCGTGCGTCGGCGGACGAGTAGTAGTAGCCGCTTCCGATCGTCGCGAAGGTGCTCGTCGGAGCCGATGCGGCGTAGTACAAGTAGGAACTGCTGAAATATAGGCCCACCCTGTACGTGATGCCGGCCGTGAGTTGGAGCGGCGACGTGAGTGCGGTTTCGGTCCACGTGCCAGCCGTCCCCGTAACGGTCTGGCTGGTCAGCAGCGTGCCGGTCGACGACCAGATCGACACCTTTTGGCCGAAATAGCTGCGGACGTGAGTCACTTGGAACGAAGTGTTGGGAGTGAAGTCGTAGCCGTACGTGTACGTGTAGTATCCGGTGCTGTACGGTAGGCTGAAGTTGCCGAGCATCGCTTGCGATGTCGTCGTTCCGACCATCGCTGACAGTGTCGTCGAGCCGTTGAAGCCGGTGACGACGTTGCCGTACGCGTCGTACGCGGTGGCCGTGGCGTTGAAGGGCACGTTGGCGATCTTGGGCGTGCCGATCGTGTTCCAACCGAAACTCGCGAGGGAGTTGGCGACGACGGCGAACGCCGTGCTGGTCACGGAGGCGCCGCCACTGGTGAGCATCAAGGTGGTGCCAGGGTCGGCCACAGTTAGCGTGGTGCTGATCGACGCCAGACCTGAGGAGAACGTGGCCGACGTCGGCGTAACTGTCGCAGTAGTCCCGGACTGCTTGTACGCCGTCAGCGTTGCGGTGCCGGCGTAGTTGGCGATCTGTTCATTCGCGATGTTGTACGCGCGCGCGGTCGTCGTGAATGGGACGCCGGCGGTCTTGTTGCCGGTGCCGGGGTCGATCGTCAGGCGGTCGACGGTCGCGTCATGAACGACGACGTTGCCTGTCGCGCCGGGCAGACCCGATGCGGTCGCGATAGCGACGGCGGTCTGACTGCCGTCCTTCAGGGCGTCGATGGGCAGCGTGAGCGTGAATGTCGCCGACGTTTGCCCGGCGGGAATCGTGACAGTCGCCGGCAGGGTGAGTTCAGTGGCGTCGGTTGAGGCAAGCGACACGACGAGTGCCGTCGCGAGCGTGCCGCCAATCGTGATGGTGCCGCTTGCGGTCTGACCCTCCCAAAGCGTGGCGGTCGGAAGCGTCAGTGTCATCGTCGCGTCGTTGTCGGCGACGGCGACGGTTGCGCTGCCGGTCTGCCAGTTCTCGACAGTTGCGTTGACGGCCGCGTTGATGTTGCCGTCGATCTGTGTGTTCTCCGGCGTGGTGGTCGTGAAGGTGGCGGTGGTCTGGCCCGCGAGGATCGTGATGGTTGCGGGGACGCCAAGCCGAGTTGCGGCGCTGGAGGCGAGCGCGACGACGATGTCGCGCGTCGGCGCGGCCGACGCCGTCACCGTGCCGGTGAGCGGAGCGCCGCCTTCGGTGGCGGCCGACGGAAGTGTGACGGTCAGTGTGGCGGTTTCGTTGTCATGCAACCGCACAGCGTGGCCCCCGGCGAAGTAGCCGGTCGCGTTCGCCGAGATCGAAATCGACTCTGGTCCGTTCAGCATTGCGTCATCGATGATCTCGATTGGAACGGTCACCGACGTCTGGCCGGCGGGCAACAGCACGGTTGCGGGCACGGTGAGTCGGGATGGATTGCTCGACGCAAGGTTGATCGTCACGTCACTCGACGGCGCAGTGCTGGCGGTGATCGTGATGCTCTTGCCGGTGTCGCCCTCGGTGAGGTCTGTTGGTGCGCTGACGTTAATGCCGTCGCCAAGGCCGAGCGTGTATTCACCCGAAGTGCCTGCCTGTGACGTCACCTTGATGCGATACGTGCCCGCGGCGGCTGCGGCGTAGCTGATCGATTCGTTCCGGCCGTCGCCGAGCGTTGCGCCGCTCGCGACGAGGTTGCCGGAGGGGTCGTACAATTCGATGTGCGGATCGAGCGTGTTGTTGAATTCGCCCGGGCGGTCGCCCAGTGTCGCGGTGCTGAACGCGATGGAACTGCCGGCCGAGGAAATGGGGAGCGAATACCAGTCCGCACCCGTGCTGAGGTAGCCAATCACGCCGCGTTGACTGGCTAGGTTTTGAGCGGTGGCGGAGGTGTCATGCGGCTGCAACGAGAAGACGTAGTTGCGCGCCACGACCAGGTTGTACGACGCGGCGCCGCTGCTGTTCGAAACCTGGATGTAGTACTTGCCCGCCGTCGGCGCGACGAACGAACTGATGGCCGTGTCCACGTTCGTGGCGCCGCTGGCGCCGGTGGCCAGCACGGCGCCAGCTGGATCGAGCAACTTAAGCGTATCGCTTCCGGTCGTGAGCGTCTTGAGCGCTACCGACAGGCTTTCACCCGCATTCAGGCTTACAGAGTAGACGTCTTGAACGCTCGCTGGGTTTGCGGCTCCAACGACCACATCGTCCACGTACCAGCCTTCGTAGCTGTTCCCGATGCTGTCGAACGTATCGAATGAGAATCGAAGCTGCACGGTCTGCCCGGCGTAGGCGGAGAGGTCGATCGGCGTGGCCGCACGCCAAACAGTGCTTTCTGCAACACCTGACAACTGGGTCAGCGTGGTGAAAGTCGTGCCGTTCGTGCTGATGCTCACGACCGAGTTGTCCCATGAGGCGGACCCTTCGGTTTGCAGGACGTAGTTGAATTTCAGAGCGGCCGTTGAGCCGGCAGGAATCAGGAACGAAGGCGATGTCACTGTGCCTGCTACACGCGAGCCATTGTTGTACGTCCCGCCGCCGCTGGTCGTTTCGCCCGTGCCGAAGTAGAGACTTGTGGTCGCGGAGTGTCCCGACTGCGTGGCGCGGCCCGTTGAGAGGTGCCACATCGAGCCATACGTGTTGCTGATGACCCATGAGCCCAGGCCATTCTCGAAGTTGCTCGAGAAGAACGTGGTGCCGTTGACGCCGTCGGGTGTGCCCAACACGGAGATCGCCGAAGGGCCGCCGTTGATGCTGTCGAGCCGATCGGTCAGATCCTGCGCGGTGGCGACGGTGTCGTTTCCCGATCCGCCGGCCGACTCGGCCTCGATCAACCCGTTCAGCGTCGCGGTCACCGCATAGTTGCCCGACGTGGAGCCGTCACTCTCCACCTTGATTGTGTAGGTGCCCGCAGTGGTGACGGGCAGCGTGTTCAGCAGCGCTGTCAGGCCGGGACCTGATGCGGTGGCGGTGCCCAGGGCCGTGCCGGACGGGTCGAGCACGGTCAGCCGCGCGCAAGGATGCTGCGCCGGTAACCATCACACTCAAGCGTTGTCCCGCTTCAAGGACAAGAGTGAAGAGATCGGAATCGGCGGCCGTTCCGAGGAAGCCTGTCGTGCTGTCGCGATAGACCATCGACCCGAGCGGCAGGGCGCTTGCCATCGGCGGCATCGCTACGCTGCCGATGTCCGTGTCGTAGGTGCCCGAGAACGCGAGCATCGGGAAGCCGTCCGCGCCGTTGATCGCCCCTGCCGCGATGGTCGCCGTCAGCGTGCCTTCGGTGGTGATGCCGCTGAGTGTGAAGCGGGCAGTCTTGGCGTCGATCGCAGTCACGGCCGTCACTGAGCCTTGACTGATCGTCAGGTCGGTCTTCGCGAGCGTGCTCGCGTCAAACGCTTCGTTGAAGACGACGTCGAGCGTCGTGAACGGGAGGCTGACCAGCGAACCGCTGGCCGGTGAGGTGCTGCTGACCTGTAGCGGCACCGCGTCGTAGCCGATGTTGGCCGTGTACTGGTCCTGCGTGGCTTCGCCGGCGGTGCCGTCCGCGTCCTGGTCCATCGGCGACGCGTCGCTGGCCGCTAGGATTTGCGGGCCGACGACCATCTTGTATGTGCCGTTGGTCGACTGCGTGTTGAACGTGATGCGCAGCGTCTGATTCGCGTTAAGCCACGAGTAGCCGGTGATCTGCGAGAGCAGGTCGACGTTGCCGGGGCCGGTGAAGCTCGCGACGTCGTCGACGATCGAGAAGCTCGTCAGGTCCATCGCCTTGCTGAAGTTCAGGTCGACGGACGAAATCGGCGTGCCTTGCGATACGGTCGGCGTCTGCGAGATGACCTGAGGCTTGAGCACGGCCGCGGGCAGGTCGAAGGCCGTGGTAAGAATCGTTGAACTGGAACTGGCGGTGGCCGCGCTCGAGCCGAGGCCCCGGCGCGCGAAGGCGCTCCAAATCTGCAAGAGGTCCTTGCCGCCGTTGAGAGCGATGTCGGCGTTGATGATCGCGTTGCGTGCGTCGATGAACGACGGATTCGCCGGTTGGAGCTTCAGCGCGTCCATCACCAGCTTGAGCGTCAACTCGTTGCCGCCGTTGCTTCCTGCGACATTCGGGTCGTAGCCGCCGGCAATATTGGCGCCGAAGCCGTACTTCTGGATGAGCAGCCAGTTCATGTCCCACAGCGCGTCGCACCACAGTTCGCCCACGTTGTGGACTTCGGTGCTGGTCGAGAACGCCGCGAACGTCTGCGGGTTCTTTGTCATGTCGTACGAGTACGGATAGCGACGGATGCCGGCCCCCGTGCTCGCCTGGCCGAGCACCCACGTCCCCATGGGGTAGCTGCTGTTCTGCAGGTCGGTGGCGCGCTGCGTGAGCATGAGCGCCCAGAAGTCGCTCCAACCCTCACCCATGCCGCCGGACTGAAGAGCGGATAGCGCATTGGCGTTGCTCGGCCCGCCGGTGAGCCGGTTCGAGACACCGTGGCCGTACTCGTGGGTGATGATGCCGTTCTCGAAGTCGCCGTCGCGATAGGGTGAGGTGTACGTGAAATTGTACATCTGCATGCGCGGCGACGAGCCGTCGGGCGGCGTGGCCATGTTGGCGTTGTTCGTGCCGCTGCCGTCCTGTGCCTCGGCGAGCACGGGGTCGGTGCCGGTTCCGCTGCCGGAGTAGTTCTTCGTCTGGAAGTTCCCGGCCGCCTCGGTGAAGCCGTAGCGGGCGTGGATGTCGTGCAGCAGGTTGTTCATGTAGAACAGATTCGTGACCGCTGCCGACTGGTTCGTGCCGCTGCTGGGCGAGGCGGTGGTGTCCCAAACGAAATCGAAGTTGAGGCCGGAGCCGCCATCCGGCGAGAAGCCGGGCGTGTTGGTGCTGGCCGAGTCGATGTATGCGTAGACGTTGTTGCCGCGCGTGTTGGTGTATTCCGCGCCGCGGCGCCGTTGGTGTCGTGCCAGCCGTAGGGGGAGCTTGTCGTGTCTTGCGGATCGGTGAGCACCGCACGCGTGCCCTCGTTCAAGCTTTCGTTCGGGATGGGCAACACGTTGTAGCTGGCGTGATCCACCCAGTCGGCCCCGAGCACGATCTCGCCGGTGTCGGGATCGACATTCGCGCTGTACCAGTTCTGCTGATCGGTCGTCTGAATCTGGAGGTTCCAGGTGAGTTTCAGGCCGTCAGGCGTCCAGACATATTCCTGCGTGGCTGGGACGTGCGCGTCGGCGATGCTCGGCGCGCTGAGCACACGTTCGATCGACGAGCCGGCCGTGCCCGCGGGGGTCACGTCGGTGGGAGCGGCCTGAAGCGTGAGTCCGAGTTCCGATGCAGCCGATTGCAGTGCGCCGACCGCCGTCACCGCCGCGATCGCGCCGCCCTCCGCCTGCGCTGCGGACGCCAGCCCGCTCACGAATCCGCCGGCCACGTTCAGGATGCGCCCGTCGCGCATCACGTTCACGACCATGTTCGCGTTCGCGACTTCCAGGCCGTTGTAACGTTGACGCAGGTAGATGTGCGTGACGCCCGTGTCGGCATCGGTGTAGCGGTCGGTCACGACCGAGTTCGTGATGTCGTTCGCGGTGACGCCGAGCTGGCTTGCATGCGCGCTCAAATATTGCATCGCGACCGACAGTGCGTCGCCTTGCGCGGGTTGGCTGAGGAAGCCTTGAAGGTTCGTCAGCGAATGCTGCGGTGGAAGCACGACGGGCAGCGCTGATTCGTCCTCTCCTGTGCTGAGCAGACGACGTGCTTCCAGCGACTGGATCGCGTGGTCGGCCGCGCGGGACAGCGCAGCGCTTCCGCGTCGTCGGCTCGTGTTGCCTTTGGTGAGTGAAAGATTGGTGCGCGCCGACGCCGTCCTAGCCCATCCACTGCGCTTCATGATTGATTGCTCCCCACATGAGGCTCATCCGCGTCGCGCCGCCTGAGGCGAACCGGTGATCTCGCTGTGTTGTGTCTACCGAGAACTCGTTTCACGAACAGCTTTTGCCCCGCAGTCTAGCGGTATGTCGAACGTGACTCAGCCTAACCCGGCAGCGACCAATTGTCGCACGGTCGTACTTCGGAGTGGCTGAAACGATGTGGGCGCAAAGCCGAATAAACGTGTTCACTTGCCTCGATTTGCAGGCCGGTCCCGTGCGACATCGACCTTGCTTCGCGGTAGAACACGCCCATGCTTCGCCGGTTCGATCGACTCCTGCTGCGCGTCGTGAGCCTGCCCGCGGCCGTGCGGTACTGGGAGCGGACGCTGGGCGCGACCGTCGTTTCGCAGTCGGCCAGCAGCGCCCAACTCGCGCTGAAGGAAGGGGGCGAAGTTGTCCTGCACACCGAGGCAAACCTGCCGGAGCAGGCGTTCTATTTGCTCGTCGACGATGTCCGTGCGATGCACGAGAAGCGGACGGAACTGAAGCTGGAATTCCTGTCACGTCCCGCGAAAGGCGCTCGCGGGTATCACGCGAGCGTGCGCGATCCGTTCGGCGTTGTGCTGCTGATCGCCGACACCTGTCTACAGGCCCAGGCAACTGCTCCCGAAGCCGCGCCGCTAAGCGATGCGCTCTTCGACGGCGTCGAGGCAGAGCATAAGCCGCATCGTGAACTGCTGGCCGAGTTGTACGCTGAGGTCGGACGAACAGCCGACGACTTGCCGTACACTACGCACTTCGAGTCGCTGTACGAGGCGTACGCGCGGAGCTACCCCGATCCGAAGCCCGACCGCGCCGAGGTCTGGCGTCACCTGCTCACGACCCGCAAGGCGGGCCAACTGCCAAAGCTCGGCGCCGCCCGGAGCAAGCCGCCGGAGATGACGGACGACGACAAATCACTCCTGCGCGAACTGCTCGGCGACGCGATCGGCAAGCGCGACCGACTCCCGTATAGCGAAACGTTCGACACGTTGGTTGAGAAGTTCAACGCCCGTCGGCGCAGGCCTTACAGTCCGCACCTCATTTGGCGAATGGCCGCGACGTTGGCGAAGTAGCGGGCCGGCGAGCGTCTTCTCGTTTCAACTACTGGCCGGGCCGTTGGTTCACTGGCGGAACGGAGTGCTGACGCGCGTTTTTCTGAAATCGGGGACATGTTGGGACATTCGGGCCACCCCGTTTGGGGTGTGTCGATCCGCCGTTTGACGCATACGCAACACCGCATCATGGACATGCGACCCACCCGGCCGTCAAGAGGGGAAATCGGCCGGTCGATTCAGTCGCGTTGGCCACAAAGGCGCAGGGTGGCAAACGAAGCCGGTCAAGGGGCATAGCAGGCTCGTACTCATGTCCCCTTTTGTCGCTGAGGTCCCATCCGTTCGTCGCTCAAGCGACGGTCTTCACGCGACGCGTCGACGCCTCCTCGCGCGTCCTCTGGTCACTCGTCGTCCAGCCCCTTGCCCGCGAGGATGCGCTGCGTGTGCTTCTCGATCCGCGCGGTCCGCGTCTTGGACTGCTTCGCCGACGAGATGTGCAGCAGATATCCGCGCTGCCGGCCCGGCGTGAGCGACTCGAATGCCTTCTTCAACTCCGGCATCTCCGCAAACGCGGCCTGCAACTCCTCCGGCACCGCGAATTCCGTCACCTTCTTGAACGCCACTTTCTTCCCCGCCCGCTCATTTTCGGTCGCCTCGCGGATGTACGCCTTCAGCGTCGGTTCAAGCTTCTTCACTTGCGCGACATCTGTGATGCGGACGACGCGGGCGGACTGCGTGTTCTCGCCGGGCAGTTCGAGCAGGCCCTTCGGGTCTTTGAGCAGCGCGCCCTTGATGAAGCTGAGGACGCAGTTGTCCTTGAAGGCGCCGATGAAGACGACGTTGCCGTCGTCGAGGGTGTAGCAGGGCGTGCGCCACTTGATGTCCTCGGTCAGGCCGCAGTCGAGGATGATGCGGCGCAGTTCGGACAGTTCCGCCTGCCACTGCTTGTTCTTGCGAATGTAGCCGTCGACGCTGGGGTTGAGGGTGGGCATGGGGAACGCCTTGAACAACGATGAACCGAGATCCGGGGCAGCCGCCGGGTCAGAAGGGTACTGACGGCCTGACGAAAACGCACCTATTTCGTGGCGTAAATGAAGAGTCGAAGCGCCAGCCAGTACGCGTTCGCCGCCCACAGAATGCCGGCGACGATCCGCAGGCCGGTCGGGTTTAACTCGGGCGCACGATACCAGAGCGCGAAGCCTGAGAACCATGTCCCGTCCAGCCGATCGGCACCGTCTCGGAAGATGATCCAATAGAAGAACGCGGAACTAATCAGGAAGGCGAGGGTGGGGACGAGCAGAGGCATCGAAAGAACGCTGCAAGGTCCGCGGTGTACCGAGTTGGCGACTCGGAGCGTCGCGCACCTCGGCTGCATCGCTATGCCACAGGTTACTGCCGCAACCATCCGCGGCGTAGGTGGAGGGGAACAAACATTTGGACGATCCAGTCGAAAGTCCGTTTCCCGACCGCTACACCGATTCGGATCCCGAGCAGTGCCAGGATCAGACCCGTGCCGAAGTAGGCAAAACCCGTCGCGAAATCCGGCAGAACGATCGGACGTGGCGACTGTAATCGGATCAGTATGGCTTCCTGGTCCAGCAGCCCATCCCGCGCGAAGACCCGCCCGACGCTCCAAAGCGACGCGATCGCCAGTAGAAGAGATGCCAAGTAATCGCGATGTCCGGACTTGGCGAACCGACCGAGTGAGACGATGGCTCCAAGTCCCGTTCCGCACAGCAGCGTCGGCACACCATAGGCGAGGAGGTGTTGGATCACCTCGGTTGTCAGGTCGGGCGGCGTTACCGAAAGCCCGCCGCGCGTCATGACATTGCGCACGTTGGTGCCGTCTGGCCCGAGGGCGCTCAGCCGTGCCAGAAGCAGGCTGAGACATTCCATGAGCAACCACGCCAGCCACCCGGCGATCAGCACGGTGGTCACCAATAGCCACCGGTCCGCGTTGGCGGTCGTGCGATACGAATTCGGATCTTCAATCCACTGGCTTGCGCCACATTCGGGGCAGCGGCAGCCCCAGTGAGCGGGTTCGGGAGTCGCCTTCCATTCAAGCCGCTGGCCCCGCAGGTTATAGCCGCAGCCTGGGCATGCCTGATCGAACGACAGTGTGGGTGCAGAGAGGCCTTCTAGTGTCGATTCGCTCATCAGGTTGCCTTTCGCTCAGTCTCGAGCAACGGCGCACGGCCTGCGTCAAGGTCGGTGGACCGATGCCTAGCATCGCTCGTGCGCACCCGGACGCTGGATCCTGCAACAGTGGACCAAGGCCCTTACACCGGCTTCGTCTCCGCCACGTGTGCCGCGGCGAGACGGTTGCTGTCCAAGTGCGGATTCACCGTCGCTTCCACCTTCGGCAACTGCACCTGACGCTCGACGCTTTCGATGGCGGATTCCAACAGCGACTTTGGCTTTGCGGGTCCAGAGGGGCTGAGCGATGTTTTGTCCAGCGCGCTCGGCACGCTGCGCATGGTCGCGACTTCTCGCGCAAGTGCGCGGTAATCGGTCGAGCCGTTGCTGGCGCTGTCGTACTTCAGAACGGGCTGGCCGAAGCTGGGGCTCTCGGCCAGCTTGATGTTTCGGCGAACCTTGGTTCGGCACACACGGGCTTCCGACCACGGCACGGGCTGGCCGCGCGAGGCGTCGAGGAAGCCTTCGAGTTCGCCGACCACTTCGCTGCTGAGCTTCGTCTGCGCGTCGAACATCGTCAGGATCACGCCGCTCACGCGCAGGCGCGGGTTGATGTTGCGGTTGACCAGCTGCACCGTCTCGAACAGCTTGGCCATGCCCTGCATCGCGAGGAAGTGCGGCTGCATGGGGATCATCACCTCGCCCGCGACGGCCAGCGCGTTCAGCGTCAGCAGGCCGAGCGAGGGCGGGCAGTCGAACAGCACGTAATCGAAGTCCAGAGCGCCCGCCTGCTGCGCGGTGAGCATCTTGTTGCGCAGCACGACGGCGCGATCGGCACGGCCCGACAACTCGATCTCGGTGCCGGCTAAGTCGATCGCGCCGGGCGCGACGGCGGTCTTGGTGTCGACGGCGCGGAGCGATTCGGCAAAGCTGGCGTCGCCGCAGATGACGTCGTAAAGGTTGGGCGCCGCCGAGCCCGGCTCGACGCCGAAGTTGATGGTCAGGTGCGATTGCGGGTCGAGGTCGAGCAGCAGCACGCGCGCGCCCATCTCAGCCAGGGCCGCGCCGAGGTTGACGGTGGTGGTCGTCTTCCCGACGCCGCCCTTTTGATTCATCATCGCGATGACGCGCATGCTCACGACCTCCGTGTCGTCCATTGGCTGGCGAACACACGAGCAGGATAGGGTTTACGGCCCCCGTTTGAAAGTGCGACGGAGCTGGCGAAGTGACAGGCGGCGCGGGTACTTTCCGCATGAGAAGCGGGAACACAGGAGGAATCCATGGCAGACGTATATCGCGAAACCACCTCGACGGGCTGGTTCGGGCGCATCGGGAACTCGGTCATCGGCGCCTTGATCGGCTGCGTGCTGATCCTGGCCGTGGTGGTGGGGCTGTTCTGGAACGAAGGACGCACGCTGCACCGGGCGCAGGCGCTGGATGAGACCGAAAACGCGACGGTGGACGGGTCGCCGACGAGCGTCGACCTGGCCAAGGAGAACAAGCCGATCTACCTCACCGGCGATGCGACGGCGGCGGGCACGCTGCGCGACGGCAAGTTCGACATTGCCGCGCCGAATGCACTTCGGCTCCAACGCGTCGTCGAGATGTACCAGTGGAAGGAGAAGTCGCACACCGAAACCCGTCGCAGCCTGGGCGGTCGCGAAGAAAAGGAGACGGTGTACGAATACATCAAGGAGTGGAATGGAAGTCTGAACGACTCCTCGAACTTCAAACATTCCGGCTATGACAACCCACGCACGTTCAAGATTCAGCCTTGGACGATCAACGCGACCGACGCCACCCTCGGTGCGTACAAGCTGAACGACGTGGTGCTGGATCGACTCGCACCCATCAAAGCGGTCACGCCCGTTGAAGCGTCCACAAAGACAACGCTGCCGGAATCACCCGCGACGCTTCCCACTTCCCGGCCGGGAATGCTGCAACACTACACGCTGTCGGGCGAATGGATGTACCTCGGCAGCCAGTCGTCGCCAGTGGTGGGCGATGAGCGCGTGAAGTTCCTGAGCCTGCCGGCCGGGCCGATCAGCCTGGTGGCGAAGCAGGTCGGCGGCACGTTCGCGGAGTACGCGGCCAAGGGTGGCAACGTGCTGCTGGTGGAGACGGGCAGTGTCTCGTCGCATGACCTGTTCCAGCACGACAGGTCTGCCAACGCCGCGCTGGGCTGGCTGATCCGCGGTGCGGGGTTCGTCGTGCTGGTGATCGGTTTCAGCATGGTGCTGAAGCCGCTCTCGACGGTGGCGGACGTAGTGCCGCTCTTCGGGTCGATCGTCGGGTTCGGAACGTTCCTGGTGGCGATTGCGGTATCAATTCCGGTATGGCTGCTGACGGTGGCGGTGGCGTGGCTGTTCTACCGGCCGGTCTGGGGCGTCGGCTTGATCGTGTTGGCCGTGGGCGCGGTGGTGGCGTTCCGTATGCTGCGCAAGCCTGCGAGTCCACCGCCGCTGGCGGGACGGATGGCGTAAGTCACAAGTCCGGAGCCACCAAGACCGCAAGACAACAAGAGGAAACGGGCAAAGGGCGGCTGGAATCGACAGCATCGAAGGCACGTTTGTGTCCGTTCGCAGGATTCGCCGCAAGCCTTCCACTTCCTCTTTGTGCCTTGGTGTCTGGGTGGCTCCCTACTTCTGGCTCCGTTTGGTCCCTCTATTCTCGCCGGCCCTTCGTCCGGTTACATTTCCGCGATGCGCACGACGCGAAGCCTGCTGGCCCTGCAAGGATGCTTTCTTCTTTCGACCCTCGGCTGCCATCACGACGACGGCGCGATCAAGCCGATGCC
This sequence comes from Tepidisphaeraceae bacterium, assembly GCA_047600945.1. Taxonomy (GTDB): domain Bacteria; phylum Planctomycetota; class Phycisphaerae; order Tepidisphaerales; family Tepidisphaeraceae; genus JASGKC01. The sequence continues at coordinate 3,500,225 of JASGKC010000001.1, read as the reverse complement.
GGCCGACGCAGCGTATCGGTCGCCGCTGGCATCCGACCCGACCCGCGCCGGCGACTTCCGCAAGGACGGCCTGCTCCAGCAGCGGGTCACGCCGACCGCTCCGACCACTTCGGCTGCTACGAAGCCGACCGTTACGCCCCCGCCCGGCGCGCCGCAGTACGTGCAGGTTGGCGCCCTGATCGCCGAGGTGAACGGCAAGCCGATCTACGCCCACAAGGTGATCAAGCTCGTCGCAGCCTCCCTGAAGCCAGCGGCGCTTCAGATCGACAACCCGCGGCAGTTCCGAGCCCGCGCACGAGACGAGATCAAGCGTCAGCGCGACGAACTGATCAACGACGAAATCGTCTACGCCGCCGCCGAACGCGAGACGACGCCTGATGAAAAGAACCTCGCCAAAATGCTGACCGGCCAGTTCTACGAGAACCTCAAGAGCAAGGCGGGTGGCTCGCTGGCTGTAGCCCGGCAGCAGGCCGACAACGACGACGACGGCCGCACGTTCGACGAACTGCTGGAGTACGAATCGCGCCGCAACCTCGTCCGCATCTACTATCAACGCCGTCTCCGCCCGCGCGCGGCCGCCAGTGTCGACGAGATGCGCTCGTTCTACATCCGTCACAAGGAGGACATGTTCTCCACGTCGGCCAGTGCGAAGTTCAAGCTCATCCGCATCGACATCCCGACGATCGGCTCCGACGAAGCCGCCAAGGCCAAGGCCGAGGAGATTCGCGCCCGCGCTGAAGGGCGAGGACTTCGGCACGCTCGCCGGCGACTTCAACTCTGACAAGGCCATGCGCGACGCCAAGGGCGATCTCCCCGCGTTCGGCCGGGGAAGCTTCAAGATCAAACCAGTCGAAGACGCCGTATGGGCCACCGACATCGGCAAGCCGACCGACGTCATCCGCGAAGGCAACTCCTACTACATCGCTCAGCCCGTAGAAAAGCAGGACGCGGTGGTGAAGCCATTCGAAGACACGGCCGTCCAGGACGCGATCCGCGCAGATCGAGAAGACCAAGCTCACCAAGCTTCAACTCGACGACCAGCAGCGCCTGCTCAAGGACTCGGTCCGCACCGCCGACGAAGCCCAACTCGAACTCGCCACCGACATGGCCATGCAGCTCTACACGCAATGGCGCGTCGAGGCGGGCAAGTGACGCGTCTTTGGCGCCGCGTGTAGGCCACTACCACGACCGACGATCCGACGCGGTGGGCTGAAGTCCCACGCGCAAACCCGCTTATGAAGTTCCTCCTGACCCTGCTCCTCATGCTTCCCACCACCGCCCCCGCGTTGCACCGTGACGACATCGTCGACGACTACCACGGCACGAAGATTGCTGACCCGTTCCGCTGGCTGGAAACCCCCGACTCGCCGGCCACGCGGGCGTTCATCGAGCAGCAAGATGCGATTACCCGCAACCAGCTCGCGACGCCGCTGCGTGACGAGTTGCGCAAGCGTCTAGATGAGATCGTGAACTACCCGCGCGTCGCCACGCCCACGCGTTACGGCAAGGGCCGGCTGATCTACTCCCGCAACAGCGGCCTACAGGCGCAGTCGCCCGTGGTCGTGCAAGACGGCCTCACGGGCGAGCCGCGCGTGCTCTTCGATCCGAACACCTTCAGCGCCGACGGCACCGTCGCCCTCTCAAGCACCAGCTACACCGACGACGGCACGCGCTGCGCCTACGGCATCAGCGACGGCGGTTCCGACGAACAGACCATCAAGTTCCGCAGCGTCGACACGGGCGACGACCTGCCCGACACGCTCACGCAGATGCGTTTCAGCAGCATCGCCTGGCTGCCCGGCGACAAGGCGGTGCTTTACAACAAGTACCCCGACCCGACGCAGCGGCTGAACAGCACGCTGTACATTCATCCGCTCGGCACGCAGCAAAGCGAAGACTTCAAGCTGTTCGCGCATCCGACCAACCCCGAGATATCGCTCTATCCCAGCGTGTCGCGCGATGGGAAATGGGTGCTGATCTACGAATCGCTCGGCACCGACCCGCGCAACGGCCTGCTCGTGTCGTCCCCCAATCTGCCGCGCACGTACGACGGGCTAAAGCGCGTCGTCGAGCCCGGCGTCTGCGAGATCCGCCCAATCGAAAACGACGGCGACACGCTCTACGCCGTCGTCGATCGCGAGGCGCCGAAGCGCAAGCTCGTCGCCATCAACCTCAAGGCAAAGTCGATCGACACGTGGAAGACGATCATTCCGGAGAGCGAAGACACGATCGAATCGGTCGAACTTATCCACGAGCAGTTCGTTGTCACCTATAAGCACGATGCGGCCAGCCTGATCGTGATCTTCGACAAGCAGGGCAACAAGCTCCGCGAAGTGCCGCTGCCCACCGTCGGCACCGCCTGGGTGAGCGGCCGGCGCGAAGACAAGGTCATGTTCCTCGGCTTCACGAGCTACACGTATCCCACCACCATCTACACCTACGACATGGAGACCGGCGAAACCAAGCCGTGGTTCGAGTCGAAGGTGAACTTCAACCCGGCCGACTTCGAAACGAAGCAGGTCTTTGTCACCAGCAAGGACGGCACGCGCGTGCCGATGTTCGTCACGCACAAGAAGGGCTTGCCGCTCGACGGGTCGAATCCGACGCTGCTCTACGGCTACGGCGGTTTCAACGTCGGCATGGCGCCCTTCTTCAGCGCGATCAACATCGCCTGGCTCGAACGCGGCGGCATCTACGCGGTCGCCTGCATCCGAGGCGGCGACGAGTACGGCAGCGCGTGGCACGAGGCCGGCATGCTCGACCGCAAGCAGAACGTCTTCGACGACTTCTGCGCCGCCGGCGAGGAACTCGTCAAGCTCGGCTACACGTCGCCCAAGAAGCTCGCCATCGAAGGCGGAAGCAACGGCGGCCTGCTGGTGGCGGCCTGCATGCTCCAGCGGCCGAGCGACTTCGGCGCCGTCGTCTGCCAAGTGGGCGTGCTCGACATGCTGCGTTTCCACCGCTTCGGCACGGGCCGATTCTGGACGACCGAGTTCGGCAACGCGGAACTCAGCGAGAAGGACTTCCGCAACCTGATGACGTACAGCCCGCTGCACAACATCAAGGAAGGCGCGAGCTACCCGCCGCTGCTGGTGACCACCGGCGACGGCGACGACCGCGTCGTGCCCGCCCACTCGCTAAAGTTCGTCGCGGCCATGCTCACAACAGCCTCGTCCGACAACCGAGTGCTGCTCCGCTACGAAACCCGCGCCGGCCACGGCGCCGGCAAGCCGCTCAGCAAGGTGCTGGACGAGCAGGCCGACGTATTCGGCTTCTTGTTTGACACGTTGCGCTGACGCGGTGCAGCGGATAGAGACAAAACAAAGAGGAGAGCGCTATCGACGCGCTCTCCTCTTCATTTGTACAGATCATCAATCGTGTGAGGCGTGCTCCGCCCATTCCATTCGGCATACAGTGGGCCAAAGCCCCCAGCATAATCAGACCGCGCCGGCGGCCCGGAGCATCGCCTGGGCGCGACGCAGCTTGCGGTCGCGCGTGGCGGCCTGGGCATCGTTCATCACCTCGAACTGTTCCAGTTCCGACAGGTCCTTGCGGGCCGACTCGACGTCGATCTTTGACGGCTCGACCGCGCGATCGGTGAGGATCGTCAGCACGTCATCCTTCATCTGGGCGACGCCGCCGTCAACGAAGTAGACCGTGTCGGGCTTGCCCGACTGGTGGATCGTCAGCAGGCCCGCGCCGACCTTCATCAGCAGCGGCGAGTGGCCGGTCAGGATGCCGACCTGGCCATCCGCGCCGGGCAGAATCACACCGGTGGCGGAGTCGTCGAACAGGTTCGCATCGGGCGTGACTAAAGAGCACTTGAAGGCCATAGGACGTGAAAAGGTAATCGAGCGGCGGATGGATGCAAGGGATCAGGAAATGAGCATCAGAGCAGAGCCACAAAGGCACCACGACGCCAAGACGCGTTAGCCACGGGTCACATGAATAGACACGAATCAGGACTTCATTGGTGCCGATTCGTGGCTCCCCATTTCTTCTGAATTCCTTGGTGTCTTTGTGTCTTGGTGGCTTTGCCACTTCACGCCCGGAAGATCGCCCCCATCTTCTTTCCAAGGATCAGGCTGGCTCCTAGGATCGTGACGGCCAGGAACATCATTGCCCACACGCCCAGCGCGCTGGCGATGTACTTGCCGGTGCCGATGAGCTGGAACAGTTCGTAGATCGTTTTCGTAATCGGGAAGTAGTCGGACCGCTGCGCGAGCATCAGCGAGTCGGACACCTCCAGCATGCTGAACGCAAAGGCCAGCATCGCACCGGCGATCAGGTTGGCGACGATCAGCGGCACGGTGATCCGGCGCAGCGTGTAGAAGCCCGTGGCACCGAGGTTGTGGGACGCTTCTTCCAGCGTCACGCTCGTCTGCTGCAACCCGGCGACGGCGCTGCGGACGATGTAGGGTATGCGCCGGATCGCGTAGGCGATGACGAGGAAGAGCGTCGGGTTGGTGCGGACATCAAGGGCGGCCTTCAGCGGGTCGATCGACTTGATGAACTCGTTGTTCGTGAGTGCCGTGCTGATGGCCAGATAGCCGAACGCCATGACGATGCCAGGGACAGCCAAGGGGAGCATCGACATCGTGTCGAGCAATCCTCGTAGCGGAATCGTCGACCGCACGACCACGAACGCGATCGCGATCCCCAGCACCAGGTTGCACATGACCGCCAGCGATGCGTAGAGCAGGCTGTTCTTGATCGAGCCGACGGTCATGCTGTGGCCGAGCGCTTCGACGTAGTTGTTGCCGGTGAAGACCTGCGGCAGCGCGGTCTGATACCACGAACCGGGTGTGGAGAAACTCGTCAGCACGACGCCGAGGTGAGGGAGCAGCGCGAGGAAGCAGACGAGTGCGAACGCGAGCGGGACGAGCACTGCCGCTAGGCCGCGAGCGGTTTCAGTGTTGCTCGCGGTGGCTGCCTTCGACTGCATCGCGTACGCCTGTCGGCCGAACACTTGCTTGCCGAGCACGTACAGCAGCACGCTGGTCACCAGCATCACGAAGACCAGCGCGTACGGGAACGGGCTGGTGCCGATGTCCTTCAGAGCGTCGAACACCTGCACGGGTGTGCAACGCATGTAGTTCATGATTAGCGGCGTGCCGAGTTCGGTGAAGCTCCAGATGAACACGATCGTGCCGCCCGCGAACAGGCCCGGCATGATGAGCGGCAGGGTGATCTTGCGGAACTTCTTGAAGCCCGTGCAGCCGAGATTTTCGGCAGCTTGCTCCATCGCCGGATCGATGTTCGCGAGGGCGGCTGCGACGTTCAGGTACATGATCGGATAGAGGCTCAGCGCCTGGAGTCCGACAACGCCCCAGAATCGCGCATTGCCGATCCAGTCAACCGGGCCGAGATGCAGCAGCGAGTTCACAGCGCCGTAGATGCCGAACATCTGCTGAAAGCCGATCGCCCCAACGAACGGCGGCAGGATCATCGGAACCAGCAGGAGGCCTTGGAACAGCCCCTTGCCAGCAAAGTTGTACTTGTTGCCGAGCCAGGCCAGGGGGACCGCGATGAGGATCACCAGCGTCGTCGTACCCAGGGCGATCCGCAGGCTGTTCAGCAGGCCTTCCAGGTAGATGGGGTTGCGGAAGACGTCGCCGAGATACTTGAGTGTGTAGCCGTCCGGGCCCTTGAAGCCGCCGCCCACGACCATGATTAATGGCAGCAGGAAGCCCACCGCGAACACTACGGTGCAGATGGCGAAGACGATCCAGGCGGTGGTTGAACGCATGTGAGCAGTCGAAAGTGATTAATGGCCGGTGGTGAGTGGCGGTGCCTGGTTCGCCAGATCGGCGGCGCGGTTGTATTGATCCCGGAATGCGGCCGTCCAGAGGCGCATGTATTCCATGTTGTCGAAGTTGCGACGAATGTCGGGTGCGGTCCGCCAGGTCAGGGGTTGCTCGACGACCTTCTTCGTCTTGTCCGTGAGTTGAACCGTTGGCAAGGTCGACATCACTTGCAGGGCCGGGTCGGTGGCGAGGTCGTACCTGCGGCCGGGCTGGTTGATCGCGCGCCATGCGGCTCGTAATTCATCGCCGCTGTCCATGCACATGGCGCGGATGATGTCGCGCTGCACGCCGAAATGCTCGCCGGTCCAGCGGGCGTAGTAGGTGAAGCCCTTGGACATCTGGAACGGGTCGATGGTCGGATCGTCGAGCCGATCGACCGAGTAACCCACGTGCTTCATGTGCTTCGCCTGCTCGGCCGGCTGGGTCGACGCGAAGAAGTCGCGCCGGATCGGCACACGGCGGAGGGCGTATTTCTCCGGACCTTCGGGTGAACCGGGGCGATAGGTCCATAACTGCTGGCCCTCCGGGCTGAGGACGAACTCGATGAAGCTCATCGCAGCGTCGCGCGTGATTTTCTGGTTGGCCTTGCGTTCGGCGTCGGTCGCGCCGTCCGCGCTGCCGCCCGCGCCGCGCAGCAATGCGATCGGGTCGCAGCTCGCGCTCGTGCCGCCGATCGGGTTGCGGTAGCGCATGCGCTCGGTACCGTCCGGCGCGGTCATCGTCTGCGCCTGGTAGCGGCCGTAGAAATCGATCGACATGCCGACCGTCGCGTCGCCCATGCTGACGTCGATGCTCACTTTGGTCGCGCTGTCGGTGAAGTAGCGCGCGTTCGCACCGATGCGTTGCACGAGCCGGATGCCGTCGATCCACCCGGCTTCCAGCGAGGCTTGGTACGGCTTGAGGTCCTCGGGCACTTCGCCGCGCGGGGCCGGCTTGCTGCGCTCCATGGCGACATCCGCGATGAACTTGGCGATGCGTTTCTCGTTCTCGGCGATTTGCTGTTCGGTCAGCTTCAGGTCCGCCACTACGCGGTCGTGCATCTTCTGGTGGATGATCATCTCGAACGCTTTCGCGATTGAGCCGGACTTCGTCGGATCGGTTACGCCAACCTGACCGATGTAGACGGGGTTCGCGAGGTCGTCCCAGCGTTTGGGCCAATCGGATTCGGGCACACCGAGCTGATGCAGGCGATCGATGTTGTAAACGAGGCCAAACGTGCTGATGACGGTGCCGAAGACGTAGTCGCTGCGCCACGGCTCGCCGCCGAGGTTAGTGGGGATGTTGGCGATGGCGTCCTGTATCGCGGGCGATTCCTGTCCCCTGGGCCACGGCGCGACGAGCTCGCCCTTGCGGCGAGCGCCATCAAGGTCGAACCAGCCGCCGCCGAACCAGATGTCGACGCCGATGCTGAACTTTGATGCGTCGTCGGTCGCCCGGAACGCCTCCCACGCGGCCGCGATCTTCGCGTCGGTCGGCTTTGTGTCGCGCACGAGCAGTTCGCCCGCGGTGGACGGCAAGTCGGGGAAGTTCGCCTGAAGCCAAGGCCGGGATCGGCTGGCGTATTCACTGTCGAGGTACCGGCCGATCTCGGTCGCGCCGCCGATGTTGCGCCAGTCGATCTTCACCGGCGGCAGCGACTTGTGCCGTCGCCAGCGGTTGAAGGCGCGTTCGAACTCGTAGCGAATCGCCTCGTTGTGCGGGCTGATGATGACGATCGTCGGATCGCCCGGCTTCCAGTCGCCGTCGATGGCCTTCTGCCGAAAGACGAACGGCAGGGCCACGATCAGGGCGAGCAGGGCGAGGATGAGTGCGTTTCGGAACATGGTGTGATTTCCGATTTGCGATTTCCAATTAAGACCTCTATCGGACCTCAATCACGCAATCGCAAATCGCAAATTGAAAATGGCTTCATCCCGGCAGCACCAGCACATCCGCCGGGTCGAACCACGCTTTGGAGTGTTCGACCTCGCCGTCGCGGGCGACGATGTGCGGATTCAATTCAAACGCCCGCAGGGCCGGCCCGACGGCGTTGCCGTTCGCGCCGATGTGGACGATGTGCTGGGCGACCTCGCCGAGGTAGAGCGTGTCGGACACGTCTGCGTCGAAAACGTTGTGCCCCGTGCCTTCGTTGCCGAGGTGAATCGTCTCGGGACGCAGGCTGATGACGACCTTCTGTCCTTGCGCGAGCGATCGGCCGTCATGGGTCTGCGTCGTGTTCGATCGGATGTCGCCCATCGCGGTTGCGACGATGGCGTGATTCGCGTCGATTCGCGCGATGGTCCCTTCGATGAAGTTCGTTTCGCCCATGAAGTTGGCGACGAACTTGTTGCACGGCCTCAGGTACAGGTCCTGCGGCTTGCCGACCTGCTCGATCTTCCCATGATTCAGGACCGCCATCCGGTCGGCGATGCTGAGGGCTTCTTTTTGATCGTGCGTGACGTAAATCGCGGTCAGGCCGCTCGCCCGACAGATTCGGCGGATTTCGCTGCGCATCTCGAGACGCAGCTTTGCATCGAGATTGCTCAGCGGCTCGTCGAGCAGCAGACAGTCGGGCCGAACGACGAGGGCACGGGCGAGCGCAACGCGCTGCTGCTGGCCGCCGGAAAGTTCGTTCGGCTTCTTGTCCGCCTGCTTGTCAAGCTGGACGAGGCCGATCACTTCGTCGACGCGGTGGCGGGCTTCTTTGTCCGGCACTTTGCGCACGTCCAGGCCGAAGCGGATGTTGTCGCGCACGCTCATGTGCGGCCAGAGGGCGTAGCTCTGGAAGCACATCGCGGCGTTGCGTTTTTCAGTGCCGACGTCGGTGACGTCCTTGTCATCGAAGAAAATCTTGCCCGAGGTCGGCTCATGCAGGCCGGCAATCAGTCGGAGTAGCGTGCTCTTGCCGCAACCGGATGGACCGAGCAAGAAGAAGAGTTCGCCTTCATGGATAGTGAGATCGAGCGGATGGAGTGCAACGAATTTGCCGAACGCCTTTGAGACTTTGTCGAGCCGCACCGTGGTCATCGCGGGCGGGATGATACTCAGGAGGCAGGGTCGTGCCCATTTCCTGACGAAGTCTTAACGTTTCGACCGGGAAATGTTGTCGGTTGCGCAGCGTTTTTGACTTCGTCTGCGCGCGGGCGGACGATGATTCGTCGATCGCAGGGAGGATTCATGTCCTATACACCGCCCACGCCTCCATCGCCGGGGATGCCGTATCAGCCGCAGTGGCAGACTCAGCGGACGGGTGCCGACGGTGTTTCGATCGCGGCGCTGGTGACCGGCATTCTCGGCATCTGCGTGCCGCTGCTGCCCCTTGTGGCGATCATCCTCGGCGCGATTGGCTTGCGTCGGACTAGGCAGCCAGGCGCCGGCGGACAGGGACTCGCGATTGCAGGACTTGTGCTTGGCATCTGTGGGGTGCTGTTCTTCGCGCTACAGATTTCGATTCTGCTGCCGTCGCTCAACCGCGCTCGGGAGATGGCCAATCGCGCCAAATGCAGGTCTCAGCTGGCGCAGATCGGCACCGGGCTTCGCATTTACGCCGTCCAGAACAACGGCCAGTTCCCGCCCGACTTGGCCACGCTGCTCACCGAGGCCGACCTGCCGTCCGGCATCACGAATTGCCCGGACGCACCGACGTCCGGCACGTCGTACGTTTACGTTGGTAAAGGCGTTTCGGAGCGCCTGGTGACGTCGAACGATGCGATCGTGTTCGAGGTCCTCTCGAACCATCACGGCGAGGGCGGCAACGTCGTTTTCGGCGACGGCCACGTCGATTGGGTTCCCCGCAAGAGCTACAACGCCTTGGTGAACAACGCCGTGCGTGCGCGCCGGCTGAACTCGTCAGACGTCAATTCCGTGATGGCCGGCACGAAGCCGTGACCGCGAATTGTCTTTCGCTGGGCCTGTCCGCATGCCTATCATGATGTCATGCTGGCCGCCGCTGAAGCATTTGTTTCGCTGACGGTGATCGCGCTGGTCCTGGTGATCGGTTCGATCGCGGTCGTGACATGGGCGGCGGTCGTGTGCCTGCGGCTGGTGCTCATGCTGCTGAAGCTGCCGTTCCGCGTGGCGGGTGCAGTGTTGAAGCCGGCACGTCGACGCGAACCGTGGATGGACCAGTCGCCGCCGTGGCCAGTGCAGTCCGGCCAACGTGCCTGGGCGATGCCGAGCGTCGACGTCGTGCATGTCGGCCATGTCTGTCCGAACCAACTCTGTCGCAAGACCAACGCAGCCTCCGCCGCCTTTTGCGGGCGCTGTGGCGCCTCGCTCGTCGCGACGCGCACGAATGTCCGACGCGTCGCATGCGTCGCATGACGCAGATCGCTTTCCTCGGTCGCTCGATCGTTTACGATCGGCCGAGTGATCTCCCGCGACGAAATCGTCCTCGAATACATCGACCGCCTGCAATTCGCCCCGTACCCGGTGCAGGAGGAGGCGCTGTACGCCTGGGCCGCCAGCGAGCAGGGTGTGCTGCTGTCGGCCCCGACGGGAACGGGCAAAACGCTCGTCGCGGAACTGGCCGTGTATGAAGGGCTGCGCACGGGCAAGAAGGTCTACTACTCCACGCCGCTGATTGCGCTCACCGATCAGAAGTTGACTGAATTGCAGGCGACCATCACCCGCTGGGGCTACGCCCCCAACAATGTGGGCCTGATCACGGGCAATCGATCCGTGAATCCGGATGCACCGATCAAGGTCGTCGTCGCGGAAGTGTTGCTCAACCGCCTGCTGCATCCCGAGGCGTTCGACTTCGGCGACGTCGGCGCGGTGGTGATGGACGAATTCCACAACTTCAACGACTCGCAGCGCGGCATCGTGTGGGAACTGGCGCTGTCACTGCTGCCCAAGCACGTGCGGGTGATGCTGCTGAGCGCCACCGTCGGCGCAGCCAGCGAGTTCACGGGCTGGATGGCGCGAAGCCTCGATCGGCTCGTGACACTCGTCGAAGGCACCGAACGCAAGGTGCCGCTGCACTTCCACTGGATCGGCGACGAACTGCTGCCCGACTTCATGGAACGGATGGCACAGGGCGCCGATGAACAACGCCGCACGCCGGCGCTGGTGTTCTGTTTCGATCGCAGCATCTGCTGGGAAGTGGCCGATGTGCTGAAGGGGAAAGACCTTTTCGCAGCAGGACAGCGCGATCGGCTGCTCAAGCGACTGGACGATTTCGATTTCGCGATCGGCTCCGGCAACAAGCTGCGCGCCTGCCTTACGCGCGGCGTTGGCATCCATCATGCCGGTTTGCTGCCGCGCTACAGGCGCGTCGTCGAAACGCTGTTCCAGGAGAAGCTGCTGCCGGTGTGTGTTTGCACGGAAACACTTGCTGCCGGTATCAATTTGCCGGCGCGATCGGTCGTGCTGACCACGCTCGTAAAGGGTCCGCGCGACAAGAAAAAGCTGATCGACACCGGCAGCGCCCAGCAGATGTTCGGCCGGGCGGGTCGGCCGCAGTTCGACACCGAGGGGCACGTCTACGCCCTCGCGCACGAGGACGACGTCAAGCTCGCCAAGTGGAAGGTGAAGTACGACAGCATCCCGGAGAATACGAAAGACCCGGGCTTGATGCAGGCGAAGAAGCAGTTGCTCAAGAAGAAGCCGACGCGTCGACAGGGCTTCACGTACTGGACGAACGAGCAGTTCACGCGGCTGCAAACTGCGCCGCCGGCGCGGCTGTCGAGCAAGGGACGACTGAGTTGGCGTTGGCTGGGCTACCTGCTCGAAGCCGATGAAAATGTCGAGCCGATCCGGACCGTTGTGCGTCGGCGCTTAATGGATCAGGCGAATGTCGACGGCGAGTTGAAGCGGCTGAACAAGATGCTGGTGACGCTCCACCGGCTAGGCGTCGTCGTGCTCGATCCGCCCCCGCCGGCAAGTTGGCTCGATGCGACGAAGCCGGCGGCCGCGCCAGTCGTAAGTGAGAAACCTTCAGACGACGAAGAGGAGTCGAGCGAAGCACCGACACCGGCTGCGTCGGTCGGCGATCTGCTCAGCAAGCTGAAGATCGGCGACGCGAGCGTCGCGTCGTCTACGCCGACATCGACGCCGCGTGTGAAAGAAGCGAAGAACGCTCCAACGCCGCCGGTCGAGTCGTATGAACCTGTTCGCGCCACGCCAACCTCGAAGTTGAAAGACCTGATGGTCTTCCGCGCCGTCCATCCGCTGTACGGGCTGTTCCTGCTCGATCATCTCGGCTTCGCCGACGAGCACGAACGGATTCAGATCATGGAAAGCCTGCTCGAAATGCCCGGCAGTGTTGCCAAGGTGTTCCGTGTGCCGTGGCCCGACGACCTGCCGCCGGACAAACTGACGCTCGAACGCATCGACCCGGCCATCCTCAGTCGAGGCATCGCATCACACGATGACCTCTACCCGCCTGCCGATCAGAGCGAATTGCCGCCCGAGATGCGGCGATATCCCATCCCACTGGCGCAGAAGGCAAAAATGCTCTTCGAGGCCGACATCGATCACGCCGGCGGCCTGTTCGTCAACCCAGTGTGGGCGATCGGCGATCTGCTCGCGCACGGCGGCACGTTCGACGCTTTCGTCCGCTCACGCGACATCACCAAGCAGGAAGGCATCCTGTTCAAACACGTCCTGCGGATGATCCTGCTCTGCGACGAATTCGAACAACTCACGCCGGTGGATGCGGATGCCAACGCGTGGCGAGAGTGGCTGCGCACCACGAGCGAGAAGTTGACGGAACTCTGCCGGGCTGTCGATCCGCAGTGCACGGACGAGACGCTGGCGGAGATCGAGGACGATGTGACGGTGGGATGAGGAAATGCCCAAGCCCCAATGACCAGTGAATACGGGCAGCCTGAGATGCTCACCTTGGGCATTCACGCAGACTTCACTATCTTCACCGTGCCATGTCCGTCCCCTCTTCCATGCCCGGCACCGATCGCGACCGCGCCTTGGCGCTCGGCGTGATGATGGGCCTGCGCCGGGAGCGGGACTGGTATTTCACGATGTCCGTACCGCATGCCATCGTCTGGTCCATCCTGACGTTCGGCGTCGGGCCGGTGCTCGCGCTGTCGAAACGGTTTGAACGGTACATCGCGCTCGAATGGAACTTGCTGAACGGATTCGTCGACGCGCTGGCGGTGCAGGTGGCTGCGGAGGATGTCGCGCCGCTGCGGGCAATGGTGGAGGCATCGCCTAGAATTCCCTACAAGGCGCGATGGCCGCTCCACCTCCTTGCCGGGGTGGCCATGCTCTCGGCGTGCGGCGTGATTACGGTCCTCGCATATGGGGTGCTCCGCGACGCTCAGCCCGATGCACCACACCGAGTCCAACTGCTTTTCGGTCCCCTCGTCGGTCTCGGCCTGGCTTGGGGCGTCTCGGTCCTCCTTCTTTCGTTTCGGGCGTGGCGACGCGTGCATTCACATGCCGGGGCCATTCAGCAATTTGTTCACAGTTTCAACCAGTTGGCCCGGCTTTACGACCTGCGTGAGATCGACGCCGGCGCGCGGATGTCTACCGTGGCGGGGCCGGTCGGCTTTGCCTCGGTCGTAGAACGGTACGTCGCCGACACCGACTACACTTGGCGCTGTGAATTGGCGCAGCGGCTGGCCGAACTGCGTTGGACGCCAATCGAGCAGGGGGCGGATGGAGCAGTCCGTGTCGAATGATGGGATCGGTTCAGACAGTTCCTGACGTCGGCGTTCAAATCGCATACAATCGCTCGCCGATGCAGACGTTTTTCTGGAATGTCTCGATCGCCGGCTGGGGCTTCGCGGTGGTGATTGCCGTGGCGGCGATTGTTCGATCGCGACGCCGCTCGACAAATCAACGCGAGCAAGCTCGCGACTAAACTCCGCATTCAATTCGAAATTCGAAATCGGCAATTCGCAATTCCTCATGCCTCTTCCCGCAGACCCAACCTGGCACCAGCAGCGCGAGAAGCAGATCGTCGATCGTTTCACGCAGTTGCTCGACGATAAGGGCTTCGTCATCGACACGGCCGAGGGGCGGCGGTCGCTGGCGGGGTCGTTGCGGCAGGTGTCGTCGGCCGACCGCGAGGTCGAGGCGAAACGGAAGATGATCGAACTGGGCGTCTTCGACCGCTCGCTGCAATCAAAGCTGCCGGTGGGGGCGTCGGTGGATGTCACGATCGCGGGCAAGTCGATGGTCGTTTTCACCAAGACGATCGGGCAGATCCGGTTCATCTCCGCCCCGCCTACCGAAGCGCTCATTAAGGGCCAACCGCCCGTGCCGATGTCGGCCCAGCAGCTTCAGCAGGTGCTGACGCAGTTTCCGCCTGCGCTGCCTGGGGCGCCGCTGACGGTTGTGCTGTTCAGTTCGGGCGGCTTCGCGCCGGACGCGGTGGCGCTAGCGTCGGCGAAGTCGAATGAGCGGACATTGCTTTTGGTTGAATGCAACGACATGGGCGGGTGGAACACGCATGGCCCGGCCGACCTGCGGTCGACGCTTGATCTGCTGGACCCCGAAGACGCCGAGTCAAAAGCCAAGCGGGTTCGGGACGAATTGAACAACTCGCTGGTGGACATCCAGACCGGCGGATTGTCGGCCGAGAAATTGGCCACACGTTTGGGCTTGCCTCTCGCTACAGTAGAGGCGGAATTCACGGCCGTCGCGGGCGAGCGGAAAGGCTTGGCCGCCAAACGGTTCGACGGTCGGCTGGTCCTGTATCAGGAGTCGAGCGTCGTTGCCTCGGGAGGTTCCGACATGCCTTTGATGGACAAGCTCCGCAGCCTCTTCGGCGGGGGCAACAGTAACGAAAAGAAACTCGCCTTCCTGGCCGAGCGACGCACCGCCATCGCTCAGCAGCAGGAGAAGGTGCAGACCGAAGTCTCGGCCCTCGAAACGCACGAGGCGAAACTCAAGGAAGACTTCAAGACGAACGAGTCGCCGCTGATTCGCAAGCGGATCACCACGCAGATGCTGCAACTGCGCAAGGACATCGACCGCAAGCACCAGCTCATGCAGATGCTCAACCAGCAGGCCAACGTGGTGGCGGCCCACCTGCACAGCATCGAGATGATCCAGCAGGGCCAGAGCATCAAGCTGCCCGACTCGGAAGACATGTCCGAAGACGCCGCCAAGGCCGAGGAAATGCTCGCCAGCCTTCAGGCCGACAGTGAACTGGCGGATGAACTCAGCACCGCCGGCGTCGGCACGATGAGCGATGAAGAGCAGGCACTCTTCGACGAGCTGATGAAGGAGACTGCGCCGAAGGTTGCCGAGGACAAGAAAGACTCGGCCAAGGCGCAGACGACCGCAGGCGAACCGAGCAAAACACCGACCGAACCGCAGAAGACACCAGCTGAACCCAACAAACGTCAAGCGGCACAGTCGGGTTGATCTCCTTTAATTCGCATTTCGAAATCCGCAATTCCCCATGGCCCTCATCGACAAACTCTTCGGCCGAAAGAAAACGCTCAGCCAGCTGAGCGCCACGGAACTGCGCCGCGAGGAAATTATCATCGGCAAGCAGCGCGACAAGCTGCTTCAGAAGATCGAACTCGCGGCCGCGTCGAAGAAGAAGATATTCGAACAAGGCGCGAAAACGACCTCGCCCGAGTTGCGCAAGGCGCGTGCGCAGGAATTCGAGCTGAAGTCCAAAGAGCAGATGATGGCCGCCCGCGAGCTGAACATTCGCTCGAAGGAATTGCTGACCGTCTCGCGCGTCCGCCTTGTCAAGGAAAACCAGTCCGGCAGCCGCCTGGCAGGGCGGCTCAATATCGGCGAGGCCGACTTCGCCAAGATCGGCGGCTGGATCGAAGACGACGCCGTCAACACCGAGGCGTACCTCGAAAAGCTCGACGAACTGCTCGAACTCGGCGCCCAGTCCGACAGCGACGTCCTCAACGCCACCAAGGTCGGCGACGCCGGCAACGAACTTCTGAATCTGTGGGATCAGATGGACAAGGGCGAGATGAAACAGGATGACGCACTCAAGCAGGCCGACGACGCGATGAACAAGAGCGCGGATAAGACGGCGCAGTGAGAGGGCAGTGGGCAGTAGGCGGTAGGCAGGGAAGAACCAGACAACATACACCTGCCGACGAGAGCCACCGCACATGTGCGGCGTTTCGCTTCCGAAGGGAAAGAACATGGGCTTATTCAAGAGTAAAGACGAACGCCGAGTCGAGCGCGAGATGGCCATCCGCCGGGGCATTCGCTCGATCGAGAAGAGCATCGGCGAACAGCAGAAGTTCAGCGAGATGTTCATCAAGCAGGCCCAGCAGGCCAAGAAGATCGGCGACGAGCAGCAGTACGCCTTCATCCGATCCAGCCTCAAAAAGACGGCCAGCATCAAGCGGATGCTTGAACGCCAACTCGTCGCGATCAATTCCGCGCTCATTATGAGCAAGCAGGCAAACGCCACCGCCCAGTTCGCCGGTGCGATGAACCTGATGTCGAAGGAAATCGCCAGCGTGTTCGGCGAACTGGACCTGACCAAGACGCAGGTCCAGTGGGAACAGGCGATGAAGCAGTCCGGCGCGATGGAAGAACGGATGGGCCTGTTCCTCGACACGATGGAGCAGACCGGCGCCCAAGCCGCTGGCACCGAGCCGGCTGCGGCGGGCGTGTCCGATGCCGAGATTGACCGAATGATTGAGGCCGACGTTCTCGCTCAGGAGACTGCCGAGCTGGGCAAGCTCGGCGCGATCGAAAGTGAGATCGAGAAAGAGCTTATGCGCACGAAACAGAAGGATTAGCATGTGTGCCACTGCTGTTGTCGTGTTGCCTCATTTTTGACAGAATCCTCTGGACGTGGTCGTTTTGACTGGCTAGACTGATTCGTATCAGTGGGACGCAGTCTGTACGGAGAACGATCATGACCACGTTGGGAAGCTTTGCCGAACTGGATGCCGTTGAGTTCGAAATCAGCGAAGAAGCTGTCCTCGACTGGCACGCGGCCGAGACGAAGGTCCAGCAAGTCTGGCAATCGCCGCTGCCCGGTCAGGGCGGCACCCTGACTCAGCCGGTCAGCAACGACGATGGCGCATTCTGATGCGTCGTCGGTTTGGCTGATCGTCACCACTGAATCAAAGATGATGCGGACGCGGGCTGGGTAGCCTCGCGTCCGCTTCGTTGTTTGTGCTTCTGGAACATCTTCATCTCGGGGGATAGCGACTTCTGGTTCCCTCTCCCTCCGGGAGAGGGTTTAGGGTGAAGAAGAAATCGGGAGTGACACTCGACGTCCGCTGTCACGCGACGGACGGTTGCGGCTCCAGCGCCGTCGTGCGCGAATTCGAAGCGGTCTTCAGCTTCCGTACGTGCGCCAGATAGAACACCACCGGGTACACCAGCAACTCCATCACGAAGCTGATCGTGATCCCGCCCACCAGCGGCGCCACAAGCCGTCGTGTCACGTCCGCGCCGGTGCCCGTCGCCCAGAGCAGCGGCAGCAGGCCGATGATTTCGGTGGCAACGGTCATCGTCTTCGGACGAATGCGTTTCACCGCGCCTTCGTGGATTGCCGCCAGCAGATCGAACTTGTCCCGCATCCGACCCGCTCGCACGAACTTCTCGTGCGACGTGTCAAGGTATAGCAGCATCACCTGGCCCGTCTCGGCATCAATGCCGAGCAGGGCAATGATGCCCACCCAGGCCGCCAGGCTCATATTGTAGTCCAGCAGCCACATCAGCCAGAACGCGCCGATCAGGCTGAACGGCACGGCCAGCATGACCACGCTCACGCGGAACCAGCTTCGGTTGCTCACTTGCAGCAGCAGGACGATCAGCACGAGCGTGATTGGAATGACGATGCTGAGCCGCGCGTTCGCTTCCTGTAGGTACTCGAACTGCCCCGACCACTCCACGTGATAGCCCGGTGGCAGCTTGAGCTGTTTCGCGATCGCCTGCTTGGCGTCATTCACGTAGCCGCCCAGATCGCGGCCGGCGATGTCGACGAACACGAACGCGGCCGGCTCGGCGTTCTCGCTGCGGATCATCGGCGCGCCGGCGTTCACCTTGATCGTCGCGAGTTGACGCAGCGGGATCTGCGCGCCGCTCGGGGCACGCACCAGCACCTGCTTGAGCGACTCCGGATCGTCGCGCAGTTCGCGGGCGTAACGCACATTGAGGGGATAGCGTGCGACGCCATCGACCATCGTGCCGACGTTCATGCCGCCGATCGCGGTGGAGATGACGTCCTGCACGTCGGCGATCGTCAGGCCGTAGCGGGCGATGGCTTCGCGGTCGATGTCGAAGTCGAGGTAGTAGCCGCCCGTGGTGCGCTCGGGGTAGGCGCTGAGCGTGCCGGGAATGGTGCGAACGATGGTGGCCGCGTCGTCGGCGAGCGTCGACAGCTTCGCAAGATCCGGCCCCATCACCTTGATGCCCACCGGCGTCTTGATGCCGGTGCTGAGCATGTTGATGCGGTTCTCGATCGGGTAGGGCCACACGTTGGCCATGCCGGGGAAGGTGACGGCTTGGTTCAAGCCCGCGTGCGGCGTGCCGTCGGGGTCAGTCCAGCCGAACTTCAGTTCCTGCATCGTGATCGGGCGCGATTCCGGCCAGAACGAATGCGTCATCGGCCACTTCGCCCAACTTGGCCAGCCGCTGAAGAAGTACGCGACGGGTCGGTGCCGCCACTGGTCGCGATCGGTCTTCAACTGCACGACCGTCTCCACCATTGAAAGCGGCGCCGGATCGGTCGCGCTTTCCGCACGCCCGATCTTGCCGTGCACGCTCAGCACTTCGGGGAAGCTGGCAATCAGCTTGTTCGTCTGCTGAAGAAGCTCTTTCGACTTGGTGATGCTGACGCTCGGATCGACCGTCGGCATGTAGAGCAGATCGCCTTCATCGAGCGGCGGCATGAACTCGCTGCCGATACGCGACATCGGGTAGATCGTGCTAATGCCCAGCAGCAGCGTGAGCGCGAGCGTGATGAACGGATGGCGCATCGCCATCCAGAAGAACGGCTCGTACAGCTTCTGTGACCAGCGATTCAGCGGGTTGCGGTTCTCGCTCGGAATGCGGCCGCGAATCAAATACACCATCAACACCGGCACCAGTGTGATGCCGAGTAGCGCACCGGCCGCGATGGCGAACGTTTTCGTGTACGCCAGCGGTTTGAACAGCCGTCCCGACTGCTCACCGAGCACGAAGATCGGCAGGAACGACACGGTGATGATCAGCAGCGAGAAGAAGAGCGAAGGCCCCACCTCTTTCGCGGCAGCCAGGATCACTTCTTGCCGCCGTGCGTCCGTGCCCCCATGCTCGTTTTCCTCCAGATGCTTGTGGGCGTTTTCGACCATCACGACGCCCGAATCGACCATCACGCCGATCGCCAGCGCCAGGCCGCCCAGGCTCATGATGTTGGCGTTGATGCCCATCAGGTTCATGATGCCGATCGACGCCAGCAGCCCGATCGGCAGCACGAGGATAGCCACCAGCGCACTGCGGAAGTGGAACAGGAACGCAATGCAGATGAGTGCGGTGACGACAAGACATTCGATCACGGCTTCGCGCAGCGTGCCGACGGCGCGGTGGATCAGTTCGGACCGGTCGTAGGTCGGCTTGATGAACACGCCCGGCGGCAGGCCGCGTTCAAGCTCGGCCAGCTTCGCCTTGGCGTTTTGAATGACGCGGTAGGCGTTCTCGCCGAAGCGCGCGACGATTACGCCGCCGACAGCCTCGCCGCGCCCGTCCAGTTCGCCAACGCCGCGCCGCATCTCGCCGCCGACCTGCACGGTGGCCACATCGCGAATCAGCACCGGCGTCCCGCGCGACGCGGCACCGCCCTCCATGTCGGCCTTGTCGCTCGCCGGCATGCCGACAACGACCTTCTCGATGTCCTCCACACCGCGCAGATAACCGCGGCTGCGGACCATCAGCTCGTTTTCCGCCTGCTCGATGACGCTGCCGCCCACGTCGTTGTTGCTCTTCTGGAGCGCCATCATCACATCGCGGCTGTCGATGCGGAACGCCTGGAGCTTCTGTGGGTCCAGGATGACCTGGTACTGCTTGACGAACCCGCCGATCGCGACGACTTCGCTCACGCCCTGCACGCTGGTGAGCGGGAAGCGCAGATACCAATCCTGAAGCGACCGAAGCGACGCGAGGTCCTGATCGGCTCGTGCGAGCGGCTTGCCGGTGAGGGGGCACCTACCTTCTCGCTCGAAGGCACGAACGTGAACGAGTGTGTTTCGCTGTTCGCTCGGTGCGTCTTCTTTCCGGGCGTACCACTTGCCCGATCCGTCGTCGCGCCAGAGTCCTTCTGGATGGTCTGGGCAATAGAAGCCAGGATAGATGACGTACTGATAGACCCAGCCGAGCCCCGTCGCATCGGGTCCGAGCTTGGGCGCGACGGTCGCGGGAAGGCGATCCCGCGCGAAGTTCAGGTATTCCAGCACTCGGCTGCGCGCCCAATACAGGTCCGTCTGGTCGTCGAAAATGACGTAGACGAACGATTCCTCAAACATGCTGAAGCCGCGCACCGCCCGCGCGCCGGGGACGCCGAGCAGGGCGGTCGTCAGCGGCTGCGTGACTTGGTCGTTCACCACCTGCGGGTTCTGGCCGGGGTAGCTGGCCGTCACGATCACTTGCACGTCGGACAGGTCGGGTAGGGCGTCCAACCGCGTGTGAAAGGCCGAATACGCGCCAGCGCCGTGACGATGGTCGCCAATAGCAGGACGAAGAAGCGGTTCCGCGCCGAGAATTCAATGATGCGGGCGATCATGGGAGTTCGATCCGTTCGACGACTTCGCCGCACTTCTTCATCTGCGTGGCGTAGTACGGGTTGGCCACGTTGTCGGTCGATTGAAGCCAGTTCGCGCCCTTCTCATGGAAGGCCATTGGGCAGTGCATGATGAAGAGCGTGCTGGAAGCATCGTGCGTCAGCTTCGCGCGTCGCGCGAGCTCGACCATCGCGTCACTCACGCCCACGAACGCCGCCCGCTGGTCTTCGATCGACTTGCCTTTCAAGGCGGTGGCGGCCTCGACGACGCGTTGAACGATCGGTTTCGCTTCGGAGGAGGCGTGCGTCGCCGCCATGCTGGCCGTATCGAGGAGCGGCTTGACGTCGAGCGAATCGTCTGACTCCTGTCGAGCGCCAAACGCGTCGGCCAGGCTCAGGTACGCTCGCATCAGCTGGTCACCGTGCGGCACGTTCACCCGTGCGAGGGCCGGCATCGTCGTCGGACCGACCGACTTCGGCGGCTCGCTGAGCCCGCCGGCCAATTGCTTCGCGACGGCGTCTTTCAGCCGGCTTTCGCTATCGAGCAGGAACTGGCCGCTGGTGACGACGGTGTCACCTTCGCTCAGGCCCGCCGTTACTTCGACCAGCCCGTTCTCTCCAGCCAGGCCGAGCGAAACATCGCGCGGCGCGAACTTGCCGCCGCCAAGTGCGACGAACACGACCTGCCGCTTGCCCGTGTCGAGCACGGCTTCACGCGGCACCAGCGGCGCTTCGCGATAAGCGTCCGCCATGATCTCCACGGTGGCGTACATGCCTTCACGCAGCAGGAGATCGTGATTGTCGAGCTGAACGCGAACAAGTGCGGTGCGCGTCTGGGGATCGAGGTGCGGGTGCGTGAACATCACCTTGCCCGAGAACACCTTGCCGGGTTGCGAGACGACCGTCGCCCGTGCGGGCTGGCCGTCGCTGATGAGCGCCATCTGTGCTTCGGGCACTTGTGCATCGACCCACATCTCGTGGCGGCTGGCCAGACGCATGACGAGGTCGCCCGACTTCACGGCCGCCCCTTCGTTGACCATCTTCGCAGTCAGGTGGCCGCTGAGGGGGGCGAGGATCGGGATTGTCGACGGCGCCGTGTCGAGCTTCGCGAGGGTGTCGAGTTGCTCAGGCTGCAACCCGAACTGCGTTAGCTTTCGCTTCGACGAGTCGAGTAGGGCGAGCGTCGTCGGATCATTCGGCGAACGTTCGCTCTGCTTGCGGGCGGCGATCAGTTCGTCCGCCGCCACCATCAACTCGGGGCTGTACAGGTCGAACAGCGGCTGCCCCTTTTCGATCGGCATGCCGTCGACATTGGCGTAGAGTTTCTCGATCCAGCCGTTCACGCGGAGGTTGATGTCGCGATGCAGCGGTTCCGGCTCCTGGAGGTAGCCCACCGCACGTACCGACTGAACAACGGGACCTTTCGCTACCTGCGTGACGCGCACGCCCATGTTCTGGACGACGACCGGGTCGATGGAGATCGCGCCGTCGGCGTGGCCGCCATCGCTGGCGAGCGGGACGAGTTCCATGTGGCAGATGGGGCAACTGCCGGGCGAATCCTGGATCACCTGCGGGTGCATCGAACAGGTCCAGAGCGACTTCGCGGTGGCCTTGGTGGCGGCTTGCGCGTGGACGGCCGGGTTCGTCGACCGGCCAGCGAAGAATGCGCCGGCCGCTACGACCAGCGCGAGCGCTGACGTGAGCCACAGCGCAGAACGGCGTCGCTGGACCTGCGCCTTCGCGTGAGCGATGGCTTCATCGGGAGAATGTTCATTCATGGTGCACCTCGCGTCGTCGCAGTCGAGACGACGGTTTCCACGTCCATGCCGGCGAGTTGTTCCAGTTCGGCCAACATGCGTTCGCGCATCGTGCGTGCCTCGGCCGCCATCAGGCGTGTGTCGAGCAGCATGCGCTGCGCGTCAATCAGGTCGAGGTAGCTCGACGTGCCGGCCGCGTAGCCTTGGCGGACGAGATCCACGCTTCGCTGAGCCAGAGGTAGGATGTCTTGCTCGAAGACGCGGCTGCGACGCTCGGCATCTCGCAACGCGAGCAGCGTCGCCAGGAACTTGCCCGTCCGATCCGCCTTCGCCTGGGCGGCCATCGCCTCGACGCGCCGCAGGTCGGCCCGCGCCTCGGCCACCATCGCGCGCAGTTTCGGAAACTGCGTCGGCAACGTCAGCGAGGCGCCGAGCGACTGGCTCACGTTGCCGGTGAACGCGGCCATCGGGTTGATCTCGGGGAGATACTCGAGCTTCGCGCGCTCGATGGCCGACTCGCGAGCGGATCGGTCGTGGCCGAGCGCTGCCAAGTCGGCGTTATTCGACACGCCCGCGGCCAGCAACGCGTCATCGGCGGGCAACGCGCGCGGCTCAGGCATCACGACGGGCGGTTCCAGCGGTGCGTCGGCGGACCGACGCAGCATCGCGTTCAGTGTGGCCCGTTGCTGATTGAGCGTCGACCGCACGCTGGCCAGTTCATTCTCGGCAGTTTTCAACTCGACGTCTGCGCGCAGCTGTTCTTGTTGTCCGCCGCCGACGCGCACGCGACTGGCGGCGGTTTCTGTCACCAGTCGCAGCAGGGCGACGTTCTGTTCCTGAATCCGCACGCGCTCGGCTTGTAGCGCGTAGTCGGCCCAGGCTTGCAGCACACGCATCTGCAAGTCGAACTTCGCGGCGCGGAAGCGTTCGCCGGCGGCCTGTGCGTCGCGCCAGGCGATCTTGGCGTCGATGTAGGTCTTGTTCGGCAAGGCCGAGCCGTCCATCAGGTTCGCGCTCACGGTCAGTCGATTGAACGACTTCATCCGCTCGCTGCTGAACATGTAATCGAAGCCGAGTTCCACCGGCGACGTCGGCCACGTGCCGGTCTGGTCGATGCGCTGCACGGCCATCGCCCACTCGTGATACGACGCTTCGAGGTCGCCGTTCGCGAGGAATGCGCGTTGGAGCACGCCCTGCCATGTCGGGCCAGTCGGAAGTTCGGGCAGCGCCCGTTGGCTGACCGTGAATCCGAACTGCTTGCCCGTAGCGTTCAGGCGATCGACTTCCTTCCCCGAATCGCCGGGCTTGATTACGCAGCCAGACAAGAGAAGCGCGACGCCGCAGGCGGCGGCGAGGGTGAGTTGGGCAAGGCGCGGGCGAAGCATGGTGTTACTCGGTCGGAAGACGCCGGGCCGACGTCGGTCGACCCGGCGTGCGAATGGTTCAGTGACACACAGTCATGTCCCCGCCACAATCGGCGCACGTGTGAACCACGGTGCCCGCCGTGGCGATCTTGTTGCCACTCAGATACGTCTTGGCGAAGTTCTTGCAGCTAGGGCATTCATGATCGGCCACGGTGCGATCGATGGTCGTCATCTGGCTCGACCGAGGATTCGCGAGCGTCAGCGACTGCTTGGTGTAGGTGGTCTTGCACTTCGAGCAGGCGACGGCCGGTCCGGCGTCCGCAGCCGAGGCGGTTTTGGCGCTGGACTGACAACCGCCGATAAACAGGCTGGAGGCGACGGTCAGTGCGGCGACGGCGGCTTTGATCGAGAACAGCATTGGGGACTCCGTGACATTGACTACAGACGTCGCGATCAGCGGAACATCCGGTGTCGTGGTCTGACGTGTTTATCAACGTGTTCGGAAGGATCGTGCGTTCAACCGACCCGTGTGGCCGATTGACTCAGGGCGTGTCGCGGATTAATCGCCGCGCACCATCGACGTGGCCACCTGTAGCAGGCGGTCTGACGGCAGTTTCGACATGACACACGTCCACACGCCGTCGTGCTCGAACATGATCATGTTGACGCCTTGCGCCGCGCTCACGAGATAGCGCTGTCCGTTCACGGTTTGAACGATGCCGTGCGGTGAGCAGACGTCCTTCGTCGAAGCGACAGCGAGCGCCACGGCGCGCTGTCCACCACGAAGCTCATGCACGCGAGCCGCTTTTCGCCGACACGATGAATGCAGCAGGCCATCGGCATCGACGTTGCGCCGGCGGGCAACTCCGGGGCTTTCGACCACTTCTGTCGGACGACGGCGCGGGCCTGATCGATCGTGGTGACGACAGTGGCGTTCTCGCCGGGTGTGGTAACGTGTTCGTAGACCGCCGCCATTTCCTGCGGCGAGGCCATCACGCGTTCCGGCGTCATGGTCAGCACAGCCGCGATGATCGCGAGGCCGGCCAGCACGCTGGCTGCCATCGCGCGCAGCGGCGTCGCGATGGGACGGATGAACCACGACACGGTATTTGGCTTCGGCAAAGCCGCACGGACCTTGGCATCAAAGACGACCGTGCTCATCGGCATGTCGCGCAGCTTCGCGAGTCGGCGTGCGACGGCCGAGTCCGGGGTGTTGTCGGGGATGTCGTGCGGCTGATTCATGTTGGCCTCACTTCATCAAACCCATCGCCCGCGCCTGCGGGAGGAGCACGTCACGAAGCATACGCCTGCCGCGGTGCGTGCGCGACTTGACCGTTCCAACGGGCACGTCGAGCACTTTCGCGGCGTCGGCCTGATCGAGCCCTTCGACATCCACCAGCAACAACGTCCAACGGATGTCGTCGGGCAGTTCCTGGAGCGCGGCGATGATGTCGGCGTCGGCGAACTTGTCGAGCAGGGCATCGGCATCCGACCAGTCGGCCGAGTCCGGCGTAACCGGCTCGGCTTCCAGGTCGACCGGCAACGCATCCAGGCTCACACCGGCCGGCCTGAGCTTGTCGGCCCGAGCCCGGTCGATGCGGGCGTTTCTCAGGATCGACAGCAGCCACGCCCGGACGTTTGTGCCTTCCTTGAACTGATCCAGCGATCGAAAGGCCTTGAGCATCGTCTCCTGGGCCAGATCGTCGGCCGCAAAAACGTCGCGCGTGAGGAAGCGCGCCGTCCGCAACACCGTGTCACGGTGCGGCCAGATCAGGTCGTAGAAGCGAGTCGTTGCTGCATCACTCGATCGCACGCAAAACAAGTATCGGCAGACTGTCTCAGTTTGAAACGTCAGACCGGCCCGCGAAGGTTCAATCGAGGATGGATTTCTTACTGGCGTTATCGGGCGACGATACCGATTTAGGAACCATGGCGACCGGGTAGCCCGGGTCGTTTGAATGCCGATGATGGAAGGACGATGCCGCTCAAGCCGCTGCTGACATTGCCGATCAATGCCTTCCGCTGGGCCCGTTCCCTGCGCAGCGGCCGGGCGTTTTCGGCCGGGCAGAAGGCTCGCCTGTGGCTGGCGATGGCGGCGATCCAATTGCGCTCGGTGTTCCATGCCCCGAACAAGTCCGTAACGGCAAGGGTGCTCGGCTTCCGCATCTCGGCGTTCGACGCCAAGGCGCTGCTCTACCTGCTGCGCGAAGTCTGGATTGACGAGCCTTATGCGATCGACCTGCCCGAGTCGCCGACGATTGTTGACTGCGGCGCCAACATCGGGGCGTCGGTGCTGTTCTTCGCGCTGCGTCATCCTCGCGCGACCATCCTTGCGTATGAACCGAACCCACACGCGTTCGCGATGCTGAGGAAGAACGTCGAGGCGAACGGACTACAGAATCGCGTCAAGCTGGTGAACGCGGCGCTGTCCGACGCACCCGGGTCGGCCGAACTGTTTTTCGGTGATGATCAGGCGAGCTTGGCCGGCTCGTTGAATGCCGGGCGGGGTGGCGATCGCAGCGCGACAGTCGAACTGATCAGACTGAGCGACGAGGTGCGTGCGAAGCTGAGCGGTCGATCGATCGACCTAGTCAAGATCGACGTGGAAGGCGCGGAGCATGCGGTCGTGCGCGACATGGAAGCGTCAGGCTTGATCGGCCAAGTCGGCAAGTACGCGATCGAGTACCACAACAACCTCGACGCCGCAGGGCCGGGCAAGCTTGGCGAGTTGCTTGCACGCTTCGAGCGCGCAGGGTTCAGGCATTCGATCCGCGCCGGCTTCTCGCGCGGGAGCGTTTCAGGATCTGATGATTCACTTCCTGAAGAGTTGACTCAGCCGGCGATGTAGAACGTCGCGAACATCAGCATCCAGACCAGGTCGAGGAAGTGCCAGTACATGGCCGCGTGTTTGACCGGGCCGTGGGATTCGTGGTCGTACAGGCCACGTTTCGCGCCATGGGCGACGTTGAGCAGGTGTACGATGCCGCCCAGCACGTGCAGGGCGTGCAGCAGGATCAGCACGAACGCCAAACCGAGCAGCGCGTTGCCGAGCTTGGCGGCGGTCGCGGCTTCGCTCATGCGGGCCAGGTGCTCGCGGATCAGCGAGGCCATCGCGGGCAATTGGATCACGCAGAACAGCACGCCGAGTGCGAGCGTGATCAGCGTCCATCGACGAAGCTTGTTTTGCTGTTCGCGCTCGACGGCACGCAACGCGAGTTGGATCGTCACGCTGGCGGCCAGCACGATCGCGGTGCTGAGCCACAGCACGCTTGGGAACTCGCCGCGCAGGCTGCCGATCGGAATCGGGGCGACCTGCTCGACCGCATCGACATTGTTGGGCCAGGCGCGCTGCAGGCGGATGATGATGTAGCCGAGCAGGCTGGCGGCGAACAGCATGCCGAGCGTGCTGAGGAACCACCACATCGCGAACGTGCCGGCCCCGCGCGGCAAACGGTGGTCGCGCGGGGTTGTGTCGAAGAGGTGCGCCATGCAAGTGACGCGATGATAGGTCGCCCGCGTGCGGAACTCACCTGAGCAGCGGAATTGAAACCACCAAGACTTTCAGCGCGACACGTGCGAGGCGTCGTCGTCAGGTAGGGTCAGGCTTGCCGGCTGGGCGTCGTGGGTGGCGGTCAGGACGCGGGGATTGGTCGAGCGCAGCGGTGCCGGTGCAAGAAGGATGAGTAGCGTCGAGCCGATGGTCAGCACGCCTGCGAGGGTGAACAAGACGGTGGCGCGTTCGTTCGCCGTCGCCACGGCGGGCTTGGCGGGACGCTTGGATCGGCGGGCGGTGGCACGAAGTCGGGCGGCCATACGAGAAGTGAAATCGGCAAGACGGTCGGAAAACGATCAGTTTTCGGCCAGAAATCAGGTGATTGCGTCATTCTGCCAGGCCGGTGAGGTCGTCCGGACTGACGCGAAGGAAGACGCCGCGATTGGCCTTGGCGAGCCGCTGCAACGGCTCGGCCGGCTCGTCGCTGGGGTGGTACAGGTCGATCGTATGTATGTGCGTCTGCTTGCCGGCCGTTAGCTTGGTGACCGCCTCGATCACCTCGTCGTCCAGTTGGTTGCCCTTGGCGGTGGCGATGACGATGTCGCCGGGCGATTCACGCATCGCTCGCTCCAAGGCGGGCAGCAGTTCAGTGGCACGCGAGCCGGCGATCTTCGTCGACATCGCCGTCAGTGCCTGTGCGACCTCGGGCGCGGTGGCCGGGCGAGGCGTGGTCGGAAACGTGGGCGTCTCGTCGCCGCTGGTCCAGTAGATGAACTGGAAACGCCGCGTGCCGCCGAGGGATTTGGCGCTGCGGGCGACAGCCTTCTGCAAGCTCGGCAGGAACTCAGCCGTCGCGTCGCCGCGATCGAGAACGTAGATGACTGTTTCCGACGTCAGGTCGATCGACGCGAAGCTTGGCGCGTTGTCGCGCGGCGAAAGGTGTGTTGCGGCAGGTGTCGCAGGCTTCGAGTCAGCTTTCGCGTCGTTCGACTGCGGCGACGTTCCCCGTCCGAGCCAGATGCCGAGTCCGAGACTGACCGCCACAAGCCCGACCGCTCCGACAATGAGCAGCGGCAGTCGGTTTTTCTTCGACTTGGATCGGGCCGAACGCCCGCCGCTGGACAGTCCGGTGCCGACGCCGGATAGGCCGGACGAGGTGACGATGTCGGACAAAGCGTCAAGATCGGTCGCGCTGACGCGCGACCGCTTCTGGTAGAGCGTACGTCCCGAGCCGGCTGTAGCCGCTCCGGCGGCGGGGACGGTCTGGATTGCCGCGCAGTGGTTGCAACGGCAGACGCCGCCGGCAAAGCCGTCGTCTACCTCCAGTGTCTGCCCGCAGTTGGAACAAGTCAGGGTGATCATCCGTGAGCCTCGATTGTTGCAGCACCGCCGGGGAATGTCGATCGCGCCAACGAAATCGAGAACGTGCGTGGCAGCTTTCCCGAACGGCCTGCGCATGCCGTGGCAAGAAGTTCTTACACAGGAGTGTGTCATGCGTCGATGGATTCGAGTGATGAGTGCAACTGCCATGGCGGTCGCGAGTGCGACGGTGGCGTTCGGCGATGCGAGCCAGCAGGCGAGTTCGCCAGTGACCTACGCGGGCCCGCGCGCCGTGCTCGGCGAGAAGGTACCGATGGGCAACGGCCAGATCTGGTCGTGGGCGATCTTCGACGGCACGGGCCGCGTGCAGGCGGTCGGCGTGTCGATGACCGAGACGGCGCTGGAAGGCCTGCCCACCAAGGGTGGTCATGGCTGCTGTGACGGTCCGACGTACGTGCTGCCGATGCCGGCGGGTCTTGCGGACGTGACGGCGTTCAAGCACATCGTCATCAACTGGAACCCGCAAGGCCATCCGCCTGAGGGCATTTACGACAAGCCGCACTTCGACTTCCACTTCTACACGATCGACGAAGCGCAGCGCGACGCCATCAAGAACAGCGAGCAGAACGACCCGATCGCGTCTGTCGCGCCGTCGCTCGAACAACTGCCGGCCGACTACGCGCAGGCGCCTGGCGTCGTCGGCAAGATGGGTGTGCACTGGATCGACACGCACGCGCCGGAATTCAACGGCAAGCCGTTCACCAGCACGTTCATTTACGGCAGCTACGCCGGCGCGGTGACATTCATGGAGCCGATGATCACACACGCCACGCTGACATCGAACCCGAAGATCACGCTGCCCGTCCGCGTGCCGGCCAAGCCGGCCGACCTGCGGTTCGTGCCGGTGCAGTACCGCATTGAGCACGACGTGCTGCAGAAGCAGATCCACGTCGCGATGGACAACGTCGTAGCACGTTGAAGGTAGACGCGTCAGTAAGTTCAAAGAAAGAACCCACGGGATTCGTCCCGTGGGTTCGTTTTGTTGGCTGACGTTGCAGGAAGCTCGAATTACTCGAGACCGCCCTTGAGGCCGCGCTTGGCGCTGCGCTCGGCGCGGGCCTGTTCGCGCTTCTCTTCTTCCTGGGCCCACTGGGCACGCTTGAGCGACAAGCCGATCTTGCGCTCTTCGCTGTCGACACGCAGGATCTTGACCTCGAGTTCCTGGCCGACCTTGATGACGTCCTCGGGCTTCTCGACCTTCTGGTCGCTGATTTCCGAGACGTGCAGCAGGCCTTCCAGGCCCTCTTCCAGTTCCACGAAGACGCCGAAGTTGGCGATCTTGGTGACCTTGCCCTTGACGACCATGCCGGGGCGGTAGGCTTCCGGAATGGCGTGAATCCACGGGTCTTCCTGCATCTGCTTCAGGCCCAGCGCGATGCGCTGTTTCTCCTGATCGACGCTGAGGACGACGGCTTCGACTTCGTCGCCCTTCTTGAGCAGTTCGCTCGGGTGGCCGACCTTCTTGGTCCAGCTGAGGTCGCTGACGTGGAGCAGGCCGTCCACGCCTTCTTCGATCTCGACGAACGCGCCATAGTTGGCAATGTTGCGGACCTTGCCCTTGATGACCGAGCCGGGCGGGTACTTCTCGGCCACGCGATCCCACGGGTTCTCCTCGACCTGCTTCATGCCGAGGCTGATTTCCTGCTTGTCCTTCTTGATCTCGAGCACCTTGACCTGGACGACCTGGCCCTGGCTGACGATTTCGCTCGGGTGGTTGATGCGCTTCGTCCAGGACATCTCGGAGATGTGGACGAGGCCTTCGACGCCCGGCTCGAGCTTGATGAACGCGCCGTACGACATGATGTTGACGACTTCGCCCTGGTGGACCGAACCGACGGGGTACTTCGTCTCGATGTTTTCCCACGGGCTGGCGTCCTTCTGCTTCAGGCCCAGCGCGATCTTTTCCTTCTCCTGGTCGACCGCGAGCACCTTCACCTCGATTTCCTGATCGATCTTGACCAGTTCGCTCGGGTGATTGATGCGGCCCCAGCTCATGTCGGTGATGTGCAGCAGGCCGTCGATGCCGCCGAGGTCGATGAACGCGCCGAAGTCGGCGATGTTCTTGACCGTGCCCTTGACGATCGAGCCGATCGCCAACGCCTGCATGGTCTTCTTCTTCATCTCTTCGCGCTGCTGCTCGATGAGCTTGCGGCGCGAGATGACAATGTTGCGGCGCTCTTCGTCGATCTTGAGGATGACCGCGTCGATCGTGCGGCCGATCCAGTCGGAGATTTCGCCCGGGCGACGGATGTCGACCTGCGAGGCGGGCAGGAACACCGGCACGCCGATATCGACCAGCAGACCGCCCTTGATCTTCTTGGAGACTTTGCCCGCGACGGCATCGCCTTCCTTCTTGGTGGTCATGATCGATTCCCAGTTGATGATGCGATCAGCCTTGCGCTTGCTGATCTTCACCAGGCCGGAATCGAGTTCGGTGTCTTCAAGGAGGACGGAGACTTCGTCGCCGACCTTGACGGAATCGGGGTCATCGAATTCGCCGCGATCGAGCACGCCTTCGGACTTCAGGCCGAGTTCGACGATGAAGTCGTCGCCGGCGTTGCCGGAGATGCGGCCCTTGACGATCGCGTTGGGGCGGAAGTCCTGAACCTCATCGCCGTCGACCAGCGAATCGAGTTCGGCGCCGGCTTCACCCAGTGCCTCAAGCACGGCCGCGTCGGCGGCTTTGGTGATATCGTCGGCTTCGCCCAGGCTGTAGAGAAGGTTGTAGTCAACCATGAGAAGAGAAGGGGACCGTTGCGACGCATCCTCTTGCAGGACAGCGTCTGGAAAACGTACTCGACCTCGTGTGGAAGCGGACCATCCGCCGGACGGGTCGGAAGGGCAACTGTAAGCGTGTCAAGCTGGGAAAGCAACGAGAGGACAGGGCAAATCGAGGCGTTTGGAGCAGAGCCACGCAGGCACCAAGACACCAAGAAGAGTGGAAAGGGGCATTCAAGTCGGGAAGCCTGATGAATTCCATTCCTTGGTGTCTTAGTGCCTTGGTGGCTCCTCCCGCCGCCTACGATCGATTCCATGGGCACGATCCATACCAAACGCTGGGACGACCCCGTCGATGCCACCGACGGCACCCGGATCCTGGTCTGCCGCTACCGCCCGCGCGGGATCGCCAAGGCGAATGAAACGTGGACCGAGTGGATGCCGGACCTCGGCCCGAGCAAGGAACTCCACGCAGCCGCCTACGGCAAGAACGGGCTGAAGATCCTCTGGGACCAGTACCGCCGGGTCTACCTGCGCGAGATGCAGGCCCAGCGGGCTGAGATCGAAATGCTTGCCGATCGCGTTCGTGCCGGCGAGTCGGTCACACTGCTCTGCTCGTCCTCCTGCGACCGCGAAAGCCGATGCCATCGCAGCCTGCTGAAGGAGTTGATCGAAGCCCGCCTCGCAGCGTCGACCGCGTCGTGACCATTCGCTACGGCCGCGATTGCGAAATGGATCAGCGGCAAGTCGAAAACGAAGAACCGTCGACGTGACTCCGCAGCGGGTATCCTGCGTGCTCCATCTCTCGGAGGAACGCCTTGGCCAACCACACACGCAGGATAGTGACCGGTTTTCTCACGCTCATCGCGGCACTGACGGCGACCACGGCCTTGTTCGCCGGTCGAACGGTGATCGTCACGCCGGACGGAACGCCTGACGCCGCCGGCACTGCGGAGGCGCCTGTCTCCATCGCCGCTGCGATTGACGGTGCCAAGCCGGGCGACACGATCGAACTCCGTCCCGGAACTTACAAACTCACGCCGACGCTGCTCGCGCAGGCTAAAGGCACCGAGGCCGAGCCGATCGTCGTGCGCGGCGACCCGACGTCACGACCGGTCCTCGACTTCTCCGCGCAGTCGTTCGACGGCAAGAACCGCGGCATCCTCCTCAGTGGCGACTACTGGACCCTCTCGGGCATCGAGTTGACCTCGGCCGGCGATAACGGGATCCACGTCAGCGGGCATCACAACACGATCGCTAACTGCGTCGTGCACGATTGCCAGGACACCGGCATCCTCGTCTTCAAACCCGCGAGCCACACGCTGGTGACCGACTGCGACAGCTATCGCAACATCGATCGTCCCACGCGCGGCCAGAACGCCGACGGGTTCGGCTGCAAGTTCGAAGTCGGCGAGGGGAACATCTTTCGCAATTGCCGAGCCTGGGAGAACGCCGACGACGGCTGGGACTTGTGGAAGGCGCCGTACCCCGTCCGCATCGAAAACTGCGTCGCGATGCGCAACGGCATCAACCTCTGGAACGTCGAGAAGTGGGAAGGCAACGGCAATGGGTTCAAACTCGGCGGGGCGTTCATCCCGGCTCAGCACACGGTCGTGAACTGCGTGGCCATCGACCAATGGAATCACGGCTTCGACCTGAACAACAACACGTCGGGTCAGACGCTCGAAAACTGCACGGCCATCCGTTGCGGCATGGGCTTTCGGCTCGACCTCGTCCCGCGCGACGGCACGCATCACGTGCTCAAGCGATGTCTCTGCCTCGACTCGAAGAACTTCGTCGTCGAAGGGTCGGAGCGGATGGACACGAGCCTCTCGCAACTTGCGACGACGCGGCCGAGCACGCAGCCTGCGACGCAACGATGAGTGCGATTGCATTTCTCAACGTGGTTCGGGTTTCCAACCCGAGTTCGCTTCGTGAATCCACGGCTTGGAAAGCCGTGCCACGCTTGAAGTCGATCACGCTACGAGCGGTGCGTCTTGGCGCCGAGCGAGTCGATCGACTCCGGCAGGCGCCGGATTCTTCACTCCGCTCAGAATGACGGAATCACGATTCCCGTGTGGACTGGCACGCGTGCAAACACCTAAACGCCAACGGGTCGTCCGATTGCTCGGACGACCCGTTGACTTGTGTTCGTATTCGCTGAAGGTCAGCGAGGGGGATCAGTAGCGATCGCGACCGCCACGGCCGCCACCACCGCCGCCACCGTAGCCGCCGCGGCCACCGCCGCCGCCACCACCGTAGCCGCCACGGCCACCGCCGCCGCCGCCGCCACCGCCGAAGCCGCGGCCGCCGCCACCCGGGCGAGCTTCCTTCGGCTTGGCTTCGTTGACGGTCAGCGCACGGCCGCCGATTTCCTTGCCGTTCATGCCGGCAATCGCGGCTTGGGCTTCTTCATCGGTGCCCATCTGGACAAAGCCGAAGCCCTTGCTGCGGCCGGTGTCGCGATCCGAGATGATCTCGGCGCTTTCAACGGTCCCGAACTGTGCGAACACTTCCTGCAGCTCCGACGAATCGGTGTTATAGCTGAGGTTTCCGACGTACAACTTGCGGCCCATGGGTTCTCCTGGAATTGGGCCTTGAGCCCCCGTTTTTCACTTTCACGGGGCTCACGAGAAAGGGATCGCACCATCGCGATCCGAGAGGCAGGAAAACCGAGCAAGCGACGCGGAGAGGAACGCTAAAGCGCTTCAGGCAGCGGGGACTCGTTCAGATGCCAGCCAACGACAGTTTAACCATGTTCACCCGTCTATGGAAAGACTGTCGCAGCAGAATTCCGGACGGGTTCCCGGATTGCCTAAGCCGCCTGCGGCTTCGGACTGCGGGCCATGAACAGTCCGAGTTCGTACAGCCCGACGAGGGGGATAATAAGCAGAATAGTCGTCGTGATGACGTCGCCCGGCGTGATCAGTGCCGCAATGCACGCGAGGATGAAGTAGACGATCCGGCGCATGCTCTTCATCGTCTCAAGCTCGAAGATGCCCACCCGTACCAGCGCCATAACCACCAGCGGCATCTGGAAGCTCAGGCCGAACAGCAGCAGCGTGGTCAGCAACAGGTCGATGTAGTCGCTGAAGAGCGGCAACTGGCCGATCAGGTTTTCGCTGCTGAATGTGACCGTGCGGACGTCGCTGCCGGTGAAGAACTTCAGGCGGTTCTGATCGAGGTTGAACCAGAGCTGGTTCTTGACCGGCTCGGCCGGGTCGCCATTCAGGCTCGGGATGACCAGGGCCGGGGCGGTCGTCGAGACGGCGTGCGGCTGGAAATTCGTCGGTAACGGAATGCCGGCCGAGAAGCTGAGGAAGAACTGTAGCGTCATCGGCATCACGACGTAGTACGCGAATGCCACACCACCCAGGAACAGGCCCACCGATACCGGGATGAACTTTGTGACGACCTTCCGCTCGTGCGGGTACAGGCCCGACGCGATGAACAGCCACATCTGCCAGATCAGCCAAGGCCCCGCGACGATCACGGCCGCCATCACGCTCACGCTCAGGTAGATGCTGAACGAGTCGCCCAGGCCACCCGTGTACAACTGCGTGTTCATCTTGTACGAGTCGAGCGCGTCGATGAGCGGCCGACACATGAACGGCAGCAGGTAGCTCCGCACGAACATCAGCGCGACGCAGAACGCGACGATGAACCCGCTGAGTCCCCAGATGAGCCGCGTGCGCAGCTCTTCGAGGTGATCGCCGAGCGTCATGCGGTAATCGTCGGGATTCTCGACGCGCGTGGGTTTGGGCAGGGGAGTCGGTTTGGTCGGCGCGATCGACATCAGTGGCGCGATTGTAGACAGGCACGGCACGC
Source organism: Tepidisphaeraceae bacterium (assembly GCA_047600945.1). Classification (GTDB taxonomy): domain Bacteria; phylum Planctomycetota; class Phycisphaerae; order Tepidisphaerales; family Tepidisphaeraceae; genus JASGKC01. The sequence goes on along the minus strand of JASGKC010000001.1, from coordinate 3,465,234 downwards.
AAGCGAGAGGCGTTCCCGCTGTTTGGCGGGCGCCCGCACGAAGGCGGGTGGCTGCGACGGAACAAACCGACGCACTGGTTTCGGTTGACAGCCCCCAAGAGCGAGGTATGTTTAGGCACTGATGCAGAGCGTTCTGTCCAGCGCTTGGTTCTGGTTTACCGGCTATTTTAGCCGTCACGGAACCACCGCGGACTGATCTCGCACTGCTGTAATCCAGCAATCCATCGAGCCTCAGGACCCCGCGGTCCTGAGGCTCGTTTCGTTTCCGGAGAACGCCATGTTGCTCGATGCCCCTGAAACCGCAGACCCTCAGAGTTCCACCCGCGCCACGGTGAGCCGCGAGCTTGCTCGCGACAATGTCGTGCGACGCGATACATCTGGTTCGTTGCCGAACCCAGTTGAGCAACCTTGCGTATCCCCCGCGCCAGTAGTTCCCTCCCCGTCCTCGGCCAAACCAACCTCTTCCAAGGAGTCCTCCGTGATCGTCGTCATGAAACCCGGGTCGTCGCAGGCGAATGTCGACCATGTCAGCAAGCTCGTTCGCGAGATGGGCCTGCGCGAGCAGGTCATTGTCGGCACCGAACGCACCGTCGTCGCGTGTGTGGGCAACGACCGGTTCAAAGACCGCAACGTGCTCGAACTGTGCGAGGGCGTTGAGAAGGTCGTGCCGATCCTCGCGCCGTACAAGATGGCCTCCCGCGAAGTGAAGGCCGAGCGCAGCCAGGTCGCGCTGCTGCCGGGTAGGCCCGACACCATCATCGGTGGCAAGAAGGTAGGCGTGATCGCAGGCCCGTGCAGTGTCGAGAGCCGTGACCAGATCGTCGAGATCGCTTTCCTTATGAAGGAAGTCGGCTGTATCGCCTTACGCGGCGGCGCGTTCAAGCCGCGCACAAGCCCGTACGCCTTCCAGGGCATGGGCGTCGAGGGCCTGAAGCACCTGGCCGAGGCGCGTGAGAAGACGGGTCTGGCGATCGTCACCGAGGTGATGAGCATCGATCAGGTGGACGCCGTGTGCGAGTACGCCGATGTGATGCAGATCGGCGCACGCAACATGCAGAACTTCAACCTGCTGAACGCCGTCGGCGAGAAGCGCAAGCCCGTCCTGCTGAAACGCGGCCTGAGTGCGACCTTGGAGGAGTTCCTCCTGGCGGCCGAGTACGTCATGGCTCGCGGCAACACGCAGGTAATCCTGTGCGAGCGCGGCATCCGCACCTTCGAAGACTACGTCCGCAACACGTTGCCCTTGGCGGTAGTGCCCGAACTGCACCGGCTCAGTCATCTGCCGGTCGTTGTCGATCCGAGTCACGGCACGGGCAAGAGCTACCTCGTCGACAGCATGTGCAAGGCCAGCGTGGCCGCCGGCGCGGACGGACTGATCATCGAAGCCCACAACGACCCCGAACACGCCCTCACCGACGGCGCTCAAAGCATCACGCCGAAGATGCTACAGGCCACGCTCGCCGCGTGTCGCCGCGTGGCGATGGCGGTGGACCGGGAAATGTGAGGAGGAAGTGAAGAGTGGAGAGTTGCGCACTGCTCAGTTCAGTACTGCAACTCTCCACTGATGCAGGGTGCGTCGCATAGCGGCAATTGCTCCAGACTGTAAATCTGGCGGTTTTCTAACCTCCGCAGGTTCGAGTCCTGCCGCACCCAGTCGTCGTCACGCGAATTGTTTGAGAACTCAGGCGCTTGGTGAAGGGGCATCGCATTGGTTTCCAAAACCAATTCGGGGGTTTCGATTCCCTCAGCGCCTGTCTGTCGAGCGCGAGCGTGCGAACAGTGTCGCTGAAGCGACACTGCTAATGTGCGCCGCAACTCTCCACTCTCGGCTGTCCACTCTCCACTGGTTTTACTTGCTCCGCAGGTTCCGGTACTTCGCGGGCGTTTCGCCGGTCAGGCTTCGGAAGGCGCGAGTCATGTACTGCACGCTGGCGAAGCCGCTCTCACGGGCGATCTGCTTGATGGTCATGTCGCTCATCACCAGCAGTTCCTTCGCACGGTCCATGCGGACGCGCTGGATCTCCTGGTGGATCGTGCGGTCCATCACCTGTTTCATCCGCTGCTGTAGACTGGCCCGACTCATGCCGAGGTAGGCCAGCACGTCGACGACTTGCAGGCCGCGACAGGCATTTTCGCGGATGTAGCGCAGGGCGCGGGCGACGTCGTCGTCTTCGGTCGCGACGATGTCCGTGCTGCGCCGCGTCACCACGCCACGCGGGGCCAGCAGGATCGGGGCCGACGGCGCTTTCTGGCCCGACATCATGCGATCGAGCAGGGCGGCCGCCTCGAAGCCGATGTTCTCGCTGTTCACATCCACGCTGGTCATCGGCGGGATGCTCAGGTCGCACAGCGGCTCGTCGTTATCCACGCCAATCACCGCGACTTCGTCCGGCACGGTCACGCCGGCGCGGCGACACGCGTCGAGCACCTGTAACCCGCGTTCGTCGTTGCACGCGAGGATGCCGACCGGCTTCGGAAGTTGCTTGATCCACTCGGCGATCAGGTTGTGCTCTTCCTCCCACCCGCCGCGCTCGGACGGATGTTTCGCGGGGAACACATGGATCTTCTCGCCGCCTTCCTTCTCGACGGCAGCGCGGAAGCCGTCGCAGCGCTTGTCGAAACCCGGGTTCGCGCCGGGAGGCCGGCCGCAGAACGCGAAACGCTTCAGGCCCTTGTTCTTCAGGTGCTCACCCGCGATGCGGCCGACGTCGACATGGTCGATCGAAACCAGCGGCAGCGTCAACTGCGGGTTCACGCCGCGCAGGTTCACGATCGCCGCGCCCGTCTTCTTCACGAGGTCGGCCATTTCTTTCGTGTCGACGCGCACGAGAAGACCGTCCCCTTTCCATGTGCTGAGCCACTTCGGTGGCGGGTCGGTCAGCGCGTGCGGACGGACGTAAGTGGACCAGCGGCCGTGCTGGCGGTTGTAGCGTGCGATGCCGGTGAGAAGCCCGCGGCCGTACGAGCCGGTGGTTTCGATCAGCAGCGCGACATGCTTCATCGCGGCGCTGCGACTGGGCGGCGTGCTCCAGCGCGTCTTGTCTTCCAGCGACGAGCGAAACCCGTCGGTGCCGATGCCATCCGTCTCAGCCAGGATGACCGGCTTGGCTTCGACAACGGGTTCCTTCGCCACACTGCGTGATGCTGGCTTGGCGGACTTCTTGGGCCGGCTGGCTTTCATGGATGTGTCCCTCGCGCCCGGCGGTTTGTCGAATCGTCCCACAAACCTGCCTGTTTGCACAACTCCCGCGGCTATGCGGGATGTTGCAACGCCGTTATAACTTGTGTTTCGGAGGAAAGCACGAGGCGATGGCCGCTCGACCCCTCAAGAAGAAGCTTCCGAGCGTGGCGCTGCTGATCGAGACGACGCGCTCGTACGGCCGCAACGTACTCCGCGGCATCGGCGACTACGCCCGCGTGCACGGGCCATGGCTGTTCCACATCCCCGCCGCGCCACCCGTCCGCAGCATGCCCAGCCCGGACGAATGGAAGGGGGACGGCATCATCGCCCAGCCGCACCAGAACCCGGAATTCCTCCAGCAACTGGCCAATTGCGGCGTGCCGGTCGTGTCGCTGAGCGGGCCGCCGCGTGAAGCGGGTCTACCTTCCGTGCGCGCGAACCAGGAAGGCGCCGCCAAGCTCGCGATGCAGCACTTCCGCGAGCGCGGCTTCACCCGCTTCGCTTACTGCGGCGTGCCGACCGAACGCATCTGGCCGCCCACCGGCGAAATCTTCAAGATGATGGCCGAGCAGGAAGGGCACACCTGCAACCTCTACCTGCCCGGCTATCACCCCGAAGCCCGCACGCTGCGGCTCGCGCACATCGCCGAGTGGCTCAAGAGCCTGAAGAAGCCAGTCGCGCTGCTGGCCGCGAACGACCTGCGGGCGCGCGAAGTGCTCGACGCCTGTCAGCTCGTCGATCTCCACGTGCCGGAAGAGATCGCGGTCATGGGCGTGAACGACGACGACCTCATCTGTGAAATGGCGAATCCGCCGCTGAGCAGTGTGATCCACAACACCCGCCGCGTCGGCTACGAGGCGGCCGCCATGCTCGATCGACTGATGAGCGGCAAGAAGGTCGTGGCCGACGTCGTCATCGACCCGATCGGCGTGAAGTCGCGCCAGAGCACCGACCTGCTCGCGGTCGAAGACCCGGAAGTCGCCAAGGCGCTGCGTTTCATCCGCGAGAACGCGTGCGGCGGCATCCGCGTGGAAGACGTGCTCGAAGTCGTGACGACCTCTCGGCGAAGCTTGGAAAAACGCTTCCGCGACGCGGTCGGCAGGCCGCTGCATGTGGAGATTCGCCGCGTGCAGATCGAGCGCGCGAAGGAACTGCTCGCGACGACCGACTACAAGCTCGAGAAGATCGCCGAGATCACCGGCTTCAGCACCGCCCAATACCTCGCCGGCGTATTTCACAAGGTCGTGAAGACGACGCCGGGCAGTTGGCGCACCGCCTGTCGCGCCGGCGGCGGCGTGATGCGCTGACGCGGCGTTCACCTGGACGATCCGGTGAGAGCGCACGTGTTATGCTGAGCGAAGCGAAGCATCTGGCGCCAGACGAAGCTGCGCGACGTTTGCTTGGCGCCGGACCCTTCGCTTCGCTCAGGGTGACGGTGGGGCAGTCGCGCATATCCGGTTACTTCGCCGATGTCTTCAGCTTCTCAACGGCGGCCTTCGTCTTGGCGTCGAGGGCGGCCTTGGCTTCGTCGCTCAGCATGTCTTCGGTGATGAGCGCCTGCATGCCGTTGCCGATGTCGAGCGTCGCCACGATCCGGCCCTGCGGCTGGGCTTGCACCGGGGAGTTGTTCCAGAGGTACACGCCGTCGTCGGTCGCGACGTAGCCAAGGCCAGTCACGCCGGCGAGGCTCTCGAGCGCCTGTCGCGCCGGCGCGTCGACAATGAGCTTCACGCTGCGGTAGTCCGTCGGCACGCGCTGGAGTGCACCCGGTTCGACCATGAAAGGCACGCCTGCCTTGTCGGCCAGATCGGTCAGTACGGTGGCGACGTCGACGCCGTCGTAGCGGACGTGGATCGTGCGCTCGAGCATGTTGCGGACAATCTGCTTCTTCGGCTGCACGACGAGCGTATCGCCCCACGGATACCAGGCGGCTTTCGTTTGCTGCGCGAGTTCGTCGAGCGCCTGCGCGACCGTCACGTTGCGCGGCAGGTAGATTTCCTGGTCGGCCTTGATCGAGTCGCCGGGCCGGAATTCGAGCACCAAGCCGGCCGGCTTCTGACCGGCCTTGTCGAGTTCGGCGTCGAGCGCTTGGAGCGCGGCGTCGACTGCTGCGAGCAGATCAGTGACGGACAGCTTGGTCGACGTTGCCGCAAGCGGACGCGTGGAGAGCACGTCGAGCGTGTGAAGTTCCTGCACGCTCGCGCGGCGGCCGATGCGGCTGAGCGCGGCGCTCGGGCGAAGCTGCACGACCTCGCTCTGCAATTCAAACCGCAGTCCGAGCTTGCTCGTGACGGCCGCAAGGGCGTCGCGCAGGGACAGGTTCTCGAACCGCGCATTCACCGTCGTCTGCTTGCCCCACGGCAGGGCGTCGTAGACATCGTCGCCGGCGCAAGGGTACGCCGGTTTCGTTCTCGATCGTCGTCAGCACCTGCGGCAACGGCGCGTTGTTCAGCTCGAACTTCACGAGCTTGTCCATCTGCGCGTTGATGAGGGCCGACGAATCGGAAGCGAAGCCGGGCGCACACAGCGAAGCGAGCGCGAGTGACGTGGCCAAAAGCAGGGGGCGGAGCGTCATGGTCGGGATTGTGAACGCGGACAAGGCGACTGGGCAAGTGGCTCGGCTGAAAATCGCCGCAGGTGAGACACCGATGAGACGCAGACCAAAGAATGCAGGAGAGAGGCGTGACGAAATGCTTGCACGCACGAGTCTTCATCAGCGCCTTATCTGCGGCCATTCTTTTCTGCATTGCTCGGCTTGCTCGACGCCGGGCTGACGATGACGCGCTTCGGGTTGTTCTCGGCCACCATCAGGCTCAGCAGCGCCGACTCCGGAACGCCGACCGGCTGGCCGAGGCTGACGCTCGCGACCGTCGGCTGACGCGCGCTCTCCACGCTCGGACCGCTCACCTGTGCCAGCACCATCGACAGTTTCGACCCGACGTCGGCCAGCGTGCCGTTGGTCGGCACCGTCGTCGGCGGCGTCACCGCGATCGGGCCTTCCGGTGTCGGCTTCTGCCTCATCAGCATGACGGTCGCCACCCCCAAGCCCACCAGCACGACGGCAGCGACCGCCATCGCGCGGTTGATCCTGCCGAACGGATTCGCGACGGCCGGCCGGTAGTCGTCCAGCTTGATCGACTCGCCGGCGTTGGCGTCGTCGATTGAAGCGTTAATCGACGCCCGCATGTCGGCCCAGTCGATGCCCGCCAGCGCGACGGCGTCCTGCGAGCGAACTTCTTTCAACGCGGCGTCGACCTGACGGTGTTCCTCGAACAGCGCGCGGGCCGATGCATCGGCGATCAGCGCGGCCTGGAGCCGGGCCTCGTCCGCCGGCGCGATGTCGCCATCGAGGTGCTGGCTGATCAGAAATTCGAGTTCGTCGGTCGTCATGGGACAGTTGCCGGTTTCGAGTTGCCAGTTGCCACTTGTCAGTCAGCCCACCGTCACCCTGAAGGGAGCGAAGGGTCCAGTGCCCATCGAAGTCGCTCGACATTCGCCGGGCGCCAGATGCTTCACTTCGTTCAGCATGACGCTTCTCGCGTTCCTCTCACATGTATTCCTTCAGCAGTTCCTTCAGTTTCTTCCGTCCTTGGAACACGTGCCACTTCACGGCTTCGACGCTGCACTCCAGCGCCTCGGCCACCTGCTTCTGCGGCAGCTCCTGAACAGTGAACATCAGGATCGCCAAGCGCTGCTTCTCGGGAAGCTGCTTGAGCGCCTTGTCGAGCTGGCCGCCCAGTTCCTTGCCGACGGCCGACCGAAGCGGATCGGTTTCGCCACTGCGGAGCGACTCGCCCGACAGGCCCGTTACGCCGGCCCCGTCCTCGACGCCGCCGGCGTCTTCGACATCGAGGCTGGCCCCGCGTCGAAGGCTTCGGCCGCGCCGACGGTTCAGCGACAGGTTCGACACGATCCGCATCGCCCAACCCGCAAAGGCGTCGGGTTTTTGCAGCGTGTTGAGACTCGTGTAGGCCTTCAGGAACGAGTCCTGCACGATCTCGACGGCGTCGGCCCGATTGCCGAGCAACCGATACGACACCGCCACCGCCTGCTGCTGATACCGTTCGACCAGCAGGTCGAACGCCTTGCGATCGCCGGCGAGCGTGGCCCGTACCAGATCGCCGTCGGCAGGAGTTTGCGGCTCCTTTGCCGGCGGATCGGTGCGTTCCAGGCTTGGCGACGACCGCTGCTCCATGCGGCTGGACACGTTAACCGGAAAGACGTTTGGAAAAAGGGGCGGAAGTTCTAAGGAACCTTCGAGGCGACAGATCGTCGCGGGTTCACGCCCAAGAAGGGCCAGCGATTTGTCGCGGCATTCGATCGTTACGCGATCAGTTCCTGACAGTACGACCGCACGGTCTGAACCACCTTTGACGGCCCGCCCGCCATTGATTCCCGGACCTTGCGGACGACACCGGTCCCGACGATCGCGCCGTGGGCGACGTCGCGCATGCGCTCCACGTGGGGCGGCTTGCTGATGCCGAAGCCGACGCAGATCGGCACATCGGTCATCGTGCGCAGTTGCTTCACATTGTCGACTAGGTCGGCCGGCAGGGCGTCGCGCTCGCCGGTGATGCCGGACACGCTCAGGTAATAAACGAAGCCCGTGCACAGCTTGGCGATTTCCTCGCGCCGCTTGGGCGACGTCGTCGGCGCGACGAGCAGCACGCTTTCGAGGCCGGCTGCGGCGACCTTCTCGCACACCGACTGCGCCTCGGGCGGCGGAAGGTCGGCGCGAGAAAGCCCGTGAAGCCGGCCGACTTCGCGTCGCGCAGGAACTTCTCGACGCCGTAACGGAAGACGATCGAGTAGCTCACCATCGCCGTCAGCGGCTTGCTCAACTTCGACTTCTTCTCCGCGACGGCCTCGAGCAGCTTGGCGGTCTTGAAGCCGCTATTCAGCGCGTCGTTGAAGGCTTCCTGAATCACCGGTCCGTCAGCGATCGGATCGGAGAACGGGAAGCCGACTTCGATCGCGCCGACGCCCGGCAGGTCGAGGCCGGTCATCAGGTCGACGCTCGTGGCGAGGTCGGGGTAGCCGCCCGCGACGAACGGTAACAGCGCAATGCCGCGGCCCTGCGTGGCGGCGGCAGAGATCGATTGGCGAAGGGTCTGACTCACGATTGCGATAGTACGAAACGGAAAGCACGGAGGCCACAGAGGCACAGAGAAGGCAATTCGGCCACGAAATCTCACGAATGAACACAAATGGGAGTGGAGAGGAGTGAAAGCAGACGCGACCTTCTCCTGTTGAGCGGCACGAGACATCATGGGCCGAGCAAGTGCTTATCGGCATTGTTCGTCGTTCGACGCATCGTCGTGGCTCGTTTTTCAACCCGAGTTCGATTCGCGAAATCACGGCTTGGAAAGCTGTGCCACTATGATCTGGCGCGCGCTGCGCATGATGGTCGAGATTGCGCCTCCTCCGCACACGAATTTTCAGGTCAGTTCTTTCTTTGTGCCTCTGTGTCTCTGTGGCCTCCATGCTTCTCTGCAACAACAAGACCCGGCGCATCGACCGACGCGCCGGGCCTTCGTTGTTCATTAATTGACCCTGATTACTCGCGCGCCGTCACGCCGCCGAGGTCCGGGTCGTCGTAGAGCTTCCACGTGCCGTCTTCGTTGATCAGGTTGAAGGTGACCTTACGCTTCGTCTTCGTATCCTTGTCTTTGTACTTGACGACCACTTCCGCTTTGCAGAGCTGCTGTGCGCCGTCCTTGCCGCCGATGAACGTTGGTTCGTCGCCGGTCTCGGGAGAGCCTTCGATCGTGCCGTCGCGTGAGATTCTCTTTCATCGTGCCGATGATGCCCTTCATCGCCTGCGGGGCGACGAAGCTGTCGAACGCGGTTTGGTAGCCCTTGTTGTAGAACGACTTGATCTTCGTGAAGTCGCCCGCCTTGGCGGCTTCGATGTAGTTCTTGGCCACGTCCTTGGCGGCGTCGGCGCTGTGACCGCCGCCGCAACCGGCAGCGAACATCGACACACCTGCGACGGCGATCGTGAGCAATCCCGTGTTCATCCAACCCTTACGCATGCGGCCTCCGAAGTGAGTGGAGCTGAGACTTGAAATCGAGAGCAAAACAGTTCGACGCCCCCCAATATACCGACCGCTCTTTCCGCAACGCAATCTCGACCCGCACAATCCCGGTCGGCTCACTGGCCGACGGCGCGGGCCGTGCTGCTTATTCCGACGTCGGCACGTCCGACAAACCCGTTGTCAGGCTGCTACGATCACTTCCTATGAGTTCCGATCCGCATCCGGTCGACGTCGTCCTGCTCATCCGCGACCTGCTGTTCAGCAGCAAGGCCGTCGCCGCCGCCAAGGCCAAGGGCGTCGCGTACAAGGTCGTGCGCGACGTCAGCAAGCTGATTGACGTTGCGGGTAATCGACTCATCGCGGACCTCTCACAGGACGGTGCGCTCGAAGCCGCGCTCGAATGGAAACAGCGCACCGACGGCCACGTCACCGGCTTCCTGCCCCACGTCGCCGGCGACCTGATCGCCCGCGCCCGCGAACTGGGCATCGATCGCGTGATGAGCAATGGGGCGATCAGCACGCAGATGGAAGACGTAGTCGCTCCGCGCGAATGAGCCTCCGTTTCGCGAATCCATAGCGACTCACGCTTGATGTCCCATGCCTTCGCGGGCAATCCGCGTTCTGCGCCCGCCGCAACGGTGTGGCCACCCGATGGCTGCCGCCCCAACTCCCGGTCCGGCAAGGCCTTGGCTGGCCGAACGGGGTGCCGAATCGACGATTTCGATTTCGGGGACATTTTGGGACATTCGGGCCACTCCATTCGGCCGCGAGCGACGCACGGGTTCAAGCTGCCAAAGAGCAGTGAACACACCATCATGACCAGCGCGCCCGGGTGGCCGTCAAGATGGAAAATCGGCCGGCGCTGCACACGGCATGGAACATTTTGTGGCATGGGCGTCCCGCCCATAGCCTCGCGCAGCGAGCATGCGGCGCAGCCGCGTTCAACAAAGGGAGAGTACCATGCGACTCATGAAGGAAGGCACGCCGATCGATGTTTGCTCTTTGTTGAATCGACCTAACGCTCGATGCTGGCTGCGCCGGTCCACGGGCTGGAAGCCCGTGCCATGACATGGTGAGCGTGGTATCTCGCGGCATGGTTGTCCGTACACGGACTTACGCAGCGGGTTTGCGGCGCAGCCGCGTTCAAGGGAAGGAAACCATCGAGCGAGTATTCATGAATTCGAGATGCGGTCTCGATGAGCAGTCGCAGGCGAGCGACGTCAGACTCGCTCCAGCCGCACATGGGGTTCGGGCGGCAACTCGGCGTGGATCGCGTCGCCGGGGCGGACCTCGCCGCCGCGGTGGACGATGGCCATCACGCCGGCCTTGCGAATCAGCTCGCCCTGCGCGTCCCGGCCGAGCACTGCATTCAGTAAGCCGGGCTGGAAGCGATCGATCTGCGAGCAGGGGTTCCGCAGCCCCGTGATTTCAATCTCGGCCGACGTGCCGAGGTGAAGTCGCGTGCCCTTCGGCAGCGCCAGCAGGTCGACGCCCGAGGTCGTGACATTTTCGCCGAGTTGCCCGGGCTGCACCTCAAAGCCGGCCGCGCGGAGTTCGTCGAACAACTCCGCGTGGATGAGGTGAACCTGCCGTAGATTCGGCTGCGTCGGGTCGGCCGCCACGCGCGACCGATGCTTCACCGTGACGCCCGCATGTGCGTCCCCCTCAACGCCGATGCCCGTCAGCAGGCGAATCGACGCGCACGGCTGCTTGCTGAAGGAGTGAGTGAGACTGAGGAAGACGCCGACGACTGCCGAGGTCATGGATCGACTCCAAGCCGTCGCGACGTGCAACCCAAGGGTCCGGCGCCGACGGCACGTGTTGTGGTCGGTAGCTTAGCCGCTCGCGTCAGGCGCCGCGCATCTCCGGCGGCAGCATTGGGCCGACGAACAGTGGACTGATGGTTGGCGTCGTCGTGTGCTTTTTCTTTTTCTTCTTCGGCTTCTTCTTTTTCTTCTTCGTTGTCGTGACGACGGCGCCGTCGACGGGCGTGCTCTTGACGACGGCTGCTTCGACCGTGGTGGAGGTCGTCGGTGTTTCGTCGCCGAGGATCGAGGTGGCCCAGGGCACTTCGATTGCCGCGCCGTTCGGGCCGGTGGAACCCCCCGTCGTGGTGCCGTCGATGGCCCACGACGCGGCCGGACCGATCGTCAGCCTCGACTGCGCGTCGAGCGAGACGGGCAGCCAGACGTAGCGGCTGTCGGGCAGATTCCACGGCCGCCAGCGGTCGGCCATGGCGATGAACTTGCCGGGCATGCCGTTGATCGGCACGAGGGCGCTCGACTTGCGCGTTGTTCGTCGTCGACGCCAGCGGGCCCGTCATCGGGTTGCCGTTGCTCGTCCACGGCCCGAGCATGTTGGTGGCGCTGAACATCTCGGCGGCGTTGGCGAGCCACATCGTCGCGCCGCTGGTGATCATCTGGTAGGTGTCGCCCACCTTGACGATCGCAGGGGCTTCGCGTTTCGTGCTGCCGCGGATGACGGCGCTGCGGCCGGTGAAGCCGGTGTAGTCGGAATTCAGCTCGCCCATGCGCAGTGCGCTGTTCCAGTCGGATGCGAAGACGAGATACGCCTTGCCGGTGTCGGGGTCTTTGAAGAGCGTGAGGTCGCGGCTGTCGAAGCCCATCGGCCGCACGCTGCCGAGATACGTGAACGGTCCCGTGGGCGACCTGCTTACGGCGACGCCGGCCTTGCCTTCGGCATAATCGGGGCTGTCGATGTGCAGCCACATCACGTACTGATTCGTCGCGTCGTTGTAGACCACGCGCGGCCGTTCGATCACGCGACCGAACGCAAGATCGCTGTTGGTCGTGGTCGCGCTCGACAGCACCAGACCGTTGTAGGTCCAGTTGAGCAGATCGGTGGAGCTGTAGACCGAGATGCCTTCGGAGTTCGCGGTGCCGACACTCGGGTCGTGCCGGCGCTGCTCGCCGTACCAGTAGTAGACGCCATCGACGAACGTGACCGACCCGCCGTGCGCGTTGATGGGGTTGCCGTCGGTGTCGAGCCAGATCGAGCCGGGGTTGAAGCTGGCGTAGGGGCCCGGCGCGGCGTCGTCGTTTTGCGTGAGCACGCCGGCCGGCACGACGGTGCGGGCTTCGCCGGGCACGAGCCATTCGAGCCGCACGGTGGCGTCGGAGGTGGCGTCGGCGAACTCGGCGCGGAAGTCATAGCTCTGGCCGGCGACGAGTTCGATCGACGCGACATCGGTGGTGTCGCCGTGGCTCTTCCAGTTGTTGACGACGAGCTGGTTGTCGATCCAGAGCCGGCCGAAGTTGTTCGTCGTGTAATAGAACGTGTAGGTGCCCGAGGTGGGTGCGGTGACCTGTCCCGACCAGACGGCGCTGAAGTGATCGGCGGCAATGCCGGCGGTCGGCGCGTTCAGGCCCCACTTGAAATTCAGCGTGGGATCGACGCGCGTGACCGGCTCGCCGGTCATGGTTTCGTTGTTGTAGTAGTACGCGCGAAGGCCCGAGGCGGTGAGGAGTTGGCGTTGCTCCAATGACTCGAACAGGCCTCGGCGAAGATGTCGGGGTGCAGCAGTCCGCAAATTCTTTCTCCAACCCGACGGCAACAACTGTCGATGGCGTCGACGCGGCACCGGCCGTCTGGTTGGGCGGGATTCTAGAGATGCCTCCCGCCGCGCCCACCGATAACTCGTGGCAAAAGAAAGTTTTCTTCGCGCCTGCGCCAGGCAGGTTCAAACTGGGCAATCCGGGGCCACGGGTAACGGAGTGCTGCAAGGAGGTGACGAAATCGGCCCGATTTCACGTGCCGTCAGAGACCGCATAGGCCTCGCGCTCGAACGGGTTGTCGTAATACGCGTCTCGGCCACGTGCCTTGTAGCAGCAGGAACAGAAGAAGTACGCCGGGATGAACAGCGGCCCCCAGCGTTCGCACTGACGCACGTGGACGCGCTCGTGTGTGCGCGTGCGTTCATGCGATGGCCAATCGCGCGCGAGCACGACGTGGCCGAGCGTCATCGCGGACGCGCCGCCGGGCAGCGGGACCAGCCGCGTGAGGGCCCACGTGGCGAAGCCGCCCCAGACTTCGAGCACGCCCGTGTGCACACGCACGCGTCCGCCCGTGAGCAGCGTAAGCGCGGCCGCGCCGAGGCCGACCAGCGTCGTCGGGCTGGCCCAGGCGTAGGCGAGCGTGCGGAGCAGGGCGTGTGTCATCGGCATCGACGGCATGTCGCGGCGGGCCCGGTTGGCAAAGCCGCTTCAACTGTAGATGATTCCGCACCGTCGACCGAACGCAAGCGCATTCTGCCCGCTTGAGGATGGGCGTTGAGCTGCGTTCAATGGGGGAATGACACCATGACCACCGACCTGCTGAGCACGCTTCGACGGCCGCCGCGCGGATATTCCGTGCTGCCGTTCTGGTTCTGGAATGACGATCTGGACGAGCGCGAACTCGTCCGGCAGATCGCCGACTTCGACGCGCACGGCGTGCACGGCTTCGTGATCCACCCGCGCGTCGGCCTGCCGCGCTGGATCGGCTGGATGAGCGAGGAAATGCTGCGCTTCATGGGCATCGCCATCGCCGAGGCGGCCCGGCGCGACATGAGCGTGCTGCTGTACGACGAAGGCATGTACCCGTCCGGTTCGTCGTGCGGTCAGGTCGTCGAAACCGACCCGACCCTGGCCTGCCGATGCCTGTCGGTGATCGAGCTTTCGCCCACGAAGCAGTACGTGATCGATCCGGAAGTGTCGAAGGTGGCCGAGTTGTCGAGGCTAAACGGTCAGCGGATTCTCGTGGTGGATCGGCCAGTCGATTCGGTCATCCGCGGGCTGCACTATCTTGACGACTCCGCGCCGCGCACGCCCGGCAAGGACCCGCCCGAAGACACGCCGCGCGCGGGCGACATCCTCAACCCGCGCACGACCCAGACGGTCATTCAGCTCGTCCACGAAAAGTTCTACGAACGCTTCGGCCGGTATTTCGGAAAGACGATCAAGGGCATCTTCACCGACGAGCCCGGCCCGCTCGGGCGGTGTCGTGAGAAACGCGTCTTTCCGGGAACCACCGGCATCGTCGAGCACGTGTCGCGCCTGCTCGGCTACGACTTCGAGCCGTTTCTGCCGACGCTCTGGTTCGACGACGAAATCGACGCGAAGCTGCACCGTGAACGTTATCGCCACGCGATCCGGCTGCGCCTTGAGGAGACGTGGTATGCGCCGCTCAGCGAATGGTGTGCGGGCCATGGCGTCGCGCTGTGCGGTCATCCGGACGCCGGCGATGAGATCGGCGTTCAGCGACATTTTCACGTGCCGGGGCAGGACTTGGTGTGGCGCTGGGTCGAGCCGGGCAAGACGACGGCGTTCGAAGGCGCGGAAAGCACGCAGGGGAAGTGCTCCGCGAGCGCGAAGCTGCATCACGGCCGCCAGCGGAACAGTAACGAATTCTGCGGCGCGTACGGCCCGCAGACCACGTTCGCCGAGATGAAGTGGCTGGCGGACTGGCTGTTCGTGCGCGGCGTGGACATGCTGATTCCGCACGCGTTCTACTACAGCACGCGCGGCCCGCGCCGTGACGAACGCCCGCCGCAGCTCGGGCCACATCAGGCCGAGTGGCTGGATGGGCGCTGGAAGCACTTCGCCGAGCATTGCACGCGGATGAGCTGGATCAACGGCATTGGCCTGCCGCTGTGCGACGTCGCGATCCTGACGCACGACGACCGCTGCCCGTGGCGCGCCGCCAAGGTGCTGTTCGAGAACCAAGTCGACTTCCACTACCTGGAGCCGAGCCTGATCGCATCGGGCGCGGCCGTCGTCACCGACATGGGCATCGACGTGCGCGGCCAGCAGTATCATGCACTCATCATCGACGGGCCGGACACGCCGATCTCGGATGAAGTGCGCCGCAAGCTCGCGCCGCTCGAACGGATGGGCGGCGTCCTGTGGTTCGACGACAGCGAGGCCGAGCAGGGCAATCGTGTCGGGCGCCGGCCCGGAGTTGAAGAGGAACTGCTGGCGGCGCTGCGGATGCAGTGCGAGGCGGCACGGTTCGAACTGGATCAGCCGGCGCCGAGCCTGCGCGTGCGGTCGGTCCGCATCGGGCCCGACGTGCTGCACTTCTTGCACAACGAGGGCACGGAATCCATCGAGCGGACGCTGACGTTCCACGCCGACGTGCCGCTGTTCATGCTGGCCGACATCGGCGTCGGGCCGGTCGATCTGGCGAAGCAGACGAACCCGGTGCCGCTGCGGATGCCGGCCTTCGGGACGGCGCTGTTCGTGCAGCACATGCCGCTGAACGATCCGTCGGTGGATGACATTTTGAAGAAGCCGCTGATTTGAGCGGGTAGACTGATCTCGTGGCACGGCTTTTCAAGCCGTGTTGGTCGGGCAATGCACTCGGGTTGAAAACCCGAGCCACGGAAACAGCACCATGCCACGATGCTGAATCACGTCGGCACGCCGTCCGTCGCGACGTCGCCGACCGGCGCGGTCGGGACCGGCAGGGCGACCGGTTCAGCCGGGGCAAGGGCGGGGGCGGGCTTCTTTGCAGCCGTCTTCTTCGCGACGACTTTCTTCTTTGCGGGGGCTTTTTTCGCGGCAGCCTTCTTCGCCGGCTTGGCGGCAGGCTTGGGCAAGGTGTTGTCGACAATCTTCGCCGACTTCGCCTCCGCTTTGATCTTCGCGATCGTCTTCAGCGCCGACGGCTTGGCCTTGTAGCTTTCGCTGACGGCGATCGTCTCGCCGTTCTTGCCGAGCAGTTCGAATCGGAACTGGCCCTTCTTGTCTTTCGAGAGCTGGAATGTCGCCATTGATTCTCCTTCAGAAGTGTGTGCGCAGCATCGCACGGCCCGTGTGGCCCGGGCAAAGTTTTGTTTCGCTGTGGACAGTTCCGTCAGGCCAGCGGCAGCTTGCGGGCGGTCTGGAGGAAGAGGTCGTAGTTGGCCTTCGTTTCGTCGATCGAGTCGCCGCCGAACTTCTCGAGCAGGGCCTTGGCGATTTCGAAGGCGATCACGTTTTCCATCACGACGCTGGCCGCGCTGATGGCGCTGATGTCGGACCGTTCCCAGCCGGCCTCGGTGGGCTTCTTGGTGTTCAAGTCGATGCTACGCAAGGGCTTGCCGAGCGTGCTGATCGGCTTCATCGCGCCACGGACGACGACGGGCATGCCGTTGGTCATGCCGCCTTCCAGGCCACCGGCGTTGTTTGAGCCGCGGGCGAAGCCGAGCAGCGGCGTGTTGCGCAGTGCGCCGTCGAAGAAGATTTCGTCGTGCACTTTCGAGCCGGGCAGGCGGGCGGTTTCGAAGCCGAGCCCGATCTCCACACCCTTGAACGCCTGGATGCTCATTACCGCGCCGGCGATCTTGCCGTCGAGGCGGTCCGAGCCGTTCATGCTCGAGCCGAGCCCGATCGGGCAGCCGAACACGTGGCACTCCACGACCCCGCCTGCGGTGTCTTTGTTCACCTTCATCTGCTGAACGAACTCGCGCATCGTGGCGCTTGCCGTGTGATCGGGACAGTAGAGGTCATCCGCATCGCGACGAGTCTTCAAGTCGTTCAAAGTCTTCTCAAAGCCCACGGCATTGCCGTGGGCTTGCGCCTGCGGCGCATCCAGTTCCGGAACCGAAGCCCGCGCCGGTCCGACTTCACGAACGAAGCCGAGCACCTGGATCCCGAACTCTTTCAGGAAGCAGCGAGCGAGCGCCCCAGCAGCGACACGCGAAGCGGTTTCGCGGGCGCTGGCGCGTTCGAGCGTCTCGCGGCAATCGGTCGTGAGCCATTTGATCGAGCCAGCCAAGTCCGCGTGACCGGGCCTCGGTTGGGCGAGGGGCGGTGTCTTTGATGGGTCGTCAAGTCGGTTGTCTTTGTTCGGGATCGACATCGCGATGGGCGAGCCGATTGTGCGCCGGACGTTATCAGCCCCGCGCCGCACGCCGGTCAGGAAGGTGACGACGTCGGTTTCGATCTTCTGCCGCCCGCCGCGGCCGTAGCCGCCTTGACGGCGACGCAGTTCGGCATCAATGAAGTCGGTATCGACCGGCACGCGGGCGGGCAATCCGTCCACCAGAATGAGAAGGGCCGGTCCGTGCGATTCGCCTGCGGTGCGGTAAGTAAGCGTGCTCATGCGCGAGTCGGGGAGTATAGCGAACACGGCTCTACCCGATAGGGGAACCCCGTCGCTGAGGATCGGGACTCAGTGCTTTTCGAAACGCCGGCGCATGCCTCCTGCACTCCATCGGTTTATCGGTCGCTTGCGTCCGGCTGTTCACAAGTCGCCGATAACTCAGGGGTTTACTGATAGGCGCGTATAGTCCCGCTCATTCTCGGGCGTCGTTAAAAGTTCGCGCCTTCCCGCAGATTCTCTGGTTTGACGTCTGCAAAGTTAGTTCCGACATCATGCCTGGCGTGCCACGAAATCCGCGCGAAAGCCCGGAATTTGTGAGTCTGCACAAGCACGCGGGCTTGAAAACGTCGGTGTGGCCGAACGATGTGAGTCGGCCAAGCGAGAGATTCAAGGTCCGAAAAAAAGTTGTCGTGTCCTGATGATCGGTTTGACAACCTGAAAGTTTTTAGTTTTTCGCGAGGCATAAGGGTTGATCGGATAGCGGGCGTTCCGCTACATCTGCTCACGCCTCCGGGGGAACAAGCAGGTTGTCTGGATAACTCAAATAAAGGAGCGTGCCCATGGCCCGCGCCCGACGTACTCACGATGCACTCACCCGTGCATCCTCTAAGTCCGCCGCCAAGAGCCTGCTGATCGACTCGCTAGAGATTCGCCAGCACCTTGCCGCCGACGTAAATCTCGCGATCAACTTCCAGCCCGCCAGCGCCCTGCGCGTTGCCGGTTGGATGGTCGACAGTGGACAGAAGTACAGCTCCCAAAATGGGTACCAGTACGGCTGGACGTTCGACCAAACGAAGTCGACGCGCGATCGGAACGTGAATTCCGACCAGCTGAAGGACACGCTCGTTCTCAACGGCGCGTCGAAGTGGGAGATCGCGCTCCCCAACGGCCGATACACGGTCTCGATGACCGCCGGCGACCCGTCCTGGCTGGACAGCAGCTACGGCTTCACCGCCGAAGGCACGACGATCCTGAAAGGCCTGCCCACTGCCGCCAACCGCTTCATCAGCGGCACCGTGACGGTCAGCGTCAACGATGGCAAGCTGACCATTGCCAACGCGGCCGGTTCGTACAACAACAAGGTCAACTTTCTCACCATCAAGAGTGCGGACACGACCGGCAGCGGCGTCGACACCACCAAGCCCGCCGCCCCGACGAACCTGAAATCGAACGGCGTCAGCACCAAGGCCGTCAACCTCGTCTGGACCGACAACTCGACCAATGAGACCGGCTTCTTCGTCGAGCAGAGCAGCGACAGCGTGAATTGGACCGTCGTCGGCACGAACACCGTCGCCAACGACAACACCATCACCATCAGCGGCCTACAGGCGAGCAAGACCTACTTGTTCCGTGTGAGTGCGTACAACGGCAACGGCAACTCGGCGGCGTCGGCTCGGCTGACCGTCAACACGCCGGCCGGCACCACGACGCCGACCGTCACCGCGCCCACCGCTCCGACGGGCCTCGTCGTCGCCGGCTATGCCAGCAACCTCGTCACGCTGACCTGGGCCGACAAGGCCACCAACGAGACGGGCTACTACATCGAGCAGTCGACGAACAACGGTTCGACCTGGACCCGCGTCAAGACGCTTGCCGCGAATGACACGACCGAGTCGATCACGGGTCTGGCCGCCAGCACGAAGTACACCTTCCGCGTCGGCGCCTACAACTCGGCCGGCACGACCTACTCGTCGAACGTTTCCGTCACCACCTCGGCCGCCACGACCGGCGGCAACGACAACGGCGGCGCGAACGGCGACTACATCGCCAACTTCGACAAGATCGCCGGCGTCAACGCCAACATCAGCGACAGCCCCAGCAGCTGGACCGACGAACTGAAGGGCCTTGGCATCAAGCGCGTCCGTTACTGGATGCAGTTCAAGGGCTGGACCTACACGGTCGGTCAGAGCGAATACAACTGGTACATCAACCAGCTCAGCCAGTGGAAGCGAGCCGGATTCGAGGTGTTCCTCAACGTCGATATCCGTCAGTCGACCGCCAACACCGCCGACGCTTACTCCTACTTCCGGCGCCTGCTCAACGACTCCGACCTCAAGAACTACGTCGACTACTGGCAGTTCTCCAACGAAGTCAACTGGAAGCCCAGCTTCAACGACACGATGGCGAATTACGTGACGCGTATCCTGAAGCCGGCCTACGAAGTGCTGCATGCCGCCGGTGAGAAGGTCGTCGGCGCCAGCGTGACGGCGAACACGGCCCGCTGTGCCGAACTCGTCGCACTGGGCTACAACAACTACTGCGACTACGCCGCGTTCCACCCGTACGGTGCGACGGCCCAGGAAGTGATCGACCGCGTCAAGGGCGCGTACGAAGGCTTCCAGCACAAGCCGCTGATCCTGTCGGAGTGGAACCTCCAGAAGGGCGGCACGGGCAACAACGCGAACGACGCGGTCATCGCCCAGAACCTCGGCGTCCGCGCCGCGGAACTGGACAAGGTCGTCCGAGCCATCACGCCGTACATTGCTCAGGCCTACTTCTTCGGCCTCGTCCGTCCGGGCGCGACCGAGCAGAGCGGCATCGACGTGGCCAGCATCTTCAAGACCGACCACACCGGCAACGGTGCGATCTACACGATCTGGGAAAGCTGGAGCCCGGGCTGATCCGAGCGGAGCATTCCTTGATGAAATTGAACGACCGGCGTCCCGGAGGGAACGCCGGTCGTTCGCTTTTGTTGGTGCGGGGAGTGTTCAGGCTGTGAGCAGGCGCAGTGCGTCGGCGTATCGAGCACGCGTCCCTTCAACGACTTCCGCCGGCAGACGGGGTGCGGGCGGCGTCTTGTTCCATGGCTGGGCTTCGAGCCAGTTGCGCATGAACTGTTTGTCGAAGCTCGGCTGATCCCGCCCCGGAGCGTACCCGTCGGCCGGCCAGAAGCGGGAACTGTCGGGCGTCAGCACTTCGTCGATGAGGATGATCGAGCCGTCGTCGAGCTTTCCGAACTCGAACTTCGTGTCGGCGATGATGATCCCGCGCGACAATGCGTACTCGGCCGCCAGCGTGTAGAGCTTCAACGTGGCATCGCGCAGGTGCCGGGCGGTGGGCTCGCCGATGATTTCGACGGTCCGCTCGTACGAGACGTTTTCGTCGTGACCCGTCTCGGCCTTGGTCGCGGGTGTAAAGATGGGCGAAGGCAGCTTTGAGGATTGCTGAAGCCCCTCGGGCAATCGGACTCCGCACACCGATCGATTCGCTTGGTATTCCTTCCAACCCGACCCCGCGAGGTAGCCGCGGGCGACGCATTCAATCGGAATCACCGTCGTCTTCCGCGCCAAAACCGATCGGCCCGCAAGAACGTCTGCGAACGGCTTCAGTGCCGCCGGGAACTCCTTGACGTCGGTCGAAATTAAGTGGTGCTGGAACAGGTTTTCAAACTTCCGGAACCAAAAGGTGCTCATTTGGGTGAGCAATTTTCCCTTCTCCGGGATGCCGTTGGGCATCACGCAGTCGAATGCGCTGATGCGGTCGGTGGCGACGATCAGCAGCGTTTGGTCATTAATCGTGTAGACATCGCGCACTTTGCCCGAACGCTTGGGGAAGGGCAGGTCGCTCGAAAGCAGGGCATCGCTCATCCACTGCATCGTACGGGAAAGACGCTGGGATCATCCAATCATGACGCATCGCTGCCCGCGTTATCGCGGCTTTTGAAGCAAGACTCCAAACCCGCTACCATCCCTCTCCCTGACCAGGAGACCGAGCAACGATGAGCGTGAACCACCGCAGCCTTCAAGAATCCGACCCGATCGTCGCACAGATCATTGCCAAAGAAGCGCGCCGTCAGCAGGAGACGCTGGAGATGATCGCGAGCGAAAACCACGCTTCGCACGGGGTCATGGAGGCGCAGGGTTCGGTCCTGACGAACAAGTACGCCGAAGGGTATCCGGGAAAGCGGTATTACTCCGGCTGCGTGAACTACGACGAGGTCGAGCAACTGGCGATCGACCGGGCCAGCCAGTTGTTCGGCTGTAAGTTCGCGAACGTGCAGCCGCACAGCGGCGCGAATGCGAACTTCGCGGTGCAGTTCGCGCTGATGAGCCCCGGCGACACGTTCGCCGCCATCGAACTCTCCAACGGCGGTCACCTCACGCACGGGTCGCCCGCGAACATCTCGGGCAAGTGGCTGAAGCCGGTCACCTACAAACTTGTCCAAGACGAAAGCCGGCCCGACTGGGGCTATCTCGATTACGACTCGGTTGACGCCGTCTGCGCGCTGCACAAGCCGAAGGTCCTGATGTGCGGCTACAGCGCGTACTCACGCACCATCGACTTCAAGAAGTTCCGCGAGATCGCCGACCGCCACGGCGCGATCCTGTGGGCGGACGTTGCTCACATCGCGGGCCTTTGCGTGGGTGGCGCCCACCCTCAGCCTTTCCCGCATTGCCACGTCGTGACGACGACCACGCACAAGACGCTACGTGGCCCGCGCGGCGGACTCATCCTGACCGACGACGAAAAGCTGGCCAAGGCGTTCAACAGCGCCGTCTTCCCCGGCAGCCAGGGCGGCCCGCTGATGCACGTGATCGCCGCCAAGGCC
The DNA here is from genome assembly GCA_047600945.1 of Tepidisphaeraceae bacterium. Taxonomy (GTDB): domain Bacteria; phylum Planctomycetota; class Phycisphaerae; order Tepidisphaerales; family Tepidisphaeraceae; genus JASGKC01. Next base: position 3,443,381 of record JASGKC010000001.1, on the reverse strand, counting down.
GTGGCGTTTGGCGAGGCGCTCAAGCCCGAGTTCAAGACCTACAGCGCCAAGGTCGTGTCGAACGCCAAGGCGCTGGCCAAGGCATTGAACGAGAAGGGCTACAAGCTCGCCAGCCGCGGCACGGATAATCACCTGGTGTTGATCGATCTGCGCCCCGTCGACGCCGAACTCACCGGCAAGCAGGCCGCGCTGTGGCTCGAGCAGGTCGGCATCATCGCCAATATGAACACGGTGCCGAACGAAACCCGCAGCCCGTTCCAGACGAGCGGCATCCGCCTGGGCACACCCGCGTTGACGACGCGCGGTCTTGGCGAAGCCGACATCGCTTCCATTGCCGGCATCATCGACCGCACCTTCCGCAGTAAGGGCGACGCCGGCGTGCTCGGCAAGTGCCGTGAGGATGTCCTGGCGATCTGCGCACGTTTTCCGATGGCTTGATGCACGAACTGGGAAGGATCGGCCATCTCCAAGCCCCGCGTGCTCATCCTCGCCGAGGCGTGCAATCCGCAGTGGACGAGCGTGCCGCTGGAGGGCTGGTCGCACTACGCCGCGCTGGCACGGATCAGTGATGCGCATCTGGTGACCCAGGTGCGCAACGCCGACGCGATTCGCGCCACCGGCCTCATCGAAGGACGCGACTTCACCGCGATCGACACGGAGAACGTCGCCGGTCGGATCGATCGGCTCGGCGATCGCCTGCGCGGAGGCAAGGGACGTGGCTGGACGACCAAGATGGCGCTGATGCTCTTCCGTCAGGGCCACTTCGAGAAACAGGTCTGGAAGCAGTTTGGTGAACGGATCGCGAGCAAGCAGTTCGACCTCGTGCACCAACTGACGCCGCTCAGTCCGACGATCCCGCCAAAGATCGCGACCTGGTGTAAGCGAGCCGGCGTGCCGTTCGTGTGGGGTCCGATCAACGGCGGCCTGCCGTGGCCGAACGGCTACACGCAGGCCGTGATGCAAGAACGCGAGTGGCTCAGCTACCTTCGCGGCCTGTACCGCTTCGCGCCCGGCTACCGATCGAGCCGACGCGATGCAGCCGCCATCCTGATCGGGTCGCGCGCGACGTGGGATCAGATGCCCGCACGTTATCGCGACAAGTGCTTCTACGTCTCCGAGAACGCGATCGACCCGACGCGGTTCACGCGCCGACGCGAACGGCGCGCTGAAGTGCCGATCCGCTGTGCCTTCGTCGGCCGACTCGTGCCGTACAAGGGGGGGCTGATGCTGCTTGAGGCGGCCAGCGATCTGCTGCGGGCGGGCAAGCTCACCATCGACTTCGTCGGCGACGGCCCACAGGAGCAGGACCTGCGCGGGTTCGTCTCGACGCATCAACTGGCCGGCGTGACCTTCCACGGAAAGGTGCCGCACGAACGCGTGCAGGACGTGCTGGCCAGCGCCGACCTGCTGACCTTCCCGAGCATCCGCGAGTTCGGCGGCGCCGTCGCGGCCGAAGCAATGGCGGTCGGCGTCGTGCCCGTCGTTCCCGCATATGGCGGTCTGGGTGAGATTGTGACCGACGACACCGGCTTCCGCCTGCCCATCGGCCCGCCTCAACAACTCATCCGTGATCTGCGAACGCTACTCAGTGGGCTTGTCGAGCATCCAGCGGCAATCGATGCGAGGTCCGAGCCGGCACGACGCCGCGCGAATGAACTGTTCACGTGGGACGCGAAAGCGCGAACGGTCGAGCAAGTCTGGAACTGGCTGCTGAAGCGAAGCGAAAAGCCGAGCCTGCCACCGCCGAGCGTCTGATCAGGTTATCGTGCGAGGCAGATGTTGATTGCTTCAGCGACGCCGTCGTGCATGTTGCTGGCGACGACGAGTTGCGCCGCTGCTTTCACTGCGGCGCTCGCATGGCCCATCGCGACACCTAGGCCGGCAACTTGCAGCATTTCGATGTCATTCTCGTTGTCGCCGATCGCCATCGCGTGCGCCAGCGGCACGTCCAGTCGTTCACACAGACGCTTGAGGCCGAGGCCCTTGCCGGCGTCGACGCTCATGTATTGCAGCAGATCAGGGTCGGTCCGCGCGAGCTTGACCTGTGGATGCCGCAAGCGGTCGGCCAGTCGGTCCATCATCGCGGGTGGACCTTGCAGCATCAGCTTCGTGACGTCGTGGTGACCAAACTCCTGAAGCGGCGCGATCACGTCCGGCGGGAAGAGCCAGGCCGACGCGGTCATGAAGCGGTTGTCGGTTCGGTCCGTGTGCCAGCGATCGAGGATCTCGCAACTCACGAGCACGTTGGCTTCGATATGGCGCACCTGCGCAATCAGTTCCGAAGCGATCGCGGAGGCCATCGGGCGATGATCGACGACGCTCTGCCCCGGCTCGTCCCAGATTAGCGCGCCGTTGTAGTTCACCTGCGGCGTGTCGAGTTGAAGCTCGCGGTAGAACGCCCGGACGGTTCGTGGCGGCCGCGCTGAGGCGAGCACGATCCGAATGCCTTGGGCGGCTGCACGAAGGACCGCGTCGCGCACGCGCGGCGCGATCGTCTTGTCGTCGCGCAGCAGCGTGCCGTCGAGATCGATCGCGATCAGTCGGATGTCTCGTGCTGAACTCACGCGGCGGCAGGGTATCAGGCGGCTGACGCAGCGGAAGGGGCGACGCCCATCGTTCGCCGCACTTTCTCGCCCTCATAACCGACGATCCATTCTGTCCAAGGTGACTGCGCCAACAATGCCGAGAGAACGAACGCGCCGGTGAACGCGACGGCCCACACAAAAAGCTGGACGGGCACGGTCGGCTCGACGCCACGCATCCGTAACCCCATGTCCGCTGCGCGAATGAACGCGATATGGGCGAGGTAGATTCCGAAACTGTGCCGGCCAACCCAGGCCAGCGGCTTCAGCCACGCCCCGCGCCATGGCCCGAGCGCGAGCAGCGTCCAACCGAAACCGCTGAGCGTGCGGGCCAGCATCATTGGTCGGCCGAGAATCTGAGCGGCGACGCAGATCACCGTGACAGCGCCACCGACCAGGCTGACGCTCGCGACGGTCTGCAAACGCTTTCCTTTGCGTCCGAACGCCAGCGCGAATGCGAGCGCGCCCAGTGCGGCCGGCGCTGCGCGGTAGAAGTCTCGCAGCGTCGTCAGGTCGCTTCGTTCGGGATCGATGCGTCGGAATGATTCAGGCATGTCGACCCACGCGATTGCCGCGGTGCCTGCGACCAGCAGCGTGATCACCGCGTAGCGCAGCGCGGCATGCCGCATCAGCGGCTTCACCACAAGTGACAGCAGCACTGTGCACGTCAGCAGCAGTGGCAGAAAGTACAGATGCGTGTACGAACCGGCCCAGAGGTAGTGCAACGGGAATTGGAACGGCTCGTCGCGATGCTTCGCGTACGTCAGCAAGGCGTACACGACCGTCCACACGAGGAACGGCACGTACAGCTTCTTAACGCGCCCAATCAGGTACGGACCTACAGCCCGTTTCGGATCGCGCGCGAAGCCGAGCGCGACGAACATCAACGCGATGAACAGGTAGAACGGCACGCCGAACGTGCCGACAAGCCAACTGCGGGAGTCGCCGCTCGGGTTGAAGTTGGTGTCGACATGGCACCAGACGATCAGCGCCGGCGAGGGCGCGGGCGCTGTCAAGGCCGATGGCGCGAGTGGCGTCCGGCTTGCGCGGGGCGGCGTTTGCCGGGCGGGTTTGCAGTTCGTTCAGCACAGCCATGACAGAACGTTCCGCCGGCTCGCGCGAGGCGAGTGGGGCCGGTAAACCGTTCATCGGTCGATCGGAGATCGAGGTGGAGGACATCGTGCGCTCAGTAGGAAGCGTAACACACAGCTCGTACGCGAGCGGTTCGAGATTGTGCCTCATGACGGCGTGCCGGCGGGCCGTAAATGCTTCGGATTTGCGTCTTATCGGTCCGAAGGGGCGGCGGCGGCGCGAGGCTGGGGAGAGTGTTCCGCCTGCGCGACAGGCTTCAACACGCGCGGTGCAAGGAACACCAGATACGTCGCTACGACCGTGCGGCCGGTGATGGCGGCGAGCGCGTTGGCGTAGTTTTCCACCTGCGGGCGATATAGCTCAACACGCGCGTCGATTGCGGAGTCGCTGATGCGGTCGGTCTTATAGTCGATCAGCACGATCGAACCGTCGGCCCGCTCGACCATCGCATCGACGCGGCCGCGGAGCAGCACTTCGTCGGCCGGGCTTGCCGAGATGCCTGCGCAGCGGCAACCGCCGCGCCACGTCCTGCTCGCTCCAGTGACGCAGCGTCCGATCTGCCAGCATCCGGCCCGGCTCGGTGGAGGCGAACCAGCGGATCGAGTCGATGTCGATTTGTTTGGCTTGCTCCGGCGTCAGCAGCCGCCGCTCGATGAGCCGCTCAATTTGCAGCTGGACGGCTTGCTCGGACGCGCAGTCCGCGAAGTCCACGTGCTGAAGCGCTGCGTGAGTGGCGGTCCCGATATCGGCCGCACTCGCACGGCGCACGCCGATCACGCATTTGGGCAGCGGTAGGATGTCGGCGGCGTCACTCGCGGCGGATCGGTCATCGCCAGCGGTGCGTTGTTCGCGCGGCACGCGGTCGAATGGTTCGTCCGTCGCGCTCATGCTGCGGCGCAACGCGCTCGTCGCGAGCAAGTCGAACGGGTAGCGCCAGCTCAGCCGCCGCTCGATCGCTCGGCCGGCGTCCGTCGGAGTGGGATCGATCAGTAGCGCGGATAGTGACTTGATGCGCGGGTCGATCGTCAGTCGCTCGCTCTCGCGAGGCAAGGCCGCGTGGATCGCGCGCAACGCTGCTTCGTCGTACGTGCAGATGTCGAACGTGCCGGGATCGATGCGGTTTGTCGATTCGGCGATCGGCAGCAGCCAGTGCAGCGGACCGCGCCCGCGCAGCACATGCTCGGCCGGCAGCGGGCCGGTGTGGCCGTCGAAACTCTTGCGAAGCGATTCGAGTTCGTTCGCTTTCGCGGACCCGATCAGGATGAGGTGTTCCTGGGCGCGAGTGAGGGCCACGTACAGCACGCGGATTTCCTCGGCGATCGTCTGCCGCTTCTGAGCGTCTGTCAGCAGCATGAGCGGCAATGTCGGGTACTTCGCCCGGCGTTTCAGGTCGGCCGCGTGCATGCCGATGCCCAAGTCGCGATCGAGCAGGATCGGATCGATCGCTGCCCGCATGTTGTGGGCCTTCCCGAGGTCGGGCACGATGACGATCGGGAATTCGAGGCCTTTGCTGCGGTGGACGGTCATCACGCGGACGACGTCGGCGCCTTCCGGATCGACCGAGGGCTGGCCGAGGTCGTCGTCGCGTTGCAAGTCTTCGATGAAGCGGAGGAAGCGGTCGAGGCCCTGGCGCTCGAACGATCCGAACTGCTCGGCTCGGCGACGCAGCTCGTTCACGTTCGCGACGCGCTGCTCGCCCCCGGGCAGGCCGCGAATGAAAGTGAGATAACGCGTTTCGAACAGCACCGCGTCGAGCCCTTCTGCCAGCGGCCGACGGTTGATCTGCTCACGCCACGTCTTGATGCTGTTCAGCAGCACGTTGAGCGCGCCGGCGACGGCGTCGCGCTGCTGCGCTGCGTACGCGTGAACGGCCTCGGCGAACGTGAACGCGGGCGGCGGGTAGGCGATGCGCACACGGGCCATCAGGTCTTCCGGCTGCGCGATGCCGGAGAGCGGCGAACGAATCAGCGCGGCCAGCGGGATGTCCTGCAAGCCATTGCTCAGCACTTGCAGCAGCGCGAGCACGTCCTGCACTTCGACGGCGGTGAAGAAGCCGGTGGGATCGGTTGCGTGAACCGGCACCCCGTGCTCGCGCAGCAGGTCGGCGGCCTGCGAGGCTTTCACCCGGGCGGAGCGCAGCAGCACGCAGATGTCGCGATACCGCGCGGGCCTCACGATCTCCGCGCCCGACTCATCCTTTCCCACCACGCGCGTCGGCTGGCCGTTTGTCGGCGAAACGATGTCGCGGATGCGGTGCGCGATGAGCATGGCTTCGCGCTCGAAGACGTCGAGGTCGAAGTCATCCTCCGCGTTGGACGTGGCGCCGGGACTCGTTTCCCCGTCGGAATCACCTCGCGCGTCTCGGTCGATCAGGTGCAGTTCGACGGGCTTGCCCGTGAAGCAGTCGCTGCTCTCGGCGAATGCTTTTCCGGCGCGGAGTTCGTGCGTGACGTCGTACGCGATGCCGCAGGTGGCCGGCATCATCAGGGCGCGGAAGACGTGGTTGACGGCTTCAATCACGCCCTTGCGCGAGCGGAAGTTCGATTGGAGGTCGATGGCCGCGCCTTTGTCGGTGCCGCCGGCCCGCAGGCTCGCCTGTCGGCGCAGGAACTGGTTCGGCTCGGCCAGACGGAAACCGTAGATGCTCTGCTTGACGTCGCCCACGCAGAAGAGGTTCGACGGCTCGTCACCGCGCTCGCGGCCGGCAGCGTCGCGGTCGGTGCTGAGCAGTTGCAGGATCGCGTCCTGGAGCGGGTTGATGTCCTGGTACTCGTCCACCAGCACGTGCCTGAACTGTTGCCGAATCGTGACGGCCGCCGCATTCGGGCGGATCGGCGCTTCGGGCGAGGCATCGTTCAAAGCCCGCAGGGCAAGCGCTTCGATGTCGCCGAAGTCGAGGGCACGCAGGCGCTGTTTCTCCTGCGCAAATCGCGAGCGGAATTCACGGACCACGTGGGCGAACTGCTCGACGGACGCCACCGTTTGCTGCACGAGGTCGCGCAGCGTCTCGGTATCCCATCGAAGCAACTGGAAAAGCTGACCTTCCTTGCACTCCTTCCGTGCGTCGTTGATTGCCTCGTGCGCCAGTTCCTTGAACTGCGGGAACGGCTTCTTCATCCGCGGGAGATCATCAAACAGGTCGCTCTCCACCGTCGCGGCCAGCGTGTCCCAGTCGCCGGCTTCGGTGAGCGGGTGGAGGGCATTTAGACGACTCATGCAGACACGAATGAATGCCTGATAGGCTGACAGATCCTCCGATTTCGCAGCGATCACGCCGGCCTGCTCGAACAGGCTGCGCGCCAATGCCAAGCCATCCTGCTGGAGCCGCACGAAGTGCTTGCCGAACTCACTGGCGCGGATGTCCATCGCGGCGTCGCGCCATCGCTGCACCGATCGATCGAGCCAAGTCACCGGATCGACCACGCTGTTCAGCAGGTCGTGGCAGCGCAGGAGGCGTTGCAGCAGCAGGCGATCATCGCCGTTGCATTGTTGGTCGATCAGCCGTTTGAGCGCGCCCGATTCGTCGTTCTCGTAAAGCTCGTCCAGCAGGCGCGTGCCGACATCGAGGCGCAGCAGCCGAGCTTCATCTTCGCCGAGCAGGCGGAAGCCCGGGTCGATGTTCAGCTGATGGAACTGTGAACGAACGACCGTGAGGCAGTAGCTGTCGAGCGTGGTGATGTTCGCGCGATCAAGCAGACGAAGCTGACGCTGAAGGCGCGGATCGTCGGACGACTCGACGCGCCCACGGATCACCCGATCGATGCGCGACCGCATTTCCGCGGCGGCGGCCTTGGTGAAGGTGAGGACCAGAAGCTGGTCAACGTCGCACGCATCGGGCCCGTCGCAGACGAGTCGCGCGCACCGTTCGGCCAGTGCAAGCGTCTTGCCCGAACCGGCGGCGGCGCTGACGAGGACCGCCTTACCGGTCGTCTCGATCGCGGAGCGTTGCTGGGGCGTCCAGTTCGTCACGTGCCGGCCCCCGCTTCGGCGATGATGTCGTCCAGCCGCACGTCTTTGCGGGCGTCGCACAGGTGATAGTGGTTGAATCGTGGGTCACGTCGGCAGACCGCGTGATACGCGCAACTCGGACACGGCGTGAGTTGGCCCAGCTTGTACGGGCGGATGGCGATGACGCCTTCAGCGATCTGGTCGGCCAGTTCGGCAAGCTTGCGGCGCGTCCAGTTCAGCAGCGCGTCGAAGGCCTCGGGCGTGAGCACGTCGTTGTATTTGTGTTTTGGCTCGGGTGGTTTCGCGTAGACGCGCAGTTTGTAGCCGGGCGATACCTTCCCCGGCTGCGTCTGGCTGTCGAGCTGTTGCCAGAACGACTGGTGGATGAAGCCGGTCGGCTTCGATTGAGTGAGATGAAACTCGGGCGTGGCAGGGTCGCCGGCGTCGGTGGGGTGCTTCTCTGATCGAAGCGAACGCGACAGCTTCACGTACAGCGCCGCCGCCGGCGTGAGTGGCTGGCCGGCGAGCGTTTGGCCCTGTGCCTGCAACACGAGCAGGTACGTCATCAACTGAAGGCTGAGGCCCAGCCAGATGCGGTCGAGGTCCGGAGCGGCATGGCCTGATTTGTAGTCGATGACGACGGCCGCTCGCTCGCTGCCGAGTAGGTCGACGCGATCGATCTTCCCGCGCAGTCGCAGCACGCGGCCCTTGGGCGTTTCGATCTGTAGCGCGGGTAGCGCGTCGTTCGGATCGTCGCCGAAGGCGAGTTCGGTGAAACGCGGGTCGAGCTTGCCGAGATCGAGCAGGTGGCGCTGGGCTTCGATAACCGCTTCCAACGTGATGGCCGCGCGTTCGAGCAGGTGTTCGTTTCGTTTGCTGCTGAGCAGGATCTGGTCGCGCAGCGCCTGCCCGAGTTCCTGGGCGTGCTGGCGGATCTTCGTTTCGACATCCGGGATGGGCGTGCGCAGGTCGTGCTTATGGGCGATCGCGTGTCGCACGAGCGCGTCGAGAATGCCGTGGTACAAGTTGCCCATGTCGAGCGCGGTGACATCGGCCTCTTCGCGTTCGCGCAGACGCAGGCCGAATCGGGCGAAGTGCTGGAACGGGCAGGCCGCGAAGCTTTCGATGCGGCTGATGCTGCTCGTGAGCGGCGACGGGTACAACTGCCCAGCAATATCTGACGAGAGTAGCGCGGAGTTGTCGTAACGCAGTGCCCGCCAGACCGGCGCGATCTCGTGCTTGCGCAGCGACGACAGTGGCGTCCGCGGCGTTGCCACTTGCTGGTACACCCACGCCAGCGTCGGATCGACGACGCGATCGTTCGCCCAATCGAGCAGCGCGTCGGCGATCTGAGCCGGCGTGTACAGGCACGGGACCACAGCCGTGCCGGGCATTTCGATCGGGTTCTTCGGAAAGAGCGATTGGAGTCGCGTGAAGAGAGACGATGGATTCTGCTCCCGTCCCTCGCCATCGCGCAGCGAGCGGGTGACAGTCAGCTTTTCGCTGGCACGCGTCAGGCCGATGTAGCCGAGGAATGTTTCGTCGAACAGTCGTTGTCGGCTGGTGTCGCGCAGTTCGATATTGCGCTGGGCAAGTTGCTGACGTTCCGCGTCCGGAAATGCCGCATCGGCATCCGTCCGTGCGGGGAATTGCCCCTCGGCCAACCCGAGCAGGACGACGCCCTTGGTCGGCCCGAGCCGCGTGCGATCGACCGAGCCGACGATCACCTGATCCAGCGTCGGCGGCACGATGGCGAGGCTGAAGCGTTCCAGGCCGACATCCAGCACGCGGGCGAAGTCGTCGAGGTTGGTCGGTTCGTCACCGAGCACATCGACCATCTGATCGAGCAGTTCGACGAGTTGCGCCCAGAGTTGCAGATGTTCCTCGGCCTGTTCGAGCGCTTCGCCGCTGCGTTCGATCCAACTTGTGAGCGTCTTGCGGACACCGAGCCGCTCGAGCGAGTTCACGAGGGCGGCCGCGTGGTCGCGGAGCGGAAGTTGGCGCGATCGGGCATCCAATAATGGAGCGAGACCGTAACGTAAAGCACGGCGTGCAGGTTCGACGTCGTCGCGATCGGGCAGGGTGGACGAGTCTTCGGCATCGCGCCGCACGAACGACCAGGGCTTGCCGCCCGTCCATGCGGGGCCTTCGATACGATGACGCCGAACAAAGTTCTCAAGCCGCTGCGCCGCGTCGGTGTCGATCGAGGTGAGCGATGACTTCGCCAAGGCCATGACCGCCTCGTGAGGCCACTCGTCCAGCGTGATCGCGAGCGCGGCCCGCACGACTTGTAGCAGCGGGTGATAGGTGCCGGGGCGCTGGCGGTCGATGAAGAAGCGGATGCCGTGCTCGGGGAAGATGGCCTGGATGTCGGCCTGGTAGTCGTCGATGTTCCGCGCCAGCACGGCCACGTCGCGCAGACGCCAGCCGTCTGCGAGCCAGTCGCGCACCTGCCGGGCGGCGGCGAGCACTTCGTCGCGGCGCGTGGGTGTGGCGATCAGGCGAACAGTCGACTCGGGCACGTCCGCCGCACCCCGCCGTTCGCACAGTTGTCGTTCGATTCGCGTGAGGGCGGTCGACTGGAATCGCTTAGGGGTGCGCAGCGCCACGGTCGACGCGAGCGGTACGTGAGCCCGCTCGAACGTGTCACGCAGCCGTCGATAGGTGAGGATTGATCGTCGGAACGGATCAGTTTCGTCGATCGGCGTTTTCGAGAGCGCGAGGGCCTCGTCGGCCGGATCGAGCGTGAGCGCGATCCGGACCGAGCAGCCGGCCAGCGCGATCTTGGCGAGCAGGTCGCGTTCGGTTTTCGAGAAGTCGTAGAACGCGTCGACGTACATCGTGGCACGGCCCAGCGAACTAGCCCGCGCGATCGCGGCGTTCACCTGTTGCTGGCGACGATGCGGGTCGAGACGGTCCTGCCCGAGGTGGGCGCGGTAGGCATCGTAGAGCAGGCGCAGGTCGCGCAGCTTGGCGGGCAGTTGCGACGACGGCGCGGCGACCTCGATGTCGCCGGCGATGAAGTCGAGGTCGGCCGTCGCGAGGTCGGCCTGTTCGAACTCGGTGAAGAGCGCGTCCAGCGTGTCCGCCACGCCCGCCTGGCGACTGCTGGATCGGTAGAACGACAGCTGATCGCCCATCGACCGGAGCAGCCGGCCGATCAGCATGCGTCGGCCGAGCGCGGTGATCTCGGGGACGCTCACGCCACCCACTTCGGACAGGATGCGATCGCCGAACTGCCGGAAACCGGTCACGCGGCAGCGAAGGTAACCCGACAGGCCAGGCTGCGCGATCAGCATCCGTTCGTAGAGCAGGGTGGCCTGGTCGGGCACGACCAGCCAGATCGGGCTGCCGAGCGGGTCGATGCGCAGTTCGTTGGCGATCGCGTCGAGGACGAAATGCGTCTTGCCGTAACCGGCCCGGCCGAGAATGAACTGCACGCTCGACATCCGCTTCTGGTTGTAACCGAGCGCGAAAGTTCGTCAACTGTTCGGGTTGTCACTTGTGGTGCAGGATGAACGCGACGACGAAGCCTACACCCACGAGCGCGACGATCGCGCTCACGGCCCAGGCGGTGGCACCATCCCACAACGTCGGCGAATCGTCGATCGGTGTGGCGGGCAGGGTGGTGTCGCGATCAAGCTTGTGCGGACGGTCGTCGTGATGTGTGGCGGCTTCGACTTCGCGCATGTGTGCGCGAACGGGATTGGTCTGGTCGAGGGTGTCAACACGCGTGGCCACGTGGTTCAACGGATGCACGGGCTGCCGGCGCAGCTTGCCGTGCACGTCGTCGTGCGCGCCGCGAGCCCGTTCGTCCTCGGTGAGCGGAGGAATGCCGACGTCGTTCTCCATCGTACACCTCGTGTGCGTATGGTACGCCTGCCCGTCGACCCCGGGCAACGCTATTCCTTCACGACCAGTTCCAGCGCCTTGCCGAACACGTCATTGAACCATGGCGCCTTGCGGCGAGCGCCCACAGTTCCAGCTCGGCGTCGGCCCGCACGTCCATGCGCACGATGACCTTCTCTTTCTCAATTCGGCATTTGAGGTCGCGCACAACACTCGAATGCGAGCGGTCCAAGCCGTCGGCTACGCGGAGGAGCGCGGAGCCGACATCGACGACGCGCTGCGCCTTACGGCTCAGCCGAGCGTAGGTTTTGTCCTCCGCAGTCGGCACGTTCTTGCGGTGGAACCGGGCGATGTTGCCGATGATCTGGATTTCCTCGTCGGCGAAATGCCGGTCGAGATCGGAGTTGACGATCAGGTACTGGCTGTGCTTGTGATGCCCGCGCGGGCCGATATGCCAGCCGATGTCGTGCAGCAGGGCGGCGTACTCGATCAGTTCGCGCTCCAGGTCGCCCAGGTCGTGCACGCCGGCCAATTCCTTGTAGAGCCGCATGGTCAGTCGGGCGACCTGCTCGCTGTGGTGCTGGTGCCAATCGCAGCGGCGCGCGAGGTCGAGCACGGCCCGGCGGCGCGGGTCGGGTACGTCGCGCCGTACCTGCAATTCCGGCTTGTGACGCGAGAGGTGGTCGATCAGGATGCCCTCGCGCAACGCGGCGTCGCAGAGGTGGATGCGCTTGAGGTCGAGTTCGTCGAACAGATAGCCCACCAGCACGGCTGCCGCGACGATCTGTTCTTTGCGCGTGTCGGTCAGACCGCCAATCTTCTCACGTTCGTCGGTGGTGCTGGCGACCAGCATCTTGCGGACGCGTTCGAAGCTCTTGCGGCCGATGACGGGCTTGCCGTCGTTGTCCTTGTCGCCGCACATGGCGGCCAGGTTTTCGAGCGTACCGCTGGTGCCGATCGCTTTGACGACGTTCAGTCCCTTGATCTTCTCCAGGACATCGCCGAGTTCGCGGTGATAGTGAGCGAGCATCGCCTTGCGGTCGTCCTTCGAGAGCGGATCGGACTTGACGAACTTGGCCGTCATGCGGGCGGCGCCGAGCTTGCGGCTTTCGAGCAGGGCGGCGCCGAGCGAGTCGCCGACGATGAGTTCCACGCTGCCGCCGCCGATGTCGATGATGAGATGCGGTTCTTCGCCCAGATCCGTCGCGTGGCGTGCCCCGAGGTAGATCAGCCGGGCTTCGTCGCGGGCGCTGACGACCTTGATGTACATCTTCAATTCGCGGCGGACGCGTTCGATGAGGTCGCCGCCGTTACTGGCCTCACGGACGGCGCTGGTGGCGATGGCGATGATCTTCTCCGCGCCGCGCTGGAGGGCGGCGGTCTTAAAGCGGGACAGCGTGCTGACGGCGCGGTCCATGGCTTCTTGCGTGAGCCGGCGCGAGGGGAAGCTGATCCGGCCAAGCCCGACCATTTCTTTCATGCGCCAGAGCGTGGTGACGCCGCCATCGCCGTCGGCCTGCGCGACGATCATATGGACGCTGTTGCTGCCGACATCGATCGCGGCCAAGCGCAGCGACGATGCGGCGGAGTCAGTATCGGCGGGCTTTCGACGGCGGGTCGGAGTGTCGGCCATGCCGTCTTGGTGTATCGCGATCGACGCGTGAAGTCGACCGGAAATCAGCCTCGGTCGTACGTCCGGGCTATCATTCGCGTGAAGGAGTCTCGATATGCCTCAGACGATACTGATTGTGGCGGCGGTGCTGTTTGTGCTGACAGGCTGTGCGGCCCAACAGCCGGCGGATCGAGCGCCAGGGGATGAGGCCGCTCCGCGTACGCCGACAACCGTGCGCGGCACAGTCACTTATCGCGCCCGCATGGCCCTGCCGGACGATGCCACGCTGCATCTGACGATCGAAGACGTCTCTCGCACCGACGCGCCGGCAACGATCCTGGCCGAGCAGTCGATGCCCACGCTTGGCAAGCAGGTGCCCATCCAGTTCGCGATCCCGTTCGAGCCGGCCCAGGTCGATCCGACGCATCGGTACACTGTTCGCGCGACCATCCTGATGAACGACGGCGGGCCGCGGTTCGTGACCACGCAGACTTACCCCGTGCTGACGCAGAACGCCGGCACGCAGGCGGGCGAGATCGTGCTGACGCTTGCGGCACCACCGCCGCTGCCGACATCGCAGCCTGCCACGCAGGCAACCGCGACGGTCGATGCGTCGCTGCGCGAAACGTACTGGAAACTGGTCGAACTGAACGGCTCGCCCGTGCAGGTGACGGACAACGCCCGCGAGCCGCACCTGATCTTCAAGCAGGAAGGCAATCGCCTCGTCGGCAGCGGCGGCGTGAACCGGCTGAGCGGCACGTACATTGTCAACAACGACCAGATCACCACCGACAAAGTCATCAGCACAAAGATGGCTGGCCCCGAGGCGGCGACGCTTCAGGAGGAATCGATGTTCGAAATGCTGCGCAGCGCGCTGACGTACCGCATCACGGGCGACACGATGGAGTTCGGCGTCGGGTCGCGAACCGTGGCGAAGTTCAAAGCGGTGAACGCACGCTAAATCGCACTACTTGGCCGGCTTCACGTCGGTCAGGCCCGGTGGCGGTTCAGGCAGCTTCAGGCGCGGGTCGTCCAGATCGACGCGGTACATGATGTTGTTGTAGTTGTAGTATGGCGTGGGCGTCTTGTTGCCGGAGAACGTGTTCACGAACGTGCCCTGAAAATAGACGTACTGCCCGCGCGCCAGTTCGTCGTTCTGAATCACGTTGTAGAAGTCGTTGTTCGCATCGGGCATGGCGTGCGTGGCGACCTTCCGACAAGCCCGCCACGGCCCCTCGGGCGCGTTCGCGGTGGCGATCCAGACCTCGCCAACCAAGCTGTCGCCGTGCGACTGGCCAAAGACATAGAGCCACTTGTGAAGGTGCTCGTTCCAAGCGATCGATCCACCGGCCACCTCGATGGCCTTGCCGGTATCGACGTCGCGTAAACGCACGGGCAGTTCGTCTTCCTTGAGTTGACGCGAGTCGACCAGTTTGCGGAGATCGCTGCGGGTGAGGCGCTTAACGCCGCGCGTCCATTTCCAGTCGGGCATGCCGTCGGCACGGCGCACCATGACGCCGTTGCCGTTGAGGCAGGTGAATGCTTCGTACGCGGCCGGGTCGCAGACGCTGGCGAAGTCGGCCTTCACGCGGAGGCCAACGGAATCGCCGCCGGGAAAGTAAATGTAGTCGACTATGCCATCGCGGATGCGCGTCGGATGGCCCGACGGCGCGGGAACGCCCGCGCCGTCGCCGTCGAACGTCTTCAGCACTTCGAAGACTTGCTTCTGATCGTTCCATAGCAGCAGGCCGGTCCGGACAGGCTTCATCGCCTTGTCGACGGCAACGTAGCGCGACAGCATGCGTTCTTCGCCCTTGTCGTCCTTCACCACCGTCATGCCGTCGGCCCAGATCGGGTGGTTGCCTTCGAGCGGCACGCGAGCCATTGCCCGCGCAAAAGCACCGGGCTTGTCGACAAAGTAGCTGAACTCGATGAACTGATCGGGATCGACCTTGTCCAGCGGCGGCGCGGTGGCGCCGGTCATGCTGAAGCAACCGAGATGAAAGCCGGCCTGATCCGTGTCCTGCCAGAACCAGTAATACTTTCCGTTGTAGAGCGCGACCTGCACCGTGTCCTGCCCGGTAACGCGCGCGTTGAGCGTTGCCTGGGGTGTAGGCTTACGATTCCCGAGCAAGACGCTGTCGCGAAAGATGCCCGCGCCCGTGATGCGATAGAGTCGCTCGGCGATGTTGGTGCGTTTCAGCTTGATCTGCGCCGACGCGCCGGGCTTCGGCTTAAGTGCGACGCCCTTGCCGCCGATCGGTCCTTTCGGGCTTTCGTAGCCATAGCTGCGGACGTCGAACCAGACGTCGTCGCCAGTCATCAAGCCCGGTTCGTTGAAGGCGACGTAGCCGTCGCTGTCAGTGTAATAGCGAGCCTCGAACGTGGTCGTGAGTTCGACCAGCGGCACGCCTCGGCCGGTGGCTTCGTCAACCACTTGAATCGCGAAGTATTCGCCGGGGGATGCGCTCCCGAGTCGACAGAGCGTGAAGAGCGCGAGCAGCGACAGACAGACGATTCGCATGGCCCGAATCGTATCGGCCGAAAGGTGCGAAACGAGGGACAACGCGTGCAACCGTGCCGGCCCCGCGGTGCGATCGGTGCGTTTCCGAAGGCGAATCGGGTGGTTCACGCTCCCGCTAGGTGCAGGAATCGGCTACAACCGTCGGTCAATGTCCATTTCGATCAGTGACCGAATCTGCTCCGCGCTCAAGGCCGCGGATTACCGACCGCTCAAAGCACGTCCGCTGGCCCGCTCGCTCGGGCTGAATGCCGAAGAGGATTATCCGCACTTCCGGGCTGCATTGCGCGATCTCGAAGACGAAGGCGTCGTCGAAACCGGCCCCGGCGGCGGTTACGTCCTGACCGCCAGCAAGATCGGCCAAGGCGAAGTGATTGGCCTGTACTCGGGCACAAAGCGCGGCTTCGGCTTTATCGACGTGCGGGAACCGGTCGGCCATCCGCAACTGTTCATCACCGAGTTCGACAACGACTTGGGGGCCGTCTCCGGCGACGTCGTCCGCGTGAAGGTGCTCAAGGGCACCGCACGTGAACCGGGCGACCTGGAGCGCGGCCGAGTGCTGGCGATCGTGAAACGCGCCAACGCGCGGCTCGTCGGCACCCTGCAAAAATCGCCGCGCGGGGATTGGTACGTCTTGCCCGACGGCCACGTGTTCAAGGAGCCGATCGCCACCCCCGATGCGGCCGGCAAGTACATCGCGCCGGGGCAAAAGTCGTCGTCGACATCACCACCTACCCCGCGAACGGCCAGCCGGGCCAGGGCGTGATCGCTGAGGCGCTGGGCGCGGCCGGCGAGAAGGATGTTGATCTTCGCAGCGTCCTGATCCAATACAACCTGCCCGAAAGCTTTCCCGACGACGTGGCCGAGCAGGCGCGGAATGCCGTCATGAAATTCGATCCGGAAGTCGAACGCACCCGCCGGCTTGATCTGACGAACGACATCATCGCGACGATCGACCCGGACGACGCCAAAGACTATGACGACGCAATCAGTCTCCAGCGCGACGACGAAGGCAATTGGGAACTCGGCGTCCACATCGCCGACGTGAGCTTCTTCGTGACGACCGGCTCGCCGCTCGACACCGAGGCGCACCATCGCGGCAACAGCGTCTACTTCCCGGGTCACGTCGTGCCGATGCTGCCGGAAGTGCTCAGCAACGGCGTCTGCTCGCTTCAGGAGGGCGTGCCGCGCCTGGTGAAGAGTGCTTTCATCACCATCGACGGCCGGGACGGCAAGCCGCTGCGCACGCGGTTCGCCAACGCGATCATCAATAGCCGCAAGCGACTGCGGTATCGCGAGGCACAGGACCTCATCGACAAGAAGGACGTCATTCGGCATCCGGATGGGGACCGCAAGCCGAGCGACTACGCGCCCGAAGTGCACAAGCTGCTTCAGGACATGAACCACGTCGCGAAGCTGATGCAGGTGCGCCGCAAGCGGGCGGGGCAGATCGTGCTTCAGCTGCCGAAGGTGGACCTGATCCTGGACGAGCAGGGCAAGGTGATCGACGCGACGCCCGAGGACGACAGCTTCACGCACACGCTGATCGAAATGTTCATGGTCGAGGCGAACGAGGCCGTCGCGCGGCTGTTCCATCGGCTGGACCTACCGGCGATCCGGCGCATCCACCCCGACCCCGACCCGGACGCCGCGGCGCGGCTCGGCCGGTTCATCATGGTGGCAGGGCACAAGCTGCCGAGCGATCCGACGCGGCACGACTTGCAGCAGATCCTCGCAAAGGTAAGAGACACGCCTGAAGGATTCGCCGTGAACCTGGCCGTCCTCAAGAGCCTGGCGCGCGCCGAGTACAGCCCGGAACTGATCGGCCACTACGCGCTGGCGAGCGAACACTACGTGCACTTCACCAGCCCGATCCGGCGCTACGCCGACCTGACCGTGCACCGGCTGCTCGATGCGATCTTCGCCGCGGTGGATTCGTACGAAGTCGGCTTTAACGAAGCCAACCGCAAGCTCGGACACCTGTCGAAAAAGAACCTGCGCGACATTCCGAGCTACGACGAACTCATCACGATCGGCCAGCACCTGAGCTTTACTGAGCGCCGGGCGGCGAACGCCGAGAACGAACTGCGGCAGGTCAAGCTGCTCGAACTCATGTCCAAGCACGTCGGCGAGGTGTACACCGGCGTCGTCACAGGCATCGTGAAGATCGGCCTGTTCATTCAGCTTGACAAGTGGCTAGTCGAGGGGCTCGTCAAGTACCCGGAACTGCTAAACGACTGGTGGGACGTCGACGAGCGAGCCGGCGTGATCCGCGGCAAGCGGACGGGTCAGCGCATCCACGTGGGCGACCTCGCCGAGGTGACGATCGCCGGTGTGGACTTGGCCCGGCGCGAGCTGAACATCGGCGTGAACAGCATCAAATCCCGTGGGTCGAAAGGCGCACCGCTTCAGCAACGCAGCGACCGTCCCCCGGCAAAGGGTAAGCCGAAGTTCCATCAAGGGAAGGACAAGCGGGCTTCACGCAGCAAGGCACGCAGCCGCGGGAAGAACAAGCGGCGTGATCGGTGACAAGAAGTGGGCGTGACCCGTGCTGCGTAGCGGGCGTCTGCCTATCTTCGCTTGTGCAGACGGTTCCGCGAACTGAAGTCCGCCCTGTAGGACAATCACGACTGTCAAACAGAACTGCGAATCGCATTCGTGCGATTCGCAGTTCTGTTTTGTCTTCGGATTCGACGTCGCCTCACAGGCCCTTCGGTAGTGACGTGTCCTGCTGCCAGCCGGTCGGCGGGTCGTAGTTTCGGCGGTACTGGCCGGTGTCGAGGATGGCCAGCCAGATGAAGAGCGAGACGAACACCAGCGAGCCGACGAACGCCAGCGCGTTGAACGGGCTGTCCCAACGCAGGTGCATGAAGTACAGGCCGACCAGAGCGCCTTTGATCACAGCGATCACCAACGCGATGGTCAGGTTGACGTTGTAGCCAAAGTCCTTCCATGTCACGGCCACCGTCACGAAGGTGAGCACCATCAGGATGGCGAACACGGTCGTCAGCAGCCACAGCGGGACGACGTGGCCGTGGTGCTTGTCGTGGATGTGGTCCGGATCGGTGCCGGGGGCGGCGATGTTGGTGTCAGCGTGGTGAGCCATGGCAGTTAAGAGTCAGAGTCAGTCGGACGGTTCGCGAGACGACACGGACGGATCGATCAATGGATCAGGTAGAGCAGCGGGAAGAGGAAGATCCAGATCAGGTCGACCAGGTGCCAGTAAAGGCCGCCCAGGTCGACGGGGGTGAAGTAGGTCGGGCCGAACTCGCCTTCGGGGTTCACGGGCTTTCGGTTGGCGAGCAGGTTGATGCCGAGCGAGGCCGCAGCCAGAATGAACGCGATGACGGCAAGCGAGCCCGTGAGCGGGTAGCCGCCGACATTGATGCCCAGGCCGCCATGAACGGTGGCGAGGACGCAGCCGATCGCGAGGAGGAGCAGGCTGGTCGGCGTGATGAACACGCGCAGGCCAGCCGGGGCACCGCGGTGGAGCAGCCAGACCATCAAGCCCATGCCCACGAGCACGTGCAGGCCGTGCAGGCCGGTCATCATGTAGTAGATGCTGAAGAATTGGAGCACGCGCGCCTGGTCAAATGGCTGAAGCGAGTTGTAGGTCAGGACAGGCGCCGGCGCGTCGGCCGGGATGGTGCCACTCGGAACGCCGGCCGGCGGCTTGAGCGCGTCGACGACGGGCGTGTGCTTGGCGGCGTCGGGAGCGTTGTCGGCTAGCTTCGGCTCGGCTGGCAGCATGTAGGCGGGGTACGCCTGAACCGCCGGGGCGGCTTCCGGGGCCTTCTCCGGTGTCGCGCCATGTTCGCCCGCGGGTGCGCCTTCGCCGTGGCCGCCGATGATTACCTCAAGCTTCTTGTCGGCCTCTTCTTCACTCAGGCCGGCGTGTTCGAGCTTGTGGACGAGGATGTGCTCGCTGGCGTCGAGCTTGCCCTTGGGATCGCCGACGAACTTGGCGTTGAACGCGTTGTATTCACCGACCCAGAGGGCGTACTTGATCTTGGTCGTGTATTCAAAGTACTTGATCGTCATGAAGCCGATGCCGCCCATGAAGGTCAGGGCGATCAGGCCGATCATGAGCGAACGCTGCCCGAGCTGTGCGGCGCGAACGCCCCAGGCCATCGTGAAGGAGCTGGCCAGCAGGATGGCGGTGTTGATCGCGCCGAGGTTCGTCTGTAGTGCCGAGTGGGCGTACAGGTAGACGGCCGGGTGATTCGCTCGGAACACCGAGTACAGCACGAACAGGCCGCCGAACATGAGGATTTCGGTGGCGAGGAACGTCCACATGCCCAGCTTGGAAGCACTGAACTGCTGGTCCAGCGATTCGAAGTGGTGGGCTAGATGCGGATCGTGGCCGTGGCCGTGATGCGCGTCCGGGGCGTGAGCGTGGGTGTCAGCAGTGGTGCTCATGGGGCGTTGATGTCCTATTTCCGATTTCCAATTGCCCATTTCAGATCAATCGGAAATGGGAAATCGGCAATGGGCAATCCAGTTCAGTTCAGTGCTTCGCGTGGTGCGGGTCTTCGTTGTAGTCGTGGGCGCTTGGGTCGAACTTCCAGCCGCCGAGCGGGTTCTGTTTGTCTTCGACCCAGTTGTGCATGTCGTACGGGTCGCCGACGACCGGCTCGACGCCGCCGAAGTTATCGACGGGTGGCGGGCTGGAGGTGTGCCATTCCAGCGTGTTGGCGCCCCACGGGTTAGCCGGGGCTTGTTTGCCGAACAGTAGGCCGTGAATCCAGTTGAACAGCGTCAGGAACAGGCCGACCGACAGCACATACGCACCGATCGTGCTCACCACGTGCAGCGTCTGGAACTGATCGGGGTAGCTCGCATAGCGGCGAGGCATGCCGTGGCCGCCCAGGAAGAACTGCACGAGGAAGGTCAGGTTGAAGCCGACGTAGGTGATGACCGCGCCGATCGCGCCGACCTTCTCGTTGTACATCTTCCCGAACATCTTCGGGAACCAGTGGTACATCGCGCCGATGAACGCGAACATCGCCGAACCCACCATGACGTAGTGGAAGTGAGCGACGACGAAGTAGGTGTCGGTCAGGTGCACGTCGGTGCCGAGCGTGCCGAGGTGAAGGCCGGTCAGGCCACCGATGACGAACAGGCCGATGAAGCCGATCGCGTAGAGCATCGGCACGTGCAGGCGGATCGACCCCTTATGCATGGTCGCCACCCAGTTGAACACCTTCACGGCCGACGGGATCGCGACGGAGAACGTCAGCAGCGAGAAGATCGCGTTCATCAGGTTGCTCTGACCCGAGACGAACATGTGGTGACCCCACACGACGAACCCGAGCAGTGCGATCGCGACTGACGACAGGGCGATGAATTCGTAGCCGAACACCTTGCGGCGGGTGTAGGTGGCGATGAGCTCCGACACCACGCCCAAGCCCGGCAGCACCATGATGTAAACGGCTGGATGCGAGTAGAACCAGAAGAAGTGCTGGAACAGCACGGGGTCGCCGCCCATGGCGGGGTCGAAAATGCCGATGTGCAGTGTGCGCTCGGCCGCGAGGAGCAGCAGCGTGATCGCCAGCACCGGCGTCGCCAGCACCTGGATGAGAGCGGTCGAATAGATCGCCCACACGAACAGGGGCATGCGGAACCAGCCCATGCCCTTGGGACGGAGCATGTGGACGGTCGCGATGAAGTTCAGACCGGTCAGGATCGAGCTGAAGCCGAGGATGAACGCCCCGAGGACGGCCACCACGACGCCTGAGGTGCTCTTGCTGGAGGAGTAAGGCGTGTAGAACGTCCAGCCGGTGTCGAGGCCGAAACCGCCGGGCAGGTTGATGCCGAATGCGGTAGAGAGGATGCCGCCGAACAGCACGTACAGGAAGAACAAGCCGCCCAAGACGTAGATCCAGAAGCTCAGCAGGTTGAGGCGCGGGAAGGCGACGTCCTTGGCGCCGAGCATGATCGGCAGCACGAAGTTGCCCATGATCGCCGGGATGGCCGGGATGATGAACATGAAGACCATGACCGCGCCGTGGAGGGTGAAGAAGTGGTTGTAGAGCAACCAGTTCTTGTCGGCGTCGGCGAGGAAGGTCGGGCCGGGCGTGAGCAACTCGGTGCGGACCAGGATGGCGAACACGCCGCCGATGAAGAAGGCGGCGAGAATGGCCACCATGTACATCAGGCCGATGCGCTTGTGGTCTAGCGTGAGCAGCCAGGACAGGATGCCCTTGCTGTGGTTCAGGTAGTTGACGCCGGGCGTCGGTGAGGGAATCTCACCGGTAACGCCTGCGGGTGTTGCGATCTGACTCATGTCGATACTCCCAACTCGATCTACTGCGAGCGGACGAACTGTCGTTTGTTTCAGTGCGAGGCCGGTGCGGTGGTGCCGCCGGCTGCCGGTGCGGGCGAGCCGCCGGTCTGGCCGTTGAGGCTCTTGATGTAGGCGATCAGCCAGCCGATCTGTTCGTCGGTCAGACGGAACGCCTGCATCTGGTTGCCGAAGCCGGGCGCGATCTTGGCGCTCGGGTTCACAATCGATTCGTGGACGTAGTCCTCAATGCTCATGCCGGGGGCGACTGCCGCCATGTGCTTGGGAACGTCGGTCCAGGCCGGGCCCACACCCACCTTCTTGCCCTGGTCGGCATGGCACGAGAAGCAGCCCTGCATGCCGGCGAAAGCCAAGCCAATCTCCTCAGGAGGAAGCAGTTCACCCTTCTCGTTGTGGATGAAATCGCCCCAGGCACGAACGGCTTCGTCCATCTTCGCTTTGCTGACGACGTGGACCTTCGACAACATCCGGCTGTGACCGTCGCCACAGTACTCGGTGCAATAGATGTCGTACGTCCCTTCCACGGTCGGCGTCACGCTGAGCTTGTTGTAGCGGCCCGGAACGACGTCCTTCTTCACACGAAACGCTGGCATGAACAGCGAGTGGATCACGTCGTCGCTCTTCAGCACCAACTGCACAGGCACGCCGACTTGCAGGTAAAGTCCCGGCTCGAAGCCCGCCTTTGCTTTGCCTTGGAACGGGATCGTCACTTCGACGCCGTTCTCCGGGTTGCGGTACTTGAACCGCCAGCCCCACGTGTAGCCTTCGACGTTCACCGTGTAGGCGTTGGCGGTCGATTCGCTGGCGGGGGCGTTCATGTCCATGTAAACGAAGAAGCCCCAGAAGAACATGATGAACACGATGACGGTCGGGATGGCCGTCCACGTGAGTTCCAGCGCGTTGTTGTGGCCGGTGCGTTCGGCTTCGGGGTGCTTCTTGTGGTGGTACTTGACCGTGAACACGATCGTCAGCACGAAGATCAGGATCGTGAAGAAGATCGCGACCGCGTTGATGAACCACATCAGCGCGTCCACCTGCGGCGCGACCGTCGAGGCTGACTGCGGCAGGAAGAGTCCCGCGCCGTTCGATTCGGCCAGCAGGCCGGGGAAGCTTGTCAGAAGAGAAGTCATTGCTTTAGACCCGTTCGCGATACCCGTTCAACCTCATTCGCCGTAACTCAAGCCGGCTTGACTGTCCCGGCCGGCGGCGCTGCGTCCTTGCCATTCGTTCGTTCGTTGCTGCGCTTCAGCGACTTCCACCACAGCGGTACCATGATCGCTGCGAACCCGAGCACGAAGACCAAGGAGCCGATCTGCATCACGCCCGTGGCGATCTTCGTGTACTTGCCGGTGTGCGGATCGCGATCGAAGCAGGTGACGAACGCCTTGTCCCAGAACGATCCGATCTTCTTGCCCGACGACTCGACCAGTGCCAGCCGCATGGTTTCGGAGTCGACCACCAGCGCGTCGAGGTAGTGCGTCACCTGCCCATTGTCACCCACGAGGATGAACACGGCCGGATGGGCGTACTCCTTATCGACCTTCTTGTACTTGTAGCCCACCACACGGGTGAGGGCTTCGATCGAGACCGCATCGCCTGTCAGCAGGTGCCAGCCGACCGCGTTGCCCGGCTTGCCGAGCGCGGCGACGTAGGTTTCCTTTTTCTTCTTCGCGACTTCCCACGTCTCGGTCGGGTTGATGCTGACATTGACGACATCGAACTCGGTACCGATGTCGAACGGCACGCCCTTGAGAGCGGCGACCATCTTCTGGTTCATCACGCCGCACAGCATCGGGCACTGGTAGTAACCGATGTTGAGCAGGACGGGCCGACCCTTGTTGAAGTAGTCGCCGATCTTCACCGGCTTGCCGTCTTCATCGACGAAGGGCAGATCGAGCGGAATTTGCTCGCCCACCTTGGCCTGATCGACGCCGACCTCGCCCTCCGAGTACGGCAGCGGCAGCGGCTTGTCGATGGCGCCGACCGCCTGCTGGTGGTATTGCGCAACAGCAGGGGCCGATACGAGCAGCGTGCTCGCGAGGCAGGCGGTCAGAAGTTGGATCGATCGTCGGACCATTTCATTTATCGAATCGACATCCCGCGGATGCGGTCACGCCGTGCTTTCACTGCGGATACTTCACCGCCGGCGGGTTGCCCTTGCTGTTGGCAACGAGCTTGATCGCCTGATCGATCGGCAGGCTCTTGCCGACGACGGCGTTGCCTTCCTTCACGTCTTCGGAAGGCTTCTCAATGTTGGCGAGCTGGCTCGACTTGATCGTCTTGTAGAAGACAAGGTTGTCGTCCTTCTGAAGCTCGTCGTAGCGCTGGTAGACCTTGCGTCGGTCCACGTAGTTGTAGCCGGCCTCGGTGCCGATGGCGGCGATGCCGATCACGATGGCGACCAGCAGCGCGACGGTCACGCACAGCGGGATGTCGATGTCGTCCTTAAAGGCCATGACGCGCTTCTTTCTAGCTTAGGGGCTTTCAGTGCCCGCGACCTCAAAGTTTCACATGTTATGGAAGGCGAGCGACTCGTTCAGTCGCGGATCGCCCACCGGACGCAGCTTGGCCGTGCCGAGCTTCCAGATCATGTACGACGCGAACAGCGAGATCAGACCGACGGCCGAGCCGATTTCGGGCAGGCCCAGAAAGAACTTGCCGTTGTCGAGTTCGGGCATCACGATCCAGAACATGTCGACCCAGTGCATCGCCAGCATCCAGATCGCGCCGATCAGCAACGCCTGACGATGACGCTTCACGTGCCGGCTGAGCAAGTATGCGAACGGGAACACGAAGTGGCCGCACAGCAGCAGCAGCGACCACGGGCCGAACTCGGAGTGGTAGCCGATGTTGTTGACCACGTCGCTGGCGACAGTCGCGCCACGGCGGGACCACCACGGCGTTGCTTCCGGGATGCTCGCGTACCACTGGAGCATGTACTGGCTAAAGCCGACGTAGCCCCAGAAGAAGATGAAGGCGAACATGAACTTGCCAAGATCGTGGAAGTGCTCGCGGGTGATGCTGTGCCGGAGGTAGCCAGCGTTCTGGAGCACTTGGGCCACGATGATGATCGTCGCAAACTGGGCGATCATCGCACCGGCGAAGAAGTAGACGCCGAACATCGTGCTGTACCAGTGATGGTCCAGGCTCATCAGCAGGTCGAACGCGCCGAACGTGACGGCGAGGGCGAAGAAGAAGATCGCCGGGGCTGAGATCTTGCGCAGACGCTGGGTGATGGTGTAGTCGCCGGTGGCGTCCTGCTTCTTCGACTGGCTGTAGAAGTACCAGGCGAACAGCGACCAGATGACGAAGTAGCCGACGATGCGGATGGCGAAGAATGTGGTGTTGAGCCAGCCGTGCTTGACGTGGGTCATCTCGCCCGTGTCTTTGTGGGCATAGGTGGCATGCTCACCGGGCGTTTCCTCGGGCGTGGAGACGATTTCGGAGTTGTCGATGTCACCAGCCGGGCCGAACTTCTCGTGCCCTTCGCCCGCTGAGCCGCCCTCATGAGCGGTGCCTTCCTTCGCCGCCTCGGCGACGGCCTGACCGGTCGCGTGCGGCTCGGCTTCGGCAAGCTGCACGGGCAGAGGCTTGGCTTGCGTCATGGCGGCGCCGGGCGTCTTCTCGCTGTGCTCGCCTGTCTGGATCGAGTGAGCATCGACGGCCCACGGGTAGAGCATCGCGTCCTGCTTGAGGACGGTGACGAGGATCGGGATCGCGCCGATTGCCAGCAGCGGCAGGGCCGACGCCATCGTTTCGGCGATGCGGCGGACCACAACGCTCCAACCGGCGGCGACCAAGTGCTGCATCATCGTGAAGAACAGGCCGCCCAGCGCGAGGCTGAGGACGAACGCGTAGCTCACGAGGTAGGCGTGATAGAAGCGGCCAATGCCCGAGACGCCGGGGTGGCCGGGCATGTCGGAGAAAGCGCTGGTGCCGTACGCGACCGCGAGGCCGAGCACGCCGACGCCGAGCAGGATCAGCTTGAGCATCCCGCCCGTGCCTGGCGCGAGGTCGACCTTTTCGGTCAACGCTTCGTGATGGTGAGTTCCGTGGGCCATGAGAGTGGAGTCTTAAAGTTCGATCTTTCGTTCAATCACTTCGCGGACGAGACGGCCGTGCCGGTCGGGCTGGCGTGGGCAGCTTGCAGGGCACGCACGTAGGCAACGACTGCCCAGCGGTCCGCCGGGTTGTCGATCACATGGCCGAGCGGGCCCATGTTGGCGATGCCGCGGTTGATCGTGGCATAGATGTGGCCGTTCGAGCGGGCCTTTTTC
Organism: Tepidisphaeraceae bacterium; assembly: GCA_047600945.1. GTDB lineage: Bacteria > Planctomycetota > Phycisphaerae > Tepidisphaerales > Tepidisphaeraceae > JASGKC01. The sequence continues at coordinate 3,417,196 of JASGKC010000001.1, read as the reverse complement.
GCGAAGTCGGCGCCGATCAGGCTGGCCGGCTGCACCCAGCCCATGCCGAGCGCGCCAACGGTGACGGCCCGCTTGTGAATCGCGCCTTGGCCTGAACCGTCGGCACCGTGGCAGTTGATGCAGGTGTAGTTGTAGACGTACTGGCCGCGCTTCACGAACGCCTCGGCCTTGGCGGAGTCGTTGAAAATCGCCTGGATCTGGGCGGGATAGCCGTCGACCCAGGTGGTCGCGCCGTTGTTGACCGTGAAGCCTTCGTAGTAGGCCGAGTCCGTGAACTGCCCGAGCTGGTCTTGCGACACAGTGCCGGGCACGGGCGGGCGGTTGGAGCGGCCGTCTGCGAAGAAGGCGCTGGACTGCTGCGCCTTGAACTTCGGCTGGTTGTCCATGTCCTGGATGATGTGGATGCGCGGGTCCTTCTTGGCCACGTCGGTGCGGGACCGCGCGGCGATGGCCAGCGGGATCAGCGTGCCGAAGAGGATGGCGAGCAGCAGGATCTTGATCCAGAGCGCGACATCGACCTTCTGGAGCGAGTTCCAGGCGATCATCGTCGACGGCGCGGGCCGGACGAAGATCGAGTCGGAGGAGGTTTTGTTGTCAGTGGAGTCCATACCGTGTGTCCGTTGTCAGTTGTCCGTTGTCAGTTGCAGTTGGATCGCGTCTTCACTACGGACCACTGACAACTGACCACTGACCATGCCTCAATCCTCAACACGCTCCAGCGCGACCGGCTTCGTCGACCGCAGCAACTGAATCGTTTCCACTTCGTCGTACTTCGGGTCGGTCGTTTCGATGACGAGGAAAAAGCGGTCGTCGGTCGCGCGGCGGAAGCGATGGCTGCGGAGCAGCGGGTTGAAGTGCATCGGCAGCCCGTTAAGCAGCAGCATGCCGAACATCGCTGAGAACGCACTGAACAGAACCGTGAGTTCGAACATGATCGGCACGAAGGCGGGCGTGCTCCAGAGCGGCTTGCCGCTGATGAAGAACGGGTAGCCGCTCAGGCCTTCGAGGCTTGGGATTTCGATGCCGTTGGTGTAGTGCTGCATGACGACCGCGGTGGTCAGGCCGGTCAGACCGAAGCAAAGCACGATCCAGGGCAGGATGGTTGGCCGGATGCCGGCGACCGGGTCGATGCCGTGGATCGGGAACGGCGAATGCACGTCGATCCGCGTGTAGCCGGCCTTGCGGACGCGTTCGGTCGCGGTCATCACCGCGCTGACGTCGTCGTACTCGGCCATGATCGCGACCGTCGACAACTCGTCCGAATCGATCGACTGATCGATCGACGGATCGCGTTCGAGGGCAGGGGCTTCTAGCAGTTGACTCATGTCGATTTCCTGTTTCCGATTTTCTATTTCCGATTTTGAAATCGGCAATGGGAAATGGGCAATCCGTTATCTCACCAGTTCCCACCGCGCCACGGCTTCTTCGAGTCGGCTGCTTCCGGACCGGTCGAACCGGTGGGTGGGAAGCCGCCGTAGCCTTCCGCGATGGACTCGTTCGTTTCGTGGCCGTGCTCGTCGTGGCCGTGGCCGTGCACGTGACCGTGGGCGGCGGGCATGACCGCCTTCACTTCTGCCATCGCGATGATTGGCAGGAAGCGGAGGAACAGCATGAATCCGGTCATGAACAGGCCGAAGCTGCCCGTGAACATGCAGATGTCGACCCAGGTCGGGTGGTACATCGCCCAGCTGCTGGGCAGGAAGTCGCGATGGAGGCTCGTCACGATGATGACGAAGCGTTCCAGCCACATGCCCGCGTTCACGAAGTTCGAGACGATGAAGACGATCCAGAGGTTGCGCCGGGCCGCCTTGAACCAAAGGATCTGGGGGCTGATCACGTTGCAGGTGACCATCGCCCAGAAGTACGGCCAGTAGGGGCCGATCGGGCGGTTCATGAACAGGAACTGTTCGTAGTGAGCACCCGAGTACCAAGCGACAAAGAATTCGATCGAGTAGGCATAGCTGACGATCATGCCCGTGGCGAGCAGGATCTTGCACATATTGTCGATGTGCCGCATGGTGATCAGGTCCTGAAGCTGGAGCAGCTTGCGGGCCGGGATCGCCAGGGTGAGCACCATCGCAAAGCCGCCGAAAATGGCGCCTGCGACGAAGTAGGGCGGGAAGATCGTCGTGTGCCAGCCGGGCAGCTGACTGGTGGCGAAGTCGAACGACACGACCGAGTGCACCGACAACACCAGCGGCGTACAGAGGGCACACAGGATCAGGTACATCCGCTCGTAGCGGTGCCAGTGACGGCTGCTGCCGGTCCAGCCGAGGCTGAGGAAGCCGTAGAAGTAGTATTCGAACTTCGAACGGGCGCGGTCGCGCATCGTCGCGATGTCAGGCACCATGCCCACGTACCAGAAGGCCAGCGACACGCTGAAGTACGTGCTGACCGCGAACACGTCCCACATCAGCGGGCTACGGAACTGCGGCCACATGCCCATCTGGTTCGGGATCGGTAGCAGCCAGTACGCCACCCACACCCGACCGACGTGAATGCCGGGGTACATCGCGGCACAGATAACCGCGAAGATGGTCATCGCTTCGGAGAAGCGGTTGATGCTCGTGCGCCAGTTCTGTCGGAATAGGAACAAGATGGCGCTGATGAGCGTGCCGGCGTGACCGATACCGACCCAGAACACGAAGTTGACGATATCGAACGCCCAGGCGACCGGGGTGTTGTTGCCCCACACGCCGACGCCCGTGCTGAACAGGATGCCGAGCGTGACGAACAGCATCGTCAGCAGCGACAGACTGATGAGGAAGACGCCCCACCACCAGGCGGGCATCTTGCGCTCGTGGGCGCTGAGCACGATGTTCGTGACGTCGCCAAAGCTGCGGCCGTTAAGCACGAGCGGCGAACGTTCACGCGGGTCGTCGATCGTATTGTCGATCTCGACGCCGCCGATGATGGGTCCTGATGCGATCGTTGCCATGGGGAAGTAGTTGCTAGTTGCCAGTTACCAGTTACCAGTGTCAGACGATCACGATTCCGCCGTCGCTGTCTCTGCGGAATTCACGACCACGTACGCCGGGTTTCGCAGCTTGGCCAGATACTTCGTTCGCGGACGCGTGTTGAGGTCTTCCAGCACGAAGTAGCCTCGGCCCAGCTTGTGCATCTTGCTGACGGCGCTGTCCTTGTTCTGGAGGTCGCCGAACACGATGGCCTGAGTCGGGCACGCCTGCTGGCAGGCGGTGACGACGTCGAAGTCGTCCACCACGTACTCGCTGCGCTCGCCTCGGACGAACTCGTTCTTGCGAACGATGGTGGCCGCCTTGATGCGTTGCGTGCAGTAGGTGCACTTCTCCATCACGCCGCGCATGCGGACGGTCACTTCCGGGTTGAACACCAGCCGCTTCACTTCGGCGATGCTCGCCTTTTGCTGTTCGTCGGGGATGCCGATCCACATCGAGTTCAGGAATGAACCGCGCGGATTACGGCTCTGGAAATCGAAGTAGTTGAACCGGCGGACCTTGTACGGGCAGTTGTTCGAGCAGTACCGCGTGCCGATACAGCGGTTGTAGACCATCGTGTTGAGGCCTTCGGTGTCGTGCACGGTGGCAGCCACCGGGCAGACCTGCTCGCACGGAGCGTTCTCGCAGTGGACGCACGCCATCGGCATGAACACGACATCGACGTTCTCGAAGTCGAGCGTCTCGCGGTTCGGGCCGAGCGCGGGCTTGAAGTACCGGTCGATGCGAATCCACGTCATTTCGCGGTTCATCTCGACCATGTCTTTGCCGACGACCGGGATGTTGTTCTCGGCCTGGCAGGCGATGGTGCAGGCGTTGCAGCCGATGCACGTGGTCATGTCGATGGACATGCCCCATGCGTGCGGCGTGTTGAAGAACTGCGGGGCGTCGTCGTGACGCTTGTCGCCCTTCGAGCCCACCGGGCCGTCCCACAATTGGTTCAGGGGCAGACGCTCGATACCGGCGAAGGCAAAACGGGGGTTCTTCTTGTAATCGTCGAGTGAGCCTTCACGAACGATGCGCCCGTTGTGGCCCGGCTTGCCGAGACGTTCGATCTGGGCCTTGAGACCCAGACGGTTCGGCTCGTCGTCCAGCAATTGCTGGTAGTCCGACGTGCTGATGAGCTTGTAGGTAGAGCCTTCTTTCGCGACCGTGTTGTTGCCGAACGCGTAGTAGAGTTCGCTGCTCGTGCGGAGCGGGTAGACGTCGAAGCCGAGGTCCTTGCCGACCGGCCCGGCCACTTTGCGGCCATAGCCGACGGGCAGGCCGATCACGCCCTTGGGTTGGCCCCACAGGACGTACACCGCGATGTTCACCTTCGCTTGGCCGCGCGTGATGGTGATGATGTCGCCGTGCTTCACGCCAAGCTTGTCGGCGTCGAGTTTGTTGACGAGCGCCGCGTTGTCCCACGTCAGCTTGGTGATCGAGTCGGGCAGCTCAAGCAGCCAGCCGTTGTTGGCAAACCGGCCGTCGTAGACCTGCTGGCTAGGCTGGAAGCGGAGTTCGTACTCGCTCGCGCCGGCCGTCGCGTTGATCGAGACGGGCTTGGCGGTCAGTGCGCTTGCGTCGGCGTAGCCGGTGCCGGCGACGAAGCCGGTGAACAGGGCGTTGTACCAAGCCTTGTCATCCGCGACGCCGAGCGCACGGCGAACGATCGCCGGCCCGGCCTCGATCCGGCTCTTGCCTTCGATGAGTTCGTCGCCGACGAGCAACGCGAGCAGTTCGGTCGTCGAGCGGCTATCGAATAGCGGTTCGATCAGCGGCTGCTGGATCAGCACCGTGCCGTCGAAGGCGCGGTTGTCGCCCCAGCATTCGAGGTAGTGCGACCGCGGCAGCAGGTACTTCACCTGCAAGCTGGTTTCGTTGTTGTATTGATCGGTCAGGTGAGCTGATAGCGGGACCGACTTGATGCGGTCGGCGATGCCCAGATCGGTCGGGGCGTCGAACACCGGGTTGCCGCCCAGGATCAGCAGGGCGGTCACGCCGCCGGTGAGGAGCTTGTTCTTGAACGCGTCTAGGTTAGCCGATCGCCCCGCGATGTCGGCGGGCAGTTCGACGTAGCGGACGGTCTTGCCGACCGCGCCGATCTTGACGTTGATCGCGTGGGCGAGGGCTTGAACTTCCGGCGAGGTCTGTAGACCGGCGGTGACGACGGCCGGCCCGCGCGACTTGATATCGGCCGCGGCGGCGTCGATCCACTTGCTTTCGGCGGGCGTGAGGTCGCTCGGGGCCGCCACGCCAACGACGCCGAGCTTGGCGGCCAAGCCCATCGCGACGCTGTTCAGCCGCGACGGCTTGATCGGCAGCCGCTGGTCGGCCACCGCGCCGGTCTGGCTGAGCATCGTCTCGGCGATGAACAGGCGGTTCATCTCGCGGGTTGCGCCGTCGGCGCTCTTGCGGCCCATCGCCCAGTCATTGGCGTTGCGGATCTTCGTCGGGTGCAGGCCAAGCAGGTCGGCGTCGAGCGAGACGATCGTCTTCGCGTCTTTCAGGTTCAGGATCGCGCGGACGGGCTTGCCGAAGGCGAGCGTGCTGCCGGCGGATTCGTTGTCACGGCTGAGGGGCTCGTACTCGGCCCAAGTGGCGTTCGGGAAACGTTTAAGGAAATTGGCCTTGAGCTGAGCGTACGTGACGCCCGAGTGGGCTTCGGCCAGCACCGCGACGCCCTGGCCCGACTGGCCGGCGGCTTGGCGGAAGGCTGCGATGAAGCTGTCCCAGTTGGACGCAGTCGCATTACCGCCAGCTTCGCTGCGGAGCAGGACGCCCTGGGCGGCGCGGGACGGGTCGTACATGTCCAGCAAGGTGGCTTGAGCGAACGCGTCGCTGCCGCCAAGGATCATGCCTTCATATTCGCCCTTGTCGTTCTTCTTGCGGTGAACGCCGTAGGTCTGGTTGCCATGTGTGTTGAAGAGCGGGTGGCGGCCGTTGCCTTCGATCTTGATCGGTCGGCCGTCCGACTGAGTGACCATCAGCGCTTCACCAACGCCGCCACGTTCGAGGCTCGTGGCGTAGTAGGTGAATTCGCCCGGCGCGGCACCGCGTGTGCCCACGGTCGACGGAACGATGAGTTCTTCGGGCCAGCGACGACAGCCGGTGGCGGTCAGACCCGCCAGCGCCATCGAGGCGCCCATGATCTGCATGAACCGGCGGCGGGGCATCGAGCTGATGTGCTTCGGGTCGTAACCCGGGAACTCCTGCTCGATATGCTTCTGCACGTCGGCCGAGCCCGCGAACTGCTCGAGGCTTCGCCAGTAGGTCTGTCCAGTCTTGCGGTCACTCATGGCTGTTTTCGATTTGCGATTTGCGATTTCCAATTTGCGATTTCATTACCAGCTTCCGACAGCGACCGTTTTCAAATCGCAAATCGGAAATTGGAAATCGCAAATCACCTGTGGCACGTCGAGCACGAGGTCATGAAGTTGTGTTCCTTGATCTGATACTTCTGCTTCAGATAAAGGCCCATCTGTTCCTGCGTCACCGGGCCGTCGGTGCCGTTGGTTTTCTGGATGTCCGCGGCGAGGTCCGGGTGCGTGGTCTTCAATTGATCGATCGTCCAGCCGAGGTTGAAGACCTCTTCACGCGGACGCAGGTACTTCTCGGGTTGACGGTGGCATTCCAGACACCACGCCATATTCAGCGGCTTGGCCTGGTAGACCGTTTCCATCTGGTCGATGCGGCCATGACAGGTCACACAGCTCACGCCCTTGTTCACGTGGGCGCTGTGGTTGAAGTAGGCGTAGTCCGGGAGATCGTGGATCTTCTTCCACTGCACCGGCGTGCCGCTCTTCCAGCTGGCGTACAACGCGGCGAGGTTGGGGTTAGGGGCGGAGCCGTCCGGCGTCTTGCTGCGGATGGCGGCGTGGCAGTTCATGCAGGTCTGCGTGGGCGGGACCGCGGCGAACGCGGCGTTCTCGACTGTCGTGTGACAAAACCGACAGTCCATGCCCAGTTGACCGACGTGTAGCGCGTGGCTGTACTTGATCGGCTGATCGGGGGCGTAGCCGACATCGGTCGCCATGGGACTGGCTCCGACGTACACCAGGGTCGGCACATAAAGGCCTGCCCCGACGGCGGCAATCACCAGCAGGGGGAGGAGGTAATTCGCCCATCGCGGGAACGCCCACCGCGGCTTGCTCGTATCGACGGCGGGCCGGGTCGTCTCCAGCGCCGAGTTAGACGGAATGCTCGCCATAATCTTCTGCCCAGACAGTGTTTCTGCTGTCGGTATGAAGCCCCTTTAGCGGGGCGTTTTGTCAGTTCTCGAAACGCCGGTCGAAATAGACCGGGGCCCAGCCAGAGCCGTTCGCTTCTTGATCGTCCGATGCCTTCCCGCGCCAAGCCGTCACTTCCCGAGGCTCGGCGCGTTGGGACATCATTGAGTTGTAGGGGGCCGCGTCAAAGTGAACCGATGTGACAAATCGACGCATCCCTGCGACTCCTGACCGCGGACGCTTCCCTGCGGACACACGGTTGATCCACCGGCGGACCGACCGTGAGCCGCGATGTGTATCCCCAATGCCTTGCGTTGGCAAATGTGCCGCACCCAATTGGCACAAGATTTGTCGTGAAAGCAGAAATCGCGCGTGAATTGATTCGAGTGATTCTTCGTCAAGCCCCGCCCGGCGGCGGGGCTTTCGGGCGGAAAGACATCTCACGCGCAAAGCGCCGGATGCTTGAGTCTGCTTTTCGTCGATCTTCGCTTCCTTTCCCGTACTCCCAAATCTCGCTACATTCGCTCTTTCTCCCATGAGCACCGACGCGAGCAACAAAGTCGACTACAAGGGCAGCCTGAACCTGCCGAAGACCGATTTCCCGATGAAGGCCGACCTCGTCAAAGCCGAGCCGGCCCGACTCGCGAAATGGAAGGCGTCCAACCTTTACCAACGCATCCAGGACGCCCACGCGAGTTCGCCACGCTTCATCCTCCACGACGGCCCGCCCTTCGCGAACGGTGACATCCACATCGGCCACGTCGTCAACAAGACGCTCAAGGATGTCGTCCTGCGCTTCAAGACCATGACCGGCCACGCCACGCCTTACGTGCCCGGCTGGGACTGTCACGGCCTGCCGATCGAACACAAGATCCAGGAAGAGATCGGCCCGAAGTGGCGCGAGATGCCCACCGTCGACATCCGCAAACGGTGCTTCGACTACGCCCAGGGCTACGTCACCAAGCAGGCCGAGCAGTTCCAGCGCGTCGGCATCCTGGGCGACTGGTCGAACCCGTATCGCACGATGGCGCCGGATTACGAGGCCCGTGTGCTGGAAGTATTCGCGCGCATCGTCGAGCGCGGTTTGGTCTACCAGCAGCTCAAGCCGGTTAATTGGAGCATCGAAAACCAGACCGCGCTCGCCGACGCCGATCTGGAATACAAGGACGTCGTCGACACCACGGTGTTCGTCGAGTTCCCGAGCAGCAACCCCGGCGCGCTCAAGGGCAAGTTCGACCTGCGGGTGAACGCGCGAGTCAGCTTCCTGATCTGGACGACCACGCCCTGGACGCTGCCCGCGAACCTCGCAATCGCGGCCGGGCCGGACGTGGAGTACGCGTTCGTGCAGTACAGCGTCGCGGGCGAGCCGCGCGTGGTGGTCGTCGCGAAGGACCTTGTCGAGAAAGTCTTCTTGAAGTCGCCGGGCGTGGAGCACAGCGTGATCCACACGGCGCTCGGCCGCGAGCTGGAAGGCCTCGAGTACCAGCACCCCTTCGCGGGTCGCACTGGCAAGCTGGTGCTGGCTGACTACGTGACGACGACCGACGGCACGGGCCTAGTCCACACCGCGCCCGGCCACGGCGACGAGGACTACCAAACCGGTCGAAAGTACGGCCTCGATGTCTACTGCCCCGTCCTCGCGAATGGCCGATTCGACAGTACGGTGCCGAGCTGGCTTGTCGGCCTGAATGTGTGGCAAGCCAACGGCATCATCGTCGAGAAGCTGAAAGAACTCGGCGTGCTGTTCGCCGAGGAGAAATACTCGCACAGCTACCCGCACGACGCGCGTTCGAAGAAGCCGACCATCTACCGCGCGACCGAGCAGTGGTTCGTGAGCGTGGACAAGAAGTTCAGCCTCGAAGCGGCGCAGAAAGTCTGTCGATCCGCGAGCGTGCGCTGCGCGTCATCGAGTCCGACGTGAAGTTCTACCCCGAGTGGGGACAGGCGCGGCTCAAGGGCATGCTCGAAAGTCGACCCGACTGGGTGCTGTCGCGCCAGGCGCCTGGGGCCTGCCGATGCCGGTGTTCTTCGCTGACGACGGCAAGGTGCTGCTCGACCCGCGTGCCATCCGCGCCGTCGCCGCGAAGTTCGCCAAGCTCGGCTCGAACGCGTGGTTCGACCTGTCGCCTGCCGAACTGCTCGAAGGCTCTGGCATCGACGCCGGCAAGCTCCGCAAGGGCAACGACACCTTCGACGTCTGGTTCGAAAGCGGCAACAGCTGGTTCGCCGTCGTCGAAGCGCGGTCCGATCAGCTCGGCCACGCGCCGGTCGACCTGTACTTGGAAGGCTCCGACCAGCACCGCGGCTGGTTCCAGCTCAGCATGCTGCCGAGCATCGCCGTCACGGGCAGGCCGCCGTTTAAATCGGTGCTCACCCACGGCTTCGTCGTGAAGCCCGACGGCACGAAGGTGAGCAAGAGCGACAAGGAGTACGTCAAGGCGCTCGACGAGATCAACCGCCACGGCGCCGACCTCATTCGCCTTTACCTCTGTAGCATCGATTACCAGGGCGACATCCCGGCCAGCCCGCAACTCATTCAGGAGTTCGGCGACAAGTACCGCAAGGTCCGCAATACGATCCGCTACCTGCTGAGCAACATCGACGACTTCGATGCGTCGAAGCAGTCGCTGCGCATCGACGCGCCATGTCTCGACCTGTGGATGCTGAACGAACTTCACACGCTCTACGCCGACGTGATGGCCGCGTACGACGCGTACAAGTTCCACATCGCATTCCGGCTCATCCACGACTTCTGTGCCGTTCAGATCAGCGCCGTCTACGGCAACGCGATGAAAGACCGCCTCTACTGCGAGGCCGCCAACTCGCCGATCCGTCGGCGTGCGCAGGCGGTCATGTACGAGTGTGCGGTGACGCTGATCAAGCTGCTCGCGCCGATGGCCGTCTTCACGGCCGACGAGTCGTGGGAGCACCTAAAGCAACGTCGCGAGAACGTCGACAGCGTGCACTTGGCGTCGTTGCCGGCTCCGCAGCCGTTCAAGCTGAACGCCGAGGTGGCCGAGACGTTCACGCTGCTGATGAAACTGCGCGACGCGGCGCTGCTGAAGCTGGATCAACTCAAGAAGGAGTCGGGGCTGAACAAGGCAGGCGAAGCCGAGATCGTCTACCACGTCGACGCCGCCACGCGGGCGAAGCTTGAACCGTTCGGCGTCGATCTCGAAGACGTCGTCGGCTGCGGCTTCCACTCGTTCAAGGAAGCAGCCGGCGAGCCGACCGTCGAAATCATCGACCGCCGCAACGACTATAAGGCCTGCGCCCGAAGCTGGAAGCGCCGGCCCGACGTCGGGACGGATGCCGAGTATCCGGAACTGTCGAAGCGCGACGCCGACGCGATGCGGGTCGCGAAGAAGTGACTGTCGGCGACTGATCCATGCTCACGCTTACCGTCTTAGTTTCCGGCTCCGGCACCACGCTACAGAATCTGCTCGATTTGACCGAGCGGGGTGAACTTCCTGCGCGGGTGGCGCGGGTGATCGGGTCGCGCGATGGCTTGCCCGCGGCCCTTCGGGCCGCCGCTAAACGGGTGCCCTATGACGTTGTGAGTCGCAAGAGCTTCGCGTCGATGGAGGAGCATTCGGCTCGCATCTTCGCGCTGTGCGACGAAGTGAAGACCGATCTCGTCGTCTGCGCCGGCTGGCTCACGCTGCTGAAAGTCCCGCCGGCCTACCGCAACAGCGTCATCAACGTTCACCCAGCACTGCTCCCCGCGTTCGGCGGCAAGGGCATGTACGGCCACCACGTGCATGAATCGGTCGTCCAGCACGGCTGCAAAGTCAGCGGCTGCACCGTTCACTTTGTCGACGACGAATACGACCACGGGCCGATCATCCTACAGCGAACGTGTCCCGTGCTCGATGACGACACGCCCGACGATCTGGCCGCTCGTGTTCAGGGCGAAGAACGCATCGCGTTGCCCGAGGTGATTCGCCTGATTCACGCCCGCCAGATCACCGTAACCGGTCGTCACGTGACGGTTTCACGCTGATCGTTGCCTCCTTCCGGCATTCCCCGACGGGGTCGCGCTGGTCGCGACTTATGCGCGGCCGCTCACAACACGCTTAGCTTCTGGTTTCGACCTGAGCCGTGCTCGGTCGTTGTCGAGGGAACACAGGAGCATCCATGTCCATCCGCGTCTGGCCCGGCCGTCCGTATCCGCTCGGGGCCACGTGGGATGGCAGCGGCGTGAACTTCGCACTGTTCAGCGAGCACGCCGCACGTGTCGAACTCTGCCTGTTCAACTCGCCCGAAGCGCCGTCGCCCAGTGCGTGCATTCCGCTGCCCGAACGCACGGACATGGTCTTCCACGGGTACTTTCCCGACCTCGAGCCGGGGCAGCTCTACGGCTACCGTGTGCACGGGCCGTTCGATCCCAAGGCCGGTCATCGCTTCAACCCGGCCAAGCTAGTGCTCGATCCGTATGCCAAGGCGCTCGGTCGCATTCCGAAGTGGGACGATGCGCTGTTCGGCTACCCGATCGGCACCGAACGCGACGCCGACCTCAAGCGAGACGAGCGTGACAACGCCGCCTTCGCGCCGCTGGCTTGCGTGATCGACGACGCATTCACCTGGGGCGACGACCGCCCGCCACGCACGAGCTGGCACACGACGCTGATCTATGAAGCCCACGTGCGCGGCTTGACAATGCGGCATCCGGGCGTGCCCGAGCACAAGCGCGGCACCTACGCGGGCCTCGCGTGCGACGCCGTCATCGATCATCTGCGGTCGCTCAACGTCACCGCGATCGAACTGCTGCCCGTGCACCATCACCTCGACGACCGCAACCTCATCGATCGCGGCCTGACCAACTACTGGGGCTACAACACGCTCGGTTTCTTCTCTCCGCATCTCGAATACGCCAGCAAGCGGTTCCCGCAAGGCGCGGTGAGTGAATTCAAAACGATGGTCCGCACGCTGCACGCGGCCGGCATCGAAGTGATTCTCGATGTCGTTTACAACCACACCGCTGAAGGCAACGAACTCGGACCGATGCTCAGCTTCCGCGGCATCGACAATGCCAGCTATTATCGCTTGAGCCCGGAAGACCCGCGCTACTACATGGACTTCACCGGCTGCGGCAACACGCTCAACATGCAGCATCCGCGCGTGCTCCAGCTCATCATGGACAGCCTGCGGTACTGGGTGACCGAGATGCACGTCGACGGCTTCCGCTTCGATCTTGCGTCGACGCTCGCCCGCGAGCTGCACGAAGTGAACCGCCTCGGCGCGTTCTTCGACATCATCCACCAGGACCCGATTCTGAATCAGGTGAAGCTGATCGCCGAGCCGTGGGATTTGGGGCCGGGCGGGTATCTGGTCGGCAACTTCCCCGTGCTGTGGACCGAATGGAACGGCAAGTACCGCGACACGGTCCGCAAGTTCTGGCGTGGGGCGGGCGGCGTTGCCAGCGAACTCGCCACGCGTCTGGCCGGCAGCAGCGATCTCTACGAAGACGACGGCCGACGCCCGTACGCGAGCATCAATTTCATCACCGCGCACGACGGCTTCATCCTGCAGGACCTCGTCAGCTACGACCGCAAGCACAACGAAGCCAACGGTGAAAACAATCGCGACGGCGCCGACGACAACGAAAGCTGGAACTGCGGCGCGGAAGGCCCGACCGACGACGACAACATTCGCAAAGTCCGCGAGCGACAGAAGCGGAACCTGATCGCCACGCTCCTGTTCAGCGAAGGCGTGCCGATGATCCTGGGCGGCGATGAGCTCTCGCACAGCCAGCAGGGCAACAACAACGCCTACTGCCAGGACAATGACCTCACGCGTCCCGACTGGAACCTGAAAGAACAGCCGCAACGCGAGGCGTTCCTGTCGTTCGTCCGCGAGTGCACCCGCATCTGGCGCGAGCAGCCCGTGCTACAGCGTCGCAAGTTTTTCCTCGGCCGGCCCATTCGCGGGGAGGGCGTGAAGGACATCAGCTTCTTTACCCCGGACGGCCGCGAGATGGACGACCAGGCGTGGAACGATCCGCACGTGAAGTGTCTGGGCGTGCGTCTAGCGGGCGACCAGATCAACGAACTCGACGAGCGTGGCGACCCGATCAAGGGCGACACGCTGCTCATCCTGTTGAACGCCCACTGGGAGGAAATCCCGTTCACACTGCCGTCTGCCGCGGAGGGCGACGTGTGGCAAACCCTGATCGACACCGCCGATCCCGACCGCGAAAACGGCATGCGCGTCCGTCCGCCCAAGGAACTGTTTCCGTTGTACGGCCGGTCGCTCGCGCTACTGCGGACGATCCGCTCGACCGAGGCGAGCCATCCGGTGTCGAGCACGGAACTCGAAAACTTGCGCCGGCTGTCGCGGTCCCGCGCAAACGGCGCTGAGCCACCAGCCCGATGAGCACACATCATGGACGACACCGCACTCCAACCTCGACGGCGCTGGCCGATCGGCGCTCAAGTCCTGCCCGCCTTTGCCGGCGTGCACTTTCGTGTGTGGGCGCCGAAGTGTTCGCGCGTCGAGGTGGTATTCGATGACGACGCGGTCCCGAGTCTGTCCCTCGAAGCACAGGAGGCCGGCTACTTCGTCGGCACAGCAGGGCGCGCACGCGCCGGGCAGCGATATCGAGTCCGCTTGGACGGCAAGCAGATCGTGCCCGATCCGTTCGCTCATTTCAGTCCCGATGGGCCGCACGGATCGAGCGAGATCGTCGATCATTCGTCATTCAACTGGACGGATGCAGACTTCCCCGGCGTCCAACCGTCCGACGCCGTGGTATACGAGCTGCACGTCGGAACCTTAACGCAACAGGGCACGTATCGCGCCGCGATCGAGAAACTGCCGATGCTGCGTGACCTCGGCATCACGGTAATCGAGCTGATGCCGCTGGCCGAATTCAACGGCTTGCGTAACTGGGGCTACGACGGCGTCCAACTGTTCGCCCCGACGCGGAACTACGGCCGACCCGATGACTTGCGAGCGTTCATCGACGCCGCTCACGCGCTCGGAATCGCCGTGATCCTCGACGTCGTCTACAACCATCTCGGCCCGCACGGAAACTTCATAGCGCAGTTCAGCGACGACTTCTTTAGCAAGAGACACAAGACCGACTGGGGAGAAGCCGTCAACTTCGACGGCCCGGGTTGCGAAGCGGTGCGCGAAATCTACCTCGCCAATGCCCGTTACTGGATCGAAGCGTTCCACTTCGACGGCTTCCGCTTCGACGCGACGCAGAACATCTACGATGAAAGTCCGTCACACATTCTGAAGGAGATCGCCGACGTCGCGCGTGAGGCGGCCGGCGCAAAACGCGTCTATCTGGTGAACGAGAACGAACCGCAGCACACGAAACTCGTCCGGCCCGTCGAGAAGGGCGGCTATGGCTTGGACGCGCTCTGGAACGACGACTTTCACCACAGCGCGATCGTCGCCGTCACCGGTCGCGACGAGGCCTACTACACCGATTACGCAGGCAGTGCCCAGGAACTGCTCAGCGCCGCCAAGCATGGCTACCTGTTTCAAGGGCAGATCTACCAGTGGCAGAAGACGCGCCGCGGCACGCCGACGTTCGACCTGCCGCCGTGGGCGTTCGTGAGCTACCTCGACAACCACGACCAGATCGCCAACAACGGCCGAGGCCAGCGGTTTCATGTCATGACCTCCGCCGGCCATGCCCGTGCCATCACGACGTTGCTGCTGCTCATGCCGTCGACGCCGATGCTCTTTCAGGGCCAGGAGTTCGCCGCGAACTGTCGTTTCAATTACTTCGTCGATCACGGCGACGAACTTGCGCCGCTCATCCGAAAGGGCCGCGAGAAAGAGATCAGCCAGTTCGCTTCAAATCGCGATCCCGATCTGCTCGCCCAAGTGCCGGACCCGTCCGATCCGAAAACGTTCCACGAGAACCAACTCGACTGGTCGCAACTCGATCGAACGTTTCACGACCGCACGTGGCGGCTGCACCGTGACCTGCTTGCACTGCGCCGCGCCGACCCGACGTTCGCCCGCGCACGGCGTGAGCGGGGCGCGATCGACGGCGCAATCCTGGACGATGACCTTTTCGTCATCCGCTACTTCGGAGCCGACAACGACGACCGGCTGCTCGTCGTCAACCTCGGCCGCGACTGGACGGCATCGATCGTGCCTGAACCATTGCTCGCACCGCCCGAAGGGAAGGTCTGGCGCACGCTTCTCACGACCGAACACCCGAACTACGGCGGCTTCGGCCGGTTTGAGTTGGAGGATGCCGGCGAGGATTGGCGACTGGATGGCGAACTCTGGCGCGTCGCGGGCCGTAGCGCGGTCGTGCTGTCGCCGCGCGATGACAACGATGAGCCGTCAGCGGAGGGCGAGCCGTGACGCACGCTCCCTCGTCCACCTACCGAATCCAACTCCACGCCGGCTTCACGTTCGCCGACGCGATCGAGATCGTGCCGTACCTAGCGAAGCTGGGCGTCTCGCACGTCTACTGCTCCCCTTACCTTCAGGCGGCCAAGGGCAGCACGCACGGCTACGACGTGGTCGACCACGCGAAGCTGAACCCCGAACTTGGCCCGGAGCGCTTTGAAGAGTTTCTTGCGACGCTGAAGAAGCACGGCCTGAGCCACATCGTCGACATCGTGCCCAACCACATGGGCGTGGCGACGAACGACAACGCCTGGTGGAACGATGTCCTCGCGCGTGGGCCGCGCAGCGCGTACGCGCGGCACTTCGACATCGCGTGGGACGCCGAAGACGAACTTCGCGGGAAGGTGTTTCTGCCCGTACTCGGGGGTGAACTGGACGACCTGCTCGCAAGCGGCGATGTCCGGGTGACGCTTGAGGGCGGGAAGCTTCAGGTCGCGTACGGCGAGCGCCGTTTTCCGCTGTCGGAGGAGAGCATCGAATCACTGCGGAGCGACGCCGGCGTCGGGGCGAACTCCCTCGAATCGCTCGTAGAGGAGCTGAACGCGTCGCCTGCAACGGGGCTGCGTCAACTGCTCGACCGACAGCATTACCGCCTCGCCCACTTCAGCACGGCCGCAGACGACATCAACTATCGGCGGTTCTTCGATGTCGCCGAACTGGCCGCGCTGGCGATGGAACGGCCCGAGGTCTTCGAACCGGCGCATCGACTCATCTTCGACCTCGTCCGACGGGGCGACCTCACCGGCCTGCGAATCGATCACCCGGATGGCCTGTTCGGTCCGAAGCAATACCTCCAGCGCCTGCAAGAGCATGCGGGCGATCGGGCGCCGCTCTACGTCGTCGTCGAAAAGATCCTGGCCGGCGACGAAGCCCTGCGGACAGACTGGCCCTGCGCGGGCACGACCGGCTACGAGTTCCTGATCCACACGAACGCGCTGTTCGTGAACTCCGCCAACGCCGACGCGTTCGATGCGATCTATCGCGATTTCACCGGCGAGCGCGATTCGTTCGACGACGTGGCCCATCGCGCCAAGTGCGAGATCATGGATCGCTCGTTCCGGAGCGAATTGAATCAGCTGACGCGCCGAGGCGAGCGGCTTGCACGCGTGCTGAAAGAGCCGCTCAAGGTCTCGCAGTCCGCGCTGCACGACGTGATCCGCGAAGTGATCGCCTGCTTCGACGTCTATCGCACGTACGCGACAGAAGCGGGGCTTGCGAACGAAGATCGTGAGCGCATTCGGTCGGCGTTCGAACGGGCGCGAGTCCGTCGTCCCGACCTGGACGAATCCTGCCTGCGGTTCCTCTCGGCGGCGCTACAGTTGGCGTTGCCGATCGACGCAAGCCACCGTGACGAACTGCTCCAGTTCGTAGGCCGGTTCCAGCAACTCACCGGGCCCGTGATGGCGAAGGGCGTCGAGGACACCGCGTTCTACCGCTACAACCGCCTGCTCAGCCTGAACGAGGTCGGCGGCGAGCCCGGCCGGTTCGGCATCAGCGCGTCTGAGTTGCACCTGTTCTACGCCGAGCGTCAGCGGCATTGGCCGTTCGCGATGAACACGCTCAGCACGCATGACACGAAACGCAGCGAAGACGTCCGCGCTCGCCTGAACGTGCTCAGTGAGATTCCCAACGAATGGGGCGAAGCGCTGCGCTCGTTTCGCGAGAGGACCGCGCCGTTCCGCGACGGCATTCATCCGAACGACGAGTACATGCTCTATCAGCTGCTGATCGGCGCCTGGCCAAGTGGTGGGGCGGATGAGTCATTCGCGTCGCGGATCGACGCCGTTCTTCAGAAATCGCTGCGTGAGGGGAAGGTTCGATCGAATTGGATTACGCCGGACGAGGCGTACGAGAAGCGCGTTCAGCAGTTCGCCCGCACGCTGATGCTCGACTGGGCGGGGCAGACGTTCCGTGAGCGGTTCGAGCCGCTGCACAAGCGTATCGCGCTGGTCGGCCGGGTGAACTCGATGGCGCAGACGATGCTCAAGCTCACCGCGCCGGGCGTGCCGGACACGTATCAGGGGTGCGAGGTGCTCGACTTCAGCCTGGTGGACCCCGACAACCGTCGGCCGGTCGATTACGCAGCCCGTCAATCGCTGCTCGATGCGCGCGACGGCGCCCAGACGCTCGACGACGCCGGCAAGCTCTGGCTCACGCGATCCGCGTTGCACGTTCGCCGAGCGCATCCGCAGCTGTTCACGACCGGCGAGTACGTGCCGCTGGAGGTCGCTGGTGCCGCGTCGTCGAGCGTGTTCGCGTTCGCGCGGCGATCGGGCAGTGTCTCAGCCGTCGTCGTCGTGCCTCGACTCGTCGCGAAGCTGGTCGACGACACCGGCCGCGTGAACTGGGCCGACACGCGCGTGCGTCTGCCGGGCGATCTCGGGCGCACCGCGTGGCGCGACGTGCTCGGGCGGCATGAACTCCATCCGCGCAATGAACTTCATATGGGGGATGCCGACGGGTTGCTGCCGGTGCGGTTGCTGGTGTCGGTGGAGGGGTAACGGTCGTCTGTCCGGGGGAGCGGACGACGGACAACTGACTACGGACGACTGACCGCGCTCCGCATCACGCGGCCCTGCGGGCCGCCGCTAAACAGTGTTCGAGGTTCGTCATGCTGAACGAAGTGAAGCATCTGGCACCCCACGAACGTCGCGCGACTTCAACGGGCGCCAGATCCTTCGCTGTGCTTAGGATGACGCGCGGTGAACGCGTCGGGTTGGATGAAGCGGCGTGCTCTCAGTCGAAGCTCACCGAGACGAACTTCCGCACGTTGCCCAGCAGGTCGTCGATCGTGTTGTAGGTCTCGCTCAGGCTCAGCGGCACGAAGACGCCCTGGCTGTGGTCGCTGGCGACGATCAGGTGCTGGTCGCTGTTGACCAGGTACCCCGTGTCCTGCGGCTGATGCCCGGTGATCAGCAGCTTCGCGCCGACTTTCTCCAGGAACCGCTTCACGCCGTCCTCCGTCGCGCCGCGGCCCCAGATCAGCTGGTACACCGCACCCGTCCGGCGCTTGTAGTCGGCCCCTTTCAACTCGCGATCGAACACCGTGTAGTCGAACGCGTCGATCTCGCTCTCGCGCGGCAGCGAGTGGCTGAAGAACAGGCCGTTGGGCGTGCGGATCGCCAGCGGCAGGCTGAGCATGAAGTCGCTGATGGCCGCCTCGGCGAAGTGGTACTTGTCGGGGAAGTCGCGCTTCAGGCCCTTGCGGAACGCCTCGCACACGTCCAGGCCCGCCTTGGCGATGCCTTCGCCGAAGATCTGCGCCAGGTCGTGGTTCGCGATCAGGAAGTGCACCTGGTTCGGATAATCCGCCTTCAGCTTGGCGGCCTCGTAGAGCATCGTCCAGCTGTCTTCGGCGCCGTTGGGGTCGATGTGGTCGCCGTGGATGAGCTCGTGCAGGATCAGGTGCCGCTGCGGGTTGTTCGCGAGGTCGGCCCAGCGGATGAGCTTGGCGAAGTTGTTGCGGTGGTCGTGGATGTCGCCGGTCATGACCACTTCGCCCTCGGCGGGCAGGTGGACGACATTGCCCTGACGCATCGGCGACAGCCGATTCTCGTCCTGGGCCGAGGCGAGCGTTTCGAGGAATTCGTCAGCAGGGACAGCGGTCATGATGAAGCAGTGTGAGGACGAGCGGGGGAGGCGTCAACGGAGGAAAGACATCGAGAAAGAATGTAATGCCCTCGACAGGCCGCGATGGCGCACGCGCG
This sequence comes from Tepidisphaeraceae bacterium, assembly GCA_047600945.1. Classification (GTDB taxonomy): domain Bacteria; phylum Planctomycetota; class Phycisphaerae; order Tepidisphaerales; family Tepidisphaeraceae; genus JASGKC01. Next base: position 3,397,921 of record JASGKC010000001.1, on the reverse strand, counting down.
ATACGCAGCCGACACACAGCTACACCACCGCCGCGGCCCGCTTGATCGCCGGGTTATGCCTCACCGCGCCGCAGACGCTCAGGTCGAATGATCACGAAGACGCACACGTCGCGCGGGTGGCCATTCGGGCCGAGTTCCGCCTCTCGAATGGTGCCCTCCCGGGTGAAGCCCAGACGTTCCATGAGCGCAATGCTCGATCGATTTTCGACGGCACACTTCGCGCTCACCCTATGGATTCCGTATCGATTGAAGAGGAAATCAAGGAGCACGCGCGTCGCAAGCGATGCGGTTCCGCGGCCGGTGCAATCGTGCGCGAGCCAAATCCCGAGCTCCGCGTGACCGTGTTCGACATCCAACTGCGTCAGCCCGATCGCACCGCATAGCTGTCCGTCGCGCCAGATACCTGCCCAAAAGCGGCCGCTTTCGCGCAGATTACGCTGCACGCGCTGTGTGAAGGCAAGCGCGTCCGCCTCGACGTTCAAACCGTCCACGAAGTCGAACCACGGGCGAAGGTGCTCGCGGCTGCGCGAGATGGCAGCGAACAGCGCGCCGGCATCGCGCTCGGTAAGCACGCGGAGTTCCACGCCGTCGACCTCGCCGACACGCTCTGCCAGTTCGCCTGCGAATGGCTCGACCTCGACTTCGACGCTGTCGCCGTCTGCCAAGTTGTAGACCTCTCGAAGCTTCACGTCTGTCGCGACCTCGATGACGTTCAGCGGATGGTGGCCGTTACCGCTTTCGTTGCGATCCGTGCGCAAAATAAAGCCAAGTCGACCAAAGACGCGGCAACGCACCAGTTTGACACCGACTGTTCCGCCGTACTCCTGCGGTTCGAGTCGCACCACGCCGGGCGGAACGCGAAAGGCTTGATCGAGTCGGAGGTTCAACGTGCCGGGATAGAGTTCCAGGCCGGTCTTGTGCCGATATTGTTCGCGCAGCCTTGCGATCCAATGACCGAAGTCGCCCTTACCGCTAAAGACCTGTCCACGAAGTAGAGGCATAACGGACCAGCCTTGAACGGCACGCGGGCGGGTGGCACAGCGACGTACGAATGGCTGTGCGGATCGCTTGCTCGGCACCCCGAGCACAGGCATGCGTACATGCCTGTGCCATCCGACGTCCGCAGCGTAACCGATTCGGCTCGGCCCGCTACGGCATTCCGTCGGGTCGTTCCGGCGAGGGACGGCCGCTTGCCGGCACGGCTCGGCTTCTTGCCGGCAGGGAGATGAAGTTCGTAGGGTGTGCACCCCGTGCACACTTTCCTCCCGGACGACCGAAACGGTGTGCACGGCGTGCACACCCTACAAAAACGACAAACTGCGGCGTCGGTTGGGGCAACAGCCGGTTCGGTGGCGTCAACGCTTGGTCCGGCGACCTCAACCGGCCGCCCGTTGACCTCAACACGGCGGCCGTTGACTTCAACGCGGGCGACCGGGACGTCAACGCTCGCGCCGTTGGCGTCAACGCTCGTTCTGGCGACGTCAACGCCCGCGCGGTTTGGGGCAACGGGCCGTCCGTTGACGTCACCGGCGGCGCTGTTGCCTTCAACGCTCGCGCCGTTTGGCCCAACGCTCGCGCCGTTGGAGATCTTCTTCGGGTATCGGACGCGAATCAGCGTGCGGTTGCGTCCGATCACGTCGCGCGTGCGAAATCGTGCCGGTTGTAACGTCAAGTCGGCGTAGCAAGCGGACGACATCTTTTTCCGAGGCGACCGAGTGGTTGGGACGTCCTTGCGACTCGGGTTCGCTGTGTGCGACTCTCGAAAGGAGAGTTCCCGTGTTGAATGATTTCGTTCCCCGCCGCGAGGCGGACCTGGTTCCTTACGGGTTGAACTTCAAAACCCGCATCACCGCCACGCCGACCGTGTATGGTCTGACGGCCGCGCAGGCGACGGCGTTCGGCACCTTGTATGACGCGTTCGTGACGGCGTTCAACGTCACGCAGTCGGACGCGACGCGCACGCCGAGTTCGATCATCACCAAGGATGCCGCCAAGCATTCCATGATCGCGAACCTGCGCCTGCTCGCGGGGATCATTCAGAAGTATCCCGGCACGACGAACACGATGCGCAGCGACCTGGGGCTGACCGTGCCGTCGGTGCGCGCGCCGATCCCGGTGCCGACTTACGTTCCCGTGCTGAAGATCACGAAGGTGGAGCAGAACCGGGTGTGGGTGCAGGTGCTGAACCCGGTGAACAACAAGCGCAGCAAGCCGCCGGGCGTGTACGCGGTGAGTGTCCATAGTTATGTGGGCGACGCGCCGAACTATGACGTGAATGTATGGAAGTTCGAAGGGGCGACGACTCGGACGGCGTTCGAGATCGAGTTCCCCGCGGACACCGCCCCGTTCACGCAGGTGTGGGTGTCGGCCCAGTACCTGAACCCGCGACAGGAATCGGGCGTGGCGTGCACGCCGGTGAGCACGAACCTGGGCACGTGGCTGACCCAGGCGGAAGGGGCCGGGAAGGAGCCGGTGAAGATCGCGGCGTGAGATCAGCGGAGGGTGGAGAGTTGTCAGTTGCGGCGAAGCGCCGGGCTGTGGTGGGCAGGGGTGCCTGGTGCACTTCCTGCCCACTGTTCGCTTCGGGCGGCCGGGCGACGACGCCTGCTTATCGGATGATCGATCCGGCAGAACGATTTGCGGAAGTCGGCGGTGAATCGTCTATTGATCCCAGAATCTCCACTCATTCCGGGAGGCCATCGTGCATCCAATCGAATCCATCGAACGGCGAACGCTGCTGTCCGTGTCGGCCACACTGGCGGACGGGGTGCTGACCGTCCAGGGCACCAGCGGTGACGACGTCATTCACCTCTACGGCGACTCGGTCCAGAAAAAGAGCGTGAAGAAGATCGTCCGCAACGACCTGTGCGTGGCGACGGGCGACGGCGTGGTGCAGCGGTTCGCGATCGCGGCCGTTCACGCGGTCGTCGTCGATGCCGGCGCGGGCGATGACCGGGTCGACCTGTTCGACCTGAACTTCGCGTCGAAGCTCGTGAAGCAGCCGAACGGTTCGATCGATCGGCGGGCGGTCTTCATCAACGCGACGCTGTCGGGCGGCGCGGGCAGCGACACGATCATCGGCTCGAACCTCGACGACCGCATCGACGGCGGCGACGGCGGTGACGTGCTCGATGGCGGGCGAGGCAATGACTACATCACCGGCGGCGCGGGGAACGACCTGCTGATCGGCGGGCACCACAACGACTCGCTCTTCGGCGAAGCGGGCGACGACGTCATCGACGTCGGCCTGACCCGTGAAGCGTTCGCGGCGTTCGGCAAGCACGCGTCCGGCGCCGACTACGTCAGCGGCGGCGAAGGCAACGACCGCGTCTTCTCGGTGCGCGGCAACACGACCGTCCGCGGCGTTGAACAGCGCTGGACGGGTGGCGTAGCTTCACGAGGCGTGGCGTTCGCCCTTGAGAAGAAGCCCGACGACGACCTGACAATCGAAGCCATCGCATGAGCGTGTAGACCGTCGATCCATCCAGCGTCGATCAGCGCTACCTTCGCTTTGGCGGATTTCTGGTCTTGACGGCCTACCGGACCCGCTTGTCATGATGCAGCGGTGGCTTTGCACTGCGCCAAGTCGACCCGATCGTCCGCCACGGTCAATTGGAGTGGCCCGGATGTCCCAAATAGTCCCGGAACGAAAAACGTCACGTCAGCACTCCGTTCGGCAGCCAACAGCGCGGCTGGCCAGAGTTTGGGCCAGTTGAAGGGGACTGGCCGCGGATTGAATTGCTCAGACCTTGAGACATCAATTCGCTGGTGTGTTTGTGGCTGAAGTGGCTGGACAGGAATTGTGCATTTCCTGCCCACCGCTCACTGCCCACTGCCCACTCCGCCTTCCCCCGTGTACACTGCTTCGCCTACGCATGACCGTCACGCAGTCCACTCCGCCGCCGCCGCACAAGCCGACTCGTTCGGGGGAATCGCCCAAGGCGATGCTCGCCGGTTCCCGCAAGCGGGCGCTCGAAGCGCCATCCAACCGCGTCCGTCGCGACGGGCGTTTCTTCCGCCTGGGCGGCGAGAAGTTCTGCGTGAAGGGCGTCACGTACGGTCCGTTCGCGCCGAACAGTGCGGGCGAATCGTTGCCGTCGCAGGAGCAGACGAAGGCGGACTTCGAGTTGATCCGCGAACTGGGCGCGAACTGCGTCCGCATCTACCACAACCCGCCGAAGTGGTTTCTGGACCTCGCGGATTCGTTCGGCATCAAGGTGTTCCTCGACGTGGCGTGGGCGAAGAACCTGGTCTTCTCGGAAGACCACAAGCTGATGGACGACGCGCGGGAAAAGGTCCGCGCGGCCGCCCGCGAGTGCGGCAATCATCCGGCCATCTTCGCGATCAGCGTCGTCAACGAAGTGCCGGCCGACCTCGTGCGGTACATCGGGCCCGACTTCATCGGCGACTTCATCGATGAACTCGTCGAGATCGTGAAGGCCGAGGCGCCGGATTGCCTGGTCACGTTCGCGAACTACCCGACGACGGAATACCTCCAGCCGCGCGATGTCGACTTCATCACGTTCAACGTCTATCTGCACGAAGAGCAGTCGCTGCGGAACTACCTGACGCGGCTGCATCACGTGGCGGGCGAGAAGCCGCTGGTGCTGGGCGAGTACGGCGTCGACACGCAGAAGGAAGGCACGGAAGAGCAGCAGGCCAGCATCCTGCCGAGGCAGATCGCGGCCGCTTACGACGAGGGGGTGGCGGGCGCGTTCGTGTTCGCGTTCACCGACGACTGGTTCGTGCACGGCTGGCAGATCGACGACTGGAGCTTCGGCCTGACGCGCCGCGACCGCTCGAAAAAGCCCGCGTTCGACGGCATCAAGGACGTCTTCGCGAAAGCGCCGCAGACGACGTCGCTGAAGCTGCCGAAGGTGAGTGTGATCGTCTGCTCGTACAACGGCGCGAGCACGACCGAAAGCTGCCTGCGGTCGATGGAACGCATTCGCTACCCGGACTTCGAGGTGGTGTTCGTCGATGACGGCAGCACCGACAACACGCAGGAGATCGTGTCGAAGTTCCCGTGGGTGGTGAACGTCAAGCAGAAGAACATGGGCCTGAGCTTCGCCCGCAACGTGGGCATGCAGAAGGCGACCGGCGAAATCATCGTCTACACCGACAGCGACTGCGAAGCGGACGAGGATTGGCTGTACTACCTCGTGCAGCCGATGATCAAGGGTTTCATCGGCGCGGGCGGGCCGAACCTGATTCCGGATGAGGGCAGTTGGGTGGCCGACTGCGTGGGTCTGAGCCCGGGCGGCCCGACACACGTGATGATCAACGACCGCGAGGCCGAGCACGTCCCGGGGTGCAACATGGGCTACTGGCGCTGGGCCGCGCTGGAAGTGAAAGGCTTCGACGCGCAGTTCCGCAAGGCGGGCGACGACGTCGATTTCATCTGGCGTCTTCAGCACCGCGGCCACGCGATCGGTTTCGCGCCGGCGGCGCAGGTGTGGCACTACCGGCGTAACACGGTGAAGGCGTACCTGAAACAGCAGCGCGGCTACGGCGAGGCCGAGGCGCTGTTGAAGTACAAGCACCCCGACCACTTCAACACGCTAGGCAGCGGCCTCTGGCGCAGGCGCATCTACGGCGCCGACATCGGCATCCGCTTCGGCGGCGACGTGATCTATCACGGCGTGTTCGGCACAGGGTTGTTCCAGACGATCTATCGCCGTCCCGCGAGCATGCTTGCGATGATGGCGATGAGCGTCGAGTGGCACCTGCTGACGCTGTTCATCGCGCTGTGTGGTGTCGCGTACTGGCCGCTGATTTACGTGGCCGTATTCATGATCCTGGTGCCGATCGTGCTGGCGGTGATCGCGTCGCAGCAGGCACGCATGCCGACAAAGCGCAGGCACTGGCTGATGCGGCCGCTGATCGCGTTCCTGCATTTGCGCCAGCCGATTACGCGCGGGCTGGCACGGTACACGGTGCGCCTGAAGGCGAAGTCACTTCGTCCCGAGGCCGTCGGCTTCCCGCGCGAACGGCTGCCGTTCAATCCGGAGAACTCGCGCGAATTGATGTACTGGACCGACTCGAATCAGCCGCGCGATCGACTCCAATTGCTGGAATCGATCAAACGCGAAGTCGAAGCGGACGGCCTGCGCTACCGCATCGACGCCGGCTGGCACGATTGGGACCTGGAAATCTACGGCTCGCGCTACGCCAAGGTCCGTCTGACGACGGTCAGCGAGAAGCACGACGCGGGCCTGATGACGCGCGTGAAAGTCGAGATGCTTACGACGACCTTCTGCAAGGTGCTGATGGTCGGCGCGATCATCCTGGCCGCGTTCATCGGCTGGACGCTCTGGCCGTTCTCGCGGCCGAGCCTGCTGATTCCGATGGTCATCTGGACCATGTTCCTGATGACCCGCTGGCGCGTCGGCCGGCCCGTGCTCGGGCTGATCGACGAGGCCGCCGAGAAGGCCGGCTTTTATCACGGCGTGAAGAGCGAAAAGTGATGTCGGCGACAGGCGGCGGGCCGTGTCGGCTTGGCCTTTGCAGCATCACGGAGGAGGATCACAAGTCATGTCGCACTGCATTCGTCGAACGTTCGCCCTGACGATCGCGGCTGTTTCCGCACTTGCGGCAACCGGTCGTGCCGAACCGGTAACACGGATGGAACTGCATGAGGACGGCGTGAACGTCCGCTGCGGCACCGGCGTCGTTCGGCTGCAACTGTGGGGCGACCGGATCGTTCACGTGCAGTTCGCCGCGTCGGGGAAGCTGACGCCGCCGGCCGTGTCTGCCGTTGTCGGCAAGCCTTCGCCCATGAAGTACGAGGCGCTCGACACGCCGGCGTTCGTCGGCGTGAAAACGCCCTCGATCGAAGTGCGGGTAGATCGCGCGACATCGGCGGTGTCGTTTGTTGACGTCGCGACAGGCAAGGTGTTTCTTGCCGAGTCGAATGACGGCCGATCGCAATCGACCACTACCGTCGACGGCAAGACCATCCACGGCCCGGCGCAGTCGTTCGCGCGTCAGCCGGGCGAAGCGATCATCGGCCTTGGCCAGCACCAGGACGGCGCGTTTAACTACAAGGACGCCCACGTCCACCTTCAGCAGGAGAACACGAAGATCGGCGTGCCGGTGCTGACCTCGTCGGCCGGCTACACGCTGCTGTGGGACAACCCGGCCGTCACGGATGTCGACACGAACGCGGCCAGCGTGAAGTGGTTGAGCGAATCAGGTGACACCACCGACTACTACGTCTGCTACGGCCCGGACCTGAACGATGCCATCGCCGGCTACCGCACGTTGACCGGTGACGCGCCGATGTTCGGCCGATGGGCGTGGGGTCTGTGGCAAAGCCGCGAGCGGTACGTCACCCAGAACGACCTGCTGGAGACGGCCCGCGAGTATCGCACGCGCCAGATTCCGATCGACGGCATCGTGCAGGACTGGCAGTACTGGTTCCCGCAGCCGTGGGGCAGTCACGCGTTCGGCACGAACTTCCCCGACCCGACCGCGGCCGTGAAGGAGCTGCACGATGCGAACTTCCACACGATCATCAGCGTCTGGGCGAAGTTCGATCAGGGCAGCAAGAACTACGACGAACTCGACGCTGCCGGCAACCTGTATCCGCCGATCTACCCGAACGTCGCTCCGAAGGGTCGAGCGAAGTGGTACGACGCGTTCAAGCCCGAAGCGCGCGCGATGTACTGGCGACAGATGAACGAGCAGATCGCCGTGCACGGCTGGGACGGCTGGTGGCTCGACGCGACCGAACCGGAACTCGGCGGCAAGTGGGGCGAGATGCGCAGCCTCACTACCGGGGCCGGGCCCGGGTATGCGGTCTTCAACGCGTATCCATTGATGACGACGTCGGCCGTGTACGAAGGCCAGCGCGCCCGCACGCCGGAAGTGCGGCCGTTCATCCTGACGCGCAGCGCCTACGCGGGTCAGCAGCGCAACGGCGCGGTCGCGTGGTCGGGCGACATCGGCGGCAACTGGAACGTGTTCCGCAGACAGATCCCGGCCGGACTGAACTTCGTCGCCACGGGCATCCCGTACTGGAACACCGACACCGGCGGCTTCTTCGGCGGCGATCCGAACGACCCGGAATACCGTGAGCTCTTCACGCGCTGGTTCCAGTTCAGCAGCTTCTGCCCGATGCTCCGCATCCACGGCACCGGCCCGCACAAGCCGCTATGGGCGTTTGGCGACGAGACGAACGCCATCCTGCTCGACTTCGACAAGCTGCGTTACCGCCTGTTGCCGTACATCTATAGCACCGCGTGGCAGGTGGCATCGAATCGCGCCAGCATGATGCGGCCGCTGCTGATTGACTATCGCGACGATCCGAACGTGCACGACATCGCCGACCAGTACCTGTTCGGCCCCGGCCTGATGGGCTGCCCCGTCACCGAACCGATCGGCGGCAACCTGGCGATCGTTCCCTCGACGGCGTTACTCGACGTCGACGGCAAGTCCGGCGGGCTGTCGGCCGTCTACTTCCAGGGCGAGAAGTTCGAGAAGGAGATCGCTCGGCGCGTCGATGCCGTCATCGATTTCGACTGGGACAAGGTCAAGCGCGAAGGCGTCGGCGCGAATGCGCGGACCGATCCGATTCCCGGTCTGAAGATGGATCACTTCAGTGCGCGCTGGGAAGGCTTCGTTCAAACGCAGCAGGCCGGCACGTATACGCTCCGCCTGCGCGCCGATGACGGCATGCGGATGTGGCTCGACAGCAAGTTGGTCGTCGACGATTGGCGAGCCCGCGCGGCCGCCACGAAGACGGTAAAGGTTGTTCTCCCCGCGAACGCGCGTGTGCCGATCAAGATCGAGTATTTCCAGGACATCAACCCAGCGCAGATTGAACTGCGCTGGCAACCACCTGTCGACGACGCGCCGACCGTGCCGACGCGAAAGGTCTACCTGCCCAAGGGAGACTGGTACGACTTCTGGACCGGCCAGAAACTTGCGGGCGGCCGGACGATCGACGCGCCCGCGCCGATCGATCGTATCCCGCTCTACGTGAAGGCCGGGACGATCCTGCCGATGGGGCCGGTCGTTCAGCATTCAGCCGAGAACCCGCATGCGCCGCTGGAACTCCGCGTCTACCTTGGCGCCGACGGTCATTTCACCCTCTATGACGACGCCGGTGACGGCTTCGGCTACGAACGCGGCGAGCGCACCACGACCAGCCTGACCTGGACAGACGCAACCCGCACACTCACCGTTGGACCGCGTGCCGGCCGGTATCCGGGCATGCCCGAGCGGCGACAGTTTCGAGTTGTCGTCGTCACCGACCGCGACGGCGTCGGTATCGCTGAGTCGGTCAACGTGAAGACGATCGAGTTCGACGGAACTGAGCAATCGCTCCGCCTTCCTGATTAGTTCATTGGTCATTGCGCTGCGTCAACTGTGGCAACACGGATGAGTCCGATCGCGGGCATCAGTCGTCTGCCTGATCGCAATCCTTGATGACGAACTTCGCCTCAAGCTTCGCGATCGGCCGGGCCAGGCCGGCCAGTTCCACGCTGCGCAGGACTTCGTTGAAGTCCTTGTAGGCGTCGGGCGCTTCGTCGATCGGGTACTTGCGGCAGTTGCTGAGGATGTCGCGCGCGTTCAGTTCCGCGTCGACGGCTGCCTGGTTCAGGCGCCGGCCCGCCTCGCGCCGACCCATCGCTCGGCCCGCGCCGTGGTTCACGCTGAAGCAACTCTTGTTGGCGCCTTCGTTGGCGACCATCACCACCGAGCCGTCGCGCGGATTCCCCGGCAGCAGGATCGGATGCCCCGTCGCCTCGAACGGCGTGCCACGCAACGCGCGGTGATGCGCAGGAAACGCACGCGTTGCCCCCTTGCGATGCACCCAAGCCGGCGCGTTGTCCACGATCTCCCGCCGTGCGATGTTGTGGCTGATGAAATAGACGAGCGACCCCGTCGTGCCCGGCAGCACCTGCTGGAACGCTTCGAGCACGAGTGCGTTAATTAACAGGTGATTGACGGTGGCGAAGTTCGCGCCCAGTGCCATGTCGTCCAGGTACGAATCCGCTTCGGGGGTGTCGAGTGGCGCGTAGACCAGTTCCTTGTCCGCGCCGGGCAGCGGAATCGACCACTGCTGGAACTTGTCCTGTAGCGCCTTGAACTGCCCGGCCGCGAGGCGGTGGCCGACGCCGCGCGAGCCGCAATGGCTGAGGAAGGCGACGTGGTTGTCGCGCAGGCCGAACGTCTCGGCGACGTCGGGGCGGGTGTCGGACACGTCCGCCATCGGATCACCTGCGTCATCCAGCCGGTGCACCACCTCGCATTCGCCGAAGTGATTTCCGCCGCCGTAGCTGCCGAGTTGACTCATCTTCTCGGCGAAATCGCCAAAGGTGTTCGCATGGCGAAGTTTGTCGTGACGGATCGCCAAGGCGTCATTCGAGCCGTCGTGGCCCACGTGTGCGGCGTCCTCGCAGCGCGACGCCCACTCGGGCGGGATGCCGAGCGCGGTACACACGGCTTCGCTCGCGCCGTGGACGAGCACCTGCGCGCCCAACGCCTCGTTCACGCGACGGCTCTTCAGTGCGTGACGCTGCCCTCGACCCGCACCGGTGGGAATGCGCTGTCCGATCGCCTCGATGATCGCGCGGCGCGTCTTGCGGTCAGCGATCGCGCCGGCCGGCACGTTCATCTGTAGCAGGCTCATCGAACACTTGATGTCGACGCCGACAGGCCCGGGATAGATGTGCGTGGGCGAGACCATCACGCAACCGACGGGCGCGCCATAGCCGCGGTGAGCATCTGGATTCAGTACGAGTTGTGTCACGCCCGGCGCACAGCGCGAGTTGATCGCCTGCTGCAAGCAGCCGTCATCGAACCCATCGCGGATCGCGGCGGTGCCGATGACGGTCACTGGCGTGCGGCCGTTCACGGGCAGGAGGCCGGTGGCGTCACCTGTCGGCACCACATCCAGTTGACGATCGATGGACTTCGCGCTCATGGCCACCGGCATGGTGGTCGATTTTGACCCGACTCGCTAGATCGGGGGGGGCGGTCGGAGCAGATGAATGTGTTCGATCACCTGTAGTCGCGCGGCTGTCACTCGATTAGCCTACCGGCGTGATGCGTCGGCCATGGATTGGCAATCTGTTTGCGATCGGACTCGCGCTGGCTGCACTGTCAGTGCCGAGTTTGTCGGCGGCCCCGACGACGGCACCTGTTTTCGACACGCAGTCCGACATCGACCTTGGGATCGCGCTGCTGAAAGAGTCCGACTTCTCTGCCGCCCAGTCGGCATTCGAAGGGGCGCTGCGAACCGACCCGAAAAACGGCAGGGCGGCACTGGGCGTGGCGCTGTGTCTGCTCGGCCGCGATCAACTGGACAACGCACTGCCCTACTTCGAACGTGCGATCCGGCTCAATCCGGTGGATCGCGCCGCCGTGCTTAACGCGGCCGCCGCTCGGATGCAGGCGGGCGATCCGCTGCGAGCAGCCAAAACGTTGAGCGACTATCTCCCGACACAGAAGGACAAGCCGCTAGACGAGCCGATCGTCAACGCCCTCGGCACGGCGCTGGCCGCTTGCGACGAAAAACAGCAGCGGCAACGGCTGTTCGTCACTTCACGCGTCCAACTCGACGCGGCCATCGCACGGCTCGAGTCGGCTCGCGCCGGCTATCACAAGTTCGGCCAGCGTTGGCTGACCGAAAGTGAGTTCGCCAAGTTGAAGTTCGACACGACGGCCGCTGAAGACGCGGTCCGGGCGCTGGAGCGCACGATCGAAAACGCGGCCCAAAAGTTGGATCAACTGCGGTCGACGCGCGACGACTTGGCTCGCAAGCGTCGGCAAGGGGCTGCCCAGGACTGGCAGGTCCAGCAGGCCGATCTCGCGGTTGAACAGCAGATCGATCGCGTGAACGATCTTCAGCGTCAGCGCGCTCAAGCGATGAAGGTGATCGTAAGGCCACGCTGGCCGGCACAGATCGAGTTCGTGGCGATCGACGACAATCGCCCGGCCGGGCTGCTGCCGATCGATGGTGACGAAGGGACGACCGGGCAACCGTCGCCCGCTTCCCATCGCGGAAGACGTTTCGCGGCGGGATTCGCGGTGGCGGCAGACAAGTGCGTAACATCCGCGCTTGCCGTCCAGGATGCGGGGCGGGTAACGGTGTGGTCGAGCGACGGGGCGAGTCGTGCAGCGAAGGTCGCACGCGTCGACGAGAAGACCGGGCTGGCGCTGTTGACGGTGGATCGTGCCACGCTAACGCCATTGTTGGTCGCCGCACATTCGCCTGCGAGCGGCAGCGCCGTGAAGGTGTCGTCATTTCCCGTGCTCAACCCCAGCAAGCCGACGGCTCAGACACTCGACGGTTCGCTCGCAAATGTCGACAACGAATTGATCCTTCAAATGGCGCGCAGTCCCGGCCTCGGCGGTGCCCCCGCCGTCGTGGGCGACACCGTCGCTGGCGTGGTGATGACCGATCGTTTCGATGTCACGCCGCCTGTGCGGATCGTGCCGGCCGAGACGCTACGCGAATTCCTCGGCACCGATCTGGTGGCCGACGGACGTGCGGTCGGTAATCCAGCCGATGCCGTGCTGCTGATCATCGCCGACCGGTCCGATGCGGCCACAGAATCGCAGCCGGCTGCTCCGTAAACGAATGTCGCGCATTCTGGAAGTTGTGCGGGAGATGGGTCGATAAACCGAGCAGAAGCACCGTTTGCAGACTGGACCGATAACGACCGTGAAAGAAGCTGGCGACATCACCGACGACACCGTTGAGTTGGCGGCACCAGCCGAGTCGCTGGTGGCGGACGGTCGGGTGCCGTACGAGTCGAAAATCGCAACCGCTCCGAAGATGAATGCGGTTAGTGGCAAGAAAGCGCTGAGCAACGCGGCGTGGACCTTTGGCGGATTCGGCGGTCAGCAGGTCGTTCGGTTTTTGTCGACGGCCATCCTCTGGCAGTGGCTTTCGCCGGCGGTGTTCGGGCTCGTGGCGGCCGTCTACCTGATTCGTGATGGCCTGATGATGTTTTCCGACATCGGCATCGGCCAGTCGCTCATCCAGTCGCCACGCACTGACAAGGCCTTTCAGCACACGGCGTGGACCACCCAAGTGCTGCGCGGCGTGCTGATCTTCGTCATCGTCGCGCTGTCGGCGCCGCTCATCGCCAAATACTTCCTGCACGACCTGTCGCTCTGGTGGATCGTGCCGGTCATTGCGCTGGTCGCGCTGATCGATGGGCTGGCCTCGACGTCGCTCTACACGCACGCACGCCGGATGAAGGTGGCCGGCGTGAGCATGCTGGAACTGGGCGCACAAATCGTCAGCAGTGCGACGATTGTTGCTGTCGCCTACTTCACGCGCGACGTGCGGGCGCTCTTGGCGGGTGGATTGGCTCAGTCGATCGTGCGCACGGCCGGTAGTCATTGGCTGAATCGCGACACGCCCGATGGCATTCATCTCGAACAAAAGGCGTTTCACGAGATTGTCATCTTCGGCAAGTGGATCGTCGTCTCCAGCATCATCATGTTTCTGGCCAGCAACACCGACCGCGTGGTGTTGCAGGGCTGGCTGGTGAAGGACCTGGTCATCTTTGGCGTGTACGGCACCGCGCTGAACATCGCGATGATTCCACTACAGACGATCCTGCGGGTGGGCATTCGCGTGGTGTTTCCAGTCTTCAGCAACACGATCAATTCGGGCGGCGACGTCGCCCGGGCGTTCGCCAAGGCCCGGCGATTCGTCGCCACGGGCGGCGGGTTCAGCTCGACCGTCTTCCTCGCGGCCGGCCCGGCGATCGTGGCATTCCTGTCACCCAAGGCGTACCACGACGCGGGCGTCTACCTGTCGATCATGGCCGTCAGCATCTGGCTACAGACGCTCGACGCTGCCAATCAGGCATTGCTGACCGCGAAAGGTCAGAACAAGTGGGGCGCGTTCAGCAACATCACCAAGCTGGTGTTGCTACTGGTGGCGATGCCGATCGGCTACAAGTTGGACGGCATGAAAGGCGCGCTCTACGGCATCGTGCTGGCCGACCTGTGCAAGTACCTCGTGTCGGCGTTCGCCAACGTGCGCCTCGGCATGCCGCTGATTCGGATTGACCTGCTCGCAACGGTGTGGTTCGGCGTCGTCGCGGTCGGCCTCCAGCATTTCGTGCCGCATGACCCGTCGAGCAGCAAGCTGACCAACTTCATTCACATCTGCATCGTCAGCGCGGGGGCAATGGTCGCCGCGGGCATCTTTTTCTTGTGGCTGCGCGGGAAGAGGCCGACGAAGGGCGACGCTCCGAAGTTGAACGGACCCTCGATTGCTATTCCTGCGTAGAGGAGTGGCGTGCATGCGGGCCGGCTAAACGGGTTATCCAAATCGCAGCACCCTCTTCACCCCATTCGTTCCGCGATGTCCTTGCGGAAGTGCATTCCTTCGAAGTGAATTTTCGCCATGCCCGCATAGGCGCGTTCGCGCACGTGAGCCATCGTGTCGCCGAGCGTGGTGACAGCCAGTACCCGGCCGCCATGGGTGACCGTGTGTTCGCCCTTGCGCGGTGCCCGAATGAAACACCTTCGTGTCCGGCAGGGCGTCGGCGTCTTTGATGCCCGTGATGATCTTGCCGGTCTCGTACTTCCCGGGATACCCCTTGCTGGTGGCGACGACGCACAGGCTGGGCCGGGCGTCCCAGTCGAGTGAAACTTCGTCGAGCTTGCCGTCGACGACAGCGTTGATGACATCAAGCAGGTCGGACTTCAGCCGCATCATGAGCGGCTGCGTTTCCGGATCGCCAAAACGTACGTTGAACTCCAGCACCTTCGGCCCGCCAGTCGTGAGCATCAGGCCGGCGTACAACACGCCCTTGTAGTCGATGCCATCGCGCCGAAGGCCATCCAGCACGGGGATGAACACTTCTCGTTCGACGATGCTGAGCAGTTCCGGTGTTAGCGTGGGCGTGGGGCAGAACGCGCCCATGCCGCCGGTCATTGGGCCCGTGTTGCCGTCGTCCACTTGCTTGTGGTCCTGACACGGATCGAGCACGTAGATGCTCTTGCCGTCGACAAGCGCCATTGCACTGACCTCAGGGCCGGTCAGCATCTCTTCGACCACGACGCGTGCGCCGGCGTCGCCGAAGACTTTCTGCTTCATGATCTGTTCGAGCGCTTCGAGTGCGTCTTCGGTGCGATAGGCAACGGTGACCCCCTTGCCTTTAGCGAGCCCGGTCGCCTTGATGACCAGCGGCGCGCCGCGCTGCGACACGTACTCGACAGCCGTGTTGTAGCTGGTGAAGCTGCGCGCCTCGGCCGTCGGGACGGCCTGCTGGCGCATCAGTTCTTTCGCGAACCACTTGTCGGCTTCGAGCCGGGCGGCTTCCTTGTTCGGACCGAACGCACGGATCTTCTCCTTCGCCAGCGCATCGACGATGCCGGCGGCGAGCGGGTCTTCCGGCCCGATCACTGCCAATTCGACCTTGTTCTGCGTGCAGAACTTCACAACCTTGGCGATGTCGGCCGGGTCGATGGCGACGTTCTCGGCTTCCTCGTGCGTGCCGGGGTTGCCGGGGATCACGAACAGGCGATCCAGGCCCTTGGATTGTGCCAGTTTCCAGGCCAGCGCGTGCTCGCGGCCGCCGTTACCAATCAGCGCGACGTTCATTCCGGCCATCCTTCACGAACGCCGGTCGGATGCAAGGCGCACGCGGCCGACTGGACATCGATTAAGATCAACTGGAGCAGGCGCGGAATATAGGAGGCAGCCGATGAGCAAATGGATGGTGCGCGGGGCACGCAAGTCGGACGCGCAAACCGTCATGTTCAGCGTCGACGCGCGATCAGCGATCGAAGCGCAGGCGAAGGCGAACGAGAGCGGCGTGATGGTCGAACGCGTCGACGCCTTGGGCGGAGCGACGATGCTCGAAATGCCCCCCACCGTGCAAGAACCGCCGACGCCGATGGCCTACGCGCGGCCGGTCGCGGGCGGGGCACCGAAGTATCTCGGACTGCGGATCGTCGCGTTCGCCGCTTCGGTGGGAGCGTGGCTGTTCTACCTGATGGCGCTGCTGGTCGTGGTGCATCAAGTTTCCCAGCGTTCCATCTCGCAGTACTACGCTAACGGTTCCAGCTTCGATTTCCTTATGACGCGGGTGCTTGAGGAGATTCTGCTGCCGGGCGGGCTGCTGATCGGCGGCGGCATCCTGCTGCACGCGATCGCCGGGGCGTGCAACGCCTTGCGTGACATCGCCCGGAACACTTGGCCCCGATCCTGACGCGGGCGTGCGGGTCGTGTAAGATGGTGCTCGATGTCAGACGCCCCCCAATCCAATCCGAGCGCGCAGCAGACGCACGAATCGTTCCTGCCGGAGTCGACGGTGCTGATCGTCGACGACAACGCGCAGAACGTCGAACTGCTACAGGCGTTCCTCGAATCGCTACCGGTGAAGATCGCGACCGCGTTCGACGGCGTCGAAGCACTGACGGCCGTTGAACAGCATCGGCCCGATTTGATTCTTCTCGACATTATGATGCCGCGGATGAGCGGCTTTCAGGTCTGCCGCAAGCTGAAGTCCGACCCGGCCACCAAGGACATCCAAATCCTGATGGTGACCGCCCTGAACGAACTGGGTGACGTCGAGCAGGCGGCAGAATCCGGCACGGACGACTTCATCAGCAAGCCGGTCAACAAGTTCGAACTGCTCACACGCGTGAAATCGCTGCTGCGGGTCCGTCACCTCAAGAGCGAACTCGAACGCGCGCTCACGTACCTGAACGAAGTCGAACAGGACGAGACGATCGACACCCAAACGGACAGCCAGTAGGAGATTTCGAATTGCCGATTGCGAATTGCGAATTGAACAGAACGTCAATTCGAAATTCGCAATTCACAATTCGCAATTAGCACCCTTGCCCATCGACTCCCGCCAACCGATTGACGCATTCCTTGCTGCCGCCGCTGCCAAGCAACCGACGCCGGGTGGCGGGGCGGTGGCCGCGCTGGTCGGGGCGACATCCGCTGCGATCGGCGAGATGGTGCTGAACTACTCCATCGGCCGAAAGAACTCTGCCCCGTTCGACGCGTCGCTCAAATACGCTTTGGGCGAACTGACAAAAGCCCGCGCCGTCTTGCTCGAACTGCTCGTGGAAGACCAGGATGCTTTCACTGAACTACAGTCTGCGAAGAAGGCTCCCGACGACCAGACCAAGGCTAAGCGCGTCGCCGACGCGGTGGCTGTCTGCATTCGCGTCCCGCAGGCGATCAGCACAACGGCTCTGCGGATTATCGATATCGCCGACAGCGTGGTAGACACCTCGAACAAGTGGCTGCTGAGCGATTTAGCCGTTTGCATTGAACTTGCGATGGCCACGCTGCGGTCGGGCTTGCACAACGTCCGCGCCAATTTGGGCGAAGTCGATGTCAACCGCCGGGCGACGCTCATCCATGAGAGCGGTGTTCTGCTCCACCGGGCGATCGAAGTCGTGAAGCGCGCGATGCCGAGAATCGAAGCGATCATGGCGGGTGCGTGAGCGTCGGACCGTTTTCGCACCACCTAACGCAAAAAAGAAGTCGAGCCGTATCGCGGCTCGACTTCTCGTTGGTCTGCCTTGCGATCCTTGATCCGTCAACTCACTTCGCGGCGACGCTGCCGCTACTGGTGCCGAAGCGGTTGGTCGTAATGCTCATCACTTGGCCGGCTTGCGTGGCGGCGAAGATGGTGCCGTCCGTCGCGTTGGTCGCGAAGGTCGTGAAGGCGTGCGTTACGTCGTAGACGGGCTGGCCGGTCTTGCGATCGAGGGCAGCCAAGCGGTTGCCGTCGATCGTCACGTAGACGTTCTTCTTGTCCGCCGCGACGACGTCGGTCACGCCAGCGGCCGTCCACAGCGGGTCGCGGTTGAGTTTGCCTTCGGTCTTGTCCAGCGCCACCAACCCGACCTTCGGAACCACCTGGTACACCGCTTCAGGCGTGAGGAACGGCGCCGTCTCCAAGCCGTGTTCAGCGAAGTAACGCCACTTGATCTTGCCGCTGTTGCGGTCGAGCACGTACAGCGTGCCATCGGCGTTCGCGGCGTAGAGCCCGAACTCGTCAGCAACCAAGTCGGCCCGCACGCTGCGGTCGGTCTTGAATGCCCCGGCGTCCAAGCCCCACACGGCCCGGTTCTGGTCGCCGATCGCGAAGACCTGGCCCTTGTCGTTGGCGGCGTAGATGACGCCCTGGAAGCTGGTCGGCGCAGACAGCACGGAACCGACCAACGTCTCGGTGCGGACGATCATGAACTGACGCTTCGGATCGATGACCGAGACGCGGCCGCCGGTGAGCGACGCGGTCCCGGCCAGCAGCAGGCCACGCTGGTCGAGGCGCACGTCGCTGGTCAGCGCGCCGGGCAGCGGCTGGCTGCGGATCTTGTCGCCGGTCTGGCAGTTGTAGATTTCGATCGATGCGGTGAGCGGGAAGATGATCTCGTCGCCCACCACGACTGGCGCGGACGAGTTCGCCGGGCCCGGCCACCTTGATGATGTGCTGGACGTCGAGCGCGCGAGTCAGCACGTAGACGGTGTTGTTCTGCGTGTAGACGAACGCGTTGTCACCGCGCAGGTAGATCTTCGTGACGGGCGAGTTGGGCGTGAGGTCGGCGAAGTTCTGCCGGGCAAAGCCGCCGGCAGCGCCGGCGCCCTGGTTGAGCAGTTGCGATGCGTCGAGCTTGCTGACCTTCTCGGTGGTGCAGCCGGCGACGGCCAAGGCCGACACGGTCAGGGCGGCGAGCAGTGTGCGGCAACGGGGGGCATGCGGCTTGATCATGGTGGGTCGATCCGTGGGTGGACTTCCGGTGTGCCGACGCCCCGCGCCGCTCCGCACGCGATCGCCAGGCCGGCTTCGACGCCGGTTCACCCGGCGCACGATCGGACTCTATGGCCGATCGAGACCCGAACGATACCCGCCTGCGTCGAGTCCGGTCAAACCGCAAGCCTTGCCGGGACAAGGCATCCCAGTCGACAAGAACGATGCCACCGGCAGAATCGCGAAAGGTTGCAGACCCCGCATAATCGATATAGGGTAAAGTCTGTACCCCCTAAGGAGGCATAAGCCTGATGAAGAAGCTCCATGCACTGATTGCGGCCGTCACGTTGACGGCGATCCCTGCCCTCGCGTTGGCCCAGTCGGCCGCCCCCGTGACCGTCAAGCTCAAGACCGGTGAGACACTGACCGGCCAGTTCGTGGAGCGTGGCAAGACCAGCGCGGTGTTCCATTCCGATTCCGTCGGCGACGTCACCATTCCGGCGGCCCAGATCGACAGCGTGAACGGCGCCGCTTACGTGCCGACATCGTCTCCTGGCATGTTCGGCAGCGACTTCCTCCCCGGCTGGACGCACTCGTTCGACCTCGGCCTGAACGGCCAGAACGGCTCGACCGAGTCCCTCGCGCTAAACACCGGCATCGATTTCGCCACGACCGACGAAATCACCGACTACCGCTCGAAGTTCGGCGCCCGCTACTGGCTCACCAATTCCGACGGCAACAAGAGCCAGAACGCCTTCCGCGCTTACGCCAACTACGACAAGTACTTGCCCAGCGTCGATCCGAAGTTCTTCGTCTTCGGCTACGGCCAATACGATTTCGACGAATTCCAGTCGTTCGAGAACCGTATCAGCGTCTTCGCGGGTCCGGGCTATGACTTCGTCAAGAAGGACGACTACACCATGTCGGGCCGGGTCGGCTTTGGTGTCACCGACGACTTCGGCGACCCTGCCACCGACGACTTCCGCTTCGAACTGATGGCGGGTGTTGATGGCAAGTGGAACATCGAGGGCGACAAGCAGTTCATGACCTACTCGATCTACTACTTCCCGAGCCTGGAAGACTTCAACGACGGCCGAATCGTGACGCAGGTTGCCTACAATGCGGCCATCGACCGCGCCAAGGGCATCTACCTCAAGGCGTTCGGCGAGCACAAGTACGAGTTCCGTACGGCCGACACGACCGACCACAACAACTGGAAGTACGGCCTGAACATCCTCGTGAAGTTCTAGTTACGAACAGCGGGCTAGAACACGAAGCCGGGCTCCGTCAGCATGCTGACGGAGCCCGGTTTGCTTCAGGCCTGCAAAACCGATGTTGGAATCTGGCCGACTTCGCGTCTACGCTTTCAGTGCCTCGTTCTGCACGACCGAGGCGAGGGAACAGACGAAAGCATGAGCAAGTCCGACACTTACGGCTCGCACGACCACGACGACGACCTCGACAACGGCAAGATCTACCCGAACGTCGACGTACCGCGCATCGAACGCGCCGTCCGCGAGATTCTGCTGGCGGTCGGCGAGAACCCGGACCGCGAAGGCCTGTTGAAGACACCGAACCGCGTCGGCCGCGCGTACGGCGAACTCGTATCGGGTCTGCGCGAAGACCCGCGCATTCACCTACAGACCATTTTCACCGAGCAGTACGACGAAGTGGTCCTGCTGCGCAACATCGACTTCAACAGCCTATGCGAGCACCACCTGCTGCCGTTCACCGGCAAGGCGCATGTGGCCTACATGCCTGACGGCCGAGTCGTCGGTTTGAGCAAGCTGGCCAGGCTCGTCGACGGCTACGCCCGTCGGCCGCAGGTGCAGGAGCGACTCACCGGGCAAATCGCGGATGCGATCATGGACGTCCTCCAACCGATTGGCGCGGCCTGCGTGATCGAAGCCACTCACACCTGCATGACCATCCGCGGCGCCAAGAAAAGCGGGGCCGTCATGGTGACCAGCGCCCTGCGCGGCATCTTCCGCGAGAACGCGTCGAGCCGCAGCGAGATTCTGTCGCTGATGTACGGCAAGTCGTGAGCCGTCTTGATGGCTCGGTCAAAGGCGCGTCGCTACACTGACGGTGGATGCCAAAGCCGCGCCAAGTTCTGCCCGACGAGCCGTCGCTCACCGAGACCGATCCGCGCTTTCCGACAGGAAAATGGACCGGCTTCTGGCTACAGAAGGGCATGCCGGGCCGGCAGGTGATGGCGTTGGACATCCGATTCGTAAACGGTCGCGTGAAAGGGACCGGGCACGACCTCATCGGCGATTTCGATTTTTCCGGCAGTTACGACCTGACCGACGGGAGTGTGCTGGTCGTCAAGCAATACCTCGGCGCGCACAAGGTGACCTACGAGGGTCGCAACGAAGGCGATGGCCAGTGGATATGGGGCCTGTGGACCATCGGCAGCCGCGACCGCGGCGGCTTCCACCTCTGGCCCGCCAGCGAAGACGATCCGACGCAACGGTCGCTGCGGTGTGCGAAGTCGGGGCCGCGCGAAGCCTCTCGGCAACATGACGTTGCGTTCGCTGATCCTGAGTGACCGTCACACGATCCGATCCGCCAGCGGTTCGCCCGCATCGAACCGCCTGAGGTTCCGCGCGAAGTGCTCGATCTGCCGCATCGACTCGTCGACCGTACCGCCGGCCGTGTGAGGCGTGATGTAGCAGTTCGGCAGCGACCACAGCGGATGCTCTTTCGGCAGCGGCTCGGGCGTCGTCACGTCGAGGTAGGCGTGTGCGAAATGGCCAGCGCGCAGCGAATCGACGAGCGCATCCTGATCCACCGTGTCGCCTCGGCCGATGTTGTAGAAGAATGAGCCGGGTTTGATCCTGGCGATGCGCGCTGGATCGAATAGATGCCTCGTCGAGGGCGACGCCGGCAGGATGTTGACCACGTGTTGCGCTCGAGGCAGGAAACCATCGAGCTTGTCGATCGAGTGCGTGGGGACGACTTCGTCACCGCGCACGGTGCGTCGGAACGCAACGACTTCCAGATCGAATCCCTTGAGGATTTCGGCGATCCGCTTCGCGATCGCGCCGTACCCCACGAGCAGCACGAGTTCTTTGTTGGCCAGAATGCGTGAGCGTGCGCGCAGCGGCAGGTAGGGCCAGCCATGGTCGCCAAGTTGTGACGCATACGCGGCCGGCAACTGGCGGGCGAGTGCGAGCATCATCGCGACGACGTGCTGGGCGCACGGCTCGTCGTACACGCCCGACGCATTGCACAGTGCGATGCCGCGCGCCTTGAGCGACTGCCTCAGATCGTCCCGGTCATATCGCGTGTAGCCGGCCGACGTGAGTTGAATCCAGCGCAGACTCTTCGACGCGAAGATGTCGTCGATGGGGGGCTGTCCGAAGGCGATTTGAACATCGTCGAATAGCGCCGGATCGCGCACGCAGGGGAGAAGGTTCGTCTCGGCGGCGTCGGCCGAATAGAGCACGCGGTGCGGCTTGACCGCATCCTCGAATCGATCCAGCAACGGCTGGACGAAGAGCCGGCTGCACCAGATCGTCAGGGGCTTGGATGAAGTGCTCACGTGCGCAGGTGTAGCGGATGACCCAGCGAGATGAAAGAGGTCGCCGCCTGACATCTGCTCTCCGCTTCGCTACGCTGTGCGTCTCTCCCAACAAGGAACATTCCATGAAGTACCGAATCCTCGGAAGCACAGGCATGAAGGTGAGCGTCGTCGGTGTCGGCACGTGGCAATTCGGCGGCGAGTGGGGGCCGGTGCCGGAACAGTCACATGCGGCCAAGATGTTCGACGCCGCCCGCGAACTGGGCATCAACCTCGTCGATACGGCCGAGTGTTACGGCGATCACGCGTCCGAACGCCTCGTCGGCGCCGCCATCGAGCGCGACCGCGAGAAGTGGGTCCTCTGCACCAAGTTCGGCCACCACTTCAACGGCCCGTTCGATCGCAGCGAACCGCGCACGCCGGCCGACTGTGTGAAGCAGGCCGAAGATTCGCTGAAGGCCCTGCGCACGACCTACCTCGACCTCCAGCAGTACCACAGCTGGGGCAACGACAAGTTCTTCGACGACGACGTGCTCGCGGCGATGCTGAAGCTGAAAGATCAGGGCAAAATTCGCCACCTCGGCAACAGCATCAGCCCGAACAACAACGTCAAGCAGGTGGCCGTCAGCAACGACAAGCAGATCGAGGTGATTCAGGTCGTCTACAACCGGCTCGACCGCGTGCCGGAAGAAGCGATTTTCCCGATCTGTCGCGACCAGAAGCTCGGCGTGCTGGCCCGCGTGCCGCTGGCCAGCGGTTACCTGTCCGGCAAGTACAAGCCCGGCCACCAGTTCGACAAAGATGAAGTCCGCGGCAAGTGGCACAAGCCCGAAGACCGCGACGCGAAGCTGCGCGAGGTCGAAAAGATCATGCAAACCGAACTGCCCGCCGGCGTGCCGATGGCCCAGTGGGCGCTGGCCTGGTGCCTGAAAGACCCAACCGTGACGGCCGTCATCCCCGGCTGCAAGGACGACAAACAAGTCCGCGACAACGCGGCCGCGGTGAAGTGGGTGGAGGGGTGAAATGGCGAGCGAAGAGCCGAAGCTTGTCCTCGACTACGCGACAGCGGAGGCACAACGTTCTCTCGTAGTTCCCAACACAATAGTGCTGGCCATCGGCATGTTTGCCGCCGGAGCGGTGGCGATCGGTCCTCAAGATGGCCGAGGGCTGAGTGTGACATTCGCGACCGGCGCTGCGTACTGGCCGACCATCGCGATTTTGGCGTCTAGTGATCGAGTCTGTCGGTGGCGGGCAGCGACGATGTCGTTCGACTACGAGCCGTGGGCCGGAGTGCTTTTCGCAGTCGCGGCACTCCTCAATCCGTTGATGATCCTCGCCCGTGATGAATACTTCTTTTCCAGGCCGGCAACAGGTGCAGGAGTCGTTCTGGCAATGGCTGCCGTCGGCCCGCTCATCGGGCTCCTCTGGGGAGCATGGTCGGACAAAGCAACGCGAGTTGTTCTGGTTCTCGCGACGCTGCTGCTCACCTCGTGCGTTGTCCAAGTTCAGGAGTGTCCACACACAAGACAAGTGCGCGTGTGGGGAGTTGTGATCTGGAAAGAGGGAAAGCAGTGCTACAACACGAAAGTCTGGCGCTGCTGGCCATTCTACTTCCTTGATCGATGAACCGAGCGAGAGCTTGTCGATGACTGGGTCAGTTCGTGTCTGAAAGCTCATCCATCCTCGACTACTCCACCGCTCCCGTCGCGCGGCGGTATTCGTCGCCGCCGTCGGTGATTGACATGGTGGTGGCACTGGGTGGGACGATCGTGTTTCTAATCGGTGCGCCGTCGCCGTTGTCGAGTGTGCCGTGGATGATGGCCGGTGCGGCGATCCTGTTCGTGGCGGCGATGCTCTGGCTGATGCGCGGCATACTTTTTGTCCGCGACTGGCGAGCGCTTCCCGATCTCCGCCCTTTGCTGCAACGCAAACGCTGGCGGTGGGGCGTGCTGCCGGCGCTTCTGTTGTTCATCACCGTGAGCTGGTCGGTCGACCTGACAACGCGCATTCGCTTCGAGTTTGCCCGTGGCCGATTGACGGCGCTTGCACAGCAATATCAGCCGACTCCAGTCGGAGTCGGCACATGTTTGTCCGACTCTGACGTCCGCCAGCGGGTCGGCTCGTTCCTCATTCAGTCACTTCAGGAACGCCGGCCGTCTGAGATCGACGTCGTGCTACAGTCCGACCATGACGAAATCGTAGCGTTCACGTGGTCTCCGACGACCCGTCCCACTCATCAATCCGCACAGGCACGCTGTATCACACTCGGCGGTGGTTGGTATCTCGTCCGCGAAGCGCAAGAGCCGTGATTCACCGCAGCGGAGCCGCGTCGCTTCATGGAAAAGGTGCTCGTGCGTGAGAAAGATCGTCTCCCGCGCTGCAACTCTCCACTCTCGACTGAACACTCTCCACTGCCGCTTCACCGATGCCCTTCGTGCATGCTCTGATCAACCTCATGCACTGAGCTGATCGCGCTGAGCGACTGCTTGATGTTCGGTGAACTGTGCCGATAGGCGTTCGTGCCGGCGACCGGCGCGACGTACTTCACGGCGTTGGCGATCACGCGTTTCACATCGTCCATGAAGAACGTCGGGAACGTCTCGTGGCCGGGACGGAAGTAGAAGATCTTGCCGGCCCCACGTTTCCACACGCAGCCGCTGCGGAAGACCTCGCCGCCTTCGAACCAGCTGATGAAGACCAGTTCGTCGGGGTCGGGGATGTCGAAGTGCTCGCCGTACATCTCTTCGTGCGGGATTTCGATGTAGTCCTTGCTCAGGCCCGCCGTGATGGGGTGGCCGGGCGAGGCGATCCACAGCCGTTCCTTCTCGGCCGCCTCGCGCCACTTCAGGTGACAGTTCGTGCCCAGCAGCAGCTTGAACGGCTTCGAATAGTGTCCACTGTGCAACACGATCAGGCCCATGCCCTCGCGGACGCGCTGCGCGACCTTTTGTGCGATTTCGTCCTTCACGTCGCCGTGATAGGCGTGGCCCCACCAGGTCATTACGTCGGTGTTGGCCAGCACCTCGTCGGTCAGGCCGTGCTCGGGCTCGTCGAGCGTCGCGGTGCGGACGACGACTTCGTCGCCCAGCAGTTCTTCCAGGCCCTTCTTCCAGACCATATGCATGCCGTCCGGATAGATTTCCTTGACGGCGGCCTTCGTGTGCTCGTGACGGAACTCGTGCCAGACGGTGACGCGGATGGGCATGGACGATTTCTCCTTGCTGAACGGATCAAACTAGGGTTTCATGCCGCACACTTCAACTCTCGTCATCTCTTACCGGAGGACCCGCGAATGCCTGACCGTGCCTTTCGTGCCGCCGCCCGTCGTTGGATCAGTGAAGACCTTCGGGTGTCCCGCCGCGTCACGCTGCGCGCCCTCGCCGCGACCGTCGGTGCGTCGCTGCTCAGCGGCTGCGTGTCGGGTCAGCGGAAGGGCGGTTCTTCCAAGCCGCGCGTGACCGTCATCGGGGCGGGTTTCTCGGGTCTGACGTGCGCATACGAACTGGCCAGTGCCGGTGCGGAAGTGACAGTGCTCGAATCGCGCGGTCGCGTGGGCGGACGCGTCGTCACGCTGCGCGACGTCCTGCCCAGCCGCACCGTTGAGGGCGGCGGCGAGTGGATCGGCACGAACCATCCGCACTGGATGGCCTACATGGAGAAGTTCGGCCTGAAGCTGCGCGAAGCCTCCGACGCGACCGGCCGCATCCGCTACTTCCTTGGCGGCAAGCTGCTGGACGAAAAGGAATCGGCCGAAGTCGAAGAAGGCTTGGCCGAGATCGAAAAGAGGCTCACCGAGCAGGCCAAGGACGTGAATGCCGACGAACCGTGGCTCAGCCCGAACGCGGCCGAGCGCGACATGCTCACCATTGCCGGCTTCATCGACCGGTCGGAAGTCTCGCCGCTCGGCAAGAAGATGGCGCACCTGCTTTTCAGCGCCGACAACGCCGTCCCGAGCAAGCTGCAGAGCTACCTCGCCAACCTCGCGATGATCAAGGGCGGCAACCTCGAAGCCTACTGGACCGACAGCGAGGTGGGCCGCTGCACGGGCGGGAACCAGTTGCTCGCCCAGAAGTTTCTCGAAGGCATCGGCCCCGAGCGCGTGCGGTTGAACACGTCCGTCAAGCGCATCGACGGCGCGACCGTCACGCTCGCCGACGGCTCGAAGATCGAGGCCGACGAAGTGGTGCTGACCGCGCCGCCGAGCACGTGGTCGAAGATCACGATCGACGACCCCCGTCCCGGCCAGTGGGCGGTGCAGATGGGCCGCAGCGTGAAGTACGCCCGGGCCGTCAAGAGCCGGTTCTGGAAGGAAGCCGCCCTCGACCAGGAGACGCACAGCGAGAACCTCGTCAGCGAGAGCTGGGATGCCACCGACAACCAGGAAGGCGTTGAGGCCGTGCTGGCCAACTTCGTCAGCGCCGAGTCGGCCGACCGCTTGCTCGCGATCGACCCTGCGTCGCGCGATGCAGCAATGTCCAAGGAACTCGACCTGCTATTCCCCGGCTTCAGTGCGAATGCGACGGGCAAGCCCGTCTTCATGAACTGGGTGCAGGACCCCAACACGCGGGCCAGCTACAGCTTCGCCGCGCCGGGTGCGATCACCACCGTGAACAAGTCCATGCACGAGTCGCCTAACCACCTGCATTTCGCTGGCGAGCACACGTGCCCGAAGTTTGTCGGCTACATGGAAGGGGCTCTCGACAGCGGCGCTCGCGTGGCGAAGCACATTGCGAAGAAGCTGGCGCTGGTCTGACAAGCGGTCAGCGACAACTGCGTTCCGCACGTCACCCTGAGCGAAGCGAAGGGTTTGGTGCCGGTCGAAGTCGAGCGACTTCAATCGGCGCCAGATGCTTCACTTCGTTCAGCATAACGTGCCGGCTATGCCGTCGCTCAGTGCGACACCGAGCACCGCTCGCTGGTGCATTCCTGCTTTCGGAACGTGAGCCGCATCCGGTTGCGGGCGAAGACGCGATAGGCCCAGTCGGCGATTGGCTTCAACACTGGCCAGCGCGTCCATGCGACCAGCCAGCCGAGGCCGATCGCTTTGTACGCTCGGCGAAACACCTCCACGCCTTCGACGATCGAGCCATCGGGAAGCTGCGCGTGGATGCGGTCCATCACCTGCGCCTGCGTCCGGCCGAACTTCGCGGCGTCGAACTCCGGCGCGGCGATGTCCTCGAACGCCACCCGGCCCAGCTTGTCGCGCTTGCGCAGCCACGCCATTTCGCGCCGGCAGAGCGGGCATTGGCCGTCGAACAGGATTTTGATGTCCCAGCCGTCCATACGGTGAAGTCTAGCATTCGACGGACGCCGCCACGCAGCTTTCACGCTTCTTGGCGCGGGCCGTGCTGTTCTTAGCGCGGCCCTCGCTTCGCGGCCGCCGTGCTGTATCTTCGCGGACATGCCGGCCACCGCCCTCACCCGTCAGCAGATCGCCCACGCGACCGCCGCCCAGTTGCGCGGCGGTTTTCAGTCGATTCCCGCCACGCGCGCGCTGATCGGCCTGGACGGGTTCGTCGACGAGATCATCGCCGTGGTCGACAAGCGGTCCGATCACGACAAGTTCACCACCATCGACACCATCGCGCAGCTTGCCGCGAAGATCGCCGGGGCGGCCGGGCAGAGCAGCAACTATGAACTGGTCGTCAAGCGGCAGAAGCTGGGCGGCAACGGCCCGATCATGGCCAACGCGCTGGCGGCCGTCGGCTTCAACGTCACGTACATCGGCAACCTCGGCTACCCGAACATTCATCCGGTCTTCGAAGAATTCGCCACGCGGGCGTCGGTCATCAGCATCGCCGAGCCCGCGCACACGGACGCGCTCGAATTCGACGACGGCAAGCTGATGCTCGGCAAGCTCACGCCGCTGGCCGAGGTCACGTGGGACACCGTCCTCTCGCGCGTCGGCCCCGATCGCATGAAGCACCTCGTCGGCACGAGCCATCTCATCGGCATGGTGAACTGGACCATGCTGCCGCACATGAGCCGCATCTGGGCGAAGCTGCTCGACGACGTCATCCCGAACGTCGAGCGTCACCAGCGCAAGCTCTTCATCGACCTGGCCGACCCGGAGAAGCGCACGCACGAGGACATCCTCGACGCGCTCAAGCTGCTCAGCCGGTTCCAGGATCAGGTCGACGTCATCCTTGGCCTGAACCTGAAGGAATCGAGCGAGATCGCCGAGGTGCTCGGGCTGCCGCACCAGTCCGATCCCGAGCCGCACATCGAGGCGACCGCGCGGGCCATTCGCGAGAAGCTCAAGCTGCACTGCGTGGTGATTCACCCGCGGCGCGGCGCCGCCGCTGCCACTGAAACCGAAAGCGCCAGCTTCCAAGGGCCGTTCGTGCAGAAGCCGAAGATCAGCACCGGCGCGGGCGACCACTTCAACGCGGGCTTCTGCATCGGTCAGGTGCTCGGCTTCGGCCTGGCCGAGTGCCTGTGCACGGGCGTGGGCGTGAGCGGCTACTACGTGCGCGAGGCCGTCAGCCCGTCGGCGGAGCAACTCGCCGACTTCATCGCCAACCTTCCGCCTGCGGAGTGAACGCGTCTCATGCTGCGCTCTGAAGGCATCCTCGCACTCCGCTACCTGCCGCCCGGCGCGATCATGTCGATCGGCAACTTCGACGGCGTGCATCGCGGCCACCGCTCGATCATCGAAACCGCCCGGCACCTCAAGAGCCCGGGGCAGGAGCAGGTCGTCGTCACGTTCGAGCCGCACACGCTGACCGTGTTGCGGCCCGAGATGGCGCCGCCGCGCATCTGCTCGCCGGCACGGAAGCGCGAAATCCTCGCGGCCATGCGGGTGGATCGTCTCATCACGCTCGCGCCCACGCCCGACGTGCTGAATCTGTCGGCCGAGTCGTTCTTCGCGATCCTGAAGAACGAGGCGCGCGTCGCGCACCTGGTCGAAGGGAAGAACTTCTTCTTCGGCAAGGGCCGAGCCGGCAACGTCGATCGGCTGCGCGAGTGGTGCAAGCAGTCGAACATCGGGCTGACGGTCGCGCCGCAGATCGACGCCGAGTTGGACGACCGCACGATCGTGCCGGTGAGCAGCTCGACCATCCGCTGGCTGGTCGCACACGGGCGCGTGCGCGACGCGACGGCGTGTCTCGGCGAGCCGTTCGCGCTCGAAGGCACGGTGGTCGACGGCGAACAGCGCGGCCGGCTCATCGGCTTCCCGACGGCGAACCTCAAGTGCGACGAGCAGCTTCTGCCCGCGCCCGGCGTCTACAACGCCCGCTGCACCGTGAACGGCCAGCGGTATCGCGTGGCGCTGTCGGTCGGCTCGAAGCCGACGTTCCACGGCAAGTCGTCGCTCACCGTCGAGGCCTACCTGCTCGACTTCGCCGGCGACCTGTACGGCCAGTTCCTGCGCATCGAACTGATCGCCTGGATCCGCGACCAGGCGAAGTTCCCCGGCATCGAAGCGCTGACACAACAACTCCATCGCGACGTGGAGCGGGTGCGGAGCTCGGACCTGTGACGACGGGCCGGCGGGCGAGTTGTCGGACGCGGCCGAACGACTCCTGATCCGGCGCATTGAAGCGCCGGGCGCTGCCGGCGAGAGGCGCACGTCAAACACGAGCGTGTGCTCGGAAAACGAACGTTTGCGCCGCCGCAGCGAAAGAATGCGCCGCATTTTCTTACGTTTGCGCCGGGCAATCTAAAGAATGCGCCGCACTTTCTTTCGTGTGCGCGGCGCAATCTAAAGAATGCGCCGCACTTTCTTTCGTGTGCGCCGCGCAACCTAAAGAAAACGCCGCACTTTCTTTCGTTCGCGCCGCGCAACCTGAAGAACGCGCCGCATTTTCTTTCGTTTGCGCGGCGCAATCTAAAGAATGCGCCACACTTTCTTTCGTTTGCGCCGCGGAAACGTTCGTTTATTTCGTGACGCTCGACGTTGCGCCCCCTCGACACAGCATGGCAGAGGGCCTCGTTATCTGACGGATCGATCGCAGATGCGTGCCGACAAGTTTTATGAGGCGATCGGCATCGCGTCGCGGGAAACGCCGGGAACGGTCATCGTCCGCGCGTTCCGTGTAGCCGGCGAGCATGCTCGCCGGGGAGGCGGGGTCGGTGTCGCCTCGCAATTCTAGGACGTGCTCTGTCGTCTCTCCATCCCCGCGGGCGTGCCCGCCGGCTACACCATCGCGATTCCGCGCCATTCGCTGACGAACGCCCGTCCGAACTCGAAACCGGACCCGCAAACCCCTATCATTCCGTCCCTCTCATGGCCAACACCTACTTCCAACACGACCTCATCGTCATCGGCGGCGGACCTGCGGGCTATGCGGCCGCCATCCGCGCCGGGCAGCTCGGCAAACGCGTCCTCTGCGTCGAAAAGGAAAACCTCGGCGGCACGTGCCTTAACTGGGGCTGCATCCCGACCAAGGCGCTGCTCGACAACGGCGCGCTCGTCCGCAAGCTGAAGCACGACACCGCCCAGTGGGGCATCACGGTCGATGGCCTGAAGATCGACTACGTGGCCATGGTGAAGCGGTCGCGCGGCATCGCCGAGAAGCTGGCCAAGGGGATCGGCTTCCTGTTTAACAAGTACAAGGTGAAGCACGAAGTGGGCGTGGGCTTCGTCCCCGCGCCGCACAAGGTGCAGATCACCAAGGCGGACGGCACGAAGGTGGAACTGACCGCCGAGCACATCCTGGTGTGCACGGGCGTGCAGCCCAAGAGCCTGCCCGGCGTGACGATCGACCGCGAGAAGGTCATCAGCAGCCGCGAGGCGATGAACCTCAAGGCCCAGCCGAAGAAGCTGGCGATCATCGGCGCCGGCGCGATCGGCTGCGAGTTCGCTGACTTCTACAACGCGATCGGCACCGAGGTCACCATCATCGAACTGATGGACCACCTGCTGCCCATCGAAGACGAAGACTGCTCGATCCTGCTCGAACGCGTCTTCAAGAAGCAGGGCATCAACGTGCTGACCAAGCACAAAACCGACAAGGTCGAACTGACCAAGGACGGCGTGAAGCTGACCGTGAGCGGCGCCGACGGCGTGAAGACGGTGGAAGCCGACAAGGTGCTGATGGCGGTGGGCGTGGGCGGCGAGGCGGAGAAGGTGTTCGCGCCGGCCGTCGGCATCAAGTTCAACCGCGGGCACATTGAGGTGGACCGCAAGACCTACAAGACCGGCGTCGACGGCATCTGGGCGGCGGGCGACATCATCGGCCCGCCCTGGCTGGCGCAGCATGGCGCACCACGAAGCGGTGACGGCGGTCGAGATCATGTTCGGCCACAAGAAGGAAGCGATCGACTACAGCCGCATCCCCGGCTGCACCTACACGCACCCGAGCGTCGCCAGCATCGGCCTGACCGAGAAGAAGGCGCGCGAGGCGGGCAAGAACATCAAGGTGGGCAAGTTCCCCTTCAGCGTTTCGGGTCGCGCGCTGGCCGCCGGCGAAACCGACGGGTTCGTGAAGCTCGTCTTCGAAGCCAAGACGGGCGAACTGCTCGGCGCGCACATGATCGGCGAGCACGTCACCGAAATGCTGGCCGAGCTGGTGCTCGCCCAGAAGCTGGAGGCGACCGAAGAGACGATCCTCGAACTGATGCATCCGCACCCGACGCTGAGCGAAGCCATCATGGAAGCCGCCGGCGTGGCGGACGGGAAGGCGATTCACCTGTGATGCGGCGTCGAAGAGCAAGTCGATGAGCGCCACGCTCGACATGATCCGATCGCTCGTGCTGCAAGGTGCGGTACGTGTGTCGGATCATGGTTATGACGAGCTCGCGAACGACGACCTTACCGTTGACGACGTTCTCTCTGGCGTTGCCGATGCAGTTGTCGTTGAAGACTATCCGACTTTTGGCAAGGGGCCTGCCGTTCTCGTGCTACAGTACACGCAGAAGGGCGATGCGATTCACGTGCTTTGGGGCATCCCGCGTGGATCGAGCGCACCGGCTGTCCTTGTGACGGTCTATCGGCCCGATCCGAAGAAGTGGGCATCGGACTTCAAGCGGAGGCTGCCATGACAACGCGACAGGGCAAGAAGCTCGTGCAAGTGGGCCGCTTCGTGGCGGCAGTTGATGTGGTCTACCACGACGATGAGACGTCGTGGTCGCCAACCCTGTCGTTGGAGGATGCTCGCAAGCTCGACCGGATCCGCAGGCTGTTGAGCGAAAGCGATCTGCTCGCGGTTTCAAAAGAGGCGACGGTTTTCGAGCAGCGCAATCCGTCTGACCTGTCGCGCGCCGGCTGATCACTTCTTCGGCTTGTCATCAAACAGCATTCGATGCTGCGGCGTGTCGAGGTCGTCCAGTTGGCCGTTCTTGACCGACCACAGGAACGCCCACAGCGCCACGCCGGCCATCAGGATCGCCATCGGAAGCAGGACGAAGAGCACACTCATTTCACACCTGCCTCATTGAAGGCTTCAACGCGCGGGGCGGTCGGCTGCGCTGGCGTCTTTCCCGAAACGACGGACTTCGTCTTGCGGCGCTTCACCGACCACACCGCGCTGGCGATGGTGGTCGCGCTGCTCATCGGCATCAGGATCGCCGCCACGAGCGGATTCATGATGCCGGTGATCGCCAGCAGGCCGGCCAGCACATTGTAGCTCAGCGTGATGCAGAAGTTTCGGCGGATGACGAACATCGTGTGCCGGGCGGCGTCGACGAGTTCGTTCACCGGCGCGAGTCCGGGCCGGGCGATGTAGACGTCGGCGGCCGCGAGGGAGGCCTCCGCGCCGCCCTGCACGGCCACGCCGACATCTGCCGCCGCGAGGGCGGCCGCATCGTTCACGCCGTCACCGATCATGACCACCGTGCCATGTGTTGCCGAGTGGCCCGTGTCGGTGACCGCCTTGCGCACGATCTCCAGCTTCTCTTCCGGTGCCACCTGCGACTGCACGAACGACTGATCGATGCCGACCTCGCTCGCGACGCTGAGCGCGGCCGCCCGGTGGTCGCCCGAGACGATCGACGCCTGCCAGCCCTTGCCCGACAGCGCCGCGATCGTGCCGCGCGAGTCGTCGCGCACGCGATCGCCCAGCACGGCGCCGGCCACCACGTAACGGTCGATCGCGAGTAGCGCCACGTTCGCGCTCTCGCGGCTGGACGTCTGTTCGATGATCCAGTTCGGCACCGGGATGCCCGCGTCGAGCATGTAGCGCATCGAGCCGACGCGGACGAGCTTGTCGTCCCACTGCGCGCTGATGCCGCCGTCGCCCAGTTCCTGGATGTTCGAGAGCGTGACGCGTTCGTGGGCGGCGAGCTCGCGGTCGCCGAAGGCTTCGACGAGCGCCTTGGCCACGGGGTGCGTGGAGCGCTTCTCGATCTCGGCCACCAGCGGCTGAAGGCTCGGGTCGCCGGTCCAGCTCAGCAGCTTCAGCTTGCCTTCGGTGATGGTGCCGGTCTTGTCGAGCAGCAGCGTGCCACGCCGGGCGGCAAGCTTTTCGAGTGCGATCGAACTCTTGACGAGGATGTTGCGCCGGGCGAGTTGCCCCGTCGCGACCGCCAACGTGAGCGGCGTTGCCAGGCCCAGTACGCACGGACAGGTGACGATCAGGAACGCGACGGTGTGGTCGATCGCGCCGGTGAGGTCGTGCCAGACGAGCGTCCAGAGGGCGAACGTCGAGCGCGCCCAGCACGCAGACGGCCGGCAGGAAGATGCGGCCGACGCGGTCGCCGAACAGCACGACGGCGGGCTTGTCGTTCACGCCGCGCTCGACGAGGTCCATCAGCTTGCCGACGCGCGTCTCGCGGCCGATCGATTCGACGCGGACACGCAACGCCGAGCCGACGTTCATCGCGCCGCCGAACACCTTGCTGCCGGATTCGACGCGAACCAAGTCGCTCTCGCCGGTGAGAAGGGCCTGATCGACGTTGCTCGAACCGCTCTCGACCGTGCCATCGGCACAGAACAGTTCGCCCGGCCAGACTTCGACGACGTCGTTGAATGACAGCGCTTCGACGGGGACTTCTTCGATCGAGTCATCGCCACGCACGCGACGTGCCGTGACAGGCGAGAAACTGAATAGAAGATCTACAGCGTCATCCGCCCGCCGCTGCTGCCGTGCCTGGAAGTACCGGCCCACCAGCAGCAGGAAGACGAGCACGCTGAGCGAGTCGAAGTACAACTCCCCGCGATTGAGGATGACATTGATCGTGCCGGCCACACCGCCCGCGAGCAGGGCGAGCGTGATCGGCATGTCGAGGTTGACGGTGCGGTTGCGGATCGCCGTCCACGAACTGATCCAGAAACAGCGGCCGGGCACGAGGAGCGAAATCAGTCCCAGCACGAGCGTGGTCCAGCGCAGGAACTGGCTGTAGGTGCTCTCCATGCCGCCCACCCAGCCGGCGTACATGGCGGCGCCGAGCAGCATCATGTTGCCCATGATCGCGCCGGCGAGGCCGATATCGACGAGCGCTTGGCGCGACGCCCGCTTTTGCAGTTCGCGCTTCGAGACGCCCTTGGCCGGGTGCGGCTTGTAGCCGAGGCGATCGAGCATTTGGGCGACCTGCGACAGGCGCACGCGGGCCGGGTCGAAGCGGACGCGGACGGTCGTTTCGCGCAGGCTGAGGCGCGCCTCGATCACGCCGGGCAGCACTTCGGGGAGCTTTTCGACGAGCCAGACGCACGCGCCGCACGTGACGCCTTCCAGAATGAGGTCGATGCTGAGGTCGTGCTCGTCGAGCGTGGTGATGTAGAGCTTGCGGAAGCTGTCGGCGTCGAACGCGTCGAACTTGCCGCCGGGCGCGGCCGGGTTGGCGAGGACGACTTCGGCGTCGGCGCGCATGGCGTAGTAGGCGTCGAGGCCGCACGCGTGGATGGTGTTGTAGACGGCGCGGCAGCCCGCGCAGCAGAACTGACGCTCGGCCGACGCTTCGACCAGGCCAGCCGGCACGGGGAGGCCGCAGTGGGCGCACGCGATGTTGGCGTTGTTACTCATGACGACAGCAAGGCGGAAGTTCGTGGGCCGACGGCACGGTGGTGGGCATGCTCGTCGGATGAGTGGTCGGTTGAAGCTGCTGGGCCATCGCCAGCGGGCTGAGGTGCGAGCGGCCCAGCAGCGTCCAGAGGCCCGCAGCGAGGACGATCAGGCAGGTGACGGTCGGCAGCTTCTTCCCGAACGCGCCGAGCATCGCCTGCGCCGGTGCCGATCGTGACCAGCATCGGCAAGGTGCCCAGCCAGAAGACGGCCATCGCGCCGGCGCCCAGGAGTGTGCTGCCAGTGCCGGCGGCGGTGATGACGAACGCGTAGAGCCAGCCGCAGGGCAGCAGCGTGGTTAGCAGGCCGATCGTGGCGGCGCGGGCGATCGGTGTGCGGTGCATCGCGACGCGGTGGCCGCGGACGAGCAGTTCCTGCATGAAGCCGGGCAGCGGCAGACGCGCGATCTTGACGCCATTGATGCGGAGAAGGGCGATGCCGGCGAAGATCACCATGCTCGCGCCCGCAAAGGCGTAAGCGACAGGTTGAAGCCCTGCAAGCTTCGCAGCGACGTTGAGCAATGATCCCAATGTTCCGGCGATCGCGCCAAGCGTTACGTAGGTGACCAGTCGCCCGAGGTGGTACGCCGACTGCGTGGCGATCTTCGATGCGCCTTCATTCGCGCCGTTCACCGCGAGCGCGACGAACGCGCCACACATGCCTGCGCAGTGCAGCGAGCCGAGCAGGCTGGCGAAGAAGATGGCGGGGATGAGGAGCATGGGAGAGAGAGGCTACGGGCGAGGGGATAGGGGTTAGGTACGACTTGGCAGTCCTAACCCTTCGCCCCTGCTTTCACAGGTCCTTCACCCACTGGCCGTCGATCGTCTTGACGAACGTGTCTTTGTCCTTTGTGACGGTCACGTCGAACTGCCAGAAGCCGCCGTCGACGAGGTCGGAACTGCCGGCGTAGACGCCGTCATTCTGGTCGGTCAACGTCAGCACGCGGGCTGCCTTGCCGTTGGCGTGGCGGAAGAAGCGGAGGGTGATGGTCGCGCCGCTGATCGGTTTCTTCTCGTGATCGAGCAGTGTGACGATCAACGGGCGATGGCGGGTGGCATCAACGGCGTCGGCTAGATCGATGCTGACCGTCCAGCCGAGCTTTTCGCTGGCGGCCATTGCAGCTTTGCGCTGGTCGAAGGTCAGGCCTTCCTTGTAGTAGTCGGGCTCGACGCGGAAGGTCGGATCGCGATTGGCGATGCCCATCGCCACGAGCATGCCGCCCGTGTGCAGAACGAGCAGCGACACGACGATGGTCGGCCATATCCACCAGCGGCCCTTCTTGGCCGGAGTGGTTGGGGGTTGCTGAATTGAACCTTGCATCGAACGTCTCCTGTACAAATCAACTCAAGTCTGAAGTCCGACGATCACCCACGGTCACAGTCGATAAGGTCCGCGGACGGTCAGGCGACGATCAAGGTACGACCCGTCGCTACAGTGCACGCGGATAGTCACGGGCAGTTGACCACGCAGGCCTTTCTTGAACGCGTCGGAAGGGACGACGATGCGCACGTTGTGGTCGACCGCCTGAATCGGCGTGAGCGTGACGTGATCGGTGTCGTCCGATTCGACGCGGGCGCCGGTGTCGCCGAGCACTTCGTAGGTGAACGTCTGCGGGCCGTTGCCGCGATTGGTCAGGTGGAGCTGCACCCGGTTCGACGCGGCCGTGCTGTTGTTGACGGGTTGCCACGCTTCGCCGACGGGGCGCAGGATGACGAAGTCGAACGTCGGCTTGGTGAACAGCAGGAAGAGGAACAGCGTGCCGACGATCGTGAGCAACGTCGGATAGATGATGACGCGCGGCCGGGCGATCTTCTTCGGCTGGCCGTCACGGACGGCCTGGCTGGAGTAGCCGATCAGGCCGCGCGGCTTGCCGATCTTGTCCATCACGCTGTCGCAGGCGTCGATGCACTGCGTGCAGTTGACGCATTCGGCCTGGAGGCCGTTGCGGATGTCGATGCCGGTCGGGCAGACCTGCACGCACATGGTGCAGTCGATGCAGTCGCCGGAAGAAGCGGGAAGTGGGGAGTGGAGAGTGGAGAGTTGCGGAAGCGCAAGCGTCGATCGCTGCAACTCTCCACTTTCCACTTGTCGCTCTCCACTCTTCTTCTTGCCGCGCGGTTCGCCGCGCTGCTTGTCGTAACTGACGATGATGCTGTGTCGATCCAGCAACGCACTTTGAAACCGGCCATAGGGGCAGCCGATGATGCACATCTGCTCGCGCCAGTAGCAGAAGTCCCACATCATCCAGACCGTGACGAGTGTGACGAGCAGGAAACCGCCCGGGTGTTGCCACGGCGTGCTGTGCCAGATCCAGTCGTTCAGCTTTGCGGAGCCGACGAAGTACGCCAGCGACGTGTTGGCCAGGTGGACGCTGATCGCGAAGAAGGCGACGTACATCAGTCCGCGCCGCCAGATGGCGACGTGCTTGGTCGGCTTGCCGCCGCAGCCGCTTCGGCCGGTGAAGAGGCGCTCGATCGGGCGGTACACGAACTCCAGCCAGACGGTTTGTGGGCACGCCCAGCCGCAGAAGACACGGCCAAAGATTGCCGTGAAAGCGAAGATGCTCAGGAAGCAACTGAGCATGAATAGTGCCATCAGCAGTGTGTCGGTGGGGAGGAACGTCTTGCCGAACAGGTGGAACTGCCGCTCGGCGACATCAAGCAACACGATTGGCCGGCCGTTGATGTGGATGTACGGAACCAGCGTGAAGATCGCGATCAGCACATAGGCGAAGACGCGCCGGGCCTGCCAGAAGCGCCCCTTCGACAGGCGCGGGAACATCCATCGACGAGAGCCGTCGGCCTCCAACGTGCTAAGCACACGTTCGCTGGGCCTCAGCAATGATTCCTCGAATGATCGGAACATCTTCGCCATTCCAAGTTCGTGAAAGCGTGAGGTGCGGCGGTCAACCGCGCCCCACGGGTTATGTGAATCACTTCGCGGGAGCTGCGCTAACCGTGGGCACAACCGCCGGCGCGGCCGCGGCGCCGGCGCTCCACGCGGGAATCACCTTGCCCTGCGGCGGGTTGCCCTGTTCGTTGCCGCCACGGAGGGTCGCGACGTACGCGGCCGTCACGAGGATCTGCGCGGGCTTCAGGCGCGTTTCCCATGTCGGCATCGCACCGTTGTTGCGGCCCTTGGCGATCACGTCCGGGATGTCCGCGATCGTCTTCACCCACAGATAAGAATCGTCGGTGAGGTTGGTGCGCTGGTCAGGCCTTGACCCTTGGGGCCGTGACAACTGGCACAGTTGGTGAGGAACACCGACTTGCCCAGCGCCAAGGCCTTCTTGTCCTGCATCAGCGTGACCAGCGTGGTGGCGTCGGGCGATAGCTTCGCGTAGTCGCCGTAGCTGCGGGCCGCGTCCTTGGTTTCGGCGGCGGCGTACTCGGCTTCGGGCGAGAGGTCGGGCGTCAGCAGCGTCACGAACCAGTAGATTGCCGCGAACGCGATCGACCCGATGAAGATCCAGTTCCACCAGCCCGGCGTTGGGTTGTCGTACTCCTGGATGCCGTCGTAGGCATGTTCAGTGACGAGGTCTTTGTTTTCAGTTTGGCTCATGTTGGAAAGTCCGTAAGGGACGAATCACTTCTTCGACGTCGGCTCGAGCACATCACCCTCGTCGAGAGCGAGAGCGCCCCAGCGGGCGACGTCTTTCTTCCTGCGGGTCATCGCGAAGATCGACATGCTGACGAACACCACGAAGAAGATCAGCAGGCCAATCTTGGCAACGGTCGCGACGAAGTCGTAGGTGTTGGGATTGAAGTTGAGGATCTCTTTGAACATCAGTGAGTTCCTTCGGTCTTGGCAGTGTCGATGACGGACGCGCTGCCGGCGGTGTCGGCCTGCCCGACGCCATCGGGCTTCCAGTTGGGATCGGTCTTGCCGATGTCGGTGCCCATGCGCTGGAGGTAAGCGATGAGCGCCACGACGTCGGCATTCTGCATCTTGTCGGTGAAGTCCTGACGGGCTTCCATTTCCTTTATTGAGTCCGGGTCGCGAATGATGTCTTGCGCGATCGAGCCGGCGATCATCGTCGCCTGTGTCTTCGCGTTCTCGACGGCGGTCGCGATGTCCTTGCTGGTGTATGGGACGCCGAGCATGGCCATCGACTTCATGCGCGCCTGGATCGTATCGAAGCCGATCGTGCTCTTCTGAAGGAACGCGTACGGCGGCATGATCGACCCGTTTACGACCGAACTGGGCTTCTCAAAGTGCTGATAGTGCCAGCCGTTGCTCTGGCGACCGCCCTCGCGCTGGAGGTCGGGGCCGATGCGGCGGCTGCCCCACTGGAACGGGTGGTCGTAGACGAACTCGCCCGGCTTGCTGAAGCCGGCGCTGCCGCCGTAACGCTTCACTTCGGCCAGGATCGGACGGATGTTCTGCGAGTGGCAGTTGTAGCAGCCTTCGCGGATGTAGATGTCGCGGCCATACAGTTCCAGCGGTGTATACGGCTTCACGCTGGCGATGGTCGGGATGTTCGAACGAATCACGAATGACGGCACGAGGCTGAACGCCGACGCCACCAGCACGGCGATCAGGCACATCACCGTGAAGAACACGGGCATGCGTTCCCACTTGCGGTGCCACCAGAGGCTCGCGAACACGTCGAGCTTCTTGGCGCTGTCGGTGACCGCCTGGAGCTTGCTGATGGGCGACACCGGGTCATGGATCGGAACCGCAGACAGTGGCGGGGCCGTGTGGATCGGCTCTTCGTAGGTCTTCGGGCGGCTCATCCAGGTCATGAAGTAGTTCACACAGCCGATGAGCGCGCCGACGATGAACACCGTGCCGCCGATGGCACGCAGGTAGTAGAATGGGATCAGGACGTTGACGGTTTCGACGAACTGCGGATGAACGAGTGCGCCGTTGCCGTCGATCTGCCGCCACATCAGGCCCTGCGTGATGCCGGCCCAGTAGATCGGGATGATGTACAGCAGGATGCCGATCGTCGCCGCCCAGAAGTGCCACTCGGCCGCCTTGGTGCTCCAAAGCTTGGTCTGGAACAGGCGCGGCAGCAGCCAGTACATCATGCCGAATGCCATGCAGCCGTTCCAACCGAGCGCGCCGGAGTGCACGTGGGCGATCGTCCAGTCGGTGTAGTGCGAGAGCGCGTTCACGCTCTTGATCGAGAGCAGCGGCCCCTCAAACGTGCTCATGCCGTAGAAGGTGATGCCCACGACGAAGAACTTCAGCACGGGGTCGCTGGTGACCTTGTGCCACGCCCCACGCAGTGTGAGAAATCCGTTGATCATGCCGCCCCATGAAGGCATCCAAAGCATGATCGAGAAGATCATGCCGAGTGTGCTGGCCCAGTCTGCGATCGGGCTGTAATGCAGGTGGTGCGGGCCGGCCCAGATGTAGACGAAGACGATCGACCAGAAGTGCAGGATCGAGAGCCGGTAGCTGAACACAGGACGCTCGGCCGCCTTCGGGACGAAGTAGTACATCAGCCCGAGGATCGGCGTGGTGAGGAAGAAGGCGACGGCGTTGTGGCCGTACCACCACTGCATCATCGCGTCCTGAGCGCCGGCGTAGAGCGAGTAGCTCTTGATCGTCGTGCCGCTCAGCACTGGCACGGCCAGGCTGTTGAACACGTGCAGAATCGTGACCGTGACGATCGACGCGATGTAGAACCAGATGGCGACATAAATGTGTCGCTCACGCCGGTTCAGCAGCGTCATCAGAAAGTTTCCGCCGAAGAACACGAGCCAGACGACCGCTATCATGAGGTCGATGGGCCATTCGAGTTCGGCGTATTCCTTGCCCTGCGTGTAGCCCAGCGGCAGGCTGACCGCGGCAAGGACGATGATGAGTTGCCAACCCCAGAAGTGGAGGCGGCTGAGCTTGTCCGACCACATGCGCGTCTTGAGCAGGCGCTGTGTCGAGTAATAGACGGCCGCGAACACGCAGTTGCCCACGAACGCGAAAATGGCCGCGTTGGTGTGCAGGGGGCGGAGTCGGCCGAAGGTCAGGAAGGGCAGGCCGAAATTCGTCGGGATATCGGTCCCCGGGATGGTCGGGAAGGCCAGTTGGAGGGCGATGACAAGCCCGACCAGGAATGCGACGACGCCAAAGATCATCATTGCCGCAAGGAACATGCGGACGATCTGGTCGTCGTACTTGAACTCGTCCAGCTTGGCGGAAGCCGGGCTGGATTGAGGAGATGTGTCGTTTTTGACGACCGCCTGCTGAGACATAGGGTCACCATCCTTGTGACAGAAAAAGGAGACGTGTCACGTCGATTAAAAGACCATCGTATCCGATGATCGAATGTATCGGCCAGATGGGGGATGTCAAACAAGTCGCAGGGAATTCACTGCGACATTTAGTCATCTGACATGACTTTTGCGCGCTGAAATACTGGCAGTGCCCGGGCCAGATGGGTCAAATCAGACTTGTTGATCGGTTGTGAATACGTCGTTTCGTTAGCGGCGGATTATCGCCCCCATGGCGGAAATTTATGGGTCGGCCGCTACACTCGAGACATGCCTGATTCGCCCGTTCACCTTGGCCAGAAATCGATCCTGACCCCCGCCCAGTTCGATCGGCCCGCCTCGATCCTCGACACGTTCCCCAACCCGCGACCGGGCCGGGATTACACCATCGAGTTTGTCTTCCCCGAGTTCACCAGCATGTGCCCTGTGACCGGCCAGCCCGATTTCGCCACCATCACCGTCACCTACACGCCAGCCCAGCGGTGCGTCGAGATGAAGAGCCTGAAGCTCTACTACCTCGCGTTCCGCAACAAGGGCATCTTCTACGAAGGCGTCGCCAACCAGATCTGCGACGACCTCGTGGCCGCCCTCGCGCCGAAACGGATGAAAGTCGTCGCGAACTTCAACGCCCGCGGTGGTACCGTAGGTGTGATCACGGTCACGCATGGTGAGTAGCAGGCCTCTTCCCACTCCGACCAAGCGAGGTCTAGGCTGAGAGAGAAGCATGAGCGACTTGCCCTGACCGCTCTCAGGCACACGGATGTCCACCCACGAGCTCACCACCCCGCAGCGCGTGCACGGCCGAGTCTGGCGGCCGGGCTGTGTTGTCGCCGCACGTTGCCGCCGGTGGATGCGTCGGGCGTTCGTCCTGCTGCTGTTCGCGGCCATCGGGTTGATGGTCGTCTACAAGCACTTCACCGACCCCGCCCGCGTCCGGGCTTTGGCGCAGTCGATCCTTTCGGACATCGTCCGAGGCGACGTCACCGTCGGCACCGCGCATGCCTCGCTCTTTGAAGGCCTGACGCTCGAAGACGTCAGCGTCCGCGCGCGGCCGAGCAGGGGGGCGACCTCCTCGTCCACGCCCGCGCACTTCAGGTGTCGTTCTCGCCGCTGGCGTTGCTGCGCGGCCACGTGAGCGCGTCGCGCCTCACCGCGATCGAGCCCGAGGTCTACCTCACCGAGCATCCGAACCAGAAGGACTGGAACTTCCAGCGCCTCGGCCGACGCCCCAATCGGCCCGTCACGACCACCCGCCCGCGCGACCCGCGCGACACCGGCCCGGCCCTGCCTGAAATCGTCATCCGCGGCGGGCGCGTGCATCGCGGCGAAGTCACCGACGCCGGCACCGTGACGCTGGCGACGCTTCGTATCGACGGCCAGCTTTCGCCGCAATCGCCCGGCCGGTACACCTTCAGGCTTCAGTCGCGTCAGCCCGACGACCGTGCCGGGCCGAGCTTCGAAGGCTCGGTTTCGCTTGCCGACGGCACAGGCGCGTCGTCACTGCGCGGCGTCGAATTGCAGACGGTCGAACAGCTCCTGCCGGCGCGAGCGCGAGTTCTGGAAGCGTCAGCAGATCACAGGGCGTGTCGATGTGCCCGTTCTTGAATTCGATCGCGACGAAGCGGGCCGCGAGATCTATCGGATCGTGATCACACTCGAGCAAGGTCGGATGAGCTTTCATCCGCTGGAGTTCACGGATCGCGCCGAGCACGACCTCATCGACGCCGCCGCGGGCGTACTGGCCGACGTGCGTGGCAGCCCG
This sequence comes from Tepidisphaeraceae bacterium, assembly GCA_047600945.1. Classification (GTDB taxonomy): domain Bacteria; phylum Planctomycetota; class Phycisphaerae; order Tepidisphaerales; family Tepidisphaeraceae; genus JASGKC01. Next base: position 3,354,773 of record JASGKC010000001.1, on the reverse strand, counting down.
ATCGGCAGCCCGCTGCTGGCGGCGGCGGTGCAGCGCCGCGCGAGCCTGCCGCAAATCATCCCTGTGAACGTCGAGCGTGCGAAGTTCGTCTTCACCCAGAACTCGATCGAAGTGCCGGAGATGAACTTCCGCGTCGACGACCTGCCGCTTTCGCTGACCGCGAAGATGACCGGCGACATGCGCCAATCGCGCGACGCGCCGTTCGAGGTGCGCCTGACCACGCCGGTCGGCGGGCCTGTGGTGTTTCCGGAAAAGCTGACCTGCATCGACGCGATGCCGCGTGAGGTGCGTGAGACGTACTATCGCTTCCGCCCGACGGGCCTGTGCACGCTCGACCTGCACCTGTCGCGTGCATTGAACGCGGATCGTCCGGAAGTGCTGGGCGGCGTCCGCTTCGAGAAGGGCCGCTTCAAGTTCGCGGAGTGGCCCTATCCCGTGTACGGCGCGACGGGCGAGCTCGCCTTCGATCGCGATCCGGCCACGCACGAGACACGCCTGCGTGTCGTCAAGATCGCCGGCCATGGCGTGCCCGGAACCGCGAACGAACTCTCCACCGTGCGCGTCGATGGCAGCATCCAGCCGCTCGAAGGGGGCAGCGGGGTCGACCTCGTCGTCAGTGGCGAAGGCATCCACATCGACGACGCTTTCCGCGACGCCATGCCGGGCGACGTCCGCAACGCCATCAGCATCTTCAAAGGTCAGGGCGACGCGCCGTGGCCGGTGGCAACGGGCGATTTCGCGTGCCGCGTGCATCGCGACAAGGGGCCGGTCAGCCGGTGGACGTACGAAACCGACGTCACGATCACATCGGGCAAAGCGCGCTGCGCGAGTTCCCGCTGCCGCTCAACAACCTCTCGGCCGTGCTGCACGTGAAGGCCGATCGCGTCGAGGTCGAACGCTTCGATTCCGTGAGCGGCGACGCCAAGCTGTTCGCGCAGGGCCTCGTCCGCTGGGGCAAAATCGACGGCCCTGACCAGCCGCGCACGACCCGCGCCGAGATCGGCCTGACGGTTGAGAACCTGCCGATCGATCGCGACCTCGCCCAAGCCCTGCCCGCCGACACGCAGGAACGCCTCGAACAGCTCGGTCTCGCGGGCAAGCTCAACGGCACGGGCGTGGTCACCGTCAATCTGCCGTCAGGCGGACAGAACAGCACCGACTACCGGTTCGACATGAAGTTGACGGACGGCGTCTTCCGCCCGCGCGAGTGGAAGACGCAGGTCGATCATATCACGTCGCTCGTGCGCATCACGCCCGACGAGATTCGAATCGACGATGCTAAGGGTCAGCGCGACGATAGCGCGATCGCCGCGAACGGCAGCGTGGGCATCAAGTCCGGGGGCGTGCCCGTCGTCAATGGCGAAGTGACGGCAACGAAACTATTGCTCGACGCGCCGCTGCATGATTCGCTGCCCACTCCCGCGCGGGCCGCTTGGGATGCGGTGAAACCGAGCGGCCATGTGACGACGCGGCTCAAGTGGAATGGCTCAATCGAGGACGCGGCTGCGTGGCATCTCACGCTCGACGCGGGCAACGATGTGTCGGTTGAGCCGACCTTTTTCCCGCGACGGTTCGATGCGCTGACCGGTACGGTCCGCGCCTCGTCGACGACCGTTGAACTCGACGCGATCAAGGCAAAGCTGGCCGACTCCGACGTGCAACTCGACGGCACCGGCGCGCTCGGGCCGGCATCGAACCAGCAGTTGTGGAAGTTGAAACTGGGTGCGGCCAAGCTGCCGATCGACGAAAAGCTGCTCGTGGCGCTGCCGACCGGGTTGGCCGGCGCGATTCGGGATGCGAAGTTCGCGGGCACGGTGGACCTGACGGTGCGGCGGCTCGACTGGTCGTCCGAGCCCGACCCGGCCGACGCCGCGAAGGTGAAGACGACGGTCGGCTTTGACGCCGGCGTGAAGTTCGCCGACGCCCGCGCCGAGTTCGGCCTGCCGATCAGCAGCGCCGTCGGCGGCCTGGAAATGTCCGGCAGCGTGAACGACGACGGTCCGACCGATCTGGCCGGTGCCGTCTCACTCGATTCGTTCAAGGTGGCCGACATCGATGCCACCGCCGGCTCGGCCCGGCTCACCAGCCAGGACTCCGCCAACCTGCTGCACATCGTCGACGTTCGCGCGAAGCTTGCGGGCGGCGACCTGTCGGGCGAGGTGGCGATCGACCAGTCGAACGTCCAGAGCACGCGCTGGGCGCGAACTTCCGCGTCTGGCAGGCCGACCTCGGCAAGATCGCCGGCGACAGTGACAAGGCCATGATCGGCGGGGCGGCGCGGATGAACGCCATCCTCGAAATCCAAGGCAGTTGGGACCCGAACGCGCCGCCTGATCAGTCGAAGACGACCAGCACCCGGCGCGGTCGCGGTGACGTCTCGATCAGCGGTGAAAAGATGCTGCGCGTACCGATGATGGTGGGCGTCACGCAACTGGTCAGCTTGCAGCTTCCGTTCACCACGGGCTTCAACCAGGCCGACGCGAGTTACGTGATCGAGGGGCCGCGCGTGACGATGTCGGACATCACGCTGCGCAGCCGCGAGATGCAGATTCGCGGCGCGGGCTGGCTCGACTTCGACAGCAAGGACGTCAACCTGAACTTCTACACCGAGCCGGGCAGCGCGACGAAGCTGCCGGTGATCGGCGAGCTTCTAAAGGCGGCTCGGCGTGAACTGCTTCAGATCAAGGTCCGCGGCACGCTGAAGCAGCCCGAGGTGAAGGCCGGCACGCTGCCGACGTTCACCGCCACGGTCGACGAAATCCTGGACGACGCGAAGAAGTAAGTGGGCGTCAGGCCGTGCTAAACTTCCCCGCGTGGACAGTCGATAAACCCTTCGGTATAACGTTTTGCTTATGCGGAGCTGCACTCGAACGACGACCACCACGACGACTACCGGCATGGCCGGGCGGTGAGGGTTCGCGTTCGATGTGCTCGAGCGAAGAACGATTCAGCCGCCCGGTCATTCCGGGCGGTTTTTGTTTGGACTTCTGGCAACTGGCAACTCGTAATTGGCAACTGATCTCATGGCCATCGCAATCCTTCCAGACGGCAGCAAGCGCGAACTCGCGGACGGCAGCACCGTGTACCAACTGGCCGAGTCGATCGGCAAAGGGCTCGCCAAGGCGGCGCTGCTCGGCAAGATCGACGGCAAGGTCGTCGACCTGTCGACCCCGCTCACCGGCGAACACACCGTCAGCATCATCACCGAGAAGGACCCGGAAGCGCTGCTCACGCTGCGTCACAGCGCGGCACACGTGATGGCCGAGGCGATCCAACGGATTTGGCCGGGCGCGCTGCTCGCGTACGGGCCGGCGCTGGAGACCGGGTTCTACTACGACATCGCCCTGGACCAGCCGATCAGTTCGTCCGACTTCGAGAAGATCGAAGCCGAGATGGCGAAGATCGTCGCGGAAGATCGGCCGTTCACCCGGTACGAGCTTTCGTTCGATGAGGGGCTCGCTCGCCTTACCAAGGAAGGCAACAAGTACAAGGTCGACAACGCCGAGCGCGCCAAGGCGGGCGGCGCTGCGTCGCTCAGTTGGTACGCCACCGGAAAGCCGGGTGCGAACTGGGAAGACCTCTGCATGGGCCCGCACGTGCCATCGACCGGTCGGATCAAGGCGTTCAAGATTATGAACGTGGCCGCCAGCAACTGGCACGGCGACATCAAGTCGGACCGCTTCCAGCGCGTCTACGGCACCGCCTTTTTCGACAAGAAGCAACTTGACGCGCACCTGAACCAGCTCGAAGAATCGAAGAAGCGCGACCACCGCGTGCTCGGCCCGGCGCTGGGCCTGTTCGCGATCGACGAACAGGTCGGTCAAGGCTTGGTGTTGTGGAAGCCCAAGGGTGCGATCGTTCGTCAGGAGCTTCAGAACTTCATCGGCGAACACCTGCGTCGGCAGGGCTACAGCCAGGTGTTCACGCCGCACATCGGCCGGCTCGATCTGTACAAGACCTCGGGCCACTTCCCGTACTACCGCGAGAGCCAGTTCCCGCCGCTGGTGGATCGCGAGTTCACCGACATGCTCGCGAAGGAAGGGTGCTCCTGCTCCGACCTCGCGAACCGGATGGAGAAAGGTGAGATCGACGGCTACCTGCTCAAGCCGATGAACTGCCCGCACCACATCCGCATCTACGCGTCGGAGAAGCGCAGCTACCGTGACCTGCCGATCCGTCTCGCGGAGTTCGGGACCGTGTATCGGTGGGAGAAGTCAGGCGAGCTCGGCGGCATGACCCGTGTGCGCGGCTTCACCCAGGACGACGCCCACCTGTTCTGCATGGAAGAGCAAGTGGGTAAAGAAGTGCTCGGGTGTCTCGAACTCGTCAAAGTCGTCTTGGGAACGCTCGGGCTGAAAGACTACCGCGTGAGGGTCGGCTTGCGCGATCCGGACAGCAAGAAGTACGTCGGCGACCCGGCGCAGTGGGACCGGGCCGAATCCGCTTGCGTCATCGCGGCGGAGTCGCTCGGGGTTCCCTTCACCAAGGAGCCCGGCGAGGCCGCGTTCTACGGGCCGAAGATCGACTTCGTCGTGAAAGACGTCATCGGCCGCGAGTGGCAGCTTGGCACCGTGCAAGTCGACTACCAACTCCCGCAGCGGTTCGGCCTCGAGTACGTCGGTTCCGACAACGCCGTCCACCGCCCGGTGATGATCCACCGCGCGCCGTTCGGCAGCATGGAACGCTTCATCGGCGTGCTGATCGAGCACTTCGCCGGCGCCTTCCCGCTCTGGCTGAGCCCGACGCAGGTCGCGGTTCTTCCAGTGAGCGATAAGTCGCTTGATTACGCGCAGAAGGTCGCGTCCGACTTGAAGGACGCCGGTATTCGTGTGGACGTCAACACCAGCGCCGACAAGATCGGCGCGAAGATCCGCGAGGCGACCCTCGCGAAGACGCCATACATGCTGGTCATTGGCGAAAAGGAAGCCGGCGAGGGCAAGGTGGCGGTTCGTCATCGCACGGAAGGCGACAAGGGCGCGATCCCCGCGAGCGAGTTCCTGGCGCAAGTAAAAGCGCAAGTGGCGGAGCGGCGATGAGTTCGATCGAAGTCGTACCGCTGTCGGACGAGTTGGTTCCAGTCTTCCGCAGCGTGCGGCTTCGCGCGTTGCAGACCGACCCGCTTGCGTTCGGTTCGACTTATGCGACGGAATCAGTGCTTACGGATTCCGATTGGGTTGCCAAGGCTCGCCGCTGGCAAAACGATCGGTCGTGCTGCTTTCTCGCATTGCGAGGCGCATCGCCAGTTGGATTTGCCGCATCGTTCATCGATGACGGACACGCCCATCTCGTATCGGTCTGGGTTGCGCCGGACGCTCGACGACAACAAGTCGGCGTTCGATTGATAGAGGCGGCCACAGCCTGGGCACGCTCGCTCGATCTCTATCGACAAGTTCTCGCCGTGACCTCGGTTAACGAAGGCGCGCAGCGGTTCTACGAGTCCTTGGGTTTCACTGCGACCGGCAGAATCCTGCCTTATCCAAACGATGCGACGCTGCACGAAATCGAGATGGCACGGCCGTTGAAACCGTAGACGGGGCGGCAGCGGCGCGCCCTCATCGTTCGCTCGTTTCGTCCACGGTTTCCTTCGCGTAACATTTCGGCCCATGAACAAGGACTCTTTCGACTTTCTGCGCCGGATTGAAGAAACACCCAGTGTCTCGGGGTATGAAGCGCCGGTCGCCAAGCTCGTGCGCGATCGGATGAAGAAATGGGCCGACCACATCGAGACGGATGTGCACGGCAACGTCATCATCGGCGCGAACACCAAGAAGGGCGGCCCGCGCGTGATGCTGGCCGGGCACATGGACCAGATCGGTGTGATGGTCCACTACATCAGCGACGACGGCTTCTGCTACTTCAAGGCGGTCGGCGGGATCGATCCGAGCGTCATGCCGGGGCTGCGCATCACGATCCATGGCAAGAACGGCCCGGTGCCGGCCGTCATCGGGCGCAAGCCGGTTCACCTGATGAAAGAGAACGAACGCGGCGCGAAGGTCGAACTCACCGAACTCTGGCTGGACATCGGCGCCGCCAATAAGGAAGAAGCCCTCAAGAAAGTCGCCATCGGCGACGTCGGCACGTTCTCGCTCGGCGTGCAGATGCTCGGCGAAGACCTCATCACCTCGCCCGGCCTGGACAACAAGGTCGGCACGTTCGTCGTGATGGAAGCCCTGCGCATCGCGGCGGAGAGCAAGAAGCTCAAGTGTGCGCTGTATGCCGTCGCGACCGTTCAGGAAGAGATTGGCCTGCGCGGCGCTCGCACGAGCTGTTACGGCATCGATCCGCTGGTCGGCATTGCCGTCGATGTCACCCACGGCACCGACAACCCCGGGGCCGACAAGAAGTTGGCCGGCGACATCAAGCTCGGGAAGGGTGCGGTCATCGAGCGCGGCCCGAACATCAACCACAAGCTGTACGACCTGTTCGTCGAGACGGCCCAGCAGAAGAAGATCGCGCACCAACTGGCGGCCGCCCCAGGCGCGACGGGCACCGACGCCAACGCCATCCAGATCAGCCGGGCCGGCGTGGCGACGGGCCTGATCGGCATTCCGAACCGCTACATGCACACACCGGTCGAGGTGTGCAGTCTGGCCGACCTGGAAGCGTGCGCGGAACTGATGGCCCAGACGGTGCTGAAGATCGACGGGAAGACGTCGTTCGTGCCCGAATGATGGTGGCGGGGGCCGGCAGCGATAATCGGGTTTTCCTGCGGCTCGCCACGCGATATTAGCTATCTGCTGTCCGCTGATTTACACTTGCTGCCATGTTCGCACGGAGGCGACGCCATCCCCGGCACGGACGCAAGTCCCTGCGCGGCTCGACCATCCTGGTCGGGTTAGCGCTCGGCCTCGTCGGCATCGTCGCCGGCTGCCTCATGGCGCCGAAGGGGAGCGAGGGCCTGAGCTTCCCGCCGGCCGGGCCACAGGTGCGGGTGCTGCTGCTGAATACGGTTCCGGAAGTCACGCTGACGGTTGACGGTCAGACGCGCCGCGTCACGCCCGCCGAACTGTCGTCCGGCGCCATCACATTTCATTCCGAACGCGGCGAGCCGGTCGTCGTCAACTCCAAGCGAGATTCCAAGGGCAAGGAACTCAGCTATCGCGGCACAGTGCGGCTTGTGCCCGACGGTCCGGGCATCGACGTCGTGAACGTTCTCACAGTTGAGGAGTACCTGCTGGGCGTGATCACGCGCGAATCCCCTGCAACGTGGCCGATGGATGCCCTTAAGAGCCAGGCGATCGCCGCGCGGACATACGTCATCTACAACGTGCAGAACGGCCCCGGTTCGGCGTCGGCGTTCGATGTCTTCGACGACACGCGCAGCCAGGTCTACGGCGGTGTGCTCAGCGAGACGCCTCAGTCGCGCCAGGCCGTCGTCGAAACCAGCGGCAAGGTGATGGCCTATGGGCCGGCCGGGCGCGAGAAGATTTTCCAGACCTACTTCAGCAGTACCTGTGGCGGCATCACCGCGAGCGCGGCTGATATCTTTCCGGACGACAACATCCCGCCGCTGCGCGAGCGGCTTGCGGATGGATGCGAATCCGCGCCGCGCTATCACTGGACGGTCACGCTGCCCAAGGCCGAGTTCACCGACCGCGTAAAGGCCTGGGGCAAGGCGAAGAATCACTCGATTCAATCGATGCAGACGATCGCGAACGTACGCGTCGAAGCGTCGAACAAGCTGGGTCGGCCTACGAAATATTCCATCACGGACGCCGCGGGCAGGCGGTATGTGCTGCTCGCCGAGCAGGCCCGCAGCGCGCTCGGCTGGGACGCGCCCAAGGCCACCGAGGTCTTCAGCGGCTTTTTCACGATCACTGACCTCGGCAACGACCTGCGCCTCGACGGCCAAGGCTTCGGCCACGGCGTCGGCCTTTGCCAGTGGTGCACCAACGGCTGGGCGAAGCGCGGGTTGAAGTACGACGAAATCCTCAAGCGGTCGTACCCCGGCGCGATTCTCGTGCGCGCCTATTGAGCAGACACGTGCATCTCGCAATTGCCTCCGGCGGCCGTATGATCTCTCGCCCGTGACCCGCCCGCTCCGCTACGAGTGCTTCGCCACCGACCCGTCCAGCCGCGCCCGGCTGGGGCGGATCACCACACTGCATGGCCACTTCGACACGCCGGCGTTCATGCCGGTCGGCACACAGGGCACCATCAAGGGTTTGGTTCCCTCGCTTGTGAAAGACACCGGCGCGCAGTGCATCCTCGCCAACACGTATCACCTCATGCTTCGGCCCGGCGAGAAGGTCGTCCGCGACCTCGGCGACCTGCACCGCTTCATGAACTGGCAAGGCCCGATCCTGACGGATTCGGGTGGCTTCCAGGTGTTCAGCCTCAGCGAACTGAACAAGATCACCGACGACGGCGTCACCTTCACCAGCCAGATCGACGGCTCGAAGCATCACCTGACGCCCGCACGGTCGATTCAGGTGCAGAACGACCTCGGGGCCGACATCATCATGTGCTTCGACCAGTGCCCCGATTCGACCGCCCCGCGCGAGACGCAGGTGCAGGCGATCGAGCGCACGATCCGCTGGGCGAGCGTCTGCAAGGACGCGCACGCCCGGCCGACCGAACAGAGCCTGTTCGGCATCGTGCAGGGTGGGCTCGATCTGGACCTGCGCCGAAAGTGTGCCGAGGCGCTCGTGAAGCTCGATTTCCCGGGTTACGCGGTGGGTGGCTTGGCCGTCGGCGAAGGCTTTGAAGAAATGCTGAAGGTGCTCGACGTCGCGCCGGCCCTCCTGCCCACGGATCGGCCGCGCTATTTGATGGGCGTCGGTTACCCGCGTGACATCGTCGAAGCGGTGGCCCGCGGCATCGACATGTTCGACTGCGTCCTGCCCACCCGGAATGGCCGAAGTGCGTGCGCCTGGACGCCTTCGGGCCAGATTCGGCTCAAGAACGCCAAGTACATTCGCGACACCAGTCCGGTCGAAGAAGGGTGCGATTGTCCGTGCTGCAAAGGGTTTACGCGCGGCGCGCTGAGACATTTTTTCATGGCCGGCGAGATGCTTGGACCGATCCTGCTTTCGCTGCATAATGTTCGGTTCTACCAGCGGTTCATGGCCGACCTGCGGGAGTCGCTCCGGCAGGGCCGGTTCGATGAATTCCGCCGGTCAGACCCGCGCTGCGTGCTCGGTGGGGGAGTCGGTGGTGGCTCGGATGTGACACGAGCTACCAGTTCGTGAATCGGATTTGACTAGCCATGGGCCGCTAGCCCATGCCACAGGATACAGAAGAACAAATGCTCTCGACTGCTCTTGTCTCGATCGTTTCCCTGCTCGCCCAGACCCCTTCGGCGCCGGCCAACGGTGCTGCAAAAAACCCGAGCATCCTTGAGTTGCTGTCGTCGCCGATCGGCTTCATATTCCCTGCCCTGTTGCTGTTCATGTGGTTCAGCTTCAGCGCCAAACGCAAACAAGATCGCGAGCGCAAAAACCTCTTGGCCAACCTGAAGAAGGGCGACCGCGTCCGCATGGTCGGCGGCGAACTCGGCTCGATTGTCGAAGTGTCGGACGACGTAGTCCTTGTGAAGGTCGATGAAAGCAGCAACACCAAGATCCGCTACGTCCGTGACGCGATCGCGGCCGTCGTCGAGCCGGGCAAGTCGGGCACGGCGATGACCGACAAGGCGTCGATCAAGGCAGACTAAGCAGATGACCGATGAATCTTAGCGCGATTCGGTCGCGCCAGATCAACAGACCCTGAATCGACGCGGTGAATCCCGAGTGTCCCGCCCCTTCACCATCCTCCGCCACCTGCTGACGCTGATCGTCACGCTCGCGCTGCTTCCGTCGGCAGCGGTCCGCGCGGGAACGGTGCGGAACGGATCGGACTCGGAGAAGCCGCGCCTCGAACGGGCGAACATCGTCCACACGTCGGCGGCGCCGCACGCGACGCCGCGGGATGAAATCGACTGGCGGTCGTTCGCGCTTGCTGACGATTCCCTACAGATGCGTGGCACGGCTTTACAGGCCGTGCCGCCAAAGCACTTTCCGCACGAAGCGAACAGCTACGTCAACGTCGTCATCCACGCCGACGGTTTCACGATCCAACTCGTGACGCCGGTCGATCGAACGACTTCCCTTGCCCCCGCGGCTAAATCGGGTCCGTCGCGCGAGTGCGGTTCGCATCCGTCCTGTCTGCCCGCAGCGCCTTGAGCGAACGTGCTCGCTCGCGCCGCACGAAGTGCGGCGACTCACTCACGTCGTCTCGACGCGTCCCTCGCTTCACCGTCAACCAACCGTTCCCGACCTCACACCGAAGGTCTCTCGCTCATGCAACACAACATTTCCAGTCGTCTGCTGACGATTCTCGCGGTGCTGATCGCATCGCTGTGGGTCTTGTGGCCCAAGCCGTGGAAGACGCTCGCCCCCAACCTGCAACAGGGTTTGGACATGAAGGGCGGCGTCAGTCTGATCTACCAGATTAAAGTCCCGCCGGGCGAAGCGGTTCGGCCCGACCTGTCGTCGCAGGTGGCGCAGGCGCTCAAGACGCGCGTCGATCCGAACGGCGTCCGCAACCTCATCTGGCGTCCGCAGGGCGCGGACCGCCTCGAAATCCAGCTCCCCGCCGGCGAAGCCAAGGCCGAGGATCGCAAGATTCGCGACGCCTACGTGGCCGCCGAGAGCGAACTGAAGTCGATCAACATCAGCCCTTTGACCGTTCTCGCGACGCTCGACATCGCTGATGAGGCCACGCGTCAGCGTCAGATCGATTCGCTGGCGCAGGGCAGCACCAAGCGCAAGCAGATCATTGACGACCTCATCCAGGCGCGCAAGACCAAGGCCGAGCTCGACGCAAAATGGAAGTCGCTGCCGGAAGGCGCGGCCGCCCCGGCCGAGGAACTCGACCGTTACAACGCCGCCGACGACGCACTGAAAACCTCCAACTTCGGCCCCAAGCTCGAAGCCACCAACGTCGACATCGTCCGCCTTCAGCAGGCGATCAACTTCAAGGATGCGAATGAACGCACCAAGCGCATCCAGGAAATCCGCGACGGCGATCCGACCAACGCCAAGCGCTTGGCGCTGATCGACGAGTACGTGACGGATTACGTCGAGTTCGACAAGGTCAAGGACACCGTCGATAGCGTGGCCTCGCTCAAGGCGCTGCTGCGCGGCTCGGGTGTGCTGAGCTTCCACGTCGTCGCGAAGGCGTCGGACCCTGCGGTCCCGCCCGGCACGTTCCAGTCCTATCGCGCCCGTCTGGCACAGGAAGGCCCGCGCTACCACGCCGGCGACATGTTCCGCTGGTACAAGATTGCTGAGGAAGAGCAGGCCGAGAAGCACGCGATGGACCCGTCGGTCGCGAAGTTCAACGGCGAGTACTACCAGCTGCTCTGGATCACGCCCGAGAAGTCAATGATTAACCGCGAGGGCACCGAGAAGTGGGCCCTCACCAGTGCCCGCGCGGGCCAGGACCCGCAGGGCGTGCAGACGCTGATCTTCTTCAACTTCGATCCGGTCGGCGCGAAGCTGTTTTCCGACCTGACTGGCCGACACAAGCCGGGCACGCCCGGCACCAGCCTGAACGACGGCTACCAGGTGGCGGCGGTGCTCGATGAGAAGGTCATCAGCGCCCCGACCATTCAGGCCCAGATCGGCGCCAGCGGCACGATCAGCGGCGGCGGGAAGACGGGCTTCTCGCCAGTCGAAGCCGACTACCTCCAGAAGACCCTGTCGGCTGGCGCGCTGCCGGCACAGCTCGAAAGCGAACCGATCGTCGAACGCGTGATCGGCCCGCAGCTCGGTGCCGACAACCTGCGCCGCGGCCTGCTCGCGTGTGCCGCCGGCGTCATCGTGGTGGCCGTGTTCCTTGTGGGTTACTACTTCGTCAGCGGCGTGGTCGCGATGGTTGCGGTCATCATGAACCTGCTGCTGATCCTGGCGGGCATGAGCGCATTCGGCGCGACATTCACGTTGCCTGGCGTCGCAGGCATCATCCTCACCATCGGTATGGCGGTCGACGCGAACGTGCTGATCTTCGAGCGCCTGCGCGAAGAGCAGCAGCGCGGACTCGGCGTCCGCGTTGCCCTTCATAACGCGTACAAGCGCGCTATGACCGCGATCGTCGACTCCAACATCACCACCGGCATCAGTGCCGTGGTGCTGTACCTGATCGGCACGGAAGAAGTGAAAGGCTTCGGCCTGACGCTGCTGCTGGGCATCGTCAGTTCGATGTTCACGGCGCTGTATGTGACGCGCACCGTGTTCTACATCATGACCGAGAAGTGGGGCATCGAGTCGCTCAGCAGCCTGCCGCTGCGCTTCCCGAAGCTCGACCGCGCCCTGCGCCCCAACATCGACTGGATGAAGCTCGCGCCGGCGTTCCTGGCGTTTAGCATCCTCTTCATCGTCGGCGGCATGGGTCTGTTCGGCTATTACTGGCATCAGAACAAGATGCTCGACATCGAGTTCGCTGGCGGCACCGCGGTGACGATCGACCTCAAGGAGCCGATGCGGCTGGAAGACGTCCGCAAGATCGTCAACGCCAAGGCCGAAGCCGACGCGGCATCGCTGCCCGCACCGAGCGTCACCAGTGTGGGCGATACCACCTCGCTCGGCGAAGGCACCTACAAGAGCTTTGAAATCGTCACGCCCAACGCAACTCGGCAGACCGTCATGAGCGCGCTCAGCCAAGCCTTCGCGGGCAAGCTGAACGTGGCCGAGCCGGTGAGGTTCGATGACGATCGGCTCACAGCGCAGCAGCTCATCGAACGTGGCGCCAACGCGCCAGGCAAGACGCGCGTGATTGCGATCGAAACGGGAGATGAACCGATCGCCCCGAACTTCAGGCCGGAAGGTATTGAAGAATACCAGGGCGGTGTTGCCGTGGTGCTCGAGAACGTTCACCCGACGCTCGATCCGAAGCAGGTCGAGGAACGCCTTGCCCAGCAGCGCCTGCTGAGCGGCGGCGCGAACTCGGGCCGCAACATCAGCGTGCAGAAGCTGAACGATGGCGTCGGGTTGGTCGTGCTGTCGTACGACAACGCGCTGCGCGACTCGAACAACGTCCAGGCGAAGCTGTCGCCCATATGGGACAGCATCGTCGGCGGCCTGACCGCGCCGGCGGAATTTGCCCGCGTGAGCGGCATCGACAAGTCGGTCGCGAGCGAAGCCCGATCGGCCGCCATCGGCGCGCTGGTCGTCAGCGTGCTGGGCATCGTGATCTACATATGGGTGCGGTTCGGCGACATGAAGTACGGCTCAGCGACCGTCATCGCCCTCGTGCACGACACGCTGTTCGCCCTCGCGGCGGTCGGCTTCGCGCACGTCCTGGCCGAGACATTTGTCGGCCGGGCGCTGCTGATTGACGCGTTCCGCATCAACCTGACGCTGGTGTCGGGCATCCTGTCGATTCTCGGCTTCTCGATGAACGACACCGTCGTCGTCTTCGACCGAATCCGTGAACTGCGCGGCCAGCGCGGGCACCTCGATCGGCAGATCATCAACGACGCGATCAACCAGACCCTGAGCCGCACGATCCTGACCGGCGGCACGACGATCGCGACGATCGGCTTCATGTATATCCTTGGCGGCGAGGCGATCCACGGCTTCACTTACGCGCTGTTCGTCGGCTTCCTGGCCGGCACGTACAGCTCGATCGCGGTGGCCGCCCCGTTGCTGCTGATCGGTTTGAAGCGAGAGAACTCGCGACTGGCCCACAGCGCGCATCCGACGGCGACCGTGGTCAGCAAGTCCTAACGCTCTGCTGCACTGGGATCGAATTGAAGAGAGCCCGCGATCGCTCGCGGGCTCTCTTTGTTTGTTCGCGTAGAATCGGGCGATGCACGCGATTGAACGGGCCAGAGAACTCCTGTCGAACTTCGGACGGATCGTCGTCTTCACCGGGGCCGGCGTGAGCGCGGACAGCGGTGTGCCGACGTTTCGCGGCTCCAGCAGTGATGCACTATGGGGTAAGTACGATCCACAGCAACTCGCCAGCCCTGAAGGTTTTGAGGCCGATCCCAAGCTGGTCTACGACTGGTACACGTGGCGGCGGTCCCAACTGGCGAGTGTGACGCCCAATCCGGGGCACAACGCGATTGCGGTGTTGCAGCGAGAGCGCGGTGCGATCGTCATCACGCAGAACGTCGACGGACTTCACGAACGGGTGGCGCCATCCAATGCGCGCGTGCTGCGCTTGCACGGGACGATCCTCGAAGACCAGTGCACCGACTGCTCACATCGTGAGACGATCGGCCTGACCGCGCTGCCACCGCTGCGCGACTGCCCACGTTGCCTGGGCAAGATGCGACCGGCAGTGGTGTGGTTTGGCGAATCGCTTGACGGCGCGACACTTCACGCGGCGGACGACGCCTGCACGTCGGCCGACCTGATGATCGTCGTCGGCACGAGCGGCCAAGTCTGGCCGGCGGCAGGGCTGGTGCATCGTGCGAAGCGGGCTCGGGCGAAGGTAATCGTCGTGAATCTGGAGCCGAGCGAACTCGACGATCTGGCCGATGTCGTGTTACACGGCCGTGCGGCGGAAGTTCTGCCGGCACTGGTTCAGCTGTAGCAAACAGAAGCGTCGTGGATCACCACGCGTACACTTCCGGCGCTTCCTGCTTCTTCCAGTCGGCGATGCCTTCGTCGGTCTGGCCCTTCGGGCCGGGCCAGATCCTGTCAATGGCTTTGAGTTGGGCTTCGTCGAGCTTGATGTCGACCGACTTGATGTTGCCGGCGAGTTGGTCCAGCGTGCGCGGGCCGATGATCGGGGCGGTGATGGCAGGGTGGTGCAGCACCCACGCGAGGGCAACGTCGGCCGGCTTTTGGCTGATGGAGTTGCAGAAGTCCTCCCATGCTTGCAGGCGGCCCCGTTCCTTCTCGATACGCTTTTGCATGCCTTCGTTCGCGCGGCGCTTCTTGTCCGGGTCGCTGAGCACGCCACTGACGAAGCCGCCGTCGAGCGGGCTCCAGGGGATGACACCGACGCCATACGCCTGGCAGGCCGGCAGCACTTCGCTCTCGATGTTTCGGCAGGCGAGGCTGTATTTGCTCTGCTCGCTGACGAGGCCGACGTGGCCGAGGTGTTTTGCGATTTCGTTGTACTTGGCGATGTCCCAGCCGGCGAAGTTGCTCGAGCCGACGTAGATGATCTTCCCTTGCTTGATGAGCACGTCGAATGCCTGAAGCAACTCATCCACCGGCGTCTCGCGGCGAATGTGGTGCATCTGGTAGAGGTCGATGTAGTCGGTTTGCAGACGCTTGAGCGAGTTCTCGCAGGCGCGGCGGATTTTCAAGGCGCTCAGGCCTCGCTTCATGGTGATGTCGGCCGGGTCGGCGTCCATGTCGCCGTGAACTTTGGTGGCGAGCACGACTTTCTCGCGGCGCATGCCGCCTTGCGCCCACCACCGGCCAATGATCTGCTCGGTGACGCCCTCGCCTTTCTTCCAGCCGTACACGTCGGCAGTGTCGAAGAAGTTGATTCCCAGCTTCAGGGCCTCATCCATGATGGCGTAGGAGTCGGTTTCGGTCGTGTGCGGGCCGAAGTTCATCGTGCCCAGGCAGAGCCGGGAAACCTTGCAGCCGGTGCGTCCGAGCGTGGTGTATTGCATGGAAAGAGGGGTTAGGGGTTGGGGGCCAAGGGCGAGGAAGACAGGTCCAGCAGCCGAGCCGTTCGATGAAGCACTTTGCTCATCGCGCCGGCGTCGATCCAGTAGTAGACGTCGCGGCACATCTTGCGGCTCTTGACCAGGCCGGCCGCTTTCAGCAGCAGCAGGTGGTGCGACACGCTCGGCTGGGTAATGCCGAGTTCGCCGGCGAGTTCGCTGACGTTGTAGACGTCGTCACAGACCGGCTCGTGTGGCAGCAGCGAGAGAATGCGCAGCCGCATCGGGTCGGCGAGTGCCTTCAGTTCGCGGGCGAGCTTGTCGCGATCGGACAGTCGCATGAGGTGACGCGATCAAGCGTAGGGCCGTCCATAGACAACTGTCAATACATTTGGACAGGGGACGCGCACCAGTGCAAAACAAAAACGCCGATGCGCAGGCGCGCGTCGGCGTCAATCGTTCTCGATATGGTCGGCGCTGGCTTACTTCTGCCGGAAGACGATGCGGGCCTTGCTCAGGTCGTAGGGCGTGATCTCGACCTTCACGCGGTCGCCGGGCAGGATGCGGATGAAGTGCTTGCGCATCTTTCCCGAGACGAAGCCGAGGATTTCCTGGTCCATGCCCTCGACCCTGAGCTTGAACATGGCGTTGGGCAACGCCTGGGTGACAGTCGCTTCGAGTTCGATCGGTTCAGTCTTGGCCACGCGCGAAAGCTCCTGGAGAAATCTGGAGGCGGAAAGCCAAGACTGTATCGGTCATGCAGGGGCCGGGCAAGGGCATGGGCCGCGGTCCCGGAATTGCGAGTTGTCGATTTCGAATTGCGAATTAAAGGACGACCGGGCGTCCCAACGCGCCCGCGTCTTCATTTCGTAATCCCCAATTCGCAATTCGCGATCCTCGTCCCGTTTGACCCCTCTCCCTGCCATCCCGTACGATCGCTCGCCCGACTGAACTCCGAATGATTGCCCTTATCAGCGACATCCACGGCAACCTGGAAGCCCTCCAAAGCGTCATCGCCGACATTGAGAAGCGGGGTGTCGACGAGATCATCTGTCTCGGCGACGTGATCGGCTACGGGCCGAATCCTATTGAATGCCTCGAACTGGTGATGGAAAAGTGCTCCGTCACACTGATGGGCAACCACGACTTCGCCGTCTTCTACGAGCCGTATAACTTCAACATCGGCGCTGAACAGGCCTGCTTCTGGACGCGGTCGCAGTTCGAGGACGACCCGGACACCGATCGCCGCAACGCCCGCTGGCGCTTCCTGGGCGGCAGGCCCATTGCTGAGCGCCGGCAGGGGATGCTCTGTGTTCACGCCAGCCCGCGTCGGCCGGTGAACGAATACATCTTTCCGGACGACATCTACACGAATCCGAACAAGTTCGGCCCGATCTTCGAGCGGATCGAACGCATCTGCTTCGTCGGCCACACCCACGTGCCCGGCGTCTTTCTCGAGGGCCCGGATTTCTACAGCCCCGAAGAACTCGACAACCGGTTTGAACTGGGCAGCGAACGGGCCGTCGTGAACGTCGGCAGCGTCGGCCAGCCGCGCGATCGCGATCCGCGCTCCAGCTACGTGCTGTTCGACGGCGCCAGCGTGCAATTCATCCGGTTGCCCTACGACGTGGAACGCACGGTCAAGAAAGTCGAACAGATTCCCGAACTGGACAACTTCCTCGGCGCGCGGCTGCGCGACGGGCGATGACTCGCACAAGAAGTCTGACGACAGGAGACGGCAGGATGTGAACGAATGAACTTCCGCGGGCGATGCCATCGCTCGACCGAACCTGCTGCCGTCTTCTGAATTTTGTCTCCTGTCTCCTTTCCGGTTTTCATGGACAATCGACGTCTCATCACTGCAGTTCTGCTCGGCCTGGCCCTGATGATGCTGTGGCAGCCGCTGATCGTCTGGGTCGGCCGGCAGTTCGGGTACGACCTCACCGTCAAGCGCGACATCCCGACCACCCAGGTCGACAGCACCACGCAGCCCTCGACGACCGGCCCGAGCACTTACCTCAGCCCCATCGCGCCCAGTACGGCCCCGACCGGCGTGTGGCGCGTCGCCGCGAGCGTCGAAGGCCCGACGACCGCGCCGATGTCGATCGGCTCGGCCGAACTGCACAGCAAGGACTACAACCTTCAGGTGACGGCCACCCCGCGGGGGGCGGGCATTTCGTCGGTCGTGCTGAACCAGTATCTCGCGACGATTTACGACAAGAACAGGCCGTTTCACTTCGAAGAGGTCGTTACCGATGACACCGCCGACCGTGCTCGTCCGCTGTCGACGCGCAGTGTCCGCATCGGCGGCAACGACGTCGACCTCTCCGGCATCAACTGGAACGCAATTCCCACGCCCGGCGACATCACCGTGCCGGCCGGCTCGCAGGCGCTGACGTTCCGCATCGAACTTTCCGACGGCACGCGCACGCTGCAACTCGACAAGACCTACATTGTCCATCGCCGTGACGTGAAGGATCACCTTGACGACAAGGAACTGCCCGTCAACGAGTCGAGCCAGGGCTACGAAGTCGACGTCATTCACACGCTGCGGAACCCGGGCACGGTCGACATCGGCGATGTGAAAATCGGCATCAACGGACCTGTTCCGCCGCCCAGCGAGGCGGAACGCTACGCCGACACATACTACCTCGGCGGCTTGATCGACAGCAGCAACCGCTTCGCGCTTGTGACGCACGCGGCCGCTGGTATCAAGAAGGATGCGGTCAACCTCATCAAGGGTGCCGAGGGCCAGCGCCCGCTTTGGATCGCCGCGACGACGACCTACTTCGACGCCATCCTGCGTCAGGACCGTGTCGGCTCGGCCAAGTTCGCGCAGGCGGACGACTGGTGGGAGAACGCCGAGGCGGTTGCGCTCAAGCCCGATGCGACCAACGCCGACCGCGCTGTCATCGCGACCATCAACACCAAGAGCCTCACGGTGCGTCCCGGCGCCACGTCGCTGACGATGCACGCCTTCTTCGGTCCGCGCAGCGCGAGCTGCTGAACAACACTTACTACACCAGCCTCACCACGCAGTACCACAACACGCTGGTCATCACGGCCGGCATCTGCGGGTGGTGCACGTTCGCACCGCTCATCAGCCTGCTGTACGGCATCCTGAAGTTCTTCCACGACTACGTCGTGTTTGACTGGGGTGTCGCGATCATTCTGTTGGTAGCCATTGTCCGCCTGCTGCTGCATCCGGTCTCGAAGTTCAGCCAGATGCAGATGCTGAAGATGGGCAAGATGGCACCGGAACTGGAACGCCTGAAGAAGAAGTTCGGCGACGGCACACCCGAGTACAAGCAGGCCGCCAGCCAGGTGATGATGCAGCAGGGGGCCACGCCGATCTTCGGGTGTCTGCCCGTGTTCCTGCAAATGCCGATCTGGATCGCGCTCTGGCAGGCGATGAACACCACGTTCGACCTGCGGCACGAACCGTTCTTCTACGGCCTGACGTGGATTCACGACCTCAGCAAGCCCGACCACCTCATCGACTTCCACCGCCTGGGCTGGTCGACGATTTCGTTCACGTTGCTTTGCCTGCCGCTGAGCATCAGCGGGTTCAACATCTTGCCGATCGTCTTCGGCGTGCTGCAGTACATCAGCTTCAAGCTCCAGCCCAAGCCGGCAGCGATGTCGCCGGAGCAGGAGCAGCAACAGAAGATGACGCAGTGGATGATCCTGGGCCTGATGCCCGTGATGCTCTACGCGTCGCCCAGCGGGCTGATGGTTTACATGATCACCAGCTTCCTCGTGGGCATTTGGGAGTCGAAGCGCATCCGCCGCGAGTACAAGCGCCGCGAGGCCGAGGAAGAGAAGTTTAAGACCGCCAGCGGACAGAGCCTCTCGCCCGGCAAAGCTGTCGCGCCGAAGAAGGGCTTGGGTAAGTGGCTGGCAGACATGCAGGCCCGCGCCCAAGACCTTCAGAAGCAGATGGAAAAGACAAAAGATCAGCAGGCGAAACGCAAAAAGCCCTGAGCGCTACGCTCTGGCGATGGCACTTCAGTGCCATGGCAATCATGCACTCGTCACGCGTGAGTCTTCATGCGCACCGACGACACCATCGTCGCT
This sequence comes from Tepidisphaeraceae bacterium, assembly GCA_047600945.1. Lineage (GTDB taxonomy): Bacteria > Planctomycetota > Phycisphaerae > Tepidisphaerales > Tepidisphaeraceae > JASGKC01. The sequence goes on along the minus strand of JASGKC010000001.1, from coordinate 3,335,140 downwards.
CTGAGCACCGCGCCCGGCGTTGGCGCCGCGCGATCGTGCGTCTGTCCGGTACGAACGCGTTTGACCTCGTTCAATTGCTCGGGACTGGAAGTCTCGAACACGCACGCGCAGTCGAAACACGCATTGCTCACACGGCGCTCCCGACCGCCCTGAACGACGCCGCAACGATTCCGGTCACCATCTACTCCTTCCGCGCTCTGCGCAGCTTCACCGGCGACGATCTCATCGAGCTCCACGTCCCCGGCACATTCATCGCCAAGCGTCTGATCGACGCCCTGATGAAAGCCGGGGCCCGCCAGGCCGACCCCGGCGAGTTCACGGCGCGGGCGTACCTGAACGCCAAACTCGACCTGAGCGCCGCCGAGGGCGTTGCCGCCGTCATCGCGGCCGCCAGCCGGCGGGAACTCGACGCCGCCCGCCAACTCCTCGCCGGCGACCTCGCCGCACGCCTGCGGCCGCTCCTCGACACGCTTACTGAAACCCTCGCTCTCGTCGAAGTCGGTATCGACTTCACGGAGGAGGATGTGACGTTCCTGCCACGGGATCGACTCGTCGAACGCCTCGACACACTGCTCGACCAACTTCAATCGCTGCTGACCCACTCCGCCCGCTTCGAGCGACTCAGCCACGAACCGCGCATCGTCCTGCTCGGCCGGCCCAACGCGGGCAAGAGCACGCTGATCAACGCGCTCGCAGGCCACGCCCGGGCGGTGATCTCCGACGTCGCCGGCACCACGCGCGACGCGTTGTCGGCCCGCGTGACGCTGCGCCGAGGCGTCGTCACGGTCGTCGACATCGCGGGGATCGACGACTCGACGTCGGACGATGCGATCGAAAGCCAAATGCAGTCCGTCGCGAGGCAGGAGCGCGACCGGGCCGACCTGTTGATCCTGGTTCACGATTCGGCGGACACGCAACCGACTCTGGCCGCCGACCGCGCGCCCGACCTAACCGTGTACACGAAAGCCGACCTCGCCGAATGCGACACTGCAGCGTCACCAAGCGCCGTCCGCATCAGCGCGATCACGGGCAAGAACCTCGACGTCCTTCGCGATCGCCTTGATGCCCTCGCTTTCGGTCCAACGACCATTGGCGCCACGCTCGCCCTGACGGCCCGCCACGTCACGAGTATCGAACAGGCCCGCGACCGGCTGCAAACCGCTCGCAGGTCCCTGGACGCAGGCGATGAGGTGCTGGCCCACGAACTGCACCGCGCCCTCGACGACCTCGGCGCCATTCTCGGCACCGTCTCCCCCGACGACCTGCTCGGCCAGATCTTCGGGCGATTTTGCATCGGCAAGTAGGCTCGTGGTGCGACGCCGATTGCGAAAACGAATCGCGCAGATCAAGATGCGTGCTTCACTTCGGGAGGTCTCGCATGCGGAAACTGTTCTTGTCGGGCGTTGCACTTTGTGTTGGCGCTTTCACCGCGCTGTGCGGCGCACAGCCGCTGATCGACCACGTGCCGGCCGATGCGCTGGTGTACGTCGGCTGGTCCGGCCGCGATGCCCAGGCGGAAGCGTTCAAGGCCAGCAAACTCGCACCGCTGGCGGCCGAGTCGAAAATCGACGACGCCGTTGAATCCATGCTCGCCAGCCTTCGAAAAAAACTCGCGCGCGAACGCGACGCGGTCGAGGTAATCGACCTTGCGAACAAACTGACCGGCCCGCTTTGGCGACACCCGTCGGCGTTCTACCTGACGCCGTCCGACCGCGAGCCGCGCTTCGTCCTGCTCTGTCAGGCCGGCGACGATGCGGCCGCCGTCGAACAGGCCGCGCGCACCGCGCTGCGAGAGGAACTGGGCCGGCGGCTTGCACTCAAATCCGTTGACGGCTTTGTCATCCTCACGAACGAGCCGGCTTCGATCGACAGCTTGCTGACGCCTGCGAAGTCGCTCGCACAATCGGACTCCATCACTCGATCGAAGAAGGACCTCGTCGACAACGCCGCGATCGTGCTGCATTTCGGGGCCGACGCGGTGAGGGAATTCGCGCTACAGTCCGCTCCACCTGACAGCCGCGAAGTAGCGACGAAAGTGCTCGATGAGGCCGGTCTGAGCGGCGTGCATGGCGTGACCTACTCCGCTGGCTTCGTCGGCGAGGAATGGCAGACCAATCTGTTCGTCGACGCGCCCGGCCCGCGCGCTGGACTCGTCGGCGCACTCGAAGGCGAAGTCGATCCGGCCGTGCTCGCGGTCGTCCCGAAAAATGCGACGTATGTCTCGGCGCATCACTTCGATCTGAACGGCTTCGTGAAGGCGATCAGCGAAGCCAGCGGCCGGGTCGATCCGAACTGGAAGCCGCGCGTCGATGGCGCGATCGGCATGCTGAATCCGCTGCTCGGCGTGAATGTCGGCCAGAAGGTGTTGCCCGCGCTCGGCACCGATTGGGCGATTTACGCGGCCCCCGGCGTCGGCGGCGACACGCTCACGGGTCTGGTTGTCGTCAACAAGGTGCGCGGCGATCCGAAGGAACTCGAACGCAGCCTTCACATTGCCACCGGCGCGCTGGCCAACTACATCACGGGGCTGATCCAACACGAGCAGCGGCCACGTGAGCGGGTAACGATTGCCACACGCACCGCCATGTTCGGGGACATTACCGTGCACTACGTCGGCGTGCCGGTCGCCGCACCGGCCTGGGCGATCGATGGGGATACGCTCTACGCCGGCCTCTACCCACAGACCGTCGCGGCGGCTGTCCGTGCCGGTCGAGCGGCCGATGGCGGCTTCGCCCGAAGCGACGCGCTGGTCGCGCTGCTGAAGAAACTCGGCAAGGCGGATGCCAGCAGCTTCACGTATGTCGACCTTCCGCACGCGGCGGCTGAAGGTTCGATGTATCAGCAGTGGCTGGTCGTCTCGCGATACGCAGGCATCGCCGACCTGTTCGACGTCCCGTTGCCCGAACCGTTCCTGCCTTCGCTCGACACGTTGCTGAGCGTCGTTACTCCCGAGGCCGAGGCACGCTGGTGGGACGCCGCCGGCTTCCACGCCCGCGGCGTTGAGCCGTTTCCCGGCTCGATCCTGCTCAGTCAAAGTGCCGCCGGCCCCCAAATGCTTGGCGGCGGGACGGCGCTGGCCACGTCGGTGATGCTGCCCGCGCTCGGCCGGGCACGCGAACAGGCCAGCCGCGTGAAGAGCATGAGCAACCTGAAGCAGATGGGCGTCGCGATGATGATCTACCAGACATCGCACAACGGCGCGTACCCACCCGACCTGAAGACGATGGCCACCGATGCCGACCTGGTGGGCGAAGTCTTCTTGAACCCGCGCACGACGACCTCGATCCCGCCGGAACTACAGGGTGCCGAGCGCGTCGCCTGGGCAGCCGAGAATGGCGACTACGTCTACGTGAACGGCTACACCGCGCAAACCGCCAACGCCGAGACGATCCTGGCCTACGAGAACCCCGAGCGGGTGGGCCAAGGCGTAGCCGTCCTCTACGGCGACGGCCACGTCGAGTGGATGCGCATGCCGGACTTCGAACGGCAACTCGACAAGCAGAAGCGCGGCGGGCTGTGAAGCGGGGCGGACGGATGTGGCAATGGCTAGCAGCCATGGCGTTGTTCGTGACGGGCTGCCATTCAGTACCGTCAGTCGTGAACCCGTCGTTCGACATCACGGTGCCGCAGGCTCGCGCGGCGCTTGAGCAGCTTTGTACGACGGCCAAGCCGAAACTCGATCGCCCGCTCGTCATCTGCGGTGGCCATTGGGATTTCGGGTTCGGTCCGTGGCTGATGCGCCGCACCCTCAGCCAATACGTCGATGGGCCAATCCTCTGCGTCAGTTTCGCTACGATCGATTCACTACAGGAAGGTCGCGAACGCCTGGTGAAGCGGATCGAAACCGATCTTGGGAAGGGAGACGCCAACACGACCGTCGAAGTCGACGTCATCGGTCAATCGCTCGGCGGCATGATCGCGGTCTATTCAGCGCTCGACGATGCGTCGCTCGGCAAGCGGGTCCGGATTCGCAGGCTCTATACCATCTGCTCGCCCCTCCAGGGGGCGAAGGAAGCGACTTGGCTGCCGTTCGACCTGTTCGGCTACCAGCGCGACCTGCGACCGGGCTCGGCATTGTGCGAACGCCTGCGGACGACGCCGATCGACTACGAACTCATCAGCTACGCCCGCCTGCGCGATCGTGCCGTCGGCGAGCAGTACGCCTCGTTGCCGGGCCATCCGCTCTGGTGGGTCGACACGCCCGCCGACGAAGACGCCCACGGGGGTGCGGATTTCGACGCGCGGATTCTGCTGGAAATCGTTCGCCGACTGCGACGTGATGCGCCGCTAACCCGTGAGCCAGCCACGCCGCTTCCCGCATCGAGTGCTGACAACTGAATTTCGGCCGCTACACTCCGGCCGATGTTCGGTTCCCACCTCTCCATCGCCGGCGGCATGCACAACGCGGTCGCCGAGGCGACTCGGCTCTCATTCGACACGGTTCAGGTCTTCACGAAGAACCAGCAGCAATGGGCCGTCAAACCGCTTGAGTCAGACGCCATCGACGCGTGGCGCACTGCCTGTAAGTCGGCCGGGTTCACGCAGACGGTGTCGCACGACTCGTACCTGATCAACCTCGCGACGCAGGACCCGGCCCTGCGGGCCAAGAGCGTCGCATTGTTTGAGGAAGAGCTGCGCCGGTGCGAGGCGCTGGGCATTCCGTATCTGGTCACGCATCCCGGCGCGCACCTGTGCGAACGGGATGACGAAGCGCATGAGACGGCCGGTCTGGTGCGGGTGGCCCAGGCGTTGACAGAACTCCTCGCGAAGTTTCCGAAGGGTACGACGACGGTCTGTGTCGAATCGACGGCAGGGCAAGGAACGTGTCTGGGTCACAAGCTCGAACACCTCGGCTTGCTGATCAAACTCGTCAAGCCGAGCAAGCGAATCGGCGTCTGTCTCGACACGGCCCACCTATTCGCGGCCGGCTACGACTTCCGTGGAAGAAAGTACTCGGCGTTCCTGAAACAACTCGACGAAACGGTCGGCCCCGACGGCGTGAAGGTATGGCACCTGAACGACTCAAAGAAGCCGCTCGGCAGCCGGGTCGACCGACATCACCACATCGGCCACGGCGAGATCGGGTTGGATGGGTTCAGGCCGATCGTCCGCGACAAACGCTGGGCCGACGTCCCGAAGATTTTAGAGACGGCCAAGGACAAGGATGAGCGGGGCCGGGACTGGGACGTGGTGAACCTCGAAACGCTGCGCGGCCTAATGAAATGACCGCGCAAGTAAGAGGACTGCCGGCGTGGGTGCGACCGGCAGTCCCAGGAGGGAAGAGGGATTCATACAGTGGGCGGTCGGAACTTTTGGGGGGAGAAATGTCCAGCCGTTACAACCGCCACTGCTTCGCCGAGTATCGTAGCTTCTCTGGTTTAACGTCCAAGTTTTTAAAAAGTTGTCAACAGGGGTGCGCGGCCCCACCACGACATCTAGAGCTCGGAAGGAAACGTGAAGGTAGCGAGGCGGCTTCAATGGACGGGTGGACCGAACAACTGTTGGCACAACCCGTTTATCCCGTCGACAGGCTTGAAACGAGTGACGGGCACGACACGGATGTTGGCACGCTCGGCCTTTATGCCCTGCATGTTCGCCTTGGTGTGCCTGGCGATCTTGAAGGATGACAGGTCGTGAAGCGGAGTGGCGTGATCGTTGCCAAACCACAGGTAATCCTTCAAGGACATGTCGGTCTGGTCGAATTGAATCCAGATCACGCAACCCGCAGGCTTGGCCCAGAGATTAGCGTTGACCTTCTGTGCCTTCGTCCTCGCGTCGGTGAACGATGCTTTGAGTTGCACGTGGCGCACGATAGCCCCTTTGGCCAGGACGATGTCATACCCCGTGCAGTCGACTTCGGGCCGAAGGCATTCGATATCGAATTGGCCGCTTTGCCACATGAATTTGAGAAGTTCGCCGATGAACAAATGCTCGATCAGCTTCTCACGATACGACGAACGCACATAGTGGACTTCGTTCACGTTGTACTCCACCAAGAGGTCTATCGTTCCAGCGCTTCCTGAACCGCCTTGGTGCTCATGACGTTCTGGATCGGCTGCGGGATGGTGCCGGCCGGGAAGCAGATCGACAGCCGATGCCCGCCGGCCGCGATGCAGAGCCGGCCCGCGCGGTCTTTCCAGATTCGGCGGATGTCGAGTTGTGGCAGTCCACGTGTGAAGATCGCTTCGAGTTTGAACGGCTCGGCGTCACCCGGGGTCAGTTTGATGCGCGAGACCTTGCCAGGCGCGTTGAACAGCCACAGCGCGCCGCTGGCTTCCAGCAATACCGGCCGACCCTCGAAGATGCCCGGCCCCCGCGCTTCCGGCGGCAGGGGCCAGCTGATGGTCGAGCCGTCTCGTCGCCGCACTACCAGCGACACCCGGCCGTCCTCGTATTGATTGCCGAACTCGTCCTTCAGCAGCGGGCCGTCGGCCTCGACCGGCGCGTCGGCGCGTTCGATCCTGTACACCTCTTTCGATCGGCCCTCCGTCAGCGCTTGCCAGCCCGTCTCGCGCAGCGCCCACGTGCCGCCGACGCGCCGGCACGGCCAGTCTTCGTCATCCCAGCCGACGGTCGCACGCGGATTGGTGCTTTCGATGATCCACACCGGCAGCCGCGGCGTCGGATCGGGAATCGTCACGTCCACCACCAACGACGGCCCGTTCTCGTCGGCATTGCCCATTATCCAGCGGCCCGCGCTGTCGATGCCGACGAACTTCTTCACCTTGCCTACCTCACCAGCGCGCAGCAGCGGCTCAAGGTGGTTCCCCATCCACCGCATCGGTCCCTTCTTCGACATCTCGACGATCCATTCGTCGCCCCAAGCCCGGACATGTGCGCCGAAATCCTCCTTGAGCGCTTCGACCACCGCATCGGGCAGCAGCGTCGCGCCGAAGCCGGGCTGTAGCGCGACGAATGCGGGCACGGTGTCGCGGGACGCGCCTGAGTCATCGAAGATCTGCACGCCGCCATCGAAGCGGAGCAGCACGCCATCCGGCCAGCGCTCCAGCACGCGCGCGGGGCCGGGCAGTGGGCGCAGGCCGTCGAGGGTGGCGTCGGTCTGATTGCCCATGAGGGTGCGCAGGCGCGCTTTCACGTCCGACCGCTGCGTGTCGGCCAGCTTGGCCAGGACGGGCCATGCACCGCTGCCGAACGCTCCGAGTTGCTGCATCGCGTCGCGCCGGTCCCTGGGGCTGGTTGAGTAAAGCTGTTGCACGAGCGCTTCGATCTTCGCGGCGTCGACCTGTATCGCGTCGAGCGTGACGTAGCCCAGCCGCAACGTGTTGCTCTCGCGCCGCACGACGAGCACTGTGCCGTCCGACATCGGCGCCAGTTGCACAATGCTGGTCGGCCAGCGCAGGTCGGGCGTGAGGGAGACCCACTTGTCGTCCACGAACCGAGCGACGTTGGATTGCACGGTCGGATCGGTCGAACTGGACCACGCGAGCAGACCTTTGAGATCGAACAGGAACTGGCACGTCGTGCCCGGAGCAGCCACGGCAAGGCGAATGCTCTGCACGTCCGGAGAAGCGTTGCCGCGCAGCGCGATGGTGGTCACGCCGACGTTCGTCGGAACGACGATGCGATTGTGATAGACGATCGCCCGTGACCAGTCCGGCACGGCGTCGCCGAGGTCGAGCGGATGCGTGGCCGTCGTCGTGACCAGCACATCGCGCGACTCGTCGCGCACGATCGCGGCCGGCGGGTCGTTCGGTGACGTGATCTGCCACGCGATGAAGCGAACCGTTTCGCGGACGACGTGCGTTTGAGCCTGGGACGCTTTCGCGAGCACGTCACGGATGGACGGCGCGCTCGCATGCGTGGCCCAGAGGTCCATGCGCGGGCACAGATATAGTGGCCGACGGACCAGCACGCGGGCGGCATCCGTCAGTGGTAGCGCGGAAGTCGGCTGCGTGGCGGGGAAGTTCGAATCGTCGGCGTGATAGACGTCGGCCAGCGTTTTCGGGACGACGACTTCAACGGCTTTGGTCGCTGGTGCCGAGGTCGGTGCGGTGGCGGGCGCCGTGGAGGGCGTTGGCGGTGCAGGTGGCGCGGGCCGGTCGCAGCCGACAGACAGCGCGATGATCGAAAGCCCCATCCAGGTCGCCCGGCGATGCAACATGATGCCGACAATGTACTCGAAGCCGGTCGAACGTGCTGCGGCCGATCACTTCGGGATCGCGGCGATCGTCTCACGCAATGACGTGTCGATGGCCCGCTTGGGCAGCACGTCCGCCCCGGTGTCGGCAAGCAAGACGACAACGTCTTTCGTCTCGATCGCCCGGCGATAGTTTGTGAGCGGAATCGATCGCACGTTCGACCCTGACGTGAATCGGATGGAATCACCCGACAGTGCGACCGACTGGGACGCCCGCAACGATTTCGCGCCCATCCAGGCCCGTCGATACCGGCCTTCCAGCAGATCAAACGCCCGCCAGCCCACGAAGGCGGCGATTAGCATGCCGATCATCGTGTCGGACAGATGCGAGCCGAGTGTCGGCGCGCGGTACAGAAATCGCCGGACGATCGTCAGGTAGATGACCATGCCAAAGCCCGCGATCAGCAGGACGCCTAGCACGATCGGCATCGCCCGCCCGCCACGACTTTGTCGCTCAAGCAAGCGGTAGGCCTGCTTGAATTCCGGATACGTAAGGGTGAAGGAACTCATCGATTGCCTTCGGCGGGGAGTGCCGCTACCGGTCGTTCGACAAGTACCCCGACGTGGCCATCGGCGAACAACGTGAGAAGCGAATCATCCGCTTGAAGGTAGTACATCAGAGGCACCTTGGCCGCGGGTTTCAGCTTCGTGATCTTGGTGGGCAGACCAGAGTGCATCAGCGGAGCGATCAACGCCGGGTCGGCCAGAAGTGCGCGTCCCTGTTCACCGACGAGCTCTTGCAGGCGCTCATTCTGGATCGAGGCCGGCAGCCACGCCTTATTCTCATTCGAGTAGAGAATCAGCGCCTGGCCGATCGAACGAAGCTGGTTCGCGGTCGCAGCCTCGTCGGTCTTCGTGCGATCGGCCAGACTCCACACGGCGCCGGACGTCATCAACACGCCGGCCAGAGCGAATCCGATCATGCGTTTCGACATCGTTCACCTCTTATGACGATCGCTTCAACGGAGGAAGCTTCCCATCAGTTCATGCCCGCGCTCGAAGGCCTCGCCCTTGGCGGCTTCTCGTTCCGTATAGGCGACGGTGTTCGACGCCTTCACGCCGCTGCCGGTGATGGCCCATATAGTCGGGCTGTAACCGTGCTTGCGGGTGGCGATGTTGGTGGGGTGGTCCGGCAGCACGAGCAGACGCCATTCCGGGAACGTGCGGAGTTTCGCGAGCACGGGGCCGACGACGTGCTGGTCGATCGCCTCGATGGCGGCGATCTTGGTTACATGGTCGGCGATGTGGCTGGCCTCGTCGGGCGCTTCGATGTGGCTGAGGACGATGTCGTGCGTGTCCAGCGCCGCGGCCGTCGCGCGGCCCTGGCCGGCGTAGTCGGTGTCGTGGAAGCTGGTGATGCCAGGGACGTCGATCACGTCCCACCCCAGCAGCACGGCCAGCCCGCGCAGCAGGTCGACGCCCGTGATCATCCCGCCCTTGAGCGATCGGCCAGCAAGTTCGCTCGCGAACTTCTCGTTGAACGCCGGCACCTTCGGCGCTGTGCCTTGGCCCCACAGCCACGCCTGTGTCGCGGGATTCTTTCCCGCCTTCTTGCGCTCGATGTTGATCGGATGGTTGTCGAGGATGCGCACGCTCTGGTTCATGATGCTCTTGAGCACATCCGAACCCGGGCCTTTCGGCAGATTCGCTGCGAGCTCCTCGTTCGGAATTTCATGGGGCGGGCGCGTGACGACTTCGAAACGTTCCTCGCCACGATAGACGAGCAGGTTGCGATAGCTGACGCCCTTATAGAACGTGAAGCCCGGATACTGAATGCCGCGCGACAGGGCCTTGATGAGCACGTCGGCCTCGGCGTCGGAGATGCCGCCGGCGCTGTGGTCGCGCATCCGGCCATCGCTCGTCGTCACGAAGTTGCAGCGGAAGACCCAATCGCTCGGGCTAAGCGGAATGCGCTGTGCGGCTGCTTCAAGCGGTGCTCGGCCCGTGTGATAGACGGCCGGGTCGTAGCCTAGGAGCGACATCGTCGCCACGTCCGATCCAGACTCGAATCCGTCCGGCACCGTTCGGGCCGTCCCGATGCGCCCCGTCCGCGCGACCTCGTCCATGAACGGCTTCTTTGCCACCTCGAAGGGGGTCTTGCCATTGAGAACATCGAGCGGATCGTCGGCCGCACCGTCGGGGATGATGATGGCGTATTTCATTGATCGGCGTCGGATACTAACCGCAATCCGGACACGTTGAAGCGCCACGAACGTTCCTTCAGTCGGCCGATCGAACGACGGAGAAGAAGCGTTGCAGCTTTTCGACGTCGAGCTTGCCGCCCGTGCGCACGCCGGAGCAGATGTCGAGTCCGTAGGGCCTGACAGCGCGGATCGCGTCGGCAACATTTTCGGGCTTCAGTCCGCCCGCGAGGAAGACCGGCACGCCGGTGCGCTCCACGATCTGCCGGCTGATGGACCAGTCATGCACACGCCCCGTGCCCCCGAGTTCTTTGATGGCCAGCTTCGGGTTGCCGCTGTCGAGCAGCAGAGCGTTCACGAGCGGGGCGGCTTCGAGCGCTTCGCGCAGCGCGTCGGCGTCGCACACGTGAATCACCTGCACGATTGCGATGCCCGGCAGCGCGCTGTGCAGCGCGCGCAGGACCGGCACGCCGACCCGGTCGACCAATTGCAGCGTGTTGCACCCACACCGACGCTGCTGGGCAATGATCGCGTCGGCCTCGGTGAGACACGTGAGCAGAAACGTCGCCACGCCAGGCGGCACTGTCGCGGCGATCTCGGCGATCCGCTCTTCGGGAATTGGTCCGGGTCCGCTGGGCATCGCAGACACCAGTCCCAAGGCGCTGGCACCGAGCGACACCGCGCATTGCGCTTCCTCGATGCTGGCGATGCAGCAGACTTTCACACGCGGGTTTGATGATGTTTCGTAGGTCATGGCGTTCTGCGACGATCCTAAGCGTTCAAGCCGAAACACAGAAAACAGGCCGCGGTGCGGCACCGGCATCGCGTGGCGGGGTCGCGCAAAGCCCGCTGTCACAAACGGTCTTGCCACTCTGCGGCCCGCCCAGAACACCGCTAGCAACCAAGGATCTCTACGTTTTTTCGATCCGTTCGGTCGGACGATACGCTAGGATTCCTGACGCATGAGCACGTCCAACATCGGCGACGCGGCGCACACTCATGGGTTTCGGCGGTTGATACTGCTCGCCGCCACTGCGGGACTGTGGTTCACCGGCACTGCGATTGCGCAGGTCCTGTATAGCGACGGTGCGAGTCACACGATTCCCGGCGACCCTGCATTCTCGAACGGCCAGTCGGTCTGGCTGTCGTCGGCGTCGTCGCTGAACATCCTGAGCGGTGCCACCGTCACCGGACCCGCAGCGTTGAGCAATCAGCCCATGATCGGCGGATTCGGTATTCTTGCATCCGATGGGACCGCCATCGCGCAGACCGGCGGCGCTGTGACGGGCGGGGCGGGGACCGTGATCGCAGACGGTGCGAGCCCGCCCACGGTGTTGGCTGCCGGCGGCCTTGCAGTGGCGACTTCGGGCACATACGCCGGCACCGGCGGATCGATCACGGGCGGTCTTGCGACCGCGGAGGCGAATATCGGTTCGATCCAGACCGAAGGCGGCCTCGGTCTGTACTTGAACAACGCGACCTCCGCGGCACTGGCCGGCACGACGCTCACCGGGGGCGACGCGAACTCGGGCAAGAACTCGGTCGGTTCGGCGTATGAAGTTCTCGCAACGGGCGGGGCCGCGCTGCGCGTCGGGAACGGCGGGCCTACCACGATCAACTCCGGCAGCTTCACTGGCGGCAATGGCTGGGCGGAGAGCAACACGGTCGGCTTTGGCAGCGCGACGGGCACGGGCGGCGTGGCGGTCGACGTGCGCGGCACCGCTAATGTCACGATCAACGGCGGCAACTTTCAAGGCGGCATCGGTTCGGGCTTGGTCAACCTCAGCAACGCCCCCGGTGTCGGCGTGGGCGGCGGCGCATTGCGCGTGCAGGGCCCGTCAACGGTCACGATCAACGGCGGCGCGTTCACCGTCGGATCGTCCAGCGCCGGCACGATCCCGCCAACCACGCCCTTGACGACGGCGCAGAGTGCGGTCACCGTCGTCGGCGACGAGCTTTCAGGTCAATTCACGTTAGCGATCCACAGCGGGACGTTCACGGGCTTGCACGCGATCGAGACGACAGGCGCTAGTCCGAACCTGACAGTCGCCCGAATCGACATCACCGGCGGGACACTCCAAGCATCCAGCGGCCAGACCGTTATCGAACTGGCGAACCCAAATGTCCTCACAAGCCTCATCGGTTCGAACTTCGCCTTGAACGGCCTGCCCCTCTCGCCGGGCCTTGTCAGTGAGACCCAGGGCACGCTGACCGGTACGCTCGCCAGCGGCAGCACTTTCAGTTGGTCGTTCCATCGTGCGAACAATGCGCCGCTTCAAGTTGCCGCCGTCCCTGAGCCAATGTCTGGTGTCCTCGCCGCAAGTTCGATCCTGCTGCTTTGGCGCGTCGGCAGGCGATGAAAATATCTGTCGACATGTCGTATCAGTCGTCGATCCCTGTTGAATGACCATGAAGGAGTGCCATGGCCGACCCTGCAAAGAACACGATCTGTTTGTGGTACGACCGCGATGCCGAAGAGGCCGCCCGCTTCTACGCGAAGACCTTTCCGAACTCGTCTGTTCAAGCCGTGCATCGGGCGCCGGGCGACTTCCCGTCCGGCAAAGAAGGGGACGTGCTGACGGTCGAGTTCACAGTGCTCGGCATCCCGTGCATCGGCCTGAACGGCGGACCGGCGTTCAGGCATAGCGAAGCATTTTCGTTTCAGGTGGCGACGGTCGATCAGGCCGAGACCGACCGCTACTGGAATGCGATTGTCGGCAACGGCGGTCAGGAGAGTGCGTGCGGTTGGTGCAAGGACAAATGGGGCTTGAACTGGCAGATTACGCCGATCGCGCTGACGAAGGCCTTCACCAATCCCGACCGCGCGGCCGCCAAGCGGGCGTTCGAGGCGATGATGACGATGCGAAAGATCGACATCGCAACGATCGAAGCGGCCGTGCGAGGGTAGTCATGGGTCCGTGACATCGTGCGGACCGCGCCGGCTCATCCGAGTGTCGAACGGTACAGGCGAGCGCGCACACGCTGGTGTGTGATCTCGCTTGTCATCATCCATCCATGTTTCTCACTGAGCACCGGCCGCTTGTGCGGCGTGAGGATCAGCAGGGCCGGCGACACCTGCGCCAGTTCCAGCCCGAGTTGTGGCAGCAGCGACGGCGGACACAGGTGCATCGCGAACGAACAGACGACCAGTGAATAGGCGCGATCGCGCAGGCGCCGGCCGCGATCTGCTCGAACGACAGCGCCTCGCACGGCTGGCCGGTTGAGCGGCGGTAGGCATCGCCGGTGAATGGGTCGATTCCGTCAATGCGCTTCGCGTGCTTCTGAAGTGCAACGGTCACTTCCCCCGCACCCGCGGCAAGGTCGAGCACGTGCGTCAGATCGAGCGTCCACGTCGTTACGAGGCGTTGCAGCAACTCGTGCACGATCGGCGCATGCGGGTTTGCGTACTCGGCCCCGTGGTCGGCGTAGTGCCGCGCCACGCCGCCGCGATACCAGTCGCGAGCACCGGAGTCGGGCGACGTCATTGCAGTCCGATCTTGTTCGCGCGGAGGAAGTCGAGAATCCGCTGCCGCATCTGCACGGCCGGTGCGTAGTTCGGCGTCCGACGCAGCAATTCATCGAGTTGCGCCAGCGCCGGGCCGGGCTGACGCGTGGTCATCAGCACATCCGCCAGTTGCAGGCGCGCCTCGGCGTAGCGAGGTTCGATCTCAATTGCCCGACTCATGTGCTCAATCGCGCCGCGCAGGTCCCCTTTCTGTCGCAATGCGATGCCGAGATTCAGATGCGCCTGCTGCGTCGGCTCGAACAACTCGACGGCTCGGCGGGCGTGTTGGATCGCACCGTCCACGTCGCCCCGCTGACCGAGCAGGCCAGCCAGGTGCGCATGCGCGCCGGCGTGGCGCTCATCGGCTGCCACCGCGCGCTGGGCGGTCGCGAGGGCATCGTCGTTCTTCCCTTGGTACAGCTGGGCCAGCGACAGCGTCAGCAGCGCGTTGACGCTCGTCGGCTGCAATTCCACCGCCTTCCGTGCGAGTTGTTCGGCCTCTCCGAAATCACCGCGATCAATCGCGCTCGAGGCCAGACTATTGTAGCTGCCGTCACTGCGGGGATTCACTGCCAGCGTATGCATGAAGAGCGTCTGCGTGTCGCGCCAAACGGTCGTCTGACGCATCGAAAGCGCCGACAGGCCGAGCAGGATGACAAGTGCGATAGCCTTCATCACTGGCCCGAGGCGAACGCACATCAGCAACCACGCGACTGCCCCCGCAACACCCAGCATCGGCAGGTACAAGTAGTGGTCGGCAACGGACGAGTACGCCTGGAAGTCGAACGGCACGAAGCCGAGCACCGGCAGCAGCGGGGCGAGCGCAATCGAGACCGCGACCAGCAACGGGATCGACTCACGTCGACGCCACGCGACGGTACCGAGGAGCATCGCCGCGACGGCGGCCGGCGCGACCCACGTCCAGTGATGCTGGCCCGACGCGATCAGCCAGCGCGGCGATCGGCCGTAATCGTTAGCGAGGTTTGTCGGCCACACCAGTTTGCCGAGGTAGAAGGCCAGCGAGTCCAGCGCCACCAGCGGCCGAAGCAGCGGCGCGACCTGCACGGCCGCTGAACCGATCTGCACCTTCGACGTCCAGAAGGCGCAGGCGACCGAACCGAGCGTCCACGCCCCGCAAACGATCGACGTTTGCAGGACGCTTCGGTGCGACCATGCGACGCAAATCAGCCACGCCATCCCCGGCACGACCACGGCCGTCGGCTTGGTGAGCAGGGCGAAGACGAACAACGTCGAACCGACCGACAGCCATGCCGCGCGGCGTTTCACGACGTCCCACACAGCCAGCGCTCGGTCCAGTCCGATGATCGAGCCGATCGACAGGCACGCATACAGCACGTCCTTCAGCCCGGACGTCCACGCGACGGCCTCCACCTGCACCGGGTGGCACGCGAACAGCCCCGCACCGATCATTGCCGGCCACGACGGGCTATGCGTGCGTGAACGGTCCAGCCGGCGAATGAGCAAATACGCCAGTAGGGAGGCTGCGGCGTGCAGCGCGAGGTTGACGAACTTGAACGGAAACGCGTAGACGATCGCGCCGTCAAGGCCGGGCATGTCGCGCTGCGCGGCCAGCGCGACCGCACCCCACACCACGTACGTGAACGGCACGTACAGGCTCATGAACGGCGTGGTGAAATAGAACTTCAGCGTGTTCAGGCCGGGCGGCGCGAGGTAGGGATTGCGCGCGATGGTCGTATAGTCGTCCCAACTCGTGAAGCCGTTGGCGAGCGTCGGGCACATCGCCAGCAGCGCAAGGAGCACGACGACGGGCATTGCCCAGTCGAACGTCAGTGGAGTGCTCGCGCGCGGCTTGGCCATGGAGTGAGCTTACGCCGACGCGGGCGGTTCGTGGATGCGCAGGCAGACGCTCGGTTTGGCGGTCGTCGGCAAGGCATCGATCAGCTTCAGTGCTTTGCGCACCGATCCTTCGATCGCACGGTGCGTGGTCGCGACGATCGGCACGACGCCGCTCCTCCCTTCAGCCGTTTCCTGCTGGGTAATACTCGCGATGCTGATGCCATTTTTGCCCAAGGCGTCGGCGATCGCGGCCATCACACCGGGCATGTCTTTGGCGGTGAGACGCAGGTAATACCGGCTGCTGCTCTGCTCGATCGGCAGCGTCTTCACCGGATCGGTGAGGTCGGGGGCGAAGCGGAATGCGTCGAACGTGCGACGGGCGATGCCGCTCGCAACACTGAGCAGGTCGGCAACAACGGCGCTGGCGGTCGGCATCTGGCCGGCACCGCGGCCGTAGAACAGGGCGTGGCCGAGCGCGTCGCCGTAGACGCTGATGGCGTTGAAGCCGCCGCTCACGTCGGCGAGTACGTCGTGCTTGTGCACGAGCGTCGGATGTACACGCAGGCTCAACGCGTCACTCGACTGCCTTTCGGCGATCGCGAGCAGCTTGATCACGTAGCCGAGTGCGCCGGCGTACGCGATGTCGCGTGCATCGACCGTGTCGATGCCTTCGATTTGCAGGTCGGACTCTTTCACGCGCTTCCCGAACGCCAGTCCGGCGAGGATGACCAGCTTCTGTGCCGCATCTCGGCCGGACACGTCGAGCGTCGGGTCGGCCTCGGCGAAGCCGACGTCCTGCGCGCCCTTGAGCGCGTCGGCATACGTGCTGCCCTCGCGCGTCATCTTGGTGAGGATGTAGTTGCAGGTGCCGTTGACGATGCCGACCAGCGCATCGATGCGATTGGCCGCCAGCCCGCGATGCAAGGCGTCGATGATCGGAATGCCGCCGCCGCAGCTGGCCTCAAAGGCGATCGATGTGTTGTGCTTGCGCGCAACGCGAACAACTCCGGTCCGCGTGCGGCCAGCAGGCTCTTGTTCGCGGTCACGACAGGCTTGCCCAGCTTGATTGCTCGCTCGACGAGCTGGCTTGCCCGGCCGGTGCCGCCCATCAGTTCGACGACGATCTTCACGGCCGGGTCGTCGATGGCCTTCTCGGCGTCCGTAGACAACTTCACGCTGGCGGGCAGGTCGCGCGGCTTCGACGGGTCGCGCACGACGACATGACGAACGTCGAACCGCACGCCCGTCCGCGCGGCCAGCAACTCGGCCTGCGTGGCCAGGATCTTTAACACGCCCGAGCCCACGATGCCGCTGCCAAGAAGTGTAATGCCGACGGATTCGCTCATGGCGACGGTTGTACGACGCGGGGCGTGCGGTCGGCAAGGAGGGGGGCGGGCAGAGCCACGAAGGCACCCAAACGCCAAAAGGACAGAGAAAGAGAGTCGTCACAAATCTCACGAATCGACACGAATGCCGACGGGCCATTCGGGAAGCGCCATGCGGTTCGCGGTTTTTCTCTTTATGAATTCCTTGGTGCCTTCGTGGTTCAGCCGATTCACTGTTCCAGGACCGACGGCACTGGGAACGGCGTGCCCTTGGCCGGCACTTTGTCGGCGAGCGCCTTCATCGCGTCCGTCGACCACGGCCGGCCGAAGAAGGCGCCTTGCTTGACGAACTCGTTCGTCAGTCGGCCGTCGAACGCGCCGCCTTCGCCTGGGATTTCGGTTTCGATCAGCACGGCGTTCTTCATCAGCGTCAGGCCGGCCGCTTGTTCGGCGTGCTGTACGGGCAGGCCGTCCTTGCCGACAGTGAAGCGCCAGATGCGGACGGGCTTGCGGTCGATCAGGTACGTCACCTTCCACTCGCCCGGATAGTCGCTCGCGAAGACGCGCGACGGCGGGCGGTTGCCCTTCGGTCCCCAGTGCAGCGGCAGGATCATCACCCGCCGCGAGAAGCCGACGCGTTCCTTGTAGGGCGGTCCGCCCTCGAAGTGCTTCTTCGCGTTGCGGTCGGAATGTTCGACGTTGAACTTGCCGGCCTGCTCGCCGAAACCCATGTCGTCCTGGATGACCGTGTTGTTCGGTACGGTCATGTCGAGCGGCTTGCCGTCGACTTCGATCTTGAGTCTGCCCTGTGCCGGTCCGGCGAAGTCTTCGTTTTCCGAGTAGTTCAGGAGCAATTCGACGACGCGGTCGGAGTAGTAGTCGAGTCCCTCGATGCCGGTGTAGCTCGGAAACTCAGGCTGGCGGAAGTAGAGAATGGTCGACAGCACTTCGCCGTGCCGGTTGACGTAGAACTGCGAAGGTCCCGGCTCGCGCGAGCCGACGCCGCCACGGTTCACTTCGACCTTGCGGATGTCGACCTTCAGTGTCTTGGCGAGGTGTTCCTGGTCGGTCTGGCCGTCGATGTAGTAGATCTCAAAATCGAGCAGGCCGTCGACATCGAGCTTCGGCGTGGCATTCCACCAGCCGACGATGCACATGCCAACCGGCGCCTGACGGGCGAGGCTGACGGGATAGCCGTCGTGCACGTACTCCACCACCGCCTTGCCGTCCTTCTTCACGATCATCTTGAAGCCGCTGCGCGCGGGGATGTTGCTGCCGAGGATGCGCAGGTTGACTTCCGGTACCCATCGGCCGATCGACTTGTTGTCCTCGACACTGTCGAACTGATGGCACTGAATCCAGGTGAAACCGTCATCGAACGTAAGGCCCGCGGGAAGGTCCGCGCGAGTTGATGAACTGAGTGCGATCAGACAGGACAGGAACGCCAGCACGATCCAACGCATAGCACCTCCGACGGGTTTGACGTGTCGTGAGCAAGCTAATGCGAAGAGATCGGCTCGTCGAGGCAAAAACGTGCAGCGAGCGCAACCCCGGCGGCGACGACCGACCACCGAACCGATACGAATGGACCAACAGGAACCCCGTTCACACCGCCGCGAGATCGCGGTCGATGACGCGATCGGTGGCTGGGTCTCGGACAACCGGGTTGTAGAGCGTGTCGCGTTCCACCGGCATGAACCCGGCCTCGCGCACCAGCCGGCGGATCGTGCCCACGTGTAGTTCCTGGTGGTTGCTCCCAGCGCCGCCTTCACGCTTAGTGATGTCGTACCAGACCACGGTGCCGTCGAGGTCATCGCAGCCGAAGCTGAGCGCGACCTGCGCCAAGTGAACCGTCTGCATGATCCAGAACGCCTTGATGTGCGCGATGTTCGGGATCATCAGCCGGCTGATGGCAAGCGTCTTCAGATCGGTCAGGCCTGTAGGCCCCGGGAGGTTCCCCAACTCGCTGTGGTCGGGGATGAAGCTGAGGGGGATGAGGCAGTTGAAGTGAGCCGTGGATGGTCGACTGTCGATTGTTGAATGTCGTGTTTCGACAATCGACAGTCGACAATCGACATTCGGGTTCAACGCATCGCGCTGCGCTTCGCGCAGACGGATCATGTGCCGCACGCGCTCGGCCGTGCCTTCGATGTGGCCGTAGAGCATGGTCGCATTCGTGTAGATGCCCAGGCGGTGCGCCGTTCGATGCACCTCGAACCACGTATCGGCCCGCACTTTGCCTTTGAAGGCTTCGTCGTGAACGCGGTCGTCGAAGATCTCCGCGCCGCCGCCGGGCAGGCTGCCGAGGCCGGCGTCGCGGAGCGCGGTCAGCGTCTGTTCGAAGCTCATTCGCGCGATACGGCTGAAGTGGACGATCTCGATGGCCGTGAACGCCTTGATGTGCAGCGACGGGCACTCGCGCCGAATGCCGCGCAGGACGTCGAGGTAGTAGTCGAACTTCAGCCACGGGTGCAGGCCGCCCACGATGTGCACTTCGGTCGCGCCGGACTCTTCCGCCTTCTTCGCGGCAGCGATCACCTGCTCGGCCGGCATCTCGTACGCGCCGGCTTCGCCGCGCTTGCGATAGAAGCTACAGAACTTGCACGAGAGCGCGCAGACGTTCGTGTAGTTGATGTGGCGATTGCGATTGAAGTACGCGACGTCGCCGTGCAGTTTCGTCCGCACGTGATGCGCGAGCCTGCCGATGCCGTGGATGTCGCGGCTGGCATACAGCGTCTGGCCGTCGGCTTCGCTGAGCCATTCGCCGGCCAGCACTTTTTCACGAATCGGCAGCAAGGCGGGATCGGATACGCGCGGCAGTTCACTCATCACGTTCACACAATAGAACCGCCCCGCTCCGGCCGCGAGTCGTTTCAGACGGTTTGAAACCGCCCGACGTCATAAATGCAATTGTATTGCATCTGCATTGGTGTTGCGTATGATCGGATCATGCGAACACGTCCGGCCTTCACGCTCATCGAATTGCTCGTCGTCATTGGCATCATCGCGGTGCTGATTGCGATTCTCGTTCCGACCCTCACGCAGGCGCGCATCGCCAGCATGCGGACGACGACGCTGTCGAATCTGCGTCAGATCGGGTTGGCGACGTCGGTCTATCAAACTGAAAGCAAAGGCAAGATGCCGACCGATCTTGACGAAGCCGAATCGGATGGTCGTGCGTTCGGTGGGCTCGCGCTCCTCGCGTACAAGCACAAGTTGCCGGTCAAACTCTTCATCAACCCAGCCACCGAAGACACACCTGCCACGCAGGCCACTCCTGGCGGATGGCCCGTGTTGGCGACGCTCGACGGCGCGCCGATCACGCTAAGCGTTCCCGACACGATCGACTCGAACAACGTCGGCCGGGTGAAGTTCCATTGCTCATTCGCTTACGACCACGACCCGTGGCATGGCGGGAACCGCACGAAGGCGCGCGTCTACCTGGGCGACCGCGCCGACTACGCGGCCGGCCGCAGTTTCAGCGGCAATTGGCGCGGCAAGGGCATGTGCCTGCTCTGGACCGACCAGCACGGCGAATTCGTCACCAGCAAGGCCATCCGCGAGCAGCAGGACCCCAACATCTACCACCACAACCAATACTTCGACGAGCACGGCGTCCACCCCGGCGAGGGCGGCGACGAATCGAACGACGACGTCGTCGTCACGCCCGACACGATCGACACGCACCTGCGATTCTTCTCGGAAGAGGAAGACGACGGGCTGCTGCCCAAGCCATGACGAGCTATCGTCCGATGATCC
Source organism: Tepidisphaeraceae bacterium (assembly GCA_047600945.1). GTDB lineage: Bacteria > Planctomycetota > Phycisphaerae > Tepidisphaerales > Tepidisphaeraceae > JASGKC01. Next base: position 3,314,434 of record JASGKC010000001.1, on the reverse strand, counting down.
CGAAGCTGAACTTGAACGTGTCGGGGCGTTTGCCGCCGTAGGTGGTTTCGAGGAGGACGCGCCGGACGGCTTCGTCGATCGTGCGTGAGCCGGACGACTGGATGACCGTCACGTCTTTTGGCCGGCCGTCGGTGTCGATCTCGATGCGGTAGACGATCTGCACGCGTCCGCCAAGGCGGATGAAGTCGGTTTCGAAGGCCAAGTCGAACCGCGGCCGGCGCATCTTGTCGATGGTTCGGCCCGGCTGGATCACTGAACCGCCGTAAGTCATCAGCAACGCCTCTTTGGTGGAGAAGGCGTCGGAGTCGTTGTTGGCGAACATGGCTGGGTCGAGCGACTCGTCGCTGGTGGCGGCGATCGGCTCGGACGGCTCGTTGCCGGGCTTGCTCGGCTTGGCGGAGGCGGTGTCACTCGGCTCCTGCGGCGACGTCGGCTGGGGTGTCGGGTCGGTCGCGCCATCGATCACCGCAACGTCGGCCGGTGGGATCGGCGCACGGGCGAGCGGGATGGCGTCCGGCCGGGTGGGCGGCGGACGCAGGGGACCGGGCGTCGTCACTTTCGGCAACGGCGGGGCGTGGGTGCCCGCGTCCGTCTGCTGTGAGCGCGGCGACTTCGGTTCGACCCGCGTCAACGCCTGCTCGGCGTCGGCCACGGTCGCGTAGTTCACCTTGTTCAGTGGGGCGTCGGTCAGAGCCTCGCCCGTGCCTTCTTCCTTGCCGACATCGAACTCCTTCAACTCGGGCTTGATCTCGGTCACGTCACGCAACGCCACCGGCACGACAACCAGTCCCGAGGCGGGGGCCGGGGAGTAGTTGCTTGACCAGATCAGCGCGCCCACCAGCCCGGCATGGATCAGCAGGGCACTGGTCACCGGAAGGAAGATGTCGAACACCGCCCGTCGCATCAAGGCTCGTTCATCCTATCGGTCGTTGGGTCGAGCGTCTTCCATCCCGTCGCATGGAGAACGCCCACCCATAGCCATGGGTAGGCTTTTCGGACCAATCGCAAAAACTACCACCACCCATTGTGGACAACTCGCGGTGGATAACTCGTCGGCAAAAACGAAACTCATCGGACGCTTACATTCGATGTCGTAGTCTATCCCGTGTCCGGTCGGGGATTTACCTTCGGCCTGAGGGTGGTAAACCACAAGGGCTAGGAGAAGTTCGGATTGAATCCCACTACAGGTTGTATATATTCGACCCGTCTGGCCGATGGTTAGTGGGTTCCGGTTCGTGTCCGGCCGCGAGGCCTCTGGTCGGTGTACTCCAGTTTTGTTCGTAACGCACGGCAAGGACGTCACATGGGCATTCTTTGCGACACGCAAATCAGGGAACTCGTCGGCATTGAGCCGTTCGAGGACAACATCAAGCGGCCGGGCCGGATCAGCTACGGCGTCAGCTCTTACGGCTACGACGTCCGCGTCGGCACACTCTTCAAGATCTTCACGAACGTCTCCCGCACCGGCGGGCAGGCGATCGTCGACCCGAAGAAGTTCACCGATGACCTCTTCGTCACGGTCGACACCAAAGATACAGGCAAAGACCACGTCGTCATTCCGCCCAACAGCTTCGCGCTGTGCGAGACGGTCGAGGAAATCTCCGTCCCGCGCGACTGCCTGGCCATCTGCGTGGGCAAGAGCACGTACGCCCGGTGCGGCATCATCGTGAACGTCACGCCGCTTGAGCCGGAATGGCGCGGCAAAGTCACGATCGAGATCAGCAATACCACGCCACTGCCGGCCAAGATTTACGCGAACGAGGGCATCGCCCAAATGCTGTTCCTTCAGGCCGAGCGCGTCTGTGCGATCAGCTACGCCGACAAGGGCGGCAAGTACCAGGACCAGCCGGGCCTGGTGTTGCCGCGGGTCGACTGAGCGTTGGGCGCGTCGAGGAAGATGTTCCAGGGAAGTACGCAGATGAACCGCACGAAACGAATTTCACTGGCCGGCGCGATGATGCTGACAGCGTCCCTGCTGATCGGGGGATGCTCGACGGATAAGGTCGCCGGCGGGGGCTGGGCGCTGCCCAAGGGCTCGGAGCTCATCGCCGACGGTCCGCAGCCGCTGGGCTGCGTCTACCCCGGCACGGGTCGTTTGCAGATCCTTGACGCGACCAGCAACAGCATCGTCTACACGCTTGTCTTGGCGCCGCAGGACGAGGGGCACACGTTGTTCCTCAAGCTGGCGGACGGGAAGGTGTACCTGCTCGAGAATCCCGAGCGCACGGATGTCAAGCCGATGCTGGAAGGGCTCGATCCGACCCACCGGTACCGATTTGTCCTGACGCCGGGCGACCCCAACAAGCCAGAACCGACCACGAGGGAATGAATCACGTCTGAGGATGAACCGGCAGGCCTCGGAGGTATGGCCCGCCCGGGCGTCGCACTTTGCGACGCGAGAGGGATGTCAGGGAAGTCACGGCTGATCGATCTCGGCCGACCTGGTTCGACGCGAACTCGGAGTTCGCGTCGTCGGAGTTTCACGCACTCGATTGCGAGTAGATCATGCGGCCGACCCGATTCACATCCCTTCTCCTGGCAAGCTCGGCGGGCTTGATCGGTTGCGCGGGCAAGAGTGCGCCGTCGAACGACGTCCCCAGCGCCGACTTTCCGACGCACCCAGTCGCGACCTCGCAGCCGATCGTCGTTGAGACACCGCCCACCACGCAGCAGACCATCGAACAGCCGATCTCCATCCCGGCCGCCACCACGATCGACGTCGTCCGCGGGCCGTTGCCGCTGGTGTATCAGCTCACGTTCGGCTCGCAGTTCAACGTCGTCGGCCCGGACGGCCGGGTCGTCGCGACGCTCACCGGCAAGGCGGGCGATTTCGTCAGTGTTACCGCCCAAGGCATCAGCGTCGCAGGGCAGAAGGTCGCACAGAAACTGAACGATCAGCCCGGCGCGCAGTACACGATCCAAATCGTCCAACCGGCGACGAACGTCTACCAGCGGACTCACATCGGTCCAAGTCCATAACCCACGTTTAGCGGCCGCCCGCAGGGCGGCGAGTTGTCCGTCGAAGGCGCAGTCGTCCGTTGTTTCTCATTCAACAAATCATCCGCCCACTGACTCTCGGGATTCCCTGGGCGTGCGAAGAATAGAAGTGCAAGGAGCAGCATCATGAAGATCACCCGTCGATTCACCGCCGAAGGCAAGGACGTCTACAGCCAATTCGAGTGGAGCAAGCGCACCAGCCGGATCAGCAATCCCGACGGCTCGGTCGTCTTCGAAATGACCGACGCCGAGATCCCGGCCAACTGGAGCCAGCTCGCGACGGACATCATGGTGAGCAAGTACTTCCGCAAGGCGGGCGTGCCGCAGCCGGATGGCACGCTCGGCTCGGAGAAGTCGGCGCGGCAGGTCATCCACCGTCTGGCCGGTTGCTGGCGGATGTGGGGCGAGACGCACGGCTACTTCGACACCGCCGCCGACGCGCAGGCGTTCTACGACGAAATCGCCTACATGATGCTCGATCAGGCGTGCGCCCCGAACTCACCCCAGTGGTTCAACACCGGCCTGAACTGGGCCTACAACATCGCGGGCCCGTGCAGGGTCACTACTACTGCGACGCCAAGACGGGCGAGCTGAAGGAATCCGAGAACGCCTACTTCCACCCGCAGCCGCACGCCTGCTTCATCCAGAGCGTGGCCGACGACCTGGTGAACAAGGGCGGCATCATGGACCTGTGGGTCCGTGAGGCGCGCCTGTTCAAGTACGGCAGCGGCACGGGCAGCAACTACAGCAACGTCCGCGGCGACGGCGAACGCCTCGCCGGTGGCGGCCGCAGCTCGGGCCTGATGAGCTTCCTGAAGATCGGCGACCGCGCCGCCGGCGCGATCAAGTCGGGCGGCACCACGCGCCGCGCCGCCAAGATGGTCTGCCTCGACCTCGATCACCCCGACATCGAAGATTTCGTGAACTGGAAGGTCCGCGAAGAACTCAAAGTCGCCGCCCTCGTGGAAGGTCTAAAGGTGCTGCCGCAGGATCAGAAGGACCTCGCCGCCAAGATCGGCCTCAAGCTCGACTACGACTTCAACGGCGAAAGCTACCTCACCGTCAGCGGCCAGAACTCCAACAACTCCGTCCGCATCCCCAACAGCTTCTTCGAAGCCCTGGAGAAGGACGGCGACTGGAACCTCGTTTACCGCACCAACAAGAAGACCGCCAAGACCATCAAGGCCCGCAAGCTGTGGGATGAGATCGCGTTCGCGGCTTGGCGCTGCGCCGACCCGGGCGTGCAGTACGACAGCACGATCAACCAGTGGCACACCTGCCCCGCGAGCGGCCGCATCAACGCCAGCAACCCGTGCGTGACCGGCGACACCCGCGTCCTCACGCCGGGCGGCGTGTGGCGCCGGATCGACTCGATGATCCACCTGCCGGCCCGCGTCATCACCAACGTGGATGGCAAGCAGATTCACGTCGTCGACGGCGCGTTCCCGACCGGCACCCGCGAGGTCTACGAACTTCGCACCGAGTCCGGCTACAAGCTCAAGCTGACCGCCGACCACAAGTGCTGGACCAAGCGCGGCTGGGTCATGGCCAAGGACCTGCTCCCGACCGACGAACTCCGTCTGATGCACGTGCCCGCCTGCATCGAAGAAGTGGGCGAGCCGAACGACGAGAAGGTGTTCCAGCTGGCCGGCCTGCTGGTGTCGGACGCCAACGGCTCGCTGACCAAGCTGCGCGTCGACACCTGCGTGGCCGATGAAGCGCAGCAGGACGCGTTCGCCGAGTACGTGAACGACACGTGGGGCCTGGACAACGTCGACAACGACGAGACCACGCTCACCAAGACCTTCACCAACCGCCGCCTGCTGAGCCGGCTGGGCGCGTTCCTGCGTCTGGATCGGGCGGCCGGCAAGCGCTTCAGCGACGACGCCTTCACCGCCGGCCTGCCCGCGCAGAAGCACCTGCTCCGCGGCCTGTTCATGGCCGACGCCCGCGTGGAAGACGGCGAGATCGTCCTGCGCAACCAGTCCATGCAACTGATCGAAGACACGCAGCTCCTGCTGCAAGGCTTCGGCATCAAGTCTGTGATCGTCCCGAGTGGCGGAGCCGCTCGGAATGAGGGCGGCTCCGCTGCCCTCACCGGCGGAGCCCTCGGGGAACTCACGACGACTGTTGCAGCTCCGCGCCACGGCCTGCGCATCGCCGCCCCGAGCCTCCGCCTCTTCATGAAACACATCGTTGGATCAGTGGAGAGTGGTCAGTGGAGAGTGGAGAGCGAAAGCCCGCGTCTGCAACTCTCCACTCTCCACTCCCAACTCTCCACTGATTTGTGGGACCGCTTCTCCAGCCTCACCGGCATCGGCCTTCAGCCGGTGTACGACCTCACCGAGCCGGTCACCAGCAGCTTCGTTGCCAACGGCATCACCGTGCATAACTGCTCGGAGTACATGTTTCTCGACGACACGGCCTGCAACCTTGCGTCGCTGAACGTCATGCGGTTCTTCGACGCCGACAAGAAGTCGTTCGACGTCGACGGCTTCCGCCACGGCATCCGCCTCTGGACCATCGTCCTCGAAATCTCCGTGCTGATGGCCAGCTTCCCCAGCGAGGCGATCGCGCTCCTCAGCTACAAGTTCCGCACGCTCGGCCTGGGCTACGCGAACCTCGGCGCACTGCTCATGCAGGCGGGCATTCCGTACGACAGCGATCGCGGCCGCGCGTTCTGCGGCGCCGTCACCGCCATCCTCACCGGCGAAAGCTACGCCACGTCGGCCGAGATGGCCGCCCAACTCGGCGCGTTCCCCGGCTACCCGGAGAACAAGGAGCACATGCTCCGCGTCATCCGCAACCACCGCCGGGCCGCGTACAACGCGCCGGGCTTCGAGTACGAAGCGCTCGACATCAAGCCGATCGGCATCGACAACACGCAGTTCACCGCGTCGGATGCGCTCGTGAACAACGCGCTGCTCAACACCGCCCGCCAGACGTGGGACCGCGCCCTCGAACTCGGCGCTCAGCACGGCTACCGCAACGCCCAGACCACCGTCATCGCGCCCACCGGCACGATCGGCCTGCTCATGGACTGCGACACCACCGGCGTCGAGCCCGACTTCGCCCTCGTCAAGTTCAAGAAGCTCGCCGGCGGCGGGTACTTCAAGATCGTCAACCAGTCGGTCGAGCCCGCGCTGCGCAACCTCGGCTACGCCCCCGAACAGATCAACGCGATCCTCAAGCACGTGCTCGGCACGCTCACGCTCAGCGGCGCCCCGCACATCAACACCGACACGCTCCTGGCCAAGGGCTTCACGCAGGACGACCTCGCCAAGATCGAGAAAGGCCTGCCCGGCATGTTCGAGCTGGGCTTCGCCTTCAGCGGCTGGTCGCTCGGCAAGGAATGCATGGATCGCCTCGGCATCGCCGAAGGCGTCTGGCAAAGCCCGAACTTCAACCTGCTGAAGAAGCTCGGCTTCAAGAAGAAGCAGATCGACGAAGCCAGCGCCGTCATCTGCGGCCGCGGCACCATCGAAGGGGCGCCGTTCCTCAAGGACGAGCACCTCCCCGTCTTCGACTGCGCCAACAAGTGCGGCAAGACCGGCGTCCGCTACATCGCCCCCGAAGGCCACATCCGCATGATGGCCGCGGCCCAGCCGTTCATCTCGGGCGCGATCTCCAAGACGATCAACCTCCCCAACGAGGCCACGATCGACGACATCAAGTCCGCCTACGAACTCAGCTGGAAGCTGGGCCTGAAAGCCAACGCCCTCTACCGCGACGGCTCCAAGCTCAGCCAGCCGCTGAACGTGAAGTCGGACAGCGACATCGACGACGAGGAATCCGAAGAGAACATCGAAAGCGCCAAGGACGCACTCGCGACCGACCTTGCGAACAGCGTTTCTGAAATCGCAAATCGGAAATCGGAAATCGAAAATCCCGACGCGCTCACGAACGTCGAAGCCGCCCCCGATCACACCCGCGTGATCGAGCGGATCGTCGAACGCATCGTCGAACGTCCGCTGCGTCGTCGGCTGCCCGACACCCGCAACGCCATCACCCACAAGTTCGACATCAGTGGCCACGAGGGCTACATCACCGCCGGCCTCTACGAGGACGGCACGCCGGGCGAAGTCTTCATCACCATGTCGAAGGAAGGCTCCACCATCGGCGGCCTGATGGACACCGTCGCCACGCTCGTCAGCGTCGCCCTCCAGTACGGCGTGCCGGTCGAGTCGCTCGTCCGCAAGTTCGAACACGTCCGCTTCGAACCCAGCGGCATGACCCGCAACCAGGAGATCCCGTTCGCCAAGAGCCCGGTCGATTACATCTTCCGCTGGCTGGCCATGGAGTTCGTCGACGGCTACCGCGCCAACAACGCCCCGCAACGCGACCTGCCGCCCGTCGAAGTGCAGGACGTCGACGACAGCGTGGATGAAGAAGTCCTCGGTGAGTCTGGCAGTGCCGATTCATCGGCACTGAAACCCGACCGAATCAACCACGCCAAGAAGTCGAACGGTCACGGAACAAGAATGGACACCGTCGATCGCGACCCGACCGACTTCACCTTCGAGCCGCTGTCGAACAAGAAGGGCACTGGCGTCCCGATCAAGAAGGCCAAGGCCGACGCCCTCAGCCAGGCCGCCACACAGTTGCAGTCCGACGCCCCCGCCTGCGGCACCTGCGGCAGCATCACGGTGCGCAGCGGGACGTGCTACAAGTGCTTGAACTGCGGGAGCAGCATGGGGTGTTCGTAGAACATTTCAACGGAACCCAAGAAGCGGGCGGCGTGCGCCGCCCGTCTTTTGGTACATTAACCCTAACAGATTCCAGACGGGAGTAGCTATGGTAGCCAACGCATTGGCGATGCAACTATGGGATCAAGTGGCGAGCATAGCTGAGGCTAAACGTGCATTGCATTTAGCCCGAGTCCGATGCCTTCGGCCGTCGACAATCATCTCGCACCTGCTGAGATTGCCATTCTCGCGGCTACGCAGCGAGTACATTCGTGTTCTGTGGGAGGCGGCATTATCGGAGGCCGACAAACAGCTTCTGGGCGACCAACTAAAAGGACTTCTCTACGTCGCACAGGATGCAAGATCAGTGCACAAGACGGCGTGCGAGAATGCCGTGTACAGGCTCTGCCTGCTTGCTTCGCGAGACTGTATGTACGAAATCGCTGATGCGTGCCTCGACAGCAATCGCCAGAACCGCCGAAAGATCGCATATCGACTTCTGCGTGAACTTCCCATTGATTCGCAGTGCGCCCGCCGCCTGTTGCGCCGGTACCGCACAACTGCGGACAAGAAACTCCTCCAACTCATAGCCCGTAACCGCCTAAAACTGGGCAGCCGCGAACTCCGCGTCTTGATCGCTCGCCTCGACGACGACTATTGGCGTGCGAGGGCAATCGAGAGTGTAATCGCGACGAATCAATGCGAACTTGACTACGTCGCACAGCACTATCCGAAGTCATTCATTTGGGCGGTCGGTCGATCGCGAGATGGGTCATTACTCCATCTGGTTCGAGACACTGCGCAACGGCTCAAATCCGATCCGGAGATCATATCGATTTACGTGTGGTGCGCGGGCATTCTCGGGTCGTCTATCGATCTTCGGACGGCAAACAGGCTGGTTAGAGAGTTCGACGAACGCCGATTGCGCGATCGCCTTGATGCGCTCTTGCGGCCTGGCGGGGAGAAAGACCTTCTCGGTGACGCTCGATTGCCAGTCCTGCAATCACCGCCATCGTGCTGAGCCGGCAGGGTGCGTGGCACGCACCTTTGAATTCGCCGGGCGGGCGGTGCGTTGCAGGCACCCTACGGGAGAGATGGGCAGGCCGCAGCCCGGCGCCACGGCTTGCGTACTCGCTAGCCGTGGAACGCGATCGAACAACGGAACGCGATCGGTTCGGTGAATCCGTTCCACGGCAACGGCGTAGCGATGCCGTGGCAGTCGGCAGCCGTCATCGAACGTCGGCCCCGCCCTGGGGCGATTCTTCCCGTTATGACTTCTGCGTTTTCGTTATGACTGCGCACGTTCCGTTATGACGGCGCTCGTTTCGTTATGACTCCTTCCTTTCCGTTATGACACGAAAGTTCGCGTTATAAATCGTGTCGTTTCGTTATGACTCGATTCGTTCCGTTATGACACGGTTCGTTTCGTTATGACTCCTGCCGTTTCGTTATAAAAAGAAACTCCGCGTTATGACTTTTACCGTTTCGTTATAAGTTCTGCGTCCCGACCGTCGGGGCGATGTGCCGAGGCGCGGTTCTCGCCGCCGGTGGCGGCGGTTTTATCGGCGAGGGCGGCCGGCAGGGCCGGCGGGGCGGGCGGAGTTCAGTCGGGCCGGCGGGCGGGCCGATGAATGAGGCTATGCTCCACTTCCCAGGCCCCATGACGAGTGCGGAGCGTCAACGGCGCTTCGTGGCGGCGCACCCCGGCTATTACGCACGCATTCAGGCGCGCAAGCGGGCGCTAGCAAAGGCAGCAGGCGAGCGATACTGGGCCGAGCGGGCCGCCCAGGAACGCGCGGAGCGGGGTGAACTCCCGCCCGAACCCACCGGCCCCATCCCCGACGCCCCGACCGGCTGCTGAGCGTCGTTGAAGGCGGCTACGGACGTCCTGCACTGAGTCCCACCTCTTTCGGACGGCGGCGGATGCCTCGACGCCTATCGCGTGCACCTGCTTCGCGCGTACGATCGCGGTCCATGCAGAAGACCGACCACCCGACGCCCGCAGATCGTGTGTCGCCGCAGGGTGAGCGAGGCGAACCCGCCGGGTTGTCGTATGCGACGACTGCGACGCGTGAACAGCGGGCCATCCGGCGGTTGTGTGTCTGCATGGCGTGCGTTGCCTTGGTCTACGCGGGGGCACAACTCAGCCTCGATCTTCTTCGAATTGCAAGCTCGCTCGAGATTCATCCAAGCATGTTTGGACGGTCGACGGGTTGGAACAGCGGCGCATGGGCAAGACTCGGTGTCAACACCTTGGGCACGGCCTGTATCCTTGCCGGTGCAGGCGGCCTGCTATGCTGCCAGCGCTGGTGGACATTCTTTGTGCGGATTGGGGCCGCCGGAGTACTGGGAATCACTGCGTTGACTTACGTTGATTCGATGCGGGGCATCGATTCCGCAATCTCGGTCGTGTGGGCTAGTTTGGCGACTCTGTCTGGGACAGCGTTCCCTGCCTTGCTCCTCCTCTGCACCTTCCGCCCGATCCGCGATCTGCTGGACCGCGCGTGAGGAATCGCGCTGAGAGCCGGCGCGGTTCACGCGGCGACATGCCGTGCGTGGCGTCGGCCGGGCCGGTAGGATGAAACGCAACCCGGTCCGCGATGATCGCGAGCGCGTCGTCTCGCGCGGGCGGTTGCGTCGGCCCTCACGAAAGGTGTTCGTTTGTCTGACTTTCCGCATCCTCAACTGCGCGAGCTGGAGAAGAAGATCGCGTACTTCCTGGAGAATCCGCAGTTCGAAGAGTGCATCGTGATCGAGCCGGATTCGCAGTCGATGGTGCGGTTTCACATCCCGCTGAAGTCGAAGCGCGGGTTCCGGTCGGTCAAGCTCGGCCGGGTGATGGAAGTCGAACTCACGCCCGCCGAGGCCGAGCGGGCCGACGTGCTGCTGAAGATCGGCTTCGAGGAATCGGGCCGACGCAAGGGGAATTTCGAAGGCGAACGCAACTGCGTCTTCCCGCGCTTCACGAAGCCAACGAGTGACGCCCGCCAGGCCGCGCACGACGTGGTCCGCGTGATGGAAGAAGCGTTCGGCCTGGGCGAGTCGCCGTGGTTGTGGACGTTCCACCTGAACGACCCCGACCAATGGCCGAGTCCGCTGCCGAAGCCCGACCCGTGGCCGCCGGCGCGCGAGCCGGGGTGAATCCGACAGTGAGTTGAACGACGACCGGCGCGGCCGATTTCCCCTCTTGACGGCCACGCGGGTCGGATGCGCATGATGGTGAGATTCTGGTGGCGTCTCGCGCTGCCGAGCGTGCCACGGAAGACTATTCAACGCAACGACAAGGCCGCGGCCAAACGGGGTGGCCCGGATGTCCCAAAATGTCCCGGGAATCGAAAAACGAGGCGTGCGCTTCATCGCGGCCAAGCGACGGCCGGGCCGCGGATTGGGCCGTTTCGAGTCGTCACGACGACCTCGGACCGGGGACATTCGATCGAGCAAAACCCCGACCCCGCGTTCCGGCCGCCGCCCGCTGATCGCGCTCGCACGGACCGTTTACGTTCCGGTCACTTCATTTCTTCTCACCACGGGAGCGTGAACCATGATCTCGGCAACGTTGGCAACCGTTTCGATCCTCGCCCAGCAATCCACCGGCGGCGGGGCCGGCTTCGCAATCGGCGGCGTGATGATGCTGCTCTTCATCGTGATCGGCCTGGCCGCGACGGTCTTCTGGATCTGGATGCTCGTCGACGCGCTCACCAGTTCGATGCCGTCGACCGAGAAGTTGATCTGGGTGCTGGTGATCTTCTTCCTGCACCTGCTGGGCGCGCTGATCTACTTCTTCGTCGGCCGAGGCGGACGCTCGGCGGTAGCGTGAAGGGGAATTGCGGATTGCGGATTGAAGAGACCGCGACGCGCGAGATCGAGAGCGCTGACCGACGGCCAGCGCTCTCGACTGGTTCTTCAGGTCTTGCGACTTCAGTTCGATCGGCGGCGTCGCGCCAGCGCCAGCGAACTCATCGCGCCGAGCGCGACGGTCGACGTCGGTTCCGGTACAAGCGACAGGGCCAGCACCAGTCGCTCGCGAAGCTGCCCGTGACGGTCTGGTTGTATGACGCAGCGAGCAGCAGCAGGTCGTTGAAGTTGACGGTGCCGTCATAGTTCGAGTCGCCGTGGATCCAGGTCTTGCCGCTGAGGGAGTAGTTCGACGCGAGGATCAGCAGGTCGGAGAAGTTGACGGTGCCGTCGAGGTTGGAGTCGCCGCCGTAGGTGGCGCGGATGAGGAATGCGGTGTCGTCGATGCCGGTCTGGCCGAGGAAGCTGGTGAGGCCCAGCGCGGACGCTTCGGCGAACCCGACGCGCAGCGGCGCGTTCGATGTGAAGATCTGGCCCGCGATGATCTGCGCCGTGATGGTCGGCGAAGGCACGGCCATCGTCATCGGTGCGACGGTGCTGTAGTCGAACACCATGCCGCCCTTACCGAGGTCGATCGACGCGCCGCTTTCCATGCGATACGTCACCGTCCGGCCGGCGATGTTCGTGCCGGTGAACTTCAGCGTCCCAGCCTGAACTTCCAGCGATACTGCCTGTAGCTTGTCGACTTCCAGCGTGCCTGCGCCGGTCTTCGTGATGAGCTTGGTGCTCGAGCGGAACTCGCTGAGCGACAGCTTCGCGCCGCTGGCGATGTTGAACCGCACGGACGACACCGGCTGCACCGGCGCGGAGATCACGTGCGAGCCGGCCTGCACGTCGATCGTCGCGGTGTACGAGCTGTCTTCCAGCGACAGCACGTTCGTGCCGGCGATCGTGTAGCGATTGGCGTTGTTGAACGTGAGCCGGCCCACCGAGCGGTCGGCGTTCAGTGTGACCGTTTGCGGGCTGGTGATGGCCGGGCCGAACGTTCCGCCGGAACTGGGCGCACCGGGCGCGGTGCCGTTCCAGTTGGTGGTGACGGTCCAGTTGCCCGACGCATTGACCGCCCACGCCGGATCGACCAGCGGCATGTGCGTGACGTTCAGCGTGATCGTGCCCCAGTACGGGCTATTCAATCCGCCGGTCGGGGCGTAGTACTGGAACGTTCCGAGCGGCCCACTGAGCGCGCCGACCTGCGGGAAACGCAGCACGTCCTCGGCGTAGGTGTCGCCCTGGAACGTGAGGCGGGTCGACGAGACGGCGATGTAGTAGTCGCCTTCCGCGAGAACGTCGAACCGATTCCAGCTCGACGCCGGCCCGAGCCGCGCGTGGTCGTAGTAGCGCCAGCCCGCCTGCGCGTAGGGCTGGCCGGTGTTGGGGTTGATGACGGGCTGGCCGTTGCCGTCACGGACGATCGTGTCGAGTGCGGTGTTCCACGCCTGGTACTCGTTCAGATTCGTCGGGTAGTAGGGCGTGTAGTACTTCTGCCCGTTGCCTTCGTTGCCGGGCGCGGACCAGCCGGTGTAGGGCGTCGGGTCGGTCGGGCTGGCGGCCCAGTGCGGGTTGGTGCCGGGGTTGGGCGTGAAGGTGAGTTCCGTCAGGCCCTGGCTGGTGTACCAGCGTGCGTTGGGGTTGCTGGTGTACATCGGAAACTGCGGGACGGGATTGCCGTCCAGCCCGACGTTCCCCTTGCTGATGGCAACGGGCGCGCCGTTCGCGCGGTAGACCGCGATCTGCGAACTGTTGTAGGTGCCGAGGACGGGACCGCCAGAACTGGAGTTGCTAGGCCCCCTTGATCCGAAATCGGAGCCGTAAGTATCGAAACGAACCCGACTGTTTCCATCGGCGTGATACTTGAACCAGTAAACTTCGGGATAAACCTGCGACGGGTCGTTCTCGTCGACGAAAGAGATGCGGGTGAACGACTGCGTCTGGTTCAGGTCGACGCCTATTGCCGCCGTGAATTCTGCGGCAGGATTTGCGGTGATAACGCCGGCGGAGACAGCACCTTGTAGCACGCCAATCGACATCCACGCCGCCACGACGGCTTTGGAGCGGACTTCCATGATTTCTCCCAGTTCAAAAAACTACTTGTCTCGACCCAGCCAGAACATCTTGGTGGCGGGCGGGACCTCCACATTGACGAGTAGCTCGTCGGGCTTCAAACGCTGATCAGCCAGGTAGTACTTGAGCGGCGTACCGGGCACGTCATTGAATTGCAGCATTCGGACGCTACCGTCACAGAAGCCCATCGCCCACATATCGCGCTTCTTGCCGTGGCGACCTAGCGCCGCAACCATGCCGCCAGCGTTGCCATTCCCTGCCACTTCCATTGAGTTTGGAGCTGACCCTCGATCATAGTAGTCGACAAAGAACAGACAGGATTCAGCAAGCAGCATCGTTCTCGACGGCTGTTGCACTCGATAGAAGAATTTGTACTCCCTCATCCGAAATGACACGTTGTTTGCTAAAGGTAACACTGGGCTAATGCGGGCATTACCCGGCAGGCTGTTGTTTATCGCATAGCCATTCTTGCGGTGGTCGGTTTGTGAGTAGCCGCCGAGCTTGCTGAACTCCGCTTGCGGGCATTCGAAGACGGTCTTGGTCAGATACGAGTACGTGCCGTCTCCGCGGAACTGGTCGTTGGGGAACGGCCGGCCGATCGTCTGACTCCAGATCCGCGCGTGCCATGTCGGCGAGTCGGTGGCCGTTGTCTCCTGTGGCGGCGGGAGCACGCCCTTGTACTGCGTGGCGTAGAGCACCAGGGCGGTGGTGATCTGGCGGACGTTCGACATGCACTTCAGGTCGACCGCCGCCGTGCGGGCCGTGCTGAGCACGGGGACGAGGATCGACAGCAGCAGGGCGATGATGCCGATGACGACGAGCAGTTCGATCAGTGTGAACGCACGCCGAACGCGGGCATGCAGAGGCACTTCGTACATCCTGAACTCCGTAGGCCGATCGACCTTGCGAACGGCGTTAAACCTGATCGGCCCAGCAACCGATCGGGCGGAAGGGTAACAACTCAGCCGCGAAATCCGAAAAGCAAATCGCATTGCGCATCCGATTCGTAACCGGAGGCGGCCCGGGCAGCCGTACGGGGCGGTCGACAACTATGGTGCGCCGACCATGGTTCGAGCATTGGCGGAAGCTCCATCACTATAGAAGCCGTCAGAGTCCACTCAGTTGGGGCCGCCGACCGCACCGTTGCGCATCGCCACCAGGTCCGGCCGGGGACGCTGAACTGTGGTGTATTCGTCGGACAGCATTCATCGCTTCCATGGTCAACGATTCGTCGGGGCGTGCGAGAGACGTTCGGCCGTAGCAAGCCGACGAGTTCGTCTCGACGGCTCGGCGCAGTCGGCATGCCGACCCGCAACGCCATACGCGAACGCGACGGCCGTGCGATTCCGCGTCGGTCGGAGCGAGATTTTGCAGGCTTACTCATGATGGGGCGGCCCACAGTCGCCAATTTTTAGCTTGCAAACGTCTAATAGCAACGTATTATTTATTCCGATTTGAAGGTTGGTCCCCGACTTGGGGACTGGTTGGGAAGTGCCGGGCGTCTTCGATCAGGCTGGATTGAGATTCCCGCGATCTGGATTTGCATGTCGAACTTGAGCCTTCTGTCCATCGAATCAGGCGCGGATCCCCTGTTGTCTGCATTGAAATAGGAAATTGAATAGTATAGCGTCCGCTGGTTGCTGTAGTGCCCGTCACGAAATGTCCGGCAAAGCAGGCATGGCAGAAGTGCGTTCCGCGAAACTATGGGATGGCGACAAGTCTGGTGTGTTCCGGTCTGCCGTTCACTCTCGCGCGTGCACGACGATTGCCCGTGGAAACGATTACGGGTTCGCTGACAGAGACGAATTCATCGCGGTGCTCCGCTCGGCAGCGCATTGGTCGATGTCGCGGTGTGGGCCCTTTCGACCCCGTGTGTGGGTCGGCCCTGAGGAAACGCAAAGGAGAGATTTCGCTCACGCTTTCAGGAGAATGGGAAGATGAAAAAGGTTGCAGTATTCGCGTCGGTTGCCGTCCTCGGCCTTCTGGCGTCTCCGCAGGTTAACGCCGGCGTGTTCGCGGAAGTGAACGGCGTCGACTACGGTTCGTTCGCCACGCCGTTCCCGCCCGCGGGGTCGCAGGAGTTCAGCGCCAGCAGCGGCTTTGGAGGCCGGTTCGATAAGTACGGCCGCGTCCTCTCCAACGCCAGCGTGACCGATCGCGGCACCACGCAGGCCGGCCCGCTCACGCAGATTCAGGGCAGCGTGTGGAGCGGCGGCGACGCCGACCTCTACAAGATCACGATCACCGATCCGAACACGTTCTCGGCCTACATCAACAGCGCGAGCATCGTGCTGGCGCTCTTCGCATCGGACGGCACGGCCCTGGGCGCGGCGCGGCGGCTCGGCCAATGTGCTCTCCGATGCCAACCTCGCCGCCACCCTCACCGCCGGCGACTACTACATCGGCGTCGCCGCCAGCGGCAACGCGTCGGTTATCGCTACGCCAAACAACGCGGCCGGCACCGCGCTCTTCGACTTCACCACCAACGGCGTCAAGGACCCGGTCACGGGCCTGGGCGACTACAAGCTCGCCACCGATCCGTTCGTCGCCTGGACGATCTCGGGTCTGACGAGCCCGTACCTGCTGCCCGGGACCAGCAACTTCACCGCCGGCACGGGCGGCTACATCAATCTGACGGGCGCCACCTTCGCCGTGCCGGAACCGAGCACGCTGGTGGGCCTCGCGGGCATGGGCGGTCTGCTGGCGGCGCGCCGTCGCGCGGCCCGCTGAGTCGGCGTCTGGCAGGCGTCGTCGTTCGACAGGACCACGAGAACCCCGACGCCGTTCGTCGGGGTCTTGTGTTTCTGTCTGCAACATTTGGACGGCTTGTGCGTCCATGACACAGTGTCTGCGCGAAATGGACGCGCGTCGGGAAGAGAGCGTACTGTTCGCGATCCCCGCTCGGTTGTTTGCCCTCTGGAGTTCATGATGTTCGAGTCCCGCCGTCACCGTGCTTGTTTCCTGGCCGCCCTTACGAGCTGTACGTCGATCGCCGGCGTCGCACTGGCCGACGACGCCAAGCCGGCCGAGCAGCCGAAGTCGGCGCCGATGATGAGCATGGGCGGCGCGCCGCGAAGGCGAAGGCCGCCGACGTGGTCGTTGATGGCGACGGCAAGGCGTCGGTCGACCTGACGATGGAGGTCCGCAAGTTCGACTGGGAAGGCACCAAGGCTGCAAACCGCATGTACATGCCTGGCGGCGCGAAGCTGGAAGACGCCAAGCCGGCGGCGGTCACGAAGGAACCCGCTTACAAAGGCACGCCGCATTACGGCACGCTCTCGATCGGCAACGGCGCGCCGAGCAGCTTCGTCGTTGCCATCGACGACATCGGCGGCACCGACTCGAAGATCTACCTCGACCTCAACGGCGACGGCGATCTCACCAACGACAACACCGGAGAGTGGGAAGCGAAGACCGAGGGCAAGGACGGCGCCGCGCCGGGCTACCGCGGCACCTACACGTTCACGCCGGGCTGGAAGAGCGCCGACGGCGGCAACGTCACCGGGCCGTACGCGCTGAACATGTACTGGCAGAACGGCCGGACCGCCGTGAACTTCTACACGGCGTCGGCGCGCGTGGGCAAAGTCACGCTGGGCGGCAAGAGCTTCGACGTCACTCTCATCGAAAATGACGGCGACGGCCTCTTCAACAAGCTGTTCGATTCCAGCAAGCCGATCGTCGTCGGCGACAAGGTTTCCAAGCCCGTTTACCTGCTCCTGGACGGCGATCAGTTCGACATCCGCGGCACCTTCCCATTCGCGGAGATGAACTACCTCGCCAAGGTCAGCGATGACGGTTCGCATCTGTCACTGGCACCCACGATGAAGGTGATTCATCCGCCACGCCCGACGCGGACCGAAGACGTCAAGATGTTGAGCGAAGGCGTGCAAGCGCCCGACTTCGAGGCGGTCATGTGGAAGCCGGGCCAGACGGCGATCGATGCGTCCAATCGGTTCAAACTGTCCGACTACCGCGGCAAGAAGATCGTGATCGTCGACATGTGGGCCACGTGGTGCGGGCCGTGCATGAAGGGCATTCCGCACCTGAGCAAGGTGGCCGAAGCGGTGAAGGACCAGGACGTGGTCGTCATCGCGTTGAACACCTCCGACGATGAAGAGCCGTTCGTAAAGTTCGCCACCGGGAAGGGCAAGGACTACAAGTTCCAGATCGCCCGCGACCCGGCCGGCCGTGACGAAAACGGCAACACCATCGCCCGCAAGCTGTACGGCGTCACGGGTATCCCGGCGACGTTCGTCATCGACAAGTCGGGCAAGATCGTCGGCACCGTCTCCGGCTACAGCGAAGGGGACACCCGTCTTGAGCAAATCCTCAAAGGTCTGGGCCTGAAAGTCGACTGAGCGAACGCTTTCGTCTTCGAAACAACTGCCGGGATCCGACGCGGTGCGATCAGCGCGTCGGATCCCAGTTGTCTTTTCCGGCCAGCACGGACTTCGCGTCGAGTTTCGCGGCTTCGCCCGGGGTGAGTTCCTTCGCCCACGGCACGCGCTTCGATCGATCCGCGCCGGGACCGGTGCACTGGAACTCGGCGTAGCGGGCCGTTTTCTCGTTCTCGGCCTTGCCCCAGTTGTGCCAGCCTTCGGGGCGGATGTGCGCGCCGAGTTCACAGCGAACGAACGCCACGCTCGCGTAAGATCGCCACGGCCGGCCGAGGTAGGCGGGCGTGTTGTCGTCGCTGACCAGCTTGCAGCCGATGAAGACGTAACCCCACGGCTCATCTTGTGCGGTGCTGGCGGCGGTCACGTAGCCGCCGTTCTTGCTCTTGATCGTGCAGTTCTCGAACACCGCGACCGACGCGCCATAGATGAAATCGACCCGGCCCTCGATCGAACAATCGACGAAGTACTGACGCCCGGAGTTGACCAGCAGCGTGTCCTGCCAGCCGATCATCCGGCAGTTCTTGAGCACGGCTCGGTCGCACTGCATGCGCAGCGCCATCGCCTGGCCGTGGTCGCCGGAGGTGTTGCGGAACGTGATGTTCTCCGCGCGGAAGCCGTCGCCCAGAACGATCACGCCGTTGCCGCCCATCTTCGGCGGCACGTTCGCCGGGATCGGGTCCTTCACGTTCAAGGCGTACGTGAGAATGGTCGTCTCGGGGTTCTCGCCGATGAAGCTGAGGTTGGGCTTCGAGCGCGGGACGACGATGCAGCCGTAGTAAACGCCCGGCTTGATGCGAATCGTCGTGCGCTCGGCGTTGTTCGCCGGCGCGGCATCGATCGCTTCCTGCACGGTGCGAAAGTCGCCCGAGCCGTCGGCGTCGACGGTGATCGTTTTCTCGCCCTGCGGCGTCGGCGCGGGCGGCTGCTTCGTGGCAGCGACGGCGGCGTCGCTGGGCGACATCTGCACTTTGATCTCGGGCTGCGTCGTCGGCTGCGTTGCGGCGCGGCCTCGCCAGTTGTTCAGGTAGCGCGCCGTCTCGGGCACGACATGCTTCAGCTCATCGACGACGATGTCGCCGATCGCGTCGCCGCCCGCCTGGTTGAAGTGCGTGCCGTCGAGGTCGCCGTTCTCCTTCTTCGGCGAGATCAGTTCCATCGCGTCCTTCCCGATCGACTGGTACCAGTCGATCGACCGCGCGTGCAAATCGATCAGCGGTACGTGCTTCTCCGCGGCGATCGCTCGAACGGTGTCGGCGTAGGGGGAGAGCGTCGACTTGATCGTCCGGCCGTCGCTGTCCCATTGCCGGCGACTGATCGGCGTGACGAGCACCGGCTTGATGCCCGCGGCGACGGCTTCATCGACGTAACGCGTCATGTTCTCGCGGTACGTGGTGGCCGGATCGCTTTCGCGGCCCGGGCCGTGGCCGGGCTGGTCGTTATGGCCGAACTGGATGAGCACGTAATCGGGCTTGAGATCGAGCGCCTGCTGCCAGCGACCTTCGGCGACGAAGCTGCCCGACGCCCGCCCGCCGCGCGCGAGGTTGATGCACTCGCCGCCGTCGCTGAGTCGGATCTTGAAGCCGTCGCCCCAGCCGGCGTCGTCGGTGACGGTAGAGTCGCCGACGAGGACGAACTTCATCTTCGCCTTCTCGCTGAAGGTCGGCTTCTGTTGGAGCGGATCGGGTCCGCCAGCGTGAGACAACGGCGCGGACATTACAAACAGCATTGTGGTCAGGAATGCGATGAGAAGCGTGAGGCGATTCATGGGTGATGATTGCGACGGCGCTCGACTGTGCCGCAACTCCGGAAAGTGGAATCAGAACGATCAAACCAAGTGAGGCTTCGTCGAGAGGGCTCGGTTGCAGCTACGTCCGGCGACCAATTTCATCGCGCGGCGCCGACTCGGTCGCGCGTCGCCGCCGGGCCGAGCGTGGCCTGCATGTCCGGCGTCCCGAAACGCACCACACGACCGTCATCGGCGGATTGCAGGGCACGCAAGCACGCGTCGGCCAGGTGCAGCGTGCCGTCGACATCGAGGAGTGCCTGCGTGACGCCGTTCAAGTGATCGACAAAATCCCGCAGCGGCCGACGTGGTGGGGACTTCACACTGATCGGGCTGCTTCCAGTTGTGTCGGTCAAGATGAGGTCGACGCGGTCGGGCCTCACTTCCAGCACGCCGGTCGTTCCGACGACGCGCGCCCAATCGTCGCCGTGCGTCGGCGCGGTGAGCGGGCGGAACATGTCGATCGCGACCGACGCGAAGCAATTGTTGTCCAATGTGAAATGGCACAGCGCACTGCGTTCGAGTTGTCCGTGGTTGTCGTTGTGCGCCGTGGTGTGCGATGCGAACACCGAGCGGAACCGTTGGCCACTGAGCCACGCCACCCAGTCGATCGCATGACTGCCGACCCAGAGGATGGTTCCGCCGTACGTCTCACGCCGGAGGTAGTGCCCGCCGCGCCGGCCGAGCTTGTAGCTCTTGCGGGCTTCGATCAGGCGCACGTCGCCGATCGCGCCGTCGTGCACGAGGCGCGCCGCCGTGTAGAAGCCGGGCGTGTAGCGACTGAACATCATCGTCGCGACATGCACTCTTGGGTTGCGGGCACACGCGGCTCGAATCTGCGTGAGCTGTTCGAACGTGAGCGCGATCGGCTTCTCCACCATCACGTGAATGCCTCGCTCGATGGCCTCGCAGGTCATCTCGGCGTGGCGCTCGAGCGGTCCGCAGACGATTAGCGAGTCGGGGGCCGTCTGGTCGAGCATCTCGCGCCACGAGGGTCCGAAGTCGCGCACGGTTTGCCCGTGCTCTGCGGCCCACGCGAGCACCGGCGCAATCGTGTCGCCGGAGCCGCCGTGAGCGGCAGCACACAATTCCACATCCGACATCTGCAATAGCTCGTTCAGCAGCGTCGCGTAATGGCCGCGTGTTCCGATAATGGCGAGTCTTCTGGCGCTCATTGAACTTCTTGAACAACCTACACGGTGCCGGGCCGAGCCGTGTGGGCATTCGTTTCGCTTTGCTGACACATTCGTTCCAATTTTCGCGCAATGATGGGTGGGCACGACAATGGCACGCTGACCGGGCAAACCATGCGGTCTGCACGTCCGCAATTGGTTGAACGTACGTCTCTCGCTCGGTCAGCACTCAACTGCGTCGACGGCGCGTCAGCGCGAGCGAGGTCGCGCCGAGCATGGCGGCCGTGGTTGTCGGCTCCGGCACAAGCGATTGAGCCAGGGCCCAGTCACCTTCAAAGGTGCCCGAGGCCGACGTCACCTGCCCGTAGTTCGCCGCGAGCGCCAGCAGATCGCTGAAGTTGACGGTGCCGTCGTAGTTCGAATCGCCCTGGCTCCACGTACCGGCGAGGCCGTAGTTGGCAGCCAGCGCGAGGAGGTCGGAAAAGTTCACCGTGAAGTCGAGGTTGAAGTCGCCGTAGAGCGTCGGGATGAGCGTGAGCGTGGACGTCGATATGTCGTCGATCCAGCCCAGGCCCAGCGCGGCAGTTGCCGTGCTCGAGCGAATCGGGCCGGTGCTCAAATTGGCTGCCTTCGCGTTCTTGAGCGCGTCCAGAACGCTGGAGACGACGGTGGTCGAGCCCGTGTAGTCGATCTCCAGTCGGCCGCCGCTTTTGACGTCGGCGTAGCTCGTGCCGTCGAGCACCGCGGCGCGGGCGTTCGCGCCGAGGCGCAGCGTGCCACCTTCGACGATCGTCCCACCGCTGAAGGTATTGGCGGCCGTCAGCGTGAGCGTGCCGGTGCCGGTCTTCGTGATCGACGTCCCCATGCCGGTGATGGCGGTGGCGTAGGTGACGTTCTGGCCATTCGTATCGACCCGAATCGGCTGCGCGTCGATTGGCAGGAAGCGACCGGAATAATCGACCGCATTGTTCGCGGTGTAGCGCAGGGTGCCGCCGTCGAATACGACCGCCCCCGAACTACCAATAGCCCCAGCGTTATTCACGACCAGTACGCCACCGTTGATGAAGACGCCGCCGCGCACGGAGTTGGCGTTGTTCAGCGTGACGATGCCGGTCGTGGACTTGATGATCGACACGCCGTTGATCGTGCCGCCCGTGAGGTTCGTGTCGTCGAGCACGGCATCCACCGTGCCCGAGCGAAGGTCGTAGTCGCCCGCCTTCAGGTTGGCCGTGCCGTTGATCGTGCCGCTGATAAGGCGCACCGGACCGACGACTTCGTTTGCGTTCACGGTGAACGTTCCGCCGTCGATTGTGACTGGCGCATTGTCGTTGATCACGTTTGCGCCGCCCGTGACGGTGAGCGAACCACCCTTGACGTTGTAGCCCAGCGTATTGCTGTTCACGCCGGTGAGCGTCAGGTTGCCTGTGCCCGCTTTAGTGAAATCGCCCGGTGCAAAGCCGGTGGCGATGATGCCGCCATACGTGGAGTTAAAGCCGTTCGTGTCGATCGTCCCGCCGCCGGCGTCGATGGTGATGCCGCGGTTGGCCGAGAGATCGATCGCGGCATCCAGTGTGAGCGTGCCGCCGTTGAAGCGGATCTGATCCGTCACGGCGGCCGCGGGTGTCGGGCCGAGCGAACCTTCGGCCACAATCTGCAATACGCCGTTGTTCAAGTATGTCTTGCCGGTGTACGTGTTGGCCGCGTTGCTGAGGACGACCGTGCCTTCGCCGCTCTTGGTCAGCACTCTCGACGATGCACCATTGTCTGTGATGATTGACGAGATCGCCAGGCTGCCGGCCGGGTTGTTCTGAATCAGGATGAGATCACTCGTACCGCTCGTGAGGGACGGCCCGGTGATGGACACATCATTCGCGCCGACGTTTGACGTGACGAGCACACCGCCCGCAGTGACGACGAGCGCGTCATGGCTCACGGAGGCGACGCCGAGGTGGTTGAACCGGATCGTGTTGACGGCCGACACATTCAGGCCAGTGGCGGTGACGTCGCTGGGGCCGGTCGGGGCATCGACGTTCGTCGCCGTCGCGAAGCCGGCATTGTAGCTGGCGGTGGGCAGGCCCGAGATCGCGCCCGCGACCGTGCCGTTGCCCGCGCTCACCGCGAACGTGTTGTCGTCCACCGTTGCCCAGCCGAACACGCCACCGCTGGGCGTTGCCGTCGGTGTGACGACGCCGCCGGAGGCAGGGAGGATGAAGTTCAGCGTCGCGCCCGTCTGTTGGCGCTGTAGCGCCGTGAGCGTGACGGTGGTGCTGCCACCCGCTGCGGAGTCGACCTGAAGCGTCGAATCGCCAATGCGCGCGGCCAGGCTGGAGAACGTTTGATTCGTGGTCCCGCCGCCCGTGATCCGCAGCGTGCCAGCGATCTGCATTTGTCCGGTGGTGACAGGGTTCGTGGGCGTCGCGCCCATCAGTGTGGTGTCGACGATCACCGTGCCGCCACCCAGGCTGAAGATACCGGTGTGGGTGCCGGGCGTCGCGCCCTTGATCTCCAGCGTGCCGGCCCCTTGCTTGGTGAACTGGGGATGAGGCGACGTCGCCCCGGCGTAGTCGAGCCCGGCGACTGTGAGCTTGCCCGCGAGCACCGTGACCGCTCGCCGATTGGCGCCGGACAACGTCATGTCGATCCGGCCGCTACCGAGGCTGAGGTCGCTGCTGCCGACAAACTTCGGGTCGCCGTTTTGCAGGATGAGGCTGTTGTTACCGGGAAGCGTGAGCGCAGTGCCCGTGGTGTTGTCAAAGCGTGCGCCGCTCGTGAGCACCGTCAACGGCCCGGTGCCGATGGCATTGACGCTGGCGATGTTAAGGAGCGAACCCGCACCGCCGGCGTCCAGGAACGTGCCGCCGGAGTACGTGTTGTTCCCCGAGAGGGTCGTCACGCTGTTGCCGTCGGACAGGCGGATGCCCATCGGCGAGGCACCGTCGCTGATCGTCCCGGTGAAGAACGACTCGCGCGAGAAACCGCCCAGGCGCAGGCCTGCCGCGGTCGTGGAACTGTTCGTGATCGTGCCGAAACCAACGACCTGTCCGACCTTCTCGAAGACGCCAGCGCTGACCGCGCCGTTGATGTCGAAGGTTCCGCCGCGCATCCAGAGATTGGTGCCGTCGTGCAACTCGTCGACGTTGGTGGAATTCGCCAGTTGCAGCGTGCCGCTTGAGCGGATGGTGACGGAGCCGTTCAGGCCGTTGTTGCCCGTGCCACCGAATTCCTTGGCCACGCGAAGCGTGCCTGCGTTGATGACGTGATTGCCGCCGACATTCAAAACGGTGCCGCTGAGGATGAGTGTGCCGGTGCCTTCCTTGGTGATCGAGCCGGCGGTGGTGGCTTTGATGGTTGCGGTGAATGCGCCGGTGTCGACGGTCGGCGTTGTACCGCTGAGCACGAGCTTAGCGACGGGGTCGCCCGGAAGCGGGGCCGCGATCGGCTGATCGATCACGTAGCCGTCGGATTGAAACGTGAGCCGGTTGACATTGATATCGGTCAGCAGGCCGTTCATCGAGACGGTGCCCGCGGTGCCACCGAAGATGACCTGATCCGCTGCCGAGCCGGCTCCGTTTGGCCAGGCGCTGAGCGTGCCGGTATCCGAACTCGCGCGCCAGAGCAGGGTCGTGTTGTCCCATTCGCCGCTACCGCCGAGGGCAGCACTGGCGTCGCCATCGGCGTCCCACACGAATGAACCCGCCGTCGCCAGGCGTGTGCCAGCGGCCAGCGTCGTCATCGCTGCGATGAGAAACATGCGGCGCAGCGCGAGTCGGTTCAGCCGGGAATCGAGTCGGTTGTGTTCGGTCATGATGCAGTTCCTCCGTCCGATGGGGTTCAGTCAGGTGTTGCAGAGAATGGCAGCGCTCGGCCAAGTGTCAGTTCAGCCGATGCTGGTCCTGCGACGTGACGCGCCGCGTTCTGGAGTTCGCCGCCCACTCACGGGCATCGATGAAATACTTGTTCGGCAGGTCGTTGAACTTCTTCGGATTGACGGTCAGCACTTCGCCGCTGAATAGAAGGACGTTCGACAACGGCACCTTCTGCGTGCCGTGCGGCATGCCGAGGTAGCCGCCGGAAGTTGCCCATGAGCCGTCAAGTGGGTTGATTTCGCGGGAGAAGGTGAAGAAGCGGAAGTTGTTCGCGCCGCGATTGTTCGGCAGCCACGACGCCATGTCGGCCATCACGAGGACGCCGCGCGGGATCTGCGTGCGCTTCTTCATGCCGTATTGAACGGGCGTCGTGATCGGGTCGTATGAGCCGTCGCCGATCATGCCCTGCAATTTGTCGATGTCGCCAAAGCCGCGGTTGTAGGTGTACGTCCACTTGAACGGCGTGTCCGACATGCCGGTGCTGTTGATGCCCGTGTTCGGGTTGTAAGGCGGCCGTTCCGTCGACGGACACTTCAGGAACGGACCCAGGCCGCTGGAGCCGATCGCGGCCACGCCGGCGGAGCCCTTCAGCCAGTTGCCGTTGGCGTCCGTCATCTTGGCTTTGAAATAACTTCGCGCGAGGATTCCGGACCAGTCACCCGACTCCCAATTGTTCTGGAGGTTGTTCGCCGGCAGGCACCACCCGCCGTTCTCGTTCGCATAGATGTTCAGGTAAATGTTGATCTGCCTG
Source organism: Tepidisphaeraceae bacterium (assembly GCA_047600945.1). Classification (GTDB taxonomy): domain Bacteria; phylum Planctomycetota; class Phycisphaerae; order Tepidisphaerales; family Tepidisphaeraceae; genus JASGKC01. Next base: position 3,288,906 of record JASGKC010000001.1, on the reverse strand, counting down.
AGGTTCGACATGCACTTGACGGCGTTGGCCGACTGACGCGCCTTCGTGAGCGACGGCAGCAGGATGGCCAGCAGCAGGGCGATGATTCCAATCACCACCAGCAGTTCGACCAAAGTGAACGCCGAAAGACGTGAACGCTTCATGGTTGCTCCATCAAACGGATGACGCGACAAGGCGCTGGTCACACAGAAGTGGAATGGCTGCGGGAAGACGTCGTCGCCGATCCGCGTGAAGGGGTCGCGATGGCCTCCGCTGCCATGCTCGCTCAAAATAAAGCGCCCAACACAACTCACAACGATCAAGCGTGTTGCTTTTGCATCCGTTCGTCTCGCGATTGCAGCGCATGAGGGGCAAGGCTAGTCGCGCGAGCCGGCGCGCTACTGCGTCTCGCGTTCTGAGCGCTCAGTTCGTCACGCGTGGAGCCATTACGCGCGTGGCCTGTGAAGGATGCGGCGACGCGCAACGAAGGATGGCTTGGGGCCGGCGTGCCTTGTCGGCATCGCCGCGGTATCGATCGAAAAGGCAATCCTGCAATGTCGAAAGTGGATACCGACGTTCGGCTCGGGGAGAGCGATGACAAGTGTTTCTGCTTTTCGCGCGCTACGCACTAACAACGCTTCGTCTTCGGAAACCGAAGTCTTCTGGCAATTTGTGCGAGGCGTCACTTTCCGCCGGGCTTCGCGTGCTGCATTCCCGCAGTGTTGAAAATCGAAAGACTCCCGCGCGATCAGGCAAGACCAGAACGCGTCGGTGGTGTTCTAATCCGAAACGCGGAAGCTGAAAATCGATATGGCCGGCGTGGAGGACGCTCGTGACGCAGCTCGTCAAGTCAGGAAGGCATGTTCCACCTTCGCTGCGCAGGCAACGTCGGCCGAGTGCGTCGTGCGCCGGCAATCCCGAACTAAAGCAGGTGGCGATCCTCATCGACGCGGAAGTGTCGCCTCGCCGCAACATGCTCAGCGGTGTGGCCCGCTACATGCGCGAACACGAGTCCTGGGCGATCTATCTCAAGCCGTTCAAAGTCGAAAAGGCGATCGGCGACTTGGCTGCGCGACTGGCAGGGCGACGGCATCATCGCCGGCCTCAACGATCCGTCCGCCCTTGCGCTGGCCAACCAGTCGATTCCGGTTGTGGATGTCAGCGGCATCCTCACGCTGCACGGCATTCCCACGGTGCGCGCCAACCATGCGGCCGTCGGTCGGCTCGGCGCTGAACATCTTCTCGAACGCGGGTTCCGGCATTTCGCGTTTTGCGCGTACCTCGATTGGGACTGGTCGCAGTTGCGTAAGAAACAGTTCATGGCGACCGTCATCGAGCGCGGCGGCACGTGCGCACTGCACGAACTACCGTTCCCCGACGGCCCGGGCGGGCCGGTCGAGTGGGAGCAACAACAGCGCGCAATGGCCGCGTGGATTCACTCGCTGCCCAAGCCGGTCGGCGTGATGGCCGTCAATGACCTGATGGGCCAGCGGCTGCTCGAAGCCTGTCAGCGGCTTGGCATTCACGTGCCGGAACAGGTGGCCGTCGTGGGGTGCGACAACGACGAGATGGTGTGCCAGGTGGCATCACCGCCGCTGTCGAGCGTGATCATCAACGATCACCAGCGCGGCTACGAAGCCGCGGCACTGCTCGACCGCCTGATGCAGGGCGAACGTCAGAGCGGCATGAACATCCTTGTCGAGCCGGGCGGCGTCGTTACCCGCGCGTCGACCGACATCATGGCGATCGAAGACGAACTCGTCGTGCAGGCGCTTCGCTTCATCCGCGACCACGCCTGCGACGGCATTGGCGTCACCGACGTCGTCCTACGCGTGCCGATCTCGCGAGGCATGCTCGAGCGGCGCTTCCGAAAAGTCGTGGGGCGAACGATCAACAACGAACTGGTGCGCGTGCGCATCAACCGTGCGATCGAACTGCTGAGCCAGACCGATCTGGAGTTGAAGGTCGTCGCGCACAAAGCCGGCTTCGGTAATCAGAGCTACATGACCAGCGTGTTCCAAGAACGCGTCGGCCGAACGCCGGGGTCGTATCGTTGACCTTGAGGCTCGCGTACCACTGCCTCAAGCGATCACGTCGGATGCCACGTCGTCTCGGGCATCGTTCACAGCCACCGAAGACGCCGCGTATGCTGGCGAAGGGCTCGCCGCCACCGTCGAGCCGTAACGCGCTGCCAGGATCAGCAAGTCGGCGAAGTTCACTGCGCCGTCGTAGTTGAAGTCTCCGTCGGTGAATGTTTTGCCGGTCGTAACTCCGTAATTTGCTGCGAGCGTCAGCAGGTCCGCGAAATTCACCGTGCCGTCGTGGTTGGCATCGCCGGAACTGGCAAAGAAATTGAACGTGTAGTCGTCAATGAGTGCCGTTCCCTTGGCCAGCACGGCATGATAGCTGCCATCGGCAAGATCGGCGGGAAGCGTGTAGGTCAGCGTGCGCGAGGCTGCATCGTAGTTCGACGCGGTCGGAGTGACGGTTCCGCTCGGGCCAGTCACCTGGATGAGCGACGACCAGGCCTGAGTGGGAACGTCCGCATCAAGCACGAAGCGCAGCGTGTTCGGCGACGTCTGGTAGCGATGTTCGGCGCTGCTCACATGGGCCTGATTCGGGATCGTCACCTGCACCGTGACGGTGCTGACGACGGACGCGCCGCTGGCGTCGATGATTGTGGCACGCAGCACATACGTGCCGCTGGCCGTGAAGTGAGCGACAGTGCTTTTGGCGCCGTTGGTGGAGTTGGCGTCGAACGTCACCGCCCCGAGTGGCGTGCCGAGGACGGACCAGACATAGGTCAGCGTTCCTTCACCCGCAGCCGACGAGCCTAGCACATTAATGTTGGTCGAACCGCCCACGACCGGTGAAGGCATCGCGTTAGCAGCCGACGCGACCGTCGGTACCTGCCATGCGTTGTAGATCGATGTGATCGCGGTCGAGCTGAAGCCCGCGCCGTAGATGCGGAAGTCGTCCAGCTTGCCCATGCTCGATGGGCGAAGCGTCATCGATGTGTTCGACGCGACCTCGATACCGTTGACATACATTATGCCCACGTTGCCGACGAGAGAGAGGGCCACGTGCGTCCACTGCCCGGTCGCAATGGCCGGACCATTAATCTGCTGTTCGCCACCGCGCTACTGGTGGTGATGACGAAGCGCAGTGTGCCCGCGCCGCCGGGGTTGGCGGTCAGGAACATGTTGCTGGTGGTGCCGGTGCCGAAGTCGAAGATGCGCGACCAACTCGGGTTCGAATCGAGATACACCCACGTGGCGATGGTGAAGTTGTCAGTCCGGCGACGATGCCGCTGGGCAGCAACGCGTAGCCGCCTGTTAAGGTAGTGGGTCGGATTCGATTTGGGTGTCACGGCTTGCGTACTCGCTAGCCGTGGAACGCTCTCCGATGTCGAGCGCCTCGGCTTTCGCAAGCGTCCCACGGCAACGGAGTACCGATGCCGTGGCACCCAGATTTCATACTGACCCACTACCCCCGCTAACGCCAATGCGTTGCCCGCTTTGCCGCGGCGTCGCGCGAGAAGTCGAGGAAGAGCTCGGTGCCGGCGCGCGATTCAAGGAGCGGTAGGCCGCTGGCGGCAGTCTTGACGTCGCGGCAGGCTCGCGGCTTCACCGGCGGGGATGTCGGACGAAAGCGCGGCGTCGGTTTGCAGATCGACCGTTCCAGTCGGCGTGAAGTAGCCGGTGGTCCAGAGTGGGTTTGCGATCGGCGCGAGCGGTACGTAGCCGGCCAGAAGCCGGCGCGGTTCCATCGTGTCGATCGATCGCGACAGCACACGCCGCGTCCGGGCCAATGACCGGGTGCGCGACAACACGGGTTCAAATTCCATTCGCTTGCTCCGCTCCGCCGACCGCGAGAATCACGGCACTATGGGAAGAATAGCACGGCGATGTTCCGCCAGAGCGTCATTCTCTTACCGTTCGGCGTCGTTGGTTGCGCGTGATGAGAACGCCGGTCCATGTGTGCCGACGATGCAGCCCAATCTAGTGGCCCAGATGACGGGCTTGACGGCGCGGGAGGGCGCGTGCGGCTGCGGTGGATCGACGCGGAATCGGCGCATCGCCCACAAATGGCCGGAGAAACGTCGGCCGATCGGATCGGCCGTTGCGGAGGTGGTCCTGCCACAGACGCTGCGCGACCGCGTCGGGCGGCAGTCCGAGTTGCTCGGTGAGGTGCCGGAACAGGAACTCGGCGAGGTCGTTCAGTGCGATGCCGTGGTTGCGACCCATGCGGTCGTGCAACCGGTCGGACAGTTCCATGAACCGCACAAACGCGCTCGCGTGTTCGTCGTCGCGGCCGAGCAGCAGCGGCAGCGTCTCCACGAAGTTGCCGCTGTTGGCGATCGTGTCCCAGTAGCGCGCGAAGCGGCGAATGCGCTGCAAGTTCGCGAAGTCGATCAGCTTCGTGCTCAGCACCTCATACGGCGGGTGCGGGCTGTACACCATCTGCCATTCGGCATCGTGCCGTGCGATCGGCGTGCCGCGCAGACGTTTGAGGATGCCGACCTGAATCTCCTGCGGTCCGAGTTCAACCAACCGATCGAAGCCGGCCGCGAACGATTTCAGGTCTTCGCCCGGCAGGCCCGCGATCAGGTCGGCGTGGATGTGCACACCGGTTTCCGACCGCAGCCATCGCAAGTTCTCGGCGACTTTCATATTGTCTTGCCGGCGCGAGATGAGTGCCGACACGTCTTCGTTGAAGGTCTGGATGCCGATCTCGAACTGAAGCGCGCCCGGCGGGAAGCGTGCGATAAGCGTGCGGAGCGCTTCGGGCAGGCGGTCCGGGATCATCTCGAAATGCAGGAACAGGCTTGGTTCGTAGCGGTCAAGAAAGAACTGCAGGATCGCCTTCGACACGTTCAGGTTCAGATTGAACGTTCGATCGACGAACTTGAACTGCCGCAGACCGCGATCGAACAGCTTCTGCATCTCGGCCAAAAACGCGTCCGTCGGAACGGCCCGCACGGGCACGTCGAGCGACGAGAGGCAGAATTCGCACCGAAACGGGCAGCCGCGCGAGGCTTCCACGTAGATGACGCGATGGTCGATGTCGCGGTCCGTGTACAGGTGGTAGGGCAGACGAAGCGGCGAGCAAGCGACGAACCGGTCGAGCGACGGAGTGACCGAGGGGATAGAAAGATCAGGGGTTTCCTGTCCCTTTATCGCTTTAGCGACAAACTCCGGTGGGGCGGCCGCGATCAGCTTTTGCAGCGGTCGCCGACCCGCGAGCAGCCGCGCGCACAGGTCTGCGAACGCTAGGTCGGCCTCGCCCGTGATGACGTAGTCGGCGTGACGCACGATCTCCTGCTGCTCGGTCTCGTGCGATACCTCCGGGCCGCCGAGCACGATGATGAGGTCGGGCCTCAGACGCCTTAGCAGGGCAGCTAACTCGGTCGACTCGCGCGTGTTCCAGATGTAGACGCCGATGCCGACGATGCGTGGCGATCGCGCGAGCAGGCGTTCCGCGATGTCGATCGGTCGCTGCGAGATGTCGAACTCGCAGATCGCCGCCCGCTCCGCCAAGCCTACCGGCTCCAGATTTGCCATCAGGTAGCGCAACCCGAACGCGGCGTGCATGTACTTCGCATTGAGCGTTGTCAGGAGGATGTCGCGGGTGTCCGGCTCAGGCACGGAAGCGAATGATATGCGCATCGGCCGCTCAGACGAGCACCGACGAAGCGGGTGAATCATCGTCTTCGTCGTCTGCTGTCTTTTGCTCGGACGACGGCGCCGCGACCGGTGACCGCCCAGCGAGCGTCAGCACCGCATCGTCCGTCCCCGCGAGCGACGTGCCGTACCGGGCCGCCATCATCAGCAGATCGGTGAAGTTCGTCTGGCCGTCGTAGTTGAAGTCGCCTTGGGAGAAGGTGCGTGAGGTCAGTCCGTAGTTGCTGGCGACGACCAGCAGGTCGCTGAAGTTGACGGTGCGATCGCGATTCGCGTCGCCCGCCAGCATGAAGAAGCTGCGTGTGCCGGCCGCGATGAGTTGCTTGCCCGCCGTGTCGCTTGCGCTGGCAGCGGGGAGCGTCGCGAGGTAGTCGCCATCCGCGATCGTGTTCGCGAGCACAAAACTGGCCGTCTTTGTGCCGGCATTCCAAATCACCTGCGTGACCGTCGGCAGCGCGCCGCTGCCGTTCGTGCGCGTGAGCACCAGGTCGTTTGCAGACAACGACGCCGATACGTCTTTGCTGAACGTAAAGTCCACCTGCGGACGTGTCTGAAACAGGAACTGCGAACCCGTCACCACCGGGGCTACTTGCAGCGCGAAGTAGTCGAGCACGCGCGCGAAGACCGTGTTGCGCGTCGATTCGCTCGTGATCGCCTCGACGGGGAAGCCGACGTTCACCAGCCGTGTATTGCCGCTGCTGTATTGCACCGCAGCGCCGCCGCCGGTGCCGCCGACGTAGTTCATCGCGACGGTGGAACCGCCCAGCGCGGCGAGCACGTCGGGGTAGTTAATATTGCGGTCGACGCCGTTGTCGAAGCTGATCGAGACGCCCGAGAAGATGCCGGCCGCTGTGCCGGTGGCGTTGTAGGTGTTCGCGTCGTCGTTGACGTAGTCAGCCCGCAACGATGTGTTGTAGAACGATCGGCCGTTGTTCAGGTTGTCGAGGTCCCAGCCGATTTCCGAGCCGCTGACGAAGAACTTGCCGCCGCCCGACAAATACGCAGCCACCTTCGACTGTTCCGTCGCGTCGAACGTCTTATTGTCCGAGGACTCTTCGCCACTTTGCCAGATCACGGCGTCGTAGTTCGCGAGGTTCACCAGCCCGCTGATGACGGCCTCATTCTGAACGTTGTCGATGCCGATGGCCGTGGTCGCGTATGCCTCGATCGACCGCGCCGCCTGGATGATGTAATCGAACGTATTGCCGTAGCGCGGCCGCACGCGGTCGATCGTGGCCGAGCCGCTGTTCGTCGGCGGGTCGAAGCTGAGCGAGGTCGTCTGGCGATCGTTCAGCGTGCGGTCGTAGCGGTCGAAGCCGTTGACCACCAGCACGCGCGGCTGCTGCACCGCGAGCGACCGCGCGCCCACCGTCACCGAAGGCTTCGACTCGCCACCCGCGTTCACGGCCACAATCTGGAAGTAGTACGTCGCGTCGTCGAGCGACGCAGCCGGCAGCGTCAGCGTGGTCGATGCGGTCGTCACCGGGTCGCCGAAGCCGTAGCCATTGCGCGAGACCATCACGCGATAACTCGTCGCGGCCGAGCCGTTGTAGGCGTTGGCGACCGGCGCGGTCCAACTCAGCACGATGTCGCGATTGGCGTTGGTGACGGCGTTCACGTTCGTCGGCACGCCCGGTGCAAAGTTCAGCGCCGCGCCGCCAAACTGGTTGAAGTAGCGGACAGCCGCCTGATAGCTGGCTTTGCCCACCGCGTCACGCACGCGCGGGTCGCGCAGCAGGGCGGCGTCTTCCGGATCGTCGTGATATGCGACTTCACAAATGGTCGCGTCGAACTCATCCGAAATGTAGGCGTTGTTGATTTCACCGAAATCGATGTCGCTGCGATCGAGCGTGACGTTCGTGCCAGCATCGAACCAGTCGTACTCGTACATGCCCGCCTGCGCGACCATGTCGTCGTTCACTTCCTGGCCGATCAGCTTGGCCCAGGCGAGTTGGTTCGGCGTGTTGCCGGTGCCGCCGTCCTCGTTGTTCAGGCCGACCGTGCCGCGACCGCCGGCGGCGTTGCTGTGGTAGCTGAGAAATAGCCCGTCGCCGAACGCCCCGTTGAACATCAGCCGCGCGAAGCGCGGCAGCGCGCCGACGTTCGCATCGGAATCGAGCGTGCTCGATCCGCGAATACTGCTCCAGTTCGCGCCTTGCCCGATCGCACGCTGAATCCAGTAGAGACACGCTTCGTCCTCGCGCGGCAAGCCGGACACGCCGGTGCCGGGATCGACGTCGCCCATGCCGTTGCCGAAGCGGATCGCATCGGCGATCACGACCGCACCCGCCGCGCTTGCGTTGTTGCTGATCTGCACGTTGCCACTCGCGCCGGCCGCGAAGTAGTACGTGCCGAGATAGACCCAGCCGTTGCCGACATCGCGATGGTCGACGCGCACCTCGCGCGATCCGCCCGTGTAGTTGATGCGGTAGAGCTGACTGGTCCGATCGGTTCCCGCGCGCGCCCACGTGTAGACCGGATAGAAGCCGGCCGTCGTGAAGGTCGGGGCGTATTTGGCGACGGCACTCTCGGCCCCGGTCGTCGTGCTCGCGTAGCGGTAGGGCACGGCGTCGGCGGCAGCGCCGTAGTCTTCGTCGTAGTAGATCGTGCTGGCGCTGTTGTTCCACGTGCCGGTGAAGGTCACGCCGGCGCTGTCGTTGTCGAGGACGATCTCGCGGGTCTGGTGTCCGATCGGGCGAAGGGCCGCGACGGCGCCGCCGGCGTTGAGGACGTAGTCGGCGAAGGACCGGAGTTGGTCCTGGTTGCCCAGGTCCTCAACCATTTCGAACGTTTCGCCGCGGCCGGTCGACCAAGTGGTGCCATTAACCGCGAAGCCGTGGCCTCCATTGAGGAAGACGGTCTTGCCAGCCAGCGCGCCGGTGGTCGGAATGACGGCAAACAACCGACGCGCCTCCAACGGCTGCGCGACGGCCTGCGTGCTCCGGCACTTCCTGCGACGAACAGATTGCGGCATGTAATGTTCTCCCGACGACCTTCGCCCCAGCACAGCGAAGAAAGACTCCGGCGGTAATTATAGCACAAGGCGTGTGCGAGCGGGATGCTATTTCACGGTCCGCTCTTGGAGCGTCTGTAACGTTTGTGCCGGACCAAGGATTGATGCCCCGGCCGGCTGTCTTGTGCAGATATGCGCGGCAGGCGAGTTATGCAGCACACGAGGCGGTGGTAGGCGTTCTCGACCAGGATGGTTCGGTCGCATTGTTGGAGCGGACCGGGAAGCCGTTCCTCCCGTGTGCCAACGTCGCGAGATTGAACAGGCGAGCTTTGGAATGGGAGGGGCAATGGTCGTGTGCAGCGCGAAAAGGTGCGTCGCACACGCTCGACTCGATCTCTATTTTCCCATCGCGTACTTCTGCTTCAACTTCGCGATCAGTTCATCGATCTCGACCTTCTTGTTCTTGATCTTGAACCGGGCGGTCAGGTCCAGGATGTCGTTGAAGGCGAGGTGTGCTCCGTCGAATGCACCGGCGATCTTCTCTCCCTTGCGGAGATGGAAGACGGAGTTCAAGCCTCCCCACAGCAGGATGGAGCCGTCCTCGTTGACGGCGATCACGGCCGTCTCGTCGTTCGTGGGGACCTCGTAGCCTGCCTCCCGGAATCGCGCGTTGACCTCGGGGATGCAAAGCGGGTCGTACACCGCCTCGACGATCTTCGCCTTGTAGTTGTTGATTCGGTCGCTCACGTCGCACGGCACGAACGCCTTCATCTTGGCGACGTCCAAGGCACGCGACGCGAAGAAACGGCTAAGAAGCGACGGAAGCAGGTTTGCTTCGAACGGCGTGAGCATGGTGGGCCACCCGATGAACGTTGACTGACGCGATACACCGACGGCAGTATCCTCGCACGCACCGAACGACACAGCCTCGCGGACATGCGAGTCCTACACGACACGGCCAGCCTAACCGATTCGGCCCGTCACGCTACGCGATTTTGTGTCGCCACCGTCCGGCCGATTTTCGGTCTTGACGACTTGCCGGACCCCGATGTCATGATGTGTTGTTCGCATCGCTCTTTCACAAGTTGAGTGGCTTGGCTTCCACGGCATGAGCATGCCCCCGATTGGTGGGCGTGCGAGCGTCCGCCCCGGAACGGGGCATCCCCAAAAGCAAGTTGTCCGCGAGCCGCGCCGGCGCGTCAAACAACTCGAGATGGAAGATGAGATTCTAGAAACCGCGAGGACTTCCCCGTGACGACGATGTGCAACAAGTTGGGCGTGTGCCGGGCCGGGTTCTACGCCTGGCGGACGCGGCAAGTCGCGGCACGTACGGCAGCCCACGCGTGGCCATCGAACTGAAGGCCACAGGCGTGAGCGTTTGCCGAAACGCGGTGACGATGCTGATGCGTGAAGGAGGCCTGTAGTTCCGCCAAACGCGGCGATTCGTGCCGCGGACGACGGACTCGACGCACGACGGCCCGATCCCGCCCAACACGCTGGATCAAAGCTGCGACGCCGGCGCGTGGCGGGTCGGGATCGAGGCGTGTTCGAGTAACTCGAAGGCACGCGACACGGTCGGCGCGACTAAGACGCACGACGCGACCGACACGCAGCGGGACCTGTCGTGGAGGCAAAGCCTCCACAACGACAACGCGGTGGCCGAGCGTTTGTGCAGCACGCTCAAGACTGAAGTACGTGCACCACGATCGGTTCGCGACGCGGACCGAAGCGGCGTACGGGCTGTTCGAATGGCTGGAAGTGTTCTACAACCGGCGACGGAGACATTCGTCGCTGGGCTACAGGAGCCCCGATCAGTTCGAGGTTCAACCCAACGGACACCGCGTCCACCCAACGTCGGCGTGCTCAGCCGAGTCACTCAATGCTTTCTACGACCCATTCTCACAACCGGGGCCGGGTGGCCGTCAAGGAGAATCTGCGCGCTCGGGCACATGGACTCTGCCGCTGGTGACCGCGACCTCGGCTCGCGCAGTGCCAGTGGCAGCGTGACGCCGAGAAAGCAGATCGTTCAACTCAGCACATCAACTGCAATCCGTCGGGATTCACTCGTTGTATTGGTGCTTGTGAGTGCAACGCTAGTGCCGCTCGCGGCCGGGGCGGCGCTGGTGCCGTAGCTCTGAGCGAGGACCAGCAGGTCGTTGAAGTTGACTGTGCCGTCGCCGGTGAAGTCGCCCTGGCTCCATGTTCGGACGCTTAGGCCGTAGTTCGACGCCAGCGTGAGCAGATCGGTGAAGTTGACCATGCCATCGAGGTTGGCGTCGCCGGGCAGGGCCACGGTGAGGTCGAACGGGGCCGTCACGCTTAGGCCGCCCGTGTCGGTGATCGTGAGTTGAAGGTGGTACGTGCCGGCCGCGGCGAAGGCAACCGAGGTCGACTTTGCGGCGTTCGTTCCATTGACTGCAAACGTGACGACGCCGGGCGCGGTGCCGGCGATCGACCACGCGTAGGTCAGGTTCGACTCACCGGCATCGTCTGCGCCCAGGGCACTCAGCGTGACGGACTTCCCCGCGACGATCGGGCTCGCCAGCGCGGCTGGCGGTGTAACGATGGTCGGCGCGGCGTTGGCGACGGGAACGGCCGATACTTGCGCGGAGTCAGGGCTGACGTCGAACAGGTTTGTCGCCGCGACGACGTAGTAGTACGTCGTGCCGTTGGTCAGAACGGTGTCGACGAAACTCGTTCCGGTCACACCCGCGGCGACGGTCGTGTATGGGCCGCCCTCGGTCATCGAACGACGCACGACGTACCCGCTCGCACCTGCTTGCACGGCCCAGTTCAACGTGACGGTGCCGTTCGACGGGGTGGCGGTCAGTCCGCTCGGCGTAGACGGTGGTGAGGTCGTCGTTGCGAGGCTCGACACTTCCGCGCTGGTCAGCGCGCGGTTGTAGATGCGGAAGTCGTCCAGGCTGCCCGTAAGGTACGGGTCGGCCCATTGGGACTTGCCGAGGTAGTTCAGCGTGGTGTTGCCGAGCGACGACGGGTTGAGCGTCAGGTTCGTGGTCTGACCCGCCTGCACGCCATTGAGGTAGAGCGTGCCGACGCTGCCGTTGAGCACGACGGCCACATGCGCCCACGTGCCGGCGGGCATCGCGACAGTGCTGGTGATCTGTTGTTCGGCGACGCTCGGCGTGCGGATGCCGAAGCGCAACTTGGCGGTGTTGGGCGCTGTCGCGGTGTATTGCGGCGCGAGGAAGAGGTAGTTGGTCGTATCGGTTCCGAAGTCGAAGAGGCGCGCCCACGTAGCGAACGTGCTCACGTTCACCCACATCGCGAAGGTGGCGGTGGTGAGGCCGTTCACGACGCCGGCGGGGAGTGAGACGTAATCATCGACACCGTCGAACTGCACCGCGCCGCTCGCTCGGCCGGTCGTCCAGACGGGGCCGTTGGTGAGCGTGCCGGTCCAGCCGTGGCCGGTTGCGTCGGCGGCGGCGGTGCCGGTCGATTCGTCGAGCTTCAGGCGGACGAGCAGGTCGGAATGCGTGACGGCGACTTCGCTTGATGCGGCCGCGCCCGACGCGTTCACCGACGTGACCACGTAGTAATACGTGATGCCGATCGCACGGCCGGCGTCGGCGTAGGTGGTGGTCGTGAGTTTCGACGCGATCACTGCGTACGGACCGCCGGGTGTCGTCGCGCGCGAAACGGTGTAGCTGGCGGCGTCCAAGCCAGCAGTCCACGACAAGGTGATGACACCGCTCGAGGTCGGCTTCGCAGAGACGTTCGCGGGCGCGCCCGGCAGGGGCGGCAGGGCGACGACACTAGCCACTGGCGATCGGGCGCTGTCGCCGCCAGCGTTGGCCACGGTGACGGCGTAGTAGTAGGTCGTGCCGGCGACCCGGCCCGTGTCGGCGAAACTCGTCCCGGTCAGGCGCGTGGCGATCGTTTCGTAGGGCCCGTTAACGTTGGTCGTGCGCAGTAAGGTGTAGCCGCTGGTCGCACCGCTGACGGCCGACCAAGTCAGGTTCACGCCGCCGCCGGGGATAGCCGTTGCCGTCAGTGACGCGGGCGCCGCCGGTACGGCCGGTGCTGTTGCGCCGGTTGCCAGTGTGTAGATCTCGCCCGTCGTCATCGCGCCGCGCGTGATGCGGAAGTCGTCGACCTTTCCGTTCAGGTACGGGTCGGCCGCGAACTGCGAGCGGCCGATCCAGTTGCGGGTCGTCGAGCGGATCTGCGACGGCGGGAATGCCATGCCGACCGTACTGCCGACGAGCGCGCCGTTCACATAGAGCCGGCCCACATCGTCCGACAGCGTGACCGCGACGTGCACCCATTGGTTCGTCGGAAGCGTTGCAGTGCCGGTGACGGTCTGCTTGTTGTAGCCGTACACGGTGCTGGTCGCGAACTCGACGACGCCGTTGCCGTTGCGTGGTGTGAGGTACATCCATCGGCCGCGGTCGTCGCCGAAGTCGAAGATGCGCGACCACGTTGCCGCGGTGCTGAGGTTCACCCACGCGCTGATCGTGAAGTCGTCGACGTCTTCGACGACGCCGGTGGGGAGGCTGACGTATCCGGTCGAACCGTTGAGCGCGACGGCGCTGCCGGCCTTGCCGGCGGTCCAAGTCACGCCGCCGACGAGCGTGCCGGTGTGGCCGTTGTTGGTGGAGTCATTGGCGGTGGTGCCGGTGTTCTCGTCGAAGGAAAGCTGCGTGTGGGCGAGCGTGGTGGAGGTCGCGCTGACGACGTTCGAAGCGGCCGTCTCGGTGGAACCCGACACGCCCGTCACCTTGTAGTAATAAACGCCGGCTGGCAGGTTGAGGTCGGTGTAGCTGAGCAGGTCGGTGATGTTCGAGGCGATCAGCGTGTACGTGCCGTTGAGGCTCGTCGAGCGGTAGAGCCTGTAGCTGGCGTCGTTCGCGCCGCCGAAGAAGTCGAGGCGAATGTTGCCGCGCGTGACCTCGGCCACGGTGAGTCCGCGCGGGGGCTGCGGCGCGGTGAGGGGCGTCCGGCGATAGGTGAGCGTTCCGAAACCGAACTCGTCGCCACTGCCGCGCCACTCGGTGCCGCGAGCGTCGATACGCATCTTCGAGTACGGCGCGGCCAAGCCCATCTGCTCGACGTAGTGGCCGTAGATGAGTTCGTAGCCGACGTCCATGTCGCCGCGCGAGGCGGGGCTGATGCCGGGCTGCGTCGACCATGTGCCGCTCTGGCCGGTGCCCCAGTTGTAGAAGGTGTAGGGCACGTCGTAGCCGAGGTTGTACTTCGCGACGTACTCGGCCGCGGCGAGGAACTGGTTGTTGTTGTAGCTGTAGAGGTCAAGGCCCTGATTCCACGCGGTCTGCGCGATGTGGCCGAAGAGCTGCATGCCCAGAACGGTGTGGCCCTGGTCGCGGCCCGACTCCTGCCACTGCATCAGGTTGCCGGGATGCAGGTAGTAGGCCATCTTGTCCAGCGCGCCGTTTCCGCCGCCGTTGTTGAGGTAGGCGACGGCCTCGTCGTACAGGTCTTGTCGATCGGCGAAGATGCCGACGGCCATCATCCCTTCGATGTTCGCCAAGTCCCAGTTCGCCCAGTAGTTGGTGATGGCGGCGGTGTTGTGGTTGACGAGAAAGTCGTGCTGCATCGGGTAGTAGATGCCCACGAGGTAGTTCTGGAACTTCGTCACGTCGGCCGCCGCCCAGCCGGAGTAGGTCCGCATGATCTCGGCGGATGCGGCCCAGCCGAAACCGTACAAGCCCGACGCGAGGAAGCGGTCGGCGTTGCCGCCGAGCGAGGTCATGGTATTCGCCCACGCGTTCAGGATCGTGACCGCCTGATTCGCGTAAGCGACATTGCCCGACACCTTCCAGCGCACGGCCGTCTGGTAGGCGCGCTGCATGTCGATGACCATCTGCGCGTAGTTCTCGCCGGTGCCGCCTCGGATGACACTTGCGAGCGGGCGGGGCGTCCAACCCGACTGCGAGTAGCCGTCGGAGGTAAGGGCGTTATAGCCCGCCACCCACGGCTGCGCGCCGGCGTTTACGTTGTCGCGCATGCGCGTGAAGTCCGCATCGGTGCTGAGGATGCCGGGATGCGCGAACGCGAGCAGCCGCCGCTGCTCGAGCGTCTGGAGGACGACTTTGCGAGCAGTCACGTTAGCCCGAGCGGGCCGAGGTCGCTGGACGATGGACTGACGGACGTCCGACATCGAATGACACACACCAGGTGAGCAGCCAGCAACAATCCGGACCGAGTGATGGATACGTCTCAAATGTCCTGACCGGGCAGGGCAGTCACCGACGATCAGACTTCGTTATCTCTACTAATAGCACGGGTATGGGTTGGTGATAGCACATTTCGCGCATCAGACTGACCAGAATGCGTTCTTTGGGTCGTAAGCATGGAAAGAGCAGGCCTGCAACCGTCGACGCCGTGAAATTACCAACGCTGACCACGCGCACAAATCGCGGCGCGGGAGGCACATCTGATCGCACGAAGGGATTTTGCATGGTCCGCTCGTGTTCCGCTGCATCAATGCCAAGCTAGTTGAAGGGAAGCACCATTATCGACATTAAACGTTAATTTATCTGAAGTTGAGACGACAGAGGCCGCGCCACGGCAGGCCTATCAAGGCCAAAAAATCGCTTCGGAAACTGTAATTACCAATGGAAACATCCATTGAGAATTTTCCGTGAATTCAGTTGACGCTTTCCCGGCCCGATCTAGACTCCCCCAAGAGGTCACGGCGGACTTATCGGCCATGCGGATATAGGCCGAACATCGGAAACAAGGCTCTCACTTGGCGGTCCGGGCCACTGCGACCTGTCAGACGCGTCGAATCGTCTTTCCTTCAGCGGTTTACGCCTTACCAGCAGGTGGATCATGACCCAGCGCCTCCCGCGGCTTTACCCTCGTCGAACTGCTCGTCGTGATCGGCATCATCGCGCTGCTGATTTCGATCCTGCTTCCCTCGCTGGCCAAGGCCCGCGAGCAGGCGACCCGCACCAAGTGCCTGTCGAACCTGAAGCAGATCCAGATCGCGTTCCTCGACTATTCGATCAAAAACAAAGACGCTTGCCCAATCGGCTTCTCCCAAGGGCTGAAGCCGATGAACTACATGATCTGGAGTTGGCAGACATACAGCGGGCTGTCAGGGTCAGGCTTGTCCGACGCCGATCGGAAAGAGGAATCGCTGGTACTCTTTGGTCAACTCTGGCGGACTAAGTACATCACCTCGCCAGGCGTCCTCTTCTGTCCGGCTCGCACCGACGAATCCAACTCGTTCAATGTTCCCGGCAACCCGTGGCCTCCCGGTTCAGACGTAACTGTTCACACGTGCGCCAGCTATTCGTCGCGACCTGAAGTGGACTGGGGGAATCCTCCGCAACTCATCAAAGTCACGGCGACCCACATCGATGGCGACAACAGTAAGCCGTTTCAGGCCTTTCCGCGCCTGACCAAGCTCAAGAACAAGGCGATCTTCGCAGACAACATCTCGGATAGCACCGACCTGAACAAAGCGCACAAGAAGGGCGTCAACGTGCTCTATGGTCATGGCGGGGCGAGTTGGATCCCGGTTGACGCATACCGGAAGGATCTGGCAGTCATCCCGGAACGGTTCGATATAAACGCCGGACCGAACAACAACGCAACGCTCAGCACCGACACCAAGGGCAACCTGATTGGTATTTGGGCCGACTTGGATCGCGGCGCGTACGTCGCCCCGTACAGCGGGCCGGTCGCTCGCTGATTGCAAACCATCGAAAACCGTTGAAGTGAATGCACACGTGTGAGTGGAAGAGGGCCGATCGTCACGTCGCGTCGGCCCGAAGACTGGTGGAGGAAATGATGCTTCGCTCGAAGAAGATGCTTGTCGTGGCCACGTCGGCCGTGTTGGCTCAGTTCCCGCTGTTCTCGAACGCCGCGAATGTCGTGTGGGACGGCGGCGGAGCGGACGACAGCGTGACGACCGCCCCGAACTGGGTCGGCGACGTTAATCCGCTCACGACCGACACCGCCGTGTTCGCGGGCACCGTCCGCGTGACGCCCGCCGTCAACGCGGCGGTCACGTACCTGGGTCTCGGCTTCAACGCCACGGCGACCTCGCCGTTCACCATCGGCGGGGTAGGCCCTCTTACGGTCGGCGCGGCCGGTACCGGCGTCTCGCTTTACAACGATGCCGTCGGCGTCACGCAGACGTTCAATGTGCCGATCAACGTCGTTGGTGGACGTGTCTATGCAACACAGGGGTCGCTGGTCTTCAACAGCGCCTTTAGTATCGGCAACGGCGTCGCGAACGACGTCGGCTTCATGGGCAACAACAACATCACGCTGGCGGGCGGCATCACCGGCATCGGCGCGGCCGCCACGGCGGGCGACCTCTACAAGGGCACCACCGCTACCGACTCCACCGGCACGCTTTTCATCACCACCGCCAGCCCATCGTGGGCGGGCGACGTGTGGATTCGCTCCGGCGCGATCCGCATCAACAACGCCAACGCGCTCGGCTCGGGCGGCGGCGTGATCGAGCCGTCGCTCAGCTCGGGTGGCACCGGCGCCGGCACCCTCGAACTCGACGGCCCGGACTACACGCTCACCAAGACCTTCAGCATGCGTTCGCGCACCGCGACCGCGGCCGCGAACACGCACATCCGCAACATCAGCGGCAACCACATCGTTCAGAACGTCGTCACTGGTTCGGGCGGCAACACCTGGAACATGGAGTCGGTCGCCGGCAACCTGACGATCGCTTCGCTCAACACCGGAGCCACCAACGGCAACCGAATCATTCGCATGATCGGCGCGGGCAACGGCGAAATTCAGACGATCACACCGTTCACGGCCGCTTCCGGAACGGCGGCCTCGAACGCCTATTCGCTGGTCAAAGAAGGTGCGGGCACGTGGACGCTCCGCTCGGCGCTGGCGTCGAGCATGAACAACAGCACAACGTTCGCATCACTCGGCCCGATCACCGTCAACGGCGGCAACCTCGTTCTCGAGGCCGGCCTCGGTGAAAAGGTCACCGGCAACTCCGCCACCAGTCCCGCCACCGTCCCCAACGTCACCATCAACAGCGGCGGCACGCTGACGGTCGTCAGCTCCGACGGCACCACGGGCGAAGTCGGCAACTACGTCACGCCGACCACGCTCACGGTGAAGGCCGGCGGCACGCTCGATGCCACCACCTTCAGCACCTACAACCTACAGGTCGGCCAGACGCTCGTTACGGGCGGCACCATCAAGGCGGGCTCTTTTGGTATCTGGGGCGACAACGCCACGTACATCGGCGACGTCTCCACGGCCGCCACGGGCACCGCGACGTTCAACGGCACGCTGAACCTGAGCAACCAAGGTTCCAGCGCCACGGGCGGCTTGCACTTCGACCTCGGCGCGACCGTCGCCGGCGCGAATGACGTCATCAACGTCGCCGGCCCGGTTTCTATCGACAACAGTGGCGGCGCGATCAAGGTCTTCGTCAACGCCCTGACCGGCTCGCTCGAAAACGGCACCTACCCCCTCATCAACTTCACCGGCGGCAGCACGCTGAGCGCGGCCGACTTCGCCCTGAGCGCAGCGGTCGGTAGCCGGCAGACGTATTCGATCGGCAGCATCGCCAACCAGCTTAACCTGCTCGTCACCGGCAATCCGGCGTCGCTTCGCTGGGTCGGCGACGGCTCGGGCAACCCCTGGGACGTCACCACCACCAGCGATTGGTTCAACACCGGCACCAGCGCGGCCGACAAGTACTACCAGTTCGACAACGTCCTGTTCAACGACACCTCGGCCAACAAGACCGTCAACCTCAACACCGCGGTTACGCCCGGCACGATGACGGTCGACACCACCGGCACCTACAACATCACGGGCAGCGGCTCGATCGCTACGACCGGCGCGCTGACCAAGAACAACACCGGCACGCTCATCCTCTCCAACACCGGCGGCAACACTTTCGGTGGCGGCGTGGCGATCAACGCAGGCACGCTCGTGTTCGACAACGCTTCGGGCACGAACACGCCCGGCATCATCAGTGGCGCCGGCTCGCTCGTGAAGCGTGGGGCGGGCGTCCTGGTGCTGAACGGCGCGAACACGCTCAGCGGTAACATCACCATCGAAGCGGGCACCGTTCAGACGAACGGGTCGAATGCCTTCGGCACTGCGGCCGGCACGACGACGATTCAATCGGGCGCAACGGTTTACATCCTCGGCCCGACCTCGACGATCGCCGAGAACTTCATCATCTCCGGTGACGGAGTGACGGCCGGCAACGGCGTCATTCGCACCGGCGGCGCCGTGCCGGCAACGCTGACCGGCAACATCACGCTCAATGGCGCCAGCACCATCAACAACGACGGCAGCGCCGACCTCACCATCAACGGCGGCGCGATCAGCGGCATAGGCCCGATGACCAAGACCGGCGGCGGCTGGATGTATCTCCTCGGCACCGGCCACACGTACACCGGCGGCTCGACAATCAACGGCGGCACACTCTTTGTCGGCAACGCGACGACCGAAGGCACGCTGCCGTCGACCGGCACGGTCACGGTCAACACCGGGGCGGCACTCGCCTTCGGTAGCGCCACCACCCGCACGGTCAGCAACCCGATCAGTGGCGTCGGCACCGTTTGGGAACAAGCCAACGGCGGCACCACCCGTCTGACCGGCGACATGTCCGGCTTCACCGGCACGATCGCCACCGGCAACAACGGCGTCGCCAGCACGCTGGTGATCGCCACGACGACCAACGCCGCCACGCTCCGCATCACTGACAACAACGGTGGCATCAGCAACCCGGGCGGCACGGCCATCCAGCAGGGTGGCGGCTTCGGCATCCTGCGTCTGGAAAGCTCGACGGCCATCCCGGCGACCGCTGTCATCGACAGCCAGGTCGGCCAGGTCGGCGGCACGGGCCGACTCGAACTCGGCGGCGGCATTAACGTGACGGCGGCCAGTGCGACGCTCTCGCAGCGTCACCTCACCGGCACGCCAGCCGTTCTCACGCTCGCGACCGCGGCGCAACTCACGCCCGCGATCCGCAGCACCGACGGCGCGAACACGCTGAACGCCCCAATCACGTTGTCGACCGGCGGTTCGTTCGCCGGCCTGGACGTGTCGGCCGGCTCGACCTTCACTCTCGCCAACACGATCAAGCCGCTCAGCACGGCGGGCGTGCCGCGTAACCTTGTCCTCAGCGGCGAAGGCAACGGCATCGTCAGCGGCGTCATCTCCAACGACACGCAGTCGATCAACGTCTGGAAGACCGGCACCGGCAAGTGGACCCTCAGCGGTGCCAACACCTACGGCCCGAACGCGTCGGCTGCGGGCGGCATCACCTATGTCCTTGGTGGTACGCTCGAACTCGGCACGGCTGCTCAGACGCCGGTGATCACCAGCGCCGGCGGCGTGGACATCCAGACCGGCAAGGTGCTGTTCGATTACGCCGGCGACCCGTCGTCGCTCCAGACCGTCGTCGGCAGCACGCTCGCGGCCGGCTACGTCCAGACGACGCCATTCAGCGCGGGTCAGATCCGTTCCAGCACCGCGCCGACCCTCGGCCGCGTGCTGGGTTGGATGACCGACACGACGAACAGCAACGTCGCCGTCGCGCTAACGATCCCCGGCGACTTCAACCTCGACTACACCGTCAACTTCGGCGACCTGCTCACCCTCGCGGCGAACTACAACAGCACGACGGGAACCTGGGCCAAGGGCGACTCGAACTACGACGGCAACGTCAACTTCAGTGACCTGCTCGCGTTGGCCGCCAACTACAACCAGACGGTGACGGCCAGCTTCGCAGGCGATTGGGCGCTTGCCCAGTCGGTCGCGGCGGGCGTGCCCGAGCCGATGTCGCTCGGCCTGCTCGGCGCCGCCGGCGCATTGGCGCTCAAGCGAAGCCGCCGGTCGAAGTGAATTCTCGCCGTGCGACCACGCCCGGTTTCCCCGCCGGGCGTGGCCGCGCGGTCGGTCCGTGAGTGAACTCCCACATGGGAGATGTCGGCGTGCGGATGTGCATCACGCCGGCAGTGAGTGTCGTTTTGGGTTGTCGTCCCGTCTCATTACGATTGTGTCGTGAAACCACGGCGCACATCGCACAAGCCGGCGGACGACGCGAAAGTGGACGAGCCGATGTCGATCGTGGCCGTGGCAAGAAAGGCTGGCGTCTCCGTGGCGACCGTGTCGCGCGTCTTGAATGACGCCGACGGTGTGCGCCGCCAGACCGTCGAGCAGGTTCGCGCCGCGATGACCGAGATCGGCTACACTCCGCCTCAGGTGAAACGCGGCCCCAAGGGCGGTCGACGCCGGCAAACGCCCAGCGGCCTGCGGACGGGTCAGATCTCCATTCTCAATCTGGGCGGCGGCCAGGGCTGGCTCGGCCTGCCCGTCATCAGTGCGGCCGTCACCGGCGCGATGCGCGCCGCCAAGGAACAGGACGTCCGCTCGGTGCTCGATGAAATGGTCGACCCGTTCGACATCAGCCCGATCATCCGTCGACGCGAAGTCGATGCGGCCGTCCTCTTCGTGCCCGGTCAGGTCAATGAAGCCGCAGTCACAGCCATTCAGCAGTTCGTTCCCGTCGTTTGGGTGATGGGTGCTCGCACGCACATGCCGCCGGTCGATCACATCGCGCCCGATCATGTCGGCGTCGGACAACTCGCATTCGAGTATCTCTTCGCCCAGGGCTGCAAGAGCTTCGCGTACCTGTCGGATACGCCGGACGCGCACTACAAACGTCTCCGCGCCCAGGGCTTCGGCAACGCGGCCTTCGACGCGGGCCAGACCGTCACCAACTTCCTCGTGCAATCGGACGAGCGGCCGACGCAAACACATGTCGGCCCGTGCGTGTCGGCCCCGACATTGGAGGAAGTGGTCGATCGATTGGTCGTCCACGCCCCGCGGCCGCAGGGCCTGTTCGTGCCGACCGACCTGCTGCTGTCCGCCGTGCACCCGATGCTGCTGGCCCGCGGCGTCGTGCCGGAACGCGACATCCGCGTCATCTCGTGCGACAACGAAACATCGCGTCTCGAACACATGCACCCGCGGCCAGTCAGCATCGACCTGCGCAGCGAAGAGATCGGCAAGTCGGCCGTCCGGCAACTGATCCACCGCATCCAGCAGCCGAACGACCCGCTGGTACGGATGCAAATCCGCCCCATGATCCCGCCGCGCCTGCGGACGGTGTAAGTCCCCCTTGGCTCAACAACGCCTTCGCTGGAACCAGCCTTCCGTTACGCGGCGGGCGTTGAGGTCCGCTTCGAGCTGCGCATCAGCAGCCACACGATCACAAATACGAGAATCCCACCCGCAATGACGCCGTAGACCTTCAGATTCGTCTCTGCCTCACGTACCTCCGGCGGCTTCACACCGAGGAGTTGCGCCGTCGGCAGCAGGATCGAGTCGTTCGCATCGACCGGTGACGCGACGATCATCGGCGACGCGTTCGCACGACCTGTTTCGGGGCCGTTTGCCGTGAAGATGTTGTCCTTGTCCACGCCAGCAAAGACGGTCGACGACCAGTCGGCGTGGCCGTCGCCGAAGAGGACGTTCTGGCCGTCGCGACCATGGTTGAACGAGTTCGCAGCCATGTGAAGCGGCGCGCGGTCGGTGAGTTTGGCCTTCAGTGCGACGTCGCCTGGTGCCAGATCACTCGCGATGGCGAACTCGCTTGTGAGTTGCCGCGAGTTCCATCCGAACCCGCGTTCGATTGCCACATCGCTGGCGAACATGTTCTGAAAACTGTAGCCGAAGTGGCGCGCAAGTCCGTCGTTGCCGCGCCAGTTGGTCCAGCGATCGGGTGACGCACCGTCGAAATCCCAAGGGGTGGCGGTGGGGTTTTCGTTGGAACACACAAACACTTCGAGCGGCATGTCGGCCGTCGACACCAGCAGGTAGATCGACGCCGTGATGTCGTTCGGCGACGGCGTGTGATCCGGCGACTTCCCGTCGAACGGATTCACAGGAGTCGGCGAAGCCTTCACGTCCGGATGCTGCTCGTAGGGCGTTCCCCACACCGGAAGCGGACTGGCGTTGCCCGTCATGACGCTGGCAATCGTTCGCGGATACGTGTTGCCGCTGGTGACTTCGTATATGCGTAGCGCCGTGCCGATCTGCTTAAGGTGGCTGAGGCATTTCGCTCGATACGCCGTTTCCCGCGACCGTGCCTGTACAGCCAGACCGACCGTCAGCAACAGACCGACCATCGCCAGCAGCACGAGCAGATCCGCCAGCGTGATGCCGTGGGAACGGAGCCTGATCGTACGGGCATGACATGCGCCATGCCCCATTCTGATGTCCTGATGTCGGGCCATTGAAGGATCATCAATATAGCTTTGCGATGGGACAATCGGCTGCCCGTGGCTGCATCCGCGCGGCACGGTGTGCCTTCGACGCTAGGCCGCGGGCGTCGACTCCCGCTTCAACATCCGTCTCAGAATCCAGGCGACAATGATGATCACGACGCCAGCCACAACGGCACCGATGATCTTGGATGTCTCGTCAGGCTCGGGCATGGGCGGTGGCTTGATGCCCAACAGTTGCGCTGTTGGCAGGAGGATCGAATCGTTCGCGTCTACCGGTGACGCCACGATCACGGGTGAAGCGCCGGGCCGGTCGACCCCCGGACTGTTTGCAGTGAAGATGTTGTCGCAGTTGACGCCGACGAAGACGGTCTTGCTCCAATCGGCGTGGCCGTCGCCGAAAAGGACGTTCTGGCCCTGCCGACCGTGATTAAAGCTGTTCGCGGCGAGTTGCTGCGCATCCGGGTCGTTCAGTTTCACCTGTAGTGCGGCGTCGCCGGGCGACATGTCGCTCGCGAGGGCGAACTCGCTCGTGAGGCGCGCCGAGTTCCAAGCGAAGCCCAGACCAATCGCGGTGCGGCTCGGAAACATGTTCTGAAAGCTGTAGCTCACGTGGCTCGCAAGCCCGTCGTTCCCGCGCCAGTTCGTCCAGCGATCGGCCGACGCACCGTCGAAGTCCCACGGCGTCAAATAAGTCCCCGGGCACGTGAAGACCTCGGTAGGGAGGCCGGTGGCAACGACAAGCAAATACATCGTGGCCGTGATGTCGTTCGGCAGCGGCGCGTGTTCGGCCGGCGGGTCCTTGAACAGGCTTACCGGCCGCGTCGCCGCTCCGACATCGGCGTGCTGCTCGTAGGGCGTACCCCAGACCGGTATCGGCGCGGAAGACGCGGCGGGATCACTTCCTACAGCCCGCGGATACTGCCCATGATTCGCGTTTTCGTACACCCGAAAACATGTGCCGATCTGTTTCAGATTGCTGAGGCATTTGGCGTAAGTCGCCACCTCGCGCGCCGACCGCTTCGCAGCAACGCCGAGAGCCAGGAGAAAGACCACCAGAACGATCACCGCGAGCACGTCGACGAAGGTGAACCCCCGCGCCGACATCCCGCGCGGGCATGAAGCGCGGACGACTCGAAGTGTTGTTCTCCCATGAGGTGCGTGAGCCATGCAATGATGATCGAGCGTCGTTTGGCGTCACGCAATCGGACACGCAGGCTTCATGCACGTGGAGTCGAGCTAATCGCGATTCGCCGCGGGAGCAGATCGGCGGCATGCCCGCCGATTTTCCACCTTGACGGCCACCCGGATCCGATGCGCATGATGGGGCGTTCGTCGTCATCGTGGCTCAGGCGAACGGAGTGGCCCGAATGTCCCAAAATGTCCCCGATTTCAAAATCGCACGTCAGCACTCCATTCGGCCAGCCAAACGCTGGCCGGGCCGTGGGTTGGCCGCGACGCGACGACCGATTTCGCGACGTCGGCCGTCGGGATGTGGGGACATCGCTGACGTCTCACGCGGCGAGCGGCTTCGGTGCGACGTCGATCGTGGTCTCGACATCGACGACCCGCGTCGGCATCGTCACGCGGTTGATGCCGTCCAGCGCCGCCACCTTGTAGCACTCGGCCAGCGTGGGGTAGTTGAACACGGTCTCGACGAAGTAGTCGATCGGGAGACCCGCAGCCATCGCGGTCTGGCCGATGTGGATGAGTTCCGTCGCTCCGGTGCCGATCGCGTGCACGCCCAGCAGACGCCGGCTCTCCGGGTGGAACAGCAGTTTGAGCAGACCCGACGTGTCGGCGATGAGCTGGCCGCGCGCGATTTCGCGGTAGCGGGCGATGCCCACTTCGTACGGGATCTTCGCCTTGGTGAGCTGCTGTTCGGACTGGCCGATCAGGCTGATCTCGGGAATCGTGTAGATGCCGATCGGAAAGATGCGCGGCGCTTCCTGCTCGACGAGCTGCTTGAACATGTGCAGCGCTGCAAGTCGGCCCTGCTCCATGCTGGTGGCGGCGAGCGCGGGGAAGCCGACGAGGTCGCCGGCGGCGTAGATGTGCGGGACGGTGGTCTGGAAGTAGTCGTTGACCTTGAGCCGGCCACGATCGTCGGCGATGAGGCCGGCGGCTTGGAGGTTGAGCTTGCCGGTCGCGCCTTGCCGGCCGACGCTGTAAAGCAACGTCTGCGCGCGGATGGTCTTGCCGCTTTCGAGCGTGGCCTGCACGCAGCCGTCGAGGAGTTCGACGTTCGCGAGGTTTTCGCCCGGCTTCAGGCGCACGCCCATGTCGCGCAGCCGGAACTGGAGGCTTTCAACGATTTCGTCATCGACGAATTCGAGTAGCCGCGGGCGTGCGTCGACGAGCGTGACCTTCACACCGACCGCCGCCAGCATCGAGGCGTATTCCGCGCCGATCACGCCACCGCCGACGACGATCATCGACTTCGGCAGCGCCTTGAGGCGGAGGATTTCGTTGGAGTCGATGACGCGATCGGGCGTGAACGGAATGGAAGCAGGGCGGGCCGGCTCGGTGCCGGTCGCGATGAGGATGTGCTTGCCGTGGAGTTCGTGGACGTCGTCGCCGTTAGTGATGCGGACGAGGTGCGGATCGGCGAACGCGGCCTCGCCGAAGAGCATCGTCACGCCGTTGCGGCGCATCTGGCTGTAGACGACTTCGGTCTCGGACTGCACCACGTAGTTGGCGCGGCGCAGAAGGTCGTCGAGCGTGATGTCGTGCTTGACGGCGAAGCTGTTGCCGTAAACGTGACGCTCGTTGTGAGCGGTCAGATGCAGGACGGCTTCGCGGATCGCCTTGGACGGGATGGTGCCGGTGTGAATGCAGACGCCGCCGACCATGGAGGCGCGATCGATGATCGCGACCCGCTTGCCGAGCTTGGCCGCCTGTAGCGCGGCCTTCTGGCCTGCGGGGCCGGAACCGATGACGATCAGATCGAACCAGGATTGTGGCATGCGCAAGGCTCCTCGATATCTGTAGTATCGGGCGAGCGATGTGTCGGGTTAACGCTGAGATTGAAGCGGGCCGACATCGAGCGGCGAAGGCTTCGTGGCTCCAATAATCCCCCAAGCGATCAGACTGCGAATGAAAACGGAAGGGCGGTTCGAGCGCGAGCCGTTGAGCGCAACCCGAAAAACAGGCCGCGAAGTCACTCGCGCGGCTTGCGTTTTGGACAGGGTTGGATAACGTCTGAAGTCCCCGGAGAGGTGGCCGAGTGGCTGATGGCGCTGGTTTGCTAAACCGGTGTACGGAGTCAAATCCGTACCGGGGGTTCGAATCCCCCCCTCTCCGCTTGTTCGAGAGAACGTGATGTTCACCACCTCGCGCCGGCGAGGACGTGAGGACGGCCGGCGCGAGGTGGGCAACAGAACCTTGAGCGACAACGGTTTGCCACGCTCCGCGTGGGGTGAATCGCAGTATCCGATTCACCAGGGTCGGGTTCGAACCGAGTTTTTTGAACTCATCCCGCTGTTTCTCCGTCTCATCCCCTGACGCTGCGTTTTTGGCCTGTTTACAGGCGAAAATGAACCGCTTGACCGGTTCGAACCGAGCTTCGCCCCGGTTCGCCCGCAGCGTCTCCACCCGCTCCCTCGCCTGCTGCTTCTCCTTAACCAGTTCGTTCTTCGCGCCCCGGTACTCCTCCAGTGTGAGTGCGGCCTCCACGTAGGCGGTGGTGAGGCGGGTCATCTTCTCGTCGAGGTGGCGAAGGGACGCCTCGGCTGCTGTGATGTGTTCGGCTTGTGAAGCATCCGCGTCCTTCGCCATCCGGTCGATCTCGACGAGCATCCAGTCCGCCCAGGCATCAGTCATAGCGATGCGGGCAAGAACCATGCGAATCTGTTCCGCGATCGCGTCTTCGCGTGCGAACGGCTGCGAGCAGTCCTTCTTCACCCGCTTCGTGCATCGCAGGTAGTTGTGGCCCTTCTGCGTCTCGGTCGTGATAAAGCAGCCGCACTCGCCGCAGCGGAAGCAGCCGCGGTAGGTGTACGCCTTGAGCGTCGGTCCCTTCGGCTTCGACTTCTTCGACCGCACGGCCTGGGCCGCATCGAAGAGCGAACGCGAGATCAAGGGCTCGTGCTTGCCGTCGTGAAGCTCGCCCGTGTACTCGAACACGCCGCAGTAGATCGGGTTCCGCAGCAGGCGGTGGTACTGGGCACGGGAGAGCGGCCGGCCGTTCCTCGCGGTCAAGCCGAGCTCGGTCATCGTCGCGACCAGCCGATCGAGCGTGAAGTTGCCCGAGGCGTAGAGCTCGAACGTCTGATGGACCAGGGGGCCACGGACCGGGTCGGGCAAGATCGTCCGCGTCGCGGTGTCGTTCACGTAGCCGACGGGGGCGAGCTGCGGCCAAATGCCATTACGGACCTTCTGCCGCTGGCCGCGGCGGATGTTCTCCGAGAGGTTGTCGATGTAGTACTTGCTCATGCCGAAGCTGAACGCGAGCATGAGCTTGCCGTGGGCCGTCGGCTCGAAGTGGAACGTCGGGAACTTCAGGTCGCGAAGCTTCCCGGTGTCGATGAGATAGACGAGCCGGCCGCCGTCGAGGCTGTTCCGCGACAGCCGGTCCGGGTGCCACGCGAGGATGCCGACGGCCTCGCCCGCTTCGATCCGGTCGAGCATCGCGTTAAAGACCGGACGCCCCGGCTGCTTGGCGCTCTGCTTCTCCGTGAGGACATCGACCACTTCGACCTTCTCGCGTGCCGCGAGTTCGCGGAGTTCCGCGAGCTGGTCCTCGATCGACCGCTGCTGACGCGAAAGGTCATCCGTCGACTTCCGTGCGTAAATGAAGAACTTCGACGCGATGTTTCTCATAGATCAAGTATAGCAAAGCACGGTATAACGGGCAACGAAGATATGGCCTTGTTGCGCCATACATGAGAACCTTGCGCGTCGCGTCATAGTTCTGAAATCGCATTCTGAATTTCATGTCGCTCAAGGTTCTGTTGCCCACCTCGCGCCGGCCGTCCTCACGTCCTCGCCGGCGCGAGGTGGTGAACATCACGTTCTCTCGAACAAGCGGAGTCCGCGGGACGATGTTCGAACGCCCGAGGGCATTCTCAAGGACATCCTCTTGTTCTTCCGGGAAAATCCGTGCTGGAACGTCGATGACCTGTCCCCACAGGTGTCCCCACACGGGGGACACCTCCACGGGCCGAATCGCCTTGTCGCTTCAGCGGTTGCGTGACGGCAGGACGCCCCGACGTCGCTCGGGCTCCGGCTCACGCCGTCCGCCCTCGCTCGTCTTGTCCCTGCGGGACTCGACCCCTACGGGTTGGGGGCACCAACTGTGGTTCTGTGATCCGATGCGGATCACTCCATGGCGTATGAACTATGGCATCGTTCAATTTGCGCCTGAGCGCAAATCATGATTTGCTTATCGCGGAGAGCGTGAGCGCCCGACACTCGCTCGGGCGTTCGCTCGTTCCTTCAACAGCGCAGCTTCGTCATTCGCCTTCACCCGTGACGTTCACGCGGCGAGGGCGAACACGCGCCTGCACATTCTGAAAGGTGGCCCGTCATGGCCAAGAAGACCGTCAAACCCGCGGCGAACTCGACTCAGAATCAGCCCGATCCGTCGGCTGTCTCCGATTCAGCAAGACCCGCGACCACGGGTGAACAGCCGGCGCAGGACGCGAACCGTCCCGCCCACACGATCCGCTACCGCAACGTCAAGGTGTCCATCTGGCAGAACGAGTCGAACAACGGCCCGTTCTACAGCGTCACGGCCAGTCGTAGCTGGCAGGACGACAAGAGCCAGTGGCACGACAGTCAGTCGTTCAAGGCCGGCGATCTGCCGACGCTCGCCAAGGCGATCAACGACGCACACACATGGATCGCGTGGACGGAGCGGCGGAGCAAGCAGCCCTCCCAAGCATGAGCACGCCATCAACTCACTCGGAAAGGAGTGTGAACCATGTCGAACGCCAACAAGTTCGATCTTGGCCGGACCGTCATCACGGCGAACGCCCAGGCCACGCTCGACGTCCAGGACGTCGCGGCGTGTCTGTCTCGACACGCCCACGGCGATTGGGGCGACCTGGAGCAAGAGGACCGTGACGAGAACGAGCGGTCCCTGCGAGAGAACTGCCGGCTGTTGAGTGTGTACCACGACAGCGCCGGCACGAAGTTTTACATCATCACCGAATGGGATCGATCGGTGACGACGGTGCTGTTGCCCGAAGACTACTGATTCTGATTCCTTTGCCGCCCGTGCCTGTGAGCGCCCGGCGGCTTTTTTGTTGATCCACAGGCCGCCGCATCCGACATCCCGGTATCGTTTATAATGGAATCCTGCACTGTCTCGTCGCGCCGCGACGCAAGCCCCTGCTACCCCGGCAGCTCGTCAAACATAACGCATGCTGTCGCAGCGGACCGGGGGCTTGGTTTGCGATGAGGACGGACGACCCGAACGACGACGTCGTGTGGCTCGGCCACCGATCGACCTGGGGCGGCCAGGAGCCGTTCGGCATTTCGGCTGAGGAGCGGCGGCGTCACGTGTACGTGATCGGCAAGACCGGTGCCGGCAAGTCGACGCTCCTTCGGAACATGCTCGTCCAGGACATCGAGGCCGGCCGCGGCGTCGGTTTGATCGACCCGCACGGCGACCTCGCCGAAGAACTCCTCGATTCGATCCCGCCGTCGCGGACGCGGGATGTCGTCTACTTCAACCCGTGCGACCGCGAGCGTCCGATCGGGTTGAACCTACTCGCGTCGGTGCCGGTCGAGGCGCGCCCGCTCGTGGCCTCCGGCATCGTCGCGGCCTGCTCCGGCATCTGGCAGGAATCATGGGGACCGCGAACGGCCTACCTAGTGTATGCCTCCGTCGCGGCGCTCCTCGACGCAGAAGCGTCCACGCTCCTTGGGGTGCCACGGCTTCTCGCGGATGAACGGTATCGGGCATGGGTCGTGCGGCAGGTCAAGGACCCGATCGTGCGTTCCTTCTGGGCGAATGAGTTCGCCCACTACTCGCCCGCGCTGCGGGCAGAAGTAATCAGCCCGGTGCAGAACAAGATCGGGCAGCTCCTCATGTCCCCGATCATCCGGAATGTGCTCGGGCAGGTGCGATCACAGATCGACCTCCGTTTCACGATGGACCGCGGGCGGGTCTTCGTCGCCAACCTCTCGAAGGGCCGGCTCGGCCAGGACAAGTCCGACCTCCTCGGCGCCTTGCTCGTCGCCGAGTTTCAGCTCGCGGCGATGTCGCGGACGGACACGCGGCCGGAGGACCGACGGGACTTTCATCTGTACGTCGATGAGTTCCAGAGCTTCGGGACGAGCGCGTTCGCCTCGATCCTCTCCGAGGCGCGCAAGTACGGTCTTTCGCTCACGCTCGCCCACCAGTTCATCGGCCAGATCGATCCCGCGGTGCGGGACGCGATCTTCGGAAACGTAGGGACGCTCATCGCGTTCCGCGTCGGCGAGGCCGACGCGGCACTCCTCAGCCGTGAGTTCGGCGACGGGCATCCGCCACACGCCTTCACGGAACTAGATCACCACGCGGTGCGGGTCAAGCTCGCCTCGGGCCACACCCATCGTGACCCCTTTCATGGAGTGACGATGCCGCCGCTCGTGCGCACCCATGGTCGGAGAGACGCGATCATTCGCAGTTCTCGTGAGCGCTTCAGCGCCCCGCAGTTGCTCATTGAGGACCGGATTTCGCGATGGATGCGGAGACGCTGGTAGCCCTCTATTTCTCCTTAACTCGTTCCACGTTCGATCGATACTCAATGCTATTGCGCAGAACGAGGCAACGGAGTGGTTGCCTCCGAGAAGATTTCTCTTGCGTCCCGCACGGAGCTCGTTATGTTTGTCCCAAACAGGGTAAATCTGGGCGTTCACTACACTCTTCCAGCTTAGAAGCTGGAAGCGTCGCGCCTCGGGACCCTGTGCCCACCCCGATGCGCAACGCATTGGGGTTTTTTTGTCGACTTGCGTCGACGTCACGGAGGACCACTTCCGCAAACAGCCGCACACATTAACGATTTCGATATGAAATAGGCCGCCCCATCGCAAGTGCAATGGGAGCGGCCGTCAAGCTCGGAAGGTCCGAGCCGGCAACACCGGACGCACCCTAGGCGTGAGAATCCATTGGGGTATGACCGGTTGTTCTGAGCGGACTTACCTGCGTCGATCATATCACACCCGAAACGCCGCGCAAGTGCGGCGGCCGGTTGTGTATTGTCGGCGGGGCTGCCTTGTACCCCTGTCGCAGACGATCCGCAAGGTGATCCGCAGTCGGGCCTTCCGAGCTTGGGACGTGTTGTTCTCAAGCCTCGGAGGTTCTCATGTTGTGGAAAGGCAATGCAATTCAGCTCGGATCAGAGGTCGGTAAAAGTCACTCTCGCCCACTCACCCTGACGGCTCTCCTTCGCAGCTACCATGCGTACGTTGCCGGTGGTACGGGCACCGGTAAATCGAAACTCCTCGAATGGTTTCTGCGGCAGGACATCTGGTCTTGGTGCAAGTCGAAGTGCGGGCTCCTGCTACTGAGTTGGCACGACGATCTGTACGACAACACCGTACGCTTCCTCGCCGAAGGCGGGTATTCGACGATGCCGGTGGTGCTCGTCGATTTTCGGAAACCGGATTCGATCATCGGATACAACCCGCTGCGGCAACGACCGGGGGATCGGTCGGCGATCGTGGAGGACTTGGCAACGGGAATCATCCACGCGTGGGGAGAAGGAACACCCACGTCTTCGCCTCGGACGTTCAAGGCGCTCCAAGCGATTCTCGGAACGCTCTACTTCCATGGCCTACCGATCACCGCGGCGCGGAAGCTGATCACGTCATCGGCCCATCGAGATCGACTGGTCGCCGATCTTCCGGCAACCAGCGTCGAGCGATTCGCCTGGGAGACCATGCCGCGGAAGGGTGATCGGTTCAGCGAAGAACTCGAGGGTGCGATCAACCGCTTGGGGAGTTTCACCAGCGGGGCGGTGGTCCAGCGAGCGTTCTCGTTTACCGGGCCGGGACTGGACCTCGCTAGCGCGATGGAGGATGGGGCGATCGTGCTCGTGTGTTTGTCGACGACGGGAAACCCGCTCGGTCACCCCACCGCCAAACTCATCGGCTCGCTCATGCTTTCCGACCTCTGGAACTGCGGTCGCGGACGCGGCAAAGGCACCGACAAGCCGTTCTACGTCTACCTCGACGAGTTTCAGAACTTCATCAACCCGGCCATGGCGCAGTCGCTCGACGAGGCGCGCGGCTATGGGCTGCACATGACGATGGCACAGCAGTACCCCACGCAATTGCGGAACGACGGGCCGGCCGGGCAGTCCGTCTATGACTCGGTGCTCACGAACGCGCGGGCGCGAAGGTCCTTTTCCAGCTCGACCACCCTGATGATCTGGAGACCCTCGCGCTCAACCTGTGCCGGGGTCAGATCAGATTGGACGAGATCAAGTATCAACAGACGGTGCGGCAGGTGACGGGGCACGACCTCGTCTACCTCAAGAGCGAAACCACAGGGAGTACGCAGACGGAAGGCGGCTCTGAGTCGGACACGTTTGGTGAAACCGCTACGGAGGGCCGATCGGCCGACGAGTCGGCGGCCGCAGCGTTTCAGTGGCAGCGGCGCGCGGACGAACTCGGCGGGAGTCAAGATGACCTCCTGCTGCCCGACGAAGGCCGGATCGGCGTCACCGGTTCCATCGCGAGAAGGACGGCCACGGCGTCGAGCAATGCAAAGACACGCACGCACGGCGCGTCGACGACCTGGCAGTGCGGCCGGTCCCACACCGTGACGCTCTCTCCGCACATCGTGCCGCGGTACGAAGAGGTGCCTCAAACCCCCGTCTTCTGGTCGCTACAAGAGCAGGTGTTTCGCATCACGCAGGCGATCTGCACACAGCCGCAGCGGACATGCCTCGTCCGCCTCGCGGGCGGGAGCAAGGCGGTGCTGCTGCGGACGCCGGACGTCAGACCGGCGCTCGCCACTGACGCGATGGTGAGGGCGTGGCAGGCAACCCGGCTACTGTTACCTGTTGCTCCGCCGCCGAGCGACACACCCGTCGATTCGGATGAGCCGGACGGTTCGAGGCGTCCCATCGATCGTTCCGATCGGTAACCAGCGACCCGGACTGCTCTGAAAGAGCGAATTATCGAGAAAGGATTGTGAGCCATGAGAACCGAAGCGAAGCTGTCAGGGGGTCAACGGGTGATCGTCTCGCTCATCGCGGTACTGCATCGACTCTTCTCGATGCAGATCGCGAAAGCCAAGTCGAAGGCCGCGGCGGCGGAAGAAAAGCTGAAATCGGCCGAGTCGGACCGGTCCAAGTCTGACGCCCTCGTCAAGCAGGTCGCCGCCGAGCGAGATCAGGCGAGGGCGACGGTCGTTGAACTCGACTCGAAGTGGAGGCATTGCGACAAGCAGTGGCTCGCGTGGGAGCAAACGGCAACTGTCGCGAAGAAGGACGCGGCGACATTCCAGCAACGGTTGAAGGACCTGCACCAGGCGACGGTATTCGTGCGGAATGCATCGGCGATGGAACTGGACGAGGCGATCAAGGCCAAATTCAGATGTCGAGTGGTCTATGGGAATCACATCGTGGTCTGTTGCGGCGCTACCGAAACCGGACGGGTATTCCTCAACTGGATCGTCACACCGGGCCCGACCTGGCGCGACAGCTTCCGCGTGATCTGCAATTTGGACGGACAAACGGTGGTCAACGAGCCAGCCCTTTCAGGCACACTTCCGCTTCAGCTCGCGCCGGATCAGACGTACTCGTTCGCGTTCTACGTCGAAGGAAGACTTGAGAAAATCTATCGTACGGGCTGGATGGACTACAACCTGCTTTTGACGGTGTCCATCCCCGGCCCGGAAACGATGGAGCGGTCGCCGGGTCACGACAGCGACAGTTGCATCGCAGAGGTACAACGGAAGATCGAGCTTCGCAGCAATTTGGAACAACTGCGAGATCGCGAGATCAAGCAGGCGAGGGAAAAAGGATTGTCGCCAGAAGCAGAAGCGCGAGTAATCGAGTTCATTCAGTCCGCGATCCACCGAGCAATGGACGATCTTGGGTGAGCGCGGCCGAGACGGCGCTTGACAAGGAGCGCACAAATCTGATTCGCTGATATCAGCGTCCGTTCTTTCGACCCACGGCATCCGCACACGCGGTGGCCGTGGGTCATTCCATTTCTACAACTCATGCACGTCATGAGGAGGCGATCATGTCCGAGTGGATCGACTTCAAGTCGCTGCGCGAGCAGCTCGACTTTCGGAAGGTGCTGGAGTCCTACGGCGTCGAACTCAAGGCGAAGGGCCGCGATCAGCATGTCGGATTCTGCCCGCTCCCCACGCACCCGAGCAGGGGCAAACGCTCGCCGTCATTCTCGGCGAACCTCGCCCGCGGCATCTGGCGGTGCTTCGGGTGCCAGGCGTCGGGAAACATTCTCGATTTCGCCGTCCGCATGGAAGGTCGCAATCCTGCGGTGCCCGCCGACGTTCGCGCGGTCGCGCTCACGCTTCGCGAGCGGTTCAACATCGCTCCGCAAACCGCGAACGCCCGACGTGGACAGGCTCGCTCGGCACCCAAGGACGAGCGGAGCCATGCCCTGTTCGGCGAGGATACCGATGAAGCCACGGCAGAGCAGCCCACGAAAAGCGATGTGCAGCATGAGATCATCGTCAACGCGCCGCTCGACTTCGCGCTCAAGGGCCTCGACCCCGAGCACCCGTACCTCCGCGAACGCGGCTTCCACGTCGAGACGGTCGAGCACTTCGGCCTCGGGTACTGCAACCGCGGTCTGCTCGTCGGACGCGTCGCGATCCCGCTCCACGACCTCGACGGCCGACTGATCGGGTATGCCGGCCGGATCACGAGCGACGAGCGGATCGACGAGAAACACCCGAAGTACCTGTTCCCGCCGAAGCGCGAGCGGGCCGGGAAGGTCTTCGAACTCCACAAGTCGCTGCTCGTCTACAACGCGGACCGGATCGAGCGGCCGACGTCCGACCTCTTCGTGGTCGAAGGCTTCGCCTCCGTGTGGTGGTTCTGGCAGCACGGAATCCCCAACACGGTCGCGCTCATGGGCGCGAGTTGCAGCGACGAACAGGCCGCGATCATCGTGAAGTTGACGACGCTTCGCAGCCGCGTGTGGGTCGTCCCCGATGGCGACGAGGCGGGCACGAAGTGCGCCGAGTCTGTGCTCATGCGCGTCGCACGGGAGCGTTTCGTGCGATGGCTGCCGCTTCCGCGCGGGAAGCAGCCGACAGAACTCGCGAAGGATGAGCTTCCGGCAGCGCTGGAAGAAAAGAAGTAGAGTAGCTCGTTCCGAGCGGTCGTCCATCGACCGCTCTTTCGTGTGCCGGAATCACGCCAACAGCAGGCGCTTTGACCGATTGCCCACGTTCGCCTCATCGAAGTCCGCCGGTGCGAGCCAGATATGACCGAGTGGATCGCGAATGACGTCCTCGAACGTCGTCATCCACACCAACTGACGGATCGGCGGGTCATTCTTTAAAAGACGAGTGGCGAGATTGTTCCGTCGGGCATCAGTCGGCACGACGATCAGGACCCGGAACGGATACTCCTTGTAGTGCGACGCCGACGCCCCGAACCGAACGGCCAGCCCGCCCGAGCGGTAATGATCCAAGTAGGCGGCGGCCCGATTGACGAGCGTGTCGAGCACCTCACTTCCCCGATCCACCTCGATGTAGAACGTGTGTTCCACACGTTCGTGCGGCGTGGTCATTCCAAGGCGAATGAATCCGTCCGGACGGACGACGATCCGATCGCCCCGGCTTCCCTGTGCCGCGAACTCATTCAGGCGCGGCCACGTCGAAAACTCCTCGATCGCGAGAGAGGGATCGCCTCGGACGGCCCGGACGATGGCGGTCTTCACGTCCATCACCTGTCGTTCGTGCACCAGCGTCAGGTCGCTGACCTGCGTCCGCTTCGCGTATGACGCGGCGGGCAGACGCGGAAACCGATCGAGCAGGCCCTCCCGCCGGAGGAACGCGATCGCGTGGGGCGTCAGGTGAAGGATGGACGGGTCGTATGCCCGTCGCGGACGCTCGACGAGGTAACCAGCCGCCTTGAGGCGTTGGACGCGCTTCTTGGCGTATTCGGCCTTGTCGTCGAAGAAGAGGGCCGCGACGTGCGCGAGCGTCATCAGGCGCGACTCGAAAAGACCTACAAGGACGGCGACGTCCCGCGGCTGAAGTTCTATCCGAGCATCGGACCCCATCATCAGGGTGACAGTATACCAGTCACCGCTTGGCTGGTCGGCCGTGGAATGGGTCGCTCATTGTGTCGTCGCCGCCATCCCGCAGACGCAGCGCATGACTCGGTCATGCGATCGCCTGGTCGGACGAACGCGCAAGGTCTGGCGCGACGCGCTGCGTGCGTGCTACCGTGATAGAGGACCGCACCTCTTCCCAATCCCCCATCACGAAAGGAGAACGACATGCCCCAGCGCAAAGGCGGCCGTGCGCGCCGATTTCAGCCACGCGAGTTTCCTGTCAGTGAAACCATCGTCGCCGAGGAAGCCCGGCGGCTCGCCCGCGAAATCGACGACGCCTGCCTGCGTTCAACGGCGGACCTGACGGCCGAGATTACGTCACTCAATCAGCGGTGCCGCAATGAATGGGGCACGCTCACGGACCGCATCAACCGCACGAAGGAACGGGACGCGGCGGCGATGCGGCGGTGCCTGCTCCGCGACATGCTGCTGCTCTTCAAAGCGTACGCGGCTGCCGCAGTCGACGTCGAACCGGCAGCGGTCACGCAACCAAGCGCGCCGGAACGTCCGTTCTGCGAATGGCTGTTCGGCAACCCCTGAGCAAAGCACCGTCCTTTTCGGACGGTGCTTTAACTTCTGTCCGTGGAACGAGGCCCCTGGGGAGGGCGAAGGCCGGACGGAGGGGCAGGCACGACGTGCCGGGGTGGGGGCCTGCGTCGCACCCGACACACGCAAACGCCCCGCATGTGCGGGGCGTCGAGCGATCCGCTGACAGGAGCTACAGCGGTGGCCACTGTTCATGCGGCAGGTAGATGACCGTCGATTTGCGATCGACCGCGGTCACGATGCGGTACCGGACATGTCGATGGCTGAGGTACTCCGACTCGATCGGGCCGCCGTGGTCGATGGCCGCCCCGTTCGCGACCCCTCGGGCTTCGGACACGTCTCCCCAGTCGCCGACTTCGTGGCGGAAGAGGAAGTACTTCAAGACCTCGGTCGAGCCGGCCAGTTCGGCGGCGAGGAGCGAGACGAAGCACGTCCCGAGTTCAAAGCGAGGAGTAAACGCCGACGATTCGATGTCCGGTCCGGATCGCGGTGGTGTGTTGTTGTGCATCATGGCAAATTGCGATGAGCTGATAATGCGGGTGCGATGCTCTCGGAGCCTCGCGAGCCCGACAGCGAGCGGCACTGCCGGGTCCCCGGCGAGGTCACAGGCCGACAGCGCCTTGCCGAGCGAAGCGAGGGGAACGCCGCCGGGGTGGCAGTACGCTTCGGCTGACGGAGCGAGGCGATCACGCAGGTCGGGGGCGACGGCACAGACGTCGCCAGAGTGGATTTTCGCTGCCCACGGTGGGACGAGCGGCGACGTACCGCAGCACCGTCTCCAAGCCCCAAGCTCCTCCACCGTCACGCTGGATCGGAAAGCGCTTGAACCGGCCCTGATAGAGCAGACCGACCGGGTTGTCCCGCACGTAACTGCATGCGTTCAAGCCTTCCGGATACCCGGTCGAGTCATTCTACATCTACTGTCCGAGCGTTGGGCTGTTGCAAGTGTCACCTACCGCTCCCTTGTCCCTTGCTTAATGTGCGATGGTGCTCGGTTGATCCTGATTACTAGTGCAGCGGCACACCCAATCGAAACACTAGTGGTGTAGACAGGCGGCACCGACATCCCAATTTTTTGCAGGAACGATTCGAGTGCGATCTTGCCAATTGCCGCGACGGCTCCGAAGGCTAACGAAGATACCAAGATTTTCCCTAACGATAGTCTGTGGTTGTACACCATCTGCTACTCGCTTGACTTACTTGAACTACGGCGAAACCCGCACAAATGGGCTGAGTAGTAATTGCAATGCGGCGACCTCTCACACTCGACAGAAATACCTCTTAATGAACGATAACTCCGTTTCCCGGAATATACCAAGGTGGTGTTTGAGAATTGGAAGGATCAAACTTGATAATTCCAGTTTCCGTATCGATTGTTCCAATGATCCCCGAACGCTTGTTGGGTGGAATTGGATACTGAGGGCCAGGATTGTACTCGTCCGGACTCAAGGGCTTGTAAACTGTTCCGTCTGGCATGATGTAGAAACCTTCCCCTTCACAGTATATCGGTACCTCGGGCAGATCTATTGGGCCGGGCCGACCGCCGAGGGCGGTGTCGAAGATATCGTCCCAAGGAATTTTATCCACAAGTATCGCGATCCCATCCCCTATTAGATCGCCAACTATTCCACCGACAACGCCACCTATAATCCCGCCAACTTCGGCCCCGATTTCGCTTCCCTTGAGACCTCCGATTTCCGCTCCAATCCACGCACCAAGCCCCCCTCCAACCCACATTCCAATTTCGGAGCAGGACGTTCCTTCGCCATTAATGGCATTTCCAACGATCGCTCCCAATGCTCCGCCAAGTCCGCCGCCTATGATTGTACCCGGAACGCCACCAAAGTAAACGCCAATGACTGCACCTACAACGACACCTCCGCCAGTCGCTATGTCCTTGCCGCTGACTAATCCCATCGCATCAATCTGTGAGATAGGGTCTGAACTTTGGTACCGATATGGATTGGTTCCGGATAGAGTTCGGGGCAGCGGGTCTACCTGAATCCACCGTCCAAGCGTCGGACTGTATTCGCGGTTGCGGAAATGATACAGCCCCAGCCAGTAGTTCCAACGCCCACCCTGATGCAAGTAAACCCATTCCGACGCACTGCTGCTCTGCGTCGACCAAGAGCCGTTCAGGTAAGTCGCGGAACCGTACGGGTCGTACGCGAACCGCTCGGTCACGGTCAATGAAGTTCCCGTCAGGCTCGTCACGTTGTAGTTCGCGTCCTGCTGGGCATATTGTCGTGAAGCGGCGGCGCCGTCCCAATGATCACGTAAAACGAGTTCGTCAACATATCCGGAGCTCCACACGTAGGTGGAATTCGTGATCTCATCGACAAACGGCGCATCGGCGTTGTAGTTAACGCTGTATAGATGCTCTTCAATTACCTGCCAGCGATCGGAATAGTACAGGTCTGTGCGGTTGGAATCGGTTGCGGTGTTCCCATCGCCGATTTGCCATGTCTCGCTCGTTTCCTCCTCGCGCACGCGCCGTCCGAGCGCGTCCGAGGGATATGAGACCGTGCTCGCGTGCTGGGCCAAGCGGTTCCACGCGTCGTATTGAAGCGAGTCGGAACTGAGGCCGAAGGGACGCGTTGTGAGATTGCCGTCGGCGTCGAAGCCGTAGCTGCCGCTCCCGACTGCCGTCGCCTGGTTCTGCTTGTTGTTGGTGCGACTGGTCGTCGTGCTGCCGCCAGACGTGTCGCCGTTGGTGTCGGTGATCGAACTCGACCAGTTGCCCAGCGCGTCCAGGCTCCAGCTTTGAGCTCGACTGCTAGCGGTGATGCTGTCGAACCTGCCGTCGCTGTTCACGTCGGAGAGTGCGCCGCGCTGGAACGCCGTTAGTCGATTTAGCAGGTCATAGCTTCCATCGGAGCCGGCCACCGTATCGCGATCCGTCACGTACAACTCGCTGAACGTGCTGCTGACCTTATTGTTCTTGTACAGGACGTTGCCGTCGCGGTCGTAGGCGTATTGGAACCGGTCAGTGTGGCCGGTGACGATGCCGCCACTGATCGTCTGCCAGTCTTGGTCGACGACGCGGCCGAACTGATCGAGACCGGTGTACTGGTCGCCCGCGTAGCCGCTGACGAGCGTGTCGCCAGTGATGAAGCTCTGCCGTGTGCCCGGCTGCGGCCGGTCGCGTTCGATGCGGGTGGACAAGCCCAGGTATTTGTAGCTTTCGAGCGTGCCGCCGGAGTCCGAGATCGACGCGATTCGGCTGATGTGGTCGTCGAGCGAGCCGCTGGAACCGTAGCCGTACGTGATCACCTTGCCACCAGGGTAGGTCATGGACGTGCGGCGACTTGTGCCGCTCGCCCACGTGTAGCCGTACTGCGTCTTGGCGGTGGTGCCGGTGTCCACGGCCCCGGCATGTTCTTGGTATTCGGTCGTGAGCTGGCCGAAGTCGTTGTAGAGCCGCCGCACCTGATTGACGACGACTTGACCGGATTCGTTCGACGACCGGCTGGTAGCCTCGTAGAGCCGACCGGCCGTGTCGTAGCTCCATTCAAGCGTGCGAACGCTGCCTTGGACGCCCGAGGCAAGCGTGTAAACATGGTCGCGTGTCGTGCGGCCGGTGAGGTCGTAGGAGTAATCGTGCACGTCGCCGCGGCGATCGGTCATGTGCAGGCGCTCGCCCACGGCGTTGAGCGTATACCGTTCGGCCTCGGACGCCGACGCTGAGCCGGAAGACTTGTCCGGATAGTACGTCGCCACCAGCATGTCGTTGCTGAAGATGCCCTGAGCGCGCCGCACGGTCACCGTCCCCGAAGCGGGCGACGTTGGCGTACCGCTGATGGTGTAAGTGAAGCTGTTCGCAGTCGCTGAGGCCACACGGAATGTGCCGTTGTACGCAGCATCGCTGGCCCCGCTGATCGTGACCATTTCTCCTTGCTTGTAACCATGGGCAGTTAGGCTGACTATGACGGTGCTACCTAACCGCGTGACAGTCGTGGCAGTCTGCGTCGGCTCGCTGTAGACGTACTTCGTTTCCTGGATGGCGCTGCTGGGCAGAACCGCCTTGAGCGTGAGAATATCACCGCTGCCGGTGTAGGTGTACTGCGTGGTCTGATCGTCGCCATCGCTTGGCGTACCGTCGACATAGGCCGCGATCGTCTGGATCGTGCGACCGAGCATGTCGGTTTCCGTGCGGGCATCGATGCCCCGCGGATCGGTGGTCGTTACTCGGTGATTTGCTGGGTCATAGGCGTAGCTCGTCACAAGAACGGAGTCGCTGCGCGAGGGAACGCTGCCCGGACGAGTGTAAGCCGAGCTGCCGTTGGTGCCGACGTTCACGCTGGCGGTCTGGCGGTTGAGGCCGTCGTAGTAAGCAGCAGTGTAGTAGACGCGGGCCGCGCGAGCGCCAGACGTGCCCGAGCCGGTGACACCGCCAGCACCACCGAGAACATAATCCGATTCCGTCGTGCTGCCGCTCTTGTTGGCCGCGTCGTGGAAGCGTTCGTGCTGCGCGGTCAGGATGATGTTGTCGTTTTCGTCGTACGCGTAATCGGTCTGCTCCAGCACGACGTCGCCGATGACGTCGTCGGCGTCGCCGTAGACGCTGTCGGCGCTGTTGTCATCGAGTTGATAGGTCCGAGTCGGTCGCCCCACGCCGTCGTAGACGTTCTTGGTGATCAGTCCGCCAGGGGCATCGGTCTTGATGAGTTGGCCGCGTGCGTCGTACCAGTAGTCGGTGGTCAAGACGTTCGAGCCGAGCGTTCCATCGCTCTGGCTAACCGCGTAGACGCGTGTCTGATACACCTGTCCACGCTCGTCGTAGCTCGTTGCCGTCCGACTCCGGCGGGCGGCAATGTCGACGCTCCCATTGCCGTCACTGTCTGCACCGAGCGCACCGGTGAGCGTGTCGCGGCCGAGACCGCCCGTCGTGGTGTCAAAGACGATCGCCACGCGGTCGCCGTCATAGGCGTCCGTCGAAAGCGTCCGGCCGAGGTTATCGTAGTCGTAGACGATCAACTGCCGTTGCAACGACGTGTCCTCGCTGCTTCGCGAGATCGGATTACCGCTGCCGTCCAGTTCGATTCCGGTCTTGGTCGCTACGAGGCGCTGCGCCAGTCGTAGTAGTAGAGCGAGACGCGCGGCGGCGCGGCGGACTGGCCCGTGCCGCCGGAGTTCACGACGACACCCGGGTAGGCGTTCGAGCGGATCAAATTGCCGTTTGCGTCGTAGGCGTAGTCCGCCACTTTGACCAGATTCGTGCCCGCGGTGTTTGTCGGCGACCAATAGCCACTGGTTGGCGTCTCGTCCGTGCCGACCCATACGCTCTCCGGCAGGCCAAGGGCGTTGTACTCCGTGCGGGTGATCGTGCCGCCCGGCGTCGTAGTGCCTTCAAGGTTGCCTAGCGGTCCTCGGCGGAAGCTCGTCGAGTGGTAGTTGCCGGTGGAGCTGTCGTTCGACGATGTGCCGAACTCGGCCGTGCCCTGGCTGTAGGTCGTGCCGCTCAGCGAGAAATACTCGTTGGTCCTGATGACTTGCCCGGCGTCGTTGACGATGTCGCGGGTCAGTGACAAGACGTTTGAGATCGACTCCGATCCATCGGGCACGTAGGAGCCTGAACTGCCGGTGTGGCCGATGCTCGATGGAAGCATGGTCAACACTTCGCTGTATCCGTGCGTTCGATCCTCACGAGCAAGACCGACCGTGCTCACCACCGTCCCGCTGGTCGCGTTCCACCCCTGATAGGTCCGCACCTCATGAGCTGCATCCTTGTAGACGATCCAGCTCACGTTGCCGATTGGGTCGATCGTCTGCTTCACGCGCCCGAGATCGTCCGACTGATACTGCGTCTTGAGGTGCAAGCCCGACGTGTTGCTCCAGCCTGAGGGCAGGCCGGAGAAGTCGGATGTGTTGGACGTGTTGACGTCGCGGATGACTTTGGAGACCGTACCGGTCGCGTCGTCGTACGCGGTGTAGGTGAGGTGCCCGGTGGCGTCCTTGGTCCAAGCGGTCCGGCCATGCGTGTCGAGGTAGGTTTCAGTCGCAGTCGTCGAGCCTGAGCCATGATGGCCGGTCGTCACCGAAGCGCTGGTGACGGTCATGGACTTGACCTTCAAGGTGTCGTTGCTGCTGCCGTCCTGGTAGTACGTGTAGTCGTAGGTCGTCTGAATGCGGCTGGCGTCGTCGACCGACGTCGCGGAGTCGCTGGTGTAGACGCTGGCGCTGGCGAGAGGCCAGATGGTGACGCCGTCGACGGTCTTTTCGTAATAGGTGTAGAACTCCAACAGATGACGAGTCCCTGTCGGCCCGCGTTGGACACCGTATGTGCGCAAGAATGCGCTGGCATCGCCTGATCCGTTGTAATACACCTCGGAATCACCCTCGGCGAATCCCGACGAGGTGTACTCCCACGTCTCGATCGCTCCGCTGTCCTCAAGTCCTTCAATGATGGATGTGCCCGTCGCCTCATTAACTGTGTAAATGCCATGGAAGATCAGCAGCGTTGAAGGGGGTGGGGCTTCTCCAGGCGGATCTTCGGGGATTGTTTCGAATGCAGAAATCTTTGCGGCGAGATTGCCTGAGGGCATGTCGATCGCGTCGCCGCTGGCCCGTGCGATCATCTGACCATCGCTGTTGTACGCGAACCACGCGGCGTAATAGCTGTCGTCCGATTCAGTTGTCGTACCGTGATGATCCACCGCCAGCTTGAGCATCACCTCGCCCATGCCGTTGGTCCACGTAACGACCTGATCGTTGTCGGCCCAACCGATGTCACGCCCGCTTGTCGTGTTCGTGACGGTGATCGTGCCGGTGGCAGTCGCCGCTGAGGGTGTCGACGCAGCCGTGTATGTAAAGCTGTCCGTGGTAACGCCCGTGATCGTGAATGATCCATTGTACGCCGATTGATCCGCACCTGACACAGTAATGCTGTCGCCGGTCTGAAAGCCGTGGTGGTTCCAGGCCACCGTGACGGTGGTGCCTGAACTGGTCATCGCACCCGACACCAGAAGTCGCTCGGCATTCGTGTTGTCCGGCAGATACTCGACGGTCCGCATCGCCCATGTTGTCGCGCTGCGCGTGCTGTAAATACTGCTTTGGGGGGTTGAGTTCGCGGTGAAACTGTATTGGTACAGCCCGACTCCGCCGGCACAGGCCGAGCACCCTTGGCCGGTCGCAGACTCACCGATCGCTCGGTATCTGGTCCCCTGGGAATTTGAATCCAGCTTGAGGATGTCACCGAGTTCGTACCGCTCGTATTGGAAGTCGTGGTCGGCAAAGGCACGAATTGCTTCAGGCGAGATGGTTCCGAGGTCTGCCGTCGTGGTCACGCCGAAGTGCGTCACCATGCGATCGTATGCCGCACCTTCAACGACTGTGCGCAGCCCGCTGGCCACAATTTGTTTGTATCCGCTTGGAGTAGTCGGTGCCGGAAACGTGGTGTCACTGCCTCCCGTCGTCGTCGGATCATTGGTCGGTCCCGGATTCACGAACTGGCTGACGCCGCTGATCTGAGCGTCATAATTCACGCCGGTGAACTTGTAGTATCGGTAGTACTTGCTGTCGATTACGCTTCCGGTCGTGCCGCCTTCGTGCACTTGAGCGAGCTTCAGATCGCCTAGCCGGCCATATGCCGAATCGGAGTTACCAGTCACGCCGGTGTAGTAGTCGTATGTGACGGAGCGAATCGCGCCGCCAAACGTCCACGAGAGGCCGTTGCCAAGCACCGTGCCGCTAACGCCAGAGGCGCGCTTCAGCGTGACCGCCGACACGAGCGACGCGCTAGCCGATGTCTGCGAATTGGTTACCGTGCTGTAGCTATAAAAGTATCCCTCAGCGGTGTTTGCCGCGGCGTCGTGACGAATGACGGCTTGAAGCTCTCCTAAGTGACCGCTGGTCTGGCTGTAAAACGCAACCACGGACGGTGCGGTATCGCCTGCAGGCGTGAAGCTTTTGAACGCGCCGAAGGGGTACCAGTTCGTCGCAGCAGTCGACGTGTTAACGTTACCTTGGTTCGTCTTTTGATTCGGATTCCCGGGATGTGCGTTGATGTAGCCGTTGTCCGTTCCGCTCGCCGCAAGGCGGGGCAGATCGTAGAACGCAATCGTGTTCCCTTTGCCGTCGTACAAGCGGAACTCACCGCTTTCTCCACTTGATGCGGGCGGCACGTAGTTCATCGCATATAGTGTCGACGGTGTGCTGTACACATCGTCATGCCCCCCATTGTTCTGGACCCTAAAAGACGCGTAGCTGCTCGTCGTGCTGACAACATTAATCACACCGTCATGTGAACCTGGAAGTTCGTTCAGGGCGGTCACAAGGTACGG
The DNA here is from genome assembly GCA_047600945.1 of Tepidisphaeraceae bacterium. Taxonomy (GTDB): domain Bacteria; phylum Planctomycetota; class Phycisphaerae; order Tepidisphaerales; family Tepidisphaeraceae; genus JASGKC01. The sequence continues at coordinate 3,243,974 of JASGKC010000001.1, read as the reverse complement.
TAGGTTCGAGACGCTCCAGCCATTGCCGTGATCGCCGCTTTCGTCCAGTCCCGTCCAAACGCGACCCAATTGCCAATTTTGTCCCAAAAACTGACCAGCCCCAGCGAGGTCTGTCGTCGAGAATACCGGTACACCGTCAAAGTCGGTTACTGGCGCCTGCGTTGACGACACTGAGTCCAGCGCGTATGTCATTGCGCCCGTTGGAGCTTCGCCGCCCTGACCCGGGCCGAACGGACTCCCGGGCGAACCCGCTGCGGGAGAATTGGGAGAAGGGGGGCCGCTCGTCCCGGAATGAGGTTGCTGCGTCTGCGGTACGGGGCAGGTTGCCGGCGAGCCAGGAAGGTTTGTCTGACTTGCGTCAAGCCATCCGCCGCCAAAGTTGATCCGCTGCTCAAGGGGTTCGAGCGCATTGACGACGGCAGCCCGAATCCGCCGTGCCCCTGACGGCGCGTGCGAGCGGCCGCGACGTGATTTCAAGCGATCAATGGGAGAACGACCTGCCCGAGGGCAGCACTGCTCAGTTGCCATTGGAATCATCCCGGATGAATGCCCCGTTTGCCCAGCCCTGACGACAATCACGAACGCCGCGCAGATGACGCAAGGCGTGCTCGTCGTCGACTCGCGGATTATGCCGAGTCTATGCAATCGCGCCAATCACAAATTTCGTTGCAAAGCGCACGGTTCGTACAAGCGTGTCATTGAGAACTCGATGGCGAGTCACAGTGCAATCCGCACGAGAATGCCCCATTAATCATGATGAGATGTAGGAATAACGATGGGCGCGGAAAAACGGAGACGCGTGCGAAGGCTCGGACTCTCCCAAGAGCGTTGCGATCATTCCAGCACCGAGCGCACCACCTCGTTCAGCCTCGAATCGAATATCGCCGACACATCGGATGTCCCGAGATCGTTCCGTGCCGCTCGCGACGACCGTCTTCCCGATCACGCGAGCACTTCGATCGACACGGAGGGATAGTCCTGCTGCTCACGTGAGGCCGTGTCACGACCTGCACCGCCGTCGAAGAAGTCGATGCCCTTACCGCCATTGAGCAGATCATCGCCGGTTCCTCCGTACAATTTGTCGTTCGACCCGCCGCCGATGAGCGTGTCCGCGCCGTCATCGCCCCAAAGGCGATCGACGTTGCCGCCACCGTCGAGCACGTCGTCGCCTGCGCCACCGTAGAGCCTGTCGTTGCCCGTCTCACCGTAGAGCTTGTCGTGACCACCGGCGCCATTGAGGCGATCGTCGCCATCGCTGCCGCGGATCGTGTCCTTGCCTGCACCACCGGTAATCGTGTCCGGACGAATACCGCCGGAGAGTTCGTCGTTTCCGATGCCCCCGAAGATGTACGCCGGTGCAGAGGTAAGCGACGTGCAATCGACACGGTCGTTGCCATCGCCCGCATCGATCTCAACGCGGCTGACCGACTCCTCCTCGAACGACCGGGCGACCTGCCCGCGAACCGCGTTTACGAACCCGCTGCTCGTGTAGACCGTGATCGTGTCGGCTCCGTTCGTGCCGGTGAGTTTGAGCGTTCCGCCATCGAGCACCGCGAACGGCTCCGCGACCGCATCTTCCACCGCTCGGATCAGCACGTCATTCCATCCACCGTCCTGTGTCCCGCGCGGGGCGGCGTCGCGGTAGTCCCAGCCGAGGCTGACAACCACACCGTTTGAAACCGGGATTCGCGCGACCGCCGGTTGACCCCCGGCGAAGCGGTAGATGAACTGTGCTTCGCCGGGATAGCCGACGTTCATCATGTTCAGGTCGTCGTTGCGGGTCAGACTCGCGGGACCGCCCGCGAAGGCCGTCCCGGCAGCCGCCGCCGGATCGAGCGTGATCGGCGTCGCCTCGAACGGCGTGTAGAACTGAAAGCCGATGTCCCACCCGAAGAGGTCATTCAGCGTGGCACTGTTGTAGACCGAGCCACCGGCGGTCCCGTCGCCCGCCGAGATCAATGCTCCGCCGTTTTCGACGAACGATCGCAGCACGTCCATGCCGCCGTTGAGCAGGAGCGACGGTCGGATGTCTCCGAAGTACAGCTTCGGCAGGAGGAACACGTCTGCGCCGGCGAGTGCGGCGGCCGGATTCAGCGCGAAGCTCATGGCCGAATCGATCGTCCGAACCGTGTGGCCGGCGGCTTCGAGGACGGCCTGCATGTTCCGGGCTGAGTCGGCGACGGTGTCGTTGCCGACGATGATCGCGGGGTCATTAAAGAGGGCGATGACGGCAAAGAGCCGACGCGTTTCAAGCGGATCGAGGATCATGGTTGGGCTCCCGAAGCAGTCACTTGGTGGCAGGTGCGCCGCTGTCGGCTGACATGCCGAAGGGGTTGGTTTTCATCGACCCGGTCGAGCTCGTGTCGGCGAACTCGAAGTCTTCGACGACGCCCGACTCTCGGTAGATCACCTGGAGTTGCTGCTGGCGCTGCGTGGTGTCGTTGCCGCCGACGAAGAGTCCGACAACCGGGATGAACGACTCCGGCCGGGCCTTAGATGTCGATTCGGTGAACAGGTACATCGCCATGCGACGACCGTCGCCGAGCATCGTGGTGCTCATGGGAGGGCCGAGCTTGGCTTCGACCTCCGAGCGGGTGGTCACGCCTTTGTGAAGCGACTGGATGTCGGCAGCGGAAAGCTCTCGCCCGGAGCGTCCGGTCGCACAGCCGGTGACGGCCAAGATGCTGAGTAGCAGGACCACTATGAACGCATGACGCAACGCATTCGTCGAACGAGTCGTCATTTGCTTCCTGCCTTCCGAGACGTGAGCCGCGATCTGTGCCCGTGATGGGCACAATCGACCCGGACTCTAGCGTGTGCCCACAATGGGTGCAAGGGTCATTCATCGCCCGGCATATCGCCGCTTCTGCGCGACGCTTCGCGCATGGCGTGAAGAGGCCGGCATGACGCAGCGGGAGGTCGCCGAGAAGCTCGGCAAGCCGCACTCCTTCGTGCACAAGAGCGAGATCGGCGAACGCCGGCTCGACGCCTTGGAGTTCGCGGAGTTCTGCCGAGCGCTCGGCCGCGATCCTGCGGCTTCACTCCTGAAGATGGAACGACTGACTGGAAAGTGACGACACGCCCGACTCGCATGGCGGGCATGATACGGGTCGATTCAGTCCGTAATCGGAAATCCGCGCCCCCAACCTCTCTCAAGCGTCCGCGCGGACCCGCGCGGGTCGATTCGCCGGCGGGGATTTTGCTTGACAGGATTTGCGCGGCAAACGTCCCCAACACCTTCGTAGCGGAGTCGGCAACAGGCGCTGCACGTTTGACGCATCAGGCACCGGGCGCTCTAGCAATGCAGCAGGCCATCCAAATTTCGATCTGCGTGTAAGATGCTTTCGTGATCGTGCGTGACATGACGCAGCTCCTTGCATGGAACACATGCCGGCCATCAATTCGCACGTGCGAACCGGCGGTAACGCTCTATTTATAGGAAAAGACGCCAGCCGAATTGCGCAACACCTAGCGCTCACCGTCATCGACCCCACAGGGGTCATGTCGGGCTTGCCAATCCGTCGTTCGCAGTGCTAATGATGCACGTCACCACACTAAGGAGGTGCATCGTGGCAAATCCGAGTGACCGCACACCTTCGTGCGAGATGCTGGTGGAGCGAGTCGCCCAGCACGTGCGCGACGGACGGCGCGTCTGCTTTCTCTTTGGGTCGGCGCTGACGGTCACACCGACAAAGGGATCGCCAGGCGTGCCTTCCGTGGCAGAGCTCGCATCGCTCGCTCGCAAAGCCGCGGGCCTCCCGTCCCGGAGTTCGAAATCTGACAGTGCGCTGCACTATCAAGAATGTTTCGCCCATCTGATCGCGGCACGCGGCCAGGATGTAGCCAATGAAGTCGTGCGCGGCGCGATAATGCGGTCACGCACGATCGATGCTGAGAGAATTCGGCAGCGTCGGTCGAGAAAGTCTCCAAGCGAGAGCGAGTGCGCTGCGGCCCAGGCAGACACCTTCGGCTGGCATTTGAGCAAGCACTTGGAGGCTTTAGCGGATCTCCTCGTTCGGTTCCCGAGCATCATCGGGCGCAACGTGCTCACCACCAACTTCGACCCTCTCATTGAAGTCGCCTGCGCGAACGCAGGCGGAAGCGCGTTCTCCGTGGCACTTCAGAACGACGGGGCGCTTCCCATCACCCATTCGCTTGGCACTCGTGTGATTCACCTTCACGGGTTCTGGCTTGGGTCGGATACGGCCAATGCGGTTGTGCAGGTGGCTCAAGAACGTCAGCGGCTGACGCGTTCGTTGACCCGCCTGCTCGACGACGTGCTTCTAGTTGTGATTGGCTATGGCGGGTGGGACGACTGCATGATGCGAGCGCTCAGCAAGTTTGTCGTCGATCCCCACGCGAAGCCGGACATCGCGTGGGCGTTCTACTCCCGCACCCCTGAGGTGGCACGTCAGCATCATCCCCTGGTGTTCGATTACCTCAAGCCTGGACTCGAACGCGGTCGAGCAAATCTGTACTACGACTGCGACATCGCACGATTCCTTGTCGATCTCCGCGACCGAATCGTACGAAGACCTCGGTCGACCGAGTCTTCCCTGTCGACATTTGGTCCGCTACCCGCCGAATCACTTCAGATATTCTGCGACGTGATCGACCGTCGGTTCTTCGTCAACTCAGTTCGGCGAAGAAGCCAAGGTAGCGCCGGCGATCTCGACATTGGTGAAGCCACCCAGTCTCTGAGTACTTGGGGGCCACATTTGCCGGTGACCGCTGCGCTAGCCGCTGCACTGCGCGTCGTCCATTGGTACGAGCGATCGTTCCCCCATCTCAACCGCGAGCCCGACTTTAGCCGGCAGGAATACTGGCCACGGCGCTGTCTGCTTCAGGCGTCGCAATGGCTCTCCGTCGGCGAGCCGGTTCCCGAAGACGAATGGCAGATGTGGCCGAGCGTGTGGTACCACTGCTCAACCGGGAGAACCGAACTGGATCGTACCATCGTCCGTGCCGTCCAGTATGCGTGCGAGGCCGTGGCACTGTTCCGCGGCAAGACAATTCCGACCGAGCCCGATGCGACAAGTCTTGTGCGCGCCGGTCAAGCTGTGCACTGCGTGATGCGTGTGGTCGGAGATGACCGGCTTTCCGTTTGGAATGCGATCCGCTCAAGCGTCGCTCGCTTACGCGACTGGCGACCAAGGCCACAACAATGAAACATCCGCTTCCATGCGGGTTTGAAGAGTGTTGAGCATTAAAATACCCATCAGCAAGCCGCCCAGCACCAACTTCATTGAGCGGTGCTTCCATGTCGTTCAAAAGGATGAACGGAGGAGCGTGAGTCGCTTACGTGCGACTGCATAGGCGATTCGGAATACATTGACCCATCCGGACGTGCCTGCGGGTTACGCGGCGATACAATTGGTCAGCGGTTGCTTACAACAGACGTTCGGTAGGTTGAATGTCGTGATACCATTGCTAAATGAGGAGGAACAAAACAGACCAAAGCGATGTTATTCGGGGAATCGCGAGTGCCGTCCAGAGGCTGCGCCCGCTCACTGTCGACCGCAGTCTCAGCACGCGACTTTTTCATCTGGCCGAACATCCGAATCTGAACTCTGATTTGCAAAGCCTGCTTTTGGATTGCAGCGCGTACGCGGCCGGCATGTTCCTTGAGAACGCAGGATACAGAGCTCTGGATTTGGAAGACGTTCGAAACGAAATTATGACGCTGCTCAGCGAGCAGTGCTATTTCGATTCGCGATTGTCCTTGTGAGGGACGCAGTGGGCTGTCTTGGAGCCCGTTTCCTTGTCTTCACGCACAATGATGTGCGTGTGGTTTTCTCTGTCGCCGCCAGTCGTATTCAGGTAATGCGTCTCAACGTGCTTGTCCGACTCGACCGTCTTTTCCTTTGCCTCTGATCCATTATCGTTTTTGAACCAGTCAGACCACGGCATAGAGCCTCCAAAGGGTAAAACTGGATTATCATATGTATCCGTCCGGCTGGGTATCAAGCTGATAATCTGACAAATCATCGATCGGACTTGTATGAGGCTGGTCCATGAAAAGAGCGACTGCATGAAGGTCGCCCGAATCTGATTGACGAACAGTCAGGAGTCTTCCGGAGAAGGACTGTCGTCACACCGACCGGTCCCATTCGGCGATTATGTCGAACTTCGTTTGGCTCTGGTCGTGGCAGGCGCTGGGGTCCGTGAAGCGATAGCGCTTCACGACCGTGGGCTCCACGGGCATGGCGGACCTCCTCGTTGGAAGTGGGAAGTTCCGTACGGACTCGATTCGCTCGGCGAGCGATGGGGTCACGGGAGCAGCAAGAGAACTGTCTGGCAGTACACTTCAGCCCGTGGTCGCGGGGTGATGACACTTCAATGGTCAGCGACATCAGTCCGACGATGTCGCCCCGGCCAATCCGTGCTCCTTATCGAGCAAGCACCTCGGGCCAGCAACGCCGGGCGAGCGTGAGCTCGCCTTCGGTCTCGACGAGCAGGCGGTCAGGAAGTCCGGCTTCCGAAATGGCGGACCGCTTCGTTACGCCGGAGGCGAGCCGAGATCGGATCGGCCGATCGGCCGATTCGGCGGTTGCCGATGTTCCGCCGGTTTCGGCGGAACGCCGTCGCGTGAGCGACGGCTCAAGACGCGCGCGGCCGTGCGGCCGCTGGCGCGTAACGCGTGGCTCCCTCATAAAGGACAGGTGCCGATCGCCTGTCCTTTATGTCCTTTTGGGGTGGTTCTGAACCCGTTGGTGCCCCCAACCCGTAGGGGTCGAGTCCCGCAGGGACAAGACGAGCGAGGGCGGACGGCGTGAGCCGGAGCCCGAGCGACGTCGGGGCGTCCTGCCGTCACGCAACCGCTGAAGCGACAAGGCGATTCGGCCCGTGGAGGTGTCCCCCGTGTGGGGACACCTGTGGGGACAGGTCATCGACGTTCCAGCACGGATTTTCCCGGAAGAACAAGAGGATGTCCTTGAGAATGCCCTCGGGCGTTCGAACATCGTCCCGCGGACTCCGCTTGAAGATCAATGATCTTCGGCAAACAGATGCCCTTGCCCCACTTGGAGCGAGGGCATCGCCGTTTTCTGCGCCGACGTCGTAAAAATGTCGTAGCCCAAGCTACCCCGGCTTCCCGGCGTAATTCGCCCAGTCGAACCGGCAGTACATCAGTTGACGACCGAACTCGTACTGCTCAGCCAACCGTCGTGCCACGGCTTCGGCAAACCCTCCCTTCCGCAAGTGACTAAACACTTCTCCCTCGCTCAGCAACAACCGGCGAGCATGGCAGTACCGGATGAATCGCAGGAATCGCTCCACGTCGCAGGGATGGAGATTGGTCTTGCTGGCAAGCACACAAAACCTGTTGAACATCTCGGCTGCTCGCGGTGGAAGTTCACGGAGCTTCCGCGCTTTTGGATAACGGACCCGACTTCGCAGACCCACATCTGATGCGGCCATTCGCACCACCGGTTTGAACAGGTCGAATGCCGCGCCGATCTCTTCGTCGGTAATGCTGCGCATCCCATCCTCGTCGCCCTATCGCTCCGCTAAGACCGCAAAAGTGATGGTCCCCGGGGCAGAATCATCGGTCCACGTCTCATCGACGAGAGCCGAAATGCCATACCCTTGCCGTGAAACTCATTCCCCGTGTAATCGACATCGACGGCGCGACACCCGTCGTTCGCGTTCTCGCGAAGCTTCCATGGTGAGGACGCACGTACCCGAAGTTCGAGCCTGTCCATGAACTGGACCGGGTTCATCACGTCAAGTTGAGGGTAAGGCGACATATCGCACAGCAGAGTATCGCCGTTCGCCCGTATCTACGATACGGCGTTGCTTACATCATCTATCTGGCCTAGTTCGGCCCAGAGACGGACTCCTCGGCACAGCCGCCCGTCTCGTTGCGACCGCCTGCTCCCACAACTTCCTCAGCTTCGCCTGATGTCGCCCGAGTTTGGGCTGAATCGCCACGCGGTCTAGCTAACCGGCGGGATTTTTGTAGTTACTAACCCGTGCAGTATTGGTTTATCGTCAAGCCTGCGTGCATGTCTGTTGTAGCATGAAGAGGATGGACCTTCGGACGCTGTCGCCGGACGCGGAGGAAGACCTTCGTCGACGCGTCGTTTACTTGATTCGTCACGACAAGCTCGGACCCACTGCGGCCGCCAGGCTGCACGGCGTCAGCCGGCAGTCCGCGGCGAAGTGGGCGGAGGTCGCCGCCGCGGATGGCGCTGCGGCGCTCAGGTCGAAGCGACGCGGCCCGAAGCCGGAGCCCCGGATCGACCCCGCCGACGAGCGGACGCTCAGGCGAGCCATCCGCGACGACTGCCCCGACCAGCTGCTGCTCCCGTTCGCGCTTTGGTCGCGCGAGGCGGTGGTCGAGCTGATCCGGCAACGCACGGGCCGCGCGGTGTCGGTCTGGACGGCGGGCCGGTACCTGAAGCGCTGGGGCTTCACGCCGCAGAAGCCGATGAGGCGTGCCGATGAGCGCGACGACGCGGAGGTGAAGGCGTGGTTGCGGGAGCGTTACCCCGCGATCAAGGCGCAGGCCAAACGTGAGAACGCCACGGTGTTCTGGGGCGATGAGATGGGCCTGGGGTCGGACGACCAGGCCGGCCGAAGCTATGCGCCGCGCGGGAGGACGCCGGTGGCGCACGCGACGGGCCAGCGCTTCGGATGCAACATGACACCTCGGCGCTCTCCAACCTGGGCGAGCTGCGGTTCAAGGTCTTCAAGGGCCGGTTCGGGTTCGTCGACTTCCTGTCGCGTCTGCTGCGCAGCGTGCCCGTGGGGCGGAAGGTGTTCCTGATCGTCGACTCGCACCCGGTTCACAAGGCGAGGAAGGTCGCGACGTGGCTCGCGACCGACCCGACGCGGGGGGATCGGTTGAAGCTGTTCTTCCTGCCCGGCTACGCGCCGGAGTTGAACCCCGGCGCGTGCGTGTGATCTGCCCCCACCTTCTGTTCCACCTGCTATGAGAGTCGGGTGATCGTACCTGCCTCGTCTACGCCGATGCCCGCCGCCTCAGACATTGGCGGATGGGGGAGGTGTCTTCCGGAGGGGAGTTCCTCAATCGTCACGCGTAGCGTGGCCTCGTGCGTCGCTTCTTCCATCGGCTGCGGCGTTGCGTCGGCTTCAGCGAACTCGCTCGGCGTCAGGTAGCCCAGCGCCCCGTGCGGACGTTCGTCGTTGTACTCACGCCGCCACCGTGCCGCGTGGTGCTTCGCCTCGCCCAGGCTCTGGAACAGCTCCGCGTTCAGCAGCTCGTCCCTGGGCGAGCGACTCGCCGGCGTTGAGCCATGCGTCCGCGTCACGCAGCTTCGAGATGACCTGCTCCGGCGTGTGCCGCTTCCTTCGCTTCTCTGACATGATCTGAGTCTCCATCTTCCGGCCCACACCCGGGGCCGACGGGGACTCTCATAACGCATGGACCGGATCGGGGGGAGCAGATCGGCAGATCAGGGGTATCTGACCAACGGCGTACGGGTCGTATCACTTTGAGCGTCGCGTTGCTGACTCGGTCGAAGTTGTCACTTAGTGTTCGGCACAATTCTGCAATCGCTGTTAAACGGCGGAATACCGTTGACGATACGCCGACGGCAACAGTCCTTCATGGCGGCGAAAGACGCGGTGTAGGGTCTGCTTTGACGTTAGCCCGCATACTTCGGCGATGCGTTGGGTAGTCCAGTTCGTTTCGATGAGGAGTTGTTTGACTCGCTCTACGCGCAGCCTGGCGATCGCCGCGGACGGTGTTTGGCCCGTCACGCGGGAGAAATCCTGTTCGAACTTCCGCCTCGACACGCCAAGACGATGCGCGACTTGGCTCACCTTGAGCGGTTCTGAAATGTGCTCTTTTATATGGAGCAGCGCGAGATGGACGTCGCGGTCCGGTAACGTCGAGACATCAGAAGACTGGCGAATGTGCAGCAGCCCAGACGGCTCCACCAACACCGGTTCGGTCGGCGGCTTACCACCGGCGAGCAATTGATTGAGCAGCTTTGCAGATTCGTACCCGAGCGTTTCGGCCGGAAGGATGGCACCCGTAATTGTCGGTTCCGTATTTTCTGACAGCATCGTGTCGTCGTCCCAACCGACGACCGCGACCTGCTCCGGCACGGCAATCCCGGTCTTACGGCACGCGTTGATCACCTCGCGCGCTTGGTAGATGTTGAACGTCGCGATGCCGATCGGGCGCGGCAAGGTCTGAAGCCAACGCCGCAGGAAACTCGGTTTGTTTGAGGCATCGCGCCCGTCCAGCCAATCGACGAATGAATGAAACGGCAGATTCGCCGCGGCGGCGGCTGGCTTGATCGCGCGATAGCGGGTCTCGCTTCCGCCCGCATATCCTATCTCGCGAAAGCCGCCCGCAATGAAGTGACGCACGATGCTCTGGGCGATGCGCGATTCATTCACAAGTACGTGAGGGAGCCACGCCAGCGACGGCGAAAAGACCGACGACGAATATACGACGGTCGTACCCCGTCCGATCAGCCGCTTGTATTGCGTGCTCTTCACGTTGATGAAGCTAATGAGGCCATCCCAGTGCGTGTCGTCGGGAACGAGTTTGGGGGCGTGACTTGCATCGACGTATAGCTTCCAGTTCGGAAGCTGGTGGGCAAAGCGCTGCACGCCACGAATGACCTGCCGTCCCCACTCCGACCAGTCATAGAACCGAACGGCGATCCGTCGAATCGGTGCCTTGTCGGATGTGCAGGATGGCTGGCTCGGCATGGGGAGACCAATCTCTTTGCGACGACGAGAAAACTACAGTCACATCGCTGGCAGCGCTTCAGTAGCCAATCAGCACTACGAGAGCGGCCTCGCGATTCCCGCTTACTCATGCGGTTTGTCAGAACGTCGGATGCTGAATGACACTACGACCGGCTTCGCGGATTGTACGCCGTTCGGGCCGGGCGTGCCCCATTGCCACGCGACCACGGTCACCTTGACCGGGAACTTCGCGCGGGGCGGAACGGTCGAAAGCGCGAGCGTGTTGCCGTCGACCTCGGCCGGGCCCTCGCGAACATAGTATTGTACGGGCAGACCCGCGTCGGATGTGGCGGTGAGAGTGAGGGATCGCACACCCGTCGTCACATCGACGATGGCCGGGAAGCTGATGAACTGCGGCTTGCCAGTGGTGTTGGGCTCGGCGCGTACCTTGAGTTGCTGCACGGCGGGTTTAAACGCCGCATTGCCGGGATGGTACGCAAGCAGCCAGAGGTCATTGTTGCGGCCGTTCTCGGTGAACTCGGCTCGGCCGAACTGAAGGCGAAAAACGTTTGGCCCGATCTGCGCGACCGGACCCATGATACGCGTGAAGCGTACCGCCGCGCCGTCACCGGGTACGATGGTGGGAAGCGTCGTCGGTTGCGTGGCTTCTTTCGCTGGTGCGTCGGGCCAAGCATCGAGCAGCACACCATCGAGGGAGAACGTCATCCCGTCGGCGGCGGGGGCAAAGTCGGGCCGAACCTGCTCCTGCGTCGGCTTGCGGTAGATGATTTGCCCGGCCTGCATGACACCGATGAATTGAGGTTTCTTCCCGAACGACGTTCGGTAGTGCGCCTCGGTTGCGTCTGCCATTTCCTGGTCGAACGCCCATAACGCCGTGCTTCGATCGCCGGCATAGCTCGCGTAGAGTGCCGGCGCCGCGGTCGGTGCTTGATTCGGATGCCAGCGATCGACCAGCCACCCCTGTTCGACATCGACCGGACGCAGTTCCGGCGCGGCATCACCGGTCGCGGGTTCGACGGGCAGCCGTGCCTCGGCGGCTTTGCGGACGAACATGGCGAGGAACTCGACCAACGCGTCCGACGAGCCGAAGTGACTCGAACCGGCGTCGCACAGGAACGCGACAGTCGCCTCCGGATGGCGTCGCCTGAAGTCGAGCAGGGGCGTCAAGCGGTCTTCCCACCACTCGTACTCGCCCATCACCATCAGGCCGGGGATGCCGTCGATGGTGCGGTCGCCCCAGGGCGTGGCGGGCTTTCCGTACCCGGCCAGGTTGGTTTGCGGCGCGTCGCCCTTGATCGACAGCACGGCAAGCGTGCGTTGCGGCTTCCAGGCGGCAAAGGACCAGGGCCAGGTCGCGTTCGCGCTGTGACCGAGCGCCACGATCGGGGCGGTTTTCAATTCGGCGTAGCCTGACTCATCGGCCAGGCGATCGAGTGCCCCTTCGATTCGTCGGCCGACGTCGCCCTTATCGATGTCGAAGATATTGCCCAGCCCTGGCACGGCCCAGGCTTCGGCGAAGCCGAGCTTCGTCAGCGTCTCGCGCATGACGAGCCGCTCGAAGATGTCCTGTTCGAGCATGTTGTGATTGCCCACGACGACTCCGCGCACGTGGGCACAGTTCGGGGGAATCCAGAGGTAAACGCGGGCGGAACCGTCGGGCACCGACCATTGCCACTCGGCCGCCGACGCTGCGCGCGTCAGTCCCAGCGTGGCGACGAGAAGTGCGGTCGAACTCGTCAGGTGGCGGAGAAACATTGTGAGCATTCAATTTCTCGCGATTGATCAGGGCTGAGGATTAGACGACGTCGTGTCGGTCGACTCTTGCCGAACGACTTGGCCGTCGCGCGATTCCTCGATCGTCACGCGTGGCTCACTGGTCGCCCTGTCGAGGCCGGTGATGTTGATGGCCTGCGTGCGTCCGTCGGCCAGTTCGACGCGCAGCGAGCTTGCGCTCTCGGCGACAGCGCGGACGATCTGTCGCTTGGATTCGAACGGCTCGATCACGGTGAGGAAGTGAGCCTCGGCTCCCTTCGAGCGAATGGCCAGCAACTTGCGACGTTGGGCTTCGTCGCCGATCGGAAAGTCGCCGCCCAGAACGCACTTGAAGCGGATCGGCCTCATTACAGACAAATCCACGCGGAGGATCGCAGGCTTGCTGCCGTTTTTCGGCTGCGCGCTCGCTGCCTCGGTGTACGCGATGCCGGCGATCTTGATCGGCCCGCCGGCAAAGTCCTTGCCGGGTTCCTTGGGTTGCTGCGTGTTGTCTGCGGCCACCGGAAGCTTCGACAGCGGCACCTCGGTGCCATCGGCCAGGACGACGCGCGCATTCGCCCAGAAGAGCGTGGCGGGATTGGTGTTTCCAGTGCGGGTTTCGAGTTCGAGCGAGGTCACGCCGTCGATCGGGACATCGATCGAACGCTCGCCGAGTATCCAGATCCCGGATTTGCCCTCTGTGATCACCTTGCCATCGCCGCGCACGGCGAACTCAACCTGGCGGTTCACATTGATGTTCTCCGGCGGTGACGCGAGCATTAGCTCGTGCTGCGCCGGCCAAAGCGAATGGATGTCCAGGTTCAGCACGCCCGGCGCGTTCTCAAGCGTGTTGCATGTCTGGTCAGCGCCGGGTCCGAAGTGAATGCTGAAGGAACTCCGGGCTGGCGCGGCAACCGACCACCAGTCGGCATCAGTGACGAACTGTGCACTGCTCAGCGGATCGGCGTTCCACTGGCCATCGTGTCGAAGGAAGGTTTTGGTAGCCGCATGCAAGGTTTGAAACCCACGCATCTGGAAGAGTGACTCGAACGTGTGCAGTTGACTGCCCTTGAGGTAGTCGGCGACGACAACGTAGTCGTCTGTCACAACCAGCGCCGGCGCTGGACAATCGGTTCAGAGTAGCCGGTGATGGAACCGACTTTCTGATAGGGCGGCGCATTCTCGGGGATCGGGACCGATCGACCCTCCTGCCACATCTTTTCGGCGAAGGTTTTCGGGCCGTCATCGTAGGCGATTCCGCCGTAAGGCGGGTTGGACCACCGCGCCGTCGTCTGCACGGCGGCGGCCTGCATCATTGCTCCGCTGTGGAACAGGATGCGATTGCATTCAGCCGGCTCCTGCTGCTTCTGATCGACGACGACCATGCTCTTGTTCACGCTCGTCTGCACGAAGAATTTGTAAAGGTAGCTCGGGTAGCCGAACCAGATGCACTCAGGGTTCCAGTACGACCGGCCGTAACGCGACAGGTGTAGCAGATCGCAACGATCGAAATGGCCGTGATACCAACCGTGATCGCCGTAACGCAGCACGGCTTGAATCTGCTCGCGGCGCGGACGGTCGGCGGTCTGTGAGCGGAGCACGGCTACGCCGGCGTTGTCTTTGAACACTGAGTCGGCCGATTGGTCGGGCGTGTTCTCGGGCAATTCGGGCACGCCGTAGAGCAGGTCGCGCGCCTCGCCGCCGCGCCGAATCACCGTCGCGTACGCCGGATCACGGTACAAGTAGTACGCGATCTCCATTGCCTTGCCGCCGATCGGCTTCTCGGTGGTGTCGTTGATGCCGAACATCGTGCCCTTGTAGTCGCTCATGACGGGCAGGATGTCCCACATGCGCTTCAGGCCGATCGAGTTGGAGTGGATCGGCCCCCACTTGGCGTCGGTCATGCCATACTCTGTCTTCTCAGGGACGCGTTCCTGCGCGGGTCGGAATGACGCGGGGAACTGCGTATTCGCCAAGTCCATGCCCCAGGGCCGCATCGCAAGGGCGACCTGTGAAAACTCGGTCGCAACCCACGTATTGTACGAGACCGACACTTCGTACCACCAGCCGTCATCGAGTGTTCCGTGTCGGAACTGATCGACGATGCCGCCGGGTGCCCACAGATATCGATCGGCTGCGGCGAGGTCCTGCAACGCCAGCGAGCAGTAAAGCCCGCCGATCAGCGAAGACACATTCCAGTTGCTGATCTGTCCGCCGAAGCCGTTTTCACCGTCGCCAGCGAAGAGGCGTAAGGTGCGCTCGATCTGCGCGCGGTCGGCGTCGGTGTACACATCCGACGGGAGCGTCATGTCGTAGGATTGCGCGATGTGCTGAAAAAAGTGGCCCTCCTGCACGCTCGCCTGATTGCAGCCGCGGCGGGTGATCGGGAAGCCCGTAACCGGATCGCTGAGACGCAGCAGGAACGTCCGCACCTTCTCTGCATGCTTGCGTTCGAGGGTGAGTTGATAAGAGTAGCTCGCGGCGAGCAGATCGTTCTCAACCTGCGTCGCGAAGAGCCAGTCACCGCGCTTGGGCGTCTGGCTGTGGATGTCGGGGACAGTCCACCTGTCGGACTGCTGCACGTAGCCGTCCTGAGCTTTCTTCGCCCAGTCGTACTTCTGCACTTTCGAGCGGATGTCGGCCCAGCCGGCGGCGGTGTGCAGGATGTTCGGGTGCGGCACGCACACGGCCGTGATGAATTCGAGTTTGTCGTCGGCACCGAGTTTTCCATTGCCGAGGGCACGCAGCGTCTGCCGTTCCTGGCCGCCGGGCGGAATGCGCTTCGGGACGGCCACGCTCACATGAACCGGCTTGCTTTCACCCGGTTCGAGTTCGAGCGTGGCGGGCTCGACGGTAGGTGTCATTGCTTCGTAACCGGGTGCATCAAAGCGGAAGGTGACTACTGCGGGCGCGTCGGTGGGATTGCCTACGAGCACGTCATACTCTGCCGATTCACCAGCACCGACCGACTTGCCCCGCCGCTCAGTACTCAGGCTCACATTCTCACCGCGGACGAGCGCGGGCTTTCGCAGCGTGATCTGGCCGGTCGATCCGTCGGCGCCGTTCACGGCAATCTTCACGCCTTGCACTTCGTTTAAGAAGCCGTCGAAGGCGCGTCGGAACTCAAAGCACGTCCACGGTAGCAACACCGAATGTACGCCTCTGCCCTTGACCTGCGTATGCGCGGCGACGCCTTCATTTGGTGCCAGCAGCGTGACATCGAGTGCGACGGCGCGGTCGTCGGACAGTTCGACCTCGAAGCGAACGCCGTACGCGCCGCGCCAAGCCCCGCGGCGCTCGGAATCGCCAGGCGCAGGCTTCGCCTCGTCGAACCGAAGGACCGCTTCTCCAGGAACCGACAGGTGCGCGTCCACGCCCTGAATGTCGAGTCCCTTCCAGCCTCGCCACTGATCGGCGTCAAGCCGTTCCAGCGGCGACGGACCTGGTGCACCTGGCTTTGTAGTTTGGGCAGGGCTCCAGGCAGCTAAGAGTACGATGATCGCCATCGCAAGCGACCTGCTTCGTATACATCTCATCGGTGGTTCCTTTGCATTGCTCGTCTCACGGGAGTGCGCCTTGGCCGCGGAGCGCGTCCAGTCGTCGTCGCACGTCGAGCATCTTGCGCTCGTTGAGCGGGAAGAGAATGGTCGTCGCAAATGTCAGGCCGGTGAAGACAATGCCTGGGATCATCACGAGCCAGTAGACTCTGTGTTGCACATCGGTCGGTGGCTGAACCGCGACCGACTTGCCACCATTCGCCGCCGTCAGAAGGTTCTGGCCAGCCGAGCCATTCGAGAGGCTGATCTCCTGCATGGCGAGTGAGTGTGCGTGGTCTGTGCTGAGTATCCGCACGCGCACGTACGTCGCCCGCGTGGGATCGATCGACCATTGGCCCGTCATTGTGCCAGACTTCATGTCGAAGGCTCCAACCGTACGGAAGCCCTCGGTCGGCGACTCATCGCTCACCGCAAGTTCAACGCCAGAGCACTGACCATCAACCTTGATGCTGTCGAATAGAGCGGGCCGCGTGTCTTTGAGCCGAAAGACGCCAAGCTCACCGGCCTTGAAGTCGGAAACAACATCGGCCTTGCCATCGACGAGTTTGTCCCACCGCAGTCCGATCGACGTGTCGATCGCGGACCAAGTCACGATGTATCCCGACAGCAGGATGGCCAGCGAGATCTCCAGCTTCGACACGAAGCCCATTACCGCAGTGAACAGGCCCTCGCGGCGCTGGCCCGTCTGCAATTCATCGACGTCACAGATGTCGGGCAGGATGGCACCGGCGATCGTGCTGCTGATGATCAGCAGGGGGCCAATGATCAGTCCCGGGATCAATCCCAGCCACGGATGGTCGGGCGTTGTGACAAATGGGCTGACGATCGCACCCACAAAGCTCAACGCCGCACCTGCAATCAGTGCACCGCGCTTACCCACCCATTTGCTGACGGGCTTGACCATCGGGAGGACGGCGAAACTCCAGACCGTCCCCAGCGTTGCCGCGATTCCGCCGATGCGGGTCGCGAGGTCCTGATCGCCTTGGCAGGTGTAGTAGACCATCAGGAAGAAGCTCACGCCGCCCACAAGTCGGCCGCCGAAGATCTCGAAGATCTTCATGAGCATGAGAACGACGAAAGCCCTGTTCTTGAGCGTTGCTCGGATCGCCGGCATCAGTGCGATATGTGTCCGGTTGGCTTGCTTGAAGCGCTCGCGGACGCTCAGCGTCGTGTACAACGCGGACAGCAAGATGATGATCGACAGGCCCGCCGCGACCCAGCGCATTCCGAAAATTACGCCGCCGAAGGTCGGCCGCAGCGCGATCCAGTAGAGCCAGCTGTTCAGCAGTGCGATTCCGGCCAGGAAAAAACCGCCGATCGCGGCGATCCGAGAGCGCTCGTGATAGTCATCGCTTAGTTCGTATCCAACGGCGTTCCATGCCATCGTGAAGGTGCCGTAACAGACGTAGAGGCACATTGATGTGATGCCGAGATATAGGAACTGGGTCGTCGAACTCCAGTTGGGACTGGTCCACCACATGGCGTTCAAGAAGACGACGCCCAGCGCGGCTCCGCCCATGAGGAACGGCTTGCGTCGGCCCCAACGCGTGTGAGTTTCGTCGGACCAGTGGCCGATCACAGGATCGATCAGGCCGTCGATCAGCCTGGGGAGCATCATGCACCAGCTCACAATGACGGGATTGAGCCCGAAGCCGACGGTGAAAACCGCCATCGTGTGGCCGAACGTACAGATCAGGCAGAACTCCGCGAGTCGCCCGACGCCCCAGCCCCAGACCTGCCGTGTCGGCGCGGTGTATGGCTTCTGGCCGCTCCCCGGCGGTTCCGCGGGAAGGGCGGGTGACTCGTGGACTGTCAGTTGGGCAGCGGGCGGCTTGTTCATCGCGCTCCGTTGAACTCGGTGAGCGTCGAGGAAAGCGAGCCTCGACACGTCAGGGTCGAGGTTCGTGAAAGCTCAACATCCATGTCGACACTGAATCAGGTGATCAGCAGGGGATTGCGTCGACGCAGCAGCAGTCCTCCCGTCGCGATCGACGCGAGCGCCGCTGTGGGTTCGGGAACGGTCAGGCTCACATAAATGTCGCCGGCGTTCAGGCCGTTGCCGGCGGTGCCGACGAGCAGTGTCGCCGAGTGGGCGAGCGGCGCGTTGATCGCGCTCAGGCCGGCAGAAATCACGCCGGTGGTTCCGTCGAAGGCCAGGCCAGTCCATGTCGTCGCATCGAGGCTGGTGTCGAAGAGTTTGTAGGGCGAATTCGCCGCGCTTCCGGTGCCCAGCAGGTCGATCACGTTGCCGCTGAAGGCCAAGTCGCCCGCCGACGCGCCCGTGATGGCGATCGTGTCACTGCTACCGAGTTGCATCAGGAATGTCGCGCCAGCAGCGTTGATGGTGCCGGTGGTATTACCGAGGTTGAATGTTAGCGTGCCGATGCTATTGGCATAGGAGCCGCCGGTCACAGCGCTGACCGATCCGCCCGGCGAGATGAAGCCGGCGAGCGAGACGCTGTTGGTCCCGGTCGGGGCGATGACGCCGGTTCCGCCGAGCGTGGCGCCTGAGAGGAGCGAGACTGCGCCACCGCCCGTGGCAGAACCAGACGTGTTGGAAACCAGCAGTGTGCCGGCGGAAATGGCGGTGCCGCCGGTGAAGGGGCTGCCGGCCGCCAACGTCAGCTCAAGGACGCCGTTGCCGACTTTGTTGAGTGCGGTCAGGCCGCCGCTGCCGTTGGGATTGTTTTGGAAGCTCCCGCCGAACTGGGTTGTTGAATTCAGCGCGCACCACTTCAAAGGTGGTGTTACCGCCCGACGAGAAGCCTGCGCGAATGATGCCGCCGGTGCCGGCAAGTTCACCCATCTTCATCGTTCCCAAGACGCCATCAGCCACGTCGAGCGGGTTTGCTCCGCTGCTAGCCGTTGACCCGGAGAGAAAAAAGTGAGCGTTCGACGCGTTGATGACTTGATTGCCGACAGTGCTACCAAAACGGAGCCGGTTGCCCCCGGAGAAGCTACCCGTCGCATTGTGCGTGATGGTGCCGGTGAAACCGGACAGATCGACGTTCTGTAGGGCGATCGTTGACGCTTTCGGATTTTTAGTAAAGCCGGCGATCTGTGCATTGTTGACAGCAAGGGTACCCGAGCCTGAGATCAGGCCGCTGAGGTTGAAGTTGCCGTTGTTTCCTTGATCGAGAATCGTAAGGCTGGTCGTACCAGTGACATTCACGCTGTTGGCAATGGTGAGTGCCGCACCGTTTGTGCTGGCGAAGGTGTGCGCAAGATTGCCCCCGCCCAGCGTGAGCGTGCCCGTGCCGAATGAACTCGCCTTGTCTTCCAGAAACACCGACCCTGCATTCAACGTGAAGCCGCCCGAATAGGTGTTCACGGGTGTCGAGTTATCCACGTTCTTCGAGAACATGAGCACGCCGGACCCCGTTTTCGAGATCGACGATGCGCCGGTGACGGAGTCCGCAATGGCGGAATCGATTCGGAGGTCGTAGTCGTTCCCAGTGGCGGTGCGGGTCTGAACCTCAACGATCATCGCCGCGTCAGCCAACGTCAAGGTGCCCGCCTGGATGCGAACTCGCCCCTCTTCCTGGGTGACATTGTGGACGGTCACTCCGCCGTTCGTCAGCGTGTACGCGCCGGTTAGGCCCGTGCCGACCGAGAAGACGGCGGAATCGCCATCGACCCAGGCGTTGGTGGAACCTGAGTTGTCAGAGGCGCTGTTCCACGTCGCCGATGACGCGTTCCAGTTGAGGCTTGTGTTGTTCCAGTAAACCGTCGCCGCACGCAGTGAACTCGCAACCGACGCGGCTGCGAAAGCGGTCAGGACTAGCGAAAGGGACCGAGATGACTGACGCATAGTTCTCCTCCGACCTTGAAGACGGGCCTTGGCGGCCGGCTGTTGATATGGCTAACTTCGAAGCACTCCGCGGGTGGCATTCGATTGAGCTGAGTCTATCTCGGATTGTGCAGGAGGGTAGACGTTACTTTACGCAAACGACGTGTATTTTGTGGCTCGTTTGCGCACTACGGAGTTGCTAAGCCCGACGACTGCCCGGCTTGTTCGGCCATATGACGACCGAGCGACCGGTGTGATTTCTGATCGCTGAAATAGAGCCGCCTCACCAGCTGAAGGGTGAGGCGGCGTAGTTCTTTTGGGCAATGGTTGCGCAACGGCCTATAGGATTTCGTCGGCAATCCGGCCAACGCGCGCGGCCGTGTCGGACGTCACGGTCGAGGCAGATGCTGCTGCGGTCGGCTCGCTGCTCAGGCTACTGCCGTAGTGCGCTGCCAGAATCAGCAGGTCGGCGAAGTTCACGTTGCCGACACTGTCCCGGTCGGCGTTGCCAGCGGCGAACGACCGGCCGGTCTGGCCGTAGTGCGCGGCGAGGACGAGCAGGTCAGCGAAGCTGACAGTCCGGTCGTGGTTCAGATCCCCTGTAAGAGAGAAGAAGTCGAAAGTCACTTCTGCCGGCAGCACGTTGCCGGCAGACAAGCTGGCCCGGTAGTCGCCGTCTCCAATGGACGTGGGCAGATCGAACTCGACCGAATTCGCCGACGAATCGTAGCGATAGCCCGTCGGTGCGAACGCGAACGCGCCGGATACAAGCCCTGTGACCGTCAACGACGACGCCGAGAACGCCGACGCCGCGATCGCGTTGCTCAACGTGAAGCGCAGCGTGTTCGGAGTGGTCGCGAAGTCGAAGGATTGGTCGATCACAGCCGCGAGTGAGATGACGTTTACATCGACATCATTCGACGCTTTCAAGCCCGCTGCGTCTTTGGCCGTAACGGTCAGCGTGTATTGACCTTTGGCGGCAAAGGTAGCGGTGGCGTTCTTTGCGGCGTTCGTGCCGTTGGCGCTGAAGATTGGGTCGGCAGCGCCGGCCGGTTTCGACTTGACGGACCATGTGTACGTCAGTGCCGTCTCGGGGGCGTCGTCGGCACCGAGCACGCTCATGCTCGCCACGCTATGCGTCATCGACGTGACGACGGGCCGCACAGCGAACCATGGGCCGGCATTCTCGGGCCCGAGCAACTGAAGTTCCGAGAGTTGCGTCGAGTTCGCGGCCGCACCCCAGATCGACAATATGTTCAGCCGGTAGTAGCGGTATGTCGCCGGCGCTGCGAGCGTGAAGGTCCTGGTCTGGTAGCGTTCGCTGAACTGCTGATTCGACTGGGTGTCGAGCAGGGTCCAGGTCACGCCGTCATTCGATCCCACGAACTGCCAATCCTTCGGATCACGATCGGGCACGTCGTTGGCGCTGCTGACGGCGTATTGCGTCAGCGTGCGCTGCTGGCCCGCTCCGAAGTCATACCGCAGCCACGCGGTCGTGCCCGAGTTGCCACCGCTGTACCACTTGGTGTTTGTAGTTCCGTCGAAGGCTTGCGCCGAAGATTCAGGGGCCGCATTCTGAGCGCTGGCTGACGCCGAGCCCGTGCCTGCGAGGTTGACCATCGGTGCGGTCGGCCTGACGGCGTCTTCAAGCGCGACCCCGCTTTCGCCGGCCGCATTAAGGGCTGTCACGGTGTAGTAGTAGGTGACGTCGTTCGGCAGGCCGACGTCCGTGTAATCTGTCCCTGTCACTGTAGCGATGGTGGTGTAGGGCCCGCCGCTCGTGATCGAGCGCTTTACTTTGTAGGAAGTCGCGCCCGACGACGCCAGCCAGCGCAGCGGCACGCGGCGATTACCTGGCGAGCCCATCACCGACAGCGGGGCGGCTGGCACGGGGTTGACCAGGCCGTCGCCTCCAGTGATCCGCACATCGGTGAAGGTCGCGGTGTTCAGCGCCGTATTCGACAACGCGCTGACATACAGGCCAAGATAGTACGTGTTTCCGAGGTTGCTGTACTCGCCAACAGAGTGCGTGGCCCAACTCGTGCCGTCGACCGACGTGTATGTGGTGACCTGGGTGCCGAGCCGTTCGACCTTCACCCAGTACGATGCGGATGGAAGGCTGTACGTGTCCTTCTCCCAGTTCGATCCGCCATACATTTCGGTCCAGCCGTGGTTGTAGTATTCCACCTTCTGATTGGCGGTGACGGCCACCCAAGCACGGCTGCCGGCGGTTGGGCTGAGGGAGTCGCGCAGCATGACCCCGGCCTTTGCTGTGGCTGCAGTCAGTTGGACGCCGGTGACACGCGCGGTGATCGTCGCATTACCCGTCACCTGCTTGTACACGTAGCGCAGTCCGTCGGCGCCGTGTGTCCAGGTTTCCGTGCCACCACCGACGATAGTCCATGTTCCGCCGGCGTAACTCGTGCTTGTGCCGGCCGGCGCGCTGCCAATGTTGGCGCTCGTCAGCCCAGTACTGACCGACGCCGTCCCGGGCCACACGACGGGCGCGAGCGGCGTCGCGGTCGAACCATCGGACACGGCCCGTTCGTACATGAAGCTGTTGGCGTCCGTCGACATCGAGTCTCGGAACTTCACCATGTACGGCGCGGACAGGCCCAGTCGATTGACGTAGTGATTAATCAGCAGGTTCTGCGCCGGCCTGCCGTAGTCCCATACGACCGACCAGCGCGTGGTGTAGAGCTCGTCGGTGGTGCCCATTGTCGCATATGGTGTGTCGACGCCGAGCTGGAAGCGGGCGTAGTACTCGCCGATCTGTAGAAGACGATTGTTGTTTTCTGAATAGAGGTCGATCCCCTGCTTCCAGAAGCTTTCGGCGATGAAGGCGTAGCACCAGATACTGTTCTGCCAGTGACCCGAGTCGCGGCCGGTTTCGCCGATCTCGCCGTTGGGCAGTGTGTTGGGCAGGCCGGCCGAGGTACTCGTACTGAATTTGTTCAGGACCCAGTCGATCTTGGCTTGGTCCTCTTCGAAGATGGCGATCGCGGCGCATGCAGCCAGCGTGAGCGCCCCCTTGTTGCCCGGGCCCATGGCGATGCGGTTGTTCCCACCTGCTGCATTCCAGTAGATGTCGAACAAGGATGTCATCGAGTCAGTGTCAGCCTGCGTCCAGTCCGACCAAGTGCTGCGCAGCAGGTCGGCCGCTCCGCCGTAGCACTGGGCAAAGTCTCCGAGGTCGAGATTCGCCTCCATGCCGGTGAAACTCGTCTGCGTCGTTGCCCAGGCGAGGAGGATGTCGTGCGCCTTCTGCGCGTAGGCGGCGTTGCCCGTGAAGTACCACATGCGCGACAGGTTCCAGGCCGCCTGCATGTCGTTCATCCACTGATTGCGATTGACATGCGGATTGCGACTCACACTCGCAAATGGCCCTTGCATGACGTACGACAGTTGCGAGTGAGAATCGCCGGCGAGAGCAGAGTAGCCGGACTTCCAAGGCTCCTTGTTGATGTTCGCCTTGATCGTGTCGAGGTCCGCGCGACTAACGCCGATGCCGGGATGCGCGAAGGCCTGAATCGATGCCTGCGCGTTCACGGCGGCCGCGACACTCGGCCCTGACGAGGCAAGTACCGTGGCTGGCAAGCGTACCAGGCCGGCATCTGCGCCGACGAGTGATGCCGCCATCAGCGTACTGGACAGCAGTCGACGCATCTCCAATGACTCGCATTCGCAAGGGTGCACGGCGCGTCCGGCGGCTCGAATGGAGTGGACGCGGGGGCGCCTGGGAACTCGGTAAGGCATGGTGCAGATCCCGGTGAATGTGTCGAACGCCGATGCGCAGGCCGAACTCTACCGGAACAGGCTGTTGTATTGAGCGTAAGGAAAGTTGGGCGACGACACCGACAGGCTGCCCCAGACAATCCCGTCGGCGGCGGCGTCAACAACCCCCTGTTCGAAGCCGTTCGCCACCCGGCGGGTCACCAGCCCCGCGTGTCCATCGGCGAAGGCAACGACGCCTTGGCCCTTCGAATTAGCAATGTAGCCTGGATTCGGCGCTTCGGACTTGCGGCGATAGGTCGCATCGTGGCGCAGCCCCAGCAAGTTCGGCGCAAGTTGGCATTGCCCGCCGACGCTGGCAGGTCGGCCATGTTGCGCGGGACCGGGGCGCAGTTGCCGTCGTCGAGCGTCCGCTCATCTTCTTCAATGATGAGGATTTTCTCTGCCGGTCGGGTAATCCGGTTGAGCTTGGTGCGCGTGTTGGGTGCACCGCTCTGCTGCATTGCATCCGGATTCAACCCAGCGTATTTAACGCTGTCGTTCGAGTGAAACTGCCGGTTGATGGCATAGCTGAACGAGTAGTTGCGTGTGTTTGCCGCGTCGTCGTTGGGGCAACGCATGATGGCAGCGTTGCCTTTCGCGGACAGATTCAAATATCGACCGATACCTACGGTACCAATGTTGATGGTCGGGTCGCTGCCGTCCTGAAAGTAGCCATTGCTGTCCTTCCGCCAATAGATCCAGTCATTGTACTGGAAGTAGTTGCCGTATGCCTGCGCGGGGAGGGCGTCCTTGTTGGCTTGGCAGTATTGCATGTACGCCATGCCGATCTGACGAACATTGCTCAGGCACTTCGTCCGCGACGCCGAATCGCGTGCCCGCCCGAGTGCGGGCAGAAGGATCGAGATCAGCAGCGCGATGATGCCAATGACCACCAGAAGCTCAACCAGTGTGAAGGCCCCGAAACGTGCGCGCGAGGCTGTCATCTCCGACGATCGAACGATCTGCGACATGTGAAACTCCTCTGCGTGTTGGCGTGCGTGGAACGCCATCCGTCCGCCGCGGCTGATCTGGCGACTCCACCTCGCCTACCTTAGGCCTGCTTGGAATCGATCCACAAGCGGCATATCGCGCAAATGGACATGATGTCGTACACCAGATGCGCAGACCCCGCATCATGCTCGAGGTGACCGCTCGGCTGACGCCGCGCTGCGCGATCCGCGAACCAAAAAGGGTTGAACTGCGCACATTGCCGCTTTCGAGGTTTCGGGGCGATGTTACGTTTGTTGAGCCACTACGCGCCCCGCGTTGTCGGCAATTGGCGGACTCTAGCATTTCTGAAGCGAGGTGGAGCATGCGGCGGATTGAATCTCAGTTCAGCGGCACAGGCGCGTCTCAAGTGCGCGAAACACGGCGAGCCGGCAAGGCCAAATCTGTGGCCGTGATGGCTGCAAGCGCGGCGGTCGCCATCGCAGCGGCGTCAGGGTCGGCCTTCGCGCAGATTCAGTACTGGAACAACCCCACCGGGACAGCGTGGGACACCACCGCGCTGTCATGGAATCCGCTCGCCGACGGCACGGGCACCAACGCCGCGTGGATCAATGGCGGCTCGGCCGTTTTCTCGGCGGGCACCGCTTTGACCGGCTCGTACACGCTCACCAACGCAGGCGTGACGGTCGACAATATCACGCAAGAGGAAGGTCGCTTCCGTGTGACAGCCGGTACGCTCACTCTCGCCGACACGGCGATGTCGCTCGATGTGCAGACACGCATGTCTGGCGATTACGACCTGAAGATCGACTCGATTGTCGCCGATTCGACGGCCGGCGCCAGTTCGATCACGAAGACCGGCGCGGGGATCCTGCTTTTTTCGAACAGCATCAACACGTTTAGCGGCGGCATCACGCTCAACGCGGGTACCCTCGCGGTTGAAGGCAGTAACGCCAATCAGGTGCAGTTCGGCACCGGAACCCTCACACTCAATGGCGGCGCCTTCGTTCGAAGTTTCGCCAGCGCCGGAGTTGCCATCAACACGGCTAACGTGCTGGACGTGAGGGGCGATGTGAAAGTCGGTGCCATTCAGCAGAACAACGGCAATTGGCGTCTGACCGGCGCCTGGGCAGCTGGCACGACGAGTGGAAACTTCAATGTGTCCAACCTCGCCGCCGACTACAACGGCTTTGCTCCGTCAAGCACGTCCATTCTCGTCGAAGGCGATATCGCGGCGTACACCGGCACGATCAGCCACAACACGCTCGCCTCCGGCGGCAACCGTCTGCGGTTCAAAGCGAACGGCTCGGGGAATGTGGTCGTGGATGGCAGCCAAGCCCGGTTCGCCCTCACGGGTTCGACGACCGGCGCAAATTGTCTGGACTTGGCCGACAATACGTACGGCACGTTCAAGATGGGTGAGCTTTCGGGCACCGGCGGGCGCATTCGGGCCGGCTGGGGACAGCTGACCACCACCGGCAACACAACATGGGAGGTCGGCGCGCTCAACACCTCGACGACCTGGGCAGGCAATCTGGATGACAATCCGCAAGGCTCCAATGCCGGTGGGCATTCGCTGCTGACCAAAGTGGGCACGGGGACGCTCACGCTGACTGGCTCAAGCGCGTACACAGGACTAACAACCGTCTCTGCTGGCACGCTTCAGATCGGCAACGGCGGAACGACGGGATCGATCGCGAACACTGCATCGGTTGTAAATGACGCGTCCCTAGTCTTTAACCGAAGCGACGCGTTGACGTTCGCCAAAGTCATTTCGGGTTCCGGTACAGTTAAACAGTCCGGCGTCGGTACTCTCACACTGAGTGCAGCGAACACCTACAGCGGCGCGACGAGTGTGACTGCCGGCACGCTGGCGGTGACCGGCTCGCTGGCAAACTCGGCAGTCACGGTCGGCAGCGCTGGCACACTGGGCGGTACGGGCTCTGTGAAATCGGCTGCCCTTTCAGGCGGCGGGTCGGCGATCTCATTGGCCAACAGCGCACAGAGCGTGCTCACCCTCATGCAGGGCGGCACGATCGGTGGGGCGTCGCAACTGACGTTCGACATCGGCAGCTTCGGCACCGACAAACTGGCCATTGGTACCGGCGGCACCCTCGCGGTGAGCGGTTCGCCTTCGACAATCAATCTCGTCGATCTCAGCGGTGCGGTTGCAGGCACATACGATCTGATCACCTTCGATTCCGGTGCGGCCACCGGTCTGTCCAATCTCACCCTGGGCAACTCGATCTTCGGGTTCAGCACGACGCTCAGCACAACGCCGACCGCTCTCAGGCTCGTCGTCGTGAGCCTGCCCTCGGCCCCGGTCGCTTACTGGAGCGGTGACCTCAGCACCGTGTGGACCGCGTCGTCCGGCGCGAACACCAACTGGGCCACGACCGCCTCGCTCGCGACCGAGCTGGGGCAACTGCCGGGCACGACAACCGAGGTGAACTTCAATCACATCACCAGCAACTTGTCCACGACGCTCGGCTCCGATGTGGCGATCGGCAGCCTGGTATTCGGGAAGGATTCGGTGAACACCGCCCCGGTCAGCATTGGCGGCGCGAACAAGCTGGGCCTCTTCGGTAGCGGCGGCATCGTTGTGACGGGCGGCAGCGCGAGCAACGACATCAGCGTCGCCACGCTACAGGTGAACACGGTCGTGCCGCTCAGGAACAACTCGGGCGGCACTCTGTCGATCAGTTCGGCCATCACGGGGGCGGGCGGCTTCAACCTGAATGGCACCGGCAAGGTGCTGCTGGGTGGTGCGAATACGTTCACCGGCGGATTGACCATCACCAATGGCACGCTACAGCTCGGCAGTGCCACCGCGCTCGGTGCGGGCAGCGTCTTGCTCAACAGCGGCACGCTCGACGTCAACGGCCAGAACCTCATCGTGCCGTCGGGCTTCTCTGGTGCGGGCGGCACGATCACGAACTCGACCGGTGCCAGCACGCTGACGCTGAACGGTGGAACGATCGCCTCGGCGATCGCGGACGGCGCTGGCACCATCGGCTTGATCAACGCCGGCGGCACGCTCGTGCTCAACGGTTCGAATTCCTATAGCGGCGGCACGACGATCAACGGCGGTAGTGTGCGCGTCGCGGTCGACGCCGCACTCGGCGCAGCGGCCGGCGCGGTGACGCTCAACGCGGGCACCCTGGAGTCGACCGGCACATTCACCATGAGTCGGCCGATCGTGGTCAACAATGCCGCATCGACGCTCAGTGTCGCCGGAACGCAGACATTGACGTACACAGGCTCGATGTCGGGCACCGGCACGCTCACCAAGTCCGGCACCGGCACACTCGAACTATCCGGCGACAACCTGCTCTGGGACGGCACGTTCGCACTGAATGCAGGCACGGTGAAGCTTGTGGACTTCAATGCCTTGGGCACGACTATCGGCAAGTCGCGCATCAGTGGCGGCAGCATGGACCTCAACGGCATGTTCGTGCTCGACTACTTCACCGCCATCAATGGCACCGGCGCGGCCGGCAACGGGGCGCTCTACAACTCGTCCGCGACGCCCGCGTTCGTCTTGGGTGAAATCGGTGCGACGAATGCCAACCCAGGCTCGTTCACCGTCGGGGCGGGCGATATTTCGCTCGATCGCGTCGTGAGCAATGGCGCAATCACCGTCACCAAGATCGGCTCGGGCAGCCTCAGCTTCACTGGTTCACTGGTGAACACGAACGTTGGCGCGACGGTCAACAGTGGCACGCTTGTGCTTGCCAAGACCGGCGTGAACGCCATTGGCTCGAGCCTGACCGCCAACGCGGGTGGCACCGTCCAGCTCGCCGGGTCCAGCGATGACCAGATCCTCAACAGCGTCACCGTGTCCATCAATGGCGGCACGCTCGACATGAACGGGCACGCCGAGACGATCGGCGCGCTGAGTGGCATCAGTTCAGGTTCGGTGACGAACACGGCCGCCTCGACGACATCGACGCTCACCCTTGGCGGAAACAACGCGAGCGGCTCGTTTGCCGGCGTGATCTCGAACGGCGCCGGTACGGTCGGCCTGACGAAGACCGGCACGGGCACGCAGGCGCTCACCGGAGCAAACACGTACACCGGTCCGACCGAGATCAACGGCGGCGCTCTGGTGGTGAACGGTTCACTCGCCGGAACAGGGGCGGTCAACCTAGTGACGACGTCCGCGGCGCCGCAACTGCGCGGCACAGGCACCGTCGGCGCAGTCACTCTGTCGGCGGATAACGCGAGCAACATCGCGAAGGTTGCGCCCGGTGCAGACGGTGACAATTCGGTCGGCACACTGAAGACGACAGGGCTAACCACGAACGGCGGCAATCTCAGCTTCGACCTGTTCACCCCCGCGACCAGCGATAAGCTACAAGTCAACGGGGCAGTGAACTTTGCAGGTGCGACCGCGATCACCTTGGGCGGCGCACCGCAGACGGGAACGTTCACTCTCGTGGATTCCACGTTGCCCATCACTTACGGCGTGGCACCGACGCTGGTCACGCCGTCGGACCCCAATGCCCGGCCCGGCTCGTCGTTCACTGCGAACACGAGCAACCCAAACAAGTATCAGGTCGCCGTGGTAAGTGCAGCACTCGACCTACAGTGGACCGGAGCCAACAGCGGCGACTGGGACTTGAATACCACCGCGAATTTCCAGTCGGTCGGTCCCGAGCAGTTCTACACCTTTGATCGCGTCACGTTCGGCAATGGTCCTGCGAATCGCAACGTAGCAATCATCGGCACGCTCAACCCTGGCAGCGTGACGGTGAATAACGACGCGTCGAATGACTACTCGCTCACCGGTGCTGGCTCGATCGCGGGCGCGGGGACGGTGCTTACGAAGAGTGGCTCGGGCGCGCTCACGATCGCAAACACGACGGCCAATACTTACGCCGGCGGAACTGTGTTGAACGCGGGCACGTTGAACCTCAATGTCGCCGGCGCTCTCGGTGCCGGACTCCTGACGCTCAATGGTGGCACGCTCGGCAATACCACGGCGGCTGCGGTCACGCTGACGACGAACAACGCCCAGAGCTGGAACGGCAACTTCGCCTTCGCGGGCCCGCAAAATCTGAACCTGGGCAGCGGAGCGGTGACGCTCAACGGTGCGCCGACCGTGACGGTTAGCGGCACCTCGACTCTGACGGTCGCCGGACCGATCGGAGATGGCTCGGGCACGACGTTCACAAAGGCCGGAACCGGAACGCTCACCCTGAGCAATGGCAGCAGTTCGTTCACGGGCGATCTGCAGATCAATGGCGGCACGGTGAACGTGACGGTGGCGGCAGCGAATGACGGCATCACTGGCCCGCTGGGCCGGGTGTCAATTCCAACACGCTCGATCGTCGTTAACAGCGGTGGCACACTGCTGATGAGCGTCAACAACGTGTTCGGTGCAGCCGGCAACCTGACGATCTCCAAGCTCGCCATCAACGGCGGCACGGTGAACGCGACGCGGTACAACACATTGGGCGACGTGACGCTCAACGGCGGCACGCTTACACAAACGTCCACCGATTCCGGGAACTATCTCGGTTATCAGTTGCGCGGGTCGGTGACGGTCACAGGGTCGACGCCGTCCATGATCACTACCACCAATGGCCGGGGCACGCACTTGGCGGCGAACACGCTGTTCACAGTCGCCGACGCCACTGCCAGCGCGGCAGCGGATCTGACGATCAGCACGCCGCTGGTGAATCAGTCTGGCGACTTCAGCAACTCTCCGGGTGGCCTCACGAAGGGCGGCGCCGGCACGCTCGTATCGACGGGTGCGAACATCTACACCGGCGGTACAACGATCACCGACGGTACGCTCCAACTCGGCAAGGACGCTTTCCAGCCGATTATGGGCGGTGCAACTGTTACGGTGCCCTTGGGCGTGGACATCCAGAAAGGCAAACTGGTGTTCGACTATTCGGGCGGCGGCACCGATCCCGCGGCAACCATCAAGTCGAGCCTTCAGGCTGGCTATACGAGCGGATTCAGCACAGGTCTGCTCCGCAGCAGTACAGCGAATAGCACCAAAGGTCTGGGTTGGATTGACAACACGACTGATTCGACGGTCACTGTCGCATATACCTATTACGGCGATTTCAACCTCGACATGAAGGTGAACTTTAGCGACCTGCTCGTGTTAGCGGCCAATTATGGGTCATCTCCGGCGACCGGGTGGGCCGCGGGCGACGCGAACTACGACAGTGTCGTAAACTTCACCGATCTACTCAGCTTGGCGGCGAATTACGGCAGCACGCTCAGTGGTAGTTTCAGCGGTGACTGGGCTCTGGCTCAGTCTTTCGTTGGGTCAACCGTGCCGGAGCCAACCGTGCTCGGGGTGCTTGGCGCGGCTGCGGTCTTGTCGCTCCGTCGTCGTCGCTGGTAAGCGATTCGACTTGATCCGTGCCGTGACAGCTTCCTCCGCCGCGCCGCCGTGCCCGCTTTGAGGGCACGGCGGTGCCTTGAGGGCGGACAGTGCTGATCGTCAACTTGGAGTGATTGTGACGTGTCAGTCCCTCTTGTTGAGTGTCTTGCTACAGGTCTTCATGAGCATTGTTGTATCATCGTCCGCTTCGGCATCCGACACACTGTTGTGGTACACGTCGCCAGCCACGAAGTGGATCGAGGCGCTGCCCGTGGGCAATGGGCGGCTCGGTGCGATGGTGTTCGGCGATCCGCGCGATGAACGGCTCCAGTTGAACGAGATTTCCGTCTGGTCAGGCGGTCCAAACCCGGACGCCGACCGCGCTGATGCTTTCAGGAGCTTGCCTGAGTTGCGGCGAATGCTTCGGGAAGGTCAGTATGTCGAGGCCGAGCGCTTCGCCCACTCGCACTTCAACGGTCCGGCACGCTATGACGGGTCCTATCAGATGCTGGGCGACCTGTCCCTACAGTTCGATCTGCCCGATGCGCCGCTGCATGCCTATCGACGCTCGCTCGACTTGGCGACGGCGGTCAGCAGCGTAGAGTTCACGAGCGGGGGCGTGCGTTACCGACGCGAAGTAATCTCGAGCGCACGGCGCAGGCGCTCATTGTCCGTATCACAGCAGACCGGAAGGGCGCGATCGGGGCGACGATCTGGCTGAGTCGGTCCAAGCGCGCCACGACCCGCGTCGAATCACCTGGCACCCTCGTTATGCGGGGAGACACCGGCGGTCCCCTGAAGTTCGCTGCCCTCGCCCGGGTTCTCGCGGACGGTGGAACGTTGAAATCGACCGAGCAGGGCATCACGGTCTCCGGTGCCGATTCGGTAACGGTCTTGGTCTGCGCTGCAACCAACTACAAACTCGACTACGAACACGGCTTCGTCGGTGGCGACATTGATCGCGCGGTCCGGGCGCTCGAAGCGGCCAGCGCGAAATCCTTTGACCAACTCTTGGCCGAGCACGTTGCCGATTACCAGAAGTACTTCGGCCGCGTGACGATTGACCTCGGCAAGGCCGATCCGAATCGCCCGACGGACGTGCGCCTGAAGTCGTATCGCACCGATCACGACCCTGCCTTTGCATCGCTGTTCTATAACTTCGGGCGCTATCTCCTGATCTCGTCAAGCCGCCCCGACAACGAGCTGCCTTCGAACGAGCAAGGGCTGTGGGGTGACGGCTACGACATGCCGTGGAAGTGTGATTACCACGCGAACATTAACGTGCAGATGAACTACTGGCCTGCCGAGCCGTCGAATCTCGGCGACCTCCATCAACCCCTACTTCGCCTGACCAAGATGCTCGCTGGTCCAGGCTGTAAGACCGCCCAGGCGTATTTCGGTCCCGAGACGCCGGGCTGGGTGCTCGGCTACACCACGAACGTATGGGGTTGGACATCGCCCGGCGCCCGGCTGCCGTGGGGCATCTGGTTCGGCGGCAGCGGGTGGCTCTGCCAGCACCTATGGGAACACTTCGCGTTCACGCGCGACGAGGCTAGCCTGCGCGAGGCCTACCCCATCCTCAAAGGTGCGGCCCAGTTCTACATGGCTACGCTCGTGGAGAATGCTCGCGGGCAATTGATTGCGTCGCCCTCGACGTCGCCGGAAAACCACTTCACCACCGACTCGGGCCTTACCTCGACGATCACTGAGGGCGGCACGATGGACGGAGCGATCGCGTGGGACGTGCTGAATAACACCGTGCAAGCGTGTGCTCTCCTCGGCATCGATGCAGAGTTCGCCGAGCGCGCACGGCGCGTTCGCGACCGCATCCATCCGTTACAGATCGGCAAGGCCGGGCAACTGATGGAATGGAACGGGGACTGGGACCAGAATGCGAAAGAGCCGCGACATCGGCACCTGTCGCACCTCTATCCCTTTCACCCTGGCAATCAGATCACGTTGGCCGGCACGCCCGAGCTGGCGCAAGCGGTTCGCCGCACCCTGGAAGCGCGTGGCGACAACGGCACCGGCTGGTCGCTGGCGTGGAAGATCAACTGCTGGGCCCGACTCCACGATGGCGATCACGCGCTGAAGCTGATGGACTACCAGTTCCGCTTCACCGAAGAGACCAAGACCGTGATGGAAGATGCCGGCGGCACGTACGCGAATCTGTTCGACGCGCATCCGCCTTTCCAGATCGACGGAAACTTCGGCTTCGTGGCGGGCGTCGACGAGATGCTCTTGCAGAGCCATCAACGCTATGTCGATCCCTCCGTGCCCAAAGTGGACCGGTACTACATCGACCTGTTGCCCGCACTGCCGCGGGCGTGGCCGGAGGGCTCGGTGACGGGCCTGTGCGCGGGGCGGGTTTGAAGTGTCAATGTCGTGGACAGGCAGTCAGTTGACGCATGCGACGATCCGTAACCGCACTTCCGGTCCCATCGCGGGTCGCGTCCGCTACGGCGACGCATTGCTTGAATTGGCGCTTGTGGCGGGTGAATCACGCGTCCTCACTCGGACTGAAGCAGGTTTGAAGGAGGCGCCGTGAGCCAACTGATTCGGCGATGGGCCGCGTCGGTGATGCTGGTGTACGTCATGAACATGGTTCTCCCAAGCGCAGCGGTCGCGGTGTCGCAGGAATTTGGCCGTCATCGGACGGTCCTCAATGCCGGCTGGCGATTTCATCGCGGCGACTTGGAAGCTGCCGAAGCGTCGTCTTTCGACGACTCCGAATGGAACGCGGTCGGCCTTCCACACTCCTTCAGCCTGCCTTACTTCCTATCGCCCCACTTCTATGTCGGGTTCGGCTGGTACCGGAAGCACGTGAATGTGACTTCCGACCTCGCAGCCCGGCGCTTTACGCTGGAGTTCGAAGGCGCGTTCCAGGTGGCGGAGGTGTTCGTCAACGGCATTGCCGTGGGTACGCACCAGGGCGGTTACACCAGCTTCGCGTTCGATATCACTGCCGCACTGAAACCAGGTGACAACGTCATCGCCGTGCGCGTCAATAACGAATGGAACGCCCGACTCGCCCCGCGCCGGTGAGCACGTGTTCAGCGGCGGCATCTATCGCGACGTGTACCTGACCGAAACCGATGCGCTGCACGTCGCTTGGCAGGGCGTGACGATTACCACGCCGCAGGTGTCTGCGCGGTCGGCGACCGTTCGTGTGCAGACGGAACTGAGGAACGGTTCGACTGCGACTCGGCCCGCCATCGTTCGGCAAACCATTCTCGATCCGGATTCAATAGCTGTCGCGGCGATCGAAGCGAACTTACTGCCGATCGCAGCAGGCACCATCACGATCGACCAGACGCTCCCCGCAATCGACCGTCCGCAGCTGTGGCATCCGGATCATCCGAACCTCTACACCGTTCGCACCGAACTGTTGAGCGACGGGCGATTAATCGATTCAGTGGAAACGCCGCTTGGATTTCGCTGGTTTGAGTGGACGGCTGATCGCGGCTTCTTCCTCAACGGAGAGCACCTATATCTGCGCGGCGAACGTCCACCAGGATCACGCCGGCTGGGGCGATGCTGTCACCAACGCCGGTATCGAACGCGACGTAAGAATGATGAAGGAGGCGGGCTTTAACTTCATCCGCGGCTCGCACTACCCTCATGACCCGGCCTTTTCTGCGGCTTGCGATCGGCTTGGCGTTCTCCTGTGGAGCGAGAACGCGTTGTGGGGCATCGGCGGATTTGGACCCGACGGCTACTGGGATTCCAGTGCTTACCCGCCCGACCCGGGCGACCGACCGGCCTTCGAGGCGAGTGTTGAGCAGCAGCTCCGTGAAATGATCCGCACGCACCGGAACCATCCATCGATCATCACATGGAGTTTGGGCAACGAAGCGTTCTTTACCGAACTGCGCAGCATTCCCGCGATGGCAGAGTTTCTATCGAGGCTGACGAAACTGGCTCGCGAACTCGACCCGACTCGGCCCGTCGCTATCGGCGGGGTTCAGCGACCACTGGACAAGCAGCGCATTGACCGCATCGCCGACATCGCTGGCTACAACGGTGACGGCGCGTCGATCTCGCAATTCCGTGATCCGGGCGTGCCGAACATGGTGTCGGAGTACGGAAGCACCACGGCGGATCGTCCAGGCGAGTACTCGCCTGGTTGGGGCGACCTGAAACGAGATGGTGGCCAAGCAGTGCATCCATGGCGGTCGGGCCAGGCGGTGTGGTGCGGATTCGACCATGGCAGCATTGCGGGCCCGAAACTCGGCAAGATGGGTCTGGTCGACTATTTCCGCCTGCCGAAGCGGGCTTGGTACTGGTATCGCAACGAGTATCGCCACATTGCGCCACCCAACTGGCCCGAGCAGGGCGTACCCGCCAAACTGAAACTATCCGCCGACAAGACGGCCGGCATCCAGAGCGACGGGACCGACGACACACAGTTGATCGTCACTGTGCTCGACGCGAACGATCGGCCTATCAGCAACGCGCCCGACGTCGAACTGAAGGTCGTGCGCGGTCCCGGCGAGTTCCCGACTGGACCGAGCATCAGCTTCAGCCAGCACAGCGACATTCGCATCGCCGACGGGCAGGCGGCGATCGAATTCCGGTCGTACAGCGCAGGCAGAACGACGATCCGCGCCGAGTCGCCCGGCCTACAGTCTGCAGAGATTGACCTCCAGTTCGACGGCGCGGTGGCATACGAAGAAGGCGTCACGCCCCCTGTGCAGCCTCGGCCGTACACTCGCTTTAGACGCGAGCATCATGCCGAACTGCGGACGTTCGGGCGCAACAACCCGGTTTTTGTTAGTAGTTCGCTCCGCAACCACCCAGCTGGCTTCGCGTCAGACGGCGACGCGCAAAGCTTTTGGGAGCCCGACGACGACGATCCCACGCCGATGTTGACGCTCGCGATGGAGAAGTTCGTACGTGTGTCGGCGATCAAAATCGACTTCGCGCAGGCTGCGTTGCACCGGTATTCCGTCGAAGTGTCAGACGACCAAAAGACTTGGAAGACCGTCGCCGACCTGACGAAGAACGAAACGAGCGAAAAACGCCGCGAAGTCGTTACGGCACCCGACACAAGAGCGTGCTTCGTGCGCCTGCGGTTCGTGGGCGAGAAGCAAGCAGCGCGGCCGCGTGTGGCCGATATTCAAGTGGTGGGCGCCGTGCTGGAATAATCGCAGCCGAAGTGCGACCGGTGCCTCGTTGACACCTGGCGACGGCGGTGATTTCACCAACCTGCACTTCAGTGCCGCCTTCAATGACCCAAGAGTCAACCAGAGAGCTCAACGCCATAACCAGCGAAGTTGCTGTATATCCTGTTCCGGACGGTATCCCGACCAGCGACCGCTATACTATAAGAATTCGCACACTTGGCGGGGCGTGGCACGAATTGACCTGCTACAGAGTCGAAATCGATCTGCACAATCCTCGTCCTTCATCGATGGCCTATTTCGATTTTGATGGAGAGGTGGAGGGCGCCGTCACGTACAACGGTGGCGAGATGCGTTCGACACGGGTGCGACCCCTGTCTTATTGCCTTGAACCCGCGAGTCATGCCAATACGCTGACTATGAGACTACAGCATCCGCGTAACCTGTCGATTGAGGTGAATGGCGACTGCTTCGACAACCTTCATCTCTTCGCAGGGCCAATCGATCGACACGTACCCGATCCAACAGATGCCAATGTGATCTAATTCGGTCCCGGTGTGCATGACCAGGGACCAACCATCGTGGTCCCGAGCAACACGACAGTCTATCTCGCCGGTGGCGCGGTAGTGAAGAGCACGCTCAGCGGGGATCGGGCTGACAACGTAAGAATCGCTGGACGTGGCGTGCTGTATCAGCCTGCCCGAGGCCTTGAAATCACGTTTTCGAAGCACATTGAGATCGACGGAATCGCTGTCATCAACCCCAATCATTACGTCATCTATGGCGGTCAGTCGCAGCGTGTGACCATCCGCAACGTGAAGGCGTTCAGCAGCAGCAAGTGGAGCGATGGAATTGATCTCATGAGCTGTTCAGATGTCGATGTCGTGGGAGTATTCCTCCGGACCTCCGACGATTGCATCGCGATCTATGGCCACCGCTGGGAATTCTATGGCGATGCAGCGAACATCAACATCCAGGACTCGACGCTAGGGACCGACGTTGCCTATCCGATCAACGTCGGGACCCACGGAAATCCTGACAGGCCCGAGACGATCGAATGCATAGCAGTCCACAACGTGGACATTCTCAACCACGATGAGCCGCAGCTCGGCTATCAAGGGTGCATTGCTCTGAATGCGTCGGATTCAAATCTGATTCGCAATGTCCGCGTGGAGGACGTTCGGATTGACGATTTCGAGCGGGACCAACTTCTCAATACACGCGTTACTTTCAACAAGAAATACGCCACGGCACCGGGGCGTGGCATTGAGGACGTGCGGTTTAAGAACGTCTACTACGCTGGAAGACATGCCGAGGTCTCGATCATTGCAGGTTACGACGCAACTCGGAGTGTCAGGAACGTCGTATTCGAAAACCTGTCGATTTGCGGACAACTCATATGGGATGGGATGGAAGGCAAGCCCAGGCATTTTCAGACGTCGGACTTGGCACGCGTTTTCATAGGCGAGCATGTAGGGGGCGTTCAGTTCATCCGGAGGGAGGGCGCCACCTCAGGGCAGACCTGCTAACCTCCGACGTCGGCGCGATGAGTGACATCACGAATGGCGCGTTATCCCCCTCGGAGGACGCGTCGGCACGGGAATCGACGCTCGGGGCAGAGTGCGGCCGGCGCGACGCCGTAGTGGGGCGAAGCGCGTTCAATCACCGAATCGCCGCAGTAACTGCAAAGCCTGAGAGTACACCAGACGGTCAACCGCGCAGCAAGTGCTGTGCGGTGTCGGTGCTCTGGTGCGGAGAACTCTCGAATCGGGCCCGATCTCAATCAACTCGTGACGGTTTTGCCATGGGCGGGCCCCGGAAGGTGAAGTCGCACCTCGACCTTTGTATCTCGCGCTCCTTGTGACTCGGTGGAGCTGCGACGCACGGGCTGGTGGGTCGTGTTCAGGCTGCCGGATTCGTCGACCTCGCCAAGCAACGGTTCGCCGGCTAGGTAACGACGCAACTCATCGCGAATGAATTCGCCCATCCGCAGCCGCTCTGGCCCAACCGATCCGGCGATGTGCGGCGTCAGAACGACGTTCGGCAACGTGAACAGCGGCGAGTCCGGCAGAGGCGGCTCCGGATCGACGGTGTCGAGCACGAATTGCAGATCGGGCCGTTCGGCGGCCGCCAGCACCAATTCCCGCTCCTGGACAAGCTCGCCACGTGCGGTGTTGATGAATGTCGCGTTCGGCTTCATGAGCCGGATGTGCCGCCCGCGGATCATCCTATACGTTTGTGGCAGTACAGGCGTGTGCAGCGACACCACATCGGACTCGGCAAACACTTTGTCGAGTCCGACCCGCGTCACGCCGAGTCGACGAGCAGTATCGGCATCGAGATGCGGGTCATGCACCAGCACGCGCAGATCCATTTGCGTCAGCCGGCGTGTCAGTTCTCGCGCGATCGCGCCGAATGAGACGAGACCGACTGTGCTCCGATAGCAGCCTGGCGCACGATCGCGATCAGGGTAGGAACGCAGGTGGCGTACCGCTCTGGCCAGACGCCAGCCCCACTTGAGTGAGAAGACGATAACCGATTGGCAATACTCGGCCACCGGAATGGCATTGATTGCATTTGCGCTGGTGACGCGGATGCCGCGCTTCCAGACCGCGGGGGTGAGCATCGAACCCATCCCTCCGGCACCGTGCAAGACGATTCTCAGATTCGGAGCCGCATCCAGAAAGCGGTCATCCAGAACCGGCGGTCCCCAGCCAGTAAAGAGTATATCGATTTGCCTCATGAGTTCGGTTGATCGGGAAATGGTGTCATGTGACTGAGGCGGACCGACAAAATCGACATATCCGCCCAGCGCCGTTAGCGTGTCCAATCCGTAGATATGTTGAACTGAGATCTCGTCGGCGACCAAGAGCGCTTTGGGGCGTGGTCCGGTACTTGCTGCACTGATGGCCATACTGAGGACTCGAAGTCTAGAACAACACCAACTGCTGGCTCCCGACGATTTGCCAAGTGTACTCTCCTCTCACCCGTCTGACCGGCGTCAGATGGCGCAGATGCGAGTTAAGTCATCTACAAAATGCGCATGCTGAGCCGATCTGCTCCCCCCGATCCGGTCCATGCGTTATGAGAGTCCCCGTCGGCCCCGGGTGTGGGCCGGAAGATGGAGACTCAGATCATGTCAGAGAAGCGAAGGAAGCGGCACACGCCGGAGCAGGTCATCTCGAGGCTGCGTGACGCGGACGCATGGCTCAACGCCGGCGAGTCGCTCGCCCAGGGACGAGCTGCTGAACGCGGAGCTGTTCCAGAGCCCGGGCGAGGCGAAGCACCACGCGGCACGGTGGCGGCGTGAGTACAACGACGAACGTCCGCACGGGGCGCTGGGCTACCTGACGCCGAGCGAGTTCGCTGAAGCCGACGCAACGCCGCAGCCGATGGAAGAAGCGACGCACGAGGCCACGCTACGCGTGACGATTGAGGAACTCCCCTCCGGAAGACACCTCCCCCATCCGCCAATGTCTGAGGCGGCGGGCATCGGCGTAGACGAGGCAGGTACGATCACCCGACTCTCATAGCAGGTGGAACAGAAGGTGGGGGCAGATCAATTGCGCTTCGGTCAGACCTTAGCCGCGTTGGGCGGTGCGGCAACTCGTTCGTTCGCTGACGTCAGGCAGGCTGCTTCTCCTTGGCCTCCCGCGCTCCTTATTCGCGCGGGCCGTGCGTTTGGTCGACTCGCGGAACCGGTAGCTCTCGCCGTTCATCTCGAAGATCGTGCAGCGGTGCGTCAGCCGGTCCAAGAGCGCCGCGGTCATGCGGTCGCCCTGGAAGATCTGGCCCCACTCGCCGAAGGGCAGGTTGCTAGTGATCAGGATGCTCCCGCGTTCGTAGCGATCCGCGAACACCTGGAACAGCAACTCCGCGCCGCTGTAGCTGAAGCTGCCGTGACCGCCGAGCTTCATGGATTCGATCCGCGCCTGCGCAGCATCGAAGATCGCATTGTCGATGATGCGCAGCCGCTCGTTCTGGTACTCGCGCAGCGGTGCCTGCCGGGCGATCCGGCGCGAGTAATCCGCCTTGCTCTGCCAGACCGACTGCATCCGGCCGTAACTCCAGTCGCCGAGGTAGCGACGATTGGCCAGCAGCGCCCGCACGACCCGCGCGTTCCAACGATTCGCCCGCAGCGAGATCGGGGCGCCTTCCTTCTTGAGGCGCTGCGCGATGGGCCGGTAGCCGAGCTTGTCACGGGTGAACCAGAGGAAGATCCGCTCGACCCAGGGCGGATCGTCTCGTCGACGGCGATCGTGGTGGCGGGTCGGTTCAGCCGCGTCACCTCTCCGGCGATCGGCACGCCGACGTATCCGTAAGCCAGCGTATTGTGCACGCGGCCCTTGATCAGCAGGCTCTGATGAGCGGCTTGGATGTGGTGCACGCCCATCGTCACCTGAAACTCGTCCATCATCGCGAAGATCGAGATCAAGGCCTTCCAGAACTGCTGCTGGTCGGTGTCGATGTTCTGGGCAACGAACACGCAGCGGCGCTGCAGCTCGATGATCTGCTCCTCGACGAATTGCAGGGCGTGGTGGAGCTTGCGGTGCAGGCGGTTGGTGCTGAAGACGATCACGATGTCAATCGCGCCACCGTTCAGCCGGTCGAGCATCGCCTGCAGCCCCTTGCGGCGGCGCTTGCGTCCACTCTCGCCGCTGTCGGTGTAGATGTCGCTCGCGAGGACATCGACGCCGTTAGCGTCCGCCCACTTCTGGCACTCGCGGACCTGATCCTCGATGCTCTTCTGGAACCGGGAACTGAACCGGGCATAGATGACACCGCGCAGGCGACGCTTGGGCACGGGCAGCACCGGCGGGGCGGCCGCGAGAAGCATCCAGTGGTGATTCGACGTCCGACTGTTCAGCCCGTGGCCGGGGTCGGATTTGTCCCAGATTTGTCCCAAATCCGGACAGCAGACGCCCGCATCGACCAGCATCGACCGGCACCGACCGTCGTGCAGTTCAACTCGGTCATGCCGAGCGATTCGCATCGGATCGGTGTGCGACAAGGACTTACGCGAAACGGCCTGCGCGAATCCCCTTCTCCGCTGATCCACGCCGCCCGTCGTAAACCTTAGCAACGACGGGCGTTTGCTTTGGTCGGGACGGTCCCTATGGCGCGACTTGTGGCGATCGTTGTGCCGCTTCGTTTCGAGTCGACGCGTGATGGTCTACCTTCCCGGTCGTGTCTGGAATCTGCGGTATCACGAACTCGGCCAACGTCGGCAGGTCCGTGCCACCGTCGACCGCCAGGCAACCCGACAGCTCGCCGTCGACGTGAATGCCCAGCTCGAGAGCGGCGCGCCCGCCGTCACCAGTTACGAGCAAGTGTCCATCGACGAACTTCGCGAGCGCTCCCAGGCGACCTCCTTCGCAGCGCACCTGCGCCGCGTCGAATAGCCACGCACACAGCGCCAAGCGACACCGGCGCGACGAGGGTGTCCGGTATGTGCTGGAGGTGTGCCAGTCGTCATTCAACTTCGCACTCAAGCGTCGGCATCTGTCTCGCGCCGAACCCGTTCAGCGCCATTGAGGTCAGTTTTGTAAAGGTTGCCACGACGGGTTCGGCAAAGGTACCCCTTGCGACTACCGCAAGACTTCTTCGGCAATGCGTTGCCCGCCGGGTTCAGTGTTCTCTCTTGCCGATGGCAACGCGGCTGATGCCCCGTGGCTATTTGGCAGCGCCGAGAGCGTGTGTCCGTAGGCGGCGGCGAGCAGCAGCAGGTCGTTGAAGTTCACGGTCCCGGCGGGGTCAAGGTCCAGATTCCCCTCTGCCGCGGTCAAACCGGTTTGGCCGTAGTGGGCGGCGAGGATCAGCAGGTCTGCAAAGTTGACGGATCGGTCGTGGTTGATGTCGCCCGAAAGGACGAAGAAGCCTAGCGTGGCATCGGTGGGAAGCCAATCACCGCCGGAAAGCGTGGCGGCATAGTCGCCGTCCGGCAACGTCGCGACAAGCGTGAAGGTGATGCTTCGAGTGGCCGCGTCGTAGGTCGATCCCGTGACCGCAATTGGAGTCTCATCGGACAAGCACTCGACTGACAACGATGACGTCGAGAACGCATTCGCGCTGACGTCCTTATCGAATTCGAACGTAAGTTCGTTTGGCGCTGTCCAGTATCGGTGTATCGCCGAAGTGATGGCCGCAAAGGCAGGCGTGGACGCCGGAGCGGATGACGAAGTTGCCATGCTGCCACCGGCAAGCACCGCGTTCACGCGATAGAAGTAGCTCGAGTTTGCGGCCGCGGTGTTATCTGTGAACGACATCGTGTTGGGAAGGGCGCTGAACGACGTCAGCCCTGCGGTGAACGCGGCGTTGGTCGCACGCTCGATCACGTAGGCCACTTCTGCCATGCTGTTGTCAGTCCACGTGACAGCGACCTGCCGCGGCGCCAGTGCGATGGCGGCGACGCTGGAGGGCGTGCTTGTCGCGTACGCGCCGCCGGCCGCGTAAAGCGCGGCGACCGTGGAGGCGGACGCCGCCGTGCCGTAGACGCGGAAGTCGTCGATGGCGCCTTTGAACGTCGGATCGGGGTACTGGCTTTTGCCGAGGTAGTTCTGCGTCGTGGTGCCTAACGAAGCGGGGTTCAACGACACGGCCGTATTGGTGCCAACTGCGACGCCGTTCACATAAAGTGTCGCGACCGTGCCGCTGAGCGTGATCGCCACGTGAGACCAGGTCCCGTTCGTGAGCGTGACCGACGACGTGACGACTTGCTCCGTGCTGCCGCCGCCGGTGGTGATGGCGAAGCGAACC
Organism: Tepidisphaeraceae bacterium; assembly: GCA_047600945.1. Classification (GTDB taxonomy): domain Bacteria; phylum Planctomycetota; class Phycisphaerae; order Tepidisphaerales; family Tepidisphaeraceae; genus JASGKC01. The sequence continues at coordinate 3,201,236 of JASGKC010000001.1, read as the reverse complement.
CTGCCGCCTCCATCGGCCGGGGCGAGGAACATGTACTTGGTGGTGCCAGTGCCGAAGTCGAAGAGCCGGCCCCAGCCTGTCGTAGCGGCCGGCTTGATCCATGCGCTGATCGTGAATTCGGTCAGGCCGTTGATGACGCTTGCAGGAACGGTCGCGTACCCCGTGCCGAGCGTGAGCGCGTTGCCGATCTGGCCTGTGCCCCAGGTGTAGGTCGTCGTGAGCGAGCCGTTGAGTCCGTTTGTCGAACTGTCGGTGAGCGTGCTGCCGGTGGTGGCGTCCGCCTTGTACCACGCACGGGGCTGGGCGACGGCCACCATTGCCGAGATGGACGAACTGCCCGCGGTTGCCGTGACGGTCGCGGTGTTGCCACTGGTCGGTGCGAAGAAGAGGCCGCTATTGCTGATCAGGCCGGCGGAACTCGTCCAGGTCACAGCGCTGGCGAACGCGTTGCCGAATTGGTCGAGCAGGCCGAATGCCTGCGTGGTGCCCGCGATCACCGTGGGGGCAGCCGGTGTGATTGCGCCGACTCCTTGCGCGACGGTGACGGTTACGACGTTCGAAAGAACACTCTGTCCCGCAGCATTGAAAACCGAAACGCGGAACGTGTAGGTCCCGACGGCCGTGAACGTGACGGTCGTGTTTTTCGCGGCGTTCGAGCCGTTGGCCGAGAAGCTGAGCGGCGCGGTCGGCGTGCCGTCGAGTGACCAGACATAGGTCAGCCCGCTCTCGCCGGCGGCGCTTGCGCCGAGGACGCTCAGGTCGACGGTCTTTCCAAACACGGTGGTTGCCGACGCGGCCGCGGACGTGGCGATGATCGGACTGGCCGATGACGTCACTGACACGTTGCTGAAGAGTCCCTGCACCAGCGTCGCGTTGACGGTCGACGACACCGCGAGACCGGCGAGTGTCGTCGCGCCGAGGTTTGCCAGCGTGATCGTCGCGCCCAGTTGCGTGAACGTCGAGCCGTTCGTTGAGTAGTACCCCGACACGTTGTTGCCCACGCGCGTCAGCTTCAGCCACACTGGTCCACTGATCCCAGCGAGCGTGGCGGCTGTGGTCGTTGCACCGCTACTGGTCGAGCGGTATTGGAAAACCAAGCCGTTCGACGGCGTGATGGCGATCATCGCTTCCGGCACGGTGCTGGTGACGCTCGTGCGGAGCATGAGGCCACCCGTGGCGCCCGCCACGGCCGTCGTGCTGAGGCCGTAGGGCGCACTTACCAGGGCAGCGATGAAGCCGTCGCCGCTCAGGCTGGTGTACGCGAACTGGAACCGATCGCTCGTGCCAGTAACGCCGGTACCCGCGCCCGTGACGGCATACGTGTTGCCCGCAAAGGACGAGTAGCCCGTCGCGCCGGTGGCCTGAACGTCCTGCGCCGCCCAACCGACGGGCAGACCGGTCGTCGGCGCGATGACGCGGTCACTGATCTTCAGGTCGAAGAGCTGGCCGTTGAAGTAGGTGCGAGATGCAACATCTTCGGTCGTCTGGCCGTAACCGATGCGATAGTTCTTTCCGTTCACCGTCGAGGCGGTGTAGTTCCTGGTCGCCCGGAGCGTGCCGTTGACGTACAGGTTCGCGACGGTGCCGCTAAGAGTGAGCGTGACCTGCTGCCATTGGCCGAGCGACACGGGCACGCCGGTGTCCCAGATGTTCAGACTGTTGTCGAGGCGGACCACGTACTTGCCGTTGTTCAGGCCCAGCCCGTTGCCGTAGCCGGTAGCGTCGCGCTGGTCGGTGCTGTCGACGATCGGCGTGTAGTAGGGCACGTTGAAGCGCGTGTTCGTCACACTTGGTGATGCCGTTGGCTTGATCCATGCGCTGAATGTGCGGACAAAACCGCTATGCACGCCGCTCTCGGCAGTGGTGCTGGTGCCGTTGAACGTCGTGGGGACGGTCGCGTAGAAACTGCCGAGCGTGCTGCCGCTGCGGCGGACTTCACTCTCGATTTCCAATGGCGTAAGGGCGACATTGTAGACACGGATGTCGTCCAGTCTGCCGGTGAAGAAGTTGCTGCCGGCATTGCGTCCGAGATACACCGCGTCGGCCGACTGGTACGCGTCGCTCGTCAGCACGTCGTTTGGCCGCAGACTCATCGCAGCACTGCCGGCTATGACGCCATTCACGTACATCGTCGCGGTGCCGCTGTTGAAAGTGATCGCCAGGTGCGTCCACGTGTTCAGCGGCACGAGCAATGTGGAGGCGAGTTCCTGCGTGACGCCGTTCACGGTGATCGTCAGGTGCGCGAAACCGTTGGCGTCGCGAGCGACTAGCTGCAACGAGTTGGCACCGTTGCCGATGTAGATTAGCGGCCGATCTGCGGTCGAACTGGAGGAGTTGACCCACAGCGCGTACGTGCCGTCGCGCAGTTCCGCGAGGCTTCGATCGAGCACCGCGTACTGCGTGCTCCCGTCGAGTTGGATGACGTTGCTGTTCAGCGTCGTGTCGTTCACGCGGCCGGGCGTCCCTCGGAACTGGGCGTTGAGCGCGCCAAACTCATCAAACAGGTTGTTGCCGGACGTCTCGTTGATGCGGTACGAAGCGAGCAACCCGCGCGGCTTGACCTGACTGGAGTCGAAGTAGTCGTTCCACGTGCCGTCATACGGGTGGTTGTTACTGTGCGTGCCGTCGCTGAAGTTCCAGTTCGACGTGTAGTCGTAGTCAGCGATGGCGGTGCCGCTCAGCGTGCCGCCCTGAACCTGGGCTACACCGCGGGCGACGGCGTTGTCCATCAGCGCTGCGACGCCGAGGTCGCCATTCAGCATCGCGTACTGCTCGACGACGGCGTTGCCGCTCACACTGGAGGACGCGGTCACATATGCGTGATCGCGCACGCGGGCGTTGCCGGTGACGGTGGCGCTCCCGTTAACCACCGCATAGCCACTGACAATCGCGCTGGCGGAGACCGTTGCATTGCCGGCCACTGTGGCGAAGTCGAGGATGCGGGCATTGCCCTGTACTTTCGCCGTCCCGAGCACCTGCGCACGGCCGCGACGTAGGCGGTGGAAGCAACGCTTGCGGTAGAGTCCACCCAACCGCCGGCGCTGCCGTCGGGGTTGGTGCGGAACGCGCCACTGCCGCGAGTGTAGTTGATGCGTACTCCCCCGCCGGTGGCGGGCGTGGCGCCGGACAGACTCACTTCGTACGGATAGGTGAGGCGCAAGGCGTCTTGGGTGTCGCGCTTGGTGTTGGCTTTGGCATCCAGATCCAGCGTGGCGTTGCCCGGTGTGGCGACCACCTGCAACATCACCTTCGTGTCGGTGGGGAGGATCGCGAGTGTGCCGGTCTGGCCATTCGTGAAGACAGTGCTGTAGCGGGTGACGCCATCCGCGCCGAGCGCCTGCAACGTGAAGCGCCAGTCGGCCGTCGCATCGGCGCTGGGCAGGCCGTTCACGGTCGCAGTCACCGACGTGCTGCCGGCGGTCGGCGTGAGCACGTGGGTCATGTAGGCGTACTTCTCCGGCGCGCGTTCGGTCGGCACCTTGAACCAGCCGGGCTTGTCGGCGATCGGTTCGAGGTAGCTCGTGGTGAGGTAATCCCATTCCGCTTTGGCAGCAGTGGTGGGCCACTGGAACGCCTTGATGTACGGCCCGCTCGGGAAGTCGAGCGTAGGCCAGTATTTCATCAGCGACGCAACGACATCCTTAATGCTCGTCTCGCTCGGCAGTACTGTCGCGAGTTTGTCGAAGGCGGTCTGGTTCTGGCTGCCTTGGTACCAAAGCTTGGCAGCGGTGTTCGGGTCGAGGCCGAGAGCGCTGGCGTAGAACTGTAGCGGGGTCAGCAGCCGGTAGTCGTGATAGATCAGACGGCTGTTGTCCAAGCGCAGGTTCGACCAGATCAACGCGTTAGGTGTAATCGCCGAGCGTGAGTTCGCGGCGAAGTAGGCGGCGTAGTGGTTCACCCACTGTTCGCGATACCAGTTCGCGTGGCTTTCCCAATGCCCACCCGCCAGCCAGGCGCCGTTTTGCGAATCGAACAGGTGGCCGATCTCGTGCGGCAGGGCGTTGCCGGAGCCTTCGTCCTGTAGGCCGCTCGTGTCCATGTTCATGTGGTCGCCGCCGGACCAGTAGCCGGAGTACCACGAGACGATGTTCATCTTCCGCTTCGTGCCGCCGCCCCAGTTGAAGATGGACTTGAAGCCCAGTTCATCCATGTACAGCTTGCTGGAGGTCTCGGCCATGTGCAGCGCGTTCTTGGCCATCGTCGTCCAGTTCGTTTGTCCGCCCGGGTTGACGGCCGGGTCGTACCAGAAGATGAAGTGCTTGCTCTCGATGCTGAGTCGAGAGGCGGCGGTCACGCCGGGGGCCATGTTCAGACCCGTGGTGACGACGGTGTAGGTGTCATTCGGCACGTCGCCAACTTCGACATAGTCGAGCGACGCGGTCTGTGAACTCGTTGTGCCGGGCAGGCTCAGACGCAGGTCGCGCAGCGTGCCCTTCCACCACACCTGTAGGCCGACGTCGATTCGGTAGACGTGGAATTGCCCGTCAGTCGCAAGTTGTGCCGTGGGAATGACGAACTGGCGGGCGATCGAAAAACCGGCCTGCGTGGTCGTGCCGAAGGAGAAAGTCACATCGCCAACGAAGCCGGTTGGCAACTGCATGCGGACCTGGACGTAGTTGTAGTACGCGTAGTCGAGCGACGGCCCAGACGAAATGCTCGACAGGCTCACATCGAGCGGCGAGCCGTTCGTGTTCGTGGTGACGGCAAGTCGTCCGCCCGCCACGCTCGATGACGCGGCGTTGTTGACCGCCCACCCATCCAGGTTGGCATCGCTGGCCCACTCGCCGAGCACGCGCGAACCGGTAAGTCGAAGCCCGTCGGCCGGATCGACTGTGGTGACCGATGCCAGGATGCGTCGATCGAGTCGTTCGATCGCGCAGCGGATGGCACGGCTGCGGCGTGAGATCGGCGTCGGTGTGAACGCTCTCGGCATGGAAAACGGCTTTCTGAGAACGTAATTCGGGGCGAAGGGCTGGTCAACGAATCCCTGGTAAGCTCTCCTAATGTGCCATTTTTGGCTGCGCGCCGGGAAGGCGGCGGCGTCAAGCGCAGTGCCGATCAACTTGATCTGGTAGGGCCACTGTTCGTCGTTCTCCTCCTTGCCGTCGGCGATGTGCGGCCAATGCTCGGTGGGTGCGCCGATGACGACCAACCACAGACGCGTAGTACCTGTAGGCACCTTGAAGCTTGTTTCGCCATCAATGTCTGACTGCGTGTCGCCATAGACGCGACTGCCGTCCTCTTTCACTGCCAAGAATCCGTAACGCCAACCAGCCAACTCGGGCTTGACGCCTCGGTCCGCCGCGGCGCTGGCCATGCCTTTGAAGTGAAGGGTGACTTTCGTGTTGGCGGGCGGCGTCTTCAGGGCAATCGCGTTGTAGCCGTAGTTCTGCGGACGCTTCTCCGGCGCGATCCGAAACCACCCGTCTTCGGCCTGCTCGAAACGCGTGATCTCCTGATTCGCGTACGCCTTCGAGACCCGTTCGACGCGCGGCAAGTCCCAGGTTACGAAGCGCCGGCAGGCATCGAACATCTCGTCGTTGAACGCCTTCTGGTCGATGCGGGTGAGCCGCTGGTACGCCTGCACGATGTCTTCGCCGGGCCTCGCCTCGCGCCACAGTTTGCCGATGAAATCGGTGCCGTGCCTTGTCGACCAGTATTCGAGAACGAACGGCGAGTGGTACTGATTCGCCTCGTGCAGAAACGCCAGATTGGTCTGCTCGCGGAATCCTTGCAGGTGATAGTTCTCGAATGTGATCCACTCCGGGTAGACCTGCCACAGCATGTACTGCGAGGTCATCTCGAAGATGGTGTGATTCACCCCGCGCGGCCCGGATTTGAAGCCAGGAGCACCGTCGGCGTGGACCATGTACTGGAAGCAGTGTCCCATCTCGTGGGCCAGCGCACCGTAGGGCGGGTGGTTGATTCGGCTGGCAGGGGTCCACAGGATACCTACCTTGTCCTCTTCACCGCCGCCAAACGCCGTGCCGCCGGGGCCGCCGATCACGAACACCAGCAGCTTGTACCGGTCGGTGAGGGAGTGTCCCTTCTCGACAAACTTCAGGTCGTCGACATATGCGTGATAGAACCGCTCGCACTCCCGCAGAGCAGCTTGCGGATCGAAACGCCGCTTCGGATCGGCGACTTCGACAGGGACACGGCCGTACTCCTTCGACCAGAACAATGCCAGGTTGTCCGACTGGACCATTCGGTCAAAGGAGAATTCGCTTTCAGGATTGTTGAAATCGTTCGACTCCGGCACGTTCCAGATTTTGGCGGGCAGATACAACTCCTTCGCCCCGGGCTGACTCGCGGGCGGGGCCGAATCAGCGGCACAGAGGGCGGCCACGCTCAGCAGTGCTGACACGACTAGAGCACATTGAGGCGGGGTGTTCATCGTGCCGAGCATATCGCAGCAGCCTGTGGTGCCACGCGGCATCGCGGGCGATCTTGCACCGGGACTTGGGACGCGATCCGTCTGCGGTGAAATCTCGAAGGTGATATGCGTTCTCTTGCAGACGTGAGTTCGACGAAGCGCGTTAGGTTTCGCAGCCACGCTGTCGCGTCGTTCGGCTACCGAATGGCACGTCGGCGCGGCACACGTCCTCGGGCCTGCTGGGAGCGTCAAATAATGAGAATCGGCGTAGTCGCAGTTCTCGTCATGGCCGGTCTGAGCGTGCACGCTCGCGCGTTCGGTGCGGCAGCACCCACCACACTGCATGTCGAGCCGGACCGTGCGGGGCCGGCGCTCAACCCGCGGATGTACGGCGTCTTCCTCGAGGAGATCAACACCGCGATCGACGGGGGCCTCTACGCCGAGATGATTCGGAACCGTGGTTTCGAGGAGTCGAAGCCTCCAGAAGGTTTCACGCATCGCGGCGGCCGCTGGGTCAATCCCGGCGGCTACGCGACCGACTTCTTCTTCAAAGCCGACGAGGAACTCCCGTACTGGAACCTCATTGCCGACGGCGGCGCGCAGGCCACGCTTTCGCTCGACGTGCATGGCGACCTGAACGTCGCCACACCCCGGGCTGCGAAACTTGAGGTCCGGGAGATTGGCACCCGCGCGGGCCTGGCTACGAAAGGCTATTGGGGCCTCGGCTTGCGTGCTGGCGAGCAGTATCGGCTCACGTTTTGGGTACGCAGCGACCGCGCGTACGGCGGGAAGGTCTCCGCGATCTTTGAAGGCGCGTCAGGGAAGCCCATCGGCGCAGTCCAGAGAACAAGTTCTCCGATCGGGACGAAGTGGCATCGAGAGGAACTCATCCTCACCGCGTCGGCCGATGAACCCAAAGCCCGGCTCGTTATTTCGGCCGATCAGCCGGGCACGCTCTGGTTCGACATGGTGTCGCTCTTCCCCGTTCGAACCTTCAAGGATTGGCCCAACGGCATGCGCCGCGACATCGCCCAGATGGTGGCCGACCTCAAACCCGGCTTCGTTCGCTTCCCCGGCGGCTGCGTCGTTGAAGGGGCAACGCACGAGACCGCGTACGACTGGAAGAAGACGCTCGGTCCGATTGAGCAGCGCGAAGAGGCTTGGAACGTATGGGACTATCGCCGCACGCATGGGGTGGGATTCTTCGAATACCTCCAGTTCATCGAGGACATCGGCGCGGAGCCGATGTTCGTTTCGTCAGCGGGGCAGACGTGTATCTTCCGTGGCAACACCACGCCGGTGCCGATGGCGCAGATGCAGCCGCTGGCGCAGAACTTTCTCGACGCGCTCGAATACGCCAATGGCGACGCCGCCACGCCCTGGGGCAAACGGCGAATTGAAGCCGGGCACGAAAAACCGTTCGGCATGAAGATGCTGGAAGTGGGCAACGAAAATGTCGGAGACGAGTACCTCGACCGCTACGCCTTCATCTATCCGCAGATCAAGGCCAAGGCGCCGGACACGCTGGTGCTTGCCAACATCCCGAGCCCGACGGTGAAGACCGAAATGGTCGATGAGCACTATTACTCCTCGCCCAACTGGTTCGTAAGCAACGAACACTTCTACGACGACCGTCCTCGCAGTGACCCGCCGATCTACATTGCCGAACTCGCCGTGACGACAGACGACGCCGGGAAGGATCGCGGCAATCTCCGCGCGGCCCTCGCCGAGGGCGTGTTCCTGATGGGCTGTGAGCGCAATGGCGACCACGTTCGGATGGTGTCGTACGCACCGTTGCTCGCCAACGTGAACGGAAGAACCGGGCTCGCCGGTGCGCCGCCGCCGTGGCACGGGATGATCTACTTCGACAATTCACGTGTCTTCGGTACGGCGTCGTACTACCTCTGGAAGACGTTCGCCGAAAACCTGCCCAGCCGCACCGTCGCGACGCGTGTGGAGTCGGCCGACGATCAAGCATCGGTGGCCGGCGCGGTCGGTGTCGGGACCTGGGGCACGACCGCGGAGTTCAAGGACGTCCGTGTCGAGCGGGGCGGGCAAGTCGTCTACGCATCCGATTTCAGCAAGCCTGACGCCGCGTGGCACGTTCGCAGCGGCGACTGGCAGACTGTTGACGGCGTCTACCGTCAGGCGCGGCCCGCGGTCGCCTTCGCCACGATTGGCAACGCCGAGTGGTCCGACTACACGCTCACGCTGAAGGCCCGCAAACTCGCGGGCAACGAAGGATTCCTGATCCTTTTCGGCTACGGCACGGAGAACCGGCTGTGGTGGAATCTGGGCGGCTGGGGCAACCAGGAGCACGGTATCGAGTTCAACCAGAACCCGGTCGGCCCGCGCGTCAAAGGCACAATCGAAACCGGCCGCTGGTACGACGTGAAGGTTGAACTGCGTGGCCGATCCGTCAAGTGTTATCTCGATGGCAAGCTGATCAACGAAGGGACAGTGCCCGTCACGCCTCGGCTGCATGCGAACGCGGGCATCGACCAGGCGACCGGGGATCTGATCCTCAAGGTGATCAACACCTCGGCCGCGCCGCGCACCGCGCAAGTCGACGTGGGTGGCAGCGCGTTCGCCTCCGGTGCGGTGCGCGTTACGCGCCTGACGAGCGCTGCGCCCCTGGACAACAATTCGCTTGACGAACCGCACAAGGTGACGCCCACGCAATCGATCGGCCCGTCGTTGGCAGAGCAGCCGACGTGGGAATTTCCCGCCCATTCGCTCACCGTCCTTCGCGTTTCTGGCAAGAAGTGAGGCCCCGTGATCCGGAACCCATCCATGACCCGTCACGTTGCAATTATCCTGACAAGCTTGGCCGCGTGGAGTGCAATCGCACGTGCCGATGAGGCCGCCATGAATCTCGCACTCGCCGCCAAACCCGTGACCTCCTTTGTCTCCGGCCACGAGACGCTCGCGGCCATCAACGACGACGTCGACCCTCGCGACAGCGCCGACCATCGCCGTGGCGCGTACGGCAACTGGCCGCGCAAAGGAACTCAGTGGGTGGAGTATCAGTGGAGCCAGCCGATCAGTACGAACGGCGTTGACGTGTATTGGTGGGAAGACCGCCAAGGAGTCTACGGCCCCGTCGCGGCGCGGCTGTCATACTGGAATGGCAAGGCCTACGTGCCGGTCCAGACGAACGTTGGTGTCGAACTCAATCGCTACAACACGGCGAAGTTCGAACCGATCACAACCGACCGGTTCCGGCTGGAGTTTGATGCCAAGGACAACTTTTCAACGGGACTGATCGAGTGGAAGGTCTACGACACCGGCACGTCGCCCGCGTTTCCGCCGCACGCGGATGCGGGTCTCGATCGCACCGTGGTGCTGCCCGCGGTCACGTACCTGACCGGCAGCGGCAACGGCATTCGCCGCTCGGCCGATGCGCCGAAAGGCCACTGGTCCAAGGCCTCCGGTCCCGGCGAGGTCACGTTCTCCAGTCCCGACGCGCTGCGCACCACGGCCGGTTTCTCCGCGCCGGGCGACTACACGCTCAACTTCACCTACGAGCTGCGCGGCAAGGCCGACACCGACAGCGTCGACGTGAAAGTGCAGAACGGCGTGAGTGCGCCAAAGCTGCACGCGCTCTACGCGTCGAGCTATCGCGTCGACAGCCCGTTCTGGAAGAACCGGCTCAAGAACCAGATCGTCAACTGGATTCCGCACTGCGTCGCGATGAATGACGATCCGAATCTGAAAGAGGGCGGCATCAACAACCTGATCGAAGCGGGCAAGAAACTCCGCGGCGAACCATCCAAGCCGCACATCGGCTATCCGTTCTCCAACGCCTGGGTGCTCAACACGGCCGAGGCGATGTGCGTCGCGCTCACCTACGACGCGCAGGGCGACGCTGACATCCTCAAGGCGCAAGAGTCGTTCCGCAAAAAGCTGGACGAGTGGATTCCGATCATCCTCGCCGCCCAGGAGAAGGACGGCTACTTCCAGACGCGTTACACGCTCGCCTCGCCACGCGAGCGCGACCGCAACGTCGCGCCGAAGCATTGGGACGCAGGCCTGCGCGGCGAGCACGAAGGCTACGTCGCCGGCTACTTCATCGAGATGGGCATCGCGCACTACATCGCGACGGACGGCAAGGACCGGCGATTGTTCGACGCCGCGCTCAAGCTGGCCGACTGCTGGGTCGATCACATCGGCCCGGCCCCGAAGCAGGCGTGGTACGACGGCCACCAGGAGATGGAACAGGCCCTCGTGCGCCTCGGCCGATTCGTGAACGACATCGAAGGGCACGGCAAAGGCCAGAAGTACATCGACCTCGCGAAGTTCCTGCTCGACCAACGCGGCCTGCACGAACGCAAACCCGCGACCGGCGCCGGCGGCAACGACTTCTACACCGGCGGCGACGCCGGCTCGGAGTACGACCAGTCGCACGCGCCGATCACGCAGCAGTACGCGGCCGTCGGGCACGCGGTCCGCGCGGCGTACACCTACTCGGCGATGGCCGACGTCGCCATGGAAACCGGCGACCCGGACTACTGGAGCGCCACGCTCTCCATCTGGGACAACCTCGTCAACCGCAAGTACTACGTCACCGGCGGCATCGGCTCGGGCGAGACCTCCGAAGGCTTCGGCCCCGACTACTCGCTGCCCAGCGGCAGCGCGTACGTCGAAAGCTGCTCCAGCTGCGGCCTGCTGTTCATGCAGTACAAGCTCAACCTCGCCACCCACGACGCCAGGTACGCCGACCTCTACGAGACCACGCTCTACAACGCCATCCTCGGCGACGTCGATCTGCCGGGTGAGAACTTCACCTACACCAACTCGCTCGATTCCAGCGAAACCCGCTACAAGTGGCATGTCTGCCCGTGCTGCGTCGGCAACATCCCGCGCACGCTGCTGATGCTGCCCACGTGGATGTATGCCACGAGTGACGACGGCGTGTACGTGAACCTCTTTGCCGGCAGCACGGTGAAGGTCGGCACGGTCAGCGGCGCAAGCGTGGAGATCACGCAGACGACCGACTACCCGTGGAACGGCCACGTGAAGCTGACGGTGAATCCGTCGAGCGAGGCGTCGTTCAAGCTGTACATCCGCTCGCCGAAGCGCGAGGTGAGCACGCTGTACACCGCAACGCCCGACGCCGACGGCATCACGGCGCTGACCGTGAACGGCCAGGCGACGGACCTGAAGGCGAATGACAAGGGCTACGTCGAGATCGAGCGGACGTGGAAGCCGGGGGACACGGTGGAGCTTGAGCTGCCACTGCCCGTGCAGACGATCACGCCGAGCGAGAAGATCCCCGCCACGCGTGGCCGGGTCGCGCTGCGCCGCGGGCCGCTGATCTACAACATCGAAACCGTCGACCAGCCGGACGTGCAGAAGCCCGTCGGCGTGCTGGAGAACCTGTCGACGACATGGAAGCCGCAGCTTCTCGACGGCGTGATGACGGTTGAGGGCAAGTTCGCCGACGGCTCGCCGCTCGTGGCCATCCCCAACTACGCCCGACTCAACCGCGGCGGACACTCCCTCGTCTGGATGAAAAAGTGAGCAGACGTATGGATCGACCCAGTGTCATCGCCACGCCGATCGAACCGACCGCGCCGGTCTTGCCGGAGCGGCCGCAGCGGCTCTTTCTGAACCATCCCACCGGCCTTTTTGTTCTGTTCCTCGTCGAGATGTGGGAACGGTTCAGCTACTACGGCATGCGGGCGCTGCTGGTCCTTTACCTCATCGCGCTGCCCAGCGGATCGAATCCTGGCCGAGGGATGACGAAGGAGGCTGCGTCCGACCTCTATGGCGTTTACACCGGGATGGCGTATCTGCTGCCGATCCTTGGCGGCATCATCGCGGACAAGCTGATCGGAGCACACCGCTCGATGCTCGTGGGGGGATCGCTCATCACCTTGGGCCACGTGATGCTGGCCGTTTCAGGATTGGGCACGCTGGGTCATACGTCGTTGGGACTGTCGATATTCGTGCTCGGCTTGGCGCTGATCGTCATCGGAACGGGTCACTTCAAGCCGAACGTGTCGGTGATGGTCGGCGGGCTCTACCGCGCGGGCGACCCGCGCCGCGACAGCGCCTTCACCATCTTCTACATGGGCATCAACATCGGGGCATTCGTCTGCGCGTTCGTTTGCGGAACGCTCGGCGAGCGCGTTGGCTGGCACTGGGGATTCGGATCAGCCGCGGTGGGCATGCTGATCGGATTAGCCATCTACTGCTTTGCCCGGCCGATCTACCTCCACGGCATCGGCGACGCGCCGCCAACAGGCAAGCCGGGGCTCGCCTTCGCGTTCGCGGCGGGCGGCATCCTGCTCGCACTGGTGGTGGCCGCAGCGTGGCACGCCCACGCGTTTTCCTTGATCGGCCGCGGACTTAACACCATCGGGGCGTACGCCGTCGGCCATTTCCCGCTCACTTGGGCGATTCCGATTGCGGCACTGATCGGCTGCGTGTGGTTCGTGCGCATCCAGGCGGCGGCGGATCGTGGTCCGACCGCGGTCATCCTGCTGTTCATCCTTTTCAACGCCATCTTCTGGATCGCCTTCGAACAGGCTGGCACATCATTGAACCTATTCGGCGCCGAGATGACCGATCGGCACATTGGTTCGTGGGAAATGCCCGCGACCTGGTTCCAATCGGTAGGCGCGCTGCTGGTGATCCTGTTAGCGCCGGTGTTCGCGGCACTCTGGTCCATGCTTGAGAAGCGCAAGCTCAACCCGAGCCAGTCGATCAAGATCGCGCTAGCCCTGTTCCTGCTGGGTGGCGGCTATCTGTTCATGGTGGCTGGCTCGATCGGCACTACGCCGACCGCGCGGGCGAGCATGTTCTGGTTGCTGGCAACGTACGCCATGCACACCTTTGGCGAGCTCTGCATCTCTCCCACGGGACTATCGTTCGTTACACGCGTCGCGCCCGTCCGCTACCTGTCGTTCCTCATGGGCCTCTCTTTCCTCGCCAACTCGGTGGCGAACTGGGCGGGCGGGCACCTCGCAGGACAGATCGAGAAGATCGACTCGGGACAGATCGAACTATTCTGGTATCGCTGGTTCAAGCTCGGCGGGCAGGCCGACTTCTATTTCCTGTTTGTCGTGTCGTCGTTCAGCGCGGGTCTGCTCGTGCTGATCCTGACGCCGCTGATCCGTCGCCTACTGGGGGCTCGACGATGAAGTTCATGGGTGCTCGGCAACTCCTGGGAATGGTCTTTCTCAGCGCGACCTGCGCTCTGGCGAATGACATGGTTACGGCGCCCGCCACGCAGCCAGACGTGACAGCACCGCCATCGGCGGTATTTGACACGTTCAACGCGCGCGACGTCGACGCGGCACGCGGCTTCTACAGCAAGTACGTCGACCTTCAGGGCCTCTCGATCCTCGCGGGCGCCGACGTCTCCGACGAGGCGCTGATCCGCACGCACGAGATTGTCAGCCACCTGCTTGCAGGCCGCCCGGACGTCCTTGCCGAGATGAAGCGTGTTCACACGCACCTAGCCATCATCGGGAAGGATCAGGTCTATACCGATCTGCCCGAGTACCGTTATGAGCCCAACCCCGCCTATGTCAACGAGCGGGTTCGGGGCACGGGCGGGCTCGACGTCACCAGCTTCGGCGAAGAGAATCTGTTGAACTTGCCGATCGACCGCTACGACGACGAGAGCATCGCCGTGCACGAGTTCTTCCACACGATCGACGCTGCCCTCACGCACATCGATCCGGAATGGCGCAACCGCCTGACGGCCACCTACCGAAACGCGCTGGACCATGGCCGCTGGAAACGCGCGTATGCCGGCGGCAACCCGGACGAGTACTGGGCTGAGATTGCCCAAAGCTATTTCGACTGCAACCGCGTGAATAACTGGAATCACACGAATGTCCATTCGCGCGAGCAACTCCGGATGTACGACCCGGAAGGCTACGAATTGGTGAGAACGACGATGCGTCTGACGTCCGCCAACGACTGGCGCTACCAGCCGGTCCGCCCGCAGCCGAGCGTGGTGGCGCCGCCGGCGCGGTTCAAGGTCGATCCGTATTACACCAAATTCAGCTACGCCCGCGAACTCCCGATCATTGCCTCAGAGCAGGTGAATGACATTGCGCTGCTGTGCGCCAACGATACCGTGCGCAAGCTCTTCGCATACCGACACGACCTGCTCAAAGCCCTAATCAACGATCGGTCCAAGCTCGTCATCCTCGGTCGGCACGAGCGGCTCAGTCAATTGCCTGAACTACGCAGTGCGGCAAGTACGCAACCGGCGTGGGATGAGGCGCGTTGGATGGACTACTCATCACAATCCAAGGTCATGGTTGTCCCGGAAGAGAACATCCTTCATGACTCCAGCGACCCGGCGGCTTGCGAGAGTCTGGTCGTGAAGGTGCTGGCGCGGGCGGTCTTCGCCATTGCCGCGCGACGGCCCGTGGATCCGAGTTGGGACCGCCGGCCGCCTGAAATCTGGCAGCAGTATGAGCTGCATGTCGATCGGCTCGACGAGCGATTCGGCAGGACCGTCGACGAACTGCTCGCCAAAGCGCGGGCAAAGAAGCTGTGGCAGGGGACCTCGGCGCAGAACGATGCCGAGTCGTACTGGTGTGCCGGCGTCGAAGCGTATTTCGACGCCGCTGGGACGGGCGAACCTCCGCTCGACGCCGATCGGCCAATCAACACGCGCGAAATACTTCGGACCTACGACCCGGACTTGTTCGCATTGGTGGACAAGACGTTTGGGTATTCCGGACGAGTGGACTGGCGGTTCAAGCCGTCAAACTGACATGCCGTCGTTGATGTGCAGGAACACAGACGACCTTCAATCGGGGTGCAAGTTGAAAGACAAATGCGTGTGTGAGCGAAGTATGTTGTGGTAGGGTTTGCGGGCCGAATCATTTCCAAACGCTGGCAGAACCCTCGGTTTACTCAATTCAGTCGGGAGAAAGTATGCGAAAGACGACGTCTACGCGTTCATTCCGCACGTTGGCCACATTGGCCTTGGCTGTCGCTCTTCCCTCCGTGGCGCAGGCGACGCTGACGATCACCAACGGGAATTTCGAAACCTACGACCCCACGCAGACCACCGGCGGCAACTACCCCGGCGTGTACCAGTGGTTCAATGCCCAAAACCCAACGGCACCGTGGTATTTCAACGTCAGCCAAGCGACCGCAGTCAGCCCGTCGGGCTCGGCCTCGGTCGTCATGACGGGCAACCACGATGCGACCGACGGCGTGCCGATTCCGTGGATCTATCAGTCGATCGGCTTCAACACGGAAGGCAAAACGACTCTCCCGATCCAGTTCGATCTGGGCGGATTCACTGACAACAACCCGGTCAGCGCTCACATTGACGTCCAGCTCTTCAAGGCCACAGGTTTTACGGGTGCAGACAACACCGACATCCTCGGGGCGGCTGCCGCCACGCAGGTGGGGAGCACTTTCTCCATTGAACGTCTGGGCTTCGCCGGCAATTCGGGCATGCTCAAGGTCTCAGCCGACCTGGACCTTACCGGCGTGGCGCCCACTGACGAGTTGTTCCTCCGCTTCCAGTCGACCGTCCCCACGGGTTCTACGGATTCAAACTACGTCCGCTTGGACAACATCAAGATCCGCCCGGACGTGGTCTATGTGCCCATCGACCTTACTTACGCAGGGTTGTCAGCGGGTGGCACGTGGGACACGGGAGCCAGCGCTCACTTCAAGGACGCGTCGAATGTGGCGACCGTCTTCCATGAAGGCGACCGCATCACGTTTGACGACTCCGGTGCCGTCGACGGTTCGAACGTCAGCATCGTCAATGTCTCGGGCGAGGTCAGCCCGGGCAACGTGACCATCAACAACTCGCACGACTACCTGTTCCAAGGCGGCGGCATCATCAACGGCCAACCGGGTGCGACGTTGACCAAGTCAGGGACCGGCAAGGTCACGTTTGCCAACCTGGGTGGAGGCGGCTTCGCAGGCGGAATCAATATTCTGGCGGGAACCGTCGAACTTAGCGGCCAGACAAACGACGCCGCTCAAGGCATCGGCGGCGGGGCGATCACCAACAACGGCACAATCATCATCAATCGCCAGTATGCCGACGCCGGTGCCATCAACGAGTGGAATCCCCTGACGATTGAACAGCCCATCAGCGGCACAGGCGGGATCGATATCAAGAGCCACGCGCTCATCGGCAAGCGGGCCGATGCGTCCAGCGTCTCAACATTCACCGGCCCTGTTACCATCGAATCCGGCGCGTTCGTTTACCTCGGCAACGTCACGGGCCTTGGGTCGACGACATCGGGCACGACCGTCATGTCCGGCGGCACGCTCGGTTTCGTCGATGAATGGCACATGGGGGCGAACGCGGTCATCGCAGAACCACTGACGCTGAACGGTCCCGGCGTTGTCAGCTGGTTCGGAGGCGGTAATCCGTCGGGCGCGCTGTTCGTATGGGAGGGCGTTCGCACCGTCACCGGCAGCGTGACGTTGGCCTCGACATCGTCCATCAACACCCGAGGCACATCCGATCTGACGCTGGCCGGTTCTTTCACGGCGGCTGCCGGTGCGGGATTGGTCAAGGAAGGCGACGGCTCGCTGCGCATCCCCGGCACCTCGCTCCAATCGGTGACGATGTACGCAGGCAAGCTGTACCTAACGGGCGGCGTGCTGAAGACCAAGACGCTGTCGATCGAGTCCACAACGCTGCTCGATCTGGGGACCGGCGGTCTGCTCGTCGACTACGATCCCGGTGGCTCGCCGATCGATCAGATCAAACAGTGGAAGACGGACGGGATCTTCCTTGCCACCAACAGCACGTACACGTTGGCGATTGTCGACACGGCTCAAACACCGATCGCCAGCTTCGGCGGCTACACGCTCGACGGCTCCGCGGTGATCGCCCGGGCGACGCTTCCGGGCGATGCCAATCTCGACCTGGTCGTCAACTTCGGCGACCTGCTGGCACTGGCTGCGAACTATGGCAGCACAACGTCATCCTGGGGCGCTGGCGATTTTACCGATGACAATGTCACGAACTTCAGTGATTTGCTCGCATTAGCAGCGAACTACAACAAGACGGTTACCGGCTCGTTTGCCGGAGATTGGGCGCTGGCCCAGCAGCTCGTTCCGGAACCGGCCGCGCTGGCGTCGTTGATGGCGGCCGGGGTATTGCTCATCCGCCGTCGGCTCGCGTAGCCGATGGCACCATGGGGCATGGTGCCGGGCGGATTGTGGCTGTTTTTGTCCTGAAATCGGCTAGAGTGCGTAACCGGTCATGGAAAATGCAGGCGGTGCCCGGAAATCGAAGCGACACGAAACTCGGCGCGTGCGCCCGACGAAGGTCCCGCGCGTCGCGCTGCTGATTGAGAGCTCGAACGCGTACGCGCGCGGCCTGCTGACCGGGATCAGCGAGTACATCCAGGAACGCGGTGCCTGGACGGTCTATTTCCATGAGACCGGTCGAGGCATCGAAGGTGTTGCCGAACGCCTGCGTGGCTGGGACGGCGACGGTGTGATCCTCCGCGCCGAAGACGAGCAGACCGCCCGTGCTGTCGCCGAATGCCGCTGCCCGATCGTGAACGTGTCAGCTGCCGGTCTGCTGCCGGACGTGCCGGCGTTTCACAGCGACGTCCGCGCCGAAGCCGAGGCGGCCTTCGATCATCTATGGGAACGCGGGTTCAGAAACCTCGCCTATTGCGGCGTCAGCGACTATCGGTGGTCCGCCTGGCAGCATACTCGCTTCAAGGAACTGGCGATGGCCCACGGGATGACTGTGGCCTCGCACATCGTGCCGCTGAACACGCAACGACCTCGCGGCTGGTCCGAAGACCGGCAGAAACTGATCGATTGGCTCAAGTCGCTGCCCAAGCCAGTCGGTGTGTTCGCATGCTATGACCTGCGCGGTCAACACGTCCTGGACGGATGTCGCGAGGCGAATCTCGACGTGCCGGATCAAGTGGCGGTCATCGGCGTCGACAACGACCCCGTCTTCTGCAACCTCTGCAATCCGCCCTTGTCGAGCGTGGCGCCAGACGCACGGCGCGTTGGGTACCTGGCGGCCGAGTGGTTATCGCAGATGATGGCCGGCAGGACAGTCGAGCCGGGCCTGCGCCTGGTTCCGCCGATCAGCGTGGTCGCGCGGCGTTCCACCGACTCGCTGGCCATCGACGATCCAGACGTGTCCGCGGCCTTGCGCTTCATCCGCGCCCACGCCTGCGAGCCGATCGGCGTCAAGCAGGTGCTTCAGGCTGTGCCCTTGACGCGTCGGGCGCTGGAGGGTCGCTTCTTGCGATTGCTCAAGCGCACGCCGCATGAACAGATCCTGCATTGTCGAGTGGATCGGGCGAAACAGCTGTTGTGCGACACCGACCTGCCCATCAAGGCCATCGCGCCTTTGGTCGGTGCGGGCACGCCGGAGTACCTGAGTGTGCTTTTCAACCGAATGCTCGGAATATCCCCCTCGGCGTTCCGACAGCGTCACCAGGCAATGCGTGCTCGAGGGGAATCCGTCAATCCACAGGACGACATGTTCGAGGGCGTCGAGCCAGCGGCGATCGCGCCGCGTGCCAAGTGATTTATCGAAGGCAATCTACGCAATTTAGCAGTGCGGGCCAAAAGCCGCGCCGATAGCATTTCACTCGTTCATGTCGCTTTTCGTCGGGCTTGGGGCCCGCTGAGCATCCGCCTTGGCGTCCCGTTCGCTCTGAATCCTAGCACCGCGTTCAACCTAATCGGAGATGTTTGTGAAACGTTCTCCCACTTCTCACGTATACGGCTTTACGCTGGTGGAGTTGCTGGTCGTGGTCGGCATCATCGGGCTTCTCATTGCCATTCTGCTTCCGGCGCTGAGCAAGGCGCGCGAGCAGGCAATGATCGTCAAATGCTCCACGCAGCTTCGCTCCATAGGGCAAGCGTGCTACCTGTACAGCGCCAACAACAAGGGATTTCTGCCGACGATTCCTGCACCGCAGAGCTACTGGCTGTGGGACGTCAGCACGGGAACGCGCGACGCGTTGATCCTGGTCAAGGACGGCAGCACCATGGCCGCGGCCGGTAGCCGCCGCGCTCTGTATTGCCCGTTGTTCTACGAACAGAACGTCGACAATCTCTGGAACTACGGGGGTTACACGGTGTTGGGCTACTGCCTGATGATCAATCGGACCACCGTCACCGGCGGCGTGGTGACCGACATCCCCATGGGCACGCTCGGTAATCGCAAGTGGCTGCGCCGGATCAACGACAAGTTCACGGCGGCCGACGTCGCAGCGGCAATCGCAGCCCCGCTCACACAACCGTCGTGGGTCGTTCTTAAAGAGAAACCTCGCGTTCTGGGTCCTGCCGAACTGGAACTCGCGGCCGACGGGACGATCTCCTCGAATGACAAGCCGTACGTGACGTGGGCCGGTTACGGCGGTTCGAACGTGCGGCACGTTTCGTCTCACCTGGTCAAGGGCCAGCCGGCCGGTGGAAACATCCTCTTCCTCGACGGTCACGTCACATTCCGGCCGTTCAAGGAGATGGCGTTCCGCCACATGCCGCGTGATGCCGGCAGCATCACGGCGAAGAACCGGTTCTACTTCTGAATGGCTCGATCCATCGTGGTCAGGTCGGTTTTCGAAGGGATTTCGGGATGGGTGCTGTGAACTGGTTCGCGTCGTCACTCGTCACTCGCCCTTGCCTTGCACTGTTCCTGAGCCTGCTCATTGGCAGCACGGCGGCATCAGCCCCGAGTCCCACGACCACCCCGGCCGTGCAAGTTTTTAACGCCAAACTGGAACCGCACTGGCTCGATGCAACGCACCTCTGGTACCGCAGCAGCCAGCCGGACGGAACAACTGAATACGTCCTGGTCGATGCCCGCGCGGCGATGCGGGGTCCGGCCTTCGATCATGCTCGGCTGGCGACACTGCTGTCCGAGCAAACAAGGCAATCGATCGATGCGAGTCATCTGGAACTGCGGATTCAAAGCCTGCATGACCATCGGTTGACGCTCAGCAGTGCGGGCAAAACCTGGGAATTGGACTTGAATTCGTATCAGCTGCGCGATCCCGGAGGCAGTTGCGGAACAGGTGCCCTCCACCCAGCCCGAGTCACGGCGCCGACGGCGCACGACGGAACAACTCCCTCGTCTGATCCGTGGACCTCGCCGGACCGCCAGCAGACAAGCTTCATCCGTGACGGCAACGTGTGGCTCCGCTCCACGGCTGGCGGCGAGCGGCAGCTCTCGCGCGACGGAACCGCCGATTTCCCATACGACCGCGTGTTCTGGTCACCCGACTCGAGCGACTTGGTCGCTTACCGGTTGCAGCGGGGCGATCATCTGCCGGTTTATCGCGTCGAGTCTTCCCCGCGAGGCGCGAACGACGTCGGCAAAGGGCCTGTCCACCGCGCGGTCCTCCACCAGAGCGAGTACACACTGCCGGGCGACAAGCTCGACAGCTTTGAACTGAACCTGTTCGATGTCGCCAGCGGTACGCAGATCAAGCCAAAGGTCGATCGGCTCGACTGCAACGAGTGGAGCAGCCATCCAGAACCGTCCATCCGCTGGCGTCCCGACGGCCGTCATTTCACCTACGAGAAACACGACCGTGGCCATCAACGGTTGCGAATCATCGAGGTCGACTCCAAAACGGGCGACACGCGCAACCTTCTCGACGAGCAGTCATCCACATTCATCTGGACCGCGCACACCGAAAACCTCCGGCTCCAACTGATCAACTACCTGGCCAACGAGCGAGAGATCCTTTACGTCTCCGAGCGCAGTGGCTGGCGACAGCTCTACCTGATCGACATCGAGTCGGCTGCACTGAAACCGATCACCACCGGCACATGGGTCGTGCGCGGGATTAACCGGATCGATGAGGAAAAGCGGCAGGTCTGGTTCAGCGCTTCCGGCGTCTACCCAGACCAAGACCCTTATCTTGTCCACTACGGTCGCGTGAACTTTGACGGCACCGGCCTGACCTGGCTCACTCAAAGTAACGGCAACCACACGATCGACTTCAAACCAGAATCCGACGCTTTCTCCCCCGGCGGCGAGTTCGTGGTGACCAATTACAGCCGCGTCGACTGCCCGCCGGTGACGGAGCTGCACCGCACGTCTGACGGCACCCTTGTTAAGACGTTGGAGACCGCCAAAGTCGTCGGCGACTGGCGCGCGCCAGAAGTGTTCCACGCGAAGGGACGGGACGGCACCACTGACATATGGGGCATCATCTGCCGGCCGCGCGATCTGGATCCCGCGAAGATGTACCCGATCGTCGAAGACATCTATGCCGGTCCGCAGGACGCCTACGTTCCCAAGTCATTCAGCCCGAACGAGCGCTATGCATCACTGACGAAGCTGGGGTTCGTCGTGGTGAAGATGGACGGCATGGGTACGGCGATGCGCTCAAAAGCGTTCCACGACGTCTGCTGGAAGAACCTCGCCGACGCCGGATTTCCCGACCGCATCCAATGGATTAAGGCGGCCGCGGAAAAGTACCCGTATATGGACACCTCGCGCGTCGGCATCTACGGCACGTCCGCCGGCGGGCAGAACGCGGCGGGGCGCTGATCTTCCATGGCGACTTTTACAAGGTCGCTGTCGCCAACTCCGGCTGTCACGACAACCGCCTCGACAAGAGTTCATGGAACGAGCAATGGATGGGCTACCCGATCGGCCCGCAGTACTCGGCCTGTTCGAACATCGATAACGCCTCGCGATTGAAGGGGCGGCTACAGGTCGTGCTCGGCGAGATGGACGACAACGTTCCTGTAGAGAATACCTACCGGTTCATCGATGCACTGATCCGTGCTCACAAGGAGTTCGAGTTCGTCTGCGTTCCTGGTGCCGGCCACGGCGCACGCTCGCCGATCACACAGCGCAAGCTACAGGACTTTTTCGTGCGCTATCTACAGAATCGTGAGCCGGCCAACCCCAACGAATAAAGCCGCAACCCGTACAGGTGGCTGAACCTTGGCACCAAGGACTTTGAACATGCCCTTGCTTCGCACGACACTAATTCGCCTAGCGGTCGCGGCAGGCACACTCACCATGACGACCGACGCGATCGCCCAGCCAACCACACGGCCGACCACCGTCACGCAAGCTGTTTCGTTCAAGGCGACGCCTCTGCCGCCATCTCAGGTTCGTCTCACGGGCGGACCACTTAAGCATGCGCAGGACCTCGACGCGGCCTACCTGCTGAAGCTGGAACCCGACCGAATGCTGGCGTTCCTCCGTGAGCGGGCAGGACTGCCGCCGAAGGCCAAGGGGTACGGCGGCTGGGACGGCGCGGGCCGACAACTCACGGGACACATCGCGGGCCATTACCTTTCCGGCGTCAGCTACATGTACGAAGCGACCGGCGACATCCGCTTCAAAGAACGTGCTGACTACATCGTCGCGCAGCTGAAGGAGATTCAGGACAAGCAGGGGGATGGCTATATCGGCGGCCTGATGGGCGAGGGGCCACCTCCGTCCACTCAGCCCGCCGGCGGTCGCCGGGAGCGTCCGCTCGTCGAGGGCAAGGCGCTGTTCGAACAACTCGCGCACGGTGAGATCCGCTCGGGCGGTTTCGATCTCAACGGCATGTGGTCGCCGTGGTACGTCCAGCACAAGATCTTCGCCGGTCTGCGCGACGCGTACCGGCACACCGGTAACGCCACTGCCCTCGAGGTTGAGACGAAATTCGCCGGTTGGGTCGAGAGCATCCTCGGGCATCTGAGCGATGAGCAAATCCAGAAGATGCTCGCCACCGAGTTCGGCGGAATGAACGAGGTGCTGATCGACCTCTACGCCGATACCGGCGACGCGCGCTGGCTGAAGCTGGCCGACAAGTTCGATCACAAGGCGATCGTCGATTCGCTTTCCCACCAGCAGGACGTTTTGCCCGGCAAGCACGGCAACACGCAGGTGCCCAAGCTGCTGGGCACGCTGGATCGTTACATCTACACCGGCGATCCTCGCGACGGTGCAGCCGCCACCTTCTTCTGGGATGCCGTGGTGCAGCATCACTCGTTCGTCACAGGCGGCCACGGGTACGACGAATACTTCGGTCCCGCCGACAAGCTCAGCGGCCAGATCGACGGCACGGGCCAGCGGAGTCGAAGCCTTCGCACCGCTGAAACCTGCAATGTGTACAACATGCTGAAGTACACGCGCAGGCTCTTCGCACTCCAGCCTGACGTCCGCTACGCCGCCTTCCAGGAGCGTGCCCTCTACAACCACATCCTTGCATCGATCGATCCGGAAGACGGACGCACCTGTTACATGGTGCCGGTCGGTCCCGGTGTGATCCACGAATACCAGGACATGTTCGACAGCTTCACGTGCTGCGTTGGCACGGGCATGGAAAGCCACGCGCTGCACGCCGACGGGCTCTACTTCGAGTCGGGAGACCAACTCTGGATCAACGTCTACGCCCCGACCGCGGTCAACTGGAAGTCAGCGGGCTTGAAGTTCACGATGGCGAGTGATCTTCCGCTCGGGGATCGGGCTACACTCACGGTTGACCAAGCGGCGCCGGCGCGGCTCACACTCCGGTTCCGCCGGCCGGCTTGGGCGGGCGAGGGCTTTTCGATCAACATCAACGGCCAGCCCGTCGCTTCCATGGGGCAGCCGGACTCGTACGTCGAAGTCACGCGCGAATGGTCGGCCGGCGACGTCGTCACGGTCACGCTGCCGAAAACGCTGCACACCGAACCCGTCATCGACAATCCGAGCCGTGTTGCGTTGCTCTGGGGGCCGCTGGTGCTCGCCGGCGACTTGGGCTCGCAACGCAGCGACGATCAGGGCGAGAACGCGCGAGCGGATCGGATGCGGTTCCCGGTGTTTGCAGCAGGAGACCAAGCGCTGACGTTCTGGCTTCACCCGGTCGATGGAAAGCCGGGGACGTTTCAGGCGACGCTCGCCAGTGGCGAATCGATCACGTTGTCGCCGTTCTATGCGCTGCACCGTCGACGTTACAGCCTGTACTGGGATCTGCTCACGCCCGCGCAGTGGGCCGATCGGCAGGCCACTTACGCCGCCCAGGAGAACGCCGCACAGGCGTTGGCGAAGGCGACAGTCAGCTACTTTCAGCCCGGCGAGATGCAGACCGAACGCGACTTCTCATTCCAGGCGGACACAGGCTCGCAGCCGACCCGCGATGACGGCCAGCCGGGTCGTCGAGGCGGAACTTGGTGGTCTATTGAAGCTCCGATCGATCCCGACGAGCCGGTCGCGGTGATCGTTTACGCCCGGCTGCCAATCGATGCCCGACCCTCGTTCAGTTTGAGTTTCAACGACACCCCGGTCGAAGGGGAGCCGTCGACCCATATGGACGGAACGTCGGGCCTGACCGATGTCGTTTTCAAGCTGCCGAAGGACCTCACGCGTGAGGTGAAGCGAGCCAGGCTGAAGCTACATTCAACCGATGGCAAGCCCTTGCCGACGATGGTCGGTGTTCGCGTCGTCCGCGCCGAATCGGTGCGACGTTGATTGAAAGCCATGGAATTGCCTTGAAGGAACCGTGTGCACTGTTCGAACAGGCGGTTGGGGTGGCTCCCGAAAGTCAGTTGACGCTTAGCGCCTGTTATGGACTTCGCCGCGGGCAGCGCCTGTGATACAGATCGCCCCTGATTCGCGGCAGGAGAGATAGGTTGCGACGCAGACGGACTTGATGCGTTCGTTATCACTGAATGCCTGCTGTAGTGCGGCCGTCGCCGAAACGAGCATCACGTTGTAGTCCGCGTGCACGTTCGGGCTCCTTCACGACTTCCATAACCACCTGATCGAACGCAAGCATCAAAGTAGGGCAGACACTGACGCTAGAGGTTGGCCTGTGCGCGCTCGTCCATCGAGTATCCGCAGCAATCATGATTCGTAAGGCATGATCGGTGCACAACGGCAATTTCAAAGCGAGAGTATTCCGCAGCCGAAATTCGTTTGAAGAAACGCTTCGCTTCATTAACTGGCAACTACCGTGTTCGAAACGCGCAAGTCCTTGGGTATCCCATGGGACTGCTGCCGATGGCGATCTCGCGCAAGGTCGATCGGTCAAGTCATGCGAACGCGATGTTGTTCACGAGCCAGCAGTTGCCGTCTTCTTCTTTGTTGGCTTCGGCATCAGCGCGTTGCGCAGGTTGCGCATGGCCTGGTCCAGACGTTGCTCGTTTTCGACCAGCGCGATGCGGACCCAGCCTTCGCCAAGTTCGCCAAAGGCACGGCCGGGCGCGAGGGCGACCATCGCGTCGTCCATCTCACGCAGACAGAAATCGAGCGTGCTCTGGCCCTTCAAGTGTTCATCGCTGACGCGCGCCCACACGAACATGCCGGCCCGCGGCTTCTCGTACTTCCAGCCGAGCCGGTCGAGGCCGCGGCAGACGACATCGCGGCGTTTCACGTACTCCAGACTCATCCGCTCGGGCGTTTCCTGCGCCTTGCGCATCGCGATGACGCTGGCGATCCAGATCGGCGCGAAGTGGCCGTAGTCGTAGTAGCCCTTGATGGTGGCCAGCGCCTTGACCATCTCCTTGTTGCCGCAACAGAAGCCGACGCGCCAGCCGGCCATGTTGAAGCTCTTGCTCATGGTGCTGAATTCGACGCCCACTTCCTTCGCGCCGGCGCGCTCAGGAAACTCGGCGCCTTGTAGCCGTCGAAGTTCACTTCGCCGTACGCGAAGTCGGACATGATCATTGTGTTGTACTTGCGGCAGATCTCGATCGCCTTCTCCCAGAAGATCGGATCGACGGTCATGCTCGTCGGGTTGTGCGGGTAGTTGAGGATGACGAGCTTGGGCGTCGGGTAGAGTCCGCTGAGCGTGCGCTCGAGGTTCTCCAGGAATGCGTCATTGTTGCCGAGCGGAATGCGCACGACGCTCGCGCCCGCCATCGCGGGGGCATACAGGTGGGCAGGGAATGCCGGATCGGGCACGACGGCGGTGTCGCCCGGTCCGAGCAGGGCCAGGCACATGTGGCTGATGCCTTCCTTGCTTCCGATGGTGACGATGACTTCTTCTTCCGGATCGAGGTCGACGCCGTACTTGCTCTTGTACTTCTTCGCCACCTCGCGGCGCAGGCCCACGATGCCGTTGGACATCGAGTAGCGGTGATTACGCGGGTCCTTGGCGGCCTCGGCCATGCGGTCGACGATTACGTCGGGCGTGGGGTCGGTAGGGTTGCCCATGCCGAGGTCGATGATGTCGATGTTCTGCTGCCGCTTCTGTAGCTTCATCTTGTTGATGTGCGCGAACAGGTACGGGGGCAGACGCGCGATCCGCGCGGACGTTTCGATGGTGAATTTCTTCGGCGACGTGATCGGATCGCTCATGACTACAGACCTCAGTAGACCCAAGGGGACGAGTTCGATTGTAGCAACTTCGCCACGCTCGACACGGGGGCGGGCCAGCGACTTTGTCGCGGCGATGGCGAGGCGAATGAATTATGAAAGCTCTTAGGGCTGCGTTGCGGGTGCGGTCGTTGGCGCGGTGGGCGCCGTTGACTGCACGGCCGCCGGAATGGCCGGCTGGGTCGCCTTCGCCGTGGTCGGCTGACGCAGCGAATCAAGCACCTTTGTCTTATCGACGCTGGCAGCCTGCGCGTCGGCGCGTCGGCGCTCGAATTCCTTCCGCAGCGGTTCGTCGGTGATATTCACGGCCTCGACGGCGCGGCGGCCGAGCTGCTGGCGCAACTGGATCATCTTCTCGGTGCCGAGGTTCAGGATCAGCTTCTCGCGGACGGAGTCGCGGTAGTCTTCGAACCTAAACCCGCGCGGCGGGATGCGTTCTTCCAGCTTGATCAAGTGATAGACGCCGTCCTGCTGAACAGCCTCCGACACCTGATCGACCTCCAGCGCGAACGCGGCCTCGGTGAACGCCTTGCCGACGTCACTGTTGCGCGAGAACGGCGGCAGTTCGCCGCCCATGCGAGCGGTGCGCGGGCTGGCGCTCATTTCGCGGGCGACCTTCTCGAATGTCTCGCCGGCCGCAAGACGACGCTTGGCTTCGACAACTTCCTGCGGGTTCTGAAGAGCGATGTGACGGACGCGGACGCGCTCGCCGTAGTCGGCGTTGAACTGCTTCTTCAGGTCGTCTTCCGTGATGACCTTGGCGATTGTCGGCTGAATGACGGCGCGAAGCAGGGCGTTCGTCCGCATGAGCCGGTCGAAGTCCGCCTGCGAGACTTTCTGCTGGGTGAGCAGTTGCTTGAGCAACTGGTCGTAATGGTCCTTGTCTTCGTTCGGGAAGGCGTTGGCGATGGTGATTTCGCGCTCGCGGTCGAGGTCGGCCTGCGTGATCGACACGCCGGCCGCCTTCGCGGCGTCCTCGGCCATGCGGAGTTCGAGCAGCTTCATCAGCACTTCAAGCCCGAAGCTCTGACGCAACGCGGCATCGAGTTCCTGTTCGGTAACGACCGATGTGTCGACGTTCGCAGCAGCCTTCGTTGGCGCTGATGCGCTGGCGTTGCCGCCGTTCGTGCCGGGGCTGATCGTGCCCGGATTCTCGCCCGTGGCGTTGGCCGCCGGCGCCTGGCAGCCGGCCAGGATCGACAGCGTGGAAAGCGAAGCGGCGACGAGCAAAGCACGGGTGCGAGTCATGGTGCGCGCGAGTATCAGTGGGGGGTGAGGGAGCGTCAAGGTTACAGAAGAGCATAGCAGTCGATCCACCGCACGATCTGCTTCCGCTATCTTCCATCCTCTCTTGCTCGCTCGGGTCGATTCGCGTTGAATCAACCCATGCCCATCATCGGCCACGGCATCGACATCGTCGAAACCGGTCGCATCCGCGAGATGGCCGACGAGCACGGCCAGCGGTTCCTCGATCGCATCTTCACGGCCGCCGAGCAGGCGTACTGCGACGCGAGGCCCAAGCGGTACTACGAACACCTGGCGGGCCGGTTCGCGGCAAAAGAGGCGGTGCTGAAAGTCATCGGCACCGGTTGGCGCCACGGCATCGCCTGGACCGATATCGAAGTTGTCAACCACGAATCGGGCCAGCCAACGCTGAACCTGTCGGGCGAGGTCGCGCGGATCGCGGAGAAGCTAGGCATCACCAAGTGGTGGATCAGCATCAGCCATATCGAAACGCACGCAACGGCAAGTGCGATCGGTGAGCATGGCGCGGACCCTTCGACGTAGTCCAGCATTCGTTCGTCGCTTGCGCCTTCACGGCACAAGACCAGCGACTTCGTCGCCGCGTGGCGTTCTCAATTGAGGGACGAAAGTTCATCTTCCCTCAGGGCGCGCCTACCATTCGGTCCGATGAATCATCCGAACATCAGCACGCTCGGCGCGCTCAAGGCGTCGGGTTATAAGCCGGTCAGCGTGAAGGACGAGCTTCGCCGAAATGTGATCGCGAAGCTCAAGGCGAACGAGCCCCTCTTTCCCGGCATTGTCGGCTATCGCGACACGGTCGTGCCGCAACTCGTCAACGGTATTCTGGCAAAACACGACATGCTCCTGCTCGGCCTGCGTGGGCAGGCGAAGACCCGCATCCTGCGCATGCTGCCCGAGATGTTGGACGAGTGGATTCCCGTCCTGGCCGGGCCTGACATCAACGACGATCCGATGGAGCCGATCACCCGTGTCGGCCGGCGTATCGTGCAGGAGCAGGGGGACGAGGCGAAAGTCGAGTGGGTCCATCGCTTGACGCGCTACCAGGAAAAGCTCGCCACGCCGGATGTGACGATCGCCGACCTGATTGGCGAGGTCGATCTCATCAAGCACGCGGAGGGCCGCTACTTGTCCGACGAAACGACGATGCATTTCGGCCTGATCCCGCGCTCCAACCGCGGCATCTTCGCGGTCAACGAATTGCCCGACTTGTCGCCGCGCATTCAGGTCGGATTGTTCAACGTGCTCGAAGAGCGCGACGTGCAAATCCGCGGCTATCCGATCCGGCTCAACCTCGACGTGATGCTGGTCTTCAGTGCCAACCCCGAGGACTACACCAATCGCGGCCGCATCGTGACGCCGCTGAAGGACCGCATCGGCACCGTCATCCGCACGCACTATCCGGAAACGGTTGAGGAAGGCCTTCAGATCGTCGAGCAGAACGCGTGGATCAAGCGCGACGACTCCGGCAGCGGTAGCGGTGTGAACGTGACAGTGCCGGCGTACCTTCAGCAGGTCGTCGAAGAAGTCGTGCGCCTCGCTCGAAGCTCGCCGCACGTGAGCCAGAGTTCCGGCGTCAGCGTGCGCACGAGCATCGCGAACGCAGAGATGGTCGTCAGCAACGCCGAGCGTCGCGGTATTGTCACGGGCGAGAGGTCGGTCGTCGCCCGCGTGTGCGACTTGCAGCACCTCGTCGCCAGCTGTCGCGGCAAGATCGAAATGAGCCTCAGCGACGACGATGCCAGCGAAGACAAGCTCGTCCAGAGCCTCATCGGCGAGGCCGTGAAGAAGGTGTTCAACCGCGTGGCCGACGTCGATGATTACGAGTCGGTCGTTGAGCAGTTCCAGAAGAACGTCACCTTCCCAGGCGGCGACGAGATCAGCGCCGAGGAGTTCGTCGCCAACATGAACCTCATCAAGTCGCTGCCCAAATTCGCCGGCCAACTCGCGCTGGAACTGAATCTCGATCCGAACAACGCCGCCCACCTGGCCAGCGCGGGCGAGTTCCTGCTGGAAGGCTTGTACGTGAACAACCGGCTCAGCAAGGTGAACCGCGCAGGCAAGAGCGTGTTCAAGAAGTGACGCGAGGTGTTCACGGAGTGAGTCGTCGGCTACGCTTGTCGCTGAATCGTGCGGCCGTGGGCCGGCGCGAATGGTGAAGGATCGGAGGCGACGTTGCGACGCCGTTGGATGCTCCTGCTGGAATTGCTGCTGGTGGTCGGCCTGTGCGTGTGGGCGGCCTTGAGTTTCATGGACAAGGGTCCGCGTCCGCCCAACAGCATTGACGTGAAAGTTCAACTGAACGGAGCCCGCGACCGCGCGTATCTCTATCGCGACGACGCAGGCATCTACCACTACCAACTGACAAACGACGACGGCACGACCACCACGCTGGATGCGGCCGACTTCGCCAAACGCGTCTTTGAGGATCAGAAGTCGCGCACGTGGTCCGAAGCGGTGCTGAACGTCACTTCGCCGACGGGCTTGGTGTGGGTCGGCGTTGGCCTGCTTGGGCAGGTGCTGTTCACTGGCCGAATGGTCGTGCAGTGGCTTGTGAGCGAGAAGGAAAGCGCTCGGTCGTCCCGCCCATTTTCTGGTGGATGAGCTTGGTCGGCGCGAGCATGCTGCTGGTCTACTTCCTCTGGCGCAAAGACCCCGTCGGCGTGCTCGGGCAGGCATTCGGTTGGTTCATCTACATTCGCAACCTGTGGATGATCTACCGTGTGAAGACGCCCGTATCGGCCGGCGAAGATCCGGCACCTGAACCGGAACTGTCCACCGCTGGCGACACGCGTCAGCCCTGACCGAGCGCTCGCAGCGCGCCGAACTGCTTCATCAGCGGCAGCACGATCAGCCACAGAATCCACAGCAGCAGGCTCAGCGCCGCCACGCGGATCAGCCAGTTCACCAGCCACCAGCCGACGTTCGCGAACTTGCGTTTGCCTTCGGGGCTGATCTCCAGGATTTCGTTTTCGTTCACTGTCCGCTTGCCGCCGCGCTTCTCGGCCCGACGAGCAGGCAGGAAGTGGATGCCGTGCTTCTTCAGCCACGGCTTCACCATGCGCCGCGCGCGAGGCAAACCCCGCAGGAAGAAGTTCACCGCCAGCAGCGCCACGCGGATGGTTACCCAGCAGACGACGACCGCGATCAGCACGACCATCGTGATCAGCAGCACCCGCTCGCCCACGCTGCTGCCGCGCAGGTTCAGCGTGTCGAGGATCCATTCGCGCCGGCGGTGGAAGAACCAGAACAGCGAGAAGACGACGATGACCGACAGCGCCGTCGCCACCGCGACGAACGCGCCCGGCCTCACCCGCACAGGTCGGCCGCGCATGACGTGCGTAGTCATGCGGCGTTTGCCGGGGATCGTCGCCAACGCGAAGCCGAGCAGAAAAATCGGAATCCCGCCCGGCCCTGGCAATGCCACCCCGATCGGCCAGGCAATCAGCATCAGCGCCCAGCCGATCACGTTTTTCAGGATGAACAGGAACTGTCCCGCGAAGAACTCGCTCGCCACCGACTTGCGGAGCTTGCGTGAGCGTTCGAGGTCCTCCAGCCGATCCTGTTCCCGCGGGTCCGTCAAAGGCATATCCGCATGATACCGACGTCATCGCTTCCAATCCGAGGCCGCATTCCCAATCGAGCGCCCGCCCCCCGAGTGCATCCGTTTCTGCCGCACCGTTTCCGGCCCATCCCTCGGTTCGGCCACGCATTCGGGCTGGTCGTCACGGCTCGTGCATTTCGAAATTGTGAGACGTTTTGGGACATTCAGGTCACCCCGTTCGGCTGGCTCTGCCCACGTCGGCGCGAGACGGACATGGCCGAACAGGCCATTATGCGCACCCGGTCCGCTCAGCCGTCAAGACCCAAAATCCCATCGCATCATGACGAGAAAACCGCCGCATATTGTCACAGTCGACAGTACGTGGTCGCGGACTCTGGCCTGCTCGTTATCAGAACGCAGGCGTGGCATCGCGACGATGTGGTTGCCGCTGCGGCGTGTCGTCGGGCTCGCGAGCGTCGGCCTTGTCGATGCTACGTCCCTCACGCCGACGGTTCCATCTTGCACTTCGCGCCGCCGGGCCGGATAACCGGTCTGAATCACTTCGGTCCAACAGGGTCAGGCACCCACGGGAGGCAGGCATGAGCAGGGCGGCGCTTCGATTCCATCCGGTCAAATGGGTCATGAGTGCGGCATTGGTGGCGCTGCTCGGCGTTGCGTCGTGCAAGGGCCCGACCACGCCGACCACGAAGCCGGCGACGCAGCTCGCGGCCGACGCCACCGCGACGCTTCGGCCGCCGATCCGCATTGATGTCGGCAAGGTCCGCAAGCCGCTGCCGTATCGGATCGTCTCCTTCCATCGCGGCCGCGCGGACAAGCGGCTCATTCGGCTCGCGTCGGAACTCGGTTTCAACGGCGTGCAGATCCAGATCGAAGGATCGACCGTCGACGGCGTGAAGGCGTTCGCCGCTTACGACGCGAAGGAACACCTCGTCGACTATTGCCACGAACTCGGCATGAGCGTCACGCTCTGGGTGCACGAACTCAGCGACGTGCCGGGCGAATGGATGCCCGAATGGCTCGGGCCGCTGACAGTGGACAATCAAGCGATCTGGTCGCTACTGGATGCGCGGTACGACTGGATGCTCGGCCAGGCCGTTCCGAACGTGGATGGGCTGGTGCTGACGGTTGTCGAAACGCACGTGCGCGCCACCGATACGCCGGTGATGCTCAAGCTCGCGCAGTTGCTGGCCGACAAGTGCCGTGCCTACGGCAAGTCGCTCGTCGTGCGCACGTTTGTCTGGTATCCGGACGAGTTCGAGGGGGTGATGGGCGCGGTCGCACAACTGCCGCGCGATCAGGTCATCATGAGCAAGTGCGTGCCGCAGGACTGGAATCTGGTCGGGATGGACGCACCCGAGATCGGCAAAGTGGGCGGTCGCCCGCAGATCGAAGAGTTTGATGTCGCTGGGGAGTACTTCCTGAAGAACGTCGTGCCCAACTGCATGCCGGACACGCTCAAGCGGCAGTTCGACTACGGCGTCGCACACGGCATCCATGGTATTTGCGTGCGGGTCGATCGCGATGACGATTCAGTGCTGCACGAGCCCAGCGAAGTGAACCTGTGGACGCTCGGCATGCTGGCCGCCGGCGCGACGGACAACGTCGACGACGTGTGGAACGCCTGGGCTGCCAACCGCTTCGGCCCAGACGCCGCGGCCGGCGTGGTGCGGGCGCTCAAGCCGACGGGCGCGGTCGTTTCGGAGATGCTGAGCATCGGCAACTTCGATTTCGGCGACACACGCCGCTTCCCACCGCTGGGTGAGGACGACTTCCTTGGCCAGCTCCACCAGAACTGGCGTTGGGACGATCGCTTTGCGGAAGAGCATCGCAAGGCCGAGCAGGGCGAGCCGGCGTACGTCGAGAAGATTGCCGCGGACAAGGCCCGCGCGATCGAGCAGGCGAAGGTCTGCCTGATGAACCTTGAACTGGTGAAGGACAAGCTCCGCGATGAGGACTACCAGAATCCTCCGCACGCGGCTGCTGACCGCACGCGTGCAGATGGAGCAGCGGGCCGCGATGGCGCTGGCGGCGCTGCACTACCGGCAGCTTGTGTTCGCGAAGGATGACGGTGCTCGCAAGGATGCGGACGCGGCACTCCAAGCGGACCTGAGTCGCTTGCGGGCTCTGGCGCGGCCGGTCTATCCAAAGTCGACGGAACTCAAGTACCTCGGCCGCACCTGGTGGGTCGGTCAGCCGGAAGCGGTGTGGCGCGATTCGTTGTACGTGTGGGCCTACCAGATGGACCAGCTGCGCCGCGGCGAGAACCCTAGACCGATCACGCCCGGGCACGGGCTGGCCGACATTCCACGCGTGCCGTCGACGCAACCGGCGAGGCGATCGATGTGAGAGCCACGCATGTCGCTGATCGAAAAGCCGCCACCGGGAGTTGAACCCGGAACCACCGGTTTACAAAACCGGTGCTCTGCCAATTGAGCTATAGCGGCGACGGGTGGGCAGTGGTGAGTGAGCAGTGGGCAGGTTTCGCGTTGCGTCGACCTGCCCACTGCCCACTGCTGACCACCCACTTGCTTAAAGGATTTCCGCGATCTTGTACTCCAGTGTACCACGCGGGGCCCGGACTTCGACTGTCTCGCCGACACGGCGTTTCATCAGGGCCTCGCCCAGCGGGCTGGTGGCGCTGACGGGGAGAATATCGCTGTCGGCCGACGGGGCCTGGGCTTCGCCGACGATGCGGACGAGTTGCTCGGTGTCGTCCGACAGGTCGATCAGCTTGACGGTCTGGCCGAGGAAGACCATGTCGGCCGGGACGTCGTCGGAACTGACCACGTTGACAGTGGCAATTCGCTTCTCAAGTTCGCGCAGTTCGCGATCGATCGTGCGGTTCTCTTCCTTCGCGAAGTGGTACTCGGCATTTTCGGAAAGATCCCCCAGGCCGGCCGCCTTCGTGATGCGGTCCTGCACGTCGATCTTGGCCTTGCGGAGGTCCTCCAGACGTGCTTTCAGCTTGGACATTTCTTCGGGACTGACAAAGTTCATCGAACCTGCTCCTCCGACGGGGCGTGCAGGGCACGCACACGTTCGGGCGAGAGAAAACGTGTCAAAACGTGGCGAAAACCTCCGCCGCCACGCGGTCGAGGCGGACGTTGTCGCGATCGACCGATACAAAAAACGACCACCGCGTGGCGTTCGGGGCTTTTCGCTTAGCCCGAGCCGGCGCGGTGGACTCCCTAGTTCTAGCACGGCAATCGTCAAAGGCAACCCAAAGGTTCTGCCGCGGCGCGGTAATTTGGAGGTGAAGGTCGACGTCTTGCTTGCTACAGTGCAGCACAGTTTGTTCTATCAGGCCGTTACTGACTCAGGAATCCCGGAATATGTCTCAACGATCGCTTACTCGCATCGGTCGCTCTGCCGTTGGTCGCTCCTGCGTAGAGACGCTGGAAGGCCGACAGCTTCTCGCCGTGGCGGCGTTGTACTACAACCCAATCTATACCGACTCGCTTTACACATCTGGGGCCTCGGCGGCCATTCAGACGAAGACCGAACTCACCGTCCGAGGCTACACCGTGCGCACCTTTAACGACTTCTCAGCCTCTTCGCTGAGCACCGCGTTGACTGGCGCCGATTTGGTGGTTTTCCCCCGTTTCGGCAACGCGGAAAAGGATTCCGACAGTCTGCCCACCAGCGAGGTGTCCGAGGCCGCTAAAACGACGCTTCGGAATTTCGTCGCCGGGGGCGGCGGTTATCTTCAAGTCGGCGACAGCGCCTTCTCGAGCGGCGCGGAGCACCCGACGACGTACGAGAACGACGAACTCTTGAGCACGCTCTTCGGCTACGGCGCCATGACACGTGCGCCCGCACTCACGGGCACACTGACCTACAACAGTGCGGCAGCAGTGGGCACGACATTCGCCACAGGCGCTCCTTCGCCGTTGACGGTCCAGTTGCTCACCGTCACCACGACCCTGGCATCCGGCACCCCGGCGAAGTCGATCTACACACTTGGAGCATCAAGTGCGGTGACCTTCTTTAACTACGCTGGTCGGTACAACGTGGGCATGCTGTCCTACGATTATATGTTCGGGTCGACGCCAGGCTGGGAAACGGTCATGACGAAGGCGCTTGACCAGGTAAAGCGCACTTCGACCACGCCCACCACACCGGCTGCCCCTTCGAACCTCGCAGGGACGGCCGCCAGCACCACGCAGATCAACCTGACGTGGACCGACAACGCCACCAATGAAACCGGCTTCCGCATCGATCGCGCGACCAACAGCACGTTCACCACGGGCTTGGTGTCGACCACCGCGGCCGCCAACGCCACCTCGGCCAGCGTCACCGGACTGACCGCGAACACGACCTATTACTTCCGCATCACCGCACTGAACGGCTCGCTCACCAGTGCCGCCAGCAACACGGCGACGGTGAAAACGCTCGCGACCGCCACCGCGCCGGCCGCCCCGACGACGCTCGCCGGCACGGCCGTCAGCACCACGCAGATCAACCTGACGTGGAAGGACAACGCGACCAACGAAACCGGCTTCCGCATCGACCGCGCCATCAACAGCACGTTCACCACGGGCCTGGTGTCGACGACGGCGGCTGCGAATGCCCAAGCCGCCAGCATCACCGGCTTGACGGCGAACACGACGTACTACTTCCGCGTGGTGGCGCTGAACGGCGTGCTCGCCAGCGCCGCCAGCAACATCGCGACGATCAAAACGCTTGCGACCAACCCGACCGCGCCTGCGGCACCGACGGGCCTGATCTCGTCCGTGATCTCAAGCAGCCAGATCAACCTCGCCTGGAAGGACAACGCTACGAACGAAACCGGTTATCGCATCGAACGCGCGACCAACAGCACGTTCACGGCTGGGCTCGTTCAGACGACGGCTGTCGCTAACGCGACTTTCGCAACGCTCACCGGCCTGGCCGCCGGCACGACGTACTACTTCCGCGTCTTCGCGCTCAATGGCACGACGGTCAGTGCGGCCAGCAACGTCGTCAGCGCGACCACCAAGACTGCCACCGGCACCGCACCGTCGGCCCCGACGACGCTCGCCGGCACGGCCGTCAGCACCACGCAGATCAACCTGACGTGGAAGGACAACGCGACCAACGAAACCGGCTTCCGCATCGACCGCGCCACCAACAGCACGTTCACCACGGGCCTGGTGTCGACGACGGCGGCTGCGAATGCACAGGCCGCCAGCATCACCGGCTTGACGGCGAACACGACGTACTACTTCCGCGTGGTGGCGCTGAACGGCGCGCTCGCCAGCGCCGCCAGCAACACCGCGACGATCAAAACGCTTGCGACCGTTACCGCGCCGGCCGCCCCGACCGGGCTGGTGGCGGCGGTCGTGTCGAAGTCGCAAATCAACCTCGCCTGGAAGGACAACGCCACGAACGAAACCGGTTATCGCATCGAACGCGCGACCAACAGCACGTTCACCGCCGGCTTGGTGACGACCACCGTCGCCGCCAATGCCGGCTTCGCGCAGATCACCGGCCTGACCGCCAACACGACGTACTACTTCCGCGTCGTCGCGCTGCTGAACTCAACGGCCAGTTCGCCATCGAATGTGGTCAGCGCCAAGACGCTGGCGTAAGGCAAAGGGCGACAACCTGAAACCAACAAAACGACGACGGCTCCGCACGAGCCGTCGTCGTTCGTTCCGTGCGCATGCAACTGGACCCAGCGGCTCGCGCGGCCGCGACGCAGGGCTGGCAGTGATCCGATCGCCGCGGAATGTGATCGTGAGCAGAGGGGATCGAAATGCGCAAGGTTCGGGGCAGGCTGAAGTGAGAAGAGACGACAACCGCTTCCCCATAAAGTCGCGAAGGCGACGGCTAACGCAGCCGTCGCCTCGCGGTCCTCGGAATGGAAAGCGCCGTCAAACCCGTGAACCGTGCCAAGCGGAGGCTCAATAGCGAGCCACCTCTTCACGCACGATCAATGCGGAACAGTCAGTTGTCACCGCGACGGGAGAAAGTGCCGAAATGTCGATCGAAACAAAACTTAACTTGGATCAGGGTTCGAGGCACACCTCGAACCGATGTCCGCCGCCCTCAATATACATGCAAAACGGCAGTAAGCACAGCATTTCGTGAGCACGCTCGGGCAGGCGGTCGAAATTTGCAAAAGTATGCCTTGGCGTTGGCGTCCAATGAATGCAAGTCGTTTCTGCGGCTAAGTTTGAGGCGTCTCAAAGGCTCGGCCCCGCTGCTGTCGGTATCGACTCGGGGGCGTGCCCACTTCGCGGGTGAAGACGCGCGTG
Organism: Tepidisphaeraceae bacterium; assembly: GCA_047600945.1. Lineage (GTDB taxonomy): Bacteria > Planctomycetota > Phycisphaerae > Tepidisphaerales > Tepidisphaeraceae > JASGKC01. The sequence continues at coordinate 3,163,539 of JASGKC010000001.1, read as the reverse complement.
AACTGCTGGGCATCGGGAAAGCCGCACGTCCGGGCGACGGAATACAGCTTGCTGTCTGTCGTGACGAGCAGCCGTTTGGCGTGGTCGAGCCGCCGACGCAGGATCTCGGCATGGATCGGCCGGCCCAAGTGTGTCTCGAACAGCATGTAAAGACGTCGGCGGGCGACATCGACGTGGTCGACCACTTGCTGGACGCTGATCGGTTCGCGGTAATGGTCGGCGATGTACCGTAGCGCCTTCGACAGATCCAAATCCGGCACGGCCAGCACTTCCGAGCTTTGCCGAATGATCACCGGGCCGGCCGGGACGCGCACGGGCTCCGTTGGCGGCGCGTGACCCTTCATGAGGCGATCGAGCAGGCGTGCGGCTTCGTAACCCTGATCGCGTCGACGGTTATCAACGCTCGACAGCGGGACCGGGCCGAGCTCGCAGAGCAGGGGATCGTTGTCGCTGCCCACGACCGCCACCTGTTCCGGCACGCTCAGGCCCGCAAGTTCGCACGCTTGCAGCAAGTAAATCGCCTCGCGATCGTGTTGACCCATCACGCCGAGCGGCCGAGGCAGTTCCAGCATGCGCTGGCGCAGCCAATCCATCGTTTCGTCGTGGCCCGGATCAGTTCGTCCTTCGCGCCACGCTTCGATCGTATGAAACGACCGGCCCGCGCGAACGACAGCGTCGCGAAAGCCTGCCATCCGTTCCTGCTCGACCTGGCTGTTCCACAAGTTGAGAAAGGCCAAGTGCTCGATCCCGCACGACAGCAAATGCTCGGCGGCCGTCGCGCCAATCGCGCGGTTGTCCGCCAGCAGGCGTGGCACGCGAAAGTGGCGCAACTCATTCACCAGATCGACCACGGGAAGCCGGCTGCGACGGACGAAGCGGACGAGTTCGCTGTCACGGTGTCGAAGCAGGGCGATGATGCCGTCGCCGGTCCACTTCGTCGGCGGCCTGCCCGTGTGCGTGATGACATCGTCGATGATCCAGCCCGCCTGTCGGGCAAACTCGGCGACGCCCAGGTTCAGCTCTGTATCGAGCCATTCCAGCGCCAGCATCACGCGCGGCCGACGTCGACGCGCCGGCGCGGACGCGCTCGACCGGCCGCGGCTGGTCGACCCGTTCGAGGCTGTCGGCATGATGCTTCGGCTGTGTCGGGCGGCACGTGGCATGATGAAACTGCATCGTTGGCGAACGGCTCACCAACACGGGAGGTCGCCATCGACCCGACATGGTAACGACACACGCAACCCCATGCTGCGGCACGCTGACGCTACCAGATTTTTCGCGCTCCGATCTGCACGTTTCGCCATGTCGCCTAACGCGGAATGTCGTAGGCTAGCGATTATGAAGCGAGCGTTCACGCTCATCGAACTCCTCGTCACCATTGGCGTGATCGCCTTGCTGATCGCGATCCTGGTGCCGACCCTCAGCAAGGCCCGCGCGTCGGCCCAGCGGACTACGTGCCGGGCACAGTTGCACGACCTGGGCAAGATGTTCCAGATGTATCTGAACGACAACAAACAGCGCGTTATGCGCGTGAACCCGCTGCCGTCCGATCCGACGCTGCTGGGCTACGACGCCCCGTCGATTGTCGACGTGTTCGCGCCGTACCATCGCGGCGCCAAAAACGTGTTTCGCTGTCCCAGCGACTCGCTCATCAAAGCCTCGGCCACCACGCGCGCGAAAGGCGGCGCCACGTACTTCGAGTGCGAAGGCACCAGCTACGAGTACAACGCGTTCTTCAACGCCTACGCGATCGATCCGAGGACCGGCGTGAACGAAGTGTGGGTCGAAGCCTTGGCCGAGGCGGGCCGGCGTCCGCCTCTGGGCCTGAAGCCGGTGGAACTCCCGTTGCTGGTCGACTTTGAGGCGTTTCACGGCAAGCTCGGCGTGACCCAGTCGCGCAACGCGCTGTACGCCGATTTCCACGTGAACGAACTGACAATCGGCGTGCCGAAGGGATCGTGAAGCGGGGTGCTGATGAAAAAGCAAACCAAACAGGTGATTGGCGGAGCGACGTGCCTGGTCGCGATCGGCGCGGGCATCGCCTATTGGCTCACGCCGGGCAAGCCGGCAACCACGAAGGAACAGGTCGCGGTCACGACCGCGGCGCGGAGCGGCGACTACGCGTCGGTCCGCAAGGCCGCCGAAGCGGGGCAGTTCAGTCGCGATGAACTTCGCAAGGCCGTGCGTGTTGAGTTTGAGAACCAGACGCTGACCCGCGTGAACGCCTACTTCACTGCCACATCGAGAACTGAGAAGCAGGCGATTCTCGACAAGGCGATCGACGACCTCGAACGGTTCCGTGACGAGTCCCGAAAGCGCGCCACGTCGGCCACCACGCAGCCGCAGAAGGCTTCAGGCCAACCCGCGCCGCCCGCGTCCGACCCGCGACTCGAAATCGCGGCCTGGGCGATGCGTCAGCCCGTGGACGTCCGCACCAAGCTCGCGGAATTCCGCGTGGCCATCGAGAAACGCCGCGCCGAGCGCGGCCTGCCGGGCATGTTCGATCGCGGCGCGACGCTCCCGCTCGGCGGAAAGTGACCCGCCGTCCTTCCGATTCACGAACGAGTGCTTTCATGATCCGCACTTTCGCCACTCTGGTTCTGTCGATTGCGAGTACGTCGATGGCTCAAACGTTGCCCGATTGGGCGATCGGACCTTTTACACGCCCCAATCACACCGAGCCGGTGATTCGACCCAGCGCTGAGACGTCGTTCGCGTGCCCCCTCCGCAAAGAAGCGGTGAAGTGGGAGGCGCTGCACACCTTTAATCCGGGTGCGGTACTTCACGACGGAAAGATCTGCGTGCTGTACCGGGCCGAGGATGCGTCAGGCACCATGCGCATTGGCGGCCACACGTCGCGCATCGGACTCGCAACCAGCGACGACGGCATCCACTTCAATCGTTCGCCTACGCCGGTGCTATTTCCCGCAGACGACGAGCAGAAGCCGTTCGAGTGGACCGGCGGCTGCGAAGACCCCCGGATCGCGCGCCGCGACGACGGCCTCTACGTGGTTACCTATACGCAGTACAACGGCAACGGAAAGATGCGCCTCGGCATCGCGTCGTCTCGCGATCTCAAGACCTGGACTAAGCACGGCTCGGCGTTCGCGGGCACACGCTTCGAGAACCTTGCGACCAAGAGTGCGAGCGTGGTGCACGAGGTCCGCAATGGCGAACTCGTCGCGACGCGCATTGACGGCCGGTACTGGATGTACTTCGGCGAAAGTGCCGTGAACGTCGCGACGAGTGACGACCTGATCCACTGGACGCCGGTCGAAGCATCGGGCGAATTGCTGCGGGTGATGTCGCCCCGGGCTGGCAAGTTCGACAGCCTTCTGACCGAAGTCGGCCCGCAGGTCGTGCGGACAGACCGGGGCATCATCCTGATCTACAACGGCAAAAACGCCGACGACGGCCAACACGACCCTACCCTCCCGGCCAGCGTATACGCATGTGGCCAGGCGCTGTTCGATCGCGCTGATCCGACGAAGCTGCTGGAACGCCTCGACACGCCGTTCTTCAAACCGGAGTTGTCTTGGGAGCAAAGCGGCCAATACACCGCCGGCACCACGTTCGCGGAAGGTCTGGTGTTTCGAAATGGCCGATGGTTTTTGTACTACGGCTGCGCCGACTCGTTCGTGGGCGTGGCGGTCAGCGGGAAGTGATGGCCGCGTGAAGAAGCGTCCCCGAGAGGGCTCGAACCTCTAACCTTCAGCTCCGGAGGCTGACGCTCTATCCAATTGAGCTACGGGGACGAAACGGCCCATCACGATAGGGCGAGGTCGGTTGCTTCGCAAGGTCTGAGGGGATGCCGCATCTCGACCCATGCGAGTTGCGATGCGAGCGGGCATGGACGGCGAAGCAATGACCAGAGGCAGGGATCACGAAGGGAAGTTTCGTTCGATGTGGCCACTCCGTGAGCGCCACGTTCACTCCGCTTTCGTCGCAGCAGCCTTTCGGCGCTTGTGATTCGTGTCGTCCCAGGCACTGAGTCGATGGCGATTCACCCGCCGAACGCATCCCGGCTGTCGAGTGCCGAGGTTGCAGTCAGCGGCCTCGTCTGGCGCAGGGCGTCGACGCAGTCTTTGCACGCCGTCGCGCAGGCTTGGCATTCCTCATCGGGCAGGGCACTGCATTGCTCGGCACACCACGCGCAGGCCTGGATGCAGAAGTCGCAGCCGCCGATGCTGAGCGGACTGGCCTGCGAGAGCAGCGACATCGTGAGCATGCAGATTTCGCTGCACTGCATGCAGCTGGCGAACTTGGCCTGCTCGACCGACCGCTCGGCCAGATGGGCGTATGCCTTCAGGCACGCCTCGGCGCACGACTGTAGGGCGGCAGTTGCCTCCTGCGCATACGGCAACACTTCCGACTCACCTCGGACCTCGTGCGGTGTTACTACATTCTCATCGACAGCACGAACCATGGTGCACCTCCGTTTGAACGCGATTCACTGTAGTTGAAACAGTTGCGCGTGCGGATCGGGGATCGATCTGAGCCCCGTCCGGGGAACCCGCCACGCTTGCGGATGATCCCCGGAGGCCTTGCAAAACGAACCGACTCGGGCTAACGTCTTCATCCTGCCGACAAGGCAAGACATCCGGGCGATTGGCGCAGTTGGCTAGCGCGCATGCATGACACGCATGAGGTCACAGGTTCGAGCCCTGTATCGCCCATTTTTCCCTTATCACAACTGAACTGATTCGGCTCGTTTCACTCCAGAAGGGTGAAGCGCGCACTCGCTTCCGACGCGGCGGGTAATTCGCATCCGTCGCGGGGCGTCAACGTAGACACGGCCCAGAAAAACCTTCCGCGCCGACAGCGTTGGCTGGACAGCGGGGAGCAAACGCAACTTGATTGGGGTTGGGGGGTGTCTCAGCCGGTCGTTGAGTCGTGCAGCGTGATGTCGCTGGAGCGAACCGAGTTGGGGTTGCGGGCCTTTTCGATCAGGTGCTTGCCGATCTCAAGCTTGTGGATCAGCGTATCCATGTCGTCCGGCCGCTTGCGGGGGTTGGTGGCGACGCACTGCATCACCAGTTCGCTCACCACCGGCGGCACCAGCGGGTTGAGCTGCATCGGGGCTTCGAACAGGGCGTCGGAAAGGAGGCTATTGCCGCCTTTCTTGTTGACGGTATAGAGCGTCGGAATGTGCCGGCCGGTCAGGGCCCAGTAAAGCGTGGCGCCGAGGTTGAAGACGTCGGTTTGAACCGTGACGGGCCGACGGTCGACCTGCTCCGGGGCGATGTAGTCGGGCGTGCCTTGGATGCGTTCCTTAATCGTGCCACTGGTGCAGCTTTGTCCGAAGTCAATGACTTTCACCTCGCCCTTGGTGGAGCGGAGGATGTTGTTGGGCTTCAGGTCACAGTGGATGTAGCCCATGTTGTGCATGGCCTTGAGGCCTTCGGACACGAGCACGAAACAGTCGAGTGTACTGAAGATGTCCGGCGGTGGCTGGACGTCGAGCGGGACGGCGTCGACGTACTCCATGATCATGACCGCTTCGGTCACGCGGAAAAGAAGCGTTTTGGTGACCTTTAAGTCAAGGCTGCGGCGCAGGTTCGGGTGCGTGAAGTTCTTGGAAATGTTGTACTCCGCCTCCATCTGTTCGATGAAGCGGATGTCCTTGTCATCCTTGCGGATAACGTGCTTGAGGGCCACGATGCGGCCGGTGCGTGTGTCGCTCGCACGGTAAATCGTGCTGCGCGCACCTTCTCCGAGGCGCTCCAAGAGGTCGTAATGGAGGAGTCGATCGCCCATGCATTGTCCCACCGCGGGCTTTAGTCAGCATCGCTCGGCCGGTGGTCCCGAGCGGCTCATAGTCTTGCACGGCCGATGAACGCGGATCGAATGAAAAGCAGGCCTGCCAGACAGCACTTTCACAGTCGCACCGTCCGCTGAAACAACGGCCGGTCGGCGGCAGGGCGGCTCTTTCGGCCAACGGGGCAATCCGATCACTCGGCAACCCGTAGCCGATCCTTCGCTCTGCGTGATCCCTATCTCCGCAACACGTTGTCGAAGCGGAAACTACTGATGAACATCCGTCACCCAAATCGCGACGCCGTCCATCGGTCACGACCACAAGGTGTACGGTAGGTGAAAGGGCAGGATGATTCAAGCCGATCGGCATTTCACGACGCTACGGTCGGCAAAGTCAGCGCAGACGCAAAGTGATGGGGCACCGACTTCTGTCGCTGTGCCGCTGCTCTTGTCGATAGTTAGGATTGCGCTAACGCGTCCGGCCTCATTCGGTATACTGCGCGGTCGACCCGAGATTCGCTCGGATTGGCCTCGGACCTGCAACTCACGATTCGTTTTCCCGCCAAGTTGGGACTCGATCACGTCTTGCACCACACGGTCTTTGATTTCGTCTGCCGCACCCGGCGGAAAGGCTCAGGCTCCTGCATGTCGCAACCGCTCGATTACGCGCATCCCGCTTACGGATCCAAATATCCCAGGGGCTTCCGGGCACGCCGTGGCCTGAACTGGTTCTCGCTCGGGCTGCTCTACGCGACGTACTACATGTGCCGGTACAACTTCCGATTCGCCACCCCCGGCATGATCGCGGAGTTCAAGTTCACCCAGACGCAAATCAGTGACATGCTGGCGATCTGGTCGCTGGCCTACGGCACGGGCCAACTCATCAACGGCCTGGTGAGTGACCGCATCGGTGGGCGGGCGTCGATGCTCATCGGCGCGATCGGCACGATTCTGGTCAACCTGATCTTCGGCTTCGCGTCGTTCGCCGGCACGTTTACGACGTTCTCGTTGATCTGGCTTGTCAACGGCTACATGCAATCGTTCGGCGCTCCGGGCATGGTGAAGATCAACGCCGCCTGGTTCAACCGGACCGAACGTGGGACGTTCGCAGGCATCTTTGGCTTGATGATCCAGTTCGGGCAGATGGCGACCAGCTGGCTGGCGCCATTCATCTTGGCGGGGTTCACCATCGGTGCACTGGTGGTCGGGCAGGGTGAGTGGCGATGGCTCTTCAGACTGCCGCCGCTCTTCACGGCTGGAGCAGCGCTACTGGTGTTCTTCGCGGCCAAACCGTCGCCGGACGAGGCTGGCTATCCCGGCGTGATCCACGATGAGCTCGACAACTCGGCCGGTGTGACTGTCAGCCTAGCCGAGTCGTTCAAAACGATCTTCACGCATCCGCTGGTCTGGTTCTACGCCGTTGCGTATGCCTGCACCGGAGCCGTGCGGCAAAGCTCGGACCAGATCGCGGTGCTGTACTTCCAGGACCAGCTGCACTTCGACATGAAGAAGAACATCCCGGCGGCGGCGAGTTGGACACTCACGCTCATGCCGATGGTGGCCGTGCTCGGGTCATTCCTGTCGGGCTGGGTGTCGGACAAGTTCTTCAAAGGCTTCCGCTCGCCGGTGGCGATGTCGTTGTACTTCCTTGAGGCTGGCGTCATCGCGATCGCGGCGGTCATCCTGCTCCGAGGGAACGTCGGACCCACGCCGTGGGGAATCTTCGTCGGCTGCATGATCCTGGTACTGATCGCCTTCACGGCCAACTCGACGCACTCGATCGTCGGCGCCGCAGCTCCGATGGACATCGGCGGCAAGAAGATGGCCGGCTTCGCGGCGGGCGTGATCGATTCGTTCCAGTACTACGGCGGGGCGATCTCCTTATTCATCACCGGCCGTGTGCTCGAACACACCAAGGCGCACTACGGCTACACGTTCTGGTACGTGATCATGTCCGCCTTCGGTGTGATCGGCGGGCTCACGATGATCGGCGTGGTCCTCAAGCAGCGCCACATGCGCCGGCAAGGCGCGAAGCAGGCCGAAATCTGAGCCGCTGGACCCGTTCGTGTTGGGCTCATTACAAGTCCGCAAGATTGTCTGTGCTATTTGTCAACCCGATGTTTGACAGAGGGGGGTGTCGGACTTGATTGTCTGACGCATGTACTTTTGCACCTCGCGCCGCCGAGCTGGTGGGATCATCCTGTTCACGTGCACGCTGACGCTAGGCGGCTTCTCCTGCGTCGGTCCGAGGCCGAGCACGACGCAGTCCGGCTCCGCACAATCGCAGCATGTTGAGGTTCGAACGAACGCACTGACGCTCGCCGCCACGCAGCCGACCACCATGCCTGGCCTGCATCAACTCGTCGCCTACGGTCCGACGTTGCTCTGCGGGGCGGTGCCGGAAGGAGACGAAGGCTTCGCGTCGTTGGCCGCGCTGGGCGTGAAGACGATTATTTCCGTCGATGGGGCGCAGCCCGACGCCGAACGCGCCCGCAAGTATGGCCTGCGTTACGTGCATCTACCGATCGGATACGACGGCATGGATCACGAACGTGCCCTTGAAATCGCGCGGGCCGTGAACGACCTGCCTGGGCCGACGTACATTCATTGTCACCACGGCAAGCACCGCAGCGCCGGCGCGGCCGCGTCGACGGCGGTCATGCTCGGTTTTCTCGACCGCGAGGCGGCGCTCGCTCGCATGAAGATCAGCGGCACGGCACCGGCGTATCCCGGTCTGTTCAAGTGTGCAACCGACGCCGAACGGGTCGGTTCGTCGGACCTGAAGAGCGTCAACACGACTTTCCCCGAGCACGCGAAGACGTCCGGTGTCGTCCAGGCGATGGTGCAGATTGATGAAACCTTCGACCGGCTGAAGGCGATCGAGAAGGCCGGCTGGAAGACGCCGACGGATCATCCCGATCTGGTACCCGCGGCCGAGGCTGGCAAGCTGGCAGACAGCTACCGCGTGCTCGCGGCCGATCCAGAGCTCGCTGGCCATCCGAAAGAGATGGTCGACTGGATGAACGTCGAAGCAGCGAACGCAGCCGCACTTGAGGCAGGGATCGTCGCTGCCGCGCCAAATGCCGAACTGTCAAGCCAGATAAAACGTGTCGCCCAGTCCTGCACAGACTGCCACGCGAAGTATCGAAACTGAGATACGAGTCGGACTTTGAGGCGTCAGCCAGGAAGCAAACGGCAATACAAAACTGACAGCGTCGATGCCAGATCGAGACTTGGCCCAAGGGCGCCCCACCCTTTGGCCGCCCTTCTCAACGTCTCATAAGATAGCTTATGTAAAGTTGACGATCGCGGGCCTAGATAGGGCGTTTAGCTCGGCATTTCTGAGTGATTTCATGCTCTAAGGGGATCGATCGCAATCACCAGATCCTCTACTACTCGGCTGTCGCGCAGGTGTTGTTCGACCACGCGATCAAGGTTTGCGGGCGTCAGCGACCGGTACCAGATGCCGTCCGGATAGACTACGCCGATAGGCCCCTCGGCACATACGCGCAGGCAGTCCGCCTTGGTGCGTGCCACCTCGCCCTTCGGGTTCGCGAGACCCAAATCGGCTAAGCGTTTCTTCAAATGGTTCCACGATGCCAGGCCGGCGTCGCAGCCGCAGCAACCGCCGGCGTTTGGATTGGCGGCCAGCGCATCGGCCGATGGCGTCGGCTTGCCGGTGCACAAAAAGATGTGTCGGCGCAGGTGGCCGGTGCCGATGGCCAGTTTCGTCGCGCTTTCCCGCGCCGCGTCCTGGGGTTTTGAGTCGTTCGCCGGATCGCTCATTGGACCGTCTCCAGTTCAACCACGCCGATCGAGCCGCCGAACCCCGAGGCGATGCAGACGCTACGGGAAATCGTCCGCTGCACCGGGCGTTGCGAGATCGCCAGAGTTGACCTGATCGGCCGGCCCGTCTCGACGTTGCCCGGCACGATGCCGTGCCGGTGCATTAGGACGCTCAGGACAACTGACGCAACGCCAGCCGCGCCGAGGCTGTGCCCAAGTGCGGCCTTATGTGAGTAGACCGTAGGCGTGCCCGTGATCGTCTGCTCGATGGCTGCAAGTTCGATCGCGTCGCTGGCGGTGCCCGTCGCATGGGCATGAGCCAGATCGAATGGCCGATCTCCCGCGACATCGGACAGCAACCTCCGAAGCGACTTCGCCTCCGGATCCATCCCGGTCAGATGATACGCGTCCCCTGCGAGCCCCCTACGTCCGATAGCAATCCCGCCCGAGTAGGGCGATCGCATCTCGATCACGGCGCACGCGGCCGCCTCACTCATGACGAAGCCGTCTCGCGTTTCGTCGAATGGACGGGCTGCTTCGCCGGGTCTGGCGAGCGCCCCGAGCCGGCGAAACGTGCTTGTGAACATCACACCAAGGCTGGATTCGGCGCCGATGACGATCGCACGCCGCGCCTCGCCGCGTTCGAGCATCATCACCGCGCGGCCGATCGCATGCAGACCCGATGCGCACGCGGCACTCAGCGTGAAACGCGGCCCGTCGATGCGCCGCTCGCGCGCGATCGCGTTGGCCAGGTCATGCAGGCCGATCGGGTGGGCGGATGTTCCTTCCATCCACGCTTCCACATTTCCTTTGCTTGTTCCGACGACAAGGGCGGTGCCCTGCTCGATCGGCTCAGGATGTGCTTCATCGAGGGCAAGGAACGCCAGTTGCTCAACGCGGGAGCGGGACGTGTCGGGCCCGACCGGCACGCGCCCAAGATCGCGCGTGACGCCGCCCGCGAGGATCGCACGCCACGTGGCGTCAGCGCCGAGCGCCAGCGGCGACGCCAGTCCGATGCGAGTGATGATGGGGCGGTCGGTCGCAGACATCGCGCGGCCTTCAGCAGTAGTTGGCCCGCCCTGCTTTTTCAATGCGCAAATGACCGAACAAGTCGGAATTCGTCGATCCGCGAAGGCGATTTGTCGACGGGCGATTGCGTCGCCGATACGATCGTTGCATATCATCTGCGTCGATCCGCGGCTGGATCGCTGGGAGGATTCGCACATCGCCGATGCCCGTGACAACCTGATCGCGCTCGTCTCCGAGCATGGGCCTGCACTTGCGGATGACGAGCGCCGACTCGACGCCCTGCTGACCGACGCGTGCGGTCCGAGCCAGACGCAAGAGGTGCTCCTGCTGGTCAGCGCTGCGATGGCCGGCGTTCCGAAGGTGTTGGGCGGGCGCACCACGGTGTCGGAAGGCGAACTCGACCGGCTGGCCAAGCAACTCTCGAAAGAGTTCGGCACGGGTGACGTGCTGGCGCGCTGGAGCGTCGACTCGTGGGCGAAAGCGCTGAATGTGAAACGCGGCGTGACCGCGCCGGTGGCGGTTTCGACGTCTGCATCGAGCGAGGACGCGACGGACCCCGATCCCTTCAACGGCGAAGCGCCGGAGGAGGTGCTGCGTCGAGCGATTCGCGATGCCCGCGCGGACGGCGAAATCACCCCCGAAGAACGCGAGCAACTCGCCGCACTGGCGGCAAAGGTGAAGGCCCGTCTGGGCGGAAGCGGTCGCGCATCGACCGGCGCCGTTCCTGCGCCTGTCGTATCGATGCCGTGGTGGAAACAACGGATTGCTTTGATCGCCGCTGGGGTTGTCGCGGTGCTCGCGCTCGTCGCTGGCATCGCCCTGCCGCTGCTGACCAGACCGTCGAAGCCGGACCCGGCAGCCGTGGAGCGCGACGCCGCTCGAGCCAACTTGCTGCAAGCCGTCGAGTCGCGACGAGTCGAATGGCAGAAGCTGCACGAGGCGATTGAATTACGGAAGTCCGTCCTCACGACGGCGCGCGAAACGCTTGCCGCACAGGCGACCGACGTCGGCGACTTCCGCAAACGTCTCGCCCGCGCGGCCGAAGCCGCTGCCGATCAGGGTCGCGATCAGTTCAAAATGGCCGGTCGCACGTACACGGCCGGTGACGCAGGCCGTGTGCTGGAGGCGGCGGCGAAGTTTGTGAACGATCGCCAAGCCACGCTCGCGTCGAGCGCGGCCGACCTGGCCGCGCTCGACGCGAGCAGCACGACGGCCGCGAGGCAATTACAGGGCCTCGACGCGATTGCCGCTGACGCAAAAGAAACGCTCGTGACGGCCGGTGCTCGCCTCGCCGACGCGAGCGCGGCCTTCGTGAAAATACGCGACGCAGTTCAACCGATCCTCGACAAGCCCGCCCCGCCGACGCCGGCCTTCGATGTCGGCGCGGCCGTGCAGGCGACGCCTTGAATCACCCTGGGAGATGCCCATGAAACCACTCCTCTCGCTCATGATGTTCCTCGCGGTGGTTTTCACGCTCGTGCCAACGAGCGCTGCGCAACAGGTCGGCGCGATTGATGATCGCGAGCTTGTTGAAACGCTGCATGCCGTCCCGAAACTGAAGGCCCCTGCCGCCTTCGAGCCGAAGGACAACACGGTCGTCGTCGAATTGAGCGAGTACGCCGGCTATGCGGGTCTGATCGTCGCCAACGGCGGGCTCGATCCGAATCCGAACTCGATCTTCACGAAGAAGCACGGCTTCAAGCTTCAGATCAGGCTGAGCGAGGAAGAGAGCTGGTCGAAGCTGAACGCTGGCGAGATGGCGGCTTCCGCGACGACAGCCGATGTGCTCGCGGTGTACGGCAAGCAGTTTGCCGTCGACGTGCCGGCCCTGATCGGCTTCTCACGCGGCGCGGACGGCATCGTCGTCTGCAGCGACATTAAGCGCATCAACGATCTCGCCGGCAAGACGCTGGCGGCGTCGCAGTTCACCGAGGCCGACTTCCTCATTCGCTATCTGGCGCGCGAGGCGGGTCTGGAGGTGAATCTGCTCGACGACTTGTCGGCCGCCCCCGACCCGGCCAAGCTGAATCTCGTCTACTGCGCCGACGGTTTTGCCGCTGGCGACCTGTTCTTGCGCGACGTGCAGGCGGGCCGCAATCGATTGGCCGGATGCGTGACCTGGGCGCCGAAAACCGATGAAGTCGCGAATGGGAGCGACGGCAAGGCGCACGTGCTCCTGACGAACCGCAACCTGCTGCTGGTGGCCGACGTGCTGATCGTCAATCGCGGCTTCGCGAAGGCGCATCCCGAGATGGTGGCCGGTCTGGTCGAAGGACTGATCGCTGGCAACACGATGCTTCGAGCCGATCCGGCCACGCACTTTGCGACGGTCGGCAAAGCCTTCAACTGGGACGCCGACAAGACGAAAGCCGAACTTGCGAAGGTGCACTTGGCCAACGGTCCGGAAAACGTGGCGTTCTTCGACGGCACAATCGATTCGGCCGGCAGTTTTGGCTACATCGCCTCGTCGGCGGCACTCGCCTACGGCGCGATGGCCGATCCGAACCTCGATCCGGACAGTTTCGTGAAGACCAAGGCGTTGCGCGATCTGCAAACGGCCGGCGCGTTCGCAAATCAGAAGGCGTCGCTCGAACCGATCCGTTCGAAAGAGCCGGGACTGGTCGAGCAGGATCCGATTCTCTCGAAGACGGTCCGCTTCCTGTTCGATCCCAACAGTGCCAAGTTCGACACGAAGAACAGCGAGAACGCCGACCTGCTCAAACAGATCGCCAAGACATTACAGATCAGTCCCGGTTCGACGATCCTTCTGCGCGGGCACGTCGACAACACTTACATCGACAGCTTCCGCAAGGCAGGTGGCGAGCAGTTGGTGCGCGACATGGCGCTGAAGGCGATGCAGCTGAGCAAAGACCGTGCGGCCGCCGTGAAGAAGGCGCTGGTCAACGAGTTCAATGTCGACGGCGACCGCATCCAGACTGTCGGCCGAGGTTGGGAAGAACCCATCGGCACTGAAGCCGAGAAAAACCGCCGCGTGGAAGTTCAGTGGTTCACGCTGGAGTAAGCCTAGACTGTCAATCATGAAGATCGTCGCCAACACCGGCGGGCTCGCCTACACGAACTGCTACCTTGTCGTCGATGACACGACCGGCCAGTGCGTGCTGTTCGATGCGCCCGATCACACCGTAGAGCCCATCCTCGATCACATCGCGAAGGAAAAGCTGAACCTCATCGGCCTCTGGTTGACGCACGGCCACTTCGACCATCTGGCCGACCACGCGTTGGTGCGCGAACGCTTTCCGAACGCGCAGGTGCTCATCCACAAGCTCGATGAACCCAAGCTTCTTCGGCCCGGCAGCGCGATGTTCGAATTGCCGTTCAAAATCCCGCCCGGCAAAGCGGACACCTACGTTGAAGACGGGCAAGAATTGTCGATCGGATCGATCAAGGTGAAAGTGATTTTCACCCCGGGTCACTCGCCGGGACACGTCAGCTACTACCTGCCCGAGCAGAACGTCGTCATCGGCGGCGATCTCATCATCGGCGGCGCGGTCGGCCGGACCGATTTGCCCGATGCAGATCATAACGAGCTGCTCCGCAGCGTCCGCAAGCTGATGAAACTACCCGGCACGACCACCCTGCTGCCCGGACACGGCGGGCCCAGCACACTGGAGGACGAAGCTCGCACGAACGAGTATGTTCGCAGCGCACTGCGCGAGGTGACGGTCTGAACGCGGCGGCGTGAGCCCCGCGAAGACGCTTGCCACGCCCGAGAGAGGACGGAGATGAGCGTACCACTCAGTCGTCGACGACACCTGCAATGGCTCACTGCCTTGCGGCCACGATTGCAGCCCCGATGTTGGTAGCCGCAGATGAGACGACCACGCCGGCCACGAACCACACCGCGACCGTCGTCACGGCGCCCGAGCGAGCGAAGTTTCACGTCTACGTGCTGATGGGCCAATCGAACATGGTGGGCCGTGATACGAAGGGCGTCGATCAGCAGGTCGACACCCCGCGCATTCTTGCGCTCAATGGCAACGGCCAATGGGTTGTCGCGCGCGAGCCGATGCACGTGCGCGGCACCGGCATCGGGCCGGGCATTCCGTTCGCGCAGCACATGCTGGAAGCCGATCCGAGCGTCACGATCGGCCTGGTGCCCTGCGCGGTTGGCGGCACTTCGCTCAACCGCTGGATGAAAGGCGCCGAATTGTACGAAGCAGCCGTGCGCCGCGCGAAAATGGCGTCGGAATCTGGCACGCTCAAGGGCGTGCTCTGGCATCAAGGCGAGTCGGACGCAACATCGGAGAAGAACGCTACGACTTACGAACGTCGGCTTACCACGATGCTGATAGACCTCCGGCAGGATCTTGGCGACGCGAGGCTGCCGATCGTCATCGGGCAGATCGGCGAGTTCCTTACCAAAGAGAAGCAACCGTTCGCGGACATCGTTCGTGATGCCATCCGTAGCATCTCATCGAAGCTTCAGAACGTCGGCTACGCGGACTCGGCAGGTCTTCTCGACAAGGGCGACAAGCTGCATTTCAGCGCCGATGCTCAACGCGAGATGGGCGTTCGCTTCGCCAAGGCGATGGCGGCCCTGCAAACGTCTGCGACGACACGGTCCGCGGAATGACCTGCGCCACATGCCAGGATCGACATCGACGATCTCAAGCAGCGGGCCGTCCAAATGGCCGAGGCGCAGCTGAAGTCCGACCAGATCACGTTCGACACTCAGAGGCAGCAGCTCGGCTACACGACCGTGACCGCGCCGCTTGATGCGGTCGTGGCTTCGCTCGAAGTTCAGAAAGGCACAATCGTGGCTTCGGGCGTGAGCGGCTTCAACGGGGGCACGACCATCATGACGCTTTCAGACCTGTCGCGCGTATTCGTGATGGCGACGGTCGACGAAAGCGACAATTGTTATCGGACCGCAGGGTGCTTGTTTCCCTGATATTCCGTCATCCAACGCATATCCGATCGTTTCAATAACCCGGAAAGGAGTGATCCTCATGGCCAAAGTTCTATTCGCGGATGATAGCCTTTTGGGCGATCTCCTCTTGGCTACGGCGGAACGCGTGGGACATCGAGTCACTCGGGCCTGGAGCCCCAGGGTGGCCATGCAACTCATCAGTACGAATCCACCCGATGTATTCGTGCTGGGAGTTCGGGAAGCCTCCCTTGAGGCCGTTGAAATCCTCGAATCGCTTTGGCTGCGGGCACTCGCGACCAATTCACACCTGACGCCTGTCATCCTTGCCGTCGAGAAACGCGACGATTCTCTGACGAGGCTCGGCGAGGGACTTGGCGTTTGCGAGTGCTTGATGAAGACGGAGATTCGTGCCGATGACTTTACCGCTTCGATTTTGCGGGTAGAGGCCGAGGAACGCAGATGCCCAGGCGATCTGAGG
Organism: Tepidisphaeraceae bacterium; assembly: GCA_047600945.1. Taxonomy (GTDB): domain Bacteria; phylum Planctomycetota; class Phycisphaerae; order Tepidisphaerales; family Tepidisphaeraceae; genus JASGKC01. The sequence continues at coordinate 3,147,598 of JASGKC010000001.1, read as the reverse complement.
CCGCCGTAACTGAAGTCTGACCATGATTGTTTGACGTCCTAAGCTTGGTCTTGACGTCGACACCGCGAGCCACCTGCTTCTCTCGATGCTGATGCAGACGGGGATGGGAAGCGATGCGCCAGACTTCAATCAATTCCTCAACCAATTGGGGCCACCCCGCTACGATGGGCAATCGTCCTTCATCACCTAGTAAACACCGGCGTTTGTGGGCATCGTCGAGTGTTGCGCGTCGTCTATTGGCCCGAAATGTTCGAACCGAGGTGGTGCTCAGCACCACCTGATCGGTTGGCACTTCGCCACGAAATGCGGATCATGTCGACGCTGACATCTGGCAACTCCATCGGTTCGAGTGACACTCATGACAGACCCCATCGGCCACCTCAAGTCGACCATCCGCAACATCCCCGATTTCCCCCAGAAGGGCGTGCTCTTCCGGGACATCACGCCATTGATGGCCGACCCGCAGGCGCTTGCGCTGTCGATCGAGTTGCTGGCGAATCCGTTCCGCGGAAAGGGCGTCGACCTGGTGGTTGGCGCGGAGAGTCGCGGCTTCATCTTCGGGACGGCCGTCGCGTGCTCGATCAGCGCGGGCTTCCAGGTCGTCCGCAAGCCGGGCAAACTGCCGTTCGACAAGGTGAGCCGGCAGTACGCACTAGAGTACGGCAGCGGAACGCTCGAGATGCACGCCGACGCGATCAAGCCGGGCCAGCGCGTGGTGATCTGCGACGACGTGCTCGCGACCGGCGGCACGATGAAGGCGTGCGTCGAACTCGTCCGGCACCTCGGCGGCGAGATCGTGGGCGTGGCCGTGCTGATCGAACTGCTCGGCCTGAACGGTCGCGCACAACTGCCCGGCGTGCCGGTGCACTCGGTGCTGGCGTATGAATGATGCGTTCGCGTGGAAAGCGGGCAAATCCGCGCGGGGCGTGTCGTCATCTTGACCGATCGATCGACCTGACCCATGATGTTTGACCCGTCGCAAGGCCCCACCCGGCCGACCGCGGGACATCAGCCGCCTGACCGAATGGTTCGTCACCCGAACATTTCGATTGAGCGGCCCCGGAGAGGTGTCCGAGTGGCTGAAGGAGCAGCACTGGAAATGCTGTATACGGGTAACCGTATCGGGGGTTCGAATCCCCCCCTCTCCGCTTCAAAACCGCCGGCTTCCGGCGGTTTTGTCCTTTATTCTGTCCAGAATGCTGTCTGTTGGACCCGTAGACGAATGAATCTTCCGCGGCGGAATGCGTCGCGATGCACTCGACGGCGAAGAAACGCGGCCTTCGCCTTTTTGATCTCCTTTTCCATCTCGAGTGTTTGATGCCGGCGCAGCCCGCGGACAGCGTGCCTTCAGGAATGCCCCGTTCGCGGGCGGTCGTCGCAATGCCGTACTCCTTGTCGGTGGCGAGCCGTCTGCCTGCTCGCGAAAGGCTGGGTGTAGCGCCTGTCCATCAATCAAACGCCCCTGCCCGAACCATCCCGCACAGACGCTCGCACGCCCACCAATCGCGGGCAAGCTAAGGCCGAACGGAGTGGCCCGAATGTCCCGGAATGTTCCACTTTTTCGAATGTCGAAAGGCGTGCTCTGCGCCGTATCGACCGGCCCAGCCGAACGATGTCGACGTTTGTGTGATGCTCCGTCCGCGCACGCGTGAGCCGTCTCGACATCGCCCCCCTTCTCGTGTCTGATCGTGTCATCGGTATGGCTCAACGCATCCTCATCACCGGCGGCGCCGGGTTCATCGGGTCGCATCTGGCTGAGCGTTTCCTCGACGCGGGCGAGCGCGTCTGCGTGCTCGACGACTTCTCCACAGGCCGGCACGAGAACATCGCTCACTTGGTCGGCCGCGACGGATTTGAACTCGTCACCGATACGGTCGAGAGCACGGCCACCGTCAATCAGCTCGTTGGCCGCAGCGACGTCGTCTATCACCTCGCGAGCGCGGTCGGTGTGCAACTCATCGTCGATCAGCCCGTGCGCACGATTCAAACAATCATCCGCGGCACCGAAGTCGTGCTCGATGCCGCTCACCGTTTCGGTCGGCCTGTGCTGATCACGAGTTCATCCGAGGTCTACGGCAAGGGCATGCGCGTGCCCTTCAACGAAGACGATGACATCGTCATGGGGCCGACCAAGCACGCCCGCTGGTGCTACGCGTACGCGAAGGGCATCGACGAATTTCTCGGGTTGGCCTACCACAAACAGTTTGGCCTGCCCGTGGCGATCGTGCGGCTGTTCAACACGGTCGGGCCAAGACAAGTCGGCATGTACGGCATGGTGCTGCCGCGGTTCGTGTCGGCCGCGCTCGCGGGCAAGCCGCTCACCGTCTACGGCGACGGCAAACAGACGCGTTGCTTCTGCCACGTGAGCGATGTCGTCGGTGCGCTTCAAAAGCTCATGACCACGCCGAGCAGTTTCGGACAAGTGTTCAACTTGGGCGGCACCGACGAAGTGAGCATGAACGACTTAGCCGACCGCGTAATCGGCCTGACGGGCAGCAGGAGCGTCATCGAGCACATCAGCTACGAGGCAGCATATGGCCAGCCGTTTGACGACCTGCCCCGGCGCGTGCCGTCGCTCAATCGCATCCGGGCTGCCATCGGCTTCGCCCCGAAGCACGATCTGGCATCGATCATTCGATCGGTCGTCGACGATCAGCGTCGCGCGTCGGCCTGACGCGCGAAGACCCTGTGGGGCCTGAGGAACACCCAATGTCGCAAGCCGCTCCCGTCGCTCCACCGCAGAAAAGGCCGTCGCGCCGCAAGCGCATCGCGTTCGGGCTCGTCTGTGTGTTGGGGCTGGGCATTGTCGGAACCGAGGTCTTCCTGCGCGACCGCTACGGCCTCGGCACGCCGGTCGTAATGATGGACGACGCCCAGATGGAATATCGCCCAGCGCCCAACCAGCACCTGTGGCGACTCGGCAACGAGCAGGTCTACAACCGCTGGTCGATGCGCAGCCCGGAAATCTCCGAGCACAAACAGCGGCCCGATGAACGGCGCGTGCTGATGCTTGGCGACAGCATCATCAACGGCGGCAACGCGACCGATCAAGTGCAACTGGCGTCGACGATTCTTCAGGTTCGTTTGAGCGATGCGCTGAAGAAGCCGGTATTCGTCGGCAACGCGTCGGCCGGCAGTTGGGGGCCGGAAAACATGCTGGCGTACGTGAAGAAGTTCGGCACCTTCGACGCCGACGCGGTGGTGATCGTCGTCTCCAGCCATGACGCCAGCGACGTAATGGGGCCATTACCGAAGGCGGATGCACCGCAGCCGAGCTATCACTTCGCGATTGTCGAGGCCTGGGATCGCGCGATGGCACGCTTCCAACCCGCACAGCCGCCGAGCACGTCGTCGGGTCCGAGCAACGCCAACCCCGATCGGCCGCCCGCGGAGTCAGACGATGCGCCGCCGATGCCTGTCTGCCTGGACGCACTGCGGGATTTGATTCAACTGGCCGGTCCACAACGAACGATCGTCGTGCTTCATTCCGAGAACGACGAACCCGTGGGCCATGAAAAATCAGGGCACGAGGCACTGCGTCGAGTGGCCGAATCACTCGGCGCCACCGTGGTCAGCGACGGTCCCGCTCTGTTTGCGTCGCGCGAGGCGGGCAAAGACCCGTGGCGCGATTTCATCCACCCGAACCAAGTCGGCCAGCGCATTCTGACAGATCTGCTCGAGCCGCGCTTGCGTGCGCTGCTCGACGGCACTCCTCCAACGACAACTCCGACGACCGCACCATGACGATCGAACCGCTCTGCAATCATCACTGTCACACTGGCGAAAATCCGATGTGGCATCCCGACGACGGCTGCGTCTACTGGACCGACATCCCGGCCGGTCTGCTGTATCGATATGACCCGTCGAACAAAACGAGCGATGTCGTCTACCGTGGCGAGCCAGTCGGCGGCTTCACGCTCCAAGCCGACGGCACCCTGCTGCTCTTCCGGGTGCGCGATGTCGCTTCGTTCGACATTCGCACGCGGCAGACGCGCGTGCTGTTCGAAGTGAACGACGACACGATGGATCGCTTTAATGATGTGCACGCCGACCCGCTCGGCCGCGTGTTTGCAGGGACGATCGGCAAGGGTTGGAAGAAGGTCGGCGGCCTGTACCGCGTCGAGACGGATGGCCGAATCCAGAAGCTCTTCGCTGGCACGGCCTGCTCGAACGGTATGGCGTTCTCGCCCGATGAAAAAACCTTCTACTGGACCGACACATCGGGCGGCTTCATCTACGCGTTCGACTACGACCGGACGACTGGCGCGCTCACGAACCGTCGCGAGTTCTACAACGCCAAAGGCGAAGGCGGCCCGGACGGCACCGCAATGGACGAGCACGGCAACCTGTGGAGCACCCGCTGGGGCGGCAGCCGCATTTGCGTCATCGATCCGAGCGGAAAGAAGACGAGCAAAATCGCGTTCCCCGTCCCGAAGGTGAGCTGCGCGATCTTCGGCGGGCCGGGGGATAACGAATTGTTCGTGACGACGGCGACGGGCGGCGACGCGAACGCGACACGGGACTGCGGCACCCTGTACCGCATTGTCACTAGCACGCGCGGCCGGCCACGCTTCCGGTCGCGCGTTCTGCTGTGATTGTTATCGAACGATGCGCCCGCCACATTGTGTCATGCACCCAGCCGTGTCGCGACGTGGACGCGAACTTTGTCGAATCGCTTGCGTGAATGGTGTCGGGAATCTGCGGACCTTGCTTTTTCGGGGGATCGGCGCTGGTTCGGGTCGGCTGCGCATCCGACGCAGTACATCGGAGCGAACGCGCATGCGCCGAACGAGTCATTCCCGAGTCCGTCGCTGTCAAGGTATCGGACGGCGACGGGGCGTCACGCTGGTTTACGCGACGGCGTGTCTCGGCACGCTGATTCTCTTCAGCGCGCTCGGCGTCGATCTGTTCCGAGCGCGCATCGCGAAGGCAGAACTTCAGGCCGCCTGTGATGCGGCGGCGATGAACGCGGCGAACGGACTGGCCGACAGCACCTACGTCGTCAAGGCATCTGCCGCGGCGGCGGAGAACAAGTGCGACAACACCGCGATCACGCTCGCAAGCTCCGCGGTCGTGCCCGGCTACTACAACAACGGCACCTTCACAGCCAACGGTACGCCGCGCAATGCCGTGCGGGTCACGCTCCGGCGCACGGTCAACGCGGCCGGTTCGTTACGGAACACGATCGCAGAGACGATCGGCCTAACTTCGCCTGACTTCTCGGTCACGACCACGGTCGCACTCGTGAACCAAGCGGATTACGAATGGGTCGGGCTAAACTCGGTCAGCATCACCGCGCCAACCGGCGGCTGCGATATCGTCAGCTACGACTCGGCCAACGCTTCCGCACCGTGGGGCACGACGACGGTGAAATCGAACGGTGCAATCAACATCAGCGGTCCGATCAACCTTCAGGCCGATCTGAAGTACGGCACAAGCTACTCGGTCACGGGAAGCCCCACGTGGAACGGCGCCGCAACACAGTCGGGCACACCACTCACGTATCCGACCGGCGCACAGGTCGCGAATCTGTCAGGCGTTGTTCCGGTCTATTCGGCGACGACGGACCTCAACGTCAGCGGCTCGATGACACTGGCCGGCGGTACGTACGTAGTCAAAAACCTGAACCTGACGAACGCCGACATCACCTTCACCGGCCCAGCCACGATCGTGCTGACGGGCAACCTGAACTTCACCACGTCCGCACTTCGTTCATGCGGCAGCCTGCCGGCGAACCTGAAAATCATCTCGACCACGACCGCACCCAACACGATCAAGATCGACCGGCCGACGGCGATTCTCAACGCCGACTTCTATGCGCCGGGCTCCGACTTCACCTTTACAGGCGCGTCGGGGTATCAGTACATGAAAGGGCGAGGCCTGTTCAAATCGATCACAACCACGGGCACCACAACATGTATGTGGTACGACCGCCAACTCACCAGCTCGTCGCTGTCGAAGAAGGCGGTCGTGGTTAAGTGATGGAGTTGGAAGGAGTGATTCAGAGCGACAGCGCCCGGCCGCCTCCGGCGTTGTCGAAGTTCTTTTCGACGCCCTTCACGCCCGCCACTGCGGTGACGGCTTTCACGATCGAATCAACGTCGCTGGCTTCAGCCCGGCCAGACAATCGGACCATTCCGCCGTCGACCGACACGTTGATGCCTTTGGCGTCGCCGATCGCGCGGCCCAATGCTGTGCGTACGCGCTCTTCAATCGACGAGTCGTCGCCGGACGCGCCGGTCAGCTTCGCCTTCATATTCGAGGCGATGCCCTGAGCCCGGTGCAACTGATTCTTTGTCGCGCCGGCGGCACTGTCGTACGCATCCGTGGCGCTCTTGGCGGCGCGATTGTAGACGTCCGACGCACCCTCGGCCGCCTTGTTGTAGCCGCCGACGAGTTTCTCGCGAATCATCTTTCGACGGTTCGCGCCTTCCTTCGGATCGAGCAGGTACATCGCCGCCGCCCCGACGATCACGCCGAGCAGCAATCCTTCGCCCGCGTGCTTGCTGGCCGCAAGGTGCGGATGGGCCGACTCGCGGCGGAAGCTGGGCACGTAATCCCGTGCCGACTTGGCGTACTCGCGGGCACTCCCGGCGTAGTCTTGAGCGGTATTGCCAAGGTAGTTCTTGGCACTGCTCAGGTATTCCTTCGCCTGATCGAGGTAGCCGCGATAGTGATCGAGGTAATCATCAAGATGCCACATGCTCGCTCCTTCGTTGAATGACTGGAGCAAATGTAGGCATCTGCGACGCGTCGCCCCTATCGGTGAACTTCCGCACGACGACATGAGCAGGCGTCGGAGCGAATGTTCAAGGGACTGCGGATCGCAGCTGGTGTCAACTCAGCGGCGCTGCTTGTAACGGTTGATCAGACCGTTCGTGGAGCTGTCGTGCGATGTCACTGAACCGCTTGCGCTCAACTCGGGGAGAATCTTCTTGGCAAGCTGCTTGCCAAGCTCGACGCCCCACTGGTCGAAGCTGTTGATATTCCAGATCGCACCTTGGACAAAGATCTTGTGCTCGTACAGCGCAATGAGCGAACCGAGTGCCCGCGCATCGAGCGTGTCGACGAGGATACTGTTCGTCGGCCGGTTGCCGGTGAAGGTCTTCGCGTTGACGAGCGCGTCGGCAGCGCGTGGGTTCTCCTTGCGAACTTCGTCGCTCGTCTTCCCGAACGCGAGCGCTTCGGTTTGCGCGAAGAAGTTGCTGAGCAGGATCGGGTGGTGCTCGCCGATCGGGTTAAGACTCTTGATGGGTGCGATGAAGTCGCACGGGATGAGCTTGGTGCCCTGGTGGATGAGCTGGTAGAAGGCGTGCTGACCATTCGTGCCGGGTTCGCCCCAGAGGATCGGACCGGTCTGGTAGCCGATCGGCTTGCCTTCGCGGTCGACGCCTTTGCCATTCGATTCCATGTCGCCCTGCTGGAAGTAGGCCGAGAAGCGGTGCAGGTATTGGTCGTAGGGCAGGATGGCGTCGGTTTCGGCGCCGAAGAAGTTGTTGTACCACACGCCGAGCACCGCCAGGATGACGGGCAGGTTGTCTTCGAGCCTGGTCGTGCGGAAGTGCTCGTCCATCGCGTGCGCACCGTCGAGCAGAGCTTCGAACTGATCGAAGCCGAGGTAGAGCGCGATGGGCAGACCGATGGCGGACCACAGCGAGTACCGACCGCCGACCCAGTCCCAGAAGCCGAACATGTTAGCGGTGTCGATGCCGAACTTGCTCACCTCGGCCGCGTTCGTGCTGACCGCGACGAAGTGCTTGGCAACGTGCTTCGGGTCCTTCGCGTGCTTCAGGAACCAGTCCCGCGCGCTGGCGGCGTTGGTCATGGTTTCCTGCGTCGTGAAGGTCTTGCTCGCGATCACGAACAGCGTGCTGTCGGCATCGAGGTTCTTCAACGTCTCGGCAATGTGCGTGCCGTCGACGTTGCTGACGAAGTGGACGCGGAGCTTGGCATCGTCGGCGAAGTGCTTGAGCGCCTCGGTGACCATGACAGGCCCGAGGTCGGAGCCGCCGATGCCGATGTTGACGACGTCGGTAATGATGCCACCCGTGTAACCCTTGTGCGCGCCGCTGCGGACTTTCTCGACGAACGCCTTCATCTGCGCGAGGACGGCGTTCACATCGGGCATGACGTCCTTGCCGTCGACCTTGATCGGCCGATTCGAGCGGTTGCGCAGGGCGACGTGCAGCACGGCCCGGTCTTCGGTCACGTTGATCTTCTCGCCGGCGAACATGCGGTCGCGCAGCATCTCGACGCCCGCCTCGCGGGCGAGTTGGATCAGCAGCTTGAAGGTTTCGTCGGTGATGCGATTCTTCGAGAAGTCGAGGAAGATCGACCCGAACTCGCGGCTGAACCGCTTAAAGCGATCCGGGTCGGCCGCGAACAGCTCGCGCAGGTGCTTTGGCTCGACTTGCGCGTAATGAGACTTCAGGGCGGACCAGGCGGCGAGAGACGTGGGATTGGGCATGATGATCGAAAACGTAGAGGGTGGAGGGCTGATGGTGCAGGGCTGGCCATCGACCATCCACTATCCACCATCGACGCTTCTCTTACGGCGCAGGAAACAGAAACGCTAGCACCTGCCCCGCCCGTGCGGACCAGGCTTGTTCGTTGTGATGCGCGTCGGGCGCTTCGACGAACTTCACGTCTATCTTGAGTTCTTTCAGCTTCTCCGCCAGTCCCCGCGCCTGCGCCAAATTGGCCTGCGACTCGGACGCCTCTGAACCCTCGGCCGTGCCCATGTCGATCCAGACACGCGACTTCGCCAAGCCGATCATGTCTTGCTTCAGCATCCACTCGCCGCCCCACCAGAGGCTCGGGCTGACCGCCGCCACCTTGCCGAACACCTCCGGATGAAGCCGACCCAGCTCCAGCGACACCAGTCCGCCCAAGCTGCTGCCGCCGACCGCCGTGAACTGCGGCTCGGGCTTGGTCTGGTAGTGCGAGTCGATGAACGGCTTGACCTCCTCGATGACGAATTTCGCGTAGGCGTCGGCCTTGCCACCTGCGTCGGAACCATTGAGGGTCGCCTTGACGGGCGTGTACTCGTCGGTGCGGGTGACGCCGGTGTTGTCGATGCCGACGATGATGATCGGCTCGATCTTTTTGTCTTCGATGAGCTTGGTGGCCGTCTCGTCGAGTTGCCATTCGCCGGCGAAGCTCGTCGCCTTGTCGAACAGGTTCTGGCCATCGTGCATGTAGAGGACGGGATAGTGCTTCGTTCGGTCCTGCTTTCCGTATCCCGGCGGAAGCCAGACGCGGATCGTTCGGCTATTTCCCAACGCCTTCGACTGGAACCCCTCATGCAGCTTCAGCGTACCGACAACGGTCGACGCAACGTGCGCCACCGGCATGTCGCTGGCCCACTTGGCGATGCGGAGCTGTTCGGTTTGATCCTTCTCGCCAACAGTGAGTTGGCGATTCGGTAGCTCATCGCCGTTCGCGGTTTTCTCGACGGTTTCCCAGGTACCGCGGTTGAATTTGAACTCCAGGTTCGTACCGGCCGGCAGGTCGAGTTCGACGGACCAGAGGTCTTCACTGGTCTTGGTCAACGCCTTGCCGTCCGCCTTCCAGTTCCCCAGAGCGTCGACCGAACCGGCGATGTAGATGGTGTCGCCCGTGGGCGTCTCTTTGGGGACGCTGACGAGCAAGTGCAATTTGGTCGCATGGACGACCGGCGCAGAAACAAGGAGTACGAACAGGGAAACGAGGGCCGTTCGCATGGCGAAACGGTACCGCTACCGGTTCTTTGAATCCACGATCACCGTCACCGGGCCGTCATTTTCGATCCGGACCAGCATGTCAGCCCCGAACTCGCCGGTCTGCACAGTCACGCCGGTGGTTCGGACGATGTCGACGAAGCGGTCAAACGCAGGCCGGGCGAGGTCGGGCGGCATCGCGTTGCTGAAGCCGGGCCGGCGGCCGTTGGCGGTCTGTGCGGCGACAGTGAAATTGCTCACAAGCAGCAGCCCGCCGCCGATGGTTTTCACATCGGCGTCGTACGCCCCTTTCTCGGTGGGAAAGATTCGTAGGCTGGCCAGCTTGTTCGCCACCCAGGTGAAGTCGGTTTCGGTATCCTCCTTAACAATCGCCGCCAGCACGACCAGGCCCTTGCCGATCTTGCCAATCGACTTCCCGCCGACGGTCACCTCGGCCGCCGACACCCGTTGGACTACGCAGATCATCCGTTCACCTTTCCAGTTTTCGCGAACCGACCCAAGACCGTCGACGTATCACCAGAACCCTTGTCCGCGCGCCTGAGTTCATCCATCCCACGTTATCGGGTCGCTCGCCAGGGATCGAGATTGCTGTGTCAGACCCCGCTTCAGGTTGATGCGGCCCTCGATTGCGGATACACCTAGCCGCTCGGTCCTGTCGGTCCTTACGATCTCGCGCGCAGTTTCGTTTGGCGTCGATCCGCGCGAACCTTCGTCAGACCGTAAACTTCGTCCGCATGGCGGCTACCACACAGCCCTAGACAGTCACCAGGAGTCACCACATGGCCAGCCCTCGCAGCGCCTGGGGTATCGATATCGGCAACCGGGCTCTCAAGGCCGTCAAGATCGTCCGCACCGGCGACGGCATCAAGGTCGAAGACTTCGACTTCATCGAGCACGAGACCATCCTCAGCCAGTCCGGCGACAACCGCGACGACCTGATCAAGCACGCCCTCGCCACCTTCGTCGGCCGAAAGAACATCCGAGGCTCTACTGTCGCCGTCGGCGTGTCGGGCCAACAGTCGTTCGCCCGCTTCATCAAGCTGCCCCCCGTCGAAGACAAGCAGCTCCCTTCGATCGTCAAATTCGAAGCCCTCCAGCAAATCCCCTTTCCGCTCGACGAAGTGGAATGGTCGTACCAGCTGTTCAGCCAGCCCGACTCGCCCGACAAGGAAGTCGGCATCTTTGCCATGCGCAAAGAACTGGTGAACGCCCACGTCAAGCAGTTCACCGACGTGGACCTGAACGTGCAGGTCGTCCAGATGAATCCGCTGGCGCTCTACAACGCCGTCCAGCATGACGGCCGACTCGACGGCACGACCGCGATGATCATCGACGTCGGCGCCGAGAACACCGACCTCATCATCGCCGGCAATGAGAGCATCTGGCTCCGTTCGATCCCGATCGGCGGCAACAACTTCACCGAAGTGATCGCCAAAGCCTTCAAACTCAGCCAGGAGAAGGCTGAGGATATGAAGCGCAATATCTCCACCAGCAAGTATCAGAAGCAGATCTTCCAGGCGATGCGGCCGGTCTTTGCCGACTTGGTCGCCGAAATCCAGCGATCGATCGGCTTCTACGGCTCGGTCAATCGCGAGAACAAGATCGGCAAGATCGTCGCACTGGGCGGCACGTTCCAGCTCAGCTCGCTGGCGAAGTACCTGAACCAGAACCTGCAACTCGAAGTGGAACGGCCCAACGCGCCGGTCGCGGCCTTGCCCGACGACAGCAAGGTGGCGGCCGAGTTCACTGAGAACATCCTCTCGCTCTACAGCGCATACGGCTTGGCCCTCCAGGCGATCGGCGACGCGAAGGTCAGCAGTTCGCTGCTGCCCAGCGCGATCCGCCGCGAGAAGATGTGGAAGGAGAAGAACAAGTTCTTCGCCGCCGCCGCCGCGTGCGTGGTCGCGGGCGTGCTGGCGGGTCCGGTGGCGCGCGTCACGCTGGACCGCCTGAAGTACAACAGCGCCACAGGTGAGGTCAGTGCCGCCGAGTCGGAACTCGCCGGTATCAAGGCGGACGTCGAAGCGTGGAACCGCGATGTTGCCCCGGCGGGCACTGCGGAGCGGGCGAAGTTCGGGACCGTTGCCGGTATCACCGACGGCCAGGCGCTCTGGCCCGACCTGATGCAGGACCTGCTCAACGCCATTCCGAAGCCGCAGCCTGAACTGGCCGCCGCCCTCGCGAAGCCGGATGCCTCCGCGATCGAGAAGACGCCTCGACCCCAGCGCCGGATCTTCCCGGTCAGCGTGATGCGGAGCAAGTACTATCACGACCTCACGACCAAGCTCACGAATCACAACCTGCGTGACTTCCGCGAGGAACTGCTGAGCGATCAGCCGGGGCAGTCCGGCGCCACGGGCGGCTTCGGCGCTCCTGCGGTCGACCCCGCCGCCGCTGCGGCCGCGGGCACGGCCAAGCGTGGGTTCCTTATCTACATGAAGATCGTCACGCCGTTCGATCCGCGTCTGATGAATCCCGATCAAACCCGCTTCGTCGACGAAGAACTCAAGGCGGCGATGGAGTCGGTTCGTCCGTCGGCCAATCGTCCGAAGATGAAGTACAAGGTGGAGCAGTGCGAAGCGCTGCCCTTCGGCCAGGTGCGTAAGGACACCGTCCTGGTCGAACGCATGAAGGCCGACTATACGGCCTATCAGGCGGCGTTGAAGGGTGATACCGCTTTCGCCCCGTCACAACCTGCGGGCGGTTTTCCGACACCCGGCGGCTTCCCTGGTGGCGGCTTTCCCGGGGGCGGCCCGGCCGCCTTCCCGGGCGGTGGCGGATTCCCGCCGCAGGGCGACATGGCACCTCCTGCCGCAGAGGGCGGCATGTTCCCTGGCGCAACGGGCGATGCCGCCGGCGGTGCGGGAATCACGATCACCGAAGAGGAAAAGATGCGCGACGCTTTCCTCGATCCGATCACTAAGGAACCGATCCTGGATGACCACGTGATCGAAGTCTACCTCCGCGTCGATCTGGACCCTGAGGAGTGGAAGGCTCCCGCGCCGGCCGACCCGAGTGCCGCACCCGCGGCCGCGCCCGCTGCACCCTGATCGACGGACGTTTCGTCGTTTCGTTCACGTTCGCCTTCAACTGCTCGCAGATGTTCTGAAGACACCCAAGGCCTCGACCTCGACCGTCCAACCAGAGTTGCCATGAACGTCGCCGACATCACCGCCACCGCCAAGAAGCACTGGATCCCGCTCACGATGCTCGTCGTGGCGCTGGGTGCGATCGTTTTTAGTTTCGTCGTCGTGCCCGGCTGGTTCGCCGAACTCGACACCGACCTCCAAACCCGCAAAGCGAGCTATGATTCGGCCGTCGGCGTGAAGCAGACCGGCCAGAACCTCACCAAGCCGATCGTCGATCCGGCCCAGACCACGGCCGAACCGCTCGGCGGCTATCCGACCGCTGAAGCCCGCACGGCGGCGATGAAGGCGCTCGAAACGCTCACCAACCAGAGCCGCGAAGTCGTCCACAAAGCGATGGAGTTCAACGCCCGCCGGCCGATCTACCCGGAAGGCTTGAACGACGTCCGCCCGACCGCGACGCCGCCCGTGAACATCACGTCGCGCAGCGGCTTCAACCTGTCGCAATTTCAAATCTTCTACCTGCGTCGCCTGAACGTCTACCCGACCAACTCGCCCGACGAAGCCAAGGCCCAGGAATCCCGTTCGATTCAGGGCCAGATCCTTCACTCGGCCAATCCGCCGACCAAGGAAGAGCTTGATGCCCTGATCCGCGATCAGGAGATCATCATCAACAAGGATCGCCGGCGCGACGCCATCACGGGCGCGGCCGCGAATGAAGCTGAGATTCAGCAGCGCATCAATGAAATGCGTCAGAAGTTCCCGCGTCAGGAACTGGCGCGTCGAGCCGATGCGTCGCTCATGTACGTCACACCCGGCGCGTTCGAAGTCGATCAGAAGATGGCGACCGCGAAGCCGGACACGACGCTCGACACCTTCAATGCCCAGCTCTCGCTGTGGCAGCAGGAGTCGATCGCCGACGCGATCGCGTCCGTGAACGCCGAGGCGAAGTCGACGAAGGTGTCGGAGTCGCCGATCAAGCACCTGGTCGCGCTGCGTCTGAAGACGCCGCCGATCCTCGGCGCAGCGCCGGTCACGGGCGGCTTCGGCGCGCCCGCCGTCGACCCCAACGCGGGTGCGGCCCCGGCGGAACTCACGCCCGATCCCACCGCCAAGATCGATCGCAACTACACGCTCAGCGCACTGGGCCATCCGCACAACTCGTTCTACGACCCGTATCCGTTCACCCTCGTCATTCGCGTCGATGCCCGGAAGGTGCCGCAAGTGTTGGCCGGCCTGACACGCGGCCGGTTCCTGGCCATCAACACCGTGAGCTATTCGGCCGTCGACCTCGGCGTCGCCGCCCAACAAGGCTTCCTCTACGGCGATCAGCCGGTCTACGAACTGACGATCGAAGGCGACTTGATCCTGCTTCGCGAATGGATCATCCCGTACATGCCTGCCGACGCGAAGCGGGCATTCGCCGCCTGGCAGACCGGCGCCGCGCCGGGTGCCGCACCCGGAGCCCCCGGCATGACGGGTGTTGCTCCGTAAGCGAACTGCATCATTGACCAAGGCCTTTACGACCCCGACGACTTGGCCGCCCCCTAGAGAAACGTGTACGCGGCCCGACTGAGCAGAGGTGACTCATGGCGATGTCCTTCGACAAGCAGAAGACGCTCGACTTCCTGGAAGCCAACGCGCAGTGGTTCGCGCTCGGCGCGGGCGTGCTGTTCATGGCCTACATGGGCTACAGCTACTGGCTGAACGACCCGTCGAAGGTTGAGATCGGCGGCGAGGCCGTCGGCCCCGGCGGCGTTGAACAGAAAGTCGTGGCGGCCGTTGACGACCTTAAGGGCTGGCGCAGCAATCCCGCCCAGTACCAGGGGCCAGCGCTGAACATCGTGAGGGACTTCGAGAATAAGCTGAAGACCCCGAAGCCCGACGCGTACAAGCCGCTGAGCATCGCGGTCGTCCCGATGCCGCGCTTCAAGTTTGACGAGTTCATGAAGCCCGGAGCTGCGCCGATCGTCAACAACGACAATCCGGGCGGCCAAACGCCAGGTGGCGTGCAGATGCCACTGTCACTGCCAGCTGCGCTGACGGAACTGATCTCCACGGGCAAGTCGCACGTCGACCCCAAGCCGCTGCAAATGGTGAACGGCGTCCCCGTTCCGCCGGCCCCACCGGCGCAGCCGGGTGTGCTGCCAGTTGGAACGAAGGACCTGTTCTGGGTCCGCTACACGTTCAAGCTGCCGATGGGCACAGTCGCCAACGAGTTCCAGATCCGCGGCGTTCCGCCCGGCACCGCACGCAGCTTCTTCCTCCGCTGTGAACTCGTCCGCCAACGCCAACTTCCCGGTGGCACGTGGGGCGAAGAGGCTGTCGTTCCGCCCGCGTCGTTCCAGCCGCTGAACGCCTTCCCGCTGAACGGCAACCCGAACGCACAAATGGATTACGCCCGCTGGGCGGCTGCCAATCAGCAAGCGATCGTACAGCCCGGGTTCTACCCCGTCTTTTTCGGCGACAATCCGAACTACAAGATTGTCGGCGAAGCCGTGCTCGGCGTCGCCAACTTCGATCCGGCTACCTTCCGCGGCGACGAGTCGCTGCTCAGTCCCGAGCAGGCCAAGCAACTGCGCGACTACCGCGCCGCCGCCGCTAAGCAGAAGGAAGAAGAGCGTCGCTCCCGTGGACGAGCACAGCCCCAGCCGCGCGGACCTCGAGGTCGCGAGCCGGGCGGCATGCCCGGTGACATGCCGAACTTCTACTCGCCCGGTGGCGATCCGGTCGCACCAACGGGCAAGTCCGTCTCGTCAAGCAAAGAGTCCAACGTCATCTATGCGATGCAGCGGCCCGACACGATGGCTCCGCCACCGGGTGGCATGCCCGGTGATCCCGGCATGGGTCCGGTCCCCCCGATCCAGCCGCAAGGGCCGACGCTCGAAGCACTCAACTACCCGCCCGTGTTGCAGGCCCCGATCAACCTGCTCGCCCCCGACGTTCAGCAGACCACCGCGTACGGCTGGTGCTACGACGAAACGGTTAAGCCGGGCGAAATCTACCGTTACCGTGTCCGTTACTACTTCGTGAACCCGCTGCGCCTTCAGCAGCCCGCGGCGGGCAACGCCGGCGCGGCCGCCAAGCTGCCCGAATACGCGATCATCGGTGAGGACAAGAACGCCTGGTCCGATCCGATCGAAGTCGCGCCGGTCACGCACTTCTTCGTCGCCGCGCCCGTGGGTGGCACGAACCAGCAGGTGCGCGTTTCGATCTTCCGCTGGCAGGACGGCAAACTGCACAAGACGCAGCAGACGCTCTCGCCGGGCGACCCGATCGGCACCGTCAGCAAGGACGACAACATCGACTACCGCACCGGCTGGACCGTTGCCGACGTGCGTCGCGATAACGTCGGCGGCGAAGGCTACGCTCTGGTGATGGCGTCAGACGGACGGACTGACCGGCGCGCCGAATCGACCGACAAGACCAACCAGACCCGCATCCGGCTGGAACTGGAGATGGCCAACCCGCAGCCCGCGCCGGGCGATCCGAACAACCCGAACGCCGGCGCGATGCCCGGTGGTTACCCGGGCGGCGGCTACCCCGGCGGTTATCCGGGCGGCCCGGGCGGAATGGTCCCGCCGGCCAACTGAGACAACGGGCCGATCTTGACACACAACCGCGCAGCCGACCTCCTTCCCGAGGTCGGCTGCGTTGCGTTGAGGAGGGTCGTCAACCCCTGCGCCGCGACGAGTTGTCGCGTGCGGCGACGCGTTTCAAATCGCGTGACAGACGTCGCCGCCGTTTGAGGAGTGGGCGTTCCCTTTCTACACTCTTTCCCATGAGCGCAAACGCAGTCGCCGCAGGGAAGCCGGTTGTCATTCGGATCAAGCGTCAGGACGGCCCTAACCAGCCGACGCGGTGGGAGAGCTTTGAAGTCCCCCGCCGGCCCAACATGAACATCATCTCGGCGCTTCAGTACATCGCCGCGAACCCACGCACGACCGACGGCAAGGACGTCACGCCGCCGGTGTGGGATTCGGGCTGTCTGGAAGAAGTCTGCGGCGCCTGCACGATGGTCATCAACGGCCAGGTGCGGCAGTCGTGCTCGGCACTGGTCGACAAGCTCAGCCCGGACGGCGAGCCCATCTCGCTCGAGCCGATGACGAAGTTCCCGGTCGTTCGCGACCTGTGGGTCGACCGTCAGCGGCTGTTCGAAGACCTGAAGAAGGTGAAGGCGTGGGTGCCGATCGACGGCACGTACGACCTCGGCGCGGGCCCGCCCGTCAGCCAGGAAGCGCAGCAGATGCGTTACCCGCTCAGCCGCTGCATCAGCTGCGGCTGCTGCCTGGAAGCCTGCCCGCAGTACACCCCCGACAACGAGTTCGTCGGCGCGGCCGTCATCAGCCAGGCCCGCCTCTTCAACGAACACCCCACCGGCGCGGCCCTGAAGGAGGAACGTCTCGACGTCCTGAAGGGCGTCGGCGGCGTGTCCGATTGCAGCAAGGCCGGCAACTGCGTCGAAGTCTGCCCGAAGGAAATCCCGCTGCTGGAAAGCATCGCCAGCGTGCAGCGCCAAGTGACGATCCACTCGATCAAGAAGTTCTTCTCGAAGTGAACTCGCTTCGGCTCGGACGGAATTGCCATGGTCACCGTGCGCGAACTCAACGAAGCCGAACGGGCGTCGATTGAGGCGACCCGGCAGGCGTACCGTGACATGTGGAGCGCAATTCCAGGCGATCCGCCCCATCAACGCTTCGATGGTGGTCCAGCTGATATCGGTGCGTTGGAGTTCATCGAATGGGAAGCTGGACACCATCCACAGGGCCTACATGGTGCCGCGGTCATCTGGGCTGGCGTCATCGAAGCAACTGGTGTGCTTTCGTGGTGCATCGCTGGCGATTCATCCATTGCACTACGCATCCGAGATTATCCCGAGCTGTTGATCCTCCCTGAAGCTCGAGTTGCCGAAACCATGTACGCAGCTTCTTCGCCCGACTTGCACTACCACTATCTGCTCGAGAAAACGGTCATTGAACTCTTCCTTCGACCACTCGAGGACTCGGAGAAGGCCAAGCTTGCAGGGCTTTTGTATCGAAACGCGTACAGTCGTGCGGAAGAGTTGTTGCGCTGCCTGCCGGAGTTTCAATCGATGCTAGCGAAACACGGGCGCTAAATCCCGCCGTAGGCGATCGCGAACGCTACGGTTGAGTTGAATAAGCCCGTCCGTACAATCCCCGAGCGAAAGGGAACCAAAACCACCGTGGGCCTCATTGTTCAGAAATTCGGCGGCACCAGTGTCGCCGACGCCGCTCGAATCCACGCCGCCGCCGCCAAGGCGGTCGCGGCCAAGAACGCGGGCAACAAGGTCGTCGTCGTCGTCAGCGCCATGGGCGACACGACCGATGACCTCGTCGACCTCGCCAAGTCCATCTATTCGCACGCGGGCAAGGATTTCGCCCCGCCGAAACGCGAGATGGATCAGCTTCTCAGCACCGGCGAGCAGATCACCATCGCCCTGATGGCCATGGCGATCCACGCCCAGGGCGTGCCCAGCATCAGCTTCACGGGCGGCCAGATCGGCCTGGTGACCGACGCGGCCTTCACCAAGGCGCGCATCCAGTCGATCGACAAGGCCCGCATGCTCGACGCGCTGGACTCGGGCAAGATCGTCATCGTCGCCGGCTTCCAGGGCGTCACGCCCGACGGCGACATCACCACACTCGGCCGGGGCGGGTCGAACGCCACGCTGGTCGCGCTGGGCGCGGTGCTCGCCGCGGACGTCTGTGAGAACTATACCGACGTGGACGGCATCTACACCGCCGACCCGCGCATCGTCCCCAACGCCCGAAAGATCGAGCGCATCAGCTACGACGAAATGCTCGAACTGTCGGGCCTCGGCGCCAGCGTCCTTCAGACGCGCGCGGTGGAGTTCGCCAAGAAGTACAAGGTTCCGCTCCACGTGCGGAACAGCCAGAACACGAACGAAGGCACTTGGATCGTCGCGGAGACCCCGAACATGGAAGAGATCGTCGTCAGTGGCGCTGCCCTCAAGAAAGACCTGATCCGCGTCACCATCCGCGAAGTGCCCGACCAGCCGGGCGTGGCCGCGAAAGTGTTCAGCGCGATCGCTAGCGCGAACGTGGTCGTCGATGACATCATCCAAACGCTCGACGACGCCGGCAACGCCTACATCAGCTTCACCGTCGAGCACGGCGACCTCCAAGACATCAAGACCGTCGTCGGCTCGCTGTGCAACGACTTCGGCAAGAGCTGTAAGGCCGACTTCCAGACGAATCTCGCGAAGGTCAGCGTCGTCGGCGTCGGCATGCGGACGCACACGGGCGTCGCCAAGCGGATGTTCGAAGCGCTGGCGGCCGCCAAGGTGAACATCCAGAACATCACCACCAGCGAGATCAAGATCAGCTGCATCATCTCCAAGGACGATGGACCGAAGGCGCTGAAGACGGTGCACGACGCCTTTGAACTCGCTAGCGCCGCCAGCAAGCCATAACAGGCGTGTGTGATCGAAGCTTCCCTCTGGCTGGCCATGGCACTTCAGTGCCATGGCTTTACTATTGAACGACGGAGCGCAGGGACCGCAGTCAGGAGGACTCTCGTGAGGTTCAAGAACCGCTCACGACGCATTCGCGGCAGCGACCGCATCCGCGGCGGCGGCTGGCGCTCGCGCGGGTTCCATACGCGCCGGCGCAGCATCCGTGCCATCATCGCGGCACTGGCTGCCATCCTCGGCATTGCCGGTTACGCGATCGATCGCGGTGTCCGTCACTCCCCCGCCGCCGATGCCGACTGGCAGGCGTACGACAAGCACTCGGCAAAGGTCACGCGCGTCGTCGATGGCGACACACTCGTCATCGACCTGCCCGACAAGCCGGATGCAACGACGAAGATTCGCCTGCTCGGCATTGATGCGCCGGAACTTCACGACGATGCGACCGGCAAGGCCGACTACTTTGCGGACCGAGCGCTCGCCTACGCGAAGGCCCGGGCGGAAGGGCAGACGGTCACGATCCGCCTTGATGAAACCCGCACCCGCGACAAGTACGGCCGACTGCTTGCATACGTCTATCTTTCCAATGCCGAGATGCTGAACGAAGCCCTCGTCCGCGACGGACAGGCTTACGCGTTTCGCACGTTTCCGTGTCAGTTCCTGAACCAGCTAGAGACCGCCGAGGGCACGGCCCGGTCCGGCAAACGCGGCCTCTGGAAGGAAGTTCAGATCGATCAGATGCCGGAGTGGCGACGCGAGTGGTTGAAAGAGCGGGGCCTCACGACGCCGTAGCGTCGACGTCGGTTTGCTCCGCGGCACGTTTGCGGCGATAAGCCGTCCAATAGTGCCATACGGGCGGCAGAAGCAGCAGGATAACGATCGTTCGCCACTGAATCCGCGTGATCGACCCGAGACTGCCGCGGTCGACCGGCCCTTCGACGGTTTCAAAGCCGATCGTCTTCCAGATGCCGTCTTCCCACGGGTCCTGACCCGGTCCGAGGTCGGGCGCGTCGGAACTGATCGGCACGGGCGAGCGCGACGACGTCACATCCGTGGGCCAAATCGCGACACGGATTCGGCCCACGACGCTGGTAACCTCGATCGCCTTCCCCGCGGGCAGAAGGCGCAAACCTTCGCGTACCGAATAGCTGCGATGCCACGCGACGCAGGCGATCAACGCCCCGACCAGCGCTAGCTTCGCCAGCAGGGCCGACAGGTTGGCCAGCACACCCTGCTGCCCGAACGCCTCGCCGGCCGGCGGCTGCGCGTGTTGTTGGGAGTTCGGCTCATCCAACGCGGTCATCTCCACATGATACGCCCGCGATCGCGGCTAGTTCGAGTGGGCCGGTTTTCCGGGCCGTTACGGAATCTGAAGGCTGCCGACGAGGTCGCTCAGCTTCGCGACGCCCTGTTTCGTCAGGTATTCCTGAAGGCCCGCGCAGATGGCGGTCGGCGTGCGCGGGTCGACGAACAGGGCTGTGCCGATCGCGACGGCGCTCGCCCCCGCCAGCACGAACTCCGCCGCGTCCTGCCAGGTTTGGATGCCGCCCATGCCGACGATCGGCACACCGGCTTGCTTCGCGACATTGCGGTAAACCCGGCTCACCAGGTGCAGCGCGATCGGCTTGATCGCCGGCCCGGACAGGCCGCCCGTAACGTTGGCCAGCCGTGGCCGCTTCTTCCAGATGTCGATCGCCATCGCTGTGAAGGTGTTCGTGATCGCGAGTGCGTCCGCCCCACCTTCGATCGCACCGCGCGCGGTCAGCACGACGTCTTCGACGTTCGGACTGAGCTTCACGATGAGCGGTTTGCGCGGGGCCGCCCGCTTGATCTCGGCCACCAGTTCCTTCAGCCGCGCCGGATTCGTGCCGAACGTCAGGCCGTCCTTCACGTTCGGACAGCTGACGTTCAGTTCGACCCCCGCGATGCCATCGAGTGCATCGACGGCCGCACACGTCTTCACGTAGTCGTCCGTGCTGTGGCCGGCCACGTTTACGATGACCGGGCACGGCATCTTGCGAAGCAGCGGCACCTTCTCGTCGAGGAATCGCTTCAATCCGACATTGGCCAGACCGATCGCGTTGAGCATACCCGCGCGGGTTTCGATGATCCGCGTCGGCTCGTTGCCGGGCCGTTCTTCCAGCGTGATCGACTTCGTGACGAACCCGCCGAGCGTGCTCAGGTCCATGAAGTCGGCGTACTCGAACGCGTAGCCGCACGTGCCGGAGCAGGTCAGCGTGGGATTGGCAAGCTTGATGCCGGCGAGATTGACGGAGAGGTCGGGCATGGGTCGTACGCTTGTACAGCGCAAGACTCGCGCTGACAACGGCTCAGCGCACCACGCCGATCGTCAGCAGGAGGTTCGAGTAGATGCGCTGTTCGCCGGTCGCGATCGTCAGCACGACATCCGGCGTCGCGGCGGCGGCGTAGAAGTCGACCGGCATCAGCTTCTTGAACGGCTCGGTGCAGCCGGCCGCGTCCAGCAGCTTGCGAATCTCGGCCCAGACGGGCGGCTCTTCCGTCATCGCGTACGGGCCGGTCTTGTAGGTGTCCATCACCGTCGCGCTCTCGATCGGCACGGCCGACAGCAGCGCGCTCAGCACGTCCGTCACTGTCACCAGGCCCGGCGCGAGGTTCAGGTACACCATCTCCGCGTTCACGCCCTTCTTCGACAGGTGCGGGTAGTTCCCGTCGCTGATGAGCACGCGCGAGTTGTGCCCTGCCTTGCCGAGCGTGCCGAGGATGACCGGGTGGATGAGCTTGCCCTTGAGCATGCGTCCATCGTCCGGCGATTAAGAGTTTGGTCAAGCGCACAGGCCCTGCTATGTTCGGCAGCCGTTAAGTGACGCCCACAGGAGGTGGACATGACCGACGCCGGCCAGATTCGTTGTCCGAAATGCACGCACACGTTCGCCGTGAATGACGCGCTGCGGCAGTCCATCGAGCAGAACCTCCGCGCCGACTACGAGGCCCGATTGGCCGCCCAGCAAGCCACGCTGGATGCGCAGAAGCAGAAGCTGGCCGACGATCTGAAGCTCGTGCAGCAGGAGAAGGCGTCCGTCGAAGCGCTCGTGAAACAGAAGCTCGAAGCCGAGCGCAAGCAGATCATCACCGACGAACAGCGCAAGGCCGGCGAGTCGGTGAAGGTGCTCATCGATCAGCTCAAGAGCCAGTTAAACGACTCCAAGCAACGGCTCGAACAGTCGCAGAAATCCGAACTCGAACTCCGTCTGAAGCAGGAAGAGGTCGAGCAGGCGAAGAAGGAGATCGCCCTCCAGATCGCCCGCGCGAAAGACGAAGCGCGCGAGCTCGCCGCCAAGGCGAAGGACGAAGAGTTCCGGCTGAAAGAGATCGAGTGGCAGATCCGGCTCGAGCAGATGAAGAAGCAGGCCGAGGAGATGAAGCTGAAGGCCGAGCAAGGCAGCCAGCAGCTTCAGGGCGAGGCGCTCGAACTCGATTTGCAGCGCTCGCTCGAAGCGAACTTCCTCACCGATGAGATCGTCGAAGTGAAGAAAGGCATCCGCGGCGGCGACGTGCTGCAAAACGTCCGGAACGACCAGCAACTCGCCTGCGGGTCGATCCTGTGGGAGTTCAAGAACGTCAAGCTCTGGCAGAAGGAATACATCGACAAGGCCCGCGCCGACTGCCTCGCCGCCAAAGCGCAGGCAGCGGTGATCGTCACCACCGCGCCGCCCGTGAAACCGTTCGACGGCCTGACGCGCATCCAGGACGTCTGGATCGTCTCGCCACAGCTCATCGTGCCGCTGGCGATGGCGATCCGGCAGTCGCTCATCGGGGCCGCCGGCATCCGCCGCAGCTACGAGGGCAAGCACGACAAGATGTCCGAGCTGTACGACTACGTCGTCGGCGACGAGTTTGCCTCGCGCATCAAGCACATCGTCGACACGTTCGTCTTCCTGAAGAAGCAGATCGACGACGAGCGCCGCGTCTTCGAGAAGCAGTGGGCCACGCGTGAGAAGCAGATCGAGATGATCGTGAAGAACACGACGGCTCTGGTAGGCCACATCACCGCGATCGGCGGCCGCGAGATGGAAGCCCTCGACATCCTCGGCACAAAGGCGCTCATCGGCTCGGATTCGTGAACGGCCGAAGTGAGCAGTTGGCAGTGAGCAGTGGGCAGGAAATACATTCGCATTTCCTGCCCACCGCAGCGCAGCGTACTGCCCACTGCCCACTCTCCAAAGTCCTCATGCCACCTTGCGGAGCTTGGTGACATTCGGCACCGGCTCGATGGCCGCCAATGGCACCGCCACCGGCGCGCACGCCGGGCCCGACTCGCGCCTGCGGTTCAGCCAGCACGCGGTCACCCATGCCTTCACGGCGTCGTTGGTGTCGCCCAGCACCAGTTCCACGCGCGAGCGGTTCGTGCCCGTGTAGAGCGCGTACGCCAGTTCGTCCGTCGGCGCCACGTCGCCGTATGCGACGAACACGTTCGCGCTGTCCACGCCGGCCGGCTTGTCCTGCTTCGTCTTGCTCGACTGCAGGTCGATCGTCACCCGCCGACCCACCACGCTCACCACCTTCAGGTACGGCTCGGTGGTGGGCGGCGGAATCGGCGCCGGCCGCGGCTTCTTCTCGGTGATGCCCAGTTCCAGCCGCTTGGCGTTGGTCATCTGCGGCCACGCCTCGCAGACGCGCACCAGCATGCGCGTGGCGTTGATGAGCGTCTTCTTGGCCACGTTCTTCTCGTTCACGATCACGCGCGTGCGCGTCGAATCGCTCTGTGCCTGGAGGTACAGATCGATAAATCGCGTGCGTGTGACGGCGTAGTCCGAGGCCTGAAGCGGAACCAGGCCATAGTCAGCCGGCGCGGTTTGAATCGCGGTGAGGAACCGATCGGTCCACGTCACCAGTGCTGCTTCCGTGGTCGGAAGATAATCCTTGCGAGCCATTCGCGTATCCCTTCTGAGCGCGCGCCGGACGGCGCGCGGCTCGAGCAGTTCGATATGCGAATGCGGCCACCGGACCATCCGCCGGCCGATCGCATGACGAAAACGATCGACGCGAGCAAGATCGGACTTCAGCGCAGCAGCCATTTGCCCCGCAGAATCCGGCGACGCCGATAAAGCGGGCCGGCCCGACACAAGAACGAGTTCCGCCCTGCGCAACCGACGGCGCGCTGCGCGCATTACGCCGCAGAATGCGCGCATATGCCGTGCGCCGCGCGCAATACGCCGCGGAAGGCGCGCACCATGCCGTGCGCCGCGCGCACCATGCCCCGCGCCGCGCACGATCCGGCGTGCGCCGCGCGCGTTGGGCCTTGCACCGCGCGCCGTCCGACACGCCTCGCGCGAGCGGCCTCGGGGCTTGCATGATTGACTGTCCGTCACGCTCATCCGACAAGGTCACCCCTGGCCCACCGCCGGCCCTGCCCCGCCGCACGCCGGGCCAGCTTTGCCGCCGCCGATAGGGAATGATATCCTGCACCCGGCGGGCCCGAACCGGCCCAGGCAGCCCGCTGGGCGTGTTCCGGCCCTCGAAAGCGCCGCTTTCACGCCCGCCAATATGGAATGCTAACCGGCGCAGCCGGTCGGTTTAATCACTAGTTATCCGGCTAGGTACTCGGCATGAGCGAGCAGTCCGTTCATCTCTGCGTCGTCAAAACGCCTGAGGGCGAGAAGCACTACTTCACTGTGCTTCCGCTCGACACCGTCTTCAGTAAAGGATTGATCCCTGAGGCGATCGTTGGTGTCCTCATGCGTCCCCTCGCTGCCGGCGAATCGATCACGCCTGAAGTCTTCGCTCGGAACAGCATCTTCGTGAAATTCATGCACGATGTGATTGCCAAATACGCTCCACTCGAACCCGGGTTTGCTGCGGAGGCGAAGCGCCAAGGAACGGGATGGATATACATCCTCGACCGAAGGACGAAGACGCCGCAAGGCGCGGTACCGCCGGAGGACATCATTGGTGCTTTTCAGGCGAAGGATGGCAAGGTCGTCCCCGAAACGTATCAAGCAAGTCCGCGCCACATGATCTTGTCACCGGATGGGTTTTTCCGACTAACGCCGGGGTTGCACGAACACTTGCTGCGCGAGTTGCAGTCGCGCATGAACGCGGCGTAGGCGATCCGGCCGCCGGATAACCCACCAATGCAACGGACCGGAGCCGCGGTATAGTTGTCTTGGATTTGGATGTGCTGGGGCGCGGCTCCGGCCGTTGATCGGCCCTACGTTATCCCCCCTCTGCCTCCCACTGCCGACGACGCGATTGCACTGCTGCACGCCTTCAAGGCCGACCCGCGAGGGCGCTGACTTCTTGACGCATCAGGCCGGGCGGGGAGCGGGATGCCCAGCCAGTTGAGAACCGGCCACCCATCGCCCACAATGCCGCCCATGCTTCGACTCTCCGGCTTTGCCGACGAAATCGGCCCCGAAATCGACGACCAGATCGCCACCTGCAAGAAGGTCGGCGTCACCCACTTCGAACTGCGCGGCGTGCGCGGCAAGAACGTCCTGGACTTCAACGACGCCCTCAAAACCGAGATCAAGTCGAAGCTGCGCGAAGCCGACCTTGGCGTCGTTTGCATCGGGTCGCCGATCGGCAAGGTCGCGATCGACAAGCCCTGGAGCGACCACTTCGATCGCTTCAAGATCGCCGTCGAAATGGCCGAGTTCTTTGAGGCGCCGCTGATCCGCGTCTTCAGCTATTACCCCGTCGGCGGCGAAGGCAAGGGGGACATCGCCCCGCATCGCGACGAAATCCTGCACCGCTTCCGCGAGAAGATCGCGTACGTCGACAAGCGGCCGGTCACGCTCGTGCACGAAAACGAAAAGGGCATCTTCGGCGACATCGGCTCGCGCTGCGTCGACCTGATGACCAGCATCAACCACCCGAAGCTGCGCACCGCGTTCGACTTCGCCAACTTCATCCAGTGCGGTCAGGACCCGCTGGCGATCTGGCCGCAACTGAAGCCCTTCACCAAGCACATCCACGTGAAGGACGCGCTGAAGGACACGGGAAAGGTCGTCCCCGCCGGGCAAGGCGACGGCCAGCTCGCGCCGATCATCAAGGATGCGTTCGCGAGCGGCTACCGCGGTTTCCTCAGCTTGGAACCGCACCTGAAGGTCGCGGGCCACAGCCACGGCGAGACCGGCCCCGAGCTGTTCGCCAAGGCGGTGCAGGCACTGCGCGACGTGTGCAAATCGATCAACGTTCCGCTCGCCAGTTGATCGATTGAGCATTCGCCCGGGTTGCCGTGCGTCGCCGCGCCGGGTTACGCTCGACGTGCGCCACACGATGTCCACGCCACGCCCGTCCAGCCCCACGCTCATTCCGCTGCCGCTGTTGCAGGGGCGCTGGACGTTCCCGCGAGAGTTGCCGACGTTCGCGGAGCTGTCGCGCGGGCCGCGCTCGTCGCGCCTGGAGGACGACGTCCCGCTTGTCGCCTCCGCCGATGCCGGCCGCGCGACGGAGTTTGATCCGGCGCTCGTCACCGCCTCGCGCTGGACGACGCACGACCCGCGGGCCGCGCTGATGTCGCTCGATCGCGACGAGAAGCGCACGCTGATCGTCAACCTGCTCGACCCCGAGCCGACGCCCGCGCTGCAACTGTTGTGGGGGTTGTCCAACCTCGAGACGATCGGCGTCGCCGTCGACGCGCTGGCGGCGCAGTTCAGGTTCGATCATGTGCTGGTGGCCGCTTACCTGAACATTCCGGAAGCGTGGCGCGTGCGTTTGAAGGATTTCGTCGCGCCGCGCAGGGCGCAGTGGGTTCCCGTTCCGCCGCGCTATCCGGTGGCCGATGCCCGCGTGCTCGCGCGGCAGTTCGGCCGGCGGCACCGGTCGACCGTCGTGCTCGACGCCGTGGTCCTGCGCGAGATCGGCCACGCGCTGCGCTCCGGTCAGCGGCCGCGCTTTGTGCCGGTCGCGTTCCATGAGCCCTCGGCCCCCGTCACGCGGTACGCCGTCGTCGAACGCGGCACCACGGTCGACCGGGCATCGACCTGCTCGATGCCGCGGTGGACCGTCACGCGTGCCTCCGCGCTGGCGCGGCAACCCGAGACATCGCGGTCGATCGATCCACCCCGATCGACGCCGGCGAGTTGACATTCCACCTCCACGGCCCCGCCGGCCCACGGTCGTCCGACGCCTGCATCCGCTGCGGCTGGTGCGCCGAGATCTGCCCGGCACGCCTCGCCCCGGCCATCTTGTACGAGGCGGCGTTGCGCTCCGACGTCGCGACG
This sequence comes from Tepidisphaeraceae bacterium, assembly GCA_047600945.1. Lineage (GTDB taxonomy): Bacteria > Planctomycetota > Phycisphaerae > Tepidisphaerales > Tepidisphaeraceae > JASGKC01. The sequence continues at coordinate 3,120,135 of JASGKC010000001.1, read as the reverse complement.
CTGGCGCGCGAGCATGTCACCGCGTGCGCCGACTGCGGCCTGTGCACGGTCATTTGCCCGTCGCACCTGCCGCTGCATCACACCTTCTCGCCCGAGCGACGACCGACGGAGGCACGCCCGTGAGCCGTGTCGATTCCATCGTCGTCCCGAACTCGCCCGCGATGCTGCACACGGGAAACTCCGTGGGCCGCATCGCGTCGGTGCTGCTTCAGAGCCTGCTGCTGATGATCGTGGGCGCGCTGGTCGTGCTGGGCTGGCGATCGCTCGTCGTCGTGGTTGGCGTCGTGGCGATGCACGCCCTGGCCCGACGGGTGTGGGCGACGATCGCGAACACGCGGGTTCCCGATTGGCATCGTCCAAGCGAGTGGATCGCCCCGCTGCTGGTCGCCTGCACGTTGCCTGCCGAGGCCGGCACGTGGGCGGCCAACATCGACGGCCGCGTCGTCGCGACATGGGCGATCGTGCCGGCCGCAGCACTTTTGCTTTCGGCCGCGCAAGCCTTGCGACGAGTCATATGGCGTCCGCGCTTTGAGCCCGCCGTGCTCACGATCGTCCTGCTTCACGTGCTGATTGGCCCCTCGCTTCGGCCCGGCAGCATCGTCGTCCGGTCGCATGCCATGGTGGGCGACATTTCGACCGCACGCGTCGAAGCAACGTCGACCAAGCCATGGCCTGCGGATGACCCGGAGCGTGTGCACGACGAACAGGCCGTCCGCCGCGACAGCGTGGCTGCTACACTTGATCGATATCTGAACGGCAAGAGCGGTGACGCCGCACAGGTCGCCCCACTGACGCTCGATGGTCTGCTGCGTGACCACTTGCCCCCGCTCGATGACGTGGTGGTGCTCGGGCAGGCGGCACCCATCGGGATGACCAGCGTGGCATTGCTGCTGGTCGCGATCCTGCACGCCTGCTATCGCGGCGTGTTTGACGCGCGTGGACCGCTTGTCGCGGCCATCACCTGCTACCTCATCATTGCGGCGTTGCCGATTCCGCTGGTGATCGAGAACGGCGTCGCACATCGTCGCTGGTTGGCGTTGCTAGCCTCGGGCATCGAGCCGGATGTCGCGCTAACGTTCGTTCATTACGCGCTGCTCGGCACGCCCGTTCTGTTCGCGATCGGCGTGCTTGCGAACCTCGGCGAAGTCCGCCCGCTGCGCCGGTGGCCCCGACTGCTCTGGTCGCTCGTGCTGGGCGTGCTCGCGGGCGTATGCACCATCCTCCTCTCGACGACACACGGCGCGTATGTGGCAGTGTTGGGGATGGGCGCGGTCGCACCCCTGTTCGACCGGCTCTTCAAGCCGCGCCCAGCGATCCGCTGACGTTTGCATTGCGCTCGGTTAAGTTCACACCATGGCCGCTTCCGATCATGCCAAGATGCACGGCACGCGCGACGACGCGCTGGCGATCGTGCGCACGCTGCACGACGCCGGTCACGTGGCGTATTTCGCTGGCGGATGCGTGCGTGACACGGTGCTGGGCCTTCGGCCGAAGGACTGGGACGTCGCGACCGATGCGCCGCCCGAGCGCGTCCGCACGCTGTTTCGCAACACGCAGGCCGTCGGGGCCGCGTTCGGCGTGATCCTCGTCCGCCAGCAGCGCAGCACAATCGAGGTCGCCACTTTCCGCAGCGACGGCACCTACTCCGACGGCCGTCGACCCGATTCAGTGCGGTTTGCCACGCCTCAAGAGGACGCGCGGCGCCGAGATTTCACGATCAACGGCTTGTTCATGGACCCGCTCGATGACGATCGCGTGATCGACTTCGTCGGCGGCGTGGATGACTTGCATCGACGGACGCTCCGCGCGATCGGCGACCCCGACCATCGCTTCTCCGAAGACTACCTACGCATGCTGCGTGCGGTGCGTTTCGCCGCACGGTTTCAGCTGAACATCGACCCGGCCACCGAGCAGGCGATCCTGTCGAACGCGCCCAAGCTCAGTCGGATCAGTCCCGAACGCATCGGCGACGAACTCCGCGCGACGTTCACGGCTCCGACGCGCCGAATCGCGCGCGACCATCTCGACCGGCTCGGCCTGTTGAGCGTCCTGATGCGCCACGTCGATCCGGGACCGATGTCGCTCGATTTGATCGCGGCGCTGCCGGCCGACCAAACCATTGCGTTTCCACTGGCGTTGGCGGCGTTGCAGCTCGATTGGCTCGGTCGATCGGCGCTGGAGGGCCGGCTGGTGTCGGGGCTTGTCCACGCCGCCCGGCAGTCATTGCGGCTCAGCAATGACGAATCCGAGCATCTCGCGCAGTGCCTTGACCTGGGCCCAATCCTTCGAGCCGAACCGCCGCGCATTTGCACGCTCAAACGATTTCTCGCCCAGCAGTTCTCAGCCGACGCCGTGACACTGCTTACGGCGCACGCGTCGATCGATTCGTACGCGCCGATCGTTCGGGAACGACTGCCGACGATTCACGAGTTGCTGAAGACCGATGTCGCGCCGACGCCGTTTGCCACAGGCGATGACCTCGTCACGCTAGGCTTCAAGCCGGGGCCGCTTTTCAAAACGGTGCTGGACGCCGTGTATGACGCGCAGCTGGAAGATCGCGTCACGACGAGGCAGGACGCGATCACGCTCGCACATGAGTTGATGCGGAGCGCATCGCCGACGTGATATCCAACGAAGCCGGGCGTCGCTCATGAGGAGCGGACGCCCGGCATTCAATGCGAAATCCCTTGTTCTGCTTACCGTGCCAAGCGGACCATGCCCGTGCTCTCGCGACCGATGAGGTTCATCAGGCGCTTTTCCAGCGGCGGATGCGTGCTGAACAGGTTCGCAACGCTGCCGCCGAAATTGTTCTTCGGCTCGGCGATCATCATCGCGTTCATGCTCGGCGGCGCGTTCAGCGGAATGCCGTGGGCATACGCGTGTACCTTCTCGAGCGCGGTTGCGAGGTACATCGGGTCGCCGACGATCCGCCCGCCCTCGGTGTCCGCGGCAAACTCACGCTGACGGCTGATCGCCATTTGCACGATGCCCGCCGTGATCGGGCCGAGAATCATGACCAGCAGGCCCGCGATCGGATTGCTGTTGCTGTTGCCGTTCTCATCGCGTCCGCCGCCGAACATGAACATGTGGCCGAGATAACTCACGGCCGTGCCGAGCGATGCCGCGATCGTGCTCGTGAGGATGTCGCGGTGCCGGATGTGGGCCAGTTCGTGCGCCATCACGCCGGCGACTTCGTTCCGATTCAGCAGACGCAGCAGGCCTTCCGTCGCGCAAACCACGCCCGAGTTCGGGCCACGTCCGGTCGCGAAGGCGTTCGGAGCTTGCTCGGGCGAGACATACACACGCGGCATTGGCAATCCCGCACGCTGTGCGAGCGGTTCGACGAGTCGATACAGTTCGTGGTCCGGCCCGACTTCAACCGCGCCGACCGACGCCAGCGCGATCTTCGCGCTGAAGAAATAGCCGATCAGGTTCATGCCCAGCGCGATGATCAGTGCGATGGACGCACCGCCTCTGCCCCCCATAGCGGCACCGGCGCCGACAATGATCGCCCCGAGTGTGGCCATCAGCAGTGCGGTTTTGACGTTGTTTACAATCGTTCCGTTCATCGTGACACCAACCTCCTTGAAGGACGACTTTGCGCCCTTTCTATCGGAAGAAGCCTAGGGACGGCCAGGGGTTGCGAGCCTTAGAATCGAGCCCGAAATCTCTACCGCTTCAGCGACCGGCCCAGCGATCGCTCGACGCTTTCGACCTTCCCGTCGATCCGCCCGGACCGGCCGCGACGCCAGTCCATCTTGATGGTGCACATGACCCGGTCCGAGTCGGCCGCTAACGCGTCGTGGCACTGCTTGATCACCGCCATCACGGCGTCGTACTCCCCTTCCACACACGTTCCGAGCGGCCCGACCTTATAGGCCAGTCCGGATCTGTCCACGATGTCGAGTGCCCGCGCGACGTACGGTCCGACCGACACGCCTTTGTCCATGGGCCAGATGCTGAACTCCGCCAAGAGCATTTTGAGCCTCCATCAAGAAACATGGGATTTACCGGCCAAAACGCGGTTTATCCGGTGCTACCGAGTAATTCGCAAACGGTCGAATTCTAGGGAACTCCATGGGACTCCATCAAACTCCGCCGATTGGTGACGAGGATAGCGCAAGGAAATATTGGCTTGATTGCGCGGCGTGCTATCGGTGGTTCCGCTCGCCGTGCGTCTCTGCTGGCCCGGCCCGGCGCGAGGCCGGGGCCTCGGTCGACCAAGCCGGTATTGGTCAGCTTGAACGAGCGGCTGTAACGGTCGACCAGCGCGAGCAGTGACAACCGCATCAGCTCCCGTACCTCGCGGCTCGAGTGCCCGGCGGTCATGCCGGCGGTCGCCATTGTCCCGCTACCGCTCGATGCCCTGCCGACCTTCACCACACCATCCATCGCCGAGCGCTTGGACGGCGTGGCGATGTAGTTCAGGCGGGTGACACTGAGGCCACGGCGCCGGTCATCGCCCTTCCGACACGACCCCATCACGGTCGCGACATTGACCGCTCGTCGTCTTGGATCGCCCCGGCCATCGTTGGCTTCGATTTACTCATCGCACCAGGGGATGGCAACCACCGATCAAAAAATGGCAGTCTGCTCCATCGCACGATTAACGGCCAACACGGGTCAACGACTTGCCACTGATATGGAGTAACTTCGGAGCCGACATTGCCCCTTGCCCGCCTGCATTAGCTGGTCCGCATCCCACACGCCAGGACGTCCCTGTGGTCTGTCCGCTTCTTGATGCGATCTTGATCTCTGTTCATCACCTCTTGATCCCGTTCTGACACGCCGGCTCGTATACCTTTTACAGCATTGTTCGCGAAAGGACGCCTTGCACATGGACTTCTTCTACGTCGCCATCACTGCCGTCGTGTTCGGCCTCACTCTGGGGCTACTGCTTCTCGTCAATCACCTTGCCGGAGGTCATCCTTGAACATGCTCTTCCTCGTCGGCAGCGTCGCGGCGCTGCTGCTCGTGTATTTGACCATCGCACTGCTTAAGCCGGAGAAGTTTCCATGAACGCCATAGGATTTGCCCAGATCGCCGTCTTCTTCGGCATACTATTGCTGCTCGCCAGGCCGCTAGGGGCATACATGGCACGCGTGTACGAGGGCCGACAGTCAACAGGGTTGTCCCGCGTATTTGGGCCGGTCGAACGACTGCTCTATCGGCTGGCTGGGGTTAGGGACTGCGACGAGATGTCTTGGAAGGCATATGCCAGCGCGCTGCTGACATTCAACCTGCTGGGTGTGCTGGTCGTTTACGGACTACAGCGGCTACAGGGCATGCTGCCGTTCAACCCGCAGCACCTCGCCGGCGTCACGCCTGACCTGTCCTTCAACACCGCCGTCAGCTTCGCGACCAACACTAATTGGCAGAGCTACTCCGGCGAGAGCACGCTCAGCTATCTCACGCAGATGCTCGGTCTGACGGTGCAGAACTTCGTCAGCGCCGCGACGGGAATGGCCGTTCTCGTCGCGCTGATTCGCGGGTTGGCGCGGAAGCAGGCTAAGTCGATCGGCAACTTCTGGGTCGACCTCACACGCAGCACGCTCTATATCCTCCTGCCGCTGTCGCTGGTGCTGGCGATTGCACTGGTGAGCCAAGGCGTTGTGCAAACGTTCTCAAGCTACACGACAGTAAACCTCGTCGAGCCCATCCAGGCTTCCGATGGCAGCACAGTCACGTCCCAAACCCTTGCCTTCGGCCCGGCCGCGAGTCAGGTCGCGATCAAGCAGCTCGGCACGAACGGTGGCGGCTTCTTCGGCGTCAACTCGGCGCACCCGTTCGAGAACCCGACGGCGCTCTCCAACTTCCTAGAATGTCTCGCGATCCTGCTCATCCCCGCAGGGCTGTGCTACACGTTCGGCAAGATGGTCGGCGATCGCCGGCAAGGTTGGGCGGTGCTCGCGGCGATGACTCTGATCCTGCTGCCGCTCACAATCGCGTGCTATGCCACCGAAACGCAACCGAACCACTTATTCGACGCGCTGAATGTCGACCAGTCTGCTGGCAATATGGAAGGGAAGGAGACTCGCTTTGGTGTCGCAAGCAGTGCCATATGGGCGACCTGGACCACCGCTGCCAGCAACGGCTCGGTGAACGCAATGCACGATTCATTCACGCCACTGGGCGGACTGATTCCAATGTGGCTGATGCAATTGGGTGAAGTTGTATTCGGCGGCGTCGGTAGTGGCCTCTACGGCCTGATCGTCTTCGCGATCATCGCAGTGTTCGTGGCTGGGCTGATGGTCGGGCGAACGCCGGAATACCTGGGCAAGAAGATCGAGGCGTTCGAGATGAAGATGGCGAGCCTCGTCATCCTCATCCCGCCAGCGGTTGTGCTGCTCGGAGCGGCCGTTGCGGTGAGCACGGGCCTGGGCACCAAGGCGATCAGCAACCCCGGCTCGCACGGGTTCAGCCAGGTGCTCTACTGGGCCAGCAGCACGGGCAACAACAACGGCAGCGCCTTCGCCGGCCTGGGCACGAACAACGTGTTCTACAACATCGCAGGCGGACTGCTGATGTGGGTGAGCCGGTATTGGCTAATCGTTCCCGTTCCTTGCGATGGCCGGTTCCCTGGCAGGAAAGAAGCTTGTACCTCCGTCGCCCGGCACGCTGCCGACACACACGCCTCTGTTCGTCGCGCTGCTCATCGGCGCAGTGCTGCTGGTCGGCGCGCTCACGTTCGTGCCGGCGCTGGCGCTCGGGCCGGTTGTCGAACATTTGATCGTCGCTCATCCGTGAGAAGGTCTTCATGAAACCGCTTGCGCCCACGAGGAAGTTCCGGGCGTGGTGCCGCACGAAGGCCCACGTGCTGCGCGAGTCGATGGACCGGCTTGACGAGTCTTACAACGAAGTCCGCCAACCGTGGCGACGCGCCTGGGAGGCGATGAGCCACGAGAAGAAGCGTATGCCAAAGCAACAACACAAGCTGTTCGAGCGGAAGATCGTTCTGCCTGCAATCCGAGACGCGTTCACCAAGCTCGATCCACGGCTACAGGTACGCAATCCGGTAATGTTCGTCGTCTACGTCGGCTCGCTCCTGACGATGACCCTCGCCTTCGTCGGTGAACCCGGCGTTTCTCGCGGCTTCATCGTCGCGACGAGTGTATGGCTGTGGTTCACGGTGCTGTTCGCGAACTTCGCCGAGGCGATGGCCGAAGGGCGCGGCAAGGCACAGGCCGACACGCTCAGGCGGGCGCGGAAGGACACGCCGGCAAAGAAGCTACGCGACCCGAATGACCGCGAACGATACGAAACAGTGTCGGCCGCCACGCTTCGCAAGGGCGACATCGTCCTCGTCGAGGCCGGCGACTTCATCCCCGTCGATGGCGAGGCGATCGAGGGTGTTGCGTCCGTCGATGAATCTGCAATTACCGGCGAATCCGCGCCCGTCATTCGTGAATCGGGCGGCGATCGCTCCAGTGTCACTGGCGGCACGAAAGTGCTGTCCGACTGGCTTGTTGTGCGAATCGGCGTCAACCCCGGTGAAACATTCCTCGACCGCATGATCGGACTGATCGAAGGCGCGAAACGTCAGAAGACGCCCAACGAGATCGCGCTGAACATCCTGCTTGCAGCACTCACGATCGTCTTCCTGCTGGTGTGTGTCACGCTGCAACCGTTCAGTGCCTTCAGCGTGAATACGGCCGGTCAGGGGACCGTTGTCAGTGTGACAGTGCTTGTTGCGCTGCTGGTCTGTCTGATCCCGACGACGATTGGCGGCTTGTTGAGTGCGATCGGCATCGCCGGGATGGATCGAATGATCCAGCAGAACGTGATTGCCATGAGCGGCCGAGCAGTCGAGGCGGCGGGCGACGTGGACGTACTGCTTCTCGACAAGACCGGGACGATTACGCTCGGCAACCGTCAGGCGGTGGCCTTCCATCCGGCCGAGGGTGTGAGCGACAGCGACATTGCTGACGCGGCGCAGCTGTCCAGCCTTGCCGACGAAACGCCCGAGGGCCGAAGCGTCGTCGTTCTGGCCAAAGAGAAGTACGGCCTGCGCGAGCGGCAGGTCCACGAGCTCGACGCAACATTCCTTCCCTTCACCGCGCAGACGCGCATGAGTGGAGTCGATCTAAATCACTCACTGAACGGTAAACCCCGCGAGATTCGAAAGGGCGCTGCCGCCGCGGTCGAGTTGTACGTCGGCGGCCAGGGCGGGTTCTTTCCTGACGGCGTGAAGCGGACGGTCGAACGCATCAGCAAGCAGGGCGGCACGCCGCTGGTCGTCGTCGAGGGTCCGCGCGTGCTCGGCACGATCGAGCTGAAGGACATCGTGAAGGGCGGCATCAAGGACCGCTTCGCCGATCTGCGCCGGATGGGAATCAAGACGGTGATGATCACCGGCGACAACCCGCTGACTGCCGCCGCTATTGCGGCAGAAGCCGGTGTGGACGACTTTCTCGCTCAGGCGACGCCGGAGGCCAAGCTCAAGCTCATTCGCGACTACCAAGCCGGCGGTCGGCTGGTCGCCATGACGGGCGACGGCACGAACGACGCACCCGCTCTCGCCCAGGCCGACGTCGCCGTCGCGATGAACACCGGCACGCAGGCCGCGAAGGAGGCCGGCAACATGGTCGACCTCGACAGCAACCCCACAAAGTTGATCGAAGTGGTCGAGACGGGCAAGCAGTTGCTCATGACACGTGGAGCGCTGACCACGTTCAGCCTCGCCAACGACGTGAGCAAATACTTCGCCATCATCCCCGCCGCGTTCGTGGGCACATATCCGGCACTCGGCAAACTCAACATCATGGGCTTGGCGACGCCGGCCAGTGCGATCCTGAGCGCGGTCATCTTCAACGCGGTCGTGATCGTCTTCCTGATCCCGCTCGCCCTGCGCGGCGTGACGTACCGCGCCGTGCCTGCGCAGCAGTTGCTACAGCGCAACCTGCTCATCTACGGGGTCGGCGGGCTGATCGTGCCGTTCATCGGCATCAAGCTGATCGACCTCGCTCTTGTCGCCTTACACCTGGTTTGAAGGAGTTTGCCATGACCGTCATTCGTCCTGCAGTTGTCATCTTTCTGATGCTCACGCTCATCACCGGCATCGTCTACCCGGCGGTCGTCACCGCCGTCGCACAGTTTGCATTCCCGCGGCAAGCCAACGGGAGCATCATCACCCGCGATGGCCGGCCGATCGGTTCGTCTCTCGTCGGGCAGAACTTCGCGGATGCGAGGTACTTCTGGCCTCGCCCGAGCTATGCTGGCAGCACAGGCTACGACGCCACCAGCGGCAGTGGCTCGAACCTCGCCCCGAGCAACCCTGCGTTGGCCGACGCAGTGAGACAGCGGGTTGCAACCCTCCGCTCGGCCGATCCCGGCAACGATCAGCCGGTGCCGGTGGAACTCGTCACCGCTAGCGCGAGCGGCCTCGACCCGCATCTTTCGCCTGCGGCCGTCGAGCACCAGCTCTCTCGCGTCGCCCGTGTCCGGGGTCTGAGCGAGGCCCAAGTCCGCACCCTGGTCCAGAATCACACGACTCGTCGTACACTGGGCCTGCTCGGCGAGCCGGTCGTGAACGTCGTGGAGTTGAACCTCGCCCTCGACGAAGCCAGCCGGCACTGAAAGCAGATGCAGCGTGAGCCACAACCCCGACTCAACTCGCCCCGATCCCGACGCGCTGCTCGCCACCGTAGCAGCGCAAGATCAGCAGCGCACGCGCGGACGACTGAAGGTCTTCTTCGGCATGAGCGCCGGCGTGGGCAAGACCTACGCAATGCTGGAAGAAGCGCGCAGCGCGCGGCCGAGGGATGCGACGTTCTCGTCGGCTACGCCGAACCGCACATTCGGCCTGACACCGAGGCGATCCTGATCGCGCTCGACATCCTGCCGTACAAGCTCGTTGAATATCGCAATGCTACCCTGAAGGAACTCGACCTCGACGCAGCGCTAGCTCGCAAACCGGCAATCTGCTGCGTGGACGAACTTGCTCACACGAACGCGCCCGGCATGCGGCATCCGAAGCGCTGGCAGGATGTGGCCGAGCTGCTCGATGCGGGGATTGATGTCTACACCACGCTCAACGTACAGCACTTGGAGAGCGTAAACGATCTCGTCGAGCGGATCACCGGCGTTCGCGTGCGCGAGACGCTGCCCGACGCGGTCTTCGACGCCGCCGACGAAGTGGAGCTTGTCGACATTGCCCCGGACGAACTTCTCGAACGCTTCCGCGAAGGGAGGATCTACAAGCCCGAGCAGGCCGAGCGGGCGAGCCGGCACTTCTTCACCAAGGGCAACCTGATCGCGCTGCGCGAGTTGGCGCTGCGGAAAACAGCCGAACGTGTCGACGAGCAGATGTTACAGCATCGTCGTGACGAGCGCGTGGGCCGGCTCGTGCCGTCCGGAGAGCGTGTGCTGGTCTGCGTCGGCCCAAGCCCGTTGTCCGCCCGCTTGGTGCGCTCAGCGCGGCGATTGACGACCGGTCTCCGCGGCAAGCTCATCGCCATAACAGTGGACCCCGACGCCGGCAGACCTCGCGCTGCGGGCGAACAAGCACAGCTCGAGGCGAACCTGAAGCTGGCCGATGAACTGGGTGCCAGCGTCGTGAAGCTGGGTGGTTCTCGTGTCGCGTCGGAAGTGCTGGCCTATGCCAGGGCGCACAACATCACGAAGATCGTCGTCGGCAAGCCCGCCCGGCCGCGCTGGCGAGAGGTGGTGTTCGGATCGCTCGTTGACGACCTTATCCGCCACAGCGGCGATATCGACATCTACGTCATCCGCGGCGAGGCCGACAAGGGCGAGCGCGGCGCAGTGCAGGATGTGCGGGCTGGTATCAGTTGCTCGGACCGGCTGGGCTACGTTGTCGCTGTCGGGGTCACTGTACTGGTCACGTTGTTCGGGTGGCCCCTCTACCACCGTCTCGGCGTGGAGAACGAAAATGTCTTGATGCTCTACCTGCTCGGCGTGCTGTGGGTCGCCGCCCGGCACAGCCGCGGGGCCGCGGTCACCGCTTCCGTGCTTGCTGTCGCGGCGTTCGATCTGGCGTTCGTCCCCCCTTATTACGTCTTCGCGGTCCACGACCGGCAGTACCTGCTGACATTCGCCGTGATGCTATTTACGGCGTTGCTGATCTCCACCCTGACCCACCGGATCCGCGTCGGCGCGGAACGTGCAAGGGAGCGGGAGCGTCGGACGGCCGCGCTGCTCGGCCTGAGTCGTGACCTTGCCGCAGCCCGGTCAGCCGACGAGATCGCCATGGCGACCCAGCGACACGTGGGCGAGGCAACAGACGCCCGGATTCTGCTGCTGCTGGCCGACGCCCATCAGAAGCTGGCTGTGTCTCAGTTCAGCCCTGAGGTACCGATTGATGCTCGGGAACTCGGCGCGGCGCAGTGGGCGTTCGAGCATGGCCAACCCGCCGGTCGTGGGACCGATACCCTGCCTACGGCCACGGGCACCTACCTGCCGCTTCGCGGGCCGCGGGGCGTCAACGGCGTTCTAGGCGTCCTGAATGATCCCGTGGAGAACGTGGGCACGACATTGGAACGGCGACAAATGATCGAGGCCCTCGCGGCGCAGGCTGCTCTGGCTCTTGAGCGGGCGAACCTTGTCGACGAGGCCCGCGCGGCGTGGGAACGCGTCGAGGCCGAGTTCCTCCGAAACACACTTCTTTCGGGCGTGAGCCACGAGTTGCGCACGCCGCTGGCCGGGATCACCGGCGCCGCCACCGCGCTCGCCGAAGCGGGGGGCCCGCTTTCGAACGAGGCACGAACTGCGATGCTCGCGACGCTGGTGGAAGAGGCCGGCCGGATGGAGCGATTGATCAACAACCTGCTCGACATGACTCGCATGGAATCGGGCGGGCTGACGTTACACAAGGAGTGGACGCCGATCGAGGAAGTGATCGGGGCTGCGTTGCACCAACTCGATCGGCGGCTGCGCGGGCGACAGGTGACCACGCGGGTCGAGCCGGACCTGCCTCTCGTTTGCCTCGACGCGGCCGCGGTGGAGCAGGTTGTGGCGAACCTGCTGGACAACGCGGTTGAATACACGCCCGCGGGAAGCCAGATTCAGCTAACAGTCCGGGGCGACAAGTCTCGCGTGACAGTGGAGGTCGCCGATCACGGACCGGGCCTGCCGCCGGGAACGGAGAAGCTGGTGTTCGAGAAGTTCTTCCGTGCCCGCCCGGGCGACGGCTCGCCCAACCGCGGAGTCGGCCTTGGCCTCGCGATCTGCCGCGGTCTGGTCGAAGCGCACGGCGGAACGATCCTCGCAGCCAACCGTGACGGCGGGGGTGCACAGTTCACGTTCACGTTGCCCATCGGCGGTACGCCGCCCGTCGTCGAGTACGATAAGCCGGACGTCGCATGACCATGCCGAAGCCCACGCTCTTGGTGATCGAGGACGAGCCGCCGCTGCAAAAGTTCCTGCGGGTGGCGCTCGACCCGGATTACCACATGATCGAGGCAACCACCGGTGAATCCGGGGTGCGGCACGCCGCTTACGACCGGCCCGATCTGATCCTGCTCGACCTTGGCCTGCCCGACCTCGACGGCGTCGAGGTGACGAAGCGGATCCGCGAGTGGTCTGCTGTGCCGATCATCGTCATTTCGGCGCGAGGCAAAGAGCAGGACAAGGTGGTCGCGCTCGACGCCGGCGCGGATGACTACCTCACAAAACCCTTCGGTGTCGGCGAGTTGCTGGCTCGCGTCCGCGTTGCCTTGCGTCACGCCGCCGCGAGGAAAACCGAGGATGCTCAGCCTGTCTTTGAGAGTGGCGACCTTCGCGTCGATCTGGTCCGCCGCGAGGTGATCTCGCGGACCCAGCCCGTGCATTTGACCCCTAACGAGTTCAAGCTGCTCGCGGTGCTTGTGAAGCACGCGGGAATGGTGATGACGCACCGCCAGCTTCTGAAGGAAGTATGGGGACCCGGGAGTGGGCAGGAGAACCACTACTTGCGCGTCTACATGAATCAGTTGCGTCAGAAATTGGAGATCGACCCCGCCCGGCCGCAGCACCTCCTGACTGAAACGGGCGTCGGCTACCGGCTTGCGCAAAGTTGAGTCGAAGGAGCCTCGGATGACGTCGGATGCGGCCACGCCGGCGACTGCCCCCTCAGACACGCCCGCTAATGGGTCGGCAGCCTTTGGCCACCCACGTGGTCGTTGATCGGGCGGACGCTCTTGCATTCAAATCCGCGGCCCTACCGTCGATCACACCACTTCCCGCGTGCCATGCTCATGAGCGCGGCGGATGTACCACGACATCGTCGGCCAGAGTTCCGCCAGTTCATCGAGGTTCGCGTGTCTCGGCCACGTGCCCAACTTCGCCCATCCGGTGACAAGGAGGAAGCAAGGATTTCAGGGGTAGCTGCGGATTCACTCGGCCTTTCCGAACGGCTTTGAACGTCTCGGCCAGTTGCTGAACGCCGCAAGGCGGTATGATTTACCTCTCCATACAAGCAAAATCGAACGAGCTGCAACGTTTCAAGATTGCATGCAAAAGCAACGAGTCCGATCCAAACGGACCGGACTCGCGCGACGCCTGAAAATCGTGACAGCGTTCAGTGAACCGTCGGCGGCTCGGGCAACGTCAGGACCATGTCGGGCTTCAACTTGGTGGCGTCGTCCTTCAGCAACGTGTGGTTGGCCTGGTAGATGGCTGACCACTTGCTGGTCGTGCCATACAGTTTGGCGGCGATCTTGTGCAGGCTGTCGCCGGGCAGGACGCGGTACTGCTTGGTCGGATCGAACGTCGGGGCCGACACGTCGGCGACATCGTCGCGACCGGCCTTTGCGGCTTCGGCGGGCAGCGGTGGGATGGTGATCTTGATCCCGGGCTTGAGCTTGTTCGGGTTGACGCTTGGGTTGGCGTTGACGATGAGTTGGAAGTGCTTGGAGTCACCGTAGAACCGCTGTGCAATGGCGCTGAAGGTGTCGCCAGCCTCGATCTCGTAGGCCTGGGTGGCACCGGGCACAGCCTTGCTGAGATCGGGATCGGCGATCACGCCGGGTGCGGGATTCGTCACCGTGCCAAGCGGACCCGACTTTGCGGTGTCAGCCCCCGTACCGCTGTTGCCGGTAAGGGTCTTGCTCGACGTGCCGAAATCGACCGACGCCCACGGATCGTTCGAACGCGTGGGCGGCGTCGGGCTGGGAACGATCGGCTCGGGCGTCACCGTGGTGGTCTTCGGCGTGGTCGGGGCCGGCGTGGTGTTGCTGGCCAAGACGGTCTTCGGCGAATCGACTAGCGAGCGCGGCTTGTCAAGCGACACGGCCGCCTCGGTCTTGGTCTTGCCCGCATCGGCCGGGGGGAGCAGTTGTGCGCCCGCGACCTGCTTGGCACCGTTGCCCGCGATCGCGCTGAGGATCAGGTAAACCCCGACCACCGATAACACGATTGCCCCGATGAGTAGGCCTAGCTTGACGTCTTTGCGAAGAGTGACCATGTGGAATCCTTTCCGGGCCCGGAGGTGGTCGGCCATCCATGCCGACGTGTCCATAGTATGTGGATGCTCCCTGCGAAATGCAAAGTATCGGACGTGAGGAATCTGTCCGATTTCGCGACGACACAATGTCGCGGACGCCTTTCGCTCCAGGCACACGAGCGTCATTTCGCATCCAGCACCAAGTGCGTCTGACCGGAAACGAGCAGCACATGCTTCGTGCCCAGGACCAGCTCTCCTGACGTGTTGGCCGGCAGCGTGATGTCGATCGTGACCTTGCCGCCCTCTCGCTTCCACTTGGACTCGATCGTCCCGCGAACGCTGTCGTACTTCGTGTTTGCAAACGACAGCTTCGGATCGAACGTCGGCTGGATAATCACGTGCTTGTACGCGTCGCCGCCGTTCCGGATGCCGCCGAGGTTTTCCACCATCCATTGGTAGACCGCGCCGAACGAGTAGTGCGCGAACGAGTTCATGCCGGGGTCTTGGAAGCCGTTCTCAGGCGTCCAGCCGTCCCATCGCTCCCAGATGCTGGTGGCTCCATGCTTGATGCTGAAGCCCCAGGACGGGAACGATTCGTTGTGCACCAGCCGCAACGCGACGTCGTTTCGACCAATCTTCGCCAGCGCCAGCATCAGATCTTTCGTGCCGACGAAGCCGGTGCTGAGGTGCCCGCCGCGCGATTCGATGTCCACAACCAAGCGCTCGCCTGCCTTCTTCATGCCGGCCTCGTCAAGCAGGTCGTACGCGATCGCCAGCACGTAGCAGCATTGCGTGTTGCCCGTGATTTCGCCGTCGGGCTTCACGTACGCCTTGTTGAATGACGCGACGGCCCGCTTGAAGAGGTCGGCGTACTTGGCTGCGTCGTCCGTGTGACCGAGCGCGGTCGCCGCCCGCGTCATCAGGTCGAACGTGTGCGCCATGTACGCCTGATAGATCACGTCCTTCGGCGTGTCCGCCTTAATGCTCAGCCAGTCGCCGAAGCAGTGATAATCCTTCGGCGGCAGCAACTCCGGCGTGCTGCGACTGACGCAGAAATCCGCGAAACGCTTCATCGAGTCGTACTGGCGTGCGAGCAGGTCGCGGTCGCCGTAAACGTCGTAGATCGTCCACGGGCAGATGACGCCCGCCTCCGACCAAGCGGGCCCGCCGTCGTCCTGGCCGGCCACGATCGGGGCGACCTTCGGGAATTGCCCGTCAGCGCGCTGCGCATCCGACAGGTCGACCAGCCACTTGTCGAAGAACGCGTGCACGTCCGTGATCTGCGACGCGGTGCGGATGTACACCTGAGCGTCGCCGGTCCAGCCCAGACGCTCATCGCGCTGCGGGCAGTCCGTCGGCACGTCGATGAAATTCATCACCTGCGTGTGATAGATGTTCGAATGCAGCCGGTTCAGCATCGGGTCGGACGACTCGAACGCACCGGCGATCGGCGTGTCGCTGCTGAGTTGAAGGGCCGTGATCGTGTCGGCCATCGGCGCGGCATCGAGGCCGGTCAGTTCGACGTATTGGAAGCCGTGAAAGGTGAAGCGCGGCGTCCACGTTTCGCCCTTGGTGTCGCCACGCAGCGTGTAGTAATCGGTCGCGAGCGCGGCCCGGAGGTTGGTCGTGTAAATCGTGCCGTCTGGATTCAAGCGTTCAGCGTGACGGATCTTGATCGTCTGCCCCGCCTTTCCGGTCACGTGAAGCCGCGTTACCCCCGAGACGTTCTGACCGAAGTTCACGACATACACGCCCGGCTTCGGCTGGGTGATCTCGGCTGGCTTGAACGATTCGATGACCCGCACCGGTTGGCCCGGATGGGCCTGAACGACCGGGCTCAGCTTGCTCGTTCCAATATCGACCGGCTTCCAGGCCCCGTCGTTGAACCGCGACCGGTAGAACGCTGCATCGAACTTCCGTGCGTCGAACGACTCCCCCATGAGCAAATCCGCGAACTGTCTCGGCCCACTGGCGGCTTTCCACGACGGATCGGTCGCGACGATCGCCTGCGTGCCGTCGTCATAGTCAATGACGAGTTGTGCGAGAAGCCGCGGGTGGGTGCCGTAATGATCGCGATGACGTGCCCAGCCGACGTAGCCGGTGAACCAGCCCGGGGCTACCTCCGCGACAAGCGCGTTGTCGCCGCTCGTGACCTTGTCGGTGACGTCGTAGCTGCGCGCGTACACCCGCTTCGTGTAGTCGGTCCAACCCGACGTGAAGTAGTCGTCCGTCACATGCTGGCCGTTCAGATACAGGTCGGCGCAGCCGAGCACGGCGTAGTGCATCGTGGCGCGACGCACCTTCTTTGAAACGGTGAATTCCTTCCGCAGCAGCGCCGTCGGCTCGAGCGTGAGCGCTTGGTTGATCTTGCCGTACGGCTTCTCTTCGCCGTAAGCACCGATGACGCGGACCGACGTCCACGGACCCTGCTCGACCTTCGCGGCACGCCAGGTCTTGTCGGAGCGGAATATCGTCACATTGCCATCGCGCGTGCGGACGCTCAGCGTCGCGACCAGGCCCATCGGTCCCTTCGCGGTGTTCGTAAACTTCACGAGGACATCGTTCGCACCGACCTTGAGCAGGTCGGCCACATCCGCGTGCTGCGGGTTGCCCCACCCTTTGCCGGAGAGGCACGCCTTACCATTGAGGTTGAATTCGAATTCGTCATCGGCCGTTACGGTGAGGACAGCCGATTCGATCGGCAAGGTCGCGTTCAGCGCGAACTGCGTCGACAGCCAACGCGTGCGGGCGCTGTCGTCGGCTTCATCGCAGGCGATCCACTGCGAGCCCTCGAAAGGATCGACAGGCGGCGGCAGCGTGTCGCGCGCCGCATCGTAGCCGATCCAGGTCGCCTTCCAGTCATCCGGCTTCAGCATGCCCATCGACCAGTGCGACACCTCGCTCCACGGCGACGCACTGCCCACGCGGTCCCACAGTTGCACCTTCCAGAAGACCGCCTGGTTCGTCGCCAGCGGCTTGCCGGCGTAGCGAATGCCGAACGTCTGGTCGCTGGCGACCTTGCCGCTGTCCCACAGGTCGGGCGTGTCGAGCAGTTCGCGCGACGACGCGACGACGACGCGATACGCCGACTGCCCTTCGCCAGAGGCCTTCGACATCGGCACCCACGACAGCCGCGGCGTCGGCCGGTCGAGGCCGAGCGGCTCGCGTCGGTGTTCGACCTGAAGTTCGGACGCCTTCAGCCGGGCACTGGACGTCGACGTGCAGCCGACGCCGACCGCTAACACGCACATCATCATGACCGCACAGGGAAGGATTTGCAGGACCAACGGCGCGCTCCGTCGAGAGAGAAAAGGCCGGCCACCACTCCGCGAGATCGGCGAACCGGCGTGCGAAGCTTAGCGGTGAATTCGCGGCGACGAAAGCAAACGCCGAGCATTCAGGCGATCCGAATAAATCATACGACCACCAGCATCGCGAAGTGTTCGCGAGGATTCGCGGGATCAACATAAAGTCGATCTGATGCTAAAGACGGACCGGCGTTAGTGTGCGACCTTCAGCGCCCACACGTCCCACTTCCCACTTCGGTTGGAGCGGAAGTAGACGGCGTCGCCGG
Organism: Tepidisphaeraceae bacterium; assembly: GCA_047600945.1. GTDB lineage: Bacteria > Planctomycetota > Phycisphaerae > Tepidisphaerales > Tepidisphaeraceae > JASGKC01. The sequence continues at coordinate 3,102,184 of JASGKC010000001.1, read as the reverse complement.
TCGGATCGAAGGCGGGCTGGTCGTCAAGACTGTCGTTCTCAGTAACCCGCTTCGCCGAGTTGCCGGCCTCGGTCATCACGTAGATTTCCGACTGCGTTCCAGCGCCGTCGGCCGACTTCGCGTCGGTCGTGTAGGCGATGCGCACGCCGTCCGCGCTCCATGTCGGCTCACGTTCGTCGGTATCGGGAGTGCTGGTGAGTGCGACCAAGCCGCTGCCTTTCACGCCGACGCGATACAGGTCGCGTTTGCCGGTGCTCGGGTTGACGCTCGCGAACACGACTGCGTCATTACGCGGACTCACGCGCGGCTGAAACGCGGGAACCTTCACCAAGTCAGTTTCGGACACCGTGCCGAGCACCGCGGAGAAGAGCCGCGCGTCGGGCTGGCCGGGCAGGCGGGCCTCGTAATAGACGGTCGGCTTCGGATTGCTGTCGAGCGTGGGCCAGAAGTGGTCGGCGTCGCCCGTCGTGAGACGGGTCGCGCCACCACTGCCGTCGACGGCGACCGACCACAAGTGCATGTGCCCGCCGCCGCGATCGGAGCTGAACGTGATGCGATCGCCCGATGGCGTGAAGCTCGGTGTCAGGTCGAGCGATCGGCCGTCGGTCAGTTGTGTGACGCCGCCCGTGCCATCCGTGCGCTGCAATTGCAGGCGAGCGCGGGGCCGCTTTTCGTCCGAAGTGTCGAGCAGGCTGTAGACGATCATCGACCCGTCCGGCGAGATCGCAAACGACCCGATCGAGCTGCCCGCCGGCAGGTCGGTCACGCGCGTCGGCTTGCCCTGCTTGCCGTCGATGACACTCTTCACGCCGGTGGTGTCGCCGCGTTTCGTCGACATCTTCCAGGCGCCGTCGGTGCCGAGCGCGGGTGTTACCGACGCGATCGGCACGACGCGCGTGAGCACTTCCTGCAACTTGACCGAGTACTGCGGCTTGCCTTCATCCCAGCCGAGGTTGAACGCGTGCGGCGTCCAGATTTCGCCGGGTCGCGACAGGCTGACATCCACCTTCAGTGTGGGCAGCGTGCCGGAATCGTCGACGGGAACGAATGTCAGCGTCGCGCGGCGATCGCCCTTCGCGTCGGGCAGAACCGGCTTGCCGTCGAGCTTGACGGTCGAATCGGGCGGATCGATCAGCAGGGACACCGTCTTGCGCAGGTTGTCGAGTTTGACGGCGTACGACGATTGGCCCTCGTCCCAATCGATGACGGATTCGGTAGGCGCGTAACCCGCGCACGTCGCGACCAGCTTGCGCGGCACGAACTTGTCGGCCACCGTGTCGTAGGTGAATGGCTGCGCCTTGAGCGTCACCGGCGACGGTCCGAGATCGACGCCGTCGAGCGTGATGTTCGTGGCGGCCGGCTCGGTGTTGATCGTGATATCTTTGCGCAGCGGCTCGAGTTTAAGCACGTAGCGGCTGGTCGGGTCGTTCCAGTTGATCGTGCCTTCCACCGGCGCGAAGCCCTTGCGCTCGGCGCGAAGGCGATGCGGCGTCGGTTGGCCTCCGCTGTCGAGGGCGAACGGAAGGTTGAACGTCATCGAATCCACCAGACCGTTGCTGAGACGCTGGCCGTCGAGCGTGATGTTGGCGGCGATCGGCTCGACCAGCACCGTGACGGGCTTGGACTGCGGCTTGAGGTCGAACCGCACTTCGCCCGGGGGCGTGTCGGAACCGATGATGCGCTGCATGTCCTCGAAGCCGTAGCGAGTCGCCGTGACGGTGAAGGTTTGGCCTTCGCTGGTGAACGTGAGCCGAGATGGCCTGCCATTGGCGGTCGCCGTGACGTCCTTGCCGTTCAGTTGCAGGGCCGCGTCGGGCGGCGTAGTGACGAACGTGTACTCGCGCGTCGTACCGCAACCGACGGCCAGCGCGACGATCGAGACGAAACCGAATCCGACCCAGGCACGATTCATGAGCGACATGTCTGATGCTCCCGCGCGTCGGCGAAGGGCGACGCACACGTGGAGATGTATCACGACAAGCAGGACGACGCGAGCAGCGCGGGCATTACCAACCGGTCGCAGCGCTGCGCATCGCGCCGGTGAACGCGCAACCTGTGGCGGGAGGGCCTCGTCGCCGGCGTCGAGTTTGCTCATTTGAGCTTGCGAGCGCCTGCGAGAACACGATCACCCGTCGACTAGACGGGTGACGGTGCTGGCGACGGATTGGCTGTGACAAACGCTTGACCGACGTTCCGGGAGCAAACGGACGTCACGCGATCGCGCGGAGTCGCTGCGCCTTCGCCGCGCGCTCGATGCCCGGGACGATGTAGTCGCGGGCGACCACTTCCCAGCTCATCTGGTCGGCCAGCTTCTGGCCACGCTCGATGAACGGTTCGAAGTCGGCCGCGGTGCGCGGCACACGGGCGATGATCTCCTGCGCAAGCCGCTCGGCCTCAATGTGTTCGACCGCGTCGCGCTCGGCCTTGCCGATGCTCAGCAGTTTGTCGGCACGCATGAGACTGTCCGGCAACTTCGTGTAGTCCGCGACGATCACGTTCTCCGTCGGCTGGCCGCCGTTGGCTTTCCGGACGAATCCGGCACAGCCGCAGATTTCGGTGTAGACGCAGATGCCGCCGAAGCTGATCGGTTCGACCTGCGCAATGCCGAACGGTTCGTAAATGCTCTGGCCGAACTCGACATCGGAGCCCTTACGGATGTCCATGAACTCCATGTCCGCCGGCATCGCCATGCCGAGGCTGCGACGGTCGAAGCCGAACTGATTGATGAACACCACCTTTGCATTCCGGCTGCGCACGTTGAACGCCTGCACGCCCTGGTAGAATGCCGCCTCGCCGCCAGAAAGATCGGGCGAGCCTTCGCGGTGCACGACCGGCCATTCGTAGCCGCGCTCCATCGCCAGCACATCTTCGGGCCGGCGGCCGGGTACTTCCGTGCTGAGCACAAGCAGCACCGCGGTTTCGTTGCGGTCGCGCAAGTGCTTCTCGACGTGCTCCAGCACGCGAAGATCGCGCCAGAGGCCCTTGCTGGGCACCAGACGCGTCACGTGCGTGAACAGGAAGTCGGGCTCGAACTTCAGGAGGTTGTTCACATACTTTTTCAGTTTCGCGCGGCTGCGCGCCTTCTCGGTGGCGTCGATGGTGAAGTGCGGAACGCCGTTGTAAGCGAGGCTGGCGTCGACGGTCATGAAGTCCGCGCCCATGAAGCGGAACTCTTTGAGCACGTAATCGCCGACGCCGAAGATCTCGTCGCAGTATTTCACATTGCGGATCAGCGCATGCTTGTAGAAGTCGTCCTGGGAGCCGAAGACGTCATCGACGAAATGCCCCTGCGGCAGCGCGAGCTTCATCGCGTTGTAGAACATCGTGTCGTGACCGGGGTGGTGTTCGATGATCCGGCGCATCGTCGCGACTTCGTGCGCGTAGAAGACACTGCGGAACGGCGAGGACTCGCCTTCCATGATGGCGGCCATTACGGTCGGCATGCCCATGTATTCGTGCGACAAAATGACGGCCGGGTCGAGCATCGTGCCGACGCCCATCGCCTTGAGCGCGGCGATGGTCGGCTCGGCGAGGCGCATCCACTGCTCGAAGTCCCATATGTGCTCGTAGCGCGACGAGTTGACGCCGAACTTCTCCCACAACTTGAACTTGAACAACCCGATCTTGGCCGGGTCGTAGCGGTTGATGTCAATGAGGAGGATTTCGGGCACGCTGGTGACGCCCGACTGCTTGTCGACGAACTTGCGTCGGCCATAGACGATGCCGACGCCGAACTGCTCCTCGATCTGCCGGAACTGGGCCGCCAGCGGCGAGCGATGAATCGAGTCCATCGAGCTGTAGAGCACCTCGCCGTCAGGCCCGAGCCGGCTCTCGCCGTCGTGGCCGGTGTGCCAGTACGGACCGACGAGAACGTTGCGCTTGGTATTGGCGAGATAGGTCTTGCTGGTGAGTAGTCCCTGCAACACCGCGCCGATGCCGCCGATTTTCTGAATGGCTTCGTGAGTAACGTGAACGACCGAATGCATGCTTGCTCCTGGCGAACGATCAAAATGGAGATCGACTCTCCCGATCGGTTTATCGGTTTAAAAGACGGGGCGGCGTGACATCAGGCCGTTCACCGCGTCAGAATGTGCTCGCCATGCTGCGAACCGGACCGGTAAAAGCAACGATATTCCGCATCGGCGTGCTGTGCGCTGCGATGCTCGCGTTGGGTGTGTTCCGCAATGCCACGCTTCCGCATGGTTTATGGACCGATCGACGGGCTACGAATCAGACGCTGGAAACCGGTTTGATCCCGTCGGTCACCCGCGCCGACGCCCGCGATGCGATCGTCATTGACGCGCGATCCGACGACACGGCGACCGCCCCGTTCGCGAGCGCACGCCGCCTGTCAATGGGAATGGTCACGGTCGAGTCGTTGATCGACCAAGCGATGGAGGGAGTCGACAAGCAGGAACGACTCGTCGTCTTCTGTTCGAAGGGCTGCGCGCTCGACCGTGCGGTAGCGGCCGCGCTCAAGCGTCGGGGGTTCACGAACGTCTACGTGCTGCGCGACAAGTCCTGATTCACTTCCCCAGCGTGGTGCGCTTCTGCATGACGAAGACAAGATGATGATCGGCGTGCTGGACGTATTTGCGGAGTTGCTCCAGCAGCGTCGTTTTGCCCGCTTCACTGTGGATACCGAACCGCTCCCATGACCCGCCCGGCAGGCGCCGTGCGATGCGGACGAAGGCCTTCCGATTCAGGTCGAACAGCGTGAGTAGTTCTTCAATCGGGTGGGCGTCGCTGTAGAGCGCGAGTGTGCCGGCGGTTTCGTCATAGCCGATCAGCAGCGGCGGCTTTTGCTCGAAGGCAATGCGCAGCATCCGGTCGATACCGATCGCGTCGGAGTGGGCCAGGTGATAGGCGATTTGTCGGAGCGTCCAAGTGCCATCGGACGGCTTCGTGTCGAGGTCGGCGTCGGTTAACCCGGCAAAGGCATCCCGGACGCGCTGAATCCCGGCTTCGAAATCGTTGATCGTCTTGTTCACGTCGTGGGACATGGCCTACTCCTTCGCGAAGACGGGCGATGGTACGCGGCGGCGTTTGATTTGGCGAAGCCGGATTCCTAGAGTTGCCTGTTCGTCCCTTACGGAAGGAAAACACATGGCAGGCAAAGCGACAATTGAATTCAATGACACGAACTTCGATGCGGAAGTGTTGAAGAGCGACAAGCCCGTTGTTGTCGACTTCTGGGCCGAGTGGTGCCAGCCGTGCCGGATGCTCGGGCCGACGATCGATGCGCTGGCGACCGACTACACCGGCCGCGTAAAGGTCGGCAAGCTCGACACTGACAGCAACCGCAACGCCGCAATGAAGTACCAGATCAACAGCATCCCGACCGTGCTGGTGTTCAACAAGGGCCAGCTCGTGCACAAGTTCGTCGGCCTGCGTCAGAAAGGCGAGTTCCAGCAAGTCCTGGATGGCCTTCTGAAGGCTTGATCGTCTCGTGATCCCGGCGTTTGCCGACATAAACAGCCCAATCCCCTTCGACCGCGTCCGCAAATCGGACGCGGTCGTCTTGTCTCACGGGTCTACCGCTTGTGGTGAAACCAACGGGGGTCTAGGCTCATGACCAAGAGGCTGCTCTTCAGAACGTATTGACCCCAGGGTGGGCCGGAAAGAGGTCAGATGCGAGGCGTCGCGACGAAGCCGTGTTCGACCACACAGCGAGGAGCGACAACGAAGCAGATGACCTCTTTCCGGCCCAGCGAAGCCGGCTCAGAAAAGGGTCTGCTGGGGTGTCGCGAATGCTTGTTGGGTTGACTAACCCGGACTGCGCATTCGCTCCGACCATCGGACCCATTTCTGCGTCGCGCGGGTCGATACGTTCTGAAACAGCCTCTCACACGCCTACCCTCGGAGAACCGCATTGCGTTTCGCGATCGTCATCGTGCTGCTGCTCGCCCTAATCGGCGTGGGCGGCGCATTGTTCGTACAGAAATGGAAAGCCGGCGCGGGCGGCGGTGACGGAGCAACCGTCCGCGTCGAACCCGCCGCCGTTGGCGATCTTGCCGAGGTGGTCAGCGCCCCCGGCGTTGTCGAGCCGGAAACGATGGTCGCCATCTCAGCTCGTGTGTCTGCCCGCATCACCGAACTGCCCTTCAAGGAAGGTGCGGAAGTGAAGTCGGGTGACATCGTCGCACGCCTCGACTCCACCGACATCGAAGCCAACCTCCGCGCCGCCAAGGCCCGCTACAAAGCCCGCGAAGCCGAGATCAAGACGGCCGAGGCGCGCATCATCGCGCGTCAGAAAGACCTCGAAGCGCTCCAGGCCCAACTCACCGAAAAGCGACGCGACCTCGAACGGCAGCAGTCGTTGCTCGCGAGCAAGGACGTCGCGCAATCGGTCGTCGACACAGCCCAGAGTGTGGTCGACCAGCTCATCGCGCAGCTCGCAAGCAGCAGCGGATCAATCGACGCCGACCGCACGTCACTGGGCGTCCTTCGCGCCAACCTCGACGCCGACGCCGCTGACATCGACCGCATCCAGGACAGTCTCAGCTACACGACGCTTCGCTCGCCGATCGATGGCGTCATCACCAAGCTCGAAAAAGAAGTGGGCGAACTCGCGATCGTCGGCACGACAAATACGCCGGGCACCGAAATCCTGACCGTGGCCGACCTGCGGACGATGCTCATTGAAACCAAAGTCGATGAAAGCGCGATCGCCGGCGTGAAAGTGGGCCAAAAGGCGAGTGTTCGCATCCAGGCGTACCGCAACCGCGTGTTCGACGGCACGGTGCAGACCGTCGCGCTGGCGGAGTCCACCGACACCGACAAGAGTAAGTACTACGCGACGAAGATTCTGCTCGACACCGCCGGCGTGCGCGTGCTGTCGGGCCTGACAGCCGACGTCGACATCGAGACGCAGCGTCATCGTGACGTGGTCAAGGTGCCCAGCCAGGCCGTGCTCGGGCGAAACGTCGACGACCTGCCGACCAGCGTCCGCAGCGCGCCCGAGGTCGACGCGCGCAAGACGTTAACGACCGTCGTGTACCGCCTGATCGACGGGAAGGCCGTCGCCACGCCGGTCCGCGTCGGGCCGAGCGATGTCACGCACACCGTCATCGAGTCGGGCCTGAAGCCCGGCGACATCGTCGTCACCGGCCCGTACAAGGTGCTCGAAACGCTCAAGCACGACGACAAGCTCAAGCTCGAAACGTCGACCACACAATCCACGACCAAATCGACCACCACGCCTTAGTCACTCGGCGAATGCTCCTGCGTCTGCGCAACATCACCAAGCACTACCGCGTCGGCGACGAAACGATTCGCGCGCTTGATGGCGTCGACCTCGACGTCGATCGGAACGAGTACGTCGCCATCATGGGCACCAGCGGCAGCGGCAAGAGCACGCTGATGAACATCCTCGGCTGCCTCGATCGCCCGACCGGCGGCACCTACGAACTGAACGGCGAACAGGTGGCCGGCATGGGCGCGGGGCAACTGGCGCGCATGCGCAACAAGCAGATCGGCTTCGTGTTTCAGAGTTTTGAGTTGCTGCCCCGTTCGACGGCGCTGCGGAACGTCGAACTTCCGTTGATCTACTCGCCCGGCCGATGGTTCAGTCGGACCAAGCTGGCGAAAAACGCCCTCGAACGCGTCGGCCTCGCCCAACGCATGCACCACCGGCCGAACCAGCTCTCCGGCGGCCAGCGGCAGCGCGTGGCGATCGCCCGGGCACTCGTGAATCAGCCCGCGATCATTCTGGCCGACGAGCCCACGGGCAATCTCGACAGCCGCACGAGCGACGAGATCCTCGGGCTGTTCGAGGCCCTGCATCGCGAGGGCCAGACGATCATCCTCGTCACGCATGAAGCCGATGTGGCCGCGCACGCCAAGCGCATCGTCCGCATGAAGGACGGCAAGGTGGTCGCCGACGAACGCTCGGCCGGCTCCGCCACCCACGCGGAGGTGACGCCGCGATGAACCCGTTTACGCTCATCTACCAAGGCCTGGCCCTGGCGCTGACGCAAATCCGCGCGAACAAGATGCGTTCGCTGCTGACGACGCTGGGAATCGTCATCGGCGTTGCATCGGTGACGGCCGTCATTGCGGCGCTCTCGGGCATGCGGGCGAAGGTCCTTTCCGAATTCGAGAAGTTCGGCACGAACAAGGTTTTCATCCTCCCCAACCGCCCCGACGTCGGACCACAGCGGAATGCACCCCGCTGGCGGTTCAATTTTGACCCAACAATGTTCGACGACCTGCTCCAGCACGCGCCGTCGCTCAGCATGTTCACGAGGCTCGTTCCGCTGAATGAAGGCATTACCTACCAGGACCACACGGTCGACGCGGTGAGCATTTCCGGCATCGAGCCCAGCTGGCATCGGATCGAGAACCGTTCCGTCATCATCGGCCAGCCGTTCTCGCTGATGGCCAGCGAGCAAGGCACGGCCGTCTGCCTGATCAACGAGAAGCTGCGCGACAAACTCGACCTTCCGCGCGATCCCACCGGCGAGTACGTCACCATCGCGAGCCGGCAGTTCCGCGTGATCGGCGTCGTGGAAGCCCGTGCCGACTCTTCGATGTTCCGCGGCGGCAGTGACGACCTCGAAGCGTTCGTCCCCTTCCGCACCGGCTGGCGTGCCGCGGTCGCGCGCAGCAACAACGTGCCCTTCTCGCTCGTAATCGCCGCGGCGAACTCGCCGGATGTGGCTGCCGAGGCGAAGGCAGAGGTGCTGTTTTTTCTCCGTCAGAGCCGCCATCTCGAACTCGGCACGCCGGACACGTTCCGCGTCGAGTTCGTCGATCAATTCGTGCAGCAGTTCAACGCGATGGCGCTCGGCATCACGTTCGTCGCGACAGGCATCGTCGGCGTCTCGCTGCTCGTGGGCGGCGTGGGCATCATGAACATCATGCTCGTCAGCGTGAGCGAGCGCACCCGCGAGATCGGCCTGCGGAAAGCCGTCGGCGCGCGGCCGGGCGCGATCCTGCTTCAGTTCCTGATCGAAGCCGTCGTGCTTTGCTTCATGGGCGGTGCAGTGGGCGTTGGCGTGGGGCAGTTGCTCACGCTCGGCCTCCGCCGGCTGCCGGGCGAATACCTCGCCGGCGCGTTCATTCCCGGCTGGGCGATCGCGCTCAGCTTCACGTTCTCGGCCGTCGTGGGACTGGTGTTCGGCATGTTCCCCGCGCTTAAGGCCGCCCGTCTCGACCCGATCGACGCCCTTCGCCATGAATAACCGCCCTCCCCTACTGCTCGCAGCGATGCTCGCCACGGTCGGCGGATGTGCCGATTACCAGTCGCGCCTTCCGGTGCCGCTGGCGACCGCGCAGCAACTGTCGCAAATCCACTCGGTCGAATTCCCTCGCGCTTCCACTCAACCCGCGACACAGCCGACGACCGCGCCGACTCCAGTTCGTTTGTCGCTGGCCGATGCGCGAGAACGAGCGATCCGGCACAACCTCGACCTCGCCGTCGCGCGCTTCGACCCGGCCATCGCCCGGGCCGATCTGAACGCGGAAGAAGCTGCGTTCGAGGCCGTCTTCACCACGCAACTGAACTACGCGAACCTCGACCGCCCCACCGGCAGCCAGCTCACCAGCGCCCAGTCCACCGCGTGGGAACTCGTGCCCGGCGTCCGCATTCCGCTGCGCACCGGCGGCGAGATTGACGTTTCGCTGCCGATGAGCCGCAACGAGTCCGACAACCGCTTCAACACGCTGAACCCCAGCTGGGAAAGCGACCTCACCGTCAGCGTGCGCCAGCCGATCCTGCGCGGCGCTGGTTTCGATGTCAGCGAGCAAGGCATTCGCGTCGCGTTCTACGCCGACCAGCAGGCGCAGGCGCGGACAAAGCTGGAAGTGATTCGCGTGATCGCCGAGGTCGACCGCGCCTACTGGCGGCTGGAAGCGGCACGGCGCATTTTGGCCGTGCGCGTACAGCAGCGCAACTTGGCGCAGCAGCAGTTGGACCGCGTGATCCGGCAGGTAAACGCCGGCACAGTGGCGGAAACCGAGCGGGTACGATCGGAGGCCGGTCTGAGTGACACGATCGAAGCGATCATCCTCGCCGACACCGATGCACGGCAGCGACAGCGAGAACTCAAGGCGCTGATGAACGATCCGGCCTTGCCGGTCGATCAGAACACCGTCATCGAGTTGAGCTCGCCCCTCAGCGATGTGGAGCTGGAAGTCGACGCGCCTGAACTCGTTCGACGAGCGACGACCGGCCGAATGGAACTGCTGGACGCGGAGCTGGCGATCGCCGCCCAGACGGCCAACGTGCTGGCGGCCCGCAATGCGACGCTGCCGCTGGTGTCGCTCCAGTACACGTACGGCCTGAACGGACTCGGGCCCCGCTTCGATGACTCGCTGCCGACCGACCTGAACTACCAGGACCACCGCGTCGGACTACAGGTGGAAATCCCGATCGGCAACGAGGCCGCCCGAGCGAGGCTGAGGTCGGCTCTCAATCGGCGGCTGCAATTGCTCAGTACGCGTGACGCCCGCGTGCTGTCGATCCGCCAGGAAGTGCTCGACGCGATAGATCGGCTTAACCGCGACAGCCAGCGCGTGCAGGCCGCCCGGCAGCGCGTGATTCTGAACGAACGCCTGCTCGCCGCCGAGCAGCGGCAGTTCGATCAGCAGCTGCGCACGTCGACCGAGGTGCTGGCTGCCCAAGCGAACCTGGCCGACGCGCAGAGTTCGCTGGTCAGCGCAGGTGGACTACCAGATCAGTCAGATCGACATCGCCTACGCCTGCGGCCTGACGCTCGGCCGGGCGGATGTCACACTGGAACGGCGCTGATCGGCCCGCTCATTTGCCTGCACCCGACGCCTCCGTGCTGACGGCCTGTGTGTAGTCCTCGATCAACCTGCGATAGCGTTCGATGATCGTGTCATCGCGCCCTTCCAGCACCGGCCCGCGCAGACGCGGCGAGATCCGGCCCCACTCCTCGGCCGTCTCGCGCAGGTCCTTGCCGGCGTTCGCCTGACCGCCCGGCGCACTGTTCGTCGACGCGGCGGCCGCAGTCGTCCCGGTCGGATTCTGGTTCTGGCCTTGGTTCTGCGCCTGGTTCTGCTGCTGCTGTTCGCCTGCCTGTTGCTGCTGTTGTTGCTGTTGCGACTTGCCCGACTTCTGCTGCTGTTGCGCCAGCGCAATCAACACGTCGAAGTCCTTCTGGATGCGTTTCTGGATGTTCTGCGTCGTCAGGCCGGGATCGAGGTCGTCGCCCAGCCGAATGCGCGAGCGGGCCATCCGTGAACCCATCGTCTTCACGTCGGCGTTCTTCTTGTCTTCGCCGGCGCCTTGCGTGAGAAGCGAATCGGTCAGCTCCTGCGCGTCGATCGCGGCATCGTTCGCCTCCTCGGGCAGCGGCTGCAAGTTGTCCGGCTCTGGCCCGAGCTTCAGCTGGCCTTGCGACGCTTTGTCGAGTAGTTCGTCCAGAAGCGAACGCAATTGCGACTGTTTCTTCGACTGCGCGTTGAGTTCCTCGTCAATCGTCTGATCGTGTTGGCCCTTGGCTTGTGCGAGTTGCTGCGACGCATCGGTGGTGGCGTCGTTGATGCGTTGCTGGAGCGCCTTGAGCAGCCGGAGTTCAGCCTCGGGGGGAACCTTCGGCCCGCCGCTGCCACCCTGGCCACCGCCGCCGCCCTGCTCGAAGCGATCCTTCTTCGGCATCGTCTTCAGGTTTTCGATCATTGCGTCAATGTCGCGCACGATCTGACGCTCGGCAACCTGCACCGGCTTGTCACTGATCAGTCCGGCGAGCTTCGGCCGGACCTCGTCCATCTGCTGGCCGATCTGCTTGTTGGCCCAGACGAACACGACGCTACCGAGCGAATCGAGGTCCTTGCCGATCTCGTCGATCTCTTTCGAGAGCGCCGACTGCTTGTCTGCCAGTTGCGCCAGTGCGATCGAGTCTGCCCGCTTGAGTTGGCCGTCGGACATGCGGGCGTCGTGAATGCGGATCGTCTCGGCGTTCAGCTTCTCCTGCTCAGCCTTCAACCGGACGTATCGCTGACGGATCGCCTCTTTCTGCTGGCGATCGATCTCGTTGTCGACTTTGTCCTTCTGTGCGTCGACCAGACGCTTGGCTTCGAGGAGGGCCGCGAGCGCCTCGGTCTGCGGCGGTTCGTACGCGTCGGTCAGCTTGCTCTCGCGCAGGTGAACGATGGCCCGCTCCATCTGCGTGCTGGCGCGCGTGAGCTTGGCAACGGCGTCGGCGCTGTCCGGCAGGTCGGACGCCTTCTGCGCGATGTCGGCGGCGTTGCGTTGCGTCTGAATCTGACTGGCGCTGAGCCGGCCAAGCTCGGGCTTGGGACGAACCTCGCCCGGTTCCAGCGGCTTGTCGCGCTGCGCCCTTCGGTGAGCGACTTGATGAGTTCTTCACCGGCCGCCTTCAGACGATCGGGGCCTTGTAGCGTGAGGTTGTCGAGGTTGTGGCCGCTCTGACGGCGAATCAGCGTGTTGATCAGCTCCTGCAACTCGGCCAGCTTCTTCTGAAGCTCGGCCAGCTTGCGTTTCTCGGCCTCGCGTAGTTCCGACAGCATGACCTCCAATCCGAGTTCCGCCTGCTGCTGGCTCTGGCGGGCCTTGGACTGCTGGTTCTGCTGCATCTGCTGACTGGCCGAGCGCTGGTTCTGGCTGACGTTCTGCCGCTGCCCCTGCTTGGCGGCTTTGCGCATCGCGTCGGCGCCGGCCGGGTCGGACTTCTCCATCTGGTCCGCCGACTTGTTCATCTGTTCGATCGTCTTCTGCGTCTTGTCAGCCAACGCCTTCTGCTGATCGGACAGGTCCTTCAGCTTGTCGCGGTCCTCCTTGCTCATCTGCTCGGGCGTCTTGCCCGCGTTGCGCTGGCCGATGTCGCGGGTCTGGTCGCCGAGCTTCTTCTGCTGTTCGAGCAGGCTTTGCAACGCCTCGATCGTCTGGCTGAGCGAGCCGATGTCGGACATGCGCTCCAGTGCCGAACCGAGCTGGTTGCTAGCGCGCGACTGATCGGACCGCGCGCTCTCGAGCGTCTTGTCGCGATCTTCGGGCTTGGCGTCGCGCTGGCCGTTGCTGGCCTGGCCGAGCTTAGCGGTGGCGTCCTTCATCGAGCCCTCGGCCGCCTCGCGCAGCTTCGTGCCAACATCGCGAGCGAGTTCGTCCAGTTCCTTCGCGCTGCTCTTGTTCTCGGCGAGCGTCTTGCGGAGTTCGTCCAAGCGATCGGCCGCGCCGCGCGTGCTACTGGCGATTTTCGACTGATCCTGCTGAAGCCGCGAGCCGATGGCGGTGTCGGCGTCGTCAAGCTTCGGCTTGGTGGCGGTGTCCTGGCGGAAGTTGTCGGTCTGCGCACGGTCGAGTCCTGCCGCTGCTTGCTCTCCTGCACCTGCTGCTTGACCTGCCGCAACTCATCGACGGCCCGCGCGGTCAGCTCTTCCTGCGAGATGATCGTGATGCGCAGCCGGCCCGACTCGACCGCCGCATGCGTGCGCTCGCCGAGCCGGAAGTTGTCGTGGACCGACACGTAGTATTCGAGCACGTCGCCGGTCTGGAGGTTCGCGTTCGGCAGCGCGCTGGCGAACGCCCAGTCGAACGAAGCACGGAACTTGGTGCGGTCGCCCGTCTGGCCCGCGACGCCGAACTTTACGTTCGCGCCGAGCGTCGGCCGATCGCCAGTGATGCTGACGAGCGGCACTTCCCACGTACGACCGTCCTTACCGAGCTTGCTGACGATCAGCTTCGCATCGGCCAGGCCGGCGTCGTCTTCGATGACGGTCACGAGCGGGACGGTGCTTTCCACGGTGCGATCTTCACTGCGGCGCGGGTTCTCAATGAACACCGCCGGCGGCTGGTCGGGCCGAACGACCAGTTCGTACTCCGTGCCGGCCGAGCTGGTGAAGCCGTCGGCGTCGACGCCCTCGACCTTGAACCGCAGCGAACGATCCGCGGCGAAATGCAGGGCGACTTCGTTCGCGCTTACGCGCCGGACGCTGGCGTTGATCGGATCACCTTCGACCGGCACGAGGCGCACGACATTCGGTACATCGATCGCAAGCGGCTTGTTGAACGACACATCGAGCGTGACGGCCGCCCCTTCGAGGACCGCCGCCTGCTGGCGCGAAAGGTCGAACTGCGTCTGCTGCGCGGGTCGAACGTAGTCGGGCGAGGTCGCATCGAGGCGAATGCTGCGCAGCTGAAGCTTCGGAACAATCGTGACGGCGTGCGGCGCCGTGGCGTCGTCCCCAGCCTCGACCCATACTTTGAGTTGGCCGGCCGCGTCTTCGGAGTCGAGCTTGGCGGGCAGGCTGAGGGCGAAGGTGCCGGGTTCCTTACCGCGCGTCATGAACTCGCGCCGGATGGGGCCGTCGCCGATCTGGTAGAGCGCGATCGGCCGCATGTTCGCGCGGTCGCCGCGGGCGAGGCGGATCTTCACATCGACGTTCCCGCCCGACGCGACGCGCGTCGGCAGGTCCGACACGAAATCAATCTTGACCACGCGCGGCCACTGCGCGGCCGTGAACGGGTTGAAAAGCCGCGACAGCAGAATTCCGCGGACTGACCGATCCATCCCGAGCAGGATCAGGACCATCAACAGCAGCGCGCCGACGCCGGTGGCCAGGGCTCGCCACATCGGCGCCGACTGCACCAGCGCGTTCAGCTGCGTCGACTGCGCAATCGTGCCCGCTTCGCCGAGCACGCGCGCCTGCATTTCCTGCGAACCGGGGACGGTCGTTCGGCTGAACTCGACGGCGCTGCGCAAGCGGTCTTCGAACTGCGGGAACACCTGCTCGGCCCGGCCGGCGACGTCGGAGAGCGTCAGCTTCGACCGCAGCGGCGGCACCAGGAACCGCGCGGCCAGAACGCCCGTCACCACGAACGCCGCGATCAGCAGCACCAGCCGCGGCAGCCACGGCAGGTGCAGCAGGTAGTCCAGCAGCGTCACGACCGCCAGCGACCCCACTACGCCGCCCAGCACAATGCCCAAGCCGTACAGCACGGACATCGCGCGAATCCGTCCGCGCAGGCCTTCCAGCGTGTGGATGAGAAGAGTTGGGGTCATGTGGCTTCCATTTCGAATTGCCTACTGCGAATTGCGAATTGGACCGGCTTGCCAACTCGAAATTGGCATTTTGAAATTCGCAATTCCTACACCAGTCCTTGTAGCTTTCGCAGCACCCATTCGATCGTGATCAGGCAGACGAACGCCGCCAGCGCCAGCGGCGCGTCCCACAGCGCCTGGTCACTGATGACCGGGATCGATCGCTCGGCGCTCGGGATCAGTCCAGGCAATTGACTGACGGCCTTGGCGTATTCTACGCTCGCGCCGCCCGTCTCGCGGGCCAACGTATCGAGCGTGACCTTGTCCAGGCGAGGGTCGTTCAGTTCAAGTTTCGGCACGATGATGTCGAGCGGACTGCGCACGTCGGCGACGCCGCTGCCGACGCTCGGCAGTAGCAACGACACGTGCCCCGTCCGCTCGGCCGGGAAACTGCCGGTGTACAGGTCGCCGCTGCCCGCGCGGCGCAGCAGCGGCACTTCGCGCAGCACCTGACCCGCGTCGTCCAGCACTTTGACGTTCAGTTCGTCTGGGAGTTGCGTGACTTTTTGCGGATTCAGCACGCGCACGCTGACGCGGACCGTGTCGCCGAGCGCGTAAACGGGCTTTTCGGACGAGATCGTCAGGTCGCGCTCGCCCAGCTTCTTGCCGCGGGCGAGGTAGCGCAGCGTCTGCACCCAATAGCTGCTGAAGACCTGCTCGCCGGTGTAGTAGCGCCAGCGCCAGCTGTCGTCGATCGCGCTGAAGAGCGTCCGGCCCGTGCCGAAGCGCCCGACGACCACGATTGGCGCGGGCCGGCCATCCGGGCCGGTGTCGCGCGGGTGCTGGGCCAGCACCTGCCCCACGCCCGACTTCGCCGTCACGTTGCGGCAATACCAGAAGAGCGGCTGGAGGTGCTCCTTCAGGAACTTGTCGTTCACTTCCGGGTCGCGGTAGAAGCGGAAGATGGAGTTGTCGCGCCCTTCCTCGGTGATGACCGGCCGCCAACCTTCGGCGATCGTGCCGCCTCGGCCGCCCAGCGTGTCGGGCTCGACGCGCGTGTCGTCGACCGGCAGCAGCGGTTCGATCGCGGTGCCCTTGTAGCTGATTGGCGCGAACATCGGCCCGGCCACCATACCGAAACCGCCGCCGCGGCGCGAGACGAACTCGTTCACCAGTTGAAGCTGGTTGTCGGTGAACTGGCGTTGATCGACGTCGCCGAACAGGACGACGTCGTAGTACATCAGCTCTTCGAGCGTCTCCGGAAACCGCTTGATGGGCCGATCGCCTTCCTGGAAGAAGTTCGTGTCGGCGCTGGTCAGCAGCAGGCTGCACTCGATCGACTTGTCGCGAATCAGCTCCTGACGGAGATACCGATATTCCCAGCGCGGGTAGCCGTCGACGTAGAGCACGCGGATGTTCGCGTCGAGCACGGCCAGCTGCACGGCGCGGGCGTTGTCCCCCTCGTCGATCTCCTGCCCGACCGGATCGATCGCAACGACCACGTCGCGCGTGCCGACGCTGTCGGGGATGTACGACAGATCGACCGTCTGCTGCGGCTTGCCTTCCCATTCGACCGTGCGCTCGACCGGCTTGCCGTTCTCCAGCATGGGCGCTCCGGCGGCGTCCTTCAGCCGAAGCGTGATCGATTGGCCGGCCTGCAAACCCGTGCCGCGGAGCAGGGCTTTGAAGTTGACGATGTCGTTGACGAACACCGTGTCGAGCACGTTGAGCGTTTCCAACTCGACATTGCGCGGCGGCGTGTCGGAGCCGATCGGCACCGAGAAGACTTTGACGCCGAGGTCCTTCACCGACGACAGCGACTCGCCCGCGCGGGCGTCCGTCTGCCGGCCGTCCGTGAGCACGAGCACGCCGGCCAGGCGCTGGCCCTGGAGGTCGGCGGCGACGGTGCGAATGCTGTCAATTAGGCGCGACTGCGTGCCGATCGGTTCCAGTTTCGCGACTTCGCCGAGCGGCACCGCGTAGTGGTCCACGGGGCGAGTCGTCGGCGCATCGCTCGCGCCGGCCAGCGGCGTGGCGTCGCTGTCGAAGCGATAGAAGCGGAGTTGGTGGACGCTCGCAAGGTCGGCTGGTAACGAACTAGCATTCAGCAGGTCGCTCACGGCCTTCAGGCGCGACGGCGCAGTCGCCTTCGAGTCGAACAGGCTCGGGGCGTCGGGCAGGCGCATCGAGATCGAGTCGTCGACGAGGATTGCCAGGACCGACGGCTCGACCCGGCCCTGAGTGAGCGTCAGGTTCGGCCTATTCAGCAGCGTGATGACCAGCAGCAGCAGCAGCAAACGCAAGCCGCCCAGTAGCAGTTTCGCCCAGCGGGCGCGCCCTCGCGCTGGTAGATGAACACGACGAGCGCGATCGCCAAGCCGACCAGCAGCAAGTTCCACGTGACGGCCCCGACCACGTTCTGACCCGGCCAAGCCGGGTTGAACGTGAGCGAGAAGTCCCCGTCCCGCGAGAGGAACCCGCGATCGAGGCCGAGGAGAATTTCGAGAAGGCGGTACATAGAGCGCTACGACACGAAGTCACGAACGCACGAAGAAGATCACTAAGGGATTCTTTGGAGTTTCATCATTCATCGTCTTCTTCGTGTTCCTCTTTGTGATTTAATGACTTCGTGTCGTTGACGCAGGATCACTTGCGGCTTCGCCCGAACTTCCACGCGAGGGCCGATTCCGCGAACAGCAGCGGCAGCAGCACGAGCAATAGCGGCCAGGCAAAATCGGCGGCGTCTTTCTTCGCAAGCGCTTCGGGGTCGAGGCTGTCGCCGTGCAATTCTAGGTCGGCTTCGCCCAGCGCGGTCTTGATGCCCTCGGGCCCAACCGGGCGGATGTCGGCTTCGCCGCCCGGCACGTTGACGGCGACCGGCATTTTCAGCGCACCGGCTTGAAGCGTGTAGACGCCGGGCTCGGTAATGGGCTCGCTCGTCCAGCGCGGCGATCCGGCGTTCAGTTGCTTCTGCTCCAGCGGACGCGAGCGGTCGCCCGGACCGATCA
This sequence comes from Tepidisphaeraceae bacterium, assembly GCA_047600945.1. Lineage (GTDB taxonomy): Bacteria > Planctomycetota > Phycisphaerae > Tepidisphaerales > Tepidisphaeraceae > JASGKC01. The sequence goes on along the minus strand of JASGKC010000001.1, from coordinate 3,084,207 downwards.
GCACCGGCGAAGCGAGCAGACGCAGCGTCGGCGGAATGACCACGCGGTCGCCCACGGTCAGGTTCAGCCACGCATCGCCTGAACCGACGGCACCGGCCACGAGTTCGTGCATCAGCGCGACGTACGCACCCTGCCGCGCGACGAACGTACTCCATTCGGCATCGGCACTGGTCGTGCAGAACACCACCCGCCCGAGGCCGAGATTGTGAACGGTGATCGCCGGGTCGGCCGGCACGCCCGGAGCGCTCGCGCGGTAGCTCAGAACTCGGTCGGCATTCGCCTTCGTGTCGAGTTGCACACGCCAATAGCTGAACACGCGGGCCGATTCCAAGCCGGTCTTCTGCTGGTCTTTGAAGACGTTCAGGATCGGATGCGGATTGCTCGGGTCGAAGTCAAAGAGGAAGCCTTGCTCGGTCGCAGGCGAATCGACGCGCGCAACGAGCGCGCCCGGCAACAGGCCCGCGGCGCCGAGTGTCTGGTTGTAGTTGTCGGCCGTCACGGCGTCGCCCATGAACAGCAGCAGCGAGCCGCCCTGTTCGACGTACGCCTTGAGCGCGCTGGCGACTTCGGGCCGGATCGAGCCGACGCCCGCGAGGATGACGACGCGGTTCTCGGCCAGCGGCGCGGTGGGCAATTCCAGGTCGCTGATGACCGTCGGCGCGAGGTAGCGCGGTGCCTTGCTCGCCTGCGTCGGGTCGGCCGGCGGCGCGAGGGCGAGCCGGAGGAACGACGCACTGCCCTGAAGCGCCCCGACGCCGCGCCGACCCTCTACGATCAGCACCTTCATGTCGCCCGCGACGTCGACCACGCGCGTGCGCACGTCGTCCAGCGGGAGCTTGTCGCCCGAAGCGACCGACGCCCGCACGAGCGCGGGGCCAACCGCATCGAAGGCCGCCTGCGATTGCACCTGCGGCGGCGTATGGGCGTCGGGCTTGATCGCGCCCGACCCCGGTAGCGGCCGATCGTTCAGCTTCCAGTCGATGCGCGTCTCGCTCGTGCTGCCGAAGCCCTGCACGCGCGCGACGAGGTCCGACCCGAAGCCGACGCGGACCAGCAAATCGCTGCTGGCCAGCGACGTCAGTGCGATGTTCGACTGGTTCTGGCGGGAGAAGTCGTAGACGACAAGCCGGTACTGCTTGGCGAGGTCGGGGCCGATCGTGACGAGCGGTTCGTTCTTCGGGCCGCGCAGGGCGGAGGTGGTGCAGTCGCTGAGCAGGTAGAGCGTCTTGCTGGGCAGCGCCGCGTTTTCGCCGGCGAGGGTTTGCGCCAGACGCGTCGCGCCGACGAGGTCGGTGCCGGCGAAGCTCTGCGGCAGGCGGTCGATCGCCTCGGCGACGGATTGCTGGTTGAACGTCGGACGCACCAGCACGCGGGCCGGCATCGATGCAGTGACGACGGCGACCTGCTGCGAGCCGGGCGTCAGGCGTTCGATCAGCCCCTTCGCGACGCGCTTGGCCTGATCGAAGTGCGTGTGCGCCTCGGGCCGGTCGGCCTGGTAGGCCATCGAGTAGCTGTCGTCTAGCACGATCACGTGCAACCCGACCTGGTTGCCCGCGAGCGCTGCCGCCGCGCTGTTGCCGCAGCCCACCGGTCGGGCGAGCGCCAACCCGAGCAGCAGCAGCGCTGCGCAGCGCATCAGTAGGAGCAGCAACGATTCGAGTTGTAGCCGACGTCGGTTCTTCTTCAGCGCGGCCAGCAGGTACTGCATCGCCGCCCATTCGACAATTTTGAACCGTCGGCGGTTCAGCAGGTGGATGACGATCGGAATCGCGACAAGTGCGATACCGGTGAGTGCGAAGATGGGATTGAGGAACGGCAGAAGAGTGATCTGGTTAGTGGTTCACATCGTCGACGCCCGCGTCGCCAGGAAACCGGCCAACTGCGCGTCCAGCGGTTCGGCGGTGTCGAACTGCGTGTAGTCGATGCCCATGCCGCGGCAGATGCGTTTCAGTTCATCCGTCGCGGCGTTCAATTGTTCCAGATACGCATCCCGCAGGCCGCGAGGTTCGGTGAGCAGTTCTCCGAGTTCCTCTAGCCCTTTGAACTTCGTGATCTCTTCGAACGGAAATGTCAGTTCCTGCCGATCGAGCACCTGAAGCATGATCACTTCGTGCTTGCGATAGCGCAGATGACGCAGGCCCCGCTTGATGGACGACAGGTCGTCGAAGAAGTCGGACATCACCACGATCAGCGACCGGTGCGTCAGCTTCTCGGCCACCTGGTCGAGAATCTTGCCGGTGTCGGTCTTGTTCCACTTCGGCACGTGCGTGAGTTCTTCGACGACCAGCTTCCACTGCGTTGGCGCATTGCTCGGTTTGAAGAAGCGAGAAAGCGTTTGGTCAAAAATCGCCAGGCCGACCGAGTCCTGCTGGCGGATCGCCATGTACGACAGGATGGCGGCGATGCTGGTGGCGTGGTCGAACTTCGTCCAGACCTCCCCATACGGCGCCTGCTGCCGGCCAGCCACGGAGCCGAACCCCATCGACTGCGACGCATCGACGACCAGCATCAGTGGAAGGTTCGTCTCTTCCTGGAACTGTTTGATGTAAAGCCGGTCCGATCGGCCGTACACGCGCCAGTCCAGGTGTCGCGTGTCGTCACCGGCCACGTACTGCCGGTGCTGCGCGAACTCGACACTGCTGCCCTGGTACGGCGAGCGATGCATGCCGGTGAGCAGGCCTTCGACGATGTTGCGGGCGCGCAGCTCCAACGCCTGCGCCTTCGCGAGCGTACGCGGGTCGAGGTAACGGCGATAGTTGCTTGAAGAAGACTTCATGCCGGAACTGCGCTCTTACGATCGTCCGGTGCAAATGTGAGGATCAGCGAAACCAGTGCGCGTTCGTCACGATCTAGTTCGCGGTACGCAATATCCCAAACCAGATCCTGAGCTTCCATTGGACTCATGCCCGCGAAGCGAGGCGATTCCACGTACAGGGTGTAGACGGGATCCTTCGTCGCGTCGTCCCAAATCGCGCCGACTGATGGCCCGAACTGGGCCTTGAGAACCTCGATCAGTCGGCTAACGGATACCGGGATTAGTGCAGTATTCTGACTCATCGAAGAATCTCCTTCAGAACACGGACTTGATCGAGCATTCGCTCGGCCTCGGCAAGAGCAGCCTGCCGCGATGAGTAGCGAGCGTAAATCGTCCACTGACTAGCTACTTGACGTAACGTTCTTGCGTGGTCCGTCTTCAACAGTTCGTCCTTCTTTTCGAGCGCTATCACCAAGTCGCGAAGATGGACGACCATCGCTGGCAGATCATGTGACCGCCAGAACAAGTCGTAGATGACACGCGACTGATCGTCAGCCGCAGCCGGTCGCGGACCACTCAGAATTGAGCGGTAGCGACCCAGCATCTTGGCCTTCAGCACAATCTCAAGCGAAATGCCCAGCAGGTATAGTGCACCGTTTGCACGTGCGTTTTGGCCGGTTCGACAGAGCGCATGGGCATCATCGAAGCGCCGCTGGGCGACCGTATGGAGAACGCTCGGTGTCGGAAGAGTTTGTCGATCGAAAATGCTAGGCATGTCTCACGCCGCCGGCGATTCCTTCATCATCTTGGCCGTCTGGGCGTCCAGCGCCTCGAATTGCTGCATGTTCACGTGCTCGAGCAGCCGCTTGACGACATCATCCGTCCGCACGCCCTCGGCCTCGGCGTTGAAGTTCGTCACGATGCGATGTCGAAGCACCGGCAGCGCGACGGCCTTCACGTCTTCCGTGCTCACGTGGTGCCGGCCCTGTAGCAGCGCCCGGGCCTTGCCCGCCAGAATCAGCGACTGACTGGCGCGCGGCCCCGCGCCCCAGTTGACGAACTCGTTCACGAAGTCCGGACAGCCGCCCTCGCTGCGACGCGTCAGGCGTGTCAGTTTCAGTGCATACCGAATCACGTGGTCGGCCACCGGCACCCGGCGGACAAGGTCTTGCAGCACCAACACCTCATCCGCACTCAGCACGTGTTTGAGTTCGGGCCGGTTGAGTGTTGTGGTCATGCGGACGATGTCGAACTCTTCCTGTTCGGTCGGGTAGCCGACGTTGATCATGAACATGAAGCGGTCGAGCTGTGCTTCGGGAAGCGGATACGTGCCTTCCTGTTCGATCGGGTTCTGCGTTGCCAGCACGAAGAACGGCTGCGGCAGGCGGTGCTGCTTGCCGCCGGCGGTCACTTGGTGTTCCTGCATCGCTTCAAGCAGCGCCGCCTGCGTCTTGGGCGGCGTGCGGTTGATCTCATCCGCCAGGATCATGTTCGCGAACACCGGGCCGCGTACGAAACGCATCTGCATGCTGCCCGTGGCGACGTCGCGGTCGATCACTTCCGTGCCGGTGATGTCGGCCGGCATCAGGTCGGGCGTGAACTGGATGCGATTGAAGCTCAGGCCCAACGTCTTGGCCAGCGTGCTGATGAGCAGCGTCTTGGCCAGGCCGGGCACGCCGACCAGCACCGCGTGGCCTTTGCAAAACAGCGCGATCAGCAGTTCGTCGACGACGCGTTCCTGTCCGACGACGACCTTGCCCATCTCGGCACGGAGCGACTTGTACGCCTCTTGCAACCGCTTCACGGCCGCGAGTTCGTCGGACTGAAGTTCCTGCGTCCCGACCGGCCCGGCAACTGGCGAATCCGACATAAGTCTCCCGATGCGAAACCCCGCGGTGATCGACGACGCGCCCACGCGCCGGCGATAAGGAAGTCTAGCCAACCCTCGCCCCGCGACCAACGACGAAATACCGACTCCCTCACCACTTGGACGCACGAACCGGCTATTCGTTGCAGCAAATCCGATCGTGCCGGTTGCCTTTCGATTGCACGTGGCTTGAATAGGGCTTCGCATGCCGGAATTGCCCGAAGTTCAACGCGTGGTGGACACGCTTCGACCGATGCTGTTGGGCCGGTCGATCGGTGAGTTGCTTCACCTGCGGGACGACATGGTAAGCCCGGGAGGGACGAACCTGCACGCCCTGCTGCCGAGTCGTTTCGTCATCGACGTCACGCGCCGCGCCAAGCGGATCGTCATCACGCTCCACGACGGCGGGCGGTTCTTCATTCACCTTGGAATGACCGGCCAGTTAAAGGTGGTGGAAGCCGAGCGTGAGCGTCAGCCCCACACGCACCTCATTGCTCCGCTGGATGACGGCCGAGAGCTTCGGTTCGTCGATCCACGCCGATTCGGGGAGATTCGCTGGCTGAGCGATGGCGACCACCGCGACCTCGGGCCCGAGCCGCTCACGATGCGCGCGACGGTCTTCGGCAGGCAACTCGCCCGCACGCGTCGGGCGATCAAGACGGCACTGCTCGATCAGAAACTCGTCGCCGGCATCGGCAACATCTACGCGGACGAAGCGCTCTTCGCGGCGCGAATTCACCCGCTACGGGTGGCGTCGGCGTTGTCGGCAGTTGAAGTGCGGACGCTTAGCCGAGCAATCAAGCGGACGCTGAGCCGGGCGATCCGTGCCGGCGGTTCGACGCTGCGGGATTACGTCGACGCCACCGGCGCGGCCGGCTCGTTTCAGAAACTCCATCGCGTCTACGACCGAGCGGGTCAGAAGTGCATCCGCTGCCGCTCGACCATCGAGCGAATCGTGCTGGGCGGACGTTCAACGTGCTTCTGTCCGTCGTGCCAGCGCGAATCCGCTGGCTGATCTCATCATCAATTCCCCCGTACCCATCGGGTCAAATCTCTTAGGCGTGTCGGCTCATTCTCGGTCGGCCCGCGTCGGCGGCACGAGCTATCGTCGTTGCAGGTTCAACGAAAGGCGAACGATGGCAAGCAGAACATTGAACGGAAAGAAGATCGCAATCCTCGTGGCGGACGGGTTTGAGCAGGTCGAGATGACCGCACCACGTCAAGCGCTTGAGGCGGCCGGCGCCGAGACGGACCTGGTATCGCCCGTCGACCATCGCGTTCAGGGCATGAACCATGCCGAGAAAGGTGAAGCCTTTCCAGTCGACGTGCCCCTGCCGCAGGCAAGCTCAGACGAGTACGACGCCCTCGTGCTCCCGGGCGGTGTGATGAACCCCGACACGCTTCGGTCGAACGAAGAAGCGGTCGCGTTCGTTAAAGCGTTCGTCGATGCGGGCAAACCGATCGCCGCGATCTGTCACGGGCCGTGGACGTTGATCGAGACCGGCGTCGTGAACGGTCGGCGGATGACGAGTTGGCCGTCACTGAAGAGCGATCTGCGAAACGCGGGTGCGGATTGGGTCGACGAGGAAGTGGTGACCGACCACGGCCTGGTGACGAGCCGCAAGCCGGCCGACATCCCGGCGTTCAATCGGAAAATGATCGAGGAATTCGCCGAAGGCAACCATGGCTCCGGTCTGCACCGCGACGCCCGCGAAGAGGTGCCGGCCCACGCATAAACGAAATCGACCGCGAGCGTGCTCCGAAGCGGAAGCACGCTCGCGGCCGAGTTGTTCGCAGCAGACATCAGCCTTGGGCGGCCTTGGCGCGGAGGTCTTTGATCCGCTTTTGCACGTCGCGGTAGTTGAATTCCCACTTCATCACCTGGCTGTAGCTCTTGAGCGCGTCAGGGATGTTGTTCGCGGCTTCGCTCGAGCGGGCGTGCCAGTAGTAGATTTCCTTAGCGGTGGCGTCGCCGGTGACTTGGTAGCTCTCCATCAGGGTCTTCAGTGTGTCGACGGCTTCGTCGTAGAACTCGGCCGCGAGAAATGCCTGGCCGAGTTTCAGCGTCGCTTCGTTGCGCAGCTTGGGGTCTTGCACCGCCTCCTGGAAGATCGGAATCGCATCGGTGTGCCGGCCGAGCAGAACGAGCCGGTTGGCGATCTCGTACTTCCACTTGCTTTCGGTCGGATACTGGCCGGCGATTTCTTCGTAGATGCCCAGTTCCTCTTCGGCCCGCTTCTTCGCGAATTCGAGGTAGGCCTTGTTCAGCGCCGACTTCTCGTTCGCATCCGTAAGCGCGGCGTACTTGGCGCGGAACGCCCGGTCTTCCTGATGAAGCTGCTTCAGGCGAATGTCGTTCACCGACATCTTGAAGCGGAACGCCCGCGTCTTCTCGTAGAACTCGTTCGCACGCGCCATGGCGCGAGCGTCGCCTTCCGGCGTAGCCAGCTTGCGGAGGGCATCGATGACCTTGGCCATCTTGCCCTGCTCGTTCGGGTCGGCGGCAAGTTGCGCTTCGGCGTCGCGAACGAGCTTTTCGAGATAGTCTTCGTTGCCGACGTCCTTGTCGCTTTCGATGAGCTTCTGTTGGCCTTCGCGGTCGCGAATGCTGTCGCGGAAGCTCTTGGCGGTCTGGTAGCCGCCCTTCTGCATGGCTTCGAGCGCGGCGAGGTTCTTGTGGATGTCTTTCTGGTCGGAATCGTCCGGGCGCAGTCGAACGACGCGGGCCGACACGTCGACGGCCTCGCTGTAGCGCTTCAGGTTCGCGTAGATGTCGCGGAGTTTCTGGAGCTTGGAGAGGTCGCCCGACTTCGGCGTGCCGCCGCCGGCATCGTCGATGGCTTTTTTCAGGATGTCGCCGATCCAGAGCACGGTGTCGTAGCAGCCGGCCTTGAACGCGTTGTCGGCCAGCGTGAGCATCAACGACGTGTCGCCGGGGTCGAAGGACAGTTGGCGTTCGGCGTTGAGGAAGTTCTGCTTGAAGTCCTTGCTGCCCGACCCCCACTTCATCGCCTCGAACATCCCCATCTTCTTGCCGCCCGAAACCTTTCGGCGCAGCGCAATGTCGCGCAGGGCTTGGTGTTCCTCGACCGCTTCGGGGTCGAGGTTCAGGCCGTTCATGTACATCTCGATGGCGTAGTCCCACTGGCCCGCCGCCGCGACTTGGGCACCGCGCTGAAAGAAGGTCTTGGCCTTCTTCTGTTGCTCGGGGGGCACCGCGTTGTAATTCAGATCGGACACTGTTCGTCAGCCTTCCGGCAAAAGGTGTTCGGGGCGTAAAACCCGGACGTGAATCGAATTGGAAATCTATTCTGCCGCACGTTGAAGCTGTCAACCGCCCATGCGTATGCTGGACGGCCCAGTCAGCCACGATTCCAAAACGACAACGATGTACGAAGACCTCCAGATCATCAAATATCCCGACCCTCGCCTGAAGGCACCCAACGCCCGCGTCGAGACCTTCGACGAGAACCTCAAGGCGTTGGCGGCCCGAATGTTCGAACTCATGCGCGAAGCCAAGGGCGTCGGGCTGGCCGCCCCGCAGGTGGGCGTAAACCTGCGGCTGTTCGTCATGAACCATTCCGGCGAACCGGGCGACGACCGTGTCTACGCCAATCCTACGCTCACCGCCGTCGATGGCGAAACCGAAGGCGAAGAAGGCTGTCTCAGCCTGCCCGACATCCATATTGATGTGCTCCGAGCCGACAAAGTTCGTCTCCAGGCGCAGGACGTGGACGGGAAGCCGGTCGACATCATCGACGAAGGCTTCGTCACACGCGTTTGGCAACACGAAACCGATCACCTTGACGCCATCCTGCTCACCGACCGGATGGGCTTCAGCGCGAAAATGAAATTTCGGAAGAAGCTGAAGGAACTTGAGGAGCGGTTTGCGGCGTTAAAGAAGAAGCGGTGAGGGCTTAAGGTTTGGCCGGAAGCAGAAGTCGCCGATCCCTATGCCTCTACGCTTCGTTCGGATTACTTCGACTTCAGCGCAATACGCTCTGAACGCCCCGGGATGCCAAGCCACCTTTCCAGTCTTCGTTTGATCTTCGCCGGCTCGGGAGCGTTCGGCGCGCCGACGTTGATGCGACTGATCGAGCGCGAAACGAATGTCGTGCAAGTTTTCACGCAACCCGACAAGCCAGCCGGGCGTGGGCACGCGCTCACGCCGACGCCAATCGGCAAATTGGCGCTGGAACGTGGACTAAACCTGATTCGCACGGCCGACATCAACAGGGAGGCGCTGCCCGACGCCGACCTGCTACTAGTGATCGCGTTCGGGCAGAAACTCGCGCCGCAGGTGGTCGATCACGCGCGGCTCGGATCGATCAATCTGCATGCGTCACGCCTGCCGAGCTATCGCGGCGCCGCGCCGATCAACTGGGCCGTCATCAATGGCGACGCGGTCACGGGAAACAGCGTCATTCGGCTCGCGCAGACGATGGACGCGGGTGCCGTGCTGGCGATGAGCGAAACGCCGATCGGCCCGCGCGATACCGCCGGGATCATTCACGATCGGCTTGCTGCCCAGGGCGCGGATCTCGTCGAGCAAGTGACGCACGACTTGATGAACGGCACGGCGCGTGAGATTCCGCAGGATCACGCTCGGGCAAGCAAGGCGCCGAAGTTGTCTCGCGCATCGTCGGTCATTGACTGGACGCGCGATGCCGAATCCATCGCACGGCAGATTCGCGGCATGTCACCGTGGCCGGGGTGTCGCGTGGAGTTGTGTGCGGCGGACGGGTCGTCACTGGATCGGCTGACGCTCATGTGTGCGACGGCCGAAAAGGAGAACACTAGCGCTCGGCCGGGTATGATTTCGACAAGCGGATTAGTGGGATGCGGCTCAGGCTCGCTACAGATCATCGATCTTCACCCTGACAGTAAGCGAGCCACGGATTGGGAGCGTTATCGGAACGGCAAGCGCCTCACAGGCGGTGAAACGCTCAGAAGCATCACCTAGTCTGGCGTGGCCGGCGAGATTCGTCTATCATAGAGTTCTTGCGCCTTAATCGGTGCGAGTCGTCTGGCAGGACGATCGCCGCGGAACCTTTCACACGAACGGGGTAGAGGTTGGTTGGACCGCGAGACCGGCCCGTAGCAGGGTCGTTAAACTGCTGTGAATGCGCGCGATTACGCTATCTATCTGCTGGACCGTACGTTTCTGCCTGGTTGGACGAGCCGCATCATTGAGTTCCGAGACAATCTTCCTCCGGAAGACCCTCGCGATCTCGACCTTGCCGAGCAGGTTCAGACAGGCGTAACCAAGAATCTTATTCTGCTGCAGCGGCTTGTTCAGCACTACAGTGGACGGACGATGCGCAGCATCTCCGAGCCGATCCAGAAAATGCTGGCGGCGGGGATCTACCAGATCCGCGAACTGACGCGCATCCCTGCGCCAGCGGTCGTCTTTGAGACCGTCGAGCAGTCGCGGCGTCTCGGCTTCCCGCAGGCGGCCGGGTTCTGCAATGCGATTCTGCGCAAATGTGCAGATCGTCCGAAGGAGAATCCGCCTTTCGGGAACGATCCATCCGAAATGGCGCTGGTTCTATATTCTCACCAGAAAGTGGTTTACCACAAGATTCGCAAGCTGGTGGGCGTGCCTGCCGCATTGGAATTATGCAAGCACCACAATCGAACGCCGCCCATCATCGTTCGCTTGCTAGGAAAGACGAGCGTCGAAGATCTGAACGCAACCGGCCTTAGCGCGGTCGCACACGCCGACAAGGGATTGGCCGTTCTGACCGAGGCGCGACGAGAGCAACTCGCCAAGCTCGCCAACGAAGGCATGGCACAGGTGCAGGACGCCACGAGCGCCGCGACCGTCTCGTACCTCGACGTTCAGCCGGGCCAAGCCGTGCTCGATCGCTGCGCCGGACGCGGGACCAAGACGATGCAGATCCTCGACCTCGCCGGCAAGACCGGTCGGGTCGTGGCGATGGACTCGGACGCCAAGCGGATCGAATCGCTTCGCGCTTCCGTGGCCGCACGCGGCGCGACGAACGTTAACGTCGTCCTCGGCAAGTCGATGGCAGACGTCGCCGATGCGCCGAAGCGTTTCGATCGCATCCTGATTGATGCGCCCTGCTCCAACTCCGGCGTTCTTGCCCGACGGGCGGAAGCGCGCTTCCACCAGACCGATCGCGAACTCGAAAGCGTGCAGAACCTCCAGCGCGACATCCTGCTCGACACGATCGGCGAACTGTCCGTCGGCGGGAAGCTCGTCTACGCCACGTGCAGCATCTGGCCGGAAGAGAACGAGCAGCAGGTCCGCTGGCTGTTGAGCCAGGACCCGAAGCTGGCGCTGCTCGAAGAAAAGAGCACGCTGCCGAATCCGACCGAAGACCCCACGCAATACCGCGACGGCGGCTACGTGGCCGTCCTGACGCGGCGGTGATCTCGGCTCCGATTTCGCAAGACACCGCGCCAAAACGTCACTGGTCGCGCTGCGCCATGACGCACAATCTGCGTCATGCGCTACGTGCAACTCGGGCCCACCAACGTTCGCGTCTCCACGTTCTGTCTCGGCACAATGATGTTCGGTGCCAAGACCGATCGCGACGCGTCGATCGCCATCACGCGCCACGCCATCGACGCCGGCGTGAACTTCATCGACACGGCCGACGTCTATGCGAAGACCGACACCGAATCGATCCTCGGCGACGCCCTCGTCGGCGTGCGCGACCGCGTCGTGCTCGCCAGCAAAGGCGGCATGAAAGTCGGCGAAGGCCCGAACGACATCGGCCTGTCGCGCTTCCATCTGGTCCGCGCCGTCGAGAACAGCCTGAAGCGCCTGAAGACCGACCGCATTGATCTCTATTACCTGCACTGGCCGTTCGAATCGCTGCATCTGGACGAGACGCTCCGCACGCTCGACGACCTCGTGCGGGCGGGGAAAATCCTTTACCCCGCTTGCAGCAATTTCCCCGCGTGGCTGTTCGTGCGCGCGAACTGGCTGGCCGAGCGCGGGCGCTACGCGCCGTTGGTTTGCGGCCAGTATCCGTTCAACCTGATTGAACGCGGCATCGAAGTCGAAGTCCTGCCCATGACGCACGCGCTGGGCCTGGGCGTCTGCATCTACCGCTCACTCGCGATCGGCACGCTCACGGGCAAGTACATCGACAACGTCCCGAAAGAAACCCGCGGCGAGGACGACAAGCGGATCGTCGACTGGATGACTAGGTACGGCGAAGGCGTTCGAAAGCTGGCCGACTTCGCGAAGACACTCGACCTCACCGCGGCCGACGTCGCGAACGCTTGGGTGCTCGGCGCGCCGGGCGTGAGCAGCGTCATCGTCGGCATCAGCCAGCTCGATCAACTAAAAGCCAACCTCGCGAACTGGGACCGCGCCACGCTCACACCCGAGCAGCGGGCGACGGTTACGGGCCTCTTCCCGACCGAAGTAAAAGAAGAAACCGGCGGCGGCTTCGGCAAGTGGCGAAGAAGCTACGACATCGGCGCGGCGTCGTGAGCGCATCATTCCCCTCAAGCGAGGGGCTAGAGCCGATTGCAGCACATCGTGTTGGCCTCTTATTCCCTCTCCCGGGGTACGGGAGGATTATGCGCGATCGCGTTAAGTCGTTGCGCCCGGCGCGGTTCCAGTCCATGCCGCTCTTTCAACCACGAAGGAGTCAGACATGGAACTGGAACTTTGGGCCGAGGTCTCGGCGGCGATCGCCGCCGTCGCCTCGACTTGGCCACGGCATCCGCGGGATCCGCACTCTACCGCCCTCGTCGTCCGCGTCTATCTCTGGGCCCGTCTGCACGACCGGCCCGTCTGCACGACCGGCCCGTCTGCACGACCGGCCCGTCTGCACGACCGGCCCGTCTGCTGGGCGTGCGTCCCCGCGCACTGGACCCGCGCGACGCTGCCGTCGGTGTTGCCCGATCAATCGACGATGAGCCGACGTACGCGGCGTGTCGACTACTGGGACTTCCTGCAACGCGTGGGCCGACGTCTCAATGGCAAGCCCGCCGACGCCGCGTCGCTCGTTCAACGCCACGTGGTCGACGGCAAGGTGCTGGAACTGCCCAACCATAGCACGGATCCCGATGCGACCCGGGGCCGCGGCGTGAGTCGCCAGAGCCTGGGCTACAAGCTGCACGCGATCACCTCGGGCAGGCCGATGCCGGACGCGTTCGCCATCACCCCGCTGGACGTCTGCGAGAAGCGGATGGCCGGCCGGATGATCAAACGCATCGCCGGCTGCGGCTACCTGCTGGGCGACGCGCTCTACGACGCGAGTTGGCTGTTCGACGTCTGCCATGACCACGGCCGACAGCTGATCTGCCCGCGGGCCAAGCCTCACACCGGCGAGGCGCACCGCTACGTCTCGCGGCACCGGCGTCGGGTGATCGCGTTGCTGGAAACGCCTGCGACCGTCAACCGCTTCGGCAAGGACCTCTATGCAAGTCGGACGGACATCGAGCGGGCGTTTTCTCAACTGGTGAGTTTCGGCAGCGGGCTGGGACCGTTGCCGACGTGGGTCCGCCGGATCTGGCGGGTGCGTCACTGGGTGATGAACAAGCTGCTGGTCAACGCCGCACGCATCCGCATCAACCGCAGAAACGCCGGTTAACGCATAATCCTCACCGGGAGAGGGAGTAGTCGCCTGCTGCGAACTGTGCAAGTCGGTCTAAGGGAGGGCGTTTCAGTGCGCGAACACTCTTGATGAGTTGAGACGCCCCCCCACCTAACCTCCCCCTCCAAGGGGGAGGAACAGCACGGGCGAATCAAGATGCCCTCCGTCACCCGATCTTCTCGATCCCATTCATGTACGGTCGCAGCGCCGCTGGCACCGTGATCGAGCCATCGGCATTCTGGTACGTCTCCAGAATCGCGATCAGCACGCGCGGGCACGCGATGGCCGTGTTGTTCAGCGTGTAGGCGAACGTCGGGCTCTTCTCCCCCTGCTTGCGGTAGCGCAGATTCAGGCGGCGGCTCTGGAAGTCTTTGAGCGCACTGCCCGAATGCGTTTCGCCGTACGCGTTGCGGCTGGGCATCCACGTTTCGATGTCGTACATGCGCCACTTCCCCTGGCCCATGTCGCCGGTGCAGTTCTGGACGACGCGGTACGCGAGGCCCAGTTCCTTCAGCAGGAACTCAGCGTTGGCGATGATTTCTTCGTGCAACGCGATGTGCTCGGCTTCGTCGGCCTTGTGCACGACGACCTGCTCCACCTTGTCGAACTGGTGCACGCGGTACAGGCCGGCCGTGTCTTTGCCGGCAGCGCCGGCTTCGCGGCGGAAGCAGTTGCTGAGCGCGCACATCTTCTTCGGCAGCTGCACCTCGTCGAGAATCTCCGCACCATAGTAGCTCGCGAGCGGCACCTCGCTCGTGCCAACCAGCGCGCTGCCATCCTGCGTGACGTACGCCTGATCTCGGCCGGCCGGGAAGTAGCCGGTGCCGACCATGCATTGCTCGGTGACGAGCACCGGCACAACGAACGGTTCCCAGCCGCGTTTCACGAGGACATCGAGCGCGAACTGCAAGACGGCGCGATAGAGCAGCGCCCCCTGTCCGCGCAACACGTACGACCGGCTGCCGGCGATCTTCACGCCGCGGTCGAAGTCGAGGATGCCGTGCTTGGTGCCGAGCGCGATGTGATCGAGTTGACCTGAAGCCAGCGGCTTCGCTTCACGCCCGGGCGCGGCCCACGTGCGGACGACGACGTTCTCGTCCGCGTCTTTGCCGACCGGCCAGGTCGGATCCGGGATGGCCGGTAACTGCAACATGATCGCGTTCGCGGCGGCTTCGGCGTCGGTCTGCGCGGCGACGGCCGCTTCGTACTTCGCCTTCAGCTCGCCCGCCTTGGCCAGCAGCGCGTCGAGTTCCGGCGTGTTGGGCTGGCCCTTGAGCTTGCCCTTCAGCTTGCCGACCTCGCCGCCGATCTTGCCCTGCTCGGCCCGCACCGTGTCGGCCTCGGTCTGCGCCTTGCGCCGCTTGTCGTCGGCCGCCAGCCAGGCATCCACCTGCTCGGGCGACGCCACGCGCTTCTGAGTCGCAGCTTGCTTGACGGCATCGGGATTGTCGCGAATGAGCTTAGGGTCGAGCATGGGACGTGTCGGTAAGAGTTGTGTGCCGGACGTTCGGACTGATGGTTGTAATCGAACAGATGGCGGTTGTTGAGCGCGCGGGCGCCACTTCTGCGGAAACCGTGACCGACCGTGTGCGATCGGCTCCGCGGAACCGCCTATCTCTTTTGCCCATGCAGCTAGACGGCCTCCAGCGCGACTCGACCTGCACGTCTTTTGCATCTTCACACGATTGAGCGTCCCCTGAACAAGCCGCGCAAGTTTCACGTATTGTGCGCCTTGTCGGCGCGGGCACAGTAGTCGCGAACTCGGTTTGTACAGTCGTGGGTCTCTATGGAATTGGTGCGGATGATCAACTCGCTGTGGTCAACAGTACGACCCGGCGGGGTTCGCTCGAAAGTGCGAAGGCGCGACGGGTAGCACTGCGCGTCCTTCGTGCTTCTCGAGTGCATTGACTTGTTGGGAAACAATCGAACCTGGAATGGGGCTCACTCGATGAACTCGGGCACGCCCGCGTTCACCACTTCAACGGCCTGTTCGGCCTCTTCGGCCTTCAGCACCTTCAGCTCGACCAGCGCGTTCAGGGCCGCCTTCTGCTCGGCGATTTTCTTGTTGGTGCCCCACGCACTCTCATAGCGTCGGCCCGCGATGGTCACGCAGACCTCGAAGCACTTGCTGTGGTCGGGGCCCTTTTCGTCGAGCAATTCGTAGATCGGCGTGGCGCCGAGCAGGCTCTGGGCGTGCTGCTGCAACGCGGCCTTGTAGTTATGCTGGTGGATGCTGGCGCTGATCGATTCGATCTTCGGCGCCATCGTCCGGAGCACGAAGCCGCGCACGGTTTCAAAGCCGCCGTCGAGGTAAATGGCCGCGACGATCGATTCGTACACCGCAGCCGCCAGGCTGGGCGGCATGGCGTTCTTGTTGCTGATGCCTTTGCCGATGATAAGCAGCTTGTCGAGCCCGATCTCGCGGGCGACGTCGGCGCAAGTCTTTCGGCTGACGACCGCGCTTTTCACTTTAGTGAGGTCGCCCTCGGCATAGGTCGGAAAGCGGCGATAGAGGTCTTCGCAGACGATGAGGTCGAGCACGGCGTCGCCGAGGAACTCCATGCGCTCGTTGCTGTGCAGGCGGTTGTCGGCAATCGACGCGTGCGTGAGCGCCTCTTTGAGAAGGGCTTCGGACTGGAATGTGTGGCCGAGCACCTTCTCGGCTTGTTGGCGCAACTCACTGTTCACGCAATCACCTCGGCGTGGGGACGGCCGCGCGAGGACGCGAGGCGGCCGACCGAACTTTTGCAAGCTATAGGCGCTCCTGCGGACTGTCAACGCAAGCAGATGCTGCGTTTCGGCCGCACCGCGACCCTGTGTCGCGCGCGACCGGACCAAACCGAACATTCGATTTTGTCGGCCGCCCATCTCGGGTTGTGCGCTCAAGGTGGGCAACGGGATCATAGGCGAGTTTCACGCCCCGGCGCGAACAGTCGCCTCGCAGACCTCAGGCGAACCGCCCGCGTGAATCTCGTTGGGACGATCGACGGCTGTCGGGTAAGCTCGCGTCAGTCGTTCACCTCTGGATCGGGAGTTCCCCATGCACTGGCGTCTGCTGCTCATCTGCGTGTCGATGGTCGCGTTCCTCTTCGTCGGCCCGACGCCGGCGCGCGGACAGGTAACGCTCGGCATCGATCGACTGGCCGAGCGGAAGTTCGATCTGCTCCAAGGTAAGCGCGTCGCCGTCATCACGAACCACACGGGCCTGACGAAAGACGGCACGCACCTGATCGATCTGCTCATCAAGAACAAGATCAACGTCGTCAAGCTTTTCAGTCCGGAGCACGGCCTGTATGGGACGAAGGACGAGCATGTGGCCGACGGCATCGACGATCACACCGGCCTGCCCGTCGTCAGCTTGTATGGCGACAAGTCCAAGCGGAAACCCAGCAAGGAACAACTCGCCGGCGTGGACGTAATGGTGTTCGACATCCAGGACGTCGGCACGCGCTTCTACACTTACATCGCCACGATGGGCCTGTGCATGGAAGCTTGCGCGGAGAATAACGTCGAGTTCGTCGTGCTCGATCGCCCCAACCCGATCGGCGGCATGCGAGTCGACGGACCGCTCAACGACGCCAAGCACAGCGGCTTCACCGCGTACCGTCGACTGCCGCTGGTGCATGGCATGACCGTGGGCGAACTCGCGCAGCTCTTCAATACAGAGTTCAGGATCAACGCGAAACTGACGGTCGTCCCGATGACCGGCTGGTCGCGCTCGATGTACTGGGATGACACCGGCGTGAAGTGGGTCAACCCGTCGCCCAACATGCGTTCGCCCACGCAGGCCGTGCTGTATCCGGCGATCGGGACCGTGGAATCGACCAACATCTCGGTCGGCCGTGGCACCGATACGCCGTTCGAACTGCTCGGCGTGCCGTACGTTAACGGCGACGAGTTCGCCAAGGCGTTGACCGCCCTGAAGCTGCCCGGGATCGCCTTCGAGCCCGCCACGTGGACGCCACGGAACACGCCCCACCCGTTCAACAACCAAGAATGCCACGGCGTGCGCATCAAGCTGACCGACCGCGAGGTGTTCCAGCAGGCGCTCACCGGACTGTCAATCGCCTACACGCTTCACAAGCTCTACCCGACCGACTGGCAATGGCAGAAGGCGCGGTCGCTAATCCAGAACGACGATGTCTTCGATCGCCTGTTCGAACTGCCTGATTTGTCGAACGTGGCCAAGCTCTATGCCGAGCCGCTGGAACAGTGGAAGGAAGTTCGGTCCCACTATCTGATCTATCAAGAAGCCAGGAAATGACGGCGAGGCCGTTATCGGACTCTTGTCCGGCCGTCCCTGTACCCGGCCAACTTCCCGCAGATGTTCGGTCGTCCCACCCGCCGGGCCGTCGTGCGACGCCGTGGGGCTTTACACCCGGCGAAGTCGCCCGTAGGTTGGTACGGAATCGATCGCGCGACCGTGGCGATCCATTCGAAGTTGAAGGCTGTTCAGCGAACAATCTCACGCGAATCGAGCGTCACCGGCCCGGGCCTGTTCTCGGGAGAGCCGGCGACGTTGACGTTCCTGCCAGCCGGTCCCGACGCCGGCGTGACTTTCTTGCGCGACGACGGCTTCAAAACCGCCACCATTCCCGCCCTTGTGGATAACGTGTTGGCCCGGCCGCGCCGGACCTGCCTGAAAAACGGCACCCTGCACGTCGAAACAATCGAACATTGCATGGCCGCCATCCACGGATTGGGCGTCAGCAATGTCACGGTCCGCGTGACCAGCGCCAAGTCGGGTGAACTCCCGATGGTCGATGGTTCCAGCCAGCCGTTCGTCAAGGCGTTGCAGGATGCGGGCATCGTCGAGTTGTCGGATGCCCCGATCGAACCGCTCGTCATCACCCGACCTGTCCAAGTCAGCCTAGGCGACGCTACGCTCGCCGCCCTGCCGGGGCCGCGCGATCATCTGGAGATCATCTACGAGTTCGAAGCCCCCGCGCCGGTCGGCCGGCAAGTGCTTGGCTTCCACCTCGACCCACTCAACGGCTCGGGCGACGACTTCGCCCGGCTCATCGCGCCCGCCCGCACATTCATCTTCGAGCGAGAGGCCGACGAGCTCCGCAAACGCGGTTTCGGCCAACACTTGCATCCCGGCGACGTCCTCGTCATCGGCAGCGACGGCCCCCTCGACAACAACCCATTCCGCTTCGCCGACGAATGCGTCCGTCACAAAGTGCTCGACCTGATCGGCGACATTCACCTCGTCGGCCGGCCCATCTACGGGCGGATCGTTGCACATAAGTCCGGCCACGAGCTGAACCACATGCTCGCGCGGCAGATCCTGAAAACGCACGAGAAGGTCGACCGCGTCAACCTCCTCCAACGCGAGGCCGCTCTCGATATCCGCAAGATTCAACGAATTCTGCCGCATCGCTATCCAATGCTGCTGGTCGACCGCGTTTTGCGCGTGGAAGGCGATCACAAGGCGGTCGGCCTCAAGAATGTGACCTTCAACGACACGTTCATTCAGGGACATTACCCAGGAACGCCGATATTCCCGGGCGTGCTCATCGTTGAAGCGATGGCGCAACTGGGCGGCATTCTGCTCAGTCAAAAGTTGGAGCACACCGGTAAACTTGCGGTGTTGCTGTCGATGGATAAGGTCAAGATGCGGCACCCGGTGGTGCCCGGTGACCAACTTCTGCTGGAAGCAGAAGCCGTTCGCGTGAAGAGCCGGACCGGCCACGTGCGGTGTCAGGCGTTCGTCGGCGAGAAGTGTGCCGCCGAGGCCGACATTAAGTTCATGCTCGTGGACGCAGAACCGGTCGAGTAAAAGGAGTTGGCCGACGTGAGGATTTGGAAGTCAGATAGATCGAGCGCCTAACCCGCGCCTGTTTAACTGGCCCCTAGCCCCTTACCCCTCGCCCCCTCCCTTCGGAGCTTTCTCTTGAGTATCGCCGAACGTAGTGCCGCCTTGCTGAACTGGGTCCGCCGCAAGCCGACCGAGGTGGTCCGCGTCGATCTTGCCTCGGGCAAGGGCTCGTCGCCGGGCCGGCAGCGGTCTGCGCTGATCCACCCGCTGGCCTGGGTCGACCCGGCCGCCCAGCTCGCCGACGATGTCGAGATCGGCCCGTTCTGCGTCGTCGGCCCGGAGGTCGTCCTCGGCGCCGGCTGTCGGCTTACGAACAACGTCACCATTCTCGGCAAGACCACGATCGGCGCCGGCAACATCTTCTTCCCGAACGCCGTCCTCGGCGCGCCGCCTCAAGACAAGAAGTTCAAGGGCGAGCAGACCCGCCTTGAGATCGGTGACAACAACCACTTCCGCGAAAGCGTGACCGTCCACCTCGGCACCGACAAAGGTGGCGGACTCACCCGGATCGGTTCGAACAACCTGCTGATGGTGAACGTTCACCTGGGTCACGACGTGTTCGTCGGCAACAACTGCGTGCTGTCGAACAACATGATGGTGGCGGGCCACGTCCACATCGGGAACAACGTCGTCCTGTCGGGCGGCGTGGGCATCCATCACTTCGTCACGATCGACGACTACGTCTACGTCGCCGGCTACAGCCAACTCACGCACGACGTGCCCCCCTTCGTAAAGGTCGACGGCTCGGATCGCATCCGCGGCCTGAACGGCGTGGGCCTGAAGCGCAACGGCTTCACCGAGGGCGAAATCGAAACGCTCGAACAAGCCGTCTGGCGCCTGTTCCTCGACCGCGACCGTCCGCCGATCAGCGTGAACATGCCCAAGTTCCTCCCGGGTGGCGAGTTCGGCGAACTCGGCGCCAGCCCGCACGTGCAGCGCATCCTTCAATTCATGGAACGCCGGGCCAAGGGCAAGCACGGGCGTCATCTGGAATCGATGCGCACCGCCTGATTCCCTTCAGCCTCTCTTCATCTTCAATACGAACTCTTCGCCCGCGGTGCTTACGCATACGCGGGCGATTCTTCTTGTGCTGTCCCCTCTCCGGTGAACCGAGAAATTGCCTGTAAGATTTCGCGCAATCCCGACGACCATACGGGCAGAGTGTGGCAGGCAATTTGAGAATTCACTGGCCAGACATCGTTCGAGACTTCGGCCCGGTGGTGTGGCGGACGGCCCGACGGCTGCTCCGCAACGACGCCGACGCCGCCGACTGCTTCCAGCAGACCTTCGTCAGTGCGCTGAAGGTCGCCGGGCGCGAGTCGGTCGAACACTGGCCCGGCCTGCTCCAGCGCCTGGCCACCGCGCGGGCGCTGGACCTGCTGCGGCAGCGCATGCGGCATCCCGCGCTTGGCGATGACGACGACCTTCAGGCCGTGCCCTCACGGTTCGAAGACCCGGCCGTCCTCGCGCAGTCCAGCGAGTTGTCCGAACAGCTGCGCGAGCGCTGGCACACTTGCCCGCCCAGCAGAGCGAAGTGTTCTGTCTGAGGTATCTGAACGATTTGAGTTACGAGGAGATCTCCAGGCAGTTGCAGATGTCGATCGACGCCGTAGGCGTGACGCTTCATCGCGCCCGCGGTCGACTGCGAGGGCAGTTAACGGCCCTCGCGGAAACCAGAAGGAGCACACCGTGAAAGGCCAACCCTCCAACAGACCCGATCCGCTCATGCAGGCGACGGCGTTGTTGCGCGAGTCGGCCGACACGGAGCTTCCGCCGCTGCACGTCGTGAACCAGACGCTCGATGCGCTGGCGACCGAGCAGCACTCGATCTCATCCAACCCTTTCCGGAGATTTCACATGTTCCGCAAGCAATCCTGGGCCGCCGCCGCCGCAATCGTCATCGCCAGTGGCGTGGGCCTGTTGTGGCTGAGCCAGCGCACCGCGCCCGTCGCGTTCAGCGCCGTGGTCGACAAGGTCCGCGCCACGTCGGCCGTGTCGTTCAAGATGGTCGGCACGACGCACCTGCCCTCGGGGCAGTCGGTCAAGATCAACGCCCGCATGATCGTCGGCGACTCGTCCCGCATGCGGCAGGAACTCCCTGATCAAGGCAAAATCGTCATCATGGACCTGAAGGCGGGCAAGCAGCTTTGGCTGTCCGAGAACGACAAGTCCGCCATGCTAATCGACGCCGGCGCGCCCGGCCCGCAGGGAATGGACTTCAACGTGCTGGACCAGTTCCGCACCTTCGACCCGGCCGTGTTCAAGCCGGTCGGCAAGAAGGAGATCGAAGACTACAAGGCCAGCGGCTTCCGGTTTGAGACACCGCAGCAGTCGCGCACGGTGTGGGTCGATCCGGACACGCAGCTGCCCGTGCAGATCGACATGACGATGACCGGCGGCATGATGCCCAACGTCGATGTCGTCATGAACGAATTCGATTGGAATCCCACCACCGACGAAACGACCTTCAGCCTCACGCCGCCGGCCGACTACAAGACGTCGTCGATGCAGATGGACATGTCGCATCCGACCGAGAAGGACCTGCTCGACACCTTCGGACGACTGGCGCGCCTGAATGACGGCAAGCTCCCGGACTCGCTCGACATGAACGCCCTCATGCTGGCGACCAAGGGCGTTGCCAAGCAGCTTGCCCTCGCGAAGGGCCAGGACCCCCAGGCGGCTAAGGATGCGGCGATCGCCGAGATAACACCGCTCGCCCGCGGCCTTTCCTTCGTCGCCACGATGACCGACGCCCACTACGCAGGCAAAGGCGTCACGCTCAACGAGCCCGGCCGACCCATCTTCTGGTATCGCGTCGCCGGCACGGACACCTACCACGTGATCGACGCGGCCCTGCAAGTGACCGCGGCCGACGCCGCTCACCTGCCCACGATCGACTCAACACCGGTGGGCGCAACGACGGCCCCCGCGAAGTGAGTCCTACCGTCCCTCCCTGTTTCCGCGTCACCGGCCCGATCTGCTTGATCGGGCCGGTGGTTGTTCGTGAGGGCGGCGTCTGGTCCCCTCTCCCGCTACCCGGGAGAGGGTTGAGAGGTGATTGCCATGTCACACCAGAGTCTGCTCAAAGCGAACGTTCACGCGCCGAGTTCGAACGTCGCCGCCACCACGCTGAGCGCGGGCAGCTTCAGCGTCGCGACGCCGTCCTTGATCGTGCATTCGCTGAACGCCTTCTGCGTGACCGCCTCCGGCTTCTCCACCGAGTTGAACGCCTTCGGATCGGTGCCGGCCACGACCTCGGCCTTCATGAGCTTCTTGATGTCGGCGTCGCCCACGCGCACGTCGACGTCCATCGCTTCGGTCATGCTGCGATTGACGAGGAACACGCTGAGCGCGTTGCCGTCGACGATGCTGCTGGCGTCGAGCGTCTGGGCCTTGCCGAACTTCTTCGTGTCGTAAGTCGGCCCGTCGACGGCCACGCGCAGCGCGTTGCCGTTGCCGCGCTTCGCGATCATTTCGATCGGATGGAAGATCGACTGCAAGACCATCTGGTCGCCCACGGTGAGGATCGGCGCGATCACGTTCACGATCTGGGCGAGGTTGGCGATTTTCACACTGTCGGCATGGCGGATGAAGCTGTTCAGGAAGCCGGCCGCCACGAGCGCGTCTTCGAGGTTGTAGACTTCTTCGAGCAGATGCGGCGCGAACTTGCCGCGGCCGTCGACGTGCTCGCCACTGCGGGCGCGGTACCAGACGTTCCATTCGTCGAAGCTGATGCCAATGCGCTTGCGCGTCTTGCGCTGCGCCTGCACGGCCGCACACAGCGCGGCCGTCGCTTCGATCTGGCTGTCGACGCTGTTCAGGCATGCAAGGAAGTTCGGCGTGTCGTTGTCGTCGTTGCCGACGTAGCGGTGCAGGCTGATGTAGTCGATCGCGTCGCGGCAGTGCTCGAGCACCTTGCGGTCCCACTCCAGATACGTCGGCAGATCGATCGCACACGAGCCGCACGCGACGAGCTCGACGCTCGGATCGACCATGCGCATCATGAGCGCCGTTTGCTGCGCCGTGATCGCATAGTTCTCGGCCGGCACGTGGCCGATCTGCCAGGCGCCGTCCATCTCGTTGCCGAGGCACCACAGCTTGATGTCGTGCGGCTGCTCGTAGCCGTTGGCGCGACGCATCTCGGCGAACTTCGAGCCCTTGTCGATGTTGCAGTATTCGAGCCAGTTGCGGGCTTCTTCGGGCGTGCCGGTGCCGAGGTTGACGGCCATCATCGGCGTCCAGTCCATGCGTCGGCACAGCTGCACGAATTCGTCGGGCCCGAACTCGTTCGGCTCGATGCTCTGCCACGCCAGATCGCGCACGGTGGGACGATTCTTCTTGGGGCCGACCGCGTCCTGCCAGTGGAAGCCACTGACGTAGTTGCCGCCCGGGTAGCGCATCGCCGTGAAGCGCAGCCGGCGCAGCGCGGCCAGCACGTCCTTGCGACAGCCGAACTCGTCGGCGTGCTTACTCTTGGGTTCGTAGACGCCCTCGTACACGGCGCGGCCGAGGTGTTCGAGGAACCCGCCGAACACGCGCGGGTCGACGCGGTCGATGACGAACTTCGTGTGAACGTGAAGGGTGCTTTTCACGGTTGCATTACTCCTTGAGTCCGGAAGACGACATGCTTTCGATGATGTGCCGCTGGAACAGGCCGAACATGACGATCAGCGGCATGGTGGCCAGCACGCTGGTGGCGAGCGTCAGGCCGTACTCGCTGTAGTAGCTGGTCTGGTAGAGCGCGATGCCCACGGGCAGCGTGTATTGCCGCACGCTGTCGAGAAAGATGAGCGGCCCGACGAAATCGTTCCACGAGCCGATGAACGTGAAGATGCCCAGCGTGGCCATCGACGGCGCGCACAGCGGCAGCGTCACGTGCAGGTAGACCTGCCAGGGCGAGCAGCCGTCGATGACGGCAGCCTCTTCGATGCTGGCCGGGATCGCCCGCATGAACGAGGACAACATGAACACGCCGAACCCGCCCGCCAGCGCCGGCACGATCAGCGCCGCCGGCGTGTTGAGCCAGCCGAGCGCGTTCAGGATCAGGTAGACCGGCACCATGAACAGCGCGCTGGGCAGCATCATCGTCACGACGACCAGGCCCAGCAGGCGTTCCCCGCCCGGCACCCGCAGCCGCGTGATGGCGAACGCGGCCGTCGAGGAGACCAGCAGCACACCCAGCGTCACCGTGCTGGAAATGAAGACGCTGTTCAGTAGCCAACGGGCAAAGGGCGCTTCTTCGGAGTAGTTCAGGACGTACTTGAAGTTCTCCAGGGTCCAAGTGCGTGGAATGACGCTGGCCGGGTTCAGGACTTCGGCCTCGGGCTTGAAGGCCGTCAGGATCATGATGAACAGCGGCGCGAGGAACAGAAACGCGACGACGTACATGACCCATGTGCGGATGGTGTGGCGGCGCTTCATTCGGCGAACCTCCGCAGCACGCGGTATTGGATGAACGAGAACGCCGCGATCATCAGGAACAACAGCCAGCTGATGGCCGCGCCGTAGCCGAAGCGGTAGTCGGCGAATGCGGTGTCGTAGATCAGCGAAACGACGCCGCGCGTGGTCATTTCCGGCCCGCCGTTGGTGAGCAGCATCGACTGGGCAAACATCTGGAACGCGCCGATCGTGTTCATCACCACCATGAACAGCAGCACGGGCTTGAGCATCGGAAATGTCACCCGCCAGAAGGTCTGCCACGGGTTCGCGCCGTCAATGCTGGCGGCTTCGAGGATCTGCTTGGGAATTTGTTGAAGGCCCGTCAGCACGACGGCCGCGCTTCCGCCGACGGTCCACCACAGCGTCATGAACACGATGCTGGGCATCGCGAAGTTCACATTGCTCAGCCACGGAATCGCGGGCAGCCCAAGCCGGCCGAGCAGGTAGTTAAACAGGCCGAACTCCTGATTGTAGAACCACTGCCACAAAATGCCCGTCACCGCGATGCTGAACATGCCGGGCAAGAACAGCAGCGCCCGCACGAGGTGCTTGCCCGACAGCATCGCGTTCATGCCGAGCGCGAGCAGCATCGACAGCACCAGCTGCGTCGGGATGATCCAGACGACGTAGCGGAACGTGACGCCGACCGCCTTCCAGAAGAACGGATCGGTTAGCGCTTCATGAAAGTTCCGCAGGCCGACGAAGCGCAGCGAGTGCGACTCTTTCGCCATGTCATATTGACAGAACGCCAGCCCGAGCGAAACGATGAACGGCAGCGCGACGAACGCGAGAAAGACCAACACATACGGTGTCAGGAACGTGTACCCCGTGACGTTCGTGCGAAGGCGATGATTCACTTGCGCCTCCGGTCGCGAGTTCGCGTTCCATGCGGTCACGTTCCAAGTATCTTTTGAAGTTTTCGTCCGCTTCCTTCAGCGCATCCGCCGCCGACATCCGACCACGGATCGCCTTCTCGATGCCCAGGTTCAGGAAGTTCTGCAATTCCTGCATCGAAGGCGTCTTCGGGCAGAACATGCCATACGGAAGCTGCTGCGAGAACGCGTACTGCACTTGAAGCTTCTTGAATCCGTCGCTCTCGCGGACGGTGGTACGGGCCGGCACCTGACCCGCGTCGGCCCAGGCGAGACTGTGGTCGGACACGAAGCGAATGAACCGGGCGGCCGCGTCACGCTCTTCGGGCGAGACCCCGTTGCGGATGCAGAGCACGTGCGAATCGATCCACGTGCCCGGTTTCTGCCCGAGTTTTGGAATGGGCGCGCCGAAGTACGGGTGATCGGTCAGGCGCTTAAGGTCGCCCACCATGTAAATGCCTTCGATCACCATCGCGACCTTCTTCTGCCGGAACCCCACCCAACCGGCCACGCCGGCTTCGGGCGACGGGATCAGGTGGTCTTTCTGCAGCAGGTCGACCATGAACTGAAGGGCCGCCACGTTGCCGGGCGTGTTCAGGGTCATGTTGCCCTGCTCGTCGACGTAGCCGCCGTTGAACTGCGGCACGAGCGCCATGAACATGTAGCCCCAG
The DNA here is from genome assembly GCA_047600945.1 of Tepidisphaeraceae bacterium. Taxonomy (GTDB): domain Bacteria; phylum Planctomycetota; class Phycisphaerae; order Tepidisphaerales; family Tepidisphaeraceae; genus JASGKC01. Next base: position 3,058,200 of record JASGKC010000001.1, on the reverse strand, counting down.
TTGGCGAGGGAGAAGCCCCACTGGTCGATGGTGCCGTTGCCGTCGGTGTCCTTCTTCAGTTCGGCGCAGGCCCGCTTGAACTCATCGAGATTGGCCGGCCCGCGCGGCGAGCCGTCGGGATTCGTCAGGCCCACCTGTTTCATCATGTCGCCGTTGCAGTACAGGCCCTGGGGCCACACGTCGAGCGGCACGCCGAGCCGGTGCTCGCCGAAGCGGACGCGGTCCATCAGGCGCGGGTCGAAGTCTTTGAAGAAGGCGTCGTCGAACAGGTCGTCGATCGGCGCGATGATGCCCGCCCGCTCCATCCGCGGCATGTACCACGACTGCAACACATACACCTGCGGCCCGCGTCCCCCGATGGCGCTGACCATCACCTTGTTGTAGTACGTGCCCCAGGCGATGCGCTGCATCGAGACGTGAACGTCCGGGTTGGCTTCGTTGAACTGCCGAACCAGTTCCAGCATCACGCGGCCATCGGGGCCGGTGAAGCCGTTCCAGAATTCGAGTTCGATGCGTCCCTTGTTCGACGCAGACGGAATCGGGGCATGGTCCATCCGCAGGATGCCAAGCACCACGCAAACGAGCGTCAGCAGGATCAGCGAACCTTTCGCGCCCAAGGGTCAACCTCCGGGGTCGACAGACACGTTCACGGCTGGCCGTAGTACGCTTTCGGACCGTGCTTGCGCAGGAAGTGCTTGTCGAGCAGATACTGCGGGATGGCCTTTGAATGCGGGTTGATGACGAAACTGTTCATCGCCATCTGCGCGCCGAACTCAAGCACGATCGCATTTTCGACTGCCTTCGCGGGCGACGTTCCCCACGCGAACGGCGCATGACTCGCAACCAGCACGCCGCCCACGTTGACAGGGTCGATCTTCTTTTCGCGGAAGCACTCGACGATCACCTTGCCCGTGTTCAGCTCGTAGTCGGTCTCGACTTCTTCCTTGCGCATCTCGCGCGTGCACGGGATTTCGCCGTAGAAGTTGTCAGCATGCGTGGTGCCCAGGCACGGAATGCCGCGCTGCGCCTGCGCGAAGCTGGTGCCGCAGGTGCTGTGCGTGTGGACGACGCCGTTGATGCCCTCGAACTGCTGGTACAGGTGCAGGTGCGTCGGCGTATCCGACGACGGCCGCGCGGTGCCATCGACTACTTTGCCGGTGGCGATCTCGAGCACGACGATGTCGCTCGGCTTCAGCACGTCGTACGCGACGCCCGAAGGCTTGATCGCCATCACACCGGCGTTTCGGTCGGCGCCCGACGCGTTGCCCCACGTGAGCACCACCAGCCCGGCCTTCACGAGGTCGAGATTGGCTTGGAAGACGGCTTGTTTGAGTTGATCGAATGGCATCGGAAGAGGAGTCAGGAAACAGGAGACAGAATGCGGAATCGAAAAAGACCTTCTGACTCCTGTCTTCTGTCTCCTTCAGCAATCACATCGCGCCGACGTTCAGGTGGTGATACACCTCGTTGTTCCGCAGCGTCTGGCGGAAGTCGTTGATCTTCGTGTCCGCGTCGATGACGGCCATTTCCACGCCGGCGATCTCGGCGAAATCGCGCAGGTGTTCGGTCGTGACCGCGTAGCTGAACGCCGTGTGATGCGCGCCGCCGGCGTAGATCCAGCTGGCGCAGGCCGTCTTGAAGTCGGGACGGCACTTCCAGACGGCTCGAGCGACGGGCAGCTTCGGCAGCGGCTTGGGCGGCGCGACGACGTCGACTTCGTTCACGATCAATCGGAAGCGGTTACCGAGATCGACCACCGACGCGTTCAGCGCCCGGCCGGCCGGGGCGTTGAAGACGAGGCGCACCGGGTCCGCCTTCCCGCCGATGCCGAGCGGATGAATTTCGACCGTCGGCTTGCCGCTGGCGATGCTTGGGCAGATTTCCAGCATGTGGCTGCCCAGCACGAGCGGGTTCTTCGGGTCGAGGTGGTAGGTGTAGTCTTCCATGAAGCTGGTCGCGCCCTTGTCGCCGGCCATCGTCTTCATGGCACGCAGCAGGGCGCAGGTCTTCCAGTCCCCTTCAGCGCCGAAACCGTAACCGTCGGCCATCAGGCGCTGGCTGGCGAAACCCATCAGCTGGTTGAAGCCGTGCAGGTCTTCGAAGGTGGTGGTGAAGCCCTTGAAGTTGCCGGCTTCGAGGAACGCGCGGATGCCCAGTTCCTGCCGGGCCGCATCGCGGAGCGAATCGTGGCGAGCGCCGCCCTTCTTGAGCGGCTTGGCCACGCTGTAAGTCTGTTCGTACTCGGCCACCAGCTTGGTGATGGCGCTGTCGCTCACTTCGTTCAGGTATTTGACGACGTCGCCGACGCCGTAGCCGTTCACGCTGTAGCCGAAGCGGACTTCCGCGCCGACCTTGTCGCCTTCCGTGACGGCAACGTGACGCATGTTGTCACCAATGCGGGCGAACTTCGCGCCCTGTAGATCGGCCCAGCCGAGGGCGGCCTGCGTCCACACGCTGATGCGTTCGAGCGCTTCGGAGTCGGTCCAGTGCCCCACCACCACCTTGCGCGGCAGGCGCAGCCGGGCGTGCATGAAGCCCGCCTCGCGGTCGCCGTGGGCGGCCTGGTTCAGGTTCATGAAGTCCATGTCGATCGTGGCCCAAGGCAGGTCACGATTGAACTGAGTGTGAAAGTGCAGCATCGGCTTGCGCAACGAGCGCAGCCCGTTGATCCACATCTTCGCGGGCGAGAACGTGTGCATCCACAGCACCACGCCGACGCAGTTGGCGTCGTTGTTCGCGTCGCGGCAGAGCTGCGCCACTTCGTCCGGCGTCTTCAAAACCGGCTTGAACACCAGCTTCACCGGCACCGCGCCCGACTTGTTGATCGAGTCGACGACGGCTTGGCTGTTCTTCGCGACCTGCTTCAGGGCTTCGTCGCCGTAAAGGTTTTGACTGCCGGTCAGGTACCAGAGTTCGGGGGTGGGCATGGGTGTTCTCGGTGTGTGTCGTTCCCGTCAGGACAGTACATGTACTGCGTATTGCGTCGTTAAGGTCGATGCACCTTCGTTCTAACTACGCCGTACGAAGTACGCAGTAATTTCATCCTTCCAACACTTCGTCACGAATCGTGAGCAGATCCTTCATCACATTGCTGATGTCCGCCTTCGTGCCGGCGACGCCGAAACTGTCGTGCACCTGACGGTACAGTTTGAACAGCTTCTCGTACACGGCCGCCGCCTTCGGTTCCGGCGAGTAGACCTTGTCCTGGCAGCCGGTCATCGCGCTGACGGCGCTGGCGAAGTCCTTGTGAGCGCCAGCGACCACTGCCGCCGCGACGGCCGATCCGAGGGCACACGTCTGAAGGCTTCGGGCGACCTTGATCGGGCGGTTGAGCACGTCGGCGTAGATTTGGTTGACCATCGCGTTGCGGGCCGCGATGCCGCCGCAGTTGACGACCTGCTTCACCTTTACGCCGTACTCTTCGAGACGTTCGACGATCACGCGAGCGCCGTACGCGGTCGCTTCAATCAGCGAACGATAGATTTCAGAAGGCGTGGTGTGCAGCGTGGTGCCAAGCGTCAGACCGGTCAGGCGCTGATCGACCAGCACGGTGCGGTTGCCGTTGTGCCAATCGAGGCTGAGCAGGCCGCTCTGGCCCGGCTTGAGGGCCTTCGCGCCTTCAGTCAGTGCTTCGTGCGTGCCGGCCTTCTCTCCGCCGGGCTGAATCCGCAGGACGAACCAGTTGAAGATGTCGCCCACCGCGCTTTGGCCCGCTTCGAGGCCGAAATAGCCCGGCAGGACCGACTCCGGAACGATGCCGCACAGGCCCGGCACGTCGGCCAGCGGCTTGCTCATCGAGCTGACCATGATGTCGCACGTGCTCGTGCCCATGATCTTGACGAGCGTGCCTTCGCCGATGCCCGAGCCGACTGCGCCGAGGTGCGCGTCGAACGCGCCGACAGCGACCGGAATGCCTTCGGGCAGGCCCAGCTTCGCGGCCCACTCGGCCGTCAGCTTGCCGGCGGGCTCGCTCACATTGTACGCCTTGTTCGGCAGGCTCTTCCGCACGCGGGCCAAGCCCGGATGCAGCGACGACAGAAAGGCTTCGTCGGGATAGCCGCCCCACGCGGGATTGAAAAACGCCTTGTGACCCGCCGAGCAGATGCCGCGACGGACTTTGTCGAGTGCGATGTTGCCCGTGAGCACGGCCGGCACCCAGTCGGCGAATTCCACCCAACTGGCGGCCGCCTCGAACACCTTCGGGCTGGCCTTGGCGCAGCGGAGGATTTTGGCCCAGAACCATTCGCTCGAATAACGCCCGCCGCACTTGGCGAGGTATTGCGGGCGATCTTTCGATGCTTTTTCAGTGATGAGCGCGGCTTCCACGTGCGAGGTGTGGTCCTTCCATAGCCACGCCATCGCGTCCGGGTCGGCCTTGAACTGCGGGAGCAGCGCCAGCGCGGTGCCGTTGGCGTCGACCGGGATCGGCGTGCTGCCGGTCGTGTCGACGCCCAGACCGACGACGCGCGACACGTCGAACGTCGGGTCCTTCTTCGCAGCCGCGAGCGCGGCCTTCGTGGCGGTTTCGACGCCCAGCAGGTAGTCGGCCGGGTGTTGCCGCGCGAGATCAGGATCGCTCGGATCGAGGACGACGCCTTTCTCGCCCGACGGATAGTCGAACACCGATGAAGATATCTCACGTCCGTCGCGCGTGTCGACGACCAGCGCGCGGACGGAATTGGTTCCGTAATCCAGACCGATCACATAACTAGGTTGTGCCATGTCAGCTCCGCCGGGAGGACTTTCATTCAGTCTGAAAAGATGTATCCTTGTTGAGGCTCGGCGTCAAGGAATCCGAGCGTAAGAAAGCGGAGATGGCAAAGACTGTAGCACGATGAGTTGTGCCGCGTATGCCAGGCCGGATGGGCTTCCGCCCATTCGACGGATCCGCGTTCGATTCGTTCAACTTAACCGATGTCCTCCCCAACCTCCCTGCGCCTCATGAACCGTCGCCGGCTGATCGAAGCCGTGCTGCGGTCGGGTCGCGCGCCCCGGGGCGAGTTGTCGCGGGTGACGGGCATCAGCCCCGCAACCGTCAGCCGAATCGTCGACGAACTGCTGGCAGAGGGCGTGTTGTCGGAGTCGGCATCGACCTCGCCGTCCACGGGCATGGGCCGGCCGTCGACGTGGATCGAGCTCGAACACCAGACGCCGCGTGTGCTGGCCGTCCGGCTCGGCGTGAGTCGCACCCGTGTCGCACAGGCGCCGCTCGCCCTGCCGAGCGCGGATGACTGGCAAAGCACGTTCGACACGCCGGATTCCGCCGCGCAGTGGGCGGCGATACTCCGCAAGAACGTCAAGGCGGATTCAACATTGAAGGCGATCGTCCTCAGTGTGCCGGGTGTGGTCGATGAAACCGGCGCGCGGGTACTGATGTCGCCCAACCTCCGCTGGACGGAGAAGGTCGACCTGCAATCGATGGTCAGCCAACTCGCGCCGAAGTGCCCCGTAATGGTCGTGCAGGAACTGCGCGCGCTCGCGCTGGGCCACCTGGCGATGAACCCGCAGGAGCGGGATTTTCTGTTAATCGACTTCGGCACCGGCGTCGGCGCGGCCGCGGTCGCAAACGGCCAGCTCTACGCCGGCCCGCTGCCCCTCAGCGGCGAGATCGGTCACACGCCCGTGCTCGGCAACCGCCGGCCCTGCGGGTGCGGATCGGTCGGTTGCGTGGAGACATTGGTGAGCCGGCGCGGATTGCTCGCGAGTTGCCCGGGTCGATCGATCGAGTGGCCTGAACTCTCGAAGCGGTTGCGCGACGCTTCACCGCCCGCGTGGTTGAGGAAGTCACTGGATGCGGCGGCCGTGTCGGTCGCGTCGGCGCTGAACGTGCTCGGGCTGCGCCGCGTCGTCGTCACGGGCTGGCCGGCCGACGCATCGCCGGCCGTTGTTGAGCACCTCGCGAAGTCGATTCGCAGCGACGCGATGTGGGCGCGTTTTGGCGAGGTTGAAGTCGTCACCGCGCCGCGTCGGCGACTGGCGGGTCTGGTCTCGGTCGCGATCAGGCGGCTGCTTTTGACCGACCCGGTCGCGAACGATTAACGCGACCGCGAGGGCGTCGCATACCCTGCCATCTCTGTCCTTTCTTTCCCGTCGGACGCACAACCGACTGGCAGCATTCCGCTTCGACTAAACCGCCCCTTTCCTCCCTGCAATAACAGGTGTCGCCGCTGCGTTGTGGTGGCGACGGATGAAACGAGACCGGCATCGCCGGGCACATCAATCAATTGGAACTCAAAAGGAGAATTCCGATGTCGATTCGACGCATTCTTCCGTTGGCCGTGCTGAGCGCGGCCTTGGCTGTGACGACGATCGCGACCGCGCAGCAGCGCGGCGGTGGACAAGGTGGGCAAGGCGGTCAGGGCTTCGGCGGCCAGGGTCGCGGCATGCGGGACGGCGGCGGCCCGCCGATGGGCGGCGACATGCGTCAACGTCAGCTCGACCGCGTGCAGGACGTGCTGAATCTGGACGACGACAAGTGGGCTCCGATCGAACCGAAGGTGGCTGCGGTGCTCGACGCGCAGCGCGACGCCAACGCCGGCATGGGCATGGGTCGCGGCATGGGCGGCCCGGGCATGGGCATGGGTGGCCCCGGCGGCGATCGTGGCGGCTTCGGCGGCAACCAGAACGGTCAAGGCGGTCGCGGTCAGCGCGGCGCCGGCCAACGGGGTGGTGACGGTCAGGGCGCGGGCCAACGCGGTGGCGATGGCCAGCGTGGCGGACCTGACGGCGGTGGCCCGGGCGGCCAAGACCCCGACGGCCAGCGCGGCGGTCCTGACGGTCAGGGACCGGGCGGTCAGGGACCGAACGGCCAAGGCCCCGGCGCTCAAGGTGGTCCCGGCGGCCCACCCGATGGTCAGGGCGGTCCTGGCGGTTTCGGCGGTCAGCCCCAGCAGCCGTCTGCGGTTCAAGCAGCGATCCGCGAACTGACCGACGTCGTCGAAGACGACAAAGCGACCGACCAGCAGATCGCCGACGCTGTGAAGGCCGTCCGCGACGCACGGACCGCGGCGCGCGAGAAGCTGAAGGCCGCCCAGGCCGACCTTGCAGGCAGCGTGACGCCGCGTCAACAGGCGCAGCTCATGACCATCGGCATTCTCGAATAATTGTGAACGCGACCGGAAATCGATAGCACCGAAAGCGGCCGCGCCCACGCGCGGCCGCTTTCATTATTCGTATACTGCACGCCCGATTGACGATGAACGCATCGTCCGAAGGAGAATGAATCGTGTACGACCGCCCCCGAATTCCGCTTGCTCGACGTCGCCGCGTGGCGATGCATCACCTCGGTCTGGCCAGCACGGCCGTCGTACTCGTGCTCGCCGGAACGAACGCCCAAGGCTTCACACCTGCGTTCACTGAATCAACGCTCGACGCTCCAGTACACGACGCTTCGTGCGTCGCGTTTCGCTGGGAGGGCGTGCTCGGCACGTCGATGGAACTGCTGGTCGACGCGCGCAGTGATCAGGAAGCGCAGCGCTGCGAGCAAGGTGTCCTCGCGGAGATCGATCGCCTGACCGCGCTGCTCAGCACGCGCGACCTGTCGAGCCAGATCAGCCGCGTGATGCGCGGCGAAGTGTCCGACCGCTCAATCGAGCTGAACGCCCTGCTCGGCCACTACGACGTCTGGTCGACGCTCACAAACGGCGCGGTGAACGTGAATCTCGCCGGCGTGCGCGAGCTGTGGCGCGTCGCCGAACTGACCGGCCGTGAGCCGACGGCCGACGAATTACAGGCCGCCCTCGCCCGGCCGATGTCGTGGAATGTCGACGCGCTCGGCAAGGCGTTCGTGATCGACCGCGCCGTCGAGGTCGCGCGCATGATCGCGCCGTCGGGCCTGCTCAACATCGGTGGCGACGTCCGCACCTGGGGCGATCGCGCCTGGCGCGTCGGCGTGGCCGACCCGTCGCGCGGCGACAATGCCTCGCCCCTCGCCACCATCGACCTGCAAGACGCCGCCCTCGCCACCAGCGGCGGCGCGATGCGCAACGGCGTCGTCGCGGGCCGGCACGTGTCGCACCTGATCGATCCGCTCACGCTTCGGCCGATCGAGCGGGTCGCACACTCCGCAACGATTCACGCCAGCGATTGCGTGGCCGCCAACGCGCTCTCGACGGCCGCGTGCGTGCTCGGCGCAGACCGCTTCGAATCCATCGCGCCGGTCGCGTCCGGCGTGCTGATCGTCGAAGGCGACACGCCGATCGTGAATCGCGGCGCGTTCAGCGTTTCAACGCCAGCCCCGCGTCCTGCCCCTAGCAATCGCGACGCCGCCACCACCGCGCCGGCCGAAGCAGCCTGGCCGGCGGGCTACGAAGTCACCATCGGCGTCACGCTCAAGACGCCAGAGAACACCACCCGCTACCGCCGGCCCTATGTCGCGGTCTGGATCGAAGACCAGAACGAGAAGGTGCTGCGCAACCTCGCCATCTGGGGCAACGAGAAGCGCTGGCTGCCCGAACTGACGACGTGGTTCCGCATGAACAAGTCGAACCCGAAGGCGACCGACCTGGCGCTCTCGATCAGCAGCGCCAGCCGCAAGCCGGGCGCGTACACGCTCACGTGGGACGGCAAGGACGACGCCGGCAACCCGCTGCCGCGTGGGACGTACAACGTCCGCATCGAGATCAACCGCGAGCACGGCCGGCACGCGCGGGCGACCATCCCGATCGTCTGCGGCGACGCGCCCGCCAAGGCCGACTGCAAGGCCACGCCCGAGTCCGACGATTCCGTCATCACCTTCGGCCCCCGGCAGGCGAACTAGTCGTGCGCATCAACCGAAGCTTCCTTGCCGTCTGTCGAACGGTCCACATCTACCTCACGATGTTCGGGCTGCTGGTGATGCTGCTGTTCGGCATCACGGGCTTCACCGCCAATCACGAGGCGTGGTTCGGCGCGACCAACTTCCGCCTGACCGAACTGGCCGGCGAAACGCCCAAGGACCTCATCGACAAGCACGACGCGCTGCGCATCGTGGAGCACATCCGCGCCTCGTTCCCCGTGAGCGGCGCGATGTCGAGCTATGACGAGCTCGAAGACCAGATCGCGATCGGCATCCGCTCGCCGCGCGACAAGTGGGACATCGAGATCGACCGCGCCACCGGCCATACCACCGTGCGCGGCGAGACGACGAACTTCATCGGCTTGATCAACAACCTCCATCGCGGCCGGTACTCGGGCGTCTTCTGGAGCATCGTCATTGACGTGACGGCGCTACTGATCGCGATCGCGTGCTTCACCGGCGTCGTGCTCTGGCTGGTGCTGCCCAAGCGGCGGAAGCTCGGGCTGGCCGGGCTGGCCGTCGGCGTGATCGGCACATTCGTCATCTACGCGGTGCTCGTGCCGGGGCCGGATGTGGGCGTCAAGCCGTCGAGCGAAGCCCAGCCGAAGGCGGAATAAGCGTCAGCCGGCGGCACCGGTTTCAGAACCGTGCGGCGGCGCGTCTCCCTGTTGGGAAAACAACGTTGCTCTCCGCTCCTGCCGCGGGCTACCATGCCCGCGCAGCAGGGATTTCGCCGGCCGTCAGAGGGGCCGGTCCACCACGAGAGCGACATCACGATGAAGCAGTTCCCATTGCGTCGAAGCGTTCGTCGAGTTCAATTGGCGCATTCGCGTGCCGTTCAATCGCTCGAGCGGCGCCTGCTGATGTGCGCCGAACACGCCGCCCAGCAGTTGGCCGACGAACTCGCGCTCGCCGCCGCCAGCGGTCGCAACGGCGCGGATCACGCCCTCGCGTGGTACACGCCCGCGCGCACGGAAACGCTTGCCGCCGGGCAGTCGCTCGCCGACGGCAGCAAGCTTGGCGAGAGCGCCAGCTTCGCCGTGAATGCAGCGGGTCTGCCGCTGCTGACCTCGCGCGCGGACGGCGTCGGCACGAAGATCTTCATGGACTTCGACGGCAACGGCACGAATCTTCCCTTCGGCACCGACGCCGACGACACCACGTTCAGCGCCACCGAGCAGGCGACCATCTACGCCGCCTGGCGCGACATGGTCAGCTACTTCGCGCCGTTTAACGTGAACGTGACGACCGTGCAGCCGCCCACCGGCGGCACGAATCCGAAGTTCGCGTGGCAGATCACCAGCAAGTCGATCAGCGGCGGCTACGCGTACGTGAACTCCCTCACCAACACCGGCCCGACCGGCTACACCGACGTCAGCAACGGCGTCAGCCGGCACAGCGGCATCGCCCACGAGTTCGGCCACATCTTCGGGCTTCAGCACCAGTCCGAGTACGACGTCCTAGGCACGAAGACCTCCGAGTACACCTCCGGCAACGGCGTGCGCGACGCCATCATCATGGGCGTCGACTACGCCACGAACGTCCGCACGTGGGAGTTCGGCCGCAACGCCACCAGTGCCGGCACGTTGCAGGCCGACATGGAGAAGATCGCCGCCACCGCCGCGACCGTCAGCGGCGGCGACGGCTTCCGCCCCGACGACGTCGGCAACACCACCGCCACCGCGCTCCCGCTCACCGGTCAGCGCTACGCGGGCTTCATCGAACGCTGGGCTGACGCCGACGTCTTCCGCGTCGACGTCGCGACAGGCGGGCTCTGGCAATTCGGTGCGACGCCCACGTTCGAATCGTCCGTCGAAGCCAAGCTCGAACTGCTCGATTCCTCCGGCAACCTGCTCTTCGCGAAGGACGACGCCGACCAGCGCAACCAGTCCAGCAACAACGTCGAATTCGAGACGATGCTCGCCGCCGGCACGTATTACGTCCGCGTCAGCAGCAGCGGCGACTACACCGAACTCGGCGAATACGAACTCACCGCCACGCCGCTGCCCGACGGCTACCAGACGCTCGACGTCGGCACCGCGATCTATCGCCCCGGCAACGTGAGCTACGACCCCGCCACCGGCGTCTTCACGCAGATGGTGGGCGGCTCCGACATTGGCAGCACGTCGGACGAATTCCGCTTCACCTACCAGACGCTCACGGGCGACGGCTCGATCTCGGCCCGCGTCGACTCCCTCGACAACACCAACGCCAGCGCCAAGTCGGGCGTGATGATTCGCCAGTCGACCGCGAACAACAGCGCGTTCGTGTCGGTCACCACGCGACCCGACGGCACGCTGGAACTGATCCGCCGCGCGACGGCCGGCGCGACGGCCAGCGTCATCGCCACCGTCGCCGCGTCGGCCCTGCCGCGCTGGGTGCAACTTATCCGCGCCGGCTCGACCTACACCGCCAGCTATTCCGCCGACGGCAGCGCCTGGACGTCGTTCGGTTCGACCACGCTTACCACCGCCGGCTCGGTGCTGATGGGCCTGGCCACCGTCTCGCGTAACACCCGGCTGGCCGCATACAGCACGATCAGCAACGTGACGCTCGCCGGCACGCTCGGGGTGGCCGCGCCGACGTACAACGCGCTGCCCGCGCCGACCGACCTCATGGCCACGCCCGCGCCCGGCGCGAACACCAACGTCACGCTCACCTGGACCGACATCGCCGGCGAAACCGGCTACGCCATCGAGCGATCGGTCGACGGCATCAACTTCACGCGCCTCGGCGCCACCGTCGCCGCCAACGTCACCACGTTCACCGACACCGGCCTGTTCGGCTCGATGCGGTGGTGGTATCGCGTGGTCGCGCTCTCGGGCGCGACCGGCTCCACGCCGTCGAGCGTCGTCAGCGTCATCAACAAGCCCGCCGCGCCGGCCGTGCCCAACTCCGGCTACGCGTTGCCGGCCATCTCCAGCACCACCGCGATCTACCTCAACTGGACCGACGTCCAGGGCGATCAGGGCTACAAGGTCGAACGCTCCACCGACGGCACCACCTACACGCTCCTCGGCACCACGGCCGCGAACCGCAACGCCTACAACGACACCGCCGCCACGCAGGGCGCCAGCTACCGCTATCGCATCACGCCGATCACGAATGTCGGCGACGGCGTGGCCGGCTCGCTGCTGATCTCGGCCGGCACGCGGTGGACGACTTCCGCCCTTGCCATCTCCGATCGTCAGTCCACCTCCATCAGTCTCACTTGGACCGACCACTCCGCCGAGACCGGCTACCGGATCGAGCGTTCCACCACGGGCACCGGCTCATGGAGCAGCGTCGCCACGCTCGCCGCGAACACGACGAGTTGGACGAACACCGGGCTAACGTCGCTGAACGAGTACTACTACCGCATCATCGCCGTGCTGCCGCTGGCGGAATCGCTCAGTTCGACGATCGCCTACGCCGCCACGCTGCCGACCACGCCCGCCCCCGCGCCATGGATCTCGGCCGACATCGGCACGGTCGGCGGCCTCGGCGCGTCCGGCTCCACGGGCACAAACACCTTCAAGGTGCTCGGCGGCGGAACAGCGCTCGGGTCGAGCGTCGACTCGTTCCACTTCCTCTATCGGCCGCTCGCGGGCGACGGGTCGATCGTCGTCCAGCTCGCCACGCAGAAGAGCAACGCCACCGACGACAACGCCGAGGCCGGCATCATGATTCGCGAGTCGCTCGCGACCGGCGCGGTACATCTTCATCAACACCGAACCGAGCAGCACCGGCACGACCGATGTCGAGTACCGATCCACCACCGGCGGCAGCGCGACCAACGTGACGGGCCTGTCGAAGCGTGCGCCCGTCTTCATGCGCCTGACGCGCGCCGGCAACGTCTTCACGGCCGAGGCGAGCGCCGACGCCGTCACCTGGACCACGCTCACCACGCAGACAATCGCGATGTCGGCCACGGCGTACGTGGGCATGGCGGTGTCGGCGATCGAGTCGAACCTGCTCAGCTACGCGACGTTCACCGGCGTGGCCACCACGGGCGACACGTCCACCGCGCCGACGATCCTGTCCGGCCCGACGGCCGGCACGACCAGCGTCACCACCACCGGCACCACGCTGAACAGCGTCGCCACCGACGAAGGCGGCGAGGCCGCGCTGAAGTACACGTGGAGCGTCGACTCCCTGCCGGCCGGCGCGCCCGCCCCGACGTTCACCGTCAACGGCACGAACGCCGCCAAGGCCAGCGCGATCACGTTCGGCGCCGCGGGCGCGTACGTGATTCGAATCACCGTCACCGACGCCACCGGCCAATCCGCGACGGCCACGCTGCCCATCAACGTGATTGCGACGACCGCGACCCTGCTCGTCGGGCCCAGCCCGGTCACGGTGCAGCCGGGCGCGACGCAGACCTTCGCGGCCGCGGCGATCGACCAGTTCGGCAAGCCGCTGACCACGCAGCCGCGCACGATCACCTGGACGGCGTCGGCCGGAGCGATCACGACGGCCGGCGTCTTCACCGCGCCGAGCCGCGCTGGCGTCATCACGATCACGGCGTCGAGCGCCGGCGGCGTGACCGGCGGCAACGGCGGCGGCGCGACGGGCACGGCTACCGTCACCGTGCCGTTCATCGCGTCAGCCGGCCAATTGCTGAACACGCCCGGCCCGCTGGCCGCCGCGTTCACGCTCAACGGCACGCCGGCCAGCGCCTTGCAGCCGTCGAACTTCACGCTGATCGACACAGCCACCAATCAACCCGTGCCCATCACGCCTGACACGGTCACCTACGAACCGGCAACCAACCGCGTCGTCCTCGCGTACAACGCCGGCCTGCCGGATGGCGCGTACCGCCTTACGCTGGGCAGCAGCGGCGTCAGCACCGACACCGGCATCCCGCTCCAGGCCAGCAGTTCCTTCGACTTCACCCTGCTCGGCGGCGACGCGAACGGCGACGGCGCGGTCAACTTCACCGACCTGCTGGCGCTGGCGTCGTCGTACGGAAACACCGCGCAGACACGCAGCCAGGGCGACTTCAACTTCGACGGCGTGGTGAACTTCAGCGACCTGCTGATCCTGGCCAGTCACTACGGTTCGACGACGACCACGAGCGCGGCCGCGTCGGCGCCGGCCGCCAGTCGCGATGCCGGAACCCCAACCCGCATCGCCGGCGACGTGCTGGCCTGAGCGACGGCCGGCAGACATCACGGAACCTCTTCGCGCCCTAGGCACTGTCTCACGGGTCACGCCAAGACTCTGAGATACAGGATGCCCATGGCCAGCGTCAGCATGGCGGCGTAGTTGCCGGCCGGCTTCTCGTACCGCGTCGCGATCCGACGCATCTCCTTGAGTTTGCCAACGCAACGCTCCACGACGTTGCGGCCCTTGTAGGCCCCCGCGTCGAACACGCCGCCCAGTTCCGGCGCGGCCCGGTCCGCGACGTGCTCGTTGCGACGCATCGGGATCACCGGCGTCACCCCGCGTTCGCTCAACATCACGCGGATCGTATCGGAACTGTACCCCTTGTCGGCCGCCAGACGCATCGGCAGTTCGCCGCCGCGGGCGTCGACGGCCTTGTCGAGAAGTTCCGGGAACACCGGACACTCGTTGCGATTGCCTTGGGTGAGCACGAACGCCAGCGGCAGGCCGCTCGTTTCGACGATCAGGTGGACCTTGCTGCCCCAGCCGCCGCGGGTCATGCCCAGCGCCTGCCTGACCGCGGACGCGGCGCGGTCCAGGCCCCCTTTGCGCCGCCCGCGGCGCGGGTGGCGCGGACGCTGGTGGTGGCGGCGTTCCACTGCGTCGCGTCGAGCAGGCCACGCTCGTCGGCCCGCAGACACAGCGTCGCGAGCATGGCGTCCCAGACGCCGGTGCGGCGCCAGCGGCAAAGGCGTCCGTGCACGGTCTTGACCGGGCCGTAGCGTGCGGGGAGGTCCCGCCACGGGGCGCCGCTGAAGAGGATCCAGAGGATGCCGTTGAGGACTTGCCGGTGGTCGCGCCACGCGCCGCTGCGGCCCAGGCGTGTCGGCAACAGCGGTTCGATCAACGCGAACTGCCCATCCGTGAGCTCATATCGATGCGTTGAGCATCAGTAGGCCGACACGCCGCTGTCCGTCTTGCGAATCGTTGACGAGTTCCGTGAGACAGTGCCTAACGTGAGGGCACCTGTCGAGACGCTGCCGCTTGTCACCCTCACTCATCCCGGCCTGCCACGCTTCGCGTCGTCCCGAGGGAGAGAGGCATTTCTCCAGCCGCGCCTTGCTTCTCGATGTTTGACTTCACTTCTTCAGCGCCGCGTCGACGACTTTGCGCACCGCGTCGATGCGCAACCGGGCGAGTTCCTTCGTGGGCGCTTCCCCGATGATGCGCATGATCGGCTCGGTGTTGCTGGCGCGGGCGTGCACCCAGCCATCGGACCAGTCGATGCGCAAACCGTCCTGCGTGTCGAAGCGTTCGCCGGCGAAGGCGGCCTTGCACGCCGTCACCGCGCGCTCGGCGTCTTCGCGCTTGCAGTCGAACTTGTCCTTGATGATCTCGTAGCGCGGAATGCTCGCGACCAGTTCGCTGACCGACTTGTTCTCGCGCGTCATCAGCGCCAGCATGTACGCGATGGCCGTCAGCGAGTCGCGGCCGGGCACGACGCGCGGGTCGATCACGCCGCCGTTGCCTTCGCCGCCGACGACCGCGTTTTCGCGCAGCATCGTGTCGATGACGTTCGCCTCGCCGACCGGCGTGCGGATCACCCGGCCGCCGTACTGCGCCGCAATGTCATCGATCATTCGACTCGTGCTCAGGTTCGCCACCGCGATGCCGCCGGCCTTCTTGCTGAGGAGGAACTTCGAACACAGCGCCAGCGTGTATTCTTCGCCGATGTAGTTGCCGTGCTCGTCGACGATCGCCAGTCGATCGGCATCCGGGTCTTGCGCCAGGCCGATCGCAGCCTTCTGCTTTTTCACTTCGTCACACAAGCCGACCAAGTTCGCGGCCGTCGGTTCGGGCTCGTGCGCGAATTGGCCCGTCGGCTCGCCGTGCAGGTGCTTGACCACGCAGCCGAGCTTGCTGAGCAGCGTCATCGTGCTGACGCAGCCGGCTCCGTTCACGCTGTCGAGCACGACCTTGAACCGCTTGCTGGCGATGCCGTTGACGTCGATCAGATCGGTGATGGCGCGGACGTGACGCGCGTTCGCCTCGGTGTTCGTCGTCGGCTTGATGACGCGATCGACAGTGACGTAGGAGTTCGCCTGCGCGTCGAACAGCGCCTTGATCTTCGTGACGGCCGCGGGTGGCGGCGCCATGCCGGCGCGCGTGAGCAGTTTCACGCCGTTCCAGATGATCGGGTTGTGGCTGGCCGTCGCGATCATGCCGGCGTCGGCGTTGAGTTGCCGCGTCATCAGTTCGACGGCCGGCGTGGTGGCAATGTCGAGGTCGATCACCTCGAACCCCGACGCGGTCAGTGCCGCGAACGCCGCATCGCGCACGATCGTGCCCGAAGGTCGCGTGTCGCGGCCGAACACCAGCCGGAAGTGCGTGCCATTTGCGGGCTTTTCGTTCTCGCGGAGGTATGTCGCGTAAGCGTTGGCGAAGCGAATGACCACGTCCGGCGTGAGCGTTTCACCGACGGTGCCACGAAGGCCGGACACGCCGAGCATGAGGGCCGCAGTTCCCATTTCCGATTTCCTATTTCCGATTTCAGATTCGTAGATCGGACCCAGCCAGCCTTCCGGAAATCGGCAATCGGAAATGGGCAATGGGAAATAGAATCAGACGAAGCTCGCCAGCGCTTCCTTCTGCGTCGGCTTGATCGTCAGCACCTTGTCCAGCCGCGTGATCTTCAGCAGTTCCGCGAGGCGCGAACCGATGCCGCACAGGACCAGCTTGCTGTTGCCCAGACCGTCGAGCTTCTTCTTCATGGTCAGCAGGATGCCGATCGCCTGGCTCGAGAGGTACTGCACCTTCTCGAAGTCCATGATAATGAGCCGGCGGTCTTCTTCATCGACAAGGGCCACGAGCTTCTTGCCCGTCGCGTCGAGCACGATCGGGTCCATCAGGCTGGGCTCTTTGAACTCGACGACCATCACCTTGCCGATCGGCTGCAGGGTGAAGGGCAGATTCTGGGCTTGCGGAATGACGTCAGCCATGGTGTATCGGGCCTCGCGACAGGGACAGGAACGTGGCAAAATAGTCGAGGGCGCGGGAATCGCAAGAGGGATTTGGCCTGTGGCGGCGCTCTCAGAGGGTCGGAACCACAGATAAACGCAGATGAACACCGATAAAGGCCTGAAAGTGCGCGAGAATCGGCGCGCTGCGCAGCACGGCATCTGGATTGAACTGATCTGTGTTCATCTGCGTCCGTCTGTGGTTACATATCTGGATGCGTCCTTCCGCAGCCCGTGTTGAATCTCTCGAAACCCGACGCCTGCTGGCCGCGACTACGGTCGTTGAGACCGAGCCGAACGACATATCGGTACAGGCCGTGAACGTGAACGTTTCGGGCAACGTGAAGCTGATCGGCCGGTGCGGCGGGTCGAATGTGGACTGGTTCAAGCTGACCGCCGCCGCGCTGGTGACGATCGCGATCGTCCGCACGCCGAACGACTTCGCCGGCAGTGTCGACCTGCGCGACCTGAGCGACCAGCCGGCCACCACGACAACGCTTCAGCCGGGCCAGGCCGTCTACCTGAAGCTGTCGGCGAAGAAGCGTTTCACGAACTACGCCGTCGAAGTCGATCCGGCGCCCGTCGCGCCCAGTTGGTCGAACGTCAAGTCGGCCGCTTACCACCTCCAGAACATCGGCCCCGCCGCCGTCGCGGCGAGCAAGTACGACATGGTCGTCATCGACGCCTCGCGGGACGGGTCGGATGGTGGCCGATTCACGAAAGACGAGGTCACGCAGATGAAAGGTGCCGACGCCGCCACGGCCAAGCGCGTCGTCGCGTACATCAGCCTCGGCGAAGCGGAAAACTATCGCGGCTACTGGCAGAAGTCGTGGAACAAGGCGAAGAACCGCCCCGCCTGGATCGGCCCCGAGAATCCCGACTGGCCCGGCAACTTCAAAGTCCGCTACTGGGACGACGCGTGGCAGGCGATCGTCAAGCAGCAGATCGACGCGATGATCGACCGCGGCTACGACGGCGTCTTCTTTGATGTCGTCGACGGTTACGAGTTCTGGCAACCCGATCGCCCGCAAGCCGGCACGGAGATGGCGAACCTTGTCGCGAGTCTTTCGACATACGCGAAACAGAAGTCCGGCAACACCGACTTCGGCATCTTCGCCAACGGCGGCGAGGCGCTCTGGAGCCAGCCGGGCTACATGAACGCCCTCACCGGCCAGGCGAAGGAAGATGTGTGGTACGACGACAACGCGAAGGTGCCCGTGGCCGACACGCGCGAAGTGGTCAAAACGCTGCGACGGTTCAAGGACGCGGGCAAACTCGTCTTCGTGATCGACTATCCGACCGTGCAGTCGAAGATCGACGACTTCTACCTGAAGTGTGAGACCACCGGCTTCCTGCCGTACGCGAGCGATCGTGACCTGGATCGCCTGCAAGTGAACCCGGGCCACGAGCCGAAGTGAAGACAAGCCACGAATCTCACGAATTGGCACGAATGAAACACCCGTTTCTCGGAAGCGCCGTCGAATTCGAAGCACAGAATGCACCGAGAACACAGAGTTCACAGAGAAGCAGAAGACGAGAGATTGACTGAATGGCTTTTCATGTCATTCACTCCTTCCTCAGTGCCCTCGGTGTGCTCGGTGCTGAACACGACGCACGGAAGCAACAAGGCCCGATTCGTGCTCATTCGTGTGGATTCGTGGCCACCTCTTCTTCGTGTCCTCCTTCGCGCCTTCGAGCCTCCTTGTCGTAGCCCGATGACGGGTTTTCCGCTATCATTCGGCTTTAGCACACGGAGGCCGCGTGCCGCTCAGTCTGAATGTCCTGACCGACGATCCCCACGACGAATACGAGAAGAAGGAAAAGTGCGGCCTGTTCGGCATCTGGGGCTCGAACGAGGCGTCGCAGATCGCCTATCAAGGCATCTTTGCGCAACAGCACCGCGGCCAGGAGTCGGCCGGCATCGCGGTCTCCGACGGCAAACGTCTGCATGGCCACACCGGCATGGGCTTGGTGTCGCAGGTCTTCAACCCGCGGATGCTGCGAGAAGACCTTGCCGGCAAAGCCGCCATCGGGCACGTCCGGTACAGCACCACCGGCAGCAGCCTCGTCTGCAACGCCCAGCCCCTGCTGCGTCATTACCTGCTCGGGCCCGTGGCGATCGCGCACAATGGCAACCTCGTCAACGCGCAGCTCCTTCGCGCCGAATACGAACGGCACGGCCACATCTTCCAGAGCACGACCGACACCGAAGTGATCGTCCACCTGCTGGCCAAGCCCAGCCACGTCGAAAAGCACGACCCGCTGCCGCACGTGCTGCGTCACCTGCAAGGCGCGTACAGTTTGCTGTTCCTCTTCCCCGATCGCATGGAAGCCGCCCGCGACCCGTGGGGCATCCGCCCGCTCGTGCTGGGCCGCATTCCCGAAACCGGCGCGTACTGCTTCGCCAGTGAGACGTGCGCGTTCGACGCGATCGGCGCCGAACTGATCCGCCAGGTCGAGCCCGGCGAGATCGTGCGCGTCGATGACGAAGGCGTCAGCAGTCGCCGCTTCATGGAGCCGGCCGAGCTGGGCGCGCGCTGCGTCTTCGAGCACGTCTACTTCGCCAACCCCAGCAGCCAGATCTTCGGCCAGAACGTGCACCGCGTCCGCGAAGCCATGGGCCGGCAGCTCGCCCGTGAAAGCACCGTGCCGGCCGACTGCGTCGTGCCGATGCCCGACTCCGGCCGCAGCGCCGCGCTCGGCTTCGCGAAGGAGTCCCGCATCGAGTTCGAAGAAGCGATCGTCCCCAACCGCTTCGTCGGTCGCACGTTCATCCTGCCCGACCAGAAAGCCCGCGACCGCGCCGTCAGCCTGAAGCTGAACATCATCGACGAGATGGTGCGCGGCGCAAGCTGGTGGTCGTTGACGACTCGCTCGTCCGCGGCACCACGACGCGCTCAAAGATGCGTGCCCTGCGCCGGGCCGGTGCGAAGGAGATTCACCTGCGCATCAGCTGCCCGCCGATCCGCAACCCCTGCTTCTACGGCATCGATTTCGCGACGAACAAGGAACTGATCGCCCACGACCGCAGCGTCGAGGAGATCGCCAAGTTCGTCGAGGTGGACAGCCTGCATTACCTGTCGCTCGAAGGCATGCTGAACTGCGTGACCTCCATCCCCAAGACCGACTGCTGCACGGCCTGCTGGACCGGCGAATACAAAGTGCCGATCGACCACCCGGTGACGAAGCTCGGGTTTGAGCCGGAACAGATGAAGATGTTTTGAGGGGGCGGCGGTTGGCGAAACGAATCGGTTGGCAACGCTCGCGCGGTTCTTCTTGGCCGGATAACGGACCGACGTTCAACGGCCGGGCGGGCGCCGGACACGCTTTCGAATGGAAAGGAACGCGACGCCCGCCCGGTCCGCTGCAGCGTTTGGTTCTTCGGCAGGCCGGAGGGCCGTACATTCAGCGGGGCCAACTGTCCCAGCCGATCTGCGAAAAACCATAGCGCCGATTCTGCGACACTGTCTTGTAGGCGCGAATCGACGCGTTCTCAGCCACGTATCGCCTCACAAGGTCGAGATGCTCTGGTTCGGATGCGAAGATTTCCCAGCAGCAGGAATCGGAGTAGCACAGGCGGAACGCTGCGTGTTTCTCCACGAACTCGGGCTGTCGGTCGTGACGCGTGCGGCCGTACGCGACGGCGACCTCGATCGGCTCCGGCCCGGCGACGGCCCACAGGTCCAGAGACTCCTCGCCGAAGTCGTCGGCCCAGCGACTGATCGAGCCGGGCCGCCAAAGCTGGACCTGCTCCTCGTTGAGCCGGGGATCGTCCACGGTTGTGTCGTTGTTCCCGTCGGGATCGTGAAAGGCGAGGGGCGCACCCATCCAAGGCTGGCATTCGATGATCCAGTAGTGCTTGTCGAACTCGGCCCGCAACGGCTCGAAACACGGCCAGAACCACGCGGCGGGAGCGCCGCGGTTATCGTCCAGAAGTCGCAGCAGCAGTCCGTCCACAGAGTCGCTCCTGCCGAAGAACCTACTATTCTCCAGCGCTCCCGGTCAAAGAACATGCCAGCGCATTCCCGGGTAGCCACGCTGTAACGGTAGTGTAAGCGCCACTGACCCGTCGGGCACCAATTGCGCTAGACCAAAAAGCAGACCCGCCCGAGGGGCGATGACTCTCACGGACGTTGTCCGCCGTCTCGCGGAGATTCTCCCCGCCCCGCGGAGATTCTCCCCGTTATGACAACGTCACAAGGACTCGCCGCCAGACCTGCACGGTCGAAGATGATGGGACGGCCGTGCCCCGCGCTCGGACGAGCGATATCGGAGGCCCCACGAGAGCGATCCTAAATTCCGGAGGTAAGCAGCGTGTTCACTTCGCATTGATGAGAATCACCTCGTCCCAGCGATAGTCGCGCTGCACAGCGCCCGGCCGTCAGGTTCCGGCCAAGCTAAACAGTGCTCGCGACACGGCGGTGACGATGATAATGACGCCTCCCCAAATCAGGAGCGTTGCCCATCGACGTTTGCCCTCGGCCGCGGTCAGTGCCACAGGTGCAACTCGCTTCAAACGGAATCCGATTACGAGGGCGGCAATTCCAGCGCACACGGAGATACCAGCGTCGACCAATGCCGCGAACAGCTTTGCGTTCATGCTTTCTTTTCCCGCAGGAGAGCCAATGTGATCTAATGCCGACCAATCAACGAGGACGATAGCGCTTCTCAGAAAAACCACCCGGTTGCGCTCGCCATTGTAAAGATCGCCGGCCGATTGGGCACGCCCGCTGGCCGAGGCAGGTTCGCGCGAACCTCCGCCCGTAGCCCTCACTGCTTGCTCGAAAGAATCACGAAACCGACTCAGACCCTTGCCCCTCGCCCCGCGCCCCTTATCCTATGTCTCCTTCTCCGGGCCTGTAGCTCAATTGGGAGAGCACTGCCTTTGCAAGGCAGGGGTTAGCGGTTCGAGCCCGCTCAGGTCCAATTCCTCGGTCGAACACTCCGTCGGCCACGGCGCTCCTTCAATAAATCACCGCGACATCCACCAGCCCGCCCGGGCCGACCGCGACCGTCGCCTCGGCGTAGAGGGGGACGTTGCCCCCGTCCCACACGTGTCGGCCAACGAAGCTGCGCAGGTGGTACGTGCCCGGCGCGAGGTAGGCCGCGAAGTGACCTGTGCTGTCGAGCCAAGCGTTGCCGATCGGCGTGCCGCTGGGACTGCCCGCGAAGATGTCGATGCGCGTGCCTGACTTGACCTTCGGCTCGCCATCGTCGTAATGGCCATTGCCGTTGGTGTCGTTGAACGCAACGCCCGTGACCTTCTTCTGCGGCACGATGGGCGTCTCTTCGATCCGGAAGTTGAAGTAGTTCCGCGTCTGGCCGGGCAGGAGCGTGACTGTCTGCGGCGTGGCGGTCTGCCTGAAGCCAGGTGCGTATTCCAAGCGCACCTGCACCGGCGCGAAGGCGGCGTTCTTCAGTTCGTACCGGCCGTTCGACGCGGTGAGCGCGTTGGGTTCGCCGAGGTCGCGGAAGCCGTCGTTGTCGTAGTCGGCGAACACGCGCGCCCGACGCGCGGCCGATCGACGGCATCGCCGACGCCGTTGCGGTTCTTGTCGATGATCGCGTAGCCGGCGACGGTCGACGTCGTCGGCACGCGGATCATCAGCGGGTTCTGCAAGGCGGACGCGTCCACGCCCCGCTTCGGCCAGACGACGTTCAGCGTCTGCACGGCGATGCCGTAGTCGACGGACAACGTGACCGCGCCGGCGGGCAGTTGCATGTGTACGCCGCGCTGTAGAATGAATGGATAGACAAGGTCAGGCCGGGCCAAGGCTTCGCCCGCGTCGAGCCGACCGTCGGCGTTGACGTCGTTCCACACGCGGAACGCCTTGCCCTGCGGGACCGCGGTGTCGAGGTCCTGCGTGAATCGGCCGTCATTGTTGATGTCGATGAACGGGAATCCGCCGAGATTCTCGCCGGTGGGTTCGATGTACAGATTGATCGAGGTGCCGACGTCCTTGGCAATCACGGGGTTCCAGTCGAAGCCTGTGGTCAGCCCGGCGGGCAGGTCGGCGCGGAGCCAATAGGTCTGGCCCGCCATAAGTCCGCCAATCGAGTATCGGCCAACGGCGTCGCTAACGCAGGCCGGGTCTTCGGCATCGCGCACGCCGTCGTGATCGAGATCGACATAGATCGTGCGCCCGACGCCCGGCGCCAAGGGAAAGACGGCTTCGAGATCCCGCGCGTAGTCCACTTCGGTGAGGACCCCATCGATGGATGCCAGCAGGCGACGTGACTCCAAACCCTCGAACGCGGCGTGCGACGAACAACGCATCGATCGTCCTTGAAGAAGATGCCAGCGATTGTCCCCGGCCCGTGCGCCGGCTGGCAATCCCCTCTTGCTGCTACGGCTCGGAGTCTTCCGGCGCGACTCACACTCTCGCGATCTGCGTTGTATCGTTCGCACATGCGCATGCTGATGAGCCGTCTCGTCCTCGCCTGTTCAGTCCTCCTCACTCACACCACCATGTCCGAACTCCACGCTCAGACCACCGCCCCGTCGACCGAACCCGATGCGCTCATCGCCCCGCCGTTCGGGTTGTCGCGCGTTCACACCGGGCCGGAAGCCAACCGCAAGGTGGAGTGGTGGCGGAAGGCGCGGTTCGGGATGTTCATCCATTTCGGCGTCTACGCCGTGCCGGGACGCGGCGAATGGGTGATGTGGAACGAATCGATCCCGCATCGCGAGTACGCGAAGTTCGCCGACGAGTTCAAGCCCAGTCCCGACGCGCCCAAGGCGTGGGCGGCCCTCGCGAAGGAAGCGGGGATGAAGTATGTGGTGATGACCGCGCGGCACCACGACGGCTTCTCGCTGTTCGATTCCAAGGCGAACGACTTCAACTCCATGCGCACGGCTGCCCATCAGGATGTCGTCCGCACATTCTGCGACGCGGTGCGCGGCCAGAACCTGCGCGTCGGTCTGTACTACTCGCCGCTCGATTGGCGCTTCCCGGGCTACTTCTTCCCCGACCTCTACCTCGAATCCGCCGAGGCGATGCGGGCCCAGTATCACGCGGAGATCGAACAGCTCGCTCGCGATTACGGCCACCTCGATCTGCTCTGGTACGACGGCGGCGGCGAGGACTGGCTCGGCTTCGGCGGCATTGAAAGCGACGGCAAAGGCTGGAAGACGCGCGACCACAAGACGCCTTACCACGGCAAGTTCAACTGGCAGGACGACGCCGCCAACGCGAAGTTGCGCGAGCTTCAGCCGAACATCCTCATCAACGACCGCACCAGCACGCCCGGCGACTGGCGCACGCGCGAAGGCGCGGGCGCGATGGGCAGCTACCAGAACGCCGAGCCGTGGGAGTTGTGCCTGACGCTGGCCGGCGCATGGGGGTATCAGCCGAACGCGAAGCCGCGATCATTCGACGACCTCGTGCTGCTGCTCACCCGCACCGCCTCACGCGACGGCAACCTGCTCCTGAACATCGGCCCCGCCCCGGACGGCCACGTGCCGGCCGACCAGGTCACGGTCCTGAAACAACTCGGCACCTGGCTGCAAACCCACGGCGACACCATCTACGACACGCGCGGCGGCCCGTTCCTCCCCACCGCCAACGTGTCCGCCACCCGTCGCGACCGCACGATCTTCCTGCACGTCGTCGCGAGCAACGGCGCGGCCCCGACGAAGGTCGTCCTCCCTCGCTTCCCGAACGGCCCCACGCTCCAGACCGCGACACTCTTCATCGGAAAGACGCCCCTCGACATCGACCGCAAAGTGGATGGATCGGCAGAACTAACCGTGCCGCGGCCGGAGGAAGGCTCGCCCACGACAATCGTAGAGTTGTCCTACGACGGCCCGGTGATGAACGTAGCGGCGATGGAGTTGCCGAGCGGTGGTAAGTAGCTTCCATAGCGCAACTCAGCGATGTTTTGATCGAATTGCTGCATATCATTACGCTTCTGGATCGTGGCCACTTCGCCCATTTCCACGATGCCGTTCGATCGATTCGTCGCCCAGGTGAAGCGGAGAGTTGAATCTTCCGCTAGCCCGGTGCCAGCCTATTCGCTCGTCCTCGGTTCGGGCTTCAGCTATCCGCTCGTACCGACCGGAAAGCAAATGATTCAGTCCGACATTGCCTGGTGGACTTACGCTCGAAAGAACGGCCTTCGCTATGTTGAAGACAAAACCAAAGTCCACGCCGGCCTTGAGGCGCACGCCAAGGAGCTTTGGAAGGACGTACGCGACAGCACCAGCATAGATGACAAGCCTGCGTTCGACCTTGATGCCAAAGGCATCCCTGTACTCACCGGCGATGGCGTCGCCAGCGCTTACCAAGCGGCCATGTCCGGCCAAAGCGCTCACGGATTGAATTCGCCCGACCAGCGTCGCGATTACTTTCGCGACGCCTGTACGGCGATTGGCGGCCGGATCAACCTCGCGCATCTTTATCTCGGCAGCATCCTTCATGCTCAAACCACCGAGATCTGGAGGAAGAAGAAGCGTCCTTTCGTTTCCACGATCGTCACGACTAACTTCGATCCGCTGCTCCAGCGTGCCGCTCAGCTCCATAACGTCCTTTACTACATGACCGATCGTCCGGAGGCTGCCGGCTGCACGCCCGACGATTCGGTCGACCATGCCGTCCATCTCATCTACACGCACGGCAGCATCCACCGCCACTATCTCGCCAACAGCACCTCCGAGATCGGCCACCTTGCCGATGCCAACACCCAGCGTCTCACCGAGTACTTCCAGAGCCACGGCGTCATCGTCGCCGGATACAGCGGATGGAACGACACAACGTTCCTCGCCCTCCAATCCTGTCAACGGTTCGACGGCAACCTGTTCTGGTGTGGCCGCAGACGCCTCCAAGACGCCATCAACGACGGAGACCTCCGCCAGGAAGTGATCGATCTCCTCTCTCGCGACCGCAACAGCCGCTTCTACGTCGAACTCGGCAACGAGGGCGCTGACGCGCTCATGCAAAAACTCCACGAGTCCCTGCTTGGCGACCGGCTTCCGATCATCGTCCGCTCTCCGCTCTCGCTGCTGGTGGACGACCTGAGCAAAGTTGAATGGCCGACCGACCAAGAAAATGAACTCTCCAGCCTGAAAGGCCTCGCGGAGAAGCAGCTTGACGTCCTGAAAGGGTTTCAGGCTCAGCTCGAACAGGATCGCCAGTCCTCCAGTTCGCAAGTCTCGGTCACCCCACGAGCGGACGCAAAGGCACGGAACTCCGCCAATCTGGCTTCCATTGATGTCAGCCGCCACATGCTTAACGCCGTACTCGCCTACCTCGGCGGCGAAATGGAAGAAGCGATCGAGGGCTGGAGCCACGTCATCAATTCGGTCACCGCTACGCCGGCACAGAAAACCGAGGCACTCTACAACCGCGGCGTCACGAAAGGCCAACTCACCCCACCAGATTACGCCGGTGCGATCACCGACTACGACGCCGTCCTGGCGATGCCGGAGGCCCCGGCGGAGCAGAAGGCCAAGGCCCTCAACAACCGCGGGGTCGCGAAAGGCCAACTCACCCCACCAGATTACGCCGGTGCGATCACCGACTACGACGCCGTGCTGGCGATGCCGGAGGCCCTGGTGGGACAGAGGGCCGCGGCCCTGGTCAACCGCGGCGTCACGAAAGGCCGGCTCACCCCGCCGGATCATGCCGGCGAGATCGCCGACTTCGACGCCGTGCTGGCGATGCCGGAGGCCCCGGCGGAGCAGAAGGCCACGGCCCTCTACAACCGCGGCATTACGAAGGGCCGGCTCACCCCGCCGGATCATGCCGGTGCGATCGCCGACTACGACGCCGTCCTGGCGATGCCGGAGGCCCCGGCGGAGCAGAAGGCCAAGGCCCTGGTCAACCGCGGCTTCAGGAAAGGCCAACTCACCCCGCCGGATCATGCCGGCGCGATCGCCGACTTCAACGCCGTGCTGGCGATGCCGGAGGCGCCGGCGGAGCAGAAGGCCAAGGCCTTGGTCAACCGCGGCTTCAGGAAAGGCCGGCTCGCCCCGCCGGACCATGCCGGCGAGATCGCCGACTACGATGCCGTGCTGGCGATGCCGGAGGCCCCGGCGGAGCAGAAGGCCACGGCCCTGGTCAACCGCGGCGTCACGAAAGGCCGGCTCGCAGCGCCGGACCATGCCGGCGCGATCGCCGACTTCAACGCCGTGCTGGCGATGCCCGAGGCCCCGGCGGAGCAGAAGGCCAAGGCCCTGGTCAACCGCGGCTTCAGGAAAGGCCGGCTCGCCCCGCCGGACCATGCCGGCGAGATCGCCGACTACGATGCCGTGCTGGCGATGCCCGAGGCCACGGCCGAGCAGAAGGCCAAGGCCCTGGTCAACCGGGGCGCCACGAAAGGCCAGCTCACTCCGCCCGATCTTGCCGGCGCGATCGTCGACTTCGATGCCGTGCTGGCGATGCCAGAGGCCCCGGCGGAGCAGAAGGCCAAGGCCCTGGTCAACCGGGGCGCCACGAAAGGCCAGCTCACTCCGCCCGATCTTGCCGGCGCGATCATCGACTTCGATGCCGTGCTGGCGATGCCCGAGGCCACTGCGGAGCAGAAGGCCGACGCCCATTTCAACCTTGCGTGCGCCGCGGCGAGGCAGGGCGACACCACAAAAGCAGTGGAAGAGCTGCACAGGTGGTGGGCGATCGCCACCGACGCAACCCAGAAAGAGCTTGATGGAGAATCCGACTTCGACCCAATCCGCCCGGATGCGCGTTTCGTTGAATTCAGACGCGCGTTGCCGCCGGGCTAGTCCCGCAGATGGGGTGCGTGCGAACGTACCGCGTGGGCTCGAACGCCGGCGAGGTGCGTTGCATGCACCCTTCCGCGTCCAGTTCATGCCCCGATCCGCAGACTGAGCCGGGGATCGCGAGAGTTGCGGCCCCATCGGAAGCGTTAGCGGCTAAACGAACGAGTTAGCCCTCAATCGGAAGAGTTAGCCGTCAAACGCACGAGTTAGCCGCTAACCGGACGAGTTACGCCCTGAACGGTGGAGTTAGCCGTCAATCGGACGAGTTAGCGGCTAATCGGCGGAGTTAACGACTAACTCGAAGAGTTAGCGTCTAAACGCGCGAGTTAGGGGCTAACTCCGCGAGTTAACGGCTAACTCGACGAGTTAGCCGCTAAAAGAACGAGTTAGCCGTTAAATGCGCCGCCGCGGCCGCGGGTGACAGTCGAACGGGCCGGGGATTCTCGGGCGGGGGATCGGCTTGGGCGGCGACCGCTGAAAACCGCGCGTCTCTCGGACGCGCGGCGAGCGAGACGGCTTCGGCGACGCGACTCGCAATCAACACCCAACGGCCCCCACCGCCACGGCGAACACGGCCGGATTTTCGGGCTTGACGGCCACGCGGGCGCGCTCGTCATACTGCGGTGTCCGTCTCGCTCTTTGGCATTCTCGATGCAGAAGAAGTCTCCCGGCGGAACGGGGTGGTCCGGATGTCCCAAAATGTCTCGGAATGAAAAACACCACGTCAGCACTCCGTTCGGCCGGCAAGCGCGGGGCCGGCCGGGCGTTGGGCCGGGGGCGGGGTCGTGAATTCGACCCGACGATGTCGAATCCGTGGGACATCGGGCATGGACTTGAGGCGTCGCGGGCCGGTCGTCGTACGGGTTTCACGTGAATCGTAAACACGCTTCATCATGCAGTGACCGGGGCCAACGATTCACGCCGCGATCGAATCATCATCGTTCCAGGCTGCCTTGGAGCCTTGGTGACTTCGTGTCGTTGCGAACCCCGGCCCTGACCGCCCCCTCCCCGTTTCTTGACGGATTTCCGGTGGACCGTTAGCGTTGCCCTGCTCGATGACAGTCGCATCTTCAGTCGGCTGTACACCTTGGAGAATCACCGGATGAACTGGCCCCGCCGGCTCGGCAACGTCACAACAGCGTGGTGGATCTGCGGCACTCTCGCCGGAGCAGCGTCGTTGTCGCTCGGGCCGACCTTCGCGCTGGCGCAGCCGGCGCCGGGGACGTCCACGACCGCCAGCAAGTACCCGTTCTCGGTCACCGCACCCAATTACACGGGCGGCCAGGCGACGCCAGTCGTCGACTACGTCCAGAAGCAGGCCGACGCGCTGGCCGGTAAGGAGAGCGACAAGTGGGTCGACGCCCGTCGCGCGCTGCTCGCCCCGGCGGACGATCCGAACGCCACGCCCGCCTTCCAGGCGTTCTACGCGTCGACCGTGAACGACAAACTGTCGGCCGTCTATTCCGGCGCGATGCCGCCCGGCAAGCTGAACATGGCGATCGTCGCCGAAGGCGTCGCCCGCAAGAGCAAGAGCGTCGCGCTGCTGCCGCTGATCAGCTCGCTGCTGGCGGAAGATTCGCCGGCCCTGGTCAGCTGGGGCCTGAAGGCGGCCTCGCCGATCGTGCCGCAGATTCAGAACAACCCCGTCGCCAGCAACGTCCAGCCGTTCATGCAGGCGATCGTCGCGGCCCCGCTCAAATTCCTCGGCTCGGGCGAAGTCATTGAAGACACCTACCGCGCGCTGACGTTCGAGATGAACCAAGGCCAGTTGCCCAAGCCGCTCCAGGAACGCGCCGCCCCGCCGCTGATCGACGCCGTGCTCGGCGTGCTCGACAACCGCCTCGACGCCTTCAAGGGCGGCGTCCCGCCCGCACCGCGTGCCGAGTTGGAAGCGTTCCGCTTCCTGCGCAACACGTGGAACTTCCCGACGATCACCAAGACCCAGAAAGCCGACACGCTGCGCGGGCTCGATCACCTGATGATGGCCGTCGTGCAGCTGCTTCAGGCGGGCGGTCAGCCGCTTCAGACCGAGCGTGAGCTGCGCATGCTGGTGAACACGATCGCGAAGGAAGCATTGGTCATCGGCGGACAGGATCGCCTGAACGACAACGGCCTGCGCGTGATCGCGGAAGACCTCACCCGCAACTCGGGCCAAGGCACGCCGATCGCCGCCCTGGCCGCGTCGGCCGGGAAGCTGGACACCGAACTGAACCGCGTCGCGAACGTGCTGTCACCGGCGTCGGCCTCTCAGCCGGCGACGAAGCCGGCCCCGTGAGCCGTCTGATGAATCGACCGTCTCCTCCTTGCGCGTCGAACGTCGACTCGGACGCGCAGGGTGTCGTCGGAGTGTTAGTTACATAAGATTCAACGCGACTTTGCAGGCGCATCCCGCTATGTTCTGCACGTCGCGCTCGCCCGGTATCGCTCGGACCCTCGTCGCCGGGGCGAAACTTGTGCTTTGCTGGTTCCTCTCGATGTCGACCCTGCTCCTGCGCTTCGCTCGGCCGTTCTCGCTGGGACTGCTCGTCGTCGCGCTGGCGGCCCTTCTCGTCGGCTGCGGGGATTCGAGCCAAGCCGACAACGCCCATAAGAAGCACGTCTTCCGCTTCATCAATCGCGGCGACCTGCTCACGCTCGACCTGAACCGAATGTCCTACCTTCAGGACTTCCGGATCACGTACGCCATTCGCGAGGGCCTGTTCGGCTACGACCCCAACCGCGACTTTTCCGCCACGCCCACGCTGGCGCTGCGCACCGATTCGCCCGACGGCGGACGTACGTATCGCTTCACGTTGCGACCCGACGGCAAATGGAACAACGGCGACCCCGTCGTCGCCGACGACTTTGTCTTCTCCTGGCGGCTGATGCTCGAATCGCCCGGCGAATACACGTCGCTCTTCTACTACATAGACAACGCCGAGGCATACAAGAACGCGATCGAAGAGAAGAAGCCGATGGACTTCGCCGACGTCGGCATCCGCGCCATCGACGATCACACGCTCGAGATGCGTCTGAAGA
Source organism: Tepidisphaeraceae bacterium (assembly GCA_047600945.1). Classification (GTDB taxonomy): domain Bacteria; phylum Planctomycetota; class Phycisphaerae; order Tepidisphaerales; family Tepidisphaeraceae; genus JASGKC01. Next base: position 3,027,587 of record JASGKC010000001.1, on the reverse strand, counting down.
AGGCGATGCCGCAGAAGTTCGTGGAAGAGTTGCTAGCGTTTCCGCCGTTCTATCCGCGGCACCGCAAGAGCATGGAGCCGTTCCGAAACAAGGAAGCGGGCGACCGGCTGGCGTACTACGACCGCTACACGCGCGAGCAGTTCGTCGTCACCAACGGCCCCTTCAAGCTCCAGACGTGGAGGCCGGGCGCGAAAGTGGTCATGGTGCCGAACGAGTTCTACTGGGACCGCGCGTCGGTCAAGCTGGACGAGGTTGTGATGGTCGTCGTCGACGACCCCAACAGCGCCTACACGCAGTTCCTCCAGGGCAAGGTGCACTGGCTCTCGGACGTCGACGCCGACATCGCGTTCCGGCGCAGCGCGCGGGCGACACCAAGCTGAAGATCGTGCAGCCGGCGTACGGGACGTCGTTCCTCACGATCAATTGCGCCCCGAAGGTGCCTGAACTGGGTAACGCGAAGAACCCGCTGGCCGACTTGCGCGTGCGCAAGGCGTTGGCGATGGCGATCGACAAGCGCTACATCGTCGACCGCATCACGCAGATGGGCGAACAGCCGGCCGACGCGTACGTGCCGCCCGGCTTCTTCGATGGCTGGACCAGCACGCCGGCGCCGTCGTACGACATTGCCCAGGCCAACCGCCTGCTCGACGAAGCAGGATACGCCGATCGGTCGAAGATGCCGGCGATCTCGATCGCGTACACGTCCACGAGTTCGGCGCGGCGGATGGTCGCGGAGTTCCTGGTGCAGGAGTGGACGCGGAAGCTGCGGATTCCGATCTCGGTCCGTCCGCTCGACTCCAAATCCGCCAGCGAGTACGTCCACGGCAAGAAGTACACGCTCGCGCTGGCCGCCTGGTATGGCGATTACATGGACCCTTCCACGTTCACCGACAAGTACAAGTCCGACTGCGAAAACAACGACAGCAACTGGGGCGGCCCCGAGTACGACGGCCTGCTCGAATCTGCGATCGGCGAACCCGACGCCACCCGACGCACGCAGCTGCTCATGCGGGCCGAGGCGATGATCAACACCGATCTGCCGCTCATTCCGCTCTACTACTACACCAATGTCACCATGCTGCAGGACAACGTGAACGGCCTGCCCGCCAACTCGAAGAACCTGATCGTGTGGAAGCGTGTAAGCCTCAAGGACTGATCGCCGCACGGCGTCTCGGAGTTCAACGTGTTCAAGTACATCTGGCATCGACTGATTCAGTTCCCGCTGATCTTGGCGGTGATCTACCTGTTCACGTTCACGATGGTCTGGATCATCCCGGGCGACCCGTTCTCGGGCGACACGCGCAAGCTGAGTCCTGAAGAGCTGAATCGTGTGAAGCGCGAACTGCACGCCGACACCTGGTACAACTTCCTCGGGCACTACACGACAAACCTGGTCACGCGCGGCGACTTCGGCCCGAGTTTGCAGCGGCCGGCGTTTTCGGTGGGCGAACTCGTCGGCCCGCGGCTGTGGGTGTCGGCGCGGCTCGGCACGGCCGCGTTGCTGATCGCCGTGCCGCTCGGGATGGCCATCGGCACGCTGGCGGCCGTCAAACGCAACGGCCCCATCGACTGGATCGGCAGCGCCGTCACCATGATCGGCATCTCGTTCCCATCCTTCGTGATCGCATCGATCCTGATGCTCGTGTTCGTCACGAAGCTGCGCTGGTTCAACATCGGTGAGATCGACAGCATCGACGACTTCATCCTCCCTTCGCTGGCGCTGTCGCTGGCGCCGATGGCGTACATCGTGCGGCTCCAGCGGTCGTCGATGCTCGACGTGCTCGGGGCCGACTACGTGCGCACCGCGCGGGCCAAGGGCCTGTCGCGCTGGAAGGCGGTCGTCAAGCACTGCCTGCGGAACGCGTTCCTGCCGGTGCTCACCTACCTCGGCCCCGCGGCCGCGGCGACGCTCACGGGTTCGTTCGTCGTTGAGACCATCTTCGACATTCAGGGCCTGGGCAAAGAGTTCGTCAATTCGATCACCAGCCGCGATTCCACGCTCATCCTGGCGCTGGTGATGATCTACTCGACGTTGCTGCTCTCGCTGAACCTTGTGGTCGACGTGCTGTACGCGGTCGTCGACCCGCGCATCGACGTGACGGGAGGCGCGAAGTGAGCAGCATCGCCACGACAACGCCGGCCCGTTCCGAGAGCCAGCTGAAGTATCTGATGACGCCGCGCATCCTGCTCGGCGGCGGATTGCTGCTGCTGATCCTGGCGCTGTGCTACGGGTCGCTCTTCTGGACCGCGCAGCCCACCGGGACCTTCAGCTACCAAAGCCGCAACAACGAACTCGCCAAGACCGACGGCTACGACGGCGTCTCGCCACGCCTGGGCGGCGACGCCCGCGTGTGGTTCGGCACCGACCACTTCGGCCGATCCGTGCTGGCCCGCTGCCTGTTCGGCGGGACGATTTCGCTGGGCGTTGGCGTGTCGGCGGCGGCGATCGCCGTGTTCCTCGGCGTCAGCATCGGGCTGATCTCCGGCTACCGCGGCGGCTGGATCGACACGCTGCTGATGCGTAGCGTCGATATCCTGTATGGCCTGCCGTACGTGCTGCTGGTGCTGCTGTTCAAGATCGCGCTAGAGCCGCCGCTGCTCAGCCTCTTCCGGTCGATCCCCTCGCTCGGCATCGCGTCGCACGCCAGCCAGATCACCAGCTTCGTGGTGATGTTCCTGGCGATCGGCTTGGTCAGCTGGCTGACGATGGCGCGCGTGATCCGCGCCCAGGTGATGAGCCTGCGCGGCCAGCCGTTCATCGAGGCCGCTCGTGCGGTTGGCCTGCCGGGCTGGCGCATCTTCCTGCGGCATGTGCTGCCGAATCTAGTGGGTCCCATTACCGTCTACGCCACGCTGACGGTGCCGTCGGCGATGCTCCAGGAATCGTTCCTCAGCTTTTTGGGCGTGGGCATCGATCAGACTCTGCCGACGTGGGGCTCGCTCGCGAGCGAATATCGAACGAAGTCGCTCGCGATCGACGGCCCGCGCTGGTGGATGCTCGGCTTCCCCGTTATTCTGCTGGCTTTGACGCTGTTGAGCCTAAACTTCCTCGGTGACGGCCTCCGCGACCTCTTCGATCCGAAGCGCGAAGCGGCGAAACTCTGAGGCCAACCCCTGTCCCACCTGGCGACCATGGAAAACCGATTCGGGATCAAAGACTTTTTCGTCTTCATCGGCTTAGCGATCGTGGCACTGCTGGTCATCCTCGCGATGGTCCAGTTCGACCGGCAGTTCGATGAGATCAAGGCGCTCAAGACCCAGAACGTCGGCCTGACGAACGACTTGGCGCAGATCCGCCGGCAGTTAAACGACCTCGCCAACCGCGAGCCGCAAGTGGTCGTCACACCAGCGACCGTTCCGACCACCGGCCCGACGCAAGGCACCCAGGCCGCCGGCGCTGTTGGCCCGCTCAACCGCGGCAAGGTCGAAGCCTTCGCCGCCATCAAAGAGGCCGAGCAGAAGCCTGACTTCGCGCGGGGCGACTGGTTCGTCGACAACTTCGGCACGAACATCGGCAAGATCACGCCGCTGGTCAGCACCGACGTCTACGGCGCCATCGTGCAGGCGAAGGTGCAGGAAGCCCTCGTCCTGCGCGACCCCATGACGCTCGAATACGCCGGCCTGCTCGCGACAAGTTGGGAACTGAGTCCCGACGGCAAGACGATCGCCTTCAACCTCCGCAAGGGCGTCACCTTCTCCGATGGCGAACCCTTCACCAGCGCCGACGTGAAGTTCACGTTCGACTGGATCATGAACGAAGCCGTCGACGCGCCGCGCTCGCGGTCGTACCTGAAACATCTGGACTCGATCACGGTGGAGGGCGACTACCGCGTCGTCTTCAAGTTCAAAGAGTTCATCTTCAACACGTTCGAGTCGGTGGCCGGCACGGGCATCATGCCCAAACACTTTTACGAGAAGTACAAGCCGGACGAATTTAACAGCAACCCCGGCCTGCTGATGGGCACTGGCCCGTATCGCATGGCCACGCCCGACGGCTGGCGGCCTGGCCAGCGCGTGGAACTGGTCCGCAACGAACGCTACTGGGGCACGCCGCCGGCGTTTGAGAAGCTGGTCTACTACGAGGTGCAGGAGGACGTCGCCGAAGAGACGATGTACCGCAACCGCGAACTCGACCGCTTCGGCCCCACGCCCGAGCAGTTCCACAAGCTCAAGGACGACCCGGCCATCGCCGACCCGAAACGCAGCAGCACCTGGCAGATCTACTCGCCCATCAGCGGCTACAACTACATCGGCTGGAACCAGCGCCGCGCCGGCCAGCCCACACACTACGCCGACAAGCGCGTCCGACAGGCGCTCACGATGCTTGTCGACCGTCAGCGTCTGGCCGACGAGCTGTTCTTCGGCTATGCCCGCCCCGCGAGCGGGCCGTTCGGTTACGGCACGCCGCAGAACGATCCGAACGTCAAACCGCTCCCCTACGACCCCGAAAAAGCCAAGGCCCTGCTGGCCGAGGTGGGCTACAAGGACGCGAACAACGACGGTATCCTCGAAGGCCCGGACGGCCAGCCGTTCGTCATCAAGCTCAGCTACGGCAGCGGCAACGCGTTCGGCGAGCGCATCGTGCTGTTCATGAAGGACTCGTTCGCCCGCGCGGGCATCAAGCTCGAACCCGACGCCGTCGACTGGCCCGTCCTGCTCAAGCGGCTCGATCAGCGTGACTTCGACGCCTGCATGCTCGGCTGGACCACCAGCATCGAGACCGACTGCAACCAGATCTTCCACAGCAGCCAGACCCGCGACAACGGCGACAACGTCATCAGCTACGTCAATCCGGAGTTGGACAAGGCCATCGACGCGGCACGCGCCACTGTCGATGACGCCGAGCGCATGAAGAAGTGGCAGTCCGTGCACCGCATCGTCGCGGAAGATCAGCCATACACCTTCCTGCTCAATCGCCAGGGCCTGTCGTTCATCGATGCGCGCATCAAGAACATCGCGCCCAGCAAGATGGGCCTGAACTTCGTGAACACCGACGTCAGCCCGATGCCGTGGTACGTCCCGCTCGATCAGCAGCTCCACAAGACCACGCCGTAATCACACCCGTTCTGGATTCGCGATGCTTACCTACGTCATCCGCCGACTGCTGCTGATGATCCCGACGTTGGTCGGGATGACGGCGGTCGTGTTTTTTGTGATGGCGTTCGCACCGGGCGGCATCGGCGCGGCCCTCATCAGCGCGCAGGGCGAGATGAAGATCGAGGCGCCGGCAGATCGAAGAAGACCTCAACGAACGCTACGGCCTCGACCAACCCAAGGTCATTCAGTACCTCCGCTGGCTGAACAAGGTCTCGCCAATCGGCTTCACCCAGCGCAGCAAAGAAGACCCCGACGTCGTTGCCGCACGCAATGAAGAGATCAAGTTGCGCGACCCGGTCGAACGCGAAATGGTCATGTTGCGCGAACAGCGCACGCAGCTCAACGCAGTCACGCAGCAAGACGAGTTGAATCGGCTGAACGACCAGATCACCCAGCTCGAAGCCAAGCGCAAGTCGATCGACATCAAGCCCAACGCCGGCGACTTCACCTGGCGGCCGCGCATTTCGATGCCCGATCTCGGCCAAAGCGCCGTGCAGAAGCGGCCCGTGCTCGATCTCTTCCGCGAGAAGCTTCCCACCACCGTGATGCTCCAACTGCTCAGCCTGCCCATCAGTTACACGATGGCGATCTGGCTCGGCATCCAGCAGGCCAAACGCCGCGGCAGCCGATTCGATTACAGCATGAGCTTCACCACGCTGGCCGTGTGGTGCATCCCGCAAATCTGGGTGGGCGTGCTGCTGATCGGCTTCTTCGCCAACGACCAATACCTTCGCTGGTTTCCCGCCAACGAGCTGAGCGACATCAGCGCGTCGGCAATGCACTTTCTCCCGCACTGGGTGAACGGCGCCTGGGAGCCGGGCTGGCTGCTGGACCGCTGCTATCACCTTGTGTTGCCGGTCCTCTGTCTGACCTACGGCAACTTTGCGGTGCTGTCGCGCCTCACGCGAGGCGCGCTCCTCGACAACCTGTACGCCGACTTCGTCCGTACCGCGCGGGCCAAGGGGCTGGCTGAGCGCGTCGTTCTCTACCGTCACGCGTTTCGCAACAGCCTGATTCCACTGATCACCGTGCTCACGGGTTTGCTGCCGGCCATGATCGGCGGCTCGGTGATCGTCGAGCAGATTTTCGGCATCAACGGCATGGGCCGACTCGCAGTCGACAGCGCGCAGCGTCGCGACTTCGAACTGCTGCTCTCGATCACGCTGACGGCCGGCTTCCTTGAGCTCGTCGCTTACCTGCTGACCGACCTCTTCTATGCCATCGCCGACCCGCGGGTGACCTATGACTGAAGCACCCGCCGCACAACCTCCAGCGGCCGCCGCGCCCAAACCGGTCGTGCGCCGGTCTTTCATGCGCCAGGTGATGTACGACACCTTCGGCCTCGCGACCGCGCGCTTCGGCCTGGTGTGGATCGGCTTGCTGGTGCTGGCAGGCGTGCTCGCTCCGCTGATCGCTAGCAGCCACCCGATCGTCATGAGTGTGAACGGACAATGGTCCAGCCCGCTCTGGCGACACCTGACCGGCGTCGACCTTATCCTGCTGGCGGCACTACTCACGTTCGTCGTGACGCTGCTGGCGCGCAAGCTGAACTACGTCGACGCGTTCCTCGCAATGCTGGCAGTCACGGTGCTCGTCGCGCCGGCCGCGTCGTTCAAGACCGCGCCCGACTCCGTGAACTATCAGCAATACCGCGACCTCCAGCGCAAAGCCGCAACCGATCCGAACTTCAAGGTCTGGATGCTGCGGACGATCGTCCCCTATTCCCCGACCGATCGTCTGCGGGACCTGCCGCACCATCGCCTGACTGCGCCGTTCGCGGCAATGGGCACGCTCACCCGCGTTGACGGAAAGACCGACGCGGGCGCGATCGGCGTCGGCAAGGACGGCGCGTACGTCGTCAACGAAGCCGGCTCCGAACGCACGATCAAGGCGGCCGACGTCAAGGGCGTCTCGTACGAGTCCTTCCGTGTGCGGCACTGGCTGGGCACCGAAACCGACGGCGCGGACCTGTTCAGCCGCATGCTGCACGCCAGCCGGATCGCGCTGTCGGTCGGCATCATCTCGACGGGCATCGCGCTCACCATCGGCATCTTCGTGGGCGGACTGATGGGCTATTACGTCGGCTGGTTCGATCTGGTCGGCATGCGCCTGGTCGAAATCTTCGAGGCGACGCCGCGTCTGCTGCTGCTGATCTCGATCATGGCGGCCTACGCGGAGTGGAAGAGCATTTACCTGATGATGGCCGTCATCGGTGCGATGGGCTGGACGGGCACGGCCCGCTTCGTGCGCGGCGAGTTCCTCAAGCTCCGTAACCAGGACTTCGTGCTGGCGGGCATCGCGACAGGCCTACGGATGTCGCGGGTGATCTACCGGCACATCCTGCCCAACGCGCTGACGCCGGTGCTGGTGACCGCGACGTTCGGTGTCGCCGGCGCCATCGAAACCGAGGCCGTCCTTAGCTTCCTCGGCCTCGGCGTTCCCGACACCGCCAGCTGGGGCCAGATGCTGAACCAAGCCCGCTCCGGCGGCCAAGGCTTCGTCTGGTGGCTGGCCCTGTTCCCCGGCGGCGCGATCTTCCTCACCGTCTTCGCCTACGCCCTGATCGGCGACGCGATGCGTGACGCACTCGACCCCAAACTCCGAAAACGCGAATAAGCGGATGGTGACCGGACACGTGCGACGAGCGACTTTCAACTGACCACTGCCATGCCCGAACCCCTCCTCCAAATCCGCGACCTGAACATCGCCTTCGAGACCGCGCGCGGCCTCGTGCGCCCGGTGCGGGACTCCAATCTCACCATCTACCCAGGCCAGACCGTCGCACTCGTCGGCGAGTCCGGTTGCGGCAAGTCAGTCACGGCGATGAGCATCCTCAAGCTCCTGCCGATGCCGCCGGCCAAGTTCCTCGGGGGGCAAATCCTCTACCGCGGCAAGGACATCATCCCGATGTCAGAACGCGAAATGCGCAGCCTGCGCGGTGGGAAGATCGCCATGATCTTCCAGGAGCCGATGACCTCGCTGAATCCGGTCTACACCATCGGCGACCAGATCGTCGAAGCGATCCGTCTTCACCAGAATGCGTCGGGCTCACAGGCGTGGAAGATCGCCGAACAGGCGCTGGCCGACGTCGGCATCGCCGACCCCGGCAAGCGACTGCACACGTACCCGCACCAGCTTTCCGGCGGCATGCGTCAACGCGTGATGATCGCCATGGCGCTCGCCTGCAAGCCCGACCTCCTCATCGCCGACGAACCCACCACCGCGCTCGACGTCACGATCCAGGCGCAGATCCTCGAACTGCTCCGCAAGCTCCAGAAGACGACGGGCATGAGCATCCTGCTCATCACGCACGACCTCGGCGTCGTCGCGGAAAACGCCGACAGCGTCTACGTCATGTACGCGTCGCGCATCGTCGAGGCCAGCAGCGTCGAAGACATCTTCGATCGCCCCACGCACCCGTACACGCAAGGCTTGCTCCGCTCGATGCCCACGATGGGTGGCAAACGCACGCGGCTGGAAACGATCCCCGGCAACGTGCCCAACCCCGCCAATTTCCCGACCGGATGCAAGTTCCACACGCGGTGCCCGCACACGCGCCAACTCGCGGCCGCGCTCGACGCGGGAACGGTCGGCGCCAACCTTCGCCCCGACGAGAAAGAGACGACCGAGATCGTCGTCAACGACGAACGTGCGCGCGTCGTGAAGCGCTGTGTGAATGACGAGCCCGGTGCGAAGGAACTCATGACCAAGCACTGGATCAGTTGCCACCAGGTGCCCGGCTACGACGCGTCGAAGACGACCACGCCCGACCTGCCCGGCAAACGCAGTGTGACGGTCGACCCAATCATGGTCGCGGAGCCGGTGGGGAATGTCGGGCCCGTGGTGACGATGTTCGGCACGAAGTCGGAGGTGCAGCCGTGACGCAGACAATTACACCACCGCCTTTGACACTTGCCGAGCCGCTGGTCGAGGTCATCAACCTCAAGACCTACTTCCCGATCCGCAAGGGCCTGTTCAGCAGCGTCGTCGGCCACGTGAAGGCGGTCGACGACGTCAGCTTTACCGTGCAGAAAGGCCGCACGCTCGGCCTCGTCGGCGAGTCCGGCTGCGGCAAGACCACGGTCGGCCGCACGATCCTGCGCCTCATCCCCGCAACGGGCGGCGAGGTCCGCTACAAGAACGAAGACTTCTTCGCCAAGTCCGGCGAAGAGCTGCGCCGGCTCCGTCGGCACATGCAGATCATCTTCCAAGACCCGGTCTCATCGCTGAACCCACGCATGACCGTCGGCACCATCATCGGCGAGCCGATCCAGGTTCACGGCATCGCCCGCGGCAAGGAACGCAACGACCTCGTCGCCAGCCTGCTTACCCGTGTCGGCCTCGACCCGGCGTACGCCGTCCGCTACCCGCACGAATTCTCCGGCGGCCAGCGGCAGCGCATCGGCATTGCCCGCGCGCTGGCACTCTCGCCCGACTTCATCGTCTGCGACGAACCCGTCAGCGCCCTCGATGTATCGATCCAGAGCCAGATTCTGAACCTGCTTGCCGACCTTCAACAGGAACGAAACATTGCCTACCTGTTCATCGCGCACAACCTCGCGGTGGTCGAGCACTTCAGCCACGACGTCGCGGTGATGTACCTCGGACGCATCGTCGAGAAGGCGCCGAGCGCCACGTTGTACAAGGCACCGAAGCACCCCTATTCCGCCGCGCTGCTGAGCGCCGCACCCGAGCCGAATCCGCGGCCGAGCCGGCAACGCATCGTGCTCACGGGCGAAGTGCCCAGCCCCGCGAACCCGCCCGCCGGCTGCGCGTTCCACCCGCGCTGCCCGCTCACCCGCGACGCCGCCAGGCAGGCTGGCGCGGCAGAAACGACCGAGATCACCACCGGCGGCCTCAAGCTGCGCATCCTCACCAAGTGCTGCACCGAACGCCCGCCGCTGGAGATGAAGTCGAACGACCCGAACCACCTCGCGGCCTGCTGGGTAACGAAGTGATCGACCGCGCCGCGCGTTCGGTTGTTTGGATTGGACGAGTTCGTCGACGCCCCCGCCTCGCGCCGCTACGCTGATCGGCATGAGGTCGCCCGTCGTCGCCGCCGTAATCTTGGGCCTGCTGCTCGGCTGCTCGAGCGGCAAGCGCGCACCGTCAACCACCGCACCTTCGGCAACTGACGAGCCGGCCGTCGGCAAAGCGGTGTACGTCGGCAATGAACTCATTCGCGACTACGAGCCCGTCTCGACGCTCGTCACCCCAATCACCCACGTCGATAAGCCGCGCTATCCCGCCGTGGACTTTCACTGCCACTGGACGGCCGCCCAGGAGCCGGCGTTCCTGCTGCGCAAGATGGACGACCTCGGCATCGCCTACGCCGTCAACCTGAGCGGCGGCTCCGGCTCACCACTGCAAGCGATGCTCGACCGCTTCGGCCCGCCGTCGCACGGGCGGCTCATCACCTTCGCCAACATCGACTTCACGTCGATCGACGACCCTGATTTCCCCTCGCACACCGCGGCCGCGCTGGAGTCGGCTTTCGCCCACGGCGCACGCGGCCTGAAGATCTTCAAAAACCTGGGCCTCACGATCCGTGATCGCTCGGGCAAGCTCGTCGCGGTCGACGACCCGCGCCTCGACCTCGCCTTCGAAACCTGCGGTCGGCTCGGCATGCCGGTGCTCATCCACTCGGGCGATCCGCTGCCGTTCTTCCAGCCGATCGACGCGCTTAACGAACGCTGGACGCAGCTCAAGCGTCATCCGGATTGGAGCTTCGCCGACCGGTCGACGTATCCGACGTGGGACGACGTGATCGCCCAGCGGAACCGGCTGATCGCCAGGCATCCGAAGACCACGTTCGTTGTCGCTCACATGGCCGAGGCGGGCAACGATTACGCGACGCTGGCCGGCTGGCTCGACGCGATGCCGAACATGTACATCGACATCAGCGGTCGCGAGGCCGAAATCGGCCGGCAGCCGTTCGCGTCGCGGCGGTTCTTCATCCAGTACGCCGACCGCATTCTCTTCGGCACCGATCGCTATCCCGGCCGGCCCGACCAGCCGCGCTATAAGCCGTACTACCGCATCCTCGAAACCAGCGACGAGTATTTCGACTACTTCGACAACGGCTTCGCCCCGACCGGCGAGTGGAAGGTGTACGGCCTGAACCTGCCGAACGACGTGCTTGAAAAGATCTACTCTACCAACGCCCTTCGCCTGCTACATCTCGCGCAGTAGCTCGCCATGCCGATCTCCTTCCTGCTCGCCTGTTTGCTGCTGCTGCTCGGCTTCGCGCTTGCGCCGGCGTGAAGCCGATCCGCTGGCTGCACGTCCCGTCCAGCATCGTTGGCGGCGTGGTCGGGCTGGCAATTGTACAGACGCTGCTCGGTGTTCGCGGGCAGTTGCCGGCATGGATGGCCGACGCGCTGCCGCAGTTCCGAAGCTGGGCAGCGCCGCTGATCGCGCTGGTGTTCGCGGGCGTGTTGATGGAGAAGTCGCCGCGATCGGAAGGGACGCATTCGACCGACGTGCTGCGACAAGGCCTCGCGGCGTGGATCGTGGTGCTCGGACAAGTCGCGCTCGGACTGATCGCGACGGCCCTGTGGATCGGTCCGTCCTTCGGCGTGCCGGGCACGTTTGGCCAGCTGATCGAAGTCGGCATGGCGGGCGGGCCGGGCACGGCGCGGGCGATGGGCGAGGTGTATGCCCGGCAGTTCCACTTCGACGCCGGCACCGACCTCGGCTTGTTCGTCGCGACATTCGGCCTCGTATGGGGCGTATTCAGCGGGATCGCGCTGGTGAACATCGGCCATCGCTTGGGCTGGCCCGCGTTGCGTGACGAGCACGCTGGTGGGCCGCGCATTGTGAGTGGCATCGAAACAGATGAAGTCGGCAACTCGCTCGGCACGTCCCGCGTGCGCGCCGACGTCCTCGATCCGCTCATGCTCCAACTGCTCTGGCTGGTGCTGGCCTTCGCGGTCGGCATGGGCCTGCAATGGTCGTTCGGCGCGCTGCTGCGCCGGCTCGACGCCATAGTCCCGGCACACACGCTACTATCGTATCTCGGCCAGTTGCCGCTGTTCCTCTTCACCATGGCCGGCGGGTGGATCGTTCGCGAAACGCTGCACCGCACCGGCCTCGCGCGGCTGCTCGACCTGACCACACTCCAACGCCTCACCGGCGTCTCGCTCGAGTTGCTGATCGTTACATCGCTCACCGGCATCAGCCTTTCCGCGATTCGGCTCTACTTCGTGCCGGTCGCTGTGCTGCTGGTGCTCGGGTCGGCGTGGTGCGTGTTCAACCTGGTGTGGGTGTCGCCGCGTCTGCTCCCGAAGCGGCACTGGTTTGAACTGGGGCTGATGAACTACGGCTTTGCCACCGCGACCACACCGCAGTCGATCCTGCTGCTGAAAATGGTCGACCGCGACCTGAAGACCGGCGCGGCCGAGGTGTACGCGGCGGCCGTGCCGCTGAGCGCGCCGTTCGTCGGTGGCGGCGTGCTGACGCTGGTGGTGTTTCCGCTGCTGATCGAACGCATCGGTACGGGGGCCGTCGGAGCACTGTGCGTCGTTGCGATCATCCCGCTCTGGCTGGTCGGCCGGCGACTCGTCAGGCGAGCCGAGACTCGCTCATGAACGCCTCGGCCGCGCGGAGCACTTCGCGAGCGGTCGCGTACGTGAGCCGCTTCAAGGCGTCCTCGTAGCTGAGGAACTCGAAGCCGACATGTTCGTGGCTGATTTTCACATCCGTCGCGCGCGTGCTCGCGAGGAAGAAGATGACGGTCTTGCGCACGATGCCGTGCTTGGGCTTGCGGAAGTAATATTCGATCTCGTGCGCGAAGCCGGGACGGACGCCTGCGTCGTCGATGCCGGTTTCCTCATGCAGTTCGCGATGGGCGGCGGTCAGGTCGTCTTCCCCCGGTTCGACATGTCCCTTGGCGTAATCCCAGTGCCGGCCGTAATCGAGCAGGAGGTAGGCGCGCCCGCCGGCGAAGCTGGCATCTTCGCGAAACAGAATGAACCCTGCGGAACGTTCCAGACGCGGCATCGGCGGATGGTAACGGATGCGATCGACGGCGGATAGCGTCAACGTGCGATCGTCGGCCAGAGCGCCGCCGTGCAGCAATGGTGGCCGATGCGGTCCTGAATCCGAATCGTCCGTGCCTGCCGGAAGCCGGCGAGCACTTCCTTCTGCACCAGCACTGTCTCGAACAGATCGAGGTCCTTGGCGACGATCGCCTCGTCCTGCGTGAAGACGATCAGCAGCAGCGCCGCGTGGCGGATGAGCGGTTCAGCCTCCATCTTTTGCAGATCGCGGACGACGCCGCCCCGCCACTGTGCGCCGTAGCCGCCGTGACGCTCGTCGGGACCACGGAACTGGTAGGCGGCTTTCACTTCGAGCCACATGGCTTCGTCGGGCGAACAGGCGTCGGCCGGATCGAACAGCGTGGCCGGCTTGCTGTCGAGTTTCAGCGACCGGCCGTGCGGTGTCAGCACCAGGTCGCAGCGTGCGCGATGGCTCAACTTCTTCCCAACGCTGCTGGGATAGTGCACTTCGCGCGTGACGCCGAACTCGCTCGCGAGACCTGACGCCAGCACGTCGTGCAGACGCAGTTCGTCCAGCGAATCGAGTCCGTACACAGCCTGCTCGTCGCGCAGGTCGCGCTCGCGCTGCGCCAGCACGCCTCCGATCGCGTCGGCGAGAATGTCCGTGGCCAAATGCCTGTCGAAAGACACGCCGCCAAGCTACACGAATCGGGCCGGCGGCTCATCTGACGTGATTGGAGAAGTCGTCACTTCACCGCGCGTTCCTGGCGGTAGTAGTGGATGAACAGCGCGACGAACGCCAGCCCGGACGCCAGCACGATCAGCGGAACCGCGATCGGCAGTTGCCGCACAACCTTGTGGGCCGGCAGCAGGAACCAGACGATCGACAGCAGCGGCAGCGTGACGCCCAGCGTCAACGACACCGGCAGCGCAATACCGCGAAACGCGGCCTGCTGAGCGAGCAGCTTGGCGGTCGCGCGTTCGAGCGCCGATGGCTCTTTCTGCTTCTCGGGAACGCGACGAGCCGACATGTCGATCTTGATGTCGACACGCTCTTCGGGAACGAGCTGCGCGCCCGACGACACAAGTGCCTCGATCGGCGTCACTGGAGTGGATGGGGTTGCGGGCTTGGCGATCGCAACTTTCGGCGGGACCGGCGCAGTGGGCCGAGTGGGCGCCGTCGGAGCGGCTGGACGTGCCGGTGCGGCGGGTCGGGCCGCGGTTGGGCGCGGGGCATCGCTGGCTGGCGTTGGTGGAGTGGTGGGCCGGGCAGGCGAGGCCGCCCGAGGAGCAGGCTTCGGTTCCGCAGATCGAGCCGGCGAAGGCGGGGTCGGTATCGGCTTCGCCGCGATCTCATCAATATTCGCAGAGCCCGCCGACGACACACCGCTGCCGGTGATTGCCGCCAGCTTGCGAGCCAGTTCTGATTTGTCCTGCGACATGCGGCCTCCGTGAACCCCGGGATTATAGCGCCGCCTTCGCTGCCCACCAATCATGACCTCCGCAGTTATCGGCGTCGCGCCGACGCAACGTCGCTTTGATACAGCACTCCTCGGCTCGCCGAAACGCGACCTCATGTTGCATCTATGCAACGCGCGTCACAGGCCGCATCACGCCTTGCCCGCTCAGCGTGCCTGTCGTCTCGCCTGGCGACTGGCACGGGGGTTGTTCTGTCTCAGGCAACACGAGACACCTATGAACGACCACGACTTCCACAGCAAGATGAACCAGATCATGAGCGAGATTGGCACCCTGCCCGCCGCCGAGCAGACCAAGCTACAGGCCCTTGCGGAAGAGACGAAGCAGCGACAGGAACGGCTGAAAAAGACTGTCAGCACGCTTCAGGAATCGCTCGACTACCTGCGTCTGAGCATCAAGTACCTGGTGTTCGATCTCGAAGCGACCCGTCGCGAGAACCAGTACCTCCGCAACCTGCTTGACGAATCCAGCGGCCACTCGCCCGCGGACTGAACCACGAGCCAACACGATCGATGTGAGCACGCAGCGTTCGTTGTCGAGCTCTCGCGACACGCGATGACGCCGACGATGAAACGGCAAAGGCCCGTCCGATGGATCGGACGGGCTTTTGTCGTTCATGCGTTGGTCAGATCACTTCTTGTCGCCGGAGGCGTTCGTCTTCGGCTTCGGCTTGTCGCCCGCCTTGCCCGCTTCGTTACGGATGGCGATCACCAGCACGGTTGCCGGCGTGCAATCCTTGGCGAGTTTCTCGCCGTCGAAGGCCGGGCGATTCGCCGAGCGCGACGTGAACTGCACCTTCGGCGTGTTGGCCGAGTCCGCGGCGATCCGCGCATCCACAAATGTCTTGATCTGCTTCGGACCGACGCCGTAGACGTAGCTGACGTTGTACACCTGCGCCGGCCGTCAGGATGCCGACGACGCGCTCCTCGCTGTCGACGATCGGCCCGCCGGAGTTGCCGTGCGTCGTGCTCAGATCGAACCACACGTGGAACGGCTCATCCGGATGAATGCTCTTCACCGTGCCGTCCACCACCTGTAGCGAGTGTGAGTTGTCGGCGGTCGCCGGGTAGCCGAGCACCAGCACCTTGCCCGCGGGCGGCGGGTTGTCGTCGGCGATTTTCAGGTACGACACCTTGCGCTTCTCGGGGAACTCGATCTTCATCAGCGCGATGTCGATGTCGTCGTGAACGGCCACCAGTGTCGCGGGGAATTCCTCGCCGGGCGTGCCGTCGAGTTTGCTGAGACGCACGCGGAAGGTGATGGTCGGGTCGACCGGCTTCTTCGCGTCGCCGCACGCGACGTGATGGTTCGTGAGGAAGTAGCCGTCTTCGGAGACGAAGAAGCCCGATCCGCTCCAGAGCGGCCCGGTGCGCGTCGGATCGTCCGGGTCCTGCACGGGCGACTTGCCAGCCGCCAGGCGCTTCATGTCGAAATAGCCGGGCGAGAAGTAGTGGAAGCCCTTCGCGTCGGTGCCGCCGACATTGCCGACGGTCACACCGGCGTCGTCGATAATGTCGTGAATCTCGCGATTCGCCTGGTAGATGCCGGGCGGCGCGTAATAGCAGGCGGTGACGAACTGCTGCACCAGTTCCGGATCAGTGAAGATCTTGTTGGCCTTATCGGCCGCCTTGATCGCTTCAACGTGTCGCTTGCGGAACGTGTAGGCGGCCGCGAGATTCGCCCACACTTCGGGACCGGATGCGTCGACGGCTCGCGCGGCTTCAAGGTGCTTGATCGACAAGTCCATCCGGTCCGGCCGGCCGTTGGAGTTGACCAGCATGAAGTAGCCCATGCGGAAGTTCGCCACGAAGTGCGTGGGGTACTTCGCCAGCGCTTCCTCGTACTTCTTTTTGCGCCTTGCTGAACTGGTTGTCGGTCTCAAAGACGAGCCCTTCGCCGACGAGCGTGTCGACCGACTTCTTCAGCTCTTTCAGTTCGCTGCCGCCGACCCATTTGCCTTTGATCTTCTCGGCCTGGTCATCGTAGAGCTTCTGCCACGCCGTGAGTTCGGCCTTGGCCTTGTCGAGATCGGGCGACGACGCGTTGTCCTTGATGAAACGCTGCCACAGGTCGACCGCGCTGACCGGCTTCTCGACGCGGTCGGCCTTGCTCTTCACGCTGGCGAAACCAAGGCTGGCCGGCGCGGACGTCGCGCCGCCGCCGCCATCCGTTGCGCCACCGATGGGCTGGCCGTCGATTGACTTGATCTGGCTCGCGGAAATCAGCTTGCTGCTGCCGTCGGGCAGGCGGACCGAGTAGCTGCCGCCCATCTTTTTCACTTCACCGTTTAGGACGGTGCCGTCCTTCAGTTCGACGCGACTGGCCCCCGCGAGGTTCACCGTCGCGGCCAGCAACAGCGCAATCACTCCCAACATCACCCAACGGAATCGGCGCATGCGGACACTCCCAGTTGATGTCATCCGATGATACCGAGGCGTGCACGAGACTTCGACGAGAAGTCGCGTGATTCCGTAGGGTCAATCGGTTAATGAACCGACATGCCCGCCGAGCCGCTCAAGCCGATCGTTTCGATCACCCTGCCGATCCGCGTTCGCTACCCGGAGGCCGATCCGATGGGCTACCTGCACCACTCGGTCTACCTACAGTATTTCGAGATGGGCCGGATCGAACTGCTCCGCGCCGGCGGTCACAGCTACGCCGACCTCGAAGCGGCCGGCGTGTTCTTCGTCGTGACCAAGCTGGACGTGAAGTACCGCGCCCCGGCCCGCTTCGACGACGAACTGACGCTGACCGTTCACCTCGTCCGGCAAGGCCCTGTCCGGCTCGATCACGCGTACGAACTCCGCAAGGGCGAGCAACTGCTGGCCGAGGCGAACACGACCATCGCCTGCGTGGGCCGCGACGGACAAGTGCGGCAGATTCCGGACGACATCGTCGCGAAGTAACCTTAGCGTTCGATCCAGATCGGCTGCGTGTACGCGCCGTTCGCCGCGATGTCCCACACTTCAAACCGCGCCCAGGTGCGACCCCGTAGATCGATCGGAACTTCGACGTCGCGCTGGCCGAACGCGCGCGTGTCACCGAGGTCGATGCGCTGGCGATAGACGTGTTCACCGTCGCCGCTGACGACCTCGGCGAAGGTGAGCGGGAAAGTCCAGCGGAGCGAGGCGCGCACGGTCGACGCCGTCGTCGGCTTTGCCAGCGTGTCCCCGCTCTCCTTTCCGTCGATGGTGAAGGTCGGAATGAGCACTTCGCCCGTTGTCGTGAAGAACCGCCCGCCGCGCAGCGTGTCGAGGATCGGCTGCCAGCCGTCACTGAACTTCGGCAGCCGATCGAGCTTCAGGTAGTTCACGTTCATGTGGGCGTACAACTCGCTCTTCGCGTCGATCTTAAAGACGTCCACTTCGCCCGGCGCCTGTTTGTGCGCGCCCCAGTTGTTCATGTCGTCCAGCAGTTCGAGCACGCGCGTGCCCAGCCGCGGCAGCGAGCAGTCGGCCGGCATCGCCTTCCATGCGCCGCCGAGGTAGTGGTCGCTCTTGAAGTAGTCGCTGCTGCGGTAGACGTCCGGGAAGCCTGTTGATCCCTTAATGCGCGGATGGGCCGTCCACATCAGGCCGTTCTCGGCTTCCATCAGCTTGAGCACGTCCGCGGCGTTGCCGACGTGATAGACCTTGCCAAGTTTCGCATCGTCCTCGACGAAGGGCTGATCCTTCTTGCGATCCAGCGTCCAGTAGACCGGCTTCGGGAAGAAGCTCAGCCAGTGCCCGCCTAAATGCACGTTCGGTTCTTCGCCGGGCATGAGCAGGAAGCGGTCATCGGACAGGCGAGCGCACTCGGCGTGCAGCGTGTACAGCCGCGTGAGGCGGTCGGCCGTCTTGTTCATGTCCCCTTCGCCGAGATGGAACTCGGCCAAGTGCACCGCCTTAACGCCCATCGCACGGAAGCGTTCGGTAAACACCGGCTTCTGAAGGCCCACCGGGATGTCCGTCGTGCCCTGCTGCTTCTGCTGCGTGAGCAGGTCCATCACATGCTCGACGTGGTAGTGGCTGCTGAACGTCTGGCGGCCTTCCAGCGAGACGAATGTGTCATTGTGCGTATACGCAAGGGCCTCTTTCGTGGCGGCCGATGCGTCGCCGTCGCTGATAAGGTAGAAGACGCCCAGGTCCTGCCGCGAGCCGGGTGGCGCGTTCATCCACGGTACCCAACGGCGATCACCATCGAGCGTCTGCCGCACGCCGAAACCGGCGCCGTCCACCTTGTCACGGTAGCTGCGTCCACACCACGCCGAGGCGAGGTTGTCGACGAAGTCCAGCGGATAGAAGAACTGATGCGGCGGCGGTACGAGCGCGACGCTGCCGCCCTGCTCACCCTCCGCGATGATCGTGCGAGAGCGGACTTGGACTGGGGCGGCATCGGTGTTGACGACTTCACTCATGCCGCGGCGAACAAGTTCGTCGGACAGATCGGTCCACGCCACGTTCTTCCACGACTTGCTTTGAGGCGACGCGATCAGGCCGTGATCGAACAAGATGGCGCTGGCGTCTCGCTGCGTCGTGAGGGTGGCCGACGCGCGGACGAGGGCGCCGCCGGGATAGAACGTAAACCGGAACTCGCCCGAGAACGGCCCGGCCGACGCGCCGTCGAACACGACCGACACGCGACCCTGCTCTGAGATCACGCGTGCCGACGCGCGCCCGATCGTCAACGGGTACGCATCCCATGGCCGTTTCCCGGGGTTGTCGAAGAAGATGATCCACCCGGCCGGCTTCAGGTCGCGCGTACCGACGGTCAGCACGCCGCACGGCTGCACGTCGCGCAGAATCGTCATCGCGTGATCGGCGTCCGCGCCGATCGCCAGGCTCGCAATCAGCGGCCGATCGGTGTCGAGTGACAGGTCCATCACACCCGTCTTCGACTGCTCGATCGGCCACGTGATGCGCAGCGCGCCGTCGCGCTGCGCAACGCGCACCTCGTCGATCGGCTTCGCGCCGCTCAGGTCCACCTGCGTCGTCGCGCCGACGCCGATTGACGCCAACCCAAGCAGCACCCAGCCCATCCACCACAACACACGAACGCAGCCGACAGTTGTTCGCATGGCGGAAGTCTATCGACACGCGCAGTCCATCGCGCGAGGCTCTCGCTGGCGCGATCGAAGCAGCGTCTCAACCGTTTTCAGAATTCCGCCAGATTTCTCAGAAATTCAGGCCTGTCCATGCCGTTTCGCGCGGCCGACCTTTGCCCGATCCTCATCACTTGCCTTCGTATACTTCGCGTTTCAGCGTGACGACTTCGGGCAGGTTGCGGTAGTAGTCGTCGTAATCCAGACCGTAGCCGACGACGAATTCGTCGGGGATGTCGAAGCCGACATAGTCGACATGGGTGGCCCGCGCTTCGGGCCGGTCTTTGCGGAGCAGTACGCAGGTGCGCACGGTGGCGGCGCCCATGTCGCGGATCATCGGCACGACGGCGCGGATGGTGTTCCCCGAGTCGAGGATGTCGTCCAACAGCAGCACGTGCCGGCCGTGAATGTCGCCCACCTTGTGGCCGGTGATGGTCACGCCCTGGCTCTTGGTGGCGGTGCCGGGATAGCTGCTGACGGTCATCAGGCCGATCTTCATCGCGATCGGGATGTGCCGCATCAGGTCGCACGCGAAGATCATCGCGCCGGTGAGGATCGGCACGATCGTCACCTCGGGACCTTCGCTGCCGCCGGTCGGCGTGTGGTCGCGCGTGATCTGCTCGGCCAGCTCGGCCACGCGGTGCTGAATCTGCTGACGCGAAATCAGGACACGATCGATGTCGGCATGCATGAGCGGACTGTAACGAAGCGCGGCGACCGACGCGACACGCCGCTTCGTCGCACGCACCAGAAGTCGTTCCAAGGCATTGAACGCCGGACCAATCCATTACCGACGCTTGCGCTTCAACGTCAGCGCAGCGAGCCCGATCGCGCTCACCAGCGTTGGCTCGGGAACCATCGACTGCGCCAGCGCCCAATCCGACGCGAACGAACTGCCCAGCTGCGTGCCGTAGTTGGCGGCCATCACGAGCAGATCGCTGAAGTTGGTCGCGTTATCGCGGTTGAAGTCGCCGCCCGACCACGTGGTGGCGCCGGCGTTGTAGTTCGACGCCAGCATGAGCAGATCGCTGAAGTTTACGACGCCGTCCAGGTTAACGTCGCCGCCCAGCGCCACGCGGCCGGTCAGGGTCGCGACGAGCGAGGGCAGCGCCGTGGCGCCGGCGATGTTCTCGTCGCTGGTAGTCATCGTCAGTGTGGCCGCATAGGTGCCGAGCGCGGTGGCTACGAACGAAGCGCCGCCGGCGACACCTGCGCCGCCGGCAATGTTGAGCGTCGGGGTGAGCGACGTCGTGAACGCCGAGGCGTTGGCGCCGCCCAGCGTGACCGAATCGATGTCGAGCTTGGCGGTGTACGTGGCCGATGCGGTCGTTGGGCGGTCGTTCACCGTAAAGCCCATCGCCGGAATGCTGCTGCCTTCCGCCACGATGCCGAAGTCGAGTGTCAGCGTGCGCTGCGACGACGCGAGCGAGAAGCTTGGATCGGCGTGCGTGAGCACCGTGGCGTTGACCGTTACGACGTCGTCGCCATCGCCCGAGCCCTGGCCCGCCGCGGCCGATGTCAGGTCGGTGTTGTTCACGGTGATCGTGCCGGTCTTCAAGCCCGGTGTAGCAGTCCCACCGCTCAGACCGACCGTGAACGAGCGCGACTGCGTGTTGTAGTCGAACGAATGCCGCGGACCGCTCAGCGTGCTGGTCGCTTCGCCGGCCACGGTGACGTCGAATGTCGTCGGCGTCGATCCGCTCTTGCTCAGCGTGACCGACTGCGTGCCGAGCGCCTGCCCCGCGATCACCCGGCCGAGCTCGACGGTCTTCGTTGATGCGCCGGCGCTCGCGGACGTCGCAACCGTCAGTTGCGAATTGTTCGCCTCGCTGCCGAAAATCGTCCAGACGTACTCCGGATGATCGATGAACGGGTTGCGATTGCCCTGGTAGTAGGTCGGATTGAGGGCCGAGGAGTAGACGTACTGGTTCTTGCGCCGCTCGAACGTGTCGACTTCGTCTTGGTAGTGCCACTTCAGGAGCGACGCGAGATCGCCCATGGTATTGGTGGCGGACGTCCAGCCGTTGACGATGGACAGGTTCGAGTAGCGCGTCGCCATGTAGAAGACGGAGCGCGAGACGTCGCCCATGTCGGCCGAGCCGGGGTACCAGTAGGTCTTGCCGCCGTAGCTGAGCGTGCCGTAGTTGGATGGGAGCGAGCCGGCGATGTTGCCGTACGGATAGTTCCCGCGTGCACCGTTGACCGAGGTGGCCGCGGGTCGGAGTTCGAACAGGTCGCTGGCCGGTCCGTTGTAGCTGTTACTGATGCCGCTGACGCCCAGCAGCGACGCGGGCCAGACGTGCTCGCGATTCCACGTCGCGGCCTGATCCCAGTCACTCTTCACACTCTGGCGGCTATACGCGAGCAGGATGTTGGAAGGGTTGTTCGGGTCCTGATCCAGAATGGCGGCGTAGTAACGGGCGTCGCCATACTCGCGGCTGACGAAGCCGGCCGTGATGATCGTCCGGAGTTGAGTCTTCAGCGTTGAACCGGTACCCGTCGCATTGGTGTAGTAGCTGGCCGGGGCGTCGTAAGCGTCGGCGAAGCCAAGGGCGGGAACGGCAGAGACAACCGCAAAAGCGATCGCCGCTTGCAGGCAGCAGGTCGAGCGGCGCATAGGGAATCGGGGCATCCGGAGCATCTCCAAGAGGCGAGTCAAACGCGAGTTAGGTCGAACAATCCGGGAAACGGACGGTCGAAGCATCCGAGGCGAACGACTCCAAAGTGTAACACGAAGCGGTTCAATTGCGATGCGGTTCGGAACCGGATTCTAATTGACGGACATGTGGGTCGTGTGAGATCAAAAGAGGATCATCTGACATGTCTGGACGTGCGAACGCGGGACGGATCGGGGCACTGCAAATGTCCCAATATGTCCCGGGTTTCAGAAATGGCTGGTGCACTTTTCCGCCCGTATCTCGTTTGATTAGCACCGTTTAACGGTCATCACGGGGCACTTTAGTCGGACATGGTGGGACGTGGGGTGTGAGGCACGCCGTTCATTGCTTTGGCAGGTGGAGTGAGCCCCGGCCCGATTTTCGTTGACCCGCCGAGGCCGATAAACTAGGTTGTTCATGTCGATCACACGTCTTGGATTTCGATCGCGCTGTTGGTGAGAATGTGTTTCGTAACGCAGGCCGGTCCTCACGTCTTGGCCTGCGATGAATGGACAACCAAGTTAAGCTGCCTCGCATGACGGACCGCCCGATGTCTGAACGTGCGCACCGCCGTGGCGCGGCAGCCGATCTGTCGACCCCATCTGATTCGGCGGCACACGGTTCTTCTGTGTCGCGCCGGCTTCAGGTTCGGTCGGCTGCGAAGGTGAATCTGCACCTCCGCGTCGCAGCGCCAGAGCCGGCAAGTCCGCCTTTGGTCGGGACCTACCACCCGTTGCGGTCGTGGATGGTGACG
Organism: Tepidisphaeraceae bacterium; assembly: GCA_047600945.1. Classification (GTDB taxonomy): domain Bacteria; phylum Planctomycetota; class Phycisphaerae; order Tepidisphaerales; family Tepidisphaeraceae; genus JASGKC01. The sequence continues at coordinate 3,004,520 of JASGKC010000001.1, read as the reverse complement.
GTCGGGCTCTTTGACAATCTGTCGTTTGAGATCGAATCGACGACGCCCGAACGCCTGGGCGTCGATCGCGAGCAAGCGGGTTCGTCCGCGCTGCGGAATGGGCCGTCGTCCACTCCCACCGGCGAGGCCGGTTCGGTCGCATCGGCCGGCATTTCGTTGGCCTGCGATGATCCGGCGTTGCCGTGCGACGGCTCAAACCTGATCGTCCGCGCGGCGTTGGCATTGCCAGGGGCGATGTCGCGTCTCGCCGCGGACGGCCGCCGAGTCGGGGCGCGCTTGACCAAGCGCATCCCGACCGGCGGTGGCCTCGGGGGCGGCAGTTCCAACGCCGCCGCCACATTGGTGGCCATCGACCGTCTGCTCGACTTGAGAACGTCCAACGATGATTTGCTTCGCATCGCCGGCCTGCTCGGCGCGGACGTGCCCTTCTTCCTGGGATCGCCCAGTTCGATCGCAACCGGGCGAGGCGAGCATCTTGAACCGGCCCCGACGCCGACGCCCAAGTGCATCGCGCTCATGTTCCCCTCGTTTGGCGTCTCGACCGCGCAGTGTTTCCGAACGCTCGACACGATGAGGCCGATCGCCCCAACGGACACGCTCGACCCGTTCGACGTCGTTGCGTGGTCGAAACTGCCCGCACGCGAATTGCTTCCGCTGCTCGTGAACGACCTGGAGCCACCCGCGTTCACGATCGCCCCGCAACTCGGCGACCTGCGAGCAACCTGCGAAGCGCGCCTCGGAAGCATCGTCCGGATGAGCGGTTCGGGCAGCACACTGTTCACGCTGTTCGACGAACCCGCTGAAGCAGAACACGCGATCCGAAGACTAGACGGCATCGTTCGCGCAACCACTGCAACCCTTGCAGTCGGCGCGCATGATGAAGATTGACCTTCGGACGATGGCACTTCAATGCGATCGTTCGAATGAAATCGAAAGTCGATCGAATCCGCACCGGCCGCTCCCTACGCTTCGACCCGATCTCATTCGACACGCGAGTCTGTCACGCCGATCGTGACTTTCTCGCAAGACAACCTGTGACCTGTATCGGCCTCGCGGGCCATCATCATGTCTCATCCCGCGTGAACGAGTCAGGTGGTTCGACATCCAAGGTTCGTCGGCGTGCGCGTGCACCATCACATCGGCCCGCGCCCGTCGGCAGTCACAGCAGGAGCTGCGCCATGCAACTCACCGACGTCCGCGTTCACCTCTGCGAGTCTACCGGCCGCCTGAAGGCGTTCTGTTGCCTGACGTTCGACGACTGCTTCGTCGTCCGCGACGTCAAGCTCATCGAAGGCGATGAAGGCCTCTTCCTCGCCATGCCCGCGCCAAGCTGTGCGACCACTGCACGCGCTGTCACGAGAAGAACCACCTGCGCGCCCGCTACTGCAACCATTGCGGGCTGCGGCTGGACGAGAACCGGCACGCCAACCCGCGCCAGCGCATCAAGCTGCACGCCGACGTCGCCCACCCGATCAACCCGGACCTGCGCCGGCAGCTCGAAGGCAACGTGATTGACGCCTATTACCGCGAAGTCGAGAAGAGCAAGCTGCCCGGCTACGTGCCGACACGGCTCGATGACGAATCCATGATGCGCAGCGCTCAGCGCCGCGCGCAACGTTGGCCGCATAAGTGGCGGCGCCGAGCAGACCCGTGTCTTGGTACGTGATCAGCTTCACGGGTATCGACGCGACGAGTTCGCGCATCGATGTCGGGCCGGTCGCCTCGAAGGCGTCGGTGAAGGTTTTGCCCTTGATACGCGGGGCCAGTGCGTTCGCGATCCCGCCGCCGAGGTAGACGCCACCAGTCGACAGCAGACCCAGCGCGACGTTTGCGCAGGTGGCGCCGAGCACCTTCACGAACAGGCTCAACGTCCGCTCGGCCAGCGCGTCGCTCTTTGACAATCCTTCCAGGTCTTCTGACTTTGGCACGCCGTCGAGTGTTGGCGTTTGCGGATCGCGCAGGCAGGCGTAGATCGACCGCAAGCCCGGCCCACTCACGACGAACTCGCGCGTGCACCGGCCCAGACCGTCCTTGGCGCACAGTTTTCGCATCGATCGGACGAGTTGGTCTTCCTCGTCGTCACGCGGGGCGAGGTCTTCGTTGCCACCCTCGCTCGGCAGCGGCCGATGGAAGCCGGCCAGCTCGTCCCATACCAGTCCGCCCACGCCGAGCCCCGTGCCCGGCATGACGATCGCGCGGACGCCCTTTCCCCGCGCCCGGCCCGCGTGGACGGGCATCACCTGATCGCGGAAGTGCTTCTCGATCGCCGCGATGCTCGACCCGTGGGCGGACATGTCGTTCAACACATTCGCGCGGGCGAGGTCCTTCAGGTTTAGCCGACCCGCGATCGCGTCCGCTTCGATCACCGGCCAGTACGGCACATTCGTCAGGCGCACGGCCCGCTCGTCCACCGGGCCAGCCGCGCCGAGGCAGGCGTCGGTGAACGGTTCCTTCTGCGTCTTCAGAAACTCCACAAGCACTGCGTCCAAGCTGGCGAACTGCTCGTTCTTGTACCGTGTCGGCGGCGCGACGAGTTTCGGCTCATCGCCCGCGGCGCCCTGCTCGAACACTGCAAGCCGCGTGTTCGTTCCGCCGATATCACCCGTCAGAATTCGCACAGTTCAACTCCTTCGTCCCAACCCCGAACCGCACTGAAGTTCCCTGAACCGATCGACGGACGCAACGGGGTCGACCACGTAGCCGATTCAGCCTGCCTCTCCCGCCACCCTCCACGCCCCGTCGTCATTCCTTTATCGGCGAAATCGTCCTCCAATCGCATCGGGAATGTACGGTCGCTACACTGCATCGCCCGTAGACCCAGCATCATGAACGGCACCGACGAGTCCCTCGCCATCCTCAACGTCCTGTGCAGCGCCGACGGCGTCGTGCTGCAACAGTCGCCGCCCAAGTTGCTGGATGACGACGCCGACACCGACACACCCAAGCCGACCGACGACTGGCGCAGCCGCACCGACGCGCTCGATGCCGTCGGCAAGCCACTCGTGAAAACGTGGTGGTTCGATCACCTCGATTGCGACCAGCGCGAGCTACAGCAAGTCCTTCGCACCGCCGGAAAGGGCAAGCACAGCCGGGTGCGCGTCTGGCTGCGCGTGACCGAACATGAGCTGGTCCGCGCCGAACTCACCGCCACGCCGATGGTCGACGCCAAGGGCGAAGTCCAACACCTCTTCATCCGCACCGAGCCGACAAGTTCACTACAGCGTCGCCGCGAACCGCCGCGTGCGGGGCAAGTCGCGGAACCGACAAGCAAGCTCGCGCGCACCGAGGCGACACCGCATGCCGCTCCACCACCCGATCTGCTCGAACAGCGTCTCCCTGTGCCGCTGATCCGACTTGACCTCGCCGGCGGCACCGTGCTGGCCGTGAACGATGCCTTCGCCGACCTGCTCGGTCACGGCGACCGCTCGCGTTGCACGAAACTCCCGCTCACCGAACTCGTCCATCCGCAAGACCGATCGATCGTCTCCGAAGCCCTCGCCAACCTGCACGCCGCCACGCGAACCGGCGGCTTCGAGTCGACCATCGATCGCACGATCGAAGCCCGCCTGCTCGATTCGGGCGGCAACGGCACGTACGCGCGGCTGCTGCTCTTTGCCGACCCATCGCGTCTGTCCGATACCACCGCCCTCGCCGTGGTGCGCGATGTCGGCGCCGACCGCCTGATGCTCGCGCTGATGCAGCGGGCCGACCAGCAAACGCAGGCGGCCCACGCGCATGAACTGAAGCTCGACCGGCTGGAACGTTTGCTCGGCAACGCGCCCGTGGGCCTGGCGCTCTTCGATGGCTCGCAGCCGATCGAAGTGAACGCCACGCTGCGCCGCATGGTCGGCACGCCCGCAGTAGAAGCGAAGCCCGCGAAGCGGAAGCGTCGTCGCCCCGCCGAAGCCGCAGCCGATCCGCTACAGACGCTGGGCCAACTCGCTGCGGAGGCAATCGCAGCGAAATCACCCGCCCGCCGCGAGCTGGAAATCGACTCGGCCTCGCTGCTGGCCAGCGTCATCCCGCTCGAAGGCACACTCGCCGCGGCGGTTGTGGTCGATCCCGACGCGCTGGACATCAAGTCCGATCCGCTCGACGACACCACGTTCGACGCACTCCTCGCGACATCGCTCGTGGGAGCAGGCATCATCGACGCTGACAGCAAGCTCGTCCGCGCGAGCGATCAACTGCGCAAGACGCTGTCGCTCGCCCCCAGTGCAAATCTGACATGGCTTGACATCGTCGCACCGCCCTCGCGATCGGACGGCGAGTCGATGCTTGCCCAGGCTCAGCGCGGCACGCCTGCTTCGCGTGACCGGATGACGCTGCTCTCGGCCGACGCGCGGCTGGTGCCTGTGGCCGTGTCGCTCCACCCGCTCGGAGAAGGCGGACCCGCGTTGCTGCTGGTGGACGATTGCACCGACACCGAGCGCGCCATCGAACTGCACCGCACGCGTCACGACCGCCTGAATGAGCTCCTTAGCCAGCACCCGACACCGCGTCTGGCCGTCTCGCGTGACACGCTGGCCGTGCTCAGCGCGAACGCCGCCGCCGGCCAGCTGCTCGGCACGGGCGTCGACCGTCTGGTCGGCCAGTCGCTGGAAACGCTGTTCACCGCACTTGCCCCCACACTGCTCGGCTCACTGCGCGACGCCGTGAAGAACGGCCGCGGTTTCAAAGTCGACTCGACCACCATCACACCGTCGCTGATCGTCGACTTCAGTGTCGTCCCGACCGGCCCAAACGACGACGTCGACGTGGTCCTCGTTGATCGCACGAACGAGCGACGCACCGAGCAGGCACACCGCAGCGCCGAAGCACGCCTCGCCACGCTCGCGAGCGCCGCGAAGGCCGGCATCGTTGAGTGGGACATCGTCGAAGGCCACATCCGCGCCACGCCGGCGGCGCTTCAGCTGCTCAGCGCCGAGCCGACCGAGACGCTCTCCACCGAAGTGCTTTTCCGCAAGGTGCAGGAAGACGATCGCGGCACGCTCGAACGGGCGCTGTTCGACGCAATGGAAGTCGATGGCCCGGGTACGCTCGACCTGCCCGTGCGGGCTGGCCAGCGCGACATCCGCCTTGCCGGCCGGATCGAGTTCGATGACGACCGTGGCCAGAAATTTCCCGCCCGCGCGACACTGGCCGTGTTCAGCCGAGCCGGCGAGGTCGCCCAGCAGCGGGCGTTCGAGAAGCTCGACACGCTCGCGGCCGAACTGGCCAACACGATTGAACTGCGTGACGACGAAATCGAATCGCTCAAGGAAGTGGTAGCGTCGCGGGACGCGGATCTGGCCGCGCGCAACGCCGACCTTGAGGCACGTCACAAGACCATCGAGCAACACGAAGCACGCATCGCCGAGCTGACAAAGCAGCTCGCCGAACTCGAAGCGAAGCTCGCCGCCACCGGCGAGCAGTTGTCGCAGCGCGACTACAACGCCCGCCTGCGGACGGCCGAGCTGAATGCGGTCATGGAAGCCGTCCACGGCTCGCTGCGTCTCCAATCCGACGGCCCTCTGCGGGCCAACTCGTCGGCGGCATCACTGTTCGGCAAGTTCGCATCGCAGGCCTTCGAGGACATCGGCGCATGGGTCAAGCGAGCGAGCATTGCCGACGCGGCCGGCAAACCGATTGATCCGGCCGAGCATCCGATCGCACACGCGAAGTCGGGTCGGGCAGCCACGAGCATCCTTCAATCGAAGCCGTCGCGCGACGCCGATGCGACGCATCTCCGCACGACGGCCGTGCCCGTTCATCTCAATGGCAGCGTCGTCGGCATCGTGTCGGTCGACACTGACCTCACCGAACAGCGCCGTCTCGAAGCACAAGCCTCACAGTTACAGACCGACGCGGAGCGGTTCTTCGACAACGCCTCGCTCGGCGTCGCCCGCGTAACCAACGACGGCAGGCTGGCCGATGCAAACCGGCAACTGGCGATCATCCTGGGCGTCTCGCGCGAAGAACTCGCCGGCAAGGCGCTCACCTCGATCGTCTTGGACGACGACGCCAGCACCCTGAACAGCCGGCTAAAAGAAATCACCACCGGCGCCGCCAGCAGTGCCAGCTGCGACGTGCGGCTGCGAGGGCGCGACGGCAAGACGGTTGAGAGCATCGTCACTTTCGTGCCGCGCGGCACGGGCGAGGCACTGGCGATCGTTCAGGACACGTCCGATCTGTATGCCCTGCGGCGGACACTTCAGACCGCGCAGGCCGAGCTGGAGTCAACGCAGGCCCGAATCGACGCGATCAGGAAATCGTCGAGCGATGGATTCGTTCTCCTGGCGACCGACGGCAAGGAGGTAGAAGGCAACGACGTCGCTCGACGGCTTGCAGGCGGCACGGCGTTGCACGAATTGTCCTTTGTCGACGCGACGGGCAAACCCATTCCGGGCGGGCGCCTGCCATGGAACGCGACGAATTTGACCGCATCCATCGAGATGAAGCCGGCTAACTCAGAAGCGCTAGCCGCGTACAGCGCCACACGGCTGGCCGGTGGACAGGTGCTCGTCACCATTCGCGACCTGTCGCAACGGGTTGCGCTGCGCGAAGAGCTGCAAAAGGCGCAGGCCCGCGTGGTTGAGGCGCACACGCTGATGGAATCGCGTCTGGCCGAGCAATCGGAACGACTGACTTCCGCACTCCGCCAACTGCGCGGGCCGGCCCAGTCGATTCTCGCGCCGGCCAAAGCATTGGCGGCCGATCCGCGGCTGCCGAGCGATTTGCGTGACGCGTCGTCGTCGCTGCTCGACACGGCATCACTGCAGGCACGACTCGTCGACGCGCTGCCCGATCCGGCGAAGCTGGTTCGAACGCTCGGCCGATCGGACCGCGAAGCCGTCGACGTGCACGCCCTCCTGCGCGATGCGATCCGACTCGCAGCCGAGGCGGCGGCCGATCGCGGTGTGAAGATCGAACTCGAACCGCGGGCCGCGCGCTCGCGTATCGCGGTCGATCCGTCCGCCACGCGTCACGCGCTATGGACGATGCTGGCCGAAGCCGTGCGTCTGGCGCCGGCGAATTCGATCGTGGGCGTCAGCACCGAAGACGCCACGCCCACGGCCGCCGGGGGTCGCGTCCGTCTGACCATCGAGCACCGCACCGCGCCCGGCTTTAGCGTCGGCACGTCGCTCGACGCATCAATCGCGCGCGTGCTGTTGGAATCCGAGCGGGCGAGCGTGGACGTCGTTGCCGCGCCCGGCGATGTCGTGCGGTCGCGCGTCGAGTTCGATATCGCGTCGGATACTGAAGCGTCACATATGCCGTCGACTTCCGCGCCTGCGGCGACTCGACAACTACGCGTCCTGCTCGTGGAAGATCACGAATCGACCGCGCGCGTCATCTCGCGGCAATTGCTGCGGCTGAGTTGCCAGGTCGACATCGCCCGCAGCATCGGCCAAGCCGACGCCATGCTCGACAAGGGCGAGAAGTACGGCCTGATCGTCAGCGACCTGACGCTGCCCGACGGCAGTGCGACCGACTTCATGGCCCGGGCCGCTTCGAAATACAACCTGCCCGGCGTCGCCCTCCGAGGCTATGGCAGCACCGACGATCCGCAGGCGCTGCGGGCCTCGGGCTTCGTCGATTTGCTGATGAAACCGGTCGACCTGAACGCGCTCTCGGCCGCTATTCAGAAAATCGGACCGGCATGATGAGTCATGTCGAGTGACGAGACAACGTCGATCGTCTGCCCGGCGTGCGGCACTACGGTGAAGCAGCCATCCAAGGGGAACGTGTATCGTTGCGAGCAGTGCGGCGAGCAGTTCTTCGCACCGATCGGCCAGACCGATCCGGAGCCCGACGAACCCTCACCGGTAGCGGACGAGGCGTCGCTCGACCTGAAGCGCGTGCAGCGCGTGATGGCCGAGCACCGCAGCCTGCATCGGCTGCGGCTCTGGTCGGCCGGCATGGCAATCGCATGCGTGCTCGGCGCGGGCTCGGTGGCGATCCGTACCGTCGACTACATGCGAGCCTCTGACCGGCGTTGGATCTGGCTCACCCCAATCGTGATCGCGTTGCTGTACGGAGCCTCACGCTTGCGGTCACGGAGTACGAAGCTCGCAAGCGAGATCGAGACGCTGCGTCTTCCCGAGCCGTCGGCACCGCCGCATTTCGAGGGGCTCGGCGACGGTTCAACAGTGGCCCACCGATTGGACGAACTCACGCGCCACAAATCGGCCGACACGGACCGCGAACGCGCCTAGGATTCCTTATGACCGATCCCGGTCTTCCCGAGCTGACGCCCCTGTTTCCGTTGCCCAACGTGGTGTTGTTCCCGCGCGCGGTGTTGCCGCTGCATGTCTTCGAGCCACGCTATCGCCAGATGACCGCCGATGTGCTCACAGGCGACAAGCTCATCGCGATGGCGCTGCTGAAGGAGGGCTGGCAGAAGACTTATCACGGCCGGCCCGAGATTTACGACGTGGTTTGCGTCGGCAAGGTCATCGGCCACGAGATGCTCGACGACGGCCGATACAACCTGCTCCTCGAAGGCAGTTCGCGCGAGGATCGTGGACGAGGATTGGGAACTGGCGTACCGCCAGGCGCGGCTGGAACTGCTCGTCGACCAGCCCGCGTTCGATGTCGACCTTCAGCCGCACCGGGATGAACTGGCGCGCGTCCTCGCGGGCAGTCGCATCGGTACGACCGATCTGGGTCGGCAGCTTCAGCAGGTGATCGCATCGCCGATCTCGACGACTCAGCTTTTCGACGTTTGTGCGTTCAGCCTGCTGGACGATATCGAGTTCAAGCAGGCGCTGCTGGCCGAGACGGACGTCGACCGGCGCGTGCGACTCACGCTCGAAGCCATCCGGCAGGCGCATCCGCACGTGCTCACGCCGATGCAGCGGTTTGGGCGTATCTCGCCGAACTGACGACGCGGCGTCAGTGGAGATCGAACCGGTCGAGGTTCATCACCTTGACCCACGCGGCCACGAAGTCGGTCACAAACTTCTTGCCCGCGTCCGCGCTGCCGTAGACCTCGGAGAGCGCTCGCAGCCGCGAATCGGCGCCGAAGACGAGGTCAACGCGCGTGGCCGTCCACTTGATCGCACCGGTGCCGCGGTCGCGGCCCTCGAAAAGTTGGCGTTCTTCCGAGACCGGCTTCCACTCGGTCGACATGTCGAGCAGGTTGACGAAGAAGTCGTTCGTCAGCGTGCCGGGTCGCTTCGTGAAGACGCCGTGCGGGCTCTGGCCTTCGTTGGCGTTCAGCACACGCAGGCCGCCGATGAGGACGGTCATTTCCGGTGCGGTCAGCGTGAGCAGCTGCGCGCGGTCGACGAGCAGATACTCGGCCGGCACGGCGTAGCGCGTTTTCTGGTAGTTGCGGAAGCCATCCGCCTTTGGTTCGAGCGGCTCGAACGACGCAGCGTCGGTCTGCGCTTGCGACGCATCCATCCGCCCCGGCGTGAACGGAACCGTCACGTCGACGCCCGCATCCTGCGCCGCCTTCTCGACCGCAGCGCAGCCGCCGAGGACGATCAGGTCGGCCAGCGACACTTTCTTTCGCCCTTCCATCGCGGCGTTGAACTCGGCCTGAACGCCTTCAAGCACTTTCAGCACCTTCGCGAGTTGTGCAGGCTGATTGACGGCCCAATCTTTCTGCGGCGAGAGGCGAACGCGGGCACCGTTCGCACCGCCCCGCTTGTCCGAGCCACGAAACGTGCTGGCCGACGCCCACGCGGTCGCAACGAGTTGCGGCACGGTCAGGCCCGACGCCAGCACTTTCGCCTTCAGCGCGGCCACGTCCTTCTCATCGATCAGCGGATGATTCACGGCCGGGATTGGGTCCTGCCAGATCAACTCTTCCTGCGGCACCTCGGGCCCGAGGTAGCGGCGCGCGGGCCCATGTCGCGGTGCGTGAGTTTGAACCACGCACGGGCGAACGCGTCAGCGAATTCTTCCGGATGCGCCATGAATCGGCGCGAGATCTTCTCGTAGGCCGGATCGAAGCGCAGCGACAGATCGGTCGTGAGCATCGTGGGTAGCCAGCGCTTGGTGCGATCGAACGCGTCAGGGATGACGGCCGGTGCATCCTTGGCCACCCACTGGTTCGCGCCGGCCGGGCTCTTGGTGAGTTCCCACTCGAAGCCGAACAGGATTGGGAAGAAGTCGTTGCTCCATTTCGTGGGCGTCTTCGTCCAGGTAACCTCCAAACCGCTGGTGATCGTGTGCGGGCCCTTGCCAGTGCCGAAGCTGTTCTTCCAGCCGAGGCCCTGGTCTTCGAGGGCGGCGGCTTCAGGCTCTTTGCCGACGTGCGTGGCCGGCGCCGCGCCGTGCGTCTTGCCGAAGGTGTGACCACCGGCGATGAGTGCGACAGTCTCCTCATCGTTCATCGCCATACGCGCGAACGTCTCGCGGATGTCGTGGGCAGCCTTGATCGGATCGGGCACGCCGTCCGGCCCTTCGGGGTTCACATAAATCAGCCCCATCTGCACGGCAGCGAGCGGATTTTCGAGGAATCGATCGTGCACCTTGCCGTCAGGCTGCTGGTCGGAAATCGTCACGCCGCCCGACTTCTCGACGCCTTCGGCCCCGAGCGCGTAGCGGACGTCGCCGCCGAGCCACGCGGTTTCGGCACCCCAGTAGACGTCCTGATCGGGTTCCCACGTGTCTTCACGTCCGCCGGCAAATCCGAAGGTCTTGAAGCCCATCGTCTCGAGGGCGACGTTGCCGGTGAGGATCATCAGGTCAGCCCAGGAAATGCTCTGGCCATACTTTTGTTTGATGGGCCAGAGCAATCGGCGAGCCTTGTCGAGGCTAACGTTGTCGGGCCAGCTGTTGAGCGGCGCGAAGCGCTGCTGCCCGCGTCCCCCGCCGCCTCGGCCGTCGCCGATGCGGTATGTGCCCGCGCTGTGCCACGCCATGCGGACGAACAGCGGCCCGTAGTGCCCGAAATCGGCCGGCCACCATTCCTGCGAATCGGTCATCAGCGCCGCCAGGTCCTTCTTCACGGCAGGCAGGTCAAGCCGCTTGAACGCCTCGGCATAGCTGAACTCGCTGCCGAGCGGATTCGTCTTGCTGGAGTGCTGGCTGAGCAGTTCCAGCTTCAGCGCGCCTGGCCACCAGTCGCGGTTGGTCGTGCCGGTCGGAGCCATCTTGCCTTGATGAAACGGGCACTTGGATTCAGCAGCCATGACTTCCCTTTCGCACGAGCCAATCCGCGCCGTCCGGTGAACGATTTCGCCGCAGCGACGCGCGGGGCCGATCATACGGCTCGGCGATTGTTTCGCACGCGCCGCGCGGATCACCGGTGTTCGTTCAGCCGCGGATCGGTCGGCACGCGTTCGCTCATCTGTGCGGTCAACTCGCCGCCTGACATGATCGTCGCGTACGGGATCGTCTCGCTCGTCCAAAGCTTGCCATTCAACGTTCGATTCAGCACGTAAAGGCTGGGCGGGCCGTTGTCTTTGGCTCGGATTGTGAACGACTTGTTGCCGGGCAGGTTGATGCGGACTTCGTCGAACAGCGGACTCGTCAGCGTGTAGTTCGGATCACCCACGCAGAGTTGGTACAGGCCCATCGAGCTGAGGACGTACCAGCTGGACATCTCGCCGTTGTCTTCGTCGCCCGCGAAGCCGCGCGGCGAGGCGTCGTACAGGTCGGTGCAGACCCGGCGCGTCCAATACTGCGTCTTCCACGGCTGCCCGATTGCGGCCCACAGGTAGAGCACGTGGTGGTCGGGCTGGTTGCCCTGCATGTACTGGCCGAACTGCTGGGTGGCCATTTCCTTCATCTCGTGGATGGCCTGGCCGACGTCGCCGACGTGGTACGCCGACGGCAGGCCCATCATCAGGTCGAGCTTCTCCGCCATCTTCTCGTTGCCACCTATCAGCTTCGCGAGGCCCGGCACGTCGTGGGGCACGGCCCATGTGCCCTGCCAAGGCCCGCACTCGACGTAGCCGTTGCCCCAGGCGATCGGATCGAACTCACCCACCCACTCCCCTTTCGAGGTTTTCGCGCGGAAGAAGCCGACAGATGGGTCCCACAGATGCCGGTAGTTCGTCGAGCGCTTCATGAGCGCCTCGTAATCGCTCGTCTTGCCGAGCGCCTTGGCGACCTGCGCCACGCACCAGTCATCGTAGGCGTAGTCGAGCGTTGCAGAGACGCCCGAGCCGACGCCCTTGTCGGCGGGCAAGTAGCCCAGCTGGATGTACTCGTCGAGTGAGCCTCGCCCCGCCGGCACGCCAACAGGCTTGTCGAACGCGTTCTTGCGAATGCCTTCGTAAGCCGCATTCACGTCGAAGCCGCCAAGGTTTTTCATGACGGCGTCCGCGAACACCGCGTCGACGTGTGAGCCCACCATCCCATTGCGATGCCCCGGGCTGGGCCACTGCGGGAACCAGCCGCTCTCGCGATAGCTCTGCACGAAGCCGGCGAGGATGTCCTGCAACTGTTCCGAGTAGGCGATCGACCAGAGCGAGAAGTTCGATCGGTACACGTCCCAGAAGCCGATGTCGCCATACGCCGGTCCATCGTGGATCTGGCCGTCGTACATGCTGAAGTGGATCGGCTTCCCGGCAGCGTCAAGCTCGTGAAGCGTGTGCGGATACGTGAGCGCGCGAAAGAGACAGGAGTAGAACGTGCTACGCTGCGCATCGGTGCCCCCCCTGATCTCAATCCGGCCCAGCGCCTCCGTCCACTCGCTGGCCGTGCGTTGGCGCGTCGCGTCGAAGCCGCCCTCGGCCTCGCGGCGAAGATTCAGCTCCGCCTGTTCTAAGCTGATGTAGCTGGTACCGACTTGCACTTCGACGGCCCGACGATCGTCCGGCGTGTCGAAGTCAATGGCCATGCCGATGCGATCGCCGTCAACCGACTTACGGTCGGGCGTCTCGACGTAATTGGCGTCGAACGTGCTGGACGTCCGGATCAGCCGATCGAGGCGGATCACGAAGTATGACTTCCAGTTCTTCGGCACGCCGCCGTTGTTCGCGAGCGTGTAGCCACGAATCGTCTGGCCCTCGACTTCGAGATGCGCCACGCGGGCCGGGTCGACCATCAGCCGGCCCGTCTCACCTTTGCGGTACGTGAAGCGCATCACCGCGCACCGCTTGCTCGACGTCAGTTCGGCCAGCACGTCGTAGCGTTTCAGTTCGATGCGCACGTAATCGGGCCTGAACGTGGAAGCACCAATTTCGTACTCGGAGTGACGATCGTCGAGCTTGAAGCCGACCTTGCCCGTCACAGGCATAATGGAGAAGAAGCCGTAGTCGCCCATCCATGGCGACGCCTGATGTGTGGCGCGGAAGCCGTTGATCGTTTTGGCGCTAGATTGAAACCACCAGCCGCCCTCTTCAAACCACTGGCGCGTGGCGTCGAAGGTTTGCGGCGCGAAGGTCGTCATCGCCCAGGGCGAGCCGGTAACCGGGAGCGTGCCGCCATGAGAGAAGCCGATGTCGGAGTCGGTGCCTTGCAGCGTGCTGACGAGGTCAAGGGGCGACTCGGCTCGACTGAGTCTCGAGGTGCCTGTCGCCACGAGAAGTGCCAGCAGGATGAGTTGGAGTCGATGGAATCTCACGGGTGCCCTTGTTGTCGGTATTGACTCATTTCGTAGTCGACTCGTACGTGTCGAACAAACTGCGGATTCGGAGCGATGATCGGAATGAAGCCTCATCGATCGGCGAGCGCGGCCGAACGTGAATCGTGTGCGGCTCACGGGGCAGGAGGTCGATGAAGTTGTCACTGTAGCGGGCGTCAGCGTCGGCACAGTCGAGCCAGACCCACAGGGCCGGCCGCTGGCAGCGGAGGGTCACGTCGTAGCCATCGACCCTCTTCGCAACCTGCGCTGACAGGCCGGGCTCTTGAAGCTGAAGGTCTTTGGGTCTGACGAGAGTGACAACGCGATCGGACAGTCTCTGCCCGGCCGACTCCACAACGAGGGAGAGCAATAGTCGCTCGCGGTCGACCTTTCCCGCCACGCCGGTGAACACCAGCGTTGGCCCGGCCGTCGACGCCGTGCCGGCGGGCAAGTCGATCGCCTGCTCACCCGAATCGAGGCGTTCCCCTGCTGTGTTCAGCAGCGTCCAGCGCAGTTGAGCGTTGGTGCGAACGGACAGGTCGCTGGCGATCTTCACTTGCAGGTCGTCCAACTTCTCGTGAGCGATCGCGCACACCATCACCGGGGCGCACGCTGACCGAAGTCTGTATTGCAGCGCCTTCCATCGGCCGAAATAGTCGATCGCCGACCAACTCGCGCCGGGCCATGTGTCGTTGTATTGCCACACCAGTGCGCCGCTCGAGGCCGGCCCGTCCGAGCGCCAATGCTCGATGCCGACCAGCATGCCATACGCCTGGTTGATCTGGCTGAGCCACAGGGTGCTCTCGAAATCCTTGGCGGGCCGGAAGTAGCGGGCCATTTGGTCGAGGATTATCGCGTTGCCGCGTCCGTTGCCGTTGAGTTGATGGGCAAGGTGCACGGGCGACTTCAATAGGTCGTCGTCGCCCGGCGCTGCATACGTGTGGACCGTCGTCGGACACGGGAACGACTGGAAGCCGAACTCGGTCATCCAGCCGTGCGATTCGCGGTATTTCTCGAACTCCGCGCCAATGTGCCAGACCCACCAGTTGTGCTCGTCGCCCGCTTCCGGGCTGCCGCCGACGTAGTTCGCGTCGGGTTTGAGCGCGAGCAGGGTCTTGCCGATCACGCCGTGGTAGAAGGCGTTGTAGTCCTGTTGGCTGAGGACCTTGAAGCCGGTGACGAAGCCCATCACCTCATTGTTGCCGCTCCACACGGCGATTGAGGGGTGGTGACGCACCCGCGTGACCTGATCGGTCACTTCGTGCTTCACGTTGTCGACGAACTTCGAGTTCCCGGCCGGGTAGAGGTTGTTGGCGAACTTGAACTCGAACCAGATGAGGATGCCCGCCTCGTCGCAGGCGTTGAAGAAGGCGTCTTCCTCGTAGTAGCCGCCGCCCCAGCAGCGAAGCATGTTCATGTTCGCAGCCTTGGCGTCGGCGACGAGTTGGCGGAGCCGGCCCGCCGTCACGCGGGAAGGAAAGGCGTCGCTTGGCACCCAGTTGGCGCCCCTCGCGAAAATATCCACGCCATTGACGCGCAGTCGGAGCGGACGATCCGGCGTCTTCGGAAGCAGTTCGATCGTTCGCAGGCCGACGCGGCGGCGGGTCTGGTCGACCACTTGTCCGTCGACGTTGAGCAGTTCGACATCGACGTCGTATAACGGCTGTGAACCTAGGCCATTGGGCCACCAGAGTTCCGGATCGCGAACCGTCACCACGGTCGTTTCTGCGATGGAGTTGGTTGCTTCGCCGACGACCTTGCCGCGAAGGCTTACGCTCACCTTCGCTTTCAGAGCACTCGGAGACGTCGCGTCGACAGCTGTTTTCACGCTCAGCGCGGCAGAATCCCTGCGAACCGTCGTGTCGATTGCCATCGAGTCAATCCGGCCTTGGTCGACGCCGATCAGGTCGATCGACTTTTCGATTCCGAATGTCGGAAACTTCGGTGCGAAGTCCCAGCCATTCAGGTAAGCCGTGCGCCGGACGTTGGCGATGCCTTTCGCTGAACTATTCGGCCCCTTCGCCTCGTGGATGAACGTGTTGACGTATCCCTGTAGGGGCGAGAACGTCACGCGCAACTCGTTTCGACCCGGCCGGAGCAGCGGTTTCACGTCGAACTCGTATGTTCGAAACATGTTGTCGGTCGATCCGACTTCCTGTCCGTTCAGGGTGATCGCGGCAATCGTGTCGAGTCCTTCGCAGTGCAGCAGCACCCGCCGCTGAGCGAGCAGTTCCTTTGTCACGTCGATGCTTCGAACGTAATTCCAGGTACAGTCGTCGATCCATCCCAGCTTGCCCGCATTCGTGCCGACGAACGGGCCTTCGATGAGCTTGGCCGCCAGCAGGTCGGTGTGAACGCATCCGGGCACCGTGGCGGCGATGTCGATGTGGCGATCTAGTTGTTGGAGCCGCCAGCCGCCTCCACCCAAGTCGACACGGATCGGCAAGGCGGACACAATTGCGCAGCAGACGAGGTTCGCCAGCAGCACTGAGAGGTAGACCCATTGCCCGGATGCGGCGAGAAGCGGCCATTTGCCGTGTGCGGGTCGATGTCGATTGAGCAGCCTGCCAGCCATGTCCTCACCGCCAAGCCCGATGCAATCCAAGCGATGGCCGCCTGTCAGGCAGCACGGCCATGGACTGTAGCCGCAGGGGGCCGGGACCCAACCGCCGTTTGTGCGGTATGCCATGGCGGTCTGTGCAGAATCGGTTGCCCGTCCGCTCGATTGCCTCGTTTTTCTGTGGATTTCGCCCGCCTTTGCAAAGTCGGGCGATTTGTCGAAGATGCGACCCGCCCGCAGCAGCGCAGGCAGGATGCACTACTTCGCGTACGGTTCCAATCTCAACGCCAAGGCAGTTGCCGATTGGTGTCGGCATTACGGACATCGCCCCCCGGCGATGAAAAATGCGCGCGCCGGGGTGCTCGACAACTATCGCATGTGCTTCCCGATCTTCAGCGAATACTGGGGCGGCGGCATCGGCGACATCGAGTATGACCCGGGCAAGTACGTCCAAGGCTCGGTCTTCGAAGTCAACGACGCCGAACTCGCCACGCTCGACGCCAAAGTCGGCCGCAAACTCGACGCGACCGGCAAAGAGGTCGGCGTCTACAAGTTGATCGAAGTGACCATCGCCCCGCTGGGCAAGGGCAAGCCCGTGCAAGCGTGGACGTATCAAGGCGTCAACGTTGAGAAGTACCACATCCCGCCGACGCAGTACTACATGGATCTGGTGATTCAGGGCGCGTATCAGGTCGGGCTGTCGATGATGTGGATCGCGTACCTGCAGAGTTTCAGCACCCAGACCGGTCGCAAGCCGAAGCCGCCGACGCGGTGAAGTGCACGCGGCGCGTGATCGCGAACATGACGCGGAGGGGCCGTATGTCCGCTCGTCGCTGGATGCCGTGGATTTCGTTGCTCGCGACCCTGCTCGGCGCGTGGCTGGGTACTCGGCTGTGGTACGACTACGACACGTACGACTGGCTGACGAAGTACCTACGCCGCGACTTTGGCACCGGCGCGCCACTCTACAGCCGATGGTGGCCGGTCGATCTGTCGATCTTGGCCGCGCGGGTTCGACTCGTCACCGCCATCGACGCGATGCTGCTGACGGTCGTCCTGCTGCTGGTGACGCAGTACCGGCTCTGGCCGCGGTTCATATCAACAACGATCGCAGTGCTCGGCGTGGTCGGCATCAACGCCAGCGTCGCGGCCATCCGAAGCGGCGAAGCATCGGTCGAAGCGCCGTTCATGCGGACGAGCCTGGAATACATCGGCGTCGTGCCGATGGTGAACGATGACCCCCTGCGTTTCATGCGCGAGTACCCGTCGCTGAACAACCAGTTGACCGTTCACCCTGGCACGCATCCGCCGGGCGGCGTGCTGGTACTGTGGGCGGGGTCAAAGCTGTTCGGGCCGTCGGTGTTCGCGGCGACGTGGCTGGCGATCGGTTTCGGCGCGCTCTTCATCCTGCCGGCCCGTGCCTTGGCCCGAACCGTCGCGGGACCGGCCGCAATGCGACGGGCGACGCTGCTCTGCCTTGTAGCCCCGAACCTCGTGCTGCTGGGCGCGACCAGCATGGACGCAGTCTTCAACGCCTTCTTGCTCACAGCGCTGGCCCTCGGCGTGATCGCCGTGAAGAAGCAGTCGATCTGGCGGTCGATCGTGGCAGGAATCGCGCTGTGGCTGGCGGCGTTCATGACGTTCACGGCCGTGCTCGTGCCGGTGCTGGTCACGTTGTATGCAGTCCTCAGCGGGCCGTGGCGTTGGCTGCGGCGCGGACTGGCCGTCGCCGTGATCGGCCTGACGTTTCTGGCCTGCCAGCAACTCTCGCTGCACCTGATCGGCTACGACTTCTTCGCCTGCGTCCGCGCCGCGATGGAGCGAGACGAAATGTCCGTCCGCATGACCGGCTACGAGTCCTTTGAGATCTGGTCGAGCGTCTCCGTGAGCAACCTGGCAGCCGTCGTCTTCGGCGGCGGACTCGCGCTGATCGGGCCGGTTGTCGTGGCGTTCTTCCGCTCTGCTGTCCGGCCATGGAAGTCGCAGGCGCGATTCGCGCTTGCGGCCATCCTCGGACTGCTCGTGCTCTGCGGATCGACCTGCTTCACGCTGGAAACCGAACGCGTGCTCATCACGATGACGCCGGCACTGATCGTCGCGGCATCAACGGTGCTGCGCGGTCGAATCCTGATGGCGATCGTACTGCTGCTGCTCTCCGCGCAGACGATCTGGACCGAGTTGAACCTCTACACGCACTGGTGATCTGAAATCGCGCTTGTCGTGCGGCCGGCTTTTCGCGTACAAGCGAACACGCAGTTGGGAACCTACCGCGCTGTCCGAACCAGGATCCAGCGACATGCGCGGCTACTACCGACATACGAAGATCATCGCCACCCTCGGCCCCGCCACCGAAAGCGCGGAACGACTCGCGCAACTCATCAACGCGGGCGTCGACGTCATCCGCATCAACATGGCCCACGCGACGGGCGACTGGGTGAAGGCGGTCGTCCAGCGTATCCGCGACGTAAGTCGCGAGGTGGGCCGCCACGTCGCGGTGATGATGGACGTGAAAGGCCCGGAAATCCGCACGGGCCCGGTCGAACAGGGCATCGACCTGCTGCCCGGCGACACGCTCGACTTCTGCGTCGGCCCCGTGCCCGAAGGCGTGCGCGGCGTGACCGTGAATTACCCGGGCCTGCCAAACGACCTGACCGTCGGTGCCACCGTGCTCGTCGACTCGGGCCTGATCCGCATGCAGGTGGTCAGCCTGACCGATACCTCCGTCCGCTGCAAACTCCTCACGCCGGGCCGGCTGGGGTCGCGCCGGCACATCAACCTGCCCGGGGTCGACGTGAATCTGCCTTCGCTCACCGAGAAGGACGAGAGAGACATCCGCGTCGGCGTAGAGGCAGGCATCGACTTCGTCGCGCTGAGTTTCGTCCGCAAAGGAGAGGACGTGCTCGTGCTACGCGCCCTGCTCGATCACCTGGGCAGCAAGGCTCGCATCGTCGCGAAGATTGAAGACCAGAGCGGCCTGCGCCACCTCG
Organism: Tepidisphaeraceae bacterium; assembly: GCA_047600945.1. Classification (GTDB taxonomy): domain Bacteria; phylum Planctomycetota; class Phycisphaerae; order Tepidisphaerales; family Tepidisphaeraceae; genus JASGKC01. The sequence goes on along the minus strand of JASGKC010000001.1, from coordinate 2,985,463 downwards.
ACGGTATCGTCCGTGTGGCCGACGCGATCATGGTCGCGCGCGGCGATCTCGGCATCGAGATCGACTACCACACCCTGCCGCTCGTGCAGACGAAGATCGTCGACACCTGCCTGAGGCTCGGCAAGCCGGTCATCATCGCGACGCATCTACTGGAATCGATGATCTCGGTGCCGATGCCCACGCGGGCCGAGATCAGCGATGTGAGCAACGCCGTCCGCGAGCGGGCCGACTGCGTGATGCTCTCGGGCGAGACGACGACGGGGCTGTACCCGCTCGATTGCGTCGAGGTGTTGAAGAACATCATCCGCACGATCGAGCCGACCGAAATCCGCGGCATCAACGAGCAAATCGAACTGAATCAGCCGAAAACGAAGATGCTCCGCTCGGCCACCGTGCTCGCGCAGGAACTGGGCCAGAGCGGCATCGTCGTCTTCACGCGCAGCGGCATGCTCGCATACACACTGGCGGCATTGCGCGCGGTCGGCGTACCGATCTACGCCTTCACCGACGACGAGGCACTCTTCCGGCAGTTGCTGCTGCCGTGGGGCGTCGAGCCATTCCTGATGCCGTTCGACGACGACCCGGAGAAGACGATCAAGGACGCATTGGCGTACCTGAGACGCCGCAACTGGTGCGCCGAAGGCACGTGGCTGGTGGTCATCACCAACGTGCTGGCGCACGGCAAGGTGGTCGACACGATCCAGGTGCGCCAGGTCGAGTGATCACTTCGCGTCATCGGTGCCGTCGACCCCCAGGTCTTTCCGGAACGCGATCACCATCTTCACGTGACGCACGTCGGCCTCGGGATTCGATTCCTTCGCGAAGTTCAGGCCGTAGGGCCAGAAGTGTTGGCGGTCGGCGTGCAGCTTGGCGTCGGGACCATCGAATTCGCGGAGCTGTGCCAGGGCGTGTTCGCCGGTCCACAGGCCATCCTTGATGAGCGAGCGCCACTTCGGATGTGTGCCGATGCCCATGGTGTGGCCGATCTCGTGCAACGCGGTGTGATGCGCGATCTGTTTGCCGAAGCTGATGAGACCGTCGTAGTTCGCCTCCGCCGTCGGGGTGCCCGGCTTGTAGTTCGCAGTAATCGTCCGATCGAACGTGCCATTGGCGTTGTAGATGACCAGTGCCTCGTCCATCACCTTGACGATCTGCTCGCGAATCTCGGAGGGGGCTTCTTCTGCGTTCTTGGACAGCTTGTAGCGCAGCCCGCCCGTGGTGGCCGGCTGCGTGGTTGGCAATGTCGCCGGCTGGGCGGCAAAGGCGACGTCCAAAGCGGCAATACTCAGCCCGGCGCACACGAGAAGTTTTGCGATTCGCATGCCCGCATCGTAGCACGAAGTGCCGGAAATGAAGTGAAGCATTGACGTATGCCGATGATGAACGTCACAATCCCAACGGCTGGGACAAAGAAAACAACTCATCGAAGGAGGCGAGCGTGGCAAGCACGATGCTGGCGGTCGGCACGACCAAGGGCGTGTTTTTGTATCGGTCGAACGAGTCACGCGACCACTGGACGCGCGAGGGTCCGTTCCTGCCGGGCTGGGAAATCTCGGCGCTGCACCTGACGCCCGAGCAGATCACGATCGGCACCGCGCACTATGCGTACGGGGCCACGCTCCGCACCAGCACCGACGGCGGCGCGAATTGGAACCAACCCGACGGCCAACCAAAGCATCCTGAAGGATCAGAGGTTAAGACAAAACGCGTCTGGCAGATCGCATCGGGTCACTCCAGTGAACCGAACACGCTGCTGTGCGGGCTCGACGAAGCGGCCTTGTTCGTCTCGCGAGATCGCGGCAACACGTGGGCGGGGGTCGAGGCGATCAACGCGCATCCGACCCGCAGCAAGTGGTTCCCCGGCGCAGGCGGACTCTGCCTGCACACCATCGTTGCCGATCACTCGAACCCGCAACGGATGTGGATCGGCATCAGCGCGGCCGGCGTGTTCGGGACGACCGATGGCGGCGCGAGTTGGAGGTCGATGAACGCGGGCATCAAGCCGCTCAACACGGGTTCGGACGACGATGCCGTCGCCCACTGCGTGCACAAGATGGTGCAACACCCGACCGACCCCAATACGCTCTACATGCAGTTTCACGGCGGCTTGTACCGCAGCACCGACGGCGGCGAAAACTGGACCGCCTGCGAGAACGGCGTGCACTCGAACTTCGGCTTCCCGATGGTCATCACGCGCGCGGGCGAACTCTTCATCGTTCCGCTTCAAGCCGACCTGACGCGATTCTTCACAGATGGCAAGGTGCTGGTCTACAAGAGCACGGACGGGGGTGGATCGTGGACGGCGAAGTCGAAAGGCCTGCCGCAGACCGGCGCCTTCAGCGGCGTGCTCCGGGATGCGATGGCGGTCGATTCGCACGCGACGCCCGGCGTCTACTTCGGGACCACCAGCGGCGATGTGTTCGCCTCAAACGATGCCGGCGAATCGTGGATGCGTCTGCCCGGAACGCTGCCACGCGTGCTGACCGTTCGGGCGCTCGCGCAGACGTGAAGGAATGGGACAAGTAATCGTCAAACTTCCGCGGTTGATCGCTGAGACGATCGGCCAGATTTCGATCTCCGTCGACGCGAACACCGTGCGCGACGCGATGGCGGTCGTTGCGGAACATCCGAAGCTTCGGCCGCTTCTATTCGATGAGACGGGCCAACTGCGCGAACGCCTGCTCCTGCTGCGCAACGGCAAACTGACGCCGGCGCGGCCCGCGCCGGCGGACACAATCTCCGATCGCGACGAGTTGGAAGTCGTGATGTCCGTCTGGGGCGGGTGAGAGCCGCTTACGCCTTCTCGTACACCGGCGGCACGGCGCCGGCGATCGACTTGAACTTCGCGTAGTCGAGAACCAGCACATCGATCGCGCCGCCGCGGTGCAGTTTCGACTGGTTAATGCCGATCATCACGCGTTTCAGCAGCGCCTCGACGATCGGCGGCTCGAGCAGGCGAACCAGTCGAAGCCCCAGTGCCACTCGACCACGCTTGACGCCAGGCTCAACGTGCAGGACATAGCCGGACGCGATGTCGGGCTCGTGCTTCAGCACCTCGACGATCCGCAGGACGACTTCGCCCGGCAAGAGCGTCTCCGGCAGTTTCGCATCAAACTGCGTATGCGGCGGCACAAGGTCGCGCTCCACCTGCTCCACGTAGGTCGCCTGCACCATGCCGCCCGTGAACTGGGCGAGTTCGGCCCGACTAACGAATCGAGCGGAGCGATCCGCCACGTTCAGCCAGATGCCCGTGCAGGCACTCGGAAAACTCTCACGGAGCAGTTGCGGCAGCGGCATGGAGACAAAGCCGGTCGCGCCGGGTTGCCAGCGCTGCATCGCCTGGAGGTCGGTGAATCCGGGCACGGCTGCGCCTTGTTCGTCTTCGATCAGCAGGAATTGCTGCTTGCGGCCACGCGAGAGCGGAAGCGATGTCGTCGACGGTGTAGACCCGTCCTGCGGCGTGCTGGTTGTCGGGATCAGCAGAACCGAATTCAACAATGCCTCGTACAGGCCGTTCTTCACCGCAAGGTCGTTGCTGCCCGATGCGGTGGCCAGCGCCTTGAGCAGGCGAGGGTTGGCCGGCGCGCGGGGTTGATGGAATATCGGGTCGAAGAAGGCCATCGGCTGCGGTCAGTATATGCCAAATCGCGTCGTCGTGAGCGATAACTTCGCCTGGTGCTTCATCGACTGAATTGGGCTGCCTCGTCAGCCTGAAAGCCGGTGGACAACACAGGTGTCGCATCCCCTTCCACTTTCGGCTCGAATCGCGTTCAATCGGCTACAGTGAAACCGTCGCTCCGTGGACATTTCCTGCTGGCCAGCAACAGCCTGATGGACCCGAACTTTTCGCGGTCGGTCGTCCTGCTCGTGAAGCACGACGAAGACGGCGCGCTGGGTCTAATCATCAATCGCCCGCTACCCGTGACGGTGGCCGAAGCGCTGGGCGATGCTCTGGAAAGCGTCGGCGAACTACAGCGGCCGCTCTACAAGGGCGGGCCGTGCACGGGACCGTTGATGGCGCTATCGGGGATGGCCGTCGACAAGTCGGAAGAAGTGATCATGGGTGTGCACTTCTGCGTGCACCAGGAAGCATTGGAGAAGCTGATCGAGCGCGACGCCCTGCCCAGCCGCTACGTGCTCGGCTACGCCGGCTGGGGCAGCGAGCAATTGGAGCAGGAGTTGGCCGAGGGCGCCTGGATGGTCGCGCCGGCGACGCCGCAGGATGTGTTCACGGAGCCAACCGACGAACTGTGGGCCCGGCTGATGTCGCGGGCGAACCTGATGAAATTCATCTCGCCGGACTTCATTCCGGACGATCCGTCGAGCAATTAGTTCGGACCGCTCAAACTGCGTCGCGGTAGCGCTCGATCAGTCCCGTCAACCGCTCGCGCGGCTGGACCGCGTAGAACAACTCGCGATTGAAGACGATCGCGTCCTCGTCGGCGTCTCGCTTCGTCTGGTCGAGCTTCGACTGCCAGTCCTGCAATACCGATGTCATGCCGAGTGCGGTGCGTAACTTGCGGTGCATGTCGAAGAAGAGATCGAGCCGCTGCCGCGAGCCGCGCGGTGCGGATTCAATCGCCCGCAGGATGAGCTTCTTCTCGTCCCCCAGCAGGCTGTGCTTCAGGCGATGCCCTTCCTGCACCACGCACGGCACGCAGGCGCGCTGTCGGCCTTCCGCGCGGGGCAGGTAGAGCGTGGCGGTCGTCACCGCGAAGGGCGGCGGAACGAGGCCGAAATGGTCGCGGATCAGGCGGTCGGTGATCTGGTCGTAGCGCCCCCCGCCAATTCCGTGCACGAACAGGTCGGCCACGAACAGCCGCATGAACAGCGTGAGCGTCAGTGCGCGCGGCGCTAAGCGGAGTTCGTGCTGAGCGAGGAACCGCTGGAGCCGGTGGACCGCTTCGCCGGCGTCGATCGCCGGATCGAGCTCCAGCGCATCGTCCTCATACGGCTTGTGCAGGTAACACTTGCCGTCGCGCAGTTCGACCGTGGTGCGATGACGCATCCCGGTGCGGACTTCGTCGAGCCAGAACGGCGCTTCGATGCTGTGCGCGGTGAAGACCAGGTCCGGCATCGGCCGGCTGTGGCCGGTGATGTTCTGTTCAGTGCGATACTCAGCCAGCCCGGTGTTGTACGCCTTCCCGAATGACGCGGCATTCGCCAGCAGGTGGTGCGCGAATGCCAGCCACGTCGGGCTGATGAGCATGGGCGACAGCGTGACTGCGGCGTAGTCGAGGCCGATCGACCAGTCGAGCCGGTGCATCGCCGCCGTCATCGCGTTCGGCAGCGGCCAGCTCTCGCCGACGAACGACGCGGCCCGCAGGTCGTTCAGGTACTCGACCAGCATCGGCTCGGCACCGAGCGACTGGCTCGCGCCGCGCGCCGCGCGGATCAGTTCATCCGCATGCGCCGGCGACGGCGAAACCAATTGACCAGTCCACTCAGCGGTCGTCACGTCGGCGTCGTCCGTGATCGGCGCGGCGTAGCCCGGCCAGCGCAGTTCCAGATGCTTCGGCGAATCGGTGTCGACCGCTAAGTGAAACGCCTTGCCGCCCACGGATCGAGCGGCCGCGTCGATCAGCGCGTTCTTCGCCCATACGCCGGGGTGGTGCAGTTCGGCCTGGTGGCCGGTCATGATGAGCGGCGAGTCGTCGGCGTGGCCGATGAACGCTCGCATCGCCCGTCGATGCTCCAGCAGCGACGTTCCCTGGACCGCCGGCGCATCGGCCCGGGCGAGCAACTCGCGCGTGCTGCGGGCTTCGTCGAGCATCGTCTGCGGCTCGGGCCAGATCAGCGTGGCGCCGTCGGACTTCGGCGCCTTCCAGTCTTCATACTTCGGCAGGATCGTGGCGTCGTCGGGGCTGGGCATGTGAGGTCGTTCTATCGAGGGTCATCGTGGACGGACGACGAATCGTCCGTCACTTGCAGCAACCGCAACAGTGCTTAACCGGCTGGCGTGCCGGCAACACCGGGGCGTCGGTCATTTCCGGCATGCCGAGGTCGCGCAGTTCGGCGTTGAGCACGGTGAGGTAGTGCTTCAACCGGCGGTCGGCGTCGTCGAGATGCGTGCCGAAGCTGCGGTTCGGATCGTTGTAGATGCGGCGGACCGGAATCTCCTTCAGCCGCAACTTCGACGCGTACACGCGCGGCCAGAGTTGCAGCGGGAAGGCGTAACCCGGCTCGGTCAATTTCAGGTCGATCATCGATGCGACGCGATGCGCCTTGAAGCCGCAGAAACTGTCGGTCAGCTCCATGCGGAACAGGTTGTTCATCAGCGTCGTGATGCGGTGATTGACGTGGCGTCGCTCGAGGGGCGGAAGGTCGTCGTCGTTCCGAGCGGCCAAGTAGCGCGAGCCGGAGATCAGGTCCCACTCGCCGGTGCGGATCTCCCGGATGAAGTCGGGAATCGATTCGGCCTCGTGCTGGCCGTCGGCGTCCATGGTGATGACCCAGTCGAAGCCAGCCCGGTCGGCCCAGGCGAAGGCGTCGATCAGGCTTTGGCCGTAGCCCATGTTCTTCGGATGGCGCAGCACGTGAACCGTATCGCGATACCGTTCGAGGATCTGAGGCGTCGCATCGGAACTGCCGTCATCGACCAGCAGCACGTCCGGGCAATACGGGGCCACTTCGCCCAGCACCCGTTCGAGGTGCCGCGCTTCGTTAAATGTAGGAATCGCGATCAGAAGACGCATGAATCTTCCTCGTGGGACGGGCGAACGAATGGTTGATGTACGACACGAACCGCTGCCGCGTCGAGAGGAATTCCCTGGTGCGCAACGCCTTGGCAACGATGTGCCGACTGACGACTGCGTCCGATACCGCTCGACGGATGACTGTAGAACTGTTTTCGCCACAGATCAACGCCATCCCTTTGCCGATGTACATTCCATTGTTGCCGGCCCGCGCTGCACGTCCGAGAATGTGTCAGACGCCAAGCCGAAGAGGGAAGTTCGTTCCGCACGGAGGTCACTCGCATGTCTCGCTCGTCTCTCGATCAGGCCAGTCTTCTTGTTCTGTCGCTCGCAGCCGCCACCGTCACACTGACGGCTGGCGGGTGCGCGACGGCGCCGAACGCACCGAAGGTCGCCATCGAACGGCCGCAGGGCATCGACTCCTACGTGACCGGCGTCCGCGCCTTGAACGCCGGCGACGAAGATTCCGCCATCGCCGGTCTGCGCAAAGCCATCGCCCAGAACCCGAACCTGCGCATGGCGCAGAAGACGCTCGGCGAGCTGTACATGAAGCGCCAGCAGTACGCCGACGCCCTGCCCTACCTCCAGCGGGCCAGCGAACTCGACCCGTACACCGTCAGCAACCACTACAACCTCGGCCTGTCGCTTCAGATCCTTCATCGTCTGCCCGAGAGCATCGAGTCCTACCTGCGCGGGCTGAAGATCGAACCGGACGACTTCAAGTCGAACATGAACCTGGGCCTGGTCTACTTCGCGCTCAACCAGCTCGACCCGGCCGTCATCTACCTGGAACGCTCGACCCGCATCGATGCCAAGAACCCGCGCGGCTGGAGCAACCTCGGCGTCGTCCACGACGCCCGCGGCAACAACGTGCTGGCCGAGGCGTGCTACCGGCGCAGCCTAGAACTGGAGCCGGACTCCGAGCCCACGTTGCTCAACCTGACGAGCAACCTGATCACGCAGAAGAAATCGACCGATGCGGTCGACGTGGCGAAGCAGCTCGTTGCTCGCAAGCCCGACAGCGCGCAGGCACAGAAGCGCCTCGGCGACGCCCTCACACTGGCCAAGGACTGGGACGGCGCACTCAAGGCGTACGACACCAGCTTCGGCTTCGACAAAAACTATCTGCCCGCGATCAACGGCAAGGCCGACATGTACCTGGCTCGGTACCGCGCCGAGTTGCAGCTCGACGAATCGCTACGGGAACTCGCGATCGCGACGTGGAAGCAGAGTCTGGCACTGAATGACAAGCAGCCGACCGTGGCGGAAGCAGTGAAGAAGTGGTCGACGGCGTCGGTTGATCGACACTGAGTCAACGTCGTGAAGTCCGTCCGTGCGATTGCGGCACTCGCGAGCTTGCTCGCGTCGATGTGAACGTGCGCCGAACGGAAGACGGCCATCGCGAGCAAGCTTGCGGCTACCGTCGACGCAGACCGCACAATCAGACCCACTCCGCGTTTACGCACGACGCTATACGCCCGTTCACCCTTCCCGTTCGTGTGCGGTCGCCCTACCATCGACGCGATCGATGTCACGCGAACGCCTTCACATCCTGTTTGACGACGCCGACGTCGTCGCGATCGAAAAGCCGGCCGGCCTGCCCACCATCCCGGCGGCCGGTCAGCACGGCAGCGTGCTGCGCTGGCTCGGCGAACAACTCGGGCTGCCGTCGAAGGGCCAAGCCGACCCGCGGGTCCGGCCCGTTCATCGTCTCGACCAAGATACGTCCGGCGTCCTTCTGTTCGTCAAGAACCGCCCCGCGCAGCAGGCGATCAGCAACCAGTTCCAAAACAACCTGACGCAGAAGCGCTACCTCGCCATCGTGGCAGGTGTGCCCAGCAGCGAGTCGGGCGAGGTCGACGCGCGGCTGGAGCGCAAGCCGAACGACCCCCACCGCATGCGTGTTCACCGCAACGGCAAGCCGGCCGTCACGCACTGGAAAGTGCTTCAACGTTTCCGCGACTTCAGCCTGCTCGAAGTCTTTCCGAAGACCGGCAAGACCCACCAAATTCGCGTCCACCTCGCCCACATCGGGCATCCGCTGGCGGTCGATCCACTCTACGGCAACAAGCCGAAGGTCGTGCTACGCGACGACGACGAGCCGCAGAAGCCGCGGCCGATCGGGCTGTATCTCAGTAGCATCAAGCGCAACTACCGCGAGACCGGCGAGCCGGAACGTCCCCTCATCGGCCGGCTGACGCTGCACGCGGAATCGCTCGCGCTGTGTCATCCGAACGGCAGCGACTTGCGCCTGCAATGCGATCCGCCCAAGGATTTCCGCGCGGCCATCAATCAGCTCACGAAGTTCGGCCGGTAAGGACTGATGCGATGGATCAGGAAGAGTTCTTCACCAGTCCGCTCGCGAACCTGCTGACGATGAACGACATCGCCCGCCGGCTCGAGGTGCCGCTGGCGACGGTGAAGAACGTCATCGAGAAGCACGCGATCCACGCGACCAAGCGTCACGGCGTCATTCGGCTGTGGCACGTGTCGAACATCCGACTCATTCGCCAGTATTTGGCCGCGAAGTAGGCGACGTGGTTGGCTGCTTGCTCGCGGCCGACGGCGCGGCGAGCAGCACCAGCGGCGCTTTCGGCTCGGGCTCGTGCGTGAGCACCAACCCTGGCAGGCCGATGTCGTTTTCGACAACGATGCAGCCAGCCTCGACGACCTGTGCGTAGAACGGGTCGTTCTGGCGGATGATGAGCGTTCGCACTTCGCCGTTGCCGACGAGCGTTTTCATGAAGTCTTTCGCCAGCACGCCGCGCCGTTGGGCCGGCTCGTAGGCGGCCGGGTCAAGCACGACAAACGCCGGGAATCGGCTGTCGCTGCTGTGCCACGGCAGCGAGTAGATCTCGTCGTTGATGTAGATCGGCTTGGGCAGGTCTTTGAGCTTCTGTGCGAAGGCGCGCCGGGCTTCGACCTGCTTCACCGGTTCAGGGTAAAGACTCCAGTTGCGCAACACGGGGAGTTCGCGACCGCTGAGGCGAATCAACCCGCGCGATTCGGGCTTCACGTTCTGCAACACGATCAGCGGCAACATGACCAGCGCCAGAGGCCATGCGATCCACGACGGCAGCAGGCGGACTGCGCGTTGCGTCAAGTCGGCTGTAACCGAGCACGCCCAGCGCCAGCAGCGTTCCGGCCGCGACCATCGGCTCCATCAGGTTGTTCGGGCCTGAGCCTTGGCGGAACATCATTACCACGCCAACGGGAAACGTGATGGCCAGAACCGTTGCCGCCCAGAGCGCGGGATCGAAACGCGAGGCCGTCGAATCGATCTTCCAGCGAGGCAGCAGACGCGCTCGGTTCACCCACAGCGTGCCCAGCACGACGACCGCAGCACCGACCCACACGAGCGGGTTTTCGATCAGTACATACAGCGTGACTTTGATGGCGGGCGCGACGCCTTGAAACGAACTCCCTTTTGCGCCTGCGGTCGCGTTCGCTCGGTAGTCGACGTCGCCCGTGAACAGGATCACCATCGCCGGCAGCGCCATCGACAGCACCAGCACCGCGGGCCGGCGCAGTTGGCGTTCCCACACGACCAGATACCCGGCCGTCGCGACGAGCGTCCAGACCGTCGACTGCTTGAACAACCAGGCGAGACAGAAGACCAGTCCGCACGCCACCATCGCGATCGACCAGCGCGATCGGCCAATCGTCACGACCATCAGGCTTGCCAGCACAGCCATGCAGGTCGATCCCGCATCGGGCCGAATCGTCAGAGCTTGACCGCTGAAATACGGCGTACCGAACCAAACCAGCACGGCTATGGAAGCGCAGACGATGAAGCGAGATTTGAAGGTCGCCGCGCCGCGCGTCACGCGCAGCATGACCAGCAGGTGAGCGATCGCGCCGATCATCATCACGATCGCCGACGTCGCCCGGCCGATCCAGATCAGGTTCTCGTCGTGCCCGCCCACGAGCGACGCGACCCACGCGTAGCTGGCGTAGAAGAGCCAGTTGTACATCGCGACGACGTAATGCCCGGAGAACGGCGCCTCGTATGGCTTCAGGCCGTGAATAATCTTCCAGATCGCGTAGATGCTGTGATTTTCGGTCATCGTGGTCGGAAACAGGTCCCAATAGCGGACCTGAAACGCGACCTGTTGGCCGAACTGGATGAGCGACAGCACCGCGACGAGCGCGAGCAGCAGCGACAGCTTTGAGCGTTTCGGAACGACCGTCGGCGACGGAATCGCTGGCGTGTCGGATGGAGGAGCAGCCGGCGCGGCCGAGGGTTGCGACATGCCGCAAGAGCCTACGAACGCCCGCGCAGCCTCGCAAGGATGATCACGCCGCGCCCATCAGCATCGCAAGGATGCCCTTCTGAGCATGGAGGCGATTCTCGGCCTGCGGGAAAATCTGGCTGCGCTCGTGCTCGACGACGCCGTCCGAGATCTCGTACCCGCGATAGGCTGGCAGGCAGTGCAGCACGATCGCATGCTTGGGCGCGCGGGCCAGCAGCGCGTCGTCAATCGTGAAACCGGCGAACTCCTTCACCTTCCGCTGCTTCTCGGCCTCCTGGCCCATGCTGATCCACGTGTCGGTGTAGAGCGCGTCGGCGTACTTCACGGCTTCAATGGGGTCGTTGGTCGTGACGAAGTCCATGCCCGGGACCTGGGTCATGATGCGGTCCATGTCGTCCTGGGGCAGCGCGTAGCCGCCGGGCGTCGCGCAAACGAACCGCATGCCGAACTTCCCGCACGCGACGGCCAAGCTGCGCGCGACGTTGTTGCCATCGCCGATGTATGCGAGCGTCTTGCCCTTCAGTTCGCCGAAACGTTCTTCGATCGTCATCAGGTCGGCCATCGCCTGGCACGGATGGGAGTAGTCCGACAGGCCGTTGATGACAGGCACATTCGAATACTTCTCAAGATCAAGAATCTTTTGGTGTTCGAAGACACGCGCCATGATGCCGTCACACATGCCAGCCAGCACGCGGGCAACATCCTTGACCGGCTCGCGCGTGCCGAGGCCGACTTCGTCGCGCGACAGCACGATCGACGTGCCGCCCAGGTGGGTCATGCCGACGGAAAAGCTCACGCGCGTGCGCAGCGACGGCTTCTCGAAGATCATCGCCAGCGTCTTGCCAGCGAGGATTGGCGCATTGTGCTTGCCGGCCTTCACTTCGGCCTTCAGGCGCTTGGCGACATCCAGCACATGACGAAGGTCGTCGAACGAGGTTTGAGCGAGGGATACGAAGTGCTTCATGGGGGAGGAGCCATGCTAATGCAGAAGCTTCAAGCCTGCCAATCCGGAACCGCCGAGCGAAAGCCTCTCGATCATGACAGGATCGTGGAATCCCCTACGTCGCACACACGGGGCTTGGGGAGCAAAAAAGCCGCTCCTATACGCCCAGAACATCGGCCCTGGCAATTTGGAAACCCACACTGACTGCGCAAAGTCGCAATCATTCACCGCAATCTGAGAATGGCACTATCGGGAATGCGGTGCATACTTTGTTGCGGCGGATTGAAGCCCATATCACATCGGCTTGTCCAATCGAATCTGGTGGAGAGAAAACACAATGCAACGCACCACTCGTGCTGTCGGTCGTACGTCTTTCGCTCTGGCTTTGGCCGCGGGCGCGGTTCTCGCAAGCACTCAGCTGGCCGCCGCTGCTGCCATCTGGATTGACCCGGCGACCGCCCTCACGGGAACGATGAACCCGGCCAACAGCATCTCGCTGGGCGCGACGGGCACGCAGTACAACTTCGGCACCGCACTCGGCCTGAAGGTGGGCGACGTCCTCCGCGTCAACAGCTCGAACCTCAACATCAATAACGTCAGCGCCACCAAGTACCTGTATGTCATCGGGACTGGCCCGAACCCCGGCGACGTGCAACTCGCGACCAACGTCGGCGCCCTGACGGCGATCACGGACACCACGGCCGCCTCGGGCACGCTGGCCATCCAGGTCCTGAAAGCCTCGGACTTCAACAACCCGCTGAACTGGGACGACGGCGTGGTTCCGACCGCCCCGGTGTTCAGCACCCACACCAACACAGGCGTCGTCGCCTTCACGAAAGACACGTCGATCAACTCGCTAACGCTGAGCGGTGCCGGCAACAGCCTGGCGCTGGTTTCCAGCGTGCCGAACTATGCGAAGATTGGCCCCTGGACGAAGCTGACGTTCTCCGGCGCTTCGCCGACGATCAACGTAAGTGGCGGCGCGAGCCTGTTCCTGAGCGACGCTCAGAACACGCCGCTCACCAGCTTCCCCGGCGTTGTGACGCCCTCCACGAACGGCAGCCGACTGGTCGTCGCGGGCTCCAACGGCCTGACGATCAATAACTCCAACGCGATGTTCGCGTTCACGTCGACCGACCGCACGCCCATCAAGGCCGCGACCGCGACGACGCCGACCACCGACTCCATCACGACCGGCGCCGTCAAGCTGGGCGGTTCCATCGACTGGCAGCGCTTCAGCGGCACGCTGACCCTGGCCAAGGGTGCCTTCGGCGCAACCCCGCAACGCTCCAATCCGGCCGACGGCGGCAGCCCCCTGCCCCTGCGGAACACGGTCGTGCTCGGCTCCGGCACCGATGAAGCGCGCCTCGAACTGTTCGGCAACAACGGCGTCGTGATGGCACGAGGCCTGAACGGAAACTCCGCCAGCTCGATCTACAACTCGGCCGCCTCGGGCGGCGGTCCTCAGCTCACGCTCGGCTCGTACGGCGAAGCAATGGACTCCTTCGATTTCGCCGGCACCATCGGCGGCCCGATCGCCACGGCCAGCACCGACACGCCCTCCAACCTCTACGCCGTCCGCGTCGTCAAGATCGGCCCGGGCACGCAGGTCCTGTCGGGCGCCAACAGCTTCCTCAACAGCGGTCAGACCGTCGCGGTGAACGGTGGCACGCTATCGCTCGGCACAACGGGCACTCTCGGTGTCGTTTCGGGTACGGGTCAGGCGTCGCTTCCGACGTCGATCTTTACCGTCGGCTCGGTTAATGCGACGACCGGCGCCGGCGTGAACGCCGCGTCCGCCAGCACCGTCAACCCGGCACTGGTCATTCACAACGGCGAATTCAAGATCGAAGGCACCGACGCCAACGCCCGCAGTCAGGGCTTCGGCCAGTTGGTCATGGCGAGCAGCAGCCTGGCTCAGAACACGCTGAGCGGCTACGGGCTGATTACGCTGGCCGGCACCGGCAACCAGCCGATCTCGATGACCTTCACGAACGCCGGCATCGCCGCGCAGCCCGCCTTGGCCCCGCGCAACGTGAGTGCGACCGTCAATGCCAACGGCCAGACCGCCCTCTTCCGCGGCAACAACCTGGGTGTGGGCGGCGCGAATGATGCTTCGATCAAGTTCATCGGCACCGGCACCTTCGCTCCGACGATCACCGGCACCTCGGCCGACAAGACGCTGAGCGTGCTCAAGGGCGCGTTGGCTGACACCTCGGCCACCGGCAACGGCCGCGGCTTTGCGACCTACGACAGTACGAACGGCGTTCGTCTGCTGGCCGACGCCGAGCAGGAAACCACCTACGGCAACATCACGGGCGCCGGAACGATCGCGACCACCAACTACCGGTTCGAACTCACCGGCGCTTCCTCAAGCGTCGCCGGCGTCACCTCGCAGACGCTGGAGATTCGCAACACCACCGGCGCGGCCGCCTCGATCAACAACACCGGCACGGCCTTGCTTGGCCGACAGGGCATCCTGTTCAGCGGCACGGGCGACATCACCCTGACCGGCAACGCGATCGTCGGGGAGAACGGCACCGTCTCGACCAACCGCGAAGACGTCGTCATCCACGCGATCAACACCGGCAAGGTCCGCATCGAAACGCCGATCACCAACGGCAACGCGGCCGCCGCCAACGCGCCGTGGGTCGCGTTCAGCGGTCCCTCCAACTACGAGATCGCCGGCGCGATCACGCTGACCAACAGCAGCAACGGCGGCGTCGCGTTCAACGGAACCGGCACCACGACCGTCACCGCTCCGATCACGATGGCCAACACCGGCTCAACGATCGCGGTCAACCGCGGCACCGTCGTCATCGACGGCGTCACCGTCAGCAACAACCCCACCCTGGTGCTTGCTGGCGGCGCGACGCTCGACCTGTCGGGCACGTCGCAGAGCTTCTCGACGATCAGCAACGACGCTCAGGTCACATTCACGACCGCAGGCGCCGTGATGTCGGGCGGCAACATCACCAACAGCAAGGCATCCTTCGCCAATCTCACGATCGCCAGCGCCAGCAGCGCTCAGTACGCCGGCGTCATCAGCGGCAACATCAATCTGATCGTGTCCGGCGCGACCGAATCGCTCTACAACGTTCACACGTACACCGGCTCGACGCGCGTCGACACGGGCACGCTGAACGTGGCTCGCCAGGGCAACTTGCCGAGCGGCACCTCGGTGGTGCTGGGCACCGGAACGACATCGACCGGCCAGGGCGGCATCCTGCAACTCGGCGACCCGAACGCCTCGGGCCACGCCGTGGAGCAGGAAATCGCGAAGCTCACCGTCGCGCCCACCGCGGTCGGCACAGCCAACGCGGTGAATGGCGTCGGTTCGAACATCTCGACGCTAATCATCAACTACACCGACACCGGCAGCCCCGACTCGTTCTCGGGCAAGATCGGCAACAACGCCACCGTCGGCAACGTGGCCAACAATCTGGCCCTCGTCAAGAAGGGCGCTGGCACGCTGCTGTTGACCAACGTCAACAACTACGTGGGCGACACGACCGTCCTGGGCGGCGCCTTCGGCGGCACCGGCTCGATCGTTAGCGCCACGACCTTCGCGGCCGGCACCACGCTCACCCCGGGTGCCAGCGCCGGTACGTTCACGATCATCAACAGCCTGACCCTCGACCCGGCCACTACGCTCGCCTTCGAACTGCTCGGCACGAACACGACGGCGGGCGGCGGCGTGAATGACCTGGTCGATCGAGTGACCAACCTGACGCTCGACGGCACGCTGAACGTGTCCGAACTCGTCGCCGGGTCGTTCCTGGGCGCGGTCGATGGGAACAAGTGGCGTCTGATCAACTACACGGGCACGCTGACCAACAATGGTCTGAACCTCGGCAGCATGCCGGCCCTCGCCAGCGGCCTGCACTACGAAATCGACACGGCCACCACTGGCCAGGTCAACCTCGTTGTGCTCGCCCCCGAACCGGCCACGTTGGGCCTGCTCGGTGCCGCAAGTCTGCTCTGCCTGCGTCGCCGGAAGTGAACTGGGTTGAAACGTGAAACGAAGCCGCCGTGCCAGGTAACTGGCACGGCGGTTTTGTTTTATCGTTCCCGCGTGCCGAAGCACGCTCGCCCAATCGGAGCTGGCGCGGTGGTCCTCTAGCGTTTCCGCTTCTTCAGCGGCTTCTTGAGCAGGATTTCTGTGCCGATGCCCGCCTCGGTGTAGACCTCAAGTAGCAGCGCGTGCTTGATGCGGCCGTCGATGATGTGCGCTTTCTTCACGCCATGCTTGAGCGCGTGAACACACGCCTCCACCTTCGGCAGCATGCCTCGCGTAATGACGCCCTTCTTCACGAGCTTGTCGATCTCGCCAACGCTTAGACTGCTGACATTGCTTTCCGGGTCGTCCGCCTTCGTGCGGATGCCGGGCGTGTCGGACACGACGACGAGCTTTTCCGCCTTCATCGCGGCGGCGACGGCGCCGGCGGCGGTGTCGGCGTTGACGTTGAGTCGGCCGCCCGCACGGTCACGGGCGATCGTCGCCAGGCACGGAATCGCGTCGGCCTTCACGAGCAGGTCGAGCATGCGGTGGTTCACGTGCGTCACTTCACCGACGAAACCGAGGTCGATCCGACGCCCTTCCGGCCCCTGCACGAACGTTTTCTCGGCAAACAGCACATTCGAGCTGAGCGAGTGAAGGCCCATCGCTTCGCAGCCCTGGCTGTTGATGAACTGCACGATGTGCCGGTTGATCTGGTTGCACAGCACCTGCTCGGCGATCGCCAGCGTCCGCTCGTCGGTGTAACGCCGGCCCTGGATCATCTGCGGCGTCAGGCCCGCCTTGTCCATTGCCTCGTTGATCGCCTTGCCGCCGCCATGCACAAGGATCGGCTGCATGCCGACGTAGTTCATGAAGACGATGTCGGTGAGGATGGCGGCGAGCGTCTCGTCGTCATCCATGATCGACCCGCCAACCTTGACGACGATGGTCTTGTCGTGAAAGCGCTGGATGTAGCCGAGTGCTTCGACGAGCGTGTGGGCCTGCTGGATGGCTTGTTCTTGCATGGCGGGTGCGGTCTTCTCCTTTGGTAGGCGAGGCATGGTACGAAACCCGGTCTGTCGCTGCAAAATAGACACAATTGCCGCCCTTTCCTCTTCGTCGCATGCCGTTTACCCTCGCGGCTATGAGCGAACTCCGCATCGGCGTCGTGGGCGTGGGCAACATGGGCAGCGGACACGTGAAGATGGTCCCGAAAATGCCCGGCGCGAAGCTGACCGGCGTCGCCGACATCAATCCGGACGCGCTCGAAAAGCAAAAGCCGCACGCCCCCGATGCGACGTTTTTCCCCACCGCGAGCGAGATGATCCGCTCGGGCAAGATCGACGCGATCACCGTCGCCACGCCTCACTATGACCACGTACCGATCGCGATCGAAGCCCTCAAAGCCGGCCTGCACGTGCTGGTCGAGAAGCCGATCGCCGTCAGCACGACGGCCGCCCGTCAACTGGTCGACGAAGCCCAGAAGCACCCGAACCTCGTCTTCGGCATTATGTTCAACCAGCGGACCAACCCGCTCTACCGCAAGATGCGCGAGTTGATCGCCGCCGGCGAACTGGGCGACATCCGCCGCATCACCTGGCTCATTACCGACTGGTTCCGCACGCACGCCTACTACGCCTCGGGCGGCTGGCGCACGACGTGGGAAGGCGAAGGCGGCGGCGTGCTCATTAACCAGTGCCCGCACAACCTCGACCTCATCCAGTGGATCACCGGCATCTCGCCTAGCCGCGTGACCGCCATCGCGACCGTCGGCAAGACGCACCCGATCGAAGTCGAAGACGACGTCAGCGCGATCCTAGAATACCCCAACGGCGCGACCGGCCACTTCGTGACGACGACGGGCGAAGCGCCCGGCACAAACCGTCTCGAAATCGCCGGCGATCGCGGCAAGATGATCGCCGAGGACGGCAAGCTGACCTTCCACCGCACGCTGCAATCCGTGAAGCACGTGAACGAGACGTCGCCCAATTCCTTTGCGACGATCGAGACGTGGAAGATCGACGTACCGCTTCCGAGGGCGGCCGAAGGCAACGAGCACGAGCGGCTGATGCGGAACTTCGTCGAGCACATCCTCGACCGCTCGAAGCCGCTGATCGCCCCGGGCATCGAAGGCGTGAAGGGTTTGGAACTCGGCAACGCCATCCAGATGAGCGGCCTGACCCGCAAGCCGATTGACCTGCCGCTGAACGGCGCAGACTACGACGCGTTCCTGGCGGACATGACCAGGAAGTACAAGGGCCGCAAGTCGCTCGCGACGAAGGAAGCCGTCGTCGATATGGCGGCTTCATCGGCGTCGTTCCGCTGAATCGTTTGGATCGCCACAGAGTCACTTCGGTGAATCAACACGCGACTTGTTGAACCGCGTTTGGTTGAACGATCTCAACGAATTCTCTGTGTCCTCTGTGGCCATGTCCGGACCGGCAGCTCAACATTTTCCCGCCGGCCATCGAAATCGCGTCGCCCGCTCGCTATCCTCCCGCAGCCCGCATGATCGAGAAATCCTTCCTCACTCAACGCTACGCACGGCTGAAGTTTGGGCCGCAGTACAGCATTGTCGGCTACTCGATGGCGGGCGAGGAATCGGTCGTGCAGGTGCCGGAGATGAACGTCTGCTTCGACGTCGGCCGGTCGCCGCAGTTCTGCCTCAGTTCCGATTACATGTGCATCAGCCACGGTCACATGGATCACCTGGCCGGCGTGGCGTACTACCTGTCGCAGAAGCAGTTCCAAGGCATGAAAGCCGGCACGGTGCTGATTCCGGCCGAGCTTGAACGGCCGCTGCATCGGCTGATGGACGCATGGCGCGATCTCGAACGGCAGGATACGCCGCACACGATCGTGCCGATGCAGCCGAACCAGTTGTACGAAGTCCGCCGCGACTTCGGCATTCGCGCCATCGCCACGCATCACGGCGGGCCGTCGCTGGGCTACGTGCTCATCAGCATCCGCGAGAAGCTGAAGCCCGAATACCTCACCAAGACCGGCGACGAACTCGCGCAGCTCCGCAAGGACGGCGTGAACATCCAATACCGCGTCGAGGTGCCGATTATCGCATACTTAGGCGACACGACGGCCGGCCCGGTGTTCGAGCATCCCGACGTCGTCAATGCCGAACTGCTCATCACCGAGTGCACCTTTTACGACCCCGACCACCGCAACCGTGCCAAGGCCGGCAAGCACCTGCATGTCGAACAGCTCGGCCGGATTCTGCCGAAGCTGAAGAACAAGAACATCGTGCTCACGCACGTGAGCCGACGCACTGGCGTCCGCCGAGCGAAGCAACTGCTGCGCAAGAGCGTTCACGAGGAACTCCTCACGAACGTCCACTTCCTGATGGACTTCGAGAAAGCCACCATGGCCGGCGACATGGACGATGCCGCACCGCACAGCGGCAATGAACGCTGAGCGTTCTCGCCGCCACTCAAAGGTCGCGCGACTTCCATCGGCACCAAATCCTTCGCTGCGCTCCGGATGACGGCGTCTGATGCTGGTGGTCAACCTTCGCCCACAGACACGTGGAGCCTGCATCGCACTCACGCCGACCGCACCGGGATATTCAGTTCTGATCCGCACAACACGCAGAACCGGTCGTCCGGTTCCGGATAGCCGCCGCAGCTCGGGCAGCGGCGGACCTGCGTGACAAGCTGTGTCCCGCAGTGGATGCAGAACTGGTCCTTGTCGCCGATCGTGCCGCGGCAACTCGGGCAGCGGCCTTTCACGCGCGTGGGCGGTGTGGCAATCGATGGCGGGATCGGCGGCGGCGCGATACCGCGCTTCGGCGGGATCGTCGACTTCAACTCGGGCGGCATGGGCGGCGGTGCGAACTGCGCGCCCTTCAGGGCGTTCGAAAATTCCTCCGCATTCGCGAACCGCTTCTCGACGCGCGTGTACGCCTTGCGGAACACGTCGTCGAGCCATTTCGGAAGATTCGGATTGAGGTCCGTTGGAACATCCGTGCCGGCCGGCTTCTGGCCGGTCAGCATCTCGAACAGGATCACGCCGGCCGCGTACAGATCGGCCCGCCCGTCGACCGTCGTGCCGACCGCCCGCTGCTCCGGCGCCATGTATTCCAGTGTGCCGACGAGCCCCTTGGCTTCAGAGGAGTTGACCTCCATGCTCATCGCAATCGACTCGGCCGACACCTTCCGTGCCTGCGCACCCAGCCCGAAGTCGCTCAGCTTCACCAGGCCCGGGACGGCGTAGCCTTCCTTCGCGGTCCGCTCGTTGATGAGCAGGTTCTCCGGCTTAATGTCTCGGTGCACGAACCCGGCCGCGTGCGCGTGCTTCAGCGCCGCGAGCAACTGCTGCATGATCGCGATCGACTGATCGACATTGAGCTTCTTCTGCTCAATGAGCGGCCGCAGGCTCGTGCCCGGCACATACTCCATCGCGAGATACGGGATCTGCGCGTACGGGTCGAAGCCTAGCGCTTTCACGATGTTGATGTGCTCAAGCTCCGGCGCAAACGCGCCTTCGCGCTGCAAATCGCGCAGGTAGGACGGGTCGGTCGGGATCTTCACCGCGACGAGCTTGTCCACCCACACGTGGTGTCGAGCCCGCCAGACCTGGCCGAAGCCGCCCTTGCCGATCAGTTGATCCAGCACGTACTCGCCAACGCGTTGTCCGGAAGTGACTGCCATGGGAGGTAGTATAGCAGGACGGAATCGGGCGTCCGCAAGCGTACAAGCCGTCGCTACGCACGATTCGAGAAAATCAGAACTTGTATAAACGGTAGACGACGACTCGCCGTGATCGGTCGATGCCAACCACCCGGCGACCATCAACGTACCATTCACCGACATTCGACGTATCGACGGTCGTCGGAACGGATTTCAACCAGTCGGACTCACCCGCCGCCACGGACTTCACGCCCGAGGGAACCCATTGGTCGAGTTCGTTCTCCGGTACACTGGCGACCAGGCGCACGTCCCATTCGGACGGGCCCGGTACCATCCCGCCGTTGTTGTGATAGGTGATGTCGAAGTCGAGCGACTCGTAGTGCCTGCGAAACGTCACGTAGCGTTCCAAAAACGTCTGTCGTTCAGCCAGCGTCGCGAGCGTATCGCTCTTTGTCTTCGTAGTTGGCGGTCCGTCATTGCCACATCCTGCGGTAAGGGCGAGCGTGAGAAGACTAGACCCTAAAAGCTTCACGCCACCTGCTCCGCGATCCAGTCACTCGCCAGCACGTTGTACACGCCGGCCACGAGGATCGCTCCGATGCTGAAAACCCAGGCGACCGATCCGCTCATCTGGAAGTTCCAGAGCCAGAACCAAACGACGGCCTCGACGATCGTCAGCAGGCCGATGAACGTGAAGCTGACGGCGTTGCTCTTGAACTTCTCGACCCAGCCGATCACGAGGAACAGCGCCCAAGGCGCGGCCACGATCAACAGCAGCCAGCCGATCACGCTGAAGATGCCGCCGATGACGGCCGAGCGCGTGGCCGGGTCGGCGCTGTAATAGCTGTACCCGACGATCAGCACGATCAGTCCGACCGCGCCGGTGGCGACCTTCCCGCCGATGCTCTTAAAGAAGTCCATCGGCCGAGCATCGTACCAAAACCGTGCCCGCAGTCGTCATAAACGGCCTGTCGGCTACAGCGTGCCGCATTTTGCCGGAAATCCGCCCCGGATTGCCCGGCCACCGCTGCGGTTCCTTGTCGGTTTACCGGGGGCCAATGTTGTGACTTGGGGCGTTCGACTATCTTCCGAACACGTATGCCTGCGGTGAAGACCAAGCCCGTCCCCTTCGATTTCGAGCCAGGCCGAAAGGTCGGCCGCTACGTCATCGAACAATCGCTGGGCGGCGGCTACGAGGGCGAGGTGTACGTCGTCGTCGACCGCGCGACCGGCATCCGTCGGGCTGCGAAGTTCTACTACCCGCAGCGCGATCCGCACGGCAAGAACGCGATCGCCTACGCCCGAAAGCTCGACGCACTACGTCACTGTCCGATCCTACTCCAGTACCTGCATCAGGAAGTGATTCGCGTAAAGCGATCGCCGGTCACGGTGGTGATTTCCGAACTCGTCGAAGGCGTGAAGCTGAGCGACTTCCTTGCCGAGCAGAAGAAGCTGAGCACGTTCGAGTGCCTGCACGTGCTGTACGCGCTCGCGCGCGGCATCAGCCCAATCCACGCTCGCGGCGAATACCACGGCGACATCCACGACGAAAACATCATGATCCGTCGCCGGGGCATCGGTTTCGAGGTGAAGCTGCTCGACTTCTTCGACCTGGGCCGGCCCAGCAAGGACAAGATCGAGAAGGACGTGCTGAACCTGATCGAGGTCTTCCACGTCATCACGGGCGGCCGGGATCGGTACGCGGATCAACCGAAGGTCGTGAAGGACATCATCCGCGGCCTCAAGGACACGCTGATCCTCGAACGCTTCCAGACCGCCGGCGACATCCAGCGGCACCTGGAAACGCTGGAATGGCAGACGGCGTGAGTGATCGACGGTATGATCGAGAGATCGTTTCGCTGTAGTAGTCGCTCTGAGCATGATTCACCGATTGGACCCCGACAACCCCTCACCCGATCGCGACCCCGACCTCGAACGGGCTGCCGCTCGAAGACAGCGACGCCGGCGTCGCGCCGCGCTCATCCGCGAGCGTGGTCGGGCCGCGATGGTGCGGGGCGTGCACTTCCTTCCGAGCCTGGCCACGCTGGGCAACGTGCTCTGCGGCTTCAGTGCGATGTACGCCTGCACGTTTGCCAGCGGCAACCAGAGCTACGACCCCTGGGCCCGCGCGCTACTGGCCGAACCGCTCCTGACGGCCGTCTACCTGATTCTCTTCGCAGCGTTCTTCGACGTGCTCGACGGGCGACTCGCCCGCATGACCCGGCACACCACCGACTTTGGCGGCCAGCTCGACAGCCTCGCCGACGTCATCAGCTTCGGCTGCGCGCCGGCATTCATCTGCCTGCAACTTTTTCACCGCCTCGGCGACGTGCCGCTGGTCGTGACGAGGCTCGTCTGGTGCCTGGGCATGCTCTACGTCGCGTGTGCCGCCATTCGACTGGCCCGCTTCAACGTGACGAACGTCCACGCCGAGCAGGCCCATCGCAGTTTCCAAGGTCTTCCCTCCCCCGCGGCCGCGATGGCAGCGCTGGCCGTTGTGCTGGTGCATGAAGAATTGGCGCTTGATGGTTACGAGAGCGCAGCGCGCACGGTGATCTGGGGCATCATCCCGGTCTTGCTCTCGACCGCGTTGCTGATGGTCAGCGAGTTGCGTTATCCACACCTGATGAACACGATGCTGCGGGGCCGCAAGAGCGTGTTCAAACTGGTGGCCGGGTTGATCGTCATCTTGCTGTTGGTGCTGCGTCACCGCTACGTGATCGCGTTCGCGGCCCTGGCGTTCCTTGTCGCCGGGCCGTTGTACTGGTGGCAACTGCGGCGGGCATCCGCGCAGCCTAAAGCTCCCACTCCCGCTGTTTAGCAGCCGTCCGCAGGGCGGCGATAGTTCTTGCGGTCGCGCACGATCAATGCGAACCTTTCAAGCAAGGACTCGCATGCGACCCCTTCGACAGCCACTCTCGCTCCTCTTTCCGATCGCCATTACGACCATGTCGCTGGCATGGCTGTCGGGGTGCATTCCGATCCCTGGCAACTACGCCCGCGTCGACGGCTTGAAGCGGACCGAAACGCAGATTGGCGACGAACGCTCGAAGAAGCCGATCCGCACCGACGTCTCGACGAAGGCCGACATCGAACATCTCTTCGGCCCGCCGTCGGGCAAGAGCGCCGATGGCCGACTGTGGTGCTACGCCTATACCGTTCACTCCGGCGGAACGCTCTGGCTGCTGTGCGGCTACTTCGAACACGACCACGAGACCAACCCCGCTTACCTAACCGCCTACGGCTCAGCGAATCGCTACGTGTATCTCGAATTCGACAGCGACGGAGTCCTTCGTCGTGTAAAACCCCGCTCGCTCGATGAAGCGATCAGCGAAGGCCTGTACGAGCGGATCACCGCCCCCCAAGACGTCACCTACGGCGGAAGAAACACGCCGTAAGCCCACGAAAACTCCCATGCCCGATCGCCCCTACCTCTTCTTCGAGCTCACCAACTCCATCTGCTCGACCTGCCACCGCAAGGTCGAGGCGAAGATCCTCTTCGAGGACGGGCGAGTGTTCATGACGAAGCGCTGTCCGGCGCACGGGTTTGAGAAAGTACTGCTCAGCACCGACGTCGACTACTACAAGCTCTGCCGGCAGACGCTCAAGCCCGGGCAGATGCCGCTGAAGTTCCAGACGCCAATCAAGTACGGCTGCCCGTACGACTGCGGTCTCTGCCCGGACCACGAACAACATTCCTGCCTCACGATTGTCGAGCTCACCGACCACTGCAACCTGAAGTGCCCGATCTGCTACGCCGACTCCGGCCCGCATCGGCCCACCCATCGCTCGCTCGAATCGATCGAGTTCATGCTCGACTGCATCGCCCGCAACGAGGCCGAGCCCGACGTCGTCCAGCTTTCCGGCGGCGAGCCGACGCTCCACCCGCAGTTCTTTGACGTGATGGACGCCTGCAAACGTCGGCCGATCAAGCACCTGATGCTCAACACCAACGGCATCCGCATCGCGACCGACGACGCATTCGTCGATCGCCTCGCAACGTACATGCCGGGCTTCGAGATCTACCTGCAATTCGACAGCTTCAAGCGGGACGCGTTAATGGACCTGCGCGGCGCCGATCTGCGGGATGTCCGCGCGAAGGCCATCGAGAAGCTGAACGCGCGGAACCTCAGCACCACGCTCGTCGTGACACTGAAGAAAGGCGTGAACGATGACGAAGTCGGGCCGATCATCGATTACGCACTGAAACAACGCTGCGTGCGCGGCGTGACGTTCCAACCTGTGCAACACGCTGGTCGCACCGAGGGATTCGATTCGTCGAAAGACCGCCTCACGCTCGGCGAGGTGCGCCAACAGATTCTTTCGCAAACCAGCGTCTTCCAGCCGCACGACGTCATCCCCGTGCCGTGCCACCCGGATTGCCTTGCGATGGCGTACGCGCTGAAGATGAACGGCCAGGTCTTTCCACTCACCGGCATCGTCGACCCGCAGGTGCTCCTGCACGGCGAAGGCAATACGATCGTCTATGAGAAGCACCCGCAGCTGCGCACGCTGCTTTTCGACGCCTTCAGCACCGCCGCCAACCCGTGCAGTTCGGCCACCACGCTAGGGCAGCTGCTATGCTGTCTGCCGCTCGCGCCGGTGCCGCCCAACGTGGGGTACGACAACGTGTTCCGCGTCATCATCATGAAGTTCATGGACGCGCATGACCTCGACATCCGCAGCGTGAAGAAAAGCTGTGTGCACATCGCCCATCCGGACGGGCGGATCATTCCGTTCGACACGTACAATTTGTTCTACAGAGACGACCGCGAGCGCAGGACTTGACGCGTTGAAGGAAGAATTGACCCAGCGTGTGCCGCTCATGATCGGAGGAAAAGCGTGAGTGACGTTCCCCCACCGCTTCCGCCCGAACATCGGCCAATCCAATACGCCAGCCCGTACGCGACGGGCCAGACCTACGTCTTCGGCGGCGTGATCGGCAACGCCGTCATGGGCGGCGTGGTCATGGGCTTCGCGCCCGTCCTTGGCGGGTTCCTCGCCGCCCTGATCGGCGGAGCGACCGACAGCGTCGTGGCGGTCGCTCCCCTGATTCTCGCGCCGCTCGGCGTACTTGGCTGGGGCATCGCCTGCGCGTTCAATCCGCGCTGGCGAGGATTCCTGACCGGCATCCTCATCGTGCTCGGGTTGGCGGTGCTGGGCGTTGGCGCATGCTTCGCGCTGCTCCTGGGAACGAAATGGTGACGCCGCCAGACAACGATCGACCTGACAGGGCTCCGCTCGACTACATGCCGCCCGAGCATCGCCAGGGCTATTTGTTCGGAAGGGTCGAGGTTAACGCGATCGTGGGCTTCATCAGAGCATGGCCACGTCGATTGGACTGATGGCTTGGATCGCTGCTCGATGGCCTAGATCCGTATCACTCACGTCATTCGTCGTGGCCATCGTCAATCCGATTACACTCCTTTTGGTAGTTGGCATGTGTGCTCTAACCAGTCGGAGATGGAGCGGCGTGAAGGCCGGGATGTTTCTCTGCATCGGGTGCGGCCTGCTGTGGGCGTCCTACCTCTGCGGCTGCATTCGCTTCTAGGCAGTTGCGGCGTAACCTCGTTCGCGTACCGTGCGGGCCGATGATCTCCGCGATCCACCACGTTCAACTCACTGTCCCCAAGGAATCACTCGACGACGCCCTGCATTTCTACCGCGACGTGCTCGGCCTGCCGCTGTCGCCGCATCGGCCGGCGACTTGGGGAAACACGGGCTACTGGTTCACCGTGGGCGATCGCGAGCTGCACATCGGCACCGAAGAAGGCGTCGATCGTCGAGCGACGCGCGCTCACATCGGATTCAAGGTCGACGACTGCAACGCCTATCGCGCCAAGATGAAAGCGCTCGGCCTCTTCAAGTGCGAGGAGAAGCCGATTGAGGGCTACGATCGCTTCCACGCCCACGACCCGTTCGGCCACACGATCGAGTTCATCCAACCCACCCGCAACACGCTCGACGTCGATCGCCCGCCGATGCCGAAGGTGCACCTGAGCGTCGCACTGCTGCACGAAGGAAAGGTCCTGCTCGTGCGCGAAGGCAAGCCCGCCCTGCTGAACAAGTGGAACCTGCCCGGAGGCCACGCGGAGCGAAACGAATTCGCGATCGACGGCGCGATGCGCGAACTGGTCGAAGAGACCGGTATAGCCGGCGCGGTGCCCACCGGCGTGCTCGGCCTGTACAGCACGGCGTACTCCATCCGACTCGTCGTCCTCGCGCGAGCGGGCAATCCTAAGCCGATCGCGGGCGATGAGATTCTGGAATCGCGGTTCTGGTCCATCGCAGAGGCGCAGGCGCTGCCCGATGACGCGTTCATCAATCCGGAGATGTTCCGGGCGATCCTGGACGGTTTGGCGCGCGGCGTTTCGTATCCGCTCGAGATGGTTCGGGCGATCGGGTTTGGTGGACGCTGAGAAGACACAGACGCTAAGCCGCAAGCGACTTCATTCGCTCACGAAGGGGTTGGTGAGGGTGCCGATGCTTTCGATCTCGACGCTGACGGTGTCGCCCGGCTTCAGGTAGCGCTCGGGCGTGCGCGCGGTTCCCACGCCGCTAGGCGTGCCCGTGAAGATGATCGTGCCGGCCCGCAGCGTCATCGTGCTGCTGAGGCTCGCGATGATCGTGGGCACATCGAAGATCATGTCGGACGTGTTGCTGTCCTGAAGCGTCTCGCCGCTGACGATGGTGCGCAGGCAC
The DNA here is from genome assembly GCA_047600945.1 of Tepidisphaeraceae bacterium. Lineage (GTDB taxonomy): Bacteria > Planctomycetota > Phycisphaerae > Tepidisphaerales > Tepidisphaeraceae > JASGKC01. The sequence goes on along the minus strand of JASGKC010000001.1, from coordinate 2,958,230 downwards.
AGCGCGTTGGGATTGGGCACTTCGTCCTTGGTGACAATCCAAGGCCCAATCGGCGCGAAGCCGTCGAAGCTCTTACCCCGCGCGAACTGGCCGCCATTAAGCGGCTTGTCTTTTTGCCAGTCGCGAGCGCTGACGTCGTTGCCACAGGTGTAGCCGAAGACGTGGTCGAGCGCCTTCTCGCGCGGGATGCTCTTGCCCGTCTTCCCGATGACGACGACGAGTTCGCCCTCGAAGTCCACCTTGCGGCTGAGCTTGGGCACCGCGATCGGGTCGTTCGGGTTCGCTAGCGCGTTGCTGCTCTTGATGAACAGCATCGGGTTGGCGGGGATTTCACTCTTGGTTTCCTCGGCGTGCGCGCGGTAGTTCAGGCCGATGCAAAGGATGTCGGTCGGTTCGATCGGGGCGAGGAGCTTTTCGATCGGCATCACTTCTTCGCCCATGCGATGCTCGCCGCACAGTGTGCCGACGATGAGCCGGGCCGTGTCATTCGTGAGCATCTGGCCCGTGCAGACCCGGCCGTCACAGAGGAATCGAACGATCTTCATGGCACTCCACTCGTTTGTGTCGAACAGCCTTCACACTACTTTGTACGGACGCGGGTCTTCGACCTTAGGAATCTTGATGTCCAGATTCTTCAGGGCCTGCACGATCAAGTCGCTGATGACGTAGTTCCGATACCACTTCCGGTCGGCGGGGATGACGTACCACGGCGAATGCTCCGTGCTGGTGGCGTTGATCGCGTCTTCGTACGCGCTCTGGTACTCGTCCCACTGCTTGCGGGCTTCGAGGTCGCCGGGGTTGAATTTCCACCACTTGGCCTTGTCTTCCTGACGGGCGATCAGCCGTTCCTTCTGCTCATCCTTCGAGATATGCAGGAAGAATTTCAGGACCGTCGTGCCTTCTTCGACGAGAAGCTTTTCGAACGCATTGATCTGCGCGTAGCGACGTTTGCATTCGGAGGCGTTGATGATGTTCTTCACGCGCGTGACCAGCACGTCTTCATAGTGCGAGCGGTTGAAGATTCCGATCATGCCCCGGCCCGGACAGGCCGCGTGAATGCGCCAGAGGTAGTCGTGCGACAGTTCGAGCGCTGTCGGCACCTTGAACGACGTCACCTGACACCCTTGTGGGTTGACGCCGGAAAAGACGAAGTCGATCGTCCCATCCTTGCCGCCGGCATCCATCGCCTGCAGGACGATGAGCAGCGCATGCTTGCCCTCGGCGTACATCAGCTCCTGCATCTCGTCGAGCTTGTCGAGGTTCTTCTGCGTCGGTTCGACGGCGGCATCCTTGTCCTTGAACTTGCCGTCGTCGCTTGTGCTGCACTTGCCGAGCTTGAACTTCTTGCCGGGCTTCGCGAGGTAGGGAGAGGAGAGGAGCATTTTCAATTTTCGATTTGTGGATTTGCGATTTTGAGACGATGCCAGAGTGTCGTGCGAGTTCGCCGCGTGTTCAATCGCAAATCGCCAATTGAAAATCGAAAACGCCGTCACTCTTCGTACGGCAGCACGGGGATGCTCACGCCGCGCGGGGTAGGCAGCGCCTTGGGCGCTTCGAGGATCGGCACGTCGGTCAGCTCGCGGACCATCGCGATCTCGTCGCAGTTGTCGACCTTCGGGCACTTCACGCAGTCGGTCCAGACCTTCAGCGGCAGCGTGTCCTTGTTGACGACGACGAAGCCCAGCTTGGCGAAGAACCGTTCTTCGTAGGTGAGGCTCATCAACTTGCGGATCTGCATTCGCCGGGCGTCGGCGACGCACCACTCGACGAGTTTCGTGCCCACGCCTCGGCCGCGGGCGCGCTCATCGACCGCCAGCGCCCGCACCTCAGCCATGTCGGCCCAGATGATGCCGAGCGCGACGCAGCCGACGACCTCCTGCTTGCCATTCATTTCCGTCTCGGCCACCGCGTAGTCGCGGATGTTTTCGTACAGGTCGGCGTAGCTCTTAAAGAGCATCTTGCCCAGCTCGGCGTGGAAATTAATCACCTCGTGAATGCGCGGAACGTCTGCCAAACGCGCAGCGCGGACCGCAACAGCAAGAGGTGGTGCAATTGTGGCGGGACTGGCTTCCAAGTCGTTAATCTTAGGAGAGGGAGGTTCAAGTTTCGAGTTGCGAGATGGGCTTGTCGATTCCGTCTCACAACTCGAATCTTGAAGCTCGAAACTGCTTCAGCATCAGCACTCGAACAAGAACTCAATCTCCACCGACGCCCCCAGCGGCAGCACGTTCGTGCCGACGGCCGCCCGGGCGTGCTTGCCGGCTTCGCCGAACAGTTCGATCAGCAATTCGCTGGCCGCATTGGCGACTTTGGGCTGTTCGGTGAAGGCCGCATCCGAAGCAATGAACGCGCCGATGCGCACCACGCCGCGGATCTGGTCGATCCCGCCCGTCAGCGTTTCGACGGCGTTCAAGCCGTTGATGACACATTGACGGGCCGCCTGCTGGGCGAGTTCGATGCCCGTGCTGCTCGGAACCGGTCCGGTGGCCAGCAGCTTGCCATCCTTCATCGGCAGCTGCCCCGCCACGTAGATCAGATTTCCGACGCGCTTGGCCGGCACATACGCGCCGAAGGTGCCAGTCGGTTTGGCGACGACGATGCCGAGCTTGCTGAGTTGATCACGGAGAGCCATAGGCGAGATTGAACCGCAATCGCGATCGAAAAAAAAGGCCCGGCCACGCGAAGGCGGCCGGGCCTGGTCTGGCTTGTCAATTCAGATGATCAGACGGCGTAGATTCGCATGAGGAGCGCGGCCTTCGCGACGTACGGCAGATCGCGAACCGGATTCAACCCGGCGGTCGCTTGCGTCGCGTTCTGCACTGGCACGTCAGTCACACCGGTGAAGGCGCCGCTGGCAACGGTACCGATCTGACTTGAGAGATTGGCGTGCGGCTTGTTGAAGATCGCCGTGATCACGTCCAGCCCTGAAATCACCTGCGCACCGACTGTGAAGCCGCCCGAGTAGTTCGGATCCGTTTTGCTGTCCAGCACGCTATTGTCGCCGAGGTTCACGAAGAACTGGTTCGTCGCGCCATTTGCAGACCCCTTGGCGAATGAAACCGTACCGAGTGTGTTGCTGATCCCGCCCGGATTCTCGTCAATGATCGGCGCGAAAGCGGACGGCGCTGAGACGTCCGCCGCCGACGTACCGGGCGAATCGATCACCAGCGATCCACCCTGTAATACGAAGGGCCGATTCGACGTGCCGTCGAATGTGCTCACCGCACGGGTGAAGAACATGTTGTTGTATTTGCCCGCATCGACGTACGCGATGAAGTTGTTCGCGGTGATGGGCGCCACGTCCTTGCGTGTCTGATAGATGATCTGGCCTTCCGTCGAGTACATGATGACTTTTGGCGTCAGGCCTCGATCGTTCTTCACCTGGATGCTGTACGACCCGCCCGCGACGCCGTCGCCGCTCTTGCTCTTGGCGTGGAATTCGCCATCGAGCTTCTGGCCGGTCGCGACCGAGACGACGCTGTCGTCGACGCGGATGCGGTAGCCGGTGCCGGCCGGAAGGTCCTTCTTGATCACGATGCGCTTGCGCTTGCTGACGTAGCTGACGTCGGCATTGGCGTTCACGTCGTCGGCCGTGCCCACGATGCCGTCGACGCCGGCCAGGAACATGCGGACCGTCTTCTTGCTGACGTTCGTCACCGCTTCAGTGAGGTTGATCTGCACCTCCCCGCGGTTGTCGGCCGAAACGTTCGTGAGCACACGCGGACCCGCCGCCAGCAGCTGGCGGCCTTCCAGACTTTCGACAAATCGGGCGGACTTCGACATAGGCTCGGTTCTCCTGAGAAATTGGACGCGCTCCTTTTAACTTAGACCCCGCAGGTTGTCACTTTGTTACAGCGCTTGTGGTGCAAACAATCGATTCCGAGAATCAATTCCTTCCGCCACGCTGCGACGAAGTCGCTGGTCCTACCGACAAACCAGCGACTCCGTCGCAGCGTGGCACGGTTCGATCTACACTCACGGAATGTCCGACGCTCCCGCCAGTCCTCTGCTCGACACCTTCCGTAACCAACCGCTCACCGATCTCGCCTCGTTTGGCTCGATCGAAATCGTGCTCACTTTCGGCGAGCCGCAGGCCGAATACGCCGCCGTCCGCAAGGCGTGCGGCCTGATGGACCAGCCCCACCGGGGTCTGCTCGAACTCACCGGCAAGGACCGCCACGCCTTCCTCGGCAACCTCGTCAGCAACCGCACGTGGGACGTCGCCAGCAAGACCGCGTTGGTCGCCGGCACGGGCGTATACGCGTTCTTCCTGAACCTCAAGGGGCGCGTGGTGGCCGATCTGAATGTCCTCGAACTCACCGACCGCACGCTCATCGAAACCGACGTCCGCTTGATCCCGATGCTGCGGACCGTCTTCGACAAGTACCTGTTCGCCGAGAAGGTGAAGCTGACCGACCTGACGTCGACGCACGTGCAGTTCGCCCTGCTCGGCCCGGGCTCGATCGACGTGCTGAAGGACTTTGCCGGCGTCGATGCGATCGCGCTGCCGTCGCTCGGGTCGATTCAGACATCCGTCGATGACGTGCCCATCGTCGCGTGGCGGGATGACTCATTGTTGCCGGGCGCGCCAGCGCTTCAACTGGTCGTGCCGCGCGAAGCCGCCAAGCGGCTGTGGACTACGTTGGTCGACCGATTCGGTGGAACGGACGACAAGCGCGACTACGGCAAGCGTCGGCTCCGACCCGTCGGCTGGGCGGTGTTCAACACCTGCCGGATTGAAGCGGGCCGGCCGATCCTGGGCATCGACTACGAACCCGCCGAGCCCAGCCTGCCGGGCAAGAAGAAGGACGCCGATGCCGAAGACGCCCCCGCCAGTCGCGGCGTGCTGCCGGTCGAGACGGGCCAACTCGATCGCGCCGTCGATTTCAACAAGGGCTGCTACCTCGGCCAGGAGATCGTCGCGCGTCTGCACGCCCGCAAGCAGGTGCCGCGGAAGATTGTCGGACTGAAGATGCTCGGCGAAGAACTCCCGACCGCCGGCGCCGAAGTCTTCGACACCGCCGGCACGCAGGTGGGCATCGTCACCAGCAGTACGGTCTCGCCGATCCTGTCGAATGCGGCGCTGTGCCTGGCGCTGGTGAAGAAGCCGAACTTCGAGATCGGCACGACGCTGCGCGTGTCGGCCGAAGGCGCACTGCGCCCGGCGAGTGTGGTCGAGACGCCTTTCAACTGAGCCCGCGAGCGAGCAAATGGCGCCGCCGGTTTCCGGCGACCTGAGATCTGCCTCTCCTGGACGCCACCATTCGCGTCCGGGACGCCGCCGAGTACCCGCCAGAAGCCGCCGAGTGCCGGCCGGAAGCCGCCAAAGCCGCACGACGGCCGTGTTCGTTGATCGCCTCCGAAGGGTTTGACGCCTCGAGGCCGAGAGGAACGTACTCGGCCGGACCTCCATCTGGTTCTGGAGTCCCCCGACTCCTTGTCCTCTTCTTCCAGCCCCGTGTTCGCCGGCTTGTCTGTGCCCGCAGTTCCCGCGCAGGTCCGGAGCGCCTCGCAAAAGCGATGAACACCGGGGGTACAAGGTCGCACCCTGCGGCGAATTCGTGACATGGGCTTCCAGCCCACGGACTCGCGCAGCGAGCATGCGGCGCAGCCGCATTCAGTAGAAGAAAAGCATCAAGCGACCCGCAACTGGAAGTCGCTCGATGCTCGCCCTTTGTTGAATCGAGCTGTCGCTCGACGCCGGCTTCGCCGGTCCACGGGCGGGGACGCCCGTGCCACGAATCAATTCGCATCAGAATGCGGTTCGATCGGCGTCCCGCACTCCGGGCAGCGGTCCTTGCTGGCGCGGAGGTCGTAGCCGCAATGGCAACAAATGCCTTTGGCGTTCGCGCGACGGTAGGCCTGTATGCACCACACAACCCCAGGCAAGCCACGACCTCCGATGACCAACCAACTCAGCACGATCGCCCACCAGCGAATGTCCTCCGACCATCCGTGATACGAGATCCAGAGAAAGAGCCGGGTATTGTCAATCCACGCGAACCATGCGCCACCGACAGTCAGCCCGACCACACTCCACACAACGATGTAGCGGCGCGTGAAAACCGCAACGATAGCCAACACAACCGGCGTGCAGGCAATCAGTACATAGTCCAACCCGTCTGGCCGCCCGGGAGGGGTTGGAACGCCTCGGACGATCATCCCGACGAACAGAGAAAGACCCCACGCGATCGCTAGCGCGTAGCCAATCACAGCGCCTCCAACCGCGCCCGCGTGTCGAGTTCGATCAAGGCGTCGATCAACTCCTCCATCTGCCCCGCGATCACCGCTTCCAAGTTGAAGTTCTTCGCGCTCGACTCCTCGCCGCCCAATCGGTGATCGGTGCAGCGGTTCTGCGGGAAGTTGTAGGTGCGGATGCGTTCGGAGCGGTCGCCGCTGCCCATCATGGCTTTGCGAGCGCCGGTCACTTGCGCGTGCTGCTTGGCACGTTCGCGTTCGTAGAGCGTGGCGCGGAGCAACGCCCAGGCACGTTCTTTGTTCTGCGCCTGCGACTTGTGTTCGGTCATCTTGAACTGCAGGCCGGACGGCTTGTGGCTGATGAACCAGCCGGTTTCGACCTTGTTCACGTTCTGCCCGCCCGGCCCGCCGCCGCGGCAGCCGAACTCTTCGATGTCCTTCGGATTGATGTCGATCTTCACGTCCGCCAGTTCCGGCAGCACCGCGACGGTGGCCGCACTCGTGTGGATGCGACCCTGCGCTTCGGTCTCCGGCACACGCTGCACGCGATGGCCACCCGATTCGTATTGCAGGTGGCGGTAGGCGCCGTCGCCCTTGATGTTGACGATCACTTCCTTGAACCCGCCGCGCTCGCTCACGCTGTAGTCGCTCGGCACGAAACTCCAGCCGTGACTGTCGCAATACCGACGATACATTTCGAACAGGTCGCGCGCGAACAGCGCGGCCTCCTCGCCGCCCGTGCCGGCGCGGATTTCGAGGAAAAAGCTGTCGACGCGGTTGTCTTCCGCGGCCACGAAGTCGCTCTTGATCGCCTCGGCGAGGGCGTTCGCCTTGCCGATCGCGTCGGGCAGCTCGGCCCGGGCGATCTCGCCCATGTCGGGGTCGTCGTGCAGCGCACGAAGCTCGTTCACGTTCTTGATCGCGGCCTGATAGGAGCGGAACCGCGACACGACGCTCACGAGCTGCCCGGACTCGCGCGAGAGCGCGCCGACTTTCACGTGATCGGACAGGACGGTTTCGTCGGACAGCAGCCGCTGGATCTCGTCGAAGCGGGCGGCCATGTCCGTGAGCTTGCGGAGCAATCCTTGCGGCGGTGGGTTCAGGTCGTCGGGCATCCGGCGAGCAGTTTAGCGGGCAGAGCCGCCAAGACGCCAAGGCACGAAGCATTCAATTTCGATACTGGCGGCTTGGAGCGTGAGTGGCATCGCCCCTACGATTCGTCCATGAAGTTCGGCAAGGTCAAGCGAGAACACTCCCGCGTGGGCGGCCTGGATGCGCTGCTCGATCGCATCGTGGAGGAGTGTCCGCACGTGACGCGCATCGTGCCGGGCCGGATCAATCGCCGGCGCGGGAAGACGCCGCCCGGCTTCAAGGTGCAATACGCGACGCCCAGCGGGTTGAAGTGCCTGTTCACCGGCACGGGCACGGTGCAGGAGGTATTCGTCGTGACCAGCGACGAGCCGGCCACGCGGGCATGGCTCGATGAGCAGGGAATCACGAAGTGAACGTCGAGCCCACCATCAGGCCGGCCGACTTTCACGACGCCGACGCCATCGCGACGATCCAATGGTCCAGCCGCAAGCAGGCGATGCCCTGGCTGCGCCGCGTGCACTCGGCTCTGGAGATTCGCCACTACGTCGCCCGAGTGCTGCTCCGCGAGCAGAGCGTGTTCGTGGCTGAACTGCGGGGCAAGGTCATCGGCTACCTGGCGTTCAAGGGAACGGAGCTGAACCACCTGTACGTGTCGCCCACGCACCAGCGACGCGGCGTCGGAACGGTGCTGCTGAACTTCGCGAAGAAGCGGATGCCGCGCGGCTTCACGCTGTGGGCCTTCGCTCGCAACACGCCGGCCCGCGAGTTCTACCGCAAACACGGTTTGGCCGATCTCCGCGAAACCGACGGCGCGTCGAACGAAGAACGCGAGCCCGACGTGCAGATGGAATGGAAGCCGACCGTCGCGTGAGTGAGCGGCCGCGTCGCGGTACAACGGCGACATGGCACGCCGCGCGAACCGCACGTATCGAGCGATCCCGAGCTTCTACGACGACGAATACGCCGACCTCGACACGCTGCAACACGACGTCGGTTTCTACTTGTCGAAGCTGCCGAAGCGATCGCAGCGGGTGCTATCGCTCGCGTGCGGCACGGCGCGGGATGCGCTGCCGATCGCGCAGGCCGGCCATCGCGTCGTGGGCGTGGATGTCGATGCCGACATGCTCAACATCGCGAAGCAGAAGCGCGACTCGATCGGCCTGACCGACGACTCGCTTCGCCTCGTCCGCCAGAACCTGCTCAACCTCTCCCTGCCCGGCCAGCGCTTCGATCACGCCTGCATGCTGTTCAACACGTTCATCGTCTTCACCGCGCTCGCCGAGCAGGACCGCGTGCTGCAGCGAATCCATCGGCACCTGAAGCCGGGCGGGACACTGTGCATCGACGTCTTCAACCCCGATTCGGCCCGCGTAAACGAGGAGCGCGAGGAAGACGTCGCGCCGATGGTCTTCTTCTCGCACGAACTCGGGCGCACGGTGCAACGCGTCGTCACGCTCTGGCGCGACCCAACGCGGCCGCAGGTTCGGCACACGCGGTTCGATTACGCGTGGCACGACGACGACGGCACGCCTCGACGCAAACGCGTGGAGTTCGAGAACACGTGGTTCTACCCGCGCGAATTGCAACTGCTGCTGGAGCGGAATGGCCTCGAATGGATCAATGCGTATGGCGATCACGCGGGCGGGCCCGTGACGCCGGACGCGCCGCGCGTCATGGCGTGGGCGAAGCGCCGCCGCTGACGACTGGGCTCACTCGCGCGGCGACGAACTTCCGGGCGGTCGGCCCGAAATGACCGCCGTCGTTGCCGAGATCCTTGTCGGCCTCGGTCCAGGCGTGCTGATGAACCTTCGCCTGCTCCGCGGGCGACAGCGTCGACACATCAAACCCGCAGTTGCCGGCCGCCACCGTCTTCACCCCGTCGTACGTGCCGAACGTGCTACAGCGCCACTTGAGAAACGTCGTGTCGTTCGTGCTGGTGAAGACGTCGATCGACTCGACATGAACGAGTGCGCGTTTCAAATCGTACGTCGGCGACACCGACGGACTGAGCAGCACGATGTGTCGCACGTGCACATCCGGCGGCAATTGCGCCAGCGCGCCCAGCGTCGCGCCGCAGCCCGCGCTGTGAGCGACGAGGTCGATCGGCGCCGTCTTCGCCCGCGCGATCACCTCGGCCAGCGTGCGCTCCGCACGCTCGTGCACGCCGCGGTCGTTGAAGTTCATCACGAACATCGGCCCGGGCATGCCCCAGTGCACGCTGCGGATCGTCCGCTTCTCGCCCGCGTCGCGCAGCCCCTGCTCGATGCCCGAGTACCACCCGCCGTCGCCGCCCGCACCGTGGATGAACAGCACGACACCTTCGCCCGTGCCCTTCGAGCCTGTGCTGCATCCGACAGCGCACGCGAGCAGACACAGAAGCACGAGGATGGTTGGTCGAAGCGACATCGATCTGCATACTTCTGATCGGTCACAACCGAAGGACGACATGAAGATGCTTCTGATGGCCGATCTGCACATCGGCCTGCCCGAGACGCAGTTTCCGGGCCAACACTACGAATACGTGCCCGACTTCGTGCGAGCGTACCTGCCGACGCTCGTTGCGGAGAACGCAGATGAGGTCATTGTCGTCGGCGATTTGGTGAACCGAGGTACGCCCGGGGAGTTCGCCGCGGCTCGCGAGTTGTTCGCGCCGCTTGCGGATCGCATGCGCGTGATCCCGGGCAACCATGACCTGGTGCGTGCGACGCTCGACGACTTCCGCGGGGGCGTGCCCGGCGCTCGCGTGAACGAGGTGCACGACGCCGGGCCGTTCGTGCAGGTCTTTCTCAACACCGCGATCGAAAAGCTGAACCCGTGGCACTGGCACGGCGAACTGACCGCCGACGCGGTCGCGGCCATCGATCGCGCGATCGCGACGGCTGCGGGTCGGCCGATGCTCGTCTTCGCCCATCACCCGCCGGCCGAGACCGTCCGAACGGCCGAGCATCCGATGATGGTGCTGCGGGACAGCCGCGCTCTCATGGACCGGCTGCTGGCGTACGGCGCGCCGGTCGTGCTGGTCGTCGGTCACAACCATCTGGGCGACGTCTGGCGCACCCGCAACCTGACGATCGTGTCGCTCCCGTCAATCGCGTTCTGGCCCCACGCGTACGTGGTGGCGACGTTCGCCGACGGCGTGCTGTCGTTTGAGACGAAACGGCTGGTAAACGATCTGAGCCAAAGCCCGGACACCACCGCGCCCGACGCCGCCACTCGCCGGCTCCGCGAGCCGACGGTCGAACGCATCGCCATTCGCCTGTGACGCGATCAAAACGTGTTGAGGTAATCGATCAGCGCCCGGAACTTGCCGTGATCGCGTCGATTGAAGTCGAACGACAGGCGTGGCAGATCCGCGATCTCCACCTCATCGGCCTCGGCCTTGAGCGCGTTGTGGACGGCGAAGTCGCCGCTCACCTTGATGTCGCTGAAGTGGTCGCGCAGGTACTGGAGTTGCTGCTCGTTGGGGGCACGTTGAAGACGAATCACCAGTTGATTCTTCACGTACCGGATCGAGTGGTAGTTGCGATAGAAGTTCTGCACCTCGGCGATCGCTTCGTTCACGTCGTCGGTGACCTTGTACAGGTTGAAGTCCTGCTCGCTGATCATGCCGCGGGCCAGCAACTGGTTCTCGACGTACTTCTGCCACTCGGTCCAGAAGGCGCCGCCCTTCTTATCGACGAGCACGATCGGCATGGGCACGGCCTTGCCGGTCTGGATGAGCGTCAGTACTTCGAAGCCTTCGTCCATTGTGCCAAAGCCACCCGGGAAGAGCGCGATGGCGTGGCTGCTGCGCACGAACATCAGCTTGCGGGTGAAGAAGTACTTGAAGTGGACGAGTTTTTTGTCGTTGTGGATGTACTCGTTGGTCTTCTGCTCGAAGGGAAGTCGGATCGCGAGGCCGAAGGATGGCTCGCGGCCCGCGCCGCCGTGGGCGGCGGCCATGATGCCGCCGCCGGCGCCGGTCGTGACCATCCAGCCGGCCTCGGCCATCTTCTTGCCGAATTCAACGGCTGCGATGTAGTCGTGCTTGTCGACGTGCGTGCGCGCGCTGCCGAACACGGCCACCTTCTTCGTCTCGCGGTACGGCGCGAAGATCTTCAGTGCGTAACGCAGTTCAGCGACGGCCTTGTCGATCAGCTTCACGTCGCCGCGGTTGGTGTTGTCGCGCAGAAGTTTGAGCGACGTCGCGAGGATGTTGCCGACAAGATCGCCCTCCGGGACATGGCGGAGCGTTTCGATCAGCTTTTCGGCCTGCTTGTGGACGGCGTCCATCTGCTCGGGCGTCGCCTTGTGCGGACGCTCGGCTGTTTCCTGGGAAACCAGGACATCGTCTTGTGTGGATTCGGGAAGATCGTCGCGACTGTCAGGGAGATGCTGCTGCATGTATCAAATACCTTTACCGCCGGGGCGCGAAGGCATCGCCGGCAAAATCGAACGCCGCAAAGTACCGCGTTGGCGCGTTCGACGCAACTTATTCTTTCCCGGTTGTCGTCGCGCGAAGAATGCGGTCGCGCAGCGCTAACCACGCCGGCTCGTCGGGCGGGAGTTCGACGGCGATGAGGTCGGGGAGAATGGAATCGACAGCGCGCAACGCCGCGTAAAACCGGGCTGCCGCGAGGGATGGATCATCGCCCAGCACCTGCGTAGCGACGAGGTCGAGCCGTCGCGAGCGAAGCAGGACGGCGGCGCATCGGCCGGTGCGGATCAGGCAACGAAGCGTGGCGTCATCGCCTGCATTGAAGCGGACGGCTTGGGCACGAGGCGCATAATGCTTACTCGACTGCCCGGGGGATGACGCCGCATCTCGCGACAGATCGACATGGCCGGTGAAGACGTCAACGGGGCCGATGACGGATTCGATCTGCGCGAGTGTCACATCGCCGGGACGAAGAATCGCCGGGCGAGCTAACGTCAGATCGAGCACGGTGCTTTCAATGCCGACGCGGCACGGCCCGCCATCAAGGACGAAGACGGCATCTCCGAACTCCGTGCGGACGTGCTCCGGGGTCGTCGGGGAGACATGGTTCGACTGATTCGCGCTCGGCGCGGCAAGCGGGCCGTCGAAGGCGCGGAGCAGGTCCAGCGTGAGGGGATGGTTCGGAATGCGAATGGCAACGGTTCCGCGCCCGGCGCGCACCGCGTCGGCGATGCCGGCGCGGTGAGGCATGACGATGGACAGCGGACCCGGCGCGAAGCGATCGAATAGCGCCGTCGCGCGATCGTCCCATTCGACAAACCGTCGCGCAACGTCAATGGATGAAACGTGCACGATCAGCGGGTTGTTCGACGGCCGGCCCTTGAACGCGAAGACTCGCGCGACCGCTGATTCATCGCGCGCGTCTGCGGCCAGGCCGTAGACGGTTTCCGTGGGGATCGCGACGACGTCGGAGCGTTTCAATCGGTCGAGGGCTTGAGTCAGTTCAGGACGCATTCAGAGTTCAAGGAAGGGTCACGACCACTCGCATCGCTTCAGGAGTTTGATCCCGCGGGTTCGATCTCCACGCGCAGTCCGTCGTACGCGAGGAAGACGTTCTTCGGAAGCTCCCGCTGGATGGTTTCGTGCATCACGCCGTGCGACATGTGCGTGAAGTACGTTCGGCCGGGCTTCACGCGGGCGACGACTTCGAGCGCCTGGGCGATCGTGAAATGCGTTGGGTGCTTCTTGGGCTGGAGCGCGTCGAGCACGAGCACGTCGAGGTCTTCCAGCAGCGGCCAGGATTCGTCCGGGATGCCGCTGGCGTCGGTGCAGTACGCGAGCCGGCCAACGCGGTAGCCGAGGATGCGCTGCCTGCCGTGCCAGAGCGGAATGGGCGTCCATGTTTCGCCACCGATCTCGAACGGCCCATTGATGATTCGCGACCGCAGGTGCGGGCGGAAGACGCCCTGCTCGGTCGGCTCGCGCAGGGCGTAGCCGAACACGCATTGGAGCGTCGCGTGCGTCGATTCGTCCATCCACGCGTCCAATTCGCGCCCGTTGATCGCGTTGAACCGCCGACAGTCGTCCAGGCCCATGATGTGATCCGCGTGCCCGTGCGTGAACACGACAGCATCGATCCGGTTGACGTTGTTCGCAACACACTGAAGGCGCAGTTCCGGCGTCGTATCGACCAACACGCGCGTGTCGCTGTAACCGACAACAACGCTGGCCCGCGTGCGGCGGTCGCGTGGGTCGGCACTGGTGCACACGGGGCAGTGGCACCCGATCATCGGAATGCCGGCGCTCGTGCCGGAGCCGAGGAAGAGGATGTCGCGGTGCGTTGACACGCGATTGGAGTGTAGGGGTCCACGCGCAAATGCAAAGCGCCGTCGTGAATTGAAAACGCCCACGGATAGCCATCCGTGGGCGTTCAGTGTTGCGATACTGAATGCTCACGCCGCATCGCTATCCGGCACTTCCGCGCCTTCGATCGGCATCGGCTCGACGTCCGTTGGCTGCAACTGTGCCGCAACCTTCGCCGCAAGTTCCTTCGCCTCGGCGACGTTCTGGTTGAGTTGCGGCAGCAGCGCGTCAACCGATGCCTTTTCTTCCGGGTTCAGTTTCGCGTACCACTTCGTGCCGCGACACTTCGGGAAGGTGCTACAGCCGAGGAAGGGGCCGCGCTTGCTGCCTCTCAGAAGCATGGGGTTCTTGCACTTGTCGCACAGAACCGTCGTCTGGATCGGCTTGGCCTTGACCTCGGGTTTCCCTCGCTTGTCGAGGTTGATGATCATGCTGCAACTCGGCTCGCCCTTCTCGTTCTTGACCGAGTAGCCGCTACAGGACAGAAATTCGCCGAACCGGCCCTTCCGCTTGATCATCTCTCGGCCGCACTTCGGGCAGGTATACGGGCTCACCTCGCGCACGACGGGCTTGCCGTGCACGTCCACCGGCTTGGTGTTGCCGCACTCTCGATCTTCGCACGCGAGAAAGAAGCCGTTGGCGCTGATGCGGTACAGCATCTTCTTCCCGCACTTGTCGCAGGTGTAGGGGCTCGGGCTGCCGCCCGCGTGTTCGAGGATTTCCATCGACTTGCCCACGCTGTCGTGGAACGGGCCGTAGAAGTCCTTGAGCAACTTGATCCAGTCGGTGTGCGATTCCTCGACCTTGTCGAGTTCGCTCTCCATGTTCGCGGTGAACGTGACGTCGAGGATCTTCGGGAAGGCCTGGATGAGCTTGTCGGTAACGACCTTGCCGAGCAGCGACGCGTGGAAGCGTCGATCGATCTGCACGACGTACTGTCGGTCCTGGATCGTCTGCACGATCGACGCGTACGTACTCGGGCGGCCGATGCCTTTGGATTCGAGGTCCTTGATGAGGCTCGCTTCCGTGTAACGCGGCGGCGGTGCGGTGAAGTGCTGCGTGGGCTTGACGTCCACGGCATACACCGGCTGCTTCTCGGCGAGTTCCGGCAACAGCTGGTCGTCGCTGCTCACGCCGGCCACGCGCATGAAGCCGTCGAACACCAGCTTGCGGCCCGACGCCTTGAAGACGCACTCGCCGACCTTCGTCTGCGCGGAAATGAGCACCGTCGTCTGGTCCCACACCGCCGGCGTCATCTGGCAGGCGACGAAGCGGTTGTAGATCAGTTCGTACAGGCGGACTTCGTCCGACTTCTCGCTGTGGAACTTCTTCGGCAGCGTATTGAGGTTCGTGGGCCGGATCGCTTCGTGGGCTTCCTGCGCGCTCTTGTTGCTGCTGGTGAAGAAGTTGGGCTTTTCGGGCAGGTACTTGTCGCCGAACTCTGACTTGATGAAGCCGCGCGCCATTGTGAGCGCATCGCCCGACAGGTGCGTGCTGTCGGTACGCATGTAAGTAATGTGGCCAGCTTCGTAGAGGCCTTGCGCGGCGCGCATCGTCCGCTGGGCACCGAAGCCGAGCCGCGACGAAGCAGCTTGCTGAAGCGTGCTGGTGATGAAAGGCGGCGGCGGGCGCGAGGTCGTGCGCTTCTGCTCGATGCTATTGATCGCGAGCGCCGGCGCGTTCTTCAGCGCACCGACCAGGTTCACGCGCCGCTGAGCCGGTCCCTTGGCTTCGGGGTCTTCGACGACGTTCTCTTTGGTGACGACAAAGCCGACCGCTTCCGCGATGGAGCGGGCGGTCTTGGCGTCGAGGCTGTCGACCTTCTTACCGCCTGCCTCGATCAACTCGGCCTCGAACAGGCCGTGCTCGCCCAGCCACTTCTGCTGCTGTTTCTGGTTGGGCGGCGCGAGGTCGCCTTTGGCGTTCTTCACCTCGGTGCTGATGAACTTGTTCCATGCCTCGGCCAGCTTCGGGTCATTCGTCGCGCCGAAGATCGCGCCAATCGTCCAGTATTCATCCGGCACGAATGCTTCGATCTCGCGTTCGCGCTCGACGACAAGGCGCACCGCCACGCTCTGCACGCGGCCGGCGCTCAGGCCTCGGGCGACCTTCCGCCACAGCACGGGGCTGATCTCGAAGCCCACGATGCGGTCGAGCACTCGCCGCGCCTGCTGGGCGTTGACGCGGTCCATGTCGAGCTTGGTCGGTTTGTCGAACGCCTTCTTGATCTCTTCCTTCGTGATGGCGTTGAACATCACGCGCTGGACGCGGTCGTCCGGCAGCTTGAGGGCTTCTTTAAGGTGCCACGCGATGGCCTCGCCCTCGCGGTCCAAGTCGGTTGCCAGGTAGATTTCGGGAGCGTCCTTGGCCAGCTTCTTGAGTTCGCTGACGACCTTTTCCTTGCCACGCTCGGTAATGAGGACGTACTCGGGTGTGAACGTCTCGAGGTCGACGCCCATGCCGGAGCGCGGCAGGTCACGGACGTGACCCATCGACGCCTTCACGACGTAGTCGTCGCCGAGGTATTTGTTGATCGTCTTGGCCTTGGCGGGCGATTCGACGATGACGAGGTTCTTGCCGGTACGTTTGGCCATTGCGGGCTTCGACGCCTTTCACGTGTGACGAGTCCGACACCGACTCGAGCACCTTAACTGTAGTACGATCGGTCAAGTCCTGACGGTTGAACGACCGCAAATAGCTGTCTGGAGGCACTTTTCGACGCGGCAACGCCCCTTCTTGAGCAAACTCCGCCGCGATCGGCCGCCCGGATTGGCCTGCAACCCGCCTGCCGAAACGCGGGAACATTGGCGATGGTCGATGTGCATGTCAAGGGGCACGGCAGATTATGGGCGGTAGGTCGAGCGTCCGGTGCCGCATCGAAAACGCGGTTTTTCCGGACCGGAAAGGACCTCGCACCGGAATCGTGGCAGCCGCGGATTTCAAGCGAACTCGCCTTGGCAGGGGTCGTCCCGATGGCTGCCTCAGGACATCGGTTTGCCTGCGCGACTGCTATGATCGATGTGAATGAGTGTCCCCGACATCGGTTCTCACGTCCCGGACCTGCGCGGCCCGCATCGCGCGGCAGAGAGCCCGACCGAGGACGCGAAGTACGGCCTCAATACCGCCCCCGGCACCCAAGACGACGGCTGGCACACGCCGCCGCCCGTCCGCCTGAAGGACGGCACGTTCGTTCAACTCTATAAAGATGGCGAAGGCCTGCTCGCGGCGTACGAGGCGATCCGACTTGCCCGCGCACGCGTCTGTCTCGAAGTCTACATCTGGCGAGACGACGCAACGGGCAAAAAGTTCGTCGAGTTGCTCTGCGAAAAGGCTAAGCAAGGCGTGCGCGTCTACGTGATCTATGACAGCTTCGGCTCCGACCACAAGGGCCGCTGGATGTTCAAGCAGATGCGTCGGGCCGGCGTGAAGCTGGCAGAGTTCCATCCGATCCGGCCTTGGGAGTGCAAGTACAGCTGGCGGCCGATGAACCGCGATCATCGCAAGCTGTGCGTGATCGACAACGACATGGCTTGGATGGGCGGGCTGAACATCGGCGATGAGTACGGCGGCGAATGGGTCGCCGGCAAAGAAGCTAAGACCGAGTTCCTGATGCGCGATACCGCCATCAGCCTGGTCGGTCCCAGCGCGCGAGCGCTGCAAAAGTCGTTCGCAAGGACATGGAGCTACGTCGTCGCCGGTGGGCGGATCTCTCGAGCATTGTTCACACACAACCTCGTTGAAGTGTGCGACCCAAAGGGCAAGCGCATCGGTAAGCAAAGGCGCCTGCCGACGACGCAAACTCGGCGCGCCTCACGCCTCTCGGTGCCATCGGTTCTCGCGGGCGAGTACGCCGTCATGGCCAGCGTGCCGACGCTGATTTCGCCAGTGCGGCCGGTCGTCTACTCGCTGCTGCGCCACGCCCGCAAAAGCGTGCGAATGATCATGGCGTACTTCGCGCCCGATGACGAACTGATCGGCCTGCTTTGTACCGCGGCGAAGCGCGGCTGCAAGGTGCAGCTCATCTTCGCCGCGCGGAGCGATCTGCATGTAATGACAATTGCCGCCCGTTCGTTCTACGAAACGCTGATGGAAGCCGGCGTCGAAGTGTACGAACGGCAAGGCGCTGTCCTGCACGCCAAGACGATGACGATCGACGGCCGGGTGAGCGTGGTCGGATCGACCAATCTCGATTACCGCAGCATCGAGTTCAACCTGGAGTTGTCGTCGCTGATCGACAACGACACTTTCACGAAGCAGGTCGATCAGCTGATGGCGCACGACATCCGCTTCAGTCGCCGCATCGACCCCGGCGAATGGCGCGAGCGGCCGCACTGGGACCGATTCGTGCAGTGGTGCGTGAGCCGCGTGCGGTATCTGTTGTAAGAGCGGAAAACGAGAACACCGCCGAATCGGATTCGGCGGTGCTGGGTTTGATTTACTGAAAAGCACCCGTCACTTACGGCGACGGAGGGCAAGCGTGCCGAGCGCGCCGAGCAAACCGACAGCGGCAGGCTCCGGCAGAACGGTCACATTGTCGATCAGCGTGAAGTCGACCGCCTGGAACGTCGCGGCCGGCGTACCGGCACCGTAACTGGTATCGGCCATGCCGAAAAGGATATTGTAACCCTTCGTGCCGACGGTGAACGCGCTGGTGTCGACGGTCGCGATGAGCGTGCCATCGATCGTCCATGTAACCGTGCTGCCGACCTTCTGAATGATCACGTCATGCCAGCGGAACCCGGCGGTGCCGGCAACCGAAGTGCCGAACTGCGTGCCTGGGTAGGCCGTGTTCTGGGCAGTAGGAACTGTTGCGCCGGCGGGGAAGAGCGTGGTGTAAAGACTGTTAGTGTTGTTCTGACTGCCGGCGGCGTACGTGTTGTGGGCATCGCCGACTGCATAACCGGACTGCTTTTCGGACGAGTAGGTTCGATAGTCCTGAGCTGACGCGCCATCGCCATCCGCGGCGAAGAAGACGCCGTCCGCAGCACCCGCGTAGTTGGCGGAGGTACCGCTGGTGAGGACGCCGAAGGTCGAGAGCTGAGTGGAGCCCGAGCCACCCGACGTGTTGCCGATGCCGCCGGTCGTTCCGCCGATCCAGTTATGCCACCAGTCGAAGCGGAGCGTGATGTCGCCGTAGAAGTTCATGCCCGTCGGCGAGACGCTGATGCCCGGCAGCGCGCCCGACGCGGGACCGGTGCCGCTGGTATTCGCCTGAATCTTGAGCCCGCGCGTGCTACCGCCGCTGGAGTGCGGCGCGGACGGAATACCCATCACGTTGTAGTCGTAGAAGAACGCAGCAGAGTTGGTGCCGTTGTTGTTGTTGTTGACTGTCCAGGACGACGTGTGATCGGCGTCGAAGTCATCCGTGAATATTGCGGCATTGGCTGCTTGCGAAAGACCGAGCGTCCCGAGCGTCACCAAGACGGCAGAACGAAACACTGATGTGAATGGCATTTCTCTCTCCTGTGCGGTTCCCTGCTGCGGATGCGTGACCCACGACGTGCCCAGCGATCACCCAATCATGCACGAAACACGGCAGCCCAGTCAAGACAATTCTAGAACAAGGAGACGAGAATTCTCATCGACAGCGCACGCAATAACTCCTTGGATTGCCAAATCCAAGTGATATACGATCATGCTACATCACGATGACAAAGGCACCGCCGGACAAGACGACGCTGGCTCAGGGAGTGGGCGAAGCGGTACGTCGGGTCACCAGTCGCTGGCGGAAATGCTCGACGGGCGTTTCGATGCAGAACATCACCGCGATCGACGCAAGCAACGTGAACGCAATCAACGCCGTCGGATAGGGCGAGCCGAAGCCCGTCTCCGGCTCCAGCGGGATTGTCGGATTGATGAACCAGTTATGCGTCTGCATCACCAGCTTCACGGTGACGTGCGTGATGTAGATCGGGTAGCTCAGTTCGCCGATCCACCGGTCGATCGCGTTGCGCTTGGTGAGTTGAAAGATGAACGGCACCGCGGCGGCCGTCGCTACGACCATTAGCAGGCCGCGGGCGGGGATCGGCAGCTTCATCAGGAACACGCTCAGCAGCAGCACCACGCCCAGCGCGACCTGCGCAATCCCCGTCGTGTCGATCTTCGCCCGGCGAAAGTAGGCGTACGCGTGATAGCCGGCCGAGCCCATGAGGAAGATGCCGAGTTCGTTTGGGAAGAAGCGGTAGTTCCACGGGTCGTCGCGAAAGCCCAGCTTCACGAGCGTCAGACGTAGTCCCCAACTCAGCACGAACATCACGCCAATGCGCGGCAGCGAACGCACGATGAACGGCGCGAGCAGGTAGAACAGCATCTCCACACCCAGCGTCCACGCCTGCGGCACGAACAGGAACTCCATTGCCGGGTGAGGCGTCCCTTGGAACGTCCTGGCGAAGTACACGTCCAGCGTCTCGGGCACGTAGCCCAGGAACCAGACGGCGTCCTGCCCCACCAGCGTGAACTGTGAGACAGCGAACAGCGCCTTCGCCGGCAGCGACAGCCCGGCCGCGTAGAGTTCCCAACGGTGCAGGGCCGGGTGTTTGATGACGCCCACGATCGCCAGGCCAACGGTCGCCAGTAGCACGAACCAGATTGCTGGGTAAAGGCGGATGAATCGGCTGGTCACGAATGTGCGATAGCCGGCCGCGCCTTTCGGGTACTTCTCGTTCAGCACCAGCGCCATGTAAAAGCCGCTGATGACATAGAACGACTGCACGGCCGCATTGCCGCCGACGAAGTCGATCTTCCCGAACAGCTTCTGGCCCCCGCCCGCGTGGACGACGACGACCGACAGGGCGAGCAAAAAGCGCAGAAGACCCATGGAGTTCGACCTCTGTGGTGCTTATCGGTTGTTGGCGGCGCGAAGTCGAGCGAACGCGCCAAAGAAAGCGTGGACGGTGGATCGTGGATGATGGCTGACGCAGACGTCCCGTCTGACACCATCCACCACTCACCATCTACCATCCACGCCTCGTTCGTTCATCGCATCGCGTTCGCTCACGCCATGCCCGGGCCGTCGTCGGTCAGCTTGTCGGGGCTGGCCTTGCGGGCCGGCGAGCTGTCCAGGCCGACCGTGCCGAGCACCTGTTCGTGCAGGCCTTTGCCGGCCGGCACCATCGGGTAGACGTGTTCGTCAGGCTCGACGCAGAAGTCGACCACCACCGGGCCGTCGTGGCTGAGCATTTGGTCGACCGCCTTCGCCACATCCTGCTTGCGCTCGCAGCGGATGCCCTTGATGCCGAACGCCTCGGCCATCGCGGCGAAGTTCGGGTTGTGCATCTTCGACTGGCTGTAGCGCTTGTCGTAGAACAGGTCCTGCCACTGCTTGATCATGCCTTGGAAGTCGTTGTTGATGATCGCGACCTTGCAGTTGATGTTGTAGTCGCGAATCGTCGCCAGCTCGTAGCAGGTCATGAGGTACGAGCCGTCGCCGTCGATGTCGATGACGGTCTTGCCCGGTGCGCCGAGCGCGGCGCCCATCGCCGACGGCAGGCCGTAACCCATCGTGCCCAAGCCGCCCGAGGTCAGGAACTGACGCGGGAACTTCCAACGGTAGAACTGCGCCGCCCACATCTGGTGCTGACCGACGCCGGTGGTGATGATCGCCTCGCCCTTGGTCTGGCGGTACATCTCTTCGATGACATACTGCGGCTTGCGCGCGGGCTGTCATCGAAATACTTGAACGGGTACTTCTTCTTCCAGCCTCCGATCTGCTCGTGCCACGCCTTGCGGGGCCGGCTCTCGATGTGCGGGAGCAGCGCCTCGAGGCTGACGCGGGCGTCGCCCACAACCGGCACGTCGACGTCGACCGTCTTGCCGATGCTGCTGGGATCGATGTCGATGTGAATGATCTTCGCGTGCGGTGCGAAGCTGGCGACGTTGCCGGTGACGCGGTCGTCGAAGCGGGCGCCGACGCTCACGAGGCAGTCGCATTCCTGGATGGCGTAGTTCGCGTACGCGCTGCCGTGCATGCCGAGCATGTGCAGGGCGAGCGGGTCGGTCTCGTCGAAGCTGCCCATGCCGAGCAGCGTGGTGGTGACCGGGATGTTGCCCTTGGCGGCCACCTTGCGGACGGCGTCGCTGGCACCGGACAGGATCGCGCCGCCGCCGACGTAGAGGATCGGCTTCTCGGCGCGGTTGATCAGCTCCGCGGCGGCTTCGATCTGCTTGGCAGTGCCGCCGGTCAGGCTCAGCTTGCGGCGCTTGAGGATGTGCTCGCGCGGCGTGTCGTCGACTTCTTCCGGACAGGCCATCGAGGTGATGTCCTTCGGCAGGTCGATCAGCACGGGACCCGGTCGGCCCGAGTTGGCGACGAGGAACGCTTCGTTGACGACGCGCGGGATCTCACGGACGTCCTTCACGAGGTAGTTCCACTTCGTGCAGGGGCGGGTGATGCCGGTGACGTCGGCTTCCTGGAAAGCGTCGTTGCCGATCATCTTCGTCGCGACCTGGCCGGAGAAGACAATGATCGGAATGGAGTCCATGAGCGCCGTCGCGAGCGGCGTGACGGTGTTCGTGGCGGCCGGACCGGAGGTGACGATCGCCACGCCGGTCTTGCCGCTGACGCGGGCGTAGCCGTCGGCGCAGTGGCCGCAGGCCTGCTCGTGGCGGTTGAGGATGAACTTGGCGGGCGTCTTGTAGAGCTGGTCGAAGACCGGCAGGATCGCCCCGCCGGGGTAGCCGAACATGACCTCGACCTTGTGCGGACCGATCAGCATCTCGTGCAGGATCTGGGCGCCGGTCTTGCCTTTGTACTTCGCGCGGCTCTCGCCGACTTTGATGGACGGTTGGGGGGTGATGGTGCTCATGGGAGTCAGTGGGCAGTGGTCAGTGAACAGTGGGCAGGATGACGATGGAGTCGCAACGGGCACACTGCCCACTGCACATCGCTCACTGCACACTCAAACAGGGATGCGAATCGATGAAGGCCGGGTAGGCGATCGATCCGATTGAACGGTCGGACAGGGCCGACAGACGCCGTTCGCCGGGTAGGCGAACTTCAGGCACCGCGTTCTTCGGTGCCGACGCTGCCGGCCCGGAGTACGCTAATGGGAAGGGAAATAAGAAGCACCCGCGTCATGACTCGAAGCGGAATGTATCCCTGAAACGCCGGGAGTTCAAGAATGAAGCGGGTTTAGGTGCGAAACTCGATGGACCTACGACACCGGACGCGTCGTCGACTGGATGGAGCGGATCCGCACGTAAGGTCTGATCTGCTCGATGATTCCGACGCCAATGCCGCGGATCGCCAGCAGGTCTTCCACCCGCTCGAAGGCGATGGGGCGTCCCGACCGCAGCAAATCGTCGCGGCGAGCGACGATCAACTTGGCCCGCTTCTCGCCCAGCATGGGCAGTGCGCCGATGGTTCGGGCGTCGGCCGTGTTGGGGTCGATGCCGTCCAAGAGTTCGTTTGCCCGCGAGCCAACGACGGGTGTCGGGTCCGGAACGATGGTTCGATCTTGAAGCAGCAGAAACCCGAGCAGCGCGACAATGATCGCAGCAAGGATCAGTACGCCCCGCCGCTGGCCTTGGGTCATCGGAAGCAGGCCGAGGATGGGACGGTCGGCGTCGGGCATGCGCGAGGTCGTCTCAATACGCCGCACAAGTGCGGCGGCTCTCTGGCGACGATCCCCCTTCGGTAATTGTTACTTTTGCGCGTCGCGGCGTTGGTACGTCTGACGCAGCGTCTGGAACGTGTCGAAGATGGGCTTGGGCTTAAACATGTCGTCGACCAAACCACCGGCCGGCAGCGTCGCGTTGACGTCGGACAGGTTGGCCCAGGTGACGCTTTCCACGAATGGCTTGCCGAGTGCGATTCGCGTGACGGCATCGAACCACTTCGCCTGCAACGTCGGCGACCACGGTTCGCCCCACCGGCCAGCCCGGGCCGGGTCGAGTTTGCCCTGCGAACGATCCTGCCCGTCCGGATTGTGGCGGCCGGGGCAGCCGATCGCGGTGATGTAGACCGGCTTACCGGTCGAACTGAGCCGGTCGAGCGCGACGCTGAGTTGGAACAGATCGCGCGTGTACGAGCCGATCTTCGGCACGCCCATCTCGTATTCGAGCGCGAAGCCGTCCACGCTCACACCCGCCTGCGCGATGGTGTCCGCGTACAGCATGGGCGGCACGCCGGGATGTTTCTGCGAATGCTGCTCGCTGAACGGATCGCGGATCGTCACCAGCGTGCGTCCCTGCGGCAGCATACTCTTCACCTGCGCGACGAGCAGCCGCGTCAGTTCGATCGTCTGCTCAAAGCTGATGCCGCCGATCGGCGAACTGTGCAGGCCGCCCACAACGTTCCACACGCTCACCGCCCGGCGGTAGCGCGTGACCATCTTGCGGACGAAGTCGACCATCAGGTCGCGCAGCACGTCAAGGTCGTTCTCCCAGATGTAGACCCATTCCGGCAGCGCGCCTTCGGACATGTCGATGATCGGTCCCGCGATGATCGGGATGCGGCGCCGGGTGAGGAACTCCACCCATTCGTCGAGCGCGGCCGTGTCGAAGGTGTCTTCCTTCGGCTGGAGCAGCTTCCACGTCAGCGGCAACACCGCGTAGTCGAAGTGGTCGGCCATCAGGTCTTTGACACGCTGATTGCGGGCCGTCCAATCCGTACGACAGCCGAAGACGAATCGTGCGAACGCGTTCTGCTGCTTGCGGCGCTGGAGGAGTTGATCGGCGTTGAAGAGCGCGAGTTCGTCCCCGAGCGGAATCGAGGCGCGAATGACCTCGTCCGCCACCTGTGAAGCCGGGCTGCCATCAGGCATGGCGACGAGCGCCTCGGCGAAGCGTTCCTGTAGTTCCTTCAGCTTCGCGACCACCCCAGCCGCGGCCGGCACGTCACTCAGACCCCAGTCCTCCACCTTCTGAAGCAGCTTCATCAAGCGGAAGCGAGCCAACTCGACGTTCAGGACCATCGACTTGTTGCCGCGCGGCATGAGGCGCGTGGTTTCCAGCGCGAACTCGCCGGCCGGGCCACAATCCCAGAGCAGCGAGGCGCCGGTGGCCTGCTCGATCGGGCCGCTGCGGAGCAGGCCGTCCTTGAAGGCAAGCTCGCCTGGCACAGGGATGCTTTCCTGCGCAATGCACATCGGCGCGACAGGCTGAAAGCCTTCGAGGCGACGACCTTCCCGGTAGATCTCGAATCGCAGCGACATTCGGGCAAGAGTCTAACCGACGCAACCGCGAAGTCGAACGTCGTAGATGGTGCTCAATGCGAGCCGCAGCACGAACCGCTGGCCGGCTTCGACTCGCACGCCGAAGCCTTCTCGGGCTGATCCTTGAACGGCGGACGAATCTTCAGGCCCAACTTCGCCAGCAGCGTCTTGTCTGCATCGTAATCCGGCGACGGCACGGCCTTGGTCAGCATGTGGCCCGTCTCGCTGCTGAAGAAGCTGTTCGCGCCGGCCATGAAACACATCGCCTGCTCGGCGTCGCTCATCTTCGACCGGCCTGCACTCAAACGCACGACCGATTTCGGCAGCAGGATGCGCGCCACCGCGATCATGCGCACGACGTCCGTCCACGGCACATCGGGAAGTTCCGCGAACGGCGTCCCTTCCACACGGCTGAGCACGTTGATCGGCACGCTCTCCGGGTGCGGCCGGAAGTTGGCGAGCGTGACGAGCATGGCCAGGCGGTCGTCCACCTTCTCGCCCATGCCGATGATGCCGCCGGAGCAAACCGTCACGTCAGTTTCGCGGACGTTGGCCAGCGTCTGGAGACGGTCGGCGTACTTGCGCGTACTGATGACCGAACCGTAAAACGTCTCGGAGGTATCGAGATTGTGGTTGTAAGCGTGTAGGCCGGCGTCATCGAGCTTCTGTGCCTGATTTTCGGTGAGCAGGCCGAGCGTGCAGCAGGTTTCCACGCCCAGGGCGTTCACTTCCTTGACCATGTCGAGCACGCGGTCGAATTCGGCGTTGTCCTTCGCGCCGCGCCAAGCCGCACCCATGCAAACACGGGTGACGCCTGCTTCCTTGGCCCGCTTGGCGATGTCGAGGACTTCCTCCACCTTCATCAGGGGCTGCGGCTCGACCTCGGTCTGGTAGCGGACCGACTGCGAGCAGTACTTGCAGTCCTCCGGGCAGGCGCCGGTCTTGATCGAGATCAGCTTGCAGACCTGCACCTCGGCCGGGTCGTGGTGCTGGCGGTGAACTTGTGCCGCGCGGAAGACCAGTTCCATCAGCGGCAGGTCGTGGAGCTTGCGGACTTCGCCGATGCGCCAGTCGTGGCGCAGGCCGTCATCAACCGTCGAAAGCGTGGCAGCGGCAGAGGAATCGGAATGCATGAGGCGGGCTAGTTGAGCGAAACCGAGCCGGGAATCAAGTTGTGGAGCCAAGAGGTAGACGATGCCAAACAGATGGCGAATGGCGCGACGCGCCGCCGCGCATCACACCATCCGCCATCAAAACTTGCGTTGCGATTCGATCAGCGCCCGTTCGCGAAGAACTCCGAGATGCGGCGGACGTCGCGCGGGGTGAAGCGCTTGGACTGCGTGTCCCAGATGAACAGCGCGACCTTCTCGCTGGTGTTGTCGAAGACGTAAACGCCTTCGCCACCGTCGATGACGCGGGCGGTCGAGATCGAATACCCGCGCCCGACAACTGATTCAGCCGCTTGGGCTTGGTTGCCGGTCAGGCTGACGTGTCCGAGCGCCAGGACGAACGCGCTGACGCCGAGTGTTGCGATGATGAAGTTGGATCGGTCTTTCATGAGAAGTCTCCGAGGTTCAAGTGAAGAATGAACTCAACGCGGGTTATTGCGACGGACACCCGTGTTGCCGTTGCCGGCGGGCGCACCGGCCTCGAAGACTTGCTCCAGCTTGATGACAGGCTGGGCCTGGATCGCACCGCGATCGGACGCCAGCGCGGTTAGTTCGCGGTTGTTTTGGTCGAGCAGAAGCACGACGCCGACCGAACCGCCGGGCACCTCGGCCGTCGCGGTGATGTACTCGCCACGGGCGCGCGGCTGAGCGCCGGCCGGCTGGGCGTGGGCAACGTTCGACGGAATGGCCCGCCAGGCGAAAGCGCCCAGCAGTCCCACATTGAGCACGGCAAGGGCCGTGATGATCTGCCGCTTGGTCGTCATGAGACGATCCTCCGGGAAGAGGTACGGAACTTGGAGTCGTACGAAGTTTAGTCCAGGTGGGTGCGGGCGGCGTTCTTAAACATCACGCCGATCGCCAAAAGGCTGACGCCGACCAGCAGGAAGTAGCTGCCCGCCGCCCCGCCCGGCTCTTTCATGGCCACTTCCTGGCCGTAGCCGAGTTCGCGGGCTTCGAGCGGCGGTGCATCTTCACTCCGTGCGGGCGCGGCAAGCGCGACGCTCGACAGAGACAGTACAGCCAAACCGACGCAAGCAATGGAGGCGAAGCGCGACATGCCAAAATCATAACCAGCTTTCGATCGGCCGGGCAAGCTGGCGGAAATCTCCCATCGGCAGCGCGACCGTCTTCCACTTCTCGCTGCGCTTGCGCATCCGGTTGCGGTACTCGGCCAGATCGACGCCGAACATCCAGTACCAGTCCTGCCCGTGCAGAAACATGCCCGGCTCGGGCGCGATGGGCGGATCGATGTGATAGACGAAGCAGAGCATCCCCTTGAAACCTTCGCCGAAGACCTGTTCCCACTGCGTGAGGTCGTCAACGTCTTCCTGCGTGGCCCAGGTCTGGAGCGACCGCTTGCGGCTGTTCGTGCGACACTCGCGGCCCTTCACGTCGACCAGCAGGTTCGGACCCTGCTTCGAGTAGACGACGAAATCGAAACTCTTCAGCGACGAGGAGTGGAACAGCGCCTTCTTCGCCTCATCGACGGCCACGTACGGCACCGCCTTGTCGCGCAGGCAAGCCTCGAACGCGGCTTCGTAGTGAATCGTCCTGTCGGCCACGTGTCCCTCCCAAATGATGATTGACGCCTACTTCGCAAGAACAGGCAGAAGCACTTTCTTCTGCCCGCCCTTCAACTTCTTCACCTTCAATTGCGGCTTCTTCGCCTGGAGCGGCAGCGGACGTTTGAGTTGCTTCTCGGCATACTCGCGCAACTGCTCGCTGCTGGTGAACAGCACGTCGTAGTTGTACTCGGCCCCGTGGTAGTCGCAGTTGTCGGTGGTGTAGCTGCGACAGATGCGCGGCCGCGTCTCGTAGATGCCGCAGCGGTTGTCGGGGCGAAGATTCTTGCACCGCGTCAGGATGCCGAGATACCAGTGCCCTTCTTCGATGAAGACCACGACGCTCTCATGCATGAGGTACCAGCGGATGTTGTCGTAATCGCGCACGTCCGACGGCGGATCGATCTCCAGCGCGAAATAGCGGCAGCAGAGCGCGGCGCAGTCGTCACACAACACTTTGGGCATGGGGCAACAGAAGTTGAAGAACGCAATCCCGCCGGGCCGTGCCGGCCCGGATCGTTTGGCGTAGATTAACGAGTCGTGCGAATCATTGCAGGAGAACATCGCGGGCGAAAACTGCTCGCCCCAGAAGGCGACCAGACCCGCCCTGTCACCGACCGCGTGAAGCAGTCGATCTTCGACATCGTCGCGTACCGGCTGGAAGACTCACACGTCTACGATTGCTTTGCAGGCACCGGAAGCTTTGGACTCGAATCGCTAAGCCGCGGAGCGGCCCACGCAACGTTTTTCGAGGCTCACAAACCGACCGCCAAGCGGCTACTTCAGAACCTACAGACAATCCGGGCTGAGGACCGCGGGACGATCGTTTCGACGGACATCTTCGCGTACCTCGCATCGTCGCGACCGACGAAGAAGGCTGATGTCGTCTTCCTCGACCCGCCCTACCGCTTTCTGCGCGAGCGGTCTGCCGAGTTGGTGACGCTGGCGAAAGACCTCGCGACGCACCACATGAAGCCCGAGGGCGTCATCGCCTTCCGCCACGACGCGGCCGACCAGCTCGACCTCGGCCTGCCCGTCGCCGACGTCCGCGAATATGGAAGCATGACCGTCGAGTTCCTTACACCAAATGCGTCGGTATAGTCGAAGGTATTGAGCCACGAATCGCACGAATGGACACGAATCAGGAAATCTCGTTGACGAGCGACTTCAACGAGACGCGTTATGCTGAACGAAGTGAAGCATCTGGCGCCTTTCGCAGGTCGCACAACTCCGATGGGCGCCAGACCCTTCGCTGCGCTCAGGGTGACGTAATGGCTGGTGCGGAATCAATCCCTAATCTCAAACGCTTCCTTTGCATTCGTGCCGATTCGTGAGATTCGTGGCTTGTTCTCCGTTCGTGACTCCTTCATGCCCCAACGCATCGCCATCCTCGGCTCGACCGGTTCCATCGGCACAGCCACGCTCGACGTGATCGCCCACCTCGGCGACGGCTATCGCGTGGCTGCGCTGACAACAAACGGGCGGGTGGACGAGTTGATCGAACAAGCCCGCCGCTTTCGGCCCGCCTGCGTGGCGATCACGGGCCGGGAGTTGACGACTGAACAGCGCCGGCAACTCGACGCCCTCGACATCGAACTCATCGCCGGCCCTGACGCCTGCGCCGAATCGCGCGTCGAACCGACGTCGACACCGTCGTCAGCGCCGTCGTCGGCGCGGCCGGCCTGCCCGCCGCCGTCGCTTCGATCGAATCGGGCAAGCCGCTGTTGCTGGCGAACAAGGAATCGCTGGTCGTGGCCGGCTCGGTCCTGTGTCCGCTCGCCAAAGCGCGTGGCTTCCCGATCCTGCCGATCGATTCCGAGCATTCCGCTATCCTTCAATGCCTTGCCTCGGGCAAGTCGAGCGAAGTCGCCAAGGTCATCCTCACCGCCTCGGGCGGGCCGTTCCGCACGACGCCGATCGACGCCATGCGTCGCGCCACAGCGGCCGAGGCGCTCAATCACCCGACCTGGCGGATGGGCAGCAAGATCACGGTGGACTGCGCGACGATGTTCAACAAGGCATTAGAACTGATTGAAGCCGCCTGGCTGTTCGATCTGCCGGCTGACAAGCTGGGTGTCGTCGTGCACCCGCAGAGCGTGATTCACTCGATGGTCGAATACGTCGACGGCTCGACGCTCGCGCAGCTGTCGCCACCCGACATGCGGACGCCGATCCAGTACGCGCTAACCTACCCGCAGCGTCTGCCCGGCAACAGTCGACGGATGGACTGGACGACGGCCTGCACACTCCAATTTGAGCCACCCGATCTGGCGAAGTTCCCGTCGATCGAACTCGGTTTCGAGGCGATCCGGCGCAAGGGCACCTTCGCGGCCGCGCTGAATGCCAGCAACGAAGTGGCGGTCGGCGCGTTCCTTCAAGGTCGAATCCGTCTCGGCGTGATTTTCGACATCGTGCGGCGTATCGTCGATGAGCACGCGTTTGTGGCGGAACCCACGCTGGAGCAATTACTCGACTGCGATTCCGCCTGCCGACGTGCGGCCAGTCGACTGATCGACGATTTGTGCCGATAAAGATGTGTCGTGCCGCGCCGTCGTCTGACGCGGCCCGCCTTGCGCACTCTAACTGAGAGCTGAATGACGCTGTCTGGCATCCTGTATCTGATCGTGATGGTGGTGGGCTTCGGCTTCGTGGTCTTCTGGCACGAACTCGGGCACTTCCTTGCCGCCAAGTGGGCCGGCGTGAAGGTGGACCAGTTTGCCGTCGGCTTCGGCCGCGCGCTGCTGTGCTGGCGAAAAGGCATCGGCGTCACGGTCGGCACGAGCGCGAAGGAATACGAAAAACGCGCCGTCGCGCACTATCAGAAGACCACGAACGAGCAGTCGATGCCGACGATGGTTCAGATCGACGCCGCCGCCCGGGAGATCGGGCTGGGCGAAACCGAATACCGCCTGAACTGGATCCCGCTCGGCGGCTACGTGAAAATGCTCGGCCAGGACGACATGGACCCGACGCACCAGTCGGCCGACCCGCGCGCGTTCAACAACAAGTCTGTTGGCGCCCGCATGGTCATCATCAGTGCGGGCGTGGTCATGAACGTCATCCTCGCCGGCATCCTGTTCACCGTGCTGTTCATGTACGGGTTCACGGTGCCGCAGGCGAAGATCGGCCTCCTCATGCCGGGCTCGCCCGCGCAGCAAGCGGGCTTGCAGGTGGGCGACCGCATCACCGAAATCTATGGCCACCCCATCTCCGACTTTAGCAAGATCAGCTTCAACGTCGCCCTGCTTCCAGACGCGCCTGTCAGCGTGAAGTTCGAGCGTGACGGCAAGCCGATGGAACTACAGGTTCACCCCAAGGCCAGCGCCGCGACGATGGGCATGCTCGGCATGGGCATCGGGCCGTCGCCGCTACTCAAGGCGGTGGACAAGTCCGACCTCGACATGGACGCGTTCGAGAAGCTGCCGCCGTCCATGAAGATCATCCGGCCGGGCGACACGATCACCGCCATCGAAGGCCAGCCGGTCACCGACGCGGAGCGCTTCGACGTGCTCGACACCGCCATGCAGAACAGCGGCGGCAAGCCCGTCGCGCTCACCGTTCGCGACGCGAATGGCCAGACGCGCCAGGAACAGATTCACGTCCGTTTCGCCGCGTTGTTCGGTGGAACGCCGCTTCAGTTTGGCGGCATGGCGCCGCGCGCAACGTCGAAGACCTTCAGCCGATCGCGACGGTCAAAGACAAGATCAAGCCGGGCGACGTGCTGCTGACCGTCCGCAACCGCGCAACCGACAAGCTCATCAGCAATTTCAGCGTGCAGGAATTCAGCGACCTAGTCCGAGCGGCCGGCGCTGCGGGGCAGAAGCTCGACCTGACGGTCCTGCGTGACGGCCAAACGGTGTCGGTGCCGGACGTCGACCCGTCCGCCCGAATTGATCGCGGCCAGCGCGGGCTGGGCGTCGTCCTCGGCCATGACGACGAGCATGCCGTCGTCGGTCAGGTGCTGCCGAACACGCCCGCCGATAAGGCCAGTATCCCGGTCGGAGCCGAACTGACGCAGGTGCTCGACACACCGGTTTCGAGCTGGCACGACGTCTGGGCCGTGCTCACCAAGCAGGCGCAGGCCGACAAGCCCGTCAGCGTGAAAGCCAAGCGTCCCGACGGCTCAGAATTCGCCGGTAACCTCACCCTGAGCGACAGCGAGTTGCAGACGCTGCGGTCCTACCGCTACGTCATGCCCGAACTTGCCCTCGACACGGCCACGCTCATTCGTAAGACCGGCAGCCCTTTCACCGCGATGGCCTGGGGCGTGGGCGAGACGCGCGACCTCATCCTCAAGAGCTACGTCACGCTCAAGCGCATGACCGTCGATCGCACCGTCAGCCCGACAAACTTGATGGGCCCGCTTCAGATGCTCCAGTCGGGCGCGTTGTTCGCGGCCAAGGGCACGGACTGGTTCATCTGGTTCCTAGCAATGATCAGCGCAAACCTGGCCGTCGTGAACTTCCTGCCAATCCCCGTGGTGGACGGCGGACACTTCGCGTTCCTGGTGATCGAAAAACTGACCGGCAAAAAGCCCAGCCCGGCCGTTCAGGCGATCAGCGCCTACATCGGCCTGGGCCTGCTGCTGAGCCTGTTCCTGTTCGTGACCTACAACGACCTCGGCCGAATCTTCAAGATCTGGTGAAGCCGTTCGCCACGGGTCATACGCATGAAGAGGCCTGACGCTTGAGCGGTGTCAGGCCTCTTTCGCTTGGTGAATCGCTCGGCCTGACGCTATCGTCCCGGCGATGCAGGAGGCGGCTTCGAAAAGCATGCGCTACGACCTCGCCGAGCTTCGGCGCAGCCTGAAGCCGTTTCGGCTGCACTGGTATCCGACCGTCGGCAGCACCAACACCAAGGCGGCCCAGTTGCGCCGCGGCGGGAAGCTGTTCGCACCGGCCTGCGTGCTGACGGGCCGGCAGACGTCGGGCCGAGGGCGCGGGACCAACCTCTGGCACGCCCCGCGTGGCGTGATGACCGTTACGTTCGCCATCCCGACCAGCGAGTCGGTGCTGCCTCATCACGTACCGCTCATCGCGGGCCTCGCAGTCCGCAACGCCTGCGCCGAACTCGGCGCGCCCGGCGTCGGCCTAAAGTGGCCGAACGATCTCTGGCATGACGACCTCAAGCTCGCGGGCCTGCTGTGCGAGCGGATCGACCACGTCGATCTTGTCGGCGTCGGGCTGAACGTCAACGTCGACCCGCGTAAGCTCCCCGCTGGCCTGCGCGGCAAGGCCACGACGCTGGCCGCGCTCACCGCGCAGCCGCTCGGACTCACGCACGTCCTCCTCACCGTCGCCCGGCACCTCTCGCAGTTACTCCTCAAGCATGAGCAAGCCCCTTCTACATTGCTTCAGACCTACAGCAAGCATCTGGTGCTGACCGGCCGACGCATCCGAATCGTCGACGGCACCGACGTCATCGAAGGTCAGTGCGAAGGCATCGACCGTGTCGGACGCTTGCTCGTGGCAGTGCCCTCATCAGGGCGTCGGGCCTTCACATCGGGGAACGTCTCGCTCGCAACTGCCTGACTGGCCGTCGGTTGCCCCAGCAGTGGGAGTACGCCCGGTAACAGGTCTACAATGTTGCTGACGATGCCGGTCCTGACGGGTCTAACGATCAGGGATGACCCGCCCCCGCACGATCGGTCAATTTCGATGTCGCTTGACGTTGATTGACCCGAAGCGACGCGTTCACGCATCCGATATCGATGGCGTGCACAGGACTGGGCTCACCGGACGAGCCTGTTCCTGAAGGGAGCACACGGATGCGTTTGAACCGTGGAGAAAATCGTCTGATGCGTCACAACTTCAAAAAACTTCTCGTGAGTGCCCTGACCCTGACCGGCCTGCTGGCGGGCGTTGGCTGTTCGTCCATGAAGAACGGCTCGATGGCCGCCGTCGCGCCGGTCACCACCGAGCAGCCGCGCGTCGGCAGCGTCTACCTGCTGCGCGGCTTCATCGGCGTCTTCTCGACCGGCATTGATTCACTCGGCGATCGCATTAACCAGCAAGGCGTCCACGCCCAGGTCTTCCAGGAAGCCCAGTGGTCGCAGCTCGCCGACGCGATCATCGAGAAGTACAAGGACCAGCCCCAGCACGAACCGATCGTGCTGATCGGCCACAGCTACGGCGCAGATAGTGTCGTCCGCATCTCGCGCAAGGTGCGCGACGCGGGCATCAAGCTCGACCTTGTCGTCACGCTCGACCCCGTCACGCCCCCGGCCGTGCCGGACAACGTGAAGCTGGTCTACAACCTCTACCAGTCCAACGGCGCGTTCGACGCCCTGCCGTGGCTGCGCGGCATCCCACTGAAGGCCGAGGATGACAGCACGAGGGTTGCCCTGCGGAACATGAACATCCGCAAGGACCGCACCGACCTGCTCGAACCCGGCCTCGATCACTTCAACATCGAGAAGAAGCAGAAGGTGCAGGACGACGTGATCGCACAAGTGATGAACGTGTGCGAGCCGCGCCCGCTATGGGCGATGGCGCACGGCACGGGCGGCGTGAAGCTGGCCGGCGCTCAACTGACGCCGACCAAATCCGCAAGCCCGACCGCATCGCCCGTCAAGGCGACGGCCCTGCCGGCGAACGCGACCGTCTCCGCCGCCCCGGCCGCGAGCAGCGCCAAGCCGGTGTCGGCCAGCCTGACGATCACGCCGTCGTCCGTCAGCCCGACCGGCACCTCGCCGACGCCGACGGGCCTGAAGACCTCGTCGACCGTCGCCCCGCTCGCCCCGGCCAGCGTCTTCGCGACCTCGCTCGTCGCAACCGACTCCGGCTCGTCGACCGATCGGTAAATCAAACACAACCCACCGACCAGGAAGCCCCGCCCGCGCGGGGCTTTCTTGTTTGCAGACGGATGAATTCGATCCAGGGGCATTCATCGCTTGCCTCCTGTCGTCACGAAGCCCATCGCCCAAGTCGCCGCACGCATGTCCCCGGCAGGTCCGTCGCCAATACCAAAAAACGCCCGAACACCGTCGCCCAAGCCCCCGGCCCGGCCCTCACTTCGCCGGCCGAACGGGGTGCTGACGTGGTGTTTTTCATTCCGGGACTATTTGGGACATCCGGGCCACCCGTGCGGCCACGCGCTGCGTCGATGCCTGCCGCTCGCTCAACCCACATCATGACAAGCAGGCCCGGCTATCCGTCAAGGCCCGAAATCGGCCGCTAATCTCGAATCGAATAGGGCCCTATCACAGCTCTCGCCCCTTTCTCCGTGTCCCCTTGACAGGGCTAGATCGATGCATGTGACAGGATTCCATCAATGATAGAATCCTGGCATCAAGCCCAGTGCTCGAGGCATTCGCAAGCGAGATCAGGCAACTCTCGGAGCAGTAAGGCTTGGGAACCCGAAGGAAGAGAGACGCCAATTGCCACGAATCATACTTTTCGTCGTTCTGATTCTCGTCGGCCTTGCTGGCGGTTGGTTCGCCGGGACTGTGCTAACTCACGTCGAGCCAGCGCCGCCGGTGACGGCTGGACTGACTTCTGAACAGCAGTTGGCCGAGTCGTCGAGGGCAATGGCGCGTGGGGCGGACATCGCCAGCCGGCGCACGGCTAACGGTCAGACCGGCGCACTGATCGGCGGCGGCATCGGCCTTGCGGTGGTCGTGGCGGTGGGATTGACCACAAAGCCGAAGTCCAAGCGATGAGCGGTACGAAAGCCGCGTTGGTGTGACAGCCGAACCACCGGGCCGTCGCGGTCAGGTGCTGCTGAGCGCTAGCAAGCCGCGGTCGTGCTCTTGGGATTCCCGCCGCGACGGACCCGACAACGGGTCATCTCTCTCTGCGTCCACTGTCCTGATTCAACCGACCGACTGCCCCTCGTGTCACAACTGAAGTCCTGTGACAACGTGCGAAACTTCTTGCGCTCGATTACGCCGCCCCGCCCGGCACGGTCGTTTCAAGCCGCTTGTTGCCGAAGTCCTTTCCTTCGACCGTGACGCCCGCGACGACGACCACTTCGTACTTCCCGCTGGCCGGAGCGGTTTGTTTCCAGCCGCCCTGTTGGACTTCGCGGACATTGTAGGTGCCCGGCAGCAGGTCGCCGAAGCGGTATGCGCCGTCGGCGTTGGTCAGCACGCTGCGCTCGCCGTCGTCCCAGACGCCGTCGTTGTCCGTGTCGAGGAAGATGCGCCAGCCGGCCAGCACCGGTTCGAGCGTGGTGGTACCCGGAGCCGCGTCGCGGATGCCGTTGCCGTTGAGGTCGTTGAACTTGATGCCGGCGATCGCGCCGTACTTCGGCGCTTCGATCCGCCGATTGCCGAAATCCTTCCCGCCGATCCACTCGCCGGGCGTCATGACGACTTCGTACTTGCCGGTGCTTGGCGTCGTCTGCTTCCAGCCGGTCTGCACGACTTCGCGCACGTTGTACGAGCCGGGCGCGACGCCCTCGAAGGCGTAGCGTCCTTCGGCATTCGTCACGACGCGACGCTCGTTCGTGTCGAGGATGCCGTCATTGTCGGTGTCGAGGAAGATCGTCACGCCCGCCATGCCCGGCTCGACCAGTGCGGTGGTCGTCGACGTCGGGGCGGCGTCGCGCTTGCCATTGCCGTTCACGTCGTTGAACTTGATGCCCGTGATGACGCCCGTGCCGCGGTTGCCGAAGACCTTTCCATCGACGACCTGGCCCGGTTCGAGGTTGACGATGTACAGCCCGCCGGTCGGCGCGGTTTGACGGTAGCCCTCGCGGTTCACCTCGCGCACGAGGTGCTGACCCGCCTTCAGGCCCGTGAGCACGTAGCCGCCCTCGGCGTTGGTGACGACCGACTTCTCGCCCGCGTCGAGCAGCTTGTTGTTGTTCGCGTCGTCATAGATCGTCCAGCCGGCGAGGCCCGGCTCGCCCGCGTCGCGCAGGCCGGTACCGTTCCAGTCCTCGAACTTCACGCCGCGGATGGAGCCCGTGGCGGGGTCGATCTTCTGGTTGCCGAAAAGCTTGCCTTCGACGATCTGGCCGGCCGTAATCGTCACTTCGTACTTGCCGCTGGCGGGTGCGGTGCGTTTCCAGCCGGCGGGCACAACTTCGCGTACGTTGTAGGCACCGGGCAGTAGTTCGCCGAAGCGATACGAGCCGTTGGAGGCCGTCACGGTGCGGCGCTCGCCGTCATCCAGCACGCCATCGTTGTCGCTGTCGAGATAGATCGTCACACCTGCCAAGCCCGGTTCATACGCGGCGCCGGCCGTGACCACGTCGCGGACGCCGTTACCGTTGAGGTCGTTGAACTTCAGTCCGGCGATGACGCCATACTTCGGGGGCTCGGCGACCTTCGCGGTCGCAACGAGCTTGCCCACGAACTTCAGTTCGACCCGCGCCGGGCCGGTGGTGTCGGCACCGGGGGAAGCGACGGGCGGGCGTTCGCGGACAACCGTGAAGTTCAGACCCAGCGTGAGCGTCGCGACGCCGCCGCTGATGACCAGCGACACGGCCGAGTTCGCCTGCGAGGTCGGCGCGCCCGCCAGCGGGATGCTGGCACCCCACGGCGCGACCGTCGGCACGTTCGTCCCGAAGTCGAGCCGGCCCGACTTCACGGGCGTCGACACGCCGGCGGGGCTGATCGCGCCGCCGGTGCCGATCGTAAGGGCCGCGGTGGAGGTCGCGTCGAGGACGAATTCGCGGATGGCCGACAGCACCGCGCCTTCAACCGCGCTGCTGATCGGCGTCCGAAACGCGTAGTCCGCGCCCGAGCCGCCCGGCTGATACGGACCGGGCTTGGCCTTCGCGTCGATCGTGCTGCCCCCGACGAATTTGATGGCGGTGGTCGTCAGATCGGTTTTGATCGTGCCCGCGTATGTCGCCCGAGCCGATCCGGTCGCCTGCGGGAGCAGTGCACCGCTGGCCATCGTGGTGGTGATAGAGCCGGAAGCTTCGAGGTAGCTGAGGTCACCGTTCAGGACGAAGTCGACCGCGGCAAGCAATCGACGGGCTTCAAGCGAATCAACGAGCGATCGACGGGACGACGCGGACATGGCAATTCCTCCGAAAGCGTGACGTGGGCGACGCAATTCAATCAGGCGATCCGGATTCCGCAACACGAAATGACGGGGGTACAGGGAAACGAATTCGGGCCGCAGAGACGACGCGGACTGAACCTAGTCCGGGTGCCACGGCATCGGTACACCGTTGCCGTGGTACGGCTACATCGTGCGAGATCGCTGGAACAACCGAAATGTTCCACGGCTAGCGAGTACGCAAGCCGTGGCACCCAGCACTCAACTTCCGACCACTCTGCTCCAAGCCTAGACCTCTCTGCGGCCCAACTTCTGCCTCCAACCACGAAACAGCGATGCTCGCCGTCTGGCCTTTCGGATCGGCGGCGGCATACTGTGCGGCCTGATGGGATGGATTCTGCAACCGGCCGTCGCGATCGGACTGATCATCGTCTTCTATTGGGGACGAGTGATTAAGCTCGTCATCAAGACCCGCCGACAGACCGGGCGCAGCGCCCATTTCCTTCCACCCGAACCGCTCGGCCGGATCATTCGCATTGTCTGGTACCCCACGGTTGCGGCCTGGTGCATTTTTCCGTGGATCGTCGCAATCGGCGTCTCAAGCCCAGCCTTCCGAAACCTTTATGACGTCTGGCCGGTCCGCTGGCTGGCGGCGTTGCTCGCTTTCGTCGACCTCGTTCTGACGATGATCTGCTGGCGCAAGATGGGCCGGGACTGGCGGATGGGCATCGACCCGAATGAGAAGAACAACCTGATCGTGTCCGGCCCGTACGCGTATGTGCGTCATCCGATCTACACGCTTCAAATCCTGTTGGTCTGGTTCAGCTTCTTCGCGGTCCCGGTACCGGCCATGCTGGTCGTCGCGTTGCTCCAGAGCTTCTTCCTGACCTGGGAAGCAGTCCGCGAGGAAAAACACCTGACGACCCAGCACGGCACGACGTACTCGACGTACATGCAATCGACGGGACGGTTCTTCCCGAAGCTGGGAACGCGTTGACTGACTCGATCGCTCGCACACAAGCGACGCTCCAATTCGTGCGCCGTTCCGCCTGTCGCTAGATTCACCCCTCTGACGAATGAACCGCGACCGTCTGCCGGCCAACCTCAACGTCTTCCAGCGGCTGATGCTGCAATGGGAACAGCTCGCGCCTTACAACGCGGCCCAGCACATGGCGGTGGCCGGCGAACTCCCGCAGCAGCGCGTGGCCGACGCTTGGCTTGCCACGGTCCGCGAACTGGGGCTCGAGGCAATCGGCCAGGATCACGATCACGGCGCGCTCATTGGCCATCCGGTCGGGACGAACTTCCTCGAAGCGCTCAACTTGGGCTTGAACTGGACGATCAGCGAGGACGAGCCGCCGCTGCGGCCGATCGCGTTCACGCACGACGGTCGGACCGATCTGGCGATCGTCTATCGCCATGTCGTTGCCGACAGCGCCTCGATCCGGCTGGTGATGCGTCACTGGTTCGGAAAGCTGTTCGATGACCGCCTGTGTGCGACGGCACCAGTGCAGCTCGACACCGACACGCCGACGCTGCTCGGCATGGCCCTGCGCTCGCCGGTACGGTTCGCACGCGAGGCTTGGCGTGAATACCGGCGGCTACGTCGGATGAAGACGGTGAAGCGGGTGTCGCCGCGCGTGGACCTGTCGGCCGAGGTCTGCTTCGAGCGCCGCGAGATGCCCCAAGGCTTCGCGAATTTGCTTCTTGCCGCCGCACGGAAGCGCAACGCCAAAGTGAACGACCTGTTCGTCGCCGCCGGCGCGATGGCGGCCACGGAGCACCTGCCGATGGAATCGAGCAACAAGCGGCCCAACGTCGGTTTCGGAACGATCGTCGACACGCGCACCCGCGATGCGTCGACCGCATTCGGGCTGTCACTGGGATTCCTGCAAACCCTCTTCGCCCCGACCGAGTTGTCCGACCTCGAAGCCGCCATCCAAGTCGCGGCACTCCAGTCCGAAGCAGCCAAGGCGCGGGGCGATTCGCAATCCAGCCTGCTCCGCTTGGCCGGTGCC
Organism: Tepidisphaeraceae bacterium; assembly: GCA_047600945.1. GTDB lineage: Bacteria > Planctomycetota > Phycisphaerae > Tepidisphaerales > Tepidisphaeraceae > JASGKC01. The sequence goes on along the minus strand of JASGKC010000001.1, from coordinate 2,918,802 downwards.
GAGCGATGGGGCAGGCACATGTCCGACAAGGACTTGGCCGAGTTCTACCGCAAGCGGTGTCCGCTCGTGGGCGGGGTCAGCAACGTCAACCTGAACCGCGACTGGGCGGGCGAGGTCGATCGCAACTTGCTGCTGGACTATACGCGGATCAGCCCACTCGGGCCGATGCTGTCGGTGGTGTTCACGCCGACCACGCTGGGCAACCAGATGCACATGGGGTTCACGTGGAGACGAGGTATCCTCAACGAAGTCTCGGCGGACGCGATCGCACGCGGCTTTCTGAGTCGCCTGGCGTCGTTGGTCGAACCGGGGTCCTCGCCCGTTTGACTTCAAATTGGCTGGCCTTTACCGTTCGCAGCGATTGACCGCGAGCACGCGTCGCTTGAGGGGATGGTTCCCGGCGACCGTCGCGGGTTCTGTGGAGGCTTCGATGTCCGCGATTCTCGACGAATATGCCAAGCTGGAACGCCTCATTGTTGAGGCCAAAGACGACGTCATGAAGGCCGACGGCGGCAATAAGGCGGCCGGTACGCGTGCGCGCAAGTTGATGCAAGACATCAAGTCGGCCGCGAACGACCTCCGCAAGAAGATCCTCGAATCCCGGCAAGGTGAAGGTGGCGCCGCTCCCGCTGCGGAGTGAGCCTTCACGAAATTGCTGAACAACTCCCGGCCCGGCTATCGGTGATGGCTGGGCAGGCGCTTGATCTTGTGTCCTGCCCGCACTGACCGGCGCGGGCGGACTTGTCTGATCGATCTGCGATCCGTCCGATCGTCTCACGAAAGCCTCGATGCCCCCACAACTGGCCTTCGACATCAGCAACGTCGACCTGACCAAGGTCGCCTTCGACATGGACGTCGTGCGGCAATACAACCCGCAACGCGGCGACATGGAGCACCTGAACGGCTTCGTCTACCTGAACTACGATCACGGCATCGGCTTCAAGGATGTCCGCGAAAACGAGTTCTGGGTGCCCGGTCACCTACCGGGCCGGCCGCTGTTGCCCGGCGTCATCATGATCGAGGCCGCCGCCCAGGCGTCGAGTTTCGTCACCAAGAAGGGGATGAACTGGGAAGGCTTCATCGGCTTCGGCGGAGTCGACAAGGTCAAATTCCGCCAGCAGGTCACGCCGGGCCAGCGGATTCTACTTCCTCAGCAAGATGATCTGGACGCGCCACAAGCGCATCTGCTCCATCGTGCAGGGCCTGGTCGACGGCAACGTGATCTTCGAAGGTGAAATCACGGGCGTCGTGTTCTGATTGACGTGACGCGGAAAGATTCTGACCTATGAAGCGCCGCGGCTCTGCCGCGGTGTTTCTGTTTTCGCTCGCACCGCGATGACTCGCGTCGCTTCATGAGATTGCCATCTGTCCTGGCGCGTAGCTCGTCGCGCGTCGCACGCATACGATTCGGACTTCCGTGCCTTCGCTGCTTTCCAAGCTCCGGGACGTGCCGCTGGTCTTCATTGATGTGGAGACGACCGGCGCCAGCACGCGTTGGGGCGATCGCGTCACCGAGATCGCGGCCGCCCGATTTAAGGGTGGGCAACTGGTGACGCCGTTCAGCCAGCTTGTCGATCCGCAGCGGCGAATCGCACCGGGCGTCGTCGCGCTCACGGGCATCACGCAGGAAATGGTCACGGGCCAACCGACGCTTTCGACGCTGCTCGATCGCCTCATCGAACTAAGTCGTGACAGCGTCATCATCGGACACAACGTGCTGTTCGACTTGTCGTTCATCGCGGACGAGTTCCGACGGGCCGGGCGATCGTTTGGCGACTTTCTGGCCGGCACACACGTGGTCGACACCGTGCGTCTCGCACGGCGCACCCGCGGCCGACGCGGGAACGGCTTGCAGCGTCTGGCCGCACTGTTCGGCGTGGAAGTGGCGACCGCCCACCGTGCCCTGGCCGACTGCCTCACCACGCAGGCGGTGATGACGCATCTGCTCGCCCCGCTGGGCGGCCTCGACATGATGCTGGCCGACGTCCTCGCGACCCAGGGCGGAGCGATCCGTGTGGCGGCCGACCCGACACCGGCGCAGCAACTGCTGCCCATCGATCTGGAAGAGGCACTCGCCCAGCGTGTGCCAGTCAAGATCATCTACCTTGATGCCCGGAACAACCGGTCCGAACGCGTCGTCCATCCACTGCGTCTGCGCGAAGCATCCGGTTCAGTCACGCTTGTCGCACATTGCACGCTGCGTAATGAAAGCCGAACGTTCAAGGTGGAACGGATTATCGAGCTTCAGCGCATCGAGTGACATCGATTCGTGCACGGACGATTCCGCGTCGAGCTAGAATTCGGCCGTGGAGACCGTCCCCGACTTTTCGCACTGCCCGCACATTCCGCCGCCGCGGAGCGTGCGGATGGTGGTGTTGCCGCCGAGCACGTGTTCGTACCTGCCGGGGCGTGCGTCGCAAAGCCGGGCGCTCCTGGCCGCGTCGATTCCGCCGGACGTCTATCACGATTTCATGGACGCCGGGTTTCGCCGCAGTGGGCGGATGCTGTACCAGCCGATCTGCGTCGGCTGCCGGGAGTGCCGGGCGATCCGGGTGCCAGTCGATACATTTGGCCCGAGCAAGTCGCAGCGCCGCAGCATGCGCCGGAACGCGGACCTCATTCAAACCGTCGGCCCGCCCGATCTGACGCCGGAGAAGTTCGACCTCTATCGCCGGTACGTGTTGCAGTGGCATCGCCACGAGCACGAGCCCACGATGCAGGAACTGGAAGAATTCCTCTTCGACTCGCCCATCACGCCCGGTGGCACGATCGAAATCTGTCACCGCGACCCGACCGGCAAACTGCTCGGCGTCGGCATCTGCGACCTGAGCGTCGAGTCGCTCTCAAGCGTGTACTTTTTCTTCGACCCCGACGAGGCCGGTCGCGGCATCGGTACGTTCAGCGCGCTGCACGAAATCGAATTCGCCCGCACGCTCGGCGTGCCCCACTACTACCTCGGCTACTACGTCGCAGCGTGCGAAACCATGGCGTACAAGGCGAACTTCGAGCCGTACGAGCTTCTGGGCATGGACGGTCAATGGCGGCGCGGGACGTCATAGCGTCAACGGAACTGCACCGTCGTCACCCTGAGCGAAACGAAGGGTCTGGCGCCTTGCGAAGCCTGACGACTCTCGCGCTTGCGGTCATTCCGGTGGAATGACCGACGCCAGATGCTTCGCTCCGCTCAGCATGACGGCCGATATTACTTCACGAGATCGCTCGCGTACCGCTCGATGTTCATGTAGCCCGTCGCGGGATCGATCAGCGCGGCGTCCGACGCGTCGCCAGCGTTCAGGCCGTGAGCGGTTTCCCATACGTCGGGGATGCCGTCGTGATCGGAATCCTTCCTGGCTTCGCCGGTCTGCAACTCGCCGATGCCACCAACGGCCTGTTCGTCGTTGATGATCGCGCCGCTCTTCCCGAGCGAACGGACCTGTTCGAGCATGCGCAGGTCGTGCGAATCGCGATAGAGCGACGAACCCGATCGTTCCAGCACGCGCGCGAACGCCTCGGCCGCAGGCAGCACCGTCTGCGCCGGCGCCGTGTTCTGTATCGCGTCGATCAGTTGGAGATCGCCCGCACCATCGGTCATCTTGCGGTAGTCGTTCGGGCCGGGCTCGGTGCCATTCAGTTCGCCATTCTTGTCGGTGTCGACGAGGTTCCCCTTGCTGAAGACGTAGTCGTTCTTGCCGAAGCCGCCGAGCGCTGCACCTTTCGAACTAGGACCGGCGACGAACACGTTGTTGACCAGGTCCTGCTTCCAGACCGCACCCGAATGTCCGCCGCCATACCCACCGCCGCCCCAGTTGTAGACGACGTTGTTCACGTACTGCATGTTCGCCTTGCCCTTGGGGTTTCGGTTCTGGTTGTTGAGCCAGAGCGTGCGCGTGACCGTGATGCGGTCGCTGCTGTCGATGAGCGCGCCGAACCGCTGTGGGTCGATCGCCTCGCCGACGATGCTGTCCTGAAGCGTGATGTCGCTACAGCGTTCGGTGAAGCCGAGGTTGTCCCATCGGCCCCAACTGATCGAAAGGTGATCGAAGATCATCTTCGATCCGCCGCTCACGTTGAGCTGTTTGCTGCCGCGCGAGTTGTTGATCGAACCGCGCAGGCGCAGGTAGCGGACGATCACGTTGGTCTGACCGCTGAACGACAGGCCCGGCCCGTACACGGTGATGCCACCAGCCGGCGCGGTCTGGCCGAGGAGGGTGATGTTGCTCTGCCCGGCAATCTGCGCCTTCGTTCGAATAATCCCTGCCACGTCGAACACGACCACGCGGTTCGACTGGCTGACCGCTTCGCGCAGCGAGCCGGGGCCGGCATCGTCGAGCGTCGTCACGTGAACGATTTCGCCGCCGCGTCCGCCGGTGGCGATCATGCCGAAGCCTTCCGCGCCGGGGAATGCGGGCAATGACGCGGTCGGCTGCGTCGCGGGCTGCGTGTCAGCCTCGGCCGACACAATCAACGAAGAAAACGCAACCACCGCCGCCAGGAGACATCGCATGTGCATCCGTACCGCCTTCACACATCGGGAGAAGTGACTGAACAATCGAAGCGTATTCAATCCCATCCGCCGCGCGATGGCCAATTTGGCCGATTGCCTTAGACTTCCTCACCATCACCATGAAGATCGTCCTCGGCGGCTACATCGTCGGCTACCCGCTCGGCGGGATGACCTGGCATCATCTCAATTACCTGCTGGGCCTCGTCGACCTCGGCCACGACGTCACGTTCCTTGAAGACGGCGCGTACCACTCGCCCTGGAATCCGACCACCGACCTCAACGGCGATCCGACCTTCGGCCTGCAATACCTCCAAGCCACCTTCGCCGCGTACGGCCTGACGATTCCTTGGCATTACCGCTATGGCACGTTCAGCGCCGGGATTTCGATCGACGCGATGCAGCAAGCGCTGCGCAGCGCGGATTTGTTCATCGCCGTCAGCGGCGTCACGCCGACGGCGTGGTACCCGATGCCGAAGCGGTCCCTCGTCATCGACACCGACCCCGTCTTCACGCAGATCAGGCTCACGCACGACCAGAGCTTCCTCGACTACTACAAAGGCTTCACGCATCAGGCGACCTTCGGCGAACTGATCGGCACGGCCAACTGCCCACTGCCTACTGCCCACTTGTCCTGGATTCCGACGCGCCAGCCGATCGCGCTGAAGCACTGGCCGATGACGCCGATCAATCCGAACGCGAAACTAACGACCGTCGGCAAGTGGGAACACGCGGCCGACCGTCACCTGGAGCTCGCTGGCAAACGCTACCTCAGCAGCAAGCGCACGGAGTACGAGCGTTTGATCGACCTTCCGAAGCAAGCCAACACGAGCATCGAACTCGGCATGGCCGGTATTCCGGAACCGGATGCGGCCCGGTATGTCCGTCATGGCTGGAAGCCGATCGACGCCGTCCACACCACGCGCGACTGCCCGAGCTACCAGTCGTTCATCCGCGCCAGCCTGGGCGAGTTCAGCGTCGCCAAGCAGATCTACTCGGGCTTGAAGAGCGGCTGGTTCAGCGACCGCAGCGCCTGCTTCCTCGCCTCGGGCCGGCCCGTGATCCTTCAAGCGACCGGGTTCGAGCAAGTGCTGCCCACTGGCGAAGGCCTGCACGCCTTCGAGTCGATCGACGACGCCGAGCGTGCGGTCCGGGCCGTGACGGGCAATCCGATGCGCGAGTCGAAAGCCGCCCGGGCACTCGCGGAAGCGCACTTCGATTCACGAAAGGTGCTGTCGGCGCTGCTCGACCGCATCGTCTGACCTTGACAGGCTGGCCGTGTCCTCTAGACTGCCTTGCTCGACCGAAATCCCTTGGGGATTGGTGTAACGGTAGCACAACTGACTCTGGATCAGTTTGTCTAGGTTCGAATCCTAGATCCCCAGTTTCAAAGCCCTCGATCTTCTCCGGAAGATCGAGGGTTTTTGTTTCATCCCGTCGTAAAGCTCCCCGCAAACCGGGTCAATTGCTCCCGCCATCTTTCCGAGTGAAGGTGCGGTAATAGGGTGAGCCGACGGGAGTGCCAATGTCCCGCGCCGCTTCGATCCAGCCCCGTCCGCCGCGCTACCACGCCCCCCAGCAACCGCTGGGGACTCACGATCAACTACTCGCAAGTGGCGGAGACAAAGGAATTATTCAGGCCCGCGACCGACTCGGCGTCGAAGCCGCCCGCGTCAGTCATAGACGCCGCACGAACCAACTCATCAGATCGCACTAATTGCACGCACATGGCTCGCAGCGACCAGCGTCATCGCAGACGCGCACAGGGCGAGGGAGAGCAACACGACGACGTGAACTCTCCGAAGGATCAATCGCGCCTCGAAGAGGAACGACGCGGCGAAGAACAGCGGAAGCGCCACCATCATTGAGGCCGCGACCAGCCAGATCGGAAGCGCGCCGCTTTGGATCGGCTGACCCGCAAATCTGACCGCGGTGCCGGACGCGATCCAAATGGTATCCAAACCGCAGACGGTCCAGAAGTCGTCCATGGTGGGTTTAGGAGCACGTTCGCGGATACCTCGCACCAGCGGCCACACCCGCAGGTGGAAAAGCCGACCACCGGCGATGCATGCAGCAGCGATGAGCGTACCGAGTGCGTTTTCGAGCGCATTAGACAGGTTCATATGGACTCCACTACTATTGTACCGATTACACATCGCGAGGGGATACCCACCGAAGGCATCGCGGACCTGCGACCACGGTCGCAAGAGTCTCGTCCACGCATAGGCCATGACCGGGTCAAGATCACGTAAAATACAGGAATGCCAGCCGCGGAAATTCGGCTGGGCATTTTGGTGACGGGGTGCGAATCCTCGACCCCCAGCTTTCACGCCGGCCAGCCTTCGGGTTGGCCGGCGTTGTTTTTTACTGGCGGAGCAAGTCGTCGAGGTCGAGCGGGTCGGCGGTCATCTTCAATTCACCGGCCTGTGTTCTTGGCCATTGGTCTCTGGGCCGGTCCCAATAGAGTTCAACACCGTTGCCATCGGGGTCGGAGAGGTAGAGCGCCTGGCTGACACCGTGGTCACTGGCCCCTTCGAGTTGAACGCCGCGGTCGATCAGCCGGCGCAAGGCCTTGGCCAGTTCGGAGCGGGTCGGGTAGAGGATCGCCACGTGGTACAGCCCGGCCGAGTTGCGCGGGGCGGGCGGACCGCCGGCGCTTTCCCAGGCATTCAGGCCGATATGGTGGTGATACCCGCCGGCCGACAGGAAGACGGCGCTCTTTCCATACCACAGCTGAATCTCAAACCCGAGCGCGTCCCGCCAGAACGTCAGGGCGCGGTCGATGTCCGACACCTTCAGATGGACGTGGCCAATCGTGACGCGGGGGTCGATCGCGGGTTCGGGCATGTTGCGATGATAGCTCGTGCGAGGAGAACAAGCCTTGTCAGCCACAGTCGACATGATTGTTACCCGTGAGAAACGCCGCCTGCGGGCGGCCTCTAAACAGGAACTGCGGACTTTCTACAATCCCCTATCCATTTCTCTTCTTCGTGGCTTCCTTCGCGCCTTCGCGACTTAGGGTCGTTGCCGCCTCCCCCGTCCGGAAGATGTTCACCCGTCTCGACTTTCTTGCATCTTCGCCAGCGACTCCGCACAATCCCTTGTGGGACTTGCGCCGGCCCGAGGCGGTCGGGGAGCGCAAATCCCGGGCGGCTTTTGCGCCGCGTGGGCTGTCGTGTTGCCTTTTGCCAAAAGGCGTTACGATTCGTCGACGCGGAGTTTCAGACCGCAGGACGGACACCAGGTTCAGCACCGCAGACGGCGCGGTTCGTGATCGTTGGCATGACTCGTGATCCAGGCGATTCGCTCTCCCGGCAGATCGCACACCGCTATCGAGTCATGACGGACATCAACGCCGCACCCGCCGCAGGTCAACAGCATCGGAGGCCCGACACCATGGCCGCTCGCCTTGCCCGCACTCGCCGTTCGATCCAATCGCTTCGTCTGACCACGCTCGGCCTCGCCGCACTGCTCGCGGTGGGCTCAGTCGCGGTGACGCCGTCGGTTTCGCTCGCCCAGCCGGCCGCCGCGCCGACGGTCGACCCGAAGCTCCGCGCCACCGTCGATGACTTCTGGCACGCCGCCCGCATCGGCCGCTACGACGCCGCCAACGCCTTCGCCAAGAAGCTGGCCGATTCCGTGCGCAGCCGGTCGACGTGCTGGCCGCCTTCGAAGACGTCGCCGCCAGCCGCAAGGAGAAGCTCGACGAGTACATGCTCCGCTTCGGCGCGACCAAGGAGCTCACCGAGTCCGTCAACGGCCTCCAGAAAGTCCTCAACGAGGGGCGCTACGCCCGCCGGTCCAACCCCGACTTCATCAAGCAGCAGATCGAACGTCTGATCGTCTCGCCCGTCGGCTTCGAGAACGGCCTGGCGAACCTGCGCAACTCCGGCGAGTTCGCGGTGCCGACGATGCTCGAGTACCTCCGCTCGCCGCAGCAGGCGAAGTACCACGACGCCATCCGCCGCGCCCTCCGCTCGATCGGCCGCGAGGCGCTCAACCCGCTCGTCGCCTCCACCGAAATGACCGACACGCAGACGCTGTCGCAGGTCATCACGCTGCTCGGCGAGATCGGCTACCCCGACGTCGCCCCCTACCTGCTGAAGCTCCAGCAGAGCAACACGATCGAAGTGAAGGAAGCCGCCACCCGGGCCCTGTCGCAGCTCGGCGTCGACTCCTCGAAGCCGGCCGATCAGGCGTACCTCGACCTGGCCGAATCCTTCTACGCCGACAAGTCGGGCATCATCTCCGACAGCCGCAACCCCAACGCGTTCATCTGGTACTGGAACGACGGCACGGGCCTGAACAAGAAGGACGTTCCGCAGAGCGTCTTCTCCGAAATCATGGCGATGCGCGCGACCGAGTATGCCCTCCAACTCGCGGGCGATCAGTCCGAAGGCGTGTCGGATAACGCACTCGCGCTCTGGCTCGCCAGCAACTATCGCCGGCAGATTCAGATCCCGCAGGGCGAGGTCGACAACAGCCGCGCTCAGAACCAGCCCGCCGCCCACTACTACGGCGTGACGGCCGGCCCGAAGTACCTCGGCATGGCGCTGAACCGCGCCCTGAAGGACAAGGACGCCGCGCTGTCGTACGAGATCATCCGCTCGTTCCAGCAGATCGTCGGCAAAAACAACCTCGATGTGGCCGGCAACGGCGCATCGCTCGTCAGCGCCCTGAGCTACCCCGATCGCCGCGTGCGGTTTGAGGCCGCCATGGCACTCGCCGCCGCCCGTCCGACCGAAGCGTATGCCGGCTCGGACCTCGTCGTCCCGCTGCTCGGCGAAGCCGTCGCTCAGACCGGCAAGCCGACCGTGCTGCTGGTGCTGCCGAGCCAGGACCGTGTGAACGAAATCTCGACTGCCCTGCAAGGCGCGGGTTACGACGTCGTCGGCGCCCGCACGGCGCCGGAAGCCGACAACGCCGCCCGCACCAAGCCGGCGATCGACGTCATCGTCATCGACAGTTCGCTGGCCGGCGCCGAAGTCGACCGCGTGCTGAGCCTGGCCGGTTCGAGCGTGAAGCTGCGCGGCGCGTTGCGCTTGATCCTGACGCAGACGACGCAGTCGCCCTACGAGCAGTTGAAGGCGTCCGATCCGCTGGTGACGACCGCCGTCGCCGGTGATGCGGCCTCGATCGCGGGTGCCGTCGGCAAGGCGCGCGAGCACGGCGGTTCGTTGCCGGTCGACCCGGCCGTGGCCACCGACTACTCGCTCCGCGCCGCTGCCCTGCTCCGTCAGCTCGGCATGACCGGCGGCATCTACAACCTCGCGACCGTGAAGGACGCCCTTCTGCTTGGCATCGACGACGCCCGCCCCGAAGTGGTGACCGCCGTCGGTGGCGCGCTGGCGCAACTCGACGACGCCGACGCCCAGAAGGCGATGATCCGCAAGGCGTCCGACACGTCGGTTGCTCCGGAAGTTCGCATCAGCCTCTACAAGAGCACCGCCGAGAACGCCAAGCAGTTCGGTCGCAAGGCTGAGCAGGCGGAGATCGACGCCTTGCAGAAGGCGGTCACCGAAGAAGCCGACCTGAACGTCCGCGCCGCGGCGGCGGAAGCCCGCGGCGCCCTCGACCTGCCCGCCGCCCAGGCGAAGCAGATCGTGTTGGGACAGGTTCAGCGCTGAGTTCTAATTTCGATTGATTCAAAACTCGCCGCCGATCGTTGCTTGCGTTATCGCAATGACGCAAGCAACGATCGGCGGCGGGTTCGTTTTCAACGATACAACGATACGAAGTGGCAATCGACTGATTCCCGCGTTTTGCTACCGGTGCAAGTTCACAAGGACCGACGCCAGATCCGCGATTCACGGTCAATCTCACCTGGCCCGCCGCCCTTTGTCGCTTGCGCCTTCGCGGCGAAGGCGCAAGCGACGAGCGTACACGTTCTGGTCAACGCGACTTCCCTGGGATGGTCGCACACTCCCATCCTGTCATCATTTTCGTCGCAGGGGGCGACACCGCCGGTCTTCGGGGTATGATTCTCACGTCACTGTCCAGGAGCGGTCGCTGTCGCAGAGCGACGAGATCTCATGGCCGATGGTCGAGCGGATCGTCCGCGATGCGCTCGACCCGGACGCATCCCTCGACGAGCTGGCGTTCCTCGCCGGCGGCATCATCAACACCACCGTCGCCCTCAAAACCCGGTCCGGCCAGCGTGCCGTCCTCAAGATTTCCGCTCACCGCGTGAACCGCGCCCACGAACGCGAAGCCCGCGAACTCATGCTGCTCGCCGAGATGGGCCTGCCCGTGCCGAAGGTCTATGCCGCGCGCACGGCGTCGCTCGAATCGCCCCACAGCTACCTGCTGATCGAACACGTGCCCGGCGTCACGCTCCGCGACGCGAAGTCGCTCTGCTCGCCCGAGCAGTTCGACGAGTTGCAGACCGAGCTCGCGGACATGGTCGCGACGATGCACGCACGCACGAACGACGTGTACGGCCGATTCGAGGGCAAGACGTTCACAGACTGGCCGGCGTTCTACCAGTCGCTGGTCGAGCCGGTGCTCGCCGAGGCCGACAAGCTGCACACGCTGCCGTCGCGGACGACGAAGCTCATTCATCGCATGCACGACTCGCTGCCGAAGCTGCTCGCGCACGGTGACCCGCCGCGTCTGTGTCACGGCGACCTGTGGGCCGCCAACGTGCTCTGCCGCGCCGACCACGACGGTCACTGGCACATCGCGGCCATCATCGACCCCGAAGCCCGTTACGGCCACGGCGAGGCCGAGCTCGCTTACATGGACTTGTTCCACACGATCACACCCACCTTCAAGAAGCGCTACCAGGAAACGCACAGGCTGACGGAAACGTATCACCGCGTCCGCAAACCGGTCTACCAGTTGTACGGCCTGATCAACCAGTACCAGCTTCACACCACGCCGCAGTGCGCAGGCGCTCGTATGCGACGCCGCCGAGAAAATCGGCGCCGTGATGTGAACGTCAGGCTCACAGCGAGTTCGGCCGCGGCGCGGTCGTTCGATCGCGCGCGTAGATCGCCTCGATCATCGGCATCAGCACTTTGTCCGGCGCGAGATAGTCTCGTGCGACTTCGTACGCCGCCCGCTGGTGTTTCGCCGGATCGGTGCGAATCGCGTCCAGGCCTGCCAGGCATTCGTCCATGGTGTTGAAGGCGATCAGACCCGAGCCGCTGGGCACATAGCGGCTCCACGCCGTGTCCTGCACGACGGCCGGCCGACCCGCGGCGAGGTAACACGCGGTCCGGCAGCTGAACCACCCCGTGCGCGGCTGCACGTACACGTTCTTCGCGATCGACCACTCGCCCGCACTGCTCTCGATGAACCGTCGATACACCTCCGGCGTGCTCGACGCGTCGATGCCGCTCATCCACGTCCAGCCGTGCTTCTTGAGATCTTCGGGGTCGTACTTCTCGCCCGCGATCGCCATCTTCAGCGGACTTTGCGTGAACGTCGGAAGGCTCTTGAACTTCTCGAACTCGCGCACCTTCGAGTCGTAGCAGACGCCATCGATTTCGACCGCGCCCTTGAAGTAGTTCCACGTCATCACGGTGGTGAGCGGCGCATCCGGCTTGGGTGCGCGGCGCGGATGTCCGCCCAGTGCGGCAGCGTGACCGGGCACCGCGTCGGCCGCCAGTCGAGGCCGCAGCGCGGGACTTTGCAGTCGTCGGCCCAGATGTTCTCGGCGTAGGTCAGGTGCACGTCGTGCTCTTTCGTCACGTTTTGCACCCAGCGGTCGACGTTCTCCGACCACGCCGGCTTCGTCGCCAGCACGATCTGGTTGTAGCCAGGATCGGTATCGACGAAGACGCGCTTGGCCTTGGGGTTGAGCGAGTCGGGAAAGAAGCACGCGCCGCTGACGTTCAGGTAGATGTCACACGTGCGCGCGACCTCGTCGAACGCCTCGCGCGTCATGCCGAAGTGGCGATCGTGCAGCAGCACGTAACACCACTTGTCGGCCAGCGCGGGCGCGTAGCGCTGGAAGAAGCCGCCGATGAAATCGGTCGTGTAGTCGGGCGAATCGACCGGATACCCCTTGATCGGGTCGTGCGGCCATACCCACGTGTCTTCGTGGTAGTAAACGTCGTGCCCCAACTCGGCCAGGCCGAGCAGGTAGTGGAAATAATCCCACGCGACGCCGCCGAGCGGGTATTGACCGACCAGACCGCCAACGATGATTCGAAGCTTCTCGCGGGGAGCGGGCATGACGCCGACTATATCGTGACGGACGCACCCCGCCCACGTTCGAGCACCACTGGAACCTGCGAAGGCGATGCACACAATGCACCGAGCAATGCCCGACCCCGCCGACCAGACTGATCCGCTCGAAGACCCCGATGTCGATGTTTCCCTCGACGGCGACACGGAGGCCGAGGCTCCGTCCGACGACGCCTCACTGCGTCATTTCTGCTGGCGCATCGGCCGCAATCTTGAACGGCGCGTGGACCAGTACCTCGTCGACCGCGTGGGCTATCTCTCGCGCAACGAAGTCCAGCGGTTGATCGACGACGGCTTCGTGACCGTCAACGGCAAGAAGACCAAGCCCAGCTATCGGCCGAAGGAGAACGATCAGGTGGCCATCACCGCGCCGCCGCCCCGGGCAGCGACGATCGCGCCGGAGGACATTCCGCTGGATGTCGTCTACGAGGACGACCACCTGCTCGCGATCAACAAGCAGACCAACATCATCGTGCACCCCGCGCGGTGTGTGGAGCGGCACGCTCGTCAACGCCCTCATCCACTACGGCAACGTGCACGGCAGCAAGTGGAGCACGATCAACGGCGCATGGCGGCCCGGCATTCTGCATCGACTCGACCGGAACACCACCGGCATCATGCTGGTCGCGAAATCCGACGAAGCGCATTGGCGCCTCGCACGGCAGTTTGAGCTACGCACGATTCAGAAGACGTACATGGCCCTCGTGCACGGCACCCCGGCCTTGCTGGCCGACGTGATCGACGCGCCGATCGGGCGCGACAAGTTCATCCGCGAGAAGATGGCCGTCCGCAAGATCGAGTCCGGCGCGAAGGAGGCCGTCACGAAGTACGAGGTGATGGAGCAGATCGGCACGAGGCCCGACGCACTCACGCCGCCGCCCATGTCGACGGCCACCAGTGGACAGTACGCGCTCTTGCGTCTGTCACCCAAGACCGGCCGAACCCATCAGCTCCGCGTGCACTGCACGCACATGGGTCACCCAATCGTGGGCGACATCATCTACGGCGGCAAGGCGATCGCGTCGGCCGATGGTTCGTTCAAGTTCGAGCGGCAGGCATTGCACGCGTACCAGATCAGCTTCACGCACCCGATCACGCTCAAAGGCATGACGCTCGAAGCGCCGCTGCCGGCCGACATTCGGGCGGCGATCGATCTGGTCAAGACGGGACAGGCCCTCACGCAGTGAGCAACATCGTCGCCAAAAAAACACGCCGCCGCGCGATTTGCGCGGCGGCGTCCTCCCAATTCGTTGTGACTCGCTCATTCACCGCGCGATGATCTGCATCTGACGCTCGTACTCGAGCGTGAGCGAATACTTGACCGTGGTCGCCTTCGTGCCGCTGGTTTGTGGGGCCGCGTCGATGTCGAAACGCAGGATGCCCTTCTTCGCCGGGCCCGCCTGATAGTCGGGATCGGTGCTGACCGGCACGCTGCTGTCGGCCATCGTCGGCTTGAGCGCCGCGCCGTCGGCCATCGGGATGCGATCGGTCAGGCGAACCTTCGCCGGGGCGTCGCTGAAGTTCTCGACGCGCAGTGTGTACTCGAACTTCGCGATCGTGTTGCCCCCCTGCTGCGATTCGGTCTTGCTCAGCAGTTCGCGGCTGGCCCGGAGCGAATGGTCGATCCCGAAGCCGGCCGTGAACGTCTCGCCGATGGCGACCGTCGGCAGTTCGCCGTGGCCCACGAATTCGCCGTTCAGGTAGCTCACCGCCGGGCCAGCCAGTAAGACCTGCGGGCTGGTGTTGCGAATGCTCGCCTCGTTGTAGACGTACGGCGTCAGCACTGGCGCGGCCACCTTGTAGAACTGCGCCTTCACCGGCATGGTCGCGATGCCGACAAGTTGCTGATCCGATCGGCTCGGCAGGCTCGTGCGGTTCGGCAGGCTGTAGCTGACCGTGACTGTCTCGGCGTCCACGCGCGACACGGCCCGCGCGGCATCGGCGTCCTTGGTCTTTAACTCGAACACCTGCGCCTCGCCGGCGACTTTGTTCGCACCTTTTTCGTTCTCGCGCTGCGCAGTGCGCAGGTACTGGCTGACATCGCCGTTGTTAAAGCTGTTGAAGCTGCCACCGCCCTGTGCCTGCTGTTGTTGGCCAGGCTGATTCGCCAGGCCGCCGGTGATGGCGCTTCCTGCCAAATTCAGCGAATTGTTCGACGCGTAATTCTTCGCCACATCGCGGCGCCGGTCCTGAATGGCTCGCAATTCGTCCACCGCGGCCGCCGCCTCGGGCTGAGCGCGCGTGAGCGCCAATGCTAGCGGCTCAAGCTTTGGAGCACGCGCCACGACGCTCGGGGTCGCGGTCGACAGCGTCATCTTCACGTCGGTCCAGTCTTCGCCGCTCATCTGCGTGATCGCAGCTTGGTAGAGCAGCGAGACATCCTCCTTGCCGGCCGTCGCGTTGATGGTGTAGCTGGGCTCCCAGCCGGCCTGGTCGACGAGGTAATTCATCCGCACCTCGCCGGCCGCGTTGTTCTGCACGTCGACCACGAGCACTGCTTCGCGCGCGACGCGGCTGGCGCCTTGGGTGATCTCGGCGCGCTTCCGCTGCTGCAACTCTATCTGTTTGCGCAGGTCATTCCCCTGCTGCTCGGCCGCCAGTGACTGCTTCGCGAGCGCCTCGCGCTTCGAGAAGACGAACTCGCTCAACTTCTGAAGCGTGTCGGCGTTCAGCACGCCCTTGCTAAGTTCGACATTCGCCGTGGTGGCTGTGAACGCTTCGAGCTTGTTCAGGTAGTCGGCGTTCTGCTGAAGCACCGCCTTGGCGCGTTCCACCTCGGCCAGCTTCAGGTTGAGCTCGGCGATCGCATCGTCGATTTCCCTCACGCCTGCGCGCACGTCATCCTCAACGGTGCGCTCGCGATACAACACCGACCGCACCTGCACCCCGGCGTCTGCCTCGGCGAAGAGACTTGTCGGCAGCACGTGACCGGGCAGATCGCCGACGACGAGTTCGGTCAGACCGTGCTGACCCGGCACGTCGATCACCCGCGTGACCATTGCCTGACCCCGGTAAACGGTAACGGCGTCGATCTTTCCCGCCGTCGCCACGGGCTGTCGCGCCGCAACTGCCGCTGTGCCCGGCGCGGTTGCAGGCTGGGCGTGAAGGGCGTACGTCGAAGCGAGAACCGAACCGACCGCGAGCCACAGTGCGAGTTTCATCTTGCCTCCTGGTGTAGACGAGGTGCGAATGGCAACTTCCGCGTCGGACGCACGGCCCGATCAGAAGTTGCAGAATCCGTATCGGGCAATCCCTTGAGGGTCCGCCTTTCCTTTGACGGCCGATCCTCCGCGAACGTATCGTCCCGCAGGATCGATCGTTTTTCATCGGAAATCCGGCATGATTCACCTGGCACTTCTCGGTTGTGGCGGCATGGCGAGTTGGCATGCCGAGCGGATTTTGAAGGTCCCGGAACTGAAAGTGGTCGCCCTTGTCGACTCCACGCCGGCCCGGGCGACGTCGTTTCGTGAGAAGTATTTCCCCGACGCCGAGCCCTACCTCACCTACGAGAACCTTTTCGCCAAGCCGCCCGCGCAGCTAAATGCGATCCTCATCATGACACCGCACACGCTGCACTACGCGCACGCGAAGCAGGCGCTGGAAGCAGGACTAGATGTGATGCTTGAGAAACCAATGGTGACGCGTCTGGAAGATGCGTACGACCTCTGGCGGACCGTCAAACGCACCGGCAGAAAGCTGGCGATCACCTTTCAGGCACCCTACTCGGCCGAGTTTCGCTATTTGAAAGGACTGCGCGATTCGGGCCAGCTCGGCACGCCACAGATCATCCAGGGTTGGCTCGCCCAAGGCTGGATGAAGCTAACCGAAGGCACGTGGCGGCAAGACCCGTCACTCTCAGGCGGCGGGCAGATGTACGACGCGGGCGCGCACGTCCTCAACGGCATGATGTGGCTGATGGACAATCCGGTCGTCGAGGTCTTCTGCCTGACTGACAACCTCGGCACGCCGGTCGACATCAACGGCGTCGCCTGCATGCGTTTTGAGAACGGTGCGCTCGGCTCGGTCGCGATCGGCGGCAACAGCGGCGGCTGGCTCACGCGGATTTCACTACAGACCGATCGGCTTCAAGTCGTCACGGGAGCGCACGGAGGCTTCCTGGAAATCACCAACGCGCCCGAGTTCAAATACCCGGCCGTGCCGACCAGCACCGACCCGTTCGCCTTCACACCGCACCGCAACTTCGCCGACGCCGTGCTCGGCCGCGATACGCTGCTGTGTCCGGTTCGTTACGGCGTGCTCTTGAGCGCGCTGATGGATGCGCTGTACGAAAGCGTTGAAACCCGGCGGCCGGTCAAAGTGAAGCCGGTGCCGCGCGACCTCGACTGACACCGCCATGAACGTTCGATTCTCCGTCACTCTGCGCTCCTTCCCCGGCGACACACGCGACGCCCTGCGCGCCGCCAGCGCGGCCGGCTTTACGGGCGTATTGCTCGACTCCATTTCGCCTACACTCAAGCCACACGAGCTGTCGCAGACGGGCCGGCGAGAGCTGCTGCATCTGGTTTCGTCCAGCAACCTGACGCTCACCGGGCTTCAGGCGCGTCTGCCCGGCGACGGCTTCGCGCCGAAGGCAGATGTCGAGCAATCACTCGCCCACGCGACGCGAGCGATGCAGGCGTGCGCCGACCTGAAGGCACCGCTGCTTTGCCTCGACGTCGGCCCGCTGCCGTCCGCGCCGGTTGAGGACTTGCCGAAGCCTGCCGTGACCGAGGCGATGCTCGGCCTGCTCGTGCTGCCGACGAAGAAGGATGTCGAGCGGATCGCCGCTCCCCTGACGTCCGTAGCGAAGTCCGATCCGGCGTTCGAGGACTCGGTGAACGCCGCGCTCACGGAACTCGGTCAGCGCGCGGATCGTTTCGGCGTGGTCGTGGCGATTCGATCATCGCTGGCGTCGCACGCATCGATCGATCGCGCGTTGAAGGCAGTACGCTGCCCGTGGTTCGGCGTCGATCTCGACCCCGTCGCGCTCTTAGCCGACGAGATGCCGGTAGACGAAGTCTTCGCGCGAATCGGGCCGCTCGTTCGGCATGTGCGCGGACGCGACGCCGTGCGCGGGCTGGGCAACCGCGTGCAGACAACGCTTCTCGGCGAAGGCAAGGTCGACTGGACGGGTCTGCGAGCACTGTTGGACGATGCGGGCTATGCGGGGCCGATCACGGTCGATCCGTCAGACCTGCCCAACACGGCGATCGCGGCGTCGCTCGGGCGGACGACGCTCGAACGTGTGTGGGGGCGGTGAGCATCAACGCGTACGGCACGCGGACCTACAGCCCGCCGCTAAACGTTCAGAGGGTCAGGGTTGCGTCGTGGGTTGAGTGCTGCTCTGTAGACTCTTGGCGTACTTCAGCGCCTTGGCCACCTTAGGCATCGCGACGCCGGCAATGTACGGCTGGTCCGGGTTGTTCTGCACGTAATTCTGGTGGTACAGCTCGGCCGGGAAGAACTCTTTGAGCGGCTCCAGCGTGGTGACGATCGGCGATGCAAACACCTTCGCATCGTCGAGCTGCTTGATATAGTCGGCCGCCACCAAACGCTCGTCTTCGTTTGCGTAGAACACCGCCGACCGATACTGCCGGCCAACGTCGTTGCCTTGGCGATTCAAGGTCGTCGGGTCGTGAGCGATCGCGAAGAATGCCTTCAGTAACTGCCCGTACGACACTTTCTGCGGGTCGTAAGTGATGCGGATGACCTCGGCGTGATTCGTTGTGCCGGTGCAGACCGTCTTGTAGTCAGCGGTCTCTTTGGTGTCGCCCGCATAGCCTGATTCGACGTCGGTCACGCCAGGGATGTGCTCGAACACGCCCTCGGTACACCAGAAGCAGCCGCCCGCGAGAACGGCCGTGCGCGGCGCGGTGTCGTCGGCCTTCACCGCGAGGTCGTGCGATGGATTCGGAAACGTCTTCGGATCGACGTCTCCGCGCGAACAGGCAATACCGATCGTGGATGCGGCCATGAGGAATGCTCCGACAAGAGTACGGATTTTCATGTCGACTCTATCGTAGGCGTGCTGAAGGTGTCTGGTTATTCTGCAGGCTCGTCACGTCTTTGCGATCCCACTGGGGTGGGTCGTAAGCCATCTGTAAAGGAGTTTCGTCATGCGTCAGGTGATTCCGTTCGCGCTGGTGTCGCTGGTCTGTCTGCTGCTCACCGGCTGCGGCCTGAGCGAGTCGGCCATCGTCGGCAAGTGGGTCGTCGATGAAGAAGCCACCAAGAAATCTATCGCCGAGGCGGTCAAGCGCAGCAAAGGCAACGCGACCGACGAAGAGGTCAAGATGGCCACCGAGATGATCACCGGCATCGCATCGGCAATGACGCTTGAGTTCAAGGCCGACAAGACCGTTGCCCTGCCCATGGTCGGCCAAGGCACCTGGTCGATCGACGGCTCGAACGTCGTCGTCGAGTCGGGTGGCACCAAGCGTATCGCGACCTACCGCAGTGGTCTGCTTTATCTGCAACCCGATCCCGGCGAGAAAGAGAAGATCGAGATCGTGATGAAGAAGGCCTGATGTCGCCTCGATCCAGGGGTCACTTCGCCGCCGGCTGCGTGGAAGCGCGGTTGGCGGCGGGGTCGGCCAGCGTGGCGAGGTCGGCCTCGTCCACGAAACGCAGTGACTCGCTGTTCACGCAGAACCGCAGGCCCGTCGGCTTCGGCCCGTCTTCAAACACGTGGCCGAGGTGACAGTCGCATCGTGCACATAGGATCTCGACGCGCACCATGCCGTAGCTGCGGTCTTCGTGGTTAATCACGTTCCCATGCCCGATCGGCTGGAAGAAACTCGGCCAACCCGTGCCCGAGTTGAATTTCGCGCCGCTCTCGAACAACGGCAGGCCACAGCAGATGCAGGCGTAGACGCCGTGCTTCTTGTTGTCGAGCAGGTTGCCGCAGAACGGCCGCTCGGTGCCCTTCGCGCGCGCGATCTTGTATTGATCCGGCGTGAGCTGCTCCTGCCACTCTTCGTCCGTCTTCATCACGCGCGGCGACTCGACCGGACCGACCAGCTTGCCTTCACGATTGATCACGAACACGTTCACGGGTCCTTCTTTCGCTGAAACAGGTTGAGTGGTGGTCTGCTGCGTCGCCTGGGCGATGAGCCAGCCGGCGAGCAGCACGACAGTCGTCACGGCGACAAGGAGCGACAGGCGTCTCATAGGCGTCCGCATTGTAGGTGAGATGCTCGGGGGTTGTCGCGTGTTACGCGGGATGATCTGTCGCAACCCCAGACCTTACGGGGCGAAGGCGTTTGCCGTACCGTCCAACCCATGGAGCGACCGGCCCAATCCTACGATGTGACCGCCGACGCACGCCGCTGGCTGCTCGTGCCGGCCGCCATTCTCGTGCAACTGGCTTTGGGCAGCGTCTACGCGTGGAGCGTCTTCAACAAGCCGCTCCAAGCGCAGTTCGGCTGGGACAAGGCCCACGCGGTGCTGCCGTTCGAGGTGGCGATCGGTTCGATCTTCGTCGGCTCGATGATCGGCGGCCGAATCCAGGACCGTTTCGGGCCACGCCCGGTCGCGCTGGCGGGCGGATTGCTTTACGCGCTCGGTGTGATCGGCGCGTCGCTCGTCCATCGCGCCGACCAACTCTGGCTGCTCGTGCTGAGTTACGGCTTCGTCGGCGGCGCGGGTCTGGGCGCCATCTATATCACGCCGATCGCGATGCTAGCCAAATGGTTCCCGGATAAGCGCGGGCTCATCACCGGTTTGGCCGTCGGTGGCTTCGGCTTTGGCGCGGTGCTCACAGCGCCGGTCGGGAAGATGCTTCTGGCGAAGACGACGAACGTGCCGAGCGTCTTCCTGCCGCTGGGCATCGCCTACGCGATCATGTGCGTGCTCGGCGCCATGTGGTTCCGCAACCCGACCAACAGTTCCGCGAAGTCTTCATCGACGACCGGCTACACGTTGCGTGAAGCACTGCGAACGCCACAGTGGTTTCAACTCTGCGGTGCGCTGCTCCTGAACACGCTGTGCGGCATCGCGCTGGTGAGTCAGGCGTCCGACGCCGCCCAAGACCTGGCCGGCGCGACGGCGGCGGCGGCGGCGGGCATTGTGGGGTTCCTGGCGGTGTTCAACGGCGCGGGCCGAATCGTCTGGGCAGCAGCCTCCGACCGCCTGGGCCGAACGCGGTCGATGGCGCTGATGCTCGCGCTTCAGGCGGGGGCGTTTCTCGCCCTGCCGCACGTGCCGAGCGCGGCGTTCGTGCCGCTGGCCGCGCTGATCTACCTCTGCTACGGCGGCGGGTTCGGCGTGATTCCGGCGACGGCATCGGACTTCTTCGGGACCCGCTACGCCGGCGCGATCTACGGCTCAATGATCGTCGCCTGGAGCGCCGCCGGTGCACTCGGGCCGCTCATCGCGTCGAAGTTGTATGAATCCTCGGGCAAACACTACGGCACACCCTTCACCGTCATTGGCGTAATCGCGGCGATTTCGGTGATCTTACCACTTGTCACTCGACCGCCTGCGAAGCGGGCGTGAAGAGCTTCAGGCCGACGATTCCGACGACCACGAGCAGCAGGCACGCGATTCGCGCTACGGTGGCCGGCTCGCGAAAGAGGATCATGCCGAGGATGGCCGCACCGACCGCACCGATGCCCACCCACACTGCGTAGCCGGTGCCGATCGGAATCTGGCGCACCGCCACGCTCAGCAGGTACATACTCGCAACCATCGCCACGAGCGTGAGCGTGCACGCCAACGAACGGCCCTTGAAATTGAAGCCGTCGGTGTATTTGAGTCCGATGGACCAGCCGATCTCCAGCAGGCCCGCGACGAAGAGGAGCGTCCACGAATACATCATGCGCGGGCGATCGTAGGCGCGTCCGCGCGAGCATGGAAGCGTTTCAAGCGTGCGGCCGACGTGAGCCGCGCTCGCTCAACAGCGAACTCGCGGCGATCGCCACCGCGCCGCCGACGAGAATCGCACCGGCGATGTAGCGCAACGGCGGCGTTCGTCCGGGCGGGACCGAGACCAGGCCCGACTCGTTGTAGACGGCCGGCTCGGTGGAATAACGGCCGCCCTTAGGGATCGCGCGCTCCCGGAAATGCTGAAGCAGATCGTCAATGCGAGGCGACAAATCATCCTCGGCGAGCGCACGGCCGTGCCCGGTCGCAGCGACGGCTGGATGAAGGTCGATGATTGACCGCAAACTCTCGGCGGCCTCTTCCCAGTCATGCGTGAAGTACGCGGGCGGGCCGAAAATGCCCGGTGCCTGCGTCAGCACGCCGATGAGCGTCTCCTGCTTCGCGGTCACGAACGCATCGCCCGCGACGAGCGTCCGATCTTGCTCACGGAACAGCGATACGTGCCCGGGCGAATGGCCCGGCGTGTGCAGCCAGCGCCAGTCGTCGAGGTGTGGCACGGTGCGATCGGTCGGCAGGTCGTGCAGGCGATCGCCGATGTCGATCGGCCCGCGCGGGTAAGTCATTGACGCCAGTGACATCGTGCCGCCGACCCACGGGTCGGGCGGCGCGTACTTCGATTGACCGGTCAGAAACGGCCTTTCGAGAACGTGCGCGTACACTGGCGTCTCAGGCCACTGTGCAAGCAAGTCTTTCAACGCGCCGACATGATCAAAGTGCGCATGCGTGAGAATGATCGCTTCCGGTGACGCATCGGCCCCGAAGATCTGCTTCGCGGCCGTCTTGATGAAGGGGCCTGTGTGCGGCAGGCCTGCGTCGATCAGCACCCAGCCGGTGGGCGTGGCGACGAAGTAGACGTTCACCATCAGGATGCGCATCCCGAATACGCCCGCGGCGACTTCAGTCGGTGGCGAAGTCAGAAGCGGAAGCGCTGCACCTTTCGCGCTCGGGCGGGCCGCGCCTTCCATGGCTTCAACGCGTGATCCGGTGTCGGAGATCATGCGGTCAGCATGGGCGAACTGGATTCAATTCGGCATACAGAAAATGCCGACGCAACGGATGAGGGATACACGACAGCGCGATCACGCCGTCGGCTTGCTGTCGCTCGTCGCTTCCCTCGACGGCGGAAAGCTGATGCCTCGATAAAGCTCGTTCAGGTCGAATTCGATGCCAAGCGAGCGCAGCTTCGCGACAGCGAATATGCCGCGGACGGGCGAAAATAGCCACGTGCCCTCGCCTTGTCGGAAGTACACATCAACGGCTGGCTCGCGGTGTGAAACGATGACGTATTCCTCCAGCGAGTCGATGCCGATGTATTCGCGAAACTTATCGACGCGATCGATGTGCTCGGTGGATTCCGATGTCACTTCGACAATCAGCTTTGGGTTCGTCGCGACGCTTCGATGGCCGTCTTCGTAGCTCGGTTCGCCACAAATGACTGTGACATCGGGATACCGAAAAATGGCCCGTCGCTGCACGCGAACTTTCAGGTCGCTGCCAAATGGTTCACACGGCTTGCCTTCGAGTCGCGTCCCCATGTGTCGAATGACGCGAGATGCAAGCAGCGCGTGATCTCCACTGCCGCCCGCCATCATCACCAACCGGCCGTTCACGTACTCGTACTTCTCGGCTGGCCAGTCCACCATCTCCAAGTACTCGGAGATCGAGTACAGGCGATCGCTCGGCTGTTGTGTGGGAGCCTGACTCATGCTCGGAAGTATACCAACTCGCTCAATGCCCATGCGACGGCTCGCCCAGCACCTTCTTCAGCTCGGCCAATTTGTCGGCCAGCATCTTCGGGTCGCGGGCTTCGAGGTTCAGACGGAGCATCGGCTCGGTGTTGCTCTTGCGGACGTTGAACCACCAGCCGTCGCCGGTGTCGACCGTGATGCCGTCGAGGTAGTCGATCTTCGCCTTCTTGTACATCTCGGCCAGGCGGACGATCGTGCCATCCTTGTCTTCCACTTCGAAGTTGATCTCGCCCGACTGCGCGTAGCGCTTGTACGGCTTCATCAGTTCGCTGAGCGGCTTGTCCTGCTTACTGAGGACGCTGAGCAGACACGCGAACGCGACGGCACCGCTGTCGGTGTTGAAGCTGTCGCGGAAGTAGAAGTGGCCGGACAGCTCGCCGCCGAAGACGGCCTTGGTGGCGGCGAGCGTGGCCTTCATGAAGGCGTGACCGACGCGTTCGCGCTTCGGCACGCCACCGAGCTTCTCGATCTCTTCGGACACCGCGTGGCTCGACCGCAGGTCGTACACGATGGTGCTGCCCTTGTTCTCTGGGCGGCTCAGGAAGTCCTTGGCGAGCAGCGCGGTAAGGTGATCGCAGCCGACGGTCGTGCCGCGCTCGTCGACGAAGAAGCAGCGGTCGGCGTCGCCGTCGAAGCAGGCGCCGAGGTCGGCGTTGCTCTTGGTCGTCAGTTCCTTCACCCAAGCGAGGTTCGAGTCGACGAGCGGGTTCGGCTCGTGCGTGCTGAAGCTGCCGGTGATCTCGAACAGCATCGGGATGATCTTCAGATTGGGCACGCCGTCGAAGACCTTGGGCACCATCACGCCGCCCATGCCGTTGCTGGCGTCGATCGCTACGGTGATCGGCCGCTTGAGGTCGAGGAACTTCAGCACATGCGTGCGATACGCGGCCCACATGTCCTGCTGGGCGTACTTGCCTTGCAGGCCCGTGTGGCCGACGCGGAGGGTGGTGGCGATGCGCTTGATGTCGTCGAGGCCGGTCGCGCTGCCGATCGGCTTGGCCTTCGGGCCGCTGATCTTGAAGCCGTTGTACTGGATCGGATTGTGGCTGGCCGTCACCTGGATACCGCCGACGGCGTCGACGTGGTTCACCGCGAAGTAGATGAAGCTGGTGTCGACCATTCCGACGTCGATCACGTCGACGCCCACGCTGCGGATGCCGTCAATCAGCGACTTGGCGAGTTCGGGCGAACTGGGCCGCATGTCGCGGCCGACGACAATCGTGTTTTCGAGTTTGACCTTGTCCTTCGCGTCGATGTTCGCGCGCGATCGCTTGAAGTACTGGGCCGTCGCGTGGCCCACCTTCCAGGCGGCTTCTTCATTGAGCGGCTGGGGGTAGGTCGCGCGAACGTCGTAGGCTTTGAAGATCTTCTCGAACATGGTTCCTTCCAGAATGGGCGGCCAAACATAGCCGCGCGCATGCTTCACAACAAACCGCCATCATCTGCACCGATCGGCTCGACGTGCTAACGTGCGGACATGTCGATCCTTACCCGATATCGGCTGGTTCTAGGCCTGTTCATTGTCGGACTCGTTCTTTCTGGCGTGACCGCGTTTCCGTTGCGCTGGGAAATGGACCTGATCGACCGCGCGATGGGCGAACACTCGATATGGGTCCGCACCATCGCGGCCGGGCTGCGCGATGCGGACATCCGCTACCCATGGTTCGCATACGGCACGGATTGGCTCGCATTTGCCCATCTAGCGATCGCCGTGTTCTTCATCGGGCCGCTGGTCGATCCAGCGCGGAACGTTTGGGTGCTCTGGGCGGGTGTAATCTGCTGCGGGGGCGTGTTGCCGGTGGCATTCATCGCGGGAGCAGTCCGGGGTATTCCATGGTGGCATCAACTGGTCGATTGTTCGTTCGGCATCCTCGGCGTCCTGCCACTGCTGTACTGCATCCACATGACCTCCCAGATCCAAACGTCAAAGACGGCACATCCGGCGTAGACCGACGACTGTTGCCGAAACGCCTTCGTGGCGTCATTCTTGTGGACACTCATTCGCAGGAGAATCGAAGATGGCCCGTCGTCCGCACATGGATTCGCTGGAGAGCCGCCGGCTTTTTGCCGCAGTCGCTCATCTCTACCTCATCAACGGCGAACTGATCGTCAACGGCGCCGACCGGCCCGACACGATCGCCGTCCGTCCGCTCGCAACCGACACGCGCTACATCCAGGTGCAAGTCGACACGGTCAAGCAGCCGCGCATCGTTCAGAACTTCCTCGCGGCGTCGGTCAGCACCATCACGGTGAACGGCAAGGACGGCGACGACACGATCGCCGTCTACCAGATCACCGGCGCGAAGCGGACCAACAACGTGGTGGGCGGCGCGGGCAACGACAAGATCACCATCTACACCGACAACGCGATCAACCTCGTCGGCGGGAACGCCGGCAGCGACACCATCAGCATCCTTGGCGGCGACAATCGCATCCGCCTGAAGGACGGCGAGCGCGACTACGTCACCGCACCGGCCGCAACCACGTCGTTTAA
Source organism: Tepidisphaeraceae bacterium (assembly GCA_047600945.1). Classification (GTDB taxonomy): domain Bacteria; phylum Planctomycetota; class Phycisphaerae; order Tepidisphaerales; family Tepidisphaeraceae; genus JASGKC01. The sequence goes on along the minus strand of JASGKC010000001.1, from coordinate 2,892,983 downwards.
GGACAAAGACAGCAAAGACAAGATTACGCTGTTCTAGTCATCGAAAGACCGACCATTGAGCCGCCGGATGCGGTGCTGTATTATCCCACGATCTCACGGGAGGTCGTGTCGTGCCGATCGAACGTGGGCCGCGCTGGGGCGGCCCTTTTTCGTTGTTTAGAGCGTTTGGCCGTTCGCCAGCCATACGGATCTTTGCCTTTTCCGGCGGTGCTCTCGTAGCGCTGACTGTAGTGGCGCATTGGTGCCACGCGGATGTCGTGCCGTCGGCCTTGGGGGAGGTGAATGCCACCTCGGGCTCAGACGGCTTCTTCTCGCATCTGTTCAAGACTTACATGCCTCGCCGCGCATGTATGTACCAAGAGCAGCCGCTCATCGTGCTGCACCTGCTGTCCGATGCGCTCATCGCGGCGGCGTATTACTCGATTCCATTTGCGCTCGTCTATTTCGTGCGCCGGCGCCGCGACCTTGCCTTCAGCTGGATGTTCTGGTTGTTCGCGCTGTTCATCCTCGCGTGCGGGACGACCCACGTGCTGGGCGTCATCGCCATCTGGAGTCCGGTCTATCGCTTCGACGGCATGGTGAAAGGCTTGACCGCCGCCCTGTCCATCGGCACCGCCGCCGCACTTTGGCCGCTCATTCCGCGGGCCCTTCTGCTTCCCAGTCCGAGTCAGCTTGAGTTGACGGTCACCCAACGCACCGCCGAACTGGCCGACGCCAATGCCGCGCTGCGATCCGAGCGCGATGAGAAAGCGCTCCTGCTCGAACGGGAGAAGACCGCTCGAACTCACGCCGAGCAGATGCAGCGCGAGGCTGAGCGCAATGCCCGCTTGGCGGAAGAAGCGAACCAACTCAAGGACGAATTCCTCGCCACGCTCAGCCACGAGTTGCGCACGCCGCTGACGGCGATCCTTGGCTGGGCGCGCGTTCTCGAACGCTCGCACAAGCACGACAAGAACATCGCGCCGGCGGCCGAGGTGATTCACCGCAACGCCAGGGCGCAGGCGCACCTCGTCGACGACCTGCTCGACATGAACCGGATCGTGTCCGGCAAGCTGCAACTGGACATGAAGCCGGTCCGGTTGAGCGAGGTGCTCGACGCCGCCACCGACTCGATCCAGCCGGCCGTCAACAGCAAACAGATCACCTTCATCAAAGCCGAATGCGACGCCAACACGGTCGTGCTCGGCGATGCCGCACGCCTTCAGCAAGTGCTCTGGAACCTGCTGTCAAACGCCGCGAAGTTCACACCGGCTGGCGGTCGAATCGACGTGTCGTGTCAGGTGAACGAGCGTACCGCCACGATCGTCGTGCGCGATTCCGGTGAAGGGATTGCCCCCGACTTCCTGCCGCTGGTGTTCGATCGCTTCCGGCAGGCCGACGCCAGCGTGACGCGCCGCTTCGGCGGTCTTGGGCTGGGCCTGTCGATCGTTCGACACCTCGTCGAAATGCACGGCGGCACCATCCTCGCCGAAAGTCCCGGCCTGGGCCGGGGCGCGACGTTCACGGTCGAGTTGCCGGTCAGCAACGTCGGGGAAAAGTTGCTCGAGTCGAGCACGGATTCCGTGACAGGCGAACAACACCTCAACGTGTCGCTTCGCGGCGTGGAGGCATTGGTCATCGAAGACGACACCGACACGCGTGAGCTGATCGCCGAACTGCTGGGAGAGGCTGGCGCACGGGTGTTCCTGACGTCCAACACGACTGAAGGGGACCAACTGCTGCGACGTCATCGACCCGACGTCATCGTGTGCGACATCGGCATGCCGGGCGAAGACGGCTATACGTTCATTCGCCGCGTGCGTGCGGACCGCGACCATCCCGGTCGCGACACGCCCGCGATCGCGCTTACCGCCTTTGCACGACCGGAAGACCGCGTGCAGGCCCTGCTGGCAGGATTCCAACTCCACGTGCCCAAGCCGATCGAAGACAACGAACTGCTGCTGGTGGTCGCGAGTCTGGCGAAGCGCCCGAGCGATCGGGACTGAAAACTACCGCATCAGGATGGACTGCCACACCTGCTGGCCGTCGATGCTGAGGTGCACCTCGGCGCCGCCGTCGCTCTGGTAGTTGACGCCGCTCACGCGCGCCGCGGCGACCGCCTCATCGAGCGCCTCGCGAATCGACGCATCCTTCTGGCCGGCGTCGGCCAGCGTGGACCCGTCGTCAAACGCGAGCGTCTGGAGCTTGGCGCGAAGCGATTCGCGCGCCGATCGCTCGGCCGCACGGGCCGCACGGAGCGGACCGCCCTGCTCGGCCGGTGCCGAGGCGCTGACCGTGATCGGATCGGCCACCCACGTCGGTGCGGGCGGCAGCTCGACGCGCTGCGGCGCGCTCGCCTCCGCCCGCCCCGTCACGGGCATGGCCGCTTGGGCGCGAATCGCCTCGGCCAGTGCGGGCGAGAAGCCGTTGATCTCGTCGAGTTGCGGGCGGACGTTGTCGAGTGTAAGCACGCCGGTCACGCGAACTTCGCTGCCGCCCTGCTCGATCTGCGTCAACTTGAGGTGGCTGAGCGTTTCGAGGACGCGCTCGCGCTTCTGCGGGTCCTGAAGCAGTTGCGTGAGCGACGGGTTGGTCTTGCCCTGGCTCTCGACAATGCGATTCAACATTGCCTCGGCCGCATTCAGGCGCGCGGCGTCGACCACGCTGGGCTGCGTGCTCGGGGACACATTGACCATCGCGGCATCGGCCGTGCCGGTGGCGCTGAAGGTGCGGTAGACCATCAGCTTGGTCAGCGCCTTTATGCGGTCTGCCTTCAGCGGCGATCGCTCTTCGTTGGCTTCGACGGCGCGAACGATCGTGTCGCGAATGACGGCTCCGTCGACCTGCAATCGAACCTGCACGATCTGTCGCGACAGCACGCGCGGCCCACCGACCTGCTCGGACTTGCGAAGCACGTCCGTCAGCAGCGTCTGCCCGCGCACGGCGTCGAGGAGTTGGCCGACGGTCAGGCCGGCATCGACCGCTTCGTCGCCCACCTGCGCGTAGAGCCGCGCAACCGCATCATCAGTGGCGGCCTGGACGACGGCATCGGGCGATTGTTGCGGCGCGGTGGCCGGGCGGTCTTCCCGCTCGGCCAAGTCGCGCGGCGTGGCCGGTTCCGCGAACGCCGGCGCGACACTGAAAAGCAGCGTCAAGGCGACCGACGTCGCGGTTTGAATCATCAAAGGTTGCCGGGGCAAAGCTCGCATTCCTATCCTGTCAGACATCGGCCGGGCCGGATCGTTTGCTGAAATCGGGAGCAACACTCGATCACGCACGCGCTATCAACCGTTACGGGACGAGAGTCTATCCGGACAGACCTCATAAGTGCACTTCTCGCACGGAGATGGACCTTGTGCGAGGGAAGAACTCGCATCGAACCACTGCGATGAGTCTGTAAACACGGCGAAAGTCGTCGGGGCGAAATGCCCCGTGTGACTCGCCTGTACCTGCCGTTCGTTGCGTGCGTTCCCCCGTCGTCGTACAAGTTGCGGACCATGTCGAACGAGTTGGAAGCCCTCCGCAAAAGGATCGACGACGTCGACGGCCGCATTGTCGAATTGCTTAATGAGCGGGCGAAAATCGTCGTCGAGATCGGCAAGGTGAAGCAGACGACCGGCACGCCGGTGTACGCGCCCGATCGCGAGAAGCTGGTGCTCGAGAAGGTCGGCCGGCTCAATCGGGGGCCGTTGCCGGATCGTTGCCTGCGTGCGGTCTATCGTGAGTTGATGAGCGGCAGCTTCGCGCTCGAACGGCCGTTGCGGATCGGCTTCCTCGGACCCGAAGGCACCTTCAGCCACCAGGCAGCAGTCAGCAAGTTCGGCAGCAGCGTCGAATACGTGCCGCTGGCGGACATCAACGGCGTCTTCGAGGAAGCCGTCCGCGGCCACATCGACTACGGCCTCGTTCCGGTCGAGAACACGCTGCACGGCGGCGTGATCGACACGCTCGACGCGTTCCTGTCGTCGTCGGCGCGCATCTGCGCGGAAGTGCAGATCAACGTCCATCACAACCTGCTCGCAAAAGAGCCGTGGGAAAAGATCACGCGCATCTGCTCGAAACCCGAAGTCTTTGCGCAGTGCCGTAAGTGGCTGGATGCGACGGCCAAGAACCGCAACGTGCAGCCGGTCGCCAGCACCAGCAAGGCCGCCGAAATGGCCGCGAATGAACCGGGCACGGCCGCGATTGCCAGCAGCATCGCCGCGAGCCTGCACGGCCTGAACACGCTGTTCGAGCGGATCGAAGACAACCCCGACAACACCACGCGTTTTTGGGTCATCAGCCGCGAAACCGCCAAGCGCACCGGCGACGACAAGACCGCCATCCTCTTCACCACCAGCCACAAGCCGGGCGCACTGGCCGACGTGCTGGACGTGTTCAAGGTGGCCGGCATCAACCTCACCGACATCGAAAAGCGACCGAGTCGCACGGTGAACTGGGAATACTTCTTCTTCATCGACACGCAGGGCCACGCCGACGACGACGCGATGAAGAAGGCGATCGCCGAGGCGCGCCAGCACTGCCTGCAACTCACCGTGCTCGGCAGTTACCCACGCGCAACCGAAGTGCTGTGACCGCGTGTCGGCTGCAAAAGGCTGGCGTGTGCGACGCGCCGTCGCACACGATTGTCTTCACGCTCGGCCACCGAATTGCTGCAATGACGTGACGCAGGAGGTCCTCATGCGTCACACAGTTCTTCTCGTCAGCGTCATTGTGGCCGCAACGGTGCTCATGCCCGCGCCGCGCAGTGCGCCCGTTGCTCCGACCACCGCACAGTCGGACAAGATCAGGATCGGCACCTACGACAACCGCGCCGTCGCGCTGGCCTATGCGCGGAAGGACGGCATGGGCAAGATCAAAGCCCTCTTCGACAGAGCCAAGCAGGCGGAAAAAGCAGGCGACACGAAATTGCTCGAACGCCTCCGCCAAGCCGGCGACCGTCGGCAATGGATGTCGCACCGACAAGTGTTCGGCCGAGAATCGGTGCGCGAGTACCTGGTCGACCATCAGCGCGACCTTGAAGGTGTCGCGAAGGTTGCCGGCGTGACGATGATCGTTTGGGAGCCCGACTACTTCGACAAGAACGTCTACGAGATCGTCGACGTGACCGATGCGGTTGTTGACATCTTCCAACCTGACGACAACACAAAGAAGACGATCGCCGAACTGCTCAGGCACGAACCCGCCGACATCGGCGACGATTTCAGCGACTGATTCGCTTGCCGAGTGTTTGGCTGACGATTCACGAAGCAGACAAGCGCACGTTTGCTACACTGCGCACCCTCCAAGGAGTATCCATGCCAAAGCGCGCGTTGTTGGCCGCCTGTCTGCTCGTCGGTTCGCTCGCACTGATTCCGACTGCCCGCTCCGAGGAAGCGCCGCCAAGCACGAAGCCGGCCACACGCCCCGTCAAGCCCCCGCCGCCGCTCGATGCGAAGAACAGCGTCGAGGTCGTCGTCGAAAACCGGCCTTTCAGTTTCCGCGTGCCGAAGGGCTGGAAGGCCGCCCCGAAGTCGGGCGAGGGCGTGAAGATCTTCCTCGTCCCGCCGCCGGCGCGAGCCGACCGATCCGGTCAAGCTGTTCATGGCGGCCGTCGTTGGCGGCGGCAATCCGCGTCTCACGCTCCAGGAGTACGCCGGCAAGGTGCGTCTCGCCGTTCAGGGCCGCTACGGCGACGTGCAGTTCCTCCGCGACGAAGCCGTCACCATGGCCGGCCGCGAGGTCTGGCTGATGGTTTACGACCACCCGCAAAAGGGCGTGATCGACGCCGACCACGACGATCCGAAGACGGTGCAGCGTCTCGCGCACGCAGCGTGTCCTCAGCCTGCACGGCGAGTTTGCGGCCACGCTCGACTTCACCTGCGCCGGAGGACTTCGATTCACTTATCCGCAACGTCCAACGCACCTTCGATTCAATGAAGTGGACGAACTGAATCGTCACGCGCCGTCACGCCTGAGCCCATGCGGCAATGGCCTCCGCACGTTCCTTCAGGAACCGTCGTCCCGCCCACGCGTAGCATGCACATGCGGCCAATGAGAGCACAGCGTGAGCAAACATGACCACACTGAATCCAATACCGTAGCTCCCGCGACTGAAGACAGCTTGAAGTGGCCACGACATTCTCAAAAAAAGAAGCGGAATCCAGAACACGGCGAGCACCACAGCGCCGACATGTGTTTGATTGACCTTCCACATGAGGCGTACGAAGCCGTGGCGCCCGCCTCGCTGAAGGCGGTTCCCCACATGAAGCAGCGCGGTCATTGCCGAGAACAAGACGATCAACGGCGAGAGGCCCTGTAGGAGCCAGAAGACCCAAAAGGTATCAGTCCACCAAGCGATCAGTGATTCGATGCCGAGAAGGACTCCGACAATCACCATTCCGACGATCACGCCAACGCGCGTTTCCTCTCCCTTGTCCGGCCATCGCCCCTCTCCGGGGACGAAGTAAGCCATGCCCGTCAGGAGGAGCATCGACGCCAGCGGCGTGTAAACGCGAACATGTTCCCAAGGCATTCCGATCCAGAACCACCAGTTCCAACTCGCTGCCGACATGCCCCAAGCCGCACACAGCATCGTCCAGCCACCGTGGGCCGTTGCGAGAATGAAGCAACCCACGGCCAGTCGCTGGAGCCACGCCGGATTGCTCAAGCTCAGGGCATCATTCCGTCCAAGCGAGATCCAGACAGACAAACCGCATTCAGGGCAACGAGTCGCTTCACCCAGTTGACGAAGACTGTAGCCACACCGCAGACAAGGCTTTGATCTCGTCCGGTCGTCAGATGTGAGAATCTTCCCCATCAGAGCAAGGAGTATAGAAGAACGCGTTGGTCGCGTCGTTAGCCTTGGGACACCACGCTTGGCATCTCCACGCGTTCGGCCCGCTCGAGCTGATGAGCGACGATCACCACCGGCGTCGCTGGCATTTGGGGTTCCACCCAAAGCTTGAACCAGCGTCGTTCAAAGGGTGCGTGACACGGGTAGACCATCGTGAACTTCGATCGTCCCGTCGCCAGCACGTCGAGCAGGCCAGTCAACGCCTGGGCCGCGTGCGTGTCGCCCTGCTCGGCGGCGGTCGCACAGGCGTCGAGGTAGCTCTGGCCTTCGAAGCTGTAGTCGGGTGACAGGTCGTTCTCGGCACCGAAGCGCAGCCACGATTTGTTGACCGCCACAATCCGGCCGTCCAGGTCGATCATGCACACGTGGGCCGGGTGCTGGTCGAACAGCTGACGGAACAACTGCGCTACATGTGTCTTGTGCTCATCGCTGGAGAACATCGCGCCACGCCCTCAAGTGCGGGCAGTGTAGGCGCAGACCGGCACGGCCGCTATCGGCTTTTGGTGTAGAGATACGACCAGCCGGCGCTCACTTGCTGCGCCACACCGGATCGTGGGCGGCATCGCTCGCGTGAGAAAACCAGCGCGTCATCGTTGTCTTACCTTGCGTGTAGAACATCACTGATTCGCGACCCTGGATGTGCAAATCTCCGAAAAAGCTCTGATTCCAGCCGGTAAACGGGAACCACGCCATCGGCGCAGGCACGCCGATATTGACGCCGATCATGCCCGCATTGAATCGCTTTTTGAACTCGCGAGCCGCCCAGCCGCTTTGCGTGAAGATGGAGGCTCCATTGCCGTACGGACTGTTGCGGCCGACCGCGAGCGCTTCCTCCAGCGCGTTCACGCGGACCACCGAAAGTACCGGCCCGAAGATTTCCTCGCGCGCCACACGCATCGTCGGTGCAACACGGTCGATCACGCTCGGCCCGACGAAGTACCCTTCCTTCGGCACGCCCTGCCGGCCGTCGAGCGCGAGCTTGGCGCCTTCGTCCGCGCCAATCTTCAAATAACCCACGACGCGATCGCGATGCTCGCCCGTCACGAGCGGGCCCATGTCGACGTCTTTGCCGAGGTCGGTCGGGCCGACGCTCATTTTGCTGGCCTTCTCGACCAGCCGTTCCACCAGCGGGTCGGCCACGTTGCCGACCGGCACCGCCACGCTGCCGGCCATGCAGCGTTCGCCGGCGCAGCCGTACGCACTCGCCTGCAGCGCGGCAACGGCCTGATCGAGGTCGGCGTCGGGCATGATAATCAGGTGATTCTTCGCCCCGCCCGCCGCCTGAACGCGCTTGCCGTGCTTCGTGCCGGTTTCGTAGACGTACTTCGCGATCGTCGTCGAGCCGACGAAGCTGATCGCCCGCACCAGCGGATGCGTCAGCAGCGTGTCGACCGCTTCACGATCCCCCTGCACCAAGTTAAACACCCCGGCCGGGCAACCGGCTTCGGTGAGTAATTCGCCCAGCATCACGCTGCTGAGTGGCACCTTCTCGCTCGGCTTGAGCACGAACGTGTTCCCGCACGCGATCGCGACGGGAAACATCCACATCGGCACCATCGCCGGAAAGTTGAACGGCGTGATGCCGACACAAACCCCGAGTGGATGACGGACCGTTTCGGCATCCACGTTGCGCGCAAGTCGGGCAGCGCCTCGCCCATCAGCATCGACGGCATGCCGCACGCGAATTCGACGACCTCAATGCCGCGCTGCACGCTCGCGCGGGCTTCGACCATCGTCTTGCCGTGCTCCCGCGTGACGGTCTGCGCAGCGCCTCGAAGTTCTTCATCAGTAGTTCGCGGAACTTGTACAGCACGCGGACGCGCTCCACGACCGGCGTCTCGGTCCAGGCAGCGAACGCGGCGTGCGCCGCTTCAACGGCCTTGGCGGCGTCGGCAGCGCTGGCGTACGGAACCGTGGCCAGCGTCGTGCCGTGCGACGGGTTGTAGACCGTTCCGCTGCGTCCCGACGTGCCGGGCGACCACTGACCGTTGACCAAGCTGAGCACCGTTTGAAGCGAAGTCGCCGCGGGCGTTGAAGTGGGCATTTCGAAGTTCCTGCTGAGATGGCCAATGCGTGACCGAAACCAAGATCGTACCGATCGGTTAGCGGGGAACGCAACGAAGAAGTTCGAGCGAACGACAACGACACGGAGTCTCGAAGGCTCGAAAGAAGCCGCGAAGCAAACGGAACTCAACGAAGCTTCGCACGTCACTTGGGCCTTCGCAGCGCCCCGCTGCCGAACCGGTACGTCCAGACTTTGCCGATCAAGAGATGTGCCGCGTGAATCGCCTGCGAATGGCGTTAAGCTCTCCGCAAGCGAAAGGGATTCCGCATGAGACGTGTTGCCGCCGTTCTGATCGCTGCTGCCTGCGCCAGCTTCGGGCGGGCCGCGCCGCCCGACGCCGACCACCGAACGCCCGGTCTGCGGCTGGACGTCTATGACGTCGGCCTGCTCCCACGGCTACAGAACCTCGCGCCGGGGCAAGCGCCGAATGTGTCCAAGATCGTCACGTCGCTCGACCTGAAGTCGACCAAGGACTTCGAACTGAAGGACGAGTTCCTGGCCGACCTGCGCGGCTGGCTGACGGTGGATGTGCCCGGCAACTACGAGTTCGAGTTGCGGTCCGACGACGGATCGGAGTTCCTGCTAAACGGTCGAACGATCGTCAACAACGACGGCCGGCACGGCGCCGGCGTCGTGCGCACGAACTTCCTGCAACTGGATCGTGGCGAGTACCCGATCGAGCTGCGCATGTTCGACCGCACCGGCGATCAGCAACTCACACTCCGCTGGAAGCTGCCCGGCACGGACGAATTCATCGTCGTGCCCGGCTCGAACTTGTTGACGCGATCGGACTCGCTGTCGAACACAACGTCCGGTCGAAAGAGCATCCTTCCGATCCTCACGGACGTTCGGCCTGGCGATGGCGCCGCACTGACAGACGTTCACCCGTCGCTGACGTTGGTCAATTCGCCCACCGATCCGCTCACGGAAACAACATCGATTCAGTTCGCGGCCGGACCCTTCAAAAGACAGTCGATCGTCACCGCCGCCGGCGAGCTTCTGCGGGTCGGAAACGAGTCGGTCACCGGCCTCACTGAAAGTGGCGAAACGATCACGGTCGACAACGGCTTTACATTTCGTTTTAGCGCAGCGCCGGCGCAGAACGCGCAGCGTGCCGGGTTCAGTGACGACGGCCAATCGCTCATCATCGGCTCGGCACAGTACCGTATGAGCGACGCGACCGCCTTCGAGCCGCTGACGATGCACGTTCGGCCCAACGGGTTCGATATCGATTTTACCGAACCGCTCGCAACGGACGCCGATCTTGAGCCGACGCACTACGTTATCAAACAGTCGCGTTATCAGTTCAGCGGTAACGGCCGGCGCACCAAGGTCGAGGAGCAGACGCTTCAGGTACGCAGCGTGCAGGCGTCGCCGGACCGGAAGCGCCTCACGTTGGAAATCGACGGCCTACAGAACGGCCGCGTGGTGGCACTTCGCTTGCCCTGGACGCTGCGGAGCGAAGCGGGCCACAACCTCTGGACGACCGAGGCGTGGTATACACTCAACCGCCTGCCGCGTAAGAGCGACCCGAACGCGCTCTCGATCACATCAAGCAACCCGCCAACGCAGAACCAACTCACCGCCGAGGAAGAAACCGCCGGTTGGCGACTCCTGTTCGACGGCAAGTCCACCAAGGGCTGGCGCGGTTATCGCAGCGATAGCACGCCTGCCGGGTGGGACGTGTTCACAGGCACGCTCGTGCGCCTGAAGGACGGGGGCGATCTCGTCTCCGTCGATTCCTTCGGCGACTTCGAACTGTCCATCGATTGGAAACTGGAAGAGTCGGGCAACAGCGGCGTCATGTTCCGCTGCGATGAGTCGACCGACGTGCCGTGGCAGAGCGCGATCGAGATGCAGTGCCTCGACAACTTCCGCCACCCGGATGGACGCAATCCGCTGACGTCGAGCGGCGCGGCCTATGCGCTCTACGCACCCGGGCACGACGACAGTTTCGGCGCGAATCGCTGGAACACCAGCACAATCGTCGCACGCGGCACGCACGTCACCCTGAAACTCAACGGCATCACCACCGCGGATTTCGACACCGCGAGCAACGACTTCAAGCAGCGTCTCAAGCAGAGCAAGTTTGCAGGATATGCGGGATTTGCGCAGCGCGGCGCGGTCACATCGTTCTTCAGGACCACGAGAGCCGGGTGAGCTTCCGGAACATCAAGATTCGAGAACTAAAGTGATGCGCGTTCATCAGGCGACGGCACTCAAGTGCCGTCGCCTGAGATGAGACACGACGCGGCTTTGCGAGCGTCGGTGCCTGCTTCACTTCCCCGCAAGTTTCTCACGGATGATCTTCGAAGCGATTCCGCCATCGACGCTCGCACCGTGCTGCTTCGTGAACAGGCCCGTCGCCTTGCCCGCTTCCTTCTCGGTGAAGCTGTTGGCGGCCAGAAATTCCTCGACCAATTTTGTCGTTCCGGCCTCATCGAGCTTCTTGGGCAGATACGCCTCGACGATGGCCAGTTCCGCCTTCAATTTGGTGACTTCGTCCGGCTTATTCAGCTTCTCAAACTCGGCAATCGTTCCTTTGAGTTTCTTGCAGTACGCCTCGACCATTTGCAGCGGCGTCTTCTTCGGCGACTGCAAATCCGCGTTTTTCGCCTCACTGAGCAGCATCCGCACCACCGCCAGCTTGTCCTTCGCACCCGCCTTCATGGCGGCTTTCATGTCTTCCTGTAGTTGGGGGATCAGTTCCATTTTGCCGATTCCTTCCATGTAGATTTGCCTATCCGTCGGGATTGCGTAGAGTTTACTCAGACCCAGAAGCCGACGCATGCCTTGCCCCGTTGGGCGTCTTTCTTTCGGGTTCACCCGCAAAACCAGTGTTCGTCGCCTTTGACGCTCTTGTTGCGCGCGACGAAGCGCTTCCGGTTTACAGGAAGCGCAGTGCGCGACAAACAATCGCCAAGGCCATTCATGGATCGCGAAGATCGTATGCACGACTCCACTCCGCAAGGGACTGCCCGTCCACAAACCGCCGCACCGCAGCGGCATTCCCAGCTCATCACCGGCGTGCTGCATGTGCCGGACGAACGCAAGGACGGCGTCCTGCGCGACCCGAACAACCTCCTGCGCCCGGCGTCGCAGCTCTTCGTCCCGCGGCAGATGATCACCGAATGCCGCCTGCGCCCAGGCCTGCTCATGAGCTTCGACGGCTCACGCGGCCGGCACGTGGGGAAGATCGTCTCGGTTGAGAACGGCGAATACGAAACCTACGCCGCCCGCACGCCTATCTACGAGGCGACCGCACTCGATCCGTCGCCGCAGATCCGCCTCGAACACAAACCCGAAGAGCTCACGACGCGCGCGATGGACATCCTCACGCCGGTCGGCTTCGGCCAGCGCGGGCTCATCATCGCCCCGCCGCGCGTCGGCAAAACCATCCTCCTCCAGAACCTCGCCCGCGGCATCCGCGCCAACTATCCGGACGTCGAACTCATCCTGCTGCTCGTCGATGAGCGTCCCGAAGAAGTGACCGACATGCGCCGAAACGTGCCCGGCACCGTGCACGCGTCGAGCAACGACAACACGCTCGACAAGCACCTGGAGATCAGCCAACTCGTCATCGAACGCTGCAAGCGCCGAGTCGAGATGGGCCACGATGTGATCGTGCTGATGGACTCGCTCACACGTCTGGCCCGCGCGTTCAACGCCGACGCTCGCTCCGGCAAGACCATGTCCGGCGGCCTCGACAGCCGGGCGATGGAAGTGCCGAAGAAACTCTTCGGCGCCGCCCGCAAGCTCGAAGAAGGCGGCTCGCTCACCATTCTCGCGACGTGCCTGGTCGACACCGGCAGCAAGATGGATCAGCTCATCTTCGAAGAGTTCAAAGGCACCGGCAACATGGAACTGGCGCTGGATCGGAAGCTGTCCGACCTGCGCATCTTCCCGGCCATCAACATCGCGTCGTCGGGCACGCGCAAGGAAGAACTGCTTCTGTCACCGAAGGCGCTGGAGTGCAACCGCAAACTCCGCAAGCACCTCATCAACATGCCGCCCCCACAGGCAATGAAGAGCTTGCTGGATGCGCTGGGCAAAGTGAAGACGAACGAGCAGTTGTACGCCTCGATGGCGTGACGCGCCGGCCCGCCGCCATCACAGACGACAAGAGCGCGGCCGACGCAGGCCGCGCTCTTGTGCTTCGCAGGCATCCAACGTTTGGGAGTTACAGCGTCGTGCCGGTCGTGGTGCCGGTGCCGCTGTCGGTCGTGCTGGAGGAATCGTCGGGTCGCTTGTGATGGCCGCCAAAGCCGCCGCCACCGAAGTGGCCGCCGCCCGGACCGTGATCAAAGCCGCCGCCGCCGAAGATCGGGCCGTCGGTGTTGTCTTCGGTAGCCGCGATGACGTTGGTCAGCGTTTCGTCATCGTCGGCCTGTGCAAGGTCGTTGTCTTCCTCGCCCGTGGCGGCCGAATCGGCGCCGCCGTCGAGGATGTCCACTTCGTCGTCGCCGGCGCTGATGAGCAGATCGTCGTCGTCGCCGCCGTTGAGCGTGTCGACGCCCGTGCCGCCGACGAGCTTGTCGTCGCCCTCTTCGCCGTTGAGCAGGTCGGCCCCGCCGCGACCGTCGAGGTCGTCGTCACCGGTGCCGCCGTTGAGCGAGTCATCCCCTCCCGCGCCGACGATCTGGTCGTTGCCCGCGCCGCCATTGATCTCGGCGTCGATGGTGAACGCGGCCTTCTTCCCGCCGGCCAGGGCCAGGCGGTCGTCGCCGCCCAACCCATTGATGACGATCTTCGTCACGTCGGTCGCGGTGAACGTCGTGGTGGTGGCCGCGCCTTTCTTGAAGCGGCTGCCCGAGCGTTCGGACACGGTGATCGTGTCGCCCGCCTTGTTGAGCGAGACGACGATCGCGTCGCGCTTCGACGTGCCGGTGACGGTCAGCACGCCATCCGCGAGCGCGGCCGACAACAGCTTGCGCTGCTCAAGGTTCTGCATCATGCGGTCGGACATCGGAGACCTCCAGAGTGGGAGTGAATTTGGACCCGTCGCACGCCGCCAGCCGCGGCGTTCGCGACACGCGAGGACCACCGCCGCCGATCGCCAAATCGTGCGGCCCGTCGCCCTTCGCCATGTGAGTCGCCGCCAACGCCCTTTCCGTTTATTCCGATTTCCGGAAGTGGACGAACACGCAACGGCTTCGGTCGGACGCAAACGCGGGTTGTCGCAGTGCGGTCCTCGTGACAAGCCCCACCCGATCGATTGAAATGCGGCCCTCGCTATGAGCAACCCCGTCGCCCCCGTTCGCTTTGCAGTTCTCGGTTGCGGCGCGATCGCGCCCACGCACCTCGGCGCCATCCAGCAGCTCGGCCACCCGATTGTGGCTGTGGCCGACGTCATCCCCGATCGTGCGAAGGACATGGCGGCGCGGTTTAAGGTCGCACGTGTCCACCACTCGCTCGACACCCTACTGGCCGACCGCGAGGTCGATGTCGTCTGCATCTGCACGCCCAGCGGCATGCACGCGGAGCACGGCGTCGCCTGCCTGCGTGCCGGCAAGCACGCGATCATCGAAAAGCCGATGGAAGTGTCACTGGCTGCTTGCGACGCACTGCTGAAGGCGCAGAAGGAATCGGGCAAGACGCTCTCGATCATCAGCCAGCACCGCTTCGACCCGGCGACCGTCCTTGCGAAGAAGCTCATCGACTCGGGCCGGCTCGGGAAGATCGTGCTGGCGAATGCCGACGTGCGCTGGTGGCGGACGCAGGCATACTACGACTCGGGCGACTGGCGTGGCACGTGGCGGTTCGACGGCGGCGGCGCGACCATGAACCAGGGCGTGCACACGGTGGACGTGCTCCAGTGGCTCGCCGGCGGAGTGAGCAGCGTGTTCGCCCACACCCGAACGGCCGTGCATGAGCGGATCGAAGTGGAAGACGTTGCGGTAGCCGCGCTGACCTTCAAGAACGGCGCGGTCGGCACGCTGACCGCAACCACTGCCGCCTACGACGGCTATGCCGCGCGCATCGAGATCTTCGGTTCGGAAGGCTCGATTCTGCTAGAGGGCGACACCGTCAAGCGCATCCTGCTCAAAGACGGGACAAAGTTCGATCAGCAGGACGCGTCTGAGCACGCGGTCCGCGTCGCCAAGGGCGGGACGGCCAGCGTCCGGCTCGACGCCGCGATCGACCGCCCCACGTCGGCCGAGCCGGAATGGAAATGGGGCGACGCCCACCGCGCCCAGATCGCCGACGTCGTGCACGCGATCCAAACCGGCGAACCCTGTCTCATCAACGGTCAACAAGGTCGCAACCCGGTCGAGGTCATCCTCGCGCTGTACCAATCCTCAAAGTCCGGCCAAGTCGTCACGCTTCGCTAGGCCTTCGCAATTTCGATTCAGAATCGCCCGGGGCCGCGTTTCGGTTCGCTCCGCATCAAATGCGTCCATCACTCGCGTGGCTTGGCGGTGGACTCGCGGACGACGAGTTCCGCCCACAGGGTGCGGGCGCTGGCTTGCAGATCGTCCCGGCGGATGAGATCCACCAGCGCGCCGACGGCCGCCTGGCCGAGTTGCACCAGCGGCTGACGCAGCGTGGTCAGCGGCGGGCAGAGGTGGCCGGCACTTGGGGGATCGTCCACGCCGACGACCGACACGTCGTCCGGTACGCGCAGCCCCGCCTGCTTGGCGGCCTGGATCACGTCCAACGCCATGTAGTAGCCGGCCGCGAAAATGCCCGTCGGGCGCGAATCGCTCTTGAGCGTGCGCACCAGGCGTTCGGATTCCTCTTCCGTCAGTCGCCAGCCGGCCGCGTTGAACAGCCACTGGTTCGGCGGATCGATCTTGTGTTGCAGGCAGGCCTGCATGAAACCGCTGCGCCGGTCGCGCGAGTAAGCAAGCTGATCCGCCCCGCCGACGTACATCAGCTTGCGATGGCCGAGTTCGGTGAGGTGAACGACAGCCTGGCGGGCGAGATCGACGTTGTCGACGTCGACACTGCCAATCCGCCGCGAGCTGGCTCGCGCACCGACGACGATCGCCCCCTGTTTGCGCGACTGCTTCTCGAGTTCTTCAATCTCGCGCGGGAGCGGGTTGATGTACAGGAAGCCGTCACACTCGTTGCGGACGTCTTCGCCCAAGCGAAGGATGAGCAAATCGACCAGCAGGCGATCGCTCTCGCGACGGATGCCCTCGAGCACCTGGGCATGCGCGAAGTCGGACATGCTCGCCTTGCGCTGTAGCACCAGCCCGACGCGGCATTGGCTGATGTGGTCTTTGCGGAACTGGTAGCGTTCGTGGATGAACGTGCCCTTGCCTTGCGACCGTTGCAGCACGCCCGATGCGACGAGTTCTTGGAGCGCGCAGTGCGCGGTCACGAGCGAGACGGACATCTGTTCGGAGAGTTCCTTCGTGCTGGGCATCTGTTCGCCAGGCTTGAAGGTGCCGTTGTCGATCGCGCTGCGGAGTGTGTCGCGCACACTCACGTACAACGGCCGCCCTGCCTCGGGAACTACAGGACCAATCTTGCGCTTCGTGTCTGGCTTGGTCGACATCCGAACGCCTCCCTGCTCAGCGTAACTCTCAGCCATTGTTATACAATACGATTATCGCCGCGCGGATCGTTTGTATCGGTTTTCACGAACGTTTGCGAGCGGGAAGATAAGAGGGAACGACACGAAGCCGCGAAGGCACAAAGGAGGACACGAAGAGTCTGCCCAAGGGAGGATTACATAGGCGCAACGCGCTAGTCTGGCCTGTCAAGTTGCATGCAGTCTCGCCGTCTTGAAGATCGCTCTTTGTTCGTCTTCGTGGCTGCCTTTGAGCCTTCCTGACTCTGTGTCGTTTCCGCACCCCAGTGTGCCCCATGCACAAGACCGTGGTCATCAACGCCGTCGGACTGACGCCCGCCCTGCTCGGGCCGCACACACCGAACCTGAACCGGCTGGCCGGCAGCCCCTCGAACGTCGCGACGATCCGCGAGGTCACGCCGGCCGTCACGTGCAGCGCGCAGACGACCTACCTCACCGGCGTGCTCCCTCAAGAACACGGCATCGTCGGCAACGGCTGGTACTTCAAGGACACGTGCGAGGTCCGCTTCTGGCACCAGTCCGACAAACTCGTCCAGCGGCCACGCCTCTGGGACGCGATGCGCCGCCGCGATCCGAACTTCACCTGCGCGAACCTGTTCTGGTGGTACGCGATGTATTCGAGTTGCGACGTGACCGTCACGCCGCGGCCGATGTACCCGGCGGACGGGCGCAAGATTCCAGACGTGTGGACGTGGCCGACGTCGCTTCGGCACGATTTGCAGCGTGACCTCGGCCAGTTCCCCCTCTTCAAATTCTGGGGGCCGATGACGTCGATCGACTCGACGCGATGGATCGCCGGGGCGGCCTCAGTTCTGTCATCGAGCCAGTCCACCGGCCAGAACGAACCGCGAACCGAATGCGACTTAACGCTCGTCTACCTACCGCACCTCGATTACGTCTTGCAGCGGGAAGGTCCGAACGGTCCAACAGTCGCCAGGCAAGTCGCTGAGCTGGACGGACAGATCGGACACCTTCTGGAACACTTCGGGCAGCTCGGCGCGCACGTTCTTGTGCTCAGCGAGTACGGCATCGCAGAGGTGGGCCGTGCCATCCACATCAATCGTCGCCTTCGAGAACTCCAATGGATCGAAGTGCGCCGCGAATTACGCGACATGGAGACGCTGGACAGCGGAGCCTCACGCGCCTTCGCCGTCGCAGATCATCAGATCGCGCACGTCTACATTCGAGACGATGTCGAAGCAGCCGCACGCGAACTGTTGCAGCATACATTGCGCGAGCTGCCCGGCGTCGCCCGAGTCCTCGTCGGTCACGAGCGGGCCGAAGTCGGCCTCGACCACGACCGTGCCGGCGACATCGTTTGCCTCGCCGAGCCCGATGCCTGGTTCACCTATTACTACTGGCTCGACGACGCCCGCGCGCCAGACTTCGCCCGCACCGTCGACATCCATCGCAAGCCCGGCTACGACCCGTGTGAGTTGTTCATCGATCCAAATCTCCGCCTCCCAAAGCTGCGGATCGCCCGCAAGCTGCTCGCTCGGAAACTCGGGTTCCGCAACCTGCTGGACGTCATCCCACTCGACGCGTCGCTGGTGAAAGGCTCGCACGGCGTCCCTGCGACCGACCCGAACAAGCGGCCGCTGCTGATCAGCTCTGAGCCGCGTCTGCTCGGCTCGAACGACCTTGCCGCGACCGACGTGTACGGCGTCATCGAGCGGCATCTGACGGCGGACTGATTTCTTCGCGCCATCGCTTCTGCGCGACGAAGCCTCCACGTTACTATCGCCGCCATGCGCTTTCGGTTGCGGCCCGAGCGGATGTCGCTGGCCACGAAATCACGGTGGCTCTTCGGCATCGCCGCGTTCGTGATGATCACGGCCGCCGCACTCATCACGTTCCAGCGGGCCGAGCAGCTCACCAACTACCAGAACATCAGTGCCGGCCAAGCCGTCGCGAAGACCGAAATCGCTCGCCATGTCGCGCTCGCACAGGGGAACCAGCTCCCGTCGAATCCGCAGTTGCAGATCCAATTCGACGCGATGCCTCAGAAGTTGTCGGCCCCGCGCCTCGTGCCGATCCGCGAGCTTCAACAGGCGCTGCCGCGCAGCTTTCCCGCCGACGCGCTGGATCGCTTCACGAAGCGTCGGGACCGAGAGAACTTCACCCGGCTGGAAACGATCGACGACAAAGTCGTCTTCCAGTACGCCGAGCCGCTGCGCAACTTCGGCTCATGCGTCGAATGCCACAGCCCGCCCGGCACGACACTGCCAGTGGCCGACGTCGAAGCGCCCGCGCTGATCTTCTCGGCAACGCGTCCCGCGACTGCCCCCACCACCAAGTCGACGACGCAGCCCGTCGCGAAGCTGGTCGCCCCCGTCGGCGAACTGCTCGGGGCGGTTGTCGTGCACATTCCGGATCAAGTGCCGCTTCAGCAGATCATCCTCAACCGCGTCTTCCTGATCGGCGGCGCGCTCTTCAGCGGGTTGCTGGCGATCGTCACGCTGTCGTTCATCATCACGCGACTCATTCTGCGCCCCGTGCGTGTCCTCCAGGAGACGGCCGAGAAGGTCAGCGCGGGCGACCTCAACGTCCGCTCCGACATCGCCACCGGCGACGAGTTCCAGAAGCTCAGCGAGACGTTCAACCGGATGTTGCGCAACCTGAAGAACTCGCGCAACGCGCTCAGCAGTGCCAATAAAAGTCTGGACTTGCAAATCGTCAAGCTCAGCCAGGTGAACGTCGGGCTGAACGAAGCGAACCGACTGAAGAACGAGTTCCTCGCCAACGTCAGCCACGAACTGCGTACGCCGCTGAACAGCATCCTCGGCTTCGCCGACTTGCTGCGCGAAACGTTGCCGAAGGACGACGCACGCAGCCAGCGTTATCTCCAGAATATCGCTCACAGCAGCGGCAACCTGCTCGACCTCATCAACGACCTGCTGGACCTTGCCAAGATCGAAGCCGGCCGTGTCGAAGTGCGGCCGGGCGAGTTGTCATTGAGCGATCTCTTTGAAGGTCTGGCCGGCCTGCTGAAGCCGCTGCTGGAGAAGAAGCAACTTGTCCTGCAACTACAGGTTTCGCCCGACGTACCGATCGTGCGCACCGACGCGGCCCGCTTCCAGCAGGTGCTTTACAACCTGCTGAGCAACGCGATCAAGTTCAGCCCGAACGGCTCGCAGATCGACTTGATCGCGGTCAGGCAAGATGACAACCACGTGCGCGTGGCCGTCAAGGATCGCGGACCTGGCATCGATCCGCAGCACCACGAGACAATCTTCGAGAAGTTCCGCCAGCTCGATCAGAGCGTCACCCGCAACTTCGGCGGCACCGGGCTCGGCCTCTCCATCAGCCGAGAGCTGATGAAGTTGCTTGGCGGATCGATCGGCGTCGACAGCGAGTTGGGCAAAGGCGCCACGTTCTGGTGCGTGCTGCCAATCGGAGACGTGAACGAATCAGGAAGCGAGCGCTCAAGCTCGTGACGATCGCTGGGCGCAAGGACAGAGGTCACAGAAGGCCACTTCTTGGGTCATGCAGAGAAGCGTCGACACGGGAATGCTTCATTCCCGATGTCGGCCTCAACGTCCCCACTTCGCTTCGAGCCGACGCAGTTCCTCGGCCGTGATCGGAATGACCGAGCCGTGACGGAACTTAAACGGGAACGAGAACCCGCCGCCCGACTCGAACCGGCCCCCGCTCAGGTCGCGCGTGACGAACGGCTGATAGCCGGCGCTGATCGCGTACTGGTCCAGCAGCAGGCACCAAGTCGCCGGCCCCTCCCCAACGCCCGGCTTCAGCACGAATGCTTGCGGGCCTTCGTAGCCGCGAAGCTCGGCAAGATCGGGCGTCGGCAACTCGGTCCATGGTCCGTCGAGGTCCTCGCTCGATTGTGCCGCGATTGTCTTGATCGATTCATCCTTCGAGAATCGGTAGTACCGCCCGCGTTCATGCACGATCGTCGTGTCGATCACTGCGTTCGATCGTTCGATGTAAATCGTTGGCTCGGAGAACCGTACGAAGTCGTTGGTTCGGCTCGCCCAGATGCGGTGCTTCTGGAAATCATCGCTGCACGTCGTAGATGCCCAGAAGACCAGGTACTCGTCGCGCTGCACGTCGTAGACGCATTCCGGCGCCCATGCGCAGCCGGCGTCGCTCGGGGCGAGCGCGACCAGGCGCGGCGTTGACCAATTCACCAGGTCGCTCGACTCCCAAATCAGGATCGACCGGCTGCCCTCGCGCACGGCCCGCGTCCAGTCGCGGTCGGTGTACACGCGGAGGTCGGTTCCGAGGAGCCAGAATTTCGAGCCGTCGTTCGAGCGAATGATGAACGGATCGCGCACACCACACTCGCCGATTTCGCTCGTGAGAATCGGTTCGGCGCCGTTGAGCGCACCCCACTTCAGACCGTCGCGGCTGACACCGAAGTAGACTTGCTCGCCGTTCGAGAGTGACTCGCCTTTGAAGGTCGCGAACAGGAAACCGCCAGTCTCGGCCATGGCTCAGCGCAGCACTTTCGTGAAGACATTGGTCCCGCCGGACCGCGCCGGCTCAGAAGTAGTAATACAGCGTGAACGCTCCGCCGGGGAGGGCGAGACGATATGTCGCGTCCTGATTGACGCTGGCGGGTAACAGATCGACGCCGCCCTTCGGCAGCCACTCGACGCTGCCGTCGCTCCAGGCGCGATGCACGCCCTGAAGCGTGTTCACCTTCTGAATCATCCCGGCCGCGTTGGCGTCGGGGTTGCCGTGCGTGTGGAAGAATCCGTAACCCGTCAGCGGGCCGAACACGCCGTAGAGCAGGTAATCGCCCCACAACACGCCGCGCCGCTTGCCGCGACGATCCGCGATGCGGTCGTGATTCAGCAACGTGCCGTAGCCGGTGAGATTGTCTGGATCGTCCAGCCGCGCGTAGTACGCGTATCCGACGTTCCACGCCGGGAACCCGCCCGACGGATCCGGATCGAGGAACAGCTCCGTCACCTCGCGAGCCGGGCAGCGCAGCAGCTTCGGCAGTTCGTTCACTTTCTTGGCCGGATCGACCTCCGTCAGCTTCATCGTCGTGAGCAGCAGGTTCGCCAGTTCGGCGTCGATGCCGGATGGCTGCGCCGCGCCGTACGCGGGCTGGGGTCGGTGGTACGGGTACTCCTTCCGCTCGTTCAGGTAGAGCACGCACGCCTGCGCCAGCGCCCGCAGCCGAGACTGGCAGAGCACCTGCGTCGAACGCTCGCGCACCATCGACAGCGACGCGATCAGCAGGCTGATGAGGACGGCGATGATCCCGATCACCACCAGCAACTCGACCAGCGTGAAAGCGCGACCACGACGATGTCGACCCCAACCCAGCACGGCAGGCAGCATACCCGCGGGCCTGCCTGCCATCCGATCGGAAAATGTGTTCACCTGTCGACGTTGGGTGCCTTCAGATGCCGATCGCAGAAGTCGAGGTAGTGCTGCCAGTCGAACGGCAGCACGTCGTGCTTGCCGGTCCGGCGGTGGTAAGCAAGGTAGCCGATCGAAGGCTGATCCAGCGGCGGCAGGTCGTCCGCAGGAATTCCAGTCTTTCCACAAAGTATCCACACAGGTTCGGCATACTTCAGCCCCTGAAACTCGCCGATTGGATCGAAGATCGTGCTCCCTTCGCTCGAAGCCACGTACACCGGCCGCGGCGCGACGAGCGCCAGCGCGAAGTGCTGATCGAACGGCATCGTCGTCTCACGGCCGGCATACTTGGCGAAGTTCCTCGCATACCAGTGCGGGAAGATCGTCGTCAGCCGCTGAATGTTCTCGCCCACGTTGTGATGGAACAGCGTCGCCCCGCCCGCGCCGGCCTCGCTGCTGATGAGCAGCGCGAAGCGTTCGTCGTTCGCCGCCGCCCAGATCGCCGCCTTGCCGAGGCGCGACCAGCCGAACAGCGCGACGCGTTGCGCGTCCACGTCGCGATCGGTCTGAAGGTAGTCCATCACGCGCGAGCAGGCCCACGCCCACGCCGCCACCGTGCCGAAGTTGTCGTCGCGGTTCTGCAACTCGGGGAAGAGCGACTTGATGCCGGGGAAGAAGCCATCGGGCAGATCAGCCGGCTTCGCCAGATCGGGATCGATATCGCCGCGATACGCCGTCGCAAAGCCATAGCCGCGCGCGAGCATCTGTTCGATCGACCAGCGCTTCGCATCGATGCCGCGCGAGGCATCGGTCGCGTGGTGCTGCTGAAGGCCCGACGGATCGACGAACCCGTTCGGCTTCGCCTCGACGTAGTTCGTCGTGAGGCGAACGCCCGGATCGGCGGTGACAGCGTGGTTGCCCCAGAAGTTCAGCCCGAAGATGACGGGGACGGGTTCCTTCGCATCGCTCGGCAGATAGATCAGCAGGTCCATCCGTGGGCCGGCCTTGTCGCCCGTCCAGTAGAACGCGACCTGCCGCCGCGTCGCCTTTCCGCCGAGGGCATTTCGGTCTTCGTCGAAGATTTCGGTGGCCAGTTTCGTCGGCGCGGGCGAGACGCCGTACATCTCGCGTGTGAGCAGCGTGACGATCTCCGGCCGACGTTTCGCGCGCCACTGCTCGACGCTCGTGACGCGCGTCCCGTCGTTCATCACCAACGGATCGGGAATGGACGACATCGTTTGGGGCATCGTGGTGGGCCTTGGGGGAAGTTCCGCTGGCACTGGCGTCGGCATCGACAGGCCGACGACCAACAGAGTTGCCACACGCAGAAGCGGAGAGGTCATGCCGGAATTGTCGCGCAGGTGCCAAGCCCAGGCAATCCGCCCCTCACACCGACGATGCGCGACCTCTTCGTCGCCATCACAGCCAAACACCCGAAATCCGGAATTCTCGGCGCTCAATATGTTGAAAGGGGAAACTGGGCGATGGGGGACTCGAACCCTCGACCTCACGGGTGTGATCCGTGCGCTCTAGCCAGCTGAGCTAATCGCCCGACTCGTCCGCGGTCGCCTTTCGACTTCCGTGACGGCCCATGAGTCTAGCCGCCCGGACGGGCATTTCAAGCTGCTCGCACGCTCGTGGATTCAATTGACGCGTAGATACCTTTGCCCAATGATCCATGAGACTCTGATGACATCGCGCTCACACTGACCTCTCGACCCGATGTCACAGGAACAACCAAGTGCTTCGAATGCCACCGCCTCCCAAGCCGAGATCCCCCGCTCGACGACAAGGCTTCAAACCTCAGCCTCTGTCTGATTTCAAAGGCTTCTGTTTTCTTGCAGCGATTTTTCTCGGTGGTGTCCTGCTACTCTTCCTCGTCTTTCAGGCGTGGCTCGATCACGTGTTGCGGTAACCCAGGCCCCCTCTCCTCCGCGACTGATCGTCGCAAGGGCATTTCCATTCCACCCGAACGCTCCGCGCGTATAGTGCCTGCCCATGGCTTCCAAGCACACGATCGTTCTTCTCCCCGGCGACGGCATCGGTCCTGAAGTCACCGGGGCCGCCCGGCGCGTGCTGGAGGCGGCGGGCCTGGCGGTAAACTGGGTCGAAGTGCCGGCCGGCGCGAGTGCCGTCGAGAAGTACGGCTACCCCGACGTCCTGCCCGAGATCACCCTCAACGCCATCAAGCAGCACAAGATCGCCCTCAAGGGCCCGGTCGGAACGCCCGTCGGCAAGGGCTTCAAAAGCGTCAACGTGCAACTGCGTCAGAAGCTCGGTCTGTACGCCGCCGTCCGTCCGGTGCGTTCACTCGACGGCGTGAAGACGCGCTACGAAGGTGTCGACATGGTCATCGTCCGCGAGAACACCGAAGGCCTGTACAGCGGCATCGAGAACGAAGTCACGCCGGGCGTTGTCACCAGCATGAAGGTGGCCACCGTGCCCGCGTGCACGCGCATCGCGCGGTACACGTTCCAGTACGCGATGCAGCGCCATCGCCGTAAGGTGACGGTTTTCCACAAGGCCAACATCATGAAGCTGACCGACGGCATGTTCCTCGACTGCGCTCGCAAGGTGCACAAGGAAGAATTCCCGACGGTGGAGTACGACGAAGTCATCATCGACGCCGGCTGCATGAAGCTCGTGCAAGACCCCACGAAGATGGACGTGCTGCTGATGGAAAACCTGTACGGCGACCTCGTCAGCGACCTGTGCGCCGGCCTGGTGGGCGGGCTCGGCGTCACGCCGGGCAGCAACATCGGCACCGATTACGCCGTCTTCGAGGCCGTGCACGGCAGCGCACCCGACATCGCGGGCAAGAACATCGCCAACCCGCTGGCCGTCATCATGAGCGGCGTGATGATGCTGAACCACCTGGGCGAAACCGCGATCGCCGAGAAGATCAAGGCCGCCTACAACAAGGTGCTGGCCGAAGGCAAGCAAGTGACCCGCGACCTCGGCGGCACGCTCGGCACGAACGAGTTCGCGGATGCGATCATCGCGGGGCTGTGAACGAAGAACGAGTGAAGTCGTAAGGTGTGTGCCAACGCACCTCCTTCGAGTGATTGACGATCGGAACGGTGCGTTCGCACGCACCCTACTGGGGCCGTCACGTCGTCGGCGTGTCCCGCCAGTTCCTCACTTCGCGCCCCCCCATTCTCCGGCCAACCTTTGGCCCAAACATCGCTTGGCCGAGACGACACGTGAATCTCGTTTTTTCGATTTCCGGGACATTTTGGGACATCCGAAGCACTGCACTCGGCCGCGGTCGTTTCCGCCGACCGATTCAGTCCGTCAAGGAGCACAACCCGGTAGTGTACAAAGCGGGTCCGGCGCACTGTCAAGGCGAATCCGTTCGGATGCGGATCGACAGATGCCCGGAAGCTCCGCTCAATGTAGAATCGGAAGTGAATGCTCGAAGCGTACCGAGACCAACTTCACCAGATTTGCCAGCGCTTTGGTGTGCGGCGTCTGGAGCTGTTCGGATCGGCGCTGCGAGGCGATTTCGATCAGCACACGAGTGACTTTGACTTCTTCGTCGACTTCGGCGATCAGCCGGTCGCCGGCTCGTTCAAGCGCTACATGAATTTGAAGTTCCAGCTTGAAGCGTTACTGGGCCGCAAGGTCGACCTTGTCGAGCGTGATGCGGTATCAAACCCGTACTTCCTCCGGGCAACGGAACTTCGCCGCGAGGTCTATGCGGCTTGAAACAGCCAAGCTCCTCGAAGACATCCGAACTGCGGCCCGCGACGCGCTCGACATGGCCACCGGGAAGACGTATGACGATTATCTCGGCAACAAGCAGCTGCGTTACGCGATCGAACGATGCTTCGAGATCGCCGGTGAGGCGCTGACGCAACTCAGCAAGTTCGATCCCGATACCGCCATTCTATCACCGATTGGCGAGCCATCATCGGCTTCCGAAACGTCCTCATCCATGGCTACTCCATCGTTCGACACGACAAGACGTGGGACATCGTGACCAGTGAACTTCCAACACTGCTGCGTGAGGTGACCGCACTGCTGATAGATGGTCCTGACCCGTCGAGCTAGTTACCGCTTCCAATCGTACATGCCCATGCCAAACGATCGATCTGACGTCGACTCTGTCATTCGCCCCCACGTCACCCGCCGCGGCATTCTGTCCGCTTCGGCCTTTGCCGCGTTGTGGTCTTTGTGGCCTGCCCGGCTATCCTCTTCGCTCGCTCAGGAGCCGCGTCTACCTATGAAACTCCCCTTTCACGATTGGGCCAAGACGCCGCCGATGGGTTGGAACAGTTGGGACTGTTTCGGCACGGCCGTCACGGAAGAACTCACCAAACAGAACGCCGACTACATGGCCGAGAAGCTGCTGGCACATGGCTGGAAGCTGATCACGGTCGACATCCAGTGGTACGAGCCGCACGCGCAGGGGCACGACTATCGCAAGGACGCTCCGCTGGAACTGGACGAGTTCGGCCGACTGCTGCCGGCGGTGAACAAGTTCCCGTCGGCCGCGAACGGCGCGGGGTTTAAGCCGCTGTCGGACTACGTGCACTCGAAGGGCCTGACGTTCGGCGTGCACCTCATGCGCGGCATCCCGCGGCAGGCGGTCAAGCAGAACCTGCCCATCCTCGGCACGCGCTACCGCGCGCAGGACATCGCCAACACGCACGACACCTGCGCCTGGAACCCGGACATGTTCGGCGTCGACATGCGCAAGCCGGGCGCGCAGGAATACTACGATTCGGTTTTCGCGCTGCTGGCGAGTTGGGGCATCGACTTCGTGAAGGTGGACGACCTGAGCCGGCCCTACCACGACCACGAGCCGGAAATCGAGGCGATCCGCAAGGCGATCGACAAGACGGGAAGGCCCATGGTGTTGAGCACGTCGCCGGGCGAGACGCCGCTCGATGCGGCCGAGCACGTGTCGCAGCACGCGAACATGTGGCGCACCAGCGACGACTTCTGGGACAAGTGGCAACTGTTGTACGACCAGTTCGCCCGCGCCCGCAACTGGGCAAAGTTCGCCGGCCCGGGTCACTGGCCCGACCACGACATGCTGGCCCTGGGCGCCGTGCGCGTCGGCCAGAAGAATCCGTGGACGATGTTCACCAAGGACGAGCAGCTCACGCACATGACGCTGTGGTGCATCGCCAGAAGCCCGCTCATCTTCGGCGGCCACCTGCCCAAGAACGACGACTGGACACTTAGCCTGCTGACCAACGACGAAGTGATCGCGGTCAACCAGCAAGGCCAGAACGCCCGAGAGCTGTCACACGACGACGGCCTGTTCGTCTGGACGAGCGAGATGCCCGACTCGAAGGACCGGTACGTGGCGCTGTTCAACACGCGCGGTCAGGCCGAGGTGGTTCGTACGGACTTGAAGGCGCTGGGCGTGGCGTCGGCCAGCGTGCGCGAGCTGTGGGCGAAGAAGGACATGGGGAAGGTGAACGGCACGCTCGAAGCGATGGTGCCGTCACATGGTGCAGCGCTGTTCCGCTTATCGCCTTTGTGAGGCTTGAGCGCGAAGCCACAGAGATCACAGAAGGCACAGAGACACTGAACTTGAGATAAGCCGGACGGAGTTCTCGTGGCACGGCCGTCTCGGCCGTGACTACACGGAGGGAACGTGGACGCCGAGGGAGCAGTTGGCGTCTCAACTGTCAGTCCACGAAAACGGATGCGTGCCCGACTCACCGTGGTGTTGGCACAGACGGGCGATGAACAACTCGATTGACGCGAACTTCGGCGTGAGCTCGAGTTCCTCGTGATCCAGCCAGCAGACGGCGCCGCGGTGCGGCCCTTCGAGATAGCGCCGCGTAATTGCCGTCGAAGAGGTCCCATAAAGGCACGACGCCTTCGTCGAGCGGGTTGGGGTTCTCAAACCAGTCGCCGCTGGACATATCGTCGACGACTGAGCACACCTCGGCCAACGTCATCAAGCGAGCGTGGGCGGAGCCGGGTTCAACCGGCTCCAGCCCGTCGCTCACGAGATACAACTGGCGTAGCCCGTCGATGAACGTCAGACCGACGTGTGATTCGACCGCGGCGATCTCTTCCTCCGAGGCCGGATCGCGCGGGTTGTTCAGTTCGAACACGTAGCGTCGAATCGACACTTCAATCTCCGGATCGCCTCACGCCTTCATCAACTTCCGCAGCACGGTCTGGAGGATGCCGCCGTTCTTGTAGTACTCGACTTCGACGGCGCTATCGATGCGGCAGGTGGTGACGAAGGTCTTGTCACCGGCTTTCACCGTTACGTCCTGGCCGGGCTTGAGGGTGTCGTCGATGTTGATCTCGAAGACTTCCTCGCCGGTCAGGCCAAGGCTGGCGGCGGTCTGGCCGGGCTTGTAGACCAGCGGCAGCACGCCCATGCCGACGAGGTTGCTGCGGTGGATGCGCTCGAAGCTCTCGGCGATGACCGCCTTCACGCCCAGCAGGAACGTGCCCTTGGCCGCCCAGTCGCGGCTGCTGCCCATGCCGTAATCCTTGCCGGCCAGCACGACGAGCGGGATCTGCTTCGCCTGGTACTGCTGGCTGGCGTCGTAGATCGGCTCGACGGCGCCGGTGAGCAGGTTCTTCGTCACACCGCCCTCGGTGCCGGGGGCGAGCAGGTTCTTCAGGCGGATGTTCGCGAACGTGCCGCGGACCATCACCTTGTCGGCGCCGCGGCGGGCGCCGTACTGGTTGAAGTCGATCGGCTTGACGCCGTTGTCGATCAAGTACTTCCCGGCCGGCGAGTCCTTCTTGATGTTGCCGGCGGGGCTGATGTGATCGGTCGTCACACTGTCGCCCACCATCACCAGCACGCGAGCGCCCTTGATCGGCTTCACGCTCAGGTCGGTGCTCTTCAGGTTGCCGAAGAAGGGCGGGTTCTGGATGTAAGTGCTCTCGGGGTTCCACTCGAACAGTTCGCCGCCCTTGATGGGGATGGCGTTCCAGTCGGGGTTCTTTTCGCCGACGTTTTCGTACTGCCTGGTGAACATCGTCGGGTCGATGCTGCTGGCGATCGTCGCGTCGACTTCCGCCTGCGTGGGCCAGATGTCGCGGAGCATGACGGGCCTGCCGTCCTTGCCGGTGCCGACCGGGTCCTTGGCGAAATCGATGTCGATCGTGCCGGCGAGTGCGTACGCGACCACCAGCGGCGGGCTCGCGAGGTAGTTGGCCTTCACGTGCGGGTTGACGCGGCCTTCGAAGTTGCGGTTGCCCGAGAGGACCGAAACCGCGACGAGCGCGTCGCGGTCGATCGCACCACTGATGTGCTCGGGCAGCGGCCCCGAGTTGCCGATGCAGGTCATGCAGCCGTAGCCGGTGGTCTGGAAGCCGAGGGCGTCGAGCGCTTCGGTCAGGCCGGCCTTTTCGTAGTAGTCGGTGACGACGCGCGAGCCGGGCGAGAGCGACGTCTTCACGTGCGGCTTGGTGGCCAGGCCCTTCTCGACCGCCTTCTTCGCCAGCAGACCCGCCGCAAGCATGACGCCGGGGTTGCTGGTGTTGGTGCAGCTGGTGATGGCCGCGATGACGACGTCGCCGTGCGTGAGGTCGACGCCTTCGCTGGTCTTGCTCTTGGCCGCGCCGGGCTTGCCTTCGGGGAAGTTCGTCGCGTAGCTGGTGCGGACGCTGGAGAGCTCCACGCGGTCCTGCGGGCGCTTCGGCCCGGCCAGGCTGGGCTCAACCGTGCTGAGGTCCAGCTCGACCGTGTCGGAATACGTCGGCTCAGAACCGGCTTCGCGCCAGAGGCCCTGCTCCTTCGCGTAGCGTTCGACGAGATCGACCTGACCGGCCGTGCGACCGGTGAGCCGCATGTACGCGAGCGTGAGCTCGTCGATCGGGAAGAAGCCCATCGTCGCGCCGTACTCGGGGGCCATGTTGGCGATGGTCGCGCGGTCGGCCAGCGCCATGCTGGCCAGGCCGTCGCCATAGAATTCGACGAACTTCTCGACGACGCCCTTCTTACGCAGGATCTGCGTGATCGTGAGCACGAGGTCGGTGGCCGTCGCGCCTTCGCGGAGTCGGCCCTTCAGCTTGAAGCCCACCACCTGCGGCGTGACGATGTAGATCGGCTGGCCGAGCATGCACGCCTCGGCTTCGATGCCGCCCACGCCCCAGCCGACGACGCCCAGACCGTTGATCATGGTGGTGTGGCTGTCGGTGCCGACGAGCGTGTCCGGGTAGGCCACGCCGTCCTTCGTCCAGACGACCTTGGCGAGATGCTCGAGGTTGACCTGGTGCACGATGCCCGTGCTCGGCGGCACGACGCCGAAGTTCTTGAACGCGCGCTGGCCCCACTTCAGGAACTCGTAGCGTTCCATGTTGCGCGAGAATTCAAGGGCGCTGTTGGCCTTGAGGGCTTGCAGGCTGCCGTACTCGTCCACCTGCACGCTGTGGTCGATGACGAGGTCGACCGGCACGAGCGGATTGATCTTCTGCGGATCGCCGCCGGCCAGTTTCATCGCGTGACGCATCGCGGCCAAGTCGACCACGCACGGCACGCCGGTGAAGTCCTGGAGGATGACGCGGGCCACCTTGAACGGCACTTCGACGTTCTCGGGCGCCTTGGCGTTCCACTTGGCCAGGCGGGTGACGTCGATGTCGTTCACGACAAAGTTGTCGTGATTGCGCAGGCAGCTTTCGAGCAGCACCTTGATGCTGAACGGCAGCTTCGACGTGTCGCCGAGCGCGGAGAGCTTGTAGTACGTGAAATCGCCCGCCTTGGTGGAGAGCGTCGCAGCCGAGCCGAAGGGGTTGTGGGTGGCCATAGGTAAGCCACGCATCGTATGCGCCAGATCGTCGCATGCCAGAGGGAAGGGCTTGCGAGCGGAATCTTCAATCAGAGTGAGCAGATCTGCGCTGTCACCCTCTCCCGGCGTACCAGGAGAGGAAGCTAGAGGCTCGCCCACGCGCTGCGTTCGCAACGCCCTACCGCCCAGCCCAATCGAACCCGACGCCGTTCAGAAACGCCTTCGCCAGGATCATGTGGCCGGTCTGGTTCGGATGCACGCGATCCCACGCCAGCGTGCCGGCGTAATAGTGCTTGAGGGCCGCGTCGAACGCGGCCTGTGTGTCGACGCAGATCGCATCCACCTTCTTCGCGATCTTCTTGACGATCGCGCCGTACTCGTCCATCCGCGCCCGCATCGCGTCGCTCGGGTTCGACTCGATGTAGTACGGCGTCATCATCACCATGCCCTTCAACCGGGCCCGCGTCCATGACGCCAGTTCCGACAGCGTCGCCTCGTACTCCGCGGGCAGCACGTGCATCTCTTTCTGCCGCGGCGAATCGAACTGACGCCACACGTCGTTGATGCCGATCATGATGCTCAGCCAGTCGGGAGCGAGATCGATCACATCCGTCTGCCAACGGGCCTTGAGGTCGCGCACCGTGTTCCCGGAATTGCCGACGTTAACCACGCGGATCGACAACTGCGGATACGTCGCGCCGAGCAGCGCATCGACCAGCGTCACGTAGCCCCGGCCCATCGGGTCGAATAACCCCTCCGATGGCGCGGGCCTCGTGCGCGAGGCGTCAGTGATGGAGTCGCCGATGAAGACCAGCTTCTGAGATTTGCCGAGGAGCATGGCGGAATCGTAACGGACGAGCGCATCGATTTCCCTCTCCCGGTACGCCGGAGAAGGGCCGGCCCCCTCCCTTTTTTGAGAACATCCGCGTCTCAGCGGACGCGGCCCTCACCCCTGCCCTCTCCCGGAATACCGGGAGAGGGTGAAACGTCGCCTTCGCACGTCACCACCGCTGATGCACCAGCGGCTTGATCAGCCGGTCGTACGTGCCCTGCACCGATTTCATCTGCGTCTCGCTCAGCGCCGGCAGGTCGGACGCCCGGCAATTCTCCTGCACCTGGCTCGGTCGCTTGCCGCCGGGGATGGCGCAGGTCACGGCGTCGTGCATGAGAATCCAGCGCAGCGCGAACGACGCCATCGGCACGCCGGCGGGCACCTGGCCGCGGATTTCCTCGACGGCCTTCAGGGCGACCTCGAAGTCGACGCCGCTGAACGTCTCGCCGACGTCGAACGCCTGACCCTGCCGATTGAAGTTACGGTGATCGTCGGCCGCGAACGCCGTGTCGCGGTTGATCTTGCCCGTGAGCAATCCGCTCGCCAGCGGCACGCGCGCCAGGATGCCGACCTTCCGCTGCTTCCCGAGCGGAAAGAACACGTCGGCCGGCCGCAGGCGGAAGCAGTTGAAGATGATCTGCACCGACTGCACGGCCGGGTATTCGATTGCCTTCAGCGCTTCTTCCACGCGCTCGACGCTCACGCCGTAAAACTTCAGCTTGCCGGCCTTCACGAGGTCGTCCAGCACGCCGAACACTTCGGGCATGTAGTACACGTCCGTCGGCGGGCAGTGCAGTTGCAGCAGATCGAGCGAATCCATTTCAAGATTCGTCAAGCTACGCTCGACCCACGCCGTAAGGTTCTCACACGTGTAGCCCTCCTTCACCTGCTTCGGCAGACGTCGGCCCGCCTTGGTGGCGACGACGATTTGCTGACCCGCGCGTTCGCGCTTCAGGCGGGCGATGAGTCGCTCGGATCGTCCGTCGCCGTAGACGTCGGCGGTGTCGATGAAGTTCACGCCCGCGTCGACGGCCGCATGCAGGGCGGCCATCGATTCGTCGTCGCTGACGGTGCCCCACGCGCCGCCGATCGCCCAAGCGCCGAAGCTGATGTCGGAGACGTTCCATCCCGTGCGGCCGAGCGGTCGGTAGTTCATAGACAGCAGTCTATGCGTCACGTTCCCGAACGTGTAGCGCTCAGGCTTTGGCGGGTCGCGGCGGCAGCTCGTTGCCCGGCGCAGCACCCACGCGCTCTCGAAATGCTCCATGCCGATGTGCGGGTAGTACGTCCGAGCCTTCGGGGCCGCGAGCAGAATCAGCATCGCGTCCGGCACGGCGTCGCGCGTCTTCAGGATCAGCTCGCGCCCGATGCCCTGCTTCTGATGACTCGCCCGCACCGCGAGGTCGGCCAGGTAGGTGCAGTACGTGCCGTCGGTGAGCGAGCGCGAGATGCCGACGAGCAGATCACCCTCCCACGCCGTGATGACCAGGTTCGCGCTGCGCAGCATGACGCCCATGCGCGCACGGTCGTCCACTGGCCGACGCTCGCCGAGCGTGCTGGCGTGGTAGAGGTCGAGGACGACGTCTAAGTCGAGATCGTTGCCGGTGCGAAACGTAAGCATGACGACGGAATCGTACCGTCCACCATCGACTCGAGCGCCGCGATTCCCCTCCCCTCGAGGGAGGGGTGAGGGGAGGGGGCGCTTCAGCAAACGTGAGCACTTCAGCAGGTCGATGCCCCCCACCTAACCTCCCCCTCAAGGGGGAGGAATCATGCAAGCACGCAATGACTGCCCAGCGCCGTGACCGCGTTGACGACGTTGCACCCCTGCGTTGCAATGACCGTATGATCCACGACCAGCTGCGCCGCGCATCCGCCTACCGCTCGCTGTCCGCCAACTTCGCGATCGCGTTCGACTACCTGCTGAAGACCGACCTGCTCGCGCAGGCCGACGGCAAAGTGGCCGTCGCGGGCGAGGCCGTGTTCGCCATCTACCAGCAGTACGACGCCAAGCCGGTCGAGGCCGGCCGATGGGAATCGCACGAACGCTACGCCGACATCCAGGTGATCCTCGCCGGCGAAGAGTTGATGGGCTTCCGCGACATCAACGGCATGACCGTCGCCACGCCGTTCGACAAGGTCAAGGACGTCGCGTTCTGGCAAGGCCCTGTCACGCTCGGGCAGGCGCTGATCGTGCGGGCGAACGAGTTCACCGTCTTCTTCCCGCACGACGTGCACATGCCCTCCCTCGCCACCGAGAAGCCACAGCACGTGCGGAAGGTGGTGATGAAGGTGGAGGTGTGAGGTGTGAGATGGACGACCTGATCGGTCAGATCGACCCGCCCTACGCGACCGGAATGACGCTGGGGGCGATGCGGGTGGAGGTCGACGCCGCACGTTGACCGCCCGGGTCGCACAGGGATGTGCTCATGCCCGCGCCACCCGCGCAGCTCGGCAATTGTTGCGCTGCCTCTACGTAGGGCCCGAGCACGTGTCACAGTACGTTAAGCTTTCGTTGCGTCCACGATTGCGTTGCACCACGTACCATTTGCGATACCTTTGTGGCAGACGTGTAGGGGCCAAACAGGGCTCTGACGAGAAACGTCTGTTGTGAGAATTCTTTACTGTCTTGGAGGTGCCCTGTGCGAACGATGATGGACCGCTGCGAACCTCGCGTCATGTTGGCCGCTTGGCAGGTCGTAGCCGATGGACTGGTTTACGACGGCGGGAAGTACTTGTTCCTAAAACTGGGGCACGGGCCCTACGCGATCGACGCAACGCTGCGACAGCGGTACGGGGCAGACATTGCAGCTTTCGAGAGGCTGACAGTTGATCCAGAGCCGGACATAACAGATGGTCAAGCAATCACCGTTTCGGCACAAAGCGCTGAACTCAACGACGTCGCGACGCTCCCGTTGAAGGATGCGTCAACTCGGCCACCGGTCCCAGTCACCACACTGCCGCCAGAGGGGCCTATTGGCGATCCGAACCGCGTTCTTGAAGCAAGCCACACCTTCGACAAACTCGACACGACGTTGGGCCTGCTGGCGCTAGGAATTTCGCCGAAATCCACGTCGGATGACGAACAGGCAACAGAGGTATTGCGGTCATCAAGTGTAGTGGTTAACGACACAGTATTGGTTCAGCTGCTTGCAACGAGTCAGAAGTCTGTCACTGAGCTTGATCAGCGCGTTCAGGAGATCGGGGGAAAGGTGCAACTCGTTTCACAGCGGGACATAGTTGCGACAGTACCGATATCGATGTTGTCTTCACTCAACAGTTTTGAGTCACTACAGCGCGCTACTCATGCTTTTGCCGCAACGGATACCGGCGTTGTCGACAGCGAAGGTGACACTTGGACTGCGTTTGATTCCGAAACTGCCCGCAATTCGTTTGCCCTCACTGGCGATAATGTGCAGGTCGGCGTCATCTCAGACAGCTATAATGTAGGCGGCGGCGCTGCTACTGACGTTCAGAATGGTGAGCTTCCGGGCATTGGCAATCCGGCTGGCCGAACAACACCAGTCAATGTCGTTTCCGATTCTGCAACGGGCAGCAACGAGGGGCGGGCAATGTTGCAGATCGTTCACGACGTAGCCCCGGATGCCGACCTATCGTTTCATGCCGGAGGTGGCACCCGGTTCACTGCCGCCGCCGCCATCGAAAGGATGGCAGGTCTGACGGGCAGCCCTGCGATCAACAATGACATCATAGTGGATGATCTGTTCTATCCCGATGAACCGTTCTATCAAGACGGCGCTATGTCCGACGCCATTTCTCGGGCTCGCGCCGCAGGTGTAACATACGTAACTTCCGCAGGCAACGCCGGTACTGAGGCCTATGAAACGTTGGCACCGTTCCAGCAATCCACAACGTGGGACATTCCGGGATTCGGGGTTCGCACAGTGCATGATTTCAATCCTGGTGCAGGCACCGACCCCTTCCAAGCCGTCTGGCTGGAGCCAAATGCATCCTTTGTCTTGTCTCTTCAGTGGGCAGAACCATTTGCTTCCAATCCAACTGGCCCCGGCGCTGATTCAAACCTTGATTTCTATATATTTAATGGGGCCGGAACTGCCGTCGAGTGGTCGGAGCAGGGCAACGATGTGAATGGAGATCCCGTTGACTATACTCCAACATTGACAAATGGTCCCACGGGGCGATACATCAATGTAATGGTGGCGAGAACGGGTACTTCCACGCCAAGCCGCTTCAAATACATCATCCGTTCGCCTAATCAGGGTGCGGATATCTCCGAGTTTGCTACGAATTCGTCGACTATTATAGGAAAGGCGTTATCCAACAACGCACTTGTGACGGCTGCGGCCAATGCGGCAGTCACGCCAGCCGCAATTGAGACATTTTCAAGCCGCGGCGGCGGAACGATTCTTTTTGATTCGAATGGCAACCCGATCAACCAGGCACGTTCTGTGCCTTACATCACAGGTCCGGATGGGGTCGCGACAAGCGTTCCGGGTTTCAGTCCGTTTTTTGGAACTAGTGCTGCGGCACCGCACCTTGCTGGATTGGCGGCGCTAATGTGGCAGGCCCGAGACCGGAACGCTAGCGTCACCGGAATTCCATGGAGCGATACACAGATCACGGACGCGATCTTTGAGAACTTAGCGCTGACTGCGACCGACATCGACACAGGGGGTTTTCCGGACGATGCCGGATCGAACATGGATCGCGCCTCTGGATACGGAATGGCGTTCGGCCCGAGCGCCGTTGCGCGAAGTCTTACCGCTCGGACTGGCACGGGGACGCTGGCGTTCGCCGGTACACCGAATGGGGACAACGTCGTCTTTACAGTGACCAACAGTGGTACGCGTTTGAACGCGACCTTCAATGGTGCAACGTTCAACTACCGTCTTGGCTCGGGCTCCACGGACATCACGCGCGTGAACGTCGACATCGGCTCGGGGAACGATTACATCGAGTTCCCCACTAGCTACACTCGCAACTCCACTGTGCTAACCGCGAGCGGCAACGACACGATCTACGGCGGAGATGGGATCGATTCCATCGCTGGCGGTGCCGACAACGACAGGGTCTTCGGCAGGGCAGGGAACGACATCTTGTTGGGAGCCGCTGGTAACGACTCGATTGAGGGTGGCGATGGAGCAGATTCCATCCAGGGTGACGGAGGCGACGACACGATCAAGGGATTGGCAGGTGCCGATTCCATGTATGGAAACGACGGCAACGACCTGTTCGATGCGGTCGATTCGTTCGCCGATTCCGTCATAAACGGTGGCACTGGCACCGACACCGCTTTCTCTGACAACCCTGAGGACCCATTGTCGATTCTTGTTAGTATAGAAACTTCGAATCGAGTTTGATGGATCCCAAACTTTGAATTGATCGTCGGTGACAAGGCGGCGGGCATGTGAGATGCCTGCCGCCTTTTCTTCGCGCTTTGCGCCTTAAATAGACATCGTCCCTTGAAGGGCGCGCGTTTGCCGGCACCGACTCATCACTGGCGGGCGTCGGCCTGTTTCGCAGTTGGCGGCCGGGGCATGCCGAGCGAGGCACCTCGCAATCGCGCTGCGCTTGGATGCCTTTCGACCGCATCACTCGGGGTTCAGGGCGCGTCGGCTTGACGTCAGCTCGGCGCGTACTGACTCCAGTACGAGTTGTACTGACATCAGATCACTCCGTACTGACATCAGATCGCGTCGTACTGACGTCAGATTGCCGCGATCCGACGTCAGATCGGTGCGTACTGTAATCAAATCGCCGCGTACTAACGTCAGATCGGCCGTCGCGGAAGGCCCGATCTGCGATGGGGCTTCGTGGGGCGGGCTTTTATCGGCGTGGGGCTACAAACTTGAAAAATGACCGGGAGATGAACGCCGGAGGTGAAGTCGGTTCCTTGCTTCGCCGATGTGATTCGCGGAACGGCGGATCGTGGGGTGTTCCTACGGTCGCGACCGTGGCCAACCAACCAGCCCGCACATCGTGCCGGCTGTGAGTCGGTACTATGGATGTTCCATAGTCGACTCAAGCACTGGAGACAGTCATGAGTCGTAAAACCGACTACCTGCCCTTCCGCGAATCGGAGCTTGTGACCTGGACCGGCGACTTCGTCGCCACGCTCACACCGCTCGTGACGACGGCGGGATTCCCAATCCAAAGTGAACGCCTGACGGAGTACGTGACGACGCGAAACCGGTTCCTCGCCGCGTTCGCCAAGGCCAGCAACCCGTCGACGCGCGTGAAGTCGGCCATCACTGAGAAGAACGACGAGAAGAAGACGCTCATCCGCTCAACACGATCGATGGTGGAAGTTCTGCAAGCGTGGCCCCAAATGACCAACTCGCTGCGCGACGACCTGGGCATTTCGCAGCGCGGGAAGAAGCCGACGCCGTCGCCGATCCCGCCGCAGGCGTTCGTGAAGGTGGAGGGCGTGAACGGGCGTGAGGTGACGCTGAGCATTCAGCAGAGCAAGACGACCAAGACCAAGCCGCGCGGCGCTCAGGGCGCGAACGTGATGATCGCCTACTCCGACGAGGCCCCGGAGAGCACGCTCGACTACACCCTCGCGACGGTGACGACCAGGACGAAGACCGTCATCACCCTCGACGCGGTCCGCGAGGCGTGCACGGTGTGGATCAGCGCGTTCTGGTTCAACGGCCGCGGCGCGAGCGGCCCGGCGAGCGACCCGCAGGGCGTGAACCTCAGCGCCATCGCGGTGAAGCCGGCGACAATGAAGCTGAAGAAGGCGGCGTGAGCGGATTCACCGCAGAGGCCCAGGGAGCGCAGAGGTGGAACCGCAGATGAACGCAGATAAACACAGATGAACTGCTTGGAATCAAGGCCGATCGCATTTCGACTTGTCCTTGATCTTGTCTGTGTTCATCGCGGAGGGCAGGCCCTCCGCTGGTGTTCATCTGTGGTTCCCTCCTTTCAATGGAGCGCGTCATGAGCGAGATCATCGAAACGTCGTCACGGTTGGAGGGAGCCAGTCCTCTGGCTCCGGATCGGCGGCAGAGGACTGCCGCCCTCCAGTTGCCGTCACCGCGCGTGGCGATCACTGTGCGCGCTGGGACATTGGACGATCTGCCGTTCATCGACGGGCTGATGAAGAAGCACTCGAAGGCGCTCGCCTTCCTGCCGACGGAAGCGCTGGAGGGGAAGGTGCGGCTGGGGCATGTGTTAGTGGCGGAGGCAGTGAGCAGTGGGCAGTACGCTGACGCTGCAGTGGGCAGTTCGAACCTGCCCACTGCCCACCGCACACTGCCCACTCCCGCCGGCTACCTCATCGGCAATGACCGGTACAAGAGCCGCGATGAGCTTGGCGTGATCTATCAGATTTGCGTGGTGCCTGAGTTCAGGCGGATGCTCGTCGGCGCGCATCTGCTCAAGGCTCGCTTCGAGACATCAGCCTACGGGTGCAAGCTGTACTGTTGCTGGTGCGCAAGACCTCGCGTCGAGCAACGAGTTCTACGAGTCGATGGGCTTCGTGCCGATCGCGTATCGCGCGGGGGGACAGAGAAAAGTGGGCCGTAGGCAGTGTGCGGTGAGCAGTAAAAATCCGGGTGAGTCGTCTTCGACTGCCCACCGCCCACTGCGCACTGCCCACCGAATTCATATCTTCTGGCAGAAGCGCATCCGGGCGGGCGATACCACAACACCATGGTGGTTCCCGAGCGAGACGCGCGGCGGACTGATGGACGCGTCACGCATCGCCCTGCCGATCCCGCCGGGACTGACGTGGCGGGATGAACTGCCGCGACTAACCGTGGGCAGTGAGCAGTGTGCGGAGGCTTCGTCTTCCGCGGCGGTGGGCAGTGGCGGAGAGGTCTCGGCAAAGCCTCTTTCCAATCGGAAATCGGAAATGGGACATCGGAAATCGCCCGGCGGTTTCTACTTCGGTCCGCCGCCCAAGGCGGAGATGCCAAAGGTGAAACGCGTGAAGAAGGCCCCGCCGGAACTGGCAACGAGGGCTCGCGAACTGCGCGACCGGTGGATGGAACGGCAGGACGAGTTCGTCGCCCTGGCGGCGGGGAAGTACGACGTGGCCAGGACACTGCACGCGGCAGAGCCGCCGGCACGAGCCCTCGCCGCGTGATGGCCTTGCCAGCCGCGCCGGCGGCGATGCGAGCCGTCGTCTGCAATCTTCAAGTCGGAATCCACCATTCGAAATGGTCCCGGGGTTGATGCCCGCCTCGCCCTGCGGCGTGCAGTGCCTACAATCCCATCCCCTTGGATTCGCAGCACGGAACCAACCCCGAGGTCAGCCACGCGATCGATGCGCTGTTTCAGCGTCTCGATCAGGCGATGCCGCGCGACGCCAAGGCGTTCCGCGCACGCCTGCACGCGGCCCGATCGCGGTTGAAGCACGGGCAGCCGGTGGACGTGATCGTCCGGCAGGTGACCGAGC
Organism: Tepidisphaeraceae bacterium; assembly: GCA_047600945.1. Lineage (GTDB taxonomy): Bacteria > Planctomycetota > Phycisphaerae > Tepidisphaerales > Tepidisphaeraceae > JASGKC01. The sequence goes on along the minus strand of JASGKC010000001.1, from coordinate 2,853,292 downwards.
AGCTTGAGAAGTCGATCGCCCGCCTCGCGGAGCGGAAGGCGCGGCGGCCCGTCCCGACGTACGACGAGTCGCTGCCCGTCGCCGCCAAGCGGGAGGAGATCGCCCGGGCGATCGAGGCGAATCCCGTCGTCGTCGTCTGCGGCGACACCGGCTCGGGCAAGACCACGCAGCTCCCGAAGATCCTTCTCGAACTCGGCCGGGGCGTCACGCGCACGATCGGCCACACGCAGCCACGCCGGATCGCGGCGCGATCGGTCGCGCAGCGCATCAGTGACGAACTCAACGCCCCGCTGGGCGACCTCGTCGGCTTCAAGGTTCGCTTCACCGACCAGACGTCCGACCGCACGCTCGTGAAGCTGATGACCGACGGCATCCTGCTGGCCGAGACGCAGAACGATCCGCTGCTGGACGAGTACGACACGATCATCATCGACGAGGCGCACGAGCGGTCGCTGAACATCGACTTCCTGCTCGGCTACCTCAAGCAACTGCTGCCGAAACGGCCCGACCTGAAAGTGGTCATCACGTCGGCCACGATCGACCCGCAGCGGTTCAGCAAGCACTTCAACGACGCGCCGATCGTGATGGTGGAGGGCCGCACGTATCCGGTCGAGGTGCACTATCGCCCGCCGGTGAGTGACGATCCGGAAGATGCTCCCACCACGCTGCGCGACGGCATCCTTCACGCGGTCGACGAGTGCTTCAACGCCGGCCCGGGCGACGTGCTGGTGTTCCTGCCCGGCGAGCGTGAGATTCGCGAGACGGCTGAGAGTCTTCGCGCGGAGAAGCGCCGCGACTTCGAAATCGTTCCGCTCTACGCGCGGCTGGGCGTGGGCGAGCAGATGCGCGTCTTCCAGAAGCACGGCAAGCCGCGCATCGTGCTGGCGACGAACGTGGCCGAGACGTCGCTGACGGTGCCGGGCATCCGCTACGTGATCGACACGGGCGTGGCGCGCGTCAGCCGCTACTCGACGCGCAGCCGGATGCAGCGGCTGCCGATCGAGCGCATCAGCCAGGCGAGCGCCAACCAGCGCAAGGGCCGCTGCGGCCGCGTGGGGCCGGGCATCTGCGTGCGGCTGTATTCCGAGGCCGACTTCAACGATCGCCCTGCCTTCACCGATCCGGAAATCCTGCGGACGAACCTGAGCAGCGTCATCCTGCAGATGAAGGCGTACCGGCTCGGGCGCATCGAGGAATTCCCGTTCATCGACCCGCCCGACTACCGGCAAGTCCGCGACGGCTACCAGACGCTGTTCGAACTCGGCGCGCTCGACGAGAACCACGAGTTGACCGACCTCGGCCGGCTCATGGCGCGGCTGCCGATCGACCCGAAGGTGTCGCGCATGATCATCGCCGCGCGCGACCTCGAATGCCTGACGGAAGTGCTCGTGATCGCGGCCGCCCTCAGCGTGCAGGACCCGCGCGATCGGCCGATGGACAAGCAGTCCGAGGCCGACGCGGCCCACGCGGCGTGGCGCGTGGCTGGGTCCGACTTCCTCGGCTACTGGAACCTGTGGGCGTTCTACCGCGAGCAGGAACAGAAGCTCAGCACGAACAAGCTGCGGAAGCTGTGCATCTCAAACTTCCTCAGCTACACGCGCATGCGCGAGTGGCAGGAGGTGCACCGGCAACTGGCCGAGATCGCCGACGACGCCGGCTGGCAGCGCAACCGCAACGTCGCGCCGGCCGAGCGCGTGCATCAGGCGTTGCTCGCGGGCTTGCTCAGCGAGGTGGGCCGGCGCGGCGACAATGCCGAGTATCAAGGCGTGCGCGGCAAGACGTTCTGGCTCTTCCCGGGTAGCGCGTTGTTCCATCGCAAGCCCGCCTGGGTGATGGCGGCCGAGATCGTCGAGACGACCAAGCCGTACGCCCGCGTGGCCGCCGAAGTGCAGCCGGAATGGATTGAGCACGCGGCCGCGCACCTCGTCAAGCGGACCTACGCCGAGCCGCACTGGCAGCGCAAGACGGGCCGGGTGATGGCGTACGAGAAGGTGATGCTGCAAGGTCTGGCGGTGGTGCCGAAGCGGTCGGTGCCGTACGAGCAGATCGACCCGAAGACCAGCCGCGAGATCTTCATCAACTCGGCCCTCGTGGAAGGCGATGTCGATCTCGACGCGCCGTTCTTTCGCCACAACGCAGAGCTCGTCCGCGAGATCGAACTGCTCGAAGCCCGCACGCGCCGGCGCGACATTCTTGTGGACGTGCGGACGCGCTACGCGTTCTACGACGCCCGCATCTCGGCCGAGGCGACGGGCCTGATGAGCTTCAACCGCTGGCGCCGGCAGGCCGAGCAGAACAACAAGCGGCTGCTCTGGATGACGACGCAGGATTCTGATGCTGCGCACGTCGGGCGACGTCGGCGCGGAGCAGTTCCCGAACCAGATCGACACGCCGGCCGGCACGTTTCCGCTGAGCTATCACTTCGAGCCGGGCCACCCAGCCGACGGTGTCACGCTCACGATCCCACTGGCGGTGCTGAATCAGCTCGACGCCGACCGGCTCGACTGGCTCGTGCCCGGGCTCATCGAGGAACGTTGCCTCGATCTGATCAAGACGCTGCCGAAGCAGGTACGCGTGAACGTGGTGCCCGCGCCGGATTACGCGGCGAAGGCCGTCCGCATCATGCCGTTCGGCGTGGGCAACCTGAACGCCGCCCTGGCGGCCGCGCTCGGCAAACTGACCGGCCTCACGATCAGGCCCGACGATTTCGTCCCGTCGCAGTTGCAGGACTACCTCCGGATGAACGTCGTCGTCATCGACGAGCAGAACAAGTTCGTCGCCTCCGGTCGCGACATTCATGAACTGCGGAACCGGCTGCGCGACAAGCTGCGTGAACTGGTCGCCAAGCAGGTCGACCCGCGCTGGCACCGCGACGGCCTGACGACGTGGGACGTCGGTGACCTCCCGGATCGCGTCGAACTCAAAACGAAACAAGGTACCGTGCAGGCGTTCCCGGGCCTGATCGAGCTCGACGGCAAGGCGGGGCTGCGCCTGTTCGACACGCCGCAGAATGCCCGAACCAACACGCGGCACGGCGTGCGGCGGCTGTTCACAATCGAGTACGCGAAAGAACTCGCCTGGCACGTGACGAACATCCCGGGCTTCCAGACGATGGCGCTCCAGTACGCGCCGATCGCGAGCGCCGTTGCGCCGAACGTCGCGGGCTCGGGGCGGACTGAAGTCCGCCCCCCGAAGGAAGCGAGCGCTGTTGGGGCTTCTACCGACCGCGAATCGGCGCCGGTGCTCCGATGGGCTGAACCCCAGCCTGCGAAATCGAACGCCTCGAAACCCTCTTCCGTCGCATCGACGCTGCTGAAGCATCAGCTGATCGAAGCGCTTGCGCATCAACTCATCACGCCCGACGCGGCCGACGTGCGGACGCGGATGGAGTATGAGCTTCAACTTCGCGGCGCTTGGAACCGGCTCACGGGCGAATCGAAACGGCTCGCCGGCATCGCCGGGCCGGCTCTGGCGGAGTTCCAGCAGGCGATGGTCACGCTGGCCACGAAGAAGTTTCCCCCGCTGCTTCAGGCCAGCGTGGACGACATCCGCGCGCAGCTGAAGTGGCTCATGCCGGCCGACTTCCTGCTCAGTACGCCGAAGGAATGGCTCCCGCACCTGCCGCGGTTCGTGAAGGCGGTGAACGTGCGTCTGGACAAACTTTTGAACGCGGGTCTGAAGCGCGATGTAGACGGCCTGCTGCTGGTGTCGCCGCACTGGCAGAACTACCTCGACCTGCGGGCGACGCTACCCAAGGACCAGCCCGAGCCGGAGCCGCTCACGCGCTATCGGTGGCTACTCGAGGAGTACCGGGTGTCGATGTTTGCTCAGAATCTCGGGACGTCTTTGCCGATCAGTGGAAAGCGGCTGGAGTCGCTCTGGGAAGAGATTGTCGGTCGAAAACCGGCCTGATCGTGCTGATTTCGCGGGTGGACGGGCCGGCCGTGCAACTTTTTGGCGTCGGCCGTTTGCTCATTGCAGTTTCGGACCGCGCCGCGATGGTCTAGAATGCAGTCGACCCTGAAAGGACCCTATGCCCACCCCGTTGCTCGCCATTGGTTTCGGCCCGCTTGAATTGACGCTGCTCGCCGGCCTTGGCTTGCTGCTGTTCGGGAAGCGCCTGCCCGACGTCGCCAAAGGCCTCGGCCGCAGCGTCGTCGAGTTCAAGAAAGGTCTTTCCGGAATCGAAGACGACATCAACACCGCCGGCACGAAGAAGACCGACGCCGGCACGACGCCCCCCACCACGCCGCCGGCGGCGTGAGGTGAGCGTCCTGAGGCCGTCCGCTTCGCACGTCTCGATGATCTGCTCTGGAGGTGTGCCATGACTCGCCGTTCCATCACCTGCCTGCTGGCCGCCGTCAGCCTGACGAGCATCGCGCTCGCGCAGACCACGCAGCCGTCGTCCGCGCGCCCCTCGGCCGTCCCGACCTACGGCACCGTCAAGGCCCGCGCCGTCCTCAACGCGCGCGTGCCGAGCGTCGACCTCCAGAACGTGCCGCTCATCGACGTCATCGACTACCTCCGCGACAACGGCAAGCTCAACCTGTTCGTGAACTGGCCCGCGCTTGAAGCGGCCGGCGTCGACCGCTCGGCACCCATCAACCTCAAGCTGCGCCAGATTCGCGCCTCGAAACTGCTCGACCTCACGCTCGAACAGGCGGGCGGCGGACAACTCGCATGGTACGTCTCCGACAACATCATCTACGTCACCACCAAGGAACTCGCGAACCAGCAGCAGGTCACAGTCGTCTATCCGATCCAGGACCTCATCGTCGAAGTGCCGAACTTTGAAGGCCCGAACCTGAGCCTCACCAGCACCAACAGCGGCAGTCGCTCCGGCGGCTCGGGCGGCGGCGGTGGCGGCAGTTCCGGCAGTCAGAACCTGTTCGGCGGCAGCAACGGCAGCGGCGGCACGAATAACAACAACAGCGAAGGCACCACCGTTCAGGAGCGTGCCCAACACATCGTCGACCTGATCCAGACGATCGTCGAACCCGACATATGGGACGTGAATGGCGGCACCGCCCGCATCCGCTTCTTCAACGGCAACCTGATCATCACCGCGCCCCGCAGCGCCCACGAGAAGATCAACGGGCCTGTGGATTGATTGCCCAGCGCGCTTCACGCCGAGCTGACGAGTTCTCTGTCGCTTGCGCCTTCACGGCGCGATAGCAGCCACTCGTTGCAGGCGTTCCCGCTTCCGCTACAGTCGCCGGCATGCAACTCGATCGCGTCTCCATCGCATTCATTGGCGCAGGCAACATGGCGGAAGCGATCGCGCGTTCGCTGCTGCGTGCGGGTGTTTCAGCTTCGTCGCTCTCAGCGTGCGATGTCGCCGCGCCGCGGCGCGAGTTGTTCGCATCGCTCGGCATCAAGGCGGTGGAGTCGATCGACGCGCTCGACGCGACAGCGGATGTGGTCCTGCTGGCCGTGAAACCTCAGCAGATGCCGACCGCGCTCGCCAGCGCTGAGCGCTTCATAAACGCGACGTTCATCAGCATCGCGGCCGGCATCAAGACGACCACCATCGAGCAGCACGTGGGCGACCGACCCGTCGTCCGCGTGATGCCGAACACGCCGCTGATGGTCGGCCTCGGCGCCAGCGCCATCGCACCCGGCACGCACGCCACCGGCCAGTCGCTCGACCTGGCCGAGGCGATCTTTGCCGGCAGCGGCATCGTGGTTCGGGTGCGCGAAGACCAGCTCGACGCGGTGACCGCGCTCAGCGGATCCGGCCCGGCGTACGTCTTCTTCCTCGTCGAACAAATGGTCGCCGCCGGCGTGAAGATGGGCCTCGATCCGCGAGTGGCGCACGACTTGGCGACGCAGACCGCCCTCGGCGCCGGCCAGATGCTGCGCAGCGACGTCGCCCCGGCCGAACTGCGTCGCCGCGTCACCAGCCCCGGCGGCACCACGCAGGCGGCGATCGAACACCTGCAATCCAAGGGCTTCGAGCAAACGGTGATCGACGCGTTGTTGGTCGCCGAGCGCCGCGGCAAGGAACTCGGCGCGAAGTAGCTCAGGGCTCGAAGTGCAGCCAGGCATCGCGTTTCAGTTCGGGCCGGCTTACCCATTGAAATTGGTTCGGGTCATTCGCGAACTGTTCGTAGATCGGCACGCGCGGATCGACGCCGAACTCGTGATACACGCGCGGCGCACGGCGCACGAGCTGCGCGTGCGCGTAGTTCGGATTCGCCCGCCAATCCAAGTTGCCCTTCTCGTCCACCAGCGGATACCACGCCAAGCCGCGCCGGGCGCGGACGGCGTCATACTCGAAGCCGTACTCGCGATCACACCAGGCACCGAACGTAAGCGGAACCGACGGATCGGCGCTGATCGTCGCGTGCGCCCAGCCCGGCGGCACCAGCACGGTCTGGCCCGGCCCGGCTTCGACCGCGAAGCACCGGCCCGGGTCGTGCTCGGCCCGCTCCTGCATGAAGATCACCGCCCGGCCGCGCCAGATCTCGTACAACTCCGGCGGCCGCCAGCCCGAATGCCGGCTGATCGCGTGCACGTGCCCCTGCGACCGGACCGGCTCGCGCCCGAGTTGGCCAGCCGCGTACGTAACGACGCCGAACAGCAACATCCGTCGCTTCAGTTCCGTTCGGTGCTCGTTGCGACCGACGTCCATACAGATCGCATAGACCGGGTCGGGACCTGTGCAAGTCGGATCGAGCAGGCTCTTGCGAATCGCGTCGAGCGAACGCGTTTCCGCCGTGGGACCGAAACAACCGGGCCCGATGCGCCATCCGAGCGGCGCGTCCAGCGGCGTGACGTCGAGTTTCGGATCGAACTTGCTCATGGGCGAGTCCTCACGAAGGCTTTCATCGTCGCGCAGGTCTTGCCCACGCTCGGCCCGCTCGGGCGAATCGTGTACGCACCGAGGGCCGCGGGCATGATGAACGTCTCGGCGTAGTGCACGACGAACGGCGAGAACGCACGCGTCGGGCTCTCTACCGTCGCTTCATCTCCTTCGACAAGATTGAGCACGTTCACGCCGCCGTTCGTGTGATGCGGGGCCGCGCCGGTGAACCAGTGTCGGCGGGTCTCGATGAACTCCGCTTCGTGCAGGCCGGTGCGCTCTTGCGCCAGCCTTCGCCGTTCGCGATCGGTTGGATGCGATTCACGAGGTTCTGGTGCGTCCAGCACGTGTCGCGGTCGTACTGTAGGTTCCGTAAGCCATGCTCGATGTTGATCGGCCGAGGCTTGCCGTCGAGATCGAGCCGGCCCCAGTCCCACAGCTTGAACGTGAAGATGTAAGGCGTCGCGCTGATCTCCAGCACCATCGAGTTGCGGCCGGAGCAATGAATCGTGCCGGCGGGAATCAGGCAGTGATCGTGCTTCTTCGCAGGGATACGGTTGACGAAGCGCTCGGCGTCCAGTGGCGCCTGCGCATCCGCCTGCGCGCTGCGCAGCGCACTGGCGAATTCATCCGATTTCACGTCCGGCTTGAAGCCGAGGTACACACACGCATCGTCCGTCGCGTCGATCAGGTAGTAGCTTTCGTCCTGCGTGTAATGCATTCCGAAATGCTTCTGGATGTACTCGGTGAGCGGGTGCACTTGAAGCGACAGGTTGCCGCCGGCCATCGTGTCGAGGAAGTCGAAGCGGATCGGGAATTCCGCGCCGAAGCGGCCGAACACGGCGTCGCCGAGCAGTTCGCGCGGGTGCTGGTGCACGAGGTTGATAGCGGGCAATTCGATTCGCTCGCCTCCGAAGCCCAGCAGCAGCGAGTTCTCTTCGGGCACGCAGTCGAAGCACCACGCGTAGTTGACAGCGTCCCGCGGCAGGTCGCAGACTTCCTTCATCCACTGCCCGCCCCACACACCAGGATCGAAGAATGGCACGACCCGAAACGGCCGGGTGACGCACTGCTTCAGGCCGGCGCACGGCGTCGGCCGAGACGAGCTTTGGCTCGCCGGGCGTGTTCGTGTCGAGGAAGAAGTTGATGTCATTCCAGATCGATCGCTTGTGATCATCGGCCACGCGCCAGTCGACGAAGAAGGCCCACTTGTACTTGCGCCACGCGCCGTCGGACCGGGTCTCGACACCGAGGTTTGAGATCCGCTTCTCCCTCTGACGCCGCTGGATTTCCCAGCGGGCCAGGTCGAGATAGATACACACGTTACCTTGATAAGCCAGCGACGCGCCGGTGCCGTAGATGACGACGCGTGGATTGCGCTCTATCGTTCGACGCAGTTCCATCAATCGATCCGCGTCGAAGAAGTCGGCAAGTTTGAGCCGCGTCATGAAGCCGAAGACGGGATCGTCGGTCACGTCTGGACTGACCAGTTGCCGAATCGTCGCCTCATCCTTCATCGCGTCGGCGGCATCAATCCAAGTTCGATCGGCGAATGCTTGCTTCAACTTCGGCACAACTTCGTCGTTCAGCACGCCGGGATATGTGTCGATTGTGACGACAGGGGCATCAGCCGTCTGCGAACGGAGTCGCTCGATCACTTCCGTCCAACCCACGACGCATGCGTGCTCGTGGCCGACGACAGCAACGGTCGGGAACTTGTCGTACGTGCTCTTCAAATGAACTCCGGCGGATGGCTGAACAGGCTGGCCAAGCCGACCAGCGCGGCGTCGTCACCGAGGCTGGCCGCGCCCACTTCGACACGTCTGCCCGGCGTGCAAGCGCGGCCGGCGAAGGTTTGCAGGTGCGGCAGGATCACGTCCCGACTCCGCATGATGCCGCCGCCAACGAGAACGCGGGTCGGGTCGAATTGATGGATCAGCGTGACGACGAGGATGCCCCACAGATCGAGCGTTCTCGTCAGGAGGTCGCGAGCGAGATCGTCTGTGTCGCGCAACGCGAAGAGTGTCGCGTAATCGATTTGTTCAGCGCTGCGCAGCGCGCTGCTGACGAAGCGCGCATCCGATCGCGCGATCTGCTCGACGGCGCAGAGATGCTGCTGCGCCTCAATGCACCCCTGGCCACCACACACGCAGTTGAAGCCGTTCGGATCGACCACGACGTGCCCGCCCAGGTTACCCGTTTGCCCATGTCGGCCGCGCAGTGGCTTGCCACCGATGAGGACGCTCGTGCCGATGCCGGTGCCGAGCGTGATCATCACCAGATCGTCGCAGTCTCGGCCCGCGCCGAAACGCCATTCGCCAAGAAGCGCGGCATGGGCGTCGTTCTCGATCCGCAAGGGCAGGCCGAACTCGCGGATGCACCACGCCTGTAGATCCGCATCGACGAGGCCATCGAACTTGCCCTTCATCTGCACGAGCACCTTGCCTTGCCGCGAATCGACGAGCGTTGGCAACGCGATGGCGATGCCGGCCGTGTCGTCCTGGCGCAAGTCGTGCAGCATGAGCGCAAGCCGTGGCAACGCTTGAGCGATGCCGAGTTCGCTACGGCTTGCGATCGACGCACGCTGCACGACGCGCCCGTCGTACACGCGTCCGGCCTTGATGACGGTGCCGCCCAAATCGACGGCGAGGATCGATCCACCCGTCATGCGTCACTCCTGCGAATGTCGATCGCGTAAGTGAAGCGGTCGCCGCGGTAGGAACAGACGCACCACTCGATGGGCTTTCTACCTACATCGGTGACGCGCCGCTCGCGGCGCAAGACAGGGTCGGATGCGTCACACGCCAGCACCTTGGCGAGTTCGTTTCCGGCGCGGCATGCCTCGATCTGCTCGGACGAATGACGCGGTGTTACACCACTGCGCCGCTCGATCAGTTCGTAAAGCGGCTGGCTGAAGTCGTCAGTCCCCGCCAGACCGATACGCGGGTGCAGCCACGATTGAAATTCGACGATTGGTCCATCGTCGTCGCCCCGCAGACGTGTCACGCAGAGACATCGCGAACGCGCGGGAAGTCGGAAGAACTCGGCCACATCGGCCGGCAGAGGACGAAGTGCGGCATCGACGTGCAGCGAACGCAGTTTCACGCCTTGCCGCGCCATCTCGGCCGAGAAGCTGAACCAGTCGGTCAGGCTCGTAATCAGCGGCCTGCGCGAGACGCGCGTGCCGGCGTTGCGCTTTCGTTCGAGCAAGCCCTCGTGCACCAGCCGGCCCATCGCATGGCGGACAGTCGATCGACTCACGCCGAGCCGGTTTGCCAGTTCCACCTCGCCTGGCAGTGGCTTGCCGTGCCGCGCGTGGTCGGCCCGCGCGGCCACGCGCCGCAGCAAGCGCTCCACCTTCACGTGGAGGGGCGTCGGATCGTTGTGGTCGATCGCCAGCCTCACCGCACGCCTTCCTCGACAAGCCGCACCTTGCCGTCGCGCCGGTAGACCCGCACAGAGAAGCCGTCGCGTGCGATCGACGCGTAATCGTGCCCCGCATCGCTCGGCCAGCACGCGCCGACAGCCAGCCGCTCGTCGCCGGTGTTCACCAGCCGATGGGCGGTCTCGCCCGGGATGTAATGCAGCGAACCGGGCGAGACTTCTTCCACCCGCCACTTTCGATCGCGGGTCATCAGCACGAGCAAACCCGTGCCGGAGATGCCCCAGTAGTACTCGCCGCGATCGGCGTTGGCGTGGAAATGGCCGCGGGTCATGAAGCATTCGCCACCGACGTCGCCGGGCGAGAGCAGGCTGATGCCGAAGAACAGTCCGCCCGGCGTGCCTTCGGGAACGGCCGCGTGCATGAGCACTTCATAGGCGAGCGTGGAGGCCGGCATCGCCGCGTGAGCGGCTTCATCGGAGAAGACGCCGGCCAGGTCGCCAATGGTCTTGCCGGAGCGTGTCACGCCGGGGCCGGAGAGTTGATCGAACTGAATGCGGGGAAGCGTCACGCGAAATATCTTCGTATGTACGAACATATTGTCAACTGGCTTGAGCGCATGATGGCGTGCATTGATCGAGCGGGCTACAGTCCGGCCGGATGCCGTCGGCGGATGAATCACCATTTCAGCGTCTGGATGGGGCGTTCTATGCACGTCCGGCCGTGGACGTGTCGCGCAACCTGCTCGGGGCGATCCTCGTGCGCCACGTCGACGGCGTCGTCCGACGGGCACGCATCGCCGAAGTCGAAGCCTATCTCGGGCCGGCCGACCTCGCTTCGCACTCGTCCAAGGGTCGAACCGCACGCACGGAAGTCATGTTCGGCCACCCCGGCCGGGCATATGTCTACTTCATCTACGGCGTGCACTGGATGCTGAACATCGTCGTCGGCAAGCCCGGCGACGCCGAGGCGATCCTGATTCGCGGCGCGGAACCGCTCGACGGCTGGGATGTCACACTTACCGGCCCGGGCCGGCTTGCGAAGGCGTTCGGCGTCACGCGCGCCGACAACGGCTGCGATCTGGCCACCGACGACTTCCACCTCCTGTCCGATCACGTCTACAAACCGCGCATTGTCCGCACGCGGCGCATCGGCGTCGACTACGCCCGACACTGGGCCAACCGCCTCTTGCGATTTGTTGACGCGAGAAGTCCGGTTGTGTCACGCCTTGCGAAGCCGAAGCGACGACAGTCGCCTTGACCGCACCGGCGCGATACAACGTCGGGCATGGAACTGACGACGTTGCTAGTCACGCTGTTCTCGATCCTGATGCCGGTCAAATCGTGGTACCGCCCCGACGAGCCGCTGCTGGTGAAAGTCGACGCGAAGCAGCCGGTGAACCTGGTCGCCATCGACATCCAGGGTAAATCCGCTAACAGCAGCGAGCGGCCGACGCTTGTCGAGCCGGGGCAGACGATCGACGTCAAGCAGTTTTTCCCGGCGATGCAGGTGGGCACGTATCTGCTGTACGCGGTGCCACCCAGCAAAACGACGGCCGAGTTCGTTGGCACGCCGCTCGTGCTGGAGTTCCGCAGCGACGACCGTCCCGGCGCGCCACCCGGCGCGGTGGTGATCAAGGTCGAGCCGGCCGTGCTCGCGCAGTTCGATACCACCGCCGGCCCGATGACGCTCGCGTTCTACTACGGCGCAGCGCCCAACACCGTTGACAACTTCATCAGCCTCGTGAACGGCGGCTTCTACGACGGGCTGACGTTCCACCGCGTGATCCCCGGCTTCATCGCGCAGACCGGCGACCCTCTCGGCAACAGCCAGGGCGGCCCCGGTTACACGATCCCGGCCGAGTTCAACGACGAACTGCACCGCGAAGGCGTCGTCAGCATGGCGCACGAGGGCGACCCGCTCGAACGCACCGGCGTGCCCCCGCGCGTCGAGTATGCCAACACCGCCGGCAGCCAGTTCTTCTTCTGCCTCGACTACAGCCGTACCAAGCAGCTCAACCGGAAGTACACGGCATTCGGCCGGGTGGTGAGCGGCATGGAGACGCTTCAGAAGATCGGCGCGGGCGAGGTCGCCGACCCGAACACGGGCACGCCGAAGAACCCGGTGGTGATCAACAAGGTGCGCATCGTGCCCGTGACGGTGGGCAACGACCCGTACCCCACGCTGATGACCGGCGTCGAAAGCGTCGAGCAGAACCCGACGACCGTGCCGGCCGCGCCAGTCGCGCCTGCCGTGCCGTGACCGTCACCGGCCCAGCGCCTCGTACAGCGCGGCCGCCGTGCGCTGACCGTTGTAAAAGCAGCCGAGGTCGAACTTTTCGTTCGGGCTGTGCAGGCGGTCGTCGTCGAGGCCGAAGCCGATGAAAAGGCAATCGCAGCCGAGGATTTGCTGCATCCAGCCGCCGACGGGAATCGTGCCACCGCTGCGCACGAACACGGGCGGCTTGCCCCATATCGATTCGATCGCCGCCGTAGCGCGCTCGATGGATCGCCCTTCGATCGGCGTCACGAACGCGGCCGACGCGCCGTGGTAGTGAATCTCGAGCTCGAAGTTCGCCGGCACACGTTCGCGAATCGTCTTCTCGAACGCGGCCTGAATCTTCGCCGGGTCCTGCTTCGGGACAAGCCGCATCGAAAGCTTGGCGCTGGCGACGCTTGGAATGACCGTCTTCGCGCCAGCGCCTTGGTAGCCCGATGTCAGGCCGTTCACATCGAGCGTCGGACGCACCGTGGTCTTCTCGTAGATTGAAAAGCCCTGCTCGCCCGCGGGCGACGGCACACCGATGCTGTCGAGCCACTTCTTCTCGTCCGGCGCAGCCAGCTTCATCAGCTGCTTTTCCTTCTCGCTGGTGATCTGCACGTCGTCATAGAAGCCGGGAATGTTCACGCGGCCGACATCGTCGTGGAGCGACGCGATCAGCTCGGCCAGCGCGTTGGCCGGGTTCGGCGCAGCGCCGCCGAACGTGCCGGAGTGCAGATCGTGGCTCGGGCCGGTCAGCTTGATCTCGGCGTAGAGCAGTCCGCGCAGACCGTAATCGACGGCAGGCGTGTCGCGGTCCTTCATCGCCGTGTCGGAGATCAGACAGACGTCGGCGCGAAGTTGATCGCGATGAGCACGCAGGAAGTCGGGCAGGTGGATCGAGCCGACTTCCTCTTCGCCTTCGATGAGCACGGTGAGGTTCACCGGCACGCCGCCGTGGGCTTGCCACGCGGTGATGGCTTCGACGTGTGCCCAGACTTGCCCCTTGTCGTCGACGGCGCCGCGGGCGAAGACGGCGTCGTGGCCGGTGCCGTCGTCGCGGACGGTCGGCTCGAACGGCGGCGACGTCCACTGCTCCAGCGGCTCGGGCGGTTGAACGTCGTAGTGACCGTACAGCAGGACCGTGGGCCGACCCGCGACGTGCCGGTTCTTCGCGACGACGATCGGATGCCCCTTCGCCTGCGGAGAGCCGGTTTCCATCACGCTGACCTCAAGGGCTGCGAACCGAAGCTGGTCGGCGAGCCAGCTCGCACATCGCCTCACGTCGGCGGCGTGACCGGGCTTGGCGCTCACGCTGGGGATGGCGAGGAATTCCTTGAGCTTCGCCAGCGCCTGATGCCGCCGGCCTTCGAGGGTGTTAAGCACGTCGTTCAGCATTCGTTCAGTTGTATCACAAGACGTTCGCGATGACTTTTTGCAGGCATGAGTGGGACGTTCGTGCTACGATGACTCGTCCGGCCGATGTTGGCCGGCACTTTGGCTGGATCAATCGTTTGAGCGAAGCGCAGACCCACCGTCGCAAAGTTGTCGTCGCCATGTCGGGCGGCGTAGATTCTTCCGTGGCCGCATCCCTGCTGAAGGAGCAAGGGTATGACGTGATCGGCGTGTTCCTCCGCCTCGGTATGCCCGACGGCGTCGGCCATGGCGATGAAGAAGCCTGCAAGATTGATCCGTCTGCCCCGCCGAAGAAGCATAAGCAAGGATGCTGCTCCGTGCTCGACGCGGCCGACGCGCGGCGCATGGCGCAGTCGCTTGACGTGCCCTTCTACGTGCTGAACTTCCAGGACGATTTCGGAAAGATCGTCGACTACTTCGTCGGGGAGTACAACCGCGGCCGCACACCCAACCCGTGCGTGCGCTGCAACGACTGGATCAAGTTCGGCCGGCTCGTGAAGTACGCGAAGGCGGTCGGGGCCGACCACGTCGCGACGGGTCACTACGCCCGGACCGGCGTGGATCCCGTCACCGGCGAGCCCTGCCTGCTGCGCGGCCTCGATCACTCGAAGGACCAAAGCTACGTCCTGTTCGGCATGAAGCCCGAGACACTCGCGATGACGCTACTGCCGATCGGCGCGATGGAGAAGCCGGTCGTGCGGGGCATTGCCGAGCAGCGTGGGCTAATCACGTTCAACAAGCCCGATTCGCAGGAAATCTGCTTCGTGCCCGATCAGGACTACGCGGGCTTGGTGCAGCGGAAGTCGCCCGACCGCGTGAAGCCCGGCGAGGTAGTCGATCCCAGCGGCAAGGTGCTGGCCACGCACGAGGGCCACCAGCGGTTCACGATCGGCCAGCGCAAGGGCGTGCGCCTGGCCCTGGGCAAGCCGGTATACGTGGTCGACATCGACGCCGAGCGCAATCGCGTCGTCGTCGGCAATCGCGAGCAACTGCTCAAACGCAGCCTGGTCGCCACGCAAATCAACCTGCCGATCTCGCGGGCCGCCGAGGCGACGCGCGAGCCGATCCGCGTGCAGGCGAAGATCCGCTATAACGCCGACCCGCAGCCGGCCACGATGCTGCGCACGGGACTGGACGAAATCCGCGTGACCTTCGACGAGCCCCAGAGCGCGATCACGCCGGGGCAGGCGGTCGTCTGCTACGACGGCGACGTCGTGCTGGGCGGCGGCTGGATCGAGCGTGCCGAAGCGTGAGGCGTTCGGACGCGGCCCGATACTGAGTCGAATCCCGATTCCGCATCATCGAACCGATGCGGCAGAGCGACACGATCGTCATCGGCGCAGGCATGGCCGGCCTCGCGGCCGCGCGCGAACTCACACGGGCCGGTCGGCGCGTGCTGATGCTCGAAGCGCGGGACCGTATCGGCGGACGGATCGACACGGTCTGCCGTGAGGGCTGGCCCATCCCGATGGAACGGGGCGCGGAGTTCGTGCACGGCACACCGGAAGGCCTGTGGCGACTGCTCGATGAGGCGAACGTCGTCGTGAGCGAGGTGGTCGACGAACACGCCGAGTCGGATGAGTCGGGCAAGCTGCGCAACACCGGCGCGATGATGCAGGCCGTTGAGCGGACGATGGGGCGGTTGGAACAGCTTCCGAAGCATGCGCCAGATGTCTCGTGGGCGGAGTTCCTGCGGATGTATGCGTCCGACCTGTCGCATCGCGACCACGTGCTGTCGACCGCGTACATCGAGGGCTTCGACGCAACCGATCGGGACGAAATCAGTGCGCGTGAATTGCAGAAAGCCAACATCGCGAGCAAAAAGGTCGACATCGACACGCCCTTTCGGCCGATCGGCGGATATGCGTCGCTCGCGGCCTTCCTACTTCACAAGGCTGAGCAAACCGGCCTGCTCGACCTGCAACTGGGGCGCATCGTGCAAACCGTGCGCTGGCATCAGGGCGATGTGACGGTCGAACATACGGGACTGAACGGAACACTGGACCAGAGCCGAGCGGCACACCTCATCGTCACGGTTCCAGTCGGCGTGCTCCGTGCAGCGCCCGACCAACCCGGCGCGGTGCGCTTCGAGCCGGAGTTGCCACAGTCGCATGTCGAGGCGCTCGGCCATCTGCGTATGGGTCTGGCGACGCGCGTCATGCTCCGGTTCGATGAGCGCTTTTGGGAATGCGATCAGCCCGAACTCGCCTTCTTTCACGACCCGCACCAGCCATTCCCGACCGGCTGGACACAGCGGCCGCTAAAGCTGCCGATCATCACCATGTGGGCGGGCGGACGACAGGCCGAGGCGATGCGTGGATTGGATGAAGACACCCTCGTCGGTCGCGCGATAGCGTCGCTCTCCGCGATGTTGCAGCAAGACGCCGGTGATCTGCGCAGACGGCTTCAAGATGCGATCGTCGGCGACTGGTCGGGCGATCCGTTCGCCCGCGGCGTGTACGCCTACGTGACGGTTGGCGGTTCGGGTTGTCGCGAAACCCTGGCGAAGCCGATTGACGACACGCTCTACTTCGCCGGCGAAGCAACGGACGTGGCGCTGTCCGGCACGACCGCGGGCGCGCTGGAGAGCGGCGCGCGAGCAGCGAACCTGATCCTGGGCGCGGCCAGGGTTTGACCACCCGTCTCACTGCGCCGCGCGGATCGCCTTGTCGGCCAGTTCGTTCAGGTACAGCTCAAGGTTGGTGTAGCCGCCCTGCTCTTTGGCCTGCGCGCCGTCGGCCGCATCGTTCGGGTTCAGGCCGTGCGCCGTTTCCCATTCGTCGGGCATCCCGTCGTGATCGGTGTCGGTTGGCGCGGCGCCGACTTCAGTTCCGGCCAGCCGCCCACTTCGGTGGGCGTGTCGATCGTCTTGCCCGTTCGATTCTTCACATCGGAAAGGATGCGCAGGTCAACCGCGTCACGCTTCGGCGCAACCGCACCCGCCTGACGAATGACGGCCTCGTACGCTTCCTTTGCCGCCTGTGTCGTAACGGGTGCATCGACATGTATCGGCTCCTTTCGCAGGCACTCCTCAGCCGAAGGCATGGTCTTCACGGTGCCATTTGCATTTGATCCCTGCTTGTACGCGATCGCTTTGGCATTGTCGGCCAGAACGTCGTCGCGCCCTTCGATCACGTTGCCGGCCGCGTACATGCGGCTGTCGCCCGACCACACGTCGAAGACCGATCGCTCTTTCCCGTCATAGTTCGGGCCGGGCCGGAAGTAGTTGCCGACGAAGTTGAAGTCGTCGGTTTCACCGCCGTAGCTCGGGCCGCTGTTGTAGATGACGTTGTTGCGACAGTCGATCAGACCGCGGCCGGTCTTGAAGTAGCCGATGCGCGGCGCGCGGCTGGCGGCGTGCGCGATCAGGTTGTGGTGTGCCGTCATTCCGCCGCGCGTGCGGCCGTCCCAGCCGGTGGCGTAGCCGTGCGAACCCTTCGAATGCACGCTGTGCACGAGCGGTTCGCTCATGATGCACCATTGCACCGTTACGTTGCCGCTTTCTTTCACGACGTCGTTCAGCGAATCCGTACTCCAACTGAAGGAGCAGTGATCGAGGATGACGTCCTTCGCGGTCCAGATGGTGGCCGCGTCCATCTCGGCCTTCGCTTCGTCGCCGGGACGCGAGCGGATGAAGCGGACGATCACATTTTCCGTGTTCTTGATGAACAGCTCATGCCGACGCAGACAGATACCGTCGCCCGGCGCGGTTTGGCCGGCGATGGTGATGTTCGGGACGCCGATCTCGAGCCGGCTGTCGAGGTTGATCGTGCCGGAGACGCGGAAGACGACCGTTCGGTTCGGTTTCGACACCGCGTCGCGGAGTGAGCCGGGGCCGGCGTCGTTGAGGTTGGTGACCTCATAGACTTCACCGCCGCGGCCGCCGGTCGCGCTTGCGCCGTAGCCTTCGGCGCCAGGGAAGGCCGGCACCGCCAGCACGGCTCGGGACAAGAGACCCAGCGTCAGGACCGTCAGTGCTGCGCGTCGAATCATGTTGCTCCTTCAAAAACGCAAGGCCGCCACCTAGCGAACGTGCAGCGTACCGAGCCGTTTCGGAGGAGTCTCGACGTTGCCCTTTCGGATTTGCAGCGAACTGTTCCGCAATCTGACACTTCGCTTAACGCTTGCGCGAACGTCCGGCATCGCTTCCATCCCGCAACAGCTCGACCACCAAGGCGTCTGAAGGATCAAGCCGTGACAACGCTTTCAAAAGCTTCGACGCGGGGGCCGAATTGCCCAACCCGAGCATCGCCTGCGCCTGCATCAGCTTTGCGGCGAACACCTGGCGCGCCTGAAGGTCATCTTCAAACAGCAGCATCGTCGGCAGGCTGGTGGCGAAGTAGTCGACCTTCGCGGGCTCTCGTTCGAGTTGCTTCGCGTAGGCAAGCAGCTCCTTCAATGTGCGCTCTGCCTCGCGCTTTCGGCCGAGTGCGCGTTGGGCCAAGGCGCTGAAGTACGTCATCTCGCTGAACGAGCGAACGCTCATGTTCTGGAAATCGCCAACGAAGTCCGCGGCGAGCACATAGTGCCGCTTCGCAGCGGCCTTGTCGTCGGACTGAGTACAGGCGACGCCGATCCAGTAATGCACGTGGCTGAAATTCGCGAGCAAATGCCGTGCTTCGCCGAGCGATTCCGGCGGCGTCAGGGCGGCCTCGAAGCACGCTCGCGCGGTCGCTGCGTCATCCGCGTTGAGAGCCTGTCGCCCGAGTGCCAGTTGCGTGACGACGTATTGCCCCAAAGCCTGGCCCTCGCCCCCCTCCCACGGCTGGAACCGACGCGACAGCAGAAATTCGCGAGCCTCCTTGTGCCGGCCGACAAGGTTGAGCAGCGCCGCAAACTCCACCGAGAGGTCGTCGCGCTGCTCGACCAGGTCGCGACGCTTCTGAAGTCGTCGCAGACGATCGGCCGGCACATCGCCAAGCCGCTTGGCGAGCTGGTCACGCTCGTAGAGCAGACGTGCGTCGTTCGGATCGGCGCGTAGCGCGCGGTCATACGCAGCCTTTGCCTTGTTGGGCGCATGCAGCACGTTGAAGCAGGCAATCCCGAGGTTGCGATGAACCGTCGCGAAGCTCGGGTCGAGCTTGGCCGCGAACTGCCAGTGCTTAATCGCCTCATGATAGCGACGCCGGTCGTAGAACAGGTTGCCCAGGGCGTAGTGCGCCCGCGCGTCGCGTGGATTCGTAGCGACGGCCTCTTCGAGCACGATCAGGTCTTCCAGCCGGGCCGGGAACAGGTAGTCCCGCGGCGCGGCGGCCGCCTGCTCGCGGGCTTGGCTTTCCTCGGCTTCAAGGCCAAGCCGGCGGAAGACGCTCGCGACGTAGTACAGCCGCATCGGCAGGTCGACACCGTCGGCTCGAAGCACGTTCAGCGCGCCCGCGTGGTCGCCCCAACGCATCAGGTCGATCGCGAGGTCGAGCCGGGTCTGGCCGTCGCTGGGGAGCGATCCGTCGAGCAGCCAGCGTGCCATCCAATCCAGCGGGTCGAGCGCCAGCGTGACACGCAGCAGTTCACGGGCGTGTTCCGACCCGCCGAGCCGCGACAGAAGATGGGCGTGCAGGTCCCGTGCGCGCAGGTCGTCGGCATTGAACCGCAGTGCGGCACGCACGTGGCCCAGTGCGTCATTCAGTTGACCGCGCGAGGAATCGATCTCGGCCAGGACGAGGTGCGCAGGCGCACGCTGGGCGGCGTTCCACGTGGCCTTGTAAAGCGCGTCATACGCATCGGCATCACGGCCGAGGTATCGCAGCGTCAGCCCCAGGCCGTACAGCGCTTCGCCGTCGGAGGGATTGGGATTACGACGCGTCTGCCGTTCGATCGCTCGCCGGAAATGCGTCTCGGCCAGCGCGAACTCGCCGCGGCGCTGGTGCCAGTGACCGAGAGCCGTGTTGCAGCGGGAATCGAACGGGTCGCGGCGCAGCGCCTCCCGCCAGTACCCCTCGGCGCACGCGTCGCGTGGCGATATTGATCGAGGTGGACGCCGATGACGTACAACTCGTCCGCGCTTGCGATCTGACCCGGTGGCGGCGGCTCGGTAGCAGGGATCGGCGGCGCATCGTCGGACGTCTTCACCGGCTCGTGTGTCAGGATGATTTGGCCTGTGGGATCAACCAGATCGATCGCGACCTTTCGCGAACTCGCACGAGGCGGAAGCTCGAATTCGGCCCGGGCAGGCGAGTCGGGAGCAACGTCGAGAGACTTCTCGCCGACGACCTTTGATCCGACTCGACACCGACACACCAGTCCGGCCATCGCCCGGCTGGCGGCAATACCGACCTGAGCGCGTCGTCCTTCGATCTGCACTGACAGCGCCGCATCGACATTCGCCGCGCACGCCGGGCCGATCTCGCGGATCGGGTACCAGAACTGGCTGAACGACTTGGTTTCGCCGGGCGAAAGGAAGCTGAAGTCCGGCTGGTTGTCCGTAAACACGCCGGCCATCAGTTCTACGTAGGGTCGATACGCGCCGGCTTCGTCCGGCTCGGTCAGCAGGCGGTCCCAGGCGTAGCCGAATTCGTGGTTGCCCCACGTCCACTGCTTTTTGCCGGGTGACACGTGATGGCTCGCCACGTGCACGATGCCCGCGCGCGCCTTGTGGTCGTAGCCTCCGAAGAAGTCGTGCTTCGTGCCGGTGCACATGTAGCTGGTGGGCACCGGGATGTTCGCGTACCAACTCAGGTCGTTGGGCATGTAGCGCTTCGGATCGGGCACGTACTTCGACGGCGTCTCCGATGTCAGCACGCCACGCTTGGCGCGAGCGGCGTAGTCAACGCCATAGTACTTGCCATCGCACAGCGGGAACCGGCTGGTCGCGCGCTTCGCGTGGTCGGCGATGTGCCTCACGTCGGGCGGAAAGAAGCTCTGGTACAGTTCGTGCACTTCCGTCGCGACGTTCGCCCACCACAGGAACGTCTGCGTAAACGGCGTGCGGTTGAACAGACGCGCCTTGAGTTCCAGCACCGATCGCCCGGGATGCAGGCAGATGCCGTGCATGCCTTTCATGCGGTTCATCGGATCGTGATCGGAACACCAGAGCGTGACGGAACCGTCGGCATGATGTTCCAAGTGCGTGTCGACCGGCATGTAGGTCGCGGGCCGATGATGCTGCGGCCAGTTGAACTCGATGCCGCCGCTGATCCACGGGCCGGCCAGGCCGACGAGGGCGGGCTTGATGACGTCCTGCCGGTAGATGACGTCGTAGCCGTTGGTCTTGTCGCGGAAGAGGTGGATGCGTCCACCGATCTCCGGCAGCACCATCACGCGGACGAATTCGTTCTCCAGATGGATCGCTTGCCACGCCTTCGGGACGGGCGCCTCGGCAATGCGACCATAAAACGGCAGCGGATACACGCGGCCGCTGCTGCCTTGGTAGACGCGTTTCTCCAGGAACATCGGGTTCCGATCCGGCGCGAGCGGCTCGTAGGTGGGCAGCGTGATCGACTGGGACCACGCCTTCACCACATGCGATTCGAGCCCCGACGGAGCACACGGAAGTTGAAGCGGCTTCATTTGAGTTCACCTGCGGCGTACGTGCCGGTTCCGGCGGATGCGTCTGCCAACACGGTCTCATGCCGACGTGTCAGCACAGCCAGTTCGTCGATCGTGAGCGGGGAGGAGTCGCGAGTCGAGGTCGCCAGGTCGTTCAGCAAGCTCGCCCGAAGCTGGCGTGAGACTGGTCGAGCAGAGAGGTCGCCGGCAAGGTCGATGCCGCTAACGATGACGCGCGATCGGCCGACCGTCACCTCAACCAGGAGTCCGAGTGAGCGATTCGTGTTCCAGTCGTCGATGACGCGGACGATCGGATCGAGCCGCGCGTGTCTCACACGATCGAGCATCAGGCAGCGGGCGTGACGGATGGGCTCGGACCACTGCCAGTCGGAGTGGCTTTCGGTCGGGAAGCCGGCAAGGGAAGGATGGGCAGGGTCGCAGAGGATGCCCAGCGTGTGCGGGGCTTGGCCGCGCGTAAAGAGCGTGTTCCAGAAGATGCTGGAGAAGCCGAGCGCGACTTCGGCGTTCGGATCGTGCCCGCCGAGGGACAGCAATACAGGCTTGCCGCCTTCGACGGCGGCGCGGAAGCGGTCGTCGAGTGCGTCGCAGACGATGACGTCTTCATCGACGGAAACGTTCTTCGCAGGATAGACCCACAGGTTCCAGTCGTTCGCGCTCGAACCATCGCGCAGTTCCGCCACCAACCGAAATGACGATGCTTCTGCAACTAGGGCCAGCGGCACGCGGATGCGTCCGATCGAGGCGAGTTCGCCGGGATCGATTCGGTCACGCGTCAATGTCCCATGCGCGACGATCTGCGAGCCGCCTTCCACGCGCCAGTCGACGACTGCGGGTTTGATCGTCGCCTGGCCGTAGTGGGCGATTTCAAGGTCGGCCGTCAGGGTTTGGTCGTTCGTCCACGCGCGCTGCGGCAGTCTCGCGAGAATCACAGTCGCATTGCAGAAGCGTCGAAACTCGTCGGCCGACACGTAAGGCTTCGCGTCCCAGTACGGATCAACCACGCCCACGACGGCCATGCCCTGCCCGGGAAAATCCTGTAGGCCCAGCAGCTGAAAACCGCCCAGGCCCGGCGTGCGGAGTTGGCTCTCGATCTCCTCTTTGTAGCAGAGCGTCTGCAACTTGCCCGAGGCGTGGACGAAGTCGTCCGCCAGCGCGAGCAGGCCGCTCGCTTCGAGTGAATCGCGGACGATCTCAATGTTCGTTGCCCGGTTCACGCCGGCCGCTTTATCGATCTCGCGCAGCATCGGGAAGACACACCACTGCCCGATCTCGTGCGTGACGATCGGGCCGGCATGTTTGGCTACGTGTTCGCGATAGTCCGTCATCGTTTCCGGATCGCGCCCGTTGATCCGTGACGTCAGACCCGCACCCCAGTGCTGAATGCGCGGCTCCCAGATCGAGTGAAAGTCGCTCTGCGGAACAGCCGTCCACCCCGCGCCGGTCGTGTGCAGACGCGACGGGTCGTGTTGCTTCCAGTGCTCGACCCACTTCGTCAGATACTTCACGTGCCGCGCCCCGGCCGGCTCGTTGCCGTAGGCGAGCATCACAAAGCTCGGATGGTTGCCGTACGCGGCGATGATGCGTTCGGCCTCGGCATATAGCCACGCGTCGAGGCTGCTGCCGTCGCCCACCGTCGCGCCTTGGTTCGCCCAGCTCGCGCATTCGACTTGCAGGTAGACGCCGAGTTCGTCGGCCGCATCGAACGCGGCTTCTGGCGGACAGTACGAGTGAAAACGCACGTGGTTCAGGCCGTACGCCTTCACGATGCCCATGACGTGACGCCACTCGTCGACGTTCGTCGGCGGGTAACCAGTGCGCGGGAAGATGCAGCAGTCGAGCGTGCCGCGCAGGAACGTGGGCCGGCCGTTGACGAGGATCTGCGTGCCACGCGTCCCGATCGAACGCGCGCCGAAGGCGATGCGGCGCTGATCGACGATCTGCCCATCCGTGGATCGCAGCCGGACGACGAGGTGATGCACCCGGGGCGAGAACTCGTCCCACGTCGGCAGCGGTTCGTCGAGGACAATCGTGTGATGAACCGACGGCGCGTCGGACGCCTGGACTGATGCCTTGGTGACGCCTTCGATGTCCAGTTCGATCGTCGCCGAGGCCAGGTCCGTTCCGTCAATCGTCACCTCAACTGATCGCTCGCCCGGCCGGGTGTTGATCTGCACGCGATCGATCGTCGGCCCGGGTCGCCATTGCAGTTCGATCCGGCCGACGATGCCGTTCCACGCCCCCTGCGTGTGGTCGCTGACGCTGTGGCTGTTCGGGCCGACTGGATGGATCATCCGGTTGTCCACGCGAAGCCGTAGCGTGTGCCGGCTGGGCGTGAGCGCCGGAAGCAGTCGCTCGTGGGGCGTCGAGAGCGAATCCATCGACTCGCCGACTTCGACGCCATCGATCCAGCAGCGCGTCTGCCAGTGCGGCCGCTCGAGGTGCAGCAGCGCACGACCGCCCTGCCACGTTTTGGGAATCTCGATCTCGCGCTCGAACCATGCGACCCCGACGAAATGCTTCTTAGGCTGGAGGAAGTACGGCAGCTTGATGTTCCTCGGTTCGCGATACGAGGCATAGCGCGCCGACGTGTACCAGTCGCGTGCGCCGTTCAGGTCCGCGATCCACGGTGTGTCGGCCGTGACGTCGTCTCCGATGCCTTGTTCCTGAATCGAGCCGGGCAGTCTACACGCGCCGCACCACGCCTGAATGCCGTCGCGTTCCAGCCACACGCGCCATTCGCCCGCGAGATCCACCGCCTGACCGATTCCTGCGACCGCCATCGCGCGAATCCTAATGCAGACAACCTGCCGTTCCTATGACGTGAGGAAAAACAGAAGTGCCCGGACGCCTGGCGGAGCGTCCGGGCACTGTGATCGATGGAGTAGCCGCGTTCAGTCGAGGATGTCGAGCGTGCTGAAGTGCCCGTTTTCGAGGAACTCGAGCGAGGCGCCGCCGCCGGTGCTGACGTGGCTGACCTTGTCGCTGAGGTGCATCTGCTCGATGGCGGCCGCGCTGTCGCCGCCGCCGATGATGGTCACGGCGCCTTTGCTCGTGACGGCCGCCACGCTCTCGGCGATCGCCTTCGTGCCGGCCGCGAACTGGGGCTTCTCGAACACGCCCATCGGGCCGTTCCAGATGACGGTCTTGGCCTTGGCGATCTCGGCCTTGTACAGCTCGATCGTCTTCGGCCCGATGTCAAAGCCGCTCTTGTCGGCCGGGATGCTGCCGCCATCGGCGACGCTGGTGTCGGTGCTGTCGAAGCCGTCGGCGATCACCGTGTCCACCGGCAGCTTCAGCTTGCCGCCCGCCTTCGCGAGCAGCTGCTTGGCCAGGTCGACCTTGTCCGGCTCGACCAGGCTCTTGCCCACCGTCTTGCCCTGCGCGAGGAAGAACGTGTACGCCATCGCGCCGCCGATCAGCAGCGTGTCGGCCTTGCCGAGCAACTGTTCGATGACCTGGATCTTGTCCGACACCTTCGCGCCGCCCAGGATCGCGACGAACGGCCGGGTCGGCTTGGTAACGGCGTCGCCGAGGAACTTGAGTTCCTTCTGAATGAGGAAGCCGATCACGCGCGGCTTGCCCTGGAGCAGTTGCGGGACGCCGAACGTGCTCGCGTGCTCGCGGTGCGCGGTGCCGAACGCGTCGTTCACGTAGACATCGCCGAGCTTGGCGAGCTGCGCGGCGAATGTGGCGTCGTTCTTTTCCTCACCGGCGTGGAAGCGAACGTTTTCCAGCAGGATGACGTCGCCATCTTTCGCAGCGGCGACAGCCTTTTCGACCTCGGGGCCGACGCAGTCGGTCGCCATCGTGACCGGCTTGCCGATCAGCTTGCTCAGACGCTCGGCCGCGGGCTTCAGGCTGTACTTGGCTTCCGGGCCTCCCTTGGGCCGGCCGAGGTGCGACATGAGGATCAGCTTGCCGCCGCGATCAATGACCGACTTGATCGTCGGCAGCGCCTGGGCGATGCGGCGGTCATCCGTGATCTGGAGCTGCTTGTCGAGCGGGACGTTGAAGTCCACGCGCATGAGCACTCGCTTCCCCTTCACATCCACATCGGCAACGGTCTTGCTGGCCATGAGAGTCTCCGAAATTGGTGAATCCGATCAGCACGCGAAGATGAGCGTTGGCGGGCGAATGTCAAGCCGGGCACGGGCAATGCTGCGGTGTGCCGCAGGGGCGGCCGGAACGCCGCACATGAACTCGCAGCGACGGCGGTCTATCATTCGGCCATGGTTCGACGTTCCTGGATGGTCGCCCTGACGTGCGGCCTGCTGAGCATGACTTTCGCCTGGGGCGAATCGGCTGCCCCATCGTCGCAGCCGGCCGAGGCTGCGACCACCGAGCCGGTTTCGATTCGGCAGTTCACGCTCGACGGACCGGTGGTGGTGTCGGTGGCGACGGTCGATCTTGCAAGCCCACGAGTAAAAGTGGTCGTGCGGCGGGCGACGGACGTCGATCCCGACGGGCCGGGGCCGTGCATCACGAAACTCGACACGGTCCGCAGCGTCGCGTCGCGAGAGCATCTGGCCGTCGCGATCAACGGTGACTTCTTCACGGCGCCGGCGGTGCGAATGATCTTCGGCAGGCGCGTGAACTACTTCGTCGGCAATCCGGCGTTCCCTGTGGGCTGGATGATGGTCGACGGCCAACTGCTACATACGTCGACACAGCATCCGTGGGCAGCACTCATTAGGCGCAAGAACGGTTCGATCAGCATCGCGCAGGATTGCGCCACATTGCCCGACGACGCGGAATTGGCGGTGGGTGGAAGCGGCATCGTCGTACGGGACGGCCGAGTGGTGGAAACGAACAAGAGCCCGGATCGCGCGCCGCGATCGGCGGTCGGTCTGAGCGCGGACGGCAAAACGATGTGGCTGGTGGCGGTGGACGGACGTCGACCCGAATACTCGCGCGGCGTCACGATGATCGAGTTGGGCCAGTTGATGAAGGACCTGGGGGCCGCCACCGCGATGAACCTGGACGGCGGCGGCAGCACGACGCTGGTCGCGCGGTCCGGCGAGATGTACACCGTTCTGAACAAACCCAGTGACGGCCACGACTTGCCGATCCCGCTATCGGTCGAACGGCCCGTGGCGAATGTGCTCGGGGTGATGGTCGATCCGTGAGCCTTGTTTCACTCAAACCGAAAGCAGACGCCGATGCGATGCACCGGGCCGAGCAGTTGGGTTGCGTGCATCACGCGGGCGGGCACCCACAGGCCGTCAAAGCCGAAGTTCTGAAGGCAGATCCAGATGTTCTCGCCGCGCGTGAGGCTGCAAAGCGTCAGCATGCCCGCACCGCTATGGCTCAGGTCGGTGAGATGGGCCGGGGATGACACGCTGCCGGCGGCCGGCAGACCGGTGTGCTGGGGCGGCGTGGTGACGAAGCGAACGTTCATGCCCGTGGCATAGCGCACGTCAGCTCGGCGGCGTGCCGCCATCTGGCGTTGTCCCGCGTGCTTGGCGACGGTGCCGACGACCGACGCAAGCACGAGCATCAAGCTCCCCGCCGCGCGAACGGCAGGATGGTTGTGGGGGTGATACGGTAACGGGGTCCGTGTCGACCGCGAGCCGTACATCGCAGGGTCGGCCGCTGGGGGCGCAGCCGGCGTTGCAGCCTCTGGAGACGACGCCGCTTCCGGCGCCTGCTTCTCGCGGCTGTCACCCTGCCCTTTCTCAGCTGCGTCCGTCGCCACCTCGTCGCCCTGAAGCGGCTCTGTCGCAATTGTGGATCCGTCACTCATTGGTCCCTCACGTCCTCATTCCTTCACTAAAATGCCAGCGAACCCCTAAGGACTTAGAATTCACGTCGGTCGGGGAGAAACCGTGTTCCATGCTCCAAAACCTTAGTGCGTCATTGCGTCAGCTATGGACCGGTTTCAATATGCCGCAAGTCACGGAAAGTGCGTATTTTGCGGTGCGACCTCGTTTTTTCCAGCGGTTACTATGAGCGCTATTTTTCCTGCACTTCACAAAAACCTGAGACACTCAAACAGGGGCTGCATTGTTCAAGTTCGCGTGGCCGGCCGTCCGATAAGCCCTGAAGGATGATCGACGACCTGCTCCGCACGCTCGTGCACTCCGATAACAGCGCCGCCGACGACGTGCTCGTTGACGCCCTGCGGATGGGCACGGTGACCGAACAGCGCGTCATCCTGGCCGCCATCCTCGCCCGCAAGACGACCGGCGCCCTCATCGGTGTCGTCGAGCACTACGACAAGCTGGCCGAAGCGCTTCAGGTCGAGATCCTTCAGAACATCAAGGACTTCTACACCGCCATCCGCGAGGCGGGCCGATCGAGCGTGGCCCAGCAGCGGCTCTCGGCGATCAAGCTGATCGCGCAGGGCCGACAAGGCAAGCTCTGCTATGTGCTCAGCGAGAACCTGCACAGCGGCGACGAGCGTTTCGGCAAAGCCGCGGCCGGCGCGCTGGCCGCCCTGTCGCGCTGGATCTGTCGCGGCGTACGCCAACTGCAATGGGGCGAAACCGACAGCGACGGTGGCCCGCTCGTCGCGACGGCCGAACCCACCAACCAGCCCGACGTCGGCCTCACGCCGGCACGACTCGCCCTGCACAAGGAACTGATCGAGAACCGAGCCGAGATCGAGTCGGCCCTCGTCCGCGCGCTCGAACTCCATCGCGGTTCGCGCCAGCAGGAACTCCTGCACGCGGCGCTCATGCTCTGCGACTCGGCCGACAGCGTCTGCATCAAGATCCTGACCACCGCCAAGCACGGCGGCCAGACGCCGATGCTTCGGAAGATCCAGCAGGTGCCCGAACCCGAACACGTCCCCGCGTTCCTCCTCGGCGCGACGCACGGCGGACTCCGCGCGACGTTCGGCGTGACGTTCTCGAAGATCGATTCGCCTGTCGTGCTCGAACACGTCCTCCGCCGCACGCACTGGCTCAAAAGCAACACGCTCCAGTTGTGCGTGCGGCAAATCAACGCCGGCGTGTGGTGGAACGACGTCGAACTGCCCGCCGAACTGGCCCGCCGCACGCCGGCGCAGATCGCCCGCATCGGCGACTGGATCGCGCACAGCAGTTGGACCGAGCCGGCCGTCGATGCGAAGTTCGAAACGCTCTACACCGCGTGCGGAGACAACTTCGCCGCCCGCCTGCGGCTGGTGCGGCTGGTCCTTGCGCGGCCCGGCGGCTCATCGATCGCCTTCCTCGCGAAGGTGCTCAGCGACAGTGACGAACGCATCATCCGCATCGCTGCCCGCGAACTGATCCGTCGGCGGCCGAAGGAATTCGAGGGCACACTGTTGACGCTGATGAGCGACGCGCCGGAAAGCGTCCGCCGCGTGGTGGGACGTGCGATCGGCCAATCGAGCTTCGACAGCTTCTGGAGCCGCTTCGATCTGATGGACCCGACGCGTCGACGCGCCGCCGGCAAGGCGCTGATGAAGCTCCTGCCCGACGGCCCCCACCGCATCGCGCGGCTGCTCACCAGCGGCACGATCGATCAGCGCGTCAAGGCGATGCAGGTCGCGCTCGAACTCGATCTGGTCCTGGCGCTGCGTGCCCAAATTCTTCCGCTGTGCGGTCATCCGAGTCCGAAAGTGCGTTCGAAGGCGGTCACGCTGCTCGGCGAACTCGGCGTGCCCGCGGCCGACGCGCTGATCGAGAAGGCCGTCGTCGATCCGGACGCCCGCGTCCGCGCCAACGCGATCGAGGCGATGGAAGCGCGCGGCAATGGCACGAAATTCGTCCAAGTGCTCAGTGAACGCGCCGCGCCGGCGCCAACCGCGAACGCGCCAACGCCATCAAGGCCCTGCACAAAATGCGTCTGGGCGTGGCCGGCCCGCACCTGCTGTCGATGCTCCAGGACGACCGGCCCGAGCATCGCGTGAGCGCCCTGTGGCTGCTGCGCCGGATCGGCTGGTGGAAGCTGCTGGCGGAGGTCGCGAAACTCGCCCGCGAAGACACCAGCCTGCGCGTCCGCCGGTACGCGATGGGCGTATTGCAGACGGCATCGGTAGAACTGCGAACGCAACGGTCGGCCTGAGGAACTGCATGCGCGACTTCACCACGTCCATCAAGAAACTTCTCGCCGCGGCGCCGCTGTTCGCGCTGACGTCGTCCGAGGACTTCTTCAAGAGCATGCGCGGCCAAATGAGCGGCAACAAGGATGATGCCGCCGCGACCCCGGCCGACGACACGCGCATCATCGCGCTGTTCGTGGCGATCCTGGCATTGAGCCTGTGCCTGGTCGCGATCAAGCACTGGACCACCCGGCGGGCCTCGCCGAAGCCCGCGAATAACCAGAAGAAGCTCCTGAACGAAGCCGCCAAGCGAGCCGGCGTGTCGAAGCGTCAGATGAAGCAACTTGAACAACTGGCGAAGGCTGAAGGCCTGAGCAGCCCGCTGGTGGCGATCATCTGCCCAAGCCTTCTGAAAAAACTCGCAGGCCGGGCCGAGAGTGAAAAGCAGCGCGACGCAATCTCGTCACTCGCGCGCTCGATGACGCGGAACGCGTGACACCCTAACGCGGCAAGCGAACGTGCTATTCTGCCCACACGCCGCGTTGCCGAAAGCACCGTCACGTTTGACTCACCTCATCTCGTGGCACAGAACACACGGCAGCACGGAGAGGCCGCTGGAACTGAGGTCGACTCGCGCAGCTTACAGGCGAGCTGGACCTAGAAATTTCTAGCTTTCTTCTCTATGACCTCTGTGTTCTCAGTGATCTCTGCGCCCGCCTTGTTTGCGCCCCGATCAGACACACCCCAAAAGCAACAGTGCCCACGGCATTAAGCCGCGGGCACTGTGAGTTCGGGCTGTGACCTCCGCGTGACAGCCCTTGTTCCGTTGAGGTTTGGGAAATCTATACACCAACTTCACACAACGCCAGCAGAATCCGGCGGATTCAACGGTTATAGATTCGTTACTTTTTTCTCATATCAAAAGATCGCCTTGACGACGGTATATCCGGACGCCCGCTGTCGGCCGGCCGTGTCACCCTCCAGCGGCCGCTTCTGATATCCTTCTCGCTAGCTCATGTCAGACGCCGTGTTACGGATTCTCGACGCCAACCTGAACCGCGCCCGCGAAGGGCTACGGGTGGTGGAAGACTACGTCCGCTTCGTGCTCGACGACGCCGGTTTGTGGTCGGAGCTGAAGGCGATTCGACATCGCTTGGCGGCCGCGACCGACGCTTGGGCGGCGAAGGCAGTCGGCCGCCGCGACACGTCGGCTGACGTGGGAACAGCCGCCCCGAAGCTGGCCAGCGAGGCGTCGCGCGAGTCGGCCGAGCGGGTGGTCATCGCCTCCTGCAAGCGCGTCGCCGAGGCGCTACGAACCACTGAAGAGTACTTGAAGACGCTCGACGCGCAGGCCGCCCACGAAGTCGAGCGGACGCGGTACGCGTTCTACATCGTCGAACAGAAGCTGTCGCTGCGCGTCGCCGGCAAGCCCGACTTCAGCCTCGTTCGCCTGTATGTACTGATCACCGAAAGCGTTTGCTCGCGCCCCTGGCTCGAAGCGGCCGAGCAGGCCATCGCCGGTGGAGCCGACTGCCTGCAACTGCGCGAGAAGGAACTCGATGCAGGTGAGCTGTTGAAACGCGCCCGCAAGCTGGTCGAGCTGTGCCGGGCCCACGACGTGACCAGCATCGTCAACGACCGGGCCGACATCGCCCTGCTCTCCGGCGCCGACGGCGTCCACGTCGGGCAAGGCGACCTGTCGTGCCGCGACGCCCGGCGCATCGTCGGTGCCAGCAAGCTCATTGGCGTCAGCACGCACGAGATCGCACACGCGAGACAGGCGCAACTCGACGGCGCCGACTACATCGGCGTCGGCCCGATCTTCCGCAGCGGCACGAAGCCGCGCGACTTCATCAGCGGCCTCGACTACGCGAAGCAGGTCGCCGGTGAGATCACGGTCCCGGTCGTCGGCATCGCGGGCATCACGCTCGACAACGTCGATCGGGTGCTCGCAACCGGCATGCGAGCAATCGCAGTGACGGCGGCCGTCGTCGGTGCATCGGACATCACGGCTGCGGCGCGGGCGTTCAAAGAGCGGCTTATCGGCAGCGCACCACCAGCACGGGTGGAATCTCAGGTCGGCGAGCCCAGCTGAACGGGCTGCGGGCGCGCGTGTCGGGCTCGAAGCTTGGCTCGGCAAAGCCATCCACGACGAAGCCCGCCTCGAAGCTGGACTGCATCAGCGTGCCGATCGAGCGGTGCCACATCGTGTGTGAGACGGGTTGGTTCAACAGGCCACGCGATTCGTGAATCCAGTCGGTCTTGTAGCGCGTGACCAAACAGCCGAACGTCTGAACCGGCTCGCCTTCGCCGTCGATCTGCGTGCCCACCTTGACAGCCTCGTTCGTGTGGAAGCAGGGATGCCCCACCGACCAGACGAATCGTCCGCCTTGCTTCAGCACGCGTCGAACGGCCTGCACGAGCGGATCGATCGTCGGCAGGTCCATCAGTGCCATTGAGCAGACGACAGCGTCGAACGACTGGTCGTTCAGCGTGCGCAACGCCGAGGCGTCACACGCATCGAGATGCCGATATTCGATCCGATCATCGACTGCTTTCGTCTTCGACTTCGCGATTTCGACAAACGCAGCGGAACCATCGAATGCGAGCACGTCACAGCCCATGCGTCCGAGTCGCCGGGCGTAGCCGCCGTTGCCGCAGCAGGCATCAAGAATACGTTCGCCGGCTTTGGGCGTGAGCAGGCGATCGGTGGTTGGGAAGATCAGCTGCTTCTGGAAATCGTTGCCTTCGCCGACCTGCTCGTCCCAGTACGGAGCAATCGTGTCCCACGGGTTGTTCGGCGTCTGGGGCATGGTTCGCTCATAAAGCCACGAATCTCACAAATCTTCACGACGCAGTGTCTGCATTCGTGCCGATTCGTGAGATTCGTGGCTTGTCCTGTGTCTGTCCAGATCGCTCAGGCGTCCAGCTTGCGGAAGCCCAGACCGAAGCTCGCGAGGATCTGCTTGAGTTCGTTGAGCGACGTCGTGCCGAAGTTCTTGCAGCCGAGCAGTTCGTCTTCCGTGCGGCTGGCGAGTTCGCCGACGTTCATGATGTTCAGCCGCTGAAGCGCCTTGCGGCTGCGGACCGACAGTTCGAGGTCGGTCAGCGCCTTGTTGAGCACTTCTTCGGGCACATCGCCGCCGACGCTGACCGGCCGACGCGGCGCGGCCACGCCCGGGTCGGCCTGCTGACCGAGCCGCAGCCCGCGGCTGGCGAGGAGGCTCTTGATTTCGTTCAGGCTGGTCTCGCCAAAGTTCTTGAAGCTGAGCAGTTCCTGCTCGGTCACGCGGAGCAGGTCGCCCATCGTGCGGACGTTCATCTTCTTCAGCGCGTTGCGGCTGCGAACCGACAACTCGAAGTCGGTGATCGGAATCTCCAGGGCCGCGTTCTTCTCGGCGTCGGAGTTCGAGTCGTCGACGAACATCGAACGGGCGCTCAGCACGTCCTTCAGGTACAGCTGCGCGCGGAAGTGGTTCGGATTGGTCTTGAGCACCGCTTCCAGGCATCGGGCGGCGTCGTCGTACATGTTGTTGTCTTCGTACAGCACGGCCAGGTTCATCAGCGCGTTGAGGTGAACCGGCTCGCTGGTGCAGATACGTTCGTAGAGTTCGATCGCCTTGCTGTCTTCGCCGCGACGGTCATACAGCAGCGCGAGTTGAAAGCAGGCGATTTCGTTGTCCGGATTCTCGCCGAGGCTGCGTTCGAAGAATTCGATGGCGCGTTCGACGTTGCCTTCGGCTTCGGCTTCTTTGCCGCGACGGAAGAATTCCTCGCTGGCACGGTCATTGATGTTCGCAATCGCGTTGGACATAGGCGTGATGGGCTGAGAGCTCGCAGACGACTGAACCGTACGGCCCGCGCAATGCAGGCCGGCCCGACCGCAGGTCGAGCCTGATGAGGATAGGCGAAGCGGGCCGGGTGTCAACCGGATGGCGGGTCGGGGGAAGGCTACGACTCGGAGCCTCAAAGGCACCAAGGCGGTCATGAAGGGAGGAGCACAGACGGGGGCGATCAGCCCGTCACTCCACGATCGCCAGCGCTTGCAAGAGTTCGCCTTCGGCTTTGCCGTCGCCGACGCGCCGGGCGGCGACAATTCCCTCGCGATACGCCTTGGCTGCAGCGGTATTGTCACCCGACTCTTCCAACACTTGCCCCTTCTGGTAGTACGCGTAGCAGTAGTTCGGATCGACGGCCAGACAGCGGTTCAGGTGATCGATGGCCTGCTCGAATTGGCTCGCCTTCTTGTATTCCAGCGCCGCCGCGTAAAGCAGGAACGCGTCGTTCGGCGACTTCGCGAGCATCGAGAGAATCTGATCGAGGCGAGGCATCACGGAAGTGTAGGCGTTGTCCGATGCTGGAGAAAACGAGGGTGGTCGATGGTGGATCGTGAATGGTCCGAACGCCGGTTCACCATGCACCCTCCACGCTCGTATCATGGAACCATGGCCAAGCGCGACCCCGCCGCCGACGCGATTTCGCGTGTGGCGGCACTGAAATCGATCGACGATCCGAATCAGCTTGCGGACGCCCTGCGGCCCCTGCTGGCGGAGAAGTCGAACTATATCGTCGCCCGCGCCGCGGAACTGGCCGGCGAGCGCGGCGTGCGGCCCCTCACACCGACACTCGTCGAGTTATTCGAAAAGCTCCTGGCCGCACCGACGAGCAAGGACGCCGGGTGTACCGCGAAGACATCGATCGCAAAGTCACTTGTGCAACTCGAAGCCGATCGCGACGCCGAAGCCGTCGCCGAACGCGGCACGCGTCACGCCCATTGGGAGGCTTCATGGGGCGGAAGCGTGGATCTCGCCGGCGGCGTACGGGGTCACTGCGCGATCCTCTTGGCGGCAATGGGCTCGAAGAAGGCGCTGCGCTGTGCGACGGAGTTGCTGGCGGAGCGTGACCTGAAAATGCCGCGCGAGCGGAACAGCGTGCCGGTGCGCTGCGACGCGGCGCGGGCGCTGACGATGATCGCCAGCGACGGCGCGGCCGCAGTGCTGCGCTTCAAGGCCCTCGAAGGCGACGCCGACCCGGCCGTCATCAGCGAGTGCCTGGCGGGCGTGATCGCGATCGAACACGAAGAGGGCCTGTCGCTGGCCGAAAGGTATCTCGACGCCGTCGCCGGCACTCGGGCTGACCGCGACGCCGAGGCGCGCGCGGAGGCGGCAATGATCGCCATCGGCGGCTCGAGGCTGCCGAGCGCGTTTGAACTGCTCAAGAAGCGGTCGATCGATTTTCTGAACTCGCCGAGTGAGTCGACGTATCTGGCGTCGATCGCGCTGACGCGCCAGGAACCGGCGATCGAATACCTACTCGACCTCGTGCGCAACGGCCCGCGCAATCAGAGCGCGGCGGTAGTCGAAGCGCTTCATCCGCTGCACGGCGTCAACAACGTCGCGGCACGGTTGAAGGAGGCATGCGCAAGCCGAAGTTAGCGACACGCTTACAAGCGTGATGTGAAAGGGATCGGCATGGCACAGGCGTCCCGCCCGTGAAGATCACGGCCGAGACGGCCGTGCCACGAATCAGGCAACCGTTCCCATCATCCATTCCCGCTGTAGCTCGCTCGAATCGTTGATCCGACTCGCCGCTCACTTCTTCAGCGGCTGGTGCGGCATGTGCAGACTCTCGGCCACCGCGCTGTGCGTCACGCGGCCGGCGACCATGTTGATGCCTTCGCCGAAGCCGGCGTCGTCTTCGGCGGCCTTCTGGTAGCCCTTGTTGGCGATCGTCAGCGCGTACGGCAGCGTCGCGTTGCACAGCGCGATCGTGCTCGTGCGGCCCACGGCGCCGGGCATGTTCGTCACGCAATAGTGCACCACGCCCTCGGCGATGAACGTCGGCTGCTGGTGCGTGGTCGGCCGGCTCGTCTCGGCGCAGCCGCCCTGGTCGATCGCCACGTCCACCAGCACCGCGCCGTTGGGCATCTGCTTGAGCAGTTCGCGCGTGACCAGCCGCGGCGCCTTCGCGCCAGGAATCAGCACAGCACCGACGACCAAGTCGGCCTCGCTCACATGCTTCCGGATCGTGTGCGGGTCGGAGAAGATCGTGTCGACATTCGCGGGCATCGTGTCGTCGAGGTAACGCAGACGGTCGAGGTTGATGTCCATCACGACGACGTCCGCGCCTAGGCCGGCCGCGATCTTGGCGGCGTTCGTGCCAACGACGCCCGCGCCGATCACCACCACCTTCGCCGGCGCCACGCCGGGCACGCCGCCCAGCAGGATACCGCGGCCCATCATCGGCTTCTCGAGGAACTTCGCGCCTTCCTGGATGCTCATCTTGCCGGCAATTTCGCTCATCGGCGTGAGCAGCGGCAGCGTGCCCTTGCGGTCGCGAATGGTCTCGTACGCGATCGCGACGATCTCGCTCTCCAAGCACGCCTGCGTCAATTCGTTGCTGGCCGCGAAGTGGAAGTAGGTGAAGACGATCTGATTCGGCTTGAATAGCTTGATCTCGGCCGGCTGCGGCTCTTTCACCTTCACGACCATGTCGACGTCGAAGGCTTCTTCGTGCGTCTGAACGATCGTCGCGCCCGCCTTGACGTACATCTCGTCCGGGAAGCCGCTGCCGCTGCCGGCGTCGGTTTCGACGAACACCTTGTGCCCGCTGCGTGTGAGTAGGTCAACGCCGACCGGGATCATCGACACGCGATATTCGTCGGACTTCACTTCCTTAGGGACACCGATGCGCATGAACATTCCTTCCGAGGTTTCGATCGCAGCCACAGTGCCAATCACTTATCGGCCCGAAGCGAAAACAAATATCATAACAAGGAATGTTGACTTCAACCAACATGAAGTTTCGCCGATGCAACGGGTGGATCAGCGAGCAGTGGGCAGTTGGCAGCGTGCAGGAAGTTCTGCACTGCCCACTGCTCACTAACCACTGCCCACTCGTATGTCCACGATCCTCTTGCTAGACGAAGACCGGATCATGCTCCAGTCGCTGGCGCAGTTGCTGCGGCGCGACGGCTACAACGTGCTACAGGCCGATTCCGTCGAGCGGGCGATGGCGGTGCTCGAAACGTCCACGCCGCAGGTGCTGCTGGGCGATCTCGCCCTGCCAGGCGTCGACCCGGCCGCGTTGCTGCGCGACTTGCGCAAGCGCTTTCCGCAACTCGTGACCGTCGTCCTCACGGGCTACGGCAGCATCGAAGGCGCTGTCAGCGCCATCCGTAACGGTGCGCTCGACTACCTCACCAAGCCGGTCGTCGACGACGAGGTGCGGATGGTCGTTGAGAAGGCCATCCGTCAGCAGACGCTGCTGCACGACAACGAATCGCTGCGCCAGCAGCTCGACGAACGCTTCGGTCTGGGCAACGTGCTGGGGCGCGACCCGCGGATGCAGAAGATCTTCGAAGTGGTCGACGCCGTCGCCGATTCGCGATCGACCGTGCTGATCGTCGGCGAAAGCGGCACGGGCAAGAGCCTGCTCGCACGGGCGATTCACGGCCGCAGCCCGCGGCGCGATCGGCCGTTCGTCGAAGTGCCCTGCGGCGCGCTGCCCGAATCGCTGCTGGAGTCCGAACTGTTCGGCCACGTCAAAGGCGCATTCACCGGCGCCCACGCCGACAAGGCCGGCCGCTTCACCGCCGCGGATGGCGGCACGATCTTCCTCGACGAGATCAACTCCGCGTCGCTGCTGATGCAGGTGAAGCTGCTGCGCGTGTTGCAGGAACGCAGCTTCGAACCGGTCGGCTCGACGACGACAAAGACCGTCGACACGCGATCGATCCTCGCGACGAACGCCGATCTCGACGGGCTCGTGAAGTCCGGCGCGTTCCGTCAGGACTTGTTCTACCGAATTAACGTCGTCACGATTCGCCTGCCCCCGCTGCGCGAGCGCTCGGGCGACATTCCGCTGCTGGTGGATTCGTTCCTGAACCGATTCCGCAAGGAAATGGTGCGAGAGATCGTCGGCCTGAGCGATGAAGCGCGGGCCGCACTGATCCGCTACCCGTGGCCGGGCAACGTGCGCGAGTTGGAGAACGCGATCGAGCGGTCGGTCGTACTGTGCCGTCGTGCGAAGATCGAACTGACCGACCTGCCCGAGGCGATTCAGACGTTCGAGCCCGCGCCGGCCGCGTTGCGCATCCAGCCCGCCGTCGCGTTAGAAGACCTCGGCCCGATGCCGCTGGTGCAGGCGCTCGAAGCGCCGGAGAAGCGAATCATCGAGGCCGCCCTGCTCCGCAACGGCTGGAACCGCCAGGCGACCGCCGACGAGCTGAAGATCGATCGCACGACGCTCTGGAAGAAGATGCAGAAATACCACATCACCGCCGCCAGCGACGCGGCGTGAGTGCCATATCGCTTCCACAACTGAATCGACACCGTCCGATTCCGCATCTACCATTTGCGGCAGGTGCGGCGGCGCACCTGCTCGTTCACTTCCTTCGGAGGTTGTCATGCGCAAGCGTTGGTCATCGGCGTTGAAGTCGGGTTTGCTCGCGGTTGCCGTGCTCGCCGGCACGACACTGATCGCCCGGGCCAGCGTGTCACCCGCGCCGGACATGCCGGCCGAGTGGTTCTGGCATGACGACGCCGCCCAGGCGAAGCAGCACGCCGACCTGATCGGCAAGCCCGCGCCCAAGATCGAAACCAGCAAGTGGTTCCAGGGCGAAGTGAAGGCCGACGACATGAAGGACAAGGTCGTCGTCATCGACCTCTGGGCCACGTGGTGCGGGCCATGCCGTGCCGCGATGCCCCACACGAACGAGATGGCCGCGAAATACAAGGACCAGGGCGTGGTCGTCTTCAGCATCTGCTCCAGCGGCGAACAGAAGGACGCCGAGGACTTCATCAAGGAAGCCAAGCTCACCCTGCCCATGGCGTGGGACAAGATGAACGGCGACAGCGGCACGACCTTCACTGCCTTCAAAGGCCAATGGTATCCGACCTATGTCCTGATCGACCGCAAAGGCACCGTCCGCGCGATCGGCCTGACGTCGGATCACGTGGAAGACGCGCTCAAGAAGATTCTGGCTGAAAAGTGACTCGCCAGTCGGGATTGAGCAACCAGGATTTCCCTTGACGGCCACCCGGACCGCATGACCAAGATGCGATCCGGGTGGCTTTCCTTTCGCTCGGACGTGCAGACGGTCGGCCGATTGGGGTGGCCCGAATGTCCCAAGATGTCCCGGTTTTAAGAATACCACGTCAGCACTCCGTTCGGCCGGTAAGCGGTGGCCGGCCGGGCAGTTGGGCCGGCGGCACAGTACGAAATCGAATGGCTTTCGAACAACCCTGGGACACGCAACAAAACAGAACCGGACGCCCGCGTGAACGGGCGTCCGGCGAAAAGCGTTCTTTGACATCTGATCCGATTAACGATCGTCGTCGTAATCGTCGTCGTGGATGACGTCCAGGTCGGCCGGCTTCGAGGGCTTGGCGAGGAACTGGCTGATGTCGGGCGCCGCGCTGTGCGACGGGCCGGCGTCGTCGTCATGTTCGCCGAGTACGTGTCGATCGCTCGACCCGGTCTTGACGACCGGCGGCACGGGGCCGCTGCTCATCGGACCGCGTGGCGCCGACTGCGGCGGCGTGCGCTGCGGGCGGTTGCCGCCCTGCTGGCCATGGCCGCGGTTCTGACCGCCGCCGTGCCCCCCGCGTCCGCCGCCCTGTCCGCCGCGACCGCCGCGTCCGCGCTGGCCGCCGCGCCGGCCACGTCGGCCCTGCTTCTTCTGCTCTTCGCGGACGACGTTCGGGTCGGGCAGGTCGGCGCGGTTGCCGATGTCGTCGCCCTCGTCTTCGTACTCGGGGACGTCAGCGCCTTCCGCAGCGAGCGCCTGACGCGCGATTTCGGCGAGCGTGGGCTGACGCTTCAGCTCGGCCGGGCCGGGGCCGAGGTCGGCGAATTCCTCTTCAGGCGGGAACTCGCTGCCCTGCGGATTCGCGGCCGGCTGATCGCCGTGCTGCGGACCGTAGCCGCCCTGCTGACCGCCACCCTGGTAGCCGCCACCTTGACCGCCCTGGCCGCCGCGACCGCGCCGGCCGCGCCGACGACGACGACGGCGACGTCCGCCGCCCTGACCATCGCCGTAGTCGCCCTGCTGGTCGCCCGGTTGATCGCGGTAGCCGCCCTGCTGGTCGCGGTGTCCTGCTTGCGGGTCACGAGGGCCGCCCTGCTGGTGGCCGCGGTTGTCGCGCTGGCCGTGGCCGCGATCGTCACGCCGGTCGTGATGGCGCTGCTCGTGCTGACGGTGGCCGCGCTCGTCACGCTCGTCGCGGTCTTCCGCCACTTCGTTGGCGCGAGTCTCGACGAACTCGCCCGCGTCGGCCGGCACTTCAGCGGAGCCTTCGTGAACGCTGCCGCCGTCTTCGATCTCGGGACGGTCGTCCTCGAATTCTTCGATGCCCGGGTCGTTGGTGTACGACGTCTGGCTGGGGCCGCGCTGCTGACCGCCGCCGCGGCGGTCGTCACGACCGCGCCCACGGCCTCGGCCTCGCCCGCGATCCCGCCCGCCGTGCCGGCGGTTGCGGTCAAAGTCGTTGTTGAAGTCGCTCGCCGTCGGCGCGCTGCCGATGCCGACGTTGCCTTCCTCGACGCTCTCGCCGGCCCGACGACGCTGGTCGTCGT
This sequence comes from Tepidisphaeraceae bacterium, assembly GCA_047600945.1. Lineage (GTDB taxonomy): Bacteria > Planctomycetota > Phycisphaerae > Tepidisphaerales > Tepidisphaeraceae > JASGKC01. The sequence continues at coordinate 2,813,359 of JASGKC010000001.1, read as the reverse complement.
TGAGCTGATCCGGCTCACGCTCCGGACGCTTCGAGGAGGAAGCGCCTTCGCCTTCCTCGGCGATGTCATCGTCGCGTTCGCTGTCACGGTCGTCGGCGTCGTCGTGCTCGACCTCGGCGTGACGGTTGCGATTGTCGCGGCCGCCGCGCTGGTCGCGGTCCCGGCCTCGGCCGCCGCGCTCGCGCCGGTCGCCACGATGGCCGCCATGACTTGTCGGCGGCTCCATGCCGAGCACTTCGAGCCAGACCATGCCTTCGCGGTCGTCGTAGAGTTCGAAACGCGTCTCGTCGAGGCTCAGCTTCGGATCGACCTTGATGATGATCTTCTTGCCCGTGCTCTCTTCGAGTTCGGCCAAGCTAGCGCGTTTCTTGTTCAGGATGTAATAGGCGACGTCCGGCGCGAGACACAATTCGACGCGCTTCACCTTCAGATCGTTCGCGGCGATCGCGACCTTACGCATGACGTCGAGCGCCATGCTCTCCGGCGTCTTGACGAGACCGTGGCCCTTACAGCCGGGGCATTCGTGGTAGATGGCGCGTTTCAGGCTGGGCCGCATGCGCTGGCGCGTCATCTCGATGATGCCGAACTCGCTCATGCGCAGGAAGCGCGTTTTGGCCCGGTCTTTCTTAAGGTTCTCGGCGAGACGCTGCTCGAGCTCGCGGCGGTGCCGCTCGTAGCGCAAATCGATGAAGTCGCAGATGACCACGCCGCCCAGGTCGCGCAGTGCAGCTGGCGGGCGATTTCGTCGGCGGCCTCGAGGTCGGTCTTAAAGGCGGTGGTTTCGGCGTCGGAGTGGTCGCGGAACTTGCCGCTGTTGACGTCGATGGCGACGACCGCTTCGGTGCTGTCGATGATGAGGTAGCCGCCGCTCTTGAGCGGAACGGTGCGGCTCTGCATGTCTTCGATGTCGCGCTCGATCTTGTACTTGTGGAAGAGCGGGACCGGGTCTTCGTACAGCTCGACCTTGTTCTTGGTGCGCGGCATCAGGAGCTTGAAGAAGTCCTTGATGCGCTTGGCGGTGTCCTTGTCGTCGACAACGATCTTCTCCACGTCGCTGGTGAAGACGTCGCGGACGCTGCGGGTGACGAGGTCGCCCTCGGCGTAGAGTTCGCAGGGCTTGTCGGAACTATCGAGCTTCTTTTGAATCTGGTCCCAGAGGCGCGTGAGGTACTTGAAGTCGCGCTCGATCTCGGCCTTGGTCTTGCCGATGCCGGCGGTGCGGATGATGAAACCGACGTCTTTCGGCGGCTTGAGGTCGTCGAGGATCTTCCGCAGGCGCTTGCGTTCGTCTTCGTCTTCGATCTTGCGAGAGACGCCCGTCTTGGAGACGCCGGGCATCATCACCAGGATTCGGCCCGGGATGCTGACGTAGCTGCTGAGGGTCGGGCCCTTGGTGCCGATGCCTTCCTTGATGATCTGGACGATGATCTCGTCCCCGCGACGAAGGCACTGCTGGATCGGCGGGCGATCACGGCGGGCCATCTTTCGGCCGACGGTTTCGACGACCTTCTCGCCCTTCTTGCCGAAGTAAGTCGGCATGAGGTCGGAGATGTGCAGGAAGCCGTTGCGCCCCGAGCCGAAATCGATGAACGCCGCTTGAATCGAGGCCTCGACGTTCATGACGCGGCCCTTGTAGACCGAGCCGACGTGGCTCGCGGCGCTCGTGCGTTCGAGGTAGATCTCCTCGAGCTGACCGTCCTCCACCAGCGCGATTCGGCATTCCTCGCCGGCGGAGACGTTGATGAGCATTTCTTTCGACATTAGTTGGTAGTTGGTAGTTGGTAGTTGGTAGCGACGAGGCAATGCGCGTTCGGTCGAACGTCGGCACTACCCACTACCAACTGGCAACTACCAACTCTCCTCAAAAGATATCTGGCACGATCTTCCGCGTTTCTTCGCGCAGGTAGTGCATGACCTGCCGTTCGGAGTCGAAGCTCATGACCTCGCGCGCGACTTTCCGCGCGTGCTCGATGGTCGTCGAACGGATGATTTTCTTGATTTCCGGGATGTCGGGCGAGTTCATGCTGAACGTCTGAAGACCCAATCCCAGAAGGAGCAATGCGTACAGCGGTTCGCCCGCCATTTCGCCGCAGACACTCACGCCGATCCGGTTCTTGGCCGCGGCGCGGATGATGTCGCGGATCAGCAGCAGCACCGACGGATGCGCGGGATTGAACAGCCCGGCCACGCGTTCGTTGGTGCGATCGACCGCCAGCGTGTACTGGATCAGGTCGTTCGTCCCGATGCTGAAGAAGTTCACTTCCCGAGCGAACGTGCTCGCCATCAGCGCCGCCGACGGCACTTCCATCATCATACCGATCGGCACGTCGCGGCGGAACTTGATGCCTTCGTCTTCCAGTTCCTCCATCACGTCGCTGAGGACCATTCGGGCCTGCCGCAGTTCCATCAGCGTGCTGATCATCGGGAACATGATCCGTACGTCGCCCAGCACGCTTGCCCGAAGGATCGCGCGCAGCTGCGTCTTGAACATCTTGATGTCGTGCAGACACAGCCGGATCGAGCGGTCACCCAGGAACGGATTGGGCTCGGGGTTCTGCTGCTTCTTCGGGTCGTACTTGTCGGCCCCGAGATCGAGCGTGCGGATGACGATCGGCTTGCCGTGCAGTCGGTCGATGGCTTCGACGTAGGCGCGGAAGTGGTCTTCTTCAGTGGGCTCGGCTTCGGCGCCGAGGTACAGGAACTCGGTGCGATACAGGCCCACGCCTTCCGCGCCGCGGCCGACGGCGTCGTCGACTTCGGCGGGGAACTCGATGTTCGCCTGCAACTGCACGGCGTGGCCGTCGAGCGTGATCGCGGGCAGGTCGCGCAGGCCCTTCAGTTCGACTTCGATCGCCGCGTTGCGCTTGATGGTGGCGCTGAATTCGGCGAGTTGCTCGGCGTCCGGGTTGATGATGACCAGGCCGCGCGTGCCGTCGATGATGAGCGTGTCGCCCGAGTTGACGCGCGAGCTGACATCGCCCATGCCGACGACGGCCGGCAGGCTCATCGCGCGGGCGACGATGGCGGTATGGCTGGTGCGGCCGCCCACATCGACGGCGAATCCCTTCACGTGTCCCTTGTCCAGCGCAGCCGTCTGGCTGGGCAGCAGGTCATGGGCGATCACGATCACGTCCCGCGAGAGCCGGCCCAGTTCTTCGGTCTTGTGGCCGACGAGCTTGCGCAGGATGCGTTTCTCGATGTCGTAGACGTCCTTGACGCGTTCCTGGAAGTAGCGGTCCTTCATCTGGAGGAACGTGGCCGCCATGCGTTTCATGACGACGCTGACGCCGAACTCGGCGCTGACGGACTGGTTGCGGACTTCCTTGGTGATCTGCGCGGCGAGGTTCTTGTCCTTCAGCAGACCGATGTGGAAGTCGAAGATGCCGCCGATTTCATCGCCGGCGCTTTGGCGGATGTCGTTGCGGAGGACGGTCAGGTCGGCGACGGCATCGGCGAGCGCCTGCTGAAGGCGCACGAGTTCGGCCTCGACGTTGTTCGGGTCGACCGCGCGCTGGGGGACCAGCAGGTCGTCCGAGTCGAGCACCACGGCCGTGGAGATCGCCACGCCGGGGGAGACACCAATGCCTTTGAGAATCTCCATGGGGGAAGACAGCTGCCAGTTGTTAGTTGCCAGCTGGTAGTGGGCGGCGCAGATGAAACCGCGCTCGGGCAACTACCAACTATTAACTACCAACTTCTTCATCACTCCTCGTCAAACTTCGCGGCGAACAGCTGGGCGAGCGTGTTCACGGCGGCCTCGGCGTCGGTGCCGTCGGCTTCGATGCGGTACGTCGTGCCGATCGCACCCATCAGGGTGAGCACGAACATGATGCTCTTGCCGTCGACGGTTTCCGGGTCGGGGTTGTCGGGGCCGGGCAACTTGGTGAGCTGCACATCGGACTCGAACCCGGTCGCGGCGTCAACGAACTTCATCGCGGGCCGGGCGTGGAAGCCCTGCTCGTTCAAGACTGTGACTTCGCGTGACGCGTGGGACATCTTCTATTTCCGATTTTCGATTTCGCATTGCCCATTTGGCATCCCGATCCCGTTTGACTCCAAATCGGAAATCGGAAATTGGCAATCGAAAATCCCATCACTTCCCGGCGTCTGCTTCGTCCAGCAGTTCGATCAGTTTCTCCTTCGTGTCCGCCTGCCTCAGGAATCGGCGGTACATGTCCTTGTTGAGGTTTCGGAAGATGACCTCCATCGCCTGATGATGGAGTTGATCCTGGCCCGCGGGCGAAAGCACCATGAACACCGAGAAGACGGGCTTGTGATCCAGCGCGTTGAAGTCGACGCCGTTCTTGCTCAGCGCGACCGTGCCGATGAGCTTGGACACCTTCGGATGCTTCGCGTGCGGAACGGCGACGCCCTTGCCGAAGCCGGTGGTGCCCGTGCGCTCGCGCTTGACCAATGCCGCCACGAGATCGGCGACGTCGGCCGGGTCGATCGCGCCGCTGGCGGCGAGCTCGTCGACCATTTCCTGGATGACGCCGTCCCGATCGGTCGCATTCAGCGACACGATCACCGCTTCGGTCTGGATGAACTCGCGTAGTTTCATGGGATTCAGTCGAGAGTTGGGAGTGGAGAGTGGAGAGTTGCAGTCCTTTCACCGCAACTCTCCACTCTCGACTGACCACTCTCCACTTATTCAGGATGCTTCCGGTTCTTGATCTTCTTGTGGTGGTCGGACAACTGGCGTTCGAGCGTCTTCACGCACGCATCAATGAGCTTGTAGGCGTCGTCACCGTCGGCCTGCGTGTTGAAAAGGTTCTTGTGCTCCCCGTTGACAATCATCGAAACGTGCAGCGGGTCGGACTTGCCCTTGACGGCGTCGATCGTGACTTCGATCTCCTGGATGCGGTCGTAGTACTTCGTAAGTTTGCCAGCCTTCTCCTCGGCGTATTGCTTGATCGCCGGGCTGACCTCCATGTGACGGGAACTGACGACGACGTTCACGGCTCTTGCTCCTTCTGCTGGCGTCCTCTCGCGGTCGGTGCAAGGCACCGTCGCGCCGGGCACAAGCGAAATTCGCTCGCAAGCCTCGGCCTCGCCCACTACGGCCATCGACCGACCGGCCTGTGCCGACCAAACGAGGCTCGCGTCCACTCCATGTCGCGGGGGCGGCGCAAACCGATGCCGCTCCGCATCCTCGGACTATACCGCAAACCGTCCAGTTTCAAACTTGCCAACCCGGACGATTTCCGCCGCACCAGTCTACCGCCCATTCGCCATAGGTGTCGGCCCGACTCCGCTTTGCAGACGAAGCCTGCGGCCACCTTCGACACCTGACACTTTGCAGCACTGAAGTTTTTCGCCAACCGCTGCCGATAACCTCAACTGAATCCGAGTTCACGGAAGGGATGGCGTGCCGATGATGCTTCACTCGTTCGAACCAGCCTTGAGCGTCGTCGATCCCGCGGGCGACGCCTGCGAACCGATGTTCTTGGAACGCCGGGGCGGCGTCCGCGTCAAGCTCGTCCGCAACGTCAAGGTGCACGAACCGACCACCGGCCGGCACCTCGCCGCCCGCACGCGCGACATCTCCGCCACTGGCATGCGCCTCGAAATGCCCCTGACCAACGCCATCCGCGAAGGTGAACACGTGACTGTTTACCTGGGCTCGCTGAGCGAAGTCGGTCTGGTGAAAACCCGCCGTCCGACGCTGGCCGCGCGGGTGGTTTGGGTGAAGCGCGACGCGAACCGCCTCGTCCGCCCGATCCTGACGGCCGGCGTCGAGTTCGTCGCCGACTCCGACGCCCAAGTGAACGTCGCCTGATCGCGACTGCAACGATCACACGCTTTGCCGCGGCCCTTGCGCCGCGGCTTCTGTTTGCGCGAACCTTAGCGGTCCTCCCGCAGTTGGCACTGCGGGTTCCCCGTCTGGACGACGCCGGCGCTATCGCGATCATCGCGCGGCGTGACTGCTTTCTTCTCCGCCCGCAAGACCACCGCCGGCCGCATCATCGCGATGCACGCGATCGTGTTCGCGCTTCTGCTGGCGGTCGTGGCGGCAACGGCGACCTTCGCCTATCGCCGAGCCGAGGCGAATTCGATCGAGAAGTCCGGCCAGCGTCAGCTCCTTATCGCCCGGCAGACGGCGCGCGGCATCGAGAGCTACCTCCAATCGATCGTCGAGACCGTTCAGCTCGGGCAGAAGATGGTCGTCGACTTCGAGCGCTGGGACCCGGACAGCGATCCGGCCACCCTGCCCGCCCAGCCGCCCCCGCGCGGACCGAGGCCTCAAGGACGATCGCGCCTGCCCGACGTCGGCCGGCGCATGATGGTCGAGCGGTTCATCGACCGCACGTGGCAGCAACTCGGCCGGCGTGCGTCAAACCTGATCGTGGCCGACCTGACGACGGGCCATGTCGCCGTCGAGCGTGCGGCCGAAGGCGCCCCGACGGCCGATGAGATCATCGCCGCGGCGCGTGAGTGGCTCGTTGGCCACGGCCGCGACAACGCCAACGGCATCGTCATCTCGCCACGTTTCGACGTCGGTTCGTTCGGCTTCATCGTCATCTGCATGAGGCCCACGCACGAAGACACGCGGGCCATGCTCGCGGTCGTGCCGATGTCGATGCTGTCGTCGATGCTCGTACAGGAACGGACCGGCGACGCCGGCATCGGCTCGGTGCTCCTGGATGCCGAGGGCACCGTGATGCACAGCGCGGACCGAAGCCTGATCGGCAAGAGCTTCGCCAGCGACGTTGCCGATCCGGTGATGAAGAACTTGGCCGAGCATTTCCGCTCGGTGAAGGCCGAAGCGTTTGACGTCACCGACGCCCCGATGAAAACGCCCGACGGTCGAACCGTAGGCCGAGCCGTGATCGCCGTGGCTCCCGTCTACCTGCCCGACCCCGGCGCGACTTGCGCGTGAGCGTCGGCAACGACCTGAAGGACGTGACGTCGCTCGTCGACGAACTGTTCAGCGGTGCGCTGCTGTGGGTGCCGGCCGTCGTGATCGGCATGAGCGGCATTCTGCTCTCAACCGCGTGGTCGCTCGTCGCCCAGCAGCGCCGCGGAGAACGCGAACGGCAACGTGCCCTGATCGGCGAACTCGAACAGGCCCGCCGAATTCAGATGAACTGGCTGCCCAAACGCGGCGACGCCGGCGGCGTGGAAGTGCACGCCGTCAATCACCCGGCCAGCCACGTATCGGGCGACTTCTACAACTGGTTCACGCTGCCCGACGGCCGCACCGCCATCATCATCGGCGACGTCGCCGGCCATGGCCTTGCCGGGGCGTTCCTCATGTCGACGACGCAGACACTCGTCCGCTCGTACATGCAGAAGCTGGCCGACCCGGCGCAGACGCTCTGCGAGGTGAACCGCGACCTGGCCCGTCAGACCTACAACGGCCAATTCGTGACACTGCTGGCACTAGTGATCGACCGCGCCGCCGGCCGACTGGACATCGTCAGCGCCGGCCACCCCGCGCCGCTCGTCAGCGACGGCAAGCAGGTGAGTTGGATGAACCTCAAGACCGACCTCGTACTCGGCGTCGAAGCGGGCGAGACGTATCAGCTCCAGTCCGTCCCCCTCCAAACGCCCTGCTCGCTGCTGCTATTCACCGATGGCGTCTTTGAGTGCCGCACTACGAATGGTTCACGCTACTCGATCGAGCAACTGACGCGCGACCTCGACCCGAGCATCTGCTGCGCGCCCGAGTCGTTCATCGCGCACGCCTTGGAAGCCGTTGATCGCTTCCGCGCCGGTGTGCCGCTGGAAGACGACCTTACGGCCGTGGCGGTGCGGATCGCGTGAGGGTTGGGCTTGGGCATGCACGTTCTAGTTCCCTCGCCCGGTATGCCGGGAGAGGGTGATCGACCTTATGCCGTTGTCGCGTGGAACTTGATGTTGGGGTTCTGGCCCGCGAAGTAGCGCAGCGACCATTCGCTCTCGAACAGCATTACCACGCGGCCGTTCTGGTCGTCGGCGATTCGCGCAGTGCTCGGCAACAACGCCGCGTCAAGTTGCTCCTTTGTCACGCTTGGGTCGATCCAGCGCATCACGTTCCAGCCGGTGGTTTCCAACCTTGAATCCGCGCCGTACTCGGCCTTCAGCCGGTACTGCACAACGTCGAACTGAAGCACACCCACCGCGCCCAGCAGCGGCACGCGCACGCCGCTGTTGCGAACCTGTAGCACCTGTACAACACCTTCCTGAAGCAACTGGTCCAAGCCTTCGCGGAAGCGTTTGAACTGCGACGGGTTCTCGCCGTGCAGGTAGGCGAACACTTCCGGCGCGAAGCGCGGGAACTCCTGGAAGTTGAGGTTGGGCGCGTCGGCCAGTGTGTCGCCGATGCGCAGGTCGGCATGGCCCACGACGCCGATGATGTCGCCGGGCCACGCGACGTCGACCGTCTCGCGATCCTGCCCGAACAGCTTGTGGCTGCTGTTCAGGCGAATCTTCTTGCCGCTGCGCACGATGTTGACGGGCATTTCGCGTTCGAACTTGCCCGAGCAGATGCGCATGAACGCGATACGGTCGCGGTGACGCGGGTCCATGTTCGCCTGGATCTTGAAGATGAAGGCGCTGAAGCCGGGGTCGGTCGGCTTCACCGGCACGCCGTCGGCACCGGCACGCGGCTGCGGCTCAAGGCCCAGCTTCACGAACGCGTCCAGCAGCATCTGCACGCCGAAGTTGTTCATCGCACTGCCGAAGAAGACTGGCGTCAGTTCCCCGCGATGGACAGCGTCAAGGTCGAACTCCGGACACGCGCCGTCGAGCAGCGCGAGTTCGTCCTGGGCGGCTTGGTACGTCTCGTCGCTCATCACCTCGCGCACGCTCGGGTCGGACAAGTCCTTCACCGCCACCGGCGCGCGGTACATGTTGCCGACGGTCCGCTGAAAGAAATGCGCCTGCTTATCCTGCCGCGAGTAGACGCCCTTGAACTCAAAGCCAGTCCCCAGCGGCCAGTTCATCGGGAAGGCGTGGATGCCGAGCACGCTTTCGAGTTCGTCAATCAAGTCCAGCGGCGGCTTGCTCGGGCGATCGAGCTTGTTCATGAAGGTGAAGATCGGGATGCCGCGCTGGCGGCAAATCTCGAAGAGCTTGCGCGTCTGCGGTTCGATGCCCTTGCCGGCGTCGATCACCATCACCACCGAATCGACGGCCGTCAGCACGCGGTAGGTGTCTTCCGAGAAGTCGCGGTGGCCCGGCGTGTCGAGCAGGTTCATCACATGATCGGAATACTCGAACTGAAGCACCGTGCTGGTGACGGAGATGCCGCGCTGCTTCTCTAACTCCATCCAGTCGCTGGTGGCGGCGCTGGTTCTTGCGGCTGGTGACCGAGCCGGCGAGCTGAATCGCGCCGCCGTACAGCAGCAGCTTTTCGGTGAGCGTCGTTTTGCCCGCGTCCGGGTGACTGATGATGGCGAACGTTCGCCGGCGGGCGATTTCGGAACTGCTCATGGTCGATGCGATCGTAGGTGCGCCTTTCGTGCCGATCGCGAAACCGTTCCCGCGCTGGCCGAGCAAAGCGTGATATCCGGCGGGCGGTCGCGGCGTCAACGGAAGACGAGGGCCGATGACGCAAATCTCGCGAAACGCAATCGACGGGTCTTGAAGCGATCCCGCGCGTTGGAATCGTGCGATTCCGCCCGAATCGTGTTGGCCCGTTTATGTGGATTGAAGCGGGTTCGCCCGTGGGCCGATAGCCCAACTAGAACCGCAATCCGTAACCCGAACCGCAGGAGAGACCGGCCGATGAAGTTCAAGGCAGCCGTGTTTGCAGCAGCAGTGTCCGCGACCGCCGGCATGGTCCGGGCCGAGACGATCACCCTCACATCGGGCGAAGTCGTCAAAGGCACGATCATGTCGCGGGACACGACCAGCCTCGTGGTGAAGTCCGACCTCGTCGGCGTCGTCACGATCCCCGCCGACAAGATCCAGACTATTGACGCGGCCGCGCCGCCCCGAGCACCCAGCCGGCCGCGCCCGCCGTCAGCACGCCGCCCTCGCCGGCGATCGAGAAGCAGTCCGCCAACCCGCCCACGCCCGCCCCGGTCAGCTGGTTCCTGCCCGATTGGGAAAAGAGCGTCGATCTGGGCCTCACCGGCCAAAACGGCGAAACCGAGTCGGCCGCCCTCAACACGGGCTTCGCGCTCAAGTCCGGGCCGACCATCACCGACTACAGCGCCAGCGTGTCGGCGCGGTACTTCTACACCAACTCCGAAGGCAAGCGCAGCCAAAACGCGCTGACCTTCCAACTGAAGCGCGACCAGTACATCAAGAGTGTCTCGGATCGCTTCTTCATCTTCGGCACCGCTCAATACGACTTCGACGAGTTCCAGGCCTTCCGCAACCGTGCGACCGCGTTCGTCGGCCCCGGCTACAACTTCATCAAGCGTGACAACCTCACACTGAAGGGCCGAGTCGGTATCGGTGTGGCGGATGACTTCGGCAACGCAGAAACCGACGACTTCCGCGTGGAAGCGTCGATCGGCCTTGACGGCAAATGGACCTTCGATGACGGCCGGCAGTCCATCACGTATTCGATCAACTACTTCCCGAGCCTGTCGAACTTCCTCGACGAAGGCCGCGTGGTGACGAACCTCGCGTATGAAGCCATGATTAACCGCGCCAAGGGCCTGGCGCTGAAGCTGTTTGTCGAGCACAAGTACGAATTCCGCACGCTCGACGACACCGAGCCGACGAACTGGCGCTACGGGGCGAACCTGGTGTTGAAGTTCTGACGCTCCTCACGTCAGACAGCATCCGCGAGGCGTCATGCTGAACGAAGTGAAGGATCTGGCGTCTTTCGAGCATCGCGCAACTTCGTCTGGCGCCAGATCCTTCGCTGCGCTCAGGATGACGTTGATTCCAGACAGCACACATGCCTCGCCCGGCGAGCGTGACTACCATGCCGCATGCGGTTTCGCGTTGGCACGATGGGCTTCAGTTACGACGATTGGCGGGGCGTGTTTTACCCGCCGGAGTTGAAGCCGTCAGATCGCTTGGCGTTCTACGCGAAGCACTACGATTCCATCGAACTCGACACCACGTTCCACGCAGTGCCGCCGCCCGAGCGGTTTGAGCGCTGGGCCGAGCAGGTGCCGGACCACTTTCGTTTCGCTGTGAAGACGCCCCGGGCGATCACGCATGAGATGAACTTAGCCGACGCCCCGCCGGCCATGCTCGACTTCGTGCGCGTCGCGTCGCGGCTGGGCAAGAAGCTGGGCGTGGTGCTGATCCAGTTTCCGCCGGCGCTGCCCTCGCGTGTCTGGCCGCAGGTACGGCGGCTGCTCGATCGCCTACCGACCGGCCCGGGTTATGCGATCGAGTTCCGCAACGACACGTGGTTCGATCCGCGTGTTTTCGATGCAATCGCGCGTGATCTGCGGAAGCGAAACATCGCGCTGGTCGGCGCGGAGTACGACGTCGAACCGCGCGAGCCCGTCGCGACGGCCGACTTTTCGTACCTGCGTCTCATCGGCCTGCACGGGCGCTACCAAGTGCTCGATCACGAACGCTGGGACGCGACCGAACACCTGCGCTGGTGGCTCGATCGTGTGACGGCACTGCACGACCTGCGCGTGACGTGGGCGCTCTTCAGCGACGACTACGCCGGCTTCAGCCCCGGTACGGCCGATAGATTCAAGGCGTTGGTCGGACAAGCGGTGGAACCGATGCACGTAAGGCAGGGACGACTGTTCTGAAAATCACCAGGGACCCACAAGAACGGCTCACGAGCGCCAATATTATCGGTCGCTGGTCATTGGTCATGGGTCATTTGCCTTCACCGTTTGCCCTCTTCCGATCGGTAAGGTTGAATGTACGCGTGCTGTCATTGATCCCACTTCTGGCCGAGGCGACGACGCAGGCGACCGAGGAATCGTCGATCTGGTCGAAGCTGGCCGACGCCGTTCAAGGCAACCTGTTCACCGAGCTGATCGTCTTCAGTTTCGCGATCATCGCGGTGCTGGCTTACTACATCAAAGAGAAGTACGAGGAACTACAGGCCGGCAAAGAGACGGTCGTCGCGTATCGCGTCGCGCAGCATCAGCGCAAAGAACTGACGATGCGCAGCTTCACCAACGGCATCCCGACGAACCTATCGATCATCTACGAGATCTTCACGAAGCGCTCGTACCTGCGCCGGATGGCCCGCGTGAAGCCGGAGGATCGCGAGCCGTATCTGGACGGCCGCAGTTATCGGCAAATTTCACTCGCTTACGAACGCGACATGCGTTTGTGGCTGCTGAAGGTGCAGCACTTCACGTCCATCTGCACGCTCGTACAGGCCCGTTTTGACGAGCCTTCCATTCATCGCGGGGCAGAGCAGATTAGGGAACTGTTCGAGATGCTGGTGGACCTCACGCCGGCGTTACCGGTCATTGCGGATGTGGCCGAGCGCCTCACCAAGTTGATCGACGAGTGTCCGATGATGAGCGGGAGTCGGTCCGAAGTGGACGATGTCCGCCGGATCATCGCGCAGCAGATGGAAGCATCCGCCGCCGATGGCCCGAAGTTCGACCGTACGCAGTGCATGCGCGTGGCGCGGATGGTCGCGCTGGGGATCGACAAGCTGTTCGTCGCCTGCACGAAGATGATGGCCGCCGAACTGCGGCACGAGCCGGTGAAGGGTCTGCTCGACAACCCGACCACGCAGAAGGGCCTGAAACGCAAGAAGACGGTCGAAGCGAATGCGAAGTAGCGAAGGAGATGTCGTTGCGGCGGTGCGGGCCTCGTGCGACGATAGTGGAAGCGAGAACCAATCATGAACTCGAAGCTGATCCATCGAACTGTTGTGCGCTCCGGTCTTCTGGCGATCACGGCCGCCCTGCTGGTCGGCTGCGGTGAGAAGCCATCCGACGCCCCCGCTCCGACGGCACCGCCCGCCTCGCCCACGCCCGCGTCTGCCGCGCCGACTTCGGCCACCCCGGCGGTTGACACCAAAGGCTTGACCGTCGGCGCCGCGCCGACCACCGCCCCGGCTCACAATGGCAACGCGACGACCTCGACCAACGGCAAGACCGAGTCCGTCGGCAAGTCGGGCGACGGTCTGGGCACAATCAAGGCGTCGGTCCCCATCGACGACGATGCGGGCATCAAGAAAGAAACGCACGACGTCGTGAATTGATCTACGACTTGCTCAGGTAGAACGGAAGCCCCGGTCATTGACCGGGGCTTTTCATTGATACGGTCTGTCGCGCAGCAGCCGCGCGTCGTGCGACCACATGTCGCTTGAGCCGCAATCGCTTCTGAATCACGTGCTCAATGTGATCCGCCAGCGCTTCGTGCAGTGGATCGGTCTGGGCCCGCGTAAGCCTCGGCAACCGCACGGCCGCCCCGTTTTCCCGCGGCAGACGCAGGATGTTCACGACGATACCGACCAGCCGCGCGTCGATTGATACCCGATCGGGCACGACCGCCTCGCAGTTGCGGCAGATCACACCGCCCCGCGCACCGCTGAAGTAGAGCATCCGCTCGCCCGCTGTGGGCTGGCCGCAACTGGCGCAGCGCGTCAGGCTCGGCAGGTAGCCGGCCGCGCGGAGGAGGTCGAGCAGCATCGCCAGCGCCGATTCCTCGCAGCCGGGCGTGCCGAGTTGCGTGAGGGCATGGCGAAACCGGTCGTAGATGGGCGGATGGGGGTCCATCACCTCGAACAGTTCGCCGATCAGTTCGGCCAGGTAGAGCGACAGCGCCAGCGATCGCATCGACTTCCGCAGCGGACGGAAGCCCTCGACGATCTTCCACTCAGCCAAGATGTTCAGGTCGCGCTCGGCTTTATCGCCGAGCAACGCAGCCGCTTCGTCGAGCAAATCCAGTCCGCCATCGAACTTGCTCGCGCCGGCTTTGGTGGTGCGGTGCGCCGCCCTTGGCGATCACGCGCATCAGGCCACGTCCGCGCGTGAAGATCGTCGCGATCTGCGACGTCTCAGAGTATTCGACGATGCGAATGCAGAGGGCTCGATCGGACACCAACGCCATGACTCCATCATACGCAACGAGTCGCGCCGGCTCGATTCGCGATTGAGCGAATTCGGGGGTTGAGTGTACGCGTGAAGACACACCGCCCTCGATCAGCCGCTAAACGGGTTTCAGCGAATTGCGTCGTACGCGATCACGACACGCGGCGACGCTTCAGAAGCAGTCTGGTCGCGCCGAATGCCATCAGCGTCGTAGGCTCAGGCGCCATCGACACCGCCATCGCCCAATCGCCGGCGAAACTGCCCGTGACGGTCTGGCCGTAGTGGCTTGCGAGGGCGAGCAGGTCGGTGAAGTTCACCGCGCCGTCGTAGTTGAAGTCGCCCTGCCACCAGCCGCGGCCGCTGAAGTTGTAGTTGGCGGCCAACGCGAGCAGATCGGAGAAATTGACGGTCGAGTCGAGGTTGGCGTCACCGATCGCGGTCGCGCGGACGAGCAGCGTGCTGTCGTCGACCGATTCTCCGAACCATGTGGCCGGGAAGTTCGTGCCGAACTTCAGCGCGCTGGGCATGAACCCGATCGACTTGCCGGCAAGCGTCGAACTGATCAGGCCGTGGCCGTCCCAAGCGCCGCTGTTGTAGCCGTTCTTCAACACCGTGCGCAACTCGGTGAAAGCCGACGCTTCGGCGGCTGGGTCGTAATCGACGACCATCTTCGCGTTGAACAGGTCGAACTGGCCGGTCGCCGCGTCGACAGCGACTGCACGGGTCACGACCATCGACGCGGCATGCACATCAAGCGTCCCGTCCACCGAGATCGACGCAAACTGCTGCCGAGCGCCTGTCGCCACAGTCACACGCGCGCCCGACGAAATCGCCAGCGGCCCGATTTTCTGCTGCGCACGAACACGATTTCGCCCGCCTGCACCACTGTCGCGCCGGAGTAGTCGTTGGCGGTGTTCATGTAGACGATACCGCCGCCCGTCTTCGTCACGCCGGTGTAGCCGGTGATCTTGCCCGTGCCGGTGAGCGTGTAGTTCGTGCCGTCGTTGTCGACCGATTCGTTGTTGAACGTCACCGCGCCGGGCGCGACGACTTCATTCAGAATGACGGTCGGATAAAGCGTCACGTTGCCGAACGTCACCTTCGAACCGTCGGTGTAAGGGTCGATCAGGTTCGGCCCGCTCCAGTTGGCAGCCTCGAAATCCCAATGGTTGGGGGGTGAGCCGCCGAGGATATCGCCGAGCCATTCGAGTTCGTCCTGCGGCGCAGCCACCGCGAGTTTCAGGCCGAGCTTGCCGGCCGGCTCGTCGAAGGTCACCCAGTCGAAGTTGCCGCGTGAGAGCGACGTGATGAGCGGGAAGCCCGACGCGTCCACGCCTGCGATGCCCGCGCTCGCCACCCAAAAGTTCATCCCGATGATGCCGTCGAGCGTGTACGTGTCCGACGGGTTGTTGGGGTTGGCCACGCTGATGTCCGAGACCAGCACCGGCGCGTCCGTGAAGCGCAGGTGATTGGGATCGTTCAGGTTGGTGGCAACGCCCTCTTCGGTGCGCATCAGCAATGAGCTGAGATAGAAGCCCGCGACGACTTTCGAGCCACCAATGCCGCCGATGGTGAGTTGGAACTGATCTTCGATCGGCTGCCCGTTGTAGAGCAGCACGGGCGAGTCGGAGTTGATCGTGTTCGGGTCGTACGTGACGCCGAGCGCCGAGGCCTTCGACTTCGAGATGATTGAAGCCGCCGCACCGGTGTCGAGCAGGAAACTGCCCTCGGTGCTGGCGCCCCCGTACGCGAGCCGCACTTGGGGCGTGGTGTCGCCCGCGACGAACGGGTTGGGGCCAATGAACGGGTTGGTTCGCAGGCTGGGTGGCGAGGCCCCA
The DNA here is from genome assembly GCA_047600945.1 of Tepidisphaeraceae bacterium. GTDB lineage: Bacteria > Planctomycetota > Phycisphaerae > Tepidisphaerales > Tepidisphaeraceae > JASGKC01. Next base: position 2,797,602 of record JASGKC010000001.1, on the reverse strand, counting down.
GTCGGCGTGGTCTGCGTGTATTTGTCGAAGCTGACGTAGCTCAGCTTGATGTGCCGATCGACCGTCGGGATACCCGGATTCGAGGTCGACGCGCCGGCGTTGTACGCGGTGCCGGGGTTGTAGACGTACGTCCGCATCGTATCCAGCAGCGTGTTGACGGGCTTGGGGTCCATCACGACGACCTTGCCGGTCATGGTGGGCATGCCGAACACATCAAGGTCGCCCAGGGCCGGATCGACTTCGACGCCGACAGGGCCGATCTGCGTGCGGATGTTGTTGAACGACTGGTTGTAGACGCTGGTGTAGGTCGACTGGTTGTCGACGTCGGCGTCGGGGTGATACTTGGCCAGCGAAATGCTGACGGGCGTCGAAACGTTGAAGTTGTCCGACCCGGCCACGCCGACATCGGAGAAGATGACGGGGTTGCCGTTGTACGTGGAGCGCGGGATGCCAAGGGCGTCGGCCGTGCCTTCGGAGAGCAGCACGCCCGATGCGCCGGTGTCGTAGTAGGCGGTGATGTTGAACGACGTGTCGCCGTAGATGTCGGCCACCTGCGGGGCGCCGCCGGGGGTGAGGCTGATGTAAGCGTTGATGCGCGGTTGATCGAGGGCGGCCGCCTGCACGTTCGCGATGTCAGTGGCGCGCAGCGGCGCAGTGAGCCCGGCAACGGCCAGCACGCTCGCGAGGGCGACCTTGCGCAGCGTCCGGGGCGTCGATCCACGTTGAAAAGTCGTCAGATTCCGCAAAACCAGTCCTCCGCATGCGCGTACGGCCTACGCGGGTCTACAGCCCCTGCGATTATACAACGCGTCCAGCCAGCGCGATGCGACTATTGCGCCGACTGATCCGCATGTTTTCTCCCTTTTGCCGTGGAACTGACACCCGACTTCATCATAAGATGGTTGGAAGCGTCTGAACGGCCCGTTTGCGAGTTCCGGCGCGGCCCGCGGAGTTGTTCACGGAGCCTTCGACCGCACGTTGGAAACCCACTGAATGTCTGAACCGAATCGACCCGAACGTCAGCCCCGCCAATCGCCCGGCAACGGCCGCCCCGGCGCGCCCGGGGGTTCGCCCCGCTTCGGCCGCAACATCCTCGCGTGGATGTTGCTGGTCGGCTTGGCGATCGCGCTGTTCCTGCTCCTGCAATACAACCGCAAGGGCGGTCAGCGCGTGATCTCGCTCTCGGAGTTCATGAACGAGGTGCGGGACAAGAACGTCAAGCTCGTCACCATCGCCGGCTCGGAAATCACCGGCACGTTCGACAAGCCGAAGGACGCGTTCAACCGCGCCACCGAGTTCTATACCGAGATTCCGACCGCGGCCCAGAGCTGGGAGTTCACGCGTGATCTGCTGAACTCGAATTCGCTCACGCAGGTGAAGGTCGAGAACCACAACGACCTGTGGGTGAACCTGCTCGTCCCGCTGCTGCCTTGGATCCTCATCATCGCGTTCTTCTGGTTCTTCGTGTTCCGCCAACTCCGCAACGCGGGCGGCGGCGCGGGCATGCTTGGCAACTTCGGGCGTTCGCGGCACAAGATCACCTCCAAGGAACACACGAACGTCACCTTCGAAGACGTTGCCGGCGTGGACGAGGCCAAGGACGAGGTCCGTGAGATCGTCGAGTTCCTCAAGAATCCGAAGCGCTTCCAGCGCCTCGGCGGCCGTATCCCGCGCGGCGTGCTGCTCATGGGCGAACCCGGCACCGGCAAGACGCTGCTCGCCAAGGCGATCGCGGGTGAAGCGGATGTGCCCTTCTTCAGCATCAGCGGTTCCGATTTCGTCGAAATGTTCGTCGGCGTCGGTGCCAGCCGCGTGCGCGACCTGTTCAAGCAGGCGAAGGACAACTCGCCCTGCATCATCTTCCTCGACGAAATCGATGCCGTCGGCCGACGCCGCGGCGCCGGCTTCTCGTCGGGCGGCCACGACGAGCGCGAACAGACCCTCAACGCCATCCTCGTGGAGATGGACGGCTTCGACACGAACGACCAAGTCATCGTCGTCGCGGCCACCAACCGCCTCGACGTGCTCGACCCCGCACTCACCCGTCCGGGCCGATTCGATCGAACGGTGACGGTGCAGTTGCCCGACGTGAAGGGCCGACTCGAAATCCTGAAGGTTCACGCCCGCAAAGTGAAGCTCGGGCCGAACGTTGATCTGGCTCGGCTCGCTCGTGCTACGCCCGGTTTCAGCGGCGCTGATCTGGCCGCCATCATCAACGAAGCCGCGCTCGGCGCGACGCTGGCCAACAAGGACTTCATCGAGCAGCAGGACCTTGAAGAGGCCCGCGACAAAGTCCGCTTCGGCCGCGCCCGCAAGAGCCGTGTCATCGACGAGAAGGAAAAGCTCGCGACCGCTTATCATGAAGCGGGTCACGCGGTCATTCAATATCTCGAAGAAGACGCCGACCCGATCCACAAGGTCACGATCATCCCGCGAGGCGCCATGGGCGGCGCGACGATGACGCTGCCCGAGAAGGACCGCATGAGCACCAGCAAGAAGTGGTGCCTCGCGTTCCTGAAGATGGGCATGGGCGGCCGCATCGCCGAGGAAATGTTCACCGGCGACATCAACACCGGCGCGTTCGGCGACATTCGCCAGGTCACCAGCCTTGCCCGCCGCATGATTCGCGAGTGGGGCATGAACGAAAAGGTCGGCTTCGTCTACTACGGCGAAGACGACCAGCGCATGAGCGGCTTCGATTTCGGCGGCGGCAAGGAATACTCCGACGAAACCGCCCGCCTGATCGACAGCGAAGTGAAAAAGTTGATCGACTGGGCCGAAGCCGAAGCGCGTCGGATGCTTCAGGAGAATCGCGAGCGCGTCGAAGCGATCGCACGGGCCCTGATGAAGTATGAAACGCTCGACGGCACGGAAATTGATCGCATCATGAAGGGCGAATCGCTCACCAAGCCGAGCGTGACCGACCTGCTCGACCCGCCGCCGCAGCAGCCGCGTCGGCCAATCATCCAGAGCAACGACGGCACGCCGGATATTCCGCCCGGCGCAATCCCAGCGACGTGAGCACCAGTTGTAACGATTGAACCGAAAAGGCCCGGCCGCGACACGCGTGGCCTGGCCTTTTCTCTTTGCCGAGGACGCGAGCGATCGTTGACGGCCGATCGCGTTCGTGTGGAAGATGGCTCGCTCGCGATGTCGACGACGCCCAGCGCAACTCCCCAGCCGATCGTCGCCATCGTCGCGCCGACCGCGTCGGCCCGTTTCGGCGGCGAAGCGATCCTGCCGTTGCACTGGTTCATCCGGCTTCGCTCGCGCGGCATCGACGCGTGGCTGGTCACGCACGAACGCACGCGCGATGAACTCGCCACCGTGCTTGGTCCAGACATCGCCCGCGTGCGCTTCGTGAAGGACACACGGCTGCACCGCGCTCTCAACGCGATCGGCGCGAAGCTGCCCGGCAAGATCGGAGCAGCCGTCAAGGCGCCGATCGTCTTCGACAGCCAGCGCCAAGCCCGCACAATCGTGCGGGAACTGGTCCACACGAACGGCGTCAACCTCGTACATCAACCAACGCCCGTTTCGCCGCGCCAACCGTCGCTGTTGCACGGCGTCGGGGCGCCCGTCCTGATCGGCCCGATGAATGGCGGCATGGAGTATCCGCCCGCATTCCGCCACTGGAACCGGCGCAGCGAGAACCTGTTTGTGCCGGTCGCCCGTGCGTTCACCGGCATGATAAACTGGCTGCTACCAGGGAAACGTCGCGCGACGCTGCTGCTGGTCGCAAACGAACGTACGCGGCTCGCCCTACCGAAGACGAAAGTGCCTGTGATCGAACTGGTCGAGAACGGCGTCGACCTGTCGATCTTCGGCATCAACGAGATCGAGTCGCGCGTCGGCGAACCCGTGCGGTTCCTGTACGCGGGACGCCTACAAAAGCTCAAGGCGATCGACCTGCTGCTGCACACGTGGAAGAAGTTCCACGATTCGTTCCGCGAAACGCATCCGACCGGCGCCTTCCTGCGGATCATCGGCGATGGTCCGGAACGCGATCGGCTGATGCAGCTCGCGCATGAGCAGAACCTCGGTACGAGCGTCTTCTGGGATCGTTTCGTCCCGCAGGCGCGCGTGGCCGAGGCGATGCGGCAGGCGGACGTGTTCGTGCTGCCCAGCCTCCACGAGTGCGGCGGCGCGGTGGCGCTGGAGGCGATGGCCTGCGGCACACCGGTCATCGCGATGAACTGGGGCGGGCCGGCCGACTACATCGACCCGTCGTGCGGCGTGCTGATCGAGCCGATGTCGCAGGACGCCGTCGTCGACGGCCTGGCCCGCGAAATGGCCCGGCTCGGCGGCGATCGTGAGTTGCTGATTCGCATGGCCCACGCCGGGCGGGCGAAGGTCGAGCGGCTGTTCGACTGGGACCGCAAGCTCGATCGAATGCTGGAAATCTACCGATCAGTGCTCGCGCACGGCTGAGTGCACGTTTCGCCACAGCGGCAGCCAAAGTCTTGCTCGCGAGGCTTGCACCCCTACCATGGCGGCCATGGCCAATGCGGACATCATTATCGCCGACGACAAGCTGTTGCCGCAGGCCGTGGAGCTGCACAATCAGATCTTCAGGCCGCGTCGCGAAACTGACTTCTTCAAACGCCGATTCCTCGGCCGTTACAACTGCCTCACGCTCATTGCCCGCATGGACGACCAGCCGGTCGGCTTCTGGATCGGCTTCGAACTCAAGCCTGGCATGTTTTATCATTGGTTGGGCGGCGTGGTGAGCGACGTCCGCAAGCACGGCGTCGGCCGACAACTGCACGAGGCTCAGAAGTCATGGGCCAAGGATCACGGCTACGAGTTCATCCGCTGCGAGTGCCTCAATCACCAGCGCGAGTTCATCCATTTCGCGATCGCGACGGGCTTTGACATCGTCGGCATCCGCTGGGATTCCACGCACGCGGACAACCTCGTGGTGTTCGAGAAGAACCTGCTGGAGTGAAGATTGGGTATCGATCGTCGATTGTGGCGATTCGGGCCCCATTTGCCGGCTTGGGTTGATAGGTCACATGCCGCTATCGGCGTTCCACATTCCACATCCGACGCGTCACCCTTCATTTGCCGCGCCCCGCCACGGACACGTACACTGCGGCCATGGATGACGCTGTCGCTTCGACTCCACCGGGCACGAACGCGCCCGCCGCCCCCTCAACCGCGAAGAAGTCCGCCCATCATGGCGGCATCAAGGAAACCGTCGAACAAATCCTGATCGCGTTCATCCTCGCGTTCGTCTTTCGCTGCTTCATCGTCGAAGCGTTCGTCATCCCGACCGGCTCGATGGCGCCGACGCTGCTCGGCGCTCACATGACCTTCCGTTGCCCCGATTGCGGCTACCGGTTCACCGTCGACTACCCGAACGCGACGCAAGGCAACGAGATCGTCATCCCCGACAAGGCGACCGGACAGACGTACCCGATCCGCTGCCCGAACTGCGCCTACCTGTTCCCGCCGACGACCGGGACCGATCCCGAAGGCACCGCCCGCGAGCCGGCCGTACAGTATGGCGATCGCATCCTCGTGCAGAAGTACCTGTACCTGCTGCACGAGCCGCAGCGGTGGGACGTGGTCGTCTTCAAAAGCCCCGCCGACGACGCCGGCACCATCCAAGCCGGCGATCGGTTCATGCAGAACTACATCAAGCGCCTGATCGGCCGACCGGGCGAGACGATCATCGTCGTCGACGGCGACGTGTACGTCTCGACCTCGGACAAGCCGATTGACAAACTCACGGCCGCGGATTTTCAGATTCAGTCCAAGCCCTGGGCCGCGCAGCAGGCATTGTGGCGCGTGGTGTACGACAACGACTACCGCCCGCGCGGCCTGCCGCGCACGTACGAGGGCCAGATTCGCGTTGAGGACCCGTGGCGTCAGCCGTGGACGAGTGAATCGAAGGCGTGGGACACGTCGTCGGACGTTCTCAAGGTGAACGCAGGCGCGAACGCGCCGGCCGAACTTCGCTACGATTTTGAGAACACGATGACCGCGCGCCGGCCGCTCACGGATTGGCTGTCGTACGACGTCACCCGCATGGGCACCACGTGGGGTTACGACGCCTACGCCAGCACCGGCGAGCCCCGCGCCGTCAGCGACGTGATGCTGGCAGTGACGTACAAGCGTCTCTCCGGTGCTGGGCCGCTGCGGTTGAAGACGACCAAACGCGACACGGAGTTCGTCGCGGAAGTGTCGCCCGACGACATAACACTGACGATGCAGCGCCCGGCCGGCCCGCCGCAGACGATCGGCAAGGCCTCGATCAGCGGCCTCGGCAGCGGTTCGGGCTCGCGCATCGAGCTCGTCTGCGTCGACTATCGGCTAAGCGTGCGGGTCGACGGGAAGGAAGTGTTGTCGTCAACACGAGAACAGTTCTCGCCCGACTTGAACGCGCTACTCAACGAGTTCCTGAACGACCCGCACGCGGTCGCGCGAAACGCGGACCAGTACAAGCCGAACGTGCGGATTGAAGCCGTCGACCAGCAGGCCGAGCTCTCGCATGTGAGCCTGTGGCGCGATGTCTACTACCTGAACTACATGACGAAGCCGACCGGCCGGTTCGAGCCGATCGATTGGGCGTCGCCTTCGATCGTAGCCGGCGCCGCGCCCGATCGGCCAGCCGATGCGGCTCGGCAAGGACGAATACTTCGTCATGGGCGACAACTCGTTCATGAGCTGGGACGGCCGGCTTTGGGACAAGCCCGTCGACTTGACCGCCAGCGAAGGCCTGAAGGCCGACGCCGGCCGCGTGCCGGGGCGATTCATGCTGGGCAAGGCCTTCTTCGTCTACTGGCCCGCCGGCTACAAGCCGTCGCTCGCACCGGCCGCGATCGTGCCGAACGCGGGACAGATTCGGTTCATTCACTGAAAGCCTGAGCCAGCGACGCGCGATTCGTCTTCGTCATGTCGGACACGCCCGCGGTCATCGCGTCACTGGACTTCAGGCTGCGTTCTCGATCGACCCGTTCGCTCGCAAGTAAACGAGTCCGGACGCTTTGCCGAACGCCCTCGCGACTCGTCACACCTTTGCCACGTCGGGCTTATACAGCTTCACGCCCAGCGCCTTCTGGAACTCGGTGAAGTTGCCCTCGCTGCCCGACTGCTCGGTGCGTGTGGCGGCCAGCGACATCGTCAGCTTCGCGTCCATGTTCTCGATCATGTGGACGGCGATCGCCTCCGGCGTCGCGGGAACTTTGGCCGCGCCGAACTCCGGTTCGCCGTGGTGGCTGAGGATGATGTGCTGAAGGACGTCGACCAGCGCGCGATCGATTGGCGTGGTCTTCTCAGCTTCGCGCGCCTTGTCTTCGAGCCACATCGCACTCTTCACGACGTGGCCAACGAGGTGGCCGCCGTCGCTGTAGCCGAAGCCGGCGCCGTAGGTCAGTTCCCAAGTCTTGGCGATGTCGTGAAGGAAGACGCCGACGACGACCAAGTCACGACTAAGCGTCGGATAGAACGCGCACACGGCGTCGGCCACTTCGGTCGCGTTTAGCGTGTGTTCGAGCAGCCCGCCGATGTAGGCGTGATGGAACGTCATCGCGGCCGGCGCCTTGCGGAGGTCGGCCATCAGCTTCTCGTCGGCCAGATACGCTTCGACGATCGCCTTCAGGCCCGGGTGCTTCACCGAGCGGACGATGCCGCTCAGCTTTTCGAACATCTGCGGGATGTCCTTCTTCGTGTGCGGCAGCAGGTGGTCGAGCACGACCTCGGTCGACGCGTCCTCGATGATCCAGAACCGGTCAATGATGAACTGAAGGTTGTCCTGGTAGTTCTCAACTCGGCCCGCCACACGGAGGAAGCCGCCATCGGGCATGGCGTTGAAGATCGGCTGGCTGGCGTTCCACATGCGCGCCGACACCTGCCGGCTGCGGTCGCCGATGAAGCACTTGATGAACGGCTTGCCGGTGGAAGTGGTCGACAGTTGCTTGCCGGTGATGACGAAGACGTCTTCGAGGTAATCGCCGGCGTTGCAGTCGCTGAGGAAAGTTCGGGCCATAGGCGGGCGGTTGTAAGGCCAGACGCACGATCGAGCAATCGATCGGCCGTGAACGACAGTCCGGCCTCAAGCTGTGCTGATTGTTGCGCTTACCCGTCTCCTCGTCTGCGGAAGGCGGCTTGCCCGTCGCCCCATAACCGTTTTTTCCTGATGCGACCCGGCCTCGTGTGTCGTATCATTTATAGGGACGGTGAGGTTCCGACCAACGGGGGCCAGACCCGCCGTCTTCATGTGTTATTGGAGACCGTCATGAGATCGACCTCGGGACGTTTGCGGGCCGTCGCGTTGGCGACCACGCTGGTGCTTGCTGGTGCTTCGATTGCGGCCACGACCACTCAGATCGCCGGCCAACCGGAACCAGGCAACCGGTCGCAGGTGACCTCGCCCTACTGGAACGGTGCTGACCGGGCCGCATCGGCCTCGGGCTTGGTTGGCTCGACGTTGAGTGTCATTCCGGGCGCAAACGCCGCCGCCGTCGAGGCGCGCTGGCAACACATCCAAGCCCGCAACGAGTTGTGGCACCGGACGGATGACTTCGTCCGCAATTTCGAAACCAGTAAGCCGTTCCTCGCCGCCAAGGCCGAGTATGACGACGCCTGGTCGGCCTATCGCGACGCGCGGGATGCGCGCTTGAGCCGCTGAAGAGTTCGCCCAGCTACCAGGCCGCCCTTTCGCTCGCAGACCGCACAACAAAGCAGATCGCCGACGAGCACGCGAAAAAGAATCCGAATGCCGCTCAGATTCAGTCGCTGGCGGAACTGAAGGTCGGCTACCTTGCCCCGGCGCGCGCTCGTGAAGCGGAACTGCTGCGCGACAATGAGACGGTCAAGGCCGCCCGCGACCGTCTCGTGACGGCGGCCCGCAAGCTGACCGAACTCCGCGGCGAGTTCGGCAAAGACGTCCGCGACAGCATCGAACTGGCCGATCTGCGGCGCTCGATGAACGAAGCCCTCGTCCGCCGGCTGTCGAGCGAGGCGTACTATGAGTCGGCCCTGAACATCGCGGCGAGCGCGCTCGATTACGCGACGTATTCCCGTCGGCAGGATCGCCTCACGCCGAACCTTGTCGACAACTACGGCAACTACTACGGCAACGGCGGGTACTACTTCCCGACCAGCACGACGAACACCGGCGGCATCATTCGCGTGCCGTGAGGTGCGTCCCGTTCCGAACTCATATAGAAGTAGAAAGCCGAGTCTGCCCTGTGCGGGCTCGGCTTTTTCATTTGCGCCTCACTCGCCGATTGCCGCTCGCGCGACGCCGGTATAGATTCCGCCCGAACCACTTGAGTCGCCTTTCAGGAGTCGAACGGCATGTCATTTCGGACGAACCTCGTCGGCTGTCTCAGTGCCATCCTCGCCCTAGCGGTCCCACTCGCTCGGGGGCAGGACGCCATCAAGCTCGGCCACTACGGCTCGCTCACCGGCTCGGAAGCCACCTTCGGCACCAGCACCAGCAACGGCGTCAAACTCGCCATCGCCGAACTGAACGCGAACGGCGGGATCGACGGCAAGCAGGTGACACTCGTCGAATACGACACCAAAGGCGACCCGCGCGAAGCCGGCGCCGTCGTAACGCACCTGGTCAACTCCGATAAAGTCATCGGCGTCATAGGTGAAGTCGCGAGTTCACTCTCGCTCGCCGGCGCACCGGTCTGTCAGCAAGGCGGCGTGCCGATGATCACGCCGAGCAGCACGAACCCGAAGGTTACGCTCGTCGGCGACTACATCTTTCGCGTCTGCTTCATCGATCCGTTCCAAGGGTACGTCGGCGCAAAATTCAGTGTCGACACGCTTCATGCCAAGAACGCCGCGATCCTGATCGACCAGAGCAGTGCTTACGCCGTCGGCCTTGCGGACGAGTTCAAGAAGAATTTCGAGAAGCTGGGCGGCACAATCACCACCACCCAAAGCTACAACAAGGGCGATCAGGATTTCTCCGCCCGCCTGACCGCAATCCGCGCGGGCAACCCGGACGTGATCTACATTCCCGGCTACTACACCGACGTCGCGAATATTGCTGTGCAAGCCCGCAAGCTCGGCATCACGCAGCCACTCGTCGGCGGCGATGGCTGGGACAGCGAGGAACTCGCCAAGAACGCAGGCAAGGCGATCGAAGGTTGCTACTACTCGAATCACGCCGCGCCGGATGACCCGTCGCCCGTGCTACAGGGCTTCATCGCGAAGTACAAAGACGAATACGGCGCCCAGCCCGACGCGTTGGCCGCGCTGGGTTACGACGCCGCCAACGTCTTTTTCGCCGCACTCAAACAGACGCACGGCGAAGGCGGCGCAAAACTCCGCGACGCGCTGGCCGCCACAAAGAACTTCGGCGGCGTGACCGGCTCGATCAATTTCAATGCCACCCGCGACGCGGTGAAGCCGGCCGTCGTCCTGACGATCAAGGACGGCCAGCCGAAGTTTGTGACGACGATCAAGCCGGAATGAGTGGGCAGTGGTGAGTGGGCAGTGGGCAGGAGCACATCGGTACTTCCTGAGCCTGCCCACTGCCCACCGCAAACCGCACACTGACTCATGGCCGACCTCCTTCAGACTCTCTCCATCGCCATCGTGCTTGGCAGCCTGTACGCGCTGATCGCGCTGGGCTACACGATGGTGTTCGGCGTGCTGAAGCTCATCAACTTCGCGCACAGCGACGTGGTGGCACTCGGTGCATGGTCGAGCATCGCGCTGTCGGTGATCGCCCTGCCGTGGCTCGGGATCAACACCGCGAACCACGCACCGTGGTGGGCGGCGATTCTCGTGCTGCTGCTTGCGATGTTTTTTTGCGGTATCGTCGGCTTCCTGATCGAACGCTTTGCTTACCGCCCAATTCGTTCCGCTCCTCGCCTGAACGCCCTTATCACCGCCATCGGCGTCTCGCTGCTCCTGCAGAACATCGGCCAGCTTCAGTTCAAGTTGTGGTCGAACGAGAAGGTCGTCGCGACCGGCGACGTCGTTGAGCGCAAGCCCGGCCAGAACGCCGGCGCGATCCGACTCGCCCAGGCCGTCACGATTGAGCCCGGCTACGATTACGAACTAACCATCGGCAAGCGCGGCGACCCCAGCACGCAGCCGGCCGACGAAGCATCGCCGAGCACCGCGCCGGCCGTCGCATCGACATCGTCGACCAAACGCAAACTGACCGCCCCACCGAAGTCGTACGGGGCCGGCGACGAACTCACTGTCGACCAGACGATCGGTCGCACGCAGACCGTCGGCGCGACGTTCAAGCTGGTGCGTCGTTCCGCAAAACCGTCGATCGTCTTTCCGTTCGGCAACAAGCCCGCGTCGATCCCGCCCGGCCTGATCCCGCGCGACAGCGGTGAAACCGTTGGCCGCGATCGTCTCGACACCGCCCGCGACCAGTTCGCGCAGTGGCTCCCCGGCTCGGCCGTCCTCCTGCAACTGAACTTTTTCGAAGCCGCACCCGCACGGCCCGATGGCTCATCCGGCGGCGACATCTACAAGCCCGTCAAGATCACGACGATCGACGCCGTCATCGTCGTCGCGTCGATCGTCCTGATGCTCGCGCTACAGTTCGTGATCTTCCACACGCGCGTCGGCACGGCGATGCGGGCCGTCAGCCACAACATGGACACCGCCGCACTGATGGGCATTCCGGTAGATCGCGTCGTCAGCTTCACGTTCGTCACCGGCGCGATGCTCGCCGCGGCGGCCGGATTTCTGTATTCGCTGCGCTACAACCCCATCAACCAGACGGCTGACAGTGCATGGGTGCTGTTGGGCCTGAAAGCCTTCGTGGCGGCGGTGGTCGGCGGCATCGGCAACGTGCGCGGGGCAGCCTTGGGCGGGTTCCTCATCGCGTTCGTCGAGCAGTTCGCCGCGTACGGATCACAGCAGATTCATTGGGACCAGGGCTCGGCCCTCACCGACGTGTTCGTCTTCGTGCTGCTGATCGTCGTGTTGCTCGTCAAGCCGACCGGGCTGTTCGGTTCGACCGTTCGGGAGAAAGTCTGATCGATCGACCGATGAACTCACTCGCCACGGCAACTTCCGCGCAGGTCATCGACGCACCGAAGCGACTCGCGACCGCATTTGTGCCGATCACGATCGCGATCGCGATGGCACTGGTCATCCATGTAGCCGGCGTGGTGGCGGGCGAGAATGGCCAGTACATGACGCGCGTGGCGATCGACTGCGCCGTCGCGATCATCGCAGCCGTCTCGCTGACGGTCGTCAATGGCTTCACCGGCCAGTTCAGCATCGGCCACGCGGCGTTCATGGCCATCGGTGGCTACACGGCCGCGATGATCAGCTACTACGTCTGCCTGCGTCACCTCGAACCGCAGCAAATCGGCACGATTCAAGCAACGCTCCTGGGCAGTAAGCAGTGGCTGTTGGTCTTCGCGTGCGTCTTCGGCGGCGTGTTCGCGGCGATTGCCGGCTGGATCGTCGGCCTGCCGTCGCTGCGTCTGCGCGGCGACTACCTCGCCATCGTCACGCTCGGCTTCGGTGAAATCGTCCGCGTGCTGCTACAACAGACGCCAAAGCAGATCGACTCGCACGGAGACTTCGTGCGGGCGTCCGCGTTTTCAAGCGTGCCAGCATCAGACGCAGGACCTGCCCTGTCGCCGTGGCTATTTCCGCCGGCCGCTAACGGCGCGCTCGGCTTCCAGAATCTGCCGAAGTTGACGAACCTGTTCTGGGCCTACTTGTTCGTTGGCGCGGTGGTGCTGTTCGCGTACCGGCTAAAGCAAAGCAGCACGGGCCGGGCGCTGCTGAGCATTCGCGAGGACGAGATCGCGGCCGAATCGATGGGCGTGAACACGTCCAAATTGAAAGTCCGCGCGTTCATGTTCGCAGCGTTCTTCGCGGGCATCGCGGGTGGGCTTTACGCACACCAGCAAGGCGTCGTGCTGACGCCGAAGGATGCAGGGTTTCAGCGCAGCTTCGACATTGTGATGATGGTCGTGCTGGGCGGCCTCGGCAGCATCAGCGGCAGCGTGCTGGCCGCCATCGTCATCACCATCGCCAACGCGTGGCTCGCGCCGCTGGGCGAGTACCGGATGATCCTGTTCGCGGCTGCGCTCGTGCTGATGATGATCTTCAGACCCAAAGGGTTGTTCGGGCTCAAAGAGGTATGGGATGTGTTTGGAGGAAGGCGCGAGCCCAAGGGCAGCGGGCAAGGAGGCAGTTACTGACCGTCCTCCCTATCGGCTGTCGCGGCTTCCCTTTTGCCCATGCTCCTCACCGTCAACAACATCGCGATCAGCTTCGGCGGCCTGAAGGCCGTGCAGGCGTTCTCGCTCTCGATCCCGAAGGGCGGCCTGTACGGACTCATCGGCCCCAACGGCGCGGGCAAGACGACCTGCTTCAACCTGCTCACCGGCGTCTACTGCCCGCAGTCCGGATCGATCCAGCTCGATGGCACCGAACTGATCGGAAAGCGGCCGTACCAGATCGCCGCGTGCGGGCTGTCGCGCACGTTCCAGAACATCCGCCTCTTTCCGGACCTGACAGTGCTGGACAACCTGCGCGTGGCCATGCACCTGCGCGGCCGCCACAGCCTCACCAGCACGCTTCTCCGCACGTTCGGCTTCGCACGCCAGGAGCAGGCGATGTGCACTCGGGCAACGGAGTTGCTTGATGTGTTCAATTTGCGGAGCCGTGCTAACGACTACGCCCGTAACCTGCCCTACGGCGACCAGCGCCGCCTGGAAATTCTCCGCGCGATGGCTACCGAGCCGAAGCTGATCCTGCTCGACGAGCCCGCCGCCGGCATGAATCCGGCCGAGAAGGTCGACCTCGCCCGAAGCATCGAACGCATACGCACCGAGTTCGGGCTGACCGTCCTGCTCATCGAACACGACATGACGCTGGTGATGGACGTGTGCGACCGCATCACCGTCCTCGACTACGGCCAGATCATCGCCGAAGGCACGCCCGAGGAAATTCAGGCGAATCCAGAAGTAGTCGAAGCCTATCTCGGCGAGGCGGTGCCGTCGTGATCCTGAGTGTGAACAACCTTCGCGTGAACTACGGCGCGATCAAGGCGCTGCACGGCATCACGCTGGAAGTGAACGCGGGCGAGATCGTCACGCTCATCGGCGGCAACGGCGCGGGCAAAACGACTACGCTTCGCACAATCAGCGGCATGCTTCGCCCGGCGTCGGGAACGGTCACGTTCCAGGGCGACCGCATCGACGGCTGCTCGCCTCACGCACTGGTGCATCGCGGCATCTGCCATGTGCCCGAAGGCCGTGGGATATTCTCGAACCTCACCGTCGCCGAGAACCTCGACCTCGGTGCGTACGTCCGGCAGGACCATCACCACGTGCGGCAGGACAAAGAGAAAGTCCTCGCGCTCTTCCCTCGCGTGAAGGAGCGGCTGAAGCAAGTGGCCGGAACACTTAGCGGCGGGGAGCAGCAGATGCTGGCCATCGCACGAGCCTTGCTCGCCAGGCCGAAACTGCTGCTGCTCGATGAACCGTCGCTCGGTCTTGCGCCGCAACTCGTGCAACTCATCTTCTCGATCATCAGGCAGATCAACGCCGACGGCACGACCGTGTTGCTCGTCGAACAGAACGCCCACATGGCGTTGGCCGTTGCACATCGGGCGTACGTACTGCAGTCGGGCGAGATGGTGAAGGCCGGCGTTGCTAAAGACCTGTTGGCCGACCCGGACATCAAGAAGGCGTATCTCGGCGGCTGACTCGCTGCTGACGATTCGCGTTCTTCCCGCTCAGGGCAACCCACGGCGAGACAAGCTTCATTCCATACCGACAACGCTCGTTCACTTGGCCGCACGATCCATCTGCCGCTTCATCCGTCCCATCACCCAATCGCCCACCGAAGGCAGGAACGTCACCGCGCTCAGCATCGGTCGCGCCAACCAGTACGGCCACAACTCGCGGCACGGCTTCTCCATCGCCCGAACCATCTTCGCGGCCACCAGTTCGGCCGTCTGCGAAACGGGACTTCGTTCGGCCAAGTCCACCTTCACACCGCTCTGCTCGGATGCGTTGTCGAAGAAGTCCGTGCGCGTCGTAATCGGGTGGACGGTCGTCACTGCGATCCGATCCCGCGAAAGCTCCACGCGCAACGATTCCGCGATCGAAAGCTGTGCGCTTTTTGTCGCACTGTACGCACCGAAATAGACGAGCGATCGGCGGGCCGCTGCACTGCTGACGATCATGATCTGCCCGCGCCAGCAATCGCGAACCTCGTTGCCGCGCAGGTACGGCACCGCTGCCGCGATGCAATCAGTCGTACCGAAGACGTTGGTGGCGAAGATCGCATGCAATTGCTCGGGCGTGGTCGCCGCCACGCTCGCCGCAATTCCATAACCGGCGTTGCATACAAGCGTGTCGATCCTACCGAAGTGCTCGATCGCGTTTTCGATCAGTTCATGACAGTCCTGCGTGCGGGACACATCGACCTGCACGCATAGATGCTTGCCGCCAAGCGAGCTGTTCAGGCTTTCCAAGCGGTCAATGCGACGAGCAGCCAACACCAGTCGCGCGCCATGTTCGTGCAATACCGTCGCCAGCGCACGTCCGATACCCGCGCTGGCTCCGGTGATGACGATGACGCTGTCACGCAATTGCCGAGGCATTCCCTGTCGTTGTATCAGACGTCGCCCGAGACGGGTAACCGGCGAACATTCCATTCACAACCGGCGTAAGCGAGGTACGCTTATCTGCGTCACCGACACGGATGTCCCGACACGGATGTCACCGTCGGCGACGTTCGACACCAGGAGTTCCCGTGACTCGCCGACAACCTGCGATCGCCCGCGTCGATGCCCTCGAGGGTCGACGACTGCTGGCCAGCGCGGCGGGCGTTGGCTCCAACTACATTATCCAAACCGACTCGGAGTCGGCCGTGAGCGCAGCGTTGGGTGTGCCACTCCACTCACTCGGCCTGCCGCGTTTCTTCTCGGCTGCGTCAACGCTCACACTCGATGCCGTGCGGCGCATCGTCGGCGTACGCAGTGTCGAACTCGACCAGCGCCTCGGCGCGACCATCCTCACAAATGACCCACGCTCCGATGAGCAGTGGCACCTGTATAACCGCGGCCTGCAAGGCGGCACGCCCGGCGCGGACGTGTCGGCCAACGACGCCTGGGCGGTCAGCAAAGGGCAAGGCGTCGTCGTCGCCGTGATCGACGGCTCGATTGACTTCGCGCATCCAAATCTCGCCGGCGCGTATGGACGAATCCGCGCGAGATCGCCGGCAACGGCAAGGACGATGACGGCAACGGCTACGTCGACGACGTGCATGGCTATGACTTCATCGACCACGATCCCAACGCTGCCGGCACCGATCAGCACGGCACCTTCGTCGCGGGCGAGATCGCGGCACGGGGCGACAACCGCGTCGGCATCACTGGCCTGGCCCCGCTCACACAGATCCTTCCGCTGCGCGCCCTCGACAACGAACGTGGCCTGCTCTCCGACGCGATCGAAGCGATCAACTACGTGACAACGCTGCGCCGCGAGGGCGTGAACGTGCCCGTCATCAATTGCAGTTGGACGACCGAATACAACTCTCCCTCGCTCGATCAAGCGATCGCCGCCGCCGGTGCGGCGAACGTCCTCGTTGTGGTGGCGGCGGGGAACAATTCGAACAATCTCGACCGCAGTCCCGTCTATCCAGCCGTCTCGAGTCGTCCGAATGTGCTGACGGTTGCATCGACGGACTGGTATGACCATCTGTCGTACTTCTCGAACTACAGCGCAACGCAGGTCGACCTAGCCGCGCCCGGCGAAGCGATCCTCAGCACCACGCCGGGCGGCGGCTACGGCATGCTGGACGGCACATCGATGGCCGCGCCGCTTGTTGCCGCCGCTGCGGCTCTGCTGTTCTCCGCGGCGCCAAGTGCCACGGCACTACAGGTCCGCAGCGCCATCTATTCCGGCAGTGAACGGCGACCGGATCTGGTTGGAAAGGTCGCCAGCGGCGGCAGGCTCGACGCGTACGGCGCACTGGCTCGACTACTGCCGACGATTCCGCCTCGCGCGCCGCAGTTGGACGCCGCGTCAGACATGGGTCTGAGCAATGCCGATGGCGTGACGCGTGAGCGTCAGCCCACCTTCGCAGGAAGCACGCTCGCGGGCGCGAAGGTTGAAGTGTTCGCTGGCCAGACGCTGCTTGCCTCGACGACTGCCGACGCGTCGGGCCGATATCGGGTAAAAACGACATCTGCTCTCGCGGATGGCACCTACGTCGTCCAGCTCGTCGTCACTGGCTCGACCGGCCAGAAGCTGCGCTCTGGCTTCTCCATCGTCCGCATCGACACGACCGCGTCGGCGCCGCTCGCCCCAGCGGTCGTTGGTCGGTTCGGGCTTCCGCTCGACACGCCAGGTGTCACCAGTGAAACCAGCGTGTGGCTCAGCAGCACACTGCAGTCGGATATAACTGGCGTGGACATCCTCGTGGATGGCCGATCGATCGGGACGCGTGATGTGTCCGCCACAAGTGGGCCGACGCTGCTGAATGATGTTCCGGTGCCTGTCGGTTCCCACACGATTCAGGTCATCGCAATCGACCGCGCCGGCAATCGTTCGTCGCCGAGTGCCGTGTCGCGCATCGTCGTCGATCAGACGCCACCCAAGCTCGTCAAGGCTCGTCGCGATGGGTCTGATCGAAGCGTCCTTTGGCTCGACTTTGATGAGCTGCTCTCGGCGAATTCCAACCCTACTGGCCAGTTGAGCGTGCGCCGCAGTGGGGCCGCATGGACGTTAGCGATCAAGAGCGTTACCGTGGTTGGGGCATCGCTCCGCGTGCAATTCGCGGTGCCGCTCCCCAGCGGCTCACTCGAACTGACCCTAAATGAATGGGCCGTCCTCGATCGGGCGCTCAACGGCAATGACACGATCGCACGTTACGCGATCACGCTCACCTGAAGCGGGGATGCAACACTTCGTCGCATTGACAACGCGGTTCGTCCGACGATGAATGATGGCATGTTCACCGGCATCATCGAACAATCGTTGCCGATCGTCGCGGTTTTGGAATCGAACGGCGTCCGTCATCTGACGATCGACGTCCCGTGGTCCGACGCCACGCATGGCGAGAGTGTCGCCATCAACGGCGTCTGCCTCACCGTCGCCTCGCTCGCGAACGACAGCCGTAGGCTCACGTTCGATGCCATCCGCGAAACGCTCGACAAGACCAATCTCGGCGAACTCAAGCCCGGCGACATGGTCCACGTCGAACGGGCTATGCAAATCGGCGCCCGCTTTGACGGCCACTTCGTGCAGGGGCACGTCGACGGCGTGGCCACCGTCGTCAAACAAGTCAGCAACCTACAAGATTGGCGCCTGGTCGGCCGCGTGCCTGACCACTTGGCGAAGTATCTCACGCCCAAGGGATCGATCTCCGTCGATGGCGTCAGCATGACGCTGGCGAAAGTGAACGGTCCCTACTTCGAATTGGCCATCATTCCGACCACCCTGCAAATCACGCAACTCGGCAAGCGCGCACCCGGCTACCGCATCAATGTCGAATGCGACATCTTGGCAAAAACGATCGTCGCGTTTATCGAACAACGTGAAACCGGACAGCCCAGTGCCGAGCGGTTTTGGGAATGAGTTCAGCGTCCAGATAACGCTCTTTTGCCACTCGTTTCGCTTTCCGCTTCATTCATGTCGTCGGATGGCGAATAATACGGTTAGTGGATACTCGTCCGACCATCGCCATCACCATGGGCGAACCCGCCGGCATCGGGCCGGAGGTGATCGTCAAGGCATTGCACGATCCCGTGCTCCGGCGCCGCGCGCGCTTCGTCATCTACGGGATGAACGAACTGCTCGCGTATGCGGCCGACCTCGCGGAATTTGACGTGTTCTGGTGGCGCGACGCCGCGCACGGAGGGCATCCTCGCTATTACCCGCAGGACGTCGTCGTGGTCGACTACGACGAGCACTACTCCATGCTCGGCTCGGCACTGCGTGCCCCCAGCAAGATGGGCGGCGAAGCGTCGATGCGGTTCTGCGTCGATGCGATCCAGGCGGCGATGGCCGGCATGGTCGACGCCGTGGTGACGGCACCGATCGCAAAGGAGTCGTGGAAGCTGGCGGGCTACGGGTATCCGGGCCACACCGAGTTATTCGCCGAGCGCACCGGCGCGCGGCAGCACGCGATGATGTTCGCAGGCGGGCCGATCAAAGTCGTTCTCGCGACGATTCACGTGCCGCTGCTGGCGCTGTGGAACGTGTTGAACATCGGTGCGATCTTCCGACCGATCGAACTGGTGCACAAGGCGCTGGTCGAGTGGTTTGACATCCCCGCGCCGCGCATCGCCGTGTGCGGCCTGAACCCGCACGCCGGCGAGAACGGGCAGTTCGGGGACGAGGAAGATCGCCTGATTCGCCCGGCCATGCTGATGGCCAGAGACCAGGGCATCAACGTGAGCGGCCCGCACCCGGCCGACACGGTTTTCCTGAAGGCGCGTGACGGCCACTTCGATGCGGTCGTCAGCATGTATCACGACCAGGGCCTGATTCCCGTAAAGCTGCTCGGCTTCGATCAGAGCGTCAATCTCACGCTCGGCCTGCCGATCATTCGCACCAGCCCCGATCACGGCACTGCGTTCGACATCGTGGGCCGCAACCGCGCGAATCCCGGCAGCATGCGGTCGGCCATCGCAATGGCGATCGACCTCGCTGTTCGACGCCAGGCGCGCGAGCGGCAGATCATGCAGGACAGCCTGAACCAGCCAGCCGACTTGACCGCACCACCGACGCCCGACCCGACCGCCGATTCCGCCCCACAGGGAATCAAGCCGCCAGATGCTTCTGCATCGTGATGAGCGCGTCGTCCGTCACCGTGCGTGTTTCCAGTGGGTGGGCGGTCGGCTTGTCGCCGAAAAACGCGAAAATGCGACGATGCGAGCCTCGTCCGCTCGCCTGTAGGCGAACCGGGCCTTTCAACGTCGATCGAATGGTCGTTTCAATCCCCGCGAAGCGTACTGTCGTGCCGGGGTAGATCACATCGTGGACTGTCAAACTCGCTTCCAGGATCGGCAACAGTTGATCAAACATCGTCTTCAGGACGCTGAACTTGCGGTCGGTTTCAGTCTGCATCGTTTCGGCGTCGTAGAGCAATTCAGTCGTGCGCTCCTTCTGCTCATTCGTGAGGCGCTTCTGGTTCTGCATGAGCGGCTCGACCGCCTGGCGGACGTGCTTGATGCGCTTTCGATTCGCCTCGATGATCGGCATCACCGCATCGAACAGTTCATGAAAACGCGAGTCGGTGCCGATTTCAACGGTCGTCTTCACGAACGCATTCGACCCCACCGTAAGCAGTTCGGCCCCTCGGGCGCAGCATGCGAAGCTGCTCAGCAGCACCGCATTCGGCGCACGCAGCATACCTCGGCAAACGACCTCGCTGCCGAGGACCTCGGACTCCACAATCACGTCATGCTGTGCATGCACACGCGAGTGATGGATGTACCGACATCGCACATCGCGTCCGGCAATAACTTCGCCGCGATCGCGGCACACGATTCCCCCGTCGACATGGACATCCACGCCCGCATGCACCACGGACGCCTCGATCGCGTCATTCACCTGCACGGTCCGGTGGGAAAAGACGCAGGCGCCGTCTCGAATCGCGTTGAGGCAGACGATGGACTGCTGGCTCTGAATGCTGCCAAGCGTTCGATCGACGCGCCTCGGGATGGTCAAGGCCTGCTCGATTTGAAGGATACCGTCGTCGTCGCAGGTGAGCAGGCCGGAGACGCCGGCGAGAACGGTGTTGGATGCTCCGTCGAGGCGCAAACCATCACCGACGCCGGGCGGTTCGTTCGAACCCGTCGGGCATGGCACGGGCCGGCCGAAGATGTCAACACCGTTTTCGCCGGGAGCCCCAGCGACGAGCGTGCCGACGCACTGGCCGTTCGAAACGACCCGACCTAGTTCGACGCACCACTTGATGCACGCGGGTTTGGCCGGCGTGGGGGCGACGCCCGAGACCAGCGGAAACGTGTCCTGGCGCGGCGGTCGCTTGCGCAGCTGACATAGCGCATCGAGCCTTGCGGCAAGCTCCTCGCTCGCCGGAATGCCTAGCTTCGACAGCATCGACTGCAATTCGGTTTTGTCCCACGAGCGGGACAGCGCCGAAGGCTCGGCGTGAAGCGAGGCAGAGAGATTGTCGGACGCGACAACAATACACAGCGGTGTGGAAGCTGTGCTGTCGCTGGAACAGGCGCGGCCGGCCTGTGCAGGTTTTGCGGACATCGGACGCCTCGGCTCTCATCATCCCATGCCCACTCCCGCCGCAACCGCGGCGAGGGGTTTGCCGGGCGTTACGCCGCGGCCTTGGCAAGGGTCGTCTTCACCTTCTCAATCAGAATCTCCGGCGTGAACGGCTTGACGACGTAGTTGTTCACGCCGGCTTTTAGCGCTTCGACGACGCGGGTCTTTTCCGCTTCCGTCGTGCACATGATCATGGGCGTCTTGCGATCGCTGGCGCGGACACGCGTCACGAACGTGTGACCGTCCATGTTCGGCATGTTCCAGTCCACAAGAATGAACTGAAACCCGCTCGAATTCGCCGCGATGGCGGCCAGTGCCTCGACACCGTCGCCGGCCTCGACGAACTCGACGCCCCCCAGTTGCTCGAGCACTTTCTTCTGAATATTGCGCATCGTCTTGGAGTCATCGACGAGAAGAATCTTCATGGCATTTGCTCCCTGCTATCCGATCCATTGTCCCACTCAACTATCACTGCTGAACTGCTTAACGCACCTGCTTGATGCTGATTTCCACGGCAAAGTCGCCTACTTCGGTTCGACACGGAACGACCAGGCACGGCACGTCACGCAGGCGCGCGATCGTGTGACCGTGGCCCATCACGACGCTGGGCGTGCTGATGCTCGCGGCGACGCCCAGGTCCTTCTTCGCTCCGCCCGCGATCATGTTCGCGAGTTCGCCGATCGCGTCGGCGAAATCCGGGGACGCCGGATCGATTTCCATCCCGGCGAATGCCGACACCAGCTTCGCGGCAGCGGACAGCTGGAAGCTGACCACGCAACTGCCGATCACGTCACCACTGAAGCCGATGATGCTCGACACGTCATAGCTCGGCGCCGGGCAGCCCTTCACGATCGGGCGCTCGACCTCGGTACGAACTTTCACCATCGTCGAGAAAACGTTGCGCACGCTGTTCACGAACGGAACGATCAGCTTGGGATTGATCGCGCCGGTCGGACCGGCGGGAGTTGGTGTCGCGGGGGCGGTCGCTGTACTCAAGGGTCTTTCTCCCGATTCCGTCAGGCTGTCACACGCCCACGGTCACGTCCAACCTGAACGCAAACCGCGCGCATCGCAGACCTCACTCTCACTACTTCGGAGAGTGCTCCGCCTCACTTAAGTCACAGAAAACTTTCGTGGTCGCGGTCCCAGCACTGGAACGACGGACTACGAATGTTAGCGGACCTCAGGATCGCGCCGCGGTGCGCCGAGCGAGCCGATCCACCAGCGCCGCAAAGGGTACGCCGGTCCGGGCGGCCGCTTCCGGCAGCAGGCTGCGGGGGGTGAAACCGGGCAATGTGTTGATCTCGAGGAGATAGAACGCCTGTGTCGCCTGATCGACCATCACATCCGTCCTCGAGAGATCGCGACAGCCGATAACCGCATGGCCCTTCTCGACGGTCTTCTGAATTCGCGCGATCAGTTTCGCGTCGAGGCCCGTTTCAAAGTCATGCTTCGCGCCGTTCGAGCCGTACTTCGCTTTGAAGTCGAAGAAGCCGTTCTCGTAACTGATGCGGATCGGAGGCAGCGCGCGTTCCTCCAGAATGCCGATCGTCACTTCGGTTCCAGTGATGAACTGTTCGACGAGTGCCTCGCCTTCAGCGTTCACGATCTCGCGCAAGTGCGGCAAGGCTTCATCGGGGCCGTTCGGACAGACGAACACGCCAATGCTGCTTCCGCCACGAATGCTCTTGACGACGCACGCACCGATGACAGGCCCGAGCGTCGGGTCCGCACGCGTCGCAACGTGAAATGCCGGCGTCGGGATGCCGTGCTTCAGCCAGTGCCGTTTGGTGGCCACCTTGTCCATCGCGATGCGCGACGAAGCCGAGCCGGAGCCAACGAACTTCAAGCCGCGGCTTTCAAGGATCGCCTGTAGCGTGCCGTCTTCGCCAAAAACACCATGAAGAACAGGGAAAACGACGTCGCACGGGTGATCGAGTCCGCTCAGGTTTTCGGGCGAAACATCGGATTCGAACACCTCGTGCCCTGCCTCGCGCAGGCCGCTTGCGACGGCCTTGCCGCTTACCAGGCTGATCTCACGCTCGCTGCTCGGGCCGCCGTAGAGGACTGTGACGCGCATAATCGCATCGTCGCGATCGACCGCATTGACAGCAAGGGGTGCGCTTCGCGTGATCGTGCTCCCTAGAATCACAGCAATGGCTCGCCACACGAATCGTCTGGCCTCGCAGACCAGCCCGTACTTGTTACAGCATGCGCACAACCCGGTCGACTGGCACCCGTGGGGGCCGGAAGCGCTAGAGCTAGCACGCACGCAGGGCAAGGCGATTTTCCTCAGCGTCGGCTACAGCACGTGCTACTGGTGCCACGTCATGGAACGCGAGTGCTTCGAGAATGAAGCGATCGCCGAGCTGATGAACCGTCACTTCATCAACATCAAGGTCGACCGCGAAGAACGCGCCGACATCGATCAGCTTTACATGACGGCCGTCCAGATCATCGCGCGCCAAGGCGGCTGGCCGATGAGTGTTTGGCTGACGCCCGACCTCAAGCCGTTCTACGGCGGCACCTACTTCCCGCCGACCAACATGCACGGCCGCCCCGGTTTCCCGCAGTTGCTGGATGCGCTGGCCGACGCATGGGCGAACCGGCGCGACGAAGTGCTGCGCAGCGCCGACGAACTGGCCGGCGTGCTTCAGCAGTTCGCGACGATCGCCGACCCGCCTGCGCCACTGCCGGACGCCGCCGAATTGGACGCACTTGTTCTCCGCTCGTGCGACGACTACGAGCCACGCTACGGCGGCTTCGGCCAGGCGCCGAAGTTCCCTCGCCAAACCCTGCTGCGCCTGCTGTTGACCTGGATCGAATCGAAGCCGACCGACAATGCGCATCGGAAGCTCGTCACCGACATGCTCCGTCGCACGCTAGATGCGATGGCCAACGGTGGCATACGCGACCATCTTGGCGGCGGCTTCCACCGCTACAGCACCGACGCCCGCTGGCTGGTGCCGCACTTCGAGATCATGCTCTACGACCAAGCGATGCTTGCGCCGGTCTACGCCCGTGCCTCGCGCGTCCTCGGCGAGCCGCGCTTCGCGAGCGTCGCCCGCGGCATCTGCGAGTTTGTCCTGCGCGAGCTGACCTCGGCCGACGGCGCATTCTTCACCGGCCTAGACGCCGAGGTGAACGCCCGCGAAGGCCAGAACTACCTCTGGACGCCGGATCAGATCCGCGCCGTCCTCGGCGACGATGCCGACACGTTCAATGCCGTGTACGGCCTTGATCGCGGATTCAACTTCGCCGACCCGCACCACTCCGATGGCACGCCCGACACGAACGTGCTTTATCTTCCCGACGGTCCGGCGCGAGTCGACGAGCCTGCGATCGTGGACATGCGAGCCAAGCTGCTCAAGGCTCGTGGGCAGCGCGATCAGCCTCGGCTGGACGACAAGGTCATCACCAGTTGGAACGCGATGATGATCCAAGCACTCGCGGCATGCGGTACCGAGTTAAACGAGCCGCGCTACCGCGACGCCGCCATCCGGACCGCGGATTATCTGCTCGCGACGCACTGGAAGCCGGACGGCCTGCTCTACCGCACCTCGCACGAAGACAGTGTTCAGCATCACGGCTTTCTTGACGACTACGCCGAGCTTGCCGTTGCACTTCAGGAACTTGCGATCGGCACGAGCGATCGCCGCTGGAAGACGCAGGCGGACAAGATTCTCGACGCGATGCTGATCCGCTTCGGCCCGTCGACGACGGATGATTCCAGCGCGGGCCTGTTCTTCACGCACACCACCGCCAGCGACCTGATTGTCCGTCAGAAGCTCTCGAGCGACAGCCCCCTGCCCGCCGGCAATGCCACGGCCGCCCTCGCGCTGATGCGCGCGGGTCGGCTCGACGCGGCACGAGCGATCATCGAAGCGTTCGGCGGCACGTTACGTCGGCACTCCGAATCGATGAGCGCGATGCTTGAAGCCACCCTGCTGCTGCGCGAGCAAGGTGACGCGTGGTCCGTCAGCGGCGACGTCGCCGGCATCGGCTGGACCAGTCCCGACGAACCCCCAGCTGAGGACATTGTCACGCTCTCGTGTCGACGTATCGGCAAGCGCCGGGTCGACATCTGCGTCGAGATCTCGCCGGGCTATCACCTGTATGACACGAACACGGATGTTGCGCTCGGCCTTACACCAACCCGCCTGCGTGTGGCGGCCGAATGGGCTGAGCGCGTCGAGTTCATCGATTATCCGCCGGCGCGCGAATTACACCTCGCGTTCGGTCCACCCGTGCGCGGCTACGACGGATCGATCGACATCGCCGTGCGTTTTTCCGAAGACCTGCCCGACGGAAAGATCGATCTGAGCCTGAGTTTCCAGGCCTGTAACGACAACGCCTGCCTGCTGCCGAGCGTGGCGAGGTGCGAGGGGTGAGTTCTGCGTCGCAATTCGCGCAGCATCACCTGTAGTGACACGCGTGAATCAATCCACAGCCTGATCCTCCGCGCGACTTTCGCGCTCGTCTGACCTACAATTCAATGTCCATGGCCAACTACACGCAGAGCATTCAGAACCTGATGAACTTGCTGGCGAGCCTGCCCGGTATCGGTTCACGCAGCGCGGAACGGATTGCGTTTCATCTGCTGAAACAATCGACGCCGGAAGCCATGCGCTTGGCCGAGGCGATTCGCGACGTGAAGACGCGCATCAAGCATTGCAGCGTATGTTACAACCTTACCGAGGCCGACCCCTGCAACATCTGCACCGATCCGTCCCGAGATCACACGCTGGTGTGCGTAGTCGAGCAGCCCAAAGATCTTCTCGCGCTGGAAGCGGCCGGACTCTACAAGGGCGTGTATCACGTGCTGCTCGGGCGCATCGCGCCGCTGGACGATCAGAACCCGGAAGACCTGACGATCGCCGGGCTTGAACAGCGGCTGGCCGACGGCACGATTAGCGAGATCATCCTGGGCACCAACCCCAACATGGATGGCGACCTGACAGCCGTCCACATCCAAGACCTCGTGAAACAGAAGTTCCCGCACGTGACCGTTACACGCCTGGCCCGCGGGCTGGCGGCGGGCACGCAGATCGAATACGCGAACAAGAACGTGTTGGCCGACGCTATCGCGGGCCGACAGCGGATGTGATTGCTCAGCCGGTGAACTCGACAAACTTTGCCGTCACCTTCCCCTCGGCGGCTGTGCAGACGAAATAGCCCTTCTCCTTTGTGCCGTCGTGGTTGTTGCGTTTGAGCGAGCAACAGCGATTGGTGACGCACGAGTACGCGCCGCGGTCGCACGTCGTGTAGCCGTGATAATGGCCGCCGAACACGCCGATCAGGTTGTGCTCCTTGAGGCGGTCGAGCAGTGCTTCAGCGTTCGTCGGCGTGCTCTCGACCTTCGGATTGAACGGGAAGTGCGTGATCAGGATCGTCGGCTTGCCCTTCTCCAGCGACCTATCTTCGACGAACGCGAGCGTATCGGCTGCGATTTTGGTGCCTTTCCACTGCGTGTTCTGCGTCGTGTCGAGCAGAAGAATCTGGTAGCCCTCCTGCTGCATCACGCGGTTGTGGGAACGCGGGAACACTGCATCGTAATGCTCGCAACTGGTCGTACTCACGAAGTCGTGATTACCCGGCACGGCCCACAACGGCAGGCCGATACCGGCCAGCGCGGACTTCAACCCGGCGTACTCCTCCGCCTTACCGTGATCGGCCAAGTCACCGGCCAGAAACACGCCGACGAGCGTCACGTCGGGAAGCGCCTTGATGTGCGCCGCAAGCTTGGCGAAGTACGCGCCGCAGGCGTCATCAATGTAATGCAGATCGTTCACGATTACGAACTGAAGGGTCTTCGCGTTTGCCTGTTGAGCGAACAGCCGTCCCGGCCAAAGCGATGACGCGAGCAGCGCGAACGATGAACTGCGAAGCAGTGCGCGGCGACTAGTGCGATACATGATGGACCAATCTACCGCGAAGTTTCTCCGCAGAAACTGGCAAATCACGTTGCGTGCGGTTGGCTGCTCTGCGTACCCTAGGAAGCTCAGCTGGGACTGACGGTCCGCCCGCTCGGGAATGGGCCGTCGAAGCAGGTACACATCTCATCGCCTTGGAGGATGCCATGCGTCAGTCGTTCGCACGCCGCCGTCTTCTCCGTACGCGTGCCGTCGAAAGCCTGGAGGGCCGTCGGCTGCTTACCGTACTGACGTTCGATCGCCTTGTCGGCACATCGACAACCGGCGCGTCACTCACACAACCCGATCTCGCGGCGACCTCCAACTACGGCGATCGCGTCAATGCGACCACCGTCACCAGCCCGATCGCCAACACGAAATACACCTACAAGTCCGACCTCGGCTTCACGCCGAACGTCACTGCGGCGTTCGGTCCCGTCAGCGGCACGACGCCGCTCGTCGCGGGATGGCCAACCGCGTACGGCGACCTGGTGAACATCGTCTACGGCACGTCGGGCAAGATCGAAATCACTCTCAACGCCGACGCCGGCTACCAGGTCAAGCTCCACAGTTTCGACCTGGGCGGCTGGTCGAACACCGACTACACCGTCAAATCAGTGCAAGTCTTCAACGGCGCAACGAAGGCCTACGAAGCGCTGAACTACAAGGTGGAAGGCGATCTCACCGGCGCTCGCCACAGCACCGTGAACTTCGCGACACCCTTGCAGGGCCAGTCGCTAAAGATCGTGATCGACGCAACAACCACCGTGCCAGCGGGCGGCGGCGCAAACATCGGCATCGACAACGTGAAGTTCTCGCAGGCCGTCCAGACCGGATCGATCGACCTCATCGCTGGCAAGCTCACAATCAACGGCTCCGACAACGCAGACAACATCACCGTGAATCCGTCCGGCACGAACCTGATCGCCACTGTCGGCTCGCTCAGCAAGACCTTCGCCGCCAGCGCGGTGACGGCAGGCATTCTCGTCGATGCCCGTGGCGGCAACGATAACGTGACCATCAACTCCGCTGTCACCAAGCCGAGCA
The DNA here is from genome assembly GCA_047600945.1 of Tepidisphaeraceae bacterium. Lineage (GTDB taxonomy): Bacteria > Planctomycetota > Phycisphaerae > Tepidisphaerales > Tepidisphaeraceae > JASGKC01. Next base: position 2,769,425 of record JASGKC010000001.1, on the reverse strand, counting down.
CGCTCAAGGGCGGCGACGGCAACGACAATCTCACCGGTGGCGGCGCGAACGACCTGCTCGACGGCGGCAACGGCTCCGACAAGATGGCCGGCGCGGGCGGGGTCGATACGGCCGACTACTCCACACGCACCGCCGCGCTTTACGTCTTCCTAGACACGTTCGGCAACGATGGGGGATTCGGTGAAAAGGACAACGTGCAGACCGAAAACGTCATCGGCGGCAGCGCCAGCGACGTCATGGTCGGCGACGCCAGCGCGAACAACCTCGACGGTCGCGGCGGCGGCGATTACCTGCTCGGCCAGGACGGTAACGACTCGCTGCTTGGCGGTGACGGCGACGACAACCTGATGGGCGGCAACGGCAACGACAGCCTTGTCGGCGGGACCGGCGTCGACCAACTCTTCGGCGAAGCAGGCGACGATACCATCGACCTCAAGGACTCCACGACAGTCGCTGAGTTCGGCGACGGCGGCGCCGGCGCGGCCGACAAGGTCCGCAAGGATGCGGCCGATCTCGTGCTGAACTGCGAGCAGACGATCGTGTGATCCTCGCTCGCGACGTGGACTGGAGCAGTGATCACACAGCGCCAAGGGGTATAATCCAATCCGACACCCTCGAATCGGCGGATGTTGCCGCGGGGGTTGCGTTACCGTCTCGCCGCGGCGCGCGGGTGTCGGCGCGGCATTGGCCAGTTCACACCGAAGACGAACGCGCCGATGCTTAACCCGCGTTGCTCTGCCCAGGTCTCGATCAGCTTGCGATCGTCACTGTTTGGAAACGCGTTTTGGAGGCCGCGCGCCTGCACGATCGCTCGCTGCGCGGGCCAGACTTCGATCGTCACGCTCGATTTCAACTGCCCGGCAACGTTTCGCCGAAGCGAGTAAATCGCGCTTTCACCGGCCGCGGCTCGATAGGCGTAGGTCGCGACGCAGTGATGCAGCGACTCGCCTTCGCTTTCGAGTTCCTCGGTCGTCAGCAGTTCGACAATCCTCCAGGAGGGCAGTTCATCAGGCACCGGAACCGCATCCGGCGGAAGCGTGGGTTGGAAGCCGTCGATGCCGCAAGTGAACCAGTAGTCATACTTCGACGCCCGGGAACGCTGGCGGTTCAGCGCGCGATGCCAGTCACGAGCGTCGGCCAGCAAACGGTCCGGCACGCGGCCGCGCATGCTGAAGTCGGCTCGGATTGCCTGCGCGAAGTCGCCAATGCGCTGAGCGAAGACGTAGTCGATGATCACGTTCGCGTGGCCGATCACTTCCGGATGGACCGCGAACCACGAAACCACCGACTTCCAGAACGGCTCGTCCGGCAGCGTGCCAGCGAGCCGCGTATGAACCACTTCGTCGGCGAGTTCTTCGGGAACATCGAGCCCGCGCAACTGGCCCCAGCGCAACGCCTGCAGGTGATGCAGTCCCCGCGGCGCGTTGATCGCGAAGTGAGCCATCCTCTTGGTGAACGGATACGGCAACTGCGGCGCGGTCGACAGGTTCTTCCCGGCGCCGACGTGGATGAACCACGCGTGACGCGCATCGTCATCGTGCCGCCACGCGTCATCCATCCAGTGCGGCACGGACCACTGCTCAAACAGGTGGCCGGCCAGACGACGCAACTGTTCGTCGGCAGTGGTTCCCGTGGCAGCGAAACGCCTAGGCTCCCGCACGAAATTCGCGCGATGCCGGGCCAGTCGCACGACACCGGCGGCCGCAAGCGGATCCTCGACGAGCAACGCGTTCGCGTGATCGAGCGCGTAGAGCATCTCACGCGCGACCCGTCGGGCCGCCCCGTCAGAAGCTCGAATCGCATAGCCAATCACGCGCGACCAAGCTCCACCGGCAGTGTCACCGTTCAGGCCGCGTTCGAGTTGTCGACGACGGTCGGACTTCTGCGCGCGAGGCTTCTTGGGCTCCTCAGCCTTTGACTTGCCACGGCCGTACTTCAACGCGGCGTCGGTGCGGCGCTCGCGTGCGCCGCGGGGTTGATAGTCGTAGTCGTGGTCCGAACTCGACATGATTCGGTGGCATCAGCCGACGAACTTTGCCGCGATTTCGCGGGCGAATGCGAGGGCCTCGTCGGTCTTGGCCGGGTCCTTGCCGCCGGCCTGAGCCATGTTCGGGCGGCCGCCGCCGCCGCCGCCGGTGGCTTTGGCAACGTCGCGAATCCAGTCGCCGGCCTTCAGGCCCTTCTTGATCAGGTCGTCGCTGACGGCGCTGAGCAGCTGCACCTTCTCGCCCGCGACACTGGCAAGCAGAAACGCATGCGTCGTGCTTTTTGCGCGGACGCTGTCAAGCAGCGAGAGCATCTGCGTGTTGTCGAGGTTGTCGATCCGCGCGACGATCAGGCCGCCGCTCGACTTCGACACCAGGTCGGCCGCCGTCGCGGCGACATCGATCGCGGCGCTGCTCGCCTTCTTCTGTTCCTTCTCGTAGGCCTTGAGCTTCGCTTGCAAATCTGCGATCGCAGCGTTCGCGCGGCGGCGTGCGAGGAGGGGCACGCCCTCGGTCGCTGCGAGTTTCTGGATTGACTGGATCGTTGACGACAGGGTCGATGAATCGACCCTGCCACTTTCCTGAATCGCGCGGTCCAATTCTGCACCGAGCTTCTTCGACGCTTCAGCATTCGCGCCGGTGAGGCCGACGATTCGGCGGACGCCCTTGCTGACGGGTTCGTCGCTCACCAGCACGAACGACTTGGCCTCGCCGATGCTACGGAGGTGCGTGCCGCCGCAGAACTCGACGCTGAACTGACGCCACTGCGGATTGCCGGGGTTGGCCAGCAGTTCGTCGACGGTTGCGCCGATGCTGACGACGCGCACCATCGGCGGATACTTCTCGCCGAACACGGCCCGCAGGCCGTTGATCTTCAGGGCCTGCTCCTGCGGGACTTCCTTCGCGTCGACCTTCAGATCCTTCGCGATGGACGCGTTCACGAGTTCCTCGACGCGCTTGGCCTGGTCGTCGGTGAGGCTCGCGCCGTGGCTGAAGTCGAAGCGCAGTTTCATCGGATCGACCAGCGAGCCCTTCTGCTGCACGTCGTCCCCGAGCACTTCGCGCAGCGCCCAGTTGGTGACGTGTGTGGTCGTGTGGTTGTTCTGCGTGAACTGGCGCTTCGCATCCACGATCAGCTTCGCTGATTGGCCGGGCGAAACGGTGCCTGACGTGACCGTGCCGATGTGCAGCACGTGGTCGCCGCGGCGTTCGGTCGATTCGACGGTGAACGTGCCAGTGTCGGTGGTGATGGTTCCGGTGTCGCCGACCTGGCCGCCCTGCTCGCCGTAGAAGTTGGTGCGGTCGAGAAGGAGAGCAACCTCCGCATCACCGGAGGTAACACTGCCAGACTTGAGTACGTCAGCGCCTTTGACGACACCAAGGATCTTGCAGGTCGATTCGAGGCCGGCGTACTTTGGCTTGTCGTCGGTCTTGGCGACGCTGGTGAGATCGACCGCGATGACGACGTGACTCTTTCGGCCCTCGCCGGACTTCTTCTGGAAGTTCTCGAACAGAAACTGGTACCCCCGACGGTCGACCAGCACACCACGTTCGAGCGCCATTTGCTCCTGAAGATCGACGGGAAAACCGTAGGTCGTGTGGAGTTCAAACGCATCGCGGTCGGACACGACTGGCGACGCCCAAGCTTCCTTCGGATAGCGCCGCGCATGTTCCGCTTCTTCATTCACATTGCGAGAAGGACTGTCGTAAGGGGTTATGCGCGCGGGCTCATATTGGTATCGCGCCACCTCGATCGCGCGATTGAATAGGCTGAGCCCGCGCTCGATTGTTTCAAGGAAGCTCTTCTCTTCGCTCTCGATGATGCCCGCGACGCGCTTCGGGTCTTTGCGTAGTTCGGGGAAGACGTTGCCCATCGTCTCGGCCAGCGTGTGGACGAGCGTGTGCAGGAACGGCTTGCGCAGGCCGAACTCCTGGTAGCCGAAACGGAACGCGCGGCGGATGACGCTGCGCACGACCGCATCTCGCCCCTTGTTGCCGGGCATCGCGCCGTCGGTGATGGCGAACGTGGCCATGCGGGCGTGGTCGGCGATCACGCGGAAGGCGATGTCACGCTTCAGTTCCTTCGACTCGTTCGAGCGGTCGCCCAAGTCGCTGGCGGGAAACAGGCCTCCGTAGGTCTGGCCCGACAGTTCGGCGATCTTGCCAAGCATCGGCGTCCAGAGGTCGGTGGCGTAGTTGTCGGTTTTGCCCTGTAGCACCTGGCAGATGCGCTCGAAGCCCATGCCGGTGTCGACGTGCTGGGCGGGCAGCTTCGTCAGGCTGCGATCAGGGTTGCGGTTGTATTGGATGAAGACGTTGTTCCAGATCTCCATCACTCGCGGGTCGGTGCCCGAAAGGACGGTCGGGCCGCCCGATTTGTCGGGCGTGCTGTCGTAGAAGATTTCGGTGCACGGGCCGCACGGGCCGGTGTCGCCCATTTCCCAGAAGTTGTCCTTAGTGATGCCGTAGTGAATGTGGTCGCGCGGCACGCCGACGACTTTGTGCCAGATGTCCGCAGCTTCGTCGTCGCGCGGAATGCCCGCTACGACGTCACCCTCGTGAACGGTGACGTGCAGGCGCGTCGGGTCCATCTTCCACACGACCGTGAGAAGCTCCCACGCCATCTTGATGGCGCCTTCCTTGAAGTAGTCGCCGAACGACCAGTTGCCCAGCATCTCGAAGAACGTGTGATGCCGGCGCGAGCGGCCGACGTCGTCGAGGTCGTTGTGCTTGCCGCCGGCGCGGATGCACTTCTGCGTGTCAACCGCGCGCGTGTAGGGAGGCTTCTGCGTGCCAAGGAAGTAGGGCTTGAACTGGTTCATGCCCGCGTTGGTGAACAGCAACGTCGGGTCGTCGTGCGGCACGACCGAACTGCTCGGCACGGCGGTGTGGCCGTGCTTTTGAACGAAGAAGTCGATGTAGCTCTGGCGAATCTGATCGGAAGTCATGGACATCGTCGCGATCTCACGTGGAGACAATTCCCAAGGGTCGAAACAAGAATCGTCAAGCGTAGCCGATGCGTCATGGAAATCCCAATGCCCGGTGCAGACGTGCGATTGCAGTGGAGGAGTCCAATCGCGACGCATTGCGTGGAAAGCAGGTTTCCGTACGCTCTGCGGCCCGTTTCTGACCGAGCCGTCGAACTTCGCCGCTTGGGCGGCGTATGATCGCGGATGAGCGGAGTGGGCGGCGGACGAGTCTGGAGATCGATGTTGCGAGGGCGAATTCGAAACTGGTCATGGACGACGCTGGTCGTGTCCGTCTCGGTCGTGGCCGGCTGCGCGAGCAAGCCGAAGCGCACGATCGTCACGCCGCCGGCCACGATGCCGGCCGATAGTGGCCTGCGAAATCCGTCGTTCTTCGCAGCGCCGAGCGCTTTCCCCGCGCCGCCCCTCGGCTGGAGCCTTGACAAGGAAACCGGCGACGATCGCTTCCGGCATCTGGTCTGGATCAGCCCGACCGGCCGAACCGCATACGGCATCATCTTCTTCAAACTGCCGCTGCCGGTCGGTCATGAATTGGCGCTCCAGTACGGGTTCCTCAACGAGATGAAGAAGAACACCGGCGAAGCCAACCTGCTCGGCAAGCGGTGGGACCCGTCGATCGAAGCGCTGCGGTTTGAAGTCGAGGGCGGACTCTATTCGCTACGGTCGAGTTTCTACGTGCGCGGCCTGGAAGGCTGGGCGGTGTACGCGGGGACGCGACGCGATCAGCCGTTGGAATCAGATGAGTTGAAGCTAGCCGAGAAGGCGCGCGAGCACACGACAGTGAATGCGGAACCGAAGAAGTGAAGAGCGTCGAGTATTCCGACGTTCCACCTTCCGCCATCAACACGCGACTTTCTTTCTCACACTCCGGTCGCCAGCACGGGCCGGCTGTGGCCTTCGTCGATCTTGCTCAGGTCGATCTTGCGCCACGGGCCGAACATGAACCGCAGGTACATGAACACGCCGAGCAGCACGCCGTACAAACAGAGCACGCTGTACGGCCCGCTCGCACCCCAGGACGGTGCGTACCGCGCGACGGCGAAGCTGCCCGCGACCACCAGCACCCAGTTCAGCGCGATCATCACGATTGCGGGAACGCGGGTATCGCCCGCGCCGCGCAGGCCGCCGTTGTAGACGACGTAGGTGGCGTCGAGGATCTGATAGACGCCCATGAACACCAGGATATGCACGCCAATGTCCTGGATATGCTTCTCGTGTGTGAAGACGGCCATCAGTTCGCGGCCGAAGAAATACTGGATCAGGCCGCACAGCAGCATGTACGTGCCGGCCATCACGAAGCCGACGTGCGTCACCTTCGCCGCGAGGTCCAGCCGCTTCCGGCCGATGTATCGCCCTACCAACGTCGTCACCGCCGCGCCGAAGCCCATCGCGGGCATGAAGCTCACCAGCATGTAGCGGAAGGCGTAGTTGTTGCTCTTGAGCGTCGTCTCACCCAGTTGGACCATCACCCAGACGTTAAACGCGGTCCAGGCACCGACCTCGCCCACCATGGCCGCGCCGGTCGGCACGCCGAGGCGGAGCAGGCCGGACATCTCGCTCGATCGAAAGCGCCAATCGAGCGTGTGGTAGAGTTGCCGCATCTTCGGCCCGAAGATGACGAAACCGGTGATGAGCAGTTCGAGGACGGTCGACGTGACGGTGGAGATGGCGGAGCCGGTCACGCCCATGCGCGGGAAACCCCAGTGGCCGAGCACGAGGGCGTAGTTGCCGAAGAGGTTCAGGGTCACGCCGCAGATCGCCGCGATGGCGACCAGCCCCGTGCGGTTCACGCCGATCAGGAATTGCGTGGTGGTCGTCCCGATCATCTTAACGATCGCGCCGGCGATGACGATTCGGTAGAAGTCGACCTCCAGCGGCACGAGGTCGGCCGGGTGCCCCATCGCCCGAAAGATCGGATCTGCAAAGAGCAGTGTGGGCATCAACGCCAGCGCATATGCAATACCGAACCAAAGTCCCTGCCAGAGGAACTGGCCACACAGGCGAAATTCGCGTCGGCCGTACGCCTGACTGACCAGGGTGTTGACGAGCATCAGCACGCCCATGCCGAAGCACATGGGCACGAAACTGACCGCGCCGGCCGCCCCCGCGGCGGTGGCTTCGTTGTCGCCGATGTATGACAGCATGAACGTGTCGACGAACATCATGGCGGTGTAGCCCGCCATCTGTGCGAAGATCGGCCCACCAGTCAGGATCAGTTCGACGAAGATCGACCGCTGCGGCGGCGCGTCGGCCTTGGCATCGTCGAGCGGCGCGGCCGCGGCGAACTTGGTCTGATCGATGTCGGAGCCCACGTGCATTCAGCGTCTGAGTGTCGAGTCGCTCGAAAGGAGTTTCAAGACGGGGACGTTCCCGATAGGGCCGAAGGAGGACCTGATAACCACGGCGAGCAAACTCGTGGCTGTGCTTGGTCAATGCGCCGAGGTCGACGTCGTTTCGACTTCCTTCGTCAACGCTAACGCCCGCTTCTTTTCCGCCCGCGCCTGGATCAGGTGCATCAGGATCTTCAGGCCGGCCGGCACAACCGTGACCGCGACGATCAGGATGATCACCAGCTCAAAATGCTTCTTCACGAACGGCGTTTGACCGAACAGGACGCCCGCACCGACGCACACGCCGATCCAGGAGATCGCGCCGATTGCACTGTACGTGAGGAACTTCGCGTAGTTCATCCGGCCCATGCCGGCGACGAACGGCATGCAGGTGCGAACGACCACGACGAATCGCCCGAGGATGACCGCCTTGCCGCCATGCCTTTGGAAAAAGGCTTCGGTCTGGGCCAAGTGCTTCTTGTTCAGCAGCCGGGCCATCAGCGGCGGCTTGGCGCCGTGAGATACAGCGTCGACTTCTTTACTGAAAATCGACGGTCCGAGCTTGCGGCCGATCCAGTAATTGGTGTTGTCCCCCAAGAACGCTGCCACGATCAGCAGTCCGGCGGCCAATTGCCAGTTGATGCCGATGTTCTGCGTGCCCAAGGCACCGAGCGCGAACAGGAGCGAATCGCCCGGCAGGAACGGCGCGATGACGATGCCGGTTTCGACAAAGATGATCGCGAACATGAGGACATACAGGCTGGTCGCACCGATGTGGTCGATCATCGCCCGCCACGCGCCATCGTCGCCGACGTGCAGCAACAGGTTGAGCAGCAGGTTGAAGAACTCTTTCATGTACGTTCGCTCCTCAGGACATCCGTTGCCACGGCCGACATCGAGCCGCGAAGGCGCATCATGGATGAACAAATCGGACAGAACAAGCGTTAGAAAGACCGCATAAGTGTCTAGTCGGTCCAAGTAGTGACCTACGAGCATGCTCGCCAGCTACACAGTTGGCCGGAAAGTTTCTGGACGTGCGGCGCACCCACCACTTACGCAAGGCACGCCCCTTGCTTACCGATACATGGATGATGCCTGTTGCTCATTCGTCGATCCCGGCCACCCTGTGTCGTTCCTTGAAAGCGGCACTGGGCGTCCTAGAATCGACGACAGCGCCCGCCTCGCGTGCTGGTTCTGCCGGGAAATCCACGACTCCACCCCGTGTTTTTTCGGCCCCCACCCCGCGCTTCGAGCCTGCCCGATTGACTGGCCTGACAAAACGGCAACCAGGAGAAGAAAGCCATGTTTGAACGTTTCACGGATCGAGCACGAAAAGTCATGGCGCTGGCCAACCAGGAAGCCCAGCGCTTCAACCACGAATACATCGGGACCGAGCACATCCTGCTCGGCCTCGTCAAGGAAGGTTCGGGCGTCGGCGCGAACGTGCTGAAGAACCTCGACGTCGATCTCCGCAAGGTCCGTCTTGAAGTCGAAAAACTCGTCAAAAGTGGCCCCGAGATGGTCACGATGGGCAAGCTGCCCCAGACCCCTCGTGCCAAGAAGGTCATCGAATACGCCATCGAAGAGGCCCGCAACCTCAACCACAACTACGTCGGCACCGAACACCTGCTGCTGGGCCTGCTGCGTGAGCACGACGGCGTCGCCGCCCAAGTGCTCATGAACCTCGGCCTGAAGCTGGAAGAGGTTCGCGAGGAAGTGCTGAACTTGCTCGGTGCCGGCGCCGAGAGCGAAGAAGCGTCCGGGGGCAACAGTGCCACCGAGAGCCCGTCGGGCGGCTCGGGCGGCGGCTCCTCGGGCGGCAAGGCGTCGCAGAAGAAGTCCAAGACGCCTGCCCTCGACAGCTTCGGCCGCGACCTCACCGAACTGGCCAAAGAAGGCCAGCTCGACCCCGTCATCGGCCGCAAGAACGAAATCGAACGCGTCGTGCAGATCCTCTGCCGTCGCCAAAAGAACAACCCGGTCCTGCTCGGCGAAGCGGGCGTCGGCAAGACCGCCATCGTCGAAGGGCTGGCACAGCTCATCGTCTCGAACTCCGTCCCCGAAATCCTGTCCGACCGTCGCGTCGTCGTCCTCGACCTCGCGATGATGGTCGCTGGCACGAAGTATCGCGGCCAGTTCGAAGAGCGCATCAAGGCCGTCATGAACGAAGTGCGGCGTGCGAAGAACATCATCCTGTTCATCGACGAACTGCACACGCTCGTCGGGGCCGGCGGTGCGGAAGGCGCGATCGATGCGTCAAACGTGCTCAAGCCTGCCCTCTCGCGCGGCGAAATCCAGTGCATCGGCGCCACGACCTTCGACGAATACCGCAAGTACATCGAGAAGGACGCGGCCCTCGCTCGCCGATTCCAGTCCATCCAGGTCGACCCGCCGAGCAAGACCGACGCGGTCGAAATCCTGAAGGGTCTGCGCGATCGGTACGAGGCGCACCACCGCGTGCAGATCACCGACGACGCGGTCAAGGCCGCGGTCGAACTGTCGGATCGTTATATCACCGCCCGGTTCCTGCCGGACAAGGCGATCGACGTGCTGGACGAAGCCGGAGCCCGCGTGCGGCTGCGCAGCATGACCAAGCCGCCGAACCTGGCCGAGCTTGAAGAGCAGATCGAGCGGCTGAGCATTTCCAAGGACGAGGCGGTCAAAAACGCCGAGTACGAGGAAGCCGCCCGCCTGCGCGATCAGGCCGAACAGCTCCGCGCCAAGAAGGAAGAGCTGCAGCGCCAGTGGCGCGACCGCTCGAAGGAAGTCGACGGCGTGGTGGACGAAGAAGTGATCGCCGAGGTCGTCAGCAAGATGACCGGCGTGCCGCTGACTCGTCTGGAGAAGGAAGAAACCGCTCGACTGCTCGAACTGGAAAACGAGCTGCACAAGCGCGTCATCAGCCAGGACGAGGCCATCAAGGCCATCGCCAAGGCGATTCGGCGTGCACGTGCGGGTCTCCGCGATCCGAAGCGGCCGCTTGGCAAGTTCCTCTTCCTCGGGCCGTCGGGCGTCGGCAAAACGCTGCTCAGCAAGGCGCTGGCCGAGTTCTTGTTTGGCGACGCCGACGCGCTCGTCCAGATCGACATGTCGGAATACTCCGAGAAGCACAACGTCTCCCGACTGATCGGCGCGCCCCCCGGCTACGTCGGTTACGAGGAAGGCGGCCAGCTCACGGAGAAGATCCGTCGGCGTCCGTACTCCGTGGTTCTGCTGGATGAAATCGAGAAGGCCCACTACGAGGTCTTCAACATCCTCCTTCAGATCATGGAAGAAGGTCACCTGACCGACTCGTTCGGCCGCAAGGTCGACTTCCGGAACGTCGTGCTGATCATGACCGGCAACGTCGGCGCCGAACTCATCAAGGGCGGCGCCCCGCAGTTCGGTTTGCAGGGCCGCGGCTCGAAGCAGAGTGCCGACGATCAGAGCTACGAGAAGATCAAGGACATCGTCATGAAGGAGGTCGAGCGGAACTTCCGTCCGGAGTTCATCGGCCGACTCGACGACATCATCATCTTCCGCCCGCTCACCGGCGAGCACCTGGCCAAGATCGTGGACCTCGAACTGAACAAGGTCATCAAGCGCCTGACCGAGCACGGCCTGACCGTGGAACTGTCCGAAGAGGCTCGCAAGTTCCTCATCGAGAAGGGAACCAACAACGACTTCGGCGCACGTCCATTGCGTCGCGCGATCGAGCAGTACGTTGAAGACCCGCTCTCGGAAGAACTGCTGCGTGGCAACTTCCAGGGCAAGAACCACATCAAGGTCGGCATCAAGGCGGACGAAGCGGGTGCTACCCAGCACCTGACCTTCGACGCCACGGCGACGACCACGCCGGCGACATCCGGCACCGACACGCCGGCCGTCGCGACCGCCAGCGATGCGACGTGATCGCGCACATGTGAAGTGACAAACGGAAAGGCCCGCGTATCGCGCGATACGCGGGCCTTTCGCTTGCACGAATCATCTGTCGTTCCCGTTCAATCGCGACGGCGGCGACGCAACGCCGTGACACCCGCGATGAACAGCATCCCCAGGCTCGCGGGTTCAGGCACAAGCGACTGCGCGAGCGCCCAATCGCCTGCGAAGCTGCCCGACACGCTGCCGTTGTAGTTGGCGGCAAGGTTCAGCAGGTCGCCGAAGTTGACCGTGCCGTCGAAGTTGCCGTCGGCCGTCGACCACTTCGCCGTGAAGCCAGCCGTCCCGCCGCCGAGCGACGCATCGGTCTTGCCGTAGTTCGCCGCCAGTACCAACAGGTCGGTGAAGTTAACCGTGCCGTCGAAGTTCGCGTCTCCCGTAAGCAACTTGCCACCGCTAATGAGCGACGACGCGATCAGGTTCAAGTCGCTTGCCGAAGCGTTGCCGATCGACGTGATCACAGCATTGTCGGTCAGTTCCACATCGACCAACCCGATCTGCCGGCGCGGAATCACAGCGTTCGCAGCGTCGGTCGCATCCAGCGGCGCGATACCGTTCGCGAACGGCGTCCCGCCCGGATTGATGTCCGTCCGCACCACCGCCAGTGCCGACTGCTCGAAGTCGTGATAGGTCTGCCCGACGAAGTAGTCGACAATCGCAGCGTCATCGCGGGTCACCCGTCCGTCACGATTCACGTCCAGTTTATTGAATGCGTTCGCGCCGGCCGGATCGAAGGTGTAGGTGATGACACTGCCGCTCGTGCTGATCTGCGTCGCACCGACAGGCAGCGACGTGCCGGTCAGCGTGGCTCGGGCCGTCTGGCGCAGGAACGCCTGATCCACGTCGGCCGTGTTTGCGGTCGCGGCTTGGGCGTAGTCGAGCGCAGCGTTTTTGTTGAGCCGGGCATTCGGATTGCGCATCTGATCTGCAAACGTGGCGCCGGACGCCGTGGTCAATTGATCGGTCGACGCGTTATCCGATAGCGAAGCCCCACGAGCCAGAAGATACACGTCCTTCCCGTCGAACGCGCCGTCGGTGTTGAAATCGCCGAGCACGATCAGGTCGCCTTTCGTGCCGGCGGTGCCGGACCAGGCGGTAGTCCCGCTGAGCGACCCGATCGCCGTGCTGTTCGTCACGCCGCGGAAGGCGCTGTTATCCGGCGTGCCCGTCACGTTGGCGGGTAGCGCCAAGCGTTCGGCCGCGTGCAGCGACAGGGCTGCGTTTACCGATTCCTTCACCGACTTGAAGTCTCGCTTACCGTCCTGGTTGAAGTTGCCAAAGAGATAGTTCCCCTTCGGTGCGAGAACACCGTTCGCGACGGCGTTTCCCGAGACGTCCTTCGCGCTGATGAGAATGTCGCCCAGGAAAGCCGTGCTCGTGCCGAGCGCACCGTACTTCGTGCCGACGCCGCCGATCGTTTGCGAGTTCGAACCCGACGTCCCGTCCGGCGTGAAGAATTGACCGTAATTCGACTTCACGTCCTGCTGGAGCGCGAGTTGCTGTGCATTCAGTGCGGTCGACGTCAGCGGCCCGCCGTCGTACTCGCGCTTGTAGTTCAGAAGTTGCGGAATGAGGAAGCCGTTGATGAACAAACCATCCGCCGGGTTGGCAATGGTGCTGGCGTTCAGGCCGGCTGCTGCCGTGCCGATGCTGGCACCGACGTTGTTGATCACTGCGCGGGCTGCGCCGGTGGTGTCGCCTTTGATGCCGGTGCCGCCCTGCGTTTCGTCACTGCTGAGGTTATTCCACCACGTCTGAATCTGCTCAGCCGTCGCACCGGGATTGGCCGCCTGATAGGCCGCCAGCAGGTCGGGACGCGGCTTCTTAATCGTGTTGTAGTGCGAGATCAACACCGTCTTGACGGTGAAGTTCGCGATCGAATCGAAGTTGACGCGAATGAACTTCGATGCGTCGACCGAACCGCCGGACGTCGGATCGGCTTCATATCCGAACGCGACATCGAGCGCCCGGATCGGCGCGCCACTGGCGGCCGCTCGGGTTTCGGCCAGTGACAAGGCACCAAAGCCAAGGCGTGACTGCGCAATGGCGTTGCGCGCCTCCGAGCCGGACGTCTTGCCCGAGAGTCGGAAGCCGGGTCCGACGTTGCGTTGATTTGCGGCGTTGGTCGTCGTGTTGCCGTCGTCGTTCTCGCCGACGCTCCAACTCGGATCGAGACCCGTGTTGAGTGCCGCCACAATGCGCTGGCCGGTGTCGGCCGAGCGCGTGCTGGTGGCGAACTCGGCGCCGTTCGAGAGTCGCCCCTGCGCCTGGAGCCAGCGGGCGTCGGCTTCGTTGATGCGCGTCAGCCCCGTGCCCGGATTAGCGCTGAACGTGACCGCCGTCACCGCGAACTGCCGGCTGTCGATGTTGTTCGCGCCGGCTGTGTTCCACGGACCTGGCGAGTAAGTCGCATTCGTCGTTGACTGCGGATCGATCTTGTCCGTCGATAGATTGACGACGGTTTCCGGTCGATACGTCTGCCGCGCGCAGCCGTGCCGAGGCCGTTCAGCGTCGGGCCATTCGAAAGCGCCGGATTACCCTGCCCGTAGCCGGCCTGGCCAAGCGAACGAAATGGACTGGCTGTGCCCGCGCGGGAAAAGCTTTCGGTCTTGTACTCACCCTGTGAGAACTGCACACGGTCTTGCCCGCCCTGGAGGTTGCGGCCGGTCGCGCGGTCGTACACTGTGCTGTCGTAGGTGTTGCCAAAGTTACCCGCGGCCAGCGTGAAGCCATTCAGCGTCGTGCCGGCCGTGAACTGGTTCGTGTTCACCCACGTCGGGTTCGCCACACTCGGCCCGCGCGAGCCGACGTTCGACAGTGGTGTGCCCGCGATTCCGCCCACGTAGCCGACCTGGTCATTGATGACGTCGATCAACCCCTCGGCCGAGCCTTGTTCGTGCCACTCGATTCGCAGGGCTGCGTGACGCTGCACGTTCGGCACGCCGGACGAGTAATCCGTGCCGACATCGGGCAGCGTGAAGTTGGGCGAGGCGAGTTGAACGGCGGTCGAACCCGTGTTTGTCGCGGTATACGTGACGGGCGTTCCGCCGGGACCGTTGTTCAGGGTGATCGATGTGCCCGGCGTGAGAAACGTGAAGCCGGGCCCGTTGCTGAACGGCTTGAGCGCGACCTGCCCGCTGTAGCTGACGGTGAGCGCGGCGTTCTTGGTCGAGCCCGGGCCGTCGTTGCGGCCGGGGCTGCCCGCGTCGCCGGTGCTGGTTCCGGCGTGAGCGACGATCGGTGTGACGGCTAGCGCCAAGGCGGCGCGCACGGAGAGCGTGAGAGACTTTTTCATGGTGGTCTTCCCTTCCTTCAGTTCAGTTGTTGAGGGTTGAGTTACTTTTCGAGCGTGTAGAAACGGTCGCCCCATTCGAACTTCGCGCCATCGCCGACGGTGTCGAGCACCGACTTCAATTCGACGTGGCCGTCGAGGTAGAGGAAGTTCGAATTGCGGGCGTCGTAGCCTTTGCCGTTGACCTTCTTGCGACCGTGGTTGCGGCCGACGTAATCGAGCAGCGTGATCGGCGTGCCACCGGCGTTTTTCTCCGGGTCTTTCGCAAGGTCGGTAAAGACGGCTCGCGGAATCTCGCGGTTGTACGGCGTGCGATACGGCTCATCGATAGGCAAAGCCGTCGGCACGAAGCCGCTCACCGGTCGCCGGCTGCCGCTGACGTCAGTCGACCCATCGACGAGTGACGTCGACTTCACAACACGAGGCACGCCCGAGAGTTCGGTCGCGAGAATCGTCTTGGCCGAGCCCTTCACTCGCGCCGCCTGGACGAACTTGTACGGCCGAAGCGAGTTGCGGAAGCCCTTCACGAGCACGCCGCGCGGGGCCAACGCTTCGTTCAGCGTGTATGCGTTGCGCGGTGCCTGCCAGTCGATCACGTTGCCGGGCGCCTCGTTGGCGAAAGCGTCGTTGTTGCCCGCGAACGTGTTCGCCGGTTGCAGCCCGCCGTTCTCGAGCGACGGACACTTGAACGCATCCCAGCCCGCCGACGATTTGAACGCCGCATCAGTCCCGAGTTTCGTCTTGTCGGTGTAGAGGAAACTGGACCAGTGCACGTAGCCGTTCAGCGGCTGATCGGGCTGCTGCTGGCCGTTGTTGTCAATGTAGAAGCCCTTGTAGTAATTGGATGGCGGCAGCACGCCTCGGTTCTGCGCGACGTAGTTCGCGATCCCCTGACCGATGCTCTTGAGGTTCGCACCGCACTTCACCGAGTTGGCGGCCTCACGTGCGCTGCCGAGGGCGGGCAGCAGAATACTGATCAGCAGCGCGATGATCCCAATAACGACGAGCAGTTCCACGAGCGTGAACCCGCGACGAGGGAACGACATGACCGAACTCCTTCGATGAACGAATTCCCCACGCCGCGCCGGTAAAGGCGGACAGACGTGAAGTGAGATGAACGAGAAAATCCCTGAGTAGACTTGTGTGAATGACTTCACATCAGTCGCCGACCTGCGCCGCCAGCAGGTCGACCGGCTCGCACTCCAGCGCAGCAGCCAGCGCGACGATCGTGGAGAGACGCGGGTCGGACTGGCCCGACTCGATCAGAGCAATGGTCGCCCGCGAGACGCGCGACCGGGCCGCGAGTGTCACTTGCGTGAACCCCCGCGCGGCACGCACGCGACAGACATTGACGCTGAGTTGCGTCGCGAGTCGGTACACGTCTGAGGCGGGAAGGTTGTGCGAAGTAATACTCATAACGGCCTTGCAGTCGATTAATCTCCTATTTCCATATGGATTAATCAGAAAGAAGATTACGGCGGTAGATTTGCCCGTCAAGATCCAATCCGGCTCAACGCCCCGCCGAATTCATCATCGGCTATAAACTAATGTTTTCCAAAGACTTCCACGACGTCTGATCGACTGGACAGGGCCCGCCTGCCGCCAAAGCAAACGCCCCGCCCATCGATCGCGATGGGTGGGGCGCTGGCTGTCAGAGGAGCAACAGGTGTCGTTTCAGACCCGCGTGCACTGGTTCACTTCGTCATTGCTGTCGGCATGGGCGACGTTGCTCCCACTGCCGCCGTTGCACTGGTCGATGGCAAACAGGCCGCCTGCCGCGTCATCGTTGGAGTAGAAGACGTCGTTGCCGGCATTGCCGTACAGCAGGTCGGGATAGTCGCCACCGTGGAAGGTGTCGTTGCCGCTGCCGCCGGTGAGCGTGTCCGTTCCCTCAAAGCCCCAGAACTCCACCGCCCGGCCGCGCGTGGTCGTCACGGAGTCGTTCCCGCTGCCGCACTTGACGATCTCGATGTTGCCGCGGACGTTGTCGTTTTCGTTCGCTTCGCCGTCGTCGTACACGTCGCCGAGGGTGATGGTGAGGTTGCCGGTGCGCTTGGTGTAGTCGGCCGTGTCGCGGCCCGCGCCGCCGTCCATCAGATCGCCGCCGTTGCCGCCATCAAGCCGATCGCCCCCATCGTTGCCGAAGATCGTGTCCTTGCCGCCGTCGCCACGGATGTAGTCCGAGCTCATCCCGCCGAAGATCAGGTCATTGCCCGTGCCACCGCGGATAACGCTGGGCACGCGCAGCTTGCCGAGCGAGATAGTGTCGTTGCCGTCGCCAGCGTCGATGTTGACCGACGTCACCTGCGAGTAGAGATACGTCTCCGGATTTTCCGCCACGCCACCGTCAGCCGGATACAAGGTAAACGAGTTCTTGCCGCTCGAGAAGCTGTAGGTATCGCCCGCAGCGCTTCCGGTAATCGTGAGCACGCCGTTGTTCAACGTCACGCCATGCAGAAGCCGGCGGCCCTCCAAACCCTCGATCATTCGCGACATGCTCAGGCCTCCAAAGAGAAACGGGAATGCGGGCCCCACCGGGCCGTGCGCAGCGAGAACTTAACACAAAGACGTCGCCAAGAGGGCACGGATTTCGGCCGGAGCCTCAGACATTCAAATCCTGCCTGGTCTCGATAAAGGCGGCAATCGCTCGGTCGACATCCTGCCCGGTTAAGCCCGCACTCATCTGCGTACGGATTCGTGCCTGCCCCTGTGGGACGACGGGGAAGCTGAATGCAATCGCGTACACGCCGCGTTTGAGCAAGGCATCGGCAAACCGCGTGGCCAATGTGGCATCACCGAACATGACGGGCGTGATCGGATGCTCGCCCGGACGGATGTTGAAGCCTGCCTCGCTCAGCGCCGTTCGCCATCGCTTTGTGTTCGACCATAGACGCTCCCGAAGCTCACCACCCTGCTCGATCAGATCGATCGCCGCCAAGCTGCCGGCGACGATACAGGGCGCCAGCGAGTTGCTGAACAGGTAAGGCCGCGACCGTTGACGAAGCAACTCAACGATCGCCGCCCGCCCCGCTGTGTAGCCGCCGCTCGCGCCGCCGACTGCCTTGCCGAGCGTGCCGGTGGTGATATCAATTCGGTCGATACACCCCCGGAATTCGTGCGTTCCGCGTCCGTTTCCTCCGAGAAAGCCGGTGGCGTGGCAGTCGTCGAAGTGAACCAAGGCATCGTATTTGTCAGCCAAGTCGCAGATCTCGTCGAGCCGAGCGATCGTTCCGTCCATGCTGAAGACGCCGTCGGTGGTGATGAGCCTAAAGCGTGCAGACGATGCTTCCTTCAGCTTCGCTTCGAGGTCGGCCAGATCGTTGTTCGCGTAGCGGAAGCGTCGGGCCTTGCAGAGCCGAATGCCGTCGATGATCGAGGCGTGGTTCAGTTGATCGGAGATGACGGCGTCTTCTTCGCCGAGCAGCGTCTCGAAAAAGCCGCCGTTGGCGTCGAAGCAACTGCCATACAGAATCGCGTCGTCGGTCCCGAGGAAGCTTGCGAGCCGGCGTTCCAGTTGCTTGTGGATGTCTTGCGTGCCGCAGATGAAGCGGACCGACGCCATACCGTACCCGTGCGAGTCGAGCCCCGCGTGGGCGGCCTGAATAATGTTCGCATGATCCGCCAGCCCGAGGTAGTTGTTCGCGCACAGGTTGAGGACGGGGTTTGAGTCAGTCGTCACACCGACGTTCGCGCGCTGCGGCGTGGTGATCACCCGCTCGGACTTGTACAGGCCGTCGCGCCGAATCTGCTGAAGTGTGGATTCAACGTGATCGTAGAACTTCGTGGACATGATCTCTGTTGTCAGGAGTGAAGAGAATTGCCTGCGTCTTGGGGTGGCGACTTAAGGCGCTACCCCGCGTGACCAACATCAGACGGACTCGGTTGCTCACTCGTTCCACTTAAGAACGACCTTCCCGCTCTGTCCCGAGCGCATCGCGTCGAAGCCCTTCTGGAAATCGCCAGCGTCGTAGCGGTGCGTAATGATCGGCGCCAGGTTCAGGCCGCTCTGTAGCATGACGGTCATTTTGTACCAGGTCTCGAACATCTCGCGGCCGTAAATGCCCTTGATCGTGAGCATGTTGAACACGACGGCGTTCCAGTCGATCGCCAGTTCCTTCTCCGGAATGCCCAGTACGCTGATCTTCCCGCCGTGCGCCATATTGGCGATCAGGTCGCGGAACGCCTGCGGGTTACCGCTCATTTCCAGGCCGACATCGAACCCTTCCTTCATGCCGAGTTGCTTCTGAACCTCCCTCAGGGTCTGCGAGCGCACATCGACCGCGACTGTCGCGCCGAGTTGCGCGCCAGATCGAGCCGGTACGGATTGACGTCGGTCACGACCACATGCCGCGCCCCGGCGTGCCGCGCGACGGCCGCCGCCATGCAGCCGATCGGGCCGGCGCCGGTGATGAGCACGTCCTCGCCGAGCAGGTCCCACTGCAGGGCGGTGTGAACAGCGTTGCCGAACGGATCGAAGATACTGGCGAGGTCGAGGCGCAAGTCACGAGTGGGGAGTAGGGAGTGGGGGCTGGAATGCCCAACCGGCGCCTCCCCACTCCCCCCTCCACACTCCACACTAACCTCATGCTCCCACAGATTCCCGTACGGCAGGGAAATGTAGTCCGCAAACGCGCCCGACCGGTTCACGCCCACACCCAACGTGTGCGCACAGGTGGCGCCGGCCCGCCATGCAGTTCCGGCATCGACCGCACACGACATGTCCTTCACCGCTCACCAATTGGCCCGGCTTCCAGTCGTTCACGTTGCTGCCGACCTCGACGATCTCGCCGACGAACTCATGCCCCACCACCATCGGCACTGGGATCGTCTTCTGCGCCCAGGCATCCCAGTTGTAGATATGCACGTCGGTCCCGCAGATGCCAGTCCGCAGAACGCGGATCAGGACGTCGTTGATGCCAATGGTCGGCACCGGCACATCCTGCATCCACAACCCGACTTCGCGCTTGGCCTTCACCAGCCCGCGCATCGTTGAGCGACTCGATACGGGAGCAACAGACGACGCGGCCGCGATGGACGATTCACTTCTCATAGCTGCGTTCAATTCTAGAACACGAGTGGGCTTCGCGCAAGCTTTCCGGACGATCAGGCAAGCAACAGGTGAAACATTCGCCCGGCTGAGCCGTCCTGTTCTTGTCCGGTTAACGTGAGGAATTCGCATGCACAAGACCCCGAACCGTCCCCTGATCAGCCCGCTCGAATCCCGGCGGCTACTCGCGATGTCGGCCTACGCGCAGCTCGTCAACCAGGACGACGCGGCAACGAACTTCCCGACGATCAACGGCTCCGGCATCGGCGTCGCCATCATCGACACGGGCGTGGACTACACCCGCTCCGAACTCGGCGGCGGCTTCGGCACAGGCCACAAGGTCGTGGGCGGCTACGACTTCCTCGACAACGATGCGGATCCGATGGACACCTCCGGCCACGGCACCGCCACCGCGGGTGTCGTCGCGGCCAGCAGCTACACCGTCAACGGCGTCACCTACCAGGGAGTCGCACCGAATGCCCACCTCCTCGCGCTGCGTGCCGGCGACGACAACGGCTTCTCCGACTCCAACATCCAAAAGGCCCTGCAATGGGTGATCGACAACCGCACGAAGTACAACATCAAAGTCGTCAACATGTCAATCGGTTCCGGGAACTACGTCGATGCAACGACACAGTCCACTTACAGCACACTGTTCCAGACGCTGCGCGATGACGGCGTGTTCGTCGTCGCCGCCAGCGGGAACAGCCAGGAATCCACCAACGTCCCGATTTCGCAGGACGGCATCGCCTACCCGTCGGCCGACCCGAACGTGTTCGCGGTCGGCGCGGTCAACTCCAGCGATGTTCTCACCACTTGGGGACAGCGCGGCTTCGAGCTCGATCTGCTCGCGCCCGGCGACAACCTGACGCTGCTCAAGCCGAGCAGCGGCACCGTCGTCGAGAGCGGCACCAGCTTCGCCTCGCCTTACGTCGCGGGTGCCGCTGCGCCGATGTTCCAGAAGTCCAGCACCGTCACGCCAGGCGACGTCGGCTCGATCCTCATGTCCAGCGGCAAGTCCAACCGTGACGGCGACACCGAGACGGGCGACACCACCAGCCTGCTCTTCGCCCGGCTCGACATTGATGCCGCCCTCAAGCTGGAAACGCTCCGCGCCGACAACGACGACGCCCCCAACCTCGGCGGCTCGTTCGACACCGCGCTCGACTGCGCAGGGCGTGCTGCACGCCGCATTCGTCGACAACGGCAAGCTGCTCTACGCAACGCGCAACGTCGACGGCATGTGGTCGAAGTCGACCATCGTCGACAGCAGCGCCGACGTGGGCTACTACGCGTCAATCGCCGTCGACCGCAGCGGTAAGGCGGCGATCTCGTACTACGACAACACGAACTCGGGGCTAAAGTACGCGCAGTTCGACGGCGCATCGTGGAGCAACCAGAACATCGACATCAAGAAGGCCGTCGGCACGCACACCAGCCTCGGCTTCGACGCCTTTGGCAACGCCTACATCGCCTACTACAAGAAGAGCGGCGGCCAGTTGAAACTTGCGACGCAGGCCCGTGACGCCAACACGTGGGGCCTGGAAATCGTCGAATCGGGCGGCGCGGGCGAACGGGCCAGCATTGCGGTCAGTCAGGGCAAGATCGGCACGAACTCATTCAACTTCAGCGTTTACACGCCAACGGTCGCCATCGCCTACGCCAACGAGACGACCGGCGCGATTCAATACGCGCGTCATTTCCTCTCGACAGGCGAAACGTGGAACATCTTCAACGTAACGACGCTCGCCCCGGGAACCGTCGGGCCGATCGACTTCAAGTTGCATTTCGGGCCGACCAGTGACAGTACCACGCCGTCCCAAGCGCAGCTGGTCTTCCAGGACGCCAGTTCCGCCGACGTGATGTACGCATACAAGAACGGCACCACCGCTACCGGCTCCTTCGTCGTGGAAACCGTCGCATCGACAGGCAAGCTCGGAGACCGTGTGCAACTCGGCTTCGACTCCAGCAACCGGCCCGCCGTCACGTACTACAACCGCACGAAGAAGGCGTTCTACGGTGCGCTGCGCAGCGCGGGCGCAAACGGCACGTGGAGCATTCAGGGACAAATCGCAACCGGCGCCGGGCCGCTCAGCCTGGCGTTCAATGATCGCACGTCGGACAGCCTGACGACTTGGCTGAACCGCCCGAAAGACGCCGTGTACTCGGCCGTGCTGATCTGACACGATCAGTAGTTGATTGCCATGCCCTTGAGCTTTGAAACGACGCTCGCGACGTCGCCACGGCTGCTCATGTCGAGCACGGGGAGCGCGACCTTCACGGCCGTCATTGGTTCGTGCAGCACGTCGATCGTGTACTGCGCCGCGTCGGTGACTTCATACTCGCCGCGCGGGCTCGGCGCGATTTTCTTGCACGCCTCAAACACCGACGACCCGAACCGCCAGCAGTTCATGCTGCAATAGAGCGGCGTTCCGAGCCGGGCGAGCGTGGCCGGCTCGGGCTTCTCGTGGACCTTCTTCATATGACCGGCCGAATCGATCTCGATGGCGGCGAACTTCTCGATCCGCTCGGCCGGGATGTTCCCCTTCAGCATCGCGTCGCGCTCGAACGCCGCCAGACCGTTGCCGCTCAGTTCGCGCAGGCCGCGCAGCGCTTCGACCGGGTAATAGTTGTCGGAGTTGATCATCACGAACGGGTCGCTTACGGCAAACGCCTCGGCCGCGCGAACCGCGTCAGCCGTGCCTTTGGGCGTCTGCTGAATCGCGTAGTCGATCTTGATGCGCTTCGGGGCACCAGGACCGCTGTAGTAATCGCGAACAGCGGAGTGCGTGGGGCCGATCACCAGGCACGCCTCGCGGTAGCCCGCGTCGGCCAGCGCCGTCAGCACGTAATCCAGGAACGGCCTGCCGCCGTCGACCGGCATCAGCGCCTTCACCCCTGTCGCCGCCGCCTTCGCCTGTTCGGCGCTGAGGGC
The DNA here is from genome assembly GCA_047600945.1 of Tepidisphaeraceae bacterium. GTDB lineage: Bacteria > Planctomycetota > Phycisphaerae > Tepidisphaerales > Tepidisphaeraceae > JASGKC01. The sequence goes on along the minus strand of JASGKC010000001.1, from coordinate 2,746,931 downwards.
TGCACCTTCTTCGGCCTTCCGCATGCGCGTGCCGAGCCCGGCCGCGAGAATGACTGCCTTGTGCATGACAGCAGAATACCGAACTGCTCCGCCGCCCGACAGCGCGTCAGTTCATCACTCTTGAGCATGCGCAAGCGTCGACACGCGCACCGGCTGCACAGGTGGTCGGACGTGGCCCGCCTTCATCCCGAAGACGCGTTCCAACGCCGGCCCGCACATCCGTCCCTGGCAAGGTCCCATGCCGCAGCGCGTCTGGAGTTTCGCATCGCGCGAATCGATCGACCGCGCGACGGCCGACATCGGAACGTCCTCACACCGGCAGATGATCGTATCTGGCTTGGCTAATTTGAGGAGTTCCGGCCGCAATGCGAATGCGGCATCAAGGCGTCGTGTGAACGCGAGCGCTCGTGCCCGGGCCGACGCGAGTTGACTTACCGCCGATTCTTCACCGATCGCAACGAGCGCGGCCATCCGTCCTTCGAAGATCGCCTTCTCTACGCCCCCGACACCGGTGAGTTCACCGACCGCGAAGACGCTTGGCACGGACGTGCGCAGATGATCGTCGACACGCACGACGCCATCCTCGACTGCACAGCCGAGCAGCTGCGGGAACTCGAGATTCGGAATCAGGTGATACCCGCACGCAAAGTAGTCGCAGTCGATCGTCGCGCGCATGCCCCGACGGAGGTACTCAACACGAAGACCACGAACGGCAGGCGTGACTGCCGTCGCGTAAGCGTTGGTCGCGAAGGTCGTCTTCACGAGACGCGCCCGGATGGCCGCGCCCTGCAATAGTTTGGAGGGCGTCGCCACCAGCGACATCGCAAATCGCCCGAGCGCGCCCGCCGTTGCCTGCTCGATTACCAGCGGAACGATGGCGCCTTTCGCCCGCAGCAAGTCCGCCACGGCCAGCAATAGCGGTCCGGTTCCTGCGACCACGATGCGTTTGCCGCGCACCGGCAGGCCGGTCTTGACTAGTGCCTGAATCGCACCCACGCCGAACACGCCCGGCAGCGTCCAACCGGGCAACGGCAGAAACAGTTCGCGCGCGCCGGTGGCGAGGATGAGCGATCGGTACGCAATTGTTCGTGCCCGATCGTTCGTTTCGACGAGTAGTTCGTTCGGGCCGGGCTTCGCGACGACCCGCGTCTGTTGCAGGTGCTCTACCGACATCGCACTCGCCAGCCGCCGCATCCACGCCGCCGCACCCGTCACCTTCGATCCTTCGCCTTGGTGACGCCAGATTTGTCCGCCCGCGAACGGGTTTTCGTCGACCAGCGCCACGCGCCGTCCCGCCTCCGCCGCCGTCACCGCCGCTGCGATGCCGGCCGGTCCGGCGCCGACCACGCAGATGTCGAATGCGTCATTCATCGGTCGTCACCTGCATCCCGTCGCGCACCGGCGTCTGGCACGACCGAACGTGTGGCACGCCGTCGATCGTCACGCGACACTCGAAGCAGACCCCCATTCCGCAGAGTGGTGCACGCGGCTCGCCACTGGTGGAGCGACGAAATGTCGTCAGTTCATTGGCCAACAGTGCAACAGCCACCGACTGCCCCTCACTTGCTGCGCATGCCTTACCATTCACAACCATCTGGACTTTTCGATCAGTGGCCATGCGACACCTCCGTGCGCATCAGGCGTGAAGGCAGGTACGGATCGATCGGAATCACCGGATTGCGGCCCAACACATGATCGGCGACCAGCCGCGCCGTGCCGAGCGATGTTGTGATGCCAAGACCTTCGTGGCCCGTTGCCAGCAGCAACTGCGGATCGTCCGGATGCGGCCCGATCAGCGGCAACTTGTCCGGCGTGGCGGCGCGAAAACCGGTCCAGACCCGGAGCGTCGACAGCCCAGCAATCGCCGGCATGTACAGTTCCGCACGCCGGAGCATCTGCCCAAGAATCGTGAAGTCGACCTCGCTCGAAGTCTCGCCGAACTGACGCGACGAGCCGATCAACACCTGACCCGTCGGCCGAGGCTGGACATTGAAAGCGACTGACGAACTTGTGCTCGAGTGTGCCGACTTCAAATACCCGAGTTCGACGAGTTGGTGCCGAACGAAGCCGGGGTAGCGGTCGGTGATGACGAGGTGACCTTTGCGCGGGCGAATGTCGAACACCGGGCAGAGCGACGCGGCCGCAGCGCCAGTCGCGTTCACGGCATAGTCGCAGTCGATGCGCCGGCCGTCGTCGAACGTGACCTGGTTTCCACACATCGAAATGACTCGTCGACTGAGGATCACTTCGCCGCCGCGTTCTTTGACGCGCTCCAGCATCCACGCCGCGATTGGCGGCGGGTAGATCACTGAATCGCCCGGCACGACTAATCCCCCCACGAGGCCGTCGCGCAACATCGGCTCGGCTTGGCGCAGCCGATGCGCATCCAACACCTCTGACTTCACGCCGCGTGACGCATAGAAGCCGTGCTTGCGGTGCACTTCCTGCATCTCTTCATCGTCAGCGGCAATCCACAGCGTGCCGCAGACCATGCGCTCGCCGGAAGCAGGCAGTTCGCTTGCACGTTCATCCCAGAGGCGCTGTGAATAGCTCGTAAGCGCGATCTGCGCTTCGGAGTCGTCCATCACGACAACGTGCCCCATGCCCGCCGCCGTCGCGCCGCCGCCGGGCGTTCCGCAGTCGATTACGGTGACACGCACGCCATCCAATGCCAGCGCCTCAGCCACGGCCGCGCCGACGATCCCCGCTCCGATGACCACGACGTGCGTGCCCATCAGCGGATGCCCTCGCGGAACGGGTCGTTCGGATCAAGCAGTAGTGTCGCTTCGGCCGTAACGTAGGCAGTGCCGCGAATGCGCGGGATGATCTGTCCGTCGATGAATCGAAACGACCCTTCAAAAACCGATCCGAGGATCGATTCCTGCCGCCAGACGTCGCCCGGCTTCAGCTTCCCGTCGGCCGCGAGACACGCAAGTTTCGCGGAGGTGCCAGTGCCACACGGCGAACGGTCGTACGCCTTGCCGGGACAGAGCACGAAGTTTCGCGAGTGGTTCGACGCGTCGCCGGGCGGGCCGAAGAGCTCGATGTGGTCGATGACGGCACCGTTCGCTCCAGTGATGTCGTTGGCTTCAAGCGCGGCGCGGATGCGCCAGGTCACCTCGGTGAGGCGTTCGACATTTTGCAGCCGAAGCGTCTCACGATGTTCGTTCACAAGGAAGAACCAGTTCCCGCCCCAGGCGACGTCACCGACCACTTCGCCATAGTCAGGCACGTGAACGCGCACCGATTTCGCCTGCCGGCATGACGGCACGTTCTCCAACTCAACCGTATTCGCTCCGTCGTACGTGAAGCTCACCACACCGACTGGCGTTTCGAGCAGATGCGTTCCCGCCTTGATTCGACCCATATGGCCGAGCGTAACGCCGACGCCGATCGTGCCGTGGCCGCACATGCCGAGGGTGCCCACGTTATTGAAGAAGATGACGCCGGCGACGCAACGAGGATCGGCCGGCGGCACGAGCAGCGCGCCCACGATCACATCCGACCCACGCGGCTCGTTCACGACGGCCGACCCAAATGTGTCGAACTCACAGCCGAACCGCTCCCGTCGCTCGGCCAGCGAGCCGCTGCCGAAGCCAGGCCCGCCGGCGATGACGACGCGCGTCGGCTCGCCGCCCGTGTGGCTGTCGATGATCTGGATGCGGGTCACGTTGCTCATCGGCTGGGGTTGAAGTTGACTGCCGGAAACGCCTGCAGGATGCCGCCGCCCTGCTTCATCACCCGCTCGACCTCATCCATCTCGCGCGGGCAATCTACGGTTAGGTTCTCGATACCGCTCTCGGTCACGAGCACGGTGTCCTCGACACGGATGTACGTCCGCTCTTCCGGGATGAACAGTTCTGGATCAACCGCGAACACCAACCCCGCTTCGATCGGGCGCGACGCCCATTCCGTCGCCTCGTGCACGCTCATGCCAACACCGTGCGAGAGCGGCCGCTTGCTTTCAAGCAGCTTGAGCGCGGCGTTTCGGTAGATCGGCTTGCTCCAGCGGGTCTTCTCAATAACGGGCCGCATTTGCTCGGCGGCTTCGGCAAGAATCTCATCCTTCGTGCGTTTCGGCCGGATCAGGCTTAGCAGCACGCGGTGATGTTCCAGCACGAATCCGTACAGTTCGCGTTGAAGCGACGAATACGTTCCATTCACGGGCCACATGCGCCCGATGTCAGAAGTGTAGTTGTTGTAGTCCGGCGCGTAGTCCCAGATCACAAGATCGCCCGCTTTGCACGCGGCGTTGTTGCGCCAGTAGTGCATCATCCAGATGTTGGCGCCTGTCGCGATGATCGGTCGGTAGCCCGCGCCCTGCGCGCCGTTCACTTGGAAGAAGTAGTCGGACAGCGCCGCAAGTTGGTACTCGTACACGCCAGGCTTCGTCGCTTTGATCGCTTCGAGACAGGCGAGCGCGGTGATCTTCGCTGATCGCCGCATCACGTCGGCCTCCAGCGGTGATTTAGTCAGACGCAGACGATGTACGATCAGGGACAGGTCACGGAAATCCGCGCGTGGCGACAGCTGCGCGATACGCGCCATCAAGTGCGTCTCACGGGAAAGCCGGCCGTCCAACGGGTCGGCCAGCAGACGTTTGTGGTAGTGACGCAGCGTGTCCTGGCATTGGCGATAGCCTTCGCCGGGCGCTCGCATCAGCCAGATGGATCGTGTGACGTTGGTGAGATCGTCGACGACCTTCGCGGTCGGACGAACCTCGTCGATGCCGGTGCGGCGCAGGACGATATCGCCGTCGTCGGCCGACAGGCTCGGGCCGTCGGAATTCTCGTGCTTCTCATCGCGTGGCGGCAGATACAGCACGCAGCGGCCGGTCGCGCCGTCGAGCGTCAGATACGCGTGCGGCACGTCAATGCCCGCGAGGTAATAGAAGTCGTTGTTCTGGCGGATCGGATCGAAGCCCAGCACCTCGGTTGCCCCGGCGAGAACGGCTAGCCCATCGCCGATATGGGACAACACCTTGGCGCGCCGTGCCGTCAGTTCGGCGGCCGGGAAATCCTGCTGGAAGTAGAGAGCGGCCTCGCGTGCCGTCGTGTCAGACATCGGTTCCTCAAGCTGAAGTCACATCGCCTTGCGTCCACTGACCGTCGATCAGTCGCCACATCCGGCCGGTGGGATTCACGTTCCGCAAACACGCCGGCAGCCGATCGGGCCGCACGTTGTCGTACGACTCGAGTTGCGTGAAGCGCCAGATCGCCGCCGGCAGTCCGACGGCCGTGAAGTGCGCCTGACTGGTCGCGGGGAACGGTCCGCCGTGGTTCATTGCGGCACAGACCGCCACGCCCGTGGGCATCTTGTCGTTCAGAAGTCGGCCCACGCGTCGACGCAGCGCGGGTTCGACGGCGGCATAATCGGCGTCATCCGCGCCCGAAGCGGACGAGTAAACGGTGCCAGTGAGGTTGCCTTCGAGCGCCTCGACAATCGCCAGAAGCTGCGCCCGATCTCGCACAAGCACGACCAGCGTCGCGTTGCCGAAAGCTTCCGTCTGAAGGCCGTGCGGGTTCTGGAGGAACTGCTCACCCGTACAGGTCAGGAGCGTGTTGGCCACACAGAATCCGGGTGCATCCGCTGCGCTGCCGCCACACGCAACACGAGCGCCAGCGGTGCGCAGCGTTTCGATCGACTTCAGCAGCGAATCTCGACTGCCCGCCGATAGCAGCGGCGTTACCGGTGCTGCTGACATCTTCTGGCGAACCTTCTCAATGAAGGCCTCACCCGACGGTCCGGCCGGCACGAGCACGAGACCCGGCTTCGTGCAGAACTGCCCCGTGCCCGCGAGCACGCTGGTGGTCAGTTGATCGACGATCGCGTCGGCATGGTCCACCAACGCACCGGCGAGGACGACCAGCGGATTGACGCTCGACATCTCGCCGAAGAACGGCTTGCCCGCGACATCCGCAGCGGCTTTCATGCGGAGGCCGGCCGAACGAGAGCCGGTAAACCCGACCGCGCGCAACCGTGCGTCGGCGATCAGCTTCAGGCCGTCGTCAGAGCGCGTGCGATAGATCATCTGCACCGCGCCGACGGGCAACTTCGCCTTCACGACGGCTTCATGTGCCGCCTCGGCGAGCAGTTGACTGGTCTTCGGGTGCGACGGATGCCCCTTGGCCAGCACGGGATTGCCCGCGGCGATTGCTGCCGCAAAGTCGCCGCCGGCAACGCCATTGAACGCGAACGGAAAATTGTTCGGCCCGATCACCCAGACCGGCCCGATCGGCGCAAGGCACGAACGGATGTTCGTCTTGGTGTCGATCGTCGGCCTCAGCCAGCTTCCCTCGCGCGCCGCGGCCGCCGCCTGCCGAAGCTGGCCAACCGTGCGCGGCAGTTCGATGGTTTGAAGCCGCGGCGTAGCCGCTAGGCCCGTTTCGAGCGCAGCGACCCGGGCAAGTTCGTCGGCATTCGCTTCAAGCAAGGCGGCATACGCGTCGAGGAACCCGCCAATCCGCTCAGGCGCATCGGGCGTCGCGCGCAGTTCAATCGCCGCCTTCCACGCCGACGCCAAGGCCTCGTCAAGATCGGCCCAGCCGCTGACGGGATATCGCTCTGGCAGCACTTCGCCGGTGCGCGGGTTGTGCGCGACGAACGTGTCCACCGCCTTTGCTTCGCGCCAGCGCCCCGCGATGAGCACCGGCTGCGCGACCACGCCATGCTGCGACGAGTGCGCACCGGTCGATGCTAATGAGGTTCCGTTCATGCTCGACGTCTCCAAAGGTTCAGCGTTGCTTGCTGGCCGGCCGCTTGGCGATGCCGTTGCGGATGATCTTCAAGATGCGTTCGCGTTCCTCGCCCACCAGCGGCAGGCGCGGCGCACGCGTCAGTTCCGTGCCGAACCCGCACTCCGCCGACGCCAGCTTGATGTACTGCACCAGCTTGGGGTGCGTGTCGAGGTGCAGCAGCGGCGTGTACCAGGCGTACACGTCACGGGCGCGCTTGAGGTCGCCCGCTTCGAGCAGGTCCCACAGCAGCCGATTCTCGGCGGGGAAAGCGTTGACCAAGCCGCTGATCCAGCCGACCGCGCCGAGCACGTAACTTTCCATCACCAAATCGTCGACGCCGCAGAACAGGATGAAGCGGTCGTCCACGGCGTTGCGAATGTCGGTGATGCGGCGCGGGTCTTCGCTCGACTCCTTGATCGCCACGATGTTCTTCACCTCTGCGAACTCGGCGAACGTCTCGGGCAGGATGTCGACCTTATACGACACCGGGTTGTTATAGATCATGATCGGCAGGCGCGTGGCCTGCGCGACGGTCTTGAAGTGCGTGACGGTTTCACGCGCGTCGGCCGGGTAGACCATCGCGGGCAGCACCATCAGGCCGTCGACGCCGATCTTTTCCGCGTCAGCGGCAAAACGGGCCGCCAGCGCCGTCGTGTACTCGGCCACGCCGGTCAGCACCGGCACCCGGCCATTCACGTGCTTCACCGTGGCACGCAGCACGTCCAGCTTCTCCGCATACTCCAGCGAGCAGTTCTCGCCAACGGTGCCGAGCATGACCAGGCCGTGCACGCCGGCGTCGATCATCGCGTCGAGATGTTTCAACGTCGCCGGGATGTCGAGCGACTGGTCAGACCTAAATTGCGTGCAGGCGGCCGGAAACACGCCGCGCCAGGAAACAGCCATCGGTACACTCCGTCAGAGCCTTGAGATTCCACAGGTTAAATCAAACCGTCACGTTGCCGAACGACAACTCTTCTACCCTGCGATTGCTCACCCGCCTCTGCTACATCTCGCGGATGGCCTTCGATTTTTTACCGCCCGCTCCGGATGATCCGAAACCCCCGCCCTTTGACACGTCAAAAAACGAATCCTACTTTGTTGCACTCTGAAAGAATATCATCAGCGGAGCGACGTTATGTCCTTTCAGAGCGGCGAAGGACTTCATCACTTCTCGATCACAAGTCGAATCAGCGGAGGCATTCATGGTGTTCCGAGGCAGTTCTCGATCGTCATTCGCAAAGCGTGCCTTGTCGGTTCTATTCGCGGCCGCCCTGAGCACAGCGCCGGCGTTCGGGCAACCGACGGAGTCGCGCGGGACACTCACCGTCGCGGTCGACAAGCCGGGCGTCGCCATCAGCCCATCGCTCTACGGGATCTTCTTCGAAGAGATCAACTTCGCCGGAGATGGCGGCATCTATGCCGAGATGCTGCGCAACCGCAGCTTCGAGGAACCGGGCGACGCCCCCGCCAGTTGGACGCTCGCCCTCGGCGAAGGGGCTTCGGGCAAGCTTTCAGTCGAGCGCAAGACGGGCGAAGGCTTCAACCACGCCCGAATGATCATGACCGCCAACGCCGGCTCGACGGGGCGCGTGGCGGCTTTCAATGAAGGTTTCTGGGGCGTGAACGTACAGAAAAACGGGAAATACCGATTCTCGATCGCAGCCACCTCTAGTGACGTGCAGGCGCTGCGCGTCTCGCTCGAAAACCGTGCCGGTAGCGTCTACACCAGTCAGGACATCAAGCTCGCGCCGGCAACCGGTGATGAACTCCCTCTGCAGTCCGTCGAACTCACATCCGACTCGTCCGATCCGAACGCGCGGCTGGTCATCAGCTTCACCGGAGCCGGTTCCGTCAGTGTCGACTTCGCGTCGCTCTTCCCGCTCGACACCTATGCGGGCCGCGAGAACGGCCTGCGGAAGGACCTTGTCGAGAAGCTAAAAGGCCTCAAGCCGGCCTTCATGCGCTTCCCCGGCGGCTGCTGGGTGGAAGGCGAAACGATGGCCACGGCGTCGCGCTGGAAGCGCACGATCGGGCCCGTCCAATCGCGCTGGACGCAGCCCAACCTGTGGGGCTACCAGTCCAACAACGGCTTGGGCTACCACGAATACCTTCAGATGTGCGAGGACCTGAACACCGATGCGCTCTTCGTCATCAACTGCGGCATGAGCCATCGCGAGACCGTCCCGATGGACCAGATGGCCGAGTACGTGCAGGACGCGCTCGACGCGATCGAGTACGCCATCGGCCCGGCCGACAGCAAGTGGGGCTCGCTCCGCGCCAAGGCGGGCCATCCCGAGCCGTTCAAGCTCCGGTACATCGAAGTCGGCAACGAGAACGGCGGGCCGCGCTACAACGAGCGTTACGCGCTCTTCTACGATGCGATCAAGAAAGCATACCCGGACATCAAGATCATCTCCTGCGTATGGGGCGGCCGCGCGAACAGCCGAGCTCTCGAGATCGTCGACGAGCATTACTACGACACGCCGCAGTTCTTCTTCCGCGAGTTCAACCACTTCGACAAATACGACCGCAACGGGCCAAAGGTGTACGTGGGTGAATACGCCGTCACGCGCGGCAGCGGCGCGGGCAACCTGATCGCCGCCGTCGGCGAGGCCGCATTCATGATCGGCATGGAACGCAACAGCGACGTCGTCGCGATGGCGTCGTACGCGCCGCTGTTCACGCACGTGAACGGCAAACGCTGGAACCCCGACCTGATCAACTTCGACAACGCCCGCAGCTACGGCACGCCGTCGTATCACGTGCAGACGATGTTCGGCCACAACCGCGGCGACACGGTCCTGCCGGTGGAACTCACGCCGTCCGCAGCCGACGCGAACCCGGCGAAGCTGCCGCAGCGCGGGGCAGCCGGTCTGGCGACGTGGCAGACGCAGGCCGAGTTCAAAGACTTCAAGGTGACCGATCTCCAAGGCAAGACGCTGTACGAGACGACGTTCGAAAACAGTGAAGGCTGGCGCGGCGTCGGGCGCGTGGGTCAGGACGGCACGCCCCTGCCGCCCACTGCGATTGCGCAAGGCCAAGCCGACGGTCGCGGCCGGCGCGGCGGGCCGTGGGTCGTGCGTGACGGCATGCTCGTCGCCCAAGCCAACAACAACGCCACCGCCAACGTCGGCGACCGCGCCTGGACCGACTACAGCGTCCACGTCAAAGCCCGGAAGACCGGCGGCAACGAAGGCTTCATCGTGCAGTCCCGCGTCGAAGACAACGACAACTACATCTGGTTCAACGTCGGCGGCTGGGGCAACACGCACACCGGCATCGAACGCTCCCGCGACGGCGACCGCAAGCAAATCGGCCCCGGCGCGAACTTCACCGTCGAACCCGATCGCTGGTACGACCTCCGCCTCGACGTGAAGGGCGACAAGATCGAAGGCTACGTCGACGGCAAGCTCGTGTGCAGCGCCACCGACGACAGCAAGCCGGCGCCGCGTTTGTTCGCCGGCGCGAGCCGTGACGCCGCCAGCGGCGACGTGATCGTGAAAGTCGTCAACGGCTCGAACGAGCCGAAGCCGCTGACGGTGAAGCTCAACGGCGCGACCGGCGTCGGCTCCACCGCGACAGCCACCGTGCTGACCGGCCAGCCCGACGACGAAAACACGCTCGACACGCCGACGAAGGTGTCGCCGAAGACGCAGACGATCGAAGGCCTCACCGCAAATGGTTTCGACCACACGTTCCCGGCGTGTTCGGTGACGGTCGTCCGCATCCCGGCCGCGAAGTGAGCAATGGATTCCCACCCTCTCCCGGTACGCCGGGAGAGGGCCGGGGTGAGGGCGTGACGAGCGGCATACCACACCGTCGGCTCAGTCCGATGCACTAGCAGGTTATGCCCACCACTCGCTGACGCCATCGAGCCAATCCTCGTACCACTGAAGGAAGTCTCGCTTCGGCATCGTGTGCGTGATGCCGACATCGGCGAGCATCCAGACGTTGCCTCGCTCCGGTCCGCAGACGACCAAGAGCCAGTATTGGCCACAGCCATCAGTGCCAAGATGGAGCGTGCCATCTTCAACCTGCTCGCGCGTCCCCTCGTCTGACGAATTTCCATCCTCCCACACCCAAGGCTTCGTAAAGGGGAACGGGCGACTGACGCGCTGTAGTTCCACCCATGTGCGGGACTCCGCCGGAGACATGTCGTCGGGCGTCGCTCCGAGCGGCACGAGTCCGTACGATGCCGGACCAGCTCCGCCGTTGCCAACGTAGCGGAGAAACGCTCGGTAGCCTTCGGGCAACACACAACCGCACTTCGCTTCGAAACTTCTGATACAATCCTCGGTCAGCGGAGGCTCTAAGCAAATCCCGCGCTCGCCTACCCTTCGGGCAATGCGAGTGATGCGTCCTTCGAGAGCGTCAGGGTTGGGCATAACTATCCATGATCGTGACTGATGGCGCGTTCGCCACGTTTCGCTGACGTCAATCAGCGGACTAGAGGCAAAAACATCGACCTACCATCAGCTCTGAATAACGGTCACGACGCGCCCGACGCTGGGCCAAACAGGCCGGCGGTGAAGTCCCACAGCAGTTTCACGTTCAGCACGATGATGATCGCCGCGACGAACCAGGCAATGCCAATCAGCCAGTTGCTGGGGCGGTGCGGGCCCATCCAGGTCTTCTTCGAGACGAACAGGATCAGCGGCACCACAGCGAACGGCAATTGCAGGCTGAGCACCACCTGGCTGAGGATGAGGAGTTGTGTCGTGCCGCGCTCGCCGTAGTAGAACGCCACGAACGCGGCCGGGATGATCGCGAGGCCGCGGGTAATCACGCGGCGCAGCCACGGGGCGATCCGCAGGTTCAGGAAGCCTTCCATCACGATCTGGCCCGCGAGCGTGCCGGTGATGGTGGAATTCTGGCCCGAGCAGAGCAACGCCACGGCGAACAGCGTGCTGGCGATGCCGACGCCCAGCGTGGGCGACAACAGTTCGTACGCCTTGCCGATTTCGTCGACCGGCTCGCCGCCATGAAACGCGGCCGCGGCGAGGACGAGGATCGCGCCGTTGATGAACAGCGCGAACATCAACGCGACAGTGGAATCGATGGTGGCGAACTTGATCGCCTCGCGTCGGCCGCGCTCGGTGCGGTCGCTGGCGCGGGTCTGCACGATCGACGAATGCAGGTACAGGTTGTGCGGCATCACGGTCGCGCCGAGGATGCCGATCGCGATCATCAGCATCTCCGGATTGCGCACGATCTGCGCCGACGGAACGACGCCGGCCGCGATGCCCGCGAGGCTGGGCTTGGCCGCGATGAGGTTCACCGCGAAGCACGCGGCGATGGTCGCGATGAGCGCGATAATGAACGCTTCAAGATAGCGAAAGCCGAACCGCTGAAGGATCAGGATGATGAACACGTCGACAGCCGTGATGAGAACGCCGACGGGCAGCGAGATGTGGAACAGCAGGTTCAGCGCGACGGCGGTGCCGATGACCTCGGCCACGTCGCAGGCGATGATTGCCAGTTCGCACAGCGCCAGAGCGTCAGGTTGACCGGCTTGGAATATGCGGCCCGGCACGCCTGGGCGAGGTCCATCCCGGCCGCGATGCCGAGGCGGGCGCAGAAGTGCTGGAGCAGGATCGCCATGAAGTTGGAGATGACGATCACGCTCAGGAGCGTGTAGCCGAACTTCGAACCGCCGGCGAGGTCGGTCGCCCAGTTGCCCGGGTCCATGTAGCCGACGGCCACCAGAAAGCCGGGACCGGCAAAGGCGAACAGCTTTCGCCAGAAGGATGCCCCACTCGGAACGGCCACGCTGCGGTAAGATTCGGGCAGGCTGACCGAACCGACCCGCAACGGGGTCAAGTCGATCGCAGAGGCGCTGGTCAGCCCCTCGGGAACAGATTTCATGTCATCCTCTCAACAACCGAGTACACTCGAAGCATCGTCTTGCCGACGATGGGATCGATACTTTGTCGACCAAAGAATATGACTTTGACGACTCAAAATCAACGGATTTCTTAGTCTCGGTTCACTGTTATGCCCACGCCGACCGTCGAAAACTACGTCAAAGCCATCTATGAGCTTCAGCGGACCTCGCCCGAGGCAAGCGCCGAGTTGGTCCAACTGGGCCGACTCGCGACGACGCTGGGCGTCGTGCCCGGCACGGTCACGACGATGATCCGCACGCTATCGGACGCACACCTGGTGGCGTACGAGCCGCGCGTCGGCGTGCGCCTTACGCCGGAAGGCGAACAGCTCGCGCTGCATGTGCTGCGGCGGCATCGTGTGGTCGAATCGTTCCTCGTGAAGGTGCTCGGGCTCGACTGGTCGGAAGTGCATGACGAAGCGGAAGAGCTGGAGCATGTGATCTCCGAAAAAGTGCTGGAGCGGATGGATGCCCTGCTCGGGAGGCCGCGAGTTGATCCGCACGGGGACCCGATCCCGGATGCGCGCGGACGAATTGCTGAAGATGAAGGCAGACCGCTCACCAGTTACTCGGCCGGTCAGGCGGTGACGGTCACACGGGTCGAGAGTCGGGATGCGGAGTTCCTTCGTTTTCTGAACGCCTCGAAGCTGACGCCAGGCACGACGCTGCATGTGCTGCGTGTGGATGCCCAAGCGGGAACGCTGACGCTCAAGGTGGAAGGCGCGCGGCAAGCGACGTCGCTGAGTCTCACCGCGGCCGGTCGCGTGATGGCAGCGGCGGTGTGAGGCCAGATCGGTGTTGTCTCGCGCAGGCGAGTTGCGTCGTTCTTGCGCACGTTCGCGCACTGGGTTCCAGCTAGTCGCACCGAGCAAGCTCGGCGGCTCCCCTTCGCATGTGACCCGTTATCGTCCACGTGTGGCATGATGTTCCTCTCCTTTGGTGCAGCCGCGCTGCGCGTATGGCGCGCCGTTCAACGCACGTGATGCGGTATGGCTCGCATCCGTCGCGTGGTCGACGTGCCAATCTCGTCATGCTGCCCTACTTCCTTCTCCGCGACTTCCGTGCCCCCCGCGTGACCAACCTCGTCCAACGAAGAAGGACGCGCCTCGCGGCACGTCCTTCGCTCATTCGTATCGGGATGGTCGGACCGGCAAGCTCACCACGCGAAGTGGGCGAACGCCTTGTTGGCGTCGGCCATGCGGTGGGTCTGTTCGCGGGTGTTGATGGCCTTGCCTTCCTTCTTGTAGGCGGCCAGCAGTTCGTCGGAGAGGCGGGTGGCCATCGGGCGGCCCGATTCACCGCGGCAGGCTTCGAGCACCCAGCGGATCGCCAGCGACTGCTGACGGACCTTGTTCACCTGCATCGGCACCTGGTAGTTGGCGCCGCCGACGCGCTTGGAACGCACTTCGACGTACGGCTTGATGTTGTTGATCGCCGTCTCGAACACTTCCAGCGGCGGGACGTCGGTGATCTTCTTGGCGATGTTGTCCATCGCCTTGTAGACGATGCCCTGGGCGACCGTCTTCTTGCCCTGCCACATGAGGCAGTTGATGAACTTGGAAACGAGCTTGGAGTTGAAGCGGGGATCCGGCTTGAGGATCTTCTCGCTGGCGGTGAACTTCTTGAAGGCCATGGCTGAGTCTTTTTCTTCTGAAGGGTTAGTTGATGAACTTGGGTTCGTCGTGATCGATGATCTCAGCGTCGCAGCCACCAGATGAAGGCGGCCATCAGCACCAAGATCGTCAGGCCGAGGATGATCAGTCCCGAGTAGCCGCTTTGAACGTCGTCGACTCTCTTCGCTTGAGCGAGCAACGCGAACATGCGGGTCACCTCGAACCGATCGCCCGGTCACTTGCCGCGCTTGGCGCCGTACTTCGAGCGGCTCTGCTTACGGCCGTCGACGCCGAGGGTGTCGAGCGAGCCACGGACGATGTGGTAACGCACGCCGGGAAGGTCGCGCACACGGCCGCCGCGAACCAGCACGATGCTGTGTTCCTGGAGGTTGTGCTCTTCACCCGGGATGTAGGCGGTGACTTCCTTGCCGTTGCTCAACCGGACGCGGGCGATCTTGCGCAGCGCCGAGTTGGGCTTCTTCGGGGTCATCGTCTTGACCTGGAGGCAGACGCCGCGCTTCTGCGGGCTCTGTTCGAGGTCCTTCACCTTGTTGATACGCGCCAAGGCCTTGCGCGGCTTCTTCACGAGCTGGTTGATGGTCGGCATACCGGAGCTTCCGGGACAGGTCACAAACGAAATAGAATCGAACACGGGCAACCCAGGCAGCCGTTTCCAGCCACCGACCTCCGAACGGCCTCAGCCACGAGTCGTCCAAAGGCGAGCCGAGCACTATACCGAATCGCAATTCGCGTAGCAACGGTGCACGATCACTGGAGTTAGATAGTCCATCGCCGCCCAAGCCATGTCCCTGACGTACACCAATGAATCAACGCTCAAAGGCCAGCAACACCACGGCCTGTCAACACTTAGCAGAGTCGACAGCGAACCACCAAAATTCGGTTTCGGGGACATTTTGGGACATTCGGGCCACCCCAATTGATGCCCAGGTTCACTGATCGGTGTGCTCGATCAAATCGACATCATGGGCGCACGACCCGGGTGGCCGTCAAGGGCGAAAATCGGTGGATCAGGCGTCCTTGCGGCTCACGAGCTGGTCGATCCGATCCAGCATGGCATCCAGATCGATGCTGCCCTTCACGAAGTAGTCGACCGCTCCAAGCTTCAGGGCTCGGTCGCGCAAGGTCGGGTCATTGAAGGCGGTAAGCATGGCGACGGGCAGGTCGCTGCCGTGCGGGAGTTGGCGCAAGTGGTTCAGGACGGTGAAGCCGTCCATTTCGGGCATGCTGACGTCGAGCAATACCAGCCCGGGCCGGTGCTCGCTGAGCAGACGCAGCGCCTCAGCACCGCTGGAGGCTTTCAGCGGCTCATAGCCAGCCAGATCAACCAGCTCGGCCATGGCCTCGCGGGCGTCGGGCATGTCGTCCACAATGAGGATGCTCGTCATATCAATCACCCGGCAACTCCTCTCGTACAAACGACGCATCCAACGTCTTCGAAGAGTTCTATCTACTGCTGTGCGTCGTCTCCGTGACGCCCTGCGTTTAGTCTGATTTCTTCCTAACCACCTTCAGCAACGTTCGGACGAGTTCATCAGCGTCGAACGGCTTGGCCACATGATCGGCATAACCGGCTTCCAATGCCAGCCGCCGATCTTCGTCCCGTGCGAACGCCGTCAAAGCAACGGCCGGCAGCGTTCGCATGCCATATTCTCTTCGACATCTTACGTCTTTTAGAAGAGAGAGGCCGTCCGTTCCCGGCATCCCAATATCACTGAGTAGAACGTCGGGAATCCCCTGATCCAACTCGCGCTGCGCCGCCTCTGCCGAAGCCGCGACCGTCGTGCGAGCCCCAGCGTCCTCCAAAATTCGACGAATAAGCTCTCGCGCGTCTGGCTCATCGTCCACCGCCAGCACCCTGACCCCGTCCAATGGACGCGCGGCGGGTCGCGCGGTTGCTGAATCTCCGTTCCCCTGCTGCTCGACCGACAACGATCCAGGCGCCGATGCCGCCCGCTCCGGCCGGACACTCGCCATTACGGGCAGCAGCACGCGGAACGTCGCGCCCATGCCGAGACCGTCGCTTTCGGCCCGCACCGTGCCGCCGTGCAGTTCCACCAATTGCTTCACGATCGCCAAGCCCAGCCCGAGCCCGCCATGCTGGCGCGTGAGCGATGCGTCCGCCTGCCGAAACTTGTCGAACACGTAAGGCAGGAAATCCGGAGCGATGCCCTGCCCGTCGTCGCGCACGACGACTTCGCACATCGATTCCGACAAACACTGGATGACCAATTCGATATGCCCGCCGCGCGGAGTGAACTTGATCGCGTTGCTAACGAGATTCCAGATCACCTGTTGGATGCGATTAGCGTCCGCCGCGACCGGACCGATGTCGGAATCGACCCGAAGCGTGAGCGTAATGCCCTTGGCGTCGGCGGCGTGCTGAACGGCTTCGACGGCCGCCTTCGCGACATCGGCTAACCTGCACGGTCGCACGTCCAGGCGGATTTTGCCGCTGATGATCCGGCTCATGTCCAGCAGGTCGTCGATCAGTTGCGCCTGCGCTTTGGCGTTGCGATAGATCGTCTCGATGCCGCTGCCCACTTGCTCGTCGGACATCTCTTTCTTCCGCACGAGGAGTTGCGCCCAGCCGAGGATCGCGTTGAGCGGCGTGCGCAACTCGTGGCTGAGGGTGGCAAGAAACTCGTCCTTGAGCCGACTGTTGCGATCTGACTCGTCGCGCGCTGCCCGCTCGCGCCGCGCGGTTTGCTCGGCGTCGGTCAGCGCTTCACGCAGTCGTTCCTGGCTGCGCTCGAGGCCGGTCTGCGCGACGCCCTGCAAATAGACCAGAATAGAAATCAGGAAGCTGAGTGCCGAGCCGACGATCGCAATGACCGGCACCAGCCCCTTGCTACTGGCCGAGTAGAAGTCGGGCAGCGCGCGGAAGCGGACCGTCCACGTTCGACCGCCAATCGTAAGCGGCCGCACCGCACGGAGGGCCGATCCGTCGCTGGACGTGGCGTCGTTCTTCGAGCGGTACAGCCGATCGCCGGGCTGGTCGGGCGAGCCGTCGTCGACGTCGATCGCGATCGCGGTGGTTCCGGAGCCGGTTGGCAGCAACGTGTCGAACAGGTCGCCGGCACGAAACGGACTGTACGCGAAGCCGGCCAACTGCTCGCGCCGATCGGCGATGCTCGCGGGCACCGTGTTGTTCTTGTAGACCGGAAAGAACATCAGGAAGCCCGGCTGCTTCTCGTTGTCGACTTCCTGGACAAGTGTGACCGCGGCGCTGATGGCCATCTCGCCGCGGTCGCGGGCTCGTTCCATGGCCTCGCGTCGGAGCGGCTCGGAGAACATGTCGTAGCCGATGGCGGCCGTGTTGCGCCGATCCATCGGTTCGAGCAGGACGATCGGGAACCGATCGGTCGCGTCCGACCGCGCCGGCCGGACCGGCCGCGCTTCGTTGGGCCGAACCAGCTTCAGCAGTTCGGGCCCGTCGGCCGTTGTCGTGCGTATTGCGAACCCGATGCCCTGCGAGCCCGGATAGCGCTGCGCGACGTCCAGCGGCACGATGTAATTGTGAAACGTATCGACATCGAGACTCGATCGTGTCGCTCGAAGCCCGGCCACGCCGCGCAGCAGCGATTCACACAACGCCATGCGATCGGCGATGTTCGCAAGGCGCCGGCGCACTTCGCCGTCGAAGCGGTTCTGATCCTTTTCAAACGCGGTGCGTGCGTACTCGATGGTGGCCGTTGCGGTCGTCCCAAGGCCAACCACCAGCAGCAGCAACGGCAGTGCCCAGCGTGACCCGAGAAGGTCCATCCATCGGATCATCGGGCATCACCTCGCATCCTGCGAAGGTATGAAGCGCAGCGAAAACGTTGATCGGTGATTCCCTGACGGGGTGGATTTGGAGAATCGCATAGACACGTTGACCACGCGTCTCGGTGTGAGACCTTCACCGCCAACCACCTCATGTCCCACACACTCTTCAGTGCAGCATCGTCGAAAATGCGGTGAGATGCCTCGCCAACGCGTTGGGATCAGTAGCGATACAGTCGAAGTTGCTGCACACCCCATCGCCCCGCCCCCAACTGCACGTGACGACCTTGATGCGTCTCGTCGCCGTTCAACCACCGACCAGGCTGCCACGTGCCGTCGTGTGCGAACCGCCCTTCCTCCACGCGATCGATACCCACCTTCCCGACACCGTCCGCCGGCGCGAACGTGATTGTCACGCCCGACCCGACAACGATGAAGTCGTCAGGACCGTCCTGGATGACCATCGCCGCACCCAGCGGCGTGCCCGGTGGCGCCTCCCATCGGCCAGCACCGAGCGTCGGGAGCACCGTGGTGTCGTTCCCACCGGAGATTGCTTGATCGAACTTCGCCGTGAACAGCACGCCCGCGAGTTCGCCGCGTTGGAAGGCGCCGTCGCAACTCCAGTCGAAGCCGATCTGCGGCGACAGCCCGATGATCCGCCCCTCCTGCTGCGCTTTCAGGATCGACTCCGGCATCGACGCGAGGGAAGCGAATCGTGTCCCGCTTCACCCACGCCGGCGCGTAGCACAACATGCTGTTCTTCCACGTGCCGAACCAAAGGTAGATCAGTCGAAGGTTGCGCTGGCGCGCCAGGTCAATCGCACCTTGCACCAGCGAGAAGTCGAATCGACCTTCTCCGGACTCGACCAGATCCCAGTAAATCGGCAGCAGCACGGTATTCAGATTGAGGCGCACGCAGGCGTCGAGCGCTGACGCGAGGCTCGACAGATTGGAGGCCGTCGAATTGCCCAGTTCGCCGCCGATGACGAGGAATGGCTTGTCGTCCCCATGCAGTTGGGTGACTCGTCCGACACGACGCAGTTGAGGCAGGTTAGCCACGATGCAGTCCTCCGTTGGCGGCGGAAGCGTACCGCAGAGCGGACGAATCGCCAGAATCGATTGACGCAACGATCGCCAGGCGATCACCTATCGACCATGCCTCGACTAGCCGGCATTCCGTCAATTCCACTTCCGCGCCATGACGCGAATTCGATGCTCGCGCACGAACAACTCGTCGCCAAAGCGCGTGCGGGCCGGATCGATTTGTACTTCCTCGGCGACTCGATCACGCGACGCTGGGGCTGCACCGACCCGCAGTGGTCACACCTGCTGGCCAACTGGAAACGGAACTTCTTCGGCTGGAACGCCGGTAACTTCGGCTGGGGCGGCGACCTCGTGCAGCACATGCTGTGGCGGATTCACCACGGTGAACTCGACGGCGTGAACCCGAAGGCAATCGTCATCCTCGCCGGTACGAACAATGTCGGCCAAGCCACGGGCGACGATGCCAAGGTGAGTGAGATCGCCGACGGCGTCTCCCTGCTGGTTGACACTTGCCGTGCGAAGGCACCGGGCGCGGCGATCATTCTGATGGCGATCTTCCCGCGCAACGACAGCATGGCGGTGATGCCGGAGATTCGTGCGATCAACGAGCGTCTGAGGCCGATCGCAGCCGAGCGCGGCATTCACTTCATTGACATCGGCGATCGCCTCGCCGATGCCGACGGCGTCCTGCGCCCGGGCATGGCGATCGACGGCCTGCACCTGAACGAGGTCGCGTATCAGGCGTGGGCCGACGCATTGCGGCCGCTGCTGATTGAACTGCTCGGGCCGCCCGCCGACGTCGATCACGCCCCACCCGCGACCGGCGACCCTGCGGCCTTGCGATGATGACCCGGATCATGCCGGCGTCGCCGCTACGCGCGCGGCGGGCCCGCGCGACAGCGCGGCCACGGCTTCGATCAATCGCGTCGGATCGACCGGCTTGGCCACGTGCATCTGGAATCCCGCGGCCAGCGCTCGCAGGCGATCGTCGTCCCGCGCGTATGCCGTGAGCGCCAGTGAGGGCGTGCAGCCGCCGCGTTCGGGCGGGAGGTCGCGGATCAGACGGATCAGGTCGTAACCGTCCTGGCCCGGCATGGCGATGTCGCTGACAAGCACATCGGGCCGAAGCGTCTGGAAGCGGTCGAGTGCCTCGCTGGCGCACTCGGCCGTGTCCACTTCCGCGCCGGCCTCGCTCAGCACGCGTCGGAAGATCTCTCGCGCGTCGGAGACGTCTTCCACAAGCAGCACGCGCAGGCCTTCCAGGCGCGGCGTCTCGGAAGCTTCTTCCGTCAGGCTGAACGGCGGCTGCGGCGTGTCGCCGTCCCCTCGCACCGCGGAGACCTGCAACGGCAACGACACTGTAAATGTCGCGCCCTTGCCCTCGCCGTCGGAGTGTGCGGTCACACTGCCGCCGTGCAATTCCACAAGGTGCCGTACGATCGTCAGACCGATACCCAAGCCAGACTGGCTGCGCTTGCTGGAACTGTCTGCCTGTCGGAACGGTTCGAACACCTTGCCCAAGAATGCCTGCGAGATGCCGCAACCGGAATCGGTGACGCGCAGCGTAAGCATGGCCGAGTCCGATGTCAGCCGCGCCGTCACGCGGCCGCCGCTGGGTGTGAACTTCACGGCGTTGTTCAGCAGGTTCCAGACGACCTGCTGAAGGCGGTCGGCATCTCCCAGCACGGTGTCGACGTCGATCTCGATCGCTTCGACCAGCTCCACTCCCTTCGACTCCGCCACCGGACGAACTGCCTCAATCGCAGCGGCGACAATCGGCGCGAACGCCGTCACCCGCTTGCTGACCCGCAACGTGCCGGCCGTGATGCGCGAGACGTCCAGCAGGTCTTCGATCAGTTTGAGCTGCGAACGCACGTTTCGCTCGATCACATCTAGGCCCTGCTTCACCTCGGTCGTCGGCTCACGGCGCTTGAGCACCTGGCTCCAGCCGAGGATCGCGCCCAGCGGCGTGCGCAGTTCGTGGCTGAGCGTGGCGAGGAATTCGTCCTTCACGCGGTTCGCCTCGCGCTCACGCGCAAAGAGCATGTTCTCCACCGCGATCGACGCCATCTGAGCAAGCTGCACGAGTACCGCTTCGTCGTCGCGCGTGAACTCGCCGTTGGTGCAGTCGGACAGGTAGAGCACGCCGATGTTCGTGCCGTCGCGCGTCGTGAGCGGCGCCGCAAGCATGCCCCCGGCGACGGCCGGCATGTCAACGCGTTTGACGATTTCCCAATCCGGGTGATCGCGCAGTTCGGATTCGGTCAGACGGGTCGCGCTGCGACTTTGCGCGACGATGCTGGTGGCGACGGCGTCGAGTTGCAGCGGGCGAGTGCGCCACTCCGCGTAGCGTTCGCTGAAGCTGGAAACGGCCGTCGTGGCTCCGGCGCGCTCGCCTTCCAGCGGCCCGAACAGCAGCGTGATGGCCTGGTGGGCACCGACGACGTCACGGGCGGCGTCGGTGATGGTCTGAAGCACGCCGCGCGCGGATTGTCCTGGCGAGTTGATCGCCAGTGCCGCCGCCGACAGCCGCTGCAACTGCGCAGCCCGGTGGCCGAGCGTCTCGGTCTGCCGCTTGAGCTGGCGCGTCTTGCGGAAGAGGTCGACGAACACGCTCACCTTCGTGCGTAGCACCTCGGGCACGACTGGCGCAAGGATGTAGTCAACCGCGCCGAGCTGATATCCACGGGCTTCGTGGATTTCGTCGCCGAAGGAGGTGATGAAAATGATGGGGGTGTCGCGGCTGCTGCGCCGCTGACGGATCAGGCTGGCCGTCTCGAAGCCGTCCATGTCGGGCATGTTGACGTCAAGCAAGATGACGGCGAACTCGTCCTGCAGCACTTGGCGCAGCGCCTCGCGCCCGTTGTAGGCGCGCACGACGCGCAGGCCGATCTCTTCGAGGGCCGCTTCGAGCGCGAGCACCTTGTCGGGTCGATCGTCGACGATCAGGATGCTGACATCGTCTTGGTGTTCAGACATAAATCCGTCTCTCAACGCTCCCCAACCATCCCATCACCGGTAGAGCCACACACGCAGCAGGCCGAGCAACTGATCCGTGTCGACCGGCTTGCTGATGTAGTCCGACGCGCCTGCGGCAATGCACTTCTCACGGTCGCCCTTCATCGCCTTGGCGGTCAACGCGATGATCGGCAGGCTGCGGAACTTGCTCAGCTTGCGGATGGCCCGCATCGTGTCGTAGCCGTCCATGTCGGGCATCATGATGTCCATCAGGATCACGTCGAGGTCGGAATGCGCCTGCAATGTCTCGATGGCCGCCCGACCCGTCTCGGCACTCAGGATCTCCATGTTCAGCGGTTCGAGGATGCTGGTCATCGCGAAAATGTTCCGGATGTCGTCATCGACCACGAGCACCTTCTTGCCCGCAAGCACTGCCCGCGGGTTGTGAAGCTGATCGATCATTTGCCGGCATTCCGGTCGAAGCGTGGCGAGCGGACGGTGCAGGAAGAGCGCGACGTCGTCGACGAGGCGTTCCAGGCTGCGCACGTCTTTCAGCACCATCGACTGCGTGAGCCGCTTGAGCTGCACTTCTTCCTTCTTCGAGAGGTCGCGCCCCGACCAGACGATGAGCGGCCGGTCGCGCAACTGCGGCACTTCGACGAGTTCGTCGATCAGTTCAAACGCCTTGCGATCGGGCAGGTCAAGCCCGGCGACGACAAGGTCGATCGGCCGGCCCGGCTCCTTTTCGGTTCCGCAGATGGTTAGCGCTTCTGCCGCGGTAGGCACGGCGATGATGTTCAGATCGTCCCCGGCCAATTGGTTGAACGCGGCGGCGCGACGCGCTTCATCAGGCTCGATCAGCAGCAGCGCGTGGGGGCGATCGGGATGCGTGCCAACCTTCAGCCGACTGAACACGTCGTCGAGCGCGTCGCGACTCTTGAGCGGCTTGGTCAGCGCTCCGGCCGCGCCCATCCGCAGGCCGCGCTCGCGTTCTTCGTCGGTAGTGATGACGTGAACGGGAATGTGCCGCAGCTCGGCGTCGTCCTTGAGTCGATTGAGCACACGCCAGCCGTCGATGTCGGGCAGGTTGATGTCGAGCGTGATGGCAGCCGGCTTCAGCTCGGCGGCCAGACGCAGCGCGGGCGAGCCGCGTGACGCGACCAAGACCTTGAAGCCGTGATCGTGCGCCACGTCGACCAGGAACCGCGCGAAGTTAGCGTCATTCTCGACGACCAACGCCACGCGATCACCCGGCTTGATGTCGGCCGAATCGTCGGCAAAGGCGGCCACTTCAGCGGCCGGCATTTCGGGCAGCGTTTCGACCGTGTCCGCCGCTTCATGGGGGCGGACGAGCACGGTGGTCGTCTCGGCGATCGTGGGCGGTGCCGCAATCACGCCGGCCGTGCTGCTGGTCGACCGGCCGCGCCCGCGCTGCGGCTGGTGATAGGCCTGCGGCAGGAACAGCGTGAACGTGCTGCCGTGACCCGGCTCGCTGTGCAGGCGGATTTCGCCGCCCAGCAGCGTGGCGATCTCACGGCTGATCGCGAGGCCCAAGCCCGTGCCGCCGTACTTGCGGCTGGTGCTGCCGTCGGCCTGCTGGAAGGCCTCGAAGATGATCTGCTGCTTCTCGGGCGGGATGCCGATGCCGGAGTCGGTCACGGTCAGCGCGATGACCTTGCTGGCACGGTTCAGCGAATCGTTCTCGGTGTTCCAGCCGCCCTTGGCGGTGCCGATCTGCATGCGCACGCCGCCCGTTTCGGTGAACTTGAAGGCGTTGCTGAGCAGATTCTTCAGCACCTGCTGGAGGCGTTTGGCGTCGGTCTGGAGCGAACGCGGCACGTCGGGCGAGACTTCCACCTCGAACGCCAGCTTCTTGTTCTCGGCCACGTGACGGAAAGTACGCTCGGTGTAGTCGGCCAAGTCGCGGAAGTGCACTTCGCCGATGTCGACGACCACCGTGCCCGATTCGATCTTCGACAGATCGAGAATGTCGTTGATGAGCGTGAGCAGATCGTTGCCCGAGGAATGAATCGTGCGAGCGAACTCGACCTGACGCGTGGTCAGGTTGCCGTCGTTGTTCTTGCTGAGCTGGTCAGACAGGATGAGCAGCGAGTTCAGCGGTGTGCGAAGTTCGTGCGACATGTTCGCAAGGAACTCGCTCTTGTACTTCGACGTGAGCGCCAGCTGCTTGGCCTTTTCTTCCAAGGCCTGGCGGGCCTGCTCGACTTCGGCGTTCTTGCGTTCCACTTCGACGTTCTGCTCGGCCAGCAGTTTCGCCTTTTCTTCCAGCTCGGCGTTGGTCTGCTGGAGTTCCTGCTGCTGGCTCTGAAGCTCGCGGGCGAGCGACTGCGACTGTTTCAGCAGGTCTTCCGTACGCATGTTCGCTTCGATGGTGTTCAGCACGATGCCGATCGATTCGGTGAGCTGATCGAGGAACGTCTCGTGCGTAGGGCTGAACCGGTCAAAGCTGGCCAGTTCGAGGACGGCCTTCACCTGACCCTCGAAGACGACGGGCATGACGATGATGTTCAGCGGCGTGCTCTCGCCGAGGCCCGACGTGATCTTGATGTAGTCGTTCGGGACATTGGTGAGGAGGATTTTGTCCTTCTCCAGCGCGCACTGGCCGACGAGGCCTTCGCCCATCTTGAAGACGTTGTCGATGTTCTTTCGTTCTTTGTAGGCGTAGCTCGCCAGCAGCTTGAGCATCGGCTCTTCGCGGGCGTTGTCCATGATGTAGAAGCAGCCTTGCTGCGCACTGACCACCGGCGCCAGTTCCGAAAGGATGAGCCGGCCCACCGTGAGTAAATCCTTCTGACCCTGCAACATGCGGCTGAACTTCGCGAGGTTGGTCTTGAGCCAGTCCTGCTCGGTGTTCTTCTGCGTGGTGTCACGCAGGTTGCGGATCATTTCGTTGATCGTGTCCTTCAGCGCGGCCACCTCGCCCTGCGCCTCGACGGTGATGGAACGTGTGAGGTCGCCCTTCGTGACGGCGGTTGCGACTTCTGCGATGGCGCGCACCTGGGTCGTCAGATTCGCGGCCAGCTGGTTCACGTTGTCCGTGAGGTCGCGCCACGTGCCGGACGCACCGGGCACCGATGCCTGGCCGCCCAGCTTGCCTTCGACGCCCACCTCACGGGCGACGGTCGTCACCTGGTCGGCGAAGGTCGCGAGCGTGTCGATCATGCTGTTGATCGTGTCGGCCAGCTCGGCGATTTCGCCCTTGGCATCTACGGTCAACTTGCGCTTCAGGTCGCCCATGGCGACGGCGGTTACGACCTTCGCGATGCCGCGCACCTGGTTCGTCAAGCGGTCGGCCATGAAGTTCACGTTGTCGGTCAGGTCTTTCCACGTGCCGGCGACGCCCTTCACCTCGGCCTGCCCGCCCAGCTTGCCTTCGGTGCCCACCTCGCGGGCCACGCGCGTCACTTCCGATGCGAAGCTGTTCAACTGGTCCACCATCGTGTTGATGGTTTGCTTGAGGTCGAGGATTTCGCCGCGGACGTCGACGGTGATCTTCTTCGACAAGTCGCCGTTCGCGACGGCGGTCGTCACCTGGGCGATGTTGCGCACCTGATCGGTCAGGTTGCTGGCCATGAAGTTCACGTTGTCGGTCAGGTCCTTCCATGTGCCGGCGACGCCGGGCACGTTCGCCTGACCGCCGAGCTGACCTTCCGTGCCCACTTCACGCGCGACACGCGTCACTTCCGATGCGAACGATCGCAGCTGATCCACCATCGTGTTGACGGTGTTTTTCAGTTCGAGGATTTCGCCCTTCACCTCGACGGTGATCTTCTTCGACAAGTCGCCCGCAGCCACGGCCTTGGTCACGTCGGCGATGTTGCGCACCTGGCCCGTGAGGTTGTTGGCCATGAAGTTCACGTTGTCGGTGAGGTCCTTCCACGTGCCGGCGACGCCGCGCACGTCGGCCTGACCGCCCAGCTTGCCTTCGGTGCCGACCTCACGCGCGACACGCGTCACTTCTGCGGCGAACGACGACAGCTGGTCCACCATCGTGTTGATGGTGTTCTTCAGTTCGAGGATTTCGCCCTTCACGTCGACAGTGATCTTCTTGGAGAGGTCGCCCGTCGCGACGGCCGTCGTCACCTGGGCGATGTTGCGCACCTGGTTCGTCAGATTGTTCGCCATCGAGTTGACGTTGTCGGTCAGGTCTTTCCACGTGCCGGCAACGCCGCGCACGTCGGCTTGGCCGCCCAGCTTGCCTTCGGTACCCACCTCACGCGCGACGCGCGTCACTTCCGATGCGAAGCTGTTTAGCTGATCCACCATCGTGTTGATGGTGTTCTTCAATTCGAGGATTTCGCCCTTCACGGGCACGGTGATTTTCTTGGACAAGTCGCCATTCGCGACGGCCGTCGTCACCTGGGCGATGTTGCGCACCTGGTTCGTCAGGTTGCTGGCCATCAGGTTCACGGAGTCGGTCAAGTCCTTCCACGTGCCGGCGACGCCCTTCACGTCGGCCTGCCCGCCCAGTTCGCCTTCGGTACCCACTTCGCGCGCGACGCGCGTCACTTCCGATGCGAACGACGACAGCTGATCCACCATCGTGTTGATGACGTTCTTGATCTGGAGAATTTCGCCGCGCACGTCGACGGTGATCTTCTGCGTGAGGTCGCCCGATGCGATAGCGGTCGCGACCTTCGACACGTCGCGCAGCTGCACGGTCAGGTTCGAACCCATGCTGTTCACGGAGTCGGTGAGGTCCTTCCACGTGCCCGCGACGCCGCGCACGTTCGCCTGACCGCCCAGCTTGCCTTCAGTACCCACTTCACGCGCCACGCGCGTCACTTCTGCGGCGAACGATGAAAGCTGGTCCACCATCGTGTTGACGGTGTTCTTCAGTTCCAGAATCTCGCCCTTCACGTCCACCGTGATCTTCTTGCCCAGATCGCCGGCAGCCACGGCCTTGGTCACGTCGGCGATGTTGCGGACCTGGTTCGTCAGGTTGTTCGCCATCGAGTTGACGTTGTCGGTAAGGTCCTTCCACGTGCCGGCAACGCCGCGCACGTCGGCCTGGCCGCCCAGCTTGCCTTCGGTACCCACCTCACGCGCGACGCGCGTCACTTCCGATGCGAACGACGACAACTGGTCCACCATCGTATTGATGGTGTTCTTCAGTTCAGAGATTTCGCCCTTCACGTCGACGGTGATCTTCTTGGAAAGATCGCCACGCGCGACGGCCGTCGTCACTTGGGCGATGTTTCTCACCTGGTTCGTCAGGTTGTTCGCCATCGAGTTGACGGAATCGGTCAGGTCCTTCCACGTGCCGCTGACGCCACGCACCTCGGCCTGACCGCCCAGTTTGCCTTCGGTACCCACTTCGCGGGCCACGCGCGTCACTTCCGACGCGAAACTGTTGAGCTGGTCCACCATCGTGTTGATGGTGAGTTTGAGTTCGAGGATTTCGCCGCGGACGTCGACGGTGATCTTCTTCGACAAGTCGCCGTTCGCGACGGCCGTCGTCACCTGGGCGATGTTGCGCACCTGGCTGGTCAGGTTGTTCGCCATCGAGTTGACGTTGTCCGTGAGGTCCTTCCACGTGCCGGCGACGCCCTTCACGTCGGCCTGTCCGCCCAGCTTGCCTTCGGTGCCCACTTCACGCGCGACGCGCGTCACTTCTGACGCGAACGAACGCAGCTGATCCACCATGGTGTTCATGGTGTTCTTAAGTTCCTGAATTTCGCCCTTCACGTCGACGGTGATTTTCTTCGACAAGTCGCCATTCGCGACGGCCGTCGTCACCTGGGCGATGTTGCGCACCTGGTTCGTCAGGTTTGCCGCCATCAGGTTCACGCTGTCGGTCAGGTCCTTCCATGTGCCGGCAACGCCCTTCACGCGGGCCTGACCGCCGAGCTTGCCTTCGGTGCCCACTTCGCGCGCCACGCGCGTCACTTCCGACGCGAAGCTTCCCAACTGCTCCACCATCAGGTTCACGGTCTTGCTGGTGCGCAAGAATTCACCGGCAAGCGGCCGGCCTTCGACTTCAAGCGCCATCTTTTGCGACAGGTCGCCCTTCGCGACGGCGCCGATCACGCGGGCCATTTCGCTGGTCGGATGGACAAGGTCTTCGACGAGCTGGTTCACCGCGTCGACCTGATCGGACCACGCCCCGGTCACTTCGCCCACGCTGGCGCTGAGAGATCTTGCCTTCCTTACCGACGAGCCGGCTGACGCGCTCGAGTTCCTTCGCCATACGCTCGTTCATCTCGATGACTTCGTTGAACGCGTCGGCGATTTTGCCGTCGGTCCCCTCGAGGTCGACGGGTAGACGCGCGGAGAAGTCGCCGCGTTTGAAGGCGAGCAGCGCGCGCAGGAGTTCGGCTTTGTCGAGCGATCCGCTGTCCGCGGCATCTGAGCCGTTCGTGTGGCCGTTCGTGCCGTTGCGGCGCGGCGTGGCGCCATTCTTCGCGCCGTTCAGCGTGGCCGATGCACCGGTGAGCTTCTCGACGGCCGCGAGAGTCGTTCGCTTGCCCGTGGGCGCCGTTCGTTCGCTGGCTCGCTCGGCTTGCGGCACTGATCCTTCGAGCCGCTTCCCCAACCCGTT
Organism: Tepidisphaeraceae bacterium; assembly: GCA_047600945.1. GTDB lineage: Bacteria > Planctomycetota > Phycisphaerae > Tepidisphaerales > Tepidisphaeraceae > JASGKC01. Next base: position 2,718,350 of record JASGKC010000001.1, on the reverse strand, counting down.
GACACCGTTCCGACGCGATGCACCGCTCGCCATAGCAACTCCTTTGGCACTCGACCCGCAGGCGCGAGCAACCGGCTTCACGATCCGCACTTCGTTCACCGCGATGAGAGCGGCCCCGATGCGCGCTGCGCGGGACGGTACGACAGGGCTTCCCCTCCTGCTCTCGGGGGCTTCCCGATAGCCGCCGGGCAAATGGTGAGCTAATCGAGTGCATTCGCGCCAATCGAAAGGAGTTGCGCCGTCACTCGAACTTTGTCACGTCTATTCCATGTCGCCCACCTCAGTGCGCAAGGAGATGTGCGCAACGTGGAGCCGTATGACTATGCAACCCTGGAGCAAGTTCCCGGCTGTAGCGACACGATTGCGCAATTCTCGAGCCGTCTTTACCAATCGCCTGACGAGTTTGAGTTGACGCTCGGCCACAACGGCAACATCGTGCGGTGCCGGTTTCGTTCGGTGGCGACATCGCGCTCGGCAGGCATCCTCACACTCTGGACGGCCGATGGTGTGGCGACGCTGAGCCTTCTCGTCACCGGCATCGACGCAGCCGCCGACGATACGGCCCTCGAGGTTCTGCAATCGCACATCGCGCGCGAACTGCACGACACGGGCTTCGAGCCTGCTTTTGAACTGACCGACACGCGGCAACGGCCGCTCGTGGCGACGCTGCTCCTGCGCAGCCCCGCCGACGAAACGGCCCGCTTCCTCGTGGCGATCGCCGACCGCTGTTTCGCGGCGGCATTCTTCCGCTTCCATGGTCTTGCTTGAGGCAGTCGGCGCAGGGTGAGCAATGAAGCCGACATTCCCGCCTCGGTTCGAGCGTTGATCGATGATTCGATCGACTCGGTCGTGCAACTGGAGTTGCTGCTGCTGTTGCACCGCGCCAGCCCGCGTCTGGTCCGCCGAGGACGTGGCGCGCGAGCTCCGCATCGAGCCCGGCTGGGCGACGGGGCAACTCGCTGAGTTGCTCCGTCGCGGGTTGGCAACACTCGAACAAGAGAACGGCTCCCGCTACCGGTTCGGCCCGCGCAGCTCGGAACTCGCCCGCGCGATCGACGGGCTGGCCATCGAATACCAGAACCGGCGCGTGGCCGTGATTTCGCGCATCTACTCCAAACCACTCGACCCGATCCGCACGTTCGCCGACGCGTTCCGCTTCCGAAAGCCCGACCGCAAGGAGGACACCGGCCATGGCTGAGACGGTCTATGTGCTCTGCGCCCTGACCAGCCTCGCGTGCTTCGCCGCGCTGATTCGCGGCTTCGTGCGTACCCGCGCGCGACTCCTGCTGTGGAGCGCACTCTGCTTCGCCGCGATGGCGATCAACAATGTGCTGCTGTTCGTCGACAAGGTCATCTTCTCCGACATTGCCGATGTGTACTTCACCGGCGTGCACTTGGCGATCTGGCGTGCGCTGACCGCGCTCGTCGGGCTGCTACTCCTGCTCTGGGGATTGATATGGGAGACCGACCGCTGAACGCGGGGTGCGTCTATGTCCGAACAGGAACGACTCTTTACCTCCTTCATCCTCGGCGCCGTCACCGTCGCGTGCGCGGTGATCGGTCTGTTCTTTCTGCGCTTCTGGACCCGCACGCACGATCGCCTGTTCCTGCTGTTCGCGATCGCCTTCTGGATGCTCGGCGCGAACTGGCTGGCCCTGTCATGCGTGCAGACCGACGAAGTCCGCACGGCGCTGTACGTCGTGCGCATGCTGGCCTTCACGCTCATCCTGATCGCCGTCATCGACAAGAACCGGGTAAGCCGCAGATCATGACTGCCTTACTGGCGTGTCGCATCGAGCAACGCCAAGTGCTCAGGCAGATCGAGATCGAATATCGCGTTGGGACATGCGACTTCAGCCACGCGAGCGGGATCGAGTTTTGCCAGCACGCCGCGCGCGCCTTGATCGCCATGCAATTCCAGCATTCCGGCAAAGCACGCTTCGGGCAGCATCACGGGAGGACCGCGATAGGCGTCATGCACGGCACGGACGGCGTTGCCGGAGTGCGTCCACGCCCGATACAGCAAACGCAGGTCGTCTGCGGTGATTCGGAACTGATCGCATTGCAGGACAAGCAGTGCCGGCGCCTGCCGGTCCTGCGCGTCGCGCGTTGCCACACGGAGCGAAGCAGCTAGACCTTCTACCCAATCGGTGCTCAGCAGCGTGCACACGGGCAAATCGGTAATCGTCGCGGCACACGACTCGGCGTGACAACCGAGAACGACCGTCACCGGGCCGAGCGCGGCGTCGAGCGCGATCCGACATTGCCGCCGCAGCAACGGCTCACCGGCAATCGTCACCAGTTGCTTCGGCCGGCCGAGCCGCGTCGACGCGCCGGCGGCGAGGATGTAGATCGGCAGTTCGTCGCTCATCGATCTTTCTCGACAGCACGCAACACGCGGCCGGGCCGATACGTCGCAGCGAGGACCTCCGCGACGATCGACACCGCGATGCCCGCCGGGGAACGGTCGCCCAGGTCGAGCCCTACCGGCCCGCGGATGCGCTGGACAAACGCCGGATCGAGCGGGCGCTCGCGTGATGCGCCGTCAATCACCCACTGCCTTCGATGCTGAGGGCCGAGTAGCCCCAGGTAAGACCACTGCCGAGGTGAGAGCAAGGGCAGCAGTTCGATGTCATCGACAAGGCTGTGCGTCATCACCACGATGGCCGTGTGAGGCGTGAACGTCACCTGTTCCAAGCACTGCTCCCAAGGCGCGGCGACGACTTGGTCCGCCTCCGCAAATCGTGCCGCCGTCGCCAGTCGCGCGCGGCGATCGAGCACGGCCACATGCCAGTCGAGCGACTTCGCCAGCTTGCACAGCGGCGGCACATCGTTGCCGGCGCCGAGAATCACCAGGCGCGTTCGAGGTCGAACGTGCTGAACGACGATCGACGTCGCGCCGTCGATCGTCGCGTGAATGCTGCGCTGTTGCTCGCGAGATCGCTGGAGCAAAAGGCGTTCGTCGGCGTCAAGGACCGGCTCGACCTCGTCGATCGAGCGGCGGCGAACCCGCACGACTTGGCCGTCGCGCAGGTCGACCGTGCACAGAAAGCTCGATGCAACGTCGGCCGTCATCGCGCTGGCGAGTTGACGAAGGAATTGTAGATGCGTCGGCGTCAGCCGTTCCACGAGCACATCGATGGCGCCGCCGCAGCCGAGGGTGGGCTTGGGGTTATCGTCGGCGGGATGGACCGAGTCGAAGCCAAGGATCGCCGCGTCGCGCTCGCGCGTGAGTTGCCAGCCCTCGCGGGCGACATATTCCTCGACGCATCCACCGCTCACGCCGCCGGCGCTCACGCCGCCGGGGCCGCTGACCATCATCGCGCCCAATGGCCGAAAGGTTGAACCGGTCGCCGCGAACAGCGTGGCGAGCGACGCGTGTTCACCCGCGTTCAACAGGCGTTCGGCCAAGGCGATCATGTCGAGCAGTTCAGAACGCGTCATCGCAGCTCAGCATGGTAGGCGGCCCATCCGCGTCCAGAGTTCAGATGCCGCCATCGCCGCGCGAGCCCGGACAGCCCGCTCGTCGCATGCGAGGACGACGCGGTCCTTCAATGCCCATCGTCCCGCCACCATCACGTGACGCACGTGCCGCGATGCCAGCGCGAACAGCCAGTGCCCGGCCAGATTGTCGGAGTTGATAAGCGTGGCTGGAAAGTAATCGGTAACAACAACGTCGGCGGCCGCGCCGACTTCGAGCTTGCCCACCGTCACTCCAAGCGCCTGCGACGCCCGTCGCGCGGAAGCGGCCAGCATGCCGATCACGCGATCGACACCGACACCGGTATGGCCGTCGCGACTCTTGAACCACGCCGTCCGGGCTTCTTCGAACAGGTCCGCACCGATCCCGTCGGTGCCGAGTTGGATCGGGCCGGTGAGCGTGCCGATCGGCGCATAGCCGACCGCGTTGTTCATGTTCGAACGTGTGTTTTGCGCGATGCCCACGCCGGCGTCGTTGATGCGGCGCACGTCGTCGGGCGACAGGTGCGTGCAGTGGCCGAAGATGTGACGCGGCGAGAGCAGGCCGAAGTAGTCAAGGCGATCGACCAGTTTGTTCCCGTACACACTGCGGGTGACGGCTTCGTCACATGGATCCTCGGCCACGTGGATGTGCACGCCGACTCCGAATTCATCCGCCAGCGCGACGAGCTTTCGCAGGGATTCGTCGCGCAGCGTGAACGACGCATGGGCACCGGCCAGCGCGGCAAACTGATGATCGTGTCGCGGTGCGCACTTCTCGAGATACCGGCGGTTCTCTGCCAGGCCCGCATCGCGGCCAGTCAGGCCGTTGCGGTCGGTCAACTCGTAGCAGAGGACGCCACGCAGCCCCACAGTGCGGATCCCGCTCTCGATGGAGTCCAGCGAGCCGTCGATTGCCTCGGGCGAGGCATGATGATCGATCAGCGTTGTCGTACCGCAGCGTAGCGCATCCAGTGCGCTGATCTGCGCGGAGAGTTCGTTCGACTCGGGCGTCAAGGCTTTGTCGAGCCGCCACCATACGTACTTGAGGATTTCATGGAAGTTCGTCGGCACGCGCGGCGGTGCGGGCATGCCCACCGCCAGCGCGGAATAGAGATGCGTATGGCCGTTCACGAGTCCTGGGATGACAACGCAGCCGTCGCAGTCGACGACTTCGTCGCCCGCTTGTTGCTCAAGCGCGCCGCGGGCTACGATCCGGGATCGATCCAGCCGAATGGACGCACATTCGACCTGCATCGGCTCGATGTCCACCAGGATTGCGTTGGTCAGCAGGATACTCATTGACACTCCTCCACCACGCGCGACACGGCGTCGATCGACGGGGCGATGTCGTGCGGATCGCCCACCGCCTTCAGCGCACCGGCCGTATCCTTCAGGCCGTTGCCGGAGATGACGGCGACTACGTCCGCGTCAGGGTCGAGGATGCCGCTGGCTCGCGCCGCCGCGATGCCCGCCACCGCCGTCGCGCCGGCCGGTTCTGCGAAGACAGCGCCGAGCCTACCCGTCAGCCGCACCGCTTCCATGATCTGCTCATCCGTCGCCGTCACGTACGCCCCGCCGCTCTCGCGGACCGCGTTGACGGCCTTGCGCCAATTGCGCGGGATCGGCACGTTGATGCTGTCGGCGTATGTGTCGCCGACGCCGCTGCGGTCGAGCATGCCGGTGCGAAACGCCCGCGCGATCGTGTCGCAACCCGCCGCCTGCACGCCGAGCATCTTCGCGCTCCAGTCGATCAGGCCCAACTCGCGCATCTGCGCGATGCCTTTTTGCACGCCCGCGATCGAACAGCCATCGCCGACGCTGGCCGACACCCATTGCGGCGGGTCATTTGCCAATTGTTCGGCGATCTCCATTCCGCCAGTCTTCTTGCCTTCCACCAGGTACGGGTTGATGGCCGCGTTGCGGTTGTACCAGCCGAAGCGTTCGCACGCGGCGTTGCACAAGTCGTACGCCTGCGCGTAAGTGCCCTGCACGCGGAAGACCGTCGCGCCGTACGCGAGCAGCTGCGCCAGCTTCCCCTGCGGCACGAACTTCGCGACGAAGATGAAGCAAGGCAGCCCCGCCAGCGCGGCCGCGCCGCGCAACTGCTGGCGGCGTTGCCGGTAGACGCGCACGCGATCGCCTTCGCGCCGATCTGTAGCGCACGAGCAACGCCAACGGAGCTTGGCCGATCTTTGAACGATCCCGACGGGTTTCGGCCGTCGTCCTTCAGGCGCAGCCGGCGGATACCCAGTGCCTTCGCCAGCCGCGGCGTTTCGACGATCGGCGTCCAGCCCACGCTCCCGTCGCGCGGGCAGAACTCGTCGTCGAGTGGAAGCAGTTCGCGATAGCGCCAATGCGAACGCGTGCGCGACGCCAGCGCGGCGTGCGTCATAGTGTCGCGTGCTGATTTGACGTCGAATTGAACATCGAGAATGCCCTCATCAACGCCGCACGCTGGGCACGTGTTGAACTCGCCTTCGCGATAGGTTTTGCCGCATTGAACGCAGACTAGGCCGGTGATCTTCGACATGGGATTCGCTCTGAACGTGTGGCCCACATGATAGCATGCCGGCCGCTCCGGGAGCGTGACACATGATCACAGTGAACGAACAAGTCCTCCAGCAGACCGCGCGACGATGTGCGCAGCGCGGCATCGTCATCCCAACCTTCGACCAGTTGAAAGACCCCGGCACGATCCCTGCCGGCGTGCGCGCGCGCCTGCCCAAGGTCGGCATGGACGACCTCGATCCGGCCAATCTCTTCCGCATCACGTGGAAGAACGAGCCGAAAGAAGCGGGCGGCCTGTTCAACCACGGGAACTGGATCGAGTTCCCGTCGGCCCTCACCGGCGTGCCGGCGCACATCATCGGCATCGTGGGTCAGCACTTCCCGACCGGTGCACACAAAGTCGGCGCGGCGTTCGGCTGCCTCGTGCCGCGGCTCGTCTCGGGCCAGTTCGATCCGACGACGCAGAAAGCGGTTTGGCCGAGCACGGGCAATTACTGCCGCGGCGGCGCGTTCGACAGCGCCCTGCTCGGCTGCACGCCCATCGCCATCCTGCCCGAGCAGATGTCGCGCGAGCGATTCGACTGGCTCCGCAGCATCGGCGCCGAAGTCATCATGACGCCCGGCGGCGAATCGAACGTCAAAGAGATCTACGACAAGTGCTGGGACATCCGACGCAACCGCAAGGACTGCGTCATCTTCAACCAGTTTGAAGAATTCGGGAACGCCGTCTGGCACTACCACGTCACCGGCGGCGCGATCGAAGACATCTTCCGCCAACTCGGCCCCGGCCTGCGCCTGGCCGGGTTCGCGTCCGCCACGGGCAGCGCGGGAACGATCAACGCGGGCGACTTCCTCCGCACGGTTCACCCGCACGTTCGCGTGATTGCGAGCGAAGCCCAGCAATGCCCGACGCTCCTGCGCTGCGGCTTCGGCGACCATCGCATCGAAGGCATCGGCGACAAGCACGTGCCGTGGATCCACAACGTCCGCAACACCGACATGATCGCCGCCATCGATGACGAGCAGTGCATGCAGCTGCTGCGGCTCTTCAACGAAGACGCAGGCCGCGCGTTCCTGGCCAAGCGCGGCGTGCCCGATTCGTTCCTCGCGCAGCTCGACCTCGTCGGCATCTCGGGCATCTGCAACCTCGTCAGCGCGATCAAGGCCGCGAAGTTCTACGAGATGAACGCCCGCGATGTCTTCTTCATCCCGCTCACCGACTCCATGAAGCTCTACGGCTCGCGCGTCGAAGAACTCCGCATCGCGCATGGCCGCTACACCGAGGTGAACGCTTCCGCGCACTTCGGGCGGTACCTTGAAGGCATCAGCATCGATCACCTCCGCGAGCTGGGCCACTACGACCGCAAGCAGCTTCACAACCTGAAGTATTTCACCTGGGTCGAGCAGCAGCAGCGCAGCGCCGACGACCTCCGCAAGCTGTGGGAGCCGGAGTTCTGGGAGCAGACGTTCGCCCAGGTGACCGAGTGGGATCGAATGATCGAAGACTTCAATCGCCGCGTCGCAGCGGCCAAGTAACGCGCTCGGCGCGGCCTCACACACAACGCACCATGTCCAACCTCAACACACTCATCGAGCGCATCGGCGCGACCCGCCAGGGCTTCTACCAGAAAGACTTCCTGCTCACGTGGAATCACAGCAGCGACGAATTGAAGTCGGTCCTCATGGCGGCCGAAGCGCTGGAGGAACTGTACGCGCAGAACATTTCCTGCCGCGTCTTCAACGGCGGCATCGCGGTGAGCAACTTCCGCGACCAGTCGACGCGGACGCGTTTCAGCTTCGCGAGCGCGGCCTCCCTGCTCGGACTTCAGCTCCAGGAACTCGACGAAGGCAAGAGCCAGATCGCCCACGGCGAGACCGTCCGCGAGACGGCCAACATGATCTCGTTCCTGGCCGAGGCGATCGGCATCCGCGACGACATCTTCCTGGGCGAAGGCAACAAGTACATGCGCGAGGTCAGCGCGGCCGTCGAGGAGGGCCACCGCGAAGGCGTCCTCGCACAGCGGCCCGCAGTCGTGAACCTTCAGTGCGACCTCGACCACCCGACGCAATCGATGGCCGACCTGCTGCACCTCCAGAAGACGTTCGGTTCGCTGGAGAACCTGCGCGGCAAGAAGATCGCCATGACCTGGGCCTACTCGCCCAGCTACGGCAAGCCGCTGAGCGTGCCGCAGGCGATCATCACGCTGATGACACGTTTCGGCATGCACGTCACGCTGGCGCACCCCGAAGGCTACGACCTCGTGTCAGACACGCTCACGACCGCGCAGAAGCACGCGGCCGAGTCCGGCGGCAGCTTCAAGAAAACCTACAGCATGGACGAGGCGTTCGCCGACGCCGACATCGTCTACCCCAAGAGCTGGGCGCCCTTCCACGTGATGGAGCAGCGCACGAAACTCCTGCGCGGCGGCGAGAGCGACAAGCTCAAGGCGCTGGAGAAAGACGCGCTGGCCAACAACGCGAAGTTCAAGAACTGGGAATGCACCGACAAGCTGATGAGTGCGACGAAGTCCGGCAAGGCGCTCTACATGCACTGCCTGCCGGCCGACATCACTGGCGTCAGCTGCAAGGAAGGCGAAGTGTCCGCCGACGTGTTCGAGCGTTACCGCCTCGCCACGTACCGCGAGGCGTCTCACAAGCCGTTCATCATCGCGGCGATGATCCTCATGACTCGCTTCGAGAAGCCCGGCCAAGTGCTAAAGCAGTTGCTCGACCGCAAGACGCCGCGGCGCGGGGTGTGAAGCGTCGGCGTGCACCGCAACCAGATTGAGTGAGCAGTGGACAGGAAATGCAGAACGCTTTTCCTGCCCACCGCAGCGCAGCGTACTGCCCACTGCCCACTTCGCCCCGGCCACGTCCCACGGTTCCACCGAACCGCGCCCCGGCCGAGCGCCGCCCCCCGGCCAACCCATGGCCGGCCCCAGCGCAACGGGCCGAACGGAGTGCTGACGTGGTGTTTTTCATTCCGGGACTATTTGGGACATCCGGACCACTCCCTTCGGCCGCGCAGTGTCGATCGATCCGAATTGCCAATGAGCGACAGCACACGTCATCATGACAAGCAGGTCCGGGTGGCCGTCAAGATTGAAAATCGGCCGGGGGCGTGGGCACTCGATCTTCCGAGTGGCACAGGCATGTACGCATGCCTGTGCGTGCGACAAGCACAGCTATGAGCAGATAGCTGTGCCACCCGCCTCCCCCTTGAGGGGGGAGGCAGTGGAGGCCAAGCCTCCGCGCGGGGGTACGCGGACTGAGCGGACTCACCTTCGAACGTCGATCGGCTCAGTTGTCGTACCCCTCCCGTGCCGACCGCAGGTCCGGCTCCCTCAAGGGGAGGGGGGATCAACGCGCTCGCCTTGGGGATCACACGTGACCGAAGCCCGCCGCTCCTCGTTCTTCGGCCAAAAACCGCGACGCCCTTCACCCGCGGGTCCGATACGCGATCCGAGCCGGCAAGCCCAGCCGTCGGGCCTGTGCGCCCGGAGCGTGAGCCGAGGGTCTCGCCCGCCGAGCCTCCGCGCCCGACCCTCGCGGGCCGGGCCTCGCCCGCAGAGAACGCCGATTTTCTCGTCCCCGCCGCCGGCCGAGCCTTCGAGCCGCCAGGCCCGACGATCGAGCCGCCCGGCCCGGTCCCCGGGCGCACGGCTTCGGCGGAAGAAACACACCCGCACGACGAAGAACCGCGCCCGCCCGCCGCGCGAAGCATTCATCTTCCCTGCGAAAGGCACCCGCCCGCCGGGGAAAGACATCCCGCCGACAGGGAAAGACACCCGCGTACCGAAGAAAGACATCAGCGCAACGGGGAAGGAGTTCCCGCCGCACCGCAGAGGCGTCCCCGCGCCGAGGATTTGCTTCACCGAAGGGGCCAAAGCACCGTTCGATCGGCGGAAAGCAGGATGATCTCGCGAGAACTTCTTCGCCGCCCGTTTCTGAGCAGCACGGTGACACACTCGTGCCGATGCCGATGAGGTTGGGTGCCACGACTTGTACCCAAGTCGTGGTACGCCTCACTTTCAGATGCACCTGCCGACTGCCACGATCTCTGCCGTGCCGCTGCGTACCACGACTTGAGTACAAGCCGTGGCACCCGGCATCGAGGGTCCGCACGAGCTCAACCGCCGGGAAAGTTGTCAACCCGAAGACCGCGATAAGCAAGATACAAGGGTCCGCAGTACGCTGCGGACCATTGGCGATGGCAAGCTGACGTGTCGCGCAAGTGGTCCGCAGGGTACTGCGGACCCTACGAACTGTAGATGTCAATCCTTTGAAGATGCGGGAGGTCCAATGCCGAGTGCCGCTGACGTTAGTCCAGGAAAATGGACAGACCTTGAAGTTCTGTTCGACGATGGCCGCTACTCCGTTGTGGTTGGCCGATATCAAACGGAGCCAGCCGTTGGCGAACGATGGAACGGAGACAACGGCGCTTTGGGGTTCCCGAGCCAAGCAGGAAATCCACTCTTTCACGTGGTCCCACCATTCTTGGTCGTGCATATTCTTCACGGGCTTCTGGACGAACTCGCCCGACACCCAACACAACCGGGACAGGAAAACCGCCAGGCGAGAATTCTCCACGAGATCAGAGCATGGATCCGGTAGTGATCGTGCTAGCGGCAGCCACGTCGAGTCGGGTGGCACAGGCATGTACGCAAGCCTGTGCTCGGCGAGATGTGCAAGCGATCCGCACAGCCATGCGACATAGCTGTGCCACCCGCCCCGCCAATCGTCCGCTTCAGGTACCGCGAGAACACCTACGAGCAGGCCCCGCTGATCGAAGTCCTTTTCGTCACTCTGCCCGCTGTCGCGCTACTTGCGCTTTTGATGTGGGCAGTTTGGTTTGTTCTGAAGCGTCGGGCGGGTCGGTAGGTATCCTCTCGTCGAAGTCTCGTAGAGCTCCCCGCCTCACACGGCCCACGCGGCGCGTTGCACGCCGCCAATGCAGCATGAACCATGGTAGACACGTCATCCAATCGCGATCAACACGGTGCCGACGCCTGGCAACTCATTGAGCCATATTGGGGCGCAGTCAGCATCTACGACGGACCGATGATCTTCCTTCGGGGATTCGAGAAGCTGCCAGAAGCTGCACGACACGTGTTTGCAATCTGGTGGTGCGATTCGGAAGTGTGCAACGGCGGGTTCCACCAATTCTTCGCCAACTCAACGGGCGTGTTGGCGCCGGAAGCGTTGGAGGGCTTTCGAACGGTCGGTCTACACGATTGCGCCAAGCTTCTGAAGACGGCTCTCGACAAGTTCGGCGATCCCTTCCCGCGGGATCAAGAGGCGCGCCATGCTGCTCTTCGAGCAATCGAGTTGCCCGGTGAGAAGCGTAAGGCATGGGACCCATTCTTTGATCTCGACGATCGGTATTACATCGCAAAGGACCGAGAGAGTTTCTACGAGAGGCTTGATGCTTTTGCTCAACAACACGCTCGATAGTGCCAATCAGTTTGCTGGCTCAGGCCTCCCCCGTTGACGCCTTTCCCCCCCCACCGCCTCACTATGCTTCGTCATGAGCGACGTTTCCGCTGACGACCTTATCGAAACCCTCGCCTCGGCCCAGGACGAGAATCGGCGGCCGACGATGCACAAGGACGGGGTCGACGTGCGACCGGCGTGAGCGTCGGCCGGACGCGGGTCGTGGCGGAGCCGAATCCTTGTCCTCACCAGAAGAATCGGCAGGCGCTGCTCAGCGGCGACGCGCCTTCTTCGGCGTCGCGCAGTACGTGCCGGGGAATGCCGCGTACATTGCGGCGCAGCGCGTCAGGTGCTCGATCGGCACGCTGTCGTTCACCGTGTGCGCCACTTCCTCGGCGGCCGGCCCGAAGCCGACGCACGGGATGCCGAACATGCCGGCGATGCTTACGCCGTTGGTGCTGAACGTCCACCGGCTGACGACCGGCGGCTTATTGAAGAGTTTGTTGTGCGCTTCAACGGCGGCCGACACCTGCGGGGCGTCTTCCTCCGCAATCCATGTCGGGAAGTACTTGTCGGTTTCGTAGGTGTTGCCGGTGTAAGCGCGTTCCTTGTACTTCAGCAGCTCGACCTTCGCCTGCACGCCGGCCCGCTTGACGGCGTCCTTCACCTGCTTCAGCGCCAGCGACGCGGTCTCACCCGTGGTGAGACGCCGATCGAGCTGCACGAAAGCCGCCCCCGGCACAGCGCAGCGGCTGGGCGTCTGGCAGTCGATGTAGCTGACCGTCACCGTGCCGTTGCCCAGGAACTTGTCCTTCTTCAGGCGCTTGTTCAGCTTCTCGATTTCGTTCACGACCTTCGCGGCCTTGTAGACGGCGTTGTCGCCCTTCTCGGGCATCGACCCGTGACAGCTTCGGCCGGTGAAGGTGATGCCGATCTCCATCCGTCCGCGCTGGCCGCGCAGGACCTTGCAGTTGGTGCTGTCGGTGACGACGACGCATTCGGGGCGAATCTTGTCTTCCTTGACGATGTACTGCCAGCAGAGGCCGTCGCAGTCTTCTTCCATGACGGTGAAGGTGAGCAGGAGCGACCACTCGTCAGTCCGCAGGCCGAGGTCTTTGATGATTTTCGTCGCGTACACCATCGCCGGCACGGCGCCGCGTTGATCGCCCGCGCCGCGGCCCCAGACGATGCCCTTCTCGACTTTGCCCTTGAACGGGTCGTGCTTCCATTCCTTGGGGTTGCCGACCCCTACGGTGTCGACGTGCGCGTCGATCGCGATCAGGCGCGGGCCGGTGCCGACTTGCACGAGCAGGTTGCCGAGACCGTCGATCCAGACCTTGTCGGCAGCGCCGAGCTTCTCGACCTCCTGCTTGATGCGCTGGATGACGTTCCTTTCCGTGCCGCTGTAGCCGTCGATGGCGACGAGGTCGCGCAGGAACTTGACCATGGCTCGTTCGTGCTTCTTCGCTGCGGCGGTGATGGCTGGGTAGTTCATGATGGGTTCCGAGAGGTGTTGTTGATGAGGGAAGTCAGTCGGCCACGATCCGCGTGCCGGTGCGGCCCGCGAAGCCGTCGGCGGCGCGTTCGCAGGAGGTGATGAGGACGTCCGCGCCTGGCTTGCCGCCGGCACGGACGAAGTCGATGGCAGCCTCGATCTTCGGCCCCATCGAGCCGGCCCCGAACTCGCCGGACTTCAGATGCGTTTGGGCCTCGGACGCAGCGAGCAGATCCAGCTCGCGCGCGTCCGGCTTGCCGTAGTTCAGCTGCACGCGATCGACGTTCGTGAGGATGACGAGCCTGTCCGCGCCGAGTTCGCGGGCGAGCATGCTGCTGGTGCGGTCCTTGTCGATAACCGCTTCGACGCCGCGATACATGCCCGATCCGTCGCGCGTGACCGGGATGCCGCCGCCGCCGCCCGCGACGATTGTTTCGCCGGCGTTGACGAGTTTGCGGATGAGCGGCAGTTCCACGATCTCGCGCGGCGAAGGGGACGGCACCACGCGTCGCCAGCCCGCCTTGCCGAAGTCTTTCACGACCCAGCCGTCCTCGCCTGCGTGCGCCGAAGCGATTGTAGCGCTCAGGAACGGGCCGACGGGCTTGTCGGGATGGTTCATCGCGGGGTCGGATTCATCGACGCGAATCGTCGTGATGATGGTCGTCACCAGTTGACCGATGCCGCGTGAGGCGAGTTCGTTCATCAGGCACTGGCTGATCATGTAGCCCATGCCGGCCTCGGTGTCGGCGACGACGATGTCGAGCGGCAGCGGGTAGACGCGTTCGCCCGGCAGTTGATGGGCGGCGATCTCGACCCGCCGCATCACGTTGCCCACCTGGGGGCCGTTGCCGTGGGTGATGACGAGTTGATGACCCGCGGAGATGAGGTCGGCCAGCGAGTGCATGGCCACGCGCGTGGCGGCGAACTGCTCGGCGATGTTTCCTTCCTTGCCGGGCAGGCTGACCGCGTTTCCGCCGAGTGCGACGACGATGAGCATTTACGTCGCCCTCCCCGGCCTGATGCCCATCGCCCGCGCGGCCGGCGAGTCTTTCATCGGCAGTGTGGTGCGGCGCACGCCGTCGAACTTTTCCATCGCCGCGGCAACGGCCGGCGCGGTTGGCACGAGGCCGATCTCGCCGACGCCGCGCGAGCCGTACGCGGTTTCGGGGTCAGGCTCTTCGACGAAGATGCACTCGACCGCCGGCATCTGGTGGGCGCGGAGCACGCCGACCGACTTCACGGTGTCGGTGACGAGTTGGCCGTTGTCGACGACGAACTCTTCGGAGAGCGCGTAACCCAGGCCCATGTGAATCGAGCCCTGCATCTGCCCTTCGAGCAGCGTGCGGTTCATCACCCGGCCGACATCGTGGGCGGCGATCACCTTCTCGATGCCGCCGGCGTCGTTCAGGATGACGACTTGCGTCGCCCAGCCGTAGGTGAGATGCGTCTTCGGCTCGGGAACGTTCGCTTCAAGCTTGGTCGTGTCGTTGCAGACCCATTCGCCGCGATACTCGCGGCCGGCGAGGTCGCGCAGCGTCTTCCCCGCAGCCAAGTCGGCCTTCAGCTTCTTCGCGGCGAGCGCGACCGCATGACAGCCGAGGACCGTCGCGCGGCTGGCGGTGGTCTGCCCGCTGTTCACGTCGACGCTGGTATCCGTCGTCGGCCTGAATGTCTCGGGCGGCAGGCCCGTCTCTTCGCACGCGGCCTGGATGAGCACCGTGAAGTACCCTTGACCCATCTCGGTAAACCCGGTTCTGATGCTGACCGTGCCGTCGTCGTTCACGCGCATCACGCAGCGGCCCGGGTCGGGCATGCCGTTGCCGATGCCGACGTTTTTCACGCCGCACGCGATGCCGGCGAACTTCGCGCCGCGGTACGCGTCGCGCACCGCCAGCAGCGTCTTCTTCAGGCCGAACGGCTTGTCGAGCTTCTGGCCGGTGCTGAAGCGATCGCCCTGCTCGAGCGCGTTGCGCCAGCGGATCTCCCACCCGTCGATGCCGACCTTGTCGGCCAGTCGGTTGATGAGCGATTCGACCGCGAAGGCCGCCTGATTCGCGCCGAACCCGCGCATCGCGCCGCAGGGCGGGTTGTTCGTGTAGACGGCGAGCGATTCGACATCGATGTTCGGCACGCGGTACGGCCCGCACGCATGGCCGGCCGCGCGCTCGAGAACCTTCGCGCCGACCGAGGCGTACGCCCCCTTGTCGCCGATCATCCGCGCCCAGACGGCCGTCAGCTTGCCCTCGGCGTCGCAGCCCACCTTCATGTGGATGCGAATCGCGTGGCGCTTCGGGTGCAGCCGGAAGCTTTCGCGGCGGGTGAGCGTGCACTTGACCGGCTTGCCGCACAGGGCCGCGGCCAGTGCCGTCTGCCCTTGGATGGTCATGTCCTCCTTGCCGCCAAACGCGCCGCCGCACTGGTGCAGATCGACCTGCACGCGCGACTTGTCCCAGCCGAGCAGGCTCGCGATCTGCCGCTGGTCGTCGAACACGCCCTGCCCTTGCGAGAGCACACGGAGGCGCATCTGCCCGTCATCGCCCGTTGACGGAATGGCCACGCACGCCTCGGGCTCGAGGAACATGTGCTCGATCCGCTGCGTCTGGAAGATGTCTTCGACGACATGCGCAGACGCGGCCAGTGCGGCGTCGACATCGCCTCGATGAAGCGACGACTTGCTGAGAAGGTTGCCCTTGGCGTGAACGCGCGGCGAGCCGGGCTTGAGCGCATCATCCGGCGACGTGACCGGTTCCAGGACGTCATACTCGACACGCACCTTCGCAGCCGCTGTGCGCACCGTGTGCTGGTCGCTCGCGACGACGACCGCCAGTACGTCGCCGATACAGCGGGTTTCTTCGCCCACCGCCACCAGCACGGGCCAATCCTTCACGATCAGCCCGACGACGCGGTCGCCCGGCACATCCGCGGCCGTGATGACGCGCTCCACGCCGGGCGTGGCTAGCGCTTCGCTTGCGTCGATTGATTTCACGCGTGCCCGCGGGTGATCGCTGAACCGCAGGCCCGCGTAGAGCGAACCTTCGATGAAGACATCATCGACGTACTTGAAATCGCCGAGGACGAGGTCGTTGCCGCGGAAGCGATCGAGCGACGTGCCGACCTTGCCCGACTGCTCGGGGACGGCAACGGTTTCACCCCGCTTGCGCACCGCGTACTCCGCGACGGCGTCGATGACTTTCGTGTAGCCGGTGCAGCGGCAGAGGTGGCCGCGCAGTTCGTGGGTGATCTTTTCGCGGGTCGGGTGTTTGTCTGCCTGCACGAGCGCGTGGCCGCGCATCGCGATGCCGGGGATGCAGAAACCGCACTGCACGCCGCCGGTGTTGACGAAGCTCTTGGCGAGCAACTGCCGCGTCTCGTCGGGCAGGCCTTCGAGCGTGATGACTTCCTTGCCGGCCACCTGCGGCGCTTTCAGCGTGCAGGCCAGACGTGGCTTGCCGTCGACCAGCAGCGTGCAGCAGCCGCACGACGCCTGCGGCTCGCAGCCGTTCTTGATCGACGTCAGGCCGAAGTCTTCGCGCACGATGCTCAGGAGCGATCGCGTGTCGATCGCGTCGACACGGACGGCGCGTCCGTTCAAGAGGAACTCGACCGAACTGGCATCACGACGGGCGACGTCGGAGGGGCTTGATGTGCTCATGCAACCGCCTCAGTTGCCGCGACTGTAACCGTTGCGGGGGTGGTGGGCAGGTGGGCACTTCGTCGCACATCGGCGCGCCTGCGACGAAATCGCTAGACTCGGCGGGTTGCCCCCTGTCCCGGATGGCCCATGTCCGAACTCGTTCCCGCCCCGATCGAAGCCCTGCTCGCCCGGCTCTACGCCGAGACACGCGCGAATGACGCCGCCTTCACGCTGCCCCGGTCGAAGTGGTTTGTGCCTTCGGCTGACGGCCCCGACTTGAGCGCGCGCTTCCATGGCAGACGCGTGGGCAATCCGTCCGGACCGGCCGCGGGGCCGCACACGCAGATGGCGCAGAACCTGCTGCTATCCTACCTCGCGGGCGGCCGCGTGCTGGAACTGAAGACGGTGCAGGTGAACGACCGCCTGACCATCCCTAGGCCGTGCATCGACATGACCACCGTCGGCTACAACGTCGAATGGTCGCAGGAACTGCTCGTCGAACAATCCGCCCGCGAGTATGTCGCCGGCATGATGCTCATTGAGGTGCTTCGGCGCAACGCGCGATTCGCCGGCACCGGCTGGCAAGGCATCGCGGGCGATGTACTGTTCGACATGAGCGTCGGCTACGACCTTGCCGGCATTCGTGGGGCAAAGATCCAGAGATTTCTCGACACGATGCGCGATGCGTCGACCGTCATCGACGCGCTACGCTCGCGCATCCCGGCGGAGTTCGCGCTCGCGCGCGACATCGACTATCCGAAGAAGGTGTCATCCACCCTCACACTGTCAACTTTCCACGGCTGCCCCTCCAACGAGATCGAGCGCATCTGCGAGTTTTTGATCGGTGAGCGGGACCTGGACGTCATCGTGAAGATGAACCCGCCCATGCTGGGGAAGGATCGGCTCGAACACCTGTTGCACGGCGTGATGGGCTACACCGAACTGACCGTTAACCCGTCAGCGTATACGTCGGGCCTGCAATGGGACGAGGCGGTACAGCTCGTCGATCGATTGTCGCGACTCGCCCAACAGCGTGGCCGACGCTTCGGGTGCAAGTTCAGCAACACATTGGAGGTGGTGAACCACCGCACGTTCTTCACGCCGGATAACAAGGTGCAGTACCTATCCGGTCAGCCGCTGCACGTGCTGGCGATGACGCTGGCGGCGGAGTTCCGGCAGGCGATCGGCGCGGATGTTCCGATCAGCTTCAGTGCCGGGATTGACAAGCAGAACTTCGCAAGCGCCGTCGCGTCCGGTTTCGTGCCGGCGAGCGTCTGCACCGATCTGCTGCGTCCGGGCGGATATGGGCGACTTCCGGCATACATGGCGACACTCGCCAGTGCGATGAAGACAGTCGGCGCAACGACGATCGACGACTACATCCTCGACGTGCTCGGTCAGCGTAGCGCCGCGCAGGCGCAAGCAGCGAATGCGGGCGTGCCGGACGATCGAGAGGCGATGGTGGTACGGGCGAGCCTGTTGAACAATGTCATTCTCGCCGAGCGGACTCGACAGGATGATCGGTACTTTGCCGGTCGAAATCGCAAGCCGCCGAATCGCGTGAATGCGCAGTTGCGGACGTTCGACTGCCTGACCTGCGATAAGTGCATGCCTGTCTGCCCGAACGCAGCGAACTTCACGTATCCGACCGATGCGATCAATGTCGAGTGCCATGATTGGCTGATCGACCCGTCGGGTAAGCTGTCGCTCGATCCAGCCGCGAAGCGGTTCGTCATCGCGAAACAGATGCAGATCGCTAACTTCGGCGACTTCTGCAACGAGTGCGGCAACTGCGACACGTTCTGCCCTGAGTACGGTGGGCCGTACATTCGCAAGCCGAAGTTCTTTGGCAGTCTCGAGTCATGGCAGCGTGCGGCGCCGCAAGACGGCTTCGTCGTGACGCGTCAAGCGGATGGCGAGACGATCCACGGACGGATGCATGGGCTCGAAGTCCACTTCATGCGGCCCGCGGCTGGCCAATGTCGATTCAACGACGACATCGTGTCGATCGAGCTCAACGTCGACACGCTGGAACCACTCGCGTGCACACTGCTCGTGCCGATCGCGGTGCCTCACCGAGTGGATATCTTCGTCGTCCACACGCTGCGGCACCTCCTCGCGGGCGTGATGGATCGGTCACAGATTCACTCGGTCAACGCGTCGTAACTGGGAGCAGGGCTTGCACCGCGTCGCGACAGGCCGGATCCGGGATGTACTTCAGATCGTCGGCGACGATGCGGAAGTTTCCGGGCTGATCGCTCTTCATGGACTTCGCGTCCGTGACGTTCCACTCGACACGCGTCTGAGTTGCCCATGTTTCTAGTGCGGATGAAATGCCATCGGTATCGCTCGTGATCCAGAGCCAGTAGAGCAGGCCATGTGGGTTGTGCGGGTGGCCGAGCAGGATTTGCTTAGCATAGAACCCGGTGTCGGCCTTCATGGCCGGCGTGAGTTTGGTCCAGTCGCCATCGGGTGGGACGGGCAGCACCGACTTGTCCCACCGCCCTTGACCGATCTCGTTCTTCACGAACGCTTCGAGCCAGAAGTAGCTTTGGATCGCGTACGGCGAGCGCGTGCCCCAACTTACGTAGGCGTTCTGGATGTAGTCGCAGATCATGCCCGCCTGCATGGCCGGCCGTGCGCGGGTGTAGTCGAATATCTGGCCATCTGTCCATTCCGGTCGCACACCAAACGGCCGGCCGAAGGTCTGGCGGACGTTCGTCACGGTCATCTGCCACGGGCCGATCGTGGTCTGACCGATCATGTCTTTCGTCTCGACGGGCCCGGTCTTGGCCCAGCGGGCTTCGGGTTTGTTGAAGAGACTGCGTCCTTCCTTGATCGCGTGCGCCCACAGGTCTTCCAGTCCGACGTCGGGCCAGCGTCCCATTTCGCGGCCGAGCGCGAGCGTGTGGTAGGCCGTCTCCAGCACCTCGCGGCCGCCGTCGCCGTAGTCGCGGGAGGCTTCGAGGATCTTCTGGAACCGAGCCTGCAGGGAAATCGCGTCGGGCATGGCGGGCGAGCATACCACAACGCTTCGTCCGAGTGCTTCAAGTCTGCGTCGATGCCGTTAGTGCCCGCCCCCCTGAGGGTTTGCACCCTGGTTGGTGTATCGCCCAGCGTGAGAACCTCCATGAAGCAACCCCTGGAAGCACTCGAAATCCGTCGCCTGATGGCCATGTTCACGGTCGCGAATGCGAATGACGCCGGAACCGGCTCGCTGCGCTGGGCGCTCGACCAAGCCAACGCAACGACAGCCGCCGATACGATCACTTTCGCGATCGGCTCCGGGGCCACGACCATCAACCTGCAAAGCAGCCTAAATGTCACACAACCGCTCACCATTGACGCTACCACCCAGCCCGGCTACGCGGGCGTGCCGCTCATTCGCCTGAACGATGCGAACAACGTCGGCACAGGCCTGGCGCTGAACGCGCCGAACACGACCGTACGCGGTCTGTCGATCACCGGCTTCGGCGGACCTGCAAGTTCGTCCGACGGCACCGGTGTTTACGTCGGCAAGTCGTATGCCGTAGTCGAGAAATGCTACATCGGCTTGCGCCGGACGGCGGCACAACGTCGAACGAGGCCGCGGGCGTGTATATCGGTGTGGGCGGTACGGCCGCCCTGATCCGCGACAACGTCATTAGCGGGAACGGCGCCGAAGGCATCAACGTGAATGGCGAAAACGCCACGATCAGCGGAAACATCATCGGCCTCGATCCGACCGGCACGTCGGCGCGACCCAACGCCGCTGACGGCGTCCGCAACGGCGGCGTGGGCGGGTTGATCGTCGGCGGCGACACGGCGGCCGACGGTAACGTCATCAGCGCCAATGGCGGTGCAGGCGTGTTGTTCGCCAATCTCTACGCCAAGGGCGCCGTCTACTCGAACTTCATCGGCGTAAGCAAGAGCGGCAACGCGATGTTCGCCAACACCACGTACGCCATCGACCTCAATGCCACCACCGGCGTGAGGGTAGGCAACGTCTACAAGGGCAACCGCCTTGGCGGCGACGGCGTGCGCGTGCGCGGCAACGGCGCAGAACGAGATCCTGGGCAATGTCATCGGTGTGGGTGTCAACCCGATCTTCGACGTCGGCAACACCTACGGCGTCAACCTCGACGGCGCGTACCACACGAACATCAAGTGGAACACGATCGGCCGATGTGCGATCGCGATCTCGATCGACGCCAACGACACGACCGTCTACGGCAACGACATCGGCACGAATTCGGCCGGCGCGAATATCGGCAACGGCGCGGGTGTCATCATCAACGGCGATTGGAACGCCATCCAGGCCAACACCATCACCAACTGCACGAACAACGGCATCGACGTGCCCAGCGGGAAGAACAACTCCTTCTACGGCGCGCGGTCGTTCAATAACTTCCAGGCAATTCGCGTCACATCCACGGCGAATGACGGCTTCACCCGCCCGGCAGTGACATCGATCTCGCAGAACCCCAGCACGGGCGAGTATTCCGTCAGCGTCACCACGGGCGTGCTGCCGGTAGGCGATTACTACCTGAGCTACTATCAAAGCGACTCGCCCGGCCAGGCGGCGAGCGGCGATCTGCAACACTTCATCAGAGCAGTGTCGCACCACGTGTACGTGGAGAACCAGCAGTACTTCAACGACACCTTCGAGGCCGACAAGATCGAGGACGGGCAATACCTCACCGTCATGATCACCGAGTTCTACAGCAACAACGGCATCAACGAAATGGGGTCAAGCACCGAGCCGAGCGCGGCCAAGAAGGTCGTTGCGCTGCCCGGCGTGAAGGACAGTTCATTCGAATACGAGACCGGCCATAGCTGGCGTTTCCAGTTTACGTCGGATGTGAGCGCGAGCCTGAGCGCGGGCGATCTGTCCCTGCGCAACGCGGACACGAACGCCCTCTACAGCGCAACGAGCGTCACGTGGGACGCGGTCACCAAGACGGCGCGCTTCGCGCGCAGCACACCCCTGCCGGATGGCCGGTATGTCGCGGCGATCAAGACCGGCGCGGTATCCAACGGCGTCGGCGCGAACGTGCTGAACTATCCGATGAACTTCAACTTCCTGCGCGGCGATTTCAACCACGACAGCGTCGTCAACTTCACGGACTTGCTGGTGCTCGCATCGAACTATGGCAAGACGGGCAAGACCGTCAGCACCGGCGACACGAACTACGACGGCACCGTGAACTTCGTCGACCTGCTGGCCCTCGCACAGCGTTACGGCACGAACGTCTTCGGCGCAGCGACAATCACGTCCGACGACGAGTCGGCCGCGACAAACGAGCCGAACAGTGTTCTCGCCTGAAACCATCCGCCGAACGATGTTTCCCTTTCTTCTGATTCTTCTGGCCGGGCTGGGCACGGTCGCGGCGCTGCTGATTCCGCTGTCGGGACGGCTCGCCCGCCACGTCTGGCCCGGCCCGACCGTCAAGGGGCCGGCCGATGTGTATACGCAGGCGTTTCAGGCGCTGGTGTGCCTGGCGGGCCTGGGAATCGTCGTCGTCACGTGCAGCGTGGTCGGCTTGGTCATTGCCACGTGGGCAGGCTGGACGCTCGGCCTGTGGATCAGCGGCCTACCCGTCGCCATTGCGGTCCTCGCGGTCGCAGGATTGGCCTTTCTGCGCGGCAAGTAGCTCTCGATCTCTTCAACTTTTCCGACTGATTTCTCTGAGGGTTCGTCACCCACACGGTGTTTTCCCTGGTGTCAGGACGAGTCGAATGGGCCGCACGGTGCGGAACGCTCAACTCGGCCAGCAAGCCAAACCCTCAGTTGGGAGCAGAACCCATGTCGCAAGCCACCACCAGTGCAGCCGTCAGCGGCGATCAGAATGAAGCCACGCTCGTCTACGTCGGCGGCGTCTTCACGCCGCTCGTCCCCGCGATCCTCAAGTGGGGCGTTCGCCCGAACGCGTCGGATTTCGTCAAGCAGCACATCAATGAGACCCTGAACTGGGGCATCACGCTCCTGGCAATCAACATCGCCCTGTCGATCGCGATGGCCGTCGTCGCCCGGTTCGTGCCGGCCCTCGCGCTGGTCGGTTCGCTGGTTTCGCTGGCGATCTTCGTGGGCCACCTCTACTTCACGCTCTTCAAGGGCATGCCCGCCATGAAGCGCGGCGAAAGCTACCGCTATCCGTTCGCGATCCGCCTCTTCAAGTGAGCGTTCGCCGACAAATCAGGTTGTGAGATGCACACGGCCCGGTTGGGCCGTGTGCGTCTTTTTTGTGGGGCGCCTGTCGAGATTGGCCAACGGAAAACCTGATGGGCTGGACGTCGAACCGTGTTTTGTCTGATGAAGAAGGTCACTAACCAAGGAGCAACGATGACCGTCGAAAATCAACTGGTGTCGCCGCCTGAGAGCACGGGTTCAGCCAAGTACGAGCAACTCGGCTACATGCAGGTGCGTGATGGCGTGCTGAAGTGCTTCTACGCGTTCGTCGCCTACAAGGAGACTGAACCGTCGGGCGCGTGGCGCGTCCGGATTCGCAGTTCACAAACCACCGGCGTGGTGTTTGAACCGGCAATGATGACCGATCGTGCCCTCGCGGCGGCTGACGACGGCAAACCGTACTTCACCTGGGGCGCAGGCATCGACCCGTCCACGGGCGACCCGCGCAAACTCGAATACCGCGTCCACGTCGCCAACGGCAAGCCCAGCGAGATCGAGATCGTCGCGCAGATGCGCAAGGGCGACAACTCGCCCGGCGACGCACAGTCGCTGAAGTTCAAATGGCCAGCGTGAACGACGCCTAGCGACGGAAGGCCTGCTGGACGCTCAGGAGGACGATCGCGCCGATGACAAAGAGCATCGGCGCCGCGCCCAGCAGGCCTGCCCAGGCCGGACGGCCGGCCCAGATCAGCCACACGCTGCCGGCCAGGATCGCCAGTTGCGCGACGAGTGCCACAAGCGTCAGTAGCTTGAGCGTCCGGATTTGGTCGGGCGTGGAGTTCGCCCCGCCGGCTATCAGAAGCGTGACGATCGTCAGCGTGCCGAGCAAGCCGACCAATAGGCCGCCGACGGCGAAGATGATCCAGAGCGTCTGCATGCGGATCAACGTGGCGTCGCACGCCAGAGGCGGACCGACCCGTCGTCGCTGGTGCTTGCGAGCGTCGTGCCGTCCTGCGTGAATTCGATGTGCTGCACGAGCCGGCGATGACCGCGCAGGCTGACGAGTTCGGTGCCGGTCTCGATCTCCCATATGCGGATGCTGCGATCGCTGCCGCAGCTCGCAAGGCGCGTTCCGTCCGGATGGAGCGCGACGCCGAAGACCGGTCCCTGGTGACCGATGAACCGGCGGATTTCCTTGTGCGTGCGGCCGTCGAGCAGGATGACGCTGGCCGAGTCGCCGCCGACAACGATCCGCTGTCCGTCGGGGCTGATGCACACGTCGTACAGACCAGTCGGGTCGAGCGCGATGTCGATCACCGCGTTCGGGCGGTTCAACTCGTAACGCCGCAAATGTCCGTCGGCGCACGCGAGATAGAAGGCACTGGCATCGCCCGTGAAGCGTGCCTCGTTCGCGACGGCCGAACAGGCGTAGTCTCGAATCTTCTCGCCTGATGTCGCGTCCCACAAAGCAACGCCCTGTGCGGTGCCGACGATCAGGAATTTCCCATTGGTCGACACATCCAGCGCTGCGATCGGTCCTTGCTGGGGATCGATCGTCCGCAGCAACCAGCCTGAACTGATGTCGCTGACGTGAATCTTCCCATCCCGACCAGTGGTGAACAATTCGTTTGTTGCCGCACACGCGGTGACTTCGAGCACCTGCTGGTCGTGCGACGTGTACTTCGTGCGGATCGTTGGCTCAAAGTCGCCGGCCAGCGTGTCAAGCGAATAGGCGATCACGCTGCCATCACTGCCACCGCTGACGAGTGTTTTCTGGTCGGGTAGGACACACAGGCCGATGCACTGCGTCTGCGCGGTTTCGATTGTCGGCACCTGTAGCGCCGATTGCGGCAGCCAACGCTTCATCGTGCCGTCAAGGCTGACTGACTGGAGTCCGTCGCTGTTCCAGAACATGTTGACGACCGCATGCCGGTGCCCGCGCAGCACGCCGATGACGGCCGTTCCCGGCAGGCTCAGGAGCCGAATCGTCGCGTCGCTGCGCCCGAGCGCAAGCACGTCGCCTTTCGGATTGAAGCACAATGACGTGAGCCAGCCGTCGTTCGTGTCGAGTTGCGCGACAATGTGTCCGTCGGCGACGTCCCAGACAATCACGCGGCCGTCATTGTCGCCGCTCGCGAGCCATTGGCCGTTCGGGCTGAGCGCGAGCGACCAGACCGGCGCATCATGGCCAGCGAATTCGCGGATCACTTTGCCCGTGGTGAGGTCGATCGACCGAAGCTGGTGCCGATTGTCCCCCAGAAACGCGGTCCGGCCGTCGTGCGAGAGCATCATGCAGATGGGCAGGCTGCTGCCGAGCGGAGCCTGGAGATTCAACTTCAGATCCGGCAGGCTCCAGACTCGGAGCACCTTGTCGAGCCCGGCCGTCACGAGTGAGCGCGAGTCGTCCGTAAACGCCATCGCTCGCATGTTCTGAAAACTCGGATCGTCGGAATCCGGCTTTGCGACCGGAAGCGTCCGATCCGCCCCGCTCGGGATGTCGCGCAGCGTGACGCCCTGCACCACGCTGCCGAACGCGAGCCAGCGGCCGTCCGGGCTGATGGCGGCGCGCATCGCCCCGTCCGCCGTTGTGCGCCGCAGACGTTCCTGCCCGGTCTTCAGATCGATCAGCGTGATCTCGCGGCCCAGTGACGCCAGCGCAACCAAGCTGCGGTCGGCCGTGAAGCTCGCATAACGCGGACGATCGAGCTTCAGGTCGCGCGTACCGCTGCTCAGGTCGCAGAGGCGCTTGAGGTAATACCACTCCCAGTTGCGGAACGCCGGATCGCAGCCGTTGAGCAGCGCGTGGACGCGCTCCATGTCGTTGTTTTCCAGCGCGGCCTGTGCGAAGCCGATACTGGAGAAATAGAGCTGACGCTGCGTTCGTTTTTCGCTGGTTTCGGTTTCGCGCTGCGCTTCCTGGGCGATGTGCGCGAGCTGCTCGCTGCGTCGTGCGTGCAGCGTGCTCATGACCGAGAACAGTGTCAGCGTCGCGATAGCCAGCAGCACGACGGCCGCCAGCGCGCGGTAACGCCAGACTGTCTTGCGGACCAGATAGAACGTCGAATCGCCCCGAGCGAGGATCGGCCGCTGTTCGAGAAAACGCTGAACGTCTTCACGCAGCGCGCTGGCGCTCAAGTAGCGACGATTCCGATCCTTCTCCAGCGCCTTGGACGTGATGACCGTCAGGTCCCCACGCAACGCCCGGTTGAACAGACTCAACGGCGGCGGCGTTTCCTCGCGGATGCGCCGCGACGCTTCCACCAGCCCATCCGCGCTCACGTCCAGCGGCAACCGACCCGCGAGGAGCTTGTAGAGAATCACGCCCAGCGCGTAGACGTCGCGCGCGTGTCGATCTCGGGCCTGGACTCCAGTTGCTCAGGCGACATGTACGACAACGTGCCGACCATCTGACCGGTCAACGTCACCATCGAATGGCCGGAGTCGTTGACGGAACGGGCGATGCCGAAATCGAGCACCTTCACCTGTCCGTCCTCCTGCACGAACAGGTTGGCGGGCTTCAGGTCGCGGTGAATCACGCCCATGCGATGCGCGTATTCGACCGGTTCGCACAATCGCACGAACAGTTCGAGCCGATCGCGCACGGAGAGTTTCTGTCGGTCGGCGTACTCGTCGATGGGCAGGCCGTCGACGAATTCCATCGCGAGGTAGGCTTGCACGTCGCGATCGCCGGTGCGGAGGTCGGCTTCGTACAGCCGCGCGATGCCGGGGTGTTCGAGTCGGGCAAGCACCTGCGCTTCAAACTCGAACCGCCGACGCAGCGCCGGCGAGCCAAGGAAACTGCGGATCGCCTTGATCGCGACGCGCCTACGCGGATGAACCTGCTCGGCCTCATAGACCGTACCCATGCCACCTTCGCCAATGACGCGAATGATGCGGTAATGCCCGCCGCGCGCTTCGCCTGCAAGGTTGGCCTGGGCCTCGTCGGTCTTGAGTTGGTCAAGGCTGCGCGCGAGGAAACCGGAAGCGGCCGCGTCGGCGTCGGTACCGCGACCGGAGTCGTCGGCGTGAAGCATCTTCTCCACGGCCTGCCGGACGCCGTCGTCGCCAGCGCAGAGTTCGGCCAGCAATCTGTCGCGATCGGCGGGCGATGCGTCGCACAGCCGAGCGAAGATGTCGAAGGCCTGTTTCTGCTGAGCCGCGGTGCTCATACAATCTTCGATTAAATCTGAGGGGTCCAGCCGAAAGACGTGTTGAATGATATGGGCCGCCGGGTGTCGCTCCAAGCGAAAAGCCGGACGTCACGGCGGGCCCGACCGACGACGAAAGCACCGAATGAAGTTCACCACCCACCCCCTCAGCGGCGAAAAGATCGCCCGCCGCGATTTCCCGAATGCCCCTGCCGACCGTGAATTGGCCGCCCGTCTCCGCACCAGCCTCGCCGGCATCCTCGCCCAGCGCGATGCCTTGGCCGACCGGTTCTACATGCGGCTGTTTGACCTGTATCCGGGTGTCCGCCCGCTCTTCAAGACCGACATGACGGCGCAGAAGGGAAAGCTGACCAAGACCTTGCAGTGGGTGGTCGAGAACCTCGATCGCCCCGAGTCCGTACGGGTGGCCGCGCGAGAAATGGGCGTTCGTCACGAGGCCTATGGCGCCAAGCCCGAGCACTATCCGGTCATCTGCGACCTGCTCGTCGACACGATGGCCCAACTCGCCGGCTCGGCCTGGAATGACGACGTCGCCGCCGACTGGAAGCAGGCGCTCAAACTGCTGTCTGAATTGATGCTCGGCGACGCCGCAGCACAGGCGTTCCCCGCCACGCGCAAACGCACGCGTCCGACGTGACCCGTTACTCGGCCCGCGAATCGCTGAGCCGGACCGACAGCCACGCCCGAGCCGCGCGCCAGTCTGATTCAACAGTCGTCTTCGATACGTCCAGCGCCTCGGCGATTTCCTCGACGGTCATTCCGCCGAAAAAACGCATCTCGACGATCCGCTTCTTCCGGTCGTCAATCTCCGCCAACTGCTCCAGCGCATCGTTCAGCGCGAGCACGTCCATCGACGCTTCCCGCCCCACCGCTTCCTCGTGCAGGATCGCCGGCCGATCGCCGCTGCCGCGCTTCTGCGTGTTCTTCGTGCGGGCGTGATTCACCAGTACTTGGCGCATCGCGATGGCAGCCACCGACAGGAAGTGGCTGCGATTCTGAAATTGAAGCGGCTTGTCGACCAGCTTCAGGAACGCCTCGTGGACCAGCACCGTCGGTTGCAGCGTGTGGTCCGACCGCTGGCCGCGAAACTCGCGCGACGCAATCTGGCGCAGCTCGTCATAGATCAGCGGCAGCAGCTTCCGGGCGGCATTCTCGCCATCGGTACGCAACTGCTCGATTAGCAATGTGACTTCCGGGTTCTGATTCATGGCACTTCCCACCGCCACGCATCGTACCGCAAGAAGCGACGAACGCGCAGAGCGATTTCCCGCCGGAACCGAAGCCCCTGACGAGCCCCCTTCTGCCTGGCCGGAGTCACTTCGCGCCGGCCGCCGGCGTCTCGACCAGGCTCAGAAGCTGCTTCGATGTCACACAGCTTTTGAAGACCATCTGTAGGTTCTGCTGGCCGCCGGTGGGCGTTTCGGTGTAGTAGACGCTGGCGGTCGTCGAGACGACACCGACGACGTCGCCATTTTCATTCAGGATCGGCCCGCCGCTGGAGCCCTTGGCATAGTCGGCCGTGATCATCATGCGATCGACCGGCTGGCCGCCGCGACGCGCCGTCACGCCGTAGCTCGCGACCATGCCGCGCGTGAAGTACCAGAACCGCTGGGCCGGGTGCGAGAGGCAGAAGACGTTTTCGCCGACGTCGATCCGCTCGGCGATCGGCATCGGCTCGAAGCCTTCGCCTTCCAGCTGCACGATCGCCAGATCGAGGCTGGCGCTCGCGGCGAGGATCGCCTTCACGGGAAGCAACTTGCCGTCCCGCGTGACGGCGACAAAGCCCGCGTTGTCCTTGTTGGCGACAACATGATAGTTCGTCACCATCGCGCCCGATTTGCTGATGATGAAGCCGGTCGCCGACTCCACGCCGCGACTGCGCTCGACAGGGGCGGTGGTCGGACGCGAAGTCGTCGTCGGCCCGCCTTCGCTCGGCTGGCTCGTGGGCGTCTCACTGGGCGTTGTGGTCGACGTGCGCGGCAGCGCCGGGTTCACGCCGAACACGATCACCACACCACGCGATCGCGTCTTGTAGATGTCCGACGGGTGCATCGGCGCGCCGCCGAGCGGCTCGAGGGTCAATGCGGCCGGCTTGCCATCTTCCGGCATCGGCAGTTGTGTCGACGGCGTGAGCTGTCCATCGCGCGCCATGCGCCGCGCCTGTGCCACAGACCGGGCGTAAAGCTGACCTGCGTTGATCGATTGGGCGTCGAACGGAACGACCGAAGCCGACGTGGGCCGAGACGCCGCGTCGGCTGGCTGGGTCGCGCTCGGGCCGTCGATCTCGTCCGGCTCCGCTACGGCAATGGTGGCCATCGCACCGAACGCAACGACCGTGACGGAGGCAAACAACGACCAGAACGACCGCGATTTCTTCATGGTAATTGTCTTAGTAGCCGACACGACCTGATACGGCAAACGCGCCTCCCCGGCCGGGCCAGGGGCATCGACACGCATCGCACGACCGTTCAGCTCCCGCGGCCTGCCGGTGGCTTGTGGGCACGATCCGTCGCGATGCCGTCGTCGTGGCTTGATTTCATCCATTCATCCAACGCTGTGCGAGCTTTGGCCAGATCAGTGGCGTGGGCCGGATCGGCGGCGAGATTCGTCCTCTCGTCAGGGTCGATCTTCAGGTCGTACAGCTCCTCAGCCGGCCTGTGAATGTAGCGCTGGATGATCTGCTCGATCTTCGTATCCGTCTTTGCGTGCTCGACCCAGGACGGCCAGTAGTTCGTATCCTGCGGGCGCAGGTCGACATGCGTGTGGAACTCGAGCGTGGGGTCGAGATTGCGGATGTACTTCAGGTCGCCGATCTGCACGGAACGCGAGGGGTAGAAGTTGATGTCGTTGCCGTCGCCTGAGTGGGTGGCGAAGACGCGGTCGCGGTGCATGTCCGTCGCGCCGTTAAGCACAGGCAGGAACGATTGGCCGTCAATGTCAGGCGCGATCGACTTCACGTCGCCGCCGATGGCTTCGAGCAGCGTGGGCATGATGTCGATCCAGCTCACCATCGCGTTCGTGCGCCGCCCTGCGGTCGTGTGCCCCGGCCAGACGATGATGAGCGGCACATGCAGGCCGGCGTCGTACAGATTCCACTTCGCGAAAGGCCACTGGGAACCTTGGTCGGCGCTGAAAACCAACAGCGTGTTGTCCGCCGGCAGATGCTCGGCGACGGCTTTTCGAATCACGCCCAGATCGGAATCCGCCCGCGCCACGGCCGCGGCGTAGTGCGTTCGCGCGACCCGCGTCTCGGGCGTGTCGGCATTCTTCGCCGGGAGTGAGATCGTCTTCTCGTCGAGAATGCCTTTCTTGGGCCAAGGCACGTGCGGAAAGTTCGTGCCCACCAGCAGGCACAGCGGTTTGGTCGACTTGCGGTTTGCCAGCCACTGCACGGCGTTTTCGATGCAGGCGTCTTCGTGGTAGTTGAAGTTGGCGACGTAATCGAAGCCGTAGCCGCGCACCTGCTGATAGTGCGCCACCTTGCCGATCGCCACAACTTCGTAACCCATCGACTGGAAGTAGGCAGGCCACTTCTTCACGGCGTCGCGAGGCTTCTGCTGGTTGAACATCGCGCCGTTACGCAGGTTGTAGCAGCCCGTGAGCAGCGACGCCCGGCTCGGGGCGCACGTGGGCGACGTGGCATAGGCACGGTCGAACGTCAAACCCTGCTTCGCGAGTTCGGCCATGTTCGGCGCAGGGATCTCAGTATTGCCGTATGCGGACGAGTCCTTAATCGACATGTCATCCGCGATGAACACGACGATGTTCGGCTTCGACGGCATTGTGCTTTGCGCTAGCACCACGGCCGTCGCGCAGAGCAGTGTCGCGGAGCCAGCCAAAGTTGATGCGAGCCGAGACATGCGAAATCCTCCACTCGATTGTTGTCGAACCATTCACGCCACCGACGTTTGAGCATGCGCCATCGATCGCCGTTCAATCCCGGCATCGACCAGAAGCATTCCGATATCGCAAACGATCTTCAGCGGCAGGAAGACCCATATCGCGCGAGGCGCAACGCCCGCAAAGATGATCGACAAGTGCATCGGAATGATGCGCAGGTAAGGCCTGAACATGAGCACACCGATGTTGGGCCGACCTGTGCGGTCAGCGCGGTGCACGCGCAGGTAGTTGATCAGCTCGCCCACAACGAAGAACGCTGCGTTCAGCAACAGCCAGACGACCATCCTGCGATCGCTCCAAGGCAATCGATCGCCGGAGAGGAACACCGCGTACACGACATGGAAGAAGCCGTAGTGGAAGAGAAAGAAAAGCGCCGTTGAGCGCTTGGCGGCCGGTGTTTCCTCGACGGGCTTTCCGTTGCTTGTGAATCCAGTCACATCGAACCGATGGAGTGTCGCGATGCGGAGCATGTTGAACAGCCCGATCGACACACTCTGAAGCCAGTACGTCCAGAACAGTTCGGCCGTACCAATCCAGCCCCACTTGTAGGCCAGTGCCGACGCGATGTTCCCCGCCAGCGTCGCGGCAATGGACGCCCACAGACCGAGCGACGAAAAGCCGTTCGAGCGGACAGGTTCGTCGACGAGTCGCGTGCTGAGGGTTGGCTCCGACATGAACGGACACCATCATCCTGCGCCGATCGAGCCGCGGCAACCGTGCTGGACGCGGGCGAGCAACTGCGTCAGACTGAAGCGCGATGCCGCTACGCTGGCTCACCGCCCTGCCGCTTATCTTGACGGCAACCGTATGGACTTCGCCCGTGCGTGCGGATCCGCACGCCGACACGGCCGTTCGATTCGAGATCGTCGATCGCTCCAAGCTGCAAGTAACGGCCGACCCGGCGCTCAAGGCGGGCGAAGTTCGCATCACTTCTGACCACACGCTGCCGATCGTCCTGCAAGCGGATGGCCGGCGCGTGTACAAATTGCCCCTCGTGCTGCTGCCGCGCACGCCGAGTTCGTTTACGGTCAGCGTCGGCAACCGATCCGACACGCTCAACCTCCTGAATGCGAATCCGCTGCCGAACGTTTGGCTGCGTTTCAGCGAAGACGCGTACACGCCCATTGCGAGTGAAGTGGCGCGTCTCAACACGTTACTTGTACGCCAGTACGTCGTGCTGGGCGGCGTGCTCTTCGCGTGCGTAGCGACAGGCCTTGCATTGCTGAAGCGCGGGGCAGGAACGACGATCGCGATGGTGAGTGCGCTCGCTGTCGCAGGCGTGGTCGGATGGAACTACAGTCGACCGACACACGAGGTGCGACACGCAGTGGTCGAACAGAGTGGTCATGGAAACGTCGCGAAGGACGACTGGACTTGGCTACTTGTCCGGCGCGACGCCACGATCGAATGGTCAGTGCCGGCGGGCCCGACGCCGCGCGTAATCGCGGCGTCTGCGGAGCATTTGCGCGGCCTCTCGCCTGAGTTCATTGTGAACGCCGCCGGCGATGTCCGGCGCATCCGCTTCACCGCACGACGCGACACGCAGGTGGCGATCGTCGTTCCGATGGCGAAGTCGAGTGAGCCGAAGATCGATCCGCTCGACCTCGCGCCACTGGTGCGGGACTACTACCGCGGGCAGGAAGTGCTGTCACGAACGCCCGGCACGTGGCGCGTGCGGGCGGGGTTGCAGTAGTTGAACGGAATTCATGGCACTGAAGTTCCATGGTCGAACGCTCAGGACGGAAGCGCGACGGAAGCGCCTTCCTTCTCCCAATCCTTCTCGTAGAACTCGACGGAGCGGTCGACGATCAGGTGGCCGTCTTTGATTTCGATCTTGTGGCGCGGGAGCGAGACCTTCGCCTTGCCGCCGAGCGTGGTGCCATCAAGATCGAACGTGCTACCGTGCCCCTTGCAGAAGATGTCGCCCTTGTCGGCGCGCTTGCGAAGCAGCACTTCCTTGTGCGTGCAGGTGGCGCTGATCGCGTAGAGCTTGCCGGCGTTGCGGCGGACAAAGAAACGCTTGTCGTTCACGAACTTGTCGAACAGCCCATCGGCAGCGTAGTCGCTGATCGGGCCTGCGTCGACAATGGCGTCTGGGCCTGTGGGTTTCGGCGCGGCGGCCGCGAGATTGCTCAACACGAGCAGCGAGCAACCGGCCGCGCTGGCGCTCACGACAAGAAAGTGACGACGGGTGGTCTGTGCCATGGTGGTCTTTTACCTCAGCTTCTTCCCACAAGCTCAACCGCGGGCCGCACGATTATTCCACATACCCGCTAATCAGACACGTCCGCATGCCGAACGGTTGTTTCAGCCAACGCCATCGCGCCGGCCCGCTTGGACCGGCGCGAACGTGCCTCATTTCAATGAACGCACCAGCGGCCGAATTGTTGCGGTCAGGCGGCTTTGCGGGTTGTGCCGACCATGCGGGCAAGCTCGTTGGCGGCGGTGTGGAGGAATTCAGTCTGCGACACCATTTGCTGGGATGCCGCGGCCGATTCCTCGGCGGCGGCGGCGTTCTGCTGGGTGGCCTTGTCCATCTCGCCCACCGCCCGATTGATATGCGCGATACCGGTCGCCTGCTCCGAACTGGCAGAGGCGATCTCGGTCACGATCGCGTCAAACTTTGTCGTACCCCCGTGGATTGTTTCGAACAGCGCCCCGACTCGCTCGGCAATCGCCACGCCCTGCCGGCTCTGCGCAATCGCTTCGTCGATCATGTTCTGCGTATTGGTGGCCGCCTCGGAGCTGCGAATCGCGAGGTTGCGGACTTCCTCCGCGACCACTGCAAATCCTCGCCCGGCATCGCCCGCCCGTGCCGCTTCAACGGCGGCGTTCAGCGCGAGCAGATTCGTCTGGAACGCGACTTCGTTGATGACGCGGATGACCTGCGATGTCGTCTCCGATGCTTCGCGGATTTTGTTGATCGTCGAGCCAAACTGCTTCATCGACTCCCGCCCCGCGCAGGTCGCCTCGCTCGAGCCGGTTGAGGCCTTGCTCGCCTCCTGAGCCGCGGCGGCGTTGCGGGTGGTTCGGGTCGTCAGGTCGCTGAGACTCGCACTGGTTTCCTCTAGTGCGGCCGCCTGCTCGCTGGCGACTTGCGCCAGACTCTGCCCCGATGATGCGACCTGCCGCGCGCCGGCTGTGATCTGGGTCGACGCATCGAACACTTGGCGCGAGATCGCCGCCAGCTGTCGGCTGATGCTGCGTACGACTGCCAGCGCCACGGCGAACGCGATGACGATCGCGACGGTCGACGCCCCGACGTACATCAACCGTTGCGACTCGAATCCGCCGACGCGAACCTGAAGAAGCTGATTGAGTTGCGTGGCCGACGTGTCAAACAGCGCGTTGGTTGCAGCAATGGCATCGTTGATGGAGGCGTCCAGTTCGACGCCGTCGCCGCCCTTCCAGTCGCGCAACTGCGTGGCGACCTTGCGAGCCGCATCGTCATAGCGCTGAAGGGCTGGCGGAAGTTGCTGTTCGAGCGATGCGAGCGCGCCGCCGAAGTTCGCGTCTTCATTCAGCGAGGTGGCCCCGTCTCCCTTGATGCGGTCGGCATCGGCTTCTTCGAGTTTCGCCGCGTGAACGGCCGCGGCCAGCGCCTCGGCCGAATCGAGTTTGCCATCGACGCCCGCCTCGTGCACGAAGCGGCGGATTCTGGTTGAGCCGATCGAGCGTCTGCGGCGCGGCGCACAGCATCGCGTCCATCAGGTAGTACGAATCGAGGTCCGGATCGAGGATGAGGTTCGACGTGTCGCCCGCGTGCGCGATGGCTGTGCGCAGGTCCGATTGGAGCACACCGAGCGCGTTCAGGTCAGATGAGGCCTTGGCGGCCGACCACTTCGACCGGAGGTCGCCCGGCAGAACGCCATCCCGCTTGCGCTGGGCGAGGCCGGCCTGCGTGAACTGAAGCGCGTCGCCATCCGTGGACTGAACGGCCACCAGCGCGTCGAACGCTTCGTCCACTTTTGACGTGTTCTCGCGGTCGTTGCGACCGGCCTGACGATCAGCGTGCACCTTGGCGACACCATCCAGCAGTGCCATCAGCGGCCGCTGGTAGCGAATCCCCGCCTGCTCAGCGGCGGCGAAAGCAATGTTCGCTTGGTTCTGCCGGACGATGATGAAAATCGTAACCGCCAACGGAATGACAAAGACACCGGCCATCAGCATCAGACGATGCGACACGCGCAAACGATTCAACATGATCATCTCCCGACTCCCGCGGTAGCGCAACTTATTAGGCGCGCGCAACTACCATTACGCATCTGGATCGGTTGATGGATCGCCAGACTTGTGCCGATTTCGTGCGGAACTGAGGTAAAGCGGGCTGGGTCGGGACTGAGTTATGGGTCGACGGCTTGATCCGAATCAGTGGACGAGCGACACGGAAGGCCCGGCAACGGGCAGAGCGGCGCTGTCATTTTGCGGCTCGGGCGCAGCAGACGTCATCGCGTCGACTGCCGTGTCCGCGCTCGTCCGTAGCAGTTCAGCAGCCGGCAGCACCATGCCAACAATCAGGATTGCCAGCACCGACATCGCGCAGGCAACGCGGGCCACAAACGGCGAACTGCTCGGTGTGGCCAAGTCGATCGCGGCGCTTTCATCGACCGTGCCGCTGGGCATCATCGTCGTGGCCGGCTTGGCAAACATGCCATAGACGATCCGCAGGTAAAACGCGGCACCGGTGGCGCTGTTGAGGATCATGAAGATCGCTAGCGCGAGCAGCCAGCCGCCATTGGTGCGGGCGTCGGCACTGGAGATGGCTGGAGCGATCAGCAGGTACTTCCCAACGAAGCCCGCCGTCAGCGGCAGGCCGATCAAGCCAAAACATGCGACGGCCATGCCGATGCCCAGTAGCGGATGCGAGCGGCCGACACCGGCGAGGTCGTCGAACGTCTCGGCGCTGCTCGCGGGCAAGCGGTAGGTCTTGCCTTCGACCTTGATCGTCTGACGTGACGGGATCAGGCTAAGGATGCCGAATGACGCCGTCGAAGTGACGCCGTAGATCGCGATGTACACGATTACGGCCGACAGCGACGCGGTCTTGACCACGTAGTCTTCACTGAGCGCCAACGCTGCGAGGCCGGCCAGCAGGTAACCGCTGTGGCCGACGCTGCTGTAAGCGAGCATGCGCTTGACGTTGTTCTGCGTGAGGCCCAGCACGTTGCCGAAGGTCATCGTCAGCACGGCAACAGCCCACAGCAGTTTGCCGAGGACCGGCGGAATCGCGTC
The DNA here is from genome assembly GCA_047600945.1 of Tepidisphaeraceae bacterium. Classification (GTDB taxonomy): domain Bacteria; phylum Planctomycetota; class Phycisphaerae; order Tepidisphaerales; family Tepidisphaeraceae; genus JASGKC01. The sequence goes on along the minus strand of JASGKC010000001.1, from coordinate 2,682,408 downwards.
GAGTGAGCCGCCACTCAACAGGAGCAGCACTTTGATCTGGATGATCAGACCGACGGTTTTCGGCACAAAGCCGAGCACGGCGGTGATCGGCGTGGCAGCGCCTTGATAGACGTCGCCCGCGTAGGCGTGCATCGGCACGGCCGCCATCTTGAAGCCGACGGCGACCACCACCAGCACCCCGGCGAGCACCTGCCAGCCGCTCAGCGTGCCGTGGCCGAGCCCGTGAATCGACTTGGCGATGTCGTCGAGGTTGGTCGAGCCGGTCGTGCCGTACAGGTAGGCGAAACCCATCAGCAGGATCGCGGCCGCGAGCGCGCCGAGAAAGAAGTACTTGACGCCCGCCTCCTGCGCCGCCGGCAGAGGCCGACTTGTGGAGACGAGGATGTACGTCGGGATGCTGGCCAGTTCCAAGCCCATGAACAGGCCGACGAGGTCGTTTGCCTGCGCGGTCAGGATAAGACCCGCAAAGCTGAGCAGCAGCAGGCCGAAGTATTCCGGACCGTCGCGGCCCCAATCGACCGTGCGATTACCGGTTGCGCTGTCCTTAAGCGGGAAGCTCAGCATGACCAGTAACGCACTCACCGCCAGCGAGATCATGCGTAGCAGCAGCGACAGGTCGGTCACGCGGAAGTTGCGGAACGTGTCGTATACGTCGGCCTGATGACCGCGATAGGCGAGAATCGATAGCACGAATGCGACCAGCACGGCCGCCAGCGCCGTCCACGCCGCCACCGCGCCGGTGATGGCCCCGCGCGAAGCCCGACAGGAACAGTGCGCACGCGGCGACAACCAGCACGATCTCAGGGGCGAGGATGTTGAACAGTTCCATGGAAGCGTCAGCAGAAAGATCGAACGTCACTTATGCGATGCCGGCAGCGGCGCGTGGATGGCGGCCCCCAGCGGCTGAATCGAGTTCAACAGCGGACCAGGCCGCACGCCCAGCACGAACACCATGATGGCCAGCGGAATCAGGATCGCCAGTTCGCGACCGCAAAGGTCGCCGGCGGTTTCAACCGGCACGCGCTGCGGACCGAAGATCAACCGGGCCACCATGTGCAGCATGTAAATCGCGCCCAGCAGGATGCCCCCTCCGGCGACGATCACGTAGCCGATGCCCAGGTGCTTGGCCGGCATCACGCTGAGGATGCTGAGGAACTCGGAGACAAAACCGTTCGTCAACGGCAGACCGATGCTGCTCATCACGAACAGCACGAAGAAGAACGCCAGCTTGGGCCGGCCGCGACCGAGGCCGCTGAGCAGGTCGAAACGGCGCGTGCCGAACCGGCCTTCGATCATGCCGAGCATGAAGAAGATGGCGGCTGTGCTGATGCCGTGGTTCACCATGTAGAGAACCGTCGTCTGCACGCCCATCGTGTTCAGCGCGCACAGCGCCAGCACGCAGAAGCCGAGGTGGCTGATGGACGAATACGCGACAAGCCGCTTGGCGTCCGTCTGCACCCAGGCGATCAGGCCTGCGTAAAGAATCGCGATCGCCGCCAGCGCGGCCATCCACGTGAGCAGAGACGTCGTCGGCGACGTGCCCGACTGCGCCGTCACCAAGCCCATCGGCACGGCCAAGCGAACGAGACCGAACACGCCGAGCTTGGCCAGTAGGCCGCTCAGCAGCGCTGTCAGCGGCGCGGCGCCTGAGTGTACGCCTTCGGCAGCCAAGTGTGCAGCGGGATGATCGGCACCTTCACCGCCAAGCCCGCGAGCAGGCCGACCAGCACCCAAAATTGCTCGCGGCCCGACAGGTTGTGTTGCGCGAACGTCGCCAGCTGCACCACATCAAACGTCTGAAACTTCGATCCCATGTACAGGATGCTCGTCAGCATGAAGAGCGATCCGAGGAACGTGTAGACGAAGAACTTGATCGCGGCTTTCACGCGATCGGGGCCGCCCCAGCCGGTGATGATGAAGAAGCACGGGACGAGGCTGACTTCGAAGAAGACGTAAAACTGTAGCGCATCGCGCGACAGGAACGCGCCGACGAGGGCGGCCGCGAGTAGCAGCATCCACGCGTGATACGACGCCTGCCGTTCCTTGATCAGTCCGAAGCTGGCCCAGATCGCCAGCGGCATCAGCAGGCTGGTGAGCAGCACCATCCACGCGCCCATCGCGTCAGCGGCGAGCGTCGGGACGAAACGCACCGGCTGATCGGCACCCAATTGTTCAATCCGGAACTGCGACACGAACGTTGACGCGTAGGTGGTCCCCGCCTCGACACCGAGCACGCGGTACAGCAACAGAAACGCCAGCGGCAGCATCGCGACAGCGACGCCGAGCGCGATCACGCGGGCCAGTTCCTCCTGCTTCCGGAAGAACGACACGACGATCGCGCCAATCACCGGCACGACCAGCAGCAGCGGCAGCAACGCGTCGTTGGCGACAGTCGCGGCGGAAGTTTGAGCGAGAAGATTCAACATGACGCGGCCAGTCTCATTGCCGATTTCCGATTGCCCATTTCCGATTTCGATTCAGGCGATCGTCCCACAATCGGAAATGGGACATCGGCAATGGCCAATTCACTCACATCACAAACACCACCGCCAAAATCGCCGCGATGCCGACGATGGCGGCCAGCGCGTACCCCTGGAGGTAGCCGCGCTGGACCGTGTTCTTCAGCAGGAGGCTTTCGCCGGTGGTGACTGCACTGACGAGGAAGACAATGCCGTCGACGACGACGTCATCAAGGATGCCAAGGATGTAGCCGATCACGCGGGCCGGCCCGACGAACAAGGCGTTGTACAGTTCGTCGATGTACAGTTTCTGATAGAGGAACTTGCCCACGCCCAAGCCAGCCGGTGAGGCGGCGAGGTCGTCGGCGGTTTTGCGGCTGGCCAGGTGCATGAAGAACGCCAGGCCGATGCCGACGATCGCGATCACGCCCCCGACGATCAGGCCGGTCGCGTTGAACTCGGCGTGCCCTTCGGCGACGTGCTGACCGAAACCGAGGGCCGCTGTCGCGTATTCGGTGGTGTCGGCATTGCTCACCGAACCGCTGGCCCCTTCCCACCCGGCCACGAACGACGGGCTATGGCCAAGGAAGTTGCCCAGCGCGTGGGCCGGGACTGGACCGAGCGCGAACGGCAGATTCAGCAGACCCGCGAACAGCGCCCCTGCCGCCAGCAGCACCAACGGCGCGATCATGATCAGCGGCTCGTGGTTGTGATGGCCATGGTCGTCGTGGTGCGCGTGTGAATCGTCCGCCCCATGGGCGGCGGCGTGTTCAACATCGCCCGCATGCGCGTCGGCCGGCGTCATCGGGACGACATTCGGGCCGAAGAAGACGCGGAAGTAGACGCGGAACGTGTAGTACGCAGTCAGCAGCGCCGTGCCCAGCAGCAGGAATTGCAGCAGCTTGTAGTGCTGGCCGGCCGCGTCGACAATTTCGTCCTTGCTGAAGAAGCCCGCCGTCAGCGGGAAGCCCGCCAGTGCCAGCGAGCCAATGCCAATCAGGATCGTGGTCAGCGGCAACTGTTTGCGAATGCCGGACATCTTCCGCAGGTCGAGATGGCCCAGCATGGCGTGCATCACGACGCCCGAACTTAGGAACAGCAGCGCCTTGAAGAACGCGTGCGTGACCAGGTGGAAAACGCCCGCGACCGGCGCCAGCGCACCAACCGCAACAAACATGAAGCCAAGCTGGCTGATGGTCGAATAAGCGAAGACTTTCTTGAGGTCGTACTGCTTGAGAGCAATCACGCCGCCGAGAACGGCCGTGATGCAGCCGATGATTGCGATTGTCAGCGTGGCGTCCGGGTTGGTCGTGAAGACCGGACCGCATCGAGCGATCATATACACGCCGGCCGTCACCATGGTGGCGGCGTGGATGAGGGCGCTGACCGGCGTCGGGCCTTCCATCGCGTCGGGCAGCCAGACGTGCAGCGGGAACTGGGCGCTCTTGCCGAACGCGCCGAGCATGAGCGCGAACGGGATCCAGTAGACAAGATCATTGGCCCAGATCGGATCAACGCCTTGGGCAAAGTGGCCCTTCAGGAACATCTCGACAAAGCCGGTGTTGGTGCCCCAGCCGTCGCCGAAGTAGCTCAGCGTGCCGAAGCAGTACCACACCATGACGATGCCGACGGCGAAACCGAAGTCGCCGATGCGGTTGACGATGAACGCCTTCTTGGCCGCATCCCGGGCGGCGGGCTTCTCATAGTAGTAGCCGATCAGCAGGTAAGAGCAGAGGCCAACGCCCTCCCAGCCCAGGTAGAGCATGACGAGGTTCTCGCCCATCACGAGGCAGGTCATCGCGAAGATGAACAGGCCGAGGTAGGCGAAGAACCGCCAGTAGCCGCTCTCACCCTTCATGTACCCGGCGGCGAAGACGGTGATCAGGAAACCGATGCCGCAGACGACGCAGAGCATGACGCTCGACAGCGGGTCGAGCAGTGCGCCCGCAGATACATTCAGGATGCCCGACGACACATCGCCAGCACCGAACCACGTAAACCAAGTCGACGTAACCGCATGTGACTTCGTCTCGTCGTGATGCCCCAGCATCCCGAACAACAGCACGAATGACAGGATCGCCGAGCCGAGCACGCCCGCCCAGATTGGCAGGTGCGACAGGCCCTTGAGCATCTTCCGACCGGTCAGCCCCACCACCACGGCCGCCAGCAGCGGCAGGAGTGGGATCAACCAGGAGTATTGAGTGACGAAATCCATGAGATCAGTTGCCAGATTCGAGTTTCAAGTTGCGAGACGAGATGCCGACGAGTGCGTTCTGGCAACTCGTATCTCGAAACTCGCACAACTATCCTCGCAAGCTCCTCCATGCATCCGCGTCCACCGTGTGGCGTTCCCTGAACAGCAGCACCACCAGGCCCAGCGCCAGCGAGGCTTCCGCGGCGGCGATCACGAGAATAAACAACACAAAAGCCTGCGCCGACAGATTGGCGTGGTATGCACCGAATGCGATCAGCGTCAAGGCGACGCCCTGGAACATCAATTCGGTGGACAGAAAGATGATGATCAGGTTTCGGCGGGTCAGGAACCCAATCAGCCCAATCGCGAAGATGATCGCGCCGACGGCCAGGTAGTGTTCGAGGGCGATCTGCGTAAAAGCTTGCATGGCGGGCGACGGTCGGACGAAAGGACGTTCTCACCGCAAGTCCGCCCAGCCTTCCGATAAACAGGCCGTCGCGGACTCTCCCGGCAACGCTCGTGCCAGTGGTTCGGGCAGGATAGGGACCAACTCCCCCCCACGCAAGGAACCCAGCCGCTCGCAAACCGTTGTCCACGCTCAATCGGGGCACATCATTGCCCGATACACCAGTAGGTGCGCAAGCCGTGCGTCGCGCCGACGGCCCGCTTGTGTGACGTTGTTGGAGGACAACCAAGCCGGTGCCAAGCTCGTGTTCAAGGCATCCGGTATGGCGACGGTCCTTCAGTATCAACTCGACATACTGCTGTTCGGCATGTTGGTCGCGCTCGGCCTGACGGCCGCGGCGTGGCGCGGCCGGAAGTTGCACGTTGCCTCATTGCGCTCGCGGCTCGTCCTTGCCACCGCCACGGCGCTCGCCGCCGTAAGTGCAATTTTCGCCTATCGCGCCGGTGAAGCGGAACGCTCACGCCTGGTGTCGATGGTGTCCGGCCTCGCGCCGACGTACGCCTTGGAACTCGACCGCGCCGGCCAGCGCGAGGTCACGCTGGACGCGCCCCCCACCGACCCGAAATACATCGCCTTGGTCGAGTTGCAGAAGACGTGGCTGAGCATCAATCCGTCGGTCGCCGACATCTACACGTATCGCAAGAACGCGGCTGGCAAAGTCGCGTTCTGCGTCGACTCCGAGACCGACTACGACCACGACGGCCAATACTTGGACGAGCGCGAGCAGAGAACGCCGATCGGCGAGTTGTCGGATAACGAAAATCGTAGCGTCGAGGCTGCGTTTGCCGGGCAAGCGAGCTTCCAGGACGACATCTACACCGACCGCTGGGGCAGCTGGGTCAGCGCAAACCAGCCGATGGTCGACGACACCGGCAACGTTTACGCGGTGCTGGCCGTCGATTTCCCGGCCGAATCGTGGATCAGCAGTATCATCGCGGCACGTCGGGCGATGCTGCTCGTGGGCGGCGTCACCGTCGCGATCCTGATCACCACCGCCCACCTGCTGACGCTCCAGCAGGCCGAAGTCGCGCGGCGCCGACTCGCCGAAGAAGCCTATCGCGACAGTGAAGCGCGGCTTCGCACGATCATCGACAACGAACCCGAATGCGTGATGGTCATCGACGCGACGACGGGCGGGGAACAGTCGGGCCGAATCCTGGAAATCAATCCGGCCGGCCTCCGCATGCTGGGCGGCAACGCGTCGCGCGTCGTTGGCAAGCCCGTCAGCGACTTCGTTCACCCGAATTTCGCCGCAGCTTTCCACGATCATCAATCTTCGATCCGGGACGGTCAGTACGGCGTGATCGAGTTCCCCCTCACGACGGCCGTGCCCGATGCGTCGCGTCTGTGGATTGAGACGCACTCGGTGCCCCTGCGCGACGGCAACGGCCGCGTCGTGCGAATGCTCTCGGTCGCCCGCGACGTGACCGCCCGCAAGCAGGTCGAGACAGAGAAAGAACAGCTCCAGAAGCAGCTGGTCGAAGCCAGTCGGCAAGCGGGCATGGCCGAGATCGCGACCGGCGTCCTGCACAACGTGGGCAATGTGCTCAACAGCGTGAACGTTAGCGCGCAACTCGTGGCCGATCGCATACGCGCCTCGCGTCTGCCGTCGCTGCGCAAGGTGGCCGACCTCCTCATCGAGCAGCGTCCCAACCTCGCACAGTTCGTCACCGCCGACGAACGCGGCAAGGCCCTGCCCGACTTCCTCGACAAGCTGCACGACAAACTCGCCGAGGACAATCGTTCCGTCTCGCACGAGATCGGCCAACTCATCGACGGCATCGAGCACATCAAGCAGGTCGTGCGGATGCAGCAGTCTTGTGCGTCGAACGCATCGACGCTCACCTCGCTTGTCGACCCGCGCGACGTGATGGAAGACGCCCTCGAAGTGACCCTCATGTCGATGGAACGGCATAAGGTGGAACTGACACGACACTACGACCCCAACGTGAACACCCTGCCGCTCGACAAACACAAGGTGCTGCAAATCCTGATCAACCTGATCAGCAATGCGAAGCAGGCCACATGCCACCCGGAAGTGCATGAGCGCAAGATCGACCTGTACGTTCGGCTGGCCAACAAGGGGGCGTCGGTCGAGTACGCGGTGAAAGACAATGGTGTGGGTATTACGCCCGAAGTGATGGCCAAGCTGTTCCGGCATGGCTTCACAACGCGCTCTGACGGCCACGGATTCGGCCTGCACAGTTCCGCTAACGCCGCCCGCGAAATGGGCGGCGAACTGACCGCCGCCAGCGAGGGAGCGGGCGCCGGGGCGACGTTCACCCTGCGTCTACCACTTCCGAACGCCGACGTCAGCAACGCTCGGAGGGCCGCATGAACGACGGCATCCCGAACAACCGCCGTGTACTGATCATTGATGACAATCCGGACATCCACCGGGACTTCGACAAGATCCTCACCCCCGCCGCCAGGACCGATGCGCTCGACGCGCTGGAAGCGCTCGTGCTCGGCAACGCCAACGGCACCGGCGCCGCTGCGACTGATGACGACACGTTCGAGATCGACCATGCACACCAAGGCGAAGAAGGTTTCGCGAAAATCCGCGCCGCCCACGCCGAAGGCAGGCCCTACCTCGCCGCGTTCGTCGACATGCGCATGCCCCCCGGCTGGGACGGCCTGCGAACGATCCGAGCGATTCGCGAGATCGATGCGGACATCTCACTGGTCATCTGCACGGCCTACTCCGACCACTCCTGGGACAAGATCTCGGCCGAGGTGAAGGCGCTCGACAAGCTGCTGGTGCTGAAGAAACCGTTCGATCCCATCGAGGCGAAATCGATCTGCCGCGCGCTGCGCGAGCGCTATCACCTGTTGCAGAGGGCACGGCTTCGCACAACCGAGTTGGAGTCTCTGGTCAGCACCCGCACACGGGAACTCGAAGCCGAGCGAGAGAAAGACAAGGTCCGGCTCGGCGAACTCGAACAGATCGTCGAGCAACGCACCGCCGACCTGCGCCGGATGGCGATGCACGACGAACTCACCGGCCTGCCGAACCGCGTGCTGTTCTACGAGCGGCTGCTCCGCGCGATCGATCGCACCCGCCAATGGCCTGGGCACAACTACGCCGTGCTCTACCTGGACTTCGACCGCTTCAAAGTCATCAACGACAGCCTCGGCCATGTCGCGGGCGACCAATTGCTGATGTCGATTTCGAGGCGCATCAGCGCCGTGCTCGACCTTATCGGTGTGAGTCAGGAGGACGTCAGGCCGCTCGCAGCTCGCCTGGGTGGCGACGAGTTCTGCGTCCTGCTCGAAGGTTACGAATCCGACCGGCACGTGTATGAGGTGGCGAACAGCCTGCTCGACGCACTTGCCACACCCTACACGCTCGTCGGTCGAGAGATGAAGTCGACGGCCAGCGTCGGCGTCACGCTCAGCACCTTCGGCTATGGCAATGCCGAAGACGTCCTGCGCGACGCAGACACGGCGATGTACTGCGCCAAACTCGAAGGCCGCGGCCGGTTCGTGGTGTTCAATCGGTCCATGCACGACGCCGCCATGCGGCGGCTCATCCTCGAAAGCGACCTGCACTTCGCCGTTGAACGCAACGAACTTCAGTTGCTTTTCCAGCCGATCGTCTCGCTGAAAACCGGCGAAGTGACCGGCGCCGAATCCCTGTTGCGCTGGCAGCACCCCAAGCAAGGCATGGTCTCGCCGGCAGACTTCATCCCGCTGGCCGAGGAGACGAACGACATCATTGACATCGGCGCTTGGGTCATCGGCGAGGCCTCACGGCAGATGGCCTCGTGGCTGACCGGCCCGACGCGGGTCGACGTCCCCTATCTATCCGTGAACGTCTCACGCCGACAGCTTTCCGACCCGGACCTCATGGCCAAGTTCGACGACGCGATTCGCCAGTCCAAGATCGATCCGTCGCGTCTCGCGATCGAGTTGACCGAGACGACGCTCTTCCAGGATGCGGATTCTGGCGGAAGCAACGCTCAAACGATTCCGCGAACGTGGCGCCCGCGTGTTGGTAGACGACTTCGGCATCGGCCACTCGTCACTTTCGACGCTCCGCCGGTTCGATCTTGACGGCATCAAGCTCGATCGCTCGTTCCTCGACGAATGCGTGACCTCGCGCCGGACCGCCGCCGTCATTCACTCGGCGATCACGCTGGCGCGCGATCTCGGTATGGAACTGATCGCCGAAGGCGTCGAGTCGCTCGACCAAGTCGCGCTGCTGCAAACACTCGGCTGCGAATTCGCACAAGGCTACCTGTTCGCGCGACCGTCATCGGTCGATCGCTTCGTCGCCCTGGCGCAGAATCGCACATGGCTCGGCCCGATCCAGAGCGGCGGCGAACCGTCGCTGACGGTCGCCGCGTGACGCCACCGGCCGTCACTTGTCGGCTAGCGCTGACGTCCGCACCCACATCGCCATGTAGTCGCGTTTGCCGAGCACTTCGCCATGGGCAAGGTCGCGCGTGTGAATGAACAGCGGGCCGCGCGGACGGACAATGTCGTCAGTGAGCTTGCCGTCGATTTTCACTTCGTACTTCACGCCGCGATCCTGCAGCATTGCCATCATCATCATGTTCTGGCCCGCGAGGTGTGCGGTGCAGATGCTGATGAGCCGACGCGGTTTTGTTTGATCGCTGATGTAGTTCACGTAACTGTCGAGCGAGCCGTAGCTGGCATCGAAGAGCAGGACGTCGGTGATGTGATCGGTCAGTCCGCCGTGATCGAGCACGGTGGCGACGGGCAGGTAACCGCCGCTGTGGCCGGCAAGGACGATCCGGCCGATCTGCGCACTGCGCAGCACGCCGCGTTTCACGAGTTCATTCGCAACGTCGTTCATCATCGCCGCGAAGCCGCCCTCGTCGGCCATTTTGCCAAAGCTCGAATCGGGAACCTCGTAAGGTCCCTGCGGCACGACGAGAATCGCGTTGACGCCCGATTTCTCCATCTGACCGGCGAGGTCATACTGCTCGAACACCTTGGTGACATGATTGCGGTGGCCGTGAAAGTGGATCACGAAATCGGCCGGGCCGTCCGGCGCTTTGAACTTCTCCGGCACGTAGATGCCGACGGAATCGTCATCGTAGTGGCCCGCCATGGGGAACGTTTCGTCGCCGCTCTTGTAGCCGTCCTTGCGAGATGGGTGCGGATACGGCGCGGTGGGCAGATGCAGGATCATGGTCGCAGGCCGAGTCGTGGGCTGAGAGGTCGGCTCACTCACCGCCCACGCCCCCGTCACGGTGAGCGTCAGCGAGAGCAGCAGCGCCAATCGAAACGCACCTGCGATCATGCGAACTCCGAGTTGAGGTTCTTCACTCCACGACGAACACGGCCGCGATGTCGTTCGGAACCGTTGCCGGCGGCTCGACCGACAGGCCGGCATCGGTCTGCTTCCACTTCACTGGCGCATCCGATCCAAGCAGCCGCACGCTCTGCACCGCGCGTCCGAAGTGGCTGGCGTTCGACGCGAGCGACGCCCAGTTCATCGGCTTGGTGGGCTTGCCCGTCACGATCGCGTAGAGCGTGTCGCCCTTGGTGGTGAAGCGCACGTCGTCCTCGCTCAGTGGCTTGCCCTTGCCTTCGTTGAAACCCTGCGCCTGGATTGGCGCAGCCGAGGCCGACGCCGGGCCTTCGCCGAACACCTTCCACGGCCGAGTGCCGTGAATCGCTTCGGCGTTGACCTTCATCCACGCACCGATCTGCTTGACGATCTCGGTTTCGAGTTCGTCGATCGTGCCGTCGCCGCGCACGGGTACGCTGAGCAGCAGGTTGCCGTTCTTGCTTACGACATCCGCCAGCGTGTGAATGACCAGCGCAGCCGACTTGTAGCGACGCTTGTTGTAGACGTCGCGGTTGTAATGCCAATCGCCGATGCAGGTATCGGTCTGCCACGGCAGCGGTTCGATCTGATGGCTTTGGCCGCGTTCGATGTCCCATACCATGCAGCGGCGCTGCATCTCGTCGAGGATTTTTCCGTTGACGACGGCGTCGAGCTTGCCTGCCCGCGCGATGCTCGCGTTGTACATGTGGGCCGCGATCCGCAGGCCGACGTCGCTGATCGGATGCAGCGGCAGCACCGTGTCGTCGAAGTAGATGAGGTCGGGCTGGTACTTGTCGATGAGGTCGATCGTGCGGTCGTGGAAGCTCTCGCACCACGCCGGCGTGGGCGGCACAGCGCCGTTGCCCCAGTCCCAGCGGCCGTGAATACTGCTGGGGTTCTCAAATCCTTCGGCCGGCTTGTGGTTCTGGGCGTACAACTCCTGCGGGTCGAAGTCCTGCCACCAGGTGCCCTTGCCCTGCTCAGCGTGCAGCGTGCCGTCGTACGGAATGCCAGCGAGGTCGCCCGTTTTGTCGGCGGCCTGGGCGGTTTCGTACCAACTCCACGCGTGGGCAGCGTGCACGCTCACGCCGAACCTCAGGCCACGCGCGCGGGCAGCTTTCGCCCAGCCGCCGATGAGGTCTTTCTTCGGGCCGAGCTTCGTCGAGTTCCAGTTGTGGTGCTTGCTGTCATAGAGGTCGAAGTTGTCGTGGTGATTCGCCAGCGCGAAGAAGTACTTCGCCCCGGCGGCCGCGTAGAGGTCGAGAAGCGCTTCGGGATCCCACTTCTCGGCCTTCCAGTCGTTGATGACGTCTTTGAAACCGAACTTCGACGGATGCCCGTAACGCTTCACGTGCGCGTTGTATTGCCAGTGTCCCTGCACGTACATGTGCCGCGCGTACCAGTCGCCCGCTTCGGGCTGGCACTGCGGCCCCCAGTGGGCCCATATGCCGAACTTCGCATCACGAAACCAGTCGGGCGTCTGGAAGCGTTGGAGCGAATCCCACGACGGTTCGAACGATTGGGTTGGCATGGTGGCTGGCGTTTGGGCGTGCGACGACCGGACGGCCGACGCGACGCCAAGGGCAGAAGCAGCGATCAGCAATTCGCGACGCGTGGGCATGACGCACCTCGGCGATGTGGAGCGGAATCAGAGTTCAAGCGTCTCGGCTTCGCGGCGCGTGGCGCGCGGGCCGGGCTTGCCTTCGACGGGCAGGCTGTGGGGGTTGTCGTCGCCTGGCGCGGCCGGGCCGGACGTGATGGGTGAATCGAGTTCGATCCGCTCGTCGTCCGCCAGCAGAACCTGCCGACGCGCGATCATGATCGCGCCGACCATCGCCAGCGTCAGGATCAGGCCCGCGATTTCGACGGAGACGATCTGGTTCGTGAACAGGTATGTCGCGAGGCTGGTGATGTCGTTGCGAGCCAGGGCCGCGTGATCGGCGGCGGGGACCACCGTGCGCGGGATTGCCTGGGCCTTGTCGAAGATCGCGAAGATCATGACGGCCAGCACCGTGAACCCGGCGGTGCACGCCAACAGCGGGCTGCGGGCGTTGCCGTCGTAGTCGGCGTTCTCGGCCGTGCCCCCGACGAGCTTGCTCACCAAGCCCTGCCCGCTCGCCTCCGATGCCAACATGATGACGAACGTGTACGTGACGAGCACCGCGCCGGCGTAAATCAGCACAAGCGCCGCGGCAAGGAATTCCGCCCAGGCCAGAACGAACAACCCCGCGCCGGCAAAGACCGTCAGCACGAAGTACATCGCACTGTAGACCGGCAGCGGATGGGTCACGACCTTGAGCGCCCCGAAGATCGCCAAGGCCGAGAAGATGTAGAAATAGATCGTCGTGCTGATGGAGCCGAGCGAGACGGTGCTCAGCAGGATGATTGCCAGTGACAGCCCTGCGACGGCAGCGACGCCGGTGCCGATGTTCCGCGTGAAAGGCGGCTTGCCCTGCCGCGGCAGCATCAGCCACGTGCCGAGCCCGGCCATCGCACACAGGGCGATCGTCAGGATGGGCGGAACCAGTTGGGTGATCGATTCGGCGGCAAGCATCACGGGCATTCCGTCAATTTCCCGTCCGGCGGTTGGAATTGCAAGCCGCGACAGACATCGCAACTGCGGCCTGCGGCAAACCTTACCCGGCTGATGAACAAACTCCCGCGACAACTCGCGCTGCGGCCAAGCGCCACGATGGCGCCTTCTCGCGTCCCACCACGGCTAGGCTCGTCTGGCAGCGAGGAGTGTTGGTTATGTTCGGCCGACTGAAATACCTGGTGACGCTGACGATTGCGTTAGGTCTGCCCGTGCTGAGTGCGATGACGTCGAATTACGTCGCTAATGCGTATGCTCGGTTGGGCGTGGCGTTGCCCGATATGCCGCCCCGGGTGGCAGCCGCCCGTCCCACACCTCCGGCAACCTGTAGTGGCTTGGTATCGCAGGTCGATGTCGAAGAAGCCTGCGAGGGTGGTCAGTGAAGAATCGTGACCAGTCGATCGACATACCATAGTGTGATCGAACTGGCCGCCTTGAAGATCAAGCTGCCGGACACGAAGAACACGATCATGAAGACCGCGAACATTGCGCCTCGGCCGGCCTCGGTCTGAGCGAAGCGCTCGTACGCGGGAACGAAGTTGGCCACGATTTTCGACCCATCCAGCGGCGGAATCGGCAGCAGGTTGAACAGGAACAACGCCATGTTCATCATCCCGAACACCATCAGAAGCACCCGCCCATTCTCCGCCATGTGATTGTCCGACGCGAAGAATGTGTCCGGACTGAACCGCATCCACAGCGCCAGCGCTGTCAATGCGATCAGCGACAACACCAGGTTCATCGCCGGGCCGGCCACGGCGACGAACGCTTCGGCGTACTTGCCGCGCAGACGCGACGGCATGATCGGCATCGAACCCCACGCGATGCCCACCACCAGCAGCATGATGATCGACACCGGCGGCATGTGCACGAGCGGATTGCCGGTCATGTGACCCGTCTCGATCGGCGTGCGATCGCCCTTGTAGATGGCTGCGAAGCCGTGAGCGAGTTCGTGCAGCACGATGCTGACGATCACCGTCAACACAATCGCGAAGTACTGCCGCGGGTCGTCGCTGAGCATCTGAAGCATCATGGTGGGTGGATCATACGGGAACGGGGGACGGGAAGGTCAGTGGTCCGTCGTCAGTTGTCAGTTGCCGAGTCTGCATTGGTCATTCCTCAATGCTCCGTTCTCGCCTACACTCACTCGATGCCTTTGACCAAGCTCCTGATCATCGGTTCCGGACCCGCCGCGTGGAGTTGTGCGATTTATGCGGCCCGCGCGAACCTGGACCCCGTCGTCTACGAAGGTGCCCTCACCGAAGACAACCGCCTGCGCGGAACGCTGCCGCTCGGGCAACTCAACCTGACAACTGAAGTCGAAAACTTCCCCGGCTTCCCGGACGGCATCCTCGGCCCGGACTTGATGCTCAAGATGCGCCAGCAGGCCGAGCGTTTCGGTACGAAGATCGTCACTGAAGACGTAGTGAAGGTTGACCTGTCGAAAAGGCCTTTCAAGGTCGAGACATCCGACGGCCAGACGCACGCGGTGCTGGCGCTGGTCGTCGCGACAGGCGCAGGCGCCAACTACATCGGCCTGCCAAGCGAGCACAAGTTTAAGAACCTGGGCGTCAGCGCGTGCGCGGTGTGCGACGGTGCCCTGCCGCGCTTCCGAAATCGCCCGCTGATCGTGGTCGGCGGCGGCGACAGCGCCTGCGAAGAAGCCAGCTATCTCAGCAAGTTCGCCAGCACGGTGTTCCTGGTGCATCGCCGCGACACGTTGCGTGCCAGCAAGATCATGGCCGACCGCGCGATGGCCAATCCGAAGATCAAGCCGATCTGGAACAGCGCCGTCGACGAAGTGATCGGCAACGACAACGACGGCATGACCGCGGTGCGCCTCAAGAACATCAAGACGGGCGAAACGCAGACGATCGAGGCGGCCGGCATGTTCGTCGCCATCGGCCACACACCCAACGTGCAGTTCTTGAACGGCCAACTCGCGACCGATGAAAAGGGCTTCATCGCCCTGACGCACGGATGCCACACGAATACGAGTGTCGAAGGCGTGTTCGCCGCCGGCGACGTGGCCGACCCGCACTACAAGCAGGCCATCACCGCCGCCGGCATGGGCTGCAAGGCGGCGCTGGATGCCGAACGCTGGCTGGCGGCTAAGGGCGTAGAGATGAGCGGGACTGAAGACTGGAGCAAGTGATTTCGGATTGCGGATTGCGGATTGCGGATTTGCACGTCGGCCGCGTCTTTGATTCCGCAATCCGCAATCCGCAATCCGCAATGTCCTTTGCCTTCACCCGCCAACAGCACCTCAAACGCCAGTCCGACTTCCTGCGGACGCTGAAGAACGGCCTGCGCGAGACGCGCGGGCCGATCGTCACGCATGCGGCGCGGTCACCCGAGGGCATAACCAAGACGCGTATCGGCATCCGGATCGGCCGGCGCTGCGGGAACGCGGTCCTCCGCAACCGCATCAAGCGGCTGCTGCGCGAAGCGTTCCGCCTAACGCAGCACGACTGGTCGGCGCCGTTCGACTTGGTCATCACCGTCCAGCCGCATGAACCGATGGAACTCGCCGACTACCAAGCGATTCTGGCCAAGGTGGCGACTAAAGTCGTGCAGCGGACGATCGCGCGCGAGCAGCGGAAGTCGCCCGGCCAAACGTGATGCCATAGCGCCGAGCCGACAATGTCGTCGCACGATCGCAAGCGGCTGCTCAATCCGTTAAGGTGCTCGGTCCAACGTGAGCACGACGCACGCATCTGAACTCTCCACAGCATCTAGCGGCCCGCTTTGGCTTCCCGCCCCAATGCGCCCCGGCTTCCGGGCCGTACGCGACAACTGGAAGCCGTTCGTCGGCCTGCAACTGCTCGGAGCCGGGTTGGTCACCGCGTTCTACCTACTGCCCGCCTTCCGTGAGATCGCAACGGCTATGGCCAACGCGGTCAATCGACTGGGCTTGACGGGCTCGGCACTGGCTGCGGCATTCGCGGGCGGCGCGCTGCCGGAAGTCGCGAGAATGCTTGTCGCGGGCAAGCACTATCGATGGACGAAGCATCGACTGAACGAGGTGCTCTTCGACGCCGCGTTCTTTGCACTGATCGGCACGATGGTCGCGCTGTTCTACCGCCTCCAGACGCAGCTTTTCGGCGCGGAAGCGAGCGTGAGCGTCGCCGTGAAGAAGATGCTGTTCGATCAACTCGTGTTCACGGCATTTTGCTCGATCCCGATCACGGCCGTGCTCTATCGCTGGCATGAACTGCACTACAATGCCCGCGCGACCCTTCGCGAGATCGGGCCGGCGTTCTTTCTGAACCGCTTCCTGCCCGTGCTGATCCCCGCGTGGTGCTACTGGGTGCCGGCCAACCTGGCGACGTACGCACTGCCGCCGGTCGCACAGTTCCTGCTGTACCTGGGCGCACAGGCGGCGTGGAGCCTGCTGCTGGTGGTGATCGCGTCGAACCGTGGCGCGACACAGCCGGCTCAGGTCGAGCCGGTGCCGTTGTGAGCCGATCGATGGTGCGCGTCGAACGTTTCGGCTAATTTCGCAACGCTTGAACGACACGCCCGAGACGACCGTTTCGCCTTCGACGCGACATCGAACGCATGCCCCGATCTGGCTGCCCGTGCTGATGCGGTCCGGCTACGACGCCGTACGCGACAACCTGCTGCCCTTCATTGGCATCCTCACAACGGCCGCCCTGCTGGTCGTGGTGTTCTACTGGTGGCCGGCGTTTCGGGACAGCGTAACGCGGCTCGCGGAGTTCAAGGCGCAGTATGGCATCGTCGGCTCGGCGCTCGCGGCGGCCGTCGCAGGCGGTCTGCTGCCGGAGATCGCACGGACGCTGTTCGGTCGCACTAAACCTGTGACGAGGCGTGAGCAGTTCATCAGCATCGCATTCGAACTGACATTCTTCGCGGTGATCGGACTGATCGTCGACCGGCTTTACGTCGGGCTGACCTTCCTCTACGGCGGCGAACCGAGCGTCGGCACGGCCGTGAAGAAAATGCTGACGGACCAGTTCGTCTTTACGCCGCTGGTGGCGATTCCGCTGACGCTGCTGGCGTATCGCTGGCGCGAACTCGGCTTCGACGGACGCTCGCTGCGGCGCGAATTGAGCTGGGATTTCGTCGCCCGGCGCTTCCTGCCGATGGCGCTGCCCAATTGGTTCTACTGGATTCCGATGAACCTGCTCACGTATGGCCTGCCCACGGCGGCGCAGTTTCTGTTGTACCTGGGCGCACTGGCGGCGTGGAGTCTGCTGCTGGTCGTGCTCGCGGCCGAGCGTGGCAGAGACACACACGATCCGCTCGAAGCCGTCGCCGCGCCATGATGCTCTCGACAAACCGGCTGGCATCTCGCACACTGCGCCAATGACGCGCGATCAACTCATCGAACGAATCAAATCCATCGCGGTGCTGCACGGCGACTTCACGCTGCGCTCGGGCCGCAAGAGCACGTACTACATCGACAAATACCGCTTCACGACCGACCACGAAGCCCTACTGGCGCTCGGCAAGCTGATGGCCAAGCACGTGACCGCAGATGTGGACCGCATCGCCGGTGCCGAACTCGGCGGTGTGCCGCTGGCGGCCGCCACAGCGATGGAAGCGCGTCGGCCGTTCGTCATCATCCGCAACCAGAAGAAGGACTACGGCACGGCTAAGCAGGTTGAAGGCATCCTCAACAAGGGCGAGAAAGTCCTGCTCGTCGAAGACATCCTCACCACGGGCGGCCAAGTGCTGGAAGCCGCAAAGACGCTCACCGAAATGGGCGTGGAGGTCGTCAAGATCGTCGCGTGCATTGATCGACTTGAAGGTGCGCACAAGAACATCACGGAAGCCGGATTTGCAGTCGAAGCGCTGTTCACGACTGCCGACCTCGGGCTCGCAGGTGGACCGCACTGAACGTGATTCCGAATATTGAATGAAGAAGCCCACTGCAATGCAGTGGGCTTTGTTGTTCATCAATCGAAGTACAAGCGCTCACACCTTCTTGAACAACAGGCTCGCGTTGTGTCCGCCGAAGCCGAAGCTGTTGCTCATCGCGTAAGTGACCTTCACGTCGCGCGCCTTGTGCGGGACGAAGTCGAGGTCGCACTCGTCATCCGGCTCGTCGAGGTTGATCGTCGGCGGCACGAGGTTGCGTGAAACGGCCAGCACACTGGCGACCGCTTCCACGCCGCCACTGGCGCCGAGCAGATGGCCCATGTGGCTCTTGGTGCTGCTGATGGCAACCTTCTTTGCCGAAGCGCCGAACACGTGCTTGATCGCACGGACCTCGGCGATGTCGCCAAGCTGCGTGCTGGTACCGTGGGCATTGATGTAGTTGACGGCGTCCGGCGTCACGCCCGCATCGCGCAGCGCGAACTCCATCGCCTTGCCGGCGCCGGTGCCTTGCTCGACCGGCGCAGTGATGTGATGCGCGTCGGCCGTCGTGCCGTAGCCGGCTAGTTCGGCGTAGATGCGTGCGCCACGGGCTTTGGCGTGTTCGTACTCTTCCAGGAGCAGCACGCCCGCGCCTTCACCCATGACGAAGCCGTCACGGTTCTTGTCCCACGGACGTGACGCCTTGGTCGGATCGTCGTTGCGGGTCGAGAGGGCACGAGCGGCAATGAAACTGGTCAGGCCAAGCCGCGAGAGCGCGGCTTCGGAGCCACCTGCAATCATGACGTCGGCGTAGTCGTGCTGGATTTGCCGGGCGGCGTCGCCAATGGCGTTGGAGCCGGTCGCGCACGCGGTGGCGACCGCGGTGTTCGGACCACGTAGGCCGAACTGGATGGAAACGTTGCCGCTGGCGGCGTTGGCCATCATGCGGGGGACGGTGAACGGCGTCATACGCGAGAAGCCGCGCGACTGAAGGACCACGCACTGCTCTTCGATCGTTTCGATGCCGCCGATACCGGTCCCGATCAGGCAACCGCAGCGGTAGCTGTCTTCCTTGGCAAAGTCAATGTCCGCATCTTTGACGGCACTGTGCGACGCGGCAATACCGAAGGCGGCAAACCGATCAAGCCGACGGGCTTCGCGAACGTCCACGCCGTACTTGGTCACGTCGAAGTGGGTGCACTCGCCGCCGAAGCGAACGGGCAGTTCCTTGCAGTCCCAGCGGGTGATCGGTCCGATGCCGCTCTTGCCCGCCACGAGGGCTTCCCAGAGCTGGTCGTGATGCTCGCCGAGCGAGGTGATGACTCCAAGACCGGTGATGACGACTCGTCGACGTGCCATAAGGCTGAACCTGCGTTTAGCGGACCTGCGAACCTCAACCGACCGGGGCGCGGGTGACGCCCGCCGTTCGCAGACTGAATCCGGCGGCTACACGCCGGAGCCGGACGACATTCGGTCCGGGGAAACCATTCTATCATAGCGCGCGTCGAACCGGGTCGGCTACCCGGTTCGACGCGGAAAAGGTCCGGGCTGTTGGAGCGAAGCCGTTGGCCGACAATAGACCGTCGCCCCTGAGCAACAGTCGAAGCCGGTCCACGGCATGACGCCGGCCGATCAGGCGCTGGCGCCGCCCTTGCCGCGGTGTTCGCGGATGTAATCGATGGCCTGACCGACGGTTTGGATCTTCTCGGCTTCCTCGTCGGGAATGCTGAGTTCAAACTCGTCTTCGAATTCCATGACCAGTTCGACAGTGTCGAGCGAGTCGGCGTTCAGGTCGTTAATGAAGTGAGTCTCGCGGGTGATCTGCGCCTTGTCGACGCCCATCTGCTCGCTGACGATCTCAATGACCTTCGTTTCAATCTCGTCCATGTGCGTTCCACCTGCCCTGTATGGGCTCGCCCGAGGCTCCGACGGTTGGCCGCCAAAACAACGGGCACTTCTCCTTTGAGCCACCGTGGCCCGCGGTGGCGTGACTATATGTACTCAGGGGCCGTTTGCAAACCGAGGGCAGGAGTTGGTAGTTGCCAGTTGACAGTTGGTAGTGGACTCGCAGAGCGTGACTAACAACTCCCAACTGGCCACTGCCAACTCCCTCCTCACATCACCATCCCGCCATCCACCACCAGCACCTGACCCGTCACGTAGCTCGCGCCTTCGCTCGCCAGGAAGCTGACGGCGTGGGCGATCTCGTCCGCGACGCCGAACCGCTTCAGCGGAATCAGCGGGAGCACCTTCTCTTTCACCTGAGGCGGAAGGACGTCGGTCATGTCGGTCTGGATGAAGCCCGGCGCAATCACGTTGCAGGTAACTCCCTTGCCGGCCAGTTCCTTGGCGATGCTCTTGGTCAGGCCGATCAGGCCGGCTTTGCTGGCGGCGTAATTCGCCTGACCCGCGTTGCCGGCGACCCCGCTGACGCTGCCGATGTTGATCACGCGACCCGTCTTGCTGCGCATCACGTACCGGCTGGCAGCACGACAAGCGACGAACGCGCTCTTCAGGTTCGTATCGAGCACCGTGTCGAAATCCTCGTCGCTCATCCGCAAGAACAGACCGTCCTTGGTGATACCGGCGTTGTTGACGATCACATCGAGCCGGCCGTGCGCGTCGGCGATTTTCTCAATGCACGCCGCCAGACCGGTCGCGTCGGCGATGTCGCAAGTGTGCGCCTCGGCGCTCCCGCCGGCACTCTTGATGGCTTCGACAACGGCGTTCAGCTTGTCCAGCGAACGGGCCACACACGCGACGTGCAGGCCGTCCTTCGCAAGCCGCTTGGCGATGGCTTCGCCGATGCCTCGGGACGCTCCGGTGACGATGGCGACTCTCTTATCCATTTTCGATTTGCGATTTGGTGAGTTGCGATTTGACCATTCGCGGTAGGGATCGTTCCCAATCGCAAATCGCAAATCGCAAATTGCAAATCAGCCTCCTGTGAGATTGTCCGCTGAAGCGAGGTTCACGATCTCCGCCCGCCGATTTTGCTTTCGCAGCAGGCCGGTCAGCACTTTGCCGGGGGCAAGTTCGATGAACTGATTGCCAGCGACGTTCGCGAGCTGCGCCATCGTCTGCTCCCAGCGGACGGGCTTGACGATCTGATCGACAAGCAACGCCTTGATGCTGGCCGGGTCGGTGTGCGGCTGAGCGGTGACGTTGCTGAAGACGGTCGTGTTTGGCTCGGTGAAGATCACCTTGTCGAGCACGCCCTTCATGATGTCTGCGGCCGGCTGCATGATCGGGGAGTGGAAGGCGCCGGCGACCGCGAGGGGCACGGTGCGGAATCCGGCCGCTGTAGCGGCCTCGCCGAAACGTGCACAGGCGTCCTTCGACCCGCTGACCACGATCTGGCCCGGGGCGTTGAAGTTCGCCGGGACGAGCACTTCGCCCTTGGCGTGTTCGGCGCACAGCGAGGTCACTTGCTCTTCGCTCGCGCCCATTACGGCAACCATCGTGCTCGGCGTTGCGACCGCGGCGTCCTGCATGGCTCGGCCGCGTGCAGCGACGAGCTTCAGGCCATCCTCGAAAGTGAAGACGCCGGCCAGGTGCAGTGCGGTGTATTCGCCCAGGCTCAGGCCCGCGACGCCGCAGCCGGACGACGACGGAATTCGGTCCTGAGCACGGTTGGCTTCGTAGCAAACGACACTGGTGACGTAGATCGCGGGCTGGCTGACGTCGGTCTGGTTCAGGCGGTCTTCTGGCCCTTCGAAACAGAGCTTGGCCAAGTCCCAGCCGAGCAGTTCATTGGCGCGATCGAAGAAGCGTTTGGCGACGGTCGACTTCTCGTAGAAGTCTTTGCCCATGCCGACGTGCTGGGCGCCTTGGCCGGGGCAGAGGATGTATGTCTGAATTCCCATTTCCTATTTCCCATTTCCGATTGAAGCAGACCAACGGCTCGCCCGACTTCCGAAATTGGAAATGGGCAATTGACAATCGGAAATCAAACCCTGATCACCGCATTCGCCCAAGTCAGCCCTGCACCGAACGCGACAAAGACGACCACATCCCCCTGCTGGAGCTTGCCGGCCTTGAACGCTTCGTCGAGCGCGATCGGGATGCTGGCGGCGCTGGTGTTGCCGTATTTGTCGATGTTCACGAACGCCTTGTCGGCTGGGATCTTCAGCTTTTCCATGGCGCTGTCGATGATCCGCTGGTTCACCTGGTGCGGCACAATCAGCTTGATGTCGTCGACGGTCAGTTCGCACTTCTTCATCGCGTCTTCGATCAGTTCCTCGAAGCGCTGGACCGCGAACTTGTACACATCCCGGCCCCGCAGCTTCAGGAACTGCTGCCGGCCTGCCACCATCTGCTCAGTGATCGGATGACGCGAACCGGGCTGGCAGGAGAGCAGTTCCCAGCCGGTGCCGTCGGCGTGCAGCGAACTGTAGAGCAGGCCCCGGTTGCCGCCCTCGGCGCGGGACAGGATGGCCGCGCCGGCGCCGTCGCCGAAAAGGATGCAGCTGCTGCGATCGGTGTAGTCGGTGATGCGACTGAGCGTTTCCGCACCGATCACCATGACGTTCTTGTAACGACCGCCCTGGATGAACGAGGCGGCTGTCTCGAGGCCGTAGACGAACCCGCTGCATGCAGCCGCGAGGTCGAAAGCCGGCGTGCTGGACAGGCCCAGGCTGGCGGCGACGAAGCAGGCCGTGCTCGGCGTGAGCATCTCGGGCGTGATCGTGGAACAGATGATGAGGTCGAGGTCTTTCGGCTCGAGCCCGGCAGCCTTGAGCGCCCGCGTCGCGGCGTGACTGGCGAGGGTGGCCGTCGACTCGTTCGGACCGACGATGCGGCGTTCCTTGATGCCGGTCCGCTGGGTGATCCACTCATCGTTGGTGTCGACCAGCTTCGACAGCTCTTCGTTGGTCAGACGCTTTTCTGGAACAAAACTGCCGGTGCCGGCGAGGATGGCTCTGTAGGTGGGCATTTCCGATTTCCAATTTCCGATTGCCGATTTAGAACAGAACGCCGACGCGCGTCAAATGGGCAATCGGAAATCGGCAATGGGAAATCCGTTCACTCTTCATCTATCTGGATCGACTTGCTGATCTTGTCAATGATCCGCTGATTTACGCCGCTGTTCACGAGTTGCTTTCCAATGCGGATCGCGTTGCGAATGGCCTTTGCTTCGCTGCGACCGTGACAGATCAGGCTGTAACCGCCCACGCCCAGCAGCGGCGCGCCGCCGTGCTCCTGCCAGTCGTGGTTCGCGTACACCTTCTTGGCGACCTTTCGGAACGTCTCGAAGAACTCCGGGCTGGTTTCCTGAATCTCGGCGGCGATCATCTGGAACAGGCCTTCGCTGAGGCCTTCGCTGAGCTTCAGGATGATGTTGCCGACGAAGCCGTCGCAGACGACCACATCGACCACGCCCTTGAAGATGTCGCGTCCCTCGATGTTGCCGACGAAGTTGATCATCGACTCGTCTCGGAGCAGCTTGCGCGACTCCTTGACCATCGTGGTGCCCTTGGCGTCTTCTTCGCCGATGCTCATCAGGCCCACGCGCGGCGAATCGATGCCGCACACAGCTTCGGCGTAGCACGAGGCCATGATCGCGTACTGCTGTAGGTGCTTGGGCTTGGGCTGGATGTTCGCGCCGACGTCACAAACGACGACCGGGCCGTGGAAGGTCGGCACGATCACCGCGATGCCCGGCCGGCTCACGCCGGCGAGCGTGCGCATGCGGAGCTGGCTGGCAGCGACGCACGCGCCGGTGTTGCCGGCGCTGATCGCCACGTCGGCCAAGCCGTCGGCGCACAGCTTGTTCATCACGCCGATCGAGCTGTCCTTCTTCGTGCGGATCGCTTCGACTGGCGACTCGTCCATGGCCACTTCCTGCGTGGCGATGACGGTCTTGTAGAGCTTCTTCTTCTCGGGCGGGAGCGGAGCTTCAGCCAGCGCGGGGACGACCACGTCTTCCCGGCCGACCAAAATGATCTGGTCGGTGTCGTCCAGCAACTCGTGGGCTTGCCAGCAACCCTTCAGGATTTCGCCGGGGGCCTTGTCGCCTCCCATGACGTCAACGGCAGCTCGCAAGGTGGCTCCAGAGAAAGAGAACCGATGTGCAAAATGATAAGGATGAAGGATGAACTGACGGCGCAGTCCATCCTTCGATCGTCGACTCTAGGCCGCGTTACTCGCTGGTGGCTTCTTCGCTGACCGCGACAGCGACCGAGGCGTTGTGATAACCGCAGTTCCCGCAGGCCGCGTGGGGCAGCTTGGCGTTGCCGCACTGGGCGCACTTGACCGAGTGGGCCGGGCGCAGGGCGTGATGGGAACGACGCTTACGCTTGCGCGACTTGCTGATCTTCTGAACCGGATTCATGACAAACGCTCCTGCAGGGCAAGTCCACGCTCACATACGCCGCGCGACCCGACACCTCAATAACGAACGAAACGGCAAAACAATCGAAGCGAAGCAGTTTATTAAACGCCATCGGGGTGTCAAGGAAGGCGGGAAACGATCCGAACGCAATCGACTCGCCCCTCTTACCCAGTCGCCCACCCAGGCAATGGATAGCCGCGAGCTTGCTCGCGAAGATTCGAGATGTACCGAAGAACGTCGTTACCGGTCACACGCGGTGCCTGCACCGCGGCTACCTTTTGCACTCTCGACGTTTCCAGCAACTCACGCCACTTTGCGCTGACGCGGAGGGACCGGTCCGCTCGTAACCGGCGCTGCCTGTCCGCTCGCCTGCCGTTCCTTCTCGTTCAGGACGTGGCTCGACAGGTTGAACAGGTCGGTGGCGGTGCGTCCGACGCTGAAACGTTCCGTGGCAAACTCCCGCACCTGCTGGCCAAGTGTGGCGCGAAGCGTGGAGTCGCGGAGCAGTTGGTTCACCCGCGCAATGTACGCCGTAACCGACCCGCCGGTCACTTGGGCCAGTTCCGGCAGGTGGCGGAAGTCGCTGGTAGCGTCGCGCGACGCCATGGTGACCACCGGCCGAGCCATGGCGGCGGCGTGCATCAAACCTGATCGATCGCTGGCCGGGAACTCGGCCAGGTACACGTCCGCCATCCGCAGGAACGACTGGAGATCGCGTCGCGCGCGGCAAAGCCGACCCGCTTACTCATCCCCGCCGCCTCAAACAGCTTCTTGGCCGCGCCGAAATCCCCTTCGCCACCCGCCAGAAACACCGTCTGCGGATTGACCTGAAGCAGTTGAACGACCGCATCGACGAACGTCCGGCTCAGCGTCTGCTCAGGCCGATGCGTGTAGGTCATGAGCACCGTCGCGTCGGCCGGCACGCCTGAACCGGCACGGTCGGCCGGGGCGGCGCGAAGATCGGTGTCGATCCCCTGCCGAATCGACGTCGTCGGCACGTTCTGCTGTTGCCAGTATGAAGAATCCGCCTCGCGGCGTGCGTCGTCGAGCCAGACGACCTGATCAACACCCGTCGCACCGACGGGCCGCTTGCGGACGAGGGCGATCTGCGCCGTCGCGGCACGATTCGCAATCGCGATCCACGCCGCCGAGTCGGCCAGCGACGCGTCCACGAGCAGCACGTCGATGCTGTCGCATTGCACACGTTCGACCAGCATCCGGGCCGCCCGAACGACGTCGAGCCCGCCCGGGAGCATCCACGACTCGACGCGACGGCCTTTCAGCGCGGACAAAGTCTGATCGCCGCGTTCGGACGACGGACCGGCCGGCGCGAAGCTTGCGAAGCTGGTCGCCGGCTCGCGCGAGGGAGCGTCGGTCACGTAGACGCGGAGCGAGAACCGCTGCGTGTCCATGTAACGGGCGAGCGACGTGAGCAGCGCGGCCGTCGGTGTTTCGTCGACGACGCTGCTGGTCAGATACCCAACGTTGATCGTTTCATTTGCGTTCGCGGCCGTGCGCCGGCGATTGCCGGCACGCTTGCCGATCATCCGCGCGGCCCGCTCGTACTCGCCGGCCACGTCGGTCCAGTTCTCGCGCTGGCTGATGATTCCGCCGCCCGCGAGTTGGTCGAGCCGGATCGCGTCCTGAATCGCCCCAAGCGCGGCGGGCCAGTCGCGGTTTGTCACCGCCTTGCCGTACCGATAAATCGCCCAGGCGTTCAAGTCACGCTGGCCCACGTAGTTGCTGACGTCGAGGAACTGCTTGAGGACGGTCGGGTCGGCGAAGTCGACGGTGCGCAGGCTCTCGAACAGCAACTCTCGGCCCTGGCGAAGGCTGAGTGTCGCCCGGGCGTAGTTCGCAAGGAATCGCTCGGCCTGGTTGGTTGAATCAGCGAACGCGTCGAACGCGCCTTCGTCCACGCTCTGCCCGGCGCGAACGCGCTCGACCAACTCCACCAGCGACGGCGACTGAGCCGACCCCGAACCCGACACGCTCGACGATGCATTCGACAGCGACACGTAAGCCTCCTGAATCTCCCGCCGCAAGCGCAATGCCGGCGCGGGACGGTATAGAGGCCTTATCGGCCACCGGAGCGTCAAAGATTGAGATGCCCGATCGACGCACGTGCTTCGGCGAGGTTCTGATATGGACTCACCGGCGCGGGTCAGCCACCAACACACCCCGGCCATTCGAGCCGACGTACAGCCGGCCGGGCATGCGCGGGTCACCCTGAATCACCGTGATCCAGCCAAACTGGTGCTGGTCGTCGTTGATTCGGACCCACGATTGACCTTCGTCGTCCGAACGGAAGTAACCCGGCTCGCCGTCGATGGTGCCGAAAACGAAAACGCTTGGATAGCCGCCCTGCTTCATGGGCGCGCCGACACCGACGGCGTAGGCGTCGCTCACATGCTCAGCCGACACGCGCGACCAATTCGCGCCGCTATCCGTGCTTCGCCACAGACCGCCGTTGTCGCGCGTCGAGGCGAACAAGTGCCCGGCTCGCCCTGGGACTGCCCGCACCCACGTGATGGGCCTTGGCAATTCGCCGGTCTGCTTCGACCAATGCTCGCCCGCGTCGGTGCTGCGCCAGATGCCTGTGCCGACGTGCGCATAGAAGGTGCGAGCATCGCCGAGATCGACGAGCACGACGGCGTCGCGCGGAACGTTACCCTGCGCGAGCGACCACGGCGTCCACTGGTCGCCTTCGCGTGTCGTAAAAACGATGTCGCCCGGATCGCTGTGCTGGCCACGTGGGCTGTAGATGATGCGTATGCCGTCAGCACTGATCGCAGCCGAGCCGGCGTGCCGTGGCTGCTTCTCTTTCGGCTCGTTCCCGATCCACTTCCACGTCACACCGTTGTCGTCCGAGAACTGCACGAACGGTGTTTTCTCCAACACGCGGACGAGTTTGTTCGAGTCCTCCTGAGCGATGTCGATGTCCCAGCATGTGCCACGCGCTAAATCGGTCGACTCGCCGAGCCGGCCATCAATGGGCGAGACGTTGAAATCGACATGCCGAAAGCCGTCGCGGTCGCCGATCGCGCTGAACAGGTGCACCGGCCCATCGAACGGGCTGGCCAGCTCGAGGGCGGCCGTCTGTTCGAAGCCGTCGTTGAAGAAAGACCAAGTGACGGGCTCACCCTTGTCGACATTCGCAAGTTCGCGCGTGTCGTACAGACCATAGCCGGTCGTGAGCATTGCGTGACTCGAATCGAACGGATCGATTTGCACGTCGCCGATCCAGTGTAGGCGCATCTTCGTTGCGTACGGCGCGGACGTGTCGTCACGATGCTTGTTCGCCACCAGCGGCGACCACGTCGCCCCACCATCGGTGCTGCGGTAGACGTCATCCTGCGCGCCCCATCGACCGAGCGTGGAGACAACGACCTGGTTCGCGTTCGACGGATCGATGCAAACCGCCGACCAGCCGCCATCGCCGAGTTTGGGAAGGTCGAGTTTCTTCCACGACGGATTCACCGACGAGGGCGCATCAACGGCGAACACCTCGCCCCGTTTCGGCGAATTTGGTCCGGGGTTGTCGGAATAAGTGAGAAGCAGCTTGGAACCGTCAGGCGTGATCGCTGCGCGAATTGGGAGCAGGTCCGTGTCTGTCGGCTGGCCCGGCAACACGCTCCACGTCGTGCCGCCATCCACGCTGCGGAAGGCCTTCTGAGGCGAAGACGTCGACACGCCGGCGTACAGCGCCCTGCTCGCGACGCCGCGCTTAGCGCTCGAAGGACCTACAAGCAACCACACGATGCCGACGGATTTCGCGGGGCCGGTCGTGTCACCAGTTGCCTGGAAGGATTCGACCTTCGTCCACGTTACGCCGGCATCGACGCTCTTCCACAGGCCATCCATCCGCGAGCCGAACCAGAGCCGTTTCGGATCGTTCGGATCGATCGCGAGTCGATTTCCGCCATTGCGCCCGGGGCCGTTCCCGTTGGCGCGCACGAGCGGCCGGCCCTCCTTGCCGTCGAGGTCGGTCCGCTGCCAAGTCGCTCCGCGATCGCTCGATCGGCACACGCTGGCCGGGCTGTCGTAGGTGCCGATGACCATGTAGACGCGATTGGCATCGACCGGGTCGGCCGCCAGCGCTTCGACGCCCAGATTCCGAGCGGCCGGATCGGTGTAGAGGCTCCAATCGTTCAACGGCATCCATCGCTTCGCGCTCGCATCCCACCGGCAGGCGCCGCCCATGTCGGTGTAGATGTAGACAAGGTCCTTCTCGACCGGAGAGAAGACGATGCCGTTGATGAAGCCGTTCCCCTTGATCGCGACATTCGACCAGTCGTACGGCACGGCCGGTGCGGCTGCACACCATCCAACAAGCACACTGCAAACGATCATGACGCCGGCAACGATGCGTTCTCGAATCACGTGCTCCTCCGAAGTGCCTGAACGAAGCACAACGCTACCAAAAAACACCGCCGCGATTCAGCATCGCGGCGGCGCTTCTTCCCGACTGTCCGTTCTCACTCACGCGGCGGACTTCTTCGCCTTCTGCTCGGGCGTGAGCGGGCTGGCCTCCTCGATGGCGTGCACGAGATCGAGGACTGCCTGCTTGCCGTCCGCGAAGTACATCAGCGTGTTGTCGGCCGCGAACAGCGGGTTCGGAATGCCCGCGAAGCCCGGCGACAAGCTGCGCTTGATGACGACGACCGTCCGCGCCTTGTCCACGTCCAGAATCGGCATACCCGCGATCGGGCTGTTCGGGTTCAGCCGCGCGTCGGGGTTCACGACGTCGTTGGCGCCGATGACGATCGCGACATCCACGGTCTCGAACTGCGGGTTGGCCACTTCCATCTCGAGAAGTTTCTCGTAGTCGATGTCGACTTCGGCCAGCAGCACGTTCATGTGCCCCGGCATGCGGCCGGCGACCGGGTGGATGGCAAACGTTACGTCGATGTCGCGGTGCGTCAGTTCGCGATACAAATCGCGCACCGCGAACTGCGCCTGCGCGACCGCCATGCCATAGCCCGGCACGACGCAGACACGCCGCGCGTCGGCCAGGATCTCGGCGATCTCGTCCGGGCCGGCGCTTTTCACCTTGCCGGCGTAGACATCGTCCGCCTTGGCAGCGGTGCTCGCCTGGATCTGGCCGAACAGCACGTTGGTGAACGATCGGTTCATCGCCTTGCACATGATGATCGACAGGATGAAGCCGCTCGATCCGTCCAGCGCACCGGCCACGATCAGCAGTGGGTTACCCAGCACGAAGCCCATCGCGCATGCGCTCAGGCCCGCGTAGCTGTTCAGCAGGCTGATGACCGTCGGCATGTCCGCGCCACCGATCGGACTCACCAGCATCCAGCCGAAGATCAGCGACAGCACGATCAGCACCGGGAACAGCCATGAATGGCCCGGCCAGAGCACCAGCAGCACACCGCACACGATCGCCAGCGCGAGCGTCGCGAGGTTCATCGTGCTGAGCACTTTCGTCCCGAAGGTCTTATTGAGGAAGTTGCCAAACCGGTCGACAAACTTCAGTTCCTGAAGCTTGCAGAACGCGACGATCGATCCGGTGAAGGTAAGGAAGCCCAGCAGTGTTTCGAAGCCAATGGCCGACAGCGTCACGCGGCCATGCTCAGCGCCCGGCATGTAGAACTTCGCCGTGCCGACCAGTGCCGCCGCCAGCGCGCCGAACGCGTGCGAGAACGCCGTTCGCTGTGGCACCGCCGTCATCGGCATTAACACGGCCAGCGGGATGCCGATCGCCGCGCCCACCAGCGTCGCGACGATCACCCAGCCGAAGTTCGCGGCTTGCGGGAGGAACAGTGTGGCGACGATCGCCAGCACCATGCCGAGTTCGCCCGCGAGCACGCCGCGACGCGCGGTCTTCACCTTGTTCAGCCAGCGCAGCGAGAACACGAACAGCAGCGCAGCCGTCAGGTAGGCGATCGGCACATACCATGGGGCAGCGGTTGTGGATTCCACATTGGCCAGGAGGAATGAAGCGTTCATCGCTTGCCCTCCCGGTGCTTGAACATCTTGATCATGCGCGACGTAATCATGAAGCCGCCGATGACATTGGTCATCGCACAGGCCATCGCAACCGACGCGAGGATATTGATGACCGTGCTGTTGGAACTGTGGGCGTTCATGCCCAGCACGACGATCGCACCGACGACGCTGATCGCGCTGATCGCGTTCGTCAGGCTCATCAGCGGCGTGTGCAACTGCGGACTCACCTTTCGAATCACGTCCAGGCCGGCCAGCGTGGCCAGCGCGAAGATGAACAGGGCCGACTGAAGATCCATGGGGATTTCCTTTTCAACAGCTCGGTGCCGAGAGAAGAGTTCGACGCATCACGCCACAGCGGCCGGAGTTTCGAGCCCGAACGCCTTACGCAGGCCCGCGTGCACGACCTGTCCGCCATGGCACACGAGCATGCCGGTGACGATCTCGTCGCTCGGCGCGGCCAGGTCGAAGCGCAGGTTGCCCTGCTTGTCCAGCAGGTGCTTGAGCAGGTTGACGAAGTTCCCCGAGAGCAACTGGCTGGCCGTGCCCGGCGCGAGCGCCGCGTAGTTGGTCAGGCCGACGATCGTGACGCCACACTCGGGACAGGTGAAGGTTTCACCGGGCCTGGTGAGCTCGCAGTTCCCGCCGCGCTCGGCGGCAAGATCGACGATCACCGAGCCGGGCGCCATGCGTTTCACCGCGTCGGCCGGGATGAGTTTCGGCGCGGGCCTTCCGGGAACGAGTGCGGTCGTGATGACGATGTCGCTGCCGGCGATGGTGTCAGACATCAGTTGCCGCTGCATCGCCTGCTGTTCCGGCGTGAGTTCTTTCGCGTAGCCGCCCGCGCCTTCGCCGCCGCCGACATCGAACTGCACGAACTTCGCGCCGAGCGATTCCACCTGCTCGCGCACGGCCGGCCGGACGTCGTAGCCGCTGGCAACCGCACCGAGCCGCTTCGCCGTCGACAGCGCCTGCAACCCCGCGACACCCGCGCCGATCACGAACACCTTGGCCGGATGCACGGTGCCGGCGGCGGTCATCATCATCGGCAGCATGCGGGGCAGCTTCATCGCCCCCAGCAACACTGCCTGGTAGCCGCCCACCATCGCCTGACTCGACAGCGCGTCCATTGACTGCGCCCGCGTGATGCGCGGCACGAGTTCGAGCGCCAGCAGACTCGAATTCGACGCGCAAAGCTTGTCGATTGTGGAACGCGACGTGTACGGATCGGCGTGGGCGATCACGATCTGACCCGGTGCGAACTCGGGAGAATGCTCGTTCACGCGAACGGCCAACGCGATGTCGGCCCCCGCGAGCGTGTCGGCAGGACTTTCGGCCAGTTCCGCGCTGGCGGCCTCATAGAGCGCATCCGGGAAGCCGGCCGCTGCGCCACAGCCCTTCTGCACGCGGACGCCCACGCCCTTCTTGATCAGTGTCTGGGCACTGCCGGGCGTCAACGCGACACGAATCTCACCCGGGGACGACTCACGCAGTACCGCGATCTTCATCGTTGGGTCTCCTGAACTGGTCCGCCGCGAAGCGCATTTGCCCGCTTCGCGAGTTGTTCGACATGGGGCAGTTCGCTCGTACCAGCCGAACGCACCACCCGTGATGGACGTAGCATAATGAACTGTCGGCCGCTGTCGCGGGATTTGTCGAACGACCTCCGTGTGGCGAATGAACGCACGCAACGACGGTCAGCGCGAATCTCATCCGAAACACGCCCAGGATCGAGCGAAACGGAAGGCGCAGCCAAAACGAACTCCACACACCCGCGGCGACAATTCGTCGCAGCCGAACGCACAGGACGGTCAGTCGATCAGACGTCGAATCAGTTCGAGCGACAGTGTTACCTGCGACTTCGACGACGCGACGCCGGTGAGTTCAAGCCGGCGACACGTCCTTTCGACGTTCGCCGCACCGGCGCTCCACGTCTGAATGACCGGCCGACCAACGAACCGGCAACGATGAGCCTTCGTCGCCGGCCAGACATCCAGAATTGCGCGCGAGGCGCGCAGCGCGAGGTCCCATTCGAGGCGCGACCTGATCGGCCCGCGCCATGCGTCACGTGGCATGCCATCAATGTCGTTCCAACCGCTACCGTACAACGCGATCGGCACGCCGCGGTTTTGCAGTTCGATCGCGACACGTCGGGCCAGCAAGGGCTCGATCAACTTGCGGACCACTAAATCGACCGGCAGCGTGCTCGCCTCGATGCCGTGGGCTTTTTCGAGGCGCGACAAGTAGTCGCTCACTGTTCCACGTGGGGCGAACGGGTCGGCCGTCAGTTCGCGCTCGACGCGCTCCCAGAGCAGGCGATGGCTGGAGAACTCGTCGATCACCGTCGGCCGTTCGACCGGCCCGACGTCGGCGATGAGGGCAACGCACGCGTCTCGATCGATTGGACGCGGATCGTCTGGACCGCGGGCGACCGTGATTCGCGCGTCAGGCCAGTCAGCCGCGTGCGCGAGCGGCGCAGCGCGTCGTCGATCAGAATGAGTCGGTCGCGCGTCGCGTTCGGAATGCAGGTTGGAATACGGCCCTGCGTTGACCAAGTGATCCACGGCATCCCCAGCGGCGCGACCGCCGGCAGATCGCCGCGGCCAACGTCGGCCGTCATGATCGCGTCGTTCTGCTGGGCCTGTCGCGCCAGCGCCAGCGGCGAGGCCTGCAGTGTCGACGACGCGTCGAGCCAATCGACCCGCTCAGCGCCTGTCGCGAGTTTCAGCAATGTGCAGCCCGAATCGCGCCACGGCGTGCAGCGCGAGTCGCCCAGCACCACAAGCCGGGACGCCGATCCCGTTCGATGGAAAAACGCGGGCCGACTCGCGATGCGGTTGAGCGTCGACACATGACGTGTGAGTTGAGCCTGGACGACCCGTTCGACCGGCCCCGTGAGCCGCTCCAGCAGCCAGCCCGGCGCCAGCGGCAGCCTCAGCAATTGAGTGGGCGGAACGAGCGTGTCGAATGTCTCGAAAAGCTTGTCGAACTCGCGCTCCCACGCCGGCCCGACCACGGGGAAGAGCCGCCCCGCGTTGATCTCCTGCGAGAAGTCCGCGCACGCGAACAGCGGCGCCACCGCTTGCAGCGCCGGCTGAACGACGATCATTCCCTGGTGCGGCTGAAGCTTCTCGAACGCGCAGACGATCTCCTGCGCGTGCATCGGCGCAAGCATACAGGCGACCAGACCATGAAGGTCGGTCTTCTGAAGCGCCCGCCGCGCCACCAGACGCGGCACGCTACAGCCGGCGAGCCAGTCCGTCGGCCTGGGGCGTGCCGTCAGCGAGCCGTCGCGGGCATAAACGAATTCTCCGATCGGCAGGTCGACCGGCACGCAGGCCGCGACCCGCGGGAAACGCGTCAAGAGCGCCGACCGATTGGCCGTGTAGTTCGCGCGAGCCGCGTTCAGCGCGCGCGTACCGCCTGCCGGCAGATCGATTTTGAGCGCATGACGCGCCAGGCGCAGGACGTCGGCAGACAGGACCATCCTCGTCGTTATCGGACAGGGGACGATCGAAACTGAAGCTCAATGAAAAGACCTCTCGCGGCCGCATCATCTGCAGCCGCGAGAGGCCCGGAGGGAGAGAATGTCGTCAGACGGTCACCGCACCGCAGTACCAGGCGTGACGTCCCGTTGTTCGATGTCGTAGTCGACGTCCGTGTGACGCGCCCCGAGGTAGCCGCCGATCGCCGCCGCAGCCAAGCCGAGCAGCATCGAGATCAGCGTGCCCCACGCGCCACGGGCCGAGTTGCCGGCCAAGCGTTCGAGGTCGCCGGCGTCGGTGTTGCGAGTCAGATCGTTTGCCGCATTGCGTGTGCGATCGGCGGTTCGTTGAGCGGCATCGCTGGCGCGGTTCGCCGCATCGTCGACAGAATTGGAGCCGGACGGGCTCGAATTGGATACCGTGTTCCCCGTCGCTTGCCCGACCGCGGTCGACGCCGTCTGCGTGACCGCCGAAGCCGTCGCACGAAACAGCGACCCGATCCCACCAGCCACCACGTAGATGAGCAGGCCGATCGTGACCATCCAGACCATCGAGCCCTGTAGCAATCCATTGTTGCGACCGACCACCGCCGACGACCGAGCCGCCAGCCATCCGCCGAACGCAAAGGCGATCAGGGCCGAGATCGCACCCCAAATTCCTGCGCCGATGCCGTAGTTGCCGGCATCGCTATTACGGTCGACTGTCGACAAGCCAATCGCCAACCCGAGCACCGACAGCACGGCCAAAACGGATAGCGTTCCGAACAGCCCCGCAATCACCGGCCCCCAGCGAACACGGTCGATCGACCGAACTCTGCTGACATCCGACCGGACAACCGGTTCGGAGACGATTCGTGAGACGTGCGTCGTGCTGCCGGGGGCGATATCGACCATAGGAATCCTCGCTGAAAAGGGTGCGAGGATCATGTCACGACCGAATTGGCCGCACATCCGGGCCAACTCCTGTCCGCGCGATAGGACGACACGCCGCCCCTGCCATGGTGGATTCGACCGCCCGCCTCCGCCGGACCCCTTGCAGAAACGAAAAGCCCGCGTAGAGTATCCCGTCCGGCACAAGACCGGGGTGTAGCTCAGCTTGGCTAGAGCGCTTCGTTCGGGACGAAGAGGTCGCAGGTTCAAATCCTGTCACCCCGATTCAACTGGAATGCACAAACCCCCCCGGGAACTCCCGGGGGTTTGTATTTTTTAAATCTCGGCACCCACTACATAGGCCACGCAACATTCCCTACTTCACCGCCGCCCAGACGCGGTGGACTTCGTCGTGCTCATCCAAGGCCTGTAGGAACTCACCGACCTCTTCCAGTTGGGTCTCGGTCAAATCGGGAAACACCTTGGGGATGTAGCCGATCTCGCTTGTGATCACGGTCCATCCAGCGGCCGCCAGCGACTTGGAAACCGTCGCCACGTCGCCGCGCTCGCAGATGAACTTCGCGCCGGTCGCGTCTTTCGGGATGTCGTCGTTTTGTTCGTGCGTCAAGGGCTGAACGTCATTCGCGCCGGCTTCGATGGCGGCGGCTTCACGGTCGATCTTCGCATCCGGGTGATGTGCTTCGACCAAGCCCACGCTTTCAAAGACGAACTTGTTCGCACCGGAACTGGCGAGTTGGCCCTTGCGGAACAGCACGCGGATCTCC
Organism: Tepidisphaeraceae bacterium; assembly: GCA_047600945.1. Classification (GTDB taxonomy): domain Bacteria; phylum Planctomycetota; class Phycisphaerae; order Tepidisphaerales; family Tepidisphaeraceae; genus JASGKC01. The sequence continues at coordinate 2,647,133 of JASGKC010000001.1, read as the reverse complement.
GGCGCGGTGCGCTGCACATTGTCCGTGTAGACCTCGACGATCACCGGCACGTTGTGCGGCGCGCGGCCCTCATAGACCACGTGCTCGAGGGTGACCTTTTCTTCGCCAATGCCCGCACCTTTGTTGATGGCGCGCTGGATGGCGTCTTTGGGAACGCTCTCCTTCTTCGCCTTCTCGACAGCCGCGAACAGCCGGGCGTTCATAGACGGGTCGGGGTCACCCATCCGTGCGGCGAGCGTGATTTCACGGACCAGTTTGGTGTTGGTCTTGGCCTTCTTCAGCCCGGCGACCAGTCTCTTCGCGTGCAGCCATTGGCGTCCCATATTCCGAGGGAACATACCAGACGCGACGTGTCTTGGCGTGCCCTGCGCGGCTATTCGGTGCGAGACGCGACTTGAATGGTGGCGGCGGCGGCGCCATTAGTCAGGCCGCGACGCATCAGGCCCTCCGGCACGGACCGGATGTAGTCGATTGTGAGTTTCGCTCGTTGCACGCCAATGCGCAAATGCCCTGAGTTCGCGATGAACCGGCCCGCACGGTAGCCGTATTCGTCGGCGTGGTCGCTGCGATAGTTCCGATGGGCGGCCTGCGGAGCGAGCAGGTACTTAATCCCGTCGCAGCTCTGGTCGGCGAAGAAGTGGTCGTGCCCGTGAACCACAAGGTTCACGCCGGACTGCACGAGCAATTGGTGGATGGGCACCGCCCAGCCGGGTCGGTGAGCGGCGAAGGTGTCGCGCCCGTCGACTTCGTGCCCACCCCACTCGAAAAGGCCCGCTGCTTCCGCCCCGCCTCGGCCGGCGTTGTCGAGGCCGCCGACCAGTTGATGAATGAACACGATCTTATGGCGCGCCGTCGACTGCTTGAGCGTCCTTGCAAGCCAGTCGTACTGGCGTTTGCCAAGCGACATGCTCCAGCCTGCCGACTCGCCGCGCGACGAGGTCGAGGTCCAGTACGGATCGAGGACGCCAAACAGCGCATCGCCCCACGTCCATGCGTAGTAGTTCTGCAAAAGTCCGGCGTGCGGATGGGGCTGGTCGCTGCCGGTGTAGAAGCGGTTCGGCAGCGGATTCGAGAACAGCCGCTTCCGCTGCGCGTTCGACCAGACCGCCAGGCCGTCGGCGTCTGTCGCACCCCGAATCTTCGCTTCCTCGCCGTCGTGATTGCCGATGACGAAGAAGCTGGGCACGCTGTGTCCGACGAGGCCGAAATAGTACCGCTGCGCGAGGAACTGCCGCAGCGCCGACGCGCGGCTCGGGTGCTTGCCAGCCATCGACGTGTCGCCCATGTCGATCATGAAATCGGGCTGATCCGCGAGCTGGTTACTGAGCGTCTGCCGGTAGATGTCGGTTCGGCATCCGTCGTCCAGGTGCGAATCGGCTTGCACGGTGAATGTGAACGACTCGCCCTTCGGCCGGGCAGTGCGGAACGAGCCGGCGGCCGTGGACAGGAAGGGCTTGCCGGAGCGGGCGTCGCGCAGCTCGTAGGCGTAAGGCGTGTTGGCCTGCAACTCATCGAGCAGGATCTCTTGCGGCTCGTTCGCGCGCAGCGCCATCACGTCGGTGCGCTGCGTTAATGCTCCCGTCTTGGGGCCGAAGTGGACGCGGACCGCACAGTCCTTGCTCATGCACGCGTTCACGGTGATGGAGCGGTCTGTTGGGCGGCACAGGAGCACGTTGCCGTCGTAGGCCGGGATATCGGTCAGGAACTCTGAAGCGACGGGCTGCGTTGCCGCGCCGCCCTCGGCGCGCGCCAGCACCCGCCACTGCGCTGCAAACGCGCCGGCCAGCGTGCTGAGCATGAAGCGTCGGCGATTCATTTGGAGCCGGACTTCTTGGCGCGAAGAAGAAGCGATCGGTGTCGCCTAGTTCCGGCAATTCCCGCAGCGGTGTCGAATAGAGGTAGGCCGGCGCTCGTGTAGCCGTCGAGGTTGCGCAGCTTCAGGGCCCCCGCTTTCTGCGTGTCCGACATCGATTGGCCCACACTGGCGAACGCCGACGCGTAGTAGAACGAAAGCGTGCCATCGAGTTCGCCGTATCGGCGGCCGAGGTCGAGCACCTTCTTCTCGTCGGACTGCTCGCCGCTGGCGAACCTGCGCAGCTCTGTCGAGATAGAACGCCGGAGGTCGACGATCTCGCGCAGGGCCGTACGCTGACGGTCGGGAATCGATGTGAGCTCCGCTCGCTGCTCGGACGTCAGCAGATCGAGGAATGACTTGCCGCTGTCGCCCGTCAGCGAGGTGCTGATGTCGAAGTCACGCTGGCCCATCGCGGGCATGTCCTTCATGTAGAACCCGCCGAAGTACGTGCCGTGACGCTCCGGGCAGAAGTACGTATCGGCCTCGACCGACCCGGCGTACCAACTGAAGAACTCGCTGGCGTAGGTCATGTACGCAACGTTCACCATCTTCTCGGTGCCGCGCGGCAGGCGATACGCATCGCCATTGACGTCGGGCCAAGTGCTGAAATCGCCGAACTTCATCCGCGCGAAATAAGCCTTCTGTTCCGGCGTGAGCGTCGAGATGATCCGGCCGTACACACGTGCGCGGTCGTACGACAGCTTGGCGTCGAGAATAAACAGGTCGCCGACGTGCTTGGCAATCGCCGCCTCGTTCAGGCCCGTGCTGCCGCTCGGGATGTCGCCTGCCAGCTGGCGATGAAACGCCTTGATCATCGGCAGGCGAGCCATGGCGAGTTCGTTCAGTTTCGGGGCCTGCTCCCGCGCCAGGGCTTCCAGCAGATGACGCTGCTCATCGGTCAGCGTCTTGAGCGCATTGCCCGCCACCCTGCCCAGGAACTTCGGGTTGTGGCCGGCGTGCTGCGCGTCGATGTCGCGCATGTACTGGAAGCCGAAGTAGTCGCACACCTTGCCGGGCGGAAGGAAGGTGGAAGCGCCGAAGTCGCCGGTGACGAACGCCAGGCCGCTGAACGCGATCGTGTGCAGCTGCGCCTGATCCGATGTCGCCTGCGCGATGGAGTACGGCTGCGGCGGCTCCCGGCGCGGCGGGCGAGCGGTTTCTGCAAGGGCCACGCCTGATGCGGTCGCGACGAACATACACGCCGACATCAGACGAACCACGCGAGCGATTCGTCGTGTCATGAGTGCCTCGGTTGGACGGTGTATTCGTGAGTGATCTGGCCGTGCTTTCGGTTGAGTGACTCGTCCGCTTCGAGATAGCTGCGGACGTACTGCACCGTCGCCTGATGGGGTTCGACGGTCACTCGGAGGTAACCCGAGTTCGGATGCTTCACGCCGGTGAGGTACCGATCGTCGTTGTAAATCGCATAGTTCGGATCGGCCGGAACGGGACAGGTCTGGTAGACGACGCCATCCAGTTCCTGCCGGGCGTATAGATGGTCGTGCCCCTGAAAGAAGAGGCTCACGCCGTTGTTCGCCATGAGCTGATGAATCGGCAGCGTCCAGCCGTTGCGCTGTGCCCCGAACTCGGAGATGCCTCGATTCGACTTTCCGCCCCACTCAAAGTACGGCGCGCGTTCGATGCCGCCGCGACCTGTGCCGAGCACGTGATGGGCGAAGACAAACTTGAACCTCGCCCGGCTCGATTCGAGCGTTTGCCTGAACCACCGGTACTGAGCTTCACCGAGTGTGATGCCCCACCAATCGCGATTCCTCCCACGGTGCTTCTGGTCGTCTTCACGCAGTTGCGTGTCGACACAGACGGGCGAATGCCAGTAGTTGTCGAGCACGACAAAAAGGGCGTCGCCCCACGTCCAGGCGAAGTAGTTCCGCATCGGACCGATGCCTTCGAGGGGTGTCGCGTTGCCCGTGTAGAAGCCGTCCGGCGTCGGTTGCGGGAACAGATCGTTGCGTGCCCGCTGCGCCCAGACGGCCGCGTCGTGCGGGATGCCCTTCTGGTTGTAGTTGAACAGCGACGCCTGTTCGTGATTGCCGTTGAGCAGGAACAAAGGGGCCGACTGCCCGACCAACCCCAGGAACGGCAGCTGAAGCTCGTAGCGCGACCGAACGGATTGCTCGGTGATGTCGTGCAGCGTGTTCAGGCTGAAGTCGTCCCCCATGCAGACGTGGAAGTCTGGCCGGTCGGCATCCACCTGCTGGAGCGTGCGTGCGTAGAGCCCCGCATCGAACATCTGCGGCCGCTCGGGGTGGGAATCGCCCTGGATCGTGAAGGTGAACCGCTCCCCGGCCGGGCGCTGCGTCTGAAGGCGGCAATCGGCGCGAAGCTCCTTCGGTCCTGCGGAACGATCTTCGAGTAAGTATCGGTAGGCTTGGCCGGGCTGGAGGCCGTCAAGCATGAAGGTGGCAGGTTGTTCGGCGCGCAGCGGGATTGGCTCCGATGCCCGCGTGTCGCCGCCCTTCGCGTTTCGCCATCTCACCACGACCTGCGTATCCGCCTTCGAGAGAAGGTTCATCGTGGCCGCACGATCAGTGACACAGCCCAGGACCGCCGACAGTTGCCCAAAAGCGGCCAGCTTCTCAGGAAGCCTGGGAAGTGCTGCGGATCGGGGCTGTCCACCCGAAGCGCGCTGCCGACCAAGGGCGATCGCGGGTGGGCTCGCCCCCAGCGACGCGCCTGCCAGCGCCGTGACCGCCAGGAAGGAGCGCCTGCTCATCCGCGAGCCCGATGGGTTGGGCGAGTTCTGCTCCACATCATCCAGAACGACTGGCATCGCACGTTATTGCCACGCGGTCAACGCCGCGCCGCTCCGTTCCGGATTTCGGTCACGTTTTATGGTCAAGTCGTCCGATAAAGACCGAGATGGACCGTTTCCCCGCTGGCCGTGCGCTCCTGCTGCTCGCCGTGATCCCGGCGCTGATGGCCGTGTTGCTCGGCCGCGTCGCGTGGCTCGAGACCAAGGGCCGGGCGCCCGTGCTCGACAAGGCCGAGCGTCAGCAGTCGAGCAAGTCGGTCCTCCCCGCCCGGCGCGGCAGCATCTACGACTCCACGGGCCAGCTCCTGGCCGGGTCGATGCAGGTCGATTCGCTCTTCGTTGACACCAAGCTCCTCATCGACACCTACGGCCCCGCGCGTTCCACCGACATGGAACGCGACCTGAACAAACTGGCCGACCTTGCAGGCGTTGACGGCTTCGAGCTTCTGCAAAAAGTCGGCGATTCGTACCCCGATCGCTTCGTCGAGGTGACGCACGACCTGAGCGAGAGCGCTGTGGGCGCGATTCGCGACCTCGACCTGCCCGGCGTCGGCTTCGCGCCGCACAACGTGCGCGTCTACCCGATGGGCTCGCTGGCGGCCCACCTGCTGGGCACCGTGGGCACTGACGGCAAGGGAGTCGATGGCGTCGAGTTGACGGCCGAAACCGCGCTCGCCGGCAAAGACGGCTCGATGCGCAGCTACAAGGACGCCCGACGTCGCAACATCGGCACGGCCAACGACGACTTCTCCCCGCCCACGCACGGTAAGCACCTGGTGCTGACGATCGACGCGAACATTCAGACGCTCGTCGAAAGCGAATTGGCCGCCTGCGTGAAGCAGTTCGAAGCCTCGGGCGGCGAGTGCGTCGTGCTCGATCCGAAGACCGGCCAGATCGTCGCGCTGGCGAATTACCCGACCTACAACCCGCAGTTCGTGAACGACTCCACGCCGGCCGTCCGCACGAACCGCGCGCTGGTCGTCCCGTACGAGCCCGGCTCGACGCTGAAGCCGTACATCGTCACGCGGGCGCTCGATCAGGGCCTGATTCACATCGGCGACGTGCTCCAACTCGACGGACCGAAATGGAAGACGCCCTACGGCCGAACGATCACGGACGTCCACGGCTACCAGCAACTGGCCGTGTGGGACGTGCTGGTGAAGTCGAGCAACATCGGCATGTCGCAGATTGCCGAAAAGATAGGCAACCCGACGCTCTACGCGGCCGTCAAGAGCTTCGGCTTCGGCACACCGGTCGGCAGCGACCTGCCGGGCGACGCCGCCAGCGCCGGCCTGCTCAACCCGCTCATCAAGTGGACCCGTGCCAGTCCCGAATCGATCGCACAAGGCTACGAGATCATGGTCACGCCCATCCAGATGGCGCGGGCCATGAGCTGCATCGCCAATGACGGCAGGCTGCTCGAGCCGACGCTCATCAAGGGCGTGTTGAACGACGACGGCAGCCTCGCGACGCTCGACGGCAAGCCGCGTGTGCCGATCGTCACGCAGGTGGTGAAGCCCGAAACCGCGCAACAGGTGCGACGCATCCTGGCCGACGTGCCGATTCGCGGCACGGCGAAGAACGCTCGGTCGGACAAGTACAACCTGTTCGGCAAGACGGGCACCGCCCACCGCGCCGTCAACGGCCACTACGACACCGAGCACTACACCGCCAGCTTTGTGGGCGGCGCGCCGTTCGAAAGCCCGCGGCTGGTGATCGCGTTCGTCATCCACGACCCCAACCGCGCCAAAGCCCACTACGGCGGCCTGGTCGCAGCGCCGGCGGCGAGCCGCGTGCTGGAGCGTTCTCTGACCTACCTCGGCGTGCCCGAAAGCCCCCTGCTCCCGGTGCCGCCAGAATCGATGGTGGCCAAGCTGTACGAGTTCGATGCGAAGGAATATGAGAAGCGCAGCGGCGTCGCCTCGGGGCAGTGAGGCTCGCAGTATCGCTCACACTCTACCACCCTTTCCCGGCACGTCAGGATTGGGAATAAAGGCGGAATTAATCCACCGCAAACGTCTCGCGCAAGATATCAATCGCTCGATTGTCTCGCTCGCGCATCGCCTGTAGCAGGTCGGCCTCTCGCTCGCGCACCTCTTTCGTCCAGTCCTCGACCTTCTTGCCGCTCCACGGGCCGAGGAAGACGTCGCGGTCACGGAACGTGCGCAGCGCGAGTTGGCCCGACTCTTGATAGAGCTTCTGCACTTGATCGAGCGCTTGGCGCTCCTCGCCCGAGAACAGCGGCGCTACACGTTCCATGTACTGCGCCGCGGTCCTCCGGGCATCGCCCAGCAGATCGAACGACCACCAATTCGGTTGGAACATTTTCGCCTGAATCGCAGCGTCGAACTGATCGTGCGAACGCAGGTCGTTGATCCAGACCGCATACGCATCGTCGCCGTGGCGGTAAGGCCCGTAGCCCTGCACACGGTGCAACGACACCAGCGGCAGCGTCCAGTCCTCGACCGCAAATCGAAACGCGGCTCGCGCCGCGCGGCCGCATCCGGCGCGACAGGTCCCGGCTCGATGAAAGACAAGAGTCCTTTCGTCTGACTCAACGGCATCGTCAGAACCTCGTTCCCCCTGTAATAGTCGCGGATGAGCACGGTCTGACCTCCATCTTCGAAGCCGAAGATGACGGCGCAGTCCATGTTGTTGCCGTACACCAACGCGGGCCGGCCTGCCTCGATGCTGGCAACGACTTCGCCGGCGTACCGGCCCATGTCGGTCTTGCCGTCTAGATGCACGTAATCGCGAAACGCAAAGCCGGCCGACGCGTAGGCGCGCGGATACCACGGCTGCATTTCGCCGACCATGCTCGACGGGCACCACCCAGGCCCCTCCTCGTTGCGCCACCAGCGGACGTGGAACGCCAGGCCGGTGTCGCCCATGAGGTCGACGTAGTCGCGCGCGACGTTCATCGCTTTGTACGCGGCCGCGAGCGCGCCGCAGAACGTCGTCTCGCCACTCTTGCCCCACGCGAGCGGCGGCACGCCTTCGATCCACACTCGGCCACCTTCTCGACGAACTCGATCCTTGCTCATCGCATTTCTCCGTTGAAGCACGGCCCGCACTTGCGAGCTTGCGTTCGGCTCGTTGTGCGCGGCACTGCTCGCGCCGGCGTCGAGCAAAAGCTCGGCGACGCGCGCGTAATTCTTGTTTCCGTCCCCTCGATTCATCGTCGACCCGTGGCAGCACCAACCCAGGGGCGTGCTGTTGTGCGTTGCCTCCTTTCGATCGATCAACTCGGCAAGACGCGGCTTCACCTTCGGATGAGAGAGGATCAGTTCGACAATCTCCGCGTTCCCCTGCCACGCCGCGCAGTGCAGCGGCGTACCGCTGTCGGGGCCGACCGAGGTCGGGTCGAAGCCAAGGTCCAGCATCAGCTTCACCGTGTTGGCATGCCCCTGCCAAGCAGCGTGCCCCAGACGCGAATCGCCCGGGGTGTGCAGCTCATTCACAATGGCCGGGTTCGCCTGGATGATTCCGTGCACGCTCAATGCATCACCTCGCGCAGCGCGCCGAGCAGACGCTGCTTGGGCGTAGCCCGCTCGTTCAGCAGTTCCATGCACGCCTTGCTCCCATGCGTTGCGGCAACGTCAAAGGGCGTGGCGCCGTCACCGAGGACATAGACGTAAATGAATCGCCCCGGCGCGACCGGACACGGCGCGTAACCGGGCTGGCCGACGACGGCGTCGAGCGCGGTCGGGTCGGAATCGATGATCGATTTCAGTCGTGCGACGTCGTCCCGCGCGCACGCGATGAACACATCCGGCGTCGCGCCGCGCGACACCAGATGACGAATCAGTTCCATGCAGCGTTGCCATGGCAAACCGTAACGGCCGCCGGGCGGATTGGGCAGCATCCACTGCGCGGCAGTCGCTTCGTGATCGACGTCCCGCGCGTCGATTTCCGCGCCGCAGGACAAAATCAGATCGATCGCGGCCTCCGATCGCGCGTAGTGCAGCGGCCGACATCCGTCGCCACCCTTGGCGTGGACAAGTTGCGGGTCGGCATCGAGCAGTTCCCGCAACCGATCGAGCTTGTTCAGGTGAGCAGCGGCGAACACGTCGACCGTTGCGCCGCGCGAGATCAGGAACTCGGCGTCGGCCGGCTCCGCGTTGTCGAGAATGCCCCACGGCCCGGCCCACCAGTCGGACTTCAGGTTGATATCGGCGCCGTACTCGATCAATAGATCGACGAGGTCGTGATGCCGCGACGCCGCCCCGATCGGCCGGCCGCCGAACGCGAAAATCGGCTCGTTGATCGCCGCCGCGATCACAGGTTCTTCATCGAGCAGTGCCCGGACGACTTGAACGTCGCCGCGCCCGATCGCACCACGAAACGCGGTGAGCAACTCATTTCGTCGGGCTTCGTCTGTCGGCGGCGCCAGCGAGTCGATGCGCGCCTTCAGCGCCCGCCAACTCGCGAAGCCGTACCGCCGCGCGACATCGAGCTGCGCATCGGCCAGTTTCGCGTCGGGACGACTCGCGCGCAGTGACGCGAGCCGCTCTTTCGCGGCGTTCTTCAACCAACCCAAATGGGGACGAGGAGGCAGCGCCTCAGCCATGCGAAACCTTCTTTCCTGAAGCGCCCGGGGTCCGCGTGCATCGGGCAGGAAGAAGGCTATGGATTGAAGACGTCGAGTGCGCTCAGCGCTTTACGCGGACCGTATGCTTCTCGGAAAGCTCGCGTGTTCTACCACGAAGTCGACGCGGCTCGCAACGGAATTCAGCACGAAGTAGGAAAGCGGCCCATCAGGCACAGAGCACACCGAGATCACGGAGGTCACCGAGGAAGAAGATGAAGTGACAAACACAATCAAGGGCCGGCCTCACCCGCGCACTCTTCTTTTTGGTTTGGTCTCGTCTCTGTCGCCTTAGTGCCGGCGTAGGCCGCGCACGCCACGAACTCACCGATCGATGAACATTGCGTCGCCATAGCTGAGGAAGCGGTAACGCTCGCGGACCGCCTCGGCGTAGACGCGACGGAGTTCGTCCAAGCCGATGAGCGCGGCAACCAGCGCGATCAGCGTCGTCCGCGGCTGATGGAAGTTGGTGACCATCGCATCCACGCGCTTCCACGCGTACGGGGGACGGATGAATACGTTCGTCTGGCTCGCCACCGGCGACAGTTCGCCGGCCGGCTGGGATTCGAGCACGCGGGTGGTCGTCGTGCCGACAGCAATCACACGTCGGCTGTGGCGTTTGGCGCTGTTGATCGCGGAGCACGTTGACTCGCTTAACGAGTAGCGTTCCGTGTGCATCGGATGTTCGTCGAGGTTCGGCGTCTCGATCGGCTTGAACGTGCCGAGGCCGACGTGCAACGTCACCTCGGTGCGCTGGATGCCCAGCGCATCCAGTCGTGCTAAAACCTCCGGCGTGAAATGCAGCCCAGCGGTCGGTGCGGCGATGCTGCCGGGAGTGCGCGCGTAGACCGTCTGGTAACGCTCGTGGTCCGCGGCGTCGTGCTCATCCGCGCCTTTGGCCCGGCGAATGTACGGCGGCAATGGCATCCGACCGACACGCTCAAGCACCGCATGTGCCGGCTCACCCGACTCGGCCACCACCTCGTACAAGCCGCCTTCATGCTTGGCGACGACGCGCACGCGACTGCTGGGATCGCGCTCGAAGCCGAGCCAGGCATCCTCGCGCACCGGCCCGAGGTTCTTCAGCATGACCGTCCAGCGCTGCGGGTCCCGCTGCTCGACGAACAATCCCTCCACCCGGCCACCCGTAGGCTTCACGAGCACGAACTTGGCAGGCGTCACGCGGGCGTCGTTGAAGACCAGCAGGTCGCCCGCGCAGCAGGCCGGGCAGCTCTTTGAACGAGCGATGCGTGATTGACCGGTCCGCGGGCGTGTAGTGCAGCAACCGCGACGCCGCGCGGTCGGGCGCTGGCGTCTGTGCGATGAGTTCTTCGGGCAGCGGGTAGTCGAGATCGTCCAGGGTCATGTTGATCGGTGGCAACATTGGCATCATAGCGGCCGTTTCACAGACGCAACGGCCGACATAACCGGACCCGGCGAATCGCGTTTCGACGCCTCCAGCCGCGGTCCGCCCGGACTTGCTGCGGATGCTCGACGTGAGCGTCAGCGGCACGAACTCCAACATCGCCCTGATCGTCGCGACGATGGACCTGCTCGCCGTGCGGTCGATCACGCGCGCGGTCCGTGCCAACCTGATCGCGGCCGGCGGCGTCCCGGGGCCGCTCGGCACGGTCGAGATGCCGAAGCCCGTCGGCGATGGCATGATCCGCGAGCCGCGCTTCGAGCCGCGGTGGGTCTATCATCCCACGCCGCGCTTCACGCCGCGACCGGTGCACCATCCCGATCCGATTTTCGAGCGGCCTGTGACGTTTGCACCGCTAGAACCGGAGCGACCGTCACGGCTGATCTATCCGCTCCTGCCGCCTTGGAAGCAGCTACCGCCGCCGCGCGAATCTGTCGCGCAGGTCGTCGTTAAGTACGCGCCTGCCCCACCCGATCATCAGGTCAGAGGCTCGATCCTGGACGTGTTCCTGTGATGCGTTGACAGGTCCGTGCTAACGATGGTCGGCCTCGCAAGTCCACGCGGAACGGAGAGCGCGATGAAACTGCGAGCGAGCGAGATCGACGAGCTGATGCGGATGATCGCCGAGATGGACCGCGACGAACTGATCGACCAGTTCCGCAGCTATCCCGCCCCCTTTAAAGTCGACTTCACCGACGAGTTCCTCGCAAGCCAGAGCCTCGACAAGCTTCGCCACGTCTTCGCCGGCCTCTGCATGCACTGCGGCCGGATGCCGGCGATAGCTGCCTGATCGCCGCAGTTCCGCTACGCCCGCGGGTGGTATCGCTTGTGAACCTGCTTGATTCGATCGGTATCGACGTGCGTGTAGACCTGCGTCGTTCCCACGTCGGAATGCCCCAGCAGCGTTTGAACGACGCGCAAGTCGGCGCCGCCCGATAGGAGATGCGTTGCGAAGCAGTGCCGCAGCACGTGAGGCGAGACATGCTTGTAAATCTGCGCCTTGCGGGCGTAGCGGTCGATGAGTTGCCAGAGGCCAACCCGTTCCATCGGCTTGCCCGAGCGCGACAAGAACAGCCGATCGATGCGCGGATCGTTCTTCGCCAAGTTCGGCCTTGCCTCGGCGACATAGCGCGCGATCGCTTCACAGGCCACACGCCCCACCGGCACCACACGTTCCTTCGAGCCTTTGCCGAAGACGCGTACGAAACCTTCGACCAGGTTCAAATCGGTCAGGCGAAGTTCGCAGAGTTCCGTCGCGCGCAGGCCGCTCGCGTAGAGCAGTTCGAGGATCGCGACGTCACGCGCGAAGAACTTGGTGTCGGCCGGGTCGGGCGCAGACAGCAGCTTGTTGACCAGTTCGCGGCTGAGGATCTTCGGCAGCGCCCGCTCGGGCTTGGGACGATCGATCTGATCCAGGATTGAACGGACGTCATGCCCTTCGTTTTCCAGGAACTTCAGGAACGTCCGCGTGGCCGCGACGCGGCGCGAAACCGTACGTGTCGCCAACCTGCGGCGCGAGGAATGCTGAAAGAACGAACGCCAGTGGTCGATGCCGGCCGACTCCAACGTCTGGCCCGACTTGGTCAGGAACGCCAGCGCGTCGGTCAGATCACGACGATACGCGTCGCGCGTGTTCGGCGACAGCCCGCGCTCGGCCATCAGGTGCGACAGGAACCGACGCAGCAACGGGTCGCTCGGCACTTCGGCCCGGCGACGCTTGGCGAGCGGCTTCGATGGAATGGATACGACGACAGGCTCGGTCGGAATCGCAGCGCGCGGCTTCGGCGGCTCGACCTCACGCCACGCGGGTCGACGAATGTGCAGTCCGACGGGGTTGGCTCGGATTCGTTTCGGCACGTCGACCATGAATCGTCATCTGCACCGGCACATCACGCACGTCCAGACCTTCCCGCTGCATCGACCGCTCGCTGAGCATCTGAGCGTAGGTCGGACAGGTCACGTAGTCGGCAAAACAGTGCTCGAACGCGTGCTGCATTCGGCCGACATGGAAGTGATCGGCACAACGCTCGTCCTTGCGATTGAGGAACGGACAGTGTCGACCGCACATGCGAAACCTCGCCGAGTCCCGGTTGAGAAACGCACGAATTGCCAGGCGTCGGCCTGACGCGCACTGACTAGGTTCATCGGCAAGGTGTCCTGCGGTTCTCCATTTCGACGAGCAGGTTGGCAAGTTTATGGGACGTCGAGGACCTCTATCCTTGAGAAGCGAGGGGCGCAACGGTTTCGTCCCTAGGAACCGACATCACCGCGCTCTCGCGCACAACCGTTTCGTCGACGTCGGGCTCCTCTTCTTCGAGCGCCATCACCTCACGCGCACATTTCGCGAACGATTTCGCGTTCACCTTTGCCAGCGGCATCCATCGGCTGCGCGATTTCGACTGACTCAAATGATGACAAATCAGCGCCAGATGATCGGCGCTGAGGGCTGGCTGGACGTGCCGGCACGCCGGAACCTGGGTCAACTGTTCGAGGTCGATCGGCCCATCGTCGACCAAACACGCGACCTGCGCAACCCAGTCGGGCCCGATCGACCAGACTTTGGCTGTTCCCTTCCGCGGCCCCGGCTCAATCGCGATGTACCGGAACGCCCCCACTGGCCCCGCACGCTGACCCGCCCCGGCGTCGAGCAGGCCTTTGAGTTCGTCCGCCCGCGCCTTGAGTTTGCCCGCCCGCTCGAACGCGAGTTCGCCGGCCGCTCGCTTCATGTCGGTGATGCAGGCCTCGACCGCGTGATCGTTCTGACTCAATGCCTCGATGCTCGATCGCACGCTCGCGCGGTACGCCTCAAACCCCACCGACCCGTCGCACGGCGCCGGGCACTTGCCCATTTCCTTGTACGCGCAGGCCTTGCCGTTCGGCGTCTGCCGGAGGATGTGCTGATATCGACACAGATCGAACGCGTCCCGCACGCGGTCGATAAACGCATCCGCCCGCGACTCGGTCAGGAACGGGCCGACCGTCAGGCCCGATTCGGGCGGCGCTGCAACCTTGCGATAGTCCGGAAACGGTTCGGCCGGATCGATGTGAACGAACCAACTGCTCCGTTGCGGCACGAGCGAACGCCAACGATCCGGAAAAGCCGCCCGCGCCGCGGCCTGATACGCAAGGTCCATCTCCAGCGTGCCGTCGACGCGTTTCCACTTGATCTGGCGGACGAGCAAGCGGTAGTCGACGCGTTTGGTCTTCTCCGCCTCGACCAGTTCAGCGAAGCGACGTCGCAGCGTCGCCCGCAGATTCTTAAGCGCCACCAATTGCACGGGCGATCCGTCCTCGCCGCACAGCAGCGCGACGCACCATCGCGCCGGCAACCGCTGGAGCGACGGTTCGATCTGCGTCGGATCGAAGGGAGCAGACTGATCGAGCACCTCATCGACGGTCATGTGGGGAGTGTAGCAACAGAGAACGTTTAGCGGCCGCCCGCAAGGCGGCGTTCTTGTGGGTCACTTCCCGAACCGCTGTTTGCCTCTCCGCAAACATCGCGGCATCATCCGGACATCACACGATCGGAGACCCGCATGACGACTCGAATCCTGCTCGCTGCCCTCTCGCTCGCCACGCTGACCTTCGCCAACGTCGGCTGCCAAACCGTGCGCGAGGCTTACTACAACGGCTCGGAATGGGCATTCAACTACACGAAGCGCGAACGGCTCGTGAACCGCGTCGAGACCGCCCGCAACGAGCAGGACGCGGCCAAGAAGCAGTTCGCTTCGGCGCTGGAAGAGTTCAAGAGCGTCGTCAACTTCAACGGCGGCGACCTCGAAGCGATGTACAACAAACTGAACGCCGCCTACAAGGCCTCGGAATCGAAAGCGGCGGGCGTGAAGTCGCGCATCCAGGACGTGAAGAACGTCGGCGTCGCGCTGTTCAAGGAATGGGACGGCGAGATCAACCAGATGCAGGACGCCAGCCTGAAGGCCAGCAACGCCAACCTGCGCGACAAGACCAAGTCCGGCTACGACCAGTTGCTCGCCAAGATGGACACCGCCGCCACCACGATGGATCCGGTGCTCCAGAAGTTCAAAGACCGCGTGCTGTTCGTCAAAGGCAACCTGAACGCCCAAGCCATCGGCAGCCTGAAGGGCACGGAAGTCTCCCTCGGCAACGATATCGACGCGCTCATCAAGGAAATGGAAGCCAGCATCAAGGAAGCCGACGACTTCATCGCGGCGAACAAGGCGAAGTGACGGGCATTGCCAATTGCCTATCTCCGAATTCCAATTGCGCCAGGCTGGAGCCAGATGCTCTGGCCTGTGCTTTTTGAAATCGGAAATTGAAAATCGGAAATCGGAAATGCCAACCAAGCCCCGCCTTCTCACCGGCGACACGCCCACCGGCAAGCTGCATATCGGCCACTACGTCGGGTCGATCGAAAACCGCCTACAGTTGCAGGATCAGTACGAGTGCTTCTTCCTGATCGCGAACAAGCACGCCTTCACCACGTGCGCGGATAAGCCGGCCGAGATTCGCCAGAGCATCATCGACGTCGCCACCGATTGGCTCGCCTGCGGCATCGACCCGCAGAAGTCGGCCATGTTCATCCAGTCCGAGGTTCCCGCGATCGATGAACTCACGTTCTTCCTCGCGATGCTGCTGCCTTTCAACCGCGTGATGCGCAACCCGACGCTGCAGCAGGAAATCAGCGACAAGGGCCTGGGCGACTCGCTGCCGTTCGGCTTCCCGCTGTACGCGGTCGGACAGTGCGCCGACATTCTCGCGTTCAGGCCCGAAGTCGTGCCCGTGGGCGAAGACCAAATTCCGCACTTGGAGTTGTGCCGCGAAGTCGCGCGGCGTTTCGACCAGCTTTACTGCGGCGTCGACCCGCACACCAAGGACGACGACTACGTGACGGCGGGCGGCGTGATGCCGGTCATCAAGCCGAAAGTCGGGCGCATCAAGCGGCTCGTCGGCATCGGCCCGCCCGGACCGAACGGTAACCTTCAGAAGATGAGCAAGTCGCTCGGCAACGCGATCTTTCTTTCCGACACACCCGCGGACGTCGAGAAGAAAGTCCGCGGCATGTACACCGACCCCAAGCGCATCCGTGCCACCGACCCCGGCGAAACGGATCCCGAAAAGAACCCGCTATGGGGCCTGCATGACGCGTTCACCGCCGACACCGCGTGGGTGGCCGAACACAAGGCCCTCTACGCCGAGGGCAAGGTGGGCGATGTCGCCATCAAGAAGAAGCTAATCGAAAGCCTGACCACGCTGATCGAGCCGATCCGCGCGAAGCGCAAGCACTACGAAGACCGGCCCGACGATGTGATCGATGCCCTGCGCATCGGCACCAAGCGTGCCAACGCGGTCGCGGAAGAAACGCTCGCGCTGGCCAAGAAGGCGATGAAGCAGGACTTCTTCGGGCGCTCGCTCGAACTGAAATGACGGATGCTCCGAAGAAGAAGCGGCCGTTCACGTTGCGCCCGTTCTGGCGCGACCACCTCGTTGCCTACGTGTTGCTCGGCCTCGGCTTTCTCATCAACGACATCGCCGCAACGCCATCCACGCTGAATCGCGCAGTCGTTCGCGTCTTGGCCATCGTGGCCGGCGGAACAGGGCTCGTTGTGCTGGCATGTGCGGTCGGGTCTGAATTCGTCTCGGACAAGCGAGACTAGCCACGTCGGGTGCGTCTCCGGCGCACCGCTTCCGAGCGACCACAGACACGGTGCGTTAGTGAAGCTGCCTACTTCTGCGTCGTCGGCGCCGGCCCCAACACCGCCTCGGCGGCCAGCGTGTTCACTTCGCGGCGCAGCTTCTGCACGTCGCCGGTGCCGTCGGGGTGAACGCGGTTCGTCAGCAGGATGACGTACACCTTGCTCACGGGGTCACACCAGTAGCTCGTGCCAGTCCAGCCAGTGTGACCGAAACTGCCGGACGGAAAGCGTGTGCCGCGGATGCCCGCGTAGCTCGATGCCATGTCGACGCCCAGTCCGCGGGTGCCCTTGCCTTCGGGCAGTTCCACCGGCTTCAGCATGCGCTTCACCATCGCCTCGCTCAGGATGCGTTTTCCGTCGAGTTCGCCGCCGGCGTTGAGCATGCGGACCCATTTCGACACGTCACTGGCGGTGGAGAACAGCCCCGCGTGGCCCGCGACGCCGCCGAGCGCATAGGCACGCGGGTCGTGCACTTCGCCGACGATCCATCGGCCGTTGCGTTTCTCGGTCGGCGCGATCCGCTCTCGCCACGCTTCGGGCGGGTTGTACGTCGTGTCGTGCATGCCCAGCGGCTCGAACACTTCGTCATGCGCGAACTGATCGAGCGGCTTGCCCGACACGCGATGCACCAACTCGCCCAACACGATGAAACCGACATCGGTGTACGCGAAATGCGTCCGCGGCGGCCACTTCAGATCGATGGCCATCACCTTCGCCATCGACTCGACCGGCGTGCCCGCATAATCAGCCATCGGGTTGTCCGGCACCAGCCCGCCTACATGCGCAAGCAGGTCCTTCACCGTGATCGTTTCTTTACCGTGATTGCCGAACTCCGGCAGATACGTCGCGACGGTCGCGTCCAAATCGATCTTCCCGCGATCCGCGAGCACGAGCACTGATGTCGCGCAGCCGATCGATTTTGACAGTGACGCAAGGTCGAAGATCGTGTCGGTCGTCATCGCGACCGGAGTTGGCTCGACGGCGCGGTTTGCGTACGCCTTGAGGTAGAGCACCTGATCGCCCCTGCCCACCAGCAACACGGCGCCGGGACACTTCTTCTCCTCCACGGCTCGTGCGACGGCGGCATCGCAAGGACTGAAATCGAAGGGCTGTCCGACTGCGGGTTGCGACAGGGCCATTCCGGCAACAGTCGCGATCAGCACGGCACATCGGGCGAACGGCATACAAACCTCCCGTCAGAGCGAAGACGAACCCGATCCAGGCCGCGTCGGGCGGGGCGGCAACACGACTTGAGGCGGGCTTACGGCTTGGCCCGGCATCATCACCGCGAAGCCCCGTTGCTGGCCGAGGTTCAGGAACTCGATCGCGCGATAACATTGGATCAGCCGGACACACAACATGACGTAGCCAATCGTCACGCAGACGAACAGCACCAGCACTGCCGGCTCAGATGGATTGGCTGACCTGCCTGCCGATCCGTTCAACATCTTGATCAGTGCCACCACCACGCTCAGGCCACAGTAGGCTCCCGCCAGGATCGCCAGCACCAGCGCGGCGGTGATCGACCACCGCTGGCCAGCACGCAGCTTCGAACGACAGACAAAGAACATGACGCCCGCCACCAGCGCCGCCAAGTCGATGCCGCCGAGCAACACGAGAGCCGGCATGACCCCTACGCGTCTTGTATCGAACGCCAGCACAAGCATGGCTAGTCCCATGCAGGTCGCCCCAAGCAGCGTCACGACGCCCATCCACACCAGCAAACGCGACGCGAGGTAAATCGGACGGGTCGGACCTTCGGGCCGGATCTCTTCCATAGCACACCCCAAGTCTGAACGGCTCGCCGAAGTCGCGCGGCTAGAACCACGCGCCCTTGCGGCGATTTCCCTTTTCGGGCGGGTCGGGCGCGATCGGCTTGCTCAGTTCGGCGATAATCGCCGGCAGGAACACCGAAAGTCCAATTACGCCCCATGCGAGGATGATTGACTTTGCGACGATCGTGTACGCCCCCCACCACATGCCCAGCGCTGCGCAAGTGACGACGATGTGCGCAAACGCGATGGGCAAAATCGATGCGGCCAGCGTCGGTTGACCCCCGAGCTTGCGCGACACCAGCGCGTAACCCACGCCCGGCGCGATCATGCCGGCCAGCCAGAAGAAGCTCTTGCCGAGTTCGCCGAAGCGGTCTTCGCCTTGGCTGGTGCCGACGATGTGGCGGATCATCCAAACGAGCGCCGCGAGCGTGACCACGCCAACGGCCACTGTCGCGATCGGCAGCACGGTGCGCAGCAGACCGACGCCTTTGGTCGGGCCGGGGGGCATTTCGGGTTGGTCGGACGGCGTGGTCAACGGGACTCCATCTCGCGATTCACGCCAGTTCCAGCGTCGCGCCGGGCAGCACGACGGCGTTCACGAAACTTCCCACGCCGATCGCGCCAGCCTGTAGATCGACCGTGTCCTTGCCGGTGGGCAATTCGACGACGAACCGCGCCCCGCCGCCGTGGATGGTGACGGACGTCTCGTCCAGCGTCATGACGCGACCTTGGATGATGCGCGGCGTGCCGAGGATGGGCGTAACGAACGCCCCGCCGCTGGGCATCGAGTAGATCTTGCGGGCTTTGGCTCGGAGCACCACGCGCACCGGCTTGCCGATCGGGCCGGCGTAGGTCGGCGCTTCCATGTGGTGTTCGTAGTTCGCGCCGGCGGGCGCGAAGATCGCCCGACCGTTCTCGGTCCGCAGCACCTTGCCCTTGCTGATCGCTTCGTCGGTCAGAGTCATGCCGGCAAGCATAGGGCGATTCACCCCGCAATAGAAGCGGCCGGCACATCCGGCATCGGCTAACGCAGGTCTTTCAGAGTTCCCATCTTGCGCGCCGAACTCGAATCATGCCGGCCCAGCCAGCATGCGCCTTCTGGTTCACCCGTAACATTCCTGCCGCTCGTGCGTATTCAGGGTAGTGAGACGAGTGCCCATCATGTTCCGTCCAGGTTGGCAAAGTTTGTCGCGCGGCGCGTTTACGCTGGTTGAATTGTTAGTGGTGATTGGAATCATCGCAATCCTGATTGCCATTCTCATCCCGACGCTCGGCCGCGTGCGGGCGGCCGGCAATCGCACAAAATGTGCGGCCCAGCTGCGCGAAATCGGGAACATGTACAACATGTACCTGAACGACAACAAGCAGCGCATCCCGCGCGTGAACCCGCTGCCTTCTGAGCAGCCGCCGATCGTCGACGCACCGTCACTTGTCGACGTCCTCAAGCCCTACTGGGGTAGGTCCGATTCCAAGGGCTCGTCGCCCGTGTTTCACTGTCCGGCCGACCTGATCATCAACTCCGAACAGGACCTCGATAAGCCCAACCCGCAGCAGGCCAACAACCCGCGCTGGGGCGCGACGACCTACTTCGAGCGCGAAGGGTCGAGCTACAGCTACAACGTCTTCTTCAACGTCTTTGCATTCGATTACGCCAAGGGCGTGAACAAGGTATGGCAGGACGCGCTGAAGGACAGCGACGAGCACGGCCGCCCAGCGCACGATTTACAGTTGCTGAGCGACTACGACCCGTTCCACGACAAGCCGGGCACCGACAAGAGCCGAAATTACCTGTACGCCGATTTCAGCGTCGACATTCTCCGCCGCCCGCCGACCCGAAAGAGTTGAGCCATGAACGCCGCCGTCTCTCAACGCACCGCCATGTATGCCCATACCCTTCGCACGAAGCAGCAGCGACAGCGCAAGCTGTCAATGATCGCCGGCGCGCTCGTGCTGGTGGGCTTCGGTGCGGGCGGATACTTCGGCTACGAGTGGTGGAAGTCGTCGAAACAGGAAGCCGCCGCGAAGCAGGCCGTTCAGGAAATCGCGCAAGCGTCGACCGTCACACCGAGCCTGTTCGAGAAACTTCGAAGCAACGTCCAGTCGGGCGTGCTCACCCGCGAACAGGCGGGCGACGCGATGATGGGCCTGTTCAATCGCGTGCAGGACGGTTACTTCGCGCTGCCGCCCAACAGCAAGCAGCGCGACGCCTACCTCGACAAGATCATCGACCAGATGGAGTCGATGCGCAAGCAGTACGGCGCTCAGAACCCGACCACAGGCCCGACGACGCGGCCGGGCCCGCTTGGCGGCGGGCCGTCCGAGGCGCAGCGGACCGAGTGGGAAAAGAACCGCCAAACGCGGCTCGACAAGATGTCGCCCGATCGCCGCGCGAAGATGGCCGAGTTCATCGGCGCCATGCTGAAGCGCCGCGCCGAGCGCGGCCTGCCCGCAGCCGGCCCCGGCCAACGAATGTTCGGCGGCGGTCCACGCTGAACGCATTCCGTCAAGCCAAGACCGGCGCGATGTGCTTCGATGCCGCCCGCGCATCTGTGTCACACGAATGAACGCGCACGGATCGCCGATGGAAGAGCCCGAACGCCCGGTTAGTGTGGTTGGCCATGAACCGAACCCGCGCCTTGGCGTCGCTGAAGCTGGCCCTGATCCTCGCCTGTGCGGCGCCCGCTTGCGCAGCTGTCGAGGCGGAGATAGACGGCGTTCACGTCGAAGCGGCCGCGGTCACCGATTCGATCTTCCGCATCAGCGTCAACCGCAACGCCGATGCGAAGCCGTTGCAAAGCATCTATCTCGACCCCGCCCGTCCGGCCGAGATCGGTGGCGAGGTCGGCTCCGACAACACGACACAAGTCATCAGGACACGTGCCGGCACGCTCAAGCTCGGCGCCACAACCGGCAAGTACGAACTGCTCGACGCGAGCGGCAAGACTGTCATTCCCTCGTCGCCTGTCCTCGCGACGGCGTCTGAGCCATCGCAGGTCGCCCTGCACATCGGTTGGCCTGAGGGGACATCGTTCGCCGTCTACGGCAGCGGCAATCCTTCCGAGCAGCTGGTGCAGAAGGAAGTGAAAGCCCGCGTCGGCAACGGCCTTGCGGTGCAGCCGTTCTTCTGGTCGCCGAGCGGCTTCGCCGTATTCGTCGTCGGCACGAACCCGAACGCGCCCGCCTCGTGCAGCGGTGAGGTGAAAGACGGCGCAATCACGCTGACTTCGCGCGGGGACGCCGCCGACATCTACCTCATGCTCGCACCGGCGCTCGAAGACGCGACGCGCAACCTCTTTGTCCTCACTGGCCGACCACCTGTGCCGCCGATGTGGGCATTCGGATATCTCCAAAGCCGGTGGGGCTGGAAAGACGCCGCGTACATCGACGATGTCATCCATGACTTCGACACGCGCGACATCCCGGTCGACGCGTTCATCTTCGACTTCGAGTGGTACACCAAGTTTCCCGACTACGAATTGCCGCCTGAAGGCATCGATCACTTCTCCGATTTCGGTTTCCGCCCTGAGTTGCTTCCCGACCCGAACGCACCGCTGAAGGCGCTCGACGACGCACGGCTGAAGTTTATTGGCATCCGGAAGCCGCGGCTCGGCGACAAGGACACGCTGACAATGATTCGCGAGAAACACTGGGACGCCCGCAACCGCGACAGCGACGGCCTGTCCGATCAACGCGGCCTCGACTTCGCCAACGGCGACCTCCGCGCCTGGTACGCCGACCACACGCAGTCGCTGCTGAAGATCGGCGTCGACGGATGGTGGAACGATGAAGGGGAGTTCACCTACACCACGTACTCGTTCTGGAACCTGTCGCAGCAGCAAGCCCTCAAGACGCTCGATCCGAATCAGCGTCTGTGGACGATCAACCGCGCGTTCGCGCCCGGCTTGGCCCGCTTCGGCGCGGCCGCCTGGAACGGTGACACGGGCGCCAACTGGGACGCGTTGCGCCGCGCCGGCCGACCTGATGAACTGGTCGGTCGCGGGCATGCCCTACGGCAGCACCGACCTGGGCGGCTTCGCGGGCGAGACGAATCCGGAACTGCTCACCCGCTTCTTCCAGGCCGGCACGTTCTTTCCGAACATGCGAGCCCATTCGACCGTTGACGCGACACCGCACTTCCCGTGGCTGTTCGGCCCCGATGCGGAGAAGGCGATCACACACGCGATTCGGCTGCGCTACCAGCTCGTGCCCTACCTCTACAGCCTCGCCCACAACTGCCACGAACGAGGCGACCTGCTCATGCGGCCGCTCGTGTGCGAATACCCGAACGACCCGGCCGTCGCGACGATCAACGACCAGTGGCTCGTCGGCGAAGGCGTGATGGCCGCCCCGATCCTCACGCATGGCGGTGAGCGCGACGTCTACCTGCCGGGCGGTACGTGGTTCGAGTTCTTCACCGGCAAAGCGTTCCCGGGCGGCCTGAAACTGCACGTGAAGTGCACGCTGGACGACGTGCCCGTCTTCGTCCGAGCCGGAACAATCCTGCCGCTGGCCACCGTCGCCGACCGGACGGCCGACCTCGTCAAAGCACCGCTCGAAATCCGCATCTACCCCGGCCAGAACGCGGCGTTCACGCTCGTCGAAGACGACGGCGCGACCAACGCATATCTCAAGGGCTCGGTCCGCAAGACGACCTTCCAGTGGAACGACGCGACGAAGGAACTGACGTGGCAGCGCGAAGGCACATTCGATGGCCCGACGTACAAAGCAATGAAGGTGGCGGTAGTCGGCGAAACGCCTTGGACGTCGCCCGAGACACCGCTCGTCGAATCGGGCCGTGTGAAGACAGGCCAGTGAACGCCCGTCTGGCAATGGATGCTTCCCACCGGATGGTTCACTGCGTACATTCCGCGTAACCGCGAGCGTGCTCGCGAGGTTTTCATCCGCCCGACGCAAGGACGCGACCATGCACACCGACGACACCGAACTGCCGCCCGACAAAGACGCGATCGACCAGCCCGTCGCGAGCGAAGCTCAATCGCCGGCAGCCATCGACCAACCCGAAGCGCCCGCCGACGAGCAGCCTGACGGTGTGGTCGTCGAACCGCCAACCGCAGAGCCAGAGTCAGCCTCGAATGAGCCTTCGGTCGATCTCGCCTCGCTCGAGGCGCTGCTGTTCAGCACGCATCACCCGTTGACGGCCGGCAAACTGGCGGAAGTGCTGGGGGCCGAGTCGACCAAGCCCGTGCGCCGCGGCATCAAGACGCTGAACGAGCAGTACGAAGCAACCGGCCGATGCTTCCGCGTCGAACAAGTTGCTGGCGGCTTCCAGCTCCTCACGCTGCCCGAGCACGGCGAACTGATCCGCAAGCTCGTTCAGAAAGAAGTCGACGCGAAGCTCAGCAAGAGCGCGCTGGAGACGCTTGCGATCGTGGCGTACAAGCAGCCGATCCTGCGGGCCGACATCGAAGCGATCCGCGGCGTCGCGTGCGGCGAAACCATCCGCAACCTGATGGAAAAGCACTTGGTCAAAATCGCCGGTCGAGCCGAAGAGCCGGGCCGGCCCATCCTCTACGGTACGACCAAGCGCTTCCTTGAAGTGTTCGGCCTGAACACGATCAACGACCTGCCGAAAGCGGAGAACGACGCCAAGCCAAAGGTGCCGGAACCGGTGACGGCAGAGTGAGGAAGGCGACAGACAAAAGAAGAGGATAGCGCCCGGCGCTATCCTCTTCTCGTTTTCCTGCGCCTTCCGCTAACTCACTCGACGTTCAATCCGTTCAGATACTCGTCGTATTCCTTCTGCTTGCCGTTGATCGAATCGCGCAACTCGCCGAGGGACGTCTGTAGCTTCTCGATCTGGTTTTCCTGATCGTTCAGCTTCGTGACGAGCCGGCCGTAATACTGACTGGCCTTGTCGACCGTGCGCATGTTCTCGCGGATGCGATTCTGCTCGGCGGCGATCTCGGCGATCTTCTTCTCGGCCTCGGCAGCTTGGGCCTTGAGCGCGCTGAGCGCCTGCCGCAGTTCCACCGCCTTCGCCAGCGCCTCGCGCACCTTCTGCGGAATCTCGCCGTTGCGGCTGTAGCTCAGCAGTGAATTCTCATCGAAGTCGGCCAGCGTCAGGTTCGTCCAGTTCACCGTCTGCTGCTGCACCACGAGCTTGTCCGCCTTCTTCGTGTCGAGCTTTACCTCGAAGCGATACAATGCGTCGGTCTCCTCCACAGGCTTGGGCGAATCGACCAGCGTCCAGTGCTGCAAGCGCGGCTGCTCGACGACGATCGTCTTCGCCTTGTCGGACTTATTTTCCATCTTGTAGGCCTGGCTGTTCACGATTCGGCTCTGGAGTTGCAGCACCCCCTTCACGAGCTTGGCGCTGATGATGCGTGACGTCTGGCCCGACTCGTCGGAGTCGATGAGCGTCTGCAAATCGATGCCATAACTGATGAGCCGCTTCTGACCCGGTCCGACGTTGTTGATCTGCGCATCGCCCGCGTAGCCGCCCTGCTCGAAGACGGTGATCGGGCCTTGGAGAAGATTCTTCCCAGTCGTGTTTTCGAGTCGAGCACCGTTGAGCGGATATCGCGCGAGCACCGAGCGGTTGTAAATGCTGACCTTCTCGACGGAGATCGGATCGGTGACGATCGGGATCATCGCGCTCGATTGGCGCGGCAGCGTGACGTCGTTGACGGTGTACTGGAACAACTCGCCGATCTGACCGGCGGAAGCTTGAGCGGCGACCGACGACGACGCGTTCAACGGACCATCGACCGCGGCAGCATCGGCACTGAATAGTGCGCCGCCCGCTCCGCCAGCACGTCCGCCACGCGCCGCGAGTTGACGGTTGAACGAAGGCGCCGCCGTCGCTGCCGGCGTCGCAGGCGCAGCCATCTTGTCCATCGCGACTTCCTCACGCGCTTCCGCGTAACTCTGCGGCCGAAGCCCCTCGAACAGTTCGAGCTTCGCCTCGGGCCGCGCGAGATACAGCGGCTCATACAAATCCATCACAAAACTGATGGGCCGGCCACTGACGAGGTTCAGGTTGATATTGTTCCAGTCGTTGTCGGTCTGATTCTCGACGATCGCCCAACCTTGCAGCTTCGCGTCTTTCTCGTCGACGAGCAGGCGATAGCTGGTCTTCCAGACGGGCGTTTCGACGACGTACCCAAGCCGCACGCGGCGATCGCCTTGGCCGCGGAAGTCGACGCTGACCAGCTTCTTGTCCTTGTCCCGCGCCGTCGCGACGGCCGCGAGGGCTTTGTTCAGTTCACCCTGCAATTCCTTGTCCGTGAGCAGGATCGCCTGCGCGTCGTCGATGGCGATCGACTGCACGCCGGTCTCGGTGACCACGTTCAGCACCTGGATGTCGATCGAGCCTTGGCCGACGACTTTCTTGCGCGTCTCGACGGACAGCACGGTGCCCTTGTAGCTGCCGCCCTGCGCGCGGACTTCCACCTGCGCGCCGCGCAGTTGCGTAAGGATGCCCGCAAGCGACGTGTCGCCCGTGAGGTCGACCTGGAACCCCTTGAGCGATCGACCCAGCGGGTCTTGTGACGGATAACGCACGACCGACACGTTGCCGCCATCAAGGTCTTCGAGGACGAGCGACTTCAGTACGTCGTTGATCTGGTCGGCCTTGAAGCGGACGGAGGTGCTGCCATCGCCCGCGACCTTGCCGAAGTGTTCGAAGTAGCCCACGCCGCTGCTGAACAGCGCGACGCGGGTGACCGGCACGTCAGCATCTTTCGCGGGCACTGTGGCAGCCGGCTGGGTGGGCTGAGCCAGCGCGGGCAGTTGCACCGTCGCGACGGCCGTCAGGATCATCAGGGTTCGGAACGATCGGCGAAGCATCAGACCGGGCATCGGCATCCTCCAGGGTTGGTTTCGTTCGGTCATGGCCTTGAGTTTGGACGTGAGTCCACCCACAAAGTTCCCGCCGGGAGCAAGTATCGTCACGAATGCTTGCGAAAAAAACGAAGATCGGCTGACAAAGCGACGTGCGGTAACGACACGAAGTCCCAAAGACTCAAAGGCAGACATGAAGAAGAATGAGCGACCAAACTCTGATTCTTGTCTATCTCCCTGCCTTCCCTGGTGTCTTGGTGCCTTGGTGGCTCTGTGAGCGTGATCCGCTAATCTGCGGCACACGTGCGGCCACGCCCTTCAGCTTCATTCGCGCTCGCCAGCGGGTTCTGGCTGCTGATCTTGCTGATCTGCGCGGTGCCGTTGTTCGAGCTCAGTCGATTGCTCATCACCGAGCCGCTCGTCTGGCGCAACGCCTGGCCGGATGCGGCGCGGTGGACGGTGATCGTCCGCACCGTCGCGCTGAACACGCTGGCCGCCACGCTGGCGACAACGTTCGCGTACGCACCGGGCGTCGTGCTTGGGCTGTCGCGGTCGCGCTGGACGATCCTGCTCTGGCTGCTCATGCCCGCGTCGATCGTCATGCCGTCGATCGTCATGACCTACGGCTGGGCGCAGGTGCTCGCGCTGCTGCACATGACGCCCAAGCCGCAGTCGATGCTCGACGTGACGCGCTGCGTTGTCTCGCTGGCCGCGTGGTCGTGGCCGGCGGGGGCGTTGCTGATCGCGCTGTGGCTTCGGCGCGTGGATCGATCGACGCTCCCGCAGGCGGCGCTCGACGGCGCGCTGCGCAGCGCGCGGCTGCGGCTGGCCGCGCCGGGCGTCGTGCTCGCGTGGGGCGTGACGTTCTTGCTGGCGATGCAGGAGTTCGCGGTGTACGAGCCGACCGGCATCCGCGTCATCAGTGTCGACGTGCGGGCCGCGTGGGACACCGGCATGGATCTGGCCGGCAACCCGATCCTGCTGTCGCGGGAAGACCTCGCCCGACAAACGGGGCGCATCGCGGCAGGGTTGATCGTCGCGCTGCCGGGCGTCGTCATCGCGTTGACCGTCGCGACGAGTTGCCTGATCTACGCGTGGTGGCTCGCGCGGGACTTCGATGTCGCCTCGGATCATGAGCGCTCGACGCCCGTCGGCAAGTCGAGCGCGCTGGCGCAACCCTGTCGCTGCTGCTCGCGCTCGGCGTGCCGACGCTGGCGATGCTGCTGTCGCTCAAGACCCGCTTCGATCCGCTACTGCTCTATCGAACATATTCGCCTCAGATCCTCGGGACGGTGCGGCTCGGGCTGTCCGCCGGCGTGGTGTCGATCGTGATCTCGGCGTTATCGGTGTTCGCGAAGCCGCGAGCGGCGTTGGTGATCGCGGCCGCCGCGTTCCTGGTGGGCGGACAGATCGTTGCGCTCGTGCTCGTGCGCGTGTACAACCGGGAGTGGATGTGGGCGGTGTACGATTCGTTCGTCCTCAACGTGCTCGGCTGCCTGGCGCGGTTCGCGTGGATCGCCGTGCTGGCCGGGCTGGCCGTCCGCTCACGTGGCTGGCGCTGGCTGCGCGAGATGGCCGGCGTGGACGGCGCTTCGTCCGTGCAGACGAACGTCCGCGTGATCCTCCCGCTGAGCGCCGGCGCGATCGTCGGCTGTGCCCTGCTCGTGACGCTGCTTTCGATGACCGAAGTGCCAGCCAGCGTCCTGCTCAAGAGCGGCGACACGCTTGTCCCCCTGCTCATGGCCTGGGTGCACACGGCCAACTTCGACCCGATGATCGGCGCGAGCTTGCTGCTGCTGATCGTGTCGCTGCTGCTGGGGGCGATCGCGACGGCGCTGCTGGTCTTGGCGCGCTGGAACGGGGTCGTGGACGGCGCGCGCGAAATTCGAATCACAGAGAACACGGAGCGCACAGAGGCCACGGAGAGGAGATGAGACGAGAGCTTGAAATGAAAGATTCAAATCGCTTGTCGGTGTAGCATGGGCGTCTCGCCCAATGCGTTTGCCCCGAAAGGCATGGGCGAGACGCCCATGCTACGAGTTCACCGGTTGTCGCGACACTCCGCTTGGATTCGTCGCGTCAGGTGTCGTTGTCCGCGTCTTCTCTCCGTGCTCTTCGTGTCCTCCGTGGCGTCTGTGCGTTCACCCACTCGAATGCGGCTCACGCTTCTCATCCTCCTGCTGCTCGCCGGCTGCGGCCGATCCGATGCGCCCGACGCCATCTGGATGACCGTCGGGCGCGAGGCGGGCGAGGTCGTCTACCCGCGGGCCATCGCGTGCGACCGCGCGCACGACTGGTTCTACGTCATCGATCGCAACGCGCGCATCCAGCACCTCGATCGCGACGGCAAGACGCTCAGCACGTGGGACACGCCCGCCTGGACCAACGGCAAACCGACCGGCTGCACCGTCGGGCCCGACGGCAACCTGTGGGTGGCCGACACGCACTACTCACGCATCCTCGTCTACGCGCCGACGGGCGAACTGCTCCACCAGTTCGGCAAGGAAGGGGATGGCCCCGGCGAGTTCCGCTGGCCCACCGATCTGGCGTTCGACTCGGCCGGCCGCATCTACATCTCCGAATACAACGGCCACGACCGCATCCAAGTCTTCGCGCCGTTCAAGCCGAGTGACACCGCGCTCACGCCCCTCTTCGACTTTGGCCGGTTCGGCGACGAGCCCGGCGAGTTCTCACGCCCGCAGGCGCTCGCCATCCGCGGCGACGACCTGTTCGTCGTCGACACCTGCAACCACCGCATCGAAGTCTTCGGCCTCGACGGCACGTATCGCCGCATGATTGGCAGCGTCGGCGGCTCGCCCGGCCAGTTTCGCTTCCCGTGGGGCCTCGACCTCGACCTGGCCGGCAACCTGATCGTCACCGAGTACGGCGGCAACCGCGTGCAGAAACTGTCGCCCGACGGCACGCCGATCGCCACGTGGGGCCGCAACGGCGTCGCCCCGGGCGAACTGCTCTACCCGTGGAGCGGCGTGGTCGACTCGACCGATCGGACCGTCGTCATCGACTCGGGCAACAACCGGTTGCAGGTCTTTCGGTTTGGGAAGTAATGGCGAACCTAGGCGCCCGGGATTGGCGCAGCATTGCTGCGCGATCGAAGTACTTCTGCGCGGCGAGTTCGTCGTCCACGTGCACGTCATAGAAGTGGCCGATCGACTCCCAGGCGTCGGCGAAGCTCGGATCAGCCTCGACCGCTCGTTGATAAGAGTTCAATGCATCATCGAGAGTGTGCGGTGTCGAGGCATCTCCCATTTGAATGAGGTCGCCTCGCATGTCCCAGAGCGTTGCGGAGTGCGGATAGGCCTGAACCGCTTCATCGGCGAGGGCGAGCGTTGCCGCAGTCGCCTCGACAGAAATGTCGCGTGGCCATCTCCCTCTCAATTCGCTGATGTACTCGGCTTCGGTCATATTGCGAGCTACTTCGTCTTCTCGTCATAATGACGCTTGACCGCCTGCTTGTACGTGTCGATCGAGTCGTATTCCACGATCATCTGAACGCGCGCGTAGGGGATGCGAATCGTTCGCTCTGCGATGAAGTGCCACTTGGCGTTCGGCAGCTCGTAGAAGCCGCGAATGCAATTCATCCCCATGAACGTTTCCGTGGTCGCATCGGTGAGAAGATACGATTCGCCGGGCGACCCGCCCGTGACGTACACGAGATAGACCTTCTTCGACGCGGGCGTGGTGCGTTTCGCCATGCGCTGCATTCTACGGAACCATCGATTCACGCGCCTAGCTCATCTGCGCGACTGCAATCTTAGTGGCATGGGCGTACCGCCCATAGACTCGCGCAGCGAGCAGGCGGCGTAGCCGCGTTCAGCAGAAGGAAAGCATCAAGCGATTTGCGGGAACGGCTCGCTCGCAGGCCAGCCCGCGTCAGCATCCCGCCGGCAGCCAGCCCTCCACGGGCGCGGTAGCTTCCGCAGCGGCAATAGGCGGGTCGGATGGCAGCATGCTATTCGCGTCGATTGGCACGATGAGTGCCGGCCCGGCCGGCCCCAGCCCGCGGTTCCGGTATCGGTTGTTGTAGCCGGGGTTCCGTGCGCGGAAGCGACGTTGCCGTTCGTTGTTCGACATGGGTCGGCTGGGTCGAAGCATGGCACGTGTTGCATCGGCTGACGCCCCGACACACTTGACGCCCTCCCGATCCGGCCGCCCGAAGACCTCGCCCGGGCGATAATCCCGGCCCGATCACACGTCCCGCGCGGTCCACAGGGCGAGGCCTGCATGGTTCCACGACTCAGCCCGATCCAAGCCTGTCGCAGGTAGCCCCTCATTCCGCGCCGACGCCGCGAACGCGGCGGGCCCCATTCCCAATCTCCGAATCGGCCTTTCAGGTCGAGAGACACGTTACTCCGCCGTCGATGCGCGTTACTCCGCCTGCGATGCGCAGTTACTCCGCCTGCGATGCGCGTTACTCCATCTTGAATTGCAGGCCGGACGGCTTGTGGCTGATGAACCAGCCGGTCTCGACCTTGTTCACGTTCTGCCCGCCCGGCCCGCCGCCGCGGCAGCCGAACTCTTCGATGTCCTTCGGATTGATGTCGATCTTCACGTCCGCCAGTTCCGGCAGCACCGCGACGGTGGCCGCACTCGTGTGGATGCGGCCCTGCGCTTCGGTCTCGGTGGCGGTGCTTCTACCGGCCTTGAGCGGCTCGACGGTCGTGAGCGCTTGATGCACGGCTGCGGGAATCAGTTCGTGCGATACAGCCCATTTGAACGCATGGCGGATGCGCCGGACGTGCAGGTTGATGGACTTGCGGACCCATCCGCGCTTCACCATCCGGTTCCGGACCTCGCGTAGCCGCGATGGCGTGAACGCTGACGCGGCCGTTTGCCCGAAAGCGTCTCTAACGATGCCGAGACAGAGCTTGTAGTTCCCCGGCTCGCTGGTGCGGGTTCCGTCGGGTCGCTTGTAGTACTCCCGGGCGTGTCGATCGAACAGCGTGCACAACTCGTCGACCGTCAGAGGCGTGTCGAACTGCGCCGGGCGCAGTTCTTCGGGGGCCAGGTGGATCGGCTTCCGCCCTGCCGCTTCCCACTTCGCGACGAGTTCGTGATACAGCCGCCGGCTGTCGGGTGTGCCGTACAAGCCGAGCGTGAAGTCACGGCCGCACAGCGTGACGATGGCTTGTCCGCTCTGGCGGTGCAGGCGGTATGAGGGCACTTGATCGGGTTTCAGTCGGGGCATCGGACAGAGCCTCCGAAGGTTCGCCAAAACGGAAGATGACTTCCGTTTTCGCTGGCGATTTCGGCCGCTCTGTCGTTCGCGACAGGTACGCTTAACTTAGCGTTCGGCGTGACTTACGTTTCACTGCGCCATCTAGGACTTGAACCTAGAACCCGCTGATTAAGAGTCAGCTGCTCTGCCAATTGAGCTAATGGCGCGTTGGGTTGTGAGTCGAGCGAGAATACGCGCGAATCGCGCCCTGTCAAGGCCGCGGGGTCGGCTTTTGGACCGGTGCTGGCTTAGCCGGTTGTGCGGTAGAATCGCTGTCGACGTCACGGGAGGCTCTTTGCGCCGACATTCAACATCACGGGTGCAGCGTTCGTCGATCGAGTGGTTGGAACGCCGAACGCTGCTGGCCAGTTCGCTGCGGATCGACGCCGGTGGCGCCGGCGGCATCGATTCGGCGGGGCAATTCGTGACAGCCGACTCCGGCTTCGCGGGCGGGCACGTCGCGACCTCCAATGTCGATATCGCAAACGCTTCCGATGATGCACTCTTCCAGTCGTCTCGCGTCGGAACGGCCTTCGACTGGTCGATGCCGGTCGATAACGGTCATTACGCGCTAATCCTTCAGTTCGCGGATGTCGACTCGGTCGCGCCGGGGCAGCGCGTATTCGATATTTCCGTCGAGGGATCACGCGTGATCGCAGGCCTCGACGTTTTCTCGTGCGCCGGCCCGTCGGCCGCGTTCGCACGGTCCGTGCCCGTCACGGTGACGGACGGTCGGATTGACGTGCGCTTCAGCGCCCACGTCGGAGAAGCATCGGTCGCCCAGATCACGTTGCTGCCGACGGACGTGCCGGATGTCGCAGCGCCGTACTCGTGGCGGGCGCTCTCCGATGGTGCTCGCCGCACGATGTCTCTCGGGCACCTGCGCCAACTCGGCCAGGACATCTTCTGGTACGCCGGGAACTACAAAGGTTCTCTGCCGACAAGCCTCGAGGTTCTCGCGGGGTTCCTCGGCACGAATGGCGAGATCCTCGCCAACCCGATGGCTGGCACGGATACGCCGCGCGGCGAAATGACCGACCTCGAAGCCAGCGCTTGGTCTGCCTCGCTCAACGATTTCGTCCTGGCGGTTACAGGCGGCCGCACGCGCGATCTGAAAGCCACCACGGTCTTGGCGTACGAGAACCCGGATCACGTCACCGGCGATATCGGCGTTCTCTGGGGCGATGGCCACGTAACATTGATGCCGCGCGCGAACGCGGCCAGTTTGATTGGCTTCCCGAACGTTCGGCCAACGCACGTGCCGCCGGTGTGGACCGTCTCCCCTGCTGATCCGCTCATTCTTCAAAGTCAGGATCGGCTCAGACAACTGGGATCGGCGCTTCGCGTCTACGAAACAGGCAACAACGGCACATTTCCGTCCTCGCTCGGCATGCTGTACCTAGCCCAGCAAATCACGGACCTCCAGACGTTTCTAAACCCACGTACTTCCGCACCGCAACCGCCATCGACGGGCACGCCAGAGCAGATCGCCGCTTGGATCGATCAACACGCTGGATACGCATACTTCGGAGGTCGATCGAGCCAGGCGTCGAACCAGCCCCTGCTCTGCGAGCGGCCCGATGACGTAACCGGCGGCATCAATGTCGGACTCTCTGACGGCACAGTCGTGTTTCGCGAATTCGATTGGGCCGATCAGTTGCTCGAGCGGGTCAGGCCCACGGCGGCCGATCTGTCGTACAACGTCGCTGCCCGACCGTGGAGTGTCACCGGGTGGTTTTTCGGCAACGCCGACCGGATCGATGACAGCGCGCTCCAACTTGTCAACCTGAGCACGGGGAACCGCGCGGCAGTCACCAGCCTGCGGAACAACTGGCTGGTGCGAACGTTCTCGTTCGGAGATCCATCGAGTCTTCCCGCCGATGGCGTGTACCGTCTGACGATCCCAGCCGAATCCGTGCGCAACGCGCTCGGCCGGTCGATGCGGCAAGCGGCGTCGATCGAATTCACCGTGCGCATCGCCGACTTCGATCGCGATGGCATCGTCGGCTTCACCGATCTGCTATGCCTCGCGCGAAACTTCGGTTCGCCCTACGGCACGCTCGCGACGGGTGACGCGAACGGAGACGGCGTCGTCAACTTCATAGACCTGATCCTTCTGGCCAGTCGGTACGGGTCGTCATCGCCCACGGCGCCGGCTGGCGCGACGCCGATGAGCGACCCGAATCGTGAGCAAGAGAGTGTCGGGCTCGACGTCCTGAGCGGGTGATCCCTCTACTCGCCGCACAGGGACCGGCTATCGGGGTCGTGCGGGTAACGCGTGCCCGCCGTTCCGAGCGTACCGAGAGGCTCGGTCGGACCGACCATCGGCCAAGCGACACGCCCCCGCCCGCGCGATACCATTTCGGCCCCATGGCTGAACCCCAATCCCTTGCCGACGCTTCTTCCCCGTTCACGCTGGCCGATTTTCGCAGGGCGGCGCGAGACGGGCGGAAACTGGCGATGTTGACGGCCTATGATTTCACGTCCGCCCGACTCTTCGCCGAGGCGGGCGTGAAGCTTCTGCTGGTCGGCGATTCTGCCGCGAACGTCATCCTCGGCCACCCGTCGACCCAGCCGGTCCCGCTCGATTTCATGATCGAGATCACGGCCGCGGTCAGGCGGGCGGCGCCGAATGCGCTCGTCTGCGCGGACATGCCGTTTGGCAGCTTCGCGCCGACCTCCGCGGGCATCCGCAACACGCTGCGGATGGTGAAACTTTCCGGCTGCGACTGCGTGAAGATCGAGGCGACACGAGGCCATATCGGCCTTGTCCAGGCGCTGGCCGATAATGGTGTGGCGGTGTTCGCTCACCTCGGCCTGACGCCGCAATCGGTCAGCCTGCTGGGCGGTTATCGCGCCCAGGGCAAGACGGCACTGGAAGCGATGAACATCGCGGACCTGGCAACCGATTTCGTGAACGCCGGCGCGGTCGGCATCCTGCTCGAAGCGGTGCCGCCGCAGGTGTCGCAGCTTGTCGTGCAGCAGGTGAACTTCGCCGAGGACGACGCGACGGCGTCGAAGTTCATCCCGGTGATCGGCTGCGGCGCGGGGCCGGCGTGTCACGCGCACGTGGTCGTCTCGCACGACCTGCTCGGGCTGTCGCCACGTCAGCCGCGCTTGCGCCGCCCGTCGCGGACCTCGCTTCCGCCACGCGTAAGGCGGCCGCCAAGTTCGTCCGCGACATCGGCAGCGGCAAGTACCCGGCCAAGCAGCATCAGTATGAGATGCCCGCCGATCAGGCCAAGCAGCTCCGCACCGATGCCGCCGAGTTCGGAATGCAGATCGATTGAATCGAACCAACGAAGCAGTCAACCAACGAACATGGAGAGTTCAGCCATGATGTCCAAGTCCAACGTTTCTCGAACGATCGCCACGGCCGCGTTGTCCGTGCTGGCCTATGTCGGCGCGTCGAGGTACTTCGTGACCAGCGCGACGGCCGAGTCGACGCAGCCCGTCAAGCCGCAGACGCTGAAGATCGACCCGGAAACCCTCAAGCACCTTGACGAGTTCTCGAACGCCCTGCGCGCCGTCGGCCAGCTGATGGAGCCGTCGGTCGTCGAGATCAACGTCGTCAAGAACGCCGAGCCCGCCGCCGAGCAGAAGTTTGACCTCGACGGCGACGGCAACCCCGACCCGATTCCCTTCCACTTCCAGAACCCCGACCAAGGCCCGGTCATGGGCGAAGGCTCCGGCGTGATCATGGAAGTGAACGGCGACACGGGCTACGTCTTGACCAACAACCACGTCGCGGGCGGTGCGACGAAGCTGACGATCAACCTCGCCGACGGCCGGCGCATCGATAACGCAAAGGTGCTCGGCGTCGATCCGAAGTCCGACCTCGCCGTCGTGCAGATCACCGCCAAGAACCTCGTGCCCGCGCGCTGGGGCGACTCCGACGCGCTCGAACGCGGCGACATCGTCATGGCGTTCGGCGCACCGTTCGGCTACGTCGGCTCGATGAGCCAGGGCATCGTCAGCGGCAAGGACCGACAGGCCTCAATCCTCGGGCCAATGGGTTACGAGTACTTCATCCAGACGGATGCCGTCATCAACCCCGGCAACTCGGGCGGCCCGCTAGTGGACATCCACGGCAACGTCATCGGGATCAACGCCGCGATCGCGACGCGCAACGGCGTGTTCAACGGCATTGGGTTCGCCATCCCGATCAACCAGGCGAAGGCCGTCTACGAACAGCTCCGCGACAACGGCAAGGTCGTCCGCGGCTACCTCGGCGTCGAGATCGGCGACGTCGCCAAGGTGGAAGACAACCGCGTCGCGCGGCTCGGCTACAAGGACACCACCAACGGCGTCTTCGTCTCGCGCGTGACCGAAAGCTCGCCGTCATGGAACGTGCTTCGGGCGAACGACATCATCACGTCGATCGACGGCAAGCCCGTGAAGTCGACGCAGGAACTTCGCCTGAAGATTGCGGCACTGAAGCCCGGCACGACCGTGAAGCTTGGCGTCTGGCGCGACAAGGCCGAGACGACGGTGGACGTGAAACTGGGCGAGCAGCCCGAGCAGGTCGTGGTGGCCGGCCGGCAAGTCGGGCCGCAGCAGCCGGGTCTGGCCAATCGCGAGATGGGCATGCGGCTGGCAACGCCGAGCGATGAACAGTTGGAGAGCGCCGGCGTGCCGGAAGGCTCGAAGGGCGCGCTGGTGACCCGCGTGAGCCCCAACTCCCCGGCCGCGATGGCCGGCGTGAAAGCGGGCGACCTGATCACCCGCGTCGGCGACACCGAAGTGAAGTCGGCCGAGGAGGCGCAGAAGGCGCTCAAGGACGCCGACCTCGGCGAAGGCGTCACGCTCACCATCCGCAACCGCGAAGGCGAATCGAGCGTGTTCATTCAGAAAAAGTGATCGGCTTCGCCCATCTTGGCAGTAATCGAGCAGTCACCCTGCGAACCCTTCGGCGTCGCGGGGTGACTGCTTTTTGCATCTCATCCCGATGTGGATTTTACAAATGGTCTGTAGCAATTCTTGGATGTCACATCGGATTATCCCACGGTATGTTGTGGACGGCGGTCGAGAATCACGTCGTCTGTTTTCGCACATCTCAAGTAGCCACTTAGCTGGTCCGGACGTCGTGCCAGTTTTCGAAGCAGCGCCAAGCGCAATTCCAGTTCAACCAGCATCGTGCTGC
The DNA here is from genome assembly GCA_047600945.1 of Tepidisphaeraceae bacterium. Classification (GTDB taxonomy): domain Bacteria; phylum Planctomycetota; class Phycisphaerae; order Tepidisphaerales; family Tepidisphaeraceae; genus JASGKC01. Next base: position 2,610,865 of record JASGKC010000001.1, on the reverse strand, counting down.
GCGAACTGCCATTTCACCGGCGAGGGAATATGAGAACGCGTGCTTGTCTGTCTGTTCTTGTGGCTGCAGTTGCGGCCGTTTCTGTTAAGGCCTCGGCTTCGAGTCTGATCTGGGATTCAGACGGGACCGCCACCCCGGCGATCGTCGACGGCCAGGGAATCTGGGATCACTCCGGCCTGACTTGGTACAAGGCTTCCACTGCGTCCAACGTCGCGTTCGTCGATGGGGACGACGTTCGCTTCGGCAACCTCAGCGCCAGTTTCAGCAACGCCAACTTCCTGCCGATCGACATCGCGGAAGCGGTCGCCCCCAACAACGTCGTCGTCGCCACCACGAACAGCGGCGCGACCGTCGGCACGAGCTACAACTTCTCCGACTTCAGCGGCGGCAGCTTCACGCTCGGCGGCGACTTCACCAAGGCCGTGGCCGGTGGCGTCGTCAACGTCCTCTGCCCGACCAACGGCTTCACCCTTTCGCCCAACGCGCTCGGTCACAACTTCATTATCCGTGACACGCCGAACGACGCGGCCGAAATCACCATGAACTCGGTCGTCAAGGGCAGCGGCGAACTCATCGTCGACAACCAGACATACGACTCCTGGGGCACGCTCGGCTTGACCCAGGACAACACGTACACCGGCAAGACCACCCTCCTGAAAGGCCGGCTCTGCATCACGTCGTCGGGCGGCCTTGGCGCCACGACCAATGGCACCTTCATTGGTGACGACGGCACGCTCGGCTTCGGCGGCGCGGGGCTGACGGTCACGTCTCCGATCGTCTGTGCCGAGCCGATCACGATCACCCGCTCCATCTACACCGGCGCCGACTATCAGAACTATGCCGCGGCCATTCAGAACACGGCCGTCAGCACGACCCTTACCGGCCCTCTGACGCTCAACACGACCGACGCTCGCATCCGCGTCGATAACAATGCCGCCGCCGGCGCCGGCGACGCCAAGCTATCGATCCCGCAGAACCTCACCATCGCCGGCCGCATCTCCGTGAGCGGCGGCGGCAATGGCGTGCTCGAACTGACCGGCGACAACACCGCCGTCACCGGCGGATTCAACATTCGCAACGGCACGCTCGCGGTTGCGAACGAAGCCGCCCTCGGCGGCGCCAGTTCGACGCTTGTCTTCGGTGACGAAGGCGCGGGCACCGCTGCCAACGGCGGTGGCTACCTCCGCGTCGTCGGCGGATTCATCACCGATTTCGGGACGCATAACGTCAACGTCGCCAACTTCTCCGGCGGCCTTGACCTCCCCGATGCCGCACAGGTCTTCAACATCTCCCAGAGCCTCACCGGCGGCCAGCTCGTCAAGCGCGGCCTCGGCACGCTCAACCTCAGCGGCACGAACAACCTCGCGCGTGAAAGCTTCATCGACGCCGGCACAATCAACATCAAGGCCGGCACTTCAACCACCGTCGGCGCGCTGCGCATGCGTCGCTCGACGCTCAACATCGAGGCCGGCGCCACCTACGCCACCGTGACCTCGTACAGCAGCATCGGCCTCGACGCCGGTGAAGACAGCACGGTGAACGTCTACGGCACGCTCAACGCCCGCGATTCCGACTTCAACGTGTCGGACAACGGCAACGCCACCGCGGGCGGCGGCTCGAAGGGTACACTCAACATCTTCGACGGCGCGACCGTCAACGTGCTGGGCAACTTCTTCGTCTCGAAGAACAACAACACCAAGGGCACGGTCGTCCAATCCGGCTCGACGAGCAAGGTCGAGGTCGGCACCACCGGCGCGACGCTCGCTCTGGATCGGCGGCAACCCGCCCGACACAGCCAACCTCAGCACGCTGGACGGCTCGTACACCATCTCGGGCGGTTCACTGCACATCACGAACGAGTTCGTGATCGGCAACCAGCTTGGTGGCGTCGGCAAATTCATCATGACGGGCGGCACGGTGACGTCCGACAGCTGGAACTCGGTCGGCCGGTTCGGCGGACAAGGCCTGCTCGATGTCTCGGGCGGCACCTACACGAACAACGACTCCGGCGGCGGCACCGCGTTCTACGTCGGTGAATCCACGCGCGACGCGCACGGTCCGGCGGTCGCCAACATCCATGGCACCGGCGTCGTCAACATCGTCGGCCACCAGTTCTGGATCGGCCAGGGCCGCAGCGGCACGAACCTGCCGGCGGACTCGGCGATCGGCACCGTCAACCTGTACGAAGGCGGCAGCATGTCGGTCGCCAACTGGTCGGTCATCGGCCGCAACGGCGGCATCGGCACGCTGAACATCGCCGACACTGCGACGTTCACCAAGTCGGGCTCGAACGTCCTGATCATCGGCAGCGGCGCCGGTGGCAACCCGGACTTCACGCAGGGCGTGATCAACATGACCGGCGGGACGCTGATATCGAACACGACCTGGATCAACGAAAACGCCCAAAAGGCCGACGTAAACATCTCGGGCGGCACGGCCAATCTCGGAGCGCTCAGCCTCGGCTACTCGGGCACCAACGCCACGGCGAAGGTGGCGAACCTCAACATCAGCGGCACCGCGAACGTGACGGCCGGCGCCGTGCAGATGGCCGGCGTCGCCGCGACGACCGCGAACACGGCCGGCAACCTGAACCTGTCGGGCGGCTCATTCAAGGCGACCTCCATTGCCCACGGCCAAGGCGTTGGTGTTGCAACCGTGACCTTCACCGGCGGCAACCTGACGGTGAACAGCTACACACTTGCCACCCCCCTGGCCAGCACGGGCACGGGCACGCTGCTCCCCGGCGGCGCGGCCGCCGTCGGCGCGACGGCCATCACCGGCGGTTACGCGCAGGCGGCCACCGCCGCCCTGGCGATCGACCTCCAGGACGCCAGCACCTTCGACAGCGTGACCTCGCCCGCCGCGCTCACGCTCGACGGCCAGTTGCAGCTCAACCTGCTGAGCGGCTACGACCCGGTCAAGCTGACGCCGCACGCGATCATGACCGGCAGCGCCGTCACCGGCATCTTCAGCTCGGTCACCGGCGTGCCGCTGACCTCGACCAAGGCGCTGGCGGTCACCTACACCGCCACGCAGGTGCTCGTCACCGCGGCCACGCCCGGCGACGCGAACCTCGACGGCGCGGTGAACTTCACCGACCTGCTCTCGCTGGCGGCCAACTACTCGCTGAGCGGCAAGAGCTGGACGAACGGCGACTTCGACGGCAACAACACCGTGAACTTCTCCGACCTGCTCTCGCTGGCGGCCAACTACGGCTCGACCAGCAGCGTGACCGGCTCCTTCGCCGGCGACTGGGCGCTGGCCCAGAGCATGGTGCCGGAACCCACGACGGCGACGCTGGTGGTCGGCCTGGCCGGCCTCGCGGCAACCCGCCGCCGGCGGTAAGCGGATCGAGTATTTCTCGTTTCTCCAATTCGGCCGCGCGGGAACTGCGACGTGTTCCCGCGCGGCCGCCTTTCATCTATTCTCGCCGTCGCCGATGCCCACACGCGCGACGTCCGTCCACTCTTCTTCCGACCTTGCCAGCGGGTATCGATCCGTTGCCGGCGTGGCGGATGAGATGCTCGACGCCAGCGGCGACGTGCGTCCACACTGGCAGGGCTTCACCAGTTCAATCAAGTCTCTCGGCACGACCGGCCTACTCGAACGCTGGGCCGACGCACGGCGGTTGCTGCACGAGAACGGCGTGACACACAACGTCTACGGCGCCGCCGACGGCCTTGATCGGCCGTGGAGCCTCGACCCGATCCCCCTGCTGCTGCCTGAACATGAATGGACGTCGATCTGTGGCGCCCTCGAACAGCGAGCACGACTGCTCGACGCGTTTCTGGCCGACCTCTATTCCGACGCCCGAACGATCTACGAGCACGTGCTGCCGAGCGATCTGATCTGGGCCAACGCCGGCTTCCTCCGCGCCTGCCACGGCGTGCGGCCGCCACAAAATCGCTGGCTGCACCTCTACTCAGCCGACCTCGTGCGCGGACACGATGGCTCATTCTTGGTGCTGAGTGATCGCACGCAGAACCCGTCCGGCGCAGGCTACTCGCTGGAAAACCGCATCATTCTCTCACGCACGTTGCCGACGGCCTACCAGCAGTGCAACGTTCAGCGGCTCGCACCGTTCTTCATCCGACTGCGCGATTCGCTCGCATCGCTCGCGCCGTCGCACCGGCGCGACAACCCGCGCGTCGTGCTGCTGACCCCGGGGCCCTACAACGAGACGTACTTCGAGCACGCCTACCTCGCCCGCTACCTCGGCTACCAACTCGTTCAGGGCAGCGACCTGACCGTGCGCGACAGCGTCGTCTACCTCAAAACGCTCGGCGGCCTGCAACGGATCGACGTGATCCTGCGCCGCGTCGACGATCATTTCTGCGATCCGCTCGAACTGATGGGCCGATCGCAGCTCGGCGTGCCCGGGCTGTTACAGGCCGTCCGCGGCGGCAACGTCGCCGTGGCGAACGCGCTGGGCTCGGGCGTACTACAGGCGCCGGGCTTCATGCCCTTCCTTCCAGCGTTAAGCCGGTTCCTGCTGGACGAAGACCTGAAGATGCCGTCGGTTCAAACGTGGTGGTGCGGTGACGCGTCGAGCCGGACGTATGTACTCGAACATCTGCACAATCTCGTGATCAAGTCTGCTCTTCCCGTGCGCGGGGAGGAACCGGTTTTCGCGTGGGATCTCACGTCGGCCGAAGTTGACAAGCTTCGAGCAGCGATCATCGAACGCCCCGAGCGTTTCGTTGGCCAGGAGCGCGTCATGGACCGAACGACGCCTGCGCTGATCGATGGACGACTTGATCCCAGGCGCTTCGTCACCCGCGCCTACCTCGCGGCCGACAGTTCGGGCGGCTACGCGGCAATGCCGGGTGGGCTGACGCGTGTGGCGGCGTCGGGCCAAACGCGCTCGGTATCGCTCCAGCGCGGCGCGGGGAGCAAAGACACGTGGGTGCTATCGATCGGCCCGGTGCTGCCCGTCACGCTGCTGCCGAGCGGCACGCAGCCGATCCCACTCAGCCGCGGCGGCGGCGACCTGCCAAGCCGGCTGGCCGACGATTTGTTCTGGCTCGGCCGCTACGTCGAGCGCGTGGAAGCCTGCTCACGGCTCGCACGCGGCGCACTGCGTCGGCTGCTCGATCCCGGCATCGTCGACGGCGCCAGCCTGGCGTTGCGGCTGCTTGCCGGAACGATCGTCCCGTGGCACACGACGCCCGAGCAGGTGGAGCATCGCCTCTTCGGAAGCCTGTTCGATCCGACTAACTCGAGCAGCCTGCCCGCGACCGTGGCTAGTGTGCATCGCCTAGCGCGCATGCTGCGCGACCAACTGTCGGTCGATGCGTGGCGCGTGCTTCAGGCGATCACGAACGTCGTGAACGCGTCGGAGTACGCACCGCGCCAGACGCCGGAGTTCTTCGACGACCTGATCGGGCACTGCGCCGCCTTCTCCGGCCTTGTCGTCGACTCGATGACACGCGGGCAGACGTGGCTCTTCGTCGAGATGGGGCGACGCCTGGAACGCGCCGTCACCACGATCCGCCTCCTGCGCAGCACGCTCTCGGCCGGCCCGTCCGACACCGGATTGCTTGAAGCGATCCTCGACGTTTGCGACAGCAGCATCAGCTACCGCCGGCGTTATCTGACGCACCTGGAGACGCACGCCGTTGTCGACCTGCTGCTTTGCGATGGGTCGAATCCGCGGGCGGTGGCGTTTCAGTTGCAGGAGATGGACCATCACCTCGCACGTCTTCCGCGCGATCCGGCACAGCCGATGCGGAATATCGATCAGACGCAACTGCTTCGCCTGCGAGCCTCGATTGAAACCGCCGATGTGAACGCGATCGCATCCGCCAGCAGTGGACCGCGGCCCGCGCTGGGCGCACTACTGACAGACGCGGTCGATCGCTGCGAAACGCTCTCGCAGACGATCGCGCAGTTGTACTTCTCGCACTCGGCCCTGCCGCACGAGATTGGCGTCACACCGACACCGCCGGGCGAAGGAGCGGATGCGTGAGATACCGCGTGCATCATGAGACGCGCTACCGCTACTCCGAGCCGGTGTCGCTGTGCCAGAACGTGCTTCGCCTGAAGCCGCGCGATCGCGTGGGTCAGACCTGCTTGCGGCATGACATCGCGATTACGCCGATGCCGTCGGCTCGGTCCAACCGAGCCGACTTCTTCGGGAACGACTTGACATGGGTCAGTGTCGAGGAAGCGCACAGTGAATTGTCGATCACCGCGCGCAGCGAGGTGGCCGTCGCGTTTCCGCGGTTGCCAGAACCGGGGTCGACCGCGCCGTGGGAGGCGGCCCGCTATCGTTTGCAGAACCCCGGCAGCGTCGATGAGATTGGCGCACGGCAGTTCACGTTCGACTCGCCACTCGTGCCGCGCGACGCGGCGCTGGCCAGCTTCGCGACGCCGTCGTTCACGCCTGGCCGACCGGTGCTGGAGGCGGCGCTCGATCTCGCGCGACGCATCCACGACGAGTTTGTGTTCACGCCCGGCACGACCGACATTGACACGCCCGTGCTTGATGTGCTCGCCCGCCGTCGCGGCGTCTGTCAGGACTTCGCGCACCTTCAGATCGGCTCGCTGCGTTCGATCGGACTGGCCGCGCGCTACGTGAGCGGCTACCTCGTCACCACGCCCCCGCCGGGGCAGGAACGGCTGGTCGGCGCGGACGCCTCGCATGCCTGGGTCAGCGTCTACATCCCGGATATCGGCTGGATCGACCTCGATCCGACCAACAACGTTGCGCCAACCGACGGCCACATCACGCTGGCGTGGGCCCGCGACTACGCCGACGTCGGCCCGGTCGACGGCATCGTCGTGGGCGGCGGGCGTCATTCGCTGAGCGTAGCGGTCGATGTCGTCCCAGTGAGCTAATGCGTATCATGCATGACGCAGATCCAGCGTGAACGGAAACTCCTTCGACCGCGCTTCGTCCTCGACGCTCAGCGTCCCTGGCGTGTGACCGAACTTGAAGAATCGAGCAATGCGCCGCGACTCTGCTTCGTACGCATTGACCGGGAACCGGTCGTAGTTGCGGCCGCCCGGGTGAGCGACGTGATACGAGCAGCCGCCGATCGATCGGCCGGCCCAAGTGTCGACGAGATCGAATACCAGCGGCGCGTGCACAGGAATCGTCGGATGCAGACAACTCGCCGGCTGCCACGCGCGGTAACGCACGCCGGCGACGAAGTGGCCATTCACGCCCGTCGGATGCAGCGGCACGCGCCGGCCGTTGCAGGTGACGACGTGCCGGCTATTGACCATGCCGCGGGCCAGCACCTGTAGTCGTTCGACGGATGAATCGACGAAGCGAACAGTCCCGCCCGCGCCCGGTTCTTCGCCCATCACGTTCCATGGCTCGATCGCCTGGCGCAGTTCGAGTTCGACGCCGCGTTGCTCGATCGTTCCGTACAGCGGGAAGCGGAACTCCATGTGCGGCGCGAACCATTCGGGCTTCATGTCGTAACCGAACTCGGTCTGTTCGCGCAGCACGTCGGCGAGGTCTTCCTGCACGAAGTGCGGCAGCATGAAGCGATCGTGCACCTCGGTGCGCCAGCGCACCAGCGGCGTCACGTACGGCTGCCTCCAGAACCTCGCGATGAGCGAACGCAGCAGCAGGTGCTGCGTGAGGCTCATTCGCGCGTGGGGCGGCATCTCAAACGCACGCAGTTCTAACAACCCGAGCCGGCCTGAGCCGCCTTCGGGGGTGTAGAGCTTGTCGATGCAGAACTCGGCCCGGTGCGTGTTGCCGGTCGCGTCGATGAGCAGGTTCCGCAGGATGCGATCGACGATCCACGGCGGAATCGCCTGCAAGTTGGTTGTTGGATTCGACAGGTCGACGCCGTACATCGACATCGTCTTGCGAATCTGCTGGAAGGCGATTTCGAGTTCGTAGACCTGATCGTTGCGGGCTTCATCGACGCGCGGCGCCTGGCTGGTGGGCCCGATGAACGTACCGCTGAAGACGTAGCTGAGCGACGGGTGATTGTGCCAGTAGCCGATCAGCGACATGAGCAGATCGGGCCTGCGCAGCAGCGGGCTGTCGGCTGGTGCTGAGCCGCCGACGACGATGTGGTTGCCGCCGCCCGTGCCCGTATGCCGGCCGTCGAGCATGAACTTTTCCGTGGCGAGCCGCGAGAGCCGTGCTTCTTCGTAGAGTGCGGTCGTGTTCTTCACGAGGTCGTCCCACGACTCGACCGGCAGCGTGTTCACTTCAATGACGCCAGGGTCGGGCGTGACCTTGATGACGTTCAGCCGCGTGTCATGCGGCGGCGTGTAGCCTTCGATGAGCACCGGCAGCCGTGTTTCGTGGGCCGTCTCTTCGATGGCGTGAACGAGTTCGAGGTAGTCTTCGAGATACCGCTGGGGCGGCATGAACACGCGCAGCACGCCGTCGCGCACCTGCGTGCAGAGCGCGGTGCGGACGATCCACGGTGCGGACTCGCCCTGAGCCGGTGACAGATCGACTGCCGGCTGGGTCGGCCGACGTTCGCGGCGGACTTCGGGTTCGAGTTCCTGTTCGCTGCGAAACTCGGTCGACGCAGGCTTGACGTCACTCACAATGGAGCGATGAAGCTTGGAAGCATCCGATCGGAAATCCGGCAACGGCCCGCGCGCCTCCCACGGACTGACCTCGTACACGTTCGGGTACTCGGCTTTGCTGACCCACGGAATCGAGTCCAGCGGCAGTCGATAGCCGATCGGCGAGTCGCCCGGAATCAGATACATCCGCTCGCCCCGCAGGAACCACGGGCCGCTCACCCATTCGCTGGTGCCATCGGTGAAGTAGTCTTTCCGTAATGGCAGCGCGTAGCCAATCACACGGTCGAGGCCGTGCTCGAACACTTTCGCAAGCCGTGCGCGATCCTCGGCGTTGTCGAGCTTGCTGTCGAACGGGTCGACGTTCGTCGGAAGCCGGCGTTCCTTCCACAGGTAGTAAAACGCGTCCTCGTATGCGGCGATCGCATGGCGCGGCTTGACGCTGAGCCGTTCCGCGAGCGCGTGAATGAATGCGCGGGCGTCGTTCTCGGTGAGCTTGCCCGGCTTGGTTTCGTCAGCAATGAGCGACGGATTCTGCCAAATCGGGATGCCGTCTTTCCGCCAATACAGGCCAAACGCCCAGCGCGGCAGCGATTCGCCGGGGTACCACTTGCCTTGGCCGTGATGGAGGAAGCCGTTGGGTGCAAAGCGATCGCGCAGACGGCGCAGGAGTTCGTCGCCACGCTTGTACTTCATCGGTCCGAGCGCGGCCGTGTTCCACTCGGCGCCGTCCATGTCGTCGATGCTGACGAACGTGGGCTCGCCGCCCATGGTTAGGCGGATGTCGCCTGCGCAGGTCGGCATCCACCTTGTGGCCGAGCGCTTCGATCTCAGTCCATTGCTCGTCGGTATACGGCTTGGTGACGCGCGGGTCTTCGTGAATGCGCGTGACCGACATATTGAACTCGAATGCGTCGTCGACCTGCGCATCCGCGTGCGGGTCCACTTCAGGATCGGAACTGACAATCGATTCGTCGTCGGTCGAGAAGTAACCGGTGATCGCAGCGGCCGTCACCGGGTCGGCACTGCACGCGAGCGGAATGTGTCCCTCGCCCGCGAACAAGCCCGACGTCGGGTCCATGCCGATCCAACCGGCGCCGGGCACGTAGACTTCGGTCCAGGCGTGAAGATCGGTGAAGTCCTTCTCGGTGCCGCTCGGGCCGTCGAGGCTTTTCACGTCCGGCGCAAGCTGGATGAGATAGCCCGACACGAACCGTGCCGCCAGTCCGAGATGCCGCATCAGGTTCACGAGCAGCCACGCGCTGTCGCGACACGACCCGCTGCCGATGGTGAGCGTTTCTTCAGGCGTCTGAATGCCCGGCTCCATGCGAATGAGGTATTTCACCGCGTGCTGCACGCACTGGTTCAGTTCGACGAGGTAATCGACGGTGCGTACGCCGGCGCGTTGCATCTTCTGAACGAGCGCCGCCAGCTTCGCCGTCGCAGGCTCGACCAGCAGGTACGGCGTCAGTTCGCGCGCCAGCGTGGAATCGTACGTGAACGGAAATGTCTGGGCGTACTTCTCCAGGAAGAAGTCGAACGGATTGATGACGGTGAGTTCCGCGACCAGATCGACCTCGACACAGAACTCGGTCGCCTGCTTCGGGAAGACGAGGCGCGCCAGGCGATTGCTGTACGGGTCCTGCTGCCAGTTGATGAAGTGGTCGCCAGGGGTGATCTTGAGGCTGTAGCTGGTGATCGGCGTGCGGCAGTGCGGGGCGGGCCGAAGCCGGACGACGTGCGGCGACAGGTACACCGGCTTGGCGTACTTGTAGCGGGTCTTGTGGTTAAGCGCAACGCGAATTGCCATGACAGCGGCCGAGTAGATGGACCGAGAGCAGCCTGCGCGGAAGTCACGCTTCTGCGCAGAAAGTGGGCACCCGTCGCCCCGATGCACGGCAATTGGCGGGAATTGCGGCGCTGACGACGTCCTCAACCGATATGACGCGAAGCGTGTTCCAGAACGACGAACTGTCGCGACATCCACCCGCTACGCGAAAACGTAGCCTTCACGGCGATAGCGCTTGTGAGATTTCAGAAGATCGACGTCGAGCCCCTGCCAGGCATGCCAGGACCCAATCGCCGCGATGACGGCGTCGTACGCGTCACCGCCGCCGTTGGCGTTCATTGTGCGGACGTGGGCGGGCGTCAGGTCGATGAGCGACCGCAGGCCGGCAAGGATCGCCTTGCGGGTTGCCCGGTGCTTGTCTTCCAGTTCGCCCTGCGGCTGCTTGTAACGCGTGTGGGGCAGCTTCATCCGCTTGAGCGTCGAACTCGGACACGCCTCGACGACGACGCGTTCCGCCAGCGCAAGTCCGTCGACCTGATACGGCAACACGCAGGTGCGGTCATCAGTCGACAACGGCACAAGCACGTCACGCATGCCGTGAAACGTCTGGTGGATGATCCGGTAGTGATGGCAATCGAACGGCGTACGCGTCTCGACGTCGGTCTGACGCTTCACGTGCAGCGAACCTGTCGCCGCCTTACAGCGGGCGACGCACTCGTTGCCGAAGCCCGATGCGGGCGTCTTCCATTCACTGACGAAACGCAGTTGATCGGGCCAGTCCTTCCAGCCGAGTTCGATCGGCAGGCCGAATGGGAAGTCCATGCCCCAGAGCGATTCGTGTGAAGCGCGAATCAGCGACACGAGATGCGCCAGCGCCGGCGCTCGCTCGGCTGTGCCGGCGAGTTTTTCAAGTGGCGACAGATCGATCAGATTCAGCCGCTCGCCGTCGACCTCGCATTGCGCTACCCATGCGTTTCGACCGGCCAGCGCGGCGCCGCTGAAGTCGACGCCGAACACCGTGCGAATCTGTGGCAACTTTTCCGGCATCGGCAGCGATTCTACGCAACGAAGACGCGGCCGCCCGTCCTGCCGAGACGAACGACCGCGCTTCAACATTCACGCATCAGTGTGCCGCCGCCACGACCGGCGCGTCCGTGCGTTCCGGCACGAGCACGTCCACCTTGATCTCAGGCGGCAGGATCGATTCCAGACGCTTCTGGAACGAGCCCTTCACGAACCGGTGCATCGCGTGCTGACGCGACGTGCCGATCAGCACATGGTCGCAGCCGTAGAGCGCGGCGGTTTCACCCATGAGCGCGGCCGCATCCGGGCCGGTGTCGTAGGCGGGAATCACCGGCACGCCCTCCTGGTGGCCGAGTTCGAGGAACCGAGAGAACGTCCGCAGGGCGGCCGGGTCGGTGTCGATCGTCATGTTGTTCTGCACCGACGCGAACCGGTCGCTGAACGACAGTTCGCGGACGAAGCAGACGATCAGCGCCGCCCCGCGCGACCGCGCGAGATGAATCGCTGGCATCGCGAGTGCATCGGAGCCGTAGGTGCCGAGCAGCATCTTGGGCATCGCAGCCACTTCCGGCTTGAACAGTTCCTGGATCGCCTTGCGGATCAGACTCGGCTTTTCGCCGGCGCGCTTTTGCAGCGCCTTGGTCAGCGCCCGCGCCGACAGGCCGATCACCATTACGATCACCACGAACACCAGCGCCTCGCGCTTGAAGTACGCCAGCGTGATCCAGATCGCGATCAGCAGCACGCCCAGCACCGCCATCGGCGCCTTGCGATAGAAGTGGTACAGGCGCGGGTGGAACGAACAGAGCATGATGTTGATCGCAACTGCGCCGACGACGCCGATCGCGTACAGGTGGCTGAGCGTTTCCAGGTCGTGGATGAACGCCAGCACCGTCACCGGAATTGCAGTCGCGATGAGCGCAGGGATGACCGGCACGCCGAAGCTGTTCAGCTTCTGCATCGACGCGGGCAGTTCACTGTCGCGCGCCAGCACGTAGAGCACGGCGATCATGCCGCCAATCGCGGTGTTGGCCGCACTGAGCAGCAGGACGCCGCCCACGATGCGGACGACCCACTCGATCGCCACGCCGCCGTAGGTGGCGGCGAGGTGCGCCATCATGTCGGCCTTGTGATGCTCGGCCGACTCGGGCGTGGTGTTGTGCATCACCAGCACCATGATCGCGGCGAGCAGCACGTTGAACAGCGCCACTTCGCCGGCGACGACGGCGATCGATCGGCCGGCCGTGCGCGCGACGGGCTTCTTCAACACGCCGGACATGCTCGCAATCGCTTCAACGCCGCTCAGCGCCAGCACGATCTGCGTGAACTGAATCCACACGTGGCCGAAGCCGCCCGTGGGCAACGGCGCGGCGTGCGTGAAGTTCGACCAGTTCGCCTGCGGCACCGCGCACGCGACGACCACCAACGTGATGCCGATCATGGCAAGAGCCGCCGCGATCGCGAAGCCGGCCGTGTGCTTCGGGCCCATGAAGTTGAACGCGCCGATCAGCGCGATGGCCGCAATCGCCCACAGGCCCGGCGAGTTCAGGTGGAACAGGCCGGCGGCATCGTGCATGCCGAAGTAATGAAACGCGTCCAGCGCCGACAGGCTGGCCGTGATCACGTAGTCGGCGAAGAGGAGCAGCGCGCCGACGACCGCGAGGATCTGCGACTTCGATTTCGCGGCCGCGTAGACACCGCCGCCATCAGGATAGATTCGGCAGATCTCGCGCGTAGCCCCAGCCGACCGCGAGGATCAACAGGCTCATCGCCAGCATCAGCCAGAAGCTGCTGCCACCGGCAAAGAAGAACGCCAGGCCGAGCACGTACAACCGGCTCGTGCCCCAGTCGCCGAACAGCAACGCGCCAGCCTGCATCGGGCCGACGTTTCGAGGACGTTTACTGGATAACAACGCAAGCGCTTCCGGCTTTTCCGTTTCGCCGTGCACCGTGGATACCGTGTCCATTCAGTCGCTCACTGTGACATCGCCGGTCGTCGCAGCCATCGGGCCGATTCCTGCTGGCCCGGGCGGACGCCGCGTTTCAACGCACCCGAGTCTGCTCCGAAGGGCGAAGTCATCGGTGGACGACGACTTGCAGGAGAGCGGACCCGAACGCACTTTCAGCCGTCTACGAGGTTAGCTGACGGGCTCGGGCCTGAAAGTGCCCTGGGACCTGCTGCGGCCACGCGGCCTCAGCGAGTTCCATTCGCCCCGGGGAGTCGCGGTCGAAGCGCCTTCTCGCCTCGTCCGCTGTGGGTCCCCCGTTCGCAGGTCAAACGACCCGCGATTCGACGGTCACAACTGCCCCACTACGTTGCAGCGCGGCGGCGACGACGTCAAGTGGGCAGCACAACTAGCGCCACACGAACAACTTACACGCTAAGCGCGTCAGAGTTGGGCTTCGACGGTGGTGAGGATGTCGGCATCGTCGGCGTACGCCTGATCGAAGCCCGAGTCACCAAAGACGTGATCGACCTGCGTGTCGCGCGTAACGAACAGGTCGTCGCCGGTGCCGCCGCGGAGCGTGTCGGTGCCTTGATCGTCGTCGGCGTAGAGACGGTCGGCCCCGCCATCGCCGGAGAGGAAGTCGCTGCCGAACTGGCCGTAGAGCCAGTCGCCCGACAGGCCGCCGTAGAGCGTGTCGTCGCCGTCGTCACCGTAGACGCGATCGCGACCGGCCTGGCCCGAGACGAGGTCGTCCCCTTGACCGCCGTCGAGCAGGTCGTCGGCATCGCCGCCGTAGACGGTGTCGTTGCCGCCCCCGCCGCGCACGCGGTCCGATGCGCCGCCGCTGCTGACGTAGTCATTGCCGTCGCCGGCGTCGATGCTGTCCTTGCCACCGCCGCCGTAGATCGTCTCGGCGAGCGCGCCCCGACGATCGTGTCGTTCCCCTCCTCACCGTGCAGGACGGCGTTGCTGGCGTACACGTTCAGATAACGAATGACATCGTCCCCGGCGCCCGCAAACACTACCGGCGTGCCGCCACTCGTGCCGAGCGACACGAGGTCGTTCCCGCCGCCGGTGTGAATTGTCGCATCCTCGGCCCAGTTGAGGACCGAGTCCGAACCGTCGCCGGTGGTCACGTCGGCGTCGGCGCTGACCAGCGTGATCGAGTTCGCGCCGTTGCCGTCGATCGCCAGTGTGAGGCTTCCGCCGCTCGTATAGACCGTGCTGCTGCCACCGGCGATGTGAATCTGATTGCCATTGCCTGACGCGTCCAGGTTGACCACGTGATCTCCCGCGGCCAGATCGATCGACGCCACGCCCGTGCGGAGATAGAGCTTTTTGTTTCCGCCGGTGCCGGTCAGCGTATTCCGGCCCACCGGATCGCCCGAGATATCGCCGGTGTCGATGAGGTCGTCGCCCGCGCCCATGTGTACCGTGGCTTCGCCGGCTCGGGCGAGGATCAAGTCATTCCCGCCGGCCGTCGTGATCGTGTCATCGCCTGCGCCGCCTTGGAGCGTCACGCCGATGTCGGCCGTCACGTCGATGTGATTGTCGCCCTCGTGCAGATCGAGTTGAACGCCGGTGACGGTGGACCGGTCGAAGTCGAACGATTCGCCGTTGAGCGTGAACCGAAGCGTGGTCGGATTGATCGGCACGACGGTCAGCGTGTCGGCCGCGTCTTCACTCCAGACCGCGACCACGCCATCGGCGCGTCGTTGCACGTTCGGCACGAGTCCATACCGCTCGAACGTTGTGCCTCGCGGGTAGATGAACGCGCCATCCGACACAGCCTCTGACGTCACGTCGCCGAAGAAGAGCCCGCTGCCGTCGAACGGGGCGGCGTCGGGTGTGCCGTCGGCGTCGAAGCGGAAGAGGGTTTGCTGCGCCGCGGCCACGATCCTGCCCTGCCTGTCGAGCGAGAACGAAGCCCTTGCGCCTGCGCGCCTGGCCGATCGGTAATGTTGTGCGAACTGAAAAGTCGGACCACCCCTCCCGTGCCGAAGCCGGTATCGACCGACCCATTCGCGTTCAGCCGGCGCAGCCGCGGAACGCCATCGTCGGCCGTCACGTCGAGATACAGCAGCTTGCCATCGCCCTGCTCGATGAGTTCGGTCGGCGTTCCGAGTTCGCGCGGCAGCACCACTTCGCCCTGATTGCCAAACGACGAGTCGAGCCCCGATCCATCAAGCCGGTAACGGCGCAGCCGGCTCGCGCTGGCTGGACCGGGCACGGTGACGACATCCCGAACGTAGATGCCCGCGGGAAGGATTGTCATCGACGCGTTGTAGTCGCCCGACTTGCCGAACGTGGTGTCGATCGAACCATCGGGGGCCAGTTTGACCAAGTCGTACGACAACGGCGCGCCTGACTTATAGTGCTCGGCCAGAACGAAGATCGAGCTGTCGTCGTTCACCTTGACGATGTTGGCATCGGTTGGATCGCCCACATCGTTACCCGGCACGGCGACCCAGCCCTTGCCGCCGCCGAAGGTCTCATCCGGCTTGCCGTTCACGGTGTACGCGAACACGGTCTGACGGAACCCCGGGCCTTCGTCGAGCGTGAGGATGCGTGTGCCGGTGAAGATCGGCTGCTTGGCGACGTAGCCGCCGTACTCGATCGTGCCCTTGCGGCCGAAGCTCTTGTCGATCGAACCGTCCCGCAAGATGCGGTGCATCTCGTGGACAATGTCGCTCTCGGTCTCGCCCGGCCCGGCCGAGAAGCGCCGCTCGCCTGCCGTGATGAATCGTCCCTTCGACACCGCCACGACCAGGTCGCTGGTCGGCACATCGAACGGTCCCGGCACGGCGTGGCTGTAATCCTGAGCGAATACCGCCAGCAGGCGACGTGCCTCCAGGCTGCAACAGTCCAGAACGGTGTGTCGTGATTGCCTGCTCCCCATGAGTTGCCTCCTGAAAACTTCGAGCCCTCCAGTATAAGACGCCGCCGTGTCAACGTCTGTTTCGACGACGCACCGTCGGCGTCGTACCATGTGCGGCCCGGTTTCGACGCAACAGACCACAGACTACTGATCTCCTCGCATGGCTTCCCTCACCCGCCGAGTTCTCACCCTCCTGCAATTCACGCGCTTCGCGCTGGTATTCACCGCCATCAGCAATGGGCAGGCTTCGCTGCTGCTCGAGGCCGCGATGACGTCGCGCCGGTACGGCACGGGCAACTGGTGGACGCAGATGACCGGCCCGTCGATGTTCTGGATGGGCCTGTGCTCGGTCGGCCTGTACGCGTTCGGGATGAGCCTGAACGACATCATCGACCGGCGACGCGACGCGCAACTCGCCGCCGATCGACCGATCCCGTCGGGCCGGATCGGACTGGCGGCGGCCCACGTCGTGTGCGGGCTGTTGCTCGCGATCAGCGTGCTGGGCGGCGCGATGGTCGCCCGCGAGGCCGATCGTCCGACGTTCACCCTGCTGCTCGTCGCGGGCGTCGTCGTGCTCATTCTCTTCTACGACCTCGCGGGCAAATACCTCGTGCCGCTGGGGCTGCTGTCGCTCGGGCTGATCCGGTTCTTTCACGTGGCGATCGCGTCGCCGTCGCTGGCGATGCCGTGGCACGCGCTGTGGCTGCTGAATCATGTGACGATCCTTTCGACGATCGCCTACGCCTGGGAACAGAAGCGGCCGATCCTGTCGCGCAAGCACATTCTCCTGACCTCGCTCGGCCTGCTGACGCTCAATGCCGGCGTGATCGCGGCCGTGCTGAGCCGGCGCGGCACAACGTGGGCGAATTGGATGGACGACCTGAACCTCACGCCCGCCCTCGCCGGCCCGGTGCTAGCGGCGCTGCTGTTCGCGTGGGTGGCCGCCATCCTTCGCAGCCGCTCGCCCGACCCGCGTCACGCCGGCAAGACCGTCATGCTCGTGGGCCTGCTCTGGCTGATCGTCTACGACGCGACGTTCGTCGAAGCGTACGTCCACTGGCTGCCGGCCGTGCTGCTGCTGACGCTGATGCCGATCGCCTGGCTCGGCGTGAGACTAATGCGAGCGGCGGCAAGAGTCGCGGAACTCTCTGAACGGCCGGCGTACATCCGGGCGCGGTGAGTCGGACGGAAGGACGTCGTACTCTGTTCTCCCTCTCCCTCCGGGCGGACGCGAAGCGTCGTGGGCCGGGGTGAGGGCAACCATTGGGAGACGCTCGCCAAGTCCGTCAAGCATGTCCCATGTTTCACTCCAAAGCCTCCCGATTTCCCGGGCCGCGGCCGCCCCAACCCCCGGCCCGGCCACCGCTTCGCCGGCCGAACGGAGTGCTGACGTGGCGTTTTCAATTCGGGGACATTTTGGGACATCCGGGCCACCCCGTTCCGCGGCCGCCCATGAACCGCGGTTGAGCTTTTCAAAGAGCACCTGCCATCCGGTATCATGACAAGCGGTCCCGGGTGGCCGTCAAGGTGAGAAATCGGCCAAGGGGTGGCCTTCTTCGACGGCCCACAGGCGACGTGGTGAAAGGCGGGCGTACCTTCATGCATATCTGGTTTACAGTCGCGGCTCTGCTGTTGATCGGAGTCGCAGGGTGCTCAGAGAACGAGCAGGCCGCCGCCAATGCGAGAATCGACTGCGTCATCACTGGCGAGCGGACCTGCAAACTTGGCGAAGCGCCGAAGCTTGCCGTCAGCCTGAGGAACCAGGGCAATGTCGACATTTACCTCATCGGCAGTCTCGATGCTTCAGACTGCAAGTGGCGCTATCCGCACTGCTACTTCGAGGTGATCGGCCCGAACGGCGTGCCCTCTACCCAGCCCTTAGCGCGTTGTGGCAACATGAACACGCTGCGAGCGAAGGACTTCGTGAAGGTGAGGCCGGGTGAAACGTTCGACCCATATCAGCGCATCGACAACTATGGGTTCTTCAGCCCTCACCAGTTCGCCGCTGAAAACTTCACGCAACCCGGGAAGTACCGAATTCGGTTTGTCTACTCGACAACGAGCACGGACATCGGCGACTGGGCCGGCGATGGCGGACCGCGCGTCGCATCGAATTCGGAGATCGTTCGCATGTTCCGCATGGTGCCCAAGGTCGAAGCACAAAGCGATGAGTTCGAGCTGACGGTTGTTAAACAATAGCGCTGTGGGGCATTCTTCGCCAATTTCAATCCGGAAGTTAGCGCTCAGGACCATGGGAACAGATCCGAATACGCACGACTACCCCCAACCAGCAAGGCCGTTTCGTACCGCCAGCCTGCTAACCGTCGGCCATGCCCGCATCGCGGTGGCAGCCTTGCTTCTGTATGCCGCATTCGCGCTGCCGCATCCCGAGGGGATCTGGTACTTCGGTCGGAACCCGCAGTGGCTCGTGGCCGTTCAGTTCGACGGAGTATCCATCGGGCCAGTCGATCAGCCGACGTCGCTCGGATGGCTTCCGCTGATCGTGCTGAAGCTGTGCGTCGTGAGCGTCCCGGTCTGGGCGATCTCGCGCGTGTGGATGCGACGAAAGCGCGACGGACCAGCGAGTTGATCCGTCACGTCTGCAATCACGTCGCCGGCGTCTCGGCTGGCTGCGTCGCGGGCGGCTTCAATCCTGTTCCGTCGCACGTCGTGCACTTCACTTTGCCGGCCTCGCATTCCGGGCACTTCGGGCCGGTGACGCCTTTGCCTTTGCACTTCTTGCACGGTTCTTTGTGCGTGCCGTGACAGTTGGGGCATTCGACGTAGGTCGTCCCGTTGCAGGTCGGGCATTTGCCTTTGCTGACGTAATCGTCCCCTTCGGGGACGATCAGCTCGCCGACGTGGGCTTCGCTGAACCAGTGCGTGACGCCGTGCTTGCCGCGGAAGGTGCGAGCCATCTTCCCGTCCTGCGGACGCCACTGGCCTTCATAGCGTTTCAGGCAGGAGTTTGGGCACGGCACCTTGCCGTCCTTGCACTTCTTGCAGTCGCCAATGCTGCCGGTGCCGTTGCACGTCTCGCACGGCTTGGCTTCGTCGGCCTTCACCTCGGTGCCTTTGCAGCTCGGACACGTGGTCGCGCGGTCGCCCTGACACGTCTCACACAGTTCGCTGGCGTGCTGCTGCTTCCACTCCGCGACGACCTGCTCTTTCGTAATACCCGAACTCACCTTGCGGACCTTCGCCCAGGGGACGAGCGTCGGCTCTTTTGTCTTGGCCGTGCGAATCCAGACGCCGTCGAGGTCGGCCTTCACGAAGAAGCACAGTTGGCCGTGGCCGTCGGCGTAGGTGAGCGTGATCTTCGGCTCGTCGCCCGCCGGCGCGTCGGCGAATGTGGTGGCCGCCCAGCCGAGCAACAGACACGAGATCATCACAAGAATGAAGGAGCATCGACGCATGCGAACCCCGCGGGGTGAGAGATGCCAGGAAGTGTAACCGCCGTGCGGGCCAACCGAGCAGCGAATCCGCCTCTGTGTCGATCCACCGCACCGGACTTTCCCTGAACAATTGCGCTCGACTGTCGGGCGTACGATCTGGCGAATGACCGCCGCCACTGTCGCGTCTGAACCGTCTCGGCTTGCCTTCATGCTGCGGGCACTGAAGTCGCGGAACTATCGGCTGTTCTTCGCGGGACAGCTCGTCTCGCTGATCGGAAGCTGGCTGACGACCGTGGCGATCAGCTGGCTCGTGTACCGGCTGACCGGCTCGGCGTTCCTGCTGGGGCTGGCCGGCTTTGCGGGGCAGTTTCCGACGTTCATCGGCGCGCCTTTCACGGGCGCGCTGGTCGACCGCTGGCCGCTCCGGCGGACTTTGGTCATCACGCAGACACTCGCGATGCTGCAAAGCTTCGGCCTGGCGGCGATCGTGCTGACCGGCCACGAAACCTACGGCGCGATCCTGTCGCTCGCGGTCTTCCAGGGGTTCATCAACGCGTTCGACATTCCGACGCGGCAGGCGTTCGTGGTGCAGATGCTCGACGACCGGGCCGACCTGCCCAACGCCATCGCGCTGAACAGTTCGATGGTGAACGGTGCCCGCCTGCTCGGCCCGAGCGCGGCCGGGATTCTCATCGCCGCTTTCGGCGAAGGGCTCTGCTTCTTCATCGACGGCGTAAGCTACATCTTCGTGATCATCGCCCTGCTGATGATGACGGTGGCAAAGCGTGCCGCGCCGAAGGAAGGACATCCGCCCGTTCTCGAGTCGATCAAGGAAGGTTTTGAAGCCAGCTTCGGCTTCGCGCCGATCCGTGCCGTGCTGCTGCTGCTGGCATTGGTGAGCCTAGCGGGCGTGCCGTACATGGTGCTAATGCCGGTCTTCGCGAAGGAAATCCTGCACGGCGGCCCCGGCCTGCTGGGCGTGCTGACCGGTGCCGCCGGCGTTGGCGCGCTGTGCGGCGGCGTGTACCTGGCGAGCCGGCGCAGCGTGGTGGGCATCAGCCGCGCGCTGGTGACGGCGGCCATCACGTTCGGCGTGGCGCTCGTGGCGTTCGGCTTCTCGCGATCAATTCCCGTGTCGATCCTCATCATGCCGATCGCGGGCGCGTCGATGATCATCGAGATGGCCGGCACGAACACGCTGATTCAGACGCTGGCCGAGGACCACCAGCGCGGCCGGGTGATGGCGATGTTCACGATGTGTTTCATGGGCACGGTTCCGATCGGCAGCCTGATCTGCGGACTGGTGGCGGATCATTTCGGCGCGCCGATCACGGTGATGGCGGGCGGCGTGATGTGCATCGCGGGCGGGATCGTCTTCAACGCAGCCCGTCCGAAGCTGCGGCCGCTGGTGACGCCGATCTACATCCGGCGCGGCATCCTCCCCGAGATCGCCGAGGGCATGCGCACCGCGTCCACTGCGACCGACAACATCGCGGGATGAACTCGGGCGTGCCGTCGCGTATGATCCAGCGGTCGTCGAATCTAGAAGCCCACGGTGCTTGCCGTGGGCTTCGTTGTCGATCCGAGTTGGGAAATCCGCATGGCCTCCGAATCCGAAAAGATCATCTTCTCGATGCAGGGCGTCTCGAAGTCGATCGAGAAGAAGGTCATCCTCAAGGACATCTACCTTGGCTACTTCTACGGCGCGAAGATCGGCGTGCTGGGCCTAAACGGCTCGGGCAAGTCGACGCTGCTCCGCATTCTCGCGGGCGTGGACAAGAACTACGAAGGCGAAATCATCCGCCAGCCCGGCTACGTCGTTGGCTATCTGCCGCAGGAACCCGAACTCGAAAAGGGCAGGACCGTGCGGCAGATCGTCGAAGAAGGCGCCGCCAAGACGGTCGCGCTGCTGAAGGAGTTCGAAGAGATCAGCGCGAAGTTCGCCGAGCCGATGGACGACGACGAGATGACGAAGCTGCTCGAGAAGCAGGGCAACGTGCAGGAGAAGATCGACCACGTCGACGGCTGGAACCTCGACCAGCAGCTTGAGCAGGCGATGGACGCGCTGCGCTGCCCGCCGGCGGATTCGGTGGTGGATCATCTGTCGGGCGGTGAGAAGCGCCGCGTCGCGCTGTGCCGGCTGCTGCTACAGAAGCCGGACATCCTCATCCTCGACGAGCCGACGAACCACCTCGACGCCGAGAGCGTGCAGTGGCTCGAACAGCACCTGAAGCAGTACGCCGGCACGGTCATCGCGGTGACGCACGACCGCTACTTCCTCGACAACGTGGCCGGCTGGATTCTGGAGCTGGATCGCGGCCAGGGCATTCCGTTCAAAGGCAACTATTCGAATTGGCTGGAAGCGAAAAAGCTGCGTTTGGCCATTGAGGAAAAGCAGGAGTCCGCGCGGCAGAAGATGATGGCGCGCGAGCTGGAGTGGATTCGGCAATCGCCCACGGCACGGCGCACCAAGAGCAAGGCCCGCATCGCCAACTACGAAAAGATGGCCGCCGAGGACCCGCGCACGAAGGAGACCGAACTCGAAATCTACATCCCGCCCGGCCCGCGTCTTGGCGTGAAGGTCATCGAAGCAAAGAAGCTCACCAAGAGCTTCGGCGACAAGCTGCTGTTCGAGAACGTGAACTTCACCATTCCCGCCGGCGCGACGGTTGGCGTCATGGGCCCGAACGGCGCCGGCAAGACCACGCTGCTTCGCATCATCACGGGTCAAGAACAGCCCGACGCCGGCGAACTCAAGCTGGGCGAAAGCGTGAAGCTGGCGTTCCTCGATCAGTCGCGGGCCAGCCTGAAGGACGACGCGACGATCTGGCAGAACATCTCCGACGGCCTGACCGAGGTCGAACTCGGCAAAATGAAAGTGAACAGCCGAGCGTACGTCGCCCGCTTCGGCTTCACCGGCACCGACCAGCAGAAGCCCGTGGGCATCCTCTCGGGCGGCGAACGCAACCGCGTGCACTTGGCGCGCATGCTCAAGACGAACGCGAACGTGATTCTGCTTGACGAACCGACGAACGACCTCGACGTCAACACCATTCGCGCGCTGGAAGAAGCCGTCGAGAACTTCGCCGGCGTGATGATCGTCGTCAGCCACGACCGCTACTTCCTCGACCGCGTGGCCACGCACATCCTCGCGTTCGAAGGCGACAGCCGAATCGAGTTCCACGAGGGCAACTTTGAGAGCTACGAAGAGGCGAAAAAGAAGCGGCTTGGCATCGACGCCGACACGCCCCACCGGATCAAGTATCGGCGGATGACGAAGGGGTGACGTCCTTGGCCATCGCTACGCATTCTTCCGCAGCAGGCGACATGATCACCTCGAAGCCATGTTGCTGAATCCGGTCACGGATGTCCTCGGTCTTGCCGGGACGCAAGAACGCGAAGGCGATGAAGCCTGCGGACGCCAGTGCGATCCATGGCTCGTACGGCGGAAGCAGGCGCTTCGCTCGAATTGCCTGCTGCATCGTACCGTAGCCGAACGAATGCATCGCGATGAGCAGTGCGATCAGGGCAATGGCGACGACGACGTTGCCGACTACCAGAGGCACGACCCGAATGCCTCGCGCTGCCCCGCCGCCACGTCGGTTGAGCCATCCTCTCTCAATGAAAATCGATGCGACGATCGCACCAAGAAACCACGCGGGCAATAGCAGCGGAATCTGCCACGCCATCGAGTAGACAACCAAACCGCACACGCCAAGCGAACTACCCGAAAGAACGCTCGCTTGAACCGACCGCAGAAGCGGTCGATCCGTCACACCGGCCCAACTGACGAACGGATGCTTCAGGAAACCGGTCAGCACGATCAAGACGACGCCAACCATTCCGCCCCACAAGGCACCGCCGGGCAATACGCAGAAGGTCTGCGCCGCACATCCAGGACAGCCGACGGCTTGTGCTGACAGCCCAAGCATCGTCGACACGAAGGCGAAGAAGGCGATGCGCTTCACGTTCGAGTTCCCCGATCTCATGCAAGGAATCGTAACCGACCAAATACACTGTCAAGTCGGTCGACTAGCATATGGCCGTGATTGGCTCACTGGCATTGTGGTTGCTCTACCTCCTCCTGCTCCTGGCTGGGATCGCCGGGCTAGTTCTCAACATTGTCGGGCTGCCCGGCATCTGGCTCATCCCACTCGCGGCGATCGTCTACAAGCTGCTGCCGATCTCGGGGCCGGTCATGAGTTGGACCGCCATCCTCGCCACGGTTGGCGTCGGCATCGTCGCCGAGATTGCGGAATTCGCTGCGGGGGCGCTCGGGTCCGCCAAGGCGGGGGGTTCGAAACGTGGCATGGTCGGTGCCCTGCTCGGCGGACTCGTTGGTGCGATCGCGGCCCAGGTACTTGTCCCGATTCCGATCGTCGGCGCAATCCTCGGGGCCGTGCTCGGGTCATTCATCGGCGCGTACCTCTTCGAATTCGCATGGACCGGTAAATCGCACGGCCACGCCTTTCGCATCGGCGTCGGCGCTGCCAAGGGCCGCGTGATGGGGCTGGTCATCAAGTCCGTCTGCGGCTGCGTGATGCTGCTGATCGTGCTGATCACCGCGTGGCCGTGGGGCTACTAGACGTTGCGGCGTATGCCGATAACGGCTCATCCTTGCCGGCCGTTTTGCCGATCAATCCACCAGACGTACACTCGCTAAAGCGTTCCAGCATCGAAGCTTCGCCGGCACATGGAGGGCCGCCTCGTCCGTGACGATCGCCTATCTCGTCAATCAATACCCGCAGACGAGCCACAGCTTCATCCGCCGTGAAATCCTGGCGCACGAGTCGGCCGGACTGAACGTCGTGCGCTACACGCTGCGCCGATCGGAAGCCGACCTGCCCGATCCGCAGGACCGCGCCGAACGCGATCGTGCCAAGGTCGTGCTCGGTGTCGGCGCGCTGGGGCTGGTCGGCGCGACGCTCCGCTCTGCGTTCACCTCGCCGTCACGGTTCTTCTCCGCGCTGAAGCTGACGATTGCCGAAGGGCGTCGCTCCGATCGCGGCCTGTTCCGCCATTTGATCTGCCTGGCCGAAGCGTGCGTGCTCGCGAAGTGGCTGAAGCGGGACGGCGTCGAACACGTGCACGCCCATTTCGGCACGAACTCCACCGCCGTCGCGACGCTCACGCACGTGCTGGGCAGCGTGCCCTACAGCTTCACCGTGCACGGCCCCGAAGAGTACGACCGCGCCCCGGGCCTGGGCCTGCGCGCGAAGGTTTCGCACGCGAAGTTCGCCGTCACCATCAGCGAGTTCGGCCGCGGCCAACTCATGCGCTGGACCGACCCGCGCGACTGGGACAAGATCGTCGTCGTGCGCTGCGGCCTGGACGACATTTTCCTCGGCGACCTCCGCCCCACGCCGCCGCCCGACGTCAACCGCGTCGTTTGCGTGGGTCGACTCGTCGAACAGAAGGCGCAGCTCATCCTCGTCACAGCAGCAGCCCTGCTCGTGAAGCGTGGTGTGAACATCCAGGTCGATCTCGTCGGCGACGGCCCGATGCGGCCGCTCATCGAAGCAGCCATCGCGAAGCACAAGCTGCAGAACCACGTGACCATTCTCGGGTGGAAGAGCGCATCGGACGTGCGCCTTGCTTACGAGCAGTGCCGCGTCGTGGCTCAGCCCAGCTTGGCCGAGGGCTTGCCGGTGTCGATCATGGAAGCGCTCGCCGTCGGACGGCCGGTGGTGACGACCGCGATCGCCGCGATTCCGGAACTGATCGAGACGAACGTGAACGGCTGGATCGTCCCGCCCGGCGCGGCCGCGCCGCTCGCCGACGCACTCGAAGCGGCTCTCACATCGCCGACATCACGCCTGGAAGCGATGGGCCTTGAAGGCCGGCGACGCGTGCTCGAACGGCACAGCGCCCGCAAGGAGGCGGCCGTTCTGCTCAACTACATCCAATCCAAGTCGATCACGCCGGCGTTTGAATTAACGCCCTCCGTTTCGCTCGCGACGCCATGATCACGACCCTGAATATCCTCATGGCCGTGATCGCGGTGGTGCTGCTGACGCCGGTGACGATCGTCTGCCTCGAAGTGCTGGCAGCGATGCTGCCGCGGCTACGGATGCGCGAGGACCCGTCCACGCCGCGACCGAAAGTGGCAGTGCTCATTCCTGCACACAATGAGTCGGGCGTGATCGAGAAGACGCTCAAGAGCGTGATGCCGCAGTTGCTGCCCGGCGAACGTCTGATCGTCGTAGCCGACAACTGCTCGGATGACACGGCCTCGATCTGTCGAGCGAAAGGCGCAGAAGCGATCGAACGCGTGAACACTGACCTGCGCGGCAAAGGCTACGCGCTCGACTTCGGCGTGAAGCACTTGGCCGCCGATCCGCCGGCGGTCGTCGTCATCCTCGACGCCGACGTGACCGTCCGCACTGGCGCAATCGATCGTCTCGCTCGACAGGCTCAAGCCACCGGCTGCCCCGCGCAAGGCGTCTATCTTCTTGCGGAACCGCCCAGCGCCGACGGCAAAGATGTCGTGTCCCACCTGGCATTCGTCGTCCGCAACCACGTGCGCCCGCTCGGCCTGTCGCGTTTGAGCGGGCCGTGCCCACTGTTCGGCGCGGGGATGGGCTTTCCGTACGAACTGATTAAGGACGCGCCGCTCGCGAGCGGAAACATCGTTGAAGACATCGCGCTGGCGCTCGACCTCGCGATCGACGGCCGCGCGCCGCGGCTGTGCTCCGAAGCCTTCATCGACGGGCAACTCCCCAAGGCCGACGACGCCGCCAGCAAGCAGCGGAAGCGCTGGGAGCACGGGCATCTGCGGACGATTCTCACGCAGGTCCCGCGCACCTTCTTCGCGGGTCTTCTCAAGTTGCGAAAGAACGCGATGCTGCTGGCGCTCGACATCCTCGTGCCGCCGCTGAGCCTACTGGTGTTTCTGATCGTGATCGCCGCCGTCGTAATGTGGCCGGTGGCGCTGCTCACACGTACAACCCTCTGGCCAGCCGCGGCACTGTCGTCGGGCCTTGCCTTGCTCGTGCTCGTGCTGACGCTCGCGTGGACGCGCTTCAGCCCGCACGATCGCAGCCTTACGCCGCTCCTCTCCGTGCCGGGCTACATGCTGCGGAAGCTGCCCATGTACTTCCAGTTCTTCTCCAATCGCGGCGAGAAGAGGTGGGTCCGCACGGAACGTGACGGGCAGTGATCGAGCCCATCACACCGCTTCCATCTCGGCATCGGCCATCGCGATTGCGGCGTCTTCGGACGCGTGCAGCGCGGCCGCTGCGGCTTCGGCGGCCTGTTGTTCTTCGAACATTTTCTGTTGCTGTTCCTGCATCTTCTTCCGCCGCGTGCCGGGGCCGATCGCTTCGTACGAGCCGTGGCCAAGCAGATGCTCGACGTCGGCATGAAGTTCCTTCGTCGGCTTGACGCGGAACTCCTTCGGGAGCTGGATCGGCAACTGCTTGCCATCCGCAAGCTGCACGGCGAAGAAGGTCTCGCAGCCGCCCTTATGCTTGCCGAGGACGCCCTTGAGCAGTTCGATGGTGGCCGGCTGGGTGACGAGCGGATCGACGCGGAGTTTTACGCCGGTAGTCAGCGCCGCGGCCGCCACTTCAAGCGGCTGCACTTCGTTGACGATCAGGCACGCCTGCTCGCGTTTGCGATCGACCTTGGCTCTCACGAGCACAACGCGGTCGGCTTTCAGCGCGTCCGGGTCGCGCGCGGTCAGTTCCTCGTAGGTCTTCGCGAAGACCATGCCCTCGATCTTTCCTTCGAGGTCTTCAATCTCGACGATCGCCCACTTTTTGCCGGCGCTCTGCCCGGTCTTGCCGACGCGCGAGCGCACCGCGCTGATCATACCAGCGATGGTCGCATCGGCGCCGTCCTGCATGCTCTGGCACATGCGCGTGGTATGGCTTCCGAACGCCTCCACCTCGGCCTGGCGTTCGGTGAGCGGATGACTGCTCACGTAAAAGCCGACCAGTTCCTTCTCCATCTGAAGGAGCTCGGGCGCGTGAACTCCGGAACGTTGGGCATGGGGACTTCGGCTTTGTCGGCGTCAGCCGAACCCGACGCCACGGCAGGTCCACCGAAGAGCATGTTTTGGCCGGATGCTTTGTCTAGCTGAGCGCGATGGGCGCTTTCGAATGCGCCGTCGAGTGCGTGCAGGAGTGAGGCGCGATTCGCGTGGACGCTCGCCATCGCACCGCACTTAATAAGCGCGTCGAGCGTGCTCTTCTGCACGGCCCGCGTGTCGACGCGCTCGCAGAAGTCGTACAGACTCTTGAAGTGACCGGCCTTCTCGCGCTCAGCGATGATGACTTCCACCGCCTTCTCGCCGACACCGCGCACGGCCGCCAGACCGAAGCGAACTGTCGGTATTGCCGATTGCGGATTGCGGCTCGCGGATTTGGCTCCTGACTTCTTGGCGCCCTTCTCATCCGCTCGCGCGTACACGGGAGTGAAATCGCGCCCGGACTCGTTCACATCCGGCGGAAGCACGCGGATCTTCATGCGCCGCGTCTCGTCGATGTATTCGATGATCTTGTCCGTCGTGCCCATTTCGTACGTGAGCAGCGCGGCCATGTATTCGACCGGGTGGTAGTGCTTCAGGTACGCGGTCTGGAACGCCACGAACGCGTAGCGCGTGCTATGCGACTTGTTGAAGCCGTAGCCGCCGAACTTCAGGATCAGTTCGAAGATTTCCTCGGCCTTGGCTTGGCTGACGCCCTTTTCCATCGTGCCCTTGATGAAGTCGGGCTTGAACTTCGCGATGACGTCGACGGTCTTTTTGCTGATCGCCTTGATGAGTTTGTACGCGTTGGACAGCTCGATGCCGCCGAGCTGGTTGAAGATCTGCATGACCTGTTCCTGGTAGACCATGATGCCGTAGGTCTCGGCCAGGATGGCGTCCATGATCGGGTGGACGCCGGGCACTTCTTCGCGGCCATGCTTGCGGGCGCAGTAGGTCGGGATCAGTTCCATCGGGCCGGGCCGATAGAGCGCGTTGGCGGCGATCAGGTCTTCCAGGCGGTCTGGCACCATCTTGATGAGCAGGTCCTGCATGCCGCCCGATTCGAACTGGAAGATGCCCTTGGTCTCGCCCTTGGCGAAGAGCTGATACACCTTCTGGTCGGCGATGTTCACCTTCTCGATGTCGAAGTCCTTCGGCACGCGACCCGACGCTTTGCACAGGTCGACGGCGCGCGTGATGACGCTCAGCGTGCGCAGGCCCAGGAAGTCCATCTTCAGCAGGCCGCACTTCTCGGCGACCGGGCCTTCGTACTGCGTGAGGACGTTGCCTTCCTTGTCGCGGCAGAGCGGGATGAGTTCGTCGAGCGGTTGATCGGCGATGATCACGCCGGCTGCGTGCACGCCGGCGTTTCGGCAGAGGCCTTCGAGCTTCTTCGCGGTTTCGATGACCTTCTGAAGCTTCGGGTCGCCATCGATCAACTCACGCAGTTCACTGACTTGCGAAAGGGCCTTGTCGATCGTCATGCCCGGCACGCCGGGGATGAGACCGGTCAGCTTGTTGATGAGCGCCAGATCGACGCCCAGCACCCGGCCGACGTCCTTGCAGGCCGCCTTCGCGGCCAGCGTGCCGAACGTGACGATCTGCGCCACGTGTCCATACTTCTTGCGGACGTACTCGATGACCTTCTGCCGGCCGTCCTGGCAGATGTCGATATCGATATCGGGCATCTCGTTACGGCTCGGGTCCATGAAACGCTCGAACAGCAGCGTGTACTTCAGCGGATCGACGTTACACAGGCCTAGCAAGTAGCCGACCATCGTGCCCACGCCCGAACCACGCGCGCCGACCGGGATTCCGTTGTCGCGGGCGTAGTTGCAGAAATCCCACACGATGAGGAAGTACGAGCAGAACTGCTTCATGCAGATGATCTTCAGCTCGTGCTCAAGACGGGCGCGGATTTCTTTCGAGACATCGCGCGTGCCGTAACGCCAGTCAAGGCCGACCTCGCAGAGTTCGCGCAGGTAACGCTCGTCGTCTTTCAGTTGTTCCTTCGGCGTCGGCGCGCTCGGCAGCGGCAGGTCGTCGCGCAGCTTGTCCTTCGGCACCCGATACACCGGCGCGTAGCGCTTGCTGAAGTCCAGCTCCAGGTTGCACATCTCGGCGATACGCAGCGTGTTCTCGTACGCGTTCGGGAACGCCTTCATCGCGACGCGCATCTCGTCGTTGCTCTTCAGATAGAGCTCCGTCGGATAAATCATGCGCGTCGGATCGTCGGCCAGCTTCTGCGTGCTGATGCAGCAGAGGCAGTTGTGGGCGTGGTAGTCGTCCTTCTTCAGGAAGTGGACGTCGTTCGTACCGACCAACCCCACACCGAGCTTCGTCGCGAGTTCTTCAAGCTCGGGATTGACCTCGTCTTGTTCCTTGATGTGCTTCTGCACTTCGATGAAGAAGCGATCGGGGCCGAAGATGTCAAGATAGGTCTCGGCCGCCTTCTTGCTGAAGGCCATCGACTTCTTCATCAGCCCCGACGCCACCTCGCCACCGAGGCACGACGACGTGCAGATGAGTCCCTTGCTGAACTCGCGGAGCACTTCCTTGTCGATGCGCGGCTTGTAGTAGAAGCCGTCGATGAAACTGATGCGGGCCAGCTTCATCAGATTGCGGTATCCTTCGAGGTTCTGGGCGAGCAGCAGCAGGTGGTAGGCGGTTTCGCCATTGACGACCACCTTCTCGCGACGGTCGGTCGGGGCAAGGTACGCCTCGACGCCGATGATCGGCTTGATGCCGACCTTTTTGCATTCGTTGTAGAACTCGATGGCGCCGTACATGACGCCGTGATCGGTGATGGCGCAGGCGGGTTGGTTCAGTTCCTTGGCGCGTTTCACAAGGTCGGACACGCGGGAGGCGCCGTCGAGCATCGAGTAGTGCGTGTGGACGTGCAGGTGCACGAACGGCCGATCGGGCTGGGCAGCTTCCTTGGGGGCATCGGCCGGCGCGGAGTCCATTCGCATTCGGCTATTGTTAGCCCGTCAGTCGACGCGCTGCAATGACTTCCGCCCACAACGACAGATTGACTTCTGCTCGCAGCAATCCTTTACTCCGCGCGGGTTATTGCATCGCGAAGGAGACCGTTTCATGCCCGAAAATTCACCCGCCGTCGGAACCGCTGCGCCGAAGTTCAAGCTGCCCGGCGCGTCCGGCAAGACGTTCGACATGGCCGACTACTTCGGGAAGTCGCCGGTGGTGATCTACTTCTATCCCAAGGCCGACACGCCCGGCTGCACGAAGGAAGCCTGCGGCTTCCGCGACGCCATCGCGGGCTACAAGAAACTTGGCGTGCCAGTCTTCGGCATCAGCCCCGACCCCGTCAAGGACGTCAAGGCTTTCAGCGATAAGTTCGATCTGAACTTCGAGTTGCTGGCCGACGAAGACCACGCCGTGTGCGATCAGTACGGCGTCTGGGGCGAGAAGCAGATGATGGGCAAGTCGTACATGGGCGCGCACCGCACCACGTTCATCGTGGGCAAGGACGGCAAGGTCGCCCACGTGTTCGAGAAAGTGAAACCCGAAGGCCACGACGTGGAAGTGCTCGAATGGCTGAAGGCGAGCGCCAAGTGACCTGCGACAAGGTGCATCAGCGAACGTCGATCCTTGCGGGTTGATTTTCGGGAAGGCTTGTCGATAACTCGTGGTGTGGAACCCTTTCCGTGGCGTGTTGTGCTGTCACGGGCCGCCAGGAGGCGAAGGTAGGGAAAGAGCACAAAGGAGTGTCCGATGCCACGTAAGCCCGCCAAGTCCGAATCGATCGCGACCGACGTCGCTCCAGCCGCTCCGGTCAGCAAGACCGCGCCGAAGAAGTCGCCGGTGCCACGTGCGTCGAAAGCGGTTGCCACCTCGGCCGCGAAGTCGAACGGCTCCGCTGCGACCGCTGCCAAGTCCGCCCCGTCCTACGACGACATCGCCCGCTGCGCCTACCTCAAGTGGCAGTCCGGCTGTCCCGGCGGCGAACTCGATCACTGGATCGCCGCCGAACGCGAACTGCGCGGCTGAGTTTCATCGCCGCGGATGAAACGCGGACAAGACGCAGGTACAACAAAAAAGCCACCGATCACACCGATGTGCACCGATGCTGCGCGTCAACCGGCCCTTGCCGAGTTGATTGGCGTTCAGCTCATCGGTGCCCATCGGCGGCTCTCTTTCTCCATCTGCGTCTCATCAGCGGCCGTTTCTCACATCACCGGTTCCAGCCGCGCGTATTCCAGGATCAGCGTCTTTCGCCCGAAGCGTCGGAACTCCACGATCGCGCGCGTGCCCGTGCTGCCCATCTCGCTCAGCTCGGCGATCGTCCCCAACCCAAAACTCGGATGCCGAACCGTCTGCCCGCGCTTGAACTTCGAGACTGCGCCCGAGTTCACGCTGCCCGACACCACGGCGACTTCTCGCGGTGACAAGCTGTAGTCGAGCGAGTTGCGATCGACGACGTCGATGCCGTCTTCGGGGAGTTCGCTGAGGAACGGACTTTTGACGGTGCGCTCGCGCAGTCCGCGAATGGTGCGATAGTTGGCGGCCGTCAGCATCAGGTGCTCCTGCGCCCGCGTGATGCCCACGAACGCGAGCCGTCGTTCCTCTTCCAACTCGTCCATGTTGTTCCGCGCCTGCGCGTGCGGCAGGATGCCTTCTTCCAACCCCACCATCGCGACGGCCGGGAATTCCAGCCCCTTTGCCGCGTGCAGCGTCATCAGCGTAACGGCGCCG
The DNA here is from genome assembly GCA_047600945.1 of Tepidisphaeraceae bacterium. Lineage (GTDB taxonomy): Bacteria > Planctomycetota > Phycisphaerae > Tepidisphaerales > Tepidisphaeraceae > JASGKC01. Next base: position 2,578,641 of record JASGKC010000001.1, on the reverse strand, counting down.
CCGGCGCCTTGCATGTGGTCGGCGTCGCTTACCAGCGCGATCGCGGCGAGGTATTCGCTCAGCGTGCCTTCCGGATTGCCCGCGTCGAACTCGGCCGCGCCGGTGATGAGTTCGTTGATGTTCGGGATCTGCTCTTCGCGCTCGGTGTCGATCTTCAGGTACATCGCCTCCAGGCCCGACTCCTTGACGACCTTCTCCATCAGCGGCTGCACGCCCGCGCTGACGTCGGTCGAGAGGGTCGCGAACATCGAACCTTCGACCGTCGATGGAATCGCGCCGGACAACCGTCGCCAGCCGTTGAACTGATCGACGAACTTGCGGACGGCCTTCTTCGCGCGGTCGGGCAGCGACGGCACGTTCTCGACGCGTTGCATCGTGTCGAACAGGCCGAAGCCGTTGACGATGCCCCACGTCTTGAGTGCATCGACGGTACCGTCGCTGATCGCGCGCGGCGGCGTGTTGACGATGCGCTCCAGGCTCACTTCGTCCTTCGGGTTCGCGATGGCCCGCAGGTAGGCCATCACGTCCTTCACTTCCTTGCGCTGGTAGAATTCTACGCCGCGGGCGATCTGGTACGGGATGCCGTTCTTCCGCAGGCCGTCCTCGACGACGCGGCTGAGCGAGTTCATCCGGTAGAACACCGCCATCTTGCTCCAGTCGAGCTTGGCGTCGTCGTGCCAGGCGCGAATCTGCTGGGCGACCTGCTCCGACTCGTCGTGCTCGTCCTGGCAGAGCAGGACTTTCGCCTTGTCGCCCTGCGGGTTTTCGGTCCAGAGCGTTTTGTTCCTTGCGGTGGATGTTCTTCGCGATCAGCTTGCTCGCGAGGTGCAGGATGTTCTTCGTCGAGCGGTAATTCTGCTCAAGCTTGACGACGTTGACCTCCGGATAGTCGCGCTCGAAGTCGAGGATGTTCCGCAAGTCCGCGCCGCGCCAGGCGTAGATGCTCTGGTCGGGGTCGCCGACGACGCAAATGTTGCGGTGCTTGGTCGCCAGCGCGTGCGTGAGGAGGTATTGGGCGCGATTGGTGTCCTGGTACTCGTCGATGAGGATGTACTGAAAGCGGTCCTGGAGCTCGGCCAAGATGTCCGGGTGATCGCGCAGTGCGAAGACGGCGCGGATGAGCAGGTCGTCGAAGTCGAGCGCGGACGCCTCGGTGAGCATCTGCTGGTACTTCGTGTAGACGCGGGCGACGGTCTTGTCGAAGAAGTCGCCGGCGTTCTTAGCGAAGTCTTCGGCGGTGACGAGCTGGTTCTTGGCGTTGCTGATCCGGCCGTGAATGGTCGCGGGGCTGAAATTCGTGCTGCTGATCTCCAGCGTCTTGAGCGCTTCCTTGATGACCTTGTTCTGGTCGGCCGAGTCGTAGATGAGGAAGTTCGGCGCGAGGCCGACGCGCTCGGCGTAGTGCTTCAGAATGCGAAGGCAGAGCGAGTGGAACGTGCAGACCATCGGCGACGGTTGTTCCAGACGGCCGAAATCCCACATCTTCCGGCCGACGACGTCCGCCACGCGGTGCTTCATTTCACCGGCGGCTTTATTTGTGAAAGTAATCGCGAGGACGGAACTGGGCTTTACGCCCTGGCGGATCAGGTAGGCGACCCGACGTGTCAATACCCGCGTCTTGCCCGAACCCGCGCCGGCAATCACCAGAAGCGGCCCGTTGACGTGTTTGACGGCGGCGCGCTGCTCGTCCGTGAGTCCCTTCAGCAGTTCGTCCGACGAGTCATCAGTTTGTGGAGTGCCCTCCGTGTGCATTCGCGCCACTGTAACGACAACGGGGTAACGACTTAAGTCGTCACCCCGCGCGGTTGGTGAAGATTCACAAGGTGTTGAACAATCCGAGCGTCACTTGCTCTTTGCCCACCCCTGTTTTTCGACCAAAAATTCCGCGAGGGCTGTCGCGGTGTTCGCTTCACGGTCGTCGCCAGCGTGCAGCAGCGTAAAGTTCTCGCTGATGGCGCTCGTCGCGAGCTCTTCCAGTGCCGCAAGATAGGGTGACCCTTCCAGGAAATCGTGGTACTGCGACCGGAACTGGTCGTAGCTTTCGGGGTGCTTCTCATACCAGTTGGCCAGTTTTCGGGGCGGAGCGGCATTGCAGAGGAGGTGGTCGACCGAGCACCACTCGACCAGGTCCTTCGTCAGGCCGACACTCTCCACCCACAGGCGACCGCCGTCATCGTGCTCGGCGGCATCGAAAAGGTGTTTCACCTTCAGCATGGGAATGCCTCCATCGCTTGTCGGCACCAGTTAAGCCCCAGCCGTTCGGATGCTCTCGGGGTGCCACTAATCATCAGACGAAGAATAGTTCGCGAAGTTCATCACAGTCACGAAGGACGCGACTGACGTCCCTGATCGAAAAAACCGACACAATTCATCTTGCCACCCGATGCAGGGGTAGGCATGATCCTGAGCGCAACGGTGGCGGGTCGCTGGTTGGCCTTCGGAACAGTTCGCAGCATGGTGCTTGCGTTGGATTCCTTCTGGTTCGTCCCCTCCCGCGTCGGTCGAGAGTCACGACCTCTTTCGCATCTGGCCCTGAAAGAACCGAAGTCGCAAGGTGGGCCGCTTGTGCTTGTGGAGACCCGCAATGGGTAAGCGTCTGTACGTCGGCAATCTGCCGTACTCGGTCGACAGTTCGGAACTTCAGGACATGTTCGGTGCGCACGGCAACGTGACATCGGCGCAGGTCATCTCGGACCGTGACACCGGTCGAAGCAAGGGCTTCGGCTTCGTCGAGATGGACACCGACGACGCGGCCGCGGCTGCGATCGCGGCGCTCAACGGCAAGGAAATGGGCGGCCGAGCCCTGACCGTCAACGAAGCCCGGCCGCGCGAAGAAGGCGGCGGTGGCGGTGGCCGCAGCTTCGGCGGTGGCGGCGGCGGTGGCCGTGGCGGCTACGGCGGTGGCGGCGGCAGTGGTGGTGGCCGCGGCGGCTACGGCGGCGGTGGCGGCGGCGGTCGTGGCTTCGGCGGCGGCGGTGGTCGTGGCGAACGCGGCGACCGTGGCTCGCGCGATCGCTACTGATCAGATCGCTCAGCCCGATCTTCAAAATCCAAACCCCGCTCGATCTCGGTCGAGCGGGGTTCTTGTTTGGTCAGAGGGAATTGAAGCCACGAATTTCACGAATGGGCACGAATGGATCAAGCACGCCGGTTAACCCGAGTCGTTGGTGAGCCGCTCGCTGCGGCACATCGCGCGGGCGGGTCAAAAACCTCAACTCACGTCACTCCAAACGGCCCTCACCCCTGCCCTCTCCCGGCGTACCGGGAGAGGGTAAGAAACATCGAGCGTTAGCTTAGCATTCGACAACTTCCATTCGTGTCGATTCGTGAGATTCGTGGCCTAATTCCGCCGCTCGCGCAGCGCCTTCGCCGTCTGCGTGTAGACGTCGTTCATCATCTCGCGGTACGCGCTCAGCTTTTTCTCCTTGGGTGCGTACCACGTGACCATACCCTGGGCCCGGCCGTCGCGGATCAGCATCGAGCACAGTTCCAGCTTCTCGCGGATGTTCTGCGGCGACGGGTCTTCTTGGTACCGCTTCTCGTGCTGATACGGCAGGCCGGCCGGCATGAGGATCATCGGTAGATTCAGCTTGCTCTCCTTCGTGGCACGCAGGCGCACCGCATCGACGCCGGGCGCGTCGAAGTCTTTCCAATTCAGGTCGGGTAGCCGATTCTCGCCGGCATTGACGACTGCAATGTCGCTGATGCGCACGATGTACAGTTCGCGTTTCCACGCATCGGGACTGACGAGCCGGAAGCGCAGCTCGTCCCGCGGCTTGAGCTTCGACGGCAACGACACGCGAATGCGGTGATCGTAGCTCTGCGTGGTGATTTCCTTCGACCAGATCAGGTTGCCATTGAGGCGAAGCTCCATCGTGTGCGGATTCGGGTCCTTCGTCGTGAGTTGCGCGTCGAAGTAGAAGCGAATCTCGCGCCCTTCGCGGGCGACATTGTCGCCGAGCAGTGCGAAGAACTCGGCCGGCTCGTCTTGGCGCGTGTCGCCGCCGGCGAGATACATCACACCGGCGCCGCGGGCGTCGCCGCGCAGGTATCCGAGCAGGTCGTTCACTTCGGGCTCGCTGTGCGGGTAGCAGACGACCACGCCGTCCACGAGCGACGCATAGCGCGCGGTGAAGTCGGGCCAGTCCATGTTCGTGTAGAGAACGGGCCAGAACTGAAGACGCGGGTTCACCTGCTTGGCCGCATCGGTCATGCGGCGGACGAGGTCGGGCGTGAAGCGCTCGTATTCGAGCGGGCCGGCGTCGTTGTAGAAGTCGTCGATGGTCCAGCCGACGATGTTCGGGTACTGCCGCGACAACTTCGCGATCTCGCGGCCCCACGTGACGAAGTCCTGGCGGAACGGCTCGGAGTCGCGCCCGTTCTTCTTGCGTGGTTTGCCTTCGCTCCAGGGGATCAGGTAGACCCACACCTGGATGTTCCGTGCGGCCGCCTTGCGAGCGAACTCCGGCAACTGCTCCCAATCGCGATCGCCCTGCCAGATTTGATAGAAGTACGTGTTGCAACCCATCTCGCCGAGGCGGATGAGCGTGCCTTCGATGTCGACCGTGCCGTCGGAGCGGCGCATTTCGGCACCGGCGTCGCCGAGGATCGGCCGAACGAGCGGCTGCGTGACCGGCGCGACCGGCCCCATCACCTGCGGGACCTCGCGACGTTCGACCGCCGGCGCATCGGCCCGGGTGAACGAAGTCGCACATCCGATCGCACCGAGAAGAGCAAGACGTCCGAGCCCACTGATCACGCCATCACCTTCCTTCACGACAACATCAACTCATCGGCCGAATCTATCGACCGGCCGACGCAAGGAGTTGCCCTTCTACCAGACACACGCGCCGGCGAAACGTCGGTTACGCCGGCTGTAGCGAATGCGCGAACCGCACGTCTCAACTGCCAGTCCGCAGCGCGAGTTGCGCATTTCGCTTGAATTGCGGCAGCTTCACGCGACGCATGGCCGTCCGGCGCGTGGCTTGCCAGTAGTCCTCCTGCGACCAATCCAACACGCGCTGGCCATCGAAGGTTCCCGAAGGCAGCTTCGGCTGAAGTTCTTCCAGCACCGCGACCGGCGGCGCACGGTTGTACGGGCAGACCTCCTGGCAAATGTCGCAGCCGTACACCCAGCCGCTGAACTTGTCAGCCAAGTCCGGCTCGATCGGATTCGGGTTCTCGATCGTCAGGTAACTGATGCAGCGTTTCGCGTCGATTTGATACGGCTTATCAATCGCGCCGGTCGGACAGGCGTCGATGCAGCGCGTGCAGGTGCCGCACCGATCGCGCATCGGCTCGTCCGCCGCGAGATCGACTGTCGTGACAATCTCCGCCAGCAGGAACCAGCTTCCCTGGAACGGATGAATCACGCATGTGTTTTTCCCCACCCAGCCGATGCCAGCCCGCGCGGCGAGTTCGCGTTCGAGCAGCGGCACCGTGTCGACGCCGCACTTCGTGGCTGCCCCGGGCACCGTTTCGCGGAGCCAGTCCGCAATGTCGTAGAGCCGAGGCTTCACGTGTTCGTGATAGTCGACGCCCAAAGCGTAGCGAGCGACTTTGACTGGCGCATTGTGCTCAGGTTTGTTCAGCGGCACGTGGTAGTTCATGGCCACGCAAATGACGCTGCGCGCGCCGGACAGGAATGAGGCCGGGTTCGTGCGCTCGTCGAAACGTTCGTGCAGGTAGTGCATCGCGCCGGCCCGGCCGTCGTCGAGCCATTGCCGGACGAACGTCGAGTGCTTCGACGGCTCGGCCGAGCAGATGCCGACGAGGTCGAAACCGACCGCTCGGGCTTTCTGCTTCACCAGCGCGGCGAGTTGATGCGGGTCGTTCGACACGGTGCACTTCAGGCGATGTTGCCGACAGGGAACTTCAGTGTGAACTTCGTGCCGCGACCGACTTCGCTGGCGACGCTGACGTGGCCGCCATGCTCTTCGGCGATGCGGCGCGTCATCGGCAGGCCCAGGCCGGTGCCGCCCTTCTTCGTGGTGAAGTAGGCTTCAAAGATCTTCGGCAAGCGCTCGGCGTCGATCCCGGGGCCGGTGTCGGTGACATCAATGAACGCGTGGCCGTCGAGTTGCCGCGTCTGGATGATGAGTTCGCCGCCGGCGCGGTCGGGGCCACTCATGGCCTGCGTCGCGTTGAGCATCAGGTTCAGGACCGCCTGCTTGACGAACTTCGGATCGACATTGGCGACGATCGGCTTGGGCGCCAGGTCGATGCGCAGTTTCACGCCATGCACGGCCGCCTGCGGATGGAAGAAGTCGCCGATCTCGTCGATGAGCCGATTCAGGTCGGTCGGCTCGCGTTCCAGTTCCATCTTGCCGGCGTAACGCAGGAAATCATCGAGTGTTTCGCGCAGGCGGGAGGCCTCGCTGCGCACGGTGCGCAGGCGATTAATCACGCGCGCCCCGACGACGGACTCGCCCGGCAAATCCTCTTCGAGCAGTTGCAGGTTAAGTTGGATCGTGCTGAGCGGATTCTTGATCTCGTGAGCCAACCCACCCGTGAGCGTGCCAAGCTCCGCCAGGCGTTCGGCCCGGCGGGCGCGTTCGCGCAACACCACGAACCGTTGATACGCCCAGACCGCCAGTCCGCCCGCAAGCAGCAGGCAGGCAGTGAAGCCGATGAGCAGTCCGGTCAGCCAGGGAGGCATGGGCCGCGCAACGTAGACGGGGCCGGCCGATCAGGCAACGGCAGCAAGGAATTACGTTCAACAGGATCGGCCCCCGAGACAGGAGTTCGGGGACCGGCGCAGTGCGACGGGCAGGCGCTCAGACCTTCGCCACCGACGGCGTTTCGGTAGCCTTCACGCGCAGCCGCTTGACGGCTTTGGCGTGCATGCCCTTGTCGCCCTTGATCATCTCGTACTCAACAGGCTCGCCATCCTTCAGCGTGCGAAACCCATCCCCTTCGATGCTGGAGAAGTGAACGAAAACATCCTGACCTTCCGGCCCGACGATGAAACCGAAGCCCTTCTTGGCGTCGAACCACTTCACGGCACCACTCAAACGACTCATACCTGCCTCCACATCTCTACCCGCTCGACCGAGCTTCCATGGGCCCGACCGAACGAAATACACAACAAATTACATCGCACACAAAATCACAACTCAGACACCACCCGTCCTCCGCTGAACCGCTTAACACCACGTCGAGCACAGAGCTTAGCGATAACTGCGCTAGAATTCATTATCTACAGACCAAATGATCCACTAAACAAGATGAATCTACGACAGTACTTTCCCTGATATCAATTGCATTTTCGGAATTTGGGCAACTATCGCTGATAGATCGGCAGCGAACCGTAAGGAAGAGCCAGAATCGACACGTAAACGCTCGTCGCGTAGATGGCACCGGCCTGCTGGGCACCGGGGTCGGTCGGGTCCCAGTGGGCTTGGTCGATGTCCCGCTTCACGACCCGCATCAGCCGGGCGTTTACGCGTCGGTACCAGTCCGACCAGTCCTTCCCGCCACGCATGTAGTGGGCCGGGGCGGCGTAGAAGTTGCCGTAGGTCCAGTGGTTTTCATCGCGATCGAACCGCGCATCCATGAATTTCATGCCGGCATTGACCAGCGCATCGTCGTAGAGTCCGCAGACTTGCAACGAGTACGTCGCTGCCGCCGTCCGTGCGAAGCCGACGTCGTTGCCATGACCTTGATAGGTGAATCCGCCGCCCCGCTCGCTGTAGCACGAACGGACGTACTTCACCGCCCCGTCCATCACCTTCTGTGGCACCGCAATTCCCGAGTTGCTCGCCACGCGCAGCGCCACCACTTGCAGGACCGTGACCGAAATATCCGCGTCGGCCGGCTGCGGGTTGTAACGCCAGCCGCCTTCACCGTTCTGCGCCGATGATGCAGTCGACCGCCTTCTTCAGCACCGGCCGGACGCGCTCGTCCTGCGTCTGGCCGTACAACTCGCCAAGGACGATCGTCGCGATGCCATGGCCGTACATATTCGACTGCCCGCGCGCTGCGGCGAGGTAGCCGCTCTCCCGCTGGCTCGACAGGAGGTAATCGACCGCCCGATCGAGCGTCTTCGCGTGGGGACCCCTGCCCGGCACGTGGCCGGCCGCCAGGAACGCGTGCACCGCGTATGCTGTAAGCGCGACCACGTGATCGTCGTTCGTCGTGCTCCACGATCCGTCGTCGCGCTGTCGCGCCGCCAGGTAACGCAGCGCCGCCTCGATGGTGTCAGCTGTCGCGTCGTCGACGCGCACCTCAACCTGCTGCGTCGGTTCTTCTGCACGACTCACCGGAAGCGACGTCACGCCGACGGACAGCGCGAGCACGGCAACGATCGTTCGTCGGATCATCGCTTCTCCGCCGGCGCGGCCTCGTCGCCTGTGGCGAGGCTCCGCAGATACTGTTCGATCGCGTCGGCGTAATCGGGCGAGTAGGCGTCGCTGCGACTCTGGCGCAGGGCGTCGCGATCACGCGGTGGCAGCGCGGCCGTCGACGCCGGACCGTCGACCGCGCGGTGTGGGCCAGCCGCTGCGTCGGCGGCGCGAAGACCGTCGCTCGGATCGCCTTGGGTCGGGCCCGGCATCGCCCGGTCGGCCCGCCCCGGCTTGCCCTGTGAGGGAGACGACTTCGACGACGCCATCGCCTGTTGCAGCGCCTGCTGCGCCGAAGCGATGGCCTCCCTCGCTGCCTGCGTCGAGGCCTGCGCGCCGCGCCCGTCGCTCGCCCGCGCGGCGGACGATGCCTGCTGAAGCGATTGCATCGCCTGCTGCGTCGCATCCGCGATCGGATCGCCCGATGATCCGGCCGGTTCCTGCGCGGATTCGACCGCATCGCCCATCGCGCCGGCCAGCGTCTGCGCCGCCGACGCGAGCGACGCCGCAGTCTGCGACGGATCGCCCGATTCGTTCATGCGCTTCTGCGCTTCGGCCGCCTGCTGGTCGGCGCCCTGCAACACCTTGGCCAGTCGATCGGCGGCCGAGGCGGTGTCGGTGTCGGGCTGACCCGTCTTCTGACTCAACTCCGCGAGACGCTGGTCGAGTTTCTGCATCGCGTCGACGAGTTTCGACGTCGCTTCCTGCTGCTTTGAAGCGGCTTGCTCGGGTTGGTCTTTGTCGATGCTCTTGCGCGAGATTCATCGCATCGGCCGCGCTCGTGGCGGATTCCTTGGCGCCGCCTGTCGGATCGTCGGGCTTGCCGGCGGTTGGATCGGGCATCGCTTCGGCGGCCGCCTGTGCTTCCGATCGCGCCCGCTTCTGCGCCGACTGGGCGCGTTCCTTTGCCGCCTGCGACTCGGGCTGTGCGGCGACATCGCGCGTCGCCTGCGCCGCGGCAGCCTGCTGCGTCATCGCTTCGGCCAAGTGTTCGCGGGCTCGCTGAAGTGCTTCAGCCTGACGCTCCGCTTGCTCCGCCTGCGCGACCTGCTCCTTCAGCGTGGACTTCGCCCGATCGAGCGCCGCCTGCGCGGCAGATGAATCGCGCTGCGCCGGATCGAGTGCTTTTGCAGCTTCGCTCAACGCTGGCTCGGCGGGGGGCACAGCCGTTGCAGCGTCTTTCGCGAGTTTGCTTGCCTTGTTGGCCACCTGGTCCAGTGCGGCACGCTGAGGGTCGCCAGTTGCCTGCTGGGCTTGCCGCAGACTCGCCTGGGCCTGCTCCGTTTGCCGCAACAGGTCGCGCGCTTTCTCGGCCGTCGTTTGCTGGGGCCGCTCGGTCGACAGTTGGGACTGCGCGGTCTTCAATCCGTCGAGCGCCCGCTTCTGAAGTTGCTGGGCCGCCTTCGTGTGCCCATCCTCCATCCGACGTGCGGCCTCGGCCATGTCTTTTCGAGCCGCCTCGACCGTCTTGGCGGCGGCCGCGTCCGTCGACATTAGCTTCTGCAAGTCTTCGGCTCGGTTCGCGAGTTGACGCTGCGCATCGGACATCGCCTTCGCCTGATCGACTTCCGCGATCTTCGTTTGATCGCTAAGCGACTTCTGCTGATCGATCAGGTCATTCAGTCGCTCGGCCGCGTGCGCGGTCTCGGCGGGCGGGGCTGTTTTCGGACGCATCACCTCGGCCAGCGCGGCTGAGATCCTCGGCGGCCTTGGCGCTCGCCTCGCGCGCCAGCGCCGGCTGACCTGCCTGAAGTCGATTGGTGACATCGGCCGTCTCGCGCGGAAGCTGCTGCGTGTTGAGCAGCGTCTGGGCCTTCTCACTCGCCTCACGCTGGGCCGGATCGGTCGTCGTCTTCGACAGCGCGACCAGCGCATCCGCCACACGCTGCACCTCGACGGCGGTCTGTTTCTGCTGTTCGATCTCGTTCTTCAACAGCCGAGCATCGACCGGTTCCATCCCCCGCTGCTGCTGGCGCTTGGCCGAGCCTTCAAGCTTCTTGGTCATTGCCGCCTGTCGCTGAGCCAATCGGGCCACGTCCTGTGCGAGGCGGTCGATCGATTGCTTCTGACGATACGTCGTCAGCATCTGGCGCAGCGTGGCGATCGCATCGAGCTGTTTCGCGTGGGCAGCCTGCACATCCTGCCCGGCCTGGCCGGCAGGTCGTGCCCGGGCCTGCTGCAACAGGCGAATCGCATCGCTCATCTCCTTCTGCGACAGCGACGACAGCATGCCACGAATGTCAGATAGCGCGTGATCGTCGCCAGCTTCCGTCAGGCCGGACAACGCCAGATCGTCCAGCACGTCGGCCAGTTGCTGCGCGATGGCGTCGGTCTGCTGGCGAATCTGCTCTTGACTGCGCTTGGCCGTCGTGCAGGCTGTCAACGACTTGCGCTCTGGCGATCGGCGCGATTGCGCTTGCGAAGAGTCCCACCGTCACTGCATTGAGAATGATTCGGGATCGAGTCATCACACTCCACTCGGGTCGTCATTTCGTCGGGCCGTCCATCAGCTTACCCACGTCGTTCGCCAGGTCATCCTGTTTTTGTTCGACATCGTCGATCTGTCCCATGAATTCACCCAGCTTCTGTAGCGCCGCGGCCCGCACCTCATCGGGCGTGCCGATGCGGAGCGTGAACGACTCACTGCGGCCGACACCGGGGCCAATCACGTTGTTCGCGTCCACGGCCTCCAGTCGCCACTCGACGATGTCGCCGGGTGCGACGTTGATCGAACTCGATATCCCATGTATAGCGCAGCGAAGCACGCCGCGTGGGCTCTGCGGGTGTCGTCCAGATCGAAACCGTCTGTCGCGCCGCACCTTCGGCCGCCGTGTATGACGCGTCGTCTGGGTAGAGATACTTCGCCGGCACTGGCTCCCAACCGTGTGTGTCGTCGTTCCGCCAGAGCAGCCTCACACGGGCTTGGCCGGCGATCTCACGGAATTCGATCTTGACAGGAATCGGACCTGCTTCGAGCACCGTCGACTTGCTGTCTTCGTCGCGCTTGTCGTCGGCGATGAAGCTGTCGAGCAGCACGCGATCGCCCAGTGTGAGGCGCAGGCGATCATCGGCTTCAGATCGGAAACGATAGCTTCCGGACTGCGGAACAAGCAGCACACCCGTCCATCGGACCGAGAAGTTGTCGCGCGGGAACCCTTGAACCGCCGGCCCGTCGCCCCAATCGACGTCGACCTTCGGAGCGATCGACACATCGGACTTGCCATTGAAATCAGGCGTCGCGTAGACGGTTTGCGCAAGCCCCGTGCCGCCTCGAATCTCCATGCCGGACTGCTTACGAACGAAGTAACTGAGACGAATGCCGTCCAAGCCGATGTCGTCGGCCGCTTCGAACTCGATGGGCAGCTTCGCCCAAGCCGTGAGCATGAACTGTTTCCGGCTCGGCCGGGCGATGGTGATGGTTGGTGCGGTGTCGGGCCGGATGCTGATCGGGTACGTCGCATCGCCTTGCGATTCGAAGCCGTTCTCGTCCACCAGATGAATAGACACACCGGTCGCATCGGCGGGCACAGCCACGTTGTTCGCCAGGGCCAGTTTAAATGGATCGGCCGCGTCACGCGCGAGCGGGACGCGCACATCGCCCGACTTCGTCGTGAATTCCAAAAAACACCCCTGATGCCCGACGGGCTTGGAGGCATTGCCGGCAGCGCCGATTCGACTGCCCGCCAGAAGCGTGAGATCGCTCGGCTGCTTCACCACCTGGCCCAGTCGCGTGTACGCGGGCAGCACCACCGTGAACGCGGCCGACCGCAGGATCGGCCGATCGACTACCTCTACCTCAAATGGACCAGCGATTGCGTCGTTCAGTGTGACGACTAAGTGCATCGGTTCTGTCATCCGGCGCAGCGTGATATCGAAGCGATCCTCGTTCTGACGCTTCAGTTCGATGTGAGACGTCGTACCGGAAGCCGTCCGCAGATCGAGTGAACCCGATTCCGGAATCGCGCCGCGGCGCGCAGTTGAAGCGACAAATCCTCACCGCGCGCCACGCGCAGAGGCGACGCGTTCAGCCATTCGATCGACGTGTTGGTCGGCAACTCGACGCCGGGGACGAGAACGGCGCGTTTCAGCAGCGCCTCGCCGTACGGACCGAGGTAGCCGAGCACGCCAACGCCAAGCACCAGCAGCGCAAATGCCGAGCAGAAGGTTGCGACAACGGCATCGCTGCGAACGACGCTGCTGAGGTCGCGATCGGCAACGAGTTCCTCCGCCTCGTCGATCAGCGCCCGCACCATGGCCGGCGACGCGTGACCCGAGCCGCCCCGCGCAAACTGCACGGCCGAGATAAGGCGACTGCCCGCTTCGGGCATCGACCGCTCGACCCACAACGCCGCTTGTTCGAGGTCGGGCGTTCGCCACAGGCCGACGATGATGAAGCGCCACGCAAGGAGCGCCAGCGCGATCAGGAGGACGAACAGGAGTGTGCCTCGTGCCGCGAACGACAGGTGTTGCGCTGCGTCAAGCCACATCGACACGCCAAGGCCCACGAGCGTTGCCAGGAGCATTGTCGAGCCGCCCAGGGCGATCTGGACGAGCGCATGCTTGCGACGAATCCACGCCACGCGCTCGATGAGCGACCGCGCACCGGCGAGATTGTCGACTGACCCGGCACTCATGCCCGCATCACTCTATCCATTCGACACGCACCCGCGCAGCACATTCCTCACTTCAGTTGCCACCAGCGACGCAGCAGCCATTCCAGACACATCAGCAGGAGCAACGTAAGGAACACACCCGGCGACGACCACAACTGCAATTCGACCGTGGCACGAACCGGCGTCCGCTTCGACTCGATCATCCCGGGCAGTTTCGCGAGATCCTCCTCACGGACGAAGGCGCCGCCGCTGAGGTTGACGATCTGCTGAAGGAGGGATTCGTTCAGCGCGATGTCGGTCAGTTCGCGGGAGGGATCGACGACGTCCAAAGTGGCTTGGCCGGGCTCGTCGGTATCGAGCATGTGGATCGAGTAGTGCCCCACCGCACTCGGCACGAATTCGCCTCGATACGCGCCCGGCTGGTCGGGCACCTGCCAGAGCGTGATCTGCTGGGATACGCCGTTGCCGTCCGTTGCTTCAGCCCGCACGCTCGGCCGCACGATTGGGTGGATATCCGCATCGAACAATCGCGCATGCACGACTACCGTCGCACCCGGCTCGAACGTTCGGCCATCGACTGCGATTTGCGTGCGTTTGTTCTGCCCGAGCAGATGCGCCAGCGCGAGGCGCTGCACGAACTGGCCCCACAGCCGCGCGTAATAGCGATCCCCGACGTTCCGCCGCCAGCGCCAGAGTTCGTCCGTGCCGATGTAAAGCGACTGGCCGAGTCCGTACTGTTGAAGGACGATGACCGGCCGGGAGCTTGTCCCGTCCGTCGTCCGCGACTGCACGAGCACCTGCGCCGCGGGCTTCGCGCGGACGGACGGCGCGACCCACCATACCCCTGGCAAGCCCTTCCATAGCAGAGCGTCGTCGGCCGCGTCGGCGCTCAGGTCGAGCAGGCCCGACGCCGATCCCGCTGATGTGCGATCGAGTGCGCTCGCCGCCGATGCGACTGCCGGCGCGGTGACGTTCGTGGCCTGCACCGGCAACGCGTTCGCCAGCGGCGTCGCATTCCACGCCGCAGGCCCGCGTGCTGCACCTGCGACACACGCGAACCCGCCGCCGAGTTGGCTGATAAAATCGTGCAATGACTTCGGCGCGTCGCTCGGCAAATCGCTCGGTCCCACATCGCCGAGGACCACCAAGTCGTACTCGGCCAACGCCTTCAGCGTCGCCGGGAACGCCGGCAGATACGCGGTCTGCTCCGCTCGTGCGATCTCGGGATCGCCTTCAAGTAGGACGCATTTCAACTCCACGCGCCGGTCGCGAAGGAGCGCCGCCTGCAGGAATTTGAAATCGAAACGCGGCTGACGATCCACCAGCAGCACCCGAATCTTCCGGGACAGCACGCTCAACGGTTCCGCGCGTTCGTTGTTCTGCAAAACGGCTTCACTCGCCAGAGGCGATACACGAACTGTCAGCGTTCGATCGCCGTCGGCCTTCGGCGTAAACTGGATGGTTTCGGTGCGCGGGCCATCCGCGTCGAAGGCGATCTCCCGACGAGCAACGACCTCGTCGCCGAGTTTCGCGGTAAGCGTCGCGTGCTGCCCTTTCACGCCGACCGCGCGGAGCATGATTGGCACGCTGACCGCATCGTCCTTGAACGCGATGGGGGGCACGTCCATCGAGATGACGCTCACGTCGGCCGGGTTCGTCACGCCGACGCCCCACGCGAAAACCGGCAGGCCGGCGCGCCCGCCTGCTGCGCGGCCGCCAGTGCATCGGCGCCGGCATTCGACTGGCCATCGCTGACGAGCAGCACACCCGTCGCAGGTCGGCCCGAGCCTTCGCTGGCGGCTTGCCTCAGGATGTCGCCGAGCGCCGTCCCTCCGCTGCCGGCGGCGAGCGACGGAATCGATGAAATGTCGAGCGATCGTATAGTCCGATCGAACGCGACCACCTGCACTTCACTCGACTGGGCAAGTTTGTCGATGAGATCGACTCGGCGACCGACGAGCGCCTCTTTCACGAGGTCAAGGCGCGACATCGAAACGGGCTGCGTCGTCGAGCGGTCGACGACAACCGACAGCCGATCGATGTCGGCCGGTTCCGTGCGCACGTCCTTGACGGCCATGCTTCCGCTCACATCGACCAGCACGAGCAGCGCTCGCTTCGTCTGCCCCAGCAGTTCGAGACGCAAGACCGGCTGCGCGATCACCACCAACAACAGCCCAATACCTATCAGGCGCAAGATCGTCAGCAGCGTCCGGCGACGCGAATTGACGGCGGACTCGCGCCGATACCACACCCACGCGAGCACGCCGAGCACGAGCGCCAGTACGATCACCAGCCAGACGGGCAGGCCCTGCGCGTGGACACTCGCCCGCGTGATACGCGTCGCGCCGGCGGCGTCGTAGCCGAGGATTCGCAACAGCCACTGCGTCATTTAGGTCGTCCGAACCGTTGAGCCAGAATCATCTCAACGACTGTCAAGACGAGCAGCACTGTCAGCAGCGGCAACGACCACTCGGCCGATGCCGACGAACTCGACGCCGATGCCAATGTCCCGTCGCTGTCGACAACGCGCGCGACCGACTCGATCCGCCGTCGCGCGTCGCCCGACATTGGTGTCGCATCGGATTCACGTGAATCGGGCGTCAGTGCGAACCGCGACGCTGGCTTCCCATCGACAGATGCGTCGTAGACGCCGGCATGATCGGTGCGGTCCCACCGCACCCCGGGCCGGCCTGCGATCTGCTCGGCCACAGGTTCGGCGTCGAGGCCTGGCCGCGCCGTTCCGAAGTGCGGTCCGGCGATCGCAACTGCCGCGCCGGTTCGCGTCTCTTCAGGGAGATCGATCGACACCCGCGTGCCGGCCATGCCGTTGGTGGTCTCATCGTGTCGAACAAGCGCTTGACCGATGGACCGATAGACCAGCGGCACGAAGATCGCAGGCTTCACAGGCAGATCGGTCCAACTTGTGTCGGCGCTGGTCGACACGACACAGACGTAGCCCCGCCCGCGATACGCGTCGACAACGGCCGGCGTGCCGTCGCCGTAACGCAGCATCACACGCGCTCCATCACGTAATGCGAGCAGCACGCGACGACGAATCTCCACGGAATCGAGCCGCCCTGCCGAAGCATCGGCCCACAACCGGGAAACCGGATGATCGATCGCGCGGAGATCGAATCGAAAGGCGGCCCCGTCGGGTGCCGTGCGAACATCGCCCAGCAACACTGGCAGCAGGTCGTACTGTAGTGCGAGCGTCGTGTTGTAGAAATCCCGCTGAACCTGCTCGCCCGCGAAAACAATCAAGCCCCCGCCACTGTCGACGAAGCGGCGAAGTCGCTGAGCAGCGCCCGGCGTCAGGTCGGGCACGTTCACGAGCACCACGAACTGCGTCTCATCCAGTGAAGTCGACTCGAACGACGTCGGCGACACGACCTTCAGGTCGATCGGCCCGCGCGCATCGAGCAGGCCGACGCTCGGCACCAGCGCCCGCTGTAGGAAGAACGAATCGGCTTGTGGTCCCCGATCGACAATGTCGCCATCGACGATGAGCACGCCGAGCCGATTTCGCGCAGTGACGAGCAAGCATCGCGCGTCGTCATTGGGCAGCCGATCCGGCTGAAGGGAGGCCTGAACAACGCTGCTGCCGGCCTCCTGTAACCGAGCCACGAGTGTGACGGAGCGGGATTGACCCGGTTCAAGTCGATCGATGGTCTGCTGATCGACGATCGGCACATCGGCGGCCTGATCAAGCTTGGCTGTCGGACCGAACGTGCGCAGCGACACGCGGGCGTCGTTCACGGAGACTGTGCCAGCGTTGGTGATCGTGGCGACAAACCGCGTCGGCCGATCGACGAGCACAATTCCGTCGGCCACGTGCAGGTCGGTCAACGCGAGATTGCTCGCCGGCGAATGTGACGTGATCACGAAGGTCGCATCGACCTTGTTACGACGCCGGCGCAGTTCTTCGACCAGCGCGTCGACGTCGCCGATCGACTGGCGCTGACCATCGGTGTAGGCGAGCATGGTTGCTGATGCATTCGCTTCAATAGAGTCCGCAACGTGCACAAGCGCGGCCTGGATATTCGATCGGCGATCAGTCACGTGAACGGAATCAATCGCCTCCTTCACCGAGACAAGGTCGCCCGTCGGCTTGGCGATGATCGCAGACGCCGCTTCGGCCGATGTTCGCCATACGGCCACACGCGAGCCGACCGGCAGCGCGTCGACCAACCGTTTGGCGCTGCGTTTCGCGACGTCGAGTCGCGAGTCGACGCCGTCCGACTGGGCCATCGACAGCGAGTCGTCCAGCAGCAGGCGCACATTCGTCGCGGCACCGTTCAGCGCGGCGCCGCTGTGCAAGGCGGGCCGCGCAGCGCCAGGGCCAGCAGTACGACGATCGCACAGCGAAGAAGAAGAAGAAGAAGGTCTTCAGTACGCAGACGCTTGCGGTGACGTTCGACGCCGACTTTCAAAAAACGCATCGCCGCCCAGCGGACGGGCTTCGGTGGCCGACGCGTGAGCAGGTGGATCGCGATGGGCAGCGCGACGCCGGCAAGGCCGAGGAGTAGGAACGGGTTCAGGAACATCGCCTCTGCAACCCACTCACTTTCGCACCCGCGCCCGGAACGCCAGGTAGGCCGACAACGTTTCCGACATGGGCCGGCCCGTGTCCAGCAGCACGTAATGACAGTTCGCCCGCTCGCACCCTTCGCGCACGCGCGTGCGGAAAGCGTTCAGTTCGTTGAGATACGTCACCCGAATGTCGGCCGGGCGGATCGTGAGTTGCTCAGGCATTTCAAGTCCGTCGAAGCGCATCGGCCGCGTGAAGTCGAACGACAGTTCATCGTGATGCATCACGTGCAGCACGATCACCTCCTGGCCCGCAAACGTGAGGTGCTGGATGCCGCGGATGATCGCTTCTTCGTCGTCCAGCAGATCGGAGATGAGCACGACGATGCCGCGCCGCGCCGACTCGCCGGCGATGCGTTCGAGCGTGGCCGGGATCGCGGTGGTACCGCGCGCGTCGAGGCGTGCGAGGGTCGCGAGGATCGGGCCGATGCCGGCGATGCTGCTGGTCTTGGGCAGGCTGGCGGTGATCGTCTGATCGAACACGCGCAGCGACGCGGTGTCGCGCTGCTTCAGCACGAGGTACGCCAGACAAGCGGCCAGCCGACGCGCGTAGTCGAGCTTGTTCGACTCGCCCCCGCCGTAGGCCATGCTCTCGGAAGAATCGACGAGCAACTGGCACGCGTAGTTCGTCTCCTGCTGATAGCGCTTGACGAAGTAGCGATCGGATCGGCCGAGGATTTTCCAGTCCAGATGGCGCAGGTCGTCGCCCGGCACGTACTGGCGGTGCTGGCTGAACTCGACGGAGAAACCGTGGAATGGCGAGCGGTTGTCGCCCGAGGTCGGGCCTTCGACGATCGTGCGCGCGTAGAGCCCGAGCGCTTCGGCGCGAGCGATGGTGGCGGGATCGAGAAGGGTCATGCAGCGTTGGGTTCCGTTCCGTCGCGACCATTCTACCGCAGGGATGCCTGCGAATCGCGATCGGAACGCGCCTCACGCCGCAATCTGTTTTTGCGGAGCCACCTGAGTAATAGGCTCTAACCAAACGCCTCGTGGAGCAGCGACCAGCAGATCATCCCGCAGCGGAGCTTCACGAACGCCTCGTGGAGGTCGGCCCGCCTCTCGTACCGCACCCACAGCCGACGCGCCGCGTGCGGCCAGCTCAGCCCAACGCGGCACGCCCAGGCCGCTGCCGTGCCCGATGTTGCGGCGGGCGAGGAACGTCTCGATCCCGCGGTCCTCCAACTCCTCCCGGTGCGGGTCGCTGTCGTAGCCGCGATCGCAATTCGCACTCCGTTATTTGGGCACCTCATTGCCGTCCCGAGACGTCGACGGATAGCGCTTCATACGCATGCCCATACCGCAAAAGGTTCCACCGACGCCGATGCACGCAAGGCCACGCCACAGGTCTCCGTCGGCCATCCCAGTGACCGCCGGCAGAATCCCTACGCCGACCGCACATGTCGGAATTCCGATGAGAAAGCAGAGCACCATCGACAGCACGCGGGCCGAAGACTGTGACGCCAAAACGGGACCAGCGTAGTCCAGTTTCGCCTTCGCAGGCTCATGGACTGAGGTTTCAACACGGTCGTTTGGCATGAAGATTCCCGAACACAAGGAGTGTACCACGAGAGCGATTCGTGGCATGGACGTCCCGCCCATGGACTCGCGCAGCGAGCACGCGGCGCTGCCGCGTTCAGCAGAAAGAGTGCATCAAGCGCCTCGCACTTGCGGACCGTTCGAAAGCCCGCCTCAGCAGCCCGACGGCAGCCAACCTTCGGCGGGCGTCGGCGGCTGTGCGATGATGGTCGGAACGCCTTGCTCGCCTTGCGCCGGCATGGCCGCAAGCGTGGCGGCGACGACCTCGGACGCGCCGCCGTTCGGCGTGATCCCGCGGCGCCGGTATCGATTGTTGTAGCCGGGGTGCCGGGCGCGGAAGCAGCGTTGCCGTTCGAGGTTCGACTTGGGTGGGGGATACTTAAGCATGATACCGATGGGATCGGCCCACGCCCCGCCGCACTTGATGCCGCCGCCCACCGGCCCCGTGCGAGCAATAATCCCGGCCCGCTCACGCTTCGTGCTCACCCCGCGGTCCGGCGCCGGCGGCGTTACGGGCCACCCCGACGCAACACCTGCCGGCTCCGGACCGGAGCTGGCGCCGGCGCCGGGAACGCTGCCCGCGTCCGAAGCAACGCCCGAAGCCCCGAACGATGCTGAAAGCGCCCGCGTTCCCCGCCAAGGCGGCGTTCCTCCGATCGTCTCCTGCGTTCCTCCGCTCTGAATGTGCGTTACTCCAATGCCGACTTGCGTTATTCCAGTGCTCACTGGCGTTACCCCAATGCTCACTCGCGTTACTCCAGTGCTCACTGGCGTTACCCCAATGCTCACTTGCGTTACTCCAGTGCTCACTGGCGTTACCCCAATGCTCACTTGCGTTACTCCAGTGCTCACTGGCGTTACTCCAGTGCTCACTTGCGTTACTCCAATGCTCACTTGCGTTACTCCCAAGCCGGCTTGCGTTACTCCCATCCGCACGCGCGGCACTCCAACGCAGATGCGCGATACGCCAGTGCGGACATACCGTGCTTGAATCGGCCCGCGCAGCCCTCCCATGGGCCCGCGGCACGCCGGCCCTTGAGGCGAGAAGGCCTTGCCCCGCCTCGACGGCGCGGATCCTCTCGGCGATCGATCCGATGGACGGACACGCCACGCCCAGCCCGCGCCGAGGACAAGACGCCGACGCGTCGCATCGAACAATCGCCGCACGCGCAGCGCAGGACTCAGTGCGACGCGAGGAACGGCAGCACGTCGCGGGTGAAGTACGGCTCCTGCGTGCCCCAGAAGATGTACGTCACGTGCAGTTCCTCCGTCGCATACGCGGCAAGCTCGGACACCGTCACCTTTTTGCCCGTCTTCGGGTCGCGGTCGGCCAGGTTGCCGTCCTGGACGGCGATGCCCATCGGAATGCGATTCGAGAATTCGCGGATCAGCGGATAGCTGTTGAACTGCTGCCACTTGCGGTGCGGCAGCAGGTCGGGCCCGCCCATGGCCAGTTTCAGCTCGGCCGCCTTCTCGTACAGGCTCCGCAGGTAGACCGGATCGCCGCTCGGATCGGTCTCGGGCATGAAGTTCGCGTAGAGCAGCGCGGTGGAATGCGGAAACGATTTCTTCAGCGCCGCCATCGTCTCGAGGACGGCGTCGCGGTAGCCCTCGCGCGTGTAGCCGCTCGGCAGGAGCGGGCCGGCGTACGGGATGTCGATCGCGGTTTCGGGGAGGTTGATGCCTTCGATCTGGCCGTCGAACTCCTTGCCGAGTTCCGCCAGAAGCTTGTGAAACCGCTCGCGGACGGCCGGGTCCCAGCGCCGTGCCACCCACCCGTACGGCTTGGCCTCTTCGGGCTTGCCGTCGGGGAACTCGGCCTGCTGCGCCATGCCGCCGTGGTAGGCGGGGTCGTCGCGGAGGTACTTCGGCACGGGGATGTATTCGAGGCCGAACGTCGCGTCTTGGACCTGGATGAACAGCTTCTTCCCCGCGCTTTGACCAGCGCGAGGTCGGCGCGGATGTCGTCGAAGACGTAGTTGTCTTTCCCCTGCTCCAACTGCCGCCACGTGTACTTCACCTGCACGCCGTCAACGCCCTTGTGGTCAAGGAACCCCGGCTCGGCCAGCTTCTCGCGATCCATCCCGACGAAGATGTAGTGATGCACACCGCCCGCGAACGCCAGAGGCGCCATCACGAGGGCGAGCAACCAAGCAGCACACGTGTTTCGGAGGGTCGAACGCATCGACGGAAACTAATCGAGCGCACGACGAAACAAATGGCGGGCGCGGAGCAGGGTCTGCGGAACATCCCGCACAGGCCCGGTCCACGACGCTGCACATGCAGAATGCGTGGCATGGGCGTCCCGCCCATGGACTCGCACAGCGAGCACGCGGCGCAGCCGCGTTCAGCAGAAGGAATGCATCACGCGACTCTCGCTCGTGGGCCGCTTGAGGGTTGTCGTTTTTGAGTCGAGCTGCGCTCGATGCCGGCCGCGCCGGTCCACGGGCGAGGACGCCCGTGCCACGAACTACGTCGCCTCGGACTGCGATTCAGGCGGGCCGCATTCGGCGCATCGGCTATTGATAGCGGACTTTTCTGTTAAGTCTCAAACCAGAACAAGTAGACCACCTTCGTGTCCTCGCGATCGTCGTCGATCAGCACGTGCAGGAACTTTGACTTTGGCCACTCGAACTTGTCGGACCGGAACTTCTGGACGCCTGAAGGCTTCCACTCCTTCCATCGCCCCGTATCGCCGAGCAAGACCGCGGTACTCTTCCACGTTGCCTCGTTGAGCGGCGGTTGACTCAAAAACGTTGTGAGTGCAGGGCCGCGCAACTCGATCTTGACGTGAAGGGAATCATCCGGTGCCGGCAGCAAATCGCGATCTTCTTTCGCCCGGTGATAGAAGAGGAATCGAGTCTCTGGCGGAAACTTCAATCCCATCATTCGACTCGCCACGGCCTGCTGCTCGGCTGACACATTTGGGGCGAGCGTGGCGCCGTCATCGGAACAACCGAGGAGCACGAGTGGCAATAGGAATACGGCTAGACGGTTCAACATGCGTGCGACCTCACAATTTCATACGGCTTCTCCAACGCAGGTCGGCACACCGGGTGCTCCACGCACTCTACTGGCACGTGAGATCAAACGACAAATGCTCCCCTTTCGTCCCCCAGCCGAAGCGTTCAAGAGAAGATCACGCCATCTACATCGCCCCCGTCGATGTGGCAAAACCCCGTTCCTCGACTAGACTCTCCATCGCTGTTCGTGTGTTGAGGATCGGGCGACACCGGGACGACTCCACGTGCTTTCTCTTGAACACCTTTCCTTCGCCAGGGCCGCGCTGATCTTTGTGGCGCTGGCCGTGCCGATTGTGCTGCTGGGGCTGCGGTCAATGGCCGGCCTTGGCCCGGTTCGGCGATGGGTGGCGCTCGGGGCACGCCTCTTCGTCCTGCTCCTGCTCGTGCTGCTGCTGGCGGGCGTGCGGTGGAGTCGGACGAACAAAGATGTTCAGGTCATCGTCGTCCGCGACGTCTCCGGCTCGACCACGCTCGTCCGCGATTACCCCGGCGACTCGCTCACGTCGGCCCTCAACAAATACATCACCGACGAATTCAAGGCCGACCCCGATCGCAAGCCGGACGACCGCATCGGCCTGATCCGCTTCGACTCTCAGGCGTACTTCGACGCCGACCCGTCGAATCGGCTCGACTTCGGCGCCCGCGCCACCCGCGCCACCACCAGCGGCACCGATGTCAGCAGCGCTCTGCAACTGGCGCTCGCCCGCGCAGCAAACGACGCGATGAACCGCATCGTGCTGGTGTGGGACGGCAACGCCACGCAGGGCGACCTCGATGCCGCGCTGCGTCGCGCCGCGGCCGCGCACATTCCGATCGACGTGCTGCCGTTGAACTACCAGGCGGAAGGCGAAGTGATCGTCGAGCGGATCGCCGCGCCGACGTGGCGCAAGGAGAACGAACCGTTCGGCATCGACATCGTGCTGCGCAGCACGAACCCCGGCAAAGTCTCGGGCCGGCTGATGCTGATGCATCAGGGCCAGCCGCTGAAGATCGGCGACGCCGACGCCAGCGGTGCGAAGCGCGTCACGCTGAACCCGGGTCCGCCCAACGGATCGGGCCGCACGGTCGAGCACGTGCAGGTGCCGGCGCTGAACTCGGGCGGCGTGCACCAGTTCGAGACGCTCTTCTTCCCCGACACCGCCAACGTCGGCGGCAAGCCCGTGCCGGTGGGCGATACCATCGCCGACAACAACCGCGCCACCGCCTTCACCTTCGTACGCGGCAAGGGCAGCGTGCTCTACATCGACGGCGTCGCAGGCGGGGGCGGGACGACGCTCCGCAACGCGCTCGTGCAAGAAGGCATCGTCTTCGACGACAACCGCCTGTCGGTCGACCAGTTCCCCACCACCCTCGTCGAACTCCAGAACTACGACGCGGTCGTGCTCAACAACGTCAGCAAAGGCACGGGCGGGCTCAGCGACTTGCAGGAACAGCTCCTCACCAGCTACGTGAAAGACATGGGCGGCGGCCTGCTGATGGTGGGCGGGCCCAACACGTTGGGTGCGGGCGGCTGGTCGGGCAGCCGGCTGGAAGAAATCCTGCCCCTGAACATGGACGTGCCGGCCAAGCGGATGATCCCGAAAGGCGCGCTCGTGCTCGTGATGCACGCGTGCGAAATGCCCGAGGGCAACTTCTGGGGCGTGCAGTGCGGCATCAAGGCGGTGGAAGCGCTCAGCCCGCGCGACGAGATCGGCGTCATCAGCTACGGCTGGAAAGGCGGCGTCGCCGGCAAGAGCGTGTGGGACCACCCGCTCTCCGAGCGCGGCGACGGCATGCGCCCGATCGCGTCATTGAAAAACATGCAGGCGGGCGACATGCCCAGCTTCGAAGACTCGATGAACCTCGCCCTGAACGGCGACGGCACGAACAAGGGCATCAAGGACTCGGCGCGAAGCAGAAGCACGTCATCATCATCTCCGACGGCGACCCCGGCGCTCCGTCGGCGAACCTCGTGCAGCAGTACAAGGACGCGGGCGTGACCGTCAGCACCGTGCAGGTCTATCCGCACGGCGGCGTGAGCCCGACGTTGAAGGAGATCGCCGAGGAACTCGACGGCACGTCGTACGGGCCGATCGAATCGAATCCGGATCAGTTGCCGCAGATCTTCATCAAGGAAGCGACGATCGTCCGCCGCAGCCTGATCGAAGAGAACGAAAAAGGCATTCCGGTCCAGGAAGCCGCCAACGGCAGCGACTTCGTCCGCGGCATCGACCTGTCGAATCTACCGCCGCTCTACGGGCTGGTGCTGTCGTCGCGGAAGCAGAGCCCGCAGGTGGAGATTCCACTGGTCGTCGAAAGCAAGCCGGGCGAACTCGACCCGCTGCTCGCCCACTGGCAGATCGGCCTAGGCAAGAGCGCGGTCTTCACCAGCGACGCCCACAACGTCTGGGCCACCAACTGGGTAGGCCAGGCCTTCTATCGAAAGTTCTGGAGCCAGATCGTGCGCGGGGTGAGCAAGCCGATCGAAAGCTCGGACTTCGACACGCAGGTGAGCATCGACGGCACCGACGGCAAGGTGGTCGTCGAAGCGCTCGACGCCAACGCGGCATTCCGCGGCAGCCTGGGCTTCCGTGGCAGCATCGTCGGGCCCGACGGGCAGCCGATCGACATCCGCCTGACGCAGACCCGTCCCGGCGTGTACGAAGGCAAGTTCAAGGCCAGCGAAGCCGGCAACTATGTCGTCGGCCTGATGTACCAGACGCCCGACGGCAAGAGCGGCGTCCTCCGCAGCGGCACCGTGCTGAACAGCTCGCCCGAGATGCGCGACCTTCAGAGCAACTTCGCCGCCTTGCAGGAGATCGCCGATCGTACAGGCGGGCGTGTGCTGAAGGCGTGGGAGCCGCAGTCGGCCGGGTTCTTCACGCGGGACGGGCTGAACCCGACCGCGTCGCCGCGCGACATCCGCGAGATCCTGTTGCCACTGATCCTGGCGATGGTGCTGATCGACATCGCGATCCGGCGCATCGCATGGGACTGGAACGCGACCAAGCGCCTGGCCACAAGCGCCGTCGGTCGGGTGAAGTCGATCACGGCGACAAAGAAGGTTGAGACGACCGGCAGCATCGACGCCCTGCGCGACATCCGCTCACGCGGCGCAACCAAGCCGCCGCCTGTGCCGATGCAGACTCAGGAGAAGCCGACCAGCACGTACAAGTTCGAGGCCAACGAGAGCGCCAAGGCCGACCTCAGCCAAGCCCTCGGCGGTGCGACCGACAAGCCCGTCGCACCGGCCAAGCCCAGCGGCCCGTCAAAGGGCGAACAAGGCGACAGGCCGAGTGCCGGCGGCATGGGCAGCCTGCTCGAAGCGAAGCGGCGGGCGCAGCAGAAAATTAAGGATGCGGAGGAAGGGAAGAAGTGAATGGCCACAGAGGCACAGAGGACACAGAGATGAACTCCGAGGAGATCAATACATTCTTCGACGTCGATGAGGAGCCTGATGCGCGATTGCGTTCGCTAACCAATCGCATCATCGGCTGCGCCATTCGCGTGCATCGTGCCTTGGGTCCCGGCTATCTGGAGTCCTATTACGAGACCGCACTACAGATCGAGTTTGAGCGCAGCGGAATCGCATTTGTTCGTCAATATCCGTTCGAAGTTCGGTATGAAGGACAGCTTGTCGGCGAAGGTCGGCTTGATTTTCTGATCGAAGACCTGGTCATCGTTGAGCTCAAACATGTCGAGTCGATCGCTTCAATTCATGTCGCCCAAGCCCTCTCCTATTTGAAGGCAACGAACAAGCGGCTCGCTCTGATTATCAACTTCAACGTCCCGCTCTTGAAGAACGGTATCAAACGCATCGCGCGTTGATCTCCTCTTCCACTCTGTGTCCTCTGTGCCTCTGTGGCCAACGAACCAACCATGAGCCAATCCACCCCCGACGCCAACGTTCAGCAGCTCGCCGATGACTTCCGCCGCGACTATCGCGCCGTGCAGGCCGAGATCGGCAAGGCCATTGTCGGCCACGGCGAAATCGTCGACGGCGTCCTCACCTGCCTCTTCGTGGGCGGCCACGCGCTGCTCGAAGGCGTGCCCGGTCTCGGCAAGACCGCGCTCATCCGCGCGCTGTCCGAGGCGCTCCAGCTGAAGTTCAACCGCATCCAGTTCACCCCCGACCTGATGCCCGCCGACGTCATCGGCACCAGCATCATCAATGAAGACGAGTCGGGCCGACGCGCGTTCCAGTTCCAGAACGGGCCGATCTTCGCGCAGATCGTGCTGGCCGACGAAATCAACCGCGCTACGCCCAAGACGCAGTCCGCCCTGCTCGAAGCGATGCAGGAGAAGCAGGTCACCGCCGGCGGCGAGATTCGCAAGCTCGAAGCCCCCTTCTTCGTGATGGCCACGCAGAACCCGCTCGAACAGGAAGGCACGTACCCGCTGCCCGAAGCACAGCTCGACCGCTTCTTCTTCAAGCTGGTGGTGAACTACTCCACACGCCAGGAACTGGCCGAGATCCTCGACCGCACGGCCACCGGCAAGACCGCCACGCTCAAGCCCGTCATCGACGGTGCGAAGATCATCGAGCATCAGCGGGTGGTGCGGCGCGTTGTCATCGCCCCACACCTGCGTGACTACGCGATTCGCCTCGTGCTGGCCACGCATCCGCAGGGCGAGTTCGCCGTGCCGATGGTGAACAAGTACTTCCGCGTCGGCGCCAGCCCCCGCGCCGCGCAGGCGATCGAACTCGGCGCGAAAGTGCGCGCCCTGCTGGACGGCCGATTCCATGTCAGCTTCCAGGACGTGAAGGACGTGGTCATCCCTGCGATGCGTCACCGCGTGATCCTGAACTTCGAAGGCGAGGCCGAGGGCATCACGACCGACAGCGTGCTCAAGACGATTCTCGAAGAAACGCCGACAGCCGTGAGCGACATGGTCGCGCGGTGATAGACCGAGAATCGCCAATCGCACATGGGTTCTGCCGCTTATGAACATCGACTTCAGTGAAGTAGTTCGTATAGCGACAGTCTATTTGATAGGAGCCTTCTGTCTTTGGCTGGCCTGCTACGTCATTCTTCAATTTGTTCGTTTTCTGATGAAAACAAGCGGAATTGCTGACATAGACCGACAATTAAGGTCAGAGAATGACGGATCGGTCGACGACATTCCCGAAGATTTCTTGTGTCAGACCTGTGGCTACGACCTGCGTGCAACGCCGTTGCGCTGCCCGGAATGCGGAGCACTGGCGCGCAGCGCCGCGTCGATCGTCCGACAACGCTTGTCACAAGATTGGCCAGCAGAGTCGGTGATTCCGCGCAAGCCGTCGAGTGACGAGGTCGCGCAACCAGTTTTCGAGAGTGTCGATGGCTGGTTAACGCGATTGATCAGCGAACAGATGGTCGCCCGCGGCATTGAAGCGAGAGTAGATATGAAGGCGACATCGGCTGTCGAAGGTTCGGTAGTGCGTCACTTCCCAGTCTTTGCCGTGTTCGTCTGGAGCAACGACGCCGAGTTGGCCAAGTTAATGATTCAGCGCATGCTCACCGTCGACGGCGAAGTCATTCCGTTGAATTGAATCGCGGGCAAGCCGCCAAGGTTGCGGGGTCCGTCGAAGCCACCGTCATGCTGGACGCCGAGTTCATAGCGCGTGGCGCTAACACATTCCCCGGCCGATTTTCTGCCTTGACGGCCACCCGGTTCGCATCGTCATGATGTGTAGTGATATCGGATCGCTCCCGCAATGAGCGAGGCTAACGAACGAGCCATCACTGTGCTCCTCAAGCATGGGCAAAGCCAATCGAAACGGGGTGGCCCGGATGTCCCAAAATGTCCCGAAACTCGAAATCCTCAATTCGGCACCCCATTCGGCAGATCAACTCATGGCCGGGCCAGTGGTTGGGCCGGTGCTACCCGCAAAATCCACCTGCGAATCCGTGACGAAACCCGTCGTTTGATCGCACCCCGTGGGACACTTACGATCGCCCGACGGTCGAGCTTGGATTCGACCGGGTTTTCCGGAGCAATGGACGCATGAGCCTTCGCCGCCCCACTCGACAGATCACGCTCGGTGACGCACAGCACGGCATCGTCCGCATCGGCGGCGACGCGCCGGTCAGCGTGCAGTCGATGACCAGCACCTACACGCACGACATCGACAAATGCGTGGCTGAGATCCAAAAGCTCGCGGCGGCAGGTGCGGACATCGTGCGAGTCGCAGTCCCCGAAAAGAAAGACACCGCAGCCCTCAAGGAAATCCTCCCGCAAGTGACTGTCCCGATCGTGGCGGACGTGCACTTCCACTTCCAGCGGGCGCTCGAAGCGATCGAGGCGGGCGTGCACAAGATTCGCCTGAACCCGGGCAACATCCAGGACGCGGCGCAGGTCAAGGACGTCATCCAAGCCTGCAAGGCGAAGAAGCTGCCGATCCGCGTCGGCGTGAATGAGGGCAGCATCATCGAGCGCCGCGACAAGCAGCTGCGCATGAAGGAACTCGGCGCCGTCTTTTCCGACAACAAGTACGGCCACCTGCTGGCGATCTGCATCACGAAAATCGAAGAGTACCTCGACATCTTCCACGTCGAGGATTTCCACGACATCGCGATCAGCTGCAAGAGCATCGACCCGCAGTTCGTGATCGCGGCGTACACGGAGATCAGCAAGCGGTTCGACTACCCGCTGCACTTGGGTGTCACGCACGCGGGGCCGAAGGAGACGGGCACCGTGCGCAGCGTCGTTCCGCTCGGCCACCTGCTGCTGAACGGCATCGGCGACACGATTCGCATCAGCTACGCCAGCGACCCGGTCTACGAGGTCGAAGACGGCCTGGAACTGCTCTACTGCCTTGGCCTGCGCGAACGTCACGGCGCGGAACTGATCGCCTGCCCGACCTGCGGCCGCATTCAGGTCGACCTTTTCACGTTGACCCAGCAGGTGCGGAAGAAGTTGAAGGAAGAGATTCGCCTGCCGATCAAGGTGGCCGTCATGGGCTGCATCGTGAACGGCCCCGGCGAGGCGGAAGGCGCCGACGTCGCCATCTTCGCCGGCGATCGTCGCGGCATCATCTACGTGCAGGGCGAGAAAGTCGCGAACGTGCCCGAGGAACAAATCCTCGAACGACTGCTGACCGAGTGTCGCGCGTTCCAAGCGAAGGTCGAGCGCGGCGAAGCGAAACTGGGTGAGAAGAAAGTCGACATCCTCCCCCCCGACCCGATCGGCCAGCTCGGCAGCGGTTACGAGAAAATACTGACCGAAAAACGAGGGACGGCGCTGCCGGTCGTGCGCTGAACGGGGCGAGTTTGTTGAACGACGAACAGTTACCTGCCTGCCCGAACCGCGACCATCCTGTTCGCGTATTGTTAGGACATGTCGACTGATGACTTCGAATACCGTGACGCCCTTGCCAAGGGGCTGGCGCATCGACGCGGTGCGGGCTTGAATCCAGGGAACCGATTCGAGGCGAACCGCTTCCATCTCAGCGGTGAAGAGCGAGACAGACAGCTCGTAGAGCAAACCGAACGGGACAGCGACGCCAGACCCGTCCGCGTGCCGCTAGAAGTCATTCACGACCGCACGGTGACGATCATCAATCGCGTCGCCAGCACGGCCGACGTGCCGTTCGACTGGACGCTCAATCCTTACCGCGGCTGCGAACACGGCTGCATTTACTGCTTCGCCAGGCCTTACCACGAATACCTCGGCTTCAGTTGCGGGCTCGATTTCGAGACGAAGATCGTCGCTAAGCACAACGCACCCGAACTGCTCCGGCGTGAATTGGCCGCGAAGTCCTGGCGCGGTGAACCGATCGTGATGTCGGCGATTACCGACGTCTATCAGCCGATCGAACATCAGTTGCGCATCACACGGGGTTGTTTGGAAGTGCTTGCCGAATGCGGGCAGGCGGTTTCGACGATGACCAAAAGCGCTCTGGTGCTGCGCGACATTGATTTGTGGGCAAAACTCGGCGCTCAGAACGCCGCCCGAGTCACCGTGACGCTGGTGACCCTTGACGACACACTGGCGAAAAAGCTCGAACCTCGGGCCGCAGCGCCGGCGAGGCGTCTGGCGGTTCTGCGCGAACTTGTGAAAGCAGGCGTTCCGGTTTCGGTCAACATCGCACCGATCATTCCCGGTCTGACCGATGTCGAATTGCCGCGCATTCTACAAGCGGTCGCCGATGCCGGCGCACGGCGAGTCGCGTGGGTGCTCCTACGGCTGCCCTATCAACTCAAAGACCTGTTCCTCGACTGGATGCAGCGCGAACTGTCGCCAGACCGCGCACGGCACATCGAGTCGCTGCTCCGACAGGCGCGCGGTGGCAAGCTCTATCAGGCCGACACCGCATCACGCCGACGCGGGAACGGAGCGATCGCGGCTCAAGTCGCCGGCATCTTCGACGTGTTCACTCGGAAGTATGGCATTAACCGCGACGTTCGACCGATGAACACCCGAGCGTTCCGCCCCCCCGCACTCGACGGGCAACTCGACCTGTTCTGAGCAACGGCACGATCCGTACAGAGTTGGGCAATCACGACTCGGCCGTCACGAGCAGGCCCTGCTTGAGCATCAGCACGCGGTCGGCTTCGCGGGCGAGCGTGCGGTCGTGCGTGACCATAACGACCGTCTGCTGCTGCTCGAGGTGCAACTTCTCGATCACGTCCATGATCTGCCGGCCGGTCTCGGCATCGAGGTTGCCGGTCGGCTCGTCGGCCAGCAGCAGACGTGGTTTGTTCATGAGCGCCCGGCCGATCGCGACGCGCTGGCGCTCGCCGCCGCTGAGTTGGCTGGGGCGGTGCTTCATGCGGTCCTTCAGGCCGAGCGTTTCGAGCACGCCGGCCGCGCGGTCGCGCAGTTCGGACCTGCTGCCCTGGAACGCCAGCACGCCCTTCTGCACCATTGACGCCAGCATCGTGTTCTGAAGGACGTTCAATTCGGGCAGCAGGTGATAGAACTGGAAGACGAAGCCGATGTCGGTGTTCCGCAGCCGCGCCCGGCCCGATTCGCCGAGGGTCATCGCGTCAACGCCGTCGACTTCGATGCTGCCTTCGTCCGGCACGTCGAGCAGCCCCATCAAGTGCAGCAGCGTGCTTTTGCCCGAGCCGGATCGCCCCTCAATGGCGAGAAACTCGCCAACGTTGACGACGAGGTCGACGCCGCGGAGCACGTTCAGCGTGCTGTCGCCCATGCGGTAACGCTTGGCGACGCGGTTGACGCGGATGATGGGGACCGTCGTTTCGACCTGCATCATGCACCACCCAATGCCGAAGTTCGAAGTCCGAATGCCGAAGTTGATGTTGGAACGGACTTCGGCATTGGGACTTCGACTTTCAGCATTTTCGCCCCTCACTCGAACCGCAACGACTCCACCGGCCGCGCGAGGGCGGCTTTGATCGCCGGTACGATCGCGCCGACGACGGCCGCCACGATCGCCACGTACAGCACCACGACCGCCGCGGTGCCGTCGACTCGGTTCGGGATCAAGTCGAACGCGTACGTCTTGGCCGACCAGATTTGCCAGCCGAACCAATCGCCCAGCTTCGTGTGAATCTCGTTGATGTAGCGCACGGTCAGCCAGCCCGCGAGCACGCCCACACCGCCGCCCACGACGCCGATGATCGCACCATAGGCGAGGAAGATGCTGGCGATGCTCCACGCCGTCGCACCCACGCTCTTGATGATGCCGATGTCGCGCGTCTTCTCCATCACGATCATGTAGAAGATCGCGAAGATCATGAACACGGCCACCAGGCTGATGAAGGCGAACAGCGTCGTCGTCAGCCGAATCTCGTTCTGGATCGCGCCGATCATGTCTTCCTGCACTTCGCGCCAAGTCTGCACGCGGATCGGCCCCGCGAACGTGGCGCGGCCGCCGCCCGTGACGTCGTCGACGATCGCCTGGATCTTCGGCTTCATCTCATTGATGCGACTCGGATCCTTCAGGGCGATCTGAATCTCCGTCGTCCGGCCCGGATGCTCGATGAGTTCGGGCTTGCCGTCGGGGCCGAGGATGTCGTTCCCGTCCGCGTCGATCCGGGTCGAAGGCGGCTTGGCGTTCAGCTCCATCTGCTGTTGCAGGGTGTCGAACGAGACGTAGATGCTTTCATCGTGCGTGGGCAACTGCGTGCGCGAGCCGTCGACGATCCAGTAATACTTGGCCGACTGCGGAATGGAAGTCGCCCCGCCCTGCAAGCGATCCGGGGGCGCGACGGTGATTTTGATCAGCGTGATCGGCGCCGGCATGATCGAGCTGACCGCGAACTTGCGGTTCCAGTCGGGGATGTTCGTTTTCTCGTCGCGTAGGATGCCGACCACGCCACCGCCCACGATCGCGCCGGGCAGTTCGCCGGCGTTCTTCACGGTCGGCGCCATCGCGGCGTACTCGATCATGGGCCAGAGCTTGAAGCTGGGCTGGCGCTCGGGCACCCAGCGCTGGACCTTCGAATCCTTGTTCTGAAGCCAGAGCGACCGCTCGAACTGCACCACGCCGGCCGTGTCGATGTTGCCGTCGACGTCCGTCGGCAGGCCCACCACCATCACGTAGTGCTGATAGCTTTTGACGGAGAAGATGCCGAACGTGCGGATGATCGGGATCGCCTTCGACACCTCCGGCAGTTCCTGCACGCGGCGGATGATTTCCTCGTAGCCGGCAAAGCCCTGCGCATCGAAGCCGGGACGCCAGACGACGAGGTCGCCCGACATCGACTTGTACGTGTCCTCGAACATCCGCAGCCAGCCGCCCATGACGCTATAGACGACCAGCACCAGCCAGACGCACGCGGCGACGGCCATCACCGCGAGCCAAGCAAGACGACGTTTCAGCAGATACTTCAGCGTAAGTTGAACAACGATCCAGCGACCGAATATCAATGAGAGAACGAAGAACGGCAGTAGAACTGCAACGCTAATGAGGAGAAGCTGAAAGGGGAGCGGAGGCATTGCGATCGCCGATCACTATTTCGTCACCCTGAGCGAAGCGAAGGGTCTGGCACCAAACGAAGTCGTACGACGATCGACCGGCGCCAGATGCTTCGCTTCGCTCAGCATGACGAGTTACTCATTCCCGCGGCCGCATGAGCGGGAACAGAATCACATCACGAATGCTGGCCGCACCGGTCAGCAGCATGATGAGCCGGTCGATGCCCAGCCCGATCCCGCCGGCCGGGGGCATGCCGTACTTCAATGCGGTCAGGAAGTCTTCGTCCACCTGCTGCTGTTCTTCGCGATCGCCCACCTGATGCCGGAAATGCTCGGCCTGCACGTCGGGATCGTTCAGCTCGGTGTAGCCGGGACTGATTTCCTGCCCGTTGATGGCCAGTTCGTACACGTCGGCGAAGTAATCGTCGTCCTTGCAGCGACGGGCCAGCGGCACGATCACGCCGGGCACGCGCGTGACGAAGCAGGGATTGATGAGGTTTGGTTCGACCAATTTCTCGTACAGCTCGGTGAGTTGCTCTGCTGGCGATAGAGCTGCGAGTCGCTCTGACACATATTGCCCAATGACCTTAGTGTATTTTTCGGAATCGCGCTGCCAGGCAACGTCAAATCCCTGCGCCGCAGCCAATCTCTCGGCATCGCTCTGCATCCGATCAAACATCAACTTTTTCACCTCTTCAACCGCCGGCGAATCGGTGTGCAGAGGTTGCTTGCGGAAACGCCAACCCGTCTTCTCTTCGACTAGTTCCGCCATCGTCGCGCGACGCCACGGGCGTTGGCTCAGATCAATGCGCTTGATCTCTGTGCCCTCTGTGTCTCTGTGGCTAATGACGAGCGTGCCGAGCACCGTCTGCGCCACGTGGCAGATCATGTCCTCGACCAGTTCTGCCATCTTCTCCCAGCTCGCGTAGGCCCAGTAGGCCTCGAGCATGGTGAACTCGGGGTTGTGCCGTGGACTGATGCCTTCGTTGCGGAAGTTGCGATTGATCTCGAAGACCTTGCTGAAGCCGCCGACGAGCAGCCGCTTCAGGTAGAGTTCCGGCGCAATGCGCAGGAACAGCCGCATGTCGAGTGCGTTGTGCTGCGTGATGAACGGGCGGGCCGCGGCGCCGCCGTGGATCGGCTGGAGCATCGGCGTTTCGACTTCATCGAATCCGCGCGAGCGCAGGAATGAGCGGATCTCGTCGACAATGCGCATGCGCAGCTTCATCGTCCGCATGACGTCCGGGTTGGCCCAGAGGTCGACGTAACGCTGACGGTAGCGGGCTTCGACGTCGGCCAACCCGTGCCACGACGAGGGCGGCGGCAGCAGCGACTTCGATCCGAGCTGAAGCTCGGCCGCCCACACGGTGGTTTCGCCCGTCTTGGTCGTTCCGAGCGCGCCGCTAACGACGATCTGGTCGGACAAGTCGAGCAGTTTGCGCAGCGCGACCCCCTGCTCGCCGAGCCGGCGTGCATCAAGGGCGACCTGCAACTCGCCCGATTCGTCGCGCAGGCGCACGAACCAGAGCTTGCCCATGTCACGAATGAAGATGATGCGCCCCGCGACCTTGACGGTTGGCCCGCCCTCGGCGCCGTGTTCCGGTTTGTACTGATCGCGCGCAGCGGCAAGGGTCACGAGGCCGTCCATGCGGCCTCCGAAGGGGTCTATGCCGAGTGCGCGGAGTTTGTCGAGCTTTCCGCGGCGTTCGGCCTCGAGTGGGTTGATCTCTTCTGACATTCGTGTGCTACCGCTACATAAAATCGAGCGGGTCGCCGATGATAAGGTCGTGAGCGCGAATGTAAACGACACGCCGGTCACGGCGCGAACGCTCTTGCTCTGCGCGGCACTTGGTGTCGCGTGCATTTCGTCGTCTTCACGCGGACAAACCGACTATTCCACTCCAGTTCGCGGGTTCGACTCCCGCGCCAAAGCGTTCGCGAGTCAGCTTTCGATTTATCAGACCGACCACTACACGATTCATTTCGATGTTGATTCGTCGCTCGCGCGCGACATTGCGCAGCGCATGGACGCGATGTACGAGGAGTACGCGCGACGCCTCAACGCGTTCGGGACACCTCAACGTGAGCGGTACGACGTCTACCTGTTCACCCGCCGCATCGATTACATGAAGTTCATCGACGACCGCGCCCCCACCAGCGGCGGCGTGTTCATCCCAAACCGCAACGTGCTGGCCGCGTTCCTTGAGGGGCAAGGACGCGATGCGATGCGACGGACGCTTCAGCACGAGGCCTTTCACCAGTTCGCCCACTGCGTCATCAGCGAGAACCTGCCACCGTGGATCAACGAGGGCATGGCGCAGCTGTTCGAGGAAGGCATCTGGACCGGCGAGAAGTTCATCGTCGAGCAAGTGCCGCCGCGCCGGCTGCGGCAGCTGCAAGCCGACATCAAGGCGGATCGCCTGACCGATTTCAAAGACTTCGTCCAACTCGACCACAGCGAGTGGGCCCGTTCGATGCGAGATCGCGACCGCGGCGCCGCCCAGTACAACCAGGCGTGGGCGATGGTGCATTTCCTCGTCTACGCCCGCGACCGCAACGGCGACCCGCTCTACCGTCAGCTCTTCTTCGAGATGCTCCGCTCGATCCACGAGGGCATGAGCGCCGACGACGCATTCGTGAAGCATTTCGGCACGAACTACGCTGGCTTCGAAAAGCGTTTCTTCCAGTACACGAGCCAACTCACGCCGTCGAAGGAAGCGACGTACGTGGAGAACGTGGAAGTGCTGGCCGACATGATGCTGGAGCTGCGCGACGACGAGAAACTGCAATTCCGAAGCTTCGCCGACTTCCGGCGTCACGTGGAACGCGGCGGCTACCAGCTGCACTACACGAAGGGCCAGCTGCGTTGGAGCAGCAACGAGGACGTGCGCGTCTACTTCAAAGACCTCGACGGCCGCGACCTGCCCGGAAGCCAGCTTTGCTTTCAGCCCAACGGCAACGCCGCCCTTCCTGACCTCATCTGCCGGCCCGCCTCGAACCTCGAATACCGCGCCAGCTTCTACGCCGGCCCGAGCGGGAAGGTCGAGCGCGAGGTGACCGTGTCGGGGTATTGAGTTAAAAGCGGAAGGCTGGAAGAAAACAGACCATAGCGTAGCGCATTCGCGACGCTCTCCTCTACCTTCTCTCCGCTTTCCTCTATCCTCTTCGACATGCCCTGGCACACGGCCTACATCGCGCTCGGCTCAAATCTGGGCGACCGCGCATCGGCACTTGCCGAAGCACTCCGGCTGCTGACCGATGTCGGCTGCTTCGTGAGCGCAACAGGGCCGATCCTCGAAACGAAGCCGGTCGATTGTCCGCCGGGCTCGGGCGATTTCCTGAACACGGTGGTCGCAGTGCGGACGCTGCTTTCGCCGGGCGAGTTGCATGACCGGCTGCAATCCATCGAACAAACCATCGGCCGCGAGCGCGACGTCCGCAATGGGCCGCGCGTGATTGATCTGGACCTGCTGCTGTTCGACGACGTCGTCGTCAAGTCGCCTACACTCACCGTGCCCCACCCGCGGCTGCACCAGCGACGATTCGTGCTCGAACCGCTCGCCACTATCGCGGGAGACGTGATCCACCCGACGCTCGGCCGGTCGATCGTCGAACTGCTGCGCGACCTGCCGGAGTGACCGATGAACCGACTCGACCTCCGCCTGCCGCGCCGGCGTGAATTTCCGTGTCCGAGGTGCAAAGCCGACCTGCGCGGGCAATCGCTTTACGCGAACTGCCCAAGTTGCGGCGCGAGCATTCACGCCATTTTCATCGAGGCCCGGCGCGATTCGCCGCACGGGTATCAGATGGGTGCCCTGCGAATTCAGAAGCCATGGTTCCGGGCAATCGCGCACGCGATCGGATATCCGCGCAGCGCGATCGAATACGTGGCCGACGCGATCGCCTTCGCGCCGGCCCGCTGGTTCGGGAAGACCAACGCGAAAGACATCTGCCACGGCTTCGGCGTCGTGGCGAGAAAGTCCTTCAGAGATGCAGCCGAGGCGCGCGAGATGCTGATCCACTGGAAACTCGCCCGCAGCGAAGACGTCGGCGGGCTGACGATGGCCTTGCTGGATCACGGCCTCGCCCGCGCGGACGGCGTGAAGTCGGCCGACGATTTCGCCGGCCTGTTCGTCACCGAACGCTGGTTCTCGTGAGCCCTTCGGTTAGATTCCGGCGTCCGTCGCTCCAGAACTCTCGGCCCCGAGCATTTCATCATGTCGCACGTTGTCACTCCGCCGTCTGATTCCGCGCCCACGCCCCGCCGCCGCTGGCCTTCGCTGCCGGTGGTGATCATCATTTTCCTCATCCTGGGCGGCATCCTTGGTTACGTCAGCTTTACGCTACAGCCAAGCGTCGAGCCGGAACAGCGTTTCGGAGCACAGGTTGCCTTCCTGCGCGACATTTTCATTCACCTGATCAAGCTGGTGATCGGCCCGCTGGTGTTCGCGACCGTCGTCAGCGGCATCGCCGCCGAGGCCGACCTGAAGAAGGTCGGGCGCATGGGCGTCAAGGCGCTGATCTACTTCGAAATCGTGACGACGCTCGCACTGGTGGTCGGCCTGCTGACGGTGAACATCGCGCGTCCAGGCGCAGGATTGGGTGAAAGCCTCGCAAAACTCCCGCAGCCGTCCACGCAGGCAGTCGCGAAGCCGCAGACGTGGCAGGAAACGATCGTTCACATTTTCCCGACGTCGCTGGCCGACGCGTGGCAGAGAAATGACGTGTTGCAGATCGTCACGTTCAGCGTGATCTTCGGCATCGCCGTCGTCACGGTCGGAAAGACCGCCAAACCGGTGCAGGTTTGGTGCGAATCGCTTACGCAGGTGATGTTCCGCTTCACGTCGATCGTGATGCTGTTCGCACCCATCGGCGTCGCGGCGGCGATGTCGCATGCGATCGCGGTTCACGGACTGGGCGTCATCGTCGACCTCGGCAAACTGGTCGGCACTTTGTACATCTCGCTCGCGGTCTTTCTCGTTGTCGTGCTGGGTGGCGTGATGCTGATCTTCCGCATCCCGATCCGAGCTTTCGTGCGAGCGTTGAAGGAACCGTTCACGATCGCGTTCGCGACAACCAGTTCCGAATCCGCCCTGCCGAAGCTGATGGAGAACATGCAGCGCATGGGCGTGCCGAAACGGATCGTGAGTTTCGTGATCCCGACCGGTTACACGTTCAATCTCGACGGCACGACGCTCTACCTCGCAATCGCAGCGGTCTTCGTGGCGCAGGCGGGCAATATGCACCTGAGCATCGGCACGCAGATCTCGATGCTGCTGACGCTGATGATCACCAGCAAGGGCGTGGCCGGCGTGCCTCGGGCGAGCTACGTGATCCTGCTCGGCACGGCCGCCCAGTTCAATCTGCCACTGGCAGCGCTCGCGCTGATCGTCGGCGTCGATGAGTTCATGGACATGGCCCGAACCGGCGTAAATGTTGTCGGCAACGGGCTGGCCAGCGCAGTCATCGCGCGGTCCGAAGGCGAGTTCGACGACGCTCGCGCGAAAGTCTTCGGCACGCCGGCCGAGGTCGCGCTTGATCTGGCCGAAGGGGAGGATGCCGCGGCGATCGATGCGGCGAGGCGGGATTGAAGGTCGGCAAACGGTCAGTGGTCCGTTGTCATTGGATCCAGTCAATTCCCGAGGGGCCGTGACGGACAACAGGCCACTGACAACGGACAAACTGCTCAGCGTTTTCCGCCCAATGCGGCGATGAGCGTCTTCGTGTCGCCCACCTGCGTCAGCTTGATGCCGAAGTTCTCGCTCACCTTGACGGCCACGCCCAGGCCGATGGTCTTGTTGTTGATCATCATCTCCAGCGGCTCGTCGGCGGGCTTGAAGAATTCGATGATCGAACCAGGGCCCAAGCGAAGTACTTCCTGCACGTTCACCTTGCGCCTGCGCGAGGCGAACGATCACCGGCACCTCGATTTTCAGGATGCGCTGCACCTCGGCCTTTCCGGGCGAGGTGGCGGGCGGGGTTGCCGTAAGCAAGGCCATGACTTCGCGACTCCCTTCGCACGTCGCGAAACTTGTCGCGACTGAGCGGCCCGACCGCGCGATCGGGCACGTCGGGATTATCGGCAAGAACTGCGCGTCGGCAAGAGTTTCGGCTGTGAAAGAACGGAAGCGACGAGTCTCCAGGAATTCCGAACTTGCATCCGACACGGCCAGACGATTCGATGGCCCTGCTCGAAATTCGTGTCCTACCGTGAGATTCGTGGCTGCCTGTTTTCGGAGTTCACATGACGCAGAAGCTTCGCTGGGGCATCCTCGGCACGGGAAACATCGCCAGGCAGTTTGCCGACGGCGTGCTCGGTTCGCAGCGCTCGACGCTGGCGGCGGTCGGGTCGCGGTCCAGTGAATCCGCAGCCGCGTTCGCGGCGAAGTTCGGCCTCTTACGCTCGCATGGGGCCTACGACGCCCTGCTCGCAGATGAAGCCGTCGATGCCGTGTACATTTCTCTGCCCAACACGCTGCATCACGAGTGGACGATCCGCGCCTTGAACGCCGGCAAGCATGTGCTGTGCGAGAAGCCGATCGCGGCGAATGCAGAGCAGGCGCGCGAGATGTTCGAGGTCGCCCAAGCGAATGGCCGGACGCTGATCGAAGCGTTCATGTACCGCGCATCCGCAGACGCACGCCGTCGCCGAGCAGGTAAAGGTTGGCGCGATCGGGGCACTCAAGCTGATCCGCACGAGCTTCTGTTTCCGCGTTCGCAACACGGCCGGCAACATTCGGTTCGATCCGGCGCTGGCTGGGGGCGCGATGATGGATGTCGGATGCTACTGCGTGAACTTCTCGCGAATGCTCGCCGGTGCGCCACCTGAAAAGGTGCTGGCCGTATCGAAGCTCCACACGGGCGGCGTGGACGAGCAGACGAGCGTGGTGATGAAGTTCCCCGGCGACCTGACGGCCGAGTTCACGTGCGGCATGGCCGTGCAGGCCGACAACACCGCCCACCTCTGCGGCGACGAGGGCTACCTGACCATCAGCTGGCCCTGGAAGCCGCCGGCTAACAGTAGCTTCACCATCGCCGGCGGCGTGCCCCCCCGGCAGGACAACCCGACCGCCAAGCCCGTCGCGCCGGCACCGCGCGTCATTACGGTTCCGAATGATCGCCCGCTCTACGGCATCGAGGCAGACGCCTTCGCCGCCTGCGTGCTCGATGGCGTGCCGCCGTTCATGCCGGCCGAGGAAACGCTGCAGAACATGCAGACGCTCGACGCAATTCGAAAGCAGGTCGGACTTTCCTACTGACCACACTCATCGCAAGCCGGCCCGCGTGCGGACACGTTCCAGCAGCAAGTGCGGCGGCGTGCGTTCGAAATCGAACTCTGCGGCCAGTTTGAAGCAGATCGGGCGCAGGGCGATCGATTGAACGCCCAGCGCGCTCATCGCGATGCACTTCGTCGATGGTGTCGCCGGCCACGAAACAAGCTGCGCCTCGGTCGGCAATGATCGCCCGGCGAGCCAGTCGGCAAGTTGGCGTTCTTCCACATCGCCCTTTTCGAGTGCGGCCATTGCCGCCTTCAGCGCACGATCCGCGGCGGGGAGGTTCTGTTCGCATCGAGCGAGCAGGTAGACCAGCAGTTGTGATTCGGCGGCAACATTCTCGGATTGCTTCTCCAAGACCGCCGCGGCGGCAGCCACGTCATGACTGGCCAATGCCGCTTGGAAATCGGTCGCCAGCGCGGGCACGGCCTTGATCGCCGCCGCGTAACCGGGTTCGCTGCCGTTGAGGTAGGCTTTGAGCGCGGCGTAGCGGGCTTTGACCGACGCCAGCGACGCCGGGTCAGCGTTCTCGAACTTCTTCAGGAATTGGTTGAGCTCCTGATCGAACGGGACAAGGCTCGTGCCACGCAAGGCTGCAAGGTGCATCCGCGCAAACAGGTGCTCGAGCGGATCGCCCGCGGTCAGGCGCTTCTCGAAGTCGGCCGCCTCGTCGTATCGATGCGCTGCCAGCAAGATGTTCCAGCGCATCTGGAGCCAGCTCTCGCTGACCGATTCGAAGTCCTTTGCGGCATCGATGGCGATTCCCGCGTCGTGCCACTTCCCGACGGCGGCGAGGTGATACGCTTCGGCAATGTAGGCCATCGGCTCCGGATTCGGCAGCCGCTCGGCCTTGCGATACCACTCCATCGCCTGGTCGGGGTCTGAAAGGGCTCGTCCGTACAGGTACATGAGCGACCGGTTTTCAGGCTCGGCTTCGAGCATCGCCTTGTACTTCGCGACGACATCGATCCCACTCGCCTTTCGCTTGGCGATTTCCTGGTACATGCGGTGCGCGTGCGTGACGATCGGCCGAAGCAGGATCTGCTTCTCGAGGGTGGCCAGCGCTTCGTCCTTCGGAAGCAGCGCCAGCGCGTACATGCTGCCGTTCGAGCCGTCGAGCGTCCATTCCGAAACGTGCTGCGCCACGGCACGAAGCGTCGACGGGTCTTTATCGGCTGCCCTCTGGATGACGTCGATCGCCTTGGCGGCCGTGTCGGTGTAGAGCGTTGTCACCGACATCTCGCTGGTCGACATCTTCATCGACGCCGGCGGATTGACGAACGGATACTGCACGCTCGGGACGACGTAGCTCACCTGGCCGACGAATTGTTCCGGTTCCGGCCCGTGACCGCCGCCGGTCCTGGTGTAGATGACGGTTTCGCGAAAGATCAGCGCTTGGCCATCGGGATTGAGAACGAACACGTCGCTGTTGAAAAGCCGACCAAGGAAGTTCGTGCGATAAGTCGCCGTCGCCGGCCCGCCGATGTATGCGGGATCGACGATTTTCATCGGAATCACCCCTTGGGCGACACGAATCGTCTGCGTTTCGTGCGGCTGCAAGGCATAGCGCCGGCCACCGATGTCGACCTGATAAGCACGGCTGGTTCCATTCACCAAATACGCCTTCTGATACTGACCCAGCCACGCGCACGCGCCCAGGTACGCCACTAGCACCGCAACGAGCGCCAGCGCGACGACCTGCCCTTTCCGGCGGCGCGACATGGGCTTGCGCAGCAGCACGTCGCCCGATGGGTCGCTCATGTATTTGTGCGGATCGGACTGAGCGCGCATCAACTCGCTCTCGGAGAACTTGCGCATTTTCTCGAGGTCGCGCTGCTGTGCGGCAGACACGTCGACGATCGATATTCGGTTGAGCGCCTCCAAGGCCTCGCGATGGCGGCCCTCGCGCTGGAGACCCTGTGCGATCAACAACTGCGTTCCGCGCGCCTGCGTTGCGGCGGCTGGTCCATCGGTCAGGGGCTTAAGCGTCTGTCGGCCGACATCGACTTGGCCCAGCGCCACCTGCAACCGCGCCAGTTCTTCGCGCACGGCTGGGTCTTCTTGCAGGTCGAGCGATCGCCGCAGCGATGTAACTGCCTCGTCATATTGGCCCACGAACCGATGAACGTCCGACACAACCAGATGCACCTTCGGCGAGGTCGGCCTGGCGCGAAGGGCTCGGGCGATCGTGTCGTTGATCCGAAACGGATCACGGTACTGAACCACAAGCCCCAACGCATCGATTACGTCCTGCTCGCTCCGGTTGCCGGCGACGAGTTGCTCGGCTCGCGTGTAGTCGTTCATCCGCCCGACCTCGAACTTGTGCTGATCGACGACGTACATCCGCCTGCACGAACTGCACTGGTCGACAATGCGTTTCATTCCCAGCGGAATGATCGGAATGAAAAAGACAACGATGAAATGCGTGGTGTCGTAGGAGGTTAGCGTCGCGCCGCGATTGCATTGCTGACACAAACCAGGCCTGCTCGTGGCGTTGCGCATGCCCACGAAACGCGTGCCGATGCCATTGACGGTGATAGGCATGAAGACCCCTGTCGCGAGAGTGAACGGACGATCCGCCGGTGTTCTGAGGACCGACCGCAGGATTGTCGGTCGCCGCCGGGATAGCCGTCAACTCAGGCTCGGAATGGGATCAGTCCGATGCCACAAATCGGATCGTGCGACATTCTGCCACGGTCGAGATTCGCCGCCCGGGCCTGACTCGGACGCCCCCGCCCGCTTGCCCGCGCGGATCGTTCGTAAGATGCACGGCTCGCGCGACGCGGCTCCGCGCGAAAACGTAGGTTGGATGATGGTCCAGCTTGCGTGCCGTCCATCGGCAACAGGAAACGCAATTGGGAAACCAGCACATGCCCGCCATCGGAAAGATCACGCAGGTCATCGGTTCGACGTTCGACGCCGAGTTCGCTGAAAACGAACTCCCGAAGATCTACAGCGCCGTCAAGGTGCCGCTCGGTCAGGGCACGCTCACCGGTGAAATCCAGCAACACCTCGGCGGCGGCAAGGTCCGCGCCGTGGCCCTGGGTTCGACCGACGGCCTGAAACGCGGCCTCGACGTCACCGACACCGGCGCGCCGCTGAGCGTTCCGGTCGGCAAGGAAACCCTGGGCCGCGTGTTCAACCTGCTCGGCGAGCCGATCGACCAGCGCGGCCCGGTCAACGCCGCGGCGTCGCGTCCGATCCACCGCGAGCCGCCCGAATTCGTCGACCTTTCGCCCAAGGCGGAAGTCTTCGAGACGGGCATCAAGATCATCGACCTACTCACGCCGTTCATTCGCGGCGGCAAGGCCGGTCTGTTCGGCGGCGCCGGCCTGGGCAAGACCGTCGTCATTCAGGAACTCATCGCGCGTATCGCGCAGCAGCACGGCGGTTACTCGGTATTCGCGGGCGTCGGTGAACGCACCCGTGAAGGCACCGACCTCTGGCTGGAAATGCAGGAAGCCGAAATCGGCAAGACCGGCAAGCACGTCATCGACCAGACCGTCATGGTGTTCGGCCAGATGAACGAACCGCCGGGCGCGCGTCTTCGCGTCGCGCTGTCGGCCCTCACGATGGCCGAGTACTTCCGCGACGAAACCGGCGCCGACACCCTGCTGTTCATCGACAACATCTTCCGCTTCACGCAGGCGGGTTCGGAAGTGTCGGCCCTCCTCGGCCGTATGCCCAGCGCCGTCGGTTACCAGCCCACGCTGGCCACGGAAATGGGTGAGCTTCAGGAACGCATCACGTCGACCAAGCACGGCGCCATCACGTCGGTGCAGGCCGTGTACGTGCCCGCCGACGACCCGACCGACCCGGCCCCCGCGAACGCGTTCGCCCACCTTGACGCGTTCATCTACCTCGAACGCTCGATCGCCTCCAAGGGCATCTACCCGGCCGTCGACCCGCTCCAAAGCTCGTCGCGCGCTCTCGACCCGTTGGTCGTCGGCGAGGAACACTACCGCGTGGCCCGCAAGGTGCAGACGATGCTGCAGCGCTACCGCGACTTGCAGGACATCATCGCGATCCTGGGCGTCGACGAACTGAGCGAAGAGGACAAGCTTATCGTCAGCCGCGCCCGCAAGATCGAACGCTTCTTCAGCCAGCCGTTCTACGTGGCCGAGCAGTTCACGGGCTTCCCG
The DNA here is from genome assembly GCA_047600945.1 of Tepidisphaeraceae bacterium. GTDB lineage: Bacteria > Planctomycetota > Phycisphaerae > Tepidisphaerales > Tepidisphaeraceae > JASGKC01. The sequence goes on along the minus strand of JASGKC010000001.1, from coordinate 2,534,276 downwards.
GGCATCTACACGAAGCTCGACGAAACCATCAAGAGCTTCGACGCCATCTGCAACGGCGAAGTCGACGACCTGCCGGAACAGGCGTTCCTCTACGTCGGCGGCATCGAAGGCGCCCGCGAAAAGGCCAAGAAGCTGGCGGCGAAGTAAGTTTTGACCGACAGGCTGCATAGGCAAGCGATCTCTCGCAGCTTGCCCTGCCACCTGCATATTCCTGCTACGCAGCGCAACCGGTCCGCCGATGACGAGGCGATTACCGGTTGCGTTGCTTTTGGGGAGAGCGTTCTTAGCCCACGAACAACGTATCGGCACGCCGTATCCCTTGGCAGCCGACTTGCTTTCTAGCGACCACAATGGTCTGAACGGACCTGCTGCGCACTTGGAGTTGACTCAGGGAGTTCCAACACACCTTTTATCGAATACCCGTTATCTGGAAACCTGACAGTTGACCTATCGCGGGGAGCGAGGCCCCGCTCTGACTGTTGTCACCTTGACTGGAGGATGAACCATGCCGCATGTCCGTCGATTTCAGTTTCAGTCGCTCGAGCGCCGGAAACTCCTGGCAACGATCTCTGGGACGGTCAAGCAAGACAGCAATGGTGACGGCGTTGGTGAGATTTCCGGTACAGGCATGGCGGCGTGGATTGATCTCAATAACGACCGACTTTTGGGGGCCGACGAGCCGATCGCGACTACGTCGCTCTTCGGCGATTACACCTTCAGCGGCCTGAGTGCAGGCACCTACACGGTGAACCAGGTCATCATCCCGGGGTGGCGACAATCGGGGCCGTCGGGCACAACCAGCATCACGGTGACGCTGCCCACATCGACCAGCACATCTGCGAACAACCATTTCGCGCAAACGCCTAGCAGTGGCGGCAAGAGCATCACCGGAAAGGCGTATTTCGACGAGGACCGCAACGGCAGCATGAGCGGGCTGGAGGGGTGGGGCGTCCAGTACCAGAACATCTTTCTGGACCTGGATAACGATGCCCTCGTCGGCGCGACCGAGCCAGTCCGGTTGACCGATTCGATCGGGAACTTCACGTTTGAATCGCTCGCGGCCGGGACCTATGTCGTGCGGCCGCTGGCGTTCTCGAACTACACCGTGCGAGGGACACAATCATACTCGTGCGTAATTACCGCGTCCGCGGGCGTCACTGACCGAAACTTCGCATTCGCGCCTGCTTCCGCCACGGGCGGGGTCGTCAGTGGGTTCGTTTTCAGCGATGCAAATGGCAACGGCTTGCGCGATACCGGCGAGTCTGGCATTGCAGGCCGGCAAATCTATCTCGATCTGAACAGCAATGGCGTTTTCGATGCGGCAACCGAGTCTTCGACATCGACATTAACAATGGCGGGCGGCGGGTATGCGCTGCGGAGCCTGGCCGCGGGCTCCTACGCGGTCCGGCAGGTCAATCCCACAGGATGGTCACAATCCCTTCCTGCGTCCAATGCGCCACGGACTGCAACGATCACCGGATCGAACGTGGTCTCTGGTCAAACGTTCGGTTCGACGAATGTCAGCGGCTCGATCTACGGCACGCTCTACACCGACGGCAACGATAACGGCACGTTTGATGTCGGCGACTCTGTCGGATCAGGACGGCGCGCCTATGTCGACCTCAACAATGACGGGGCGTTCCAAAGCGCAAGCGAACCGACTGCGGTCAGCGACACATTGGGTTCGTACACGATTGCCGGGCTGGTGCCCGGCACGTACATCGTTCGGCAGGTCGTACTGAGCGGCTATCGGCAAACTCAGCCTGCCTCGAGCGCGGCTCGCACCGTCACTCTCGTCGCTGGCCAAACCCTCGGGGGCCAAGACTTTGGCCAGACACCGATAGCGCCGACGACAGAGATCGCCGGCACGGTCTTCAGCGACGCCAATGGCAACACAGTCCGTGACGCGGGTGAGAGCGGTATCGCTGGAGCAACCGTCTACATCGACTCCAACAACAACGGCGTCTTCGATTCTGCGACGGAGAAGTTTGCAGTCACGGACTCCCTCGGCGCCTACCGGCTCATCGGCATGTACTCAGGCACCTACGCGATCCGCCAGGTCGTTCCGCCAGGATCGACGCAGACACTTCCGGCATCGAACGCAGCCCGCTCTGTCACTATCTATCTCAACGGCTATGTCGCGGCTGCCGATTTCGGCCGTCGGACCAGTGATACCGCGCCCCCCACCATTTCATCGGGCGTCGTCTCGGTCGAAAGCGCCGTTCGCGTAAGCCTGACGTTCAGCGAGGCGATCAGCGCTACCTCGCTAAGCGCAGCTGACCTGATCATAACGAACCTTCAGACCAGCCAAGTGTCCACTGCGTCGGCCGTGACCTTGGATACTGCTGGCGTGGTTGCGACTTTCACCCTGCCGCCGCTTGTGGATGGCACGTATCGCTTCCGACTTCCGAGCGGCGCAGTGAATGATCTCGCAGGCAACGCCAATACGACAGCATTCGACGTGCCGGCTGCTGTATCATTCATCTTGGGTGGCGACGCTAACCGCGACCGCAGCGTCAATTTCACGGACCTTCTTGTCCTGGCCTCCAACTACAACCAGTCATCCCGCACCTTCTCCCAAGGCGACTTCAACTACGACGGGACGGTTAACTTTGCCGACCTGCTACTGCTGGCAGCGAACTACGGCGTCGCCTTGGCAGCGTCGTCGCCAGCGGGTGGTGCGGCCACCTTTTCCGCTGTAGTTCGGTCGGACGAATCGCAAGGCCTCGCCAGCGACATTCTCGCTTGACCGATCAGCCCGTCCAGAACCCCCTTCTTGTCGCACACCGCGTGTGACACCGGCATATGCATCACCACAAACACCAAACACATCAACATTTACATCTTTGATTCATCTTTGTATTGTCGATTGTCTTTTTTGACTTCCGGTTTGACTCGTGTACGTTATCATGGCGAAGCCGGTTCGCTGCGGAGAGCGGGCCGGTTCATCACCAGTGGAGTCTCATCATGGCGCGGCCTCGCACGGGCAGACTGTGTCGCAAAGCGACACGTGGTATCCCTCTACTTCAATCGCTCGAACTGCGTCAGCTGTTTTGCATTCTCCACGACGACGGCTTGGCATCCGATCTGCCGACCGTTACTGGCAACTCGATCACACTTGCCGACGCCCCGGAGACGAACCTTGCCTCCGACCCCCTCGGGCAGATCCCCACGTACACCACGAACGCTGCGGGTCTGCCCCTGCTCACCCAGCGCGCGTCAGGCCTGAAGGTCTTCCTCGACTTCGACGGCTACAACACCGACACGCCCTTCGACCTTGACGGCGTGCCGTCGACGTTCAACCTGCAAGAGCAGACCTACATCTATAAGACCTGGCGCGACATCGTCAGCTTCTTCAGCGCCTTCGATGTCAACGTCACGACCGTGCAGCCCCCCACCGGCGATCCGAATCCGAAGTTCGTTTGGCAACGCATCTCGAACTCGATCTCGGGCGGGGCGGCATACGTCGGCGCGATCAACAACTACTCATCAATGGGCTGGACCGGCTCCGACAACGCCGTCAGTCGGCACTCGGGCATCGCCCATGAGATCGGGCATCAGCTCGGGCTGTCGCACCAGGCCGAGTACAACGTCTACGGCGACAAGACCTACGAATACAGCGATGGCTTCAACGACCGCGATCGCCCGCTCATGGGCGTCGACTTCGCGGAAAACGTCCGTCACATGTTCTACGGCCGCAACTCGGACGGCTCGGATCGGCTCGACGACGAGATCACCAAGGTTGCCAACAACATCAAGGGCTGGCTCGGCAGCGGCGACGGCTTCAAGCCGGACGACTACGGCAATTCGATCGGTGCCGCGGCCACGATCGCCTCGTCCGGCCTGATGGAAGGCGTGATCGAACGCGCCGCCGACGCCGACGTCTTCAAGCTCGTGAGCGTGGGCGGCACGTATCACATCGACGCCACGCCGATCTACGAATCGCCGGTGGCGCCGAAGCTCGAACTGCTCGACGCCAGCGGCAACATTCTCGCGGCACGCGACGACGCCGATCGCCGCAACGGGCCGAACAACGACCAGGAATTCGACGTCAACCTGCCGGCCGGCACGTACTACGTGCGCGTCACCAGCAGTGGCGACTATGCCGAGCAAGGCGAATACGAACTGACCGCTGCCCCACTGCCCGGCGGGTTCATCTCCGTCGACATCGGAAATCCCTTCCGCGGTGGCTCGGCATCGTACGAGCCGAGCACCAACACGCTGACGCAGTTCGGCGCCGGCAACGACATCTGGAACGCGGCCGACCAGTTCCGCTTCACCGGCAACATCCTCAATGGCGACGGCTCGGTGACGGCCAAGTTGGAATCGTTCGACAACACCGACACCTGGGCGAAGGCCGCGGTCATGATCCGCCAGAGCCTCGCCGCCGGCTCGGCGATCGTGCAATTCGCCATGAGGCCCGACTTCCAAGGGCAGATGCTCCAACGGGCGTCGACCAACGCCAGCGCGACGGAAGTCTCGTTCAACTCCTCAACCGCCCCGTGGATGCGGCTCACCCGCGTGGGCAACACCTTCACCGCGTACCGCTCGACCGACGGCAACACCTGGACCAGTGTCGGTACCACCACGGTGGCCATGGGCACCCAGGTGTACATCGGCTTGGCCACGTGCTCGCACAACACGCGCGAAGCCGCGTGGTCGACGATGAGCAACATCGCTTTCACCGGCAACCTCGGGGCCACGCCCGCCAGCACCAACGCACTGGCCGCGCCGAGTTCCGTGACGGCCACGCCGGCAACCGGCGCGTCCACCGGCATCGTCCTGAACTGGACCGACGTCGCCGGCGAGAACGGCTATTCGATCGAGCGTTCGGTCGACGGAGTCACCTACGCGCAAATCGGCACCACGGCCGCGAACGTGCTCACGTATACCGATGCCGGGCTGTTCGGATCGATGCGATACTTCTATCGCGTCGTCTCGCTCGATGCGTCCAACACGAAGTCGGTGCCCTCGGCGCCGGTGTCGACGGTCAACAAGCCGCAGGCGCCGACGATTCCGGACAGTTCGTACGCCGTCCCCGCGATCCTTCCCAACGCGACGACCGCGTATCTGAACTGGGCCGACGTGCAGGGCGACGAAGGGTACAAGGTCGAGCGTTCCACCGATGGCGGCGCGACGTTCACGCAGGTAGCCGCCACGCCGAAGAACGCCACGGGCGTCAACCTCACCGGCCTGACCGCGGCGACGGCATACGTCTTCCGAATCACGCCGCTCACCAGTGTCGGCGACACCGTCGCGCCCTCGTTGCTGATGAACGTGACAACGCGCTTGGTTGCACCGGCCAGCCTCATCTTCACCGCGAAGAACTCCAACTCGATGTCGCTCCAGTGGAGCGATCTAGCCGGCGAAACCGGCTACCGCATCGAACGCTCGACCGACGGCACCAACTGGTCCACTGCAGCCGACGTTGCGGTGAACGTGACGACGTGGACCGACACCACCGTCACGCCCGTCAACGAATACTACTACCGCGTCTCGGGCCTGAACGGCACCCTTCAGGGCACGCGCAGCAACGTGGTGTTCGCAGCGTCCCCACCCGTGACGCCGAACCTGCCCGCGCTCTTCTCGAACGCCGACATCGGCACGGTCGGCGGCAGTGGCACGAGCAGCTACTCGGGCGGCACGTGGACGATGTACGGCTCGGGCAATGACATCTTCGACAACGCCGACGCCTTCCAGTTCGCAAGCCGCCCGCTCTGGGGCGACGGCTCGATCGTTGTGCGCGTCAGCTCGATCGAGGACACCAGCATCTACTCGAAGGCCGGCGTGATGATCCGCGAATCGTCGGCTGCCAACAGCCGGTACGCGTTCGTGCATCTGACGTCAGGGGTGGGCTACCAGTTCGAGGCCCGCAACACCACCGGCGGCGGCGCGTTCGGCGTGCAGTACAACTCTGCCGGCAAAGGCCCGGTCTGGGTCAAGCTCACGCGAGCGGGCAATGTTTTCTCCGGGTTCACCTCGGCCGACGGAAACACATGGACCGCGCTCGGCACGACCACCATCACGATGGCCAGCAACGTGCTGGTTGGACTGGCGGTGACGAGCCACGACAACTCGCGCCTCGCGAAGGCCGTGTTTGACAACTCCACCGTGGTCGGCCCGGGCAGCGGCGACACCACACCGCCGGCCGCGCCGATCTTCACGAGCATCACCACCGATACCGGCACAAGCAGCACCGATCGCATCACGTCGGACAACACGCTCATCCTCAGCGGCACCGCCGAGGCCAGCAGCACGGTGACGATCACGCGCGTCGGCACGGGCGTGATCGGAACGGTCACGGCCAACGCATCCGGCGCGTGGTCGTACGACTACACCGGCACGACGCTGGCCGATGGCACGTACACCTTCACCGCCACCGCGGCCGACGCGGCGGGCAATGTATCCGCCGGTTCTGCCAACTTCGTCGTCGTGGTCGATCGCACGGCCGCCGCGCCGACCTTCACGGGCATCAGCGACGACACCGGTTCCAGCAGCAGCGATCGCACAACCAGCGACAACACGCTGATCCTGCGCGGCACGGCCGAGCCGGGCGCGACGGTGTCGATTACGAAGTTCGGCAGCGGCGCGATCGGCACGGCGATCGCCGACGGCAGCGGCAACTGGTCATTCGACTACACCGGCACTTCGCTGGCGGAGGGCAACCACAGCTTCGTCGGGACCTCGACTGACGTGGCCGGCAACGCGTCGACGTTCTCGTCGACGTTCACCGTCTCGATCGACCGAACGGCACCGTTGGCGACGGGCCTGTTCGCCTACCAAACGGGCCAGTGGTTGACGCTCTCGCCGATGTCGCCGGACAGCTTCGCGAACTGCACGCTGTCAAACGTCGAGGTGCGTGACAGCGCGAACGCACTGGTGACATCGACGCTGAGCAGCCTAGGCAGCGTCACGTTCGCGGCACTGCTCGCGGATGGCAACTATCACGTGACGGGTCAAGCCACCGACGCGGCCGGCAATGTCGGCGCCTTCAGCACCGACTTCTTCGTGCTGGCAGGCGATGCGAACCGGGACCACACCGTCGACTTCACCGACCTGCTGGCCATCGCGGCGAACTACGGGCAGTCGTCGAAGAACTTCTCACAGGGGGACTTCAACTACGACGGCACGGTGAACTTCTCGGATCTGCTGATCTTGGCGAGTCGGTACGGGACGACGCTGACAAGTGTGGCATCGGGCGCCGCAAGCGTCACGGTTGACGAACCGGAAGCAACACCGACGCGTACCGCGGATGACGTGCTGGCGTGAAACGTATCGTGCAACTCAATAAGAAAGCCCACGGCAAGCGCCGTGGGCTTTTGTGTTTGCTGGCAATACCAAGAAGTCCGTTCAAGCGCGCGACAGGTATTCCTTCGTGTCGGTGTTGATGCGGACGACCTCGCCCGTTTCGATGAACGGAGGCACGCGGATTTGCAAACCGGTTTCGCAGGTGGCATCCTTCTGCTGGTTGGTCGCGGTGGCGCCCTTCACTTGCGGGCTGGTGTCGGTGATCTTCAGGTCGACCGTCTTGGGCAACTCGTAGCTGAGCATGTTGCCGTCGTGGTAGAGCGCGGTGAGCTGGGTGTTGGGCTTGAGGAACTTGATGTCGTCGCCGAACACGTCAACCGGCACGGCGGCCTGGTCGTAGGTTTCGGTGTCCATCAGCCAGTGGCCCGAGCTATCGGTGTAGAGGTACTCCACCGTCCGGCGATCGAGGTTGGCGGTTTCGATGTCATCGGTCGCGCCGACGCGGCGGTCGATGATCGTGTTCTTCATCACGTCACGCAGCTTGAACTGCACCTTGGCGCGAAGGTTGCCGGGCGTGTTGTGGTCGGCGCCCGTCACCACGTACAGCTTGTCGTCGATCTTGACCGCTTGACCTTTGCGGATGTCGCTGGCTCGCATCATTCACCTCAGGGGTTGCCGTGACTCGGCCCGGATAAACGGAAAATCCGCTCTAGAATCAACTGATCCGGCCAGCATCGGGGCGGTAGACAGTATCAGGTCCCGCCGTGCAGTCAATTGCCCGCGAATCGGCTGTACCGACGTGTGGAATCGTATTGCCCGAGTCGGATGAACGGGGTACGTTGACAAAGTCACGTCTTCCGGCATCCGATGCCGGAAAGGGAATAAATGCAACCTGTGTCGCAAACCCTGCGGGGCGGATGGTCCGCCCTGATCGAGGTTGTTCGCGCGTGGCGCACGCACTACGTGTTCGTCGTGCGTTTGAGCCAGGACGGCGTCGAAATCACCCGCGGCGCCGTGCCCCCACGCCTGCTGCGGGCCCTGTGTCGCGTCTTCGAGCAGCACCACATCCGATCCGGCTGGGTCGCTGGCGTGGATGCAGGCGGGCGAATGAAACTCATCGTCACCGGCAACTGGCCCATCGACGTCCGCCAGAGCGTGCGCAACGCCTGGGCGAAAGTCGGCTAGACTCGGCGCTGAGTCCACCTCGTTCTTGCACGCCACCTCACGCCAAACTACCTTGGCCCCACCTTTTGGGGTGGCTCCATGGTCGACCTCCTGTACAGGCTTTTTGGGCTGCTGGCGATCGGCTTCTGCGCCTGGATGGCGTTCAAGCCGAGCTATGCGTTCGTCGTTCGCATGAGGCGCGGACAGCTGAAAGTGCGGGGGGCCGTGCTGGCGCCTCGACTACTCGAGGAAATTCGGTCCGCGCTCGCATCCGAGGCGGTCGACCGCGGCTGGTTCGCTGGCCAGCGCGAGGGGCGGCGAACACGGCTGATCTTCTGCAAGCAATGGAATCCGGGCGTCTGCCAGCGGATCCGGAACATCTGGGCTTCCGCGACAAGCTAACCCCACGACGACCTGCGCCCTTTGAGCGTGACTCGTTTCCCGATAGCCTGCCCGTCCCTTGCTCTCGGACACCCAGTTCGGCCTGCTGCTCGCGCTCGGAACCACGCTCCTCTGGTCCGTCAGCAGCGTCGTCTTCGACATGGCCAGCCGGCGCGTCGGGTCGGTGCCGGTGAACGTCATTCGCCTGGCGATGGCTGTCGTGTGCTTGGCGAGCTACGTTTGGATCGCGTCGAAGGTGACCGGCGTCGCGATCGGCTGGCCCAGTGGGCGGCAGACGATCATGGTGGCCGCCTCCGGGCTTGTCGGCTTCTTCATCTGCGACCTGTTCCTCTTCCGCGCCTTCGTACTGATCGGAGCGCGCACGGCCCAGTTGCTGCTCTGCGTCTCGCCGATCTTCGCGGCGATCGCGGGCTATTTCATCGCAGGTGAGCACTTGGCCGCCTCGAAGCTGGTCGGCGTGGCGGTGACGCTCGCCGGCGTCGCGTGGGTAATCACCCAGCGTGCCCCATCCGAAGAACACAAACACAACCGTCGCGCCCTGTGGACCGGCGTCGGATTCGCCCTGATCGGCGCAATGACCCAAGGCATGGGCCTGCCGATGGCCAAGCTCGGCGTGCTGGCCATCCGCCCGGGGGAGCATCCGCTCGACCCGGCCCTCGCCACGCTCATCCGCGCCAGCACCGGCCTGCTCTGCTTCCTGTTCTTCGCAAGCGTGACGGGCCGCATGCCGCGCACCGTCCGCGCCCTCCGCAACGGCAAGGGGATGCTGCTGACCTCGATCGGCGCGGTCGCCGGCCCGTTTCTGGGCGTGACGCTGGCTGTCGCGTCGACGCGATACGTCGAGACCTCGCTGGCCATTACCGTCACAAGCCTGGTGCCGATCACGATCATCCCACTGGCGATCATCGTGCAGAAGGAGCACATCACTTGGCGCGCGATCGCCGGCTCGGCCGTCGCAGTCGTGGGCGTGATCTTGCTGGCATGGTGGTAGGTGCCGTCACAAACCGCGTCGGACGAACGCTCAACGAGCAGATGATCGGATATTGCTTGGACGGATCAAAACCGATCCGAACTTCTCCCGAATTTTGGCAGCCGGACCTGCTATGATGGGGACCAGTTGTCGCCGTCCCCTATCGGCGCTGGACAACCGACCCTCGACTCGATCAGACTATCGGTCGTCCGGTTGTTGGCCGACCGTGTCGGTCGCGGGGACGGTTTGTGGAGGGACGAGGGTTTTGCCTTCGTCCGACGCGAAAGACGTGAACCTCACCATCGCACTTGAACAACCTGAAAAGCGCCTGGCTCTCTTCGGGGCAGCCGACCGATACCTGCGCCTGCTGCGTGAAAGCTTCGGCGTACAAATCACCAGTCGAAACGACGAAGTCCGCCTGACCGGCGAGGGCGAGCAGGTCAACCGCGCTGCCGCTGTTCTGAACCAGATGCAGCACAAGCTCCGCCGGAAGGAATGGCTGAGCGACACCGACGTTTCCGAAGCCATGCGAGCCGCCGCCGGTGCCCACGAACGCAAGGACGGCGAACTGGACGTCTTCGTCCGCGGCCATGCCATTACCGGCCGCACGCCCGGCCAGAAGCGTTATCTCCAGCAGATGCTGGAGAACGACCTGACCTTCTGCACCGGGCCGGCCGGCACCGGCAAGACTTACTTGGCCGTAGCCGTCGCGGTCCACCTGCTGAAGCGACACGCCGTCAAGCGGATCATCCTCGCCCGGCCGGCCGTCGAAGCGGGCGAGAAACTCGGCTTCCTGCCCGGCGACCTCGCCGCCAAGGTCAACCCGTACCTGCGTCCCCTCTTCGACAGCCTGAACGACATGATCGACATGGATCAGGTCCGCCAGCTCACCAGCCGCGACGTGATCGAGATCATCCCCCTCGCCTTCATGCGCGGCCGCACGTTCAACGAAAGCTGCATCATCCTCGACGAAGCCCAGAACACGACGATCCCGCAGATGATGATGTGCCTCACCCGCCTGGGCGAAGGCAGCAAGATGATCGTCACCGGCGACGCCAGCCAGATCGACCTGCCCGACGGCACCGAGTCTGGTCTGGTCGATGCCCTTCATCGCCTGCACGGCATCCGGCACATCGGCTTCACTGCCCTTGATAAGGCCGACATCGTCCGTCACAAGCTCGTGCAGCACATCGTCGACGCGTACGGCGAAGTTGATGCCCGCACGCACGGGAAGCGGGCGAAGTCTGACCGTGGAGCGAAGACGACGAACGAAATGACCAATGACCAAGCCCCAATGACCAAATGAAGACATCGCAGACGAAACTTCGCCGCGATCGACCATGCCCCGATTGGGCATTGGTCATTGGTCCTTGGACATTCCCCGGAGCGATTGCTTGAGTGTAAAGACGCGCATTTCCCGCCGCCTGCGAGCCGATGTCGACAAGGAACACTTGTCGGAGAATCTGCTCGCAACGCTGAAGAGCGAAGGCGTGATCGGCTCGCTGTTGATTGCGATGGCGTTCTTCATGATCGCCAGCACGATCCTGGCCATGCGGTCGAACGTGATCGACTACCGCCCGGGTCAGTTCGTCAATCACGACATCGTCGCGCGTGTGCCGTTCAACTACCCGGACAAGGACCAGATGGTCCGCGCCCGCGAACGCGCCAGCGACGCCGAGCCGCGCGTCTACCGCGAGAGTCGGCCGCTCTGGGAAGGCATCGAGCGCGACCTGCTGTCGCTGCCCGAACGCACGAAGGGCAAGACGCTCGAAGACCTGAAGCGCGGCAGCGGTAACCTCGACCTCGCCGCCGTGCTCGACAAGGCCACGCTCGCCCGCCTGCAGGAGTACGCCGAGCGAAATCCGCGTCCGGAATGGGACGACGCCGTCCGCGCTTTCGTCGGCCGACTCCGCCAGGCGCAGATGGTCCTGCTGCCTGATGAAGACCGCCGCCAGGAGATCGGTCGAAACATCCGTCTCAACGCTGGCGGGCCGCTCATGGCAGGCGAACTCACGTTCAGCCCGACAATGGAGAGCGCCCTTCGCACGCGCATCGAAGAGGCCGCCCGCGACACGCTGCCGACTATTCTCGCGGACAAGGTCGTGAAGCTGACGCTCCTGAACGTCACCTTCGGGCCGACGCACGAGTTCGATGAGGCCGCGACGAAAACCGCTCAGAAGGTCGCCGCCGACAAAGTCCCCGACTCTGCCGGCTGCGTGCAATATGGCCAGAACCAGCAGGTCGTAACAGCCGGCCCGATCCGCGAGGCAGACTGGGCGCGTTTGCGTTATGAGAACGACGCCTACCACGCGTCGCTCGGCTCCTTCCGCGAATATGCAGGCCTCGTCGGTGCCGTCGCCATCATCACGATCGCGCTGGGCGCGTACGTCGCCCGCTATCAGCCGCGCATCATGAAGAACAACGCCCGCGGCGTGGCGCTCGCCGTGCTGCTGCTCGCGACGCTCCTCGTCGCGCAGCTGGCCGGCATCGGATCGGGCCAGCTGTTCTTCGTGGGCGTGGTGCCGACGATCCTCGTCGCGATGACGCTCGCCATCGCGTACGACCAGCGCTTCGCGATGGGCATGTCGTCCCTGCACGCGGCCCTGGTCACGCTCGCACTCAGCCAGCCCGTCACGTTTTTCCTGGTTCTTCTCGCGGGCAGTGCGACGTGCGCGATGACGACGCACAACCTGCGCTCGCGCAGCCAGCTCATCAACATCGGCGCGATGACCGGCTTGGCGATGATGGTCTCAACGCTCTTCGCAGGCCTGATGCACGGCGACCCGGTTCGGTTCATCATCACCGATGCGCTCTGGGCAGCGCTCTCGGGCTTGGTCGTCGGCTTCTTCGTGCTGGGCGTGATGCCGTTCGTCGAGCACGTGTTCCGCATCAGCACGGGCATGTCGCTGCTGGAACTGGCCGACCTTTCGCACCCGCTGCTGCGCAAGCTCGCGACCGAAGCGCCGGGCACCTACCAGCACAGCATGCAGGTGAGCGTGCTCGCCGAAGAGGCCGCCAACATGATCGGGGCGAACGCCCTGCTGACCCGCGTCGGCGCGTACTACCACGACGTCGGCAAGATCAACAAGGCCGAATACTTCATCGAAAACCAGACGGCCGGCATGCAGAACCGGCACCTCCAGCTGAACCCGAACGTGTCGATGCTCATCATCGTCGGCCACGTGAAGGACGGCATCGCACTCGCCCGCGAGTACCACCTGCCCACGGTGCTGTTCCCGTTCATTCAGAGCCACCACGGCACGACGCTGGTGGAATACTTCTTCCACCGCGCCAAGAAGCAACACGACGCCGAGCACGGCCCCGAGGACGAAGCCCACGAAGTGGACGAGCACCAGTTCCGCTATCCGGGACCGAAGCCGCGGAGCAAGGAAGTCGCCATACTGATGATGGCGGACGCCGCCGAGAGCGCCTGCCGCACGATCGACGAGCCGAGCGCCGCCCGCATCGAGACGCTGGTGCACGACATCCTCATCAAGCGACTGCTCGACGGGCAGTTCGACGAGTGCGACATCACGATGAAGGAACTGGAACTGATCGAGCGTTCGATGATCCGCACGCTGATCGGCATCTACCACGCGAGAATCGCCTACCCGAGCAACGCGAAACCCGAGCCGGCCGAAGAAGCCGAGCCCGAGGCCGGCGAACGCAGGGCGGCGAGCGCCGGCTAACGCCGGAACCGGGTCTCCGGCATAAGTGACTGCCCTTTACCCGGCCGCCGCCCTCAAGTTTGTTCTTGAATTCGCAAGATACGGAATTTACCGTCCGCCTACACATTAGGAGGCTCCATGACGGCGAGTTCCGAGCGGACATCGGTGTGGTATTCCGCGAGCGTGCTGCGAACCGTCTGGACGCAGATCCGCACCAAAGGCCTGATTGTCTTGGTGCTTCTCGCAATCGGGTCCGGATTCATTCCTTATCTCGAAGCGCATCGCCTGGTGATCCTGAGCATCGGCTTCAGCTGGCTCTTCCTGTTCTTTCTCGACTTACAACGCGAATACAACTCGAAGATCGAGGGGATCAAACTCGACCTCGCAGCGATCCGGACGGCCGTACAAACCCCCACGTATCGGAACTTCAACGCCGCGAGCGACTCCATGGCCAAGGCGATTGCCACTGCGTTGGAGCGAAGCGACCAATCCGAATCGGCCGACGTCCAGATTCGGATCATCGCCGTGACCGCTCGATACAGCCTGACCTTTCTTGAGGATCACCTGCGGCGCTGGATCGGCATGATCCCGAAGGGCAAGCGACTGCTCATCCGAATTGCCACCGTCAAGCGCGAAACACTGCTGCTGCATGACCAGGATCACTGGAAGGTGATGCTTGACGCGTGCAACGACCGCTTGAAGCTGCTGACCAGCAACTTCAAAACCGAGATCGATGCCGGCACCCTTGGGATCGAGCGGATTGAATTCGACGATCTGCCGAACCTCCATGGGGTTCTTGTCAGCACGGGTGTCTTGTTCCTCGGCAAGACCGATTGGGAGTTTCCCCTCAACAGTTCGCCCAAACTGCTCGTTGGCCAAGTCCCGTACACGGAGTTCCGCCTGGGCGACTCGTACGGCGGTGCCGAGCGAATCGGACGGTTCGAGCGATGGTTCCGCTACTACCGAGAGCGACACGAAAAGCGCAACCGCCCCGGGTAATGTGCCCTCCAGCATGCGACGGCCGCCTCGGTCATTAATTGCCCGCAGAAAGCCCGTCCGAGGGCGGCGCAGCGGTCGGGTGATGTTCCGACCTCGCCGCCCATGCTGCGAGTTCCGCCGCCTCATCCACGCCGGTCGGCCCGTCCTTGATCGCGTTCGTCCCGAGCGTGTTCACGCGATGCACAAGTTCGTTCACCTTCCGGCATAGCTCGCGCACCTGCGTCTCTTCCTTCGCCGCAGGCAGCATCGCCTTGAGTTGGTCGATCGCCTTGCGCCAGCGGACCTCGTCCGGCACGACGTCGTTCTGCTTCATGATCTTCAGCGCCCACCACATCAGTCGCGCATTCTCGTCGGCCGGCGCGGGCTCGATCTCGATCGGCTGTCCCTGCCCCTCGATCTTGTCGAACTTCCCCGCCTGCATCGCCTCTTCGATGCGCCGCTCGGCGATCCGGCGCAGGGCCGACTCCATGTCGATGTGCTTGAACATCGCCCTCATCGTAGGCTCGACGCTCACGACACCTCGCGCCACCAGACCGGCTGCGGGTGTCCGCCCCTTGGCTTTCTCGGCGACGCCAGTGCCACGGCGTCCTTCAAGTGCCAGCGCCACAGGCCGCCGGTCGATTCGTCGCCTGCCTCGACGCGATCGATCACCGCGCTCCCGACGATCATTCCTGTCGGCAGCTCTTCCGTGAACAGGCGCAGCGCCGTCGCCAGTTCAAGCATCCACGGCAACGCCTTCGTCGATGCCGGCGGCTCCACATCGCTCGACCAGATTCCCTTCCCGCCCGCCTGCGAACGCGCTTTCACGCCGGCCTTCGACGCGTAGATCAGGAACCGCTCGCCCACGATCTTCGTCGGACGCGAACGGTACTCGATCGTCTTCACGCCGCGCAGGATAAGCTCGGCGTAGGGCTGACGGATGCTGAGGACTCGCATAACGCTCCTTGCACGCTCGACTCCACCACTCTGCCCACGTCGTACTTCCCGCCCGCCTCGAGCAGCGGGTGGGTGCTCACCTGCTCGCTCCAACGGTCGCGCAGTTCCCTGGCCTTTGCGACCACGTCCGGGGCGAACTTCCTCGCAGCCCTGGGCTTCTTCCTGCGCTCGCCCTTCTCCTTCACCGGCACGGGCGCGATCAGGCTGAACCGACTCGTCGTGATCGCGAACGCCCTGCTCTTCTTCGGGTGCGCCACCTTCTTCTCCGCGCGTGGCGCGGGCGTCGCCGGCAGCGCGCGGGGCTCTGCCTCTATCGTCTCCGGCGTCAGCACGGGCATCTCGTCGCTCCACTTCATGCCCGGCGGAATCGGCAGGACCAGTCTCTGCGCGCCCAGCGCCCCGCCGTCGGTCTTGCAGGGATACCAGTAGGGGGTCGACGTGTCACCCGCTCGAATCCGCTTCTGCCAGAAAATATGAATGCGAGGCGATCGCTTCGTCCCCTTGGTCATCGATCCGGTCCGGAACGCGATCGGCACGAAGCCCATCGCCTCCCAGAACATATTGGCTGCGATGTCCTGGGCGCACCAACAACAGTATAGTTTGCAGCCGTACGCGCTGCGGGCGAACTGCTCTTTCAACAGTGTCGCGCCGACCAGCCCGCGTTGCCGGCCCGGGGCGACGTTCATTTGATAGATGATCCCCACTTCATCCCGCTTGAAGTAGCGATCGTTCCCCACGCAATACCCGACGCGCTGCCCGCCCCCGTCGACCGCGATCAGCACGTGGCCGGCCGCGATCTTGCCTTCGAACTGTTTCGTCGGCATCCAGCCCACCTGACGCGTGTGCTGCTTCTGGAGCGCGTCCATGAACGGGATGTCGTCGATCGTGCCCGCCCGCACGGTGAGGTCGATCTTCGGCAGCGGGATCGGCGCGGACGCACTCGGATGCGCAAGCTCGCTCATCGCACACCTCATGGGAAGGGCAACGGCAACTCGGTCACGCCGAGCCATGCCTCGTCGCCGTCGGCGCTGAAAATGCTGGTCCCCTGCAACGCCGTCAGGCGCACGCCGGGCGTGGCGTACGGGCCCTGCTCGGCCAGCGTGATGACGATCGCCGTCGCGGACATCAGCTCATACCCGTCGCCCGTGTAGTGACGCAGCGTCACGCTGCCGTCGTACACGGACAGGCGCGAGCCGTCGAACTCGTCGACCATGATCGGCTGATCGAACCCGAGCGTGACCGACCGGCTCACCGGATCGAAGCTGGCCGACACCAATGCCGGTCCGCTCACGGGTGATGGCGCCCGCGCTGCATGCGTCGACGTGCGAAGTAGGGAATGTCTCGGGTGATGATCATGGGGATTCCAGTAGGCGGTAGGCAGTAAGCAGTAGGCGGTTAGCGTGCTCACTACAGCACTGTCCGTTCTCTACTGCCTTCCGCCTACTGCCTACTGCCTTCTCCCCCCACTGTTTCCTCACGCCGCCATATTCATCGCGCCGCCGGCGATGAAGGTCTTGACGGGTTCGCAGGCGGCGCCGAGTTGGCCGCGCGGGTTGTACCAGGCGGCCGTAATGTAGATTGTGGTTCCGATCGGGGTTTCCGGCGGGAACTCCAACTTGATGTCGGCCCGCGTCGCTTGCCCTTCGTCGCGCCAGTCTTCCGGATTGGTCGACGGCGTGGCCCCAATGAACGTATAGACCCGCGCGCCCTGCACGCCCGCGGGCTTGGTCCGCTTGCCGGCGTTGTCGCTCAGACGGATCACAATGTTCGTCCCGGCGCGGTTCACCACTTCGACGTTGGGACGCTGGCTCGGCACGGGCAACGGCGTGCGCGGCGAATGGACCGTCAATCCGAACTGATCGCGCAACACGTCGGTGGTGCCGGGATACGCCTGGATGATCCGCGCCAGCTGACGCAGGTTGGCCACGCAGTTCTTCTTCGCCAGGTCCTTGGCGGTGATGGTGTCCTTCGTGCGCGTGGCCGGTGCCGTCGAGACGGCCAGCGCGTTCTGCCACGTGGCGTTCAGAGCCGAGAAGGCGCTGGCTTGGCCGGCTGTACAGCCGACGGCAACGGCGTTGGCGGTGAGCTTGGCGGCGAAGTTGGCCGTGAACAGCGCGAGATCGGCCTCGCGCATGGGGATGTAGTCGTGCGACGCCATAGTGAGGTCTCCTCAATCCGGCGCTCCGCGCCGTTTCAGGTGCGCCAACGAGCATGGGGCGCCGGACAATCCGACGCCTCCCGTCGCGGGCAGGTCGCGTGCGAAAGCTCCTCCCTCCACGCGGCCATATCCTTGCTCCTGTCGACTGGATTGATCCCCCACTTCACTGTGCGGCGCCCCGTGGCGGGCCGTCAGATAAGCCCGTCCGTGCCATCACTGCCGGCGTTGGGTTAGTGGCCGGGACGACGAAAGAACGAAAGAATCACTCAAGCGGGCGCGCACCGCCCCGGCGCCAGCGGGTTGACGGGCGGGCTGCTTGCAGCCGGGCGTTGGTATGTGCTGCGACGGGCGGTTAGCGTAGGCCAATGGCGGCCAGGCCCAGCTTCACGCGTGTCGTGAGGGACTTCGAGCGGGCGAAATTGGCTTGCACCGAAGCGACATACAATGCCCTGCCGCGCTCCGTCAGGCGGTACTCACGCGAAAACCCTTCGATGGGGTTTCCGGTGTCCCGTGCCTCCAGCAATTGCCATTCGGTCGCGCATTCGAGGTGACCGTATACCCGCCCGACCTTGCTGGCCAGACGAAGCGTGAGCACTTCCCGGTCCGCCGGGGAACCGATCATGTCCGAAGCGACCGAATGCGCACTCGCGAACGACCGACTCCCCACTCTTTCCACGCTTTGCAGAATCCGACACGTATAGGGCTTCAGCACGCCCTGTGTAACAGACCGCGAGGAAGAGGATGTTCGGATTTCCATAATTTTCATGGTATCGACGTCGTGATTTGACGCAAGAACATAATCACCGGACGCAGGACCGTAACACGCCTGGTGAAGGAGTTTCCAGTTGCCTGAGTTGACGGACGAGGCCGGCGATTCGCATCGCCGGCCTCGTTTTTCGGGTTGACATCGCCCTTTCAGGCCTTCATCGGGGGCGGCGTCGGACCGCCCAGCATGTACAGGGCGAGCAGTTGAAACAGCGGTGCGAGTGCGATCTCCGCCAGCAGGTTTCGGAAGAACCAGCGGGACAGCAGTGTGGTTGGCTCCATCTGCAGGAACTCGTCCGGCAGCGACTGCGGGAACAGCAGGAACAGCGGCACGACGCCCAAGGCCGTATTGAGTGACACCAGCAGGACACGGGCGGCGATGTGGATCGACCACGGCTGGTTCGGATTGCGCAGCAGCTGATAGCCGACATACGCGGTCACTATCGCCGTCAAACACCAGTATGGCAGCGGCACGCCCGTATGCCACGACGCCTGCCCCTCGACAATCAGCGAAATGATGGCCGGCGGCAGCGACGACGAGGTGCGCGTCCCTACTTCAAGCGACAGCGCTCCGGGCCAAAGCGGGGTGGAGGGGTACCGAAGGGCAATTTCGGTCCCGACCAGGATCACCGCCCCGACCAGCAGCCAGAAGAAGAAAATGCGTCGACCCTTTTCGGTCTTCAGCATTTCGACATGCTTGAAGCACGCGATCACCAGGTCCACGGTCCACGTCCCGCCGTTCCACACGCCCTTGGCGAGCAGGCCGGTCCCCTCATTCACGACCCAGCCGACGGCCGCGGGCACCCGGCGCAGGACAATGATGGCAAGTCCGATCGCGGCAAGGAGACCGAGAATTTCCGACAAACCAAGGAAAAAAGTGTAGGCACTCATCAGCCAACTCCCGGTTGAGCGACCAGGCCCCGTCGGCTGCTTATAGTATCAGCGCAAGCAAGAAATACAAGGCCAATTATCTGACCTTGCACATCACCCATGCGCCAATTGCGGAGGTATCCGACCGTTTACCTTATGGATGATTCCAAAAATGCAAACGGTTCATCAGATATGATCTCTTGATCCGTCCTTCACGCTCCTCAAATACCATTGTCTCCTGCTTCGATCGACCCATCTACCTTCCGGTCGATTCGCGAGTCGTTCGGGTCGGCAATCTTACCGACCCCCGCACATCACACTAGATCAACCTGCGTAAATTCCACACGAAACTTCGCGTCCCGTCTACCCATTTCGTCAACTTGGGAAGACTTTACCGTTTATCTGGCCCTCTTCGCGAAGATAACCTGAACTACGTAGCTTCGCAAGGGGCTTTGTCGTGCCAGCCTCGCACTCTTCTTCACAGATCAAACACCACAAACGGCAGGAGTGACAGTCGTCACAACACAAGCGATAGTACAGGGCATCCTCGGGCGTGTCAACGACTCCCGCCCTATAGAGCGCACAACCGACACAAACCCGACACGTTCTCACTGCCCCACCACTCCCCTTGTGCACAGTCGTCCACAAGCTGACGTACGGATCGGCCCGGGTGTTACCAAAAGACGAGTAAATCGACCCCGTCGGGCGCCCTCGCCCGGTGAGCACCCTGACCTGCCGGCCTCGAATGGCCCGGAGAGCGCCTCATCACCCGACCTGCTTCCTACCTTGCCTGCTGGCAGGGGTCGGAGCGATCTGCCTTCGCCATGGGCGGTTCGTGCAAGGCGATGGACGTCCGCTCGGCCTTCCATCGAGCGCTGCCACTCTCGACCCTCCCACGCCGCCCTTTGCCTCCGGCGCGTCCTTCCGGACACCCGGCGCACCCTACTTTGCTTCCGGCGCGTCCTTCCGGAGGCCCGGCGCGCCGACTTTTGCGTCCGGGACGCCCTCCTTTGCGTCCGGCGCACCCTCCCGGAGGCCCGGCGCGCCGACTTTTGCCTCCGGCGCACCGTCCTTTGCTTCCGGCGCGTCCTTCCGGAGGCCCGGCGCACCGACTTTTGCTTCCGGCGCACCGTCCTTTGCTTCCGGCGCGCCCTCCCGGAGGCCCGGCGCGCCTGCATTTACATCCGGGAAACGGCCCTCTTCTTCCGGGAAATCCTCCATTTCTTCCCGCGCCAAACGATCTGCATGCTTTCCGATCGGAAAGACGGTGCTAGAGGTGGCGGGGGAAGGGAGGCCCTGCGTGGGACCCTTGCGGGCCTACTGCGGGGTGGTGGGTGGGTCAGTTTCAATTCGGGGTGCCACGGCATCGGTACTCCGTTGCCGTGGTACGCCCGCGACCGTCGAATCGCCCGCAATGATCGAGCGTGCCACGGCTAGCGAGTACGCTAGCCGTGACGTTCTGTCTGCAATCAGCGACGCGCCGACTTCAATCGCAGACGCCTGGATTCCAATCAGAACGCGGCCGATCGAAGACGCAGAGCGCCGGTGCGCAGACGGGCCGCGGTTGTTTCCAGACGGAGAGTTCCCCGG
Source organism: Tepidisphaeraceae bacterium (assembly GCA_047600945.1). Classification (GTDB taxonomy): domain Bacteria; phylum Planctomycetota; class Phycisphaerae; order Tepidisphaerales; family Tepidisphaeraceae; genus JASGKC01. The sequence continues at coordinate 2,513,506 of JASGKC010000001.1, read as the reverse complement.
CTTGGACGGAAGATTTCTGATTGTCGACGGGCGCGACGCGACTGAGAACAGCTCGCGCCCGATCGTCACAGGATCGCTCGCGTCTGGAATCAGCCCGGGGGCGTCGTCGCCGCTCGTGGCGTGCGAGACGACCGTGGCCGGGTAGGTTGTGCACCCCGTACGACACTTCACAACGCTAGTATTAATGTTCTGTTCGGGTCGATCAACCTAATTCGGCTCGCATGAACCGAAAGCGTTGTTTTCCGGGTGAAGCGCGATAGTTTGAGTTCAGCAAAACTTGGCGGAACAGGCCGCCGGTCGCGATAATCATTAATTATCTGACCTATGACTCAGCAAGACTTAAACGTGCCACGATACGGTGCCCGAGTGTTCCCGCTCATCGGAGGCAAGGCTCTGGTTAAACAGACCATCAAGAGCGGGACTGCGCAGAATGCGGATTACGTGATCGACGAACAGCGTGAGCGGCACGTTGATCTATCTGATGATGCGGCAGTCGCTCAAGCTATTCGAGATGCATTGGCCGGTAACTTGCCGTAGTAACGAGCGGTCAGATAACCAGCGCTGCAATGGACCGTGCGGGCGGGTATTCTCCCTGTCGTCCGAGAGCGGGTCGTCCGCCCGCCCGGCCAGTGAATGCTGGTTCGTTATCTTCGCTTCCGTCCCCTCATCCTCACACCTTCACATGCTGCCATCGCCCCATCGCAAACCGGGCGAACATCAGCAGCCCGCGCAGCATCAGCTCGCCGCAGAGGACGTACCAGACCGTCCCGAGGCCGTACTTGCCGACGATCAGCACCAGCGGCAGCCGCACGCCGACGATGCTGATGAGGTTCGTCACCATGACGGCAACCGTGTCGCCCGCCCCGCGCAACGCGCCGCCGAAGATCATGGCGGCCGCGAAGCCGATCTGGATGAAACCCGTCGTGTGCAGGCAGTTGGCGCACAGCGCGCGACGTCCGGGTCGTCCTGTGCGAGCATGCCTGCGTAGAAGGGGCCGAACAGGATGAAGCTCAGTCCCCACAGCAACATCGCCCCGCCGCCCCACGCGTAGGCGAGGAACGCGCAGCGCCACGCGCGGCGACGGTCCTTCATGCCAAGGCTCTGCCCCACCAGCGTCGACGCGGCGACGGCGAAGCCCATGCCGGTCATGAAGCTGAACGACTCGATGCGGATCGAGTTCAGGTGAGCGGCGGCCGCGACGTTCGTCAGGCCGTTCACCACAAACAGCACGCCGAAGTTCGCGCCCCACTGCAAAAGCATCTCCACGCCGCTGGGCAGGCCGATGCGGAAGATGCGGACGACGATGTCCCAGTTCGGCTTGAGTCGGTGCAGGAACAGACGGACCTTCGACGAGCGGCGCAGGAGCAGCGAGACCTGGAGGATCGCGCCGACGCAGTACGCGGTGGTGGTGCCGATCGCGATGCCGGTGAACCCGATGGCGGGCAGGCCGAGCAACCCGCGGACGAGCGAGAAGCTGACGATGGCGTTGACGACGTCGACCACCATCACCGCGATCGCGGGCGAGAGCGTGTCGCCGCCGCCCCGCAGACAACTGGCCGACGCCATGTTCACGAGGGCCAGCGGCATCGCGAGGCCGATGATCTGGAGGTAGCGGATGAAGTACGGCTGGGCCGCGACGTCGAGGCCGGTGATGGGTGCGATGTGCGTCGCCAGCAGCGACATCGACACGCCGCAGATCGAGCCGATGACGGCGGCGCTCAGCAGCGTCTGTCCGACGACGGCGTTCGCGAGCGAGCGGTGCTTCGCGCCCGTGGCCCGGCTGATGAGCGCCGTCGCGCCCACGCCCACGCACGAGGCGAGCAGTCCAACGAACCAAAGGAAGTACATCACCGAACCGACGGCGGCCGCGGTGGCGCGGTTGGTGTCGTGCGCATGCGTCAGTGCATCGCCCGAGAGCGCGCCCGTCTGCACGATGTGGTTGGCCAGGTAGGTGTCGGTCAGCGCGACGATCGAGTGCAGCCACTGCTCGACGACGACGGGCAGCGCCAGCAGCAGCACCTTCAGCCAAAGCCGTTCGCGCCCGACGAAGACAGTGCGACGTTCGGCACCGCTTGCGCGACCGGTGTGGACTCATCGCCAGCGCCCGGCTCGGCGATGTCGGCAGGCGTGACAGCTTCGCCGGCGGGTCGGTTCATGGGGCGCGATTGCGTCTAGCGTGGTAGTTGAAATAGTCCGGTCGGACGATCGATCGGGCTCCGCGTGGGCTACTTCTACTTCCACACCAAACGCAATCCAAGTGCGTCAGATCGATTCCTCGTCGTCGATCGGCCCGAGCACTTCGTCGAGCGCGGGCCGGATGACGTCGTCATCGAAGCCGCGCCGCAGCAGCAGACCGGTCGCGCGGCGACGCGCGGTGACGAGGTCGAGCCCGTCGTACTGCTTCTTGCGGGCGAGCAGGATCTCGCGGGCGGTCTTCGGTTCATCGACGGTGCTGTACGCTTCTTCGACGGCGTCATGGGCGAGCGTCCCGTCGATGCCGGCGGCATCGAGCTTGCGGCGAACCTTGTGACGCCCCACCTTCCGGTTCACGCCGGTGAGGGCCCGGTCCTCGGCGAGGCGTTTGTCGTTCAGGTAGCCGAGCTTTTCGAGGCGATCGAGCGTCGCCAGCACGTCGGCCTCGGCGTAGCTTCGCGCGAGAAGCTTCTCGGCGAGTTCGTGACGCGAGAGCAGTCGCGTTTTGAGGAAACGCAGGGCGTGTTTGAAGCACTTGTCGGAAGAAGGAATCGACACGCTTGCTCCCAGGTCGATCGGCAACTCCAGCGCCTCGAACCGCCGCTTGCGCCTTCGCGGTGGGCTTGCGCGGTAAGTGCTAGGACGCTCCCCAGTTGGTGACCAACAATTGAGGCTTCAGTCGCGCCAGAACCACACTACAGCAACTCCGTCGTGCGCGTTCACGCAGTACGCACGCCCACGCGTCGCAACTGTGCTCAAACTCGCTGCCAAGTCCCTTTCGGTGCTCACGCTGGCAATCACGATCGGATCACGAAGCTTCGACGAACGTCGCAAGGCATCCAGTGATTCTGTTGCATCAGTCACATTCACCCCCTGTTCCAACTGCTCGACGACCAAAGCTGCTCGCTCTTCAGCAACCGCAAGAACGCGCTCCTTAGTCTCTCCAGACTTCGGACCGGCAAGACGGTCGCTGATGAGTACGACCGGCAGCGGCAAATGAAGTCCAGCTCGCTCGAATTCCTCGACGAGTTTCTTCGCAAATGACAGACACCTTTCATGTGTCATGGTCAAGCCTACCGCCGCCCCTTCTTATTCCGGTCCTTCTTCTCCTGCCAACCGCCCTTCTTCATGCGGAGCGCGCCGGCGGCCGCGGGGCCGAGGTTGGCGAGGCCGCCGCTGGTGAGGCCTTTCATTAGCTTGAGCCGGCCCATCAGGCCCATGCCGCCGACGGCGCGCATCATGTCGCGGGCCTGCGTGAACTGGCGGATCATCACGCTCACGTCCTGCGGCTGAACGCCCGAACCCGTCGCGATGCGCTGGCGGCGCCGGTGCTCGATCACGTCCGGGTTCTTCCGCTCGTCCTTGGTCATGGAGTGGTACATCGCCTCCATCTTTTTCATCTGACCTTCGACGGCGTCGCCACCCATGCCGACGTTCTTCGACAGTTCGCTCATGCCCGGGATCATGCCCATGATCTTCGACATCGGCCCGAGCTTCTTCACCTGGCTCATCTGGTGGATGAAGTCGTCGAGCGTGAACTGGCCCTTCTCGAGACGCTTGTTGAGCTTCTCGGCCTCCTCCATGTTGAACTTGTCCATCGCCTCGTTGACGAGGCCGACGACGTCACCCATGCCGAGGATGCGGCTGGCCATGCCCTCGGGGCGAAACTCTTCGAGCCGTTCGAGCTTTTCGCCGATGCCGAGGAACTTGATCGGCTTGCCCGTGACGACCTTGCTGCTGAGCAGCGCGCCGCCGCGCGTGTCGGAGTCGAGCTTGGTCAGGATCAGGCCGTCGAGTTCGAGTTGCTCGTTGAAGCGCTTGGCACTTTCGACGGCGTCCTGGCCCGTCATGGAGTCGAGGACGAGGAAGATCTGCTGCGGCTTGAGCTGGTCGTTGATGTCGCGGAGTTCGCCCATCAGTTCGTCATCGATCGCAAGCCGGCCGGCCGTGTCGAGGATGACGATGTCGCGGCCGAGTTCCTTCGCCTTGGCGATGCCGGCGCGACAGACCGCGACCGCATTGCCGCGCGCGACCTTGCCGTGCTCGCCGATGCGCGATTCGTCGGCGTACACCGGCACATCGACTTGTTCCGCGACGACCTTAAGCTGCTGCACGGCGGCGGGTCGCTGCAAGTCGGCCGCCACGAGCATCGGGTTGTGGCCGCGGCCTTTGAGGAAGAGCGAGAGCTTGCCGCACGTGGTGGTTTTGCCCGAGCCCTGGAGGCCGCACATCATGATGACGGTCGGGCCGGGGCTGACGGTGTAGATCTTCGTGTCGACCGGGCCCATGAGCTGCACGAGTTCGTCGTAGCAGATCTTGACCATGAGCTGGCCCGGCTGGAGCGAGTTGATGACCTCGGTGCCGACGGCCTTCTCGGTGACCTTGGAGATGAAGTCGTTGACGACGTTCAGGTTCACGTCGGCTTCGAGCAGCGCGACGCGCACCTCGCGCATCGCCTCGCGGACGTTCTCCTCCGAGATCTTTCCCTTGCCGGCCAGCGAACGGAACACGCCGGTGAGCTTTTCGGTCAGTGCGTCGAGCATTCCGGCATTGTAGCTCGATTCACCACAGAGGCACAGAGGGCACAAACGAAGATGGCCGAGGACGTGCCGCGACGTTTCGCCGCCCGGTGGTTGCCCGGTCACGCGGCGCTTACGATTCAGTCATGCGACTGCTTCTTGTGCTGACACTGCTGGTGGCCTCGGGGTGTGCGGTGACGCGGGATTCGCCGACGGCACCCGTCAAGCCTGCGACTACTCAGCTGGCCGACGCCATGAGCGTCATTGCGGCACACGAATGGCTCTTCGACCGTCAAGCGACGCTGCTCGCGATGATGGATGCGGACCCGGCGTCCTACGCCAAGATGGAGCAGGACCACAACGAGTTCTATGCCACGTTCCGCAACGAGAAGTTCACGACGCGCGACATCCACACGGACTACACCCGCACCACGCCGTTCGTCGTGATCCGTTCGACTGACACACAGGTGTGGATTCAGTTCTTCCAGCCGGATGGCAGCATCGCGCAGTGCACACGGATGGAATTGAACGGCGACCGCCTGAAGATGATGTTCGGCGATGGTTGGCTGGTGTTCAAACGAAGATGACGCTTTCATCGCAGCCGCTGGCGCTCGGCAGCCCACTGGCGGAAGCTGACCGGGATCGGCGTGCCGCCGGCGCGCTTGATCATCGTGTTGATCTGGCCGCGGTGGTAGCTGCCGTGGTCGATGAGGTGGAGGATCATGTCGCGCAGCGGCAGCGTATGCGTTTCGCCGCGCGTGTCCTGGTAGCTGACGTTGTGCTGAAGGGCCGTCTGGCTTTGCCGGCCGACGAAGTCAATCAAGGCCGAGTGCACCAGCGGCCAGCGCTGCTCAAGCGCCATGCGGTTCGGATAGTCCTTCTCGTCTTCCAACTTCGTGGGCGACTCGCCGCGGAACCGGCACAGCCACAGCCACTGCACGGCCATGCAGTGGACGAGCAGCTTGTGCAGCGAGCCGACACTGATGTGTTGGTCCTTCAGGTACTCGGCTTCGGATACGCTTCGCGCCGCCTGTAGCGACACCTGGTCGCCCCAGCGTAGGAACTCGCACATCTCTCGCAGATGCAGATGCAGCACGGTGGTGTTTCCTATTCCCCGGGCTTTGGTCCGTCGCCCGGCCTCCGACGGCTTGGAGTGATACCCGCAAGCGATCGGAAAAGCGATACGGTACTGTGCCGCATCGGGACGACTCGCTTTCGACTATCATCCGACGACGCATGGCGAATGACTCGAAGAAAATCGCCTTAGTGACGGGCGGAGCGAAGCGCGTCGGCGCGGGCATCGTGCGCGGACTGCGCGATGCCGGGTATGACGTCTGGTTCACGTACCACCGCAGCCAAGCCGACGCCGACCGACTGCACGAGTCCAGTTGGAACGAGCGCACGAAGTCCCACTCCATCCGTTCGATCTTCGCGGACCTGGCTGAGCCTGACGCCTTCATCAATTCGATCGTCACTCAGGTTGGGCCGCGACTCGACCTGCTTGTGAACAACGCTTCGTGGTTTCCGCGCATGCCGCTAGAGACGCTCAATGCGGCGTCAGTCCGCAAGTTGTACGCGATCCATGTCGAATCTCCGTTGCGACTCGTGCAGGCATTCGCATCCGCCCTGCGGACGTCGCACGGGCACATCGTCAACATGCTCGACTTGCTCATCGAACGCCCGCCACCCGGCTACGCAGCGTATGCGGCCAGCAAGGCGGCGCTGGCGAACCTGACCCTCAGCCTGGCGCGCGAACTCGCGCCCGACATAACAGTCAACGGCATCGCCCCCGGCGTCGTCGATTGGCCCGAAGACATGCCGCAAGACGAGCGGGATGCTTACCTTAAACGTGTCCCGCTCGGTCGCGCGGGCACGCCTGAGGATGTCGCGAAGCTCGTGCTTTTCCTCGCCAGCGACGCCGGTGCGTACATCACCGGTCAGATCATCCGGTTGGATGGCGGGCGAAGCGCGGTCGGGTGAACTCGACCGTTGCTGAAGCCACTCGCTCGCGGCGCCAGTTCGCGGGTGGCCGCTAAAGGTTGTGGTGTTCATGCATTGGCGCTTCGGAGCGACTACCATCCGCCGCTCATGAATCGCCTTCGACTCGCTGCTGCTCTTCTTCTCACGTCCATCGTCGGGTGTCAGTCCTCACACACGACTTCAAGCCCGCCTTCGACGCAACCGACGACCGCCCGCGCGCTCGATCTGTTTGGGCCGCCCGCGGCTTTCGACGCCAGGACGATCACGAACGAGGTGCGTCGCGACGTCGACTGGCTCGCCTCGCCGCAGCGCCAAGGTCGCGGGCCGGGCACGGCCGGGCTGGACGAAACGGCCGACTATATCGCTCGGCGGTTCGAGTCGCTTCAGCTTCAGGTCGTGCCGGGCATGTCGAGCTACTTTCAGCCGTTTGAGAGCGGGTCAATCGCACGGGTGGCGAACGGCTCGATTCTCAAGACCGGCGTCGCCGAACTCACTCGGGATTCGTGGCACGGGCAAGCCTGGGCGGCGCCCGGCGAATTCCAAGGTCCGCTGGCGTTCGTCGGTTACGCGATCACGACCGAAGACAAGGATCACCCGTACGACGACTTCGCCGGTGTCGACGTGAAGGGCAAGGTGGTCCTCGCCTTCCGTTGGGAGCCGCACACCGCGGACGGAAAGAGCCGCCTGACAGACGACGGCGCATGGTCGCCCGAGGCGCAGTTGCAGCGCAAGGCCCGTCGCGCCGCCGACGCCGGGGCGGTCGCGCTGCTGCTGGTCAATCCGCCCGAGCATCATCAGGACACACCCAGCCTGTTGCCCGAGGAAGAACGCGGCAAGGCCACCGCGCCGATTCCTGCATTCCATCTCACGCAGGCGGGCGCCGACGAACTGCTGCGTGCGGCGAACGGTCCGAGCGTGGCAGACTTGCAGAAGCAGATCGACGAGTCGGGCAAGCCGGCGTCGCGCGTGTTCGCCAGCGACGTCTCGGGCAAGCTCGAACTCACTCGCGAGAAGATCGCGGTGAAGAACGTGATGGCCTTCCTGCCCGGCGCCGGACCGACGGCCGACGAGGTCGTTGTCGTCGGCGCACACTGCGACCATATCGGCCTGGGCGGGCCAGGCAGCTTGGCTCGCTCCAGCAGCCTTGTGCATCCCGGCGCGGACGACAACGCCAGCGGCACGGCCGCCCTGCTCGCGCTGGCCAAGCAGTTCAAACACGCCGGGCCGCAGAAGCGCAGCATTCTGTTCGTCGCGTTCACGCTCGAAGAGCAAGGGCTGATCGGGTCGAAATACTTCGTCGAGCACTGGCCTGTGCCGCGCGAACGCGTCGTCGCGATGATCAACCTCGACATGGTCGGCCGGGTGCGGAACGAGATGCTCTTCCACGGCGGCAGCGGGACGCATCCGTGGTTCGCGTCGATCCTCGCCGGCGCGGACGAGCGGTCGCCGCTCAAGCTGCTCAGCATCGGCAAGGGCGGCCGTGGGCCGAGCGATCATGCGTCGTTCAGTAAGGCTGGCGTTCCAGTCCTCTTCCTCTTCTCGGGCCTGCACTCCGATTATCACCGCCCCACCGACACGCCCGACAAGGTCAACGCCGCAGGCATCGCCGAGGTGGTTCGGCTGACGTTGGACCTCGTGCGTGGTGCGTGTGCGATGTCGCGAGAACAGTACGTCGATCGCTACGACAACCAAGGCGTCAATGTGAACGTTCAGTCGGGCGCGAGCAGCGCCGACGAGCCGACGTCGCGGTCGACCACGCGCCGGGCCGGTCGACGTGTTCAGTTCGGCGTCGAGCCGGATTACGTCGAGGACGACACGATCAAGGGTCTGCGGATCGCCGGCACGGTGCCGGGAACGGCCGCGCGGGAAGCGGGGCTACAGGCGGGCGACATCCTCACCAGCATCGATCAGCAGCCGGTGACGGATGCGGGCGTGCTCGCCGATATCCTCGGCCGGCACAAGCCGGGCGACGTCATCCACGTCGTCCTGCAACGCGACAAGCAGACCGTGCAGGTCAGCGTCACCCTCAAAGCCCGGCCCGGCGACGAATAAGCAGCTTCTCGGCTTGTTGCGACAGCCTGTGCGATCGGTTCGCCCGACCCGCGTCGACCGGCTACCATTGCGCGAACTTTCGACGTCTCACCCAAGACCTGACACCGCGGAGGTCGCCAGCGCCATGACGCGACTCACCACCACACTCGCCGCCCTGCTGACGGCCGGCTTTCTTTCGTCAATCGCTTTCGCCGACGCCGTCGTCCTTCAGAACGGCACGCGCGTCGAAGGCGATGTGAAGATGATCCCCACCGGCTACGAGGTCACGCTCGAGAACGGCGCGAAGAAGCTGTTCACGTCGGAACAGGTGCGCGAAGTTCAGCTCACGCCCAAAACGAACATCACCGAAGACCAGGCGCGAGAGCGCCTGAACAGCCTTCGGCGCGCGATCGATGTCGAAGCGGACATCGATCGGATCATCGATCGCTTCGAGAAGCTCATCCCGCAGCTCGACAAGTTCCCGGCCGTCGTCGCCGACGTGAAGAAGGACATCGAGCAGTGGAAGGCCCGCAAGGCGGCCGGCGCGGTGAAGGTCGGCAAAACTTGGGTCAAGCCGGAAGAGCGGCAGGCGCTCTTTGAAAAGTCGCTCCAGACCATCGACCAGATTCGTTCGCTCGCAAAGGAGCACCGCACCAACGAGGCCGAACAACTCGTCAAGAGCGCGATCGATGACGATCCGACCAACCCCTCCTACCTCTACCTCGCCGGCGTGGCGGCGGTGCGACGGTCCGCGTGGGCGGAGGCCGTGCGTGACTTTGAAGAGGTGAGCAAGCAGATCGGCACGCATGCGCCGACCGTTGCCAACCGCGCCCTGCTGGCCGTCCAGCTTCGGCGCTGGCCCAGCTCGATCGCGCTGATGGAGCAGGCGCTGGCACTTGAGCCGGGCAATCCGTTCTTCGTCGACAATTGTGCCGAGTTGCTCCAGATGCTGCCCGACAAGGAACGGCGCGGGGCCACCTACGAAAAGCTCGTCCGCCGCTTCAACGAACAGGACGCACAGCTGCGCAAGCAGTTCGAAGAGCGCGGCCTCTTCCGCTGGGGGTCGAGCTGGGTCACGCGCGAAAAGCTCGATACGATCAAGAAGGACCGCGAATCATACGAGTCCAAGAAGTCCGACCTTCAGAATCAGTTCAACGTCGCCAATCAGGACATCTCGTCGAAGCAGCGTCGCATCGAGTCCAATGAGCGGCTCATGCGTCAGATCCAGCAGGACAGCATTGTCACCGATGTCGACGGCAAGATTTATCGTCGCCCGCTGCCGGACACGTACTGGGATCTCGATCGCGAGAACAAGACGCTGAACTCGGACATTGACGATCTCCAACGCACGGTGCGCGATCTGCGCCGCCAGGCGAGCGATTTGCAGAAGACCGAGCCGAGCCCGCCCTTCCAGGGGTCGCTGGTGCTGGTGTCGGAGGACGGCGTGCCGATCGTCGTGCCGCCGGGCATGCAATTGCCGACGACCGGCCCGACCACGAACCCGACCGACTTCTCCGAGGATGGCCCGCGCATCGAAGCGCCAAGCACGCAACCAACGACGCAGCCGTGAGGCCTACTGCGCGTTGGGCAGCAACAGTTGCGTCACCGACTCTGGCGGCAGTTCCGTAGTAACCACGCCGTCCTTGATCGCAACGGTCGGGCCGGCCACCGCGTCTTCGCTCATCGATGTGCGTGTCACGCGCGCCTCCGCTGGCGTCGACTTCAGTCCATTCAGCGCGATCTGAATCGGCTTCGGTTCCTTCGCCCGATTCACCAGCACGACGACCGCTTCGTTTCGCGTCGTTGAGATTCCCGCGAGCGCCGAGACGTCGCCGCTCACGTCGACAAAGCGGTCGCCGGGCCGGATGTGCTGGGTGAACAGGCGCAGCATGTGGAACTTCTTGCCGATCGTGACGCGCCGGTTGCGCGGGTCGTCGTGCAGGCATCCCCACTCGCCGCCGGCCACCACTTGCCAGGTCAGCCAGGTTTGCGGGCGCATTTCGTTGATGTCGAGCGTCACGCGCTCGGCCACTTTCATCACCTGCTCGAAGGGCCGGCCGCCCACCCAGAGCGGGCCGGTCTCGCTTTGCCAGAGCGGCTTGCCATGCTGGTCGGCCAGTTCGCGCAGTTCGGCCCGCTGCTTGCCCGCGTAGCTGTGGGTGTTGATCTGACCGAGCGCGCCAATCGTCGCTTTGTCATACGAACGGATGCTGCGCACGGCGTCGTCGATGCTGTTGGCGTCGGTCGCGCTCACGAGCGTCTTGTTCATGCCGGCCCCGTCGAGTTCTTCGCGCAGCAGGCGGATGATCCGCGCCTGCTGCTGGCGCGGCACGTGGCACCCTTCCTGGTCCTTGTTCGCGCGCCACCAGTTCACGTCCGGCTCGTTGAACGGCTCGACGCAGTGGAACGTCACGCTGTCGGCCGTGCTCACGTGCTTGGCGACATCGACGAGATACCGCACGAACGCCCGCTCGTTCGCCTCGGGTAGATTGCCTTGGCCGTCGGTTGAGCCGGCGACGCAGCCGGACGTCGTCAGCCAGTAAGGCGGGCTATTGCTGAAGGCTTCGACGATCGCGTCGGAGCGGGCGGCGACAAGCTTGCGGAGGACTTTTCGCTGGTTAGCGTCGGCCGACCAGTCGTAATCGGCGTCCTTGCCTGCTTTAAAGCCTGGGACGTCACCCCAACGGCGCATGTGGTGGTGGCTCGGGTCGTCACCGCCGCCGATGTTGTAGCGGAAGACGTTCATGCCCAGACCTTCGCCGGGGTCGGTGATGAGGTGAACGACCTGGTCAACGGTCTTTTCGTCCCAGCCTCCCACGCCGTGGGCCCACCAGCAGAGGCTGGTCCCCCAACCGGCGAAGGGCTGGTCGAACGGCTTGGCGAAGTCGACGCGAACGCTCGACACCGCCGGCCGGGTGGTCACATCCTGGGCCTGCGCAACGGGAGCGAAGGCGCAGGTCACCACGGTCATCCAGCACCTCAGCGCGAGGAGTTTCATGCGAATTAGCGTCTCTGACTGTTCGCCGCGAGGCAAGCGGAGCGCGTGGGAACGTCCGGGAAAAGCGGTCTTTTCCGGCCGTGCGTATTTTGCGGGCGTGAACCAGGTCCGGAGCGCTATCGTAAGTAACGGGGCGACGCTATCTTGGACAGGTGCAAGGAGTGCCGGACTTCGCGGAATATCCGGCCGTTTCAGGCGTTCTAACAGATGAAGGCCGCCGGACGATGGCCAAAGGTCAGTCGATTCAACTGAACTCAGCTATACCGGCGGATGCGAGTGCCGCGCCGATGCGCTTTGTCAGCGCCCCGGCGACCGAGCCGTCCGACGAGTTCCTCATCGCGAGTCTTCGCGATGGCGACCCGAAAGCCGGCCAGAAGCTGGTCGAGCGGCACCACGAGGCATTGTTCCGCTACCTGTATCGAACCGTCGGTTCGAGCTTTCAGGCCGAGGAATTGCTCCAGCAGACCTGGCTGAGCGTCCTCGAACACCTGGACCAGTTCCGACCGAACACCGATTCCGGGGCGGCCACGCCGAAGTTCGCATTCAAGGCCTGGCTGTTTCGGATCGCGACCAACAAGGCGCACGACTTCTGGCGCAGCAAGGGTCGCGAGCGGAACGCCTACGAGGGGTTGAGCCTGGTCAAGGATGACGTCGGGCCGGACGCGTCGGTGGGCCTGACCGGCTCGGAAGAGCAGGCCAAGCTCCGGCGGGCGATCGAGCAGTTGCCTGAGGCGCAGCGGCAAGTCGTGACGATGCGGTATTTCGGCGGCATGAAGTTCGTCGAAATTGCCGAAACGCTCGGCTGCCCGCTCAACACCGCGCTCGGCCGCATGCACAAGGCGATGATCCGCCTGAAGAAGCTCATGGAGGAAGCCCCGAGCACGTGAATGAATGAATGGTCGTTGAAGTGAGTGAAGCGTGACGTCATGAAGGATTTTCAACCGCAACCTTCGTTCGCATCCTTGGAGGGGCTCGACCTGTCGAGCCTCGCCGACGAAGACCTGCTCCTGCTTCACGCCGCCGGCGAATTGCCGGCCGATGCGGCGCGGGCACTGGAAGTGCGCCTGTCGAACGAACTGGAACTACGTGAGCGTTTTGAAGCCATCCGCTCGTGTGAAGCCGGCTTGGTGTCGGCGATCGATGCAGGCTTCGCGGCCCTACGGCACGATGAAGACGCCGCTTCAGCCGGCGCGCTGCGCCGGACCAGCGCGTTTATGGCCAAGTCGGTCACGGAACTCGCCCTGGCCCGGGCGGCGATGGCGCCGGTCAAGCAGCGGCGTTGGCGCTTCAACAAGTGGATCGTCGGCTCGGCGGCAGCTGCGGCGGCGCTGGTAGGCGCGGCCGTTTGGGTGTCAACCGCCGACCTCGCCTTCCTACAGAACGATTCGCAGACCGCCAAGTCGGACGACAATGACGATGTCGACATGGCGACCAACGTCGATGTACGCCAGGTCCTGCCCGAAAACGAAGGCGACTACGTGAACGCGTTCGTCTACACCAGCTGGCCCACCGCCAGCCGCGACGGCGAGGAAGAGCCCAACCGGCAGGAGATTGACGGCACGATTCGATCGATCCAGTCGATGCGGGTGTTGGATCACATGACCTGGGAAACCTCGTCGACCGACAGCTTTGACGTGAACTGATTGCAGACCGAGACTGATATGGAACGCATCCGATCATCGATCGTCCTGGCGGCAGGCACTGTGGTGGCCCTGTCATTGGGCGTGCTGGCCTTCACCGGCAGCAACGCCGGTGCCACTGACGCCGCGGTCGCACCGGTGATCGCCCCCACCGACGTCGCGCCCACGACCGCTCCCGCTGACTTGCCGGCCCCGTCCGACGATCGCGATCCGAACCGTCGCCACCGCGGGAGTCAGCCGGGCGGACCGCCCCCGGGCATGGCGCCCGGCCAAGGTCCTGGACCGGGTCCGGGCTATGGCGGCATGGGCGGGCGGCGTTGGGGTCGCTATCCCGGTGCAGGCTTGCCCGACGTCAGCCGCGAGTTGCCGAACGACGATGAATGGAACGCCATCGCTGACTTCTGGAAGGAACACGCGCCCGAACGCTTCCGTGAATTCGGCCGATTCGAGAACGACCTGAAAGCCCTCAACATCGACGTCGCTCAGCAGCAGACCTACCGCCTCATCCGCATGGGGATGGCAATACGCTATCGCCTGTTCAACGCGATGCAGTCCGACCAGTCGAACCTGGCCGGGTTCATTGTCGAACAGATGAAAGACGAAGACGTCGCGTTCGGCCTATTCCGTGACCTGACCGCCAAATCCCAAGACCCGTCCAAGAGCGAGGCCTACCGCAAGGCCGTCGAAGAGTGCGTCGACACGTCGCTCCGCGAACGCCAGAGCCGGCTCGACGCGCTCAAGAAGTCGCTCGAAAAGGAACAACTCAACCTGGACGAAGACATCGCCAAGAAGGACGAGCTGATCAAGAAGCAGACCTCGCGCTTCGAGAAGCAGTTCAAGGCGATTCTCAGCCGGCCGACGACGCAGCCGGCCAAGTAGCCGACAGCTGTTAGCGGATGGCAGATACCTCAAAACGAAGAAGCAGCGCTGGGACTCAGCGCTGCTTCTTCGTTTTAAGCGATCTGCTTCCCGTGGCCGGCGAGCGGCTCAGTAGACCACCGACGTCACTTCGTCGATGGCCGAGATCACCTGGCGGACATGGAACGGCTTGCGGAGGAAGCCATCGAAGCCCTGCGTGCTCAGCGCCTTCAGCTCGGCCTCGGTGGCCTTGCCGGAGAGCGCGATCACCTTGGTCAGTTGCAGGTCGGGGTTCTGCTTGACGGCCTTCACGACTTCCTTGGCGTCGAGGTCCTTCAGGTGGAGATCGATCAGGATGACGTGCGGCCGGAACTTTTCGGCCTGGATGCCGGCCTGGAAGCCGCTCTTGGCGACTTCGACTTCGTACTTCACTTCGTCTTCGAGCACCTTTTCGATGACCTCGACGATGTCGGCTTCGTCATCGACGATCAGCACGCGGGTGCCGCCGGTCATGAGACCGTCGAGCGGCATGCCGTGCTGCTTCATGAACTTGATGAGCTGGTTGAGCGGGATCCGCCGGTCCTTCGAGCCCGGAATGCGATAGCCGGTCAGGGCACCGGAATCAAACCACTTGCTGACGGTACGCGGGGCGACGTTGCAGATCTTGGCAACTTCACCGGTGGTCAGAACGTCCTTGGGCTTGGCTTGTGAGGGCATTGCATTCTCCCGAGCTAACGATCGGAGGACACCGGTGCAGGCGATTTCAACGCCGTTACAACCGGAACGTATTGCCTCCGTCACCGCACAGTCCTGTCAGACACCAGTTCGCCCCGTGGCGATAGGTTCGTGCAGGCCGGTGACAAGGTTTGTATCGGTTGCCGGAAGATGGCGGTTAAGGGCCGAGGCGCAATTCTTGCCAGATCGTTCCCAACGTGCAAGGTATTCGGGACTTAACGACGGTACCGGCAACGCTTCCGAAGACGGCAAAGTCCAATAATTTCTTGCCCGCGGCGACCACTCGAGGATACAAGAGAGATATCGAATCCTTTTCGCGATCGGATGGCTGGTTCGATCGCCCTCGACGGTTCTACCTGTAGGTCGCCCGTTCGTCGGAGGTTGTCGTGTCGCTCCATCTGCCGTCTCCGCGCATATATCAGACCGAGTTGCTCGAATGCCGTCGGCTCTTCGTCGGCTTCACCGTCACGGGCACATCCGGGGCCGACGCGATTTCGGTCCGCGCCGACGGCACCGACATCGTGACGGTCGTCAACGGCGTCAGCGACACGCACTCCGATTTCATCTTTAACGAATTCACGATCGACTGCCTCGGAGGCAACGACACGATCACCATCAACTCCAACGGCGGCAACACGGTCACCATCAACGGCAGCACCGGTGCCGACACACTGAACTTCGGCCTCGACGACAACACCGTCAGTATCGGCTCCGACATCGCCTTTAACGCTGGCAGCGAAGTCGACACGCTGAACCTGTTCGACTCGGCCACGCCCCAACTTCGGCGCTTCACGCTGACGCCGACGACACTCGAAATAGGCTCGAGCCTGATCAATCTGAGCGGCGTGAACGAAATCAACATCGACGGTGGCGCGCCCAACGACACCCTTCTCGACCTCGTCGGTGAGCCCCCCGTCAACGTCACGTTCGACGGCAACACCAGCGCTTTCACGACCGATGTCATTACGTTCACCGGCACCGCTTCCGACAACGTGACGGTCTCGCCGTCCTCCAACGGCAGTACCTTCAGCACGATCACCTACGGTACGCACACGATCACCGCCGCCGGTATTGATGGCATTCAAGGCGACACAACGAGTGTCACCTACCTCGCGCAGCCGACCTCGGCCCAACTCACCATCAACAAGCCTGCTCTTAACGGCAACGAGATCATCTACTCCAACAGCCCGATGGGCATTCGCTTCAATGGCCACGACTTCGCCGCCTTCACGATCGACACGGCGACGAACGATCTGCCCAACTCACAGGATCAGATCAACATGTCCGTCGAGTGGGACATGTCTCCCACGCTCGGTCTGAACATGGGCGACGGCACGAACAACTTCATCGCGGGCGGACTGGTTCAACTGAATGCCCAGCTCGGCGCATTCGGCGGGCAGAACGTCAACGTGAGCGCCACCAACGGCGCGACCGTGACGCTCGTCGGCTCGCAGACGCTGAACATTCTTGACATCGGCGAAAATGCGACGCTCAAGCTTGTCGGCGGCACGAACATCACCACGAGCCAACTGCGATCGCTCAACGTCGGCGGCACCTTCACGCTGCTCGCCGGCCAGACGCTCAACGTCACGCAGCGGTTCTTCGTCGACAACAGCTCCACGCTCATCCGCACCGGCAGCGGCGGTGTCAACATCACCAGCGACACTGTCCTTCCGCACGGCATCGGCGCAACCTTCCGCCTCGAAGGTGGCAGCACGACCTTCAACTCCGACGTTGGCAGCACGACGACGGCAAACCTCTCGCTCGTCCAAGCGAACGGGACGGCTCTGTTCACGTCAACAATGCACTGGGCATCGCTGACCGTCTTTGGAGGCCTTGCACGCGTGCTGCCGAACGGTGCGAGGACAATCGTCACGAGTGCGTTCAGCGTGAACGGCCAAGGGCAGTTCGACCTGATGAACAACGCACTGATCGTGAACTATTCGGGCACATCGCCCATCGCGACGATCGATGCGCGCATCCGCACGGGCTTCAACAACGGCACGTGGAACGGCCCCGGGATCACCTCCAGCAACTCGGCCGGCAGCCCGACACTCCGCCTCGGCTCCGGCGAAGCATCCGACCTGTTCACGACAACGTCGCCCGTGTTCCTTGGCGAAACGATCGACCTCACCACCGTTCTCGTCCGCCACACGCTTATGGGCGACGCCACCCTCGACCGCACCGTGAACTTCAGCGACCTTCTGGTCCTCGCATCGAACTACAACGCCACCGGCAAGCGCTGGACCCAGGGCAACCTCGACTTCGACGCAGGCGGCAACGTCAACTTCAGCGATCTGCTGGCCCTCGCCGGCAACTACAACGCCACGCTGGCTGGCTCGCTCGCGGGTGATGCGGGCGCGAAGGGCGAAACGCTCGACAACGATCGATCGCCGGCAGAAGACGTGCTCGCCTGACCTTGCATCGCAACCGACCTCGCACGCATACTGCTGCCCATGCATGTCCTTTACGTTCACCAGAACTTCCCCGCCCAGTTCGGCCACATCGCGGCGCACTTGGTGGAGAAGCTGGGCTGGCAATGCACGTTCGCTTCCGAAACCCCGCCCGGCATGGTCGGCGGTATCCGAAAGATTCAGTACAAGACCACCGGCGGCGCCACCAAGCAAAACCACTTCTGCTCGCGAACCTTCGAGAACACCATCTGGCACTGTGAAGGCGTCTACCGCGCGCTTCGCGAAGCGAAGATCGACAAGCCCGATCTCATCGTCGGCCACTCCGGGTTCGGCTCGACGCTCTTCCTGCGCGAAATATTCCCCGACGTGCCGGTCATCAACTTCTTCGAGTACTACTACCGCCCGCACGACGAGCAGTCCGACATGGATTTCCGCAAGGACCTTGGCTGGAAGCTCGACGAGATGAAGTACCTGCGGTCACGCTGCCGCAACTCGATGATCCTGCTCGATCTCGTGAACTGCCAGGTCGGCTACTGCCCGACGCAGTTTCAAAAGAGCCGCTTTCCGAGCGAGTTTGAGTCGAAGATCAAGGTCTGTTTCGACGGCATCGATCGAAATGTCTACCACGGATTCGGTGAGACGTTGCGTCCGCCGATTGACCAGCGTGGACCGCGCACGATCGCGGGTGTGGAAATCCCGGCCGGATACAAGGTGATCACGTACTGTTCGCGCGGATTTGAGAGCATGCGCGGCTTCGACATCTTCATGAAGGGGTGCAAGCGGATCGTGGCCGAGCGGTCGGACGTCATCATCCTGATCGCCGGCACCGACCGCATCGCCTACGGCGGCGACGAGCAATACACCGGCGGCAAGTCGTTCAAGGACTGGGTGCTGGCGCAAGATCAGTACGACCTCTCGCGCATCAAGTTCCTGGGCCGGGTCGATCCGTTCGAGTTGTCGAAAATGCTCGCTTCGGGCGACCTGCACATCTACCTCACCGTGCCGTTCGTGCTGAGTTGGAGCATGATGGACGCGCTGAGCTGCGGCGCGGTCGTGCTCGGCTCGGACACCGCGCCGATCCGCGAGATGATCACCGACGGTCAGAACGGCCTGCTCGCGAATTTCTTCGACCCGGAAGAGTTCGCAGCCAAGGCGATCAAAGTCCTCGACGACCCGGCGGCCTATCGCCCGCTCGGACGCACAGGCGAACAGATGGTCGTCGAGAAGTACAGCCTCGAAGCGGTCATCCCGCAGATGATGCAGATGTACGAAGACGCGCGCAACACGAAGGCCGGCTTGGAAGCGCCGCGCGAATGGCCGACGGAAGTGCCACGGCAAGTGCTTCAGCAGGGCAGCCATCCGAACCAGCCGATGGCCAAGAAGCCGCCCGCGCCAGGCCGACCTGCGCCGATCGCCGCCCCTACAAATCGGCCGCCGACGGGACGAAGCCCGTTCTTCGGATAGACATCTTCACTTGTTCAGTTGCTTCACGGCATCCGGCGGCGCGAGTTCGTCGTCATCCATCTCAACGTTGTGCTCGACCTTCGTGAAGCGCGTTTCGACCACCACGATGCCGGGCGTCCCGACCTGCATCCGTGTGAACATCGCCCGCTGGATGGGCGGCGCGGGCTGGTAGTCGGCGTAGGTGACGACCATTTGCACGCCCTTCCCGAGCGATGGCACTGGCGCCGACGCGCGCACGAGCAGGCCCGATTCGACCTCGTACAGCCGCACGATCTCCTGCCCCGCAGCCGTCGTCAGCGCGAGCCGATAGCAAGGCTTGTCGCGATACGTGTCGATGCCAGTCACGCGCGCTTCGAGAAAGCCGGCCAAGTCGATCTCGGCGTTGATTGTCAGTTGCTGGATCGTCGCATTCTTCTCGTCGCCGCTGAGCAGGCGTGCGCCGGTGGAGGGGTCGACGGCGTACGCAAGGTCATGATCGAAGCCTTGGATGACCGTGCCGATGCTGTCGAGCGTGCTGGTGAGTTTGCCCCGCTCGCGTGTGACGGCCGACCGTGTGACGCCGCGCACACCCTGGGCGGGGATGTCGACCGTACCGACCTGCCGCCGCGACTTGATCGACTCGTACGCTGCCCGTCCGCCGGTGACTTCGATGTAGCGATCGATCACCTGCTGGGCCGTCGGCAGCGTCGCGGGGAGCGTGGCCGAGGGCGTCGTCGGCGCGGCGCACGATGCGACAATCGCGCAGCCGCCGCAAATGGCGAGCGTGGTGAGAAGCGTCCCCGTGAAGCGAAGTGGCGGCAGGTTCACGCGGCGAATGATAGCCGATCAATCCGCTCAGTGTTGAGCGGCCCACGCGGTCGCGTCGGCGAGCGGGTCGGTCGAGATCACGTCGGGCGTGACGCCGCGACCTTCGAGCGACACGCCAACCGACGTGACGAAGACGCCGACGGGGTACTCAAAGCAGTCACCGTTCGGCAGTTGCTCGATGACTGCCGGCAGCGCCGCGCCAGCGGAGTTTGTCGCACCGAAAATGTGTGCCCTGCCGCTCGCCTGCAACCCGGCAGCGAGGATTTCGGCGGCGCTGGCGGTATGGGCGTCGATGACGACAGCCAGCTTCGCGTTCGATCGAACCGCGCGGGGATGGGCCACCAGCGGAATGCTCGAACCGCCCTGCCGCACTTCGCCCAGCGGCGTGTCGAGGTCGACGAAGAACCCCGCCACGCCGGCCGCCAGCGCGAGCACGCCGCCGGTGTTGCCGCGAAGGTCGATCACGACGCCGGACGGCTTCGCCGACGTCAGTTCGTGTTCAATGAGCGGGTTCAACGTCTCTGGCGAAATCAGTCGGCCAACTGTTAGCACGAGTACGCGGTTGGTGTGATCGACGCGGAAATCGGGCGTCGCATCGTCGACACCCGGCTGAGTTGCGGAACCCGCGATAACTGCCACATGTGATCGGTCCGTCGATTGAAGCAGCCGAGCGATCGCCTGACGCATCTCTCCGCGGGTTCCGCACCGATCCACCGCACCACGGGCGTCGCGCAGGGCTTGCGACCAACCGGCGTTGGAAAACTGGTGCTGCCGCGCGAGTGCGTCGATCCGATCCAAGCTGGCCCGCGATAGTTCGCGGTCTTGCCTGGTCAGCGGCGCTTCATCGCGCAGATCGAGACGCGACGTGACGCATCCGGTCAGCAGCAAGAGAATCGCCAGGAGCATGATCCGCACGCCACAGAGTCTAGCGATTGCGGATCGTTCGGGCACAGCGCTACTCCCGTGCCACCTGTCGGACGCGTGTGATCGGATATCGATTTCGCTCGTGATTTCCAGTATGTTTCGCGGGCCGCCCCACTCTCGGCAAGGATGCCTGTCATGGAATATCGCGTCGAACTCGACGTCTTCAACGGCCCGCTCGACCTGCTGCTGTATCTCATCAAGCGCGACGAGCTGGACGTGATGGACATCCCCATCGCCCGCATCACCGAGAGCTACGTGAACTACGTAGAGTTGATGCGCCAGATGCATCGCGAGCACGGCGTCGATATCGACGAGATCGGCGACTTCCTCGTGATGGCGGCCACGCTGATGGAGATCAAGAGCGCGATGCTCCTGCCGACGCCGCCGACCGTCAGCGAGGACGGCTCGCCTTCTGCCGCCGAGCAGCTCACCGACCCGCGGGCCGAGCTCATCAAACAACTGCTCGAATACAAGCGTTTCAAGGACCAAGCCAGCCTGCTCGAACGCCAGCGCGAGCAACACGAAGACCGCTTCCCGCGTCAGCCCGTGCTGCGCGAGGTTCCGACCGACGAGCCGCCGCCACTCGATCTGGACGAAGTGCAGATTTGGGATCTCCTCTCCGCCTTCGGCAAGATCATGGGCGAGATCGGCCAGCGGAAACGCGTGCACGAGATCGTCGACGATGACACGCCCATCGACCTTCATGCTGCCGACATCGAAGACCGGCTCACGCGCAAAGGCGCGCTCACGCTGCGTCAACTCATGAAAGAGCGAAAAAACCGCTCAGAAATGATCGGCGTTTTCCTTGCCCTTCTCGAACTCATCCGCGAGAAGCGAATCATCACCCGCACGAGTGAAACGTCTGAAGAAATCGCGTTGGAAATCGCGCCGGAAGAACACCGAAAGACGTTCAAGGGTGCGAGCCTGCACCTGAGTGACGTCGCCACCGAAGAAGCCGAAGCAGAGACGGTGGAGCCGTCCTTGGAAGACGTCGATGCGGACACATCTTCGGACGACACGCCAGCGACGCTTTCTGCGGACTGAACGATTCATCACATGCTGAGAACAAGAAGGCCGACGCACGCGGTGTGCGTCGGCCTTCGCTTCTCCGCGCTGCCGGAAGATCTCTGTACGAATTACGCCGCCTTGCGGATTGGCGTCTGCTGCGTTTCGACACCGACGAGTTGGCTCAACGACCGGACGGCCGTCTGCAATTCCGCAGCTTGCGCGGCGAGTTCTTCCGACGCCGCGGCCGACTCCTCGGCGGTCGCGGCATTCTGCTGCGTGACCTGGTCCATCTGACCGATCGCGTTGCTGACCTGCTCGACACTGCGCGACTGCTCCTCGGTGGCCGTGCTGATCTCGCCAACCAGTGAACTGACCTTGGCCGCCGACCCGTTGATGCGCTGAAGCACCTCGCCCACTTCGGCAGCGATCGCCGCGCCGTTTCGGCTCGATTCCACACTGGCTTGGATCATCTCGCTGGTGTTGCGCGCCGCCTCGGCCGAGCGCATCGCCAGGTTACGGACTTCCTCGGCGACCACTGCGAAGCCCTTGCCCGCCTCCCCTGCCCGCGCCGCTTCGACGGCCGCGTTGAGCGCCAACAGGTTCGTCTGGAAGGCGATTTCGTCGATCGTCTTGATGATCTTGGCGGTTTCGCCTGCGCTGGACTCGATTTGCTTGATCGCGCCGCTCATCTTCCCCATCGCTTCGTTACCCTCGGTCGAAGCCTTGCGCGCTTCTTCGGCCAGTGTCGCCGCCTGACGAGCAGTGTCGGCGTTGCGCTTGGTGGCGCTGCTCATCTGGCTGAGCGAGCCGCTCGTTTCCTGAAGGCCCGCCGCTTGCTCGGTCGCGCCTTGGCTCAGACTCTGACTGGCGCGTGAGACTTGGTCGCTCGCGGAAGCAGTCTGTGTGCTGCCGGTACTGATCGCGTCGATCACCTGCGCCAGCGGTTTCACGATCATGAACCGGTTGAGCAGAAGGAACGCGCCGCCGATCACGACGCCGAGCGGAATCGTCCACATCAGCGCCCGGCCCATGCCGCTGCTGACGGTTGCGTTGATCTTGTCGTAGTTGTCTTTGAGGATGAACGCGCCGTGCACCTCACCGACGCGCCAGTTTTCCATCGGGAAGCCCAGGACGTCGCGGCCGTCCTTGGTCGGGCTGGTCGCCGGATCGCCGTGACAGCGCAAACAGTCCTGCGACAGCACAATCGGGCGGGCATACGTGATGGTGTTCGTCGCTTCGTCCGTGGCGAAGTACTCCTTGGCACCGGTCTTCTCGAACATCCCAAGAATCCGGGCTTCTTCGGCCGTCGGCTGGTTGGCCGGGTTGCGCGGGTTGTTCTTCGGGACGCGGAAGGTGTATCCCTCGGCCTTGGCGTATTTCTCGATGGAGCGCCAAGCCCCGACGACCGGAATTGTCTTATAAAACGAGGTGGTGCGAATGTCCGAAGTGCCGGCCAGTTCCGCGAGGAGTTTCTTCTCGTCGAACGCACCATTGGTGTTCAACTCGCCCATTGCGTCTCGGGCGGCCTCGGCCTGTGTGAGCACCGCCCGCATCTCGTTCTTGGCGGCGTCGACGCCCTGCGCGCAGCATTGAACGCTGAATAAGCAGCCCCAAGCCTGCGGTCAACGCTACAGCGGCCGTGGCGGCCAGCACAATTTTGGTTCCGATCTTCATCAAGGGTGTTCTCCTAAGTCACATGCTCATCCACGGCCGCCTCTGCATCTGTCGACGCTTACCACTAGCCACTTCACCGCAAAATGATGGCTTGTGCGTTAACGATGAAGCGTGAGACCGAAAGTTCTCGGACCGCCACGGCAAATAAAGCACCACACAAATCCGCAACCCATCTATCCTGCAAGATATTGATATTCAGTTACGATAAAATCGAAGCACATTATTTTAATTCAACAACATGGGAGTGCGGACTTTTTCAGGCGAGCTAACGTCATTGCCACCCGCCTGTCTATCCTCTGCAAAGAAGGAGTCTCCATTGCCTACCCGTTTGGCCATCCGTCGCGCGATTGAGTCGCTGGAAACGCGCCGCCTGCTCGCGTCGATCGTGAAGGTCGGCTCGCAGGTGCAGGTCGTCGCCTCGAACGACGCCGATGACATCTTCTTCCGCGTTGATGGCACGCGTCTGGTCGTGGAACTCAACAACTCGTTCAAGACCTTCAAGCTCTCCCAGATCAACTCGCTCTTCGTCGACGCTCGCGGCGGCGACGACGTAGTGGACGCGTCGCAACTGAACATCCGCTCCTACTTCACCGGCGGCGACGGCCGCGACACGCTGCGCGGCGGATCGAATCGCGACAAGCTCTTCGGCGGTTACGGCGACGACTCGCTCAGCGGCGGGTCAAGCGTGGACGAAATCCGCGGCGAGTCGGGCAACGACCGCATCAACGGCGGATCGAACGGCGACCGCATATGGGGCCACGACGGCAACGACTCCATCGACGGCGCGGGCGGCAACGATACCGTCAGTGGCGGCGTGGGCGACGACACCATCTACGGCGCCAACGGCAACGACGCCCTCTTCGGCGATGACGGTCGCGACCGCGTCGATGGTGAGTCGGGCGATGACTCCATCGACGGCGGAACCGGCAACGATGACCTCTACGCCGGGAACGACACAGCACTCATCTATGGCGGCGACGGCGACGACGTGCTCTACGGCTCCAACGGCAACGACGCCCTCTACGGCGACGCCGGCCAGGACACTGCCTACGGCTACGACGGCGATGACTACCTCTGGGGCGGCAGCGGAGCCGACAGACTCTACGGCGATGCCGACCAGGACACGCTCCGCGGCGTCGACGGCGACGACACACTCGAAGGCGGCAACGGCCACGACGAACTCTACGGCATGGGGGACGAGGACAGCCTGCGCGGCGGCATCGGCGATGACACGCTCGACGGTGGCATCGGCGACGACACGCTGCTTGGCGATCAGGACCCCGATGTCATGTACGGCGGCGAAGGCGATGACATCGTTGACGGCGTCGACGGCGATCGCGACACGCTCAGCGGTGACGGGGGCGACGACAGCCTCTACGGCAACTACTACGACGACAACTTCGTCGGTGGCCGCGGTCACGACTACTTCTATGACGAAGACGACGTGCTCTTCCAGGAAGGGTAACGCCGCCGACGCCGTATATGCCGGCGCCAGCGTCTGCTAAGCTGCGTGTCTGTCGGTTGCGTGTCGCGGCCGAGCGGAGGCGTTTGCGTATGGTCCTGGGTCGAACTGTCGTGGCGTCATTGACAAGCTTGGCGGTATTGGGCACGAATGCCTTGGCACAATCGGAACCGGTTCGAATGGTGCCGTTCGATCGCGTACGCGTGGATGACCCGGTCTGGCATCCCCGCATCGCCACGCTCGTTCGAGACACCCTGCCCCACGCGTTCCACAACACCGAAGAAGCCCAAGAAAGCCTGCGGCTGTGTGCCGAATATCTCGAGCACGGCAGTGGTCCTGCACCCAAGCCGCACCGCTTCAACACGTCCGACCTGTTCAAGGTGATGGAAGGCGCTGCGCTGATGATCAAGGCGGAGCCGAATCCGCGGATTGAAGCGCAGATGGATCAGATCATCGCGGTCATCGCGCGGTCGCAAGGGAAGGACGGCTACATGTACTTCCCCCACCAGACGCACAACATCAACGTCGATGAGATGGGTCCTCGGCCCTACAGCTTCGAACTGCATAGCCACGAGTTGTACAACGTCGGCCACCTCTACGAGGCGGCGGTCGCCTATGCGCGGGCAACGGGCAAAACCGCGCTGCTCGATGTGGCCGAGAAGAACGCTCAGCACGTGAACCGCGTCTTCTTCGAAGGCGACCCCGCATACAACGACGGCAAGCCCGTCATGCAGGCGCCCGGCCACGAAGAGATCGAACTCGGACTGGTCAAGCTCTACCAGCAGACCGGCAAGCCGCTCTACCTACAGATGGCCAAGCGTTTCGTCGACATTCGCGGCGTCACGTTTGTCCCCAACGGACAGGGCGTGAATTCACCGGAATATGCCCAGCAGCAACTGCCCGTCGCGCAGCAACGGGAGGCCGTCGGGCACGCGGTTCGCGCGACTTACCTTTATGCCGCCATGGCCGAGATCGACAGCCTCACCGGCCGTGAGGACTACTCCGCCGCGCTCGACTCCATCTGGCATGACATCATCGACCGCAAGATGCATCTGACGGGTGGCCTGGGGGCGGTACCGGGTATCGAAGGCTTCGGACCCGCCTACGAATTGCCGAACAAGGACACCTACCTTGAAACCTGTGCCGCGGTCGGCAACGTGTTGTTCAACGTGCGCATGTTCCTCAAGGAACGCGACGCGAAGTATCTCGATGTGGCCGAGGTCGCACTGCTGAACAATTGCCTTGCGGGCATGGGCGTGGACGGCACAAGCTTCTTCTACCCAAATCCGCTCGAAGCCGACGCCGGCCATCAGCCGCGGTCGGCGTGGTTCGGCACGGCCTGTTGCCCGTCAAACTTGGCCCGACTCATTCCGCAAGTCCCTGGCCTGCTCTACGCATCCGACGCCGACAATCTTTACTGCGCTCTCTATGCCCAGAGCAGCACCACCGTCCCCCTCGCCAACACCACAGTGACGGTGCGCGAATCCACCAACTACCCGTTCGACGGTCAGATCGAACTGCGCCTCGACCCTCAAACCCCCGCGTCATTCAAGCTGCATCTGCGCGTGCCAACCTGGGCACTGGGCCGTCAGTTTGTTCCGGGCGATCTGTACCAGTACGTGTCGGCCGACGCCGACTGGTCGGTGCACATGAACGGCCAGCCTGTGAAGATCGCACTGGAACGCGGTTTCGTGGTGATCGATCGCACGTGGTCTGCCGGCGATCGTGTGACGCTCTCATTGCCGATGCCGGTTCACGCGAACCGCGCAGTGGACAAGGTGAAGGCCGACCGGCAGCGCGTCGCGTTCACACGGGGACCCCTCGTGTTGTCGGCCGAATCAATCGACAACGGCGGCCTGGTGCAGCGGTTCTATGTCGACGCGTCGGCGGCGCCGCAAGCACGCGTCGACCACTTCGCCGATGGCCCGCTTGCCGGTCTGCCGCGCTTCACTCTTGCCGCTCGGTCGATCGAACCGAAACAGGATGACGACGTTTCGCTCACCCTCATTCCGTACTTCGCCTGGAGCAACCGCGACCGCGGCTCGATGATCACATGGCTGCCGACCGACCGCGCGCTCGCCCGGCCCGATCCGGCCAATCCCGCGTTGGCGAAGTTCGCCCGGGTGACGGCCTCGCACACGTTCGAGCGCGACTCGACCGATGCCCTGCTGTTGCCCGTGACGCCCAAGTCCTCGCAAGACACGTCGATTGGCCGCTGGACCAGCTGGCCCCAGCGCGGCCAGACACAGTGGGTCGAACTCGCCTTTGCCAAAGAGAGACCCGTGCGCGCGGTCAGCCTCTACTGGTACGACGATCACGGCGGCGTGCAAATCCCGGCGGAATGGCATTTCGAAGTGTTCGACGGAAAGGCGTGGACTCCCGTCAAGCTCTACAACACCGACAACTACTCGACTCTCACCAATACGTACAACACCGTGCATCCGGCACAAGCGCTCACCACGGACCGGCTGCGTCTGGTGATGAAGCCCAAGAACGATCAGACCTGTGTCGGCATCCTGTCGGTTGAGGTGGAGTGAGGCGAGCTTCGTCCAAATTGGCCGTCCGCCGCTTCAACCCGCACCGGCCTGCCCGTAGACTGGCGCGATGCCCTACAACTTCACGGCAATTGAAAAGAAGTGGCAGAGCTACTGGCTGGCGAACAAGACCTACCGCGCGCTCGACCCCAAGGATGCAGGCAACAAGCCCAAGGCCTACCTGCTCGACATGTTCCCCTACCCCAGCGGCGCGGGCCTGCACGTGGGGCATCCGGAAGGCTACACGGCCACCGACATTGTCAGCCGCCACCTGCGCATGAAGGGCTACAACGTCCTGCATCCGATGGGGTGGGACGCGTTCGGCCTGCCCGCGGAAGAGTACGCCCGCAAGATGAACGTCCATCCGGCCGAGACGACGAAGAAAAACGTCGACAACTTCCGCCGGCAGATCCAATCGATCGGTCTCGGCTATGACTGGGACCGCGAGGTCAACACCACCGATCCGAAGTATTACAGGTGGACGCAATGGATCTTCCTGCAACTGTTCAACAGCTATTTCGATCCGCAACAGCAGAAGGCGATGCCGATCACGCACCTGCTGAACGAACTGCAGAACGAAAATCTGGTCGTCGCACCGGACGGCAGCGTGGTCATCAATCCGACCACCGAGGGCGTTGAAGCAATCGCCGGCGAAGTGCGCATCGAGCGCTCGTGGAAGGAACTGAACGAGGCCGAGCGCCGCGAAGTGATCGACAGCCAGCGTCTGGCGTACGTGGACGAAGTGCCGGTCAACTGGTGCCCGGCGCTCGGCACGGTTCTGGCCAACGAAGAAGTCATCAACGGCCTGAGCGAGCGCGGCCAGCACCCCGTCGAACGCCGCAACCTGCGCCAGTGGATGATGCGCATCACCGCCTACGCCGACCGTCTGGCGGGGGATCTGGATCAGGTCGAGTGGCCCGAAAGCATCAAGGAGATGCAACGGAACTGGATCGGCCGAAGCGAAGGCGCGGAAGTCGACTTTGCCGTTGCAGGCCTAGAAGACGCGCAGATCACCGTCTTCACGACGCGGCCCGACACGCTGTTCGGCGCGACGTACATGGTGCTGGCGCCGGAGCACGAACTGGTCAACCAGATCACCACGCTCGACCAGCGGGCGGCCGTCGATGCCTATCGCGAAGCAGCTTCACGCAAGAGCGATCGCGAGCGCCAGGAGGGCGCGAAGGAGAAGTCCGGCGTTTTCACCGGCGCGTACGCCATCAATCCGGTCAACAACGAGAAGATCCCCGTCTGGATCGCCGACTATGTGCTGACCGGCTACGGCACCGGCGCGATCATGGCCGTGCCGGCCCACGACGATCGCGACTTCGAGTTCGCGACGAAGTTCGACTTGCCAATCAGGACGGTTGTCGCATTCCGCGACGGCAAGGTCGTCGAAAACGCCGCGATGACCGATGAAGGCATCGCCGTGAACAGCGACTTCCTGAACGGCCTGCCGACGCAGGAAGCGAAGCAGAAGATGATCGCGCAGCTCGAAGCCGAAGAGATCGGCCGACGCCGCGTGAACTACAAGCTGCGCGACTGGCTGTTCAGCCGGCAGCGCTATTGGGGCGAACCCTTCCCGATCGTGATCGACGCACAGGGCAACGCCCACGCGCTGCCCGAAAGCGATCTGCCCGTCACGCTGCCCGAGATGAGCGACTTCAAGCCCACGGGCACGCCCGAGGGTCCGCTGAGCAAGGCCGACCAGTGGCTCAAGTACTCCGACGCAATGACGCGTGAGACGAACACCATGCCGCAATGGGCTGGCAGCTGCTGGTACTACCTGCGCTATCTCGATCCGACCAACGAAACGCGTTTCGTCGATCCCGAGAAGGAAAAGTACTGGATGCCCGTCGACCTCTACGTCGGCGGCGTCGAACACGCCGTGCTACATCTGCTGTACGCGCGCTTTTGGCACAAGGTCCTGTTCGACCTCGGTCACGTGAGCACCAACGAACCGTTCAAACGCTTGGTGAATCAGGGCCTGATCCTGGGCGAAACCGAGTTCCATTTCTTTGAAGCCGATGGCAAGCCGGTCAGCGCCAGCGAGTTCAAAGACGTCTCCGAAGAGGCCGGCCCAACCGGGCCCGTGCTCGGCGCGACGCACAAGCAGAGCGGCAAACGCGTGATCGGCACGCGCGTCGAGGAAATGCTCGTCGAGAAGAAGGGCCCGCAGTTCGTCCTCAAGGCGAACCCGGCCGTCACCGTCGATGCCCGCGCGTTCAAGATGAGCAAGAGCCGCGGCAACGTCGTCAATCCCGACGACATTCTGAAAGACTACGGGGCCGACACGTTCCGCCTGTACGAGATGTACATGGGCCCGCTCGAGGCGCAAAAACCGTGGAACACCCGCGACATCATCGGCATGACGCGCTTCCTCAACAGCGTGGCGCGCAACCTGATGGGTGAGGAAGAGGAAGAGTCGTCCAGCTGGAACGACTCGGGTTCGATGCGCATCGGAGAGCGGACGCCGTCCCGCACGAAGCAAGCCAACATCGTGAGCGCCCCCGTGCCCGACGAGCTCGACCGCCAGCTTCACCGCACCATCAAGAAGGTAGGCGAAGACATCCAGGGCCTGCGTTTCAACACGGCCATTGCCGAGCTGATCAAGTTAAACAATGAGATCACCAAGCTTGACGCCATCCCGCGCAAGCTGGCGGAGGCAATCACGCTGATGCTCGCCCCGTTCGCGCCGCACCTGGCCGAGGAACTGTGGGAACGCCTCGGCCACCCGGCCAGCGTCCATCACGCGGCCTGGCCGCAGTACGACGAGTCGAAGCTGGTCGACACGACGATCGAACTGCCGGTGCAGGTCAACGGCAAGCTGCGCGACAAGATCACCGTGCCCGCCAATGCCGGCGAGGCGGAAATCCTTGTCGCCGCGCAAGGCGCCGAAAAGGTGAAGCCGTGGCTCGAAGGCAAGGCGATCAAAAAGCAGCTCTACGTGCCGAAGAAGCTGATCAACTTCGTCGTCACGGACTGAACATGACAAGGAACGTGACTGGCGAGCGGGCTTCAGCCCGCGGGCGTGACCAAGGAACACCCATGCCCACCGAACTCGAAGCCAAGATGAAGCTGATCGACCGACGCGCGGTCGAGCAGCGCCTGCGCGACCTGAACGCGGTGGATCGAGGCTCACGCTTCGAGGTCAACGCGTTCTACGACACGCCCGAGCGCAAGCTGCTGTCGAAAGACTCCGGCGTGCGTCTGCGCTCGATGCGTAAGCCGGACGGCTCGACCACGTGCGTCATCACCTTCAAGGGCCCGCAAGCGAAAGGACAGTTGAAGAGCCGAAGCGAGATCGAGTTCGGCATCGAAGACATTGAAAAGGCCCGCGACCTGCTGGCCGAACTTGGGTACTCGAAGTTGCTCCTGCGCTTCGAGAAGCGCAGGCACACGTACGACTTGGGTAACTGCGAAGTCGTCCTGGACGAGCTTCCGCACCTCGGCAGTTTCATCGAAATCGAAGGACCGGACGAAGCGTCGGTGATGGCGACGCGCGATCAGTTGGGCCTAGCAAACGAGCCGCTCATCACGCGCGGCTACAGCAGCTTGCTCGACGCCGCCATCTGCGCGGGCGAGATCGCCGGACCCGATGTGAGGTTTGCATGAGTGGAAAGATCGACTACGCCACGCCGGCCACCAATCGCCGCAGCTATTGGCCCTCGACGATCCTATGCATGACGGGTCTTGGACTGATCTTCCTGGCGGGTTGTTTCCTCATCGGCGCGTTGTCGATCGTCCGTTCCGGCGGGTTCGGTGTTGGCGCGCAACTCCCGTTGTCGCGCGCCGACCTCGTGCTGCTGACCTTCTTGTACTCGTTTAGTTTCCTCTGCTTCGTCGGTTCAATACCGATGTTCCTGCTCGCGATCCGAAAACTCGGTTGACCAACGGAAAAGCCCCGGATGGATATCTGGGGCTTTGTCATCTTTCGAACGTTCACGAACCTTGTCACACCGTCAACGTCCCCTTCGTGCTCGGCACGCCCTGCTGGCGCGGATCAAAGCTGACCGCCATGCGCAGCGCGCGGGCGAAACCTTTGAAGATCGCCTCGGCGATGTGATGGTTATTCGTGCCGTACGGCACGTTGATGTGCAGATTCATCCGGGCCGCGTGCGCGACAGACTTGAAGAACTCTTCGACAAGTTCGACCGGAAACGTGCCAATCACCGGCCCCGTGAATGAGACATTGAACACAAACGCAGGCCGGCCCGAGAGGTCGAGCGCGACGTTGGCCAGCGTCTCGTCCATCGGCAGACTGGAGTGGCCGTACCGGTTGATGCCCGCCTTGTCCCCGGCTGCGCGCAACAGCGCTTCACCGAGGGCGAGCCCGACGTCCTCCACCGTGTGGTGCGCATCGACATGCAGGTCGCCCTTCGCGCTCACGCTCAGGCCAATCAGCGCATGGCGCGCCAGCAGATCGAGCATGTGATCGAAGAAACCCACGCCGGTGGTCGAGTTCGACGCGACGTTGTCCAGATCGAGTGACAGCGTGATGTCGGTCTCGTTGGTCTTGCGGTTGATGGTGGCTTGTCTGGACATGGGTCTCACGCGGCCTTCTGTTTCTCCAGCAGTTGCTTGATTCCGCCCAGCATGGCGTCGTTTTCGCTCATTGTGCCGATGGTGATGCGAATTTTGTCGCGCAGGCCCGGCTTGTCGAAGAAACGAATGAGGATGCCCTGCTGCTTCAGTCCGAGGTAGAACGCTTTTCCGTCGCCGCCGGGCACGCCGGCCAGCACGAAGTTCGCGTGGCTCGGGATGACGTCGAAGCCCAGGCGGGTGAGTTCCGTTGTCACTCGCTCGCGTTCTTCGCGCACGAGGCGCAGACCCTGTTGTGCGTATTCCTGATCCTGTAGTGCAGCCGTCGCGGCGACGATGCTGATGGCGTCCGCGTTATAGCTGTCCTTCACCTTCATCATCTCTTCGATCACGCTCGGCTGCGCGACCGCATAGCCGAACCGCAGCCCGGCCAGGCCATAGCCCTTGCTGAGCGTGCGCGAAATGACCAGGTTCTCGTGCTTCTCCACAAGTTCCACCGCGCTCTTGTCGGCGAAGTCGACGTACGCCTCGTCCACCAGCACCAGCTTACCGAACTTCTTGGCGAGTTCCGCGATCGACTCGGTGGGCACAATCGTCCCCGTGGGCGCGTTCGGATTCGCGAGATAGATCGCGTCCGCATTCGTGTCCAGCAGGCCGTCGATCGGCAGCGTGTAGTTCTTCTCCCACGCGACGCCGACGTGCTTGGCGTCCTCAAGATTTGCCAGCACCGGGTAGAGCGAATACGTCGGTTCGGGCGATGCGAGCGTGCCGCCCGGCGCGACGAAAGTGCGCGTGGCGATGGTGAGGATGTCGTCGCTGCCGTTGCCGCAGATGACCATGTCGGGCGTGGCGAGCTTGAGCAGTGACGCTGCCGTTTCGCGGAACTTCTGACCCACGGGGTTCGGATAGCGGCGCAGCGTCTCGGCGTCGATCTCACGAATCGCGTCCAGCACCTTCGGGCTCGGCGGGAACGGGTTTTCGTTCGTGTTCAATTTCACCACGCGCACACCCGGCCCGGGCTGTTCACCCGGCGAGTAGCCGTGCATCGCGCGCACATTCGCGCGGACAAAACTTGGAGGAGCCATGGCAGTGAGTATATCGGACGAATGCGGTCGCGACATCAGCAAACGTCGCGCGGCGTGCTGGTTCTCATAACGATGAAGGATTAGGTACGCGACGACTGACCGATCGTCGATGGTCGCGCGATCACGACAGACGTTCGAGCGCCAGCGCCCATGCGCGTCGAGCCCTTCTGCCTTCGCCATCTCGACGGCGGCGCCCGCGTCGCGGGCCAGCGCGTCGCGTGAGGCGTAGCGCACCGTGCCGGTCCGCTTCATGAACTCCAGCGTGCTGATGCCGCCACCAAACTTCGCGGTGGTGTTGGTCGGCAGGCTGTGGCTCGGCCCGGCGACGTAATCGCCCGCCGCCACGGGGCTGAAGGGGCCGATGAAGATCGCGCCGGCGTGACGCAGCTTCTTCATTGCGCCGTCGACATCGCGAAGTTGCAGGTTCACGTGCTCGGCCGCGAGTTGGTTCGCGAGATCGAACAGCTCATTCCAAGCGCCAATCACGATCGCGCTTTCATTCTTGAGCGCGCGCACGATCGCGTCGCTGCGCGACAGCGTCGCGAGTTGACGTTCGACTTCACCGCGCACTTTCTCCGCCAGCTTGGCTGAATCGGTCAGCAGGAAGCATCGGCCCGGATCGTGCTCGGCCTGCGCAAGCAGGTCGGCCGCGATGAAGCGAGGTTCGGCGCTGTCATCGGCTAGCACGAGAATCTCGCTCGGACCGTAGAAGCCATCGACGCCGACCGCGCCGCTCACCAGCTTCTTCGCGATCTGGATGAAGCTGTTGCCCGGCCCGGCGATCTTGTCGACCGGCTTGATCGTCTGCGTGCCGAACGCGAACGCCGCGATCGCGCCGGTACCGCCAGCGCGGTACATCTCGCCGATGTTCAGCTCGTGCGCGGCCGCTAGGAGCAGATCGTTCTGGCTGTACTTGCTGGCAGGCGTACTCACGACGATGCGCTTAACGCCCGCCACCTGCGCCGGCACGGCCAGCATGATCAGCGAACTCGGATAGCTCGCCTTGCCGCCCGGAACGTGCAGGCCGGCTGAGTCGACCGGCGTGTAGCGCAGGCCGAGTTCGACACCGTCGCGATTCAAGTTCGGCAGCGTGCCGGGGAGGAAGTGCGTCTGGTATTCGCGCACCTGTTCGATCGATCGGCGCATGGCGTCGATCAGCTTGCCGTCGCACCGCGCGTGGGCGGCCTTCATCTCGTCGCGCGTGACGCGGAGACGATCGATGGTGAACCCCGGGTCATCGAACTTGCGGACGAGGTCGACTATCGCATCGTCGCCGCGCTGCGCGACATCGATCAGGATCGCCTCCACCGCGTGATGCTTCTCCGCCAGGCTGGAGCCGGGCAGGAGCATGGCACGCGGGTCGAGCCGCAGCGTCCCCAGAAGGCTCGCCACCTTCTGAGCCGCGTCGGCCGAACGGAGATCGATCGTCGGAATCATTCCGTCAATCGTACGAAAACATCCGCGCGATTTCGACCGTGCGGCAGAGCGCTCGCTTGAGCCGTGCTGCGCGGCCCCGTACGCTGGCGTCGTTGGGCAGAGATTACCAGCTTCTATCGACTGAACTCGATGACGACGCGCTCGCGTGCGCCGACGCCGAGCAGCTGGACGGCGTCGAGCGGCATGGGCGGCCGATCGAGAATCGCTGGCCGCTGATCGCGCGCGCGGGTTTGGAACTGCGATGGTTGCCTCCGACGGTTGCGCGTCTGCACACTTTTGGCGAGCCGGCCCTTCGCGCCGCCGCGATCGGCTGGCGCGGGGCAATCACGCACACGCGGGGCTGGTTCGAGCAGCCGGTGCCGAACCGGCTTCAGGTGAAGCTTGGCGATCGCCTTACACTACAAGACTCGCCTGACCCATCCCCTTCGCCCAGGTCGAACGTTGTCGACCGGGACTTTGTCCGCGATCAACTCGGCGTGACCGAGCACGACGTCTTAATCTTCGCGCCGGGACGCGTGCGGCCTAATAGCGGCCACCGCTTGGCAGTTTGGGCCGCGGCGATCTTGCATTTTCGCAACGCACGTTACCGGCTGGTGGTGCGCGACCGTGGCGACCTCGCGCCACTCTGGCGGTTTGCTCGAAACCTCAGCGTGCCGCACATGGTGCGGTCGTCGCGTCTGCTCGACGATCGATCACTCGCGGTCGGATGCGATCTCGCCATCTCGTGCGTGCCAACGACGCGCTTCGAGCGTACGCCGATCACGGCGTGCGGTGAGGTGCCACTGCTCGCGCCGCGCACAGTGATCGGCATTGTCGGTGCCGGGACAGCGTTTGCTGAGTTGCGTGCTCGGCCGATCGCACGACAGATTCTCGAACGATTCGAAGCGGCACTTCCCGCATGAGTTCAGCCATGGCCAAGATCACGTTCTCAACGCTCGCGACGCCCGCCTGGACCTTCGATCAGATCTTCGACCGAGCACACGCGTTCGGCTACACCGGCGTGGACCTGCGCGGCAGCAGCGAAGGCATCGACGCGACAACGTCGTCCGCGTTCACGTCCGACCTTGCGAAGACCAAAGGCAAACTGGACACGCTAGGCATCGCCGTGCCGTGCGTCTGCTCGTCGGTCGTGTTGAACATGCCCGACCCGGCGAAGTGGAACGCCATGCTGGACGAGTACGCGCGCTGTCTCGCGCTGGCTAACGCGCTAGGCTCGCCGTTCATTCGCATCTTCCCTGGCCCGACGCCGAAAGGTTTCACGCCGGAGCAGACCGTCGCGCTGGCGCAGCGCCACGTGCGGCAGCTTCTGAAGATCACGGGTGATCGTCGCGTGCGGCCGGCGTACGAAACGCACGACGACTGGAACACCGCCGCCCGTGCGCTTCAAATCCTTGATGGCACCGACGTTGATGAGTTCCCCGTGCTGTGGGATGTGCGTCACACTTGGCGGGCCGGCGAGCCGCTGGAAGAATCACTTCGGCTGTTCGGCAAGCGCGTGAAGCACACGCACTTCAAGGACGATCGCAGGACGGCCGACGGAAAGCTGGAGCCGACGCTCATCGGTCAAGGCGAAGTGCCCGTGGCCAACGCGATCGCGCTGCTGCGCGCCGCCGGTTACGACGGCTGGTATTGCCTGGAGAACGAGAAGCGCTGGCTCGCGGCAGCGCCGGAACCCGAGACGATTCTGCCCCAATGGCACGCCTTTGCGAGCGAATGCCTTCGCTGACGTTGTTGCGATCCGGGATGAAAGACGAAAGCTCGATCAGAGCTTTTCGATGTGCCAGTACTCGAGTTCAAGCGGCGTCGGACGGCCGAAGATCGTGGTGATGATGCGGACCTTGCCCTGGTCCTGCAGGATCTCGTCGACTTCGCCTTCGTAGTTTTCGAAGGGGCCGTTGGTGACCTTGACCTTGTCGCCCTTCTTGTAGTCGGTGCGGAGCGTGGGCTCGTCGGCCGGCCGCTCGGCTTCTTCGAGCATGCGGGCTTCGTCCTTGGGCAGCATCGGCGTGGGCTTGCCGTTGGAACCGATGAAGTCGCCGACGCCGTCGGTTTCCTTGATCATGAACCAGACTTTGTCGGGGATGCGACCGTCTTTTTCAGTTTCAAGTTCGACGAAGACGTAGCCGGGATAGAGCTTGCGGTCGGCTTCCTTCTTGACGCCGCCCTTCATGCTGCGGACGCGTTCGGTGGGCACGAGGATGCGGCCGATGCGCTTGTCGCCGTCGAGATCGAGGCCTTCGATCTTGGCCTTGCGGACGAGGCTCTCGCGAACCTTGTCTTCTTTGTTGCTGGCGACTCGAAGGACGTAGAAGCGCATGACGGGTGACTTTTGATCTTGCCGGGCGGATGAAAAAGACGTGATCAGGTCCCGGCGATCGGCGCGCCCGTTGCGCCGCCACCGACGATCGAGAAGATCGTGAAGCCGATCCAACCCAGCAGGCCAATCGCGCCGACGATCAGCATGACCATGCCCCAGAACTTCGGACGGTCTTCGTCGGTGCCGTGCCAGATGAGGTATCCCACGAAGGTGAGCACCGACGTGAACAGGATGCCGCTCACCTTGAGCAGCGCGAACTCAGGCCGAACCGAGTAGACGTGGATGACCTGTTCCTTGCCCGTCGCCAGCGACAGGCCGGCGTGCTTGTAGGCCAGAACGTAGAACAAGCCGTGGAACTGCTGATCGAAAACGAACAGCGCGATCGCGATCAGCACCATGAACAGGATGACGACCTTGGTGCTGGTGACGAGTTCGGCGCGGCTGGCCCAATTGACTTTCTTGAGTTCACTGTCGGTGTCGATCAGGAACTGCGCCCGTTTTGGAGCGTTCATCAGCCACCAAGCCAGCAGAATGCCCGCCAGCGTGATGACGCCGGCGGTGATGAGCTTGGTGCTGACGGCAGCGACGCCGAGGTATGGCAGCAGGTCGCGATAGAGGAACAGGAGCGTAAAGCCGAGCAGCGCCGCGACGCCGATGGCCGTGCCCATACGGGTCCAGTAGCCTTGGCCGCGCTTGTAGATGGCGAAGAAGCTGCCCTCGTTGCGGGCAACGGGATGCGATGAGCCGACGTCCTCGTGGACCTGTTCGTCTGCGCCGTCTTCCTTGGATGGTTCGGTCGTCGCCGCCATGCGGGAGGGTTCCAGTCGGGTCGAATCACCCGTCGAAGACCGCGGCCCTGCGGGCCACTGCTAAACGGGCACTGCTTCAGCACGCCGTGTAGGAGTCGAACCTACAACCTGCCGCTTTGGAGACGGCTGCTCTGCCAATTGAGCTAACGGCGTAGCAGTGGGCAGTGGTTAGTGTGCAGTGGGCAGGAGAATTCAACCTGACCACTGCACACTGCCCACCGCCCACTAGTTCACTTCCGCTTCACCTTATGCAGCGTGTGCTTGCGCAGGCGCGGGCTGTACTTTTTGATTTCGATCTTCTGCGGGCCGCCAGCGACCTTGATCTCGGTACGGTAGTTGAGATCGCCGGTCTCGGTGCACTGCAGCCAGACGAATTCGCGGTTTTCCTTAGCCATTGTTACTCCAGTGGGCGGTAGGCAGTGAGCAGTGGGCAGCGAGAAGACCCGATCGGTCCTGCCCACTGCCCACTGCACACTCCACACTCATTCTCAGGCCAGAATCTTCGTGACGACGCCCGAGCCGACCGTCTTGCCACCTTCGCGGATGGCGAAGCGGAGCTTGTCTTCCATCGCAACCGGCGAGCCGAGCTCGACTTCGATCGAGACGTTGTCACCCGGCATGACCATTTCCGCGGCCTTGATCGTGACCTTGCCGGTCACGTCGGTCGTGCGGAAGTAGAACTGCGGACGGTAGCCGGTGAAGAACGGCGTGCTGCGGCCGCCTTCTTCCTTGGTCAGAATATAGACTTCCGCTTCGAACTTCGTGTGCGGGGTGATCGTGCCGGGCGGGCAGAGCACCTGGCCGCGCTCGATCTGGTCCTTTTCAATACCACGCAGGAGCAGGCCCGCGTTGTCGCCGGCGATGCCGACGTCCATGGTCTTGTTGAACTGCTCGATGCCCGTGACGACGGTCTTGAGCTCGCTGCCGAAGCCGACGATGGCCAAGGCTTCGCCGATCTTGACCTGACCGCGTTCGATACGGCCCGTGGCGACAGTGCCGCGGCCCTTGATCGAGAACACGTCTTCGACCGGCATGAGGAACGGCTTGTCGATTTCGCGCTGCGGCATCGGGACGTATTCGTCCAGCGCCTTCACGAGTTCGTCGATGCAGGCGTTGGCCTTGTCGTCGCCCGGGTTATCGAGGGCCGGCTTGGAGCTGCCCTTGATGATCGGGGTGTCGTCGCCCGGGAATCCGTACTTGGTGAGCAGTTCGCGGACTTCCATCTCGACGAGGTCGAGCAGTTCCTTGTCATCGACGAGGTCGATCTTGTTCATGAACACGACCATCTTCGGCACGCCGACCTGGCGGGCCAGAAGGATGTGTTCGCGAGTCTGCGGCATCGGGCCGTCAGCGGCGGACACGACCAGGATGGCGCCGTCCATCTGGGCAGCGCCGGTGATCATGTTCTTGACGTAGTCGGCGTGGCCGGGACAGTCGACGTGGGCGTAGTGACGAGTCTCTGACTCGTACTCGACGTGCGCCGCGGCGATCGTGACGGTCTTGGTCGCGTCGCGGTCGATACCGCCCTTGGCGATATCCTTATAGCTCTTCGCGGCGGTGCCGTACTTCGCCTGCGAACGCGCCGCGAGAGCGGCGGTCAGGGTGGTCTTGCCGTGGTCGATGTGACCGATCGTGCCGACGTTGACGTGCGGCTTCTTACGCTCGAATACGCCCTTGGCCATTGTGTTTCTCCTAAGCGGATTTGCGATTTGAGATTTGCGATTTGCGATTGAACCCGTCGATTTCCAGATCCGCGACCCACCGACTCCTGTCGGCGGCATACCAAATCGCAAATCGGAAACCGCAAATCGGAAATCCGACGCGGAGGCTTATCCTCCGCAAAAGCTGGTGAAGGGGTTTGAACCCTTGACCTCGCCCTTACCAAGGGCGTGCTCTACCAACTGAGCTACACCAGCGATTCCGTGATTTGTCCACCCAAACCTCGCGGTGGACTTCACTTGTCTTCACCAAGTTGCGGGTAGACGGCGACCGTGACCCGCGCCATGGCGAGCCCGGCAGTATAAAGCGGTCGCGGTTCATGTCAAACCGGTGACGCAACTGCACGAGGTGGATTCCGCATCCGACAGTCCAGCTTCGCTCCAGCCAAACACGTCCTAGTCACCGCGTGAAGTATAGGGAATGCACGATCGATCGCGCACGACGCAGGCATCGGCCTCAGGGGTTGCACGATTTGAAGACACTGGCACCGTTCCGCGCCCGCGCAACGGGCAAGCCGGATGGACGAGATGAAGTCCTCTC
The DNA here is from genome assembly GCA_047600945.1 of Tepidisphaeraceae bacterium. GTDB lineage: Bacteria > Planctomycetota > Phycisphaerae > Tepidisphaerales > Tepidisphaeraceae > JASGKC01. The sequence continues at coordinate 2,473,819 of JASGKC010000001.1, read as the reverse complement.
GACGCTGTTTCGCTCGGTAGAGCCGATACATCCGTCGCGGCTGCACGAGGCCGCCAAAAGCGTGGCACGTCATTCGCAGGAGCTGCATGACATCGCCGGTGCTGGCTGGCGAAATCAGATTCGATGTGATTCGGGTGTCGCTCAGGAGCGCATCGCGCTCCGCCGCTCGTCTTAGCCGTCCTCAGGGACAACAGGAGAGATTGCTCATGCAGGTTCATCTCACCGCCCCGTCCGCGCGCTCGCGGAGGGCTCGCTCTTTCATTGTCGTCGCAACCTCGGCCGCGACGTTCATCGTTCTCGGCATTTCACAACCCGCGTCGGCTGTGTGGGATCCGGTCGAGAAGACGATCTCCGATTTCCAGGCCGCCCTCGCCGCGCACACCACTACGGTCGCCGAAGCGGCGCAGACCTACGTCGACCGCATCAACCAGTACAACACGGGCCGCGACATTCCCGGCGTCGGCTTCCGCGTTGGCCTGAATGCCGTCGCTGAAGTGAATCCGAACTGGCAGACCGAAGCCGCCGCCATCGATCAACTCATCGCCAATGGCGCGACGACCGCGCAGTACCCGCTGCTGGGCGTCCCGGTGCTGGTGAAGAATTCGTATGACGCGGTGGGCATGGCGACGAGCAACGGCGTCTCGGTGCTGAACAAGGACGTCAACCCGTTCCACCCGAGCACCGCGGGTGCGACGACGCTGAAGCCGACGAAGGACTCGTTCAGCGTCGCGCAGCTTCGCGCCGCGGCGCCCTGATTCTCGGCAAGGCCGGGCAGACGACGATGGCGTATTCGTACGACGGCGTCGACAACTCGATCGGCCAGATCCGCAATCCGTACAACCCCAACCGCACGCCGGGTGGCAGCAGCTCGGGCACCGGCTCGGGCATCGCGTCGAACCTCGCATTGGCCGGTATGGGTGGCGAAACCGGTGGCTCGATCCGCGTGCCGGCGAGCGCCGACGCGTTGGTCGGTCTCAAGACCAGTCTGGGTCTGATCGATCCCAGCGGCACCTGGCCGCTCACGCCGAGCCGCGACGTCGTCGGCCCGCTCACCAAGTCGGTGAAGGACGCCGCGATCATGATGAACGCGCTGGTCGGCACGAGCTCGACGAACCTGTTCAACAACACGCCGTTCTACCCCTCGAGCGGTGCCCAGCCCGGCGCCGCCCGCCCCGCCGACTACACGGCCGGCCTGTCCACCACGGCCCTCCAGGGCAAGGTGCTGGCTGTTCCGAAAGCCATGGTCAACATGACCTCGGCCACAGCCACTACCGAGGGCACCGTCAACTCCACGGTGCTCGCGCAGTTCAACACCGCAGTCGCCGCGTTGAAGGCGCAGGGCGCCAAGGTCATCTACGTCGATATTCCCGCCTCCACGAAGTACTACAACACGATCGGCAAATCGGGCACACCGACCACCACGGGCTTCGGCTATGACTACCCCACCACGACCGTTGGAGGCACGACTCCCAGCAGCACGTGGTCAAGCTGGGCGGCCGCGTACTACTACAACGAGCTGATTAAGAGCTACAACGACCCGGTCATCCATAACCTGAATGACTTCGCCACCGCCCTCAACAACGGCCGAAACGGTGCGGCCGGCAGTCCGCTCAGCACGCTGAACAGCGCTTACACGAACATCAACAATTTGGCCGTCATCCTGAACGCCGGCAACGCCAAGGGCTTCGGCGACGCCGACAACAACGGCCAGCCCGACAACCCCGACGCGATCAAAGCGCTTCAAGCTTTTGCCGACCTGCGCAAGAACGAGTTCGAAGGCTTCATGGCCGCGCCGAATCTCGTCGACGACCCGCTGACGCTCGATGTCGACGAGTCGACGATCACCAAGATCGACGCGTTCGTCGCCCCCACGTACGGCACCGTTCAAAGCGCCGTCACCGCGTCGCAGCGCCTCCCGGGCGTGACGCTTGGCACCTACTCCGGCGGCAGCGCGAGCCTGCTTGGCCGATTCGAGTCCAACATCCTTGGCGGCCCGGCGCTCAGCGTGCCGATGGGCTACTTCTCCGACGGCACGCCGATGGGCATCCAGTTCTTCGGCGAACTGCTGAGCGAGCAGAAGCTCCTCCAACTCGGCTACGCCTATGAGCAATCGACCAGCTGGCGCACCGCGCCAAACCTCGACCTGCTGATCGTCGCCCCCGAGCCGACGACGCTCGCCGCGATCGGCGGTGTCCTCATGCTGACACTGCGTCGACGGCGTGAAATGTCGACTACCATCTGATCGCCTGTTGGCTCGAGTCTCTTTGTTGTGGGACTGTACACAACCGGTGCGGCCGACACGTTCACCCGTGTCGGCCGCACTGTCGCGCTTCCGCGGATCATCTGGAGAAATGCTTCGATGGACGTCTATTGGTCAACGATCTACCCGCCCGAGGTCTACGCCGATTACCACATGCTCTACAAGGAGCCGGACCTCGTCTTCAAGAGCGTCCTGCCCGAGCGCGACGATTCCAACCCGGGGGACTTCTTCGCATGCCCAGGTTTTCAGCACCTGTTGGAAAACACGTTCGCCGCGCGGTGCACGGTGACGGGCGACGTCGCGCTTCGTGCGGACGGCATCGCACCGCTCAATGATAAGTCGAACGTTCCGGCGCAGCTCTTCCAATACTGGCCCAACTCACGCAAGCAGTACCGCGTGGTGAACTTCGACCACCGCCTGCTGTTCTTCTGCGAAGAGCCGCTGGAAATGAGCACGTCGCCAGCGTTTCTGCACCGAACCGACTTCCAGTCGAAGTTGATGTACATCCCGGCTGGTTATGACATCTCGAAATGGCTTCGTCCGCTCCAGGGCACGTTCGAGATTCCCGCTGACACGAAAGAACTCCACTTTCGCGAGGGCGACCCGCTCTACTACGTGAAGTTCCACACCGAGGAGAAAATCCGCCTGCGCCGATTCAAACCGAACGCCGAAATCCACGGCGTCGCGCACGGCTGCGTGCACTACAAGCTCTTCCGCCCGCAGCAGTCGCTCGGCCGCGTCTACGACGCCTTCGTCGGCTCGAAACTGCCGAAACACGTGATCGACCAGATCAAAGCGAATTTGCTGGACTGAAGAAAATGACGGAGTGCGAAGTCCGAATGCCAAAATACCCGAGGCTTCGTTACCTCGGCATTCGGACTTCGACGTTCGGCATTCTCACAATTCGTCCGTATCAATCCCCATCGCTTCCGCCAGCACGTTCGCAAGGTGCGTGACGTCGGTCTTGATGCCGTGGCGGTTGCACATGCCGCTGATGTTCATCACGCAGCCGGCGTCGTTGCAGATGGTTGTTTCGGCCCCGGTCTTCTCGATGTTGCGGACCTTGTCCTCGACCATCGCGCCACTGATGGCCGGGTATTTGATGGCGAACGTGCCGCCGAAACCGCAGCACTGGTCGCCCTTCTCCATCGGTGTGAACTGCACGTTGCCGATCTGCTTCAGGAGGTTGGCTGCCTCATCGCGCAGGCCCAGGCCGCGCTGGTGACAGGTGTAGTGGTACGTGAACGTACGCGGCGCGGGAAGCGTGTACTTCGTCACGTCGACCTTCATCACCTTGACGAGGAACTCGATGAAGTCGTACGTCTTGCTCGCGACGGCCTGCATGCGTTCGCGCCAGTCCGGGTCGTTCTGAAGCAGTTCCGGGAACTGCTCGCGCACCATCGCCGTGCACGAGGCCGACGGTGACACGATCGACTCGTACGGTTCGAACACTTCGATAAACCGCTTGGCCAGACGCAGGCTGTCGGCGTGGTAGCCGTTGTTGAAAAACATCTGCCCACAGCAGGTCTGCTCGGCCGGAAACTCGACGCGCAGACCGAGTTTCTCGAGGATTTTGACGATCGCGACACCCGTGCGCGGGTAGAAACCGTCGGTCAGGCACGCGATGAAGATGGCCGCACTCTTCGGAGGCGTTGTCGGAATGTGGGCGGGGATGCTCATGGTGACGCCGCCAATCCGAACAGCGCGGCCCCCGTGATTCAAGGGCACGCGCCGCCCGTGCAACAAATCTGCACAGCCGATCCGATGCTCAGGACAACGCCGCGATTTGCTCGCGAAGCCGATCGACGCAGTGCTCGATGTTGCCGTAGTGCGCCGCCATCGCAGCCCATTCGCGGGCGTCGTAGTATGGCAGGCGTTCCCGCCAGCCTTCAGGGAGCGGATGGTGCTTCACGTACTGGTCGTAGAAGGATACGTCGAGCCCGCCGAACATCCGCGTGAAGGACAGTTCACTCTCGGCCAATCCGTAGTAGACGGCCGGGTCGAGATACGCCGGCTCGCCGTTCGGGCCGGTGAGCCAGTTGGCGCACCAGAGGTCGCCGTGGATGAGGGCGGGCGGCATCTTCGGCGTGATTTGCAGGAACCGCCGGCAGAGTCGTTCGACCCCGCGGCGATCCTCGGCTGTCATCACGGCCTCGGCCCGCGGCTCGTGCAGATACCGCAACACGCGATGCTCCACGTAAAACGCCGGCCCGTCGTCCGACCACGCGTTGATCTGCGGAAGTCGGCCCAGGTAGTTGTCGTGATCGAAGCCGAACTGCGGCGCGGTCTGCTTGTGAAGGTTCGCCAGTTGCCTGGCGAACTCGGCTTGCCAGTTCGGCCCCGGCGCGTTCGAGCCGAGGTCTTCCAGCATCAGATGATCGGCCGCGACTTGCAGCACCTTCGGCACGCGCGGGCAGTCGGGCAGGTCGAGCGTGCGCAGGCCTTCGGCTTCCAGCGGATACACGTCCGGTGGCACTTCGGTGGAGGTCTTGAGGACAAAGCTGAACCCACTCGCCGTGCGCAGCCTTCGTGTCTGCGAGATGATGCCGCCCTGCAACGACTCTTCGGCCACGATCGAGCCGTGGCCATTGATTTCACAGTACGCGCGGACGGATTCGGGAACGTCGATCAACCCTCGGCCCCGCCCAGTTCTCGGGTGCGGAAGCTGAGCAGCCCCACCCCGAGGGCGGCCGTCACGTATAGCAGCGCGTACAGCCCGGCCACGGCAGTGCTGTTCCACATCTGGATCGGGAAGATCGCTGTCGGCGACGTGTCGCCTTGGAAGATCGAACCGTTCAGTCGGATGGTGCTGAACACCGTGTACTGCCGCAGGTCGAACACCTGTAAGAACGGGAGCAGCGTCTCGACTGCCCAACCGACGCTGCGGACGACGGCGTTCCGATCGATGGTGGCGGCGTCGATGAAGCGGGTCATGTTGCCCGCGACGTACACCAGAATGACGGCCGGCAGGTTGACGACGAACGACATCCGCGTGCTGATCGCCACGCTGATCGCGGCCAGCACGCTCACCTGAAGCCACATGAGGATCATGCTCGGCCAAACGCCGGCCATGTGCATCGCGCGGGTGTCGACGAGTTGCTTCACGTCATCGGGCAGCAGCGCGTTCGTGCGGAGCATGTAGTCGCCCGGCACGCGATAGTACACCGCCGCCGCCATCGTGATGCCGAGCACGGCGATCGACAGCGCAGCCGACAGGCTCAGGCCGATGTATTTGCCAACCAGCACCTGCCAACGGTCCAGCGGCTTGCTCATCAGCGTGAGCATGGTGCGGTCTTCGATTTCTTCGTAGATGCTCTTGCTGGTCGCCAGCAGCGTGCTGATGAGCGTCAGCAACAGGATGACGTCGAGCGACACGGCCTTGAACATGCGCGTGTCTTCGCCCAGCGTGAAGAACGGCAGCTGCGCGAACACGATCAGGATTGCGACGCCCAGCAGGATCATCAACGTGAAGATCGGCTGGATGATCGCCTGCTTGAAGTTATGTCGTGCGATGATGAAAAGGCGGTACATGGCGTCGCGTCACCTTAGCCGCCGACCGCCCCGTCGCCAAGCACCGACAGTTACACGAGCAGGTCAGCCAGAGAGGAATTGTATGAGTCAGAATCGGCGTCGTCCGATTCGACACGCGCGAACGACGCCGAGGTTGCAGTCTCGGGCAAAGCGACCGCCGACGTCCCTGCCAAGGTGACTCCGTAATGGCTGGCCAAGATGAGCAGGTCGGAGAAATTAACCCGCCCCGATCCGTCGAGATCGAAGTTGCCTTGGTTGAACGAGTTAACCGTCGCGCCGTAGTTCGACGCCAAAACGAGCAAGTCGGTGAAGTTCACCCGTCGATCCCGATTCGCGTCGCCGTTCACGAACCAGAACGGTAATGTGTAGTCCGCAGGCAGGTGCACGCCGCTGCTGTTATTTACACCGGCACTCGACACTTTTGCGGTGTAGTCACCGTCGGGCAGCAGGCCGTTGAAGGACAGCTTCGCGACGTTGGTGGACGCGTCATACGCGAACGTGTGTGACGGCATGCCTGCCGGGCCCGTAAGCGTGAAATCCGAGTCGGTCAGGCTGGCGCCGACATTCTGGCTGAAAGTGAACGTCAGGAACTGCGGACCGGTCTCGTACTGAAACGTCGCGCTCGTGACCGAAGGAACGACGATGTCGTTATCGCGAACGACCATGGTGGCGGCTGTCGGCGTCGCGGTGCTGTAGGCCACATACCCTTCCGCCAGCGTGAACGTCTGCGGTTCGTCCCCTTCGGCGACGCTGTCGTCGATCGGCGTCAGATTGATCGTGGTGAAGGTCTGGTTCGGCGCGATTGCCACGTATGCCAGCGTGCTGGACAGGAAAATGATGTTCGAATCGCCGGTGTAGTCGACGTTCGGCGTCGCGGTGCCGCTCACATTGAGATAAACGCCCGTGAACGTCGACAGCCGCTCGAGCCGCGTGACGATGAAACTCGAACCGGCGGCATTCTGCTCGTAGAGGTTGGGGTTGAAGGTGCCGATCGACACCGTTGCCGGCCCGCGGTCGTAAAGCCGTGCCACGTCGCCGTTCGAGCCGCCTCCGAGGAGGATGCGCAAGTCCGACGCGAGTTCCGCCGAATACGCAGCGATGCCATCAATGATCGCCGTGCCGCTGGTCCCGAAGCGCGGATCGGCCGCACCTTCACTGGTGAATCCGCTCAGGCTCGATTGCGTGGAGGAATACCTCGCGGGCGCGATGAGGTAGCCGGCGTCGTTCTGTAGCAGGTCGAAAGAAGCCGCCTGCGTGAACGCCGTCTTGCCGCTGGATCCGAAGGTCGTGTCGAGCGCCCCCGTCGCGGTCAGACGCATGAGTCCGCCGCTCGATGAACCGTCGGTGCCAATGGTGGTGCAGGCGATAACGACCCGGCCTGTCGGCTGCACGACAATGCCGCCCGGCGTCGCCGAATCTTCGCCGGCACTAAAGTGCAGCGTCTTGCGACCGTCCGAATCGAAGCCGTTGTCGAGTGTGCCACCCGTTGTAAGGCGCACGACCGCGACCGTCTCCGTGAAACTCGGAGTGACCGATTCCACATGGGCGCCCAGGACGTAGATTTTACCGTAGTTGGCGTTCGTGCTGGAGGTGCCCGAGTAATCGATGGCAAGCCGATCGCCGAACGCGGATTTGCTATCGAAGCTGATGTAGCGCGTGCCGTTGCCGTCGAAGCTGGTGTCGAACGTGCCATTCGCGTTGAGCCGTGCGACGCCGATCTGCGAGACTCCCGGTGAACTTAAGTCAGGCTCGCCGCTACCGACGAGCAGGATCTTCCCATCCCGCTGTAGCGTGATGTCCGAGACCTGCGCGACGTCTGAGTACCCGTCGAAGACGCGGAGCTCTTGATAGCCGGCCGACCCGAACGTGGTGTCGAGCGCGCCACTCGGGGTCAGGCGGACGATCCACGACATCGTCGTGTAACCGATCGGCCCGGTGCCGGCGAGCACAATGCTGTCGTCGGGCTGAACCGCGACGGCGGTCACGGACGCGACGCCGGTGACCGTCGACGCGAAGTCCACCAGCACCACGCCGGCCGTGCCGAAGGTCGAGTCGAGGGCACCGTTCACGCCATAGCGCGCCACCACGAACTTGCCCGCGCGAGTGCCGACATTGCTGTTCCCCGCGACGATCGTCTTGCCGTCGGACTGCGCGTCCACATCCACCACCAGCAACCCTGGAACCGGCGTCGCGATTCCCTTACTGCCGAATGCCGGATCGAGTTGGCCGGCGAACAGTAATCGTCGCCGTTCAAGGCTTTCCACCAGGTACGGGGAAGGAGGCAAGGGCATCGCGGGCGTATCGTGCCTGCAACGGGCGATGCCATTCAAGACAAAACAGGCTCAACGGCGTATCTCAAAACTGCGGAATTCGCCGGTCGCCGGGTCTACGCGCTCGTCAGACGAATCAATGTACCCGCTCATGCGCTCCTTCACCTCTTCGATGAATTCGGTGATCGAGCCGTCCGGGCCTTCGACGACCATCTCGACGCGGCCGTCCGAGAGGTTGCGGACGAACCCGCGCAGCACCGAGAACCGACGCGACATTTGGAGCACCAGGAAACGGAAGCCGACGCCCTGCACGTGGCCCGAGAAATGGACGGTTCGTCGGTTCATGGTCCTGCCCTACCTGCGGTACGCCAGACGATCGGCAACGAACCGGCGGTAGGCCGGCTCGATCGACTCGAGCGAACCGCCCGCATAATGCTCGACAATCGCCCGCGCGTCACGCTTTTTCGCATCGTCCGCAAACGGCCCCGCCCCCGCGACGGCATCCGCCAGCAGCGACCGCAGCGCCGAGCCGGCCGGCCCCGGCTGGGCGTCGAGGAACATCGCCAGTGCCCACGCCTGCGAATAGAACGTCGACGCCTGGTCGGGCCGGCGCGTCATGATCTGGCCGGCGTCGAGCGTGACCATCTCTTTCAGCGGCAGCAGGCCCGGGCCGTCGTCGATCAGCTTGGCGAGTTGCTGGCCGCGCATGGCGTTGAAGGATCGGTCGACCGTCGCTTTGCGGGAATCGAACGTCACCCGTTCGAACATTGATGCGATGCCTTCCTCCAGAAACGCGGGCGGGCGCACCGCAACATGCCGGCCGAGCGTGGCGTGGAATATCTCGTGCGACAGGATGGTGATTTGTGCGGTGCGATCGGAACCCAGCGCGAGGATGTATGCGTCCACCGTGTAGCCGCCCCGCTCGATCTTCATCTCCGGGGCGTCGGCGCCGAGGCGCATCTGCGTGATCGCACGGGCGTGCACGGGATTGCTGACGATGTACGCGACGAAGGATTTCGACGGCGACGTCCTTGGCGAGGCAGGAAGGATTTGCTGACACGCCTTCAGCGACGCCTCCGCGGCGGCCGCGAAGTCTTCCTGATGGTCGGCATCTTCGTCCGTCACGAACATAACAAAATGGTCCGTCGTGATGCGGTAGAACGTCGGTCCGTTCTCGAAGACGGTGACGGTTTCCGAGTTGACTCGCGCTTTGGCGCGGAGGGCGTTGCACATCCGCCCACCCCGAAGGCGCAAGCGACCGCGGCGGCACAAATCGTCTTCCACCCTCTCCCGGTAATCCGGGAGAGGGCAGGGTTGAGGGCTAGAGTCCTTGATGAGAAAACAGCCCTCACCCTAACCCTCTCCCGGAGTACCGGGAGAGGGGACCATCGCGCGTCATTTGGATCCAAGGTCGAAATCGTGTCGTCTTCCACGCACTCTCCGTGTTGCGTTTCGCGGTGCGCGGTGAACAATCCCGCGCCATGGCTGTCAGGGTCGACATCATCAGCATCGGCACGCTCGCCCGCAATCTGCTCTGGAACGAGACGGCCCCGCGCCGGATCGGACACCCCACCTGCTCGCTGCTGCGCGGGCAAACGCAATATCCTGGTCGATCCCGGCCTGCCGCCCGCGGTGCTCCAAGCCCGACTCTTCGAACGCACCGGCCTACAGCCGGAAGCGATCACCGACGTCTTTCTCACGCACGCCTCTACCGCTTCGGCGCTCGGACTCGATGTGCTTGAGAAAGCCAAGTGGTTTGCCAGCGAGGCCGAGCGTGAGACGCTGGAGCAACTCGCTGAAGCGCAGGGCGAATCGATTCCCGAATTGCAGCAGTTGCTCGACCGCGTGACGGTCGCCCCGGACAAACTCGCGCCGGCAATCGACCTGTTCCCGCTGGCCGGGTTCACGGTTGGCACGTGCGGATTGCTGGTGGCAGCGCCGCTCAGCACGACGCTCATCACCGGCCCGGCCGTCGGCTCGCTCGACCACTTCCTGGCCGGCCAGGTGTTGCCCGACTGCGCGGATGTCGCCGCGGCGAAGGAATCGTTGCAGGAAGTCTACGAGATCGCCGACATCGTCGTCCCCGGCCACGACAACTGGTTCCAGAACCCGCGCGGCGTCGGACAGTGATGGATCACCGCCCCTGAATCCACGACCGGAACTCCGCGTCGCTGTATGCCTTGTCCCAGCAGTTGTGCGGGTTGAGCGAGCCACCCCAGTCGCTCAGCCGGGCGTTGCCGCCGCGTTCGTTGATCTTGTTGACCATCGACTTGCTGCCGGAATACGAGACGAAGATGTCGACCGGGCAATGCACGGCCCAGATCGGCACACGCGGAAGCTTGTCGATGATGTCGTCGGCCTCGTACGCCGCCATCGGCGCGAGGCGGTCGAAACGACTCGGGTAGCTGGCCGCGATGCGCCAGACGCCTTCGCCGCCGGTGCTCAGGCCAGTGAGGGCGACGCGCTTGGGATCGATGCTGACGCGCTTGCTCGCGTCGTCGAGGGCCGCAATCGCGATCGACTGATCGTGCTCGCTCTTCCACTTACCGCTGGACGTCTGCGGAAACACCGCGATGACCGGCCACGCTTCGGGGTCGGAACCGATCGCCGGGCCGAGTCCGACGGTGGTGTTCTTCACGCCGTTCGAGCCTCCCTCGCCGATGCCGTGCAGAAACACGATCGCCCGAGTCGGCGTGCCGGGTTTGTAGCTGTACGGCACGAACAGGCTGTACTTGGTCTTGGTTCCGTCACCGAGCGTGAGGTCGCAGACGCTGAAGCCCGTACCCTTCGGCGCCTTCGCGTTCACCGCGCCAGCCGGGCTGCCGGCACAGCCGACCAATGTCGCAAGCATGCAGACCACGCCGCCGAGAAGGGTCAGGACTCGCATGAACGGGGAGGATACGCAACGTTGCGGGAAGGTGCGAGGGGGAAAGAGGCCAGCGTGGGAGGGAAGCCCTATCGCCACCCCTGATCCGCTTTCCTCCGCTCAGCACTTCACTTGTCCGAGTTCTTGTCGATCGCCTCGACGATCCGCTCGTGAACGCTCTTGGCTTTCGCGCCGTCGGTAATGTCGTTCAGGAGGATGCTGAAGGCGTACCACTCGCCCGCTTCGGTCTTCAGGTAGCCCGACAGCGTGCGGACTTTGTTGACGTACCCGCTCTTGGCGAACACTCGGCCCTTGAGCGGGCCGTTGAAGCGCTTTTCGAGCGTGCCATCGACGCCGCCCACCGCCAGCGTGCTGATGTACGCGTCGCGATGGTCGCCATGGAACATGTAAGCGAGCACCGCGCAGAACGCCCGACTGCTGGCGAGCGTCTGCTTACTCAGGCCCGAGCCGTCGTCCGGGCTGACGTCGTCGGCCGTCGCGCCGGCCTTGGCGACGAACGCCTTCAGCGCCTCCGCCCCGCCCGACCGCGAGCCGGGCTTGCCCGATGTCGCCGCCACGCGCCGCAGCAGCGACTCCGCGTACAGGTTGTTCGATTCCTTGTTCGTATAGCGCAGCACATCGAGCAGCGGCGTCTGGTTCACCGCCAGCACCGACCAGCCGGACTTGTCCTTGTCCTGTAGGAACGCGTCGCGGATCGTCCGGTCGCGCGTCACGTCGCCGTCGATGCTGACGCCGCCCTGCGTGAAAGCCGCCCTGAGCGCATTGCCGGCCACCAGTGCCGGCTCGTGGATCGTCACCCGGAACGGCTTGACAGTGTTGCTGCCGTTAACGACGCCGCGGACGGTGATCTGGTTCGTGTTCGCCTTGCGCTGAAGCGAGACCGAGTGATCGCCGCCGACGGTGAGGACGTCGGTGATCTTGATGAACGGCGTCGCCGGGTCGGGCCGGATCTCGACGTTTTCACCCCCGCTGAGCAGCAGGTAGACGTCCAGGCAGTTCGCGTTGAAGTTCAAGCCGCTGACTTCCGGGCAATACTCCAGGTTCGACTGATTCGCCGGCCAGTTCGGGTTGAAGAGTTCCTCGTCGAACACCGAGTCGTCGACGAGCAGTTGGTCGAACTTCGTCAGTTTCGCGTCTTTCAAGCCCTTCGCCCAGGCGGAAAAGGTGGTCGTGGTGCGCACACCCAGCTTGCTGGTGTACATGACGTACTGCGTGTCGCAGAAGGCGGGGTCGCCGTCACCGACGAGGGCAAGGGTTTTGTCCTTCCGCAGCAGCGCGGTACGGAACTGGAAATCCGGGCCGAGCGTTTCCAGCGCGCAGGCGGTCGTGATGACCTTCTGATTGCTGGCCGGGATAAGTTTGTCGGCCGACTTCTCTTCGTAGACGACGCGGTCCAGTTCCCTCGCTTGCCCGAGTTGCACGACCTGCACGGACGCCTTGGCGCTTTTGAGCGCATCGTCGTGTAGGATCGCATCGAGGTCGGTTTTCAAGTCCGCTCGAACGATTGCACTAAACGGCGCTGCGACAACGAGCGCGAAACCTGCGACAAACGGTACAAACCGGCCGATCATGGTGGAGGATGATAGCCCGCGCGATTTTAGAATCACGTGGGCAGGCGGACCCGAATGTGAATCGCGCCGACGCGATTTCACGCTCGCGCAGGCGCGAATCGTTTTCGCCCACGCGATTCACATCCGGGCCTGCCGGCGAAAAGGATTTTGATCATGGCCAAGCTTCTGCACATCGAATCGTCGCCGCGTAAAGCGCGTTCGCACTCCGCGTCGGTCGCGCACGCGTTCGTCGACAGCTACAAGAAAACGCACCCGTCCGACACCGTCGACACGTGGGACGTCTGGCATGCCATGCTGCCCGTCTTCGATGGCGATACCCTCAACGCCAAGTACTCCGCCCTGGCCGGCCGCAAGCAAAGCTCGCCCGAGAGCGCCGCGTGGGAAACGATCCATGCGTTGGCCGACCGCCTCAAGACGGCCGATAAACTGCTCGTCAGCGCGCCGATGTGGAATTTCTCGATTCCGTACCGCCTGAAGCACCTGATCGACCTGATCACCCAGCCGGGCGTGACCTTCGGCTATGACGCCACGAAGGGCTACTACGGCCTGGTCACCGGCAAGCCTGCGGTGGTGGTCATCGCGCGCGGCGGCGCGTATGGGCCGGGTTCGCCGGCGGCGTCAATGGACTTTCAGAAGCCCTACCTCGAAATGTGGCTGCGGTTCATCGGTTTCACGGATATTCGGACCCTTGAAGTCGAACCCACGCTGGGCAACCCGGAAGACGTTGCCAAGATGAAATCCGCCCTCACCGACCGCGCCATCTCGATGGGCGCCGAGTTCTGATGCCGCGACCGGAATAGGCCGCACAATCGACCGCGTTGCCCGGTTCTGGGACCCCCCGCCTGCGCCGATTCCGCGCCGCCCGCCGAGTCCGTGGCATGCTTGAGCCTGTACCCCAACAGGACTCGGCACCATGATCTCCAATTGGATCGACAGCCTGTCAAATACGCTGCACCAGAGCATTCAGATGAGCCATCTGCTCACCGTGATCGGCATGCTGGTGGCGCTGGTGTTCGGCGTGCTCTACATCACCAAGCGCAAACCGGACTTCGGCCTGCTGATGGTCGTGGCGCTTCTCTACGCAATCACCCCGCTCGTGCCGTACGCGCTGTACACGTGGCGGTGAGTCACCGGCCCTGTCCGACGTAGATCCAGTAGGCCGCGCGGTGCAGCACATCCGTCGTGACGGGCTGACGAACGCTTCCCGCGACAGCCGTCACCGTGTCGCCCCGCGGCTGCTCGAAGCCGAGCGGGTCTCCCTTACGAACCGTGTACTGCGCGACCGTCTCGCCGTCGGGCCAGGTGCGCAGTTCGTACGCGCCGGTCGCCGGCGCCAGGCCGATCGACGCCGACCCGCCCCGGTCATATCGGCTACTAGCAATAGCCAGATCGTCGCTGACCACCGCCCCGCAGCCGGCCAGCCCGATCCCACACACCAAAGCCCACGTCTTCCAATCCGCAATCCGCACTCCGCAATCCGCAATCGCCACCGCGACTCCCTTGTAGATCGATGCCCGCATGTTACCGTCACGCCCCGTCCCGGCCATGACCGGGATGTCGAATGGAACGATCCCTCCGCAACCGTCTCACGCTCGGCCCGATCCTGCTGCTTGGCCTGTTCGGCGTCCTTGCCCTCGATCATGGCATCGAACGCTGGACCTCGCACTACCCCAGTGGTGGCCTGCGCGGGGTGGGCGTCACCCTGCTACTGCTGTTGCTGCTGCCGCTGGCAGTTCGCGAACTGGCCACGCTCTTTGCCGCCAAGCGCGTCAAGCCGTTCCGGCTCATCACCTCGCTCGGCTGCGCGCTGCTTGTGCTGCACGCGTTCTTCACGCAGTTCGCGTTCTTCCAGCGGATCAGCACAAGCCTGTTCGTCTTCATCGTCACCGGCGCGATGATCGTGGCTGCCCTGCAACGCGCGCTGGCGAAGCAGAGCCAGGACGCGATCGTCCACATGGCCGGCACCGTGCTGGCGACGCTCTACCTCGGCGGGCTCGCGTGGTTCCTAATCGCGCTGCGCGTCAAGCACGGCGAGATGGTCGCGTTCCACGGCTCGACATGGCACGTGGTGATGATCCTGCTGGTCGTGAAGGGCACCGACATCGGCGCGTACTTCACGGGCCGGGCGATCGGCAAGCGCAAGCTCATCCCGTGGCTGAGCCCGGGCAAGACGTGGGAAGGTTTGGCCGGTGGCCTGGTGTTCGCGGGCCTGATCGGCGCGGGCTGCGCCCGTTCATCGGCAACCTGAGCTGGCTGTTCGGCCTGATCTTCGGCGTGCTGATCGGCGCGGTCGGACAGGCGGGCGACCTGCTCGAATCGATGTTCAAACGCGACGCCGCCGTCAAAGACTCCGGCCACCTCCTGCCCGGCTTCGGCGGCGTGCTCGACGTGATGGACTCGCCCCTGCTGGCGTCGCCGTTCGCGTATTTCCTGTTCTCGATCTTCACGCACTGATCATGCTGCGCACGATGACATGGACCGGCCACGCCCTGCGGCTGCTCGATCAGACGAAGCTGCCGACAACGATCGACTACGTCGACATCACGGACGAGAAACAGATGTGGGACGCCATCCAGCGCCTCGTCGTCCGTGGCGCTCCCGCGATCGGCGTCGCAGCGGCCTTCGGAGCGTACCTGGGCGTGCGTGGCGTCACGCAGAATCGCCGCTCGCGGCTTAGCGAAGTCTGCAAGTATCTCGCCACCAGCCGTCCCACCGCGGTGAACCTCTTCTGGGCGCTCGACCGCATCCAGCGCATCGCGGAAGCCGACGACTCCGATCAGCACCTTCTCGACGAGTGCATCGCCATGCTGGCCGAGGACGCGACCATCTGCCGACAGATCGGCGAGAACGGGCTGCGGCTGCTGGAAGAACTAACGGGATCGCGCGACGTCTACCACGTGCAGACGCACTGCAACGCCGGCGCACTCGCGACGGTCGCGTACGGCACGGCGCTCGCCCCCGTCTACGTCGGCATCGAGCACGGCTGCAAGTTCAAAGTATGGGCCGACGAAACTCGGCCGCTGCTCCAAGGCAGCCGGATCACCGCGACCGAACTCGTCAACGCCGGCGTCGGCGTGACGGTCCTTTGCGACAACATGGCCGCCAGCCTGCTGCGCGAGACGCGGATCGACGCGATCTTCGTCGGCGCCGACCGCATCGCCGCCAATGGCGACGCCGCCAACAAGATCGGCACGTTCGGCTTGGCCCTCATCGCGCGTCACTTCAACGTGCCGTTCGTCGTCCTCGCGCCCACCAGCACCATCGACACGAAGCTGCCGACCGGCACGGGCATTCCGATCGAACACCGCCACGCCCGCGAGGTGCTCCAGCCGATGGGACTGACGATCGCGCCGCCCGGCGTGAACGCCTACAACCCGGCCTTCGACGTCACGCCGGCCAACCTCATCACCGCCATCGTCACCGAACGCGGCATCCATCGGCCGCCGTTCTCATTCACGTGAGCTTGTCTACAATCGACCCGTGCGACTCTCCGAGCTGTTCCACTCCATCCAAGGCGAAGGCAAGCTCGTCGGCGTGCCGTCGGTCTTCGTCCGCACGAGCGGCTGCAACCTGCGCTGCACCTGGTGCGACACGCCCTACGCAAGCTGGAATCCCGAAGGGGACGACGTGCCGGTGGACGAAATCGTTCGCCGCGTGAAAGCGTACAACTGCCAGCACGTCGTCCTGACCGGGGGCGAACCGATGATCGCCCGCGGCATCGGCGAACTCGCGACAACGCTCGCGAACCTCGGTAAGCACCTTACCATCGAGACGGCCGCCACCATTTTCGAACCGATCCCGATGCATCTGGCCAGCCTGTCGCCCAAGCTGAGCAACAGCACGCCGCTCACGCGCGAGGGCGGCCGGTTCGCGCTCAACCACGACCGCCAGCGACTTCAACCCGATGTGATCCGACAATTCATTCAACACGCGCCGGACTTCCAGTTGAAGTTCGTCGTCAGCAGCGCGAGCGACCTGGAGGAAATCGATCGGCTCGTGCGCCAGATCGGTCTGCCGATTGAGCCGTCGAGTGTGCTGCTGATGCCCGAAGGCATCGACGCCGAGACGCTCCGCTCGCGATCAGAATGGCTCAGTGAAGTGTGCAAGACGAACGGGTATCGATATTGCGCGCGACTTCACGTCGAGTTGTATGGGAACAAGCGCGGGACGTGAGCATGGACGGGCGATCGCGAAGAAAACGCCGCCCTGCCGGCGGCCACCAAACGATCTGCCGCTGCAATCCGACTACGCGTGCTTCGTCTTCTCCGACGCCAACGCCTTCAGGCCCGCGTAGCTGAACTGGGCCACGTGCTCGGCGATGCCATCGACGTCCATCGGCTCGCGCATGTGGTCCGGATACATCACCTCAAGGACGGGCCGCGCGTGGTTGAAGAAGACGCACTGCGCGATGACCGACATGACGCAACGCTCCAGTTGGAGCTGCGACAGATGGTCGCCGACGATCTCGCGGACGATCTCCTGAAGCGTGTCGATGAACGGCCGCATCGTGTTGCGCGCCAGTTCTTCCAGTGCGCCGGTCGGCTCGGCCATCTCGCGCGCCATCAGCCGGCCGTGCCAGGCGGGCTTGCCGCCCGCGAGGATGCGCCGTAGGAACATCCGGACGAACGCGTGCAGCCGGTGCTTCGGCGTGCGCGCATCGACGAGCGCCTCGTCCAGCGGATAAAGCTTCGAGGAAACGTCGATGCCGTGCTGCATGGCCGCGCGATACAGTTGCTGCTTGCCGCCGAAGTGATAATTCACCGCCGCGATGTTCGCCTTCGCGCGGGCGACGATGTCGCGGATGGTCGCCTTCTCGTAACCCGAAGCCGCGAACTCTTCGCCGGCGACGTCCAGCAGACGGTCGCGCGTGCAATCGAGGTCAGCGCTGGCCACCTCGCGAACGGAACCCGAGTTGGAGGCAGATCTCCGCACGCATCAATCATCGCACGACGCGGGCGAATGTCAAACAGGCGTTTCAAACAAAGTCTGTGGTTGAACCGATGGCAGCGGACTCTTCGGTTCGTTCAGTTTCGTATGAATTTTTTGTGGCTCGGGTTTCCAACCCGAGTTCGCGTCGCGCAGACACGGCCTGGAAAGCCGTGTCATGAATTTCAACTACTCAGAAGCTCATCGCCCGCTTGAACTCTTCATAGCGTTGATCGAGCGCTTCACGCGTCGTCGACTTCAGGCCGTCGAGAGAGAAGTCGCTGATCGTGTAGCTGGCGACCACCGTGCCGTACGCCATCGCGCGACGGAGCGTGCTCGGGCTGAAGCTGCGCTGGCTGGCGAGATAGCCCATCATGCCGGCCGCAAAGCTGTCGCCGGCGCCGGTCGGGTCGACGACCTTCTCGGTCGGGAACGAAGGCAGCGTGTACAACTCGCCGCCCGTCGCCATCAGGCTGCCGTGTTCGCCCTTTTTGATGACCACAAACTTCGGCCCGAGCGCCAGCACCTTCTTCGCGGCGCAGACCATATTCTTTTCACCGGTGAGCAGCTTCGCCTCGCCGTCGTTCAGCACCAGGCCGTCGATGCGCTTCAGCAGTTCGAGCAAGTCCGGGCGTGTCGTTTCGATCCACAAGTTCATCGTGTCCGCGACTGCGAGCGTGGGCCGCTGCATGCTGCTGAGCATCTGAAGCTGAAGCTGCGGATGCGTGTTCGCCAGGAACACGTGCGTGCTGTTGCCAAACCGCTCGGGCAGTTTCGGCGCATGCTCGGCCAGCACATTCAGATCGACGCTGAGCGTCTGGGCTGCGTTCATGTCCTGCACGTAGCTGCCGTGCCAGCGGAAGCTCTTGCTGCCCTGGCGCACTTCCAAGCCGGCCAGATCGACATCGCGGCCCTCGAACAGCCGCTGAAGGCTGTGCGGATAGTCAGGCCCGACAACGCCGACAAGCCGCACGTGTGTGAAGAAGCTTGCGGCGTACGAGAAGTAGACCGCGCTGCCGCCGATCACGTTTTCGCGCTTGCCGAACGGTGTTTCGATGGTGTCGACGCCGATGCTGCCGGTGACGAGAAGGCTCATGTGCAGAGTTGCCAGTTGCTAGTTGCCAGTTGCCAGTGAAGAACGGGCGATCACTATCGACAACTAGCTGGCAACTATCAACTGGCAACTGGCAACTATTACACACCTTTGAGCTGCTGCGTCTTCACTTGCTGTTCGGTCACCGTGTACAGCATACCCGGTTTGAGCCGGCTGAAACGGTCGAACAGGCGGTCGATGGCGTCGTCCTGCTCGACGTCGCCATCGCTTTCGCGGAGTTGCAGGAAGACGATGCTGCGATCGAACTTTATCGCGGTCGTCCGGGCGAACTGGGCGAGTTCGCGATCTGCGGTGATCACATCCAGTTGCTTCCGATGCGCTTCCTGAAGCAATTCCGACGGCGGAAGCTCATCGGGCAGGATCGCTTCCTGCATCGAGACGGCAATGTGACCGTGCCGAACCAGCGCCGCATTGACGGCCGACGTAAGATTGACGTGGACGAGGAATCGCAAGGTCGCGAATCGTAAGGCGATCGACCGCGTCGAGCAATCGGTGCGGTCGGCCCGACCGCTTGCATCGCCTCCGCCAATCGCCATGACAGAGCAAAGATGCCCAACGAGCCGGCCTACCTTTCGCCCTACCGCGACGCCATTCGCGCCCACGGCGACGGCTTCCGCTCGCTGCTATGGGCCAGCCCGCTCACGCAGCGGCTACGGTTCGAAGCGTTCGCCGACGCGGTCGACGTCACAGGCCGATCCTTACTCGACGTGGGTTGCGGCCGAGGCGACCTCTATCCGCTCTTGCTCGCCCGCAATCAGCGGCCCGGCCATTACATCGGCCTCGAAGCGATGCCGGAACTGGCCGAATCCTGCGCTGCATCGGACAGGTCAGACGATCATCCAGGCCGACATCGTCCGCGAGCCGGTTCGGCTGTTTGTCGGAGCCGAAGTCGTTTACGCCAGCGGCACGCTCAACACGCTGCCGGATGACGTCGTCCGACCGTTGCTCACGCACCTGCTCAACGCAGCCGGACGGGTCTTGGCGTTCAACTTTCTCTCGACCGGTGAACGGGCCGGCGCGGACCACCTGTTCGCGCGCACGCCCGAGACGATGCAGGCTTGGCTGAACGCTCCGCCAAGCTGCAAAACACGCCTCTTGACCGGTTACCTGTCCGGCGACGCCACGCTGATTATCGAAAAGCCTTGACGGCTCGTGGCCGCTTGCAGTCGGGTGGGAAGGCCTGTATCGTGTGTGGCTCTCCCGGGGCGATGGTCTAACGGGATGACGGCTGAATCGCATTCAGCAAATCGGGGTTCGATTCCCCGTCGCTCCACTTGAAACCCCCGGATTTCCGGGGGTTTTTCGTTAGCAGGGATGTGTTATTGGCGCGATTTCTGGCGCCGTCAATTTAGCTGTTCCCTGGGGCTTCGAGGATGTAGACCCTCTTCCGGAACGCCAAGCGATAGACCCAAGGCATCGCTCGACCCAAGCGGCCACCCAAGAACCTGTCTTGTCCATCTTCGGGATCGCCCAACTCG
This sequence comes from Tepidisphaeraceae bacterium, assembly GCA_047600945.1. GTDB lineage: Bacteria > Planctomycetota > Phycisphaerae > Tepidisphaerales > Tepidisphaeraceae > JASGKC01. Next base: position 2,453,782 of record JASGKC010000001.1, on the reverse strand, counting down.
CGGGCCCGCATCGACTCCTCACCGTGCCTCCGAGCCCACGCGTGGACGACTTCGTCCGGCGTGCCCGCAGGGATAAGTGCACGCTCTACAGCGACAGAGAAGTCGCCGAAATCGATTTCCTTGAATTGTGCTAGTAGTTGATCACGACTGAGGGCACGGAACTTCTCTGTGTCCATCCGGTCTCCTTGCGAGGCTCGCGGAACAGGCGATTTACTCGGCCGAATCGGGCGGCGTGATCTTGGCCTCGTTGACGGTGATGTAGTTGTCGTGCTGGTACAGGCAGATGTTCATGGCTGACCGCTTGCCGGCGGTGGTGGACCGGTTGTAGCTGTTCAGCTTGGCCAAGGCCTGACCGATCGAGAGGTGAAGCTTCAGGGCTTCCTCGAAACTGATGACGATGTTGACCGACCTCGGCGAGGACTCGGCTGGGGGCGGGCTGATACGGCTGGCGTAGCACGTCCCGAAGGTCTTCTTGGTTCTGATCTCGTTGGGCATACAAGTCACTCCAGTTGTTGCTGTCCGATGTTGGCGACCGAATCCCTGACCTACGCAGGCCGAACGCAGTCGTCGGTGACGAGCTTCGCAGTGTCGCCGTAACTCTGCGGCACGCCTGGCGCCGTGACCGACTCGCCGGCCTTCTCACGCTTGCTGACTTGATGGTTCAGGTCGAGCAGCTGCTTGAGCAAGTCCTTCTTCGCGCTGAACCCGTACGCGTCGAGCACGGCTGCGTCGAGGGCTGCGTGGGCTTCGCGCAGCGGATGCTTTCCCGGCAGTTCGAGCAGCCGGTAGACAGCCCGAAGCCCACCCTCTGTCGCTCCCAAAGCTGACTTCCGCGACTCACGCACGCGTCGCGCAGCGGTAGCAACGATGTCGATCTGTTTTTTGCTTGGTGTCTGTGGCCACGGGTAGGTGTCGAAGATCGACTCTGCCGTGTAGCGGTATCGCTCTGTGAGGCGCGAGCAGTTCGTCACGAACCACAAGAAGTGAGGGTTCGCCTGCAGAATGCCGAAGCTGTAGTCGTCGTCGAACATGAACGTCTGCAGCGCGTCACCTGGCCGGACTTGTGCGGAAACGAACACGAAGATGGGCCGCTTGGTCACGCGAGAGCAGACGACATAACGGCCCTGCAGTTCCGCAATCGCTTCGACCATGTCGGCCCGGTCCCAAGCGAGCTTCCACCAGCGATCGAGAAACTGCTTATGGTGCGATCGGACTTCGCCGAGTTCCTTCAGGTCCTTGTCCGCGTTGGCCTGCCGATCTGGAAGCACGGCTTCCTGCACACGTGCAAACGCACCTTGGTACCGTTGCGCCTGCACGATGTCCCGCTGCTGAAAGTCGATGAGCCATCGCTCGGGGGTGCCGTCACCCGTCAGTAATTCGCGGCCGATGAGGTAAGGAAAGATCACGTCACCGGACCTACGGTCGTCCTGAACGATCGAGTCGCGTTCTTCATCAGACAAAACGAATCCCGCATGTCCGGGCGTGATGCCTTGGTAGACACGCTTGGGTTTGGTGTTCAGTTCCAGCTCGATCGCGCCCGACACATCGTGCCGGTCAGACAGCGACGCACTGATCTCTTCACACTCGCGGTCTTGAAGCTCGTAGGTCTTGTCGGCCCGGACACCCTTCTTCGGCGATGGTCGCTTGCCGCCGGCCTTGGGCTGGAGCTTCGACCAGAGCCGCTTCACCTTTGGGACGATCGCAGTGTCCTGGGACTTCATCCAGTTCACAATGCTGACGTGGACGTTTGCCTCGCCGGACCACGGCTGGTTGTCGACCGCTTCAACAATGGTGCCGGTGGCGACGACGTAATCGAGGCCGCCCTCACGGCTGGCGTTGTTGCGGATGTTCTGAGTACCGACGAGACCAGCACGTCCGATGAGCGGTTCGGTCTTCGTGCATGCCGGCAGGTGATCATGGGCACGCTTGATCCAGTAGACACAGTAGTCCGCCATGCCCGGCACTTCGTCGTAGAGCTTGCGCAATGTCTTGACGTACTTCGGGCCACGCTCAGGCTTGAGCAGCTTGGCTCCAAGAAACGGTGGGTTTCCGATGATCACATCAGCTGGGGGCCACGCCGATCTCATGCCGCCAGACCCGTCATCGGTAGGACTGAAAAGCGCGTCGACTTCGCGGAAGTTCTGGTCGAGGTTGTCCAGCGGCAGCGGGGGCTCGTCGAGAATGTGCAACTCATCAATGGCCAGCTTCCGCCCGATCATCATCGACACTTTGGCTAGTTCCACCGCGAAGCCGTTGACGTCCAACCCGTAAAACTGTCGCGCGTTCACGTGGAGCAGGCGAGGCTGCTCACCCGGGAACTCAAGGGTCAAGCGTTCACGGATGCGGCCTTCGAGCCGCTTCATCTCTCTGTAAGCGATGTAGAGGAAGTTGCCGCTGCCGCAGGCCGGGTCGAGCACCCTCAACGCGGTCAGTTTCTCGAGAAGACGGAGCAGCGCGGCGGCAGAGCGAGCCGACTCGATCGCATCCGTCCACGGTGCGACGACTGTGGGGCCGACGATCTTGGCAATGTCGATCGGGCTGGTGTAGTGGGCACCGAACGCGTGCCGGGCATTCTTGCCAAGGCTGTGCTCAAACAGCGTGCCGAAGATGTCAGGGCTGACCTTGGACCAGTCGGACTTTGCGGCCACTTTGAGCTGTGCGACTTCGGCGTCGTTCAACTCGATCTGGGCCGGTTCGCGAAAGATGCCGCCGTTGAAGTACGGGACGCCCCTGTACCTCCCGCCGGTGTTGCCTTCGCGACGATTCATCGCTTGGAACAGACCACCGATGAGGTCGAAGGCGTCGGCCGGGCTTTTCACGTCATCGAGTAACCCAGACATCATGTACTTCGGCAGCAGCGCGATGTCTTCAGCGAACAACGCGACCAGTGTCTGCAGGATGAACCGCTGCGCCGTCGCCCGGTCCACCGGTCCCGGCTGCCGATTGCTGACCGTCATAAGGTTGAAGCACTGGGCGAGGTTGTCTGCCGCGGCCCGGGTGACGGCTTCACGATCGTTGTCGAAGTGGGGCTTTTCGTTGGTCGGGAAAAGAAAGGCCAGCGGTCCCCAGCGGTTCGGCAACTCCGACAGCTTGACGATGTCGAGCGGCGTGTCGAGCTGGCGGTCGAAGTCGTAGACGTGGAACTCGTCGAAGTTGCACAGGACCACGTACCGGGGCCGGCCGGGGACGAGTCGCGCCCAGTAGTCGAAGGCCTGGCGGTAGTGCTTGCGGAGGTCGACACCCCGCTTTTTCATCTCGATCAGGACGACGGGCTTCCAGACGTAGTCGGCGAAGCTGGTGCCGCCGCCATCCTCGCTGGCCTTCTTGATCCGCATCTCGGGTGAGCCGCCGACTTCGCGTGAGCCGGGCTGGCCGAACGCCTGAAAGAGGCGGTCGATGTAGATTTGGGCCTCGCCCTTCTCGTCACCAGTGATGTGCTGGCGTGACCACTCGACGAACGCCTGCAACTTCCCTTCGCGCGTGTCTGGCATGTCCACCCTTGCTGAGAGTGGTGACATCGTGCCGGAAGTAGACGGGCGACGCAACGGCAGCGAGCGTCGTTGACGCCGCATCCCGTGCTTGGGATAAATCCTTTTTACTGAAGGACTTGCGAGTTCTTGACATTCATGAGGCCGACGGGTACCGTCCACGTCTCATAAAGACAACGAAAACGGTCGTGGACGGTACCCGTCGGCCTCATGAACATATCAGGCGTGATGTCGGACCCTGAAAGCGGTTAAGTTTCTCCGTTGCCCTCCCGATCTCCTCACGTATTATCTAGGTGTCCTAACTAGGAGCGAAAGCATGGCAGTGCTTGCAAAGCCCCAGAATGATCGCCTCACCAAGAAGGTGCCGGCCCCGGGTCGCAAGATGGGCAAGCAGGAAGCTCGTGACTACGTCTTCAAGACGTATGCTCAAACGATGGCCCTGTTGGCGAAGAACTGAATCACGGACGAATTAGCTTGATCACTCACCTAGATGCCCGGCCAGTTGTGGCCGGGCATCTTCGCTTCTATCCTCGCGATCCACATGCTCGACATTGAGTTTTTAACATTCGAGGACGTGTGCGAGATCCACGATCGTGCACTGCGGGAATTTGGAGAAGGCGAGTTTGGCTTCTTGGACGAGAATGCGGTGCGGTCAGCCGCCGGCCAACCTGAGGCAGCCGTGCAGGGGCATTATTTCCATGAGTTCCCCGCAGGCATGGCAGCAGCCTACCTGTATTACCTCGCCAATCAGCAAGGGTTTCGCAACGGCAACAAACGTGCCGCCGTCGGCTCTGCCCTCGAGTTTCTGGCCCGAAACGGCTACGCGCTCACGGCCACACCATTCGAGGTCTACACCGTTACCAAAAAGCTGGCGGGAGAGGATGTCGAAGGGTCGTCTCAAGAATTGCGAGCACGCCTCCAAGACTGGATTGAAGAGCATCTCATTGCCATTCCAGATGAATCGATCGAACTGGAACTGGACATGCAATTGCCAACTGCCAAAACCTTCGAGTCGTTCCACTTCGATTTCACCGGGAACGAACTCCACATCTTGCGTGCAGACAACACCGCAGACGCTCTGCTCCTCGCCTTGGAAAAGGCGATCAACGACTACGAGCTAGGCGACAAGATGACCTTCAAAATTGAGGTCCTAGAGGGGCCGTGGATTCGACTCGACGTCTACTACACCGGCGAGTTGGACGTGAACGAATGGTCTGGGCTGCCCACCGACCTCGATAAGGCGTTTCAAGGCCTGCCTCACGGCTATTGGGAAGTTCGAGACAAGGGCCAGAATCAGGACGGCACGCACATCTGGTACATCGCCCGCCACGACGGTGGCCCGCTCGTCTGACGGGGGTCAGTCCTTGATGCCAGTAACCGCGCACCCCTTGGCTCTCAGGTATGCCACGGCGGCGTCAACATCGTCGACCTCAACGTGCGGCCACAACGTGGGGATCTTCCTGCCGACAATGTCGATGGCCACAGGATCGCCGTCCACCTCATGGTCCGGCAACGTCGAGCCAAGTAGTGTGACAGCGCCGAGGCGGTACACGAACACGGTGTCGGATTGAGTCGCACGCATGCCGTCACGTTACTCGGCAAGTTGTCTCACACCAAACAAAACCCGAATCGGCGTCATCGCGGCGGGGTCTCAAGACTGCTACCTTGCCGGCATGCCGTACGTCGCGAGTCACCAGTGTCGATCGGGTCGATGTGACGGTTCCCATCGGTTGGTCAGCGAGGACGGCAAGCCTGACCCGGCGACCACCTACGCCTACGTCTGCCCGATCAGCAAGCGAGTAGCGATCGTGAAGATGGACGGGATGACTTGGGAGTGGCGGGACAACAACGAGCTGGGCTTCGTGGTGCCGATTTGGGAATGGGAAGTGACGGCACCTCGATGGCCGTGAGATGAATGTTGCACACCGGAGAGGCCTACGGCATAGTGATCGGCGGCCGGCGGTAGTCCCCGGATGCGGCTCCCCCTCCGCATTCACCCGCCGGTCGTTTCATGCGCGGTGGTAGTTGAGATTCAGGCCACCTCGGCCTCACCTGCAATCGCCGACCCGAACGCGATCGTGAGCTGGCCATCGTCGACGTGATGAACGCGCCCCCCGCTCACCTGGGTGCCGTCGGCCATATACACGCTCACCGCTGCCGGCCGGAACCCGAGGCCGTGGTCGATCGTCCACACCAAGGCCGGTTCGGCCTGGTGGTGCGTGTGTCGGCTCTTCGGGGGCACCAGCGCGGTGCTGAGGCCGGGAATGTCTCGAATAAGTGGCGTGACGCGACGGACCGGCATGATTACTCCGCGTCGAGGGCTTCGAGGTATTTGATGAAGTCGGCCTTGCTGGTCACACCAAACTGCTTCAGGACTGAAGCGAGCAGCCGCTTGTTCGCCAGCTCGACGTCGCCAATCAGCTTGGCCTTCTCGTCGTGGGTCCATGAACTGTCACCGGTCCCGCCGGCACCGGGCGTGATGTCGTACAACGCACAGGTGAAGCTGGCCGCGGTCGAGACCTCGTCGTGAATCGCGATGTACACGGGGGCATCGCCGGCGTTCACGGTGATGTCGACCTCGATGATCGAGGTGGACGCCATGCTGTAGACGGGCCGGTTCATGAACACGAAGTCGTTCTGTGCCTCACGGACCGTGACCGCGTTGGCGAGGTCAAGGTTTTGCAGCGAGATGACGGCGAGGTAGTGCTTTGCTCCGCTGACGGGGGCCGGTGCCGCGATGACGTTGGTGAACCCGGCGGTGAGGTTGACATTGCCCGGGCTGGCACTGGTGGCGATGCGTTCCATGATGGACTCATCGGTTCGCCGGCCTCGCTTCATCGGGATCGACGATGCGGTGACACGAAGTTGTCAGTCTTTCCGGGTCGAGTTGAGTCACCTGGTCCACTGCGTCATGATTCGTGCCGCGGCGGTCGGTCATGTTGTAGTGACTGCGGGTCCGCACACTTCGGGGAGTCGACATGGCGACTTGGATCATCAGGGCCGTCCGCAAGTCGGACGGGAAAGAACTAAGGGTCAAAGTCGAGGCACCATCGGCCGCTGCGGCGGAAGCGAAAGCGACGGCCAAGGGCTTCATGGTCGAGTCGATCGACCTCGACGGCGCCCTACACGTTGGCGACGGTGCACAAGTCGAGCGGCCTGCTGCCGGACAAACCAGTGTTGCAGCCGCATTGGCCTCGCTGGCCCCCGCGGTGGAAGAGCCGGAGCACGACGACCGGATCGACATCGCACCATCACGGCCGGCTGCACCGACATCACCGGCACCGACCGCATTCACGCCGGCGTACGCGACGCCCGGCGCGGCGGTCGGCCTGCCCGAGTATCGGGGTCTGGTCATCGCTTCGACCGTGCTACGCCTCTTCGCCTTTTTCTACTACGCGGTGGCCGCGATCGGCGTGATCGTCGCGCTGGTCATCATTTTCTCGGCGGTGGTCGCGATGATGGGTCCGTCGACCCCGCCACCGTCCCCGTCGTACAACCTGCGCAACTCGCCCTTTACCGCACCTCCGACCCCGTCGGCTGCGGACTTCGGGATCTTGGGCTTAATCGGCTCGCTGCTCCCCCTGCTGTGGGCCGCGATGATCGGTGCGTTCGGCGCGATCCTGCATGGGCTATCGGCCGCAGCGACCGCGATGCGCGATATCGCGCGGAACAGTTGGCAGCGTTAGGGCTTGGCCACATCTACGCGCAGGAGCATCCATCACTGCCGCCGCTGTCCTGGGCGTAGTGTTCGGGGTTCCATCCGGCCGGCACTTCGCCGAGGTTCGTGCAATTGACGTGCGGGCCCCCGCATCGCGGGCACTTCGGAACTTGTGCGGGCGGGATGTTCAACACTCGAAGGCGGCAGCGGGTCAGGCAATACTTGTGGGATGGGTGGGCGATGATGCCGGCGGCGCAGCGGCCGCCGTCGGGGACATTGACGTCCTGCCAATGCGGGCAATCGATAACCGTTAGCTGCATGGTCCCTCCGCGACCGAGACGGACGTCAGCGCGGCGTCTGCCGTGCCATATTTGGTGTACGCGCCAATGGGGACGTGCGCCGTGTTCGACTTGGCGCGAACACCGCCGCCGATCTCGAACCAGAACACGCCGAGCGTATCAACGGCCAAGTTCACCATCCGCTTCACCACGCCGCGCGAGTCGGAATAGGTGAGCGTGGCGCAGTAGCTCGGCGACGCCTCCCATGTGATCGCGACGCTCGAAGCGATCTCGGGACCGGGCACACCGAAGTTGGCGATACCGCTCGGCCCAGCCGAATTGAACGTCCCGGCCGGACCCGGCGACACCAAAGCGTGCCCGCAGTAGTCCGTGGTCGCCGGAAACGGGAAGAACGTTTCCCAATGCGGGTCTCGCGCCAGCGTAAACGTCTCAACTGGCTTCTCGCCCAGGTATTGATTGCCCAGCGCCAGCCAAACGCTCGCTTTGTCACTGACGATCGTCGCGTCTCCGCAAGCAATGGGGTCGCGAGCGATCAAGCCATGACCGCTCCCGATGCGAGTTCGGCGCACGCCGTTGCATGGCGTGTATGCAGAGATTGACAGCGAAGCCTGGTTCACGGGCTTGTTCGTCGGGTCACTGGTGTCGTCGAACGTGTACCCCGAGCATGTGCCCGTGATCGTTCGCGTGATGGTGGTCGAGTTGAAGGACGAGGAGACGGTCAGTGACCACGTGCCGGCGACCGGATCGACTGTCGTCGTCACAGTCGCCGTCTTGTTCGTCTGCCATGATCCGCCGCCGCTGGTCGTCCATACCTCAGCCGTCGCCGTGGTCGCCCTGAACGTGTAGTCATTGAACGCCGCCGGGCTCGCCGCGTCGTTCGTCAGCGTCAGCCCGGAGAAGCGAATCCCCTTCGATCTCACGCCCCCCGACCACTCCTCGAAGTTGCACGAGAACGCCCCCGGTGCGCGGTAGTCGTAACAGCACGCGGCCAGCGGGTCATATTCGATTTCGATCTCAGTCAGGAACGGTCCACCCGGCGCCGCTCGAAGATTTGTGCCAAACTCAGTCGTCCCGAAGCTGGACTTCGCGGCAAGGAACGGGCCGAACGGACCGTTGATGATTCCAAACGTGCCGTAGTTCGGCTCGACATAGCTGGCGGCCCGAGGGAAGACGCTTGGCTGACTGGCATTCTCAGGGCCACGGAAGTCGTTCAGGTCGACCACATCGCCGTACTCGGCAGTCGCCGTGACGATGCGGTACGTCGGAATCCAGCCCTTGTAGGTGGTTCGGGCGCGGTTGTTGGGGCCGATCGTGTCCCCGGTCAACTCCGTCAAGTTTGAGTCGATCACCCGGAAAAGCCGGGCACTTGTCGCATCGAACGAGCGCGTGGCGTCGAATCGCCATCGCTTCCAATACGCTTCGCACGCGCCGCCGTAGTCGGCGGCGAACCACGGGGTGTAGGTCGACGTGGGCAGCGTGACCCACGTCGGCGTGGCCATGATGGAGCACGGGTAGGTAACGCCGGTGCCGGTCGTCGTGTCGAAGCTGCACCGGGTCGACCAGCATCCACAATTGCAGAGAATGATTCCGGCTCCGGCCATGGCTTATCCGCACTTGGGTTCGTTGCGCTCGCTGATGATGAGCTTCCAGTCGTCGTCGATGAATGATCGGTCGGTCACTTTGTGCCAAGAGTCGATGGGCAATCGCTCGATGCCGGTCACTTTGGGCGATGCGTAGCCGGCATTCGTGACGCGCTCCCAGACGTTGCGGGCCTTCTTGCCGGTGGCGATCGGCGAGGGGGCGTAGGGTCCGGTGTACACGTCGACCGTGTAGTCCGTGTCGACGGCACCGGTGTTGGCCGTGATCTTCACCCAGCAGCCGGTGTCAGCGTCGGTGCTGTAGTTCGTGATGGCCGTGGAGACACCCTGGCCGTAGACCCGCCGCTTGATCTCTCGGAGGTCGGCGACGGTCTGCTCGCTGAGAGTGGTGAGTCGCTTGGTCATGGTTCACGCGGCGAGCAGCGAGGCCATCGCGGCCGGCGCGTAGGGTTGCAGCACGATCTCGGCCGGCGTCGCACTGGCGCTGCCGAGCTTGGCGCCGTTGGCGTCGAGGGGCCACGCGGTCTCACAGGGTCCACCGTCCGGCCCGGCGATGCGCGTGAGTGCACCGCTGACGAGCTGATACAGGCCCCGGCTCTCGAACTTCTGGTCCCACGTGTTCTTGTTCCGCTTCAGCGTGAAGGTCAGCGTCTTGTAGCCGGTCGTGCTGGTCACCAGCTTCATGGCCGACAGACCGAGGCTACCTAGCAGCAAGGTCCGCGGCGCATAGTTCACGCCGTCGAGCGTGATCGAGTCCTGGTTGACGCAGTCGTCGAGGCCGTCGAAGTCGGCCATGGTCATCGTGCCCGGCACATCGCGGGTGACCGTGATGATGCGGGTCGACCGCTGACGCTTGGGCAGTTCCGCGAACGGCTCGCCGGCGGTGGTCTTGGCGTACTTCGGGGTCGACTGGGCGTCTTTGAAGTAGCTTTCGTCGGACGACTCGCTGGTGTAGTCGATCTTCAGCTCCAGCCCGCCGGACCCGCCGTACTGGGGTCGCTCGTTGGTGTAGGTGCACTCGACGATGAACTTGGTGCGCGGTGTCTCGGGGTCGACCTTGGGTGCACGCGAGAGGCAAATCGCGCCCGTGTCGACGTTGTAGTCGTCGCCGATGGCCGGGATACCGGGGGCCGTGAGCGCGGCGTCTGGCGTCGAGGGCTCACTGGCAATGACGATCCAGACCCGCCGGCCGGTCCGCTTCAGTTGAAGCTTGTCCGGTGCGTACTCTTCCCGGTAGTCGGCCTGCCGGCCGTCTTCATCTGCGGTAAACGTGACTGGCATCAGGCCTCCTGGACGACAAATCCGCCGCGACGGACTTCGTCGAGCATCGCTTTGAGCACGCCGAGGACCTGGTCCAGCGTCGTGTCTTTCTGGTTCTTCGCGGCCGCCGATTGCAAATCCGCTTTCACGGCAGCGGGAACCGGTGCCGGAACAGCTGCCGCAACCTGTGCCGTCGGCGCCGGTGTGGTCGATGGCGATGCCGCGGCCGGAGTGGATGAGGTTGCGACCGTCCCCACGGTCGAAGCGATCTTCGACACCGGCGCGGCGGTCACGGGCGCCGTGGCCAGTGCGATCTTCGAGACCGTCGCCTCGAACTCGGCCTGGGCGGCCATCTGCATCGCTTCACCGCTGCCGGCGACGACAAGCTTCATGTCGTCGTGGGCCTTCTTGGTGGCCTTGTCGATGCCGTCGATTGCGGGCTGCGCGTTCACGGTCATCGTCGGCGTCGGAATCGTTGGCGTCGGCACCTCGATCTTCGGGGCCGTGATCTTGTCGAGTGTGTCGCTGATGCCGTCGGCGATCTGCTTGCCGGCCCCCTTGGCGTCCTGCGCGGCCTTCGATAGATGCTCACCGAGACCGGTGGACAGGCTCGCCCCCAGCTCGTCGGACCTGGCGTACAAGGCCTGTTCGATGTCACCGGGGATGCGGTCGGCGATCTGCGGCAAGGCCTTGGTCTGCGCGACGAAGCCGTCGGTGATCGGCGTCCACACCTCCGACCAGTCCGTCGTGCCGGCGATCAGGCCGGGCAGGTTGCTGATGATCGCGACGACATTTTTGCCGAAGTTCTTCGCGACGGTCAGGCCGAACTCGAACGCGTCGGTCAGCAGGTTCACGAAGTTGTCGGCGAACCACGACACGTAGGCCGGGATCACGTCGCCGAAGTAGTAGGCGAACGTGTTGCCGATCGTGACGACCGCGGCAGCCGTGTTCGCACCGACGTACTCGACGACATCCCGCCAGTGTTGGATATAGAACGCGGCGGCTTGGAGACAGGTCGTGAGCGTCTGCTGCAACCACATCGCCCACTGGCCGATCGTGGCGAACACGCTGCTGACCGTGCTGCCGGCGTTCACCGTCGCGATGCCGAAGGTCTCGCACGCCCAATTCCATGCAGCTACAACACCTTCGCCGATCGCGCTGACGATGTCCCGGACCGCTGTGAAGGTGGACGAGATGACGGACCAGACCGACATCGCGAAGCCCGTGGTTGAAGCGACAATGGCCGACCAGTTCGCACTGATCCAGTTGGTGATCTGGCCGACGATGGGCGCGACCGTGGCGTAGATCGCGTTGAACGTGGTCGCAATGGCCGTCCACACCTTGCCGGCGAAGCCGACCACGATCGGGGCGACGCGGCCGACGAAGTCGGTAATGATCCCGCCGGCCGTGCCGATGCCTTCGGTCAGTGCCTTCAAGGCGTTGCGCAGGCTGAACGCATCGACGACGGTGGTAACAAGGCCGGCCATCGTTAAGCCGACGTTATCGGTGAGCGTGGACCAGAGGCCGGCGAGCGTCTGGGATTGCTTCGCCATCATGCCAGAGAACTGGCCCCCGGTGCCACTGAGTGATGCGAGTGCTTTGTCGACCTTGTCGAAGCCGATGGTGCCGGCGGTGACCATGCCAGCGATCTGGGATTCGTTCACGCCCAGCGTCTTGGCCAGTGCCTTGTAGATCGGAATGCCCCGCTCGGCCATCTGGTTCAGCGTCTCGCCGGTGAGCTGACCACGCGACTTGATCTTGCCGTAGATGGCCGCGATGTCTTCCAGCGGTGCACCGATGCCGGCCGACACGTCGCCGAGCATGGTCAGCTTGGCCGTCATCTGATCGGCACCGACACCGAATGCCAGAAGCTTCTTCGCACTGCTCGCGATCTCGGGAAACTCGAAGGGGGTGGCCGCGCTGAACTTGGTCAGGTCCGCCATGAGGGCCTTGGCGGCCTCGCCGCTCCCCAGCATGGTCTCGAATGCCACTCCGACTTGCTCAAGATCGGCGGCCAGCGTGATCCCGGATGCGGCGCCCTTCAGCGCACCGAGCACAGCACCGATGCCACCGGCGATGCCAGTGAACTTCAGCACGGTCGCGCCGGCACTGGTGATCTGGCCGACGAAGCTGCTGACCACGGAGCGGACGCCCGTGAATGCGTTGACGAACGGCGCGACGGTCGCGCCGAGAACCACGCTGAGACTGCTGATCTGCTTGGCCATGTCAGTGCTTCTTGCTCCGAATCTTGATGCACACGCTCATCGCTTCAGCCCGCGCGGCCTGCACGGCAGGTGAATGCCACTCGGGGACCGTGCGGATCGTGAAGTCGGCTTCACGGAGCGACTTCGTGGAGTGGACCTGGGCGAGCGTCCACGCCAGCCGGGTGCCGATCAGGTTGTCGGCGACCCAGCCGATGGGTCGAACGATGAAGTAGTCGCACCACTCGGCGAACTGATCGGCGTCGATCTCGTCGAGAAACGCATCGACGTCGGCGCGGCCGAAGGCATGTGCGACCTGTAGTGCGGCCAGTCGACTGGGGTCACGGCTCAGTCGGCCGACGCGACTTTTGGGTCGGTCTTCACGAGGCCGCTGAACTCCATCGCGGCCTGCGCGACCGTGTGGATCAGGTCGAAGTCGACATCGGACAACCGCTTCAGGTCGTCGTCGGTGAAGACACGCTTGCCCTCCTCGTCGACCACGGTGCGGGCGAAGATGAAGCGGGCGCCCTCCAGCGCCTTCTCGGGAGAGGAATAGGAACGCTTCAGCGTCTCCGTTTCACCCTGGCTGAGTTTGCGGATGATGAGCTTGTCGCCGTCGATCTCGACGGTGCGGGTCTTGGGCTTGCGGGCGAAGATCGTGTCTCGGTTCATGGTGCTTTTCCTTCGGATGGTTTACGGCGCGAGTACCGTGCCGCTGTCGGCGGTGAAGAACTGGCGGCGAGTGGTGCTCATGGCTGTCCGCGAGATGGTACGAACAGCCTTTCATCGCTTTACCGCTTGCGATTTCTCAGGCCGCCGATTTTGTTACCGGGGCCGTGTCGCCGAGCGTTTTGAGCTTGTCTGCCTCTGGATCATCAATCCTCGGCAGGCCAAGCCGGTCCCGTGATTCGTTCTCGGTCTGGATGCCGGCCGTCTTCAGCGCGATCACGGTGTCGGCCTGGTCCTTTGTCGAGCCGCGGAGCAACGCATCCGGGTTGATGTGGACCGACCATCCGGCGTCCTGGTCGGCGGTGCTGAGCAATTTCGTCGACAGCTCATCTTCGCACTGTTCGATCAACGGTCGGAAGACGTACCGGACGACGTGTTGGCCCGCCTGCTCCACACTGGAGTTGTACTTGGCTTCACTCAGTTCATAGAGGAACTCCGGCGGTACGTTCGTGAGCTGGGCAATCTGCTTGGTGCTGTGCTGCGCCTGCTCGACGAGTTGCGATTCCTGCGGTGACAAGCCGGCGTTGTTCAACTTGGCACCGTCGCTGAGCAGCAAGACATCACGTTCGGCGTCGACACCCTGGAACGACTGCAACACGTCGAGCGCGGCGGCGACCTTCTCCTTGTCCACGCCGGCCGGGAACTCGATGGCACCACGCACCATCGTGCCGCACTTCAGGTGACGCGACACATAGCGGCCGATCAGGTCAGCACGCTCAAAGGTGGCGGCGTGCATGGCGATCGGATCGGTTCCGGACTGGCCGTCATGGCCCAAACCCTGCAAGTGCAGCATGTCATCGCCGAGCAGCACGGTCCGTGTCGATCGCACCGCGTACATCTGCACGGGTGTATCTTCGCCATCGGGCACAAAGCGGAACGGCACGACGTCCTCGGCAGGCAAATTGTGCAGCGCGACCGGCACGAAGGTGACCGGCGCTCGCGAAATTCGGGCGTAGCCGTTGCCGTGCTGAACCAGTGAAGCGAAGAGACATCGCCAGAAGTTGAAGGAGTTCTGGTACGAATTCGGCCGTCGCTGGAGAAGCTTATCGAGCGGGTGAGCGGGTTCATCGGGCCGTCGCTTCGCGCCGTTCAGACGAACCGAGCGGCCGAACGAGGACAAATTCTCGCTGAGGAAGTTCACCGCCCGCCAGTACGCGGGGACCGACAGCGCACCGTAGGGATTCACCGTCATCGGATCGACGATCTGCCCACCGGAAATGTTCACGACGCGGTAGTTGCTGGGGAGGTTGGTCATTTGAAAAGCCTGATTCTCTGAATGGTCCCTTTCCACTGCTGTGCTGACGCCGGGAACGAATGGCGTCGGGCCTCGGTCATCGCATTCACGATCGCGAGGATCCCGTCGACCTTTTTCGCGCGGAGGCCGGTGTGGCCGGTCTTGGGATTCGCATTTGGTTTGATCGGGTATTTATTGCCCTTGCGATCCTCAATCGTCTCGACGTTTTCGCGCAGAAGCGAAGCGCACCACTGGGCGCGATGACGATCGACTGGTCGGCGAGGCGGCGTTCCAGCTCGTAGGTCCCCGGGCTAATGCTGTATCCCTGACGCAACGGCACGCAGGTCGCGCCGGCACCCTCCAGCGCGGCGACGAAATCTTCTGCCTTGAATGAGTCGTATGCGATCGCCTTGAGGTTGTACGGCTTGGCAAGGTCGAGCACGTGCTGCGCGATGCGTCGTCGAACGCCTGGGTCAATGGTCGGCTCGTCGATCAGCGTGATGTCGCCGGCTTCGGCCCACTTTGTGTACGGAGTCCCGTCTCGGTCTTCGTAGCGTCGGGCCGTGACCCGTGGAACCCAGAAATGGGCACCGATGTAGAACTTCTCCGGGGTCGGCCAGACGTACGCGATCGCACACCAATCGTCGCACAAGCTCAAGTCCGCCCCGACATACAACGGACCGCCCTTGAAATCCGACGCATTGAACGCGCGAACGCACCGATCCCAGCGCTCAAGGTCGATCCAGCGACTATCACTCTTCGCCCATTGGGAGAGGTATAGTCGCCTGTACTTCGACTCGCCTTGCTTCACCATCTCGGGCCTGACCATGTCGAACGTGATGATGTCTGGGATCGACGGGTTCGCGGCCCGCGCGGCCTCCTCGCTCCTCCAGTCCATCGTCTCGGGGGCCTCGAAGATGAATGGCAGGAAGGAATCGTCCTGCGTCTTGCCCGCGATCAGGTCGAGTGCGCGGGTGTGGAGCGACCACGCGAAGCCGGATCGGTTCTCACCCGCGTTGGTGGCATACACAGTCATCGGCTGCGATCGCTTGAAGGTGTTCGCGGCCAGCATCCGAAACGACTGAACTGTCTGCTCGTTCCACTCAGCCATTCGTGCCGCGATGATCTTGCAGTGCGACCGGATCGCCTTCACGCGCTGGCCACGTGACAGCAGTTCAGGCACGACCGAGGAGTAAATCGATTCGCTCGTTTTCTGGAAGTAGTAACTGCAAATCAGACCGACGCGGCGAACGTGACGCGCGTCAAGCAGGCCGCAAAGGTCGCTTCCATTCTGCTTGCTAAAGCCGAGAGTGGCGATGGTGAGGTCCGCGATGTGCGAGCCGCACCGTTCGATCAGGGCCGGCACGAAATCGAACAGCGCGAACGACCCCGACAGCAGACAATGGAGCGTGGTGCCCGGCCTCGGGATCCGCTTGAGCAGGCCGACGGCATCCCGGTGTGCACGCCAGTCGACGAAGAGCCGACGGGCCGGCGTCGTCGTTGTGGACTTGCACTTGTCGATCCGCACGCCGGTGTCGATCTCGGGATGCGCGTCGAGGTCGAACATCGGAATGTCGTCGTACGGCTGCGCGATGCCGTCGGTCCATGCGCTAAAGTCGGCCAGACCCGTCGAGAGCTGGGCAGCGGTCGGGAGGTTGTCGTACGGGCCGGGCATCGTGGTAGTCGTTGCGGGGGGTACCCCTGGTGTTCAGAAGGTTCAGAAAATGCGGAACAGGGATCGATCGATGGAGCGACTTGGGGTCGTTTTTTCCTAGCGATAGCCCCGGTGTTACGCGGCCTTGCGGTCGGGTTCAGCCGAGGTGAACGCGAACTTCTCGCGTCTGATCTTGCTGACGACTTTCGCCCACTTCACGCCGCGAGCGATCCTGCCAATCTGCGACGCACTCACCCCAAAGTGCGGCGCGATGTCCTTCTGCTGCTGACCAGCATCGAGTCGGCAAAGAATCTCGCGTATATCACCTTCGTTCAGACGAGCGTTGTGGTGTCGTTCGCCGCAGGGCTGATCGTCATATCGACCGTGTCGGCGACGGTCAGCGGCGTTCTGCACGGGCAGACCCCATTCGAGATTGGCGATCAGATTGTTCTGCGCGTGGCCGTCGAGATGCCTGGCTTCGTGGTCAGGAGTCGGAGGCGGCCCCTTGAACGTTTCGATGACGAGCCGGTGAACATCGCGAGTGTGGTACTGGCCCGAATCGTCGATCACCTGCACGGTGAGATAGGCACCACGGCGAGACGGCACCTTCACGATCGGCGAACCACGGCGCATGGAAGTGATCAGCCCATCAGGCGAGACGTAGTAGCCACGATGACCGGGCAGTGGCACGGATCGAGCGAGAACGTCGTAAGGGTGGGAACGTAGGGTCTGCACGTTGAATGGTACTGCGGCCGTCGGAAATAGTGCCGTCTTCGTCTAGTTGCTTGCCGCGATTTCTCTGACCCGCTCGCGGATTCGCGCGACCATTGCCGCCAGCCCGCTTGCAGTGGTGTACCCGAGGGCGATGGCAGCCTCGGTCACGGTGCCGTGATGTCGCGAGAGAAACTTCATGACCTCCGCCTGGCCGGGCAAGAGGCATCTGTCGGGGTCCGCAACGATCCAAGCGGCAAGGCGCTCAACGTCCCTGTCGTGGTTCCGATCGGGTGCCGGAACGATGTCGACCAGTGCGGATATCGCTCGCGCCTGGCGACGCAGGTATTCTTGGTGCTTCACCTCGCTGATCGCCGCACGAATCGCGCACGTGTGCAGGAATGTCGACAGCTTCGCGCCTTTCGAGCGGTCGAATCGAGGCAACGACTTCTGCCACACCTGCACCTGCACTCGCTGGATCGCCTCGTCGAGGTCGACCCATCGACGTCGATCGACGACCCTGCGCACGATCTGCACGATCAGGCCTTGGACCCCCTCGATGGCCAGCGAGGCCGACCTGCTGATCGCAGCGCTCTCGGCCGGCGTCTCGTCGGTGTACCTCGCATAGGGACGATTGGGATCGCGCGGGCCCCGCGCCGGCGCAGGAGTCGCACATGCAGCATGAGACCGAACCTCGCCCCGCGCGATTCGTCCAACATGCGACTGAGCGAGGCCGACGGCTCGCGCAACGACACGCTGGGACTCGCCGGCGTCGAGACGGCGCCGCACTTCAGCGACGATCTCCGGGCTGACCTTGCGAGCTGATGGCCTGCGCTCTGCTGACCATCGCAGGTTGTGCAGCGCACAGTGGCCGCGATCGCCGTCGAGGTGCTGGACCTGGTGAGCCTGCGACGGCCGGGGCGAGTCCCACGCCGCAAGCACGAGGTGAGCGACGGAGTAGCAGAACTTCTGGCCGTCGCGCCGGACCTCGACGCGCAGGTATCCATCGGGGAGTCGCTTTGGCGAGAGGACGCGCGGCCGCGCGAACTGCACGGACAGGATGGTCCCGCACTGCGTAGCGCGGATGTGAGCCGGCAGGCCGGGGACCAGCCGCGCCCGCGCGACCATTTCGCTCACCTGTCGCTGACCCAACCGCTGCGCCATGCCCACTCATCGGCAGGTGACCTGCAACTCGCCAACGGGATGACTCTGGCCCTGCGGGCATCCGCCGAGTCGTCGGGACAGACGTGGGGTCTCGCCGCTTCGCGATGGACCAGTGTGGTTTGCCGCCGGGGTCGAGGTGGCCCGACGCTGCGGTTCAGGCCGTAGGCAAGGGGTGCGGGGCGCAGCCCTGCGAGGGTCGGCCGCGACAGCGGCCAGCGGCGCAGCCGCACCGGTCTGGTCCGGTACTGGTCCGGTGTGGTAACGGTCCTTCCACTCTAGGAGTTGCTAGGGTGACACCTAGTTGGGTTGCGGGGGTGGCATTTCGTTCAGTTGCGGGGGTGGCAACTCAACCAGTTGCTACACAACCGATCTGTATCGGCCGGGCAGACTGGCAACTCAGTCAGTTGCGGGGCACGTGCTCCAGCTTTCAGTGTCGGCTGAAACCGAAACCATTTTGGTCCGACTTGGTCAATCCCTGTGCTAACTGGCGATATCAATCTTGTAGCCGCCGGAGTTCGTCCAGACCTCTACGGCCCGCCAGTAATTGATCTCTCTTGCGCCGGGCGCGGGGCTGGACACCCGCGCCCGGCGTCTCCGTACTGAGGTCGCGATGTCCAGCGTCTCCTCGTCAACCCCGCTCGCGCAGCCCGGCGGGTTCGCTCATATGCCGAGGTCTCTACTCCGTCTCGTCGCTTTCGTGCCGGCTGAGCATTGGGCGACGCTCACCATCGCGCTGTCGTGGGCGGGCGAGGACGGCAACGACATCTATCCTGGTCATAGCCGGATCGCTGATGTGCGCTGCGTCTCACGCCAGAACATCGCGAAGCAGATGCGTGCACTCGTGGAGGTTGGCGTTCTGCTTGCGACCGAGCGGTGGAAGTCACCGACGACCCGGGACTCGAACTTGTACGCGCGGCCGGATTTCGATGACGAAGCGACGTTTGCTCGAGTGTTGGCCGCGTGCGTCGCGAAGTGGCCGCGCACCAGCGGTGCACGAAGCCTCGCTTCGCGAGCGGCCGGTTCAGTTCCTGCTCAGTGCAAACCGACGACCCGCCTGCCTGCGTCAGCGGCGACGACGCGCAGTCAGAAACGGAAGAGCCCGGCCGAAATGACCGACGCCGAGAAGTCATCGATCTGCGCCAGCGGGACAGCCATGGAACGGTATCTACTCAGTGGTACGGAGGCCGCGCTATCTGATTCGCAAATCGACCAGCTGCCGATTGGGCCGTTGAACTGGCGGAAGTACGGCAACACGGCAGAAGACCCGAGGCCGATGCTGTGGTCAGACCAGTCGTTCGCCGGGTGGTACTGGTGGCGGGTGAGCCTTTATCGAGAGCGACGACAGATTCCGCTCACGCTGCCAGACGTCGGTCGGCTGCTTGGTGCCATCAAGCTGAGAGGGAGGACGATGGCGCGGGCCGATTTTCACCGGCTCATCGGCCTGATGGTGAAACACTTTGAGCTGATCCAGTTCCTGATGGGCAGTGCCGGCCAGACGGTAGCGCTCAACGAAGCTTCCATCGCGCACAGCTTGATCTGGAACACGACATGCAACCTCGCGCAGATGACCGAGGAGCAGTTGGAGGAGCAATACCGGCGGCTTCGCGTGGCGATGGGCCTGGAAGCGGACCGGCCGAAACGGATCGCGGCCTAGCGATCTACGACGATGCGCACCCGCTTCTGTTTGCCGACAAGATGACGCCGGACATCGTCGAGCATCAGGTCGGTCGGCACGTACCGATTCGATCGGCGGTCCCGTAGGTATGCCGGTCCGTCAATGATGGTGTTGGCGAGCGCGTCGACCCCGATGTGCGTGACCGTGGGCGGACACAACACCACCACCTCGGCGCGTCGGCCGCGACAACGCTCAACCAGCGCAGCAACCTCCAAGCAATTCGCGCCGTCGAAAACAATCGCCGGGACTTTGCCGCGCGGACAGTCGCGGGGGTGGCGCGGCGGTACGCTCGACAGCACATTCAAGTACCAGTGTTCAGGACGAACGTTTCGAGGCAGGCGGTCAATCGACACGACATCCTCCGTGGTCTGTTCCGATGAGGCGCAGCGACCCGTTTGTACTGGGGTGATGCTCTCGATGTACTCGCGGACACTATCCCGGATGAATCCATCGATCTGGTTTTTGCCGATCCTCCCTACAACATTGGGAAGCAGTTCGGCGAGTTCCACGATCGATGGCCCAATGATGAAAACTACGCCCAGTGGTGCTACACGTGGCTCGATTTGTGCCTCCGAAAACTGAAGCGTACCGGAAGCCTTTACGTGATGACGAGTACGCAGGCCATGCCCTTCCTCGACCTGCATCTGCGAAAGAACGCCACGATCCTGTCCCGGATCGTATGGCACTACGACAGTTCTGGCGTTCAAGCCAAGTCGTACTTCGGTTCGATGTACGAGCCGATCCTTTTTTGCGTTCGGGATGCTCGAAACTACACCTTCAACTCTGACGAAGTCCGGGTCGAGGCCCGGACAGGAGCGACGAGAAAACTGATCGACTACCGCAAGCCTGTTCCGACGCAATACAGCACCAGCAAAGTGCCGGGGAACGTGTGGTACTTTCCGAGAGTTCGCTACCGCATGGACGAATACGAGGAACACCCGTCTCAGAAGCCCGAGGCGCTGATGGAACGGATCATCAAGGCATCCACCAATCCCGGCGACGTTGTGCTCGATCCGTTCTCGGGCACGTTCAGCACGGCCGCGGTGGCGCAGCGACTCGGAAGACGAAGCATCAGTATTGAACGGGAGGAAGCCTACATCCCGATCGGTTTACGCCGACTGTCACTCGCAGACAGCTTCCAAGGGCGACGCCTAAAACCACCCCAAAAAACGTATGTCCGACGCAACGGCGTCAAGGCGCAACAACCGGCGAATCTTTTCGAATCAACATGACCGAACATCAGTTCACCTCGACGATCCTGACGCTTCTGAAAGAGGAGTTCGCTGGAGACGCCGCAGCCGTGTTTGCCGCCAGTCCACTGCTCGGCTACATAAACCTGAAGACCAAGGCCGCATCACGCGGCTCGAAGTCCCGTGCATCGTTCGGCAACCTCTATGCCATCTATGTGTTGGTGGAAGACTACCTCAAGGGCGGGTTCGACAAGTCCGGAAAGTACAGCCTGCTTGAGCCGGTCTATGGATCAACGCTTCCAACCCGACGGCCGATCGAATCGTGAACGGATGCTCGCCGGCGATCAGTACATCGCCGACGATCCCGACCTCTTTCGCGAAAGCAATCGCGCCGCGGCGCTGACGCACCACTTCAACACCTGCGCCGGCGACGACAACGCCGGCCGCGATCGCATCCTGCGGGAACTGCTCGGCAGCGTGGGCGAGGGCACGACGTTTCGCCCGCCCTTCCGGTGCGATTACGGCTACCAGACGCACGTCGGCGCCCGCACCTTCGCGAACTGGGGCCTGATCTGCCTCGACGTCGGTCGAATCACGATCGGCGACGACGTGCAGATCGGCCCGAACGTCCAACTCCTGACGGCGACGCATCCGATCGAACCCGAACCGCGGCGAAACAAGTGGGAAGGCTCCAAGCCGATCAGCATCGGCAACAATGTCTGGCTCGGCGGCGGCGTGATCGTCTGCCCCGGCGTGACCATTGGCGACAATACCGTCGTCGGCGCGGGCTCGGTCGTCGTGAAGGACTTGCCGGCGAACGTCGTCGCCGTGGGCAACCCTGCCCGGGTCATCCGAAAGATCGACGCCACCTAACGCCCCCGCTCTAGACGACCACCGGTAGTCGAGCCATCCTTGGCGCAGGCATCGCCCTGACATGCTGATATACTTCTTCCACTGCGTCCCGAGTGTGGTGCATCGGAGGCATTGGCAGATGCGTCTGGCTGAATTCATCGCCGTCAACATTGAGCCGATTCTGGTCGAGTGGGAAGCGTTCGCGCGAAGCATCTGGCCGAACACCCGGCACACGCCCGCGGAACTGCGCGACCACGCCGAGGCGATTCTGCGCGCCACCGTCGCCGACATGGGGACGCCGCAGACGCTGCGGGAGCAAGCCGACAAGTCGAAGGGACACTCAGACCACCTCGAGGGCCGCGAAGGCCTGAACACGCCATCGGCCGAGCACGGCACGGAGCGTGGGCTGTCGGGCATTCAACTGCCCGCGCTCATCTCGGAGTATCGCGCCTTGCGCGCGGCCGTGCTGCGACTGTGGCGCACCTCCGCTCCGGTCCCGGACATCCGCGACATCGACGACATCACGCGTTTCAATGAAGCGATTGACCAGTCGCTCGCCCAGGCAGTCGAAGCGTTCAACGTCGGCGTCGAGCGTTCGCGGCAGATGTTCCTCGCCATTCTGGGTCACGACCTGCGCAACCCGCTCAGCGCGATCAAGATGTCGGGAGCGGTGATGGAGCGAGTCCTCGGCAACGACCCCCGATGGGGAACGCTGACGCGGGGGATCGTCAACAGTGCCGGTTACATGAACCAGATGATTCATGGCCTGCTCGACTTCACGCGCATCGGGCTGGGCGGCGCTTTGCCCATCGAACCGGCCGACGCCGACCTGAACGACATCGTGCGCGAGGTGATTGCAGAGACCCATACGGCGCATCCGGCCGCGCGCCTCACCCTTCAAAGCGACGGCGACCTCCGCGGCCGTTGGGACAAGGTCCGGCTCGGGAAGCTTCTTTCCAACCTTCTGCGCAACGCCATCGAACACGGCGACCCTTCTCAGCCCATTGAGGTTCGCGCCGAAGCAGAGGACGCGTTCGTTCGGCTCCGCGTGACCAACCAAGGGCAGCCGATTCCGGAGCCGATGCTGGACAAGATCTTCGACCCGCTCCGCCACGGCCTGCGCGACGGCAACCGCGCCCGTGCGCCGGGCAGCATGGGCCTGGGGCTCTACATCGCCCGCGCCATCGCGCAGGCGCACGGCGGGACGCTGACGGTCGAGTCCGACACGCAGCACGGCACGCGGTTCGCTGCCCGACTTCCCCGCGCGACCGCCGCGCCGAGGTAACCTGCTCGTCGCTCCCGCCGATTTTCCATCTTGACGACCACCCGGAACCGCTTGTCATGATGATCGGTTCGGATCGCTCTTTGACAATGTAAACCCGGATGGCCCGCGTGGCTGGCCTTGCCCACGTTTGGTGGGCGCACCAACCGGCCGGGTAGCATTCCCGGCCCAGGAGTCGTTGGCATGGGCAAGCATTACACTCGTCAGTTCAGGGAACAGGCCGTCAAGCTGGTCATGACCGACGGCCGCAGGCCGTCGCAGGTGGCGCGGGAGTTGGGCATGCCGCACAGCACCATGATGCTCTGGCTGCACAAGGCCGGCTACCAGGAGCCGGACCCCGACGGCGTGCTGGGCGACGACCCGGCCGTCCTGCAGGCGCAGGTCAAGGAGCTCCGCCGGCAGAACAAACGCCTGGAGATGGAGAAGGACATTTAAAAAAAAGCGACGGCCGCGGAGGCTTTGCCTGCCGCTTACTTCGCCGCCCATAGCCTGAAAGGTTCGTCTTCCCCCGAGAGCGACGAAAGGAGTTCCCGGTGAAGCTCCTGTGCGACGTTCTCAACGTCAGCCGCAGCGGCTTCTACGCGTGGCTGAAGCGCGAGCCCGGCGCGCGGCAGCAGCGCCGCGCCGTGCTCGTCGAACGCATCGAGTCGATTCACGAGGGTAGCCGCTGCACCTACGGCAGCCCGCGGATCGTCGCTGAACTGCGGCCACGCAGCACGACGTCTGTCGCAACACCGTCGCGTTGTACATGCGGGAAGAAGGCATCGCCGCGAAGCGCAAGTCACGCTTCGTGCCGTGCACCACCGACAGCGCGCACGACCACCCCATCGCGCCCAACCGGCTCGAACGACGCGTCGGCGCCGAATCGCAAGTGGGCGTGTGACCTGACGTGCGTCTTCACCGAAGAAGGCTGGCTGTACCTGTCGGTGGTGATCGACGCGGAGGGCTTGCCCTCCGCACCTCTTTAGTCGGAAGGTGGTGGGCTGGGGCATGAGCGACGACATGAAAACGCCGGGCGTGGCGGCGGCGCTGACGATGGCGATCCGTCAACGTCAGCCCGGGGTGGGGTTGATCCATCATAGCGATCGCGGCACGCAGTACGCGCGTGGGTTCTATCGCCAGCTGCTGAGCAACCACGGCATCCAGGCGAGCATGAGCCGCAGCGGGAACTGCCGTGGAGGCCAAGCCTCCACTACGACAACGCGGTGGCCGAGAGCTTCTTCGCGACGTTGAAGACGGAGCTGGTGCATCGGACGCGGTACCGCACGCGGGCCGAGGCCCGTGCGAGCGTGTTCGAGTGGATCGAATGCTGGTACAACCGCAAGCGGCGACACTCGTCGCTGGGACAGCTGAGCCCCGAAGCGTTCGAGGCTCAAAACAACTGAGACCGCGCCCACCGAACGTGGGCAAGGCCAGGCCGAACGGAGTGGTTCGAATGTCCCACAATGTCGGCTTTGCACAACGGAACCGATTCTAGCTGACTCGTTGTGCAGTCGCGTCTTCCGTTGTGCATCCGAACGTCACAGCAATCCCTAGAGCGTTTTTCATCGGCCCGTATCGCGTCCATAGCCGCAGTGGCGAATGAAGTTGAGCGCGTCTTGCGCCGTCACTGAAGCCGACGCCGCCTCGATGCCGGCCTGTAACGTTTCGACCGTTCGCGACTCCAGCTTCCGCAGCAGCGCTTTGACCTTCGAGAGCGCCATCTCGATCGGATTGAAGTCCGGCGAGTACGGCGGAAGACGCAACACGTAACCCCCGCGGCCTCGATCAGTTCATCGACGCGCGGCGACCAGTGCGGCGCGAGGTTGTCCAGCACCACCACCTGACCCGGACGCAGCTGCTGCGCCAGCACCGCCACGTACTCCACGAACGTGTCGGTGTCCGTCGCGCCATCGAAGGTGCCGCAGCAGAGCATGCCGTGCGTGGTCATCGCCGCGATCGTGCTGATGACTTTCCAGTGCCCGTGCGGCGCCTTGCACGCCACGCGTTCGCCCACCGGC
Source organism: Tepidisphaeraceae bacterium (assembly GCA_047600945.1). Classification (GTDB taxonomy): domain Bacteria; phylum Planctomycetota; class Phycisphaerae; order Tepidisphaerales; family Tepidisphaeraceae; genus JASGKC01. The sequence continues at coordinate 2,428,787 of JASGKC010000001.1, read as the reverse complement.
CCGCGTGCCCAGGCCCGCGTCATGTTGGTCGTGGCGCTGAACTCATCGACGAAGACCAAGTCGTCGATCGGGACGTCGGCCAGCAGGCCGTGCCACTCCATGCGGTCGGTCTTCACGTCGGGGCGATCTTGCTCGCTGGCGTGCTTCGTCTTTTTTTAAGACGCAGGCCAAGCTTCTGCGTCGCCCGCCAGACCGTCGGCACGCTGGCCTTGTACTTCAACGCCCCGGCCAATTCGCCCAGCGTCATGTCCGGCTTCCGCGTGATCAGTGTCGCGAGGTGTTCGAGGTCGTCGTCTTTGAGCTTGCTGGAGTCCGGCCGCTTCGGCGGCGCGACTTCAAGCGAGCCGGTCTCCCGTCGGCGTTGAATGAGCCGACGAACCCAGGACTCGCTGACGCCGAAGGTGTCGGCCGTCTCGATCGACGAGCCGGTCAGGTCGTAGTCAGCGGCGACGGCGATCCGGAACTCGAGCGGATACGGCAAGCAGGACCTCCATGTCAGTCAGCCGCGGAGGCTAACAAACGCGAGGCAAGGGCGCTACTGCCAAGTGAAAACTGCTCTAGCTCGTAGATCGCGCTGATGAGGCAGCAGATGTTGTGACAGAGCACCTTGCACAAGACCTCGTTCTTTGCGGCGATGTCCGTCTTGCTGCGCACCGCGTCGCCGAACTTGGCCTTAATCATCATCACCGTCGATTCGACGTTGCTCCGACGATGGTAGTGGGCGAGGAATTCCTCCCGGTTGTACTGGAAGAAGTGGAACATCTTCCCGAACAATCCGCCGACACCGCCGGTCGCGCCAGCCTTGAACGCGACGAACGGAATCGCGCCTACGCTGGCGATGGCGTCGTGAACGTCTCGGCTTGAGTAACCCTTGTCGGCCGAGACTTCGTACATTTCAAAGCTCTTCGCGGTGGTCTTCACCAAGGGCGGCAGCATCGGCGCGTCGCCCGTGTCCTTGCCGTCGATTTCGATCGCGGTCACGACGTTGGTTTTCACGCCCGTGCAGATGTGGGCTTAGACCCACTGCTGTTCGGACGTGAAGCGGTTGTATTTGATGTCGAACCAGCGGACGAACCGGGAGAACGCGAAGCCGGTGGAATCGACGGCGAAGTGGGACTCGATGGCGCGAAGGGGCAGGCTCGCCCGCTCGATCATGTCGGTGAGGATTGGGAACAGTTCCGGCGTTTCGAGGTAGTTCAGCACCGAGTTGAAGTGCGGCACCTTGTCGAGATATCCGCACGCCTGCGCGCTGCAAAGGTCGGACGTGAATCGGCGAGCACTCACCGTGCTGTAGACCTTGAAGACGGCGGCAAACACCGCGTCGGACATAGGTAGGCGGCGCTGACCGCGACCAGTCTGCGGTGGCGTCGGAAGCGTCTTGCACAACTCGAATAGAAGACGCTGGAACTCGCGCTTCTCGTTCTGCTGCGCCGCGTTGTACGCCGGCCAGTTTTGCGAATATGTTTTGCGCGTCTTCGTGACCGTGAGGGATTCGGTAACGGTGGACGATCCGTCCGCGTTCTGGCGGCGCTTAATGACATACTCGACCGCGTAGATGTGCTTGCACTTGCATCGACGTGACTCGTGGTCGGCGCACGTGCAGGAGGCGCTATCGCCGTGGTGCGTGACCGTGTATCGCGTGGGGCGCGGGTTGGTGACGGATGGTACGACCCACGCGCCGTCTCGCCACTTCTCGATCTTAGCCAGTGCAGCAATTTCCATCCCGCGCAGTCGACGGGCTTCAACGCCAGCCGTGATGCCGTCAGTAACCGGTTCGCCGGGCGTGTACATGGCTGGATTCCACGAGGTGTCCATGCGATTTAATGTAGCCACAAAATAGCCACGAGACAATCGAATTGACAGCGGATTTTTTGTGGCTACAGTGTGGCCTATGTCCAAAAGCCGTGGCAGGCCGAAGAAGCCCAAGGCCGAGAACAGAACGAACGTTCTTCGGATCAGGCTTACTCAAGAAGAGCGAAGCATTCTTGACGCCTTTGCGGGCGGGATGGCTCTGGACGTGTCGTCATGGGGGCGCATGGCACTTTTGAAAGAGGCGAGGGCTGGATCGGACGATGTAAAGCGTCAATAATAACGATGCACAAAACGAAGCCGGCCCCGTGATGCCGAAACACCACGGGGCCGGAGAACCTAGAGACGCCCGGCATGTCGCCTTCCAAGATGACGCCGGGCGTCTTTCGCTTTATCACGCGTGGCTGTCTAGCCAGCCTTCAAAGCCCTCCTGAGCATTGGACAGCTTTCGGTCGCGAGATGAGCCCAATTCATCAGGCGACCTTCTGGTAATTCAGAACGGGCTTTTCGCGGTTGATGAATTGTCGCAGCCATCGGAGGCGCTCATCTTTCGTTACTGAGGGCAGCGCCGCGTACTTCAGGTCGCACCCTTCAGTTGCAGCCAGCCACTTTGGTAATCCTCGACGATCTGACACCTTCAGGTGACGGTCGATCCGTTCACGCAGCTTGTCAGTCTCACCAGCAAACACGGGACGAGCATTCTCGTAGAGCAGGTACACCGCCGGATATTCGGGAATCTCATCAAGATTGACCGACATCACTGGTCCTACTGACACCAAATCGTATTCCGGCCCGGCAGCATCCTGAGGACGTAGCCGGTGGGTCTTTCGCAGGTTGAGCGCGCCATACCGCAACTTCAGGACTGGCGTACCCGGTACGAGCCGACTCGTGATCTCATCAAACTTCGATTGCAGCAGAGGATCGCACAAGATCGAGTCCAGCGTTGCCCCCTCCTGTCGTTGCAGGTATCGCACCGCGATTTCCGATGCGAACACATAATCATCGTAGTCGCGGAACTCAGTCTTTTTGGTTGTTGGCGGTAGCGTTCCCTTCGACTTCGTTTTCCGAATGTCATAAAGCGCGTGGTTCAGTTCGTAGTCACTCTGCGTCAGTCCCGCCGCTCGACATCGACGAAGGAACCGCGTATTCAAGACTGGGTCAGAGATGACTCGGTCTGGAGCGAAGCCATCGTGAACCTCTGAAAACGCTTTGATGATAAGGAGCGGCGAAAGTGATGTTGCCTGCTCTAAGGGAACGGCCAGCTTTGTGAGCGCTAGTTGATTGAGGCTCACTCCCTCGCGGCTAGCTTCGATCTCCAGCGACGAGTGCAACGTCTTGGGCACTCGAACAATGAACTTACCGCTCTTGGTTGCGACCGCGTTCGACAGTCCATGCTTCTTCATGAGATCCATCTGGATCGCATAAAGCTGGTCGTACTCTTTCGATCCGTAAAACGCCTGTCGCTCGTCGTCCTTGCGAAACGCCTTCGCGATCACGCCGTTCTTCTGGTTGAAAACCTGGTGTGAATACTCGATCCACGACTTCGTCTTGGACGAGATTCCCTTAGCGATCTCAACCACGTTGCTTGCCTTGGCTTGATAATCCATGTTTGTCTCCCTACTCAGACTGCCGCATCGTCACTCTCGATCACGACGTTCTGGACGGATGGTGGAGGCACGTTGAAGTACATTTCTTTCTGGCCGAGCCGTTTCCCGATGGCAAAGACGACTTCCCTGAGCGCTTGAACCCGCTCCGGCTCTACGTCTACTTCGATTCGCAACACACCTCTTCCTGACCAAACCAACTACCCGTGACGTACCCCAGCGGGGTGTAGCCTCCGAACTGGCGATCAAACGCCTTCAGAATCTCCTGAATAACCTCCGGCTCGACCTCCCTGCCGTCGTTGTATGACATCGGGAGGCCAAGCACGCACGCCGATTGGAGAGGCCTTGGCATCGCATGATGGTATCGTATGTAGTATCATCGCCTACCGTCAATCCGAAAAACGACTTCATCAATTCGCGCAACGAATTGCGAATCCGCAAGTTACGCCTTGACAAAATCTTGGAAGACGTGGTAGATTTTCTCGAATTCGAGGCCTCAAATGATCCGATCCCCGGTGAAATGGCACGGAGGCAAGCGGTATCTGGCGACCCGAATCATCGGGTTCTTCCCGGATCACCGCATCTACTTGGAACCGTTCGGCGGTGGGGCTTCAGTGCTGCTCAACAAGCCCGTAGCCGAAGTCGAGACGTACAACGATCTCGATCTTCGCATATCCCGGCTTTTTCGAGTTCTAAGGAATCAGGGCGACGCGTTCGTGGCTAGAGCCCGGTTGGTGCCGTATTCGCAAGTCGAATTTGACTCCGCGGCGGCTTGTACTGAAGACGCCAGCGAGCTTGACCGCGCGATCTGTGATTTCGTTCGATGGCGTCAATCTTTCGGTGGAAAGGGTCAAAGCTGGAGCTGCACAACCGGCCGTGCTCGTGGCGGGATGGCGGGTGACGTTAACGCGTGGTGGACGGCGATCGAGCAACTGCCCGCCGTAATAGACCGGCTGAAGCGGGTGCAGATCATCTGTCAGTCAGCGTTCGACGCAATCCCGAAGTTTGACCATAAGGACGCAGTAATCTATTGCGATCCACCGTACGTCCATTCAACGCGCGTCGATCGCGCCGTGTACCATGCAGAGATGACGGATAAGGAGCACCGTGAACTAGGTCGGCTGCTGGGGCGATGCAAGGGCAATGTGATCGTGAGCGGCTATCCGTCTGGACTGTATGACGACATCTACAAGGGTTGGTATCGGACCGAGTTCGACATCGCAAATCACGCGGCAGGCGGGAAGACTAAGAAGCGTGAAACCGAATGCCTGTGGATGAACTTCAGGCCGTAGGTCACTGCTTGGCTGGTCCGTATTCCTCGTCCGTTCGCTCTTTTTGATATTGGAGGTAGTCAGTCGCATCTCGCTCTGGCGCAAGATAGCACTCCCGAAAGAGACGCTCGGCAACCAACACGTACCCCGAAGCTGCGTTCTTCAGGAGTTGGAACACTTCAAGCAATTCATCCGAGATCGGGATGCTCCAACTGCCATCCGCGTCCCAAGCTGTGATTTCAGATGGACCGGCAAGTTTCAAGATAGCGACGCGCTGGAAATCTTCGGGCCGGTGGGCATCGCCTAACAACGCCCACACGTCCTGATCGTCAATGGTCCGGAACGACATTGGAACAGCTTCGCCACCCATGGCCTAAATCATGCCGTCGATTGCCTGCGTCTGCAACAAGTCGATTCGTTGTGCAGACTGCCGTCCTGTTGTGCAGGCTGCTTCCGTTGTGCAAAGCCCAATGTCCCACGAATTAAAAACCACCCTTCAGCACTCCGATCGGCCTTGCAGTGCTAGGCCGGGCCGCGAGTTGGGGTCGTGCCCACCGCGGTGATCGACCCTGCCGGCGGCGCGCCAGCCGGGTTTTTCGTCAGAGACATGGGACATCCGAATGATCCAGCCAACGAAGAACCGCACGACGCGTGGGCGTCGTGGAGTCTCTATGAGAGTTCAGCATCGGATCTCTGATTACTGCATCAGGATGTCGGAGCCAATGGATCCCGCGGCAACTTCATCCTCCATTTTTATCGTCGAGGCGACCGGCGCCGCGGGCAGGGCTTGGCCATACGCTCGCGCGAGGATCAGCAGATCGGCGAAGTTGACGCTACCATCCGCGGAGTTATCGATGTTGCCCTGCAAGTTCGTTCGGCCGCTCAGTCCGTAGTTCGATGCCAAGATGAGTAGATCGGAGAAGTTGACTTGGCGATCGCGGTTGATGTCGCCGACCAACACGTAACTTGACCTATTGGACCAAGTCAACGCGCCAGACTGCTTATTGCCATGGAGGTCGCGTAACGTGTTGCTCACCAATTGGAACTGGTATTGACCGTTGGAAAGCGTGTTCGGCGTGAAGGTCGCAACGAGGTGCAGGCCGCTGTTGTCAATCGTGACACTGCGGCTGGCGAACTGCTCGCCGGTGTTGAGGTTCTTTGCGATGACGCATCCATCAGGCAGCGTGAAGGCGTCCGCCGGCTCGTCGAGGTCAAGGGCGAGGGTCGGCGCGCTGACAGCTGTATCGAAGTAGCCCTGCTGGATGTAGGGAGGCACCGTGTCTGGTATCGCCAAGTTCGGCATCACGCTCACCGTGCCGGACGAACCGCCATCCGCGACCACGACATCGGGGCGACCGTCGCCCGTGATGTCGGCGATCGCAACGTCGCTCGGGAACTCGCCTGCCGCGAAGGTGCTGAGGTTGGCAGACTGGCCGTTCGAGGTCCTGGCGGTGAATCGACCGTCACCGCGGCCATAGGCCACGTGCACACCGCTGAAAGCGCTGGCCGCCATCGCGACGTCGAGTATGCCGTCGCCATTCAGGTCACCCAACCTGATGCCGCCGCCACCCATCGTCCAATAAGCGATCTGGGCGTAGTACTGCCCTGTAGCCAGCCCGAGATAGACGCCCAAGGATGATCCGGTGGATGTCAGGAGGTCGAGCTTTCCATCGCGATTGACATCGCCCGCGGCAAACCCGCCTGCACCGATGCCGAATACGATCGGCGCGCCGAATCCGCCGTCCGTGCCGACGAGTAGGCGGCATACACTCTTGCTGTCATAGCCGGCCACGACCAGATCCACTGCGCCGTCGCCCGTGAAATCACCCGCAATCAACGCGCCAAGCCCCGCGCCCGCCGCGACATCTGTCGGCGCTCGGAATGAAGATGAAGTCAACTTCGACGATGCTGTCCCACTGTTCTGAAAGATCGAAACAGTCCCGGGCGTGGGGTTGGTGGTCAGAAGGTCATCCCAGCCATCACCGTTGACGTCATAGGCGATCATGTCCCTTGGCGAGGCATTCAGGGTGATCGTGTAGGCGAGAGTCAGCGTCCCGTCTGCGTGGCCGTCAAAGAGCGAGATCGTCTTGCCCGCATAGTTCGCCACGGCCAGGTCCAGTTCGCCGTCGTGATTGAAGTCGCGAGCGACGGCGCGTATCGGTGTTTGGCCGACCGTGTAGCTCGTCGGCGTGCCGAGTCTGCCGGCGCTTGACGTGAGCAACACAGATATGCGGTTGGCTTCCTGCGAGACCGCTACCACATCGAGCCGATTGTCGTGATTAAAGTCGCCAAGCTCGATGTTGTTGGGCTTCGCGCCGAGGTCCGTCCGGATGTTGCCCAGAAAACTTCCGTCGGCCCCGCCAAGCGTGATGCTGATTGCGCCGGACTGATAGCTGACGGTCACGGTATCGATCGCGCCGTCCTCGTTGAAGTCGCCAAGCGCCATCCAGCGCGGGGCGTAACCGGTTCCGTAGCGGACAACCGAGGCGAGCGTGCCATCACTTCGACCGCGCCGAACGGAGATGTATCCGCCGCTCTCAGCGGCCACCGCGTCGGCCAAGCCATCGTGGTCGACGTCGTAGGACGCGATACAGAGAGCCGAGGTTGGACCCGCGGTGTTGTAGTTCTTGGCGGTGGTAAACGTGCCGTTGCTCTGCTGCGTGAAGAGCGCGACGGACGTGGTGACGGCCGTATTCGCCGTCACGAGGTCAAGCCTTCCATCGCCGTTGAAGTCAGCCGCCGCGATTTGAACGGCGCGTCGATTCAGAGCCAGGGTCGTCGGTGCACTGAACCCCGTCGCGGTTCTGAACAGAAGCGACACGTCCCAGCCCATCTCGTTGGCGGTGGCAACGTCTCGCTTGCCGTCGCCGTTAAAATCGCCGAGCGCAATCGCGCAGGGATTCTTGCTCGTGCCTACCGAGTAAGACGTCGGCGTTTTGAAAGTGCCATCGCCGTTCCCGGCAAACAGGGTGACCGTGTTCGCGGTGCTGTTGGCAACGACAAGGTCAAGCTTGCCGTCTTCATCCATGTCGGCTGTGCTGACGAATTTCGCGCCATCTCCCGAGGACAAGCCAATGGCCGCCGCGAACGTCCCGTCGCCCTGATTCAGCGCGACGTGCACTTTGCCCGTCGTCGCGTCGGCGCCTATCAGGTCCGGCGCACCATCGGCATTCAGGTCGGCTGTCGTTATGAAGCGTACTTCGAAGCCGAACGGCACGGTGGACACCGGCACCATCGTGCCGTCGCCGAAGCCTTTGCTGATGACCAGGTAGCGACCGGCGTAACAGGTCGTGACAATGTCGAGATGGCCGTCCCGATCGAAGTCCGCGACCGCGACGCTCTCGGGATAGCTCGACCCATAGAAGTCAAAGCCTGGGAAATCCGGCCGGGCCAGTAGCGCTCGACGCTCTAACGACTGGAGTCCAACGAGTGTTCGCATGCTCAACTGCCCCCCTACTAAGGCTGCTCGAAGCAAGGCACATAAGATTCTCTACCCTCCCCGATCGAGGCTAAGGGAACGCGCTCAGCTTATCGTGCGACAGTTGGTCGCAGCGCGTCAACACCGGTGGTTTGTGCGATTTCACGACGTCGCAACGGGTATGCACCGGTGCGCAAATTTGCTACGAGAGCGGCGCAACACCGCTACGGTGACTCGGTAGATGCATCTGTAGAATGAAGAACCGCACGACGCGTGTGCGTCGTGCGGCTGTGAAGGTTTGAGGTTGGAACAGACAGTCCGCGTTACGACGGCGGCAGCGCCTGGGCCGGGCCGGCGCCGAGGCTGCGGACGCGTTTGCCGCCCGGCTTGGTGCCTTCGACTTCCTCGCGGGCGGGTTGAGCGCCGCGGGCCATCGCGATCACGCCGGTGCGGGCCATCTCCTTGATGCCATAGCCGCGCACGAGTTCGGTGAACGCTTCGAGCTTCTCTTCCTTGCCCGAGAGTTCGACCATGATCGACTCACGGCTGATGTCGACGACCTTGCCTCGGAACAGGTTGACGATCTCGATGACCTCGGACCGCTTGTCGGGGCCGATGCCGATGGTGATCAGGGCCAGGTCGCGTTCGATGTAGGCGCTGCCGGTGAAGTTGCGGACCTTGACGACCGGCACGAGCTTGGCGAGTTGCTTGCGTACTTGTTCGACAGTGTTGTCGTCGCCGTCGACGACGATGGTCATGCGGGAAAGCTCGGGGCTTTCGGTTCGTCCGACGACGAGCGAGTCGATGTTGTACCCGCGGGCCGCAAACATGCCGGCGACGTTCGCGAGAACGCCCGGCTCATTCATCACCAATGCCGAAATCACGTGTCGCATAGAGTCCGGCTAGCCTCTAGGAAAAGGCGGGCGGTTGCAAGCGCGGAAGGCGTTTGCGGGTCGTTTCGAGGCGTCAAGTCCGCTGGAAAAGCGACAACTGGAGGGTTTCAAACTGCGAATCGACTGAATGGAGACGAATCGGGGAACCGCCGTGACGCACGATGCTTAGGCGTTAGTCTCGAATGTCGCTGGTGTCGATCGGCGCGAGTTGCCCGTCGAGAAACGCCTGGAGGAACCCGGCCGCCGCGAGGGCGTCGAGGCGGTCCTTCTTCTGCTGCCGCGTGAGCTTTCGGCCCGACCGCTTCTGCTCGATCAGCGTCTGCTCGGCGTCGAAGCTGCTGAGGCGCTCGTCGACGTAGACGGGCGTAAGGCCGGTGGCGTCTTGCAGGGTTTTCGCCCAAGCGACAACGGCTTTGGCTTGCGGGCCGACCGTGCCGTCCATGTTGAGCGGCAGGCCGACGAGCAATCGCCGGACGCCTTCCTTTCGGACGAGCGCGACGATCGGCCCGACCGCGTCGGCCGGGTCGCGGACGTGCAGCACGTCGTGCGGGCTGACGTACTTGCCCGACTCATCGGACAACGCCAGCCCGATGCGCTTCAGGCCGTGATCGATGGCGAGGGTACGCATGACTCGAATTGAACCACGGAGGACACGGAGGGCACAGAGGGGGAAGAGGGAAGAGGACAGTGGACAGCGTGATGAGAGGGCGCTTGAGACTCAGGATGCGTGATCTGACACACGGACGTTCATCAAGGGCTCACGCCGACTCGACTCGTGACGCCAGAGTGTGCTTCACGCAACGATTTCTACACTTCCTTCTTCTCTCTGTGCCCTCTGTGTTCTCTGTGGCTAATCCTCTTCCAACACTCAAATGTACTTCGTCCCCAGCTTCTCTTTCACCAAGGCCACGAGTTCTTTCACGCGCTGGGCGTCGTTCTTCGGGCAGACCATGGTCGCGTCCTTCGTGATCGCGACGACCATGTCGCTCACACCGATCAGGGAGACCAGATGACCGGGCTCGCGGCAGAGGACGATGTTGTTGTCGGAGTCGAGCAGCACGCTGTGCTCGGCGTCGATCGCGTTGCCGGCGTCATCGACGTCGAGCGTCTCGCTCAATTGAGGCCAGCTGCCGACGTCGAGCCACTTGATCGGCATCTCGACGACCACCACGCCCCCGTTCGGGTCGCGCGACTTGCTGGCCGGTTCCATGATGGCGAAATCGACGCTGATTTTCTGAAGCGTCGGATAGATCGAGTTCACCGCGTCGGCCTGTCCCGATGTGCCCCACGCGGTCGCGATCTTGGTCAGGCCTTCGTAACTCTTGGGCAGGTACTCGCGCAGGCGTTCGAGCACGGTCGACGCGCGCCACACGAACATGCCGCTGTTCCAGTAGAACCGGCCCGAATCGACGTAACGGTCGGCCGCGGGCTTGTCGGGTTTTTCATGGAAGGCGTTCACCTTGAATGCGCCGGCCAGATCGAGGTCACCGCCGCGCTCGATGTAGCCCAGGCCGGTGTGGCCAAAGGTGGGAACGATGCCGAAGGTGACGAGCGCGCCGGGGTGCTTCTTCACGACATCGAAGCCGGTGCGGAGCGAGGCGACGAACGCGTCGATCGGTTCGATGACGTGGTCGGCCGTCACGATGGCGAAGACGGCGTCGGGATCGATCTTCTGTAGCACGGCCGCGCTAAAGCCGACGGCGTTGGCGGTGTCGCGGCCCATCGGTTCGCCGAGCAGGTTCTGCGGCGGAAGCTCGGGAATGGCGCAGAGATCTCCTCGCGGAACGCCGACGCCGTGCAGACGAAAATCCGCTCGGCCGGCAGCATCGCGCGCAGACGGTCGAAGCTCAGACGCAGCAGGCTCTTGCCCTTCACCACGGGCAGAAGTTGCTTGGGCAGGTGCTCGCGCGAGAGCGGCCAAAGCCGCGTGCCCGAACCACCCGCCATGATCACGCCGTATTCCATGTCGAAGTTCCTCGTCACCCCGAACTGCCAATTTCGCTTTCAAACCAATCGAAGCGTGAAGACTATCACAGTTCTTACCATCGGTCAGCCCGCGGGCAGGCTCTATGAAGGCGATCACGACCGATAACAGGCCACGCGAAGGCTTCGAACACGACGTTTGAATTTTCGAAGATCGACTTTCGCTCGTTTCGCCTCCCCCGCGCAGCGCCGGGCGCACTGGTAGTGATGATCGAGTCGCGCACGTGCTGATCGCAGTGGTCCTTCGACAGGAAACGGCTGACGCTCCTCGCCAGCGCCCTGCGTCATGTCGCACCCCTTGCCGCGCGTCTCGTCACACGACCATGATGCCGAAGACTCTCGACAGCGTCGATGACATGAAGCCGATGACGGCGTGCGAACCAACTTGCCATTCAACTGAAGATCGAAGTCCACGGGTATGAACAGTGACAGGGCCTCACGGCAACAATCGACGACTGCGCAGGCACTGCGACGCCGTCAGTTCACGTCGTCCGCGGCATTTCCTATACTGAGCTTCATCCATGGCCGACGTTGCCCAATTGCAGAACATCACGCGGATCTATCGCAAGCCCGGCACCGACGTGGAGGTGGCCGCGCTGGCGGGTGTGACCATCAACATCCGCGAGGGCGAATACACCGCCATCATGGGCGCGTCCGGCTCGGGCAAGAGCACGCTGATGAACATCCTCGGCTGCCTCGACCGCCCCACCGCCGGCCAATACCTGCTCGGCGGCGACGACGTGAGCCGGCTCGACGACGATCGCCTGAGCGAAATCCGCTCGCAGCGGATCGGCTTCGTGTTCCAGAACTTCAACCTGATCCAGCAGCTCACCGTCGCCGAGAACCTGGAAGTGCCGATGTTCTATCGCGGCATCCCGCCTCACGAACGGCGCGAACGCGCGAGACAACTGGCCGAAAAAGTGGGCCTGACCGAACGCCTCGACCACCGGCCCACGCAGCTTTCGGGCGGCCAGCAGCAGCGTGTGTGCATCGCGCGGTCGCTCATCAACGACCCGCTCATCCTGCTGGCCGACGAACCGACCGGCGCGCTCGACACCAAGACGGGTCAGGCGATCCTCGCGATCTTCGACGACCTGGTCGCCAGTGGACGAACGGTGATTCTCGTGACGCACGATCCCGGCGTCGGCGCGCGCTGCCAGCGCGTCATCCGCATGCAGGACGGCCTGGTCGTGTCGGACGAACGCAAGGCGGCGATGGTCTGACGCCAAAAAGAATCGACCGACGGTGGCGAAACTCGCGCACCATCGGCCGATCGATTTCATCTGCCCCGCAACGTCACGGACCGAATTGCTTACTTCGCGCCTTTCACGGCATACACGCCGCGATCGACATTCATGAACTTCTTACGTTCCTTGATGAGCGTCTGGTTGACGATGCCACGGAAGTTCGGGCTGGAGGTTTGGTAGCCGGTGGCTTTCACGGCATCGACAATGTCGCCGACACTAAGGCCCTTATCGCCCGCCTTGGCGAGCACTTCTTCCATCGTGGCGACGAGGCTCTTGGCGTTGCGCACCCGGCCCTCCGTCACACCGCCGCCCAGACTCGCGCGCGAGCCGTCGAGTTGGGCGATCTTGGCTTCGACCTTGCGAAGGTCCTTCAGCAGGCGCTCGCGTTCCTTCATCAGATCAGTCTTCTTATTTCGGATCGTGTTGATGAGGTTCTCGAGCTTCGCGATCGTCAAACCTTCCAGACTGGGGCGGGCCATGGTTTCTCCTTGTTTTGGGGCCTGTCTCGGCGGTTACCATAGTGGGACACGGCCTCGGATGCAAATAGGGGATTCCACAGTGGCGTTCAGCGATCAGTCCGACATCGCCACGCTGGCATCCTCGGGCCCAATCGGTGAGGAGAAGCTTGGTCCTCCGGACTTGCCAAGCCCGGCGTTACAAAGGAAGCTAATCGCCGAATGAAGAGCCAAACCATTCACTCCGCCGACGAGCGTTCCCGGTCCCGCTGCAACCGTCAAACGTCGCTTGCCGCGGCGATCGGACTGGTGACCGCCGCCCTGCTGATGGCCGGTTGCGATCAGCGCGTTCAACCCGAAGAGAAAGACCTGCTGAAGATTACCCCTACCAGCGGACCGACCACGCAGAGTGTTTCCAAACTTGAGCGTCGCGCGCTGAAGTTCATCCCATTCACTGCCGAACTTCCGAGCGATTGGACCATCGTCAGTGAAACCGCTGGCACCGCGATGTTGACCATGGTGCACGGCAACTCTGCCCAGGGTGAAGTGGAGATCCTGCTTTCGCAGGCCGGCCGAATGAAGCCCGAGGATGTAGCCCTGCTCGTTTCCAACACGGATGCCGGCCCGAGCTCCAAGCCGGCCACGCATCCGGCCGCCATCGTCGAATCGCGCATCCTGCGGGTTTCGCCTGCTCAGGGGGTTGAGTTTGTCGAGCCTATCGGATCGTTCACCAAAATCCGCGTTCAGCTGTTCGTCATGATGCCGGGTCAGGACTCGGAGGTGTATGAGTTTACCTTCTCCGGCCTGAGCGAAGCGCAGGTGAAGCGCGAGCGGGAGTTCTTCCGGAAGATCGTCGACAGCCTGCAATACGACCCGAGCGCGATGGCGACGCCCTGACGCATGATCGACCCTGTCGCACATTCGCCGGCCGTCACGAGGCTGGCGCCGTCGCCCACCGGCGCATTGCACCTCGGCAACGCGCGAACCTTCCTCATCAACTGGCTGCTGGCGCAGTCAAAGCGGCTGGCGCATGGCGCTGCGCATCGAAGACCTCGACGGCCCGCGCGTGAAGCCCGGCGCGGCCGACATGGCGATCGACGACCTGCGTTGGCTCGGCCTCGACTGGGACGACGGTCCGACGTACCAGTCCGGCCGCGCGAGTGTCTATCGATCGGCCGTCGATCGACTGATCGCCGCCGGCGTTGCGTACCCGTGCGTCTGCTCGCGAAAGGAAGTCGAACTCGCCGCCAGCGCACCTCACGCATCAGACGGATCGGCGATCTACCCCGGAACCTGTCGCGGTCGATTCCGGACGATGGACGAAGCTCGGCATATCAGCGGCCGGGAATCGGCGGTTCGCTTCGCCGTCCCGGCTGATCGCGTGGTGCGGTTCGACGACGGCTTCGCCGGTCATCCGTCGTTTGATGTCGCCCGCGAGCTCGGCGACTTCGTCATCCTGAAAAACGATGGCACAGCCGCGTATCAGCTCGCGGTCGTGATCGACGACGCCGCGGCCGGCGTCACCCACATCGTGCGGGGCGATGACCTGCTCGACTCCACGCCGCGACAGATCCTGTTGTACGAAGCACTAGGCATGGCCGATCGCATACCGACGTACACCCATGTGCCGCTGGTCACCGGTCCGGACGGACGACGCCTGGCGAAGCGCCACGGCGACACGCGCCTGCGGGCCTACCGCGATGCCGGCGTGCCGGCGGCCCGCATCCTGACGCTGCTGGCCGGCTGGTGCGGGATCGATCCGCCGGCCGATTGCACCACGGCCCGCACGCTCATCGGCCGGTTTGAACTGGAGCGTCTGCCGAAAGGCCCCATCCGTTTCGACGGCGCCCTCTGACGTTCCGCTATAGAACCGCGTCCCGTTTCGACTATGCTTCGGGCTCGTTGCCATGCCGCTTACTGCCGCCGCCATCTGTCTTCTCTTCACGCTGCTGTCGCTGCTGTTCACGACCCTGAACTACGCACTTCGCGACTTCTCGCGCAGCCGGCTCGAACAAGCACTCGCGAAACGAAATCGAGCAAGCTACTTCGACGAAACGGTCGAGCACGCCGACGACCTCACGTTCATGACGGCCACCGCCCGTCTCATCTGCAACCTCTGCGTGGTCGTCAGCTTCGTGGCCATCCTCGATCAAGGGCCTTACGGACCGTTTGCCAAGTACGCGCTGGCGCTGGCGGCGTCGTTGTTGGTATTGCTCGTCTTCTCGCTGGCGGTGCCCTACGGGCTGGCGGTGAACTTCGGCGAGCCCATCATTGCGCGGTTCGTGCGATCGCTGCACTGGCTGTGGATCATCCTCGCACCCGCGGCGAACTTCGTGCACAACACCGAAAAGCTGATCGGCCGCGCCGCGCCGCAGCCGGACCATCCGCAGGAGAAGGAGCATCTTCAGCAGGAAGTGACCGAGCAGATCATCGACGCCGTAGAAGAAGGCAAGGCCGCCGGCGTTGTCGACGAGCGGCAGAAGCAGCTCATCGAGCGCGTCATTTCGTTCGAAGACCGCACCACCGAGTCTGCCATGACCGCCCGGCAGGACATCGTCTCCCTGCCGATCGACGCCGACCTAGCCACCGTGCGCAAGACGATTCACGACTCGGGCCACTCGCGCGTGCCGGTCTATGAGGGCGACTCGCTCGATCGCATCATCGGGATGGTCTACGCCCGCGATCTGCTGAACCTGTGGGATCAGCCTCACGCGCAGTTCGATCTGCGGTCGATGCTGCGCACACCGCTCTACGTGCCGCCGAGCAAGCCGCTGCGCGATTTGCTGAATGACTTTCGTCTGCAAAAGGTGCACATCGCGGTGGTGGTCGACGAACACGGCGGCACGGCCGGCCTGATCACGATTGAGGATGCGCTGGAAGAACTTGTCGGCGACATCTCCGACGAATACGAGCCGACCGAGCCGCAAATGTTCAAGAAGGTCAGCGAGACAACCGCCGAGGCCGACGCGCGCATCGAGATCGACGAACTCAACCGCCTGTTCGGAACAGCCATCCCCGAAGACGGCGACTACTCCACGCTGGCCGGCTTCGTGACGTCGACGCTGGGCCAAATTCCCGACCGCGGCACCGAGTTCACGGCCGGCAACGCGAAATACACCGTGCTGGAAGTCGAGCCGACGCGCGTCGTGCGCATGCGCATCGAGATCGTGCCCGTCAGCGAATCGACGACGGCCGAATCCGAAGCCTGATTCACTTCACTTCGACGGCGATTTCGTCCGTCGATCGAACCGTCACCGGCCCGAGCAGCCCCGAAGGCAGCAACGGCGAGCTGGCCTTATACGGATTGAACGTAGTCCATGTCGTGCGCTGCGCCTCAGGCAGCTTCAGGTCGCCGATCAGGCGGTTGGGCCAAAGGTTCGTGACCTTCACTTCAAGATCGTTGTCGCCCGCGCGAACGACACTGCTGATGTCGCACTTGAACGGCGGCTTCCAGAGCACGCCAAGGTTCTGGCCGTTAAGCGTCACCTCGGCGAGGTTCTTGACGTCGCCCAGGTTCAGTTCGACCACTTTCCCCTCGCCGACCATTGCAGCCGGAATCGTGATCGTCTTGTGGTAGGTCGCTGTGCCGGAAAAGTACTTGACGCCCCCGTCAGAACTGGCCGTCCACGAGACGAGTGAGTCGAACTTCGCCGACTCCGGCGCTCCGCGGCCCGGCGGGAAGCGGACATCCCACGCGCCTTCGACCGTGGTAGTTGGCGCCGCCGACGCGACGGTGTGCTGCCACGTCTTGCCCGAGGCGAACGTCAACCCGACGTCGCCCGCCGTCCACGCCCGCAGCTTGAGCTTGCCGTCGGCATCACGGCGCAGCTCAACGACCGGCGACGGCGCGCCGGGCATGCCGGGCAGGGTCAGTTCCTCGCCCTCGCCCACCGCGACGTGAACCGGCTTGCCATCCACGACGTAGTCGACGACGAGTTCTTTCTCGACGCCGAACTTCGGATCGCCGCCCAGCACACCATTCGTGACCTGCATCGGACCCGGATCGCTCGTCCACGCCTGGTTAATGCGATCGGTGACGTCCTTGCCCGCCGAGCCGTCGACGGGCTGGTAGACGGCCTTGACGATCTGCACCGTCGGCGCGGCGGCCGTGTCGGCCTGAGGCACGCGCAGGGCCGTCACCCAATCGTTCGGACGCGGCGCATCGCGGAAGACCACGAACGTCGAACCGGCCGGCGTGAGGTAGAGCGGGATCGTCGTGATGCCCTTGTCCTCCTGATACACCGGCGCCTGCTCAACAACGCCAGTATCCGGGTGCCACAGTTCCGGACGCTTCCCGCTCACACGGAACGAACAGGCCACGTTCACGGCCTGATACTGCTGGTTGGAGACGAAGTAGACATCGTCCGATCCCACCCGACGATGCGCGGCCATGACGCGCACGCGCGCATTCGCCTGCGGCGAGAAGTCCGGCGACAGACCCATCGCCTTCAGCGCCGGCGCGACATCGAGCCCGTCATAGACGCGGCCCGTGCCGACGGCCCGACTCCACAGCGCGTCGGCCAGCCGCTTCACTTCGTCATCGGCTTTCGGATAGCCTGCCAAGCTGGGCGATTTCGTCGGCTTCACGCCGACAATCGTCGCGCCAGCCCGCACGAGCTTATCGACCACCGCCAGCGTCTGCGGCGTCATGCTGTCGGACTCGGCCAGCGCCAGCACGCGATAGCTTGCGCCGCTGAGCAGCACCACGTTACCGTCCTTCACGGTCGCCTTGGTGAGCGTTTCGTAGTCGCAGCCGTCATAGTCGTAACCGGCAGGGATGGTCGGCTTCAGCTCAGCGCGATCGGGCAGCGTGTTCGGGGCCCATTCACCGTAGAAGAACAGCACATCGCTCACGGCCTCGCCCTGCGAGAGCAGCCACTGGCAACGGGCAATGTACTTCATCCAAGCCGCACCGGGTTCCCACCACGTCTGCGTGCGTTCGAAGTTCAACCCCCACGGCCCCATCGTGACACCGGGCGCGCGATCGACGAAAGATTGGTGCGCATAGCGATGGAAGACGATGCGATTCAGCCCGAGCGCGAAATGCTTGTCGCCTAGCGCCTTGACGCTGTACGGGTCTTTCTTCCAACCCGCCTCGTTCTGCCCCGACGTAAATGACTCGGCCGCCACCCAGCGCTTGCCGTTGATGTGCGCCGCAGACGCGGCCTCTTTCACGTCAGCGCTGCCGGTGCCGTGCAGCCAGAATTCGCCCATGGGGATGTCCGTGCGCGCCTTGCACTGCAATTCGTCGGCGACACACGGCATGCCGATACCGGGCGCTTCCGCATAGAACTGTAGCCCGTGCTCGCGCGAGAGTTTCTGAAGCGTGCCGAAGTGATTGTCGGCCGTCATGTCGGCGATCAGGCGACGGAAGTCCCACAGGAACCGTTCGCTCTGATCGACGCTGCCGACCACGCGGCCCGTCAGCGTGGGCAGCCACGGAATCGGGTCGTAGCCGAAGCGCTTCATGAACGCCTCGCGCATGACCGGCGTCCAGTTCAACGAGCCCGCCTCCCAACTGTCGCACAGCACGTACTTCAGTGACTTGCCCGCGAGCGGGCCGGCGTCGTTCAGCACTTGGCCCATGAAGCCGTTGTTGAAGTGCGACGCGACGGCGTCGGCGCTGAGCTTGTCCACTTCGAGGCCGGTGGCTTCAGGCACGGATGGGTGATTCTTCTTGCCGTTGCTCGCGTGGCCGATGCGGAGGATGGTCCAATCGCCGGCCGGCGCGGACCACTTCAATTTGCCATCCGGCGTGAGCTTCGAGGTCACATCAACCAGCCGATCGGAAGCGATGCCCATCTCGGCCGGCACGTTCCATGGGGTGCTGATTCGACTCGCGACATCCGCATGGAATCCCGCCTTCGCGCGAGCGTTCGCGAGGCGCGCACCGTCCCAGGAAAGCTCGGCGAGTTTCACACCTTCCGTCTTGTCGCGTGGCCGATCGATGACGACGCGAAGATGCCTTGTGGTTACCGGCGCGAAGACGATCGTGCCGTCTCCTTCGAATCGCGCGAGCGGCTTGAACGTCGTGCCGTCGTCGCTCGACAGAACCTCCCCCTTCGGGCGGTCGGCGTACTTGTCGAAGCGGATCGACAGGCTGCCGCGCGTCGTCGGCTCAGCGAAGTCGAATTGCACGTACGCGGACTTGGCCTGCGCGGGCCAGGCCAGCATCGCTTCGGTTTTCGTGTCACCGTCCATCAGTTTGCCGGCATCGAGCACGCCTTCCGACGCCGACACCTTGGGCGCAGCCTCGGCCCCGTCGCCACGCGGAGTCGGGAACGCCAGCACGGCGATGTCGCGATACTCCGGCGCGTCCTTGCCCTTCGGCAAAGTAATGTCGACGTCCTTCCCGCCGGCCACGCTCGTGATGCTCCAGTAGACGAACTGCATCGACTGCTCGGGCTTCACCCACGGCCCGCCGGACGTGCTCCAGCCGGCACAGTTTTCGAAGGCCAGTTCGATGCCGAGCCGATCGGCCTCCTGGATCGCGAATTTCGTCAGTTCGTTCCACTGGGAGCTGAGCGTCCGCACCGAACCCTCGGGACCTTGATTCACGTTGAACACCTGCGCCTCGGCGATGCCGACGCGTTTCATCGCTTCCAGGTCGAGCGTGATGCCTTCCTTCGAGACATTCCCGCTCACCCAGTGCCACCACGTGCGCGGCATCGCCTCGGCGGGCGGTGCGTCGAAACCGTCGCGCAAGGCGTCGGCAGCAAAGGTGGTGACGGACGAAGCCGCGAAAATCAGTGCGGCCATAGAGGTTCGGATGCGCATCGAGTTTCCCTTGTGATTGAGTCGTTCGCCTTGCACGACGGTGTGAGTGGTACGAGTCGTCCACCTGTGCGTCAAACCAGCGCGTCGTGCGCACGATGCAAACCTCGAATGCGGGCGAGGATTGGGCAAAGGATGTGTCGGACGCCACTTCCGACTTCGACACGTTCGTCACGCGATTGCCGCATGCGACGCGTGGCCGCATCGCATCGGGAGCTTCTTTTCCCTACACTTGCCCTCACTATGCGAACCACATTCGTTGCCGGAAACTGGAAGATGAACACGAACAAGGCCAGCGCGAAGGCGCTGGCCGAAGCGGTCGCCGCCGGTGCGAAGGACGTCAAGGGCGTCACGCTCGGCGTCGCGCCGCCGTTCCCCTACCTCTGCGTCGTCAGCAAGGCGATCGCCGGCTCGGGCGTGCTGCTGGGCGCACAGGACGTCTACTTCGAAAACGACGGCGCCTTCACCGGCGAAGTCAGCATCGCCATGCTGAAAGACTTCGGCGTGCAGTTCGTCCTGACCGGCCACTCCGAACGCCGGCACGTGATCGGCGAGACGCCCGCGATCGTCGGCAAGAAAGCCGCCGCCGTGCTGAACGCCGGACTGATCCTCGTCCACTGCGTCGGCGAGAAGCTGGAACAGCGCGACGCCGGCAAGACGCTCGACGTGGTCCGCGAACAGCTCAACGAACTGCCCAAGGACCTGAAGGACGCCAGCAAGCTCGTGATCGCATACGAGCCCGTGTGGGCGATCGGCACCGGCCGCGTCGCGACGGATGCGCAGGCTCAGGAAGTCCACGCGTTCATCCGCGGCGAACTGGCCAAGACCTACGGCAAGGCGTTCGCCGACGCGGTCACGATCCAATACGGTGGCAGCATGAAGCCCGACAACGCCAAGGGCCTGCTCAGCCAAGCCGACATCGACGGCGGCCTGATCGGTGGCGCGGCCCTCAAGGCCGACAGCTTCCTCGGCATCGCCAAGTCGAAGTGACCGACTGACACAATTCTAGAAGAACTCAAAGGGTCGCCCGGACTCCACGCGCTTGTTCGGGCGACCTTTTCGCGCGCAGATCAAGCGGTTACAGGATTCGGTGCACATTGTAGTTGCGTGACTGGAACCCCAAATCCACCCGTCCACCGCGACAGATTAGGCGTTGAAGCGAGGTATAGGGCCATTTGCCTAAACGTCGAGCATCAGGGAATGCCCGAACACCTTTTTTCGCACTTGCACGGCTTTTGCTTGACCTTCAATGCCCGCCGGGAACACCGGTCCTGAGGCGGGTTGTCCGAACAGAGATTCGACGTGAAGGCGAGTCGGCTCGATGGAGCGATTCAGCAGTTCACGTTCCCGGATCCGAGGCGGAAATGAGACCGGATCATCACGGCAGCGCACCTTCGGGTCGCGTTGCTCATCGAGGAGTCGCGTAGCACATGGCTAAGTACAAACTGGAGTACATCTGGCTCGACGGTTACAAGCCCACGCCGAACATCCGTGGCAAGACGCTCGTCAAGGACTTTGACAGCTTCCCCACGCTGGACAAGCTCCCGCTGTGGGGCTTCGACGGCAGCTCGACGCAGCAGGCCGAAGGTCACAACTCCGACTGCGTGCTCAAGCCGGTCGCCTGCTACCCCGATCCGGAAGTGAAGAACGGCGTGATCGTTCTGAACGAAGTCCTGAACGCCGACGGCACGCCGCACGTCAGCAACGCCCGCGCGACGATCCTCGACGACGCCGACACCTGGTTCGGCTTCGAGCAGGAATACTTCCTCTACAAGAACGGCCAGCCGCTCGGCTTCCCGTCGGAAGGCTTCCCGGCCGAAGGCCAAGGCCGCTACTACTGCGGCGTCGGCTACGGTCTGATGACCAGCGTCGCCCGCGAAATCACCCGCAAGCACCTCGACCTGTGCCTCGAGTGCGGCATTAACCACGAAGGCATCAACGCCGAAGTCGCCAAGGGCCAGTGGGAATTCCAGATCTTCGGCAAGGGGTCCAAGACCGCCGCCGACCAGATGTGGGTCGCCCGCTACCTGCTCACCCGCCTCTGCGAGAAGTACGAAGTCGATATCAACTGGCACTGCAAGCCGCTCGGCGACACCGACTGGAACGGCTCCGGCATGCACACGAACTTCTCCACGAAGTTCATGCGTGAGACGGGCGGCGAGAAGTACTTCAAGGACCTCATGGCCGCGTTCGAGAAGAACCTGATGGCCCACATCGACGTGTACGGCCCGGACAACGACAAGCGTCTGACCGGCAAGCACGAGACGGCCCCGTGGAACAAGTTCAGCTACGGCGTCGCCAACCGTGGCGCGTCGGTCCGCGTGCCGAACAGCTTCCCCAAGAACGGCTACAAGGGCTACCTGGAAGATCGCCGCCCGAACTCGCAGGGCGACCCGTATCAGATCGCCAGCCGAATCCTCGAGACCATCGCCAGCGTCCCGCTGCCGAAGTAATTCGAGCGTCGTGACTCAACAAGAACGGCCACGCAGGCATTTCGCCGGCGTGGCCGTTCTGCGTTGATCGCTTCAATACCGCAGTTCTGCGGGATCCAAAGCGATGCGCTGTTTACGAGTACTGACGCGGGTTCTGGTAGTTGAAGTCGCGCTTCGCACCCTGTTGGCGGTTCTTCGCCTGGCGCTGATCCTGCTGCCGGCCGCCCTGCTCGTTCTGATTGTCGACCTGCGGAATGTTCGCGTTGTGATCCAGTTCCTGGATCAGAGCCGGACCCGCGAAACGGTTGAGTTTGGTTTCCTGTTGGGCCATGACCTGTACTCCTGTCATTCTATTGCGTCGCTTCCTTCCGCTGGCCACGAAGAACACCTTCGTTTGGCGTGGTTTGTGACGCGTTTTTCCTCTGTAGATATATTGGCATTGCACCTCATCCAAGTACAGTTCAATCTGTACTGAATTGTGACCGACACAGTTCTTACCACGATCAACTGTATTGCCTTTTGCGGACCACAACTGTACTGATGAAGCGGAGCGACGACATGCCAAAGAAGCTGCAACACCCACTCTACGAAGAAGTTGCGAATCGCATCGTCGCGATGATCGACAGCGGCACACTGGCCGTCGGAAGCCGTGCGCCGTCGGTCCGGGCGCTGGCCGAGCAGATGAAAGTGTCGATCTCGACCGTCGTCTCGGCGTACGAATTCCTCGAACGACAGGGCCGACTCCAAGCTCGGCCTCAATCAGGGTTCTACGTCCGAGCGCTGCGCCGGGAGGACGTCGAAGAGCCTGCGATGTCGCAGCCGTCGGAGGCCGTTACCGACGTCACGGTCGGCGACCTGCGCCTGCTCCTGCTCACCGAGTTCGGCCAGCCCGGCATCATCGGCCTAGGTGCGTCGAACGGGGCTGTCTCGAACTGGTCGATAAAGTCCGTTCACGCCTTGATGAACTCGATCAGCCGATCGCAGCCGCTGCTTTCGGCCAGCTATCCGCCCCCCGCGGGCATGGCCGTGCTGCGTCGCCAAGTCGCGCGCTGGTACACGCGCGCGGGGTGCACGCTCGCGCCCGATGACGTCGTCATCACGTCCGGCGCGCTTGAGGCGATTCACCTGTCGCTGCGCACCGTCACGCAGCCGGGCGACACCGTCGCGATCGAATCGCCCACCTACTGGGGCATCCTTCAGTCGCTTGAACTGCTCGGCCTGCGCGATCGAAATCCCGACTCACCCGCGCACCGGCCCATCGCTCGACGCGCTCGATGTCGTCCTTTCACAGAACCTCGTGAAGGCCGTCGTGCTGATTCCGACCGGTCACAATCCGCTCGGCTCGATCATGCCGGAGGAAAATCGCGCCAAGTCGTCGCGATGACACGCCGGGCGAATGTGCCGCTGATCGAAGACGAAATCTACGCCGACCTGGCCTTCGAGCCGCCGCGGCCGCGATCGTGTCGCAGTTTCGATGACGGCCCGTCCGCGCAGAGTCACGTCATGGTCTGCGGCGGCGTCTCTAAAACCGTCTGCCCGAGCCTGCGCATCGGCTGGTGCATCCCCGGCAAGTGGGTCAAGGAACGTCACACGCATCAAGGCGTGGCTGAACATCGCGTCGCCTACGTTGCCTCAACTGGCACTCGCGCGTTTTCTCGATGAGGGCGGCTACGAGCGGCACCTCCGCAAGGTGACGTCGATCTACCGAAGGCAAGTCGAGCGCATGAGCGAACTGGTGGCTGAGCATTTCCCGCGCGAGACGAAGATCACTCGTCCGCAGGGGGGCTTCCTGCTCTGGATCGAGTTGCCCGAAACCGTCGACTCCGTCGCGCTGCACGACCGCGCGATGAAACGCGGCATCTCGATCTGTCCCGGCGTGGTGTTCTCTGCCACGGGCAAGTACCGCAACTGCATCCGCCTGAACTGTGGCCTGCTTTGGACGCCCGAAGTGGAACGCGCCATCCCCGCGCTCGGTCAGCTCATCGGCGAAATGATGAAAGAGTCCGCCGCGCCTGCTGGAAACGCTCGGTAGCGACGAATCATCCCTTTGACAGCATCGCCGCCGCGCTCGACAATGGCCGCTTCGCTTTCGCGCGGCGCCGCGAGGCAGATGCACGCCTTTTGCACTTGGAGAAACCAGCCCATGTCGAATCTTCGTCAGGAAGCCCTTAAGTCGATCGCCAACGCCAAGCACAAGCTGGATCGCGTCGATTTCAAGACCGTCCACATCAAGGACCTCTTTGGCGTCAACGTCTTCAACGAAGAAACGCAGCGTCAACGCCTGCCTAAGAACGTGTTCAAGGCGCGTCCAGAAGACCGTGAAGGAAGGCGCCCCGCTGGATCCGGGCATCGCCGACTCGGTCGCCAGCGCCATGAAGGATTGGGCGCTGGAGAAAGGCGCGACGCATTATACGCATATCTTCCAGCCGATGACCGGCATCACGGCCGAGAAGCACGACAGCTTCCTCGCCCCCACGGGCACGGGCTCGGCGATCGCCGAGTTCAGCGGCAAGGAACTCATCAAGGGTGAACCCGACGCGTCGTCGTTTCCGTCGGGCGGCCTGCGTGCCACCTTCGAAGCCCGCGGTTACACCGCCTGGGACCCGACGTCGCCCGCCTACATCGCCGAAGCCCCCAACGGCAGCACACTCGTCATTCCGACCGCGTTCCTCAGCTGGACCGGCGAAGCCCTCGACAAGAAGACGCCCCTGCTGAAGTCGATGGACGCGCTGTCTGAGCAGGCCCGGCGCCTCCTCAAACTGTTCGGCAAGGACGTCTCGCGCGTCGTCACGACGGTCGGGCCGGAGCAGGAGTACTTCCTGATCGACAAGAACTTCTACTACGGCCGAGCCGACCTCATCGCCTGCGGCCGCACGCTCTTCGGCGCCATGCCGCCCAAGGGCCAGGAACTGGAAGACCAGTACTTCGGCAGCATCCCGGAGCGCGTCCTTGCATACATGGCCGATTGCGAAGCCGAGCTGTTCAAGCTGGGCATCCCGGTGAAGACACGTCACAACGAAGTCGCGCCGAGCCAGTACGAAATCGCGCCGATCTACGAGAGCAGCAACCTCGCCACCGATCACCAGAACCTGACGATGGAGATCCTCCGCAAGACCGCCGACAAGTACGGCTTGGTCTGCATCCTCCACGAGAAGCCGTTCGCCGGCATCAACGGCAGCGGCAAGCACAACAACTGGTCGATGGGCACCGATTCTGAAAACCTGCTCGAGCCGGGCAACAACCCGCACGACAACGCGCAGTTCCTCGTCTGCTGCACGGCCGTCATCCGCGCGGTCGCGAAATACTCGAAGATCCTGCGCCTCAGCATCGCCAGCGCGCACAACGATCACCGCCTGGGCGCGAACGAAGCCCCGCCCGCGATCATCAGCATCTTCCTGGGCGAACAGCTCAACGACGTCATCGAGCAGATCGAACAAGGCGGCGCCAAGAGCAGCAAGCAAGGCGGCCTGTTCGAGACCGGCGTCAGCGTCCTGCCGAAGCTTCCGAAGGAAGCTGGCGACCGCAACCGCACCAGTCCGTTTGCGTTCACAGGCAACAAGTTCGAGTTCCGCGCCGTCGGTAGCTCGGCGAACATCGCCGGCGCCAACACCGTGCTGAACACGATCGTGGCCGAAAGCCTGGACTTCATCTGCACCGAATTGGAGAAGTCGATCAAGTCGGGCAAGAGCCTGAACGACGCGATCCAAGCGCTGCTGCCCGGCATCATCAAGGAGTCGAAGAAGGTCATCTTCAACGGCAACGGCTACTCCGAGGAATGGCACAAGGAAGCCGAGAAGCGCGGCCTGCCGAACCTCAAGAACACCGTCGACGCCCTGCCGGTGGTCGTCGAGAAGGAAACGATCGACCTGTTCAGCAAGTACAAGGTCTACTCGGAAGGCGAACTCAAGAGCCGCTTCAACATCCTGAGCGAGGCCTACACCAAGGCCGTGCAGATCGAGGGCAAGACGGCGCTGTTCATGGCCAAGACGCAGATCCTGCCGGCCGCGCTGCGCTACCTCACCGAAGTCGCCCAGGGCGTCGCCGCCGCGAAGGCCGCGGGCGTCGAAGCCGCGGGCGCTGAGCTTCTGAAGTCGCTCAACGCCGGCGTGGCCGACCTGAACAAGGGCATCGCCGCGCTGGAGAAGGCGCTGGGCCATCACGCGGAGGGCGAGCCCTTCGATCACGCGAAGTCAGCCCGTGACACGATCATCCCCGCGTTGGTTTCCACGCGTGAAGCCGCCGACAAACTCGAAGGCCTAGTCGCCGACGACCTCTGGCCGCTGCCAACGTATCGGGAGATGCTGTTCATCAAGTGAGCGGACAGAATAAAACCAAGGTCAACGCACCCGAAACCAACCGGTTTCGGGTGCTTTGTTTTGGGCGTTGAATGACCGAGAAAACACCTACAGCCTCCGCCGCGATCCCGCGTACCGTGTGCTACCATGCGCGCACGTTGGATCGTCAATCAGAGGTCGGGGGCAAGCGCTTCGTTTGAGGACCTACAAACGACCATTGAAGCCCTGGCGGGTCATCAGATCGTGATGACGGCTGAACTGCGCGACACGGAGGCCGCTGTCGACTCGGCCCGCCATGCCGGCTTCGACACGGTCATTGCCTGCGGGGGTGACGGCACCGTGAACGCCGTCGTATCGGCGTTGATGCGCTGCACGCCTTCGATCGACCGACCGGCGCTCGGCGTGCTGCCTCTAGGGACGGGAAACGACTTCGCCCGGACGCTCGGGATGCCGATGTACGGCCCGCAGGCGATTGATTCCTTACTCAGCGCGCGACGGATCGCGTGCGACGTCGTGCAGGTCCGCTCGCCGGCACAAACGCGCTTCAGCGTCAACGTGTCGGCCGGCGGGTTCAGCGGGCAGGTGAACGAGGCCGCGACGAGCGAAGTTAAGTCGTTCTGGGGGCCGCTCGCGTACATGCGGTCGGCCATCGCGGTGCTGCCGGAACTGGCACACTACCGCGCGACGGTCCGGTTCGATGACGGACCGATCGAGCAGATCGAGTTGCTCAATGTGATTGTCGCCAACGCCCGCACGGCCGCCGGCGGGACGGTGGTCGCGCCGCAGGCGCAAATCGACGACGGCCTGCTCGACGTCGTCATCGTGCGCGGTGGCACGATGCTTGACTACGCCGCGATTGGCACGCGACTTCTCGCGGGAGATTACACCTCTCACGACCTTGTTGAGCTGCGGCGCTGCCGCACGCTGTCGATCGCATCTGAACCAGCGCTGACGTTTAATGTCGACGGCGATCTGCTGCCGCCGACGACACTCACGTTTGAAGTCTTGCCCAGTGCAGTGGAGGTCTTGGTGCCGGTGAAAGCTCCGTAGTCGCTCATCCGCTGACACACCGCCCTGCGGGCGGCCGCTAAACGTGCGTGCTCCTTATTCATGTCGCTAAACAATCAGTGCTATCAGCGCGACGAATACCGCGAGCACACCGAGCGCCACTGCGCTCAAGCTGATGATGCCGCCCGACACGCGCGGCGACAGGCTCTTCGCCCCGCCGATCAGGCCGGCCGCGATCGCGATGAACGCGGCGAAGAGCGCCCACACTTCGCGGCCGTTGAAGCTGAATGCGAAGCTGGCGATCGCACAGAGGATCGCAACGATCGAAGCGCCGCTACGGACGGGGGCAGAACCAAGCGGAGCGGGTGAGTTCGGGGTAGCGGGATAATAGGTCATATTGAATCTCCGAGGTCACCGTAGGCTCAGGTTGACAATCGCTCCTTCGGTCGGTTGCCGAGAGCCCCGTCCGGAGGGGCCTGACGCGACTATGGCAGCCGCAAAACGATCGCGCTGTTCTTCGAGCCAAACGCGATGCAGTTGCAGAGCGCGACCGACACGCGCCGCTCGCGCACCGCGCCGGGGACGTAGTCGAGATCGCAGCCGTCGCCCGGGTCGGTCAGGTTCGCAGTCGGATGCACGTGGCCGCGCCGGCCGCACAGGATCGTCGCGGCGACGCCGGCCGCGCCGCAGGCGCCCTGCGGATGACCGATCATGCTCTTGGTGCTGCTCATCGGAAGCGACCGCGCGACTGTTTCACCCAACGCCGCCTTGAGCGCGACCGTCTCCAGTCGGTCGTTCATATCCGTGCTCGTGCCATGCAGGTTCGCGTAGTCGAGTTGCGCAGGTGTCGCGTCCGCATCGGCCAGCGCGAGTTGGATCGCCCGCGCGCTCTCGGCTGCATCGGGCGCAATGCGCACACGGTGATATGCGTCACAGGTCGACCCGTAACCGGCCAGTTCCGCGAGAATCGTCGCACTGCGCCCGTGCGAGGACTCGGCCGACTCCAACACGAACATCCACGCCCCTTCGCCCAGCACGAAGCCGTCGCGCTCGACATCGAATGGCCTCGACGATTGCCGGGGATCGTCCCAGCGTCGCGTCGACACGACCTGCATCTTCTCGAAGGCGCTAAGAATCCCCGGCGCGATCGGCGAATCCGCTCCGCCGACGACCACGCGGTCGGCCTGGCCCGAGCGGATGAGCAGCCGCGCGTAGCCGAGCGCGTCGGTGCTGCTGGTGCAACCGGTGCTGACGACATGGCTCGGCCCGCGCAGGCCGAGTTGTATCGACAATTCGCTCGACAAGTTCCCGTGTGTGCCGGCCGTGATGCTGAACAAACTCGCCCGGCCGTTCTCCGCGAACATCAACTGGTACTGCTGCTCGACGAACGCCAAGCCCCCGCCACCCGTGCCGAGCACGACGGCCGTTCGCCGCTGATCGTCAAGCAACTCGATCGGCAGCCGAGCCATCGCGATCGCCTCACGGCTGGCCGCCAGCGCCATCGGAATCAGCCGGGGAACACGCCGCAGTTCTGTTTCGTCCATCACGGCTGACGGGTCGAAGTCGCACACCGCGCCGACGCTGCTCGTGCGAAGCTTCAGCCGCTCCGCGAACGGCCCCTCGAAGGTCGGACGCGACAAACCCGATCGGCCGGCGAGCAACGCGTTCGTGAACGCCTCGCATCCGACGCCGTTCGGACTAACGACGCCGATACCGGTAACAACAACCGGCTCGCAGGCGTGACGTCGTGTGAGATTCATCGGATGAGTGTAGGAGCGATAGGCACACCGCGCCGGTTGCGGCGCGGATTCACTCGCTTTGTGTCAGCCGGGTCAATCGATCGCCACGCGAATGATCACCGCGCCGGCGATTTGGGTTGCCAACGGGACGATTTCGAGCGCGTCAACGCAGGCCAGCGCCGCAAGGTCGTCACTCAGCCCCGCTTCGATGACGTTTCGTCCGCCGTCTGTGGTGGAGAGGAACGGCAGCAGATTTCGCTCGTTCGCGCGAAACAACGCCACGCACGAGGCCGCTTCGTCCGACAGCGTCGACTCGCGCAGTCTCAACAGCCGATCGATCACCGCGCCCGCCCCGCACCGATCCTCGTCGGCCACCTCGCCTTGCGTGCCAGCGCAGACCAGCGTGACGTCGTCACCGGCCGTGTGCAGCGTTTCCGCCACGGCATGCGCGTTCAGCAGCGACCCGGTCATAACCCGCCGCGCTGTCAACGAGGCGTGAATCGCCCGCGTGCCGTTCGTCGTTGAAAGGTAGATCATTCGCCCAGCTACGCGCTGCCGCGTGTACTCGTGCGGACTGTTGCCAAGGTCGAAACCGGGGCGCGCAGGCACTTCGTTTCGCCCGCCTTCAACGCGGCCGGGTCCGACCTCGCCGCTTCGAGCAGCGACTCGTGTGACGGGAAGACTCGAACTGACGTCGCTCCATTCGACAACGCCGTCGCGATCGTCGACGTCGCGCGGATCACGTCGAAAACCACCGCACTCCGGCCCGCGAGGAGGTCTGGCGATAATCGGCTAGGCAACACTGCGACATCGATCCGCATGGCGACCGTTGTAACAGCGCAAACGCTCGCGCACACGTGCGATAGGGCGACGCAGATGTGCTTGCCAGCGTCCGCACGCAGGATTACTTTCCACAGAGCGCCGGCCCCTAGTTGGTTTGCGGCATCTCCACGGCCGACGCGTACAGCACTCTCGAGGTCACACACTCATGGCGAAGAAGATCGTCCTGCGACACTTGCGCAACAGCACACTCGCTGGCAAATCGAGCGAATTTGAACTGCCGGCCGTGCTGATCGGGCGGCGCGACGACGTGCAGGTGAAGTTCGACGCCAACCGCGACCCGCTCGTCTCTGGCCATCACGCCCGTGTGACCCTCGAAGGCAACGACACGTTCATCGAGGACCTCGGTTCGAGCAACGGCACGTTCGTGAACGGTGCCAAGATCGCCGTGAAGACCCGCGTCGGCAACCACGACCGGGTCACGCTCGGACAAGCGGGGCCGGAGTTCGCGGTGACGATGGTCGACCCCGCCGCCGCAATGATCGCGCCGACGGTCGCCGCGCCGGTGCGGCCCGCGGTCGGCACGCCCCCGCCATTGGCGGCCGCAGGCCCGACGGGCACCGTCGCGGTTGCCGCGCCGCCGCCCGCGCGGCCGGTGTCGAAGGCGTCGCAGGGGCAGCTCGCCGGCAAGTCATCCATCGGCATGAACACACTGATGGGTGTGCTGAGCAATGAACGTTCGAAGGAACGCAAGCGGACGCTGTCCGTAGTCGGCGTCATCCTCGCGTTCTTCGCGGTCGCGGTGGGCGCAACCATCTGGCTATTCCCGAAGAAGGAAATTGTCCAGAAGAACGAAACGACGATCATCAACCAGGGCGGCGGCGTCGACTGGGGCAAGGTGTGCGCCGCCGTCGAACCGAAGGTGTATCTCGTCACGATTCAGCACAAGGGCGAAGACGGCCGGATCATCGCTGAAGGCAACGCCACGGCTTGGTCGGCCGCCAAGGGCATGCTGGCCACGAACTGTCACGTGGCCGATGAGTTCGCGGGCCTCAAGCCGGGTCAGACCATGGTCGCCCGGCCGAAAGACGGATCAGCCAAGGACCTGCGAATCAAGTCCGTCAAGATGCACCCCGGCTACGCGAAGTTCATGGGCATCCAGCAGCAGATCTGGCCGATCGACCTTGAGCGGCCGTACATCACCGCATGCGACGTCGCTCTACTGGTGGTGGCCGACGAAGACGTTGCTAAGCAGGCCGACCCCATCCCGCTCGCGAGCGACGAGGACATGAAAAAGATGACCGCGCAGTCTGACGTGGCGCTGGTCGGCTTCCCGCTCGAAGGTCTGGCCGGCGGTGCAGTCGATGTGAGCCATCCGTCTCCGTTCCAGCAAGCGGGCAAGGTGGCACGGTTCATCGATTCCACCAACGGGCCCGCGAACGGCGACGACGCGATGATGTTCAACCACAGCATCCCGACGCGCGGCGGCGCCAGCGGCAGCCCGATCATCAACAAGGACGGCAAGGTCATCGGCCTGCACTGCGCGGCCGACAGCGCCAACGTCGAAGGCGCCGGCCGCATCAACTACGCCGGATACGCGTTCGGCCAGCACGTGCGGCTGCTGAAAGACCTGCTCGACAACAAGGCCGACGCCAAGGCCGAAGAGTACGCCAAGGCTTGGCGCGCCAGCCTGAGCGAGAAGGCACGAGTAGGCCTGTCGAGCCTCGACACGTTCATCGTCATCAACCTGATGCAGAACTTGAACCGCGCCCGCTCGATCGTGCCGGACATTGAAGCACTGAAGCAGAACAACCCCACCACCTACGACAAGTTCGAACTCAAGCCCGGCCAGGTGATCGAAAAGACGCTGACCTTCGTCGCGGGCTGCAACTACATCGGCGTGTACTGTCTCGACCCGGCTGCCGAGTTCGATGTGCAGTACGATGAAGGCAAGGGCATGACGCCCTTCAACGAAGAGACCATCGACGCTGTAACCCCCGCTTTCAAAATCCGCCCGTACTACTTCGGCGATCTGTGGACGTACAAGAACGGCGGCAAGGTGAAGTTCCGGTTCTCGGCGAAGGGATCGACGCCGGACAAGCCCGTGCAGGCGGCCGTCTACCTGCGACCGATTCCCGCCAAGCAGCCACCAGCCGGACAGTGACCGACGTTTGCCTCTGCGTGCGATGGGTTCGAACACGGAGCATCCATGCATCCTTCGCCGTTGCGACTCGTGAGGTCAATCGCGGTCGCGACAGCGTTGACGTGTGCAGCGGTCACCGCGATACATGCAGACGAGGGCGCATCGACTCAACCCGCCACCGCGCCGACGTCCGCGCCGACAACACGTCCGGCGCGGGAACGGTTTTCGAATGAGGTGGATGCGGCGGTTGTCGAGCGCTTCGAGTTGTACGTTCAGGCGCTGGTGGACGGCCGAGTGAACGACGCCGAGGTGATGACGATCGCCTCGCCCAAGACGGGCGAGGCAGGCAATCGCCGGGCGCTGGCCGCGATGAGCAGGTCGTTTCGCGAGCGCAACCTCGCGCCGGCGGTTATCGACGCCAAAGCGTCCGACGACTGCGCTCTCGTGCTGATCGCGGTCAAGAATCCACAGACGCAGAAGCCGCTGCTGCGCGGCTTCTACGTGATGCGCCAGCAGGACGAATGGAAAATGCTCGGCTACAACATCAGCGCTTTTGCCGAGATGCTGTCGAACGAGCAGCGCAAGCGTTTCATTGCCTTGAGCGACTGGGCGAACACGCGGGCCGACTCGTTTAGCCCGGGCGACTGAACTCTCAAAGCACGCGCTGGACGGCCGCGCGCCACGCCATGTGTAGCGTGTCGGCTTCAGGCGATGACATCAGAGGCCGATACGTCACTGCCGCAGGCCTGTCATGCGTTAGCATCGCCAAGTCGAAGGTGCCGCGTTCGCCGACAATTCCCGCCAGCGTCGCGCCCCAGGCGGACGCCTCCGGCACGTCGGCCACCTGCAATTCCGCCCGCGTGAGGTCGGCCGTCATCTGCATCAGCAACGCGTTGCGCGTCGGTCCGCCATCGACGCCGAGGGATTGCACCGGCGTCCCAACCGATGGCTGGAGCAAATCGAGCACGTCGCGAATCTGTAGTGCGATCGATTCGAGCGCCGCTCTGACGACATGGGCGCGCGTCGTGTGCGCGGACATTCCGACGATCGCCGCGCGGGCCGAATTGCTCCAGTACGGTGCGCTCAGCCCCGCGAACGCCGGCACGAGGAACACGCCGGCCGAATCCCGGACCGATCGCGCGATCGATTCGACCTTCGATACGTCGTCGATCAGTTGAAGCTGGTCTTTCAGCCACGCAATCGTCGCGGCGGAGTAGTTGATTAAGCCTTCGAGCGCGTATGTCGGCTTGCCGCCGACCACCCACGCCAATGCGGCGACAACACCGTCGCCGGGCAGCTTCCACTCGTGGCCGGCGTTTATGAGCACAGATGTGCCCGTGCCGAATGTTGCCTTGCCCGTGCCGGCTGTGAAGCAGCGTTGCGCGAACAGCGCCGCCTGCGAATCGCCCATGACGCCACGGATCGACACAGAACGCGGCAAGGCGCCGCCGACATGCGTCGCGCCGAACTCACCGACGCATTCGCGCACCTCGGGCAGTGCTCGCATCGGCACGTCGAACAGCGAGCAGAGTTCGTCGTCCCAGCGCAGCTTCGACACGTCGTACAGCAGCGTGCGGCTGGCGTTGGTATGGTCACTGGCGAACACCTTGCCGCCCGTAAGACGGTAGACAAGGTACGCGTCAATGGTGCCGATGAGGGCCGATCCGTCGCGCAGCTTCGCGGCGATATCGGGCCGCTCGCGAATCAGCCACTTCAGCTTCGATGCGGAGAAATACGTGTCGACCCGTAGGCCAGTCTTGGTACGGATGGCCGGTTCATGGCCGGCGGTCCGAAGTTCGTTGCAGATCGCGTCGCCGCGCCGGCACTGCCAGACCATCGCATTGTGCAGCGGCTCGCCGGTGGCGCGATCGAACACGACGATCGTCTCGCGTTGGTTCGTGATGCTGAGCGATGCGATGTCCTCCGCAAGGCCGCGCGTTACTTCGCGCACAGTCGTCAACACATTCGCCCAGATCTCGGCCGCATCGTGCTCCACCCATGCTGGTTGCGGATAGATCTGCCGATGCTCGCGCGAACTGCTGGCCAGCAGCTTGCCCGCGTCATCAAACAGCATGGCCTTGGTGGCGGAGGTGCTTTGGTCGATCGCGAGACGCATCAGCGTCCTTTCAGAAGCGTGAGCGCGCGTTGCGTCAGACCTTCCATCGACAGGCCGTAGTGCCGGAAGATGTCGGCCTGCGCACGGGCACCGTATCTTCATCCGGAATGGCTGCGATTGAGAACGGCACGCTGACCCCGGCCTGCATCAGCAGGGATGCACATGCCTCGCCGAGGCCCCCGTGGACCGAATGTTCCTCGGCCGTCACGACTGCCTTGCACGACTTCGCCGCGGCCAGCACGGCTTCCGCATCGAGCGGCTTGATCGTGTGCATGCTGATCACGCGGGCACTCACGCCCTGCTCGGCCAGCGCGCCGGCGGCCAGCAAGCAATGCACGACGGTTTCGCCCATCGCGATGAATGCGACATCCGAGCCCCCGCGCAACGTGATCGACTTGCCGAGCGCGAACGACGCGTCTTTCGCGTGCAGGTCGTACATCGCGGCCTTGCCGAAGCGCACGAAGACGGGCGTCTTCGCGTGGTACGCGGCCGTGATCGCATGCCGACTCTCGAAGTTGTCAGCCGGTACGACGATGGTCAGGTTGTGGATCGCGCGCAGCACCGCGAGGTCGTGGAGCGAGTGATGCGTGCTGCCAAGCGCGCCGTAGCTAACGCCCGAGCTGATGCCGACGAGTACGCCGGGCACATTGGAGTAGCAGATGTCGTTCTTGATTTGCTCGAGCGAGCGGGCCGTGAGGAAGCACGACGGCGACACGCCGAACGCGCGCTTGCCGCACGCCGCCAGACCAGCCGTGATGCCGACGAGGTTCTGCTCGGCGATGCCAACTTCGACAATCTGCTTCGGCAGTTCCTTCCCATACGGCGCGAGCTTGCCGCTGCCGCGGCTGTCGCTGGTGACGGCCAGCACGTTGCGGTCGGCGCGGGCGAGTTCGGTCAGCGTGGCGGCGAACTCGTCCAGATTCGCCCGGCCCATCTTCAGGCCCAGTTTCTCGGCCATCGCCTTGGCGGCGGGCGGGAACATTGATGGTGCGGGGGCGCTCATTTCGCACCTTCTTTCAGCTTCGATTCTATTGCGTCCAATTCAGCGAGCGCGGTCGCGAGTTCGGCGTCACTCGGCACGCCGTGATGCCACTTCGCCACGTTCTCCATGAAACTGACGCCCTTGCCTTTCACCGTGTTCGCGATCACGAACAGCGGCTTGCCCGTTTCCGGTGGCGTGATGAGCGCATCCGACAGTTGGCCATAGTCGTGGCCGTTGATGGAGCGGACGTCCCAGCCGAAGGCGCGGAACTTGGCGTCGATCGGTTCGTTGCTCATCACGTCACGCGTGTGGCCGGTGATCTGAAGCGTGTTGTGGTCGAGGATCGCGACGAGATTGTCGAGCTTGTAATGGGCGGCCGCCATCGCGGCTTCCCAGTTACTGCCCTCGGCCATCTCTCCGTCGCCCAGCAGCGTGAAGACGCGGAACGTCGCCGCATCGTGCTTGGCGGCCAGTGCCATGCCGATGCAGATCGGCAGGCCGTGACCGAGTGCGCCGGTGTTCATTTCAACGCCTTTGATCTTGCGCGTCGGGTGGCCCACGTAGTACGACTTGTACTGGCAGACGGTGTCGAGGTCGGAATCGGGGAAGAAGCCACGCGCCGACAGCACGCTGTAGAGCGCTTCGACGCAGTGGCCTTTGCTCTGGACGTAGCGGTCGCGCTGCGGGTCGCTGGCCAACTCGGGCGTGACTTTCAGCACGCGATTGTAGAGCACGTTGAGGATGTCCATGCTCGACAGCCCGCCACCCGTGTGGCCGGCGCCGGCGTGCGATATCAGGCGGAGCATTCGCTTCCGCAAGCGCACGGCGTTCAGTTCCAGTTCGTGGTTCGTCATCTCAATACTCACTTGCCGTGCTGATGAATCTCCCAGCCGAGATATTTGCCGCAGGCCTCGGCAATGATCGCGGCCGAGCGCGACGCGTTGACGGCCACATGGTGCTCGAAGCCGTTCTCACAGACGTACTTCAGCAGGCCCGGCAGGTTGGGAATCTGCGCGACGGCGCGGTGGCCGAAGGTGTTGAGTTCGTCGTCGGTGGTGACACCGTCGCCGATGTAGCCGCGAATGACGCCTGCGGTGTCGTCGGTGGTGAAGCGGGCGTAGCTCAGCGGGCCGGCAGGCGTACGGCCTTCCATCGCACCGTAGGTGTTCTCCACACCGAGCGTGCTGCCCAGGATCGGTGCGTTCGCGATCCTCGTGTCCGGTGCGAAATCCTTCGGCCAGTTGCCGCAATGGAACAGTACGCACTTGTCGTCTTCGCCGCCGTAGTTGTTGTTCCAATCGACGAGGGCGCTAGGTCGTGTGCTGGCGAGCGAGAGTGCATACATCGACAGTGCGCCGGTGATGTCCACTTCGCACGCGCTGGGCATCAGCTTCTGGCTCATCATGCTCATGCAGGTGCAGACATTGCAGCCCCAGTTCTGCTGCAGGCTGGTCCAGCATTGAATAGCAGTGGAATCGAGGGCGTTGAGTTCGATGAAGTCGTCGAGCACCACGCCCAGCCGGGCCATCTGGACGATCTTGTCGTCGGGCACGTTGTTCGCCGGCGCGTAGTCGCGAATGGCATCGATCTTGGCCTGCACTTTTGTGTCGGTCGCGCCGAGTTTGCCCGCCTTGCCGAGGATTTCCGACAGGTCGACGGTCGTCACGCTGATGCCGTAGCGTTCGAGGATCTTCTCGCTGTAGCGGACCGTGTTAAACGCGCCGGGCCGGGCGCCGACGGCGCCGAAGCGTGCGCCCTGCAGGCCACGCACAACGCGACAGACCGAGACAAACTTCGCCAGGTCGGTCGCGAACGTCGGATCGGTCGGATGGACGACGTGTTTCGTCGTCAGTGTAAACGGGATGTTTGCCTGCTTGAGGTTGTTGCAGACAGAGATCTTGCCGCAGAACGCGTCACGGCGTCGGGCGACGCCGAGCAGGTTCAGGTCGTCCGGGTAGCCCTGCACGAGCACCGGCACCTTCAAGGCCGACAGTTTCAGCGTGTCGGCCACGCCCTTTTCGTCGCCGAAGTTGGGGAGAACGACCAGCACGCCGTCGATCTTGTCACGGTTTTTCGCGAAGAGTTCGGCACACTTGCGTGCGTCGGCGTGCGTCTCCACGCCGCCCAGCTTCGTATCCTGCGGCGTGAGCATCACCGCGTTAATCTTCTGTGCTTCCAGAAGCTTGGTGATGTCCTTGCGCGCCTCGCCGACTAGGACGTCGGGAAAAAAATCGCGGTTGCCGATGATGATGCCGAGCGTGATCGGTGCTTTCGGGTCGGGCATGGGGTTCTCCGGACTGGTAATCGTGGCAGCGCGAATGGGGCCGATCCAGACTGCCGAGCCGGAGAAATCAGGGGATGCAAACGTGTGAACCGCGAGTGCAAAGCAAGCGACGAAAATGCGACCGATTGTCCGCGCCGACGCGATCCGCCTTCACCCATCGGCGGGGCGTGCGTCAGCACCGCGCTCAATCACGCAACCTCGATCCCCGCCGACCGAGATGGGCACCGCAGTTCAGTCAGTGGCGTTCGCCGCGAGGAGAGGAGCCGGAAAAGCGGTCTGACAGGCCGATCGCTTATGGCTTCGTCAGATCGCGGAACCCTTCGTCGGCGTACTTCGTCGCCAGTTCCACGTAATGCGACGCCAGCCAGGCCATGTACTTCTTTTCTTCGTCCCGCGTAGGCCGGACGACCTTGCCGGGCACGCCCATGACCACGTGGCCGTCGGGCACCTCCATGC
The DNA here is from genome assembly GCA_047600945.1 of Tepidisphaeraceae bacterium. GTDB lineage: Bacteria > Planctomycetota > Phycisphaerae > Tepidisphaerales > Tepidisphaeraceae > JASGKC01. The sequence goes on along the minus strand of JASGKC010000001.1, from coordinate 2,391,098 downwards.
CGGGCGACACCACCGCACCGGCCGCGATCAGGCAGCCCTTGCCGATTTTCGATTTGCCGAGCACCGTCGCCCCCATGCCGATGAGCGAGCCGGCGCCGATGTGCGCGCCGTGCACGATCGCGCCGTGGCCAATGACGACGTCGTCTTCGATAACGTTCGGCACGCCGCTGTCGCAGTGGACGACGGCGTTGTCCTGCACGTTGACGCGCTGGCCGATGACGACCGGCGCGACGTCGCCGCGCACGACCGCGCCGAACCAGAAGCTGGCGTGCTCGGCGATGGTGACATCCCCTACCACGACGGCCGACGGCGCGACGAAATAGTTGCCCGGCAGCCGGGCGAAGCGAACGGTGGACATGGCGGGAATGGTAGCGACGTGGGTACGGGATGGCGACGGCGATGGCTTGAACGCGCGTGATAGGCAGACGATGCGCGAACAAAATGGTTGGGCAGACGCCTTATCCGGTCTTTGGAGCTGAGGGCAGGTGCCCGCATTCCGGGCATCGATCTGGCGTAGCGCGAAGGTCGTAGCCGCACCGGGCACACCGAGTCGTCGTCAGTCGTTTCGCACGCTGGCCGAAGTAGATCCCGCCGAGCGCCGCGACCGCTGCCAATAGCCATAATGGAACGGCGACCATTTTGGTTCCGGCGGAAAAGGACGCGGCGAAGCCGAACTGCCCCTGCGGATAGGGATTGATTGGATATGCCTGCCAATGAGCCGGCTCAGTGAAAGTCGACTGCCAACCCCCGGACAGACTTCCACAACTGACCATCAGATAGAACTGTCCCGGCTTAGTCGAACGCGCATCGCCGACACCACGTGAAACGAAATAGCCCGTGCGGTAGGAGATGAAAGCCAGCACCGCAAGACCAAGCGCCAGAAAGATGCCTATCCCTGCAAGAGCCGCACTACGACGCGATTGTGGCGCTGGCGTATCCGAGTTGGGAGGATGGCCTGCCATTGAAGCTTGACTCCGAGGAAGCGGTTTCAGCGTGCCCGAATGGTGCCCTCAATGAATGGGCTGACTTCCCTGGACCAGCCTCCGGGGATTACCGAGCTACCCACACTTCTCACGTCATCAGTGGTATCACGATATCACGACAGACGGGGTGGATACGATCGCGAAATGGGCGGTTGATGCTTCGGCGTCTTGCTCTGTCCAATCATGTCGTTCTTAACCTCCCCTTGAAGGCAGTGGGATCGAACTGCATCTTAAGAAACCGAGGAAGCACCCATGGCGTGTCGTCGTCTGCGGAGCCTTCGACACGCCGTGGCCGCGAATGCTCACAAAGATTGGCTCGTCGTCCAAGTTCTATCAGAATCGACCACGGCCATTCTGTTCAGCGGCAATCCTCGCCGCCCTCGGCTACACTCGGCCGCGATGTGGTTCATCCTCACGCTGCTGTTCTTCGCACTCGGCACGACGGTCGCCCTGCTCTTCCTCGCGGCCTTGCTGCATGGGTTGCCGAAACTGAATTCCACCGGCCGGGCGATTGGCGACTGGCTTTGCCGCGCGCCGGGGCTGGATGTGCTCATCACCATTTTCACCGTGCTGCCGCTGTTCGTCGGCGGTCTCTGGCATGGCTGGGCGGGGTTGCTCGGGGGCATCGCCGGGATGTACGGCACGCTGTACGTCTGGATCTGGGCGCACGAGATGGGGCATCCCGAGGCGCAGGACAAGCCGCGCATCGTGAAGGTGAACAACGCCGTCGTGGGACCGTTCAATAACTGGCTGGCGCTGTTCGTGACGTCGTGGGCGGTGCCAGTGTTCTGGATCGTGCGGATGGCGGAACTGATCGTGTATCCGCCGCTGATCTGGATCGTGAAGCTGCCGCGGTATCGCGCGGCCGACTGGGTGAACGTCAGCCGGCACAAGTTCACGGGGCTGGTCGGACACGACCGCATCTGGTGCCTGTACTGCGATTGGATGACCGGCGTCTGGTCCTTGGGCAGCGAGATGCTGCGCAACATCGAGAGCTTCTGGTGTCCGATTCGCTTCCAGAGCGATCTGAAGTGCGAGAACTGCAAGACCGACTTCCCCGACGTCGCCAATGGGTGGGCGCCATTCGAGTCCGACAGCGTGGAGGCCGCGCGGGTGCTGGAACGGAAATATGCAACCGAGCCGCGCCCGCCGAGCAACGCGTGGTTCGGGCATCCGGTGCGATTGACGGTGAAAGGACAGACCGTCGAAACGCCGACGCCGAGCGAGCCGGCGAATCCGATCGCGCCCGCGCCCACCGCGATCGAGACGATCCCGCCCGTCAGCGACGTGTTGCCAACGCCCGTCGAAGTTCGGCCGATCGTGCCGCCCGAGGTCAAGCCGTTCTCGCAGGAGCCGATTCCGCTGGCGGGCGACGAGCCGAAGCAAGAGCCGCCAAAGCATGAAGACACGAAATAGAGCAGAGAAATAAAGAAGGCCGACTCCATGGTGGAGTCGGCCTTCTGCTTTCTCGTGGGGCTCGACGATCGCCGGTCGATCTGCGGCGGACTCACGCCCACCTGACCTCAAGCTTCGAGTCGTCGAGCCTCTGTCTCGTTGCCGAAGGATCAGGCCTTGCCGTCCTTCTTGGCCATGTGCTTGAGCAGGTCGATCACGCGGTTGCTGTAGCCCCATTCGTTGTCGTACCAGCTCACGACTTTGAAGAAGCGCTTCTCGCCCTTCAGGTTGTTCTGTAGCGTGGCGAGACTGTCGTAGATGCTGCTGCGGTTGTCGTGGATGAAGTCGGTGCTGACCAGTTCTTCGTCCGTCACGCCGAGGAAGCCCTTGAGGTAGCTGTTGCTGGCGTTCTTCAGGGCGGCATCGATCTCTTCGATGCTGGTGTCCTTGGTGGTGCGGAAGGTCAGGTCGACGACGCTGACGTCCACCGTCGGCACGCGGAAGGCCATGCCCGTGAGCTTGCCCTTCGTGGCCGGCAGCACTTCACCGACGGCCTTGGCGGCGCCGGTCGTGCTCGGGATGATGTTCTGGGCCGCGGCGCGACCGCCGCGCCAGTCCTTCTTGCTCGGGCCGTCGACGGTCTTCTGCGTCGCGGTGTAGGCGTGGATCGTGGTCATCAGGCCGGTCTCAATGCCGAAACCTTCCTTCATGAGCACGTGCACGACCGGGGCGAGGCAGTTCGTCGTGCAGCTGGCGTTGCTGACGATGTTGTGCTTGGCCGAGTCGTATTCTTCGTGGTTGACGCCCATGACCAGCGTCTTAACTTCGCCCTTACCGGGGGCCGAGATGATGACCTTCGACGCGCCGGCGGCGAGGTGGCCCTTGGCCTTTTCGCTGTCGGTGAAGAGGCCGGTGCTCTCAATCACGTAGTCGACGCCGAGCGCCTTCCACGGCAGGTCCTTCGGTTCCTTGGTGGCCATCACGCACTTGACTTCGTTGCCGTTGACGACGAGCACATCCGCCTCGGCGAGGTCGGCCTTGCTCTTCTTCGTCTCGACCTTGTGCTTGAAGCGGCCGTGCACCGAGTCGTACTTGATCTGGTAAGCGAAGTAGTCCGCGTCGGTGCTGATGTCGACGACCGCGACCACGTCCACTTCCTTGCCGAGCAGGCCCTGGTCACACAGCGCCTGGAACACCAGACGACCAATGCGTCCGAAACCGTTGATACCGATCTTGATCTTGGCCATATCCATCCTCTATTCGCTGGACGCCACAATTTTTGGTTATGGCGGCGGGGTCTATTCTTCTGAACGACCGTCGTCGCGCCCGTGAAATGCGCCCGAGCGAAGCCGTTCACCCCGAACCTAGGGAACCCCCGATTGCGTGTCAAGGACAGGAATGTCCGATGATGCTGGTACCTTGCCGCACGTGGCAACGGGACGCAGGGTTGCGCGAAGTGCTGTTGTGCGGGAATCTTTCCGAGTTCGCTTACAGTTGCCCTGCCAAGGGGCCGATAACTCGCCCCGGCGATCTTCCGCGCAGAACGTCCGAATTGGGATATACTTCCGGCCGTGGACCCGGAGGGGCTCCCATCCTCGCCCGTTCGACCGACCGCCTTTGCGCTGATCGTCGCAGCCCCCACTGCGCAGCCCGCGCTCCAGGCCATGCTGCATCGCGAGAACTTCGATTCGCTGTCGGTGGACGAGCCGTACGCCGCCCTCGTCGAACTGCTCGCGAAGCCGCTCGTCTATCGCGCGGTGGTGCTCAGCCTGCACGGGCTGTATCGCGAGGAACTCACCGTCATCAAAACGATCCGCGCGAAGCTGCCCCACGTCAGCGTGTGGCTCGCACATACGGATGGCCGGCAGGCGGCGCTGGCGGAAGCGATGCGGCTTGGTGCGTCGGGCCTGCTCAGCGAAGAGGGCCTGCACGCCTTCAGCGACGACGAGCCGACCACGTCCGAACTCGCCAAGCTCTCGTCCCTCGCCGCCACGCAAGCCAATACCGAGCGAACGGGCATCGTCGAAGCGCTGACGACCGACGAGCGGGCGCACGAACCTGACGAAATCCCGGATGAATCCGAACCGATCCTGAGCGCCGACGAACTCCGTGCCCTGCTCGCCGACTCCGGCACGTGGCCCAGTTCCGCTAGCGAGAGTGAGTCCTGAGAGGTCGAATGGTTGCCGCCGACAACATTCTCCTGATCGCCGATCGTGACCGGCAGGTGCACGACGCCCTCGCGTCGGCCGTGCCGGGCGCGAACATCACGCGCGCGGCCACCGTGTTCGATGGCATCGCGGAGCTGCATCAAAAATCGTTCGGCGCGGTGCTGACCTCGGTTGAACCGATCGAGCGCCGCCCCGAACCGGCTGTCCGCACGCTGCGCGAACTCGCAGGACCGGCACGCCTTGTCCTGTTCGGCCATTCCACACTCGAACCGCTCAGCCGCAAGATGCTCGAGTTCGGCTGCGACGACTACTTCCTCACGCCGGCCGACCCGCACGAGATCCGGCAGATCCTGTCGGCCGAGTCGCCGGTCAGTTCACCGATCGCGCCGACCGAACTCCTGACGGAGCCGACAATCGAGCCTGCGCCGACGCAACCGAGCGACGCCCCCGTCGCGGCCGCGCCGCTCGCGGAGGTGATGCTCGATGCGCTGCTCTCGGCGCCGAATCTGAGCTTGCAGACCAGCGTCCGCGAACTGCGCGCCCGGCTCGGCAAGCGCTTCCCGCTCAGCTTCGTCCGCGGCGACGTTTCGCCGGACGTGCTGGCGCATCCGATCCGCAATGAATCCCGCATCGTCGGGCATCTGGTGCTCGAACGCGCGCCGCTCGACACCACGCCGCACGATCGTCACCTGCTCGCGCAACTCGCCGCACTGGCCGGCAAGGTGGCGCTGCTAGAAGAGCGTCACGCCCGACTTCAGAAACTCGCGATCACCGACGAACTCACCGGCCTGTACAACGGGCGCTACTTCGGGCATTTCCTCCGCAGCATCCTCGACAAGGCGCGCCTGCGGCGCTTCCCGGTCACGCTGCTGTTGTTCGATATCGACAACTTCAAGAAGTACAACGACACCTACGGCCACGGCGTTGGCGATGACATCCTCCGGCAGAGCGCGGCACTGATGAAGAAGTGCGTGCGCGATCACGACTTGGTGGCGCGCATCAGCGGCGACGAGTTCGCGGTGGTCTTCTGGGAGAAGGAAGGCCCGCGCACGCCGCGCGACCCGAACATCGCCGGCCACTCGCGCGTGCCGCAGACGCCGATGATCATCGCGTCGCGCTTCCGCCGGCTGCTGGGCACCAGTCAGTTCACAGCACTCGGCGCGATGGGCCGAGGCACGCTGACGATCAGCGGCGGCATGAGCGTCTTCCCCTACGACGCGCAGACGGCAGAGGGCCTGATCGAGGCCGCGGACCGCGCCCTGATGTTCGGCGCCAAGAAGAGTGGCAAAAACAGCATCAGCCTCGTCGGCGATGGCGGCGTCATTAATGACGAATCGCCGAAGTAATCGGTTCAGTCGATCGAGTATTTACTATCCGTTTCTTGGGTCGCGGGTCTATCCTCCGCATCTGGCGGCCTGCGGTGGCGGGTCGTTCACGTCTTTTCGTTCCATCTCTTTCGGAGGTCTGCCATGCGATGTCTTTTCGTCGTCTGCTGCGCGGCCCTGCTCGTGCGCTGGGTCATAGCCCTGTTAGTCTTGCCGCGGACGGTATCGCCACAGTGCAATTCGTCGCGCCCGATGACGGCCGATTCGTGCCCTACAAAGGGACCGGCCTGTTGTCCGACGACTGCCTCGCCGCACTTCACAAAACGTTCCCGGAGTCTGAGGCCAACACCTGGAACGTCGCGCGACGCCAAACCAATCGCCAGAACGCAGAGGATCTGAAAGAGAATTATGAACACGTCAAAGCCATCATCTCACAACTGAAGAACGGTGACGTGCTCGTGCTCAACTGCCACAGCGCCTCGGGCCAGATCGGAGCGAGCAATGCCGCGGGCGAGTCGGTGCCGGTCGCATGGTCGGACTTCTTCAAACACTACGGCGTTGAGCGGCCGCCGCAGTTGTCGCTGGTCCTCATCAACGGCTGCATGGGCTCGCGCGATCCGAACGACAAGGAAAAATGGAACCCTGCGACCGACGCCGAACTCGAATCGATCCGCGCGGCACTCAATGCACAAGGCCTGGCCAGCAGCACCAACAAGCTAGACACCGTCGCGTCGCAGGAAGAACTGGCTCAACTGCTCAAGGGCCTCTCGGACGAGACGCCGCTCGGCAAGGCGGGCACGTTCCTCGGTTCGGGCACATTGCGTCTGACGCTGAGCCGCTTAGTCCCGGAAGCGAAGGCCACGCTGGCAGAATTGCGCTTCCGCGCCCAGAAGCTCGGCGAGAGCGCCGAGGCCGAACACGCCAGCGAATTCCGGGACATCGTGCAAGGCACCGAAGACGACATCGACCCGTGGCTGATTCCGGCCGGCTTTGCCGTCGCGCCGTGGCACGCACGAGCTTCAGAAGCGGTGGACGCCTGGACGCCATTCAAGTTCCAGTTCACGCCCCGCCCGGGCCGAGCGATCGAGAAGGTGGAGATTCGGTTGACCGTCAAGACCATCAACAGCATCCCGGACACGGACACCTTTCATGTGAAACTGTCCGATGGCGTCGCGACGCTGTACCGCGACCTGCGACCTTGCATTGACGGTGGCACAATTGTGATCGTCATTACCGAAAAAGGAATCACCACCGCGGCCGCCGGTCACAATGCGGACGGCACGCTGATCGCGCCGCAGGCTACCGGCGCCGGGCGCGGTGTCGGGCAATCGCAAGACGGAAACGGGCTTCACCGATGTCCAGCGCACGGGCGAGGAACTGCTCAAGCAGATCGCGACAGGCACCTTGCGTTGCACGGTCCAGGACGACACGCTGCTACAAACGGCGACGATGGAAGTCACGTACGCGGGGATCGTTGAGAAGTGACGCGACCGCGCGATCAAAGCTGAAACGCAAGGACGCCCACGGATGGTCATCCGTGGGCGTCGATATTCCAATAACGAGTCAAGTTCAGGCGTTGATCGCGCTGATCTTCACTTCGACGTAGTTCTGGCGGTGGCCCTGCTTGCGGTGGTAGCGCTTGCGACGGTTGTACTTCTCGACGATGACCTTCTTGTCCTTCAGCGAGCGAAGGACCTCGGCCGTGACCGTCGCGCCAGCGACGACCGGCTGGCCGATCTTGGCGGCGCCTTCGCCACCGACGAGCAGGACGCGGTCGAAGGTAACGGTCTTGCCGTCGACGATCGTGGGATGATCGGCGAGGGGCCGATCGATGCGGATCTTGTCGCCGGGAGTGACTTTGAACTGCGTGCCGCTGTCTTCGATGATCGCGTACATGACTTACTCGCTCTGGGGTCCTATGTTCAGATCAGTAGAGTCGGGCGATTGTGCCGAAGTCGTCGTATCTGTCAAGGGTTCAAGACACAGGATGCGCGGACGCCCGCATACGACGAATTGTTGCGACAAGATACTACCCTATGACGGACTGTCGCAGCTTTCCCCATGGGAACCCCCTTCACAGCTGACACTTTTGGCCATATCGTCGCACCGAGTTGTGCCCTACCGTTCGAAATCCAGGAGAAAATGCCGATGAAGCTTAGTCGAATTGTGTCAGCCGTCGCTGTTGTTTCCATGACGTTGCTGTGCTCCAGCAGCACGCAGGCTGCCCCTGCCACCCTGTCCGGGACGGCAGTCACCACGGACGGGTTCATCTACTCGTTCAACTTCCTCGCCACGAACACGATGGACCAGTTGGCTGTCTACTACCCGACCACCTTGGCGGCCGGCGTGAACCCGAGCGGGCTCCACAACATTCGCTCGTTGATGAAGTTCGACCTGACCGGCGTCAGCTTCAACCCGGCGACCGAGAAGGCCACCATCACCGTCACCAACACGGCGTCCCCGTTCGGTGATAATCCGTCCGCCGCCTACCCGGTGACGGTCGGCGCCTATGGCATCACCTCGGCTTGGTCGACGTCCACCACGACTTGGCTCAGCCAGCCCACAATTGCGGCAACACATGCCGATGCACAGGTGTTCTCGTCTCCGTCGGGCACGACAACGTTCGACATCAGCGGCCTAATGGATGGCTGGGTGAACGGAAGTGTTGCCAACAATGGCGTGATGTTCATCAGCGAATCCGGGCCGGTGGTCAGCCAAGCCGGTACGGTGTTCCCCTCGTTCCTCGCCAGCCGTGCTGCGAGCGGCCAGCCTGTGCTGGCGATCGTCGCGCTGCCCGAACCGGCAACGATGGCTGGTCTTGCGATCGCAGGACTCGCCTTGCTTCGTCGAACGCGGTAATCTGGTGCGAGGTAGAGCGGATAGAATGCTGGACAAACTCCCCTGCACAGCCGATACTGCAATCATCGGACAGGCGTGTCCGATGAACAGGATGAGGCAGGCGTCATGAGTCATAAGCGTACGGCATTCACGCTGATCGAACTGCTGGTGGTCATCGGAATCGTCGCGGTGCTGGTCGGCATCCTGGTGCCGGTGCTGTCGTCGGCTCGACACGCCAGCATGAGAACGGTCTGCGCCTCAAACCTGCGACAGATGGGGACGGCCCTTCAGGCGTACGTTTCCTCGCAGCGCGGGTTCATGCCGTCGATCATCGAGCCCTTCTATTTGACGAACGGCCTGCAAAACTGGGATGCCGATCCAACCGACGCAAACGCCGCTCCACTCAGCTTCTTCAACGTCTTCAAGCCGTGGTTGCAGGACCCTCGAGTGATGGTGTGCCCCGCCGCGTTCGACGGGTACCCGCGCAAGGGCTACAAGTGCACATACCGCATCGCCGCCGCGAACAACGGTGGGCCGACGAGCTACGGCGCGGAAATGCTGCTAACGCCCGGCGATCCGTCGCGTGGATCGACGCGGTACAACACGCAGTATCTGAACGGCCGAAAGTACAAGCTGCTCTACGCTGATCCATTCAACGTAGTGCCGTGGCGTCTCACCCAAGGAACGGGCATCTACTACTTGATCCGAGATATTGTGACCTATGATGACACCTTGAAGGTTTTTCACCGTCCCCACCAAGGCGGTCGCGGCATCAGCGGTTACGCAAAGTACGGCAGCTTCAACCAACTCCGTTTGGACTTCAGTGTCACCAGCGAGAACGACAAGATCGCGGATGGCTTCCTGAACCCGCCGTGATCGCTCTGCGATCCTCGACAAGACAGGGCGACATCCCGACGCACGGCCGACATCGTTGTCGGCCGTGCTGGATTTTCTGCTCCGGTTTTCCTATACGTGCGGTTGAACCAACGGACGGCCGAGTCGTCTGATCTTTCCGACGCCTCGCCGCGTCGTCCGACGCTTCTGTCCACCCACAACCTCACCCGGAGCTGCACATGCCCCTCATGACCACAAAGCCGATGTTCGATCTCGCCTATTCGGGCGGGTTCGCGGTCGGCGCGTTCAACGTCAACAACATGGAGATCACGCAGGGCATCATCGACGCCTGCGCCGCGGAAAAGAGCCCGCTGATTCTCCAGATCTCCAAGGGCGCGCGCAAGTACGCCAACATGACCTACCTCCGCCACATCATCCTGGCGGCCGTCGAGGAACACCCGGAACTGCCGATCGCCATTCACCTCGACCACGGCGACACCGTCGAGCTCGTCGATCAGTGCATCGCCGACGGCTTCACCAGCGTCATGATCGATGGCTCGCACCACCCGTACGAAGAAAACGTCCACCTCACCGCTGAAGCCGTGAAGCACGCGCACGCCAAGGGCGTGGTCGTCGAAGCCGAACTGGGCATGCTCGGCGGCATTGAAGAAGACGTGGTCGGCCTGAGCGCCGAAGAGTACGAGAAGAACATCGAGAAGTTCCTGACCGACCCGCAACAGGCGGCCGACTTCGCCAAGCGCACCGGCATCGACAACCTCGCCGTCGCGATCGGCACCAGCCACGGCGCGTACAAGTTCAAGCACGAAGCCAAGCTGGCCTTCAAGCGCGTCGAAGAGATCATGAAGACCTGCCCCGGCCTGCCGCTGGTGATGCACGGCTCATCCAGCGTGCCGCAGGAATTCATCGACCTGGTGAACAAGTACGGCGGCAAGATGCCCAACGCCAAGGGCGTGCCGGAAGATCAGATCAACTACGCCGCCAAGAACTACGGCGTCTGCAAGGTGAACATCGACACCGACCTGCGCCTGGCGCTGACGGCGAAGATCCGCGAAGTGTTCGCCACCAAGCCGGCCGAGTTCGACCCGCGCAACTACCTGGGGCCTGGGCGTCAGGCGATCATCGACATGGTCCGCCGCAAGCTCGGGCCGGGCTGCCTGAACTCCGCCGGCAAGGCCGACGCGGTCATCAAGCAGTGGGAGAAGCTCGGCAAGCCGCTGCCGGCGTATTACACCAAGAAGTAAGCGATCGTCTCGGATCGCTCGTGACCGAACAACGACTGCCGAACGACGACCGTCGTTCGGCAGTCGTTCTTTTGGGGCTCAGAACAAAGGTGCAACACGATGAGAGTCGCTGCCATCGCTATCGCCCTTACGATCGCCACGGGTGCGGTGTGCGCCGTCCTCGGCGCATTCATCGGCTGGATCATCGGCATGGCGGCGCCGTCGTACTATCGCGCGATGTTCCCGCGGCTGGTGGACCAGCCTGGCATGAGTCCCGTCGAGTTCGGCCTCGGCGCCGGCTTGGCTCAAGGCGCGACCATGGGCTTCATCGTGGGAGGCCTTCTGGTGGCGGTAGCGCTCATTGTGCAGCGGAAGCGATCGTAGCTCCGGGTAGAACATCCGGCGCTCCTCACCCAAGGCTCGAACGCCATCACAATTGGCCACAGCTACCCGGACATGACAATGACTGTCCCTTCGTTCAACATCACCCCACGTTGGAAGGAAGAACTCGTCTACGCTGAAGGCAACAACCAGTTCGTCTTCCAGTGCGGCTGGGGCGTGACGCCGGGCGTGGTGTATGTCCCCCCGCCCGACCAGTGGGACGCCGTGATGCCGGCTTGGCTGTGTGGCCGACATGACGAGGTCGTTGGCCGCCTTCGCCAGTTCAGCCAGCACACCGTCGAGGCGTCAGCGACGATGTACTCCAGGTCGTAGCCTTCCCATTCTAGGCCGCTTGCTCTGGCTTTGCCGAGTTCGACCGTTACCGGACGGGACACCCCGCTGCACAATTGAGAACCTGCGCGGCCCCTGCTGGCGTTTGTAAAACTCGTGTTAAACTCTTTGGCATGCGGTACAAGTCCATCCTGCTCTTCGGAGCACCTGGCAGCGGCAAAGGCACTCAAGGCAAGATCCTCGGGGCCGTGCCCGGCTTCTATCACAGCGCCACCGGCGACATCTTCCGGACGCTCGACCTCCAATCCGAGATCGGCCGAACGTTCTGGGAGTACGCCTCCAAGGGTAAGCTCGTCCCCGACGAGTTGACCATCCGCGTCTGGCGTCAGTTCATCCAAGGCGTCGAACTCATCAACCAGTTCCACCCGGAAACCGAGTTCCTCGTCCTCGACGGCATCCCGCGCAACCTCCAGCAGGCCAAGCTGCTCGAGGAGACGATCGAGGTCGTCAAGATCGTCCATCTCGTGGCCGACCTGCAAAAGATGACCGAACGCCTGCGTCGCCGCGCGCTGAAAGAGAACCGTTTCGACGACGCCAACGACGAGACGATCAAGCGCCGGATGGAAGTCTACGAGCGCGACACGCGTCCTGTGCTCGACTATTACCCGGCCGACAAGATCGTCCGCATCGACGCGACCATGAGCCAAATCCGTGTGCTCAGCGAGATCATCAAGCAGTGCGTCCCGCTGAAGGAATCGCGAGACAAAGAACACGAGCGAGAGAAAGCCGAAGAGGCAAACGCCAGCGCGAACTCGGTTTGAACTTCGCGACGATCATCGAAACGAAAAAGCCCCGGATGAACCTCCGGGGCTTCTTTGTTGGTTGACTGAACCGCGATGTTCAGGCGTTGATGACTTCGGGCCGCTCTTCGACTTCCGGGGCTTCGTTCGTCCCGAAGTGCATCCGCCAGAGCACGTAGACCGTCGTGCAGCCCACGTAGAAGTAGCCGGCCGCGAAGATCAGCAGGAACGGAACGCTGCCGAGTGCGAAGCGGTACATCAGTGCGATGACAATGAACGTCGACATGTACAGGCCGAAGCAGATTTCGACGACGGCCAAGAGCAACTTCGAGATCGGCAGCTTGCGAGCGAGGCTGATGGCTTGTGAAGGCACCCGGTCGAGGGCGGATTCGTTCGCGCGGACGCCGTACTTGGGCGTGCGGACGAACTCGTTGTTCCGCTTGCCGCCGCGCGTGCCGAAGGCTTCAAACACGGCCTTGGTGTTGCTCAGCGACAGGCCGACGCCCAGCGCCATCAGGTACGGCAGGTACATCAGCGACTTCCAGAAGTGCGTCTTCCCGAAGAGCACCACCTGGGCATAGATGAAGAAGCTGCCGGCCGAGCAGGTGGCCATGATGAACACGGTCGCCGCGAAGAGCCACGCACTGAACTCGTAGTTCTTGAACGGGGCCTGCGCGAAGATGAACGACGGATACATCAGCAGCGTCAGCAGCACGACCATCGGATAGACGATCGTGTTCGACAGGTGAAAGAACGCTTCGAGCTTGATCTTCAGCGGGAGCTTCTTGCTGCGCAGCACGCCGGGTAGAAGTTTCAGACAGGTCTGCATGCCGCCCTTGGTCCAGCGGTGGGCCTGGGCCTTGAAGGCGACGATCTCCGGCGGAAGTTCGGCCGGGGCGCAGTACTGGGGCAGATAGACGAACTGCCAGCCCTTCATCTGGGCGCGGTAGCTGAGGTCGAGGTCTTCGGTGAGGGTGTCGTGTTCCCAGCCGCCCGCTTCGTCGATCGTCGTGCGGCGCCAGATGCCGGCCGTGCCGTTGAAGTGCATGAACCGGCCGCTCTTGTTGCGGGCGGCGTGCTCGATGACGAAGTGGCCGTCAAGGAACATCGCCTGCGCCTGCGTGAGCAGGCTGGCGTCGCGGTTGATGTGGTCCCAGCGGACCTGCACCATGCCGATCTTCGGGTCGGTGAAGTGGTGAACGACGTTGTGCAGCACGTCCTTCGGCGGAACGAAGTCGGCGTCGAAGATGGCGAGATACTCGCCCTTGGCGACCGGCATCGCCTCGGCCAGCGCGCCGGCCTTGTAGCCGACGCGGTTCGTGCGGTGGATGTAAACGATCGGATAGCCGCGCTTCTGCCACTTCTCAACGGCCGCCTTCGCGATGTCGGCGGAGAAGTCGGTGGAGTCGTCGAGGACCTGGATGTCGAGCTTGTCGAGCGGGTAGTCAATGGCGCACGTCGCGTCGATCACCCGCTCGGCGACCGACGCTTCGTTGAACATCGGCAACTGAATCGTGACGCGCGGCAGGTCGACGAAGCGCTCGGCCGGCACGTGCTGGCGGTTCCGGTGCTTCACGAACAGATACACAAGGATGTACCGGTGCAGGCCGTAGATCGCGACCACGACCAGCGTGAACGCGTACAGGCACAGGACGAACCACTGGAAAAAAGTGTTGTCAGACATGGATATGCAGCACGATTGTAATCAAGCCCTAACAGGGGTCAATCGAACGCGAAGCCCCTCGCCAGCCCCCGCGTAAGCGGATGGTCCCGGCCCCAGCCCCGAAATGCCCTCGGGGAAACCAAGTCTTCCCGCACGGGAAAGACGGAATGAAGTGTCGCCGGTCCGGTCTTGCGAAACAAGCCGTGGCGTCGTTGCCAACAACTTCACACCGCGGATTGCGGTAAGCTGGGGCAAATCCTGCCAACTTGGGGGCAAAAAGAAAGCCCGACAATTCCTTGCCGGGCTTTCCGCGTTTCGTTCGGTCGAGGATCACTCGGCCTTGGCTTCGCTCTTGGACTTGGCTTCCTTGAGCACCTTGTTCGCATACTCGACGCGGCGGGCGGCGCGCTTGCGCCGCAGGCCGGCGGCCTTGCGAACGGTGCCTTTGGGGGCGGACGACTCGCCGACCAGTTCCAGCAGCACCAGCGAGCCGCCGTCACCGATGCGGTGCTTGGCCAGCTTGATGATGCGGGTGTAGCCGCCATTGGTCTGGGCGAACTTCGGGGCGACGGTCTCGAACAGCTTCTGAACGACGGTCTTGTACGAGCCGGATTCGTTCTTGACGAAGTCCTGGTTCTCGTCGGTGACGCGGCGGTTGTTCAGCAGGCTGATGACCTTGCGGCGCTGGTTCAGCTTGACCAGCTTACCCTTCTCGTCGTCGGGCGCATTGACGGCCTTGCGGGCCGCCGTGATGAGCTTCTCGACGAAGGGTTGAACTTCCTTGGCCTTCGGGAGGGTCGTGCGGACCCGACCGTGCTCGATGAGGCTCTGGGCCATGTTGCGGCGAATCGCGAGACGATGCTCGCTATCGACGCTCAACTGACGGCCTCTCATACGGTGACGCATAGGAACCTACCTTTTACTCTCAATCTCAATTTCCGATTGCCCATTTCCTATTTCCGATTCAGTGCCGACTTGCAGTTTGAAATCACAAATCGGAAATCGGCAATTGGAAATCCATCAGTTGCCTGCCTCTTCGCCGCCTTCATCGGCTTCGTCGTCGTCGGCCATGGTGAAGGCTTCTTCACCGGCCGGCGCCGCAACCGGCTCGCGGCCGATGCCGGCGAGTTCGTCCGGCGTCATGCCTAGGCGAAGGCCCAAATCCTGAAGACGACGCTTCACTTCACGCAGGCTGGTCTTGCCGAAGCTGCGGACCTTCAGCAGGTCGCCATCGGTCTTGAGGACCAGATCGCGGACCGTCTGAATGCGGGCCGACTCCAGGCAGTTGTTCGCGCGCACCGACAAATCCAGTTCCTGGATCGTCATGTTGAGCTTCTGTTCGATGTCGGGGTCGATGGTCGGCTTGGTGGCGACCTTCAGCGAACCGATCGCGTCCTCGTTGGCCAGTTCGGTGCCCAGTTCGAAGTACTGGACAAACGGGTTGAGGTGCTTGCGGAGAATCTTGGCCGCTTCGACCAGCGCCATCTCCGGCCCGATCGTGCCGTTGGTCCAGATTTCGAGCACGAGACGGTCGTAGTCGGTCTTCTGACCGACGCGGGCGTCTTCGGTGCTGTAGCGGACGCGGGTGACCGGCGAGAAAATTGAGTCGACCGAAATGAGGCCGAGTTCGACTTCGTCGCCCTTCTGGGCGTTTTCCGATGCCGTGTGATAACCGCGGCCCTTGGCGACGGTGAAGACGATCTCGAATTCGACGTCTTCGGTGAGCGTGGCAATGACCAGATCTTTGCTGACCACCGTGATCGACGGGTGCGTCTCGATCATGCCGCCGGTGACCGGGCCGGCCTTGGTGGCGCGGACGCTCATCTGGCGGGGTTCGTCATCGTCGAGCTTCACGATGAGGCTCTTGATGTTGAGGATGATGTCGGTGACATCTTCCATTACGCCGTTCAGCGAGCTGAACTCGTGCGTCGCGCCCTTGATTTTGACGTTGGTGACCGCAGCGCCCTCAAGGCTCGAGAGCAGGATGCGTCGCAGGGAGTTGCCGACTGTCGTGCCGAAACCGCGTTCGAACGGTTCAGCCGTGAATCGGCCGAAGGTATCGGTAGAGACACGGTCATCGCGGATCACCCGCGACGGCAGTTCCAAGCCGCGCCATTTCACTCGCATGGGATCAATCTCCTTGCGTCAAGCCGAATTGCCCGGAGTTCCCGTCCTCGTACGGTGAGGACCATCTGTACCCAAGCCTCGTCGGATGACGCTTCAATTTGTCAGTTGTCAGTAGTCCGTTGTCAGTTGCGATCGGGGCAGTCGCGTCTTCAGCAACTGACAACGGACCACTGACCACGGACTGCATTCCTTACACGCGCCGCTTCTTCGGCGGACGGCAGCCGTTGTGCGGCAGCGGGGTGACGTCTTCGATGCCGGTAATCTTCAGGCCCGCGTGTTGCAGGTTGATGATCGCCTGCTCGCGACCCGATCCCGGACCCTTCACGCGCACTTCGATTTCGATCACGCCCGAACGCTTCGCTTCGACTGCGGCCTTTTCGGCGGCGCGACCGGCAGCGAACGGGGTGCTCTTGCGGGCGCCCTTGAAGCCCATCGTGCCCGCCGAAGCCCACGAGAGCGTGGCACCCTCGGGGTCGGTGATGGTCACGATCGTGTTGTTGAACGTGCTGTTGATGTGCGCGATCGCGCGGGTCACGCCGCGACGCGTCTTCTTCTTGGCCGCGGCCTTCGCGCCGACGGCGGCTTTCGTGGTGGGTTGTGCTGCTTCTGCCATTGTTTTCCTTTGGATCAACCGACCCACTCGGGGTCGTACCCTTGGCACAGTTGCCAGTTACGAGTTGCCAGTTGCCAGCCAGCGCCAATGCCGGTACCGGCAACTGGCAACTATCAACTGGCAACTTCTTACTTACCTAGCTCCTTAACGCCCTTCTTGCCGGCAACGGTCTTGCGCGGGCCCTTGCGGGTGCGGGCGTTGCTGCGGGTGCGCTGACCGCGCACGGGCAGGCTGCGGCGATGACGGCTGCCGCGGAAGCTGTTGATTTCCTTGAGGCGCTGGATGTCCTGCTGGGTCTTACGACGCAGGGCGCCCTCGACGATGATTCCACGGTCGATGATCGCGACGATGGCCGCAATCTCTTCTTCCGTGATCGCGCTGGCCTTCTTCTCCGGATCGACGTTCGCTTCCTTCAGAACGTCCATCGCGTTGCTCGGACCAATCCCGCTGATGTAGCGCAGGCTGATCTTGATCTTCTTGTTCGGGGGGATGTCGATACCGCTGATACGAGGCATGTAAGCTCCAGTGGGCAGTGTGCAGTGGGCGGCGAGCAGCAGCTAGACCGGGCAACTCCTGCCCACTAACCACTGCCAACTGCACACTCATCCTTGCTTCTGCTTGTGCTTGGGATTGGTGCAGATCACCCGAACCGTACCGTGACGGCGGATCACCTTGCAGTTTTCACAGATACGACGAACGCTGGCACGCACTTTCATGGGTGTTCACCTGTCTCGCCCCGAAAAAGGGGGAACCGAGTGATATAGCAGAACTTCGTGGATTCTTCAAGAAACGCGAAGGGACGAAAAATCGCGGACCGTCGGAACGGGTCATTCCTCACAGCCCCCAGGGCTCGCGCCCGTCGGTCAGGATGTCGACACCACTCTCGGAAACGGCAATTGTATGCTCGAAATGAGCGGCCGGCTTGCCGTCTTCGGTGACGACGGTCCAGTTGTCGTCCAGCACCTTCACGTCCCGACGCCCTGCCACCACCATCGGCTCGACCGCGAAGGTCATGCCGGGCCGAAGCTTGAAGTCATGGCGGAGCTGCTCGCCGTTGACGAAGTTGGCGACCTTCGGGTCTTCGTGCATCGTGCGTCCGACGCCGTGACCGACGAACTCGCGGACTACACTGTAACCCGCGCTTTCGACCATGTTCTGCATCTGCCGGGCGACTTCCGACCACTTCCGGCCCGGCTTGATCTGCCGCAGGGCCAGGTCGAGCGTGTTCTTCGTCACCTGTAGCAGCTTGGTTTCGCGTGCCCCCACTTGGCCGACTGGAACCGTGACGGCCGTATCGGCGCAGTAGCCTTCAAAACGCAAGGCAAGATCGAGGGTGACGATATCGCCCTCTTTGAGCGCTCGCGGACCCGGGATACCATGCACGACCTCTTCGTTGATGCTGATGCACGTCTCGGCCGGGAAGCCCTCGCCGGGTTTGTAGGTCGGGTAGTTCTTGCTGGTCGCGACGGCACCGATGCGATCGAGCTCGACGCGCGCGATTTCGTTCAACTGGCCCGTGGTCACGCCCGGCGCGACCGCCTCGGCCATCTTGTGCAGGATCTCGTGTCCGATGCGTCCCGCCCGGCGCATCATCTCGATCTCGCGACGACTCTTCAGGATCACTGGCATGTTGATTTCCGATTTCCCATTTCCAATTTCCGATTGCCAAGGCGAGTGACCATCAAATGGGCAATCGGAAATCGGAAATGGGAAATGCGTTTACCGTCGACTCCCACGAATCCCCGCCCGGCCCGAACCACCTTCGCCGCCGAGGAAGCCGCCGTAGTTGCGCATCAGCAGGTTGGCTTCGATGCGCTGGACCAGGTCGAGCGCGACGCTGATGACGATCAGCAGACCCGTACCGCCCAGGAACGACGCCACGCGGTAGTTGATGTGGAACTCCATGGCGAGGATGGCCGGGATAACCGCCACCACGCAGAGGAACGCGGCGCCGACGTACGTGATGCGGTACATCACGCCTTCGAGGTAATCGGCCGTGCGCTTACCCGGGCGGATGCCGGGGACGAAGCTGCCGTAGTCGCGCAGCTGGGTCGCCATCTCCTTCGGCTGGAACTGCACCGTCGTCCAGAAGTAGGCGAAGAAGTAGATCATCGCCAACTCGATCACGACGTAGATGTATGTGCCCGGCTGCGAAAGATGGTCATACAGGAACTGTAGGATCGCTCCGGCTTTGCCGGTCGTGAAGTAGTTGTGGAGCCAGCCGATGAACAGCGACGGCACGATCATCAGCGACTGCGCGAAGATGACCGGCATGACGCCGCCATGATTCAGACGCAGCGGCAGGTACTGCTTCTGCCCGCCGTACACCTTGCGGCCGCGGGTGAACTTGGCCTGCTGAATCGTGATCCGGCGCTGGGCCTGCGTGATGTAGATCGCGAACGCGGTCACGACCACAAAGCTGACCAGCAGGAAGACTGCCTTGCCCGGGCCGGTGCTGTCGCCGCCCTGCCCGCCGACGAGGTAGTCGCTGTAGACCGTCGTGAGCGCACCGGGCAGCTGCGAAAGAATGCCCGCCATGATCAGCAGCGAGACGCCGTTGCCCAGGCCGTACTCGTCGATCTGCTCGCCGAGCCACATCAGGAACACGCTCGACGTCACAAGGATCGTGATGCTTAGCACCATCCACGCGGTCGGGTACATCGCGAAGAAGGTGCTGTCGATTTCGCCCTTGCTGCGCAGGTAGCCGAGCCAGAATCCGCCCTGGATGATCGCGAGGATCACGGTCAGGTAGCGGGTCCACTCCTGCATCTTGCGCTGGCCAGTCTGGCCTTCCTTTTTCAGCTTCTCGAGCGCGGGGATGACCGTGCCGAGCAGCTGCACAATGATCGACGCCGAGATGTACGGCATCACGCCCAGGCCGAAGATGGTCGACTGGTTGATATTGCCGCCGGAGAACGTCGAGACGTATGACGCCAGGCGCTTGGCCGGGTCGTTGGAGTTCTGCTGCTGCTGTTCGATGGTCTGGCGGAGCACTTCCTGATCGACGCCGGGCAGCGGGATCGAGAAGCCGATGCGGTAAATCGCCAGCATGAACAGCGTGAACAGGATCTTGTTCCGCAGCTCGGGAACCCGGAAGACGTTGAGGAGGGTCTTGAGCATGGAGAGTTAACTGTAGAGGAGCGGTTCTCGCCGGTAAACGAACCGACTCGGAACAATCAAGGCACGGAACGCATAAGGCACAAAGGCACGAAAGGGGCGATTGCCACACTTCGTGCCTTTGTGCCTTCGTCCCTCCGTGCCTGAAAATCAGGTCGTACGGAACCGAGTTGAATCACGAGCCGATCCGAATTCCTGAGAGTCGACGAAGTCGACGGTTCCGAGGTCGCACTCGACTCGTGAATCAACGATGGTCCGTATTACTTCTTTTTCTTCTTGCCTTCGCCGTCGTCTTCCTTCTTCGGCTTGTCTTGTAGACGCGGCTTCGGATAGGCGAACGCTTCGCCCTTGGCGTTCTGAGCGGTGCCGCCAGCGGCGCCGATCTTCTCGATGGCGCTCTTGCTGTACCAGTCGGCCTGGATCGTGAGCTTCTTCTTCAGCTCGCCGTCGCCGAGGACCTTCACCTTAGTGGTGGCATCCTTGACGAGACCCTTCTCATGCAGGGCCGCGACATCAACCGTCGAGCCGGCATCGAACTGGGCTTCCAGGTCGGCCAAGTTGACGATGTTGTAGTTCGTGGCGAAGAGGTAGTTGCTGAAGCCGCGCTTCGGGAAGCGGCGGTAGATTTCGGTCTGGCCGCCTTCGTAACCACGACGGATGTACTTGCCGGCGCGGGCCTTGGTACCCTTGGTGCCGCGGCCGGCCGTCTTGCCTTTGCCGCTGCTGTCGCCGCGACCCTTGCGCTTCGTGCGCTTGTTGCGGGGCGCGTCCTTGGTGATGTCGTGAATCATCGACATGATGTCGTTTCCTTTGTGCTAAACGCCGAGCCAATCAACGCTGAGCGGCTCGACTCGCTTGTGATTTTCGATTTCCGATTGCCCATTTCCCATTGGCCAAATCGGCCATGGGAAATTGGAAATCGTTCAGACGGTGCCCGCCTTCGCGTCGAGCGTGACCTTGCGCATCGTCGAGACGCGCTCGTTGCTGCGGAGTCGACGCAGGGCGTCGATGGTCGCCTTGGCGAGGTTCTTCGGGCTGGTGCTGCCGTAGGCCTTGGAGAGCACGTCGGTGATGCCGGCGAGTTCGAGCATCGGGCGGACGCTCTTACCCGCAGTAACGCCGGTGCCGGGACGGGCCGGGACGAGCGTGACGCTGCTGGCGCCGCTCTTGCCCTTGGCAAGGTGCGGGATGGTCGTGCCGATGAGCGGCAGCTTGACCATCGAACGACGGGCTTCCTTCGTGGCCTTTTCCACGGCGTTGGGGACTTCGTTGGCCTTGCCGTAGCCGATGCCGACGCTGCCCTTGCGGTCGCCGGCGACGACGAGCGCGCCGAAGCTGAACGTGCGGCCGCCCTTGACGACCTTCGAGCAGCGGTAGATCCGGATGACGGAGGACTCGATGCCCGAGCCGTCGTCGGCCTGATCGCGACGAGGACCGCCGCGGCCGCCGCGACCGCCGCCTTGGCCACCACGGCCACCGCGGCCACCGCCACCGCCGTAGCCGCCACCTTGTCCGCCACGACCACCGCCGCCACCGCCTTGCGGCTGTTGCTGTTCGGCCGAGGTCGTCGCCTGCGCGGCGTCCTGGTTGGTCGTCGTCTGGTCCGCGGTCGTCGCGGGAGTCGGTTGAGTCGTCGGATCCTGGCTCATGATTGCTCGGTAGTTAGTTGCCAGTTGCCAGTTGCCAGTTGCCGGTTCGCCATCACTGGCAACTGGCAACTATCAACCGGCAACTCATTCTCAAAACTTCAGTCCGCCTTCACGCGCCGCATCGGCCAGGGCCTTCACACGACCGTGATACTGACGGCCGTTGCGGTCGAACGCCACCTGCTTCACGCCGGCCTCGATCGCCTTCTTGGCGATCGCGGTACCGATCGTCTTGGCGGCGGCGAGGTTCGCGCCGTGCTTCAGGCCGAACGATTCCTGCTTGCTGGACGCGCTGGCCAGCGTCTTGCCGGTCAAGTCGTCGATGACCTGCGCCTCAATGTGCAGGCCCGAGCGGAACACCGTCAGGCGCGGACGCTCGGCCGTGCCGGCGAGGTTCTTGCGGATGCCATACTTGCGCCGTTCAAGACGCTTGGCTTTGAGTTTCAGTTTGTCTGCCATAGTTGTCAGTGGTTAGTGGTGAGTGGTGAGTGGGCAGGTCTGAACTGCTCACTGCGCACCGCACACCGCACACTCTCCTGCTTACTTGCCCGTGCCCGCGAACGCCTTGCCCGGCTTGATCTTGACGGTTTCGCCTTCGTACCGGATGCCCTTGCCCTTGTACGGCTCGGGCTTGCGGACCTTGCGGACGTTGGCGGCGAAGTCGCCCACCTGCTGTTTGTCGATGCCTTCGACGGTGATCTTGTTGGTGATGTCGCCGGTGCCCGGTTCAACCTTGACGGTCAAGCCCTGCGGGATCGCGACGACGATCTGGTTAGCGAAACCGACCGACAGGGCGAGGTTCTTGCCCTTCATTTCGGCCTTGTAACCGACACCACGCATCTCGAGCGTCTTCTTGTAGCCGGCGGTGACGCCGACCAGCATGTTGGCGATGTAAGCGCGGGTGAGGCCGTGCCAGGCCTTAGCCTGACGGTCTTCCCCCTTGCGCTCGACGACGATTTCTTTCTTGGCGTCGTCGACCTTGACGCTGATGCCCGGCAGCAGGCCGAACGACAGCTTACCCTTGGAGCCCTCGACGTTGATGGCGTCCTTGGTGATGTTGACCTTCGCGCCGGACGCGATCGGAACCGGCTTCTTACCCAGACGACTCATGGCACACTTCCTTGGGGTTAACGTCTCTCTAGCGGCACTTGCCGCTATACAACGTTTGATAACTCGTTAGTTCACGATGCAGAGCAGTTCGCCGCCGACGTTGCTCTCGCGGGCCTGACGGTCGCTGAGCACGCCCTTGCTGGTGGAGACGACGGCGATGCCCATGCCGTTCATGACCTTGGGCAGGCTCTCGACGGCCGAGTATACCCGGCGGCCGGGCTTGCTGACGCGGGTGATCTCATGGATCACCTTGTCGCCGTCGAGCGAGTAGCGCAGCTTCACGCGGAGCTGGCCCTGGCGGCCGTCGTCGACCTGGTCGAAGTCTTCGATGTAGCCTTCGCCCTTGAGCACTTCAGCAATGCCGACGCAGATCTTGCTCTTGTTGATCAGGACCTGCTTGCGTCCGACGCGATTTGCGTTCCGGATGCGGGTCAGCATGTCGGCGATGGGATCTTGGTTGTTCATCGGTCTTCTAGTTGGTAGTTGATAGTTGGTAGTTGATGGTTGATAGCGATAAGTTGGATCAGCCTTTACTGGCAACTACCAACTAACAACTATCAACTCCTTCTTCACCAGCTCGCCTTCTTCAGTCCGGGGATCAGGCCACGCAGAGCCATCTCGCGAAGCATGTGACGCGTGATGCGGAACTTCCGCAGCGTCGCACGCGGACGACCCGTCAGCTGGCAGCGCTGGCGGCTGCGGGTGGCGCTGCTGTCGCGCGGCAGCTTCGCCAGCGCGGCGAGGTTGCCTTCCTTCTTCAGCGCTCGACGCTTCTCGGCGAACTTCTTCACCAGCTCTTCGCGCTTCTTCTGTTTGGCGATCCAGGCTTTTGTGCTCATGGTTGATTCCAGTTGGTAGTTGCCAGTTGGTAGTTGGTAGAAAGACTTCGCACTACCAACTCTCAACTACTAACTTTCTTAGTCCTTTTCCTTCACGTCGGTGCGGAACGGCATGCCGAACTGCTTGAGAAGTTCGCGGCCTTCCTTCACGGTCTTGGCGCTCGATACGATCGTGATGTTCATGCCCTGCTGGAAGTTCACATCCGCCGGGTTGATTTCGGGGAACACGGTCTGTTCGCCGAAGCCGAAGTTGTAGTTGCCGTCGCCGTCGAAGGCGTTGGGATTCAGGCCGCGGAAGTCCTTCACGCGGGGCAGGGCCAGCGTGATGACGCGGTCGAGGAACTCGAACATGCGGTTGCCGCGAAGCGTGACCTTCAGGCCCGTCTCCATGCCTTCACGAACCTTGAAGTTCGCGACGCTCTTCTTCGCCTTGCAGCGAACCGGCTTCTGGCCGGCGATGAGCGTGAGTTCCTTCTCGACGGTGTCGATCTTGGCCTTGCCTTCGCCGCCAGCGGTGGCGTACTTGCCGACGCCCATGCTGATGACGATCTTCTCGAGCTTCGGCACCGCCAGGCGGTTCTTGTAGCCGAAGGCCTGCGTGAGGGCCGCGACGACCTTCTCGCTGTAGACGCCCTTCAGGCGGGCCGGCGGAACCGGCACGCTGCTCGCGCCGTCGTCGGTCTCGATCTTCTGCTTGGACTTGGCCGCGGCGGCCTTGCGAGCGGCGATTTCCTCGGCGCTCGGCTTCTTGCCCTTGTTCTGTTCTTTCTCAGCCATGATTCGAGTCTCTTTCGTGTGACGGTTGCCAACCGTCGCTGTCTGTCTGAATTACTTGTCGATGCCCCAGTTACCCGGGCGAGCGGTGCCGACGGCGCCGAGGTCGGAGCCCTTCACCGTCGAGCGGTGCTTGAGGCCGCCCTTGTCGACGAACTTCACGCGCGAGCCGCGTCCGGTGGCCGGGTCGACCGGGAGGACGTTGCTGATGTGGATGGCCGCTTCCTTCTGGATGCGACCGCCCTGCGGGTTCTTCTGCGACGGCTTCACGTGTTTGATGACGCGAGCGACGCCTTCGACGACGACGCGGTTGGCCTTCGTGTCGATCCGGAGCACGCGGCCGATGCGGCCGGGCTTGCCGTCCTTCGGGCCGTCGTCGCCAGCGATCACTTCGACCAGGTCGCCTTGTTTGATCTTCAATGCCATGGGAGTCAGGGGTTAATGGTCCGGTGATTCGTTCAGACGACTTCGCTCGCGAGCGAGACGATCTTCAGAAAGCCCTTCTCGCGAAGTTCGCGGGCGACGGCGCCGAAGATGCGGCTGCCGACGGGCTCGTTTTCCTTGCTGATGATGACCGCCGCGTTCTTGTCGAAGCGGATGTAGCTGCCGTCGTTGCGCTTGATGACCTGCTTGGTGCGGACGATCACGGCGCGGACGATCTGGCCGTCCTTGACTTCACCATTGGGCAGCGCCTTCTTGACGACAGCCATGATGATGTCGCCGACGCCGGCGGTCTTGCGGACGAACTTCCCGCGGGGCGTCGAGCCGCCGAGGATCTTCATACACATCGCCTGCTTGGCGCCCGTGTTGTCCGCGATATCGAGATAGCTCTGTTGCTGAATCATGGTCGGTTGCTCCAGTCCGTTGTCCGTGGTCCGTGGTCCGTTGCGACTGCCAACGGACTACTGACAACTGACCCTCACTTCGCGGCTTCGGTCTCGTTGGGATCTTTCTTCTCAAACATCTTGCTCGGCTCTTCCGCCTTCACGAACGCCGCGCCGCGGCTCACGATCTTGACCAGGCGGTGATGCTTGGTCTTGCTCATCGGCCGGCACTCAGCGATCTCGACGATGTCGCCCTCGCGCGCCTCGGACTTCTCATCGTGCACATGCAGCACGGTGCGCCGGCTGAGGTACTTGCCGTACTTGGCGTGCTTGGTCTGGTAGTTGATGAGGACCTTGATGGTCTTGGTCATCTTGGTGCCGGAGACCACGCCCTGAATCACGGTCAGGTGGCTGCGGGCTGCGGGGGCTTCTTGAGTCGTTGCCATTGTGTTTATCTCGTCGGAATTACGCCTGGGCCGTCGCGGTCTGCTTCTGCTTGAGGATCGTCTGGATCCGCGCGATGTCGCGGCGGGCAAGCCGGGACTTGGCGGTGTTCTCGATCTTCTGCGTGGCCGACTGCTGACGCAGGTCGAACACTTCACGCTGAAGCTTCTTGAGGTCCTGCTCGAGGGCCTCGACGTTCTTTTCGCGGAGTTCGGCTACTTGTTTCTTCTTCATTGCTGGCTCGCTTTCACATTCCTCGAACTCACGCCACGGTCTGACGACGGCTGATGAATCGCGTGCGGACCGGCAGCTTGTGGGCCACGCGGGCCAGCGCGCGCTTCGCGGTGGCTTCGTCGACGCCGCTGATTTCCATCAGCACGGTGCCGGGCTTGATGACGGCGCACCAGAATTCGGGCTCGCCCTTGCCGGAGCCCATTCGCACTTCCAGCGGCTTGGCCGACACGGACTTGTGCGGGAAGACGCGGATGAAGACGCGACCGGTTCGGCCGATCGTGTGCGCGACCGCGACGCGGGCGGCTTCGATCGTACGGGCCGGCAGCCAGGCGGTCGTCAGCGACTGCAGGCCGTACTCGCCGTACGACACGTAGTTGCCACGGGTGGCGTTGCCCTTCATCTTTCCGCGCTGGCTCTTGCGGAACTTAATTCTCTTGGGCATCAGGGGCATAACTTGCCTCTTTCAATTTCCTATTGCCTATTTCCCATCGCCCATTGACCATTCTCTCAATCCACTTCCGACCAAATGGGCAATCGGAAATGGGCAATCGGAAATTCGATCAGCGACGGCCGCGACGGACCGGGCCGCCCGGACGCACGTCGGTGTCGACGACCATGTCGTCGTCGCCCTTCATGCCGCGGTAGATCCACACCTTGATGCCGATCGTGCCGTAGGTCGTCAGCGCAACGGCGTAGCCGTAGTCGATGTCGGCCTGAAGGGTCGTCAGTGGGACGCTGCCCTTGGTGGCCTTCTCGCAGCGGGCGATGTCCGCCCCGCCGAGCCGACCGCTGATGCTCACGCGGATGCCCTTGGCGCCGGAGTTCATCGTGCCTTCGAGCCGCTGGTTGAGCACGCGGCGGAAGCTGGCGCGACGCTTAAGCTGTTCCGCAATACCTTCGGCCACGAGTTGGGCGTTTAGGTCGGGGTTCTTGATCTCGATGACCTTCACCGGGGCGACCTTGCGGTGGATCATGTCTTCAATCTCCTCACGGAGCTTGTCGACGTTTTCGCCCTTGGGTCCGATGACCAGGCCGGGACGGGCCGTGCGCAGCGTGACAGTCACTTCTTCGCGGGTGCGTTCGATGGTGACATCGGAGATCGCGGCGAAGGGAGGCTGCTTGTTCAGCTTGCGGTCGACGAGCTTGCGGATCTGGAAGTCCTCGACGAGGAACTGGCCGTACGCCGTCTTGGGCGCGAACCACTTGCTCTTCCAGTCTTCGGTGATGCCGACGCGGAAGCCGGTTGGATTGACCTTTTGACCCATAGTTATTCTCGCTTGACGAGGAACGCCGATCAGGCGTTGGCCCCCGCGGTTTCTTCTTCCTTCACGGCGACGCCTTCACCGACGCTGATCACCAGGTGGCTGGTGCGCTTCAGGATCGAGTGAGCCTTGCCGCGGTCCTTGGGCTGGAAACGCTTGATGGTCGGGCCCTCATCGACGCGGGCTTCGGCGACGATCAGCTCTTCACGAACGCCGGCGTTTTCCGGGGCGTTGTTGAAGTTGGCGACAGCCGACTTGACGACCTTGCTGATCATCACGGCCGCGCGCTTCTTGCTGAACTGCAGGACGGCGATTGCGTCGTCGACCTTCCGGCCACGGATCAGGTCCATGACCAGCCGGGCCTTGCGGGGGGCGATTCGGGCGTGCTTGTGAATTGCTGTCTTCATGGGAATCAGTTGGTAGTTGGTAGTTGGTAGTTGCCAGTGACGGCGACCATCAACCGCTAACCTTCAACTCCTTACTTCGCGACTTCTGCTGCCTGCTTGGCTCGGTGGCCCTTGAAGGTGCGGGTCGGCGAGAACTCGCCGAGCTTGTGGCCGATCATGTCTTCGGTCACGAACACCTTGATGAACTTGTTCCCGTTGTGCACTTCGAACGTGTGTCCGACGAACTCGGGGATGATCGTGCACGCCCGACGCCACGTGCGAAGCACCTGCTTGGCACGACGCTCGTTCAGGTTCGTCACGCGCTGGAACAGGCGTTCGTCGACGTAGGGACCTTTTTTGCTGCTGCGGCTCATGGTTCTCTCAGTAGGCTGTACGCAGTAGGCGGTAGGCAGTTGGCTCGGCATACTGCCTACCGCCTACTGCCTGCTGCCTACCCTTCCTTACACGTTCACCGTCTGCGGACGCTGTTGGAACGGACCGAACTTGCGGCGACGCAGGATGAGCTTCTCGCTCGCCTTGCGCGGGTTGCGGGTGATGCCGCCCTTGGCCGGAACGCCCGTCTTGCTGACCGGGTGACGACCACCGTTGCTGCGGCCTTCACCACCACCCAACGGGTGGTCGATCGGGTTCATCGCCTTGGCGCGGGTGTGCGGACGGATGCCGCGATGACGGTTACGGCCGGCCTTGCCGATGTTGACGTTGATCCAGTCGAGGTTGCCGAGCTGGCCGATCGTCGCACGGCAGCGACTGAGCAGGCGGCGAATTTCGCCGCTGGGCAGCGTGACGACGACGTAGTCGCCTTCCTTCGCGCTCAGCGTCGCAACACCACCGGCACTGCGGACCAGCTTGCCGCCCTGGCCGGGGTTCATTTCGATGTTGTGGATCTCGAGACCGCCGGGGATGTTGGCCATCGGCATCGCGTTGCCGAGTTCAGGGGCGGCGGTCGGGCCGGACATGATCTTGTCGCCGACCTTCAGGCCGTTCGGGGCCAGGATGTAGCTCTTCTCGCCGTCAGCGTACTGCACGAGGGCAATGAAGCAGGAGCGGTTCGGATCGTATTCGAGCGCCGTCACGGTGGCTTCGACGCCGTCCTTCTGCCGCTTGAAGTCGATCAGGCGGTAAAGACGCTTATTGCCACCACCGCGGTGCTTGGCGGTGATCACGCCGTGGTGGTTGCGACCACTGGCGCGGGTCTTGCCGACGGTGAGCGACTTCTCAGGCTTGAACTTCGTGAGAACAGCCTTGTAGTCGATGACCGAGCCCTGACGGCGGCCGGCGGAGGTCGGATTGTATTTCTTGATAGGCATCGTGTCAGTTGCCAGTTGCCAGTTGCCAGTTGCCAGTGCTCGTCACTACCAACTACCAACTACTAACTATCAACTCCTCTTAGAACAGTTCGATCTTCGAGTCGGCCGCGAGTTTGACCATCGCCCGCTTGAGCGGCGAGTCGTGCTTGACGCCCAGCTTGGTGCGGTACGGCTTGCCCTTGCGAACCATCGTGCGCACTTCGACGACCTTCACCTTGTACAGCTCTTCGACAGCCGACTTGATGTCGGTCTTGCTCGCCTTGCTGTTGACCGCGAACGAATACGTGTTGCGGGCGTGGGCCGAACGGGTGCTCTTTTCAGTGAGCAGCGGGCGAATGATGACTTGTGTGGAGTCCATTGTTGCTTCCGGAAAAACCCCGGGATGTACGTCCCGGGTTTTGCACTGGTTCACCCGATGAGCTTCTGAAGCCCGTCCTTCGTAATCAGCAGCGTCTTGCGACGCAGCACGTCCCACGCGTTCAACTGGGCGACCGTGGTCACGGTCGTGCGGTCGATGTTGCGGGCAGCCTTGTAGAGCGTGTCGTTGTTTTCGGTGAGGGCGAGCAGGCAGGAGCGGTCGATGCCCAGACCCTTGAAGATGCGGGCCATCTGCTTGGTCTTGGCGGCTTCGAGCTGAAGACCTGAGACGACCTTGATGTCGCCCGACTGGATCTTCGAGAGCACGCTCATGTTGCGGGCGAGGCGACGGGCCTTGACCGGCAGGTCCTGGCGCCAGTCTTTCGGACGCTTCTGCTTGGCGTGACCGCCACCGACCTTGATCGGGTTGCGGATGCCGCCGGTACGGGCGGAGCCGGTGCCCTTCTGCTTGTAAAGCTTGCGGGTCGAGCCGGCGACTTCGCCACGGGCCTGCGTCTGGACGGTGCCCTGGCGGAGGTTGGCGTGGTAGTAGCTGAGGGCCTGCTTGAGCAGCGAAGCGTTGACTTCGCCGCCGAGCTTGGCTTCGTCGACCTGAATCGACTCGACCTTCTGGCCGTCCTGGTTGTAAATCGGGACTTCGATCATGGGGGTGTCCGAGCGGAAGGCGGGCGGCGGGTGGCGAGGGGCCACGCGTCACTCACTTCGCGGCGGCCTCCTTGGCTTTGCGGGACTTTTCGATGAACAGCAGGCCGCCGTTCGCGCCGGGGAGGGCGCCCTTGATGATCAGCAGGTTGTTTTCGGCGTCGACCTTCATGACCTGATGGCCGATGGTCGTCACCTGGTCGCCGCCCATTCGACCGCCCATGCGGAGGCCCTTCTTGGGCTTACCGCACTGACCACGCCAAGTGGCGTGCGACGCGATCGAACCACCGTGACGGTGCATACGCTCGGTGCCGTGCGAGGCGCACATGCCACCGAAGTGGTGACGCTTCATAACGCCGGCAAAGCCTTTACCCTTGCTGACGCCGATCACGTCGACGTGCGAGACGCCGTCGAAGACCGAGGCATTCAGCGTCGAGCCGACGGCCTGATCCGAGGCGTCCTTCGTCCGCACTTCGCGGAAGTGACGCTTCGGGCCGACCCCGGCGACGGCACAGCGCTTGATGGTGGCTTGGTTGGAACGCTTGGCGCGGACATCGCCGAAGGCGATCTGCACGGCGTTGTAGCCGTCTTTACCGTCCGCAGTCTTGACTTGGGTAACCGTGCACGGCCCGACCTGAACGACAGTCACGGGCACCATGGCGCCCTTCTCGTCGTAGATGCGGGTCATGCCGACCTTCGTACCTAGCAATGCAGGAGTCATCGAACTTCCGGGCAGAGCACTCCGGATCGAACCGGAATTGATACCCGTCCTCTTGGGAGGACACAGGACAGCCAAAACCGTCCTTTTAGTTGATCCCGCCGCACCGTTGCGACGAGACGATAGTTCAGCCTTCTTCCACACGACTCCCGGATGAACCGGGACTTGGGTTCTTGGATGAACCCCGTGCGGAAGGCAACCAAAAACCCGTCGACCTTCTCAGGCCGGCGGGCGTGGTTGATAATCGATTATGCCTTGATCTTCACGAACACACCCGCCGGGACAACCAGGCGGTTGAGCGCTTCGACCGTGCGGGCCGTGGGCTCAAGGATCTCAATGACACGCTTGTGCGTGCGCATTTCGAACTGCTCACGACTCTTCTTATCAATGTGCGGGCTGCGCAGGACGGTGTAGCGTTCGACACGGGTCGGCAGCGGAATGGGGCCACACACGCGAGCGTTCGTGCGCTTCGCGTGCTCGACGATCTCCTTGGCCGAGGAATCCAGGGCCCGGTGATCGTAAGCTTCCATTCTGATGCGAATGCGGTCCATGTCTGTCGCTTCCGTTGACTAAGCAGTCCACAGCACTTGCAGCGGGGCTTCTCCGCACGCCCTTCCTTACCTTCCCGGAAAGGCGAGCCGGGTAGAATACGGCGCTTGGCCCGCCAGTCAAGGCCCCCGAATGGTCCCAACAGGGTTTTTCGCCGCAACTTCCTCGGACGTTCGGGCCGAAAACGTCCATATACCGTGTCCCGGCACGTCGCGGTATCTTCCGAACCGGCCAGCTTATGCGCGTCACGATCCTCGAACAACGCTACGGCGGCGGGCATTTCCTGGCGTATGTCGCCCGGCTCATCCGCGCGCTGGATGGCGTCGCCGACGAAATCGTGCTCGCCACGCCGGCAGGCTGCGAGGCTTCACCACAATACGGCGTGCACCTTGCTTCGCTGCGAGATCGGTTCAGCATCCTTCCGGTTCAGGAACGCTGGGAGGTACACAAGCTTTCGCCGATCAAGCTGGTGCCGATCTACGCGGACACGATTCGCGATGCTGTCACTCGGTCGCACTGCGATGCGATCCTGATTCCGGGGGCCGACGGGATCGCCGAAGCCGCCGGTCTGGCGCGACTGATCGGCCGCCGGGCGATTCCTAAAGGCGTGCACGCGGAAGCCCTGCTCATTCGCGGGCCGGTCGCCTACGGCTTCACGCAGGCCCGTCGAACCGCGTTCCTGCAACGGCTTGCCCTGCGCTGGATGCCGTTCGACCTCGTTCACTTCATTGACCCCGTCGTCTACGGCTGGGCGAAGTCACTGAGCCGCGGCCTTTCCCGGCGTTGCAGCTTCGTGCCCGATCCGATCGACCCTGCACCCACCATCGACAAGGTCGAAGCCCGCCAAGCCTTAGGATGGCCGCTCGAAGCGCGCATCGCCCTTTCGATCGGACCGCAAGATGACCGAAAGGGCAGCGACGTCCTGCTGAACGCGGCCAAGATCGCCAAGCTCGGGCCCGACGACCGAATCGTGATGGCAGGCGTCTGCACGCCGCAGATTCGCGAGTTGGCTGCCGCCATGCTGGCCGATCCTGTGGTGCGGCAGCGGGTGATCCTGATGGATCGCTACCTCAGCAAGACCGAGTTCGAGCAGGCGATGGCGGGCGCCGATCTGATCGTCAATCCGTACAAGCCGCAGCCGCACCCGTCCGGCGTCACGCTCCAAGCCGCCGCCGCGGGCAAGCGCGTGCTGACCTCCGACAAGGGCTGGTTCGCCCACGTGGTCGGCCCGTTCCAGCTCGGCGACATGTGCGACGCCCAGTCCGTCGAAGCGTTGGCCGCAGCGTTACCCGCGTCGCTCGACAAGGCCATGACCCACACGCAAGGCCCGGCCTGCAAGCTGCTGCTGGACTTCCACCACCCCGACAACTTCGCCCGGGCGTGGCGTGCGGGGCTGCTGAAGCGCATGGGACGAACGCCCGATGCGTCGATGCCAAGTTGGGATGAGCTGGTCGCGGAAGCGAAGTCGCTTCGGCGGTAGGCGCGGGTTGTGCGATGCGAAGACGAAGCACAGAGAACACCGAGAGCACAGAGTTCACAGAGACAAAGGCGTCGAATCGGCTTCAAGTCGACTAATTCGTAGCATGAGCGTCTCGCTCATGCCCTGTTTTGCGAAGGCACTGCTACGCCATCCCGGCTCAGTGCGAAATGCCGCGCAGGGCGAGAGCAATACACGAAGACAGTCGAGCCCTCTCTCTGTGCTCTCCGTGTCCTCTGTGATCTCCGTGGTGATCGCTTCCCGCCCCCACGACACCACTCACGCCTTCTTCCGGCTGCGCAGTCCGTCCAGCGCCACGGCCACGATAATCACCAGGCCGATCACCATTTCCTGTCGTCGCTTGGGCCAGCCGGCCTGCTGGGCACCGGCGTTCAGGACGCCGATCAGCAGCGCGCCGACGACCGTTCCGAAGATCGACCCCACGCCGCCGCGCAGGCTCGTGCCGCCGATGACGCACGCGGCGATGATGTACAGCTCGTACGACACCGCACCCGTCGGCTGGCCAAGATTCAGCTTGCTGAACTCCAGCACGCCAGCGAGCCCGGCGAACAGTCCCGCGAGCAGGTAGACCGTCACCTGCGTGCGCGCGACGGGTACGCCACAGAGGCGAGCCGTCGATTCGTTCGAGCCGATCGCGAAGATGTGCCGGCCGAGTCGCGTGTAGCGCAGCAGCGCCGCCGCCAGGATCGCCGCGACCAGCGTGGCCCACACGCCGACCGGCGCGATCTGCCAGTTGAACACCCGGCCCTGCACGGGAAACATCAGCTTCTCGTACAACCACGTGGGCGGCGGACTGATCTCCTGATCCTTCGCCAATTCCTTCGCGAACGCGCGGATCGCCAGCATGCCGCCCAACGTGACGACGAACGGCACGAGGCGTAGCCCCGTGATGATGAGTCCCTGCAACAAGCCGACGGCCGCCCCGATCGTCGTGCCGATCACGATCGCCAGCGTCGTGACCATCAGCGGATGATCGCGCAGCGTCTCGTGGTTGTAGTTCAGTGCGAGTGCCGTCATCACCATCGACAGCGCAATCGTCGAGCCGGCCGCGAGGTCGATGCCGCCCGTGATGATGACCATCGTCATGCCCAGCCCGGCCATCGTGTAGACGGCGCTTTGCATGAGAATGTTTTCAATATTGCCGGGCGAGAAGAACGCGCCGCCGGGCACGATCGCGCCGAAGATCAGGAACACTGCCGCCAGCGCGGCCACACGGGCGACGTTCTGAAGCAGCGACAGAACCGTCGCACGTGTGCGGCTCGGCGGGGCAAGTTCGACAGGGGCAGTCATGGTGTGATTCGATGAGGTCGTTCGTGAAGTGCGCCAATCAACCCGCGGTTCCGATCGCTTCGGTCATCAGGCTGTGCTCGTCCACTTCCGCGACGGAGCGGGCCGGACCAAGCACGCCGCGGCTCATGACGGCGATTCGATCGCAAATGCCCAGCAGTTCGGGCAGGTAACTACTGACGACCAGGATCGCCCGGGCCGGCCTGCCCTTCGAGGCGTCGCCGCGAGCAAGGTCGTCGATGAGCTGGTAGATCTGCGCCTTGGCGCCGATGTCGACGCCGCGCGTCGGCTCATCCAGCAGCAGCACGTCGACGTCGTGATGCAGCAGCCGGCCGATCGCGACCTTCTGCTGGTTGCCGCCGGACAGGTCGCCCACGGGCTGGCTGGGCGACGAGCACTTGATGCGCATCGCGTCAATCCAAGGCCGGCTGGCACGCTTCTGACTGCTCGGCGTGACGAAGGGCTTGTGCTTCGTGAGCGTGAGGTTATCGGCGATGCTCAGGCCCAGCGCGAGCCCTTCGCGCTTGCGGTCTTCGCTCACCATGCCGACGCCCTGCTTCCAGCGCTTCGCCGGGCCGGCCGAGCCGAGGTTGGAACCGATGCGGACGCTGCCCGATCTCACCGCGTCCAGGCCGAAAATCGTGCGGAGCATTTCTGTGCGACCCGCGCCGACGAGACCCGCGATGCCGAGCACTTCGCCGCGATGCAGCGTCAGCGACGCATCACGCGGCTTCGCTCGTCCGGCGACGCGATTGATCTCCAGGACAGCCTCACCTTGCGTGCGGTCGGAGCGCGGATACAAGTCGTCCACGTCGCGCCCGACCATAAGCTTGATGATCTGTGCGTCGGTCGTTTCCTGCGTCTTCCCGCCGCCCACGCTCGCGCCGTCGCGCAGCACGGTGAACCGCGTGCTGATCTCGCGCACTTCTTCGAGGAAGTGCGAGATGTAGACGATGCCCATGCCGCGATCGCGCAGGCGCACGAGCATCGCGAACAGGTTGCGGATGTCGCGACGGGTGAGGCTGCTGGTCGGCTCGTCGAGCACGAGCACTTTCGCGCCGAGCAGCACTGAACGAGCAATCTCGACCAGTTGCTGTTCCGCGACGGCAAGATCACCCGCGCGGACATTCGGATCGATGTCGGGCCTGCCCACTTCCGCAAGTGCCTGCCGAGCGCGGTCGCGCATCGTGCGCCAATTCACGAACGGTCCCACGCCCGGCTCGTCGCCGAGCAGCACGTTCTCGGCCACCGTAAGGTCGGGGGCGATGCTCAGTTCCTGGTAGATCATCGCCACGCCCGCGCGCTGCGCCGCCAGCGGGCCGCTCGGCGCGTAGGGCTTGCCTTCGAGCGTCATCGTGCCGGAGTCGGGCGCGTGTGCGCCGCTGAGCACCTTCATCAGGGTGCTCTTGCCCGCGCCGTTCTCGCCGACGAGGGCGAGCACTTCGCCGCGCGCCAGTTCAAGGTCAACGCCGCGCAGGGCTTGCGTGGAACCGAAGCGCTTGGTGACGCCTCGCATGGAAAGGAGTGGGGATTGCATCGGTTGAGACATTGCAGTGGAAGATACATCGCGGCCCCGCAGGCCGCCGCCAAAAGAGAGGTAGTGCGTCGATCATTCACCGGTGATCGATTTGATCTTCGGGTCGTCGATGTTCGCCTTGGTGACAGTCGCCGTCGCCGTCGCGATCTTCGCTTCGACCTTCTCGCCGTTCAGGTGAGCCACCATCGTCTTGACGCCGAGGTAGCCCATCATCTTCGGGTCCTGCGTGACGATCGCAGCGATCTTGCCGTCGCGGATGCCTTTGAGAAGGACTTCGTGCGCGTCGAAACCGACGTACGGACAGTCGATCTTCGTGCCCTGCGCGGTGAACTGCTCGATCTTGCGGAGCATGCCGATCGCAGTGGGCTGGTTGCTGGCGAAGATGCCGTCGACCTGGAGTTCGCCGTCCTTCACGTAGCGGCGGAGCAGCGCGTCGGCTGTCTCGGCGGCGTCGGTGGTGCTGCCGCCGCCCTTGGTGTAGTCGGCTGCCACGAGGTCCAGACCCGCGGCCTTCACGGCTTCGGTGAAGCCGGCCTCGCGTTCCATCGTGCTGCCCGAGCCTTCGAGGAACTTCAGCATGATCACCTTGCCGCCGAACTTCTTGTTCGCGCCGATCGCCTTGGCCAGCGCCTCGCCCGCCTGCGCACCGGCGGCGTGGTTGTCAGTCGCGACAAAGCTCACCGGCTTGCTGGAGTGGAGGCTCGAATCGATCAGCACCACCGGCACGCCTTTGGCGGTGGCCGAGTCGACGGGCCGAACGATCGCCTCGTAGTTCGTCGGCGCCAGCACGATGCCATCGACGCCGCGGTTGACCATGTTGTCGATCAGCGCCGCCTGGCCCGAGTGGTTGGTTTCGGAGTCGGGGCCGTCCCACAGGATCGTCACTTTCAGCTCATCCGCCGCCTGCCGTGCGCCGGCCTCGACCGACTTCCAATATGCGTTCACCGTGCTCTTGGCGATCACGGCAATCTGCTTGGGCTTGACGCTCGCGCCGGTCGTCGGCGACGAGGACGAGGAGCTTGACGAGTTGTTGTCGCCGCAACCGATCACGCCGAGCGTGACGACGGCAAGCAGGCTGGCGATCGACCGGATGGTTGCACGACGGGTCAGACGCATCATGAAGAGTTCCTCCGCAGGCTTGAGTGCCGAAGTGTGCCACGCGGCTTCGACAGGTGTCAAAGCGCGTACGCGGAACGTATCAGTCCGCGCACTGCGCCGGTAGCGCGCAAACACGCGGATTCATTGTGAATTCCCACAGCACGTGCGGTCGATTTGCCGCACCGCGGCCTATATCCTCGACCTTTCAGTGGAAGGATCAGCCCGCATGAAGCCCCTGTTCGGATTCGATCGCCGTGCCAGCGGCGTGTTGCTGCATCCCACCAGCCTGCCCGGCCGACACGGCAGCGGCGACCTCGGGTCCGCCTCTCGCGAGTTCATCGACCGACTCGCCGATGCAGGCCAGTCGTGGTGGCAGATGCTGCCGATCAATCCGCCCGGCAACGCACCGGCCTACTCGCCGTACTCGTGTCCGTCGAGCTTTGCGGGAAGCCCGTGGCTGATCTCACTCGACGACCTCGTGACGGACGGGCTGCTCGATCGACGTGACGTCACGCCCGATTCGACGCTGCGTGCCGATCGTGTCTCACACGCGGCCGTCTACGCGTATCGCGATGCTCGCCTGCGCCGCGCGTGGAAGCGCTTGGCGTCAGCGCCGCCCAAAGACTTCGCGGCGTTCTGCACGCGCCACGCCGGCTGGCTGGACGACTGGGCGAACTTCGCCGCGTTACGCGAACGCAATCGCGGCGCGGTGTGGACGAAGTGGAAAATCAACGATCCGAACCAGCTCGACGCCCACGACGTTGATCGGCATCGCTTCATCCAGTGGCTGTTCTTCAAACAGTGGGCGCGCCTGCGCAATCACGCGCGAAAGTCAGGCGTCGCGTTGATCGGCGACGTGCCGATCTTCGTCGGCCACGACTCGGCCGACGTGTGGGCGCATCGCGAACTCTTCCTGCTCGATCGCCGTGGCAACCCCACCGTCGTCACCGGCTGCCCGCCCGATCCGTTCAGCAAGACCGGGCAAATCTGGCGTCACGCGCACTATGACTGGCCGAAGCACGTCGCGCAGAAGTTCGACTGGTGGACAGCGCGGTTCGCGGCGACGTTCGAACTGTTCGACGCCGTGCGCATCGACCACTTCCTTGGCTTCTATCGACTCTGGGCGATCCCCGCGAAGCGCAACGACGGCCGCATCGGCAAGTGGATCATGGTGCCGGGTCAGAAGCTTTTGCAGACCGTGACCGACCGCCTGGGCAAGCTGCCGATCATTGCGGAAGACCTGGGCATCGTGACCAAGCAGGCGGCCGACCTGCGGGATCGCTTCGGCTTTCCGGGCATGCGGGTACTCCAGTTCGGCTTCGATAGCGATGCCGACTTCCACCGCCCGCACGCGTGGCCGCGTAAGTGCGTCGCGTACACCGGCACGCACGACAACGACACGATAGCCGGCCACTTCGCGGCGGCGAAGCGTGCGCGTCCGGCGGAGTACAAACGCGCCGCGACCTACGCCGGCGATTTCTCACAGACGGCCGACGCGATGATCCGGCTGGCGCTCACGAGCGTGGCCGACACCGTCATCATTCCTGTGCAGGATTTGCTGGGCCTCGATTCGTCCTCGCGAATGAACGTTCCCGCGACCGTCGAAGACAACTGGGCGTGGCGGATGAAGCCGGGGCAACTGACGAAGAAACACCTCGCTCGACTGCGTGAGTTGACCGAGGTGAGCGGCCGACTTCCGAATCGAAAGTGAACGAAACAGATTTCTTGGCACGGCCGTCTCAGCCATGGAGTTCACGGGCGAGACGCCCGTGCCACGAACTTTGCCAGCGCTTCGATCTGCTCGGTCGTGTGCTCGCTGCTGACCGTCACGCGCAAACGACTCGTCCCGCGCGGCACGGTCGGCGGTCGAACCGCGATTACCAAGAATCCCGCGTCCCGCAGCCGCTCGCTCGCATCCAGCGCCGCTCGTTCGTCGGATAGCACGATCGGCACGATCGGCGACCGCCCGTTCGCAATTGAAAGCCCTTCCTGCTTCAGTGTCGACCGGAGCAGTTCGACGTTCCGGGCAAGCCGTTCGCGCCGGACGACATCATCTCGCGCAATCTGAATCGATGCGGAGATCGCCCGTGCCACCCCTGCCGGCATCGATGTGCTAAAGAGATACGCCCGGCCCGCGTTGACGACTGCATCGACCGCGGCCCGCGAACCGTACACCGCGCCGCCGATCACACCGAGGGCTTTGCTGAACGTCGCGACGCCAAGATCGACGTCGCGCGTCAGCCCGAGTTCACTGGCGAGTCCTGCACCGAGCACGCCCGTCGCGTGCGCCTCGTCGAGCACCAACGTGAACGGCTTCTGGCGTTTCAACTTCACGATGCCGGCGAGGTCGGCTTCGTCGCCGTCCATGCTGAAGATCGATTCGGTCACCACGATGTCAGCCGTGTCGGCCGGCGTTTCGTCGAGCAGGCGGGCGAGTTTTGACAGGTCGTTGTGCGGGAAGACGCGGAAGCCGTCGCGCGACGACGCGAGTCCGCGCCGGCGTCGATGAGCGACGCGTGGGCAAGCTTGTCGAGCAGGAAACGCGGCCGCTTGCCGGCGGATTCGAGGATGGCCGCACACGTCTGTAGCGCGGCGAGGTTCGCCTGGTAGCCGCTCGGCAGCAGCACGCTCGATTCGACGCCCTTCCAGTCGGCCAGGGCTTGTTCCGCATGCGCGTGGTCGGCGGTGCGTCCGCTGATGAGCGGCGCCGCCCCGCTGCCGGCGCGATCGCCCGCGAGGGCCGCGCTCACAACAGGATGCGCAGCCATGCCCAGGTAATCATTCGCACAAAACTGGATCAACTCGCGGCCGTCGATCCGCACGCGCGTCGCGTCAATGGGCTCGACGGTTCGGCGTTCGCGCAACAATGCTGCCTCGACGCGACGATCGAGGTAAGCGCGAGCAAACGAATCGAACTCAGACATCGGAGGACTTCGGTACGGCCAGACTCAGCGGGCCGCGCCATCGTTGACGGGCGGCGACGCGGCCTGACGCGCGGCGGTCGCGGCTTCAGACAGCGCAATCAGTCGCTGCTTCATGAGCCGGCCGACCTTGAACTTCACGGTGCGTTTCTGCGGCACCGCGACGGGCGCCAGCGTCTTCGGGTTCTGAGCGCGGCGCGCCTTGCGCATCTTCGTCTCGAACACGCCGAAGTCGCGGAACTCGAGTCGGTTCCCCTTGCCCAACTCGCCGACAATCTCGTCCAGAAACATCTGAACGATCCGCTTCACGTGCACGCGCTTGAATTGCGTCGTGTCGGCAATGCGGTCGATCAGCTCTTTCTTCGTGATGGTGGCCATGATCCCGCCTTCGCTCTAGATAAAGCGTCACCCGGTCCTGAGTTACCAACAGCATCACCGGCGCGAACGACTAATTCAAATGGCAACTCCAACCGTCCGAGAAGTGGCGAATGCTTGCGAGCATCCTAAAGGGATTGACGCCGAAACGCCAGTCAATAGTCGGAAACACAAGATCGAGTAGCAAAAGGCTTTCTGGCGATTTCCGAGGGGGCTGAAAGCCGGGGAATGACATCGTCCGGCAATTTTCAGAAATGAGGCTCTTCAGCGAACACGCGTGCCGATCGTCGTGCTGACCGAACGGCGCTCGAAATAGCTCGGCACATCCCAGCCGCTGCCTCCGCCGTTCGTGAAGCGGAAGCGGTCATCCTGATGAACCCAAGAGTAAGTGATCGTCGGCGAGTCGTAGCCCACGTAGGCGACGTCGGCACGGTCCTCCCGCGCCAAATCGAGCGGCGGGTTCGCCATCGTCACCGGCGGCGTAAAGGCGAGAGCGGCCGACGCCGGACGGACCGCGCGACTCGCCGGAGCCGGGCTGGGTGCAGACTGGCAGCCGATCGTGGTGGAAAGGCCAACGAAGATGATCGCGACGACGCTCCGCATCGAACGACCTCACCAGTAAACGCCGCGCCAGGGTCTTCCTGGCGCCCAATCACGTTTCATCGTAGTCCGCATGTATCGAGCGTCGAGTCGGGGCAACGCCGGATGTTGCACTGGAGCAGCAATGTGGAGGTTGGATTGTGCGTGTTGGGAGGTTCGTGCGGAGACTGCAAAGGTTGCAGTGCGGGTTCGGACTGGCGAATCGCTCGATAGGATTCAGTCGTTCGAGAACCGAACCTCCCTGGCCACGGCACTTAAGTGCCGTGGCCGGAAGTGAACGCCGACTCGTTGAACAGCGTGTTGCGAGGCATCACCGGTGCGTGCCGGGCTTTGCCGTCGCATTTAACCGAAATTGCCAAATTCACTCATTCAATGCGATACTTCGCCGCAGTTGGTGGCGTCTTGTGATGTGTTGGCAACCGGCTGGAGCGCCTGCGGCGGCGCTCGCCATTCCACCGAGGCGAGTCGTTCGGCTTCGCGTTTCTCTAGCTTCGCGGAGGACCCTCGTATGGCCCGTTCACCATTCACCTCGCGTCGACTTTCGCAGGCCGTCCGGCCTGTCATCAGCTATCTCGAACGCCGGGCTTTGCTCAGCACGGCAACGCTCGACGGGGCGTCTTTGAACATCGCCGGCACGAATGACGCCGACGCGATCACGCTCACCGTCAACGGCAGCAACTACGAAGTGCGCGACGGCTCGACGCTGCTCGGCACATTCGCGACCGCCAGCGTGAGCAAGATCCGCGTCGGACTCGGCGCGGGCGACGACTCGTTAGTCGCGGATGGCAGCATCACCACGCCGATGAACGTCTACGGCGGCGAAGGCAACGACACGATCAACACCGGCGCCGGCGGCGATCGCATCTATGGCGGCCAAGGCGACGACAACGTCACCGCCGGCGATGGCCGCGACACGGTCTATGGCGAACTTGGCGGCGACGTCATCCGTGGCGGTGGCAGCAGCGACAACATCGACGGCGGCGAAGGCAACGACCGCGTGCGCGGCGACGCCGGCAACGACCGCTGCCAGGGCGGCGCGAACTCCGACCGCGTCGAAGGCAACCTCGGCAACGACGTCATCTCCGGCAACGGCGGACGCGACTTCCTGAACGGCGGCGCGGACGACGACAGCGTCTTCGGCGGGACAGGCGACGACGTGGCCGTCGGTGGGCTCGGCGACGATTCGATCAACGGCCAGGACGGACGCGACGATTGCTTCGGTGAAGCCGGCCACGACAGCCTCGTCGGCGGCAACGACGACGACAGTCTGCATGGCGGCGACGACGCCGACAGCATCGATGGATCGGCCGCGGACGACAGCCTCAGCGGCGACGCGGGCGACGACAGCCTCAACGGCGGTGACGGCAATGACGACGTCGACGGCGGGGACGACAACGACGACGTCCGAGGCGACGGCGGCAACGATCACATCCGTGGCGGCAAGGGCAACGACCGCTGCCAGGGCGGCTTGGACGACGACGACATCGACGGTGAGGACGGCGACGACGACCTCTCCGGTGATGCCGGCGACGATTCCATCCGCGGCGGCAACGGGAATGACGACTACGGAAACGATGACAACGGCGGCGAACGCAAGGATCGCGGCAGCGACGACGACGGCAACAACGGTCGCGGCGGGAATGACGACGGCTTCGATGACAATGGCGAAGACGACGACACGAACTCCGGCGGCGATGACATCGTGCCGTGAGTGAGAACTTATGCGAGAGAAAAACGAAACGCCCCGCGAGCTTTCCGCTCGCGGGGCGTTTGCGTCAGCACGCATTACATCAATCGCACAGCCTTGGTCGTAGCGGGTCTGCGTCGAATGACGAGCCAAACCAGCCACGGGCCGAACAGAACGCTGTACATGCCGGTCGCAATGAACAGTTGCCGCGAACTGCGCTGCGCAGCGTCCGATTCAAGATCGGTCGCCCCGACAAGGAGCGTGGCATCGTCAACGACTACGGTCGAAGCAGACGCAGCCTGCGTGGCCGGGCCGGCTCGCCAGACGGACTTCATCCCACTTTCGAGTTCGATGACGATCGCGGCGAGTTGACTATCGTCCATGTCGTAATGGATCGTCTTCTGCTCGCCGGGCGCGAGGCGATATCGACCCGCGCCATGCGGGGAAGCCCATGAAACGCAGCGTTGTCGGCAGCGGGGATAGTCGCCCGTCCATCGTCCCGATCGGCGTGACGACGATCGACCGCGTCGTTCGGTTGACGACGTCAAACGACGTCGTGAACGCCGCGCCGAACATCGTGCCCATCCATACGAGAAGCGAAAGTCCGAGCGCGGCGTAGAGGACGCCCTTTGCGAAGCCCGTGAGCGCACGACGAAGCATGCCCGTCATTGTGACGGCCGTCTGCCGTTTGCCAATGGAAAGACGCACCGAA
This sequence comes from Tepidisphaeraceae bacterium, assembly GCA_047600945.1. Classification (GTDB taxonomy): domain Bacteria; phylum Planctomycetota; class Phycisphaerae; order Tepidisphaerales; family Tepidisphaeraceae; genus JASGKC01. The sequence continues at coordinate 2,348,473 of JASGKC010000001.1, read as the reverse complement.
CAAACTCGGCAGCTACCCTCTGCGCGGGAAAGAGCGTCGGCCGATCATGGCTTCGACAGCTTCACCAGCACCACGCCGTGACGCGGCACGACGGCTTCGAACTTGCCGTCGCTCGTCCCGAGGTCCTGTTGACGCCAGAGGTCGCGAACCTTCTGCGGACCGGTCAGGCCGAGGTCGGAGAAGTTCGCGGTGACCTTGATCTCTTCCTCACCTCGGTTGAACAGGCCGACGGCTTTCGTGCCGTCTTCGAGGTCTTTCGCCCAGACTTCCGTGAGCTCGACCTTCGCCACGCGCGTCGCCTGCTTGCCGAGGCTGTCCTGGTTCACGTCCAACACCTCGTCGTTCGTCAGCAGGCCCAGCGTGAACTCATCCAATTGGGTGAGGTCGCAGCCGATCAACAGCGGCGAACTCAGTAGACTCCAGAGCGACACGTGCGTGAACTGCTCGTTCGGCGTCAGGTGTGTGTCGCGCAGGCGCGGCCCCCAGCCGAGCTTGCCGACCACCAGCATGTCCGGGTCGTTCCAGTTGCCCGGCTTCGCGGCGGCCGTGTTGCGGTCCTGGCGGAAGCCGATGCTGCTCATCGAGTGCCAGGTGTCCGTGATGTCGCCGGTCGTGCGCCAGAGGTTGCCGCCCACTTCGTCGCCCCAGTTGTGGACGTCGCCCATGCCGTACTGACACAGGCTGTAGACGATGTCGCGATCGACTTTCGCGAGGCTGTCGCGCATCACGAAGTATGGCCGCTTGTATTCTTCGAGTGACGGGTGGCGCGACGCGAGCCCGCCGTAACTGCACCAATCGTACTTGAGGTAGTCGATGCCCCACTCGGCGTACTGCTTGGCGTCCTGATCGGTGAAGCCATAGCTGCCGCCGTAGCCGGCGCACGTGAACGGGCCGGGCGACGAATAAATGCCCAGCTTCAGGCCTTTGGCGTGCACCTTGTCGGCCAGCGCCTTCATGTCGGGGAACTTCTTGTTCAGGACGATCATCCCGTCGGGATGACGGGCGGGGCCATCAATGGTTTTGTTCTCGTTGTTCGGCTTGGTGTTCCAGCCGTCGTCGATGTTGATGTAGGTCCAGCCGTGCTGCGCGAGGCCACTGGCCACCATCGCATCCGCCGCGGCTTCCACCTGCTCCTGCGTGATCGAGTCGGCGAAGCAGTTCCAGCTGTTCCACCCAAGCGGCGGCGTGAGCGCGATGCGGTCGCCGACGACGATCGCCAGCTTCCGCTGCGTGGTGCCGCGCGCGTTGGTCGCGTGCAGCGTGACGACGGTTTCGCCGGCGGTCTTGGGCGCCCGGCCCGTAATGACGCCGGTGCTGGCGTCCAGCGTCAAGCCCTCGGGCAGACCGTCGGCCGAGTACGTCATCGGCCGCTCGCCTGTCGCGGCGATCGCGAACTGGAACGGCTTGCCCGGGCGGACGCCGAAGCGCTTTGCACCGCGAATGATCGGCTCGGCCGGCGGCTTGGGCGTCAGCACGAGCCGCGGCTCGTCCGGTGCGCCAAGCGCCACCGGGGCGGGCGCGCCGTCGCGCATTGTGATCACTGCGTCGGCCCAGTCGGCGTGATCGAAGTCGACGCCATCCTCGGTGCCATCGACCTGGAGCGTCAGGCGTTTGATACCCGTCAGATCGACATCGACCGGGACGGCCGGCTCGCCTACGTGGATCACTTTCGATTCGAACAGCGTCTTTCCATCGCCCGACACGCGAAACACGACCGACGACCTCGGCTTTCGCCCCGGTTCGGTGATCACTTCGTCGTCGACACCCACTTTCGCCGTGAAACGCGTCGCGTTGCCGCCCAAGTCGATTCGCAGCGAACTGGCCGCGTGCGTGCCGAAGCCGCGTTCGAACTTCGTGCCGGCGATCGTCAACACGTTGCCGTCGACGGACTTGTCTGCGTGCGGGTCACCCCAGCCCTGGTCGGTTTTGGACACGTCGAGCGAGCCCAGCGGCACGGTCCCCGCCCAACCGCAAGCCGCACTCATCAACCAAAACGCCACCGCCATCCGCTGTTGGATTCGCATGGCCGAGCAGACTAGCGACTCGCTGGAAAGTGCAACATGCCATGGCCCCACAACCGCATGCGCCAAACGCACAAGGGCAAACCGTTGCGGGATCGTCCGATGGTCCTTTCGTAAACGCCTGAATTCACCGATGTTGTGGCCGGTGCGTCAGATAACTTCATTCCGACCCGCCTCGGAGGTTCCCGGACGTTGCATCATGTTGTATGGTTCAACCCGAGTGATCCAAGGGCCCGATCCATTCCCGGACCAGCCTGTAACGCCTGAGCGGCTGCGTCGTCTCACCGTTGGGAGAAGGAACTCTCCCGGGGAGGCCGGTCGACCCAGGGTGGAAGGACTTGTCGAGTCCAGCGCGACGGAATCCGTCGAGCTCCTGCGGGAGTTCGAGCGTACGGGACGGTCGGAACCGTTCGAAGAACTCGTGCGCCGTCATGCGGGCATGGTGTACGCCACCTGCCTGAAGGTGACGCGCGACCCGCACGACGCCGAAGACGCCACGCAGGCCACCTTCCTCACGTTGGCCGCCAAGGGGCGGATCAATGGCGAGATTCACACGCCCGAGGCATGGCTGCGGAAGGTCGCGCATCGGCTGGCGTTGGACCTGATCCGATCGAAGAAGCGTCGTACGACGCGTGAGACCGTTCGAGGCGAAATGATCAGCGAGGTCCAACCTCAATCCAGTCACGACCACGCCGACCACGCCGAGGCCAAGCGCATCCTCAACGAGGAACTCGCCAAGCTGCCCAGCAGCTACCGGATGCCGCTGATCCTGCATTACTTCGGCGGCCTGTCGCGCGAGGAGATGGCGGAGCAATTGAAGGTCAAACCTTCGACCCTCGGCGTCCGCCTGCACCGCGCCCGCGAGCAGCTCCGCAAGCGGATGACCGCCCGAGGCCTCGCCCTGCCGAGCGCGGCCGTGGCATTGCTCCTGACCGAAGCCGTGCGCGGGAAGATCGTCGGCTCGATCCTGTCGCAGGTCTCGACGAAGTCGGTCGCACTGGGCGCGGCCCACGCGAGCGTCTACGGAACGTCCGCGTCGTTTGGCCTGCCGACGGTCGCATCGATTCTTGCAGGCCTGCGCGGGACGATGAACGCTGTCGCGCTGTCGAAATTCAAGCTGGCCGGCGTGGCGCTACTGCTCGCGACGGCTGTGTCGGTCAGCGCGGCCAAGATCATCCAGGTGTTGCCGGCCGCGATTCGGCACTACCTGCCCTCGCTCGGCTGGCCCCAATTCAACAAGCCTTCGTTCCAGTTGCCGGTGGTGCCGAAGCTGACATCGGCACAGCCAGTCAACGAGCGTGCCCCAATCACCCTGCCGTCACAGGAAGCGGTCCAGCCCGCTGACCTGCCTGCACCGCCCGCGGAAATCTTCGCTTCGATGGAGATCCCCGAGCGCATCGCCGCGCCGACGATCCCGATCAGTACGCCGATCGATCCGTCGTTCAAGCTGCCATCGCCCGTCGTCATGACCGTGCCGACGAAACAGGTCGGCCCCGCTCAGCCGATCACGACGACGTTCGCCCGCGCGTCGAGCCTGACCCTCACGCCGGTGCGCGGTTCGACGGTCAGCTTCACGCCCAGCACGCCGCTCGCTCGGCAGACCAACACAACCTCCTCATCGCTGGCAGGCGGCTCGTCCCCGTTGCGAGGCGCCAGCACGGGCCAGCGTCTCGATCCGTGGAACAGCGTCCTGCCCGACGATTCGATCGACGGCCAACCCGGGGCGTCGGTGGCGTCGGCTTCGACCGGCGGCTCGCTTGGTACGACGACCGATGTCAAAGGCGTCGGCAAAACACTGGGCACGGCCGTGCCGCAGGTGCTCGCTACCGAATGGGCGTCGGCTCAGTCCATCGCCTCGACGGACAGCACGTCGAGCGCCTCGCCGTCGACCCCGCGCATCAGTTACGCCGTCGATAAATCCGGCAACACATCGGTGTCAGTGGTCGTCTCGTCGTCGAAGGCATCCACCTCCACCAGCAAGAGCGACGTGACCATCGCGGCCGCGACCGAGTCCGAGACACAACTGATCCGCTACGTCGACACCTCGCCCGTGGTGGGCGGCTACGACTTGCAGAAGGCGCTGCCAAGCAAGCTCGACGACGCCTCGCAGAGCCTTGGAGTTGTCGGTTGGGCGAAGCCGGACGCGGCCTTCTACGCGGTGCGTCGGCACCACGACGGTGCCGTCTCCGCGGGCGAGTTCGTCGCGCTGCCGCCCAGCCCGCTCGACAAGCCGCAAGGCGCGAACTCCGTCCGCCTCACGGTGCACGGCTGCGACAGCGCCGTTCAAGTCGACTACCTGGACACCAGTTTCAGTGCTCTGCCCCCCACGCCTGAGGGCCACACGTTCTTCGGCTTCTGGTCGCTCGACCATGAGGGCAAGCTGACCGGCGTCGATTTGCTCGTCCGCTACGACGAAATTCGTCTGGCCCGCATGGGCCTGCACGAGTGGGCCGTCAAACTGTGGGTAAGCGATGGCACGAACTGGTTCAACTTGGTCGGCGATCCGAGCTTCGGCCGCGACACCACGCAGAACCTCGTATGGGCCAGCTACGCCGGCAGCGACGTGAAGTACTTTGCGGTAAGCAATCCCGAGCCTGCGACCTTGATGGTGCTCGGAGCCACTGGCGCATTGCTGCTGAAGCGGCGTCGACGCTGATGAACACCTTTTCAAGCCCCACCCCCCGGGTGGGGCTTGCCTCAATCTCAGATTACTTCGACGCCTCATCCCACGCCTGGCGCAGCACGCGTTCGACGTGCTTGACCGCGATCGCTTGCTGGATCGCCTTCATCTCGTAGACGCTCAGTTCGACATCGCGCATCTTGCCGCGGAAGCGGTAGAACGACTCGGTGTCGAACGTGAGCGGCGTGGAGGGCGCCGTGCTCGGGGCGGTGATTGGCGCGTGATTCGACGCGACGGCGGCGTGGCCGATCAGCGGCAATGCGTCGTAGCTCATGATGCTGGTGCGAACCGAAAGCTCGAAGATGTCCGTGGCAAGGATCGGGTCCTGGCCGAGTTCGAGCGACGTCGTGAACGCGGTCCAGTAGTCGGTCCGAAGCGACCGCAACGGCAGCGCCGACTCGTCGACCAGTTTGTACTCCATCTCTGCGTGCACGTTGGGCGGCGTGCGGTCGTGCGGGAAATAGCTCTTGCTCTTGTAGTCGATCGTCGCGTGCAGCGGCTGCGTGTTGTCTTCGATGTAGTGCGCCAGATAACCGGCCCAGCGGTCGGCGTGGTCGGTGTCCCCTTCCTTCACCGGATCGGCGTGCAGCTTGCGGGCGCGAATCGAGCGGACCAGTTCCTGGTAGCAATGCTCCGTCGCCAGCGGCAGATAGCCGGCCTGTAGGTAGCGCGGGTCGTGGAAGTCGCGCGGAATGTCGTTGAAGCCGGCCTTGGCGCTCAGGTCGTCGCGATAGTCCTTCGGCTTGTCCGCGGGCGAGAACACTTCCATGTCGAGGTAGTGATTGAATCGTTCGTGCTGATCGAACGGCGGAATCTTCGGGCCGTCCTTGCGCTCGGCTTCAATGTCGGGGACGACGCACCACCACGTGAGGCCGGCCAGATTCAGCGCCTTCGGGTCTGGCGCACGGCCGACGGGCGTGTCGAGCAGGTATTGCTTCTCCGCGTCCATTGAACCGAGCGTCGGCGTGGCCCGCAGCCATTCCTTCATCGAGGCCGGCGTCGTGGGGTCGTTAAGCAGACGTTCGATCGCGATGCGCGTGAGTTGGATGTGTTCTTTCGAACTCCACGCCAGTGCGTTCGAGACACAGGTAGAAAGGACCGTCAGACCAACCGATACGGCAATCGCCAAAGCACGCTTCATGCCGAGACGATAGCGGAGTCTGTGCGCCGATCCCACTGCAATCACCCGCTCGCGCGGGTCGGCTGTACAGGTCGCTGGCGTCACCAGCGCCGGCCGATTTTGGACCTTGACGACTAGCCGGGCGCGCTTGTCATGATGTGGGATGTTCGTTGCTCTTTGGCAAGTTGGAACGTCATCCACGAACGTGGGCAAGTTCCGTGGAATGGGGTGGTCCGAATGTCCCAAAATGTCCCCGAATTCAAAATCGCCGGTTCGGTGCTCCGATCGGAGGCGCAGCCTTGAGTACGGCCATGGGTTAGGCCGGTGCGTCGCGCCGATCGCACCTGTGTTCTGCGATCGAAAACGCGTCCGCGTGCACGAACGAGGGGACATGCCGCATGGAGTCGCAGCGCGAGATCAGCTGTCGCCAGAGCGATCAGTTGGCGGCTTGGCGGAGGTCGCCGTAGAGGACGTGGTCGATCTTCATCGAGCCGTCCTGCATCGTCTTGCCGTGAACGAGGAGCAGGTAAAGGCGCGGGTTGGTCGCGACACGCCCCGCCGCCACGTCGGCGGCGCCGTCGTTGTAGAGCGCGATCAGCGCGACGGGGTCGCCGGCGTCGGCTTCGAGGGCGATCGTGAACCAGCGTGCGACGGTGGCATCCGCCGTGCGCAGGGCGCTGGTGTCGTCGAGCAGGATCTGGTCGCGAATGGATTGCGGGAGCGAGTCGCCGAGCGCGCGGGCGTCGGCGATCAGGTCACTGGCCGCGGAGACCGACGGGTGCAGGTATGCGTGGGCTGACACCAGCGTGCACCCGGGCAGCTTGCCGAGCATTTCATCGAGCGAGGAGGTGCGTTCGCGATCGAACGGGCGCAGCGTGGCGCCCTTGGCGAAGAGTTTCATCAGGTCGTCCCGATCGTGCTCGCCGGCGAGCGAGCGTGCAAACTGATCGACCGTCTTCGTCCATGCCGGCTCGCCCTCGATCGCTGGCGCCTCGGCGGCGCGGGCGATGGTCAGGCAGCAGATCAGCACGACGACGATCGACTGGAACAACAATCGCATACCGAAGGATCGGCAGGATGGGATCGTCAGTCCCGTCCGATCACGCAATGCGAACGCATCGACCCGTCGTTCAATTGACCGGCAACGAACCTTATCGTTACAGACGGAACAGATTCACACCCAACGCCGGAGGTAAAAGAAAACCGCGTCGCAAGCGACGCGGCTAAATGGTCTGATCCGTGGTCGACATTCGGATTCGCACTGCACCCAATCCGCAATCCGAAATCACCAATCCGCAATTCCTCATCCGCCCTTCATCGCTTCGACGCCGCCCATGATTTCGGACAGTTCCGTTGTGATCTGGCTCTGGCGGGCGCGGTTGTATTGGAGCGTGAGGCCCTTGGCCATCTTGTCGGCGTTGTCGGTGGCGCTCTTCATCGCCACCATGCGGGCGACGTGCTCGCTGGTCGTGGCGTCGAGGAACGATTGGTAGAAGGCCGTCTTCACCGTCAGCGGGAGCAGCTCGTCGAGGATCTCGCCAGGGCTGGGAGAGAACTCGTAGATGCTTTCGAAGTGTTCGGACGACTTGGCGCGATCGGCGCGAACATCGTGGCCGGTGCGCTTCTGGTCCATCGAGCCGGCCTTGAGCTGGGCTTCCTTCTCGGCGAGGTCGTGCGCGACCCTGTCGGCCGCGCCGCTCACGCCGGACAGCGGCAGCAACGTAGTGACCTCGGGCTTCTGGACGCCGGTGCTGATGAAGTTCATGTAGGCGACGTACAGCGCGTCGATTTCGCCGTGGACGAATTGGTCGACGAACATCTGCACGTGCGGCTCGACCTGCGAGTAGGCCGGCACGTCGGAGACCGCGAAGGTGGGCTTGGCCGCCATCTTGGCAAATCGGAAGAAGGCCGCCCCGCGCTTGCCGATCGGGTAGAGGTCGATCTCGACGCCCTGCTTCTTCAGGTCGCGGATAAAACCGCTGGCTTTGCGGAGCACGTTGCCGTTGTAAGCGCCGGCCAGCCCGCGGTTGGACGTAATGACGATCACCGCCACGCGCTTCGGCTTGGCTTCGTTGCGGAGCAGCGGATGCTCGACGTTGCCCACGCTGGCGGCCAGCTCGGCGACGAGTTCGCGCACCTTCAGCGTGTAAGGCTTTGTGCCGACGGCGCGCTTCAGCGACTTCTGAAACTTCGCCGTCGCGATCATCTGCATCGTCTTGGTGATCTTCTTGATGTTCCGCACCGCCTTGCGGCGCTTCACAATCGCACGTGCCTTGGCCACTCAAAGCTCCTTGGTACCCAGACCAGAATCGGGACGAGGCATTGTGGCGAGTGTGGCGGAAATGGCAAGGGAGGAAGAGTCTCAGTACACCCTGATGGCGATTCGGATGAGGAAACCGAAGTGTTGCCAAATCGCCATGATAGTAGAAGTTAGCATCCAGAACGCCGAACGGCGGCCGGCTAGAGCCAGCTCTCCCTTGCGCAACACCAGGCACAGAGACTGAGCAGAGGCGTCAACCCAAAGATCGACACAAGCACTCGATCGGCCGTCGCTAGTGGGAGGAACGGTGCAACCAAATGCAGCCAGCAATAACTCAGCAATACGGCAGCCAGCAGCCATAACATCACGTTGATGTCATTGGCGTTGATGTGCCATTCATTCGACCGAAATATTCGGCATGCACAACCAAACCGTTTTACTGTCCAAGATTCATTGATCGGCTGGTAGACCGCGTGCAGCCCAAGCGGCGTCAGAAGGACGAAGATCATCCACACCATTCGCATGCTGTCTGGCGAATCCTGCGCATTGTCCAGCATCGGCGACTTGACGCGTACGCGAGTGATGGCTCATAACCGTTCACTCTTTTCCCAGGGCCAAGCCAAAGGAATGCCCAGCGCCGTGAGGACCCGCTGGAAATCGCGCAGCCGCGAGACGTCTTCGCGCACCGCTCGTGGCGAGGTGTTGCGATCGATGCAATACGCGGCCAGCGCGCCGGCGCTTTCGCCGACGTTCCATTCGACCGGGTGCAGGCGATACGCCCCGTTGGTCACGTGCGTGACCCCGAGGCACTTGCCGGCCGCGAGCAAGTTGGTCAGCCGCTTCGGGATCAGCGCACCCAACGGAATGCGGAACGGCGTCGCCTGGGCGTAGACGCTGTTCCGCAGGGCCGTGCTCGGGTGCAGGTCGAGGCGGTAGTGGCCGATGCCGACGCCGTCGGGGAAGCACTCGCCCATGCCGACCGGCGACGCGTCCTGACCGGGCCGACCGTCACGCCGGCGCTGCTCGGCGCCGACGTCGGCTTCCGTCACGATCCGAAGCGCATCGAGCCGGCGGGCCTCGCGGATGTACGGATGCTTCGCGAAACCGTCGGCCGTGCCGAGCTCATCGCCGCGCAGCTTCAGACCCGGAAAGCCGACGCCATCGGTTCCGTCAAAGCGCGGGGCTTCGGTCTGCATCCAATACAGAAAGCAGAGGCTCTGCTCGCGCGCTTCCGCGAAGGCGATGTCCCGCTGCTGCCGCGTCACGTCGATCATGGGCGCTTGGAAGTAATCCATCTGCACCATGTTGATCAGCGCGACATCGGGAAAGGACCGCTTGCCGTCGTGCTGATAAACACCCGTGTCGACGATGCGCCGATACCGCCACATTTCCAGTTCGCCGTCGACCGGCTGCTGTGGCCAGGGCTTGAAGGCGAACTCGCGCGGCTGGTGGTTTTCGCCGCCGATGACCGTCCAACTGAACAGCTTGCCCGGCCACGCCGGCGTGAGGGGCGGAACGTCAGTCGCGCCAGAAGTCGTAGCGGGCAGGCCGATCGACCGTGTAGTTCTCACCCGGCCGATGCTCGACGGCGAAGCACCAACTGATCGCCTGCTGATCGAGCGGGTCGTCCGCATCGGGCCGGCCGTGCAGTTCGCCGAAGGTGTTCGCGTGTTCTGCCCCGACGCGATAGCCGGCATTCGTCAGCGGCAGAAGGTCGCCGAGTTCGGTGGCATCGAGGAAGTAGCGGGCTTCGATCGTGACTGTCTCACCGGCATGATTCGCGAGCGTGACGGCGCGAACGCGATCATGATCGACATCGGCCGCGATTGGCTCGTGGTCGAGAAGGATCGTGATGAGCCCGCGCTGCACGAACGGCGAGAGCATCGCATTCAGTACGGCCACGCCGACGACCGGCTCAAAACACAACCGGCTCACCCACCCGCCGCCGGGATTCAGCTCGGTGTTCGATCGAGCATCATCGTTCAGCGGCCGATGATCCCGATACCATTGGCGCACCGCATCACGAAACGCCAGATACGACGCCGTCGCGCCCTGCACGCCGCTCGACCGCTCGATCCACCGATTCTCGTCCGGCGGCACCGCTTGCGACGTGAGCTGGCCGCCGATCCAGTCGGTGGGGTCGATGAGGATGCAGCGTCGTCCCGCCCTCGCCACCGACAGCGCCGCCGCCACCCCGCCGGGGCCGGCACCGCAGATGAGAACGTCGGTGGAGAGAGAGGAAGGGATTTCCAATTTTCGATTTCCCATTGCCCATTTGACCGGCACCGCACCCACATTCATCAATCCGGAAATCGGAAATAGGACATCGGAAATGGTAAATCAGTTCGGGCTCGCCCTGTTCCCGCGCGGCAGCGGTTGAAGCTGGTATCGGCCGAACGGATTGAACATCGGATGATTCGATTCGATGCGGTCGTCGTCGATCAATTTCACCTTGTAAAGCGGACCGAGGTCGTCGCCCAAGTCGTCGCCGTCTTTGATCGTCGCGCCCGAGCGGTACGTGTAGGCGAGGAAGTTGCGGATGTGGAAGTCGTCCTTCTTGTCGTCGCCGGTGCGGGGCATCTGGGCGTCGCGGAAGCCAAGCACGTGCATGCCGTGCGTCCAAAGGTTTTCATCGTCGCCGAAGGTGTTGACGAACCCCCAGAACGGCCCGCCGCCGTCGGGACCGGTGTCTTCGGTGAGGTCGAGCCAGTCCGATGCACCGTGGCCGATGCCGGAGTTGTCGACGAAGACGCCGTAACCGCCCGCCTCCAGGATCGCCGCGCCGGCCTTCAGCATCTGCACCGCGCGATCAAACGATCCGCCCGGCATCGTCAGCAGCACCGTGTGCCGATAGAGCTTCACGCCCGACACTTCCGTCTGCGTCGGCTCGCGGTTGCACCCTTCGAGCCACAACGGAAAGAATTGCTCATCGCGAGGCCTTGCTTGCAGTGCCGCGCGGATGCCGTCCGGGCCGGTCAGCCAAATTTCGCTACCCTGGCCCTCAAGGTTGAACCCCTCGGGCAGGACGTTGAACAAGTCCTGCGGCGTCTCCCACGGGCCGGGCACGCGGATCGTGATCTGGACGAGCGGATCGGGCTGGTCATGCATAGCCGAATCATTGCCCTCCCACCGGACAAAAGCCATCCGGCGGGCCCGCTCGAAGACCGATCAGGCTTCTCGTACATTCAATGGTCCCATGAACTGGTATCGCTTCGCATCCGTCGTTGCCTTGACGATTGGCCTGTCGTTCACATCAGTTGTGTCGGCGCAGGCTCGGCCATCGGGCGAATCGGAAACGATCCGCGGGATCAACTATCGCGAGAGCGAAGCAAACCTCGATCAATACGCGCTCGACACGTGCAAGCTCGATCTCATTCACCCGCCTACGCGCGGCTATGCCACTGTCGTGTGGTTCCACGGCGGCGGCCTGACCGGCGGCGAGAAGGAAATCCCAGCCGCGCTACGCGGGCACGACTTCGCCGTCGCCGGCGTGGGCTATCGCTTGAGCCCGCACGTGAAGTCGCCCGTCTACATTGAAGACGCGGCGGCGGCCGTCGCGTGGACGATCAAGCACATTGACCAATACGGCGGCGACCCGCAGCGCGTGTATCTCTCTGGTCACTCGGCCGGTGCCTATCTCGCCCTGATGATCGCGCTCGACAAGCACTGGCTGGCCGACCGCGGCGTCGACGCCGACCAGCTCGCGGGTGTCATCTCGATCAGCGCCCAGGCGATCACGCACTTCACCATCCGCGCCGAGCGCGGCATTCCGAACGAGCGCACCGTCATCGACGAGTTCGCGCCAGTCTTCCACGTCCGCAAGGATGCGCCGCCCCTGCTGCTGCTCACAGGCGACCGCGAGCAGGAACTGCTCGGCCGGTACGAGGAGAATGCTTACCTGTGGCGCATGCTGAAACTGGTCGGCCACCCGCGCGTGGAACTGAAGGAGATTCAAGGCTTCGACCACGGCGGCGTGGTCGGGCCGGGGCTGGACCTGCTCGTGAAGCGTCTGGCGGCCGACGCGAAGGCGAAGCCGTCTCCGACGACCGCGCCGGCCACTCGGCCAACGAATCCGTGAGCCGGCAACGCATCACGCATATTTCGCCGGATCGCGCAGGCCGTTCTCGGCGAAGCCTTTCAGCCGAAGCTGGCAGGCGTCGCAGTGGCCGCACGCTTTGCCGTCGGGCGTGGGGTCGTAGCACGTGCTGGTCATCGCGTAGTCGACGCCGAGTTCGACGCCCTTCTGCACGATCTGGGCTTTCGTCAGGTGCAGCAGCGGCGTATGGATCGTCAACGTGTGCCCTTCCACGCCCGCCCGCGTCGCGAGGTTGGCCATGCGTTCATACGCGCCCACGTACTCGGGCCGGCAGTCGGGGTAGCCGCTGTAGTCGAGGGCGTTCACGCCGATGAAGATGTCGTTCGCGCCCAGCACTTCCGCCCACGCCAGGGCGAAGCTCAGGAAGATCGTGTTGCGGGCCGGCACATACGTGACGGGAATGCCGTGAGTCATGTCGTCCGGTGACCGGTCCTTCGGCACGGCCACCTCACTGCTGGTAAGCGCCGATCCGCCGAAGGCACGCAGGTCGATGTCGACGATGTTGTGCCGCACGACGCCCATCGCCTGAGCAACGCGCGTCGCACAAGCGATCTCGACCGTGTGACGCTGGCCGTAGCGGAATGTCATCGCATGCGGCGCGAAACCCTGGGCCTTGGCGATGGCAAGGACGGTCGTGGAGTCGAGCCCGCCACTCAGCAGGACAACGGCGGGTTTACCAGCGGACATGAATCACCTGCAAGAATAAGGGCCGCAGATGAGACACCGATGAGACGCGGACAAGAACCAGAAACCTGATTCAGACTTTTTTATCTGCGCCTCCTCCGCGTCTCATCTGCGGCGAGTTTTCTGACCGCAGCATATACTCCGAACCATGTCGTCCGCGAGCGAGTCGCTCGAATCACAAGTTCCAACTCTCGACACGCCCGTCGGCAAGCTGGCCGGCATCGGCACGCGCACGGCGTCGCAGTTGCGGGGCCGCGGCCTGGAGACGCTGCGCGACCTGCTCGAATACTTGCCGCGCACGTACCAGTTCGAAGCGGAAGAACGACCGATCGCGGGCTTGCAACCGGGGCAGATTCATACCGTGCGCGGTGAGATCGTGGCGGCCGACATCGTGGGTGGACGCGGGCGAGGCCGGTTCGAAGCGACCCTCGACGACGGCTCCGACCAGATCAGCCTCTGCTGGTTCAACGCGCCTTGGATGCGGAGCAAGCTCACGCCCGGCATGAAGGTCCGCGTGCGCGGCAAGGTCGGCGCGTTCCGATCGATGCTCCAGATGGTCAACCCGACGTTTCAGACCGTCGACGACGAAACGCCCACGATCGACGAGAGCAAGTTCCGCCCGATCTATCCGGCCGGCGCGGAACTGTCGTCGAAAGCAATCGAAACCGCGATCCACGGCCACCTCGAAACGGCCACGGCGCAGTTACAAGAGTGGTTCGACGACGACGTGCTGACGCGACGCCGGCTGATGCCGCGAACGCAGGCGTATGCCGCCATCCATCGGCCTCGGAACTACGCCGACGCCGTCAACGCCCATCGTCGGCTGGTTTACGACGAATTGATGCTGCTCCAACTGGGCCTCGGCCTAGCCCGTCGCGCGGCCGCTGCGGGCAGGCTCGGCGCGCCGGTCGTGCGGCTCGACAAGCTGCTGGACGATCGCATTCGCGCGCGGTTCCCGTTTCAGCTCACGGGCGCTCAGGAGCGGGCCGCGTTCGACATCATCCGCGACATGAAGACCGGCCTGCCGATGAACCGCCTGCTCCAAGGCGACGTCGGCTCGGGCAAGACGGCCGTCGCGCTCTACGCGATGCTCGTCTGCGTCGCCAACAAATTGCAGGCCGCCATCCTCGCGCCGACCGAAGTGCTGGCCGAGCAGCATGCGCTGTCGCTGTCGCGGTTTCTCGCCGGCAGCGGCGTGAAGGTCGGACTGTTCACGCAGCGCACGAAGAAGAAGAATGATGCGCTGCGCGAATCGCTCGCCGCCGGCGAGATTCAGCTGGCCGTCGGCACGCAGGCGCTGATTCAAGGCGATGTTGATTTCGCCAACCTCGGCCTCGTCGTCATCGACGAGCAACACCGTTTCGGGGTGCGTCAGCGTGCGACGCTCCGTGGCAAGGGTCTCAGTCCGCACTACCTGGTGATGACCGCGACGCCCATTCCGCGCACGCTGGCGCTGAGCTTCTTCGCCGACTTCGACGTCAGCACGATCGACGAACTCCCGCCGGGCCGGCAGCAGATCGAGACGAAGCACCTGCGGCGCGACATGGCCGACCGCGCGTATGACCTTGTCAAGAAGGAAGTCGCCAAAGGCCGCCAAGCGTACGTCGTGCTGCCGCGCATCGATGCGGCATCCGAAGCCGAGGAAGTCGATGTCGCCAGTCTCGAAAAGACGTTCGAGCAGCTTCGCGCCGGCCCGCTCAAAGGACTGCGGCTCACGATGCTGCACGGCCGGATGAAGTCGGACGAGAAGCAGGCCGTCATGAACGCGTTTCGCGAGCGTGAGTTCGACGTGCTCTGTGCGACAACCGTGATCGAGGTCGGCGTCGACGTGCCGAACGCCACGGTGATGGTCATCGACAGCGCCGAGCAGTTCGGCTTGGCGCAGCTTCACCAACTCCGAGGCCGCGTCGGGCGCGGCGCGGACAAGTCCTACTGCATCCTGCTGAGCGACGCCGGCAACGAAGACGCGCTCGAACGCCTGACCGTCATGACGAAAACGAACGACGGCTTCGAGCTAGCCGAAGCAGATCTGAAGATGCGCGGCCCCGGCGATTTCTTCGGCATTCGTCAGTCGGGGTTACCGCAACTGAAAGTGGCCGACCTCACGCAGGAACTGGACATGCTCAAGCTCTGCCGGGACGACGCGACGGAACTGCTCGATCGCGATCCCGATCTGCGGTCGCCACGACATGCGGACTTGCGCAGAATTGCTGCGCCGCTTTGGCGAACAACTCGGCTTGGCGCGGATCGGGTGATCGGTCGTCACTCCGTGAACACGTGCTGCGCACGGTTGAAGGTCAGGGCGCCTTCAAACCAGTCGCTCGAGCAAGGCCGGCAGCGGTAGATGGTGCAGCCTGCTTCGAGGTCGTTTTCGCCGTCCGGAAGCGCGATCTGGAGCCGGCCACCGTAGCCGAGCGGGAGACGATGCTGCGTAATGAAGCCGATGCCCTTGGGGTCCGCGTCGCGGACGAACAGCAGCATGGGCTCGGAGTAGTCGGCGCGAGAAGAGCGAAAGCCGGGCGATCGTGCGGTAGTCGAGTCGGCGGTTGGCGCGGCGTTCCTGAGTGACGGCTGCGCCGGCGTCAAGGGCCGAGATGATCAGGTCTACCTCGGCTGTCCATTCGGTCAGGAGCTCGACGCGATTCGGTTCATGGATGCGAACGCCCACGTTTCACCTCACCGTTTTTATTCGGCCAATGGAGGATTCCCGTTGACCTGACATTGAACAAGTACGATTCGTCGCGCCCCGAACCAACTCGCCGGTGTCAGTTTATTCCGACTGTGCAGCCAGCGAAGCTGTGATGAAAAGTACAATTGACCTGTTTGTCGGATTCGACGGTAGAGTTTCGCAGCGGTAGCCTGAGCGACTGATGTTGCTGCACTGGTTCAGCCGACTTTCGTTCGCTTGTCTTGTCTTGGCCGTTGGCTTAGCGTGGACGGCGTACCGCCGCGGGCAAGCGGGAGAGTGGTCGCCGGTGCGCGTCGACGTCACCTACGTCCTGTGCGGACTGCTATTTGCGGCGTTTCTCGTGGGGATCCGCGTCCGGCATCGAAAACCGGACGATGCGGATTCGCTCTGAGGGATCGACCGATTCGCCCCAATCCGCCGCACCCCGAATTATCTAAAGACCAGCTGATCGGCTGTCCGATAAGGAAACTGTTGGCCCGCAGATGTGCCCGGGCCGCCCAGCTGCGCCGAGACTGTCACCAGGAGACCGGCCATGTCCGCAGGCACCGAACAAGCATTGCAGGCTGAACTCGAGTTGCTCGACAACTTCGCCGAACTCTATCGGCCGAAGTTCGAGGCAGCCATTCGCGACCTGAACCGCAGCCCGCACGACACGCCGATCGACGGCACCCGCACGCTACGCCTCTGTGTCGAGGCGATGGGCATGATCCTGATGACGCAGCAGCGTCTCGCCCAGGCGCTGCGCGAGCCGGCCCTGAAGGCGGCAGCCTGACCATTGGCGACGCGAAGCCTCGCCGGCGCGAGGTAGAACCCGAGGAAAGCAGATCGAAGGACGATTCTCAGAAGGATCGTCTTTCTTTGTTTGGTCAGCGTAATCTTCTTCGTCCTTTGTGGCTCAGTGTCGTTGCCGCTCGCAACTGACTAGAATCCCGCCGCTCATGCCGGACTTCGATGTCATTGTCATTGGTGGC
Source organism: Tepidisphaeraceae bacterium (assembly GCA_047600945.1). Classification (GTDB taxonomy): domain Bacteria; phylum Planctomycetota; class Phycisphaerae; order Tepidisphaerales; family Tepidisphaeraceae; genus JASGKC01. The sequence continues at coordinate 2,331,952 of JASGKC010000001.1, read as the reverse complement.
GGCCACGCCGGCGCGGAAGCGGCGTGGGCGGCGTCGCGCCTCGGGGCGCGCACCGCACTCGTCACGCTCGACGCCAAGCGCATCGGCCAGATGAGCTGCAACCCCGCGATCGGCGGACTTGCCAAGGGACAGATGGTCCGCGAAGTCGACGCCCTCGGCGGCCTGATGGGCTTGGCGATCGACGCCACGGGCATCCAGTTCCGCATGCTGAACCGCAGCAAGGGCCCGGCCGTTTGGGGACCCCGCGCGCAGGCCGACAAACATCGCTACGCGAAGGAAGTGCAGAGGCTGCTGGCGACGTGCGATCGCTTAACGATCATTGAGGGCGAGGTCGCGGGATTGTCCGTCGTCAGTGGTCCGTTGTTCGTTGCGAATACATGGGCCTTTGCAGCGGACCACGGACAACGGACCACGGACAGCATCCGCGCCGTCCGACTCGCGAACGACATCACACTCACCTGTGCGGCCGCCATCATCACCACCGGCACCTTCATGAAGGGCCTGATGCACACCGGCGAGGCCAAGACCGAAGGCGGCCGGGTGGGTGAAGCGTCGGCCCGCACGATCTCGGACAGCCTGCGCGAACTCGGCTTCGAGTTGGGACGCCTGAAAACCGGCACGCCGCCGCGATTGCATGTCGAATCGATCGACTTCTCCAAGTTCGAACCCCAGCCCGGCGACAACGAGCCGGCGCCATTTTCGTTCATGAACGAATATGGCGGATTCGCGATTGAAGCTGAAGCTTCCAATCCGCAATCCGCAATCCGCAATCCGCAATGGCTCCCCCCGCTCCCGCAAGTCCGCTGCTACCTCGGCAAGACCAGCACCGCGATCCACGACCTCATTCGCGCCAACCTCCACCGCGCACCGATGTTCAGCGGCCAGATTCAAGGCGTCGGCCCCCGCTATTGCCCGAGCATCGAAGACAAGGTGCATCGCTTTGCCGACAAGGACAGCCATCAGATCTTCCTCGAGCCCGAGGGACTGGACGTGCCGGAGATTTACGTCAACGGCGTCAGCACCTCCCTGCCGGCCGACGTGCAGGAAGGATTCGTCCGCATGATCCCGGGCTTGGAACGCGCCCAGTTCCTACGGCATGGTTATGCGGTCGAGTACGACATGGTCTGGCCGCACCAAGTGCGCTCGACGCTGGAAACAAAGCGCGTCGCGGGTCTGTTCCTCGCGGGCCAGATCAACGGTACGAGCGGCTACGAAGAGGCCGCCGCACAGGGCCAAATCGCTGGCATCAACGCGGCACAGCACGCCGCTGGCGGCTTGGCGACTTTCACTTTGCGCCGAGACCAGGCGTACACCGGCGTCCTCATCGACGACCTCGTCACCAAGCCCCCGACCGAGCCGTACCGCATGTTCACGAGCCGAGCGGAGCATCGTCTGACGCTTCGATCGGACAACGCCGACGAACGTCTCACACCCCTCGGGCGCGAGATCGGCCTGGTTGACGACGCGCGCTGGCAAGCCTTTACTGCGCGGCGCGTGCAGGTCGAACAGGCGATCGCCCTGCTGAAGCAACTGCGTCTCGACGGAGAAATGCGCAAGCCGGAACAGAACTGGGCCGCCCTGGCATCGGCGAATGAGGTGCTTGCGGCCATCCCCGCGTCAATCGGCCAACTCGCCGAGATTCGCGTGAAATACGCCGGCTACATCGACCGCGAAAGCCGGAACGCCGAACAGTTGTCGAAGCTGGAAAGCAAGCCGATTCCGCGCGACATCGACTACGCCACCGTGGTCGGCCTGCGGAACGAAGCCCGTAGCAAGCTGACGCAGTTCACGCCCGCCAGCTTGGGACAAGCGCTGCGCATCAGCGGCATCACGCCTGCCGACGTGACGCTGATCGCGGTTCATCTCACACGCCGCGAACGGGCCGCAAAGCAAGGCGAGTAAGCGTCACAGCAGGCCCGTCGATGCCAGCCACGTCCGCGCGATCAGCATGTGGCCGGTACTGGTCGGGTGGCAGCCGTCGGTCGTCCACGCAATGTCGGGCCGCGCCGCACGGGCGGCGTTGAATGTCTCGTGGAGCGGCACCGTCACGACCGCTCCAAACTCCGTCGCCAGTTCGCGGACCGCCTTCACGTAGGGAATCAGTTGCTCATTCGCATCGGCAGGCGTCCCCAGCCAGAGGACCGACGGTTCGACGAGCACCAGTGTCAACTTCGGAAACGCCCTCAGCGTCTGCTTGAGCAGTCCACGATATCCCTCGCCGTACCGCGCAAGTTCCGTGCCTTCGTTGCGCGGCGCGAAGCCGTGCCAAACGTCGTTGATGCCGATATACACGCTAAGCACATCGGGCCTCTCGTCCAGCACGTCGCGCTGCCAACGTTTCTCCAAGTCAGGCACCTTGTTGCCGCTGATGCCGCGGTTGACGACTTTCGGCGCGGCCTTGGGGTCTTTCGCGGAAAGATAGTCACGGACCATGCGCACGTAACCGTTGCCGATCTGCTCCGGGCACGTGCGTCGGCCCACGTCGGTGATGCTGTCGCCAATGAAAAGGAACGTCGAATTGGCCGAGAGTTGAATCGCCATGGTGTTTTAAGTGGGAGCCCTGGCGCTTCACTTCTCCAGATGCTTGTGAAAGAAGTCCGTCATCGTGCGCAGCGTTTTCGGGTCGGTGCTGACCTTGTGGCCGCGGCCGTCGCTGTCGACCTGGTAGACGTGCTCGACCCCGTTATCCGACAGGGCCGACTCCAATTTGATCAGGCCATCGCGGTACTCCTCCGACTCGGCGTCGCTCGTGTTCAGGAACATCGGAGCGCACTTGTCGGTCATGTGGGCGATCGCGCCGTGCTGCTTCCAGCGATCTCGGCTGTCGTCGATCGAGCCCCACGCCTTCGTGAACCGGGCGAGCATCGGATCAGAGTCAGCCAGCGTGGTGTAGTCGTAGCGGTTGCCATGAACAAGCGCGGCATCGACATCGCCGCGCGCCGCCAGCATCGCTGCGAACGGCCCGCCCCGCGAGAAGCCGATCGCACCGACCTTGCCGGTCAGTTTCAATTCATCGTTCATCGATCGAAGCTTCGCGACGGCCGCCTGAGCCCATTCCAGCACCTGCGGCATCGGATCGTCAATCCCCTTGTAAGGCGGCGCGACGGGATGGTCGGCCATCGCGACCGCGAAGCCATCCATCGCGCCGACTTCCAGCAGCGTATCGCGACAGAACAGCAGCGATCCGCTGCCCATCCGGTTGACGTTGTCGCAAGTGAACTCGACGAGCACCGGCACCGGTTTGGCCGGGTCGACCGGCACGATGATGTCCATGCCGAGCACGCGATCGCCGTCGCGCGCGAACTCAATGTTGCGACGAAGCGTCCTGCCGGCGGGCACGAAGAAGAGGTGATTCGCGTCGACTTTCGTCTCCGGCAACAGGCCGCGTGACTTCGCGTCGGTGAGGTCCTTGCGCAACTTCAGCACATCAATCGCAAGGTTGGGCCCAACGGCCTTGGCGTCGCCCGCGTAATCGATTTCGAGGACGAGCAGCCCATCGCGTTGAAGGTTGGTGATGATCTCGTCATCACCGGTGCGGCCTACTCGCGGCGCGGCCAGCCCCTTCAAATAGACCACCGTCGGCCAACCCGCCGCCGGCATCGTTCCAGGCGCAGCGTGCACAGTCACATTCACCGCCCCCGTGAGCGCGGTGCTCGGCCACCGCGTGCGCGTCGCCGGCGCATCGGCCAAGGCGCATCCCACGAACACGCAGAAGCCGCAGACGATGCTGAGCAGTCGAATGAGCATGGCCCGAGGTTACCGTTCTCGTGCTTGCACAGGTCATCCCAAGCTTTGCAGATTCGACGCAAGCCCGCCCGCGCGGTAGAGTTGCGACATCGCATGGCCACCGATTTCTACTTCGATCTCTACCCGAAGAGCCGCACGCCCACGCTCGATGAAGACGTGTTTCGCTCGCCGCCGAGCGAGTACCGTGGCTCGCCCTTCTGGGCGTGGAACGCGAAACTCGAACTGCCGCAACTGCTCCGACAGATCGAGGTGCTGAAGCGCATGGGCTTCGGCGGCTTCAACCTGCACAGCCGCACGGGCCTCGCAACAGAGTATCTCGGTCCGGATTACCTCGAAGCGGTGCGCGCCTGCACCGAAGCGGCTCAGCGCGAGCGGATGCTCTGCTGGCTCTACGACGAAGACCGCTGGCCCAGCGGCTTCGCAGGGGGCCTCGTCACACGCGACAGCGTTCCGCATCGCACGCGCTATCTGCTCTGGACGAGCACGCCTTACGGCGAAGGCGCGCCGCGCCGCGGCACCGACTACACCGCCGCGACACGCAATGAGAACGGCACACGGATCGGCCGTTACGACGTAACGCTCGGCGACGGTCGACTCGCGTCATACCGGCGCCTGCGCGATGGCGATACCGGCAACAACATCTGGCACGCCTACGTCGAAACACCCGTTCCCAACGGCTGGTTCAACGGCGCGACGTACGCCAACACCCTCTCGCGCGCCGCGATCGAGCGCTTCCTGCAAACCACGCACGACCGTTTCGCTGAGGTGGTCGGGAACCACTTTGACGGCGCGATACCGGCCATCTTTACCGACGAGCCGCAGTTCACCAAGAAGTCCGCCTTCGGCCGGGCCGATCAGACGCACGACCTGTTCATGCCCTGGTCGGATGACTTTCCCGACACGTTCCGCGCCGCGTACGGCCAGGAACTGCTCGACCACCTGCCCGAACTGTTCTGGAACCTGCCCGGCGATGCGCCGTCGCTGGCGCGCTATCGATATCACGACCACGTGGCGGAGCGGTTTGCGTCGGCGTTTTCGGACACGATTTCGAACTGGTGCGCCGCCCACCGCATCGCCCTAACGGGTCACGCACTCGGCGAAGAGTCGCTGGCCGGCCAGTCGCGCGGGACAGGCGAAGTCATGCGCACGCTGCGGTCGTTCCACCTGCCCGGCATCGACATGCTCTGTGACAAGCGCGAACTCACCACCGCCAAGCAGGCCCAAAGCGTCGCTCGCCAGTTCGGCCGGCCGGGCGTGCTGAGCGAACTGTACGGCGTCACGAACTGGGACTTCGATTTCGTCGGCCACAAAGCGCAGGGCGACTGGCAGGCCGCGCTCGGCGTGACGGTGCGCGTGCCGCACCTTGCCTGGCTTTCGATGGCCGGCGAGGCGAAACGCGACTACCCGGCGTCGATCTCGTACCAGTCGCCGTGGTTCGAGCAGTATCCGCTCATCGAAGACCACTTCGCACGAGTCGCATCGGTCATAACGCGCGGCGCGCCCTGCCCGCGCGTGGGCGTGATTCATCCGATCGAATCGTCCTGGCTCAACTGGGGACCGGCAGAGCAAAACACGGCCGAGGCGGTGCCACTGGAGAAATCGTTCCAGTCGATCACCGAATGGCTCTGCTTCGGCCTTGTCGACTTCGACTTCATCAGTGAAGCATTGCTGCCCCGTCAACTGCCGCGTGTGGAAGGCGAGTCACTGCGCGTCGGGGAAATGAAGTACGCTTGCGTAATCGTACCCGACGTGACGACGCTGCGCTCGACGACACTGGCGCAACTCGAATCGTTGGTCAATGCCGGCGGAACCGTGGCGTTCGCGGGTCGCGTGCCAGGACTGGTGGATGCCGTGGCGTCCGACAGCGCTAAGCGGTTGGCCGAACGATGCACACGGGTAGCGATGACTGCACTCGACGTGCTACAGCTTGCCGACCGCTTCAGCGACCTCCGTGTGAAGCGTTCCGATGGCGTGCGGGCCGACTCGTTGCTGAGCCAACTGAGAGTTGACGGCGACAGTCGTCAGGTCTTCATCTGCAACACCGACCGCAAGACACCGCGAAACGGCGCGACGATCACTGTTCGAGGTCGATTCGACGTGACCGTACGCGACACGACGACCGGCACTACCCGTGAATGGCCCGCAACGAACGATGGCGTGTGGACCACGTTCAACTACGACTTCCAGCCGCACGGCCACCTGCTTGCCACACTTACGCCGGCAACTGAGCGAATCATCATCACCGAACCGCCGGTAAAATGGACCGACCTGGCACGACTAAGCAATCCCGTGTCCGTCACGCTCAGCGAGCCGAACGTGCTGTTGCTCGACCGCGCCCAGTGGCGATGTTCCGAAGGCGAGTCTTGGCAGACGATTGAGGAGATCCTGCGCATCGACAACGCCATCCGCGCGAAGTTCGATCTGCCGCCGCGCACGGGCCGCGCGGTGCAGCCATGGTTCGATCGCGAGGCCGCGCCGGTCGTCGCATCGATTCAGCTTCGGTTCATCATCGACTCAGAAGTTGCAGTTGCTTCGCCGTCGCTCGCGTTGGAGAACGCGACCAACACTCGCATCACGCTCGATGGCAAGTCGGTCGCGAACACCGTCACAGGCTGGTGGGTGGACGAGGCGATTCACACCGTCGCCCTACCGGCGATCGAGTGCGGCACGCACGAACTCATTTTCGCGATCGACTTCACACGCAAGACCGACCTCGAGTGGTGCTACCTGCTCGGCGACTTCGGCGTGCATCTTGCCGGCTCGCACGCGCGACTCGCAGAACCCGTTCGCTCGCTCGCCTGGGGTGATTGGGTAACGCAAGGCCTTCCGTTCTATGCAGGCAACGTCACCTATCACGCGACGCTTCCGCCGATGCGCCACAACGGACGTTTGCTGTTTCCGAAGTTCAAAGCACCGCTGCTCACCGTAGGTGACCGGGCTGTCGCGTTCGCGCCGTTTGCCAGCGAGTTCGAGCCGAGCGAGCAGGCACAGGCCGTCGCCATTACCGCCTTCGGCAACCGCGTCAACGCCTTCGGCCCCGTTCACCACGCCGACGAAGACCTCAAATGGGTCGGACCCGGCGCGTGGCGTTCAACGGGTGTGCAATGGCAGGACGAGTACGTCCTCAAACGGATGGGCGTGCTTGCTGCCCCGATTGTCCAAGCGCGTCAGCCCACATAGCAACCGCGTGCTTTGCAACGCTCTGACTGAAAATTGCAACAACCCGCGCCACACCCGACGCGACAATCCAATCCACGGCTGCTCTACTTCTATTGACGATGTCCGACACCCCGACCAACGACACCCGCATCCGGCGGCGCTACCGGATCGAAACGCCCATGCCGCTCGAGCAAGCCGCGGAGATGCTCGCGGGCGAACAGTCGTCGGGCACATTCGTCGCCCTGCCCGACGAAACGCCCGAAATTACTAACCGCCATCGGGCCCGAGTCGAACGCATCGTCGAACTCGGCTCGACGACCACGCAAGCACTGCCGGGGTGTCGCACCAAGAGCGACATCATTCGCATCGCCGAGATCACCGTCAGTTGGCCGCTGGAAAACGTCGGCTTCAACCTGCCGACACTGCTCGCTACTGTTGCCGGCAACCTGTACGAACTCGCCCAATTCAGCGGCCTAAAGCTGCTGTCGATCGACCTGCCCGAAGTCTTCGGCAAGGCTTTTCGCGGACCTGCGTTTGGCGTTGAAGGGACGCGTGCCTTGACGTCGGTCCAGCGTCGCCCGCTCATCGGCACGATCATCAAGCCCAGCGTGGGTCTCACCATCGAAGCGACGGCGCAGCTGGTCGATCAACTCGTCGGCGCGGGCCTAGACTTCCTGAAGGACGACGAGCTGCTCGCGAATCCGCCCTACTGTCCGATCGAAAAGCGGATCGACGCGGTGATGGACGTGATCAACCGTCACGCCGACCGCACCGGCCGCAAGGCGATGTTCGCTTTCAACATCACCGACGAACTCGACGCGATGCAGCGGCATTACGACCACATCGCCCGGCGCGGCGGCACGTGCGCGATGCTCAGCCTGAACTGGGTGGGCCTGGCCGCGACCAAGAAGATCGCCGACCGCGGCCAACTCGCCATTCACGGCCACCGCAACGGCTGGGGCATGTTCACCCGCTGTCCGTCGCTCGGCATGGAGTACCCGGCGTTTGTCTCGATCTACCGCCTGGCGGGCGTCGATCAGCTTCACGTGAACGGCATCGCGAACAAGTTCTGGGAGCCGGACGATTCAGTCGTCGCGTCGATGGAGGCGTGCCTCCGCATCCCGCCCGGCCAGACGAGGCGGGCCCTGCCCGTCGTCAGTTCCGGCCAATGGGGCGGGCAGGCGCCGGAGACGTATCGCCGCACGAAGACGGTCGATCTGCTGTACCAGGCGGGCGGCGGAATCATGGCGCACCCGTCCGGGCCGGTCGCAGGCGTGCGCGCCTTACAGCAAGCGTGGGAGGCGGCCGTCAGCGGCATTGATCTGGATACCTACGCACGCACGCACAGCGAACTTCGCCAGTCGATTCAGATGTTCGGGAAGAAGGCATGAGCGAGCGGATCACACAACCTCGGCTCGCCTTCGTGGGCGACGACTTCACCGGCTCGACCGACGCCCTCGAAAGCCTCGCGCTCGCCGGCGCGAAGGCAACGTTGTTCACGTACACGCCAACTGCTGAAGACCTCGCCGCGCGGCCCGGCCTTCACGCGTTCGGCATCGCGACGATGACCCGCTCGCTGCCGCCGCCCGCGATGGAAAGCGTGCTTCGATCGCTGTACTCGGCCCTCGAAGCGCTGCGCGTTCCGATCGTTCACTACAAGGTGTGCAGCACGTTCGATTCGTCGACGACCACCGGCAGCATCGGCCGGGCAATCGATGTCGGATTGAACATTTTCGGCTCCCGCCCTGTCCCGATCGTCGCCGGCACGCCCGCGATCGGCCGATACTGCGTCTTCGGCAACCTGTTCGCCAGGCACGGTTCGCAGTCGTGGCCATTCCGCATCGACCGGCATCCGTCGATGTGCCGGCACCCGATCACGCCGATGAGTGAGGCCGACCTGCGCGTGCACATCGGCAAGCAGACCACCGAAGCAATCGGCCTGCTCGATTTGTTCGCGCTCCGTCGCGGCGACACGCTTCCGTTCGACAGCGAAACCGTTCAGCTCATCGACACGCTCGAAGACGCCGACGTCGATCACGTGGGCACGCTGCTTGCTGACTTGCGGTCGCGCCTGCTGCCAGCGCGGTCGATGTACGTCGTTGGCTCGTCGACGGTCGAGACCGCCGTCGGTCGATCGTGGAACCTGCCGCACGCCGAGCTTCCCGCCGCCCAGAAAGCCGCTGGCCCGATCATCGCCGTCTGCGGCAGTTGCTCGCCGGCCACCACCAGCCAGATCCGTTACGCCCAACAGCGCGGCTTCGAGGTCATGTCAGGTCGGCCCGGCCGGATCGACACGCAGGGCCTGATGCGCTGCGTCGCCGCGCTGCGCGAGGGTCGGAGCGTCGTCCTGCATTCGGATGCCGATCGTCGGCTCGAACCCGAACTCGCCGCGCAGCTCAATCCGACGCTCGCGAGCCTGACCGTCGAAATGGTCTCGGAAGTGACCGGCATTCGCCGCATCCTGCTCGCCGGTGGCGACACATCGGGCCAAGTCGCGCACGCGCTGGGCGTGCGCTCGATCGAGGTCGAAGCCCGCCTGGTGCGCGGCGTACCATTGTGTCGCGTCACCAGCCAGCACGCCGCCATCAACGGCATCGAGATGGCCTTCAAGGGCGGGCAGATGGGCGGCGAGGATTTCTTCTGCGTCGTGCGTGATGGCATCCACTGAAGTTCCTATGGCAAACACCGTTGCATTCATTCACACGTCCGCCTCGATGCTGCCGGTCTTCAAGCCGCTGGCGGAGAAGCTGCTACCAGGCGTGTCGACGTTTCATGTGGTCGACGAAAGCCTGCTGTGCGACCTGCTTCGCGAAGGCCGGGTGCCGCCCGGCACGGCCCGACGGGTTGCGAACCAGGTGGTGTCGGCCAACGACGCCGGCGCGACGCACATCGTCGTCACGTGCTCGTCGATGGGCCCTGCCGTCGAGGCGTCGCGCGCGTTCGTGCCCGCGAAGGTGATGCGCGTGGATGAAGCAATGGTCGACGCCGCCCTCGACGTCGGCCCGCGCGTGGGCGTCGTCGCAACGCTGCCCTCGACGCTCGCTCCGACCGCCGCCCTCGTGCGTTCGACCGCCGCCAAGCGTGGGATCAACGCCACCGTCGACGCGCTGCTGGTCGCAGGCGCGTTCACCGCCGTCATGTCGGGCGACGGCGCGACGCACGATCGACTCGTCGCCGAGGCCGTCGCCAAGCTGTCGGCCGACCATGACGTTGTCCTGCTCGCACAGGCCTCGATGGCCCGCGCGGTCGACGCGATGACGCCCGAGCAGAAGCCCAAACCTGTGCTCGCCAGTCCGAAGCTGGCCGTTGCACGGCTGGCGCAGTTGTTGAAGTGATCGATTTCACCGGAGCCTTGTGATGTTGAAGACCCGCCGACTTCGCTCGCTTTGCCTGCTGGCCGCCCTCGCGTCTGCGTCGATCGCGTCGGCCGACGCAGTACGTGTCGACATCAACGAAGACAACGACCGCAAAGACGTCCTCACGCGCGGCGCGGTCAACTGGACGATCGGCCTCGACAATCCGACCGCCAGCACGTGCGACCTCGGCAACGGCATCAAGGCCCGGCTCTCCACCAAGGGCCGGCTCAAGGGCGTCACGTGGAAAGGCGGGCTCGACACCGGCGCCACGCTCGCCTGCGACGGCGTCACCACGCGCGGCACGCTCACGCTCACGCTCACGGGCCTGACGCCGGGCCTGCACAGCATCGCGCTCGCCACGTCGTCCACCGAAGTGGGCGGCAGCAAGCGGGCCGTCTTCGCGTCGATCAACGGCCAGCCCATCCAGGCCGCGCCGCAAGTGGAACGCGTCGCCCATGACGAAGAGGCGTGGACGTCGTACACGCCCTTCACCGTCGCGCCGGGCGTGACGTCGGTCGTCATCGAGATGACGCCCACCGATCTCAACGGCGCGCCGATCCTCGACGGCAGCTTCACGCTCAACGGCTTCGAGCTCGACGGGCCCGATCGCCTGAAGATCGTCCGCGCCGCTGTGCCGGCAAATGGCGATGAACACGTCGCCACCTCGCCCGTCGTGCTGAAGTGGGACTCGGCCACCCGCGGGTCCACGTACCGCGTCTATCTCGGCGAGAGCGAGAAAGACCTGCCGCGCGTCAGCGACGGCGGCGCTCGCCAATACCAAGTCGAAGCCCCGCTCGACCCGATGAAGACCTACTTCTGGCGCGTCGACACCGTCCTCCAGGGCGGCGTTGTCATCCCGGGCGACGTCCGCCGCTTCCGTGTCGCGCAGCTCGCGTTCCCCGGCGCCGAAGGCTACGGCCGATTCGCACGTGGCGGGCGGGGCGGACGCGTCGTCGAAGTCACCAACCTCAACGACTCGGGCCCCGGCTCGCTGCGCGACGCCGTCGAACAGGAAGGCCCACGCACGATCGTCTTCCGCGTCGGCGGCACCATCACGCTCAAGGACCGCCTTACCGTCAAGAACCCCTACTGCACCATCGCCGGCCAGACCGCGCCGGGTGACGGCATCGCCGTGCGCGGCGCGTCGTTCGGCATCGGCGGCTCGCATGACGTCATCATGCGCTACGTCCGTTTGCGCGTCGGCGACGAATCGGGCAAGACATGGGACGGCATGGGCCTGGCGTATTCCGATCACAGTATCATCGACCACTGCTCAATCGCGTGGAGCATTGATGAAGGTGTCAGCTCGCGCGGCGCGAAGAACATCACCTTCCAACGCAACATCATCACCGAAGCGCTCAACATGAGCGTGCACAATCACTACGTCGGCAGCGGCAAGGGGCACAGCTTCGCCGGCAGCATCAGCGGCGACATCGGCAGCTTTCACCACAACCTGCTGGCCAACAACGCGGGCCGAAACTGGTCGCTCGCGGGTGGGCTCAACCAGGCGGGCAAGTTCGCGGGCTTCCTCGATATCCGCAACAACGTCGTCTACAACTTCAGCCACCGCACCAACGACGGCGGCGTGCGGATGGCCAACATCGTCGGCAACTACTACATCCCCGGCGCGGCCAGCAAGGTCGATCACATCCTCATCGCCAAGATGGAACTCCGCCTGCCCGACGACGTGCAGGAGTACTACGTCGCCGGCAACGTGATGGAAGGCAAGCCCTACGAGAAGGACAACTGGGCCAGCGGCGCGGTCGCCGTCGACCCGCAGGACGCCGAGTCGATGGAACTCACCGAGCCGTTCTGCAAGAGCTTCATCACCGAGCAGCCCGCGAAGGACGCGTACGACAGCGTGATGAAGGACGTCGGTGCGAGCATCCCGCGCTACGACTCGATCGACGCCCGCGCGATCGACAACACGCTGAAGCGCACCACCACGTTCAAAGGCAGCAAGACGGGTCTGCCTGGCATCATCGACTCACAGGCCGACGTCGGCGGCTACCCAAACCTCAAGGGCGGCGACGCCCCCGCCGACACCGACCACGACGGCATGCCCGACTGGTGGGAGACGCAGCAGGTCCTGAATCCCAACGACGCCACCGACGGCAACGCGATCCGCACCGATGCGAAGGGCTACACGAACCTCGAGCGGTATCTGAACTGGATCGTCGAGAACGGCTCGATCGAGCCGAAGCAGTGACGCGGCTCGTCCAGTTACATGCTAGAAGGATGTAGCATGAGCGTCCCGCTCATGCCCATGGTGCGTGCGTCTGCACCAGACGCCCACCTGGCGAAGGACATCGTTCACACTTCGAATTCTCGCGGCGAGTCCTCGCTTCACGCAGCGATCTTCACGTCCGTCGTTGGCAGCGCGGAGACGGCCGCCCGTCCGCCGCCCTGTAGGTGGGTGCTGATCGGCGTGCTCCGCGGGCCGGGCTGTAGCCGGGCGTTGATCCACGCGGCACACACCCACACCTGCGCTCCGCCGGGCACGTCGAAGTCGAAGACGATCTCATGCGTCGTCTCGACCGTCGCGCCCCAGAACCGCCACTGCGCCGGGTTGCTCGGGTAGTTGTCTCCCACGAACGCGTAGAGCCACGCCCCCGCCACACCCGTCGGCCGGCGACGCGTGCCCGACGTCTCGCTGTCGCGAATCGCCACCGTCACGGTGCGTCCGACGACCGACACGACATTCACCGCCGGGCAACTCGTCGGCGTCGGGCGCGGCGAACGCTGCTTCCGCACATTGATGCCGAGCGCGACGCGCTTCGCGTCCGACATCTCGGGCCAGCCGTCCGCCACCTTGTACAGCGTCTGCGACGCCCGCCGCAGCGCCAGCCGCGAAGCGTTCTTCTCCGCCACGGCCACGCGCGTGCGCGTCTCAATCACCCGCGCCGCGGCTAGATCGGTCGCGAATCGGGTGAGAACGACGTTGAAGTCCGTCATCAGCTCAGGGGTGTAGCCATACTCATCCGGCGCGGTGTGGGCGACGTCGTACAGATTCCGTGCCCAGTCCAACAGCGCCATGTCCGTATCGGGGATCGCCATGGGTGTTCCTCAAGAATGACGCCGTCCTCACGACATCACGCGACTGGGGCCAGCCCGGTGGGGCCCACGGCCCGCCGAAACCCGCCCCACCGACCACACCATCGGAACGGCCACGACCCGACTGAACCACCGCCGGTCGGTTCTGGCAAATTCCGCACCACCCGCAGAATCGGCCTCGATAAAACCGCTCGTTCACGGCTGCGCCGCTTCCGTCGGCCGCGCGCGACGTTTCGATCGTGGCGATCGAAGCCTGGACCGCCCCGATCGAAACGTGGGACGCCGCGCCCGAAACGTCGAACGCCATGCTTGAAGCTTCGAGCGTCGCGCGCGAAATGTGGACCAGCGTGCCCGAATCTTGGAGCGCCACTGTCGAAACGTCGATCCTCGCGCCCGAGGCTCCGATTGCCGTAATCGACGCGTCGAGCTCTGCGCTCGACATCACGCACACTACGTCTGACACGCGATTAACCCAGTTTTGAGCGTGCGTGCAACGCACTGTACGTGCTAAAGTTTGATATGGCCCATTTCGGCACATGCTCGCTATGTTTGGAGCGCCGAGAACTCTCGTTCGAGCACGTTCCGCCCCGCCGAGTCTTCAACGACCGTCCAACTGTGGCACATACGCTGTATGGCCTTCATATTGGTAGCCAACACAGAAAAACTCCGCCCCTTTTGCAGGGGGCCGGTGGCATAGGCCGCAAATCGCTTTGCGTCAGCTGCAACGGGAACACCGGCGCGTGGTATGGTGATGCATTCGCCGACTGGACGACGCAGTGCCTGAGGTTCGCAGGTCGCGTTCGTACGGTTCAGACTCTCCTTCTACCATTTACGATTAGGCCATTAAGCGTCCTTAAGCAGGTCATGACCATGGCCGTAGCAGTCGCAGGGCATAAGAAGGCTTGGCCGCAGATCGATGCAATGCGGCATTTCGTTTTGAACCGCCAATCTATGCACCTGCCAAGTAGTGTCGTCGTACGGTGCTACTTCAATCCTGTAGACCCTGCCCGGACTGATCGCCAACTTACTCAGAATCGCTTAGCGGAGTCGTGTGCCGTGCTGGACGTGCGAACGGGCACAAGCGTGTTCGTGTTCGCCGAGATCGCGTTTCCGCCGATGGGCTATGTCGTCCATTTTGCAGAACCGGGGATGAGGCTCTCGAGCGATTTCACGTCACTTTGTGACGTACGGTGCTTCGCCGACTCGCACTACAATCGCGAAGTGTCTCTGTTTCTCCACCTTCCGGTCCGGTATCCCTTCGGACCAGTACCAGGCTATTACCCGAATTTGAACGATCCGTCTCAGCGACAGATGGTGGATGACGATCACCTAGTTCTGACTACCAAGGATGGCGACACTTCGCCTAGTTAGTCGGGTAGGGCGCGCACCCCGTGCACACCATTTCAGCCGATTGAGCGAAAGGTGTGCACGGCACCCCATGAATCTTGCCTAACACAACAGACTGAACCATCTCATGGACCAGCAAGACGAACAGTTTGCAGCTGCACTTCGGCTGTCGGCACGTCGGGCACTGCTAGGTCAAGTCCCTTCATCCCTTCGCGCAGTGTCTCTCGAGATGCGTGACACGGTCATCCACTTTCGCGCCGTCTTCGAACCAGGCACCTCAGAGGCCGATCGAGAGTTTCTATCGGTCGCCGCGACGGAGATCGTCGCGGATTTCACGGCACCGGTCACGATCCAAGAAGAATACATCGAACTCGCACCGCCTGCGGAGCCGTTGCATCTTCGACACCTGGTGTTTAGCCGATCAGAAGCGGGCACCGTTCGAGTCGTAGGCTCGCGCCTGCCCCCACTAATCCGCGCCTGCCGAAAGCAGGCGGCACTCCTCACCCACCCCTTCAATCCGCAATTTGCAATTCCCCGTGCCGTTCCCTTTGCACGATCCGCCACCGCACGCGGCGCGGGGGCTGCTCTCGCGTAGAGTCGGCTGGCGCACGACATGCCCCGCCACACCCTCAATCTCAACCCCGGCTGGCGCTTTGCGCGCGGCGAGCATCTCGCCGCGATCGAGCCGGCGTATGACGATGCGGCGTGGCAGCGCGTGAACGTGCCGCACTGCTTCGACTTGCCCTACTTCCGCACGCCGGAGTTTTACGTCGGGCCGGGCTGGTATCGGCGGACGATCGAGATCACGCCCGACATGCTCCGCCAGCGCGTCCTGCTGAACTTCGAAGGCGCGTTCCAGCGCACCGACGTCTACCTGAACGGATCGCTCGTCGATGGGCACTCCGGCGGGTACACGAGTTTCGCGATCGACCTCACGGGACACGTGCACGCGGGCACGAACACGTTGGCCGTTCGCGTGGACAACACGTGGAACCCGCAGCTGGCCCCCCGCGCCGGCGAACACCACTTCAGCGGCGGAATCTACCGCGACGTGCGCCTGCTCTGCATTCCAGCGACTCACTTCGCGTGGCGCGGCGTGCGAGTCACCACGCCAAAGGTCGATCCGTCGCGAGCACAAGTGACGATCCAATTCGCCGTGAATCATGCCGCCGTCGCTTGCACCTTCGCGGTGGAAGTCGAGATCATCGACTCACAAGGAACCACCGTCACGCGATGTTCCACGCGGAACAATTCAGAAGTTGCGCTCGACGTTGTCTCGCCAAACCTCTGGCACCCGGAGCATCCGCATCTCTACACCGCACGGCTGCGCCTGATCGAGGAATCGACTGGGATTTGTCTTGACCGCGTCGATACGCGGTTCGGCATCCGCTGGTTCGAGTGGACGGCCGATCGCGGCTTCTTCCTGAACGGCCAGCACCTGTACCTACGCGGCGCGAACGCGCACCAGGATCACGCCGGCTGGGGCATCGGCATCACGCAGGGCGCGATTCGCCGCGACGTGCAACTGATAAAAGACGCGGGCTTCAACTTCATCCGGGGAGCGCACTACCCGCACCACCGCGCGTTCGCGCAGGCCTGCGACGAGATCGGCCTGATCTGCCTGGTGGAGAACTGCTTATGGGGCAAAGGCGGCTTCGGCCCGGAAGGCTACTGGAACGCCAGCGCCTACCCGGCGAACGCCATCGACGAAGACGGCTTCGAGCACAGCTGCCGCGAGACGCTGCGCGCGATGATCCGCGACAACGTCAATTCGCCGTCGATCGTCGCGTGGAGCATGACCAACGAGGCGTTCTTCACGTTTCACCTCGACCGCGCGAAGTCGCTCGTGAGCGACCTGGTGCAGCTGAGCCACGAACTCGACCCGACCCGACCCGCGATGGTGGGCGGCGCGCAGCGCGGCGGCTTCGACCGACTGGGCGACATCGCCGGCTACAACGGCGACGGCGCGCGGCTGTTCACCGACCCCGGCGTGCCGAACATGGTGACCGAGTACGGCGCCATCAGTAAGCCGCACGACGCGTTCGAACCGTTCTTCGGGGACTTGAGTAGTGGGCAGTGGGCAGTGGGCAGTGGGCGGGAAAAGAGTGAGAGCATCTCCTGCCCACCGCAGCGCAGCGTACTGCCCACTGCCCACTCTTGGCGCTCCGGCGAAGCGATCTGGTGCGGCTTCGACTATGGCACGATCGCGGGCAAGCAGGGACTGAAAGGCATCATCGATCACTTCCGCACGCCCAAGCGGAGTTGGCACTGGTATCGAAAGCACCTGCGCGGCATCGAGCCGCCGGCTGAGCCGATCGAGGCCACGCCGGCGCGGATGCAGGTCAAGTTCGACAAGGAGCATTTCGAGGCGGGCGGCACGGATGATGCGCAGATCACGGTGACGCTCGTGGACGAGCAAGGCCGGCACGTGCGGGCGACGCCGCCGGTGACGTTGACGATCGAGTCCGGGCCGGGTGAGTTTCCGACCGGCCGATCGATCACGTTCGAGGCGGGTAGCGATATCGCGATCGTCGACGGACAGTGCGCGATGTCCCTGCGTGCCTACGAAGCCGGGCCGATCGTGGTGCGGGCGACGTCGCCCGGACTGCCGGAAGCGTCGGTGACGCTCGAATCGATCGGATCGGATGACGTGTTCGTTCCGGGCGAGACGGAGATCGTCGCGCCGCGACCCTACGTTCCGCCAGCGCCGAGCGAGGCCTCACTGGCCGCGATGCGGAACGCGGTGAACGTTGCGCTGAACCGGCCATGCCGGTCGAGCAGTGAAGACGCACAGCATCCGGCGCGCTGCGCGAACGACGGCTACGACGCAACGAAGTGGCTCGCAAAGGAAGACGATATCGAGCGCTGGTTCACGGTCGATCTGGAAGGTTTCTATCAACTGGCGAGCCTGCGCGTCGTGCTCCCGGCCGACGGGCCCTACCGTTTCGTGATTGAGATGTCGATCGACAATGCGAACTGGTCGATCGCGATCGATCGTCGGAACTCGACGAACGACCGGGCCGTCCGGAACGACGTGTTCGATCCGGGCACCGTCGCGCGTTACGTTCGCCTGCGTTTCACGCATGGCGCAGAGGGACCACGAGCGGGGCTGGTGGCGATCGAGTTGGCTGGGATTTTGAGCGTTCGCTGAAGTTCGAGAAGGATCAACATGAGTGAGCAGTCCTCTGTCAAGAAACTCCGTCTCGGCGTGCTCGGCCTGGGCGAGGGCCGAAGCATCATTAGCGCGGCCCTCAA
This sequence comes from Tepidisphaeraceae bacterium, assembly GCA_047600945.1. GTDB lineage: Bacteria > Planctomycetota > Phycisphaerae > Tepidisphaerales > Tepidisphaeraceae > JASGKC01. The sequence goes on along the minus strand of JASGKC010000001.1, from coordinate 2,314,034 downwards.
CAGTTCACTGTGGGAACTGGCGCTGCTGTGCGACCTGAACGAGAAGCTCTGCCAGGAACGCGCGGCCGAGTTCCGGTTCGAACACTGGACGACGAGCTTCGACGCCCTGTTGTCGGACAGCTCGATCGATGCCATCGGCATCTACACGCCCGACCCGCTGCACGCCGAGCACATCGAGAAATGCATGCGGGCCGGCAAGCACGTCATCTGCACGAAGCCGCTCATTGACGACCTGAAGTCCGCGCCGCGTGTCATCGAAGCGCAGCGCGCGACGGGCAAGCTCGTCTATGTCGGGCAAAGCTCGCGCTTCTTCGAACCGATGATCCGCCAGCGCCCGACTTCGAACGCGGCAAGCACGGCGAACTCTTCAGCGTCGAGGCGTACTACAACGCGGACAACCGCTGGTTCATGCAACGCGCCTGGGCCCGCAACGGCGGCCTCAAATGGCTCTACGGCGGCCTGAGCCACCCGGTCGACCTCGTCCGCTGGTATCTGCCCGACATCGAAGAAGTCATGGGCTACGGCACGCTCACCGAAAACGGCAAGGCGCTCGGCCTGACCGACCCGGACGCGATGCACTTCGTCCTGCACACGCGCGGCGGCAAGATCGCGCGCGTCAGCGGCAGCTACAGCGCGCCGTACGGCAACCACGTCCGCGACAGCGGCATGAGCTGCATCCTGCGCGGCCTGAACGGCGCGAGCCAGGCCGACTACTCCGACCTCCGCTACAGCACGCACTTCACCGGTGAAGGGCACGCCCTCTACGACTTCGGATACAAGAGCGGCTACTACTTCCGCTTCGCCGGCAACAGCCATCACGCGGGCGAATACCAGAACTACATCGAGCACTTCGCCCGCTGCCTGAACGCCGGCACGACGCCCACGCCGGACGTGAATGAAGGACTCGTCACCGTCGCAGTGATGAGCGCGATGGAACGCAGCCTCACGCACGGACGCCCCGTGAAGGTGCGCGACGTGCTGGTCGAGCACGGGCTGGAAGCGCTCATGCCGGCGTGAGGATTTCGGGCGGCGCGAACAACCCGACCTTCTCAGTCGTCTTGCGTTCGACCAGCAATGAGATGGCGCGTTTGCCTTCGCCTGGCGATACTCGAACAATGTCGTTCGTGACGTCAACGGCATGACCGTCGATCGCTGCCGCGATGACGCCAGCGGCGTTCGAGAGGCGGACCGAAGCGCCAGTCACTCGGGATGACTTCGGCAAGTCGAACGTGGCGCGGTAGAGCGCGAACCCGTTCTCGTTTGCCCACGTCGTCTGACCCGACGACGTGCACTGCACGCGTTCCCAGCTGTTCATGTCCTGCTCGCTGGGCACGAGTGCAAGATCGATCGGCGTGGCCGACACCGGGCTCATTCGCCAGTTGTCGATCAGCAAACGCCGACGTGCCGGTGCGACGCGGTCGTTCGTTGCGGGCTGTGACTTCAGCACCAGACGCGCCGGGCGTAGCCCTCCAGCCTGTACCGACACAACGATCTCGCCTGCGACAGTCGTCGTTTGCACGATCGCCTGCGCCAAGCCCTTGAAGAGTGAACGTTCCGCACCCGTGTTGGGCTCGTGACAGGTGGGATCGCCGTTGCCCGTGCCGAGGAGCCGGCCTTCTCCGCTCACCTCGATTCGCGTGCGTGTCTGCGACGAACGAACGGGCTTGCCTGACGCGTCGATCGCAAACACCGTCACCGGAATCGCGAATCGGCCGTCCGCGGGAATGCTGGCCACATCGAACGACGGATGCACTTCCAATCCGAGCGCCACCGCCGGCTCATCAGACATCGGCATCTCGTCTCGTGCCGGCACGCCGAAGAACTCGCGATGTCGTACGGTCGCCGCCTTGTCGAAGCCGCACAGGTCCATCACGCCCCAGTGCGACTGCACGCTCGGCCACGCGTGCGGCGTCGGCTCGCCGCGGTAGTCAAAACCCGTCCACACGAACAGCCCCGCCACGTAAGGCCGACCGCTGACGGCCTCCCACGCGGCACGAGCGCTGTGGCCCCACGTGGCGAACTGCGTGTCGTCGTCCGCGAAGTGCTGGCCCACGGTCTGCGTCACGCCCCGCGTCGCGTACACGCAGCCTGTCTCGGCCGCGAGGATCGCCTTCGTCGGGTGCTTCGCGTGGAACGGCTCGTGCAAGTGAAGCTGGTAGTTGATCGACATCACGTCGAGTTCGTGCGCGATGCCGACGTCGTTCAGAATGCCGCCACTGACCGCCGCCGTCACGGGGCGACTCGGATCGAGGTCCTTCGCCCACGCCTTCATCGTGCGTGCGATCTGCTGGCCGATGACGGTGCCCTGCATCGGCTCTTCGTTGCAAAGCGACCACGCGAACACGCTCGGTCGATTGCGGTCGCGCGTGATGAGAGCCGTCAGCATCTCGCGATGCCACGGCGACGTGCCGAAGTGACGATTCTCCGCCAGCGCGAGCAGACCCAGTTCGTCGCACGCGTCCATGAAGGCCGGGTCGAGCGCGTGATGACCCGCGCGAACGGCATTGCAGCCCATGTCCTTCAAACGCTGCACGCGGAACCGCTGGATCGACGCCGGCACCGCCACGCCGACGCCAGCGTGATCCTGATGCACGCACGCACCCTTCAGCTTGAGCGGCTGATCGTTGAGGAAGAAGCCGTCATTCGCGTCGAAGCGGATCGAGCGGAAGCCGAAACGCACGTCGGCCCGGTCAATCAGCGTGTCGCCCTCGCTCAGTTCCAGCCGAAGCGTGTACAAGTGCGGCGTATCAACCGACCACAACTCGGGCCGGCCCGCGTGGCCTTTCCACGCGAGAGGTCGAGTCGTGGTGCCGGCCGGCACACGGATCGCCTGCCGCTGACTCGTGACGACTTCGCCGCGCGGATCGAGCAGCGTTCCGACGAACGACAACTCGCGGGGCCGATCGCTCGCCCGCGTCTTGAACGACGTCATCGCGAACACGCCCCACGAGCCTTGGTGCTGCATCGGCACATCGGGACCGCTCAGCACGTGCGGGTAGACGAACGCGCCTTCACGATCGAGCGACGTCGCGGGCCGATCGATCAGCCACACGTCGCGGTAGATGCCCGCGCCTTCGTACCACCAGCCTTCCGGGCTCGTCGCTTCGACGCGTACCGCCACCGTGTTGACGTCGTCGCCGAAGCTCGCCACATCGGTGAAGTCGATTTCGAACGGCGTGTACCCATCGAAGTGGCGATGCAACAGGTGGCCGTTCACCCACACCGTGCAGTGCGAGCTGACGCCCTCGAAGCGCAGCGCGAAGCGCCTGCCGCGCGCCGCGTCGTCCAGCTTGAAATGTCTTCGATACCAACCGACGCCGCGCGGCAGATAGCCGGCGTCCATGTGGTTGTCCGGATCGAACGCCCCTTCGATCGACCAGTCGTGCGGAAGCTGCACCCCGCGCCAGTCGGAGTCGTCGTACCCGGGCCGGGCCGCGCCTCGCGCCGAGCCGGCCTTCGCGGCCATGTACGCGGCGATGTGCGTGTTCGCCAGCGGCGGCACGACATCGTCGCCGAGGTGAAAACGCCAGCCGTCGAGCATCCGAAGCGTCTGTCGCAGAGGATCGGGCATGATCGCCCAACGATGGCCGGACACCGCAACGCGATCAACCCGCGCAGCGCTTTGCACAACGGAATCGGCGCTCAGATTGTTGAACCACGGAGACCACGGAGACCACAGAGAGGGAAGACCATTTCGTGGCACGGGCGTCTCGCCCGTGATTTAAGCGAAATCACTCCTCGTCGACTTCCGGGAACGTGTGCAACACAAAGACTTCCTTATCGATCAAGGCCTGCTCGAAGTGCTCACGCCCGTCCTGACCTGGCGGGTAATCCGACGCATCAACCGCGTGGGCCGCGTTCGGTTCGTCGACGATCCAACCTTCCGCCCGGATGAACGCGCGTGCCGCATCGATCGCCTCGTCGATCGTCGCCCGATCGATCCAGCAGTTCACGATCGCGCCGGCTGCATCTCGCGCCGTGCGAGCGTCCTTTCGTGGAGTCGCGTCGAACTGGATGAAGTACATGTGCGAGATCGTAGCGCGCGTGCGATGCTCACGCCGCCTCAGGGCTCGGCAGTTCCTTCATCACCGGCGATTCTACTACCGGCACCAGCATCGCCTGCTGTGCTTCCATCAGCGCCACCACCGCCGCGGCGGGTTGACTTTCGATGCCGGCGCGTTGCTTCTCGACGTACAGCACCGGTGCCCGCTTCCGTCCGAGGTCGGGCCCCATGTGCAGGTGGTGCGATCCGCCCTCGATCCACCCCACCGCCGTCGCGCTGAAGGGGCCGACGTTGCCCGCCGCGTCCGCCCAGCGGCCCCAGTACACCACGCGCATCGGCACGCGCGGCATCGGCGGCTGCAAGCGCACCGGGCTCTTGGTGTACGATCGCAAATACCACGGCCGTGTACCGTGGTTCGCGCCGGGGAACGCCGGGATCGGCTCGTCGGGCATGATGAGGTCGACGAACAGTTCCAGCCGCGTCGCGCCGTCGGGCTTCGTCTTGCGTCCGTCGATGTCGCTGAAGACCAACTCGTGCACCGGCGTCGCGCGGGCCTCGTGGATCGCCCGCACGAAGCTCACGCTGGGCGGCTCGTTCGGCACGGTCGTTGTCCGCGGCTCGGCCCGCTGCGGGCTCATGCCCAGCGCCACCTTCGTGGCAGCGTCGAGCGAATCGTCCGCCCTTACGAGGCGCGCGATCCGCCGGATCGCTTTCTCGGCCGCCTGCCGCGCCGACTCCTTCGCCGCCGTCTGCACGGGCGTCCGCGACCCGGCCCGCGCGACGTCGAGCGCCGCCCGGAACCGTCCGACGACCGCCGTCAGGTTCGCAGCATCGTCAGCCGACGCGCCGAACCGCGCGGGGTCCTGCGCGATCGTCCGCGCGAACCCTTCCGCCATGAAGACGAAGTCGTAGTCGCCGTTGGGGATGAACTTCTTGGACATGAGTCGCCTCCAGAAGGTGGCCGCAGATGAACGCGGATGGGACGCGGATGAACCGAGTAACCGCGCCACGGAGCCAGCCACGCCGAGCCCGCGCTTGCCCCCTCTTCCGGTACCGCGGGAGGGGATCGGGGTGAAGGGCTTTTCCCTGCGAGCGAAGCGAGGTCGTCCGCCGCTCCTTATTCTTCGGCTAGAATCGCGATGCCCTTCACTTACAAGTCCGATACGCGAACCGATTCCACGCGCCCGGCGTCCGGGCCGCCGCGCCCGACCCGTCAGCCGCCCGGCCCGCCCGTCGAGCCGCCACGCCCGGCGCCCGTAAGCCGCGACTCACCCGCCGAGCCGGCCGATTTTCTCGCCCTCACTGTCGCCCGACCCACCGAGCCGCGCGGCCCAACGACCGAGCCGCGCGGCTCAGTCCCCCGGCGCACGGCTTCTGCGGAAGGACGGCGTCCACTCGCCGCGCGCAGCATTCCGCCGCTCGAAGAAAGACATCCGCCCGCCTAGGAAAGACATCCCGCCGGCGGGGAGCGACGCCCGCACGCGGAGGAAAGGCATCCAGGCGAGGAAGAAAGAGTTCCCGCCGGATACCAGAGACATCCCCGCGGCGCAAATCTCCGTGCACAAAGTGTAGGGATCGTCCTACGAACGATAGAGAAGCAAGTGGATCGCCCGAAAACATGGTCACCGCCATCCGGCCCCGGGAAGAGCAACGACATACTTGCACAGAGTAATGCGAGGCTCCACACACGGCGGTGAGCCAGCCGATGGTCGCCCAACGTACCTTGAACGATTATCTCTGCTGCATGGCGCTATTATTTGACAGTAGACTCATCACCCCCGAAGATTTCCCTCTGACACGGTGGGGCGACGCCGGATGCGGGCCGGCACACCCGTCGTTTACGTCGTGGTATTTTGTTTATTATAGGAGGCGGGGTTGTCATCTTTCCAATCATTCAACGCCCGAACCTGCACTATTGAGGAGCTTATCCGCTTCGATACGGGTCGCCAACGCCAGCGAGTAGCCGTCCGCGAGGCCATCTTGGATAGCACGAGGAACGTCTACCTTTACGGTAGTCGCGGTAGCGGAAAAACGTTCTTTCAGAAGACTCAGACTTACTACTTTCAGAAATTGGACAAGAACACGTTGCCGCTGTTCATTGGTTGTGACATTCGCTGGGGCTTCGACAGGCAAGACTCGACTGACTTTGCTCTGCACGTTCTTTGCACGCTGTTTCTCGAGTGGTGGCAAAAAATCTATCACAGGCCTCGATCCGACCTTCTTCGACTGGGAATCCTCGGCGACCACACTATTCTCGACGACCTTCATCCCCAACAGAAGCGATTTGTTCAGTTGTATAGTCTCATTAATGCTACCCGTGTGGATCTCGAACGACGTCGCTCGTCAGTGCTTGGAGCCTCAGTCGTGGCAAAGGCCGAATCGTCACGGGATGAGGCTCAGACTATTTCACGAGGCTCGCTTCTTCCCTCGGAAGTGAGCGCCATCTTGGCCGATTTCGCGGACATCATTTCCAAAACACAGACTCAACGTGTGATTGTCCATTTGGATGAGGTGGAGCTAATCGGTTCAAACCGTGGCAACGACTTCTACAGCGTGTGTCTTGAACTGTTCAACCCTGTTGGTGTGCAGTTCGTCGTTACCGGTACCCCAACAATTGCCAGTGATCAGGAGTCGTTGCTCACAAGTTTTGAAACTGCTCTGGAACTTGAGGGCCTAGACACGGTGGCTGAGTTGAAGAGCATGATCGTCAAGTACTCCGCGGGTGAACGGTGCCGCATTGATGATGATGCAATCGACGTCTTATACGAATTCTTCGGCGGTCATCCGAGGAGCACTCTTGCAATCTGCGCGGACGCAGTGAATGCCATGCCCGACCGGGAGACGCATGTGACGGCAAGACAGATGACAAAGGCTTGTCTCGACTTTCAGCGTCGCCTTGACGCCACGAGACGGTTACACGGTGAAGTTACCAACAGGCAACAGCACCGGACCCGCGACGACACCGGTCGCTGAGTGGCCCCCCCATTGTCTATCTGTCGGTGCTACTCCCCCTCCCGTTTTTGCAACCCTTCCACCGCAATCGGCGTCCACCGCTGTGCTTGCGGCGCGATAGGCTCATGCATTCAACCGCATGGCCACCTCTGCACACACAACCGAACAGCAGACCGTCGAGCAGTGGGACTTCGTCGACATCGCCCTCGCAGGTCCGTCGGACGGGAATCCGTTCATCGACGTCGACCTCAGCGCTGCTTTCACGCACGAATCGGGCGCGGTGCTGCGCGTGCGCGGGTTCTATGACGATGAAGGCGTCTACCGCATCCGCTTCATGCCGACGCTGCCGGGGCGGTGGAGTTACGTCACCGCATCCAACGCGAAGGCGCTCGACGGACAGCGTGGCGAGGTGTCGGCCACCGCGCCCACCGGCAACAACCACGGGCCGGTGCGCGTCGCCAACACGTTTCACTTCGCCTACGCGGACGGCACGCCGTTCAAGCAGATCGGCACGACCGCGTACGCCTGGACGCATCAGGGCCCCGAACTTGAACGCCAGACGCTCGACGCGCTGCGCAGCGCGCCGTTCAACAAGGTTCGCATGTGCGTGTTCCCGAAGAATTACGCCTTCAACGAGGTTGAGCCGCCGCGGTATCCGTTCGTCGGCACGCCGCCCACGTCGTGGGATTTCACGCGGTTCAACGTCGATCACTTCAGGCACTTCGAGCAGCACGTCGGCACGCTGCGCGACATGGGCATCGAAGCGGACGTCATCCTGTTCCATCCGTACGACAAGGGGCGTTGGGGTTTCGATCGGATGGACGCCGCGAGCGACGACCGCTACCTGAAGTACGTCATCGCGCGATTGGCCGCGTACCGCAACGTGTGGTGGTCGATGGCGAACGAGTACGACTTCATGAAAGAGAAGCAGCCGGCCGACTGGGACCGGTACTTCCAGATCACGCAAGCCACCGACCCGTACGATCACCTGCGTTCGATCCACAACGGCTTCCGCATTTACGACCACAACAAGCCGTGGGTGACGCACGTCAGCCTGCAGAACGGCAGCGCCCTCGCCGACTTCGGCCGCGCGGTGCTGTATCGCGATTGCTGGTACAAGCCGATCGTCGGCGACGAAGTGAAATACGAAGGCAACCTGCCGCAGCGCTGGGGCAACATCAGCGCCGAGGAAATGGTCCATCGCTTCTGGCAGGGAACGATCGCGGGCATCTACGTCGGGCACGGCGAGACGTATCTGCATCCCGAGCACGTGATCTGGTGGGCGCGTGGCGGGCCGTTGCGCGGGCAGTCGCCGGCGCGCCTCAACTTCCTGCGCGACGTGCTGGACGCCGGCCCGGCCACCGGCATCGATCCAATCGACAAATGGCAGGACGAGCGCACGGCCGGCAAGGCGGGCGAGTATTACCTGATTTACTTCGGCCACGAGACGCCGACCGAATGGCTGTTCGAGTTGCCGCGTCAGGAACTGATCGCTGGCACGAAGTTCAAGGCGGAACTGCTCGACACGTGGAACATGACGATCGAGAACGTGCCGGGCGAGTTCGAGATCATCGCCGACACGACATATCGCTATCACGCGAAAGCTCTGCCGAAGATCGACCTGCCGGGCCGGCCGTTCATGGCGATCCGGCTCACCCGCACCGCACTGGCCGCGGCGCCCACGGGCGAAGGCGAGCACATCTACGGCGAGAGTTGAACCCAAGTAGAATCGAAGCATGAGCGAATCAAACGACATCTCCATCACGATCGACGCCGACGCCTCGCCGCGCGTGAAGCACGGGGCCGACCTGGTGCGCGCTGCGCTGCCCGGCACCCAGGTGCGCAACGTGTCGATCGGCGTGCGCGGCAAGGGCCGGCTCGCGAACCAGCCGCGCGGTAGTCAGCCGCCGGGCGGGTTCCGGCTGCTGGTCGGTGGCGACTGCTCGATCGACATCACATCCGACGACGATTCCGGCGCGCTCTACGGCTGCGTCGAACTCGTCGAACAGCTCAAGTCCGGCAAGCCGCTCGAAGCACGGCTCGATGCCCCGGTCTTCCGCCTGCGCGGCCCGTGCATCGGCATGCAGAAGACGTACATCCTGCCCGGCCGAAAGGTGTACGAATACCCGTACACCGACGACCTCTTCCCCTTCTTCTACGACCGCGCGCTCTGGACGAAGTACCTCGACTACCTGCTCACGCTTCGCTTCAACAGCCTGACGCTGTGGAACGGGCACCCGTTCGCATCATTCGTGCGCGTGCCGAAGTACGATTATGCCGTGGAGGTGTCGCCTGAGCAGTTCCAGCGCAACGTCGACACGCTGCACTGGCTCACCAGCGAATGCGACAAGCGCGGGATCTGGCTGCTGAAATCATTTTACAGCCTGCTGCTGCCCAAGCCGTTCGCCGAGAAGCACCACTGCGACACGCAGCTCACCGCGCCCACGCCTGAAGCGTCCGACTACACGCGCGAAGCGATCGCTGCCTTCGTGGCGGACTTCCCGAACGTGGGCCTGATGCCCTGTCTTGGCGAAGCGCTGCAAGGCATCGACAACCAAGTGTACTGGTGCAACGACGTCATCCTCGAAGGCATCAAGCAAGGCGCCACCCGCGCGGGCCTGAAGGAACTGCCGCCTGTGGTGCTGCGGACGCATGCGACCGACGCCCGCGTGGTCATCCCGAAGGCACTACAGCGTTACAGCAACCTCTACACCGAGCAGAAGTACAACGGCGAGTCGCTCACCACCTACGAACCGCGCGGCGTGCGGGCAGACCTTCACCGCACCATGGCGGCGCTCGGCTCGACGCACATGGTAAACGTGCACATCCTGGCCAACCTCGAGCCGTTCCGATACGGCGCGCAGCGCTTCATCCAGAACTGCATGCTCGCCTCGCGCGACCTGCTCGGCGCGAAGGGTCTGCACCTTTATCCACTCGCCTACTGGAACTGGCCGCACTCGCCCGACGGCGACGGGCACTCGCTCATCCAGTGGGAACGCGACGACATGTGGTTCGAATCATGGGCGCGGTACTCGTGGAACCCGGATCGCGATCGCGACGCCGAGCGCGACTATTGGGTGAGCGACCTCGCCAAGCGTTACGGCTCCGTCGACGCGGCCGGCCACATTCTCGATGCGCTGAACGATTCCGGCGAGTGCGCCCGCGCATCCTCCGCCGGTTCGGCATCACCGAAGGCAATCGCCAGACGATGTCGCTCGGCATGCTGCTCGATCAGCTCGTGAACCCGGCCCGCTATCGCCCGTTTCCGGAGCTTTGGGAGAGCCAAGCCCCGCCCGGCGAACGACTGGACGAGTACGTCAGGCGCGATCTCGCGAACGAGCCGCACGTGGGCGAAACACCGGTCAGCATCATCGCCGAGGCGTGCGACTTCGCCGACCGCGCCGTCCGTTCCATCGATGCGGCCAGCCCGCAGGTGACACGCGATCGCGAGGAGTTCGCCCGCATCCGCAATGACGTGCACTGCATCCGCGAGATGACCTACAGCTACGCGGAGAAAGTCCGCGCGGCGATCCTCGTGCTGCGTCATCGCACCACGCACGACATCAAGGAACTCGAGCGGGCCGAGACGCACCTGAAAGCCAGTCTCGACCACTTCCGCGAACTCGAGCGCCTCACGCGGACGACGTACGCCTTCGCGAACACGATGCAGACCAGTCAGCGCCGCATCCCCGTGCCGGGCGGCCTCGATGGTAAGCCGGCCAACTACCACTGGACGCAGCTTCTGCCCACGTACGAAGCCGAAATGGCAGCGTTCAGCGAGTCGCTCGCCAAGACCCAATCGGGCAACGAGCACTTCCGCGACGAGACCGCGATCCATTCGCTGCCGAAGGTGAAGCTGAAGCTCCTCTCGACCGGCGCAGGCGTTCGAGGTGGCGATCGGCTCGCGCGTCTTCACCGATGAACAGGCCGAGATCGAATCGGTCGCGCCGGAACTGGCGAACCAGGCCGGCATCCGCTTCCCGCGCGGCGGACCATCCGCGCCGATCGAATTTGAAGCGCCCGAGCCGGTGCGGGTCCTTGTCGGCTACTACCAGTCGTCCGAAAAGCGATTTCTGAAGGTGCCGGACCTTGAGACCGACGCCGCCGCGATCGACGTGATCGACGCCGAGCCGGTGTTGCAGAACGTCGCCACGATTCGCGGCATGCCCGCGATCAACGTGCACGTGTTCCGGTACGGCGCGGGCAAGCACGTGCTCGACGTGCGCGGCCACGGCGAATTCGTCGTGCTGGGCGTCGTGCCACAGAACGTGAAGATCGAACGCCGCGATTGCGGCCGGCAAGCACGGACGGAGTCGAAGTGATCCTGTCGCCCGACACCTTTCGCGGCTACGTCGACGCGTTCAATGCCGCCGACAACGAGGACGTGGGCAACCTCGTCCCGAACGCGGCATCGTTCGATTGGATGACGCGTAACGTGCCGCGCTTCGCCTGCCCGGACGAAGCCATCCAGCGCGTCTACTACTACCGCTGGTGGACGTTCCGCAAGCACCTGAAGTCCACGCCGGCCGGCACGATCGTGACGGAGTTCATCCTGCCCGTGCGTCACGCGGGGATGTACAACTCGATCAGCTGTGCGCTCGGGCATCACCTGGCCGAAGCGCGATGGCTACGCGACCAAACGCCGATCGACGAGTACCTGCGCTTCTGGTTCATCGCCGACGCGGGCCGGCCCGAGCCGCGGTTTCATCGCTACAGCAGTTGGCTCGCGCATGCGGCGTGGCAGCGGGCGTGCGTGACCGGCAACTTCGGCGCGCTTGTCGCGATGATCGACCTGCTCGTGAACGACTACGCCGTCTGGGGCCAGGAGAAGCAGCTGCCCGACGGCGCGTACTTCCAGTTCGACGTGTGGGACGGCATGGAGGAATCCATCAGCGGCGGCCGCAAGGCGCGGAACGTCCGCCCCACCATCAACAGTTACATGCAGGCGAACGCGGTGGCCCTGTCGAAGCTCGCCAAGCTCGCGGGCCGACCCGAACTGGTCGAGACGTTCGACCGCAAGGCCGACGAGCTCACGAAGATCGTTCACCGCCTGTGGGACGAGCGCGCCGAGTTCTTCAAGGTGCAATTCGAGGACGGATCGCTCTCCGACGCGCACGAGGCGATTGGCTTCATCCCGTGGGTATTCAACATTCCGCAGCGCGGGCTTGAAGGCGCGTGGAAGCAGCTCATCGACCCCGAAGGCTTCTGGGCCCCGCGCGGCCTGACGACCGCCGAGCGCCGGCATCCGAAGTTCCGCTCGCACGGCGTGGGCCACTGCGAATGGGACGGTGCGGCCTGGCCGTTCGCAACTTCGCAAACACTCGACGCGCTGGCCAACGTATTGCGGCACTACGATCAACCGCACGTGACGCGCGAGCACTATCTGGAAGCGATGCGCATCTACGCCGCGTGTCACACGATGAACGGCCGCGACTACATCGGCGAGTATCACGACGAGGTGACCGGCGCGTGGCTCAAGGGGGACAACCCGCGGAGCCGCTACTACAACCACTCGACGTACGCTGATCTGGTCATCGCCGGGTTGGTCGGACTCGTGCCGCGCGAGGACGAGTCGATCGAAGTCGACCCGCTCGTGCCGGCCGGCGCGTGGGACTGGTTCTGTCTGGACGACGTGCCCTATCGCGGCCGCAGCGTGTCGATCGTGTGGGACCGCACGGGCGACCGCTTCCAGCGCGGTGCAGGCCTTTCAATCTTCGTCAACGACAATCGCATCGGGCATCGGCCCGATCTCGGACGGCTCGTCGCTTTGCTCACTTGAGGTGACTTCATGTCGACTCGCAAGCTGATCACGCTCGTCGCGGCCGCCACGCTGTGGGCGAGTCTCTCGTGCACCTACCCGAGCGGCAGCGTGGTGGCCGCCCCGCAGCCTCGGCCGGCGGTCGCGCCGGGGCCGAAGGACGGACCGCTGCTGGTCTACACCACCGCCGAGAACGGCGATCGCGTGCCCGACTATTCCTACGCCGGCTACATGGCCGGTGAGAAGCCGATCCCGACCGTGCCGGCGAAGTTACTCGTGGGCGACGCAAACGCCGACGACAACACGCGTACGATTCAGGCCGCAATCGATCAGTGCGGCAAGCTTCCTGTAGGCGCCGACGGCTTCCGCGGCGCGGTGCTGATTCCGCCGGGTGAGTACAAAATCGCCGGCTCCATCGTGCTGAACGTCAGCGGCGTCGTCTTGCGCGGCAGCGGAGTGGGGGAACGCGGCACGACCTTGCTCGCGACCGGGTTCGACCGGCGCACCGTTATCCAAGTGCGCGGCAAGCCGCGGACGGTGAGCACCACGCAGCCGATCGCTGATCAGTATGTGCCGGTGAACGCGCAGCAAGTGAAGATCAAAGACTCAGCTGGGATCGCGACGGGCGACAGCGTCGTCATCACCCTGCCCAGCACGCCCGCGTGGATCGCCGCGCTTGGCATGGACGACCTCGGCGGCGACCGCCATGGCCCAAGCTGGCGGCCCGGCTCGCGCGATGTGGTGTTCGATCGCGTCGTCACCAAGATCGACGGCAGCACGCTCACACTCGACGCCCCGCTGACAATCGCACTCGATGCCAAGTTCGGCGGCGCGACGATCGCGAAGGCCGACACGTCAGGCCTCGTCCGAAACGTCGGCGTGGAGAACCTCCGCGTCGTCAGCGCGTTCGACGCGAAGAATCCGAAAGACGAAGAGCACGCCTGGTTCGGCGTCGGCATCAACGACGCCCGCGACGTGTGGGTGCGGCAGGTGACTTTCGTGCACCTCGCCGGCTCGGCCGTCGCGGCGTGGGAGTCGAGCAGCCGCGTGACCGTCGAAGACTGCAAGTCCCTCGACCCTGTCGGCGAGATCGGCGGCTGGCGTCGCAACACGTTCTTCACGAATGGCCAGCAGGTGCTGATGCAGCGGCTCTACAGCGAGGCGGGCGTGCACGACTTCGCCGTCGGCTTCGCCGCGCCGGGGCCGAACGCGTTCGTGCAATGTGAGGCCATGAACTCCAACGGCGAGAGCGGCCCGATCGACTCGGCCGCGTGCGGAACGCTTTACGACCGCGTCCGCATCGACGGCGGCGCGCTGTCGCTGCGTAACCGGACGTATCAAGGCCAAGGCGTCGGCTGGGCGTCGTTCAACGGCACGCTCTACAACAGCACCGCGCCGTTGATCGAATGCCACGCGCCGCCGCGCGCAGAACTGGGCGTTTGGCACCAATGGCGAATTCAGCGGCAACGGCGCGTTCTCCGGCTCGAACGACGACGTCAATCCCGACAGCCTGTACTACGCGCAGCTTGAAGACCGATTGAGACGCCAGAACATTGTCGGCCGCGCACAGTTGAACCTGCCCCCTGTGCAGGGTTCGCGCGCATCAACCATCGAAGACGCGGCCAAGTGCATCGAAGTCTCGAAGCAGCCGCGCGTAACCATGGCGGACTGGGTCGACCTTGCCGCCAAGCGGAATCCGATTGCCGCATCGACCGAAGATATCGCGAGAGCGGAGCCGCCGACCAGCATTGCGGACCAGTTCGCGCCGGTCTCCAGTCTGCTCGTCATCAAGAACGGCTGGCTAACGATCGATGGCACCGTGCTCGCGGGTGGGCAGATGGGCGTGCCGTGGTGGAACGGGAGCATCCGACCGGCAGACCTTACGAAGGCTTCGTCCGCCCTCACCCGATTCGTCCCGGGCCGCATCGGCACGGGCCTGACCGATGACTTGAACGAAGTCGTGAAGCGGATGATCGAACGCGGCACCGTGGCCGTCTACCAGCATCCACCACTCTGGTACGAGCGTCGGCGTGACGACCACGAGCGCGTCCGCCGGCTCGATGGCGATGTCGTCGCGCCGTTCTACGAGACGCCCTGGGAACGCACCGGCGTGGGCAGCGCGTCCGATGGTCTGAGCAAGTGGGACATCACCAAGCCCAACAAGTGGTACTTCGCTCGGCTGCGCCAGTTCGCCGATCTCGGTGCACGGAATGGCCTGATTCTGTTCAACGGTCTGTACATGCAGCACAACGTGCTGGAGGCCGGCGCGCACTACGCCGACGCCCCGTGGCGGCCCGCGAACAACATCAACCCGGTCGGCATCCCCGAACCGGTCTTTTTCGCGGGCGACAAGCTCATCTACGTGGCCGAGCAGTTCTACGACGTGAGCAATCCCGAGCGTGCCGCGCTGCATCGCGCGTACATGCGGGCCGCGCTCAACGAACTGGCCGACAAGCCCAACGTCATCTTCTACCTGAGCGAGGAATACACAGGCCCGCTGGCGTTCACGCAGTTCTGGCTCGACACGGTGGCTCAGTGGTCGGCCGAGACGGGCAAGCATCCGACCATCGCGCTGTACGCGCCGAAGGACGTGACCGACGCGATCCTGTCCGACCCGAAGCGGGCGGCCGTCGTGTCGCTGATCTACAACAGCTTTGACCCGGGCAACGCCGGCTTCTGGATTCAACCCAGCGGCAAGTGGTACGCGCCGGAAGGTGGCAAGAACCTCGCGCCGCGGCAGTGGATTCGGCAGTTGCAGCCGAAGTCGCCCGGGTTCGATCAGGTCTATCAGGTCATTCGGGAGTACCGCACGAAGTACCCCGACAAGCCGTTCGTCTACGATGGATCGAACGAGCTCGCTTGGGCCGTGCTCATGGGCGGCGGCTCGATGCCTAAGCTTCCGAAGACGACCGATCGAGAGTTCCTGAAGGCGGTCGCCGCGATGAAGCCGGGCGAAGTCGGCACGTCGCTGGTGGCCGATGACGGCTCGATGGTCGTGTACGTCGGCAAGAACGGCGGCCCGTCGCCTGCAATGAAGCCAGGCCCGTACGAAGCCCGCGTGGTTCACCTGAAGGACGGAACGCTCGGGCCGGCGACGCGCATTGACGATACCAGCAAACCTACAGCAGTCCTCACTGATGGTTCCCCGTCGATCATCTGGTACCGAAAGCTGGAGAAGTAATGCCCAAGGATGAACACGTGGCTGGATTGGTCGACACGTCGCGCAGCCCGCACGCTCTGCTGCGCAGTGTCGGCTTCACCGATGTCGCCTGGACCGGCGGCTTCTGGGGCGATCGCGTCCGGCAGTGTGCCGACGTAATGATCCCGGCGATGGGCCGGTACATGCTGGAGACGGAGCGCGTCCGTTACATCGGAAACTTCCTTGTGGCCGCCGGCAAAGAGGAAGGCCGGCACCGCGGGCCGCGCTGGAACGACGGCGACTTCATCAAGTGGCTCGAAGCCGCATGCGCGATCTATGCCGTGACGCATGACGCGGCACTTGACAAGCAGATCGATGAGATCATTGCCACGATCGCCAGCGCCCAGCGCAACGACGGCTACCTCCACACCGACATCCAAATCCGTCAACGCAACGGCGAAGTTGTCGAGCCGTTCGACAACCCGATGGATTTCGAGATGTACAACATGGGCCACCTGATGACGGCGGCCGTTGTGCATCACCGGGCGACAGGCAAGTCATCGTTGATGGCACTCTCGCTGAAAGCGGCGCAGTTTCTCGCCAAGGTGTTCCAGAACCCGACGCCCGCGATGGCCCGACACGGCATCTGCCCGTCACACTTGATGGGCTTGGTCGAACTGTATCGCGAGACGCGCAACCGCGCTCACCTTGACTTGGCCATCAAGCTGCTCGCGATGCGCGATCTCGTCACCAAAGGCGACGACGACAACCAGGACCGCATCCCCTTCCGCAAACAGACCACCGCGCACGGCCATGCGGTTCGCGCGACGTACCTGTACGCCGGCGCCGCCGACATCATTGCCGAGACGGGCGACGCGGAACTGCGTTCCACACTCGAGACGATCTGGCAGGACCTCGTCAGCCAAAAGCTCTGCATCACCGGCGGCTGCGGCGCACTGTTCGACGGGGCGAGTCCGGACGGCGCGATCGATCAACTCGGCATCACCCGCATCCACCAGGCGTTTGGCCGCCCCTACCAGCAGCCGCAGTTCACCGCGCACAACGAAACCTGCGCCGCGATCGGCAACATCTTCTTCAACTGGCGGATGTTCCTGCTGAGCGGCGAGGCACGCTTTGCCGACCTTGTCGAGTACACGCTCTTCAACAGCGTGCTCACCGGCATCGGCGCGGATGGCGAATCGTTCTTCTACACCAACTCGCTGCGTCATGTGGAGCCTGTGCCGCAGGAACTGCGCTGGAACCGCCAACGCCAGAAGTTCATCAGCTGCTACTGTTGCCCGCCCAATGTGGTGCGGACGATCGCCGAGGTGTCGCAGTACGCCTACGCGGTCAGCGACCACACGATCCAGGTCGTGCTGTACGGCGCGAACACGCTGTCGACCACCTTGCCCGACGGCACGTCGATCGTGCTGAGGCAACAAAGCAATTACCCGTGGGACGGCCACGTGAAGTTCACAGTTGAGCGAATCTCGTCGAACGCGCCGCTGACGATCTCGCTGCGTGTACCGGCGTGGAGCGAATCGACATCGGTGCGCGTGAACGGCACCGCCCAGTCGAACGCCGCACCGGGGACGTATCTCGATGTGAAGCGAACATGGAACGCCGGCGACGTCATCGAGCTCGACCTCGACATGACGGCCCGGTTGATCGAATCACATCCGTACGTTGAAGAGGCGCGGCAGCAAGTGGTCGTGCAGCGCGGACCGGTCGTGTATTGCGTCGAGTCGTCGGATCTGCCGGCCGACGTGCGCGTGCTCGATGTCGCGATTCCGGCTGACGCTGAGCCGACGCCGGGCATACTCGATGCAAAACTCGGCCTTTCACTAAAGACGCCGCTAGTTGCCCGCACTGCTGAGCCGTGGTCGAACGGCCAGCTCTATCGACCGCTGAAGCGCACGCGCATGCAGCGGATCGACGCGTCGCTCGTGCCCTATTTCGCCTGGGGGAATCGCGGGGATTCGGAGATGTCGGTCTGGATTCCGTTGTACGAAGGCTCCATCAAGGATCACGCGCAATGATGTTCCGCTACCTCATCCTCATGTTGCTGATGCTCACCGCCACCGCATGCGCGGCCAACCCGCAGCCGCTAATTCTCTGGTACGACAAGCCCGCTGGCCCGTGGGAAGAGGCGTTGCCAATCGGCAACGGCCGCATGGGGGCGATGGTGTTCGGCGGCATCGGCGCCGAGCGCATCCAGTTCAACGAAGACACGCTCTGGACCGGCAAACCGCACGACTACGTTCGGGCCGGCAGTGGCGCGCAGCTCGCGCGCATTCGGGAACTGGTCCTCAAGGAGCCGAAAGAGAAGGACACCGACGACACGGAACTGCTCACTCTCGTCAAGACGAAGTTCCTGAGCGATCCCGTTCGCCAGAAGATGTACCAGCCCTTCGGCGACCTGCGCTTCACCTTCCCTGGTCACGAGCACGTGACCGACTATCGCCGGCTGCTCGACCTGCGTGCCGGGCTTGCGCGTGTTCGCTACACCGTCAACGGCGTGACGTTCGATCGCGAAGTGATCGCCTCGCACCCGGCGAGCGCGATCATCGTCCGCCTGACGGCCAGCAAGGCCGGACAGATCAGCTTCACACTGAAGATGGACAGCCCACATAAGTCGGCCAAGAACCGGCGCGTCGACGATCGCACGCTCGCGCTCGCCGGCCAGGTGGAAGATCCGATCGATCACTCGATGGGCCTGACGTTCGAGTCGCGCCTGCGCATCAGCACCGAGAACGGCTCAGCCAAGGTGACCGACGATCAGATTGCGGTCGACCGCGCCGACAGCGTCATGCTGGTCCTCTCGGCTGCAACGAGCTTCGTCAACTTCCAGGACATCTCCGGCGACCCCGCCGCGAAGTCCGCCGCAACGCTCGCGAAACTTGACGGGCAATCGTGGGAGCAGTTGCTCGTCGCGCATCAGGCCGACTACCAGAAGCTGTTCGGCCAGGTCGATCTCACGCTCGGCGAAGCCAAGCTCGACAAGCCGACGAATGCCCGGCTCGACGAACTGCGCGCCGGCACCGCATCCAGCGACAAGGCTGGCAAAAACGTGGCGGCCGTCAGCGATCCGTCGCTGCTGGCGCTCTACTTCCAGTTCGGCCGGTACATGCTCATTTCCAGCAGCCGGCCCGGCGACGAGCCGGCCAACCTGCAAGGCGTCTGGAACGAGTTGATGAATCCGCCGTGGGAAGGCAAATACACCACAAACATCAACCTCGAAATGAACTACTGGCCGGCCGAGCTGACCGGGCTCAGCGAGTGCCACGAGCCGCTGTTCTCACTCATCGACGACTTGCGTATCAGCGGCGCGCGCACGGCCAAGTCGATGTACAACGCGCGCGGCTGGGTGCTGCATCACAACACCGACCATTGGCGCGGCACGGCACCGATCAACAACGTCGATGGCGTCTGGCCTACTGGCGCGGCATGGTTGTGCCATCACCTGTTCGATCGCTTCCTCTACACGCGCGACGAAGCCTTCCTCCGCACCCGTGCCTACCCGGCCATGAAGGAGGCGTGTGAGTTCTTCCTCGACACACTCGTCGAAGACCCGCAGACGAAGTACCTGGTGACGAGTCCGTCGCACTCGCCCGAGCAGGCGCCGCAGGGTCGCGCGTTGCTGACGGTCGGACCGACGATGGACATCCAACTGGTCCGTTCGCTGTTCCGCGACACGATCGAATCGGCCCGGCGTCTGAGCGTCGATCCTGAATTCGTCGCCCAGCTCGAAGCAACCGTGAAACGCCTGCCGCCCAACCTCGTCGGCCAACACGGGCAGTTGCAGGAATGGCTGCGCGACTGGGACGTTCCGGACAACGCGCATCGCCACATGAGCCCGCTGTGGGGCCTTTACCCCGGCAGCGACATCACGCCCGCCGATGCCAAAGTGTTCGCCGCGGCCAAGCTGCTGCTCAAGTGGCGCGGCGACGGCAGCACCGGCTGGAGCTACGCTTGGCGTATGCCGCTGTGGGCTCGCATTCATAACGGTGAGATGCCGCTGCGGCAGCTTCAGCAGCAATTGTCGAAGCGCACCTGTCCGAACCTGTTCGACAAGTGCGGCCCATTCCAGGTGGACGGCAACTTCGGCGCGACGGCCGGCATCGCCGAGATGCTTCTGCAAAGCCACCAGCGCGTCGATCGCGACACGCACCTGATCGAATTGCTGCCCGCCCTGCCAAGCGAGTGGCCGACTGGTTCTGTCACGGGCCTGCGCGCCGCGGCGGATTCGTTGTCGATCTCACATGGGAACGTGGCGCGTTGCAGACCGTGCGCATTCGCTCCAATCTCGGCCTGCCGTGCCGCGTTTCGTGGGGCGGCAAGCAGATCGATCTCAACTCGACCGTCGGGCAGACCATCAGCCTCAACGGCATGCTGGAGCGGTTCAAAGAATGAGCGACACCATCATCATCGTCGGTGTCGAGCAGTCCCGCGTCGATCCCGCCTTGCCCGACGCCGGCCTGCCCGTGGTGCCCGGGGCGGCCAGCTGGTGCGTGCTGCGCGCCACGCGCAGCGCCCCGAACCTGGCCGACGAGTACGGCTACACGTATCACCATCACGTCGACCTCGCCTGCTGGAAGCGCAAGCTCTACGTCGCGTGGAACTCGTGCGAGAAAGACGAAGACGTCTGGCCCTCGCGCGAACTGTTCAGCACGTCGGCTGACGGCATCACCTGGACGCCACCGCGCGAACTGTTTCCGGCCGGCACGTCGACGGCGCTGCGGATGTACTTCCGCATCGCCACGAACGATCGATTGCTGACGATCGCAGGCCTGCGGGTCAGCACGGACGATACGAATGAAGACGTGAAGCGCGGCTTGGTCGTCCGCGAGATCCACGCCGACCATTCGCTGGGCGATCCGTTCGTCCTCCAGCGGGCCGGCAGCACCGAGCCGTTCCCGTTCTATCGATCGTCAACTGATACCGAGTTCGTCGCCGCGTGTGACGAACTGCTGGCCGACACGATTTTCCTCGAGCAGCAGGATCGCGGCCGCTTGCTCGATCCCGATCGACGCATGCCCTGGCACGAAGCGTCCGCCTGGCCCGATAGCAAGGTGCCGGGCGACAACGAGAAGTGGGTCAGCGGTAAGGCGTACAGCTTCTTCAAACGGCCTGACGGGCTCGTCGTCGGCATCAGCAAGATGGGCTGGACGACAACGACATCCGACGCGGGTCTGACGTGGACTCGGCCATACGTGCCGGAATCGCTCGTCACCGGCAAAGCGAAAGTTTGGACGCAGCAGACGTCCGATGACCGGTACATGCTCGCGTACAACCCGTCGCGGCGGGCGCGGTATCCGCTGATCGTTGTGAGCGGCGAGGACGCGATTCACTTCGGCGGCATGCGCGTCGTGCACGCCGAGCTTCCGATGCAGCGTTACCCCGGCCTGCACCGCAGCGTCGGCCCGCAGTACACGCGCGGCCTGAGCGTCTGGAGCAACGACCACTCGCGTGACGACGAAAACGCTGCATGGCTGGTCTACAGCATGCACAAGGAAGACATATGGGTAACACGTCTGTCGCTGCCGATCATATCCAATGTGACTTCGCACGCGAGTGATGAGTTGCCCACGCAAACCGAGCAAGGTTGGAACACGTATTGCCCGAAGTGGTCGAGCCTGTCGGAGGAAGGCGATCACGCGCGGCTCGTCGAGTGCGATCCGCACGATCACATCACGCTGACGCGACCGATCCCGGCCAGCGCAAATGTTGAGGCTTCCTTCGAGATTCAACTGGCAACCAACGGCAAGCCTCCCGCACGCAGCATCGAGTTCGACCTGCGACCTGCCTTCGGCGGCGTCGAATCGATCCGCCTCACGATCGCCCCCAACGGTTCGTGCCGGCTAGGTGACACGCCCGCCGGCACCGTCAAGCCGTCGGACTGGACGCGTGTTGAATTACGAGTCCGTGCGGGGCTCACATCGCTAGCGATCGATGGTCAAACAGTCGCGACCGATGTCCCGCTTCGGTCGAACGAACTGATCGAGCGACTGACGATCCGCACGGGCTATTATCTAGGCCGAGTCGGGCTGGAGCCTGTCGATCACGAAACCGACGTGCCGACGCCGATCGCCGATGTAGGCCTCCGGCACATCACGACGCAGTCCGTTCGGTAGAGAACAACAAGAGTCTTCGTTGCAGGAACGTCCCGCTCATGCCCTCGCTCAAGTGTATGGGCGAGACGTCCCCGCTACGAATCGGTCCTCACGGCTCACTCCTTCGCAGCGCCGACACGCTTCTGCCACGCGGCATGCTCCTTCGACACCTTCGCGCCCCAGTTGCCCCACCAGGCGTAGCCCATGCTGCGTTCCTGATCGAGTTCTTCGTAATTCCACAGCTTGACGCCGTCGCGGTTGCAGAAGAACGGCTTCTGCGTTTCCAGGTCGTAGAAACGTGCCCACATCGGCTCGGCCGACGGGTCATCTTGAAGCACACGACGCTTCTTGCCGGGCAGGTTGGGCTCGGGAATGATGGCAACCTTCTTCTGAACCACTTTCACACGATCGAACCAGACGGCGGCCCCGTTGATGGCGGCACGCACGCGGTCGTCGGGGGTCTCGATCTGCATCAGCAGCACCGCGATGGCCGCTCCTTCGCTGCCACTGAGCGAGGGAAGTTCGTATGACCGCGCCTGGGCCGGCGCCAGTGTCTCGGCGTCGTGCTGCGCCACCAGCCGGTCGGCTTGCCGTCGATGACGACCTGACACTTCAGGATGCAGTCGATGCCCTTGTCGAACGACGCCTTCGCCTTGGCGCGTGTGGCTGCATCGACGAACTCGAACGGCGCTGTGCCGCGGGAGATGTCGAGGAGCAACTGCATCACGCGGGTCATCGCGTTGTCGTTGAACGTGATGTGGCGGCCGTACTTCGTGTGACGATCGACCGGCCACCGCTGCGGCCAGCCGCCGTTCGCGTATTGCGCCTTGAACAGGAAGTCGAGGCCCTTGTTGAACGCCGTCAACACCTCCGGCCGCGGGGCGGCAGCGTAGGCCTGCGCGAGCAGACGCAGTTCCGTGTAAGTCGCGCCGTTGTCGATCGTCGCCGTGCCATTCCAGGCGCCGTAGCTCGCGCCGGGCGAGTGCGCTCTCTTCAGGTCATACCCCTTGGCCCAGCCGCCCGCGTCGGTCTGGTAGGAGATGATGCATTCGACCAGCGTTTTGCCTTCGTCAGTCTTGAACCACTCCGTCGGCTGCGTGGAAGCCCGCTTCAGTGTGTCGTCAGCCGCTTGCGTAAAGGAGCACACACCCGCGATTGCCAAACACGCGCACAGTTTGACCAGGTTCGACCACTTCATCGCAGTTCTCCTTCGTCGAGATGCGTTACTTCGACATTCACCATCTGCACCTGCTGCGCCGAACTCACTTGCAGCCCGGGCCGTTCTTCGGTCTGGATACGGACGTCAGACAACCTGACCTGCCTGGCATCCACGATCACGCCGGCGCGCTTGCCTACGAGCTTCGACTGCTCGATCGTCACATCCTGCACGGGCATCTCGGGCAGCCCGCGCAGTTCGATTGGCCGGCCGCTGCTGGTGCAGGTGATGTTTCGGAACTTCAGGTTGCGGAAGATCGGTGTGCGTTCGCTGACCGGCTCGGACGCGGTGTTCTTCGTCGCATAGAACAAGTTCAGGCCGATCGCGTCGGTCGTAATGTTCTGCATCGAGACGTTCGCAATGTCGACGCGTTCGACTACGCCGCCTCGGCCACGCGTGCTCTTGAAACGCAGGCCGATGTCGGTGCCGTCGAACGTGCAGTCGCGCACGCGCACGTCGTGCACGCCACCCGACATTTCGCTACCGATCACCACGCCGCCGTGGCCGTGGCGGACGGTGCAGCGCTCGATCGTCACGCGTTGCGTGGCGACGCCGCGCTTCCGGCCGGCCTCGTCCTTTCCGCTCTTCAGACACAGCGCATCATCACCCACGTCAACGTGCGAGTCTTCAATGAAGACGTCGTTGCAGCTTTCGACGTCGATGCCGTCGCCGTTCTGTGCCCACCAGTCGTTCAGCACCGTCACCTTCCGCACGACGACGTGATCGCACAGCAGCAGGTGGATGTTCCACGCCGGGGAGTTGCGGAACGTCGGCCCGTCAAGCACGACGTTGCGGCAGCGCGTCAGCTTCACCATCACCGGCCGGCAGAAGTCGCGGGCCGGCGCGAAGTCGGCCAGCCTGACGGCGTCGCCGCGCGATTGGAGCGCCCTCAGCACGGCCGCGCCGTGCATCGCACCTTCGGTGGGCCACCAGATTTCGCCGCTCGGCTCGACCACGCCGCCGGTCGCCAGCAGATTATCCCACTCCTGCGGCGTGCGTTTCATTCGCTTCACGGGCCGCCACGCATCCCCCGAGCCGTCGATCGTGCCGGCGCCGGTGATGGCGATGTCGCGCTGGTCATCGGCTTCAATGGGCGAGGTGCAGCGCGGCGCGGGCTGGCCCTCGTAGTCGGCGATCTTGAGCGGGAAGTCGTCGAACGACCGGCTGAACCTCAGCAGCGCGCCGGTTTCCAAATGTAGCTCGACGCGACTCAACAGCGCGATCGGTCCGCAACAATACTCGCCTGCCGGCACCACTACGCGGCCGCCACCGGCGTTGCTCGCGGCACGGATGGCGGCGTTGATTGCCGGGCCGTCGTCGTGCGACGCGTTAGCCTTGGCGCCGTGGTCGATGACGTTAAAGACTTGCAGCGCCGTCATTCGTGGACTCGATTCGCTAGAGCAGGAATTTCACGGGCATGCTGTCGAAGCCGCGCAGGACCAGCACGGCATTGACGATCAGCCACACGCCGGCCGCGAGCGATTCGCCGAAGATGATGCCCACGAACGCTGGCCGAGCCTTGGTGAACAGGTCGAGCCCGCCGAGCCGAACGATGATGACCTTCGCCAGCCAGCCGATGAAAATGCTGAACCACGCGTTCTCGATGAACGCGCCGTGACTGGCCACGAACCCCACCGGCAGCAGCGGCCACCATGAGAGCCGAAGCGACGCAACCTCCAGCGCTGTCACCACGCCCGCGCCCGTGCCGACCGCGATCGCCGGGCTGTATGCTTTGGGTGCGAACTGTCCGGTGGAGAATTGCTTTACCGGGTTCACCATGTCGCGCTGCGGGATGTAGATCGAGCCAAAGTTGTTCCGCTGCGGGATGTCGGTCCGCTGCGTAGGCGTAGGCCATGTGTACTGGCAATACAGCGTCGCGCAGAACGCGCTGATGAGGCCGACCACGATCGCCATCACGACCGCCCAGCCGACACTGCGGCGTTGAGACTCTTCGACGCCCACCGATCGCGTCACGCCCAAGCCATGGCTGGCGGTGGTCATGATCGCGTCGCGCGTGGTCAGTGGGCCAAGAATGGTCAGCACGGAGCCGAAATAGACGTCGCGCGTCGACATCATCGACGCCGGGAAGTTTGTGTAGATCTGCGACGCCGCCATGCTCGTGCGGTACCACGGCAGGCCGGTTTCGGCGACGACGCGCGTCACGACCAGATGCGCCGCCAGAATGAATCCCACCGCCAGCACCGCCACCCACGCGTGCACGCCCAGCACGAGCAACCACGCCAACATGACGACCGTGCCGAGCACCGCCGTCCAGAAAGACGTTCGATAGAGCGAACTCTCGCCGCGCCCGATCGCGTTCCGCAGGACCGTCAGCCAGTGGTGCCGGCCCATGTAGAAGATGCCGACGATGAACGCGATGCAGGCGCCCAGGTGCATGTCGTTCCAGCGATCGGAGCCGATTTCAGTCCGGTTCATCCCCTGCTGCACGTCGACCAGACAGCAGAGCATGTAGGCGCCCACAAGCTGAACGCGACGCGCGAGCGGATGAAAAACGTGACGCCGATGACGGTGAACGACACCGAACTGGTCTTCACCTTCGTGCGGAGAAAGCTCAGTGGCTCGTTCACGAAGAGCGACGTCAGGTTATAGCCGGTTGGGATGCGCGGCATGTTGCGCGGGAAGTACGCGTTCAGCACGGTCATGCCGTGGATCACCAGCACGGCTCCCAGCGCGATCCAAAGCACCTTGCTGCGGAACAGATCGTTCAACCACCGCCCCGGCTTGGGGGACTCGATCAGCGCGACGTGCACCTGCACGATCGGGAACGGCAGCCGCTCGTTCTGCTGCCATTGCGGCGTCACCAGGCGCGCCAGCGCGACCAGCGTCGCCACCAGCGCCACGGCGAAGATGCCCCACGCGATCACCGGCGCGATCCACGCGGACCACGGCACGCCGTGACCCTGCAACCGACCGAGGTAGAACTCGGTGACGGTCGGGTCGTTCGTCCCGCGAGCCATATTGCTGACGGGGAACAGCCAGCCCGGCAGGCCCATCGCGGTGAAAGCGTTCCAGAATTGCTGGTCGGCCGCCCCGTGGTAGAAGGGCGCGACCGGCATCGGCACGAGGTAGCGCATCAGGCCCCAATTCGGCAGGCTGCTGCCGATCAGGGTCATCAGCACGATCACGGCGAGTTCGGGCGTCGTCAGCGCGTGCTTCGGCGCAAGGCGCGCAACAGCACGTTCAGCACGACGACTAGAAAGAACTCCGCCAGCACCGCCGACAGCGGAATGAAACCGGCCGCCAAGCTGGTGTCGGAGAAGACGAAGTCGTTTAGCGGGACCAGGGCGCACACCCCGATCGACAGGATCGTGCCGAGCAGGAGCGAGCGCCACGTCACCGCGCGGGTGGGCACATCAACATCGACGACGGGAGCGGGTCGGTCCACACGGGCAGCGTACTCGCTCGGTTGGGTTGGGCTACCGGTCATGCGGATTGTGCAACAGAGCCGCGCTCAAAGGAGTCGGACCGGTCATTCGTCGAGGATGGCGTCGCGCGGAACGTCGAGGCCCAGCACGATGGCGGGCCTCACACGGTGGGTGGATTCGCCGGTGAGGCGGATGCCGCGTGTGTGCCGGCCGCGCAGGTCGAGGAAAGTGCCGTAGGGCCTCGCATCGCTCAAACCGTTGATAGTCGCCTCCTGCGTGTCGCGCAGCGCGAGCACGGGTCCGAGGTCAGGTCGGATGTGCACGTCGCGCAGGTTCAGTCCGACCGCGGACGAGCAGTGCAGTCCCTCGGCCGAGTTGATCTTTACGTCGTTCAGTTCAAGGTCGCGCAGCGGCGCGTCGGCCAGGCCCGTCAGGTTGACGGCCGTGCGTTTGGCGCGGTGGCACGACAGCCGTTCGATCTGCACGGCACGGAACGTGGGTGGCAGACCGTCGTTTTTGACGAAGGTGTCGTGCTCGCTGGTGACCTGCACGGCATGGTCGCACTCGCCGGCCAGCGTGATGTCGCGGAAGTGAACGCGCTCGACGACGCCGCCGCGCCCGCGAGCAGCTTTCAGGCGCACGCCGGTGCGGACGTCCTCGAACTGGCAGTTGCGCACGACAACATTGCGCACGCCGCCCGACATCTCGCTGCCGATGGCCACGCCACCCGCGCCGCCACCGCCGCGCACGCGCTCCACGAGTACGTTCTCGGTCGGCCGGCTCACCCGCAGGCCGTCCTCGTTCATGCCCGCCTTCAGCGAGATGCAGTCCTCGCTGCTGCGAACATCGCAGTCTTCGATGAGCACGTTGCGTGACGAATCGATGACGATGCCGTCGTTGTTCGGGCCCTCGGTGGCGTGGATGTGCAGCCGGCGCATCACGACGTCGCGGCCATACGCGATGTGGATCGTCCAGTGCGGGCCGCCCTCGGCGATCGTGAATTCATCCAGCAGCACCTGGCGGCAGTTGATGAACATCACGAACTGAGGACGGAGCGGCTGGGCATCGGTGCCGAACATCCGCCGCGAGACGGCCACACCTTCGCATGACATCCGGTACAGCTCGGCCACCGCGCGCTGTTCGTCGCGCAACATGCCCCACCACTTCGGCCCGTTGCCGAGCATCCGGCCCGGGCCGGTGATGCCGACGTTCTCGCAGTCGCTTGCGTAGATCAGCGACGAGTAGTTGTAACACTCGAAGCCGTTCCAGCGGACGAGCACCGGCGGGCGATAGTCGTTCGGATCGTCGCTGAAGCGCAGCGTCGAACCGTCGGCCAGATGGAGTTCGACGTTCGATTGCAGATGGATCGGCCCGGTGAAATACGAACCGGCCGGAATGACCACTCGCCCACCGCCGGCGCGGTGAGCGGCCCGGATGGCGTGGGCGATCGCTTGTGTGCTGGGAACCGTGTCGTCGTGCGAAGCGCCGAACTCGCGAATGTCGAAGACGCGTTTGGCAAACGTGGGAGCGCGCAGGGAAAGCAGTTCGAGCGGATCGGTCGCTGGTGCCAATGGCGGAATCGCCAAGACCGCGGGCGCGAGGCCCATACCGAGATTCCTGCGTCGCACGGAGCGCCGCACGGCCGCATCGCTGGGCAAAGCGCCTGTTGCCGGTTGTACCGACGTTTTCCCCCGCCTTTTGGGTCCGCCTGCCAAACTCATGCAAACACCCTCACGTTCAGTGAGCACCGCCGTGCGCCGTGAGCGCGCTTCTTCCGCCGCAGGAAAAGCTACGTCATGACCGCATGCCTGAGAGTGCTGTTTTGCGAAAAAGCTTTCCGAACCAGCGCACGGCCGATTTCAAGGTGCTTCGCCACGTTTTTCTATCGATTTTGCGAATGTTGGACGCGGCCCGGCAGGATTGGTTGCGGAAAATCGCGTTTGGCCAGCATCTCCAGAAGCGGGTGTCCGGGCGAAGGAAGACCGGCTTTCTAGCGACTTCCCATGGGCCCAACGTCGCCCCTTGCACGGTTGCCCTCATCGCTTCACCCAAAGACTCGTATAGAGAGTGGGCTAAGACACCGGGTTCAGTCCTCGCGGTTGCGTCGCCTCGCTCGATCAATCGAGATCAGCATGCCAGCCCCCATCAACAGTGCGATCGCCGCACCGATCAATCCTGGAACCGACACGCCACGAATGGTGGGCGCGCGCCGTTGCTCCAGAGCAGCGCCGACCCGACCAGCAACGCGCTGGCCATGATACCGACGACCACGCGATTCACGCTGCGCTCCAGCCCGCGGTGGCTGAGCTGTACCTTCGCCTCGCCCGCCTGTAGGCGTGCGACGATGGCCGCGATGTCCTGCGGCGCGTTGCTCGCGAGACGCTGCCATTGCAGACTCAAACGACGCATCTGCTTCAGGCGCGCGCGAGGGCTGAACTTCTCCTTGATGAACCGCGTGCGGTACGGCTTGAGAACTTCCGTCAGATTGAAGTTCGGACTCAGCAGCTTGGCCGTTCCTTCGAGCAGCACCAGGCACTTGATGAGCAATGACAGCCGGCTCGGCAGGAGCAGACCGTGCGCGTGGAGGACGGCCGTCACGTCGTTCAACGCCGCGCCCACGTTCATCGCACCGACGTTCTGCGAGCCGTAGTTGCCGAAGAACTCGACGAGGTCGCTACTCAGGTCGGTCCGGTTCGGAGGCTCAAGCCGGGCGCTCACCGGTGCGGCACACGCTTCGAGGATCGCATCCGTCAGCGCTTCAGCGTCCTGATCGCCCACCGCGAGGAGGATCTCTTCGATCTGCCCGCGAAGCCTGCCGTCGACCCGCCCCACCATGCCGGCGTCGAGCAGGATGATCCGCCCGTCGCCCTGCACGAGGAAGTTCCCGGGGTGCGGATCGGCGTGATAGAAGCCGTCGCGGAAGATCATCTCGATGAACGCAGCCGCCCCACGCTTGGCGATCGTCTCGCGGTCGACCGGCAGCTCATCCTTGTCGCCCAGTTCGCGCACGCTACGGCCCGACACTTCGGTCATCACCAACATGCGTTTGGTGGTGAGGGCCGGGAATGGCTCGGGGAAACAGATGGTTTCGTCGCAACCGAAGTTGGCGCGAAACTGCTGGAGATGGCGCAGCTCGCGCGTGAAGTCGAGTTCGTTCAGCAGCGACCGGCTGAACTCGCGCACCAGCGATTCGGGCTGAAACGACGCCAACTCGCGCGACTTGGCTGCCAGCTTGGCGAGCGTCTGTAGCAGGCTGAGGTCGCGGCGGACGACCTCTTCGATGCCCGGGTGCTGCACCTTGACGACAACCTTCGTGCCGTCCTTCAGCACCGCGCGATGGACCTGCCCGATCGAGGCCGAGCCGAGCGGGGCTTCGTCGAAGCTTGCGAAAAAGTCCGTCATCGGCGAGCCGAGCTCGGCTTCGATCGTGCCACGGACGACGTCGATCGAATCGGGCCGGGCCGAGCTTTGCAGCTTCGTCAGTTCGTCGGCGATGTCCTGGCCGACGACGTCCGGCCGCGTGCTGAGCAGTTGGCCCAGCTTCACGAACGCGGTGCCGAGGTCAGTCAGAGCCAAGCGCACGCGCACGGGCAGCGGATGGTCGGTCAGCCATTCTCCGCCCTTGCCGCGCAGGACCTTTCGCGCGACTTCCCACTCCGTATCCGCCAGCCAGCCCGCCAAGCCGTACTTCGCGAGGACACTGAGGATTTCGGCGGCGCGCGTGACGTCGCCGTAGGTTTGCTTGGCTTGCGTGATGGGTGAGGTGAAGGACATGCCGGGGTAACCCGACGATACCGCATCCCTTCCTTGCTCGCGACTATTCCTGTTCGACCTCGGTCCCGAGCACGGCACGACGGACCGGCGTCGGGTACGGCACGTCCGGCCCCTTCATCGCGAGCCAGAGGATGCGGTTCAACTCGTCCTCGGGCGCTTCGTCGAACTCGTCGAAATCCATCTCGGCCGACGCCTTGGCACCCGGCGCGTTTGGGGCGTTCTTGGCAGCCAGATCGATCTGCGCCGGCTTGCACGCGAACGCCACCAGCTGCGGCTTAGCCATAAAGCAGCCGTACATCGGCGTGGCGGCGGCGTCGTACTGCGTCAGCGGCGGCAGGCCGAGGATCAATTCCATCGTCCGCAGCATGCTCACTTGTGTGTAAGGCGTGCTGTCGACAACGCCACGCTTCACGTACGGACTGATGACGAGCCCGACCGTGCGATGCGAGTCGACATGGTCGGGTCCGTTCTGCGCATCGTCCTCGACGATGAAGATCGCCGTGCTGTCCCAGAACTTGCTCTTGCTGATGCCTTCAACCAGTTGCCCGACCGCCTGGTCGTTGCTCGCCACCATCGCGGCCGGCGTGAAGGCGCCGGGCGTCGTGCCGCGCGTGTGGTTCTCGCCCAGCGAGAGGATCATGAAGCCGGGCCACTCGCCCGACTGCTCGGAGGCCGCGAGATCTTTCAGAAACGCTTCGACCTTCTCCGGGTCGCGCCCATCCGACCACGTGCCGCGATTCTCGCTCGGCACGTCCTTCGCGCCTTCGCCATAGCACTTGTAGCTCACACCGTTCCGCTGGCACAGGTTCCAGATGTAACCGGCCGCGGGCGTGGACAGGTCCTTGCCCATCGGCAGCTTGCCGTGCTGCGTGTAACTGGTGGTCCAGCTCTTTTGATTCGCGTCGGTGGCGATCGCGCCGTCACACCAACTGTGCCCATCGACGCTGACCTCGCCATTGCAGTAGAAGTTGTCGAGCAGCACGTAATCGCGCGCGAGCTGGTGCTGATTGGGGGTAATCCGCTCGCCGAACAGCGTCAGCTTCGGCTCGCCATTGCCGGCGGGCTTGCCGGTGGCATCGACGAAATCGCCCATCACCTGGTCGTAGGTGCGATTCTCCTTGATGACGTAGACGACGTGCTTGATCGGGCTCTCGCCCCCCACGCGCGACGGGATCGGGCTGCCGTCCGGCGCCTTCGCGGCCGAGCGAAGCGTCTGCGGCGTGTAGGGCGAGTTCTTCCGCACCTGCTTCGTGTGCGTGGCAAGCGTCTCCGGCGTGATGCCGTCAATGAAAGAGACCGAGCCTTCGAGGATGCGCGTCTGGTTATCGAAGCGCGTGCCGCCCACCCGGCCGCCCGCCTCGTTGCGCGGCGGATAGCTCTCGCGCGAACTCAGGCCCTTGCCGTTGGCGACCGCGACGCCGTCCTTCGTCGCGAGCACGGCGGCCGGATACCAGCCGGTCGGGATGAAGCCGACGACCTTCGACAGCTTCGCGTCCATCAAGTCGACTACGGCCACATCGTTGTTGTCGGCGTTTACCACGTACAACAGCTTGCCATCGGGCGACACCGACACGCCCAGCGGCGTCGAGCCTTCGGGCGACTGCGGATAGAGCGCCGTCGAGATCACCTCCAGCGCCGATTCATCCGGCGGCGCGGCGGGGCCGGTGTCTTTCGGGCCGGCTTGAAGCGCTCGCGTCTGGAGGACGTACACCGAGTTGTCGCCCGCGCACGCGACAAACAGCCGGCCATCAGGCCCAAGCGTAAGCGCGTTCGGGCGGATGCCGACGTTCACCGTCTGCACGACGTCGCCCGAGTCGGTGTCGATCACGCTGACGGATCGCCCGCCCCAGTTGGTGACGTACAGGTGACGCTTGTCTGCGCCGAACGCGCACGCGTAAGGTCGCTCGCCGACGCGGATGCGCTTGGTGACGACCGACTTCGGCGTCTTCGCGTCGGCGGCGAGCAGCACCTTCTCGTCGACGACCCACACCTCATTCTTGCCCTCGTTGCAGACATACAACTCGTCTTTCGCGGGGTGCTTCGCGAGGCCAGTCAGGAAATCGAGCACGGTCTCTTCGCCTGCAACGTTCTTACGAATTTCGGGGCCTGCGTTTACGGCGATCGACTTCGACAGCTTCACATCGCCCGCGTCGGCGGCGAGCACGTGGATCGAATCAGAGTTGCCGCCGGTGACGAAAACATTTTCGCCATCGACGCACAATCCGTTCATCGCGCGCGGCAGCGGGATGAATGAAACTTGTTTCTTCGTAGCCGGGTCGATGACGGCCAGGCCCGGCTTCACGCCGGCGCTGGTTGCGAGTAGACGTTGGCCGTCAGATGTGAACGCCATTGCGTAGCACATCGAACCCGCCGGCACGTGCGTACCGACCGGCGAGATGCCCCAGCCGTTGAAGAGCACACGTTTCGCCAGTAGATCGTCGAACGGCGCGGCCGGCGCGTCGGCCCACGCCTGTCCCGCCCACCACGCGGCCGCAAGCACTGCACAGCACATCCGACGCGACAGCTTGAGATCACGCATGCGAGCAGCGTAACCGCGAATTGTTAGCATCGCACCTGCGAACGGCTGCCGTCCGCACTCTCCAAACTCCCCATTCCGCACTCTATACTGCCTCCATGGCCCGCTATTCGATTCCTCCCAACGCCGGCAAGGTCCGTGTCGCCATGGGCGTGGCCGGCACGTATGCCGTGTGGAACGGCAAACAAGGCAAGAATGAGTTCAAGATCCTCGTTCGCACTCGGCAGCAGGCGGAGGAAATCGCACGGATCATCAATTCCAAGCAGCACGATGGCGAAATCGAAGTGCACGGCTGAGGCGGCTCACAGCTTACGCAGCCGATCCAGGTACGGCACGTCTTCGCCGGTGGCGGCATCGCGGATTCGCTCGATCACCTCGATCGCCTGTTCCACAAATGCGACCAGTTCCATGAGCTCATAGCGCTCCGGTTCGCGAGCCTCATGCGTGAGCTCGTCGAGGCGCTCGATGATGTGCGACATCGGCTCCGCGAAACGGACCGCACTGCGCTTGAGCGATTCGATCATCACCCGCTGCCGTTCCGCTTCCACCAGCAGGCTCACGGTCGCCCGAAGGTGGAGGCACGAGCGTATCCGCGAAACCAGCACGCGGAAGTTGATCGGTTTGACGACGTAGTCGTTCGCTCCGACGTCAAGCCCTTCTACGATGTCGTCCGAGTCGACGCTGGCGCTGACGATGATGATGGGCAGCGCATCGGGGCTCCACGTCTTGCGCAGCTCGACTGTCGCGTCGAGCCCGTTCATGCGCGGCATGGAGATGTCCATCAGCACGAGGTCGGCGATATTCAACTTCAGCCACTCGACCGCGGCCAGCCCGTCGTTCACGCAGACGGTCTGGTAGCCGTACGACTGTAGCCGGCGCGCGATCACGTCCCGGCTCAGCGGCTCGTCTTCGACAATGAGAATGCGGGCGGCGCCGTTCATGAATCGCAGATGGCCTGACAAACACAAATGCTCTAAGCCGCCGAACAATCCGGCCGGCTCTCGACTTCGGGGAGATGACGCGGAAGGCGAACGGTGAACGTCGAACCGCGGCCTTCTTCGCTGATGACTGTAATCGAGCCGCCCAGCCTTTCGCAAATTTGCTTGGCGATGGCCAGGCCCAAGCCCGACCCTTCGGAGGCATGTCGTTGGGAACCAACCTGCACCTGCGAAAAAGGCTGAAAGAGCCGCTGGATCTGTTGCATGGTCAACCCGAGGCCGGTGTCGATGACTGCGAACTCGACCATTGCCGAATCGGCGCTGATGCGCAGCGTGATCTGCCCATCCTGAGTGAACTTCGCCGCGTTGCCGAGCAAGTTGAGCAGTACTTGCCGCACGCGTTTTACGTCCGACGTCATCGTGCCGACGTCACCGACACACGCCACCGCCAGCGTGTTGCGATTCCGCGCCGCCAGCGGCTCAGCCACGGCTCGAACGTCCTGTGCGAACGGCTCAACGGCGAATGGGGTCGGCGTGATCGGCATTCGACCCGCCTGAATGCGGGCAAGGTCGAGCAGGTCGTTTACGATGCTCAGCAGATGTCGGCCGGCCTGATCGATGCGGCGCAGGTCCTCCCGGCGCTGCGCGGCGACGGCATCGTCGGCGGCGTCGGTCTCGGCGGCCAGCAGGATTTCCGTGTAGCCGAGAATGGCTGTCAGCGGCGTGCGCAGTTCGTGGCTCACATGCCCCACGACACGGCCCTTAAAGCGGTCGGCTTCGATCGCCGCGTCACGCGCCGTCTGCATCTCGATCCGCTCCTGCACCGCGACTGCCAAAGCATCGAGCGAACGCCCGAGCCTGTCGATCTCGCGCGCCACACCGATCGGATCGACAAGCTGCGTAGCCTCGCCACGGCCGATCGCGGAGGCGGCCGCGTCCAGTTTCTGGAGGGGTTTCGCAAGTCGGCGCGCCTGTAGCCCGCCGAGCAACGCACCCAGCGTGATCACCGCGCCGGACATCCAGAGCATCCGCCGTCTTGCCGTGTGTGCCACTTCAAGCATCGACGCTGACGGCACCGCCGCCAGCAGCCGCCAGCGTTCGCCGGGATACACTTCCAGCGAAGCCGCGCACGTCCAATAGTCGCTCCCATCGACTGCCAGCCGTGTCGTCTTGCTGGCGTCATCGGACAATTCCGGTGCATTCAACAGCGCGGCTTCGAACGGGTCGTTCTGATCGGCTGATCGCGCGATCGGGCCCGACTTGCCGACCAGCACCAGATGCGCCCCCGTCTGCTGCGTGCTCTCGGCCAGCAACAGGTTCAATTGCGACAGCGTCTGATCAACAATCAGCGTGCCCAGTTCATTCCCGCCCGAATCGCGAATCACGCGAGCGAAACCGACGCCAAGCACGTCGTGCTGCGGCGAGCGCGGGTCGGCAAACCACTGGTAAGGCTCAATCCAGACCGGTCCATCCGCCTGATGCGCCTTGATGAACCACGGCCGTTCGGTCAGATGGTAGTTGAACCACTGCCCCGTAGTTGGCTGCGTTACTGAATCCAGCGAAACTTGGACGCGGTGCTCATTGAACCCGTTGGGCTGGGGCGTCGCGTAGACCCGTCCCAGTTCGGTTCGGTTCGCGTAGCGCATCAGCATGAGGGCGTCGCCACTGCGTGCCGCGTACATGACCGACGCCACTTCAGGCCGCGTCCGCAGGCACGCGAACAGCACCGGTCGCCAGTCGTCGACCCGATCAGCCGGTAACCCGCCCTGGCGTACGGAGTCGGTCAGGTAGTCGCTCATCTGCGATGCGTGCCGCATGTAGTCGCGGCAATCGCTTTCGAAGCGGCGCGTCATTTCGTCGATCCGATCGTTCGCCAGCCGCTCGGCCACGTCGTTCACGGTCGCCGAGGCAATCCACGTCAGCGCCGCGCATGCCAGCAGCGTGGGCACGACCGCGAGTAGCCCCAGCAATACCCAGATGGAAGGCAGCCTGCGCGGCGAGGACGCCTTCATCGTCGTACGGACCGATGCAGCTTGCGCACGGTGGAAACCATGGCCTCGCCGAAGAGCATCCGATCCGAGCATACCAAGCGCTAGGTTGATGCACGAAGCCCGGCTATCCTTCATGACGCATGGCCTCCCCACTGCTCACCTCCGATTTCATGGCCCGGCTCGATCGGTTCGACGTGATGTCGCGGAAGATCCTGGCCGGCAAGATGAAGGGCGAACGGCGGTCGAAACGCCGCGGGCAGTCAGTCGAGTTCGCCGACTTTCGCAACTACGTCATCGGCGACGACCTCCGCTTCATCGACTGGAACATCTATGCCCGCCTCGACAAGCTGTTCCTCAAGCTGTTCCTCGAAGAAGAAGATTTGGCGCTGAGCATTCTCGTTGACACGTCGGCCAGCATGGAGTTCGGCACGCCGAACAAGCTGGAGTACGCGAAGAAGCTGGCGGCCGCGCTCGGGTACGTCGGATTGGTCAACTACAACCGCGTGACGATCGGCGCGATCAGCGACCGCGTGGTGGCCGACACCGGCGGCATGCGCGGCCGGCGCCGGCTGCCACAGATGCTGAAGTTCCTCGAAGACCTCAAGCCCTCAGGCCGCACCGACTTCGCGGCCGCGTGCAAGCGGTTCGTCCTCACGCACCGCAACAAGGGCGTGCTGGTGCTCATCAGCGACTTCCTCATGAAAGGCGGCTTCCAGGACGGCCTGCGCTACCTTGCGACCGGCCGCTACGATTTTTACGGCCTGCAAATCCTCAGCCCGCAGGAAAAGAACCCTGCGCTGCAAGGCGACCTGCGGCTGGTCGACGTCGAAGACGCCGACGAAGCCGAGGTGACCATCACCCAGCCGCTCCTTCAAAAGTACAACGACAACCTGACGGCGTACTGCCTGGCGCTCAAGGACCACATCACGCGACGAGGGGGCGTGCACCTGTTCACGACCAGCGACGTGCCGTTCGAGACAGTGGTGCTGAATTACTTGCGCGAACGCGGGCTGCTGGGGTGAGAAAATGCCCAATGCCCAAGTCCCAATGCCCAACAATGAACCAGACTCGGCTCGTGCCGAGCGACGGAACTCCGATCGCCGTGAGCGTGCCTACGACCTTGGTGAGCGCACAGCCAAGTTTGCTGAGTTAGTCGTCATTTTCGCACGTCGAGTTCCTATCGATCCCGTGACTCGGCCGCTGATTTCGCAGATTGTACGATCGGCGAGTAGTGTTCCGATGAGGCCGATACGCGCAAAGAGTTTCGATATCGTATAGGCGTAGCCAAGAGAGAAGCGAATGAGTCGAAGCTGCACGTTCGAATTGTGGTTGCGGCTGTTCCAGACTTACGCGAGGCCGCAGTGCCGATCTGGAAGGAAGCGTCCGCACTCGTGAAGATTTTCGCCGCGATCCGCCGCAATACGACAACGGAATGATGGCGTTCTGCTTGTGCATTGGGACTTGGGCATTGGGCATTCTAACGAGGAAAACACATGTCCTGGCTCCCATCCTTCATCTCCCCACTCTCCGCCGCTATCGCGGCTGCTGTGGTTGCGCCGCTTTTGCTGCTACTTTACTTCCTGAAACTCCGACGCAAAGAACAGAAGATCAGTTCCACGCTTCTCTGGAAGAAGGCCGTTCAGGACCTTCAGGTCAACGCGCCGTTCCAGAAGCTTCGGCGCAATCTGCTGCTGCTGCTCCAAGCGCTGCTCCTCGCGGCCCTGCTCCTCGCCCTCGCCCGGCCTGTCAGTTATGGCGTCACGCCGCCGGCGATGAAGACGATCATCCTGCTCGACCGCAGCGCTTCCATGCGGGCCAAGGACATCGATTCAGGCAAACGCACGCGCCTCGACGAAGCCAAGCGGCAGGCGATCTCTGTCGTCGACGCGATGCGACCGGGCACGGAGGCAGTCGTTATCGCGTTCGACTCCCGTGCCGAAGTCGTCCAGCAACGCACGGCCGACCTGGGCCTGCTCCGCGCGGCCATCAACAATGTCGAGCAGACCGATCGCCCCACGGCGCTGAAGATGGCGTATCAACTCGCCGAGACTGCGCTCGCCCTGCCCGGCGAGAACCTCAACCAGACCGCGATCGCCCCGGACGTGTACGTCTTCTCCGACGGCCGCGCTTCGGATGCGGCCGACCTCAGCCTTCAAGGCAACGTCAAATACACCGCGATCGGCTCCGACACCTCGAAGAACGTCGGCATCATCGCACTCAGCGCCCGCCGCAACTACGAACGGCCGACCGAGGTGCAGGTGTTCGCCAGCCTCGCCAACTTCGGGCCCGAGCCGATCGATGCCGTGCCGCTGCAACTCAGCATCGCCGCGATCGATCCGGACAACCCGCGTGTCGAATCCTTCCACACCGACCAGGTGAAGCAGGCCACCAACGTGCTGCCCGATCGCTACACCGAACAGCAGCGTAAGGACGCCGTCGCCTCGGGCAAGGTGCCGCGCGACACGATTGAGTTCACGCTGGAACTGACCACGGGCGCCGTCATCCGCATCGAACAGATGCAGAAGGAAGGCGACGCACTGGCCGCCGACGACGTGGCGCAGGTCGTCGTTCCTCCGCCGCGGAATCTGTCGGTGGCGCTGGTCACGCCAGAAGTCGGCAGCAACTTCTACCTCGAGAACGCGATCCGCACGCTCGGCTTGCAGCATCCGCAGATCCTGAGCGCCCAGCAGTACGAAGCAAAGATGCCAGACGACGTCGACGTCATCGTCTTCGACCGTCACAAGCCGACCAGGCTCCCGCCGGCCGGCAACTTCTTCTACTTCGGCTGCGTGCCGCCCAACGCCCCGCTCAAGCAAGCCGTGGACGCGAAGGGTCTGCCGATCATCGAGCAGCAGCAAGGCGTGCTCGATTGGCGGCGCGACCATCCGATCCTGCGCGGGCTGAACATCGCCCGCGTCGCGACGGCCGAGGCCTTGCGGCTCGATGTGCCGCCCGATGCCCAAACGCTCATCGACGGCGAGAAGTCGCCGCTGGTGGTGCTTTGGAAGCAGGGCCGCAGCACGCACATGGTCGTCGCATTCGACGTCCTCCAGAGCAACTGGCCGCTGCGCGAGACGTTCCAGCACTTCCTCTACAACACGATGCAGTTCCTCGCGCTGGGCAGCGACATGGACGTGCGCGAAAGCTACGCGCCCGGCGACATGCCGCGCATCGCCCGCGTGAACGTCGACCGCGCCTTCTCGCCTGGCACGAAGGAAATGAAAGTCCTGCTGCGCGGCCCCGACGGCGACAAGCCGCTGATCGTCCCACAAGCCGGCGACTTCGCGCTGCCGCCGCTCGACACCGTCGGCCTTTACAAGACCGACCCGGCCGTCCCGCAGTTCGAACGTGTCGCGGTCAATCTGCTGAACGCCAATGAGAGCAACCTGATGCCATCGAAGCTCCCGCCCGGCCACATTGGCCAAGCCGTCGGCGCCGTCGGCGAGGAAGGCTCGAAGCAGTCGCGGCTGGAATGGTGGTGGTGGCTGGTGGCGTTCGGAGTGCTGCCGCTGCTGATGGTCGAATGGTGGGTGTACACGCGGAGGTTGCACGCGTGAAAGTCTCGTTTGGCAAATCGTCATGCTGAGCGCAGTGAAGCATTTGGCGCCGATCGAAGTCGCTCGACGCTCGTGAGGTGCCAGATCCTTCGCTTCGCTCAGGATGGCGTGTTCAACAGCCCGCTCGCGTCTTGAGTTCCGACTGCTCATCGGGAAAGATCGGCCCGGGGATTGTCGAAGGCTTGTAGGAGGTCCGATGCGTCACGCGACGCTTGCGCTTGGTTGGCTGTCCGTTCTCGCTCTCGCCGTCACTCCGTTTGGGTGCGGCAATTCCGATTCCTCCAGCGCCTCGGCATCCGACGACAAGACGCTCCGAATCATATGGGCGGAATGGCCCCCCTCCGACGGACTTCAACAACTCAGCGAAGACTTCACGAAGGAAACGGGGATCAAGGTCGACGTCGCGAAGGTGCCGTGGTCCGATTACTCGCAGAAGGTCTTCCTCGACTTCAGCAACCCGCGCACCAGCTTTGACATCGTCGTCGGCGACAGCCAGTGGATCGGCCGCGGCGTGAAGGACGGGCTGTACGTCGAACTCACCGACTGGGCGAAGGCCAACGTCGACCTCGACGGCATCAACGCCAACGCGCTGAAGTACCTGTGCGAGTATCCGACGGGCAGCGGCAAGCTTTACGCCCTGCCGGCCGAGACGGATTCGATCGGCTTCGTCTATCGCAAGGACTGGTTCAACGATCCAAAGGAGAAAGATGCGTTCAAGGCGAAGTTCGGTCGAGAGCTGGCGCCGCCGCAAACGTGGGAAGAGTTCGCACAGGTGGCCGAGTTCTTCACCAGGCCCGCCGAAAACCGCTACGGCACCGCCGTGCTGACCGGTCGCGGTTACGACGAACTGACGATGGGCTTCCAGCAGTTGATGTGGGCCTGGGGCGGCGACTGGTCGCGCGACGGCAAGGTGGCCGGCGTGGTGAATTCGCCCGAGTCGGCCGACGCGCTCAAGTTCTACACATCGCTTTTGAAATTCGGCCCGCCCGACGCGCGAAACCTGTCGTACGACAAGACGATGGAGTACTTCCGCAACAACACTGTCGCCATGGGCATGAGCTACTTCGCGTTCTTCCCAAGCGTGGCCAACGACATGGGCGACAAGGCCGGCTTCTTCGCAATGCCCACCCACAACGGCAAGCGATCGGTCAGCCTCGGCGGGCAGGGTTTCAGCATCAGCGCCAAGACATCGCCCGAAAAGCAGGAGATAGCCCGCAAGTTCATCGCGTGGTTCAGCAAGCCCGAGACGCAGCAAAAGTGGATCACCAAGCCGGCCGGCTTCACGGCGAACAGTTCGCTGCTCAAGAGCGACGCGTTCGCCAAGGCCAATGCCTACAACAAGCCGCTCGCCGAGAGCCTCGATGCGATGAAGGATTTCTACAACGTGCCCGAATACGAAGACCTGCTGCGCATTGCGCAGACGGAGTTGGCCGCGGCGCTCGACGGAAAAGACCCGAAGGCCGCTCTGGATGCGCTTGCCACGCAGCAGGAAGCAGTGCTGAAGAAGGCGGGGCTGCTGAAATGAACCATCCACGAAGGACACGAAGCGCACCAAGAATCAGCTACTCAAAAAGAGAGGCTGGCTGGACGGCATCAATTTGAATGTCTTATTCGTGTCCCTTCGTGCACTTCGTGGATGATCCTCACGTCTTCGCGGTGAAGCTTGAATGAACCCTCGCCTGCTCAAAACCGCCTTCGTCGCACCGACGCTGCTGTTTCTGCTGGCGCTGAACGTCTTCCCGCTGGTCTACAACATCGGCCTGAGCTTCACCGACACGCATCTGGCGGGCCGGACGTCAAACTGGATCGGCACCGACAACTACCACACGGTCTTCACCGACGACCGCTTCGCCGGCGCAATGCGCACGACGGCGGCGTTCGTGGTCACGTCGGTTTCGATCGAACTCGTCCTCGGCTTCGTCCTCGCTCTCTGCCTTCAACGCGCGTTTCGCGGTAAGCCGGTCGTGCTGACGCTGCTGCTGATCCCGATGATGCTTCCGCCGGCCGTCATGGGGTTGTATTGGCAGCAAATCCTCGACGGCAGTTACGGCCTGCTGAACCACGTGCTGCGCGGCGTGGGCGTGAACACGGCAAACCTCAGCTGGCTCACCGAGCCGTCGTTGAAGTTCCCGGCCATCGTGCTGATCGACGTGTGGATGTGGACGCCTTTCTGCATACTGGTCTCGCTCGCGGGCCTGAACGCGATTCCGACGCACCTGTACGAAGCCGCCGAGATCGACCGCGCCAGCGCCTGGACGGTCTTTCGCCGGATCACGCTGCCGCTCTGCCTGCCCCTGCTCGGGCTGACGGTGCTGCTGCGCGCAACGGATGCGCTGAAGCAGTTCGACCTGGTAATGGCCCTCACCGGCTCGAACGACAGCCGCACGCAAACGGTGTCGGCCCTGCTCTACCAGACCGGCATCCGCCAATCCGACCTCGGCCTCGGGGCCGCGTACTCGTGTGTCGTGCTGGTGGTGGTGATCGCCTTTGCGACACTCTTCACGACGTATCTGGACCGTTTGCAGGCGAGGCAAGGGAGGGGAGGATGATTGTGGATTTCGGATTTCGGATTGCGGATTGGAACGACCCGTCACCCATGCAACGCGTCATCCTGAGCGCAGCGAAGGATCTGGCGCCCATCGTTGTCGCGCGACATACGCGAGGCGCCAGATGCTTCGCAGCGCTCAGCATGACGTGTCGTGTGACGACGGGCGCCGAGGCCGTCGCGTGAAGCCCCTCCGCCTCCTCATCATCGCCCTTTACCTCGCGCTGAGCATGTTGCCGCTGGGCTGGATGGTGTTGACGAGTTTCAAGACCCGGCCCGATGCGGTGTCGGCGCAGGCGAAGTTCATCCCAAGTTCCACCGCGTCCGCCGCGCCGTACTTCAAGCCGTCCCTCGAAGGCTACACCCGGCTCGACGGGCGCAGCGAGGGGTCGAAGGCCCGCGTCGATCCGTCGAAGAACTTTTGGCAGTTCCTGCTCAACAGCGTGACGATCGCCGGCGTGAGCACGGCCGCGTCGGTCGTGCTGGGCACGAGCTGCGCCTACGGGTTCTCGCGGTTTCGCATCGCTGGATCGAAAGACTGGCTGTTCTTCATCCTCAGCACCCGGTTCCTGCCGCCTCTGGCCGTGGTGATGCCGATCTATCTGATGTGGAGT
Organism: Tepidisphaeraceae bacterium; assembly: GCA_047600945.1. Lineage (GTDB taxonomy): Bacteria > Planctomycetota > Phycisphaerae > Tepidisphaerales > Tepidisphaeraceae > JASGKC01. The sequence goes on along the minus strand of JASGKC010000001.1, from coordinate 2,271,512 downwards.
CGAGCGAATCTACAGGGCACGGCGCTGGGGCTCATCATCCTATACACCGCATTCAACCTGTCGCTGGCGGTGTGGCTGATGAAGGGCTTTATCGACGAGATTCCCAAAGCGTTCGAAGAGGCCGCCTTGGTCGATGGTTACTCCCGGCTCGACGCATTCTTCCGCATCGTCGTGCCGCAGGCCCGCACGGGCATGGCGGTGACGGCTGTGTTCTGCCTCATTAGCGCATGGAACGAGTACGGCTTCGCGATGACGCTCAACGCCCTCCAGACCAAGACCGTCCCCGTCTACTTCGCGGGCTTGCAGGGCCAGAGCCAAGGCATCCCGTGGCCGCAGATCGCGGCCGGTGCGATTGTGTTCGTGGCGCCGATCATCCTGTTCACCGTGCTGGTGCGGAAACATCTGTTGCGTGGCGTGACGTTCGGGACGGTGAAGGCATGATCGTCCGTTGTCAGTGGTCAGTGGTCCGTTGTGAAGGAGCGCACAGGTGAGTCGAATCACGAAGATCACGATCCTCGGAATGGCCGCGTCGATCGCACTCATGCTTCAGCCCTTCTGGCTCGGCGGGTTTCGCATCGGATTCTTCAGCTTGATCGCCAGCACGCTGGCGCAAATCATCGCGTCGCATCTGCCGCAACGGACCACGGACCACTGACAACGAACCATCCCACGTTCCTCTCCCTCCGCAACCTCACCAAGACCTACCCCGACGGCACGACGGCCGTGCGCGGGATCGATCTGGATGTCGCGCGTGGCCAGTTCGTCGTGCTGCTCGGGCCCAGCGGGTGCGGGAAGACGACGACGCTCCGCATGATCGCTGGCCTGGAGATCGCCACCGGCGGCTCGATCATGCTCGACGGCATCGACGTCACTACGCTCAGGCCAGGTCAGCGCGATGTCGGGTTTGTCTTCCAGTTCTACGCGCTCTATCCGCACCTGCGCGTGCGCGACAACATCGCGTTTCCGCTCGTGAGCGTCGGCACACCGCGGGATGAAGTGAACCAACTCGTGAACGATGTGGCCGACAAGCTCGGCATCACCGCCCTGCTCGGCAAGCACCCGCGACACATTTCGGGCGGCGACCAGCAGCGTGTCTCCCTCGCCCGGGCGATGGTGCGTCAGCCGAAGCTGTGGCTGATGGACGAGCCGCTCGGCACACTGGATGCGGACGTGCGGGCCGAGATGCGCGAGTTCATCCGCGAGCGGCAACTCCAGCAGCAGGTGACGACGATCTACGTCACGCACGACCAGGAAGAAGCGATGAGCCTGGCTGACGTAGTGGTGGTCATGGACAGCGGCCAGATCCGCCAGGCCGCCCCGCCGGCGACGGTGTACGACTCACCTAGTGATCGGTTTGTGGCCCAGTTCGTCGGGTCGCCGGGGATGAACTTCATGGAGGGTCGCGTTGAGGGTTCGATGTTCGTGACGAAATCGGATACGACGATCACGCTGGACCGGGTGTATCCGACAGGTCCCGCCACACTCGGCGCGCGGCCGGAAGCGGTGACGATTCGAGCAAATGGTCCAATCGCCGGCACCGCTGCCCTCGTCGAATACCTCGGCTCGCACGCGTTGGTTCACGTCGACACCGCTGACGGGCGGGTTTGCGTGCGTGCCGATGCGGCGGTGCCTGCGATGGCCGGCGATGACGTTCGACTGGGCTTCGAAGTCGCGCGATTGAATCTCTTCGATTCTGAAGGAAGGAGCATGACTGCCGTGGCACGGGCGTCCCGCCCGTGATTCGCGCAGTGACGCTGCAAAACACGGGCGAGACGCCCGTGCCACGAATTTCTCCACATGCCCGAAGCCTTCCTCCAACTTCGCTCGATCAGCAAGCGTTTCGGCCAGACGTCCGCGCTCGCCGATGTGTCGCTCGAGGTCGGCGCAGACGAACTGCTCGTCGTGCTCGGCCCGACGGGTGCGGGGAAGACGACGCTGCTGCGGACGATCGCCGGGCTGGAAACGCCCGACGCCGGCTCAATCATGATGGCCGGGCAGGACGTCACGCGCCTCGAACCGGCCGCCCGCGATGTCGCGCTGGTCTTCCAGAACTTCTCCATCTATCCCGGCAAAACCGTTCGCCAGAACCTGGAGTTCCCGCTCAAAGCACCGGGGCGAAAGATGCCGCGGGAGCACATCGACGAGCGCGTCACATGGGCCGCGAAGATGCTGCGGATCGAGCCGCTGCTCGACCGTCGCAGCGATCGGCTCAGCGGCGGGCAGATGCAGCGCGTCGCGATCGGCCGGGCCATCGTGCGTCGGCCGCGCCTGTTCCTGATGGACGAACCCCTGACCAACCTCGACGCAAAGCTGCGCGAAGCGCTGCGCGTCGAGCTCGCCATGCTGCGTCGCGAACTGAAGACGCCGATGGTGTACGTCACCCACGATCAGGCCGAGGCGATGAGCATGGCCGACCGCGTCGTCGTGATCGGCGTTGGCCGGGTGCTCCAGACCGGCACGCCGGGCGAGGTGTACCGTTCGCCGGCATCGGTGGAGGTGGCCCGGCAGGTGGGTCAGCCAACGATTAATCTTCTGCCGCTTCACAGTGGCATGGGCTACCAGCCCATAAATCCGTCTCACCCCGTTCATGGGCTGGTAGCCCAAGCCACAACTGAAACAACGCTCGGCATCCGGCCCGAGCACATCACGATCGGCACCGGCGCATTCACTGGCACGGTCGTGCTCGTCGAGAACGCCGGCCCGGTGCTGCTGATCGTGATCGACTGGTCGGGGGTGCATCTGCGGGTGATCACGCCGCGTGCGACGTCGGTCGAGGTGGGCGCGCGGGTTCGGTTCGGGATCGATGCTGCACAGCTCATCGTGTTCCCGCCCGAAGCGCGATCCGCGCTGCCGCGCTAAGCCGCTAGCGGCTTCGCGCGGCGCTGCCAAACTGACACGACACCCGCGCGAACCCCCTCACTGCTGCCACGCTGACAGCACCTGACGCCTCGCCTTTCGGGACACAACCATTAATCTTTAATACACTTACGATTCACACATCTCCCGGCACTCCGATTGCTTGCACGCCTTTCACACACCGGTGTCGACCGTCATTTCTGGTCAGACCCCTGGTGTCGAAGGAACGCTCGAAAGTCAGTCAGACCGCATTCACGGAGACCCAATTCCTATGGCCGCCAAACTCCTCTCGTTCGATACCGAAGCTCGCAAGGGACTGCTCAACGGCGTCACCAAGCTCGCCGCCGCCGTCAAGGTCACGCTCGGGCCGCGCGGGAAGAATGCCGTCATCGACAAGGGTTGGGGCTCGCCCACCGTCACCAAGGACGGCGTCACCGTCGCCGAAGAAGTCGAACTGCACGACAAGTTCGAAAACATCGGTGCCAAGCTCGTGAAGGAAGCCGCCAGCAAGACCTCCGATGTCGCCGGCGACGGCACCACCACCGCCACCGTCCTCACCGAAGCCATCGTCAAGGAAGGCTACAAGGCCATCACCAGCGGCGCCGACGCCATGGCGATCGCCCGCGGCATCCGCAAGGCCGTCGAAGCCATCAGCGGCTCGCTGCTCAAGCAGTCCAAGCCGATCAACGTCACCAAGAAGGACGACATCGCCAACGTCGCCTCGGTCAGCGCCAACAACGACCGCGAGATCGGCAACATCATGGCCGACGCGTTCCTGAAGGTCGGCAAGGACGGCGTCATCACCGTCGAAGAAGGCAAGTCGCTCGACACCACCGTCGACGTCGTCGAAGGCATGCAGTTCGATCGCGGCTACCTCAGCCCGAACTTCATCACCAACCCCGACGACATGACGGCCGTCCTCGAGAAGCCGCTCATCCTCGTCTACGAAGACAAGATCAGCAGCGCCACCAAGCTCATCCCGCTGCTCGAAAAGATCCAGAAGGCCAAGAAGCCCCTGCTCATCATCGCCGAAGACATCGACGGCGAAGCCCTCGCCACGCTCGTGGTGAACAAGCTCCGCAGCGTGCTGTCGGTCGCGGCCGTCAAGGCCCCGGGCTACGGCGATCGCCGTAAGGCCATGCTCGAAGACATCGCCGTCCTGACCGGCGCTCGGCCGATCATGAAGGACCTCGGCGTCGAGCTCGACAAGGTCGAACTGACCGACCTCGGCACCGCCAAGAAGGTCGAGATCGACAACGACAACACCACCATCATCGAAGGCGCCGGCGAATCCGACGAGATTCAGGGCCGTATCGCCCAGATCCGCCGCGAAATCGAAATCACCACGAGCGACTACGACCGCGAGAAGCTCCAGGAACGCCTGGCCAAGCTCGCGGGCGGCGTCGCCCAGATCAACGTCGGTGCGGCCACCGAAACCGAGATGAAGGAAATCAAGGCCCGCATCGAAGACGCGCTGCAAGCCACCCGCGCGGCCGTCGAGGAAGGCGTCCTGCCCGGCGGCGGCACCGCGATGATCCAGGCGCTGCACACGCTCGACGAAGGCAAGCTGAAGCTCGACGGCGACGAAGCCCTCGGCGTGAAGATCATCCGCAACGCCGTCACCGCCCCGCTCAAGCAGATCGCCGAAAACGCCGGCACGAGCGGCAGCGTCGTCGTGCGCCAGGTCATGGAGGCCAAGGACGGCATCGGCTACAACGCGCTGACCGGCGAGTACGTCGACATGATCAAGGCCGGCATCCTCACGCCGACCAAGGTCGAACGCACCGCCCTCGCCAACGCCAGCGAAGTGGCCATCCTCCTGCTGACGACCGATTGCATCATCGTCGACGCCCCGAAGAAGGCCGCCGGCGCCGGCGAAGGCCACGACCACGATCACGGCGGGATGGATGACATGATGTGATTGCTGAGGGCGACCTTATGACGACCCATTACCGCCATGTCTGGATTGATGGCAAGTGGCTAGGGTGCCTGCTACTTCCAGCAACGGTCAAGAAGCCGCACGACTGGGTGAAAGACTATGTTCGACACCTTGGAATCGATCCAAAGGTCAAAAAGGTCATCATCGGCGTGCCTGGTTCGTCGAGCCCTCAGTGGTATGTCAAATCGAGCAATGTCGAGAAGCCACCGTTTGATCTGGCGTCAGAAATCGGGCCAATCGGATTGCCACCCAAGTGATGCAGGGTGCACGAAACGCATCTTGAGAGTGACGTAGGGTGCGTGAAACGCACCTAGTGACCGGCTGGAAAGGTGCGTTGCACGCACCCTACCGGCAGCGACAGCAGGAGCGAGACCCTCCTGCTACGAAGAAGAGAAGTGCATTTCGTGGCACCGCTGTGAAGAGGCGAATAGCGAGGACGCAGCCGCTTTGGAGGTGTGCATTGGAGTTCGAGTGGGACGATGCGAAGGCGAAATCGAACAGGGCCAAGCATGGCGTGTCGTTCGAAGAAGCCGCCGCTGTGATCGAAGGCCGATATGCGATCACCGTCCCGGATGTGCGTCACTCCGACGCGGAGGAGCGAGAGATCACAATCGGGTTATCACTCAAGAGTCGGCTGCTGTATGTCGTTCATACGGCCCGCGACGCCGAACGGATCAGACTCATCAGTGCCCGGCGAGCCACCTCGAAGGAGCGTGAGTTGTATGAAGAAGCCCTCAAAGACGTCCGCGATTGACCTGACCGACATGCCAGAACTGACGAAGGCGGACTTTCGCCGCGGAGTGGTCGGCAAGTACTACAGACAATTGGTCGCCGAATCGAACGTCGTGCGGATCGCCGGAGATTCTGACAAAGCAGTTCCCGAACGAGGCGGCCGTCAACGAGGCGCTCCGGAAGCTGCTGCGGATTCAGGAGACGCTGAACGGTGGCACGCAGAAGGCCCGTCGAAGGAAGTCGGCGTGAAGGACAATAAGTAGGATGCGTGAAACGCACCCTGTGAACGGCTGGAAAGGTGCATTGCACGCACTCTACCCGCAGTGACAGCAGGAGCGAGACGCTCCTGCTACGAAGTAGATCAAGATGTCCGTGGCACGGGTTTTCAACCCGTGTCTGAGTTGAAGAAGACAATCACGGGTTGAAAACCCGTGCCACAAGAAGAGCAGAAGACGAAGAAGGAACCGAACCATGACCCTCAAGCCCCTCAACGATCGCATCGTCGTCAAGCAGGCCAGCGCCGAAGAGAAGACCAAGTCCGGCATCATCCTCCCCGACGCGGCCAAGGAAAAGCCGACGCAGGGCAAGGTGATCGCCGTCGGCAGCGGCAAGCTCGACGACAACGGCAAGCGCCACGCCCTCAACGTCGAAGTCGGCCAGACTGTCTACTACGGCAAGTACTCCGGCACCGAGGTGGAAGTGGATGGCACGAAGTACGTCATCCTGCGTGAGAGCGATGTGCTGGGCGTCCTGGAATGAGTTGCCAGTTGCCGGTTGCCAGTCAAGGCAAAGGCGATCGGCTCATGGCACTGCACTGGCAACTACCAACTGGCAACTAATAACTGAGGTCAACCTATGTCCGCCAAGCAAATGTCGTTCAGCAATGACGCCCGTGTGCACATCGCCGCGGGGCTTTCGAAGCTCGCCCGGGCCGTCAAGGCCACCCTCGGGCCGCGCGGCCGCAATGTCGTGCTGCAGAAATCGTACGGCTCGCCGCGCATCACCAAGGACGGCGTGACCGTCTCGAAGGAAATCGAACTGCCCCAGCCGTTCGAAAACATGGGCGCCAAGCTCATCAACACCGTCGCCAGCAAGACCGGCGACGTCGCCGGCGACGGCACCACCACCGCCACCGTCCTGGCCGAGGCGATCTTCACCGAAGGCGTGAAGTACGTCACCGCCGGCGTGAACTCGGTGCTGGTCCAGCGCGGCATCAACAAGGCCGCCGACGCCGCCGTCGAAGCGATCACCGCCTTCGCCAAGAAGGTCAAGGGCGCCGACGACTACCGCAAGGTGGCCACGATCAGCGCCAACGGCGACACGCACATCGGCGACCTCCTCGCGCAGGCGATGGACAAGGTCGGCAAGGAAGGCGTCATCACCGTCGACGAAGGCAAGGGCACCGAGTCGGAACTCGAATACACCGAGGGCATGCAGTTCGATAAGGGCTACCTGTCCCCCTACTTCCTCACCAACCCGACCAGCCTCGAGGCCGAACTCGAGAACCCGTACATCCTGCTGTACGAAAAGAAGGTTTCGAACCTCGCCGAGATCCTGCCGCTGCTGAACAAGATCGTCACGGGCGGCCGGCCGCTGCTGATCATCGCGGAAGACGTCGAGTCTGAAGCGCTCGCGGCGCTCGTCGTGAACAAGCTGCGCGGCATCCTGAACGTCTGCGCCGTGAAGGCCCCGGGCTTCGGCGATCGCCGCAAGGCCATCATGGGCGACCTCGCCGTCGTGACGGCCGGCACGTTCATCAGCGAAGACCTCGGCCTGAAGCTGGAGAACGTCGAACTCGAACACCTCGGCACGGCCAAGAAGGTCGTGATCGACAAGGACAACACGCTCGTGCTCGACGGTGCCGGCAAGAAGAAGGATGTCGACGCCCGCGCCGATCAGATCCGCAAGCAGATCGAAACCACCACCAGCGACTACGACCGCGAGAAGCTCCAGGAGCGCCTCGCGAAGCTGACCGGCGGCGTGGCCGTCATCAAGGCCGGCGCCAACACCGAGACCGAGATGAAGGAGCGCAAGGACCTGATCGACGACGCGCTGCACGCCAGCCGCGCCGCGGCCGAAGAAGGCATCGTGCCCGGCGGTGGCGTGGCGTTCCTGCGGGCGATCCCGGCCGTCGAGGCCGCCGCCAAGAAGGCCAAGGGCGACGAGCAGCTCGGCTTCCAGATCGTCATCGAGGCGCTGAAGAGCCCCGCCCGCCAGATCGCCGACAACGCCGGCGAAGACGGCGAAGTGGTCGTCTCGAAAATCCTCGAAGGCAAGGGCGAAGGCTTCGGCTACAACGCCGCCACCGGCGAGTACGGCGATCTCTACAAGATGGGCGTCATCGACCCGGCCAAGGTCAGCAAGACCGCCCTGCTGAACGCGGCATCCGTCGCCGGCCTGGCCCTCACGACCGAAGTGCTCGTCACCGAGTACAAGGAAAAGGACGGCAAGCCGACGAACGCGGTGGCTGGGGCGATCGCCTGATGTAGGCAGAGCCACCAAGGCACGAAGACACCAAGAAGGCAGAGGAGGCACGGAGATCGAATGCGAATCAACTCGCGATCGGTTTCCGTGCCTTCTTGCTGTCGGGCTTCTTCACCGCGAAGCCGCGAAGGGGACGCGAAGAAGACCTGGAGATGAATTGGAGGAGAAGAAGACCAAGCTCGACTATGCCAACCCCAAAACGAAGCCGGTCAGTAAGACTGCGTCAACCGAGCCAGTTCCGCTTGGCGTCGTTTTATTCGTCGCAGTGCTCTGCGTCGCACTGATTGTCTTTATTTTGGTGCTACTGATGAAGATGCTCTTGCCTGGGGTGGTGTTGCTCGATTGAGCGAGCACACGCTAGAGGCATGGTGCTAAGCGCTGATGCGTTAGCGCATGCTGTGAGTGGCTTCACCCCGATCGACTCTTCGTGGCCCCCTTTGTGTCTTCCTGACTTCGTGTCGTCGAAACTGGTTGAAAGCCGTTTCCCAGTAGCCCCGACGAGGAAAGCCCGATAACCTCCTTCACCGCAGTGAACCGCCCGTAAAGTCCGAAAGAACCAAGATGCCTACCGCCAACGCGAAGCGCGATTACTACGAAGTGCTGGGCGTCGCCAAGAGTGCGACGGCCGATGAGATCAAGCGCGCCTACCGCAAGCTGGCGATGCAGTACCACCCCGACCGCGTCGGCGACGGCGACAAGGCCGCCGCCGAGGTGAAGTTCAAGGAGGCCGCCGAGGCCTACGAAATCCTCTCCGACGACGCCAAGCGCAAGCGCTACGACCAGGCCGGCTTCGCGGGCGTCTCCGGCCAGGCGCACGACTACCAGCACATGGACGTCGGCGACATCTTCAGCATGTTCGAAGAGATGTTCGCCGGCGGCGGCTTCCCGGGTTTCGGCGGCGCGCAGCGCCGCGGCAACGCCCGCCCCACCCGCGGCTACGATCTCGAAACGCAAGTCGAACTCACGCTGAACGAAGTCGCGACCGGTGCCGAAAAAACCATCGAGTTCGAACGCCAGGACAAGTGCGAAACCTGTTCCGGCTCCGGCGCCAAGCCCGGCACGCAGCCGGCCCTCTGCCCGCAGTGCGGCGGCCAGGGTCGCGTCGCGCAGGCGGGCCTCGGCGGCATGTTCCGCATGGTGACCACGTGCCCGCAATGCCGCGGCCGCGGGCAGGTCATCCGCGATCGCTGCAACGACTGTCACGGCTCGGGCCGGCAGAACAAGAAACGCGTCGTCACGATCAAAATCCCCGCCGGCGTCCAGGAAGGACAGGCAGTCCGCGTGCAGGGCGAAGGCGAGCCCGGCGAAGGCAACTCGCCGGCCGGCGACCTGCACTGTTACATCGTCATCAAGCCGCACGAAGTCTTCGCCCGTCACGGCAACGACATCGCCTGCCAGGTCGCCATCAGCTTCACGCAGGCCGCGCTCGGCGCGACGATCGAGGTGCCCACGCTCAAGGGCGTCGATCATCTTGAGATTCCCGCCGGCGCGCAGCACGGCGACCTCTTCAAGCTCAAAGGCAAAGGCCTGCCCGATCTCCGCAGCTACAAGACCGGCGACGAGATCGTGCAGGTGGTCATCGAAATCCCGCAGAAGCTCACCGATCGCCAGCGCGACCTGCTCCAGCAGTTCGCCGACACGGAAGACCTCGACGTGGCCGGCGCGAGCGAGAAGAAAAAGGACGGCTTCGGGAAGAAGCTGAAAGAGATGTTCGGAGGGAAGTGATCGATTGCGAATTGCGAATTGTGGATTGCGAATTGTGGACTTCTGACCGCTCGCCTTCTTCAATTCGAAATTCGCAATTCGAGATTCGCAATCGTCAACCGCCATGAGCAACAACAACGAAACCCCAGACGCACCGCTCGGTTCCGACCCCGCCGACACCGAAGAAGTCATCGACCCGGTCGGCGACATGCTCGGCATGCAGGCCGAGCTCGATCAGCTGCGCGAGGAGAAGGACAAGCTGTACAACCAGCTCGCCCGCACGCAGGCCGACTTCATCAACAGCCGCAAGCGCATCGAGGCCGAGTTCGATAGCCGGATGCAGTACGCCAACCAGAAGCTGATCGAGCAGATGCTGCCCGTCGTCGACAACTTCGAACGCGCGCTAGCCCTCGACCCGGCCAAGGTGAGCGCGGCCGACATTCACCGTGGCATCGAACTCGTCGCCGACCAGCTCAAGAAGCTGCTGTCGTCACAGGCGCTCGAAGAAGTCTCCCCCAGGCCCGGCGACGACTTCGACCCCAATCAGCACCAGGCCCTCATGCAGCAGCCCAGCGATTTCGACGAAGGCAAAGTGACCATGGTCATGCAGAAGGGTTACGCCCTGAAAGGCCGAGTGATCCGGCCGGCGCAGGTGGCGGTGTCGGCCCCGAAGTAGTGGGCAGTGTCCGGTGGGCAGGAAGATGCTCACGCGCTTGCCGCTCTGATGATTTTGTCTTCCCTGCCCACTGTCCACCAACCACTGCCCACTCACCCATGCCTACCTACGAATACCACTGCGAAGCCTGCAAGCACGACTTCGAGAAGTTCCATTCGATGTCCGCGCCGCCGGTGAAGGTCTGTCCGAAGTGCGGGAAGCGGAAGGTCGTGCGCAAGATCGGCGTCGGGGCCGGCATCATCTTCAAGGGCGGCGGCTTCTACGAAACCGACTACCGCAACGAGAGCTACAAGAAAGCAGCCGAAGCGGACAAGTCGCCGAGCACGACGACGACGGACAAACCGGCCGAAACGAAAGCCGAGTCGAAGCCCGCGGAATCCAAGCCGGCCGAGACGCCGAAGGCAGAACCGAAGCCGAAGACGAGCAGATCGAAGTCGAAGAAGAAATAGATCGACGCAAAGTCCGAACGATTGAATGGTGGCACGGGCCTCCGGCACTGGCTTTTGGCAGCCCACGTGCCGGAGGCCTGTGCCACAAACAGGTCTACAGCCGCGCCAGCCAGCGCCGTCTTCAAGATCAGACTACCGCGGAGCGGACGTCGCCACGAACAGGGTCGTCGCCTCATCGAACCAGTACATCCCGCCCTGCACGTACAGGCCGCGTGCACCCTTCCATGCAGGTGCGACGCTCATCGAGTCGTTCGCGTTCGGCACAATCACCTGCCGTGCAACGCCTTCGCCGACCAGCGTGATGAACGAGCCCGCCCGTGCGCGAAGGAGCCCATTCAGCGGCGCGCCCTGCACTTCATTCGCGTCGCTCTTCTTGCCGTGCAGCAGCAGCGAACGCTCGTCGACCGCCATGTACCCGACGCGCAGGTCGGCCGTCCGCGCCCCGTAGTACAGCGTGCCGTCGCGCACGCTCACGTTACTGAAGGACTGCGACCCGATCGTCGCCCCCCAGCTTCCCTTCTGCCACACGCGATACCACATGATGCCATCGCGGCCCGCCGACACTTTTTCGATCTGCCACGACGCGGGAATGCGCACGACCTGTGGCGTGAGCGACCGACGCTCGGCCGTGCTCAGACCCTCGGGCGCGGGAAGTTCAGACGAGGGTGACGGGTTGAAGATGCCCGACACGATCGCCGCCGAACCGTAAGCACGTGTCACGCGCGGCGCGACCGACCCGACCTGGCCGATGATCGTGAGCGTGCCTGCGCTCGTGACGGCCAATCGGCCTCCGTAATCCCATCCGCCGACCGTCGTGTTGTAACCGCCCAGCGTGATCACAGCCCCCGAATAGCTCCCGCTGCTGTAGGCGGGCGTGTTCGGATCGAGGCCGATCTTGGTCTGCGCCGCGGAATCTTCGGGGCTGCTGTCCGTGATCGACCAGTTGTGGTCGGGCTGGAACCAGTCGTGCCCGCCTTGCCCGTAGCCGGCGTCGCTGCCGTCGTCGGAGCGATTGTTGTCACCCACTCCACCGCCGTAGAGGTTGTCGTCCCCTTCGCCGCCGTAGAGCACGTCGTTGAAGTTGCCGCCGTAGAGTGCGTCATTCCCGTCGTCGCCGTAGAGGAAATCGAAGCCATCCGTGCCTTCGACGAGGTCGTCACCCGCGCCGCCGTGTGCGTCGGAGGATTGCACGCGGTCGTTGCCTTCGTCGCCGTAGACGGTGCCGACGCCCTTGATGCGGTCATTTCCGGTACCGCCGTGCAGCGTCGCCTTGCCTGAATCGGTCAGCCGATCGTCGCCGTCGTCGCCCCATACTTCGCCGGCGGTTTGGGTGGTGATCATGTCGCTGCCGTCGCCGCCATGAATGCTGACGGTTCCGTAGCGGTCGGTGAGTGTATCGTCGTCGGTGCCGCCGTAAATGACGTCGTTGCCCTTGCCGCCTTCGATCGTGTCACGGCCGGCTTCGCCATTGAGCGTGTCGGAGCCACTATTGCCCAGCACGCTGTCGTTGCCGGAACCGGCGTCGACCGAGTCATTGCCAACACCGGCGTCGATGGTGTCATTACCGTCGTTGCCGTTCAGCTTGTCATCGCCGCCCCAGCCGTAGAGGCGATCGTTGCCCCGCCCGCCATCGATCAAGTCCTGGCCAGCGCTGCCGTATACACGGTCGTTTCCGTCGCCGGCCAAGATGCTGCTCTGGAGGTACAGCGCGTCGAGGCTGCCATCGATCCGAATCGTGTCGCTGCCCGCGCCGGCGTCAATCGACACGCGAAGCACATCGCCCAGCAGGAAGCTGGACGTGGCATCATTGATGACCACCTGCATCACGTTCATTAGCACCGGATGCGCCAGCACGGTGATGCGGTCGTTGCCGTCGGTGCCGGTGATGGACAGGATGCCGTCCGACGCCAGTGCCGTGCTCGCGGCCAGCAATGTACGCGGCATCAGGCGTTCGATCGTGACGAATTTCCGGCGTGAACTTGAACGGCTAGACATGCGGCTTCCCCTGGGTTGGAGCTGATGCAGCGTATCGTAACGTCGGCCTGTCAGCCGCGAAAACCGCTGCCCGTCCGACGCAGATTTTCCCCCTTGTCAGACTGCCGGACCGACTGGGTAGACTGTGTGGTTGATCTTGTGTGAGGCAGCCGATCGGGGTGCTTCGGATGTCCCAAAATGTCTCACGGTTTCAAAATCGCATGCGCGACGTTACTCGGCCGAAGAACTGAATCAGCCGGTGATTGCGGCCGAAATCGCGCACTTCAGCTGGAGCACCCCAGGGACATGCCATCAGCCCGCGAGCAGCTCGGCGGCTCGGACCGTGTTCTGAAGCAGCATCGCGACCGTCATCGGACCCACGCCGCCGGGTACGGGGCTGAGGTAGGCGGCCTTCTGGACGACGTCCTCGAAGTTCACGTCGCCGACGATTTTGGTCGTGCCGTCGAGCGTCGTGACGCGGTTGATGCCGACATCGATCACGACCGCACCTTCGCGGATGTGGTTCGCGGCGATGAGGTTCGGAACGCCGGCCGCGACGATCAACACGTCGGCCCGGCGGGTGTGGCTCTTCAGGTCGCGCGTGAGCTTCTGGCAGATCGTCACCGTCGCGCCGGCTTGCGTCAGGAGCAGTGCCGCAGGTCGACCGACGATCGCGCTAGCGCCGACAACGACGGCATCAACACCTTCGAGCCGGTAGCCGGTGCTTCGGATCAGTTCGAGACTGGCCAGCGCGGTGCACGGCACGATGATCTCTTTGCCGTAGATGCAGTAGCCGATGTTGGCCGGACTGACGCCCTCGACGTCTTTCACGGCATCGATGCGGGCCTGGATGCGGGTCGGCTCGATGTGCGCGGGGAGCGGCAGGTGGATCATCACGCCGGTGACGGTTGGATCGTTGTTGAGCGTCTCGATCTTCGTCGCGAGCGAATCAAAGGAGGTGTCGGTCGGCAGCTTCAGCAGTTCGTAGTCAATGCCGACTTCGCCACAGGTGGAACGCTGCTTGTCGGCATAGATCTCGCCGGCAGGCGTTCCGCCGACGAGCAGCGCGACAAGTTTGACGGGCTTGTTCTTCGCGCGCAGCGCGCTGACGCGGCCGCGAATCTGCTCACGAACCTGCGCGGCGAGCGCGACGCCGTCGATGATCTGGGCGGGCATGCGGGCGAGTGTACGGGCGGGCGTTGCGAGATTCGAGTTCCGAGTTGCGAGACGGACCCGCGAACATAAGGCAACTCCTGTCTCGAGACTTGAAACATGCAATTCGAAACTCACCGATGGGGCAGTCTCAAGTTTCGCGTTGCGAGAAGGACGTGCGAACGCAAGACGTCTACGGTCTCGCAACTTGAAACTCGCAACTGGAAACTTCTCCCTCACTCCGTCGGGCGGAAGTAGATGACGTAGTCGTGGTTCGTGTCGAGGCGGTACTTGGTGTTGCCGCTGCGGGCCTTGTCGGCTTCGAGGCGGATGTACCCGCGCGACGACGCGACAATCAGGCGATCGCCTCGGCCGACGTCGACGCGGTGGACGACGCGGTTGTCGGTTCGATCGAACACGACCATTCGGCCGCGGGCGCCGGTCTGATAGACGACGTTGTCACGGCCGTGCACCATCGACGAAAAGCCGCGGAGTTCGGACGGCAAGCGGTCATTCGTGTCGTCGGGCCGGTTGTTGCCGGGTCGGTTGGGGCGATCGTTGTTCGGCCGGTCATTACCGGGTCGGCCGTAGTCGGGGCGATCGTTGTCGGGCCGGCGATGGTCCCAGCCGCCGTCGCTTCCGCCCTGCCAGCCGCCGGGCTGCACGTAGTCGCGCTCGCGGAGGAAGAAAATCGCATGGCGATTATTGCGATGGAGGTCCTTCGGATAGACGTCCCGGCCGTTGAGCTTGATCTCGTCGTCCTTCGGGATGATCTCGACCGTGTCGTCGCGGTGCACCTTGAACCACGTGAGCAGCGTGCGATCGGTGTCGTCGGAAATGAACACGCTGCCTTCGTCGACGGCACGCCATCGAACCTTGTCGTTGTTGCGTGCGACGAGATCGGCGCGCCAGGGCATGCCGTCGTACGGGCGATCGTCGTAGTTGGGCCGGTCGTAATCGGGTCGGTCGTAGCCCGGGCGGCCGTAGTCGGGGCCGTTGTTGCTGTCTGGCGGCGGGTAGTAATTGGGATCGTTGCTCGGGGCGGACTCGCAGCCAAGAGCGAGGACCAGGCCCAGCAGACCGACGGCCGAGATGTTCTTGATAAATTGCTTGCGATCGAAGTCGTACATGACGTGCTCCTGCCTTCCTTGCGGCGGATTGTCGCAAGGTCTGCCATGAAGGCAAATAACATGAACCTCAATGGGCAAAGACACCTTCGTGAGACGAAGGTCAGTGAGTGCAAAGGCAGCCTCAGGCGTTGTGCAGGTGCCGCACGATCTGGCCGGACGAGATGTAGACGATGTCCTCGGCGATGTTGGTGCAGTGGTCGCCGATGCGTTCGTAGTTCTTGGCGATCATGACGAGCGCGAGGTCGCGGTTGGGGTCGTCGTCGGTCTTGCGTTCGAGGTCGGAGATGACGCCCTGGACAATCGTCGCGTAATACGCGTCGACGGCCGAGTCGGACGACCGCACACGATCGGCCAGGCCCACGTCGGACAGGTTGAACGCGTTCACAGTGTCGCGCAGGCTCTTGGTGACGGCGTTGCACAGCAGCAGCAGCGCGTCCGGCAGACGTTGTTCCCGGCGTCGGGCCAGCACCGGCACGCGCTGGGCGGCGTTGACGGCGCAGTCGGCAATGCGCTCGAAGTCGGAATTGACCTTGATGACGCTGGTGACGAACCGCAGGTCGACCGCGAACGGCTGATGCTGAGCCAGCAGTTCGATGGCCATCTTCTCGATCTCGACCTCTTCGGAATCGATGCGCCCGTCGGCGGCGATCGCGCGGTCGGCGACCGACACGTCCTGGTTGAAGACCGCCTCGGTGGCCATTTCGACCACTTGCTGGACGTTCGCGGTCATCCGCGCGACCCGGCCGCGCAGGGCTTCAAGCAGTTGGTTGAAATGGCTGGGCATGGTGGCTTGGTGTCGCGGTCGATCTGTTGCTGAGTCTTGACGCCGCAGCTTAGACGATCACGCGCGCGACACAAGGCCATTCGCGAGGTCGGAACGACTTTAACGAATCGCTAACACGACCATCGACAGCGTGACCGCGAGGCCCAGGAAGACGGACCACTCGACGACGACTTTAAGCGACAGGCGGATATGAGCCATGGCCGATGCTTCTCCCAAGCGACACCGCCGGCCGACGCAGACGGCGGCGGTGTCGATGGGGTTGTATCGGCTCGGAACAGGCCGGAACTTCTGCCTTTTGGGACGTGTCGCACCCAACAGGGGCCAAGCCCGACGTCACCAGACGATGGTGACCCTGCGCGGCTCGACCGAGTTCGCCATCCGCACGCGGACGATGCCGGCCTCGTAATCGAAATCGGCCGCCGGGACGGCCTTGCCATCGACGGTCACTTGGGTTGGCTTGGCGGGCACCTTGGCGCAGACGACGCCGCTGGTGTCACCGATGCCGTCGGCCGAGAACTCGATCGAGTTGGCATTCGTCTTCGCGTTTGTCACGCGACACGCCGCCGCCACAACGCCGACGCTCGGCATCGCATCGAGATCGACCAGCACGGCCCGCGAACCGGGATTGACCGTGTAGCCGTTGATGACGGGCAACGTGTGATCGAAGAGCGCGATGAAACGCCCCGCGATCGGCAGCGACTGCGTCTGGCCGTGCGCTTCCAGCCCGGCCGCGATGACGTAAGGCCCGCGGCGCAGCACCAGCGCCGGCGCTTCCTTCCACTCGACGCCGGTCTCACGCATACCCTGCTTCACCAGGTCGCGCACCTGTTCAGCGCCGTTCGAATCGTGCGCCAGTGCGGCCGGGGATTGCGCGGCGAAGACGACCACGCCCTTGCCCACCTTGTGCACGCCGGCCGCCTTGCGATCGAGACCGAGCTTGTCGAACAGGTGCTCGCGCGGCGTAGCAAGCTTGAGGTCACCCGTGTTCCACCACTCGCGCACCTTGTTGAACGGATCG
Source organism: Tepidisphaeraceae bacterium (assembly GCA_047600945.1). GTDB lineage: Bacteria > Planctomycetota > Phycisphaerae > Tepidisphaerales > Tepidisphaeraceae > JASGKC01. The sequence continues at coordinate 2,254,614 of JASGKC010000001.1, read as the reverse complement.
TGATCGTCATCGACGACCACCAGCGCGCCGCCATCGTTCACCCACTTCGCCAGCGCGTCGTGCAGCTTCGGCGTAGGCGGCTTCTGGCCCTCGTAGGTGAGCAGCAACACCTTGTACGGCGTGAGGTCGGCGGTTTCGATCTGCACCGGCTCCACGGGCAGCCCGCGCATGAGCATCGGCAGCGCCAGGCCGTAGAACGAACCGAGGTCGCCATCCGACGATTCGGGCCCGAAGCGCTGGAACATCATCGTGTCGGACACGAGCACACCGACGCCGTGCGTGCCGGCGGCCTCCCAGCGAATCTTGTCGGCGGGCTGGCGCATGTCGCCCATCGCAGTGATGACCGCCTGCAACTCGGTTTCGTATTCCTTCGGGATCGGAATGCGCGGCGTGTTCCGACGCACGGGCTGGGTGGCCGGATACTTGTCCTCAAAGATGCGATGCGGCCAAGGCATGATCTCGTAGCGCCACACTTCGGGCTGCAGGAGCGACGCGACCAGCGTGCTCTCCCAGTTGGTGCGGTAGTCGTGCCACGAATGCTGCGGGTTGTCTTCAATGGGATCGTTCAGATACCACACTTTTCGGCCGCTGGCGCGCACCAGATTCTGCATCACGCCATATTCGAGGAACGCGGTTTCGAACGTACGTTCCTTCCGCACCCCTTCATAGCGATTCGGCGTACGCGCGGTTCCCGTCCAAACCTGCGCAATATACCCATCGCAGCCGACTTCGAGCAGGGACGACTCCGGGCTGACGATGCCCCACGACGCGTAGTTGATCATCGAGTGCGTCGGCACGTAACACGGGATCGTGCGGCCATGCTCTTGGCCGTACTGCTTTACGAAAGAGAACACCTGCGACAGCGCCCGGCGGTACAGGTAATACTTCAACTTCGAGGCGCGGTACTGCGCGTCGGCCGACGACGTCGGCTCCTGCCACGGCTCGTTGTAGTACGCTTGCCACTCGCGCTTAAAGCCCTCCTCCCAACCCGCGCGCACCCAGAACTCAGGCTCTTCCAGATAGATCGCCTCGGCCCCGGCGTCGAGTGCGCGCTTCACGCCGACACACAGGAATCGGCCGAACGCTTCCGACGGACACATGTAGTAGACATCGCCGCCGTGGCCGATTTTGTTGCCGTTCTTCTCGGTCTGGGCTTCGTCGAAGTGTTCCTTGCCATCCCATCGGCCGTAGTAGTAGTCCTGGTAACGCCCCCACGACACGCCGGTCATCACCTGCGGGATGTAGCCCTTATCCTTCCACGTCTTGAGCCGGGCAGGCAGTGTGGGGTCGATGTCGTACACCATCGCAACGTCGGCGTTCAGGTTCACGCGCTCGCGCCACTCGTGCTGCGTCTGGAACGTCAAACGCTCGTCCCGCTGCGGGCGATCCGCCACCGCCTGGGCTTGTGCAACTCCGCTCATGACTGCCACTCCAAAGATCGCCGACAGGACCACTCGCGGACGAGACAGCCCCACGCCCACGTTCGACCTAACGCACCTTTCCGAATCCATCTCGCCCCTTCGCGATATCCACATCCCATTTCCTCGCACAAACCGGCTTGTGGGCACTTTGTTCATCATGGATATTCTCGCTCGCGGATGCCTCGCTCCTATAGTCGAATCGACTGCGACTACTCAAATCGCAATGACGATTCGCACCTGCTTACGTGACGCTGACCAAGCTGAACTATTGCCGGAGGAACTGATTGAAAGCGCGAATTGCGGTGATTGTTGCTGCCGTGTTCCTGCTCGCCGTCGGCCTGATCGCGTTCACGCTGACACGATCGTCGCCTGCCGATGCGACATCGGCAAGCGCTTCATCGTCAGCAACCCTGCCAACCTCCGCACCCGTTCGCACGATTCTACCGCCGGAGATGAAGGCAGAGATCATCGCGACGAACCTGAAAGCGCCATGGGCGATTTCGTTCCTGCCGGATGGCCGCATCTTCTTTACCGAGCGTGACGGCCGCGTGCGCGTAATCGCGAACGGCCAACTGCTGCCCGAGCCCGCACTCACTGTGCCCGACATCAAGGTCTGGTCGAAAATGGGTCTGCTCGGCATGGCGCTCGATCCGAACTTCGAACGCAATCACTTCATCTACCTGAGTGAATGTTACGGCGACCAGGACCACAACTTCTCGCGCGTCGTGCGCTATCGCGAAGACCAGAACAAGCTCGTCGAACCTAGGCCGCTCATCACGGACATTCCCGCGTTCTGGAACCACAACGGCGGCCGCATCAAGTTCGGACCTGATCGCAAGCTCTATCTCACCACGGGCGACGCCGACAAGCCGCCGCTCGCCCAAGACCTGAAGTCCGTCGCGGGGAAGATTCTTCGCCTGAACACCGACGGCACCGCACCGGCCGACAACCCGTTCGTCGGACGCGACGACGCCCTGCCGGTCATCTGGAGCTACGGCCACCGCAACCCGCAAGGCCTCACGTGGCAGCCCAGCAGCAATGCCCTTTTCGCCCCCGAGCACGGTCCCGACGGCGGCGATGAGTTCAACCTCATCCTGCCGGGCCAGAACTACGGCTGGCCTGTCGTGTCACACAAGCGTTCGCGCGAAGGCATGATCAGCCCGCTGGTCGAGTTCACGCCATCCATCGGCCCGGCCGACGCGGTGTTCTACAATGCCGACCTCTTCCCCACCCTCAACGGCGACTTGCTCGTCGGTGCGATGCGCGGCGAGGCGATCATCCGTGTCCGCTTCGACGGCCACTCGATCGCGTCGGTCGAACGCATGCTCTTCAAGCAGTTCGGCCGCATCCGCGAGGTGGCGATCGCGCCGGACGGCGCGATCTGGATCACCACGTCAGAAATCGATCCGCCCGACGGCCGCAACCTGCCCGAGTTCGACAAAATCATCCGCCTCACACCCACGGGCCGCGATTTGCCCGCGGTCGATCCGGTTCCTGATGCGCGACAACTGCCCAAGCCCGTCGGCGCCGAAGCGATCTTCACACAGACCTGCACCGTGTGCCACGGCAACAGCGTCGTGAACACGATGCAGCCGAGCCTGTTCGACGCTCAATGGAACCACGGCTCGGATGACGCGTCGATCCGGCGGAACATCACGAACGGCATCGCCGAGCGAGGCATGCCGTCGTTCAAGGACAAACTGACTGACGCCGAGATCGGCGAACTCGTCGCTTACATCCGCAAACGCGGCACGGCGACATCCACGCAACCGTGATCTGCACCGGAGACCTTTACCATGCCGCGATCCGCTCTTCTCACCGCCGTGCTCGCAACACTTGCGAGCAGTTCACTCATCGCTCACGCGGAATCGCCCGCCCTGCCGCCGCCAAACGCGATCGTCGTCAATCGCCCACCGCTCGAACGCACGCCATTCGTGCGGCTGCCCATCGGCGCCGTGAAACCCGAAGGCTGGCTGCGGCGTCAGCTCGACCTTCAGAAGACCGGCCTCACCGGCGCGGCCGAGAAGTTGTACGACGCGCTCACGCCCGATTCCGCCTGGCTGGGCGGCAAGGGCGAGAACTGGGAGAAAGGCCCGTACTACGTGAAGGGTCTGATCGCGCTGGCCCACACGATCGACGACCAGGAACTCAAAGACCGCGCGCAGAAGTGGATCGACTGGACACTGAAAAGCCAGCAATCCGACGGCCAATTCGGCCCCCCCAACAACGACGACTGGTGGCCGCGCATGGTCGTGCTCTTCTATTTGCGCGACCATTACGAAGCGACCGGTGACGCCCGCGTGCTGCCGTTCCTGCTGAACTACTTCCGCTTCCAGCTTAACACAATGCCCGGCCGGCCCATGCGCGAATGGGGCCGTGCCCGTGCGGGCGACAACCTTGACATCGTCCTTTGGACCTACAACCTCACGGGCGAGCCGTTCCTGCTCGATCTCGCGAAGGTCCTGAACGACCAAGCATATCCGTGGACGTCAATCTTCAGCGATTCCCGTTTCTACGACTTCGGCGAAGACTTCCATCCACATCACATCGTGAACGTCAGCCAGGCGCTGAAGCTGCCGCCGATCGCGTGGCAGTTCACGCACAACGCCGCCGACCGCGACACGTACCAGCGCGGCGTGACGAACATGAACGAACGCTACGGTCGAATCGATGGCCAGGTCAGCGGCACCGAGATGCTGTCAGGCCGCGCCAGCACGGACGGCGTCGAACTGTGCGCCGATGTGGAGCGCATCATCTCCAGCGGCATCGCCGTCGACATCCTGGGCGACGCGACGATCGCCGACCAGATGGAGAAGGTCGCCTACAACTCGCTGCCCGCGCACACCTCGGCCGAACTGAAACAGATCACGTACTATCAGTTGCCGAACCAGGTGGCAGCCGTGCATGGCGGGCATGGCTTCACGCAGGATTACCCCAACGGCAACCTGCCCGGCCCGCACAGCGGCTTCCCCTGCTGCTGCTACAACTGGCACGCGGGCTGGCCCAAGTTCGTCCAGAACATGTGGGCCGCGACGGACGATGGCGGCCTCGCGCTCGTCGCCTACGGGCCGAACCGCGTGACGACCAAAGTCCGCGGCGATGCAACCGTGAGGATCGTTCAGACAACCGACTACCCGTTTAAGTCGGGGGTCGCGCTTGACGTGACAATCGACAAGCCTACGACGTTTCCGCTCGCGCTCCGCATCCCGCAATGGTGTGCGAATGTCGAAATCCGCGTGAACGGCCAGAGGCTCGATGGCGTCACACCAGGCCAGTTCCTGCGGGTCGAGCGAGAATGGAAGACGGGCGACAAGGTCGAACTGAACTTCACGATGGCGGTGCGCACGTCGACCTGGGCCAACGGCTCCGTCGGCCTGGAGCGCGGCCCGCTCGCGATGACGCTCAAGGTGGGCGAAGACTGGAAGAGCATCCACAACTTCTCTGGCTTCGATGAGTTCGAGATTCGCCCGACGACTGCCTGGAACTACGCACTTCAGATTGATCGCGCCGCGCCGAACGTGCAGGTCATCGAGCACGACGTCCCGGCCGTCCCGTTCGCAAGCGATGCGCCAGCAGTGGTGCTGAAAGTGCCGGCGCGACAGGTGGATTCGTGGCACGTGAAGCCTGCCCGCGGAAAGGTCGTGCTTGGCAAGTCGGATCAGGGTTGGCGCGCGCTGGCCGAGGCAACCGCGCCGCTGAGCACCGAGGGGCCGCAGAAGCTTCGCGTCGTTGGGAAGGGCCCGAGCCTGAGGGTTTTCGTCAACGACATGGACCAGGCCGTCCTGGAGCACAACGACGGCTCGTTCGCGACCGGCGCGGTCGGCCTGCGGAGCTACGACGGCAACGCCACCTTCGACGACGTGCGTGTTAACGGCAAGCTGGTCGCCGACTTCGAAAAGCCCACGGCCCCGAACGCATGGCACACGGTCAGCGGCGAATGGTCGCTCGAGAACGGCGGCTTCCACGTGAAGCCGACCCGTGACGCCAAAGCCCTGCTGCAAGCACCGACCAACCTGCGTGACTTCACGCTCGAAGCGACGATCGTCCTCAAGCCGGGCGGCGACGCCGGCCTGCTCTTCCGCACGACCGACGTCAACGCCAAGCTCGACGGCTACCGCGGCTACTACGTCGGCCTGAGCGCCAGCGGCTCGGCGATCGATTCGGAAGAGCCGCCGGTGAGTCCGGTCACATCGACCGCACCGCTCACCGAAGTGGAACTGGTTCCGTTCGGCGCGACAAAGCTGCGCGTGAGCTACTTCCCGGTATTGAAGGAATGACGGCGGCTGTCGGAGATGGCCTTCAGCCCATCGCAAGTGCGTCAAGACGCGGTGGGCTGAAGCCGAGTCGCACAATCTGTGCCCGGGGTCACGACCACGATTCGTGCAGGCGCTGGACGGTCCAGACGATCGCAACGAGTGCGATGGCCGCTGATGCCGGAATCGAAATCGCGGGCCGATACCACGCGTGACGCCGGCACCAGCCGACCAGCAGCAGAACGGCCGCCACGACGCTGAGCTGGCCCAGTTCGACGCCGACGTTGAACGACACCAGCGCCGCCGCCAGTTGCCCCGCGGGCAGGCCGGCTTCTTTCAGCACGCCGGCAAAGCCGAGCCCGTGCACCAGGCCGAACGCGAACACGACCGCGACGCGCCACGGCTTCAGCTCGCGCGTGAAGATGTTCTCCAGCGCGACGAACGCGATCGACAGCGCGATCATCGGCTCGACGATCCAACTCGCGATCTGGATCGTCCCGATCACCGACAGCGCCAGCGTGATCGAGTGCGCCAGCGTGAACGCCGTGATCTGCCAGAGCAGCGGCTTGAGCTTCGTGCTCAGCAGGCACAGCCCGACCACGAACAGGATGTGGTCGAGCCCTTCGGGCACGATGTGCTGATAGCCCCAGACGACGAAGCGCACGGAGGTGGACCAGATCGTGGGCGTGCTCGTCACGCCCGGCGAAGGCGCAGGTGACGAGTCGAGTCCTGCCAAAGAAATGGGCAGCTCAGAACTGCGCTCGCCGGATCGCACCACTTCGCCGAACGGCTCGTCGCCCGGGCGGCTGACGGTCAGCACAATGTCGCCGATCGCGGGCGGGAACTGAAACGCGACCGTGCGTGACTCGGGCGGCAGGTGTGACGTCAGCTTCGCTTCCTGGATCAGCGGCAACGGCGGCTTCTTCGCGGCGGCGACCCACTGCTGGAATGCATCCGCACCGACGAACTCCACCGTGTCGATCGCATGCGCCGACCCATTCGCCATCACGACCGTGTCGGCCTTGAGTCGCTCACGTGCGTCAGCCGATTCGCGCCGCAAGCGCTCGGCCGATTCCTTCAGCAGGTCGGCCATCGCGTCGTCGGCGACCGTCGTCGGCTTCTCATTCAGCGCGTACGCCGGGAGATCGAACAGGAGCGTGATACGGCACGACCCGTCCCGCTCGATGAACGCCTGCGCGTTCACCAGGCGGGCCGGGTGTGCCGATGCGCTCGCGGTGACGAGCAGACTCGCCAGCACGAACCACACAATGTGCAGGACGAGCCGCCGCATCACTTCTCCTGTTCAACCAGCTTGGGCAGACCTTCGCTGGCCATCTGACGGATGGCAGCCGGCGAAAGGGCCGCGTTCCAGATCGTGAACTCGGCGATGTCGCCGCGGAAGCGACGACGCTGTTGCCACGGGTCAGGCGGTGCGATCCGCACGACGGCCTCGTCGGCCTCGAGCTCGACGTCGCGCTTCGCCACTTCCGCGCCGTTCTTGTACAGCCGCAGCGTGTGGCCGTCGTAGGTGGCGGTCAGCATCTGCCACTTGCGAACGTCCACCGACACACCGTCGGTCGGCACGTCGCGATTCGCGACCCAGAAGTGCAGGCCGCTGTCGAACCGCGCGAAGTAGCGACCCGCGCCTTCCTTGCCATCGACATCGCGGCCGAAGCCGGCGATCACGGTCTGGCTGTCGAGTTGGCGATCGGTCCGCATGAACAGATTCATCGACCACGGCTTGCCGGGCTCGACGTTCAGTCCTTCGACCGGCTTCTCGATCGTCTGATCCGAGGTCGTGACCGCGGCCAGCTTGAAGATCGGCCGGCTCACGGCGACTTGTGCGGTGGCGCCGTCGACGGGGTTCGCGTTCTCCGACCGGTCATGGAGATTGCTCACGGTGACCGTTGTCGACTCGACCGCGAGCGGCGCGGCCAGTTGAAGGACAACACGCTTGCCATCGGACGACAATGTCGCCGACTTCACGTCGCCACCGGCGACCTTGTAGTTGGCCACGTTCGCAGCGGCCGACGCGTCGATCGGCTCGCTGAATTCGAGCGTCACCAGCGGCGACGCGTCGACCGCAGCTACGCCGGTGAGCTTGGGCGCGACCTTGTCATCGATCTTCACCGACGCTTCGGCGACCGCGCCGGCCGACCCATCGGCGGCGAACTGCCGGGCCTTGATCGTGCCGCTGCGCGTGACGAGCACGCCGCCGTCGTACGCGGGCGAATCACTCGTCGGCTCGCTGCCGTCGAGCGTGTAGCGGAGCAGACCCTGCTGCCAGTAGAGCGGCGGCTTGATCGTCACCGTCGCGACGTCATTGAACGTCCCCGCGCCGGCTTCGATCGTCGGCACGCCGTTCGACTTATGCTCATCGAGCGTGTCGTACAACGGAGCGGCCGGCGCCACGCGGGCGTGAGCGCCTGTCACCGCCGACACCGCGAACACGCGAATGTGCTCGTCGCTGGGCAGTGTGAAGCTCGTCGCGCCCGCCGGCACGTCGAAGCCGTATTTGAACAGGTAGCTGTACGAATAGGCCTCGTCGCCCTCGGTGGCGCTGTGGCGATGCGAGCAGAACCAGGCGATCGCATCGCGCTTGATGAAGCCGCGCACCAAGCCCGTCATGTGGGCGCTGATGTTGAATGCGTTCTCCGGAATCACTTCGCTCCAGAGCCGGTTATCCCACTGGCCGATGTAGCTGGACCAGTCCTGCACGCGTTGGTTGAAGGTCGTGTCGCCAACCTTGAAGGTCGCATCGCGATCGCCGTTCGCGGCGGCGGCGATGACATAAACGCGCTCGGTGCCGGCCGGGATCGAGATCGTCTGGCCCTTCGCGGTGACGGCGTTGTTCGCGCCGTCGGTCGTCGCACCGAACTTGAAGTCCACGCCGTCGAGCGACAGCGCCGTCGGGAACTGCTCGGCCGGATAGCTTCGGCCGGCGTCGTCGAACTTGCCGTCGGCGCGGTTCGCGTTCGTGCTGACCGCATCGGTGTCGAACGACAGCTCGACCGGCTGCGACTTGCTGGCCGCGACCGGGGCTTGGGCCGGTGCAAGCTTGAGCGCGAACGTCTTCAGGCGATATGCGCCCACGTCGGTCACGATCTTGTCCCCGGTGACGGCGGCGTCGCCGATCCGGCGTTCCTGGCCGTCGACTTCGGTCGCGGACACGATGCCCGCGCCGGCCGCGATCGTGATGCCCGACGCCGGTGCGCCGCTCGTCTCTTTCACGCGGACGATGATGTCGTTCGAGTCTTCCGCCTTCTTGATCGCCTGCACTTCGATCTGCGGCGAGCTCACGCTCACCAGCGAGAACGACTTGCCGAGAGCGCCGGCATGCGCCGACGTGTTGAACGCACGCAGCGGCTGGTTGAGCCGACGGGCGTTCCACGTCGTGCCGCCCTGCTTCCAGTCGCCCGCGTGCGGCGCGAGCGAATACGTGATCTGGTGCCGACCGATGTCCTGCGTGGACTGGTCTTGGTAGACGCCGCGCACGCCGGGCGTGTAGAGCAGCGTGAGGCGCACTTCGTTGTCGCTCGGCTTGTCCGAGGCGAATTTGCTGTCGTTCAGCACGCTCATGCCGAAGTTGCCAGACGAATCGGTCAGGTCGAACCACTGCTGCTGCGGCACTTCGTACTTCTTCGGATCGTTGTTGCCACGCGACACCGTGCCAAGGGCGGCGTCGTAGGTCGCATGCTCGTTGCTGGCGACCAGCGGGAAGGTCGCCTTGAGGGCGCGTTCCTGCGTGGCCCAGTCGATGGTGTTGGCGATGTCGACGCGCGTCGCGTTCGCGGCAAGCTGGATGCGCTGGACGAATGTGCTGCCCTGCGCGTGACGCGTCACTTCGAGCGCGACACGGGCCGGACCGTTCTCGACAACCCTGAACGTAGCCGGACCGTCGACGTAGCCGCGCGGGGGCTGGTTCTGGTCTTCCCAGTCCATGTTCCACGCCGGGTAATCGCGCGGGCGGTGGTAAACAAACGCCAGCCGGGCCGGCTCGCGGAGCATTTCCTTGTTGGACTTCTTGTCGAAGACCGAAGCGATGTCGCCCGCGTCGTTGAGCGTGACGCGGAGGTTGTCGTTCTCGACGGTGCGCTCGGTGATCTTCAGCGTTTCCTGCGTCGCAGCGCCGCCCGGCTGCACGTGGTAGACGGCGAAGCCGACCGACGGCGCCTTGGCGAGGAACGCGATGCGCGTCGACGTGCCGTCGCTCGACAGCACCTGGGCGCGGACGCTGTTGCCGTCGGGCCCGACGACGTTCACGCTGTCGGTGCCGGCAGGCAGCGTCACGTTCGCTTCGACGACGTCTTCGCGCTCGATGGCGAGGGGGTTGTACACCACGAGCGGCACGCCCTGCCCGACCTGCGTGTCGAGCTGACTCGCAATCGCGGCGACGGCACTCGTCTCCACCTCGGCGAACTGGTTCAGTGCGATGACGTAGTCGTTCCAGCAGTACTCGTACGCCTTCGGCACACTGGTGCCGGGCAACATGTCGTGCATCTGCGAGCCGAGCACGAGGTCCCACGCGTTGTAGAGGCGATCGGTCGGATATGGCAGACCGCCGAGCCACATGGCGGCGACGCTGGCGCGTTCGGCGCCATCGGCGAGCAGTTCGCTCTTGCGGTTCCAGCGCTTCATGTACGCCTGCGACGTTGGCGAGCCGGCCGAGTGTTCGGTCAGCAGTAGTTCGCCCTGGTAGACGGGCAGCTTGGCGCGCTGGTCGTTGGTGATGTCGACGAACATCTGCTCGGCTGTGCCGGTGATGACCTTGAGCGGGCCGTCGGTGGTGGCGCTCTTCTCGATCCATTCGACGGACGACTCGCCGGGCGCGCCGCCCTTGTCGCCGGTGCCGAAGTAATGGTAGTCGGTATAGACGCCGGAGCGGTCGCCGTTGCTGGTGATGCGACGGAGCCAGTTGTCGCTGGTCGCGAGGTTCTCGCGCACTGTGCCGGTGTACGCGCCCGGATCGAGGCCCGCGATGACGCCCTGCCCGTCGACGCCGTTCCACACGCCGACCTTGAACGGAATGCCGATGGCCGATCCCCAGCTGAGCTTCTGCGTGGAGAACCCACGCAGGCCGCTGTGGGCCAGAATGCTCGGCAGCGATGCGGGGAAGCCGAAGCAGTCCGGCAGCATCGATTCCTGGCTCTCCATGCCGAATTCGCGGCGCGAGAATTGGTTGCCGTAGAGCACGTGACGGAGTTGCGATTCGCCCGAGGGCACCAGCGCGTCGTTCTCATCAACGCACGAACCGCACACGAACCACCGGCCGGCCGCAATGTACTGCTTCAGCTTCGCGTAGTCCTCCGGATAGTACTCCTTCATCATCTGGTAACGTCGCGAGCCGCTGAAGTTGAAGACGTAGTGCGGGTACTTCTCGATCAGCGCGAAGTTGTCCTTCAGCGTGTTATGGATGTACTCCTTGATGACCAGCGGGTAGGTCCAGCGCCACTGCGTGTCGAGGTGCGCGTAGCCGACGGCGTACAGCGTCTTTTGTGTCGACAGGTCGATCGCAGGCTGAGTTGCCGGCGCCGCGAAGGCCGCCGGTGTGAGAGATGCGATGGTCCACAGTGCCGCGCGACCGATGACGGTCCGTGCCTTGCTCTTCATGATTCTCCTTACCGCCGATCGCGTGCCGACAAAGGGTCGCACGACAACCGAATCGACGTCACTTACAGGTTCAGACTTTGCTTGAGGTAGACAAGCATTTCGTCGGGCTTCTTGAAGCCGCGCACACTCTCACGGAATTCATCACGCATGAGCAGGCGTGAAAGTTGCGAGAGAACGCGCAAATGCTCGCGGCCGTGATCTTGCTCGCGCAGCACGAGTGCGATAACGAAATCCACAGGATTGCTGCCGTCTGCGTTCCACGAGACGGGCTTGCGCAGCTTGAACACCGCTACGGAACTCTTGGTAATGGCGGTCGACTTGCAATGTGGCACCGCGCAGCCGTGGCCGAAACCGGTGGAATAGGCTTCTTCGCGCGTCCAGAGCGCCTGTTCGACCCGGCGCGGGTCGCTCGCGCGGTCGTGCAGCCAGAGCCGGTCGGCCAGTTGCTTGATGACTTCCTCTTTTGTGCGGGCGTTGAGCGATAATTCGATCATGCCCGGCTCGAGCATCGCATCGTTGTCGGTCGCGGGTGAGAACTCACTCAGGAGCTTCTGCACGTCGGCGCAAGTCGATGCGTGGGTCACCTGCTCCAGCAATGTGGCGCACGCGGCCGGCTGAAGTGTGCGGATGCGACGCTTGGTGTCCGCGACCCGCAGGCCCGACATGCTGATCTCGTTCAGTTGCAGGCCGACGAGCAGCGGCAGCAGTTCGGGGTCGTCGCCGACCTCACCGCAGAGGCCGATCCAGCGGTCGGCCGCACGGGCGGCGCGACAGATGGTAGCCAACAGCGCCCACAGTGCCGGATGCCGCGCATTGTACAGGCCGGCAACGGCCGGGTTGTCGCGGTCGGCCGCCAGCAGGTACTGCGTGAGGTCGTTACTGCCGATGCTGAAGAAGTCGGCTTCTTTCGCGAGTTGCGGCACAACCATCGCCACGCTGGGCACTTCCACCATCGCCCCGATGGGCGGTGTCTTCAGGTCGGCCACGCCTTCGGCGGTGAGTTCCTTGCGACATGCCTCGACCATCGCGCGGAAGTCGCGCAGTTCTTCGACGCAAGCGACCATCGGCACGAGGATCTTCAGTTGCCCGGCCTTGCTCGCGCGGAGGAGGGCACGGATCTGCGTACGGATGAGCGGGCCATGCGTTGCATACATGCGCACGCCGCGATGACCGAGGAAGGGGTTGGCTTCCGCGGGCATCTTGAGATACCGCGCGGGCTTGTCGCCGCCGATGTCGATCGTGCGGATGATGACCGGTTTTCCGCCAGCGTCGCGCAGGGCCTTGGTGTAGGCGTCGGCCTGCTCGTTCTCACTCGGTGCGGACTCGCGGCCGATGAAGAGCATTTCGGTGCGGAACAGCCCCACGCCGTCGGAGCCGCGGCCGAACACGCCCGTGACCTCGTCCGCTGACGCGATGTTTGCGCCGACTTCGATCACCTCGCCGCCAATCGGAGCGGCCGGCAACGCCTGCTCAGCCTCGCTTCTGCGACGCTGCTGTTCGAGCCGACCCATCTCCAATTCGTAGTAGCGCCGCATGCCCGGCGTGACCGTAGGAACGACCAGGCCCAGTTCGGCGTCGAGCACCACTTCCGCCCCGTTCTTGATCCGCGCCAGCGCCTGCCGCGTGTCAACGAGCATGGGCAGCCCGCGCGAGCGCGCGAGGATGACGGTGTGCGAGGTCGAACCTGCGTCGGTGACGACGATGCCGCGTAGCAGCTCGGCGTCCATCGCGAGGAACTGCCCCGGCGTGAGCCGGTCGGCCACCACGATCGAGGGCGCACGTAGCTTCACGCCGTCGTTTCGCCCGGCATGGCCGAGTGCGACAAGCAGTTGCAGCAGCACGTCCTGCAAATCGAGCACGCGTTCGCGGAGGTAGGAACTGGTCGACTTTTCGAGCGACTCAATGAACGTGCGCCCGGCATCGAGCACGGCTTGGCCGGCGCTGAGTTCGTCTTCGCGGATCAGGCGCTCGACGGCATCGGACAATTGCGGATCGCTCAGAAGCGATCGATGGACTTCGAGGATGGCGGCCTCATCGTCGCTCGCGGCGCTGGCAGGCTGCGCACCGACGCTGGTCGAGACGTTGGTCAGCGCCTTGCGAAAGTCGGCCAGTTCGGCGTCGACGCCGCGCTTCTTGCCGGCCGGAATCGAATCGGGCAGTGTGACGCCGCGCACGTGGAAGGCCAGGCCCGTCGCGACGCCGCGGCTGACCGGCGTACCCGCGACATAGCTGTTCAGGCCAGCCGACTTCAGCGAACGCGGGATCAGCGGCTCGCCATGCCGCGCGGTGGCTTCGGGCAGCGGTTCGTCGGTGCTAGGCAGCGTCGCGACAATGTACTTCGTCAGCGTGTCGTACGCGCCGCGCTCGTCGGTGCCGGCGATTTGCAGCAGACAGGCGTCGCCCTTGTGGATGTCGGCGCCGACCATCGACAGCACGCTCTTCACGTCGGCGCGCGTCTCGCGGTCCTGGTTGAGCAGCGTGATCGCCGACGTGAACTTTCGCGCGACATCGGCGAGTTGACTGGCCGGCCGGGCGTGCAGGCCATTCGGAAGCGGAAATTGGAAGCGGTACGTCAGCGCCATGGCAATCGATCCATCGCAGAACGTGCATAAACTCAGGCGCGTCTCACAGCGTGACGCGCTGGATGATCGTCTCGGGATGCTTGATCGCATCCTGCACCGGCACGCGCACGATCTTGCGCCCGGCAAAGCGTTCTTCTTTCTCCACCGCGATGTCGACCGCGAAAATCACGAGGTCGGCGTCCTTGATCTCGGCGGCGGTGAGCTCGTTCTCGATGCCCATCGCGCCTTGCGTTTCGACCTTGATCTTGTGACCGAAGGTCTTGGCGGCCTTCTCAAGCTGCTCGGCGGCCATGTACGTGTGGGCGATGCCCGTCGGGCAGGCCGTGATCGCGACAATCTTCATGAGTGTTTCCTTCGTGAGGGTTGCTGGATTCAGACGGTCTCCGCGGCGGCCGCGAGCTTGGTGGTGAAGGCTTTGACGGCGTTCATCAGCACGGCGGTCACGACCGTGCCGACGGCGATCGCAATGACGAACATGATTCGGTTGTCGACCACGGGCAGCACGATCGGGCCCCCGTGCGGGGCGTGATCGCCGACGCCGCCGAGCATGGCGATGGTCGAGGCGGTCATCGAGCCGACCATGATGCACGGGATGACGCGGAGCGGATCGCCCGCCGCGAACGGGATCGCGCCTTCGGTGATGCCGATGAAGCCCATCGCGAACGCCGCCACGCCGGCCTCGCGGTCTTCTTCGCGCCACCACTTGCGGCCGATGAACGTCGCCAGACCCAGACCGAGCGGCGGAGTACAGATGGCCGCGGCAACCGCACCCATCACCGTGTAATTGCCTTGAGCGATCAGACCCGAGCCGAAGAAGAACGCCACCTTGTTGACTGGCCCGCCCATGTCGAAAGCGATCATCGCGCCCAGGATCAGTGCCAGCAGCACCGCGCTGCCCGTCTGCATCTGCGTGAGCCAGTCACCCAAGTGCGTCATCAAGTTTGCGATCGGATGGCCGATCACGTTGAGCATGAGCACGCCAATGATAAGCGACGAAATGATCGGGATGATCATGATCGGCATGATGGGCCGAATGAACTTCGGCACGGGCGTCTTCTTGATCCAATGGACGATGTAACCGGCAATCAGGCCCGCGATCATCGCGCCCAGGAAGCCGGCGCTGACGTCCTTCTCGACGCCACTCACCATGGTCTTGCCGAGATGCGTCGCCAGCCAGCCGCCGACCATGCCGGCCACCAGGCCCGGCTTGCCTGCGATGGAGTACGAGATGTAGCCCGCGAGTACGGCCGGCATCAGTGTGAACGCCGCCACGCCAACGGTCAGCATCAGCTCAAGCACTTTGTGCCCCGACGGGTCAGGTCCACCCGGACCATTAGCGTCGGCCGGCTTCATCGGCGAAAACGCCAGAGCCGCCGCGATCAGGATGCCGCCGCACGCGATGAAGGGGATCGCGAATGACACGCCGCTGAGCAGGTGTTGACGCAGCTTGATGAGCGCTTCCCGCATGGTCGAGTTCCTCGTTCCGCAGTTGGATGTGCCGCCGACGTCGCTCGCCCGAGAGTGCTGACGAGTCGGTTTGGGAGTCTCCGCTGGTCATACAGGCTACCTTGCCCGCGAATCCTGCCAATAGACGGTGGTGCCATTCGTTGCACTGATGTAGCATTCCCTGAAATGACCGAATCAGCAGGCGATGGCCGCTCGCAGATCGCTCGGGAACTTCAGCAGTTCCTGAGCCGGCAGAGCGTTGCGCGAGTTCTTGCGGCACAAGGCACGCTGCCGCCGCCCGAACTCGCATACATGGTCAGCTTCCCCCGTCTTTCCGTGACACTCTCTGGTGATGATCGCGTCGAGATGGAACAGGGTGGAGAGTGGCGGACGGTCCACCTGCGCCGCGGCGATGCCCTTTTTGTGCCCGCAAATGCCCCGAATCGGCCGAGCTGGACCGCCCGATCAAAAGTGCTGACGATCCTGTTTGGCCGGCGACACACCGGCGTCAGCCTCGTGACGAGCGATGGCACGCCCCGCGACGTGCCGCGGGCGCTCGAGGCGCAGGTTGATCCGCCGCTCGACAGCCCTCTCAACAACATCGTCCCGGCCCTCACCACGTTGCTGAATCAACAGCCCGACTCGCCCGCCGCCACGCACCTTGTCACCGCCCTATTGCACTGCACGACCACTCTTCTCAAACACGCGTTTCAAGCGTCCGGCACGAAGGCGACCCGTACCTACCAGAGCCTCTGTCTTTTCGCCCAGGAACACTTCCACTTGCCGCTCACGCGCGAGTCGATCGCGGAGCAGTTTCATCTCTCGCCCAGCCACGTGTCGCGCCTGTTTCGCAAGCAAGGGCTGATGACATTCAGCGACTATCTGAATTGGGTGCGCATCGACCGAGCCAAGCTCCTGCTGCGCCGGCACGACCTGTCAGTGGATGAGATCGCGGCCCGGTGCGGGTTCGCCCAGTCGAGCTACTTCTGCCGCGTGTTCAAGTCGCGTGTGAAGCTCACGCCGACACAGTACCGCGTTGCCAACGCCGAGCACGTCAGCACCTAGATCACGCATTTCCTGACGCCGTTCGGGACAACAAGCAGGCGTCGACGTGGGCAAGCCCCGACAGCACACCCATCGCGGCCGCGCTAGGCTGATGTGTCATCGAACGGACTCGATCGCGCGGCGTCGGCGTGAATTGGGCCAGGAAGGATCGCGTCATGGCCACCATCAATCTCAAGCCGCTTGATCAGCAAGTCATCGTCATCACCGGCGCCAGTAGCGGCATCGGCCTGACCACCGCGCAGATGGCTGCGCAGCGTGGCGCGAAGCTGGTGCTGGCGGCGCGGAGCGGGCAGACGCTGCACGACATCGTCGACCAGATCAACGCGGCTGGCGGGCAGGCGATCGCCGTGCCGACTGATGTCGTCGACCGCCAAGCCGTTCAGGCGATCGCAGACGCGGCGATTCAGAAATTCGGACGCATCGACACCTGGGTGAACAACGCGGGCGTGAGCGTCTACGCGCGGCTCGATGAAACCGAAGAGGGCGACGCCCGCCGTGTCTTCGACACGAACTTCTGGGGCTTGGTGAACGGATCGATCGTCGCCCTGCCGTACCTGAAAGAGAGCGGCGGCGCGTTGATTAATGTGGGCAGCGAAGTGTCGGAAGCGGTTGCCCCACTGCAAGGCATCTACTCGGCCAGCAAGCACGCAGTCAAAGGATTCACCGACACGCTCCGCGTCGAGATTCAAGAACTGGACGACGCGCCGATCGCGATCACGCTCATCCAACCGACGGCCGTCGACACGCCTTACCCGCAGCACGCGAAGAACTATCTTGAGGGCGACGCGAAACTCCCGGACCCGATGATCGAGCCGACGCAGGTGGCCGAGGCCATTCTTGGCGCGGCCGAGAAGCCCGAGCGTGCCGTGAAGGTCGGGATGACCTCCAAACTCAACACGATGATGGCAAAGCTGATGCCCAGCGTAGCTCAGAAGATGGGGAAGAAGATCGCGAAGGACGAGACGTACGACCGCCCGGCCATCGATCGTGAAGGTGCGCTGCATCGCTCAAGCGAGCAGGCAGGCCGATCCGTCGGCCGTACGCATGGTGAAAAACCGGTTGAGGCGAACGCGTGAACCATTAGGTCGGCAGCACGACATCTGTCGCCCGCTCGTTCGGCGTCACCACCAGCGACTCCAAACGCCCCGCACGGAACACGCATTCAACCGTGGTTCCGCGCGGAGCATGCAGCTTAAATGACACGTCCCACTGCCGCGGCCACGCGGGCAGCACGTACAATTGGTCATCGACACACTGCAACAGCATCTCCTGCAAGCCGATCATACCGCTGCCGCCCCAATTGTGGTCGGGCACCCAGTCGTGGCCGGGGCCCCAGAACGTCGGAAACCGGCGCGGGGCGTCCTTCATCTTCTCGATGGTGAGCTTGGCCGCTTCATCCGTCAGCCCGAGCCTTGCGCAGAAGATGGCGTCCTGGTGCCAGCTCATGATCTGCTTCTGATCCGGCGCGTCGAAGCCGAAGTGCCACGTGTCGATCGCAACCTGTAGTTCGGGCCGGCCGACGCCGAACTGGCCGTACGGGTAGACGGGATAGAGTTGCGGAAACTCGCAGTTCTGCTTGTGCGACCAGCGCCACGCCGGCGAAATCACGCGATGGCCCCTCATCTCGCGATAGGCGAAGTCGGGGAGACTGGCGAGCAGGCGCGACCAGCGGTCGCGTTGAAGTGACAGATCCATTTGGCTTTCACAGTTCCCGAGCAGCGCCGTCAGCACCGCGTTTAGGGCCGCGATCGTCGATGTCGGGTTCAGCGCGTTCTTGTACGTCTCCAGCGCCGTGCCGGGTTCGATGATTCTCTTCCCCTGATCGTCGCGCTCCGGATAGAAGGCATCGTAGAAGCCCAGGCAGCTTTCGATGAAAGGAACGTACTCGCTCAGGTCGGCGTTCGCGTAGCGATGCGCTTCGAGCATCATCAGGCAGAACTCGAAAACCGTGTCCCACTGGTGACTCACCCAGGCGTTGTGTTCGACGCCATGCGGCATGTCGGGCAGACGCTTCCAGCCGTACTCAAAGCTGACGGGCAGACCGAAGTTTTCGATCTGTTCGGTGAAGCAGGCCCCGTCGATGTTCCAGTAGACCTTCGAACGCAGTTCGGCGTTGCCGCGCATGCGAAGGTAGAAGTCGAACTGGGGCTTCATCAGGTCGATGTCGCCGCTCTTGAGCATGGGCCAGTAGACGAGCCGCTGGTTCTGCGCAGTGAAACTACCGCCGCCCCACTGGCGGAAGTCCGGATCGAGCTTCTTGGTGGGATCGACGAACTCGGGATCGTAGGTGAACAGGCCGCCATTGAACTTGGTCGGCCACTTGCCGTGCGCGTTGCAGCCGAGTTGGTAGCGGAAGAGCTGGTAGTTTCGACCGACCTGCCATGCCGGGTTCGTGGGATCGTTCGCGCACGTGTTGACCGCGATGTGCGAGCGTTGCCAGAAGAGCGACCACCACAGACGCGTCGCTTGGCGTGCGAGCGAGCTCTCGCGCACGGTTTCGCAATCGATCTGATCGACTTGAGAAAGCCAATCGTCAAGCGTTGATGTCTGAGCGACGTGAAGTACGGCGCGGACGTCATGCGATGTCGCCGGCTGCGCGCTCCGCAGGCGCCATGCGCGGAACGGCGTGCTGGCGTACTGGCCATCGACCACGCCCGCAGATATCAGGCCGTCGCCGCGCACGAGGCCGCCGAAGGTGAGATTGGCCAGCGGATTCCACAGTTGGTCCTTTACGCCGGCCAATCCTTGCTGCTCGACGCACAGATCGAACGCGCTGCGCCCCTGGTTGCGATGATGGAAGCGCACCACATCGCCAACAGCTTCGACGACATCCGGCCTTACGACGCCCTGCTCCGGGCGCCGGCCCAGGATCGCGCGGCATGCACTTCGGCCTTCGCGAAGGGGCGCTCAGTCAGTCGCCAGCTCTCGTACGCGACAACCAACTCCGTCGGCGCATTCGACTTCACCTCCACGTGCACGACGGGCCGATGCACGTCGACCCATATGTCGATGGTCGCACGCAGGCCCTCCTTCTCGGCTTCGATCTGCACGAAGCCTTCGCGCAGCTTCAGTTGTTGGCGGAATGACTGCGGGTTCAGCAACACGTTCGGCGACAGCGTCACGCGGAGCCGGCCGAGCTTGGGCATGCGGTTGAGTTCGTCGAACGTGCCGGAGCGTGCGAGGTAGATGAGCAGGTCCCCGTTCTCGACCCATACATTCAGGCCGACGTCCCCGCCGCCGCATGGCATCGATTCGCCGGCGTTCGAGGACGGCGAGTTCCAGAGGACGTCGTAGGCGTCGAGATCGAACGGTTCGCGCATGACACGATGATCGGACGGACGCCGCGCCGGGCAAGGATCACGGCACGGGTTTCAGTTGCACGAAGGGCACGCGAGATGAGATGGCACAGCGAGCCGATTAATCACCCGGCCTCCAGCCGTAGGCGCTCGCACCGGCGAGCAGGCCTGACGCGACGAGAATGAGGGCCATCCAGCGATCGGGCTCGAAGGGCATACGCGACTTGGCCGAGCGCTTGACGACCGACTCGCTGGCTGCCTCAATGGCGCCGTTCTTCCGCAGCGCGTAGTCCAGTTCGGCGCCGGACATCAACGCCGTGTCGGCCTTCGCCTGGTCGTACAACTCGTTCCGGCGTGTGGTGTGCAACTTCGGGTCGATCCCTTCCTTCGCGGCCAATTGCACGAAGTGCATCTCGAAATAGCTCTTGGCGTAGATGTCGCTGTTTTCCTTGGCCAGCGTCTCACGAACCTGTTCGGCGGTCATGAGTTGCGCCTTGGACTGCGCCTTGGTCCAGAGTTCGGTGTTGGCCTGCAGTTGGTATAGCTTGGTCTTGTCAATGCCTTCCTGCCAGGCCATCCGCCGGGCGACGCATTCGACGACGTCGACGCGCCGCTGAACGTCGAAGAGGTTTTCGAACTTCGCGCGCAGTTCGTCATCCTTGAGCGACTCGATCGACTGGCGCGCCTCGGCGCGAATCGTCCGGATCTTGTCCGCGTCGACCGGCTTGGTGGTATCGAGGCCGGCGGTCTTGTCGACGGTCATCAGCGCGGCAAGCGCATCACGTTCGTCGGCGACCTTGGGCTTGGATGAGAAGTCCGGCCCGCCGCCCCAAAGGCACCAGAAGGTGACGCAGAGCGTCGCGACGAACAGGCAGGCGGACATTGCCGCGTTCGAGACGTCACCCGGCTTGCGCGTGACCGCCAGCATCGACAGACCCGCCGGAATTGCAGCAACGAAGCCGAGCGCCGGGACGAAATTGCCCGTCATCACCGACACGCGGTCCCAAAGCACGGCGAAGATCGCGGTGGTCAGGATGCACGCACCGGCCCCAAGGAAGAACAGCATCGCTTCCCTTTTCGGGTCGACCTTCTCTTCGGGGATGTCGATGCGTTTGAACCCGCCGGCCGGCGGTGCGGCGCTGGCGGCGGCACGGGCGCGGTCCATGCCCGACTCGATCGTCGAGACGCCGAAGTCACAGACGAACACCTTCGCGCACTGCGGACATTTGAGTTTCTTGCCGACGTACGACTCGGGCGCCATTAGCTTCTTGGCGCAATTCGGACAACTGACCGACCGCTTCGCCTCACTCGCATTGGACATCGCGACCTCCCGTGCGGGCATCATCGCGCGGGACCGTGCGAATGGGAAGAGGGCTGCTGCGCCTGGCTAGCGGCCACTAAACCATCGACTTCGTGCATCGCGTCAGTGGACGGGTTGGGTGGCGGGAGCTTTCTCGGATTCGACCGGCTTCGGGCCGGCTTCACTGAGGTCCCAGGCGGTGATCCAGCGGGGTTCGCCCACCTGCTTGAAGCCCATCAGGTCGACCAGCTGCTTCTCCATGCTCGAGAAGTGGCCGGCACCGTAGTAGATCGCCAGCTTGGTCTGGCCGGCGTCGAGCTGTTCCTTCAGCACCTTTAGCGCGTGATGGTTGCGTTCCTCGATGATGACCGAGCCTTCCATCGCGAGCATCGAGCGATCCATGTCGCTGAACTGGCGGGCGACGACCATCTTCAGCGCGCGGGCGCGATTCGGTGAACTGAGCGCGTCGATCAGGTCCATGATGCCGGGCGCGTTGGCGCTGGGCTCGCGCGGGTTCATCAGTTCCTTCAGCATCGCGTTCAACATGAGCGTGAACATCGTCTCGCCGCGCTCGCGCTGCATTTCGAGGAAGGTGTCGGAATCGAGATCGGCATGGACGAAGTTGGCGGCGCTGTAGTCGATTTCGTCGAGCTGATACTTCAGGTCCAGGCTTTCCTGCATCATCTGCTGCATGCCGTGAATGAAGCGCATTTGCAGATCGCCGCCACCTCCGCCTTCGCCGGCGGGCTTCTGAGCATGCGGTTTGGGCATGTTCATGCCCTTGGGCTTCACCATCTCGTACAGCACGACGTCGTAGTCTTTGAAAGTGCGATTCAGTTCGGCGAAATACGCTGGGTCGCCGACGTGGACGGCGCCGATCAGGTCGACGGTCGCACCTTTGTCGTTGCGGAAGCGGACGACCGACGTTTCCAGGCGCGGCTTGGCCGGGTCTTCGACGTAGCGGAGATATTTGGCCGAGGACTGCTGGTCCGGGGCTTCAACGGCAGCGGCATCGAGGGCGAGAACCGCGTCAGGTCGACCCGCAAAGAAGCTGACGGCACTCAGCGTGGCGAGAAAGACGGATCGGAATCTGCTGCCGGTCATACAACCTCCGTGTGAAGCCGCGATGGGTGTTTGCTCACCATCTTATACGTCTGGTGATCGAACAAGTCGCGAACGACACGGTTTTGCCGGACCACACCCCAATTCCAAGGCCAGCATGACAAAATCGTATATCCTTCATCTACAGAACTTTACGATTCGTCTCGTTAAAACGGTGCATCAAATCATTGCCCAGCTAGTGAAATTCCGGGGTTCGGGGAAATGTCAGGCTTGATTTGAAGCACCACGCGGCTAAATTACACCTGTCGTGATGCAGTTGATCGCGACCGAATTGGTCGTTCAGTGAATAGCTGAACCGCTGATTTGTCGGGGGTAGTCCCCGGATAAGGCCCCCCCCTCCTTGTCCAACCCCCGACACCACACAAAAACCCGGCCCTTGTGGCTGGGTTTTCTTTTTTGCGTGATTGAGTTTCGATTACCCGTCAGGGGCAGTCTTTTACAAGAAGATCTGCGGGTCAGCAGCCAATCAGGGCATTCCCTAACGCATTCTGAAGGGATCGTCCTGAGTGTCGTATTTCGGGGGCGGCGGACTAGCAATGAACCGCTGCATAAATCCATAGGTGACGGAAGAACGATTGCCGAAGGCTTCTTTCAAGCAGGCGCATGAGAGGGCCGCTCAGTCACACCCGAGTAGGTAAATCAAAAGGTCCTGATTCAGATACACGTTTCGGACTGTCGTCACGTGGTGGAAGCCCAGCCGCGTCAGGAACGCGCGGGCGACGACATGCGTCTTCTGGCGGACCTCGCACGTCACCCGGCGAAGCCGATGCCCTGCTGCCAAGAGGTCGGCCGACGCGATGCGCTGCAACTCGCGGAACAGCACCAGCCCATGCCCGCGCCGGCGATGACTGCCGTGCACTTCCATATGAAGGATGATCACGTGGCCGTCGGCGTCCAGTGTGTTGCTGAAGGTCGTCCGGGCGATCACCTTCGTCCCATCCCGCATCTCCAGCGTGCGGATCGTCGCGGCCCCGGACACCCGCGGGTGATCGATGACGTTGAACGTCGTGGGCGTCTCGGCCTTCTCGGCGCGCATGGCCAAATGGCCCGGGCTCGGCGTGGACAACGTGCTCAAGGGGTCGGGCATTTCAGATCGCCAAGTTGAGAAGCGGTCATTCCAGGCCGAGCAGTTCGAGCGTATCGCGCTCGACGATCCCGCGCAGCGCCTCACGCGGGATCACGGGCAGGTTCGTGCCCTGCACGAGCTGGTTGATCGAGTACAACGCCTCAATGCAGTCGGCCGGCTTGGTGTAGGGAAAGTCGGAACCGAACAGCAGCTTGTCGATCACGCCGTACTGATGCGCCGACACCAGCGCGTTGAACGCCGGCCACGGGCGAATCAACAGCCCCGACACGTCCGCGAAGACATTCGGATGTTTGCCGATCAGGACGATGCACTCGTCGATCCAGGGTTGGCCCATCTGCGCGATGACGATCGGCAGGTCGGGGAAAGCGCGGGCGACTTCGTCGATCAGGAAAGGCCGGGAGTATTCCAACTTGCTCTGCTCGGTCATCAAGCCGCCGCCGTGGAAGACGACCGGCATCTTCAGTTTGTGGGCTTGTTCGTAGACGCGCATTGCGCGGGTGTCGGACGGGTGGAAGTCCTGTCCGCCCGGCGCGACGGCGATGCCGCGCAGCTTCAATTGTTCGCGGGCGACCAGCAGGTCATCAAGGGCCGACTCTTCCGTCGGATCGATGCCGGCAAAGCCGATCAGCTTGTCCGGACTCTGTTCGACATACTTCGCTAGGTAATCGTTGGGAACGTGGGCTTCGAGGTAGCGCGAGCGGAAGCCGAGCACGATCGCCTTGTCGACGGCCTGCGATTCAGCGAGATGGTCGGCCGGATCTGCGTTGGGCACGTCGCGACGGCGACCCGTCCGCGCGGAACGGCGTCGGAGGTTGGGGTTCACGTCCCCAAGCTCCACGTCGCCGAGCTGGTCGGCCGACTGCCAGACATGCGTGTGTACGTCGACGATCATGCGATCACGAGTCCGCCCGCTCCGACCACCGGCGGCGAGCGAATGCAGTGTATCGGGTCACGCGTCAACCGGGAAGATGATCCGCTCCCGCGAATCAGATTACCTGCGTCAACCCATTGTTACAGAATGTTTTACATCGAAACATAGGCGAAAGCGGGCATCGGCCGGCCTGACCGATGCCCACTGGATTGCACGTTGCGGATGGATCAATGCCCGTCGCGCTTCGCGATCAGTTCGGGGATCAGCTTCTCCAGTTGGCCCCGCGCCGAGACGCTGACGAGGTTGCCCGACGCATCGACGACGAACATCGCCGGGATCGCATTGATGCCCCACGCCATCGAAAACTCACTCTCCCAGCCCTTGCCCATGTAGTACTGCGGCCAAGTGATGCCGTTCTCGGCGACGTACTTCTTCAGCTTGGTCAGGCCCTGCCCTTCCTCTTCGGGCTGGTCGAGGCTGATGCCGATGAACTCGACGCCCTGGTCCTTGTACTTGGCGTACAGTTCCTTGTTGTGCGGCATCTCCGCGACGCACGGCCCGCACCAGGTGGCCCAGAAGTCGATTACGACCACCTTGCCCTTCAGGTCGGCCATGCTGATGGACTTGCCGCTGATGGCGTCGGTGAACGACAGCTCGAATGGCTTGCCCACGCCATCGAGCTGCTTCAGCTTGCCCTTGACCATGCCAGCGGCCGGGCTGGTTGGGTACTTCTCGGCGAGTCGCTGCATGAGCGCTTTGGACCGCTGCGGATCCTTGGCCGAAAGCATGTCCGAGATCTCGGCGAGGATGCCGGGGGAACGCTTGTCGTCGGGGAAATCCTTGGTGAACGCCTCGGCCAGATCGATCGCCTTTGCCCTGCCGGCGTCGTCCTTCGCTGCGAAGGCGACCTGCATTTGCGCGAGCCGGAAATCCGCGAGGTTCGGCCCGCTCGCCGTGGCGAGTGCGGCGTCGATTTCCTTGTTCACCTGCGCGGCGCTCGCCTCGTCCTGGCGAGCCAGCGTGCGCCAGCGTTCCACGACCAGCTTGACCGCTCGCGGGTGTGTCGGGGCGGTCATCCAGAGTTCGCCGATCAGGGCCGCCCGCTTCTGTCCGATCGCGTCGCGCTCGGCGATGTAGGCTTTCACATACTCGGGATCCTGCGCCTTGGCGCGATCCACGACGGGCGGCTTGAGTGCATCGATTTGAGCGACGAGGTCGTCGCCGGGCTGAGCGGCCACTGCCGCTGCCGGAGCGGTGGTCGGCTCGCTCGCGGCGTAAGCGCCATTCACCACGACCGCCGACACTGCCAACATCAACGCAAGGAATCCGGGACGAAGCTTCATGGGAGAACCTCCTGAACGGAACAAGTGAGTTGTGGCCATCCTTAACGTACCACAATCAGACTCGCCAAAGCAGTCGACACTACTTCTTCGTTGCCTTGCGACGGCGCAGCTCGGCGTCGATGAACGGATCGAGGTTGCCCCGGTCGAGCACGTCTTCGACTTGGCTGGTTTCGTGGTTCGTGCGGTGGTCCTTCACGCGCCGGTCGTCGAGCACATATGACCGAATCTGCGTGCCGAAATCGGCCTGGCCCTTCTCGCCGACAATGGCTTTCAGTTCCGCATCGCGCTTGGATTGCTCGATCAGTTCGATCTTGCTGGCCAGGATGCCCATGGCCAGCCGCTTGTTCTGCTGGAGCGAGCGTTCGACTGAACAGGTGACGGTCAGGCCGGTCGGCTTGTGCACGATGCGACAGGCGGACGCGACCTTGTTCACGTTCTGCCCGCCAGGACCCGAGGCGCGAACGAACGCGGTGATATCGAGATCGGTTTCGGGGATTTCCTTCGTCGTTTCGCCTTCCGGAAACTCCGGTTCCACACTGACGCCGGCGAAGCTGGTCTGACGCTTCGCCTGGGCGTTGAACGGACTGATGCGAACGAGCCGGTGCGTGCCGTGCTCGGCCCGCATGAAACCAAAGGCGTAGTCGGCCTTCACGTAGAACGTGGCCGACTTGATGCCGGCCTGTTCGCCGTACTGGCGGTCGACTTCGCTGACGTCCCAGCCGCGGCGTTCCCAGAAATACAGGTACATGCGCGCGAGCATGTCGGCCCAGTCTTGGGCTTCCGTGCCGCCAGCGCCGGCCTGGATCGTCACATAGCAGTTGAACGGGTCGGCGTGACCGTCGAGCAGGCTGCGCAGCTCGATCGAGTCGTACTTCGATTCAAGCTGCGTAAGCTGCTGATCGGCCTCTTCGATCGTGGCCTGATCGGCTGCCTCGGTGCCCATATCGTAGAGCGTGCGGCAGTCTTCGAGATCCTTGATGAGCGACTCGATCGGGTCGGTCGTCGACTTGAGGATCTTCATTTCAGCAATGACGGGCTTGGCCGCTTCCTGGTTGTCCCAGAAACCGGGCTCGCCCATCTTCGCTTCTAGTTCTTTTCGTCGGAGGAGTTTGGTCGGGACGTCAAAGAGAGTCGCGGATGTTTTTCATCCGCGCCTCGAGATCGGCGATTGACTTGGAAAGATTGTCGTGAACCATCCACACACCTTAGCGGGGTGAGGATCGAATTGCGAGCGACGCGAGAACGCGACCAAGCGCGGGGGTGCTCACAGTCTTCCGCTTGCGCCTTCACGGCGATTCCCCGAGCGATTCTCACCACCAGCGCCGCGCCGCACGCGACGTTCGCGTGGCATACACCGCGTCGAGCAGGCCTATCCCGAGGATCGCCGCGCTTACGACGGCAAATCGCTTCGGTGCCTTCGTCTGCTTCGCGGCCGCCGCGAGCAGCGCGGTGTCGAGCGCATCGCCCGCCACGCGCGACCACACGCTCGTGGCGAGCCGTTGCGTCGGGCGTTTCTCGCTGAGGATCGCCAGGCCGTGCAGCACTTCGCGAACGCCGAGCGTCTTCAGGATGCCGTCATGTTTCCGTGACTGATCGAGCCCGAGCAGTTCCTGCAACTTGCGCGGCGCGAGCAGTTCCGACAGGCCGATCGCGAGGCTGAACCAGCCGAGGCCGCGTGCGCTGTCGACGTCGGCCTGATCTTGGTGGTGCTGGGAGTACCACATGCGAATCCCTTCGATGTCAGTCACAACGTTGCAGTTCACGCCGCCGGGTCGAGGACGACCTTGATGCAGCCTTCCTTCTTCTCACGGAAGATGTCGTAGCCATGCTTGGCCTGGCTGAGCGGGATGCGGTGCGTCACGACGAAGCTGGGGTCGATGTCGCCCTTGCGGATGTGCTCGACGAGGCGCGGCACATACTTGTGCACGTGAGTCTGGCCGGTCTTGAGGGTCAGGCCCTTGTTCATCAGCGCGCCCATGGGAATCTTGTCGACGAGCCCGCCGTACACACCCGCGAGCGACACTGTGCCGGCCTTGCGACAGGCGTTGATGACCTGCCGGATCACGTGGGGCCGATCGCTTTCGAGGAACATCCAGTTCTTGGCCTTGTCGTAGGCGTTCTCGAACGCCGTCGCGCCGTGGGCTTCCAAGCCGACCGCGTCGATGCAGATGTCAGGGCCCATGCCGCCGGTGAGGTCCTGTAGACACTCGTAGACGCTGTCCTCGCTCATGTCGACCGTAATCGCGCCGGCTTCCTCGGCCATCCGCAGGCGATCGGGAACTTTCTTCCGGTCGTCGATCGCGATCACCTTCGACGCGCCGAGCAGAAACGCGCTGCGGATCGTGAACTGTCCTACCGGCCCGCAGCCCCAGACGGCCACCGTGTCGTCGCGCTGTACGCCGCACTGCTCGACGGCCATGTAACCGGTCGGGAAGATGTCACTCAGGAACAGCAACTGGTGATCGGTCAGGTCTTCCGGCACCTTTTGACAGTTCACGTCCGCCAGCGGCACGCGAAGGTATTCGGCCTGCGCCAGCGAATCCGCCGGTCAAGTGGGAATAGCCGAAGATGCCCGCTGTCGATTGCCCGAACGCCTTCTCGCCGAACTCGGCCTTCGGGTTGGTGTTGTCACAGCAGCTCCAGAGCTGGCGTTTGCAGAAAAAGCACTCGCCACAGCCGATCGGGAACGGGACGATGACGCGGTCGCCCACCTTCAACTTCGATCCGTCCACGCCGGGTCCGACCTCTTCGACGATCCCCATCGGCTCGTGGCCAATGATGTCACCGGGCTTCATGAATGGGACGAACCCATCAACGAGGTGAAGGTCCGAGCCGCAGATCGCGGTGGAGGTCAGGCGGATGATCGCGTCACGCGAGTTGATGATCTTCGGATCGGGAACGGTTTCGACGTTGATCTTGTACGGCGCGCACCAGACGAGGGCTTTCATGGCAATGTCCTTGCCGGCGCATCCTGCCCCGGCGCTAGATGACTGAAGAAGCATCGATCACCAGCACGAACCGGTGGGCTGACCCTTCGTGGTCAATTCCTCGCCCAGCTCGATCCGGCGTTTGAAGTGGCGCAGGTCTTCGCGCAACTGGCGGTGCGGGTCTTGGCCGAACAGCTTCGCGGCCACCTTGCCCACCACGCCGCCGGGCGGCGTGTAGTCGAGCACGACGTGGACGATCGTTCCGCGATCGCCCGGCGCTTTCTCGAACCAGACGGTGCCAGCGTTGGCGACGGTCGAACCGGGGATCGACTGCCAGGCGATTCGCTCGTTCGGCACGTCCTCGGTCATCTCCGCTTCCCACGACACCGATCCGCCGACAAGGATCGGCGCCTTGGTCGTCCAGCGCGAGCGACGATCGTCGAGCACTTCGACCGACTTCAGATGCGACATCAGATCGGGCAGGCCCTCGAAGTCGCGCCACATCGGATAAAGCTCGCTGGCGTCGCGGCCGATCAGGACCGAGTGCTCGACCTTCGTGCCGTGCTGCTCAAGCTCGGTTTGGACGTCCTCACTGGTTTCGACGTTCGTGTTCACGCCCATCGCGCGGTAGGCCGGGCACGCGCCGGTGAGGCCGCGATAGATCAACCCGCCACCCACGGCCGCGATGGCCAAGCCGGTCAGGTCGCCGCGTGCCAGGCCGAGGACGGCCGCAATCGCGCCGGCGCCGATCGAGACTTTTCGTTCGACTGCGCCGACGTTCTGTTCTTGTAATGGCTCGCGACGCGGTGGGGCTGGCACTTCGGGCGTGGTCGTAAAACGTGCGGTTTGTGCGAGGGTCATGCGGGACTCCGTTCCGAGGTCAGAAGGTCAAGTGCGATGATCGGCACGAGCCGGTTTGAATTCGATCCGGGAACGAAGCGAGGGCGCGTAGGTCGGTTCACCCATCCCGCCCTCAGCAAAGTGCGGCCGATCCCAGGATTTCACGCTAGATCGATCGTGGACCTTCACTCGACGACAGCGTGCCTATTGTCCATGGATGCCGAGTCAGACGCGGCCCAAGCTCTATCTTCTGCCCGGCCTTGGCGGCGACTCGCGGCTGTTCGTCGAACAGAAGCGTTACTTCGGCGATCAACTCCTCTGCCCCGACTTCATCCCTCCAGCCTCTCACCACGAGTCGCTGCGCGACTACGCCCGACGTTGGCTCGATCGACTCGTCCCGACGCCGCCCTACTTCATTGGCGGCCTGAGTTTCGGCGGGATGCTTGCCATGGAAATGGCCCAGGTCGCCCCCACGCCCGAGGCGGTGTTTCTCATCGCTTCATGTCGAAGCTGCGCGAGCATCCGACGACGCTTCAAAGTGTTGCTCGGTGTCGGCGGGCGGATGCCGGTGCTGGCGTTGCGCGGGTCGATTGGCGCGTTTGGCGTTGGGTTACGCCTCCTGAATGACCTGAAGCCGGAACACCGGCAGATCGTGCACGACCTCGCCAGCCACCCGAACCTGCCGCTTCTTCAGTGGGCCGGACGGGCGATCACCGACTGGCGACACGACGGCTCGTGTCCGGCCCCGGTCTTCCAGATTCACGGCCAACGCGACTTGGTCATCCCCCTCAAAACGGGCGACCCCGACGCCATACTCACTACCGGCCGGCACCTGATTCAGTTCTCGCATGCGGACATCGTCAATCGATACATCGATCGGCGAATGGTGGAATGCGGAGCGGCCCATCAAAGGAGGGCTGCTTCATTCACGCCGGTTGCCCCGTCAAGCCGATGAATGAGCAGAAAAGCCGCATTTTTGAGCGGGAATGGGCAAGAGTTGTTCAGCAATCGGCTTGCCACCCTGACGGGGACGGGGTTACGATTTGGGTAAGCGGAGGTCTGCCGGCGGGACGGGGTCGTTCGACGGGCGCCGGTGTGAGGTTGTAGTTGTTCGAGTCCTTCAATGGCGACCGAATCGGTCGACGTTCAGGGTATCGTAACGAATCCGAGTCCTTCCCATGGCGACCACTGTCTCCTCCCCGACGACTCCCAAACGCTGCCAGAAGTGCGGTAAAGACGTCACCGGCCAGCGCCGTATGAAAGACCCGCGCGGCCAGTACTGGTGCTATGAGTGCGGCTCCGCCGACGAAGCCTCCAAAGGTTCCGGTGCGACGCTCGTCCAGCCATGCCCCGTCTGCAAGAAGCCCGTCCATGCGATGAACATGGTCCGGAACAAGAAGTCGGGCCTGTACGTGTGCGACGAATGCGCGTCGGCTGGCAAGGGTTCGAAGGGCGGTTCCGACGGCCCACCCAAGAACATCAAGCTGTACGTCGCGCTGGGCGTGATTGCCGTGATCGCGGCCGTCTACTGGTATATGAACATGCGACCCGCCTGACCGAACTTCCAACGCCAGCTGTCCTGAACGCCCGTCCCATCAACGGGCGTTCTTCGTTTCCGGGCGAGGGGTCGCCCGACCCATGCATCAGCGGTAAGATCGTGCAACGAAATGGCGTTTGACGCGTCGATAGTAAGGGACGCACTCGCGCTACAGTGAGGAACGGTTTTGGACCGATGGAGCGATAAAATGAACCACACGAACGGCCGCGACACTCTTCGGACTTCCACCAGACTCCTCATTGCCGGCGTCGTGCTGACCTCAGCCAGCACGCTGTTGGCTCAGTTTCGGGTTGACAACGGCAACGCCCTCGACGCCAACAACCGCATCGGCAGCGGCGGCTACAACACCAACCCGGCCGGCCAGCGGCAGTACGTCCCGAGCAATTACATCGTCACGGGCAACGTGACCGGCGGCCAAGCCTTCCGCGGCCCGCTCGGCTACACCGACCCGTCCGCCTTCCGAGGCCGGCTCGGCTCCGCCGCGTTCGACAACTTCATCCGCAATTCCTCCGGCATCACCACCGGCGGAACGCCCAGCTTCAACGCCAATACGGTTCGCCCGTTCTACGGCGCCGCCACCGTGCAGGCCCCGCCCGGCTATGCGCCGTCGTCGGTCCCGGGCGGATCGCTCCAGTTCGTGCCGCGCGCCGGCTCGACCGTCCAGCCGTTCGACACGCGCATCGACTACGGCGGCGCGAGCAAGTCGGCCGTCGTGCAGAGCCTGCCGATGCAGGTGCAACTCATCCGCGCCACCACCGTTGATGGCGTACCCTCGTCAATCAACCCCACCTACACGCCTGGCCAAGCCCCGGCGGCGGTCGGTCTGCCGACGCTGAACAGCTACACCCGCCTGTCCGACTACACGACGATCCGCCGGTCCCCCGTCAACCCGACGCCGCAGAGCCCGGCCAACCCGAACAACCCGGCTAACATCGAACCCGGTCCGACCAACGGCGCGAACCCGACCGACGCCAACACCCCCAACGGCACGCCGCCGCTCAATGGGGCGAACCCGCAGAACATCACTCCCGGCACCGGCGGTCCGCAGTCGATCACGCCGGGCGGCCTCACGCCGACGACCATCACGCCGGGCACCTCCGACATCGGCCTGACCGGCCAGAGCAACTCGGTGGCGCGTGCCCCGCGCGTCGGTCAGAACTCGCAGCTCCAGGCGATGCGCGACCGCGCCAAGCAGACCGGCCCGAAGCTGCCCGGCGCCGATGCCGCCCAAGCCATCGCCGACACCAACGCCGCGACGATCGCAGACAAGAACGCCACCGCGACCGACAAGCCGGCCGACAAGAACGCGGCACCCGGCACTAATGCAGGCAGCGCGCCGGCGAACGCGAACGCCGTCCCGCGGAATCCGAACGCGATCGAACCCACGACGCGTCCTGCGCCCGAACAGGCCAAGCCGATCGTCGTCACGAGCTTCGCGACGGGCATCGAGGAAAAAGGCGTCGTCGCCACCATTCAGAAGGCCGAAGCCGCGATGAAGGAAGGCAAGTTCAACACGGCCACCACGCTGTTCGACGAAGCCCTGTCGCGTGCCCCGGGCGACCCGGTCATCTTCATGGGCCGAAGCGTCGCCGAACTTGGCGGCGGCTACTACCGTCGCGCCGAACTCAGCTTGCGTGAAGCGTTCACTGCCGAGCCTGCCCTGCTGACGGCCCAGTACGACCTCAAAGGCATGCTCGGCGCCGAGCGCATCGACACCATGCTGAAGGCACTGAAGGCGAACGTCGCCCGGTCGCCGCGTGACCCCGGTCCACTGATGGTGCTCGCGTTCGTCTACCACAACACGGGCGACGAAGCCCTCGCACTCGACCACCTGCGCCGCGCGTCCGAAATCACCGGCAACACCGACGAACAGGTGAAGCTGCTGATGAAGTATTGGTCACCCGAAGCGACAAAGTGATCAGGCCGGCCTGACAAATAGTCTTGAGTAAATCGAAGAGGCACGAAGGGGTTTCCCGCTCGTGCCTCTTCGTTGGATGCGTGGTTTTCTACTCTCGTTTACCGAAGGACGTCGCGACCATTCGCCTTGGAACGCAACTGCACTTCGAGGTCTTTCAGTTGTCCGATGTCGATACTCGCGTCGCGGTCGCGCCAGACGACCTGCTTGCTGCGCGAGTCGAACGTGGCACTGGTGAACACCTTCTTGGGGATGCGGCGTGCGTAGTCGCTGACGACATTGGCCATCGTCATCACGTCGCGCCGGTCGGCGCCGGCCATCCAGGCGCCGAATTCGCCGTTGAGAATGCGCCACGACGCGGTCACCGAGAAGCCCGCCTCGCCGCGGTTCCAGAGCTCCTCGAGTCGCGCCGAAGCGCGATCGGCCGCAAGGCGTCGTCGTCGGGTGGGAAGCGTTTGATGAGTTCGTCGCGGTATTCGAGCATCACTTCGTTCAGGCCCTCGATGCGCTTCGTCTCGGCGTCGAACTGATTGTTGATGTTGTCGATGGCTGCGCGTCCGTCGGCGTCGAGCTCGCCATTGCGGGCCGGGCGAATGCCGCGCAGGGCCTTCTGTAGTTCACGCTGCACGTCCAGCGACGCGCCGGGCGCTGGCGTGAGCGCGGGCGCGTTGACCAGCGCCCGCACGGCATCGTTGGCAACGCTCTTGTCGAACGGCCCTTCGATCGCAGACAGCAGTTGCCACTTCACGTACGCGTCGATTCGCGCATTGGGCGACGTCGAGCGGTTCAGCCAGTTGACGACCTGCGCCTGCGTGGGCTTTTCCACGCCGGCGGTCGTGAAGTAGTCCGGCTTTTTCCGTGGAAACTCCGCGTCCTTCTTCTTGAGCGTCTCTTTGGCTTCGGTGAGAAGTGCCTGCACCGCCTTGCTGGCCGGGTCGGTCTGCTTTGAGGCGGCGTTTTCACGAACAGGTCGAGACGTCGGCGCAGCCCAGGTGGCCGGAGCACACGCGAGCAGCACGGTAGCCAAGAGCAGGCATCGATGGGGTCGTCGCATAGGGTGGATTCACTCCGTCAAGCGCCGCCGGAACTATAGCACGGACGGGCCGATCGCACCGTCAGTTCTGAAAGTTCGATCCGCCCGGATCGCGTATACTCCCGGCGGAATGGCCCAATCCAAACAGATCGTCGTCGCCATCACCGGCGCGAGCGGCGCGTTGTACGCCCAGCGGACGCTCCAACTCCTCGTGCAGGCAGGCGTAAGCGTGCACGTGGTGATCTCCCCGCTGGGTAGGCGTTTGCTGCATGACGAACTGGGCATGGAGACGCTGGACGTCGATGCCCTCGTCGGCACGCCTGACCACGGCGTCGCCGTCCACAACTACAACGACGTCGGCGCCGTGCTGGCCAGCGGAAGCTTTCTCCACGACGGCATGGTGATCGTGCCCTGTTCTAGTCACACATTGTGCGAAGTCGCACATGGGTTGGGCGATAATCTCATCAACCGCGCCGCAGCCGTGACGCTCAAGGAACGCCGCAAGCTCATCCTCGTCCATCGTGAGATGCCGCCCAGCCCAATGGACATCAACGCGTACAAGCTGCTGACCGACGCCGGCGCGATCCTCTGCCCGGCCAATCCGGGCTTCTATCTGAACCCGACGACCGTAGGCGAGATCATCGATTTCGTCGCAGGCAAGTTGCTCGACCTGCTCGGCGTCGAGCATCGCCAGAACACGCGTTGGGACCCCAAGGTGCCGCGTCCGCCCGTGCGATATGAGCAGCTTGTCTGAATTCCTGCGGTGGCGAGGTCCGATTTGCGGTGTATAGTTCGGCCGGCATGACTGTCATTCCGCGACAGGTCGATCAGTGGATCGTGATCGGGCGACGAAGCCTCGTCGGCCCGACCGACATCGACGCGCGCAGCGCCCGCCTGCTGGTGAAGTCCGAAGTGTTCGGCGGCGCCGACGACGGCGCGTGGGTCGAACGCGCGGTCGAACTCACCGTGGGCCAGAGCGTGTCGCTGGGCAGCAACGTCGTCGTGACACTGATGGCCGTCATCGCCGGCACCGCCCGCATCGGCGTGATGGCGCCGCCCAACGTGCCCGTCCTCAGCAAAGAGGCGGCCGAGTCGGCGAAGCGCAAACGCGACGCGCTGTGAGCTGACAAAACACGTGGATAGTGGATGGTCTCGTCTCACCATCCACCCTCTACTTCCCACCCTCCACGCTTTCGACAACAGCCGCGACCGGCTTCGTTCCCTCCGCCGGCTTGCTTCGCATCACGAAGAACACCGCCGCCACCATGCACAACCCAGCGATCATGAAGTTGTAATCCAGCTTGAACCGCATATAGAAAATGGCGAACGGCGCGAACACCGCCAGCGTGATCACCTCCTGGATGACCTTCAGCTGCGCGAGGTTCAGCCCCGCACTGGTCGCGCCGATGCGATTGGCCGGCACCTGGAGGATGTATTCGAAGAATGCAATGCCCCAACTCACTAGCACGGCAATGATCCACGGCCTTGTTTTCAAATCCTGCAAGTGCGCGTACCACGCGAAAGTCATGAAAACATTCGAGCAGATGAGCAAACCGACCGTGACGAGCGTGAATTGCATGGCGAACGATAGGATCGACACAACGGCCCGTCCGAATTGAACGATGACCACTGCCACAACCACATTTCCGCAACGGCTGTCCGCCTTCGCCGCCGACATCAAACTGTCGCACACGGTATTCGCCATGCCGTTCGCGCTGCTGGCGACGGTGCTGGCCGCCCGCTCCCAGCACGCCTGGCCTGCCGTGGGACAACTGCTGCTGATCGTCGGCTGCATGGTCTTCGCACGATCGTTCGCGATGGGGATGAACCGCCTGCTCGACGCGAAGCTGGACGCCACCAACCCGCGCACAGCCCGGCGGGCAATTCCATCCGGAACCCTCAGCACCCGATTCGTTCTGGCGACCGTCGCCTTGTGCGCCATTGGTTTCATTGCGACAACCGCAGGCTTTCTCGTCTACCGAAACCTGCTGCCGCTCGCACTGAGCATCCCGGCCCTGACGTTCGTCGGCGCATATCCGCTGCTCAAGCGCTTCACGCGGCTGTGCCACTACTACCTCGGTGCGGCTCTCGGCCTCGCGCCGATCTGCGCCTGGATCGCCATCGCTGGCCGAGTCGACTGGACGCCCGTACTGCTCGGCCTCGCCGTCACCTGCTGGACGGCCGGGTTCGATGTGATCTACGCCTGCCAGGATTACGAATCTGACCGCGCCACCGGCATCTTCAGCATCCCCGCCAAGCTCGGCATCGGCCGGGCACTGTGGGTCGCGCGCGGCACGCACGTCGTGTGCGTTACGCTGCTGATTGCGGCCGGCCTCGTGAACCACGACCTGCATGCGTTGTGGTACGCCGGTGTTGCGATCACGGTCGCACTGCTGGTGTACGAGCACTCGCTCGTGAAGCCGAGCGATCTGTCCAAAGTGAATCTCGCCTTCTTCACGCTCAACGGGATCATCTCGATCGTGCTGGGCACGCTCGGCATCGTCGACGCGTTCCTCTGATAGCGTTCGCGACCCAGGCGCGTACCATCCCGACGTGAACGCCGCCCCCACATGGCAGGCCGACATCGATCGGCCGGAATTCGTGCTCGTCGCCGACGCGCGACAGACACGGCTGACTTGCCACGGTGTGGTCGTCCGAACGTGGCCCGGCCCGCTGGATGCCTTGTCATGGCTCGAAAGGTCGTGGACGGAGCTGAGGCTCGATCCAAGCCAACGCTGGATCGGCCACTTCAGCTACGAGTTCGGCCGACTCTTTGAGGACCTGCCCGATCGGCGTGGCACGGCATCGCCGGTCCTGTATCGATTCGGCATCGGTTCGAACACCGATCGTCCCTCGCCAGACGTGACGTCGTCAACCACCTTTGCGATCGAACGATCGCACACGCGCATCGCTTACACGATGGCCGCACAACGCGCCATCGACTACATCGCCGCGGGCGACGTGTTTCAGATCAATCTCGCGCAGACCTTCCGCGTGCACGGCATCGCGGCATCGCCGCGCGAGGTCTACGCTCGCATGCAGCAGCACACGCCGGCCGCCTTCGCGGCGTTTCAGCAGTTCGACGACGTCGCGCTGCTCAGCAACTCGCCCGAACTCTTCTTCCGCATCGAGCCCCAATCGGACGGATCGCGCCACATCATCAATCGTCCCATCAAGGGTACCCGCCCGCGCGGCCCGGGCATGCGTGAGGAGCTTGAAGCCAGCAGCAAGGACAAGGCCGAACTGGCCATGATCGTCGACCTCCAGCGCAATGATCTCGGCCGGGTGTGCGAGATCGGGTCCGTGCGGGTCGTCGAGCCGCGCGCCATCGAAGAGCACCCCACCCTCTATCACGGTGTCGCAACGATTGATGGCACGCTGCGCCGCGACGCCACACTGGTCGACGTGCTGCGGGCCGTCTTCCCATGCGGTTCGATCACGGGCTGCCCGAAGATCCGGGCGATGCAGATCATCGACGAACTCGAACCTTGGCCGCGCAACGAGTACTGCGGTGCGCTCGGTTCGATCGGCTCGGACGGATCGGCCGAGTTCAACGTGGCGATTCGCACGATGATCCACCGCGCCGGCGTCTACGAGATCGCCGTCGGCAGCGGAATCGTGGCCGATAGCGGCCCGGACGCCGAGTACTACGAGACGATCGTGAAAGCCCGGGCGATGTTCGCGGCGCTGGGGCTGAATGCCGATCAGGTGATCGAACATCTCGATCACGTTGACGGGTAACCCCTCGCCCCTGGCCCCTCGCCCCTTTATTCTCGCACTATGCCTCACGTTTGGATCAACGGTCGACTGGTCGAAGAAGAAGTGGCCGGCGTGTCGGTGCGCGACGGCGGGTTCCTGCACGGGGCCGGCGTGTTCACGACCATGCGCGCCGATGCCCGGCGCATCTTCCGGCTCGATCAACATCTTGCGCGCCTGCGCGCAGCTGCGCAGCACTCTCGTTCGACATCGGCATCGACGACTCCGTCATCGCCGACGCGATCGACGACCTGCTGGAACTGAACGAACTGACCGACGCCCGCCTGCGCTTCACCGTCACGCGCGGCGCGATCGACACCGAGTCGGGCCAGACCGTCCCCACGCTTTTGCTGACGGCCACCAAGCTCGAACCTTACCCGGCCGCGCTGTACGAGCGCGGCATGACGGCCTCCGTCATCGACCGCTACAGGGCCAATCCGCTCGACATCCAGGCGGGTCACAAGACGCTCGACTACCTCTCGCGCTTCGCAGCGCTGCGCAATGCGCAGCAGCGTGGCGCATCGGAAGCGTTGTGGTTCAACGTGTCGAACCACCTCCAGTCCGGCTCGATTAGCAACGTTTTTCTGGTCAAGGCCGGCAAGCTGCTCACACCGCCGACGAATGATGACCTGGCCAACGACACGATCCGCACGCGCACGCCCTACCCGCGTTCCAACGCCCTGCCCGGCATCACGCGCGGTGCCGTGCTCGACGCGGCCAAAGCCGAGTCGATCGAAGCCGTTGTCGGCCCGCTGACGCTCGACGATCTGCTGAACGCCGACGAGGTCTTCGTCACCAACTCAATCATGCGAGTGATGCCCGTCGTGCGGATCGAGCGCCGACCAGTGGGTGACGAGAAGCCCGGCCCGATCACGCGGCGGCTTTCCTTGGCGGTCGATGCGCTCGCTCGAAATTGACTCATGCCGCGAGCGTGCCCGCTCCGATAATGAAGAGGTGGCACACAAGTCCGCTCCCAATGCGCAGGAACTGCGCGACGAGAAGGCCGGCGTCGATTCGATCGACATGAGCCGGGTCGTCGCGCTGGCCGCGCTTTGCCGCGAGGCCAAGGCCGCCGCCGCCGAGTTTCTCAGGCGTTGGCTCGCCGAGCAGGCCGCCCGTCACGCCGTCTCGCCGGTCGCGCTAGAGCGGCGGGCGTTGTTTGGAATCGATCGTCCGGTCTTCACCACGCGTGCCTCGCGCGTCGATCCATAAGCGGGAACGACTATGGGCACGATCACCACCGGCGTCGGACTGATCTCCGGCATCAACTCCAAGGACCTCATCGACCAGCTGATGGCGATCGAGGCCAAGCCGAAAAACGATCTCAACGCGCGCATCAAGACCGAGACCGACAAGAAGACCGCGCTGACCGATCTACAGGTGCGCCTGACTTCGCTGCGGCTGTTCGGCACGACCGTCAAAAAGACTCAAAACTTCCGCGCCGCCAAGGCCACCAGCAGCGATGAAGGCGTGCTCACGGCCACCGCTGCGATCGGCGCGACGGCCGGCTCGTATCGCATGTCGGTCGCCCGGCTCGTCACCAGCCAGCAGGCGGTCAGCGCCGGCTTCGAAGACGTGGACACCGCTAAGGTGGGGGCCGGCACGTTCACCGTCGAACTCGGCGGTGGCGAGCTGAACACCGAAAATAAGCTGTCCGACCTCAACGGCGGCGACGGCGTGCGACGTGGACAGTTCCGCATCACGGATCGCGGCGGCAACAGCGCGATCATTGACACCACCGACGCGCTCACGCTGAACGACGTCGTCAAGAAGATCAACTCCAACCTCGACGTCCGCATCCACGCCGAAATCTCCGGCGATAAGCTCAAACTCACCGACACTTCGGGCCGGACCAACAACAACCTCATCGTGGAAGACGTCGCCGACGGTCACGCGGCGGAAGACCTCGGCATCGTCAAGACGACCGCGTCCAACTCGATCACCGGCACGCGGATTCAACTGATCAAGTTCTCGACGTCGCTGTCGAAGCTCAACGACGGCCGCGGCGTCGCGTTCAACACCGACGCGACCAAACCCGACTTCAAGGTGAAGACGACCGACGGCACCGAGACCGACATCTCACTGGCCGGCGTGAAGACGGTGAAAGAGTTCGTCGAAGCGGTGCAGACCCAGTCGAACGGCAAGTTCTACGCCGGCATCACCTCCGACGGGAAGAGCCTGTACATCCACGACAGCACCTACGACGCCGATCCCGACAACGACCCGGACACCCCCCCGCCGCCGAGCGATCTGGTGCTGACGGCACTGAACGACTCGACCGCACTGGCCGACCTCGGGCTGGATCAGACGGACGGCAGCGGCAACGTGACCGGCCGCGCGGTGATGGCGGGACTGGGCACGACGCTGCTCGGCTCGCTCAATGGCGGTAAGGGTATCGACCTCGGCACGTTCCGCATCAAGAGCCGCAACGGCTCGACGGCCGACGTGAATCTTGCCGGCGCGCAAACCGTGCAGGACGTGATCGACCGCATCAACAAGACCGGGCTGAACGTGACCGCCCAGTTGAAGGCGGGCGGCAACGGCATCGAGATCACCGATACGACGAACTCCACGGGCCGGCTCACGATTTCGGAAGTCAGCGGCACAAGCGCGGCCGATCTGGGCATCGTCGGCTCATTCCAGTTGGGCGAATCGGCGCGCGGGAAGAATCTTCAGAAAGCGTGGTTCACGCGCGGCACGCTGCTGAAGGATCTGAACGGAGGCAAAGGGGTTCCGGCGGGCAAGATCGCCATCACCAACAGCGACGGCAAGAAGTTCACCGTCACGCTGGCCGACACCGACACCACCGTCGGCGACGTGATCGACAAGATCAATGGGACGACGGGCCTGGAAGTGACCGCCTCGATCAACGCCAACGGCGACGGCCTGCTGCTGACCGACACTGCCGGCGGCGCCGCAGGTAAGCTCGAGGTCGAAGAATCGGGCAACGGCACCACCGCCAAGAGCCTGAACATCCTGGGCACCGCGACCGCCACGACGGTGGACGGCTCGTGGGAGAAGACCGTCGAATTCACTGCTGCCGACACGCTCACAACGGCGTCACAGAAGATCAACGAGCTGGGCTGGGGCCTGAGCGCGGCCATCATCAACGACGGCTCGGGCAACACGCCCTACCGACTCACGCTGACCGCCAACAACTCCGGCCGGGCCGGACGCGTGGTGTTCGACAACGGCGCGACGAACCTCGGCGCCCGCACGCTAGTCGAAGCGCAGGACGCGGCCGTGTTCATCGGCGAAGACGGCTCGGCGCAGCCGCTGCTGGTGACGTCGAGCAGCAACACCATCTCCGGCGCGATCCGCGGCGTAACGCTGAACCTCACCGGCGTTTCGAAAGAGCCGATCACGCTCAACATCGCCAAGAACGTCGACAACATCGTCGAAGCGGCCAACACGTTCGTCACGAACTTCAACGACCTCGTCGACAAGATGAAGGAGTACACGAAGTTCGACCAGACCACGAACGAACGCGGCGTCCTGCTGGGCGAGTCCGCGGCACAGGACACGGAATCTGAAATCTACGCGATGCTCAACGGCGTCGTGAACAAGGATGGCAAATACCGTGTCGCCGCCGACGTCGGCATCACCGTGGGCGACGGAGGGCACATCGCCTTCGACGAGCAGAAGTTCAAGGATGCGTTCAGCGACGACCCCGAAGCCGTCACGCGGCTGTTCACGCAGGGCGCAGAAACCCTCGACGACGACTTCTCGCTCCAGCGCCTGCGGCAGAACCAGGGCATCGAGAAGCGCATCGGCAACGACAAGCCGGACTTCCGCATCACGCTGCGCGACGGCACCGGCGTCGACGTCGACGTCGGCGACGCGCTCACAATGGGCGAAGTGCTCGAAGCGATGAACGACGCGCTCGGCACGAAAGGCGAGGCATCGCTTGATAAGGTCAACAACGCGATCATCGTCAAGGACAAAACGACGTCGAAGGGCAAGTTGCTGACCATCAGCGACTACGCCGGGTCGACTGTGGCGTACAACCTGGGCATCAGCGGCGCAGCCCGCGGGAAGTTTGGGCAGGCGTCGAACCAGTTCACCGGCAAGTCGCTGCTGACTTTCAACAACCGCGAGATCGGCGGCATCGGCGCGTCGATCGAGACCCGCATCAACCGGCTGATCGACCCGGTCAGCGGCCAACTCACACGTGAAGGCAACAACATCGACGAGCGCAGCCAGCAATTCCAGGACCGGATCGACAACATCGACGCCCTGCTGGCCATCAAGCGGGCGCGGCTCGAGAAGCAGTTCGCCAACATGGAGTCGAGCCTGGCGAAGCTTCAGGGGCAGCAGTCGTCCTTGGGCCAGATCAAGTCAATCGCGGCCGCCTGACGACGGAGCGAATCGCACGCAAGCCAACGTCCCAGAACAAGTTCGACGCACGCGGAGCGGAGCGCCTGACCGATAGATCGAAAGGACCACGGAAGGTAGCCGCCCATGAGCTCG
The DNA here is from genome assembly GCA_047600945.1 of Tepidisphaeraceae bacterium. Taxonomy (GTDB): domain Bacteria; phylum Planctomycetota; class Phycisphaerae; order Tepidisphaerales; family Tepidisphaeraceae; genus JASGKC01. The sequence goes on along the minus strand of JASGKC010000001.1, from coordinate 2,212,719 downwards.
AATGCCGCCAACGAATACCTCAAGGCTAAGATTCTCACCGCCACGCCGGAGCAGCTTCAGCTGATGCTGTTCGACGGCGCGATCAGCTTCTCGGAGCGAGGCAAGCTCGCGCTGCAAAAGAAGGATTACGAAGGCAGCTACAACAGCCTCGTGCGCGCCCAGAAGATCCTGCTCGAGATGAACATGGGCCTGAAGCACGACGTCGCGCCCGACCTCTGCAAGAACCTCTCGGCCCTGTACGTTTACTGCTACCGCAAGCTCGTCGAAGCGAATCTGAAACACGACGCCGAGATCGTCGATGAGGCGCTGTCGATCCTGCGCTACCAGCGGGAGACGTGGACCCTGCTCATGCAGCAACTCGGCAAGGCCCGCGCGAGCATCGTCGCGAAGACGATCGATCTGCCCGCCCCCGACGCTCGGATGGAACAGTCGATCTCGATGAGCGCGTAAGCGTTTGGCGCGGCCGTTGATTCAAAGCCCCGGATGTCTATCCGGGGCTTTTTCGTTTTGACACGTCGACGGTCACACGGCGCGCCAACCATAAAGCGTTTCCGCGTTGCGCGTTGTCAGTTCGTCAAATTCCGTCAGCAGCAGCCCCTTCGCTTCCGCGATGCGCCGCGCCGTGTGCATGACGAACGCGGGCTCGCAGGTCTTCTGATTTCGAACCGGCTCGGGCGACAGGTACGGGCTGTCGGTTTCGACGACGATGCGGTCGTTGGGCACGTCTCGCGCGATCGCGCGCAGTTCGTCGTTCTTCTTGTATGTGACCGGCCCGGTGAAGCCCAGGTAGTAGCCCTGCTCAATAATGCGCCGCGCTTCGTCCGGCGTCCCCGTGAAGCAGTGGAATACGCACGCCTTTACTGGAAAGTGCTGGAGGATCGCCAGCGTGTCATCAATGGCGTTACGGCTGTGGATGACGATGGGTTTGTTCACGTCCAGCGCGAGTTGGAGTTGTGCCTCGAAGAAGCGTTTCTGCCTATCGCGATCCGCGAACTGGTGGAAGTAGTCCAGGCCCATCTCGCCCAGCGCGACCACGGATGGATCGGACTGGAGCCGGCGGAGCGTGTCGATCGCGTCGAGCTCGACGTTCTGACAGTAGTTCGGATGGACGCCGATCGCGCAACGAAGAAACGGCCGACCCCGGCAGAGTTCGATGGCATCGATCGCGTCCTGCGGGTCAGTACCGATGGTGACAATGCGCATCACACCGGCCTGCTGCGCGCGGGCGAGCACCTCATCGAGTTGGCTGGAGAGGCGCGGATCGGTGAGATGGCAATGGGTGTCGATCATGGGTTAGTGAGCAGTGTGCGGTGGGTAGTGTGCAGGGAAGGCAATTGTGCCAACGCTTTCGCCCTGCCCACTACAGCGCAGCGTACTGCCCACTGCTCACTCGCCCTCACACATTCCCTTCAAGCGGACTCGCGAACGCATCTTCGATGTGGCGGATGATCGGGTTCTGGTTGCGCGGCCAGATGATGCTGATGACGTCGAACCGCACGGGCGGCGGCGGCGTGCCGAAGCGGGTCATGTAGTACTCGGCCACCTTCGCGACCTGACGCTGTTTGTCGAGGTTGACCTGCTCTTCCGGCTCGGGGTCGGAGTCCTTGCGGGTCTTCACCTCAACGAACACCAGCGAGCGGCCGTGACGGGCGATGATGTCGACCTCGCCGTACTTGCACTCGAAGTTGCGCTGAATGATGCGGTAGCCCTTGTTGCGCAATTCCTTCGCAGCGACGTTCTCGCCGCGGTCGCCGAGCGGATCGATCGACGTCGAGCTCGACTTGCCGAGAAGCTTGTTCAGCCAACGGGCAATCATGGAGTTACAAACGTACCGCCAACCTTTGCGCTTACGCAAGGGATTGCGTGATAGAACGACAACCGGACACGGATTGGGGTCCGTGTCCGGTGTCTACGTATTACTGGTTGGGCAGACGCTAAGCCGCAAGCGGCGTTCAGGCATTCGCGGGCGCTTCGGTCTTTTCCTTGCGGGTGATTTCGGCCAGGCGGGTGCTCTTGCCGACGCGGTTGCGGAGGTAGTGCAGCTTGGCGCGGCGCTTCTCGCCCGAACGCTTCACGACGATCTTGACGACGTTCGGCGAGTGCACCGGGAAGATACGCTCGACGCCTTCGTTCATGACGATGCGGCGGACGGTGAACATCTCGGTCAGGCCGCGACCCGTCTTGGCGATGACGGTGCCGGCGAAGACCTGCACGCGCTCCTTGTCGCCTTCGATGATCTTGGAGTGGACGTCGACGGTGTCGCCAACGGCGCACTTCGGGGCGTCGGCCTTACGGTGCGGCTTCTCGGCGAGTTCGATGAGCGGGTTGATCATGGCAGACTTCCTTCAACTCGTCGGGACCGGTTGTCCGTGTTCTGCACCGCGCTGGGGGCGGACGCTAAACGGCCGGGTCGGATCACTCGACAGCATCCTTTAATTGTCGACGTTCGTACGCCGCCCACAGATCGGGTCGACGCACTTGCGTCCGTTTGATTCGCTGTTCCTGCCTCCAAGCCGCGACCTTTTTATGGTCACCGCTGAGGAGCACGTCCGGAACCGCTTTGCCGCGGTACTCGCGCGGCGCGTGTACTGCGGGTATTCCAGCAAGCCGTCCGCGAAGGTTTCATCCTCCGCACCGGTTTCGGCGCCCAAAGCGCCGGGCAGCAGCCGGACGACCGCGTCGATGATCACCATCGCCGCCAGTTCGCCGCCGCTTAGCACGTAATCGCCGATGCTCAGCTCCAACGGAGCCAACTCGTCGATTACACGTTCGTCGAGGCCTTCGTACCTGCCGGACAGGAACAGCAGTCGTTCCTTACCGGACAGCTCCTGGGCCACCGACTGGTCGAACACGCGGCCCTGCGGGGTGAGCAGGATTCGCGTCGCCGGGCGAGGGTCTTGTGCCTCGGCCCTTTCGACCGCATCGACGATGATCGGGGCCATCATGACCATGCCCGGACCGCCGCCGAAAGGTTTGTCATCCACACTCTTGTGCGGGTCGGTCGCCACCGCACGGATGTCGTGCAGGTGATATCCGACCAGCCCCTTCGCCTCGGCCCGCTTCGGAATACTCGTGCCGAGGAACGGCCCGAACATCTCCGGAAACAGGGTGAGGATGTCGATGCGAAGGGACATGCGAGTGAGCAATGGACAGTGGACGGTGGGCAGGAAATGCTTTCGCTGCACACTGCTCACTGCCCACCGCACACTGACTTATTCCTTCTTCGCTTCCTCGGCCTTGGGCTTGGGCTTGCCGGGCTTCGGCAGGTTCAAGCCCTTGTGCTCCAAACCCTTCTTCTTCAGAAGGCTGGAGACGGTTTCGCTCGCCTGGGCACCCTTGTCGAGCCAGTGCTTGGCGCGTTCGATGTCGATGACGAGCGCCTTGGCCTCGTCCTTTTCGATCGGGTCGTAGTGGCCCAGCTGTTCGATCACGCGGCCATCCAGGGGCGACCGCGAGTCACACACGTGAATACGGAAGAACGCTCGGTTCGTCCGTCCCATTCGCTTCAAACGCAAACGCACTGCCATGTCGGTATCTCCGTCCAGGTCCGGTCAAATTGGAACGAAGCAGTATATCGAACCAACGGATCGCCACAAGACCCCGGCAGACGCCAATTCGGACCGCCAGTTCTTCGGCCCTTCGCGCCACTTGCATCCGACCGGGAACGTGATAAGTTTACTCCTTCGCTCGATGTCGCAAGGCACGAGCCTGTGGAGGCTTTGCCTTCGCAAACGTAACGCGGGTGTAGCTCAGTGGTAGAGCGTCACGTTGCCAACGTGAATGTCGAGGGTTCGACCCCCTTCACCCGCTCTTGGAAAGGCCCTTCACTCTTCGGAGTTGAGGGCCTTTTTCGTAGGTACGACTTGCCCGATCTGCACCGCGCAGCAGTCGGAAACCAACCCTAATCGGCCGGTTGGTCACACCTTCGCGGGCACTTCCGCTTCAACGAACTTGCCTTTGTCCAGATGCAACAGCCGTGACGCAGCCGCGGCGCTGTGCGGGTCGTGCGTGACCATCACGATCGTCTTGTTGAACTCCTTGTTTAGCCGCTGCAACAGCGTCAGGACGTCCTTCGCACTCGCGGCATCTAGGTTTCCCGTCGGTTCGTCGGCCAAAATGATATCCGGATCGGTGACGATCGCCCGTGCGATGGCGACGCGCTGCTCCTGTCCTCCCGAAAGCTGACGCGGGAAGTGGTCGAGGCGCTCTTCCAAGCCGACCAGTTTCAATGCGGTCTTCGCGTTCTCGCGCCGGCGGGACTTGCTCAACGACGTCAGCTTCAGCGGCAGTTCGACGTTCTCTAGCGCCGTCAGCACCGGAATCAGATTGAACGACTGGAAGACGAAACCCAAGTGGTTGTTTCGCCAGCGGGCGAGCGCGTGTTCGCCGAGATCGGACGGATGCTCGCCGAGCACTTCGAGCCGGCCGGCCGTGGGTTTGTCCATGCCGGCGATCAGGTGCAGCAGTGTGCTCTTGCCCGAACCGCTCGGCCCCATCAGCGCGACGAACTCGCCGCGGTTGACGGTGAGATCGACCTGCTCCAGCGCCGTGACGACGACCTGGCCGCGCTCGAAGGTCTTGGTGAGTTGGGTGGCTGTGACGATCGGTTCGGGCACGTTGATTCCCTCTACTTCTTCCACACGGTGACGCGATCGCCGTCTTTGAGCGTGGCGGGCGGGTCGACGACGAGGTCTTCGCCCCCCATCAGGCCGTCGCGGATTTCGATGTCGCCACCGGCGAGATTTCTTCCCACCGTCACGCGACGGCGCACGGCGCGATCGTTCTCCACGACCCACACGCTTCCATTGCTCACACTCGCGCCCGGCACACGCGGCAGCGGCTTCTCGACGGTCGTCGTGCCTGTCGTTGATGCAGCAGCGATGAACGAAACCTTCGCATCCATGTCGGGCCGGAGCAGGCCGTCGGGCTTGAGCACCTTCACGCGCACCTGCACACTGGCCTTCTGGCGATTCGCCTCGGGCGAGATCAGGTCGACCACGCCTTCGTATCGCCGGTCCGGATACGTGTCCGTCGTGATCCAGCAGCGCTGCGCGGGCGTGATGTTCGAGAACTTGGTCTGCGGGATGTCGAGGTCGACACGGAGGTCGTTCAGATCGGCAATGGAGACGACGTAGCCTTTCGCGCCGCGCTCGCCCACGAAGCCGTTGGTGACGAACTCGCCGACTTCAACGTTTCGGCTGAGCACGGTCGCATCGTTCGGCGCGACGATGACCGTGTTTTTGAGATCGATCTGCGCCAGCGTGAGGACGCCCTCGAGTTGGCGGACGACGGCCCGTTGCGAGTCGACCTGCTCGGGCCGCGTGCCGGTCTTGAGCATGTCGAGTTGCTGGCGGGCCGACTCGACCTGGGCGGCACGGGTCTGCACGAGCGTCTCAGCGTCGTCGATCTCCTTGCGGGACGCGGTGGTGCTCATCTCCTGGAGGCGTTTGGCATCGCGCGTGCGCCGGCCAGCTCGGCGAGGGCTTCGTCAAGCTTGGCCTGGGCGGTGGCGATCTCCTGCGTCCGCGCGCCGGCAACCAGTTCCGCCAGTTTCGCTTTGGCCGCCGCCAGTTGTCCCTCGGCCTGCATGACACGAGCGCGATACTCGTCGTCTTCCAGCCGAACCAGTTCCTGGCCGGCCTTGATGGCGTCGCCCATCTCCACGCCGACCCACGCGACCCGGCCAATGACTTTGCTCGCCAGTTCCACCTTGTGGGCGGCGACGACGTAACCGTTCGCGTCGAGCGCGATGGCGTCAGACGATGCCGTCGCCGGCGCGCCGACGTCGGGCAGGCGAACGCGGACGGTCTTCACTTCAACCGCGGAGCCGTTCATCTTCCACTGCCACGCGCAACACCGCCACCAACGAGCAGCGCCGCCGCCAGCAACCACGGCCAGATCGACCGACGGTGCCGCGAGGCCTTGTGGTGCTTTTCGATGCGAAGCTGGCTGAGTTCGGTGTTCATTTGGTCGAACAGGTCATTGTACCGGCTTACGCATCACGCATCGCCTGCACAATTCCTTTTCGCGACGCCGCCCACGCCGGCAGGAAGCCACCGACGGCGCCGATCAGGGCGGCGAAGATCAGCCCCGTCGCGATCGCGACCGGCCCGACTTTGAAGTTGAAGGCGACCTCGCTGAACGTGGCAAAGTTGCCCACACCGGTCGTCAGACCGTTCAGCGGCAGTGCCAGCAGCACGCCGAGAATGCCGCCGATGAGTGCGAGTGCGATCGATTCGAGCATAAACGACCGCAGGATCGCCCATCGGCCGAAACCGAGCGCGCGGAGCGTGCCGATCTCGCGTGACCGCCGCGCGACGGCCGCGTACATCGTGTTCGTCGCCGCGAATGCGCTGCCGATGGCCATGATGATCGCTACCGAAAAGCCCAGTGCCTGTAACGGTGCGCCGGAGATCGTCATCTTGGCGTAGTACTCTTTCTCGCCCATGGCAGCGCTGTTGAGACGCTGGTCGTTCTCGATCGTCTTCTTGAATGCGTCGAGGTCGCTTGCCGAGTTCAGGCGGACGAGGACCGAACTGCTGCCGCCCTGCTGTTCGAAGTCGCCGCGGAGTTGATCGAGGTCGGTCCAGATCTCGCTATTGGCGGCCGAGTCACCGGCGTGGAAGACGCCGACGACGTCCCACGCGCCCTTGCCGAAGCGAATCTGCTTGCCGATGCGCGCGTCGGGATAGCGCCGCGCGATGGAGTCGCCGACGATCACCTGACGCCGGCCCGGCTCGAACATCCGGCCCTGCTGGATGCTGAGGGTCCGCATCGACAGGCCGATGGTCTGCATGCCGCGCACGGTGACGTTCATGCCTTCGGGCGCTTCGACGCTGGGCAGATTGACGACGGTCAGGCCTTCGGGCGACACCATCGGATCGCCGCCCGGTGTCTCGATCGACGTGCCGGTGCCGAACGTGCGGGCGATGCCGGGCAGGTTGCGAATGATGTTGTAGCTCTCGTTCGAGACGGTCGACGTGAGTTCGCTGTCGACGCCCTTGCGCAGGACGATCGCCTGGCGCGGGTCACCGGTGCTGGCAAAGACGCTGTCGAGCCCGGCCGTCAGCGCGAGGGCCGTCACCAGCACAGCGACAGTCAGGCCGATGCCGAGGGCGGTCATCAGCGTGGTGCCCTTGCGCTCGACCAGGTTGCGGAGGTTGTAGTTGATCGGAACGCCCATGGACTCTCTCACACTCAGCCGGTGAACCGCAGCGACTCCACCACGTTCTTTCGCGACGCAATGATCGCAGGCACGAGCGACGCCAGCAGGCCGATCAGCCCGGCCATCACGAGCACCAGCAGCGCCGCCTGCCACTTCAAGCCCTGGAAGCCGAACCCGCCGGCCGCTTCGATGCCGCCGGTCAACAGCTTGCCAAGGCCCAGCCCGATCACGCCGCCGACGACGCTGATCAGCACCGCTTCGCCCAGCACGAGTTGCAGGATTTCCTGCGGCGCGTAGCCCAGCGTGCGGAGGATCGCCATCTCGCGCGTGCGCTCGCGCACGCTCATCGCGACCGTGTTCGCACTCACGAGCAGGATTGTGAACGTCACCGCGCCGCAGATGGCGGTCAGGAACATCTTCACGTTGCCCAGGAACGCCAGGAACGATCGGCCGAACTCCTTCACGCTTTCAGTGCGCGTCGGGTACGGCGTGTCCTCGAACATCGCGTCGATCGCCTTGCTGATGCGCGGCACGGCGTCGGGCGTATCGGCCAGCATGATGTACGTGCCCACCATGTCGCGCCCTTTGTCCGTCTTGGGCAGCAGTTCGGTGAGGTATTCGCGATGGAACACCAGGCATTCGGTGTTTTGCGGGTGCTTGAAGATGCCGGCGATCGTCAGTTCGAGCGTGACGGGATAGATGTCGCCGGTGATCGTCAGGCGATCGCCCACCTTGAAGTTGAACTGCCGGGCGATCTTCTCACCGACGGCGCAGCTCGCCCGGCCGGCCTTGAAGGCGTCGAGCTGGTCTTTGGGCAACACCCAGTCCGGATGAATCTCGAAGATCGTGTCCGGATCAGCAGCAAATCGCGCGAAAAAGTTCTTCTCGTCGATGTACTTGCCCTGAAACCACGTCCAAGCCGACGACTTCAGCACGCCAGGGATAGCGTTGATGCGCTGCTGATGGCTTGCAGGCAACGCCTGCGTGAGTGACACGCGATGCCGGCAGATCACGCGGCGGGCTTCTTCGGGCGAGTTGTCTTCGCCGTAGAAGAAACTCTGGATGAGCGCGACCAGCAGCGTGAGCAGTCCGAGCGAGACGGCCGTGCTGGCCAGCGTGAGCAAACTGCGCCGGCGGTTGCGCAGCACGTTGCGGAGGATGAGCGGCGCGAGTCGAAGCATGAGGAACCCGAGCCCAAGCCACCCGGGGCGAGCCACGATAGCGAGTGGAGGGCGTGGGTCCAAATGCGACACACCCGAACCGCGCAGCCGGATTGCTTGCCGATACGTTCTCGGCGGGACATGGAACTTATTGCCGAAGTTCGAAGTCCGAATGCCGAAGTGGATCGCGCTTTACTTCAACATGCGGACGTCGAACTTCGGGCTTCTCGACGCTCAATCCACCGGCTTGCTCGCGGCGTCCTTCGCGGCCTTGCGACGGTCGGCGGCCTGCACCTTCTTCGCGGCGGCTTCTTCGGACAGCGTCGCGTCAAGCTTCTTCCGCTGCTCTTCCGTCAGCACCGCGTTGCAACGCGTCTCTTCTTCTTGCTTGAGGGCATTGATCTTGCCGGTGATCTCCTCGTGGATCGCGGCGAGTTGCGTCTTCTGCTCGTCGCTCAGGTCGGCCACCTTCGACCATGGCTGCACCAGGCGCGGCGCCTTGGCCGGCTTGGTCGTCGGAGCGGCGAATGCCACCACGGCCAACGCACTCACACTCAGAACGGCCACTGCGAATCGGGCGGAACGCATGACGTGAACCTCCATCGAACGATTCCCTGAAAGAGACGTGAACCCCACAAACAACCGCGAAAGCGTAACGCCCGCCAGCACACGAATCGATGAAAATCACACCCCTGCGACGCCCTGCCCGAGGTGTCGGCCGGGCAGGCGGGGACGTTTGTGCGGTCTGGGCACGAGGCGCAACCCCAATTCCGGGGTCGCGGGCTTTATCGGAACCGTTTCACGTGGCCCGGCGGCAAACACGTGATCTCAGCAGGTCGATGGAAGCAGTGTGTGAGACGGTCGCAGTTCGCGATCTGCCCCACACACATGGGACACGAGGGAGAAGATCGCATGGCATCGACCGCCGTCCAGAGTCCGCTTCAGATTTACCTCCGCCAGATCAACGAGGTGGGCCTGCTCACCGCACAGGAAGAAAAGGACCTCGCCCGCCGGATCATTCATCACTCCGACGGCGCGGCCCGCGAGCGCATGGTCCGCGCGAACCTGCGCCTCGTCGTCAACATCGCTAAGCATTACGTCAATCGCGGTATGACGCTGATGGATTTGATTGAAGAAGGCAACATCGGTCTGCTGAAGGCCGTCGAAGGGTTCGACCCGGAGAACGGCGCCCGCTTCAGCACGTACGCGAGCTGGTGGATCAAGCAGGCGATCAAGCGAGCGCTCATCAACGCGGTGCAGCCGATCCACATCCCCGCCTACATGGTCGAACTGATGACCCGCTTCCGCATGAGCACGCGGGCGCTCGAAGACAAGCTGGGCCGGCTGCCGAACACGGATGAACTGGCCGAGCACATGCAGGTGGCGCCGAAGAAGGTGAAGATCATCAAGAAGGCCGTTAAGGCCTTCAACAGCCCGACCCAGTTCGGCGGCGGCGGCAGCGACGGCGACGAGATGACGATCGAAGGCGTCGTGGCCGACCCCAACGGCATCACGCCGGACGACATCGTCAGCCACGCCGACGACCTGACGAAGCTCGAAACCGTGCTCGACGACATCGACATGCGGGCGTCGACCATCCTGAAGCTCCGCTACGGCCTCGATGGCGAAGATCCGCTCACGCTGAAGCAAATCGGCGAAAAGATCGGGCTCACGCGCGAACGCGTCCGCCAGATCGAACACGAGACGCTGAAGCGCCTCCGCGACACGATCGAACCGCAAACGCCCCCGAAGCGCAAGTCGGCGTGAGATGAATCGCCGGACTAAACGAAGAAGCCCCACCATGCATGTGGGGCTTCTTCGTTTGCTGATCGCTAGACCTGCTCCGCGTAACCACGAAACGATCGTTCAAAACCCTGCGGTTCGATCTCGAAGTCGCGTCTGAAGGCTGCGATGTCCGCCGTGTTGTCTTCCTGGCTCATCTCGACCTGATCGCGATTCACGCCCATCAGCCCTTTCTCCGGGACGATGCTCGTGAGCACCCGACCGTACCACGCGGGGATGGGCCATACCGCTCGGCGCTTGCCGACGATCACCCGCGCGGCGATGTCGTATAGCTGAGGCCACGTCACTACATCAGAACCGGCAAGATCGTAGGTGTTGTGGATCGTTTGTGGACGATCCAGCGCACGCACGAACGCTGTCGCCACGTCCTCCACGAAGATCGGCTGCAATTTCCCTGCCCCGCCGAAGCCCAGAATCCCGCGTCCGAAGTACGGCATGAACAGCCATGGTGCCTTCTGTTTCCGCGCCCAGCCGACGAGCATTTTCGTGAAGTCGCCGCGCGGGCCGTGGATCATGCTCGGACGCAGGATCGTCCAGTCGAGATGGCTCTGCCGCACGATCGCCTCAGCCCGCGCCTTGGTCCGGTGATATTCGGCCGGCGCGTCGGGTCGAGCGCCGAGCGCACTCATGTGAACGTAGCGCCTGACCTTGGCGATCTCGCACGCCGAGACGACCGCCCGCGTCGCCTCGACGTGCATCCGCTCGAACGTGACGCCCTTCGACAGGTTCTGCGAGATGATGCCGACGAGGTGAATCGTCGCTTCGCAACCCGTCATCGCGCGAGTCAAGGCTTCGACATCGAACAGCGATGCTTCAACCGTTCGCACCTTACCCCCGCGATCATTGATGGGCCGATGCGATTTCAGGGCAACGACCTCATGTCCCACCGCCACGAGCCGGTCGATCACCGACTGCCCCACAAACCCGCTGCCGCCTGTGACGAACACGTTCATACCGGTCCTGCAAACCTTGCCCGTGAAGCGATTCAGCGCTACTGTTGGTTATTGAAGGCAGCAATTCGTCATGCCGTCAAGCCCGAGGGATTTTGTCGATCGCGCGGGCTGACGACCGGCGTTCGGCATGCCGATGTTGATGGTAGACCGTCGCTTGCGATCAAATTGATTGAGATTCCAGCCGACTTTTTGTTAGTGTGGGACTAAGGTTCCTCCTGATGAGCCAGACCGCCAAAGTCTTGGTCCTCACCGGTCACCACGCACAGCGCGCGGGCGTGATCGAACTGCTTAAGCAGTCATGCAGCGTCGTCGAGACATCGTCGATTGATGACGCCCTCGTCGAACTCCGCAAGAACGCGGGAGAAATCGCCGGCGTCTTTTCCGATGCCGAGGATTTCCTTCCACTCGAACGAGCCCTTGTCAGTCAGCAGGCGAACCTGGTCCTGAACACGGTCGGCGAAGGCGTCTGTATCGTCGACGGCAGCGGCCGCTGTAACTGGCAGAACAAAAAGATGGCCGCTTGGCCGGCGCGGGTACACGAGGTCATCCGTCGCACGTGCCTGGAAGCCTTCGAATTCTTCTCCCGCATCCCGCCCGCCGAACTCCTCGCCGCCGCCACTCCCAAGTCCCGCCGATTCGCCCTGAACGTTGAAGACCAGCAGTACATGGAATTGATCGCGTCGCCGGTGGTGACGCCGAGCGGGCAGGTCGTGCAGATCGTCGCCGTCGCCTGGGACGCCACCAACACCCGCAAGCTCCAGCAGAAGATCGACGCCATCGACCGCGCCGGCCGCGAACTGATGCGCCTCGACGCCGATGAATTCAAGAAGCTCAACGTCGGCGAACGTCTCAAGCTGATCGAGGAAAAGATCGTCAGCTACACGCGCGAGTTGATGCACTTCGATCACTTCGCGATTCGCCTGCTCAACCCGCACACGAACGAACTCGAGATCGTCATGAGTGCCGGCCTGCCGCGCGAGGCGCTCGACGTGCAGCTTTACGCCGAGTCCGAAGGCAACGGCATCAGCGGCTACGTCGCCGCGTCGGGCCGCAGCTACATCTGCCCCGACGTCGAACGCGACCCGCGCTACGTGCCCGGCCTCGATCACGCGATGAGCAGCCTCACCGTGCCGCTCAAGCTGAACGACAAGGTCATCGGCATCTGCAACGTCGAAAGCCGCCAACGTGGCGCATTCACCGAAGACGATCGCCAGTTCGCCGAAATCTTCGGCCGCTACGTCGCGATGGCGCTCAACACGCTCGATCTGATGGTGAAGGAACGCGTCGAGACCAGCCACACGATCGCCGACAACGTCGCCTCCGAACTGGCCGGCCCGCTCAACGACATCGCGCTGGACGTCACCAGCATGATGGAAGACTTCATCCAGAACGATGAACTCACCAAGCGGCTCCAGACGATCCTGACCAACCTCGACACCATCCGCACCAGCCTCCGTCAGGCGGCCGTTCCGAATGCGACGATCCTCGGCGCGAAGGAACTCGAACAGCCCACGACGGTCGATCCGGTGATCGCCGAGGCGCGGGTGCTCATCGTCGACGACGAGCCGAACATCCGACAGACGATCGCCGACGTTCTGCGGAAGTACCAGGCGGACGTGACGGTGTGTGCTGGCGTTGCCGAGGCCGTGAAGGCGATCGGCTCGGCCGAGTTCGACCTGATCCTGTCCGACATCAAGATGCCCGACGGCACCGGCTACGAGGTGTTCGCCGCCTCGCGCACGAAGCCGAACCCGCCGCCCGTGGTGCTGATGACCGGCTTCGGCTACGACCCCAGCCACTGCATCGTCCGGGCCAGCCAGGAAGGCTTGCACGCGGTGATGTTCAAGCCGTTCCGCGTCGAACAACTGCTCGACGAAGTGCGCCGAGCCCTTGCCAACCGCGCTGCGCTCAGCGGGCAGGCGTGACCGCGTTCAAACTGGAATGTACTGAAGACCTGCGGCTGTACCGCGTTGTCGCGGTTCAATGTTCGTGGCACGGGCGGGACGCCCGTGCCACGCAAGTTCCTCCCGACATGCTTTTTGCTCGTCGCTCTCACGTGGATAATCTCCACGGTTCCGCACAAAGAGAAGTCATCGGTGTCGTTCGGTGACATCGGCCACAGGTTCCCGCACTTCATCTCTCAGTCTCATCAACGGCCACTTCAGCGAGAGTGAAAATTCACTTCGCCCCCCGCAGTTGCTTGTCCAGCTCGATGACCTTCTTCACCCGGCGTTCGTGCCGGCCGCCGCCGAGTTCGGTCTTGAGGAAGATCTTGACGATGCGGTCCATCTGCATTTCGCTCAGCAGATCCGTCGCGAGGCAGAGCACGTTGCAGTGGTTGGCCTCGCGGGCGAGCTTGGCGGCGACGTCGTCGAGCACCAGCGCGGCCCGGCAGCCGGGCACCTTGTTGGCGACGATCGACATGCCGATGCCGCTGTTGTCGAGCAGCACGCCGAGGTCGGCCTCACCGAGCGCGACGGCCTGCGCGGCCGGGGCGGCGAGGTCGGGGTAGTCGACCGACGTAGACGAATTGCACCCCATGTCGGCCACGTCGTGACCGAGGTCTTTGAGCATCGGGATCAGTCGCCGCTTCTGCTCGTAGCCGCGGTGATCACAGGCGATCACGATCTTCATGGTGCACTCGTCTCCTGCCGGCCGGGCGGATCGGCCTTCGGGGTCGAAGGCAGGTCTGCGAAAATCGTCTCATTCAGGCGCTGCTTTATCAAATCGACAAACCGCCTGGCCAGTTCTGAATACAGCGACAAATCGCCGCCGATCGGGTCTTCGACGTCACCTTCCGGGTCGAGCATCTGAACCCGCGACGCCACCGCCGGCGCAATGGCCGCCACGCCCTGACCGTGCGCACGCCCCATAACAAAGATGTGGTCGGCCTGATGGGCCAGTTCCGGCACGACGGGCCGGCTGCGGTGCGATTTCAGATCGGCGCCCAGCGCGGCCACCGCCTCGACACCTTGCGGCGTGGCGCGCAGGCCCGGCATCGCGAAGGTGCCGGCGCTGAGCACGTTGTAGCCGTGCGTTTCGATCTCGTCCTGCGGCACGCCCAAACGCTCGGCGATCAGCTTCCGAGCGATCGCCGCGGCCATCGGGCTGCGGCAGGTGTTGCCGCTGCACACGAACAGGATGGTTGTCTTGAGTTGTCGTTCGATGATCCGGGCATCATACACGCCGGCGCGAACGACGGTGTATTGATCGCCATGCACGCGCACGATCGTCGAGGCCTTGCTGTAGCGCGTCGGCCCGGCATCGAGGATCAGATCGACCTGGCCGTCGAGTTCGCCGACGCGCTGCTGCGAGAACGGCTCGTCCGCCGACGCCACCGCGATCTTCGTCAGCGCGACCGGCCCGTTCACCTGCTTCAGCACGTTCGTCGCAACGAAGTGATCCGGGCAGCGCAGCGTGATCGAACCGTCGGCCGCATAGAGATCGGATTCAGGCAACTTCACGCCGGCGGCGACCTCCGCGCGACGCTTCGATTCGACATCAAACACCAGCGCCACCGGACCGGGCCAGAGCTTGCGCGTCATCCGCCTGGCCAAGCCGTCGAGCGGATCGAGATATCGATGGGACGACGACGCATCGGCTACGTGAATCGTGAATGGCCCTGTCGCGGTGCCGCGCAGCGCTTTCAATCGGGCGACCGCCTCTGGCCGATCGAGCCGACCGGCCGCGCCGTAGACGGTTTCGGTCGGCAGCACGACGATCCCGCCGGCGTCCAGCAGCCTGGCCGCGCGGTCGACAAGTGCATCAGGATCGTCGGCCTCGAAAATGTCGTGTCGCTCAGCTGGCATTGGTCGATCGTTCAACTCATTCACATCGGCCCGCGCGAGTATCGCGAAGCGCTATCACCCTGCAAGCAATCGCGATGTCGCACCGCTGCGACAACAACTCAACACCAAGCGTAGGCGACTGACCGCGAATCGTCGCGTACCATCGCGGCGCCGATGCACCTTCGCGATACACACTCCATCCCGCGGCTGCGTGCCGTGCTGCTCGACATGGACGGCACATTGACGCGGCCTTGTCTTGATTTCGACGGTATCCGCGCCGAGATGCAGATCACCGGACCCATCCTCGAAGCGCTGCGGGCAATGAATGAACCTCGCCTCTCCGCGTGCAAGCAGATTCTCGATCGGCACGAGTCGCGGGCGGCGGTCGAAAGCGAACTGAACGACGGTTGCCATGACGTGCTCACGTGGCTGCGTTCCCACGGCATTCGCACCGCGCTCATTACCCGCAACAGCGCGACCAGCGTGAGGACCGTTCTTGCGCGTCACGCGCTCGATTTCGAATTCATCCTCACCCGCGACTTCGAGCCGACCAAGCCGCACCCGGCCCCGATCCTGCGGGCGTGCGAACAGCTCGACGTCGCGCCGGCCGAAGCGTGGATGGTCGGCGACGGCTGCCACGACATTGAAGCCGGCAACGCCGCGGGCACGCCGACCGTGTGGATCAGCCACAACGAATCGAAACCGTTCGAGGCCAAGCCGTGGCGGACGGTGCCGACCCTGCACGATTTGCTTGCCCTGCTGCGGTCGACTATCGAACGACCCGTTCGGCGTGTCTGAACTAGAACAGATGACCTTCGTCATCGTGAGCGAAGCGAAGGATCTGGCGCCTATCGCAGTCGCACGACGTTTGCACGGCGCCAGATGCTTCGCTTCGCTCAGCATGACGGCATATGCTCGTCGACCGTGACTCATCGACTCACCATGCGAACTCCACTCGCCGCCCTGCCAATCGCCGTTTTGTCACTCGTTTCCTGCACGCACGCGCAGACGTCCCAGCCGGCGCCCGCGACGGTCGCTGTAGCCCCGGGCGAGTTGACCGCCGATTCGACCATCGACCAGATCCTCGCCGCACTCGACGAGCGGGGCCGCACGCTGACATCGCTGCGATGCGACACGTCGCTGGCCGATCAGGACGTGGCCGCCGGTTCGGTCACGACACGGCTGGGCAAGATGCTCCTCTCGCGCGACGCCGGCGGCACGACAATTCGTGTCGATTTCGACTCGATCATCCGGGCCGACACGCCCGACCAGAAGTCGCCCGAGCGCGTGCAGTACCTGCTCGACGGTGACTGGCTCATCGACCGCTCGTACCAAGCCAAGACCGAAACGCACCGCCAGAATCCGCAAGCCGGGCGACACCACCGACATCCTCAAGCTCGGCTCAGGCCCCTTCCCGATTCCGATCGGCCAATCTCCCGAGGAAGTGCATCGCCAGTTCGAGGTGAACGCCCTTCCGCCGGAGACGCAGACGCTCACCGGCAAGACGATGCCGGGCCACCTGGTGGTTGAACTGCGTCCGCGTAAAGACACCCGCCTGGCCGGGCAGATGGAGTCGATCACGATCTGGATCGACCCGAAGTTGAAGATGCCGGTGGTGATCCAGACGCTCGACAAGGACGGCACGACCATCCGCGCGACAACGTTGAGGAATCTGCGCCTCAACGAGCCGGTCACACCCGAAGACTTCAAGCTCGAACCGGTCGAAGGCTGGCAGGTGATCCAGGAACCGTTGAAAGATTGAAGCGAAGAGCGGCCGCAGATGGGACGCGGAGGAGACGCAGATAAAAGACAAGTCACCGATTTCACCGACCGGACCGAGCATTGCGCTGCCTCACGTCCGTTTGGTGTCCGATGTCGACTCCTGATCCTCTATCTGCGTCCATCGGCCTCTTATCTGCAACCATTCTGTCTTTCCCGGCGTACACGTCGCCCCATCATCGCCATTGAAGCAAACGCCATACCGAGCGTTGCCGGTTCGGGGACCAGCGACTGCGCTAGTGCCCAGTCGCTCGCGAAGCTCGCGTTCACCGGCGTACCGTAGGCCGAGGCCAAGGTCAGCAGGTCGGTGAAGTTCGTCACGCCGTCGCCGTTGAAGTCGCCGGTGGCCCACGTTCCGCCGCTGGGCGTGCCGTAGCTGGCGGCAAGCGTCAGCAAGTCGGTGAAGTTGACGGTCGCATCCAGGTTCGTGTCGCCGGGCCGGGCGATCGTGAGGTCGACGCCGTTCGCGGCGTACGTGACCGCCAGCGCCTTGCCTGCCGCGAACTGCACGTTATCGATCGTGTCGAAGTGGCCAGCCACCGACGGCGCGGTGAGCAGGCGCATCGCGTCGCCGAGCGCGAGCTTCGATGAATCCGTCAAGTTGATCGACAACTCACCTGCAAGCGTCGCGACACCGCCGGCCACGAGGCGGTCGTAAGTTTGCGTGCCGTAGACGTCGAGTTCGAGCGTCGAGCCGGCCGCCATCGTGAACGCGCCGCCGACGTTGAAGTCGATCACGCCCGGTGCGGGCGCGGTCACGGTCTGGCGCACCCCGACGCCGTCGTACCACGTGCGGTTGGGCTGGCCGCCGAGTGCGTTGTCGTCGACATAGACGACGACCTGCCCGCTGGCGTCGGCCGTGGCGCTGCCAAGGCTCGCCTGGTACAGCGCGCGGTTGCCTTCGCCGACGAGCACGTTGCTCGTGAAGTAGCCTTGCGCGGCGCCGCTGGTCCACGATGCCGTGCCGCCACCCACCGTGCCGCCGCCGGTGTACGTAGCGCCAACGTTATCGCCGCTGTCGAGACCGGTGGCGACGGCCGGCGCGTTGGTCCAGCCGGTGACAGCGTTTGCAGCAAATGCGACCGACGCGTCCGTCGGCAAATAATCGTCCGCGAGGTTCGTCGGCGTGCCGTTGTTGTTGATCTTGGCCGCGTCGATCGTCGCCTTGACGCGCCAATTCGTGCCGGACGAGTTCCAGAAGTAGCCGAGCACGTCATACGTCGCCCCGGGCGTCAGGCCCGAGATCGTCGTGCGGATCAGCGGCGCATCCTCGCTCGGCGACGCGATGTTGTTCGAGGTGATGATATTTCCGCCGTTGGCGTACGGAGTGCGGTGGTCCCACTTGTTGTCGGTGGTGTCGCCCGTCGCAGGCGACACGAAGTCGACCTTCCAGCTTGTGCCGGGATAGGTCGTCGCGTCGTAGGCACGTGTGTTCGAGACGGTCGCGTCGGTGTACGTGACCGGCGTCGATTGCGTGGTGACCACGAAGCCGTTGCCGCCGACGCGGATGACACCGCCGGCCTCAGCCGACAGGTTGCCGGTGACGCCGCCGGCGCCGGTGACGCTCGACGCGTTCAGCGTGAGGTCGCCCTGCACGGCATTCGTCGGGTTGAGCGTGATCTGCGAGTCGGTCGTCGCGCGCACGTTGCCGACAACCGCACCGTCGACGGTCAGCTTCCGCCCCGCAAGCGCGTAGGTGCCGCCGGTGGTGGCCGAGACGTCAAGCTTGCCCTTGCTCATCACGCGGATGTGCGACGTGCTCGCGAGCGTCGCGCCGCCCGAGAGGGCCAGCGTGCCGTTGCCGATCTTCGTTTCGCCGGTGAAGGTGTTGGCCGTGTTCGCGAGCGTGACTTTGCCGCCTCCCATGACGCGCAGTTCGCCCGGGCCAGCGATACCTGCGCCCGTGACCGTGTAGTTGCTGGTCGTGTTATGAAACGCCGTCGCCATAGGCGAGACGGTCGATGCGATGTTGACCGTGAAGCTGGCGGCCGAGTCGTCGAAGGCGACTTCGTCGCCGTTGCTGTAGGTGTTCGTCAGACCGCCGCCGCTGTCCCAGTTGGCGGTCGTGTTGGCATCCCAGTGCGTAGGCTGAGCCGCGTTCGTGCCGCGCCAGAGCTGCGCCTTCTGCGGGTTCGGCGTCGTCGTGATGCCGACGACCTGCGTCGCCCAGTTCGTGTAGCTGCTGTACGTGCCGCGCATCCAGACGAGCGCCTTGTTGTTGCCGTCCCAGCTCGGCACGAGCGGGCGGATGTTGTCGACGGTCGAGTTCTCGGTGACGGCCGACCACGAGAACGTCTCGCCGAAGTCGGCGGTGAAGCCGCGGTAGATTTCGTACTTGCCGGTCGTCGTGCCGCTGCGCGGGTCGGTGTTGCTCGAGATGTAGACGACGTTCGGGTTCTCCGGATCGATCGACGCCAGGCCGGTGTAGTCGTTCTCCGACGCGTACAAGTACCCACCCGCCTTGGCCATCTCGTGCACGCGCCATTCGACGCCGTCGAAGCGGGCGTAGAGGAAGCGGTGATCGAGGTCGCTGTCGTTCGCGCGGGCCGTGAAGATTGCGACGGGGTTCTTGGCCTTGTCGAGTTCGATGCTCGTGCCCCAGGCGCGGTACATCGTCGTGCCGTTGAACGTCGAGCCGTTCGCAAAGAGCCGCGTGAGCGAACTCGGCGCGGGCGCCGTCGCGTCGAACGAGTTGCTGTCGACGACCGTGCCGGCCGAGTTGTAGAGCTTGCCGTCGGATACGTAGCCGATGTACAGGTTGTTGGCGAAGTCGCGCGGGTGACGATCGGTGCTGAGCACCCATACCTTGCTCTTGCCATCGCCGACGTAACGCACGTACGGGCGGTCGCTCGACGTGCCTTCGGTCAGCAACTGTCCCGAGCGGGTCCAGGTCGAGCCGTTGTCGGTCGACGTCATGATGTACGGGTCGTAGCCGTCGATGCGGGAGAAGTCGTACATCCGCCCGAGCCCGCCGCGGTCGGCGCTCAGGTTATAGATGTTGTTGTACGTCGCGCCGGCCGGGTGCGTGATGGTCTGCTCGGCGCCCCAGCTGGTCGGGTCGTTCGGGTTCGTCGAGATACGAAAGCGCGTGTACACGTCGCTGCCGTGCTTGGAGTACATCGCGAGGTACCGCCCATCGGGGCGTTGAAACAGTGCGGCCGAGTCGTGGTCGTCCTGCTCAAGCTGATTCGCGAGTTCGAATTCGCCTCGCGTGCCCGTGCCGAGGTCGCGCCAGAGCAGGTCGATGTCGCCTGCTTCCGCGCCGGTACCGGCCGAGACGGAACTGAGGAGCAGGCGCGGGTTCGACGGGTTGGTGCGGTCGATGATGGCGCGTTCATCCTGGAACCAGCACCACGCGCCGTTGGGCGTGGTGGAGGCGCCAGTGAGGGTGAAAAGCGTGCCGCCGTTGACGTTGTCGACCGCGCGGGCGGACGAGGTCACCGCCAAGCCGGCGGCGAGGGCAAGGATCACGTGCCGTCGCAACGGCGAGGGATGGCTGGGACGACGCATCGGGTTTCTCAAGCGAATACCCGAAGCCTACCACGCACCTTGCGATTTCCTAGTTTTTCCAATTTGTTTTCCACACGAATATCGAATGCCTGATGTCTTTCTGTCGCGACACGCGGGAAAGCAGGCGGAAAACGAAAGGGCCACGCGCTCGGACGCGTGGCCCTTGGGTAAGTTCATCGCTTCGGAACCGGCCCGCCTGCGGGCCGGCTACACATGCCGGTGGGGCTAGGCGTGGGCGGTCGTTCGTCCACCGGTCAGCTTGCTGAGCGCACGCTGCGACAAAATCGCCGCCAGCAGCATCGCGCCCATGATGATGCGCGGCCAGGCGCCCAGCAGACCTTCGTAGTCGATCAGGTTCTGGATCAGCCCGATCACAAAGACGCCACAGATCGTGCCGAAGATGTAGCCGCTGCCGCCGGTCAGGAGCGTGCCGCCAAGCACGACGGCCGTGATCACGTCCAGTTCCGCGCCCACGAACTCGGCCGGGTTGCCGCTGCTTTTGTTCAACATCGACATCACGCCCGCGATCGCCGAGCAGAAGCCCGACAGCGCGTAGATCAGAATCTTCGTGCGACCGATCGGCACGCCCATCAGCTTGGCGGCCTGTTCGTCGCCGCCGATCGCGTAGACGTTTCGGCCGAACCGCGTGAAGTGCGCCACCACGCCGGCCACCACGAACACCACGATCATCACCATCGCCTGAAGCGAAAGCCGGCCGTTGCCGCGGCCGAAGCTGATGCTGATGTCGTTCCAGTGCGTGATCTGCTGGTTGACGATCTGGATCTGGTTGGCGACGTGCTGCGGGTCGGTCCATTCCGACAGCGCAAACGCCAGCGATCGGAAAAGGAACAGTCCGCCGAGCGTCACCATGAACGCGGGCAACTGATAGAAGTGGATGAGCGAGCCCATCGCCGCGCCGGCCAGCGCGCCGGTGAGGCCGCCGATGACGATCGCCAGCGCCGGCGGCACGCCCCACCGCTCGACAAGCACCGCGACGAACACCGATGTGAACGCGATCATCGAGCCGGCCGACAGGTCGATCCCGCCCGAGAGGATCACGAACGTCATGCCCGCCGCCGCGATGCCCAGCCATGCGAACGCCAGCACGAGGTTCAGCAGCGCGTACGACGTGCCGAAACCGGTGTAGCGCATCGTGCCGATCGTCAGCACGATGCCCGCGATGAGCAGCGCCATAATCGGCGGGATGTAGTCTTCACGTTTGAAAATTGCCTTGATCACGCTGCGACCCTCCTCGATGCTCCGCCCGAGACGGTCGCCCACACTCGATTCAGCTGCGCCGGAAGATCGGCGACTGGAGCAGACACACCACCACAACCAGGATCGCCTTCGGCAGCGTCAGCAGATTGGGGCTGACGTCCTTCAGCAGCAACGTCGTCGTCAGCGTCTGGATCAGCAGCGCCCCGAGCAGCGAACCGACCAGATAGAATCGGCCGCCCGTCAGCAGCGTGCCGCCGATGACGACCGAGAGGATCGCGTCCAGTTCCATGTACAAGCCGCTGTTGTACGAGTCGGCTGCCGTCACGAGCGCCGAATCCACCATGCCGGCCAGCGCTGCGCAGATGCCGACGATGACGTAGGTCAGACCGATCACGATACGCACCGGCAGGCCGACCATGCGGGCGGCCTTCGGCGAGTCACCGATCGCTTCGATCATCAGGCCCAGCGCGGTTCGTCGCGTCAGCAGCCAGACGAGCACCAGCATGATCGCCACGAGAATGATTGGCGTGGGCAGGCCCGCGATCGTACCGCCGAACCACTTCAGGCCCAGGCCGTTGCCTTCAAAGTTCAGGATGGGCTGCTTGGCGATGATCTGCGCGATGCCGCGGCCCGACACCATCAGCACCAGCGTCGCCACGATCGGCTGCACGCCGAAGAAGGCAACGAGCGCCTCGTTGAACGCCCCTGCCACGATCGCCACGACGATCGCCACGAGCACGGCCACCGGGATCGGCGTGCCCGCGTTGGCCATCACCGTCGCCACGGCCGCCGCCATCGCCATCACGCTGCCGACGGACAGGTCGACGCCGTTCGTCGCGATCACCAGCGTCATGCCGATCGACAGCAGCATCACGCGCGAGCCGTAGAAGAGGATGTCGATCGGAATGCCGACGAGTCGGCCGTCGCGCGACTGCATCTTCCAGAAGCCGGGGATGAGCCAGGTATCCAGGATCAGCAGCAGCACCAGCGGCCCGAGCGTCCAGAGGATGCGTTTGAGCGTGTCAGACATTGGCCGCTCCTTCGCTGGCCGATGAGCCGGCCGGTCCGGAGATCAGCCGCATGACGGCCGGCTCGCTGATGTCTTTGCCTTCGAGCTTCGCCACCTGTTCGCGGTCGCGGAGCACAATCACACGGTCGGACACGTCGACGACCTCCTTCAATTCCGAACTGATGAACACCACCGACGCGCCCGTCGTGCAAAGTTGTCGCACGAGCCGCTCGACGTCCGCCTTCGCGCCGACGTCAATGCCACGCGTCGGCTCATCGAGAATCAGCAGCCGCGGCTCGGTCGCGAGCCAGCGGCCGATCAGGCACTTCTGCTGGTTGCCGCCCGACAGCAGCCGGATCGGCTGTTCGACGTGCGGCGTCTTGATCCCCAGTTCCTTCCGATACTGCTCGGCCATCGCGTGCTGCTTCGCGCGCGAGATCGGCTTGAGGAAGCCGAGCTTGCTCTGGAGCGCGATCGCGATGTTCTCGCGGACGGACAAGTTCGGGAAGATGCCGTCGGTCTTGCGGTCTTCGGTCGAAAGCGCGAACCCCAGCCGGCACATCGCCTGACGCGGCGAGCGCGGCAGCGGCACCTGCTGGCCGTTCACTTCGATCGTTCCGCGGTCGGCCTTGTCGGCGCCGAAGCAGAGCCGAGCGGTCTCGCTGCGGCCCGAGCCGAGCAGGCCCGCGAGGCCGACGGTCTGGCCGACCGGCACATCGAACGCGACCGGCCCCATCACGCCCTTGCGAGCCAGGCCGCTCACGCGAACGGACACTTTCGACGCGTCGCCGCCGCCGCTCATCGAGCCCATGTGGGCGGCCACTTCGGCTCGGCCTTCCTGCAATTCCTTCCCGAGCATCGCGGCCACGAGTTTGAATTTCGGCAGTTCCGGCGTCGTGTATTCGCCCACCAGTTTGCCGTTGCGCAACACGGTGATGCGATCGCTCACCCGATAGACTTCATCGAGGAAGTGCGAGACGAACACGATGCCGAGCCCTTCGCGCTTCAGGCCCTGAAGGATCTCGATGAGACGATCGACTTCGCCGCCGTCGAGGCTGCTGGTCGGCTCGTCGAGGATCAGCACCGACGTCTTCTCGCCTTCACGGCCCGGCTCGCCGATCGCTCGGGCGATCGCGACGAGTTGACGGATCGCGACAGAGTAGTTGCCCAGCGGACGCGTGACGTCGATGTCAACGCCGAGCCGCGCCAGGGCGGCCTTGGCGCGGCGTTTGACTTCGCCCCAGCGGATGAAGCCGAAGTTTGTCGGCAGGTGGCCGACGGAGAGGTTCTCCATCACGCTGCGCTGCGGGACGAGGTTCACTTCCTGGTGCACGGTGCGGATGCCGAGGTTCTCGGCATCGAGCGGCGTGGCCGGGCGAACCTCGCGGTCGTTCAGCAGCAGTTGTCCGGCCTCGTGGCGATAGACGCCGTTGATGACCTTGATCAGCGTGCTCTTGCCCGCGCCGTTCTCGCCCATGAGGGCGTGGATTTCGCCGCGCCGGAGCGTGAAATCCACGCCGTCGAGCGCGGTCACGCCGGCGAAGCGCTTGGTGATGCCGCGGGTCTTCAGCACGACGTTTCCGTCGGCTGGCGTGCCTGCGTAGTCGAGTGTTGAAGTCATGTTCGGTGAAACCAAAAAGGCTCGGCCTCACGATGGACAAAGGGACACGAAGTGCAAGTGAGTCGCGCTTCGTGTCCCTTTGTGTCGCGGTGGATGCTGCGCATCAATTGCGGATGCTGCGCATCAGTACTGACGAGTCGGCAATGCGTCCTTGGCTTTCTCCTGCGGGAAGACGCCTTCTTCGACGACGACGCGCTTCTCGACTTTCTCGCCCTTCTTGATCTTCTCGACGATGTCGAAGAGCTGGGGCCCGAGCAGCGGGTTGCATTCGACGGTGCAGTTCAGCTTGCCGTCGACCATCGCCTGGAACGCGTCCTTGATGCCGTCGACCGAGACGATCTTGATGTCCACGCCGGGCTTCTTGCCCGCGGCTTCGATGGCCTGGATCGCGCCCAGGGCCATGTCGTCGTTGTGGGCGTAGAGCGCGGTGATCGTGCCGGCTTCCGGGCTCTTGAGGAACGCTTCCATGACCTCGCGGCCCTTGGCGCGCTGGAAGTCGCCCGTCTGCGACTTGATGATCTTCATGTCCGGGTGCTGGGCGATGATCTCTTCAA
The DNA here is from genome assembly GCA_047600945.1 of Tepidisphaeraceae bacterium. Lineage (GTDB taxonomy): Bacteria > Planctomycetota > Phycisphaerae > Tepidisphaerales > Tepidisphaeraceae > JASGKC01. Next base: position 2,188,159 of record JASGKC010000001.1, on the reverse strand, counting down.
AGCCCTTCTTGCGATCGATCGCGGGAGCCGCGCCCGGCGTGCCCTGCAACTCGACAATCACCGCCTTACCGCCCGTCGCCTCGGCGAGGTAGCGACCTGCGCGACGGCCTTCTTCAACGAAGTCGGCGCCGATGAACGTCGTGTAGAGCGAGTCGTCCTTCGTCTCGACGGCGCGGTCGGTCAGCACGACCGGGATACCCGCGTCCTTGATTTCCTTCAGCACCGGTTCCCAGCCGGTCGTCACGACCGGCGAGAAGGCGATCACGTCCACCTTCTGGCTGATGAAGTTGCGCAGCGCGCGGATCTGATTCTCCTGCTTCTGCTGGGCGTCAGAGAACTTCAGGTCGATGCCGCGCTTGGTGGCTTCGTCCTGAATGGACTTGCTGTTGGCGACGCGCCAGGCGCTTTCGGCGCCGATCTGCGAGAAGCCGACCGACAGCTTGGTGGAACCGCCCGCGGATGCACCGCCGCCGGTTGCGGCGCCGGAGTCGGTCTTCGACGAATCGCCACAGCCGGTCAGCGTCGCGACGGCGCAGCACACGCCGACAAACCAAGAAAACGCCGTACCTGCCGAGCCGGAACGAGAGTAACGCATAGTGGTATTCCTCCGAGTCAGAACTGGGGTGAGAATGCGAGAGTAAGGGATGAAACGCGTTCGTACAACGAACGCGTTGGGATCGCACAGCTTTGTCGCAACTGTTTCCGAATCATGGATCAAGGTGGAAATCGATTAGGCCATCGCCCTCAGGCAAATGCACATCGGGTTTCCTCCGGCGGCGATGAATGGCAACCATCGCGGACTGTCAAAACCCTGCACTGAGACATAACGCCCCGCCACGCGTCGGGAACACGATGCCGTGGAAGCCATGTGCATCTCGCGCCGCCCGGTAACTCCCAAACGGGCGTGGCCGATAAGACATGGAATCTCGCGATTTCACCGGTGATACCGCGAGTCAATACCCGTCACAGCTCGGGCATCTTGCGCGACCCGCGTCGCCCCCGTCCACCCCGTTTGACGAATGCGACAGGGAAGCCATGTGGATTTCGCGAATGCTTTCACACACAACTCGGATTCCCTGCCGGGAAAGTTGGAGTAGTCTTCTCACCGCGGAACGATCAGCCTCGAAGCGATACGTCAACTCCTCAAGACCGGACGGCGGCACGATCGTGCAAGAGCCGGTTCCCGGTCCGGTCGACAGCTATCGAAAGTGCTGGTCAGCATGAGATTCGTCGGGCGGCTTGCGGAGGTCGCCGACGGTTTCTCGAACAACTGGCGAGGGAATATGAAAACGCGTGCATGTCTGTCGGTTCTTGTGGCCGCCGTCGCGGCCGTGTCTATGCCGGCCTCGGGTGCAAACCTGATTTGGGACTCTGACGGCACCGCCACCCCGGCGATCGTCGACGGCCCCGGCATCTGGGATCACTCCGGCCTGGTCTGGTACAACGCCTCGACCGCCACCAACGTCACCTTTACTGACGGCGACGACGTGCGGTTCGGCAACCTCAGCGCCGGCTTCACCAACGGAAACTTCCTCGCCATCGATATTTCTGAAGCCGTTGCCCCGAACAACGTCGTCGTCGCCACCACCAACAGCGGCGCCGTCACCGGCACCAGCTACAACTTCTCCGACTTCAGCGGCGGTAGCTTCACCCTCGGCGGCGACTTCACTAAGGCGGTCGGCGGCGGCGTGATCAACATCCTGATGCCGACCAACGGCTTCACCCTCTCGCCCAACGCCCTCGGCCACAGCTTCATCATGCGTGACACCGGCGGCGACGCTGCCGAAATCACCATGAACTCGGTCGTCAAGGGCAGCGGCGACCTCATCATCGACAACCAGGTCTATGAGTCGTGGGGCACGCTCGGCTTCACGCAGGCCAACACCTACACCGGCAACACGATCCTGCTCAAGGGCCGCCTCGCCATCACCGACTCCAACGGCCTCGGCGCCACCAGCGCCGGCACGACCATCGGCGATGACGGCACCCTCGCCTTCGGCGGCGCGGGCCTCACCGTCACCGGCCCGCTCACCATCGCCGAGCCGATCACCATCACCCGCAGCGACTACGACTCCGACCAAGACCACCGCAACTACGGCGCGGCCATCCAGAACGTCGCCGTCAGCACCACCATCACCGGCCCGCTGACGCTCAACACGGCCGACGCCCGCTTCCGCGTCGATCACAACAACCTCGCCGGCACCGGCGACTCCAAGCTCTCGATCGCCCAGAACCTCACCACCGCCGGCAAGATCTCCGTCGTCGGCGGCGGCAACGGCGTCCTCGAACTCACCGGCGACAACACCGCCGTCGCGGGCGGCTTCAACATTCGTGACGGCACACTCGCCGTCGCCAACCAGAACGCCATCGGCGGCCCGAACTCCAAGATCACCTTCGGCAACGAAGCGGCGGCCCCCGGTGGCGGCGGCTACCTCCGCGTCGTTGGCGGGTTCATGACCGACTTCGGCACGCATGACGTCAACTACGCCACCTTCTCCGGCGGTCTCGACCTCCCGGACGCCAGCCAGGTCTTCAACATCACCCAGAACCTCGGTTCCGATGCGGCGCCGGCGGGTCAGATCGTGAAGCGCGGCCTCGGTACGCTGAACCTCAGCGGCACCAACGTGATGAACGGCGCCAACTGGATCGACAAAGGCGTGGTCAACATCAAGGCGGGCACGTCGACCGGCACCGGCGGCCTGCGCATGCGAAATTCGACGCTCAACATCGAAGCCGGCGCGACCTACACCGTCCGCAACAACAACTACAGCAGCGTCGCGATCGACTCGGGCGAAAACTCCACCGTCAATGTGTACGGCTCGCTGATCCAGACCAACGCCGACTTCAACGTCTCCGACCTCGCCAACACCACTGGTACGGTCAACCTCTTCTCGGGCGGCTACGTCGAAACGGCTGGCATCACCTTCATCGGCAAGAATGCCGGTTCGACGGGCACGATCAACCAGACCGGCGGCCAGTGGAAGGTTACCCGCACCGGCGATTTCGGCTTCGTCCTCGGTAGCCGCAACGGCACCGGCATCTACAACCTGTCCGGCGGCACGATGAACTGCGCCGGCCAGTTCTATGTCGGCCAAGGCAATGGCACGGCTTCGTTCGGCACGGGCCAGTTCAACATGAGCGGCGCCAGCACGGTGATGAACATCACCAACTGGTTCGTCCTCGGTCGCGAAGGCGCGGCCGGCACGTTCAACCTGACCGACGGCGCCATCGTCAACAAGTCCGGCGGCGGCGGCACTGAAGTCGACGTCGGCGGCCAGCACGGCGACGCGACCCCGTCCACCATGGTGGTCGACAACGCCCAGTACCTCGCCACCACCGGCTACTTCGGCGTCGGCGTCGGCTCGACGCTCGCCAACGGCAGCCTGACCATCAAGAACGGCGGCAAGGTCATCGTCTCGGCTGGCAACATCCAGCTCGGCGACAACGGCACGGCCACCGTCCTGGTCGACAACGGCACGTTCACCTCCAGCGGTGAATTCTTCATCAGCAACAACGGCGGCACCGCCACCCTCACGGTCCGCAACGGCTCGACGATCTCCGCCAATAACTGGATGCAGGTCGGCCGCCTCGGCGGCACGGGCACGCTCAACCTCGAAGGCGGCACCGTCACCAAGAGCGGCGGCGGCAACTTCTACGTCGGCGAGAACGCCAACCAGAACAGCGTCCTCAACATGAGTGGTGGTGCCCTGACCATCAATAGCGGTGAATTCTGGCTCGGCAACGCCGGCAGCAGCAAGGGCACGATGAACCTGTCGGGTGGCACGCTGACTGTGAACAGCTGGCTCGCGCTCGGTCGCAACGGCACCGCCCAGGGCGTGCTGAACATGACCGGCGGTTCGATCGTCAAGAACGCCAACGGCACCAGCCGCTTCGTCATCGGTTCGGGCGCGACTGCGGTCGGCACACTGACGCAGAGCGCGGGTTCGATCACCTCGAACCTGACCAGCGTCGGTGAAAGCGGCTCGGGCACGGCCAACCTCTCGGGCGGCACGGCCAACCTCGGCGGCCTGATCGTGAAGGACGGCGGCCCGTCGGGCACGCTCAACATCTCCGGCACCGCGGCCGTCACGGCCACGACCGTCGTGATGGGCAACTCCGGCGCCGGCACGAGCAAGATCGCCCTCTCGGGCGGCTCGTTCAAGGCCACCAGCATCGCCCCCGGTGCCAGCACCGGCACGATCACGTTCGACTTCACCGGCGGCAACCTGACCACCAACAGCTTCTCGCTCGTGACCCCCCTGGCCAGCACGGGCACGGGCACGCTGCTCCCCGGCGGCGCGGCCGCCGTCGGCGCGACGGCCATCACCGGCGGTTACGCGCAGGCGGCCACCGCCGCCCTGGCGATCGACCTCCAGGACGCCAGCACCTTCGACAGCGTGACCTCGCCCGCCGCGCTCACGCTCGACGGCCAGTTGCAGCTCAACCTGCTGAGCGGCTACGACCCGGTCAAGCTGACGCCGCACGCGATCATGACCGGCAGCGCCGTCACCGGCATCTTCAGCTCGGTCACCGGCGTGCCGCTGACCTCGACCAAGGCGCTGGCGGTCACCTACACCGCCACGCAGGTGCTCGTCACCGCGGCCACGCCCGGCGACGCGAACCTCGACGGCGCGGTGAACTTCACCGACCTGCTCTCGCTGGCGGCCAACTACTCGCTGAGCGGCAAGAGCTGGACGAACGGCGACTTCGACGGCAACAACACCGTGAACTTCTCCGACCTGCTCTCGCTGGCGGCCAACTACGGCTCGACCAGCAGCGTGACCGGCTCCTTCGCCGGCGACTGGGCGCTGGCCCAGAGCATGGTGCCGGAACCCACGACGGCGACGCTGGTGGTCGGCCTGGCCGGCCTCGCGGCAACCCGCCGCCGGCGGTAAGCGGATGATTCGTGCAAGGCGGGGTCTCGCGTAACCGCGGGGCCTCGCCCTTGAAGAGAAAGTCACACGGGCCATCGCCACCTGTTGAGGCGGTTCGCCCGGAAAGGCCCAGCCTCCCTCCCGGCGACGGCGACAACCCGGCTTCACCTCCGCGAAGCCGAAGTCGCCCGTCGTCGGGAGGGTGGAGGGTGCCAAGCCTAGAATCGCTCGGGCGGGAGAATGCAGTCTGCGTCCATAGTTCGAATCAACCCAAAGAGGTCCCTTCCATGAAAGCCCGATCCCGACGTTCAACCCGCTCCGCATTCACCCTGGTCGAACTGCTGGTCGTCATTGGCATCATCGCGTTGCTCGTGTCGATCCTGCTCCCGGCGCTCTCCAGCGCTCGCGAACAGGCCAACTCCGTCAAGTGCAAGGCCAACCTGAAGCAGATGGGCACCGCCCTGCGGATGTACATCGAGCAGTGGAAGTATTACCCCGGCTGCTACGCACCGGGTGGCGGCTCCAGCTATGCCGTGTGGCCCACCCGCCTGCGAACCATGATGGGTGGCGGCCAAGGCGTCTTCCGGTGTCCGTCGCGCGATGCCTCGGTTGACTGGAAAGTGAATGATACTACCGCGCCCGTCGCGGTCGATGCGGATACGGGCTTCGGCTACAAGAAGGGGGAGACACTCTTGTTGAAGAGTTCCAGCTTCTCCTCTTATGGATACAACGATTGGGGCTCAGGTCAGTACCCGGCCCCAACTTACCCCGTGCCCGCAGTTCGCGAGGACCGCGGCCTCGGCGGCGACATTGACCCTGCGGGCGGCCGTACTGAGATGAAGGCGTCACTGGTTCGCCGCCCCTCGGAGATGATCGCGATTACCGATCGCGACAAGCCGCGTTTTGAGACCGACCCGAACAGGTGGTGGAATTGGAACATCGACCCGAACAACCCTGACGAGGCGCCTGCGGCTGTTCACAAGGGCGGCTGCAACATTCTCTGGGCCGATGGTCACGCGACTTGGTCACCGGTGCCAGACCTGATCCTGTTCGACTACAAGAACCCCAGCCTTCACTACTTCCCGGGCATCAAGAAGTGGGATGTTCCCGCACAACTCTGGAACATTGATCACCAGGCCACCCACACACCCGGCGTGAAGACGCGCTGAGTACACTTGCACGCCGTCGAGCGGGCGTGCGCATTCGTGAATCCCGGTCGTCGAGTCATTTGTGTCAACGCGCGCGTGTCGACTTCGTGTCGCACGCGTCGCGACCGGGACGCGCACGCCTCGTCTTCAGGGTTTGCCGCCGCAAGGGCGCAGCACGACTGACCCATGCAGAACAACCAAAGTTGTCGCTTGCCACAATAGTCGGGGCAGTTAAGAAGTTTCATAGTTCGACGATGACGACAATCTGAAGGCCGTCCCTCCATTCGTCATCGATTCGTGAAGTATCGGAATCGCTTATGACCGTCCGCTCCATCATCGCCCTGTCCGCCGTTCTTTGTGCCACCGGTCTTGTGAGTCGCGTCGTGAAGGCCGAGCCTTCTTTCCGTCCGCCGGCCGTGCCGCTGGTGACGTGTGATCCGTACTTCAGCATCTGGTCGTTCGCCGACAACGCCACCGACCGCGAAACGACGCACTGGACTGGCAAGTCGCACCGCCTGACCTCGCTCGTCCGCATCGACGGCCAGACGTTCCGTCTCGTCGGTAACTCCCCCGAAGGCGTGGCGGCCGCCAAGCAGACGGATGTCAGCGTCCGTCCGACGCAGACCGTCTACACCTTTGAACAGTCCGGCGTCCGCGTCACACTCACGTTCACCACGCCCCTGCTGCCCGACGATCTGAACGTGCTGGCCCGCCCGGTTTCGTACGTGACCTGGTCGACGCAATCGACCGATGGCCAGCAGCACGATGTGTCTGTCTACTTCGACGCACACGCCGAACTTGCCGTCGATCAGCCGGGCCAGAACGTGATCGCCAAGCGCCACAAGAGCGACGGCCAGACCGTGCTCGAAGTCGGCTCGAAGGATCAGCCCGTTCTCCAGAAGAAGGGTGACGATCGCCGGATCGACTGGGGCTACCTGTACGTCGCCATGAACGGCGGCGAAGCGTCAATCGCCAAGCCGGCCGACGCGCGTGGTGCCTTCCAAGCAGGCAACGCCCTGCCGGGCGACGCGTCATCGGACCCCGTCGCCGCCAGCGATGCGCCGGCGCTCGCCGTCGTGTTCCCGGCCGCCAAGGTCGGCGCGGAAGCCAACACCGTTCACGTCACGCTCGCCTACGACGACCTTTACTCCATCCAATACTTCCGCGAGAAGCTCAAGCCGTACTGGAAGAAGGACGGCGCGACCATCGACGACCTGCTCACCACGTCGGCCAAGGAATACGACGGGCTGATGAAGCGCTGCGCCGCGTTCGACGCCGAAGTGCAGGCCGACCTGACCAAGCTCGGCGGCGAGTCGTACGCCCGTATCGGATCGCTCGCGTACCGCCAGGCGCTGGCCGCTCAGAAGCTGTGTGCTGACGCCAACGGCCAGCCGCTCAGCTTCTCGAAAGAGAACTTCTCGAACGGCTGCATCGCCACGGTCGATGTGATGTACCCGGCGTCGCCGCAGATGATGGTCTTCTCGCCCAGCCTGCTGAAGGCGACGCTCGTTCCCATTCTCGATTACTCGGCCAGCCCCCGCTGGAAGTTCGACAGCGCCCCGCACGACATCGGCCAATACCCGCACGCCACCGGCCAAGTGTATGGCGGCGAAACCAGCAGCCCGATGCCGGTCGAAGAATCCGGCAACATGCTCATCATGCTGGCGGCCCTGGCGAAGGTCGAAGGCAACGCCGACTTCTCGGCCAAGTACTGGCCCACGCTGACGAAGTGGTATGAGTTCCTCAAGCGGGAAGGCCTCGACCCCGCCAACCAGCTCTGTACCGACGACTTCGCCGGCCACATCGCCCGCAACGCCAACCTGAGCGTGAAGGCGATCATGGGCATGGCCTCGTACGCGATGCTGGCCGACATGCTGGGCAAGGCCGACGAAGCCAAGGCCGCCCACGCCGCCGCCCAGGACTACGCGAAGAAGTGGATGGAGCTCGGCGCCGACGGCGACCACTACAAGCTCGTCTTCGGCGACGCCGGCAACGGCACCTGGAGCCAGAAGTACAACCTCGTCTGGGACCGCCTGCTCGGCTTCAACGTCTTCCCGCCGGAAGTCGCGCAGAAGGAACTGGCCTTCTACAAGACGAAGTTCAACACCTACGGCCTGCCGCTCGATAGCCGCAAGGGCTACACCAAGGCCGACTGGGAAGTGTGGACCGCCACGATGGCCGAGAACCAGGCCGACTTCCAGCAGTACACCGACGCCATCGCGAAGTTTGCCAGCGAGACACCGACGCGCGTCCCCTTCTGCGACTGGTATCACACCGACAGCGGCAAGCAGTCGGGCTTCCAGGCTCGCTCGGTCGTGGGCGGCGTCTTCATCGGCGTGCTGCGCGATCCGGAGATGTGGAAGAAGTACGCGTCGCGCGACAAGAGCAAGCCCAGCGACTGGGCCGAGCTTCCGTGGCAGATGCCGCCGCTGAAGCCGATCCTCGCCGCCGCCAACACGCAACCGGGCACGTGGAAGTACACCATCGACGCACCCGCCGCCGAGTGGATGCAGCCGAACTTCGACGACAAGGCTTGGAAGGCCGGCCGCTCCGGCTTCGGTACTCGCGGCACACCGAACGCGATCGTCCACACCGTCTGGAACACCGAGCAAATCTACCTCCGCCGCGAGTTCACCATCCCCGCCGGCCAGCTGAATGACCCGCAGTTGCTCGTGCATCACGATGAAGACGTCGAGGTGTACATCAACGGCGTGCAGGTGTTGAAGCAGGATGGTTTCGTCTCGGACTACACGACGTACCCACTCACCGGCGCGGCGCGAAGCGCTCAAGCCGGGCAAGAACGTGATCGCCGTGAAGTGCCACCAGACCACGAACGGCCAATACATCGACGTCGGCGTGGTGGATGTGCTCCCGCTGCCGAAGAAGAAGTGATGAGACCCGCCGTCGCAGAACCTCGCCCCGAACGCGTCGCGGAAACGCCCGCCGCGCCGACGCCGGTGTTGCCGGAACGGCGGGCCGCCCCGACGCGGTTCAGCCCGGTGCACCGCAGCCTGCCGGCCGGCGCAAATGCGCTGGCAAAGGGCCGCGGGATTGATGCCAGTCGTCGCGTCAACGACAATCGCGCGGGTATGCAGCCGGAACCGCTCGATCGCACCATCAACGACATCGGCTCGCGCACCCGCGAACTGCTCGTCGGGCGCACGCACTGCTCGCCGCTGACGCCGTTCGGCATTCAACTCGCCGGCACGTCCGAAGCACGTTACGGCTTCCGGTTCCAGCGTCCCTCGCCGGCATTTGTGCAGATCCTCGCGTGCGTGGGCGGATCGGGCGAAGTATTCGTCGATGGCCAATGGCGCATCTGCCAGGCGGGCGAAGTCTACCTCACGCCGCAGCGGCAATGGCACGCCTACCGCGCGATCAAGAATTCGACTTGGAAGCTGGCCTGGGTGATGTACGACGAGCAGTCCGTCAACCTCGACGGGCCGCCCCTGGTAGCGACGATCGACTCGCAGACGCTCGAAGCGACGATCCTGGGCCTGTATCGCGAGATGCACTCGGCCGCCGAGAACGCGGCGCTGGCGTCGTGGGCGCACCTGCTCGACACCACCGCCCGGCGCATGCTGTCGCGCCAGGTGCGCGACCTGCGCATGACCAGCTTCTGGGAAACGATCGCCGCCAACCTGGCTCGGCCGTGGACGCTCGAAGAGATGGCCCAGGTCGCTGGCCTCAGCGTCGAACACCTGCGCCGCCTGTGCCACGCGACGTTCCATCGCAGCCCGATGCGGCACCTGACGTACCTGCGCATGCGTCATGCGGCCGAACTGCTGGCGGTCGACAGCGACAAGATCAAGGTCGTCAGCCAGCAAGTCGGCTACGACAATCCGTTCGCCTTCAGCGCCGCGTTCAAGCGCGAGATCGGCATGTCGCCGTCACAGGTGCGGACGATGCGTTCGAAAGCGTGAGCATCAAACGCGCATTCAGCACGTCACTTCAGAAACTCGATAATCCGCGTCTGCAATCGCCTCGACCACGCGGGCCAGATGTGGGCCGGCACCCAGCAGCAAATCTCCTGCTGAGCCACGGGCCAGCGGCTGCGCCAGCCGGACAGGATCATCAGATCGCCCGGGCACCAGATCGTCAGCGTCGGCGTCTTCCAGTGCGGTTCGATTTCGCCCAGTCGCGCATACAAGTCCGATCCCGGCCGCATCTGCCGCACGCCGGCCAGCGGCAGAAACCACGCCATGTGCGATCCCCGCAGCGGCGAGTTCATCAGCACGGCTCGGCGCATCCGCAGCGTCGGCCGCAGCAGGTGCGCCGCCCGCGTGACGAGTCCGCCCATCGAGTGTGCGACGATGTTCAGATTAACCGGGTCGACGCCCGTGGAATCGATCTTGTTGAGCAGGAACTGGCCCAGCGTCTCGAAGGTGCTGCGGCCGGTCATGTCGTAGTAGACGATCTCGGCGGTGCCGCCGATCTCGCATTCGATCCGCCGAGCCAACCGCTTCCACCGCCAGGGCCGGCCCCATATGCCGTCGAGAAGCAGCGTGTGTTGCGAGGCAGCGTTCACGTTCAATCGTGTTATACGCGAGAACGCCGGGTAGAGTTACTTCAGCACGCCCACCACGCAAGCCCCCATCAACGTCGCGATCGCCCCGCCGACCATAGCCATGAACGCCAGCCGCGAGAGATCGGCCCGGCGTGTCGGTGCCAGCGTGCTGATGCCGCCGATCTGGATACCGATGCTCGCGAAGTTCGCGAAACCGCACAGCGCGTACGTCGCCAGCAGCGCCGTCCGCGGCGACACCAGTGCCGGGTTCGCGTGAAGCTGGTTGCTCATCGCAAAGTAGCCAAAGAATTCGTTCAGTACCGTTTTCAGCGCCAGCCAGCTTCCGACCGTCTGGCACTCGTTCCACGGCACGCCGACCAGCCACACGACCGGTGCGAGCACCTTGCCGAGCATGTCTTCCATCTTCATTCCAGCCGTGCTGACGCTGAGTGCGTTCAGCATCGCGATGAGGGCCGTGAACGTGATAAGCATCGCGCCCACGTTGAGCGCGAGCGCGAGCCCCTCACTCGTGCCGCGGGTGGCAGCGTCGAACACATTCGCATCGGCCCGTTCGACCTTGAAACTGGCGCCGCCGGCCGTTTCGGGCGTTTCGGTTTCGGGCATGATCAGCTTTGACACCACGAGCGTCGCCGGCGCGGAGATGAAGCAGGCCAGCGCGAGGTGTCCGCCGGCGTTTTCGACGAAGTCTTTCAGCAGGTCGGTGTACACCACAAGCACACCCGTGGCGATGTTGCTGAAGCCGCCCACCATGATGGCCATCAGCTCGCTGCGCGTGGCCATCGCGAGGAACGGGCGCACGATCAGCGGCGCTTCGGTTTGCCCGACGAAGATGTTGGCGGCGGTGCTGAGTGTCTCAGCGCCGCTCGTGCCCATCGTGCGCCGCATCAGCCACGCCAGACCATGCACGATGACGGTGAGGATGCCGAGGTGATAGAGGATCGCCGTCAGCATCGAGACGAAGATGATCGTCGGCAGCACGACGAAACCAAACATGAAGCCGATGTTGGCAATGCCGATCTGCTTGCCAGCGGGGTCATTCACGGGCACTTCCTTGACGAAGTTCCCGAAGATGACGGCCGATCCTTCGTTCGTGAATTCCAGCAGCTTCTGAATCGCAAGTTGAACCGTCACGAGGATCGAGGGCGTATTCAGCACGAGCAGGCCGAACGCGAACTGGAGGATCGTACCGAAGATAATGACACGCCACGGAATCCCCTTCGCGCCGCGCACCCGGCCGATGAGATACGAGATCACGATGAAGGCGAACAAGCCGAGCAGTGATTGGCCGCGTTCGAGAAACGTCCCGGCCGGGACGACGGGGGCTGTGGCGAAGAGCATGACGGGGCCGAAGCGTACCGGGATGCGTGCGAGGCACCAATGAAATCACGGTTCGACGACACGGATTCTGTGCGCGAGGAGCCACCAAGACACGAAGAAGACGGACGAGGCGAACGAGCACCTCGCTTGCTTCAGTCACACACAGCGATTTTCGCGCGGAGCAGGCGGCGCGTTTTGCCGTCGCTGGAAGTCCGCCCTCACCCCGGCCCTCGCCCGGAGGGAGAGGGGGCAGAAACACGGGCCTTCCGATGCTTCGTGTCTGCCTTCGCGCCTTCGTGACTTCGTGTCCTTGATCCAGGCCCTCACCCGATCGCTGACGTCCAGAGCGTGCCGCCGGGCAGCGTGTTGGCAGCGTTGATGGCGTCGAGTTCGCGTTGAATCGCCTGTTCCATCGACTGCGTAAGTTGGCCGATCAGCTGCTTCTGCTTGATGCCCGAGGCGAGCAGCGCCGACACGTCGATCGGCTCGGCGAAACTGAGCGTGGCCGCACGATTTGCGTAGGCGGGCAGGATGACGTCGTGCAAATCCTCGTGCAACTTTTCGACCCACTCGCCGATGCGATCGAGCGTCGGCTTCTCGCGCACGTAGGTCGGCGAATAGCTCGCGATGCGAAACGCCAGCATCGCTTCGTTCGCGTGCTGACGCATGGCCGTATTTTCGGCGCTGCGTGCCGTGTCGAGCAGCGCTTCGTGAATCACCCGACGCGCTCGGCGGACACGGTCCATCGCGTCGTCATCGGGCTTCGCTTCGATTTCGAGTTTGCCTTCAAGCGCATCGAGCACCCGCGACGCGGCCAAGCGGACCATCGCAGGCAGATCGTCGCTGGTCGGCGGCTCGATGCCGCGGGCGGTGAGTTCCTGGCGCAGCGCCGACCGCGCGATCAGCCCCAGCGCGTCGGCCGGCGACATCGAACGATCGAGCTTGACACCGATGCGCTGCGCCAGCCCGTCAATCAATCGCACCAGCGCCGGCCGGCAGTCGGTCATGTGCGTCAGCTTCAGCGCCACCGGTTGGATCACGACGCGCACACCCTGCTCGGCCAGCGCCTTCGCCCCGCGCACGGCCAGCAGCGCGGCGCCGTCCTGGAACGGCGTCACATGGTCGTTCTCCAGATAGACATTCCCTTCGGGAAACAGCGTCAGCGAGAAGCGCCCCTGCTCGATCGTCTTGGCGGCCTCGTCGAGCGCCTGCTTGTCCGACGCCTCGCGGTCGACACTGAAGCAGCCGAGCCGACGGAGGACGAACGCGTCGAAACGCCCGCGCAGATAGACGTCGTACGCCGCCATCGTGCGCGGTTTGACGCCGACGCGATGACACGCCTCGATCAGCAGGGGCGCGTCGATGTGGGTCGAATGGTTCGCGATCAGCACGAGGCGCGTCTTCACATCCGGCCTCACGCGATCGGCGTGCAGCAGGTTGAACTGACGAATGCGGAACACGCGCGGCAGGCGAAAACGCGTGCTCATGGCACGCAGAAACCACGCCGTCGGTGCGAAGTAACTCGGCGGCGTGAACGTATAAGGTCTGTCCGCGAACGGAAGCATGGCCGGGATGATCGCGACCGGCTGGCGAAGCTCAAACCGTTTGTGTGCCGACGCCAGTCCGAGAAGATTGCCGGGCCCGGGGGCTCAACCGGGCGTTGCGTTTGGTCGACAGATTGATAGACTCGCCGATCCGCGACGAGTCATCGTTCGCGGACGCCGAAGTAGCTCAATGGCAGAGCACCGCTTTCGTAAAGCGGGGGTTATGGGTTCAACTCCCATCTTCGGCTTTCTTCTGACCAGAAAACGAGTTACGAACGACTGAAGGCCCCGGTTTCGGGGCCTTCTCGCGTTGCATCATGGCATGAAACGCTGGAATCAGGGCGCGGCACAACCGAAAGCGGCACGCTCCCCTTACGGGTCGCGTGCCGCGTCTGCACTTTCGGACCTCTCCTCAGAACTCGGGCCGGCCACGTGGTGGCGCATGGATTGAAATTCAGGCCGGCACCAATTCAGACTCTTCGTCTTCTTCGTGTCGTGTGTGGGGCTGAGCGTCTTCGGGTTCCGGTTCGATCTGCTCGATGCTGAGAAGTGCCCGGCAGGGCTCGCCGGTGACAGCGTTGGTGAATTCGACCTCGTACACGTCGGCCGTCATGTGCCATTTGCCGCACACTACCGCCGACCCGCCGCGGCGAAGCTCTTTCTCAGGCAGATCGACCAACACACGGACACGTGTGTCGATACCGTACCGGGCCTGGCTCGGCCCGCGAGCATCAGGGTCGCTGAACATGGCAGCCTCCGTGCAGGCCTTTTACGACGCATCGCGCGGGCGTCCTCCGCAGAACCGCCCGTACCCACCTTCCCTGATTGGCCTGCGATGTCAGGGATAGCGTACCACTGTTATCAGCCGTCGCAACATCATCTCAACGGGTGTCACCCGAATAATCGACGCGGGAAGCCCTGAGAGACGGTTCGCTTGGCGGAGTTATGAAACGAACCATCAGACCTCGACCCAGATCGAGAGCGAGCCGGGTGGACAGGTGAAGTCCGCGTGGCCTTCGCCGTCGGTCTTGATCGGGTCAGGCTGGTGGCCGGTCAGGTCTTTGAACGTGCTGCCTGGCGAGAACGTGTTCACGCGCTTCGTGCCCGCTTCGCCGTTCGACATGACGACGACGCAACCGCCCGGATGTTCCTTGTTGCCCGTTCGCACCCAGGCGATGCAGTTCGGATGATCGAAGTGGTCGTGCTGGTCGCCGAACTGGTACTTCCGACGGGCTTCCAGCATCACGTCGATGATCGGCCGGTGGCTGGTCAACTTGCAGTGCTCGGCGTCGTGGCCGTCGTAGTCGCCGGCGAAGACGCATGGGTAGCCGCCCTGCCGAAGCAGGATCAGTGCGTACGCCAGCGGCTTGAACCAGTCGTCGACCCAGCTTTCGAGCGATTGGCCGGGCTGGGTGTCGTGGTTGTCCACGAACGTGACGGCCGACAACGGATCGACCTGCACCAGCGTGCCGTCGAAGATCGTGCGCAGGTCGAAATCCTTGCCCTTCTTGGCTGCTTCCATGAAACGGAAGTGCAACGGCGCGTCGAATAACTTCATGACGCCTTCGGTATCTGTCAGGTACTTCTGCAACTGCCCAAGGTCTGCCGACCAGTATTCGCCGATGCCGAGCAGTTCGCGCCCGCCGAAGTGCGTGCGGATGTGGTTGAAGAAGTCGCGATAGAACGTGGCCGGGATGTGCTTGACCGCGTCGAGGCGGAAGCCATCCACCTGCGTCGTGTCGACCAGCCACCGGCCCCAGTAGAACAGTTCGTTCCGCACCGACTCGTTGTAGACGTCGACGTCGCAGCCCATCAGGTAGTCGAACGTGCCGAACTCCGGGCTGACTTCATCGGAGAAGTGCTTGCCGTTGAGCAGGTAGATCTTCTTTTCGTCGGGCGCGTCGGCATTGCAGTCGACGGCCGTGAAGCATGTGCTGTTCCATTCGAACTCCGAATGCTTCTTATTTCGCCCCGGGCAGGTGAACTTCGTCCACGCCTTCATCTTGTAGGGCTCGGAGACCTTCCGCGTCCGCTCATCCTGACAGACCTCGATGGCCTCGACTTCTTCGGTCTCGTCGGCGCCACAGCGGTGGTTCAGCACGACATCGGCATACACCTGCACCTTGGCGGCCTGGATGGCTTTGATCGCGGCGAGGAGCTCGTCCTTCGTACCGTACTTGGTGCGGATGGCCCCCTTCTGATCGAACTCGCCAAGGTCAAACAGGTCGTAGACCGCGTAGCCGACGTCATTCACACCGCCCGCCGCCTTGACGGTCGGCGGAATCCAAACGCTGGTGAAGCCCGACTTGGCCAGATCACCCGCGGGCGCCGAGGGTTTTCCAGAATGTGCCGTCGTTGTTGGAGTGCCAGT
Organism: Tepidisphaeraceae bacterium; assembly: GCA_047600945.1. Taxonomy (GTDB): domain Bacteria; phylum Planctomycetota; class Phycisphaerae; order Tepidisphaerales; family Tepidisphaeraceae; genus JASGKC01. The sequence continues at coordinate 2,172,377 of JASGKC010000001.1, read as the reverse complement.
GAAAGCTTTGGAACAGCGTGCCGTTGGGGGAGGATTGCATGGTGTGGGATGAAGGCCGAGAGACGCCGGGACATATCGCTGGGCGATGGCGTGCGAATATTGTAGGCGCGACCAGTTCAGCCGTTCGTCCGGGCGATAGACGATGCGTGGCCCGGGGAAAGCCTGAGTTGCAGCGGATTGGCTGGACTGGCAGCCCGTCCTTCAATGCCCGTATGATAGTCAGCATGAGCCAGTCGCCGGTCCAACCACCGAAGCGCTATACGGAGGAAGAGTATTTCGACTTGGAAGCGAAGGCGGAAGAGAAACACGAATTCCACGACGGCCTGATCGTGGCGATGGCGGGCGGATCGGTCACCCACACCCGCATCGCGAATAACCTCTCACGTGCTTTGGGCAATCGGCTCGCCGGTTCGCCGTGCGAACCGCTCGGTCCCGACTTGCGCCTGCACATCCCGGCGTATCGGAAAGACGTCTACCCCGACATGATGACTGTTTGCGGGCCAATTGAGTATCACGCACCGGACAAGTCCAAAGGCACGATCCTCAACGCACGCGTCGTGATCGAAGTCCTCTCGCCCACCACCGCTCATTACGACCGGCGGGAGAAGCGGGATTACTACCTGTCGGTGCCGTCGGTCGACTGCTACGTGTTGATCGAACAGGACGGCCCGCACGTCGACATCCTGTCCCGCAACGCCGACGGCTCGTGGGGCATCGACTTCGCCCACAGCTTGGAAGGCGTCGCAAAATTGCCGACGCTCGGCATCGAGTTGCCGCTGGCGGAAATTTATGAGCGAGTGGAGTTTGGCACTCTTGACGACACGTCGCCACGATGATCAATGAAGCTAGCCAAGGTCATTCTCCTTCTGCTCGGATCAACCCTGTCGCTTGCGGTGCTTGCGTGGATTGTTTTCGCAGAACGAGGGATCAACTACTGGCTTGGTTTCCTCGTAGCGAAGGAAGATGGGCAGCTTGTAGTCGGCCTATCCAGCGAGCCGACTTACTTTCGTATAGGCCTGCATTGGATATTCCTGCTCGGGCTGGCAATCCCGACCTACAGCATCTATGCCTGGATGAACCGAGAGCGTTGCGTGGTGCTTCGTCCGGGCATTTGCCCCATCTGCGGCTACGACATGCGTGCGACGCCAGCGCAATGCCCCGAATGCGGGTACAAGCGGTTCATCGTGAAAGGCACGAAGTTCAGTGAGCCATTCGTCGACGCTCAGAAGGCTCAAAAGCAGGACTAAACCTGAGTCTCACCGCTTGCTCAACACATCCCGCTCGTACGTCTTCACCTTATCCAGCCACTTCGTTCCCACGGGCACGCCCTGCTTCTCGCAGTAGTAGTCCCACACCGCGCCGATCGGCAGCGTCTTGGTTTCTTCCAGCAGGGCCAGCCGGGCCGTGTGGTCGCCGGCGGTTTCGTAGGCGCAGAGCTTGGCCTTGGGTTCGAGCAGCGCCAGCAGCAGCGCCTTGATCATGTTCCGCGTGCCGATGGTCCACGCCGCGATGCGGTTGATGCTCGCGTCGAAGAAGTCCAGGCCGATGTGCACCCGGCCGAGGTAGTCGCCGCGGACGATTTCGCTGGCGATCTCGCGCAGCGCGTCGTCGAGCACGACGACATGGTCGCTGTCCCACCGCACGCCGCGGCTCACGTGCAGCAACACGCGGTCGAGGTGGCACAGCACGCTGCTGATCTTGTCGGCCATGCTCTCCGTCGGGTGGTAATGGCCCGCATCGAGGCAGAGCAGCTTGCGGTTCTTCACCGCGTAGCCGAGGTAGAACTCGTGGCTGCCCACGGTGTAGCTCTCGGTGCCGATGCCGAACAGCTTGCCCTCGATGGCATCGAGGTGCACCTTCGGATCGATTGCGTCGGCGAACACTTCATCAAGCGACTTGGCGAGGATTTCGCGCGGCGTCTTGCGGTCGGCCGGGGTGTCCTTGTAGCCGTCGGGGATCCAGACGTTGGTGACGGTCGTCTTGCCGAGCGCCTTGCCCATGGCCGCACCGATGCGCCGACAGGCGATGCCGTGACGCACCCAGAAGCTGCGGACGCCCACATCCCGGCTCGCCAGCGTGAAGCCGCCATCGGCGAGCGGATGAGCGAAGAAGCTCGGGTTGAAGTCCAGGCCGATGCCGAGTTGCTTCGCCCAGTCGATCCAGCGGCTGAAGTGTTCGGGCTCGATGCAGTCGCGTTCGACCTTCTTGCCGCCCGTCTCCAGGTAGAGCGCGTGCAGGTTGAAACGATGCTTGCCGGGGATGAGGCTGAACGCCTTCTCGGCGTCGGCGCGGAGCTGATCGGGCGTCTTGGCCTTGCCGGGGTAGTTGCCGGTGACCGCCAAGCCGCCACCCGGGCCAGCGTCACTGGGACGCTCGAAGCCTGCCACGTCGTCCCCCTGCCAGCAGTGTAGGCTCACCGGAACGGTCGCCAGCGTCTTCAGGGCGGCGTCGGTATCCACGCCTAGCTCGGCGTATTGGGCTTTGGCGAGTTGATAGGCCTGTTCGATCGACGGCGTCGGCATGGGGGTTCCTCGGGGTTAGACGCATCTTCGGGAAAACGGACTGCGATTCAAACCGCGTCGGGCAGACGCTAAGCCGTATGCGGCCTGATCGAAGTCGAAAATTGAGCGCCCGATCGCGGGTTTCACTTGAAAACGCCGGGTTTGTCCGCAAAGATGCTCGTACGGGGACGTTGCGCGGGTCTGTCGGCTTGCCGATCCAGGTCGCGACGCAATGTTCGCCCCTTCATCTTCGTATTGTGGGCGTGTCGTCCGCTCCTTCTTCAGCTCTCTGTGGTCGGATCGGTCGAGCCGAGGCGATGGTCGCCTCGGGTGCCCTTGTTGGCGTGTCTAGGAGAGTTAGCCATTAGCGACTATCGATATAACGAGCGGATCCGCATCTCGCCGGTCTTCCTCATCGATCACACAGGTAAGTCACACGGTTCGGTCCCCACTGCCGAGGCGCTCAAGCTCGCGCGCGAGGCGGGTCTGGACCTCGTCGAAGTCGCGCCGGCTGCGCGCCCGCCGGTCTGCAAGATCCTCGACTACGGGAAGTTCAAGTACCAGCAGTCGAAGAAGGACGACAAGGCCCGCGCCCACTCCAAGGCCGGCCAGCTCAAAGAAGTCAAGATCAAGACCGTCCGCATCGGCGATCACGACCTCATGATCAAGACCAACCACGCCATGGAGTTCCTGAAGGAAGGGAACAAGGTTCAGTTCACCCTTCAGTTCCGTGGCCGCGAGATCGCCCACGCCCAGCTCGGCTACGCGCTGTTTCGGAAGATCAAGGAAGCGCTCTACCAGTGCAGCAAGGTGGAAATGGACGCCAAGCTGATGGGCAAACGCATGAGCATGGTGCTGATGCCCGACAACCGCGGCACGCCCAAGCCCGAACCGGGCGCGAAGCCGGCCGCCACCAGCCCGATCCGGCCGGCCGTCAGCGGCGCGGGCCTAAACATCCCAGCCCCCAAGCCCGCCTCCCCCGCGGCGCCCGCGATGGCCGAAGCGAAGGGCTGAACGCGGCTCGTCTCCAATCGAAGACTTCCAAGTGCGACGCGCTGAGCGTCGCACTTTTCGTTGGGTCTTCGGATCAAAGAAGATCGGAGACAAGCACGAAGGCCACAGAGAGCACAGAGCTCACAGAGAAGAATTCAATGAGCCAGACTTCTCGCGGGCGCATCCATTCCTGGATCCCGAGGCAAAACGTGAGGACCAAGCGCTGATATCTTTCTCAGTGCTCTCTGCAGACTCTGTGTCCTCCGTGCTGAATGGATGCGCGTTCCCGGCACCCGTCCATCAAACGACAAAACCCGGGCCGAGAGTCCCGGGTCTCATCGTGTTGTGTAAACGAACCGTGCTCGCGATTCATCTGACGTGAAGAATGTTCACATCGAACGATCGCGATGAATTCACTTGCTGAGTTCCGGCGCTTCCGGCTTCTTGGCCGTGCGGACCGGGGCTTCGCTGGCTGTGTTGGCGACCGGTGCGGCAGCGGCGGCCGGCTGAGCGAGCTGAGCGGGCGTGGCGGTGATCGGCTTGGGCAGGATGACCACTTCCACGCGACGGTTCATCGCCTTGCCTTGCGCGGTGCTGTTGTCGGCGATCGGACGAAGCTCGCCGAAACCGACGGCACCGACGCGACGGCCGTCAACGCCCTGCTTCCGCAGCGCCTCGGCGACGCTCAGCGCGCGGTGGGCCGACAGATACCAGTTGTCCTTGTGGCCGCGCTGGGCGGTGCCGGCGCTGACGGGCTGGTTGTCGGCGTGACCGGCGACGAGGATCTCGTACTTGCTGGCTTCCGGACCGGACAGGATCTTCGCGAACTTCGCGATCACTTCGGCGGCGGCGGGCTGAATCGCGGCGTCGCCGGCGCTGAAGGTGACGTCGTTCTTGAAGCGCATCATGCCGGTCTCGGCATCGAACGTGACGAGGTTTGGGTTCGCGGCGGCGAACTGCGTAAGTTCGTTGGTCAGCACGGCCGGCAACTGCGGGCCGGATGCGACCTTGTTCACCGCGTCGTTGTACTTCTTGGTGAGGTCCGCGTTCTCGGCTTCAAGGGCCGCGATGCGCTGCTGGTTGTTCAGCATCAGCGCCGCAGCGCTGTCGCCCGACGCGCTGACGGCATCGACTTGGCGTTGAAGCGCCTTCTTCTCGCTCTCGGCCGCGCTGAGGCGCGACTGCGATTGCGAGAGTTGCTCATTGAGCGCGTTGCGCTCGATTCGCAGGGCCTGGTACTTTTCCTGGGGAACGCAGCCGACCGCGGTGAGACCGAGCAGGCTGGCGACGAGAAGGGAACGCGTGCGCATGAGTAGCCTCCGTGCTGTGAGCGACTTCGAGATGCCAAGGCCTTCACCCGCGCCAACCAGCGCGACGCGAAAGCCTCACCCACTTCGCGTGCGGACGGGCTGCAACGCTGCCCGCGAACCTCGCACGTCTGATAAGTGTGTGAGAAAATCCCTGATTTTCAAGTGCCCGCGACGATTTCGACAGATTCTGCACGGGATACGCCACCAAGGCACCAAGACACAAAGAAGAACACGAAGAAGGCATGCGAACACAGAAGATGCTCCAATAGACAACCTCACTCTGTCCAGCGGCCGCCCGCAGGGCGGCGTTTTGGCGACTCACGCATCACACGCGGCGTCACGAAAGACAGCGCTGCACCCGTTGCATCCTTCTTCAACTCCGTGACACTGCGGGCCTTGCCCGTCGCGCCGATCCATCTCCCCTCCGCGCCGAAGCGCATCCTGCTGATCAAGCCGAGCGCGCTAGGCGACGTCGTGCACGGCCTCCCAATCCTTGCGCTGCTGCGCCGGCGCTTCCCGAAGGCCCACATCGCATGGCTGGTCGCGCCGGCGTTTTCGTCGCTGCTGAACGGGCATCCGCTCCTCGACGAAGTCATTCGCTTCGATCGCCGCGGCGACGCCGACGCCGGCCCGTTGCGCGGCGCGATCGCGTTTAGCGACCTTGTCCGCGACATCTCGAACCGCAACTTCGACCTCGTGATCGATCTTCAGGGCTTGGCACGCAGCGCGCTGCTCACCTGGGCCACCGTGCGCCGATCCGCGTCGGATTCCGCTATGCCCGCGAGGGCGCGCCGCTGGCATACACGCACCGTATCGACTCGCTAGGCGGCTTCGATCGGCATGCCGTCGAGCGGTATCTCGACATCGCGGAGGCACTGGGTTGCGGACGCGGGCCGGTGGAGTTTCCGTTTCATGTGACCGACGCCGACCGGTCGGCCGTCGATGCGATGCGCGGTGACACTGGCCCCTACGCCGTCATCCTCCCCGGCACGAACTGGCCTACGAAGAAGTGGCCGGCGACGTACTTCGGCGACGTCGTTCCGAAGTTGCAGTCGCTCGGACTAGACGTCGTGCTGGCCGGCGCGAAGGACGTTGTCGGTCTTGCGTCAGCCATGCCGCCCGGCGTGATCGATCTGGCGGCAAAAACGTCGCTGCCGCAACTCGTCGAGTTGCTGCGCCGCGCCAAGCTCGTCATCGCAAACGACAGCGGGCCGATGCACATCGCCAGCGCGGTCGGCACGCCGATGGTGACGGTGTTCGGTCCGACGAACCCCGTGCGCACGGGACCGTACGGGCGCGACGACACGGTGTTGCGGCTGAACCTTCCGTGTGCGCCGTGTTACTCGCGCAAGTGTTGTCACCGGATTTGCCTGGACTGGCTGACCCCGGATGATGTGATGCGGGCGGCCCGCGTGCAACTCGCCCGATGACGCAAGCGACGGCGGCGGGCGCATACTCCGTGGATGACTCAGCGCGACGCCGTCCGCGCGATCCCGTGAGCACTGCCTCTCGACAACGCCGTCACCCTGAGCGAAGCGAAGGGTCTGGCGCCAGACGAAGTCGCGAGACAAGCGATGGGCGCCAGATGCTTCACTTCGTTCAGCATGACGTTCGATAGTTCGTGCGCAAAAGAAGGATCGCGCCAGGGCGCGATCCTTTTTGTTTCCAGAACCCATGTTGTTCGCTCAACTCACGCCCGGCCGTGCCTGGGTGGCGTCGGCGGCGATGTCATCGTAGTTGGTGTCTTTTTGCCCGACCTTGTAGTAGCCGTGCAGGACCGCGCCGGCGCCGACAGCCAGCGTGGGCGCGACGACGTCACCGCGGATTTCGGCTTCGGGGCCGACCAGCACAGGGCCGCGACTGGTGATGTTGCCCTTGACCCGGCCGCGCGCGACCAAGCCGCCGCAGAGGATTCGTTCGGCGACGACGTGGCCCTTCTTTTCAACGATGACGATGCCGCACGTGTCGATCTGCCGGCGGGCCTGATAGTCCTTGACCGGCACGTCCTGTAGCTTCAGCGGCTTGACGCAGAATCGGCACGTGACCGTGATCGCCCGCAGGGCGACTTCCTGAGACTTCCCGCAATACAGGCAGACGATGGTCTGCCGATCCTCGGGCCGAAGCTGGATTTCGCCGGGAGGAGTCATGTCGCGAAGTATATCGGCGCTCGCGACGCAAAGTCGCGAGCGTCAAGTTGCGGAAGCGCGTTGGGGATTTCCGATTGCCCATGTCCCATTTCCGATTTGATGCCAACGCCAGACGCGCTGCATCTAATGGGCAATCGGAAATCGGCAATGGGAAATGACGCCCGATCAGCCCTGCTTCTGCGGCTGATTCGGCTGGTTCGGGCCGGGCGTCGGGCGGTTGATGCCCGGGCTGGCCTGCGGACGCGTGGTCGTCGGCTTGGCGGCGTCGGGGCCGACACTGACGTGGCCTTGGAAGACCGCGCCTTCGTCGACGACGAGCTTGTTCGCCGTGAGATCGCCCTCGTAGCGAGCCGTGTTCTTCAGTTCGATGCGGTCGGCGGCCTGAAGGTTGCCCTTCACTTCGCCTTCGATGATGACCGCGCCGCTCTCGACGTCGGCGTTCAGCTTAGCTTCTTTCGCGACGTGAACCTTGCCGGGCGTCTTGATCGAACCCTCGAACTGGCCCTGCAAGCGCAGACCCTTCTCGAAGGTGAGTTCGCCCTTGAACTTGGCATCGGGACCCAGAACGGTCGGGAACTGGTCGCCACCGGATTCGGCCATGACATCCTCCTGATTCAGTTTGGCTGTCACCGGCCACTCCGGACCGGCGGAAATGCTTCATTCGCGTTTTCGCCCGCAAGGCCCAGCCGGCAACCGTGCCGACCCGAACTCTGCAAGCCACCCAACGCGAGCGCGGGACTGTAATGGCATCCCCGATGCCCTGCAAGAAATGGTCCGGTAATTCACGTGTTTTCGACAAGGTGTGAACGGTAGGTGGTAAGCAGTAGGCGGTAGGCAGTCTAAAGAAGCGCCGAGCCATTCGTTGCGAAGTGACCGCTGCGCACGGCCCGAGAGCCTCTCGCACTGCCTACCGCCTACCGCCTACCGCCTACTGCCTGCTGCCTACTGCCCACCGCTCCGTGTATCCTCCCGCCCGTGCTTCTTGCCGACGCTTCGACTCATCTTCCCGAACTGATCATCGGTCTGCTTGTCGCGGTGGCCCTACTGGTGTGGTGCGCCCACAAGCTGCGCGTGCCCTACCCGATCTTCCTCGTGCTGGGCGGACTCGGCATCGCGCTCGTGCCGGCGTTGCCGAAGATCAATCCGTCGCCGCCGATCGTGTTCCTGCTGTTCCTTCCGCCCTTGCTGTTTCACGCCGGGCTGATGACGTCGTGGCGCGACTTCCGCGAGAACCTGCGCCCGATCTCGCTGCTGGCGATCGGCCTGGTGCTGGCGACGACCTGCGTCATCGCCGCGGCCGCTCATTACGCGATGGGCATGCCCTGGGCGGCGGCGTTCGTGCTCGGGGCGATCATCTCGCCGCCCGACGCGATCGCGGCCACCAGCGTCCTCCAGCGTCTGCGCGTGCCGGGCCGCATCGTGACGATCCTCGAAGGCGAATCGCTCGTGAACGATGCCACCGCGCTCGTCGCATACACCTTCGCCATCGAAGCGATGCGGACGGGCCAGTTCAGCGTGCTCGCGGCCAGTGGGCAGTTCGTCGTCGTGGCGCTGGGCGGCATCGTGATTGGCTACTTCGTGGGGATGCTGATCGCCTTCGCGCGCGAACGGCTTCAGAGCGACGATTCGCTGTCGGTGCTGGTGTCGCTGCTGACGCCCTACATCGCCTACCTGCCGGCCGAGTGGTGCCATGTCAGCGGCGTGCTGGCGGCCGTCACTTGCGGTCTCTACCTGGGCCGGCACTGCCGCGCATCACGACCTCGCAGCAGCGGCTGCGCATCTACAGCATCTGGGACGCACTCGTCTTCGCACTCAACGGCGTGGTGTTCATCCTGATCGGCCTGACACTGCCGGAAGTGGTGCATCGCCTGGGCCACGATTCGCTCTGGAAACTGTCGGGCTACGCGCTGCTGATCGGACTCACGGCGATCGTGATCCGCTTCGCGTGGATCTTCCTGGCCGCCCGACTGCTGCGCATCGCACGCGTGTTGCGTCGACGCGAGCCGATGCCGCCGACCAGTTGGCTGACGCTCCTGAGTTGGGCCGGCATGCGCGGCATCGTCTCGCTGGCGGCCGCGCTGGCGATCCCAATGAACGTCGAAGGCAACTGGCCCTTCCCGTTCCGCGACGAGATCGTCTTCGTCACATTCGGCGTCATCCTCCTGACCCTCGTCGGCCAGGGCCTCACACTCGGGCCGCTCGTGCGGGCGATGAAGCTGCACGCCGACGACCGCAACCAGCGCGAAGAAGCCCTCGCCCGGCGTGAGCTGGCCTTCGCCGCGCTGGCCCGGCTCGACACGATGGAACTCATCGACGGCACCGATCCCAAGCTCGTCGAAGAGGTGCGCGAGGAGTACACGCATCGCGTCAAGGCATTCGACCGAACGATTCACGGCAATGGTGAATCCGAACCGGTCGACGCCTGCTGCAATGTGATCGAAATTCAGCGCGAGGCGCTCGAGGCCGAGCAGATGCTGCTGATCAAGCTGCGTGACGACAGCCTGATCAGCGACGAGGTCCTGCGGCACATCCAGGCCGAGCTGGACATCGAAAGCCTGCGCCTTCAGGACCCGCACGGCCACAAGTCAGCCAACGGCCACGGGTAGGACTCGCCGCACGCGAGCATCGCGGAAGTACAAGCCCAGCCAGGCGAGCACGCCGACCACGCTGGCGAAAACGACGCCGAATGCCGCGTTCTCCTTCACCATGAGCACGTTCACCGCGATCGCGCCACCGAGATAACCGGTCAATAGCACCGCGCCGAGCGCGGCCGTGCGCGGGATCGCGTACAGGATCGTGCTCACCAGCAGCACCCAGCCGATCGCGGTAATGGAATCGATCGGAATGCCCATCTCGGCCGTCTTCTCGACGACCACCTTCGCCCGTGCCACCTTCATCCCGGCGTCCATCAGCATGAACAGCGTCACCAGCGTGCTGATGACGCGGCCCGTCCACACCATTGCACCGGCCCGCGCCGGTGCTGTCATTGGTTGTTCAAGCGTTGCAGTCATAACAGTCTCCTTCACTCAGTTGTGTCCGATGAATCAGGTCTTCGGCGCGCCCGCCGGGTTCAGCCAGATCAGGTTCCAGCCGTGACCGTCGAGGTCGATGAAGCTGGACGCGTACATGAAGCCGTGATCTTCCGGCTCCTCGAACGTCGTCGCGCCGGCCTTGACGGCCTGGGCAACCGTCTCATCCACGGCGGCCCGGCTCTCGCGCGTGATCGTGAACAGCGCCTCCTTCACCTTCGTCGCATCGGCGATCGGCAAGGGCGAGAAACGCTTGAACTGCTCATGCGTCGCCAGCATCACAAGGATGTTTTCGCTGACGACCATGCACGCGCCGCCGTCGGACTCGTACTGCGGGTTGAAGGCAAAGCCCAGGCCGGCGAAGAACGCCTTGCTCTTCGCGAGATCGGCCACGGGAAGCGTGATGAAAATCATCTGTGCGGACATGAAACCACTCCTTCTCAATTCGCTTGAACGAAATCAGCCGTTGACTTGATCGTCGGTGATGAACGCGACCTGGCCGGTCATGGGGTTGAACGGGATCGAGACGTGTTCGTGCATGCTCTTCCACTGCCCGTTCTCGCGGCGATAGCAGATCGTAATCCGCAACCACGAATCGGCCGCCGGCGAGGTTTGCCCTTCGGGCAGCACGATCTTGTGCAGAAAGCTGGCATGGGCGACGTCGCCGTCCACGGCGTACCGCTCATCCTTCCGCACGCACGTGAACTGCTTCGGAAAGCACGGCAGGCAGTGCGCCCACGTCTGCTCGTACGCGGCCTTGCCCTTGATGTGCACGGGCGGGATCGCGTCGTAGAGAACAATGTCATCGGCAACAAAGCTCGCGAGGGCAGCCGCATCCTTGCGCTGAAAGGCCTGGCTCCACTCCTCCGCCAGCCGGCGCAGTTCGGCCACGTCCGCCTTCACGCGCTCGGCATGGTCGAAGTGGTCGACCAGCTTCTGCATGAACTCCGACCAGCCCTCAATCTCGCTGTCGCGCTCGATATCCGAATCGAAGCCTTCGATCTCGAACGTGACGCGCGTCTTGCCCTTGCCCGTGGACGCGAAGTCGACCGTGATGACCCGCTCCGATGAACGCTTCGAGAAGTCCTCTTCGATCCACTGATGCGTCAGCACCAGCCGACTTGACGGAGAAACTTCGCGGTACTCGCCACACATCCACCCTTCCTGACCGGCGTGGCTGCGAATGCCGATGCGGTAAGCGCCGCCGACGCGCACTTCGACCTCGACCGTCGGCGTCGTGAAGCCGCGTGGGCCCCACCACTGCTTGAGGGCATCGACCGACGTCCACGCCGTGAAAACTGCTTCAGGCGACGCATTAATGCGCCGCGTGATCGAAATGGAACCAACACCGGTGCCGCGACGCGGCTCAGCGACTGCGCTCATGACCCAACTCCTTGTTGATGACAGCGCGATGCCGTCCCCAGCCTGTCGGACGCCCAACCGTCCGCGCGAACGCTTCAGCGATCGCGATTGAAAAGCATTTCGATGTAGCGCCGAAGATGGCGCACGCACTCCACCGCGATCGCCGGGCCGTTCCGAGCCTTGGCGAGAATGAACGAACCTTGCAGCGTCGCCTGCGTGAAGAACGCGACGCCCTCGGGCGACCAGTCGGCGTTCGGCACGTACTTCGCCTTGGCCGCGACGATGTCGGCCATCACGTCGTGCGCGTGGCTGCTGATGCAGCGGTCACACGCCTCGCGAATGCGCGGGTGCGTCTCGTACGTTTCCTGAACGAGCGTCCCGAGCAGACACGTGAACTGCCAGATCGGCCCGCCGAGGATCGACGCCCGCAAATCGATGTAACCCATCAATCGATCGAGCGGATCGTCCAACAATCGGAACGGAGCCGAGCCGAACAGGCCGTTGGCCATCGCCATGAAGTGATCCGTCGCCGCGATGGCGAGGTCTTCCTTGCTGGCGTAGTAATGGAAGAAGCTCCCCTTCGTCACGCCAGCGGCTTTGCAGATGTCGTCGACGGTGGTTCCCGCGTAACCCTTGGTGCGGATCACGCTTAATGCCGCGTCGAGCAGCTTCGTGCGGACGGGGTTGTTGAGGGCCACTTCCATACCGACTGGTTGGTATGATGCCTGCGAGTGCAGGATTCGTCAAGCGCCAAATATGAATCTCGAGTTGACCAGAGAATCGTCTTGGAGCCCGAAACGCGATATCGCAAGCGGCGGACTGGAGAGAACTGGGGGCTTCAACGAAGCACGCTTCAGCGTTCGTAACCACATCGTAGAGCGCGCTCGTCGATTTCCGTGAACTGCGGATGGGTCTTCAGAGCGCGAATTAGACGTTTCAGCGAGAAGCCGCGCCACGGGTAGAAACGGACGCCGATCACGTCGATGAGGATCGGCTGCGGGTCGCCGAAGCAGTCGGTGGTGATGATCCAATTGGTGGTCTTGGTGTCGAAGTGGCTCCAACCGAGCGATTCGATCGTCCGCAACACGCTTCCGAGCCGGCGCATGAGCAGATCCCGTTTCGATCCGAGGCCGGCCAAGTCGAGTTCGCTCAGCACCGTGCCGGGCACACGTTCGAAGACAATCAACTGGTCGGCCAACGCGCCACGCTCGTGACGATCGAGCACCAGCGTGGGCCACTCGCAATCGATGCCGCGCGACAGCAGCCTTGTCGCCCGCTTCCACACCTGACGCACGCGTGACGTGCGCCTTCGCTGGAGCCAGCCCTTGAAGCCGGGTTTGAAGGTCGGTCGCTTGACGATCAGTTCGAGCGTCTGCCCGTCAACCTCAATCGTCTTCGCGATCACGCTGCCGCTGCGGTCGCGTTTCATCACGTGGCCGGTGTCGTCGCGGAGTGTCGGCAACAGTTTCTGCCACGTTTCGGTGGACGGAACGATCGACGACGCCTTCGACCAACGCAGGTTCCACATCGATCGCGCGATGCGCAGGCCGTTCCAGCGCGACGCACCCTCAACCAGCGACACGCTTACCGCGAAGCTATCCCCTTCCCGCTCGAACAACTCCCGCAGCGTCGGCGGGCGTTCGGCCTTCTCCTTGAACAGCCGCCAGATCCGCAACCGCTCAGCACGCGTCGTGAAGCGCAGCGCCGAACGGCCCAGTTCCAGCAATCGTTCCCGCGACACGTGCGAGCCGGCCGACCGCGTCGGCGCGTCGACGATCACGACCGATCCGCGCAGGCGCGAAGCAGTCAATATCGAGCGGCACCGGGCAGAGCGACGCCTTCTGTAGATCGATCAACCGCTGAGCCACTTGGGCGAGAAGCGATTGCCTGCTGAAGCCCTCTCCCTTTGAGGGAGAGGGTTGGACGAGGGAGCGGTTCGTGCTTTCAGACGTCTTTGGCTGCTGAAGTATCCCCTCCCCTAACCCCTCCCTCAAGGGGAGGGGAACTGCGGCGCGGCGCAGCACCTCGCGCAGCGGCCTTGTCTCATCCTCTGCCATCAGGATGCAGGCGTCGCCCTTCTCGTCGCCCAGCCGGAAACCGCGGAGGTTCGCAACGACCCGTCGGGCCGGAATGCTCGCCTTCTGAAGCGACTGGAGGTTCAGGAACGTTCGCGTAGCCGACGTCACCGAGGCGTTGAACGTCGTGTCTGTCCAGTACCTCAGCTCGTACTGGTGATTGTTCAGTTCGAACCGCCAGCGCTGCGCGCCGTCGACCTCGCCGACCCGTTGGGCGCGGCTGGCGAAATCAGCAAGAATGGATTGAAGCTCGTCCAAGACAGGCCAGTTGCGCGGCAAACACGCCCGATGTCAAACCACCGATGAACGCAGATGAAAACGATCGTGCAGTTTGACATCGGCTGCATGGCGCCACCCAGGGCACGGGCCGATCCGCACAAAGTCGATCCTGATTCAAACGAATTTTATCTGTGTTCATCCGCGTTCATCCGTGGTTTCACGCCCGAGTTGGGTTGGAGGATTGAGCGCTGCCCGGAAACGCCTTTGCAGTCCGCACCGAAATCCATACGCTACCGGACTCGCACTCGCACCCAGGAGGTGTCTTCGCGTGGGCCCGACGAATGTAGCGTTAGTCAAATTCTTCTTCGCAGACCAGGCCTATCGGGCCGCGCTGGCGAAGCTCGAAGCGGCCACCAAGAGCGTCCGGCTCCAGGAGGCCAAGGTCCGCACTCTGACCGCCGAGCATGAGGCCGCCCACAAGAAGGCGCTCGAACTCGAAGCCAAGTCGAAGGAACTGGAACTCGATTTGAAGGCGCGAGACGCGCATCGAGTTGCTTCGTCAGCGTCAGCAGAACGCGACGAACAACAAGGAATACCAGACGCTGATCGTCGACATCAACACGCAGAAGGCCGACCGCGCCAAGATCGAAGAGCAGGCCCTGGCCGCGATGGAAACCGCCGGCAAGCAGAAGCAGGCGGCGATCGATCTAAAGGCCCGGCTCGAAGCCGAAACCGCCAAGCACGGCGAAATGGCGTCGGCGATCGACAGCCAGGTGCAGGCGCTCACCGCTGAAGCCGAGCAGTTCAAAGGCCCGCGGGACGAAGCCGCCGTCGGCATCGCCCCGCGCACAATGACGATCTACCAGAAGGCCGCCGACCGCTACGAAGGCGAAGCCCTCGCCCCGCTACAGAAGCCCAAGCCGAAGGTCGAAGAGTACGTCTGCGCCGGCTGCAATATCGAGCTGGTAGTCGACGTCTACAACCGCCTGCACTCGCGCGACGAATCGATGCAGTGCCCGAGCTGCGGCCGACTGCTCTACATCCCCGAAGACCTTCCGCCGGAAAAGGCGATCGCCAAGAAGAAGGCGCCGTCCAAGCCGCGCACGCCGAAGGAAAAGAAGCCGAAATCGAAGCTCGACGCCGCCATCGCCGAGGCGAAATTGCCGCAGGTCGGCGACCAGACGCTCCGTGGCGAGCGCGTGGAAGCCGAATCCGACAAGCCGGTGGTGTCCGCCTACGAAAACGCCGAGCAGAACGCCGAAGTCGCGTCGACCGAGTCGTCGTCGAGCGCCGCGCCGACCGAATCGAGCGAGCCTTCTTCGCAGGCATGATTGAAAGCCACTCGGCGCGAGCAAGCACAGCGCCCTGCGTCTCAGACGAAAGTCTGAGAGGTGCGAGCTTCTCGGGGCGGCGACTTAAGTCGCCACCCCAAGGAACGTACACAAGGACGAACGCAAGCGAGGCGGTCGGCAGTCGTCTGCTCTCCGTGGAATCATTGAAGCTTCGATCGAGGTCGCAGGATGGAATCTGCTGACTCGAATTCAACGTCACCCTCGACGGAGCCCGACCCCGCGCTTCCGCCTGACGTCCCCACCATTCGCTACAAGCTGACGCTCGCCTATCGCGGCACGAACTATCACGGCTGGCAACGCCAACCCGTTCCGCCCACTTGGCGCGGCGACGCACCAGACGTCCTCGAAGGCATCCCCACCGTCCAGCAGACGCTCGACCAGACGATCATGGCCGTCGTGCAGCATCCGATTGCGACCGTCGGCAGCAGCCGCACCGACGCCGGCGTGCACGCCAAGGGGCAGGTCGTTCACTTCGACACGATCCGTCACCAGATTCCGCCTCACCGGCTACGTCATGCGATCAACGCTCGGCTGCCGGATGACGTCGTCGTGCGGTCGATGGAACAGGTTTCAACCGATTTTGACGCGATCCGATCGACCACCCGCAAGCGGTACCAGTACGCGGTCTGGAACGCCGAAGACCGCAGCGCCTTTGGTGGAGACCTTTATTTCTTCCGCTGGCACAAGATCGACGTCGACCGCATGCGGGCCGGTGCGAAGCACTTCGTCGGGACGCACGATTACACAAGTTTCGCGCGCCCCGGTCATGGCCGGGCGACGACGACCCGCACCGTGCTCGACTGCGACGTCTCCCGGCGCGGGCCGATCATCGTGATCGGCGTGGAGGGGACCGGCTTCCTGTGGAACCAGGTGCGGATCATGGCCGGCACGCTCATTGAGGTCGGCATGGGCCGATTCGAGCCGGAAGACATCGCCACGATGCTGACCGCGAAGGACCGCAAAGTGGCCGGCAGCACGGCGCCGGCGCATGGGTTGTACTTGCAGTGGATCGAGCACGAGATGGGTGGACAGTGTGCGGTGAGCAGTGTGCAGTAGGCGGGGAACGCGTTCAACCTGCCCACTGCCCACTCATCACTGCTTACTGATTCAAGCCGGTTCGGCCGTCATCAGCAGCGTGTTGCCGGGCCGCAGGTGCTCGCGGCCCTTTAGGATTGATGCTTCTTTCACCAGCTTCTTCACAAAACTGAAGGTGCACCAAGGGTTTTTCCCCGCGCTGCCGGTCTGGAAGACGAGCTGGTAGTCGCCTGGATCGAGATCGCAGACCTGCCCCTTGAAGACGCTGGCGATTTCCACGCCCGAATCGGGCAGGTGGAACGGCACGCTGATGGCCAGCACCGCGTCGTCGCGAAGCTTCGGCTCGGCATCGACCGTTTCGACATCAACCTTCACGTTGCCTGCCCGCGTGGGCGTTCGAAACGAAACGCTCTGCGGCCGCCAGACGAAGCCTTGGTTGAAATGGTCTTCGGTCCAGTTATTGAAAGGCCGATCCATCGCCGGATTAAAGACCGCGATCTGCGAGTAGCTGATCTCCAACGTGAACTGCTGGGGCATACCTGCGCTCCGCTGCGATCCAATCTGTGCGGCCCTCGAGAAACAGCAGACGAGCGCCAGCCGACCGATCCTAAGACATGTACCCGGCTCGTCCAACAGACCGGTACCGAGGCCACCCCACTGATCGCGTAAGCATACCTCACGCTCTCGCTAATTACACGGGGACTCCCTGTTTGTGTCTTTGCGGACCTTTCCGCCCGGGTCGGATCATTTGAACAAGATTCGCCAATGGGTTTCCGGACCCGCCCCGGAGCGGCTAACATGTCCCACATGTCGGCCCTGCAAAGGCTTGCTGGCAAACGTCGCCCCGACCCATGGATGGGACGGGTACGCCAGCCCCCGAGCAGTGCCGAGCGACATCGCTCCGATTCGACGCCGCCGGCAACTCCGGACGACGCCGAACGACTCGGAGGTTTGTGATGCCCGTCCCGGCCTTGCCGGCGACGCCGACCGTGCGGCCACCCCGCCCGTTCCGGCGTGCCGTCTGACCGACGACGTGACACCCTGCGGACGATCCGTCGGCAACCCTGCCGGCCGATTGCGCGCCGTCGGGCGGTGATAGTGAAGGGAACTGTTGTATGGGCGTCGATCCGCGTTTCCTGCGTGACAACGGACTTGAAGTCTTCTCCGGAAACGAATTGCTCGTCAAAGGCTGCCTCGAAACCGAAGGTGGCGTTCAACTCCTCACCGGCTATCCCGGCTCGCCCGTCGCGGGCTTCTTCGACGTGCTCGGCGACCTCGCGTCCCTGCTCGGCGAGAAAGGCATCCGCGCTTTCCAGGCCAACAACGAAGCCCTCGGCGTTGCCGCACTTAACGGTGCGCAGATGGCTGCGGTGCGCGCGATCTGCGCGTTCAAGTCGGTCGGCCTGCACGTGGCGTCCGACGCCCTCGCCATCGGCAACCTCGCCGGCGCCCACCCCGAAGGCGGCGCCGTCGTCGTCTGCGGCGACGACCCGTGGTGCGACAGCACCCAGGTGCCGGCCGACAGCCGGTTCCTTCTCGAACACCTCCGCATGGCCGTCGTCGAACCGGGCGACGTGCAGCAGGTGAAGG
Organism: Tepidisphaeraceae bacterium; assembly: GCA_047600945.1. Taxonomy (GTDB): domain Bacteria; phylum Planctomycetota; class Phycisphaerae; order Tepidisphaerales; family Tepidisphaeraceae; genus JASGKC01. The sequence continues at coordinate 2,154,764 of JASGKC010000001.1, read as the reverse complement.
ACTGGGTCGACCTCTCGTTCAAGCTCAGTCGCGCGGCCGGCCTGTACGTCGGCTACGTCGTTACGACCGCCCAAGCCGACGGCGGCGGCAGCGTCGAGTGCCGGCCGAACCACTTCTCGGCCCTGAACACGAACCAGAAGATCACGCTCGAAACCAACAAGATCGACCTCGAAAAAGTCCTCCTGCCCCCGCGCACCTGGCAGCAGGAACTGAAGATGCCCGAACGCCACCGCATCACCGCAAAAGCGGCGCGGGAACTGGGCCTGAATCGGATCATCCCTGCCAGCCGCTTCTACGGCGGCCGGCAGGAAGCAGGCGGAAACGCGGACTCGATCCCCGCCTCGTCGTCGTCGTCCCTGCGGGTCGCCCCCCTCGGCTTCATCGTCACCGGCATGGCCGGCCCGTACCTGAAGCAGGTCCTGACCGACATCGGCCTCGACGGCGTGTTCCCCATCCTCCAGATGGGTCTTCAGTACCCGACCGACGTCGAAATCGTCCGCGAATTCTCGCGTCACTGCCGCGACATGGTCGTGATCGAAGAACGCCGCAGCTTCCTCGAAAAAAACATCCGCGACGAGTTCTTCAAAGTATTCGATCGCGTGGAAGCGACGCGCCTCAGTGCTCACCTGTTCGGCAAGCGTTTCCCGGCTCGGCCGTACTCCAGCAGTTCCAACAACGCCGACGTCCCCGGCATCCCCGAAACGCGCGGCCTGAACCCGAGCGTGCTCGCACAGCTGCTCATCCCGCTCATCAAGAACACGCACGAACTCCCCGCCGACCTTCGCAACGGCCGGCTCAGCGCGGAGATGGAACGCATCCGTGCCACTGGTCAGCGTAAGCTCGAAATGCTCGGCAATGTCACCGTCAAGGAAGTGCCGACCGAATCGGGCGAGGCCTGCGCCAGTTCAGACGTGCACGTCTGCGCCGAGCACAGCGCCAGCGCCACCAGCGACGACGGCGTCATCAGCCGCACGCCCACGTTCTGCCCCGGCTGTCCGCACCGCGACTCGTCCGCCACGCTGCTCGAACTCCGCAAGAACCTCGCCGACGCCGAGTACATGCGGAAGTATCACAACCGCGAGCCGGTCGACCTCGTCGCGCACGGCGACACCGGCTGCTACACCATGCTCATGTTCGCGCCCACCGAACAGCTCATGCACAACTACAGCGGCATGGGCCTGGGCGGCGGCACGGGCAGCGGCATCGACCCGTTCATCACGAACAAGCAGATCGTGTTCATGGGCGACGGCACCTTCTTCCACTCCGGACAGGTCGCCATCTCCAATGCCATCAAGGCCGGCCAGGACATCACGTTCATCATCCTGGAAAACAAGACCACAGCGATGACCGGCCACCAGGAGCACGCCGGCACTGAGGTCGACCTGCTAGGCAACCGCTCGTACATCCAGGAGATCGACCAGATCGTCCGCGGCATGGCCGGCACCAGCCCGTTGACCGTCGAGAAGGTCGACCCGGCCGACCGCACGCTGTGGAAACGCACGCTGGAACAGACCATCCTCCGCGACGGCGTGAAGGTGCTGATCGCCGACAAGGAATGCGGCATCACGCTGCACCGCCGGCTGGGCAAGGAAGAACGGGCCGAAGCCAAGAAGCACGGCTTCCTCCCGAAGAAAAAGCACATGAACGTGACGCCCGAGGTGTGCGAGCACTGCCTCGAATGCACCAAGGCCACCGCGTGCCCGGGCCTGATCACCGTCGACACCGAGTACGGCAAGAAGATCGACACCGACCTGACGTGGTGCGTGAACGACGGCGCGTGCGAGCGCGTCCGCGTCAGCAACGAGCTGGCCACCAGCATTCAGCCGTGCCCGAGCTTTGAAGAAGTCACGATCATCCGCAAGAAGCGCAAGCGCTACACGCTGCCGAACCTGAACCTGAGCAAGCTCCCCGAGCCGAAGCTGGTTCACAACATGAACACGCCGGGCGCGAGCTGGCGCGTGCACATGAGCGGCGTCGGCGGCATGGGCATCGGCGTCGTCGGCGCCATCATCGTCCGAGCCGGCCACCGCGAAGGCTTCCGCGTCCTGTACAACGAGAAAAAGGGCCTGGCGATCCGCAATGGCGGCGTCTACTCGCAGATCACGTGGATTCGCGAGGGGAGAGGGGAGAGGGGCGAGGGGCAAACGAGCCCTGCGATGTCTGCGTCTTCCCTGGCCTCCACCGCCTCTTTGACCACGGGCCTCATCCCCTACGGCCGCGCCGATCTTCTCCTCGGCATCGATGTCCTCGAAGCCGCCCGCGCGGTCGACCCGCGCCAGCCGTTCCGAGTCGCGACACCGCAGACCACGTCGGCCGTCATTAACCTGCACAAGCAGCCGACCGTCAGCACGCTGATGGGCAAGCAGGACTTCGACGTCTACAAGCTGCGCGACCGCATCATCGATCACTGCGACCGCTCCCATTGCTACGCGAAGAACCTCAGCCAGCTGTGCGAGCAGCACTTGGGCAGCAAGCAGTTCGTGAACATCATGATGCTTGGCGTGGCGTACCAGCTGGGCCTGGTGCCGGTGAGCGCCGGCGGCATCGCCTGGGCGATCAAGAACACGATCCGCCGCGAGACCCGACGCAACATCAAGGCCTTTAACATCGGCCGGCGTCTGGCCCTCGATCCCGTCGCCCTGCCCGATGGCCCCGCGCCCATCACCTGGCAGCAGATGCTTGAGAACAAGCAGCTCATCCTCCGCAGCGCCAGCAAGTGGTTCGGCGACAAACGCGCCAAGGCGCTCGAAGCCCTCGTGCAGCACGCGCTGCGCGTCATGCCCGGCCTGCCCGAACAGAGCAAGCACGACATGGCCATCCGTATCTACGACCTCGTCCAGTACGGCGAGGCGAAGTACGCGAAACGCTACGTCGACACGATCCGCAGCCTCTATCGCCGCGACAGCGCCGACCAAAAGTACCTCGCCACGCACGCGGCCATCTGGAACCTCGCCAAGCTGATGCTCATCAAGGACGAGATGTACGTGAGCTACCTGCTCACGCGTCCTGAGAAGAAGCTGCGCGACTACGCGAAGTACAACATCGACCTCAGCAACGGCGACGAGCTGCGCTATCGCCGGACCAACTGCCCGGAGATTCCGCTGTTCGGCAAGAAGATCCGGCTGAAGATTCACCCGAAGGAATGGCAGTACAAGCTGATGGCGAAGTTCAAATTCGTCCGCGCCATCCCGGGCTGGCACCGGAAAGAGAAGCAATTCCGCGACTGGTACGCCGGCCTGATCGACAAGCTCGACCTGACCACCGATCGCGGCTACCAGACCGCGCTCAAGGTCCTCAACGCCCCGGCCGAAGTGACCGGCTACCGCGAGATCCGGTATCCGAAGCAGGACCTCATCCAGCGCGAAGTCGAATCACTGCTGAGCCAACCAGCCATGGAAGCCAGCGTGAGTTCGTCGCGCTCATCGAGCTTCTCGGAACAGCGTCAGGACTAGCAAGAATGACCAATGACCAAGCCTCGATGACCAAATGACCGCATTTATTGGTCATTGGGCCTTTTGGTCATTGGGCATTTTTCAGTGACTTTCACCCCCGACTAACCTCGCCCCCCAACCCGTGTCCATACCGGCGTACGAAGTTGGAGGACACGACTATGTCAATGATTCGCACCTCGCTCCTGTCCATCGCAGCCCTGGCCGGTGTGGCTGGCTTCAATGGCACCGCGAAAGCGGATGTCGATTGGCAGTTCCGATTCAACGTCGGCGGCGGCCTCTGCCAGCCCGAGCGCCGCATCTGGGTCGAACCCGTCTACGAAACCCGCTGCGAGCGCGTCTGGGTCGAGCCCGTCTATGAGACCCGCTGCGACCGCCAGTGGATCGAGCCGGTCTACGAAACGCGCTGCGAGCGCGTCTGGGTCGACCCGGTCTACGAGAACCGCGAGGTTCGCTATCGCGACCGTTACGGCCGAATCGTGACCCGCTGCGAGCGCGTGCTGGTTCGCGAAGGCTACTGGTCGGAACAGCCCCGCCAAGTGCTGGTCTGCGAAGGCCGCTGGGTCGAGACGCCGCGGCAGGTGTGTGTCCGCGAAGGCTACTGGTCGACAGTCGAGAAGCGGGTCTGCGTGCGCGAAGGCTACTGGACGAGCGTTCCGGTTCGTCCGGAACCGAGCGTCCAGGTGCGCATCGGCGACCGTCACGACTACGACCGTGACCGCAACTGGGGCCGCGATGACCGCCGAGGCGGCTACTACGACCGCGGCGACCGGTATCGCCGGTGAATGAAAGACTCCGGCGTCGGCAGACCCCGGACTCCTTGACCCGCCGCCGGTGGTTGACTGGTTCGCGACAAAAGTCGCAACCACCCAACCACCGGCGGCGGTGTTGTTTTCACAGATCGGTGTGACGGGTGTGCAAAATGTAAGCGATGCGTCGATCGGCGATTTTCCACCTTGACGGCCAAGCGGGTTCAGTCGTCATACTACGTCGTCGTGGGGCATACGTATCAAGGAAGGCCGCTCCAGCACGCGCAACGCCTCCCACGGGCATGAAAAGGCCAAGTGGAATGGAATGGCCCGAATGTCCCAAAATGTCCCCGAATGAAAAATGGCACGTCAGCACTTCATTTGTGCTTCAACCCCCGGACCGGCCAACGCTTCGGCCAGACGAAGTTGCCCATTTCGGACCCGAAGGAATCGATCCCCGGGACACGCAGTAGTGGGGCAGATTCGATTTGGGTGTCACGGCTTGCGTACTCGCTAGCCGTGGAACGCTCTCCGATGTCGAGCGACTCGGCTTTCGCAAGCGTCCCACGGCAACGGAGTACCGATGCCGTGGCACCCAGATTTCAAACTGACCCACTGGCAGACCCACCAAGGACCACCCCAAAAAGAAAACCGCCCGGCGAGAGATGCTCGCCGGGCGGTTGAGATCTGGACGCGGGGGGAATCGAACCCCCGTCCCGAGACGAACCTCGTGATGGCCTCTACATGCTTAGCTGATGGTTTCTCTGCGGGATTTTCGCCCCGCAGGTCTCGATCACGCCGCCGACCAGCAGCAGCCTTCGGTGTGATCCAGCCGTCTGAATCTCATCGGGCACCGACGTCCGAGTGCTCCGACCAGCCTGCGTTTTTCAGCCAGCGACTAGCAGACATCCTCGCTGTGCCGAGACCGCCTAAATTAGGCAGCCATGCGGAGAGCCGGGACGCCGAAACCGACGCGACCGGCGACTGCAACGTTAGTGTTGGCAGTTCTTGGGTTGCTCACGATTGATTCGCGGGAACAAGTTCCCACACCCGGCCAAGTGAGCATCCGGGGCATGCCACCACCACCAGTGCCATCCGGTCGAAACCGGTCGCGCCCGTGGTGTCTGAGTTGCCAAAGACGAGGGAAGTATAGCAGGGTCGTTGTCCAGCGACCACTGGCGACGAAATCCCAATGACCAATGGCCAATGACCAGAAACGACGGAAGCGATCGCTTTTTGGTCATTGGTTCTTGGTCATTAGTCATTCCTTCTTCTGGAGGACGCAGTCCATGAGCACCGGAAAATGGTCCGTAAGAAAAAGCCCTTCCCTTTGCGTATTCAGTACCTCGGCACGAACCGGCGCGATGTCGGGCGTCGCGAACACGTAGTCGATGCGATTCTCCGTCGGCGTGCCAGTGAAGTTGTGGAACGTGCCCTGCTCTTTCAGGCCGAGTGCGGCGTAGCAGTCGACCAGACCGGCCGACTTCGCGGCGGTCACGGCGGGGCCGGTCGGGATGTCGTTGAAGTCGCCGATGAGCAATGCCGAGTCGCTGGCGTGTTGGCGCTTCGCGAACCGCTCGGCCACCAGTTCAATGCCCTTGGCTCGGGCCGTCGTGCCGCGGTGATCGAGATGCACATTGAACACGTACACGCCCTTCCCGGTCGCGCGATGCACCAGCCGGGCCCACGTGCAGACGCGCGGCAGCGACGAGTCCCAACTTTTCGAGCCGGGCACGTCCGGCGTTTCGCTCAGCCAGAACGTGCCGGAGTCGTCGAGCGACCAGCGGTCGGTGCGGAAGAAGATCGGGGCGGCCTCGCCCTTCGACGCATCCGCTTCACGACTGCGTCCGATGCCTTCGTAGCCGGTGAGGTCTTCGCGCAGCGCGGTCACCTGGTGAGGCAGGACCTCCTGGAAACCGATCACGTCGGGCGCGAGTTGTGCCAGCGTCTCCCGCACCAGCGGTCGACGGTTCGGCCAGGCGTTCCTGCCGTCGCGCGGCTCGTCGTAGCGGAGGTTGAAGGTGATGACGCGCATTTGGATCGACGTTGATCGACTCGTGGGAGCAGGTCTTGCGGTAATCGCATGACAGCCTGCAAGACACATTGCCAGAAGGACCAGAATGGAGCGTGTCATGCGACAGATGAGAGCCGAGTCATCGCTACGCATCAAGTCAATCTGATTGCGTGTGGCCCGGAGGCCACGGCTTGCGTACTCGCTAGCCGTGGTGCGCCCTCAACCTCGCGAGCGTCATCGGATGCGAAAGCCTCCCACGGCAACGGCGTACCGATGCCGTGGCACCCTGTAGCGGTCGTCGTCTCACTTCGTCATCGACAGCGATCGATACCGCGCCAGCGCCGCCGTTACGTCCTGCTTCGGCGTGTACTCCTTCACCTCGAAGCTGTTTCGGACGATCGCGCGGGCATGCGCGAGATCCTTCACCGCGCCCTTCGCAATCCCCTGCACGAGGATGTTGCCGAGCGCGGTCGCCTCCACCGGACCGGCCAGCACGCGTTTGTTGCAGGCGTCGGCCGTCAGCTGATTGAGCAGTTCGTTCTGCGTGCCGCCGCCGACGATGTGGAGGACATCGAGCGCGTGCCCAAGGATGTCTTCGAGCCCGTCGATCGTGACGCGGTATTGCAGCGCGAGCGAATCGAGGCAGGCACGAACCATCGCGCCGTCGCTCGCCGGCGCAGGTTGGCCGGTCTTGGCGCAGAACGCCGCGATCTTCTGTGGCATCTGGCCGGGCGCGGCGAAGTCGGGCCAGTTCACGTCGATCAGCGTGCCGAACGCGGGGGCTTCGCTCGCCAGCTTCGTCAACGTCGCGTAGTCGTACGTCCTGCCCTGGCGTTCGAACTCGCGGCGGCACTCCTGCACGAGCCACAAGCCCGCGATGTTTTTCAGGAAGCGAATACTGCCGCCGACGCCGCCTTCGTTGGTGTAGTTGTAGTCGTAGCTCTTGTCGGTGATGACGGGCTCTGGCAGTTCAACGCCCATGAGCGACCACGTGCCGCTGGAGAGGTAGGCCCAGCGTTCACCCTGTGCAGGCACGGCCACGACCGCGCTGCCGGTGTCGTGGCCACACGGCGCGACGACATCAATCGCAGGCACGCCCAGTTCTTTCATCACTTCGTCGCGCAGCGTTCCGAGCACCGTTCCGCTCGGCACGATGGGCGGCAGCAAGTGCGTCGGGATGCCCAGTTTCTTCAGCAGGCCCGTCGCCCATTGCTTTTTGCGCGGGTCGTACATCTGACTGGTGGTGGCGATGCTGAACTCGGCGCGGGCCACGCCGGTCAGCAGGTAGTTGAACAAATCCGGCATGAACAGCAGCGACTGCGCCGCCTGCAACTGCGAGGAATTCTTGCGCGTCAGCGCGAGCAGTTGGTACAGCGTGTTCAACTGCATGAACTGGATGCCGGTCGCGTCGAAGATCTCGCGCTTGCCGGCGATGTTGAAGGCGAGATCGAGCATGCCATCGGTGCGGGCATCGCGATAGCAAACAGGGTTGCCGAGAATTTGCCCATCGCGCCCAAGCAGGCCGAAATCGACGCCCCACGTGTCGACGCCGATCGCATCGACCGGCCCGGCCGCGAGTTCGACGGCCTTCTTCAAGCCGGTCTTGATCTGTTCCCACTGGCCCAACAGGTTCCACTGCAAGCTGCCGTTCATTCGGCCGTTGGGGTTTGGGAAACGATGGGCTTCCTGAAGCGAGACGCGGTCGCCGTCGAGCGTGCCGACGATCGACCGCCCACTCTCGGCCCCGAAGTCAAAGGCGATGTACTTGCGCGCGGCCATGGGTTCTCCTGCCCTGCTGAAGTTCGGTCTCGATACCGTGGGCTGAAGGCCACCCTACGCATTCGAACCGAGTCGCGTACTATACCGGCGAGCGATGAGCACTGAAGCGACGACAAAGGTAAAGATTTGCGGCATCACGCGGCCCCAGGACGCGGTCGACGCGGTCACGCTCGGGGCCGACTACATCGGCGTCGTGCTGCACGCGAAGTCGAAGCGGCTGGTGAATGTCGAGCGCGCCGCGGAGATCGTCGCGGCCGTGCGTCCGTTCAATCGCGTTGTCGGCCTGTTCGTCGACGTGCCACACGATCTGTTGCGAAAGCTGGTCGATCGGCTGGACCTGAAGTTCGTCCAATTCCACGGCAGCGAGACGCGCGAGGACGTCGACGCGCCCGGATTGCCTGCGGTGATCAAGGTCATTCGCCCGGATGAGTTGTCGCACTGGACGAACTCGCGGCCGAAGAACCTGCACGCCCTGCTGCTCGACACGCCGGGCGGCGGCGGAAGCGGGAAGGCGAACGATTGGGATGCGGTGGAGGCAGCACTCGCAAACGTTAAGCCGGCCAGCGGTATTTGGCTCGCCGGCGGACTGACGCCGGAGAATGTCGGACCGATCGTCGCACGTTTTCGTCCGGAGTTGGTGGACCTCAGCAGCGGCGTCGAGGACGGCACGCCGGGCGTGAAGTCGCGCGCGAAGATCGAGGCGTTCATTGCAGAAGTGAAGGGAAGGCAAGAGGCAAAAGGCGACAGCCAGAGTTGACCGCTTTGCCTGTCGCCCCTCGCCCCTCGCCCCTCGCCCCTCGCCCCTCGCCCCTCGTCGCTGTACCCTCCGCAACATGGTGAACGTCTTCATCCGCACCGGCGACGGGCGGATCATCTCGGAACACGACCCGGCCTGTCTGGCCATGGCGCTCAGAGACCCGAAGGCCGTCTTCTGGGTCGACATGGACAAGCCCGACGAAGAAGAGCTTGCCCTGCTCGACGACGTCTTCGGCTTCCACCCGCTCGCGATCGAAGACACCATCCAATACAACCAGCGCCCCAAGATCGAGAGCTACAACCACGTCGGCGACCTCCACAACCAGGGCTACTTCTACCTGGTCATTCACGGCCCCGACCTCAAGAGCTTCAAAGACAACCTGCGCACGAAGGAACTCGACATCTTCGTGTCGGAGCGCTACCTCGTCACGATTCACGAAGAGAGCATGCTGAGCGTTGACGCGGTCATGAAGCGCGCCCAGGCCGACGCGGGCCGGGTGCTGGATACCGGCGTCGACATGATCCTGTACAACATCCTCGATCAGCTGGTCGACCACTACAACCCGATCCTCGACCACCTGAACGAATCGCTCGAAGCGCTCGAAGACGAGGCCGTCCAGAATCCCCACCCGAGCCTGCTCAACAAGATCAGCCACGAGAAACGCGAGCTGATGATGCTCCGCCGGATCATCGGCCCGCAACGCGACGTGCTGGCCCAGCTCACGCGCGGCGAGGTGCCGTTCATTCGCGAGAGCACGCGCGTCTACCTGCGCGACGTGTACGACCACCTCGTCCGCGCCGTTGAAATGATGGAGCTCTACCGCGAACTCGTCGTCAGCGCGCGCGACCTGTACCTGAGCAGCATCAACAACAACCTGAACAACGTGATGAAGTCGCTGACGCTGATCACGGTGATCGCGCTGCCGATCAACATCATGACCGGCTTCTTCGGGATGAACTTCGAGCAGTTGCCCGGCATTCACGACGTCAAGTGGTTCTGGTTCTCGATGGCCATCATGGGCAGCGCCGTCGCGGCGATGGCGGTGTTGTTCGTCAAGAAGAAGTGGATTTGAGGGTGGCCATGTCGTGCGGCCCAAGCTGTCTCAAACGATCGCGCACACTGTCGCAGGCGTCTCGTTCACCACTGTTCACCCCCGTTCACCGCGACGATTTTGCTGCTGCGGCAAGAACCCTCGACAACTCCCCGGCTTGATCTGCTACACTTGATGCGCCCTCGCGTCGGGCAGCTTTTCTTATGAGTCGAAAAATCCGTGTTGGTGTGATCGGCTTCGGCCGAATGGGGCGAGGGTTTGTCAGTGCCATGCAGGCGGACGATCGCTGGGAGATCGTCTCCATCTGCGACGTGCACCCGGCCACGCGCGAACTCGCCGCGCGCACGGTCCCAACCGCGCACATTGTCGAGTCCCCCGAACAAGTCTTCGATGGACCGCAGATCGACTGCGTCGGCCTGTTCACGCTGGCCGATGCGCGGCCCGCGCTCATCCGCGCAGCCCTGCGCCGCAACCTGCACATCCTGGCCGAGAAGCCTATCGCGGCCGACACCGACACCGAGTGGTCGCTCGTCCGCGAGATCGAAGCGTCCGGCCTGCTCGTGGGCGTCAACCTCTTCAACCGAAACGCCTGGTATCACAAGGAAATGCAGGCCTTCATCGCCGAGGGCGAGATCGGCGAACTCGCGATCGTCCGCGTCTGCCACATGACGCCCGGCCACATGCCCGGCGAAGGCCACGAACCCGAAGGCCCGCCCTTCCACGACTGCGGCATGCACTACGTCGATGTCGCCCGCTGGTACGCCAAGAGCGAGTACAAGACGTGGCACGCCCAGGGCATCCGCATGTGGGATCACTCCGCCCCGTGGTGGGTGCAGTGTCACGGCCACTTCGAGAACGGCGTGGTGTTCGACATCACGCAGGGCTTCGTCTACGGCCACCTCGCGAAAGAGAAGACGCACAACTGCTACGTCGACGTCATCGGCACCAAGGGCATCTGCCGGATGCGGCACGACTTCAAAGACGCGACCATCGACTGTCACGGCATCAACACGACGCTGCGGAAGACGGCGCTGTTCAACGACAAGAAACTCGACGTGATGATCGACCTGTTCGCGCAGCTACTTCTCGGGCCGCAACGTCGGACTGCCAAGTGCGCGGGACAGCGCCGTCGCGAGCCAGGTAAGCTGGGCGATGCTTGACGACGCGGTCAAGAACGCCCCACCCGTGGTCGGCAAAGCGTCTGAACTGAAGGAAATCCTTGCCCATCGGCGCAGCCTGCGCAGCGGCTTCGGCCTGCCCGTCCGCCCGCAGGACTGCCCCACCGAGCCGACACCCGTCGGCCTGCCCGCCAACGCGTGCGGCGAGGAACTCTGCAACCCGGACAACGTCAAAACCGAAACGCCGCTCGGCCTGGGCGTCAAAACCGGCGAGGCCCAACCCGACGGCCCGCTGTGATGACGACGCTCCTCCCTCTCCGTTCGGAAGAGTGCCGGGGTGAGGACGTGTGTCGAGCCAGTCGTCATCGCGCGATTCATCTTTCACAACGCGAATCCGTTCACGATTGAACCCGCCGCGAACCTGTGCCGTATCAGGTTTATGACCGCGGAACTCCCTCCCACCGGCGGCGTTTCCAAATCGAACGGGTTCGCAAGTTGGATCGTGCGGAGTAATCCGATCTACCTGCTCTCGGCGGCGTGCATGCTACTCGGCTGCCTGCTGCTGACCAATGACCTGTCGTTCCACCGCGTCAGCGTCAAGCAGGGCCTGACTCTGCTGGCGACGCTCGCGTCATACCAGCTCGCCCTCTTCGCGGCCGGTGCGTTTCTCGCGCTCAAGCGAGGCGTGCTGCGCGACGCGACGATGCTCCTCGTGCTCGACGCCATCTTCCTCTCCGACATCACTTTTGCCCTGTCCAACCTCGTCACCGCCGAGCCAGCCACAGGTTTGGCCATTGGACTGTCCCTCGCCGGCGCAGGATTGGCGCGGGTGGCTTGGGTCTGTGACCGGCTCGGTTACCGGATGTCGCTGCATCGCGCGGTGCTGCTCGGCGCGATGCTCCTGCTGCTGCCGGCGCTGCCATGGTTCCTCAAGCACGCCGACGGCACCGGCGGGCAACTCACGCCGATGCTGATGTACGTCGTGTGGTGGGCGCTGGGCATGCTCGCGATCGGGACGATGACGGTCGATGCGATCGTCGCGCCGACGACGTCCGAGCCGACAACTCGACTCGCCCGCCGCGCCCGGCAGCTTCAGCCGATGTACCTGATGATGGCGTGGCTCTCGCTCGTGGCGCACTTGGGCATGCTGCACTGGGTTTACAACGTGCGCTATGAAACGCCGATGGCCAGCCCGATGCTGCTCGTCGGCGCGGTGGTCGCCTGGCGCATTCACGGACTGAAGTGGATTCGCACGTTCGACGCGGTCCGCGCTGAGATCGCGCTGATCGCGGCCTCGGTTTTCGTGTCGAGTCGCGACCCGATGTCGCTGAAACTGGCGGTGACGATCGGCGGCTCGACGCTGACCGTCAGCAGTTGGCTAATCACCTTGGTGGCCGCGTACATCGCGCTGACGCTGATCCTGTTCCCGCGCCACGCCCTCTGGTTCGGCCTCGCCGGCGCCGCCTCGGCCGCGTGGTACCTGTTCGGCCCCACCGCCAGACAGATCGGCGACTTCTTCACGATGCTCTTCCGCTGGTCCGACCGCACCGCCCGCAACCTCACTCCCACGACGGCGTTCGCATGGGGCGTCATCACAGTCGTCGTCTCGTTCGTCCTGCTGGCCGTCGGGCTGATCGTGAGCCTGTCCAAGTCCCCCGACACCGAGGAAAACCCCGTACCGGCCGCGTAGGCGGATGTGATAGACCGGCTTGTTCGGTGCAGGAGGAAATACACTCGACAGGACTCGAAGCTAACGCACGTTCAGGAGCCAAAGGAATTGGTGTTCAAACGCGACGCCGAAGGCAACATCATCGACAATTCGTACCTACCGTCACCGCATACGCTGCGGCGTACGTTCCGCTCCGGCGGTTATGCTTGCGGCGTGGACGATACGACGATCGGCATCTTGATGAACCACGTCGTGCCCAGCGGCCAGAGCAATATCACCAGCGGCTACCTGATGCCAGATGCCGGTTACGGTGATCCGCTACGCGCCCGCGTGGAAAAGATCACGGCGGTGCTGCTCGCGAAGAAGCAAGCCGAGCGGAAGACGAAGGCTAAGGGTGTGGCGGCGATGCGAATTGTCGCGTACAATCACGGCGTAAGCACCCGTAGCTCAATTGGATAGAGCATTGGTCTTCGGAACCAAGGGTTAGAGGTTCGAGTCCTCTCGGGTGCGCATGAAGCGGCCCCGGCTAATCACCGGGGCCGCATTGCTTTCGTGGGCGCTGTACCGGGCGTTTACGGTGCGGTGAAAACTCGTAGTCATCATTGTCATAGCATTGTTCGGCGGTGAACTCTTCCATGTGGAACATCCGGGGCGGGGGTTCATCGCAGGCGTAAAGCTGGTGAAGAAGTTCAGCGGCCGGAAGACGGGCGTTGCCCGCGTGCTCGCCGCTCTGGGTGAAGCCGCCCCCGCAACGCTTGCCTCTGAGTCGCCTATAGGTGCAGAGGGTGATGCGGCCCCAGCACTCGCCGTTGTGCAGGACGCTCAGAGCAAGCCGCCGAGCAAACGCAAGGGTGGCCCGAAAGGTTCGGGCCGCAAGATGAATACCTCGTATCCGGCGAACAAGGCGGGCAAGGAGCCACGAGCCGAATCAAAGCGCGGGAAGTTGTTCGCGATCCTCCGTGACAAGGGTATTGCCATCGACACGATGATGCGGAAGTTTTCGTGGACTCACATCGACTGTCGCGATGCTCTCCGCCTACTTGGAAAGCAGAACGGCGTGGCGACCAAATGCGGCGACGATGGCGTGTGGCGCGTCGCCTAATTTCTGCCAACGTAACAGGAAGACCCGCGACGATTGTCGCGGGTCTTTCATTTGGCACGTTTGGCGCTGAGCCCGGCCACATTTGTCTTGCCGTCAAATCTGGGAACAATAAGCCCAGACCAGATTCTGGAGGAATATGCCGACACGGATGGCACGGAAGCCCCTGCAAGTGGAAAAGCCCCTTCTCTTCACAATGGAGGACGCGCGCCTAACGGTTGGCGAGCCGAAGGATTTGTCGGACGTCTTCAATGTAGCGTCTGTTCGCGAGGAGCTCACCCGTACTGATTGGGCTTTTCGCGACGACGACACCCGGTACTTGACGCATGACATACACCCGTATCCCGCCAAGTTCATTCCTCAAATTCCGTCCCACCTAATTGCGGCCTTGTCTCTGCGGGGCGAGCTCGTCTTCGACCCGTTCGGCGGGAGTGGGACCACGGCATTGGAGGCGGTACGGCTGGGCCGTCGCGTGGTCTGCACAGACGCTAATCCGGTTGGACTTCTGGTTGGCCGGGTAAAGACGGCGCGCGTCACACCCGAAGCAACTACGGAACTTCACGCAATCAAGAACGGTGTTCTCTCTGCGCGTGCCGACTTGCCACCGACCGACCGATTGCTCTCACAATACGCGAGTCATATCCCGCCGATTCCGAATCGTGAAAAGTGGTTCCCGGATGTTTCGTGCGGAGAGCTCGCGTTGATCCGAGAACGAATCGGACGGCTGAGCACTTCGCAGGCGAGAAATATCGCGCTGCTCGCGATGTCGCGAATCGTGCTTAGAGCCTCCTTGCAGGATTCAGAAACCCGCTACACTGCGAAGCCCAGGGATATCGCACGCGGCGACGTTCTGGCTGCGTTCGCCCGCGCGATCGATGATGTGATTGCCGACGTAGCAGAAACAGCGGCGGTTGTGCGTTACGGCGTTGCCGACTTCGTACAGGCAGATACACGATCGCTGCCGAAGGATCGCTTTCCGGATGAATGTATTGATCTCATCGTGACCTCTCCACCGTATGGCAACGCTACTGATTATCATCTCTATCACCGATTTCGGTTGTTCTGGCTTGGATTCGATCCTCGCGACTTGGCCGCGATAGAAATTGGCTCGCATCTGAGGCACCAGCGCGAGGGAAGCGGGTTCGAATCATATCAAGGCGAGATGTCCCGGTGCATGGCCGAGTTTGCCCGCGTACTCAAAGCCGGTCGTTACGCGGCGGTTGTCATTGGTGATTCGATCTATGAAGGAACGAATTACGACGGCGCAGATATGATCGCCCGACTGGGACGCGGGTGTGGATTTGAAGTGGTCTGCACATTGCACCGACCAATCCATCAGACGAAACGCTCGTTCGTCGCTGCGGCCCGACGTGCTACGTCGGAGGGCATTGTTGTTCTGCGCAAGCCGCCGCATGCGAAATGCGTCTCGCTTCTCGCGCCACCGTATCGTCTCTGGCCCTACGAAGAAAAGTTGCGCCAGCGTGAAGCAACGCTTGTTGCGAAGCCACTCGTTCGCGAACGGAGCAGTGAACTTCTTGTTAAGGCAGACGCGGACACATTGCCGCGCCTGAGAGAGCTCGCGTTTACGCACGTCATCACCACGCCCAGCGGCGCATCCGAGCGGACATGGCAAGCAATCGTCGAAAACGGATTTGCGACACCTACGTCCGCCCGGAAAGACCCGAAGTACGTGACGCACGGCCTACACCCCTACAAAGGCAAGTTTTATCCGCAACTTGCAAAGGCCCTTCTCCGACTGGCCGGCACACGACCGGGGGCACGTGTTTTTGATCCGTTCTGCGGGAGCGGCACGACCCTTTTGGAAGCGTACTTGAACGGGATGGAATCGCATGGGTGCGATCTACATCCTTTGGCGGCGAAGATTGCTCGTGCAAAACTCGGCGTCCTGGAACTTGATCCCGATCTATTTCAAGACGCCACACAAACTCTGATGCAGATGGTTGAGAAGGCACCAAAAGTGCTGCCGGGTGAGCTCGGCCAGTTCGCGGAAGGTGCTCACGAGGAGATTGCCAGTTGGTTCGCGCCGCCCGTGGTGCGGAAGGTCAATTGGCTGCTTGGCACGATTCGCACCGTCAGCAGCGGCATCCTTCGTGACTATTTCGAGGTAATTCTCAGTAGTTTGATTCGCCAGATATCCCACCAGGATCCAACAGACTTGCGCATCAGGCGGCGCAAGGAACCACTGCAAGACGCCGATGCGTTGGGCATGTTTGTTGCCGCGCTTCGCAGCCAAACCGAGCGAGTTGAGCAATTCTGGTCAATTCGCGGCTACGCGCCGTGTCGTTTCCGAGCCGGTACAGTTGTGGAGGGTGACGCTCGGCTCTGGACGACGATGAGCACTGCCGGTGTCAGCGACGGCTCAGTTGACGTAGTATTGACCAGTCCACCATATGCGACGGCACTCCCATACATCGACACTGACCGACTTTCGCTCCTGACACTATTTGGTCTCAACGCGGCGGATCGTAAGCCGCTGGAATTCGGGCTGACAGGAAGCCGCGAGATTGAGCGACGGGAGCGCGCTGGCATTGACGCGCAGCTTGAGGATGGAGCAAAGTTTGATCTTCCCGATAGCGTTGTCAGATTTGCTCGTTCGGTGAAGCTCAAGATGGGCGAGCGCGAAGTTGGATTCCGGCGGCAGAACACACCGGCATTGCTGCTGCGCTTCTTCCGGGATATGGCTGCCATAATGAGCAATGTCGCACGTGCACTGCGACCTGGCGGCGACGCCTTCATTGTGATGGGTGACAACTACACATCGAACGGTGCTGAGACGATTGACGTGCCAACAACTCGCGTTGTGCGAGAGATATCGGAACACTGTGGGCTACAACATGTGGAGTCGATACCAATCACGGTAACGACCCAGAATCTTAAGCATATCCGCAATGCGATCCGCGAGAACGCGGTTATCTGGATGCGTCGCTAAATCCAGCCAAAGCGCCTCGGCTCTGCTCGGCCTCCTGACGGCATCGACTGATTGCAGCGTTCGAGGTAATCATTGTAAACATCGCTACCGGGAACATAGATTTCCATTTCGTAATCGACAGCGTCACTTTCGCGCATCACGAGGATCGAGTACTCGGGGATTCGACCTGCGACAGCAGGCGGAACAGTGACACGAATCTCAGACTTGTTTTCATACGCTACCATGTTCAGGTTGAGCGACGGCAGTTGCTCTGTCTGACGGCCGCGACGATCAAACACGCGGATATTAACAACCGGGTCAGGGACACGCTGAGGATACGGTGGGTTGCCTGCTCGCTTTGGCACGGTTCGCCCAGTGAAGGGCCAGCCGAAGAATGCCGGGGCTTGATCGACTGCCCGCTTGCTGAGGAATATCTCGCCATTGTGGTGCGGGACAATCTGTATCACTAGCGCGTCCGTGACTGGCGCCACGAGCAGAGCCACGGGTTCCGCTGCTGCGGCCCGCGCCGCAGGCGCTCGGGGCGGGCGTACCGCCGGTGCGGGTAGCGGACTGGGCGGAACTACGCAAAGAGCGGGAAATGCCGGCACAGGCGCTGCCCCGCCGCCACTCGCCGCCGGAACTCGGGCCTCGCGTTGTCGCTCTCTCCGCATTGCAGCTTCGCCGAGGATGAGCCGTGCAGCGGATAGCTGGTCAATTAGCTCCCGTGTCAATGGGAGCGAAGCAGTGATCGCATCCCGATAGCAATCAAGAACATTCGTCCAATCGGCGTTGTCCGCCGGTAGGTTCATGTCGAGGCGCAGTCCCATCTCGAAATTCGACTCCAACCCGCCGACCGTCAAATTGTGCGAGCCGATAAAGGCAACGGCCCGATTCTCACCGTGGAAACCGTATAGTTTCGGGTGAAACGTCGGAGTGAAAGGGCCGCGCACATGTGCAACGTGGGATTCAGTGAAGTGATCAAGCGCGAAGCGTAGCGCCTCCACGCTTGTCCCACGCTCATCGATGCCAAAGACCGCTCGAATTTTCTTGCCTGCTGCACGCCACGCTTGAATATCGTTGCGCAATCGCAAAAGCGGCCCGACCTTCGCAAACGCGACAACGATGTACCATTCATTGAAAGCTGCCGCGCGTAGGCAGTCGCGGAGCGACTCAAGAAGTCGGTTGCACCCAGTGGGCTGATCGGTCGGTTTATGGAAAGTGATTTGTGCCATTCGTCGTCGCCGAGCGCCGAGCGTATCAGAAGCCGTTGAAATGTCGCGAAGGACGAATGGGAAAGCCCGCTGCCGTCGTGACTCGGCAGCGGGCCGGAAAGTCCAGCCGTAGTGGGCGACGGCGGGGAGTGAGGATCAAACCACTTGGCGAGATTTTCGCCCGCGACCTAGCACACCAGCAGGAGCGCTTCGGACTGCCTGACCCGATGCTGCTGCCAGCGAGCCGGATCAAGCGGTAGCCGATCTTGCGACCGGCTCGCCGACGAATTTGGTTGCAACCTGGTGGGCCGCAATCCACCGATCTTTCTCCGGCAATTCGCCGATGCGTGCACACAGCGCCGTCGCCAGCAGCTTGTTGCCGGTGGAAACTGCCTCATCCAGTACAACGCGGAGCGCCGATGGGCCCAGCGAGGCGAGCGTTGGGGCGTACACCGCACGCTCCGGAGAGTTCAGGCCGGTGGTGTTCAGTAAGTCCAGTTCACTGCGGTACGTTTCGCGGAATTGCTTGAACCGGGCACGGGCCGCGTTGATCCGTCCGATGCGTTCGTCAACGCGCCTTATCGAGCGATGACACCAACTCACGCATAGGCGGAGGTTCGCTATCAATCTTGTGCAGGATACGAGCGCGGGTTTCGCTGATGAGTGCATTCGCAGCGTCCCGCCCGCGCGGCGCGTTGTCGCTATCGCCCAGCAAGCCGGACACCATCGACTCCATGTCCTCGATCTTCGATTGCCGATGGGTGTCAAGCCTTGATCTCCCTCTCGCCAATTGAGCTAATAGTCTTGGCGGGGCCAAGGTAGCTGACGATTCGAGCGATCTTGTACCGCATGCTCTGGTAGTGCTGCGGCGTGACCTGCTGCGCGTCTCGCTCGGCTCGGATCATGGCGAGATAGTCAATTGACGCCTGTTCGATTCGGAATTCGGAAGCAGGCTCGGCATCGCGTTCGGCGACGGAGGGGTTGGCGGTGACGACGGCGACGGCAGTCGAGCGGACGACTTCAGGCTGGCTTGGCCAAACGTCGCCGCCAGCATTCTTGATCGCAGTCCAATCGGCGATGAGGGCTGCGGCGCGAGCGATGGCGTTGCCTTCGTTGTCGCCAAGGTAGTGGCTCTTCGGACGACGCTTTCCGTCGTCGCCGCGAGTGAAGCCGATCCACTTCACGAACTGACCGCTGGCTTCATGCCATGAGACTGAAATACTCCGTCGCTTCGCCATCGGCACCTTTCGCCTTCGCGAGTCCGTGAAGGCGTGGCACCACTACAGTGAACATGCAGCACTGGGAAGCGTGTAAAGGGCAGGAACAGAGCAGTGCGTCCAATCGGACGATTGCCTCCATTCCAGTCCGCAAATCCTCAGTCGAAATGGACAGAGTTTGGAGGCTATTCCTCCGATTTTTGGAGGAATGCGATCAAGGCGGCGAGTGTCGAAAACGTTCACATCGAAGTTTCGTTGGTGCTCATGTCGGCATTCAGCCCACCAATTTCGACACTTTTCCATGTCGTCGAAGCGACAACACGAGTTCTCCACCAGTGGCAGTCGCCCACTCTTGAAGCGTCGAGAGCTTAACGTCCTTCTGCCGTTCCAGTCGCGCGATTGCTGGCTGTCGAAGACCCATCCGCTCTGCGATATCGGCTTGAGACAACTTCTGATTCTCGCGGATCATTCGGAGCATCTGGCCAATTACGATTTCGTCTGAACGTCGTTTGACGGCAGCTTGTTGGTCCTGAGGAATGAACTTCTTCATGAATTCAGCGGGGTTCTTTGCCATGAGTCATTTTCCCTTCTTCTTCAACGACTTCTTCTTTTTCGCAGCCAGAGCGTCAAGATGCGCTTTGAAGAGCCGATCAGCCTTGTCGATCAGCTTCTTGTAGAAAGCCTTCTGGCTGACGCCTTGCTTATCGCCGCCGCAGAGGATTTGTGCGACACGTTCGGGGTCGAACGCAAAAGCCACTCGTAGAACGGCTCCCGAGGTCTTGCCTCGAAGCTCCTTCATGTTCGCGTAGGCCGACCCGTTCAGCGTGTCGGCGACTGGGCGACCCAGGTTCGGTCCGAGTTTCGTCAGTGCATCAAGCATTGCCGCGACTTCAATCCGCTCGTCTGGACCCAGCGATTCGACCCACACGTCAAGCTCGTCGGTCGTCTGATAGGTCCAGGCCATCGAAGGATTATACCGCGTACGGTATAATACCGTCAATGGTATGTATCGACTGCTTGGATGCGTTTGCTTAACGCGAGAGTCGGAACCCGCGAGGTGTACTCGCATGGCAGAGCGATTGCTCGTCCGATCGCTCGGTGGTGGTCCATGAATACGCGAACTGGTACGCCTTTCGGCCCCGCGTGGCGGCGCGACGAGCGGCAATCGGCGGACACGGCTCAGATGATTTGGCGAAGCTGATGCGCGGTTCAGGAAGGCTCCCATACTGCCGAAATCCAGTAAGAAGGCGACCCATACTGGATTTCGTCTACTGGAATTGCGAGCCGAACCCTCCGCTCGTCGAAGCCAAAAGAAGACGGCAGCAGCACTTGTGTGCCACTGCCGTTTTGTTCCTTTTGACCGATGCTCTATCCAATTGAGCTACGAGTTCGGGTTGAGCCGTGCAGTATCGCTGCTTAGGGAGCGTCTGCCTAGGACAGGACAGTGCGGCCGGCAGTTCAGGCGAGGATGTCTTCGCTGACGCTGCCCATAACAGTTTGCTCGACGCTTTGCGGGGCCGCCGGGCCGGGGTTAGTACTCGCCGCGACAGCGGGAGCGACGGACGCGTAGGACTGAGCCAGCAGGAGCAAGTCGCTGAAGTTCACCACGCCGTCGTAGTTGAAGTCGCCTTGGCTCCAGCGAGCAACGGTCGACCCGTAGTTGGCGGCCAGTGTCAGCAGATCCGGGAAGTTCACGATGCCGTCCAGATTCGCGTCGCCGGACGTCGCGTAGGCCACGATCAGCTCATTGCCCATGAGCGGCGTGCCGCGGAAGGTGACGGGGTTGCCGAGGTCGATGCGGAAGGCGTAACCGAGCGCGTCCGAGGCGGCCGACGTGCCGGCGACGGATGACGTGATCACCGCCCCGCTACCGGTCCAGTTTCCGTCGGCGTACGCGGCCGCGAGGCGCGTGGCGATGAACGAGCCGTCACCGGGCATGCGCAAGATCATCGCGTTGTCGGCCAGGTCGAGCGTGCCGTCGTGAATAGTGATCTCCCCGTCAACGACGAGCGTGTTCGTTCCACCCGATGCGACGTTGATCGCGCCGCCGGCGAAAATGGCGTAGGTCCCGAGATCCTCCGACTGATCGAGCGTCGCGCTCGCCGTGCCGGAAAGGTCGTCGTTGACGTTCACGATGTCGAGCCCCGCACCGCCGCGAATCATCGGCGAGCCGGCTTCGATGTCGAATGTGTCGGCCCCGCCGTTGCCGAGCAGCGTGGTGTTTGGTGTGGCGGCGGTCGTCCGGATCGTGTTCGCGCCGTCATTCGCTCGAAGCAGTGTCGACTCCAGCGCATCCGTCGTCACCGCAATGCCTGCTTCCGAATTTCCGGGCTTGGCGATCGATGTGGCGCCGAGTTCGTACGTGTCGTCGCCGGTATCGGTGGAGTCGTCGATCGTGATGGAATCGATGCCACCCTGCCCGAGTGCCGTCAGCGCGCCGGTGATCTCGTCAAGGTCGCCCGCGCCGACAAGGAACGTGTCGTTGCCTCCCTGGCTCTCGAGTTGAAGTGGCGAGGCGATCGTCGCGCCGATGCCGTCGCCGGCCTGCAACGTGTCATTCGCGCTGCCCGCGATCACCGTTGTCGGCGTGGTCAGGTCGGTGACCACGTACTGCGTCGGCTGGCCACTGCCGACGATGTGCGATGCCTCAAACTCTGAATAGCTTAGTTGCGTCACCGCGCCCTTAGCAATCGCGGTGCTGCTGAGCGCAAGCGTGTCGTTGCCGGCGTCGTCGGCCGCGTCGAGCAGGTCCAGTTCGTCCACATCCGCGCCGCCGCGCAAGGTGAAGTTAATACCGGGCAGGTTCAGGTCGAGGTCGCCGTTGCCGGCCGAGATCGTATCGTTGCCCGCGCCGCCGCTGACCGTGATCGCCTGGCCCGCCGCAAACGCACCGAGCGTGATGGCGTTGGCACCGCCGTTGCCAATGAGGTTCATCCGATCGACAGACGAGAACGTCAGCGACGTGAAACCGGTTTTCGTGAACGTCAACCCGCTCAGTGCATACGCATCGGCGTCGATCGGTGCATCGGAGGAATCGTCGAGGTCGAGGCGATCACTGCCCGCGGCCGCGTTCCAGACCAGTGGGCCGACGATCGTGTCGTCGAGGTCGTTCGTCGTCGAAGCGTCGAGCGAGTCGTCACCGTTGCCACTGTTCACAGTCACGGCCAGTGTCGCGGGCACGCTCATGACATTGATCGCGTCGGCGAAACCGGATGTGTTGGCAACGAGTTTTTCAAGGCCATTGAACGTGAGGTCGTCGCCGCCCGTGTCGGACTTGGTGAGTGTTGCCGCGCCAAGCGTGTAGGTCTGTCCGTTGTCGAGCGAATCGCTGGCGTCGTTCACGGTGAGCGAATCCGTGCCGGCGCCGGCGTTGATGGTCACATCGCCCGCATCGATGGTGCTGGCCCAATTGTTGCCGCCAAAGCCGATCGTGTCGTTACCGTCACCCGTGTTGACGGTGAGGTCGAGCCCGCTCAGCGCGTTGACGTTCACCGTCTGCACGATGTTCCCGGCCGGCAGGTCGAGCAGCAGCGTTTCATTCGACGCGTTCGTCGTCACGGTGCCGGCCAGACCTGTCTTCGTCAGCACGTTGTTCGATCCGAACGTGTACGTGCCGGCCGCGGTTGCAGAAGTGTCGTTCACGATCACCGCGTCGGTTCCGGCTTGCCCGCCGTCGAGGCTGATCGGGCCGAGCAGGTTCAGGCTGAGGTCGCCGGTCGGGATGACGATGAACGTGTCGTTGCCCACCCCGCCGACAAAACTGGCAAGCGTGACGGTGGCCAAGGTCGCGCGGAGGTTGTACGTGCTGGCGATCGGCGAGCCGTTCACGCGTGTCTGTTCGACAGTTTCGTTGCCGAAGCCGGCCCACCGGACGACCGTACCATTCTTTTCCAGACGCAGGCCGTAGTAGTCGTAGACGTCGCCGCCGACGTCGTCGAGCGTGTCGTTGAGATTGAGGCTGTCGGTGCCGAAACCGCCATTGACGCTGACGGCCGCCAGCAGGTTCGCGTCTAAATCACCGCTGCCCACGTTGATCGTGTCGTTCCCGCCGCCCGCGTTGATCGTAACGGGCGTCGCCGCGGCAGTCGCGTTGATGCCGATCACGTTGGCCGCCGAGCCGGCGTTAATCGTCACGCTTTCGGCGCTCGCGTAAGTCGTCGTAGCCGTGCCGGTGAGCGCGATAGCGCCGGGTGCGATCGTGTAGGCGTCGTTCACGACGGCGTTGTTCGAATCGTTCACGACGATCGAATCGGTGCCGCTGCCCGCATTGAAGTTGAGGGGTGAGTCGAGCAGTTCGAGATCGGCCACGCCATCGCCAATGTTGAGCGTGTCGTCGCCGCCGGCAGCGTTGACAGTCGTCGACGTCTCCAAGTCGAGCACGACGAACTTTTGCGCAATGACATCCGCAATGGGTGATGCCGAAAGGATGTTCACGCCGGCGTCCACCAGCATGGACGCGAAGGACGCGTACGCGAGCGTTACGCCCGCAGCGGAATCTTTTGTGAACGTCCCGGTGCCGAAGGTGTAGGTGTCGGCGCCGAGGTCGACGCGGTCGTCGATGTAGAGCGAGTTTGTGCCGGCCGCCCCGTTGAGCGAGACGTTGCCGCGGATGTTGCTGTCGAAGTCCTGGCCGACGATGACGGAGTCGTTACCGTCGCCGGCGTTGATGGTCGTGCTAGTCAGCGCGGCCGACCCGTTGACATTGATCGTGTCGGCATTCGCGCCGAGCAGCACTTCGATCGATTCGACCAGTTCCGAGTTCGTCGCCCACGTGACGGTTTCGCCCGACACCTTCTTAATCGTTCCCGCACCGATGTTGGCGACGTCGTCGCCGGGCGCGTCGAACGTATCGTCAATGCGGAGCAGATCGGTGTCGGCGTTGCCGTTAAAGGTGACGTTGGCGTCGACGTTGACGTCGAAGTTGCCGTTGCCGACGGTGAGCGTGTCATTGCCCGCGCCGCCGTTGACGGTGATGGTGTTCAGGCCCGTGTGCAGGACCGTGACGGCGTCCGCGCCGCTGCCGGCGTTGATGAGCACGGACGATTCAACGGCATCGTCGAAGTTGGTCGGCGTGCCGTTGACGGTCACGACGATGCTCGGGCCGACGATGTCGATCGAAATGACGTCGTCCCCTGCCGTGCCGGCCACGACGGCAAGCAGCCGGCGCGCCTCCACCGTCTGGGCGACGGCCCGGCACACGAGTGACGACTTGTCTCGACGAACGCTTTTCAAAACCTTCACGCGGGCACTCCCTCAACCTCGCTCACCCTCTGATTCGAGGGTACACGCAGAGCCACCAAGGCACCAAGACACAAAGCCGAGACACTCGGAAATGTCGGATCACGAATTTACAAACGGCTTCCTGGTGCGTTGGTGTCCTTGTGGCTCTACTCGCTCGGAATCAAGCCAATTACGCGGACTTTCCCAAGTCGAATTGCCGCAAGAAGATTCGATTGACGGCCCTGAAAACGGGGCTATTGTGAAGGTGCGTGCACGAGGTACTGCAGACCGTCGTGTGCGACCGAAACGGTCGGCCGAATCCCGCTGATCGGTTTGGCGTGCTCGCGGGGGCGCCTGCGAGCGTGAGAGCCCGGCGGTCCTGTCGAAAGTCAGGACGACGGCTTGGCAGAACCAGGATTGGGCTAATCGCCTGATCCGCATAAGGGAGGTGATCCGTGATTAATCTGAGTACCAGTGGAAGTCTGCTGTAAGCAGCTACAGGAGTGGGTGTGATTCCCCTCCTCCACGCGACTGCACAGCAGTCCACGAATGATCTCGCAGCCCCGGGACGGCAACGTCCCGGGGCTGTGTGTTTATGCAGACCGCTCCGAATCACACCCATCCACACGGTGAAAGCGACTAACGGGCGGCCCGGTGCGCCAGTGCGAAGATTCCAGATAACGAAGCACCGCCCGACCTTGCGCGACTACAGCCATCGACGGGCGAACTTGGCCGAGCACTTACAGATCAAAGGGATTTGCACCGCTTTCAGAATCCCAAGCTATAAACACGCCAACAGCCGCTTCAGCCAGAAGGTCGGCCATGTCGACCCATTTCCACTTTCCCCCTCACAACACGATTTGATACAAACAGAAACACTGTATCGATCACATGATTTTTGCGTTGCAAAACCACGGCATTGACGTAGGCTGAATGCGTCAACCGCAGCTGTTATTGTATCAAACAAATTGTGGAGGCGAGACATGGTGCACGTGAAGCGATGTGGCGCGATGGCGGTGCTGGCGGCCGCGATGCTGGCCGGCGCAAGCAACGGCAAGACGGTCACTCTGCGTGACGGTCTTGTCGACGAGTTGGGCCTCTATTCCAGCGGCTATGCCGGGACATCGGACACAACCATCGCATATGTCGCGTCGGTGCCCGCCTATATGCGCGGGAACATGGGCGGACTCACCACCTTCCGCACTCGGCGCGGCGGCACTGCAACCAGAGGCCTGATTCGATTCGATCTCTCAGCCCTTTCTTCACTGGGTCTGGATGTCTCCAGCGCGACACTGACGCTCAAACAATCCAACGCCGTCTCGAACACGCTGGACGTCTACCCGATTGCCACCGCCAACGCGGGTTGGAACGAAGGTATCGGCAAGGGTGGCGGCGGCTCGCTCTACGACATGACCATTCCGACAGTCGCCACCGCCAACGGCGACGCCACCTGGTGGTACAAGTCCATCAACGTAGATTCGCCCAACACGCTGTCGACCGACCCTGTTGGCGGAAACCCACTGGTCTCCCCCAATGTTGATACCGGTGGCACACGCTGGGCCTCGGGGCTGGCTGCGCGACAGAATCCCGGCTCGAGCGAACCGTTCAGCCAACTCTACGGCGGTCTGCTGAATCCGATTGACGTCGTCGATGGCAATCCCGCGACCGTCCCGGCTGTGCCGACCAGCGCCCCAGCCATCAACTCCTCCGGCCAATACGCAAATCTGGAACCGACCGTGTCCGTCACGCTTGGCAGTGCGACCGGCACCGCAACAGCCATCACGCTCCCGAACAGCTTGGTCACCAACTGGATCACAACGCCCGCCGACAATGCAGGATTGCTGCTCGTCGTCGAGAGCAGTGCTGTGGCCAACACCGATTACTACTCTTCTGAGAATGCAACCGCTGCGAATCGCCCGACCCTGGTGCTTAACCTCACGAAGAAAGGCGACTTCAACGACGACCTGCTTCGGGACACCGCCGACATCGATCTGCTATTCACTGCCCCGCAAGGCCCGGCCACCGGCAGCGAAATCTACGACGTCAACGCCGACGGCCAGATCGTCACTTCGCCGGGCGCGGCCGGCTCAGACACCGATGCGTGGGTGCACACGCTCCAGCACACCGAGTACGGCGACACCGACCTTGACGGTCACGTCAACTTCAGCGACCTGCTCGTGCTGGCCTCGAACTACAACACGCTCACCGGCGCAGGCTGGGCAATGGGCAGCTTCAACGGCGACGGTGCCGTGAACTTCAACGATCTGCTCGTGCTCGCGGCCAACTATAACTTCAGCAGTTCGCCGACCGGCACGTTCGCCGGTGATTGGGCACTCGCCCAAGCGCAAACGCCTGAGCCCGCGAGTCTGGTGCTCGGCCTGAGCGTCGCCCTGCCGATGCTGCGCCGGCGTCGCTGAACGATTGTCCTCCTCCGCCTGCCGGGCGTCGGTGCGTGAACCGTGTCGACGCCCGGCTGCTTTTGGCAGGTCAACGGCACGGAGCCACGAAGACACCGAGAAGATCACGAAGCCGGACGATGCGTTGGCTCGCCGTTTTGCCTTCATGTTCCCTTTGGACCTTTGTGACTTCGTGTCGTTGTCGGCGTGATGGACTTGTGACGCCAAGCCCACTCGGTACGATCGCGCCCGATGTCCAACGCCACCGATTCCGCCCCCGCCACCACGCCGACGATCCCGATCAAGGAGATTCAGCCGGAGACGCCGCTGGTGGACGTCATGCGCGGCGCCTCGCGCTGGGAGGCGAAGGTGCACGAGCACGGCTTCGTCGCGCTGGTCGACGCGATGCCGCGGCTGGTGCCCGAAGGCAAGACGGCCGACTTCGCCATCGTGCAGGCGGCCCGGGTCAGCTACGGTGCCGGCACGAAACAAGTGAACGAAGATCGCGGCCTGATCCGCTACCTCGCCCGCCATCGCCACACGACGCCGTTCGAGATGGTCGAGTTCAAGTTCCACTGCGCGATGCCGATCTTTGTCGCACGGCAGTGGATCCGTCACCGCACCGCCAACGTCAACGAATACTCGGCCCGCTACTCCATCGTGCAGGATCGGTTCTATAAGCCGTCCGTCGACAACGTCCGCAAGCAGAGCCTCACCAATCGCCAGGGCGGCACCGAGCCGATGGACGCGATGACCGCCCAGCAGTTCCTCGACTATCTTGATCGAGCCGAAGAGCTTTACGGCGAGTACGAAAAGCTGATTGAAAAAGGCGTCACGCGCGAGCTCGCGCGCATCGCCCTGCCCGTCAGCGCGTACACCGAGTGGTACTGGAAGTGCGACCTGCACAACATCATGCGCTTCCTCAGCCTGCGCATGGACAGCCACGCCCAGCAGGAAATCCAGGACTTCGCGCGGGCGATGTACGCGCTGATTCAGCCGATCGTGCCCATCGCGGCCGAGGCGTTCATGGACTACGACTTCGAGGGCATGCACCTGACACGCCTCGAGATCGAAGCGATGCGCTCGGGCCAGCCGATCGCGACGACCAATAAGCGCGAAGCCGCGGAATGGGACGAGAAGAAGAAGAAGCTCGGGTTGTGATCGAAACGCCACCTGAGCCGCCCGTTTAGCGGCGACTTGAGGGCACGCTCCGCGTGTTCGACGGCGCTCAAACAAATCGATTTGCCAGCGCGCCGATGCGTGGGGTATCACATCCACGCGGCAACGGTTCTCCCTTCCTTCATTTCATCGAGGTGCTTCATGAAGCGATCGATTCGTTTTCTCGTCGCGTGTGCGGCCACGTTCGCGTTTTGCTCGCTCGTGGTACGCGCGGACAGTGTCGCGCCGTCCACTCAGCCGGCCATGCCCACCATGGACCGCGACGCGATGATGAAAGCAATGGAGCAGATGGGCCAGCCCGGCCCCGAACACGCGGAACTCGCGAAGATGGTCGGCGAATGGACCTCGCGCATGGAATGCGTCATGCCGGGTAACGCGCCGATGATTTCGGAAGGGGAAGCCAAGTTCGAGCTACGCCTGGGCGGCCGGTTCCTGCATCAGAAGATGACCGCCACGATGGCCGGCAAGCAATACAACGGCCTCGGCGTTACCGGCTACGACACGCAGAAGAAAAAGTACGTCAGCGTCTGGATCGACGACGGTGGCACCGGCATCTTCACGGCCGAGGGGGAGAAGAATGCCGAAGGGGCGATCGTTCTCACGGGCATGATGCCGATGCCGGGCGTCGGCGACGTGAAGGTGAAGGAGACGATGCACCAGACCGACGCCGACCACTGCACCTTCAGCATGGCAATGGTCAACGCGGACGGCAGCGAAGTGCCAATGATGAACGGCGTGTACACGCGCAAGAAATGAGTTGAAGCCTCGACACATCTCGGTCAATCGACGGGCGACGTGCGATTCGGCACATCGCCCGTCTCTTTTCCGACACCGCGTCCGGTTTTCTCCCGACGCCCGCGCTCCGCAACGGTCCGATCGTCTGCCGGACAACATCGTGCATCTTCAGGTCATTGAGACAGGAGGCTGCATGGTCGCGATGAATGATCCGCCTTACCGCACCCGCTCCACCCGACAAACGTTCAAGTCGGGTGCCCAGTTGGAGACCGAACGGCGCGTTGCGGGCCTGACGCTGGCGGGCCGGCAGGCGATCTCGCAGCGGCTGCGCGAACTCGACGAAGAGTGGAACCTCAGCCGCGCCGTGGCCACGCATGCCGGGATCGTTTCGCTGGTCGGTCTGCTGCTCGGATCGAACGTGCATCCGCGCTTCCGCTGGCTGACGATCGCGGCAGCGGCACTCCTTCTCGAGAACGCTTTCGTCGGGAAGGCGCCGACACGAAAGCTGTTTGAACGGATGGGCCTACGCTCCACGCGCGACATCGAGATTGAACGCCAAGCGCTCAAAGCCCTGCGCGGCGACTTCAACCACATCCCCGACCCGCAGGACGATGTGCCGCGTGCCGTCCGGGCCGCTTTGAAGGCGGCTTCGACCTGACGCTCCCTACAATATCCGCGTCTTGCGAATCATGTCCCCGATATCGTTCGGCTGCGGCAACGCGTCGATGGGGCACCACCTGGCGTCGTGCACTTCCTCGGCCTGGAGCGTGAAGGCCTGATCGCCGGTGTACTCGAACGCAAACCTGAAATCGTGATGCGTGTGCGGCCCCTCGCCTTTGCTTGGGCGAGCTGGAATGGCGTGCGAATCGATATCGACCGGCAGCAGTTGACCGTCCTGCGTGCGCCGTCCGATCGGCTTCAGTTCCGAAGCGGCAAGACCTGTCTCTTCGACGACTTCGCGGATCGCAGCATCCAGCAGCGAAGCGTCCGTCGGCTCAATGTGCCCGCCGGGTTGGAGCCATCGATCCAGCGCGTTGTGATGCACCAATAGTACGCGTGACCGCGCTCGATCGACCACAACGCCGCTGGCGGTGAGGTGGCCGGCTTGAGTGCTTCGGTTGGACCACTGCTGTTCCGAATGAGTTCCGAAGAACTCTCGAAGCAGTGCGAGGCGCGGCAGTTCATCGGGATGAGCGATGCCATACCGATCGAACAAGTCTCGTGGATTCGGTGAGAGCATGATTGATCCCGACAGCTGAAAAGCCCACGGCATTGCCGTGGGCTTGGAATGAGAACCATCGAGACGAACGACGTCAGATCACGCCTTCGTTCGTCTTCACGCCAACACCGATCTGCACGAGCTTTTCTTGCTGGACCTTCTTGGCGGTTTCGGGATCGACATAGTCGCTGTGGCAAGACGCCTTGTGTTCCTTGTCGGCTCCGAGCGCCTTCTTGGTTTTGCTCGCGAGCTTGTGGATTTCGTCGGGGCTGAGCACACCGCGCTTGGCGAGGATTTCCTGCTGCTCGGGCGTAAGCGCGTCGGAAATCTTCGGCTTCCCACGCTGCATCTCGGCATCCTTACCGCTGAAGAACTCGTTGATTTCCTTACTGATGCGGACGCTGCACCAGTCGTGGCCGCACATGGCGCAGAAGTCGGTGTCGACGTCGAGGTCTTCGTCGTGGTACGCGCGGGCCGTGTCCGGGTCGAAGGACAGCTCGAAGTGCTTCTCCCAATTCAGCGCGGCGCGGGCCTTGGTGAGTTCGTCGTCGCGATCGCGCGTGCCGGGGATGCCCAGCGCCACGTCGGCCGCGTGGGCGGCGATCTTGTAGGCGATGCAGCCCTGCTTTACGTCGTCTTTCTTGGGCAGGCCCAGATGTTCCTTCGGCGTGACGTAGCACAACATGCTCGCGCCGTGATAGGCCGCGTTTGTCGCGCCGATGCAGCTGGTGATGTGGTCGTAGCCCGGGAAGATGTCCGTCACCAGCGGTCCGAGCACATAGAACGGCGCACCGTGGCACAGCTGACGTTGCAGCTTCATGTTGTATTCGATCTGATCCAGCGGCACGTGGCCGGGACCTTCGATCATGACCTGCACGCCCTTGCGCCAGGCGCGCTCGGTGAGTTCGCCCAGCGTGCAGAGTTCAGCCAGCTGCGCTTTGTCGGTCGCGTCAGCCAGCCCGCCCGGACGCAAGCCGTCGCCGATGCTGAAGGTGATGTCGTACTTCCGGCAGATCTCGCAAATGTCTTCCCACGCCGTGTACATCGGGTTCTGCTTGCCGTGGTGAATCATCCACTTCGCCAGGAGCGAGCCGCCGCGCGACACGATGCCGATCAGGCGCTTGCGGACGTACTTGAGGTGCTCGCGTAGCACGCCGGCGTGGATCGTGAAGTAGTCGACGCCCTGCTCGGCCTGGTTGATGAGTTCTGCTTCGATCATCAGCCAATCGAGGTCTTCGATCTTCTTCCCGATGATCATGCTGTAGATCGGCACAGTGCCGACCGGCACGACGCTGTGCTTGACAATGGCGCTGCGCGTCTTGTTGAGGTCACCGCCGGTGCTGAGGTCCATCAGCGTGTCGGTCTGGAACTTGATAGCCCAGTCGACCTTTTCGAGTTCTTCATCGATCGATGAACTGACAGGCGACGCGCCGAGGTTGGCGTTGACCTTCGTCTTACTCGCGCGGCCAATCGCCATCGGGTCGAGCTTCCACTTCAGGTGGTTGATGTTCGCCGGGATGACCATGCGACCGGCAGCCACCTCGTCGCGCACCTGCTCAGGCGTGAGGTGCGGCTCGCGCTCGGCGACCCGCTTCATCTGCGGCGTGACAATACCCACGCGGGCAGACTCCAATTGCGTGTTCGGCACAAAGCCGGCCGGAAAGCGGACGTTGCGGACCGTGCCGTCCGCCTGCTGGAACGCGACGCTGCTGGCGCCCGACTTGAACGCACATAGGCAGCCGGGAACCGACGTCGGCAGCGCATCGACTTCGTCCGTGCTCCAGCCAGCGGGCAGGAAGTCCCAGGCGGTCTTGTCGCTCACGAGCGGCTGGCCCGGCGTATCGGGGCTGGAAAACGTGTACGCGCCGCGGACGCCCGGCGCGAGGCGGGCACGCTTGGCGAAGCTCCCCGGGTTAGTCGTCTCGGGATGATTGGACGGATTGCCGCCGACCTCGGGCAACGTGTACGGATCAACAGGCACAACAGCAGGATCGTTCGGCTTGGTCATCGTTCAATCTCCGAAGGCGGAGAGGACGAAGACCATCGATTGCGGATTGCGGATCGCGGATTGCGGATTGCGTGCTTGCCAATCCGAAATCCGAAATCCGAAATCCGCAATGCAGCGGCGTTCGTCGCTTCCCTCCGCCGGTATCAACCGGATCAGGTTACGGCGGCGAGCCAGCCCGTTAGACGGGATAGACTCTCCGCACCGGGTGCATCTCAGATCGGCCGAAAGTCGGACCGATCGCCCCGAGCGACAGCGAGAGATGGTACGCGGATGGTCGGGCCTCGGCAACGCGTTTAACTCGCCAGCGATTGGGATCGCGACGCAAACCTCGCTACCCTGCTGCCTTCCGATGCCGACCGATTCGTCCCGACTCACTCGCACCGACCTGCTCCTCCTCGCCACGTTCGCGCTGGTGCTGTTCGGCTACGCCTGCGTGAGCGGCAAGCCGCTGACGATGCACGAAGCCCGCCTGCCCGAGCTGGCCCGCGAGATGGTGAACACGGGTCAGTGGGCGATCGCCCATTCGGGAGGTCGGCCCTGGGTGGAACGCCCGCCGCTGCCGCAGTGGATTGTGGCGGTCTTTTTCTCGCTGTTCGGCGCGAGCGCCGGCGTCGCTCGTCTGCCCGGCGCGATCCTGGGCACGATCACGTGCCTGCTGACGGCCTCGACCGCGTCCCGTTTGTTCGGCCGAACCATCGGCCTGCTTGCGGGCTTCGCGCTGGCAACGACCTACGAGTTTTACGTTTACGCGACGCTGGCCGAGGATGAGGTCTACCTGTCGACACTGGTGGCGCTGTGCGTGTGGGCGCTTGTGCGTTCGCTCTTCGCATTAGTTCCCCTCCCCTCGAGGGAGGGGTTGGGGGAGGGGGCGGTGCGCGGTTCCAGCGGCTTGGTCGACGTGTCGCCCCCCCACCTAACCTCCCCGTCAAGGGAGGAGGGATCATACAAGATTGGTTTCACAGTTGTTTTCTTCATCGCACTCGGAATGACCTCGCTCGTTCGCGGTCCCGGCGTGGGCATCGTGCAGGTCGGCGCAATCGTCGGATCGTTCCTGGTCCTCGGCGCGATCTTCCAGAAACAGAATCTCTTCGGACCGTGGAACATCCTCATCTGGCTGATCGGCGGCCTCGTCGCCTGCGCCCTTGCGGCAGGCTGGTACGTCTACGCCGGCACGCACCTGTCCGAACTCTGGACCAACCTTCGTTACGACTTTTTCAGCGGCTGGGGTCACAAACCGCGGTGGTACTATCTGCAAGTCCTGACATGGACGACGCAGCCGTGGACGCTCTTTGCGCTTGGTGCACTGGTTCTCACCGCGAAGCAACTGACATCCGATCGTCGTGTGCTATTCGCCTGGTGCATGGCGCTTGCGCCGATAGTGGTGATGTCGATCCCGACGCGCAAGGCGCATCATTACCTTGTGCCCGTGCTGGCTGGGTGGAGCGTGATGAGCGCGGTCGGGTTGGAGGCGTTCTGGCGTTGGGGCTGCTCGTTGAAATCAAGGCCTGCGACCGTTATCGCAACGTACTCGCTTATTGGCCTCGCGATTGGCGCGACGGTCATCATGCTGTCGCTACGAGGGAAGATCGACGGGCCATGGCAGTTGTCGGCGATCGTCGGCGGCGCGGTGGCGGCGATCGTGATCTACATGGGCACGGCCGCTGCGCGGAGGGACGGGCGTGATGTCTTTGCCGGCTTCCTCGCGTGCTTCCTCGTCATCGGAAGTTGGCAACAAACCGCGTACGCCGTCTTTAGCGCGCAGCGTATGGCCGACTACCGCTTCGCGCGAGGCGTCGACGAATTCGTTCCGCGCGGCGCACCCCTGTTCATCATCCACAAAGAATCGCTCGACTTCTTCCTGCTCCAGTTCTACATGCGGCCGGACGCGAAGCTGCTACACAATCCAACGTGGCTGCTCGACAAGTCGATCATCGCGCCGAGCGTGTACGTCGTGACGCGCGCGTACGACGTCGACTGGATTCAGCAACACGTGGGCGATGTCGAAACGATCGCGATGGCCGACTACTCGCGACGTGAGGAGGACCTTGGCGGCGCGGTCGCACGGTGGGCACTGCTGCGCGTGATCTATCGGCCCAACATGACGCGGTACGACGCCGTGCCGATCGACGCCTTCAAGGCAATGAAGCGGCCCGACCCGAACGACGAGTCGCCCTACCTCGGGCCCGATCGGCCCAAGGCAGCGCCGACGACGCTGCCGGACGCAACGGGGGAGTGAAACGCCAAGGCATCCTCAACCAGCTAAGTAATTTCGTAGATTCTTCTCCCTCGCCCGGTACGCCTACGCCGGGAGAGGGCAGGGGTGAGAGCCGGTTCGCGAACATCCGAGCAGACCCTCACCCTAACCCTCTCCCGGGTTACCGGGAGAGGGAACACCGTTTCGATATGACGTGCTGCTGATCAGAACCGCGCGGACAATTCGACTCGCGCATACGGCGCGGAGTCGAGGTCGGTGATCGTGTCGCTGTCGCGCGTGTCCCAGCCTTGCTCGAAGGTCTGGCCGAACGCGTAGCCGCCGGCGACGGTCAGGCGAACGTCTTTCGCAGCGTAGCCGCTCACGCCCAGTTCGATGCGGTTCTGCGTAAAGAAGACGCGGTCGCGCCCCTGCTGCAAGCCGTCCCAGTGGAAGCTGTAGGTCTCGTTCGCCAGTTCCGCGTAGAGGCCCAGGTGGTCGGTCAGCTTGTACTCGACCTTCGCGGTCGCGACGTCGGGGAAGGCGTACGTCAGTTCGACGCGCCACTTGTCGCTGGGCGTCCAGACGATGTTGCTGAACGGCACGCCGACGCCGAGCGAGAGTTCGTTCGAGATGCGGTACGTGTACAGGAAGCCGGGCAGCGGCACGTCGGGCAGGAACGAGCGGTTGCCGTCGTAGTTGAGGACGATGCCGAGACTGGAGCGGTCGTCCAGATCGATGCCAACAGCCAGGTCGGCCTTGCCGTAGATGCCATCGCCGTCACCGAATGCACCCGCGCCGGCGTAGCCGATGCCGAAGGTGACGCCCGCCTTCCACTTGTCGCCCGCCGCGATGCCCATGCCGGCGCCGATCGACGCGTCCGTGAACTGGCCGGGCAGGAACGCGGTGTTGTCGCGGTTCAAGATCAGGTGCTTGACGTCGAAGCCCGCGCGGGGCTGGGCTTTGTGGATCGTCGAGTTGATGTCCTCGAAATCCAGCTTCATGCGGCCTTGGGCGCGGACGGTGGTCACCTGGATGTCGGGCTCGCCCGACACATCCTTCGCGCCGGCATCGAAGAAGTAGGCTGTGCTCGCGGAGAGTTCGTATCCCTTGTTCTCGTCAAACGGTTTGAGCAGCAGGCCAGGACCGGTCTGGGCGGACGCGATCGAAGAACTCACGACGACGGCTGACGCCAACACGACAGAAGTACGACGATTCAACATGACAGATGAGAATGCGAAGAGAGTCCCGCGTGTCAATCCGGCGACACCAGTGTCGGTCGAAGAGCCCGCTCATCCGAGTTATCGACCGATCGACGCGCCGCGGATGAACGATTGCGATCGGGTCGCTGTGTGCAACGAGAAACGCCCACGGATGGTTACCCGCGGGCGTTCGGTTTGATGTTCAAATTGCTTCGATGTCGTTCAGCGCGCTGACTGTTCGTAGTAGCCGATCAGGTAGAGGAAGCGCTTCTGGTTCAGCAGCGGGATGTTGAGCGACTGAGCCTTGGAGCGCGTCTCGTTGTAACGGTCGAGTTCCTGCTGAGCCTGCTGGAACTGCGTTTCCTTGATCGGGTCGGAGGCGCGTTCTTCCGACGTGTAGGCCGGCACGACGGGTTCAGCCCCGAGCACGACGAAATCGGTGTCGGTGCCGATCTGGTCGACCACATTGCCGCCCCACTGCGAGACGAGGCGCTTGACGATCTCGGCGTCGCGTTCGGACGCTTCGCCGCGGTTGTCGAGGTTGAACTTGCCGAAGACGACGAAGTTGAAGTGGTTGTTGCGGTCGTAGATGAGGTTGGCGATGAGATCGCCTTCGGTAAGACCGACGCCGCGATCGGTGCGGACCACACGACAGACGCTGCTGCCCTGGTTGACCTGAAGCACTTCGATCGAGGCCTTGCCCTTGACCTGCTTGTCGGCTTCGGGCGCGCTATCGGCGGCCGGGATGCCGAGCTTGGCGTCGTAGACTTCGAACGTCATGCCGGCCGGGATGCCATCGCCGCGACCGAGGTCGATCACCACGCGGTCGGTGCTTTCGACGCGGATGATGTGGCCATCGGGGTTGCGGAGGATTTGATCGATCGAGTTGCGGCCGAGCTGCTTCTCGAGGGCCTGACGGACGCGGACCGCATCGGCCAGCTGAGCATTCAGGCTGGTGATCTGGTCCTGAAGCGACTTGTTGTCGGTAATGAGTTGCAGCTCGCGGTTCTTCTGAGCTGCGGTCATCTCACCGATCTGCTTAGTGCCTTCCTCGCTCACCGTCTTGAGTTGCTGCTCGGCCGCGTCGGCACGGGCTTGCACGGGCTGGAGGGTCTGCTGGCTGTAGCTGGCGACCGTGGCGGTCAGGTCCTGTTGGGTCTTGGTGACCTGCGCCTTGAGCTGATCGTTCGTGGCGGTGGCGGCTTCGAGGGCGTGACGCTGATCCTGCACCTTCTTGATGAGCTCAGCGATCGCGTCGAGCGCGGTGCCGGTCGGCGAGAGTTCGCCGTGGGCGACGATGACGTCGGCGCCAGCTTCGGGCGGCGTTTCCGTGCCAGCGACGGCCGGGGCGCCCGCGACGGGCACGTCCTTGCCGCCGAGCGCGGTGCGGGCTTGCTCGACGTAGGCGCGTAGCCGGGCGATCGCATGGATGTCGGCCGCGCCGTCGGCGGCACCGGGGCCAACGAAGGCCTTATACAGGTCTTCGAAGCGGCGGTTGGCGACTTCGATCAGGCTGAGGTTGTTGTAGCCCTGGCGACCTTCAGCCGTCTTGGCGGCGTCAAGGTTGCGGACGGCCGCGGTGTTGAGCAGGTTCTCCGGCGCGAGCTTGCCGTACTTGCCGACAAGCTGCTCGTAGTCGCGCTGCGACTTGCTCGCGTTGCTGTAACTGATGATCGCCCACACGAGGCAGGCGACAGCGACGATCGTCGAGATCACCGACCAGGTGATGAGCCCGGAACGGCTCCCGGCGTTGGCAGGGGCAATGGCCATAGGCAGCTAACCTCCTCGGGGGTCAATTCAAACGGTGTCAATCGCGGAGCGTACCGTCGCGCGTGCGCAGGGGTCAAGAATCACGCACGTTACGAACTGGTAGTACGACAGGGTAAGGATAATGTTCGTGACCCGACCGTGCGAGGATCGGTCGCACGAAAAGAAGACGCTAAACCACTAGCGGTTTGGCGATTGTAACCGCGACCGCCTGACGCAGTTCGATCCATTCCGCTTCACTGAGAGGTAATCTGACAGACGACTTCTGCAGGAGGTCGTCATGCAGGTTCATGTTCCGCACCCGAGTCACCCGCACGATCCGCCGGAAACGTTCCTAGGCTTTGTCCTGCTGCTATTGACCCTGGCGATCGTCGTGTCGATCGTGCTCGGCATCGTCTGGATGCTCAACTCGATGTTCGTCCACTGATGCTACCGGCCGCCGCGCGTTGCCGGTACCCTGCCGACCATCATGCGTGTGTTACTCATTGGCGGCACGGGATTGATCAGCGTGGGCATCGTGAAGCATCTGCTGGCGATGCCGAACGTTGAGATCGTGATGTTCAACCGCGGCAAGCGTGGCAAGCCGCAGTCGGACCGCATCCGCACCCTCGTGGGCGACCGGAACGAGTTCGAGGTATTCGAGAAGCGTTTCGCGGCCGAGCGGTTCGATGTCGTCATCGACATGATCTGCTTCACGCCCGCACAGGCGATGAGCAGCGTGCGCGCCTTTGGCGGCCGAACGACGCAATTCATCTTCTGCTCGACCGTCTGTAGTTACGGCGTGAAGGTGCCGAGCTATGCAGTGGTCGACGAACAGTTCCCCCAAGAACCCATCAGCCAGTACGGCCGGGACAAGCTGGCCTGCGAACGCATCTTCCTCGACGCACACCCGACCGGCGCATTCGCGACGACGATCATCCGCCCGAGCCACACCTACGGCGAAGGCAGCCCGATGATCGATCAACTCGAACCGGACGCCGTCGCGTTCGACCGCATCGCCCGGGGCCTGCCCGTGCTTTGCGCCGGCGACGGGCTGGGCCTCTGGAACAGCACGCACCGCGACGACTGCGGCAAGCTGTTCGCGCACGCGGGCCTGCGGCCGGTGACGTACGGCAAGAGCTACAACGCGACGACGCAGCGCGTCTTCACCTGGCGCGACTTCTACCGCGAAGCCGCCGCCGCCCTCGGCACGCAGGCGAAGCTGCTGTTCATGCCGGCC
This sequence comes from Tepidisphaeraceae bacterium, assembly GCA_047600945.1. Classification (GTDB taxonomy): domain Bacteria; phylum Planctomycetota; class Phycisphaerae; order Tepidisphaerales; family Tepidisphaeraceae; genus JASGKC01. The sequence goes on along the minus strand of JASGKC010000001.1, from coordinate 2,116,586 downwards.
GAGTGGATCGTCAAACACGACCCGCGCCGGTTTCAATTGCTGAACGAGATCACGCGTTATCACGGCGCGTACACGAGTGAACTGGCAATGCAGGACGTGCCGCAATTCACGTGCGACATCGACTTCCCCGAAGGCGTAAAACGCACGCTCGACGACGTGAAGCAGCGCGGAGCGTGGAAGGATAGTTCAACCGATGCGCTCTACCAGAAGATGGTGGACGAAGCGCTCGCCAGTGGCGTGGAGCCGGTGGTGGCATGACCGCTGTATCGCGTTATGATTTAGCCATGGTCACGCAATCCGACCTGATCGAAGTGCTGAACCGGCTGCCGGAGCGCCCCTTCATCGTGCGCTTGGTAGATGGGACCGAAATCCGAGTCGAACGGTTCGGCCAATTCTCGGCTACTCCTACGTTCTTTGGTGCGAAAGACGCCCGTACCGGTCGGGAATTCAGTTTCGTTCCACTGACACAGATCGCCAGCGTCAGCGAAACGACGCCAACAGCCCGACACTAGCAATCAGGGATGCCGTATGAGCCACGATGACGATGGATTCGATGGCCCACCAGACTCGCCCGCAGCAAAGCTGATTGAAACGGAACTCACACGTGCTCCCTTTCAGCACTTCCTGATCCGAACGATCGATGGCGAGCGTCTACACGTCAGTTCGCCGCACATGGTGATTCTGTATCAAGATCACTTCTTTTGCGCGGGACACGCTTCTGGCTGGTCACAAATCCTCTACTCGGCCGTGGTAGGAACCCGAGTCATCGACCGCCAGTGACTGATCGTTCAGCGCACCGCTCCCTGCTGCATCACATCCGGCATGTCGCGCACCATCGCGATGCCCAACTGCCCGCTGGCCGGGTCCAGCCGCAACTGGCCGGTGTCACGCAGGTAGCTCAGCACCTGAATCTGCAAATCTGCCTTGGCGCGTTCGTAGTTGTCCTGGGCCGTCAAGAGCGAGGTCTGGGCTTCGACGACGTTTCTGGCATCCGACTTGCCCAGCAGCAGGTTCACGTTCGCGTTCTCAAGACGCAGCCGGGCAATCTCGATGCCGCGACGTTGCAGTTCGAGTGATGTTTGCGCCGACCGGATCGCGCGGGCGGCTCCGCGCATGTCGCCAAGGATGTTCTGCTCCAGATCGAGCACGTTCCGCTGGCTCGATTGCAGGTTGATCAGACTCGACCGATACCGATTCCGCTCGGCCAGCCGGTCGATCGGCAGATCGAGCGTGAGGTCGGCCGTGTACGTAAGCGACCGCGTGTCGAGTTGCCGTGCCCGCGTGCCGTCGCGGTTGCCGAAACCGGTGTCGACGTTCAGGTTCAAATCGGGCAGCAGGTCGTTCTTGGCGATCTCGACTTGCCGCCGAGCGTCGTCCACCTGGTCGCGGGCCGTCTGAAGGTCAAGCCGAAACCGCTTAGCCGTCGCGGTTATGTTGTTGACGTCCAGATCCGGATCGACCACGTCAATCGCGATTGGGATGATCGCCAGTTCCTGATCGACCGGCATGCCGACCAGCAACTTGAAGTCGTCCAGCGAATTCTCGTACGACTGCACCGCGCGGTTCACGTCGTCTTCGCTCTGAAGCAATTGCTGCTGCGCGCGCTGCACTTCGAGTGCCGGCTGCAAGCCCGCCTTGAACAGGCTGTCCGTGCGGTCCTGTAGCTTCACCGATTCCAGGTACTGCAGGTAGCGGTTTCGCACGGCCTGCTGGCGGGTCAGCAAATTGAAGTACTGCGACGAGACGTTGATGACGAAGTCACGTCGGTACGACTCGAAGTTGCGGACTTCGTAGATCAGTTGTCGTTCAGACGAGATCAGCGCTTCGAGGTTGCGCATGCCTGCGCCGCGCAGGAATGGGATCGACCCGCTGAGTGCCAAGCGGTGCTTTCACCGTCCTGCGTGTTGGTGTTGAGCGCGTTGACGAAGTCGACCAGTGCCGACGCGACAACCTCGCCACCGTACGGAAGGCGCTGACGCACGCCGACCTGCGACGTGACCGTGAGCGCCGAGCGGTAATTCACGTCGGCCTGTCCGCCATTGTAGCGGGCGCCGACGCTGGCGAACGGGCGAGGCTCGAACAGGTGTCGCTGGAGCGTCACGTCGAGCGCGGCCTCGTACAGCCGCTCGACGCGGTCCTGGTAATTCCGGCTGTGGTTCGTTGCGTAGTGCAGGCAATCGAACAGGCTGAACTGCACGGTGCGACCGAGTTCCGCGGGCGGACCGAGTGTGTAGCCTTCGGTGACGTAGCGCCGCGCACGTTCAACGCCGCCGCTCGTCGGCAGGCTGGGCGTGCCCGGTTCGTCGTCCAGCCGCGGCCCGAGCGTGCCGACCTGCCGGCGGACCTGCCGCAGCATGATCGCTTCGCTGCCCAGCGGCGGCAATTGCGTCGTCGGCACCGACTGGTACGTGCGCGTCGTCGGCGTGCGCTGCGTCGGCGAACCGACCGTACCGTCGCTCGGCGAGTAGCCCAGCACCGTCTGCTGACGGTCCTTCACCAGCGCCTTCACTTGCCGGTCGGCGTCCCGCTCGAACGCGTCGGCGATGCAGCCGGTGACGGTGCTCGCGAGCAATGTCAGAGCGACCGCCCGACTGACTGTCGTCCATCGGCGGCGCAACCACTTCGACGCAGGGATGTCTTTCTCCTTCACGCGGCCGCGATCATACAGAGTGCAACTTCTCTTTTCCCGCACTCTGCCGTAGCTTTTGACGCATGACCGCCCGCATGACTGTGCCGCTGCTCGACCTGAAGCGGCAATACGCAACGATTCGTGAACAGGTCCGCACCGCGCTCGACGCCGTCCTGGACGATCAGGCCCTCATCCTGGGCAAGACCGTCGAGACGTTCGAACGCGACCTGGCCACGTTCTGCGGGAGCAAGTACGCCGTTGCCGTCAGCAGCGGCACCGACGCCCTGCTGGCCAGCATGATGGCGCTCGGCCTCGGGCCGGGCGATGAGGTGATCTGCCCCGCCTTCACGTTCTTCGCGACGGCCGGCTCGATCGCACGCGTCGGCGCGAAGCCGGTCTTCGTCGACATCGATCCGGTCACGTTCAACATCGACGTCGAGCAGGTTCGCCGCGCGATCACGCCGAAGACGCGCGCAATCGTGCCCGTGCACCTGTTCGGCCAAATGGCTGACATGCCCGCGCTCGAAGCGCTGGCGGCCGAGCACGAGCTTCATGTCATCGAAGACACCGCGCAGGCGATCGGCGCGACACAGACGCCCTCCTTCGCATCGGGCAGCCACCAGCATGCTCACGAAGCGCCGCTGGAACAAGAGCAATCACGCACCACGCCCGGCGAGCCGACCTCGACCGAACGCACGAAGCCCCGCCTCGCCGGCAGCATCGGCGTCGCGGGTTGCCTGAGCTTCTACCCCACCAAGAACCTCGGCGCTGGGCGACGCCGGCGCCATCCTCACCAGCGACGACGATTTCTACACCCGCGCCAAGAAGATTCGCGTCCACGGCTCCGGCCACACCTACTACCACGAAATGCTCGGCGGCATGTTCCGCATGGCCGCCGTCCAAGCCGCAGGCTTGAGCGTGAAGCTGCCGCACGTCTGTGAATGGAACGAGAAGCGCATCCGGAACGCGCATCGCTACAACGAGTTGCTGCTCGACTCGAACGTCCGCACGCCCGTCGCCGCACCGGGGAATGTGCACGTCTATCACCAGTACGTGGTTCGCGTGAACGATCGCGATCGCGTGAAAGATGAACTGACTAAGCGCGGCGTCGGCTGCGCGGTGTTCTATCCGCTGGGCCTGCACCTTCAGCAGTGCTTCGCGAACCTGGGCCACAAGCCGGGCGACTTCCCACACACCGAGCGCGCGACGGCCGAGGTGCTCGCCCTGCCGATCTTCCCCGAACTGCGCGACGACGAGTTGAAGTACGTCGCCGACAACCTGCGCGACGTCGCGGGATGATGGTTTACACTTTGTTTCGATTCGACCGTCCGACAACAGAAGTGACCGGTAATCCGCCAATTTCCGGCGATTCCTGCGCCGTGGAAAACTCGGCGAAATAATCCGATTGGCTCGGCCTCATTGTGTTTCGTAGCTCATTCGTATCGGCGCCGCTGGACTCGCGCGCGAGGGAAGTGAGCCGAACTGCGTGATGGGCCGCATCTTTACAACCTCAACATCGCATCGTGGCAGCGCCATGCTGTACACGTGCCTGGCCATCCTGACCGTCATCACGATGGTGGGCGTGCTGGGCTTGGACGGCGGCAAAATGATCTACAGCCGCTCGCAGCTCGCCGATGCCGTCGATGCCAGCGCCCGCGCCGGCGCGGCGGCGATGTCCGAAGGCCTCGACGCGCGGACGGCCGTCATCGAATTCCTCTCCCGCAACGTCCCGAAGGACTGCCAGTTCGACGTCAGCAAAGTGACCGTCACCACGGGCCGTTGGGATTCGAACACCAACTCGTTCCACGCGGGCTATTACCCGATGAACGCGCTCAAGGTCGACACGCAACAGACCTACGGCGGATCGATCTTCAACAAGGTCACCGGCGGTGGCCCCGCGAAGTTCAACGTTTCAGCGACGGCCGCGTTCCAGCAGCGCGACCTCATGCTCGTGCTCGACTACTCGGGCTCGATGAACACCGACAACAAGGTCGGCTCGCTCCGCATGGCCGTCGACACATTCTGCGACGCCGTCCAGGAAGCGGGCGGCGGTAAGGACCAGGTGGGCCTTGTCACCTATTCCGATGTCGGCGGGCTCGACCTGGGCCTGCAAACCGGTTCGTTCCCTCTCGGCCAGATCAAACAACTCGCCCAATCCAAGCTTGCGGACGGCGCGACGAACATCTCTGAAGGACTCCAGCGCGGCATCGACGAACTCCAACTCCACAGCCGGCCGGGCGCGGCGAAGATCATCCTGTTGCTGACCGACGGTTTGGCGAATCGTCCCACCACCGGCGACCCGATCCAGCTCACGAAGGACCAGGCGCTGTGCGCGGCTGCGAATGACATCACGATCTACACGGTCGCCTTTGGCAACGACGCAGACCAGACGCTCATGAAGTGGATCGCCGACAACACCGGCGGCACTTTCCACCCGGTCCCTTCCGGCTGGACGCAGACGAGCGACCTTCAATCCGCCTTCCACGACGCTGCCGTCGCCCAGTCGACGCGCCTGGTGAAATGAATCCGGCCGGGCGGCGCTACGGTCTCTGACAACAACTTCTCCTCGCTGGTGGACGGTTTCACTCGACCGTCCGCCTTCGTTTCCACCGTCCGAGTTACAGAGCAACACGATCACGTCTACCGCAGGCCGCCTGTCGCACGCGGACGGCAGCACAGTCGATACAGAACCTCATGCCCGCTCACTCCAGGATTCAAAGCAAGTCGCCCGCCGCATCCCGCCACTCTAAGTACCAGCAAATAAACAACTTGTTGAATCATTCGAATTTCCGAATTGAACCATGCGTTTCCAACCAAACTCATACAAATAGATACAGAAAGAAACATTAACAATAAATCACCTTGACTCCCAAGACAATCGACCACATATTGCCGAAGAGTCGCCGCTCCAGAAAAGACAAACCGCAGCAGCAGGCTGCGATTTGCCATGTCGAATCGCTACGGGAGAGAAAATGCCAAGCCCCTTTATGACACGCGTCGGTTCGCGAATGTTGCTCGCCGGGATCGTGTTGACTGCTGCCTCGCTGAGCCAGGCGGCGACCATCACAATCAACATGCAGAACGGCGCGGCCGACGCGAACTACTACCCGGCCGGCTACACCGGCACGCATGACACGACCATCTACTACTACGCCGGCAGCACCGGCGGCGCGACGCCGACGGCCACCGACGTCTACCCGCGCACGAACGCCGGCGCGAACAACACCATCCGCGTCCGCGAAGGCTCAACGAACAATCGTGGCCTGATTCGGTTCGACACGAGTGCCCTCCAGAACAAGGGCATCACCGTCACCAGCGCGACCCTGACCTTCCGGCAAAGCTCGGCCGGCGCGGCCACGGGCACCGTGCTGCAACTGTTCAAGATCGCCGACGCCAATGCCGGCTGGAACGAGGGCAACGGCAACGTCGCCTCGCACAACCCCGTGAATACGCCCACCGTGGCGACTTCGGTCGGTGAACCCACGTTCTGGTACAAGTCGATCGGGACGCTCTATCCGACCGCCGTTCTGCCCGACGGCGGCAACCCGTCCAGCACCGATTCGACCGGAACCCGCTGGGCGTCGGGCTACGCCAGCATGGGCGTTGCCGGCAGCACGCCGACCTACCTCGCGGGCGGCCTATGGAACGTGACCGACCTTCAAGACTGGAACACCGCCACGCCCGCGACCAACGCCACCATCGCGACGACGCTCGATCCGGTTGGCACCGGCGCCAGCACCGCGACGGTCGGCAATCTGATGACCATCACCCTGCCGGCCGCACTCGTGCAATCCTGGATCGATTCTCCGAGCACCAATGCCGGCCTGTTCATGCGCTACAACGGCGGCTCGACGAACATCGACTTCAATTCGTCGGAAGCATCGACCATCAGCCAACGACCGCTGCTGAGTATCGTTGCGGAAGTCCCGGAACCGGCGGCACTCGGGCTGACGTCCGCGTTCGGCCTGATCGCACTGCGCCGCGCTCGCAAGGCCTGAGTATGGCACCGTTCACAATTGACGCCCCTGAATAAGCAAGGCCGGCAGCAATCCACTGCCGGCCTTCTCGTTTTGAGTGCAACCCTGCTCGTCTCGGCGGCACCAGCCCCGCCTTAGGTCCGACAACCACGGCCATCGCTCGTGTTTGAAGCAACGCATGTCGGCTGGTCGATGAAAATCGCTGTGAGCGAAGGAATTGCAGCCACCCTCATGCCCATTGATCCGGAACCATTCCTTGCTCCGCCTGTCGACCCGCTCGACGCCGTCGCTGACGTCCAGCGGCAGATCGCAAGTCTCCAGGAACAGCTCACCGAGAGTCAGCGTCTGGCCACCGTCGGCACGATCGCGGCCGTCATCGCTCACGAGTTCAACAACCTGCTCACGCCGATCGTCAGCTATTGCCAACTCGCCCTTCAGTCGATCGAGCAGGAAAAGGACGACTCCTCGCTGGTTCAGAAGGCGCTCGCCAAGAGCCTTCAGCACGCGACGCGGGCAGGCAAGATCTGCACGAGCATGCTCAGCCTCGTCCGCGGCGAAGGCGAAGACCAGGCCGTCGCCGTGCAGGAACTGGTCGAGGAGACGCTGAGCGTCCTCGCCCGCGACCCGCGCAAGGACGGCATCGCGCTGCGCGTGCAGGTGCAGCCGTCGCTGGCCGTCAAGGGCGACCCGGTCCAGCTCGAGCAGGTCCTGCTGAATCTGCTGATCAACGCGCGGCAAGCTTTGCTGGCCGACAGCGCCACGGGCATCCGCGGCAAGTCGATCACCATCAAGGCCGACCGTGTCGAGTCGGGCGAGATCCGCATCAGCGTCATCGACACCGGCCCCGGCATCGCCGAGCGAAACCTCGCCCGCATCTTCGACCCGTTCTTCACCACCAAGACCAATCCCAAGCGCGGCGAGCATCGCGGCAGCGGGCTCGGCTTGCACATCTGCAAGCAGATCATCGAGCGCCACCAGGGACGCATCAGCGTGGAAAGCGCGCCCGGTCGCGGAACGACATTCGCGATTCTGCTGCCCGCCGCGTGAATCGAAAGCCACCAGCGAAACGAGCGCCCCCGGATCGCCATCCGCGGGCGTTCTTCGTCTTGCGCGAAGATTTCTGAGTTTCCCGTCCGGCGAAGCCCCGGACCGTACACTCCCCATCAATGCGGACCGATCAGGCGCTTCTTCAGCAGTTCGTCGACATGCGCGATCAGCCGGCGTTTACGGAATTGGTGAACCGGCACGTTCACTTCGTCTATGCGACCGCGCGGCGTCAATGCCCCGATGAGGCCGACGATGTCACGCAGGCGGTCTTCATCCTGCTGGCGCAGAAGGCGGCCTCGCTGACGAACACATTGAACCTCGCCGGGTGGTTGTATCGCACCGCGCTGCTGTGCAGTTCCAACGTGCGCAAACTGGCTGGCCGACGGCACCGGCATGAACGGGAGGCGTCCATGCAAGTTCAGACTTCGGCCCCGACGTCATCGACCGATGCAACCCTGCTCGCGCTGCTCGACGACGCGCTGCGACGATTGCCCGAATCGATCCGTGATGCGGTTCTCGTGAAGCACTTGGAGGGGCGCACAGCCGAGGAGGCCGGCACGCTGCTCGGCGTGACGACCGACGCCGCATCGAAGCGGGCCTCGCGCGGCATCCAGATGCTGCGGGACTTCTTCGCCGCCAAGGGTCACGCCGTACCCGTGGCAACAGTCGGCGCGCTCGTCGTCGCCGAAAGCGCGACCACGGCGCCGGCAGGCGTCGTGGCGGCGGTCACCACGGGCGGGGGAAGTGCGCTCGCGCTCGCGCTCACCAGCGGCGCGGGCGTCATGGCGAAGCTGGCCGCGGCATGCGCGGTCGCGCTCATCGCCGGGGCAGCGGTGACGCTGGTCGCCCTCGGCAGGCCGAGCGTCCAACCCGTCGCCGCGATCGCGCCCGCGCCGCCAGTTGTTTCCGCACCAACCACCCGGCCGATCGTCCCATCGCCCGCGGCCGAAGCCGCCGTCGAAGGCGACACCGTCTTCTGCCGTTACGGCCTCGTGCTGGAAGGGCCGGTGCTCGATCAGATCATCGCCAAGACCACCGAGACGAAAGACCCGCACGTGCGCCGTGGCGCCGCGAGCGACATCGCCGACGTGCTGCGCAGCGCGCTCGACGACGGCCGGGTCTTCAGCAGTCGCGGCGGGCTCTTTCACGAGACCCGTTTCGCGAACGAGAACCCGCCTCGGCCGCACGCCATGTTCCTTGACCAGATCTGGCAGGATATCCGGCTGCCGCCGCTGGCGTACACGATCGGCTTCACGTCGGTCACCGCTCCGACGTTCACGTTCCGCGACGACCACGCCGTCGACTTCCGCTACCAGGACCTGGCGGCGGAGGCGTTCTCGCAGGAGTACAGCAATCAGCCTCGCGAGCGCAAGAACGAGAAGGTCGCGATCGACTACACCGGCACGATCGCGCCGGGCGAGGTGGCCGTGGTCACGCACGACTACGGCGACGTCGTCGGCCATCGCTTCGGCGCGATCCTGGTGTTCCAGGCGTACCGCGCGACGGACGAACAGGCGAAGCGTCTGCGCGGCATTCGCGCCGCGACGACTTGGATCGACATCGGTCCGAGCGGCGCCCGCGCGCTGGCCGACCGCGCGGCGAAGTGGGCGAACGGCCGCACGCTCAAGCCCGCGGATGTGCCCGACGAGTGGACGCGCCTGCTGAACAACGGCGCGACCGTCCGCCTGCTCGCCACCGGCCGGCCCGCGAAGTGGCCTTTCTGCTGGTGGGACGCCGACGGCAAGCCGGTCGCCGCGAACTGGACCGATCTCGACGTCGGCCTCAGCGACACGCGTGCCGTCGTCTTCGACTACGAAGGCGTCGACGACCGCGCCCGCTCCGACAACGTGTTCGCGATCCCGGCCCGCGACACCCGCGTCGACGTGTGGGTGGGCGCTGGCGCGTTCACCGAACAGCCGATCAAGCTCGGCGAAGCGGTGAAGCTCGGCGACGGCGTCGTGAAGTTCACCAAGGTCATGCCGGGCAACACCACGTTGGCCCTGCTCCGCGGCGACCTCGGCCCCGACATCGAAGTCTGGATCGACGGCGTGACCGACAAAGGCGAACGCATCGCCGGCGACGGCACGCGCGCGGTCCAACTCGTCGCCAGCGACTACAAGCGCTGGATGCACGTCGACGAGAACCTGTGGACGAAAGATAAGAAGCTCGACCAGTTCATCCTGCGCTGCGCAAACGGGAGCGGGCGCGCTTCGAGGATTTCGCCGAGGTGCCGACGCCGTTGCCGGAGGGGCAGACGGATTGAATGGTCAACTCTTCACGTCGCGACCACACTCGGAACACCGCTCCGGCGAAGCGCGAAGGTCGTAGCCGCAGCCGGGACAGAGGCCGAGCCCGGAGCCGCGTCGAGTACGCCAGAAACGAAGCAGCCGCCACCCGGGGAGCACGCCCGTACTCACGGCTGCGAAGTAATAAGGAAAGACGAATTGTTCAACACGGCCCGAAGCCGTTCCGCCGACGTAGTGCCCGAAGCCCAAACGATCCCACCAGCTTCGACCGAGCCGACTCCAAGCACACCAAACTGGGGCATGTGACCATTCATCATGCCGCCAACTTTGATCAGTTGCTGCAGGCCTCAGATAGTTGACGAAAATCAAGCCCTGCTCGGAACGGATAAGGACTCGACCGCCGAGTGACACCAAGTCTCCACGCCATCCACTGCGCATCCAGAGCGTCAGGCTGGCGAGACACAACAGCAACGACAGTACAGTGAGTCCATCGACGATGTACAGCCGCGTGCGTCGCACGTTGGAACCATACCGGATCGACATGTGAGGCAGACACAGACCGGCACAACGCGAGGGGTCGCAAGTGCTCAGTCGCCCTCATCCGCCGTCGGCCCGTCTGCCTTCTTCTTTCGGCCTCGTTTGGACGCGTGGCCGTTCGTTTCCGCCGGGACTGGCTTCGGCGGCGCGGGTTCGACGAAGAGCGTGCCCTGCGTCGGGTCTTCAAACCGCTTCGCATCCAAGACGTTCTGGGCCTCTTCCACCAGTTGCTCCAGCGTCTTGAACTGCCGGTACACGCTGGCGAAGCGCACGTACGCCACCTGGTCCAGCCGGCGCAGGCGCTCGGCCACCTGCTTGCCGATGAAATCGGTCGGCACTTCGCGGTCGTGATGCTTGCGGGCTTCTTCCTCGACCTCGTCGACGATGCGAAGGATTTCGTCTTCCGGCACGGGCCGCTTGAAGCAGGATCGCTCCAGGCCGATGCGGATCTTCTCGCGGTCCCACGGCACGCGCCGACCGTCCTTCTTGACGACGATCAGCCTCACCGGGTCTTCGATGCGTTCGTAAGTGGTGAAGCGCTTGCCGCACTTGAGGCATTCACGGCGACGCCGGATCGACTTCCCGCCGTCACACGTGCGGGAATCGATGACCTTCAAGGCCTCCTTGTCGGCCTCGCAGAACGGGCAGCGCATGTCGGAAATCTTACGGTTTTCGCAGCGAATCACAAAACCGGCCGCCGGTTCAGGGGGCTGACGCCTGAGCTTTTACCCGGTAGAATCAGTCCGGATGTCGCAAGTGCCTCTCCCACCCCCGCCCAAGCGATACACCGTCGCCGAGTATCTGGCGCTGGAGGAGAAATCGCTCGAAAAGCACGAATTCCACGACGGCGAAATCGTCGCGATGGCAGGGGAGGATCCGGACCACGCCCTCATCACCAACAACGTCGGCGGCTCCCTGATCGCGGCCCTGCGCGGCGGACCCTGCCGGGCCTACAGCGCCGATCTCCGCATCTCGATCAAATCACAACGGCGGATCGCCTACGCGGACAACTCCGTCATCTGCGGACCGCTCGAATCCGACCCTGACATCGGCCGTCCGCTGGCGGCACTGAATCCACGTATCGTGGCGGAAGTCCTCTCCCGCAGCACGCGCGGTTACGACCTGGGCGAGAAGTTCCAGCTCTACCTGAACATCCCCACCTTCGACACGTACGTCCTCATCGAGCAGGAAGAACCCTACGTGCAGGTGCGCAGCCGGCAACCGAACGGCGACTGGCTGATCTCGTTCGCGCGTGGGATGGATGCCGTCGCTCGACTGCCGTCACTGGGGCTATCGATCCCGCTGACGGAAATCTACGCGGGCGTCACGTTCACACCGACTGCTTAGGACGCGATCGTGGCCCGTGGCGTTACGACCCGCGCGAGCGCTCCAGCACCTGCCGATACAACTCTTCCGTCCGCTTCGCCAGCACAGGCCACGCGTAGTGCTCGCGGACGAAAGCTCGGGCCATGCCCGCGATCGTGTTGCGGTGGGCGCCGTGGTCGAGTGCGGTTTGGATGCGCTGCGTCAGCGTGGCGATGTCACCCACCTCGAAACCCAGGTCGTATGCGGGCACGCGGGACATCAACTCTCGATGCGGGGCAATGTTGCTCGTGATGGCGCACACGTTCCGCTCCATGCACTCCAACAGACTGCTGGGCATGCCTTCGAGTTCGCTAGCGGTCACGTACAGCGCAGCGGAGCGGAAGAGCGTCTGTAGCGCTTCGCCCGTCTGCAGGCCGGTGAAGAGGATGCGCGGGTCGTCGCTGGCTTGCTTCTTTATCTGTTCGACGTATTCCGGCGTGTGTTTGCCTTCGCCGACGAAGACCAGCTTGCGGTCGGTCTTCACCTTCTTGAAGGCTTCAATGGTGTCGTGGCAGCGCTTCTCCGGCACGAGCCGGCCGATGCAGACGACGAAGCCGCCGGGCGTCAGGCCGAACCTGCTCAGCGTGGCCGCGTCCGGCGTGAAGTCGTCGCTGACGGCGTGCACGCCGTTGGGCAGCAGTGCGGCGTCGACACCGAACTTCGTCTTGTAGTAGTCAACAATCTCGCTGTTCACGGTCACGATCTGCGCCGCGTGCTTGACCATCTCACGCTCGGCCTGGCGAATGACCTTCGCGCCCAAGCCCTTCCACTTCTCGCGCATGTGATCCAGCCCATGCACGTGGCTGATGACCGGAAGGCGGGCGAGCCGTGCCAGCTTGATGAACAGGTTCGGCGCGATCGAATGCAGACTGATGAGGTCGAATTTCTCGCCGTTCTCGTGGACGTCGCCGCGCGTGATGGCATGGGTGAGACTGAGCAAGGAATGGCTGAGCGTTTCGCCGTTCTTGCCGCCGGGCGCGGGCGTGCGGACGAGGCGGATGCCGCGATGCACGTCGAGCTTCTTCTCGATCACGCCGGGCCGGCAATAGACGGTCACCTTGTGGCCCATCTCGGCGAACGCGGCGAAGAGGTTCTCGCAGATCGCTTCGATGCCCGAGTAGTTGTTCGGCACACCGCGGAAACCCATGACCGCGATGCGCATTGGCCGTGCGCTCACGTTGCCCATGTTTGTTGCGGCGTTCGTCGAGGTTGGCAATGTGGCCGTCGTCACGATTGGCTTGTTCCTCGCAAGATCAGTGCATGCTCGCGCCCACCGATCGATACGCCTCGATCAGCCGCTGGTAGTACACGTCGGGCGAATACTCCCGCAGCGCCTTCACCCGGCCTGCCTCGCCCATGGCGCGGGCTTTGGCCGGATCGTTCCAGAGCGCCGTCATCGCCTCGGCCAGTGCGGCGCCGTCCCGCATCGGCACGGTCAGGCCGGTCACGCCATGGTCGACGACCTCCGGCAGCCCGCCCGCGGCAGTGGCGATCACCGGCAGCCGGTACGCCATCGCCTCGGCACAGACGATGCCGAACGCCTCCCACCACACGCTCGGCACCACGAGATACCGTGCCCGTCGCAGGAACTCCGGCACCGCGTCGCGCGACAGTTTGCCCACGAACTGAACGTTGGCGGGCACGTCACGCAGCAACTCCGGCATCGCGACCGGATCGCCCGCGATTTTCACGGGCAGCCCGGTCCGGCGGGCCGCGTCGATCAGAACGTCCAGTCCCTTCTCGGGACTGATGCGTCCGATATACGCGGCATAATCGCCGTCGCTTTCGCGGGGCGCTGCATCTGGCAGATCGGCGAAGTTGTAGAGCACCTTCACCCGATCGGCCGGGAATCCGCCCTTGATGTGCTGGTTGGCCACGAACTGCGAGCAGCACAGATATGCGCTCACGCCGCGATGCACTTTCTTCGTCACCCGCGTTGCCGCGTTGCGCAGCGCGTACGCCACGCTCATCGGCCGGCTGCCGCGGCAATTGTGAATCGCGCACCACTGCTCGTGCCCGCCGACGCACTTCTCGCACAGTGTGCCGTCGCGCAGGTGCTGTGCGGTCGGACAGGTGAGCTTGTAGTCCTGGATGCTCATCACGACGGGCACGCCGGCATCAGCGCAGGCGTCGATGATGCTGGGCGACAACTGCGGATACAGGTTGTGGACGTGCACCACGCTTGGCTGCTGGTCCTTTAGCAATGCTGTCATCTCGCGCTTCGCACTCGGCGAGTAGACCATCGAGCCGAATGCCCTCAGCTTCCCGCTCAGGCCGCGCAGGTCTTTGTTCTGGCGTTCAAGCGTGATGACGTCGTGGCCGCGGGAGCGGAGCAGGTTCGTGATCGACGCGAACAGCACTTCCATCCCGCCCGGCAGGACGTGGTGGTTGTGGACGTTAATCACGCGCACGCCGCACCGTCCCTTTTGCGGTTGCTTTCGATGAGCGAGCCGAAGAATTCGAGCGTCTTGGCGCCGACGGTGTCCCAAGTGACAGTGCTGGCCGCACGCCGGCTGGATTCGGTCATGCGGTGACGCAGCGCCGAATCTGTCAGAAGCGACTCGATACCGGCTTCAAGCTTCACGTCGTCCTTGGGCGGTACGAGAACCAAGTCAAACAAATCGCGGATCTGCTTCGGCGTAACCGGGCCATCCGTCGTCACGGTCGGCAAGCCATGGCCGATCGTGGCGAGCATGCTGCTGCGGTTCACGCTGGTGCCGCTGTGGAACGGCAGCGCCGCAAGGTCGCACGCGTGCAGGCATTCGCTGACGCGCGCGAGGCTTGCGCCGCGCACCCACGTAACGCCGCTTTCGCTGAGCAGCCGGCGTTCGATGCCGAATCGCCATTCGGCCTCGCGGTCGAAGTCGCCGACGACGATCGTGCGCAGCCGATGCCCTTTCTCCCGCAGACGGCGTGTGGCATCGAGCAGTTCGGTCAGTCCCTTGTGCGGGTAGATGATGCCGAAATACGCGACGGCCGTCTCGTCCGCTTCGATGTTCAGTTCGCGCCGCCAGCGTTCGCGGTCGGCAGGCGTGCACGGAACCACTTCCACGTTGCTCGCGATCGGCACGCAGGCATGTTTCGGCTTGCGGAACGTCAGCCACGGCGTGATCGCCGGCCAGTCACCTGGATCGACATGCAGGATGCCGTGCACGCCTTGCAGCATGGGCCATGCGCGGCGCGCCAGCGCGTGCGCATCACGCGGAAGTCGTGAATCGTCACCGTGCTCTTCACGTGCTTGCAGCTGCGCCGCAATAGCGTCGGCAGCAGGTTGATCATCGGGCTGCGGCCGTAGTGGCAGCCGGGATACTGGATGTTCACCACATCGTGCGTGGCGGCCAGCAAGACGATCTTCTCGCGATCCTTCATTGTGAACGAGGGCATCGTCCGCAGCACGCGATACGCGCGCGTCACCCCGTCGTCATTCCCTTGCTGCGTGAGCACGGTCACTTCCGCTCCGAGCTTGCTCAACGACGCGGCCAGACGGTCGGTGTAATCGCCGACGCCGGAGAGGAACGGGGGGAAGTCGCCAGTGAGCAGGAGAATTTTCATCGGACATCCCCACGGGTGGGGAGTTGAGCTGGGGAACCCCGCACGTGTTTGCTCGTGCGAGGAGCCTTGAAGAGCGCCGCCGCCGCAATGGCGGCGTAGGTGAAGAACGTCGGGAAGTTGGGGGCAATGGTGGTCGACTCGGTAAGCCCGTGCACGACCGCGAACACCAGCACCGCCGCAAGGAACGCCAGCGCGGCCCTGCCGTGAGTGTATGCGAGCCACGCCCACTTCAAGGCCGAGCCGTACAGCACGACGACGTAGAGGCCAAGGCCGAAGAAGCCGAGTTCGAGCAGCGTATCGAAATAAGCGCTGTGTCCTTCGCTGATGTGGAAGAAGACACGATCGGAGATGAACCGCGTGTGGGCCGGCGTCCAGAAGCTCTGGTAAGCGAAGCCAGTCGCCCAGCGCGACGGGTCTTCGTTCATGAGGCTGAACGCGGCATCCCATATGTCGGTTCGCCCCGTGAGCGTCGTGGCATCCGAGTCGGTTCGGCCCATCTGTAGCGCGTCCATTACACCGGGCGCGATGCCGGTGGAACTCAGCAGGAACGACAGTCCGAGCAGGCTCGCCACGATCACGCCGCTGAACACGGTCACGCGCCACGGCAGCCGCAAGCCCGCGAACACCGCCGCCGCCGTCATGCCCGCGATCATCGCGGTACGCGACTTCGTCAGCATGAGGATCACCAACGCGAATGCCGCGATTAGCAGGAAACGTCTTTGTTTCCACCGATCGAACAGCGCCATCGACGAAAGCATCAGGAACGCCGCGTTGATGCCCTGGTGGTTCGGATGCATCGTGCCGCAGAAGCGGTAGACGCCATGCTCACCTTGCACCGGTCCCGCGAGCAGTTCGTAGACAACGCCGAACGCCGTGACCGCGCTCGTGCCGATGAATGCCAGCAACACCAGATCGCGTGCGCGGAAGTGCCTCCAGAATCCGACGATCGCGGCGACCACGCTCAGGAACACGACAAGCCGCTTGATCGTGAGTTCCCGGTCCGTGCTCCAGAGCGGCGAGAGCATGATCCACGCAAGGAACAGGCCCAGGGGGAAGAGCAACCGGAAGTCAGGTCTGAATCGGCGGGTCGACGCCCGCGCGCACAGGTAGACGCCTACCGCGCCGAGCGCGAGGAACCCGATCTGCCGCTGCGCCTGGCCTCCTTCGACGCGTTCGGTCAGGTTATCGACGATGTCCTTGTCGAAGCTGTTCCAAGTCTCGCGCGCCTTCAGATCCGTCGTCGCGACGAGGTACGCCAGCGTGATCAGCGCACAGATGAGCAACAGGAACCAGCGCGAGGCGCCGTGCGCCGGCTTCACCGAATGGATCGATTCACTGATCGCCAGCGTCATGCCTCACCCCCAACAACTACGGGGAAGCCGCGCTGTTTCGCGCGTGCCAGAACCGGCCGAACCTTGATGAATGCGACCAGGCGGATCACCAGTCCCGCCGCCTGCGAGACGAGCAACGCGACCGCCGCGCCCAGCGCGCCATGCGCCAAACGGCCCATACGCCCAGCGTCAGCAGGATGCCGATGGGGACGATGTTCGTCATCATGTCAAGCTTGGCCCGGCCGATGCAGAACAGCCCGCGCGACGCCGCGAAGCTGCCCGCTTGTGCCACGATCGCGAACACCAGCACCGCCGCGACAGGTCCGTTGCCGGCATATTGGCCCTTGTACAACAGGTCGAGCAGGCGCTGGCTGAACAGCGCCATGCCCACGCTGATCGGCAGCACCAGCAGTGCGAAGCCGATCGTCGCACGCAGCACGTAGCGGCGGAACGCCTCTTCGTTCATCTCGTCGTGAGCGTGCGCGATCGACGGGCCGAGATGGTTTTGCAGCGCGGTCACGAGTGGATTGCCCAGGCTCGCGAGCAGGCCACACGCGCCGAAGACGCCCGCCTCGCCCGCGCCGCGCAGGCCGTTGATGACCCATGGGTAGAGGTTCATCCCCGCGACCCACATCATGCTGCTGGCAAATATCCACTTGCCGATCTGCCAGTTGTGTTTCGCAATGCAGCGGACGTATTTGCCGCGCATCGAGAAGCTCGATCGAGCGAACACCAGCCAGCCGATTGTTGAAATGAGGTTGGCCGCCGCCAGCACCAGCACGGCGTTCACCGCGCCGAGCTTGTGCATCCACGCCAGCACGATGACGCCGCCCACTTGCAGCGCCGAGACGAACCCGTCCAGCACAAACGCATGGTCGGCCCGGCGCGTCGCGAAGCAGAAATTGCGGGCATAGTTCCGCAACGTGACCGGCATCGTGCCCAGTGCCGACACCAGCAGGATCGATGCCTCGTCCCTCGCGCCGTGTGCCCAGGCAACGTTCGCGGCCATCAGCGTCAGAACCGTCAGCACGGCCGAGAGGATCAGCTGATGCGTCAGCGTCGAGCCGTTGAATGCTTGCAGGATTCGTCCGCGCAGCTTCGGCACGCGGATCATGTGCGGGTTGCTCACCAGCGAGTTGTGCACTTCGCTGAGCAGCACCCACAGGCTGAGCGACATCGTGTACAGGCCCGCTTCTTCTTTGCTGACTTTCGTGACGAACCAGCCCGTGATGAACGTGGCCACGCTCACCATGCCCTGATCGCCCAGCGCCAGAAACGCGCGGCCGAACAGGCGATCGAGGAGCGATCGCTTCGCCTCCGATAGCGCGTACACGAGGGCAACTTTGGCGTTGGGCGCAGACATAGACTCGTCCCCTTCATCGGCTATTCAGGCCCGCGCGGCAAGGTGCGAAACGCAAAGGAAACGGTCCGGGCGACGTATCGCCCGGACCGCTCCATCATTCGTTTCCGTGATTAGTTCTCAGACGTACACGCCGCTCACAGCCGGCGATACAGGCCTTCCGGGATCGGGAAGGTTCGCTTGTTCAGCACCACACCGAGCACATTCGCGCCCGACTCGCTCAGCCGCAGCGCCGCCTCGCGCAGCACTTCGCGGTTGCCGTGATCGCACTCCACGACCACGATGACCGCATCGCACATGCCGGCCACACGGGCGGCGGATTCGCAGCGGCTCATCGCGGGCAGGTCGACCACCACGAGGTGGTACTTACTGTGCGCCGCCGCCATCACCGCGTCAGCCCAGCGACCGGGCTGATGGCCCTGCGTCACGACGCCGGCGGTCAGCACGTCGAGCTTGGGCAGCGCGGTATGCCGGCTGATCGCCTCGGTCGGCTGCTCGGCAAAGTGCGGATCGAGCACCCACTCGGCCAGACCCGGCGCAGGGGCAACATCCATGATCCGATGCACGGCCGGCGCGACGAGGTTCGCATCGACCAGCAGCACCTTGTTCGATGCGTCCGTGTTGCCGTTCGGCTGATAGTCGCTGAGCGCGGCCGCAAGGTGGGCGGCCACCGTCGTGGCACCCTGGCCCGGCGTGGACGAGACCACCGCGATCGTGCGCGGCATCGGCATGCGCCCCGTCGAAACGGGCGTGAAAAGCAGTCGTTCCAGGATCGCGTTGGCCGCGTCGAGGAAGCGTGGCGTCAACGCGGGTCGGCCGACCGGCGTCGTCACCTGCACCGGCGGCACCGGCGTGGACGCTGTATCGCTGGCCAGCCGCATCTTCGGCTGCGTCGCAAGACGCTCCAGCACTTCGCGGGCGCTCAGCGCGTCGTCGTTCGGCCGCTGCGGAAGAATGCTCATGCCCGGCCGCGGCGCGCTGCGTACGAAACGCGTCGGACGGTTCAGATCGACCGTCTGCGGCGTCACCTCCACTTCGTGCGACCGCAAGTCGACGGCGTTGTCGTCGTCGCTCGCGTGGATCGACACGTCGGCGTCGGTGGTCGACTCGACGCCGCGTGACATCGTCAGCACCGGCACCGACACGACCTTGTCGAACCCGACCTTGAACAAATCGAGCGGCCGACTGATGCGCTGGTCGACCAATTCGCTCAACAGCGCTGCGCCGCGCCGCACGCGCCCGCGGCGAACAGGCCGCCGACCAGCAGCACGAGGCGGTTCGGGGCGACGGGTTTTTCGTTGTAGGTGGGCGTCTGATAGACGGAAACGTCGCTGGCGTCCTTGTCGGCGCTCAGGCTTTCATCCGTTCGCGCACTGTCGAGGCCCTGCCGCAGCTTCTTCAGCGTCTCCTCGGTGACGTTCGCTTCCAGCGCGAGCTGCTTCATCTGAACGTCAACCTCGTTCAGCGTGTCGAACCCCTTCTGGGCCGTGCTCTTGTCGGCCACCAGCGCTTTGATGCGGCTTTCCAGGCCATCCCGCTGCGAGATGGCGTTCTTCATCTGGCCTTCGAGCAAGGTGAAGGTCGGGTTCGGACCGGTCTCGACTTCGCCGTCGCCCTTGCGGAGTTCTTCGACCTGCTTCTCCTGCGCGGCGATCTGCTCCTGAAGCATCTTCACCGGCGTCGAATCAGGCAGGTACTTCGTCTGCGCGACGGCCAGGTCCTGGCGGAGTTGTGCCAGCTTCGACTGAGCCGCGTCGAGCGTGCCCATCGGCGCGCCCTTGGTGCTCTTGGTGGTGATCTGCCTGGGCGTCTGCGCGAGCTGATCGTCCAGCGAATTGACGGTCTGAATGGCCGCCGCGAGATCGGCGTTGGCCTTGTCGATTTCGGTCTGGAGGTTGGCGATGCGGGTCTGAAGGACGCTCTTTTGAACTTCCGGATCGCTCACGCCGGTAGTCTTCTTCAGCGAGAGAATCTGCTCGTTGATCTTGGCGAGGCGGTCGCGCGTCTCGGTCGACTGCTTTTCGAGCGCGCGAGCGGTCTGCGAGCCGGCCATCGATTCGGATCGGACAGCCAGATACGAGTTGACCCAGGCTTCGACGAGCTTCTGCGCGTCGGCCGGCGACTTGGCTTCGTAGGCGATCGCGAGGTTTTGCGTGTTCTTGATCGCGGTGACGTCGACCTTGTTCTCGAGTTGCCCGGCAACGGTCGCGATCGCGTGATCGAGCTTGGTCGGCTCGGCCGGCGTGGCGACATTGAAGAAGCCCAGGCCGAGATCGCGCACGGTGCGTTCCGCGACGGCGTGCGAGCGCAGGACGGCGGCTTCGGTTTCGACTTGGCGGTTGAAGTCGGTCGTGAGCAACTGACTCGAACCGATGCCGGCGGTGGCGGCGAGGCCGATCGTCTCGCGGCCGGCGTTGACTTTCAGTTCGGCTTCGCTGCGGTACTTACTGGGCATCGCGACGGTCGCGAGCAGAGCCAAGGCGAGGATCGACGCCGCGACGCCGAGGGCGCGGCGCTTGAACTTGAAGATGACGAACAGCAGGTCGCGCGGCGAGAGCCCCGACGGCACCGATCGGCCGCGTTTGCCGCCGCCCGAGCCGCCGTTGCGCTGGCGGCGACGGCGACCGGGCAGGTTCAGTTCCTGCGGCCGGACCATCGGCATCGGCAGCGGGCCGGCCGATGGCGTCAGGCTGGTGCCGGACGCCGGCGCGGGCAGGTTCGGCTCGTTCGACGCATTGCTTGGGACTGTGCTCACCGCATTCCCTCTTCCGACCGGCTTCACTTCGCCCGGCCAAGTCGGTGCCTCCCTGCACACTGGGTTTCACAACAGGTGCCCTGCCGCTCTTCCATGGCGGCAAAGCGTACGAAATGTTCAGCGGGTCGTATAACCGTACGTCGCGTTGCCCGAGTTGACCGTGTACAGGAACCCGGTCTTCGGAACGATCGAGTTGATGTTCTTGTCGATCCAGTCGCCCACGTCGACGATCGATTCGCGCGGCACGTAGACGATGTCCATCGGCTGTAGCATGAACGGCGTCGTGGCGGCGCCCTTCACTTCGTCACGCACGTCCACCGCGTAGCCTTGACGCTTCCCGTCGGGCGAGGTGCGGACGACGATGACCTGGCTCTTGTCGGCGTTGCGCTGCACGAAGCCGCCCGAGAGGATGACCGCTTCCCACAGCGACAGGTTGGCAGGCATGTCGACCAGGCCCGGCCGGGCAACCTCGCCGGCGACGTACACGCGCCGCGAGTATTGGCCGCGCACGATGACCGCGAGTTCCGGCACGCGCAGCTGGCTGGCGTAGGCCTTCTTGAGATTATCGGTGAGCTGCGCCGGCGTCAGGCCGGCCGCGGGGACGTCGCCGACGAGTTGCAGCGAGATCATGCCGTCAGGCCGGACCTTCTGCTGCACGTTCAGCTCGGGGGCGTAGTAGAACTTGATCTCGAGTTCGTCACCGGCGCCGAGCGTCGGATTCGCGGCGACGGCGGGCGGCGCCTCGGAGGCGGGCTTGGCCTTGCTGTTCGAGGAACAGCCCGCGCCCATCAGTGCGGCCGAGCCAACGCCTGCCGCTGCTGCGGCAGTGAACGCGAGGCGGCGGGCGCGACGGCTGGCGAAGTGTCGTGAGTTCATTCGGTCGGTCTCCCAATCGCAACGGACGCGCACTCCGAACACACGGAGGCGCGCACGCCGACAGGCTCTGAATCGACCGAACTGCATGGTTGGGCAACTCAATGATTCGCCGATAAATTGGACAAACCGTTGTTATCGGTCCGACGCCGCGTTGCGCACGGCATATCCGCTACAGACCGATCTCGGAAGCCTGCTGATCCGCACGTCGGACAATCGGTCACATGTTCGGCTGGCACTCGCGACGGGCGCTGCTGGTGAGTTGGGTCATCGAATCAATCGCCTCGACGGCAGAGCGGAGGTCCTGCTCCAGCTTGTGAAGCAACTCGTCCTCCACCTGCTTCGACTGCGCATCGTCCCAGTAGCCCTTGGCGTATTGCCACTTGAGCATCAGGTCTTTCAGACCCTTGTTGAGCGTGCCGCGTGCTTCGTAGAGACCCATGAGTCGAGGGGATAGGGGTTAAGGGAAAGGGGCGAGACGCGAGGGAATGAAACGCCATCGGCTAACCACCCTCCACGTTTTCCTTCGGCTTCTCGGCCGGCTTCGGTTCCTCGGGCGCCACCGCCATGCTGCCGACTTCGCCGAGCGAGGCGGGCGCGGCGTACTGGTCGAGCAGGTTCAGCAGGTTGCCGAGCTTGGCGACCGTGTTGGGCACTTCGGTGGTGAGCGTGAGGCCGAGCTTCTGCGTCTGGCCTCGGTACTCCATCTGCGCGTGCTGGATGCGCCGGACGTACGCCTTGCTGGCGGTCCACTTCTGCTGGGCCTCTTCGAGCAGAGCCTGCGCCTTCTTGAGCTGCTTCATCTCATCGATCGCGCTCTGCGGCCTGCCCGTGGCGTCTTTGTACATCGTCTTCTGACGCACCGCGTCCTTGCACCGGCTGACGAGTTCCTCGCGCTTACGGATCTGCGTCGTCCAGTACGGCACCATCTCCATCTCAAGCCAGTGCAGCGTGCGCAGCACATCCGAGTCGGCGTCGGTCAGACTGACCTGCGCCGCCTCCGCGAACTTCACGAGGGCGGCCCGGAAGTCCTTGATGACGTCAATGTCTCGTACGTTGGCCGACATGTCAGTGGGCAGTGGGCGGTGGGCGGTGGGCGGTGGGCAGTGCATTCCCTGCACACTGCCCACCGCACACTGCTCACTTCGTTACCTTTGCTTGAGATACTCCTCCACGATCGCGGCCTTCTTGTTCAGCATGCCGACGTGTTCGTGGCTGGCTTCGAGGAAGTTGCCGACCATCTTGGCGGTCGCGGCGAAGGCTTCGGAGAACTTACGCTGCTCCTGGTCGCGCCAGGTCTGCTCCAGCCCGCGCATCTTCCCATTGATGCCGGCCAGCAGCGTCTGCAATTCGACATTGAACTTGTTCAGGTCGTGCGCGAACCGGCGGAGTTCAGAAGGATCGACATTGGCGGCGGCCATGGGGTGCGTGCTCCTTGATAATGAGCATAGCCACAGAGACACAGAGGGCACAGAGGGAAGAATTGAGAATTGAATCGCAGCCTTTCACTACTAATTCCCAATTGGGTTCTCCGTTTGACTCTGTGTCCTCGGTGCCTCTGTGGCCATGCTCCTGAGTGAATGCGTCCACCGAATCGGTTGAGGACTTCCGTTCCGAATTGTGTTTCCTGCGGTAGAGGATTGAATACCGCCATGCAGTCGATCGTGTTCGATAAGCCTTACGTTCCGATTCCGCCGCGCAACAGCCGGGTCTGGCCGGCGATTTTGAAACTTTGGTTGCCGCGGATGCTGCGCAAGAGCTTCGGCGTGGTGGACGTGACCTTCAACCATGTCGACCGCCTGCGCGAGTCGCTGGCGGCTGGTCACGGCATCGTGCTGGCGCCGAATCACTGCCGCGACGAAGACCCGTTCCTGCTCGGCATGCTCGCGAAAGAGGTCAAGTGCAACCTCTACATCATGGCCAGCGCTCACCTGTTCATGCAGGGCAAGGTCAAACGCTTCCTGCTGAACCGGGCCGGCGCGTTCAGCGTGTATCGCGAAGGGATCGACCGGGCGTCGGTCAACAGCGCGATCGACATCCTCGAACACGCCAAGCGGCCGCTGGTGATCTTCCCCGAAGGCTTCATCGCGCGCACCAACGACAAACTGAATGACCTCATGGAAGGCACCGCGATGATCGCCCGCAGTGCCGCCAAGAAGCGGGCGAAGCTGTCGCCGGCGGGCAAGGTGGTTTGCCATCCGATTGCGTTGCGCTATCGCTTTCAGGGCGACGTCGAGCGGGCCGTCGCGCCGGTGCTGGACGAGATCGAAACCCGCGTCAGTTGGCGGCCCAACCGTCATCTGCCGATTCACCAACGTATCCACAAGCTCGGCCACGCCCTGTTGTGCGTGAAGGAAGTGATGTACCTGAACGCGGCCGGCACCGGCACGCTGAACGAACGGCTGATGAAGCTGATCGAGGCGATCCTGTCGCCCCTGGAAGAGGAGTGGTGCGACAAGGACCATTCCGGCTCCATCTGGGCGCGGGTGAAACGCATCCGCTCCGCGATCGTGCCCGACCTCGTCGCCGGCGAACTCACGGAAGCCGAACGCGCTCGCCGGTGGCAGGCGCTGGAAGACGTCTACATCGCCGGCGAGATGTCTCATTACCCGCAGGACTACGTGCACGAAGGCTGCTCGCCCGACCGCATCCTCGAAACCGTCGAACGCTTCGAAGAAGACCTGACCGACAAGATCCGCCAGCTCGGCCCGATCAAGGCGCACATCACCGTCGGCACCGCGATCGAAGTGAACCCGGCCCGCGAGGGACGCGGCGCGGTCGACCCGTTGCTCGCGGGGATCGAGTCGCAGTTGAAGGAGATGCTGGGGATTGGGGGCGCCAAAGGCGTGGATGGTTGATCGTGGATTGTCGAATGTCGAGAAGAACAGTCTCTTCGATCTCGCTGGAATCGATCGCTACGGCTGAACCGTCCACCATCCACGATCTACATTCGTTTCCCCATGCCCCCCACCTCCCTCATCCTCGTCCGCGTCGGTGCGATCGTCGTGGCGCTCGCGCTGTGGTTCCTCACGCAGTGGCTGCTCGCGCGGCGGGCGAAGATCGTGATGCCGGAAGGCGTGACGATCGACGACGGCATTCACACGCTCACCGCCCGCTGGAACCGGCGCCTCAACGACAATCCGAAGCTGGCCGACCGGTTGCTGATCGTCAGCTCGGCCGTCATTGACGCGATGTCGCTGTTCGTGTTCGCGCTCAGCGTGTTCGGCCCCACGCTTCGGCCGTTCGTCGCGCTGCTGATGCTGTTCATCCTGCGCCAGCTCTGCCAGTTCGCCAGCCCGCTGCCCGCGCCGCGCGGGATGGTGTGGCGCTATCCCGGCTTCCCGTCCGCCCTCGTCACCTACGGCACGAGCAGCGACTTCTTCTTCTCCGGCCACACGTCATTGGCCGTCCTTGGCGCCTGTTGCCTCGCCACCACCCTCGGCCCCGTCGGCATCGCGCTCGGTGTCATCGTCGCGCTCTTTGAGATGGGTACCGTGCTCGTGCTTCGTGCCCATTACACAATGGACGTCTTCACCGGCCTGATTACGGCGCTGTACGCGTACCACCTCGCCGGGCAGGTTGTCCCATCGATCGACGGCTGGCTACGCGGATTCGTGGGCTGAGCGACGCCGCAATCCCCGGCCCGGCCAACGCCTGTGAACCGAACGGAGTGCTGAGTCGTCATTTTGCATTCCGGGACATTTTGGGACATTCGGACCACCCCACTTCGCGCGGCTCGCGAACTGATTCGCGGCCCGGCTTACCAAGCCGTGTCCTCGCACTCGGGTTGAAAACCCGAGCCACGACAAGACATCGAATGCCAAAGAGCATCGAACGCCCCATCATGCGCATCGAGTCCGGGTGGCCGTCAAGATGAGAAATCGGCCCAGAAGCCGATCAACACAGAGAACACGGAGCAGACCAGCACTGCGACGAACGAATCAGCAGAGAATATGGATCAAGCGTGGCACGGGCGTCTCGCCTGTGAAGACACGGCCGAGACGGCCGTGCCACGAAATCTTGACCCCTCACCCCAATCCGCTCTCAGGCAATTCGAGCGTCTCCATCGATTGCACAAAACTTCTTCTCTGCGTTCTCCGCGTCCTCTGTGGCGAATCATCTGAGCCTGCGACGAGCGCGGAGCAATCGCTGACGCACCTCAATCCAACTGCCCGAACGGTAGCGTCGCTTTCATCGGAGCGGTTCGTTCATACCCCGGCATGATGTCGACGGCCTTGCCGGTCTTGCTTGCATCTAAAAAGCCCTGCATCGCGTCCAACACCGTGAACGCCTGCTCGAGGCTCGCGCGGTGCGGGCGGTTGTTGCGGATCGCGACGGCCATGTCGGCCAGGCCCACGCTGCGGCCATAACCCGTCACGAACGTGTGCGGCACTTCCTTCCACTCGTCCTTGTCGGCGAAGGTGCAGAGCTGCACGGGGCCGTCGAAGCCGTTGGGGTCCGGCACTTTCAATGCGCCCTTCGTACCGAAGATCTGGATCGGCTGACGGCCGTCGTATTGCGCGGCGCGGGTCGCGAAGCTCTGGATGATCGTGCCGACCGCGCCGTTCACGAACTCGATCGAGCCGGTCACGTGATCGGGCGTGGTGACGTTGATCTTCTGCCCGTTCTTGGCGGCACTGGTGATGGTGCGTTCGGGGATGGCGATGCTGGCGAAGCCGGTCACGCGCTTCATCGGCCCGAGCAGTTGGAGCAGCGCCGTGAGGTAGTACGGCCCCATGTCGAACATCGGCCCGCCGCCGGGGGCGTAGTAGAACTCGGGGCTGGGGTGCCAGTGCTCGTGGCCGCGGCCCATCATGAAGGCGGTGAACGCGACGGGTTTGCCGATGACGCCGTCGTCGATCAGCTTGCGGGCCGTCTGGATACCGGCGCCCATGAATGTGTCCGGCGCACAGCCCACGCGAAGGTTCTTGGCCTTCGCGAGCGCGACGAGCTTTTTGCCTTCTTCGCGATCGATGCCGAGCGGCTTCTCCAGGTACGTGTGCTTGCCCGCTTCGATAGCGCGGATGGCGAGCGGAAGATGCGCGGCCGGGATCGTCAGGTTGAGGATGATCTCGATCTTCTTGTCGGCGAAGATCTCGTCCACGGTGAGGACCCGCTGGACGCCGAACTTGTCGGCTTGCGCCTTTGCGCGGGCGGCGTCGAGGTCGGCGACCGCCTCGATCCGCACAGCCGGGAAGTTCTTAGCCATGCCAAGGTAAGCCCCGCTGATCGCTCCGCACCCGACGACGCCGACGTTCACTGTGTTCATGGTGAGATGAATGATGCGCAAGCGTCTTTGCTATTCAAATCGGGACGACACGAAGTCTCGAAGGCGCAAAGATGGACACGAAGAAGTGAGCCACGAATCTCACGAAGGGGCACGAATGAAAGGAGAAGGAACGGGCCCGCTGAATCGTCATGCTGAGCGGAGCGAAGCATCTGGCGCCGATCGAGCGTCGTTCGACTTCGACCGGCGCCAGACCCTTCGCTTCGCTTCGCTTCGCTCTGGGTGACGCGTTTGCCGGAGGTTCTCTTCGTGTTCTTCTTCGAGCCTTCGTGACTTCGTGTCGTCTCGGATGCTCAATCCTTCGGCGCGAACCCATTTCGGTTAATCGGGCTGGCTTCGCTGAGGTCGAGTTGGCTGAGGTCAATCTTGGCCGGGTGCTTCTTGGCACACTCGATGCAGACAGTGGTGTCGGGCAGCGCTTCGAGGCGTGCCTTGGCGATCGGTTGACCGCAGATGCTGCACAGGCGTTTGGTCGATTTGGATTCGGTCTTGTGTTGAGCCATTCCGGCCACTCCGGTTCGAGGACGCGTCTGAATCCTAGGCCGTCCGCATCGCTCGATCGTCGCAATTCGCGAGATTCATGGACTTGGCCCGCGTTTACGCTGCGCGTGAAGTTTTCTTGCACCCGCTCTCCGGATCGACATACTCGCGCGCGAACCGCTCGCTCCCGTCTCTCGCATCAGCCGATACACCTGTCATGGCGAATCATCGTCTCGTTCACTTCGGACATCCCGATCACCACATCCCCGGCTACGAGTTGCCAGAAGGTGCATCGCCGACCGCGAAACCCGTCACGCTCGGCATCGCATTCGTCGCAGCGCTAGTGCTCGCGTGGGTGGGGCACGGCCTGCACCACTGGTCACACGGCGTGGGCAACCCGGAGGTGAACGCGCTCTGGATGACGCCGTTCGCGCTGCTGCTGGCGTCGATCGCGATCATGCCGTTCGTCGCGAAGCATTTCTGGGAGCACTATTTCGGCCACATCGCGGTCGGATTGGGCTTGATCGTCTCGGCGTACTACTTCATCGGCGTCGAACACGGCACCCGTAGCGTCGCAGCGAGCGTATCGGAATACATCAGCTTCATCTTCCTGCTCGGCTCGCTGTTTGTCGTGTCGGGCGGCATTCTCATCCGCGTGCGTGCCCGCGCGACGCCGTTCGCGAATGTGATCGTGTTGCTGCTGGGCGCGGTGCTGGCGAACGTGTTCGGGACGACCGGCGCGTCGATGCTGCTGATCCGTCCGTTTTTGCGGATGAATCGCGGACACCTTCGGCCTTACCACGTGGTGTTCTTCATCTTTGTGGTCAGCAATGCGGGCGGCTCGCTCACGCCGATCGGTGATCCGCCGCTGTTCCTGGGCTACCTGATGGGCGTTCCGTTCTGGTGGGTGCTGGAACACTGCTGGCCGATCTGGGCGTTGGTTTGCTGCGGGTTGCTGCTGATATTCTTCGCGATCGACAAGCGGCACGCCCGCACGGATGACCGCGCCCACTATGACGGCGATGATCTTGGCCCGACCATCAGCCTCTACGGCGGCGTGAACCTGCTGCTGATCGGCCTGATCCTGGCGGGCATCCTGCTGCACGAGAACCTGAACCACTGGGCCGAGAGCACGGTGGGATTTGAGTTGCCGTGGCGTGAATCGATGATGGCCGTCGCGGCGTTCGGGTCGCTCTGGCTGACGCCGCGACGCATTCACGGCGAAAACCGCTTCAACTACGCGCCGATCAAGGAAGTGGCGCTGATCTTCGTCGGCATCTTCCTCACGATGCTGCCGGCGTTGAACTACCTCTATAACGCCAGCGCCCGCAGCGGCGGGCTGCTCAAGACGCCCGGCCAGTATTACTTCAGCGTCGGCAGCCTGAGCAGCGTGCTGGACAACGCACCGACGTACAAGACGTTCCTCGAAGCGCAGCTGGGCACGCTGGACCCGACGGTGGTCGAGCATGTGGTGGCCGAGGCGCGCAAGACGCCGACGGCAGCACCGGCCACGCTCACCCCCGAGCAACTCAAGCAGGCTGGCGAAGCGCGGCTGGCGCTGGAGAAGTACCACGCGCGTCAGCTGGAGGAAGGGACGGTGAACGCCGAGCAGGCGGAGATCGCCGTGCTGGTAGGCGACGCGACGCTCGGCCGGTTCCTGGTGGCGATTTCGATGGGGGCCGTGCTGTTCGGAGCAATGACTTATATCGGCAACGGTCCGAACTTCATGGTCAAGAGCATCGCCGAGCATGCCGGCGCGCCGACGCCGTCGTTTTTCGGGTACGTGTTTCGGTTCGCGGTGCCGATCCTGCTGCCGCTGCTGGTGCTGACGTGGGCGATCTTCCTGCGGTAGCCAACAGCTGCCGAAGAACTAGGCATGATCGGGCCGGCCGTGCTGAGACGACCTCGTTTTGAGCATGTCCGGCTTCGACACGTCATGGGCGACAAGTCATCCGACGGGGCAGGCTATGAAACGGTGCAGCGCCAACTGCACGTGATTCCGCTTGCAGAAGTTGGCGCGAGGCTCAACACTCGCACAGCCCCAGCCGGGCTGTGGCGCCACGACGGTTTTCCCCTTGCCAGAGTAATGCATGGCTCAAATGACGGCTCGAAAGTGCTTGGCGATCGCAACCCTTGCACTACTGGGATCGTGGACGCACCCGTCCCAAGCGTCGGCATCGGTGATACACAGCAGCCATGCGGTGCCCGCTGCGGCGTCGAAACCGCATGGGCCGAGCGCGGTTCACGCATCGATTCCGACCGATCAACCGCGTCCGACCGACCGCAGGCGTCGGCGGGAAAGCTCGACCAACTCCTCGCGACACGGCTTGCTCTGGACGATGCTTCGGATTCGCCGAATCGAGTTCCGAATCATGCTCGGCGTTGGCAACGACCTAAGTCGGCGGGCGCTGGCAATTCTGCACCGCGAACCTTGGCGGCTTTACGGAAGCAGATAGCTGCTCTCTTGGTGCGGTAGCCATTATACGAGCGGGGCATCGATTCTAACCGCATCAATAAGCGCAAGCTTCTGGCATGGTGTTTGTTCACGTCTTGGGCGAACCGACCGCGCAACCTGACTGAAGCCTACTGCTCGCACCACACCCAGTCCTCACGTCGAACGCGCCCGGGAGACCGCTACCCCAAGCGCTGCGAGCGGCTCATCCTCGCGGAGTGTCGCCCCTATGTTTCATTCGAGTTTCTCGTGGCATCGACGATTGAAGTCGATCGCTTCGTTTTTCTGTTGCGCTGCGGTCGTTGCCGCCTCTGGTGCTCTGACACCGGCGGTCGCGCGAGCAGAGGACACGCCCGCTACCGCACCGGCTGCCACCCCCGCGCCGACGCCGGCCCCCGACCCGATCGGCTACAACGGCGGCGCAACCGGCGAACTCACAAAGATGAACGCCTGGCTGATGGGTCCGATGAATGGTTCCGGCAAGGCCGACGCCGGCGCGCGGTCGGAACGGACGGCAAACGTGTCGACATCGATGGCACGAAGTGGAAGCCCTACGCCAACCCCGATGCGCCGACGACGCCTGAACTCGCGAAGGACGTCGCCAAGGCGTACTACTCAATCAACTTCGTCTGGACGCTCGTCGCGGGCTTCCTCGTCATGTTCATGCAGGCAGGCTTCGCGCTCGTCGAGACCGGCCTGTGCCGCGCTAAGAACGCGGCCCACACCATGTGGATGAACTTCATGGTGTACCCGCTGGGCATGTTCGGCTTCTTCGTCTGCGGCTTCATGTTTCTGAATTCGGGTGCCAACAGCACGCAGATCGGCGCACCTGGCAATCTGGGCGGCCTCACCAACAACTGGCCTGCGGTCGGAGTGGCCGATGGGAAGGTCGTCAACGATCACATGCTTTCGATCGGCGACAAGGTCGACACCGCCGCCGGCACGTTCGATTCCGGTTGGGGTATCGCCGGCTTTGACACGGGCAACCTGTTCCTCGGAAAGACCGCCTATGACGGGGCCGCGCTCGTGCTGTTCCTGTTCATGATGGTCTTCATGGACACCACCGCGACCATTCCAACCGGCGCGCTGGCCGAACGCTGGAGCACCAAGAGCTTCATCATCTTCTCGATCTGCATCGGCGCCTTCATCTATCCGATCTATGGCTGCTGGGTATGGGGCGGCGGCTGGCTCGCCCAACTCGGCGTCAAAGCCGGCTTCGGTCACGGTTTCGTCGACTACGCTGGTTCGTCGGTCGTCCACCTGCAAGGCGGGGCGCTGGCGCTGATCACTTGCTTCCTCCTCGGCCCCCGTATCGGCAAGTTCGGCGCGGACGGAAAGCCCCGCGCGATCCCCGGCCACCACATTCCAATGGTGCTGCTGGGCACGTTCATCCTGGCGTTCGGCTGGTTCGGCTTCAACGCCGGTAGTTCGCTCGCGGGCACTGACGGCCGCATCGGCGTGACCGCGGTGAACACCATGATCGCCGGCACCGGCGGGACCATGGTGATCGCCCTGCTCACCGGATGGTTCACGGGCAAGTTCGATCCGACGATGGCCGCCAACGGCATGCTCGCGGGCTTGGTCGCGATCACCGCACCGTGCGCCTTCGTTCAGCCCTGGGCCGCGTTCACCATCGGTGCGATGGCCGGTGGCTTGGTCTACGGCTCGGTCTGGTTCGTCGAGAACGTCCTGAAGCTGGACGACCCTGTCGGCGCCATCAGCGTCCACGGCGTCTGCGGCGCCTTCGGCGTCATCTGCGTCGGCCTCTTCTCCGACGGCACCTACGGCAACGGCTGGAACGGCGTGGGATACTACACCTACGGCGGTGCCGACGGCGCGGGCGTCACGGGCCTGTTCTACGGCGACAGCGGTCAGCTCGTCGCCCAGATCATCGGCGTATGCGCCTGCACGCTGTGGAATGTTGTCGTCGGTGGCGTGATCTTCTTCGTGCTCGGCAAGCTCGTGGGCAACCGCGTGAAGGAGAACGTCGAACTCGCCGGCCTGGACGTGCCGGAAGTCGGCGTGGCCGGCTACCCCGAGTTCATGGACGTCATGCCGCCCGAAAACTACACGGCCGCGGACATCGCCTCGGCCAAGCGTTGACCTGCAACGGAACCTTCTACACCCGCCGGTCCGTGGCAAACGGATCGGCGGGCCTTGAAAGCGTATCAAGCCTCGGAAAGCCCAACCATGAAACCATCGACCAGCACGCTCTCGGCCATCTGGACTCAGTACCGCAAGACGTTCGTCTACGTTCAGGCGATGACGGCTCTGGTGGTGCTGGCCATGTTCTTCGCCGGACACGTTCGGCCGGCGCAGTGCATCGTCACCGCGCTGGTCATGGAACTGTGCGGCCTCACGGGCGCGGCCTGGTCGCTGCGGATCAAGCGGCGACTGGAGTCAAACGCGACCACGTTGCTGATGCCTCGACGACGCTGACCGGCGCTGACGGGATCGCGCCGATCTACGAACCCGCCCCAACCGGGGCCTACCCAGCCCGCGGTCGATTCCATTTGGCGTCGGCCGCGGGTCTTTCTGGTCTTCTGTCAGCTGCGCAATTGAGCAGCAATCTCACCCGCTCGACGCCGCACCGCTCAACAGGCGCGCAGGGCGGTGGGTCGAAACTTCACCTCTTCGTGCGAATGCGGGGCGAAATCGTGAGTTTTCGACTGCCGGCTTCACCCGGCGGCCCATCTGGCATGCCTGTTGTAAACGGAATGACCGGATAGGTCCCGGTTTCCCGCGGCGTGAGTCGCGGCCGGATGATGCACGTCTGACGAAGTTGGCCCTCCACCTCGGGGCGCGATTCACGCATCGCGCGGGGTCTTGGTCCGTCATCGTCGATCGATCGTGCTCAAGGAGCCGAGTCGAGTGTTGCCTCTCATCGCGAGAGGATCGCTCTTCTACGGCATGCAGCCGCCAGGCTGTAGTCTTGTCGCGATGGCGCAACGCCTCGCGGATTCGGAGTTTCCTCATGTCTCATCGTCCCGTCTGGTTCCGCTGGCGAACGCCGTTGCCAGCCATCGCGGCAATGGGTGCCGTCCTGCTGGTCGCTCCCGCGTTGAGCTTTGCTCAGGACGCCGCCCCGACCACCGCGCCGGCGACGGTCGCCGAACTGGCGACCAAGCTGGAAGAGATGACCAAGGCCAACGCCGACGCCACCTCGAACACGGCCTTCATCGCCAACACGGTCTGGACGCTCATCGCAGGCATGCTGGTGTTCTGGATGAACGCCGGCTTCGCCACGCTCGAAGCGGGCCTGTGCCGGCGCAAGAACGCGACGCACATCCTGGCCAAGAACTTCATCGTGTTCGGCGTCGCGTCGATCGCGTACTGGGCGGCCGGCTTCGGAATGATGTTCGGCAAGTCGGTGCTGGGCGGCACGGATGGCGCCGGCGGCTACGTCGGCTGGGCGGGCATGATGCCGTCGCTGCTCGACGGCACGGACAGCAGCTTCCCCGGCATCGCCTGGGCGATGGTCCCGGTGAGCGTGAAGTTCTTCTTCCAGCTCGTCTTCGCCGGAACGGCCGCCACGATCGTGTCGGGCGCGGTCGCCGAGCGCACCAAGTTCAATGCGTTCATGATCTTCAGCTTCATCCTGGTCGCCGTGATCTACCCGATCACCGGTCACTGGATCTGGGGCGGCGGCTGGCTCGCCACGGGCCAAAGCTATGCCGACATGAAGGCGGCCTTCCACGACTTTGCCGGCTCGACCGTCGTCCACTCGGTGGGCGGTTGGGCGGCGCTGGCGGGCGTGATCGTGATCGGCCCGCGTATCGGCAAGTACAAGGCGGACGGCTCGGTCAACCCGATCCCCGGCCACAACATGGGCCTGGCGGCGCTGGGCTGTCTGATCCTGTGGCTCGGCTGGTTCGGCTTCAACCCGGGCTCGACGATGACCGCCAGTGCGCAGATCGGCTACATCGCCGTGACCACCAACACCGCCGCCGCGTTCGGCGCAGTCGCGGCGACCATCGTCGCCTGGCTGGTGCTGGGCAAGCCCGACTTCTCGATGATCCTGAACGGCTGCCTCGCGGGTCTGGTGGCGATTACCGCACCGTGTGCGGTCGTCACTGTCGGCGGTGCCGCGATCATCGGCCTGCTGGCTGGCTCGATCGTCGTCTTCGCCGTGCTCGGCTTCGACAAGCTCAAGCTCGACGACCCGGTCGGCGCGCTGAGCGTTCACCTCGTCTGCGGCGTCTTCGGGACGCTCTGCGTTGGACTGTTCGCGAACAAGGCCGTCATCGAAGCCTATGGCATGACCGCCTACTGCCTGCCGGGCCTGTTCAGCGAAGGCGGCAGTGCCGCTCAGTTGCTGACGCAGCTCAAGGGCATCGTCTCGGTCGGCCTGACAGTGTTCCCGCTCTCACTGGCGTCCTGGTACGTCCTGAAAGTGACGATCGGCGCCCGCGTCAGTGCCCCGGAAGAGGCCGAAGGCTTGGACATCGGCGAGCACGGCATGGAAGCGTATCCGGGCTTCGCCTTGGAATCGTCGGCTGGCGCTTGAGCGTTCAGCAGCAGAAGGCACATCAGCGGTCCAGCCCCTCGCGGGGCCTACCCACCCGCGGTCGACGCCCCCAAGGCGTCGGCCGCGGGCCTTTGTTTAACACAAACTGTCATCCGCTTAATTAGGCAGCAGCCCCACCGAAGTGGGGTTATGCCGCTCAATTCGCGCAGGCGAGGTTCTATAATCCGACCCGCTCCGGTTTGAATGACCGGAAATGCCCGATCGAAAACCGGGTTGAAGTTCTAGTTGCAGCCCTTGGCACGGGCCTTGCCATGCCCTTCGGCGGGTAGGTCCCCGGTCTACCGCACTCGCAGGCCTGTGAGGCGGATGGTTCCAGGACCCAGTAATCATGTCGACCACGGTCCGTGCCGGTCTGAAGACCGGTGCTAGCCGGCCGGTCATCGGTTCCGAGTGCCGCTTCGACTTCGCTTGCGGGCGAGTGTCGCAGGTCTGGTGCGGCCCGAAGTCCTCGAACACGTCGCAAACCGCCCTTCGCGGTTCGACAGGAGCGTTTCATGCATCCGATCCTCCGCGTTCTGACCCGTCCGAAGTGGCTCGGCCTGGCCGCGGCCGCCGCCGTGCTGGCGCTGCCGACGCTGGGCATGGCGCAAGACGCCGCCCCGACGACCGCCCCCGTCGCCGCCACCCCGCCGCACATCGACACCGGCTCGACCGCCTGGATGCTCGTCAGCGCCGCCCTCGTGCTGCTGATGGTGCCCGGCCTCGCCCTCTTCTACGGCGGCATGGTCCGCGCCAAGAACGTCCTGAACACGTTCCTGAACGTCATGGTCTGCTGCGGCGTGCTCGGCATCATATGGGCGTTGATCGGCTACGCGATGGTCTTCCCCGTCGTCGACGGCACGCCCGGTGGCGGCGAGCACGCGCTGGTTAAGTTCGGCGAAAAGACGCTCAAAGACGCCGCCGGTAACGACGTCAAGGCGAGCATTAGCGTGCTTGGCTTCGACTCCAGCCTCTTCGGCCTGCGCGCCTTCGGCCAGCCGGCCGAGGTGAAGGACGGCGTCATCACGAAGTACGGCACATGGAACAATGAACTGGTCTCGGCCGACACCGTCGGCGCGGTCGGCACGGGCGTGCCCGAACTGGTCTTCGCCATGTTCCAGGGCATGTTCTTCATCATCACGCCGGCCCTGATCGTCGGCTCGATCGCTGAACGCGTCCGCTTCGGGCCGCTGCTGCTGTTCCTCTCGCTCTGGTCGATCATCGTCTACGCCCCGGTCGCGCACAGCGTCTGGAACGTGAACGGCTGGCTCTTCCAGATGGGCGCCCTCGACTTCGCGGGCGGCACCGTCGTGCACGTGCTCGCGGGTGTGTCGGCCCTGGCGCTGACGATCGTCGTCGGTCCGCGTACCGGCTACGGCAAGCGCGCCATGCCGCCGCACAGCCTCGGTTACACCCTCATCGGTGCCGGCCTGCTCTGGTTCGGCTGGTTCGGCTTCAACGCCGGTTCGGCCATCGGTGTCGGCGGCGCGGACCTGCCCGTCTCGGGCGGCGTCGCGGGCCTGGCCTTCGCGACCACGCAGATCGCCGCCGCCGCTGCTGCGACGAGCTGGATGCTGGTCGAATGGCTCAAGGACGGCAAGCCGACGATCCTCGGCTTCGCCAGCGGCATGGTTGCCGGCCTCGTCGTCATCACCCCGTGTGCCGGTTTCGTCAGCCCCTTCGGCGCCCTCTGGATCGGCCTGAT
The DNA here is from genome assembly GCA_047600945.1 of Tepidisphaeraceae bacterium. GTDB lineage: Bacteria > Planctomycetota > Phycisphaerae > Tepidisphaerales > Tepidisphaeraceae > JASGKC01. The sequence goes on along the minus strand of JASGKC010000001.1, from coordinate 2,080,483 downwards.
CGGCGGCGCGGTGTGCTACTTCGGCACGCAGCTCAAGAAGGTCTTCAAGTACGACGACACGCTCGACGCCTTCGGCGTCCACGGCGTGGGCGGCGCGCTCGGCGCGTTGCTGGTCGGCCTGTTCTGCGTCCGCGTCGGCACCGCCGGCATGGGCCAGCTCACCACGCAGTTCATCGCGATGGCGTCGGCGGCTGCGTTCGCCTTCATCGTCAGCCTGGGCCTGGGCTTCGCCATCAAGGCGACCATCGGCCTGCGAACCAAGGAAGCCGACGAAGAGGAAGGCCTCGACGTCGCCCTCCACGGCGAAACGGGCTACAACCTCTCGACCACCTCGTGAGAGTGATCCCAACCTGAACACGGTCCTCGGGGGGACCGCACGCCGGCGAGTCGAGCAGTTCGACTCGCCGGCGTTGTTTTCGCGTCGCATCCTGTCCATCGCACGGATGCGACGCGGGATGACGCCGCGTACATTGCCCGCATGTCACCCGCACGACTGGCTGCCCTGCTTGTTCTGCTTGGACTGCCGCGGCCGCTGCCTGCCGAGCCCGCGACCGACGCCTTCAACTCGGCCACGCTCGATCACTGGACCACCCACGAGGGCAAGTGGAGTTCGCGCGACGGCGTCGCGTCGGCCGACGTCGGGCATGCGATGCTGCTTCACGACAGCGCGGCGAGGACGAATGTCGACGTCAGCGCCGATGTCGCGTACGTGTGCGACGAGACGCACGCCGCCTCGGGCGTGCTGGCGCGGATCGCCGACGACGGCACCGGCTACGCCGCGAGCATTCGCGAGGTTGAGCACGGCGTCGACCCGCACGACGGCCCATGGGAACGCCCCGTCGTGCAGCTCTACCGCGTCGACCGCACCGGCTGGTGCTCCTCCAGGAATCGAAAGTGATGGGCTGCCGCGCCGGCCAGCTCAAGCGGCTGCGGCTCGTCGCCGACGGGCCGGAGTTGTTCGTCTACTTCGACGACATGACCACGCCCGTGCTCCGCGAGTTCGATGACACCTACAACCGGCCCGGCCGCGCCGGGTTGTGGAAGGACCACCGCGGTACGGGCACGTTCGACAACGTCTCCATCGACGACGCCAAGCCCGATCCGAAGCGTCAGCCGCCGTCGCGTGTCGACTGGTCGTGGGTGCGCGGCGCGGTGTACGTGCGTTCCAACGCGGTCAACGCGGTGCAGATGTGGGCCGACTATTGGCCGCACGTCGACGTGGTCGACCGCGAGCTGTCCGACGCGCAGCGTTACGGCTTCAACATGGTGCAGGTCTACCTGCATTGGATCGCGTGGGACGGGCTGGGCGCCGACGAGTACCTGAAACGCATCGACGACTTCGTCGCGCGGGCCGAGAAGCACGGGCTGAAGGTGAACTTCGTGCTCTGGGACGACTGCGGCCACGTCGAGCCGTCGCTCGACTTCGCCGCGCCCGTTCCCGGCCGGCACAATTCGCAAATGATGCCGAATCCGTCGCACAAGATTCGCGACAACGTCGGCCTGTTCGCACTGCACGAGCCGCGCTTCCGCGCGTACGTGACCGGCGTCGCAGCGCACTTCAAGAACGACGGACGCATCGCCTTCTGGCAACTCTACAACGAGCCGATGGGCCCGCCGACGAAGTACCGCGACGGCGTGGCCGACACGAACCTGAATCGCCTGATCGAACTCACGCGCGAGTGCGTGAAGTCCGCCGGCGCCACGCAGCCCGTCACCGCCACGGGCGGCGCGTTCTACGGGCCGAAGTACTCCGACTTCTATTCCTTCCACAGCTACAGCGACGGCACGTTCGCCCTGCCCGGCGCGGACGGCGGGCCGGATCACCTCTGCACCGAGACCCTCAACCGCCCGGGCAGCGACGTGCACAAATGCCTGCGCGAACTCGCCGGCAAGCGGACGGGCTTCGTCGTGTGGGAACTGATGATCGGCCGCGACAACTGCCGCTTCCCGTGGGGCCACCCCGACGGCCCCGCCGAGCCGGCCGTCCCGTTCCACGGCGTTCTCTTCCCCGACGGCCATCCGTGGAGCGTCGACGAAATGCACGCCCTGCTCGGCGACGAGAAGTTCGCGGCACTCCAACGAAGCTGCTTCGACGTGGACTACTTCGACGGGCGCTTCGAGACGTCGAAGAAGAAATCGATCACGCCGCGCGTCGACTTCGACCTCGGCGACGAGCCCGGCACCGGCTCACCCGACATCACCGCCGGCGTCGGCCGAGATCACTTCTCGATCCGCTGGACCGGCCACTTCGCCGCGTCCAGGAACGAGACGCGGACGTTCGCCTGCTCGGGCGACGGCGAGATGTCGCTGAAGATCGACGACCAGACCGTCGTGTCGAAGTCGAGCAACCAGCCCGAAGCGACCGGCACCGCCACGCTCGTCGCGGGGAAGACGTATCGCGTCACGATCGAATACGTGCACACGACCGGCCCCGCCCGCGCGAAGGTTCAGACCGTCATCGACGGCAAGACGACCGTCTTCACGCTGCCGACGAAGTGATCGAACTGCGCTCGCATAGAGCACACAGAGGACACGGAGAACACAGGGAGAACGCCCAGCTGATGGGAGTTACGAATTCAGCTTTGATGTTCATGTCTATTGCTCTGTGCCCTCTGTGCTCTCTGTGAACTCCGTGCTTTCGGTACGAGACGAATACAACACACTCACGCAGCCTCGCTGCTGCTGGTCTGCTGCGCGAGCTTCGACCGCGTCGACTGGCCCATCTCTTCCAGTTTCGCGAACAGCGCCTTGATGACCTCGGCCTGCGAGGTGCTGTCCGACGAGTCGCCGCTGGAATCGGACGAACTGCCCGACGCACCCGTCGGCGGCGGGCCGCCCATGCCGCCGCTCGGAGGCGGGCCGGACGGCGGGCCTTTCTCCACCATCTCGGTCAGCTTCGACTGCTGCTCGCTCGACAGGTTCTTGTACTCGTCCGTCTTCTGATACTCGGCGTACTTCTCCGAGATCGTCGACTTGATCTGATCACTCGTCCCGCCCGACTGCATGGCCGAGTCGAGGATCGACTGGAACCCGCTCGGCAGTTCCGGCCGCTTGCCGTCGCCATCGCCGCCGGGCCGGTTCGTGCCGCGCTGCCGCATCAGCTTCTGAAGCTGGGCCATCGTGCTGGAACTGCTGGATGAATTGACGCCACTCACCATCGGACCACTCCTTTGTAAGGGTCTGCTCGATGGATCGGCGAGACGCCCGACGCTTCAGCTTGCGCAGCCGTCCGCGAGCGCTTCGAGAGAGAACAGAATCTCGGACGTTGCTTCGCACTCGTCTGCGGAGCCAGCGCGATCGTCCGCGCCCGCCGTGTAAGGCTCAAGCGATCCGGTCATCGCTTTGTGCGATGCGATGAAGGCGAGTCCGGCAAGCGCTCAGTTGCTTTCAGGAACTCCGGCAGCAACTGCGGCGCATCGACAATACTGTTGCCGGCGCGACGGCTCGTTGGCGGCGGTCCTCCGACCACGAGTTTCCTTGCCGCTGCGTCCGACGAGATCCCCACGATCTGATACTGCCAGACCCCGCTCTCAACGACGCTCGCCCATACGACTTCGCTGATCTCAATCGTCGCCCCTTCGTGAACGGTCACCCGGCCCGGCGATTCGAGCAACGGCAGTTCGAGAGGCGAAGTCACGCGATAACGGTTGCCCACGCAGTCGGATGGCCTGGGGTCGCCTGGCTTAGCCGGCGGTGCGGATGGTGGCGGCGGACGCGGCGGTGCTGACATGCGCTGGCCCCACTCGTCGAGTTTAGCCCCGACCATCGCGACAGGAACAAACACCAGCAACGCAGCGTTCCCTGAAAAGGGTGCCATGTCGCCGGCCGTTGTCTTGTGCTCCGAACACCCGCAGACGACGACACATGCACTGATCGCCAACAGTACGACCGCCCCACGTCCGGGCCACGTTCCCATGCCTCTGCGCTCACGCTCGAAGCTGCCGATGAGTCGATGCCCCATGACGGGATTGTACCGGCGCCGACTGGTGTCGCACGGTTGTTTCCATCACCTGCTCATGGCTAGACGTTGCCTCCGATGGCGTCGGATGAACAGCCGACGCGCACTCGCCGGTTCACGCCGCCAGTGCGAATTCGAAGCCGATGTGTTGCATCACCGGTGCGGCCGGCATGCCGGGCTGGAGTTGCGAGTCCAGCCACCGTGCCGTCAGCCACACCTTGGTGCCGGGGGTGTGCGAGGCGTCGAAGGTGATGTCGCACGTGGGCCGGGTGGTGTTGCAGACGAAGCGCCAGGCGCTGGTGGTTTTGGGCAGCGTGTGGCCGGTCCACGCGAAGATGGCCGCCCCCACCACGCCGCGCGGTTTGCCCTTGCGGCTGGGGTGCGTGGGGTCGTCGAGCCGGATCGAGATCGTCCTGCCGTGCGTGCTGGTCACCCGCACGATCGGCGCGAAGTCGTCCACGCGGACCACCGGCGTCGGCTGCGGCTGCGCTTGGCTCAGTCCCAGCGCCACACGCTGCGGATCCGTCACGCCCGGCGTGGCGCGGATGATCCGCCCGAGTCCCCGGGCGGCCGACTCCAGTGCCGCCCGCGCTTCATCCTTCAACATCACCGTGCGCGGCCCGCGCGTGGCGCCGCCGACCGCATCGCTCAGGCATTGCTCGAACGCATCGTGCAGGCTCGCGTAGTGCGCCGCCTGCGCGCTCGTGAGTCCGTACGCGTTGGGGTCGGCCACGATCTGATCGCGAAACGCCGTCGACCACGTGCGCAGCTCGGCATCTCGACGCGGAAGGAAGTTTGCCATGATCGCACTCCGAACCTGCTGCCCCGATCGACGCGCGGCCCGCCGCCGACGCCGGCGCGGCCTCATTCCTCATCGGCGCGGCCAGGCCTGCGCTCCACGCGCCTCCGGACCCGACTCCACATTTTCCGGAGCCGGCTCCGCGTCTTCCGAAGTCGACTCCGGAAGTTTCGGAGCCGGGTCCGGACCTTCCGGAGCCGACTCCGGAAGCTCTGGAGCCGAGTCCAGGCCGTCCGGAGTCGGCTCCGCCGCGTTCGGACCTGGCTCCGCGATGTCCGGACCCGAGTCCGGAGGTCGCGGAGCGGAGTCCGGACCATCGGGAGCCGGCTCCGGAGGTCTCGGACGTGACTCCACGACGTGCGCTCCCTGGCCTGACCAATCGAGTGCATTCGTGGTACGGCCGTCCCGGCCGTGCCATTTTCGGCGACCAAGTTCTGAAGAACAGACGGGTCATGCCGTCGTGCGGATGTAGGAATCGCTCAGCGTATGTTGGCAGGTGGGTGGCCTGTGGCAATCGGTTCCCCTGTGACGCCAACGCCCAACTCGCTAGCGAGGTACGCTACGAACGAGCTATATGCACTCCGTATCGCCTTGACGTCTGAGCATTTGTCGGGTGGCGCGAAACACTCGTCCCACTCGGGCCGCCATGCAGGACCTGCAGCCTCAGCGCGGCGCTCGGACAGCGTTCGCAACTTTGCATCCGCTCCCCAGCCGCTATACGAGTCAAAGCACAGCCCTATGAATGCGTTGTACTGCTCAACAAATCCCCGTGGGAACAAAGGAGCATTCACATAGGCTATTCGATCAATCTGTCGCTTTAGTCGCACGACTTTGAGAGGAGTAAGCTCCTTCCACCCACCGACAAAGGTGAAGTAGCACAGCACATCGTTGAGAAGCGGCGAGATCTCTTCGAAAACGCTCAGTCGCTTTTCAATGACCTTCTGATTGGCCCATTGAAGGTGTTCGATCTGCTTAAGCCGACCATTAAGCCAGTATCCGAACACAATGACTGAAAGTGGCGTGAGCACAGCCGCAATGAGCTTCGACACTTCCAGGCTGTTCCAAAGAGCCGCTTGGGCTTCGATCTGCGCCAGCGTCATGACATACCTCCCAAAACGAAATGAAAACACCCATCGGTTTTCTACTCACTATACCCGGCCCTCACCCTGCCCTCTCCCGGCGTACCGGGAGAGCGTGAGCATTGCCTCTTCACTTCGTGACCTTTCGTGTCCTTCGTGGACCGGCTTCCTTCGTGCCCATTCGGGCGATTCGTGGCCATGCCTTTCATGGGCTGGTAGCCCATGCCACAGACAAAAGCAGACCCTCACCCACGCGCCAGCCCTTCGCTCTGCTTCACGAACTCGTCGCCCTTCCATTCGCCGTCCTTGGTCACCTTGCCGGCGGCTTTCGCGGCGGCCATCGCCTTGGCCTCGGCTTGACGGCGCACCAGGTCGGCGTGGGTGGTGAAGTATTGCAGGCTGTGGCCCTTGAACGCTTCGAGGGTTTCGAAGTTCTTTTTGGTCATGAAGCCCAGCAGTTCGTCCTTCATGCGTTTGACCATGTCGTAGCCGTACTTCATCACGCCGGTGCAGACCTGCACGGTGTCGGCCCCGAGCAGGATGAACTGGGCCGCGTCGAGGCCACTTTCGACGCCGCCGATGGCGCTGATGGTCTTGCCCGGGAACTTCTGCTGGATGCGCTTCGCGATCTCCATCACCATGCGCAGCGCGATCGGGCGCACGGCGATGCAGCTGTAGCCGCCGGGCACGGTGTAGCCTTCGACGGTCGGCTCCGGGCGGAGCGTTTCGAGGTCGACGCCCATCACGCTGAGGATGGTGTTGATGGCGCTCACGCCGTCCGCGCCGCCCGAGAGCGCGGCCTCGGCGCCGTCGGCGATGCTGGTGACGTTGGGCGTGAGCTTGGCCCAGACGGGGATCTTGGCGGCGCTGTGCACCCAGCCGCAGACTTCGTTCATGATGGCGAAGTCCTGCCCCATGGCCGCGCCCATCTTGCGTTCGGGCAGGCCGTGCGGGCAGGAGAAGTTCAACTCAAACCCGGCCACGCCGGTTTCCTGCACGCGTTCGACGATCTCGATCCAGCGGTCCTTGTGGTACTCCTCCATGATCGACGCGATGAGCACGCCGTCCGGATGCGAGTCCTTCATGCTCTTGAGTTCGTCGAGCCACACCTCGAACGGGCGATCGGAAATCAGCTCGATGTTCTGCCAGCCGACGATCTCCTTGCTGGGCGTGCGCAAACGCGCGTAGCGCGGCGCGACGTTGACGACCTTGCTCGCGTCGAGGCTGATCGTCTTGATGATGACCGCGCCCCAGCCTTCGTCGAGCGCCTTGCGGCAGACGTTGGCGTTTGTGCCGGGCGGGCCCGAGCCGATCACGAAGGGGTTGGGGAGCTTGATGCCGTTGACTTCTGTTGCGAGTGTGGGCATGGGTTAACGATCCTCCTTCAAACTGGGATGTCCGATCATGAAGAGCGCGTACAGCACGAAGGCAATGAAGAACGTGACGAACCAGGAGTAGTTGTAGATCGAGCGGAAGACCAGCGCGATGTGCGAGCCGTCGTGCAGCACCGAGCCGTGCGTGACGGTGTCGAGGAAGCCCGGCAGGCACGGCATGACCGCGATGGCGAGCGCGAGCACGGCGCACCAGTTCACGCCGCGGTCGTAGCGATACCGGCCGTTGCGACGGAACAGGTCGCCGAGGTTGAGCCTCGCGCGGCGCAGGACCCAGTAGTCGCAGATGAGGATGCCGCCCACCGCGCCCAGCAGTGCCGAATAGGCGATCAGCCAGGTGAAGATGTAGCCGCTGGGGTCGGCGATGAGTTTCCACGGCATCATCACGATGCCGACGATGCCGGTGATGAATCCGCCGAGCCGGAAGCCGATGTAGCGCGGCGCGAGGTGCGCGAAATCGTTCGCGGGGCTGACGACGTTGGCGGCGATGTTCGTCGCGAGCGTGGCCAGCGCGACGGCGGCCATCGCGATGACGAGCGTCGGCTTGTGCGTGAACTTCTGCATGAGCGCGACCGGGTCCCAGATGGCCGATCCGTAGATGACCATCGTCGCGCTGGTGACGGCCACGCCAATGAACGAGTAGAGCGCCATCGTGGGCGGCAGGCCGAGCGCTTGGCCGAGGATCTGGTCGCGCTGGCTCTTCGCATAGCGGCTGAAGTCGGGGATGTTGAGCGAGAGCGTCGCCCAGAAGCCGATCATACCGGTGAGCGCGGGCCAGAAGAACGTGAAGAACTGCCCCGCCTTCGGCTGCCCCGGCTCGAACGCAGACGGCTGGCCGAGCATCGGCCCGAAGCCGTGCGCCTGCTTGTACGCCCACGCGAGCAGCAGCAGCCCCAGCACGATCAGCAGCGGCGCCTTGATGTTCAGCAGCCAGCGGATGGAGTTGATGCCGAGCACCACCACCAGCATGTTGATCGCCCAGAAGATCATGAACGCGACGAACTGCGGCAGCGTGACGCCGAGTTGGAAAGAGCCGATGTGCAGGTGACTGGCCGACGTGCCGAGTTCCGGCTTGAAGACGGTGGCGATGGTGAACAGCGCCGCCCCGCCGATCCACGTCTGGATACCGAACCAGCCGCACGCGACGAACGCGCGGAGCATGGCCGGCACATTCGCGCCGGTGACGCCGAAGCTGGCGCGGCAGTAGACCGGGAACGGGATGCCGTACCGCGTGCCGGCGTGCGCGTTCAGGACCATCGGCACGAGCACGATGAGGTTGCCGAGGAAGATCGTCACGACGGCCTGCCACCAGTTCATGCCGCCATCGATCAGGCTGCTGGCGAGCATGTACGTCGGGATGCAGGCCGACATGCTGATCCACAGCGCGGCGATGCTCCAGACACTCCACGTCCGCTGGGCCGGCCGGGTGGGGACGAGGTCAGCGTTGGCCAGCGGGCTGAGCTCAAGGTCGCTCTCGCTGTGCGGGGCGTGCGGCTCGGAGATGGTTGGGGGAGGGTTCATCGTGCTATCACTTACGATTCACCGCGGAGACGCGGAGAGAAGTTCATTGTCATCCTGAGCGAAGTGAAGGATTTGGCGCCGATCGAAGTCTCGCGACTTTCGCGTGGCGCCGGATGCTTCACTTCGTTCGGCATGACGTTGGATGGGAGCGTGAAGCATGCTGGATTCACCTCATCAACGCGAACGCCCACGCGGCCCTGCGGGCCGCCGCTAAACAACTCACTTCGCTTGTCTCGTTCCCAACTGCCTGCTCTGCGTCCTCTGTGTCTCTGCGGTGAACTCACAATCCGATCGTCGCGCCGCGCTTCAGGAACTTCCCGTCGCCGGGCTTACCGACGTACTGGTTCTTCTCGATGATCGTCTTGCCGCGGCTGAGCACCGTTTCGACCACGCCCTTCACCTTCATGCCTTCGAACAGGTTGTAGTCGACGTTCGAATGATGGGTGGCGGCGCTGCGGACCTGCTCTTTGTTCGGATCGAAGATGACGATGTCGGCGTCGCTGCCGACGGCGATCGTGCCCTTCTTCGGGAACATGCCGAACAGCTTCGCGCTGGCGGTGCTGGTGAGGTCGACCCACTTGTTCAGTGAGAACCCGCGCTGCACGACACCGCCGTGATAGACCATCACCAGGCGGTCTTCCACGCCGGGGCCGCCGTTGGGGATCTTCGCGAAGCTTTCGCGGCCGAGTTCTTTCTGGCCCTTGAAGTTGAACGGGCAGTGGTCGGTGCTGACTTCCTGGAGGTAGCCCAGCTTCAGGCCTTTCCAGAGTGGCTCGATGTTCTCCTTCGGCACGAGCGGCGGCGTGAAGACGTACTTGGCGCCTTCGAAGTTCGGCTTGTCGTAGCAGCTTTCATCGAAGTAGAGGTATTGCGTGCAGGTTTCGCCATACGCGGGCAGGCCGGCGTCGCGGGCGCGGACGATTTCCATCATCGACGCCTCGCACGACACGTGGACGATGAACACGGGCGACTTCGCGAACTCCGCGACGCGCAGTGCGCGGGCCGTGCCGTCCTGCTGCATGACCGGCGGTCGGGACTGCGCGTGGTACTTCGGTTCGGTCTTGCCGGCCGCCAGCAGTTCGTCGATCTTGAGCTGGATGGCGTCGCCGTTCTCGGCGTGCACCAGCGTCATGCCGCCCGCTTCGCCGGCGCTGCGCATGACGCGGGTCATCGTCTTGTCGTCGATCATGTAGACGCCGGGATACGCCAGGAAGATCTTGAACGTGGTGATGCCCTGATCGACCACCTTCGCGAACTCGGCCGCCTGCTCCGGGCGATACTCCGTGACGGCCAGGTGATAGCTGTAGTCGATCGCGCACTTGCCCGACGCCTTCGCGTGCCAGTCGTCGATGGTCTGCTGGAAGGTCTTGCCTTTGTACTGGATGGCGAAGTCGATGATGGTGGTGGTACCGCCCCACGCGGCCGCCCGGGTGCCGGTTTCGAAACTGTCGGACGAAACCGTTCCGCCAAACGGAAGCTCCATGTGCACGTGCGGATCGATCGCGCCGGGAATGACCAGCTTGCCCGTGGCGTCGATGACCTTGTCGGCCTGCACCTTGAGGTCCTTGCCGATGAGCGAGATGGTTTCGCCGTCGATGAAGACGTCAGCGAGATAGTCGTCCGAGGCGGTAACAATGCGGCCGTTCTTGATGAGAGTCGTCATGAGATTGTCCACGAAGGGCACGAAGGGACACGAAGAAAGTCAGAAGGAGCAGATAACCAAGTTCAGCGAACCATTCGCTTCCAGTCGAGTACGCCTTCAGCGCCGAAATTAATGAGAAGCCCAACGCGTAGACCCGTTGCCTTGAGGTAGTTGAGCAATTGTGATTCTTCGCGCGAGGTCAGTTCGCGCAGCACCTTGAGTTCAACGATGACCTTGCCGTAGCACAGGACATCGGCAAAGTAGGTCTTGTTGAGTCGTTCACCCTTGTAGTAGATGGTCAGCTCCTTCTGCGCCTCAAAAGGAATCCCCCGAATGGCGAACTCGCGTTCAAACGCTTCCTGATAGACGCCTTCCAGATACCCACACCCGAGTTCGCGGTGAACTTCGATTGCGGCCCCGACGATCACGTAGACTTCATCTGCAAGCAGCAACTCTGCCATTCAGACCTCCCTCTTCGTGTCCCTTCGTACCCTTCGTGGACAACTACTTGGCCAGTGCCAGGCCCGCGTCGATGGCGTTGACCATTTCATCCACTTCCACCTTGCTCGCGTTGAGCATCAGGCCGGTGCGGATGACGTTGCCGTAGACGCCGCCTTTGCCGATGAGGACGCCGCGCTTTTTGCATTCTTCGAATACGGACACGACCGCCTTCGCGTTCGGCGTCTTGCTGCGCTTGTCGGTGACGATTTCGATGGCCTGCATCATGCCGATGCCGCGCGCGTCGCCGACGATCTCGTGCTTCTCCTGAAGCTCTTTGAAGCGCTCGCCGAGGTAGCCGCCGGTGGTCTTGCAGTTCTGGAGGAGGTTGCCTTTCTCGATGACGTCCATCGTCGCACGGGTGGCCGCCATGCTGACGGGGTTGCCGCCGTAGGTGGCGAAGGTGATGCCGGGGAACTTGTCAGCCACCTCGGGCGTGGCGATGGTCATCGCGACCGGGGCGCCGTTGCCCATGCCCTTGGCGCTGGTGATGATGTCGGGCTTCACGCCGAAGTGGTCGATGCCGAACCAGTGCTCGCCGGTGCGTCCCCAAGCGGTCTGCACTTCGTCGGCGATGAACAGGCCGCCATACTTCTTGGCGATCTCCTGCGTCCGCTGATGCCACCCCTTCGGCGGCACGATGAACCCGCCCGAGCCGATGACAGTTTCGGTCATGAACGCGGCGATCTCGCCGCCGGTCTCGGTGATGATGAGTTCTTCAAGGTCGTTCGCACATTCCAGATTGCAGTTGCCGGGCGTGGCCTTGAACGGACAGCGGTAGCAGTACGGCGCGTGGGCGTGCTTGATGCCCGCGACCGGCAGCGGAACCTTTTTCCAGCCGCTCTGGCCGCAGCCGGCGAGGGTCTGAAGGCTTCGGCCCGAGTAGCTGTGACGCAGCGTGACGATGTCCATCCGGCCTGTCGCGACGCGGGCGGCGTTCATGGCGGTTTCGTTCGCCTCCGTGCCGCTGCTGGTGAAGAACGTCTTCTTCAGGTTGCCCGGCGCAATGTGCGCGAGGCGCTCGGCGAGGTTGCCCTGCTCGGCGTGTGCGTAGAGCGTGCTGACGTGGCTGAGCTTCTTCACTTGCTCGGTGACGGCCTGCACGACGGTCGGGTTGGCATGGCCGACGGAGACAGTCAGGACGCCGCCGAACGCGTCGAGGTATTTCTTGCCGTCGTGGTCCCAGACGTAGTGGCCTTCGCCGCGCACGAGCTCGATGGGCTCGGCGTAGTACATGGTGATCGCGGGGAACAGGAACTCACGGTGTTTGCGGACGGCTTCAGAGGCGCTCATCGGGTATGCCTGACCTAAATTGGGAGTGCAGTTCGGGCGTGGTACGACGTCTCGATGTGACGCGCGACGCCGGTGGTTCAGGCCGCGCAGCGCGTGACCTGACCAATATAGATTTTTGGTGCGGGACGTCCAGAAGATTCGTGGTGAACTCGCGTAACGTTCGACCGTCGAACGGCGCACCCTCTCCCGGCGTATCGGGATAGGAGGCCCAAGCGACGGCTCACTTCGCCTTCAGCTCAACGACCAGTGGCCGGTGGTCCGAGGCGGCTGGCTCGTCGATCACTTCCGTATTCGTGACCGTCCACAACTTCGGCTCGCGCAGGAAGACCCAGTCGATCTTCCGCGTCGGTTGCGTGCTGGGGTAGGTGAAGTCGGGCCTGGTCGCCGACGCGTCGGTGAAGTGTTGGCTGAGTTCGACGATCGCGTCGGTGCCGGGCTTGGCGTTGAAGTCGCCGGCGAGAATCGTCGGGACGCCGTCGGGCTGGCCGAACAGGCGGTTCAGTTCTTTCGCTTGCGCCAGGCGGTCGGGAAGTTGGCCGCTATGGTCGAGGTGGGTCGCGACGAAGCGGATCGCGCCGCCGTCGATGATCGCTTCGAGGGCGATGCGCTGTTCGCGCTTCGGGTCGCCGGGCAGCTTGTGGACGGTGAAGGAGGTGATCGGGCGCTTCGAGAGGATGACCTGTCCGAACGCGCCGCCGTCCCAGTCGATCGCCTTGCCGAAGCGGGCGTGCAGACCCGTAAGCCGCTCCAGCTCGGCAGGCGTGTTCAGATTGTTCGTGCGTTTCGTGCCGACGTCGACTTCCTGGATCGCGACGAGGTCGGGCTGCTGCGCGTTCACGATCCGCGCAATGCGCTCGATGTCGACGCTCCCATCCTCGCCGGCGGCGTGATGGATGTTATACGTCATCACGCGGAGCGATTCGCTGGCGCTCGGGTGACTCGACGACGACGCACACCCGACGCTCAGCAGTCCGATCAAAGCCAACCACATCGCACGCATTGACGCTCCCTTTTTGTGAACCAACTCGCGAACAGAAAGCACAGAGGACACCGAGATCACAGAGCACACAGAGGTAGAGATCCAGCTCACTCAATTCAAAACGCGACTGCCATGCGCGACCCGGATAACCGCGTAGCTCTCTGTGCCCTCTGTGTTCTCCGTGCCCTCTGTGCCTCCGCGGTGGACCTCGGCCCACGCGACAAAAATGCTACACGAACAGCGCTGCCGACGCTTTACGTCGACCGCACGATCCGGACACTCGACCGATCATGCGTCTGACCCACGACCTCGGCCAGTCCATCGCCATCCAACTGCCCGGCCAAGCCGAGCCCCGCTGGAAGTACGTGTACGGCGGCAAGCCCAAGCCGTTCTTTCATCCGCTCTGCACGCCGTCGGGGCAGGTGCTGACGCTGTTCGAGCCGTGGGATCACGTGTGGCATCGCGGCCTGTGGTTCACGATCAAGTACGTGAACAAGGAAAACTTCTGGGAAGAACGCGAAAGCTGGGGCACGCAGCGCACCGTCGGTCCGATCACCATCAACCAGGATGGCGACCAGCGCGTCAGCGTGACGTGCAGGCAGGAATGGGTCCGCCCGTCCGGCGACGTCATCTTCGATGAAGCCCGCGCGTTCGATTACCTCGTGCTCGCGCCGGACGCGTACGCGATCGACTTCCGCACGACGCTCACGCCGTGCGCGGACGTGCTGCTCGATCGCACGCCCTTCACCACTTGGGGCGGTTACGGCGGGCTCACCTTCCGCGGCAATCGCAACTGGTACGAGACGCAGCTCACCTTCGCCGACGGATCGACGAGCAACCGCCCGACGCCCGTGCGTTCCAAGTGGTGCGACCTCTCCGGCAAGATCGACGGCGGCGATCACCTCTTTGCCGGGGTTGCGATCTTCGATTCACCGAACAACCGCCGCCACCCCACGCCGTGGTACGGCGGCACCGGCATCGGTCACTACTTCAACGCGGCCTTTCTCTTCGACGAACCGATGAGCGTAAAGGCCGGCGAGCCCATCCACTTCGACTACCGCGTCTTCGTGCATGACGGCATCGCCACCGTCGATCGCCTGAATGCGGAATATGACAAGTGGCAATCATCCCGCGCCGATTAGCGACACGTGTGCACACACCGGTCCTCGCAGCTCCTACGCCGCACCGCACGCGCAGGTTAGCCGCGAGCTTGCCGCGACGTCAGTTCGCGCTCGTGTTGACGTCCCTTCCCCACCGCAGCACCCCATCAGGACTCCACTCGTGCCATGTCGGTGCATCGCCCCGACAGGGTTGAGCGTTCCACCCGATCGCTGGCCATGACGCGCGGGCCTACCTTGTGAATCGAACATTCACACGGAATGGAGCTGCGTCATGGAGAACCAAACGAATACCCTGCGTCGAAACATCACGACTGACGACCTCTCGCACTTCGCGTTCAAAGGCGCGGGCACGTTGCTGCTGATGCGTGGCATTCGCGGTCGTGGCCTGGTCGGTGCGGCGATGGCGCTCGGCGGGCTGTGGATGCTGTTCCCGGAGACGGCGTCGCGGATCATTAACTCGGTTTGGCCGCAGAACGGCCACAAGGCGCAAGGCACGCCGGCCGACGCACCGAGCTATCGCGACGAGGGCCACGAAGCAGAGCAGACACCTCAGGACGAGATCGATGCGGCCGCCATGGCATCCTTCCCCGCGAGCGATCCGCCCTCGTCGTACCGAAGTTCGTAACGCTCGACTAAGGGTTCGCCCGACGGGCCTGCCCGGTTCCCGTGAGCAAGGTCTGATGAGCGCACCCGATCCCCCAGCGCGATGCGCGTCATAGGTTCACACGAATGGACGAACGTGAGGCGTCGCAAGGAGCGAACCGACGAGCGTCCGAGACAACGCTAGGAGAAGGCTATGAAGTCCCGTTTCATCACGCGTGCCCTGTCGGTTCTGGTCCTGATGTCGATCGGTCTCGGCGCGATCGGCTGTAACACCACCGAAGGCGTCGGCAAGGACATGAAGGACGCTGGCGAAGGCATCCGCGATGCCGCCCGCGACGCCAAGTAAGGATGAATGGCCACAGAGGCACAAAGGACACAGAGAAAGGACCGGGGTGCAGAGCGGTTGCAGGGCATGTAACCGACTCACGCAACATTGAGGTAATTGATTGTGATAATTCCCTCTGAGTTCTTCCTCTGTGTGCTTTGTGACTCGGTGGCCTCTGTGTGGAATTCCGCGTTTCCGATCGACGCAGCGGACGGGTGAGTCAGGCGTCCGTGTGGGCGCCCTCGCCCGTCCGTCTTGAAACAAACGATGTGTCGTTTTCAACAACCCGCTGTCCGATGACTGCTGCTGTTCGGCGTCACGGAAGCAAATGCAAAGGAGCTTCGTCATGCTGTACTGGGCAGCCGTTTTCTTCGTGATCGCGATCGTCGCGGCCGTTTTCGGTTTCGGCGGCATCGCGTCGGGTGCGACCAGCATCGCTCAGGTGCTGTTCTTCATCTTTATCGTCCTGTTCGTCCTGTCGCTGATCTTCGGCGGCATTAGCGGTCGCGGCCGGCGCCTTCCAGGCGTCTGAGCTCGCCTCCGCTCAACAATCTCCTCCTCTTCCCTTGAAGCGAGGCCCGCTGTTGAAGCGGGCCTCGCTTCGTTTTCGGGATTTACGTTTCTTCGTTAAGTGCGAAAACGAAAACGGGAAGGACCAAGGTCCTTCCCAATGCGATATCAACACGGTTGTTCAGCCGATCACTTGCGGACGCGAATGCCCACGCGCTCGCGCAGCCGATCGATCTGCTGCATGATCTCGCTGAGTTGCTGATTCAGCACGCGTTTATCCTCCGGCCGAGGAGCGTGCTCTACGCGCCGGCGGATGTCCCGGGCGTCCAGCTCCAAGCGTTCAATCTGAGCGTAAATCTCGGTCTCAGGGTTGTATACGCTGTTCATTGCCTTCTCCTCGCGACCTATAGCCTAGACTGCCGAGTTGCGTCCGACAACCCGATTTGCCGCCTCAGGAATTGCCCACGAAACCGCTCCCGTTCACCGCATCAGTTCTTCGAACGACGCACGGTAAACTCGTGCGATTTGGTGTCTCCTGCGATCGACCAATCGAGTCGAACTTTTGCCGTCTGATCGGCTGGCCAGTCGAAGGACTTCACTCGTTTGTGATAAGTCTCGATGGATTGGCCCGCGATCGTGTGCAGGCCGTCATCGTTGCTGGACACGATCGGCTCCTCACTGGCGGCGGGTTCGCCGAAGTCCAGAGCGATGTCGCGGGGGGGCAGCACCACCCGGCCGGCCGAATCCGGCGCAAGCGTCTGCCCGGCAATCGGATACCCCACGCCGCGGGAATCGATCATCAGACTGTTCGGCAGTAACTCAACCGGCTTGCCGGTTCGGTTCACAAATCGCAGGACGAGCTTGTCTTCCACTTGCGTGAATTCGTAGTCGAGCCCGTCCTTTTGCGGCAGCACGACAATTTTGTCGGGTGTCACCTCGTTCTGTGGCACATAAGGCGAAACCAGCGCGTAGCGGGTCGCCTGACAGCCCGTGCAGAGGACGGCTGCAACAATCAGCAGCGCCGAGCGTCTTAGTAACGGGGTTGCAATGTGGCAGCGCATGTCGGAACGTTAACGCGTCGACGGCACGTCGAATAGTGGTCGTTGGGCAACACGTCGAAGCGAACGGGAGAGGCTCAGATGGAACTGACAGATCTCAAGCGCTGGCATTGGGCGATCCTCGGCGCGGCCGCGGGCGCGATCATGGGTTTCGCCTGGATGGGCAACGAACCCGCTGCCGGCCGCAACTTCACCACGCCGTTCCTCCGCGAAGTCATCGGCCAAACGAGCGACGAAGCCGCCACCAAGGGCTGGCCCGTCGTGAAGAACGTCATCGTCATGCGGGGCGAGAAAGACCCGAACGGCAACAGCGTCCAGCGCGTCCTGCTCAGCTACCTCAACCACGACCGCAAGACCGGCAAAGGCATCTATCTGCCCGGCAACGTGAACGCCGTCGCCAGCGACCTCCAGGCCACTACCGTCGAGGAATTCATCGACAACCAGGCGAAACTGCTCCAGACCGCGAAAGACCCCGGGGCGGCGGTCGCGACTTACTCCCATCCGCTCAGCCAGAACCTGCCCGGCTACTTCGGCGCGTGGGTGGGCGGCGGCGCGCTGCTGATCGGCGGCGTGTGGGGATCGCTGGTCAACCTGATCGTCGGCGCGGGCCTCGTGCCGAAACGCGAGGCGAAGCCCAAGGCACGCAAGTACGCCTCCGGCGACATCGACGACGGCACGATCAAGGATGCGAAGCGTCACGGCATGACCGCCGCCGACAAGGAAGAACTCGACGCGGTCGTCGCTGCGTACGCGAGCAAGAACCCCACGGGCGACCACGCCCGTCACGACGGCAAGGCGGCCACGACGACCGCCGGCCCGGCCATCAAGAAGCTCGAAGCCGGCCCGCTCGAACAGCCCGCGCAGCCTGAGAAGAAACCCGAAGAGCCGGTCCATTACGGCGGCGAGTGGTATCCCGTCGTCCGGCCGGCGCATCACGAGAACAAGCCGTGAGCGGCGGCCTTCTGGTCCCCTCTCCCGAAGGGAGGGTGGAAGAGAAAGCGCCCCTACAACTCGGTTGATCACGCTTTAGTCCACGGGTTCCTTCAGCTTCCCCACCAGCCGATCGAACCACTCGCGCGGCACGCGTCGTCCGTTCTGGGCGTAGCCGAGTTGGATGTGCTTCTTGTTCGAGCCGTGGAAGTCGCTGCCGCCCGTGCAGAGCAGGCCGGTGTGCTTGGCGATGTCGCGCAGCTCTGCCACCAGGCTTTCGCGGTGATCCGTGTGGACGACTTCCAGCGCATCAAGGCCCTGATCGCGCAGCCGCTTGATCTCGTTGCGGAGCTGCGCCCAGTTGTCTTTGCGGAGCTGGAACGCATGCGCGAGACACGCGAGTCCGCCGGCCGAGTGGATCAGGTCGATCGCCTGCTGTGACGAGAGCCGCTCCTTGTCGGCATACACCAGCCCGCTACCGCCGAGATAATCGCGGAACGCCTGCGCGTTGTTCTTCACGACGCCGAGCATCTGCAACACCTTCGCGATGTGCGGACGCCCCACCGTGACGTTTTCGTTGCGCGGGTCGCCGCGTGTGGCGACGGCCCGGACCTGTTCCATGGTGATCTTAATGCCCTTGGCCTGAAGCGCGACGACGATCCGCTCATTGCGTTCGTTGCGAGCGCGGATCAGCTCTTCGAGCGTCGACTTGAGCGTTGGCGACTCCGGATCGATCCCATAACCGAGGATGTGCATCGTGCCCGGCCGCGGGAAGGCGCAGCTGATCTCGATGCCGTTGAGGAAATCGATGTCGAGCGCGACCGCCTCGTCCCGCGCTTCGGCGAGCCCGGCTGTCGTATCGTGATCGGTCAGCGCGAACGCCGAGAGGCCCGAAGCCTTCGCCAGCCGCGCCACTTCGGCCGGCCGCATCGTGCCGTCGGAGGCGGTGGAGTGACAATGCAGGTCAACAAAGCTGGCGGGCGTGGGCATCGCGAGAGTGTAGCGGATTCGGTATGGCAGCGGCGTGAGTCACAGAGCACACGGAGGGCACAGAGAACACAGAGGGAATTGGAAAGCTCTTTGACGAGGAGGTCGGTCGTGGGAACGGCTGTCTTGCCGGTCTATCGTGAGTCGCGCAGCCCCGTCCAAAAGAGAACACACTCGCCCGTTCAACTTCTCACTCTGTGGTCTCTGTGCTCTCGGTGTGCTCTGTGATTCGAATGAGCAGTAGCGATTAGATGTAGAACATCTCGTCCTTTTGGCTCGTCTTCGCGTTCACGTCTTCGACGAGTTGTTCGAGCGTCATCTTGTCGAGAATGCGTGCGTAGGCGGCCGCGATCTGGTCTTCGATCAGCTTCAGGGCCACCTCGCCCTGCATGGCGTCGCGCGGGAGCGCACCGTCGGTGCCCTTCTCGCGTCCTTCGAGCGTGCGGAGGAGCGTGCCCATCGAGATCTGGCTGGACGGCTGGATCAGCCGATACCCACCGCCACTGCCGACCTTGCTTTCGAGGTAGCCGGCTTTCTTCAGGCCGAGCAGGACCGACTCAAGGAACTTGTTGGGCAGGCGCTCCTGCTTGGCCAAGTCGCGCGACTGCACGTATTGCCCGGGGTCGAGCTGGGCCAGATGGACCATCGCCCGGATCGCATATTCGGTACGCTTGGAGAGCTTCACGACGGATGAGCGTAAACCGGCAGGCAACGCCGGGCAATGATCGGCCGGGAATGTGCAACCAAACAGCCGACGGCGCATCCAATGGAAGCCGCCCCATACAAAGGAATGTTGCGGTCATAGTGAATACCCACGACGTTCCGACCGGGGTAGGATTCAGACATGCCCAGATTCTTCGTGCTTCTGCTCGCCCTGCTGCTGCCTCTGTGCCTGGTTTCGACGGCGCGGGCCCAGCGCTCAGGCGACTTCCTCAAGTCGGACGCCAAGCTGAACGCCACCGCCCTCCAGCCCGGCAAGCCGGCCGTCGTGGCGGTCGTGGTCACCGTGCAAGAAGGCTACCACGCGCAATCGTCACAGTCCGACCTGATCGCGTTCTCTGTGAAGGTGGACAAGCTTGACGCGATCGCCGCCCGCGACCCGGTCTATGCCAAGGGTGAACGACTGGAAACGCCTGGGACCGACCCGCAGGACGTCTACGCGGGCACGTTCATCACCTACGTCCCGATCGACGTGAGCGCCGACGCCAAGCCGGGCGACGTGACCGTCTCGGGCACGTTCATGGTGCAGGTCTGCGACGACAAGGGCGTCTGCTTTCAGCCGCAGAAGGTGAAGTGGTCGGTGCCGACGAAAGTGACGACCGACGCCGTGCAGCCCGCGAACGCGGAGGTGTTCAAGGGCTACGCTGAGACAGTGTCGACTCAGCCCACGACCGCGCCAACGACGGCCCCCGCTGCGTCAAACACCACGCCCGGCACCGGCCCGACCACCGGCGGCAGTGAACCGCTGGGCTGGACGTTGCTGGTCGCGTTCCTCGTGGGCATCGTGCTGAACGTCGTGCCCTGCGTGCTTCCCGTGCTGCCGATCAAGGCGGTCGGTTTTTACGAAGCCGCCAATCACAGCCGGGCGAAGTCGTTCACGTTCGGGCTCGCGTTCAGCCTGGGCATCGTTGCAGCATTCGGCGTGATCGCGCTCATCGCCATCCTCACGGGCGGAACATGGGGCGCGCTGTTCTCGAACAAATGGTTCGCGATCGGCATCACCGTCGTGATGATCCTGGCCGCCCTGCAATCGTTCGGGCTGCTGGAGTTCATTTTGCCGGCGAAGGTCAGCCAGCTCGAAGCCGCTCACAACACGTACACAGGCAACTTCGCGTGGGGCCTGATCACGGCCGTGCTCAGCACGCCCTGCACGATCGGCCCGTTCGCGGGCGTGATCGCGATTGCACTCGCCAGCGGCCCGGTGCTCGGCGCGCTCATCCTGATGACCGTCGGCGCGGGCATGGCGTCGCCCTACCTGATCCTGAGCGCGACACCCGAAGTCGCCCGGAATTTCCCGCGCACCGGCCCGTGGCCGAGCGTGGTGAAGCAGATGATGGGCTTCCTGCTGCTGGCGACGGCGGTGTTCTTCGCGCAGCCGGTGCTGCCTGCCGCCATTAAAGGCGGCGTGGCGTGGTGGATCATCTGCGGGCTGGTCTGCCTGTCGGCGGCGTTCCTCATGGTGCGGACGATCCAGATCGCCCCACGGCCGAGGCCGATCGTCATCAGTGGAATCTTCAGCGGCGCGCTGGCCGCGATGGGCATCTTCCTGGGCCTGTTCTTCAATCGGGCGACCGTCGAGTGGGTGAACTACAGCGAGCAAGCCCTCGCCGATGCGCGGGCCGCCGGCAAGACGGTCATCATCGACTTCACGGCCGACTGGTGCGTGAACTGCCACGTCGTCGAGTCCCGCGTCTACGCCGACGAGTCGACCAAGCGGGAACTCGGCAAGCGCGGCGTCGTGACCATCAAGGCCGACCTCAGCGATGACGACGCCCCCGGCTGGAAGCTGCTGGCCGAGCTGAGCGGTTCTCGCAGCATCCCATTCACGGCCGTCTACAACCCAGGCGTCGACTCACCCGCCAAGCTGATCGGCATCTACTCGCGCGACGAATTGATGCAGACGCTGCAGTGAACCAATCGACTGCGTCCGCCTAAATCCGGGTCTTCGCATGCGCTCCGACGTCAACGTCGGAGCGACGCGAAGACCCGGATTTGTTTGTGCGGTTCCGATCACCGCTCAACATCATTAGGCCGCGATCGCATGATCATTCACGTCCGCGCGACCATCCGACCGATAACACGGACATCTCGCTCCGTCGGGCAAGGAGGCCCGCGCGTTCATGTTCAATCATTTCAAGAACTCCCCCGCAGCACTGGCGCTGAACCTGACGCATGATCTGATGAAGCGCACCAGGCCGCCGACGATCGCGAGATCGACCAAATCCGCGGCATCATCGAACTGGCCGTGGCCACGGCCGTCTACACGACCAAGGCGAAGTCGCTCATTGCCCGGCCGCTACGGGAGCGCGGCATCGCCGTCGACGCCACGCAATGGCGCGAGGCCGGCATCCAACTGTACGGCCTCTGGCAAAAGATGACGCCGGAGCAGGTGAAGGAACGCCAGGCCTTCCTCAGCCAGCGCAACAAGAACCGCTGGCGCGAGACCTTCCCCGACGACTGGCAGATCGACGAGGCCAAGCTCATCGCACTCTACAAGGCCAGCGAGCCGCTCCAGGCCAACGGCGTGCACGCGTGGAACGACCTCACGTTCGCCCTGCGCTTCTACGTGGCCGAGATGCTCGCGCCGGCGTCGAAAAATCTTGGCGTCTTCGACTGGGGCGGATCGGACGGCATCACCTGCACGTTCCTGCGTCATCACGGCGCGAAGGACGTTCACCTCTTCGAGCCCAACCAGGCGGCACGCGACTTCTGCACGTGGCTGAACGATCAACTCGGCATCAGCGACCTGACCGTGCACGAAGAAGACCCCGCCGGCCGGACGTTCGGTGCGGGCGTCTGCACCGAAGTGCTCGAACACGTCGTCAACCCGCCCGCCATGTGCAAGCGGTTCTACGACCTGCTCGAGCCGGGCGGCGTGATGTTCGTCACCAGCAGCTTCCAGCCGACGCAGGAAACGCACCTGAAGCAGAACCTGAAGTACAACGGCAAGGAAAACGAGTTGATGCTGAACGCCGGCTTCAAGCCATGGCAGCCGCCGGTGAGGCCGCCCGTGCCGATGCTGCCGCAGTGGGGTTTCTGGCGGAAGGGATGAAGAGGGAACAAGACAGAGGATAACGCGAAGTTTTCCGCGCTATATCCCCTGTCTTTTCGCCACTCAGTGCCCGTCGCGATCGCGCGGATCGCCCGGCGGGAAGTTCACGCCGTATTCGAGCGTCTTGCGGACATACGCGACCGCGTCCAGCCGCTGCAAGGACGGCAGCACGTGCACCTCGGCCGAGCCTTCGACGACGCCGTTGTCACGGTCGATATCGGTCACATTCAGTCCGATTTCCGCCATGTGCTGAATGGCCTCGTCGATCTTGTCCGCCCAGGCGTCGTGAATGGTCACCACAACGTCGGCCATCTCGCTGTCCATGGAAGCGTCCTTCGGTTCGCGGTAGTCGGCTGAATAGTGTAGCCGATGCGGCCGATTGACGCTCGATGAATTCAATCACTGAGGCCACCGAGACACAGAGGGCACAGAGAAGAAATAAAGAGACACCATTCAGAAGCACCGGTACGAGGCGAGTCAACGAAACCCCAATTCGCATTCTCTGTGATCTCCGTGTTCTCTGTGATTCGCACCTCGCTCTCACACACCCAGCTTCTTCAGGTTCTCAAAGCTCACGCGAATGCTCTCCAGCGGCGGCACGTCGTAGCAGTCGTCTTGCTCGACGACACCCCACGGCGTGCGGAAATCGTTCAGCGTTCGCAGAATCGTTGGCCAGTCGAGCACACCCCGCCCCACCTGCGTGAACTTCGCGGGGTCGGACTTGTCCATGTCCTTCAGGTGAACCGACACCAGCCGCATCGGACCGATGCGGCGCAAATAGCTCACCGGATCGGCGCCCGCCCGCTTGACCCAATATAGGTCGAGTTCGCATTTCACCAGCGACGGGTCGGTGTGCTGCCAGACGATGTCGAGCGCGGTCTCGCCGTCGAACCGAGCGAACTCGAAGTCGTGATTGTGATACGCGACCGTGAACCCGCGCGCACGCGTCGCCTGCGCGAAGCCCGTGACCGTGCTCGCCAGCGCCCGCCAGGCGACCGCGTCGGTGCCGCGCGCTTTCGGCTCCAGCCATGGCACGATCAGCAGCTTCGTGCCGATTGTGTCGTAGTCGTCCATGACCTGCTTGATATTCGATTCGAACTGCTCGATCGGCACGTGCGCGCCCGAAGCGACCAGTCCGGCGTCGTCGAGCACCTTGCGCACGTCCTTCGCCGACTTCAGGTCACCGAAGCCGGCCAGTTCGACGCCTTCGTAGCCGATCGACTTCACCTGGCGCACCGTGCCCGCGAAGTCCTTCGCGGTGAGATCGCGCAACGTGTAAAGCTGGACACTGAGTCTGAGCGACATGGCGGGTCTCCGTGCAATGATAGGTCAGCTCTCGCGCACCCAAACGCTCATCTCGCCCGGCCCGCGGTTGGCCCAGGCGTAGTACGGAATGAACTTGAGCTTGGTCGGCTTCGACTTGGCGCGCGTCAAACGATAGAGCGGCTCGCCCTTGCCGGCGGGCTCGCGCTGGCCCGTCGCGACGATCGTCACGACGCCGCCGAGCAGTTTCGGCTCGGACTTCGCGGCCAGCTTCGCCTTGCTCGGAAGCGATACCGCGCCGAGGTCGATCCCGTTGTCCCGCGACTCGATGCAGTAAACGATCGACCCGCGCATCAGCGCAACCCGGCCCACATTCTGCCGCACGCGCGGGTCGGCGTAGACGCGGCGCGGCTCCATCGGCAGAGACAACCGAACCACGTCGCCCGACGTCCACGCGCGGTCGATCGTCAGGTAGCCCTTCTTCGCGGTCTTCGTGTCGACGCGTTTTCCATTGACAGTGACGGCCGGCTTAGCACACCAGCCGGGCAAACGCAGACGCAGCGCGAAGCGGCTGTCTCCCTTCACGGCAAGCTCAATGTCGCCGTCCCACGGGTACTTCGTCTTCTGCTGGATGGTCACGGATGCGTCGCCGAGTTTCGTCGTGAGGGTTGAATCGCCGTACAAGTTGACGGCGATTTCTCGCGTGCCGACCGAGTAGGCGTACGAGCCGATGGACGTCAGCAGACGAGCATAGTTAGGCGGGCAGCACGCGCAACCGAACCAGCCTTGCCGGCTGCTCTTGTAGCCGTGCTCGAAGTCGTGCCAGCGTTTGTCGGTCGAGAGGTAGTTGGCGTAGAAGTACTCGCTCCCGTCGAGGGAGCAGCCGCACAGTACGCCGTTATAAAGCACGTGTTCAACGATGTCGGCGTACTTCGCGTCGCGTTCGATCAGGAGCATGCGCTGCGCGAAGAAGATCAGCGCGATCTGCGCACACGTCTCGGCGTAGGCGCTCTCGTTCGGCAGATCGAAGTCGTAGGTGAAACGTTCGCCGTGCCGGCTCGAACCGATGCCGCCGGTGATGTACATGCGCCGGTTGACGACGTTGTCGAACACCCTGCGGCACGCCTTGAGCAGCGCCGCGTCACCCGTGAGCGCCGCCACGTCGGCCACGCCGGCGTACAGATACATCGCACGAACGCTATGCCCCTCGGCGGTGGTTTGCTCGCGCACAGGAACATGCGCCTGGTAGTAGTCATACCCGCCCGACCAGTGCTTCTTCGGATCGTCGCCGCGGGCGATGGCTTCCTCGTCGAAGAAGTGCGGCTGCGCGCCGCGCGCGTCGATGAAGTGGCGCGCGAGCTTCAGGTGCTTCTCATCCTTGGTGACGCCGTACAGCTTGATGAGGGCGAGTTCGATTTCCTCGTGGCCGTCGTAGCCGTTCTTCTTGCCCTTTTCGGGGCCGAAGACGGTGTCGATGTGGTCGACGTAGCGGGTGAGCACGTCGAGCATGGCCCGCTTGCCGGTGGCCTGGAAGTACGCGACGGCCGCCTCGATCAGGTGGCCGGCACAATACAGTTCGTGACGGTCGCGCAGGTTCTTCCAGCGGTCGTTCGGCGCGACGGCCTGGAAGAACGAATTGAAGTAGCCGTCCGGCATTTGCGTCCTGGCCATCTGCTCGACGGCGGCGTCGATCTTCGCTTCAAGCTCCGCATCGGGCCGAAGCACCAGCGCGTAGGCGGCCGACTCGATCCACTTGGCGATGTCGCTGTCCCAGAACTCGTGCGGCTTGGGCACGTCCGTCCGGTCCGGCTTCCACGGGAGCGACAGCGCGTCGAGCCGACCCGTCGTCTTGCACTGCTGGTACTGCTGCTCGATCGAATGATCGAGCACGGCCCGCTGGCGCTCGGCCAGAAGGCCGCTGTTGAGCTTGACATCGGTGAGCGGAGCGGAGCGAAGTGCGGACATGGTCGGTTCCCTCGGCTGAAGCAGGCGGGCCGTGTCGCACGCACGCGACACGGCCCGAAGTAGAAGCGAATCCGCCATGGGTGCAAGCTCGGCAACTCAGCCGACGCGCTCGATCGCGGCCGGCTTCTGCTGGACGGCCTTCAGCTTCGCCGCGTCGAATTTGCTGCTGCGGTCGAAGAAGAACAGGCCGTTCTGTTCTTGATAGACGTCGGTGAGCTGCGTGTAGCAGTAGCCGAACATCGCGGGGTTCTCGAGCAGCGTGGTGCAGAGCGCGTCGAAACGGGCGTAGAACTCGTCGAGCGTCTTCGGGCGATCGCCGTAGCCCCAAGCGAAATCGCCGGGCTTCACCTTCGGGTTCCACAGCGCGCCGCCGAACTCGCTCACCCACACCGGCTGGCCACGATACGGCACCGACCACGGCTCGGGCTTGTTGTCGCGCGTGCCAGCGTTCGCGAATGGCTCGCCTTCGAGCGACTTCGCGTGACGCTCCTTGAACGTGACGGGGTTCTGGTCGTAGTCGTGACAGTCCCACACGTCCGTCTCGGGCACACGGTGCGAATAGCCCGACGCGTCGAGCACCGGTCGGGTCCGGTCGATCGCCTTGGCGGCGAGGAACATCGCCTGCGTGACGTCGCTCAGTTCGGCGATGTGGTCGTTGATCGGCTGCCACGTCTCGTTCAGTCCGCACCAGCCGATGATGGCCGGGTGCGAGTAGTCGCGGTGCAGCGCTTCGAGCCATTGCGTGACGGTGGTCACGTGCGGCGCGTCGCGGTTGATGCCCCAGTCGCCGAACTCGCCCCAGACGAGGTAGCCGAGTCGGTCGCAGTGATAGAGGAAGCGTTCCTCGAACACCTTCTGGTGCAGCCGCGCGCCGTTGAAACCGACGCTCATCGCCAGCTCGATGTCGCGGATGAGGGCCACTTCGCTCGGCGCGGTCAGGATGCCGTCGGGGTAGTAGCCTTGATCGAGCACGGTCCGCTGGAAGACCGGCTTGCCGTTGATCAGCACGGCATGCCCGGTGATCGCGACCGACCGCAGGCCCGCGTAGCTGGTCGCGCGGTCGAGCACGTGGCCGGCGTCGTCGAGCAGCTCGATCGTCAGGTCGTACAGGAACGGCTTGCCCGGCTCCCACAACTTCCGATTCGCTTCGGGCACGTCCACATCCACCGTCGCGACGAAGTCGATGTCAGCGCGGGCTTCTTTCGTCGTAATCGTCTTGCCGCTGTCAGCCAGCGCGACGCGGACACGCATGCCGGGCTTCATGCGCGTGACGGCCTGTTCGATGCGGAAACGCGAGTTCGCCACATCCGGCGTGATGCGCGGCCGCTTCAAATGCGAGGCCGGCACCGGTTCGAGCCACACGCTCTGCCAGATGCCCGTCGTGCGGACGTAGTGACAGGTGTGGTAGTGAATGCGATCGCACTGCTTGCCGATCGGGGCGGCCTTCTTCATGTCGTCGCGGGCGCGGACGATGATCGTCACCGTCTCGCCCGGCTTCGCGTAAGGAGACAGGTCGCAGGTGAACCCGACCCACCCGCCGCGATGCCGACCGACCTCGTGCGTGACCGACGTGCCGTCGCGCGTCACTTGCAGCCAGACCGTCGTGTCGCGATCGACGGCCTGGAAGTGCAGGTGCACGTGACGATCGCCCCACTGCGCCGGCAGCGTCACCTCGCGGCGATACCAAACAGAGTTTAGAAAGTCGTCGCTCTTGCCCACGCCCGAAAGCGGCGATTCCGGACAGAACGGCACAGTGATCTGACCCGTGAGTTCGCGTTCGCGCAGGCCGCGCTCCAGGCCGGTGTCGGCCATGTCGATCTCGAACTGCCACGTGCCGTTGAGGCACAGCCAGTCGGGCCGGACGAATTGAGGACGCGGGTATTCGGAGCGAGGGAGGTCTTTCATGGGGATTGGCCTTGCGGGCGATGCACTTCCGTTCACATCGCACAAAAGTCAAAGACGGCTTCGCACAATGCCCGTGGCCATCCGCCGATGACCACGGGCGACGGGTGGATGATGACGGTGTTTTCGAAAGCCGTCCATCCGTCGCGATCAAAACCACCTACGCGAAATGCACATGACGCGGGCACCAAACGGACGACGCGATGCGCGTCGATTCGCACGAAATGCCCTGGCACGCGACGAGACATGTGTCGTCATGCCAAGCGCATCAAGCGGCCGTGACGCGATTCGTGAAGCGACTCTCCAGGCCGTGTTCTCGCGATGCACATTCGGGGTGGAATCCCGAGCAACGAGCAGAACTCATGCGCCACCGGACTGACGGGGTGTCCCGTGCGCTGGTCCTAGAGACACCGAACGCCGACCGCCCTCGCCGGCCAACCTCCGGCCCGGCCATGCGTTCGCGGCCGATCGGAGTGCTGACATGCGATTTTGAATTCGGGGACTATTTGGGACATCCGGGCCACCCCAATTCGCGGATCGGAAGAGCGCGTTCAGGTTTTCAAAGAGCGACGAGCAACCCCCATCATGACAAGCGCGCCCACGTGGCCGTCAAGGCCGAAAATCGGCCGACCGTATGGCGGACCGCGAGATATCCCCGGGATCGACCATGCCCGGGCGCGGAGGAGCAAGCTGCCGTCTGCATCCCTCTGCTCAACTGTCCGGCAAGCCCGAAAGGGCTTAACGCAACCGCGAATGCTTGCCCGCTTCCACCGTGCTCATTCCGCCGCAGCGCAATTCCGTAACCTCATTGCGTAATTCGTTGACCAACCCGCGATTTCGGTGCTATTTCCTTCGTTCGGAGGATGTTCCCTTTGCGAATTCGCGTTGTGCAGCCAAGCCCCCGCGGCGGCGGTCGGAGTTGTGTTGGCCGGCGTGCTCGTCGGCGCGTAGCCGTTTGCGCAGTGTTCGCGGCGACGGCTTGCCTCGCATCCGTCGCGCTTGCGCAAAACACCGTCTCGTTTAACATGAACGACGCGGGCGTGACCAAATCTGTCGCCGAATGGGGCGTCGATACCGCGTGGCCCAGCTACGACAACGTGCGGCAGAGCATCGCCAGCATCGGCGCTGCCCATGTCGACACGGTTCGCGTCACCTTCGAACCCAACCAGGCGCTGGTCGACAACGGCAACGGCACCTTCTCGCTCAACGCCGCCGCCAAGGCGAACATCGATTCGCAGCTCAGCCTTGCTGCGCTCGCGGGAGCGAAGCCCCTCACGTTCGTGGCCGGCGAGATTCCGAGCACGTTCAACGCCACGAACTGGGTGCGCACGATCAAGACCACGCAGGAGTACATCAACAGCAAGACCGGCTGGACCACGACGCAGATCAAGTCGATCGAAGCGTTCAACGAACCGGACTGGAACTCCACCGAAGGCACACCGGCCAACCTGAACGACGTCATCGCACAGCTCAAGACGTACGCCGTCTTCCAGAACACCGCGTTCCCCGCCGCCAGCACGCTCGCCAGCACCAACGCGCAGTACTGGTACGACCGCGTGCCCAACGCCACGCAAGGCTCGTCGCACCTGCTGGGCGGTTCGATGACCGCCTACGTGAACTTCATGGAGTACGTGAAGAGCACGGGCAAGACCTTCACCAACCCCGAACTGCACAGCCTGGGCGAGGCGATCGTCGGCGCCGAGCACGGCATGGTGGCCGGCACGTATTGGGCGGATGTGCTGCGCGCCCGCGGGCTGTTCGTGCAGGCGTCGGATGGGAAGCGGCTCGGCTACGCGGAAGACCTGGGAAGACAATCCGCCGCGGCGATCTACCGCGCGCCCAGCGGCAAGACGTACGCCTTCGCCGGCGGGCTTGAGCGTTTCGGCACGGCGACGTCGTATCGCTTCGTGCCGGGCGACAAAGACGTCTACTTCAACGGCATCCGCGTCCGCCAGTACGTGCTCCAGACGAAGTTCGACGAAACCGCCGCCACGAATCCGGCCGGTGATGATTTCCAGAACTACGGCGCGTGGTCCGGTCAAGGCAGCTACGCGGACGTGGAATCGGGCGCCGGCCTCGCGCCGCTGGACGGCTACCGCTGGAAGATCGTCAACGCGCTGACCGGCCAGGTGATGGAAGTCTCCGGCAGCAGCACAAGCGACGGCGGGCTCATCCGTACGGCCATCGATGCGGGCAGCACGAACCAGAAGTGGGACATCGTCCGCACCGCCAACGGCTACTACCACCTGTTCAACGCCAACAGCGGACGCACGGCCGAGGTGGCCAATCTGTCGCTGAACAACAACGCCAGCGTGCGTCAGTGGGGAACGGCCGACAACCAGGGCCAGCAGTGGTACATCGAAGACGCCGGCAACGGCACGTTCTTCCTGCGGAACGCCTACAGCAACAAGTACATGACGGGGAGCACCAGCAACAACATTCAGTACGACAACACCGGCACCCCCGCCAACTACCAGAAGTGGCGCTTCGTGCTGGCGAATCCGAACAACCCCGCGAGGGCGCACTACGCGTTCAGCGGCAATGCCAACAGCAGCGTCGGCACGTACCACGCCACCGCGAGCGGCAACCCGGCATACGGCACAGGCCCGGTCGGCAAGGGGCAGGCGCTGACGCTGGACGGTGTGGACGACTACGTCACGCTGCCCAGCGGCGTCGCGACCAGCGAGGGCATCACCATCGCGTCCTACGTGAAGTGGGACGGCGGCAACCAGTGGCAGCGTCTCTTCGACTTCGGCACGGGGACGACTTCATACATGTTCCTCACGCCCCGTTCGGCGCGAACACGATGCGTTTCGCGATGCGCACCGAGGGAAGCACGGCCGAGCAGATGCTGGAAACCGATCAGCTCGCCACCGGCCAATGGGTGCACCTGGCGCTCGCGATCGGCGGCAACACGGGCGTGCTGTACGTCGACGGCAAGCCGCGCGTGGCCGGACAGATTTTGCTGAACCCGAGCAACATCGCCCCGACGCTGAACTACATCGGCAAAAGCCAGTTCTCGGCCGACCCGTTGTTCAAGGGCATGGTCGACGACTTCCGTATCTACGACTACGCACTCGACCCAGGACAAGTCGCAAGCTTCGTCTTCAAACGCTGGACCGGCGAGGCCAGTTCAAGCTGGACGATCGGCGCCGTCGCGAGTCCGAAGAACTGGCAGTCGGCGTTGTCGGCCGTCGATTACGAGCCGAGCAGTTCGGTGCTCTTCGACGACTACGCCACCAGCTTCAACGTGAGCATCACCGATGCGACGGTGACGCCGAGCGCCGTTCAGTTCGACAACCGCAACAACAACTACACGCTGAGCGGTCCCGGCGCGATCGCAGGCAGCGGCGTACTCACGAAGAACGGCGCGGGCGTACTCACGATCACCAACGCCAACGCCTACGCCGGCGGCACGCTGCTGAACGGCGGCACGCTTAACCTGAACAACGCATCGGCCATCGGAACGGGCACACTGACGATCGGGCTCGACACCACGATCAACAACACCAGCGGCGCCGCGATCACGCTGACGACAAACAACCCGCAAGTCTGGAATGGCGACTTCACCTTCGGCGGCACGAACGCACTGAACATGGGCGCCGGCGGCGTGACGCTGACCGGGAACCGAACCGTGACGACGAACGGCAGCGCGGCTCTGACCGTCGGGCCGATCGGCGAATCAGGCGGCGCGAGAAGCCTCACGAAGGCGGGGCCGGGCACGCTCGTGCTGACCGGCGCCTCGGCGTACACGGGCAACACGAACGTGAACGCTGGAACGCTGAACGTCACCGGCTCGCTCGCGAGCGCGACGACGAACGTCTACACGGGATCGCTCGTCATCAGCGGCAGTCACACCAACAGCGGCGATGTCTGGATCGGCCTCGGCAACGGCGGGAATGGATCGCTGAACGTGCAATCCGGCGCGACGCTCACGGCGAACACACTGTTGATCGGCGCGGCCGGCACGCCGACGGCCATCGCCACCGGCACCGGTACACTCGCCAGCGGCGGCACGATCAACACGCGGCAGTGGCTCGTTATCGGTCAATCCGGAGCAGCGGGCAGCAGCGGCGCGTTCACCGTCAACGGCGGCACGGTCAACGTGCACACCGGCGGATTCGCCGCGGGCAATCTCGAAGTCGGCACGTTCGACGCGACGAATGCGACGCTGAATATCAATGCCGGGGCGATCGTTCGACTTCAGAACGGCGCGTCGATCGTGTTCGGGCGCAAGGCAACCACAGCGGCATCGGAACCGTCAATCAGAACGGCGGCGACGTGACGTTCTTCGGCGATGGCGGCGTCACCGTCGGCGGCAGCAGCCGGCTCGTGCTGGGCAGTGCGAACAATCCTACCGGCACTTACACCTACAACCTGAACGGCGGCACATTGACCGTGCCCCGCATCGCCCGCGAGGCGACGGCCGGCTCCGCGACCGCGACCTTCAACTTCAACGGCGGCACGCTCCGCCCCACCGCGGCCAGCACGACATTCCTGCAAGGCCTGACGGCCGCGAACGTGAAGGCCAGCGGCGCGATCGTGGACACGAACGGCTTGGCGGTCACCATCGCGCAGCCGCTGCTGCACGATGCTTCGCTGGCCGCAACCGCTGATGGCGGCGTGACGAAACTGGGCGCGGGAACGCTCACGCTGAGTGGAACCAACACGTACACAGGAACAACGACGATCGCCGCCGGCACGCTGCGGCTGGTCAGTGATGCACAATCGCCCGTGTTTGCGAGCGGTGGCGCGGACCTGTTGGGCGGTCTTCTCGTTTTCGACTACACCGGCGGTGCCTCGCCGGCCGCGCTCGTGCAATCAACGCTCGCGGCCGGCTTTGGGTTGTCGCCGCAGTTCTCGGCCGGCGCGATCCGGTCGTCCGCGCTCCCGTTCGGCCGAACGATCGGCTTCGTCGACGACGGTGTGTCGCAACTCACGATCGCCCTCACCCGGCCCGGCGATCTGAACCTCGACTTCACCGTCAACTTCAGCGATCTGCTTTCCCTCGCGGCCCACTACGGGCAGACGGGCGGATCCGTCACGTGGTCGACCGGCGATGTGAACTACGACGGCACAGTGAACTTCGCCGACCTGCTGGCGCTGGCCGCCAACTATGGGCTAACGTCCACGTCCTTCGAGAGCGACTGGGCCATGGCCCGCGCGGCCGTGCCGGAACCGGCGACGCTGCTCTTCCTCGCGCCCGCCCTGCTGGTGCGTCGGCGTCGGTCATAGCCGCGGCTACGACGCCAAGACTCGAAGACACGAAGGCCGCCACAAAGGTGAAGCGAAGAGAGTCGATCGCACACTCGCCCTCACCCTAACCCTCTCCCGGAGCGGGAGAGAATCACAAGCCGCTCGTATCTTCTTCGCGGCCTCCTTCGTGACTTGGTGTCGTTGCCCGCATCATCCACTCGCATCACAGGTCGGTCATGCCGTATGATCGCCCGCAGGGTTCGAGGCATGTGGCGGACGAAGAAGATCAACATCCTCCTGTTCCTGAAGACGGAGAACGGGTTCGATCGCCTGGCGTTCAGTGGCATCGCGGCCGCGACGCGGGAGCAGCGTGACACGGTCATCCACGTCTGCTCCGAAGCGCCGGTGCAGGACGACGTCGAACGCCACGACGCCGACGGCATCATCATCTCGTCGGACGATCCGGAATTCATCGACGAAGTGCTCGCCACGAAGAAGCCGGCGGTCAACATCACGAATCACCTTGCGGGGCAGGCATCGGTGCCGGTCGTCGGCAATGACGACGCCGCGATCGGTCGGCTCGTGGCGACGCATTACCTCGAACGCGGCTTCCGGAACTTTGCATATTTCGCGAGCCCGACTGGCGCGTACTTCAACCCGCGGCGCGACGCCTACGTCGAAACACTGAAGCAGGCCGGCTTCACGTGCAAACTCGGGCCGGTCTTCGCGCCGCATCACGATACGCCGGCGCATCCGACGCACTGGGCCGACGCCAGCGGCGAGTGGCTTGCGTCGCTGCCGAAGCCGGTCGCGGTGATGTGCCCGTGGGACATTCACGCCCGCGAGGCGACCATCGCCAGCGAGGCCGCGAACCTGCGCGTGCCGGAGGACGTATCGATCATCGGCGTGGACAACGACGAACTGCTGTGCATGGCGGGCTGGCCGCACATTTCCAGCGTGCAGACGGCCGCCAAGCGGATCGGTTACGAGGCGGCCATGCTGCTGCGGTCGATGATCGCCGACGGCAAACCGGCGCCGGCCAAGCCGATCCTGCTGCCGCCGGTGGAGATCGTCGTCCGCGGCTCCTCGAGCGAGACGGCCGTCGAAGACCAGGACATCGCGATGGCGGTCAACTTCATCCACGCGAACATCGCGCAGCGGCTGACAATAGCAGACATCGTCAAGCACACGGCCATCTCGCGCCGCGCCCTCGAACGGCGATTCGTGAAGGCGCTGGAACGCACGCCGATGGAAGAGATTCGCCGAGTGCGCGTCGAAAAGGCCAAGCGCCTGCTGCTGGAAACCGAGCTGAGCCTCACCGAGGTCGCCCGCGCCAGCGGGCTGGTGCGCCTCCAGCGGCTGTGCACGGTGTTCAAGGCCGAGACGGGCAAGACGCCGCTGCAATTCCGAAAAGACGCGCGGCCGGGCGAATGAGGCGTTTGCTCATGACCGGGCGGTTCGCGGTCAAAAAGCCGTCACCCTGGGCGCAGCGAAGGGTCTGGCGCCATTCGAAGTCGCACGACGTCCGCTTGGCGCCAGATGCTTTACTTCGTTCAGCATGACGTGCTGCGGACTTGATTGCCGCCCGATTTGGCGACGCAGCAGGATTTCCACCCGCACCTCACTGCGACAACTCTCCCTGCGACAACCACGCTTCGATTGATCGATTTACATTCGGTTCGCGCACGGCCGCCGTACGATGTCCGCGCCATGCCCGCGCCGCGGTCTGTCTATCTCTGCATGGGGTCCGCCTGCCATCAGCGAGGCGTCTACGACCTGCTGCCGCGGCTGCGCGAACTGCTCGAACAGCACCAGTGCCACGTCGAACTCAAGGGATCGTTCTGCTTGGGCCCTTGCATGGAAGGCATCGTATTGCAGATCGGCGACGACCAGATCATCCGCATCAACGCCAACTCGCTCGAAACAATCTTCGCCGAGCAGATCCTGCTGCGCGTGCGTGAGGAGAAGCCATGACATCCCCCGCCAGCGACAAAAGTCTGTGGGAACTCATCTGGGATTACGACCCGAACGGCCTCGTGGCGGTCGATCGCGATCTGCTCATCCGCGTGGTGAACCCTGCCTTCTGCGACATGGTCGGCGCGATGCGCCAAGGAACTGCTCGAACGCCCCATTGGCTCGGTGTTCGACAACATCGACGACTTCAAACGCGTCTGGAATGCCTCCGAGCCGATCCGCAGTGATGACGTCGAACACCTCAAGCAGCGTCGGTACGTCAAGCGGCTGATGTTTGCGATCCCGGCGCAGAAGCTGGCCGCGTGCGTGCTGATCGACATGACACAGGAAGAGCAGCAGCGCCGCGAGTTGCTGCGCATCCGCGAAGAAGTCGCTGCGCAACGTAAGCCTGGTGGTCGACAAGCACATGCAGGTCGCGCAGGAGATCGCCAGCCTGCTCGGCGAAACGACGGCCGAGACGAAGGTGAACCTGCTCAAGCTGGCCGCGATGCTGAAGCAGGAGAACGAATGAACGGCGTCGGCGACAACTCGGCGCTGGTGCTCGACGTCTTCCAGAACCAGTTCAACAAGTCGGGCGAAGAGCTCTGCGGCGACACGGTCAAGACGCGCCGCACACCCGACAAAAGCATCGTCGTGCTGTCGGACGGACTCGGCTCGGGCGTGAAAGCCAAGATCCTCTCGACGCTGACGGCCGAGATCCTAACGACCATGCTCGAAGCGGACGCGCCGCTGGACGAGGTCGTGCGCACCGTGCTCGGCACGCTGCCGATCTGCAAGGTACGGCAGATGGCGTACGCGGCGTTCCTGGTGCTGAAGGTGGATCACCGCACGCGGAGTTTCCGCGTCGTGAACTTCGACAGTCCGCCGCCCATCTTCCTGCGCGGCACGCGACTGATGACGCCCGACGTGAAGCAAGTCGAAGTACAGGGCCGCAAGTTCACGCTCAGCAGCGGCGAACTTCGGCCCGGCGACTTCATCGCCCTGCTCTCGGACGGCACCGCCCACGCGGGCCTGGGCAACACGATGAATTTCGGCTGGGGCTGGGAACGCATCTCGACCTTCATCCGCGAAACCGCGCTGACCACGGGCGGCTCGGCGCCGGCGATCGTCCGCAAGGTCATCGACCGCACCGCGCAGCTCTACGGCCCCACCGTAGGCGACGACGCGACCTTCATCGGCGTGCGCGCCCGGCTCCATCGCGCGGCCGTGCTGTTCACCGGGCCGCCGCTGGACATGAAACACGACAACGCGATCGCCCAGCGCGTCGTCGAATTCCCGGGCCGACGCATCGTCTGCGGCGGAACGACGGGCAACATCGTCGGCATCTACGTCGGAGAAGATCCGGAGGTCGACATCGGCACCATGCGTCGCGACGTGCCGCCCATCGCGTCGCTGCGCCACGTGGACCTGATGACCGAAGGCATCCTCACGATGACCAAGGCGCTGGAACTGATGCGCTCGTGCGGCTTTAGCCTGCTCAACCTGTCCACTGACAACAACGGCGCTGCGCTGTTGCGCGCGAACTGCTGGAGGTGGACAGCATTCATTTCATCGTGGGCCAGCGGATCAACGAGTACTACCAGAACCCCGAACTGCCACTGACGATCTCGCTGCGGAAGGGCCTGATCGCCGAGTACGTGCAGGCGCTGCGCGACGCGGGGAAGACGGTGACGATCGAGTACTGCTGAGTGGATTGAAGCACATCGCGCCTGGCTCCGGTTCCCTCTCCCGGGATACCGGGAGAGGGAGTAGTCGCTCGCTACGACCTGATGAAGTCGCTTTGCGGGGATCGCATCGCTCAGGCCCCCCTTCGCAGGCGACAGGCAAGTTGCCGCACACCGGCGGAGAATGCAGGGCTGCTCTCAGAACCATCGACTTGGAGGCCTTCATGCGGCGTTGGACCATCGGTTTGTGTCTGTCCGTTCTCGCGGCTAGCGCCTCGACCGGCAGCGCGGTCACCACGACCTTCTTCGACGTCTCGCAGACGGCGACGGCGGGTGCGCCCGGAGCGACGTACGACACGCTCATCAGCGATGGCTACTCGTTCCGTTACAGCGTGGACAAGTTCTGGTCGGCATCGCCGGGAGGAACGCCGACGGGCCGGTTCTTCACGGTGGTCTGGCCGGCCGGTGTACAAGCACAGGCGGTGACAGCCGGACCGAACACCGGGCCGGCGACGGTCACGCTGAAGCGCACGGACAACGCCGTCTTCGATCTGTCGACGCTGCGCGTCCGACTGCTCGCGAACACGGCCGGCGCCGGGGCGTCGATCGAGATCATGCCCCTGCTCAACGGCAACGACGGCCTGCCCGACCCGCTCGCACTCGACATCACCGGCTACGGCAACCAGGTCTTCAACTACACGCCCGGCCTCTCCGGTTTCGACACGTATCAACTCAGCCTCTACGTCGACTACGCCATCACAGGCCTGACGCTGGTTGACGCCAGCGAGCCGATCCCCGAACCGGCCGTCGCCCTACTCGTGCCACTCGCGCTGCTGCTTCGACGACGCCGCTGAAGAAATTCGACGACAAAAAGAACCGAGGCCAAGCCCGGAAAGGCTTGGCCTCGGTGGAGGATAGATCGATCGCCGGCGTGAGTCCGTTCGACCGATCGGGTTGAGCCAGTGCTCTACACAGAGAACGTCGCGGAACGCGTTTGATTACGGGATAAGTTCGAAGTTTCGAGATTCGAGTTGCGAGGAAGACGCTACGGCGCCTCTCGCAACTCGAAACTTGAATCTCGCAACCCGCGTCTCACGCCGCCAGCGGCTGGGCGCTCAGGTACAGGCCGAGCATGCCGCGATCGATCTCGCGCATGTCGACGAGCCGGCCGGCGATGTGCCACTGGTTGTCGTCGGTCTTCTGGACGCGGGTGATCGTCATCCAGCCGGTCCATTCGTTCGAGCCTTCGCCCGAACCGTCGGCCGACACGAACGGCGTGATGCCGGCGTAGACGGGCAGACGCAGGCGAATGCGCAGCTGCGCGCCGACGCGGATGTCGCCGGTGTTGGTGCGGATGCGGATGCCGCCCGCCGACAGGTCCGCGATCCAGCCCAGGTGCCGGCCGCCCTTGCTCGGGCCGTCCCAGCGTTCGACCGGGATGTTCTGCCAGTCCAGCGGGTGCCGGCGATGGCGACGGCGGTCGACCTTCGGGTTCGACCCGAAGACGCTCATCGGGCTGGCTGTGCTGTCCAGCTCGACTGACAGGTGTTCCGCAGACTCGACGTGTTCCGAAATCTTCATGGCTATCCTCCAAGACCCGATGTGTTAATCTGGGCAACTTGTACACATCACATCGGCGTGGAGGTGTGGAAGGTTTGTTAAAATGGGATGATTTGTCTGCCGCCGATAACTGGCGTCGATCGGGGGATCACCGAGCCGCGGCGAACCTCACGAATCGGTAGATCAAAGTGTGCACCGCTGAGCCGCTGCTTGCCTGACCACGTTAATGGTTCTCAAGACCGATAATCTCGCCGCTGTGCCGCGGGATTCGCCGAATTCCGATTGACGGGCCGATCGCCCGAGATGATGCTCGCGGCCGGCTTGGGGCATGTCGCAGGAGTGAAAAACCAATCACGAGCACCGAAACGCCCGCGACGCCGCTTTGCGGTGATGTCGTGCGGATGTCAGTCGTCTACGCGGAGGAGTCCACATGCGCAGTGATCGACGACCACAACGGGTTCTGCCACGTCATGTTTGCACCGACCGGACGGGCGTCGAGCCCCTGGAGGGTCGATGTCTGCTGGCGACACTACCCGTCAGCGCGGGCCTGACGCTCTGGCTCGACGCGAGCAACGTGAACGGCAACGGCGTCAATCCCGCGAACGGGGCGGCGGTCACGTCGTGGAAGGACCTCAGCGGCAAGGGCCACCACGCGGCGGCCGCGGGTGCGGCGCCGGTCTTCCGAACCACCGGCCTGAACGGCAAGCCGTCGATCGACCTGACGAACAAGACCGACATCGGCTTTTCCATTCCCGAGTCGGCGGATTTCAGTTCGCCCAACAGCACGGTATTCATCGTGTACAACCCGGTCGGCGGCACGTACTTCTCGGCGGCGTTCAGCCTCTCCAAGGCGAACACCTACAACGATGAAATGCTCCTGGGCTTCGGCTGGGGCGGGCAGTTCCCGAAGTCGCCACTCGTGTTCCATCACACGTCCTCAAGCGTCTACAAATACCGCAGCGCGGCGACGCTTTCGGGAACGACCGCATTCATCCAAGCCGGCGTTTTCGGGCAGGCGGTTGATGACACCGCCAACGTCGTTAACGGCACCACCAGCGCGGCGCCGCTGGTCGCCTCGAACACGCCCTCGCCGTACACGACCACCAATCGCGCAGTCTACATCGGCCGACGCGGCTTCCTCGACCCGAACGAGTATTTCAACGGACAGATGGCCGAGATCATCGTCTTCAACCGCAAGCTGACGGCCGCGGAGCAGAACCAGGTCGGCGCGTATCTGAAGACGAAGTACGCCATCACGGCGAGCTACACGCCCGTGCCCGAGGCGGATGTGACCGGCAAGGCCGTCGCGATCGTCGACGGCGACACCACCGCCGCGACGACCGACGACACCGATTTCGGCACGACCGCCACGGGCGTGACGGTCAGCAAGACGTTCACCGTCCGCAATATCGGCTCGGCCGCGCTAACCACGTCTGCCCTCACCGTGCCGACCGGCTTCACCGTCACCGAACCGCTGTCGGTCAGCATTCCCGCGGGCGGGCAGGACACGTTCACAGTCCGCCTCAACGCCGCATCGGCCGGTACGTTCGCGGGCAACATCAGCTTCGCCAACAACGACGCCACCGAGAACCCGTACAACTTCGCCATCAAGGGCGTCGTCACGCCCGCGACGTTCTCGCTGGTCAACGGCGTCGTCACCGTCAACGGCACGACCGGCAACGACACCATCCGCGCGTCGATCGCCAGCAACATCCTCACGCTGAAGATGAACACGCTGGTGCAGACCTATCCGAACGCGAGCAGCATCACGCGGATTGTCGTGAACGCACTGGCCGGCAACGACCTGATCGTGATGGCGCCGTCGGTCAACCGCCCCACGAGCCTGCTGGCCGGCGACGGCAACGACACCATCGTCGGCGGAACGGCCGCGAACGTGATCGACGGCGGCGCGGGCACGGATCTCGCCATCAAGCGTACGGGCGACACGGTCACGCTGGTGGAAGAAGTGCTCGTGTGAAATACGAGGAGTCGCAGCGATCGAGTTCGTGAAGCATCCGGTTCAGACCAAGCCCCACATGCACATGCGGGGCTTTTTTGCGTACGTCACGCGAGCCGCGGGACATGTCCGTCCCATTCGATCTTCCGCTTCGACAGGAACCACGTCTTGCCGTTGTCGTCGTTGCCCTGGAAGAAGAGCCAGGTGACGTCGTCGGTGGGGTCGTGAAAGATGCCGGGGTGGCCGCTCTCGCTGTGGTTCCACTCGCCGGGCTGGCCGTTGGCGAGGAACGGCCGGTCGCTCATGCGTTCCCATTTCAGTCCGTCCTGACTGAAGGCTACGCCGATCTGCTGCGGGGCGTTGTTGTAGCCGCCCGCGTAGAACATGACGAACGTGTCGCCGCGCCGGATGACCGTCGGCGCTTCGATGCAGTCGCGTTCCCAGGGCAATTCCGGGCGAAGGATGCTGCGGCCGCAGCGCTGACGCCAGGTCGAGAGGTCGGTCAGCTTCGCGCTGTGAACGCCGAGCATCTGGATCTTGAAATCCAGGTCGCGCGTGGCCCAGTAGCAGAAGAGTTCGTCGCCGACGACGACGGCCTCCGCGTCGATGGCCCGGCCGCAGGTCCAGTCGCCAGCGGGTCGGAAAATCGGGTTGGTTTTGGCGCGTTCGAAGTGGAGTCCGTCGGTGCTGGTGGCGTGGCAGATCGTGTCGAGCTTTCCGTTGCCGTACGTCTGGTAGAAGAGATGGACGCGGCCATCGATCACGCGGGCGCCGCCCGCACACAGGCCCTTGGCCTCGTGCTCGCCTTGCGGCGCGATCTCGGCGACGGTCTTCCAGTCCACGAGGTCCGTGCTCTCCGCGACGGCCTGCCCCCACTTCGTGTCGCCCGCGCGCGGCGGGATCGAGAAGTACATCAGGTAGCGGTCGTTGAAGCGGACGACGCTCGGGTCTTTCGAGTAAGGCTTCCCGCGTGACGCGTCGGCCCAGTGCATGGTTGGCATGGTGGTCGGTTGAGCGAACGTGGAACCAGCGACGCCCGACAGTGCGGCCGCGGCGCCCACCATTCCGCGTAGGCAGGAACGACGCGAGACGGAAACACGGTCGACATCGAGAGGGTCGGACATAGGATGGGCGATCATCGAAGCGGACGCCGGAAGCGTCAAACGACAACGCACGTGACATCCCATCCAGTTCTCGGGCGTGCGGCCGCGGTTTGATTCACTTCCGTCTCACCCCTACCATCGCCCTCGACGATATACCGAGGACAAGGATGACCACTCCCATGAACAATCCGCTCGCAGTTGCCGCCATGATGCAGCGGCCGTTTCCGCAGAACATGCCCATGGCCGCCCCCGGTGGCGGCGGTGGCGGGATGAACCGCTACCGCGAGATGACGCTCGAAGAACTGCTGCTGGAGAACCGCACGCTGTTCCTCATCGGCGAAATCAACCACGCCTCGGCAATGCGCCTGGTGATGCAGATGCTTTACCTCGAGAGCATCGACCCGAAGAAGGACATCAACCTGTACATCAACTCGCCGGGCGGCGTCGTCGACGACACGCTCGCGATGTACGACATCATGCACGTGCTGAAGTGCCCGGTGGCGACCTACTGTGTCGGCCGGGCCATGAGCGGCGGCGCGGTGATCTTCGCGGCCGGCACGAAGGGCAAGCGCTTCATCCTGCCCAACGCCAAGATCATGATCCACCAGCCCTACGGCGGCGTGGGCGGCCAATCGTCGGACATCCAGATCCAGGCCGAGGAGATCATCAAGACCAAGCGCACGCTCAACGCGATCCTCGCGAAGCACACGGGTCAGCCGGTCGAGAAGATCGCGGAAGACTCCGAGCGCGACAAGTTCTTCAACGCCGAAGACGCCCTGAAGTACGGCCTGGCCGACGACATCCTCGGCACGATGCCGCAGGAACAGAAGTGAGGAGGAAGTTGGTAGTGGATAGTTGGTAGTTGCCAGTACAGGCAGCCCGACCTTCCGAACTACCAACTACCAACTGGCAACTATCAACTCTCTTCCCCTCCCCCATGGACAACAACCTTCTCATCCCGATCGTCATCGACAAGACCGGCCGCGGCGAGCGCGCGTATGACATCTACTCGCGCCTGCTCAAGGACCGCATCGTCATGCTGACCGGCCCGGTCACCGACGAGTCGTGCAACATCGTCATCGCCCAGATGCTCTTCCTGAGCAACGAAGACCCCAAGGCCGACATCCAGTTCTACATCAACTCGCCGGGCGGCAGCATCTCAGCCGGCTTTGGCTTGGTCGACACGATGAAGTTCCTCCGCTGCGACGTCAGCACCATCTGCATCGGCATGGCCGCCAGCATGGGTGCCGTGCTGCTCAGCGCCGGCACGAAGGGCAAGCACTACGTCCTGCCCAACAGCCAAGTGATGCTGCACCAGCCGCTCATCGGCGGCGTGCTCGAAGGCCAGGCCACCGACCTCGAGATCGAAGCCCGTCACATGCTTCGCCTGCGGGATCGGCTGTACAAAATGATGGGCGACTGGACGGGCAAGCCGTTCGAGACCATCGTCAAGGACTTCGACCGCAACCGCTGGCTGTTCGCGGAAGAGGCCGTCGAGTACGGCTGCGCGGACAAGATCCTCACCAGCGCCCTGCACGTGCCGAAGCACGAAAACGACGTCGACTGACCAATCGCTACGACACGAAGCCACGAAGGCACAAAGACGGCACGAAGGGAACTGAAATGAATCGGTCGATGCACTGGCGCGGTCAAGTCCCGCATCACGGCATTTCTCGATTGGTTTCTCCTTCGTGGCTTCCTTTGTGTCTTGGTGTCTTCGTGTCGTTGGCGGGCTGTTCCGGCCCCAACAAGGGCAACATCGACCTGCGCAAGACGATCCAGCAGAAGGACGACGTCATCGCGCAGAAGGACCGCGAGATCACCAGCCACGTCGCGCGGATCAAGGTACTCGAAGCGTCCAAGGGCACCCTGCCGACGCTGCCGCAGGACCGGCTCGATCGGCTGTTCACCACGACCGACATCCACCTGACTCGGCTGACGCTTCCGATCGACTCCGATCCAAACACGCCGGGCGACGAAGGGTTCAAACTCGCCTTTGTCCCCGTCGATCAGACCGACCAGGAGTTTAAGACGGCCGGCAGCGCGACGATCGAGTTGTTCGACTTGTCCGCAAAGGACACCCGCATCGGCACGTGGAAGTTCACGACGGCCGAACTGATGCCGAAGTATTTCACCTCCGTGCTGCTCAGTTGCTACGTCTTGGAGTTCAAGTGGCAGACGCCGCCAACGCATGCCAAGTTGCTGGTAAAAGTGTCGTTCACGGAAGAACTTACGGGCAAGACATTCGAGGGTCAGCGGGAATTGACCGTGACGCCGCCGGGCGCGACGGGCAAGTAGCGGTTGGCCGGTGGCCAATAGCGAACAGCCAGCCTAGGCCGCCCGCATCCGCCGCCCGCGTCTAGGTAGTGGGTCAGTTTGAAATCTGGGTACCACGGCATCGGTACTCCGTTGCCGTGGGACGCTTGCAAAAGCCGAGTCGCTCGACATCGGAGAGCGTTCCACGGCTAGCAAGTACGCAAGCCATGGCACCCAAATCGAATCTGACCCACTACCCATGCCTGCGGCGGTTTGACTCAACTTCTTGAATTTGATAGACTTGCTGTTCTATGGGTGGGCAGCGGCTCGCCCGGGAAGGGTTGGTCGCGCCCATGATGTTGCGGGCGCTGCGTTTACGGCGTCAGGAGCTCGCGGATCAACGTGGCTAAGTCACCTGCGAAGAAGCCGGCCGGCAAGGCAAAGCCGAAGCCCACGGCCAAAAGCAAGTCGCCCGCCAAGAAGGCAGCCCGGCCCGTCGCCAAGACGAAGCCGAAAGCACCCACACCGGCCAAACGAGCCGCCAAACCCGCCCCGAAAACGCCCGCTAAGCCCGCCCCCAAGCTCGCGAAGGCTGTCGCCCCGGCCAAGGCCATTGCCAAGGTCGGCACGAAGGTGAACGGCAAGCCCGCGCCAGCCGGCAAGGCGAACCTGAAGGACGCTGCCAAGACCGTCGCCCCCGCGAAAGCGGCCACAGCGCCGGCCAAGGCGATTGTCGTCACGAAGCCTGATGCGCCCAAGCGGCCATCCCTCGTCCAAGGGACGCCCACGATCATCCACGCGAGTGCCGCCGCGTCCAAGGCACACAACGCCAAGCTGGCCAAGCACGTCGCCGCGACCTCGATCCGCCCGGCCGCGGCGTCGAAGCCGGTCGCCATTAAGATCGTCAAGCCGGTCGAGACGCCCTCGCCCGCCCCGCTGCCGCCCAAGCCCGCGCCGCCCACGAGCGAGAAGCGCGCAAGAACCCGAACTTCAACGATCGTGACCTCGAGGTCTTCCGCGAAGCCCTGCTGAACAAGCGCCGCGAACTGCTCGGCGACATGCACAGCATGGAACGCGAAGCCCTCAGCAAGAGCACCAGCGACCTGTCCACCCTGCCCGTCCACATGGCCGACCAAGGCACGGACGCGTACGAGCAGGAGTTCACGCTGACACTGGTCGAGAAGGACCGCGTGCTGCTCCGCGACATCAACGACGCGCTGGCCAAGATCCAGAACGGCAGCTACGGCATCTGCGAAGGCACCGGCCTGCCGATCAGCCGCGCCCGCCTGGAAGCCGTGCCGTGGTCGCGCTACAGCATCGAACACCAGCGCGCCCTCGAACGCCGCCAGATGCCGTTCCGGCGGTGATTCGCCAACACGAAATTCGAGTTAGAAGAAAGAGGAGAGAGCGC
Source organism: Tepidisphaeraceae bacterium (assembly GCA_047600945.1). Taxonomy (GTDB): domain Bacteria; phylum Planctomycetota; class Phycisphaerae; order Tepidisphaerales; family Tepidisphaeraceae; genus JASGKC01. The sequence continues at coordinate 2,035,766 of JASGKC010000001.1, read as the reverse complement.
CGCTGCGCTCTTCGATCTTCTATCGCCGATCCTCTATCCTGTTGAGCGATGCCGTCTCCCTTTCGTTCCGCACTCGCTCTCTCGCTGTTCGTTGGCGCCACGGTTGTGGGCCTAGCACTGGATCTTGGTTCAAAGTGGCTGGCGTTCGATTCGCCATGGAAGCTCGCGAGCCGCGTGGAGCAGTTCGACGGCCGCTGGTTCGCGTTCGGCGCGGACACACGTGAAGTCCATGCGATCCCGTACGTGCTGCACTTGCGCGCAACCGTGAACGAAGGCGCGGTCTTCGGCATCGGCCAAGGAAAGCAACTGGTGTTCGTGGCCGTGTCGGTGCTGGCGACAGTCTTTCTCGCGTTCCTGTTCGGCAAGTCGCGATCGAAGTTGGAGCAGGTCCTGCTGGGCCTGCTGCTGGCGGGCGTGCTGGGGAACATGATCGACCGGGTCGCGTACAACTACGTGCGCGACTTCCTGTTCCTGCTGCCGACGACGAGCTGGCCCGGCACGTGGAACCTCGGCAACTACCCCGGCACCGGCCCGCGGCTGGTGTTCCCGTACATCTTCAACGTGGCCGACGTCCTGCTCTGCTGCGGCGTGGCCGTGCTGCTGCTGCGGAATCTGCTGCCGGAGAAGAAGCCCGAAGCGACGCGCGCGGAGGCGTAGTCGTTTTGCGTTTTCGCATGCACGCCTCTCCTATCGGGAGGCCGCGAAGCGTCGCGGGTCGGGGTGAGGGCGAACAACGGGAGTCGCACGCAACTCCTCCCTCACCCTAACCCTCTCCAGGCGGGAGAGGGAACTGATTCCCGCTACGTCCCAACGTGAACATGCCCAAACCAAACCAGCGGCTGCGCCGCAGCGTGGCGGCGCGGGGGATCAGCCGCGGGGTCCGCGGACGAGTTTGGCGCTGAACACGCGCCCGTCGTCGCCGCGCACGCGGACCTGCGCAGGGAGATTCCCGATCGCCCCGAGATCGACCTTGAACGTCGCACCGGTAACGGCCATGAAATGGGGACCGGGACGTTCGAGCAGGAACAGATCGAGCACGAGGGCGTCGCCCGCGCGGACGGGATCGCTCAACAACGCCAAGCTGCCGCTGTCGGGCAGCGAAACCGTCACGTTAGCGAACACGTGCCCGCCCGAGCGCGATGTCGTCAGCGTTACCGGCTTAAAGTTTGAGTTCAGCGTCGTCGGCAGTTCGTAGTGGCCGGCCATGGCCTCAATGTCACGGCATTCGCTTGTCTGCGTCCCGTCGACATTGTGAAGGATGTACAGCAACCCTTCTGTCGGCAGCGGATCGGTCTTGATCGTCTGCACCTTGCCCGAACCGAACAAACGATCCGACAGCGCGTATGCGACGTAATCGGGCGCGCTCGTCGACGCGATCTGCCCCAAGTAGGTTCGAGTCAGTTCTGCGCTGAGCTTCTGATGCAGCGTGACAACCGCTTTCCCCTTGGCGAATTGCACCGAGGGCGCGGTCCACTTGATGGCGCCGGTCGGCTTGCCGTCGGCGTCGATGGTGGCGTCGGGCTTGCCGACGAATTCGACGCCGGAGCCGAAGAGGAACGCGTTATTGTCGTCGCCCACCGCGCGGTCGTTGCCGGCCCCGCCGTGGATGACGGACTGGTTGAGTCGGAAGCTTCCTTCGCCCGACGCGACGCCGCGGCGGAAGATGAAGTAGTCGTCCCCCTTTCCGCCATCGACGAAGTCGTCGCCGTTACCGGAGTCGATCCAGTCGTTGCCGGCCCCGCCGACGATGGTGTCGTTGCGCTCGGCGGTGCGGATCGTGTCGTTCCCGGCCCCGCCCAGCACGGTGGCGGACGCGACGTAGTCGCGCAGATCGATGTCGTCGTTGCCACCCAGCGCGGCCACATAGATCGGCGGCACCTCATAGCTACGGCCGGCGTCGATGATGTAGCCGCCCGTGGTCTTGAGCGACCACGCGACGCGCCCGTTCATGTGCAGTTCCACCAGCACATCGGTCGAAATCGCGCCGCTGCCGGCCTCGGCGGGGATCGGCGTGAGCGTGACCTCGATGACGTCCCGCCCCTCCGTGCCTGCGACCATCAGGATGCCGTTGACCACCGAAGCGGCCAGCAGGGTTCGTCGTTCGAGTTCGTTCATTGCCATTTGGTTCATCGTGTCCTCCCAGTTGTTCACGCGTGCGGGCCGGGCCGCATCTGCTTTGCGATCGTTACTCCCGCGTTTGCTATCAACCGCACCCATGTCGCGCCCGAACTGGCGGTGCCGAGATCGGCCGAGATGTCGTACTGGTCCGAGCCGATCCCGGTTCGCGGCTCCAGCACGAACAGCAATGGCACATCGACGCCGATTCCATCGCGGGTGGGTTCACCGAGCACGGCGCGGACTCCGGCGCTCGCCACCCGGACGCTCAACCGGCCGCCGCTCGCGGAGCGAATGGCCACGGGCACCTCCGACCTTTGGACCTCGACCAGCCGCTCTGCGACGCCTCGCAGGTCCTCGAGCGGATAGATGAAGGTCGGCTGGTCCGCCAAGCTGAGCCGGCGTTCGGCAAGCCGGCTCGGCAGACGCACCGTCACGGATGTCAGTTGGTCAAACGACTCGAACGTCTGATCGAACAGGGGCGTCGTCTTCAGCCGCACATCCAAGTCGAACGGCCCCGGCTGAATGAACGAAACGCTGAACGGATGCTGCCATATTGCGATACGACCGCATCGACACCGCCGTGCTGGCCGCGGCGAAGCTGCACCGAGTTCGCCGGATAGTAATTGGGGCCGCCGAAATTCGGATAGTTGTTCGTATGGACCGACGACTGCTGCTGCACGTCCTCGACGCCACTGCCGAACATCGTGGGTGGAATGTCGTCGCGCCCCAACGGCCCTTCCGCGCGATCGTGCCCGGTGCCGCCGTGCACGATGTCGCCGGGCTGCCAGGTGATGGTGTCGTCACCCGGGCCGCCATCGTAGTAAGTCCCGCCGACAACGCTGCCGCTCAGGGTGTCGTTTCCGCGCCCGCCGAGCACCGCGCTGGATTCGTATGGCGACCCGTGGATTCGATCATTACCTGCCCCGCCCACGACCGTCGCCGAGCCGGGGTAGGCCGAGACGTCCAGGACGTCATCGCCACCCAGCCCGTCGACATACAGCCGAGGGATCGGCTCCGATCCAGGCCGAGCATTGTGTTGTCCGTCGAAGTCGATCGAGCGCGTCCAGACCGATCGACCGTTCAGCCGAACGTCGTACCGAATGGAGTACGACTGCGCATACACCAGCAGCGAGCCCCGCGTAACCGTTGCCTCGACTTGAATCGTGTCCGGACCCGCGCCGCCCGCGACCATCAGGACGCCATCGATCATCGACGCCGCCAGCAAGGTGCGGCCTTCCATTTGCTGCAATTGAAACTGGTTCAAGGTGTCCTCCCATTTAAACGAACCGCCCAAGGCGTCGCCCTTGCGTGAAATCGCGCAGAGAGAGTCCCCGACGCGGGCGGCCCGATTACACTATCGACTCAAATGCTCAGCGACCACGACATCCGGATGCTGCTGCGGGCCGAGCGGATCGCCATGAACGGCCGCGGGAAGGTCGAGCCGAACCCGATGGTCGGCTGCGTCCTCCAGAAAAACGGCCAAACGATCGGCGAGGGCTGGCACCTCGCGTATGGCCAGTCCCACGCCGAGCCGACAGCACTGGCCGACTGTGCCGTGCGCGGGAACTCGCCCGAGGGAGCGACCGCGTACGTCACGCTCGAACCGTGCTGTCACACGAACAAGAAGACGCCGCCCTGCGCCCCCCGCCTGATCGCGGCGAAGGTGGCCCACGTGGTGATCGGGTGCCTCGATCCGAACCCGGACGTCAACGGCAACGGCGTCGCGATGCTCCGCGCGGCGGGGATTGAGGTGGAGGAGTTGCCTGACTCCCCTCCCCTTGAGGGAGGGGCCGGGGGAGGGGTCGCTTCAAAGGTTGACACGTTTGCTCACTCGACGCGTCTCGAACCGGTGCCCCGCCCCCCTACCCAACCCTCCCCCTCAAGGGGGGAGGACTGTAGTTCCGCCCGCTTCCGCCAGCTCATCTCCCCCTTCACGCTCGGCCTGAACCATCGTCGCCCGTATGTCACGATGAAGTGGGCGCAGACGTCCGACGGCAAGGTGGCCGGAGCGTTCGGGGATCCCGTCAAGATCACGGGCGATAAAGCCGACCACGCCGTGCACGCGCTGCGGTCGCGGTGCGATGCGATCGCCGTCGGGACGAACACGGTGGTGAACGACGACCCGTCGCTGACGGTGCGTCACGCCCCGCCGATGCGGCTGCCGATCCGCGTGGTGCTGTCGAACACGCTGGCTTTCCCGCCGCACGCGAAGCTGATGTCGACGGCCGACGACGTGCCGACCATCGTCTACACCTGCGACGTCGCCGCGATCGAGCATCATACGAAGGTCGACCTGCTGCGGGATGAGGGCGTCGAGGTCGTCGCCCTGCCCACCCACGAGACGCCCGATCGGCCCGGCCCGGGTCGCTTCAGCTTCGATGACGTGTTGCGCGACCTGTACGCCCGCAAGCGCGTCGCCCATCTGTTGATCGAGCCAGGTCCGACGCTGGTGCGACAACTGCTCTCGCGCGGACAGGCCGATCGCGTGTGGGTGTTCCGCTCCGACGAGCCGATGGGCGACGACGACGGCTTGGCGATCGCGGACGCGCCGCCGATCGATTACGCAGTCACGGGATCGGTGCGGCTCGGGCCCGATGTGCTGACGGAGTACCTGAACCCGACAAGCGTCGCGTTCCACGCGGCCGTCCCGAGCGCGGACTTCGTCCTGACGCGCGAGTCGCCCGACGCACGGTAATCCGAACGCGCTCATCGAACGAAAAAGCCCCGGATGTCCATCCGGGGCTCTGGAAACTTCTCGTTGAACGGAGGATCAGTGGTGCTCAACCACGACCGTCGGGGCGCTGTTCTTCACCACGTTCGCGTTCTTCACGCCCGCGACGAGCGCCGTCATGCCGCCCGCGAAGAGGAACAGGCAGATCAGCACGCACAGGCCGCCCCAGCGCTTCTGGGCTTTGGCGGAAACCGTCAGGCCCCAGGTGATGGCGGCGGCGTAGAAGCCGTTGGCGGTGTGGAACGCGGCCGCGAGCACGCCGAGCGGATAGATGACCGCCCAGATCCACCAGGCGTAGTTCAAGTGAATGATCGTCGAGGCCGTCGCGGCACCGGGCTTGAACGTCAGCGCTTGCAGCACCGCCGAGCCTTCGCCGAAAACGCCCTTGAAGGTCAGCACATGGAACAGGATAAAGAACGTCAACACGACGGCCGTCACGCGCTGGAAGATGTACAGCCAGTTCCGCGTGTAGCCGTACCGGCCCACGTTCGGCTGGCCCGTGTAGATGATGTAGAAGCCGTAAAACGTGTGGTACGCGATCGGCAGGTAGATGAATGCCGTCTCCACCATCACCAAGAACGGCAGGCTGTGGATGTAGTTCACCAGGCCCTGAAAGACGCTGTTGCTAAGGTTGTCGCCGTGGCGGACACCTTCGACCAGCGTGGCATTCACGGTCAGGTGCACGAACAGGTACATCCCGAACATAATGCCCGTAAACGAGTGCAGCCGGCGCAGCAGGAAATGATTCCTGGCCAGCAGACCTTCCTTCTTCTCGGCAGAACCGGCGTGGGCGGCAAGTGTGCTCATGGTGAGCGTTGGACTATATCCAAAGACCGCCCACACGGAAGGACCGGACCGCGACCCGACACGTTGTCGCAAGCGACTCTCCGGAAGGATTTGCACAGACAACGCCCGCGGAGAGCCATCCGTGGGCGTGCGTGAGCATCGGACGACGTCAGTGCGGCCGTGTCGCAGGGCGTGTTGTCGCAGCCGAGCGGTACGGATCGGCGCGGTCGGGCTTGCCCCACGCGTCGTAGAGCGCCACGAACGCCTGCGCCGTCTTGCGCGCGACGACCGAATCGGGACTTCCCTTCAATACCTCGGCCGCTTGCAGCAACTCGCGTTCTGCCTCGTCGAACCGCTTCTGCTTGACCAAAATCCGCGCCAGCCCGCGCCGGGACAGTGCCGCCTCGAAGGAGGAGTTCGCCTTCGTGAAGCCCTCGACCGCCTGCCGCATGTCGTGCTCGGCCTCGTCGTAGCGATCGAGCATGTAGAGCGTCTGCGCCCGCGCATTGAGCGTCAGACACGCGCCGTAGCTGGCCGGTTCCTTGACGTCGAACTCGTCATGGATGGCGTTCAACTCGCGTAGCGATTCATCGAGTTGCCCCGCGTCGCCCAGCGCGGTGGCGAGATTGCGCCGCGTCGACGACCGCGTCTGCGCCTGAGCCTGCGTGGCGTCGAGCGCCTGCACGAGCGGCCGAAGAATCTCCACCGCTTCGGCCGGACGCTCAAGGCGAAGCAGGATAGTTGCCTTGGTGTTCAGCAACATCAGCGTGCGCTCGGATGTGTCGCCGAACGCGCGTCGCGCGACGGTGAGCGCCTCTTCACACTGCTTAAGGGCTTCCTCATGCCGGCCGAGCGCCGACAGGCATTCGACGATCGACTTGCGGACGATCATCGTGTGATCGTGCGCCTCGCCCAGCGTGGCCGTCGCGTTGTGAAGGCACTTCTCGAGCAGCGGCAGCGCCTCGGCATGCCTGCCCGACCAGTGGATGTTCTGGGCCAGGTTGAACTCCGGCACGAGCAGCCGCGGGCTCCGCTCGCCGGCGGTCGCCTTGATGCCGGCAATCACGTCGGCCAGTAGCTTACCCGCCTCGTCGTACCGCTCGACGCTCATGTACACTTCGGCGAGATTGCTCATCGCCGTCAGCGTGCCTTCGCCCTGCGGGCCGTCGACTTTGGTGCGCGTCTCGATGAGCCGCTTGTAGGCGTCGATCGCATCGTTCCAGCGTTCCAGATCACGCAGCACGCCGGCCTGTGCACCGAAGATCGGCAGCAGGTCGGGATCTTCGGGGCTGAGCGTCGTTTTTGCGTCGATCAGCAACTGATCGACCAGTTCCTTCGCCTCCACGGGCCGATTCTGCCAGCGGGCCACCTCCACCAGCGCCGTCCGTGCCCGCAGCGTGGGCCGGGCGAGCGGGCCTTGCAGAGTGGTCAGCAGTTCGATGCCGCGCTCGTACTGCTTGCGCGCCAAGTGATAGTCGCCCAGTTCAAACAACGTCTGAGCGATCGCCAGCCGCACCTCCGCCTCGGCAGTCGGACTGTCGTGGAAACGCTCGGCGATTTGGGGCTCCATGCGCCGGATCGTGTCGAGCACCGTGACGTCCTTCCCGGAACGCGATGGGTCCGGACTCTCCAGCAGCTCTTTCAGGAATGCGCTCACGCGCTGGCTCCGCGTGCTGGCAGCTTCGGCAAGTCGACGGAGTTCCTCGGCGCGATCGCGCTGCTCTGTCGCGACGAGCGTCTGTGCCTCGGCACGGTCCCGCTCGCTGGCGGCAAGCTTGCGCTGCTGCTCGGCACGGACGAACCCAATCGTGGACGCAATCACGCCGGCCACCAGCGTCCCGAGCAACGCGCCGGCAACGATGAGCTTGCCCCGGTTCCGACGGGCGAATTTACAGGCGACGTACCACGTGCTCGGTGGTTGCGCCAGAATTGGCTGCTCGGACAAGTATCGGCGCAGATCGTCCGCGAACGCAGCCGCCGTCGCGTAACGGTCCTGCTTGTCGCGCGACATGGCCTTGTCGCAGATGACGTCCAGATCACCATCGAGCGTCGGATCAATCGACGCGAGCCGTTTGGAGTTACTCTCCTCGATTCGGCGCAGCGTCTCGTGAATCGTCAGTCCCTGTAAATCGAGCGGCATCTGGCCGGTGAGTAGCTCGAACAGCATGACACCGAGCGCGTACACATCCGAACGGACGTCGAGGTCGCGATTGTTGGCCGACGCTTGTTCGGGGCTCATGTAACCGGGCGTGCCGAGTAGCACGCCGGCCGTCGTTTGCCAAGTGGTGCTGTCGTCGGTCGCGATGCGGGCGATGCCGAAATCGAGCACCTTCGGCTCGCCCGTCGCAGCATCCACGATCACATTCGCCGGCTTCAGGTCGCAGTGGATGATCGCGTGCGAATGCGCCGCCTGCACGGCGTCGGCGACCTTGATTATCAGCCCGATGCGCCGCGCCGGTCGACGCGGTGCTCGTCCGCGTACTGCGTCAGCGGCGGGCCGTCGACGAGTTCCATCGCAATGAACGGCAGCGCCTGCGCGTCATCGGCGGCTGCGTTGTCGGTGCGGTGCAGACCCGCTTCGTAGATCTGCGCGATGTTCGGATGCTTGAGCCGAGCGAGCGCCTGCGATTCGCGCTGGAAGCGTTTACTGGCGTCGACGAGCGGCAGCGAGGTGCGAAAGAGCTTCAGCGCGACGACACGTTGGAGGGCGGGCTGCTCCGCGCGATAGACGGCTGCCATGGCGCCTTCGGCGATGAGCGTCTGCAAGCGATACCGGCCAATCTTCTGACCACCCAGGCCGAGCAGGTCGGGGCCGCCGAGACCGAGCCAGGCGTCGGTACGCGGGTCGATGACGCCGGTCGAATCGTCGGCCGCCCGCACGAGGGCGAGCGCCTCCGTCTTCATTTCGGCGTTCCCGGCGCAGGCCTGCTCGATAAACGCCGCCCGCATCCCCGGCGGCTGCTCGAGCGAGTCGGCGACGATCTCTTTGAGCTTGGACCAGTCGAGAGAGGGCATGCGTCAGACGAATATGCGTCGGCAGCATAGCCAAGAGGCCACGAATGGCACGAATGACCGCGACAGAGCGCCCGACTCGAAGGAAACAGGCCATCAGGATGGCTTCTTCTCTGCCTTCCGCGCGAGGCCTTCGAGATGCACGCTTCTCGCCTCGTTTTTGCGTTCGCGTTCGCGTCGGCGGCACAGCCGGCAGCGTTGAGCGACCGTCCAGACATCGCCCTTCGCGACTTCGTACCACCACTTCTGCTGAGCCGCCGACCAGACTTCGTGCTTGCCGCAGTCCACGCATGTAAACGGCTGATCTTCATAGAAGCGTAGCCGCATGAATTCGGGCCAATCGTAGCTAGAGTTTCTCTTTAAGGCCTCGAAGTTCACAGCCAAGCCACCGCGAGCGCGAACGCGACGTGGCGGCAACTGCGAGCTGGCGACACGCTTTTGCAGACGTTGTGAATCGATCTCAGCACGACGTTGTCTGCCGCTCTTCATGGCGATCCTCAAGTCGTCGTTATTCCTCAACGGCTTCGCCGAGCTTCCGCGCCAGCCAAGCCCGGGCGACCGACCAATCCCGCTTCACCGTCCGCGGTGAGGTCTGCATGGCCGCCGCGGTTTCTTCCACGCTCAAACCGCTGAAGTAGCGGAGCATCACCACCTGGCTGAGTCGTTCGTCGAACTCTTTCAGTTCGCTGATCGCCTGATCGAGGGCGAGCATGGCGTCAGGGTCGGTGGTTTCCTCGGCGGCGTCGACGAATTCGAGATCGACACGGTCCCGTCCACCGCCCCGCTTGAGCGAGTGGTGGCGTCGCGCGCGTTCGACCAAAATCCGCCGCATCGCCTCCGCCGCCGCCGCGAAGAAGTGGCCGGGGTTTTGCCACTCCCCTTTGCCGTCCTTGCTGAGCCGCAGGTAGACCTCATGGACCAGGGCCGTCGTCTGTAGCGTGTGGCCTGAGGGTTCGCGGTTCATCTTCGCGTGTGCCAAGTCGCGTAACTGCTGGTAGACGACGGGGAAGAGGTCGCCGGTGGAAGAAGATGTGCTGTCGGTGTTGTTACTCATCCGGACGATCCTTTTGGCCGCAAGCGTCGATCCGAATCTTTCCTAACGAAGTCACCCGTAGCGAAATGAGAAATCGTGGCCCCGCGCGAGCACGGTCGTCGCATGATCGTTCGTGACACGAGAGCGTCAAGATCGTTGGGCCTCACCGCAGCGCGTCGAGCACCTGCACGATGCACGCGGCCCGGCCCTCGACGTTCAGCTTCAGGAAGATGTGCTCCAGGTGCTTCTGCACCGTGCGCGGGCTGATGCCCAGGATCATCCCGATCTCGGGGTTGGTCTTGCCGCGCACGACCCACAGCAGCACGTCGGCCTCGCGGGTGGTGAGGGGCTCGCCCGTGGTCCGGGTGTCGCGGATGAGGCGATCTCGCAAGTCGTCTTCGTCGGCGGACTCGTTCAGCGGATCCGGACCGGCCGTCAGACTTCGGGCCGATTCGCGTCGGTTGGCCAGCGTGTGAAGCTGCGTCAAGTGAGGCGACAGCAGCGTGAGAACCCTGCGATCCCGCTCGTCGAAGTCGCTGCCCTTCCGGCAGAACGCCAGGCCCACGATGTGCGGCCCGTCGGTCACAAAGGGCATGACCATCTGGTAGTCGGTGTCGAGGTGCCGGTAGCAATCGGCGTAGATCGCGAGCCGACGAAACCGCAGATCGGGCAGGTAGTCGCTGATCTTGGTAATCGCCCGCGAACGCGGCATCGCCTGCTGACGCCGGGCGATCGGGTGCTGATGCAGGTACTGCGCGAAGGCCGGCATCCGCGTCGCCGACGCCCGTTCGGCATCGACATTGTCGAACACCGAGAACGGCCGACCGCTCGGGACGACGGGCAACTCATTGTACGTCAGGTGCTCGCACGGCACGAGCCGCTTCACGATCTTCAGCATCCCCCGCAACAAGTCCGACGACGACCCCATGGCCGCATCCGTCAATTGGCGGACGCTGGACAGGAGCAACAGGTAATCCCGCTCCGAGAGCTTGGCCATGATGAATGTTTCCCAGCTACGGCCCCGACATGCGCCGAGCACTTCGAACGCATCACTGCGCACGCAGAGTCTCGATCGGCTCGGAAGTTACATGCGTCGGCGCACGCCGACAAGAAATCTCTGGTTTTGTCGCGATCTACGCCAACGTGCGTATTGGTGCGTCTCGCTGAACGGGTTCTAAAAGATCGCTCGCTGGGCATGTCTCTCACAACCGTCTGAACTCGAATTCACCCAATGGTTCTTCCGGAGGAAACAATGCTTACGAATGCGCGCACGATGCGTTTGGATCGATCGGCCGGCCGCCGTCGACGGGTACTGCTCGCGACAATCACGACCGTTCTCGCCAACGCCGGACTCATGAGCTCGGAGGCCCGTGCCCTCACGACGACCTACGCCGCCGGCTCCGGCAAGTTGTGGAACGACCCGACCGCCTGGAACAACGGCGTCCCCGGCATCGGCGACCTCGCCGTCATCGACGGCAACGCCGGCGTCGTCAGCGGCGTGCAGATCCCGGCCAACTACACCAGCAACGCGTCCCAGCTCACCATCGACGGAGGCGACAGCGCGATCCTCAACAACAACTCCACGCTCAACCTCGCGCAGGCCGCCGCGTTCAACGGGACGTTCAAGTTCCTGTGCACGACGAGCGAATCGTTCCTGAACTTCCAGAGCGCGACCTCGACGCTCACCGGGACGATCGACTTCAACTTCCAGACCGGCTCGCCGGTCGCTGGCGTGATCCAGGGGCCGGGCTCGGGCACCATTACCAGCACCGCGAACATCTTCGGCGTCGGCACGCTGCGGAACATCCGTTTTACGAACGCCGCCGGCGGCATCCTCGACGCCAACGACTCGCGCGGCCAACTCTACCTCGACGCGAATAACGGCGGAGCGGGCCTGTTCATCAACAACAGCACCATCCGTGCCACGTCGGGCGGGCTTGTCACCTTCACCGGCGATAACGGCGGCGATTTCATCAACACCAGCGGGCAGATCCAGGCGAACGGCGCCGGCTCCGTCGTGCGGCTGTACAACAGCGCCAGCGTCACCGGCGGGACGTACAGCACCACCGGCGGTGGGCTGATCGTCGTCGACGCGAACCAAACCGCGACGGCCACCGGCTTCACGCTCACGGCCGGCAGCACGTTCCAGCTGCGCAACAACATTCGCCTCTACACGGGCGGAACCGTCACCAACAACGGCACGCTTCAATACCTGTCCACCAACACGAGCGAGTCGTACCTGACGGTCAACACGAATACGACGCTCGCCGGTTCGGGCGTCGTGCAGATGGACTGGAGCAACGTCGCCGGCTCGGGCGCGGGAGTCATCGACGGCAGCGCCACGCTAACCATCGGCGCATCGCAGACCGTTCGCGGGGCGGGATCGATGCGCAACCTGCGAGTAATCAACAACGGCACCATCGACGCCAACAGCAGCGCCGCGGCGGCGGTCGGCGGCGGCATGTATCTCGACCCGAACAACGGCGCGCCCGACCTATTCGTCAACAACAGCACCCTCCGCTCCAGCAATGGTGGCCTGATGGTGCTGACAGGCGACAACAACGGCAACTTCGACAATCGCACCGGCACCATCAGCGCCATCGGCAATGGATCGATCACCGAGTTCTACAACAACGTCGCCGTCCGTGGCGGCACGTACTCCACCACCGGCACCGGCGTCATCCGCGTCCGGCCCGGGCAGACCGGCAACATCAGTGACACGGTCACGATCACGGCGGGCTCGACATTCTCTGTCCCGACCGTCGGCAACACCGGCAGCACGACGCTCAACGCCAACGGCGCGCTGGTGCTCCACGGCACCCTGCTGCTGTCGGCCGCCGCGACGATCGACGGCCCGCAGCCGGTGCTGAACCTGAACGGCCCCCTCACGCTCAGCGGCAGCGGCACGATCAAGGCGACCTACAGCGGCCTGCACTACGGCGCGAACATGACCGGCGGCACCAACCTGCTGACCATCGGCGCCACCAACACCGTTCAGGGCGTCCTGAACATGACCAACATGACCGTGACCAACAACGGCCTGATCGACGCCAACGACAACGCCGGCATCCCAGGCACCGGTATGTATCTCGATCCGAACAACACCGGCGCGGGCGGGCAGTTCGTTAACAACGCGACCATGCGCGCCGCAACGGCGCGACCATGGTCCTCACCGGCGACAGTGGCGGCGACTTCGTCAGCGGCCCGTCGGGCCAGTATGTCGTCGATGGCGCGGGCTCCGTCCTCGAACTTTACAACAACGTCAGCGTCACCGGCGGCACGTGGTCGAACACCAACGGCGGCGTCCTGCGCGTCCGCCCCGGCCAGACCGGCAATCTCACCAGTCCCACGCTGACTGGAACGTCGACCTTCGTCGTTGAAGCCACCGCGGCCGTTGGCTCAACCCTCAACATCCGCAACAGTTGGACGGGCGGCACGCTGGAACTGCGCTCGACCAACCCGGGCGGCAATACGCCCGTCTTGAACGTCGCCAGCCCCACCACGTTCGGGGGCAACATGACCCTGTTGGGCACGTACGCCGGCACCGGCAACGGCCCCCGCATCGATGGCGGCACGAACACCATCACGATCGCCAGCGGTTCCATTGTTCGAGGCGTGACATACTTCAACAACACCACCGTCATCAACAATGGCCTGTTCGATGCGAACAACGTCGCCGGGATGTACCTCGATGCGAACAACAGCGGACCCGGCGGACAGTGGACCAACAACGCGACGATGCGCGCCAGTGGCGGAGGCTTGCTCGTACTGACCGGCGACTTCGGCGGCGACTACGTCAGCGGACCCAGCGCCGTCTACCTGTCTGACGGCGCGGGTTCGATCTTCGAACTCTACAACAACGCCGCAGTCACCGGCGGCACCTGGACCAGCACCAACGGCGGCCTGCTGCGCGTCCGCCCCGGCACGACAGGCAACCTCATCACGCCGACCATCAGCAACGGCAGCACATTTGTCGTTCCGGCCACGGCGTCGGGGGCCGCCACGCTCAACATCACCACCAGCATCACCGGCCCCGGCACGCTCGAACTGCGCTCCACCAATCCAGGCGGCAACACGGCCGTCCTGAACATCGCCAACAACGTCACGCTGGGCGGCGGCGTAACGATATGGGGTTCGTACGGCACGACCGGCAACGGCACGCGCATTGATGGCGGCGCGAACATGCTGACCATCGCCTCCGGCGCGACCATTCGTGGCGTGGTCGCTTTCAACAACGTGAAGGTGACAAACAACGGCACCATCAACGCCGACAACCATGTCGTGCCCAGCGCGCTCGGCAACGCCGACATGTACATCGATCCGAACAACAGCGCCGGCGGCCCGTGGTTCGTCAACAATGGCACGCTCTCGGCCACCAACGGCGCGTATGTGTACCTGACGGGTGATTTCGGCGGCACGTTTGGCGGCACGGGCCCGATTACCGTCACCGGCACCTCGCAAATCGTCACATGGAACAGCGCCGCGGGCGACATGGGGCCGATCAGCGGCACCGGCACGTTCATCGCGGCCGGTAGTGCGAACGTGGGCTTCCAGAGCTTCCGCATGTCGACGCTCCAGGCGACCAACTCCGGCGTCGCCCGCGTGACGACCGGCGCGACACCCGGTCTGAGCGCCGGCACCAGCAAGGTGAGCACGATCACGTTGACGAACAGCGGACGCGTCGACCTGACCAACAACGGCATCGTCATCACCGGCATGACGCAGGCGGCCGTGCGACCGTTGATCGCGGCTGGTCGCAATGGAGGACAGTGGAACGGCGGCAACGGCATCGGCTCGTCGCTGGCGAACAACAACGGGAAGGCGATCGGCTACGTCGTCGGTTCCGACATCGCCGCCGCCCCCGGCACGTTCCTCGGCCAGTCGTTCGTGCTGACCGACGTGCTGGCCCGCTACACCTGGGCTGGCGACTGCAACCTCGACGGCATCGTGAACTTCACCGACCTGCTACTCCTCGCGTCGAACTACGGTGTCACCGGCACGGGCACGTGGTACAAGGGTGACTACGACTATGACGGCAACGTCAACTTCAATGACCTGCTGGGCTTGGCCGCCAACTACAATCAGCCGTTGACCGGCAGCTTCGAAGGCGATTGGGCGATGGCACAGTCGATGGCCGTCCCGGAGCCGACCGTGCTGGGGAGCGCGGTCGCACTCGGCGCCGTGATGCTGCGGCGTCGGCGCGCTCGATGACTTTGTCGGTCAAGCGCGTTTCTGGCTGACGAATCCGTTCGGTTCCACCCGCGTTCGGCTGCGCGGTGTCGGGACTCCTTCCTGAGCACGGGCTACGCACGTCGGCAACGGCGTGCGAGGCTCGGCTTCAGGTGGCCCAGGACGGTTCTTTCGAACCATTCCTTCGGTTTTTCGTTGACGACCGTCAAAGCCCACGCAACGATCGTTCACACATATCACTTCAGCGGCTTTCAGGGTTTCCATCAACGGGAGAACGTAATGCACGATTCTGCTTCGCGCCGTCATCGGTTTGCCGTTCTTGCTTGTGCCGTCGCCTTCGCAGGTATTCCGATCGTTGCCCGCGCTCAGACCTACGTCGGTCCGACAGGCGGCAACTGGGGCACCGCCGCCAACTGGTCGACCGGCCTCGTGCCGACGGCCAGCACCGATGCGGTCGTGAACGCGAACGCGTCAAACGTCCAGGTGCTGGTGAACGTCGCGTCGAACGTCCGCGCCCTCACCATCGACAACGGCGACTCCGTTTCGATCAACAACGCCCAGCGACTCACCCTCAACGGCAATCTGCTCAACAACGGCCTGCTACAGATCGACGCCGTCAACGCCGCCACCTATCTGCAACCCAGCGGCACGGTCACGCTGAACGGCACGGGCACGATCGAACTCGCCGACACCACCAGCGGCACCAACGGCTGGATCTACGACGCATCGAACGTCAACGGTGTCAGTGACCACATCATCAACTCATCGACGCACACCATCCGCGGCCGTGGCGACATCGGCTTCAGCAGCACGTTGCAGATCACCAACCACGGCTTGATTAACGCCGACGTCGCGGCGTCAGCCCTGACGCTCACGCCCAACACGTCGGGCCTCCTCAACACCGGAACGCTCCGCGCCAGCGGCGGCGGCAACCTGGTGCTGAACGGCAGCGGCGTCGGCAACCTCTTCACGAACACCGGCGCTACGATCGAAGCGCAGACCGGCTCGACCGTCACGGTCGACAACATCGCCCACGTGGTGGGCGGCACCCTCACCAGCACGGGCACCGGTGAATTCACGGTCGGCAGTACGGCAGTCCGCGCCATCTACGATGGCCTGACTCACAACGCCACCACCCATATCCCTAACGGTCGCCGACTCGACCTCGTCGGAACAATCGTCAACAACGGAACCATCCGTCTCGACGCCGTCAACGCCGCCACCTATCTGCAACCCAGCGGCACGGTCACGCTGAACGGCACGGGCACGATCGAACTCGCCGACACCACCAGCGGCACCAACGGCTGGATCTACGACGCATCGAACGTCAACGGTGTCAGTGACCACATCATCAACTCATCGACGCACACCATCCGCGGCCGTGGCGACATCGGCTTCAGCAGCACGTTGCAGATCACCAACCACGGCTTGATTAACGCCGACGTCGCGGCGTCAGCCCTGACGCTCACGCCCAACACGTCGGGCCTCCTCAACACCGGAACGCTCCGCGCCAGCGGCGGCGGCAACCTGGTGCTGAACGGCAGCGGCGTCGGCAACCTCTTCACGAACACCGGCGCTACGATCGAAGCGCAGACCGGCTCGACCGTCACGGTCGACAACATCGCCCACGTGGTGGGCGGCACCCTCACCAGCACGGGCACCGGTGAATTCACGGTCGGCAGTACGGCAGTCCGCGCCATCTACGATGGCCTGACTCACAACGCCACCACCCGTATCCCTAACGGTCGCCGACTCGACCTCGTCGGAACAATCGTCAACAACGGAACCATCCGTCTCGACGCCATCAACGCCGACACTTACCTACAGCCCAACGGGACTCTGACCTTGAACGGCACCGGGGCAATCGTTCTGAACGACGACGCCACTGGCCTCGAATGTTGGTTCTACGACAACTCCAACACCAACAGCGGCACTGACCACATCATCAACGGCGCCACACACTCGATCCGCGGCGCCGGCAACGTCGGCTTCAGCTCGACAACGCAAATCACCAACAACGGTATCATCTGGGCCGAGACGGCTGGCCGGCCACTCGTGCTGCTGCCGAACGCCGCAGGATTCGTCAACAACGGCCTTATGTTTGCCCAGTTCGGCGGCATTCTGCGTCTGAGCGAGGGTGAAACGACGGCCGTGTACTCAGGTAGCGGCCTGCTCTCGACTGACGTCGGCAGCGTGATCGAAGCGGCGGCGGGTGCAACGGGCGAACTGGGTCTCGTCGAAGGCGAAGGCACGCTTCGCGCTGTCGGCTCAGGCGCTTCGATCGGCTACCGCCGACTCAACGTCGGCAGCGTCGACGCGAGCACGTCCGGCGTCGTCCGCCTGACTACCGGCGGCGGCAACCTCGGCACGAGCCGTGTCGGAACGATCACACTCACGTCCAACGGCAAATTCGACATCGCCGACCATGGCGTCATCGTCACCGGCATGACGCAAGCCGACGTCCGCACCCTGCTCGCCGCCGGCCGCGGCGGCGGTACGTGGAACGGCAACAACGGCATCGGCTCGTCTCTGGCCAACAACAACAACAAGGCTGTCGGCTACGTGCTTGCATCAGACATCGCCGCCGCGCCCGGCACGTTCCTCGGACAGTCGTTCCTCCTTACCGACCTGCTGGTCCGTTACACGCTCGGGGGCGACAACAACCTCGACGCGACCGTCAACTTCAGCGACCTGCTACTGCTCGCCTCCAACTATGGCGCAACGGGGACCGGTACGTGGTTCAAAGGCGACTACAACTACGACGGCAACGTCAACTTCAACGACCTGCTGGTCCTGGCTTCGAACTACAACCAAACACTCACAGGCAGTTTCGACGGCGACTGGGCACTCGCCCAATCGCTGCTCGTCCCGGAGCCGGCGATGCTGGGCGGCATGGGTCTCGCCGCGCTCGCGCTGCGGCGTCGGCGATGATCGGCAGCGATCGATTCCTTTTGCCTCGCCGCGTTGCGGTGGCCTGCACACGTGAGAATGACTAGCATCGGCCGACGAAGATGTCGATCGATGTCCTGGACATCCTCACGCACCGCGCCAGCCAGACGGAGTCGGCGTTGCAGCGTTTTCGAACGCAACTTTGTTCGGCGCGCCGCAGAAGCTGATCAAGTCGATCGATCACAGCCTGTTTGCGGGCGGCAAGCGGCTGCGGCCGACGCTGGTGCTCGAGTGGGCTGACCTCGTCGGCGCGAAAGCCAGCGCACGGGACGCCGTTCTTGCCGCCGCGTGCGCGGTCGAGCTCGTCCACACGTTCAGCCTCGTGCACGATGACCTGCCCGCCATGGACGACGACGACCTCCGCCGCGGCCGGCCCACCAATCACAAGGTCTTCGGCGAAGCGCTGGCCATCCTCGCGGGCGACGCAATGACGACGCTGGCGTTCGAGCTGATCGCCACCGTCGCGCCGGTGCCACTGGTCGCACCGCTCGTGCGCGAACTCGCCCGCGCCAGCGGCCCGCTCGGCATGATCGGCGGGCAGGTCCGCGACATTGAAGGTGAAAACGTCCGCCTGCCCCTCGAGCAACTCCGCGAGCTTCATGCGATGAAGACGGGCGCCCTGCTGACCGCCAGTTGCCGGCTTGGCGTGATCGCCGCCCAAGGTGACGCCGCCATGCTCGACGCCGCCACGCGGTTCGGCCGGCACCTCGGTTTGGCGTTCCAGATCATGGACGACGTCCTCGACGTCACCAGCACGCCGCAGCAGCTCGGCAAGGCCACCGCCAAGGACGCCTCCGCCGGCAAGAACACCTACCCGCAGCTGCTCGGCCTTGATGGCAGTCGAACCCTGGCGAGGCAGCAGCTCGATGCGGCATTGGACGCGGTGGCGCCTTTCGGCCCCCGTTCCGATCGTCTCGTAGCACTGGCCCGATTCGTTGTGGATCGCGATCGTTAGTGGCCCTGTGTCTGCTATCATCCGCCCCATGGCTGCACGTCGTCCCGTCATTGGTATCACCGTCGATCACAACTCCCGCGCGTTGCCTGATGGCACCGTCGAGTACTCGCAGTACATGCTGCCGCACACGTACGCGCTGGCGGTCGAACGCGCTGGCGGCTTGCCGCTGATGCTGCCCTACCGGTCGGACGCACCGGAACTTGTTGTGCAGTACGCAGACCTGTGCGACGGTTTCGTCTTCTCCGGCGGCAACGACTACGACCCGGCCGCGTTCGGCGAAGTCCGGCATCCGAAGGCTGTCGGCGTCGATCCGAATCGCGAAACCTTCGAACGCAAACTGATCGCCGAAGTCGAGAAACGTCGCAAGCCAGTCCTGGGCATCTGCGGGGGACTGCAAGTCATCAACCTTCATCGCGGCGGGTCGTTGCACCAGTTCCTGCCCGACCTGGGCCTGTCGCCCACGATCGAGCATCGCCGGGCGTCGCTCGAAGAATGGGCCAAGCGGCACGGCGTCGTGCTCGAACGCGAGAGCTTCATCGCGCAGCTCACGGGACAGACCGAGTTCCAGTCGAACACCTCGCACAAGCAGGCCGTCAACAAGCCGGGCCGCGGATTGCGAATCGTCGGCCGCGCACCGGACGGCGTGGTCGAGGCGGTCGAAGACACGAGCTTCCCGTTCTTCGTCGCGGTGCAGTGGCACCCGGAGCGCCAGCCCGGCGAGACACCACACGTGCGGCTATTCGAGGGACTGGTCGGCGCGTGCAAGCGCGCATGAAAACGCATCGCGTTTGACCGACCGAAGCCTCGCGCGGAACATGCCGAGCGTTGGCCGTTGATCGACACCCGGACTCCTCTCTCGAGCATGCCGCAGCGACGCATCCTTCTCTTCCTCACCGACCTCGAAGTCGGCGGCACGCCCACGGTCGTGCGCGAACTGTCGTGGCGCCTCGTCGAGTCGGCCGGCGTGCATGTCGAGGTCGCGTCGCTCAAGACGGGCGGCGTGGTGATGGAGCAACTGCGCGAGAAGCGCATCAACGTGCGACAGTTCGACCTCGTCCGCACGTGGGAAGTGCCGACGGTGGTGTCGGCCTTCGCGCGGTTCGTGCAGAAACGGCGGTTCGACACGGTCGTCAGCTTTCTGATGCACGCGAACGTCATCGCCGCGATGGCCAGCCGGTTCACGCAGGACACGCGGTATTTCCAGTCGATTCAGACGAGCCAGCCGAACCCCCGCTGGCACTGGAAAATGCAAGCGTTCGCGCAAAGCGCGGCCGAGAAGATCATCGTGCCGAGCAGTTCGGTGGCGCGGATCGCGCAGGAGTGGTCGGGCGCGCCGGAGGAACGGCTGGCCGTCATCCCCAACGCGCTCGATCCGGCCGAGTATCGCGAGCCGATGCTTACCCGGCTGCCCAAGCGCGACGACACCGTCCGCGTCGGCTTCGTGGGCCGGCTCGATCCGGTGAAGCGCATTCCCGACCTGATTGAAGCGATCGCCTTGCTGCCACAGCAGTTCCAGCTCGAAGTCTTCGGCGAGGGGGCCGAGCGGCGCCGCCTGACCGACCTCATCCGCGAGCGCGGTCTGGAACACCGCATCCACCTGCGAGGCAAGGTCACACGCCCGCACACCGCGCTGGCGCAGATCGACATGCTGGTGCTGCCCTCGATCGCTGAAGGCTTCGGCATCGTGCTGATCGAAGCGATGAGCGCCGGCGTACCGATCGTCGCGACCGACGTGCTCGGCATCCGCGACGTAGTCGACCACGAACGCACGGCCTTGCTGGTGAAAGTGGCGTCACCGGCTGAATTGGCGCGATCGATTGAACGATTGCACAACGACGCAACGCTGCGGAATCGGATCATTGCGAACGGATACCGCGAGGTCGACGCGAACTACACGTGGACGCGCGTGCTGCCGATGTATCGGGCGCTGCTCGGCGTGTGAAATTCCATGCGTCACCCTGAGCGAAGCGAAGGGTCTGGCGCCCATCGAAGTCGATCGACAGTTGCTAGGCGCCAGATGCTTCGCTGCGCTCAGCATGACGCATACGGCTGCGCGTTCTATTTCGCCGCCGCGCGGAGTTCTTCCTTCGGCCTCGTCTTCCACCTTCGATGCACCCACAAGTACTGCGACGGGTCGACCCGCACGGCCTTCTCGATCGCACTCGTGTACCGCTGCGTGATGTACGTCAGCGGATCGTCCTGCGTCTTCCACTGCTCCGGGCGGATGATGTCCGACGTCTCGCAGATGAAGCGATACTTCCCTCGCATGCGCCGGGCGCTGCCAATGACGATCGGAATGTCGTACTGCATGGCCAGCAGCGCGATCGACTTGTACGCACTCGCCTTGCGGCCGAAGAAATCAACGAACAGGCCCTTTTTGCCGGCGTCCTGATCCGCAGTGAAGCCCACCATCTCACCGTTCGCGAGAGCTTCGGTGACGGTCTCGGTCATGCCCTTCTTCGCGACGATCTTCTGCCCCATCCGCTCGCGGACGCCGAAGACGTATTCAGAAAGGTATGGGTTATCGAGTGGCCGGGCGACGCTGGTGGTCGCGAAACCGAGCGTGGCCAGCACGTAGCCGAGCACTTCCCAGTTGCCGTAGTGGCCGGTGAGAAGAATCAGGCCGCGACGATTTCGAAGCATGAGGTCGAGTGTCTCGCGAAACTCGCTCAGTTCGACATACCGGCCCCACGTTTCCAGGCGCACCAAACGCGGCGTGAAGATGAACTCGACGCCGAACTGGAACATCTGGCGGATGCTCTCGTGAGCGACTTTGCGCAGCTCACGATCGGACTTCTCGGGGTATGAAGCGCGCAGGTTTTCGAACGCGCGGTCGCGGTGCTTACGGACCAATTGGTAGTACACGCTGCCGCAGAACCCCGCGACGGCCAAGCTCCACTCAACGGGCCAGCAGTACATCACCATGCTGACGAAGCGCACCGCGAGCAGCTGCATCCGGTCGCGAAAATCGTTGCGGGGCTTGGCCACGAGAGTGGCGGAATTGTGCGATGGATGCAGGGGAAATGCGAGGCCGGCAACAACACGAAGTCACGAAGGGGCGAAGACTTCACGAAGAAGAGTGGGAGATGGTTTGCGATGTTTCGTCGGACTCAGCGCGAATGGATGCGGTTGATCCATCCCTTTCAATGACTTCTTCGCGTCTTCGTGACTTCGTGTCGTAGCCCAGCCTCACCGCTCGCGCGCCGGCACGCCCATCACTTTCGCGCCGGCTGGGACGTCGCGGACGACGACGGCGCCGGCGCCCACGACCGCGCCTGCGCCGACTGTTCGACATGGAATGACTTTCGCGCCGAGTCCGACGAACGCCTCGGGCCCCACATTCACACGGCCGGCCAGCAGCGCACGGGCCCGATGAATGCGGCCTCGGCGATCACACACTCGTGATCGACCACTGCACCCGTGTTGACGACCACGCTGTCGCCGATCGTCGCGTCCGTGCAGACGACCGCGCCGGCGCAAATCACGACATTGCTTCCGAGCACGGCCTGCTCGCTGACGACGGCGCTCGGATGGATCGCGTTCACTGTTTCCAAACCGGCCGCGCGAATCTCGGCGGCGTAGGCCTTCCGGGTTCGGCAGTCGCCGATCGCGACGATGGCGCCTTTGACCTTCTGTTGCCGAAGTCGCATCAAAACATTGACGGGTCCGAGCACGGGCACGCCGTGAATGTCGGAGCCGACCAGCGCCGGGTCGGCGTCGAGGAAGCCGACCACGCGATGCTGTCCCGCACAGCGAAGGATGTCGAGCACCACGCGGCCATGTCCGCCGGCACCGATGATCACCACGTCCATGAATCACATTATCGGTCGATCTACGCACAACCATTGAGTTTCGTTCGTAGAACTCATGTCCCGCGACGTACTCGACGCGGGTATGTTTCGCGATCGTCTTAACTCGCGCGGTGTAGGAATGTCCCTGATGCCCGCCAGCCGGCCGTCGTCGAACAATGTTTGCTTAGCCAGTGGAGAAAGCGACATGGCCGTGGTTTTGATCGTGGACGACCATCGTGAGGTCCGCGAGACAATGTCTGCCTTAGTCCGCGAGGAGGGCCACGAAGCCCTGACCGCCGATGGCGTACGGCGCACGCGGCAGTTGCTTGCCGCGTGCCACATTGACCTGATCCTGCTCGACGTCCATATGCCGGAGATCGATGGCCTGACGCTCTTGCGAGAGCTGCGCCGATCGCAGCCACGAGCAGGTGAGAAGCGAATTCCGGTCGTGATTTGCAGCGCTTCGGATGTACATCGACCGGCCGCGATGGCGGATGGCGCCGACGCCTACGTGCTCAAGAGCGACTTCGAGTCGCTGTATGACGCACTTCAGAAGTACGCGCCCAAGGCGCACAGCGTCCCGATCCGCGGCTGGGTCGAGCGCGACGGCCGGCAGGGGTAATGTGTCGTAAAGCTGGCGCGGATCGCCCGTCGCAGGTCGCGAGATTGCGGACCGCTAGACGAGTTCCGCGAACTGTGGTGCGTATCGAACGACGCCTGCACCGCGCGGGAGCTTGCCTGGGATGAGTTCCAGTGCCTGAAACGCACCGCCGCCGTTGAATTCGTCGATCAGGCCGAATTGCATCGCCGGTTTGAAGCCGAATCGGCCGTAGAAGCGGGGATCGCCAAGCACGACCACCCAGCCGGCGCGCTGAGCCTGACACGCCGCCAGGCCGGCCTCCACCAGTTCGCTGCCGACGCCTTGATGCTGGTGCGCCTCCACCACACTCAACGGGCTGAGGCCCAGGCCGGTCGCGCCGTCGTCGGTCGTCACCGGGCTAAAGGCGATATGTCCGACCATCTTCTGGCCTACGTGGGCGACGAAAGAGAGCTTGAGCACGCCCGCGTCGCGCAGCGCCTCGACCAGCTTCGCCTCGGCATCCGTCGGGAAACACTCAACCAATACGTCGTGAATCAATTCGACATCGCGGACCGTTTCGGGACGGATCGTCACCATGGCATGCCTCTGAATCCTGCTGCGAGCCCGGTCGAGACCGACCGCCTCGTCGTCGCGCTTGCTGTGATCGAGCCGTTCTGTCCTCCGGGCGATGTACGAAACGGGCAATTGTGCCATTGGTGGGCAACCGTCGCCGTGCCAAATCGTCACACGCGACAGGTTTGTCGCTGGCGAGGGCCGATCGCGTTGCGGCATGGGTATTTTGATGAGCGACAACGCGAAGGATCGAATACCGGCGACATGTGGCTCGGCACCCGCCGAACCCGCGCGATCAGCCACACCTTCGCCCGATTGACGCGCGGGGCACGCATCGCCACCATCGCGGGCATCATGACGCTCAACGAACTCCGCTCGAAGTATCAGGCCGTCGGCCAGACCCACGTCTTCAAGTTCACCGACGGACTCAGCGCCGACAGCCAGGCCAAACTCGCCGGCCAGCTTTCCGCTTACGACCCGGCCTTCATCAAGGAATTGAGCGACGACTACGTGAAGCAGAAGCCGCAAGTGCATCTGCCCAAGGACATCAAGCCGGTGCAGATCCTGCCGCGCGTCGCAGACGCCGCCCACAAGGATCAGTACGCCAAGGCGCTGGCCCGCGGGAACGAGTTGCTGAAGCAAGGCAAGGTGGCCGCGTTCCTGGTGGCCGGCGGGCAAGGCACGCGGCTCGGCTACGACGGGCCCAAGGGCGAATATCCCGTCACGCCCGTGAAGAACAAGCCGCTGTTCCAGGTGTTCGCGGAGCAACTTCTGGCCCATTCGAAGGCGTCGGGCAAGACCATCCCGTGGTACATCATGACCAGCGACACCAACGACGCCGCCACGCGGGCGTTCTTCGCCAAGCACAGCCATTTCGGATACCCGGCGCACGACGTGTTCTTCTTCCAGCAAGGCATGATCCCCGCCTTCGACGCCGCGACCGGCCAGCTTCTGCTCGGCGCCAAGGACAGCCTCGCGCTCGCCGCCGACGGGCATGGCGGCAGCCTGCGGGCGATCGATAAGTCGGGCGCGCTGGCCGATATGAAGAAACGCGGCGTCGAGCACCTGAGCTACTTCCAGGTCGACAACCCGATCGTCCACACGATCGACCCGCTTTTCATTGGCCTGCACGACCTGTCAGGCTCCGAAATGAGCAGCAAGACCATCGCCAAGGCCGGCCCGCTGGAGAAGGTCGGCAACTTCTGCATCGGCGACGGCGAGCTGCAAGTCATCGAATACTCCGACCTGCCCGAAGAACTGGCCAAGCGCACGAATGCCGACGGCTCGCTGATGTTCAACGCCGGCAGCATCGCGATCCACGCGCTGCGGGTCAGCTTCATCGAACGCCTCAACAAGGGCGGTAAGCTCAGCCTGCCGTGGCATCGGGCCGACAAGAAGATGCCGTTCGTGGACGGGGCGGGAAACCTCGTCAAGCCCGACAAGCCGAACGCGGTGAAGCTGGAACAGTTCGTCTTCGACGCGATCCCGCTGGCGAACAACGCGATCGTCTACGAGACCGCGCGGGATGAGGAGTTCAGCCCCGTGAAGAACGCCGACGGCAACGACAGCCCCGCCACCAGCCGCCGCGATCAGATCCGCCGCAACGCCAAGTGGCTGAAAGCCGCCGGCGTGCAGGTGCCCTATACGACCGCCGGCGAACCCGACGCGATCATCGAAATCAGCCCGCTGTACGCGGTGACGGTGGCCGAACTGGTCGCGAAGAAGCCGAAGCTGACGATTAAGCCGGGGGAGATGGTGTATCTGGAGTGAGCCAATGGGGAAGGATCGAGGCACCACGAAGCCACTAGGCGGCCGAATTCCTTGGCATTCACGCCCGCTGATTCTCGGCGCGCTCGTATTCGTAGCGTATCCGCCCTGCCTTGCGGCCAACATCATGAGTGTGGCAGCACTTGAGCCACCGACTTCTCAAGCTGCCGCGAGCCACTGGCCGTTTGGTTGGCGCGGATTTCTCTGGGTCTCAACGCTCTACCCGGTCGCTTATGTGATCGGTGCCATCTGCGCCTTCACGTTGTCGAACGCAGGTCGGCCACAGGCTGGTAGGCGCGTGGCGTACATGCCACTCATCTATGTTGGCCTGCTGATCCTCTATCTGATTGCTGTCACAGCACTCGATCGCTAACGACGATGGTTGACACCCACGCCTGAGTCCGTCAGTGCATCGATTGTGCAAAACACACGTCTTTGCCGCACGCGATTTGCATTGCCATCCGCCCCCTTTCGCATACACTCGGCCCTCGACGTGACGCTAGGCGTCACTTGCGACGCGGAGCGTTGCGCCTCACACAACACCGTTTGCCGGACATCGGAGGTCCAGCGGCGATGCGACTTGACGAATTGCTTCGACTTTCTGATCTCGGCTACCGCTCGGACGCCCCACCCGACCTCGACATCGCGGGCGTGGCTGACGATTCGCGCGCCATGAAGCCCGGCGACCTCTTCGTCGCCCGGCCCGGCCCGGCCGATGACGGTGGCAAGTACGCCCTTGATGCCGTCGCCAAAGGCGCGAGCGCAGTCGTCGCGCAGACGCCGATCGACGGACTGTCCGTGCCGCTCATCGTCGTGCGCGACGCCGCCCTCGCGGTGGCGAAGCTGGCCGAGGCGTTTTGCGGCGCCGAGCCGGGCGCTGCGTCTGCTCGGCGTCACCGGCACCAACGGCAAGACGACCACCGCTTACCTGCTTCGTCATTTGCTGAAGGCCGCCAGCATCCGATGCGGCCTGATCGGCACCGTCGAAATCGATGACGGCCTGCACACCGTCGAGTCGAACCTGACTACGCCTGGCGCGGTCGAACTGTCGCGTCTGCTGGCCACCATGCACGATCACGGCTGCGGCGCCTGCGCGATGGAGGCCAGTTCCCACGCCCTCGCCCAGCAGCGCGTGGCCGGGCTGCGGTTTGTCGGGGCGGGCTTCACCAACCTGACCGGCGACCACCTCGACTTCCACGGCACGATGGACGCCTACGCCGACGCGAAGGCGAAGCTGTTCGACGCGCTGGACGCGACCGCCGTCGCGGTGGTGAATGCCGACAGCGAATGGTCAAGGCGGATGGTCCGCGACACGGCCGCCCGCGTCGTCCGATACACCATGCGACCGGACGTAAAAGCCGACTACGTCGCGCGAGACGCTCGGACGTCTGCTACCGGAACGAACTTCATCCTCGAATCGCCGCGCGGGACGTTCGCGGTGGAGTTGCAGCTCGTCGGTCGACACAACATCGAGAATGCGCTGACGGCCGCCTGTCTGGCGATCGAAGCGGTCGGGCTTGACGCGCATCGCGTGATCGAAGCGCTATCGGACGCGCGCAGCGCGCCCGGCCGGCTCGAACGCGTGCCGGTGAAGGGCAAGGCGTCGGTCCTCGTCGATTACGCCCACACCGACGACGCATTGATGAACGTGCTGGCGGCGCTGCGCCCGCTGACGAAGGGCAAACTCCGCGTCGTCTTCGGCTGCGGCGGCGATCGCGACCGCACCAAGCGGCCGCGCATGTTCCGCGTGGCACGCGAATTGGCCAATGCCGTGTACGTCACCAGCGACAACCCACGGACCGAGAATCCGCAGTCGATCATTGATGACATTCTTGAAGGGTCGTCAGCCGATAGACCACCTGCGGTGAGCACAATTGGGTCGGACACGACGGCAACGTCGAGCGAGATCTCAGACGTTCCCGTGTTCGTCGACGCCGACCGCCGCAAGGCGATCGCCCGGGCGATCGCGGATGCGGATGAGCAGGACGTGGTGCTCATCGCCGGCAAGGGCCACGAGAAGTACCAGATCGTGGGCCGCGAGAAGGTGCATTTTGACGACGTGGAAGAAGCGATCCGCGCGTTGCGTGATTGAAGCTCGAACGATGTACAGCGTACTGCGTATCGCGTAGTCCGCTGCGAAAATCCCTACGAAATACGCAGTACAAGTACTGCCCTCCCCCATGAACCCTCTCACCCTCCCACAACTTCGCGATGCCGTCGGCGGACGGGCGGCGGGGTTCAATCTGCGGCATGACCACACGCAGGTCCGCTCCGTCAGCACCGACACCCGCATGATCGAGCCGGGCAGCGTCTTCTTCGCCCTGCGCGGCGAACGCTTCGACGGCCACAAGTTCCTCGCCCAGGCCGCGGCCGGCGGCGCGGTAGCGGCCGTCGTCGACACCGAGCCCGACGGCAACCTGCCCAACCTCAAGTTCATCGTCGTCGACGACACCCGTAAAGCGCTCGGCAAGCTCGCGACGTTCGTCCGAAGGCAGATGGGCGTCTGCAAGGTGATCGGCGTCGTCGGTTCGAACGGCAAGACCTCCACCAAGCACCTCATCAGCGCCGCGTTATCGGCCAAACTGCGCGGCAGCATCTCGCCCAAGAGTTTCAACAACGACATCGGCGTGCCGCTGACAATCTTCCCGGCCGACCCGAACCAGGACTACCTCGTGCTCGAAATGGGCACGAATCACCCGGGCGAAGTCCGCAACCTTACGACGATGGCCCGGCCCGACGTGGCGGTCATCACCAACTGCTCGGCCGAGCACCTGGAATTCCTCGGCGACGTGCTCGGTGTGCGCCGCGAGAACGCATCCGTCATCGAAGGCATCCGTCCGGGCGGCCTGCTCGTCGTCAACGGCGACGACCCCGAACTGCTCGAAGCCGTCCGCGGCTACGACGGCAAGGTCGTCCGCTTCGGCTTCCTGCCCTCGAACGACCTGTTCGCCACCGACATCGAACTGCACGACAACGGCACCAGCTTCCGCCTGAACAATCGCAGCACACGCGTGTTCGTGCCCATGCTGGGCCGGCACAGTGCGAGCAACGCGCTGGCGGCGCTGGCGGTGGCACGACGGTTCGGCGTGAACGAAGAAGATGCGATCGCGTCGCTGGCCATCAGCAGCAAGCCGGAAATGCGTTTGCAGAAGATGGACGTGTCGCACTACTCGCTCATCAACGACGCGTACAACGCCAACCCGGCCAGCATGAAGGCCGCGCTGGATACGCTCGTCAGCCTTGAGCCCAAGGGCGCGCGCGGCCGGCGGATCGCGATTTTGGGTGACATGCGCGAGCTCGGCCCGAGCAGCGACCGGTTCCACCGCGAGGTGGGCCAGACGCTGGCAGCGCTGCGGGACGAGATCGACTATGCCGTCTGCATCGGCAAGCAGAGCAAACTCATGTTCGACGATGCGCTCGCGCACGGCTTCCCGGCCAAGCGGATCGCCGCGTTCGACGACGCGAATGAACAAGCCATCGCGCACGTGCTGCACACCGTGCATCGCGGCGACCTGATCCTGGTGAAAGCCTCTCGCGGCATGCGTCTGGAACGCGTGGCCGAAGCGATCTGTTCGAAAAGCGCAGCGCCGACGATGAGGATCGCTCAGTAAGCCCATTTTCGATTGGCCATTTCCCATTTCCGATTGGCGCAGCGCACCACGGACCGCAATGGGCAATGGGAAATCGGCAATCGGAAATCGCCATGCTCGCCCTGCTCATCCGTCAAAATCTCGCGTGGCTCGAAGCGCACGGCCTCGGGTTTCTTCGACTGTTCACGTTCGTCACGTTTCAGACGGTCGTCGCGTTGA
This sequence comes from Tepidisphaeraceae bacterium, assembly GCA_047600945.1. Taxonomy (GTDB): domain Bacteria; phylum Planctomycetota; class Phycisphaerae; order Tepidisphaerales; family Tepidisphaeraceae; genus JASGKC01. Next base: position 2,006,472 of record JASGKC010000001.1, on the reverse strand, counting down.
TGGCGTCGTTCGTAATCGTCCTCGGCCTCGGGCCGCGCGTGATCGCGTGGCTGCGACATCAGAAGATCGGCGACAACCCCGAGTTCGACCAGGCCGACATCAACAAGGCAATGGACGCCAAGCGCGGCACGCCCACGATGGGCGGCGTGCTGATCGTCGGCGCCATCGTCGCGACCTGCGCACTGGTGGCCGACGTGAGCAACTTCTACGTCGTGCTCGCGATCGGCTGCACGCTGTTTCTTGCGATGATCGGCGCGGTGGACGACTGGATGAAACTGCACAAGCAGCGCCGCGCGAAAGAAGCCGAAGCCGCCGGTCTGGGCAAGCAGGCGGCCGACCGCCAGGGCCTGCGCAGCAAAGAGAAGCTGATCCTCCAGCTTTGCCTCGGTGCCGTGCTGGCCTTCCTCACCTACCGCTACGGCGGCGACGTGGCCGAGAGTCATCGGCTCTACATCCCCTTCATGAAGTTCGGCGAGAACTTCGTCACGTTGCCGCTGTGGATTTATGTGCTGTTCGGAACGCTGCTGGTGAGCGGCTTCAGCAACGCCGTCAACCTGACCGACGGCCTCGACGGCCTTGCGGCGGGTCTGACCGCGATCGTGTCATTCGTGCTGATGGTGCTGTCGCTCATCATCGGCGACGACAAGATCGCTGCCACGCTGCTCTACCACCATCACCCGTTCGCGGGCCAGATGTCGGTCGTGTGCGGCAGCATCGCCGGCGCGTGCCTGGGCTTCCTCTGGTTCAACTGCAACCCGGCCAAAGTGTTCATGGGCGACACCGGCTCGCTCGCGCTGGGCGGCCTGCTCGGCTATATCGCGCTGGTGCTTCGTCAGGAGATCCTGCTGATCCTGCTCGGCGCGATCTTCGTGGTCGAAGCCCTCAGCGTGCTGATTCAAGTTAGCTACTTCAAATACACCAAGAAGAAGTACGGCGAGGGCCGACGTATCTTCCGCATGGCCCCCATCCATCACCATTTCCAGAAGCTCGGCTGGAGCGAAACGACGGTGGTCGTCCGCTTCTGGCTGATCGGCGCCATGCTCGCATTCCTGGGCCTGGCAACAATTAACGTTCGCTAGAGCTCCGTGCCATCCGCCAATCGCTCTCCGTCAACCGCGATCTACGAACTTTTTCGTTGACACTACGAATCACTTCGTAGACGATTCGCCGCATGGCTGATCCCATCCCTCTGCCTACCGACGCCGAGGCCGAGATTCTCTCGATCCTTTGGACGCGTGGCCCGTCCACCGTCCGCGAGGTCTTCGAAACGCTCTCCGCCCGGCGCGAACTCGCGTACACCACCGTCCTCAAATTCCTGCAGATCATGACCGAAAAGGGCTTGGTGCAGCGCGACGATGCGCAGCGCACCCATGTCTACCGGGCCGCCTACGCCGAGCAGAAGACGCAGCAGCGGATGCTCCGCGACCTGCTCGACCGCGTGTTCGGCGGCTCGAAGGAGAAGCTGCTGCTTCAGGCCCTCGCGGCGACCGAAACGAGCCCGGACGAACTCCAGGCGCTGCGCAAACTGCTGAAGAAGCAGGAATCGAAAGGGGACCGATCATGACTTCGTTCCAACTGCCCGCCGGCACGACGACGCTCGAATGGTTAGGCACGGCGCTGCTGCACGTCGCATGGGAAGGCGTCGCCGTCGGCGTGCTGTGCGCAATCGTTCTAGCGCTCGTACGTTCGCCGCGCTTGCGCTACGCCATCGGCGTGTCGGGCCTGCTGGGGCTTGCGCTCGCGCCGCTCATCACGGCCGCCCTGCTCTGGCCGGCGACGCCAAAGCAATTGCCCGACATCAAACTCGACCTATCCGGCGTGACCGTCAGTCCGGTCATGCCCGCGCCGGTGTCGATCGTTCATACGACGCCACTTGCGCCCCGTGTCATCACGACCCGTTCGTTCGATTGGCTCCACGACGGTCCGCCGATCGTCGCGCAGGCGTGGCTTGCCGGCGTGGCGCTGCTGATGCTCTGGCACGCGGTCGGCCTGCTCAGCCTGAGCCGATTGCGTCGCCAGGCGACACCGATCGACGACCCCGCTCTGCACTTCGTCGGCGCGCGTCTGTGCGAACGTCTGTCGATCGCGGCGGTGCCGATCCTCGATTGCCGTCGCGTGCTGGGGCCGTGCGTGGTCGGCATTCTGCGGCCGGCCATCCTCTGGCCCGCCGCGTTGCTCACGCAACTCACACCGCGGCAGGTCGAGGCGCTGCTGGCGCACGAACTCGCGCACGTGAAGCGACTCGACCCACTGGTCAATCATCTACAGACACTGCTGGAAACTGTGTTGTTCTTTCACCCGTGCGTGTGGTGGCTGAGCCGACGCGTGCGTGCCGACCGTGAGATGTGCTGCGACGAGATCGCCAGCCGGCTGCTGGACGGCGACCGCATCACCTATGCCGGCGCGCTGCTCGCGCTGGCTGAAGTGCAGCAGTCATCGCGTCTCATGCTCGCCGCCCGTTCGGGCAGCCTGCGGAAACGACTGGAACACCTGCTGGAGGAACCGATGCTGAAGAATCGAAGTGGCGGCCGATTCACGCTGATCCTGCTGACGGTCACGCTGGCATTTCTGGCGACGATCTCGGTCGACTCGCGATCGGTGAGCGCAAGCCCGCCGACGTCGAAACCGAACTCGGACGCGCCGGCCGTCAGCGCCCCGATGTTCGTCGTGCGACGCGTCTTGCCCGCTGACGCCGAGCCGGGCGAGCCGTTCGATAAGGTCTTCGAAGTACGCGACGACACGAAGACGCTCCGGCTCGCCAAGGCAGTCGAAGTGGACGACGCCGACCTGCTTCACATCGATTCACAGGACAACGCGGACGACGGAAACGTGCTGATTAATGTCCGCCTGACCGACGCGGGCGGCGAGAAAATGCGAGCCCTCACCCGCGCGATGACCGGCCAGCGCCTGGCGCTGATCATCGACGGGCAGTTGGTGTCCGCACCGACGGTACGGTCCGAGGTGGGCTCGTCGATCATGCTCACTTGGCCGCGCGACGCGCGGGCCGAGAAGTTCAACCTGGCCGCCGCGATCGAGAAGGCCAACGCAGCCGCGATGAAACGTCACGGCGGGACCACCCTACCGACCGGCGGAGCCGTCACGATCACCAGTTCGCCGGATGGACGCGTTACCATGACCAGCGACGGCACGACGGTGGTCGCGGGTTCGATCACGATCGACCCGGGCAACGCCCTCACGACGCAGCCGGCCGGCATTGACGATCCGAAGCTTCGTGCGGGCGACCTCGTGCGGGTCGAGCTGAACGAGTTCCTCGGGCCGAACAAGATGTCAATCGTGCATCGCGTAGTCGCGGTGGACGGGACGGTCAAGCTGCCTTACGTCGGCAAGGTGAAGGTCGCCGGCATGGACGGTTTCGAAGCGACGGCCGCGTTGAAGAAGGCGATCAAGGACGCCTCTGTGACAGTGACAGGTGAGTCTTACATCGAACTCGTCCGCCGCCCCACCCAAGCGCCGACGGCCGACTACCACGTGAAGCCGGGCGACGAGTTGTCGATCGAAGTATGGGAGCTGGCCGGCGCGGGCCAAGCGTCGCCGATGCAGCGGCGTGTGTCGGCCGACGGACGCATCCTGACGCCGATGCTCAAGGCAATCAAAGTCGAGGGCATGACCACGGACGAAGTCGAAACGGTCATCGCCAAGGCATACGAAGACGCCAGCCTGCTGATGAAGGCAATCGTGCTCGTGAACGTCACGCCGAAGGTGGACGAGCGGCGCGTCCGCACCACCGAACGCACGGCACCCTCCAACCCGCGTCTTTCAAGTCTGGTCGACCAACGTAGCGACCTTGAACAGCAACTCGAGCAGTTGCGGAGCCAGCTGTCGCCCAACCATCCTCAGATTCGCAAACTACAGGCGACGCTGGCCGCGCTCAATGGAGCGATCCGCGACCTCGGACTCGAGAACGTCGATGAGATTGCGGACCCCGTGCTCACCAAGCTGCGTTCGACGATCGTCGATCTGGATGTTTCGCTGCAAGTCATGAAGGCCGAGCGCGGCGCAAACTTTCCGGGCATCAAGTCGATTCAGACTCAGCTCGATGTCCTGAGGCGAAAGCTCGCAGAGCGGGAGGCCGAACTGCGTCAGCGGGCTGTGACCCCCGGGCCGAGTGTTGTGCAGTCGGGCGACGCGGCGTCGGTACTGACCGATCAGCGCAGTTCAACAACGGCGGTAGAGCAGCCCACAACGAATCCGATCGCGCAAGCGGCGACGCAAGCGGTCGTGCAGGTGTTGCGGACCGACGAAGAGCTGAAGGCCGAACTCGTCCAGCTGCGGGTGATGCTCGAAGGCACGTCGGCGGACAGTCCGGAACACGCGAAGATCGCGAAATCGGTGAAGGCGCTCGATCTTGAACTCGCCCGGCGCGAGCGGGCGCGAGGCGAAGGCGAATACTACATCGGCGGGCACGTCGAGCGGGTCGGCGTTTACTCGATGACCGGTCGACGCATCACGCTGCGGCAGGCGATCATCGCGGCGGGTGGAGCGAAGCCTGAGGCGAAGTTCGCCGACATCGTCCGGCGCAACCTCCAGTCAGGCGCGATGGAGACGACGCGCATTGACCTGCTGCAACTGATGGACGATCCGAAGCGGGACATCAACCTCGAAGTGAACGACCAGGTGATGCTCGCGATGGATTGACCGTCACTCGCAAGCAAGGGCACTGAAGTGACCCCGCCCGGCTTCGGAAGGACATTCAGGCTTCAACGAAAGAGGGACGCCCTTGCGGGCGTCCCTCTGTTCGACTGGTGTCGGTTACGACTTTGTTGCAGGTCCCGGGCCCAAGTTGCATGTGCCCAGGACTTCGTGATCAGTCGCGTTCGACTTCGAAGATACCCTGGGTCTTGATGACCAGTTGGGCGTCGTCGAAGAGGTGGAACGACTGCACAAGCAGTTCGTGGCTGCGGCGCTCGATGTCGAGCACCGACAGGGCCGCGCCGAAGTCGCTGGTGGCGGGGGTTTCGGCGGTCATCAGTTCACGCTTGGCGGCGTAGGCGGCGATTTCATTCCGCGTGGCGTCGTAGAGCGGCTGGCTCAGCTGCTCTTCCTGCGTGCTGATCATGTACTTGATGCCGTTCTGGCTCATCTCGTGGTAGCGCTCGCCACGACACGGGATGGTCTGAATCAGGCCCCGATCGGTGACCGGGCTGTTGGAGTTGACGATCACTTCCGAGAGCGTGTGCTTGCCCACCGTGAAAGTGACAACGTGGCCACCCTCGACGAGCCAGATGTCGGCGTCGTAGGCGCGGCGAGAGACCTGCTCCTGCGCCAGGATGCTGAACAGCTCCGGGTGCAGCAAACGTTGGTAGAGCGTCAGTGTCAGACCGCTGGAGCGACGTTGCTTGGTGCGGTTGGTTGGCATTGGCGTCCGTGCTCTGTCTTACGAGAGCGTGGTGTCCTTCTTCTAACAATCACATACTTCCGGGGTTCGGCCCGGCCCGTCCGGCGGAACTTCCGCCGGGGTGTCGACCGTTCGAGGTTCCAGGTCGAACGGTCGTTTGCTGAGAATCGCGTCGGCCGATCCTAGCCCGTGATTTCCTCCCGCTCCTTCATCGAGCCAAAGCGCTCGATTTCAGTCGACGAAGCTGCCGCGCCACAGGGCTCAGCATTTTCGCCGGATGCGGGGGATACGCATCTGGCCTCCTCAGCATGCCGCCGGGACGGTCAAAGTTGCATACGCCACGGTGAGAGGTCATCGATCATGGTAGCCACCATCCTTGACGGCCCTCGATCGTTGTCCGCCGACAGCGTTCGAACTTTCACGGACTCAACCGCTCCAATTCGAACGGAGGTCATTATAGCGCAATTGAAGCGGGTTCCCCAAGAAAATCTTCATCCAATGACTGCGTTCTGACGCAGTCCGAGAAGAATGAGATTGTAAGCTACGTGGCTAAGAGCAGTTACGCCAAAGCCGCGAGTAAGGAATATCGCACCGAGCAAGATTCCAGCAACCATCCTAAACACAAAGGATGGCAAAACGAGCGTCTCTGACCCCAATCCATGGTAGGCGGAGAAGGCCGCTGCGCTGCCTGCGACCATCGTTCCTACGGTGATCCACGAGGGCAGGTTCAGGAGATCTTTAAGGATCGCATGAAGCACCGTGAACCCCACTAAGCGGAAGATCAGTTCCTCGTAAACGCCCGCGCCGATCGACATCAGCACCCAGTTTGTCCCCGAAGTAGCTGACAGCACGGACGTCGTGCGTGCCATCGCAATGGCTAACAAGGTCAACGGAACCGCAAGGAGCAGTGATTCCAAGACCATGCCCCCCACCACTGTAGGCTGGACGCGCCACGAATCCTTCCGCGCCAGATGCCAGCCGAGCAAGCAAGCGATGAGAGTCATCGCGGGCAGGGCCGAGCCGGTCGCGCCGAGCATGAAAAAGGCTTGGCGGAGCAAGTCGAAGGCGATCAGTTGCTCGGGCCCGGCAGCGTTCTCAGTCAGGAGCCCGCGCGTGCCGAGTTCGTAGACCGCCACCAGCGGCATTACCACGATCAGGCTCGGCCAAGGCTTTTCAGACTGCTCGAAGTAGGAAGCCACAAACGGTGCATCGGCGAAGCGTGGCGTTGCGGGTTAGATTCTTGAGCAGGTGTGTGTTCGAGGTGAGCGAAGACCACCGCCCTGCGGGCGATCGCTAAAAAAGTTCGGAACTGATTGCTGCTGGACTGCCTGCTGATTACCGCACACTGCCCACCGGGGATTCACCGCTTCCCCGCCTTCGCCGGTGCGGGTGACGGCGCGGGAGGCTCAACGACCGGAGCTGGCACCTGCTGCATCGTCTCGACCGCGCTGCGGGTCGCTCGCGTGATGCGGATCGCCTTGTTGCCGCGGAACTGGCCGATCGTGCCGTGGAACTTGTTTCGACCCTCGACTTCCAGCGTCACCTCGCCGCTCACCGGCTTCTCTGTCGTGATGATGTCCCCCACCTGCAAACCGAGCAGGTCGCTCATTCGCAGCGTGGTTCGGGCGAGGACCGCCCGCATCTTCACGTCAGCCGAGTCGACGTGCTTCCGCAGACGCCGGCCGTTGTCGTCTTGGCCGCCCTTACGCTGGTAGGTGAGCCACGTGTTGGCCGTCAGCTTGGCCATCACCGGTTCGATCACGTTGTATGGAATGCACAGGCTCATCGTGCCCGCGCGGTTGCCCAGCTTCAGTTCGAAGCCGACCACCACCACCGTTTCGTTCGGCGGCACGATCTGCACCAGTTGCGGATTGCTCTCGAAATCCTGGATCGTGAACGTCACCGGCGTCAGCGCGCTCCACGCTTCACTCAGGTGCGTCGTCGCACGGTCGGTGATGCGCTCGACCAGGCGCTGTTCGATCTGCGTGAGCGGACGCTGCGGGATGAACAGGTCCGCGTTGCTGCCGCCCAGCAGGCGATCGATGATCGGGTAGATAATGAGCGGGCTGATTTCCAGACAGATCTGCCCGTCCAGTTGCTCGGCCTTCAGCAGGTTGAAGCACGTCGGGTTGGGCAACGAGTGAATAAACTCGCTGTACGTGAGCTGTTCCAGGTGGGCAACGCTCACTTCGACGATCGTCCGCAGGTAGCCCGAGAGCGATGCGCCGAAGTTCCGCCCGAAGCCTTCGTGGAGGGCTTCGAGGGCGCGCATCTGATCTTTGGAGACGCGTTCGGGCCGCTTGAAGTCGTAGAGGGAGTGCTCGATCTCGGTCGCCCGTCCACCGGGCAGAATGGCGAAGCCGGCGCCGAACGGGTCGGCCTTCGCGTCGGACGCGGCCGGCGCAGAATCGGTGACACCCCCGACCGCGGCAAGGAGTGCGTCGACCTCAGATTGGTCCAGAATATCAGCCACGCGCTCCGCGACCTCCTTGTCGCCTGTGCGGGGTTCAATCGCGCGTCGACCACGACGCTCGAAGTAGTTATCGGTCGGACGACCCTGTTTTCTTCGACCGAATCCACGCGGTCAAGATCCGGCTCCAGTTTCTAAGGCCGTGTCCGGTGAATCGACGCGGAGAGCAGTCCGATGACATCGAAGATGTGTACCGCTCTCGCCCCATCGCCGGTGTACCCCTTGCCGACCACGTTTACTCGATCGATCGAGCACCAGCGGCACGCGCACGCGGTCATTCCAGGCGCGGCCCACACCTACGCCAAAGGGGACGACCAGTACCCCGAAAACATGTGCCCGGTCATCGTCCGCGGGCAAGGCTGCCACGTGTGGGACCTCGACGGCAACCGCTTCATCGAGTTCGGCTCGGGCGTGCGCTCGGTAACACTCGGCCACGGCTACCGGCCCGTCGTCGACGCCGCCTTCCGCGCGGCCGCCGGTGGGACGAACTTCGTCCGCCCGCACGCGCTGGAGATGGAAGCTGCCGACGCGATGCTGTCGATGATCCCCGGCGCGGACATGATCAAGTTCGCCAAGCACGGCTCGGATGCGACGACCGCCGCCGTCAAGCTCGCCCGCGCGTGGACCGGGCGCGACATGGTCGTCATCTGCTCCGACCATCCGTTCTTCAGCGTCGACGACTGGTTCATCGGCACGACCGACATGGACGCTGGCATCCTTGACGTCACGAAAGAGCGTACCGTCGGCTTCCGCTACAACGATCTCGCGTCGCTCGAAGCGCTCTTTGCCAAATACCCGAACCGGATCGCGTGCGTGATCATGGAAGCCGAGCGCGACGAAGCGCCGCGGCCGGGCTTTCTCCAAGCGGTGCGCGACCTCACGATTAAGCACGGCGCGCTGCTGGTGTTCGACGAGATCGTCGCCGGCTTCCGCCTGCACACGGGCGGCGGTCAGGCGCTGCACGGCATCACGCCCGACCTCAGCACCTGGGGCAAGGCGATGGCCAACGGCTTCAGCATCGCCGCGCTCGCCGGCCGACGCGACCTCATGGAGTTGGGCGGCCTGCGTCAGACCGAGCGTGACCGCGTCTTCCTCCTCAGCACCACCAACGGCGCCGAAACCAGCAGCCTGGCCGCGTGCGTGAAGACGATTGAGGTCTACAAGTCGCGCGACGTCATCGGCAACATCCGCCGCACCGGCGAACAACTCCGCGACGGCTTCAACGCCATCACGCGTTCGCTCGGCATCCACGAATACCTCTACGCCGACGGCCACCCGAGCCTCCTGTTCTACATCACCAAAGACGACGAGCACCGCAAGAGCCAGCCATTCCGCACGCTGTTTCTCCAAGAAATCCTAAAGCGCGGCATCCTCGCGCCGAGCCTGGTGGCGAACGACGCCTTCACCGACCGCGACCTCGAACACGCATTGTGGGCATTCAGCGAAGCGGCCGAAGTGTATCGCGACGCGTTGGAAGACGGCGTGAACGAACACCTCGTGGGCCGCAGCGTGAAGCCGGTGTTCCGGAAGCGCGTGTGAAGCGCTAGCGGGGGAAAGCACTGAGGCCACAGAGACACAGAGAAATCTCTAGGGGTTGCGTTCGATGCCCGCGACACAGGCGACGTTCGCAAGTGCGTGTCTCAGCGAAACAGTGCACACGCCGAGGCATTCAGAGGCCGGGTGCCACGATCGCCCGCTGATCCGCCTCCTTCCCCGGTTCGATGCCGAGCAATTTCGCGACCGTCGCGTGCCATTGCGTGTTGTCGATCGGGCCCAGGTCGACGCCGCCGATGGGCTTCCGCAGGCGCCAGATGATCGCCGTGCCGAGCAGGTCGTCCGATGCGGCCGGGTCGTAGCCGTGCATGCCTCGTCGACCGTTGACAGCCGGCATCGTCGTGGCGTTTCGTTCCTTCGTGAACGCGTAGCCGGGATCGAGCAGCACGGTCACGTCGCCCACGCGATCCGGCGCGGCAAAGTGGTAAGACGCCGGCACGTCCTTCGTCATCCACGCGCGGGCGTAACCGACACCAGAGAACTTCTCGACGATCGCTCTCGCCCGCGCGGCGCGCTCGACCTCGGGCAACTGATCGAGATAAATGCACGCGACCGGCCCTGACGGCACGACGCGCGTGTCCTTCACCAGATCCACGCCGATCAGTCGTTCCAGGCTCACCAGCGTGTGCACCTGCACCATGCCGTGGTCGGTGGTGAGGACGATGTACAGTTCGCCAGTCGGATGCGTCGACTTGAACCACTCGACGGCCGCATCAATGAATCGGCCGATCGTCGCGTCGGTTTCGAGCAAGCCCTTCTCGATGTCGTTCGACTCCGGCCCGACGCGGTGGCCGGTCGTGTCGAGATGGCTGACGTAGCTGATGACCAGCCGCAACGGCGTCACGTTCTGGTCGGTCTTCAGAATCTCCAGCACGCGATTCATGCGATGGTCGTCCGTCTCGGCCTTGTCGAACGCGTCGCCGAAGTAGCTGGCGTGAAGCGTGCCCCGCTGCGCCTGCGATACGGGCCAATCGATGACGGCCGTCCGCACGCCCTGTCGCTCGGCCGTCAGCCAGATCGGCTCGGTGCGGATCAAATCGGGCCGGTTCGGGAAGCTGAACGATTCCTTCAGCGACGTGTCGTAGAAATCGTTCAGGACGATGCCGTGCCGGTCGGTCGTCGTGCCGGTGATCTGCGCGATGTGGTTCGGAAACGTGAGCGACGGAAACACCGACCGTTGACGATTCGTGAACGCCCCTTCGCGCGAGGCGCGACAGCGTGGGCGGATGAAAGCGATCAAGGTAGTCGTGCCGCAGGCCGTCGACGCTGATCCAGATCACGGTGGCGGGCGTGGCCGGCGCCGTCGCGGCCGGTGCGGGCGACGGCTTCGTCGTCGTCGAGGTTGCCTTGCATCCGATCAAGCCGACGAGCAGAAACAACACGAGCGTGAAACGCATTCGATCTCCTTCAAGGTTGGGCGAAGTGTACCGACGGACGATTGTCACGCGACGGCTCGACATTCGCGCCAGTCCCGCTGGAAACGTTCACTTGCGTGTCCCACGGATTCGACGGCGAATCCCCGAATTCATGACCGCCGCCCCGGCCCAACTTCCGGCCGGCCGCACGTTTACGGGCCGAACGGAGTGCTGACGTGCTGTTTTTGAATCCGGGACATTTTGGGACATTCGGACCACTCCGTTCCGCAGGGAGCACCAGCCGATTCGAAATGCCAAAGAGCGAAACCAACACGGTAGTATGGCAAGCGAACCCACGTGGCCGTCAAGAGGGAAAATCGGCCGGGGAGCGTTCATGAATCATGAGGCACGCCACTCATCGGACGGTATCGGTTGACTGAAATGACCCTCGTCATGCTTCCTGGTCTCGACGGCACCGGAACGCTGTTTCGCCCGCTGCTGGCGCACCTGCCGCCGGGAGTTAAGCCGCTCGTGGTAAGCTATCCCACTGACGAGCCGCTTGGGTATGAGGAACTTCTCCCGCGCGTGCTGGGTGCGCTTCCGACGCCTTCGCCTTTCGTGCTGCTGGGCGAGTCGTTCTCCGGTCCACTCGCAGTGATGGCGGCGGCCCGTGCGCCGGCTGACTTGCGAGGTGTGATTCTGTGCGCCAGTTTCGTGCGCAATCCGTCGCCTGTACCGGCGGTGCTCCTTCGGCCCCTCGCGCACAGGTTCTGCTTCCGAGCCACGCCCGAGTTCGCCCGCTCGTGGGCGCTGCTGGGCCGGTACGCGACGCCGGAATTGCGCCAGATGCTGCGCGAGGCGATCGGCGCGACTTCAGCACACGTGCTCGCGCATCGCATGCGGGCCGTGCTGGACGTCGACGTTTGCGGTGAACTGACGGCGTGCCGTGTACCGGTCCTTTACCTGCGCGGAACTCACGATCGGCTGGTTGGGCGACGAAACGCCAACGACGTCGTGGCACGAGCGCGAGTCGCTCAAGTCGTTGAGATGCCCGCTCCGCACTTGCTTTTGCAGACTCAACCGGAAGCCGCCGCCGTTGCATTGTCGAAGTTTCTTGCAGGTGTCCGGGGATGAGGCGCCCGTCGGTAAGATACGGGCTCGGCTCTTGACTGTGTGAGGAACTAATGCGACTGCCCGACCTGAAGCTTGAGACAATTCTCAAGCACATACGCGAGCATGGCTTTGAGTCTTTGGACCCTGCTGTACAAGTTCAGGCTAACAAGGTATTGCAGGATCACGTTGCGCGGGAACGCTTCGAAACAGTCGCCGCGGACCCCCGTTCTTGGAAGCGTAGCGGCGACCGTCTCTTGGGAGCGGCAAACCTGATTCGCACTACGCATTTGACGAACTGGAGAATTTCGAGCGACGACATTCTGTACGGAACATTCGATGCTGCTGAGCAGAGGTTGAAATTCGACATGCACGGTGTCTACCTGCTGCTAGCTGGATTGAGCATAGAGAACTATGCCAAAGGCGCAATCATAATCGCGGCGGCCAAAGACCATGTCAAAGACGGCAAGCTCAAGGACTTAAATTCGCACGACTGCCTTGAACTAACGAAGCGCGCCGGGGTGACCCTAGCCGCGAGCGAAGAGACGACGTTGAGGTGTTTGACGGTCCACATTCAATGGCGTGGTCGCTACCCTACACGCAATGATTTCGATGAGTTCAAGGAATTGCCCGCGATGCCAATCGGCTCAAGGATTCCCGAAGACTACACCAACGTGGACGAGATCGTACAGAAGCTGTTGGCAATCTTGAACGGGTGACGGGCACAGACGGCCGAACCCACTGCTTCGGCTGACATCGCGAGCATGTGCATTCCGTCATTCAGTGTCCTCTTGGCCCCTGCAGCCGATGAGCTCTGTTCGGCCTGACACAACCGGATATTCGTTCCTACCCTTCAACCCCGCCACGTTCGTTGCATTCTCTGTCTTCTCCGTGGCCTCCGTGCCCTCTGTGGTTAATCTCTTTCGCACCACGAGAAACCACCCATGAAGACCACCAAACACGCAATCGTCGGTGTCGGCGTCATTGGCGACTGGCACGTCCGCATCCTCGGCAAACAGATGCAGCATCGCTCGCAGTTGCTGGCCGTTTGCGATCTGGACGTGGAGAAGGCGAAGAAATCGCTCGACAAGCACGGCCTGCAACATGTGCCGGTGTTCGCCGACGAGAAGGAGATGCTCGCCAAGGTGCCGGACATCGAGGTGGTGCACGTGGCCACGCCGAGCGGCGCGCATGCCGACCCGAGCATCCTGGCGATGGAGGCGGGCAAGCACGTCATCGTCGAGAAGCCGATCGAGATCACGCTGCCGAAGATCGATCGCATGCTCGACACGGCACAGAAGCGCGGCGTGCGGGTCGCGGGCATCTTTCAGAATCGCTGGAACAAGGCGAACCGCGCCATCAAAGACGCGGCCGCCGCGGGGCGCTTCGGGAAGATCACGTTCGGCGGCAGCTACACGCCCTGGTATCGCACCGATCAGTACTACCGCGACGGCGGCTGGCGCGGCACGTGGGCGCTGGACGGCGGCGGCGCGATTATGAACCAGTCGGTGCATAGCGTCGACCTGCTGCAATGGATCGTCGGGCCGGTGAAGCAGGTGAGCGCGTACGCGTCGTCACTCATCCACCCGGAAATCGAAGTCGAAGACACGCTGGCCAGCGCGGTGGTGTTCGAGAACGGCGCGTACGGCCACCTGATGGGCTCGACCGCGATCTACCCCGGCGGCGCGGTGCGCGTGGAAGTCGGCGGATCGGACGGCATGGCCGTGAGTGAATCGGGCCTGAAGGTCTATCGCTTCCGCGGCGACGACGCGGCACAGGAGGCGGACAAGGCGCTGATCGAAAGCATCAACGCCACGCGCAGCAAGACCACCGCCGGCGGCAGCAGCCCGACCGATCTGCCGACCGACCTGCACCAGTTCAACATCGAGCACATCCTCGACAGTTGGGCGGCCGGTAAGGACGCCGACACCAACGGCGTCGAAGCCCGCAAGGCCGTCGCGATCATCGTGGCGCTGTACGAGTCGGCGAAAAAAGGCGGCGTTCCCGTGAAGGTGAGTTGAGCATACAATCGCGCGGCCCCGAGCGTGCACATGCGCGAGCAGTTGACTGCTTATCTCAGCAACCCCAGCCCCGCGACCTATGCGGCTCTGCGGAAGCGCGTCGTCAGCGACCCCGCGTGGCAGCCCTATGGCACCGACCTTCAGCAACTCCGCGACGCGATCGACGCCAAGCAGTATGACGTTGCGTTGCAGCGGTTCCAGTCGGCCCCGGTCTCGCTGCTGCTCTGTCCGGAAGCACACGTGCTGGCGTCACGAGCCCTCGACGCCAAAGGCGACGCGCTCGGTGCCGACGTCGAACGCATGCTCGGCTCGGTCTTTCTGGCCGGGATTCGCGGGACGGGCAACGGGTCGCTGGAAAAACCGTTTGTCGTCAGCCGGATCGAAGACGAACGCGCGGTGCTGGGTGTCCTGTCGAAGAAGACCACGACGCAGATGCTCGTCCATACCGAAACCGGCAGGCACCTGGACGTGTGGCAATGTGAGGACGGGTCACAGGTGCACTTCGACATCACGGACGTATTCCCGAAAGCGCTCGGCTGAGCGCTTACGGGATTTCCGCCGCATCGGGGCATCCCTTTCTTCAATCGCCGTCCGTGTGGCGATAGCCTGAGCGACATGGCTAAGTCGCGATCGAAGAAGTCGTCTGCAAAGAGCAAGTCCGCGCCCGCAAAGGGCAAGCCCGCCCGTCCGAAGCTCACCGGCCCCGCGTCGCGCTGGTCGGCCCAGCAGGCGAATGACTGGTACAACAACTTCCCGTGGATCATCGGCTGCAACTACGCGCCGGCCACCGCGATCAACCAACTCGAGATGTGGCAGAAGCGCGACTTCGATCTCCCCACGATCAAGCGCGAGATCAAGCTCGCTCAATCGCTCGGCTTCACCAGCGTGCGCGTCTTCCTGCACAACCTCGTCTACCAAGAAGACCGAAACGGCTTCTTCAAGCGCGTCGACCAGTTCCTGTCCGTCCTGCAAGGCGCGGGCATCGGCGCGATGCTCGTGCTGTTCGACAGTGTGTGGCACCCGTTCCCGCGTCTCGGCGTGCAGCGTGAGCCCGAACCGGGCGTGCACAACAGCGGCTGGGTTCAGGCGCCGGGCCTCGATTACCTGAACCACCCGCATCGCTTTGACGAGTTGCACGACTACGTCGTCGACACCGTGCGCCAGTTCGGCCAGGACCGGCGCGTGCAGGTGTGGGATTTGTGGAACGAGCCCGACAACGCCAACGCCGCAAGTCGCGGGCCGCGCGACCTGGGTGCGGGCAAGGCGGGCGTCATCATGCCGCTGCTCCAGAAGACTCACGACTGGGCCCGCGAGGCAAGGCCCATGCAGCCGCTCACCACCGGCATCTGGCTGGGCGACTGGTCGAGCGACCAGACGATGAAAGACCACGAGCGCCTGCAAATCGAGCTGAGCGACGTCGTCAGCTTCCACAACTACGGCCCGCCGGACGACATGACCCACCGCATCGATCAGCTCAGCCGTTTCGGCCGGCCGATGCTTTGCACCGAATACATGGCCCGCGGCATCGGCAGCACGTTCGAGGCCATCCTGCCCGTGCTGCGGAAGCGTAACGTCGGCGCGTACAACTGGGGATTCGTGCAGGGCCGCACGCAGACGCATCTGCCGTGGGACAGCTGGCAGAGCCCGTACGTGGAGCGCGAGCCCGATGTGTGGTTCCACGAGATCTTCCGCTCGAACCACAAACCGTACCGCAAGGAAGAGGTCAAGCTGATCCAGAAGATGACCAGCGAAGCAGGGCTGCGGATTACGGACTGAAGACAGGGAAGAGGGAAGAAGATAGAGAATAGCGAGAGACTGGAGGCCCCAAGCCTTCGCTATCCTCTATCTTCTTCGATCTATCCTGTTTCCCAGCACCCCTCCAAACCGCTCCACGACTTCTAATCGAATCACTCGCACAAACTGGCCGTGTCCGCGTACAATGCACGGACATGAATGCGATCCGTCTTGCGCTGGTGCTGCTGCTGATGCTCGGCGTCTACGCGATGGCGCAGCCGACCACATCGCCTACAACCGCGCCTGCTTCGGCGGGCACGGTCAATCACTTGTTGCGCCCTGCTCCCGGGCCAGGCGCGAAAGCGGTCGTCATCGGGTTCGAGGGCACGGTCGACGAGTACAACCAGGCCGAGTTGGAGAAGCGCATCGCGCAGGCGAAGGCGGCCGACGCGCAGGTCATCATCCTGCAAATCAACAGCTACGGCGGACTCGTCACCGCCGGCCTCGACATCGCGCGCACCATCAAACGCCAGGACATCCACGTCGTCGCATTCATCGACGAGAAGGCCTACTCGGCCGGCTCGATGATGGCTGTGGCTTGCGACGAAATCGTGATGGAGCCCAGCAGCATCCTCGGCGACTGCGGCGTCATCCGCGGCGACGGCCAAGCCATCGAAGGCGACACCGAACGCGCCAAGGCCGAAAGCCCCGTGATGGCCGAGTTCATGGCCAGCGCCGACCGCAACGGCTACTCGAAAGACCTGCTTGCCGCGTTCGTGCAGAGCCCGCGCGAGGTCCATTTCCTGAAGCATAACACGACCGGCGAGAAGCGGTTCTTCAACGCCGAGTCGATCAAGCTGATCGACCGCACGCAGTGGTCGAGCGTCGACGGCGTGCCCGATCCTCTGGATGGCTCCGATACGATCTTCACCACCGGCAACGACCTGGCCGCGAAGATCGGCCTGTCGCAAGGCACGTTCTCGACGGCCGAGGATTTCGCGGCCTCGCGCGGGTGGACGATCGTCGCCAACCTCCAGCCCACGGACGGCGAGAAGTTCATCGGCTTCCTGTCGAGCTCGACCGTGCGCAGCGCGCTCGTGTCCCTGCTCGTGCTGGCACTGGTGTTCCAGGTGAAGCTGCCCTTCACGGGCGTGACCGAGACGGCCGTCTGTGTGATCCTCGCCCTGCTGCTGGTCGTGCCGCTGATGACCGGCTACGCGCAGTGGTACGAGGTGGCCGCCGTGCTCATGGGCATCGTGCTGATCGCGGTGGAAGTGTTCGTCATCCCCGGCTTCGGCGTAGCGGGCATCGCGGGCATCGTGCTGCTGCTGGGCGGCCTGCTGATGACCTTCCTGCCGCCGATCGTCACACCGACGCTGCCGGCCTTCACGGGCTTTTCGACGACGGGCCTGCGGACGGCGCTCACGAGCCTTGTCGGCGGCATGGTGGGCGGCTTGGCGCTGTGGGCGATCGTCGGCCGGTACGGTCCGGACATGCCGATCTTCAATCGGCTGGTGCTGAAGACGACGAGCGGTTCGCAGGCGACCATCGCGCCGGGTGTGCCGAGCACGGCCGTCGCGTTCCCGACGCTCAACTCCACCGGCACGGCACTGACCGACCTCCGCCCCGGCGGCACCGCACGATTCACCGACGACCAAGGGACCGATCAGAACGTTGACGTGGTGAGCGACCGAGGCTTCGTCAGTGCCGGAACGCCGCTGACGGTGGTCGAAGTGCACGGCACGCACGTCGTCGTGCGGCCGGCGTAGGTTTGTGGCATGGGCTACCAGCCCAGGAGTCGTTCGGTGACGTCAGGGGCTGGTAGCCCCTGCCACAGAAGAAAATCCCCATGGATCCTTGGACCATTTTCATCCTCCTGATCGTGCTGGCCGCGGTGTTCGCGGTGGCTGAGGCGTTGATCCCCTCGCACGGCGTGCTGGGCGTGATCGCAGGCTTGTGCGGCATCGGCGCGGTCGGCGTCGCGTTCGCGCAGGACCGATGGATCGGGCTTGGCGCGATGGTCGCCCTGCTGATCCTCGGGCCGGTCGTGGCGACGCTGCTGGTGCGCGTCTGGCAGAAGACGCCGGTGGGCAAGGCGATCGTGCTGACGGCCGTCACGCCACCGGTGGAGCATGAGAAGGTCGTCGTCGGCGCTGGGCCGAACCGTCACCGCGCTGCGACCGATGGGCGAGGCGGAGTTCGGCGTCGTGACCGCCCAAGTCATCAGCGACTTCGGCCCGATCGCCTCCGGCGTCGCCGTGAAAGTGACGACCATCACGCCGGACGGCATCGCCCGCGTGCGCGTGGTCGAATCGAGTTCGGATGCGCAGCACAGCTGAAAATCAGAGAGCCACGAATCTCACGAATGAACACGAATCAGTTCATGAAGTACCAGTTCAACCGACCTCCGGGTGCCACGGCTTGCGTACTCGCTGGCCGTGGTACGCTTGAGAAGTTCGAGTGGCGCCGCGATTTGAGGCGTACCACGGCAACGGAGTACCGATGCCGTGGCACCCTCCCTCAAACAGACGACCACGAATGAAGTCGAATCGGAACAAGTCGCGTCGAAGCCGATCGACCCGGTGCCGACCGACCTTCGTTGATCGCGGTCGAACAAAGTGCCGAGGCTTGGATTTCATTCGTGTCGATTCGTGAGATTCATGGCTCAATTCCTTCATCTGTGGTCAAATGAATCATCTCTCGGAAAGGACCCCGTTCATGACTCCCCTGCTCGCTGAAGGCGAAATCTTCTGGATCGCGTTGATCGTCATCGGCATCGTCGCGCTAGTGCTGTTCATCGTGCTGTTCAACTTCATCGGCCTATGGATCCAGGCGATGGTGTCGGGCGCGAAGGTCAGCTTCTTCGACCTGATCGGCATGAGCCTGCGGAAGATCAACAGCCGGGCCGTGGTCAGCGCCCGCATTCAGGCGACGCGGGCCGGCCTGAACATCAGCCAGGGCGAGATGGAAAGCCACATCCTTGCGGGCGGCAACCTGATGCGCGTGATCAACTCGATGATCGCCGCCAACAAGGCGGGCATCGACCTCAGCTGGCAGAACGCGACGGCGATCGACCTCGCCGGCCGTGACATTTTCGAAGCCATTCAAACGTCGGTGAACCCGCGCGTGATCGACGTGCCGAACCCGTCGCTGGGTCGCACGACGATTGACGCCGTCGCGAAGAACGGCATTCAGCTGAAGGTGAAGGCCCGCGTGACGGTCCGCACGAACATCAAGCGGCTCGTCGGCGGCGCCACGGAAGAGACGATCATTGCCCGCGTGGGCGAAGGCATCGTGACGGCCATCGGTTCGTCGAGCGATCACAAGGAAGTGCTCGAGAACCCCGACCACATCTCCAAGGCCGTGCTCGCGAAGGGGCTCGACGCGAACACCGCGTTCGAGATTCTCAGCATCGACATCGCCGACATCGACGTGGGCGAGAACATCGGCGCGAAGCTTCAGGCGGACCAGGCGGCATCGGACCTGCGCCGCTTCCAAGCCGAGGCCGAACAGCGCCGCGCGATGGCCGTGGCGCACGAGCAGGAGTTCGTCGCCAAGCAGGCGGAGAACCGGGCGAAGGTCGTCGAGGCCGAGGCGCAGGTGCCGCTCGCGATGGCCGAGGCGCTGCGCAGCGGCAACATGGGCGTGATGGACTACTACAAGATGAAGAACGTGCAGGCCGACACGACGATGCGTGAAGGCATCGCGAGCGCAGGCCAGACGAAGTGAATCCGGGAATGCCCAATGACCAAGCCCCAATGACCAAAAAAGAGACACAGCTTCGCTAGCATTGGGCATTGGTCATTGGGCATTCGTTCGTTCGAGAACATCCGATGCCAGACATCCCCACCAACATCCTCGCCGACGGTAGCGACGGCGTGATCAAGATCGTCTTCTTCCTGATCGTCGGCGTCATCTGGGCCATCGCGCAGTTGGTCGCATGGCTTCAGAAGCAGGCCAAGAAGGCGAAGGAGCGGCAGGCGCAGGAGTCGTGGGGCCAGCAGCCGATGCAGGCGCCGCCTCCCCCGCCCATTCCTGTGCAGATGCCGCGCATGCCCGTGCCGCCGCCGTTGCCGCCCGAGCAGCAGCAGCGGAAGTCAAAGCGGCAGAAGCAGCAGGAGCGCCAGGCGCTGGCCGCGCGGGCGGCCGAACAGCAGCGTGCGGCGCAGTCGGCGTCGCGGACCCGCGTCAACCTCGACGCCCCGGCCGCCGCCACGGTCGCTCCACCCAGGCCGCACGCGAACGACCAAGCGAACAGCGTCGCCAAAAACGTCCGCATGCTCCTTCAGCCCGGCAGCGTTCGCGAGTCGTTCGTGCTGTCGGAGATTCTGGGCAAGCCGAAGGGGATGCAGTGATCGCATCGCGCTACGTCGCTTGCATCGCGTAGGCGAACCTGCCCCCGGCCGCCGCCCTGCGGAGGGTCGCTAGACGACTTGCCGCTTGTGATCGATTGTCGGCCTTAGCGAGTCGAACTGTCGCTGGAGTTCGGCGCAATCGTGCATTGACGGTCGGCGTGGCATTCGCACGATGGGACGTTCCCCATGAGCACCACCGCCGCCGAACCGCGTTATTTCGAGAATCCGCGTCTGTTCGCCAAGCACCGGCTGTCGCCGCGGATGTACTTTGTGCCGCATCCGTCGCGCGAGAGTGCGCTGAGCGTGCCGGCGCTGTCGGCTGATCCGCGCACCAGCTCGCGTCTGCTCAGCCTGTCGGGCACGTGGAAGTTCGCCTACTCCCTGACGGCCGAAGAAGCGCCGCAAGGCTTCGAAACGCCTGCCTTCGACGTCTCGAAATGGGACGACATCGACGTGCCCGGGATGTGGCAACTCCAAGGCTACGGCAAGCCGTGGTACACGAACGTGCAGTACCCGATCCCGGTCGATCCGCCCTTCGTGCCGACCCACAACCCCACCGGCTGCTACCGCCGCGAATTCGAAGTGCCGGCGGACTGGTCAGGACAGCGGGTCCTCCTTCGTTTTGAAGGCGTCGACAGCGTCTTCATCGTCTTCATCAACGGCGTCGAAGCGGGCTTGGGCAAGGGCTCGCGCCTCGCGAGTGAGTTTGAAATCACCAAGCTCCTGAAACCGGGCAAGAATGTGATCGCGGTGAAGGTGCATCAGTGGTCGGATGCGACCTACGCCGAAGACCAGGACATGTGGTGGCTCAGTGGCATCTTCCGCGACGTGTATCTGCTCGCGCGGCCGCAGACATTCATCCACGACGTGCAGGTCCGCACCACGTTCGACGAAGGCTTTGTCGATGCGACGCTCGATGTCGACCTGACGCTGGATGGTGCAACCGACGGACGATCGGTCTCGTACGAACTCATTAATCCGGATGGACGATCCGTCTGGACTTCGACCCAAAAGCCCACCGCGCCGCGGTGGGCTTGCTCGACGAACATCGAAACACCGGACCTCTGGAGCGCCGAGCATCCGCACCTGTACACGTTGCTGGTCGAGTTGAAGGACGCGAGCAACCGCACGCTTGAAGTCATTCGCCAGCGCGTCGGCTTCCGCCAAGTGCAGATCAAGGGCGATCAGCTTCTGGTCAACGGCACGAAGATCATGTTCCGCGGCGTCAACCGTCACGAGCATCACCCGAATCGCGGCCGAGCGGTGCCGATTGAGACGGCGCTACAGGACGTGCTGCTGATGAAGACGCACAACGTCAACGCCGTCCGCACCAGCCACTACCCGCCCGACCCGCGCTTCCTCGAACTCTGCGACGAGTACGGCCTGTGGGTCATCGACGAGTGCGACCTTGAAACGCACGGCTTCGGCTACGACTCCAACCCGCGCAACCCCGTCTTCGACGAAGCGTACAAAGATCAACTCGTCGATCGCATGCAGCGGACCGTCCACCGCGACAAGAACCACGCCTGCATCGTGCTTTGGAGCCTCGGCAACGAGTCCGACACGGGAACGAACCATTACGCGATGCGCGACGCCGCCAAGGCGATCGACCCCACCCGGCCCGTCCACTACGAGACGGACAAAAAGGGTGACCTCTCCGACGTCTTCAGCACGATGTACGCTCACCCCGACCGCATGGACGAAATCGGCCGCGGCGAAGCCATCAAGCACTACGGCTGCGAGATCGCCACGGCCACACGCCCCTACCTCCAGTGTGAGTACGTCCACGCCATGGGCAACGGGCCCGGCGGACTCAAGGAATACTGGGACGCGTTCTACCGCTACCCGCGCCATCACGGCGGGTTCGTGTGGGAATGGATCGATCACGGCATCTGGGACGCCGAACGCAAGATGTGGTGCTATGGCGGCGACTTCGGCGAAGAGCCGCACGACGGCAACTTCGTCATCGACGGCCTGGTCCTGCCCGACCGCACGCCGTCACCGGGCCTGATCGAAACCAAGGCGGCATACGCACCCGTGCATGTCGAGCAGATCGACGGCGGCACGCTGAAGCTGACGAATCGCTACAAGGACCTTACCCTCGACGGCCTAGCGATCGAGTGGCTGCTGAATGTCGACGGAAAGATCGTCGAGCGCGGCACCCTGCCGACGCCGCGCGTGCTGCCCGGTGAGAGCGCGACGATCACGCTGAAGCCGAAGGTTACGCATGTGGGTGAAGCGTTCATCGAATTGCGGTTCACGCTCAAGGACGAACAGTCTTGGGCAAAGGCTGGTCACGAAATCGCGCATCTACAGTTTGCGCTTCCGAGCAAGTCGACAGACGCTAAGCCGCGGAGCGGTGGGGATGCGCTCGGGTGCGTTGAGGGGACTTCGGTCGTCATCACGGGCGGCTCGTCCGTCGTGCGCTTCGACCGGGCGCGCGGGCGCATCTCGGATTGGTCGGTCGACGGGAAGAGGTTGCTCTCGCTCGCGCCGC
The DNA here is from genome assembly GCA_047600945.1 of Tepidisphaeraceae bacterium. Classification (GTDB taxonomy): domain Bacteria; phylum Planctomycetota; class Phycisphaerae; order Tepidisphaerales; family Tepidisphaeraceae; genus JASGKC01. The sequence continues at coordinate 1,984,020 of JASGKC010000001.1, read as the reverse complement.
AGATTCAGGTTTGGCGCGCACCGACCGACAACGACCGCAACTACGCTCCGCACTGGCGGCGGCACTGGTTGCATAAGCTGGCGATGCGCGTCGGCTCGGTGTCGCACCAGCCGCCTTCGACGATGAGCGTGTCGGGTCAGATCGCGCCGCCGGTGCATGCGTTCGGCCTGGACTTCACTCAGGACTACAAGTTCGACGCCGACGGCACGGTGCGCATCCGCACGCAACTGCGTCGCAAGGGCGACTGGCCCAAGATGTGGAAGGACGGGCCGGAGATGTACCTGCCGCGCGTCGGGCTGCGGCTGGCGCTGCCGGGCAAGGACTGGACCGTCGATTATTTCGGCCGCGGCCCGGGCGAGAACTACGACGACACGCTACAGGCCTCCCGCGTGGGCCGTTGGAGCGTGCCGGTCGACGCGCTGCGATTCGACTACGTCAAGCCCCAGGAGAACGGCAACCGGACCGACGTCCGCTTCGCCGCATTCCGTCGGGCCGACGGTTCGGGCCTGCTCGTCACCGCCCCGGCGCGATTCCAGTTCTCGGCCCAGCGGTTCAGCACCGAAGACCTCTCGACCGTCCGTCACAACACGGAGCTGAAGGCCCGTGACGAGGTGCACATCAACCTCGACCACCGCCAACTCGGCATCGGCACGAACAGCTGCGGGCCGGGCCCGTTCAAGCCGTACGAATTGTTCGCAGGCGACTTCGATTTCGAGTTCGTGCTTACGCCGCTGAAGGCGTCGGACGATCCGCTGGCGTTGCACCGCCAACTGGTGTGACGCTTCAGTTCGTCAGCCGGGGAAGCGTTGTCGGTGACGACTGTTGCGTCGCCGCGCCAAGCCTGCCCGAAGCGCGTAGCGCCGCGATCTCGGCCATCAGGCGCAGGGCGCGGTAGAGGTGCGCATCGCGCACGAACCGGTCGATGCCGCGTTTTGCGTAATCCCGTCCGCCGTACTGTAGACAGGCGTTAATGTACTTCAGTCGCACGCGTGCGTTCTGGGCCGGGTCCATGTACGGCTCGACGTTGTACATCTGTTCGAGGTCGTCCATGCGCCGCTCGGCATCGTCGAACCGGCGCAGCATCACCAGCGCGCTGACCTCGTTCTCGATGGCCGTGAGATACCTCGGCCGAAGCGTCTGCGCTTTGCGAACTGACGCCAAACCCTCTTCCATCTGGCCGGCCTGCAATTGGTCGGCCCCAAGGTTGTTCCAGGCCACCGAACTCCACGGCGTTACGTCAATCGCGTGCGTAAAGAGCGCGGCGGAGGTCCGCCACATCGCCTGCGCGACGAAATTACGAACGACAAGCGCAACCAGTGCAACGCCCATGGCCGTCGCTAAACCGCGCTGAAGCGTGATATTGCGACGGCCTGCGAGTTCGAGCAGGTCGGCGACCACAATCGCCACCCCGATCATCGAGAAGTACAGGTAGTGGTCGGTGACGGTCGTCCACATCTGCATTTGGAATGTCGTCAGGCCTGCGTTGGGCGCGAAGCCGATGACAAAGATCGCCGGACCCAGCGCAGGCCGCAGGCTGCGGGCGCGCCGGCAGATCAGCGCAATGACCGAGACGAGCAGCAGCGTGACGATCGTCGTCAGCCACCAGAACGGCTTCTGCGTCAGCATGACCGGCGATCGCCCGTAGTCGATCGTGAGTTGCGCGGGCCAGAGCACCTTGCCGACGTAGAACGCAACGCTATCCGCGACAACGAACGGCCTCGCCCAGAGGGCGCGCCGGCGACGTGCTCGACGAACTGCGCCTGCCGCGCGACGATCGCCGTCACGAGCGAAATCGCCAGCCACGGGACGAGCCGAAGCCACACCATCCGCTGCGACCTACGCACGACAGTCGTATCAATCAGCCACGCGACCGCTGGCAATACCATCGCCGTCGGCTTGCTGAGGCAGGCCAGCACGAACAAGACCGTCGCCCCCCAGAACCTCGCTCTCGAGGCAACCGACCGCGTCGGATCGAGGCTCTCGATCGAGGCGTCGAGGTAGACGTTCAGTGCCGACACTGCCAGCATCCAGCACAGCACGTCCTTCATCCCGCTGACCCACGCCACGCTTTCGACCTGCACCGGATGCACCACGAAGACGATCGTTGCGATGAAGATCGCCCAGGCAGGCGAGTCGGGCTTGATGGTGCGGATCAGCCGGTACACCAGGGCACTGTTCAGCGCATGCAACAGGATGTTGATCCCGTGGAACAGCCACGGATTGAGTGTGGCGCCGACCTGATCGGGCGTCTCGACGCGTGCGATCATCGCGAGACCCGCCCAGACGGTCCACGTGATCGGCACGTACAATCCCTGCTCGAAGGTCGTCCAGTAGTAGACGATCGTGCCCTGCCACGTGGGCGGGTTCATCCGGCTGTTGTGATGGATCGTCCCGAAGTCGTCCCACTGCGTGAACTCGTACCCGGCCATCCTGCCGAACAGGACGAGCGCGAGCACGACCAGCAGAATCACAAACAGGCGATCGCGCGAGCCGAAGGAGTGCGTCTTCACGCGGTGCAAGGTAACCGTTCGCCAAGGGGCGTTGCCAGTGCGGGGAAGGAGTTGCGAGATTCGAGTTTCGAGTTGCGAGAGACGCGTGCGGTCCAGCGCCTCCTGTCGGTTGAGGCCCTTCTACGGCCGGGTGCCACGGCTTGCGTACTCGCTAGCCGTGGAACGCTCGCCGAAATCGAGCGACTCGGCTTTCGCAAGCGTTCCACGGCAACGGCCTACCGATGCCGTGGCACCGTCAGGATTGAGTCCTCGCTACTTGAATCTTGAAACTCGAAACTGACACAGCGAGAAGCACGAGCAGGATTGCTCCCGCTCGTGCTAAGGGGTCGAACCAGAATTGGATCGGAATCGATCGCTCAGGCGCGGACGTGGACCTTGCGGCCCTGGAACTCGACCTTGCCCGCGATCAGCGCGAACAGGGTGTCGTCCTTGCCTTGGCCAACGTTGTAGCCCGGGGTGAAGCGGGTGCCACGCTGGCGGAGGATGATGCTGCCGGCCGAGACGGTTTCGCCGCCGTAGGCCTTCACACCGAGATACTGCGGGTTGGAATCGCGGCCGTTCTTGGTGGAACCGGCGCCTTTCTTATGTGCCATACGTCATCGTCCTTTCGGTCAATCGAGCCGGGAAAGGTAGCAGATTCGCCCGGCGAAGGGAAGGGGCGGGCAGCGGAAATGCCCAATGACCAAGCCCTAATGACCAAAACGGGAAACAAGACCATGCCCCACTGCTCGCTCTGCTTTTGGGCATTGGTGATTGGGCATTAGGGTTTCGCGCCTTACCGCATTACCCACGACTCGCCGGTCTGCACGACCGGGTCGTTGGCGTACAGGGCGTCGCCGCGGACGGTGAAGTCGATTTCCTTGGCCTTGCGGAGCAGGATCGGCAGGCCGTCGGCGTTGGTGACGGGCTTGCCTTCGCTGTCGGTCAGCGGAGCCGTTTCCCCGCTCAGGCCGGCCACGAAGATGTTGAAGCTGCCCATTTCGCTGCTCGGCTCTTCCCAGATCGCCACGCTGTACTTGGCCCGGTCCTCGCCCTGGAGGATGGTGCCGGTGGCCTTCTCCAGCGGGATCAGCGGCGACTTCGCCTCGCGCTTGGCGATCGCCTCAAACACCGACGCGCTCATCTCGCGGTTGCTGCGGAGGACTTTGCCCTCCTTCGTAACCATCTCGATGATCGGGAAGAATGGGCGATCTTCGCCGGTGTTGTTGGTGGCGACGAACGTCAGGTACCAGTACGCCCGCGGCGCGGTTTCGCCGGGCAGCGTGAGGACGATTCGCTTGATTTCGTCGTGCTTCCAGTCCAGGTCCCAGCTCGTCGGCACGGCCGCCGGCTTCGGGTAGTCGGCCGGCGCAACGGCGCTGAGTGAGCCGATCGAAAGGAAACTCACGCAAGTCAGAAGGCGCAGCCACTTCATGGTCGATACCCTCAGGGTTGTGGTGTCATCCTCTGGTGACGGAGGACAACGATTCGTCCGCGGTGCCGTACATCGGGTCAGGCGTCCAACGCGACCCACGCAAATAATCCGTGCGTGGCCCGCGTTGGATGTTCGCGCTACCCTTTGTACGAACTTCGGTTCGATCTGTGAACTTCAAGGGTTGTGAGGGCGGCGCGAACCGTTAGATTGCCTGCCGATGTCCGGGCTGTCAAACTTACTCGCTCGACGCAACGACGGCAGCCGGGGGCTGATCGTCCGTCCGGTCATGCGCTCGGAGATCGACTGGGCCCTTCACCTGATCCTGGCCGGCACGACAGGCACGAGCACCGAGTCGGCCGTCGAGGACTTCCGACAGCTCGCCACGCTCAAAAACATCGATCTGACCGGCATCATGGTCGTGGCCGAGCCGACGCGGAACACCGTCGTATGGGCGGCCATCCCCATGACCGGGGCGGGCCGGCAGAGCCTGATCATGGTGCCCCCCCGCCTGCGCCCGGGGATGTCAGCCACCCATGTGGCCGAGTTGCTCGCCGCCCTGTGCGTCGAATTGGCCGGGCCCGACAAGGCCGCCGGCGTCGCGATGGCCCAGGTGCTGGTCGAGCCGAATTCGAAGGCGGTCCTGCGGGCCGTTCAGGATGCCGGGTTCGATCCGATCGCCGACCTGCACTACCTGGCCCGGGAAGTGACCAGCCCAATTCCCGGCCGGATTGTGTCGGATGAGTTCCGCCTGTGGCGTTACGACCGCGCGATGCACTACCGCTTCGCCCGGGCGATCGAACGCACCTACGTCGACACGATGGACTGCCCGAAGCTGACCGCCCGCCGGCCCATCAAGGACGTCATCGCCGGCCACAAGGCGTCGGGCGAATTCGATCCGGAATTGTGGCACCTCGTCAGCGATGTCGACAACCACGACCTCGGCGTCCTGCTGCTGAACCGCCTGCATCGCCAGCACGGCTACGAACTGGTCTACATCGGCCTGGTGCCCGAAGCCCGCGGCAAAGGTCTGGGCGACATGCTCATCCGCGTCGCGATGAACCACCTCGCCAGAGAAGGCGGCGGCCAGATCGTGACGGCCGTCGACGCCTCCAACGCCCCGGCCCGCAAGCTCTACAGCAAGCACGGCTTCGGGTTCATGTACGCGCGCACCGCGCTCTGCAAAGACCTGGAAACCGGCCAGCCGTTCATCGACCGCCCGCAGCTCCCGACGGGTCCGTCGCTGGTGCTCACGCGCCAGAACGACAACCGCGAGCTCGAGAAGAAGGGCCTGGACCCGTACGGGCTGCCGCCGCCGGAGCCGTGATTCGGCTTGAAATCTTGCCGCAACAAGTTAGTTTGACAGAATCAAGGCGATCTGCGTGACGGACGCTGGGTCAGCCGGTTCGAATCCGGCATCGCTTTTTTCGATACCTATTCATTCATTCAGTCGCCCCTTCAACGTCCACCCTTTTCGAGTCCTACGTGCGTCCTATCGCTTCCTGAAAAGCGAGCGGTGATCGCGTAGCTCGATGGTTTCATCACAAACATTCAATCAACCGCCAGCCGACATTCGGCCAGGCGAGGAGTTCTCACATGAAAAGCACATGGTTCATCGCCGACACCCATTTCGGCCATGCCAACATCATTCGTTACAGCAAGCGCCCATTCGCGACGGTTGACGATCACGATCGTCAACTCGTCGAGAACTGGAACACGTTCGTCAAACCCGGCGATGACGTGTTCCACCTCGGCGATTTCGCCTATCGCAACCGCGAGTCGGCGCTGAAGTTGCTCGAGCAGTTGAACGGCAACGTTCACTTGATCGAAGGCAACCACGACGCGGCCGCCCATCAGATCCGGGCTCACTTCGTCTGGTACGACAAGGTGAAAACGGTCAAGGTGAACGACCGACGCATCTTCCTCAGCCACTACGCGCATCGCGTGTGGGAGAAGAGCCATCACGGCGCGTGGCACCTGTATGGCCACAGCCACGCGAGTCTGCCGGATGATCCGAACAGCCTGAGCTTCGACGCCGGCATCGACAACACGGCGATCCGGCTCGGACGCCCCGAGTTGTACGGATCAGGCGACTTGCCGGACACGGGTCTGCAGGCTCAGGACTACCGGCCGATTCATTTCGATGAGGTCGAAGCGGTGATGGCTCGAAAGACGTTCGTCCCCGTCGATCACCACGGTGCTGACCGAGGCGACTGAGCGATTCCCAAACCCTTTTTTCCGCTGCCACGCTCTGACAAGGTCACGGCGTGGCACTTTTGTTTCGGGGCTCAATCGTGGCACTTCGGGCACGTCCCGTGCAGGGTGACTTCCTGCTTGGTGATGTCGTAGCCCTTTCCGATCGGCTTGCGCGGGACGGGGGGCAGTTCGACGTCGGGCAGGCACTCGACGGTGCCGCACGTATCACAGACGAAATGTGCGTGGACGTGGTCGTCGTGCCCCTTTTCGGTGTGGGCGATCTCGAAAAGCCATGACCGATCCTCGCCCCGAACCCGGCGGGCCAGGCCCTTCTTCACCAGCGTGTTCAGCGTGCGGTAGACCGTGACCAGATCGGTGCCTTCAGGCAGCAGACCGGCCAGGTCCTGCACGCTGAGCGGGCGGTTCGACTTGTGCAGGTGTTCGATCACGCCCACCCGCACCGGCGTCCTGCGGAGGCCGGCTTGGTGAAGAAGATCGGTGACGGTTCTGGTGTTCACGTCGACGTGGATTGTAGATGATCAAGCATGGCGCGGACAATCTTCGGAAGGCAACACGCCGCCAATCCAACGGGGGTAGCTGGGTGCTTGCTTTGCGTGCCGGGCGCAACGTCTCGCAGGACACGTCGTGCAAGCACCGTGGCTACCCCTTCGCAGTCGAACGTTCCTCCCTGTCACGCAATGTCTCGATTGTTCTAGAAGCTTTCCACCTGTCCATTCGCACATTTGTTACGTGAAATGCTCGGAGCGATCCTATATTTTCTTACCTCCCCGATCGGGCACGCCCGATCGCGAGAGTCTGTTTGCGCTCCGTGTCGAACCATTGAGTCCGTTTGCACTTGTTCAACATGAACCGTCTTAGCAGCCAGCTTCCGTCGCAGCTTCCGCCCGCTTCGCCTATCGTCGTGCCGAACCTGCCCAAACCGCAGGGCCTGTACGATCCGACGAACGAGCACGACAACTGCGGCTTCGGGTTCATTGCCAGCATCAAGAACAAGCCCTCGCACGACCTCGTGAACAACGCGCTCACGATGCTCGAGAACATGGAGCACCGCGGCGCCTGTGGCTGCGAGTCCGACTCCGGCGACGGCGCGGGCATCCTCGTCGGCACGCCCGACAAGTTCTTCCGCAAGGAGGCCGCGCGCCTCGGCTTCAAGCTGCCCAAGGCGGGCGAGTACGCCGTCGCCATGTGCTTCCTGCCGCACGACCTGGTCGCGCGCCAACAGTGCGAAGAGAAGCTCGACGAGCTGCTCACCGCGGCAGACATGCGCATCCTCGGCTGGCGCGACGTCCCGCATAAGCCCGAGCATTGCGGCCCGACGCCGCGCTCGATGCTCCCGAAAATCCGCCAGGCCTTCATCACCTACACCGAAGGCTTCTACGACAAGGCCGACTTCAACCGTCGCCTGTACCTGATCCGTCAGCAGTGCGAAAACTTCGTCGAGCACGGCAAGGACATCCACGCCGAAGCCAAGGCGATGTTCTACATCAACCTGATGTCGACCAACCGCATGGTCTACAAGGGCATGCTGACGGCCACGCAGCTGCGCAACTTCTATCCCGATCTGGCCGACCCGGACTTCGCCTCCAGCTTCGCGATCGTGCACTCGCGCTTCAGCACGAACACGTTCCCGAGCTGGCGGTTGGCGCACCCCTACCGCTACCTCGCCCACAATGGGGAAATCAACACGCTGCGCGGCAATCGCAACTGGATGAAGGCCCGCTACGGCAGTCTGCAATCCGAACGCTTCGGCTCGGAACTGAGCAAGCTGTTCCCGATCCTGTCCGACACCAGCAGCGACAGCGCCACGCTCGACAACACGCTACAGTTCCTCGTCGTCAACGGCCGGCCCATCGAGCACGCCGTGCTGATGCTCGTGCCTGAGGCGTGGCAGAACAACCAGCTGATGGACCCGGACCTTCGCGCGTTCTACGAGTACCACGCCTGCCTGATGGAACCGTGGGACGGTCCGGCCGGCATCACGTTCACCGACGGCAAGAAGATCGGCGCCGTCCTCGACCGCAACGGCCTGCGGCCGGCGCGCTACTACGTCACCAAGGACGACCATCTCATCATGGCCAGCGAAGCCGGCGTGCTGCCGGTGCCGGCCAAGGACGTCGCCAAGAAGTGGCGTCTCCAGCCGGGCAAGATGCTCCTGATCGACCTCGAAAAGAAGAAGATCATCGACGACTCCAAGATCAAGCAGGAGTTCGTCGACAAGCGCCCGTGGAAGAAGTGGATCGAAGAGAACATGCTGGCGCTGGAAAGCCTGCCCGAAGGCCCCAAGGCCGACGGCGCCAAGGACGCTCTGCTCAAACTCCAGCACACGTTCGGCTACACGAACGAAGACCTGAAAATCCTCATGTACCCGATGGCCGCCACCGGGCAGGAGGCGCTGGGGTCGATGGGCACCGACACGCCGTTGGCGTGCCTGTCGGACAAGCCGCAGCTCTTGTTCAACTACTTCAAGCAGCTGTTCGCGCAGGTGACGAACCCGCCGCTCGACGCGATCCGCGAAGAGCTGGTCACGTCGCTCTACACGTGGCTCGGCCGCGAGGGCAACCTGCTGAGCGAAGTGCCCGAGAACGCGCGCCTCGTGAAGCTGAAGACGCCGATCATTACGAACAAGGAACTCGCCAAGCTGCGGGCCCTCGATCGCGACGGCTTCAAGGCCGTCACGCTGTCGATGCTGTTCAAGTCGGCCGATGGTGAGGAAGGCCTTACTCGCGCGGTCGATCAGCTCTGCGCCGACGCCAGCAAGGCCGTCGCCGACGGCGCGACGCACCTGATCCTTTCGGATCGCGGCGTCGACGCCGAGAACGCGCCGATCCCGTCGCTGCTCGCGACCGGCGCGGTGCACCACCACCTCATCCGCGAAGGCTCGCGCACGCAGGCAGGCCTGATCATTGAAACCGGTGAAGCCCGCGAAGCCCACCACTTCTGCCTGCTGATCGGCTACGGCGCCGGTGCGGTGAACCCGTACCTCGCGCTCGAAACCATCCAGGACCTGCACGCCGATGGCATGTTCCCGAGCGACCTCAAGCTCGAGACGGCCGAAAAGAACTTCATCAAGGCGGCGAACAAGGCGATCCTGAAAGTCGCGTCGAAGATGGGCATCAGCACGGTGCAGAGCTACCGCGGCGCTCGAATCTTCGAAGCGATAGGCCTGGGCAGCACCGTGATCGACCGCTACTTCACCGGCACCGCCAGCCGCATCGGCGGCGTGGACGTCGGCGTGATCGGCCGCGAGGCGCTCATGCGTCATCGCCGCGGCTTCCCGCCCATCGAAGTGCAGGCCGAAGACATGCTCGAATCCGGCGGCCAGTACCAATGGCGACGTGATGGCGAGTACCACATGTGGAACCCGATCACCGTCGCGCACCTCCAGCACGCCGTGCGCAACGCGACGGTCGATCTGTCGTTCGAGGAGAAGGCCTATCGCGACCTCTCGACCGACAAGGACACCGACGGCAAGGTCGTCGAGCCCGACACCGCGCAGACGAGCGACGAAGGCAAGGCACCCGCGCGCAACCCGTCGATGTTCCGGCCCGACGTGTTCAAGCTCTTCAAGGACTACTCCAGCGCCGTCAACGACGAAGCCCGCAACCGCGCCACCATTCGCGGCCTGCTCGATTTCGTCCCTGGCACGCCGGTCCCGATCGAAGAAGTCGAGCCCGCCGTCAACATCGTCAAGCGGTTCGCCACCGGCGCGATGAGCTTCGGCTCGATCTCGAAAGAAGCGCACGAAACGCTCGCCATCGCGATGAACCGCATCGGCGGCAAGAGCAACTCGGGCGAAGGCGGCGAAGACGCCGAACGCTTCTTCAAAGACAAGGACGGCAACTGGCGGCGCAGCGCGATCAAGCAGGTCGCGAGCGGCCGGTTCGGCGTCACCAGCGAATACCTCGTCAACTGCGAGCAGATCCAGATCAAGATCGCGCAGGGCGCCAAGCCCGGCGAAGGCGGTCAGCTGCCCGGCCACAAGGTGGACGAGTACATCGCCAAGGTGCGTCACAGCACACCGGGCGTCGGCCTGATCTCGCCGCCGCCGCACCACGACATCTATTCGATCGAAGACCTCGCGCAGCTCATCCACGATCTGAAAAACGCCAACCCGCGCACCGACGTGAGCGTGAAGCTCGTCAGCGAAGTGGGCGTCGGCACGATCGCCGCCGGTGTGGCCAAGGCGAAGGCCGACCACATCCTCATCAGCGGCGACGGCGGCGGAACGGGCGCGAGTCCGCTCACGAGCATCAAGTTCGCGGGCATCCCGTGGGAACTGGGCCTGAGCGAGACGCAGCAGATCCTGGTCATGAACGGCCTGCGTGGCCGCGTCCGCCTACAAACCGACGGCCAGATCAAGACCGGCCGCGACGTCATGATCGCTGCTCTACTCGGCGCGGAGGAAGTCGGCTTCAGCACCGCCCCGCTCATCAGCGCGGGCTGCGTGATGATGCGCGTCTGCCACCTGAACACGTGTCCGGTCGGCATCGCGACGCAGGACCCCGAACTCCGCAAGAAGTTCACGGGCACGCCGGAGCACGTCGTCAACTTCATGTTCTTCATCGCGGAGGAAGTCCGCGAGTACATGGCGCAGATGGGCTTCCGCACGTGGAATGAAATGGTCGGCCGCGTGGACCGGCTGAAGTTCGCCGACGTCGCCGACCACTGGAAGGCCCGTCACCTCGACCTGGACAAGATCCTCTTCAAGCCCGAAGTGCGCAAGGGCGACACGATCTACTGCACGATGAAGCAGGACCACGGCCTTGAGCACGCGATCGACAACCAGCTCATCAAGGCTGCGTCGAGCGTGCTTCAGCACACGGGTTCGCGCGACACTGCCCCGAAGGTTCGCGGCGAGTTCGCGGTCAAGAACACCAACCGCACCATCGGCACGACGCTCAGCGGCGAAGTGGCGCGCAAGTACACCTTCGCGGGCGTGCCCGAGGAGACGATCCACTTCAAGTTCACCGGCTCGGCCGGCCAGAGCTTCGGTGCGTTCCTCGCCAAGGGCATCACGCTCGAACTGGAAGGCGAAAGCAACGACTACCTCGGCAAGGGCCTCAGCGGCGGCCGAATCGTCGCGTATCCGCCGGCCGACGCGGGTTACAAGGCCGAAGGCAACATCATCGCCGGCAACGTGATCTGCTACGGCGCGATCGCGGGCGAGATTTACCTCCGCGGCGTCGTGGGCGAACGCTTCTGCGTGCGCAACAGCGGCGCGAGCGCGGTCGTCGAAGGCGTGGGCGATCACGGCTGCGAATACATGACCGGCGGCCGCGTCGTCTGCATCGGCCCCACCGGCCGCAACTTTGCCGCCGGCATGTCGGGCGGCATCGCGTACGTCTACGACGACAGCGCGCAGTTCTCCAAGCTCTGCAACACCGAGATGGTCGAACTGTCAGGCCTGGAAGACGACGAGGACGTCAGCACGATCAAGTCGATGCTGAAGAACCACGCCGACTTCACCGGCTCGACAAAGGCCAAGGACATCCTGACCAACTGGGAGAAGGAATCGAAGTACTTCGTGAAGGTGATGCCGACGGACTACCGCCGGGTGTATCACCAACTGAAGGAAATCGAAGCCCGCGCGGCGAAGCTGGCGCAGCGGGTGTGAAATTCGCGTTCATCTTGTGATTCATCGACGACCCGCTGCATCGCGCAGCGGGTCGTTTTCTTTCAGTGCGCCGCGAAGGCGCAAGCGACTTCGCGAGCGTTCCGAGTCCACGGTGCGCGTTCGGTGCTCGCTCGCGCCTTCCCGGCGCAAACCGCATCATCGATGCACACCTCGCGTTCCCGACGGCGCAAGCGAATTCATCAACACTTCGAGTTCAAGGTGCGCGTTCCTTCCTCGCTTGCGCCTTCGCGGCGCGCCTCGCGCGATCGGTGGATACTCCACGCGTTCCGCAAAGGCGCACGCGAAGAATAAGTTCGCTCGACACATCGAAGCCTGTCACGAAGTCGCTTGCGCCTTCGCGGCGCGTACAGCATCGACTTACGATTGACGACGTGCCCGGGAAGATCATCCACATCCGCGACACCGTGATCGCAGCGCACCTGCTGCTGACTGGGTACGGGCACTGGGTGAGCAATGACCCGCGCGGATCGGGGTCGACTGAGACTCACAACCTCGGACTCGCGCAACTCGGACCGATCCACTTCGGCGCAAACGCGTTCAACCGTCGCGCGGAGAGCTCAAGACGTTCTACCCGCAAGCGGAACCGCTTCTTCAGCACCCGACAATCTGGTTTGACGAGTCGCTACGGACCATTATCGCTAACGCGATCGGGCATGTCGTCCAAGAGCGCGGATGGACGATGCACGCATGCGCGGTTCTGCGGAATCACGTGCATGTTGTTGTCCGCACGCACCGCGACAAGTCGCTCGAGATGTTGGAAACGATCGCACATGCAACATGGAGCGCCTTGCACGAGTCGAACGCGGTACCCACAGATCACCCGGTCTGGCGGATCGTCCGTACAAGGTCTACCTGAAGTCGCCAGACGCGGTGCGGGGCCGGATCGACTACGTCGAACGGAACCCGCTCAAGGAAGGCTTGCCGCCGCAGCGGTACGTGTTTGTGTCTGCGTTCCGATGAGCGATCCATTTAAGTTGAATCCGCGCACGCGTGGACAGACAATTCTTACGTCATGGGGTTGTTACGACACACCTTTGCCTTCTGGCGGCCGCGCACATTGATCGGCGGTGCGGTGGTACTGGGCATCGCCATCACGCTGGCGAACTGGTGGCCGCAGGCGGATTGGTTGCTGCATCCGCCCGTTGACAGTAGGTTCTACGCGCCATCGCCCTTGGCCGCATTCGCGCCGTCGACTCGGACGTACGACATGCGCGCCCTGATCGTGTGCGTATCGAACGTCAATACAGCCCCCACATTCAATTGGGCGTCTCCACCACCGCAAACGATCGGACCGCCTGAGCCTGCTCCGATGCCATTGTTCTTCCGGCTACGCTACTTGGAATTCATCGAGCCGGCCGTCCCTTACACACGCGAATATCTGACGCGCGAAGACTGTGTCGATTCCATCATTGAAGAGGTTGAGCACGCCTTGCCTCTCGGTCGCCACTCGGTGCAGGAACTCAACGGCCAACTGATCGTCACCACCACTTTCGCTGGCCACGTCACCGTCGAGCAGACCCTGACGCGCATCGCCTACAAAATCGCCCTCTGGCGGCTCTTCATCTACGGCGGCATTGGTGTGATGCTCCCGCTCGTCGCGCTCGCTGCGACAACTTCGCTCGCCGTCGGCACGGCGCTCAAGCGGCGCGCGATGCGGGCGGGTCACTGCCATCACTGCGGCTACGACCTCCGCGCGTCGCCCGACCGCTGCCCGGAATGCGGGCAGTCGTCAATTCCCCATGCCCGTTCCTCGAAGCCGAATGTGCATTTGACGAAAGGCCTCGCAGCCGCCGCGACGCTAGATTGATGACACCGGTCGCGGCGCAATGCCCGATCGCTTCGACGCCGCCGCGCGTCTGCGGAGATGCGCATCGGCGTCACTCAACTCAAGGCGGATGATCCCATGAAGAAGCTCAGTCTGCTGATGTGCGCAGCGGCCACGTTGTCGATTTCGCTCACCGCGTCGGGCGAATGGAAGATGAAACAGGGCCAGCTCATGACCCGCTGGGCCGCGCAGGTCGATCCGAAGGCGCCCCTGCCCGAATACCCCCGGCCGCAGCTGGTGCGGGCCGACTGGCTCAACCTCAACGGCGTATGGGAATACCAGCCCGGCAAGGCGGATGACGCGACGCCCGTCGGGCAGAAGCTTTCCAGCGAAATCCTCGTGCCCTTCCCGGTCGAAAGCGCGATCTCGGGCGTGATGGAGCATCACGATCGCATCTGGTATCGCCGCAGCTTTGAAGTGCCGGCCGCGTGGAACGGCAAGCGCGTCGTGCTGCACTTCGGCGCGGTGGATTACGAATCAGAGGTCTTCATCAACGGCAAGAGCGCCGGCACGCACAAGGGCGGCTATCTGCCGTTCAGCTTCGACATCACGCCCCTGCTCACCGGCACAGGCCCGCAGGAAATCATCGTCCGCGTGTTCGACCCGACCAACGATGGCGGCCAGCCGCGCGGCAAACAGTCGCTGCGGCCGGGCGGGATCATGTACACTCCCACGACCGGCATCTGGCAGACCGTGTGGCTCGAACCCGTCGCCGAGGGCGGCGTCGATTCGCTGAAGATCGTCCCCGACGTCGACGGCGGCCAGGTGAAGGTCACCGTCAACGCGCTCGGCAGTGCGTCGTCGCCCGTCACCGTGACCGTCAAAGATGGCGATGCCACCGTCGCCACCGCTCGCGGCGCTGCGGGTTCCGAACTCGCGATCAAGGTGCCCGACGCCAAGCTCTGGTCGCCCGATTCGCCCCACCTATACGACCTCGCCGTCAGCGTCGCCGGCGCGGACGATCGGTCGATCGATACCGTCACGAGCTACTTCGGCATGCGCAAGGTGTCGATCGGCGAAGAGAACGGCGTCAAGAAGATGTTCCTCAACGGCAAGTTCCTCTGGCAGCTCGGGCCGCTCGATCAGGGCTTCTGGCCCGATGGCATCTACACGCAGCCCACCGAAGAGGCGCTGAAGTACGACATCCAGGTCACCAAGGATCTCGGCTTCAACATGATCCGCAAACACATCAAGGTCGAACCGGCCCGCTGGTACTACTGGTGCGACAAGATCGGCTTGGTCGTCTGGCAAGACATGCCGTCAGCCAACAGCTACACGGGTCGTGGCGACGTCGTGCCGCCGGTCGACAAGCCGGAGTACGAGAAGGAACTCACCGAGATGGTGCAGGCGCTCTACAACGTGCCGTCGATCATCATGTGGGACGTCTACAACGAAGGTCAGGGCCAGTTCGATACGCCGCGTCTGGTCGCGAAGGTGAAGGAACTCGACCCGACCCGCCTGGTGAACCAAGCCAGCGGCGGCAATCACGAAGGCGCGGGCGACGTCTTCGACATCCACAGCTATCCGCCGCCCAACGTCCCGCGGCCGAACCGCAACATGGCACTGGCGTGCGGCGAGTACGGCGGCATCGCGTTCCGTGTGCCGGGCCACATGTGGGTCGATCGCGGCGGCGGTTACATCGACGCGGCGTCGCCGCAGGACCTCGTCGACATGTACGCCGAGTTCACTCAGATGCTGAAGAAGTTCCGTGACGAGAACGGCCTGAGCGCTGCGGTCTACACGCAGACCACCGACGTCGAAACAGAAATCAACGGGCTTCTCACGTACGACCGCGTGCCGAAAGCCGATGTCGCGCAATTCGCCAAGGCCAACCGCTTCGAACTGACCGGCCCGAAGTACACGCCGATCGTGGCGACGTCGCAGAAAGAGTCGCAGGAGTGGAAGTACACCACCGAGCGTCCGGGCGGCAACTGGAACAAGGCCGACTTTGACGACAGCGGCTGGAAAACCGGCAAGGGCGGCTTCGGCACGGCCAACACGCCGAACATCGGCCAGCTCGGCACCGAGTGGAACACGTCCGACATCTGGCTGCGCCGGACGTTCACGCTCAAAAACGTGAAGCCCGAGCAGGTCGATGCCCTGCTGCTGAGCATGTACCACGACGAAGACGCGCAGGTCTTCATCAACGGCGTCCCGGCCGGCCAGGCGCGCGGCTTTGCGGCCCGCTATGAGTCGCGTCCGCTGCGCGAGCCGGCCCGCAAGGCGCTGAAGCTCGACGGCGAGAACGTGATCGCCGTGCATTGCCACCAGACCGAAGGCGGGCAGTATATCGACGTCGGCATTCAACTCCGCGAGTCAACGACGCCGTGAGCGGGTCGCGTGCGGAAGTCGTCATGCTCAGCGAAGCGAAACATCTGGTGCCCGACCATTCGCCTCGCTCAGACGTCATGACGTAATTCGTGGCACGGCTTTCCAAGCCGTCCTATCGCAAAGCGAACTCGGGTTGGAAATCCGAGCCACGATGAAAAGTCACGCGCTCTGAGCGTGACAGATTGGAGCAGCCGTCCCAAACGCCACGCGGGCCGATCGATTACTCGATCGGCCCGCGTGACATTGTGTGTGAAGATCATTCGATTGAATCAGAAGCGGTACGGCGAGATGCGCACATTCTTGAAGTCGGCCCGAGCCACCGGAGTCACATGTCCGT
The DNA here is from genome assembly GCA_047600945.1 of Tepidisphaeraceae bacterium. GTDB lineage: Bacteria > Planctomycetota > Phycisphaerae > Tepidisphaerales > Tepidisphaeraceae > JASGKC01. The sequence continues at coordinate 1,967,754 of JASGKC010000001.1, read as the reverse complement.
CCACGAATGCCACGTTGATTTTGCCGTGTTTTCTATCATCGACGTTGTTCTTCGCTTTGACGTCATGGCGGGCCCAGGGCACCTTGTAGTTCATGAAGCCACACGTAACGACGTTCTCCAATGTGCCAGGAAAACCGTTGGTCACGCCGTGCGACCAGTGTGAACTGTACGCCAACGTCCGCGGGTCCTTGATGCCCGTATCCACACTCGTGAGTCGGGTTCCACAATCAGCAAAGAGTAAGGTGTCAGACGCCTTATAGACGCCGCTCAGTTTTCCTTGCAGCGGCGCGCCAACGGGGTTGGTGCCTGCATTAGCTGCATACCATGCCGTTTTCGGGCCATTGTAGACGCCGAGCACATTGTACGGCTCATAGTAACCGCCGCCGTTCGTGTCGTTGATCGAAGCGATATCCGCATTGATTCCGTAGGACGCCGGCACATAGCCCGTCCCAAGATCCAGGGAGTTCTTATGGTAAAGCCAGTGGCCGCCGGGCGAGGCCTCAAGGTCAGCATCGCTCGGACACTGGAAGATCTTCATTTCGTAGTTCACCATCTCGTTCATGTTCTGAACCATCTTGCGCCGGCCGAGATACTGAGCCAACGCGCTCATCCAATCTTGCGCATTCCCATCATTGCGGAACATGTACTTCGTGCGCGCCGGATCAACGCGATTCATGATGTCGGAGTCGGTCGCAGGGTAAATGTACCCCTTCCGTTCTGCCGCCTGGAGAAACGCGGCCGTCACGAGTTGCTTAAGGTTAGACTGGCATTTCACGTCGTTTGCCGACCGACGAGCGTTATTCAGCGCCGGGAGCAGGATCGAAATCAGCAGCGCGATGATGCCGATGACGACAAGCAGTTCGACCAGGGTGAAGCCGTGACGACGACCTCGATTCATGATGTACCTCGCTAGGACCGCCTTGACTTGGGCGATGATCGCTCCGCTTTCTGCGATCTCGTGTCGAACAGCTTAGCACAACCATTTAACCGTTTCACCTAGAATCTCGGATTTTGGACCCCGGGGAAATTGGAGGGACGAGGCTGGATGACTCCTGAAGGCGAAGATAGCGTTTTCGCCAAGCGTTATCATGCGACAAGTACCTGCACATTAATCGCTTAGGCGCACATTTGTGTGAACTCGCGATCGTCTGGCTCCGACTAAACGCTGATCGAGCCGTTCAGTCGCCACGTTAACCCTTACACCAATTCGCCTGTCGGTCGGGCAGCAAGTCGTCGCGGAGGGTGCCACGGCATCGGTACACCGTTGCCGTGGTACGGCTTCTTGGGGCAGATCGGTTGGCGAAGGCGTACCACGGCTAGCGAGTACACAAGCCGTGGCACCCGAACGCGGCTGGAAGTGAGCGCGATCTACCGATGCCGACGCAGCGTCAGGCAGCCCAGCACGACGAAGCTGACCGCGCTCACCGGCTCGGGCACCGTCCCGACGGTGAACGTCATCCCGCCCAGTTCGACGCTCATCGGCGCAAGACCACCACTTACGCCGTATCCCCAGTTGGCGCTCGGCGCGAAGAAGTCCTGGAGGTCGACGAGGTCGTCGCCGTTCAATTCGCCGTTGGACCAGCTCAGGCTGGCGTTGCTCTGGCCGAACGCGGCGCTGAGGTTGTTGAGGTCGATCAGGTCGATGCGCCCGTCGAGGTTCGTGTCGCCGTACTGCGTGTTCATCACCTGGAGGATGAGACGGTCTTCGTCAAGGCCGTTCACCGTTCCGTCGGCGTTCAGGTCGGCGTACCAGTCGCTGGTGTTGAGCTTGTTGAGCAGCGCGTCGATGTCCCCCACATTGGTGACGCTGTTTCGGTTCACGTCGCCGCGCCGCTGGATGGCGGCCAGCGCTTCGACGTAGCCGGCGCTGTTGAACACGCTGGCATATCGGCCCGGCAGCAGGAACAGGTCGTTGGTGTCCATCACGCCGTTGCCGTTCATGTCGCCCGAGGCGATGAACTGGCTGCTGGTCGTGGTGGTCACGTTGCTGTAGAGCGCCGTCTCGAATGTGTTGACGTCACTCTGCGAGTAGCCGCCGTCGTAGTTGACGTCGCCCATGCCTAGGCCGCGCGTGGTGCCGATCGGGATGTTGGCGAAGCGATGCACCTTGTATCGGCCCGTCGGCTCGTACGTGACGCTGACGACCGTGTGCAGGCCCGAGCCGACGTTCGACGTCGCCTTGCCGAAGAGTCCGGCGTCGATCGCATCCGCCTTGTTGCCCGGCGCGACGAGCGAGAGCACCTGTGCATCACTCAGGTTCACCGGCACGTCGAACAGCACGTGCACGCTGTCGGCCGTGCCGTCGGTGCTCTTGATGCGGACGTCGCGCAGCGTGCTGGCCGACTGGTACGGCATCTGGCCGACGCTGTCGATCGTGCTTTCGGGCGCGAAGCGGTCGACGTAGATCGTCTTGCGGAAGTCCTGATACACCTCGGCCTCGCCGGCACGGGGCGAGCGCCACACGCGCACGGTCAGGTAGTGGTAGCCTTCGCTGAGCAAGCTGGTGTTAATCGTCTGCTTGTACGTGCCGTTGCCGCTGAGGGCGGGGTTGGCGTCGTAGCCGGGGTCGTTGACGGTGGTGAAGTTCTCGAAGCCGTAGACGGTGGCTTGGCTGCTCGCGGAGTTGCGGAAGTCGACCTGGCCCGAGCCGTTGAAGTCGACGCCTTCGTCGAGCTTGACCATGGCGCGATAGCCATCCGCCCAGTAATCGCGGAAGCTGCCGAGCGAGCTATCCGTCAGCGTGACGGCATTGGTGTTCATCGTCACATCGAACGTGGACGACTTCACGACCGCGATCGAGCTGATGCGGGACGTGCCGTTGGTGGCGGGCGTGGCGGCGTCGGGGTTAATGACGCCGATCGGATTAAGCGCGTCGGTGGTGCTGAGCACTGGCGCCGCGCGGGCGCGGCAGGCCGTAAACGACGTACCCCTTGTTGCCGTTGCCGGCGTTGTTCCATGGAATATCGATGGTCACGTTGCCGCCCCCACCGACGGCCGTGTAATGACGCACCGCGCCGCTGGGGTCTTGCCAGTTGCCGGTCACTTCTTCCAGCCACTGGCCCGGCGTGAAGTTCGAGCCGACCGTGCGGCTGGTGCTGCCCGGGTTGTAGCCCACGTTCAGGCCCACGAGGCATGAGCCGGAGCGCTCGAACACGTAGATCGCGCTCTTCAGCGACGAGTTCCCCGAGTTGTCGATCCAGCGTTCCTGGAAATTCCCACGGCCGTAGCTGTTACGCAGGTCGACGAGGCCTGTCAGGATGCCGCCGAACTGTCCGCCCAGCGCGTCGCCGCGGCCCTGCTTGAGGAAGAAGCTGGAATTGTTGCTGCGATCGAACTCGTTGCCGCGATAGTAGACGTACGCGTTGCCCGGCCGCATGAGGATCCACGCGTGGGCGACGTTGTCGAGCACGATCGTGCCGCCCGTGCCCGGGGGCGAAACGCCTTCGTCGTGGTTGTAGACGAAGCCGATGCCGTTATCGCCGTTGTTGGCGATGTTCGCGTCGAGCGTGTTGTAGATGGCGGCGTTCAGGCTCGCGCTGCGGATCTGGAACCAATCATTCTTCGTGCCGTCGCCGGTCATGTACTGCGCCATGGCCGACCACATGCTGAAGTCAAGCACGTCGCGGTTCGGGTTGACGGTGTCGCCGGCGTTCTGCGTCTTGCGGACGAAGCCCTTCAGGAAGTTCGGATCGTAGTTGAAGATTTCCTGGAAGTTGAAGACGTTGCGGCGCGTGCCGTCGAGGTTGAAGCGGCTCGACACGCCGAACGCGGTGGCGCGGTCGATCTCCTTCGGCACATCGAGCGAGTTCGGGTTGTAGCCCGAGTTGTAGACGCCCAGCGGCACGTGACGGGCCGCGTCGATGCGCAGGCCGTCCACGCCGATGACCTGTGTCATCCACTGCGCATACCGCTGCATGTAGCCGAGCGTGGTTTCGGCAACCGGATCGCCTGCACTCGGGTTCGCGAGGTTGAAGTCGTAGACGGTATAGGTGACGCCGCGATCGACGACCGTGCGTCCGGGCAGGTTCTGATCGGGATAGAATCGGCGATTGTCTTCCGTGGGCGTGTTCGCCTGGCGCAGCTTGGTGTCGGCTCCGACTTGTCCACTGCCAGTAATGGTGGCTGTCGGGACGGCCCAGTTCGCGCTCGACTGCCGCACGTTGTTTGCGAAGCCCGGCACTGGATTGCGCACGTTCGCGCGCTGGCTCGCCAGATCGATCGTGACGAGGTTCTCGCCCAGGCGGAACCAGTATTCGTACACGTCACCGAACGGAATCTGGCTCGAGTTGCTGCCGTATAGCGCGGCGTACGTATCGCGATGGAACGGCGAGCTGATCGAGTTGTTCGGATCGCTGATCTCGAAGCCGGGATAGTCGCTGCGGTCCTGTAGGTACGGCGTACCCTGGTTCTGAAGCGACGACGGGTACGTGTAGCCGTTGATGTTCAGGTCGAGCGAGCCGACGTGATGGTGCACGTAGTCGACGTAAACGTTGCCACCGAACTTCTGGATGCTTTTGATCGCGGTGGTGTACTGACCTTCGGTGCCGTAGAGCGTGGGGTCGCGCGGCTTGCCAAGGTCGAAGCGGTCGTACGGGTCGTAGCCGATGCCGCCCCCCTGCGGGATGTAGATCGCGCGTCCGGGCGGCGGGGTCCAGACCGCGCCGTAGCCCGCGCCGAACACGTCAGCCGCGCGACGATCGATCGTCTTCCAGCCGGACTCGAACCACTGCAGCGTCACCGGCGCCGACACCTGCTGCGCGACCGACGATCCCGCCACCGTCAGCACGACGGCCGCGCACAGCATCAAACGATTCGATCGCTTCATGAGTCCTCTCCGCCCGCTCGTTTTCGATCGTTCATCCGCTCAGCGCCGGCGACGGCGCAGGCACAGTAGCCCGCCCAACGTTGCGGCGGTCAGCGTTGTTGGCTCCGGCACGATGGACAGCGCCAGCGCATAGTCGCCGCTAAACGAGTTCATCTCCGCGCCCGGGCCGCTCAGGTTGTAGTTGGCGGCGAGCACCAGCAGGTCGTTGAAGTTGACGACGTGATCGCCGTTGAAATCGCCTGCGCCCACCCGCCCGCGCCGCCATACGCGCTGGCGAGGGCGAGCAGGTCGTTAAAATCGACGAAGCCGTTCAGGTTGGCGTCGCCGAAGCGCGTCTCGAACGCACCGTTGATCATCAGCGCCAGGTCGGCCGACGACACGTTGCCGTCATTGTTCAAGTCCCACGACCAGTTGCCAATGGTGACGCCGTACTTGCTCACAAGCAGATCGACATCGGACGGACCGGCCGAGTTGCCGTCGAAGTTCACGCGGGTCAGAAGCGCGGTCTTCGCGGCGTTCGATGCCGCCACCGCACCTGAACCGAGCGACTTGTACTTCGCCCGCAGTGCGACCATGTCGGTGAAGGTCACACGGCCGTCGCCATTGAAGTCGGCGGCCGGATTGAACTGCCAGTTGGCCGTGTTCTCGCTGTAGTGCACGGCCTCGAACGCCGAGCTGTTGCCCGTCACGTCGGCGGTCGTGTATGCGCCGTCGAAGTTCAGATCACCAAGGCCTGCGCCTTTGTTCGTCGCCAGCATCTGTCCGGTGATACGTTTGATGCTGTAGTTGCCCGTGATCTCACGCAGGACGATCGTGATGACGTTGTTTCCGCTCGGCACACCGAAGAAGCCGTACTTGAACGTGTCGCGGTCGTACTGGCTTGCGGGGTTCTCGTTGTTGGTCAGCGCCCGCGTGACGATCTCGGCATCGGAGATGTTGGCCGGCAGGTTCAGGAAGACGTTGGCCTGCGTGGCGGTCGCGTCGTCGGAGCGGACGATCAGGTCGCGGTTCTGCGAGTTGCCCGCATCCCACGGCTGGAAGCTCGCCACCGAACTGGGCGGCGGCAGGCGGTCGACGTACAGCACCTTCTTGAAGCTGCTATACACCGCCGGCTCGTTGGCAGGCCGATTCCGGAACGCGCGAACTTCGAGATAATTGTAGCCTTCGGGCAGCTTGCTAGTGTCGATGGTCTGGACGTACTCGCCATCACCAGCCGGCCCGCTGGCGTTGTAGAGCGGGCTCTTCTTGGTGAGAAAGTTCTCGAAGCCGTAAACGACGTTGCCCTGGTTGCGGTAGTCGACTTGTCCGTTGCCGTTGAGGTCGACGCCGGTGTAGCCGTCGCTGCCCACGCCGTGGTTGATCGACAGCATCGCGTTGTCGCCGCCAGCGTACACGTCGGTGAATCCGCCAATGACGACGGGCACGGTCGACAGCTTCACGTCGAACGAGTTCGCGGTGATGACCGTGAGCGCGGCCAGGCGCGTCGTGCCGTTGGTGGCGCTGGTCGGCGTACCGCCGGCGATCGTCTGGGCGACGTTGCTCACCGTCAGCGTGCCCTTGGGCGTGGGCAGGCCGTAGATGACGTAGCCTTTACCGTGCTCGACGCCGTTCACGTTCTTGCGCGCGGCACGGCGATGGTGATCTTGCCCGTGGCATCCACGACGACGTAATCGGCGATGACGTTCGTCGGATCGACCGTCGCATCGGTCGCGTTACCGGTCATTTCGATCAGGCGCGTGCCGGGGCCGAAGTTGGTCTGGACGGTGCGCGTGTCGTACCCGTTGTCGACGCGGTTGCTCAGGCCGACGACGGCGGACTTGTCCCGTTCGTAGATGAGCGTTTCTTTTTCGATCCAGCGTTCGATGTAGTCGCCGCGGCCGTGCGTGTTGCGCAGGCCGACCAACTTGGTGATCGTGTCGCCGTACATGCCGCCGAGCGCGTCACCGCGACCGTCTTTCGGGAAGTCGCGGTTCGTGCCGAATTGCTTGGCGTTGAAGTAGACGATGCTGTTGCCCGGCCGCATCAGCGTGTACGCGTACGCCACGTTGCTGAGGTAAGGCCCGAAGCTGTCGGCGCTCTGCACGAACGCCACGCCCTGACTGCCGTTGTTGGCGTTGCCGTCGTCCTGCGAGTCCTGGCTGGCGCCCGTGACGTTGTACCAGCTGTTGGCCAAGCCGTTGTTACTGAGGTTCGATTGCAGCGCGAAGTAGAGCGGGAAGTCCTTGGTGTCGCGATTGCCACCCACCCGGCCGACATCGTTCGGGTTGATGTCCTTGCGAATGTAATCCTGTAGATAGCTCTTCGAGCCGTCGAAGTTCTCGCCGAAGCTGAAGACCTGCTTCACCGAGCCGTCCAGCGCCAAGCGCGGGTTGCCGCGATAGACGGCCAGATCGAAGTAGTCGTTCCAGACCCAAGTGGGCACGTGCTTGGTGGCGTCCAAGCGGAAGCCGTCGACGCCGATGTCCTGAAGCATCCACTGCGCGTGACGCATCAGGTAGCCGAGCGCGTTTTCCTGAACAGGCGTACCGGTGGTGGCCGTGTCGGAGGTGAAGTTCCAGATGGGAATGCCGGTCTGTCCGGTCGTCGGGTTGAACACGATCCGATCCGGCGCGCGATTGCGGTTCTGGTAGAAGCGGCGGTTCGCTTCGGTCGGAATGTTCGCGTACGTACCGGCCGGCAGGTTGTTCGCCTGGCCGGGGATGGGGTTGCGGACGTACTGATAGTTCGAGTCCTGCGCGATGTCGATCAATCCATCGAGACGCGCGTTGAGGTCGCCCGACGCGTTGGCGGCGTGGAAGTCGCCATTGGAGTTGCCGGGCACGCTCAGCACAAAGCCGGGATAGCCGCCCGCCGCGACGAAGCCCGAATTCGACTGATCGCCATAGCCGTTGTGGTTCCACACTTCGTCGGAATAGACCGTGATGCCCGAGCGATGCAGTTCCTTCACGAGCTTTCGGAAGCCTGTCTCGGTGCCGTACAGCGTTTGGTCGGTGGGCGAGCCGAGGTTGAAGCGGTCATAGACGTCATAGCCGACGGACAGACCGCCACCGGCCTTGCTGGGCGGAGGCACCCAGATCGAGCCGTAGCCAGCCATGAACAGGTCAGCCGCGCGGGCTTCGGTGTTGGTCCAGCTCGACTCAAAAAACTGGATCATCGCCGGCGCGGAGGTGGCCTGAGCGCAAAGGCTCGCCTGGCACGCGACGACGGCCGCTGAGGCCACCAAGACCAACGTTGTCCGGCGTCGCAGCGGCGAGCGCATCGTCGAAGCAGTCTGGCACACGTTCACGTTGAACGACCTCCGACTAAAAAGCGTCTGACGCGTCCGTTCCGCGCGGACCCCTGCGACGGAAGCGGACGCGTCAGACCTGGAGATTCTCATCTCCCTTCCACCGTCACCTGTCGACGAACAAGGCTTCAGACCTTGCGACGACGGGCGAGCACGCCGAGCCCGGCGGCGCCCAGCGCGGCCAACATCGTCGGCTCGGGTACAAGTGACTGCGCCAGGGCCCAGTCGCCCGCGAAGCTGCCAGTCACGGACTGGTTGTAGTTCGCAGCCAATACGAGCAGGTCGCTGAAGTTCACGAGACCGTCGCCAGTCGAGTCGCCCTGGTACCACTCGACGCCCGACTGGTTGTAGTTCGCCGCCAGCACGAGCAGATCGCTGAAGTTTACAAGCCGATCGAGCGTGCTGTCGCCGAGGAGCGTGCCGCGGAAGACGAGCGTGTCGGCGTCGAAGGTGCCGACAGGCGATGTGGTGCCCGTGACGGCCGTGTCGATATAGCCGATCGCGGTGTAGCCGGTCGCCTTGAGTTCACTTGCGGCAAGATTCGCCTTGAGCTGCGCCAGCGGGCTGAAACCGATGTCGTAGTTCACGACCAAGGCGCTGCTGGTGAGATCGAGCGTCGTCCCCGTCGCGATCGTCGCACCCTTCACGATCGAGTTCCCTGCGCCGGTGAGTTTCAGCGTGCCGGCGTTGACCGAGACGCTGTTGCTGTCGGTCGCCGGCATGACCAGCGTGCCGTCGCCCAGCTTGGTGACGTCCTGACCGGCCGCGGTCACCGTACCGGTGAGCGACAGCGTCGAGCCCGCGGCGATATCGGCGCGGGTCGGACCGACCAGCGCCACTGGGGCCGAGATCGTGTGCGAACCCGAGACCACTTCCAGCGCCGCGATCGATGAGTTGCCGTTGATCGTCAGCGTGTTGCTGCCGTTCACGGTGTAGCCGGCCGCGTTGTCGAACGAAATCGCCTTCAGCGTGACAGGCACGTCGAGCGTCACGGTGCGGGCGGCATTGATCGCGCTGCCGAGCGTAGCCTTGATCGAGGCGCCGTTCGGAACGGTGGAACCCGTCCAGTTGCCGGCCGTGCTCCAGTTGCCGTCGGCGTTGACGTTCCAGGTGTAGGTCGGCGCGACAGGGCCGGCGATCGTGATGAACTGATCGCCAGCGAAGTTGTTCAGGTTGATACCGGCGACCGTGCCCGTGTAGTTGCCTGCGCCGTCACCGGCAAGGTTGCCTTGAGGCGCCGGCAAGCCGGGCAGGAACTGGTTCGAGGCGTAATCGTGGTTCGAGCCGTTAATGAACGCCATGACCTTGAAGTCGCCGTTGACGCCGAGCGTGTCGAGGTCGAACTCGTACTCGGCGCCGGTGGTGACCAGCGTCGGGGCGACCGGATCAGCCGCCGTCGGCGCGGCGCCGCTCACGCCGGCGAGGTTGGCGTCGTTGTAGCCGTACTTGAAGACCGGGCTGCCGTTCTGTCCGCCGACGGTGCCGGCGCCCTGCTGCGGGGTGTTGGCGGTCGGGACCGGGATCGAGCCCGCGAAACCGCCTGCGCCGCCGCCGTTGGTGAGCAGCTCGGCGTAGTCGACATAAGCCGTGCCGGGGCTGTTGTCGCGCGAGATGCTGAACCAGTAGTCGGCCTCAAAGCCGGTGTCGAAGGTGAAGCCGGCGTACTTCGTGTTCAGGTTGTTGAAGTTGACGTTGGCGTTGTCCGACCGCATCACGTTCTGGCCGCCCGCCTTTGTGTCGAAGAAAAGGACGAGCTTGTTGTTGTTCGACTCGGCATTGCCGGCCAGGAAGATGTTGAGCTTGCGGGTGGCCGGATCGACTTTCGCGTAGAGCGCGTCGAGTTCGGACTGGTTGTCGCCAAAGCCGGTGTTGACGGTTTGGACCGTCAGCGGCGTGCCGTACGCGGCATCGAGGGTGCCGTCGACCACGATCTGGGCCGAGGCGTGAGACGAGAGCAGGCCCGACACGACGGCCACAGCCGCGACGAGCATCGACGCCTGACGAGAACGCTTGATCATGGGTATTCCTCCGCTTCCAGTGGACCCCGCCCTGAGACCGGACAGGTGTCGCAAGCCAACCCTACAACCTACACCGCCGGGGCCGACGTGGTCGGACCGCCGCTCTAGCGCACCGCATCGGTAAACCGCTTCACCCGGATGCGACGCTTCAGCCCGGTAATCGACGTTCGACTGCAGCCCGACCCCGCCGGCCAAGCTGACAACAGCGAATTGTGGTGGAACTCTCCGCGCTCCGGGCACCTCTACCGCGCAAAATTATGCCGTGCGGCATCTAGCTGTCAAGCAGATAATGAAACGTTTCAACAGCTTGGTTTTCCGGTTTCATCTTGCTGTTGTTCGATTAGACGCTAAACTGGTTTACCATGCGGAACGTCGAGGAACAGAACCGCCGACTCGCGGAGGCGGCCGGGGTCACGGAGGGCGACGGGAACGAATCGCCCGGCGTCGATGTGAACTCCGCCCTCGTGCCCAATTTGGCTCTGAATCGCCCCAAGCGGGCCGACCGTCCCGGCGCCCGCGGCGTGAACCTGCGCGACGTCGCCGAAGCCGCCCAAGTGTCGGTCGCCACCGTTTCGATGGTATTGAACAACAACCCGCGCATCAGCCGGGCCACGCACGCCCGCGTTCAGCGGGTCATGGAGAAGCTGGGCTACCAGCCCAACCGTCTTGCCCAGTCTCTCTCATCGCGCTACACGAACGTCCTGGCCGTCCTTCTGCCCGACGTTCGCCACGCTTTCGCCGACGCCTACTTCGGCGAACTCGTCTCGGGCATCATGGACCGCGCCAACAAGCTCGGCTTCAAGATCATGCTCGAGCAGGCCAAGCCCGAGTTCCTCGCCGCGCGGAAGCACCTCGAACTGTTCGATCGCCGGTATGTGGACGGCGTGCTCTGCCTGGGCACGAACGATCACAACACATTCCTGAGCGACTTCGATCCCGACAGCTATCCCTCGCTCGTCGTCGACAACTGCCCTGAGATCGACGGCATGCCGGTCGGTCGTCCGATCGACCACGTGATGTGCGACTACGACTCGGGCGTCACGCAGGCGATGAACTACCTGATCCAACTCGGCCACCGGAACATCGGCCTGATCATGGCCGCGCCGGAAATCGCGACTACGCGCCGGGTGCGCGACATCTATAAGCAGAAGCTCGCCGCAGTGGGCGTCACGCCGGCCGACACCCTGATGGTCGACGGTCAGTTCACCGAAGAAGGGGGCGCAGAGGCGTGTCGGCAGTTGCTGGCCAATCACAAAGACCTCACGGCCATCCTCGCCGGCAACGACAAGATGGCGATCGGCGCGATGCACCTGCTCAACCGGCTCGGCATCGACGTGCCCAAGGACATCAGCATCGTGGGTTTCGACGACCTGAAGCACGCCGCGTTCGTGAACCCGGCCCTCACCACCGTTCACCTGCCGCTGTATCAGGTGGGCGCGTTGGCGACCGATCGCATCATCGAACGCATTCACGGCCGGCGCGAGTCGGTCTCGGAAACCATCAGTACCCACCTGGTCGTGCGCGACAGCACGGCCATGGTGCGCACCGCTTCGCGCGGGGCGTTTGAGGATTCGGATTGAACGCGGGAGAGTCGCCGCGGATGAGACACCGATGAGACGCAGATAAGACGGACCTTCGGAGGTTCTGTTTCGCTATCCGCGCTCATCTGCGTCGTATCTGCGGCGATTTCCTCTCGCGATGGCGGAGGATCAGTTCATGTCGTTTCGTCTGCGCGCGCTCTGCGCCCTCGTTCTCTTTGTTTTCACGTCCCTCGCATCGGCGGCCGACTTCGATGTCACGTTTTCGTTCGACGCCAAGCAGTTGACCGACAAGCCCAGCACCGTTCACGTGGCCGGCTCGTTCAACGGCTGGAACCCGCAAGGGCTGGCGATGACGAACAACAACGACGTCTGGACCGCGACGATCAAACTCGCGGAAGGCGACTACCAGTACAAGTTCGTCCTGAACGCGGCCGACGAAGGCAAACGCAAGTGGATCCAGGACCCGACGGCCGACCCGGAGCTGAACTCCGACGACGGTAACGGCGGGCAGAACTCGGGAATGACTGTGGGGCCGGGGGCGAAGAAGTTTCCGCCGGCGAAAACGAACGACGTTAATGGCGATGCGATTGTTTTCCACGCTGACGATGCGAGTGACTTACAGGTCGTCGACGCAGAGCATCTCCGCGTCCGGTTGCGTACTCTGCACGATGATGTAGAGACCGTAAGTGTCCGCACGAACGGTGGCGCGTTCCGCCTCCAAAAGCTTGCAGCTGAACGCGGCATGGACCTCTGGGGCGGGCTCATTCCGAATGCCTCATTCACTATCTTCCTGACTGATGGACCGAGTTACGCCGAGGTTGGAAGCGATCGATCGATGGTTGTCACGGCTGCCAACGCAGGTTGGGTCGAACCAATCTCACCGAAACCATTCTCCGTGCACTCCGTGTCCTCTGTGGCGAATACGCCCGACTGGGCAAGCGACGCCGTCTGGTACCAGATTTTCCCCGAGCGCTTCCGCAACGGTGACCCATCGAACGACCCCGGCGACATCGGCTACGACCGGCTCGTCCCGTGGAACGGCAACTGGTGGATGAGCCAACCCGGCGAATCCGAAGGCTTCGACAACTTCTACAAGGGCGACGGCAACGTGTGGAACCGTCGCTACGGCGGCGACCTTCAGGGCATCACCGAGAAGCTGCCCTACCTGCGCGAACTGGGCATCAACGCCATTTACCTGAACCCGGTGTTCGAGGCCGAGTCGATGCACAAGTACGACACGGCCGACTATCGCCACATCGACGACAACTTCGGCGCGAAAGACCCGGTGGTTGAAAGAAGTGGCACGGGCTACCAGCCCGTGCCCCCCGCGCCGACCACCCAAGCGGATCATGGGCTGGCAGCCCATGCCACAACCAAGACCTACCGCGCCCCGCGTGAGCACCTCTACACGCTCGGCGGCACCGTCATGCCCGACGACTACGTCGAAACCGACGACCCCGCGACATGGCGCTGGACGAAGTCCGATCTGATCTTCCTGCAATTCATCAAAGACGCTCACGAGCAAGGCTTTCACGTGATCCTCGACGGCGTCTTCAACCATGTGGGCCGGGCGCATCCGTTCTTTCAGGACGTGTTGGAGAAAGGGAAGAACAGCAAATACGCCGACTGGTTCGAAATCACCGACTGGGGCGACCCAGCAAACTGGCACAAGCTGGACGACCCGTACCAAGTCCACGGCAAGCCCGGCGGCATCCAGTGGAAAGCGTGGGACAGCAACAACGGTTGGCTCCCGGTCCTGAAAAAGGACCAAGCCCACGGCCTCGCCGTGGGCCCGTACAACCACATCATGGGTATCACGCGCCGCTGGCTCGACCCCGACGGCAACCCGCAGACGCGCGACGGCATCGACGGCTGGCGACTCGACGTCCCGGGCGACATCCCGCACCCGTTCTGGATCGATTGGCGCAAGACCGTGAAAGCCGCCAACCCCGAAGGCTACATCACCGGCGAAATCTGGACGCCCGCGCAGCCGTGGATCAACGCGGGCGATCAGTTCGACGCGGTGATGAACTACGTCTTCGCCGACGCGTGTCAGCAGTTCTTCGCGAACGTCGCCAAAGCGATCACGCCCACGCAAATGAACGACCGGCTCGTGAAGATGGAGTTCATGTACCCGCTTCAAAACGCGATGGTGATGCAGAACCTCTTCGACAGCCACGACACCGATCGCGCGCCGAGTTGGTTCGTCAACCCCGACCGGCCGTACGACGGTCAGAACCGTCCACAGGACAACGCTGCGAACAATCCGTATTCGGAGCGCAAACCGACGGCCGAGGAGTGGAAGCGCTATCAGCAGATGGCGCAGTTCCAGATGACGTTCCTGGGCGCGCCGATGATCTACTACGGCGACGAGGCCGGCATGTGGGGCCCCGACGATCCGAGCAACCGCCAACCCTTCCCGTGGGACGACAAGGCGCCGTACGAACAGGAGGGCGTCGGCTTCAACCGCGACCAATTCGCGCTCTACCAGCGTGCGATCGCGGCCCGCAACGCCCTGCCCGCGCTGCGACAAGGCTTCTACGCACCGGTGCAAATCGACGACAAGAAAGGCGTGCTCGCCTTCTCGCGAGAGCTGGGCGGTCAGGTAGTGTATGGGGTCGTCAATCGCTCAGTGGAAGAGAACACGGTCGAACTGACCGTGCCGGACGGCGTGTACGTGAACTATCTCGATCCGGCACAGGTCGACGTGAAGATGCCCCAGATCGCGATCGCCACGGCGCGGCCTGTTGCCAACGTGATCGCGAATGCCGGCGTGAAAGCTGAAGGCGGCAAGCTGAAACTGAAGCTCGCGCCGTACGGCGTGGCGATCCTGACGCAGGCGACGAAGAACAACTGATTGCCTGGTCACGTCATGATGTAGAGCGAAGCGAAGCATCTGGCGCCGGACGAGCGTCACGCGACTTCGCGTGACGCCAGATGCTTCGCTCGACATGACAGATCGCGACACCAATCGAACTAACGATCACTCCCGGCCCTCCCATGATCGCCCGACTCTTCCGCATCCTCCTGCTGATCGCCTGCGTGATCATTGTCGCGTGGTCGTTCATCGATTTCGGCCGGCGTCAGGTCGGGCGTATCGCGCAGCGCACGCAGAAACCGATCGAACTCACCGTTCTGCACTGGGGAAACCCGGCCGAGGACAAGATCGTCGACGACCTCGTGAAGAAGTTCGAGGCCGAGCACCCCACCGTGCGCGTGACGCGCATCAACGCGTCCGACTTCCGATCGAAGATCAAGACGATGATGGCCGGCGGCATGGCACCCGATGTGTTCTACCTGCCACCCGACCTGCTGCCGGAGTTCGCGGCGATGCAGGTGGTCGCGCCGCTGGACGACCGTTTCGCCAAAGAACCGCAGCCGTGGCGCGACGACTTCTACCCCATCCTGCTCGACGCGTTCCGTTACGACACGACCACCGGCATCTTGGGCAAGGGCAAGCTCTACGCCCTGCCGAAAGACAGCACGACGGCCGTGTTTTATGTGAACGTCGACTTGTGCGAGAAGGCCGGCATCGACTGGAAGTCGATTCAAACGCGTGGCTGGACGTGGGACGAATTCGCCGACGCCACCGCGAAGATCACGAAGCTGTCGACGCCCGACCGCACGATCTACGGTTCGTACTTCCAACTCTGGCCCGACACGATCCGCAACATGCTTTGGACATTCGACGGCGAGTTCTTCCGCAACAGGCCGGACGGCTCGCCCGACTTCACGCAACTCGCGCTCGGCGACGCCGGCTCGCGCGACGCGCTGAACTTCATCCGCAAGCTGCGCCTCGTCGATCGCACCAGCTACAACCCGACCGGCATCGCCAAGGAAGGCGGCGCGGAATTCCTGAACGGGAACATCGGCTGCGTCGGCCCGATCGGGCGCTGGATGGTGCCGACGTACAAGGACGCCAAGACGCTGCGCTGG
Source organism: Tepidisphaeraceae bacterium (assembly GCA_047600945.1). GTDB lineage: Bacteria > Planctomycetota > Phycisphaerae > Tepidisphaerales > Tepidisphaeraceae > JASGKC01. The sequence goes on along the minus strand of JASGKC010000001.1, from coordinate 1,952,148 downwards.
GACGTCGTCCCGATCCCGCAGGCGAAAGCAAAGGCGTCGCAGCTGTTCTACACCGGGTGGTCGATGAGCAGCGCAACCAAGCACCCGGACGTCGCCTACGACCTGCTACGCTTCATGTGCGGCAAGGAGGGCCAGGTGCAACTCGCACAGGCGGGCCTGGCGATCCCGGCGCTGCGCAGCGTGGCGAACTCCCCCGATTTCCTGTCGCCGCCGGGCATCCCGCCGCACGCGAGCCATCTGTTCCTCGATGCGATCGACGTCGCTAGGCTCCAGCAGCTGCCGCGCGAGCAGGAGTTCGGGCGCATCCTCGGCGACAAGATCACGGACAGCATCAGTACCGATCAGGCAAACGTCGAAGAAAACGCGCGCGCGATTCAGCGGCTCTGGAGTGCGGAGCTGAACAGCCCACTGCGCAATCAGCAGTGGCAGCCGATGCCGTGGGGGACGATCGTCGCGGTGTCGGCCGCGATCGGCGCGACGCTGGTCGGCGTCCTCTGGTGGCGTGCCGCCCGCGAAAAGCTCGGCCCGCTCGATCGGGCGACCGAGCGCTCGGGCTGGATGTTCATCGCACCGTGGGTGATCGGCTTCCTCGCGTTCACGTTGGGGCCGATGGTGGTGTCGCTGCTGCTGAGCTTCGGCAAATGGTCGGCCATGGCGCCGCTGGGTCTGGCCGAGAACGTCGGCACGGCCAACTATCGCCAACTGCTGACGAACGACGACCTGTTCTGGACGTCCATCAAAGTGACAGCGTATTACGTGCTGCTGGGGGTGCCGGTCACGCAGATCGCCGCGCTGGCTGTCGCGATGCTGATGAACAGCGACGTGAAAGGCATTGCGGTCTTTCGAACGATCTACTTCGTGCCAAGCGTGGTGGCCGGTGCGGCGCTGTCGATGCTCTGGCTTCAGCTCTACAACAACGATTACGGATTGATCAACGCGACGTTGCGACCGGTGCTGGCGAATCCGGGTGCAACCCTCAGTGCGTTGGCCGGATTCGCTTGCGTCATCGCGGCGCTGGGCATGCTGCGATCGAACGCAGGACGCATCGCTGGCATCGAAGATGCGAAACGAACCTTCAGGGCCTTCACGATCGTTGCTGGCATCTCTGGAGTGTTGCTCCTCCTTGCGCTGCTGCTCTGGGCGCTAAAAGTCCCCGGCACACGCCCGCCCAACTGGTTTGGCGTCTCCAACGGCGTCAACGACTCCGCCCGCTGGGCGATCCCCGCCTTCGTCATCATGGGCCTGTGGGGCGTCGGCGGCGGGATGATCATTTACCTCGCCGGCCTGAAGGGCATTCCGACGAGCCTGTACGAAGCCGCGCGGATCGACGGCGCCGGCCCGTGGCGCCGGTTCTGGAATGTCACGCTGCCGATGCTCAGCCCGCTCGTATTCTACAACGTGGTGATGGGCATCATCGGCAGCTTCCAGGTCTTCACGCAGGCGTACACCATGACCGGCGCGGGCGTGAACAACAGCACGCTGTTCTACGTGCTACAGCTGTACCGGCAGGCGTTCGAGTTCCACAACATGGGTTACGCCAGTGCGATGGCATGGGTGCTGTTCGTGCTGGTGCTGCTGCTGACAGTAGCGGTATTCAAGGGGTCGAAGAGCCTGGTGTACTACGAAGGGTTGCGGAGCTGATTTTCGATTTGCGATTTGAGATTTGCGATTGAGGAAGGCCGATGAGTACTAGTCTTGAACCGCGCACGCCAAGCGTAGATCAGCCCGAGCCGATGCTCGGCACGGCTGGGCTGTCGCCGGCGGCGCCCTCTCGATTCCCTTCAAATCGCAAATCGCAAATCACAACTCGCAAATCCAACGCCTGGATCTACGCCCTGCTCGCGATCGGCTCGCTGGCGTTTCTCGTGCCGTTCTACTTCGTGTTGAATGCGTCACTGAAGACCGACGCCGAGGTGCAGGCCGGCGACTTCATCACGCCCACGCGTGCACCCGCCCTCGGCAACTACGCCCGCTCGATGGAGAAGATGGGCTTGACCTGGTGGGACACCGGCCTTCACCTTGGCTCAAGCACACTGAAGCTGCCCGCATCGTTCCCGGCTCTCTCCAACACCGTCGTCATCACCGTGTTAGTGATCGCGGGCCAAATCCTCAGCTGCTCGCTCGTCGGCTTCGGCTTTGCACGCTTCAAGTTCCGCGGGCGGAACACGCTGTTCATCCTGATGCTCAGCACGATGATGCTGCCAGCCCAGGTGACAATGATCCCGATGTTCTTGCTGTTCAAGTCGCTGGGCATGATCGACAGCATCTGGCCCCTGGCGCTGCCGGCGTTCTTTGCTTCGCCCTTTTACGTGTTCATGTTCCGGCAGTTCTTCGCGCAGGTGCCCGAAGAACTCATCGAAGCCGCCCGCATCGACGGCTGCAGCAACTGGCGCATCTACTGGCAGATGATGCTGCCGCTGAGCGGGCCGGTGATTGCGATCGTGGCCATCTACACCTTCCTCGGCACGTGGAACGACTTCCTCGGCCCGCTGATCTACCTCAATTCGCCGGGCAGTCGCACTCTGGCGATCGAGCTCAACAGCTTCAAGGGGCAATACGGCAACACCGACGCCCACCTGCTGATGGCCGCCAGCGTGGTCTGCATGCTGCCCTGCGTGCTGTTGTTCTTCGCGGCGCAGAAGTACTTCGTGCAGAGCGTGGCGCAAACGGGGATGAAGTGACGGACTTGTCCGTGGTCAGTTGTCCGTTGCTCGAAGCGGCCCATGCCTAATTCCGGTCCTGCAACTGGAGCGTCGTCGTCATGCCGGTGTTGGCGCGGGTCGACTGGGTCGACGTCAGTACGCCGTCGGACTTGGCAAACACCGCGATCGTGTTCACGCCGGGGCCTTGGTAGACGAACCGAACCGACTGCGCATCGACGGCGTCGACGCTGGATCGGATGTGCGTGACCGGATCGTCGTCGATGACCGTGCCCGCCTTCAGGGTCGCGAGTGCGGCCGGGTCGATCCAGAAGCCGCCTTGCGGGCCGCACACGCCGACCTGCGCCGGAATGTCCTGGGCCGGCATCCCGTCCGGCGGCTGCATGGCGGCCTTCGCGGTGTATTCGCACCAGTTCTCGCCACGCCGGCCTAGCGCGACGTCAAGCTGCGTCGGCATCGCCATCCGAATGCTCGGGTCGAACGGGTTCACGAGATCGGTTTGACCGGCGTAACGCAGCCTGCGCAGTCGCGACCCACGCAGGATTCTTCCCGTGCAAGCCCGGCGGATTCGTCTGTCGGATGCCGATGAACTTGCTAATCGTCACGCCGTCGGTCTTCGCCTGCCAACTCGGCCCCGCAGTCGTGTCACGACCCACGCTGGTGCTGGAAACCAGCACGCCCGTCTTGAGGTCGTACGCCTGCGACTGGTAACCCGACGCGGCACGCGAGACGATGCAAAGCGACGGGTACTTCTTCTCGCCAATGGGATAGTCGCCACGCAGGACGGTCAGGCCTTTCGTGGCGAACTGCTGCGCCTGCGCGAGGATGGCCGGATGAATCCACAGGTCGTTCGGACCCGCCGCCGGTCCGATCGATCCGCCGAGCGAGCTTTGCAGGAGCATCGGCGGATCGCCCGGCTGGACGATCGTGTAGAGGTTGGTGTTCAGCGCGATGGCGTGATCGCCGACCGCGATCACATCCACCTGCATGAACCCGTGGCCGCCCGTGCCGACGCAGTCGGCTCGGGCGAAGCGTTTGCCATCCGGCGTGGCGAAGTCGCCCTTGTCGTCGGCGGTGAACTCGCCACCCGCCGGCACGGTACCGGACATGCCGTAAAGCGAGATGCGCATACCCGGCTTGACCCAATCCGGCGCATCCATCTTGGCGGCGTCCGGAGCGAGCAAAAGCAGTGGATTGTGCTGGGCGGCATTGGCATCGCAGGTGAGCGGTTCGGCATATGCGGGTGCGGCAAGTGCGAGAAAAGCAAGCAAGGACAGAATGCGGTTCGACATCGGTTCCTTTCGCCAGTGTCTGCATTCTCTTGCCCTGCTGAGTTGGAATGGAGGTGCGTGATTGTCCGCTAATCAAGCGACGCATGGCCCATCTCTTATATAACGCTAAGGCGGCTGCGGGATGAGCGCGCATTGAATGGGCGACTGGCCGCGCAATGAGCGATCGCTAGGCGTGTCGATCGGGAGCGGGCCGACCCGTGCCTCATCTTTGGGCTAGAAAACGCTCGAACGAAAAAAAGTTCGTCTGGCACTGCGTTCGCCATAGGTGGTGCGTTGCCGTCGCGGTGACGGTGATGGGTGATCGACGTCACCCGGAAATCATGGAGCGCGGTTGGTTCCCACGGGCTGTGTCGCCCGGTCACTGTGACCGGGCGACACGCAAGCCCGGGGCTTTTTTGTTTCACGACACCAGATCCTTTCAAGCCTTTTATACTTAATCACTTACAGCCCAGCCCATTCCGGCTGGGCGTGCTAAAATTGAGGTGGTTTGACACCTCCTTTTGGGCGCGACGTCCAGTCGTTGGCGCTCGCCGCGCCATGGCTGTTGGCGTTGCCGTTAGTCATCGTTTTGATCGCCTTCTCGCCAATGAACATGCTGCTGGCGACGCTTCGACGAGTGGACCGACGCCGGCCTCTGGCGACGACTGCACCATCGCCTGCTCGACCGGCTGGGCCTGATCGGCAAGGTCGACCACGCGCACGTCGTCGTCGACAGCCAGAGCGTTCGCGCCGTCAAGGGGGTGACCACATCGGCCCGAACCCGACCGACCGCGGAAAGCGCGGCTGCAAACGCCACCTGCTGACCGACGTGACGGGCGCGCCGCTGGTCGTGCAGACCACGCCAGTGGAGGCAAAGCCTCCGCTCCGCGAATGTCCCGGACCAGAACCAGCTCAAGCCGCTGCTGGACGCGTTGCCGGCGGTGAAGAAACCGGTCGGTCGCCCCCGCCGAAAACCCGACGGCATCCTCGGCGATCGCGCTTACGGCACGGCGCGTGAGATCGCCATGGTCGAGCGGCGAGGCATCGAAAGCTTCCTGGCCGAGCGGTCGAGCACGACGCACGGCAGCGGCAGGCTTCGCCTCCGCAGCGGGCTGGGCGCGTTGCGTTACATCGTGGAGCGGACGCTGGCCTGCTTCGGACACTTCAGACGCCTGAAGCTGTGCTACGAACGCTGGGGATCGCACTTCCAAGCCTTTCACGAACTGGCTGCGGGACTGCTCACGTACACACGACTGCGGAACTCAACTCTACGGTTCTGAAATGATCTCTTAGGCGCAGCATGAGTCGCCCTGACTTCCAGTGGCCTGCCTGCTTTCCGTGCGTGTTGCGCGACGAAGAGCCACGGCACGCTCGCATTCCGCGGATCGTTCAGCCAACCCTGCCCTTGTCGTCTGGTCGGCAATTCACTCGGCGAGCCATCTCGACTTTCGTCATGGGCAGCGACCAGATGTCTTCCATGATGTTGTCAGAGCCTGGCGCAGAACATACGGGCTTTGCGGGCGCGGAATCCGAGTTGTAGAAACTCCGCTGCACCGGGATTCCCGCGTCGCTTGCTTCGACCATGCGCTCGGCGCGGAATCCGAGTTTTAGAAACTCCGCTGCACACCGATCAAGTTCCATCGCGAAGGCACTGGCTCGGCACTTTGACGCTTCGTGATGCGACCCGTCATTTTCAGCTTCGCGGGGATGACACGGACCGCAGCGCGAAGCGCTGCGCGCATCTCACGCGAAACGCGCAGACGCGGGGCGGACGTTCGGACTCGTAGCGCGGCAAGGTGGTAGCGACCGCTTCTTTCATCCTTCTCCTCAGCGACGATCACCGGATCTTTGGCCCGGATGTGCGGTAGGCTGTCCAAGGCCTGAAATTCTAACTGTCCCAGCGCGTGCGTGGGCCAACCCGAACGCAGAAGAATAGCGGCACCGCGAAGATCTTTGCTGAGTTCAGCGATGCCATACACGGCGCACACCCCGTCCGTTCAGATCTCTGTCGCCTGCTAATCTCGCGCGAGCATGCTGTTCGAGATCTACTCGCTAAGGAGCCACCACCTGCTCAGCCCGTATTCTCTCGTAGACCTGCTGCCCCAGGGTCTCTTCAACGACCTTGCGGAAATCCGGGTCGCTCATAAACCGGTTGAACAGGTCCTCATTCTGTTCCATGCGGTCGATGAATAGCCCCTCCAAGGCCCGCTTGAACACGTACCCGAAGTTGGCCGGCGTGTTCGCTTCAGCTGCTTGCTTCAGTTCCGGATCGGCCAGCGCCTCTTCCTTCACCGAGTCGAGGAAGAGTTGATCGGCTGGCTTAAAGTCTGTGCCAAATCGTTCGTTCAAAACGTCGATCAACTGCGACAGTTCCACCTCTTCGTCCTTGGTCCGACCTGTGCCGACCGCGGTCGGGCCCTTCAATTCACCGGCTTTGCCCGTCTCCAAGACGATCGCCCCCTCGCCGATCTTCTGTAGCCGGTAGTATTTCAGCGTCACGTCGTCGTCGAAATCGTATCGCGGTCCCGCCGCCAGTTGAGGCAGTTTTTTCAGTAGAAACCGCGCGTACGTGTAGAGCTTTTCCAGCTCGGAGTCCCCGTACGGAATCACCTGTGACAAGAACGAGTACAGGTTCCTGAATGCCGTCAGCCGCCCGCGAAACTCTTCCTGGGCCTCCGCCTTCAACTGCTTCCACGCGTCGTCAGTCATTGTCGGACGGACGTCGTCTTTCATGGCCTTGAAGCGGTCGACCGCGGTGTTGACCAGAGCGTTCATCATCGCGTGGTCCGCCGACGACTGCTTCTGCTTCGGGGCATAGAACACGCCGCAGAAGGCGTCTACCTCGTCTTGGTGGTACACGCCGGCACCATCCAACTGACCTTGGAGCACGTACATCTGCTGCGGGTCCGCCTCGTCGCCTACGGTCGTCCGCTCGTAGTAGTCCTGGAAGGCCTTCAGGATCTCTTCCCTGTCGTTGTGGAAGTCGAGGACAAACGTGTCCTCCTTCCCCGAGTGCGTGCGATTCAACCGGCTCAAGGTCTGGACCGCCTGGATGCCGCTCAACCGCTTGTCGACGTACATCGAGTGCAACAGCGGCTGGTCAAACCCGGTCTGGAACTTGTCCGCGGCGATCAGGATTTGATAATCGTCCCCCGCGAACTTTTCCGGGATCTCGCGCCCACCGATGCCCTTGTTCATCCCGCTTTCGGTATACGTCAGGTTCTTATCGTCGGGATCAATGACGGTCCCGCTGAACGCCACCAGCGTGTCCACGTCCGTGTATTTCTGCTTGCGGATGTAGTCGTCGAAGGCCTGCTTGTAGCGCACGGCGTGCAGCCGGCTCCCGGTCACGACCATCGCCTTGGCCTTCCCGCCGATCTTGTGCCGCGTCACCGTGCGGAAGTGCTCCACGATCACTTCCACCTTCTGCGCGATGTTCGCCGGATGCAGGCTCATGAACCGCGCCAATGCCTTCGCAGCGGCCTTGCGCTCGACCAGCGGGTCGGTCTCGCTCTTCTTAATCAACCCGAAGTAGGTCTTGTACGTCGTGTAATACTTCAGCACGTCGTGGATGAAGCCCTCTTCGATCGCCTGGCGCATGCTGTACAGGTGAAACGGAATAGGCTTGCCGCCGGGGCCCTTCACCCCGAACACTTCCAGCGTTTTGTGCTTGGGCGTGGCGGTGAAGGCGAAGAAGCTGATGTTCGGCTGCCGACCACGCTTGGCCATTACCTTCAGAATTTCCTCCTCGGCGTCATCGAGACCCTCTGCCTGGGCTTGCGCCTTGGCCTTCTCCTTGATGTGCTCGGCCGCCAGCACCGCCTTCAACTCCGTCGCCGTCTCGCCGCTCTGGCTGCTGTGGGCTTCGTCGATGATCACAGCAAACCGCTTGCCCGCCAGCTTCAGCGCATCCGGGTCCACCGCGCCAAGGCCTCTCGCTTTCGCCTCATCCTCCGCCTGCTTGTGTATCTGCTCCCGATCAACACAGCGCTCTTCGCACTGCATCTTGCTCGAGTAGCGGGTGTAAATGACAATCTTGCGGTGCGATGAGGATAGCGATGCGGGTCGGCGAGTTGGCTGAAGGTTCGCTGGAGCGCGTGCCAAACACCCCGAGTCATCCAGTGGTGTTCGGAAGCCTCGGCGACACGTAAACGAATCGCCTTCGTACACTTCCGGAAACTTCGGGAGAGCTTCCGAATTCCCCGGAATTAATACGCCCGAATCCGGGGCTTCTTCGTTTTGTATTTGCGGTTTTTCCACAAGCCGCCAGCATGATGCACTCATGCGACCGGCCGACGACGCTGGGCAGCACCACCGGCAATCGCCGGCGATGCGAGGTCCGCCGGGTCGACACGAGCAACGACATCGCTCCACGCGACACGCTCCACCGGCTTCGGGTAATGCGTCGGTGCCTCGCGCACCGCTTCGAATCCGAACAACCGCGCTTCGGTTCCGCCGCTCCACGCCTGCTCGATAATCACCCGCACCGCGTCGCCGCGCTCGTGGAGCGGCACGTAGCGCAGACGATGGGCGTTCTCTGCATCGCGAAACGTCGTGATCCATCGTCCGTTCCGACAAACCTCGATCCGGAACGCCCGCGCAAGCGTCGCGGGCATGCTGGCACGGTCGTGCCGTTGCGGGTAGCTGCACGGCATTCGCTTGTCGTTGGCCAGATTCGAGTCGAACACCAGCCTTACGCCACCGACGGTGGTTTCGCGCGGCAATGACAGGGTCAACGCGGTGCCGAGCGAGTTCCTCCACAGATTCGACGCCTCGGCGACCGGCCGGTCATGGCCGCTCAGGACCTGCGGCCCGTCATCCACTGTCGCGTCGATCGACAACGCATCGATCGGCCGCTGCCGGCCGGGCAACCAGACGTCATCCCGTTGCAGGCGCGCCTGCAACTCGGCCACATGACTCGGGTAGACCTGCGCCGGCCGAACGCCCTTCTCGATCGATAGGGCCGCCGCCGTTCCCGAGGCCTGACCGAGCAGCGCGCACGTGGCCATGACCCGCGTGCTGCTGAGGGCCGCATGCGTCACGCTGATGTTCCGCCCAGCCATCATCAGGTTGACGACGTCGCGACTCACCAGGCAGCGGTACGGAATGACATACGGACTCGGCGCCGGATGAAAGATCGTCGGCTCGCCCGGGTACAGCAGGCCGGCCGGGTGATGATCGTCCATCGACCAGCCACCGTAGGCGACGACGTCGTCGAACAGGTGAAAGTCGGCGCCGCCGGCGCGGACTTCATTCTGCGTCAACGTGTGCAAGCCGATGTAGCGACGATTCTCGCGTTTGCCGGGCAACGCGCCCACCCACTCGATCGCCCAGTTCGCGGCGTCGGCGCGGTGCGGGCTGCGGTTCTTGATGAAGTCCCACACGCCCCATACCGTGCGCATGAGTTCGTCGCGGATCGTCTCGGCGTCGCCGATCGTGTCCTGCAAACCGCCCAGTTCGAGCCACCAGAAGTTGTGGGCCTGCACGCCATTGACGAGCCGATGCGCGAATTGCTCATGCGAGTCGAAGCGATATGCGAACGACGGCGCGACGAACGGCACGTCTTCATCGATCCTGCGGAGTTGGATCAGCAGCGTGTTGCCCATCGTCCGAGCGTCGGCCACGTCCGGTTGGATGTCTTCGTCGAATTCCTGTCGAGCCTCGCGTCCACGGCGAGTCGATGCGCGACTGATCGGTGCCAGCACACTGTCACCGCTACAGTCAATGAACACTTTGGCTTCGATTGTCTGCCACGTCTGACTCGTCAGTTGCCAGCCGCGAACGTGCGTGAGCCGGCGGAGGGTTGGGTCGCCCGGGATCGCTTCAACGCCGCCGTCACAGATGGCGGTGTTGAGTAGCAACGTCAGGTTGGGCTGCTGGGTCGCGAAGTGCCAGAGCGTGGCATCCCACAGGGAATAGTTGCCGGCCGGATTGAGCCGGGCATTGTCGAGTTGCAGTTCTTCGAGCAGGCCGGTTTCCTTGACGCCCTTGCCGAGCGCGCCGCAGATCCACATGCGGACTTCGCTCGAGGCGTTGCCGCCGAGGACGGGGCGGTCCTGGACGAGGACCGTCTTGCGACCCTGCCGCGCCGACGCGACCGCCGCGCACAGGCCCGCCATGCCGCCCCCAATGACGCAGACGTCGACGCGGTGTTCGACGGTGAGAAATGCGCTGCTGTTCAAGGTGCCCTTTCGGATTCAGGGTGATTGCTTGCCGCCTCGACTGTCGTTGCTATTATAGCACCAGTGGCGCTTCCCGCACAACCCAACCAATCGCTGATCGACGGTCTGGCAGTGCTGACGAGCCTCGCCGGCGTGAAGGAGTCGGTCGGCTCACGTGAACTCGGACGCCGGCTGGGCCTAGAGCCGACGCGCGTGAATCGACTGCTGAAGACGCTCGCCGCGCTGGGGCTTGCCCAGCAAGACGACGCCCGTCGCTATCGGCCCGGCCCGGCGATCCATGTGCTGGCGGCACAGAGCCTGCATGGCTCGGACCTCATTCGCAGAGCACTGCCGCACCTCGAAGCCCTCCACCGCCACGACCTGCTGGTCGCGATGGGCGTGCTGTGGCGCGACCATGTCTGCTACCTCTATCACGGCGAGCCGGGCATGCGCGCCGCCGACGCGCTGGGCGCATCTCGCTCCTTCCCGCCACTCAAACCGGCGTCGGCACGATGTTGCTGGCGGCGCGCAGCGACAAGGAAGTTCGCTCGCTGTATGCAAGCGTCGAGGCGATTCCGAACCACGACTCGATCAACACCCTGCTCGACGTGCTTCATCGCGCCCGGCGGGACGGGTGGGTGCGCGTCGTCACGGGGCGTAAGCCCACTTTGCGGGCGACGGTGGCCGTGCCGGTTGGTGCAACGCGATACGCGGCGATCGCGCTGTCCGGCGCCATCTCAGCGGGCGAGGCCCCACGGTACGCGCGTCTGCTGCGCGAGGCCGCGATCGCCATCGATTCCGCGTCGCCTGGTTCTCAAGCGGAATGATTCGGAAGCCTTGCCCTGCTCGCCCGTGGCGTCGTGCGACCTTGTGCGTCGCGAAGGCAGGCTCGGCCTTACTCTCGCTTCGGCAGCGGCATGAGATCGTCGATCTGGACCGGCAGGCCCGTGGCGATGGATTGGTTGGCCGCAGCGCCCACCAGCACCGACGCCGCACCGTCGACGTGGGTCGCGGCGCGGCCGAGCGGGTCGGGCGGCAGGCCGGGCACGAAAAGTCGTTCGAGCATGAGCGGGTCGCCGCCACCGTGGCCGCCCTTGGCCGTGGGAATCTCCAGTGTCTGAGGCGCCTGGAACAGCTTCTGTAGCCGCAGGTGCTTCTCGCCCTGGTACTGCTCGGCGGCGAGGTCGGCGTCGCCCTGACCGCGAATGACATGACCGCGGCCGCGCGCGAAGTATTCCACCTGGCCGCCCGTGCCGTTGATCGTGACACGCTCCCCCTCCCACGGGCAATAAGCGAACATCGAGTAGTTCAGCACGACATTATTGCGATATCGGACCATCACCGCGTGCGTGTCGTAGATGTCGATGGGCGGCGCGTTACCGAACACGTTGCGATCGCGGATATAGCCCGAATCGGCTTCGGCGTTCAGGTAAAGGCCGCGCAACGCGTCGGTGCTCTTTGATCCGCTCGACCCCTCTCCATCAAGGAACAGCGCGAACGGGTCCCCCTTGGCTTCGGGCGAGCCGGTGTAGCGCTGATAGGCATAGTGCTCCCCCCGCGCCTCGGCGTTGGCGCGGCCGTAGAACTTTAGGTCGCCCATGGCGAAGACCGTTTTCGGATAACTCGCCACCCAGAAGTTCACCAGGTCGAAGTGGTGCGTGCTCTTGTGAACCAGCAGCCCGCCGCTGCTGTGCATCTCGCGATGCCAGCGTCGGAAGTAGTCAGCGCCGTGGCTGGTGTCGAGATACCACTGGAAGTCGACACTGGTCACGCGGCCGATCTCGCCCGAGGCGACGATCTCGCGCAGCTTTGTGAACGCCGGCTGATAGCGGTAGTTGAACGCCACCCGCAACGACCGCCCCGTGCGCGCGATCGCGTCGAAGATCGCCCGCGTCTGCGTCGCGTCGATCGTCATCGGCTTTTCGCTGATCGCGTCGCAGCCGAGTTCCATCGCGCGGACGACGTAGCGGGCGTGGAAGGCGTCGACCGTCGTGACGATCACGACGTCCGGCCTGCACTCACGGACCATCTCGTCGAACCGGTCGGCTGAATATGTAGGCAGCGGCGGCCGCTCGAACGCGCGGGCCAGGTGCGCATTCCAGTAGTTCATGCGGGTCTGGCTGACGTCGCACAGGCCGACAAGCATCGCGTGCTCGCCGAACTGGCCGGCGATGGCATCCAGGAACATGCGGCAGCGGCCGCCGGTGCCGACGATGGCATAGCGTTTGGGCATGCACACAAGATATGCCGTCCATCTCGGGACACGGTGCGCCGAATCTGTGGCAGATTCGGACCGACCTCACGGCTGTTTACCCGGGAACCGAATCACGGTGAGCGAGTTCGCCGGGGCCGTGTAGCTGAGCGACTTGTCGACCGACATCGTCGATTCCACCGGCAGCACGGGCCGTTCGGTGCGGATGTCGTTGACGGCCATCGGGTCGCCCGTTAGCACCGTCTTCGTTGCCGGCATCGGGCCTCGCAGGCCTTGGAGGTCGAGTTGCAGAGCACGCTCAGCACCGTTGTTCACGATCTTCAGCACGGTGTCGCCCGACTTGCTGTCACGGACAGCCGACGCGAAGAGCGACGGCAACGCGCGGAATCCGCCGTCGTCGAACTCCTGCACCACCTTGCCGTCCAGCAGGCACTTCACGTGACGACCGGACACTTCGACTCGGATGTCGTACCAACGACCGGTCTCGATCGAGCCGCGCACGCCTCGGCCCATCGATTCCTTGACGCCGCCGGTCGACTTCTCGACCGCGTGCCGCGTGTTGCCGAAGCCGCCAAGGTTCAGCCAGTAGAAGTCGTCGTTGTCGATCGACGTGAAGCCGATGACGAAGCCTTCCGCCCCGCCGGTCTTGCGCGCGAAGCGTGAGGACGTACTCCTTCGCGTCGATCGGCGCGGCGATCCAGCTTGTGGCCGCGGTGTTGCCGCCGGTCTGCTTGTAGACACCGTCGGGCGAGACGTCCCAGCGACCCTCGCGCCCGTCCCACTGCTTACCGGCCGTCGCGCCGTTCGCGAAGTCGTCAGAGAACAGGGTGCGGCCGTCGGCGGTCGTCACGCGGACGTCGTCGAACTCCGCCTGCGTGGCCCAAGTGCCGAGGAACAGTTTCGTGCCGAAGACCGGCGCGTCGCTTCCGCCCGGCACGACCACGTTCGTCGTCAGATATCGATCGCCGCTGTTGACGCTGAACAGCTTCTGTACCTGGTAGTTCACGGTCGGGACGACGCGCGTGTTCGTGAAGTAGATGAGGTTCGGGTCCCAGCGTGTGCGGCCGATCTTGCCGAGCAACGGCGCGTAGGACGCGAAACGCACCACGTCGGCGTTGCGTTCAAGACCCGTCAAGTACGCCGCCTCGGCGAGCGCCGATCGCAGCGTCGAACGCCGGCCGACGTCATGTGCTGCATACTCACCGAGGTACACCTGCGAGCGCGAGCGGTCGTACTTGTCGTAGAAGTCGTTGTGCGTCAGGAACCAGCTTGGCGGCACGTAGTAGTGCTCGTCGACCATCGGCACTGCCAGTTCGTTGGCGATGGCCCAGCCGTTGTCGTAGTCGGGGCCGCTGGCGAACGGGCCGACCGTGCCGACGACCGTGATCTCCGGATGCCTGGCCTTGACGGCCTCGAAGATCATCTGGAATCGCTCGCGGAACACCGGCGTGATCTGGTCTTCGTTGCCGATGCCGAGGTACTTCAGGTTGAACGGCGCGGGGTGCCCGGCCTCGGCGCGTTTCGCGCCCACGTCGACGTCACGGGGCCGTTGGCGTATTCGATCAGGTCGAGAACCTCCTGAACGTAGTCGGGCATCTGGTCCATCGGCAGCCCGCGCTGGCCGCGACCGCCGTCAGGGTTGTTCGACGAGTTCTGGCAACACACGCCGGCCGGAAGCACCGGCAGCGGGATCGCACCGATGTCTTCGCAGAACTGGAAGTACTCGAAGTACCCCAGGCCATACGACTGGTGATAGCGCCAGATGTTGGGCTGACCCTTGCGCTGCTCGACCGGACCGATCGTGTCCTTCCAGCGGTACATGTTGGCCAGGCCGTCGCCATGCGCGACGCAGCCGCCGGGGAAGCGCATGAACTTCGGCTTCAGGTCGGCGATCACCTGCGCGAGATCGGCGCGCAGACCGTTCGGTCGATTCTTGAACGTCTTCTGCGGAAAGAGCGAAACCATGTCGAACGCGAGCTTGCCCGTCCCGCCCGCGACGAGAACGAGCCGGGCGTCGGCGACGTCCGCCTTTGGTGTTAGCGTGGCCTTGTGCGTTGTCCACTCGCCGTTCGCGATCGCGTGCAGCGCCGTCTCGGCCAGCACTTCGCCCGAGGCAGCCTCGAGCCGAGCCGACGTGAATGTAACGTCGCCTGCGAGCCGTCGCGCGAAGAGCGAGACGTCATACGCGTCGCCCCCTGTGAGCGCGATGCCGCCAAAGCCGGTGTTGGTGACGCGCACAGGTGACGCAGTGTCGACCGCGTCGACGGACAGGACGGCGTAGTGCGGATTGTTCGGATGCACCGGCGCGGCCGAGTCGACCGTGAGCGTCGCCTGGTTCGACTGCTTCGCCGCCAGCGTCCACGACGTCAGCGGCTGGAAGTTGCGGTTGTCCGCGGGGCTGTACTCGAAGGACCGATTCTGCACGAGTTCGGCGTACAGCCCGCCATCCGCGGCGTCGCTGATGTCTTCAAAGAAGATGCCGACGAGGTCAGGGCTGATCGCCTTGCTTGGACCGCCGACGTCGACGCTGACGCGTGCGACGTCAGGCGTTGAAGCGGGCGAGCCGTTCGGCGCCGGCTGTGCGCCTGCGCTTCCGGCGATCGCCGCCAGTGCCGCTACAAGCGTCAGGCGAATGCTGCACGAGAGAGTCGATCGAGCCGAAACGACGCGAGGCGAGTGGGTCGTAAACATTCACAGATACCGCAAAACATCATCGCCGCCCGGCACCTTGCCGGCGCAGACTGCCGGCATCCTACCGTCGGCAAGGCCATACGATAGCGCGACGAAACGGTGGCCATTCCGACGCAACACAAGCGTCCCGTTCGTGCCCATGTTTCAAGGGCACAAACGGGACGCTGATGTGACTTCATTCGGGTTGAGAAGAGCGTCGGGCGTCGTCGCCCGGCGCGATCATTGATCGGCCGGCTGTGTCGAGCGGACGCGCAGGGCTGGTTCTTCCAGCGCTTTCAAGAACGCCACGATCGCCGCGCGGTCCTCGGCGTTCAGCTTCAGCGGCTTGAGCAGCGCATCCTTCTGCGGGAAGAGCGGGTCGGCTTTCTCGGCTTCGCTGGTCGCGACCACCCGCGGGCCGCCCGCGTTGTACATGGCGACGACGCCTTCCAGATTGAAGAAGCCGTTGTGCATGTACGGACCAGTCCGCGAAATGTTCCGCAGCGGCGGTGTGAGGAAGCGGCCGATGTCGTCGGGGTTTTTCGTCACGTTGTAACGACCCAGGTCTTCGTACTGACGCTTGTAGTAGGTCAGGCCGAGGTTGTGGAACTTGCCGTCGGACATCGTCGGGCCGCTGTGGCAGTTGATGCAGTTGGCGGCCGTGCGGAACAGGTGCAGGCCGCGAAGTTCCTGATCGGTCAGCGCGTCGGGCTTGCCCTTGAGGAATTGATCGAACCGACTCCGCCCGCCGACGATGGTGCGTTCGAAGCAAGCGATCGCCATCGTGACGCGTTCGAGCGTGATCGGCTTATCGTCGCCGAAGACCGCCGCGAACTGCTTCTTGTAGCCGGGAATCGTGTTCAGACGTTTCTCGACATCGCCGAAGTCGGCGTGCATTTCCTTGTCGTTGCTCAGCGGCAGGAGCACCTGATCCTCGAGCGACGCGGCGCGGCCGTCCCACATCAACTGGGTGCGGAAGGCTGCGTTCATCAGGCTTGGCGAATTCCGCGAGCCGGTCTGGAGGTGATGGCCCTGCGCGGCCGTCTTGCCGTCGGCCCAGGCGAGGTCCGGATGGTGGCAGCTCACGCACGCCACGCCGTTCGAACTCGACAGCCGCGGGTCGAAGAACAGTTGCTTGCCGAGGTCGGCCTTCGCGTCGGTGTACGGGTTGTTCTCCGGGTGCTTCACCTTGGGCAGCACGCCCAGTTCGCGATGCTCGACGCCTTCCATCCAATGGGCGGCCGGCCAGCCTTCGACCGGGCCGGAATAGAGGTCGCGCAGGCTCGACTCGGTCGTCGGCGCCGCCGGTGGTTCCGCGAAGGCGGGCAGCCACGCGGTGGCGAGCGCGCCGCCGATCACGGCCACAGCCAGGAGTCCCTTTGTCGCCAATCGTCCGATCAGATGGTTCGCGGCCATGGGTAAGCGGTTCCTGTGTTCGTGCCAATCGTTTCGTGGAATCGATGCCTCTCAAAACGTCATGCTGACTTCGACGGGTCTCGCCGAAGTCAGCATGACGGGTGACTTCACAAACTGACTCAGTGGATTACTTCAGGTCGACGATGGTAACGCCGGCGCCCATCATCAGCAGCATCTTCTGCGGGCCGACGATCTTGTCGGCGTTCTCGGGGTTGCCGCCCTCTTCGGCCAGGTGCTTGGCGAACTCTTCGCTGACCTTGCCGACCTTGAAGTTGCCTTCGGCGACGACTTCATGACCCATCGCTTCGACGGGCACGAGGAAGCCTTCCGCCGGATCGGTGAACTTGACGAAGATCGCGTCGGCGTTGGCCTTGTTGCCGAAGGTCAGCCAGCAGCCCTTCTTGCGGCAGACCTGGCTCACCTTGCCGACGACGCGAACGGTCTTGCCGTTGTACGCGTCGGGATTCGCCAGCAGCGTTTCGAGCGCGACGGTGTCCTTGGCGTCGGTCTTGAATGCCGGGCCAACATGCAGACCACCGATCACTTTCTGAGTGGTCGGGATCTTGTCGTCGTTGAGGTCGGTGCAGGTTTCGATCAGGGCCGGCAGTTGGGTGTTGTTGGAGGCGGTCGCGGTCTCGGCGGCCTTGGGGGCGGCGGCAGCGGTTGTGGCCTTGTCCTTTGCGCAGCCGACAAACAGGGCCGTAACGGCCAGAGCGAGCGAGACGCGAGCGAGACGAGAGACGTTCATCATGGAGTTGAACCTTTCGAGAGAGCGATCGAACGATCGACCGCGATGGAATTTTGGCCTGTCCAAAGAGTTCGCGAATGCCTCCCGCTCTCCGTTACACATGAGCGTCCGGCGTTCCGCGCGGCCTCAGAAACTACTCCGCACCACGCAGGCCTCGCAATGGGATTTCATAATTATTCACGGGACATTCCGCATCGTCGCGTCATTGTAAGTCTTTGAATTTCCTAGAGACAACGAGACATTCGACCGCAGACCTTCCGGTTCGCGGGAACAGAGATGGCGCAACCTCGGCGCGCACCGCGACCAACGTCCTGAACGTGGCCGCGAGCAGTTCGGGTTCATCAAATGCGCTTAATTCAGAATTTCCTTCGCGACGCTTTCGGGACGATCGTCCGTGACCGCCACAGCCAGCGCTGGCGCGGGCGTTGCCGCTACAGACTGGCCGTAATGTGACGCCAGGATCAGCAGGTCGGAGAAGTTCACGGTGCCGTCGAAGTTGAAGTCGCCTTGAGCAAAGGTGCGGCCCGACTGCCCGTAGTTCGCAGCCAAGGCGAGCAGGTCGTTGAAGTTGACCGTCCCGTTGCTGTCGGCGTCACCGGCGATAAAGGCGAAATTCTTCGCCCCGCCGCTCGCGACGTTGCCGACCGCGTCCTGCACGCCGCTCGTGCTGAGCGTCGCCATATACGCGCCGTCGGCCAGCGTCGTCGGCAGATCGAACGTAATCGTGTTGCCGTCGATTGCGAAGCCGGTCGGCGTGACCGTTCCGCCGCCGCTGCGCTGGATGTCGAGCACCGGTGTTGCCGGCGCGCCGAAAGCGTTTCGTTGTAGGTAAAGCGAATTTGCGGCACACCGGCCGTGAGCAGGAACTCGCTCGACACCAGCGCGGGCGGCGTCGCGTCGACGACGAATGACGTCGTCGGCGTCGAACCGGTCAGCGCATGGTTCGTCAGATCGGTGATCCCGTGCCCCGCCGCGATCGACAGCGTGTACGTGCCGTCGATCGACGTAAGACTCGCGAGGCTCCCGAGCGTCCAGGTCATTCCGCCGTCGCTGGTTGTCAGCGTCTGCGTCGCCGTCAACAGGTTCGCGCCGCCGCTGCGCGACAGCACGAGGTCGGCCAAGTCGATGCCGGTGACCGGCTCGCTGAACTTGATCTGCATCGACGCGACGCCGGTGTTGCGTGGCGAAGGCGTGACCGCCGTCACCGTGCCGGTCGGGGCGGAATCCGGATCGACCACGCCCGGCGAGCCGTTCACGTTCTGGCTCGGCCGCCAGCCGGCCGCGGTGTTCCATACGCTCTTGTCGGCCAACGGGTCGCGAATGACCAGCGTGTAGCCGCCGCCTGCGGTGAGCGGATACCACGTCGGCAGATACGTGAACGAGTGAATTGTGTTGTTCAGCGCATCGGTCACGACGATCGGCTCGCCTTCATTCGCGAGGCTGCCCGACGTGAACGGTCCGACGACGCGCGTGGCTGTGCCGTAGCGCGACTGGAATGCCGCGACATTCTTCGCGACGACGATGTACTCGCCGGCGGCGAGGATCGTGTTCGAGGGGAATGTGTAGACGATGCCGGTGGTGACCTTGTAACCCGAGATGTCGAGCGGCTGCGTGTTGCCGTTGTAGAATTCAAGGTATTCGTACTCGCCCGC
Organism: Tepidisphaeraceae bacterium; assembly: GCA_047600945.1. Lineage (GTDB taxonomy): Bacteria > Planctomycetota > Phycisphaerae > Tepidisphaerales > Tepidisphaeraceae > JASGKC01. The sequence goes on along the minus strand of JASGKC010000001.1, from coordinate 1,933,358 downwards.
GCTATACGTGCCGGCGACGGGCTGGAAGTTGATCTCGGTCAGACGCAGGCCGACGGTTTCGACGACGTAGGTGGCGCTGTCTTTGGCGCTCCAGGTGGTGCCGTTGAGGACGCGCAGCGTGATCGTCTTGGTTGATGTGATCGGGATCGCGCCGCTGTACGCGATCGCGCTGCTTGACACGCCGCCGCCGCTGGTGCGCGGGTCGGTGCCGTCGAGCGTGTAGTAAATCGTGTCGCCAGCGGTGCTGCTATTGAGATCGGTGAGCGTGACACCCGAGCCGGTGGGGACAATGCCGCCACGGTTGACGACGCCGCTCACGTAGAACTGGGCCGGCAGCCGGCTGGACATCGGGAAGTCGGCAGCGAGTTGGCTCAGCACCACGCCTGTGCGGGCAGGCATGTAGGTGTTGCGCAGCCAGTTCACGGCGTACAGCCAGTTGGTGTCGCGCATGTACGGCGTGCTGCGCTTCGAGTCGCCCCAGCGGGCCGATTCGCCCACGACGGCGACGTTCATCTGGTTGACGATGTTGTTGTAGATCTCCACCGGCTTGTTCACGCCGCCGCTGACGCGGAACGGTCCGTCGTTGTAGAAGAGGCGGTAGATCTCGTCGGTCACGAGTTGCTTGAACTCGGCGTTCGTGCGCAGGCGATTAAACAGGCGGGCCGGGTTCTGATTGCCGGCGACTTCAGTGCGGTCGAAGTTCACATCGTCCATGCCGAGTTCGCCGTCCCAGGTCTGCCAGTAGAACTTGCCGTTGGTATCGGCGCGGCGGAAGGCGAGGAAGTTGCGCGGGTCGGTCGAACTGCCGATCAGTACCGGCGCATCACGGTCGCCGCGATAGAAGATGCTGAGCATGTAGTCGACCAGCGACGTCACATCGGTGAGTTGGCTGATCGCGGCGTATTCCGCGTCGTTAATGACGCTGTCGCTGTACGCGGTGTCGAGGGTGCTGAAGAGCGTGTTCCACGCGTCGATGCTGCCGCTGTTGACTTCCACGCCACCGACGCCGTTGTGCTCGATGATGTCGTAGTTCTCCTTGGTGCCGCCCTGATAGGCGCTTGCCCAGCGTTCGTCGGGGTCTTCCATCAGGTTGTAGACGCCCCAGTACTGGCCGTTGAGATAGAGGTTGACGAATTTTCCGCGTACGCCGTAGCCCGACAAACCCAGTTGCACGTCGCGTGCGAACTGGTCGCGCATCCCTTCGGACAGCGCATTGGTGTCGTTGGCGATCGCGTAATTGTGACCCGCCTTGAGGACGAGGTGGTCGTAGCTGGTGACCGGATTGCCGGCGCCGAAAAGTCCCGGCGCGTCGAGCGCACCGAGGCCATACTCGCCGCGGAAATAGAGTCGGAAAGACTGCTTCGGGTTGGAGACGTCGCGCACTTCGCCGCCCTGAATGCGGACACCGCTGTCGACCTGGAAGTCGATGGTGCCGCCGTTCGGGTCGAAGTATTCGATCGAGTTTTGCCGCTCCCAGGCCCGGCCCGACTGCCGCGTGTTGCGGTAGATGCCCGACGAGCCGAACAGTTCGTTGTAGCTCATCACGATCGACATCGTCGGCAGCGCATAGAGCGCTTGCGTGACGCTGTAAGTCTGCGTGGCGTTGACGACGTCGGGATCGACTTCAGTATCCCACGCCGCGCCGGCCGGCGCGGTGTTGGGCTGCGTCAGCACGCTATTCACAAAGATGTACGTGCTCGTGCCGACCGGCGCCGGGATGTACATGTTCTTGAACGCCCCAACGCGCAATGTGCTGGACTTGTTGACGTTAAGCGTGACGCTGTTGATGGCCGACGCGTTCGCCGGCGCGACGACGATGCCGTTAGTGAGCGTCGGCACGCTGCCGTCGAGCGTGTAGACGAGCGTGACACCGGGCTCGACGGCGCTGGCCGTCACGTTGAACGCGGTCGTGTAAATGCCATGCGGAACGCTGAATGTCGGCTCGTGGAGGTATCCCATATACCCTTCGCCGTTGGCCGCGCCGGGCGTGGCGGGCTTCATGTAGGCGTTGTCGGAGTAAGTGGCCGTCGATGCGATGAGTTGTGGCACCAGCAGCAGGTCCGGATCAGTCAGCGCGCTGTTGATCACGCGGAAACTGAGCACGTTCGCGCCGTCCATCAACAGGTTGCGGAAGCCGCTGATGTCGAACTCCTGGAAGTTCTCCGCGTCGGCATCGAGCCGCGCCGCGTCGGCCACCGACGTGTACGAACCCGTTCCAGTGAAGTTGCTGCGAGCCACCTCCGTGCCGTTGAGATAGGCGATGAACGCGTCGTCATACTGCATCGAGAGCAGCAACTGGTCGTACTGCGATGGGTTTAGAACATTGAACGGCACGCGAACCAGCGCCGTTGTCGCGTTGCCGAACATCGACGCCTCGACGTCGACGCCGATGAGCGAGTCGTACCGATCGCTGCCGAGTGCGACGCCGTACTTGTCAGCCAGTTCCCCCGCGACGAAGTGAGCGCCGTCTTCGGTTAGCGCACCGTTCCAAGTCTTGATCTCGGCAATGTCGCCGTTGAAGTACTGGATGTTGGTCTGGATCGCGCCAAACACCAGGTCGATGCTGTTGCGTGCGTTGGTCGAGCCTTCGGTCGAAAAGGATTCGCCGCCGTCGATGTAGAGGCTGATCGTGCTGCCCGACCGCGTGAACACCGCGACATGCGCTTGCCCGTCATTCAGGCCCGGCTGCGAGTAGACCGACTTGTCCGGGTTTCCGGTACCCGCACCGACTTCGCCGAAGCTGTTGAAACCCAAGCCCCAGTCGTTGGTCTGGCCGCCCACTTCACTGTCGACGATGCCGGAGTTCACGTACCAGTTCGTTTCGTCGCCGGCGCCGAGCACCGATGTGCGGAAGACCACCGCCACGCTGAAGTCGACGATGTTGCTCAGCGGGTTCGCGCTGGCGGCCACGCGCAGACTGTCGAGCGTGCCGTCGGTGGGGTTGAAGCGAATGACGGAGTGGCCGTTGAGCTGGTTCTTCTTCAGAATCGGCGCACCGCTGGCGGCGGCGTTGCGCGTGCCGACGCTGCTGCTCCACGCGGTGACAGCGGCACCGTCGCTCAGGCCGTTCAGCGTGTCGGCCGTCCAGTTGCCGTTCACCACGCCGCCCATCGTGTTGGTCGGCGCGGTCACGGTGAGGCCGTATGTGCCCGCGAGGCCGCTGGAAATGTTGTACGCGACGGTCGAGTTCATCGCGCCGCTGTACATGCGGACTTCGGCGATGTCGCCGTTGAAGTAGTTGATGTTGGTCTGCAAGGCGCCGAAGACGAAGTCGGAACTGACGCGCGCCGCGCTGCTGACCGCGGTCGTGAAGCCGTTGCCGCCATCGACGTAAAGCGTGAGCGTTCCGCCCTTGCGGGTCATGACCGCGACGTGCGCCGAGCCGATCAGGTTAGTGGAGTTGTAGACCGTCGTGTCCGGCGCACCGATGCCCGCGCCAACCCGGCCGCCATTCGAGTTGCTCGTGATCGACAGGCCCCAGTCATTCGTCGATCCCGACACTTCGGCGTCGACGATGCCGGCATTGTTGTACCACTGAGACTGCGTGCCCGTTCCCGAGTTCGCCTTGAAGACGACGACGATACTGAAGTCTTCCGCGTTGGAGATCGGATTCGCGTTCGCGGCCACGCGGAGCAGGTCGTTGCCGTCGCTCGGCGTGAAGCGTACGACCGGCTTGCCGTTGATGCCCGAGGCGATGTATTTGGGCGAGCCGGACGCGGTGGCGTTCTTGCCGTTGACCGAGTCGGTCCAGGTGCTGATCGTCGCGTTGTTCGCGAGATTGAGCGAACTGGCCGCCCAGCGGCGCACGAGGGCCGGCGGGACCGCGTTTACTTCGAAGCCGCCCGTGTCGTAGCCGACGCCTTTCGTGCCGCTGATCCAGCCCGAGTCGTCGTAACCGGCCGCCGTCCATTGGCCGGCGTCGAGGGTTCCGTTGGTTGGAACCAGCACGCGTTTGGTCGCGCTCGGGCCGACGAGCGTGTTACGGTCGTACACCGCGGCGGTTCCATAGGAAACGTCTTCCAGCTGCGCGGGGTAGTTGAACTGGCTGACGATACTGGAGTCGGGCCGCGACAGCGTTAGGAGTTCGCCGTCCTGGCTGAGTGAGAAATTAGTATGGAGATTGCCGGCCGGATCGGTTGTATCAAGGCTGCTGGCGAACACGACCTTGATTTGGCCCGGCGCGAGCGTGAAGCTGGGGAAAGTCCACTTCGCCAAGTTCGCGGCATCGCTCAGATGCCAGCCGGCGAGATCGATACTGGCGTCGCCGCGGTTGGTGATTTCGATCCAGTCGCTCTCGTTGCCGAAGCCGTCGGTAAGCGTGCTGCCCGTCTTGGCCATGAACTCGGTGATGACCGGATCGGCTGCGAGAAGTCGTCGGATTTCGAGGGTCTGCACCACACACGGATCGAACCGGCACGACCGACGACGAGACCGACTCTGGCTGCGGCGATTCGACGCATTTCGCATGGGGCCTGACTTTCGTTGAGCTGCACTTCCGCCGAAGACCCCCCGCGCATCCGACAGATGCCGCGGACGAGCCATAGAACTGTCATTACTTAACCCAAATCAGAGACTAACACGATCGAATTGTGTCCCACGAATGGAGCGTATTATTGCGATGTGTCTTCTGCTAACGTCTTCGGAGGAACGACAATGGTCGTCCGGTCAAAAGCGCGTTACACCATTATGAGCCTTCAAAGGCATTACCAAAGGAGAGAGGGAATGCGACTACACATGCTCGGTCTGGCGACGGGACTCGCGCTGACGGTTAGCCATGCGTCGGCGGCCGTCCGAATCACGGAGTACATGTACAACGGCAGTGGCACCGGCAGCATCGGCGAATTCGTCGAATTCACGAACCTCGGACCGGCCCCTGTCGACTTCACCGGCTGGAGCTTCGACGACAGCTCGCAGGTCCCCGGCTCCACCAGCCTCAGCGACTTCGGCACCGTGGCCGTCGGCGAATCGGTCATCCTCACCGACGAGACCGCCGTGAATTTTACTGCCAACTGGGGCCTCAGCGGCGTGAAGGTGATCGGCAGCAACGGGAACAACCTCGGCCGTGGCGACGAGATCAACCTGTACGACGCCAGCAACGCGCTCGTCGACCGACTCACCTACAGCGATCAGACCTACCCCGGCACCATCCGCACCAACGCCGTCAGCGGTTGGGCCTACGTCACCGGTAGCGGGCCGTTTGGGATCATCGACAGCTCGTGGAAGCTCTCGGTCGCTGGCGATGCCCAAAGCAGCGTCGCGAGCAGCCTGAACGAACTTGGCAGCCCCGGCCGCTACACCGCCGCCCCCGAGCCGACCGCCCTGCTCGCCATGGGCTTCGGCGCGTTGATGCTGCGACGTCGGGCGTAATTCGATTCGTATCCAGCACAGGACCTCGCGCGGCGCCGTCGAACGACGATGCCGCGCGAGGTCGTTGAATCAATCCGCATGACCGGCCGACACCGTCGCAGCCTCGGTTTGGGGAAGATCGCGCCCGCGTGTCGCCGTGCGAACTCTTCTGCGCCGCAGGCCGATTTTCGCCCTTGACGGCCAGCCGGGTTCGCTTGTCATACTCCTTTGTTCGCGTCGCATATTGGCAATTTGAATCGTGTGGGAACGACGGCAAAGTAGAGTGGCCCGAATGTCCCAAATTGTCCCCGATTTCAAAATCGCACGTCAGCACTCCATTCGGCCGGCAACGGTCGGCCGGGCGGTGACTTGGGCCGCTCGAATCGGCGCCGGCCGTAGGACATTTGAACCCGAGCACGGGACATCGGCGTCCCCGGGTGGACGTGGCTACCCGAGGCGGTATAATCCAACCTGCTCGGTCGGAACCCTCCGACCGGGCAAGGCAACTCGGTCTACCCCGATGAAGCCTCCGATTCGATCGGAAGGCTTTTTTTGTTTTAGGGAGACGATCGGGACAACTGAATAGTCAGGAGACGAACGGTCATGAACAACGCAGAACTCATCCGCCAGATCGACGGCATCGCGCGAGAAAAACATCGAGCGCGAGCTGGTGTACGCCGACGTCGAGCAGGCGATCGCCAACGGGCTGCGCAAGCACTTCAACGTCGAAGACGTCGCCGAGTTCACGGTGCAGCTCGACCGCGCCGCCGGCACCATCCGCGCGTTCCGGCACGGCGAGGAAATCCCGCTCAGCCTGATGGGCCGCATCGGCGCAGACGGTGAAGCAGGTGCTGATCCAGCTCATCCGCCAGGACGAGCGCGGCAGCATTTACGATGAGTTCAAGGACCGCGTCGCCACGATCGTCACGGGCACCGTGACGCGCAAAGAAGGCAACACGATGATCGTCAACCTTGGCCGAGCCGAGGGCATCATGCCGCGCAAGGAGCAGATCCCCGGCGAAGAGCACGAAGTGGGCGAGCGCATCCAGGCACTCATCACCGAAGTGCGCGACACGCCCAGCGCCGTGAAGATCACGCTGAGCCGCACGCACCCGGAACTGATCCGCCGGCTGTTCGAGCGCGAAGTGCCCGAAGTGGGCGAGCGCACGATCGAGATCAAGGCGCTGGCCCGCGAGCCGGGCCACCGCACGAAGATCGCCGTCAGCTCGATCGACAGCAAGGTGGACGCCGTCGGCGCCTGCGTCGGCGTGCGCGGCAGCCGCATCAAGAACATCGTCGAGGAGCTGGGCGGCGAGAAGATCGACATCGTCCGCTGGAACGAGTCGTCGCAGATCCTGATTAGCAACTCGCTCAAGCCGGCCGAAGTGGCGGAAGTGTCACTGTGCTTCGAACTCGGCCGTGCGACGGTCGTGGTGAAGGAAGACCAGCTGTCGCTGGCGATCGGCAAGAAAGGTCAGAACGTGCGTCTGGCCGCCCGGCTCACGGGCTGGGACGTCGACATCCTCACGCCGCCGGAATACCAGGCGAACGTCGCGCGTCTGGACAAGACGCTGAAGGAAGTGGAAGGCATCGAGCAGGCGTCGGTCGACAAGATCATCGCGCTGGGCCTGATCGACGTGCGCGACATCGAAGAAGTGGGCGAAGGCCCGCTACAGGAAGACGTCGGCCTGAGTGAAGACTTAGCCGAGCGCGTCGTCGATCGCTGCATTGAGGAAGCGAAGATCGTCAACAAGGAGGCCGAAGCGAAGAAGGCCGCCGACGCCAAGGCGAAGGCCGCGTTCCTCCGTGGCGATGGCGGTGGCACGCCGGACCTGCTGGCGGCGATGGGCGCCCGCAGCGCCAGTGCGACGCCCGACGCCGACGCCACGCCGGCCCCGACCGATCAGCCCGCCGACACCGCGCCGCCGGCGGCCGACCAGCCGCTGACCGGCGAAGGCTCAGCCCCCGCCGAAGCACCCGCCGCGGCGGAGACGACGCAGTCGTAAGGTTAAGTGTCAGTCGATGAAATGAACCGGGCGTGTCGCGAGTCGTGGCACGCTCGGTTCGTTTGACCTCGGAACATGGAAAACGTCATCCTGAGCGCAGCGAAGGATCTGGCGCCAAACGAAGTCGCGCGACACCCGATTGGCGCCAGATGCTTCACTTCGTTCAGCATGACGATCGACCAGGCTCGCTGAAGTGAATCCACTCGCACAGTTGTTCCCATGCTCTGTCTCGGCACAACACCCTCGTTCGGCCGCACGATGCGGTTCAAGAAGCTGACACTCGACGAAGTGAACCGCACCGCCGACGTGCGCGAGTACGCGGCCGGCAAGGCGCCGAACGTCGCACGCGCCGCCAGGACCATGGGGGGCGAGCCGCTCGTGCTCGGCTTCGTCGGCGGGCACCGCGCGACACCAATGCGTGAGTCGCTCGACGCCGAGAACATCCGTCACGCCTTCCTCGATGTGGCCTCCCCACTTCGGCTGTGCACCACGATCGTCGACGACGCCACCGGCTCGGCCACCGAGCTCGTCGAAGAAGCGTCGCCCGTCACGCACGCCGACGGCGAGGCGCTGCTGGTCGCACTCGAACGACAGTTGCGCGATCAGCGGGTACTGGTGATCTCCGGAGCACTCGTCAAAGGACTCGATCCCGACTTCACGGCCCGCTGCGTGCAACTCGCACGCGACGCCGGCGTCATGACCGTGCTCGACGGCTCGGGTGAAGCACTGCGACTTGCGCTGCCGCATCGGCCCGCGGTGGTGAAGGTGAATCGAAGCGAACTCGCCGGCACACTGGGCGAGATGATCGATTCCGACGACGCCCTCCTGGCTGCGATGCGGCGGGTGAGCGGCGTCACGCAGGGCTGGGTGATCGTCACGCAGGGCAGCGATTCGACGTTCGCGGTGAATGGCACACAGACGCTTCGCGCGAGCGTGCCGAAGGTGACACTCGTCAGCCCGATCGGCTCCGGCGACAGCTTCGCCGCAGGCGTCGGCTTGGGCCTCGAACGAGGTTTTCTCATGCCTGAAACCCTGCAACTCGCCACCGCGATGGCCAGCGCCAACGCGGAGACGGCCGACGCGGCGTCGTTTGAATCGTCGCGCATGCTGGATCTGTCGAAGCAAGTTCGAGTCGAGTGAGGAATCGCTACGTCACCAAGACACCAAGACGCAAAGGCAGCTCGTCTTCTTCGTGTTTCTCTTCGCGCCTTCGCGACTTCGTATCGTTGGCGCATTGCCCCTGCGACACTGTTTCTTTCCGTGCCAGCGTCCTTCAACCGTGCTAGAATTCGACCATGCCGGAGTTCAATCGGGATCAGTTCGCGCAGCAGGTGATCGAGATCGTGCGGAAGCAATTTCCGCTCGCGAAGATCGCCCGTGCGCCTGAGCCGTTCTCGATGCGTCTGAACGGCCGGGTCGTGCCGCTGGAGAGCCTGTACCGCAGCTACCTGCTTCGACCCGACGCGATGGAGTACCAAGTGCAGCGGTGGATCGTCGAACTCATCCGCGCCGACGAAGGCATGCCCGACAAGGATGCGTCGTTTGAGGAACTGTCCGAGCGCGTGATGCCCATTGTCGTCAGCAGCGACCGGCCGACCGTGCACCCGGGCGTGCTCACGCAACCGGTCTGCGAAGGGTTGAACGTCAGCTACGTCATCGATGGTGACAAGACCATCGCGCACATCCCGTCGGGCCAACTCGAGCGGTGGAAGGTGGACGTCGACACGCTGCACGAGACGGCCATGACCAACCTGCTCGAGCGCAGCGAGAACATCCAGGCCGAGGCGGCGCAGGACGAGGACGGCCGCGTGAACTTCCTGCTGTTCCAGACCAGCGACGGCTATGACTCCAGCCGCATCCTGCTGCCCAACCTGCACGAGCGGCTGCGAGAGCACCTCGGCAGCCCGTTCCTGGCGGCGATCCCGAACCGCGACATCCTGCTCTGTTTCCGCCAAGGCACCGACAGCGTCGAACGCATCAAGAAGCAGGTGGCCGAGGATTACCTGAAGATGCCGCACCAGGTGACGGACAAGCTGTTCCTCGTGACGGCCGATGGTTTGGCGGCTTGGATCGAGTGAGTTGATTTTCGGATTTGCGATTGCCGATTTGCGATTGGCCCGATCGGCTCAGGCGTGGCCCTGCCTGATAAATCGCAAATTGCAAATCGCAAATCGCAAATCGTCCCGGTAATCTGCCCTCGACGTCGATGGAAGATTTCGCCCCACCCAGTTCCGGCACCGGCAACGGTTTTGAGCGCACCACGCTGCGCCAGTTCAACGTATTCCTCGAAAATCGCGTCGGCCGGCTCAGCCTGCTGCTGCACGCCCTCGAAGACGGCGGGCAGGAGGTGAACGCGATCAGCATCGAACAGAGCGCTGATGCCGCGCTCGTTCGTCTGCTATGCGCCGACCCCGTCGTCGGCCGGCAATGCCTGCTCGACGCCGGCTTCAGCTTCAGCGAGTCCGATGTGATCGCGGTCATGATGCCCAAGGAAGATCACTTCCCGCTGATCGGCATCTGCCGCGCCCTGCTCGCGGCCGAGATCAACGTGCACTACGCCTACCCCATGCTGAAGTGCTCGCGCGGCAGCACGATCGTCCTCTACGTCGACGACCGCACGCTGGCCGGCCAGGTGCTCATCCGCAAGGGCTACACGATCATCGGCGAGTCGGACCTCAAAGGTCCGTGCATCGACGAGTGACATCATTCCGGTTTGCAACTGACTGACGAGCGTCCCGGGTGTCCGTATGATGGACGCACACTTCCGGAGGTTCGAATGCACACGCTCGCCGTCCTCGGTCCCGCCCTGCTTCTGTCGGCCGCGCTCGCGGTGTCGGTGGTGAAAGCCGCCGCGCCGACGCCTGGCGCTTCGCCCATGAACGACTTCGCCTGCGACCTGTACAAGCAGTTCGCCAAGGCCAAGCCCGGCGAGAACCTGTTCTTCTCGCCCTACTCGATCGAGACCGCGTTGGCGATGACTGCCGAGGGCGCGCGAGGCATCACCGCGACCGAAATGCTTGCGGTCCTGCACACGCCTGACAAGCTCGATCCGCTCCATGCCACGCTTGGTGAACTCGCCGCGCGACTCGCAGGTAAGCCCGTGCCCGAGGAGATGCGCGCCAAGATCAAGACGATGCGCGACGAGCTCGACGCGCTCAACAAGGAACTCGAAGCCAACCACAAGTACGACGACGAAACGATGCGGAAGATGCGCCGATCAGAGGAACTCGCGCGACAACTGAACGAGCTCCTGAAGACCGTCGACCAGTTCGAGTTCAAGTCGGCCAACGCGCTGTGGGTCGAGCAGACGTTCCAGGTCGAAAAGCCCTACCTCGACAAGATCGCCCGGCTCTACTCGACGGGTGGCGCGTTCCCGATCGACTTCCGTCAGAACTACGAGCCGGCCCGCGCGAAGATCAACGCGTGGATTGCGAGCCAGACGAACGATCGCATCAAGGACCTGCTTGCGAAGGGTCAGGTCGACCAGAGCACCCGACTGGTGCTGACGAACGCCGTGTACTTCAAGGGCGAATGGACCGATCCGTTCGACGCAAAAGAGACGAAGAACGAGCCGTTCACGCTGCTGGATCGCAGCACGCAGACGGTGCCGCTGATGCGCTCTGCTGAGATCAAGGGCACGGCATATGCCGCCTTTAACGGCGACGGCAGCCCGTTCAGTACGCCGCGACGCGTGCCGCTCGATAAGCGGAGTTTCGACGACTGCTATCCCGACGCCGGCGGCTTTACGGTGCTGCAACTCCCGTACAAAGGAGATGCCCTGTCGATGATCGTCCTGCTGCCGCGGTCCGGCGACGCACTCACGAAGCTCGAACAAAAGCTGTCGGGTGACGGCTTGGCCACGTGGTTGGCGGCGCTGGATGCAAGAAAGGTCGACGTGTCGTTGCCGCGTTTCAAGCTGGAAACGAGCTACGACCTCGTGGACGCGCTACAGGCGCTTGGCATGCGCCGTGCGTTCATCGATCCGGCCAAGCCCGACAGCGCCGAGTTCGACGGCATCAGTTCCAGCAGCGACCCAAGGCAGCGGCTGTTCATCGGCGTGGCGGTGCACAAGGCCTTCCTCGACGTGAACGAGAAAGGCACCGAAGCCGCCGCCGCCACCGCGATCGGCATGGCCGCCGGCTCGGCAATGCCGCGCGACGTGCCGTTCACGCCGGTGTTTCGCGCGGATCATCCGTTCCTACTGATCATCCGAGACAACGCGACCAACACGGCGCTGTTCATGGGTCGTGTGACCTCTCCTGCAAAGTGATCACGTCCGGCGATGGCACTGAAGTCCCCTCGCCCGAGACTCACGATCTCCAAACGTTCCCGCGTTCAACTGCGTGCATGCGCCCTATGCCTCTCCACCGTCGAACAACCCCGCGTCGTGTGCTGACCGTGAGTGCGATCGCGGTTAGCCTCACTTGTTCGATCTTGACTGCGCAACCGGCACCCATTCCCGTCGCGGATGCGACGCCCTCGCGTATGCCCCTCATCGCCGCCCACCGTGGCGCGTCGGCCGACGCGCCGGAAAACACGCTCGCTTCGTATCGCCTGGCGCTCAGGCAGAACGCCGACTTCCTTGAAGGCGACTTCCACCTCACCAAAGACGGCGTGCTGGTCTGCATGCACGACGACAACGCGAAGCGCACGTGCGGCGTTGAGCGCAGGATCGTCGACATGACCGCGACCGAATTCGCGGCACTCGATGCCGGCTCGTGGAAAGCTCCGCAATTCGTCGGCGAACATCCGCCCACACTGGCGCAGGTGCTGGATCTGATCCCGAAAGGCAAAGGCTACCTCCTCGAAATCAAGTGCGGCCCCGAGGGCGTGCCGGAGATGAAACGTGTGATCGAGTCATCGCACGTTTCAATCGACCAGATTCGCCTCATCTGCTTCAAGGCGACGGTGATCGCCGAGTCGAAGCATGTCATGCCGGAACTGAAGGCGTATTGGCTGACGTCGTTCAAAAAGGACGACACCGGCACTTGGCGGCCGACAAAGGCGGAAGTGCTGAAGACGCTGAAAGACTGCCACGCCGACGGGCTCGACGCGCAAGCGAATCTGGAAGTGCTGACACCCGATTTCATCGCCGACCTTCGGGCGGCTGGCTTGGAGTTCCATGCGTGGACGGTCGACGACCCGGCCGTCGCGAAGAAGCTGGTCGAACTCGGCGTCGATTCGATCACTACGAATCGGCCCGGCGCACTGCGCGAGGAACTGAAATAGCCTCATTCGATGTTCACGCTCGACCCGCGCCACTCGACGGAACCGGCGCTGCACGCGCGAATCGCGTAGATCAGGACCGACATCATTGCCGGCAGCGTGACAGGCAGCAGGAACGCGTTCAGCGGCGAATGACCGCTGGCCGAGTAAGCCAATGCTAGGAACGTGAACAGAATGAACGCGTGTGCCAGCGACGCGACAAGCCAGGCCATGCTGGTGAGACCGAGTGCCAGACCGACCGGCAGCGTCAGCACGCACAGCACAATGAACGCCAGCACTGCCAGCATTGGCCGCGGCTTTCGGCCGCTCGTACCCGCGAAGATGCGAGCCCAGCCGTGATAAATCTGCCGTAACGTCGCGTGCATCCGCGAATGGGCCAGTTCCTGCCCGAGTTGAATCCGCACTCGCGCCGGCCTTCTTCAACGCCCGCATCAGCATCACGTCTTCGACGATGCGGTCTTTCACGCAAGCATGATTGCCGACCCGCTCGTACCACTCACGTTTGATCAGGAAGAACTGTCCGTTCGCCACCGCGATGTGCTTGGCCGAGTCTTCGTTCGTGCGCGACATCTGGAACGCGCACGCCCAGGCGTACGCCAGCAGCGGCAGCAAGGTGCGTTCCCAGAACGATTGCGCCTCGAGCGTGGGCATGATTGACAGAGCGTCCCACCCGCGATCGACGCACACACTCACCACCCTTCGGGCCGCGTCGGGCGTGAGCTTCACGTCACTGTCGACGAAGAGGAGCCACTCGCTGTCGAGCGAGCGCGTCGCGACATGCAGCGCATGACACTTGCCGAGCCAGCCTGGGGGAAGCGCGTTGATGTGGACGACACGGAGGGACCGATTGCGGATTGCGGATTGCGGATTGCGGATTGAAGAGGAATCCAAGCCGCTCGCAGCTCCGCGCGGCACTGCGACATGACCCGTCGTTGAAGTCGACGCGAGTCGATCCAGGATCGCTCCTGTCCCATCCGCACTTCGGTCGTTCACCACGACCACTTCAAACGCCGGGTAGTCCTGTTCGAGCACGCGCGACACACACACCTCAATCCCGTCGGCCTCATCCTTTGCTGGAATGACGATGCTGAGCGATGGCGTTTGTGCCGGCAGATCCGCCTTCGTCTGCCGAAGTCGGCTCATCCGCTCGCGCGCGAACAGGCCAAGCACGAACAGCGCCGCCCACGCGACGGGTCCGAGCAGGATGTAGATCGACAACGGTAGCCAGCCCATTCGCGTCCAGCATAAAGCGACGAATCTCACGAATCTTCACGAATGGGTCATCATTCGCGTCGATTCGTGAGATTCGTGGTTCAGAGTCTGAATTGAAGATCAGCCGACCACCTGCATCGCCGGCTGCGAGATGTTCGCCAGCGCGTTCGCGCCCTGGATCATCTTCTTGGCTTCACCGATGAGGTAGAAGCTGCCCGTGATGCAGATGAGGTCTTCCTTGGTGACGGCACGGACGGCGATCTCGAGCGCCTCTTTCAGGCTCGGGGCGACTTGGGCCATCTTGCCGTAGTTTTCGGTGTAGCGCATCGCCAGTTCGTGCGGGTTGGCGGTGCGGATGCTGTTCACCGGGCAGAAGATGACCTTGTCGGCGCCGCTGGTGATTCGGCCGAGCATGCCGTCGACGTCTTTGTCGCCGCAACAGCCGAAGATGACGACCATGCTGTCGTACGGCACGTGCTGGCCGACGGCACGCATGAACGCATCGACGCTGGCCGCGTTGTGGGCGGCGTCGATCATGATGCGCGGCGTCTGGTTGATCATTTCCATCCGGCCGAGCACGCGGGTCTTAGTCAGGCCGTCCATCGCCTTGGTGTCGTCGATGGGCAGACCACGGCTCTTCAGGCGATCGATGATCGCCATCGCCAAGCCACAGTTGATCGCCTGGTGCTCGCCGTAGAGCGGCACGGTGATGTGCTCGAACTTCGAGTTACTGGTCGTCAGGCAGACGCGGTACTGGCGTCCACCCATGCGGCTGGCTTCGAAGCGGTAGCTGAATTCGATCGTGCTGCCACAGAGGTCGATCGGCGCACCGACTTCGCCGGCAACGCGTTTGAAGACCGCTTCGACCTCGGGCACCTGGCCCGCGGCGACGACGGCCGGCACGCCCGGCTTGAAGATGCCCGCCTTCTCGCCGGCGATCTTGGCCAGCGAGTTGCCGAGCTGCTGCATGTGGTCGAAGCTGATCGACGTGATCGCCGTCACTTCGGGTTTGACGATGTTCGTGCTGTCGAGGCGGCCACCGAGGCCCGTCTCGATCACGGCGATGTCGACCTTCTGGTCGGCGAAGTACTTGAACGCGATGGCGGTCAGCACGTCGAAGTACGTCGGCACCGGCTTCTGCTTCTTGACGATCGGCTCGACGAGCTTCACGTACTTGACGAACTCTTCTTCGGTGATGAGCTGGCCGTTGATGCTGATGCGCTCGCGCACGTCCACCAGGTGCGGGCTGGTGTAGAGCCCGACGCGGTAGCCCTGCGCTTCGAGCATGGCCGCCGTCATCGCGCTGGTGGAGCCTTTGCCCTTTGTGCCGGCGATGTGGACGATGCGCAGCGCGTCTTGCGGGTTGCCGAGCTTCTTGCACAGCAGCCGCATGCGGTTGAGATCAAAGTTGTCCGTGTTGTAACGGACGATGCGCAGGCTCTCGAAGTTGGTGAGGGTTTCGAGGAGCTTCTGCGCCTTGACAAACGCGCTGGCGCGAACCGGGGTGGCTGGCTTCGTCAGCACTTCGGGGGGCTGCGGCCGAACCTTTTTTGATGGTTCCGCCGCCCGAGCGGCCGGTTTGGGGGCAGGCTTGGACAACACCTTGACGGTGCTGCGACTCGTCCGCGCGCCGGCAGTCGAAGAACTGCGGCGACGGGACACGACTCGACGGGTCTTGGCTCGAACTGCCATATAGATCGCTGGAGAATCTATCAGAACCACAACAGGGACACAACTTTTCGCAGTAACTAACGATAGGACATACAATTACGGCATATCGGCATGTCATTTTTCACCTCCATACTTGACAAATGCCGTTTTATTCAACCGGGCAATCCGTCCGAATCGTCGTTCAAACTTGCCAATTTCGCCGTTTTCGCGCAGCCACAACAAACGCCGCGGAGAAATGAAGGCTTGTCTGTCAAGCGGGCCAGGCCTGTGCGACACGATTCATTGCCGACATAGGCGTCTGGTGCTATCCTGCGCGGCTCGACTCCTGCGAAATCTGCGTCGCACTCTACGCCTGCGAGATCGTCTTTATGAAGCGTTCGACGAAGCAATCTGCCCCGCGCGATGAAGCCCCGATCGAATCGGTCGCCTTCGTCAGCTTGGGCTGTCCGAAAAACCTGGTCGACTCCGAACGCATGCTCGGTCTGCTCGCACAGGACGGACTGGCGATTACCCCCGACCATGCCCAGGCCGACGCGATCGTCATCAACACCTGCGGGTTCCTTGAGGCGTCGAAGGACGAATCGCTGCGCGAAATTCGCGACGCCGTCGAACTGAAGAAGAAAGGCGCCTGCAAGCGCGTGATCGTGGCCGGCTGCCTGGTGCAGCGTCACAAGACGAAGCTGCTGGACGAGGTGCCCGAGATTGACCGGCTCGTCGGCGTGTTCGACCGCGAGCACATAGTCGAAGCGGTCCGCGGAGCGGCGAATCCGCGGACGGAACACGGGCACTTTCTCGGCAAGTACCATGACCTCTCGAAGCAACTCGAATCGGCGAGCGGGCTTGAGCCTGCCGCCGTGAAGCAGGCAAAAAACAACCGCCTTCCCGTCTTCGAAGACGACCGCGCCCGCCTTCGTCTCACGCCGCGCCACTACGCGTATCTGCGGATCTCCGAAGGCTGCAACCAGGGCTGCGCCTTCTGCACCATCCCGAGCATCCGCGGGCCGATGCGCAGCAAGCCGGTCGAACAGATCCTGGCCGAAGGTCGCGAGTTGGCGGCCGACGGTGCCGTCGAACTCAACCTCATTGGCCAGGACACCACCAGCTTCGGCATGGATGTCGGCTACGCCCCGGGCCTGGCCGGCATGCTCAAGGCGCTCGATAAAGACATGCCGCGCGACGTGCAGTGGATCCGGCTCATGTACGCCTACCCGAGCACGTTCAGCGACGACATGATCAAAGCGCTGGCCGACAGCCCGCGGTTTGTGAAGTACATCGACATGCCGCTACAGCACATTTCCGATCGGCTGCTGACGCTGATGAAGCGGCGCGTGACGCGCAATCAAATCGTCACCTTGCTGGAGAAGCTGCGCAAGTGGGTGCCTGGCATGGCGATCCGTACCACCTACATCGCCGGCAGCCCCACCGAAACCGAGGCCGAGCATCAGGAACTGGTGAAGTTCGTCCGTGAGTTCGGCTTCGATCACCTGGGCGTATTCGCCTACAGCCCCGAGCCGGGCACGCCCATGGGCCGCAACCCGGATCAGCACGACGATGCGACGAAGCAGCGTTGGGTGGAAGAGATCATGCTCGCGCAGCAGGAGGTCGTCTTCGCGCGAAACGCGCAGCGCATCGGCACGACCGAGCAGGTGTTGATCGACCGCGTTGACTCGTCTTCAAAAGCCCACGGCACTGCCGTGGGCTTGAGCACGCCCGACGGCGCAATCTACCTCGCCCGAACCCAGGGACAAGCGCCGGACATCGACTCTTGTGTCTTCGTCCACTCGAAGAAGCGGCTCGCGCCGGGCGAACTGGTCACGGTGAAGATCACCGACTACCAGAACTACGACCTGGTGGCCGAAGTGCCGACCGGCAAGCGGAAGAGTTTGAAGGTGGTCAGCGCGAAGTAGATGTGTCGACCAACCCGCTTGCAGGAACGAATTCATAGCCGCGGTGTTGAAGATCAACAATGACGCGATCCAACTCTTCCGTCATCTTGTCCTTCCGCAACGATCCTGTGTGAAGCAGCAGGATGAAGCCGTTCAAGCCGTGTCCGTCGCGTTGCTCGTAAGCAAGGATATCGTCGGCAATCTGCTTTGACGCCACGAAGCCCTTTTCGCCTTCGGGAATGTAGTCACGGTTCGAGCCGCTGCCGGGCGTGAAGTTGATCAGCGTCAGGCCGAGTTCGCGGGACCACTTCACCTGGTCTTCGTTGAACCACTCGAACGGCGGCAGGAAGAGCGTCGACTCCTTCGCGCCGACTTGCTTCAGCGCATCGATATTCGCTCGCAAATCCGTCTTGAATTGCTCCTCGGTCACGAGCGTTTTCGATCGGTCGGACCAGTCACAATAGAGCAGATGCTTGTCGGAGTGTGGGCCGACGAACTGGCTGGCGTTGAGGACTGCTTTGACCGCGTCGGGATGCTGGCGGACGAAGTCGCCCGTCACGAAGAACGCGGCCGGGATGTGTCGTTCGCGGCAGACCTTCAAAATCGTCGGCACGCCCTCGGCGTAGCTGCCGCCGGTGAAGACGAGGCTGAGTTTCTTCCGCGTGACATCGCCGCGGACGATGCCGCCGTGGTCGTACCGGAAGGTCGGGACGCTGGTCGGCTGCGTGCTGGACAGGATAGACGCGCACAAGCCAAAGAGCAGTCGCAACGACATTGTCATGTGCCGGAGCGTACCAGTACCCGCGCCGCAACGCGCGGCGTTCTCCTGACCCTTCCTCAGCCGTAACCCGATTGCTGGTACGGCGCTCGCGCGCGATCAAGCTCGAACTCTCGGAGGCAAATCCATGTTGCGCAACCACGGCCTTTCGATCGTCGTATTCTCGATCTTTTTGGTCTGCTGGGCGTTCCAGATCCTGACAGGTTTCTACGTCTACAACGACGACCGGCACGATCGCGGCCGCGAGCAGGTATCGCTCTGGCGGTACATCCGGACCGCCCATTTTCTCGAAGCGACGGCGGAGAACTGGGAGAGCGAGTTCCTTCAGATGGGCGCATTCGTCTGGCTGACGAGTGTGCTGACGGAACGTGGCTCGCCCGAGTCGAAGCACCCGGACGACAAGCTGGAATCCAAGCCTGTCGCCCCCGATTCGCCCTGGCCGGTACGGCGCGGCGGCTGGGTGCTGAAACTGTACGAGAACTCGCTGGTCGCCACGTTTCTGTTGCTGTTCGCCGTCAGCTTCACGCTTCACGCGATCGGCGGCGCAAGGCTCTACAACGAAGAACAACGCGAGCACGGGCAGCCTCCGATTCACCTCCGTCAGTACGTCTTCACGTCGCAGTTCTGGTTCGAATCGATGCAGAACTGGCAGAGCGAGTTCCTGTCGATCGGCGTGATGGTGGTCGGCTCAATCTATCTGCGACAACGCGGATCGCCTGAGAGCAAGAAGGTCGAATCGCCGCATTCAAGTAACGAGTGAGACCAGCGAATGATCGTTCGCACTGCTGGTGGGTAGCCTCGACAATCGTCATGCTGAACGAAGTGAAGCATCTGGCGCCAGTCAAGTGTTGCGCGACTTCGATCGGCGTCAGATCCTTCGCTGTACTCAGGATCACGATGCGCATCTACTGACAGATGCGCTACGACGGCTGTGTTCTGTACCATTCGACCGTTCGGCGCAGACCTTCCTCGACGTCTACCATCGGGCGCCCGAGCAGGCGCGATGCGACCGTCGGGTCGGCCGCCCGGACTTGCTCGTCGGTTCTGTCCTCGACCGATCCAAAGACCGGCGTGCCCTGCCCTACCAGATTGCTGATGCGCTCGACCACAGACCGCACGGTCGTGAGTTGCCCCGTGCCGATGTCGACGGTCTGCCCTTCCAGGCCCGGCGTGGTCGCGCAGGCGATCAGGCTGTCGGCCACGTCCTGCACATACACCCAATCGACGGGCCGGGTGCCGCTGGTCAGCCTGGGCGACTCGCCCTTCAGCAGCGATCGCGTCACATACGGCACGAGTTTCTTTTCGTCCCGCTGCGCGGGCCCGTACGCCATAAAAATGCGGGCGATCGTCACCGGCGAAGCGTACAGCTGGTAGAACATCTTCGCATACTGGCTGGCCGCGAGTTTGCTGGCGGCGTACGGGCTGCTCGGCACGCCGCCGCGATCGGGCTCTTCGAGCGAGCCGGCCAGCACGAACCGTTTGCAGGACGGCGCGTGCGTCGCGGTCGCGTGGAGCAGATAGATGGTCGACGTCAGGTTCGCCTCGAACGAAGGCAGGACGTGCGTAATGTCGCGCGAGCCGTACACGTGGCTGGCGAGGTGGAAGACGAAGTCGGGCTTGACCGCCGAGATCACGCGATCAACGGCATCGGCGTTGGCAAGGTCACAGGTGTGCACCTGCGCGCCGTGCACGTCCGCCGCGCTGCGCCGGCTGGTCGCGTGCACTTCGGCCCCGCGCCGATCAACGCGCGCACCACGTGCCCGCCAATGAAGCCGGTCGCGCCGGTCACCAGTGCCCGCTGGCCGGCAAGTGAACCTGTTTGTTCGGATGGCATTCGTTCCAGCCCGCGATCGTCGTCAGACGACGTGAGACATGGAAGATACCTGCTGCGACGCGACAAGTCCGGGCGACTTGTTGCGCAGAACCCCGTCCAACAATCTCGGACGTGAAAGATGGAGAAGCCCTGCCGTGCTAGGCCGTCGCGGAGGGGGTAGGGCCGATCCGACGGGCGGCCGGCTCCGGGGCGGACGCGAGAGATTGGCGTACAGCTTGCGGAACCAGTCGCCGCGGGCGCGGTGGCTGAAGGTTTGGGCGTGAGCGATGCAGGCCGGCGCCATGGCGGTCAGCAGGCCGCGATTGTCGTGCCAGGTTCGCAGCACGCCGGCCATCTCGTCGACGGCCTGCTCGGGCGTGACCGTGTCATCGATCTTCAGCCGGTGACCGCACCCTTCGCCCACCATGAGGGCACTGCTGTTGTGGTCGAACACGATCGTGGGAATGCCCAGCGCGAGCGCGTTCAGCACGAGTCCCTGGTTGTCGCGCAGCGTGCAGTGGATGAAGGCATCGGCCGACGCGGTGACACTGACGTTCGTCGCCTGATCCGTCTCGCCGAGCCACGTCACCTGATGTGTGATGCCGAGCTGCTCGGCCAGCTTCTTCATGTTGTCGAGTTCGACGCCGCCGCAGGCGTGGATGTATTCGACGCTCTCAAGCTTCGCTTTGGCGATCGCGCGGAGCGTGAGGTCGATGCCGCGGTAGTGCGTGACGCCGCCCACGGCGACGAGCCGGAGCTTGTCGCTCGGCTGCCGCTGCGCACGTGCGGCGCGGGCGGCTTCCAGTTGCTCGGGGTCGCCGAGAGAAACACACGGAAAGACTTCCACGCGCCTCGCGCCGAGTTCGCGCAAGCCGCGCTCGGCCAGCGGCGTGCTCGGGATGACGACGGCCGCGTTGCGGACGCAGCGCTTCAGCAGCGGATCACGTCGCCAGAAGTCACGGGCGAAGCGTCGACGCTTCTCTTCTTTCTGGGCCGCAGGAGGGAAGCTCTTGCGGAACTGCTCGGGCACCAGATCGCCGCCGGCGATCGGGCCGAACACCCACTTCGCCCCGCGGGTCGCGAGTGTGCCGCCGGCGCTGGGCATCCACCAGCGGCAGTAACTCAGGTGTTGCACGACGTCGAAGTGCACCTGCGCATGTAGCCGTCGCGCCGCGCGGGCGGCTGCGAACTGCCACAGGTAGTAATGCACGTTCAACATCGCGTAGGACGCGTTCCGCATCCACGCGAAAATCGCGGGCAATTTCACGTACGTGACGTGAATCGGGTGGCCTTTGTGCTTGGCTTGAAGGTACGGCTCGAGCGCGGCGCGGTTATCCTCGTGCGCGATTACCCACACCTCGGACGTGCGAGACTGCTCGGCAACGAAGTTCCAGGCAAGCCCCCACTCGCTTCCACGATGGGGCTCGCAAGCGTAAGCAATGTAGAGGATACGCGGCGTTGAACTACTCATCCGGTTGGTTCCAAGGCGTGGCCTTCACGCAAGGCTCGGCCTCTTCCCCGAGTGTTCATCGGATCGATCGAAGTGCGTCTTTCCTATCGATTTGTGCTCGACACTCGACTTCTACTCAGCCCGTCAACCGCTTGCGCAGGTCCGATCATCCCACATGCGACATACATGGAAGAAAGAAGCGGTGGCCCACCCGCGACGGCAGACCACCGCTATAAAGCAACTCTAGTTGACGCACAAGACGATTCGCTCACCGGCTACGCGGCCGAACTCGGCGGACAAGCACCGAACCCGCGCCGGCAAGCATTCCGATCGCACTGGGCTCGGGCACGAGGGATTGGGCCAGCGCCCAGTCGCTTGCCAGCACGGCCGGTCCCGCGCCGTAATTCGCGGCCAGTGCGAGCAGATCGTCGAAGTTGACCGATCCGTCGCCGGTGAAATCACCGACAGACCACGTGGCGCCCCCCGCCGTGCCGTAGTTCGCGGCAAGCGTGAGCAGATCGCTGAAGTTGACGGTTCCTTCCAGGTTGGCGTCGCCAGGCCGGGCGACGATCGCCTGAACATTCGTCGCCCCGTACACCACCGCCAGCGACTTAGTGGGCGACAGCGAGACGCCCTGCACGGTGGCGAACTTGCCGGTCCGGCTGGCGCCGGTCACCAGATCGAACGTGGTGAGGTATGGTGAGTTAAAGCCGCCCTGTGTGGTCAGCACCAGATTGCCGCTCACACTGGCCGCCCCTCCGGCGTTGATCGGGCCGGCCGAGATGTTCGAAAGCGTGAACGTCGCCTTGCCCGCGGTGTTGAACGTTCCCGAGATGGCCAGCGCCGTGTTGGTGGTTTCGAGCGCCCCACCCGACGCGACGTCGACATTGCCATTGAGCGTGCCACCGCCCGACAGGACGCCGTTCGTGCCGATGCTCGTTCCGCCTGGCACGGTGAGCGCGCCATTGCCGAGTTTGAGCGTGGCCGTCGCGAGCGTACCGCTCAGGTTGATTGACTGCGCGCCCGCCGCGGCTGCGGGACCGCTGATCGCGATCGCCGCCACGCCGGTGTTCGTGATCGTGACGGGCGAATCGACGTACGGAAGGATGCTCGTGTGATTCCAGTTGGCCGCGGTGTCCCAGTTGCCATCAGCGGCCGTCCATCTCATGCGCGGGATGTAGAAGAATCCGCCGCCGTAGCTGCCCGCGACACCGGTCGACGTGGGCAGCGCGTTGATCGGCGTCCCCGCCCCGCCCGCGTTGGTGGTGAAGGCGATGTTGGCGACGAAGCCCGTACCCGTGATCGAGGCAAGGACCGGCGTCGAGGCGCCTGCGACCGGACCCACCCACGACGCGCCGGTCACGCCCACCGTACCGGTGCCGACGTAGTTCCCGCTGGCCGGCGCGGCGCCGCCGGGGCTGGCGTAGAAGACGGAGTTGTTCTGGAACGTCGCCGTGGACGCCGTTGACGACAGGTACGGCAGCACGGTCGTGGCCGTCGTCGAGTTCAAGCTCATCTTGACGGCGCTGGCGTCGTTCGGCCCCCAGTAGAGGCTGACATATTGAGACTGGTCGATCCCCGTGTAGGTGATCGTTCGCCCGCCTGCGGAACCGGCGCTACCGACGGCTGCGAACGAAAACGCCGGGCTTCCGGTCACCGGAAAGATCGGGCCGACATACGTGACCGCGTGCAGACCTCGATCGCTTCCCAGCAGTGCAACAACGGCTGACCCAAGCACGACGCATCTCGAACGAATGGACATGGATATCTCCCGCGCTCGCGGTGCGCATGCGAGAAGTGAGTTGTCACAAGCCGGGTCGTGGCACCGCGAGCAGCGTGACCGCCCTGCCTGACTACAGCGCCTTCAGTGGCGCTAGTAAATGGATTGCATGCTGAACGGCCGAAGTGAGTGCAGATTCCTGATGCTCCCCCATGACGCAACCGTTCCTGCCCAGCCGCAGGAATATGTATCAGAAAAGAGACGGTATCCCATCAGGGAAACCTGTAGGGGACGTGCAGAAGCCGGGGCCGCCCGATGCCTTCCTTGCCCGCTCGCTTCGACACGGCTACGCTCGCTCCTTCGATCATGAACACTCGTCGCGTCGTCGTCACCGGCATTGGCATCGTCTCGCCCATCGGCATTGGCACCGCCGCCTTCTGGGCCAACCTGCTGGCTGGCCAAGTCGGCGTGCGCAAGGTTCAGGCTTTCGACGCCACGGGCTTCGATTGCCACCTCGGCGGCGAAGTGCCGGCCTACAAGATCAGCGACTTCGTCCCCAAGAGCTATCGCAAGGCCACGAAGGTGATGGCCCGCGACATCGAGTTGGCTGTCATCGCCGCCGACGACGCGATGAAAGACGCCGGCCTTCAGACCAAGGCGTACGTCGAGCCGTCGACCGTCGACATTTCCCGCTTCGGCTGCAACATCGGCGCGGGTCTCATCAGCGCCGACCTCAACGAACTGGGCGGCGCGATGAACGTCGCCAGCAACGGCAACGCCCTCGACCTGGCCAAGTGGGGAACCGAAGGCATGGGCCAGCTCACGCCCCTGTGGCTGCTGAAGTACCTGCCGAACATGCTGGCCTGCCACGTGACGATCATTCACGGCCTGATGGGCCCGTCGAACACGATCACCTGCGGCGAAGCCTCCAGCCACCTCGCCATCGGCGAAGCATTCCGAACCATCCAGCGCGGCAAGGCCGACCTCGCCATCTGCGGCGGGGCCGAGTCGCGCCTCAACCCGATGGGCATCATGCGGAACCAGTTGCTGGGCCGACTCAACACGACCAGCAACGACGCGCCTGAAAGCGCTGTTCGTCCGTTCGACACCCGCGCCGCCGGCACCGTCTGCGGCGAGGGCGGCGGCCTGCTGATCCTTGAGGAATTCGAACACGCCAAGGCGCATGGCGCGAAGATCTACGCGGAACTGGTCGGCTTCGGCGCCAGCCAGGACACCTACAGCGTGACCGAGCCCGACCCGACCGGCTACTGCTACGGCCGGGCCGTCGCCAAGGCGCTGCTCGACGCCGACGTGCTGCCGAGCGACGTCGACACGATCGTCCCCCACGGCATCGGCCACCCGAAGTACGACCCAGCAGAACTAAAGGGACTCAAAGACGTCTTCGGCGATTCACTCGGCAAGCCCGCCTTCGCGCCGATCAAGGCCCAGACCGGCAACCCCAACGCCGGCTGCGGCATCGACATCGCGGCGGCCGTGCTGTCGATCCACCACAACACGGTCCCGCCCGCCATCAACACGCACGCGGTAATCGACGGCGCGAAGCTGAACGTGTCGAACAAGTCGCGCGAGCAGAACGTGAAGGTGGCCGTCACCAGCACCTACAGCATCGGCGGTCAGAACGCGGCGCTCGTCTTCAAGAAGGTCTGATTCGGTTGAACGCGTCTCTCCAGTCGCACTTCGCAAATCGGAAATCGCAAATGTCTCAGAGAGTCGTCATCACCGGAATGGGCTGGATCACCCCGATGGGTCACACCATCGAGGGCGTGTGGAAGCGTCTGCTGGCGGGCGAAAGCGGGATCGATCGCACGACGATCTTCGACGCAGACACGTTCCCGACGCGCATCAGCGCGGAGGTGAAGGAGTTCGCGCTGTCGAAGCATGTCGACACATGGGAAAGCCACGCCGGTGCCGGCCGCAGCACGCAGTTCGCGCTGGCCGCCTGCGCGCAGGCGTGGGCGGCGGCGAATCTGGCGGACGCCAAGCTCGACCGCGACCGCGTGGGCATCTACTTCGCATCGGGCGAAGGCTCGCTCGATTTCGACGCGTACACGGCCGCGGCGCTCAGCAGCTTCAAGGCGGAATCGTCCTCGATCGACGCCGTGAAGTGGGCCGAGGTCGCGCGGTTGCGCATGAATGTCGTGCGCGAAGTGGAGCAGGAGCCGAACGCCGCCCTGCCGCACCTGGCGATGCTGACCGGCGCCCGCGGGCCGGCCTTCAACTGCCTGACGGCCTGTGCTGCCAGCGCTCAGGCCATCGGCGAGGCCACCGAAATCCTCCGCCGCGGCGACGCCGACATCATGATCTCGGGCGGCGCGCATTCGATGATCCACCCGTTCGGCGTCACCGGCTTCAACCGCCTGACCGCGCTTTCCACCGCGAACGACGAGCCACGCCGTGCCAGCCGTCCGTTCGACCTGCATCGGGGCGGCTTCGTGCTGGGCGAGGGCTCGGGCGTGGTCGTCCTCGAAACGCTCGATCACGCGCTGGCCCGCAAGGCGAATATCCTCGCCGAGGTGGCCGGCTACGGCTCGACGGCCGACGCGTACCGCATCACCGACCAGCATCCCGACGGCACCGGCGCGGTCGTCGCGATGACCGAAGCACTGAAGGACGCGCAACTCACGCCGGCCGACATCGGCTACATCGCCGCGCATGGCACCGGGACGCGCGAGAACGACGGCAACGAAACCAGCGCCATCAAACAGGTGTTTGGCGACCGCGCCGCGTCGGTGCCGATCAGCAGCCTCAAGAGCATGATGGGCCACCTGATCGCCGCCGCCGGCGTGGCGAACGTCATTTCGTGCGTGCTCGCGATGCGCGACGGCATGCTGCCGCCGACGATGAACCGCGACACGCCCGACCCGGAGTGCGAACTCGACTACGTGCCCAACTCCGCCCGCGCCGCGGCTGTGAGCGCCTGCATGAGCAACAGCTTCGGCTTCGGCGGGCAGAATGACACGGTGATCGTACGCAAGTTCGCGCGGTGATCGTCCGAACTCAGGCCAGCACGTCTGTCGCCAGCCGGGTTGCGGCCTTGTCCTTCGATGCCGCCCTGCTCACGCCGACCGTCCCCGCGGCGCTCTTGCCATAACGGCTGGCGAGCATGAGCAGGTCGGAGAAGTTCACCGTGCCGTCGTAGTTGAAGTCGCCCGTTGTGAAGTTCTGCCCGGTGGCGCCATAGTGGCTCGCGAGAACGAGCAGGTCGCTGAAGTTTACGACGCCGTCCCGGTTCGCGTCGCCGGCCAGAACCGAGAAGCTGAAGCTGTACGCGGCATTGCTGTTGCCCGCAACGTCGGCCACCGCACTAGACGCGAGGTTCACCGAGTAGCGTCCGTCGGCCAGCACGGGTGAGAATGTGATCGTCGCGCGGGTCGCGCCGTTCGGAGCCGTCAAGATGGCCACCGTGTAAAGACTCGACGAGATCGTGTTGCCCGACGAGTTCTTCACGACGATGTCCGACGCCGTGAATGTCGAAGCGACATTCTCGCCGAATTGCAGCGTGACTTTTTGTGCAGTCGCCACGTCGAGCGAAGCATCGACAACGATGGGCGCGAACGTGTCGCTGACGAGCCATGGCTCGACTCCGTACGAGCCGTCGTCACCGCCGATGAGGACGCCTCCCTTAAACGGGGCAATGGCCGAGTTGGTCGGCACTCCGTCAGTCGAACCCGGGGTGACGTCGGTAAGTCGATACGTGCCGGCCGACGTGCCGTCGCTCGTCCAGAGTTCCGTTCCGTTGGCATACGTGAACGCGCTGAAGAACACTCGGCCGTCCATGAGCGTCACGCCGCTGCCGATCTCGACGTCCGTGCGCGGCTCGATGTCCTTCACAAGCGTGGTTGACTCCGAAGTGCCTCGACTGACAAAGAGGGCATAGCCAAGCGTTGCGTCATCGCCGACGAAGAACAGCCGGCTGCCGTCGGACACGATGCGGTAGAGGATGTTGCGAATCGGCCCCGACGCCGGTTCCCCCATTGGCACGGTGCCGGCGGACGTGCCGTCGGTGACGTACAGGTTGTAGCTGTAGTTCGGCATGTAGCCGCGGAAGTAGACCCGGCCGCCCAGCGCGACGAACGACTGCGGATCGGACGAACCACTGACGTCGCTGGTGTCGGACACGAGGTCGGCAAGCAAACGCGTGCCAGCCGTCGTGCCGTCGGTCACCCAGGGCTCGACCCCGTGCACGCCGTCATCCGCCGCCATGTAGAGCAGGCCATTCAGGTAAGTGAGTTCATACGGGTACGCCCCCTGGGCCACCGTGCTGATGACGGTCGGGTTGATCTCCTTCAGCAGCGCCGTGCCCGCGGTCGTGCCGTCGCTGACGTACAACTCCGCGCCGGCCATGTAGAGCTTGTTGTTGGGCCCGACGGCGATGGAGGTGATCGCCCACGTACTGGCCAGCGTGACCACTTGCGTAATCGAGCCAGTTGATTCGACGCGGAAGAGGATCTGCGTTGAGGATGTGGGAGATGTAGAAACCGACGCGACGTACCAGATGTTGCCATTCCACGCGACAAAGTTGGACGAAGAGCTTCCAGTCAATAGTGCTACCGTCGTCCCGTCGGTCGTGTACGGCTTGCCGCTCGCGTTAACGTAGAAAAGCTTGCTCCCGAAAACGAGCTTCGAGCCAATCGAGTCGACGGACGATGGTGCGCCGGCACTGCCCGCAATGAAGGTAATGTCGCCCGCAACGCCGCTGGTCTTGTACAGACCGGTAGTCGTGGCGCTGTCGGTCGCGCCAAAGATGAGCGTGTTGCCGATCGTGCCCAGTGGCACGGGCGACGAGCTTTCCGTGCCGCGATAAAGGTCCACCAGTTCCGATGTTCCGGCGGCCGTGCCGTCGCTCTTCCACACCTCGGTGCCTGTTGTCGCTTGGTTGAATGCGAAGTAGAGCATCGAGTTCATCGACACCAGCGCGCGAGGAATCCCCACGGGCAAGGTCGTCGAACTAACCACCGAACTCGTGCCGGCCGATGTGCCGTCGGTCTTGATCAGCCCTTTGGTGCCAAGCAGGTAGAGCGATGAGCCGAGCACGGCCCACTCGTTCGCCATAATGGTTTGGGACAAGAAGAAGGACGTCACCGTCGTGCCGGCCGCATCGAGCAAACCGATGTACGTGTACGAACCCGCCGCGCTCGCCAGCACGCGCGTTGAACCAACGGCCATCAGCTGCGCCCAGCGCGTGGTCGTCGTGACGACCGCCGGCGTGACCGATCCCGCATCCAGCCGCAGCATGCCAGTGGCTTTGGCGATGTAGAGCCGGCCGTTCCCGGCATCAGGCAGCAGCGCAGTAACCGATGTCGCGCCGGCGATCGCTGCGGTACCGGCAGTCGTGCCGTCACTAGCGTAGAGCGCGGAGTTGTCCGTGAAGTAGAGCTTGCTGCCGATCGTGCAGAGTTCGCTTGCGGCGCGGGACGATTCGCTCGAAGCGGGAACATAGACGGTGCGCAGGCTGCCCGCCGTTCCCGTCACAGCGAACAGGCCATCCAACATCTGGTCTTCACTTGTTGAGGCCGTGAAGAACAGCGATGAGCCAAACACTGTCGTCTGCTGGCGCACGACCGTGAACGGGTCCTGACCGACAGCGCCCGGCACAGCGTCGGCGACGAGGAACGTGCCGGCGCCCGTTCCGTCGCTGCGCCACAGTTCGCAGCCGTGCACGCCGTCGTCGGCCCAGAAGAACAACAGCCCGCCCGGGCCGGCGGTCAGACCGAACGGCGCGGAGCCCTCAGTTCCCGACCAGATGTCCTTTACGCGCGTCGTGCCGGCGGCCGTTCCGTCGCTCACCCACAGCTCACGGCCGGTCGCGTCGTCCTCGGCTGTGAAAAACAGCTTGCTGCCGACCACCGTCAGCATATCCGGCGCCGAACCAGCCGAGCCCGGTCCGATGTCTTTCAGTACCGTCGTACCACCTGCCGTGCCATCGGACTTGAACACTTCGGCGCCGTTGGTGTTCGAGGCGTGGGCGAAATAGAGCGTCGCGCCCATCGCAACGATCTCGGTCGGTTCGGAGTTGGAACTGAGCGCCGTGTTGACGTCGCCGAGGCGCGTGACGGAAAGCATCCGTCTGTCTTCTAGCGACTGTAGTGCAACACGTTGAACGCAGGCGCGCAAGTGGTTTGTCACGCTCCGCCGATTTCGAATCATGGCTTTCTCCCTCTTCGCGCCGCACACCCCAGCGGCGTTCCCACCTGTTTCTCCTGCATCGCGCCGACGTGGCGCGACGGCAGTGTCGAGCCTATCACGTAGCCGTCTCATCCACGAGTCGCGCAGTACCGGCTGCGCAGGGCCGATCGTGTGAAGCGGCGCAACGCCAAGCGGTTCTTCGGCACGAAGTGTCGCAGTCGATATCGCCGGCCGACGCCTTCGCATTGAAACGGCAAGGGACAAACAGCGCGACCCGTGTCTGACGCCGATCCTCGACATACAATGGCCTCATGGATCGCGTGCTCGAACCGGAATTGATGGACCTTCCCGATGAAGTCGACGCGTACGCCCGCGCGAATTTCGCCGACGTGAACCGGCGTTTCGTCGAGCGGCTGCTCGAGGTGACCGCCCACGTGCCGGAGCAGGCCGACGCCCACATCCGCGCGATCGACCTGGGCTGCGGCCCCGGCGACATCACGCTGCGGCTGGCGACGGCGCGGGAGTTCTGGAACGTCTGCGGCGTCGATGCGTCAACTACGATGATCGATCGGGCCCGCGCCGAGACACGCACACGTCACTTGGCGAACCTCACGTTCGAGGTGGCGAACATCAAGGAAGCGCACAAGCTGGGCACGGCCGACGTCGTTTGCTCGAATAGCATGCTGCATCACCTGCCCGACCCGATGGTGATGTGGCAGGCCGTGAAGCGCATCCTGGTGAAAGGCGGCACGCTGTTCATCCGCGACCTGGCACGGCCCGAGACCCCGCAGGTCGCACAGGCGCTGGTCGATCTCCACGCCGCCGGCGAGAGCAAGCTGCTGCGCGACGAGTTCTACCGCTCGTTCCTGGCAGCGTTCACGGTGGATGAAGTGAAGACGCAACTCCGCGACGCCGGGCTGGGCCATCTCAGCGTGCGGATGAGCAGCGACCGGCATATGGACATCTACGGACAAATCTGACTTACGGGTCCCGCAGCAGCAGGTCGGCCAGCTTCAGGTCGAGCGGCGTGGTGACCTTCAGGTTCCGCTCTTCGCCCGGCACAAGCGTGGCAGCAACGCCGATCAGTTCCAGCAGTTGCAGGTCATCCGTCACTTCGTCGAGCGGAATCTGGCACCTGTCGAATGCCCGCTGGAGGTCGGCCCGACGCATGACTTGAGGCGTCTGCATTGCCCATAGTTGGTGGCGCGGAACGGTCTGCTCGACCGGGGCGGGCAGCGTTTTGCCGGCCTTCTTAATGGTGAGCATCACGGGCATGGCAGGACCGGCGGCACCGTACAGTTGGGCGGCGTCGATGGTGCGAGCGATCAATCCCCCACTCACCAGCGGCCGGGCGGCATCGTGGATGGCCACCCACTCGACGCTCTGCGGAATCTCGCCCAGCGCACGGCGCACGCTTTCGGCCCGGGAGCTTCCCCGGCGCAGACGCGCAGCTTCGGGTGCATCAAATCGACCGGCGTCGAATTGGTGGCGACGATAACCATTGCCACGTCGGGCCGGTCGACGAAGGCGTCGAGCGTCCGTCGAAGCACACCTCGCCCCGCAAGCGACGCCAGCAGCTTGTTGGTGCCAAAGCGCGTAGACGAACCCCCCGCCGGAATGATGACAGCAACGGCGCTAGACATGTGACGCAGTCCCTTCGAAGTGACCGTCAGGATCCATCCCCGCGTATCCGCTGTAACCGCCTTGGCAGACACGCACAGCCCACTTGATGCAGTTTCCGAACGCGGGGTGTAGTCGAAAACAGACAAAGCACGCGTAATCATCCACCAAAGCGCCAGGCAATTAACGAAACGGCAAACTCATGTGACGCGGTCCGAATTCATTCATCGGCCAGCACGCCAATGGCCGATAACAAAGTCGATGGGTGCCATCCGTCCGCGCCGATATTGCGCAGGCGAGGGATGGACCCGGTTGGAACTGCATACACGACACGGATGTCGACGTCATGGACCTCTCCACGATCATCGGAATTGTCGTCGCCTGGGGCGCAATCCTCTACAGCGCTCATCACCTTGCTGAAGGCGACAACCTGTTCCTCATGTACTTCAAGCCCGGCGAGGTCATCCTCGTGGGTGGCTGCGCCATCGGCGCAACATTCATGAGCATGCCGCTGCACTCGGTCATCGGGGCACTGAAGTCCGGCTTGAAGTTCGTACTCAACAAGGGCAGCCACGCCGAACATATCATCAAAGACCTGGTGAACTACGCTGAAATCGCTCGTCGTGACGGCGTCTTGGCGTTGGAGTCGGCCAGCCGCGAAGCGCATGACCCGTTCCTTCGTCGAGGCCTGCAACTCACGATCGACGGCACCGATCCCGAAATTATCGAGCGCATCATGCGCATCGAAATCGATTCGATGGCCGAGCGTCATAAGCACGGCAAGCACTTCTTTGGCACGATCGCCAAGTTCGGTCCGGGTTGCGGCCTTGTCGCGTGCCTAATGGCCCAGGTCGCGATGTTCAAAAACCTGAATGGCGGTGCCGAGGTGATCGGTAAAGCCTTGGCGACCGCTCTTACCGGCACACTCTACGGGGCCGTGCTACAGAACCTGCTGGCCGGCCCTGTGGCTGAAAAGTTGGGTTTGCTGTCCAAGGACGAGCAGTTCGTGAAGGAGGTCATCCTGCAAGGCGTCCTCAGCATCCAGGCCGGCAACAACCCGCGTGTGGTGGAAATGCAGCTGCTGAGCTTCCTGTCGTCGAAGCAAGCCGCGGGGGTCGCGAAGGCGGCGTAAGGCATCACCGCAGAGGCGCTGAGGGCGCAGAGAATCAGCAGAGGAACTCCTATGCTGCCGATCAACACTCTGAGTGAACGCGTGATTGGCTGTGCGATTGAGGTCCACAGGCACATTGGCCCCGGC
This sequence comes from Tepidisphaeraceae bacterium, assembly GCA_047600945.1. GTDB lineage: Bacteria > Planctomycetota > Phycisphaerae > Tepidisphaerales > Tepidisphaeraceae > JASGKC01. The sequence continues at coordinate 1,901,225 of JASGKC010000001.1, read as the reverse complement.
CTGCTTGAATCTGCCTATCAACGGTGTCTCGCGAGGGAGTTTGAAGAGCAAGGTATTCCCTTTCGCGCGCAACTTGAGTTGCCGGTGCTCTACAAAGGAGCGCCAATCGACTGTGCCTACCGACTCGACTTTCTGATCGATGGCAGGCTCGTTCTGGAAATCAAATCAGTTGCAAAAGTTGAACCAATACACGAAGCACAGCTCCTAACGTACCTACGTCTGGGCGGCTGGGAACTGGGTCTTCTGCTGAACTTCAATGTCGCTCGACTCGTCGATGGTGTTCGCCGAAAGGTGCTCGGCCTACGCGACTGAACTCGGTTGTCTTGTTTCTTCTCTGCGTCCTCAGCGCCTCTGCGGTGAACAATGGCCAAAGGCTGCAAAAAATGCGACCCCCACGAGCTCTGTGAAGAGTGTCCTGAATGGATCTTCACGTTGGCCGACCTGATCATGTGCATGATGGGGTTGTTCGTGATCCTTTGGTGCCTCAAGCCCGAAGGAAAGCCGCCCACACCCGAGAGCGCGGCCGCTCAGAAGCAGACGCAGGACGAGTGGATGGACAACTTCCGCAAGGGCTTCGGCGCCGGCATGGGCTATCAACCCGACCCGACGAGCCCGCGCAACGACTCCAATCCCAACATGAACGGCCCCGGCGAGAAGGGCAAGAACGAAGAGACCACCGACGGCGCCCAAGGCACCGATCGCACAGTCAGCTCCATCCGCATGGGCGACACCACCGTCGTCGGCGGACGACTCACGTTCGCTGCCGGCGCCGACGCGCTTTCAGAAGCCGCCAAGCGCCAACTCGATCAGGTGGCCGGCAACATCAAGGGACACAAGCAAATCGTCCTGGTGAAGGGTCACACCTCACTCGACGACTTGGCCGCCGACGCGAGTGCCGAAGATCGCATGGCCCTGTCGGTCCGTCGTGCCAAGCGTGTGCAGGATTACCTGATCTCGCGCGGCGTCGAGCCGGAAGTGCTCCGTGTCGTCGGGTGCAGCACCTTCGAGCCGGTCGTTCAGCGCGCACCGGCCCCGCAGCATTCGCAAAATCGACGTGTGGAAGTCGAAGTGACGCCCAACCTCGTCACGCAGTTCCAAGACGCGCAGCCGAACGCGAAACAGCTCGACGATCAGTCGTCGAAATGAGCGCTAAACGCGCGGTTCGGCATGCAGGCTGGTCAGCCTCGCGCGATCGTTCCGCCTCGCCGCGCGTTCGTTTTCGAGCTGCTGTCGACGCTGTTCCATCTTCTGACGAGCTTCATCCGCGCCGACGCTCAAGCTGGCTCAGCAGATCGTCCCGGCTACCTTTCACGAAGTGCTGTAGCACCCACGGGAATTCGGATTGGTGCCGACGATAGAGCAGGCCCAGTTGCCAGCAGGCCACGTGCAGCAGGTAGACCGCACCGCCCAGCACAGGCAGGCTGGCGACGCTGAGAAACCCGATCGGAATCGCCGTTTTGACGGGGCTGAGCATCGTCGCGTTCAGGCCGGTCATGCCGGTGACCATCATGGCCAGACCGGCGACCAGCGTGATCAGGCCGGCGCCCATTGCGATCACAGGCAGGAAGTACTTCACACCGATCACCGGGATCACGCCCAGGCAGCGGTGCGGAAGCATGTTGTTCACCGTGCCGCTACAGACCGCCGTCATCAGCGCGGCCGGGAAGACAAATGCCAGCACGATCACCAATGGCCAATAGATCTGCGGCGGCAGCGTGCCGCCCATCCAGATCCCGGCGGCGAACAGCGGCGCCGACGCGTACATGAACGAGAACGCCACCTGCACCAGCGGCCGCCAGAGGTCTTCGCTCCAGCTCGCGTGACGCAGCAGCGTCGGCAGTTCATCGTGATCGGCCGGACCGGTCTCGTCGATCACATTCGCAATATGCGCGACGAGGAACACCGTCACGAACGGCCCGATGATGAACATGTAAAGCAGGCCGAGGATCGGGACGGTAACCATCGCGACATTGGCCGCGAGCACCAGCGTCACGATCAGCCAGACGACGAAGTTGCCCGTCTTGAGCATCCCGACGAACGGGTAGAACACCGATGACACGCCGCCCGCGTGCTTGGACACGGCCGCGTATTGAAGCGTCTTTGATCCGCTCGCGCCCGGCGTGCCGGCCGGATGCGCGACGGCAATCGCCTTGCCGGCCGGTACTTTCTCCTGCGCGACTTCGATCGGCAGCAGGAGTTCGCCGGTGATGGGGTCGTACTTCGGCGCTTTCGGCACGCCGGGCCGGACCTCCTGGTTCAGCTCCAGTTGCTCATCGGACGACACGCCGATCTTCATGAAGTCTTCGAGCGACGTGCGCCGGTCCTCGCCGTGCTGTTCGAGCAGCGACGGCAGTTTGCGGTTATCGGCCAGCGTCGGCGCGGTGCGCGGTGTGGCGTCGTTGAGCTCGTAGGTGCCGTCGTCGGTAAGGTTGCCGAGTTCGTCGAGACGCGGGACGTCGACAAGGAAGCCGCAACTCGGGCATTGCACCGACTCGCCGGCCTGATCGTCGTGAACGGAGATCTTCCAACTGCATCGATGACAGGGAAACTGAATCATGCGCAGCACCGTCCTCGACGATCATTGTAGCAAGTGGCAGTGTCGGTGCGCCCGAGTTCACCCGTGCGACCCCACCCCGTTTCTAGTACGATCATCGGACGCCAATGGATCGAATGTTTCATGCCCGACTGCGGATTGTTCGCGCCGCCCTGCTGACGGTGCTGATCTGGGGCTCCGCCGCGCAAGCCGACCCGGACCCGGCCCAGCTCAAGACGATGTACGACGACGCCTTGAAGCAACTTCAGGCCGCCCAGGACCGCCGCAACGAACTGGCGACGGCCAATGACCAGCTAAAGGCACGCGTGGCCGAGCTGGAGCAGCAAGTCGCCCGCCAGCGTGAGGAGATGCGCCGGGCGTACTACTTGTGGTCGAACTATCAGACTTGGAACCAATTGCTGATCGAGTACCCGGCCCTGATCGACCGGTTCCGCACGTTCATGAGTCAGGGCACGCCGCAGGAATCGCCCACGACCCAGCCGGCCCAGGTCGACCGTGAGCCGTGGCCGCTGCTGGATACGAACTGGCCGTTTTCGTGCGTCGAGGGGTGATTCTCCACGAAGGGCACGAAGGAACACGAAGAGAAGCCAAAGGGGTCCATTGAATTCGTGCTCCGAAAGACCTCATGCTGAACGAAGTGAAGCATCTGGCGCCATCCGAGCGTCGAGCGACTTCGAGGGGCGCCAGACCCTTCGCTTCGTTCAGGGTGACGTCTTTCGAGCGAGCGAGAGAAGGGGGATCCGTACTAGGCAGTTCTGATCTGCCTTCTTCGTGCCCCTTCGTGCCTTTTGTGGACAACGCGACGCTGTGAGCACCTTCACCCGATCGTCATCCCGACATGCTGCAAGATCAGCGCGACGTTGACGTTGCCGTCGACGTTCGCCTCGGCCAGTCGCGCCGATTCGATGCGATCGATCAGCCGATCGCGCTCGTTGTCATCGTCCGTCTCGGCCAGCCGTCTGCGGAAATGATCACAGGCAATTCGCAGGAACGTGTTGATCCCCTGCCGGCGCATCGCGTCTTCGCTGGACAGCTCGTCGCGCTCGAGCTGCTTCTTCGCGTACGCGTCGGCGGCGGCCTTCATCCACGTGGCGAGGTCGCCGCCCGTGTCGAGCAGGCGGATCAGTTCCTGGCCAGCCATGATGACACCGTCTTCGTGCCAGCGCAGGGCCAGGCCGGGTGATCCTTCGGCCAACTTCAGAGCACTCGCCGCCTGCTGCGGGCTCAGGCCGTGCTTCGTGAGGATGGCGATGGCGTCTGCTTCGGGCGGCCCGCCGAAACGCACGAGTTGCGATCGGCTGCGCACCGTCGACAGCAACCCGCCGGGCGTTTCGGTCAGCAGGACGATCAGCGTGCGCCCGGCCGGTTCTTCGAGTGTCTTCAGCAGCGCGTTCTGCGCGCCGGTGGTCATCGTGTCGGCTTCGTCGAGGATGAACACCTTCCCGCGGCCCAGCACCGCCTTCCGGCCGGCCGGCGCGACAACGCGCTCGCGCACCACATCAATGCTGAACTCGACCGCCTTGGCCTTGTCGCTCTTGCCTTCCAGCTCGCGCACCATCTCCTTGGTGACGAAGTGAAAGTCCGGATGCGTCCGCGCCTCGATCAGCGGCGACACCTTGTCGATCGACTCCGGATCATTCGGACGATCCGCCAGGAATACCTTCGCCAGCGCGAGTGCCGTCGTGCAGCGCCCCACGCCCACCGGCCCGGCGAAGATCAACCCATGCGGCAACCGATCGACGGCCAGCGCCTTCGTCAGAAACCCGATCGCGGTGGATTGGCCGAGGATGTGAGAGAAGGCGGGATGCATGAAACATTCTTACTGCGTACTGCGTATCGGGTAGTCCATTCGCAAGACCGTTCTGAACTACGCAGTACGCAATACGCTGTACTCTTTGCTTGCGACTGCATTCCATACGTCTTCTTGAACCGCCTGCACGTCGCGGTTCGCACTGATCACGCGATACCGCCCCGGGTCCTGCTTCGCCTGTGCGAGATAGTTGTCACGCACGCGTACGTGGTACTCCAGTGGCCGCTGTTCGATGCGGTCCTTGACGAGTTTCTTCTTTTCTTCGCCGAACAGCGTCTGCGAGCGCCTGCTCGTACTTCGCCTGCACGCGATCGCGCGACACTTCGACGGGCATGTCGAGGATGATCGTCAGATCGGGCAGCCGGCCACGCAGCGCGATGCGGGCGACGTCGAGGATTTCCTGGCCCGACAGGCCTTCGCCGCCGAGCTGATAGGCGAGCGTGCTGCTGACAAAGCGGTCGGACAGGACGACTTCGCCGCGTTCGAGCGCAGGGCGAATGACCTCGGTCATCATCTGCGCGGGCGGCCATGTAGAGGAGCATTTCGCAGCGCAGGCTCATTTCGGTGTGGTCGGGGTTGAGCAGCACGCCGCGGATTTGTTCGCCGATGCGGGTGGTGCCGGGGTCACGGACCTGGAGCACGGCCAGGCCGGCCGAGCGGAGGCGTTCGCTGAGCAGGTTGATCTGCGTGCTCTTGCCGCAGCCTTCGCCGCCATCAAGCACGACGAATCGGCCGCGCAGGCGTTCGGAGTCGATCGGATTCGCAGTCGCCGGCATGACCGCGAGCATAGCGATCCTTCGGGCGGATTCACGTTCCGGGTTTTCACCGCGAAGGCGCGAAGAAAACGCGACAGACGCGACGAAGCGGCGTGGATCAGCCTGTGGGTGGCCGGCCAGCGGTAGCGGACCGATCTGCCGCGTACTGCAGACCCTGTGAAACGAACGAACCCGCTCGCCGCGCCGCGATGAGCGCCGCCGCCCCGGTCCGCTCGAAGAAGTACAGCCTGCAAGCCAGCTTCCTCGACTTTTGGAGCGAACACCTGAGCGCGATCATGACCAAGCCGCACCGACGAAATCGCGCCCGCGCCAAGCTTTAAGCGGAATCGGTTCATGAAGTCGACCTGAGAACGACACGCCTGCCGGCGTCGTCTGGGGCCGCGCGAACCGCTCGATCTCAATCCTCGCGGATACGGCCCGCCCGGCTTGTCGATCGAAGTGACCGCACGCCCTCCCCTGCAACCACCGCGTGCCCGCCTGGAGCAAACACCGTCCGCCCGCCGTCGGCATCAGCCAGCAAGAACGCATCGCTCTGCCCGACGTGGAAGGGCCGACACTTCATGACCGATCGCCTTCTATGACGGACGGCGACGGGTCGAAGGCGGCGCGATGACGTCCTCGTGGGCGCTCCTTATCGAATCTCCTTCACCTCCGGCTGCTGGATCGGACGGTGCTTCGAGCAAAGCCACAGAAGCTGACCGCTATTAGTCTGCACCGGGAGCAGGTCACCCCAGGGCTTCTCCTTCGGCACCTGCGATTTGAGGAAGTCGTGCAAATGCCCCAAGGCGGTTATTTCCGGCCGCTCGCGGTGGATGAACGGCCAGTCCCTCCGCGACCCGGGCTCAAAGTCGCCTGCCATCATCGACTTCGCGGCTGCGTCCATGGCCTTCAGTTGCTCCTTGCACTCCTTGTCGTCGATCGCGGACGTCAGTTCATGCAAAGCGACGCCTGAGAATGCCCGCAAGAGTTTGGCCGCCCAAGACATGTACGGCGTGACCTTCTTGAGCCAGTCTCGGGGCATCGTCAGCAGGTAGTCCGGCGGTTCACCACTGCCGATGGCGGTGACGGGATGCGGGCCATTCGGATGCTCGCACCAGCACGTGATGCCCACCGATTCGTGCGTCGCCTTCTTGTACCACTTGGTCGCACCCGGCAGGATCGTGAACATCGACGGGCCTCCCCGACGACTCAAGTTCTCCGGGTCCAGCGAGGTGAAGATCGCGTGCGCGCTGGCCACCATCTCCCGTTGACCGTCGGCCAGCCCCTCAAGCTTCTGCATGAACTCGTGCTCGCGCGCGTCGAACCCGTCGAGCATCGCGTTGGCGTCCAGCGTCGTTGATCCGCACTCATCGCACTGCACGTGCTTCCCACGCATCGTTTCCAGGAATGCGCTCTTGTGATTTCGCGGGCACGGCTTGCCGTCCTTCACGCCCATGCACGGAACGCGTTCCTCTAAAACCAGTTGCGGAAACCTTTCCGCAGCGATCTTGCACAGCGTCCTGTTCACCAGGGTGATCAACAGGTTCGGGTAGCGGTCGCGCACCTCGATCCACAACCGGCGATCCACCAACTCGACGTAGGCGTCCCCGCGCAGCTCGGTGCTCAGGAAGAAGCCGCCCTTCCAGTTCGTGTTGAAGTTGTCCGTCCGCCCCCGATACCGCTCCGGGTGCATCGCCGCCGTCAGCGCGGGGATGATGCCAATCGGCGGTTCGTGACCGAACTCGTACACCAGCCGCGCCTGTCGGTGGTTGTATGCCTTTGTCGTCGGCGTCCAGCGCACGTCGTCCGGGCGATTCGTCGCGATCAACTCCGGCACCAGGCTCGAATCCTTCGTCAACTCATACGCGATGAAGAACCGCTTCATCAGCCACAGCAGATACCCGTGCAATTCCGGGTCGTATCCCACGCAGCCGCGCTTCGGGTTCTTCTTCCAGATCTCTTTCAGCCGGGCATGGACCAGTTCCCCGTTTCCTTCGATCGTCTCCTTGTCCTCGATCACGTGCGCGATCGCCTGCGCGAGCCATTGCGGGTCGAGCACTACGATGTTGTTCCCCGACATCGCCGCCCGCGTGTCGCTCGCCGCGTCGGCGATGAAGACGGCGTGTCCCTGCACCTCCAGCACCTCGGCAAACCCAGCCGCCCGGTCTTCTGCGATTCCGTTCGCGCTACAGATCGCCTTGAACTCGTCGAACATCATCCATCGCTTCTTCGTGTCCCGGATCGCCTTGCGGGCGCGACGCCACGCGAGAGGGGAGAACGCATCCATCCCCTCCAGTTGCGCCGCCGCCTTGGCGATCTCCCTTTTCAGGGTTGCGATGCCCGTCCCCGTCGGGCCATTTTTGCTGTCTATCTGGTAAAATCCCCAGATCAGGCTGCCGAATTGGTCGCGAATCGCCCTTTCGCCAAGCGGCATCGCGGGCGACGTGCCGTCGGCGTGCGTGGAGACGATCAACACCTTCGCGCTGCTGCCGGCGCTCAGTTTGATTCGGTCCAGCCGTTCGTTCAGCTTGGGGTCGAGCCCGCCGCGTGGGTTCCACACCATCAGGTAGATCGCCTTCTGGCTGAAGAAGATCTGGTGCGTCACCTGATAGTGGTCCTGCCCGCCGAAGTCCCAGCAGTTCAGGTGAATCCTCCGGCCGCGGTCGCGCGGGTGGTTCACGTCCACGCGCCATCGGTCGATCTCGATCCCCTTGGTCGTGTCCGTCTTCTCCGGCTTCTTTCCGCTCAGCGCCTGCAACAGCCACGTCTTTCCCACCTGGCCCGGCCCCAGCAGGAGCAGCTTCGCCTCGTCAAACCGCACGTAAGTCCCCAAATCAATAGTGGCCTGCGCCTGTCCCCTGACCACCTCCAGCAGAGCCGCAATCCCCGATGTTTCCAACACGGCCAGCCATTCCGCAGGGAGCGGATTGCCGTTCAGGCCAAGCCACGTCAACGCCGGGAGCGATCCGATCACCGGCGGCAGCGTGCTCAACTGGTTGTCGTTCAGGTAAAGCCGCGTCAACGCTGTGAGCGATCCGATCTCCGGCGGCAGCGTGCTCAATTGGTTGCTGCTCAGGTCAAGCACCGTCAACGCCCTGAGCGATCCGATTTCCGGCGGCAGCGTGCTCAACTGGTTGTTGCTCAGGTCAAGCACCTCCAACGCCGTGAGCGATCCGATCTCCGGCGGCAGCGTGCTCAACTGGTTGCCGCTCAGGCCAAGCCGCGTCAACGCCGTGAGCGATCCGATCTCCGGCGGCAGCGTGCTCAACTGGTTGTCACCCAGGTAAAGCTCCGTCAACGCCGTGAGCGATCCGATCTCCGGCGGCAGCGTGCTCAACTGGTTGACGTTCAGATTAAGCCACATCAACGCCGTGAGCGATCCGATCTCCGGCGGCAGCGTGCTCAACTGGTTGTTGATCAGGTCAAGGGACTCCAACGCCGTGAGCGATCCGATTTCCGGCGGCAGCGTGCTCAACTGGTTGTTGCTCAGGGAAAGCGTCGTCAACGCCGTGAGCGATCTGATCACCGAGGGCAGCGTGCTCAACCGGTTGCCGCTCAGGTTAAGCCCCATCAACGCCGTGAGCGATCCGATCTCCGGCGGCAGCGCCGTCAGTCCAAGGCTGGACAAATCCAGAGTTATCCCGTTCGTATCCCGCGCGATTCGAATCCGCTCGAGTGCGACCGCATAGCCCTTGTCAATGTCTTTGCCCATGCAAACAGGATATCGCAAGACAAGTTGGGCATCATCGATTTCACAGCAGGCGACAGACTGGCGCATGGGCGTTCGGGCCGGTGCTCATCTTTGACAATGCGCAAGGTCATGGGGACCGGGCCAGAAGCAGGACGACGGCCGATGGCATGCGCCATTGCGAGCGTGCCGTTCGGCATCGCGTAAATGCCGTGAGGCACGACGCCTGGGCCGTGAGGCGCCGACGCCGTGCCGCGTGGCGCCGACTCGATGCCGTGCGGCACGGACGCAGTGCCCTGCGGCGCTGACTCGATGCCGTGCGGCACTGGCTCGGCGCCGTGCGGCATTTCTGTGGGTTCTGCCGTCGATCCGCCGGTGAATCGCCGTTGCGTGTCGTGGGCGATGTTTCTATCGGCCGTGGCGGCGGTACAGACCGGTCACTCGGCGCCAGCCGAAAAATCCGTCGATTTTATCTAGAGTTCATTAAGTCAACTTGCTTCATTGCCGAATTCCTGCTCAGCGAATCGAACGGGGTGCGTGTTGCATCGCGTGGACATTCGCGCCGGACATCGGCCCGCACGGCGAGGCTCGGTGTCAATGCAGGAGAACTGTCATGGCATCGAAGTACCTCCCTCGCACGGAGGAGAAGCTGGTCACGTGGACCGGCGACTTCCTCACCACGCTTCAAACCAAGCCCGCGAACTACTTCAACGTGCCGCCGACGCGCATCGCGGACTATGCCGTCACCCGCACACGGTTCGTCGAGGCGTATGGCGTCGCGAGCAATCCGACCACGCGCACCGGACCGGCCATCGAGGCGAAGAATGTGGCGAAGAAGACGCTCATCAACTCCACGCGTTCGCTCGTGGACGAGATTCAGGCCTGGCCGCAGACGACCAACGAGATGCGCCGCGAGCTGGGCATCACCGAGCGCGGCAAGAAGCCCACGCCGAGCCCGATCCCGCCGCAGGCGTTCGTGAAGGTGGAGAGCGTGAACGGGCGCGAGGTGACGCTGAGCATTCAGCAGAGCAAGACGACCAAGAGCAAGCCGCGCGGCGTGCTGGGCGCGAACGTGATGATCGCGTACGGCGACGAGGCGCCCGCGAGCACGCTCGACTACACGCTGGCGACGGTGACGGGCAAGAGCAAGACTGTCATCACCCTCGACGCGGTCCGCGAGGCGTGCACGGTGTGGATCAGCGCGTTCTGGTTCAACGGCCGAAAACAGACCGGCCCGGCGAGCGACCCGGTGAGCGTGAACCTGAGCGCGACCAGCGCGGTGCCGGCGACAATGAAGCTGAAGAAAGCCGCGTGAGCGGATTTCCGATTGCCAATTCGCGGTTTGCGATTTGAGACAACTACGTCGCACCACCCGTGTCGTGCCAGGAAGATCACGCACGGGTGGAATCGACTCCACGAGGCGCGGCGCGGCGAAAGGCCGCGGCGCCTCTTTCACCTTCGGAGCGCCGTCATGAGCGAGATCATTTCTGTGCAGTCGTCGTCGTCGTCGATCGCGCCGAGCGCGCGGCGCAGCCGTTGCCGCAGCCGCGCGTGCCGATCCATGTGCGCTTCGCAACGGCGAGCGACATTCCGTTCATCGACGGCCTGATGAAGAAGCACTCGAAGCAGTTGGCGTTCCTGCCGACCAAGGCGCTCGAAGGCAAGGTGCGGCTGGGGCATGTGCTGGTCGCTGAAGCAGTGGACAGTGAGCAGTACGCTCACGCTGCAGTGGGCAGGACTACGCATGACCTGCCCACCGCCCACCGCACACTGCCCACTTTTGCCGGCTACCTCATCGGAAACGATCGTTACAAGAGCCGGGACGAACTCGGCATCATTTATCAGTTGTGCGTGGCGCCGGAGTACCGGCGAATGCTGGTCGGCGCCATCTGCTGAAGGCACGCTTTGACCAGAGCGCGTGGGGCTGCAAGCTGTGGTGTTGCTGGTGTGCGCAGGATCTGGTTGAGAGCAATCGGTTCTATGAATCGATGGGCTTCGTGCCGTTGGCGTTCCGGGCCGGCAGTGCGAAGCGCGACCGCGTGCACATCTTCTGGCAGAAGCGCATGCGCGAGGGCGACACGCAGACGCCCTGGTGGTTCCCCAGCGAAACCCGCGGCGGCCTGATGGACGCGGCGCGCATCGCCCTGCCGATTCCGCCGGGCTTGAAGTGGAGCGATGAACTGCCTCGCCTGCTACCGCTGGAATTGCCAGTTGCTGGTTGCCAGTTGCCAGCGGAAGAAAAGCGATCAGGTCGGTCTTCAAATCGGAAATCGGACATTGGAAATCGGAAATCACCGACCGGGTTCTACTTCGGCAAGCCGCCGGCTGCGGAGTCGGAGAAGCCCGCCAAGCCAAAGCGCGTGAAGACGAACGACCCCATGCTGGCCGCGAAGGCGCGCGAGCTGCGCGATCGGTACCTGGAACAATTCAACCGTCATCCGCTGGCACTGGGGAACGAGAAGTACGACGTCACGCGGGCGATGGGGAATGCGTCGGCAGATATAGGAGCGTTATGCGAGTCCTCAGCATCCGTCAGCCGTATGCCGAGCTTATCCTGCGCGGCGTGAAGACGATCGAGTACCGGTCGCGCCCGACGTCGATAGTCGGCGAGCGGTTCCTGATCTATGCGTCGAAGCAGTGGGCAGTGGGCAGTAGGCGGTAGGCAGTGGGCAGCGAAGCCCAAGGCGTGGTCCCGCGATCTGGCGGTGCTGAAGCCAGCCGAGGCGCTCCCGTGGATGCTGGAACTGGCCAATGCTTTGCGGCTGTTCACGCACGAACTGCCGACGGGAATGATCGTCGGCAGCGCGGTGATCGAACGCGTGGAAGCAGGCGACGACTCCACCGGCGGGCTGTGGCGATGGCACCTCACGGACGTGAAGGCGCTGAGCAAACCGAGACTCCCTCGAGGCGGGCACCCGCAGCCGGTGTGGCGGCGGGAGACACGACGGTTGACTTGACAACCCTTCGCGGACCTCGCGACGCCTTCACCCCCTTCGCAGTGAAAAGACCGGAAACCAGCGCCGAATCGCCGCACGCTTGAAACGTGACGCCCCTGCCCGACAATCCCCCGACCTATGGAACGCGACGCCCTTCTCGCCAAGTTCACTGAGCAGTTCGGCCCCGGTTCGGACGTGAAGTTTGTCCGCGCACCGGGACGGGTGAATCTCATCGGCGAACACACCGACTACAACGACGGCTTCGTCTGCCCGATGGCGATCGAGCCGCACATCCTGTTCGCGTATCGCAAGCGCTCGGACCAACTCGTGCGCGTCGCATCGATGAACGCCAACGGCGTCGTCGAGTTCGACCTGGGTAAAGAGATCACGCCGACGGAACCGCGCGAGGACTGGTCGAACTATGTGAAGGGCATCGCGCATCAGCTGAAGAAGGTCGGCGTGCCGCTGAGCGGCATGGACTGCATGCTCGGCGCGACGTTGCCGAAAGGCAGCGGCCTGAGCAGCAGCGCAGCGATGGAAGTGGGCTTCGGCACCGCCCTGCTCGACACCGTCGGCGAAACAATGGACGGCGTGCGGCTCGCTCTGTTGGGCCAGAAGGCCGAGCACGAATTCCCGCAGGTTCCGTGCGGCATCATGGATCAGATGATCGTCGCCAACGGCAAGCCCGGCTCGGCGCTGCTGCTCGATTGTCGAAAGGATGCCTCGGGCAACTACCCGATGGAGTACATCCCGATCGACGACCTGCTGCGCGTCGTCGTCGTCCACAGCGGCATCGGCCACACGCTGGCGGCCGACGTCGACCAGATCGTCATGCCCGACGGCAGAATCGAAACCGGCAAGCCGTACAACATGCGCGTCGTCGCGTGCCAGGCGGGCGTGAAGGCGATCCAGACGAAGTACCCACAGGTGAAAGCGCTGCGCGACGCGACGATGAAGATGCTGGACGAGGTCGCGCTGCGCGACCCGAACGCCCACGGCGACGCCGGGGGCTTCACAGAACATTTCAACGAAGCGATCTACAACCGCTGCAAGCACGTCATCACCGAGAACGAGCGCTGCCAGAAGTTCCGCGACGCGCTGAAGAAGAAGTATTTCGACGAAGCCGGCGAACTGATGTACGCCAGCCACCGCAGCCTGATGCTCGACTACGAAGTGAGCATCGGCCCGCTGGACGTCCTCGTGACGCTGGCCCGCCAGGTGCCCGGCGTCTACGGCGCGCGCATGACCGGCGCCGGCTTCGGCGGCTGCATCGTGGCGCTGGTGCAGAAGGACGCCGTCGATGCGTTCAAGGCGTTCATCGAGAAGCAGTACCAGCCGATCGTCGGAAAGAAGCCCCTGGTGATCAAAACGGCCGCCATGGCGGGGGCGAAGGTGGAGTGAATTGTCGTGCGGCGACGCGGTCACCCGGCTAGAATTCGGGGCGATGGGACCGCACGACCTTCTCAACAAGCTTCAGGACGAGCCGTTCAAGCCGTTCCGCATCAAGCTTTCGAACAACACCGTCATCGATGTGAAGAACCCCGGCATGGTGATTGTCGGCAGCACCAGCGCGGTCTTGCCCACCGACACATTCCGGGACGAAGCGGGCTACACGCTTGTGCGGCAGTGGAAGACCATTTCCATCGGACACATTGTCGAAATGATCGACCTCGACCTGAAGGACGAGCCCAAGCGCAAACGAGGTCGATAGGCTCTCTCATTGCCGAGAGATTCTGCTATCTTCTCGCCCTTCCATGCGCGACCTTCTCCTCAAACTCACCCGCCGCGAGAACTTGACCCGCGACGAAGCCCGGGCCGCCTTCGAGCGGATCATGTCGGGCGAGGCCGACCCGGCGCAGATGGCCGCGCTGCTCATGGGCCTGAACTGCAAGGGCACGCCGACCGTCGATGAGATCGTCGGCGCCGCCTCCGTGATGCGCGAACGCTCCATCCGCGTGCCCACGCCCGACGGCGAACTCGTCCTTGACACCTGCGGCACCGGCGGCGACGTCAAGCACACGTTCAACATCTCGACGGCCGCGGCGCTGGTCGTCGCGTCGTGCGGCGTGAAGGTCGTCAAGCACGGCAACCGCTCGGCATCGAGCCAGTCGGGCTCGGCCGACGTGCTCGAAGCCCTCGGCGTCACCATCGACGGCGCCACCCCGCACGGCCTGCACCGCGTGCTGTGCGACGCCAACCTCTGCTTCGCCTTCGCCCGCTCCCACCATCCGGCCATGAAGCACGTGGCGCCCGTGCGTCAGGCACTCGGCATCCCGACGCTGTTCAACATGATCGGCCCGCTCACCAACCCGGGCCGGGCGAAGCACCAACTGCTGGGCGTCTTCAAGCCCGAACTGACCACGCTCTTCGCCAACGTGCTCAAAGAACTCGGCAGCGTGCACGCCTGGATCGTCCATGGCGAAGACGGCTTGGACGAACTCAGCACAATGGCCCCGAGCCGGATCGTGGAACTGCGCGACGGCAAGCTGACCGAACGCACGCTCGACGCGTCGAAGGAACTGGGCATCCCGAGAGCGAAGCTCGAGGATCTGCAAGTGACGGACGCCGCCAGCAGCGCGGCCGCCATCCGCGGCATCTTCGCGGGCGAGACCGGCCCGCGCACCGACATCGTCGCTTTGAACGCCGGCGCGGCGCTGGTCATCGCCGGCAAGACGTGCGATCTCGCAGCCGGCGTCGCGACGGCCCGTCAGGCGATGACCTCCGGCCAAGCCGCGAAAACGCTTGAGCACCTGCGGCAGGCGTCGACGACGCACTCGTAACGTCCGATATCGCGCCAGCCCTGCGGCCCCGAATGCACAAGTCTCGTCATTTAATAGACTTGCAACACTTCCGGCCTTTCCCGATGTGTCACTCGGACCACCGAATTCGCCCGCCCGTGGCGATTCCTGTACAACGGTGTTCTCGTGAGTACGTCCCCCCACAGCGACGCCGCCCCGGGCCGGCAGTTTTCTCTGCCGACGCCCAAGCGGATTGACATGCACTGCCACAGCGAGGCCTCGACCAAGACCGGCGAACGCCTGCTGGACGTCATCGGCTCGCCCGAAAGCTTCTCGCCCCCCGCCGAGGTCTACCGGCAGGCCCGCAACCGCGGGATGGACTTCGTCACCATCACCGACCACGACAGCATCGAGGGCGTGCTGAAGATTGCCGATCGCACCAACGTCCTCGTCGGCGAAGAACTCACCTGCTGGTTCCCGGAAGACCTGTGCAAGATGCACGTGCTCGTCTACGGGCACGCTCGGCGTCAGCACGATTACCTTCAGTCGGTCGCGAAGGACATCTACAAGGTGGCCGAGTTCATCGAGCGCGAGCAGATCGCCCACTCGGTGGCCCACCCGATTTACCGTCAGAACGATCGACTCGAACGCTGGCACGTCGAGCGGCTGCTGCTGATGTTCAAGGGCTTCGAGTGTTTAAACGGGGCCCACGCGCCGTCCCACCGGGCGGCCTTTGAACCCGTGCTGGATCGACTGACGCGCGCCGAACTCCTTCGCCTTGCGGAAGTCCATGGCCTCACCCCGCGCTGGCCGGAGCCGTGGCACAAGGCCCGCACCGCCGGCAGCGACGATCACGGCCTGCTGAACATCGGCCTCACCTACACCGAGTTCCCGCCCGAGGTGAAGTCGGTCGCCGACATCCTCACGTGCCTGCGCGAAGGCACCTGCCGCCCCGCCGGCGAGTCGGGCAGCGTGCTGAAGCTCGCCCACACGTTCTACGGCGTCGCGATCCGTTACAACGCGCTTCAGCACCAGCGCCACCAGAAAACGCCCGGCATCGCCAGCACGCTGATGCAAAGCTTCGTCGGCCTGCGCAAGCTCCCCGACCGGGCCGAGATGCTCAAGGTCGTGATGCGCGGCAAGCTTCGGAAGTGGAAGAAACGCGTCCCCTTCCTCCGCAACAAGAACGACCGCAGCACGAACGACTCCATCCTGCGGTCGGCCTTCCTCGATTCGCTCCGCAAACACTTCCCGGACCACCCGCGCCTCAAGCAGGTCATGAAGGACGGCCTGCCCGCGCTCAGCGAGCACGAGGAAGTCTTCGAACTCGTCCAGAAGATCAACCGCGACCTGTCCGACGCCGTCGCCGGCGCTGTCATGGGCGGCGCCAAGCACGGCTCGGTCATCGAGCTCTTCGACGGCATCAGTGCCGGCCTCGCCCAGCACTTCCTGCTCGCGCCGTACTACTTCGCGCTCTTCCATCAGAACAAAGAGCGTCACCTGCTCGGCAAGCTGACGCGCATGGAGAAGAAGCCGACGCTTCAGACCATGAAGGTCGGGCTCTTCACCGACACCTTCGACGACATGAACGGCGTCTCCCGCTTCATCCGCGACATGGGCGAGCAGGCGATGAAGGCCGGCTTCGATCTGACCGTCCACACCTGCACCAACACGCCGCGGTTCGAGTTGCCCAACCGTCGCAACTTCCGGCCCCTGCTCAGCAGGCCGATGCCGTACTACCAGAACCTCCAGGTGACGGTCCCGCCGCTGATGGAGATGCTGGAGTTCGCCGACCGCCAGCAGTACGACGTCATCCACGTCAGCACGCCGGGGCCCGTCGGCATGATGGGCTACCTCGTCAGCAAGATGCTCCGCGTGCCGATGCTGTCGACGTACCACACCGACTTCCCTGCCTACGTCGCGCAGCTCACCGGCGACTACCGCATGACGCTCATGTGCGAGCGCTTCATGAGCTGGTTCTACCAGCACGCCAAAGCCGTCTTCTCGCGCTCGGTCGCGTACCACTTCAACCTGCGCGAGTTGGGCGTGGAAGACGAGGCCCTGCGGACAATCACGCCCGGCATCAACACCGACAAGTTCAACCCGCGCCACCGCGACCCGCTGCTGTGGGGCCAGCTCGGCGTGGAGAAGCCGCACAAGCTGCTGTACGTCGGCCGCATCAGCGTCGAAAAGAACCTGCCGCTGCTGGCGAAGGCGTTCAAGCAGCTGGCCGCGATGCGAAACGACGTCGCGCTGGTCGTCGCCGGCGAAGGCCCGTACGAGCAGCAGATGAAGACCGAGCTCGCGGGCCTGCCCGTGACGTTCCTCGGCGCCCGCAACGACGCGCAGCTCGGCCCGATTTACGCCAGCGCCGACCTGTTCGTCTTCCCCAGCCGCACCGACACGCTCGGCCAGGTCGTCATGGAAGCCCAGGCGTCCGCCCTGCCCACGCTCGTCAGCACCGAGGGCGGCCCGCGCGAGATCATCGACCCGGACGTGTCGGGCCTGGTCCTCAGCGCCACCGAACCGGCGCCGTGGGTGGAAGCGATCGACCGCCTGCTAAACGACCCCGCCCGCCGCGCCGCGATGAGCGCCGCCGCCCTGGTCCGCTCGAAGAAGTACAGCCTCCAGACCAGCTTCCTGGACTTCTGGTCCGAGCATTTGGAAGCGATCATGCCCGAGCCGCACGACGAAATCGCGCCGGCCCCGAGCTTCAAGCGGAATCGGTTCATGAAGTCGAACTGAGCCGAAACGCCCGCGCGGCCGGTGGGTGTGGTTCGCCCTCTCGGGCGCTGCGCGATCCAGCGTGTGGCCGAACTCGCCCACTACCCCAGCGACGCGTTGGGTTCCACGATCGTCGGCATCCTTGCGCGAGAGCGGCCGTGCGGATCAGCCTGTGGGTGACGGGGCAGCGGTAGGGTGCGTGTACACCCAGCACGGCATTTGCACAGACAAAGGAATATGTATTCGACGCACTCTACTTATCGTGATTGCGAAAGATCGACTCCAAGCAGCGGACTATTTTGTCGAACACGCCGTCCGGAACGTTCCCCATGATAAGGGAGTGCAGGCCAACGAACGCGAGCAATGCAGATGGAACGACGGCGACAACCACCAAAGGCGATGACGCGAAGATCAACGCGAAAAAGAACGCGGGAAATTGAATAACGGCGATTACACTACAAAGACACATTACCCATGCTGGCGCAAAGCGGGAGGATTGAGGGGCGTCCATATTACTTGCCCTCCTTTGCACCATTGTTCGCAGTCGCACCAACTGTTTTGGCAGCGATCAACATGTGCCGGATAACCTGCTCCTGCTCCTCGTTCATCGTTTTGACGAGTCGCGGCAACATGGTGACCGCTGTCGCCTTCAAAACCATTGTGGCGCTTTCAATTGGCTCCCATCCTTCGGTGGGTTCGACAAACGCATCTTCATCTGGAGGCGCGCCGCACTGGTTCCAAAAAAGACCCCATTCAGACTTGCCCCGCATGATGGCAATACCGAACTTCATGTCGGTTTCACAGCTTGGGGGAGGGTTGGGGTGGTCGATCCAGACCGTCGTCTCCAACACGCTCGGCAGTTTCCTGAGCCAGGTCTGGAAGGACGTGATGGTCTGGCCGACGAGACTCGCCAGAACCGCAAACTGCGTGGACGTAGTTTCAGCTTTACTAAGGTGATGGGAAAGGATTGGCGAGAAGGGTTCAGGCATGAGATACCTTTCGAAGCAATCAGCTTCTCTTGCGGTGGACAACCCGGCAGGGCGACCAGGCGCGCGTTTCGCAACTACCAGCGTCGGCCAATCGCTTGGCCTCGCTCGGTCGAGGTTACCCATCAGGGCACTCACGACCTACCACGCGTCGGCGTGATGCGGTAATCGTAGCTCGGATTGGCTGGTCTTCAAGAGAATAGAAGCGAGATCGATGCGGCAAAGGCAATTGCAGTCGGTTCTTGAGTGTGCCGGTTGTTGCGCGAGCGGTCCGTAGTGTGACTCGATGAGGGATCGGCTAAACTCCCCTTCATGGGGCAAGAGTTGACTCTTTCGGTAACCGATGGTGCGCAGTTCAGCTTGATCCTTAGGCTGGATGGCAAGACCGCCGCTAACGCTGCTGTCGAAATCTCGGAGTTTTCAACGTCGCTCGCAGGTTTGAAGCGATTCATGAACGCGGCTACTGAGTTATATTTCACCGCGGGCGACCCAAAGCGTCGTCCAGCTTCCGGTGATCCACTGTTCATCGAAGTGGGGGCACCGCGCCGGGGCTCGCTCGAAGCAGTCATTCAGGTCGCGCTGGTCTACGGGGGAATGAGGGTCGTTGACGGCGTCCTGGGTAATCGCGGCGACGCAGCAGTCGTGTGGGCATTTGGAGAGCTTAAGGCTTGGTTTCGAAATGTGTTCCGGGCTCACGTCGATACCAAGTTAAACAACGAAGATAAGGCCGACCTAGTCCGACGTTTGCAGCACTTGATCGAGGACGCAAAGCCACCACTAGCCCCTACTGCTGAGGCAGAATCACAGCAGCGGCTCCTCCGAGCACCGCCGACCCCTGACATTGATGAGCCCGATGAGGCAGCGGAGGAAGGAGATGGGGCGGGATTCCTCGACACCCTAATCGCGGAGATGGACCTTGGCCTCAACGAAGTGGCCACACCGGTTGGACGGTCGTGTGACACCGTGCAGGTTGCAGAGGTCGATCGATCAAATGTCATCACGATCGGCTTGAATGAGCGAAACGCCTTGGCGCGACCTTTTCGTATTGAAACTCCGCCCGCGGATTGGTTCAGCGTGCGTGTGACGTTCATACGAATCAATAAAGAAACCGGGTCGTGCATTTTTAGGTTCCTTGATCCCGCTTGGGCACATCATCATCGCCGAGGAAAGATCGTTGACCGCCGACTCCGGCATCCTCGTGACGCGTACACGCAGTCATTCTCGCTAGAGCAAGCGATGGAATTGTGGGTCAGGGAGTGCACGACAGACAAAGGTGGGAGGTACTTTCAGCTCGCAATTGATCGGCCCGAATTGCAGTCGACCATGTTCTAGTTTCGTAGGTTATGCACCCCGTGCAGACCTTTCGCTGGTTGCCTGCAACGCCGTTCACATGATGCGACGTTATCTCGGGAAGAGCCGATACGGGGACGCAGCTAGTAATCAGCCCGCGCCCTGCCCACGACCTCGGCTGGATTTTCGGTCTTGACGGCCATGCGGGTTCGCTTGTCATACTGCTTTATTCGTCTCGCTCATTGGCATTTCGACGCAGCAGAAGTCCACCGGCAAAAAGGAGTGGCCCGGATGTCCCAAAATGTCCCGGAATGAAAAACGCCACGTCAGCACCCCGTTCGGCCGGCAAACGCGGGGCCGGCCGGGGGTTGGGCGGGTGCCGGGGTCGTGAATTCGACTCGCCGGCGTCGGATCGGTGGGACATCGGGCTTGGACTTGAGAGCCGTCGACGCGGCAGGCCAGCGCGATCCGTTGCCGTCAAAACGAAGATGTCCGCTCGATGGCGGTTCACCCTCGAGCGGACGTCTTCTTTCGATCGATGAAGTGCCCTCAGCTGCCGCGGCCTTCCCACTTGTAGGGGCGCGGGTCGAGGCGGCTGGGGAGCGTCTTGCGGAACTCGGCGTCGTTCACCTGGTTGAGCTTGTTCAGCGTGGCGGCGTAGTCGGGGTTATCCGCGAGCCGCGCGTACGGCTTGGGGCCGACCGTGCCTTTGCTCGCGAAGCCGTCGAGGGTGACGACGTAGAAGCGATCCTTCTGCTGGCCCGGCGTGGTCCAGCGCGGGATGTTCTTTTCGACCGTGCAATCGATGCCGTACTTCGTCAGCACTTCGACGGCCGCGTCGGCGTCGACGTCGGTGGTGTAGCTCTGGACGACGATGAAGTTGTCGCCGCGCGTTTCGGGGCTGCTGAGCGGCTTGCCGGCGCGACGGGTGAGCGTGGGCGACGACTGCCGCTGGTCGATGTTGCCGGCCGGCACATTCGCCTGCGCGGGGCCGGCGGGCGCGGGCTTGACGGCGCCGGTCAGGTCGAGCACGTCGGAGCGGACGGCGTCACCATTGCTGGCGGCGAGCAGTTCCACCTGCGACGGCGTCCGCTTGTTGAACACCTGCCCCAGCACGAACGCGAACACGACGATGCCGACCACAGCCCCGCCGATGATGAACGGCGTGTAGCGTCCAAGTGCGAGGCGATGGCCGTTCTGGGTGGTGGCGCGATCGAGCAGTTCGTTGACGCGGTTCTTGAACGCGATGAGTTGCCGCGACGACCAGGCACCGGCCGACTTGAGCGTGCGGGTGATCTTGCTGACGTACGGCTTGAGCACGTCGCCGATCGGCTTGCGTGGCTGCTTCGGTTCGACCTGTTCGAGCGCGATCTCGGTGTAGCGGGCAGCTTGCGGGTCGCGGGGGCCGGGCGAGTCGGGTGTTTCCAGGTTTTCGATCTGTCGGCGGACCGGCTTCTTCTTCGGCATCACCTCGATCGGGCGGGCCGGTTCGACTTCTTCGCCTTCGACGACGTCGGAAGACGACGCGAGTTCACTGCGCATCGCGGCGAGCGCATCGAGCGCACTGCGCCGGACCGGAGCGGGTTCGGGATCGAGTTCAGGTTCGGGCTCGACGACGGCGACGGGCGCGGGCGTCGGCTCAGCGTCGGGGCCGGCGAGTTCGCGGCGCATCGCATCCATTTCGTCGCGGGCGCTGCGCGGGCCAGCGGGCGGCGTGGAGGCGGGCCGGTTGGTGGTGAGCGGCTGGAGTTTGCGGGCGAGCCAGTCGGTGAGGACTTGGCCGATGCCGGGCCCCTGCCGTGGCGCCGGGTAGGCGTCGCGGCGGACCGGGCGATTCACATAGGCGGGCGGCGTCAGGCCGCTGCCTTTATTCATCACGTCGAAGAGCGTTGCTTTGCGCTTGCGTCGGGCCATCCCAGACCTCCGCCCATCCTGAGCGGTAGAAGAGTTGCACGTAAACCAAACCCGGCCGACACGGCCCGAACGGGCTGAGATCGGAGGTCCATCGCGGGGGCAGTTCACGCCCCGCAAATCGACGAGAACTACTTCGCCGATTCGCGTTGCGCAGACCCTACGAGTTGCGTATCTTCACGTCAAGGTAAACCTCGTTTCGCGCCGCCCCGAAGTGCGACAAGTCGTCGGCCAAACCGGGCGGAATGAAATCGTTCCACAGCGTGTGAAGAAGCGAACAGGAATCGCGGTAGACGACCACCTCGCAGGCGATCTCGCGCTTGTTCGTGAGATGCCCGCTATCATCGGGCGCTTTGGATTGTCTCTTCACTTCGGAGTCCCCATGCTCAAGCCGCTCATCGCCCTCACGTGCGTCCTCGCCCTGCTCGGGTCGGCCCTCGTTCGCGCCGACAGCCCCACGACCGCGCCGTCGGCGGTCGCCGCGTCGGATAAGGAAGGCCTGAAGGCCGCACTCGGTAAGGAGATCGTCGTGTTCGGCAAGGTCGACAAGGCCGCCTGGAGCGGCACCGGCAAGGTGATGAACGTCACCTTCGATGGCGTCGACCGCAAGGAATTCGTCGTCGTGCTGTTCGAGAAGAACAAGAAGAAGTTCGACGAAGCCTACGGCGGCGACGTCGCCAAGACGCTCACCGGCGCCGAAATCCGCGTCCGAGGCAAGGTCGAAGAGTTCAAGGGCGGCCTGGAGATCAAGATCGACGGCCCGAGCCAAGTGACGATTACGACGCCGGCGTCGACGCAACCCGCCTCGAACTGATCACACCTTCCGACTGATTTCGTGTAGCCGCCGAGCATGCTCGGCGGTTTTCCTGTTTCACGAGTTGAGCACTTCCACTCGCGCCGCAACGCGTCCCACGAAATCGCCTTAGTGTCATATTTACAATATGACGCCGCCCGCCTATACTGCTGCCATGCGAATCGCACTCGCCCAGATCAATCCGACCGTCGGCGACATCGCCGGCAACAGCGCGAAGATCGTGGCCGCCATCGAGAAGGCCCGGCTCGACGGGGCCAAGCTCGTGGTGTTCCCGGAACTGGCGCTCATCGGCTATCCGCCCAAGGACTTGCTGCTCAAGCCGGCGTTCATCGACGATTCGCTGGCGGCATTGAACGAAATCGCTAAGCACGCGACCGGCGGGCTCACCGTGATCGTGGGTTACGCCGACCGCAACCCCGCGCCCGTCGGCCGGCCGCTCTTCAACGCGGTGGCGCTGCTGGCCGACGGCAAGGTCGTCAGCAAGCACTTTAAGACGCTGCTGCCAACCTACGACGTGTTCGACGAAAGCCGCTACTTCGAACCCGGGCCTCTCTCCGAGCGTAACCAGCTTGTGACGATCGACGGCGTGAAGGTCGGCATCAGCATCTGCGAAGACCTCTGGAACGACGAACGCTTCATCAGCCGGCGTCTGTACCACCAGAACCCGATCGCCGACCTCGACGCGGCCGGCGCGGAGATCCTCGTCAACTGCTCCGCCAGCCCGTTCGTGCTCGACAAGCACGCCTTCCGCCTGAAGCTCTTCGGCGGCCAGGCCGTTCGCTTCAACAACCCGATCGTCTACGTGAACCAGGTCGGCGGAAACGACGAACTGATCTTCGACGGTAACAGCGTCGTGCTCGGCGCGGACGGAAGCGTGCTTGCGCAAGCCAAGGGATTTGACGAAGACGTGCTCGTTGTCGACGTTCCAGTGGGGAGCGGGGAGCGGGGAGCGGGGAGCAAGACAACTCCACACTCCCCACTCCCCACTCCACACTCGCAAGGCCTCGAATCCGTCTATCAGGCTCTCCTCGTCGGCCTGCGCGACTACGTCGACAAGTGCGGCTTCAAGTCGGTCGTGCTCGGATTGTCCGGCGGCATCGACAGCGCGCTCGTGTGCGCGCTGGCCGCCCACGCACTCGGCCCGAACCGCGTGTGCGGCGTGGCGATGCCGTCCCGCTTCAGCTCCGATCACAGCGTCAACGACGCCAAGGCGCTGGCGCACAACCTCGGCATCGAGTTCCACATCGTGCCGATCAAGGACGTGCACGACTGCTATGAGAATCTGCTCACCCCCTACTGGGGCGGCCGGCCGCGCGATGTGACGGAGGAAAACCTCCAGGCCCGCATCCGCGGCAACATCCTCATGGCCTTCAGCAACAAGTACGGCCACCTCGTGCTGACCACCGGCAACAAGTCCGAGATCGCCGTCGGCTACTGCACGCTCTACGGCGACATGTGTGGCGGCCTGGCTGTGATCTCCGACGTGCCGAAGACGATGGTGTGGGACCTGTCTCGCTGGATCAACCAGCGTTTCGAGAAGGAGATCATCCCGACCAGCAGCATCGACAAGGTGCCCAGCGCCGAGTTGCGCCCCAACCAGACCGACCAGGACAGCCTGCCACCCTACCCGATGCTCGACGCGATCATGGAGCGGTACGTGGAAGACGAAGAAGGCTTCGACCAGATCGTGGCAGCGGGCTTCGATGCGGCGATCGTCGCGCGCGTCATCAAGCTGATCGACCGCAGCGAGTACAAGCGCCGTCAGGCAGCGCCGGGTTTGAAGGTCACGAGCCGCGCCTTCGGCTTCGGCCGGCGTATGCCGATCGCGCAGAATTACAAGGCGTGGGAGTGATCACGTCGCCTGCGACACGTCGCGGCTCAGGCGTGGGACGAACTGCTTCTCCCGCGAGTTGGCGGCCGCGATCAGTTCGCCGCGGGAGCAGACATTAAATCGTGCGTGCAGCGCTTTCACGTAGTTGTGCACCGTGTGCGGGCTGATCGTCAGCTCCAGCGCGATCTGCTTCTCGCTCGAGCCGCGCACGAGCAGATCGAGCGTTTGACGCAGGCGAGGCGCGAGCGAGCGATTCGGATCGCGCGTGCGCGACAAGACATCCGCCCGCCAGAAGCGGCCGAGTTCGTAATGGAGCAGTTGGGCGAGCCGATGATCCGAGCCCGTGAAGCGTTCTTCGCCGTGGCCGCGATGGATGCCGAGTTGGTCGATCGCGTGAATGTGCGGCAGCGGCTGGCTCGACAGGATAAAGCTCGTCCCCGGGTGCAGCTTGCGGGTGAGTTCGATCGCCGCGCGTTTCTCGGCCGGATCGGTGCCGCGGACGATGATGTCGTAGCACTTCGGATCGGTCTCACGCGACTTGCTCTCGATGCGCCACGGCTCGCCTGTCGTGTCGGCGCCCCAGCCGATGTCGAATACGTCCCACGCGCCCGGTGTGGCGGTCGGCTCGACATAGAGTTCGGAACTGACGACGAGTTCTGCGCGGAAGATGCTTTGGACGCCCCGCACCAGCAGCGGCCGCCAATCGTTGGGTTCGTCGCCGCGCCGGCGGATCTCGGCGATCAGACGAAAGACCTTGCGGACGTCGTTGAGCTTCAGCGGTGCGCGGTCGGACATGACGAACCATTGTGGCCGCAAGGCATGGGAAGCGGAAGTGAAACTAGGCCGGGAAGGGAGATGAACAGGGTCGGCCGCTGCTTTCGCGTCGACCGACCCGGTAACCCCTCCGGAACCCAGCCAGCCGTCGATCGCCCGGATCATCCTTTCCGGGCGACCTCGAAAGACCCAGCCGACGCACGCGCGCCGACCGGGCCTGCAGGTATTGAACCGGCACCCTTCGAGTCCTTCTCGAGTGCCAACGTGAGTCATGATGACGAGGGAGCCAAGAGTCTGATATTGCCCTGAACCGGGCAGACGACGCAGATTCCCATTAAATATTTCCTAAACAGCACTTACAGATCGTCCACCCAGACGGACACGCGATACCGCTGGGATGGCACTGCCGGAGGGGTGGCGTTGTGGCAACGGGGCGTCAATTCGGGTATCCTGCGTGGTTCTCCACTGTCGGTGCGTCACCGCGTGGGGCGTGCAGGCCGCGTAAGAGGTTGCGAATGAGCGTGCTCTTCATCGGACTGATGATCGTGTTCATCGTCCTGTGTTTGTTTTTGATGCTGGTGATCCTGATCCAGCGCGGCCGCGGCGGCGGTCTGTCGGCGGCGTTTGGCGGCGCGGGTGGCAACACCGCATTCGGCGCCAAGACCGGCGACGTCCTCACTTGGGTCACCGCCGCAACGTTCGGCGTGTTCCTTGTTCTCGCCATCTCGCTCAACCTGCTCGCCTCGCAGATGAGCGCCGACGAACGCACGCGCCTGTCCGGCGTAACCGTCACCGGCAACTCGACGTCGAATCAACCGTCGCCCGTGCAGTCCAGCCCGGTAGCCCCGACGACTTCGCCCGTCAGCCAGCCAGAATCGGCCCCGACCACCAAGCCCTGAACCCCGCTCACCCGCACACCGCATGATCGTCTCGATGACCGGTTTCGGCGACTCCGCTGCACACGTCGATGGCACTCACTATGCCGTCGAGGTGCGGTCATTGAACAACCGCTACTTCAAGGCGATCATCAAGCTGCCTGAGGTGCTGGCCGGCATGGAGCCGGAAGTCGAAGTGATGCTGCGTGAGAAGCTCGGCCGCGGGTCGATCACGTACATCCTCAAGCTCCGCACCGACAGCGCCGACGCCGCCTACCCGATTAACACGGCCGCCCTTGAGTCGTACCTGAAACAACTCCGTGCCCTGCCCGGTTTCAGCGGACAATCGATCGACCTCGCCGCCCTGCTCGCCCTGCCCGGCGTCTGTCAGGAACCGGCCGACGATTCGGCCCACATCGAGCGCCACGGCGCGACCATCCGCAAGCTCACCACGCAGGCGATCGACAAGCTCATCGCGATGCGCAAGCGTGAAGGCATCGCCTTGCACGGCGACCTTGGCAAGCACGTCGGCCTGATCGAGACGAACCTCGCCGCGATCGAGCAGCGTGCCCCCAGCGTGGTGGCCGAGTACCACAAGCGGCTGCTCACGCGCGTGAACGAACTCATCGGCAAGGCCGAGTTGAAAGTGCACGAGGGCGACCTGCTGAAAGAGATTGCGGTCTTCGCCGAACGCTCCGACATCAGCGAGGAAATCCAGCGGCTGCGTCACCACTGCAAGCAGTTCCGCGACAGCTGTGACAAGGGCGAACACGCCGGCCGCAAGCTGGATTTCATCGCCCAGGAAATGCTCCGCGAGGCCAACACGATCGGCAGCAAGGCAAATGATGCGGTCATCGCCGGGCACATCGTCGAAGTGAAGGGTGCGATCGATCGCGTGAAGGAACAGGTTCAGAACGTCGAGTGAACGCGAGATGAGCCAGTCGCCCGACAACGTCAACCGTCCCGATCCGACGCCGTTGCTGGCGCGGTGCTGGGCATCAGCGGGCTGGCGTTGATCGTGGTGGGCCTGCTTGTTGTGGTGCGTGTGATCGCGACGCTCGACCCGATCGTCGGCTACGTGCTGATCGTGTCGGGTGCGCTCGACATGGTGATGGGCCTGATCGTGCTGCCGAACATGGTCAGCAGAAAGCGAAACGCCTGAGAACTGCGATGTCTGAATCAGAATCCAAGCGCGGTTCGCTCATCGTCCTCGTCGGCCCGTCCGGCGTGGGCAAGAGCACCATTTCGCGCCGGCTCAGCGAGCAGGTGAAGGTCGCCTACACCGTCAGCGTAACCACGCGTCCGAAGCAGTCGCAGGACGACAAGGGCAAGACCTACGATCACGTGACCGAACTGGAATTCTTCCGCCGGCTCGATCGGGATGAGTATCTGGAATACGCACAGGTCTACGACGGCTGGTACGCCACGCCGAAGCACCCCGCACTCGACCAGCTCGCCGCCGGGCAGGACGTGCTGCTGGAGATTGATTTCCAGGGCGCGATGCAGGTGCGCTATCATTACCCGGACGCGGTGCTGATCTTCCTGTTGCCGCCCGACGAAAAGACGCTACTGAAGCGTCTGACCGATCGCGGCCGCGACACGCCGGAGCAGATTCAGCGTCGCTTCCGCAACGCCAAGCGTGAAATCGCGATGGCCAAGGGAAGCCGGGCATTCGACTACATGGTCATCAACGACCACCTCGACGACGCCGTCGAGGAAACGGTAAAGATCGTTCGCCACAAGCGGACTGGGATTTGAGTTGTCAGCGGTCCACTCGACCGGTATTTGGAGAAGACATGATTGAAGCTCTGAAAGACGATGCGATCGTTCACAAGGTGGGCGGCCGGTTCAAGCTGACCGCGCTGATCCAGCGCCGCGTGCTCGAGATCATGGAAGGCGCTCGCCCTCTGATCGAACGGCAGCAAGGCATGACCGATCTGGAAGTGGTCATCCAGGAGATCTTGGAAGACAAGATCGGCATCGACTACGAAGCCAGCGGCATCGCCGTGCCGACCGAACACGAGTGAACGTCAAGCAGCCGTGACGTCACCCTGACCTGTCGCGCCGATGGCCACTGCCCCCACCACGCCCGCCGCCTCCCAGCCGCTCGCCGGCAAGGAGGTCATTGTCGCCGTGTGTGGCGGCATCGCGGTGTACAAGGTGTGCGAAGTCGTCAGCAAGCTGGTGCAGGCCGGCTGTGGCGTCACGGTCGTGATGACGGCTGCGGCGCAGAAGTTCGTCACGCCGCTAACGTTCGAAGCCCTCTCCGGTCGACCGGTCCGGACGGAAACGTTCGACCTCGTCGACACCGGCGACCCGCAGCACATCAAGCTGACAGAAATCGCTGATCTGATGGTCGTCGCGCCGGCGACCACGAACATGATCGCGAAGGTCGCGCATGGCCTGACGGATGATCTGGTCAGCCTGATGATCTGTGCCGCCGCCTGCCCGGTCGTCTTCGCACCCGCGATGAACAACCGCATGTGGGACCACCCCATCGCGCAGGAGAACTACGCCAAGCTCGCGAAGCTCGGCTATCGGTTCATTGGCCCCGAGCCCGGCTGGCTCGCCTGCCGCAACATGGGCATGGGCCGGCTCAGCGAACCGGCGAAGATCATCGACACGGTCACGCGCATGCTCACGGTCCCAGCCGAGATGCCCAAGCCGGTAACGGGCCCGGAAGAGCCGCCGGACGACAAGTGACTCGCCTCATTCGCCGCCCTGTCGCGTCCTCGCGATTGTTCCGCCTCATCTGTGTCGATTCGTGAGATTCGCGGCTGTACGCTCTGCGACCCATGCTGACTTTGAAGATCAAGAAGCTCCCGCACGGCCAGGATTTGCCGCTGCCCGCCAAACAAACCGAACACGCCGCCGGCCTTGACCTGGTGGCGGCCGTTGAGGCGGATGTCACGCTCAAGCCCATGCAGATCACGCTCGTCCCCTGCGGCTTCGCGATGGAAATCCCGGCCGGATACGAGGCACAGGTCCGCCCGCGGTCGGGTCTGTCGAGCAAGTTCGGCGTCACGCTCATCAACTGCGTTGGCACCATCGACGCCGACTACCGCGGCGAAGTGAAAGTGCCGCTGATCAACCTCGGCACGGCCGACTACGTCGTGAAGCGCGGCGAGCGGATCGCCCAGATGATCGTTACGCCGGTGCCGAGCGTGAGCGTGGTGGAGGTGGACGAACTGTCCGACACGTCGCGCGGTGAGGGTGGGTTCGGGCATACCGGGAAGCATTGATGATCTATCCCCCTCTCCCTCGGGGAGAGGGCCGGGGTGAGGGCGCTAACCAAGTGACTGCCATTACCTCACCCTCTCCCGGAAGGAGAGGGAACCAGAAGATGCAACTCGACTTTCGCATCCTCGCCGGCAAGCCCTACGCGGCCTACCTGCGCAAACACCTGCCGCGCGTCGTGCCGCACCTGCCGTGGAAGTTGAACAACGTCTCGATCGCCCTCGTCGGCGACAAGACGATGGCCGACCTGCACGTACGTTTCATGGACATCGCCGAGCCGACGGATGTGCTGACGTTCGAGCTGGACCACGACGCCCGAGGCCGATGCGTCGCCGGCGAGGTCATCGTCTGCGTGCCCGAGGCGCGGTGCGCTGCGCAGCGCAACGGCACCCGCGTCGAGCAGGAACTGCTCCTCTATTGCCTGCACGGCCTGCTGCACCTGACCGGCCATGACGATCTGGACGACGCTTCGTACCGACGCATGCACCGCGCCGAAGACCGCATCCTGACCAGGATCGGCGTCGGGGCCGTGTTCGCAGTGAACCGCCCTATTCGCAAATAGCGTTGCCGCGTCGATCCATCCCCGACTACAGTCCTCACCTTGATCCCGCTTCGCATCGGACAACTTCAGCTCACCACAAACCTGCTGCTCGCCCCGATCGCCGGCTACTGCGACGTCAGCTTCCGATTGATCGCCCGTGCCTGCGGCGGCGTGGGGTTGGCCGTGACCGATCTGCTCTCGCCCGACGGCGTTCTCCGCGGCACGTCGCACTCGATGAGCCTGGCCGCGACGTGTCCGGAAGATTCGCCGCTGTCGATGCAGCTCTATGGCGCCGACGTACAAAAACTCTGCGACGCCGCTCGCTGGGCGGAGGATCGCGGCGCGCACGTCATCGACATCAACATGGGCTGCCCGGTCGACAAGGTCACCAAGCGTAACGGCGGCTCGAAGCTGCTGTGCGATCCGGATAACACCGTCGGCATGGTCGAGCAGATCGTGAAGGTGCTGAAACGCACACCACTCACCTGCAAGCTGCGGCTGGGCTGGGACGACACGTGCATCGTCGCGCCCAGCCTGGCGCGACGGCTCGAGAATGTCGGTGTGCAGATGATCACCATTCACGGTCGCACCACGGAGATGCGCTTCACCGGTAACGCTCGGCTCGATGGCATCGCGGAAGTGGTGGCGTCCGTGAAGTCGATTCCCGTCATCGGCAACGGCGACGTCAAGACGCCCGCCGACTGCAAGCGGATGCTCGACTACACGAGGTGCGCCGGCGTGATGATCGGTCGCGGCGCGCTGAGCCAGCCGTGGATCTTCCGCGACTGCTGGAGCTACCTCACAACGGGCGTGATCCCGCCGCAGCCGAGCATTGTCGAGAAGTGCGACATGATCCGCCGGCACTTCTACAACCTCGTGCACTACCGCAACGAGCACGCCGCCGTGGTCGAGTTGCGGAAACGGATCAGCTGGTACGCCAAGACAATGAACCCGTGTCGGCCCCTCAAGGACCCAATGCGCGAGGTCAAAGACGCCGCCGATTTCGACGCGATTATCGACCGCTTCCTGGAATGGCGAATGTGGTACGACGATCAGGCCCGCGCCGGCCACCGCCCGCCGTTAGACTTGGCCGATGAAGCAGTTACGACGTAATCGCGTAGCGGTGCGGCACGCTTCGGGCTTGCCCCGGCCGGTAATAGTAGCCTGAATTTTGTGTCAGCTTGGCTCGAGTCTTGCGCCCGCTTTTGCGTAACGCCGCCCCAAATTGGAGATATGGAGAGTTGAGTGCGTCTTTGCACCGTGCACAGCACGCGCTGAAGCAGTGCGCCAGAGGGACGGTGTTCGAGGATGAGCAACGCAAACGACACAGAACGACTGTTCGAGTTCGATCCGAAATTGTTGGCCTCGTATCACATTCGGACGCGCTATGTGGAGCTGCTGCGCCAAGTGGAAGCGACTGCGGCACGACTCGACGATCCCGATTCGAAAGGACGCGTCAGCCGACGCCGGGCACGCCGGTGCCCTTGCACGCTGCCGGCCCTCGTGGGCGTCAGGAATGCGACGACGGGCAAATGGTTGTGGAAGACAGCAATGATGGTCGACCTCAGCATGCGTGGCTGCCGACTGCTTTGCAGCCTGCGCACGACCGACGATCAGATCCTTGGCATCTGTTTCCCCGTGTCACACGACAACCTGACAGTCAATACAGGCATGGTCATCTCATCAATCCCCTCCTCGCGTTCCGGTGCGGAAGCCGGCGTGCGCGAGATCGGAATCGAGTGGACGGGCAGGACGCGGGTGCCCACCCGGAGCCGCAGTCTGCGGGCAAACTGAATCCCTGCCGACGCGAGATTGCTCCAAGGGATCCCCCACCCGCCCTACGACGAAACACCACGTCGCGTCCAGCCGACGCCCAATCGTCAACCATTCCAAAAGCGCATCTACTGTTTCTGGCAGGCAAGCAAAGGAACTTAGCCAGCAAGGAGATGTGTTATGCGAAAAGGTCTCTTCACCGGTTTGTCTCTCGCCGCCGCCGTCTGGATGGCGACACCCAGTGTCTGGGGCGACGACGCGAAGACGGACGATCACAAGACCGCAGCCAGCGATCACAAGGACTACGGCGATCTCGGCATGCTCCCGCCGGGCGTGGAATCACGCGAAGTAACCGACGGCGACATCGGCGGCCTGCGTGCCCTGCTTTCCAGCGCCAGCAGCTATGCCGTCACCACCGACAGCTTCGGCGACCTCGTCAATCACCTGAACGACCAGGACCGCAAACGCATCAGCCAGGACGACTCGGGTAAAGACTCCGAACTTCAAAAGTCACTCGACGGCCGAATCAACCAGATTCGCGGCGAATGGCGCAACAAGTACGGAAAGGACCCGTCGTTCAACAAGGACGCCGACAACGCCGCGTACGGCGAAGTCCGTCTGCTTCGCGGCGAAATCACCGATCCGAACCAAGTCGTTCAGCACTGGCCGGTGCCGGCCGTCCGCATGCAGAAGGATTCGCCCACCGGTGCCGACGGCGCGAATGACCCCAACAACGGTGATGTGAATCTGGACAAAGGCCGTGAAGTGGCGATCGCGATTCTGCCGGGGATGCGCGACAAGAGTCCGGTAGCCGTGTCGATCATCGGCGAAGTGCAGAACTGGAAGATCGACGTCCCCAACTCACTGACGGCCGAGCGCCTCCGCGGCAACCTGCTGGCACACCTCACCTACTTCGGCGACAACGCCAAGAGTTGGCCGCAGGACGAGCACAAGGCTCAAGCGATGCTCACGCGCCACGTGATGCTCGCGCTCTACGACGTGCCGATCGACAACACCACCGGCGAGCAGCGCGCCAACACCGCTGATGCCGACAAGTGATGCGTGATCAAGGTGGGAAGTGATCGATCTCCCGGCGATCGAGTCGATCCCTCCTCAGGTGAAGGAGTGAACACAAACCCCGCCCGCGCGTTCTGCGCGGGCGGGGTTTGTCGTTTGGGTGGTTTACTGAACGGCAGGATTCGCCCGGGCAGGTGCGGCCTGCGCCGTGCGTTTCTGCTCAACCGCACAGCCCAGGCGACGCAGATCCGCGATCAACTCCGCGGGGTCAACGCACGCCCCCATGGGCCGGATGCCGACATGACTGACCGTGCCATCGAGCATTTGCGACAGACAACCGACCGTTGAAGCGGCCGCGAACGCGTAGGCATCGGCATGTTCCACACGCAGGCGGACCACTTCGCCCTCGCGCGTGGTGCAGTCGGCCTGCAACACCACGCCGAATGGCGGCGACGCGAACATCTGGGCGGCCCACGACAGGCAACGCGCAGCCAGTCTGGCTCCCATTCGGGGCGCGAGCCGCGTCAGCAGCAGGCCCACCGGCATAACGACGTAATCCGTCACCCCATTGAACCCGCTCGCCCAGGCAGCCATGTGATCGAGTTTCAACTCGCTCGGCAGCGCTTCGAGTTCGGGCAGTTCCATCGGCACGCACGCGCGCCGCCCGAATCGGCCGAAATCGATGGCACGGGCGCGCGGCACTGTCACGTTCTTCCACGCGCCGTTTTCCCACGCGCGAACTCGCGTCGAGACCCACTCGCGCAGCACCTCGGCAATCGAGTCGACCGAGCCTAGGTCGTTCAGGTTCATCAGCAGGCGCAGGTCTACCGACGCAAGCGCCGGCCCACGCTGAGCGACGAACCGCACGAGTGCCGCCGGCAAGCCCGGATGAACGCCCGCCTGCGTGACCCAGGTGAGACCCGCCGCCGCGACGGCCGCGTTGAAGGGCGCAAGCAGCTTCGCCACGCGGGGCGGATAAAGGACGTCGAGCCAGTTCACCTTGCGATTGAGCGCGACGCGGGCAATCGCCGGGATGCGCGACGCGAGCGGGGCAGCAACAATCATCGTCCCGACGCCATCGAGCGCCTCGGTTAACGACTTGCTGTCCGTCGCGTCCACCTCGCGGACAGCCAGGCGCGACGCGGGCGAGGCCGTAGTCGGCAGCGACGTCGGCACCGCCAGCAGTTCGGCCGCCAGCTTGCGACAGTCGGCAGCGTGCCGCGACGCCAACACCAGATTGTGCGACGTTTCGGTGAGCAGCAATCGCGCCACGGCCCGGCCAACCGAACCGGTCGCGCCCAGCAGCAGAATCGATTGTCGATCGGTTTGCAGTTCGCGTTCCATCGCACGCCTCCACTGCGGGCGGGCTGCCAACAGTTTCACCCGGCGGACGGCGTCGATCTCCGTCGCCGGGAAAGTTTCTGATCGTCCATCCGATACGCAGCCGACCCGATCGATTTGAGCGGACCGCACGGCCCGCAACGGGGCAAGTCTAGCAGTCTCAAGATGCCCGGGATGTGACGCATCGTCGCCTGCGACGAGATGCGCCGCGTCCCCCATCGCGCGTGGCGAAACGTCGCACGCCGCGGGTACAGTTCCGACGTGCGTCGTTTCGCCTGGCTCATCCCCCTGCTGCTCGCGTCAGCGATCTTCTACACCGGCCTCGACTGGGGCCTGCCCTCGCGCGATTCGGACAAATACCTCTTCGCCACGAGCCAACCTTGGACCGTGCGCAAATACTCGCCCTGCTGAACAATCCGCAATCCGCAGTCCGCAATCCGCAATCGCTCGGCGCCGACGTCGACGCCACGCCGATCCTCGACCGCAGCAAGCCGATCGTCCTGAACGACACGGACGAGAAGCGGGCCGCGATCGTGCAGCGGTACCGGCTCATGTCTGGCCAGCCGGACGAGTTCATCCAGTTCAAAGCGCTGGCCGAGATGGCCGGTAGATCAGGGCTGCAAAAGCTCGACCCGCGGCTCTACCAGTACGGCGGCCTGTGGATCTACCCCGTCGGCGCCCTGCTGAAAGCGTGCTCGACGGTTGGGCTGGTCGAATTGAAAGCGGATCGCGCTTACTACCTCGATCACCCCGAACAGTTCGGCAAGTTCTACGTCGTCGCGAGAGCCTACAGCGCCACGTGGGGCGTGATCGCGGTGCTGTGCGTCTACTGGATCACGAAACGAACGACCGTCGATCGCATGCTGGCCGTGCTGGCCGCTTGCGCCTTCGCGGTGCTGCCGGTGGTGACGACCGCCACGCACGAAGCCAAGCCTCACCTCGCCGGCGCGACGCTGGTGCTGCTCGCGAGCATTGCGGCGACGAAGTTCGTCGAGACGAAGCGCGCACACTGGGCGATGGTTGCATCAATCCTGTGCGGGGCGGCACCGGCGATGGTGCTGTCGATGGTGTGGGCGATCACACTTTTAGCAGTGATGTGGATCATGGCGTGGCACGGGCGTCCCGCCCGTGGTTCAAACACGGGCGAGACGCCCGTGCCACGAAAGATGAGCGTGTTCGCGATGACCCTGTTCCTCGCGGCTGCCACGTACGCCGTCACTAACCCCTTCGTGATCGTCAACGCCCTCTTCCACCGCGAATACCTGACCAGCAACCTCGGCAACAGCACGGCCATGTACGGCGTCCGCGACCTGCCGAAAGCCCTGCTCGACGCCACCCGCATTTTCTCGCTCGGCGCGACCCCGGTCGTGCTGGTGGGCGGCATCCTGGGAACCATCGTCGTGCTCTGGAACGCCACCCGCTCAAAGCGGAGCCGGCGAGCATGCTCACCGAGTTCGAGCGAGCAAGTTCGCCGGCTACCCCGTGCGGACGAAGTTCAGTCGGATGTCGACGCGAAGCATGACGTGCCTGACCCTGCCCCGCAGGATGCGTACTCAAACGCTCGTTCAGATCGAGTGTCGATGGTAGTCCATCGTGATACCACGCCTCTGCTACTGCTCGCCCTTCCCACACTGCTGACGCTGCTGACCTTCATCGCCCTCGCCGCCGGCAAGCCGGCCGAGTACGCCCGGTTCGGCCTCCTCGTCGCAGCGGCGGCGGTGGTGGTGTTTGCCGCCGGACTCACTACTGCCAAGGCAACTTGGTCACAGCAGTGGATGCGTTGGGGGAATCGAGTTTCAGTCTGTGCCGTCGCCTTCTGGATCTACACTTCGTTCATCTTCTACGTCGTCGATGTGAAAACGCTTTTGCCTTGGCAGGAGAGGTTGCGGTCCTTCAGGAACAACTTCGAAGCAGCGACTGACACACCGTTCTGCATCGGTTTGCACTACGAGCCAGCGCCTTGGTCCACACCGCCGCTTGATTTGTGGAACGAAACGCTTGTGCTTCTCGCTCGGCAAGTGCCCGCCGATGAAGTTGCCGTTGTCACACTATGGCCGGCTAATCTGGAATCCCAAGTCGGTATGGGCTGGGGACACGAGCGGGTCAGCTGGGCATCGAATCGCTATGCAGTGGGCGTGACGAAGAAGTGGGAGCAAGTAATTCGTGCACAAAGTATGAGCACGGTGACACAGCGTCGTTCCTCAACTTCGTCCATCACCCCAACAACAACCACGTCGCCAGTCCAAGAAGCGCCAGGAACCCGCACACGTCCGTAACCGTCGTTGCGAAGATGGTCGCGCTCTGGGCCGGGTCGAAGCCGAGTTTCTTCATGGCGAACGGGATGGCCGCGCCGGTGGTGCAGGCCAGCGTGTGGTTGATGCCGAGGGCCATCCAGACGACCAGGCCCAGCATGAGTGCTTGCCGCGTGGTGACGTGGTCGCCAGGCATGACGATCGCGATGGCGGCCGTGATCGCGCCGCAGATGACGCCGGTGAGCACGCCGACGATTGCTTCGCGCATGATCACGTGACGCAGCAGCTTGCGGTCGACCTTGCCGATCGCCAGCCCGCGCACCGCGACCGCCATCGCCTGCGCGCTCGCGTTGCCGCCCATGCCGGCGATGATCGGCATGTACGCCGCGAGGATCGCCAGCTTTTCGATCGTGTTTTCAAACGCCCCGACCACGGCCGCCGCGAGGAACGCCGTCGCCAGGTTCACGATCAGCCACCAGATGCGCTTGCGGAAACTGAAGTGCCAAGGGCTGGATAGCTTCTCCTCCACGCCGGCGCCGAACAGACGCAGCACGTCTTCGTTCGCTTCTTCCGTGATGACGTCGGCCACGTCGTCGGCGGTGATGATGCCGATCAGGCGATTGGCGCCATCGACCACCGGCATCGCGAGGAAGCCCTTCTCCTG
Organism: Tepidisphaeraceae bacterium; assembly: GCA_047600945.1. Classification (GTDB taxonomy): domain Bacteria; phylum Planctomycetota; class Phycisphaerae; order Tepidisphaerales; family Tepidisphaeraceae; genus JASGKC01. The sequence goes on along the minus strand of JASGKC010000001.1, from coordinate 1,864,714 downwards.
GAAGATGCGGGCGACCTCTTCCTGGTCCATTGTGGCCGGCACGCTGCGGACGCTGCGGATCATGATGTCGCGCAGGCGCATCACCGGCCGCGACAGGATCAGGTCGCGCATCGACAGGACGCCGACGAGTTTGCCGGCGCGGTCGATCACGTACGTGTAGAACATCTGCTCGAGTTCTTCGTGGATCGTGCGGAGCAGTTCGATCGCCTCGCCGACCGTGAGGTACTCGTACAAGGCCGTGACCTGCGTGGTCATGATGCCGCCGGCCGTGTCGGGCGGGAACTGTTCGAGTTGCTCGACCTCCAGCCGCGCACCGGATTCGAGGCTCGGCCACGACTTCGTCGTGGCGCTGCTCGTTCATGTGATCGAGCACGTCGACGCGGTCGTCCGGGCTCATCGCCTCGAGAAGGCTGGCCGCCTCGGGCGACTCCATCTGTTCGAGCACGTCGGCGGCCTGTTGCGGATCGAGCTGGGCGACGATGATGGCGGCGGTTTCCGGGTCGAGGTGCTCGGCAATGTCGGCCGCCCGTTCCGGCGAAAGCCCGGCCAGAGCCTCGGCCGCCTCGGTCGGGGCGAGGTCCTCGATCTTCTCCGCCACCTGCGCATCGGTCGGCGCGGGAAGATCGTCGAGGTCAATGCTCTTCGGGTCCGGCTCCGTCATCGCGCAATCCCTTCCTTGCTGTGCGCGATCATAGTCGGGGAACACACCAGCCCCAATCACCAATGCCCAATGAACAAACCAGAGGAATTCGTCGCGCGCATTTCACGCGCTCTGTCTGGTCATTGGGGCTTGGTCATTGGTCATTCACCGCCCGGCTCCTGATCCGTCATCAGGTGCCGGAACTCGTTCTCGGTCAGTTGGTCGGTCAGGAACTTGTACGACAGCACGTAGCGATGCAGCCGCTTCATGTCCTTGTCCGAGGTCGGCGCGCGCAGAAGGCAGCGATCCAGCCGCGAGTTGTCGTGCAGGTCGGCCAACTTCACCGCACGAGCGATCGGGTTCTGCTTGGCCCGCACGACGTAGTCGGCGTAGCTCGAACCTTTATCGTGCGTGACGAGCGACAGGGCGTGCACGACCGCCTCGCTGAACCCCTCGGCCCGGATGTCGTCGAGCGTGGTGTCGGTGTCCTCGACGACGTCGTGCAGCATGGCGACGATCCGTGCCTCGTCATTCGTGCCGGGCGGGCACTGCACGCAGAGCATGACCCGCATGGGATGGAGGATGTAGGGGCCGCCCTGCTTGTCTGAATCCTCTCGATGGGCAGCGACGGCGATTTCGATGGCACGTTGAAGTGTGGGCATGGGCAAGTCCCTTCGCGCGGCGTCGACGGATTGTAGCCTCCGAAGACGTCGACCTTCCGCGAATCGGGACTTGCCCCAAGCGCGACGGATTACGGCTCGACCGCCCGCGGTGTCGGGAACGGCTGCGTGGCCGGCATCGACGTCACGGGCGGCTTCTCAACCAGCGTTGCCTTACTGTCAAGCGGTTCGACGATGACGCGGATGCGCAGCGGCGTCTTCGATTTCAGCGTCAGCTTGTCGTGGCCGGCACCGTCGGACTCCTGCATACGCTCGTACAGGCCATCACTTGTGACGGCGGTCGTTTCGAAATGCACCTCGTTCCGACGGGCCGCGGCATCTTTGCGGCTGATGTCGACCACCGTGCCCGTTTCGCACCCGGCGACGAACACCATTCCGACCACGGCGACCGCTGACCAGAAAGAGCGTTGCATCAACACAGTGTAACGTGGTGGGTTCAATCGAGCCGAATTCAACGTCGCTTGTCGACGGATGGCTCGCATTTCTAACGGAGAAGCGCCCGGAGCAAAATGACCGCGATGATCAGCCCGGCGCCCAACAAGGCGTACAATGCCCGTAAGGCTGGATGCGTTCCTTTGGGCGGCGGCGTGGTCGCGGAGCGTGCGAAGCCAGAGCCATGAAGCGGGGCAGCCGTCGCCGTGCGCGGGCCATCCATCGTCCAGCCCATCCCGAGCATCCGCTTGCGTTTTCCCCTGCTGAACAATCCGCCGATCACGATGGCGAACAGGTCGCCGCCGACGTTCAATTTCAGCTTTCCGCCCCAGCCGGAATACTTGCTGTCCTGAACCGCGTCGAGCGGCAGCACAATGACGTCCTGGTCACCCAGCTTGCGTTTGCGATCGAACACGTCGCACAGGGCCGGGTTGAGCTGGCGCACGGCGCAGGTCCGGACGTCATCGCTGTCGCCGCCTTCGATGGCCGTCTGGATCAGTGCCCCGGCGATTCCGCCGATCGCCATACCGGCGCCGTTGTTGCCACGGCGCGACTTCACGAGGTAGAGCGCTTTTGGCGACGCGATCACTGGCCCGAACCAGCTTTTGCCGCGCACGCTGAATTGATTCGATACCTTCTCGAATGGCCCCGGATCGTCGGGCAGCGGGCGAAGCTGCGGAGCCACCGAACCCTGCACCAGACCCGGACTGGCATACTGAAACACCGACGCGGCCGACTCCGCGTTCGTGCCTGTCCCCAGCACGCTGCTGGCCGGCACCCAGTTGGACATGCCGTTCGTCCACACCAGATCGCTCGGCGCGAGTTGCCCACTGGCCAGCATCTGCTGCAACTGCTGCTGACTCACCGGCCCCTGTGGCTGGCCGTTCGTTGAGTAATGCCAAGCGTCCATGGATCCACCCTCAAAGGAAAATCATCTCGCACATCCCAGAGCCTCGCGGTCACGCCACGGCCTTGACCACCTTCTGCGCCGCGTCAGTCAGATCGGCCGCGCTTTGCAGCGTGGGCAGTTCGCCCTTGGCGGCATCGAGCATCTTTCGGGCTTGTTCGCTGTTCGTGCCTTCCAGGCGCACAACCACCGGCACCTTGAAGCCGATCTCCCGGCCCGCCTTGATGAGTGCGTCGGCGATCAGGTCGCACTTGGCGATGCCGCCGAAGATGTTGACGAGGATGCCCTTCACGTTCGGGTCGGACAGGATGATATTGAACGCCTCGCGGGCGCCGTCGGCGGTCACGCCGCCGCCGACGTCGAGGAAGTTCGCCGGCTCACCGCCGTGGTACTTGATGATGTCCATCGTCGCCATCGCCAGGCCGGCGCCGTTCACAAGGCAGCCGATGTTGCCGTCGAGGGCGATGTAGTTCAGGTGCGCCTTGGCCGCGCGGACATCGAGCGGGCGTTCCTGCGTTTCATCCGCCATCGCTTCGATCGTCTTCTGGCGGAACAGCGCGTTGTCGTCGAAGTTGAACTTCGCGTCGATCGCAAACAGCTTGTCGTCCTTCGTCACCACCAGTGGATTGATCTCGGCCATGCTGGCGTCGGTCGCGTAAAACGCCTTGGCGAGGTTCGTGATGAGGTTCGCGACCTCGTTCACGCGCTTGCCGGTGAAGCCAAGCTTGAACGCCAGTTCTCGCGCCTGGTAGCCCTGTAGGCCGAGCGTCGGGTGCAGCGGCTCTTTGAGAACCTTCTCAGGCGATTTGTGGGCGACTTCTTCGATCTCCATGCCGCCCTCGCTCGACGCGATGAGCGTGGCGGTGTTCTTCGAGCGGTCGACGACAATCGACAGGTAATATTCCTTCGCGATGTCGACGCCCGGCGCGACCAGCAGCACGCTGACCGGCACGCCCTCGGGGCCGGTCTGGTTCGAGACCATGCGATTGGCCAGCATGAACTCGGCCGCCTTTTTCGCTTCGTCGGCGCTCTTCACGAGCTTGACGAACCCCGCCTTGCCGCGGCCGCCCGCGTAAACCTGGGCCTTCACCACGCAGGTGCGCGCGGAGGCTTCGCCTCCGCCGGCGAACTTGTTGTACGCCGCGACGGCCTCGTCCACCGACCGCGCCACCTCCGCGGGCGGAACCGGCAGACCGAACTGCGTGAGAAGCTGACGGGCCTGATACTCGTGGATCTTCATGAGGAGCGGAATGGTAATCAGCGGCCGATGGATTGAGAAGCGTCGGCGGGCTTGCACAATTCGAGTGCGCCGCACGTGACAGCCGATTAGTAGTTCGCCTCGCGCCGCCCTATCATTCGCACCCCGCATGACACCGCTGGTTGTTGAGAATGTTCACAAGACCTACCGCAGTGGCGAGCGCGTCGTGAACGCGTTGCAGGGCGTCAGCATCGACGTCCGGCAGGGCCAGTTCCTTGCCATCATGGGGGCCAGCGGGTCGGGCAAAAGCACCCTGCTCCACCTGATGGCCGGCCTGACGCAGGCGGATCAGGGCAAGGTCGTGATCGCCGGCACCGACGTCGGCCAACTTGGCGATCACGCCCTGACCCTCTTTCGCCGCAAGACAATCGGGCTGGTCTTCCAAAGCTTCAACCTGATTCCGACCCTGACCGCGCGGGAGAACGTCGAACTGCCCCTGTTGCTGAACGGCAAGCCGACGACGGACCATCGCGCCCGCGCCGACGACCTGCTGAAGCGCCTCGGCTTAGGCGAGCGCGGCTCACATCGCCCCGATGGCCTGAGCGGCGGCGAGCAACAGCGCGTCGCGATCGGCCGGGCGCTCGTGACCGACCCCGCCGTCATCCTCGCCGACGAACCGACCGGCAACCTCGACAGCGCCAACAGCCGGGCCGTATGCGAACTGCTGCGCGATCTTTCCGTGAATCAGGGCAAGACGATCGTGATGGTCACGCACGAGCCGACCGTGGCCGCGTACGCGCACGAGGTGGCCGTGCTGAAGGACGGCAAGCTGCTCAAACGCTTCACGACCGGCGGCCCCGAAAAGAGCCTGGAACTGGCGGCGATGTACCAGGAGGCGATTCGGTAGGAATTGCGAATTGCCGATTGCGAATTTCGAATTGAAATGCGCACTCGACCGTTTTCATTTCGCAATTTGAAAATCGCAATTCGCAATGCTGTTCAAGCTCGCCCTCGCCAACCTCCGCGCGCATCGGATTCGCCTCGCCCTGGCGGTGACGGCGACGGCGCTGGCGGTGTCGCTGGTGGTCAGCATCACCAGCGGCTTCGCGTCGCTCGACCGGATGATCCGGTCGTTCACGATGGCGTATCTCGGCTCGGTCGACTTCGAGATCGATCGGCCGATCCAGGGACTCAAGCCGGGGCTGTCGCAGGCGATTGTCGACGAACTGAAGAAGGACCCGCGCGTCCGTGACGCGTACGGTCGGATTCAGCGCGACACGCACCCGATCCGCGAGGACGGCGGCATCCTGTTCAATATCCCGTCGGTCACGCTGTTCGGGATCAACCCGGCCGTCGACAGCTACGTGAAGGTCATGCGTCCGATCGGCGGCCGGTGGTTCGGGCCGGGCGAGCGCGACAGCATCGTCGTCGACTCGAACCTTGCCGGGAAACTCGACCTGAAAGTGGGCGATACACTCCGGTTCCCCGGCCAGTCCGGCGTGCTCGAAGTGAAAGTGTCCGGCGTCGTGAAAGTGCCGACGATCATCGGCGGGCTTTTCATGTCGGCGTTCGTGCCGCTGGACCGCCTGCAATCTTTCATCGATCCCCAAGACCCGGCCGGCTTCGATCGCATCCGCGGCGAGTTCAAGCCTGACGCGTTCGACAAGATGTTCATCATGGACTGGCAGTCCCGGTTGAAGCAATACGGCCGGGACATTGAGATCGAATCGAAACGCGAAAGCCGCGACAAGCTCGACGCCAACCTGCGCGGCATGCGGATCGTCAGCGTGTGGGCCAGCAGCATTTCCATCCTGGCGGCGGGCTTCATCATCTTCAGCACGCTGTCGATGGGCGTGGCCGAGCGACGCCGACAACTGGCGATGCTGCGCGCCGTCGGTGCGACGCGGCTTCAGGTGGCGCTGCTGGTGGTGATCGAGGCGCTGACGCTGGCCGTGCTGGGCGTGGTGATCGGCCTGCCTCTCGGCATCGGCATGATTCACGCGCTGGCGGTGATCGCGCCCGGCATGTTCACCGAAGGCGTCGCGCTCGACGGCCTGGGCATGCTCTGGGCGGCGTTCTCGTGCACCGGCGCGGCGCTGCTGGCGAGCCTGATCCCGGCTATCATCGCGAGTCGGGCAAGCCCGCTCGAAGCGATGACGCATCAGGCGAACACGCCGAAGGCCCGTTTCCCGATTCGTTCGCTGGTGGCGGGCGCGATCCTCACGAGTCTCGACACAATTGTCGTCTTCTGCCCGCTCGACGACCTCGGCCGACGCATCGGCAGCGCTTACCTCGCGGAGCACGGGCACGAGGTGATGGTCTATGTGCGGTTCGCGCTAACCGTGCCCTGCTTGATGATCGGCCTGTTCCTGATCGCGCCGACGGTCGTGCTGATCGTCGAGAAGCTGCTCGGTCGTGTGCTGGCGATGGTGACGAAGACGCGTGTGGAACTGCTTCGCCAGCAACTAAGCGGATCGAGCTGGCGCGCCGCCGGCACGGCGGCCGCGCTGATGGTCGGGTTGACCGTTCTGGTTGTCATGAACGCGCAGGGTCGATCGACGCTCCAGGCGTGGCGCATTCCCACACGTTTCCCCGATGTGTTCCTCTTCGTGAACGCTGGCATGGGCACGCTGGAGAATAAGCAACTCGACATCGTTCGCAACACGCCGGGCGTCAAGCCGCAGCGGGTGCTGCCGATTCGCGTGACCATCCCCGGTCTGGGCGACAACTTCTTCGAACTCGCCTCATGGGTGCGGACGCCGCAGCGGACGATGTTTGTCGCCACCGACCCGGCCCTGCTGCTGGAAATGATGGACCTCGATTTCCGCGCCGGCAATGTCGACGACGCGCGGCGCATGCTCGTCAGCGGCCGCCGCGTGACGCTCGCCGACGGCTCGGTCCTGCACGGCACGATCGATGTCCAGTCGATCGAGTCGTTCGACGCATCCGCCGGTAAGCTGCCCGCGCCCATCGAATTCACCACCCTCAAAGGCGATCACCGCACACTGATGCCCGACGCCGTCCAGCGCATCGAGCGCGGCCGGTATCTGCTGGTGACGAACGAAGTGATGCGTCTGAAAGGCCTCACCGTCGGCGACATCATGCCGCTACAGTCGATGGGCGTCGGGCACGATCACTTCGAGTACACCATCGTGGGCGTCGTCTGGTCGCCGGGCGTGGACGTCATCATCAACGCGTTCGACCTGCCCAACCGCGTCGAGGCGCAGACGGCGTTCGCGGTCTTCGGCACGACCTACGACATTGAGCGCGACTTCAACCAGTACAACGCGCGGCTCATCGCGGCCGACCTCGACAAGGGCATCAACTCGAAAGTCATTCAGAAGCAGCTCCAGGAGCGCGTGAACGTGCTCGGGCTGACCGTGATCGACGTGCGCGAGTTCCGCGACAACCTCGTCGACACGTTCGGCCGGATCCTGGGCTTCATGAGCCTGATCGCGTGGTCGGCCATGCTGGTGGCGTCGCTGGGGGTGGGCAACGCGGTCATCGCCGGCGTGCGGTCGCGGCAGTGGCAGTTCGGCGTGCTCCGCTCGATTGGGCTAACCAGCAGCCAGTTGCTTCGACTCGTCCTGATCGAAGGCCTGCTGCTCGGCGCCTGCGGCGTGGCCCTCGGCTTGCTCGGCGGCGTCATCCTGAGCGTGAACGCACGGGCGTTCTACGCGGAAATCGTCGGCTTCGAACCGCCGATGGTCATTCCATGGGACGTGATGATCCTGGGCTCGGTCGCAGTGCTGCTGCTCGCCTTGGCGATGAGCGCCTGGCCCGCGATCACGACCAGCCGCCGCGAACCGCTCGGTCTGCTACAGGCGGGACGTGCGGCGAGTTGAGTCTTGGAGGCAGAGAGGATAGAGGATGACCCGAGAGAACGACGCCCGTGACCCGCTATGCTCGAGTCGATGGTGCGTCGAACGTGTTTCGGGTGCTACGGCTTGCGTACTCTCTAGCCGTGGTACCCATCAAGGTCGAGCATCTCCTTAAACACCGTCCGTCCACGCGTGAGCAACCCCGCCCTCTCCAACACCCACTTCACCACCAGCTCAGGCGGCTCGCAGGCGCAGCCTGCCCAGGGCGGTCGCGAGAAGTTCGGCGCGGAAGAACTGGCGATCGTAATGTCGCACTTCGACGTGGGCATCATCCGCGAGCTGCGCGAGTTCCCGCGCGGCAGCCGCAAGGCCCCGAAACTCTACATCGACGCCGAGCACGGCCAATTCCTGCTCAAGCGTCGCGCCCGCGGACGTGATGACGCGAAAAAAGTCGCCTTCGCGCATCACATTCAGCTGCATCTCGCGCAGCAGCAGTATCCCCTGCCTCACCTGATCGGCACGCGGAACGACAACAACTCCATGCTTCAGCTCAACGGGCTGATCTACGAGCTGTTCGAGTTCATCCCCGGCCAGGGTTACCCGATGACGCTCGAATCGACCTTCGAGTCGGGCCGGGTGCTGGCGCTGTACCACAAGCTGCTGGAAAATTTCCCGACCGACGGTGCGCCGCCCGGCGCGAGCTTCCACAACGCGTACGCCGTCGAGCAAGGGCTGAAGTCGATCGCGGGCACGCGCTCGGGCGAGTTCAAGCAGGTGTGCGAGTACCTGATCGTCGCCTACCACGACGCGGCGTTGAAGGTCGAAGGCCTGGGCCTCTCGGGCTGGCCGCTGCAAATTGTGCACGCGGACTGGCACCCGGGAAACATGCTGTTCCGCGACGGCAAGATCGTCGCGGTGATCGACTACGACTCCGCCCGGGTGCTGCCGCGCGTGATCGACGTGGCCAACGGCGCGTTGCAGTTCAGCATCGTCCGCAGCGACGAGGACGTAAGCCAGTGGCCAGACTATCTCGATGAGAGTCGCTTCAAGCGTTTTCTGCGGGGCTACGACACCGTCGTTTTGCTGAGCCAGGCGGAACTCGACGCAGTGCCGTGGCTGATGATCGAATCGATGATCGCCGAGGCTGTGATCCCGATCTTGCAGACCGGCCACTTCAGCAAATTCGATGGCGTGGCGTTCATGACGATGGTGCGACGAAAAGTCATCTGGATTCGACAACGCGCTGCGGAGCTAGTGGCGCTGGCGGCGGAATGAATGCGGCAACGACGCGAAGGCACGAAGGGGAACACGAAGAGTGGCGAGATAGAGAAACACCGTCACCCTGAGCGCAGCGAAGGGTCTGGCGCCGAGCGAAGTCGCGCGACGGTTGATTGGCGCCAGATGCTTCGCTCCGCTCAGCTGACGACGCGTGACTTCGTCATCTCGGGCCGGCCCAGCTCCACGTTTTCTTCGTGTTCTTCTTCGTGCCTTCGTGACTTGGTGGCGTTGCCGTCTGTAGCGCATACACTCACACCATGAGCAAGTTTCGTGTCGGCATCGTGGGCATCAGCGGGTACGGCGGCGGCGAGGCGCTGCGGCTGTGCGCGGCCCACCCGAACTTTGAAGTTGCGTACGCCGCCGGCGAATCGTCGGCGGGACAGAAGCTGGTCGAGCGCTATCCGGGCCTGAGCGGCAAGCTGGCCAACCTCGTCATCGAGAAGTTCGATCCGGAGAAGCTGCCGGCGCTGGACATTCTGTTTGCGTCGTTGCCGACGGGTGAATCGAAGTCGGCGCTCGCGAAGGTGCCGGCCGCGACGAAGATCATCGACATCGGCGGCGATCACCGCTACGTCGAAGGCTGGACGTATGGCCTGGCCGACGTGTGGCCGGACAAGATCAAGGGGCAGACGCGCATCGCGAACCCGGGTTGCTACCCGGCCGCGAGCCTGACGGCGCTCGCCCCGCTGCTGGCGAACAAGCTGATCGAGCCGGCGAACATCGTGATCGACGCCAAGTCCGGCGTCAGCGGCGCAGGCCGAGGCGGCGGCGACAGCAAGTTCGGCTACGCCGAAGTGAACGAAGACGTCGCCGCGTACGGCCTACTGAAGCACACGCACATGCCCGAAATCGCGTCGACGATCCGCACGATCGCCGGTTCGGAAAGCGGCCTCGTCTTCACGCCGCACCTGATCCCGATGACGCGCGGCATTCTCGCAACGATCTACTGCCGCGGCAAAGCGACCACCGACCAATGCCTCGAAGCGGCCCGCGCGTTCTACAAGGATCGCGCGTTCGTTCGCGTGACGAACGCCGCCCCACACACGAAGTGGGCCACCGGCTCGAACCTCGCCTTCGTGAGCTACGCGGCCGACCCGGCGCGGAACCTGGTCATGGCGATCGGCGCCATCGACAACCTCGGCAAAGGCGCAGCCGGCCAAGCGGTTCAGAACGCCAACCTCATCTGCGGTCTACCCGAAACCGCCGGCCTCGAAGGCTTGGCGCTGTGGCCGTGAACGAATCCAAGGAAGGAACGACCATGAAGAAGCTCATGATCCTGTGCGTGCTGACAGCACTGGCCCTGACAACGATCGGGTGCGAGGAACGCGTTCACGATGCGACTGCACCGCGTTTGTCGCGTTGAACGCTGACATATCCGTAGCATGAGCGTCTCGCTCCTGCCTTTTGAATGCGTGAGCGGGACGCTCCTGCTACATCCGGATTGTTCAGCTCAATCCTTCCATCAGCCTGTTCGCACGAAGCCAGTCGATGAATCGCCGCAGGCCCTCCGCGACGTTCACCTTGGGTTCGTAACCGAGCAGGCGTTTCGCCCTGCTCACGTCGGCGTACGTGAACGGCGGTTCGCTGGCGGGGGTGGGCGTGTCGATGATCTGGGCCTTCTTCTCCAGCAGCCGCTCGAGCGTGTGGACGAACTCGATATTCTCCACCGGGTTCGCGCAGCCGAGGTTCATGATCTCGAAACCCATCGGCTTCTCCAGTGCGGCCGTGAAGCCGGCAAGGATGTCGTCGATGAAGGTCCAGTCGCGTTTCAGTTTGCCCGCGCCGTAGAGCGTGAGCGGCTCGCCCGCGAGAATCTGCCGCGTCCATTGCCACGGCATCATGTCCGGCCGACCGTGCGGTCCGTAGACGTTGAAGAAACGCAGGATGGTCACGTCGAGCTTGTACAGGTGGTTGAACGCGTGCGCGAAGAGTTCCATCGCGCGCTTGCTGGCCGGGTACGGCGCGAGCGGATGTGCGGCGGCGGCGTCTTCCTTGAACGGCACGGGCGTGTCGGCGCCGTAGACACTGCCGGTGCTGGCGAGCACGCAAGGCGGATTGCCGTGCTGTCGCGCGGCATCGAGCAAATTCGCGGTGCCCTGCACGTTCACGGTGCCGTAGATGAGCGGATACTTCGCGCTGTACCGAACCGCCGCCATCGCGGCCAGGTGCGCGACCTTGGCGATCTTGTAATCATCAAACAGACGGCTGACGTCGACCGGCTCGCGGATGTCCATCTCGATGAACGTGAAGCCGTCCTCGCTACGGAGGTCCTTCAGGTTGTTCTGCTTGAGATCGAGCGAGTAGTAGTCGTGCAGGTTGTCGATGCCGACGACGCAATGCCCCGTCGAAAGCAGACGCTTGGCCAGCCGCGACCCGACAAACCCGGCCGCACCGGTCACGAGAATGACTGAATCGTCCATGACGTCCGATAGTTCTATCGGGAAGTCTTTCGATTTGCGATGCGCCAGCAGGTTCGCCACGAAGAGGCGAATCATTCAGAACGCCTTGTCCCAGTCCGGCGGGATCAGCAACACGGGCACTTTCGTCTCGCGGATCAGTTCCACCGGCACGTTCCCGGCGATCAAGCGGCTGAAGATGTTCCGCCCGGTCAGACCGAGCACGATGAGCGTGGCCTCGCGTTCAATAGCCGTGTTGACGATCGCTCGGGCGATGTCGTCGGCGAAGGTCAGCAGCGTTTCCACTTCGACGTTCTGCGCCGCCAGCGCGTCGGCCAGCGTGCTGACGGATTGCTCGCCGTCGGTTTGTTCCTGCTCGCGCAGTTGGCCGCCACTCGGGCGGGAGACGTGGGCGACGATCACCGTGGCGGACATGCGCTTGGCCAAGTCCGCCACGGGCGCGATAAGGCGCTGGGCGGCCCAGGCGGTGCTGACTGCGACAAGGATCCGTGCCATCGCGAGCGAAGGTAGCGAGCGGCCCGCGCGAACACCAAGCGTGTTTCCCTGATCCGTCAGGCATGAAACCGATTCGTCGGCTCAGGTCCGGGAATATGGGCCGTTTTGTCGGATCGAAGCGGCAGGCACGTTCAGCGGACGTCGGCCGCCCCGCCGAGGCCCGTCGGTTCGAGCGAGACCTTCACGGTCGGCGTCGGGCCGTCGACGGTGACGCCCTTGGGCAGGACGACGTCGGCCGGCACGTCGAGCGTTTCGCCGCGGTCGAGGCGATCGAGCAGTTCGCGCGGCAACGACACACGAGCAATCACTTTCGCGTCGGGCAGTTCCAGCGGCGCGATCGCGTCGGCCGGGCCTTTGACTTTCACGCCCTGAAGCAGATTCGGCGTGAACACGATCTCCGGCTTGCGACTGCGAATCCGCTCGACGAGCAACTGCTGCGGCATGCTGATGTCGAGCGGCACCGCGCGGGCCAGTTCGATCGACTTGGTCTGTGTCTGCGGGGCCGAGACGACGACACGGCCGACGGTGTTCTGGACCAACGCGACATCCTTGCCGAGCCGCTGCGCAACGGCGTTGGGGATGACGACCGTGACGTCGCGCAGATCGGACTTCGCGCCGGGCGCGAGATTGGCGACGATGGCCTGAGCGTTCGGAAGACGTAGTTCGACGCGGTCGTCGGGCCTGAGTTCGGCGAGTTGCAACCGGGGGCCACGCAGCGTGACCGTCGTCGGATCGACCACCGCCTGGAGGCTGCCCGCGAGGTTTGGCGGCAGCGCCACTTCCACTTCACGCTCAACGATCTGATCGACCTCGAAGGTAACGCTGGTGTCGCGCGCTTCTCGACTGTTCAGCGACAGGCCCGATTCGGTGAGTTGCCGTGCGTTGCTGAGCAGATCGAGCACGTTCGTGACGGTCTTCTGCGGGCCTTCGCTCGCGTTGACTTTCGGCACATTGACCGAGATCTGGTTCCGGGCCGACTTGAGAACCTGTGTGAACTGCTCCATGCCCGCCGAGGGGCCGCTGAGCGTCACACTGACGATGCCGTCATCCGGCTTGGTCACGCGGGCGAACTGCTTGGCGTCGCCGACAGGGACGAGTTCGATCTGGAAGCGTTCCGTCTTGACCTGTTCGCGTTCCGCCCAGATCCAGATGAGGACGGTGAGCGGGATGACGATGGCCAGCGTGCCGCCGAGGTCGCGCAGATGCTCGGCCGCGAAGAACCGGCGCAGCCTAGACCGCGGCGCCAGCGGCCTGCGCGAGACGGCCGCTGGCGTCAGCAGGACCGTCGGCGCGGTGGCCAGCTGCGTGCGGGTCGGGACGGGCTTGATCGGGTCGGTCGGCATTCCAGATTCACGTCTGTGGAACAGAACGCGGTGCTCGCACCGCAGCTAAATGTTAGGCGGCTTCTCGTGTGGCGCCGGGATCGTCGTCTTTCGGTTTCATCGGCACGCCGGTGCCGCCGAGCATTTCGCCGAGGAAGTCGCTCAGGGCTTCGGGCGTCAGTTTGCGGATCAGCACGCCGCGCTCGGCGATGCTGATGTCGCCGGTCTCCTCCGAAACGACGAGCACGACCGCGTCGGTTTCCTGGCTCATACCGACCGCGGCACGGTGACGCGAACCGAGTTCGCGTTCGAGTTCGCCCGCATCGGCCAGGGGGAACTGCACGCCGGCGTACGCGACGCGTCCGTTGCTGACGACCACGCCCAGGTCGTGCAGCGGCGTGTCCGGGAAGAAAATTGTGTTCAGCAGCGACGAACTCAACTCGGCATCGATCTTCACCGCGCCTTCGGCGAAGCCGCCCAGGCCCACCTCGCGTTCGATCGCCACCAGCATGCCGACCTTGCGCTTGGAGTTGTAGATGGCGCTCTGGACGAGTTCGTCCACGTCGTGATCGATCTGGATCAGGCTCGGGCGGAAGAAGCGGGTTTCGCCCAGACGCATGAGCGCCCGGCGCAGCTCGGGTTGGAACACGACCACGATCGCGGCCGACGCGACGAGCAGCAGCTTGTCGTACAGGAAAGCGATGACGCCGAAGCCGGAGTTGCGGAGCAGGCTCACGACGATGTAGAGCCCGATGAGCACCAACACGATGCCCTTGAGCAGACGCTGGCCGCGTGTGCCTTGCAGGAAGCGGATGACCCAGAAGACGACGGCGCCGATGAGGAAGAGCTCCAGCGCGATCTGCCACGCCGGGTAGAACCGCAGCGCCCGCTGGAATCCTTCGATGTTGTTGAACAGCCCGTCGGCCAGCATGAGAAACGCTCAGCAAGGCGGTGGGAGGTGGATCTGCAAAAGCGAAAACCGCCGCGCACCCTCGTATGCACACACTATATCGGCCAAAGTTCGCTCAAACTACTTGCGGTTTGAAGTCGGCGTCGTCTGAATCGCGCGGATCATGCGAATCGTCTGCACGGCCGGTCCGACGTCATGGACACGCACGATGCTCGCGCCGTTAGCCACGCCCCACGCGACCGTCGCCATCGTCCCGTGCACGCGGTCTTCGGCCCGTTCGACGCCGGTGACCTTGCCGATAAAGCCCTTCCGGCTTGTGCCCATCAGCAGCGAAAACCGGTCAAGCCGGTAGACGGAAAGCTCCCGCAGCAGCCGCAGGTTGTGCTCGACAGTCTTGCCGAAACCGATACCGACATCGAGCAGGATGCGATGCCGGGCCACGCCCGCGTCGAGGGCGGTCTTGGCGCGTTCGAGCAGGAACCGCCGGACGTCTTCGACGACGTCCGAGTAGGTCGGGGCCACCTGCATTGTTTTCGGGTCGCCCTGCATGTGCATGAGGACGGCGGGAACCTGACGCGACGCCGCGAGCGGCAAGTAGCCCGGGTCGAACTGGCCGGCCGAGATGTCGTTGAGTAGTCCCACGCCCGCATCAAGTGCTGCGGCCGCAACTTGTGCGGAGGTCGTGTCGACGCTGACGACGATCGGAAGGTGACGGATCGCTTCGATCACCGGCACGACGCGTCGGATTTGTTCATCGACGGACACCGGCTCCGCGCCCGGCCGGGTCGATTCGCCGCCGACGTCGATCAGGCTGGCCCCCTGCCGGACCATCTCCTCGGCCGCCCAGACGGCGCCTTCCACCGACACGTACTTTCCGCCGTCCGAAAAGCTATCGGGCGTCACGTTGAGCACGCCCATGACCAGCGGCGGCCGGGCGGGGTTCTTCAGCCAGGTTTCGAAGTCGGAAGGCGACACGGGCGCACTGTCCCATTTCCAATTTCCAATTTCCAATTTCCGCCATCGGCAATGGGAAATGGGCAATCGGAAATCAGAAATCGCAGACCGTCACTCGAGGTAGGTGTACCCTTCCAGCCCCTGTTCATAGAACCGCAACAGCGTGCGGCTCTCGTCGATGTTGATCTTGTTCTCGCGCAGGGCCTTGTCGATCGTCTTGCGCATCTGCCGCAGCAGCTCGTCCGTGTTGAACTGCACGTAGCTCAGCACTTCCTTGACGCTGTCGCCTTCGACGACCTCGTCAACACACACCTGCCCGTTTTCGTCGAAGCTGACGTGGACGGCGTTCGTGTCCCCCAGCAGGTTGTGCAGATCGCCCAGAATCTCCTGATACGCGCCGACGAGGAACGCACCGATCAGGTAGTCGTCGTGCTTGTACGGATGCAGTTCGAGCACGCTCTTCACGTCCCGGCGATCGATGAAATGGTCGATCTTGCCGTCAGAATCGCAGGTGATGTCGGCCAGCACGCCGCGGCAGTTGGGTTCTTCGTCCAACCGATGGATGGGCAGGATCGGGAACAGTTGATCGATCGCCCAGCTGTCGGGCATGCTCTGGAAAATGCTCAGGTTGCAGAAGTAGGTATCCGAGAGCGTCGTCTCCAGGCCCGCGAACTCTTCCGGCACGTAGGGCAGCTTGCGGACGATCTGGAGGATGCGGAAGCAGGTTCCGTAGAACAACTCCTCAGCCAGACTTCGGTGTTCCAGCGAGCAGTAGCCAAGGCTGAACAGGTTCAGCACGGCGTCACGGGCCACCTGCGCGTCGTGGTAGCACTCGGTGAAGTTCTGCTCGTTGACGTCTTTGTAGTTGTCGAACAGCGTGACCACTGGGGCCGGCATCTTGGCACGGGCGTCGGCGTCGAGGGCTTCCGGCAGGTTGAAGCGGGTGAAGCCGCTCCAGCCGATCACGTTGAAGACCAGTACGCTGTGGTACGCCACCATGGCCCGGCCCGACTCGCTGATGATGGTCGGATGCGGCACCTTGGCCGAGTCGCAGACTTCCTTGATGTGGTAGACGATGTCGTTGGCGTATTCCTGGAGGCCGTAGTTGATGGACGATTCGAAGTTGGTCTTCGAGCCGTCGTAGTCCACGCCCAGCCCGCCGCCGACGTCGATGTATTCCAGGCCGGCACCGAGGCGCTGAAGCTCGGTGTAGACGCGGCTCAGTTCGATGATGGCCGCCTTGATGTTGCGGATGTTGTTGACCTGACTGCCGATGTGGAAGTGCAGCAGCGACAGGCAATCGCCCATGCCTTCGGCGCGGAGGTATTCGAGCGCCTTCAGGATCTCGCTCACGAACAGGCCGAACTTGCTGCGGGCGCCGCCCGAGCTTTCCCACCGGCCCGCGCCCTTGGCCGACAGCTTCACGCGCACGCCGATCTTCGGGCGCACGTTGTGCTGCTTGGCGTACTTCACGATCAGCTCAAGCTCGCTGAACTTCTCGACGACCGGGATGACCGTCCGCCCGATCTTCGCAGCCAGAATGACCGCTTCGATGAACTCGTCGTCCTTGAAGCCGTTGCAGATGATCGGCGTGTCGTCGTTGTCCACGATCGCCATGACGGCGATCAGTTCCGGCTTGCTGCCCGCTTCCAGGCCGAAGCCGTACTTCTTGCCGATCTCGTGGATCTCTTCCACAACGTGCTTCTGCTGGTTCACCTTGATGGGGTAAACGCAGCGGTACCGGCCGTTGTAGTTCATCTCCCGGATGGCGTTCTGGAAGCTCTCGTGGATCTTGCCGACGCGGTTGGCCAGGATGTCCGTAAAGCGAATGAGGATCGGCACCTGCACGTCGCGGCCGCGCAGGTCGTCGACGAGTTGCTTGAGGTCGATGCTGCGGGCCGGGTCGGCGGTGGGATGGACGACGACGTGCCCCTTGTCGTTGACGCCGAAATAGCCTTGGCCCCAGTTGCGGATGCCGTAGAGCGCGGCGGAGTCTTCGACCGTCCAGGGCCGGCCCGACTTCGGCAAACTGTGGCCATTGCTGCCGTTGCCATTGGGGATGCTGCGGTGGCCCGGCGCGTGCTCGGGCGAGCCGTTGGGCGAATTCGGACCGGCGGATGGGCCGACGGGATCGGCGGTCTGCGTCATCGTGGGCGGAGCCTCCCTCGCTTGCGTCGAGAAGCATCCCCTTCCGTACGACGCGCGCGAGTCTTTGTGTGCGCGTGATCGTATCAACCCTGCGCAGATGTCAATCGGAACCACCGCCCGCGAGCGGCGAATTCGCAGTTTTTCTTTGGGCCGATAGTCGGAAGGACGGTGAGGCGGTTGGGTGGTGAAGTGGCTCTGTGGTCCGCGTGGCTGCGCAACCGTCAGGTTCAAGCCGCTGGCAACTCGCCACCGAACCACATAACGACTGAACCACTGAACCCTTCCCCCTCCTCCGAAACCCCACCCGCGCCTCCGGCGTCTACGGAAGTGGACGCCGCAACACTTGTCTGTATCCTCGCGGTTGTTCATCGTTGCCTCACAGGAGTCCGTCCCCGTGTTCCAGCCTGTCCGTCGCCGTCCGTTCGCGGCGTCCTCGCGTCCTGCTTGCTGCACTGCCCTCGAACCGCGTGCCTATCTCGCCACCGATCTGACCTACACGCGCACCGATAAGTTCGCGATGTTCGAGGCCACCGCCGGCGATCCGGCCTACATTGCCGTCGAACCCGCCGGTGACGGGGCCGTCCGCGTCTTCAGCCGGGTCGACACCACCTTTGGTGGCGACACCTCGCGCAAGGTCATCCTCGGCGGACGCCGGGCGCTGGTCTTCAAACTCAACGACGCTGACGCCAGCGTCCTGACCGTCACCGATTGCACCCTCGCGGGCGGGCTCACCATCAACACGAACAAGTCGCTCAGCCTCGACCTCAGCAACTCCACCGTCGTCCGCGGCTTCAGTCTGAACCAACGCTCCGGCGATGGTTCGGCCCTGCTGCGTGATTCGACCGTCGAAGGCTCGGTTGCGATCGACCTCGGCGCCGACGACCAGGAAATCACCACCGACAACCTGACCATCTCGGGCCGAATGCTGCTGGACGACCTGGAAGGCAACGCGAAGGTCGATCTGACCAACACCAGCATCGGCGGCGACAAGAGCCGCATCGTCACCGGCGCCGGCCGGGACATCGTCAATCTCGTCAGCACCCGCTTCGACCGGCAGGTGAACATCTCCACCGGCGACGGCGCCGACCGGCTGGAGTTCGACCGCGTCCGCTTCGGTAAGACCCCCAACATCGACGACGGGGCCGGCGTCGACTCGCTCGTCACCCACATCACCTACGACTTCAACCGCGACGAACAGGGCTGGGCAGGCGGCTTCGCGGACTACAACAACACCGACATCACCGAACTCGATTCGCCCGTCGCCCAGGAGCAGGACAACCCGACCAACATCGGCGGCAAGGGCTACTACATGGCCGGCACCAGCAACGGCGACCGCCTGATCATGTACATGACCCGCGGCCTCGCCCGGCGCGACGGCGTGCTGGCCGACACCGCGTACACCGTCGACTACACCGTTCAGTACGCCTCCAGCGCCCCCACCAACGCCATCAACAGCGGCGGCGCCGAGGGCGAAGGCGTCACGCTCAAAGTCGGCGCGAGCAGCGACGTGCCGGCCACGTCGGGCGACAATCACGACCTCAACGTCGACATCGGCGACCAGTCCACGTCCGGCGCCAGCGCCACCGTCCTGGGCGATCTCGCGAACGGCCTGACCGATCCGCAGGACCCGTCCGTCCGCCCGTTCGTGAAGCTGACCAAGAGCCAGATTCACGTCTTCCCGGTGACCAGCGGCTCGGACGGCTCAATGAACCTGATGGTGGCCGCCGACAGCGGCTATCGCGGCCGGACGGAGATCATCTACCGCCGGATCGATGTGACGCTGCGGGCGACGAGGTGAGGGAAAGAGAGAAGAGGATAGCGAGAAGCGAACCATCGCCTCCCGCTATCCTCTATCTTCTTCTCTCTTTCCTCTTCTCCTCCGCCCCTCACCACCCCTTCCCATTCTTCCGCGTGCCGCACAGGTGCACGGCCATGCCCAGGCTTGAGGCCATCTGCGCTTTCACGAGCATCGCGGCATCCGCTTCATCCGCGCTGCTGGCGTAGACGCACTGGATGTGGTTGCTCTTGTGCTGCGCCATCATCTGGTCGCGTGAGACGCCGTACGTGACCGCGTGCATGATCGGCCAGGGCGGCGTGGTTTCCTTCCAGCGGCGATCCGTCTCGGCTTCGGGCAGCTTGACGACGCCGCCTCGGCCGAGGTCCATCTTCAGCTTGCCGTCTTCCACGTAGATGCGGCTCCAGACGATCTCGCCCGGCTTGCTGATGCCCTTCAGCGTTCCGCCGCCCAGGCGGAAATACATCGCCGGCTGACGCTCGCTGCTCGCGCCGGCCCAGCCGTTGACAAAATGCGCGGGCGGCGCGCTGCCGCTGATGAGGAACACCCACACGTAGTCCGATGTCGTGCCCGACTTGTCCTCGTCGCCCCAGCGGAGGTCGTGCAGCGTGTTCTCGACCGGCTGGCCCAGCGCCTTGTGCACCTGGTAGGTCATCAGCCCGTCAAGGCCGGCGCATTCGTCGACTTCGTTGAAGTGCGGCAGCGGTTCGTTCGCGTAGAGCACCCGCTTGCCGTCGCGGCTCTTCACGGGCGGGCGGTCGGCGTTGTTCAGCGTGCCTTCGACAAGATCGCTTGCCGGGAGCAGATCCTTCAGGCCCTGCTGGTACTGGATGCCGATCGTCGCGCAGCCGAAGTCGTCGGCGATGCGCAGCGCCGCGATGTACATCTTGCACTGGAGCAGCACCTGCTTCTCGGTGAGTTCGCTCTCCTCGTTCGAGCCGAGGACGAACTTCACGCCCTTGCGCTTGTACCACTCGTAGACGGCCTTCGCGTCGGCGTCGCTGACCTGCGTGCTTTCGTAGTAGAGGGCCGACTGCGAGAGACGCTCCTTGAAGACGCCCGTCGAATTCAGCAGTTCGTCGGGCAGGATCGCGTTGTACATGCCCATGCAGCCTTCATCGAACACGCCCATGATCGCCTTGCTCTTCTGTAGCGCGGCCGCGAGCGAGTCGCCCAGCTTCTTCAGCTTGCCCGGGACCTTCACGTCCTTCAGTGATGTAACGTGGCTGGTGTCGTGCTTGATCTTCCCCTTCTTCAGCCAGCTCTGGAGGCTCTTCTTGAAATACTTGTCGTCGAACTTCTCGCTCCAGATGGTGCTGTACTCGACGCCCGCCTTCGTGAGCGAACCGTTCAGGTTCAGCATGCCGACCAGGCCCGGCCAGGTGCCCGACCAGTTGGCGGCCGTCAGGATCGGCGCCTTGTGACTGATCAGTCCCGCCAGCACGTGGTGCGAGTACTGCCACACCGCTTCGGCCACGATGATCGGCAGCTTCGGATCGACACCGGTGCGGAAGACTTCCATCCCTTCCTTCTGGCTGGCGATGAAGCCGTGCTTCTGGTCGGCCTTGTACGGATGACAGCGGACGAGCTCGTACCCCTCGGCCTCGACCGCCTTCTTCAAATCCGCCTCCATCGCGGCCTGGGCGGCCCAGCACTTCTGGTTGGCGCTCAGACGCAGGTCGCCGCTGGCGATGAGTTGGATCACTTTCTTCTTGGCCATGGGGATGTCCTCCGAGAGATTGATGAGATGCAAATCGTCGGACTCTGCCGCCACCCGTCAAGCCGCTGTCCGGAATGAACACCGATTGACTCGTTTTGTGAAATCGGGAAGTCTTGTTCGGAAGATGATCCGCCTGACCCGCAAGCAAGTCCGCGCCGTGGACGCGATCGCGATCTCCAAGTACGGCCTGCCCGGCATCGTGCTGATGGAGAACGCCGCCCGCGCCGTCGCCCACGCTGCCAACGAGATGCTTGCCGGCGCCGGCCGGACTGTGCTGATCGTCTGCGGCGGCGGCAACAACGGCGGTGACGGTTACGCCGCCGCCCGCCACCTGCACAACCTCGGCCAGCGCGTCGCCCTGCTGCCCGTGAAGTCGCCCGACGAACTGACCGGCGACGCCCTCACCAACTGGCGCGTCGCGAGCGCCATGGGCATCCCGAAGCTGCCCGCGCGGGTGCAGACGCTCGATGCCGACGTGGACCTGATCATCGACGCGGTCTTCGGGACCGGTTTGAACGCCGCCCCGCGCGACTTCGCGGCCGAGATGATCGAACGCATCTCCACCAACGGCGCGCCCGTGCTGGCCGTCGACCTCCCCAGCGGCCTCGACTGCGACGCCGGCCAACCCCTCGGCCGCGCCTGCGTGCGGGCCGCCCAAACCGTCACGTTCGTCGCAGAGAAAATCGGCTTCGCCAACCCCACCAGCCACGACTACACCGGCGAAATCGTCGTGGCGGACATCGGGTGTCCACGCGAGATCATTGAGCAGGTGTTAGCGGACGAGTCGCTTCGCGCGTGAGATATCGACGAAGTCAATGGACTACACTCACAAGCGGTCAGCCCCGGTTTCGTAGCATGAGCGTCTCGCTCATGCCTCAGCAGCGTGGGCATGAGCGAGACGCTCATGCTACGTTCTTCTGACACGCCGCGTAGGCGTGGATTCGACCCTGCTTCTTCTTTCCTGCCTTCCCATGACTTCCTTCTCCCTCAACATCAACAAAATCGCCACGCTGCGGAACACGCGGCACGTGGGCTACCCGGACCTGCTCAAGCTGTCACGCGTCGCGCTCGACTCGGGCGCGGCCGGCATCACCGTCCACCCGCGACCCGACGAGCGGCACATCCGCGCGGCCGACGTGCAGCCCATCGCCGACCTCTGCAAGCACGCCGGCGTCGAATTCAACATCGAGGGCAATCCGTTCGAGGGCAAGTACCTCAAGCACTGTCGAACGACGGTGCCCACGCAGTGCACGCTCGTGCCCGACGCGCCGGGCCAGAACACGAGCGACCACGGCTGGGACTTCCTGAGCGACGTCGGCCGAACCGCGACGCTGACGCGCGTGACCGGCATCGTGGGCGAGCTGAAGCGCATCGGCTGCCGGGTGAGCCTTTTCATCGACGCCAACCCGCAGCAGATCGAACGTGCCGCCGACACCGGCGCCGACCGCGTCGAGCTGTACACCGAGCCGTACGCGTCGGCCTTCGCGACCGGCGACTACCTCGCCACGCTCGACCGCTTCGTCAAAGCCGCCAACCGAGCCACCGCGCTCGGCCTCAAGCTCAACGCCGGCCACGACCTGACGCTCGACAACCTGCCCGTCCTGCTGGCCGCGATCCCGCAGATCGAAGAAGTCTCGATCGGGCATGCGGTGATTTCTGATGCACTGGAGTTCGGGCTGGCGGAGACGGTGAGGAAGTATGTGGCGATCTGTCGGCGAGCGTGACCAAAGCACGCCATTTCAACCAGAAATGCTGTCCCCTGTGCAGGGCCGGACACTGTGACGCATCATCTTCAGTTGATGTCCCGAGTGCTCTTTCTACAGTTCACAGGGCGGCTGCGATTCCCAATACGGTTCGACTGTCAGTTGGGTGGCGCCAAGCATTGAAGGAGAGATAGTGCTAATCATGTCGACATCCCGTGCAATTCGATCTGCCGCGCTTGCACTTGCCGCATTCAGCACGTGCCTCATCGCACGCCCCGCGAACGCAAACGCAATCACAACGCTCGCATCGTTCGACGATACAAACGGCGCCTACCCGAGTGGCGAAGTCACGGTTCTCGGCGACAATATCTACGGAACGACTTCACAGGGCGGCGCCAGCAAAGTCGGCACAGTCTTCTCGGTTCCTCTAGGCGGCGGGAGTGTCACGACACTCGCGACATTTCACGGCTCAGACGGCGCCTTGCCGTACGCAGGCTTGACCGTAGTGCAAAACAGGTTGTTTGGGACCACGTCCGAAGGCGGTACGAGCGGAGTGGGAACCCTGTTCTCGGTACCGCTCACCGGCGGTTCGATTTCGACGGTACTTTCATTCGACACCGCCAATGGAGCAAAGCCGTCTGCAGGCTTGAGGCTCAGAGATGGCCAACTGTACGGGACCACCGAGGTCGGTGGAGACCAAGGATGCGGCACAGTTTTTTCGATCCCGGTTACGGGCGGCAGGTTAACAACTCTTGCCTCATTGAAGAACAGGGACGGGCCGTCGTTTCCATTGTCACGTCCGCTGATAGTGGGCAACACGCTGTATGCTACGTCGGGCAAGGCTGGTTTCACCGAGAATGGAGCTGTGTTCTCGGTGCCTATTACTGGAGGTGCCCCCACAATCGTTGGATTGTTCAACTGGAGCAATGGCGACAGTCCAAGGGCCGATGTAACGGCTTCAGGTGACACCCTCTATGCAGCGGGTTTTTGGGGCGGCAGTTGGGGCGATGGCACGATTGTCTCGATTCCACTCGCTGGGGGTTCGCCCACCGTCTTGGCAAGATTCATTCGCGGATACACGGGAACGAACCCCCGGGGAGGCCTTGTCGTCTCAGGCAACGTGCTCTATGGAACGACAGAGTATGGCGGGGCGTACGGCTACGGCGAAGTCTTTGCCCTGCCTATCGGAGGGGGACCGCTCACCGTGCTTGGTTCGTTCGACTGGACAAATGGGGCGTATCCGACCTCCACTTTGACACTCGTGGGGAACACGCTCTATGGCACGACTGCTTACGGCGGCCAGAATAGCGTCGGCACCGTGTTCGCGATAACGATTCCAGAGCCAACAAACGCATTTGCACTTACAGGGTTGAGCTTTGCCGTGCTGCGCCGATTGCGGCGAACACGGGCGTGACGGCAAATGCACGAGAAGTCGCCCCGTCGACGCGCACTTAAACGCCAGTTGCGAACTCGTGCGCCCTTCAAGGTGCGTGCCGGCCGCCGATTTCCCTTGACGGCCACCCGGACTCGATGCCCATACTACCGAGTGATCCGTCGATCGATCCGCACATGCACCGTGGCCGATCGGGGTGGCCCGAATGTCCCAAATAGTCCCGGATTTGTGAAATCAAGATTGCCTGCACCATTCGCCGCGTAACCACCGGCCCGGCCGCGTGATCGGCCCGTGCACGTCGATCGCACCCGCTTCGAAACACTTCAAATCTCAACTGATTTCCGCAGCGCGTCACAACTGCTCCGTTTCGAGGTGAGACACGAACGACGTTGTCCTTCTTCGCGTTCCACTCGCACGCGACGGAGTATTCCATAACCTCTCCACGCTGCGACGAAGTCGCTGGTCCGTCTTCCACCCGCAGCGCTCCCGTCTCGTTGGAACCCATCGCGAATTCCCTATACTGCTCGACTCGACTCTTGCAGGAGACCCCATGTTCACCGGCGCCATTACCGCGATCACCACCCCCTTCCGCAACGGCTCGCTCGACGAAGCGAAGCTGAAGGAACAGGTGGAATTCCAGATCGCGCAGGGCATCAACGGCCTGGTGCCGGTCGGCACCACCGGCGAAAGCCCCACGCTCGATTTCGACGAGCACTTCAAGGTGATCGAAATCACCGTGAAGGTGAGCAACGGCCGCGTGCCGGTGATCGCGGGTGTCGGCGGCAACTCGACGGCCGAGGCACTGAAGCTCCACGAGTTCGCGCACAAGATCGGCGCGACGGCCGGCCTGAGCGTGAACCCGTACTACAACAAGCCGTCGCAGGAAGGCCTGTACCGGCACTTCATGACGCTGGCCGAGAAGATCCCGCTGCCGATCGTGCTGTACAACATCCCGGGCCGGTGCGGCATCAACATGACGCCCGCGACCGTCGCGCGCCTGTTCAACGCCGCGCCGAAGAGTTTCGTCGCCATCAAAGAAGCGGCCGGCAGCTGCGACCAGGTGACCGAGATCAAGCAGGCCTGCGGCATCACCATCCTGAGCGGCGACGACTCGCTCACGCTGCCGTTCATGAGCGTCGGCGCGGCCGGCGTGATCAGCGTGCTGAGCAACATCGCCCCCGCGCCAGTCGCGAAGATGGTCGCCCTGGCCCGCGCCGGCAACTGGACCGACGCCCAGGCCATCCACCACAAGTTCTACAACCTCACCAAGAGCCTCTTCCTCGACGGCAACCCCGCCGGCGTGAAGGCCGCCATGCAGATGCTCGGCCGAGACACCGGCGAGATGCGCCTGCCGGTCGTTGAGGCGAGCGAGGCGACGAAGAAGACGATCGAAGCGAACCTGCGAACCGTCGGCCTTCTCTGAGCGAGGTACAGCGTACTGCGTATTGCGTAGTTCCGACGAGCGACGCTCGCATCGACTACGCAATACGCAGTACGCGATACGAACATGACCCGCCTCTGCGTTCCCATCGTCTGCCGGTCCTCGGAGCAAATCCGCAAGGACGTCGTGCGCGCCATCGAGGCCGGCGCCGACCTCATCGAACTCCGCATCGACACCTACGACGACATCGACGACACGCTCCTGCTGGCCACGCAGATCGAGTTCCCGTTCCTGCTCACGCGCAGGCCCGAGCGTCAGGGCGGCGAGTCGATGGAAGATGACGACTTCCGCATCGAACAGCTTCAGAACCACCGCAACGGCTTCCCCGAGAAGACGCTCGTCGATCTCGAATGGGACAGCCGGCGCACGATGGAGTTCAACGAACTGCTGAACGAGAACGCCATCGTCAGCCAGCACGACTTCAAGGGCCGGCCCGCGACGCTCACCAAGCTGTACGTCGACATGTGCCGCTCCGACGCCGGCATCGTCAAGCTCGCGTGGATGGCCCGCAGCATCCGCGACTGCGTCGAAGCCCTGCAGCTCATCGACCTGCGCAGCAAGCCCACCATCGCCATCTGCATGGGCGAGGCCGGCCAGGTGTCGCGCATCCTCTGCAAGAAGTTCGGCGCGTACCTCACCTTCGCCTCGCTCTACAAGCAGACCGCCACCGCGCCGGGCCAGGTGACGGTCGACGAACTGAAGAAGGTCTACCGCTGGGACGCCATCGGCCGCGCGACGAAAGTCTACGGCGTCGTCGGCTCACCCGTCGGCCACAGCATGAGCCCGGCCATCCACAACGCCGGCTTCGACGCCATCAACTTCGACGGCGTCTACGTGCCGCTGCTCGTCGAACCGAGTTGGGAAAGCTTCAAAGCCTTCTGCGAAACCGCGCTGGAGTGGAAGCCGCTCGAACTTTCGGGGCTGAGCATCACGATCCCGCACAAAGAGAACGCGCTGCGCTACGCGACGGAAAAGGGCTGGAAGATCGACCCGCTGGCCGAAAGCATCGGCGCGGTGAACACGTACGACGTGGTGAACAAGTACGCGACGAGCACCGACTACGCCGCGATCCTCGACACGATCACAACGTCGCTCGGCATTGATCGCGATCGACTCAAAGGCTTGCGCGTCGCCGTCATCGGCGCCGGCGGCACGGGCCGGACGGCCGTCGCGGCGCTGCGTCACTACGGCGCGAACGTGACGATCCTCAACCGCACGCGCGACCGGGCCGAGGCGCTGGCGAGCGAGTTCGGAGCCGCGACGGAGTCGCTGGCCTCTCTGGCGACGCTGGAGCAGGACGTGTTCGTAAACACCACCTCGCTCGGCATGTCGCCGAACACGGACGCTTCGCCATTCGACGGAGCGCTGCCGAAGCTGAACGACCAGACGCTGGTCTTCGACACGGTCTACAACCCGATCGAAACTAAGCTGCTGAAGCAGGCGAAGGACGCCGGAGCAAAAACCGCCACCGGCGTCGAAATGTTCGTCCGACAAGCCGTCGGCCAGTTCGAGTTGTGGACCAAGTCGAAGGCCCCCGCCGACGTGATGCGGCAGGTGGTGATTTCGCGACTGACTGCAAACGATCGCGGATGACGGCCAGCGCTGCGGGGCTTAGGTAACAACGACTCTCGACCCCTTAGATCGCCCCGACCCGCGCGGTGTTTTGCACGCACCTCACTTGCTATGCCAGGTCGGGTGCGTCGCGCGCCCAGAGAACCCGGCCTTTGTCATCCCGGATGCATTGGATGTCCTCCACGTCGCACCATCGACCCTGTTTAGCACCTGCCAGCCCGCGTCGCGGCTCGTCGAACCAGGCGAAAAAATGGTCGACTTCGCGCGACGTCGGAGGTCCCATTCGAGCGCCGTCCTGTTCGAATCGAAGACGTTCTTGCTGTCCGTTGCGGTACTCAACCACGAACACTTCGGGCCACACCAGTCCCTTGATTGTCACGCCGGGCTGCGAATCCTGCTCACCGTCATCTTCAAGTGCGTGATCCGCAGCATCCATGCCTGAGGCGTCCGCCGGCTCTGTACCGGGTCGGGGCGGCGGACGATGGCGAACGGCAGGCAACGGGTTACGCATCTGGCGAATGCTGAGTACCGCCGCTAACGCAAGCAGCGACAGCGCGAGCAACGCAATCGCGATTTGAATCAGTCGCTCAGCAGTCATCACATGTCTCGCGCTTCTACGTTAACAAACCGCAGCCGCATTCGATGCGTTGCACGCACCCTACCGCTGCCCCGTCACCCACAGGCTGATCCACACGGCCGCTCTCGCGCCGAGGATGCCGACGATCGCGGAACCCAGCGCGTCGCTGGGGTAGTGGGCGAGCTCGGCCACGCGCTGGATCGCGCACAGCGTCGCGAGGGCGAACCACACCCACCAGCCGCGCGGGATCAGCAGCGTGAGGATGGCAGCCGTGCTGAAGGCGAGCACGCCGTGGCCGCTGGGGAAGGAGAGGTTGCTCTGGTCGAAGAAGCCGCGCAGACCGCGTCGGAACGGCTCGAGGTCGAACGGCCCGTACGCGGTCACGGGGCGATGCCGGCCGACGCTCCACTTCAGCGCCGCGGCGATCAGGCCCGTCACCACCGACGCGATCAGCGGCAGGCTCGCCGCCCGCCAGCGCCACGGGTGCAGCAGCCCCAGCAGCAACGCCGCCAGCAGCGTGAGCCAGTACTCGCCCCCCTGCTTGGCGAGGAACCACCACGGCGAGTCGTGCTTCACGCCGGGCGCGGCGGCGCCGAGCAGGTCGCGGGCGAGGCCGTCGAAGACGATCATCGGGCCCATGAGCGCGATCATCGGCACCATCACCCACCACCGCGGCCAGACGCGGAAATGGTCGGCCCAGTCGGCCGCTGGCGTCACCTGCGCGTTCATCCGCTTCACGTGATCGACGATCTCTTCCCGAACAGTCATGGCGGGATTATTCACGAGAACGCGGAGATTCACCACGGAGGACTTATGAACCACGGAACACCGAGGACACAGAGAAGAACGAGAATGAGGCCTTGATCTGATCGGACTCGCGTTACGCATTTCGACTACCCGACGATCAGTAACTGTGTTCTCTGTGCCTCTGGGGCCTCCGCGCTTCTTCGCCCCCGCGTTTCACGTCCCGCTCTTCCTCTGGTATCGTTCGCCCCATGCCTCAACGCCCGCTTCCACGGAAGGAAACGCGCCTCGACTCCCTCGAAGCGCGGCGACTGCTCAGCTTCAGCGGCGGCACGCCCGCCACGCTTGTCGGTGAAGGGTACGAAAGTATCGATCGCGTGCTCGCCCTCAGCGACGGCGGCTACGTCGCGGCCGGCCTGTTCCGCAAGACGAAGTTCACCGACAAGGGAAAACTCCGTTCGTCGGCCGACCAGTCCGACGCTTACGTCACCCGCGTCGGGCCTGACGGTGCCGTGATGTGGACGCGCGTCTTCGCAAGTGACTGGGAAACCAAGCTCCAGCAGCGCACCAAGAGCGGCGACCTGATCGATTTCCCCTCCAACCCGGCCCGCGCCGGCGAGCCGTTCGTGCTCGGCACCTCCGATCAGCCGCAACAACCGGGCGAAATCATCACCGGCCTGGCTGAGGCACCCGACGGCTCCATCGTCATCGGCGGCGCGTTCCTCGGGAAGATCAACCTCGATGTTGCGACGTTCGAAACTTCCGACGACTTCTACGACGGCTTCGTCGCAAGGCTGAACGGCGCCACTGGCGCGACGAACCGCGCCTTCACCATCGCCGGCGACTTCAACGACGTTGTCACCGACGTGAAAGTCGACAGCGTCGGCAGCGTGATCGTGGCCGGCAGCTTCGAGCGCCACACCGATTTCAATCCCGGCAAGGCGAAGTACATCGTCGATCCCAAGGGCCGTGGCGACGGCTTCATCGCCAAATTCAGCGCCAATGACAAGCTCGTCTGGCTCACGCCGATCGGCTCCGACAGCGTCGAACGCAGCGAAGTGGAAGCCGTCAACTCGATCGCGCTCGACGCGGCCGGCAACGTCTATGCAACGGGCACGTTCGCCTACATCACCGACTTCGATCCAGGCAAGGGTGTCAGCGAAGTCCGGGCCGACGGCATCACCGACAGCTTCACGGCCAAGTACAACGCAGATGGTTCGCTCGGCTGGGCCCGCACACAAGGGGGCGACCGCTTCGATGGCGGTCGCGTAGTGGCAGTCGCGTCGAACGGACAGGTCTACAGTGCGGGCTACTTCCAGCGCGACGTAAAGCTGAACCCGGACGCGCCGAGCGTCAACTTCTCCGAAATCTCCGACCGCGACGGCCGAACGGGCAACCGCGACGACGTCTTCTTCACCAGCTTCAACAGCGACGGCTCGGTCCGCTGGGTGCGCCAACTCGGCGGCAAGGATTACGACCTCGTGTCGGGCATTGCAGTCGACAACTCGGGCAACGTCGTACTCTCGGGCAGTTTCACCGACACGGTCGACTTCGACCCGAGCAAGCGACGGCTCGCGCTCACGAGCCCGCAAGGCGACAACATCCCCGACGCCAACACCGGCGACCGCGACCGCGCCTACAGCGGCTTCGTGGCGACCTATTCGCCGCGCGGGTATCTCGTGAACGCCAAGCAGATCGACGGCAAGTTCGGCCAAGACTTGTTCGCCAGCGGCATGAGCCTGGGCAGCGACGGTCGGCTGGTGGTGGCGGGCCGATTCCTCGGCGGCATCACGTCGCCTCAGATTGATGGGCTGGACATCACGATCAGCACCAAGCCGCGTGGCCGCGAGGACGGGTTCCTGATTCAGGTGATTGACGGGGCGGTCTGAGCATTCGCTGATCCGTCATGCTGAGCGCAGCGAAGCATCTGGCCCCGTTCGATCGTCGGCGGACTTCGACTGGCGCCAGATCCTTCGCTTCGCTCGGGATGACGCACTGCGGTCAGGATCGCTTTTCTTCTCACATGCTCTGTAGCGCCTCGGCGCGCGTGGCGAACATCGGCAGGATGCGGTCGAGGTGCGACGTGCGGAAGACCTGCGCCAGCCGGACACTCACCCCGCTGACAGCCATCTCGCCGCGGCCGGCCCGGACGCGCTGGCGGATGTTCACGAGCAGTCCGAGCAACACGCTGCCTGTGTAACGGGCGTGGCTCAGATCGACGAGCACGCGGGCGCCGGCGTCGACCGGCCAATGGTCGATCAGTTCGCGATTGATCTCGTTGAACGCGGCCGTGTCCACGTCGTCGGCCAAGTGCAAATCGATCACCCACACCGTCGTTTCCTGCGTGAGCGTGAAGTACTGTGAACGCTTGGCCATCGAGACCGAACCCTCCGGGCGAAGGATGATATCGGATCGATGCCCCAGCGGATACGCCCGCAGTCGAAGCACAGAGGCCACGGAGACACAGGGGGCACGGAGAGAAGAATTCAGAAAGGCTGCGATTGAGTTTGTGCGTCGCTGATTCGTCTGCCTCTTCTCTCCCTCCGTGTTCTCCGCGACTCTGTGGCCTCCGTGCGTTCGATCGAGCGACTTTCAAAACGCTCGAAGCGATGCGCTTCGCGCAGCGCCCCGCTTACAATCGCGACGTGACCGCCCCACTGCGATTGGCCTGTGTCGAGTTCATCAACACCAAGCCGCTCATCGAAGGACTGCGCAACGACCCGTCGCTGGCGCTATCGCTGCACGTGCCGTCGGCGCTCGCGGATGAGCTGAAATCCGAACGCGCGGACGTCGCCCTTCTACCCGTGATCGACTACCAGCGTCTGCCCGGCTTGCGGATCGTTCCGGGAAGCTGCATCGGCTGCGACGGGCCGACGCTCACCGTTCGGCTGTTCGCGCACGAGCCGTTCGACCGCGTGCGGCGCGTCGCGACCGATCCGGATTCGCACACCTCCGTCGCCCTGGCGCACGTCCTGTTCGCGAAGCGGTTTCAGACCAACCCGGAGTTCATCGATCTGCGGGAAGCCCGGCCGGACGACGCCCGACTGCTTATCGGCGACAAGGTCATCTGCGAAGCGCCGGCCGGCTTCGATCACCAACTCGACCTCGGCCAGGCGTGGAAGGAGCTGACCGGCCTGCCGTTCGTGTTCGCGACGTGGTGTGCGCACGACGGCGTCAACGTGGGCGACCTGCACCTCAAGCTCACGCGCGCCGTGAGCGCGGTCTGGCGAACGTCGACACAATCGTCCGCGACCTTGCCGTCCCGCGCGGCTGGCCGGCCGCCATCGCCCGGCAATACCTCACGGATTACTTGAAATTCGAGATCGGCCTGCGCCAATTCGAGGCGATCCGACTCTTCCACGAATACGCGGCCGAACTGGGCCTCGTGCCGTCGCCGGCGCGGCCGCTGGCGATCGCGTGAACGATCAACCGACGCGATGCAAAAGTTCGTGGCACGGCCGCCCCGGCCGTGAAATCCACGGGCGGGACGCCCGTGCCACGCCACAGGCAGCCGCTCCCACAACCAGCGTAGGTTTACGTCTGTGGCGGCGCATCAGGAGTCGGAGCGGGCGCTGCTGCCGCAGCAGCCGGCTCCACCTTCGTCTCCGGCGCCGGCTCGTCGAGGTCGTCGAACTCTTCATCCGACGGTTCCAAATACACCTCGTCCAACTCGGCCGCGTCGATTTCCTGGCGCAGCAGGTAGTAGATGATTGTGTTGGCCGACAGGTACCAGCTCAGCAGGTACGCGCCCAGCAGCGTGATGAACAGGTACGCCCAGAAGCTGAGCACGCCGCTGGCGACGTATTCCGTGCCGGTCAGGTTGAACCCGCTGACGGCCGGGTGAAGTTCGCTGAACTGCGGCGTCGGGAAGATGTGCCGCAGGCTCGTGTCGCCGGCGTGACGCGGGCCGGTCCACAAGAGCAGGAACGTATGGGCCAGCAGCAGCGTGACCCAGACAAAGAAACGCAGGAACAGGTACGTCAGCGCACCGTGGATCACCGCCACCAGTGAGTAGAAGAACACACGCCAAGGCCTCGCGAAGACGTAACTGAACGCCCGGCTGACCGCGTCGAAACTGTCCGAGCCTTCCACGCTGATCGTCGGATACATCAGCCCGAACCCGCCCACAACGCCGATCAGCGCCAGTCCCGCGAGCACGGCCAGGAAGATCGCCACGCAGAACGCGATGCCGATGACGACCGTCAGCGTGCCGCCGATGAAGGCCAGTTCGCTCAACCAACCCGCGATCGCCAGCAGCAGCGCGATGCCGATCACCACCAGCAGCGGCATGATCGGGGCCGACACGTAGCTGACCAGCTTCGCGAAGCTGAAGCGCAGCGCGTTGCGGATGCTGATCTTTTCTTCCCGGGCCACTTCCACCGCGGCGATACGCGAGATCGCACCGCCGAAGATCGCGACCATCAGCAAGCCCCACCACGCGAGCAAGATGGCGAACCACGGGTGCTGGCTGAGCAGCCAGGACGGGCCGACGACGACGATGTCGAACAGCGCCCCGAGCAGCCCGCCGCCGGGCCGGCCTTCGGGGTCGAACTCGACGAACTTGAACGTGATGACCGACAGCGCCGCCGCGTTCACGCGGTCGGCTTCGAATTCCATGAACTCCGCGAACGGCCCGCGGCCGTGGCGCAGCTCGACCAGCTTCATCTGCTGGGCCGCCTGCGCGTAAATCGATTCGATCGCGCTGTTCAGCTGGACTTTTTCATCGTCCTTCGTGAACTGC
Organism: Tepidisphaeraceae bacterium; assembly: GCA_047600945.1. Taxonomy (GTDB): domain Bacteria; phylum Planctomycetota; class Phycisphaerae; order Tepidisphaerales; family Tepidisphaeraceae; genus JASGKC01. Next base: position 1,831,826 of record JASGKC010000001.1, on the reverse strand, counting down.
CGCGACGCCGCGTCGACCGCCTTCTGCCGTTCCTTGGCGATCTGCTGGCCGATTTCCTTGTTGAAGCTTTCCGGCGGCGGGTTGGTCGCATCCGGGTTGGCCAGGCGATACATCCGTGTGAACAGTTCGTTGTACTGCTCGTTGGTCGCTTCGCGGGCCTGCTTGACCGAGTCGCGGAAGTCGGAATTGGCGCGGAACGAGAGGAAGCTGCTGGCGTAGAGTCGTGCCTCACCGGGGTAAGCGGCGGGAAAGATGCGATCCAGCACCCGGCCGCCGACGTAGATCAGCAGCAAGGCCACCAGCGCCAGCACCAGCTTGCTGGGCTGCATCGCGACGCGGAAGGCACGGAAGATCTGGATGAACGGAAAGACGCTGCGGAGATCGATCGAGTGCAGCACGTTCGGTTCGGCGGGCATGAGCAAACTCCCTGCGGACGGGTCAGAAGCAATGCGTCGTCGTTCGAACAAACGCTCCGAGCGCGTCATGCTGAACGAAGTGAAGCATCCGGCGCCAACCGAACGTCGAGCGACTTCGCATGGCGCCAGACCCTTCGCTGCGCTCAGGGTGACGGATGTGAAGCGATGTCGGATTGCGCCCGAGGCGTATCAGCCTGTTCTTCTACCCGCGCAGCGGGATGGGGGAAAGCCGTGGCGGCCGGATAGTGGGCTGGGTGGCACAGGCACGTACTCGTGCCTGTGCTCGTTGCGTGACTCGCCTTCGCACAGCTAAGGGTACTTAGCTGTGCCACCCGACTCAGTCATCTTCCTCAGTCCAACCAGCCGCATTCGATGTCGACTCCCGCGAGATCCCAGAAGCTGGCATGTCGCCGAACTTCTCGTTGTAGATGCGAGCGGGCAGGTAGCAGACGTCCTCGCACTCCAGGTCCGTCATCGCGCGTGATGGGTCCGCGTTGACTGCATCGTAGTATGCCTGTCCCGCAACAACGATGAAGCCGCGGCAGTATAGAAAACCGTCATCCGAACCGTCGGTGTACTGCTGAATTTCGGCGCGATCAAGGTCGAAGAGTTTCCGTTCGAGAATGCGGTCAAATTGCAGTAAGTCGTCCTTCGAGAGCTGCTCAAGCGCAGCTTGGAGCGCGGGCACGACTTCGGTCCATGACTGATGGACGAGTTGCTCTGCGCCTTCCTCGTCGAGTTCTCCCTGTGCCAACTGCTGTCGGGCCTCCGCAGAACCGTCGGTACCGCTCCATGCCTGCTCGATCATCGACCAGAACTGTTTGTCGTCCATGTCATTCCGCCCATCGGTTAGGTGAGTACCGCTCATCAATACACTTCCACAAACACCCGATCCGTCCGCCCCACGCGTTCCAGCGGCGACTTGTCGCCGGCCTTCACGGCGTTCACCTGCTCAGCCGTCAGCTTCAGGTAGTTCTCGACGTATTTCGGTTCGAGCAGTTGGGCCAGCCGGGTGTAGACGCCCTCTTCCATGCCGGCGAGGCCGCACATGTAGATCAGCGTGTTGTCGGCCTGCAGGAGCGGCACCAGTTCGTCCTTGTTGGTGCTCAGGCGTGCGTCGACATACAGCTTGCCGTTGCCGTCGGCCTGGCGTTCGCGGCTGACGGCGGTCAGGTAGCGGAAGTTCTTGTGCTCGGCCGCGATCTTCGTGAACAGGTCGTCGTACAGCAAATCGGTCGCGTACGGGCTGCCCGAGAGCAGGACGATCTTGCTGGCATCGGCCTTGCGGTCGATCAGGTCGAGCGTCAGGCCCCGGAACGGCGCGATGCCGGTGCCGGTGCTGACGAAGATATAGTTGTATTTCTCGGCCTCCTTGGGCAGGACGAACCGCTTGCCGGCCGGGCCGGTCATCATGACCTGGTCGCCGACGTTCAGGTTGCAGATGTAGTTGCTGCACAGGCCCAGGAACAGGTGGTGCGTGTCGTGGTGTTCGTCGATGACGCGCTTGACCGACGTGCTGACGACGTTGCCCTGGCCGTCTTCGCCCTTGGTGGGGCTGGAGAGGGAGTAAAGGCGGACCTTGTGCGGCTTGCCGGCCGCGTCGACGCCGGGCGGGATGACGCCGAAGCTCTGCCCGGCCGTCGCCTTGCCGGCCAGCGCGGTGCCGCTGACGTCGAACTCGACGTGCCGCACGAAGCCGGCCGCCTTCTTGCTGACGGTCGCAACGCGCGTTGCGCTGACGCGGGCCATCACCGGCGCTTTTGGGGTTACTACGTTAATCGAGACGTCGCTCAGCGGAATCGAGTGTTCGGCCATTCGACCCGCGAGACTAGAGGCGTGCGCCTCGAAGTTCAATTCCTGATGGACGAGTGCGGCATGACGTTCAAAGGATTCGACACGGGGGCGCACGTGAGCGAGCAGACCGGGATGTGCACGGAGGTCACAGAGCACACAGAGGGCACAGAGGGGAGAACTCAGAATAATAAGAAAAGAGCAGGACAACGTGGAACACGGGATGCTCTCCAACAATCGGAACACCTCTTTGTGATCTCTGTGTCCTCAGTGGTCTCTGTGCCAAGGCTCCCGCAAGGCGAAACCATCAAAAGACGCAGGCCCACGCCGTTTACGGCGTGGGCCTGGTGAATACAGATGCGATGCCTCCGGGAAACAAGCAGGGGGAAAATCCCGATCGCACCTGTAAGGGGCTCGTGTTATCGGACCGCTGGATGGAGTCGCAAGTAGATACGGCCTTTTGACGCTCAGGCCTTTGGAATCGATGAGGATTCCGCGCTGCGACCCACCATGGTCCGCTGGTCACCGAGCCGTGCGCGTACCATGAGATGGCACAGGCAAAGGCCGGCGAGTTCCGTCTTCAGTTGTCAAACCATCCACGGTGAGGTGGATGTGATGAGCCCGCCCGGTGGTCGGACTGCGGATCGGACGCCTGGCCAAACTTCCGAGGCCAAGAACCCGTTCCAATGTGTCGGATGACGATCGGCAGTTCGATTTCCGACACGACCACTGGCTAGACACAAGCGACCCCGGATCGACCCGCCTTCGCGGCCACGAACCCTTGGTGGGGTCGCCTTCTGGGCGACGGCCGTCGGGATGACGACCGCCGTTCGACCGATCCCAGCCCGAAGTCAGTCGGCTTCCACCGACTCGCTCGCGGTCAGGATCACGTCACTCCTTCAAGGCACCAACGTTTTATGCAAGGACGTCGCTACGGCAACCCTATTAGCCTGCAAAAACGAAAAAAGTTTCACGAAGTGTTATCGGTCCCACCGATAGCTTCGGATGCGCAGCCGACTGGCAAAGCGCGCGATCGACTCGACTTATCGATCCCACATCGCGCCTAAGTTCCACTCGCCGCCTCAAGCCGCGCCTGCACGATCGCTACAGTTGACCCGTCGATCGAGACGGTCTTCCGCGGGCTGCCGTGTCCTGCTTCGATCCGCACGCAGCGCCTGGGCACGCCGACGACTTCGCTGATCAGCTCCACCACCGCGTCATTCGCCTGCCCCCCCGACGGCGGCTTCGAGACGACCACCTTCCAGCAGTCGGCCCCCAACATCCCCATCACCCGTGCGCGACTCGCGCCGGGCACCACCTTGATCGCGAGGTGCACGCCGGTGGAGGTTGAAGTGAGAGCGGGCAAGGGCGAGTGGAGTGGGGAGAAGGTTGATTGAGTGGGTGTCGAATGATCGCCAGAGTCGGAAGTGCGTCACTGCCCTGCTGGCAAAGCCTGTGACGCCTGCGCGTCAACTCCCCACTACTTCGGATCCAACCCGATCGTCCGCAGCGCCAGCGCCGCCGCGATGCGCACGTTGGGCGACTTGTCTTCCAGCAGATTCGCCAGCGTCGGCTGTGCGTCGGTTCGGCGGATATCACCCAAGGCCAGGGCGGCCATCGCACGTTGACGCGGGTCGGGCTTGGTTGCGCCTTCGACGGCCGTCAGGATGCCTTCGTCGGCCCCGATCTGGCCCAGCGCCCGGGCAGCCGCCAGTTGCAGTTCGACCCACGTGACGTCGTCCTCGTTCGGCAGCAGCTTGCCCAGCAGATCGGGCTTCACCCGTGCATCCTTCGGCCCTGCCAGGGCCAGCACGCTGAAGACCTGGATGTCGGACGCCTCGTTCACCAGGCCGGCCGCCAGGACGCGCAGGCCTTCCATGTCGCCAAGTCGCCAGAGCGCCTCGGCGGCCTGCAGGCGGACGAACTGATCCGAGTCGAACTTCAGCATCGGCATCAACACGCGCGGGGCGGTGGAGTTGCCGAGCAGGCCCAGCACCATCGCGACGTTTTTGCGGACCGACGTGTTGGTCGACTGGCTCATCGCGCTCAGTTCGTGCGACAGCCGGACGTCGCCCAGCCGGTGCAGCGCGTACCGGACGGCCACGCGGACGTTCTCGTCCGAGTCGTTCGCCATGGCGTGCAGTTTCGGCGCGGTCTCAGCCAGCTTCAGGTCACCGGCCGCCATCGCGGCGGCGAAACGGACAAGCGGGTCCGAGTCCGACAGTGCCACCGCAATGCGGGCCGGTGCGTCGGGATCACACGTGCGCGACATCGCTTCCAGCGCCTGCGCCCGCAGCACGTTGTCCTGCGACGTGAACGCGGCCGCGATCTCGGCGCGGGCCTTCTCCTGTAGCGATGCGTCGATCTCACCCCGCGTGTACGGCGGCGCTTTCGGCGTCGTCGGCAGTTTGAGCACCTTCATCGGTTCCTTCGGCGCGGGCGGCCCGCAGGAAATCGACGACGTCGCGGCGAGAATCGATACGGCAATGAGAAGGTGACGAGTCATGAGGAATTGCGGATTGTGGATTTCGGTCTCTGTTCCCTCGCCCGGTACGCCGGGAGAGGGTGCACGCGCAGTGGCCGTCAACGGTTATACGGAGCGGCTTGAGCGACTCCGTCTCTTCCACACCCGGCACGCCACTGCCGCATGGATCGGCACAATCGCCAGCAGTTCGGGAAGATTCGCCTGCCGAGCGATGCCGGGAACGACGTGCAGGACGACCGCGACAAGCGCCAAACCGAGCACGATCACGGCTGACCACTTCGCGACCGGCCGCCAGCGCCGGATCAGCAGGCCGACGATCACGCCGAACGAGACCGGGTTGAACAGCAGGAAGTTCTGGTTCCACCGGGCGAAGTCGTGCTTGGTCAGCGTCATCACGTAAAGCATGAACAGGCCCCACAGCGTCGCGACGAGCGACCAGCCGACGATCATCAGTCCCGCCGGCCAGCGAAGTTTCAGTCGGCCTAGGCCGACGATCGCCCCGGCCCCCGCCAACCCGAACGCGAGCCACCAGGGCCACGCTGTCGCGGGGGCGACCGGCTCGACGTGGTCGGGCGTGCGCGTCACGTTTAGCACCCGCCGTCCCGTCACGAGCGGCTTCAAGGTTCCATCGGAGCCCATGACTTGCACGCTTTCGAGCGACCGCCCCATCTCGGCGGGCAGGAACATCGTCTGCCACTCGTTCAGCGGCCGATCCGTCGGCGAGCCCAGCGACACGTCTGCCCCCATCAGCGCAATCTTGTTCGCCAGCCCAACCGGCAACAGCCGGCGCATGTGCCAACGATAGCTGTACGGCGTCATCCGCCCTTCGGTTGCCTTGCGGATCTGCCCGTCCAAGGCGCGGTCGAGCGTGTCGCGCAGGATCGTCGAGCAGTTGTTGGCGAAGTAGTCGTAGTCATAGAACTTGCGGTCCGACTCGTACATCGACTGCACGTCGCGCGCGAGATTGCGCGCTTGCTCGGGGGTGAGGTCGAGGTCGTATTCGGTGATGGTGCGATCGATCTTGGCGTAGCTGTGGATGACGCGGTCGCCGTGGTCGTAGATCTCCATCCAGTAACGCAGGTCCTTGCGGGCGAACTTGAAGAGAAAGTCAGGCGTGAAGTCGAAGACGCCCCAATCGCAGATGAGGTCGAAACGCCCTTCCTGACGCAACCGCAGGCCGCAATGGCCGAAGCGTTCGTAGACGTCGGCCCCGGCGCCGTACACGAGCAGGCTGACGCGGATGGGCGTCGGCTGGGTCGTCTGCGCGTGGGACATCGAGCACGACAGCAGCAGCGCGACGAGCAGGCTCAGGAAAAACCGTTTCAGGCCGGGCATTAGATTCGACTATACTTCGCCGGTTCCGCTTTCCAGAGGGCCGGGTATGAAAACGACGACGAGAGTGTTCCTTCGCCGCGGTTGCGTGGCCGTGCTGCTCGCCAGCGCGTTGAGCCTGACGGGCGCGACCGCGCCGGTCGTCCGCGCCGACGCCGCGCCCGCCACGCAGTCGATGTACGTCGAAGTCTTCCTGCCCGGCGAGAAGAAACTGGAGAAAGTCGCCGGCACGCTGGTGTCGCACGACGAAGCCGGCGTCGTCCTCCGCGTCGGGCAGGCCGACCGCACGATCGCCTTCGACGCCATGACGCCCGCCAGCGCCTTCACGCTCAAGAGCCGGCTCATCGACAAGAACAGCGCCAAAGCCTGGCTCGACCTCGGCCGCTGGGGCTGGGACCACAAGCTCGAAAAACAGGCCCGCGTCGCGCTGGCGACGGCGCGGAAACTAGACGCATCGCTCGGCGATTCGATCGACGCGGTGCTGAAGTCGCCGTCGGGCAGCGCGATCACGCCGCCGAAGAAGCCCGACGACGCCCCGAACGCCGCCGCCGCGCCGACATCCAGGCCGTCCACGGGCGTCGATGCCGCGCCCGATGCCGGTGACAACGGCCGCCCCGCCGCCCAGCCCGGCTTCCGGCGCGGCATGAAGATCGAGCCGTACCGCGCCGCCACCGACGAAGAGAACAAGGCCGCCCTCGAAGCCGCCCGGAAGCGCGCGGCCGAAATCTCCGAAACGCTCGGCGTCACCTTCATCACCGTCGAAACCGACCACTTCATCCTCTTCACCGACTGGGACCCGCGCGAGTTCGAGTTCCTCAAAACCAACGTCGAAGGCGCCTACACTGTCGTCGCCCGCATCTTCAAGCAGAACCCGAAACAGAACATCTTCATCGGCAAGCTGCCGGTCTACATGTTCGCGCGGCAGAACAGCTTCATCCGCTTCGCCAACGAAGTCGACAACTTCGGCGCCAGCCAGAACGTGCTCGGCTACTTCACCGGCAACAACCGCGGCGTCGGTCACATGGCGATGTGGAAGCCGCGCATCACCGGGATCGGTGGCGCCGACCGCGCGGTGGCCGACGAAGAGCAGCGCCGCTGGGGCCGAACGCTCATTCACGAATTCGTGCACACGTTCATCAACCGCTACCGCTCGAACGGTTCAATCCCGCGTTGGCTGAACGAAGGCATCGCCGAGTACATTTCCGAAGGTGAGTTGCCCACGCCCGGCTACTTCGCCAACGCACGCGAGATTGCCTGGGACAACTGGGACATCTCCAATTTGTGGGACGACGACCAGATGCCAACGGGCGTCTACTACCCCGTGATGATGTCGCTGGTGAAGATGCTGGCGGAGAACGGCAAGCCGGGTGTGTTCGTGGACTACTTCAATGCGATCAAGGACGGCACCGAACCCGAAGCCGCCCTCCGCCAGTTCTTCGGCACCGGCTACGACGACTTGCAGGTGACCTGGCGGAAGTGGGCGAGGAAGTTGAAATGAGGCAGATGAGTTGCCAGTCGGAAGTTGCCAGTTGCCAGATATGAACGGGCATCACTCGACTTTTCACTGGCAACTGGCAACTCCTGACTGGCAACTGCGTTCCCCGCAACTTGACACGGGTTCATGCGTCATGGTCTATCTGTGGGCCGTGCCCGTCTTCGTTGGTGGGTGGTCACGTCACTTGGATCGACGGAGTTTTCGCGCATGCCGATTACGGCCACGTGTACGAACTGCGGTAAAAGCTACCAGGCGCCCGACAATTTCGCGGGCCGCAAGGTGCGCTGCAAGGACTGCGGCTCGATCTTCGAAGTCGCGAGACCGGCCCCGGACGGCCCGCCCGAAGAGCCGCCGGACCTGTCGTCGATCGACTTCGGCGCGATGTCCGACGACGCCGTCGCCGCTTCTCCCGCCGCTTCGGGCGGTCCGCTGCGCAAGGGACGCGAACCTGTCCGTCCGCGCCCTGCCGACGTCGGCGAAGAAGCCCTCGCCGCCGGCGCTATCTCGGTTCGTCCCAACTACCGCTTCCAGTTCGCCGGCTCGAAGGAGATCGACACCTACCTGCCCTACGGCCTGATCGGCGTGGGCGCGATCGTCCTCGGGCTCGTCTATTTGAACCAGGCCGAAACCCGCGACCAGCCGGGCATCGGCATTGTCCGCTTCCTGCTCGTGCTGCTCTGCTACTTCGCCGCCGTCGCGCCGTGCGTGTACGGCGGCATGCAGATCGCCGGCCGCACCGTCGGCTATCAACTTCCGAAGAACCCGTTCCTGCGCGCCACCGCGTCGTTCATCCCCGCCCTGCTGCTGACACTGATCGTCTGGTTTGCCGGCGGCGGCGACGGCGCGAGCTTCACCATCGGCATCTTCGTCGGCTCACTGCTCAGCCTCTGCGTCGTCTGGCTGCTGTTCCGACTCTTTCCGAACGAAGTGCCGCTGACGGGCGTGTTCGCCATCGCCGGCTTTCTCACGGGCAGTGCGCTGGCGATCGCCGTGCTGTTCGTGCTGAACCTGATCGTCCTCAGCATCGTCAACGCGGCCGGCCTTCAGGCAAGCATGCCGAAGTCGCCCATTCAGCACGGCATGCCGTGGGAACTCACCAGCCCGCCGACCGCCATCACCAACGAGCCGCCCAAGCCGGTCGTGCCCACGGTGATTCCTGGCGGCACGACGGCGCCGGTCGTTCCCACGCCGCCGCGCTCGAGCGAGACGCTGAAGACGATCCTGAAGAAGGTCGACTTCGCCCAGCCCGGCACGCCCGCGATCGACGACACGTTTGCGCAGATTCGACCGGCCACTAAGTCGCCCCTGCTCGCGGCGCTGGTCGCTGCGCCGGTGAACCCCGGCTTCGACGCGGTGCTCCGTCCGTTCGCGACGGCCGAGGCAATCGGCGTGGTGCGCGCGGACAAGGTCGACATCGTCTCGCTCCGTCAGCCGCGCCCGACGCCGATCACGCGCTCGTACGTCGTCGGCTCGTTCGGCCCGCCCGTGTTCAGTCCGGACGCCGCCCGCATGGCCGAGATTCGCCGGACGGTGCGCGTCGCCGTGGTCGTCACGCCGCTGGACAACCCGGCGCAGCGCGGCTCATCAACCTCGAGCCGTCGATCGCCGATCAGGCCCGGCTGCTCGGCTTCGCCACGCCGACCACGTTCGTCGTCAAGCTGATCGATCGGTCGGCCGGCACGGAACTGATGACACTGCTGCGCGGGAACGTCGACACGACGTCGTCGATCACGCTGGAAGGCGCGGATATCGAACGGCTGACGCTCAAGACCTCGACCGGCGACGCCATCCGCATCGACGAGTCGGCCATGACGCTGCTGCCCACGCCCGACGGCATGGGCGTGATCGCGGCGGGCCGATCGATCGGCACGGATGGCCGCGCGATCGTCGGCCGCTGGAACTTCGGCGGCGCGCCCGGCAGCGAGTTCACGCTGTCGGTCGACAGCCAGTTCCCGATCCGCCCCGCCGGCCTCGCGACCGACCTGACGGCCCGGCGCATCGCCGTGCTCTTCGGCGAAACGGCGGCCGAAGGCGTGCTGCAAATCTACGACGCCCAGGCCGGCCCGAACGACGCCCCACGCGAAATTCTGCTCGCCTCGCTCGGCGACGTGAAGCCGGCGGGATGGGATTCGAAGTACTCGCCCGTCACGTGGCTGGACGCAAAAACGCTGCTGCTCTACGGCAACACCGTCATTGACGCCGAAACCGGCGGCCTGCTCGGGCGGCTGAGCATCGACGGCGTCGTCGGCGTGTTGCCGTCGGTCGGCAACGTCGTGCCGATGGTCACGTCGGATGGCATGGGGCGCAAGCTGGTGTACGCGATCGTCGACGCCGAAGCGCTCGACGCGACGCGCAAGCGGTGACCGGCATCCCGCTGCATTCGCGCGACCTGATTCCTCTCACCGACGGACGGGGCGCTTCAGACGTTCGATAACGTCACGGCATGTCGCGGGCTGAAAGTCAGCTCGCGTCCGCGTGACCGCTCGCCACGCCGATAAAACCCGTCCCGTCGCGACAGCGCCGTCGATCGGCGTAACAAACGAATGTTGATTCGCGGCAAATACGTCTTGGCGCGCCACGAATATGTCTTGGCGCGCGGCGAATAAGTGTTGGCGCGCCGCGAAAACATCTTGGCGCACGACGAATACCTCTTGGCGCGATCCAAATACGTGTTGGCGCGCCGCAGATATCTCTTGGCGCGCGGCGAATACATCTTCGCGCGCAGCCGATGAGGTCTGTCATGGCGTCGATCAGCCTTGGCACCGAAAGACGATGCGCCGCAGGCCGACCAATGAAGACCAAAGGCTGCCCAATACCGCAGGCCGATAATGACTGCCGCCGCATCGCGTGCAGGACAGCTACAGCAGCGAGCGAGAGGCCGTAGCGAACGCGGCGCCGGCCTCCGGCATGTGCCACAAATGCATTCCGTGTGACGCCGTCTCACCATGCGTCGATTCGCGTCTTGTTCCCCTCCCGTCGGGAGGGAGCACAGCCTGAGTAGACCGACGTTCGGCAATCGATCGGCTGAGTCCTCGCCCCGCGCCGAACCTCCCCTTCAAGGGGAGGAAGTCATGCGCGCGAAAGCACGGTGGTCCTTATCACGCGGCGGCCACCGCGGCGGCGATCTGCTTGACCTTCGCAACGGTGTCCGCGCCGCGCAGTTGGCCGAAGAACGTGTCGACCTGTGTCTGGTTCAGCCGGCCAGCGTCGCGCTTTTCTCGAATCTTCGCGTACACGGCGACCTTGTCGGTCACCACCTGCGGGTCATACGCGGGGTTGAGCAGGTCGGCCTTCATCCCGGTGGCATCGACATTCAGGATGACGTCTTCCGTCGGCGTCGGGCCGCCACGCGCCATGAAGATGTGAAAGAACCCTTCCACCCGCTTCCGCACGCGCGGGCAGGTGTCGGTGTGGTTGGCGATCATCAGGCCAAGCGCGTTCGCCTCGCCGTCGTCGACATAATGACCCGCCGCATCGCTGTTGGCCTCGTCGATTTCGCGTCGCGCTTCCGTGCAGTCATCCAGCACCGTTTCCGAAACACCGGCGGGCTGCCGGTCGGCACTCTTCGAATGACATCCGGAAATCCCAGCCGCGAGAACTGTCACAATCGCCGCGTACAAATGGTGTTTGTGCATGAACGGATTGAACCACGCGGCGCCGGGCACCGCCAAAAGATTCTGATTCCGACGCCACCACGAAGGTTGGACGTGTTCACGGCGCCGTCGTCGGTTTCGTCGTCGCGCGGTACGCGATGATGCGTGGCGACTTCGCGAAGCTGAACTTCGGCAGCGCGTCGCGATCGAGTCCTTTCAAATGAGCAAGCTCCTCGGCCGGGCGTGTGTACTCGACGCCGTCGACCGTCAGCGGCTTCCCATCTGTGCGGACGTAACGCCAAGCGCCATCGCCGTAGACCTCGGCCAGCAGCTTGGCGAGTTCGGCGTCGTATGCCTTGATCTGCTCGCGCGTCCAACGGCCGTCATGCACGTTTTTCACGGCGTGCGGCACGGCGCAGTCGAACCACATCTGTGCACCCTCGGCCCAGTATTCCTGCTCGTTCGATGCGTTGTACGTGCCTTTGAAGCGGCCAGCGTCCATCGCGTACCGGTAAGTTTCGCGCAGCCGTTCGTACCACGTCGGGTCGGCTTGTTGGAGGGCCGACGCCAACGTGTGCGCGAACTCGTGGATGCCGATGTCTTCGGCGCGGTACGGGTCGCTGGCGAGATTGAGCAGGTTTTCCTCGCCGCAACTCGCATCGGGCAAGCCGCCGGTGCCGCGGGCGCGTTCGTCCCAAAACGCAGCCGACTTCAAGTCGCGGTTCATGTCGCCGGCCGCGTTTTCGGGCAGGTCCAGCGAGTACTCCACCACGCCGATGACCGCCAGCCGCACTTTCGCATTCACAAGCGCCGCCCGCACCCACTCGGGCGAGTCCGCGAGCATGTGATCGAGCTTGTACGCCGCTTCGAGCAGCGCGTGATCGGACACGCGCGCCGACGCGATGACCGGCACGCCGCGAATGACGACATGCTTCACGTAGAACGGCGACAGGTCGCGCTCGCGGCGCATCTGCTCCGGAATCGGCTCGACGTGGATCGCCGCCGGCCGATCGCTCGACTGCGTCGTCGCCAGTGGCGTGTACGTCGCATCCGTCGTCGGACCGCGATAGGTGTCGCGGTCGAAGGGTTGCGAGGTCTGCGCGATCACGAAGGCCGCTGAGGCCAGCGATCCCGCTAGCACATACGCGTGAAGTCTGTTTCGCATTGTTGGTGTGTCTCGACAGAATGCGCTTGAGTCACGGGGATGGCAGAACTGCACGTCATCCTGAGCGAAGCGAAGCATGACGACTAGACCAACGGCGCGATCGTCAGCCCCGTTGCCAGCTTCGGATAGAAGTACGTGCTCTTCTGCGGCATCACTTCGCCGTGCTCGCCGAGTTGTTGGAGGGCGCGGATCGGCGTCGGCTGGAGGATGAACGCCACTTGGTACTCGCCGCTGTCGACCTTCGGCGCGACTTCGTTCTCGTAAGCCGTGTAGCCGCGCGTGAGTTCCGCGCCGCCGGCGAAGGCTTTGCTGACGACGTTGTCGAAGATCGCCCGCTGAAGGATGGCCACATCGAGCGCCCGCCACGGCTCGGACTTGTCCGGCTCGAGCGTCTTCATGACCGACGCGTCCGTCAGCCGGATCACCGTGCAGGACTTGGTCGCGCCGTCGTACACTCCGATGGCGTTTTTGCCGTAGCCGCTCAGGGTCTTGGCGAAGTCGGCGCACTGGGCCGACTTCAGGGGCGTGCGGGTAATTTCGAAATGCGGCTCGATCCGTTTCAAAAACGCGTCAAGGTTCCAGTTCTGCAAACCTTTCACGAGACGGTGCGTCGGAAGGATCAGCAAACTCGGGTCGGCCGCGTTGACCAGCACCATCAGGCAGTAGTTGGCCGGGTGGTCCGCCGGCAGCGGTTGGCCGCCGTTCTTTTCGATCATCTGCTGCTGGTAGTGCAGCGCGGTGGTGTAGCGGTGATGTCCGTCGGCGATGTAGATCTTCTTGTCCTTGAAGCCGTCGATGACGTGCATTTCGATGTTCGCGTCGAACTCCGTCCAGAGCCGGTTCTTCACGCCGTCGAGCGTCGCCTCGACCGTGGGCCGGGCGATGCGCGAGAAGAGTTCCTTGGCGATGCCGTCGCCCTCGTCGTAGTAGAGCCCGAAGACGGGCGAGAGTTGCACGCCCGTCGAGTGCATCAGTTGAAGTCGGTCTTCGATCGCGCCGGCGTAGGTCTTCTCGTGCGGGATGACGTCCTGTCCGAACGGCGTGAGCTTCACCAGCGCGAAGAATCCGCGTCGTTTGTGGTCGTGGCCGCCGTGCGTGTAGGTCTGTTCGTAGGGGTAGAACGACTGGCGCAGGTCCTGGTGCAAGATGTCCTGGTCGAGCCACGCCTTCAGCACGCCGGCCGCCCCGTCGTAGACCGACTTCGGTCCCAGCGTCTTAGGGGGCAGGAACGGCAAATCGATCTTCACAATATTGTGCGGGCTGCGCGCAGCAGTGCATCCTTGCCGGCCTGATCGAGCACGTCGTAAGGCGGTGCAAGAACGTTGCTCAGATCGCGCCCTTCAGACGCACCATATCGAATCGCTCGGAACGGCTTGATCGTGGCCATAGGTGCAGCAGCATCGCGAAGCGGACACGTCCCGGCAAGCGTCCCGCGAAGAACCGTTTCAGCGCGGCGAATCGCTCGTTAAGATGCGGCCTTCATATCGACTCAACAACGGGAGCAAGCGATGAACCTTCGAGCGATCGTGTTGGCGGCGAGTGTTGTGAGTTTCGCGAACGCCGGCTTTGCCGCGGCGGCAGCACCACGACGACGCCGGCCGCGTCGGCGATGGACGTCGGCAGCGCCGTCGAAGTGCGCGAGGGCGACGTCTGGTCGAAGGCGACCATCGTCAAGAAGGAAGGCCGTCGCACGCAGGTGAAGTACGAGGACGGCACCGAGGAATGGGTGACCGCCGACCGGATGCGTGCCGTCGGCGCAGCGCCCGAAGCGAATGACGCCAAGCCAGCCGCCGCCGACAAGCCCGCCCCCAAGCCCGAGGTGTTCAAGGTCAACCAGGCGATCGAATACAAGGACGGCGACGAGTGGAAGGCCGGCACGGTCAAGAACCGTGACGGCGACCTCTACCTCATCATCCCCGACAAGTGGGAGAGCCAGTTCTGGTGGCGCTGGACCACCGACGACTGCGTCCGCACGATCGGCTCATCCAAGCAGGGCCCCGATCGAGAGGACCAGATCAGCGTCACGCTGCACAACGACCCGCCCGTGAAGGCACTGAACGACCTGAAGAAGAAGCTGCCTGCCTACCGCCAGCGCATGGCTGCTAAGGCCAAGGCGGAAGCGAATGGCGAGAAGGCGTCGGGCAGAGAAGCGTTCGAGTACCCCGTCAGCCCGGCTGACACCGCGGGGATGAAGCGCATCGTGCTCAGCGACACCGCGTGGTCGTACAAGCCCGCCGCCGCCCCTGCCACGCGCCCGATCGCGCCCAACGTCGCGATCGACCTCGAAGGCGGCACGAACGAAACGTTCGAGAACGTCGTCGCCTTCGACGTACGCCCGCCCTTCGCGCTGGTCACCTACAAGATGGACTTCGGCGACAACAAGCAGATCACCAGCGAAGTGGTCAACATTCCGAGCAACCGCGTCGTGTTCCGCGGCCTCGTGCCGTTCGCGACGATCCCCGCCGGCGTGACCAGTGACGGTAAGACGCTCATCGGCAAGGCCAATGGCTTCCACGGCGGCACGAAGGCGCGAGCCGACGTGTGGCAGGTCGACGGCAAGGAACTCAAGCACGTCCTGAGCTTCGCGCCGTACGCCAAGGCCGACTCGAAAGACATCGAATCGGTCCTGCTCGCCGACGACACGCACATGATCACCGCCAACAACAGCGGCTTGGTGGCCTGCTGGGACTTCGCCAGGGCCAAGGGGCTCTGGCAGATCGACGTCGAGCGCAACCCGACGATGGCAATGCTGCCCGACGGCAAGACGCTCGCCATCGTCGCGGGCGGCGGCGTCAGTCTGGTGGATGTCGCCACAGGCAAGGTGCTCGGCACGCTCGACAATGCGCCGTCAGGGGGCACGCAGAATCTCGGTCAGCCCGGACGGCTCGACGCTGAGCGTCCTCTCGCCCAACGTGCTGTCGACCTGGGACCTCGCCACCGGGAAAGCCAATCCGAGCATCGGCTTTTCGGGGGACGCGCGGTCGTCCTCGCTCGTGCTGCTGACCAGCGACCTCGCCTGGGTCGGGCAGACGGTCTATGACTTGAACACCTGCCAACCGGTCGGCAAATACAACGTCGAGCCGGCGGCATATACGCAGTCGAGCGGTCTGTTCTGGGCGGTCAGCAAGGCGGGCGGGCGAGAAGGGCAGCGGATGCTCTGCTCGTGGAAGCTGCCCGGCGAACCCGTCCTCAACGCCGCCAAGCAAGCCAAGCCAGCTGAGCAACTGAAGCTCGGCGCGGGCACGGCGGTCAGCTTGGAAGTGGCGATCGAAGGCACCGAGGAACAGCGTCAGGAGATCGTCAAACTCCTTACAAAAGACCTGAATTCCCGCGGCGTGCAGGTCCGCGACGGCCTGACGACCAAACTCGTCGTCCGCACCGAGGACGGCAAGAGCGAGCAGCGCACCTACCAGACCATGGGCGGCGCGCCCTGGAACCGCGAGACCAACACCGTCACCGTCACGCAGAAGATCACCCGCGTGTTCGTTGAACGCGACGGCAAGAACCTATGGGAAACCACGGCCACCTCCGGCGCGGGCTTCATCCTCACCCGCAAAGAAGGCCAGAGCATGCAGGACGCGGTGAACGAACAGGCGAGGGCCAACCTCGGTTTTGTCAAGTCGGTCCGCGTGCCGGACGTGATCCCGCTGAACGCATCCACCGAAGGGCTTCTGCTGGGCCAACTCGTGCCCGGCGGCGTAAAGATGTCGAAACGATAAACGCACGTTGATGCGACTTATGGCGGCTGGCGGTATGATGAAATATGCGTTTGCCTCCACGTCGCGGTCGAACAACGAAGCGGGGAAGGGTTCATGTCGATTTCCGTTAAATGTCCGGGTTGTGACAAGCAGTACGCGGTAAAGGACGATCTAGCCGGCCGCACGGTGCAGTGTCGCAACTGCCAGACGCCCATCAAAGTTCCGCCGCTGGAGTCGATGGACGACAACGATGTCGACGAGCCTGTCGATTTGAAGCGCACGGCGCGTCCTGCCCGCCCCGCATCGGCCAAGTCCAATCCGCTGGCGAGCTTCGCCGAATGGGAACCGTCAGGCACGATCGTCGGACTGGGCGTGTTCGGCATTCTGGCGGCGACCGTCGCCGTCGTTTTCTATGTGGGTTGGCAAGGCATTTCGCCCGCGCTCGATTCGCCCCTTGTGCCGCAGGACAAGCACGGGCAGATCTACGCGTCGTGGGTGCTGCGAGCCTGCCTGATCCTGATCGCGACAGCCCTCCTGTCGGGCGGCGCGGTACTGGTTTCAATGGCCATCGCGTCGGCGATTCGGCGCGAATCGTCTACGGGCTCGATGCCGCTGCGCGCGCTCAGCATCGGTGCCGCGCCTACGATGCTCGGCTTTCTATCCATCGTCCTCTTCCGCGGCGAACCCGTGTTAGGCGCGGGGCCGGGTCACAATCCGCTAACGGGGATGTTCCTGCTCGGCATCGGCGTGACGATCACGCTGCTGCCGGTCCTGCTGCGCTACCTGGGGGGACTGCGCTGGATGGCATCAGCCATCGCCACGCCGATCTCGGCGGTGCTGCTGGTCGTAGCGCTGCTCGCCACCGGCTACACGCTCACCGCCGCCGCGCCGAAGATCGATTCGATGGTCGGCCTCACTAACCCGCAGGACGAACTTGCGACGAAGGCGCCCCCGCCGTCGCGGCCGGGAAATTCGGATCCGTCGCGCATCGCACCGAACAATCCGTCGCCGATGTTCCCGGACACGCCGGTGCGCCCGAATCCGATGCCGGTTACGCCCGTGACGCCGGTCGACCCTGTCACCGGCCAGCTCGAAGCGCTCGGCAGCGACGTCTGGATGATCGAGAACGGCCTGGATCGCGAAACCCGCGAAACGCTCGAAGCCAAGCTCGCCGCCGCCGCCGAACAGCTTAGCCGGATCGACCCCACCGGCAAGAACAAGGCCGGCTGGGAGGCGATGCAGCAGCGCATCGAGGCCGCCCGCGAGAGGATCAAGTCGGCCGTCTCGAAAGAGCCGCCGCAAACGCTCTTCGCCGACGCCGACAAACCGCAGGACCTCGCCGCCGACGCGTCGCTGATCGGTTCGCGCGACGTTGATGCCTTCCCCGGCGTGCGTCTGAAGGCGCCCGCGAACGCCGTCGTCTCACTCAACGACTACGACTCGCGCCGCGAGACGATCAACTGGTTGCTGCCCGACCGCTCGCGCGTGACGATGAAGCTGCTGCTGATCCGCGAGATGAAGCAGCGCCACCCGTGGTTCGACACGCGCCGCGCCGCCGGGAAAATCGCAGAACAAAACGGCCTGCTTCAGGTCGACGCCGACCCGGCCACCGTCGTCGCATCGAAGACGCCGACGGGCGTGACCGTCGACAGCGTCGTCCGCAAGTCGAGCGTGGGCGGGCAGACGCACAGCGTCCATTACGCGCGCCTCGGGTCGGGCTTCGTCAGCGTAGAAGCGACCGGCGTCGACGCCAACGCCAACACCGAAAAGCTGGCCACAGCCGTCGCAGCCAGCCTGCGCGACGCCAGCGTCGACGACTTCAAGTCGGCCTTCACGCCCGAGGAAATCGCACCGCGCCTGGCGAACGATTTCGACGGTGCGTCGGCGGTGCTGCGGAAGATCGGCAAGCCGGCGTTGCCGGCCATCGACGCGTACCTGGCATCACTCACGGACAGCGCCGCCAAGGCCAAGGGCAAGTGGCTGCGCGACCAGATCACTGGCGTCACACCGCCGCCGATCGCCACGCCGGGCAACAGCACGACGCCGGGCGTCACGCCGCATCCGCCCGCAATCACGCCCAATGGCCCGATCGACGTCGACGGCGCGCTGGCTGTGTTGAGCGATTCGGCCGCCGCGGTTGATGCGAAGAAGACCGCGTTCGACTCGCTCGCCCGCGCCAAGCTCGACCCGGCCAAGCGCGACGCGGTCGCTGAAAAGCTTGAAGACGCGTTGTTGAAGGAAGATCGCTCCACGCAGCGGTCGGTCGCCGACGCGCTCAAGGTCTGGTGGCGGCCGAAACGCACGGTGGTCGCACTCCTGCCGGGGCTCGAACACGATGCCCGGATGCGTGTGGATGTCGATGCGGTGATCGACGTCGTATCAGAGACGAAGGAGAAGGAAGGCGTCTTCCCGATCGTCCGGTGGATCATCGAGAAGCCCGACGTGGTGGTAGCCGCCCTGAAGAAAATGGGGCCGGTCGCCGAGGACGAGGTGATCAAACTGTTGCGTGAGCAGAACGACGACGTGCGCTACAACGCCGCAAAGATCCTCCAGGAGATCGGCACGCGCAAGAGCATGGCCGCCCTCTACACGGCCGGCAAGGACGCCCGCTTCCGCAAAGCCGCGGCGGCGGCGCAAATCGCCTACGACGACGTAAAGACGCGCGTGAAATCTTCGACGCAGCCGACTTCTGCACCGGCAGAGGGACGCTGATCGGAATGACCGTACCGACGGCGTGGAAGGCCTGGGCGAACCGGCACATGCTCGTATTCGACTACGCACCACGGCAACGGAGCACCGATGCCGTGGCACCCGAAATCGTGTTCCATTGTGCGATTCGTAGTCCCCGCCACGTTTCTCGTCGACCACTAGACTCCCTACAATCCGCCGGCCCATGAAGGTGCTGCTTGCCAATCCCCGCGGCTTTTGTGCCGGTGTCCGCATGGCGATCCAGGTCGTCGACGAAGTGCTCCGCGCCGCAGCGCGCCGGTCTATGTCTATCACGAAATCGTTCACAACCGGCACATCGTCGAAGACTTCAAACGCCGGGGCGTCGTGTTCGTCGATTCGATCGACGAAGTGCCGGCCGGCAGCGTGGTGATCTTCAGCGCGCACGGCATCAGCCCGGCCGTCCGCGCGGAGGCGGCCGCGCGTCAGCTTCAGCAGGTCGACGCCACCTGTCCACTCGTCACCAAGGTCCACAACGAGGTCGTCCGCTACGCCCGCGACGGCTACCACATCGTCTTCATCGGCCACCGCAACCACCAGGAGGCCGTCGGTACCGTGGGCGAGGCGCCGAACTCGATCACTGTCGTCGAAGACGCGAGCGAGGTTGAGCACCTGACGCTGCCTTCGACGAAGCTCGCGTACGTCACGCAGACGACGCTCAGCGTGACGGACGCCCAGCGTGTGATCGACGCGCTCAAGGCGAAGTTCCCGACGATCAAGCCGCCACCCAAGGACGACATTTGCTATGCGACAACCAACCGCCAGGAGGCCGTCAGCGTGCTGTCGGCCGAGGCGGATGTCGTGCTGGTGGTCGGTTCGAAGAACAGCAGCAACAGCAACCGGCTGGTCGACCGCGCGATCGAAATGAGCAAGCGCGGCTACCTGATCGACGACGCGTCGGAACTGAAGCCCGAATGGCTGACCGGCGCGAGCTGCGTGCTGGTGACGGCCGGCGCGAGTGCGCCGGATCACCTCGTCGAAGACCTGCTGGGCCGGCTCATGAGCGAGTTCGGCGGGCGGGTGGAGACACGCACGCTGATCGAGGAGAATATCGAATTCAACCTGCCCAAGAGCGCGAAGGTGGCGATGGGGCTGCCCGTGCTGGGGTGATGATTTCGCACGTCGTCCGGACTACCCGCAAACGGAGCGGCCGAATGGAAGATGAACGTGGGATGCGCGATCCTCTCGGACGTGCGGGATCGTGCGAAGCTTTGCGCTCGCGCCCTTGCCTCATCGATCAATCTGGCCGATATCAGACGTGACATGGACGTGACCCCTACCGCCATCCCGGACGTGAAGATTTTCGTGCCCAAGAAGCACGGCGACCACCGCGGCTTCTTCAGCGAGACTTACTCCCGCAAGGCAATGGCTGACGCGGGCATCACGGCCACGTTTGTGCAGGACAATCACTCGATGTCGGCTGCACCTGGCGTGGTGCGCGGGTTGCACTACCAGTTGCCGCCCAAGGCGCAGGGCAAGCTCGTGCGCGTGATTCGCGGCGCGATCTACGATGTGGCCGTCGACATCCGCCGCGGCTCGCCCACGTTCGGCCAATGGGTCGGCGAAGTCATCAGTGCCGCCAACTGGAAGCAAATATGGGTGCCGCCCGGCTTCGCGCACGGCTTCAGCGTGCTCGAGCCCGACACCGAAGTCATCTATAAAGTGACCGACGACTACTCGCCGAAGGACGAGCGCGGCATCCGCTGGAACGACCCCGCCCTCGGCATCGACTGGCGTGTGCCACTTGAGAAGGCCATCCTGTCGGACCGGGACACGAAGCATCCGATGCTGAAGGATGCGATCGATTTGTTCTGAGAACGAGCGCCCTCTCAAGTTGAGATTGCGCCGACCCGCCATGCGAGCGAAGCGAAGCATCTGGCGCCCTTCGATCGTCGTGCGACTTCCTCCGGCGCCAGATCCTTCGCTCTGCTCAGGATAACGTGAGCATTCTGTTCACACTCGATTTTGGGCAGGCGGGGCGACTTCCGCGAACTGCGTCTCAATCCGCGTACAGGATCACCTGCGAATCGACCCACTGCGTCGGCGGATCGGTCTGGCCACGGCTGGCGTTTTCGTAGGGGTCGATGGCGTAATCGAGCGTCAGTTCGCGCGTCGACTTCAGCACATCGGTCACATCGATTTCCCACGGCTGCACGATGCTGCCCGGTGCCCAGCCGGCACGGTCGAACGCCCACGTGCCCTTCTGCGGCCGGCATGGGTTGAGGTAGTTGTCTTCCTTCCACAGCACGTTCTCGTACTTTGTGCCGTTCACGGCCAACGTGCGCTTCAGCGCGATGAACTCGGCCGCGTTCTGCGAGTTCGGCGCCTGGCCGTGACCGGTCACCATGAGGCGCAGCTTGGCCGATTTCACCTGCTGCGGCACGAGCACGGTCTTGGTATCAAAGAAGTCCGCGACCGGCAGTTTCGGATCGCCCAGGATCGGCTCGCCCTGCCAGAGGTTCACCACCCCGATCGGCGTGCGCTTCGGCTTGCCGGGATAGAACTCCAGCGTCACCGTGCCCGCGAAACCCTTCTGCCACGTGTCGATGAACAAGCTCAGCGTCTGCTGCCCTTGGAACAGCGGCAGGAAGTCGGTCACGTCCACCTGTTGTTCGAACGGATGATCGTACGGCGTCATGAACCGCGCGATCTCGTAGCGATGCTTGTCGAGCGTCGTCAGGTAGAGCGCACCGCGCCGGTCCCACGGATCGATGCCGCCGGGCGGCGTGTCGAGGCGGATCGTCGCGATCACCCGGCCGGTCTGCGCGGGAATGCCCGTGAAGTCGACCACCGACACCGGCTCGCGCTGCCCCGCGCCAACGACCGTGTTGTCGAACACGACCACGTGCGACGGCTCCGGCAATGGCTGGGCCAATGGCTTACCGGGCGTGAACTCGACGTTCGTCAGTGAGCACGTTCCGCCATTGCCGCGCGCCGCGACAACCGCCCGCGGCACGAACGCGCGCACGCCGGCAAGCAGTTCGTCGTGATAGATCGGCTTACCATCGATCGTCAGACTTAGTTCCGCGCCGCCGGGCACGAACTTCAGCGACAGTTCCACCGGCACAGACTGGCCCGTCGCGAAGTCGGCCAGACTCGCGCGATTGAAGCGTTCAATGCCGTCGACGTGCAACGACACCTCGCGCTGTGGGCGGTCGTAGATGTTCGACGCGTTCGTCGTCGGCCGCTTCCCCTCGGCGGGCGGGAGGTCTTTCGTGTCGAAGCCGATGCCGATCGCGCCGCGAAGATTCGGCTCTTCCGGTTCCGCCAGCGCCGGCGCGTCGAGACCGAGCGGGTACTGCACGGCGTCCATCAGCAGCAGGCCCAAGCCTTCGTCGGCGGTCATCGTCACGTCGAACTTCAACGTGAAAGAATCGACCAGCTTGTCGGTCGCGCGCGGCAACTCGAAGGCGCTGGCCTCGGCGGCCGTGCCTTCCAGCAACTTGACCGTCGGCCCTGTGGCCTCGACAGCCAGCACCGACGAACTGAGCAGAACGGTGGCGAGTACAAATGCGCGACGCATGACTTCGATCGTATCGGCCGGTTTATGACGACGAATCGGACACTTCCAAAGAACGTGACCGAGCGACGTCCCTGTCGATCGATGGAAAATCTGCCAGCCGCGAAAGCGAGGTGGCTATCGGACGAGCATCACACGGGCCGGCCGCACTTGCCGCAGAACTTTGCGCCGGAGGGCCAGACCGCCTGGCAATGCTTGCAGGTGCGGCGGTCGCTTTCGGCCGCGTGACGCCGACTCATGACGGCCGTGTAAAACAGCACGCCGAAGACAAACGCCACGGCCAGCACCAGGAACAGACCGGCAAACGATGCGGTCACCATGCCACCAGTATACCCAGCTTGCCGGTGAACGGGCAGGGATCATTCATCAAGCAATCCCGTGCGGCGAAATCGCCGGGATTTCACCACCCTTTCTGGCCATAATCGGTTCGCCCCGGACGGATTTTGCACAGAGCGCACGGAAGATACCGGGAACCAAGTGGCGTTCGTTTTAGTTCCCACAGCGCACCAGAAGACCGCCCAAGATCGCTTTCCCTCGGTGATCTCTGTGCTTTCCGTGCCGTTCTTTCCGGTGCGTCAGGAAGGCGGCACGGAATTCCGGGAATGCCCTCCAGCTCGGCGGGCACCAATGGGGAGGCCTCGGGATAGGCATGCATTTCAGGCGGTTCATTCCCCCCACCATCGGCTCGCCGGCCTCCGGCGCGGAGCTGGTGGAGCGTTACCGCGTCAGCGGTCGCACCGAGGACTTCGAGCAGATCGTCCGCCGCTACGGCGCGCTGGTGGTCACCGAATGCCGCCGGGTCACGCGCGACACGCACGACGCCGAGGACGCCGCTCAGGTCGTCTTCCTCACGCTCGCCACCGCCATCCGCTCGGGCGAGCAGATCGAGCGGCTCGGCCCGTGGCTGACGAAGGTCGCCCGACGCCGCGCCATCAAGGTCATCCGCACGAACGGCCGCGGTCGACGGCGCGATCGCAAGGCCGGTCGCAGCGAGTTGCAGGAACTCGACCCCGCCCTGCCGATTGACGCCGCCCACGTGAGCGGCATCCTCCGCGACGAAATCGACCGCCTGCCCGAGGCATTCCGGTCGGCCCTCGTCCTGCACTACTTCGGCGGGCTCAGCCTGGACGCGATCGCGCGCGAACTGAAGGTGCAGCCGACGACCGTCGGCACGCGTCTGCACCGCGGACGAAAACTGCTTGGCGAACGGCTCACCCAACACGGCATCACGATCGACAATGCCGGTTTGGCCGTGCTGCTGGCGGCGCTCGTACCGGCGGCGGTGCTGCTGGGGGCAGGCAAGATCGCGCAGTCG
The DNA here is from genome assembly GCA_047600945.1 of Tepidisphaeraceae bacterium. Lineage (GTDB taxonomy): Bacteria > Planctomycetota > Phycisphaerae > Tepidisphaerales > Tepidisphaeraceae > JASGKC01. Next base: position 1,808,289 of record JASGKC010000001.1, on the reverse strand, counting down.
GTCGCCAGCGCGTTGGCCGGCGCACGGATGGCGAATCGCGTGCGGTCGCTGATCGGCCCGGTGACGGCCTTCGCCCGCTACACGCCCGCTCGGGTCGCGGTAGTCACCGTCGGACTCGGCCTGGGCGGCAACGCGCTGGCGAAATACGTCGGTGCCCCCCACCTGTCGCTGCCGAGTCTGCCGTCGATCGACTGGTCAGGATTCTTTCGTGGCTGGACCAAGCCGACATTCTGGTCGGATGTCGGGTCAGCACTCAGCGCCGACGACGAATCGGATGTTGCGCCGTCACACCTCGCCTCTTGGAATCCGACACTGAGCGAACTTCCAGCGCCGGCACCGGCATGGCTGCCCGAGCGCTCGACGCCCGTGATGTCGCCGCCGAGTGTCGCCGCGCCGATCGGTCGTCCCGTGACATCGGTGCCGCCGGCCATTCGAACCAACGCGGTCGCCCGACCGCTGGCGTCGGTCCCCGCGCCGTCCCCCGCGTTCACGTCGAAGCCGCCGACGTTTGCTGGCGTGACCGTGGATGGACGTCCGTCCGTTTCATCGTCCGTCAGCGAAGCGTTCACGGCCGCGTCGCTGCGACTCGGAACGTCGCCAGGAACGACCGAGACGATCGAACAAACCGGCTCCGCCCGCGTCGGACAGCTGACTATCGGCGACGCCGGCGACGGCGTCTACCGCATGGTCGGCCCGCAGGCGATGCTCAAAGCGGACGAGATCCATCTCGCCGCCCAACCGCAATCGACCGGCCTGCTCGACGTCGGCCCAGGCACCGTCCGCGTCGCCGGACCGATGGTCATTGGCGAGCGCGGGCACGCTGCGGTGTCCCTCGGCTCAAACCAAGGCCCGGGCCAGATCATCGCGAATGGTCCCATCGTCAACCGCGCGACGCCCGGCGCGTTGGGCGAGGTCCGCGGCTTCGGCTCCGTCACTAGCCACGGCTTCGTCAACAACGGCAAAGTCGTCGCGACCGGCGGCAAGCTCGACCTCAGCAACGCCGGCCCGATCACGAGCACGATCAAGAACCCACCCAACGGCACCGCCGGCTGGTACGTGGCCGATGGCGGCACGCTCACGCTGCCCGTCATCACCCTGCTGCGCGGCACCGCGACCTACACCTGGGGCGACAGCGCTACCAGCAACACGATCGGCCTCGTCAACAGTCTTCGCCTCACCGCGTACCAGCAACGTTCGCGCGCCGAGGTCTCGATCTCGCTCACCGACGCGGTGGACACCAGGCACCTGTTCCTCCCGCACGGCTACGACTTGGTGACCCTGTGGTCGTTCGACACGGTGTCCGGCGCGATCGACGCGAACCGGCTGAACATCACCGTGCGCTACGATCAGACCGCGACGATCACGGCCGGCAGCATTTCGCAGCTCACACTGCTGGCGCTCAGCGGCAGTCGCTGGAACGTCGCGTCGGCGTTCGCGCTGGACGACGTGAACAAGCTGGCGACGGGCGGCTTCAACGGCTCGATCCAGTACTTCGCGGTCGGCATCCGGCTGCCGAACGAATACCTGTCGGTCAGTTCTCCGATGTACGTGATCGTGCCACGGCCGGTCAGCACGCCGGAGCCGAATATGGCCCTCGGCCTGCTCGGCGCGTCATCGCTGCTGCTGCGTCGCCGGCGACGTCAGGCGTAGCTGTGCAGGCCCACCAGGAAGTAGTTCACGCCGATCCAGTTGAACAACATTACGAAGAACCCGAGCACGCTCAGGACGGCCGTCCAGAGCGCCTTGTGTTTCGTCGCAAAGCGCATGTGCACGACGATTAGGTAGACGATCCACGTCACCAGCGCGAAGGTTTCCTTCGGGTCCCAACCCCAAGGCCTGCCCCAGCTGACGTCGGCCCATACCGCGCCACACACGATCGCGGTGCCCAGGATCCAAAATGCCAATTGCAGCACGACCAAGTTGCAGGCGTCCAGCCGAGCCAGCACCGATGGCGCGCTCGACACCCGCATCGCCGCTTGCGGCTTAGCGACTGCGACCGCAACCGCAGCACCACCACCTCCGTCGACGTCATCGTCATCGTCCGACTCATCCACCGCATCCGCGCTCAACTGCCGCGGATTGGAGATCGCGCTCACTTCATCGAAGTTCGCCAGGTACTTCACCAGCCACCACACGCCGAGCAGGAAGCTCATGCCGATCAGCGCATAGCTGAACGTGGCCAGTGTCACGTGGATGTAGAGCCAGTACGACATCAGGATGCCGTTCACCTGTCCGATCTGCCCGCCGATTTCTTTGCCGAAGACGTAGGGAACGGTGAACAACGCGACGAGCGCGAGGAAGCCCACGAAGCTGCACGCCGCTCCGTAGAAATTCTTGCCCGCGCCGCCAAAGAACTTCAGGCCCGTCAGCGTGCGCGCGACGCGTTGGATCGCGCCGACCTCCAGCAGCAGTCCGACGATGCCGCCGAACCACGCCGCCATCATCACGCTCTCGAACTGATTCTTGATCGGAATGCTGTGGAACCAGTCGTCGGTGCTCTTTTCGACCAGCCACCAGCGAACGACCACGCCGGTCGTGTGCAGCAGCAGCGCCGCCGCCATCGAGATCACCGCCACGCGGTGAATGCCGCGCGATGAAGTTCGCGCCGCGACCAGGAAAGCCGAGAACGCGACGAAGTAGAGGAACGCGCCCGGCAGCGTGAGTTGGAAGAAGCGGTTGTAGACGACCTCGGCGTTGCGCTTGAGCTCCGACGGATACATCGTCGGCTGAACGCGTGGCAGCGCATCGACGAGGTTCGCGATGTCGGATTGCGTGGTACGTGCATCGCCCGACGCCCAGTGCACGAGCATACCGCCGAACGAACCGAAGACGCGTTCGAGTTGGGCGTCGTCGAAGCCGTCGACGCGGGCCGGCACCACGCGACCTCCTTGGCGCTGCGATTCGGCGAAAGCCGGCACGTTTCCGCCGACATCCAGCAAACTGCGCCATCGGCCCGAATCCGCCTTCGACACCGGCGGGATGATCGCCAGCCGGCCCGACTGGAACCACTCGGGCAACGCCTCCAGCGTTGATACCGCGTCGGCCACCTCGCCGATCGCCTGCGACTTGAACACGCCGCCGTTCTGGATCTCGGCCAGCTTGCCGTTGTGTTCGAGCTGCTTCCAGAACGCCAGCGAGATCAGCCCCTGCACGCGCACGCGCTCGGCTTCTTTCGGATCGGTCGGCGCGATGATCGCGGCCAAGTCCTGGCGCAGCGGAACGCTCTTCACCTTGATGATGTTCCGATCGACGTAATGCTCGGGCCGGACGGCCATGTCGAGGATTGTGAAGATCGGCTCCTGCCCTTCATACTTCGACCGGCCCGTGATGACACCCAGCTTCTGCCGCGCGAACGTGTCCCACGTCTTGAGCGTCTGGTTGTCCTGCACGCTGAGATTGCGCAGCGGCGACACGTCGATCACGCCGCTCAGGTCCACGTAAGCCGGCATCGACGCCGGGGCTAGCGCCGGTTCGGTCGTCTGCGCTCGCGCGAACGTGGCGATGCAGAGAAGGAGGATCGTCAGGAGGCAGTTTCGCATGGGTACTTCTTGGTCGTTTCGAGTCGACTTCATCCGTTCGTCGCGACGACTTCGCGCGACGCCTTCTTCGCCTTGGCTTGTTCGATCGCCCGCTGCTTCATGCGCTTGATGATGACCGGCTTGGCGTAGAACGCGTACATCAGGCCCACGGCGATCAGGATGCAGCTGAACGCCATCACATGGACCGCGGGACGATTGGCGACGCCGAGCACCGTGAAGCGTTGCCGCTGCGCGTCCCACTGGGCCTGATAGAGAATCCAGCTTTCGCTGAACAGGGCGGGCAGCACGGGTGACGCCTTCGTGATAAAGGCCGGATCATTCAGGCTGGCGCTTTTCTGCTCGCGATTGCCATTGGCATCCGTGACGCTCAGTTCGGACTTGAAGTCGCGCATCACGCCGCCCGCCATCGGCGAGGGCGTCGACGCGGCTTCATTCGACGCATCGCGCGTGATCGCTTGCCCTGCGTAAGGTGTCGCCGTGAACTTGTCGAGGCGGACGGTCACCGGCATCGGCCGCATCGTCGTTCCGAGCGTGAACCGCATCTTCGCCGACGCGCCGGGCACCTCCACCGACCGCGACTGCGGATGCGCCACGTTGGTGAACTGCGCGAACGGCACGAGGACGTCGGTCGACCAGTCGCCGCTCTTGATCCGCAGCTTCACCACCTGCCGCAGGCCGGCCTGACCCTCGTTGGAATTGCGCTTGGCGCGTTCGACGACCGACACGTCCTGCGTCCACGACAACTTCGACTCGCGCTGCACGGCCAGCGGGATGCCGTGCTCATGGCCGTCGTCGGCGCTGTGGCCGCCGCCCATCATGGCCATCATCGGCGGCATCACTTCGGTGTCGGCGAAGAACCCGCCTCGGCCGTCCTCCCACACGTCCACCTTCGGGGCGTGTGTTGAATCGACCTTCAGCCACGTCAGGCGAGGCGAGTCGTCGCTGGTGATCAGCAACTGCTTCGGCCCGTCGCCCTGCGGGCAGACGTCGACCGGATCGGAAAACGTGTAGTGAACGACCAGGTTGTTATCGAGCGGCTTGTCCTGCCGCTTGCCCATCGGCCCAGCCCCTTCGACGCCGAGCTTGAAGTCGGTCTGCTCGTCGAGGTCGGTCTTGACCATGCGCCGGTACTCGGCGATCTCGCCGGCCGGCGCGTTGGTGCGTTTGACCATCAGGATGATTGCGGGGCGGACTTCCTGGTTGATCATTCGCCAGTTGCGGACGAACGATTCGAGCGTGAGCGAGTAGCCGGTGTCGCCGACGGCGACCGTCTGGCCTGGCTCGATCAGCAGATCGACCGACTTGCCGGCCACATCGACCTTCAGCTTGTGTACGCGCTTCGCCGACGCGATGACGTCGTCGACGTCCGCCTGCGCCTTGACGTGGCGGTGCTCGATCTGGGTCGCGCCGACCATGGTCTGGCCGCCCACGTCGTCCCAGTAGGCCAGGCCGGCAGGCACGGAGACGTTCGGATCGTCCACGCCATCGACGCGTGCGATCCGCACGCCCACCCGGCCGTCGTCGCCGCCGACCTTCCACACGTCCTTCATGTCCGCATACGGGTAATACTCCACCAGATCGATCGACAGCTTGCCGGGCAGCGCCAGCGCCTCATCCAGCGGCGTCCACTTGAACCCCGGTGTGCCGGTCGTGCGATCGAGTTCGCGGACCATCGGCATGAGGTTCTTCAACTCACGCCGATCGAGGTACGACGCGTTCCCCTTCTCCACCGTGTACTCATGAAACCGCGGCAAGGAGGGCAGAGGCGTCGTCTGTACGGGACGGAAGTTGGTCGGCTCGTCCAGTTGGATGTAGAGCGCCCGCTCCCAGCGATCGAAGAAGACACCCGTCGACCCGCCCACCGGCACCAGCGTCAGGCCTTCCACCTTGCGGTAGTAGTAAGCCGAGGTCGACAGGATCAGCAGGATGATGCCCAGGTGGATTGTCCAGACGCCAAACCGGGGTGGCGTCAGCGGGATGCGGGCGACAGTGACAACCGAGAGGTTCAGCACCAGCAGCACCATCAACACTTTGAGGGGCCACCAGTTGAAGAACAGGATTTCGTCCATCTCGAAGTATTCGCGGAGCGGGGCGAAACCCGAGCCGAACGCGATGTAGGCGGCCACGAGCGCCATCAGCGCGATGCCGAACGGGACGCTATTGAGCGTATGTCGATAGAGGAACTTCAGCGCTGCCAACATCACACCTCGCACGCGAAACCGGACGCAAACTGTGAAACGCGAGAGTCTATCAGGGACGCCGCCGTCCGTCCCGTTCGCTCAAATGAGAAGTCTATCGACTGAGCACTAGTCGGACGCACGGGGGACAGGGCGTGCGTCGATTCGCCGCGGGAGCGGAGGGGATTTCGCCGAGGAGCCGCCCATCGTGGCAAATTGGATTGGAAGATGGATCTTCGTCCGGAGGGTGCCTTTACTGATGCTACCCTACGTTCTACGCGCCTCTGCGGTGAATCCTCCTCCCCAAACGGCCCCCGAACAACAAACCGAACATCCACCGAATTTCCGTTGCAGTTTGGGCATTGTTCGGTACGATATCAACCACCGAACAGAACCCGACTTCATGGAGGTTTGAACATGACCACGATTCGGCAAATCAACGGAATGATGAACGACGGCCAGACCCGCAAGTTGGTGCAGGAATTGACTCGGTATCGTGCCGACGTGCCGGCCGCCGTCGCGGGCGATCTGGAGGGCTCGCCCGTCGCCGCCGCCGCGCTGGCGGCGATTCGGCTGCTGGAAATCGACCAGACGCACATGCCAGTCTTCACCCAACTGCTGGGCCGACTGCTCAAGACGCAGACCGCCGACGGCTCGTGGGACGACGGCGATCCGTTCGTCACCGCGTTGGCCGCCCGGGCCCTGCTCGGTTGGCCCGAAACCCGACCGGCCGCGTTGCGGGCCATCGCCTTTCTGACCGGCCTTCAGCGCGACGACGGCTCGTTCCCCCGAACCGGCCCGCGCCGCCTGCCCGGCGACGCCCTCGCGACGGCGTTCGTCCTCGTGCAACTCGCCGAGTTCGCCGACTTTGCCGAGTCGATCCGCTTGGGCGCCGCCCTCTTTTGGCTCGGCCAGAACCGCCACAGCCTCTCGCCAGACTGCCGGTCGCTGGCCCGCAACGCCGTCAGCCGCAGCATGCACCACATCGGCGGCCAGGCAAGGCAACTGGTCGAACTGATCGCGGCATGAGCGCGACGGCTCAGGTCGTCCAGCGGCAGGGACGCGTTCACCGACAACGGTTTGACGCCGGACGCAGCGCGATGGCGTGGGCAATTGCCGACGCGTGCTTCGCCAGCTGAACCGCGGCGTTGAACACCTGCTCGCAACTGACCCCGTTTAGCGACCGCCCGCAGGGCGGCGGGTCGACGCTCGACAAATCTGAAGTCGTCCACGTGGGCGCGGATGTGCGAATGCGGAGGTCTCACATCGGGTCGGCGCCACTAGCACCCAATTGCAGCCGGAGCCCTGCGACCGTTCGCAGGGCTCCTTTCGTTGGGCGACTCGCGTCGCCCCCTGCTTTCAACCGAAGGAACCACACAGATGAACGCGGAGGAACACAGATAGCAGACGAGTCGAGCGGCGGCCTTGGCGGCAGATCGCCCGTCATGCCGGACCTTGGTTGGCAGCCTCCAGGAACGATGAATCGGCTTCTGCGAAATTTCACGTCGCAGTTCATTCAGTCAGTCCGAGGTGCCCGTGAGTCGTGATCAGAATGACTGATCGGTGTTCATCTGCGTCCATCTGTGGTTCCCTTGCCGCATGCCCCCGAATCGAATCACAAAGTCGCACAGAACCCGCTTGATTCATTCAGACCGGTTCGCATGCTGACACACGTGCCTGAAGCGCCCGTCACCAACTTCGAGTCAAAGACGCCCATTCCGACGGTGGAGAATCCGAATCTGCCGTCGGAGTCGAAGGCCGAGGTGCGGGCGGCGTGGATCGCGATCAGTGTCAGCATCGCGCTCACCGCGATCAAATTCATCGCGTACCTGCTCACCTCGTCGTCGGCCATCTTCTCCGACGCGCTTGAAAGCATCGTCAACGTCGTCGCCAGTTGCATGATGCTCTACGCGATTCACACCGCGTTCCGGCCGGCCGACCGCGAGCATCCGTATGGCCACGGCAAGGTCGAGTTCGTCGCCGCCGGCCTCGAAGGCGCGATGATCGCCATGGCCGCCATGGTCATCCTCTTTCGCGCCATCGAGCAGCTCGTCCACGGCGCGCACGTCGAGAACCTCGGCCTCGGCGCAATCCTTCTGATCGTCGCACTGGCTGTAAACGGCGGCGTCGGGCTCTGGCTGATCGTCTCGGGGCGCAAAAGCGGTTCGGTCGCGCTCGAAGCCGACGGCAAGCACCTCATGTCCGATGCGATTACCAGCGCGGCCGTGCTCGTCGCGATCGGCCTCGTCAAAATCACCGGCTGGACCTGGCTCGACCCGCTCACCGCCCTGCTGGTCGCGGTGTTCATCGGCTGGGTCGCATTTCGTTTGATTCGCCAATCGACAGCCGGCCTGATGGATGAGCAGGATCTCGCCGACGACCAGCTCATCCGCCAGATCATTCATTCGCACGTGACGAGTGACAACGCGGTAGAACCGCGGATTTGCGGGTTCCACAAGCTGCGTCACCGCCACACAGGCCGGTATCACTGGATCGATTTCCACATGCTCGTGCCGGCCACGTGGACCGTGGACCGGGCCCACCGCGCCGCCAGCGTGCTGGAACACGAGATCGAGCAAGCCCTTGGCTACGCCGACGCCACCGCCCACGTCGAACCCTGCGAAGACCCGACCTGTAGCCACTGTTCGGCCGCCGGTTCCAACAGGTGAATCACCGGATATTCCCGTCCGCACCGCAAACCTACGATGAGATCGACTTCATCAAGGCCGGTGCGGCATGAAGAATGTATTGTTGATTCTCCAGTCGGTATTGCTGCTGACGCTCGGTGCGGCGTGGTTGGTCGATCGCCAGACGACGTCGGCCATGCCTGCCGCCCCGACGCCGCGGCTCAGTTCGGACCAAGTCGTCGAGGCCCAGCTCGCCGCCCTGCGCCGCGACAACGCCGACGGCATCCGCGAATGCTTTGCTTTCGCTAGCCCGGCCAACCGCGAATCGGTCGGCCCCATCGAGCATTTCACGCAACTCGTGCGCGGCCCGGCCTATGCGCCGCTGCTCGGCACGACGTCGGGCGAGGTCGTCTCCACGCAGGCCGAGTCCGGCGTCGCCCGCCACCTCGTCCGCATCGTCGACCGCGATGGCCAGACCCACCACTACCTTTTCGCCCTCACCCGTCAGAACTCGGGCGAATACCGTGGCTGCTGGATGACGGAATCGGTCCAACCCCTAGAGCCGTCCACAGTTACGGGCGAAACGCAGAGCGACCAGCCGAGGGAAGCACCACTGCTTCAGATCTGACCGACAACGACTCAAAGTCACGAAGGCCGGGTGCCACGGCTTGCGTACTCACTAGCCGTGGAACGCTACCGGCCGTCAGTCCACTCGGCACTTTGATCGCGCTCCACGGCAACGGAGTACCGATGCCGTGGCACCTGACTAGATTTCTGTGGTCTCCTTCGAGTCTTAACGACTTCGTGTCGTTGCTCCATTCCCTTTACTCCGCCGCTTCATCCGCTAGACTAGTCGACCCGACTTCGCCAGAGTCGGGAGCGATGGGCTTGAGTCAGTTTCGACGCCGTCCGTCGCTTCGTCATCCTCTTTCTACTTCCAAAGCCCCATGCGGCCACGTCCTTTTGGCAGGACAACCGGCCGCCGGGCTGAACGTGTCGGCTGAGTGCGCTCAGTCCTTCCCGTTTGTCCGCTTTTCAAGGAGCCTCGCATGAGCGAGCAAGCAACCGCTGCCCCCGCCGCTTCGTCCGCCCCGGCCACCATCGCTGACCTCATTAAGGGTCTGGTCGACGCCGGCATCCACTTCGGCCACCCGGTCTCGCGCTGGAACCCGAAGATGCAGCCCTACATCAAGGGCAAGCGCGGCAACGTCCACATCATCGACGTCAAGGAAACCGTCAAGGGCCTGTTCCTGGCCAAGAAGCTGATCACGCAGACCGTGGCCTCGGGCAAGGACGTCCTGTTCGTCGGCACGAAGCGCCAAGCCCGCAACAGCGTGGAAGAGCACGCCGCCCGCGCCGGCATGCACAGCGTCACCGAGCGTTGGCTCGGCGGCACGCTCACGAACTTCCGCACCATCCGTGAGCGTCTGAAGCGCCTCGACCAGCTCGACAAGCTCTGGGACACGGGCACCATCGAAACCTACTCGAAGAAGATGAAGTCCACGCTCGCCCGCGAGCGCAAGAAGATCATGCAGAACCTGTCGGGCATCCGGAAGATGACCAACATGCCCGGCTTGATGTTCATCATCGACACCCGCCGCGAGCACATCGCGGTGAAGGAAGCGAAGAAGATGGGCGTGAAGACGATCGCCCTGATCGACACCGACAGCAACCCGGATCTGGTGGACCTGCCCGTGCCCGGCAACGACGACGCGATGAAGGCGATTGAGCTGATCATGCAGCAACTCGCCGAGGCCGCGATCGAGGGCAAGACCAGCCGCTCGCTCAAGGGCGACGCCGGCGAGCAGGATGGCGGCCGTCAGCGCGGCCGCAGCCAGCGTTCGAAGTTCCGCGCCGAAGAAGGCGGCGGCACCGCCGAAGGCTCGGCCGCCCCGGCTCCCGAAGCCGCCGCGCCGACCGAAACCGTCGCGGGCGCGTGAGCGCATTGCCCATTGCCGATTCCCGATTGCCGATTTGAAGACGGCCGCTGCCGCTCGAATCGCTTTCGAGTTGGCAGTGTCGTCGCGTCGATCGAATCAATCAGAAATCGGAATTAGGAAATCGGAAATCCCATGGCTGCTATCACCGCATCACTCGTGAACGAACTCCGCGCCAAGACCGGTCTTGGCATGATGGAGTGCAAGAAGTACCTGACCGAAGCCGAAGGCAACGTCGAGAAGGCCGTTGAGAACATCCGCAAGGCGGGTGTGAAGACCAGCGTCTCGGCCCGCGCGACCACCGAAGGCCGCGTCTTCGTGCTCAAGAACGCCGACGGCACCGCCGCCGCGTTGAGCGAAGTCCTCTGCAACACCGACTTCACCGCCAAGAGCGACACCGTCGCCGCGGTGATGAAGAAAGCGTGCGAGGTCGCGCTTGCGGGCAAGGACGCGTCGGCCGACCAGGGCATTAAGGACGCGATCGTCGCCGCCGCCCAGGCGACCGGCGAGAACGTCACGCTCGGCCGCGTCAAGCTGCTGAAGGCCCCGGCCGGCGGCAAGGTCGGCTCGTTCCTCTACACCGTCAGCGGCAAGATCGCCGTCGCCGTCGCCGTCACCGGCAACGCGTCGGACGAACTGCTGAACGACCTGTGCCTGCACCTGACGGCGTTCAAGCCGGTCGCGCTCGGCCTGACCCGCGAAAGCGTGCCGGCCGACCTCGTCGCCAAGGAACGCGAAATCGCCGTCGAACAGGCCAAGGCCACCGGCAAGCCGCAGCAGATCGCCGAGAAGATCGCCGAAGGCAAGCTCGGGTCGTTCTTCAAAGAACGCGTGCTCGGCGAGCAGGACTTCATCAACCCCGACAAGTTCAAGGGCACGGTAAACGAACTGCTGAAGAAGGCCGGCGTGACCGTTACCGACTACGTCCGCCTGGAAGTCGGCGTGTGAGCGAACGACGCCTGACCAATTGAGAAACCCACCCGGCCCTCGTCGCGAAAGCGACGGGGCCGGTTCTTTTCCAGCAGATTGTCCTGCCAGAGTGCCAACCTGCTACGATCTAGGGGCCACGCGGTTGGGAATGACATGCTTCTACGCCGAGCATTGAGCTTTGTGTTGCTGACTGTCGCCCTGACGGGCTGCGGTGACGGAACGAACGCGCCGGCAACGGCCCAGGGCAAGATCGAGCCTAAGCTTGGGCAGCCGGTGAGTTGGGCGCTCGACAGTAGAACCGCTGTTACTTTTCGGGTTACCAGTCTTGGCAGCGGCGGACGCGACACAGTCAAGCACGCCAATCTATTGCATGACGGAAAGTCCGTAAGTTCCGCGGCTTTCGGCGAAGCGCATGCAGGCTACAACGAAATTGAACTGTGGTGGGACAAGAAAACCGGTCGATGTTGGATCGTTGATGTCACCGGCGGCAGCCGATCGGTCGGATGCACAATCGACCTGCTTGCGGCAAAGGTCATCCCGATCGATGGGCACGGCGTGTCAGTCAACCTTCCAGAGCGGGCCGATGTCGCTGTGATGCCGCTCAGCCATGATTGAGTTCCTCGTCGCTCGTACTTCGTGTCCCCTTCATGCCTTCGCGACTCGGTGTCGTAGCCGCATCCTTGTCTTTCCCTCGCGCCGTCCTTGACGTCCGCACGCCAAAACCTCTAATCGCCCCGGTGAGCACCAGCATTGAATTCAGCAACGCGGCCGTCGTCGGGCTCCAATGGGGCGACGAGGGCAAGGGCAAGATCGTCGACGTCCTTACCGAACACGCCGACGTCGTCGTCCGCTACTGCGGCGGCGCGAACGCGGGCCACACCGTCCGCATCGGCAACCAGAAATTCGCCACGCACCTGCTACCTGTCGGCGTGTTTCGGCCGACCGTGCTGAACCTCGTCGGCAACGGCGTCGTACTCGACCCGACCGTCCTCTTTAAAGAGATCGACGAACTGAACCGCGTTGGCGTCTCAGTCACGCCGCAAAACCTGCGCATCAGTTACAAGGCGCACGTCGTCATGCCCTGGCACAAGGCCGAGGACGGCGCCCGCGAGACCAGCGCGGAAGGCGGCGCGATCGGCACCACTCGCCGCGGCATCGGCCCGACCTACGCCGACAAGATGCACCGTGCGACCGCCATCCGCGTGAACGACCTCATCAACGAAGCGCGGCTGAAAGAGAAAATCGCGATTGTCTGCGCCGAGCGCAACAAGGCCTTCGCCGCGCTCTACGACGCGCCGCCGCTCGACGCCAAGGCGATCTTCGACGAATACCGCGACCTCGGCGTGCGGCTCGCGCCGTTCGTCGACGACGTCGGTTACCTGCTCCTGCAAGCCCGCGAGCAGAGCAAGCGCGTCGTGTTCGAAGGCGCACACGCCGCGTTGCTCGACGTCGATCACGGCACGTACCCGTACGTCACCAGCAGCAATTGTAGTTCGCTCGGCCTGTTCACGGGCGCGGGCGTGCCGCCGCAATACGTGAGCGAGATCGTCGGCATCGTGAAGGCGTACAGCACGCGCGTGGGCGCGGGTCCGTTCCCGACGGAGTTGAACAACCAGACCGGCGACCTGATCCGCGAACGCGGCCGCGAGTACGGCACCACCACGGGCCGGCCGCGCCGCATCGGCTGGTTCGACGCCGTGGCCGTCCGCTACAGCGCCGACCTTTGTGGCGTCACACAAGTCGCGATCACATTGCTCGACGTGCTCAGCGGCTTCGACGCCCTGCAAATCTGCACCGGCTACAAGCTGAACGGCGTCCGCCTGCCCTACTTCCGCGCCGACGCCGACACGCTGGCCCAGGTCGAACCGATCTACGAAACCCTGCCCGGCTGGAAGCAGCCGATCAGCGGCGCGACGCGGTTCGAGGAACTGCCGAACGAGGCCAAGCAATACGTCCGCCGGATCGAGCAGTTGCTCGGCGCCCCGGCCCGGATGATCAGCGTCGGCCCTGAACGCTCGCAAACGCTGATGCGGTAAGTGGCACAAGCCAGCCGAGAGATTCTGGGTGCCACGGCATCGGTACTCCGTTGCCGTGGAACGCTTCCAATCGTCGAACCGACCGAAATCGCAAGCGTACCACGGCTAGCGAGTACGCAAGCCGTGGCACCAGAACCAGCTTCTCGCGCACACGGTCGCCAAGCCGTTGTCCTTCCGACCGATTCGCGCTATATTGTGAGATTCCCGCCGGTCGAGAGACGGGCGGACGAGAGTCCGTAGCTCAGTTGGTAGAGCAACCGGCTTTTAACCGGTTGGTCCTGGGTTCGAGTCCCAGCGGGCTCAGTTTCGTAAGTCTGGCCGGTTGCAATAGATGCATACCGTCTCTGAGTTGGAGACGTGCGGCCCATCGCTCGTAACCCGGAAGGTTTTTTCCGGGTTATTCAGTCGCGAAGGGATTCCGCATGGCTCGCCCCACCAAAGGTTCCGTCCCCTCCTATCGACGTCACAAGCAATCCGGACAGGGCATCGTCACGTTGAACTACCGTGACTACCTGCTGGGGCCGTACGGCACGCCCGAGGGCCTGCGCCGCTATCACGCGCTGATCGCGAAGTGGCTGGAGAACGGCCGCCGGCCGCTCGACCCGGTGACCGTGATCGGCAAGGGCTTCGCGCCCGCCCCGCTCACCGTCGGCGAAATGCTCGATCGGCATCGCGACCACGCGGCACTCTACTACCGCCGCGCCGACGGAGCGCCGACGTCTGAGGTCGCGAACATCGCCGCGGCCGTCGCGCCGGTGCGTGAGCTGTTCGGCACCATCCCGGCCGAGTCGTTCAGCCCGAGCCGGCTGAAGCTGGTTCGCGAAGCGATGATCCGGCGCGGCCACGTGCGGACGGCGATCAACCGGAATCTCAATCGGATCATCGCCGCGTTCAAGTGGGCGGCCAGCGAAGAGCTTGTGCCGGTGTCGGTCTACGACGCCCTCACGACAGTGCGCGAGCTTCGACGCGGGCGCAGCAAGGCGGCCGAGTCGGAAGCGATCAAGCCGGTCGATCCGTTCATCATCGAATCGATCCGGCCGTATCTGACGCGCCCCGTCGAAGCGCTCATGGATTTGCAGTTGCTCACCGGCGCTCGCCCTGGCGAGATGCTGGGCCTGCGTGCGATCGACATCGACCGCACGTGCGAGCCGTGGAAGTATGAACCGCAGCAGCACAAGACCGCGCACCGCGGCCGCTCGCGCGTGATCCTCTTCGGGCCACGGGCCCGCGAGATCATCACGCGGTTCATGGTGCCAGGGCGTGACCTTTCCGCCCCGCTCTTCTCCCCGCGTGATGCTCACCGCGACGCCGCGACGGACGGCGCGAAGTCGAGCCGCCGGCCGGATCAGAAGCCCAACCCGAAGCGAACTGACCGCGTGATCGGCAAGGCGTACACGCTCGGCAGCTACCGCCGCGCGATCGTGCGCGCCTGTGACGCGGCCGACGCGGCCGCCCATGACGCTGCAGTGAAGGCCGGCCAGGTCGTCGCGGCCGATGCCCGCTTCGTCGAGCGGTTCCACCCGCACCAGCTTCGCCACAGCCACGGGACGGAGGTCCGGCGCCGGTACGGCATCGAAGCCGCGCAAGTGGCGCTGGGCCACGCCAGCATGGCGGCCAGTGAGATTTACGCCGAAAGAAACGAAGCCCTCGCCGCGCGGATCGCGTCGGAAGTCGGCTGAACGCAACGCAGTGGCTCGCGCGAGCCGGAAAGGAGTCCTGACACCCCCACCAACCCGCAAACGCGTCTGAGGCTCGATTCCCGAGCCGCCCGCGGCCGTCGTGTGACGACCCGGACAACCGAAGACCGACCCGCATTCGCTTCGCAGTTGCGAGCTGTAGAAACGAAGTGCCCCCGCGTGTTGCGAGCACCGGGGGCGTGGGTCAAAGACGGGCTTTCGCCCGACTGGATCGACCGTGAAGAATCGTATCCCACCCTCTCGTACGCGCAAAGTCAATCCCAAAGCCGCCAAGCCGGCAAAATCCGAAACCCCGGCCCCCGTGCCGCCGGTCCTGCCGATCGCCCGGCCTGGTATGCGTGTCGACATCTTCGACCCGCACGACGGTGGCAGCAACGTCGACGGCACGATTCGCAGCATCGTCGACGGCGTTGCCGTCGTCGTGATCGACCCCGACGACGACGCCCCGAGCGTTGAACGCCTCGCCGCCGTCCCGCTCGCCGATCTGCTGCTGATCGGAGCACGGGCAGACGAACCGCAAGCCGTGAGCAGCGCCGGGGCGAAGCTTGAGCCTCACGAGCGCGGCACGTTCCAAGACTTCGGGGACGTGCTCACCCGCCGCATCGTCGAAACCTACAAACGCCGGCTGAACGCGTGGGCTGACGAAAGACCAAAGCGGCCCGCCGACGCGGCCGTGATCGCCAGGGCGGCCGATCTGACGGAGAAGATGGCCCGCGCCGTCGTCGAACTGGACGCCCTGCTCGCTTCGATCGACGACGAATGCGCCATGTCCAATTGGAGCGTGCCCGATCGATGCTTGGACGCGACGCTGTATGCGCTGCTCACCGAGCTTCGCCATTCGGTCGACGATCTGCAGTTGGCCGCGCGCGGTGAGCTGGCAGACATCAAGCTGGGCCTGCGTGACGACGTGGAGGTGCGCCATGTCGCTTGAAGCCCCACCCCGTCGCCCTACCTGGGCAAAGTGCGACACGGCCGAACGTGAGCGCCTGCGATCATCGGCCGGCCTGATCGTCAACGCCGACGGTTGGTACAAGAAGGTCGATCAGCAGAAGCGATACATCGCGAAGCCGATGCCGCTCGACGACGTTATGCGCATCCTCCCGCGCCGCCTGCAGGAGCTACGCTGCAGCGACGCCGAGCGGAAGGCCGACTCTGATCCGCTCATCCGGTTCCCGCTCAACCCGACGGAGCTGGGCGAGCTGCTGACGCTGACGCGGCGCATGGTGCAGCGTGGTCTGACGCCGGCCGAGTTCGATCAGCGGTTGCGGTTGCTGAAGCGATCGACGGCACCGGGTCGCGCGGTCCTGCGCCGGTGACGCCGTGTTATCAGTGAACGAACGAAGCGGCCCCGCGTCTCGACAAGCGCGGGGCCGTTTTGCGTTATTGCTTCCACTAACTGCGCACTGCTCTGCGGTTTTCCATATTTTACCGACGAAGGAAAATAACATTTTCACAATAGCTCACTGAACTGCTCTGAAGTGTACGCAAGTGTCAGATTAGGTGTGGAGGACGCAGGGAGGACGCGCTGCGCATAGCGCTAGCGCTCTCGGTAACTCCGTCGATTTTCAATCTGCCACATCTCGAAACCACCGGACCTTTGCACCGGTGCTTTGCATCCGTGGCTTTGAGACATCGTGTACATCGAAGTTGTTGCAATCCTCCACTTCGACACTAAATAGTTTGTTCACCTGACGACAGCCCAAACCCAAGGTGAACTATGTTCAAGACCGTCGACCGCACCGCTACCCCGCAGCCGCGATCATACCAACCGGAACCCGCGCCGGCCCCGTCCGTCGCCTGCGTTCACAAGAACAAGGTTCGAGACGTCATCCTGAGCGACTACGGCGTGCGCGTCTCGGCAGAGTGCGTGAACGCCTGGCTGACGCGCGGCGTGTATCGCCCCGCCTTCAACGATCGCGTCGTGTTGGCGTCGTTCCGCGTCGGTGGGCGCGTCTACGTCCGCGCCGACGCCGTCCGCGAGTTCATGGACGCCCTTAACGCGAAGCCCGCCGCCGACGCCGTGGCCTGATTCCCTCCGAGCGACACACACAACGGGCCGCGTCATGGATGATCGAGAGAGCAACACCGGCGATGCCGGCCGATTCGCGCCGCTGAATGCGATCTGCAAATCGGGTTGGCTCGGGCTTCTGCGGGCCAACGAGTTGCGTGTGTGGGTTGTGCTCTTCAAGCACGCCGACGAAGACGGAATCGCGTGGCCTGGTGCGGATCGGCTGAAGCGCGAGACGTGCATCGAAGACGACTCCCGCGTCCGGATCGCGCGCCGCAGTTTGATCCGACTCGGATTCTTGCAGATCGTCGGAAACGAAGACGGCGGCCGGCACGATGAAGGATTGCGGGTTCGGGTGTGTTCACCGCCGCCAGTTCCGGCCGGCGGCAAGGATGAAGTCGAACGGCTTCGGAGCATCGCCACCCCCGGCGACGAACGCCCCCGGTCAAGAGTGCATTCACCCCCGGCGGCCGTCGCCCCCGGTAGATGCGAAGACCCCCGGCGACAAACGACCCCCGTCGTTGAACGACCCCCGGCGACCATCGCTCCCCAACCCCCGGCGACGGCCGCCCCCTCACCCCCGGCGGCCGTCGCCCCCCAAACAGACCAGAGAACAGACCAAAAAACAGACCAGAGTGCTGCGAACGCTGTCGCGTCGCCAACACCGCCCGCCCCGCCGGGAGTGCAAAGCAAGTCGAACGCATCGCAGGCGGCGCCCGTGCTGACGTTCCGAGTTCGGGGGCGCTCCGCTGACGGGAAGCCGGCCGAGTGGCACTTGCTGCCGACGCTCGTCGCGGAGTTCGCCGCGCTGCTGGAAGCGCCTCAACCCGCCGTGATCGCGTCGTGCAAGAAGGCAGCGATGTGGCTCAACGCCAACCCCGACAAGACGAAGACCAACGGCGGAATGAAGAAGTTCCTGACGCGGTGGCTGATGAAGGACGCCGACAGTGGGACGCTCCGAGCGACCAACGGCCGGCCGCAGATTCGGATCGGCTTTCACGACGACGGCCCGCGCCCGCCGCTCGCGCAACGTGGTGAGGGTTGCGCCCGCCCGCTGTCAACGAGGACGCCAGGTGTGCCCATGAAATACGGGCGATGAGTTCGTCGGACCCGTGGTCAAAACCGCCCCGTGATGCAGTTCCGCAGTCGATGCGCAATGGAAGATCACGACACGCCATCATCGGTCGAGATTCCCGCGGAGCTTCGGCAGAGCAGCGATTTCATGACGGCATGGGCGCATTGGATCGAACGTCGCCGACTCAAACGCAAGCCCCTCTCGCAAATGGGAACGAAGATCAGGCTGAACAAACTGGCTCGGCTCGGCGTCGTCGCGGCGATTGCAGATATCAACAACCGCATCGCCACGTTGGAAGAGAAGTTCCCCGACCGAAAGCACTTCGAGCAGAAGGCTGGCCGGCCGCTGACCGATGCCGAAGTGACGCTCGCGGCGATCTCACGTCACGAAGTGCTGGTGCTTGCGCTGGCCCTGGGCGACTCGATGGGGCAACAACAGATCGCAGATCGGCTTGGGATGCCGCGGAGCACGATCGCATGGCAGATGCGACGTGCGGCGATGAAGCTCCGCGCTGCAGGCATGACGGTGAAGCTTCCCGGGCGCGGCCGGCCATCACGCCCCGGCCACCGCGTTGAGTCTGTCGACCCTACAACGATGAACCGGCTGACGATCCACGACCGCGGCGGCGTGAACGTCGCAAGCTGGACAGACCGCAGTGAGCACGACGAAGCGGACATCCTCAAAGCGACAGCGTGACGCCCGTCGCATCGTGTGGTGGTCGCGCCTGCGTTGCCCCGCGTGCGGTGGAACGAAGGTGAAGGTTCATCACACGGAACATCGGTGCGGATTGGTGCAACGCTGTGTCGACTGCCTCTCGCCTGGTTGCTCCGAACGGTTCATCGCCAACGGTGACGCATGATTTTTCCGCCGTGCGGAATCTCGCGTACGAGCCGTGCGAGGATGGATCGAACATGAAGAGCCCAACGACAAACCTCGCGAGTGCTGGCCACCTGGCCACGGCGATCGGCGCGACGCCGGCCGAGTTCGCCCGAGCCGTGGAGCGTGCCGGCATCATGCCCGACTTCGAGATCAACGGCGTGCCTCACTACGACGCTGTGAGTCAGAAGCTCATTGCTGACATGGTGCAGATGGCGAAGAGCGGCGCGACGTTCACGAAGCGCCCGACCGGCGAACGGATGACGGCGCGGCCGAGTGGCCGGCGGCTCTGACCCCTGGGGCATAGGGCCAGAAAAAAACGCCCTCAGACCCCATACCGCACGCCGACCTTTCACGTTTTTCGCGACGCTTTTTTTGCAATGGGGGTGTCCCCCCTCGGCCGCCACGGCCAGACCGAGCGGAACTGTGATTCGAGTTGCTGCAGAAATCGGTGAACGAATGAAGCTTCTGACGCTGCAATCCCGACGGTTCGACGCACCCAGCATGCCGGCCGTCGTCGCGCAACGAAGCCCGGACAGTAGCACGAACGGTTGCGGAGTTATCGAAGGTTACGCGCTGCTTTGGAACGTGCTCAGCGAAGATCGCGGCGGCTTCCGTGTAAAGCTTCTGCCCGGCTCGGCGAAGTTCGGCTCGATCACGTTTGCCCTGGTAGCGCACGACTGGGCACGCGTTCTTGGCTCGACGCGATCGGGTTCGCTGCGACTGAAGAGCGACGCGCGGGGCGTCTGGTTCAGCGTCAACCTTCCGAACGCCACGTACGCCCATGATCTGCTTGCGGTGGCGAAGCGCCGCGACGTGCTCGGCTGCAGCTTCTTCATGGGCGGCCAGATTGTTGGCCGCGAAGTAAGCCAGGCGGGGACGATCGTGAGGGAAATCAAAAGCTTCACGATGCCGGAGCTGAGCATCGTTGCCAATCCAGCCTTTGACGCTGCGTCGATCACGTCGGTGAAAGCACCGGCGGCCATGGACGCGCCGTCGTTCCGATCGATCGACCACAAACCACAACTCGCCGTCGCCCGTCGTGCGCTCGCACGGCTGCAGCTCGCACGGCTGAAGAACCCCTAACGGAGTTGCATCATGTTTTCGTCACAACGCCACCCGACCGAACTGCAGACGCTCACCGAGAGCATGGAAACCCGACTGAACGCGGCCGAAGCTCAGGGCCGCGACCTGACGCCGGCCGAAGTGAACGCGCATCGATTCGAGATGGCGCAGGCGCAGACGCTCGAAGGTGAAGCGCGGCTGGAGCGCCTGAAGCTCCCGGCCGAGAGTCGCTTTTCGTTCGAGCGTGCCACCGTGAACCGACTGCGCACGAGCCCGGCCCGCGTCACTTCTCGCGCGAAGACATCAACGCGGGTCTGCGGAACTACATCAACCTTGGCCGAGTCGATGGAAGGTTTTCGACCATCACGACGGCCAGCGGATCGGGCCTGCTGCTGCCGCGCCAAATCATGCCGGCGGAAGTGCCGACGCACGCGAACGCTTTCCGTACCGCGCTCGCCAGGGTGGGCGCGAAGCCGATCGAGTCGAAGGTTGCCGACGTTCTCGGGATTCCCGTGCTCGACGCCTCAGCCGGCGGCCCCGTCGCCGAAGACGCTGTTATCGAGACGGCGAACGATCCGGGCATCGGCAACAGCTACAGCCTTGACCCGAAAACCTACCAGAGCGGCACGACGTGGTGGTCGAACAAGGCGATCGCCTCGCCTGGATTCGACGTGATCGGCCACATCACCGACGCGGCGTTCTACAGCAAGGAACAAGGCCTAGAAGTGTCGATCGCGTCCACTCTCAAGGCCGACAGCAACGTGGGCGTTGTGCGATCATCGGCCCTCGAAGGTCTGGTTTACGAAGACCTGGTTGCGCTGAAGAACTTCCGCAAGCGACGCTGGGAGGAAGGTTCGTTCTTCATGTTGGGCGAGTCGCTGTGGCTCGCGATCCAGTTGATGAAGGGCGTCGCAGTGGCAGGCGACGGACAGCCGATTTTTATGCGCGATCCGCAGAACGATCGGCTCGGGGCACTGTTCGGATACCCGGCCGTGCGGTGCGACGGCTTCGACGCATTCGGCGGAACGAACCGAGTCGTCGGCGCGGTGATGACCGCTCGCGGCTTCAGCTTGCGCGATGTACTTCCCGTGAGTTTGACGGTTTACCGAAACACCATGTCGCGGCCGAACCAGACGGGCTTCAACCTGTTCGCCTATCACGGCTTCGGCTGGGCGCCCGAGTCGGTGTGCAAGTTGGTTACTCCCGCGTCGTGAGTCGATCGATGCGACGGCGCGACGGCAGTCGCGCAACTCCGGGGCGTCGGCCGGCGAAGGTCGACCGACGCCCTTTCGCTATACCGTAGGTCGGATCATGAGCAAGCTCACCAGCATCGAAGGGAACACGCTCACGATCGGCGTGTATCCATCGCGTCTGAGCTTTGAGGACTTCCGGGAGCTGTGCACGGTCTTCGTGGAACACTCGCCACCCACAAGCCCGCTCAACGATTGGGCCTGCAAGTTCGCCCTTGCCGAGATCGCCCGCCGCGAAGATTCATGCAGCCGCTCGCCCGAGCTTCCGCGCTTTGACCTTGGAAGGCTCACGCTCGATCAGACGGCCGACGTGCTGATCGAGATCGACACTTTGCGCCGCATCGTTACCCGTCCGCGCGTCGTCGAATTCATGAGTGAGCTACAGACGGCCGCGACGCTCGACGCCGCGCGCCTCATTCGCGAGTACGGCATCGTTCGCGCTCAGGAGCAAAAGACCAATGGGTAAAGCAATCTCCAGCCTCAACATCGTCGTCAGCGCGTTCACCGCGCCGGCCACGACGGGCCTGACGAAGCTTGCCGGCGTCGTCGCCAACGTCACCAACGACATCCGCACCTACGGGAAGCTCGTTGAGTCAACGCGCGAACTGAAGCTTGCCAGCTCTGATACGCTCACCGGCTTCCGCACGACGCTTGCCGTCGCCCGCTCCGAGCTACGCAAATTCGCGGCGAACAAAGATGTTCAGGTCGCACTTGAGATCGGCCGCGAGAAGATCGACGAGACGCTGCGATCGGCGCACGCGTACGCGCAGCGGCTCGCGAAGTCGGTCGGAATTGACGTCGGCGCTAAAGTCGTCACGAAGGGTGCTGCGGACGCGCGGGCATGGCTCGCCCGCCAGCGCGTCGCCGCGCTCAAGCCGATCACGGCGCGGATCGAGTTGGCCAGGTCAAAGATCGACGCCCAAGCCGCGAGCATCTTCGCGAAGCTCAACCGCTACCGCACCTTCCGAATCACGCTTGCCGCGATCAATGCCACGCGGGCGCCGGCCCAAGCGGCGCTCTCGACGCTCGGCCCATTGACGCGGCTCGCTCGCGCCGGCGTCGTCGTCGCACTCCGCGCCACGCATCACGGGATCGCGTCTGGAGTGCAGCGGGCGAAAGCTTCGCTCATGTCGCTCGCGTCGGCCGGCCGCTCTGTTGTGTCGTCGCTCACGTCTGGTTTTGGGCTGGTGTCGCTCGCACTTGGGGCGCTCGGCGGCTACTCGCTCACGTCGCTGATCAAGAGCAGTAACGACGCGATCGACGCGAACGCAAAGCTCTCCGATCGGCTCGGGATCACCACAGAGGCGCTAGCCGGTCTTCAGCATGCTGGGAAACTGGCTGGCACAAGTTCTGAAGACCTGACCGGTGCGCTCGAAAAGATGCTCCGCAACACGGCTGAAGCGGCGCAAGGCGCTGGCCCCGCCGCCGACGCTTTCAAGCGGCTCGGAATCAGTGCCGACGAAGTAGCGTCGATGCAGTCGGATCAGGCCTTCGGACTCATCGCCGACAAGCTGAACTCAGTCCAGAATGTCGCCGAGCGCGCCTCGCTGTCGATGGACATCTTCGGACGCAGCGGGCAGGCACTCGGGCCACTTCTCGACATCGGATCGAAGGGAATCGCCGACGCCCGCGCCGAAGCTGAGAAGCTCGGGTTGACCTTCAGCAGAGTCGATGCGGCGAAGGTCGAGGCTGCAAACGACGCGTGGACGAAAGTCGGGGAGGCGGTCACCGGCGTTTCCAACATAGTGTCGGTCCAGCTCGCCCCGTATCTGGAAGTGGCCGCGAACAAGCTTCTCGACGTCGCCACCGCCGGCGAAGGCATCGGGCCCAAGGTGCTGAACGCCTTCGAGTGGGTTACGACGGCCATCGCCAAAGCCGCCGACTATCTGAAGCTTTTCGAGGTCGGATGGTACGGCCTCAAATCCGTGACCCTTGGATCGGTCGCGCTGATGATGAAGGCCATCGACGCGGTTGGGGGCACCGTTGCCGACCTGGTGAACATGCTCCCCGGCGTTCAGGTGAGCTGGAGCAAGTCATGGGGGATCATGACCGAGTCCGTGAGCCAGGATGCCGCCCAAGCGATGGGCGAAGCCACAAAAGCGCTGCAGGGCTTCAAGCTCGGTGAGAATCAACAGGCCGTCACCGCCTGGTTCGCAGACGTGCGGAAGAAGGCAGACGACAGCGCCAAGGCGATCGCCTTCAACAACGCGGTGCAGAACATCTATCTTCCGGCGCTACAGCAGGCATTGGGCGGCGTGCTCAACGTGAAGCCGCTACGGAAAATCCGGATCACGCCAGAGATTGACGAGTCGAAGATCGAACTTGGCCACGCGAAGGCGGCTGCGGATGCGGCTGAGCAGATCAAACGCGATCTGGAGCGCCAAGCGGAAGATGTGATCGAGAGCGTGAAGACGCCGGCCGAGAAGCTGGCAGACCAGATGAAGGAACTGCAGACGCTTCGCGACGCGAAGCTGATCGACGAAGGAATCTTCGCTCGCGCCAGCGCCAAAGCGCAAGAGGATTTCAGCCGCGTCGAAGACAAGCTCGACGACGTGAAGTCGAAGGCGATGGAGGTCCGGGGCGCGATCGAAGGCATCACCGCCGGCTCGGCCGAGTCGCAAATCCTGCAGGCCCGAGCAGCGCTTGACGCACGGCGAGTTGTCCCTGTGGTCGCAAGCCGACCAGCCGCTCAGGCGCACGCAGTCGCTCAGGACAACCGCCCGCGATCCGCGCAGGCCATTGCAGAGCCGGCCGGCCAGTCCAGCGGCGGCACATGGGACGAACGTGTCCCGAAGCTACTCCGCGAACTCATCAACGCCGTGAAGTCGAGCGGCGTCGTGCTGAACGAAGTGTGATTCCTCACGCACACAACGGACAGAGCGCCTTACGCGCGTCCGCGTTCGACCGGGAGCACTCCCGAGCCACGCGGACGCTTCTGCGATTCAACCTCGCACGCGACGAAGACGCCCGATCCGCTTCCGGGTTGTCTTCCGGCGCACTCGGCAAGACACCCGACCGTTCAACGTCTTCTGCGATCTTCCGGGTTATTTGCCCCCCCATTTGACACGTCTCTACAAATCGCAGAAACTCTCGGTCTGACCGAGCGAAAAGCGCGGCCAGACGCTTCACCAATCGCGGCTTTTAACCGGTTGGTCCTGGGTTCGAGTCCCAGCGGGCTCATTTCTTTAATCATTCCCCTCCGATCCGTCACGTCCGCATAACCGCTGAATCCCGTTCCATTCCGGACTGTCACCCCGCTTTTCGTAAGGTATAGTCTCGGTCTACTGAAGGCCTTGTGGCCCGGCCGGTCGTGGTCGGCGTCGGGCATTCTGCGGTTGGCATTGGGAGTTCGTGCGCGAGACACCACTCGTCGCACGGTCGGGCGTCGCGATGGACAACGTGCATCTCACGAACGACCCCCTGCTCGGCGCGGCACCGGTCTTGTGCGGCTTCAAGGTGCTGCCGCCGGTCGTCCTCGTCGAACGCCTCGGCGAAGGCGCGATGGGCAGCGTCTATCGCGGCCGCCACCTCAACCTCGACATCGACGTCGCCGTCAAGTGCCTGAAGGCCGAGTTGCTCGCGCAGAATCCGGAATACGTCGCCCGCTTCCAGCGTGAGGCGAAGATCGCCGCGAGCATCAACCAGGAGAACCTGGTCCGCGTGCTCGACACGCTCCAGGACTACAGCTGCTGCTACACCGTGATGGAGTTCGTCGACGGGGAAACCATCGAGGGCCGCGTTGTGCGTAAAGGCGCGCTCAGCGTGGAAGAATCGCTGAGCATCCTGCTGCCCAGCGTCCGCGCGATGGCCGCTCTGCACGAGCGGAAGATCGTCCACCGCGACATCAAGCCGCCGAACATCATGGTCAGCAACTCGGGGCTGGTGAAGCTGACCGACCTTGGCATCGCCAAAGAAGAAGAAAACAAAGGCGGCACGCTTCAGACCAACCCGCAAGCGGTCATGGGTACGCCGCAGTACATGCCGCCCGAGCAGTTCGAGAACACCTTCAGCGTGAACGACCGCGCCGACATTTACGCCATGGGCGCGACGCTAGCGTTCATGCTGATCGGCAACCACGCGATTCAGGGCTCGAGCATGCACGAGATCCTGAAGAAAGTCTGCGTGACCGGCTTCCCGGACCTCGCGAGCCTCGCGCCCACCGTTCCCGAGAGCGTGTGCGCGATCGTGAAGGCCTGCACGCAGACCGACCCGAACGCCCGGCCCGACGCCAAGACGCTCATCCGCGACATCACCAAGCTGCTTTACTCGATGGGCGGCGAGATCCCGCTGGCGGATGCGAATGCATCGCGCAGCTACGGCACGGGTGCGTTGCCGTCGCGGCTCGACCGCACGGCCGTCCAGCAGATCAAGGCAGCCATCACGCAGAGTCGGCCGAGCAGCAACGCCGTCGCCACCGCCATGGGCGGCGTGCCGCGCACGATCATCGAGAGCCCGCCCTCCACGTTTCAGGCGCCTGGACCCAACGCGCAAGGCTCGACGTCGCGCCCGAAGAAGTCGGCGCTGCCGAAGATCCTCGCAGCCGTCGTGCTGCTGGGCATCGTCGGCGGCGCCGCCGCGACGTTCGTGTTCGTCCCGGCCGCCAAGGAATGGGCGATGGGCCTGATGGGCAAGAAGCCCGCAGTCACCGACGGGCCGTCGAACAACAACTCGTCCACGCAATCGACCGGGGGCACCACGCAGCAGTCGTCCGGCACGAATGGCACGCCGACGAATAACAACTCGAACAACACGTCGGGCAACAACAACGCCACCCCGGCCACGATCTTGATCGGCAACGTGACCGATCAGCGTATCAACGTTGGCAAAACGGGCGCGCCGATTCCGCTGCAAGTCACGGGCTTCAGCGGGGCAACCGCGGCGCTGAAGTTCGACGTCACCAGCAGTGACGCAAACGTCGTCCCGAAAGAGGGCCTGAAGACCGACACATCGTCGTCTCCGCCCACGCTGACGATCACTGCGGGGAACACTCAGGGCAGTGCGACCATCACCGTCCACGTGAGCGACGACAAAGCGAAGGGCGAGCGGTCGTTCCGTGTCGACGTCGTCCAGCCGCAAGTGCCCCCGCCGAAGCTGCAACCGCTGCCCGACTGGCAAGTCCGCTCGAACACCGACACCGGCCGGCGCGACTTGAAGATCGTCGTGCCCGATGGCGGCGTCGCGCGCGACAAGCTGAAGCTCGTTTTCACCAGCGACAACCCCACACTGCTGCCCCAAAGCACAGCGTTCCAGTACGGCGACACCAACGACCCCACATGGTTCCGCATCACGCCCGCCCAGAACAAGAGCGGCGTGGCGAAGGTGACGATCACCGTCAGCGATGGCGTCGGCGGCAGCGACTCGACGTCGTTCGATCTCAAAGTCACCAGCGCCAAGCCGGCCATCAAGCCGGTGAACGATGTCACCGTCGCCCAAGCCACCGGTGCCAGCGCGCAGGTTCGCCTACAGCTGACCGACGACGACTCGCCCGCCGCCGATTTGAAGCTGGACGTCCGCTCCTCGAACGAGCAGGTCGTCCCGAGCATCGGGCTGAAGCTCACGGGCACGGGCGACGAGCGCGTGCTGACGATCACCCCGGCCGCCGGCCGCGACGGGCAATCGCAGATTACCGCCACCGTCACCGATCCCGACGGCCAGACCGGCGAGACGCAGTTCTTCGTGAAGGTGACGAAACCCGACGCGGCCGCGCTCTTCGCCGGGGCGCTGAAGGACGTCAACGCCGCCGCCGGCCAAAAAGACTGGAAGACGGCGATGGCCAAGCTCGGCGACGCCGGCCGCAACGCGCAGTCGTCGCGTGAGAAGCAGTCATTCGTTGACGCCGCGAACTCCGCCCTGCTGGCCTTTCGCAAGGCCAACCCCGACGCCGCCAAACGTCGCACCGCGTTCCCCGACCAGGTCACGCTGCTGCCCCCGCTGACCGCCAACGATTCCGGCTCCAGCGTCGCGGCGTTGCTGATGGTCGAGTACTACCTGAAGTACACGAGCGACGATCCGATCGACATCGACAAGTCGAGTCCGGACGACCTGAAGACCGCGCTGGAGTACGCCAAGCTCGCGATCGACGACCCGACCGCGCCGCAGTACGACGCTTGCGTGCACGCCCACGCGATCTGCTTCAAGGGCGGCATCTTCGGCGACGACCGCGCCCAGACCCTGGAACGCTGCGCCACCTGGCTCAGTTCGGGCCAGCGCGCGGGGCATGTCGAGTCGACGGCATGGCTCGGCTCGGTCCGGCTCATGCAGGCCGGCGACGCGCTCAAGGCCAACGGCGGCCAGCGGACGCGTCAGAGCGATTCGCTCAACGCCGAGGCCGAAGACCTGCTCCGCAAGGCCGCCGACGCCGGGTCGCTGCTCGGCAAGACCAACTACGGCGTCTTCCTGTATGCCGTGCGAGCGCAGGAGGCCAGCGATCCCACGCAGGCCGAGCAACTGCGGACCACGGGCGCGCGGTACCTGATCGCCGCCGCGAAGGCCGGCTACAAATCGGCACAGGACCGGTGCAAGCGGTTCGGGCTGCAATATTGAGCTGTAGTTGTCGTGGCACAGGCTTCCAGCCCGTGGACCGGTACAGCCGGCATCGAGCGCTCGCTCGATACAACAACGTTCGACCATCAAGCGACGTGCTTTCGCGGGTCGTTCGATGCTTTCCATTTGCTGAACGCGGCTGCACCGCGTGCTCGCTGCGCGAGGACGCCCGTGCCACGAAACATGAAACGCGCAGGTGTAAGCCAAAATCGGCGTGCACACCCTTGTATCTTGCCTTCCGTGGCGATTTGCGTCAGGACGGGTGGGCGATTCGCACGGGTCGCCGGGCCCGGAGTGTCACGGCCATCGCGCCAACCAGCGACATGGCGACCGGCTCCGGCACCGCAGTGAAGTTCGCGGAATAGACTCGCCCGCCAGCCGGGCTGTTGTAGAACTCAATTCCACCGGAACCCACCACGCTGCCAATTGAGAGGCTGACCGGCCCGCCCGTTGTCAGATTCGCGGTCATCAGCCAGTCGTCGGTCGGCACATTCACACCGGGATGGTCGTATGAAACGACGCCCGACGACGAGAACGCTGCGAGGAGATTCCCGTTACTGATTACGTAACTGCGATTGGTGAAACCAAACGTGTAGCTTCCACCCGCAATCGCCGCCGATCCGGCAATGACGGCAAACGGGAACGTCTGCGCACCCGTTGCACTGGACGTTCGTGACGTGCCGATCCCGGTCAGTTCATAGCGCGAGCCTGACAGCTTTTTGAACAAGAGCGGCGTAACGATGCCGTTGAATGTGTTGGCGTCATAAAACGACCACGTCGAGGCCACGCCATCAAGGTTGAACGGGCTGGATGTGCCGGCATAGACGTAGACCTGTCCCGTATCGCCATCTTTGAATTGCCGCTGCTGCAATGGGCTGCCGATCGTCTCGCCTGCCGCGCCTGGGCAGATGCACGACGCGGTAATCGTGAGGCAAGACGCCCACACCCGAACCTTAACACCTGATTGCATAGCCCACTCCCAGGTATGACGACCAATGCGTGCCCTATCGCTCCTAAACTACGGCGCCGCTGGCGACAGGTACGTGTCGAAGCGGTACGCGGGCAGCGTCTCTACGAAGCCGACGGCGTCGTGCGGCGTGACGTCGAGCAGCGGCGTGGTCGAGACGGCCGAGTAGATGTTGTCGCCGGGTGTGTTGCGGTCTTCGTCGAAGCCGACGCCACAGTACGGTGTGGTGACGAACCGCACCGAGCCGTCGGCGTAGAGCACGTTCTGTCCGGCGCGGCTGTGGTTCGGGCTGTTCAGCCGCGCGAGTTCGACGGGCTTCGAATTCGCGCTCGGCAGTGCCGGGGGATTTTCGTACACGCGTTCGCTGGGCCCGCGGTCGGCCATCACAACGAAGCGTGACGGCAGCCGGTCCGCGTTCAGCACGTAGCCGGCAGCGTCGTAGGGGAACGGGATCGCGTAGCCGTAGGTGAGTTCGTCAGGCGAACGGAAGCCTTCATTGCTCGTCGCGGCGCACCACCCGAACTCGGGCAGACGAACAAGGCAGCGTCATGCACCATGTCGCCCGACTTCAGTAGCCAGAGCGACGCCATCACGTCGGACGCTCGCGCGGGTTGCGTGGTGGCCGAGTTCGTCGCCGGTGGCGTCACCGCGACGGCCGGGTAGTAGCGGTTGTTGGCGCTGGTGTACTTCTCGAACGCATCACGCAGTTGACGAAGCTGGGCGGCGCACTCGGTGCGCCGGGCCTGCTCGCGCACGTTCAGCAGGTACGGCACGAACGTGGCCGCCAGCAGCAGCACGATCAGTAGCAGCACCAGCATCTCGGTGAGCGTGAAGCCCTTCTTGGCGTTCGTGCCGAGCTGGACGAGTTCCTGTTCGGCCCGGCGTTTGAGCTGGCCGCACGCGGCGTCGATGTCGCGGCCGCGGCTCTTGCGGACGTGCGTGTTCACGCCGGCGTTGCGGAGGATGGATTGAAAAGTCAGTACGTCGTCGGACTTAGGCCTCAGGAACGGCACGCCGTTCACCTCGTTGTAACGGATCAGGTTGACGTTGGCGCGGATCGTCTTGCACAGCTTCGCCAGCTCGCGCGTGCTCCGGCCGGTCGTTGACGCCTTGCAGGAGAATGTACTCGAGCGTGATCTCCCGGCCGCTCTGCTCGAAGTAATACTGACAGGCGTCCAGGATGCTCTGTAGTTCGAAGTGGTCGGCCCAGGGGATGAGCTGCTTGCGCAGCGGCTCGTTCGGCGCGTGCAGGCTCAACGCGAGGTTTACCGGAAGCTCTTCATGGGCGAGGTCGCGGATGCGTTTCGGAACGCCGACGGTGCTGACGGTGATTCGACGCGCGCCGAGGTTGAAGCAGGCGGGGTCGTGAATGATGCGGATGGCGGCCAGCACGTTGGCGTAGTTGCTCATGGGCTCGCCCATGCCCATGAAGACGATGTTGGTGATGCGCGGCGACTCGGGCGCGTGGTTGTTGATCGACGCCAGTTCGCGGTTGAGGGCGAACACCTGAAAGACGATCTCGCCTGATTCGAGGCTGCTCTTCAGCCCGGCCAGGCCGCTCGCACAGAACTTGCATTGCACAGGACAGCCGACTTGGCTGGAGACGCAGGCGGTGCGTCGGTCGGCGTCGGGGATCATGACCGCTTCCGTGGTGGCGGGCTCAACCCAGCCTTCACGCTTCCACTCGATCAGCACTTTCAGCGTGCCGTCCTCGGACTGCTGGCGACGAATGACCTGCCCGGGTTCGAAGTCAAACGCCTCCGCCAGCGTGGTGCGGTCCTTGGCGGACAGGTTGGTCATCCGGGCGAGGTCGTTGACAAGTTTGCCGTAGACCCAGTCGCGCAGCTGCTTCCCGCGGAACTTCGGCAGGCCGAGTTCAACTAAACGCTTGTCCAGTTCCTCGGGTGAAAGGCCGAAAAAGCTGACGCGTGAAGGTTTTGTTAGCGCTTCGGACATATACTGCGATATACAAAGTATATCAGCCGACGGGCGGCGAGACCCCATCGGTCGTACGTGAACCTTCACGAGGCGGCAAGATGCGGGGAACCGTTCCAGCTTTCCTGAGTCAATTGTCTGGCGGACCAGTGCAGCAAGAGTCCAATGAAAACCAGATCGTCACCGCGCCGATTGTGACGCGCGACCACGTCGCCGAACTGGCGGGCGTGGCCGACGAGGCGCTGCTCAGCCGCTACGTGCAGGGCGACACCGGCGCGTTCGCGACGCTGGTGGCCCGCTACCAGCGCGAGCTGTACCACTTCCTCGCGCGCTTCCTTGGCGACCGCGCCGTCGCGGAAGACATCTTCCAGGAAGCGTTCCTGCAAGTGCACGAAAGCGCCGGCACGTTCGACCCCACGCGCCGGTTCAGGCCCTGGCTGTTCACGATCGCAGCCAACAAGGCGCGCGACTATCTCCGCAGCAAGAACCGCCACCCCACTGCTCCGCTGGACGCGCCGATCGTCGGCAACGACGCTCAGAGCTACGTCGACCTGCTCGAAGCCGCCAGCGAGCTTCCGTCCGACCCGATGGCCCGCGAAGAACTTCGCGCCAGCGTGAAGCGCGTCATCGACGAGATGCCCGCGAACCTGCGTGAGGTGCTGCTGCTGGGCCACTTCCACGAGTTCAGCTATAAGCAGATCGCCGACATGCTGCACGTGCCGCTGGGCACGGTGAAGAGCCGCCTGCACGCGGCCGTCGGGCACTTCGCGCGGGCTTGGCGACGGGATCGTGCGCCGAAGCGCCGGGCTGATGTTCAGTGATGACCTCAATGCGTCATGCTGAGTGAAGCGAAGCATCTGGCGCCACTCGATCGTCGAGCGATTTCGTCTGGCGCCAAATCCTTCGTTTCGCTCAGGATGACGCGTTTTGACCTCCCAATCACTCGTCACCGCGCCTGAATCGTTGTCGTGACCGTCAGCGGTTCGGCGCCCTTCGCGGCGTACGTCGCGTCGACGCGGTACAGCACGTGATCCGCCTTCCACTCGCGCAGCAACAGCCGTTCATCGCCCGCCTTAAACGACGCGACTTCGATCTTTTGCGGCTTCGGCGTGATCGACAGGTGGAGCGACTTCGTCTCGACGACGCCGTCGACATTCGTGCGCGGCTCACCGTCGTCCAGCCAGATGCGGTGGACGATCTCACCCTTGGCGTCGAAGCGGTCGACGATCGTCACCGTTCCGTCGGCGTCCATCGTCGAACGACGCCGCCACTGCTTCAGGCCTGCCTCCTTTGGATAGGCGGCAGTGCAGTCGAGTTCGATCGAACGCGTCTTCGCGTCGAACTCGACCAGCTTCGAGTCGGTCCCTTCGGCCGCGACTTGCTCGACGCCGTTGACGCTCGGGCAGCAATGGCCACTGCTCGCCGCGACCATGAACTTCTTATACCGCTGCGGGCCGAAGAAATCGGTGACGTACTGCGGCGCGCCGAGGTCGGGGATGAGGGCGCGGTTGTCGATGTAGAACTGAAACGTGCCGATGTCGTTGTGGTTATGGTTCTCGACGTTGTTCCCGCCGGTAACGGTGAAGGTGACCAGCCCGCGCGGGGTGGGCCGCTGGAAGATGCCGACCTGTTGATCGGGCAGCAGACGTGCTTCGGGATGCGTCGGCTGCGTCGTAGGCGCCGCGTCGATCGGCTGCATCGAAAGCCACAGGGCGCGCGTGAGCGTGCACGGGTTGCGGTAGACCTTGGACGGCGCGATGGCGTCCCACCAGTTCAGAAACTGATCGCCCGTGACGAGTGCGAGCCATCGCGCGGAGATGGGCGCGCTGGCTGTTCGGGCCGAGTCATTGCTGGCGAAGAAGGTCGATCCGATCAAGTGCGCCCGCGACGGAAACGACGCGACCTCGCTCAATCGTTTCACATCGACCGATCCGCTAAACGACTTCTCGTCGAGGCCCATCAAACCCATGCAGGCGAAGTCGACGCCGTAGTTCCAGTAGCCGATGCCTTCGTCACATTCGCCGGAGGTGGTGAAGCCGGCGTCGAAGAAGTGATGCAGCACCTTCAGCGCGCGGTCGCGGGCGGCCGGCCGCTCGAAGCCTTGGGCGGCCAGCGCGAGCGTCGTCGCCAGAATGTTCCCCGCGCAGACGCCGGCCCAGTTCATCGTCGGGCCGGTCAGCCGCGCCCACTTCTCTTCTTGACCGTTGCCAAACGGCGTGAGCGTGCGGCGATCGATTTCGGTGACGATTGAAGCGTCGAGCGTCTGCGTCTGCTGCGTCAGCCACGGCAACGCCAGCCAGCGCCCCTCGGCAAGACCGGCCATCAACTCCGTGGCCGACAGATCGAACTGGGCTGTGCCGCTCAGGATCAGGTCGTTCTTCGGAAGGTGAGCCGACACGACCCACGACGGCTCGTAGGTGAGGTCGAACAGCCAGTTCAGCAATCGATCGTCGGCGTCATTCGGGTCGACGCCCTTCCCGCAGCGATTCGCCAGCAACAGTGCCAGGCCATGCACGCGGTCGTGCCAGTGTTTGTCGACGCGGGCACGATCGTTGCTCCGGCGTGCGGCCAGGTAGTCGCTGGCCGACGGCAACGCCGGACGATCGGGGACGGCCTTGAGTTCTTCGGGAGTGATCAGGAAGCGTGGATCGCTGCGTAGCAGTTCGACGGCCCTGTTCCAGAACGTGCGATCGTCGAGCGACGCCGGTCGGTAGGTCCGATGCATGCGCGTCAGGATAAGTCGCGCGGCGCGATCAATCCATCGCAAGCCCTCGCGATCAATCCATCGCGAGCGGGCGCTTGGTCATGCGGGCGTAGTCGATCGCTTTGCGGACGACGTCCTGCAGCTTCTCGCGGACCATGTAGCGTTCGCCATGATCGCAGCAGATGACGGTATCCGGGCACGATTCCACGTACCGGATTTTCTCGGCGTTCACGACGAACTGCTGCCCGTTGAGCTTGGTGAGGACGATCATTGAGATGCAGTTGGTAGTTGCCGGTTCATAGTTGGTAGTGGGCCGTCGACGGTCGCGAGCCTCCTGCTCTGGCCTACCAACTAACAACTGACAACCATCAACTCTCCGTTATCAAGTTGCCCCCGCGACAGCAGAATAAACACCTGCCGCGGGGGCTAGATGACGCGCGGCCGACTGTCCGTCGGCGGCGAATCGCGTGCCGCTTAGCGGCTGGTCTGGAGCAGTTCGTTCATGAGCTGGTTGGCCGTCGTGATGACGCGGCTGCTGGCGCTGAAGCCGGTGCTGGTCACGATCATGTCGATGAACTCCTTGCTGAGGTCGACGTTGCTCTGTTCGAGCGAGCCGCTGCGGATCGAGCCCGAAGCGAACGTCGTGGGCGCCACCACGAACGGATCGCCGCTGTTGCCGCCGGCCTTGAAGTTGTTCGCCCCGTCGTCGATCAGGCCTTGCGGATTGTCGAACGTCGCGAGTGCGATCTGCCCCAGCGGGCGCGACAGGCTGTTGCTGAAGGAGCCGGTAATGACGCCGTCGGCACCGATCGAATAGTCCTCCAGCGTGCCGGTCGCGAAGCCGTCCTGTTCGCTGACGCGGAGCGTCGAAGCCGGCCCGCCTTCGGCCTGCGACATGCCGGTCATCGCGCTGGGATCGAGGTCGATACGTAGCGGCGTCGCGGCGCCGGTCCCTTCACGGTCGATGCGAATCTGGGTGCCCGTGCTGGCGAGGTATTTGCCCTTGGTATCGAAGGTGATGGTTCCGGTGCCGAGCGTTCCGCCGGTGGTCACGCCGGGCGTGAAACTGGTGCCCGTGCCGGTGTCGTCGTTGCTGTAGGCCCAGAACCGGAAGGTGGTCCCGTTGCTGTCCTGCGATTCCATCGACGTGTAGAGGTTGACGTCGATCGGGTTGCCGAGCGAGTCGTACGCCTTCATGAGTGTCTTCGTGCCTTCGCCCACCGGCGCGGCCTCTTCGCCTTCGGCCAGCGTGATCGCAAAGGGAGACTTCGTGCCGGAGCCATTGACGACGTTGAAGTCGTTGGTGCCCAGGTCGAGCGAGTTGATCAGGCCGGCGTTGCCGATGATCTGGAGCCGCGCGCTGTTGGCCGGATCGGAAGCGCCGCCGGCGACAACCGACACGCCCGGTGTGTAGCCGGCCGGCGCCGCGGCGATCGTTTCGGCCGTCGTGTCGATGCCCATCGTCTGCTGGAAGAAGGCGTTCAGGTCGTCGAGCGTCGTCGACGCGTCGATGTTGTAGGTCATCGGGCCGGCCGCCTCGGAGCGGATGTACTCGCCGCCGCGCTTGGAGTTGAGCGTGAGCTTGTCGCCGTCGGCAAATAGCGCCGTGGCGGGGCTGTTGGAGGTGCGCAAGTTGATGAGCGGGGTAGAGCCGTCGGGCGTGGTGCCGCCGGAGGTCGTCAGCGGCTCGCTCCAGAGCTTGCTGGCGCTGCTCGCGACGTCGCCATTCGACTTCAGGTTGCCTTGTAGCGTGGCCTTGGTGGTCGCCTCGGCGATCGTGAGTTCGCCGATCGGAATGTTGAGGTTCGAGAGCGTGCCGTTCTGAAGATTGAACTGGCCGTCCACGGCATACCCCTGGACGTACTCGCCCTTGGAGGTGACCAGGTCACCAGCCTTGTTGACGGTGAAGGAGCCATCGCGGGTGTAGGACGTCTTGGAGTCCTTCACCACGAAGAAGCCATCACCGTCGATGGCGAGGTCGTCCTTCTGCCCGGTCGATTCGATCGGCCCGCCGCTGAAGTTGCGCTGGATGCTCGCGACGGTCGCACCGAGGCCGCGCTGGCTCGGGTTCGTGCCGCCGAAATCCGCCGACGGCGGGCCGCCCGACGAATCGGTCACGTAGAACTGCGGCCTGAACAGCGCCCGGCTGCTCTTGAAGGCCGTCGTGTTCGCGTTGGCGATGTTGTTGCCGATCACGTTCAACCGGGATTGGTTGACCGTCATGCCGCTCAGACCGGTGTACAGCGTGCTGGTGAGTGCCATGTGGAGCTTTCCGAAGGTCGCAACAAAAGGACGGTGAACAGTTGACGCTCCGCGCAGCTTCGGCGCGGCTCCGCCGCGCAACGCCTGCCGGTGCCCTGCCCTGATCGCTTCCGATCAGGGCCGCGGCACGCTTCATCTCTCACTTGGCAACGGTCGTGCCAGAGCTGGCGGGAAGGATTTCGCTGACCTTCGACAGCGACAGTTCGTGACCGCTGTCGAGTTCGAGCGACACGGCGCCATTCACGACCTTCACACTCGTGACTTGGCCGGTGATTTCGTCGCTGCTGACGTCGCTAATGCCCTTCACGACCTTGCCGATCAGGTTGCCGGCCGAGCCAAGGTTGTTCTGTAGCACCAGCGTCTTCAGCGAGTCCTGAAGCGCGGTCTGGCTCTGCAACTGGCCGATCTGGCTCATCTGCTGAAGGATCTGTTCGTTCTTGGCCGGCTCCATCGGGTCCTGGTTCTGGAGCTGCGTGACCATCATCTTGATGAAGTCTTCGACCTTGAGCGTCGCCTTGGGATTGGAGACGGTTCTCGTCGTCGTGTCAGTGCTGCCGGACGTGGCCGTGATTGCCATGAATGCCTCTGTTTTCGGTGTTGGAGTCGGGATCGATCAGGCCACAAGGTCGAGGTCTTCACGACCTGCAAGCTTGTCCCACATGCGCTGGAGTTGCTCGCGCCGCTGGCGCTCGCTGAACTGGTTCTGCCAGCCGGCGTTCTGTTGCTGAGACGATGCGCCGCCGTCGCGCGAGTTGGAGGACGACGAGTTGTTCGCCGGCTCGCTGGTGCGGACCTGCATCTGCTCGACGCGCACGCCGGTCGCTTCGAGCGAAGTCTTCAAGTGATTGAGGTTGTTGCCGAGCAATTCGGCCGCGTGATCGCTTTCGGCAGTGAACATCGCGGTCATCCGGCCGTCGAGCATCTTCACGCTGACCGTGAGCGCGCCGAGTTCGGGCGGGTCGAGCCGAATCTGCATCGATCCGCCCTTGGGCAGCAGCTTCGTCTGCACCTGTGTAACAATATTGTCGGCGTTGTCGGCGGCGAACTGCTGCTCGGGCGCGGCAGCCTGCTGAGCGGGCGCGGTGTTGCTCGTACCGTCGGTGGCCTTCGCGTGCAGCGCGTTGGCGGCGTTGAGCGCGGTCTGGAACGACGACGGCGTCGATGACGCCACGGAGGCCGGTTGCTCTTCGTTCGACTGCACGGGCTTGGCCGCTTCCGGCGCGGCCTTGAGCGAATCGGCATTCTTGTCGGCATCCTTCGGCTGCGCGTCCTTCGCGTTCGACTCGCCCGACGATGATTTCGCTTGCGGATCGGCCGGCGGCGGGCCGTCCTGTGCGTGGGCGTGCGAGTCGTGCGCCTTGGGCGCGGGACCGGCCTTGTCGAGGAGCTTGCCGTCGACCGGCTGCCCCTGCTCGCCGGCGGCGTCGGCGGACTTTGTTTCGTCGGTCGGCTCGGCCTTCGTGGGCGACTGCTGCAACGTCGCCAGCAGTGCGCTCACGTCCTTGTCTTTCGCGTCGTCGGCCTTCTTGGGTTCTGTCTCGGTGTCCTTCGTCGTCGACTCCTCGGCCGGTTGCTCGCGCGAGAGTTCAACCTTGTCGCCGTCCTGCTTCGGCTCGCTTTTTTCCTCAGTCTTTGCAGGAGCGTTCGCGGCGGCTTCGTCGGCGTGGCTCGCCTTGCCGTGCTTCT
Source organism: Tepidisphaeraceae bacterium (assembly GCA_047600945.1). Lineage (GTDB taxonomy): Bacteria > Planctomycetota > Phycisphaerae > Tepidisphaerales > Tepidisphaeraceae > JASGKC01. Next base: position 1,770,975 of record JASGKC010000001.1, on the reverse strand, counting down.
TGTGCGTCTTGTGTTGCGGCCGATCGGTGCGGTCGGTTGGCTTCGACGCCGCGCTCGAATGTGTCGCCTCGGTCGGCCGCTTCGTGGCGGCGTGCGACGTCTGCGTCGTGTTGTGGGCGTTGGTGGCGGTAGACAGCGACGTCGTCCGCGTCGGATCGGCGGTCGTCGTCGGCGACTGGTGGAGGATTCGATCGAACAGGCCGATCTTCGGCATCGATGTCTTGTCGAGTGGTGAACGGGAATTGCCGTAATCGCGAAGGCCTGGAAGCGTACGGATGGTGTTCACGCGCTCGATGGACATGGCTCTATCCGCCTGCATTCGAATTCGCCTGGGCGGATTTCGCCGCAGGAGAATTCGGAGTGGGCGACGCGCCATTCGCCTCCGGCGACGCGTCGTTCTTGCGCATCCGCTCGAGCAGGGCCTGCGCCCTGGTGAGCTCCTCGGGTGACTTGAATTCGCCCAGAATTCGAGACGCCCGGCGTGCATCCATCGCCTGCAAGTACCGTACCACCGTCGCGTCATCGAGCTTCGCGAACAGGTCCTTCACCTGCTTGGTCGGCAGCGCGTTGTACATCTTCAAACTGTCAGCGAAGCCCTTGTCAGTGGCCTGGTCAACAAGCGCCTTCTCGCGCGCGGCGACGGCTTTGGCCTTGGCTTCGAGGTCGGCGCGGTCTTTGATGACCTGGGCGCGCGCCAGTTCGACTTGCCGGCGCAGATCGAGCAGTTCTTGACGTTGGCGAGACAGCAGCGCCTGCTGCTGATCGAACGATTGACGCATGAATTCCAGCTGTTCCGCCGCAGTCTTGCCAGCGGTCATGCTGAGGATCTCGTCGAACTTCATGAGCGGCTGCGTCGTCGGATCGTTCGACGGCTGCGTGGCCGGCGCGGGCGGTTCGGGGAAGGCAATCTTCTTGTACTCGGCGAGCTTGTCCTTCGTGAGCAGCCCTTTCGAGTAACCCCACGCAACGGCGCCAACAGTGCCGGCCGCGATCAGCAGGATGTTGATCGCGATCAGAATGACGACGACGACGGCGAGTTTCTTGACGAGGTTCACGCCGCACTCCCGGGCATCGATTCGATCGTCAGGTTCGCGAACGCGATCTGCATGCCGGCCTCATCGAGCAACTCGCGTTCCTTCTTTGCCTGGTCGTCCTGCCAGCGCTGCTTCTGCTTGTCGCGCAGCACTTCGATCGCCTTGCGATGCTTGGCAGCCTCGGCGAGCTTTCGTTGCTTGGCCTGAATGTTGAGCCGGGCGTCGGCCATCTGCTGAGCGAGTTGGATGACCTGCGCCTTCATGGCGGCCAGATACCGGCGATGCACACCGATCGACTGGATATTGATCTGACCGGTCAGATGGTTGTCACGCAAATCTTGGTTGGCGGCGACGATTTCCTGCTGGATACCGGCCAGGCGCTGCTCCAGTTGCACGAGCACCTGCTGCGCCTGCGCGAGCGCCAGCTGGCAGAGGCGTTCTTCGTGTTCGCGCTGGTCGAGCACGGTCTGAAGCGAGAATCGGAACTGCGCCATACGACATCCTTGCTTAAGCGCTCGACGGCTTGCGGTTGTTCACCTGAAGACGCAACTGCTCGATCGTCTTCACCAGGTCGCCCAACTGCTTCACCGCCTCGGGGCCGGTGACATTTGTGCGCGTGTCCTGCTGCAAAAACTGCACGATCTTCGGCCTGGCCACCAGTGCGAGGTCCTGCTCGGGGTTGCCCCCCTGCACGTACGCCCCGATGCTGACCAAGTCTTCGATCTCGGCGTACTTCGCCAGCAAACCGAGTACCTGACGCGCCTGCGCCACCTGCTCTTTCGGCGCGACATCGCTCCGCACACGGCTGATGCTCTGGAGCATGTCGATCGCCGGAAAGTGCCCGGCGTTCGCCAGCGCGCGGTTCAGCCAGAGGTGGCCGTCCGTGATGCCCTTCACCGCGTCGGGGATCGGTTCGTTGAAGTCGTCACCCTCGACGAGCACCGTGTAGAAGCCGGTGACGCTCCCGCGCTCGGTCTTGCCGGCCCGTTCCAGCACCTCCGGCAGCAGCGCGAACACGCTGGGCGGAAAACCCTTCGTGGCGGGCGGCTCGCGGGCACTCAGGCCGATCTGACGCTGGGCTTGGGCCAAGCGCGTCAGGCTGTCCATCATCAGCAGCACATGCTTGCCGAGGTCGCGGAAATACTCGGCCACCGTGCACGCGACCTTGGCCGCACGCACCTTCAGCAGCGGCGTGTCGTCCGATGTCGACACGATCAGCACGCAGCGCTTCAGGCCTTCCTCGCCCAGTGCGTGCTCGATGAATTCCTGCACCTCGCGGCCACGTTCGCCGACGAGCGCGACGACCGAAACGTCGGCGCTGGTGTTCTTCGCGATCGCACTGATGAGCGTGCTCTTGCCCACGCCCGGGCCGGAGAAAATGCCCATGCGCTGGCCCTGGCCACAGGTGTGCAGCGCGTCGATGCAGCGGACGCCGGTGTAGAGCGGCTGGCGGATGTTGACGCGTTCCATCGGCGTGACCGCCCGCGCGTCGATACGACGGGCGGCCCCGGGAGGCAGCGGGCCCTTGCCGTCCATCGGCCGCCCGAAACCGTCCACGACTCGGCCGAGCATGCCGTGCGAGCAGAAGATGCGGGCGCCGACGCCAGAGAATCCACGCGGTCGCCGCGTGCGACGCCGCCGATGCCGGACAGCGGCATGAGCAGCGTGCGATCGCTGGTGAAGCCGATCACTTCCGCGAGGCTGCGCTTGTCGCCGAAGCTGGTGATTTCGCAGAGCGACCCGAGCGGCAGCGGCAGGTCCGATGCTTCGACGGTCATCCCGCTGACCGCATGCACCGTGCCGCGCACGGCGATCGGGTTGGTCAGATCGAGCGTTTGGAATTGTTCGTCGAAGAGCGGCATCCGGTATCTGCGATTCGTCCGATCCCCTCTCCCTGCGGGAGAGGGTTCGGGTGAGGGCGAAGTTGCCAACGGCTAGTCCAACACCTCATCCGCCGACATCGACTGCGTCACGCTGCTCTTGCCTGACATCGGCTCGTTCGATGGCTGCGTCGGCGCCAGTTGATCGACGAGGCGATCGAGTTGGCCATCAATCGTCGCGTCGACTTCGCCGGCGCCGCTGGCGACGCGGCAGCCGCCGGGCTGGACGGATTCGTCGCCCAGCACATCCACATGCTGCAACTGCGGCCAGGCGAGCTTGAGTTGCGGCAGCAGGTCGAACAGGCCGTCGCGCTGGGTCGGGTGGACCGAGACGCGGACGACCTGCTTGTTGACAAGGATTCGGATCGCCTCGCGGACGTTCGCCTCGACGACGCCGACATCGAGTTTGCCGAGCGTTTTGCAGACGCGCTGCGCGATCGCCAGCGCAAGTTGCAGCGCCTCGGCCTTGGCTTGTTCCTCGACGACGCGGTAGGCGCTATCGAGGGCCGCGACAGTCTTGGTGAGCGTCGCGACGAGTTCGGTGAGTTTGGCCTTCTGCTCGGCGTGAGCCTGCTTCTTCCCTTCGGCGAGGCCGTTGGCAAGGCCCTGCTCGCGGCCGACCTTCAGACCCTCGGCCTTGCCCTCGGCCAGCCCGCGTGCGTATGCCGAGGCGCGCGTCTGCTCCGCCTGCTGCGTGGCCGCAGCCAACAACTGGTCGGCCTGTGCACGAGCCCGCGCCACCATCGCCTGCGCCGACGCCTCGATGTCAGCCAGGTTGAACAGCGCGGGAGCGCCGGCTCGGGAGGATGTGGATTTGATTAATCCCATAGTTGGTAGTTGGTAGTTGGTAGTTGGTAGTCGAAGCAGTGACCGATCGGCCGCTATCAACTATCAACTGGCAACTACCAACTTCCTCACACCACCATCTCCTTCTCGCCACCGCGGCCTGCGATGACGATTTCGCCGGCGTCTTCCAGACGACGGACCACATCGACGATCTTCTGCTGGGCGGCCTCCACGTCGCTCACGCGCACCGGACCCATGAACTGCATGTCTTCCTGAATGAGCTGCGCCGCACGCTCGGACATGTTCTTGAAGATCTTCTGCTTGAGGTCATCGCTGGCCGTCTTAAGGGCAAGCGCGAGCGTATCGTTCTCGATCTCCTTGAGCACGCTCTGGATGCCCTTGTCGTTGACGCTGCCGATGTCCTCGAACACGAACATGAGCCGGCGAATCTGCTCCACAAGATCCGGGTCCTCGGCTTCGAGGCCTTCCATGATGGCTTTTTCCGAGCTGCGGTCGGCGAGGTTGAGCATCTCGGCCACGGTGTTGACGCCGCCGGCCTTTTCGAAGGTCTGGCTGACGATGTCCGACAGGCGATGCTCGAGCCCGCGCTCGACTTCCTTGATGACCTCGGGGTTCGTCTGTTCCATGTTGGCGATGCGCTTCACGACCTCGACCTGCTTCTGTTGCGGAAGGCCGACGAGGATTTCGCTCGCCTTGGTGGGCTGAAGGTGCGCCAGGATCAGCGCGATGGTCTGCGGGTGTTCGTCCTGAATGAACGTCAGCAGGTTTTCCGATTCCGCCTTCTGGAGGAAGCTGAACGGCGTCGTTTGCACCTGCTGCGTGACCTGCTTGATGATGCGCTTTGCGTCTTCCTCGGTAAGGCTGCGCGAGAGCAACATCTTGGCGTACTCAAGCCCGCCCTCGTTGAGGGACTGGTTGGCCATCGCGAGGTGGTAGAACTCGCGGAAGACCTCGCGGCGCATCGGCGCTTCGATCTCGCGGATCTGGGCGATCTCGCGGCTGACTTCTTCGATGGCTTCGGCCGGCAGGCGCTTGAGCACCTCGGCGGCCTGGTCCTGATCGAGTGTGAGCAGCAGCACGGCCGCCTTGCGGGCGCCGGACAGATTCGCGGATGTGGTGGCTGCGGGCATAGTAGTGGGCGGTGGACAGTCGGCGGTGGGCAGGAGCGGCATCTACTGCACACTGCCCACCCGCCACTGCTCACTCTCTCAAGACCGATTCAACCAACGCTTGACGAGTTGCGCCGCGGCGTCGGGGTTGTCTTTCACGAGGGACTGGACCTGTTCGAGCATCTGCTTGGCTTCGATGGTTTCGTCGTCGAGTTCCTGGCCGATCAGGACCGGGCCGCCCTCGGCGACTTCACCGGCGAGCATTTCGCCGCCTTCGAGCTTGGCCAATTGCGAGACGCTCAGGATGCCGTCGCTGGCGTCGGCAGCCGCGACCGCTTCTTCGCTGACCGGCGGCGGGAGCGGCGCGGGCGTCGACTTCTTCACGAGCCGGCTCACCATGAACAGGCTGGCCAGCGCCAGCACGCCCACGGCGATCTCCTTGCCGTAACCGCCCACCATCGCGCCGACGCCGGCCGTCGCGCCGGCGGTCACCGGGGCGCTGGCGATCACCACGGGTAGGTCGGCAAAATCGGTCACGCTGATGTCGGAGTCGGCCACCTTGGTCATGGCCTTCACGTCCTTAGTGATCGTCAGCAGCGTCGAGTCGATCATCGGTTGCAGGTCGGCGTCGGTCGGACCGGCGCTGCTCTGGGGGTTGTTCGACTTCCAAAGCGTTACGAAGTAGCTGCGCGGCACGCCAACACTGACGCCGGACACCGTGGCATCACCCGCGCCGGTGCTCAGGCGGATCGTCGATTTGCCGTAGTCGTTGGTGTACTTGGTGTTGCTGGTCTCGCTGTTCGAGCCGGGCGGCGTCGAGGCGGCGTCGGCGGTGCTCAGGCCCACGTTCGGAACGGCCCCGGGTTCGCCGGCAGGACGGGCCTCGGTCGTGGTGTCCTTGGTCGTATTCTCTTCCGACGGGATGTTGATCGTCTGCGTCGGGTCGACCGTCTGGCGCTCTTCCACCTTGTTCGTGCGGTTGAGCGTGACGTTCACCTGCACCCGCAGACCGGGGATGTAGTCGAAGCGCTGCTCGATGCTCTGGCGGAACTGGCCTTTCCAGGCGATGAGTTGTTCGAGCACCTCGCCCGAGCCGGCACCAGCGATGGAGTCTTCGTCGCCATGCACGGCGATCGGCTTGCCGTCGACGCTGACGGCGACGTTGTCCACCTTCAACCCCGAAACCGAACGCGCCACCGTGTTGGCGGCGAACTTGGCGAGGTCACGCGGCTTGGCGTCGCCGCGCGTGTTGATGGTGACGGACGCCGTCGGATCGACGCGACGCGCCACACCGGCCTGCGTCTTGTCGTTGATGATGACCAGCACCGACTCGACCGACTTCTGCGTGGCGATCGCCTGCTGCACGCGGGCCTGTAGCGCGACGCGGAACTTCTCTCGGGTGATTTCGCTGCTGTCCCAGAGACTGACCTTGTCGAACACCGACACCATCTGCTCGAACGATTGCTGGGCGTTGCTGGGCAGTGCGCCGGCGAAGCTGAGCGCGCCCACGCGTCCATGCTGCGTTCGACGGGCACCATGATGCGCCCGCCCTGGAGTTCGAAGGTGATGTTGCTGGTGGTGAGCGCGCTGGTGACGCGCGTCTGCTCCTCGGCGCTCAGAGGCACCGTGAACAGCGCGGTCATCTCGCGGCTGGAGGCGAATTTGCCCCAATAGAGCATGGTCATCACGGCGATGACCGCGAGGGCACCGAGAAGCATCTTCTGCGTGGACGTGAGGCCACGCAGTTGCTCTTGTAGACGTTGCAGGGCTTGGCGGATCGTATCCATCGTCGCCCTCCATGGCGAACGGGATGATCACCTGACCTTCCCGAGGCGACCGACATCCTGTCGATCGAGATCCTCGAGTGTCGAGATGGCATGCTGATTTGATTTGGTCGTCTCACGCGCCACGCGAGACGACGCAATCAGATCGGCATGTTGCGAAGCTCATCGTACGCGCTCATGAGCTTCGAGCGGATGGCCACCAGCGTTTTGAACGCGACATCGGACTTCTCCATCGCGCTCGTGACGCCGGCAAGATCGTCGGTCTTGCCGGTGGTCAGATCCTGCACGGCCGACGAGGCCTGCTGCTGGAGCTGATTCACTTCGCCCAGGTACTGCTTGAAGGTGTCTGCGAAGCTGGTTCCCGACGTGCCGACCTTGGCATCGTTGGAAGCACCCTTCGACAGGTCCTGCGAGCGGAGCAACTGGCTGGAGAGGTTGTTGACGCCGTTGGTCATCCCTGTGCGAGCTAACTTAGCGAAGGTTTAGGGTCTGGCAAGACGAAGTTAGTGAATTACGCGAGAAGACGCATTGTCGCATTCAACATCTGCTTGGTCGTCTCCATCATCGTAACGTTCGCTTCATAGGCGCGCGACGCGTCGATCATGTTCACCATCTCGTAGGTCATGTCGACGTTCGGATACTTCACGTTGCCGTCGGCATCGGCTTCCGGGTTCCACGGCTCGTGCGCGATGCGGAAGGCGCTTTGGTCCTCTTCCACCTTCGTCACGTGCACACCCGGCTTGCGCGGGTCGTCGGCCGCGCCGGTCTGCATGACGACCAGCCGCCGGCGGTACGGTTCCCACGTGCCGTCGGCCTTTTGCTTGCCGCGCGTGACGGACTGGTTCAGCACGTTGCCCGCGATGGTGTCCATTCGCGTGCGTTGCGCCGTCAGGCCGGAGGCGCCGATGTCGAGGAGGTCGAACATTTGTGGAGGGGTTAAGGGTCAGGGGCGAGCGGTTAGGCTCACTCCACACGTTCCTTCAATGCCGACTGGATGCTGTTGTATTGCTTGCGGAGCAGCTCGACATACATGTTGTGACGCAGGCCGTTGCTGCTCATGTCGGTCATGATCTGTTCGATCGACCGATTATTCTTGTCGTGGAAGACGATGCCTTTCCCGGGCTGATCGATCTGCGCGACGATGTCGTCGAACTTCACGTTGCCCGACGCGTCGCGATGGGCGACCCGCTCGCGCAGCTTCTTCTGGAAGGCCGACATGCTGATGTCTTTGGTGCGGTAGCCCGGCACCGAGATGTTGGCGACGTTCTCGCCGATCAGTCGAGCCCGCGCCTCGGTGAACGAGAGCATCTTCTCGAGAAGCGGCGTGTTGCCCTGATTGACGAGTCGATCGATGAACATGGGCTGTCGTCTCCGATGCGAAGCGAGTGCCGCGGGCGCGATTGCCGATTTCCAATTGCCCATTGCCCATTTGTCGGGCCTGGTGGCGGGTCTAGATCGGACATGGGAAATGGGAAATGGGAAATTCCTGCGCCTCCGCGCAATTCACGCCTCCACCAACTCCCCTTCATCCTTCCAGCGTTTGAGCTTCAGCCCGAGCGTGCGGACGCCAATGCCGAGGGCCGTCGCGGTTTTGACGCGGTGGCCTCGGAACTTGCGAAGCGTTTCGAGAATGACGTGCTTTTCGATGTCAGCCAGCGGCTTGTCCTGAAGGACCGCGCCGTTGCCGTTCATGCCGCTGGCCGGTGCGATCTGGAGCCACGGCTCGATCGTCGCGGCTCGAATCACGCCGGGATCTTGCTCCAGGATCACCGCCCGCTCGATCAGGTTCTGCAACTCGCGCACGTTGCCGGGCCAGTGGTACTTCTGGAGCAGGCGGATGGCGTCGGGCTCGATGTGCTTGAACGGCCGATTGTCGCGCTTGGCGATCTGGCTCAGGAAGTGCCGCACGAGTTCCGGGATGTCGTCCGTTCGCTCGCGCAGCGCGGGCATCTCGATCGGGACGACATTCAGGCGGTAGTACAAGTCCTCGCGGAACTTGCCCTCGGCCACCGTCTGTTCCAGCTTGCGATTGCTCGTGGCGATGATTCGCACATCCACCTGTTGCGTGACGCTGCTACCGACGCGCTCGAAGCAGTTCTCCTGCAACACGCGCAGCAGCTTGGCCTGCAGGCCCGGTGCGATTTCGCTGATTTCGTCCAGCAGCAGTGTGCCGCCATCGGCCAGTTCGAAGCGGCCGCGACGCATCTTGTCAGCGCCGGTGAATGCGCCGCGCTCGTGGCCGAACAGTTCGGATTCGAGCAGGCTCTCGCTGAGCGCTGCGCAGTTGACGGCGAGGAACGGCTTGTCGCGGCGCTCGCTGGCGTAGTGAATCGCCCGGCTGGCGACTTCCTTGCCCGTGCCGCTGGGGCCGCGAATGAGGACGGTCGCGCCGCTGGACTTCGCGACGAGTTCGATCTTCTTCTTCACGTCCTGCATCGGCGCCGAGTCGCCGATGAGCGGCCGCGGGGCGTTGAGGTTTTCGACGATGCCGCGGAGGGCGGCGTTCTCGACCTTCAGTCGGCCATGCTCGAGCGTGCGATCGACGAGCAGCTTGATCTCGTCGCCGTCGAAGGGTTTCTGGATGTAGTCGTACGCGCCGAGCTTCATCGCCTCGACGGCCGTCTGCACGGTGGCGAACGCGGTCATCAGTACCACCGGCATGTCGGGGCGAAGTTTTTTCGCCTCGGCCAGCAGTTCGATGCCGGTCATCTTCGGCATCTTCAGGTCGGTCAGCATCAGCTCGAACTTCGCCTGCTGGAGCCGTTGAAGCGCCGCCTGCCCGTCATACGCGGCGACGATCTCGTGGCCGTCGTGCGCGAGCGTGGCGGCGAGCGAGTCGCGCATCATTTCCTGGTCGTCGACGATGAGGATACGTGCCATAGATAATCGCGGCTGCGACCATTGCGGATTTCGGATTGCGGATTGCGGATTGCAGAACTCAATCCGCAATCCGCAATCCGCAATCCGCAATTCATCAAAGCGTCACCTCAAACTCCGCGCCTCCTTCTTCGCAATTGCTCACGCGGATGCTTCCGTCGTGCGCCTCAATGATTCGGTGAACGATGGCCAGGCCCAGGCCCGTACCGGTGTCTTTGGTCGTAAAGAACGGGTTGAAGATTCGATCCAGATTGGCAGCGTCGATGCCGGGGCCGGAGTCGCGGATGCGGACGAACATTCGCTTGCCCGCCCCACGCTTACGGCCCCACTGCACCGACACGCGACCACTACCTTCACACGCCTCGGCGGCGTTGACGATCAGGTTCAGCAGCGCCTGGCCGATCAGCGTTTCGTCCAGTTCGACGGGCAACGCCTTCGGGCCGTCGCAGGCGAACTCGATCGTCGTGCCGAACTTGCCCGTGGCGGTTTCGATCGCGTCAAGGACGATCTTCGCCAGGTCGGTTTCAGTTCGGCTGATGCGCGTTTCGCGGCTGAACGTGAGCACGCCGCTGACGATCGTTTCCAGCCGCGCGATGGCGCTGGCGATCTTGTCGACGGTCTGCGCGCTGGCGGGCCGGTCGGACACGTCGGTCTTCAGCAGCGACGCGTACAGCCGGATCGCTCCGAGCGGATTGCGGATTTCGTGTGCGATGCCGGCCGCCATCTCGCCCAGGGCGGCCAGGCGATTACGTCGTTCCAGTTCGCGGTTCTTTTCGCCCAGTTCGTCCTGAAGCTCGGTGACGCGGGCCTTGAGCTGCTCGTGCGACGCCTGCATACGATCGGTCAGATCGCTGAAGGCGAGAATGACGCGTCCCATCTCTTCGATGCGGCGGGTCTGCTCTTCACGCGACATCTCCCGTGCCGGCGGATTCGCCAGCAAGTCGATCGATCGAGGTTGATCCAGTTCCAGCGTCATCGTGAGACATCCACCCGGACCGGCGTCGCAGTGCCGTAGGCGCTCGCGGCGTAGCGTTGATTGACCCGAGCCCCCGTCGACGTCGCCGCCAGTTGCCGGCCGACGTTCAGCTTGCGCTGCTGGAGCAGCATCGCGTCGTCGTTATCTGCGGCGGTGATCTGCTCGAGCAGGTCACGCGAGCGGGCCATCAGCCGCTCGGCGTCGGCGCGTTGCTCGGCTGGCATCACGTCGGCAAGGCTTGCCCAGTTCTGCTTCGTCGGACGCAGCGCGGCCTCCAGCTTCACGATCTGTTCGACCACGCCCTGCCGCTGGCCGAGCACGTCGAGCAGGTCATCGGTGCGTTCGTCGGCCACGCACGCGTGCTGCTGCGCGGCAAGCTTGAGCAGCCGCTCATACAGCTCGACGAGCTTGACCAGCACCTGGTTGATCAGTCGTGCATCCATGCAACGCTTTCCGTGTTTACCTGAGCAGCCCCGAGTCGGACGCGAACCGCAGGAACTTCTCGCGATCGTCGCGGCTGATCACGTACGCGCCGTTGCTGAACGCCTCACGCGGCATCCGGCTGAGCATCACGCTGGCACGGGCGTGGGCGCGGCTGGCGAGGTCGGTCTGACCCAGCTCGACGTACGCCGCGAAAATCTTCATGTACGCGCTGACCGCGCTCGGATCGTCCGGGTAGAGCATGGCCGCCCGGTCGAACAGGTCGATCGATTCCTTGTACTTGCCTAGCTCGTACTGGCAGTCGGCCTGGTAGAAGTGCGAGAGCTTCACGTACAGCTTGTCGAGGTCGCCGGTCGGTTCCTTGTCGCGGTACAGAGCGATCAATGACGCATAGGCGGCCTGCGCGTGATCGAGCCGCTCGCGACGCTCCATGATCAGGTCGATGCGATCGGGAATTTTCTGCCCGTCGATCGGCTTGAACGTGCCGGAGTCGATGGCGGCCAATTGATCCGCGATCTGGCCCGCACTCTTCCAGTAGCTGTCGGCCATCTGGTATTCGAGCTGCACCTGCTTGGCGTCGTCCGGGTAACGCTGGGCGTACTCCTCGAGCCGACCAATCGCCTTTTCGTAGCTGCCGGTCATGTAGTAGAGCCGGCCCAGTTCGAAGACGGCCAGGCGGAATTCGTTGCTGTCGGGCGTCAGCTTCGGGTTGTTGTTGACGACGTCGAGCAGCACCTTTTCGGCCTTGGCATAGTAGTCCGAACCCTGACGCATGAGCGCCTGCGCCAGCGGCACAGCGCTCTTGCTGGCAGCCAGCGAGTTGGGGTAGCGCGCCAAGTTCTTCTGGTAGGATGTGATCGCCTTGTCGATCTTGCCGATCGCGTCGTACGCGCGGCCGACCTTCAGCAAGGCGTCGGGCGTCTGCGGGTCTTCCGGGCGTTCGGCGATGAACAGCTCCAGCGCGCCGATCGAACCAACGGTGTCGCCGGCCCGGTCGAAGCAGTCGATGCCCTTCCACAGGTTCTCGGCGTAGCCTTCGTCGCTCGTGAGCGTCAGCTTCTCCGAATACTTTAGATACGCCTTGCCGGCCCGCGTGAGCAGTGCCGACGATTCCTGCTGAAGCTTCAGACGATCGGTCGCATTCGGCGCGGCCGCACTGGCGGTCGCGAGCTGGTCGGCCCGCTTCTCCAGCACATTCGCGAGCCGATTGAAGAACGCCGGCTTCGGCTCGGGGGCGAGCGCGAGTTCGTTCTCCAAGATCTCGATCGCGCCCTTCTGGTCGTTCTTGTCGCTCAGGGCCTTCTCGGCCCGCAGCATGCCGGCCAGCGCGTCGTCCTTCAGCGTGTCGAGCTTCGGGCGATTCAGAACCGCATTGGTGACGTTCTTAAGGTCTTCCAGACCGGCGTCGTCGTTGCCTGCGTTGATGCGAATGATGCCACGCTCAAGCCGAGCGAGCACGGCGTTTTTGTGCTCGGGGTGCGAGACGATCACATCACGCAGAAACGCCTCAGCCTGAGCCGTGTCGTTCTTCGTCAACAGCACGCGGGCCAGCAGGTACGCGGCATCGGCGTCGAGCGGGTTGCCAATGCCCATCTGCTCACGGGCGACGCGGAACTGACGCTCGGCCTCGTCGAACTGTTCGAGCTTGTATGCGGCGTAGCCGTTGCGATAGGCGACCTCGCCCTGGTGCGTGCGATCGGTGCCGGCCGCCAGCTTGGCGGCCTGATCGAGCAGAACGCGCGCCTCGGCGTACTTGCTGGCGTCGATCGCCAGTTGGCCCTGCAGGCCCAGCGCCCAGGAGCGTTCGGCGTCGGTCAGGTCCTTTTCGGCGAGGTAGTCCGTGAGTTCGCGGTCGGCGCCGGTCGGGTTTTCGTCGTCGACCAACAGCTCGATCACCTTGCGGTGCAGCTTGAGTTGGCGATCCAGATCGAGCGTGAGCGCCCGGCGGTAGTTCGACAACGCCTCACGCCGCTTGCCCAGCGATTCGAAGCTGGCGGCCATCCGGCGGAAGCCGTCGGCGCCGATGTCGATGTCCATCTGCAAGGCGGCCTGCGTCTGCTGGATGATGCTCTCGTGGTTGACCGGGTTGTCCCACTTCTTGGCGATCTGCCCCTGCTCGATCGACTGCGCGATCAGCAAATGCACCGTGCCCTCGCGCTGCTTGGTGAGGCCGGGCATCTTAAGAATGTTGTTCAGGAGCTGGTTGGCCGCATCGGGGCGTTCCTGCGCAGGTACGCGCGGGCGGCGACCAGTTGCTGGTCGAACGACGGACCCGGCTTGGGGTCGATGAACAGGTACGCGGCGTACCCGAAGAGGAGAAGCGAGAAGATCAGCAGCGGCAACTGCCAAAGCTGACCCGGTTTGAGCGCACTGAGTTGCCAATCCATGGCTTCCGTGCCCTGAGGCCTCAGGCCTCGTTGAGATGACACGCCGGACGATCCATGTCCGACGCCGCATACCGACGCCCATCCTGAGCAATCGGCTAGCTCCCGAGAGAGTTATCGGCCCATCGCTGGTCCGATCTTGAGGGGCACTGTAGTTATCGGCCTTGGAATTGCAACGGAGAAACCGTCCACGGGGTTTCCACGGGGGCATTTCCCATTGCCGATTTCCGAGTGCCCATTGGTGTTTGAGTCCGCCGGATCGGTGCTGCCAAATGGGAAATGGGAAATCGGCGATAGGAAAGCCGGCTCACCGGATCATCTGCGTCGCGATGCTCACGTACCGCGACCGCAGGTCGTACAGGGCCGAATCGAGGAGCGACTGCTCATCTTTCGTAAGGTTCCCGGCCGTCTTGACTTCCAGCACGCTCAGCAGGTCGATCTGGTACTTCGCGCCATCGAGATCGACGCCGGCCCGCTCGTCTTCCGACAATTCACCTAAGTAGTAGAGTGCCTGCGTCATGACCTGCTGGACGATCGCCTCGAAGTCGGCCGAGGGGAGGTCGGACTTGACCTTGCGTCCCGATGTCGCAGCCGCCGGGGCCGTCGCGGGCGCAGCCGACGCCTGAGCCTTCTGCTGCTCGGCCAGTCGGCGCTTTTCCTCCTGCGCCTGCTTCTTCCAATCGTCATCGATCTGAATTTCAGCCATGGGGTGAACTCCGTTGGTGGCCCGACCACGATAGACACGGAATGCCCAATGCCCAAGCCCCAATGACCAAAAAAGGACAAACGCGCCCGCGCCGCAGAAGCGTCATTGGGCATTGGAGATGCCCATTGGGCATTCTGTCTCCCGTCCCCTAGACGCCGCAATCACTTCCGATATAGTGCGGAGTTCCCGCTTTTCGCGGGGGCGGACCACGCATGGCGCGCGGAATCGCTCGGACAACACGAACGCGAGACGTTTGAGGTCATCCATGTCGCAGCAGGAAGCCGCCGTCGCGGCCGCAGAGGACACCTTCGAGTACCCCATCACCATCGAAGACGCCGGCCCGGCGACCAAGAAGGTGACCGTCGAGATCCCACAGGATCGCATCAACGCCAAGCTCGAAGAGCAGTACAAGGAGCTGCGCACCGCCGCCACCCTCCCCGGCTTCCGCACTGGCCACGCCCCGCGCAAGCTCGTCGAACGCCGCTTCGGCGCCGACGTCAAGGACCAGGTCCGCACCAGCCTCATCCGCGAGAGCTACCAGCAGGCCGTCGAAAAGAACAAGCTCAACGTCCTCGGCGAACCCGAGTTCGATGACCCGAAGGCCGTCGAAAACCTCCCCGAGAACGGCGGCCTGAAGTTCTCGATCACCATCGAGACCCAGCCCGAAATCAACCTGCCCGAACTCAAGGACCTCAAGGTCAAGAAGCCGGTCATCACCGTGACCGAGGATCACGTCGCCCAGGCCCTTCAGAACCTGAAGGAACAGCAGGGAACGCTCGTGCCGGCCGAAGATCGCGGCATCCAGGAGAAGGACTACGTCACCGCCGACGTGGCCGTGAAGTTCGAAAACGAAACCGTCGGCAATCAGGCCGACGCGCAGATCGTCGTCCGCCCCGGCGTGGTCGGCGGCATCGACGTCAAGGACCTGCCCGCCCAGCTGGCCGGCGCGAAGGTCGACGAAACCCGCACCGTGAAGGCCACCGCCCCCGAGAATCACCCGGCCGAGAAGATCCGCGGCAAGGAAGTCGAGATCGAGTTCAAGGTCAAGGACATCAAGTTCCTCGAGCCGGCCGTCATCGACGACGACTTCCTCGAACAGCTCGGCTTCAAGGACCAGACCGAACTGAACGACGCCCTGCGTGAGCAGATGGTCGAACGCATCAACCAGGACATCCAGCAGGCCCAGCACAACCAGGTGCGCCGCTACCTGCTCGACAACGTGAAGATCGAACTGCCCGCGAAGCTGTCCGATCGCCAGGAACAGCGCGTGGTCCAGCGCCGAGCGATGGACCTCCAGATGCGCGGCATGCCGATCGACCAGATCCGCGCCAACGTCGACCGCCTGAAGGCCGGCGCCCGCGAGGCGGCCGTCAACGAGTTGAAGCTGTTCTTCACGCTCGGCAAGTACGCCGAACAGCACGAGATCGAAGTCGACGAAGCCGAAGTCAACGGCCAGATCGCCACGATGGCGATGTATCAGAATCGTCGCCCCGAGAAGCTAAAGCAGGACATGATGGCCGACGGCAGCCTGACGAACCTCTACCTCCAGATTCGCGAGCGTAAGACGCTCGACAAGCTGCTGGAAAGCGCCCAGATCGAAGAGGTCGAGGTCAAGGGCACCGAAAGCGCCGACAGCGTCGACCCGGCCGCCAAGGACCACGTGGACGAAGCCCAGGCGTCCGACGCAACCTGATCGGTTTTGATCGCTACACGGCGAAGCCCCAATGACCAAGCCCCAATGACCAAGACCGCGTAAAAACGGCATTGGGCATTGGGGCTTGGTCATTGGTCATTCGAGGAAAACATGTCTCAGCAGAAACTGCAGGCTCCCAAAGGAACACTGGACGTCCTGCCCGCCGACGCGGCGAAGTGGCAGGCCGTCGAACGCGTCGCCCGCGAAACCGCCGCCGCCTTCAACTACGGCGAGATTCGCACGCCCGTGTTCGAAGTGAGCGAACTCTTTCACCGCGGCGTCGGCGAGACCAGCGACATGGTCCGCAAAGAGACCTACGACTTCGAAGACCGCGGCGGCCGCAAGCTGACGCTGCGTCCCGAAGGCACGGCCGGCGCCGTGCGCGCGGTCATCGAGCACGGCCTGGTCGATCAGCAAGGCGCCCGCGTCAAGGTCTTCTACATCGGCGCGAACTTCCGCTACGAGCGCCCACAGAAGGGCCGCTACCACATCCACCACCAGTTCGGCGTCGAAGCGTTCGGCATCGCGGACGCGGAGCAGGACGCCGAGTGCATCCAGTTGCAGATGGCCTTCTACCGCCGGTGCGGCGTGAAGGACCTGGCGCTGCGCGTGAACAGCCTCGGCGATAAAGAGAGCAAACAGAAGTATCGCGACCTGCTCGTGGCTTTCTTATCGCCGAAACGAGCGACGCTCACTGAGGACTCGCAGCGTCGGCTCGAGGAAAACCCGCTGCGCATTCTCGACTCCAAATCGCCGCAGGACATCGAAGCCTGCCAAGGCGCGCCAGCGCGATCGACGCGCTCACCGACGCGTCACACGCGCACTTCGAACGCGTGACGGAACTGCTGACCGCGTCGGGCCTGCCCTTCGTGGTCGATCCGAAGCTGGTCCGCGGCTTCGACTACTACACCGGCACGCTCTGGGAAGTCACCGCCGGCGGCCTCGGTGCGCAAGCGGCCGTCGGCGGCGGCGGCCGTTACGACAATCTCGTTGAACAACTCGGCGGTCGGCCCACGCCGGGCGTCGGCTTCGGCTCTGGCCTCGAGCGGCTGCTGCTGGCGCTCGAAGCCCAAGGCGTCGCCATTCCGTCCATCGACAAGCCGCTGATCTGGCTCGCCCACCACGGCGACGCCGCCCGCAACGCCTGCCTGCAACTGGCCACCGAACTCCGCAACGCGGGCCTACGCGTCGACCTCGACCTGACGGGCAAAAAGATCGCCAAGCAATTCGCCGCCGCCGACCGCGAGAAGGCCAAGTTCTGCGTCATCCTCGGCGACAACGAGCTTGCCACGAACACGGCCCAGGTGAAGAACCTCGCGAGCGGCGAGCAGAAGAGCGTGGGGCGAGCGGAACTCGCTACCCAGCTGAGCGGCGTTTAGCTCACCGGCGTGTATTGTTTCAGGGATGCCTCAGGGTGGGCCTCTTCTCGATTACGGCACCGAGCGCCGCCATCGTTGGCGACGCTGGGTGGTCGTCATCATCACGACGGCAGTTTTCGCACCAGTCCTTGTCAGCGTGCTCGGTCCGACGGTTGTGGCGTGCTGGCGGCAATACCAGCTTCGACGAGAGTTCTCCGCACTGACGCGTCGCCCTGACGACGCTGCACTGCGCTATGCGTTCACGGCTCACTTGGAAGGCGGGACAAGAAGAGATCGATTCGCATTGTGGAACGACGAACTCGCCAAGCCCGTTCCGATGAGCACAGACGGCGCTGAGGAAACTGCATTCACAGCTCGCAACGAGAACGGTCGCGGCTTTACGGTGACGCGAGGCTTGAACGGTGCACCCGGATTGCGTCGCCTGATCAACCCTTCGAACCTGCTGAGCGCGGCCATCTACGCTGGCCCGATCCGCTACCCGGACGGCTCCTCACGCGTCAGAGTCGTGCGCCTGATTCCTAATGGAACAACGTCTCTGAGCTTCGAGGTTTCCGATCTACTGCCGCCTTCGGGCCTTGGACCGCCGTCGGTCGGAAGCACGCGCCAGCTCTCGACGACGCTATGGTTCAAGTCATCGATCTACGTGAGCGGCGCGTACTTCCTCTCGGACAGCGACACGAATCCCCGTTTCTGGGCCTGCATCGACGGCGTCTGGTCGCTGCATGAAATACAGCTCGATGACGCGGGGCAGGTCACGATTGCCGAAGGGCCCATTCCCGAAAGCTTCAGACCTGCAACGCAACCGACGCACGCACCCTAGGTTTGCACCCGCTCGCGCTCGTCCGGCGACGGCGGCTCGGGCGGGAACTCAACGCGGTCGTACAGTTGCCGCATCGGCAGCTCGATGCCAAGCGTTGTCAGTTTCACAACTGCCTCGAGGCCGTGGAAGAACGTGATCACCCACTGGCCGTCGGGCTGCCGTGTCAGCACATCGACCACGGGCCGGTCCTGCTCGAGGAGGACGTAAGTGTCCATCGACGGAACCGAGAAGTAGTACTCCCGCTTGCGCGTGCGGTCGTAGATTTCCGTCGAAGGCGACAGCACCTCGAAGACCACGCGGGGATTCAGGATCGTCCCGCGCGACTTGTCCTTCGCGTGATACTCGACCGGCCCGCACACGACCATCGCGTCGGGATAGACGTCGCGATTCCTCGCCTGAATGTGAACGCGGACGTTCGACTCCAGCGGCTGACAAGGCTTGCCGTCCAGTCGCTCAGCAAGACGGCGCGTCAGGTTCACGCAAATCTGCGACGACGACACGGTCCCGCCGGCCATCGCGATGACTTCGCCGTCGTGGAACTCGTGCTTTGCGTCGGAGTTCGCTTCGCGCGCGTAATACTCCTCGATCGAGACGCGTTCGGGCTTGGAAACGGGCAGCTCGGTCATGGCTTGATTGTATCTCAACGGATTTTCACGACGACTGATTCTCCGCCGCCCAGGCTTCGAACTTTTGCAGGTGTTCCTTATTCACGCTCGGCTTGGTTTCGCCGACGACTTCATCCAGCACGTGGCCGGTGATGACAACGTCGTCGGGCGTGCTGTCGCCGATGGCTTCGAGGAACTGCAGCGTGGCCGCGCGGTCGCAGACGAACTTGATGTCGGCACCGCTGTAGCCATCCATTTTGTCGGCCAGGTTGTCGAGGCTCACGTCCTCGGCCAGCGGGCGTTTTTTCAGGTAAATCTCCAGCATCTTCAGCCGCGCGGGGCGATCGGGCAGCGGGATGTAGATCTTCTGATCGAATCGGCCCGGCCTGAGCATCGCGGGGTCGAGTTGCCAGGGCACGTTGGTCGCGCCCAGCAGCATGACGACGCTGTCTTTGCGTTCGGTGAAGCCCTGCACGCTCTGCAGGATTTGCGGCACGACGCGCTGCATGACGCCGCTACCGTCAGAGCCGCGTGCGGGGATCAGCGCTTCGATCTCGTCGATGAAGATGACCGAGCGCGCTTCCTTCGATGCGGCATCGAACAGCGCCTTGATGTTCTGCTCGGCCTCGCCGACCCACTTGCTCATGATCTGGGCGGGCTGCACGACGAAGAACGCCGCGTCGAGTTCGCCGGCGGTTGCTTTCGCGAGCATGGTTTTGCCGGTGCCGGGCGGGCCGTAGAAGAGGATGCCGCCGCCGGGGTTAATGCCGAATTTCTTGGCCAGCTCCGGGTGCTGGAACGGGTAGAGCATTTTCAGCTTGATGTCGCGCTTCACGTCCTCCAGGCCGGCCACCTGTTCGAACTTGATGTTCGGCTTTTCCTTGACGAGCCAGTCGCCGCCGTCTTTTTTGTCCTTGTCGTCCTCGTCCTTTGCGGCAGCCGGTCCTCGGCCGGAGCCTCCGCCGTTAGAGCTCGGCTCTTTGGGCGTGGTGCGGCCTTCGGTCTTGGCGGTTTCGCAGTCCTTGGCCAGTTCGAGCATCTTGGCGGCGATCGCCTTGCGGGCCTCGATGAGCGATTCGGTCTTGGCGGCCTTGCTCAGTTCGATCATCGTGCGGGCTGCCTCCAGCAGGTAGACCCGCGCCGAGTCCCACTGCCCCGCCTTGCGCACGGCCAGGCCGCGCTCCTTGTAGCGCTCGAAGATGTCGGTGGTGGAACCAGTCATAGTTGGTTGGAAAGTTACGACGCCATCCGATCGCGATAGTCGGTGGTGTCAGCCCCGCGACCGGCCCACCAGGCCATCAGCAGCATGTAGCCCATCAGGAACGCGACGCTGCCCAACGCGATCTTCCACGACAGCGTCAACTGCACGAACAGCCAAACGAACGCCGCCGCCACGCCGAGAAACAGCAGCACGTATGTCACCCAGCCCGTCCAGCGACGGGCGCGGTCGGGCGCGATCACCATCGCTTCCAGCGGCTCGGACGCGTCGGTCGAAGTTGCCTTGGAGTCGCTCACGGTGGTGCAACGATCGTACCCGGTCGGTTCCGCAACACACAGGGTGAATTCGCTCGCAATCGTTCGGCAACTCGCATCTCCTTCCCAATCCGCACAGCTTCCCCGCGATGACGCAAGCGGCGAACGGAGACAGGTCGGCGGACCAAGAGAATCGCCCGGACGATTGCCTCACCGCACCCGGTCCGTCATAGTCGTGGCGGACCTGCTCCAGGAGTTCCCATGACGTTCGACCCTGCCATTGCCGCCGCCGCCGACTATGCCGACGCGCTGATCGTTCTGCGCCGCGCGAAGAAGACGCTCATCCTCGTGCTGATCCTGATGCTCGTGGCGCAGATCGCGCTGTTCAGTGCCGCGAAGTTCCTCCAACTCACGCCCGCCAAGCCGACGACGCTCGACGTGTCGGTGGTCAACGCCACCGTCACGCTGCCGGCCACCGTTCCCACCACCGCGCCGGCCCGTGCTGCGATCGAGAAGGTCACGACGCCCGAGCAGCGAACGCTCCTGCTCACCTACGCGACGACGCTGACGCTGTATGTCGGAATGCTGGCGTCGCTGGCGCTGCCGCTAGCGCTGCTGCTGATTGCGGGCGTGATGCTGGTGGGCCGACTCATCGGGATGGCGCCGGTCGTGAAGGCGCTGGTGCTCTCGATCATCGTGGCGCTGCTGGTTTTCCCATGGCAAACGATGCTCAACGCCGATCAGCAGAACGGCGCCGACTTCGTCCTGCCGGGCGTCTTCTACACGTGGCGTGAGATCACCGCGCGAGCGGGTTCGACGCCCGCCGGCCTGACGGAGCAGATCCTGTACTGGTCGCGGTTCTACGTCTGGCCGGTGGTGACGATCGGCTTGCTGCTGTCGATTCAGCTCCGGTCCGGCCGGGGGCTGCGGATGGCGCTGGGCGAAGTGCGCGAAGTCGCGCCCCCGGTCTGAAAGCCGCACTCGATCCTGCTTCCGACCGAACCCTTCACCGAGTATCCTCCCCAGCCGAGATGCGAGAAGAACGCGGCACAGTTCATGGCGACATCACCGTCGACGAGAAGTACACCCTCTGGGCGCTGTCCATGGCGACGTGAAGGTCATCGACGGCGGAAAGATGTACATCCGCGGCAACGTCTCGGGCGACCTCTTCGTCGACTTCGGCGGCCGGGTGCACATCTTCGGCAAGGTCGACGGCAACCTGTTCATGGTCCGCGGCACCAAGGTCATCAACTCCGGCCTGATCGCCGGCGCCGCCACCAACGCTGGCGGCCGCCTCTACGTCGATCAGCACGGCTCCATCCTCGGCAAAGTCAAAACCGAAAAAGGGGGCGACACCGTCATCGAACCCAAGGTCGACATGGGTGAGGTTGACGAGTGAAGACAAGTCCGAAGTGTGAAGTTCGAATGCCGAAGTAGAAAGCGGCATTTCAATTCCGATTTCGCATATCGGCATTCTTCTTCCACTTCGGCATTCGGACTTCGGCATTTCCCCCTCGCTCGCATTCCGCTGCACGCCCGATACACTTTCCGGCATGATGAACGGACGCATCACGCTGATCGCGGCGGTCGCCATGGCGAGCACGCTGTCGGCTTCGACTCAGGCGCAGGACGCGCCGAAATCCCCCGCCACCAAGCACACCTGGGCGCTGACGCCGGACAACCGGCTCATGCCCATCGCCCCGAGCGCCACGCCCACGCAGGCGCAGCGACCGGCGAGCCTCGATGAACTCAACGCCATCGATGCCATCCTCACGCAGGGCCGTTACGGCCAGGCATTCGATCGGCTCCAGACGTGGTTCAAGCGCTACCCCGACAGCGGCGTCCGCGACCGCGCCCTGCTCATGTCGGCCGACGCGCTCATCGGGCTCGACGAACGCATCAAGGCGTTCTACTACTGCGACGAGCTGATGGACCGTCATCCCGAAAGCGCGTTTTACGCAGCCGCGCTTCAGAAGCAGTACGACATTGCCGACGCCTACCTGAATGGCGCCCGCGACACGTGGCTGGGCATGCACTTGCTCGATCGCGACGACGAAGCGCTGGAAATGCTCTTCCGCATCCAGACCCGCTCGCCCGGCTCGCCCGTGTCGGAAAACGCGATGCTCCGCTCGGCCGACTTCTATTGGGCGCACGGCGACTGGGATTTCGCCGCCGACGCCTACGCCGCCTACGCCCGCACGTACCCGCGCAGCCCGCGTGCCGAGCAGGCCCGGCTGCGTGAAGCGTACGCCAACCTCGCGCAAGTCCGCGGGCCGGTCTACGACCCGACGCCGATCATCAACGCCCGCGCCACGCTCACCGAACTCTCCGCGTCGAACCCCGACCTGGCGAAGAAGGAGAATCTGGCCGAGAAGATTCAGCTCGCCGATCGGTTCCTAGCCCGCAAGATTTTCCTCGGCGCCGAGTTCTACAAGCGCACCGGCAAGAAGGACGCGGCCGTTTCGCTCTACAAGCGGCTGATCAACCTATACCCGAATCTCCCCGAGGCCGACGAAGCCCGCGCCGCCGTTACACGGCTGGGCGGCACGCTCTAGGACCCAACGCCATGACGCCCCTCGCCCGACACGCTCGCTTCGTCACCATCGGCCTGCTCGTGCTCGCCGCCTCCGGTTGCGGCTACAGCAACTCGTCCTCGCCCGGCTACACGTGGGGCACCACCTTCCGGCAGGACGTCCGCACGATCGCCCTGCCGGTCTTCACCACCAAATCGTTCTATCGCGGCGACGAGCTTCGCCTTACGCAGGCGCTGTCGAACCAGATCGAATCGCGCACGCCCTACAAGGTGGTCGATCGCACCAGTGCCGACACCATCCTCGAAGGGCAGATCGTGAAGGTCGACGTCGGTACGGTCAGCCAGGACCCGATCAACGCATTGCCGCAGGAACAGCTTTACACGATCACGATCGACTTCACGTGGAAGGACCTGCGGACCGGGCAGATCCTCGTGGAACGTCGCGGCTTCGAGCAGACGGTGACGTACTATCCCGGCTTGGGCGACGGCCGCTTCACCGGCAGCCAGCAGGCCGCCGAGCAACTCGCGGCGGGGATCGTCGATGAACTCACCGCGAACTGGTGAGTCGGTATTCGGTGGCGTCGCGGCTTCCGGTTCCCTCTCCCGGCGTACCGGGAGAGGGAGAAAGGCCGCAATCCCTCACCGCCCCTCCCTCAACATCTGCATGATCGCCGCCGGCGGCTGCCGGCGCTTCAGCAGCTCGGCCATCGTCTTCATGTACGGGTCGATGTGCGTGTAGAAGTGCTTGTACCCCGCGCACAGGTAGCTCAGGCCCGGCTCGCCGTCGGGCGTGCGGATGAAACGGTGCTTCGGGCATTCGCCGTGGCAGGCGAACTTCACCGAACACTCGCGGCAGAACTTCGGCAACGCGTCCAGCTTGTCCATCCCGAACTTGTGCTGGAACGGCGAGTCCACCAGCGTCGCCAGCGGCGTCGTTGCAATGTTGCCAAGCTTGTGACTCGGGTAGACGTAGTGGTCGCAGCTGTAGACGTCGCCGTTGTGCTCGATTGCGAGCGCCCTGCCACACGTCGGCGAGAACACGCACAGGCTCGGCGGCGCCGGCCCAGCTTCCCAGCGCGACATCGAATGTCTGCACGAACATCTTCCCGACGTCGCGCCGGACCCATTCGTCGAAAATTGTCGTGAGAAACTTGCCGTACTGCCGACTCTCGACGCTCCAGTCGGTGACGGGCGAACGATCCGCTTCCTGCCCCGGCTCGACCGGCGGCGCGAGATCGAGCGGCAACTCGGTGCCGATGTACTTGCGCTCCACCAGCGGAATGAACTGCATGAAACCGCTGCCGAACTCGCGCAGGAATTTGTAGACCTTCAGCGGCTCCTTCGAGTTGGCGCGATTCACGACGGTGAGCGTGTTGAACTCGACGCCGTGCTTCTTCAGCAGCTTCAGCCCGCGCCAGACGGCATCGAACGTCGGCTTGCCCTGCTTGTCGACGCGGTAGAAGTCGTGCAGTTCGCGCGGCCCATCGACGCTCAGGCCGACCAGGAACCTGTGCTTGGCGAGCAGCTGGCACCACTCGTCGTCAAGCAGTGTGCCATTGGTTTGCAGCGCGTTGGTGATGCGTTTGCCGTTGGCATGCTTGGACTGAAGCTCGAGCACGCGGCGGAAGAAGTCGACGCCGAGCAGCGTCGGCTCGCCCCCCTGCCAGGCGAAGCTGACCTCCCGCACCGGCTGGGCCGCGATGTACTGGGCGATGTAGCGTTCGAGCAGTTCATCGCTCATCTTCCACTTGCGCTGATCGCCGTAGAGCTTTTCCTTTTCGAGGTAGAAGCAATACCGGCAATCAAGATTGCAGATGGGCCCGATCGGCTTGGTCATCAGATGAAACGGCCGAGTCGCGGTGAGCAGCGGCTGCTCGACCAGCGGACGTGCGGCCGGGTCCGAACCGGGGCCATCAAGGATCGTGAGCGGGTAAGTCACGCGATCGTCGATCGTAGTGCGACGGGCTCACGTCACGCCAGCGTGTGGCGCAAACCACAGCGTCGTCCGCACGAACGCGACACGACCGATCCGGTGAACGCGCTTTCATTCCCGGCTGAGATCACCGACCGATTTTGCATCTTGACGGCCACCCCGACCCGCTTGTCATGATGTGTGGTTGCAGTGTGTTCTTTGGCAAATTGAACGCAGGAAGCGCGCCCGGCCGAACTACAGTGGCCCAAATGTCCCAAAATGTCCCCGAATGAAAAACAGCACGTCAGCACTCCGTTCGGCCAGCGAAAGGAGGGCTGGGCCAGGACTTGGCCGCGACCCGCCGAGACGAATCCGGGGGTCGGCCAGCGAAGGTATGGGACATTTCACGCCAGACCACGGTTGTGCACCACACCTGCCCTCAGTCCGGTCTGCCTTCACGTCCCGTGCTTGATGTGATGTTTCGTGTACGCCAGCGCGATGCCGTACAGCAGCAGATCGGGTGAGACGGCGTGGACGACTTCCCAGTCGTCGAACAGCGTGTGAGCGTCGCCACCCGTGGCGATCACCTCGGGCCAGGTGCCCATCTGCTCGGCCCAGCGTTCGGCCATCGTCTGCACCAGGCCGCGCAGGCTCGCGGTCACGCCGTGTCGAATCGCGCCGGCCGTGTCGACGCCGAACGCATCGGTCGGCGCGGCGAACGGGACGTCGGGCAGCTTCGCGGTGCCCGTGTGCAGCGATTGAAGCATGAGCGACACGCCCGGCGCGATCGCCCCGCCAACAAGCGCGCCTTCGTTGTTGCAGAGGTTGATCGTGAGCGCGGTGCCGGCGTCGACGACCACACACGCTTTCTCGAGTTGCTCATACGCGGCGGCGGTTACGAGCACGCGATCGATGCCGGTCTGCTTCGGTTCGGTCGTGGTGACGGCGATGGGCAGATCGATGTCCGACCCGACCCACTGCACGTCCTTGCCGGTCGCCTGCTTGACGGCGTGTTCCACCGCTTCGAGCTTGCCAGGCACGACGCTGCACCCCGCGATCTCGGCCGACAAAACCGCGAGTTCCTTCCAGACATCCGCCAGCAGCGCCTGCCAGTCGGCCTGCTGGGCGTGCGGGATGTGCCGGACGTGGCGCAGTTCACCCGCGACGAACGTTCCCACGTGCAGCCGCGAGTTGCCGACACCGATGACGAGCAGGTTGATGTCCATGATTCAAGGAGGCAAAGACGGGATGACAGACCAAGGCGACGTCAAAGCAGATTCAGGACGCGCCGGACCGGCCCGGGTTGGTGCACTCGAACTGGCCCCTGTGGGACTCGAACCCACACACCCTTGCGGGCAACGGATTTTGAGT
Organism: Tepidisphaeraceae bacterium; assembly: GCA_047600945.1. Taxonomy (GTDB): domain Bacteria; phylum Planctomycetota; class Phycisphaerae; order Tepidisphaerales; family Tepidisphaeraceae; genus JASGKC01. The sequence continues at coordinate 1,745,191 of JASGKC010000001.1, read as the reverse complement.
CCGTCGCGTCTGCCAATTCCGCCAAGGGGCCGCAACTGCTTTTTCGCCCGCCAACACCGAATTTTTCGCGGTGATGCGGAGCGAAGCCACGCATTCTAGCGACTTGCCCGCCGATCCGCCAACGTATGGGGGGAAGGCGGCCTGAAGCGGTTGGCCCGTCGTGGAGACACGTATGCGTCAACGGGTTAGGGGAAGTCCCGCGTCGAGATCGAACACTCGCCCCTCGCTTATGAACGGCTCCGGGCCGTTGGTGTAGACCGCGGCGGCTTCGACGCCGATCTTGCGCGAGCGCGACCCGAAGTCGATCTTTTTGGCATGAACAGACGACCACGGAGACCGCCGCCCGCGCCGGCACCGGGTGGTGCGATCGGCTTGGCAGGAAGGCCTCACGCACAACGTCGGTCGCCGGTTTAGGGCGGCGATCTCACGTGGTCCGTCTGAAATTCCAATCGTCGATGTTTGGTCCGCCACGGGACAGACGGTCGATGGGCGGGAAGGCACATCAGCCGTCAAAGACAACAAACAAAGCGAGCTGCCGGCGATAGCCCTCCGACTATCGCCTGAACAGCGCTCGCGCCGGCCGACAGAACCATCCATCGCGGCGCAAACCATCTCGGCCGACCCAACATGCTCCGTCAATCTACGAAGCGACAGGTGAGAGGAACATGAGAATGGGAAAAATCGTCCGGCTACACCGCGGAGAAGAACGCGATCCGCTCAAGACCCGCGCCGCGCGCCCGTGAGCCGGGCAACGCGGTTCGACGGAGCAAGATGCAAGGTCGCCAGGATTCTCGGCGCTGAGCCGTTCACCGACGCGTCGACTCGGCCGCTCACCGTTGCGGTTTCGCCGAACACTGAGCCGGTGCCGGTGAACCGACCGGATGCCAGCACCACATTCGACAACACCAAGTGCCCTTCATTGCCGGCCCCATCCTGTAGTTGGCAGTTGAGTGTCATTCGGCTCGAACCCACGCTGGCGTTCCCGTCCCCTTCAAGCTCACCAGCGATGCGCAGTTTGTACGAACCATTGCCGTTGGCCGCGGTGCGTGCGACATACGCCGCACTACCGGCAACCGCCACGCACAGCAGTGTCGAGCCTGCAAAGAACTTGAGAAGCGCACGACGCTTCATTTGATTGCCCCCACTGTAGCGTCACGCGGATGAGAAGACTGTGAGGAACCAGGCGATCCTTCCGAACCGTGAGCACCGGACCGAACCAATGCGGTCGCATCGGTGGCACTGGCGGCAAGCGGCATGACCACTTTGAATTCCGACCCACGCCCGGCTTCGCTGGTCACATCAATTCGCCCGCCCATTGCGGTGACGTGGCTACGCACCAGATGCAGGCCCAACCCCATATGCGGTATCCCTGACGATCGTGCACCATCCGCACGGTAGAACGGGTCGAAGACCCGCGCCTGCACGTCCTCCATCATCCCCACTCCCGTGTCCGCCACCGCCAACTGGAAATCATGTGCAACTACAGAAATCGAGACGCGGACCTGCCCGCCGGCGAGCGTGTATTCGATCGCGTTATCGATCAGGTTCGTCAACACGCTCGCGATCCGTCGGGCCGGAAGCGGCACCAACAGTATCGCCGGCGCGTCGAGCGACAACTGGATGTCCTTCGCCTGCGCCAACGGCTCCAGCCGACCTATCACCTCGCGCGCGAGCGTTCCCACGTCACAGCCCCCCGCGTCATCGGGCATCGACACCCTGGCCACATCCAGCAGCGATTCCACGAGGTGGCCCAGGTGCCGCACGTCGACCAGACATCGGCGGAGCACATCGGTGCTCTGCTCGAGCGTGCGCGTCCGGCGCAGGGACACCTCGATCGTCGTCTGGAGCGACGTCACCGGCGTGCGCAACTCATGAGCCGCATCCGCGACAAACTGCTTCTGCGCGCGAACGCTTCCTCGATCCGTTCCAGCATTCCATTGACGCGTGTCGCCACCGGTTGCAGTTCGGTCGGCATCTGCCGGTGATCGATGCGCCGATCAAGCGACCGCTCATCGACCTGCCCGATCGCCTGTGCCATCGTTCGCAGCGGCCGGGTGGCATGACGCGACACGACCCAGGCAATACCCGCGATCGCCACGGCGCCGAGCAGGCCTGTGGCGGCGACTCGCACCAGCAGCGCGCTCAGGATCCGGTCGAGCACTTGTGCTGGGGCGCTATAGACGATCGTCCGCGTCTCGCCTTCCACTCTCAGCTCAATCCAGAGCGTGCGCATCCGCTCGCGCGCATCGCTCGTCGTGAACTCGCGGCGAATGACGGTGGGCGAACTCGCGTTGACCCTCGCCGACGGGCGAACGACGGTGCGGCCCGTGCGGTCCTGCACGATGAAGCGGTCGCCTTCGGCGAGCGGCGCGTCGCCAGTTCCCACAGCGGCCAGTGCCCGGACGAGGATGGAGTTGTCCAACTCCGCGACCAGCAACCGCCGTGCGCTGGCGTACGTGAATGCCGTTCCCAGCAGCAGAGTCGTCCACGCGGCCACGAGAATGGCCATTGCGATGCGGAGGGTCATGGCGCGCCTCCGTCGGCTGATGCCAGCATGTAGCCTTGGCCGCGCCTTGTGTGGATGAGCTTGCCAGCCGCCCCGCGATCGATCTTATTGCGGAGATATCCGATGTAGACATCGACGACGTTGCTCGTCGACTCGTCGTTCGCGTCGTAGAGCCGCTCCCAGATCTCGGACCGCGAAACGACCTGACCGGCGCAGGGCAAGCAGTTCGAGCAGCGCGTACTCGCGTGCGGTGAGCGGTATTTCTGAACCGCCGCGCATGACCCGTCTGGCCGACGTATCGACGCGGAGGTCGCCAACGGTGATGACCGATGTCGTCCGTCCGTGATGTCGGCGGACGAGCGCTCTTACCTGCGCGAGCAGTTCCTCCCACGCAAACGGCTTCGGAAGGTAATCGTCCCCGCCCAAGTCCAGGCCACGCACCCGGTCTTCAACGGCATCGCGTGCGGTCAGGCAAAGGACGGGCGACGCCACCGCGGCGGCCCGTAGCGACGTGAGCACCGCCCACCCGTCCTTCACGGGCAGCATGATGTCCAGCACGATGCAGTCATACACCACAGACTTCGCCAGGTGCTCGGCCTCGCCGCCGTCGAGAGCGAGATCGACGGCGTACCCCTCATCCTGCAAGCCTTCGACAAGCGAGCGGGAGAGGTTCGGATGATCTTCGGCGACGAGCACTCTCATCGTATTCACGCTCACTGTGACGGATCGGTGCCAGGGGCAAGAATACGCAGCACTGACTGCAATTCGTTCAGGCCGTCGTGGTCAGACATGACGTGGGCTGAGCCGTCCGCCCAGACGGCATTCATTCGGTGCTTCTGGTGCCAGCCTGGCATCGCTTCGAAGGCCAGCACGGTCGACGGCTTTGCCTCGACGAGCATTCGTCCGGCCAACGTGGTGGCCGGACGGCCCGTGTCACGCCAGTCGTAGCTGACGCCGGTGAGCGGCTGTAGTTCTTCATCGGCGTCGCACTTCAACACGCGGGCATCGGGCAGCGACGGCGCCAGCACGTCTTCCCACGACTGGCCCACGCCGCCTGGGTCCGGCAGCAGGCCGGAATGATCGGTCGCGTAGGTCAGAAAGGCGGCATGAATCTGCCGCAAGTTCGACAGACAACGGGACTGACGCGCGCCGCGCCGGGCCGTGGTCACCACGCCAATGATCAACCCGACCAGCAAGGTGACGATCGCAATAACGATCAGAAGTTCGAGCAAGGTAAAAGCGCGGCCGGCACGACGCGGAGGGCGTAAGGCTAATGCTGGCGTCATGGGCCACTCCGGCGAAGCACTCCATCGTCAGTATCGGATGTGACTGGCATGACGCAATGGGAAGTCACCTCAGGCGATGCGTCCATGGAGCAGCCCCGCCATGCCGGTCGCGCCACCGTCGCACTTCGACCCGGCCCACCAGAACTATTCCCCGCAGACACAGCCAAAGGGAAGGCTGGATTCTCCCCGCCCGAAGGCCACGGTTCCGCATCCCAAGCATCAACAGAGAAGGCCAGCCACAAGTGGCTGGCCTTCATCGCGTTGTATGGCGGGGGAGGGATTTGAACCCACGACCTTCGGGTTATGAGCGGCTAGCCGCCGAAAGTCGATCCGCTTCGTATTGGTCTGTACTTACAGCAATCGCAGGGTTTTACGTCCCTACGCCTGACCCCTCCATTTGAACCGAAAAGCCCATGTTGTCCAGCGGATTGTGTACAGGGTTGTGTACAGTTTTGCGGAACATGTTGCGCGGACACACTTCGCTTCGCTCAGCCAGGCAACGCGGTACCATGTCGCCGTTATGGGGAACCTAGACGAACTCGCCTCTGCTATTGGATCAAAGGGCCATCGCTCACAATCTTCACGCTCGGCTGCGCCTGCTTCGAGCACCACGCCAGCGCCTGTCGATTACAGGTCGCCGATGGTCGCGCAGTCGGTCGGCCGTCGATACATGCCGCTCCTCGTGACTGCCTGGATCGTCGTCGCGGGTGGTGGGCTCATGTCATTCGGCGGACTCGTTGACATCGTGAACGGCGTGCGTCCGTCGCCTGCCAGTCCGTTCGGCCCAGTCGCCAGCGGGCTGTCGATCATGGTCGGCTTGATGGAAGCCGTCTTTGGCGCGCTTATCGTGCTCGCGGGATTCGCGGCCATGGCGCTGCGCGACCTGGTGATGCAGAAGAGCCGAGAAGACTGAGCATGGTTCGCCGTGCGGCGTAGCCGCTCCTGCTAGGGGGGCCTTCCGGGAACTACGCGCTCACCAGCAACGCTCCACCACTGCAGGCCAGTCACGTTGGACGAGGAGAGCCGAGGGGTTTGGACCTGCGGCCCTGAGTCGGTCCAAGCTCACTCAGCCGCCGGCGAAGCCGTCAAAACCGAGAACGCGGAACCTGCCGTGCGACACATGGTGAACATGGACGCGGAATCCGAGCGGGCCGCGAAAAAGATGTTGCGGTCACCAGCGGAGCGCGGTACTTCCCACTTGTCGCATGGGTGTTCCATGCCAAGATCGGTTCGATTCGCGTCGAGAGCTTGCAACAGAATCTCGCGCGACGTAGGTCCGAGTTGAAGACGAATGCTCGCAACACACGGTAGAACGTGACGGTTCCCCGCAGCGCCGCGACCTCGACGAAGGCACGCCGAGCGATCTGTGGATGGGTCAACTGAGAAGCACGTCAAATCCGTTGAAGGGGCACGCCAGCCGGTACGTCGGGGCAACTCCAAAGCTCAACACGATGACGAATCGACGCTCAGGGTTCTGAGCGATGGTTCTTTGCTGTCACGCCATTCGTGACAGCGAGTTGAGGTGCCTCGTGTTGAACGATCGTTCGATGCCGACAGATGCTGATGGGGAGATGGGCGAGCCCGCGGGCCCCCGCGAAGCGGGTGGCGGGCCGCCCGCCGATTCTGCTACCCCCCTGGACTACCCGAAGTCCGTAACACGGGTAGTCCAAATTACAGGTCCAACCAACTGGAGACTTCTCCTGTGCGGTTTGGATTCGCTCGATCTCGGCTTCCATGTCAACTGGAACGAGCGCTGGCCCCTCATCGTTGAGCGCTTCGCCAAGTTGAAAGCAGACGCGACAGGGAGCAAGAACGGTATTCAACTGCCCGCGAGTGTCGGCCACGGGCTCATGCGCCCTGGAGGACGCGCGCCGGCTTACGCGTTTCATCTCGTGCTGCGAGGGATTCAGGTCTGGATTGCTCGAACGCAGCTGTCAAAAGGCTCGCCCAACGTTTATGTATCGCTCCCCTCGGATCGGCTTTGGCATGAGAACATCGCGCCACAAGTGCGCGAGCTGCGAGAATGGATCGAAGCCAATGGGGGAACGATCACCGACATTCAGGTGAGTCGAGCCGACATCGCTGCAGACTTCGAGTTGAGCGAGCCGCTTACATCAGACTTCCTCAAATCGCACCTGGTGACGCGTGCGCGTAAGCGCAACGAACACGCTCAGGGCGACACGCTGCAAACCTTCTACGTCGGTCAGGGCGCTGGTGCGATTCAGCTCCGCATCTACGACAAGATCGCAGAGATCGTCGCGAATGGTGGCGTGAAGAACTGGTTTTTCGATCTGTGGAAGGTCGGACCCCAAGCGCGGGTGTGGCGTGTCGAGTTTCAGCTTCGTCGGCTTGCCCTTAAGCAGTTCGGCATTCGCTCGCTTGAACAACTGCCCGAACGAACGCCCAAGGTTTGGAACGCGCTCACAGAGCAATGCATGGTTCTGCGCGAGCCGGATGATTCGAACAAGAGCCGCCGATCCGTGCATCCCTGGTGGGCTGCCGTTCAAAGCGTCGGGGAACTTCTCGGCTCAGAGCTTAGCGCTGTGCGCGACACGCGTAAGCCCGGCACCGCTCCAACGCAATGGTACGTCTCGCACGGCGCCGGCTGCGTCGTCGGCTACGCGGCACGCACTGGCACGCGGCAAATCGGCGACGCTATTCATCAATTCATGGCCGAAGTGTGGGCCTATTGGAACGAGCGCGATTTCGACGGGCGCTACCGCGTTGAGCGATTGAAGCTGAACCTGCCGCTACCGGAAGGCGGTGTCGCGTGAACGCACTGAAGGCCATGCGGCATCCTGAACTGATCTCGGCAAAAGAACTCGCCGAGCGATGGCGGTGCTCACGGTCGAGCGTAGACCGCATTTGCCGGCGGGCGTGTATTACGCGCCTCTGTCTGGGCGAGGGACGCAACGGCATGGTGCGGTACGTACGAAAGGAGGTTGACGCATATGAAGCGAGCCGCCGGTCGTAAGGCAGACGGCTTTACACACAATTGAGTTACGCGGTAGATGGGCGTCCCGGCAAAGCAAGTCGGCCGGGACGCCTACTTCTCAGTTGCGCCTCGACGAGCGTCGGCGAGCTTCCTGCACAGTTGTTCCGCGATGTGTTCAATCTGCGATTTGCTATCCGCCATCGGATCGAATGTCAGGTAGCCGCGTTGTGTCGTTTCATCAAAGTTCGAGCCAGGGAGGGTAGACCATCGCACTGGCACAACGTCGCCATCCGGTATACGCGAACGAAAGGCATCACTCTCGATTTTGGTCCACACTCGCGAGGGGTACTCCTGTGAAAAAAGGGGAACCACATAGCGAGCCTCGCTCTGATAGATGGGCAACAAGTACTTCTCCACGTCTTCTCCTGCGATACGATATTCCTCGTTCTTGTCGTAAAACACAGCGTGGTCTCGGTCGATCAACGCCTGGAATAGTTGCTCGGCGACGCCCCTATTGGCGCCTGCGAACGAGAGTGCGAAGTCATACTTTCGGTCAAACTTCACGGAGCTATACCCGAGCTTCTTAGCGAATGAGTTCCACGAGATATTCCGAACATAAAATACAAACTGAGGATCTTGAACTGTCAGTTGCCCGGCAGCGCGGTCGTAATGGATGACATCGGACAGCTCACTATCACCGGCTATCAGAGATTCCAGATATCCCTTCTCGACAACCTGATTAACACTCCCCTTAAGATTCGGGTGCTGATGCATCGCATCGTCGAGTTGAAGCGTCCAGTCCTTCGCAGAGGCAAGCCAGTTCATGACGTGGAGGTATGGCGCTCGTCCTTCCGGTCGAAGTTTCGACCCACGACAGAACCGCTTACATCGATCACCAAAAGTCAACTCGAGCTTTTCAACTACCTCTGACTTGACGAGAGAGAAGCTCACCGTTGTTTTAATCGGCACGGCCGCATCAGCACGGTCCAAAACGGATGATCGCACGCAAACTGCATGACATAGCATTTGAGCAATATAGAAGCTTCCTTGCGACTCGTCCGCAATCTCATCAGCAACATTTATATCAATATTTAGAGCGGCTTCCCCCTTCTTAATAAGTGTTCGAACTTGGGAATCGCTGCTACTCCCCATTGGAATTATATCGACGCGATTGTTTAGATCAGTTGCGAGCGAGATCAGGCGTCGGCCTGCCTGATTGATACCGATCAACACCAGCTTTGTACCGTCTCGCGCCTCATCCGCTAAATGCTTGGCGTAGTCTGCAATCGTCGCTCTCAGCTCGTTCGGCAATTTGTGAAAGTCGTCGATGATGACCGTTCCAACATCGCCGAGAGACGGCAATTCACGAATGTAGTCAATGTCAGCGACTTTCCGAGGCGTAAGCGGCGTCACGCTGGAGCTCATTCCTAGCTCCTTCAATGCGGTTCGGACAGCGCTTGTCTTGCCAATGCCAGACGGACCTTCGATGATGACAGGCCGCCCTGGAGTGCGAAGGCTCACTTTCAATCGTGGAAACTCTTCGGGTTCGACAAAGGTATAGGTCGGAACTCCACCGATCTTGAACACTTCTTCAAGCAATGGCCCTGCCATAAGTAGCTCCGTTCCGAAGTTGCTAGAACTCCACCGCCAATGAGAGGCAATCAGTCGTGAGCGCGGCATAGTGCCGCTGGCATATTGCAGGTGAATTGCCCATCAACATGGCAATCTTGTACAGCGACTCGCCTTTTATCGCCAGCTGTGACCCGAACGTGTGGCGGTAATCAAGACAGGTCCAATTCAGCGATGCTCCCGCATTTGCTGCTCTTAAGTCGGCGCTGAAATTGTCGATGTCGTACCGCTTCTCACTCGGGGACGGAAAGAGCCATCGGTCCCTGCGACTTTGGACGTGGTAGGCGTCCAGGTGAACGCGCAGCGTAGAGCTAATTGGTACGACGCGATTGGATTTTGTCTTCGGCTGCCAGCTCGCACCCTCGATCGTCTTTGCTCTGATACGGATCATCCCGTAGGAGCCTTGGTTGTAGTCCACGTCTTCCGCGCATAACCACAGCAACTCCTCGCGCCGCAAGCCGGCATAGATGAGCGTTGCGACCATCGCGCGCAACTGCGGCTTGTCTGTCAGGGCGCGCAACTGCTCGTCGATCTGCTGCAGAGTCAGGAAACGAATCTCGGGCGCTCGCTCCTTGTACCGTTTGACTAGGCTCACAGGATTCTTGTTGCCGGGCATCCGAACGCCGCCTTCGCTCATTGCCCAGTTGAAGACGCGGCACAGGATCTGCCGGTAGTGGTTCGCCGTCTTCGGCGCGAGTCCCCTGCTCTGCACCTGGCCGGCGATAAAGGCGCTGACGTTGGTTGACGTGACTTGTTCGAAGCACGGGGCTTCGATGACGACCGCTCGCCGGCGCCGGTCTTGGGTGGCGTCGGGACGTGGCGGCTTCTTCCGACAAGCCGACGTCACGTTGCGGCTGGTGATCATCAGGGCCGGACAAATGACGCCGAACATGTCGCGCAGGTAGTAGACGTCCTTCTGAGCGCTGTTCGCGGTCTTGTGCGTGCGAATGTGTGCCACGTACCGTTCGAGCACGTCGGCGATTGGCGTGCGCGTCGGCAACGGATTGTCATGCCCTCGTAGCTGGGCTGACTCGAACTGTCGCAGCTTCTCTTTCGCCAGCTGCAGGCTGTCGGTTTGGCTGCTGACCCGCCGGGCCTTCCCGCTGACGCAGTACTGGATGTAGTAAATGCCGTTTCGCTCGATCAAGCTCGCCATGATTCAGACCTCAACGCTGAGGGCCTTTCGTGCTTGGCGAGTCCTCCCGGCGGTTTGTGTACAGTTTTGTGTACAGCTGGCCCGCCTGGGCCAAAAAAGAAAGGACTCGCATTGCTGCAAGTCCTTTCAGATCAACAAGTGGCGGGGGAGGGATTTGAACCCACGACCTTCGGGTTATGAGGGCAGAAACCCGGAAATCGTCCACTCGCGAGAAACGCGATTCTTACGGCAAAACCAGGCGATTCGTCGCCCGACAGCCGACGGTCGATGGCCCATTTGTACCATGTTTTCCGTCAACCGGGGTACAGTTTGGGGTACAATTTTTGGCGTGGCGAAGTTGCCGCTGTGCAAGTCTACGCGTGAGATAAATCGCGGGCTATTCAGGTGCGGAGGCAGCAACTCGGGACATAGCCGGGATCTTGGAACTCGAAGAGTTGTACCTGTCCGAGGGCCGTGATCTGTTGACCCAAAAACACCGCGAGCGCAAAAGGCCCGTAGAAGAACAATCGAGTCTTCCGAATCTGATGCGCCTTAAGGAAGGGGCCGAGCGCCTCGCGCACGGCATTTACAAACGCGGCGGCGTCGCTGGCGTTTCCGATTGACTGTCCCCCCTGAGTGGGCGGGGAAATGAACACGTAACGCTTCGGAGGCGTCTTTGTCGATTGCACATGTCGCATCACATCGTCACGGCTCTCGCCCTTGACGCTGATGCCGAGGACCAAGTCTTCCGCTGCCGGATCGCCCGCCAGTTCCTCTACGTTGATCGTGTAAGGCGTCGTTCGCGCCGCATCCGAGCGCCACGGATCCTTCTGCGGTGGCTGAGGAATCTCGAAGATCCAGCCACCGACAGCGGGAAAAGTCACGCCAAGCATGATCGCCGTGGACAGCGTGCATTTGCCGCGGAACTTGATGACACGTTCTTTTCGCTCGCCGAGAATCTTCTTCTTAGTGTCGACGAGCTGGCGGAGAAGTTCGCCATTCCACTTCTCTTCGGTTGGCACCGCTCGCGTCGATCGGTCGAACTCGCCTGACCAATCCAGTTCGTAATCGGGCGGGATATCGAACACTTCTTTCGTCCAGTTGTGCACCGTGACGACGATGCTCGTTTCACCGCCCGCCGTCACGGCGTCGCGGATCAGCGCCTCTAGCTTCGAGCGATCCAACACAACGCCCTTGCTGGCAGTGATCGCTTGCATGACGTGTGCATAGGACGGGGCCACCATCGCTCGAAGTTTGTCTGCGTACGCTGGATGCTTCAACAAGCGGCTGATGAACAGGTCGATCGCGCGCTCATCCTGACACAACTCGCCGTGTCCGACATCGAGGTCTAGCTTTTCACGAATGAACTCTGCGTGGTCTGCGAGCCCTAGCTTGGCGATGCGCTCATCCACATCTTGTTCGGTCGGTAGCAATGCGTGAGGAACATCTTCGTAGAATGGCTTCGCACCTCGCCACCTTGAAAGTCCTGTCTCAAGCGGTCGAAGGGCCTTCGCCAGCTGCGTCGACGCCAGCGTAAATCGCTTGTAGATCCCCGAAAACTCTGCGTCGAGACGGCGGAAGTTTTCGAGCACTTCCTTGAACTCGCTCAACGAGACTTCATGGTCTTTGATCTGAATGTGGTTGCGGGTTGCCTTTCCTGCCTCCAGGAAGCGAATGTCGATGTCGCCGGTGCCTTCATGGAACAATTCATGAAACGATCCTTCAGCAAGCCAGAGTGGCAGATGGCAGGCCGCATAGCGCGTCTGGAAATCAAAGCCTTTGCCTCCGACGATGCCGCCGACCGACTCGGGAGTGAGCAGCGACCCGGGGCGCGGGGCAGCGCGCTTTACGCGGTTGCCGCTCTTCTTTTTATTACTCGCCACGCGTTACTCCTGCGCATCTCGAACGGACTTGCTGGGCCGTCGTCGAGGGGACGATGTCCACTGCCGTACATACCATCACGCTTGCTCCTTGAAAGGCGGCGTGGGTAGATGATGCTGGATTACATCGGCGGCCAGATCGTAGGTGATGGGTCCATCCGGATAGGCGGCGAGCACTAACCCGGGAAGGACGCGCTGCGCGAGATCTGAATAGGTGTAGCCGTACGGGCGGTCCGCCGTGGGGCCCGTGGACTTCACCAACGACGCGATTTGCGCGTGATTAAACCCGATCTCTTCAAGGACCGGCCCGAGCAACGCAAGACGTTGCGCGTCGTTGGGGCGATCGAAGGTGAATGTTGCCGCCGCTCGGCGTCGGACTGCTGGGTCAAGCGCTTCGAGGCGATTCGTGCACATGACGACGATGGCCGGCACACTTCCGGTCGCAAGGTCATCAACGCCACGAATCAGCGCATTGACGCCGGCGCGATCTTCATGATGCATCTGCGCAGATTCGCGCGACTGCGCCAGGGCATCGGCCTCATCGATAAGCAGAATGACGCCGCCGTTGTGCTTTCCGTGTCGACCGCTGCCTTTGCGAGCGGCTTGTTTCACTTCAGTAAAGGCTGCGGAGATGAGGCTGGTCATTTCGCCGACAGCTCCGGTGCCTCGCGCATTGAGACTTAACGCGAAGAAGGTGATAGGGATTCCCGCAGCGCGTGCGACCGCATCACCAAAGGTTTCTGCGAGAGCCGTCTTACCGGTCCCGACGTCGCCGGCGAAGATGAAAAGCGGTGGCCTGTCACGAAACAGATCCGCGACCTTGAGTTTGGCGCGGTGATGTTTGGTGCTCCATTGCGTGAGACTTTCAGGATCGAGCAGCAGGCGCGCCTCTTTGAGCAGGCGTGCCTTGGTGCTATCCAGGCCGACAAGCGACGCGAAGCGACGCATCGTCGACGGATCGGGAAACTCGTGGACCTCTTCGAAAATGCCGGTGCGTTCTTGGTTCATGAGATCGGTTGAAACGTTTGGCGACCGAGCCCTTGGCCACCGGAGTAGTAATTGCGATCAGAGGTCCAATACCCCTTGCCATCAGAAGGAGCCGATCCATGGGTTCGCTGGATCGGCAAGCCCGACTCAAAGCGGCTTTGCTCATCGGCAGAGAGCGCGAAGAACGCGCTGTTCTGCGTCAGGAAGTTGTAAAACTCCGCGCCTTCAATATCGACGTAAGGCGCGACTTTGCCCGAACGGTCGTTCGTCGTGATCGTTCCGTTCGCATCGACCTTGTAACGCCAGGTCACAACTCGCTCGTCGTTCTTCTTGAAGCCGAACTCATACTCGGCAACGTAGCCTTCATTGAGATACTGCGCAAGCTCTTCCGCGTATTCGCGAATGCGCTGCTCTCCCGGCTTGCCGTAGTACGCCGCGCACAGGTGCATGTCACCGGCGACTTTCGACGCCAACTCGCGGGCATGGGTAATCGTAAAGGTGCTGCTTTTGGTGTAGCTATACGACATTTTAACCTCGGAAAGACGGACCAAGTACTTCCTGCCAGCATTCAATTGCACGGCCTCGTGTCGTGGCAAATCGTGCCTCGCTAATCGCTTCGAGGGCGTCTTGCGCGGCAGTGACAATCTTCTGGCGATGGCCATCGTCATAGACACCGGCGACGTTGTTCTTCTCGTTAACCGGATCGAACACTTCGATCGGCTTGCCAGTCGGCCCCGGCAATTTGGAGGCCGGGTAGTAGTCCGTGAACGCGATACGGGTCTTCAACTTGGATTTGACGATGTAGGCAAACACCTTTTCCATCGCCAAGGTGTAGTCGTCCATCGCCACGCCGGAATCAGCGAGATGCGCGACGATCATCTCGGTCATGAACGACTTGAGTCGGAAGGTGTCGTCGCGGTTTTTCTGCTGTCGGACCCACCACTTCACCAGACGGATCACCTGGGCGAAATGCGTCTTTTGGCGGTCCTTGCGCGCGGGTGAACTTCAAGTGCAGCGGAATGCTCGTGAGGACCGCCTCGCCGCCGGTGAACGCGAAGAGATAGCCTCGGTCATCCGGGTCGCCGTAATACTGCACTGGTACCACGTCAACGTTCAGGTCACTCCCAGAAAAATGCACGGTTACGGAATGGCTATTCACCGTGATCTGCTCAGGCTTCATCTGCGGATACGCTTCGCGAATCCGCGCCGCAAGCCATTCGAGTAGTGCCGGTTCTGCTTTCGGAGCCTTCTCTGCGTTCACGTAGAAAGCGACATCAATGTCGTTCAACGTTTTGAGAGCGGTGCCCTTCGCGAGGCTTCCCGAAAGAAGCGTCTTGATAAGGCCGTAGTCCGGGTGATCCGCGGCATAGCGATCGAGTTTTTCCCGTAGTCGGTTGACCTGAGCGCGGTAGTCCTCCGCGTCCTCGCGCTTGAGGTTGACGGATGTGTCGGCGAACGCAGCAATGTCCGAGTGGGTGATCGGTTGCGTCGCCAGTGGACTGTCGGGAGAAAGGGCTGAAGCAGCGGACATTTGGTTACCTATGGTAGAAGGCGATGATGCGGCTACCGCCAGTTGTGGACGGCCGATAAGTCATGTGCGACACTTTAGGCATGCTTGACGTTTGAGTCAAGTAATGCTAAAGTTCTCGGGAAAAACGAGCGATAAGTATGGCTGTAATCCCGACTTTCGAATCCGACGGGCTTCTTCCGCCGGGTGACTACGAGGTCACTTTTGAAGAGCTCCGGCAGTCCGTTCTGGTGCTCGGGCCTGGCGATCCCAAGGACTGCCCGAGTTGGCACGGAGCGTGGCGAGAAGAACTGGTGAACAACCTAGAGCTTCTCACCCGCCAGCTTTGGCAGGTCGGCATTTCGGAAGTTTACGCAGACGGCTCGTTTGCCGAGGACAAGGATCACCCGAACGACATCGACGGCTACTTCGTCTGCGATTTGAAACGGTTGGCGTCTGGATCGTTAGAACGTGAGCTGAATCTGCTGGACCCGTTTAAGGTCTGGACATGGGATCCGAGATCGCGAAAGCCATGCCGCGGATATCCGAAACACCAATTGCCTATGTGGCATCGCTACCGCGTCGAACTGTATCCGCATGTCCCGGGACTCGGCGCAGGCAGTGGTATCAAAGACGTGCACGGCAATGAACTGGAGTTTCCGGCGGCATTTCGACGGTCACGGCGCGACGGAAAGCCAAGGGGCATCATCAAACTAAAAGTCGGAGGTTCAACATGATTCGCAACGAGACCGAATACAAAGAAGCCGTGGCGCGTCTCAAGGCGGAGCAGGAACGGCTGAAGGACCACGCTGAGCGACTCAAAGAAACGGGCCTCAGCCCCGAAGAGATCAAGCGCGTTATTGATCCGATGGAATCGTTCCACCTTCAACTTAAAGAAGAAGTAGAAAGCTACGAGCGTCTGCAACGCGGCGAGTTCGAGGACCTCGACAATTTCCGGGGCTTCGGTCACCTGCTCATCGCGCTGCGAATAGCGCAAGGTATTTCGCAGCGCGATCTCGCCAAGCGATTGGCTGTGCACGAGTCACAGATTTCGCGTGATGAACGGAACGAGTATTTCGGGATAACGCTTGAACGCGCGATGAAAATACTCGATGCGTTGAATGTGCGTCTACGAACAACGGTAGAGCTAGAGCAACGGCGTCAGCCGGTAACAGCTTAGATCTCAATCGTAAATCTTTGAATGGCAACCACGCACCTTGGTGGATGCGGTCTTCATTGTAGACAGATCATTCCGTCGCCAGCCCTACAGACGCCCCCTTACAGAACGTAAGAGGGCCACATCTGCCTTCCAAGCTCGCCCGGCACACCAAGTTGCTCATGACCGAGCGGCGGAACGGTGGTCACGTCGACCCGATATCGGATCTCGCTAAGTTCGCTGGGAAGATCATTACCAATTGAGGGAATTGATTCCACAGAGAAGAAGCGAAGCGATGATCGCGCGAGTTGATGATCGAATCGCGTTTTCAACGATGCCTTCCAACTCTCGCCGAGTGTGTGCATAACGGTGGCATCGATCCGTAGCGACAAATCAGGCATGCCTCCGACATGCCGTCGAACCAACTCCCACAATTCTGCGACGGAGATGCCTCCTGCCGCACGCCGGCAGAACATGGATGCGATGATCGAGGTCACTCCTGCAATAGACCGAAGCTGCTCGTGATTGAAGTGATGCGACCTGATCGGGCCAGTGGTGCTTTTCACTTCAACGCGACAGGTTGGCGTTGAAAAATCTGACGATTCGAACGGATCGGTTCGCCAAGCGGAGGCCACTGCGACGGGATCGCTCGCAGCCGCGATCAAGAACAGTTCTGACCAGAGCCCTTGAACGGTGTGTTGATTCGGTGCTACCTGCTGCCTGAACACGCGTACCACTTTGTCCATCGTCGAAACGGCATCGGCAAGCGGCACCGGCAAACCGAACCCTCGTGCAACGGGCATCATCACATCGACGAATATCTCGATCAGGTCCGAATCGTCAGACAGGCATCGTATGATTGTAAAGACGGTTGGTGCTCCGGCCACCTGGCTCGGAATGGTGCAGCGCACGCCGTGCTGAACCTCGATATTCTCCAACCGGATCGACGGCGAGACAGCCATCGGTTGCGTGTGATCGATGGCGAGCAGGATGACGACGTGACGTTCTGCATCAAGGCCAATCAAATGGCTTGAGGTTCCAGGGAGCGACGCGGTCGAGAATCGCTCCCCTCCTCTGCTGTCTTTGACAGGCGTTGACAGTTCATTGAGGACCGTCAAGACGTTACGAGCTGAGAGACTCACCGTCTCACTCCTTGCGGCTGAACGATCAGATCACGAGATAGTCCGTCCGGCATTGCAATGGCGACAGTTGGCACTTGATCAGCTTGCACCTGCCCGTCTTTTGTCAGGCGGAGATTGTGAAGCTGGATCGTCACCGCGTCCGTCGCACGCAACTGCCGATCACCCGGGTAAATGGACCCCTGCAGGGCTCGTGGAGTAACGGGCTGCGCGCCTGGAAAAGGTTAACAATCTTGTCATCGTCATTGACTGAACGTTCGCGTATCGCCCATTTGCTCATCAAGTAGACGCGTGCCATTGCGCCCGGATTGTTCTGAATCAACTCGCTCAGCAAAATCAGATGTGTCAGGTAGGTTTGCGACTCTTCGAAGTCAGGAAACCACACCTGCGAGAGAAGTGAGGAATACACGCTGCCCAAGGGCACCTCGGCCACAAGGTGTTTGGTCGTATCCGTTCGTTGAGGATGCCCTTGATCTTCAGACCACGAAATCCCACTGCGGAACGACTCGATGACAGCCCTGTTCGCGTTTACCACCTCTGGTAGGAGATGGGGTGCATCAACCGAGAACCATCCCTGTCCGATCGACTGACGGGTCCATGCAACGTCGATCACGTTGTTGCGCGTCGGGCGCATCGCTGTATCCAGAAGGAACGCTCTCGGCCACTCGGTCAATGGTCGGCCCGACATGCGATGTGAGACCAATCGCGTTCGGACATCCTGCTCGTGCTCAACGTACGCCCTAAACGCCTGACGAACGCCGGCTTCGAGGTACACGCGACAATAGCCCAAGTAGCCACGCTTGTACCCAAAGAAGCGGGCACGCTGCTGCACCGTGTCCGCATTTCCCTGGCCCTGACCGCCGAGTCCGCGCGGCATATAGGTGACGGTCAGGCCGCGCACCGTAAAGCCACGATCCATCGCCGTGCCACCGACGAGGATCCACGCGTAGGTGTCGTTCCAACGAATCTGTGGAGTCGCGCCGCCGCGCCTGTTGACCTCTTCTACTTGCGTCTCCCGCACCGCCATCAAGAGACGTGTGGCCAGGTCGTCGAATGATGCCAAGTCAGGCACCGTTCGTGCTAAATCTTCGTAAGAAGTGCGAAACTCGTTGATCAGTTCAATGCGATCCGGATCCGTCGATGGCTGTTGAAGGAGACGTTTCCAACTTTCCTTCGTTTGCAGAATCCATTGATGGTAACTGGCGTGTTCGGCCGTGGTCCGCGAGGGGTGCACGAGCATCGAGCGATTGCCGCCGTGATAAGTCGTGCAACCGGCGGCAACGCCAAGGAAGAACAGCCGAAGCGCTTCGAATAGTGAATCGGGCGGGTCGGTGATCGGAGACTGACGTGTTCCGATGTCCTGCTGCGGGATATCACGGGTCAGTCCTGGGTTCTCGATGAAGAACGTCTGACCGCCGGTGTATCCATCGCCTGGCACGAGCGTCTCGCAGAACGTCGGTGACAGCGTGTTGATGATGTTGATTAACAGCAGAGCCTGCGGCGTCGCGGTGTACTGCAAGAACGTGTGTCGCGGTAGCGCTCGCTTGAGAGCGAGCAATTCGCGATAGACGGCACTTTCACCCTGGACTGCCACGCGCGTATTCAAGCTCGCTTGATCCCCCTCGTCATCAATGATGAGTCCAGGAGCATCGACCAAGCGTGCAGCCAACAACTCCAACTGCATTCGCAGTTTTCTCACGTTCAGGTGATTCTTCATCACTGTTATGAGCAGTGTCTGGCGACGGTTGCTGGGAACGCCCGGGTCGTTCCATGCATCGAGCACGTCGACAAGCATCTGGCCGTTCATTGGAGCACGGGGCTCGACGGGCACGTGTCGCCAGCGCCGCCCGACAGAATCGAGGGCCAAATCTTGGCGGAGCCTAGACTCTGACTGGCCAAGCAACGGGATCGTCGTGCCCGTGATAACGATCACCAACCGGTATCCGTTGTCCCGAGCAAGCGCAGCGACCGTCGTGAACGACATCGTCTTGCCGCTCTGCACCTGGCCGAGCACCAAGCCGGTCGAGCGCGCACCGGCACGAGCGGGATTCACACATTTCGCGAGGATCGCCAGTCCTTCAGCTTGCAGTTTGGCTTTGCCGGCGTCGTCTAGGCCATTGGATCGTTGAAGCCGGTCCAGCAACTCAAGGGTTTCCTCACCGACGAAAGGCGTCCAAGTGTCCCCGGATGGGTCCGAGGCCGACGGGACGGTGACGACGGATGTGATGGGATTCACCTGCGACATGACTTACCGCCCCCTCAGGGTTCTGAAAGCGCCTCGCGTAATAGGTCGTTCATGTTTCTTCGAACCTCGCCGGCCCGCTTGACGCCTGCTGTACCGCGGGCAACCATTTCGCCCAGCCCGACGGCAATCGCGACCCGAAGCAACGGCTCAATCTCCTCAGCCGACGATCCGCTGAATCGGTGCATGAACGGGTGGTCCATCGACAGTCGGAGCCCAATCTCACCCTTGTCCGCATCGACGTGTTCCGTCACGGTTAACCAATCCGTGACCCCGGGATCGCTGCTGATCTCGATCGTGACCGTCCATTCACGGCCGCGGTACGGCACTTTTCGAATTCGCTTATGGGCGACGAGCTTCGCCCTTGTCAGATGAGCGGGCGGCTCAGCGGGCTGCTGAGGGCGTCCTACAAGAATCGGAATTGCTTTGGCGACGGCTCCTTCAATGACCGCAGCCGTACGCGCAACAGCCATCACGGCCCCCGCGCGCACGTCGGAAGGCTTGCTCCGCACGCGCAGTCCCTCGGCCTGCTCAAGCAGTGGCAGTGGATCGGCATCGAGATGCTCTTTGAGCAGGCCGAGAAAGGCCTGCTCGTTTTCGTCCCAACGAAATCCGTCTTTCGTGTGACTCACGTCGAAGCCTTCGAGATGAAGTTCGCCGAAGACACGCTGATAGCGATAACTGTTTGACTTGCCGAAAATCTCTTCCGGCCGCCATCCCTCTTCTCCGCCACCCTCGATGAGCCGTCGCCGCCTGAACAATGCGAAGCCAGCGCGAGACACGTTCGCCCGCTCCCGGATCGCAGCGAAACCGTGCACACTCAAACCTTGGCCGAAATCGAAACTGATCTCCTTCTTCCACTCAACCGCTTCCTCGTCCTTTCGGCGGAAAAATGGGGCCGACAAGATCGCGGGCGATTCGTAAGTCAAGATTTCATCGTTGAAGCTGAGTTCGAGTTGCCCCTCTCGAATGAAGACGCGATAGATGTCGGATAGGTACTGCTTGATCTTGGCGATCGTCTTCGACTGCGGCGGCTGATGCAGCGCTGCCAGTGTGACTTCCGTGAAATGATCCTGAGCGCGGGAACGCTTCGTTTCTACGCTGAGTTCGTCGAGATTGTCATGCACGATACGGGAGATATCGAAGTGCACTGCGCGTTCAACGCTCTCGCCGAGCGCGCAGGTTCGAACAGACCATTTCGGCGCGAACCAGCACGCTGCGCTCTTCATCCCGATGCCGAACTCCGAAAGCCCGCTTCGATCGGGAGGTATCTCCGCCGGACGAAATGCGCGAGCATAATCGCGTTGAGCGATCCCCGCCGCGTTGTCACGAATCACAAGGCGTCCGCCCGACGAATCGTCGTACTCGATAGCGACTCGCAGCTTGAAGTCGCGGCCCTCCTCAGCATGTATCCGATCTCTGTTGTTCAAATAGCTTTGGACACTGTTGTCCACGAACTCGGCCAAGGCGAACCACGGTTTGTAGTTCAGGTGGCGCAACACGGACAGAATCGTGACGCCAGGCCGGATATTGATCGTGTCGATTTGAGCCTTACTCATTGATGTCCCCTTAGCAAGGCTTTATGCCAAGGCCACTATTCGCTTTTTTCGGGTTTTTCGACCGTTCGTCACACCGGGTGGGCCACCTGGACCCGATGACTGAAGAAGCGCCTGCGCAACCGCTTCGACGACATCTACGTTGACCGAATTGCCGAGCGCCTTATACGCGCGGGTCGGCGTTGCCGGCAGATGTTGCAGATCGCCCATGCTCTGCAGGCGGCTACACTCGCGCGGCGTCATGTATCGACGCTCCCATCCTATGATCGGTACTTGTGTAGTAGTCATCGCCACCAGCGACGGAGCGGTGGTCGGTCGCTTGCACCGCACGCCCGAGGCGCGGAACTGAATGACCGTATTCCACAGATTCCGTTCCTCACCCTTGCAGTTCCACTCAAACTTCTGAAGGCTTTGCGGAAACGCGAGGATGGACGATTTCCACGGGTCGATCCAATGCTTGTTTTGCTCGTAAAACTGACGATTGTCGCGGATGAAGTCCTGCTTCCATTTGGGGAACACGAACTCTCGGGCGTACGACGGAAGCACAGTTGATTGCTTTTCCCATCCTCCCGCAGGTATCACCGCTCCGTGCGAACCCAAGTACTTGGCGAGCCGTCGAGGCCCGATCGACTTTGGCGTATCGCCGTTCTCATAGGGATAGGTGGCTCCCCACTCCATCGACCATTTCGGAAAGCCTGATAGCTTCGCATCACTCGGTGCACGTTCGAGAAACTCCTGCCACACCTCCAAGCATTGGATCATCTGTTCTGAAAGCGCAGTTGCATCGGACGGATTCGAGTCGAGCACCGATCTCACCGACAGTTCGGGAACCGTCTTCGGCGGCTCCGGCCAACGAAAGTCGTCCAGGCCCCTGCGTGACGCGACGATGAAAAAGCGGGGCCTGACTTGGGGAATGCCGAACTCATGCGGCGAGAGCAGTCGAGCGTCGACGGTGTACCCAGCGCCTTTCAATCGGGGCCGGATGCGTCGTCGCCAAGTCCTTCCCGCGTCATGTCGCTCCAAGTTCGCGACGTTTTCGAGCAGAACATACTGCGGCTTGTGGTGACGTATGATTCTATCGATCACGCTGAACAAATTGCCGGACGTCGTGCATTCGAGGCCCGATTGTTCGCCTGCCTTTGAAAACGGCTGGCAAGGGAATCCACCACAAAGAATGTCGTGATGCGGAATGTTTTCAATGTCAACCTTGGTAATGTCGCCGTCCGGCGTGATGCCAAAGTTCTTTTCATAGAGCGAAGCCAAGCCAGCATCGATTTCACTCGCGAATACACATTCATGTCCCAAACGAGTGAGGCTGAGATGGAACCCGCCGAGGCCGGCGAACAGGTCGATGAATTTCATAGGTGTCACCTGAACAGCAGGGCTACTTACTCACGAAGCCTGGGGCTTCGGCCGGCCAGGGCGGCCTACTTCGGTGATTCAGGTGGTGCCCACTTCGATGCGGCACATATAGGTACGGGACAGATTCTGTAACACTGCAAGGGAGCCCCCTGTCCGCCGAAGCGGCTTCACATGGAGAGTGAGTGCACAATTCCAATGGCGTTTGGAACGGCAAGTCGTCATGGGAGCCCAGCTTAACCTCCAAAAACCGACGGAGCAAATGCCGTTCCACCTGTAGGCACTTGGCTGGAAAACATGCTGTTTTTCGTGGTAGTTGATCGCCGGTCGCTTGAACACGGCCTCGGAGAGCCTCTCCAAACGGGCGAGACGTATGGGAGGGCCGAGCGTAGCTCTTCCGGTGCTGCAGACCCCATTAAAATGCGATTACGGACGATGTCGGTGAGTGGGACGACATACCCCCTTGCATGCCATACCGACCGATCGACCAGATTCAGACGGTCGCCGATTCGAGTTATCCACAGATCCGGTCCGACAGCTATAGGAAGAGTTATAGGTAATAACTATAGGTATGGGGTGGCGATTCAGCGCACAAATGACCTATCTAGGGGGTGGCGATTCAGCGTACCGGGGGTGGCGATTCAGCGTGGATAACATCGTTAACCCTCTGGCTTATCCACCGTGACGCCGGGCGGCAATGCCAACGAGACCTGGGTCTGGGACAGCGGCGGCCTGGACGGAAACAGCTTGAGGCCGCCCTCCACCTCTTCGACGCGGGCCTCCGGATACACGAGCAGCACCTGACGCAGCACGTTCTTGAACTCGTGCTTGAAGTTGCGCGTGTCGGCGTATTCCTGCCCGAACTGGGCGAGCAGGTTCTGCCAGCTGAGCTTCACGCCTCCGACCTCCTTCACCCGGCACAGCCGATGGGCGAGCCAGGTGTAGACGTCGAGGGCCAGCGCCGAATGCTTCAGCGCCGCCAGCGCCCGGTAGTCGAGCGGCACGGCGTGGTCGAGCAGCGTGTTGTAAAAGTCCTGGGTCAACTCCAAAGAGCCGGGCCACAGCGTCGGCTGTGTCCCGTCCTGGTCCAGCCAGGCGGTGAACTGTTCGATCGGGTCGGCCTTGCGGGTGACCACCTGCCCCTCGGCGAACATGCCGATGGTCAAGCGGCAGGCGGCGAGCGCCTCCATCTGCCGGCGGAGCGTCGTGTAGCCGCCGCGCGCGCCGCCGCTGGTGGTCATGCCGAGCGTGGTCAAAAAGGACCGCATGCTGTCGCCGATCTCGATGCTACGGCTCTGCGTGCGGATCGCTTCCGAACTGACGTGGACCATGACGAGTCGCGGCGTGCTGCCGTACGGCAGCGGTTGTTGAACCCAGTGCCGGCCGTTGAAGAGCTTGCCGGCCTCCAGAAGGATCGAGATGTGCCCGTTGCGGCGCTCGAAGCGCAGCTCGTCGGTCTGGCTGCGGGGCAGCCCGACCTGACACATCACGGTGTGCAGGAAGTCCGAGCGGTTCGGCGCTTCGTCCGCGATGCGGACGCTCGCCTCGACGAGCCGGCGTTGCCGGGCGGTGAGCGCACCCCCTAGGCCAGCCGAGCTTTTGCGCGTCATGGCAGGTAGCCGTTGCGCGCAGCCAGGGCTCGATCGCCTGCTCCAGCATGTCGACGATGGTCGACGGTTCGATGCCGTTCAGTTGGCGCTCCAGGCTGGCGCGCTTGAGCGCATCGACGTAGTCCTTGCGGAGCTTGGTGCTGTAAGAGACGCGGTTCAGGTTCTTGACGACCGTGGTCGGCGGCGGCGCGTTGTACGCCGGTTTCGACCCCTCACCCGCTTTAGTCGGGAGGGGTTTGCCATGCAGGAAGGCCTTCTCGATCGCCGGATCGATCTCCGGCGTGGCGTTGAGCCCCTCGATCAGATTGCGACGGTCGCTCATGCCACCTCCCCTCGCCCGCTGGTCGCGAGCACGCGCTTGGTTTTGGTCCGCTGCCGTCCGTCACAGGCGTCGGGCAGGATTTCTCGGAAGAGATCATCGACCTCGCCGGCGGCCTCGGCCCCGGCACTGCCCATCTGCCAGACGACGGCGGCCTGGCCGGGCGCGTCGGCATAGACTTGGCGGAGCGACATCGACTTTTTGGCGACGTTCAGATTCAAATGGGCCGCCGCCGACTTCATGTCGTCGGTCAGGCGGTAGCGCTGGCGAACCATGCTGAGCACGATCACCGCGTCCGGCTTGCCGCCGCGGACGTCCTGGGCGACGCGCAATACGCGGGTCGCCTCGGCGAGCGCCCTCACCTCCAGCATCGAGGCCTTGCACGGGACGATCGCCAGATCGGCGCGAAGCAGCAGCCCGCGGCTGGTCTCGATGTTGCCGCCGGGCGCATCGGCGACGATGTAGTCGAACTCGTGGCTGAGGATCTTGAGCTCGTCGATCATCAGGTCCGGGTCCTTGTAGCGGATGGCGGTCACCGACGGCACCGCCTCGCGGATCCAGGCCGACGAGGATTGCTGAATGTCGCAGTCGGCCAGCAGCACGCGATGTCCGAACTCGGAGAGCCAGGCGGCCAGGTGTACGCTGACGGTGCTCTTGCCGACTCCCCCTTTGGTATTCGCGACGGCGACGATGGGCATGGTTCTTCCCTTTCACTTCAATGGGTTGTTGAGGACTTCATCGCTAGCACGGTTTGCGGTGCGCTGGCAAGCATGAAGTGAAGGCGACCGATCGAAGGGTCGGCCGGTGTGTCGAACAGGCAACAGTCCGGTCCGCGGGTCCGTCGTCATACCGTCGTGACGGTAAGACAGAATGACGGCGTGACGCCCGTCCGGAGATGCTTTCACCGTGAAAGATGAATGCATGACCTGCAGGCTGACCTGCAGGGGAGACGTCTGTTGGAATTGCATACGGTCTGACACACGACAGTGTGTTCTGCGGACGGACGGGCCGCGGGACAAAGCAGGGACGTTTTGAGTGGTGTGGGACACCCGACTCCCGCGGCGCGGCCGGCATTCGCCGAAGCCCTCGACGGGCTGAAGGCGAATCAGCGCGTCAGGACGCGCGACGACGATCGCGGCGGCGTTGTGCGCACACGCGAAGTCGCGCAACCGTGGGTTGCGTCGGCTGCGCGGCTGTGGGGTTCAACAGAAGACCGGGCACCGGCGGTCAGCCGGTGCCCGGGTGAGTCAGGCTTGGCTCGGTGCGTCCTTCTTCTCGTCGGCGACGCGGAGGGTGACGCGGCCATCGAGCGGCTGAAGTTCCAGCCTCACGTCGAAGCCACGGCCATCCTTGTGGATCCATGCAGCCCCGATCCGCGTCCAGTAGGACTTCTTGTTGCGCTCCTGCACGTGATAGGCGAGGTGGGTCGGTGCCTTGCCGGGCTGGGTGGTGTTCGATTCAGACATAACGATGCTCCTTCGTTGGAGGGTTTGTGCCGGGCCGCGACCATCGCGACCCGATGGCAACCGAAGAAAGCCGGGAGCAGCCGGGGCGGAGCAAGCGAACACCGTGAGCGCACCGTGCAAGAAGAAACTGGGAGGGGCCCGAGCCAGCGAGCACCGCGAGCGGTTTGCGCTAGCAAAGGCGAGGGAGGAACCGGGTTTGTTCTTGCAGGGCCCGGCGACCGGCTTAGGTTTGCCATCACCAGGGGCGTCGTGGTCCGCGCTCGTAACCCTCTCCAACCCGCGAGCGTCGACTGAATCGAACAACACCGGCCGCACCGGACCACCAGGGCTTGACCCGGCACGGGCATGCACGCGACGAGAAGTCCGGGTGCCCGCGATCCCGCGTCTAACGCGCGGTGGAGACTGAATCACTCTGCCCGCCAGCGGCATGATCCTCCGCGTCGCCGCACGCGCGACAGTGCGCCGAGCCAAGCCAAAGAATCGCCGGGACAAACCGGTCTGCAAAAGGTTGAAGCCCGGGCGGCGTTTGAAGGCGAGTCGATCGAAGGCGGGCCGAATCGCCACGCCGGCGACGCATCCGCGCGGGCCGGCTCATTCGGTTACACTCTTCCGCCATGGGGCTGCCAAAGGATGATCCACCGAAGCTTACCGATTTGCCGATCGACGAAGCCCTTCGACTCACTGCCGAATTGATCGACGGCGCGACCGATCGCGCCGATGAAGGCGGCCTAGAGCTCGCGCTCCGTGGTGTGAAGTCACTTCTCGACAAAGGTGCGCCGGCTGGCGCTACGGCACACCTTCACTACATGGAAGCGAACGCGTGGGCGGGGCTCGCTCGCCTGCGGCAACCCGACGAGCGTGCGGTCTGGGCCTGGCGGCAACCCGAGGTTGAGAGCGAGCTACTCGCGCTCCGGCGGGCGCGACACGGCGAAGGATTTGACGCGCTTCCTGCCATACGACAAGCGCAGATCCTGACGAACGAAGCCAACGTCTTGGATACGCTGGGGCGCTCGCTTGACGCGATCGCGCTCTACCGGCGTGCGCAGCGACTCGTACCTCGTTTCGGCATGGCCGGTGCCAACCTCGGTGTCGCGCTTTTGAGCCTGGCGGTTCATCACTACGACCCGGGGCAGGTCAACCTTTTGATGCATGCCGCGTGGCGGTGCCTCACGGGCGCGCTGCGCGAACATCTGGAGCCCGGCGCAGCCGCGTATTTCGACGAACGAGCAAGCGTGATTTCGAGCCGGTATCCCGCTGAGTTCCTGAACAACTCACGGCCGTTCGACGAGTTCAGCCTCGGCCGGACGAAGTCCGAGCGGGCCTATCGCACCTGGGCACTGGAAAAGGGCCTGTTTCTCAATCCGCTCAACGCGCTCGGCGCGGTGTCGATCGCCGCGCGCGACACGCTGCAGTTGCCCGGCGTCGTCCAGCCGCTGAACGAGGGGACCGGTCTGCTCGGCATGTTCCAGCAGATCAAGCAGGAGTTCGTGTCGGCACGGTACCTCGCATGGGAAGGCGTGGAGTTGAAAGCCGTGCATTTCTCCGACCGCGACACGCTGCTCGTCAACACCCTTGATTACGCGGCCTACGGCCTCGGTCTGGAGAAGCTGAAACTGGCGTACCGCATGGCTTATTCGTTGCTCGACAAGTGTGCTTTCCTACTCAACAAATACTTCGGATTCGGCTTGAAGGACAACGAGGTCAACCTCAATCGGATCTGGTTCGTCGGCGGAAAGCAGGACCGGGCGAAGCCAAATGCGAACCTCAACCCGGCGATCGTGGATACGGCGAACTGGCCGCTTCGCGGTCTCTTCTGGATCGCCCGCGATCTCCACGACCGAGACGCGTTGGCCGACCCGATCGATCCCGACGCGAAGGAGCTAAAAGCGATTCGCGATCACCTAGAACACAAGTACCTAAAGGTAGTCGAGTGGACCACGCCGTCGGACGACAAGCCGGACGGATTGCGCGATCAATACGCCACGCCGATCGCGCAAGGCGCGCTGGAGCAGAAGCTTCTTCATCTGCTGTCGCTGGCGCGTTCCGCGATCGTGTACACCGCGCTCGGCGTCCACTGCGAAGAGCGCCGCCGACAGTCAACGCGGCAGCAGGACGGGATCGTCGCGCCGCTCCATTTTCCGATGGTCGACGATCGGTTCAAACGGTGATCGAGCGTGCCGCGGTTTGCGGCACGCTCGCATTCGACATTCCTAGTCGGCGCGCCAAACGCGCCGTGCAAACAAAAATGCGGTCGGCAGGTTTGGAGGGGGGGCCAAACCGGGGACGCCGACCGCAGGGTTAAGGTGTCGCAATCGCCGACGGAAATCAATCCGATGCCGCGTGCGTGACAGGCTCGGCCTCGGCGGCAGTGCCGACCGGCTTCCGTTCGCCCAGGATCCAGTCGGCCGCCCGTTGCGCCGCACCGGCGGCGGCGATGACGAGCTTCTTGTCGCCCTTCAGGACGTTGATCCAACCTTGCAGATAGGCGGCCTGGTTCTCGATCACGCTCGGCACGATGTCGGCCTCCCCACAGAGGAACGCCGCGGCCATCTCGGCGACGAGTTCCTCGCGGCTGTAATCCGGGGTGCCGAACGGCTTGGGGTCGGTGTCGAGCTTGCGGTCCAAGCGTGAGGAATGGCCGGTCGAGTGGGCCAGCTCGTGAAACAGCGTCGAGTAAAACTCGTTGGTGGAGGCGAACCGCGTCGGCTCGGGGACGTGCACCTCGTCGACCGATGGACGATAGAACGCTTTCGACCCGCCGCGGTGAATCTCCGGTGCGTTCGCGTAGCCGTGCACGATCCGTTCCGCAGCTTCGACCGGATGCAATTCACTGGGGGTAAAGACCGGTGCGTCGGGGATGGTGATCCCCTCGCACTGCACGGCGTTGAATACGTTGTAGTATCTCAAAACGAACGTTTCCTTCTTCTCGCCGGTTTCGCGGTCGGTCACCTCCAGCGGTTTCCAGAACACGACCAGCGACGACTTTTCGCCCTTGCGGACGTTGCCGCCGCGTTCGCGGGCCTGGTTGAACGTGAGCCAGTTCGATGACTCATACCCCTTCGCCCAGGCGGTCACCGCTAGCAGGAAGACGTTCACGCCGCGGTACTTCTTGCGGCTGGCGAGGTTGACCGGATGGCCGGCCGATGCCTTGCCGAGGATCGGGCAACGCCACGGCGTCACGCCGCGGTCGAGCATGGCGAGGATCTGGTCGGTGACGGTCTGATAGAGATCGAACGAAGAGGCGGAAGACGAACGGGACATGAGAGGCTCCGGATAAGGGTTTCGAAGGCTTCGGTCTGGGGTGGCATGCACCACCCCCCCGGCCTTTGGCCTTCTTGGCGGAGCTCTGACAGCGATCCCGCGCGCAGCAGTCAATCTGGATCGCCCAGCGGGAGGGGTCCCCTTTGGGGAGGGAGATTGATTGCGAGCACGAGCGCAACGCAGTGGAGCGGGGTCGCTATGCTCCCGCCTGCGTCTCCAAGGAAAAGACCGGGGGCGCTGCACCGCGCGTCGTACCCGACGCCCGCATTCGGGCATTCATGGGAGCGCGAGGGCATCGCCTTCGCTGCGCTTACGAGTTGTTAACTCTCTGGTGTGTAATGTCGGCGGATGATTCACCGCCAAGAGCACCACGCCGGCTTCACGCTGATCGAGATGTCGATCGTGCTGGTGATCATCGGGCTGATCGTCGGCGGCGTGCTCGCAGGACAGGAGCTAATCAACCTCGCGAAAATCCGAAAGCAAGTCAGCCAAATCGAGGAGTACAAAACTGCGATCGTGACTTTCAAACTGAAGTACAACTGCTTGCCCGGCGACTGCTCGAATGCAGTTCAGTTCGGCTTTCAGCCACGCGGCTCAGCACCTGGCGAGGGGGATGGCAACAATCTCATTGAGAGCAACAACTCCGGCTCCGGCGGTGGCGACGATCGCCAAGGCGAGTCACTCGTGTTTTGGGTGGACCTAAGTGCTGCACAGCTTATTCCCGCCGGCCTGTCGATCGGCACGTTTAGCACCGACATCCGCATGATGACCCCAGAGACGTTGTACCCACGTGGAGCGCTCAACGGGCGTACCTTCCTCTTCGCTTGGTCCACCGAAGGGATCAATCGGCTCTCCATCCATGGAACGGGTTACTACATCGCGGGCACGACCCGCAACGATCACACCGTTGTCACGCCATTTCAGGCCCTGTCAATGGATACGAAGACCGACGATGGCCTGCCAATGACCGGAAGAACGACCATCCTTGTCGCTGGTGGACCGTGGCAGTACTGGGCGATCAATGACGATAGCTCAACCTGGAATCGCTCCTACTGGTTCGACACGTCAGCCGCGCTGGCCGGAAGTCTTACTACTTGCGTTGACAACAACGGCGTTGCAGGTCCGAACTTGCTCCGTTACTCAACGTCGCAAGGCAATGGCACAGCACCGACATGCTCGCTGAGCTTCCAGTTCTGATCGCTTGACGACGAGACAAGGTACCGATGTCGTCGCTCACGACCGAAGCCGACCTACCTCGTTTTCCCACCCGGACTGAAATCCTGCCCGCGCAAAGCGCCAATCAGAGGTGAACGGGCCGCGTGTCCCGACATCGACTGAAAGGAGCCTGCATCATGTTCAAAGTGTTGAGACGAGGGCTGGACGGCGCAGAGCGTTTCGCGAGATGGGCACGTCATGTGTTCCGTCCGGTGAACGAGCGGCCGCCACCGACGCACCTTGTGGCGGAAAGCGGCCGGTGGATCGTACTGACATCGGTCGCACTCGGTTGCCTCACCAACCTCGCGTGGCTGTTCGCCTTTGAGGCGGGCAGTGGGCCAATGCTGCTGCTCGCGGGGGCTGCTGTTGCAGAGCTGGGCATCGGGATGGTCTGGTGGTGGTGGTCGTTAGAAGAGCACCACCGCAACCGGCGTTACGAGATCCGCTGCGCGAAGCGGGAGGCGTTGGAATGGGTGCGTTACGAGCTGGAGCAGGCACAGCGCGCTGCCGCTGAAGCGAAAGGAGGCGGCCATGACGCGTAACCTGACGAGCGAGCAGCGGCTGGAACGAGCGCGACGCGATCGCGCCTACTTCCGCAACGCGCGTGAGCGTGCCCTGGATGAGACCCAGACCTGTGCCGCGCTCGCGGGCTACTGCGCCTTTGCATGGCTCTTCATCATGGGGATGCGACGAGCGCATAGCGAAGCGGAACTGTGCTGGCTTCTGGAGAAGTTAATCGCCGTTGGAGGCCTGGCCGCGCTCGTGATGCTGGCCGCCCGGTGGGTCTGCGAAAATCAGGCGGTGCGCGACAGGCGCGACGGCCAGGCGCGCCGTCAAGAATCGAGGGTGACCGAGCGAGTGATCGCGCTGGCCCACCAAGGCGGGTTTGACAACGCACTCGCAACAGTTCGTGCGGCCGAGGCGGCGTTAACCGAATCTCAACCCGACGCGTGGTAGCCTCGCCCATGCTCCGCATCTTCCAACAGTCGTCGGTCAGTGGTGCCCAAGCGTATTACGCTAGCGCGGACTATTACACCGAGGGCCAGGAGATTGCCGGCCAGTGGCGCGGCATGGGCGCAGAGCGCCTCGGCCTCGCCGGCGAGATCCGCAAAGAGGATTGGGACCAGCTCTGCGCTAATATCGACCCGGCCACGGGGAAGCGCCTCACCAAGTTCTCGAAATCCAATCGCCGCGTCGGATATGACCTCAACTGGCACGTCCCGAAATCGGTCTCACTGCTCTACGCGCTGCACCCGGACGAGCGGATCGTCGAGGCGCTGCGCGAGTCGGTCGCCGAGACGATGGCGGACATCGAGGCGGAAGTGGAAACCCGTGTCCGTAAGGGCCGTAAGGACCACGACCGGACGACCGGCAATCTGATCTGGGGCGAGTTCGTCCACACGACCGGCCGGCCGGTGAACGGGATTCCCGATCCGCACCTGCACCTTCACGCGTTCGTCATGAATGCAACCTTTGACGACGTCGAAGGTCGCTGGAAGGCCGTGCAACTCGGCACGGTCAAATCCGACGCGCCATACTGGGAGGGCTGCTTTCACGTGCGGCTGGCGGCGAAGCTCGCCGACCTCGGCTTGCCGATCGAACGGACACGCACGCGCTGGATGCTCAAGGGCGTGGAGATGTCGGCGCTGCCGAAGTTCAGCCGCCGCACGGCGCTGATCGAGGCCGAAGCGCGTCGGCGCGGCATCTTCGACCAAGACGCGAAGTCCGAACTCGGTGCAAAGACGCGCGAGAAGAAGGACAAGGAGTACAGTTTCGCGCAGCTGCGGACGCTGTGGGACGGCATGCTGGATGCAAAGGAACGGGCTAGCCTGCAGGCGGTGGCCGCTCGCCTGGGCGGCCCGGCGGTGCCGCTCGAAGAGAAGGATGCGCCGCAAGTCGCGGTTGACTACGCGATCCAGCACGTGTTTGAACGGAAGGCCGTGGTGCGCGAGCGGGTGCTGCTCGCGCACGCACTTAAGCAGGCGGCCGGCTCCGCCCGGCTGGAGACCGTGCTCACACTAGCCAAGGGTGCCAAGCTGCTGCGCGCCACGCTCGGCGGCCGATCGATGGTCAGCACGCCTGAAGTGCTTGCGGAAGAGCAGGCGATGCTCGCCTTCGCGAAAGAGGGAAGGGATGCGTTCCGACCGTTCGCCGCGCCGGATGCGGCGTTCAAGCAGACGTTCCTGAGCCCCGACCAGAAGCGCGTCGTCCGCGCGATGCTCGCTTCCACAGACGGTATCACAATTATGCGTGGGGTATCCGGGACGGGTAAGACGACCGTCATGGTCGATGTGGTGAACGCGATCGAGGCGGGCGGACAAAAGGTCTTCGCCTTCGCGCCAGCGCCGAGGCGAGCCGGGTGGTGCTCCGGGATGCCGGGTTCGAGAACGCCGACACCGTCGCCAAGCTGCTGAACGATCCCAAGCTGCAGGCGGCGATCGAGAACAACGTGCTGTGGATCGATGAGGCCGGCCTCGTCGGGACACCGACGATGGCCAAGCTGTTCGAGCTCGCCAAAGCCAAATCGGCCCGCGTGCTGCTGACCGGTGACGCCCGCCAACATGCCGCGGTGGAGCGCGGCAGTCCGCTGGACCTGCTGCAGCGTGAGGCGGGCATCCAACCCTCGACCCTCAAAGACATCCGTCGCCAGAAAGGCCAGTACAAGGCCGCTATCGCCGCGCTGTCCGAAGGCCGAGTCGCGGAAGGTTTCACGCTGTTGGACAACCTGGGCTGGATCGAAGAAGTGCCGGACGAGGACCGCTACGCCCGGCTCGCCCACGAATACACGACAGCGCTCAAAGAAAAAAGTCGGCGCTCGTCATCTCGCCGACCCACGCCGAAGGGGAGCACACCACACTTAAAATCCGCGACGCGCTCGCAAAGGCCGGCCTCCTGAACCGTGCCAAGGAACAGACGTTGCCGATCCTCCGCTCCGGGCAACTCACGGAGGCGCAGCGGACCGACGCCACCAATTACCTGCCGGGCGACGTGATCGTGTTTCATCGGCGGAGCAAGCAGTTCCGCCCCGGCGAGCGTCTGACCGTCGGCGCGGACGGCACCATCGCGGGCCACGCCATACCGGTGGCGCAAGCGTCCCGTTTCGACCTGTTCTATGCCGACCGGTTGCCGGTCGCACCGGGTGAGGTCCTGCGGATCACCCGCAACGGCAAGTCGCTCGAAGGGCGCGCGCTGGACAATGGCACGCTGCACCGGGTCGACCATTTCGACCGCGACGGCAATCTGGTGACCGACAAGGGATGGACGATCTCGCGCGACTACGGCCACCTAGCCGCCGGCTACACGACGACCTCGCCGGGCAGCCAAGGCAAGTCGGTGAATCGGGTCTTCGTCGCCCAATCCTCGCGCTCGGCGGCGGCAGCCTCCATGCGGCAGTTCTACGTCTCGGCCGGGCGAGGGCAGGAGATGCTGCGGGTCTTCACCGACTCGAAAGCGGAGCTGCTCGAAGCGGTCAGTAAAGACGACGAGCGCCTGAGCGCCACGCAAGTTTTCGGCAACGTGCCGCGCAGAGCGCGGGCGCTGGCGGCGCGTCGACAACGCGAACTCACAGTCAACAAGCCGTTGATACTCGAAAGGAAGGAGGTGGCCCGTGACCGATAGATTGTCCCAGAAGCTCGCCGGCGCGATCGGCAACGCAGACGGGTCCGGCGATCCCGACGCGGCCGACGATTGCGGGAGCTTCGGCCTGCTGCGCGGCATCCGCGAGCGCTCGGCGATGCTGACGCTGCGAAAAAGCAGCGGTGACATGACGGCGGTGTCGTACGCCTGGGTGGAGCGGATTGCCTATGACGCCGCGACGCACTGCATCACCCTGCACGGGGCCGGCCCGCCGGTGCGCATCCGCGGCCGGCACCTGACCGATCCGGCGAAAGCCGGCGTGTCGCTGTTCGAGGGGTTGAGCCGCCAACGGGTGCCCTGGATCGCCGAGTCGAGTCGCGAAACGCTAATGCGGGCCGAGGGCGAGCAATGTGTGATCGAGTCGATCGAATGCTGACGCCACGTTTACGGAGATTGAGTCGTATCTCACTAATGACGAATTGACTCGGGACAGCTGCTTCGAGACGACGACGACGTCTGCAAATATCAGTCGCCGCGCATGCCTTGGCAGTGCTCGACAAAGCTGTGGTAGTTGCGCGTTTTGGAACGTTTGCCCCATATCGTTCCATCGATTTTGGCTTGAATGAACGTGACGAGTTCGTCGAATCTGGCTTGCGGAACGAGGTTCGGCGCGCTTTAAATTCTTTCTCGACCAGAATGTTCAACGTGCCGGCGAAAAACTTGCGGCGGTCGATTCCGCGGTCGATGGCCCTTTTGCGCCATTCCACGTAGCGCTTCAAAAGATACTCGACGTATGCGCGCATCTCCGCGTTAGCGCCGATGGACTCAGCCGGCGGTTGTAGAGACACCGCCTTCCGGCGGCCGCCCGAACGAACCGACACGTTGCCGCCCGCATGGATCACGACGGCATGATCACCAGAATTGGTGATTGCAGGTGTTGGCACGTGCGTGCCGCCTTCAACAGCGTGCATGCCAACGAGCGCCTCCGGCCTGCACCGCCTTGTACAGCGAAGTGCGATGTGCTTTGACCTCATGCTTGGTCAGCCCCTTCGTCATGTTGCCGCGCCGGTGCCATTGCCCGTGATGATCCAAGCACAGCCAAGCCAGATTGTCAGGTTTGTTGTTGGCGGGGTTGTCGTCGAGATGCGCAAGTTGACCTTCCTTTATCCCTCGGTCGTGATTCAATCCAAAGCACAGGCAGCAACGTCGTGCACTGGCAACCAGCACTTTTGTCTCAGTGTCCACGCCCAAGGCAGTCCGACGCTTGCGGGTGGAGGGCACCGGTGGTCCATTCTTTTCGTTGTCGTCGGCAAGACGCATGATCGGCCTTTCGAGGAATCGAAGCAGGGTTGGAGCCTTTTGACCCATCAGCTCGGCGCGATCGTGACCGCGAGCAACTAATTCCGCTTCGATCTGATGCCACGACGGGTTGTCTGCATTGCCCCGCGGAAATGCCGTCTGCAATAAGGCCTTGTCTTCGCGCGAAGGTCGGTAGAAGTGTCGCGCGGTTTGCACAGGGACCAGTTCCGTCTCTCCGTAGTACCAGCTTCGAGGGCTGGTGAGATACGGCACCCGACGCCGCTCGACATGCTCGTGCCTGTTCAAGAACGACTGTCCGCTCAAGACAAGGTCAGCTGAACATTGTTCATTAGGCCACGCTTCGGCGCTGAGTGGATAGAGGTCCCATGTCCAGATTCGTGCCATCGCTCTTCGTCACCGTATAGGTTCCCAATACCAATCTCCCTGCTCAACGATGATAGCCGCGTTCGCTTCGCAACGAATGTATCGGACGCTCACGCGTCAGGATGTCAAGACCGGGATCGGCATCAGATCACGATACGCTCGATCTCGTCGAGCGTGAGTTCATCGCGAGTCCGATCGTAGAGTTTTGTCGTCGTCGCAGATGAGTGGGCGGCGATCGCCTGGGCTTTCTCCAGCGTGCCACCGCCTTTCAGGTAAGTGGTGATCCCGGTCGCCCGAAACGTGTGGTTGCACGTGCCCCGCGGCAGGCCTGCCGCTTTGGCACGACGTTTCACCATTGCGAGCGCGTCGCGACGGGCGAAGCGCCGATCGGTCACACTTCCGGCTGCACTCGCATGCCCCGGAATGGTCCGAAACAGCGGCGTCTTATACGCCTCGTTGATGCGGGCGGCGCGTAGGTATGCGTCGAGGTACGCCTCGACATTGTGATGGGCAGGCACCTCGTGATGCTTGCCGCCTTTTTCGTGCAGACGCAGCCACCAACGTTTGCCATTCTGCCAGTAATCTTCGACGTTCATGGCGGTCACGGCGCTGATGCGGGCGAAGGAGTAGGCCATCACCGCGATGATCGCCCGATCACGCAGGCCGATCAGGATCGGCACCGGTTCACCCGTGGCCTCGTCCAGCCGCTCGATTTCGATCGAGTCGAGCAGCGTGCGCGCTTGCTCCGCCGTGAGGACGGGCGTCTTGCCGGTCTTGATGACGTATTTCGGGCCGCGGACCGACGCGGCCGGGTTGCTCGGCAGCACCTGTCCGACCACGAGATAGTCGAACAGCATGCGAATGGCCGCGAGATGTTGCTTCACCGTCGGTGCCGACCGTTCGCGCATCAACTGCTCGATGTAGGTGGCGACGATGCTGGGTTGCAGCGAGTGAAGGTCCAGTCGGTGCGACTCGCACCAGGTGAAGAACTGCACGGCGGCGCGCGCGTAGGCCTCGCGCGTGTGCGGGTTGCGGATCGTCGCCGTGAAGAACTCGATGAAGCGATGGCTCGCCTGCGGGCCTGCGTCGGCGATCAATGCCGGGACGGGCCGCGACGCGGCAGCGAGCGGGCTGGATGGTCCGGTCACGATGACGGCGTTGTGGGGCGCGTCAGTCATCGGCATTCAGGAGACGCGACGAACAACGCTTCGACGCGCGCTTGTGCAGCGTGTGGTCGCTCGTCAAGAGAACGGCGTCGGCGGACTCTGCGAGTGACAGATACAAACAGTCAGCGAGCGGATGTCGGATCTCGAACGACAATTCGATGGCGGGGCCGAGCAGCAGTTCATCGCTGGTCAGGGTGACCACCTCATCGCCCAGGATGGCCTGCCACGCGTCGAGCGCTTGACGAGTGTAGTGAGGGCTGAGCGTGCCGTCGCGCATTCGTCGTAGTAAGGCGCTCGCGACCTCGACGGCCAGTAATCCGGGCGCGATGAGCCGCGACGATGTGCTCAACCATGCTTTCGCGGCGTCTGCTCCCGGTTCTGGGACGAGCCATTTCACCGCGACGCTGGCGTCGATCACCATGCTTTCGCCGACTTCCAGTTCGACGGACTTTGAGGGTTTCACAGGCGGTCCCGTTCTTCGCGGATCAGCGGCGTCGAATCGGTCAGTTCGCCATGGTCGGCGGAGATGTCCGAACGCAGCTTGTCGAGGCGTGCGATCAGTTCCTGTCTCGGCCGAATGGTTGCGTCCACGATCAGTCGTCGCAGTTCCTCGGGAACGGTGTTCCCATGTCGCCTTGCGACGTCCTTGAACGCCGCCAAGACGCCTTCGTCGATGTTTCGTACGCGAATCTCCCCCATGTGCTCATTCCCTCTCGATGTGTACGTGATGTTTCAACGTACCACTGCACGAGAAGACGCGCAAGCACTTTCTGCAGGGGACAACTCATGCCGGTGTCGACACGGTCGCACAAAAAAACTGCATCTCCTTACCCATAACTACTTTTATGCACTGGGACACCGGCAGCCTTTAACGCTCGTTCGGGAACACCACGTCAATGACTTCTTTCCATCGGATGTGGGCGACGCGGTCCGTTAGGATGCTTACGAGTCGAGCCTTGGCCCGGCTTACCGCCACCGCGATGCGCTTCGAAGTGCGAGGGGCCGAGGCCAGTCCGAAGAACTCAGGGTATCGAGCCTGCATCGCCTGATGCTCGGCTCGGGTAAGCGCTTGGCAGGCCCATCGCACGAAGTCGATCGCTTCGGCGATTGCGGCTTGCTCGTGCGGCGAGCTCCCGCGATCTCGGCGAGCCTCGAAGCCGCCAGCACCGGGAGATGCGTGCTCCCGCCAATAGCGTTGCCGCGCGGCGAGGGCCATTCGCTTCGCCACCGAGCTGACATAGGTCGCAAACGTGGCCTGCGATGGATGGTTCGAGTCGAACTTGAAATAGAGCCTAGGCAAGGCCCGAGTGATTTGGGCGACGATGCGCTCTTCGAGCGGCTCGTCACGAATGCCCGAGCCGATCAGCACGTACTGAACGCGCTGCCGGAGCAGATCGAAGTCGAGATCGGTGGTCTTCAATTCGACTTCACCCAGTTCCCGCTCGTTTTTCTCGTACTCTGTCAATTCAGAGGAGATCTCCATGGAGCACCACCGTGTGCGAGGCTGTCCGAAACGGTCAACGTTCCGAAGAGCGGTTTGCCAGCGTCGTGCCGAGCGGACCAATCCACCGGCGAAAACGACGCCTGATTGGGTGCTTTTACGTCCCTATCTGGCTCCATGTTGGGTGCGCCATCGAAATGGCGCACGAAAAACAATCAGTCCCTGTACCTGCCACGGGCCTGGTCGCGTGCTGCGGATTCGATTCGTTGCGCAAGGACTTTGGTCGTCTGCATCCCGGCACTCAGTCCGAACAGCTTGTAGCCTGAGTTCAACTCGCTCAACAGCGCCGATCGAGTGATGAGCGGGTCCGGCTGGAGCTTGACGCCAGACGCACGCTGAAATGCTCGTTCGGCGAGTTCCATTTCGGCCCTAACGAGGTAGAAGACGTTCAGCTCATCTAGCGGCTCCGAACCGCCGCGGCGTGGAAGTGTCGTCAGATGCACTTCGTTCCGTCGAATCGCCCCCAAGGTAATCGCGTCGCTCGGCAGGGTTATCTTTTCCCAATCGATTGCATGTGCTCGCTCACTTCCTCCAGACACTCATGTACTCCCGCGACATATTCCCAACAAGGGAATTCTAGCGCATCCGCGATTCTCGCGCAAGTGCCGTTGTCTACGACGGCACCTTTCCCTCTTTCAACGCAGTAAAGGACACGTAGGCCCGTGCGCGGCGCAACAATGCGGCTCCTTGCCGAGTTAAGCGTTGCCGGCCTTTCGAGCCTGCCGTCTCACAGAGCGGCTCTTTGAGATCGAGGTCCGACTGGATGTCAGAGAACGCTCGCCGCGCACGTTGGTCTGCGATGCGCTTATTCGGTTGTTGAACCTTCTTTTGACCTGGTTTGCCGCGAGATGCTTTGGGCTTTCGAGAAGGCTCCATGCGCCGGGCGATCTCTGCCCAGGTCAATTCTTCATGCTCAATGAGCGAACCGGCTTCGATGAACACACGGATTTTGCGATCGTTGCCAAGGCGTTCGAAATCGGCGAAATCCGGGTTGTACGCGGGCGTGAGAACGCCAAGCGCATGCGTGAGGTTCTCTTTCGCCTGCCCGACGGCGCTTTCGCACTCGCTCTGTAGCACCGGTAGCGCCTGCACCCGCATGTTCAGCAGCGCGACGAGGGCGAAGTTCGTGAAGCCCGAATCGCGCACACCGTTGTCCGCCACATATTGGATGAGCGCGGGGATCGCTGCAATCGCATCTGACCCACAGGCAGTAATCGTGAGTAACAACGTAGATTGGAGGTCGTCTTCGAAGACCGTGTTAAGAAGATTGGCCACAACCGGAATGGCCGGCAGCGCTCGCTGACCCATCTTGATCAGCACCTCTGCTGCAAACATCCTGACAAGACCGGACGGTGTCGATTGCAGGACGTTGGCAAGAGCCTCTGCTGCGTCACTGCGGACGCGCGAGATGGCGTTCAGAATCGCGACGACTCTCTGCATATCTTCAGAAGTGAGCAGATTCATGAGTGCAGGTACGGCCAAGGGACCTATGGCGACGAGTGCACTCGCCTGTAACTCTACCACTCGCGTATTGGACTCAATTAGGAATTGATCAACCAAGTCATGTATTAGCACTTCCGCACTTTGATCCATCTGAAAAATGGCGTTTGCCGCTGCAAATCGGATCTCATCGCGGGTGTGCGCTATCAGTGGGCGTAGTGCATCACAGATGACGTGCCCGGCCGCAGCTTCTTTGAATAACGTGCTAATCGCCACGATCAGTGTCGCATTCGTGGTTTCGGGGTTCAGCGCGGATTGCGCGAGTGCGACGATTTCGTCTCGATCATGCGATGCCGCGAGAAGCACATCGAGCGACGCGAGTTGTCGGGCGACACTACTAGATTTGACGAGTGCTAACTCGACACAGAGTTGCCTGACAACCGCATTTTGAGGAATGGCTGGCGCCACCGTGGACAATATCCACGCAATTGCATCGTCATGTTCCACTTGCCGTAAATCTGTTTGCAAGATCTCTTCGCAGCGTTGATCTGCGTTGCCGTGTGCCAAGAGTAGAGCGGCCGCGCTCAGACGTCGCCCCCGCTCCGCGCTCTTAAGGTCCGCGACGAGGGCCATCGCGCCTGTTGCGGCAACATCTTCGGACGAACTCTTCAACAACGCGGCCGCAACCGCGTGTCTCTCTTCTCGGCTGTTCGACTTTAGATATGGAAACAGTTCGTTTGCAAAAAGCTCGGTCAGCCGCAAAACGGTCATCAGGAAGATGAGGCCACCACGCACGGCGTCATCGGCAAGGAGCACCTTCACTCGGGCGGTCGCCTTCTGGAAAGCCGCTGTCGTCACCAATGGCCGCGACCTTTGCACTAACGCGTTTATTAGAAAACAGGCGGCAACCGCGGCTTGGGCAGGTTCCGCGGTGGAGATTGCCTCTTCGAGCGCTGCATGGAAATCGATCGCATTTTCAACAGATGAACTGGGTGGCACCGAGACGTCTTCGGAGCGAATCGCAAAAAAGTTCTCGGCATGCTCTCTCAAATAAGCATTCACGTGTGCTTGGGTCCGCCGTGAGACGAGCGGATTGCGCGCTGCAGCGGAGTCGTCCATGCGCGAAGTATGTGCGAATTTCAGATGCGGTGCGAGCGCCAGCGGCTCACTGCGTCAGGCCGTTTTGTTGGAGTTGCAGCCTGTACATTGCTCTCACAATCGCTGCCGCACCGACGTCCAAATCCAGTTTCGGCCGCCGTTCTCCTCGAACCGGCGGCCGGCCTGCGTCAAGATGCAGTCGGCGACGAAGCGATGGTCGGGGCCGCCCTTGCGGAGCGTCGTAAAGCGTGACGGCTGCACCTCGTAGTCGACCACCTCATTGGCCCCGCCACTGGCCTGTTGCGCATGCCCCATCATCGTGTTGAAGAGGAAGTCGGCGTGATGGCCGGTCGAGTTGGTGCTGACGTGAAACGTCCGCGCCTTGCCGATCAACTCGGCCGCCCAGGTGGTGGTTACGCTATCACCCAATGCGTGCACGATTTTCGTGTTTAGGTTCGCGAGAATGCCGTCCGCCTCGGCCTTGGCTTTCTCGGTGCCGCCGAGTCGGGCGTAGAAGTTCTGGATCGACTGGGATAGCCAGACGGTGGCGCATTTCGCCGAGCGACAGGTCGTCTGGAACATCAGGTCGGAACTGGTCACGAAGTTGGCCGCCTCGTCGATGAACAGCATGACCGGCCGCGACGTCGCTTCGACGCGCCGCCGTTCCACGGCCTGCTGGAACATGCGCTTGTAGATCACCTGCGCGAAGAGGCCGACATCGCCAAACGTCTTCACCGGCAGGTCGATCAGGATCAGCTTGCCGTCGAAACACGCCTCCGGCGTCGCCTCGGGCGACGTCGTCGTCGAGAGCAGTTCACGGATGATGCCGCGGTTGAGCGTGTCGAGCATCGAGGTAACGGTCGCCTGGATGACGCTCCGCGTCTTGTCGCTGAGCTGGGGCCATTCGAGCAGGTAGTAGTCCGACACGAGCTCGAACTCGGCGCGGTCCATGTCGGTTTGAATCCGCTGGCTGGCCTGCAGGATGAGCTGCATGCAGAAGGATTCGGCCCGCCATTCGGCGGAGCGCACCTGGTCGAGCGAGGTCGGAGCCGAGACGATCACGCGGTACAGGTCGCCGACGGAGACGCGACCCTGGGCGAGGCGCTGCAGGCTGATGCTGTTGGTGTGGTTTTGACGTTCCGCGCGTTGCCAGAACCGCTCCTCGTTCCCACCTCCGCCGGACTGTCGATCCGCCACCTCGGCGATCTCGCTAAGCGTGTTGACCAAGTTGTGCGTGATCCCTGCCCCCGCACCGCCGCACTGCAATTCGTAGTTCAGGAAGTTGAAGCGGTATGGATTGGCGGGCGAGAAGACGATCAGGTCATCGAGCCGACCGGTCGCGGCGCAATAGCGCTCCCACATTGCGCGCTCGTCGGGCTTCGTGGTCAGGATCAGGCCACCAAAACCCGCGTGCAGAAACGCGTCGGCGAGCATGCGACCGGTTGCGGTCGTCTTACCGCTGCCGGTTGCCCCCAGAATCAAGGTGCCCTCGACGGCGTCGCGGAT
The DNA here is from genome assembly GCA_047600945.1 of Tepidisphaeraceae bacterium. Lineage (GTDB taxonomy): Bacteria > Planctomycetota > Phycisphaerae > Tepidisphaerales > Tepidisphaeraceae > JASGKC01. Next base: position 1,704,033 of record JASGKC010000001.1, on the reverse strand, counting down.
GCGCCAGGGCGTACGGCTCGCCCAGCGACAGAGTTCGGTATCGAGGTCCCACGGATGTGCGCGCCGTCGGCCACGGGCAAACCAGTTCAGCATGGCAGCGTCCGGGGTTGGGGTGACGGAAGGAATCGCGACGAACGCATCCAGGACGGGTTCCGGCACAACTGCATCACCGAGGTGGCCGTCGGTTCACCGAAGACGCGAACTAGAGTGACGTGCGCGAGCAATGCGAGAAGCTTGAGGGTGATGCGAACAAGGCGGCGTGAGACGGTCATTGCGCACCGCCGTTCGGCTGGACCACCACGGTGGTCGCCAGTCGCGCCTGCTCTTTGAGCATGCGGACGAGCGTTTGGATCGAGATGCCTTTGCCCCTCGCCTTCTTCAACTGCGACACCGCGTCTTCGAGCACGGCCAGGAGCGAGTCGAGCGTCGGGGCCGCGGCCCCGATCGTCACGCTGCGGGCCGCATCGATCACCAGCGTGGTGCGCGCGAACGGGGCCGTCACGGGGTCGCGATGGGGTGTCCTACGAGCGCGGGTGACCGACTCGCGGGTGATCGCCCCGTTGAGCGCCTGCCGTGCAAGTTCCTGTCGCTGCCGGTCATCTTCAACGGCCGCCAGTTCGTAGGCCGTGCTTGCCGGCAGCTTGTGGTCGGCGACCGCCTGCTGAATCGCCGGATCGAGGTCGAGCAATTTGAGATGGCGACTGACCGTGGCCGGGGCGACGCCGACGCGCTCGGCGACCTTGGCCGCGGTCCATTCCGTCTCCTGCATCAGGCGTTGATAGGCCCGGGCCTGGTCCATTGGGTTGAGCCCGACCCGCTGCGAGTTCTCGATCAACATCTGCTCGGTCACGTCCGACGCCGCCAACTCGTCCGAGACGACGAAGGCAGGGATGGTCTTCCGCTTGAGATGCCGGAAGGCGCGGTAGCGGCGCTCGCCGTTGATGATCTGGTAGACGTCCGGCCCGATCGGCCGGACGCGGATCGGCTGCAGCAATCCCTGCGCCTGGATCGATGCCGCGAGCTCGACGATGGCTTGCTCGTCGAACTCGGTTCGCACCTGTTCAAGATCGGGACAGATCTGCTCCATGGCGAGATCGACCGCTTGCGTGACACGAGACATGAAGACACTCCATGAGGATTCGCAGTCCGCGCGGCAAACGGATCGTTTGCGTTTCGTCGCGGCCGCACGTCACGAAGTTGGCGTCAGACAGTGAGGAGATTTCACGGGGAAAAGCCGACCGCTATCGGAGGACTCGAAATTCCTTCCGCCGATGAAATCAACGCTCCCGGTCGGACCAATCTGCTGCGGAGGTCCGACATGCAGCAAGAACAACATCCGAGTTTCAGTGAGAGCGGCCGGGCGCGAGCCACATCGCCTATTGGCTGCTGCAGGCCGCCGGTTTCTGCGTCCAGCCGTTCCTGCGGCGCGGCTTCGGCCGCGACCATTTCGGCGTGCAGGCCCTGTTCGTCATCCCGCTGATCGTCGTGATGGTGCTGATGTTCGGTCCCGACCATGCGCTGCCGCTGGTCGGGTTTTTGGTCGCCATGATCGCGGTGATGTTCGTCCATCGCGCGCTTTCGGTGCGACCGGGGTCGATGGCGCGGCAACAACACTCCCGCTATGACGGCTATCCGCTGATCGCCACGCTGTTGCCGCTGCCCGAACGTCTCATCAAGTGGTTCGTCGAGCCCGTCCTGGTCGCGGTGGTGGGAGCGCTGCTGCTCCCCGTCTCGACGGTGCTCGGCAAGTTCATCATCGTCGCCGGCATCGTGAATGCCGGGCTCACGATGATGCGCGACTTCTCGTTCGAGTGGCGGGCGCGACAGATGAGCGACCGCGTGATCGAGCAGCGTCAGCTCGCCGCCCGGCTGCGCGAGCTGCAGCGCAACACGTTCAACGACTGACATCCCGGCGCGGTCACGCGCCAACTCTCTCACAGAAGGAGTCGATCATGGCAGGAAAACTCGGGGCGGGCTTCGTCAAGTCGATGGCCCTGCAAGGGTTCAAAGAACTCGCCAACGCCATCGTGCCGCACTCGCCGATCGTCGAGGCGAATCCGGGCAGTTGGCTGAATCAAACGCAACAGGAAATCAGCACGGTTCGCGAAGCGCCAGCAGGCAACGCGATCCTGCAACGAACGCTGGCGCGGGCCGAGAGTCGTGACGTTCACGGCAACGACCCCGCCAAAGAATCGAAGGACCGCGATGCCGGTCCGGAAAGGTAGTCGTCATGTCCGTCGCCATTTTTGCACTCTTCATGCTCACCCTGGGCATCCTCGGCCTGCGCAATATCGCCAACTGGTTCCCCGCACTCAAAGGTGAGGCGGCCAAGGGGATCGGCAAGCAGGTCCTGGCCCACGTCGTCAAGTCGCTGCGTTGAACGACCTCGTGGCGGCGGTGCGTGCCACCGCCGCCAGTCTCGTCCCCTCACTGAAAGGAGTCCGTCGTGTCTCTGCTCTTCGACTGCATCAAAATGGGCCTGATCGGCTTCGGGCTCGGTCACGTGGCATTGATTGTCGTGCTGTACTGGCTCGGCCAGCGCTACCCGCAACAGACCCGTGCCGTCCTCCGCCGCCTGGCGCTGCTGATCTTCGGGCCCGACCTGCCCCCGTCTATGCCGGTGTCGTAACGGAACGTCGCATCGTTCGGCCCGGGCAACCGGGCCGTTCGACTTTCAGCTCGGCGTTAAGTCGCCGAACGCAACGGAGAACCCATGTCGGACCTGCCCAATGAAGACCTGTACGCCGCCCCGAAGGAACTGGCAACGCGCTGGAAGTGCTCGCGATCGAGCGTCGAGCGGATCGCTCGCCGGAACCGGCTCACCAAACTGATCCTGGGCGATGGTCGCAACGGCCTGGTGCGTTACCTGTGGAAGGAAATCCTGGCCTTCGAGGCGCGGAACCGCGTCGCGCTCGGGTAACGATCGAACGTTCCGGAAATGCCGGAGAGTTGGCCGTTTGATCGGCCGGAGAGCGACACCCAAGTCAAAAAGTGCTTGCCCAGTGGGACAAAAGTAAGGCATACTGTAAAGGTAATGCAATCGACACGAGTAAGGATTCCCATGTTGCACTCGACGCTCACGAGCAAGGGCCAGACGACGATTCCGGGCGAGGTGCGCGAAGCGCTCAACCTCAAGCCCGGCGATAAGCTCACCTACGCGGTCGAGGGCGACCACGTCACCGTTCGCGTGCATCCCGGCACTCGCTCGCTGCGCGGCGCTCTCGCGAGCAGCAAGGGTAGCGGATTGACGATCGCGGAGATCCGCGAAGAGGCAGCCAAGCTGGCCCGTCGAACGAAGGCACGCCGATGAGCGAACGGCGATACCTCGACACGAACGTCATCATCCGACATCTGACCCAGGACGACGCCCGCCTCGCGAAGGTCGCTGATCGATTGTTCGCGGCATGCGACCGTGCGGAGCTGATGCTCGTCATCCTCCCGGTCGTCCTGGCCGAATGTGTGTTCCTGCTGGAGTCTTTCTACAAGAAGTCCCGCAGCGACATTGCCGTAGCGCTGTCGACCCTGGTGGGCAGTCCCGGCATCGTCGTCGTCGACGCGAACATTCACGTCGACGCGTTGGCCCGTTACGGCCGCGGAAAGGTCCATTTCGTGGACTGCCTGATCGCCGCGCATGCGGCTGCCACGGGGCATGCCGTGGCGTCGTTCGATGCGGACATGAAGAAGTTCTCCGACGTCCGGGTCGAACTGCAGTAGCCATCAGTTGTTATGACACGTGGAGAATCGGCAGCCGTTTCTAGCCGTCGCGGCCGAGGCGGAGTGTAGTATCCACGGCCATGTCCACTTCTGACCGCGCTGGCGAAGTCATCGATCCTGCGTTCGACAGGCGCGTTGAATCCGGCCGAACGCTCACCCGCAGCTGCATCGCCACATCGTTGGCGGGGTGCTTCTTGATCGTCGGTGCTGGGCTTCAAGGCACCGACGTGAGGAGTGCCATGTACTGCCTCGTCGTGTCGATCCCGCTTCTCGGGATCCACTACATGGTGACTTCACCAGGTCATGAGAGGCGTTATCACATTTCCATTCTGATGAAGGTGACGACGCTACTCGGATTGCTTGCGATGGCGATCGGACTCGGATTTCTCTTCGAGCGCGGTGCACCCGGTGCAGGCGTATTGTTCGCGGTTGGCACCTTCCTCTGCGGCGTGATCTGCATGCAGTCGAATGACCGCGCGATCGCTCGGGCGAAGAAAAGCGCCGCGGCCTTGAAGATCGCAGCATGAACTGTTCGAAAACGTCGAACAGTTGCCCGGAAATCCCGGACCACTGAGCGTCCGCCTTAATTCGTCAGGCCGGCTTGGCAAGCGGAGCGATTGCCGTGCCGCCGAACTCCACCGAGTCCGTCAACGACTCCGGTGCGAGGGCCGCGTAGTGCCGTCGGCAGATCTCCGGCGAGTTGCCCATGAGCGTGGCGATCTTGTAGAGCGACTCGCCTTTCATGGCGAGTTGGCTGCCGAAGGTGTGGCGGTAGTCGAGGCAGGTCCACGCGAGCGACGCCGCAGCATTGGCCCGCTTCAGGTCGCTCGAAAAGTTATCGATGTCGTAATGCCGGCCCTTGGGGCTGGGGAAGAACCAGTCGCCGGGCACGATCCGCCGCGCGTAGCGGTCGAGCCAGGCCCGCAAGGTCGAGCTGATCGGCACCACGCGGTTCACGCGGGTCTTGGGTTGCCAGGAGCGGCCCTCGATCGTCTTGGCCCGGATGCGGAGCATGCCGTACGCGCCGGTCGCCAGGTCGACGTCGTCATGCGTGAGCCAGAGCAGTTCCTCGCGGCGCAGGCCCGCGTAGACAAGCACCGCCACCATCGTCTGCAACTGAGCGTGTGCCTGCAGCGCGGCAAGCTGCTCGTCGATCTGTTGCAGCGTCAGGAACCGGATCTCGCCCGCACGCTCCTTGTAGCGGGCGACGCGGTCGAGCGGGTTCCGGTCGCCGGGCAGCTTGATGCCGCCCTCGTTCATCGCCCAGTTGAAGAGGCGGCAGAGGATCTCGCGGTAGCGGTTGGCGGTCTTGGGTGACAGGCCCCGGCTCTGTACCTGCAGCGCGATGAAGCTCGACAGGTCGGCGCTGCTGATCGTCTCGAAGTGCGACACCTCCAATCGCGGGGTGCGGCGGCGGCCGTCCACCTTCACACCGGGTCGGACCGGTCGCTTCTTGCACTGGGGCGTCACGATCCGTGACGTGACCTCCAACTGCGGGCAGATCGCGCCGAAGACGTCACGCAGGTAGTAGACGTCCTTCTGGGCGCTGTTCGCTGTCTTGCGGGTACGGATGTAGTCGACGTACCGGCCGACGACCTCGGCGACCGGGGTGCGGGTCGGGAGCGGGTTCCCGTCCTCGCGGAGCTGCGCCGACTCGAACTGGCGCTTCTTCTCCAGGGCGATCTTCTTGTTGTCGGTGTCGAGGGAGACGGCGCGTCGCTGCGCGCCCACGTAGTAGGTGAGATACCAGTTCGATCCGCGTTGCTTGAGGCCGGCCACGAGACACCTCCGGGGGCCCACACGGGCCCCGAAGAGAATTGCGGCTGCGGTCCGTCAAGATTTCGCGAATCACCGGGGTACAAACCGGGGTACAAAACCGGGTGTTTCGCCAAAAAGAGAAGGACCTACGTTGCCGTAAGTCCTTGTCTCTTCGTAAGTGGCGGGGGAGGGATTTGAACCCACGACCTTCGGGTTATGAGCCCGACGAGCTACCAGGCTGCTCCACCCCGCGGTAGGGTCGCACACTGTAGCAGCCAACGAGGGCATGTCAAACGGACGGCCATCGCGAATTCCCGCACCGCGATCGTTTAGGGCTCGGCCCGGCCAAGCGTTAGCATCGGTCGTCGATGGAGCCGGGACGCGAATTTCGTCCTCGTTCCCGGTCACGCAGCGAGGGATGCATGACCCAGCCCCCTTCCGACGAATCGGGCAACGAGACGCGGCCGCCAATGGCGACGCTGGGCATGCCGTACTACCCGGTGCGGTTACTTCCGTCGTGAGTGGGCGGTGGGCAAGACAATCCCAAGATATCCCTGCTCACCGCGCGCTGCCCACTGCTTCTACACCACAAACACCATCACCACGCCGGGGCCGTGGACGCCGGTGACGAGGTTCATTTCGATGTCGGCCGTCTTGCTCGGGCCGGTGATGATCGTGACGCCGCTGCCGGTGCCGTCCTGTTTGAGCTTACGCATGAGGTCGATCAGGTCGGCTACCACCTGCTCGCGCCGGACGACGGCCAGATGGGTCATCGGCACCAGACTCGCGGCCAGGCCGTGCTGCGGCGAGCGCTTCATGACGATGCTGCCCGTCTCCGCGACGGCCGCGTAAACGTCGGTCAGGCCGGCGTCGACGTCGTAGGTCTTGTCGAGCCCCACTTCGTCGTGCGCCTTTGCTTCGATGCCCGACTCATTCAACTTCCCGATCAGATCAAGTCGATCGAATTGCTCACATCGCGTAACGACCAGCCGGGTGAGTTGCTTTTCACGCAGGTACTTCACGATCGCAAGGGCAAGTTCAGCTTCGCTCGCGAGCAACTCAACGTACAGCTTCACCGCCCGTGCCTGCTCGACGAACTTGCCGACAAGGTCGACCACGTCGCCGCGCACAAGGCGCGTGATCGATTCATCAATCGCTGGGGGCATCGGAATAGAACTCGGCACCGAGGCCCGACCAAGACTGTGAGCGATGTGCGTAAGGAAGTCGGTGTTGGCGTCGGACATGACTGGTTCGATTCTATGACTCGGTCAATGTGTCAAAGTCACTGCGAGGGACGGCTTGATAGCGCCGGTTGCGTCAACGCGGAGTCATTACCGCGAAGGCGCAAGCGATGACGGCAGCGATTCTACTTGCGGGGAGGGCGTTCGCGTTGCATCCCTCAATTCCTCCCACTCTTCTTCCACATCTCCCGGAACGTGCTGCTCGCCGGCGCGGGGATGTCGCGGACGTTGGTCCAGCCGTTGCCGGGCGGCGGAAGGCTTTTCACGTAGCCGTTGCGGCTGGTGAGGCGCATGAACCACTTCTGCATCTTGGTCATCAGTTCGTATGTGAACTGGTAGTCGTACGCGCGCGACCAGACACGGTACATGAAGTCTTCGATCCAGCCCTTGGGGCCGTGACGCTTGACCATGTCGCGGCGAAGGTTGATGAGGTGTTTGGGGATGTTGATCTTCACCGGGCAGGCGTCGTAACACGCGCCGCACAGGCTGGACGCTTTCGGAAGATCGCCGAACTCCTTCGTGCCTTGCATGAGCGGCGTGATGAGCGCGCCGATCGGGCCGGGATACACGCTGCCATAGCTGTGGCCGCCGATGCTGCGATAGATTGGGCAGGCGTTCAGGCACGCGCCGCAGCGGATGCAACGGAGCGTCTCGCGGTATTCCTCGCTGGCGAGAATCTCGCTGCGGCCGTTGTCCATCAGCACGAGATGGAATTCCTGCGGGCCATCGAGGTCGTTGTCCGTACGTGGCGAGCCGAACAGGCTCGTGTAGACCGTCATCGGCTGGCCCGTCGCGCTGCGGGCCAGCAGTTTCAGCATCACCGCGAGGTGCTCGAGCGTCGGCACAAGCTTTTCGATGCCCACGAGGCTCACCAGCACGCGCGGACTCGTCACGCTCTGCCTTGCGTTGCCTTCGTTCTCAACCGTGCACACCTCGCCCGTCTCGGCCACGATGAAATTGCCGCCGGTCATGCCCATGTCGGCCCGGCGGAACTTCTCGCGCAGGTAGACCCGCGCTTGCGCTGTCAGCGCGTTCGGGTCGTCGTTGTACGGCGTGCCAAAGTATCTGCTAAACAGTTCGGCGATGCTCTGCCGGTCCTTGTGAATGATCGGTGTAACGATATGGCTCGGCTTGTCGTGGTCGATCTGGACGATGAACTCGCCGAGGTCGGTCTCAACGACGTCGAAGCCTTCGCGCTCGAACACATGGGCAAGTTCGATCTCCTCGCTCACCATGCTCTTGGACTTGATGATCGATTTGACGTTCGCGTCGCGCGCGATCTGAAGGATGATGCGCGTGGCGTCTTCGCCGGTGCGGGCGAAATGCACGTGGCCGCCCCGGGCTTCGACGGCGCCCTGCAAGGTGGCCAGATAGTAGTCGAGGTGATCGAGCGTGTGCTGCTTGATCTGGCCGGCCAGCGAGCGGAGCTTGCCGGAGTCCGGCAGTTCGAGCAGTCGCGTCTGCCGGCCAAGGTCGTTCTTGACGACGGCGTTCTGGACCGCGCGCTTGAGTCGATCATTCGACGCCGATGCCACCGACGATTTCGTGAAATCGAACGGCTCGGCGTGGCCGGTCACGGGCAACGACTGGCGCTTCGACTTTGCGCCCGGTTCGACGGCAGGCATGGCAGTCATCGTAGGCCCAATGCTATCGGAACCCATTCCGGCGAGCCATTGCGCCGACGTTTCGTGCAAGGATCCAAGTCATTGCGGGAATCGAGGTTTGAGACCGTCACAACCGGCAAAGTCGCGCAGCGATTGAGCCGATGAGTGGGCTGTGAGCGTCGTCTCGCGCATCCTGACATTGGTGCTCTTGCTGACCTGCCTCTTGGCGGGGTTGGGCGTGGCACTGATGGCAGCGGCGGTGATCAGGCCGCCCCTGATCTGGATGGAAGGCATGCCGCGCTGGCTGCTGCCCGGCACAATCGTCTTCAATGCCGGGGCGATTGCGCTGCTTGCCCGAACCTGGCGCCACGAGCGCGAGTTCGAATGGCTCCGGATCGGCCGATCGACCTGGCTGTGGATGATCGTCCTATGCTATCTCGCCGGGCTTGGCGTCGGCGTGATGAGCTGTGCCTGAACGAGTTGCCAGTTTCGAGTTGCCAGTTGCCAGTGGCAGTTCGAGTCGGTATCTCGACTGACGCGACTGGCAACTACCAACTGGCAACTACTAACTAGTACACCCCATGATTCACCCCTGGCACGACGTCACCCCCGGCGAAGAGATCCCGCGTGAATACGACACGGTGATCGAAATCCCGTTCGGCTCGAGCGTGAAGTACGAGCTCGACAAGGAGTCGGGCCTCATCAAGCTCGACCGCATCCTGTTCAGCGCCGTCTACTACCCGGCCAACTACGGCTTCATTCCGCAAACGCTGGCCGAGGACGACGACCCACTCGACGTGCTCGTACTCTGCCAGGAAACCGTCGCCCCGCTGACGATCATTCACGCCCGCACGATCGGCATCATGACCATGATCGACGGCGGCAAGAAGGACCACAAAGTGATCGCGGTCGCGACGGAAGACCCTGAGTACGACCACTACCACGAAGCCAACGAGATGCCGCCGCACAAGCTCACGCAGCTCAAGCGGTTCTTCCTCGACTACAAGCAGCTCGAAGGCAAAGCGGTCGAGGTGGACGAAATCCAACCCGCCGCCGCCGCGTTCCCCATTATCGAAGACGCACTGGCCCGCTACAGCAAGCAGCGCCGCAAGGGCTTCCGGTCGAAGTGACCCGCCCTGCCAACTCGAACTGAACGAATTCGCTCGCGCCCGGCGCGGGCGAATTCTGTTTTGTGACGAATTCCTGTCGTCCGCCGGCGGTTTTCTCCGCAAGAGCTTGTGCAGGTCGTCCATTCGTGTCGGGCGATCGAACCAGTCTTTTTCCGGAGAAGTCCCGTGTCCAACGCGCAAACGCCGTCGAGTGAAAACGTTCCACCCGTTCAGCAGATGATGACGATGATGGCCGGCTTCTGGGTGTCGCGCGGGCTGTACGCCGCCGCGACGCTGGGCCTGGCCGATCTGCTGACGATGCCGAAGCCCGTCGCCGAGATCGCCAAGGCCACGGGCACGCAAGTCCGGCCGCTGTATCGGCTGCTACGAGCCCTCGCCAGCGTCGGCATCTTCAGCGAGCGCGCCGACGGATCATTCGAAAACACGCCCCTGTCGGACACGCTCCGCACGGACGCGCCGCAGTCGCTGCGCTACACAACGATGTCCGAACTCGGCCTGACCCACTTCGGGCCGTGGGGCGAGATCCTCCAGTCGCTCAAGACCGGCGGGCCGTCGTTCGATCACGTGTTCGGCATGCCGGTCTTCGACTGGTTCGCGAAAAACCCCGAGCGCAGCGCCATCTTCAACAAGTCGATGCTGGAACTGACCGCCATGGTCGAACCGGCCGTGCTGGAGGCGTATGACTTCTCGAGTTGCGGCCCCACCATCGCCGACATTGGCGGCGGGCACGGCGGGCTACTGGCGCGCATCCTCACCAAGCACACGAACCTCCGCGGCATCGTCTTCGACGCGGCCAACGTCGTGGCCGGCGCGCCGGACGTGCTGCGCAGCGCGGGCGTGGCCGATCGCTGCACTACGGCGTCGGGCAACTTCTTCGAGGCCGTCTGCGGCGGCGCGGACACCTACCTGATGAAGCACATCATCCACGACTGGGACGACGCCAAGTGCCAGCGCATCCTCCAGAATTGCCATCGCGTGATGAAGCCGAGCGCGAAAGTGGTGATGGTCGATCAGGTCGTATCGGGCCGTAACGAGCCGTCGCTCGCCAAGTGGAGCGACCTGCTGATGATGCTCATCCCCGGCGGCGCGGAGCGGACGGCGGAGGAGTTCGACAAGTTGCTCGCCTCAGCCGGGTTCAAATTGACACGCATTGTTGCCACGAAGTCGCCTGTCAGTGTCATCGAAGGCCAGCGCGTCTGAACCGTCCGTACGACCAAGCCGGGCGGCACCGGCACTCAGGCGAACTTTCGGACGATCTAGATGGATTTCGTCTGGCACGCCACGCGTTTCAAGGGCACGATAGCACGGGCAGGAATCGCCCATCCTTTGTTATCGGAGCTGGAGAACCATGAAGAAACGGAGTCTTCAATCTTTGCCCGGCCGATCGGTCCGTCACCGTCGGTCCACATCTGCCGTGATCGCACTGGCTGGCGTGGCGGCGTGGTCGAGTGCGGCGTCGGCGCGGATCACGTTCACATTCGATTACTCGCTCGACGCGGCCGCCAACAACTTCTTCAACTCGTCGACCAGCAATGGCTTGGCCGCCCGCGCCGCGCTCGAGGCGGCGGCGGACGTGTTCTCCGATCGACTGATCGACACGCTCAGCGCCATCACGCCGTCAGGATCGAACACGTGGACCGCCACCGGTCGCAGCCCGATCACCGGCTCGACAACGAACTTCACCGTGCAGAACGTGCCGGCAAACACGCTCTACGTGTACGCGGCCGGCCGGGTGGAAGGCGGTTCAACGCTCGCCGTGGGCGGCTACGGTGGCTACTCCGCATCGGGTTTTCAGCCGTGGTTCGATACGCTCAAGGGTCGCGGCAACACCGATGCCCTGCTGGCTTCGCCGACCGACTTCGCCAACTGGGGTGGCTCGATCAGCTTTAACACGTCGTCGACTTGGAACTACTCCGTCACCAACAACCCAGTCGCCGGGCAGAACGACTTCTACTCCGTCGCGATGCACGAGTTGGGCCACCTGCTCGGGTTTGGCACAGCGCCGAGCTTCAAAACGACCTATACCAGCAACCTGCAGTTCACTGGCCCGAAAGCCAAGGCGCTCAACGGTGGGAACGACGTGCCGCTGAACAACACAGGTGGCCACCTCGCGGAAGGCTTCCAGAGTCAGCTCTACGCAGGCGGTCCGAATCAGGAAGCGGCAATGGACCCGACGATCCTTGTCGGCACCCGCAAGAAGTTCACGCTGATGGACTGGGCCGGCCTCGACGACCTCGGCTGGACGCTCGCTCGACCCGGCGACGCGAATGCCGACAGCAACGTCAACTTCAACGATCTTCTAGTGTTGGCTGCCAACTACGGCACCTCGAATCAGACTTGGAGCGAGGGCGACTTCAACTACGACGGAGCCATCAATTTCAATGACCTGTTGCTGCTGGCGTCGGCGTACGGCTCGACGTCTCCACTGGGCGAGGTTAGCAGTGCCGTGGCCAGCGGAGCGATGAGTGAATCGTTCGCCAGCCAGTGGGCGCTGGCCCAATCCATGGTGCCCGAGCCCGCAGCGGCTTCGGTAGTGCTGTCGCTGACAACACTTGCATGCCGGCGGCCCCGCCGCGCGGGCACGGCTGGTTGAAGCGAAAACGCACGTCCCCAAGGTTCAATGCTCGCTTCCCCCGATGGAAGATTGTTTGAAGAAAAGTCAAATTGGGCGAACCATGCGGGTAGACGAGGCGTAACATTTATCAGACGGCCGGCGTCAGTCCGAAAGACGACGTCGGTTGTCACGAGCCTCCTTCCCTGGGCGGCGCCGGTTGCCGAGAGGCCGGCGTCGCCTTTTTCTTGCGCTGAGTTCACGGCGGTTGTGGCAGGTTGAGCGTCTGGCTCGACCCGAACTCGACACGCCACGCTCCTGCATCGTCGAGGGCGACGGACACAGTGCCCTGCTCGACACGTCTCACCTCGCCACGGTTGTTCGAAATCGGACCTTCGTAGTCGAGGTAGAGTCGCCGGTGGCGCGGCAAGGCTTCGATCTCGTTCGGGTCGGGCCAGCGATCGAGTCGCCAAGTGGGGACGAGGCCGTTCGGGTCGAGGTCGATCAGCAGATCGAAGTGAGGCCGATCGATGCCGGTATGGCGCAGCACCACATAGCTCACTTCGACGCGTTCGGGCATTCGCGCAACATACCAGACTCCACCGCCTGCCGTCGTGCCGCAAGGAACGGTACGAAGCTTTGAACCGTGGAAAAGGTGGTCAACCGTGATTGACCATCGCCGCCGCCGTATTCTGGAAGTACGGCCAGAGGACCGCCGCCACATCCTCGGGTATTTCGGCCTCGACCATTGCGGCCGACATGAGGGACAGCCACCGCTTGGCGCCCTCGACATCGACTTTGAACGGCGCGTGACGCATGCGTAGCCGGGGGTGGCCCCGTTCGAGCAGGTAGCTCTGGGGACCATTGAACCGGCCGATGAGAAATAACCTCAACCGCCGTTCCGCTGCCGCTAGATCCTCGCCCATGCTTTCGTACATCGGCCCCAGGATGTCATCAGTGGGGATGCGCCGATAGAACGCCGCAACCAGCCGGGTGAATCCCTCATCACCGATTCGCGCGTAGATTTCGCTTTCCGACAAGGCCATCGGGCAGATTCTATGCGCCTCCATCAAGTGAGCGAGCCGCCGTGCCCGAGTCACTGCTCCAAACCACGCGCCGCAAGGCCTCGCGCAGACCACCGACGCCACTGACATCACGAACTCAATTCGCAATTCGAAATCGGCAATTCGCAATTCCTCACGGGTTCGCTTTGAGATACTCAAGCACGTCGCCGTGCGAGTCGTGCGTGCCGGCGAGGTATGGAATCTTCTGGCCGGCGTAATTGCGCAGATCGAACGGGAAAAGTGTGTTCCCGGAGAGATCGGTGATCGTCCCGCCCGCTTCGAGCACGATGGCCGCCGCGGCGGCGATGTCCCACAGTTTCGTGTTCACCTGAATCGCCGCACCGGCCACGCCTTCGGCGACCAGCACTGCTTCGAGTGCGGCGCTGCCGAGGATGCGCACTTTCCATGTGAGTTGGCCGAGCAACTTGACCGCCCAGCCGGGCGTTCGGCCGTCCTTGCCGACGAGGTTCGCCGTCATGCAGAGCACGCTTGCATCGTGCATGCCGCCGGCCGGGCAGGCAATGACTTGGTCATTCACGAACGCGCCCACGCCCCGCGCCGCCCGGTACACCTTGCCGGCCAGCACGTCGTAGACGACGCCGAGCGTTGGCACGCCCGCTTCGAGCAGGCCGATGCAGACGCAGAAGCCGCCTAGGCCGGCGATGAAGTTGTTCGTTCCGTCGATCGGATCGATGACCCAGTTCCGCCCGGCGGGGTCGCGGACGTCGAGCGTGATGGACGAGCCGTCGTCCGACTCTTCGCCGATGACGCCGTCAGTCGCGGGGAAGTGCTTGCGCAGTTCAGCGACGATGAACCGCTGGCTCTCACGGTCGGCCTCGGTAACGGCCTCGTTGCTGGTGGCGGCGTGCGTCTTGGTTAGGCGCTGCACCTTGCGGAAATGCTTCAGGATCACATCGCCCGCGCCGCGTGCGATCGTTTCGACCGTCTTCAAATCGTTCAGTGAACTCATCGCACGCGCGGTTGTAGCAGAACCAGCGGGCCGATGCGCGGCGGGGAATTGCCGCAGTGATTCACCCGCGCCTGCGGAGCGCGATCAGCGCGACCGAGGCAGCAGCCAGCGTCGTCGGCTCCGGCACGACCGTGACGCCGCTGACGATCTGGAAGTTGTCGAGCCAAGCGTTGCCCGAGCTGATCGTCGCGCCTTGTCCGCGGCCGCCGAGTGAGACGTAGAGGTCGTCCGCGCCCCATACGGTGCGGACCGTGTCGTTGAGAATGAACAGCGGCGTCTCGCCGAGGCGGCCGAAGGCGAGGTCGTCACCGGCAGCGTGGTACTGGAGCACGAACGTACCGGTGTCGGCGTTGCTCAGCGTGAACAGGTCGGTGGTCTGCACATCGTCCGTGCGATGGGCGACCACCAGCCCGTTGGCTGCGAAGGGTAGCGAGCCGATGAGCGTTGCGCCGCGGGCGTAACCGATAGCGGCGGAGTCGGTGCCGTCCAAGTCTCGGCCGAGACCGAACACGACGGCCGAGTTGAACGCGCCGGGCGCGGTGGCCGCGAGGAACGAATAGTCGACACGGATATCGAAGTCGGACGTGGTCGACAGCCTGAAGCCGCTGCTGCCGTTCGACAGGTAGATCGCATCCGAATTCGGCGGCGGACTGCTCGCGATCACATTGAGCCGGCCCGACGACTCATTGAGCAACAGCGTCGCCGGCGAATCAATGATCGCCGACCACTGCGGGGCCATCACACCGTCGTTGAAGTCGTCATCGAATCCCGCGGCGAACGCCGTCGACACACTCAGACCGGCAATCACAATCGCTAACGCTGCGGCACGACGGACACGCATACTGCTCCCTTCGCCCGAATCGACCGAAGCCAGCGTAACAGCGCCAAACTTGCGGCGGTATGCCAAATCGGTCGGAACTCAGATCACCGGCCTGCTGATTCATGCCCTCCGTGGATACCCCAGTAGTGGGTCAGATTCGATTTGGGTGCCACGGCTTGCGTACTCGCTAGCCGTGGAACGCTCTCCAATGTCGAGCGACTCGGCTTTCGCAAGCGTCCCACGGCAACGGAGTACCAATGCCGTGGCGCCCAGATTTCAAACTGACCCACTACCAAAACCCCTCGGCCCTTCCATTTCGCCACGGCTTTGCGGTAATCTCGCCCATTCGCCCCGATTTGCTGGAAGGTCGGGCAACGGAACCCTTTCGAACCGCGGAGCAAGACGCCCATGGCCGGCACGCCTATTACCCTGAAGAACGGAAAGCTCAACGTCCCCGATTCGCCGATCATCCCCTTCATCGAAGGTGACGGCACCGGCCCGGACATCTGGAAGTCGTCGGTTTACGCGTTCGACAAGGCCGTCGAGAAGGCCTATGGCGGCAAGCGCAAGATCGAGTGGAAGGAAGTCCTCGCGGGCGAAAAGGCGTTCAACCAGACCGGCAACTGGCTGCCCGACGAAACCGTCAAGGCGTTCCAGGACCTGCTCGTCGGCATCAAGGGCCCGCTCACCACGCCGGTCGGGGGCGGTATCCGCTCGCTGAACGTGGCGCTGCGTCAGTTGCTCGACCTGTACGTCTGTCTGCGTCCGGTCCGCTGGTTCAACGGCGTGCCCTCGCCCGTGAAGAAGCCGGGCGACGTCGACATGGTCATCTTCCGTGAGAACACCGAAGACATCTACGCCGGCATTGAGTTCCTGGCGGGCTCGCCCGAGGCGAAGAAGGTCCTGGACTTCATCGAAAAAGAGTTCCCCAAGGACTTCAAGAAAATTCGCTTCGGCACGAAGTCCAACGGCGACGCGTGGCAGAAGACGCTGGAAGGCATCGGCGCCCCGCAGCGCGACGTGGCGTTGGAAGTCGGCATCGGCATCAAGCCGGTGAGCTACCTCGGCACCGAGCGTCTGGTCCACAGCGCCATCGAATACGCGATCCAGAACAAGCGTAAGAGCGTGACCCTTGTGCACAAGGGGAACATCATGAAGTTCACCGAAGGCGCGTTTAAGGACTGGGGCTACAAGGTCGCGACGAACTTCTTCCGCGACAAGGTCGTCACCGAACGCGAAAGCTGGATCCTGGGCAACAAGGACGCCGACGCGAACCTGTCGGCCGAGGCCAACGCGAAGATGATCGACCCCGGCTTCACGATGATGACGCCGGATCAGCAGAAGAAGATCGTCGCCGAGGTCGAAAGCGTGCTGAAGCTGCTCCCGACGCACGGCGGCGGCAAGTGGAAGAGCAAGCTGCTTATCAAGGACTCGATCGCCGACATCACGTTGCAGCAGGTCCTCACCCGCGCGAAGGACTTCGACGTCATCGCCACGCTCAACCTCAACGGCGACTACCTCAGCGACGCGCTCGCGGCCCAGGTGGGCGGCATCGGCATCGCGCCGGGCGCGAACATCAACTACCTCACCGGCCACGCGATTTTCGAAGCCACGCACGGCACCGCTCCGAAGTACGCCAACCTCGACCAGGTGAACCCCGGTTCGGTCATCCTCTCGGGCGAAATGATGCTGCGTTACATGGGCTGGACCGAGGCGGCCGACCTGATCATCAAGGGCATGGACGGGGCGATCGGCGCGAAGACCGTCACCTACGACTTCCACCGCATGATGGAAGGCGCGACCAAACTCAAGTGCAGCGAGTTCGGGCAGGCAATCGTGAAGCACATGTGAGCTTCGATCGGCGAACGAGACAAATCAATGCGACATGGCACGGGTTTCCGTGCCATGTCGCTTTTGTTTCTGTGGCAGTGGATTCAATCCAGGCACGGGCCAGAAGACGACAACGGGCTGACTCTCCCCATCTCGGCGGGAGCAACTACGGCAGGCGCGGTGGTCGGCGGAAGCGGTGCGACTGCACCCATCATCACAGGCGGTAGCTCGACAGGCGATGTCGTCGGAGCCGTGCTCGGTCCGGTGGTGGGCTTGGTCGTCGGCGCGACTGCAACATCGCCCATCAGCGTCGGCGTGGGCGACGGCGCGATCGCGGGTGCCACGAGGCCCATTCGTTGGATGCCGGCGCGAAGCCAGGTCGAAGGCAGCAGCGACACCAGTCCGGCCACGATCGTCGCCGCGGTCGCGAAAGGCCAGGTTCGACGACGGCGGACCGTGTACCCGTAGTGCAACGTGTTCGTCACGCGCGAGGCGACCGTCAGGTCGTCCCGCGTCATCGGCGAGCCGTTTCGATCGGGCGAGAAACGCACGCACACCGATCCGCCGGCGTGCTGGGCCAGCAGTTCGTTTGCCCGCTCGCGCGACATCGCGCCAAGGTTGTGAACATGCTTCTGGCAGACACCGCAGAACCGTCGGGCGTCGTCACCGGTCATCTTCGACCAGTCTTCGTGACACGGCTCGGCGATGTCCAACTGCTGCAAGGGAAGTCGTGTACCCATGCCCCTCTCTGACGCGGCCGCTCGCGAAAGGTTCCGGGTCCGTTACAACGACTATCGATCTTTCGAACCAGAACAATCGTGGCGAACTGGAGAGCGGCAATTGCGTATGATTCCGCATGACGATGAATCCCTCAGTGCAACATGTTGAAGCGTTCCGGGCCGGAACTCGCTCGTCGCTGGAACAGGACCTCGCGATCGCGAGGAAGATCGCGCAGCTGATGGACGCGAAGTTCGAACTGGCCAGCGTCAAGGTCGGGCTGGATTCCATCGTCGGCCTGCTGCCGGTCGCAGGCGACGTCATCAGCTTCGGGATCGGACTGTATCCGGTCTTCCTGGCGCGCAAACACAAGCTCGGCAAGCTGGTGGTGGCGCGCATGCTCGCGAACCTCGGTGCAGACTTCCTCGTCGGCGCGGTGCCCCTCGTCGGCGACGTGGCGGACGTGTTCTTCAAGGCGAACCTGAAGAATCTGAAGTTGCTCGAAAGCGCAATCGAGAAGCAGCGACGCGTGTGACACCCTCAAGCCCGAGCTTGATCTTGAAAATGAAGAAGCCCCGGATACACATCCGGGGCTTTGGCTTTTGGTAACTACGTCGTTCATCGTGCTCGTCGGCGCAGAATGAGAGTCACACCGATGATGCTTGCAGCGAGTGCGGTGGGTTCAGGAACGATCGACTGCGCCAGCGCCCAGTCCGTTGAGAAGTTCGCTGCGACTGTCGCATCAACTGAGATCGCGCCGTCAGAGCTGAGCACGGAGCCGTAGTTCGCTTCAATGGCGCCGACATCGCCCGCGTCGACGACGCCATCGCCGTTGAAGTCGCCGGACTGCCAGCCGGCGTTTTCGCCTTCGTGGATGGCGCTGGCGACCGCGAGCAGGTCGGAGAAATCGACCGCACGGTTCGCGGTCGCGTCGCCGACCAGCGTGCGTTCGAGCAGGACTGCCGTGTTGTCGACGGTGTGGCCGCCGAAGACTGCGACGGCTGCGTTGGTGTTGTCGACCAGCACGAGCGTCGTTGCACCGTCCGGGCCGGTGGGTTGGGAGCTGTAAAGCCGCCCTGCCGCGAGGTCAGCGGTCAGACGTATCATCGGGCTGACATCGCCGTCGCCGTAGTCGACGATGATCTGCGAGAGGCCCACGTCGAACTTGGCGTCGCGACCGATCCGCAGTTCGCCCACGCGACTGGCGGGCGTGCTGGTCGTTCCGGTCAGCTTCACGGTGCCGGTGCTGATGAGCAGCGAGCCCATGTCGAGTTCGTTCACAGCCAGCGTGCCGCCCGACTGCGTGTGTCGGCCGGTCACCGTCAGCTTGCCCGCGATCGACACTTGCTGGCCCGTCGCGAGGCTGAGGCGGGAATCGCCCAGCACCGTGACGGCCGAGCCGATATTCACGGGCGGCGTGCGGGCCGACACCGTGATGGCGTCCGTGCCCGTTGCCGGCGAAATCGTCAGCGAGCCGGGCCCGGCGATCGCGTAGCCGCTGGGACTATCGATCTGAAGCTGGGCCAGCTTGACATCGTCGCTCAGCGTCACGGTGCGCAGCACCTTGTTGTAGTAGCCAAGCTTCGCGACGGCGGTCGGCGAATTCGGAATCTCGCCGCGCGTCCAGCTCAGGCGGTTGAGCCAGTCGCCATCGGCATCGATCGAGTACGTCGGCGCGCCGCCGATCGCGTATGGGTGTGTGCGGACGACGTCCCACACCACGTCCTGCACGAGGTTCACCCAGCGGGTGTCGGTGACTTCGATCTTCGCAGCCTGCCCCGGGTGAATCTGCGTGCTCTTGTAGCTGGAGGCACTCATGCCGTGCGGATCAGTGGCGTACATCGTGGCGAAGAAGGTCGTGCCGACGGCGAAGCGACCGAGGTCGCCGAAGTGGATCGCGTCGACGTAGATGCCCGAGATGTCCGGGCACTCCGGGATGATGCCGGTGCGCAGGCGCTTGTCGAGTTCGTAGAGCACGTCGCCCACGGGAACCATGAGCGGCGTCTTCTGGAGATTCGGATAGCTGTCGCGCGTCAGCTTCAGAAGCTGCGTGAAGTAGTCGCGCGTTTCGTTCGTGTTGTAGGTCTCGAAGCTGTTGCCCCAGTTCATGTGCGTGTACGCACGATCGAACATGTACTGGTAGTCGAAGGCCGGGTAGCTCTTTGTGCCGTCGGGATTGGTGATTTCGTTTCGGCGCGGCCAGCGCTCATAGATGTAGAATTGCGTGGCTGCGTTCGCGGGATTGGTGAGCGTCAGATCGATGAACTGCCGGACGGCCGGCAGGTCGGCGTCGGGGAAGCCGTACATCATCCGGTCAAACGGCTGCAACGTGACGGCATCCCACGTGTAATTGGGCAGCGCCGTGGTGTAGTGGTTGTACGGCGCGGTGGTGAAGCCCTTATTGGGGTTCGCCCATATGCCCGAAAGCGGCGTGCCCGCGATCGTCTGCCGGCCATAAACGTACGTGTTGCCCGTGGCCGCGATCATCGGCTGGAGTGACGTGTACGTGATCGTGTCGGTGACACTGTTGCCGACGTGGTAGGCGCGGATGGTGCGCAGGTCGAGGTCGGCGCGAGCCGACGATGCGGCCGCGAGGACCGACAGTGTCGACAGAGCGATCAGTCGGCCCGCAACACCCGGGCCGGGGGAAGGTTTCAGGTTGTTCATCAGTCGCATCGTGGAGGCCGAACCGTTGTCAGGCAGACGTCGCGTGGGGCAGTTCAGTTGCAGGTTATGCCGGAAAACGAGGCCGGGCGTCAAGATGGAGAATTTTCATGCGTCCATCTGTCGGGCCATGAAGCAGATTGGGCCACCCGGTTCCCACTCGGGATAGCTTCCCGCTAGACTTCCGGCCATGCCAACCGACGCGCCGCGCCGAGCCGTGTTTCCCGGGCAGTTCGATCCGATCACGAACGGACACCTCGACATCATCCGCCGTGGCGGAAAGCTGTTTGATGAGATCATCGTCGCGGTGGGCGTGAACCCCGACAAACGCGAGTTGTTCAGTCTAGAAGACCGGGTGGAGATGGTGCGCAGCCTGGTGGACGACGTGCCCAACGCCCGCGTCGAAAGCTACACGGGCCTGACGGCGGATTTCGTGAAGGCGTCGAAGGCGACGGCGATCCTGCGCGGCATTCGCGACGTGTCCGACCTGCGCTACGAGTTCCAACTCGCCTTGGCCAACCGCGCCGTGGGCGGCGTGGAAACCGTCTTCATCATGACGGGCGACCAGTACGCCCTGACCAGCAGCAGCCTGATCCGGCAGGTCATCACGCTGGGAGGCGACGCAAAACAGTTGGCCCCGCTCGTGCCGCCGTCGGTGGTCAAGCGTCTGGAGGAGTGGCAGCGGACGCACGTTCGGGTGACGACCCCTGACGCCCCAGCGTCATGACGTCATCAATGAAATCGAAGACATCCCCTGACCAACTTACAAACCTTCTGAGGCCTTCTAACGTAGAACGCCTATCGAACGCATGAATCGATTGTCAGAATGTGCGGTGTTAATGGGAGCCCAGCGTCCGAGAGGTGTGGGTCAGCGGGGATTGAAAAGTGAACGATTGGTGTGTTTCGTCTGTCGGTTGCCCGGTTTTTCATTGACTGAACCGGTGCAGCCGGTAGCATCGGCGAAAGTCGCCCCATGCGGCCCAGGGTTTGAGTGTTGCCTGAGTTCGTGTGCGGCGTCTGTAGTGGCGGGTGGACCTTGTGAGGAAACAGGGTTCTTCCCGAGTTGATTCTCTTAGCGTTTGGACGCGCCCGGTCGTCATCCAATACCGCATCCGGGTACGCCAGCCTTGGCGATGTTCGCCAGGGTATCAAGTGTCCGTCACCTTCTTCCCTAAAGCTGAACGTCGGAAGCCTTGCAGCGAGTCGTTGGCACACGCGACCTGTATCGAATTCGGCCCTCGTGCCGGTTCAAGATGCAATCATCTCTATCATCGTTGGGTCGCGCTGACGAAAGACTGCAAGCATCAAGACCAAAGCCCGCAGGAAGATGGCTCCGGACGAACTGTCCGAAAGGAGCTTCTTCAATGAAGCGCACCACGAAGGGCTTTACGCTCGTCGAACTGCTGGTCGTCATCGGCATCATCGCGTTGCTGATCTCGATCCTGCTCCCGTCGCTCAACAAGGCCCGTGAAACGGCCAACCGCGCCAAGTGCCTCAGCAACCTGAAGCAGATCGGCACGGCTCTGCGTGTGTACGAGACCGCGAACAACGGTCAGTATCCGCGCGCGATCATGTTCCTGACTGCCGGTAACGCCACCCCGACCTGGGGCACGCCGTACGCCGGTAACGTCGTTGCAGCCTCGTCGAACGCCGACACGTTCG
This sequence comes from Tepidisphaeraceae bacterium, assembly GCA_047600945.1. Taxonomy (GTDB): domain Bacteria; phylum Planctomycetota; class Phycisphaerae; order Tepidisphaerales; family Tepidisphaeraceae; genus JASGKC01. The sequence goes on along the minus strand of JASGKC010000001.1, from coordinate 1,682,308 downwards.
GCCGTACGAGCACCGCCGCGACCAACACCGTCACGGTGACCGCCACCACGGGCAACAACCCGCCCGCCGACAACGACGTCACCGCGTCGTTCTACCTCCTGATCCGCACGGCTGACATGCCCGCCGAAGTCTTCACCTGCCCGAGCAGCTCTGAAGAAAAGTGGGACTACGCTCCCGCCGGTGCGGGCCTCCAGAAGGGCGACGCCTGGACGAACTGGAACGGCACCACGGGTGTCGATAAGAACCTGTCGTACTCGTTCCAGAACATGTACCCGGGCACCTCGGCTACTGGCCTTGGCTTCGCTTGGAACAGCGCCCGCCTGACTTCGGAATTCGCGATCGCCGCCGACAAGAACCCCGGCAGCACCATCGCCACCCCGGCTGGCGGCAGCGACTCGAACGTCCGCTACCCCGCTGTGAACGACGCGTCCTCCAAGCAGCGCGCCGCCAACTCGACCAACCACGACAAGGAAGGTCAGAACGTTCTGTACGGTGACGGCCACGCAGATTGGGCCTCGACCGCCTTCGCCGGCGTGAACAAGGACAACATCTACACCGCTCGCCTGGCTCCTGCGAACCAGACGACGGGTCGCTCGGAGACGGACAACGGCACGAACTGCGGTGGCACCCTCGCCACTTCGACGCCCGCTGAGGCCAGCGACAGCATCCTTCTCCCGTACAAGGCGATGAAGGACACGACCAGCCTCCACTAATCGACTCGTCAGGATTTTGACATCGAGCCACTCGCTCGATCCGAATCAAGAACCCCCGGGCCACAAGCTCGGGGGTTCTTCGTTGCTCTCTGCTCGCCTATGTGGAAACCGCGTCATCACCCGGGCCGGCGCGTGAATCGGGTCACCAAACCGCTACAATCGCCCGCCTTATGCCGAAGTTCACGATGGACGGGAAAGAGATCGAGTTCACTAACCAGCGCAGCATCCTTCAGGCTGCCCTCGATGCCGGCGTCGAAGTCCCCCACTACTGCTACCACCCCGGCCTGAGTGCACCGGCGTCGTGCCGCATCTGCCTCGTCGAAGTCGAAGGCATGCCCAAGCTGGTCCCGTCATGCTACACGCCCCCCAAGGACGGCATGGTCGTCCACTGCAACAAATCCACCAAGGCGGTCGCGAACCAGAAGCAGGTCATGGAGTACCTGCTCATCAATCACCCGCTCGATTGCCCCGTGTGCGACAAGGCCGGCGAGTGCCTGCTACAGGACTACAGCTACGGCTACGGCCGCAGCGAGTCGCGGTTTGAAGAAGACAAGATCAAGAACCCGAAGAAGAACGTCGGCGAGCACGTGCTGCTCTACACCGACCGCTGCATCATGTGCACGCGCTGCGTGCGCTTCACCCGTGAAGTGGCCGGCACCGCCGAACTGATGGTCGACGGTCGCGGCCACAAGGAAGAGATCGACATCTTCCCGGGCAAGCCGCTGAACAACAAGATCAGCCTGAACGTCGTCGACCTCTGCCCGGTCGGCGCGCTGCTCGACAAGAGCTTCCTCTTCCAGCAGCGCGTCTGGTTCCTCAAGCGCACCGCGAGCATCAGCCCCGTCGACGCGGGCGGCGAGAACATCTGGATCGATCACAATGAGAACGTCATCCACCGCATCAAGCCGCGCTACAACGCGGGCGTGAACCAATGGTGGATCAGCAACGACACGCGGCATGCGTACAAGGTGCTGACGGACGAACGCCGCATCGTCCGGCCGAAGAGCAAAGACTTCGGCGCGCTGGCTGAGACGAGTTGGAAAGACGCCGTTGCGCAGGCCGACGGGATTCTCCGCAAGGCCGGCGCCGGTTTGTTTGCCGTGCTCAGCCCGATGATGCCCAGCGAAGAGGCGCACCTGCTCGGCAAGTACATCCGCAGCATCGACCCCGGCGCGTTGCTCGTGCTCGGCCCCGTGCCCACAACCGCCGACGACGTGTTTAACAACATGAACACAAAGAAGGAAACCTTCCGCATCCAGGGCGAGAAGGTGCCGAACCGCCGAGGCGTCGAGAAAGTCATTGCATCACTGGGCGGCCCGAACACCACATGGGACGAGTTCAATCGCAGCGCCAGCACATCGCTTCGCGCCGGCTGGATCGTCGGCGGCTACCTCAGCACGTGGATCAACGAAGTGCCTACTTTCCTGAAGAACGTGCAGATCGTGGTGCAGGACGTGCTGCCCAACGCCCTCACCCACCGCGCCGACGTGCTTCTGCCCGGCGCAATGTGGGCCGAGAAAGACGGCACATTCGTCAACTTCCAGGACAAGGCGCAAAGCTTCGCGAAGGCGGTCGACCCGGTCGTCGGCGCGAAGCGTGACGCGGATGTCTACCTGAAACTGCTCGACCGCGAGGTCGGCACTGACGCTACAGTCATCCGCAGCGAAATGGGCGAGCCGTTCGCCAGCGTCGCGGCACCGCCGGTACCCGAGAGCGTCAGTGAGCCGACGATGGAATTCGCGGAGCTGTGATCCGCGGCGGGTCGTGCGTGCAATCTCAAAGTGGATGGACCATGAAGCGACTTCTCGTTCTGGGCGTCTGTGCGTTGCTTGTCGGATGCGCTGCCGCAACCAAGCCAAGCGCGGCCCCGCAGCCGGCACTCACGGTCGTTACGCGCGACGAGTGGGGCTCGAAGCCTCAGCCGATGCCGGAGGCGTGGAAGCAGGTCCCCAAGCTCATCACCATCCATCACGCCGGCACGCTCTGGAAGCCGGGCACCGATCCGTTCAACTCGATGCGCGGCCTCCAGAAGTTCAGCCAGACGGAAAAGAAGTGGCCCGACGTCCCCTACCACTACATCATCGCACCCGACGGCCGAGTTTTCGAAGGTCGCGACTGGCACTACCAGCCCGAAAGCAACACCAAGTACGACCTGTCCGGCGTGCTCAACATCGAGTTGATGGGCAACTTCGAGGAGCAGCGTGTCTCGACCGAACAGCTGCGCTCGACCGTTCTGTTGATCGCGAAACTCTGCACCGACCTGAAGCTCGATCCCGCAACGATTCGTGGCCACCGTGATGCCGCGCCTGGTCAGACCGTGTGCCCCGGCCGCGATTTCTACCGCTACATCGCTGACGGCTCGATCCGTTCCTGGGTCGAGCAGACGCTGCGTGGCGAGGTCGCCGATATCGTCGAAAAACCCGAACTCCCCGACGGCCCGACGACACGCATCTCAACGGCGCCGGCGACGCAGACGTCGCAGAAGGAATAGCACGGCACGAATGGGGCACGGCTCCGACCAATGCGCCACGTGTGCCCGGATGCCACGGCTTGCGTACTCGCTAGCCGTGGCACGCATTCAGCCATCCAGCAGTGTTCCTACTTAATTGCGTCCCACGGCAACGGATTACCGATGCCGTGGCACCCATACACTGTCCCCCGAAAACACACCGAGCCGGCGCTGTTGAACGCCGGCTCGATGCTTCGGGGAGAGAATGTTGTTGCGGTCAGACCGCGTGGCCGAGCAGAAGGACAATCAGCTGCGCGGTGAGGATTCGCAGGAGCATCACCAGCGGATAGACCGTGGCGTAGCTGACCGTCGGCGCGTCCGAGCCGGTCACCTGCTGACTGAAGGCGAGTGCTGGCGGATCGGTCATACTGCCGGCCATCAGGCCGACCAGCGTCATGTAGTTCATCTTGAACACAGCCCGGCAGATGACACCAACCGTCATCACCGGGATGAACGTGATCGCAAAGCCCAGCGGCAGCCAGAGCGCACCGTTGGCTCGGAACACTTCCACAAAGTTCCCGCCGCTCTTCAGGCCCACGCAGGCGAGGAACAGCACGATGCCCAGTTCGCGCAGGAAGTAGTTCGCGCCGCTGGGCATGTACCACACGAGCGGCCCGATCTTGTACAGACGGGAAAGCAGCAGCGCGATCACCAGGGGGCCGCCGGCCAGACCGAGCTTCATCGGGGCGGGCAGGCCGGGCATCGCAATCGGGATGCTGCCGACGATCACTCCCAACGCGATGCCGACCAAAATCGGGGCGAGCAATGGCTTGTCGAGCGCCTTGAGCGAGTCGCCCAGTTCCTTCACGACGGCCGGGAGCGCGTCACGATCGCCGACGACGGCCACGCGGTCGCCGTACTGCAACCGGCTGTCGGCCGTCACGGGCAATTCAAAGCCCGCGCGGACGATGCGGGTCAACTGCACGCCAAACCGATCGCGAAGGTTCAGTTCCTCGATCGTCGGACCGACCGCATGCTTGTTGCTGACAAGGATGCGACGGACGTCAATGTCGCTCGTCACAGCGCGGGCGTCGACATGCGTCCGCTTGCCGACGATCAACTCGAATGCCGCCAAAGCCTTGGCCGGACCGACGGCCGTCAGCACGTCGCCGGGCTGAAGCACCGCGTCGTCGTCGGCCACTTCAACCTGCTTGCCGCGGAGCAGACGCGTGACGACCACACCGCTGTTGGAGAGCGTCGGCACGTCGCCCAGCTTGCGACCGGCGAGGGCAGGGTTGATGACTTCCAGGTTGGTTACATCGAGCGTGGGATGCTTGTGAGCGGCGCTGAGTTGCTTTTGCTCCTGAGCGACGTCGATGCCGAAGATCAGCCGAATGCCGATCATCGCGGCCAGCACGCCGAACACGCCGAGCGGATACGCGATCGCGTACGCCTGCGTGAGAAGCGAGCCCGAGCCGGTCGGATACTTCATCGTGACCAGCGCTTCTTTCGCAGCACCCATCGACGGCGTGTTGGTGACGGCGCCGGTCAACAGACCGACCGATTGCGGGAGCTTGGTCGGATCGTGCTTGAAGGCAACGAAGTAGCAGATGACAGTGACAACCACGCCCGACAGCACGATCGCCGCCGCCGCGAGGTTCAGGGGCAGGCCGCTCTTGCGGAGGGAGGCGAAGAAGCCCGGCCCGACCTGCATGCCGATCGTGAACACGAACAGGATCAGGCCGAAGTCGCGGAGGAATTCGAGCACCTCGGCGTTCACTTCCACTTTGAGCGCAGAAACCGCAAGGCCCACGAATAGCACCCAGGCGATGCCAAGGCTGATGCCCTTGAACTTCAGGTGGCCTAGCGCGATGCCAATCGCGCTAACGACCATCAGGATGAGCACGGAGTGCGCCACGCTGGCGGTGCCGTGCGCGTTGATAAAGAGGTCCACCAGCCAATTGGTGGAGGCGGGCGCCGTCGCGGGCGAAGTAGCCGCATGCGTCGTGGCCGCCTCGGCCAGCAGGCCGGGTACGATGTTCATGGTGTCAGCCCACATCTCGATCTGCTCCTTTGTCCGACCAATCCGATCCGTCGATGTCCAATCATCGGATAAAACTGTCCGGTTAAAAGAGCATCGGCATTGTGAAAGAAAACACAAATGGGCAAATCGTCGCGGGAGAGTTGTTAGCAGGTACAGGGATGCTGCTTAATCGATGCAGATCAGACATTTATGTCCGATCAGGGGCTTTACCACGAATTCAACTCAGACGTAACAGGTCGGCCGCAAGCAGCCGGTCCGCAGCAATCCGCACCGTTTCGAAGGGTAGGCCGGACTTAGCAGAAATGGCGAGCAGATCGTTCACACCGTCGCTCTGGTTCAGCACCCACAGCAACGCCATCTCAAAGCCCGGCGGCTTGTTCGAGCCGCCCATGTTCGAGTAGAGCCCGCGTTTGCCGAGTTGCGGCTCGCAGAATGGGCTGGTGTTCACGTAAGTGCGGTTGCCTTCGATCACCTCGACCACCCGCTTGAGCGTGGTCAGCGAATCGAGCAGGGCCGACTCTTTTAGAAGGTTCAGATTGTCGGCCGACGTGTGGTACTCGGGATACTTGCCGTTGGGCGTCCGCATCAGCACGCCGACGGGCAGGTTGAAACCAGGCGAACAATACTGGCGTTCGTCGTAACCGTACGGGGAGAAGTCAACGACCGTGTGAGCATTGCCCGTTGCGCCGAGCACCTGCCGCACGATTCGGTCGATCTCCGCATCGTCCCGCCGCGATTTCTTGTAGGTCATCCCCCCGGCATCACCGAGGCAGCTCAGGACCAGGCCGTGCCGGATGCGCTTCGTCGTCTCGACATTTCGACTCAGCCAGGCGATCGAGCCGATCGTGCCGGGATTGAAAAGGAATCGATACGTGAAGCGCGGCTTGGTCTCGCGCGAGCGCAGCCACGTCGCCAGCCCCGTCGCAACGACAATGCCACTCAGGTTGTCATTCGCCAGCGACGGATGGCAACAGTGGCAGCCGAACAGCACTTCGTCAGTGGATTCGCCTTTCACCCCGCATTCGGCATACGTAAGCGATCCGGGTTGCAATGTCGTGTCGATGTCGACTTCGTATTTGCCTTCCGGCAGTGTCCGAAGCACGTCGTCGCGCAGGCAGAAGCCCCACGTACGCGAGTAGTAGCTGGTGCGATACGGAATGACGCCCGGCTTGTCGGGCAGCGAGAACAGGTGCGTCTTCAACTCTTCGAGCGTGAACGTGCCGCGCATCGGCTCGGAGTAATTCACGACGTGCAGCGTGTGGACGTCGGTGTCTGCAATGACCATTCCATCGGGTCCGCGCAGGGTCGCCCGACGCAGGTTCCATTCGTTCGGGATCGTCCAGTCGAACGCGAGCGTGCCGGTGGGCACTTCGGTGTACGTCAGCGGAATGTGCTCGCCGATGATGCGCAGCGTCTGCCGCAGGCCGTCGCCGGTGATGCTGCGGCAGATCGGGTAAAGCCGCGTGGCCAGCGCCATCATCTCGGGGCCGAGGTTGGTCGGGGCGGTGGTCACAGCAGCGGGTAGCCGGCATCACGCGAGTGAATGACCTTCACTTCGCCCGGCCAAGCGATGTTGAACTTCGGATCGTCGTAGCGATAGCCCTTCGCGCATTCCGGGCTGTGCGGCGCACTCAGCACGTAGCTGAGTTCGCTGTCGTCTTCGAGCGTGAGATAGCCGTGCGCAGCCCTTGGGAATGTACAACTGCCGGCGATTGTCGGCACTCAACAGTTCGCCATGCCACTTCAGGTACGTCGGCGAGCCGGACCGAAGGTCGACGGCCACATCGAAGATGCTGCCGCGCGTGACACGGACGAACTTCGTCTCGGCGAAGGGCTCGACCTGTAGGTGCATCCCCCGCAGCGTGCCGGCCTGCTTGTTGTACGTCGTCGCGATCAGCGCGATGCCCGCATCGAGACCTTTCGCCAGCAGCGCCTCGCGGTCCCACGTGCGTGCGAAGAAGCCGCGATCGTCAGCGCGTGGGTCGTGCTCGATCACGTAGCAGCCGCGGAGGATGGTGGGCGTGAGGACCATTACGAACGATCGAAGTAGCCGCGGATTTGCTCATTCGTGTACGCGAGCGGATCGCTCATCGCATGCCGGTACCATTCAACCGTCTTCGTGATGGCCATGCGAGCATCCCAGCGCGGCGTCCAGCCAAGCCGCTGCTTGGCCTTGGTGGAGTTGATCTTGAGATACGCGCTTTCGTGCGGGGCATTCGAGTCGACATCGACGTGGTACCTGCCGCTGCCCCACGCCCGCAGCGCGAGTTGGACGACCGTCTCGACCTCCAGCACGTCATTCTCGTCGGGCCCGAAGTTGAAGCCCTCGGCAAACGTCGTTGGCTCGGCCATCAGCTTCGCGCCGAGCGTCAGATAGCCCGTGAGCGGCTCGAGAACGTGTTGCCACGGTCGAACCGAGCGCGGATTGCGCAGGCGCACCGATTCGCCGCGGCTCATGGCGCGGACGACGTCGGGGATGAGCCGATCTTCGCACCAGTCACCGCCGCCAATGACGTTGCCGGCGCGTGCGGTCGCCAGCGCCTTGCCGTGCTTCGCATGGTCGCGCGGGTGGAAGAAGCTGAGTCGATAGCCCTCCGCGACGATCTCGCAGGCGGCCTTGCTCGTGCTGTACGGATCCCAGCCGCCCAGCTTGTCCGCCTCGACGTACGCGTAGCCGGCCTTACCGCTTTCGGCGTAGACCTTGTCGGTCGTAATCGCCACGATCGCGCAGCGCCCGTCGTATTGGCGAACCGCTTCGAGCACGTTGGCCGTGCCTAGGATGTTGCTCTCGAACGTATCGATCGGGTCGCGGTAGCTTCGACGTACGAGTGACTGCGCGGCGAAGTGCATGACGACGTCTGGCTTGAAGCGGACGAGCGTCTTGGTGAGCGTCGCGCGATCGCGCAGGTCGGCAAAGACAGATTCGCAAAGCTGTTCGCCTTTGAGCAGGTCGAACATCGACGGCGTCGTCTCCGGCGCGAGCGCGTAGCCCAGCGTAGTTGCGCCGAGGTGCTTCAGCAGCGGCAGCATCCACGCGCCTTTGAAGCCAGTGTGGCCCGTGAGGAAGACGCGCTTACCCGCGTACAAGGATTTGAGTTGATCGAACGTCACGAGGCAGCGTCCTTATCTTCGTTCAAACCACGACCTTCTTCGCCACAAACGCCTCGGCATAACGGGTGTTGCTCTCGAGCCCGCGCAGCCGCATCAGTCCTTTGAACGTTTCGGCATCGAACCAGTGCTTACTGCGCTGCGTGCCGAAATGCTTCATCAGCAGTTCGCACTTGCGCTCGACGTGCTCCGCGTCCACCTGCACGTACAGATTGGGCCGGCCGAGGTCGCCGTCCCACTTGGGGATTTCGTATTCCCATATCGCGTGATTGCGGAAGGTGTTCCACGTCAGCTCATTCACGACCCGATGGTCCTGATGCCGGTCGTCCTGCTTGTGGGTCAAGACGAGGTCCGGATTGAACGCCTTCAAACCTTCGAACGCGTCTTTGATCTGGGGTTGTTGCTCGGGGAATCTTGCGTCTTTGAAGGTGTGAGTTTGGATCGCAGACGCTAAGCCGCAAGTGGCTAGAAAGTCCTTCGCACTGTTGCGTGCTTCTTCTTCGCGTGCGCCGATGGCACTGAAGACGACCCACTTCACTTCGATCTTCGGATTGAGCTTCAGGGGCGCAGGATCGTCGCGCCGGCACCGATTTCGATGTCGTCGGAGTGAGCACCCAGGCAGAGCAGGCGCTGAACCGATTGGAAGCCGTTCCAGACGATCATGCGGTTTTCGCTCTCGTGCTCGGTTCGCGCTTCCACACTTGCCACGGAGCGGCGTCCTTGGCGTCCATGTCGTCGAGCGTCATCTTTTCCTTGAACGTGTCCATGCACGCCCAGAAGCCGTCATGCACGAACGTGCCGAGGCGATTCGCCTTGGCCAGCTTGCGGGCGACCGTCGGGAAGATGTCGTCGGTCTTCTCGAAGTAATCGAAGATGCCTTGCCGCAGCACCATGTAACCGCCGTTGATCCAGATGTCGCTGACGCCTGAATCGACGAGGTCGTGCACCTTGCCGGTCTGGTCCCATTTCACGCAGTGAAAACTGTAGCTGGGCCGAACGCTGATGAAGCTCAGCAGCTTGTTCGGGTCCTGCTTCATGATGTCGACCATGGGCGGCAGCGGTGCGTCGGTCAGACAGTCGGCGTAGTTGGCCAGGAACATCTCGTCGTTACCGAGGTGTTTGCGGACCGCCTGCAAACGCTGGCCGATGCAGGCGTTGGTGCCCGTGTCGACGAAGGTGATCTTCCAGTTGTCGATGTCGCTGCTGAGCAGCTTCAGGTCGCGCCCGCCGCCGCTGAGGACGAAGTCGTTGCTCAGGCACTCGTTGTAGTTGAGGAAGTAGTCCTTGATGACGTCATTGCGGTAGCCCATCGCGAGGATGAACTCATTGTGGCCGTAGTGCGCGTAGTACTTCATCAAATGCCAGATGATCGGCCGATGTCCGACCGGCACCATCGGCTTGGGGGTGTTCTCCGAGTACTCGCGAAGGCGCAGGCCTTGCCCGCCGCAGAAGATAACGACTTTCATGCTTTTCTAGTTGGTAGTTGCCAGTTGGTAGTGAAGACATCCAGTCGATCCGCACTACCAAATTCGAACTACCAACTCTCCTTCTCAAAACACCTCGACACTCGGGATCGGCACAACGAATTTGCCGCCCCACGCGCGAATGGCTTTCATCTGTTCGCTGATTTCCTTGCGCAGGTTCCATGGGAGAATCAGCACATAATCAGGCTTGTCCTGCAGGATGCGCTCCGGCGCATGGATCGGGATGCGCGAGCCCGGCAGGAAGTTGGTTTGCTTGTGCGGGTTTCGGTCGACCGTGTAGTCGATGAAATCCGTGCGAATGCCGCAGTAGTTCAGCAGCGTGTTGCCCTTGCCGGGCGCGCCGTAGCCGACGATGCGCTTGCCCTGCCGCTTGGCTTCTATCAGGAAGGCCAGCAGTTTGCGTTTCGTCTCGCGCACCTGCTCGGCAAAGCTGGCGTAGGCGCTCAGCGTGGTGATGCCGAAGTCGCGTTCGTCCTTCAGCATCGCTTCAACGCGCGGCGAGATCGGGCGGACATCGTCGTCGTGCTTGGCGTAGATACGGATGCTGCCGCCGTGCGTGGGCAGGCGTTCGACGTCGAACAGCGTCATGCCGTGGCGCGCGAAGATCGTCCGCACGGCCGTGAAGCTCAGGTAGCTGAAGTGTTCGTGGTAGATCGTATCGAACTGGTTGTGCTTCATCAGCTCAACCAGGTGCGGAAACTCGATCGTCACCGTGCCAGTATGAGGCTTAAGCGCGAGCTTGATGCCGGCGACGAAGTCGTTGATGTCGGGCACGTGGGCGAGAACGTTGTTGCCCAGAATGAGGTCGGCCGGGCCGAAGTCGCGGGCGACTTCGCGTGCCGTCTCGCGGCCAAAGAACTTCACGAGCGAGTTCACCCCCTTCTCGCGCGCCGCGGCCGCGGTGTTCGCGGTCGGCTCGACGCCCAGCACCGGGATGCCTTTCTTCACGAAGTACTGGAGAAGGTAGCCGTCATTGCTCGCGAGTTCGACGACGCGACTGCCCGAGCTCAGCGACAACTGTGTCGTCATCTGATCGACGTAGCGCCGGCAATGGTCGAGCCAACTGTCGGAGTAACTGCTGAAGTAGGCATACTCGCCGTCGAAGACTTCTTCGCGCGCCACGTACGCGGGCAACTGCACGAGCCAGCACTTGTCGCACACGTAGGCGTGCAGCGGATAGATCGGCTCGGCGTGATCGAAGCGCGCCGGCGTCACGTGGCGCTGGCACAGCGGGCTGGTGCCCAGATCGACGAAGGTGTGAACGAGCGGCGCGTCACACGAGCGGCAGCGATAGCGCGAAACGGACGGCGCGGGGCCGGACGAAGTGGTTTCCTGGTTCGACTGCAACATCGCCCTTCACCCTGAAAACAAACCAACAGCCGGGCTTGCGCGACGCGACGCGACGCGAGCGCTCCCTGAGGAGTCATCGGTCAGCTGTCCGTGCGAGTTGGGCCCGTAAACCGCGGAACCGCACAGAGATGCCATGTGGCACGGTTCCGATAGGAACGATTATGCGGGCGTCGCGGGGCAGTTCCAGCCCAACTGTCGCAGGGCGGGACGAATTGCCCTAGCAATCGGCAGAATCAGCCGATATATTCTTAACTGACATATCAGCCCGACCCGCAGAGGCTTTCCGTTTCAATTCCCCTCGGCACTTCGCGACGGGTCGGCGACTGAAGGTTTGAGATTCCGAAACAGCTCTTCACGGCAATGCTTCCGGCTTTTCGGACGTTGTTCGTGTGAATGATTCGGTCATTTCGACGACGGAGTACGCGATGGCTATCGCCAACGAAGACGGTCTGGTTGTAGACCTCATGCTCGGCAGAGTCAGCACCAGCGAGCTGCGTTCCAGCGGCGTTCGCGCTTTGGACGTCGACCGCATCGACGCCGTCAACCGCCTGATGCGCCTGATCGACGCCGCTCCCGACCACGAACCGCCCGTGAACCTGCTGGAACGCACCTTGGCCCGCTGTCAGGATCGCACCGGCCGAGCCCTACAGAACGCCTGAACAAGACTCCTGAGATAACACAATTTGCGCGGCGGCACGGATCGCGGAGGGTCCGTGCCGTCGTGCGTTTTAGGACACCGCAGGGGAATTGCTGAGGATCAGACACAGGGATGAACGCAGATGAAATGCAGGCGTCGTGAACGGCGAGTCGTTTAGCGGCTGCCCGCAGGGCCGCGCTCCGAGCGTCAAGAACACGAACCAATCACGCCCCCCGGCAACTCCATCAGCATCTCTCGCGTCGTGAGCCGAAACCCCGCACTCTCGAACAGTCCCAATGCCGCATCGTTGCCCGCCGCGATCTCCAATCGAATCTGACTGACCTTCAACTCGGCGAAGCGTTCGATCACCAGCGTCACCAGTTGCCGTGCGACGCCTTCGTTGCGATACGTCGGCTTGATCCACAGTTCATGCACGTAGCCAAACTCATGAACGACGTAGATCGGGATGCCCTGCTCAATGGTCGCGATGATGAACCCAACCACTTTCGACTCATGCTCGGCAACGAACACCGCACTGCGGCCTGACCCGATCAACCCGCGCACCCATCGGCCGTAGCCGGGCAGAAATCCGTCGCGTGTCGCGAAGCGGGCCGGGTCAAGCTGCGCGTGGAACCGCGACGTCTGCTCGATCATGGGCAGCATCGCGTCGACGTCGGCGACTTGTGCGGGCCGGAAGTCCATGTCTCGTCAAATGAGCGAATCCTTGATGGTGATCGGCGCCAGCGTCTGCGCAATCCGAATCCAGTTTCCGCCCATGAAGCGGTCGATCGCCTCGTCGGAGAAATTCGCCTTGCGCAGCGCCTCCCCGACACGGGACAGATGCTCGGACGTTTCAATCTCCCCAGGAATCTGCTCGCGGCCAAGACCCCCGTCCATGTCGGTGCCAATGCCGACGTAGCGATCGGAGCCGGCCAAGTCGCAGATGTGCTTCACGTGGGCGACAACATCCTCCAAGTTGCAACGGCGCTTTCCGTACTCGGCGAACGGCATTAGGAAACGGTCGAAGAAGTTGATGCCCACCACGCCGCCACGCGCGACGATCTCGCGGATCATCGCGTCGGTCAGATGCCGCTCGTTCGGATCACGGCCGACGATCGATCGGCAGTTGCTGTGCGACGCCACCACACGCTGATCCGTCGCGTGCAGCAGATCCCAGAAGCTTCGCTCGGCCAGATGCGAGGCGTCGTGCAGAACGCCGAGCCGATCGAGTTCGCGCACCAGCATACGCCCTTCATCCGTGAGCGGCCCGGGCGTCGAAGTGCCGCCGGCGTAACGCGTCTTCTGCCAGCTCAGCCCAACCACACGCATGCCGCGATCGTAGAACGCCTGTGCGTCTTCGATCGTACGGATCGCTTCAGCGCCTTCGAGGAGGATCAGCGCTTGCACGACCGATCGATCCGTCTCGCTCACACGACCCGTCCAGGGCGTCAACTCGCGAACGTGAAACCACGCGTCGTACTGATCGAATTGCACCAGCGCCTGCTCGTACGCCTCTTGCGGGTTGCGATACCCGCGATGCTTGGGCGAGTCGGGCCCACAAAAAACAGTCGCAAACACGAGTCCGACGCCACCCGCCCGCAGATCGGGAAAGCCGACGGTCGCGATTTCGTTCTCCGCGATCGGCTGCTCGCGCGCCGGCTTCGTCACATCTCGGCCGCGACCGACGTTATAGGCCAGATCCAGGTGTGCATCGACGATGGGCATGGGGATAGTCTACGCACGCCGGCCCGTGTTGCATCTACTCACGCCCACGGAACCAGTCCGGCCGCCCGCGCCTGCGGGATGTGCAGCCACCACTCGCGCAGCCACGGCTCGTTGATTTCGCATTCCATCGCTCGCGTGACCAGTACCGAGCGAATGGCCTTGAACACGTGCGTCAGCGGATGGTCGCATTCCGGCCCCGCCACGTGCAGCACACCGGCGGCCAAACACCGCAGCACCTCCGCAACGTGCGGCGCGACCGCCTGTCCCATCGGCGTCTGCTTTGACGCCCAGTCCAGCCACTTCACGTACGGGAACGCCTCGCCGTCCAGCACGATCGACGCCTGTAGGGCGCGTTCGAGCGTCTTGCCGATCGCCAGCAGCATCGCGACCGAGTCACCACGATCGATCGGGTTGTCGATCGCGCGATGCTCGCTGCGCATTTCGACGTAGTAATACATGAACCGCGCCCGGCGGAATGCGTCGCTCATCGGTCGCTTCGCCAGCAAAAGCGTGTCTTCCAGCAGCCCCTCGTCCCCGAAGACGACGGCATGCCGAAGCTCGTAAATGAGCGGCAGATCGCCGCCCCGCACGCGAGTGTCCATCGACCGCGCCGACTCCAGTGTCAGGTGCCCCTTCGCGCCGTCGATCTTGAACTCGAAGAACCGCGTCGGTAGACGCTCAAGTTCCGATTCGTCGGCCGGCGTTACCATCCACACGTCCAAGTCGGCACAGGCGTCGGCGAAACCAAACGTGGTCGAGCCGTGCATCAGCAACGCCGCATGCCGACCGAAACGGGCGAGCGTTGGCGTCGCCGCAATGTAGCCGGGCACAAACGCTCGCGTCGCCTCAATGCGTTGTCGGGCGGCTTCGATATCAGTCCGCATCGGCGCGATGATACGATCTCCGAAACGGAGACACGACCAATGGGTGATCTGAAGCATCCGTCGCTGATGTATTTGAAAGCCGCCCTGCTGCTCCTGAGTGGCCTGATCGCAGTGACGATCATCCTGCTCGAACACCCGTCGTGGCGACTGGCGGCGCTGCTCGCGCTGGGGATCTGGTGCTTCTGCCGGACCTACTACTTCGCGTTCTACGTGATCGAGAAGTACATCGACCAGTCGTACCGCTTCGCGGGGCTGCTTGACTTCGCGAAGTACGCGATGCGCCGCAGACGTTCCGGCGAGGGTTAGCGAGCGAGTGCCCGCATGTGCCGCACGACCCCTCGCCCCAGCGCCCTCAGGTTGTAGCCGCCTTCCAAAACGCTAACGATCTTTCCACCAGCGTACTGGTTTGCGGCCTGCACCAGCGTGCGGGTCATCATCTCGTAGCCATCGTCGGTCAGATTGATCGCGGCCAGCGGGTCGTCGATGTGGGCGTCGAAGCCGGCGCTGACCAGCAGCAGTTGGGGCTTGAAGCGATCGAGCGCCGGCAGCACGCCGCGGTCGAACACGTCCGCGTACTCGTCGTCACCGCTGCCGGGGTTCATGGGCAGGTTCACCGTCGTACCGCGGCCGGCGTCGTTGCCGACCTCGTGGGCGTAGCCGCTGTTCGGGTAGAGCGTGTCCGGGTGCTGGTGGAGGCTGATGAACAGCACCGTGCCGTCGTCTTCGAACACGTCCTGCGTGCCGTTGCCGTGATGGACGTCGAAGTCGACGATCGCGATGCGTTCGATGTCGTACGTGAACTGCGCGTGACGGGCCGCGATCGCGATGTTGTTGAACAGGCAGAAGCCCATCGGCCGCTGATATTCGGCGTGATGGCCCGGCGGACGCGCAGCGCTGAAGGCACGTTGATAGCAGCCTTTCACCACCGCATCGACGGCCGTGATCGCGCTGCCGGCACTCAGGAGTGCGATCTCGAAGCTGGCAGGACAGGTTGTCGTATCGCCCTGATCGAGCACCGCACCGGCGGCCGAGAATCGCTTCACGTGATCGATCATGCGCTGCGGATGAACGCGCAGGATGTTCGCTTCGGTTGCGGGCGTTGGCACGAGTTCGGCGTACTTGATCTCGCTCTGCTTTGTGATGCCAAGATTCAGTTCGAAATCGGGAAACGGGTCGGGCGAGTCGATCAGGCCCGCTTCGCGGACGGCGCGATGCACGGCACGGATGCGATCGGCACGCTCGGGATGGCCGGGGCCGGTGTCGTGTTCGACGAAACGCGGCGAGCTGACGAAGGCGGCGGTCATGGTTCGTTGAAGGTCGATGGTCGATTGTGGATTGTCGATTGTGAAATGTCGATGGACGACGGTGTGGAACGACATTCCACAATCGACACTCGACGTTCAACCCTCCACGTCCCCCGCCAGCGGCTCGTCGTACACCACGCGCATGTCGCCCGGCACGGCATCGCCGGTGACGGCCGCGATGAGCGCATCGCCATACAGCTTCACTTTCATCGGCCCCATGCCTTTGACCTTGCTCAGTTCGCCCTCCGTCGTCGGCACGGCGGCCGCGATGAGCTTCAGCGTGCGATCATGACAGATCACGTAAGGCGGCACACCCTTGTCGCGCGCGATCTTCAAACGCGCGGCACGCAGACGCTCGAAACGTTCCTGGCCGTCGGCGCCGAGTTCGATCGATTCGTCGGCCTTGTCGGTCGAGCGTTTGGACTTGGCGGGCTTCGACGAAGCCGTCTCGCTCGCGAGCAACCCGGCCAGCGTGCCGGGCGGCTTGCGTTCGCCCTTCATCACCAGAATGCCCGCACGCGTCAGTTCCGCGACGGGCCTGAAGTTTCGATCCGGATCGGTCTGCTTCGCGAGACCCGCTTCCATCAACCGGCGCAGCATGTTGATGATCGATTTCGGCGAGTGCACCTTCAGAAGCCCGAACGTGCTCCACTGCGCCCACTGCCCGCGCTGCGCGGTCGGTGTTGTCGCCCGATAGAAGCTCCGCGACGGCCGTGATGCCGAAGCGTCCGTTCAACCGGGCGATGCCGCTGAGCAGTTGCCGCACGAGCGTGGTCGTCGCTTCGTCGAGCGTGGCACTTTCGTCGAGCTCGCCGCCCCGGCTGCACACGTCACACTGGCAGTCCTGCACTTCGGTTTCGTCGCCGAAGTAGTCGAGGATCATCTGCCGCCGACAGCGGAAGCCGGCCGCGTATTGGACCATCAGGTCGAGCTTCTGCTCGGCGTGTTCTTTCAGTTCGCGAATGCGGGCGGGATCGGTTTCGGTGTTGTCTTCGCCGATCTTGGAGATGAAAAACTGCTGCGTCTCGCGGTCGCGATGGTGATAGAGCAGCACACACCGCGCCGGCAGTCGGTCGCGCCCAGCCCGGCCGGCTTCCTGGTAATACGCCTCGATCGTTCCGGGCAGGTTGTAGTGGACGACCAGCCGGACGTCGGGCTTGTTGATGCCCATGCCGAACGCGTTGGTCGCGATGGCGATCGCACGGTCGGTGTGCATGAACGCGTCCTGCGACTCGGCACGGAGCGTCTGGTCCATGCCGGCGTGGTAGCCGACGACGGTTCGCCCGGACAGTTGCTGGCGGATGCGCGGCGCAAGTTCATCGACGGCCTTGCGAGTCGAGCAGTAGATAATCGCGCTGCCGTCTTCGCCGTTGAGCAGGCGGCGGAGCACCTCGTCGCGGTCGGCCGTGCTCTTGCAGCGAACCGATTCGTACGACAGGTTGGGCCGATCGAAACCGGTAATGGTGATGCTCGGCTCGCGCAGGTGCAGGAGCTGTAAGATGTCGGCCCGCACGTCGTCGGTGGCGGTAGCGGTGAGCGCGACAGTGACAGGGTCGCCGATCTCGGATCGGAAGCGCCCAAGTTGGCTGTATTCGGGCCGGAAGTCATGGCCCCACTGGCTAACGCAGTGGGCTTCATCGACGGCCAGCATCGCCACGCCACGTCGTCGCAAAAGCGACACGAAGCTGGGCATCACGAACCGTTCGGGCGCGACGTAGAGCAGCCCGTCAAAGCCGGCTTCGATCTCTTCGAGCGCGGAACGCATCTCGAACGGCGTCATCGAGCTATTCAGGAACGTGGCCGGGATGCCCTTGGCACGCAGTTGCCGCACCTGATCGGACATGAGCGAGATGAGCGGCGACACAACCACGCACAGCCCGCCCATCGCGACGGCCGGCAGCTGGTAACACAGGCTCTTGCCGGCACCGGTGGGCATCACGCACAGCGCGTCGCGGCCGGCCAGGATGTCTTCTATCACGTCGCGCTGCTTGAGCCGGAACTCGGCCAGGCCGAACCGCTCGCGAAGGATCTGTTGGACGTCCGTGTCACTCACGCAGAGGCGAGATTGTAGCCATGCGCGGTGCAGGAGACAGGGTGAAATGGCGAGACCGTCGGACGTGTCGCGACCGCAGAGAATCGAATCCGGTGCCGCCGCGTCCGTTCACGATTCTCAATCTTTGACGTAATCCGTGGCAAACCACTTCCGCACACTTGGCACCAACTCAAGGATCAGCGCTGCCGCAACGACGACCAACGAAGGGACAGCAGTCACAATCGGCGCAGCGGGACTGTCGCTGCTTTGCGACATTCTAGCGATCATCGCCAGATGCAAGAGGGTCGCCACAACGATGCCGACACGCCACAGCCAAGTGAAGCCTGAACCGACAATGCAGACGCTCACACCGACGAGATAACCAACCAAGAGTTCGCGAAGGTGAAGCAAATCAGCACGACCGGGCTCAACAGTCAACACATACCCGAGCGGCGCGATGCCATGGCCACCAATGATGCAGGTGCCCAGCGCTAGAAACGCAGAGAGAAAGCTCGCGAGTGCGCGGGAGTACCAGCGCATCGGCGTCACCCGTTCTTCTTCGCGAACTCGTCCATGAACTGCGCAGCGCCTTCGCGCCTTCGACGGGCATCGCGTTGTAGATGCTCGCGCGGATGCCGCCGACGGTGCGGTAGCCCTTGAGCGCCACCATGCCGTTTTTGGCGGCTTCCTTGATGAACGTTTCGGTCTTGGCTTCGTCAGGCAGGCGGAAGTTCACGTTCATGTGACTGCGCTGTTCTTTGACGGCCACGAACGGGCTGTAGAAACCGCCGGAGTTGTCGATGGCGTTGTACAGGAAACCGGCCTTGTCGGCGTTGCGGCGTTCCATCGCTTCGAGGCCGCCCTGCCGTTCGATCCAGCGGAACGTCTCCAGCAGCACGTACACGCCGAACGTGGGCGGCGTGTTGATCATGCTCTTGGCGTCGGCCATCGCCTTGAAGTCGAACAGCTTGCTCGGCGTCTTCTTCAGCTTGCCGTAGAGGTCCTTGCGGACGACGACCATCACCAAGCCACTGGGGCCGAGGTTCTTCTGAGCGCCGGCGTAGACCAGCGCGCAGTCCTTCACCGGATGCGGCCGGCTCATGAACTCGCTGGACGCATCGACGATGAGGTTCTTACTCTTGTCCGTCGGCCAGTTCACCAAGCGATGACCGTGCACGGTTTCGTTGGTGCAGACGTGCAGGTAGTCGGCGCTGGCGTCGAGTTTCCATTCGGACGGCAGCGGCGAGCGATCGAAGTTGGTCGCTTCGCTCGTGCCGACGATGTTGGCTTTCAGGCCGAGCTCTTTCACGACGCCGGCGGCCTTCTTACTCCACTCGCCGCTCACCAGATAGTCGGCCGAGTTGTGCAGCAGGTTCATCGGGATGATGCTGAACAGCGCCGTCGCACCGCCCTGCATGAAGAGCACGTCATGCGTGTCGGCGATGCCCAGCAGCGTCTTGGCGCGGGCGATGGCCTCATCGAGGACGCCTTCGAATTCCTTCCCGCGATGACTGCACTCGGCGATGCCAAAGCCCTTGCCTTGGTAATCGAGCAGCGCGGCCGCGCTGGCTTCGAGGACTTCAGTCGGAAGCATCGCCGGACCGGCGGAGAAGTTGTAGACGCGATGAGCCATGGGTTTCGGTTTATCGGGAAGAGGGCCGCAGGGCAAGACGATGCACCATGGTTTCAGAAGGTGACAAATGAAGGGTTCCCTTGTATTTCAGGGAATGCGATCCGAATGCGGGAATCTGCAATGACCTGGCTACTTTTGCTCGGCATCGTTTTTGTGATTCTCGCGGTCGCGACCGTGCCGCTCGCGCTGCGCCTCCCGATCGGCGCGACCGCGCTGACAACCGCCGCGGCGCTGGCGCTGATCGGAGCAGGCGTGGGCGTCGTCTGCTCGTTCACCGTTCACTGGCAGCCTTCACCGACGCTTCGCTTCATCGGTTTCCCGTTCCCGGGCCTCATCCTACAACTGGAAGAAGGCCAATGGGTCGACTACGTCGGCGGGCCGATCACGATGGTGCTGAATGCTGTGTGGTTCGCAGCAGGCTTTGTCGTGCCGGTCTTTGTCTGGGTTGTGCTGCAACGTTCGTGGCGACCGCGGACTGAACACTGACGCGCCTTCTTATGCGTCGTTCCACGCCTTCTTCACGTACGCCAGCACGCTCTTGCCGTCTTTCTCGATGTCGAACTTGCCGGCTTCGACGCTGATGCAGCCCTGGTAGTTCAGTTCTTTCAGGATGCGGAAGACGGGCCGGTAATCGCTTTGCCCCGACAGTCCCGGCGCGACGCGGCCTTCCTTGTCGGCCAAGTGCACGTGCTTGATCGCCCGACCGGCGTCGCGGAGGTTGGTCAGCGGCTCCTGTTCCAGCCACAGGTGGTAGGTGTCGACGAGTTGCTTGATGTTGGGGTGATTGATCTCGCGGACGTACGTCATTCCCTCGGCGACGCTGTTGATGATGTTGCATTCGCCCTTGTTGAGCGGCTCGATGACGATCGTCACCTTGTTCTGCTCCGCAATCGGGGCGGCCGCACGAAGGAACGCGAGGATTCTGCTGGCGGGCCTGCTCGCGATCGAAACCTTCGGGCACGTTGCGCGAGGCGCCCGAGCCGAAGACGAGTTTCTCGCAGCCGACTTTCGCAGCGCGGGAGATCGTCTTCTGCAAGTAGGCCGTCAGCGCGGCAATGTCGTGCGTCGGGCCGGTGATCTTGAGCGTGCCGGGCATCAGCACATTCGCTGCCGGCGTGGGCAGGCCGCAGTTCTTCGAGCGCTTCGCCGCCGGTCCATTCGTTATCTGGAAGCAGACCTTGCAGGCCCGACTGACAGTTGAACTCGATGTATTTCCAGCCCGCGTCGCGGGCGATCGAAGCCTTGTCGACACCGGCGCAGATTCCGAAGCGGATGCGGTTGTCCATGGTCCCGCAGATTTACCACTTTCACGCCGCGATTTTAAGCGATGA
This sequence comes from Tepidisphaeraceae bacterium, assembly GCA_047600945.1. Taxonomy (GTDB): domain Bacteria; phylum Planctomycetota; class Phycisphaerae; order Tepidisphaerales; family Tepidisphaeraceae; genus JASGKC01. The sequence goes on along the minus strand of JASGKC010000001.1, from coordinate 1,661,614 downwards.
AAGCCTTGAACAATTCGGCCAAGTTTGCGGCTCGTCAATTCTGGCAGAATCAGTGATTTTGTTCTGGTTGTTCGGCCCGTGCTTCGTGTATCACCCGGCACCCGCGATCATTCCTCGCTCCGAACGATCGCAGGCAACTGAGGGAGACGCCGATCATGCCAAAGCTCAAGATGTACGAAGCTTGTCATGCCGCTGTGATGGCGACGCTGGTCACGTCCGGCGCGGCGTGGGCAGGGAACCTCAAATACCAGCCGGGCGTCGATCCTGTGGTCGGCATCAACCTCTGGCAGACATCGACAAGCACACTGAGCGGGGCCGGCGCGGTCGACGAAATACAAACGATGTACAACGCGGGCCTGCGGCAGGTTTCACTCTCGCCGATCGCGTACGTCGACCTCTACCACTACAACACGACGACCAACACTGCCGACCGCAACGGCACCGGGGCGATCTCCACCAGTGCCGCCGGTCCCGGCTATGGCACGATGTCCGACACGCAACTGGCGAGCGCGATCACCCAGGCGCGATCGCTCGGCATGACGGTGACGGTCAACCCGATCATCCAGCCCTACGTGCAGGGCGGCGGCTACAATTTCTCGCGGGCGCGCATCAACTTCAATCCGTTCGGTGATGCCGCCGAGGTCGTGCGCTACAACCAGTTCTGGACCGATTATCGAACCGTCTTCACTCACTGGGCCGACATCGCGAAGACGAATGGCGCCACGCGGTTCAACGTCGGCTCGGAAACCGAAGACCTCGAGACCAACCCCGACATGCTCGGCCAGTGGACGCAGACGATCGATGCGGTCGACGCCGTGCTGGGCAACACAGCCACCTCGCCCAAGCTCGGTTACCACTCGGGCCACTGGAAGTTCGATGACAGCCGACTGAAAACGAACATCTGGTCGAACCCGAAGATCGATTATCTCGCGACCAGCGCGTACTTCACCTACGACCCGCCTCAGCCGCAGTACAACTACCCGGGCCGGACGGGTCTGGCATCGCCGGCGCAGTCGGCCGGCACGCTCAGCGACGGCGACACCTTCAAGCAACTCGTCGAAACCAACTTCCGCAACTGGCTCAACAGCACGATCCTTCCGGTCGGCGCGAGCGTGGGCAAGCCGATTGTGCTCCAGGAGTTCGGCATCGCGCCATTCGATACCGCCTCCAGCAAGCCGTGGGAATACTACTGGTATGACAGCAGCGGCAACCTCCTGCCGTACGACGCGCTCGAAGCCCGCAACGCCATCGAAGGCGTGCTGCGCTCGATCGACGGCATGGGTGCGAACATCGAGCAGATCAACTTCTGGGTGTGGGCCTGGCAAGGCGGCTTCAAAGGCGAGCCGTTCGGCTTGCGTCTCGGCCAGACATTGGTCGACGACCCGAGCACTCAGTTCGACGAAACAAAGAACCAGCCCGCCAGCAATCTGATTACCAGCTTTGTGCAGAGCGTGCCGGAGCCGACGAGCGCACTGGGCATGACGGCATTGGCCGCCCTCGTTCTGCGTCGACGTGCAAACGCAAGCAATGACTAAAACCCAGCAGGCCGACGCTCTAGCCCGCGCGGGCGATTTCCTTGGCCTTCGACGGATCGGTCTTGCCCGCGCGGACGAAGGCGTTGTCACGCATTCGACATCCGCGGCACCCGCCGCACGGTTCGCCGACACCGCTATCGCAGGTCCATGTCTGGCCCATCGGCGCCGCCACCTGAACGCCGAGGTCGACCACTTGCCACGGCTCGAGTTCCAGCAACGGCAACTGTAGGTCCAGATTGGGTCGATCGCAGGTGAGCTGCATCATCTCGGCCCATATCTGGGCGTGTTCGGTGACACGAGCGAGGTCGCTGCCGTCAGGACCAACGCGGATGCCGGCATAGACCGACATGGCGTTGTAGTGGGCCGCGTAACGCATGCCGACGGCGATGATTGGCGTCAGCGACAGAAGCTGCTGGGAGACATCCTCGCCGGCGCGGGGGTCGACCGCGCCCGGCTTGCTGTCGGTCTTCTCCAGGCCGGCCAGGAAGTTCATCGGGGCGTGGTGGCTCCGGTACGGCTTAAGGCTCTGCACCTGCTGATCGAAAGCCAGCCCGGCGCGGCCCGGCGAGGGACCGGTGTCGACGTGGAGCATCACCAACCGATGCTTCTGTGCCGCCAGCGCGGTCACCACCGCGCTGTTGATCGACCCGTTGCTGAGGATGATGGCGAGTTCTTTGGCCATTGGTCAGTGGTCAGTGGGCAGTGGGCAGTGAACAGTACAGGCCATGCTGCACCCTGCCCACTGATACTCTCACATCGTCAACATCACCTTCAACACTCCACGCCGCGACGCGAGTTCGATTGCTTCGACGCCTTGTTCAAGCTTCGTGCGCCGCCGGATCAGGCTGAGGACGTCGACACTGCGCTCGGCCAACGCCCGAATCGCCTCGCGGAACGGCCCACATCGGCTCCCGATGACTGCAACCTCATCCACCACCACCGGCGCGAGATTCAATGTCTTTCCGCCGGCAACCGTGCTTTTCAGGACGATCGTCCCGCGCGGGCGAACCATCTGCATCGCCAATTCGAAACCTTCGGCACTGCCGGTGCAATCGACGACGACGTCCTGATCGTGGCGCGGCACGATATCGTTCACGCTTCGCGCCCGAACCTGCCACTTCTCGCAAAGTTGAAGCGTTTCCGGGTTCCGTCCGACCACGCGGACCGGCGCGCCGGTATTCCGAAGCACCTGCGCCACCAGCAGCCCCAGCCGGCCCGCGCCGAGCACCGTCACGAAGGTGCGTTCGTCGAACTTCAGTTGCTTGGTGATCTGAAACGCGGCCGCCAGCGGTTCGACGAACACGGCCTGATCGTCATCCACGCTGCCCGGCACCGCGTGCAGGTTCGCGCTGGGGACGCGGACGAAATCCGCGAACGCCCCGTCGTGCCGATGGATGCCGACGACGCTTCGATTCCGGCAATGATTGCTCAGGCCCGACACGCACAGGTCGCACTTGCCGCAGACGCAGTTGATCTCGGCACACACGCGTCGGCCAACCAGCGACGCATCCGGGCACGACACGACATCGGCCACGAACTCATGGCCAAGCACGCCGCGGAAGTTCATGTAGCCTTTGCAGAGTTCCAGATCGGTCGAGCAGATGCCCGCCTGCCGAACGCGCAACAGCGTGTCGCCATCAGCCGCCGCCGGCTCGGGGCGATTGGCGTCGAAGCGGAGGGATTGATCGAAGACGAGGGAACGCATGAGGAATTGCAAATTGCCGATTGCGAATTTCGAATTGTTCGTGACGGAGCGAAGTGCGCGTCAATTCTCTTCAATTCGCATTTCGCAATTCACAATTCGAAATCATCCCACGGGGTTCCCCGGCCCCGTGATGAAACCAAGCCAGTCCGACCGGTTGTAGCGGAAGTCCTTGCCAGTCATCAGGTAGAGTGAACGCCGGGCCTGCCACGCGAGGCCGAAGTTCTCGCCGTCGAGCAGATCGATGAGGGCTCGCGCGTTGTTGACGGAGCGGTAGTGACGTAGCGCATCGGCCGCAGCGATGCGGTTGTCGATGTCGATGTTTTCGTCTGCCACAATCTTCCGCAGCGATTCATCCACGCCCGCCTGCGGCATATTCGCCAGCGCCTTGAGCACTTCGAGCTGGACCGCCGGGTGACCATCCTTGAGCGCGCTGACGATGGTCGGACCGGAGGCGTTATCGCGGGAGATGTTGATCGCGCGAATGGCGGCCGCCCGGACAAGCGGATCGGGATCGAACTGTCCAATTGCGCGATACGCCGCCAGATTGCTGGTATCGCGAGCACCGTAGCTGGTCGACAGCCCGAGAAGGCTAGACCGGCGGATATTGGCGTCCTTATTGCTGAGTCCTTCCGCAAGCTTGCCGTAACTGGTTCCGAAGTACTTGCGGACCGGCACGTCGACCAGTTGTCCGACGCGATCGAAGTAGCCGGGTTGCGTGGCGGCGGCATCGGGCTTGCCGACAGTGGGCCGACGCAGGTCGGCGCTGGAGCGTAAGTCGACGGGCATCGAGCCGTCGCCGCTGGTGCTGCTGACCGTACAACCGGCCGCCAGTGACAATAGAGCAAGACTGCCGAGAATCCGTCCTTGGATGGGCATGAGAAGGGTTTTAACCGGACGTGGCGTGAAATCCCAATGACCACGGACCAATGACCAAAAAGAAGAACCAAGCCTTTCAGCTTTGGACATTGGACATTGGTCATTTCGCCTCCCTGCGACATTCTGCTAGTTGAAACTGAGTCTCAACGCCCTACACTACTCCATCATGAGCCGCCCGCTGCCGCAAGTCAGCAAAACCCCGAGCGATCCGTCCGTCACCGGCTGTGGCGACGAGCGTTGCGCCGAAGTCTGCACCCTGAATCGACTTGGCATCGGCCAATGCGGCACGGTGGTGTCGGTCGCCGGTCAGGCCGACCTGCGTCGTCGCCTCTTGGAGATGGGCCTGTGCGGCGGCACCCGAGTCGAAGTCGTCCGTCGCAGCCCCTTCGGCGACCCGATCGAACTCCGCCTCCGTGGCTATTGCCTGAGCCTGCGGGATGAACAGGCAAAGCATGTGACCGTCGAGGCCGTCGACAGCGAACGATGAAGAACGACTCCATTTGCGATTTCCAATTTGCGATTTGCGATTGAAATGTCAGTCGCCCGGGCTGTTTGAAATCGCAAATCGCAAATCCCCAAATCGCAAATCCGATGGCCGCATCAAGCACCGCGACAACCCTCACCCTCGCCCTCGCCGGCAACCCGAACAGCGGCAAGACGACGATCTTCAACGCGCTGACCGGCCTGCGTCAGAAGACCGGCAACTACGCCGGCGTGACTGTCGAAAAACGCGTCGGTCGATGTCGCATGGCCGATGGCGCCTTCATCGACATCATCGATTTGCCCGGCACGTACTCGCTGGTCGCGCGTAGCCCGGACGAACGTATCGCCGTCGACGTGCTAGCCGGCCGGGTGGCGAACACCGATCGGCCTGACGCGGTCATTGTCGTGATCGACGCCAGCAACTTGCAACGAAACCTCTACCTGCTCAGCCAGTTCATCGAGACGGGCCTGCCGATCGTCGTCGCGCTGAACATGATGGACGTGGCTGAGCGGCGCGGCATCAAGGTTTCGCCTGATGAGCTATCGCGCAAGCTGGGTGTGCCGGTGATTCCCGTCGTGGGCCACAAGGGCAAGGGGATTGACGAACTGAAGAAAGCGTTCGCCTTCGCGCGACCCGCGCGCGAGCCAGAGTGGCCGTTGCCGGCGATCTTCCGCGCCGAGATCGATGCGCTCACCTCCCACGTGGAATCACTCGCCACGACGAACGGCCTGCTGCCTCGGGCGCTGGCCGAGCGGTTGATCGTCGGCGAGGAATCGTCCGTGCCGCTCGATCGCACCGTATCGTCGCTCGTCGTCGAGGCACGCGATCGGCTCGCGCAGGCGAGCGTCGATCCGATGCAGGCGGACGTCGAAGCGCACTACAAGTGGATCGAAGAACTGTCGCATTCGATCACGCAGCCGGTGGTGGATGTGCGAGTGAGAGGGAAGTCGCGCGGCACGGGCGTCTCGCCCGTGACTCAACATGGGCGAGATGCCCATGCCACGAACCGCCATACATTCACCGACCAACTCGACCGCATCCTTCTGCATAAGGTCGTGGGCCTGGCGACGTTCGCGATCATCATGGGGACGGTCTTCGTGTCGATCTTCTGGATCGCGACGCCGCTGATGGATGGCGTGGAAGCGATGGTCGGCGTACTGGGCGATTTCGTCACGCGACGACTCTCGGACGGTGCGCTGAAAGACCTGTGGACCGACGGCATCGTCGCGGGCGTGGGTGGCGTGCTCGTGTTCGTGCCGCAGATCGCGATCCTGTTCGCGTTCCTCGCGATCCTCGAAGACAGCGGTTACCTCGCACGGGCCGCGTTTCTGATGGATCGGCTGCTCGCGAAGGTCGGCCTGTCGGGCAAGGCATTCGTGCCGCTGCTGAGCAGCTTCGCCTGCGCAATCCCCGGCGTGATGGCGACCCGCACGATGGAAAGCAGGCGCGACCGGCTTGCGACGATCTTCGTCGCGCCGTTCATGAGCTGCTCGGCGAGGTTGCCCGTGTACGGCCTGCTGATCGGCACGTTCTTCGCGACGTACTCCGCCGTCGCACGGGGCGGAATCCTGCTGTCGCTGTATGTGCTCGGCATCGTGGCGGCTGTCGTCACCAGCTTCTTCTTCAAACGCACGCTGCTCAAAGGCTCGCCCGCCAGCTTCATCCTGGAATTGCCCAGCTACAAGTTCCCTCAGTTCACGCAGGTGCTGCGGGCGATGTTCGTGAACACGTGGCAGTTCATCGCGAAGGCCGGCACGGTGATCTTCTGCCTGAGCGTGATCCTGTGGGCGCTGACGTACTGGCCGGGCGTCGGTGACGCCCGACGGTCTGAGTTGACCCAACTCGCGACCGACCAGTTCCGCATAGCACAACTCGGTGAAGATGCCGAAAAAGGTGGCATCGAGATGACGCGTGACTTGGATCCGGACTTCAAGATCAATACGGTCACCGACGAAGAGAAGCACGAAGTGTCTGACGCGCTACAGGCGCATATCGACCAGATGATCGCGCGCGAACGCCTGCGGACCAGCTTTGCTGCGAGCATCGGCCACGGGCTGGAGCCGATCATCCGCCCGCTCGGCTACGACTGGAAGATGGGCGTGGGCCTGGTCGGCGCGTTCGCGGCCCGCGAGGTATTCGTCAGCACGATGGGCATCGTCTACGCCGGCAACGGCGACGACGAGGCTGGCCTCGCCGGTGCGATGCTGGCCGACCGCTATCCGAACGGCAAGCCCGTCTGGACGCCGGCCGTCGCGATCAGTTTGCTCATCTGGTTCGTCCTCGCGATGCAGTGCATGAGCACGCTGGCGATCGTCAAGCGCGAAACCGGCACTTGGCGCTGGCCGATCGCGCAACTGCTGTACATGAATGGGCTGGCGTACGTGGTGTGCCTGGTCGTCTACCAGATTGCCAGCCGGCTGGGTGGATGAGTCCTATCATCGAACGATGTCGCCACTCGTGCAGAACATCATCGTCGGCCTGATCGTACTCGCCTGCGTGGCGTACGTGAGCCGTCAGTTCCTGCGCACGTTTGCGGGCAAGCGAGGAAAGCTGGGCTCGTGCTGCTCAAAGGGCTGCGAGCCGATCGCGCCGAAGCCCGATGCAAAGCCGCGCGAGCACTTCATTCCCAGCGATGCACTCACGATGTCGATTCGTTCGCGGAAACGTGCAACCCGATCCTGAGACACGAGTCGTCGAAACGTTCAAAGCCCGACAGGGACATGTCGCGGTTCTTTGTTTTGCAGGGTGATCCAGGAAACCATCACGCGGGCTTCGGCGCGAGCAGCTTCTCCGCGGTGGCGAGGAGCTTGTCCATCTTCACCGGCTTGTTGAAGTATTCGTTCACGCCGTAGGTCGCTGCAAAGTCACGGTGTCGGCCGCCCTGGTTGCCGGTGATCATGATCACGAACGGCTTGTCCGTCGGCTTGCGCTTGCGGAGTTTTTCCAGCACGAGGAACCCGCTGCGCCCGGGCAGCATCATGTCGAGGATCAGCAGGTCCGGCGGGTTCTTCTCGGCCTTCTCCACCGCGAGGTTGCCGTTGTTGGCCGTATCGATCTCGGCGCCGGTGGGCTCGAACGAGGCTTGGATCGACGTCAGGATGTCGGCATCGTCATCGACCACCAGAATCTTCTTGCCCGTCAGTTGAACGCTCATCTTCGACTCCTTCTGGCCAGCGACACCGCAACGATCAATGCTTCCGCACATCATACGCAATCACACCATTGAAGTTCGAGGGTTGGGCCGGAATCGCGGCAATACGCCCGCGCCACGAATGATTCTCGGGCGTTCCCAATCTTGCAGAAGAGTCCGGCCAACCGTCGATGAGGCCTTCGTGCCGTCCGCTTCCGCCAGTCCCGCGCAGCCCATTCTCGTGATCGATTGCGCGTTGGGCGGGCTGAGCATCGTCAAGCAGTTGCGTGACCTGTTGCCGGGCGAGCCGATCGCCTACTTCGCCGACTTGGCCCGGGCGCCCTATTCCCACCGCTCGCCCGAGCTGGTGACGCGGTTCGTGCAGCAGATCGTCCACTACCTGCGCGGCCTGGTGCCCAAGCACGTCCTAATCACGTGCGACATCGCCAGCGCCGTTGCGCTGGCCGGTGCACGGCAGCAGGTACACGGTGCAAGCGTAACCGGCCTGCTCGACCCCGCCGCCCGCGCGGCCGCCGAGGTCACGACAACCGTCGACCGCCCCACCATCGGCGTGCTCGCCAGCAACGCGGTCATCGAGAGCCGTGCACTTGAGCGAGCCGTCATCCGTCGGCGGATGCGCAGCAAGCTGATCTGTCGTCCCGCGCCGCTGCTGAGCGCGATTGTTGAGGACGGCCGGGCCGGGAACGACCCGGTACTCCTCGCCGCCGCGGAGCAGTACCTTGACCAGCTTTTGCCTAAAGGCGTTGACGTCATTCTGCTGGCCAGCAGCAGCCTCGTGCCGATTCGCCGGCAGATCGCAGCCCTCGCGGGCGACGATGTGCAGGTGGTCGATGTCGCCAAGGCGTGCGCGGACGACGTCGCGCGCCGATTGAAGCGGTCGCGCCTGCTGCACCCGAGTGCCGCGCCAGGCGAGGACTTCACCTGGTTCCTGACCGACGAAAGTCCAGCCATCTTCGACCGTGCCGAACGCCTCGCCGGCTTCCTGCTGCCGCCACCGCGAATCGTGTCGATTGAAGAACTCGAGCGCGCCTTCGACCCGACACGGCTCCGCGTGACGGGCTGACACGGCGTTCAGCCGCGAAATAGCGTCGCCATCTCGCGCGTGTCGTCTTCATCCACGAAGTGTTCACAGACCGCACCGTGCTGATCGATCGACATCGGCATGTATTTACCTGACGCCGACGACAACTCTTCGCCAGTCTCCTCGTCGATGACCGAAGCGACCGTCTCGACAAGCCTGGATCGCGCCGTCGTCGCCCGTGCCTCAACGCGCACCGCTCGCCCCGGCGTCACCGGCTTGCGGAAACGGTTTGTCATCTCGACGCAGAACCCGAACCGCTTGCCTGGCCACGCCGCGGCCCACGCCATTGCTTCATCAACGACGGTCGCGGTCCAGCCGCCGTGGATGACGTCGACGAAGCCGACATGATGAGGGTCGGGCGTCGCGCGCACCATCACAACGCCGGTCGCCGGTTCGACTTCGAGCCGCAGCTTCAGGCCGTGCGCGTTGTCGCGGCCGCAGACGAGACAGTTCGTGGTGCGTGGGAGGCGGGCCATCGCCAGCATCGTGCGGGATCGGCGGTTGCCGTGCAATCAGCGTGCTTGCTGAGCCAGTGGCACTTCCTGCACCTCGCCGGTGACGGATGGCAGGATGACGATCACACGTTCCATCTGTTGACCCGGCTCGTCCTTCGTAAAGAAGAGCCGGCCCGCGTTGGAAAGGTCGCGCGCGGTCGGGCTGGGCGAAATCACCACGAACCGATCGAGCGGCAGGTCGAGCGTCAGGCCCAGATCATAAATGTACTCGGGTTGCGTGAAGTCGACTTCGCTCTGCTCGCCGCGCTTGGTGGTGCGGAGTTGATAGCGCTCGCCCTTCACGGCCGGCACTATCGAAAGCTCGATCTTGTCGGGCTGCCGGAGCGGCTGGCGGAACTTGAAGTAGAGCAGGTTGCTGGACTGATCGAAGCTGCGCATCCGCATCGTGCCGTTGCGGTCGTACCAGAGCAACCGCTCTTCGCGGATGTTGCGGGCGAGCTCGAAATTGATGTTCTCCGCGCGGTTGCCAGCCACGCGCGATTCCTTTGCCTCGGGGTCGTCAACGTATTTCCGCAAATGATCGAACTCGGTCTGCGGCGCGACGCCCACGCGAATGCCATTCCACTGCTGCGTCTGGTGCATCACCGGATCGATGGCGTCTTCGTCGATGCGTTTCCAGAAGTCGGCATTTGCACTGATCGAGCCGGCCGGCACGGTGAGGGAGTAGATCGTCAGCGAGTAGATGCGTTTACGCGTCGAAACGGCATCGCGTGCCTGGTCGGCGAGTTGCTGAGCCGTGGGAAGATCGATGTTCGAGATGGGCGACGGTACGACCGGCGGGTCCTGCGCCGTCTGCGTGGTCGCCGGCTTCGGCGCGCCGCAGCCGGCGAGCGCCACCAACGCGCAAGCCAGCACACGAAGCGTGGATCGTCGATGGTGGATGGTGGATGGTTGGCTCATCGCACTTCCAGTTCCACGTCTCAGCCCGGCCCGAGACTGACGATGGTCATCGGGTCGAAGCGGTACTTGTCGAGCAGCCGTCTTACCGAGTCGACGGTGATCGACTCCAGCGTCCGTACGTCGTCGTCCAGTGAACGATATTCACCCGTGTAGACCCACTGGCTGCCGATCGCGCGCATTCGGCCCATGGGGCTTTCGCCGCCCAACGTCAGGCTACTGAGCAACTTGTTTCGCGCGCGAGTGACTTCATCTTCGGTGATGTCGCTCCGCACGCGCGCCAATTCCTTGAGGGCAATGTCGAGCGCCTTCTCCGAGCGATCCGGATCAGTCGTCAGTGAGATGTAGAAGCTGCCGCAGCCGTCGTGCGGGTAGAAGCCGAAGTCGGCATCCTCGGCAATCGCGTTGTCGACCAGCGCCCAGTAGAAGCGCGAGCCCTCGGAATCCCCCACGATGTCGGCCAGCACGCGGGCGGTGAACCGGTCGTCGTCCTGGGCGGCCGGTCCGGGCGTCATGCCCATGACGTACTTCCGATTCAGCTTCGCATCCGTCAGGCTTAGCTTCGCACCAGTGGCGACGTCGGGCGGATAGACGCGCGGCGCCTTCGTACCCTTCCAGGGGCCGTAGAACCGCTCGGCCATCGCCTTGATTTCATCCCAGTCGAATCGGCCTGTCACGCTGAGCATCATGTTCGCGGGGCCGTACCGGCTTGCGAAGTAGCCGGCCATCTGGTCGCGCGTGAGGGCCTTGATGCTTTCGGGCGAGCCGAGCACGTCCATGCCGAGCGGATGCGGGCCGAAGTGCGCCTCCATCAGCTTGGTGTAGACGCGCTGGCCCGGCTCGTCGTTATACATCGCGATTTCTTCGAGGATGACGTTCTTCTCGGTGTCGAAGTCTTCCTGTCGCAATGCCGGCTGAAGGAGTTGGCCGAGGTGGCCGAGCAATCGCTCGGTGAACTCCGGCAGCACGCCGCCGTAATAGGCGGTCATTTCCTGCGTGGTGAACGCGTTGTAGCGCGCGCCGATCTCGTCGAAAATGCGGTTCATCGCCTCCCAGTTCAGGGTGGCGCTGCCCTTGAAGAGCATGTGTTCGAGAAAATGCGACACGCCGTTGACCGACACGTGCTCGTCGCGCGTGCCCGCCTTCACGAACAGGCCGGCCGCGAACGAATGCGCGTGCGGATGCGGCTCGGCGACGATGTCGAGGCCGTTGGGCAGGCGATGATGGAGGAAGGTCGAAGACATTTTCAATTTGCCATTTGCCATTCGCGATTTGTCAGCATGGAGCGATTTCAGCTTCTTCAAATCGCAACTCGCAAATCCATTCACGCTAGCACGTTCACATCCACCTTCAGTTCCTTCGGCCCCACGATGACGATCGTGAACGGGCCGAGCGGGGTCTTCCTGACGTAGTCGTTGACGCGATCGACCGTGACAGCCGCGATCTGCTGCTCGATTTCGTTTAGCGACCGAAGCCTGCCGCGCGTGAAGTAGTCGCTGGCGATCGCGCCGGCACGGGCCGGGCTGCTTTCGCCCGACATGATCGTGCTGGCCCGCAAGCCGACCTTGGCGCGATCCACTTCGTCGGCCGTCACGCCTTCGGACAGGCGCTTCAGCTCCGCGATGAACGCGTCCAGTGTCGCCTGGGCACGCTCGTTGCTCGAACCGGCATAGCCCAGCAGGCTGGCGCGGTCGCGCAGCGGGCTGTAACTGGTACCGACGCTGTAGCACAGGCCACGTTTCTCGCGGATTTCGGTGAACAGTCGCCCGCTCATGCCGCCGGATAAAATCTCGCTGGCCACGCGCGCGACGTAGTAATCATCGTGCGTTTCGGGCGTCGTCGCGCAAGCGATGCCGATGTGGGTCTGCTCGCTGTCTTGATGCGAGAAGTGATACGCCTCCCGCGGCGCGACGGCCGTCACGTCGGGCAGCGGCTCGACGCGCCAGTCACCAAACGCGGCCTCGACGCGCTGCTTCGCCTCCGCCGGATCGACATCGCCGGCCAAGCTGAGAATCGCTTTCTGCGGCGCGTAGCGTTGCCGAAACGCCGATCGGCATTCGTCCAGCGTGAGCGCCTTCAGGTGCTCGATCTCGCCCATCGTGTTGCGGTTGTACGGACTGGGCCAATGAAACTGGCGCAGCAGGATGAGCACGCGAGAGCGTGGGTCGTCGTCGAGCCCTTCGAGCGCCTGGATCGAGAGGTCGCGCGATGGCTCGAAGTCCTCTTCCTTCAACATCGGCCGGCGCACGATATCAGCGTAAGCGTCGAGGCCATCGAGCACCCGGCCCGCGATGGCGGCGGTGGTGTAGCGCGTGTGGTAGAGCGCCGTGCTCATCGACCGTTGCAGGCCGAGCCGATCGAGGTGATCGGACAGTTCCCGACTATCCCGCGCCCGGCGCCCGCAGGGTCATTTCCGATAGGACATTCGAGACGCCGATGCGGTCGGCCGGGTCGGTGCTCACACCGCAAGGAATGAGCAGATTCAGGGCCGCCGAGCGCACCGCAGGCATTCGCTCCACCAGGAGCGTCAGGCCGTTCGGAAACGTGTGCTGGAAGTAACGGTCGTCAGACAAGTTCGAGTACCCGCCGGTTGAGGGACACCACAGAGCAGAGCAAGTATAGGCGCGAACGGGGGAATTGCGATGGGGCTCGGGCGCGGGAACCTGGTCCCAATCATCATCCGGCAATGACACTTAAGTGTCACGGCCTGAACACCTAAGGACGCTCAAACGCTTCTCACCGTCCGATTCCCATCTTCCGCACTTTCCCCGTACAATCGCGCATCTGATGCCCGACCTCGAGCTGCACATCGAAGGGACCGCGAACCTGAAGAAGGTCTCGCTGGCGGAAGCACCCATCACCATTGGCAGGCACATGTCGAACAAACTGGTGCTGGACGACCAGCGCGCCAGCCGCGCCCATGCGATCATCGAAGCCGTCGGCGACCAGTTCCGCGTCCGCGACCTCGCCAGTTCCAACGGCACGTACCTGAACGGCCAGCGCATCACAGGTTCGGTTCTCAAACCGAACGACGCCATCACCATCGGCGCCGTCAAGATCCGCGTCGTCGACGCCACGCCCATGGAGGAACTGAGCCTCGAAGACGTCATCGAAGAAGTCGTCGAGGTGAAAGACTCCGAACGCATCGACATTGGCGGCGGACTCGATGGCGATTACGAAGAGGCCCTTGTGACAATCGCCGAGTCGCTGCCCGAAGGCGAGTTCGGCGAAGGGGATATCGCCCTCGTCAACGCTAAAGGCCGTGTGGTGCACGAAGCGCTCAGCACGCCGCGCCGGGGCAACCATCGACGCGAAGTGGTCGAACTCTTCCGCCTCATCCTGCTGTGCGCATTCCGCAGCTCGACCACCGACATCCACCTGGAGCCGCGCAAGGAAGGTTACGTCGTCCGCCTGCGCGTGGACGGCACGCTGGTCGACGCCGCTCGCATGCCGCACCAGCTTGGCGTGAAGGTCGCGAGCATGGTGAAGGTGCTGGGCGAAATCGACTTGGCGCAGCGCGACGCGATCCAGGAAGGCAGCTACAGCGTCCGCGTGCCCGATCAGGCGATGGAAGGCGGCTTTCGTCGCGTCGACTACCGCGTCAGCTTTGCCCCTACCGTGTTCGGCCAGAAGCTCGTGCTGCGCGTGCTCGATACCGCCAACGCGCCGCTGAAGTTGATGAACCTGTCGCTGCCCACCCCGATGGCCAAGGACTTGGCCGCCGCGATTGCGAACGACGCCGGCATGGTGCTCGTTGCAGGCCCTACCGGTTCGGGCAAGACGACCACGCTCTACGCGCTCGTGCGTTCGATCGACGTCCACCAGCGCAACGTCGTCACGATCGAAGACCCTGTCGAAATCCAGCTCGAAAACGTCAGCCAGATGCCGGTCAATGACGAACAGGGAAAGAGCTTTTCAAACATTCTCCGCAGCGTGCTGCGCCAAGACCCGGACGTGATCCTGGTGGGCGAAATCCGCGACAGCGAAACCGCCCGCATCGCCATGCAGGCGTCGATTACGGGCCACCTCGTGTTCAGCACGGTTCACACCAAAGACACGGCCGGCACGATTTTCCGCCTGCTCGATCTCGGCGTCGAGCCGTACATGATCAGCCAGGGCCTGCACATGGTGATCGCACAGCGCCTCGTGCGCACGCTTTGCCCGCACTGCAAACGCCCGGTTCGCCCGACGAAAGAGATGCTGGAGAAGCTCGGGCCAAAGCACGCGTCGGTACCGCGGCTATTCGAGCCGGTTGGCTGCAAGAAGTGCCTAGGCACCGGCCACATCGGTCGCCGCGCCGTGTTCGAGCTGATGACGATGAACGACGCTCTTCGAGACGTCGTCCAGCGCAGCCCGACACTGGTCGACATCCAGAACACGATGAAAGACACCGGTTTCGCCAGCCTCCTTCAGAACGGCTACGACCTTGCCGCCCGCGGGCTGGTGTCGATGGTCGAAGTCGAACGCACCGTCGGCAAATGAAAAGGCGAGGCCCGTCCCGTTGACGAGCCCCGCCCTACAGTCCGGCTGTTGAGTAGCCCTTACCGAGTCACGCGACGGCGACGCACGAGGACCACCCCCGCCGCTGCGCCGAGCGAAGCCATCGACACGGGTTCCGGCACCATTGACTGCGCCAGTGCCCAGTCGGCCGCGAACGAACCGGACACGCTGCCGTTGTAGTTGGCAGCCAGGCCGAGGAGGTCGTTGAAATTCACCGTGCTGTCGAGCGTGAAGTCGCCTTCGCTCCACTTCGCAGAAGTGCCATTGTAGTTCGCGGCCAGCACGAGCAGATCGCTGAAGTTGACGGTTCCGTCGAAGTTGGCATCGCCGTCGAGCAGTTTGGCCGAACCGAGGTTCGATCGGATAAGGCTGAAATCATTATTGAGGTCGATCGAGCGGTCGTCGTTCAGTTCGACATCGACCAGGCTGATAAGCTTCTGCATGCCGGCCGTGCTCAGGGTGCCGTCGGCGGCAATGACCGCATCGATCTGATTTTGCATGTTGCCGACGTTGAAGCCGACGAACTTGTCAACGATGGCGGCATCGGCGCGATTCACCAGGCCATCGCGGTTGACGTCGAACTTGTTGAAGGCATTGGCACCGGTCGGATCGTTGAGCAGGTTCGCCGACGCCGACAGCTTCTGATCGCTGGTCGCAGCGGCGTTCAGCGCGTCGAGGGCCGCGTTCTTGCGGAGGACCGCGTTCGGATTCCGCACACGGTCAGCGAACGTCGCGCCGCTGACGCTCGTCAGACCCGATGCCGACGCGTTGTCGGCCAGCGCCGCGCCGCGCGCGAGCAGGTACAGGTCCGCACCGTCGAACTTGCCATCCGCGTTGAAGTCGCCTTTGACGATCAGGTCGCCCTTCTCCAGGCCCGTCGTGCCCGACTGACCGGTGAGGGTGGAGTAGCCGGCCGCAAGGCCAGTCGTGTCGAGCTTTGCGGCGTTGTTGCCGTCGGTCCAACTGGTGCCGAGCAGAGCGAGCTTCGCTTGCGCCTTCTGGGCCGCAAGCACGTCGGCGTAGTCACGCTGGCCGTCGAGGGTGAAGTCGCCGAACAGGTAGTTGTTGGCGGTGATGTTGATCGTCGCGCCCGTCGGCACGGTGCCGCCGCCGCCGTACTTCGCCCCGCTGCCGGCCGTGATGGCGGCCGGATCGGTCACGTCGAACTTCGTCGTATAGGTCGGTGCCGCGAGGAAACCGGCCGTCAGCGCCGCGTCCTGCAGGTCATTTGCGACCGCGACGCGAATGCCGTCGGCATTCTTCTTCACGGCCATCAGCTTCGGTGGAATGAAGCCCTGGCTGAGCAGTTCGTCGGCCGGGTTCGCCACACTGGCCGGCGGGAACTGGGCTGCGGAGTTGAAGATGTTCTGACGCAGGTTGTAGACGTCGCCCTTGCCGTTAGCGTTGAGCGCGGCGTTCGTGTCCCCCTTGATCCCGGTCGTCGCGTCGGTACGGGCCGACCACGTCGCGATGTCCTCGCCCGCGAAGGCGGCCGCGTTGTCCTTCACGGTCACGTACGTCTCGTTCTGCCAGATGACGTACGAACCGTTCACGATCGAGGCGGCTGAGACGCGCGTGAAGCCGACGGCCGGATCGCCCGCGCCGTCAGCCACGTCGTTCGTGTCGTCGCGATAGTCGAGGGCGCGGATCGGCGTGCCGACCGAGTTCTTCGTCGAACCGACGGCATCGCTCAAGCCGAGCGTACCGACAGCCATGCGGGCGCTCTGCACCGTGGGACGTCACGCCCCACCGCCAGCAGTCTTGCCGCTGAAGCGGATACTGCCGCCGACACTGTTCTGCGGGTCCCCTGCGACAGCCACCGCGCCGGTGTCGCCGCCGTCGTTTTCACCGACGGCCCAACTCGGATCGACGCCGGTGTTCACTGCGGCCACGTTGCGCGTGCCGGAGTTGACGTCGCGCGTGACGACATTGAAATCCGCCCCATTCGCGAGCCGCCCCGTCGTCTGAAGCCACTGCGCGTCCGTGCGGTTGAGCTTCTCCAGACCTGTGCCCGGGTTGGCCGCGAACACGGTGGCCGTGATCGCGACCGTCTTGCTGTCGAGGTTGCCGAGGCCGGCGTTGTTCCACGGGCCCGCGGTGTAGTTCGTGCCGGTCTTCGGATCGACCTTGTCTGTCGACATGTTCAGCGTGCCGACATCGTCGAGCTGCTGCCGCGTGCCAGCGATGCCCGTGCCGGTGACGTTGCCCGCGGCGACGAGCTTCGTGTTCCCCTTGCCGTAGCCGGCCGAGCCGGGCGCCGCGCCGAACGATGCCGTGCCTGGGATCGAGAAGCCTTGCGATGCGGTGACATCCGAGATCGCCATCTGCACGCGGTTCTGGCCGAGGCGAGTCGAAGTGGCGCCGACGTTCGCATCGAGCAGGTGCCCGCCGATCGTGCCGGGCGCGAAGACGATGCCGCTGCCAGTGCCACCCCAGCGGTTGCGGTTGACCCACGTGGGGTTGCCGGCCGACGGGTTATAGTCGAGGTTGCTGATGCGCGAATCGTCGATCTGGCCGTCGACAAGTTCGCGGATGCCTTCGACCGAGCCCTGCTCATGCCACTCGACCCGGAGCAAGCCGTAGTTGCCTGAGGTGATCGACCCCGTGCTGCCACCAACCGTCGGCAGTGGCGTGAGCGCGGCCGTGAAGTCCTTCGCGGCAAGTTGCACGCTGACGGACGAACCCGTGTCGGCTGAAATCGTTCGGCCGCCGATCGTGATCGACGTGCCCGGCTGAAGCAGCGTGAAGCCAGCAGCAGTCGTAAAGTTCCGCATCGCGGTCGAGCCGGAGAGGCTGACAGTGACAGCGTCCACGCCCGCATTCGTGCTGGTGCCCGCGCGGGCGAGCGATTGCGTGACGATGGGAACGATCGCCGAAGCGATCACGACAACGGCCGAGAGTCGAGTGCGCATCTTCTGCTCCGGAAGAGAGGATTCGAGTCGAGAGAGAGAGAGAGAAGTCGAAAGCCAGCCTCGCGCGACTCGCCATCGCGCGGCCAGCGTCGGTGGAGGTTCAGTTGACGGCCGGCGCGCCGAACTCGGGAATGGTGTAGAACTGCTCGCCCCACTCCCAACTGCGGACGGTGTCGAGCACGCTCTTGGTGGTCACGTGGCCGTCGAGGTAGAGGAAGTTCGAAAGCCGCGTGTCCTGACCGTTCTTGAGCTTCTTGGACCCGTGATTGCGGCCGATCCAGTCGAGGCGGCTTTGCGATGAATTGATGTTCATGGGGTTCGGATCGCCCAGCAGTTCGTCGAGTTTTACGCGCCGAATGACGGGGCCCGAGCGACCGAATGTCGGCGGCGTTACCTGATCCATGTTCAACTGCCCGCCCGAGATGCTGATGAATGCGTGCACGGGCCGATGGCTCTTGCAGACTTCGCCGCTGCCGACGCGAGCGGTGTCCTTCACGATCTGCCACGACTGGTTCCACTCGGTGGCCAAGATCGTGGTCGCCGAACCCTTGATGCGGGCGGCATTGATCATGCGGTACGCGACAGTGCTGCCCTGGAAGCCGACGTAGAATTTGTTGCGCGGCACCAGGGCTTCATTGAAGGTGTAGGCGAGACGCGGCGCCTGGTGATCGATAATGCCGGGGACATCGGCGACATTGCCGTCGCCGGTATCGGCTGGATTCGTCGGCGGGAGGCCGCCGTTGTTGATCGACGGGCACTGATACTCGGCCCAGCCGTTGGCGTTCTTCAGTGCCGTCGTCAGCGTGTTTCCAATCGGCTCCTTACCGGAGTACTTGAAGACATACGACGCGTGCAGGTAGCCGTTCTCGGGGGTCTCCACGCCGATGTCGCTCGCGCGGTACTTCTGCCCGATGTATTGATACGCCGGCGGCAGCACGCCCTTGAACGATGCCATGTACAGCTGCACCTGCTGGCCGACCGAGCGCAGGTTGGCGGCGCACTTGATGGTGTTCGCGCTCTCGCGGGCGTTGCCGAGCGCGGGCAACAGGATGCTGATCAGCAGCGCGATGATGCCGATAACGACCAGCAGTTCGACGAGCGTGAATCCCTTCGCGGGGCGAGCAGGCATGAGCGATCTCCGAGAAATCCTCGACCGTTTCACGCGGCCGCATCTCCAGAAGCGCGCCGGGGTCATGAATCGATCGAAGCGGAGAGTCGCCGCGACGTGTTAGCGTCGCGTGCAGATCGACAGGACGTTGTGTCAAGCTTGCGCTAAATCAGCCGCCGGCCGGCGGAGGGGGCGGCTGTTGCTGCTGGGCGTAGTACGCGGCGGCATACTGCTGCTGCCACGCGGCCCACTGGGCTTCGGCGTTGCGAATCTTCGAGACGTTCACCAGCCCCTTGGTGAGCAGGCCGATCACGAGCATCAACAGGACGGAGGGCAAGCCGACGACGCACCCTGCGGCAACCAAGCCGCCAGGCTGTGCTGAGCCGCCGACAATCGTGACGATCAGGTTCAGCGCGATATATCCGAGGCTTAGCACGCAGTAGATGATCGTAAGGATCATGCCCACACGGTGATTGAACCGGCACCACATGCCGAGCGCAATCGCGATCAGGCCCCATACCGCGAGTGCGATCGCGAAGATCACAAAGATCATCCGCATCATCTCCACTGTCCCGCCGGGCACACTCCTCGCTTGCTGCTCCATCGCTCGAGCGACTTCCGGGGTCGCGGCCATGGACATCATCGCGCCGAGGCAGCCACCCATGAGGATGCCGAGCACGCCCAAGATGATCATCGTCAACCCCGCCCACTTCGCGGGGGATTTCAGCTGATCGACCGACTGGTGGTTCGGGTTATAGCCGATCGGCGTGTAGCCGTACGGGTTGGGTTGCGGATAGCCGGCGGGATAGCTCATGGTCGCTCGGCAGAATAACCGATCGCCCGCCGACTTGCCCCCGCGCGCGGCCCGACGCATGATCGGCAGGCGATGGCCAATGCGGTGGAGCTTCTCGACGTCAGCAAAGTGTTCGGCGCGCACGTGGCCGTGAACGCCGTCACACTCGCCGTGCCGGAAGGCTCTGTCTACGGCTTCATCGGACCCAACGGATCGGGCAAAACGACCACGCTGCGGATGATCAGCCGCATTTACCTGCCCAGCCGAGGGACGGTCCGCGTCCTCGGCGAAACCGATCAAGGCCCGTCGAATGATTTCGTCGGCTATTTGCCCGAAGAGCGTGGCCTCTACAACCAGATGAAGGTGGGCGAGCTCCTTCGCTTCTACGCGCAGATCAAGAGCTACAACCCGACCCGCGCCGAGATCACGCAGTGGCTGGAACGTGTCGAACTGGCTGCGTACGAGAACCAGCGCGTCCGCACGCTCAGCAAGGGGATGAGCCAGAAGCTGCAATTCGTCGCGACGGCCATCTCCAAGCCCAAACTGCTTCTGCTGGATGAGCCCTTCAGTGGCCTTGATCCGGTGAACGCCGTCGTGCTGCGCGACCTCGTGGCCGATCTGCGGTCACAAGGTGCGACGATCATTTTCAGCACGCACGACATGCGTCTGGCCGAGGAGATGTGCGACTTCATCTTCATGATCTACAAGGGCAACAAGGTGCTGGACGGCACGCTCACGCAAATCCGCCAGACCTACGGCCGCGACGTGCTCCGCGTCCGCCTGCATGGCCGGCAACTCGATGGATCGCTCGACCTGCCCGGCGTGCAATCGATCGACGACCTCGGCAACGTGCAGGAACTCCGCCTGCGTGCGGGAGCCGACACGCAGGTGATCCTGCGGAAACTGCTCGAATTCGGAACGATCGATCAGTTCGAGCTGACGAGCCCGAGCTTGCAAGACATCTTCGTACGCATCGCAGCACCGGAGAAGGAAGCGATCGCGACGCTCGGATAAGTCATGAAGAAGATCTTCGTCATCACCCGCCGCGAGTACTTCGCCGCCGTGCGCAGCAAGGCGTTCGTCATCAGCCTGGTGCTGCTGCCGCTGATGATGCTGGCCGGCGTCGTGTCGCAGCGGCTGACGCAGAAGATGGCCGACACGAGCACCTACCGGGTGGCCCTGATCGACCGCTCGCCGCAGGGCACGATCGGCAAAGCGCTGCTGAAGGCCAACGATCGCCGCGAACGCAAAGATGTCATGCGCGACGGTAAGCAGGTCGCGCCACGCTTCCAAATCGAATCCGTCGCGCCGGCCGCGCGTTCAGACATTTCAGCTATCGATCAGCAACGGCTGAAGCTCTCGCAACGCGTCGAACGAGGCGAACTACTCGCCTTCGTTGAAATCGGCGAGAACGTCGGCGACATGACCGGCGGCATCGACATGCTGGGCATGGTTCGCGATGCGCTGACCCGTCGCCCAACCTCACAGCCTGACGATCTCGACGACGAGTCGAGTGTCGCCGCGCTCACCAGCACCACGCAGCCGCTCGCCGCGATGGAGAAGGCGAAGGATGAAAACATCGTCCGCTACACGACCAACCGCCCCACCTTCCAGGCGTTTCGCGGCTGGCTTCAGCAATCTCTGCTGAGCGTCGTGATGAATGAACAGTTCCGCCGGCTGCGTATCGACCCTTCCAAGCTGAACAGCGGCGAAGGCATTCGCGGCCCGATCGTGCTCGATCGCGGCATGGCGCGGGCCGGATCCAACGGAGAAGTCAGCTACGAATCGAACAAAGCCTCCGCCGTCACCAGCATTCTCCTGCCCGTCGCGTTCGTAGCGTTGATGATGATCACCGTCATGGTCGGCGCCAGCCCGCTGACGACGAACGTGATCGAAGAAAAGCAGCAGCGCGTGGCCGAGGTGTTGCTCGGCAGCGTGACGCCGTTCGAGTTGATGATGGGCAAGCTGCTAGGCGGCGTCGCCGTCACGATGACGCTGGCCGCCATCTACTTCGCGGGCATCGTGTTCACTGCACTTCAGTACGACGTACTTCAGTACGTTCAGCCGTCGATGGTGGCGTGGTTCATCCTATTCAGCGTCCTCGCGACGCTCCTTTATGGCTCGATCTTCACAATGGCCGGCGCGAGCGTGACCAACATCAAGGAAGCCCAGGCGATCATCACGCCGGTCGTGTTGCTGGTGAGTTTGCCGCTGTTCGTGTTCTCCGTCGTGCTCGAATATCCCAACGGCGTCCTCGCTCGCACGCTCAGTTACTTCCCGCTGACCGCGCCGATGGGCACAGTCATCCGCATGGCGATCCCGCCGGGCCTTCCCTGGTGGGAATTGACGATCTCGGTCGCGTCGAGCCTGCTCGGCACGGCGATCATGGTGTGGATCGCCGGCCGGGTGTTCCGCGTCGGAATGCTGATGAGTTCGCGACCCGCGAGCATCGGCGAGTTCGTGCGGTGGCTGGTGAGAGGGTGAGGCACGGAATTCTACTGAATTCCTCCCTCACCCCAACCCTCTCCCGGAAGGAGAGGGAATCAGATGCTCAGCGCACCGCACCCGCCGTCCGCGGCAGCCAGGTCTTCATCTCGACCGGGCCGCGATTCGCGTTTGCGTAGTAGGGGATCATCGTGAACAACGCCGCTTCCGTGCGGCCATCGGTCAAGGCCCAGATGCCTTTTACGTCGAGCACGGTCACGCCGCCAATTTGGTCCGACCAAGTCTTCGGTGTGATCGCGGCGTCATCGGGCAGGAACAGGTTCTGCACTCCATCGCCCGCATCGATCGACTCTACGCAGTAGACGATCGGCCCGCGCATCAGCGCGACATGGTCGCGCGTCGATTCGACCTTCTCATCCGCCACCACGCGCCGCACCGGCATCGTCAGGCGCAGATCGATCGAATCGCCGGTGCGCCACTCCCGATGAATTCTGGCGTAACCGCGTTCGAGCTTGCCGAGCGAGACATCCTGACCGTTCACGCTCAGCGTGACCTTGCTCGGCTCACTGGCGACGGTCTTGTACAGGCCACTAGGCGATTCGCTATTGCGAGCCCACTCGGGCACGCGCACGTAGACATCCGTGGTGATGGGCTTCGACGCCTCAACAGTCAGATGCACATCGCCCTGCCACGGGTACTGTGTCGTCTGCGTGAGCAAGACGGTCGCATCCTGCAATTTCATTGTCGCCTTCGAGCCGATGAACAGGTTGACGTAGACACTGCCGTTCACGTCGGTCGCGTAGATCGAGCCGGGCAGCGCGCCCATCAGTTTTAGGAACATCGGCGGGCAGCACGGGCAGCCGTGCCAGAGCCAGCGGTGCCGTTTGACGCCGGCTTGCAGCGGGTTTTCGTAGAAATAGCTGTTGCCCTCGATCGCCACGCCAGCCAGCGCGTTGTTGTAGAGCGAGCGTTCGAACTCGTCGATCGCCTGCGCGTTGCCGTGCGTGTGGTTCAGGTTCTCGCTGAAGAAACAGCTCGCGACGGCCGAACAGGTTTCGAGGTAGCCGTCATTCGGCAGCACGTAGTCGGGACCGAACTTCTCGTCGTTGGCGAAGGAGCCGATACCGCCGGTGATGTACATGCGCCGGCCGACCATGTTGTGCCAGAGCTTTTCTGCAACGTCGACGTATTGCGTGTCGTTCGCTGCGACGCCGTACGCGATCAGGCCCGACGCGAACAGAGCCGCTCGCACCGCGTGGCCTTCGATGGTCGTCTGCTGGAGCGCTGGCGTGCCGTCCTGATTGTACGAACCGAAGTCGGTTCGCCCCTCGTGGTGCCCGCGAGCATCGAACCAGAACTTGGCGAGCGCCAGGTAATCGGTTTCGTTCACCAGAACGCCCAGCGATTCCTTCAGCTTCGGCTCGGCCTTGAATAGTTCGTGCAGCTTCACCACCGCTTCTTCAGGCAGCGCGTGGCCAGGCACGATGTTCTGCCGCGGCGGCGGGCCCATGACCTTGCACATGCCGTTGACCGCGCGGACGGCCGTCGCGAGCAGCTTGGTCTCACCAGTTGCGCGGTAGTAGTGGATGCCCGCGTCAACCAGGCAGCCGAGGTTGTAGATGTCGTGTTGATACCGCTCGTTGCCGCCGTTCTGGCCCCAGCGGTGCGTGGGCTCTTTCAGCTGCGTGTAGGTGTTGATGTAGCCATCCGGGTCCTTGGCGGCCGCTGCGGCGATGCGGTCGATGTAACCGTCGAGCCGTGCTTTCAGCGCCGGGTCGGGCTTCGCGGCCATGAAGTCGTGCAGGCGCGGATCATCTCGTACAGCAGGCCGTCGAACCACGGCTCGCCGCCGTGCTTGGCAGTCAGGTCGCCGCGGGCGACGGCGTCGAAGTTCGTCAGCGTGCCGTCGCGTTCGAACTTGTCGAGGCAGTCGGCAATCGTCACCCGTCGCCACGTCTCGAACTTGGGCGACCAGAACGGATCGTCGATCTGCACGCTCTGGATCGGCAACGGCGTGAGAGTGCTTGCCGCCATCGCTTCGCCAGCGATTCCCGAGGTAATGAGGGCAGACGACACGGCCAGTAGCAATTTCCAAGTAAACAATGCAGATCCTCCTGCGTGCAACCTTCGCGAGTATGGCAGCCCGAACCGCCCAGGGAAGTCGAATGCAACAGATCGTAATATTCTGATGATTTTTCTCTGTTGGCGGGGCGTTGGCCAGAAAGAATGCCGCATCGCTTGCGAAACGGCCGGCAAGCTAAGAACATGGCTGCCCCTATGATTCCGCTTGCATCCCGTGTCGCGAAGGTTGCCGACTCCATCACGCTGGCCGTCACCGCGAAGGCGCAGCGCCTTGAAGGCTCAAGGCATCGACGTCGTCGGTTTCGGCGCTGGCGAGCCAGATTTCGACACACCGCAGTTCATCAAAGATGCGTGCATCGACGCCCTTCAGAAGGGTCAGACCAAGTACACGCCCACACCCTGCATCCCGGAACTGAAGAAGGCGATCGCCGACAAGTTCAAGCGGGAGAACGGGCTGGACTACAAGCCCGAGCAGGTGAGCGTCGGCGCGGGCGGCAAGCAGTGCCTGTACCTCGCGTTCATGGCCGTGCTGAACCCGGGCGATGAAGTAATCATCCCGTCGCCGTTCTGGGTGAGCTATCCCGAGCAGGTGAAGCTGGCCGAGGGCGTGCCGGTGATCCTGGCGGGCGATGAGTCCAAGGGTTTCAAGATCACGCCCGAGCAACTTGAAAAAGCGATCACACCAAAGACACGCGGCGTGATCATCAACTCGCCCAGCAACCCCAGCGGCATCGCCTACTCTCCGGTCGAGCTGAAGGCACTCGCCGACGTGCTGGCCAAGCACCCGAACGTGCTGGTGTTCGCCGACGAGATCTACGAAAAGCTCCTCTACGACGGCCTGAAGTTCGCGAGCTTCGCAGGCCTGCGTCCGGAGATGCACGACCGCACGCTGACCTTCAACTGTCACAGCAAGAGCTTCGCGATGACCGGCTGGCGCCTCGGCTACGTGGCCGGACCCAAGCACATCATCGATGCGATGAACAAGCTGAACAGCCAGATGTGCAGCCACGTGACCAGCTTCACGCAGATGCCGGCCACCATCGCATTGAACGACCCGCGCGGCGTCGAAGCGATCGAGAAGATGCGTGTCGAATTCGAAAAACGCGGCCACCACATGTGGCAACGGCTCTCCGCCCTGCCCGGCGTCACCTGCGTAAAGCCCAGCGGCGCGTTCTACTGCTTCCCGAATGTCAGCAAGCACTTCGGCAAGACCGCCGGCGGCGTGAAGCTCACTGACGCGATCAGCTTCAGCAGCGCCCTGCTCGAACAGGCCCACGTGGCCGTCGTTCCCGGCAACGACAGCGGCTTCGACACGCACGTGCGTCTGAGCTTCGCCACGAGCATGGAGCAGATCGACAAGGGCATCGACCGCATCGGCGAATTCCTGAAGAAACTCGCGTGAGCGAATCTTTTTCAACGCGGCAGATGCTGAGCCGCTAGCGGCTTAGCGCGGCAGCATCTGCGGGTACACTTTCGTCGTGCCCGTTGAAAGCCACGACCCTACTGCCTTGCCCGCATTGCTCGACACGAAACGTGCGTCGCAAGTCCGCGCGGAGTGCCCGCTCGCGCACTTCGTCCTCGACGATCGCGCCAGTTGCTCCATCTGGCTTGGCGAAGCGACTTTGCCTGACGGCCGGATGCCCGGCGTCATCGGACATTTCGAAGCGTCCGATGCCGAGTCCGCACGCACCGTGCTCGACGCCGCCTGTACAGAATTGAAATCGCTCGGCCGATCGATCGTCGTCGGTCCGATGGACGGCAACACATGGCGGCGTTACCGCCTCATTACTGACGCCGGCATCGAGCCACCCTTCTTCCTCGAGCCGACAAACCCTCCGGAGTATCCGAAATATTTCGTCCATGCCGGTTTCGCGCCGATCGCGACCTATCACTCGACGATCTTCGACCTCCAGGGCCTAGCCGATCCGCGCACGGACCAAGCCATCGCTCGCTTCCAGTCCTCTGGCATCACAATTCGCCCACTGCGACTGGACGCGTTCGAGGCCGACCTCGCGTCAATCCACGAATTGAGTCTGGCCGCGTTCGCGAGCAACTACCTTTACTCGCCCCTGCCGCGCGAGGCGTTCGTCGCGCAGTACGCGAAGGTTCGATCGCTGCTACAGCCGGGCCTGGCGCTATTGGCCGAAGCGAAGGGAGAACTTCTCGGTTTCGCCTTCGCGATCGGCAACGCCCTCGATACGACGCCGGGCCGAACCGTCATTGTCAAAACCGTGGCCGTCCGTCCCGGCCGCCGCAGCGCAGGGCTCGGCTCAGTGCTGATCGACCTCGTCCGTCGCCGCGCGAAGGAACTCGGCTACACTCGTGCGATCCACGCCCTCATGCACGACGACAACATCAGCCGAAAGATCGGCGCTGGCCAGGCGAAGCTGTTGCGTCGGTACGCACTCTTCGCGAAACAACTCGGCTGATGGATTCCCACTCTTTTCAAGGGAGGGCCGGGTGAGGGCGTCGGCCTGGAAACTTGTTTAGCTTCTTAGCAGCATGCCGCCCGACGCGCGCCACAACATCGCCAGCAGGCTCGTCGAGCAAGCGAGACTGCGTCCGGATGCGATCGCCCTACGCGAGAAGGGCCGCTCTATCACGTACGCCGAACTCGATCGCCGCAGCCGATCAATTGCCGCCCGGTTCGCCCGAGACGGTCTCGGCACCGGTTCGCACATCCTGCTGTTCGTGCCGATGTCGATCGCGCTCTACGAAGCGCTGATCGCCATTTTCCGTCTCGGAGCGGCTGGCGTTGTGGTCGACCCGCACGCGGGCAAGCAGCACGCCTCCTACTGCTGCGACAAATCCAGACCAGACGCGTTCGTCGGCGTCCGCAAAGCACACCTGCTCCGACTGATGCACGCCCCGATCCGGCGCGTCGCACGGGCCTACGTCACCGATGGCTGGACGCCTTTCGCGCGACGCATCAAACGCGACGACGCTTTGTTGGACGACTCGAATCGCGAAGCACACTCGGTCGCCCCGGTCACGCCTGACACACCCGCCCTACTGACCTTCACCTCCGGCTCGACCGGCCAGCCAAAGTGTGCCATCCGCACGCACGGCCTGCTTCTTGCCCAGCACGCCGCGTTGGAAGAGGCGATTGACCTGCAGCCCGGCCAAGTCGACTTCGCAACGCTGCCGATCTTCGCGCTGGCCAACCTCGCCAGCGGCCTGACCACCGAACTCACCGACTTCGCTGCGCCGGATATCACACGTACCGTCGCGGCACCGGCATTCTTCGATGATGTCGAGCGGCAGTTCACTGACGATCGCCCGCTGACAATCTACACGGGCGGGCGCCGCTTTATCCGAGCACGCTCGACCGCATCGCGAGCGGGCGTCCGAACGCAAAAGTGATCGCCGTCTACGGCAGCACCGAAGCCGAGCCGATCGCTCACGTGGAGTGGACGACAATGTCGCCCGCCGACAAGAATGCGCAGCGCCAGTGCAAGGGGCTGCTCGCAGGCACACCCGTGCGGCACGTTCAGGTCGCGATCCTGCCTAACACCTTCGGCACAGCGATCGCGCCGATGTCCGACGCCGAGTTCAACGCACGCAAGCTCGTCGGCCAGCCGGGCGAGATCGCCGTCACCGGCGATCACGTTCTCAAAGGCTACCTCGACGGCGTCGGCGACGTCGAGACGAAGTTTCGCGTCGGCGCCGCCGTCTGGCACCGCACGGGCGATGCGGGTTATGTCGATTCACAAGGCCGCGTCTGGCTGCTGGGACGTGCGTCGGCCGTCGTGCGCGACGCGTTCGGCGAACTGTATCCCCTGCAAGCGGAAGCCGTCGCGTACGAGTGTCCGCACGTCCGGCGGTGTGCGCTCGTGACCCACCAGAACCGCCGGGCTTTGGTTGTCGAGACCTCGGCTCCGCCCGCCGTCGTCCGAGACGACCTGCTGCGCCGGCTGTCACCGCTCCGGATTGACCAGCTTCTCTTCGTCGATCGCATCCCGGTCGACCGAAGGCATCGGTCGAAGATCGACTACGGCGAGTTGAAGCGTGTTCTGGATCGCCTCTAGTACAGATTCATTGCGCAGGCGCCGCCTCTCTGGTAGAGTCGGCCCGCGGAAGGAGGGAGTTGTGCCTACCCATCACGAACGCGTCGCGCGATTGCTGGCCCGCCTGACCGCGCACATGGCGCCGGAAGAATGGCCCGAGTTGGCCGCACCGCTCGACGAAGACCCGTCGCCGCGCAACCCGCAGATGCGGCAGATCACGCCGGCGCTGCTCGACCTGCGCTGGCAGCACGTCGGCGCATCGGACGAAGTCCGTGCGGAACTTCTCGACAAGCACACGATCGATCAGCAGGAGCGATACGCGAAGAACATCGAGAACTTCATCGGCACGGTGAAGCTGCCCGTCGGCATCGCGGGGCCGCTGCGCATGCGCGGGCTGCACGCGCGCGGCGACTACTTCGTGCCGATGGCCACCACCGAGGCGGCCCTCGTGGCCAGCTGCACGCGCGGGTGCGCCGCCGCCAGCGATTGCGGCGGCGTGATGTGCGCCGTCGTCAGCGAGATGGTCAGCCGCTCCCCCTGCTTCTGTTTCGATTCGCTCATCTCCGCAGGACGATTCGTCGCCTGGTGCGCCGAGCACGTGGCCGACATCCGAAACGCCGCGCAGGCCACCACGCGTCACGGCAAGCTGGACGACCTGCGCTTCATGCTCGAAGGCAGCAACGCGTTCATGAGCTTCGACTACTTCACGGCTGACGCCGCGGGGCAGAACATGGTGACCATTGCCACGCAGGCCGCGTGCGAATGGATCGTCGCCAAAAGTTCCGTGAAGCCGACCCGCTGGTATATCGAAGCGAATCACAGCTCGGACAAGAAGGCTTCGAGCCAGTCGCTCATGGGCACGCGCGGGAAGAAGGTGATCGCCGAGGTGCTGCTCGACGAGCCCACCCTGCGCCGACGGCTGCACGTGAGCGCGCAGCAGATGCACGACTACTGGACCACCAGCACCGTCGGCGCGTTGCTCAGCGGCACCGTCGGCGTGCAGGGCCACACCGCCAACGCGCTGGCGGCCGCCTACATCGCAACGGGCCAGGACGCCGCGTGTGTCGCCGAGAGCGCCGTCGGCATCACGCGCCTGGAAGAGCGCGACGCGACGTCGCTCTACGCCAGCCTCACGCTGCCGAACCTGATCGTCGGCACCGTGGGCGGCGGCACCGGCCTGCCCTCGCAACGGGCCTGCCTGGAATTGCTCGGCTTCGCCGGGCCGGGCCATGCGAACGCCCTGGCGGAAGTGATCGCGGCGCTCGCGCTGGCGGGCGAACTGTCGATCGTCGCGGCGCTGGCGTCGGACGAATTCACCGAAGCCCACCGCTCGCTCGCGCGCGACCGCACTCCGTGAAAGCGACGCCCGACCAACCTCGCGGCCTCGCCCGCTGGTGGACCTACCAGCGCGAACGCTTTCCACTTCTCGGCCACGGGCCGCTCGTGCTGGCGTTCTCCTCGTGCGCGGTCGTCTACTCGGCCCAGCTGCGCGGCGCGACATCGCTTCCCGGTTGGCCCGCGTTCGTCGTCGCGTTCGTCACGTGCTTCGTGCTGTTCCTTCAGCTCCGCATCGCGGACGAGTTCAAGGACTACGACGAAGACTTGAAGTACCGGCCCTACCGTCCCGTGCAGCGGGGGCTCGTCACGCTGAAGGAACTCGCGGTCGTTTTTGCGATCGGCGCGTGCATTCAGTTCGCGCTGGCGCTCTGGCACGATGCACGCCTCGTCCTATGGCTCGGCGTCGTCTGGACCTACCTCATCCTGATGAGCCGCGAGTTCTTCGTGCACGCGTGGCTCAAGGCGCATCCGGTGGTGTACCTGCTCAGCCACATGGTGATCCTGCCGCTGGTCGACTTCTACGCGACGGCCACCGACTGGATCACGCACGGCCGCGCCCCGGCGGGACTGCTGTGGTTCGTGCTCGCGAGCTACTGCAACGGCGTGGTGATCGAGATCGGTCGAAGAATCCGCGTGCCGGCCGACGAAGAGACGGGCGTGCAGACGTACTCGTCTTTGTGGGGGCGAACGCGGGCGTCCGTCGTGTGGCTGGCCGCGATCGCCGGCACATTGGCGTTCGCAACGACGGCCGCCCGCGCCACGGGCCACGTGTGGCTGGTCGGCGCGGGCTTGTTGGTCGCGGCGATGGGCGCCGGAATCGTCGTGGCTTGGTTCCTGCGGCAGACGCGCAGCGGCTCGGGCAAGCGCATCGAACTCGCCAGCGCCCTCTGGACGCTGTGGCTGTACCTTCTACTGGGATGGATCACGTGGCTGACGCGGTGACAGACCCGATTCTCTGGCCCCACGCGGCGACCGACCGCGCAATCGTCGGCGGCAAGGCCGCGGCCTTGGCGGCCACCTGTGCGGCCGGGTTCGAGGTGCCGCCGTGGTTTGCCGTCGTGGGCGAAGTCGACGACGCCACGCTCATCCGCGCCGTGGAGCGTCTCGGCCCCGGCGTGCCCGTGGCCGTGCGGTCCAGCGCGGTCGACGAAGATGGAACCGATCACTCCTTCGCCGGCCAGTTCGATTCGTTTCTGAATGTGAACGCGACTGATGTTCCCGCAAAAGTCCGCGGGGTTCGCGACGGCGCGACCTCCGAGCGCGTGCGTGCCTATCGCCAGGAGCACGGTCTGGCCGGTCCGCCTCGCGCGCCGGCCGTCGTCGTGCAGCGCATGATTCATGCGGACGCGGCCGGGGTCGCCTTCAGCGCCGATCCGGTCACGGGTCGGCGCGGCGTGGTCGTCGTCAACGCCGTCAAAGGCTTGGCCGACCGACTAGTCAGCGGCGAGACGGAGGGTTGCACCTACCGCGTCGGTCGCGACGGCTCGATACTCGAACGCTCCGGCGACGGCGCGACGATGCTCGTCACCGATGCGCTGCTGCGCGACATCGCCGCCCTCGCCAAGCGCTGCGCCGCACACTTCGGCCGGCCGCAGGACATCGAATGGGCCATCGAAGGCGGCCGCGTCTTCCTGCTTCAGTCGCGGGCCATCACGACGCTGAACGGCATGCCCGACCCGGACGGCGTCCGGGTCATCTGGGACAACTCCAACATCGCCGAGAGCTACGGCGGCATCACCACGCCGCTGACGTTCAGCTTCGCCCGCGACGCCTACGAAGGCGTCTACCGCGCGTTCTGTCGACTCATGAGCGTGCCGGCGAGTGTTGTGCAGAACAATGATTTCATCTTCTCGCGCATGCTGGGCCTGATTCGGGGGCGCGTCTACTACAACCTGCTGAACTGGTATCGGCTGCTGGCGATGCTGCCGGGCTTCAAGAGCAACCGCCCGTTCATGGAACAGATGATGGGCGTGAAGGAGCCGCTGCCTGACGCGCTGGTTGCCGAACTCACGGCCGGCACGTCGGTGTGGCGCGATCGCCTGCGCCTGACGCGGTCGATGCTCGCGCTCGTGCGTCAGCACTTCACGATGAAGCGGTCGATCCGGGCGTTCTATCGTCGACTCGAACAGACGCTCGACGCGCCCGGGCCGGCACTCGCGGAACTTCGCGCCGACGAACTGGCTGCTGCGTTCGTTCGATTGCGGTCGTCGCTGCTGTCGCGTTGGGACGCGCCGCTCGTGAACGACTTTTTCGCAATGATGTTCTTCGGCACGCTGCGCAAGCTGTGCGAGAAATGGATCGGCAAGCCGGGCCTGCACAACGACCTGGTGGCCGACGAAGGCGGAATCGTCTCGACCGAGCCGGCCAGGCGGATCATGGAGATGGCCGCGGTTGCCCGCGGCGACCCTGCCTTCATCGATGTGCTCACGAACGGCAGCGTGGCGAGGGCGCAGTCGGCGATCGAGTCGCATCCGAAGCTGTCCGCGCTTCACGACGCGTACCTGGCGAAGTTCGCCGAGCGATGCTTGGAAGAACTGAAACTGGAGTCGGCCACGCTGGCGGACGACCCGTCGTCGCTGCTGCGCGCGATCGGCCACGCCGCACGTCGGCCCGCCGTCGAGAGCAAGCCGAGCACCGCCCGCGCCGACGCGGAGAAGCGGGCCCACGCACGCCTGCTGAACCATCCGCTGCGCACCCGCGTCTTCCGTTGGGTGCTGAAGCACGCCCGCGCCCGCGTGCGCGACCGCGAGAACCTGCGGTTCGAGCGCACACGCGTCTTCGGCCGGGTACGGCGCATCTTCGTCGAACTCGGCAAGCGCTTCGCCCTCGAACGGCTGATCGACGACCCGCGGGACATCTTCTACCTCGAAACGCACGAAGCGCTCGGCCTCGTCGACGGCACGATCAGTTGCGACGACGTGCGCGGACTCATCCGAGTTCGGAAAGACGCGTTCGCGCGCTACGCGGAGCAACCAACGCCCGACCGCTTCGAGACGCTGGGCGCGGTGTGGATCAATAACGGGTTCGCGGCAGCCCCCTCGAAGCACGCCGATACCACAGGCGATCTGCGTGGCCTAGGCTGCTGCCCCGGTGTCGTCCGGGGGCCGGTGCGCGTGATCCACTCCCCGCGCGGCGCGGAACTGAAGCCGGGCGAGATCATGGTCGCC
This sequence comes from Tepidisphaeraceae bacterium, assembly GCA_047600945.1. Lineage (GTDB taxonomy): Bacteria > Planctomycetota > Phycisphaerae > Tepidisphaerales > Tepidisphaeraceae > JASGKC01. The sequence goes on along the minus strand of JASGKC010000001.1, from coordinate 1,629,018 downwards.
CTCCAGACCGACCCCGGCTGGATCCTGCTCTTCCCGGCAGCCGCGGGCATCCTTGTCGAACGGGGCAGTGCCCTGTCGCACTCGGCCATCGTGGCGCGCGAGATGCGCATCCCGGCAATCGTATCGATTCCGAACGTGACAACGCGTCTGACCGACGGACAGTGCGTGGAGATGGATGGCTCGACCGGCACGATCAGGTTGATCGACGCGCCGACCGCCGAGACAAGTCCGACGCTCGCGGAGGCCGCACCGTGACGGAAGCGGCAGGCAAGGTCGATTTCAGCATCGTGCGTTACGCCCAACTCTGGGAGGACGCCGACACGCTGCTGGCCGGACTCGACGTGCGGCCGGGCGAGACCTGCCTGTCGATCGCGTCGGCGGGCGACAACGCACTCGCCCTGCTCACGCGCGACCCGGCGAAGGTGATCGCCGTGGATCTCAATCCGGTACAACTCGCGTGCGTGCGGCTGCGCATCGCAGCATATCGAACGCTCGAACATGTCGAATACCTGGAGTTGTTCGGCTCGACGCTGAGCGATCGTCGCGAAGCGCTCTATCGGCGTTGTCGAACGTCGCTCAGCGAAGACGACGCCCGGTTCTGGGACCACCTGCTGCCCGAAGTCGTCCGCTTCGGCATCGGCGGTGTCGGGAAGTTTGAGGCGTACTTCCGCACGTTCCGCCGCTGGGTGATGCCCCTAGTTCACAGCCGAAAGACGATCGAGGCACTCTTCGAGCCGCGCGACAGCGCGTCGCGGCTCGCGTTCTACCGCGAGCGCTGGAACACGCGACGCTGGCGGGCGATCTTCGCGGTCTTCTTTTCGCGCTTTGTCATGGGCCGGCTCGGGCGCGATCCGGCGATGTTCGACTACGTGGATGTGCCGGTGTCGCAGCGCATCTTCCAGCGGGCCGAGCATGCGCTGAGCGTGCTCGATCCGTCGGCGAATCCGTACTTGCAGTGGATCCTGCTCGGCCGGCACGCGTCGGCGTTGCCGCTGGCGTTACGTTCCGAACATTACGACGTCATCCGCAGTCGGCTCGATCGTCTCGACGTGCGCCTCGGCAGTGTCGAATCGGCGCTCGACGCGCACAACGGCCATCCCATCATGCGGTTCAACCTGTCGGACATCTTTGAGTACATGTCGCCCCCGAACTACGAGACGGCGCTCCGCCGAATCCTGCGCATGCGGGCGACGGCGCGCGGCTCGCGTACTGGAACATGCTCGCGCCCCGCTCGCGTCCGGCAGCATTGGCCGATCGTCTTCAGCCACTCGACGAACTCGCGACTGAGCTTCACCGGGCCGACAAGGCGTTTTTCTACAGCCGGCTCGTCGTAGAAACAGTTCGACCGAGCACGCCGGGCGCACTCGGTCGAAGCAATTCGTCATCGTGACCCTCTCACAGCGGCCGGACGCTCTGCACCTTGATGTGGTAGACGCCGGTCAGTTTGTCGCTTGGGGCCTTGTCTTCTGGGGTGATCTTCACGTTGAGCACGCCGTAGACCTCGACCGGCCCGCCGGTGCCGGTGTCGATGTTGCGAACCGCTTCGGGCGGCACGGTCGCCTGGACGAAGTGCTGAATCTGCGGCGCGCCGCTGTAGCAGCACTTCTGGACGGAATAGACAAGCTGGAAGTACTGGTCGTCGCCGCGCGAGGAGAAGCCGCCCGGCGCGATCTCGCCGACGAGCTTCACCTTCTTGCCGTCGAGTTCCCGGAATCGCGCCGGCACATCTTCGAGTCGGCCGGTGGTTTGGTCCATGCTGAAACTGCTCATCGCCTTCAGGTCGACGGGCACGAATCCATTCTGCGCTCGGCCGATGCCGCCGGAGAGGGCCGAGTCAAGGTAGACGTAGAGCGGATAGCCCAGCAGCGCGACGAACACGCCGACGAAGATCAGGATGCGCCAGTTGAACCCCTTGGCGCGTCGCGCGCCGGGGCTGGCATAGGGAAGCGACGTCGAAGCGGGCGCGGCGGGTGTGTCGGTCGTGCTCATGGCGAAGTCTTCCTTTAGCTCACACGAGTATAGCCGGGAAAAGTTGCAGCGTGGCGGGTAGCAGATGGCTGATGGCGATCAGCGGGTCGCATCTCGGGCGTTCGAGGCCCCCTGCTGAGAGCGAGCCGCTACGGGCTGCCCGCTAATCTGCCGGCTTCACGCTGGTCGCCTCGACCTGGAAGATCGACACGATAAACCCTTCGTCAGTCACTTCCTTCACGTGCAACGTGCCCGTGACGACGATCGCGTCCGGGTAGTACGCCACGCTCTTGCCGGCCGGCACGCGGACGGCCACCGTGTGCTGCAATTGTGGCGGCTGGCCAAAACAGCAGCCGAACAGGTCCGACACGAGCACGAATTCCTTGATCTTCTCCGTGGCGTCGAGCGGCATCATGAAGCCGCGCAGCTTCACCGTCAGGCCATCGAGCGCCTTCACGTCGGCCGGGATGTTGCCGCCCTTGTCGACGTCGAACGCGAAGTTGCCGAGCTTCTGTAGCGCCAGTTCGCGCACCTCGCCCGGCTGCGGCGGCGCATGCGGCGTGCGGGGGGCGTTGATGCCTTCGATCGTCTGCGCCTGCGGGCCCGCCTTGGCTTCGAGGTCGCGCACCTTTTGCAGCAACGGACTGACGGCGGCCGGATCGTTGCGGACGCGGACCGACAGTTCCTTGTAGTACGCGACCGCCACGAGCCATTCACTTGCCTGCTCGGCGGCGGCGGCCTTGGCGCGCAACTCGTCCACGCCGAGTTCGCTGAGCGTCGCCGCATCCGGCACCGCGGGCTGGGTGGCGGGCGTCTGAGCGAACGAAAGCGTCGCCGTCACCGCGAGGACGGCCGTCATGGTCAACATCGATCGAATCATGTTGCGGGTATTCAAGCGGGTCGGAGCGAATGGATCAACTGGAATCGGGGATGGCAACGACACGAAGCCTCGAAGGCACAAAGAAGAACACAAAGGGGCAATGGAGTGGATTCACTTCGAATCTTCTTCGTGTTCCGCTTCGAGCCTTCGTGACTTCGCGTCGTAGCCCTTGACACGCGCACCGCTCGCCTCGACCTTGGCACCGCCTTGCCGAAGCGTGTTTTCATCACCGTGGCCGAACGCAGCGCTGACGCGCACGCGGCCATGCTCGTCCGCGAACTGCGCAAACTCGATCCGACGATTCAGGTCGACGCCCTCGCCGGCGATCACCTGCGCGACGCCGGCGCGACCGTTCATCACGACACCGTCTCCCGTGCCGCGATGGGCCTGAAAGCGTTCAAGCGGGCGTTCGAGGTGAAAGCGCTTCTGAAATGGACGGATGCGTTCTACGCACGCAACAAGCCCGATCTGCACATCTGCTGCGATTCGTGGACGATGAACAAGCATTTCGCCAAGCTGGCCAAGCGGCACGGCGTACGGGTGCTGTACTACATCGCGCCGCAGGCTTGGGCGAGCCGTGAGGGCCGGGTGAAGCTGCTGGCGAAGGTGGCCGATCGCCTGGCGTGCATTCTGCCCTTCGAGGAGAAGTTCTTCCGCGACCGCGGCGTGAACGCGACGTTCGTGGGCCATCCGCTGTTCGATGAAGTGACGCACCCGCCGGTGCCGCCGAGGGAATCCGGCGTCGGGCCGATCGTCGCGCTGCCCTGCGGCTCGCGCAAGGGCGTCGCGAAGGCGAACTTCCCGCGTCAATTGGAAGTCGCGGAGCGAATTCGATCTGAGTTCCCGAACGCACGGTTTCACGTGCCGACGACGCCGCAGACACACGAGGTCGTCACGTCGCTCGTGCGCGCGCGGTCGAACTTCGTCGTGCGGCAGGACGCGTTCGACGAGCTCATCGCCCCGTGCGGCCTGGCCATCACCGTGTCCGGCACGGCCACGCTGCACATCGCCGCGCATGGCGTGCCGATGATCGTGGTGTATCACGGCAGTCCGATCCTCTGGCACCTCGTCGGCCGATGGATGATCCGCATCCGCACGTTCGCGCAAGTGAACCTGCTCGCCAATGACGGCCGCGATGAGCCGAGCCGGCACATCGTGCCCGAGTTCATCCCGTGGTATGGGTCGATCGATGGTGTTGCGAATTGCGCGATCGAGATGCTGAAGAATCCATCGCAGCTCGAAGATCAGCGGATGAAGCTGCGTTCGCTCATCAACCGCATCGGCCAACCCGGCGCCTCGCGCAACGCCGCCCATATCGCGTTCGAGTTGCTTTAGTCCGCCACGCCCAGCAGCTTCATGAGTTGAAGCGCCCGCGGCAGCGGATCGGTGAACAGGTCGGTGGGCCGCAGCCAGAAGCCGGGGAGCACGACCGAGCAGAAGCGTTTCTCGGCGTCGGCGGGGATCTCGACGTACTCCCGCGTCTTCTCGTCCAGCCGATATGCGTCGACCGCCTGATGGCCGGGGTCGATAATCCAGTATTCGCGCACGCCGGCCGCCTGGTACTCGGCGAACTTCTCGCGGTAGTCGCGATGGCGCGACTCGGGCGAAACGATCTCCAGCACGAGGTCGGCCGGGCCTTCGAGCTTCTTCTTTTCGAGCCGGCCCACGTTTTCGGTCGCGACGAACAGCACGTCCGGCTCGCGCCGCGAGGGCCGCTGCGGCAGCCGCATCGTGAACTCCGGGCCGCGCACTTCGCCGAGCTTCCGCTTCAGCGCCAGTTGCTCCACTGCCGACGCGATCGCGCGCTGCAGCACGTCATGGACTTCTTCGACGCTCATCTTGACCGTCACCTCCCCATCGACCCACTCGGCGCGGTTCTCCTCGTCCGCCCAGCGAACGAACTCGTCTTCGGTCATCCGCAATGACGGCCGGTGCGTTTGAGGTTGTGATGCGATCACGCTCATGCGTGGCGATTATACCAGTGTTGCCATCTCCGCGAACGACGATTTCAACTGGCCGTAGAGCGTCGAATACACGGCCTGCCGCTTCGCGTACGCCGATGCGGATCTCGCGTTCGGCTTGATCGTCGTCACCGGCTTGATGGTCGCCCCGCACGCCTCCTCGACGCTAGCCCACGTGCCGTTGCCGACGCCAGCCAGAATCGCCGCGCCGTACGCCGCACCTTCTTCGGAGTTGGTCAGCACGAGCGGCGCGTTGTAGACGTCCGCCTGCAGTTGTCGCCAGAACGCGCTGCGCATTCCGCCGCCGGTGCCGCGGACTTCCTTCACGGGAATCTTCATTTCGCCGCGCAGGATCGTCAGCATGTCGTTCATGCCGTAGGTGATGCCTTCGACGAGGGCCCGGATCAACATCGGCCGGGTGGTGCGTCGGCTCAGGCCGATCCACGCGCCACGGGCGTTCGGGTCCGGGTGCGGGCAGCGCTCGCCGGTGAGGTACGGCAGGAAGAACAATCCCTCGCTGCCGGCCGGCGCGGTCTTGGCGAGATCGATCAGCAACTCGTACGGATCCTTCTTCGCGCGCTTCGCGAGTTCGTTCTCGGTCGCAGCGAGTTCATTGCGGAACCATTGGAAACTCCCGCCGGCCGACAGCATGCAGCCGAACACGCACCACTTGCCCTTCACGGCGTGGCACATCGTGTGAACCCGGCCCAGCGGGTCGAGCGTGGGCGTGTCGCTGTGCGCGAAGAACACGCCGCTCGTACCGAGCGACGCGTTGACAATGCCCGACCGCACGATGCCGTTCCCCACCGCGCCGGCCGCCTGATCGCCCGCGCCGGCGACGACCTTCGTCCCCTGCTTCAACCCCATCTCCGCGGCCGCTTCGCGGCTTAGCGTTCCCACCACATCCGAACTTTCAAAAACCTCCGGCAGGATCGACGCATCGATCTTCAGCTTCGAGATCAGTTCCTTCGACCACGCGCGCTTGCGCACGTCCAGCAGCAGCGTGCCCGACGCGTCGGCCGCATCGATCGCGTATTCGCCCGTCATGCGATAGCGCACGTAATCCTTGGGCAGGATTAGCTTCGCGAGCTTCTCGTACTTCTTCGGCTCGTTCTCGCGCAGCCAGAGCAACTTCGGCGCGGTGAAGCCGGTCAGTGCCGGGTTCGCGACCAGATCGATCAGCTTCTCGCGCCCGCCCGCGAGGCGTGTGATGTCGTCGCACTGCTTCTGCGTGCGCTGGTCGTTCCACAACAACGCGGGCCGAAGGACGTTGCCCGACTTGTCGAGGAACACGCTGCCGTGCATCTGCCCGGAGAAGCCGATCGCGACGACGCTGTCGCCCTTCACCTTCGCCTTCTTGAGGACGTCGCGTGTCGCCCGCACGGTGGCCTGCCACCACTCTTCGGGGTGCTGCTCGCTCCAGCCCGGCTTGGGCGTCAGCAGCGTGTGGGCCGCGGTTGCGGTGGCGAGCACCTTTCCTCTTTCGTCGCAGAGAAGCGTCTTCGTGCCGCTGGTTCCGATGTCGATGCCGAGAAGATGAGCCATTCGTTCCTCCTGGTGCAGGACGTGCACGTTATTCGCAGGGGTTGCTCGATCCAAGTGATGGCAAACTTGTTTGCAGTGACTGTCTTTTGAAGCCCACGGCAGCGCCGTGGGCTTGCGAGTTGATTTCCGTTCACCGCGACTTTTCGCACGCATGATGCAATCGCGTCGCACTTGCGTACCATCCGCGTTCATGCGCCTGGACGAACTCGCGAAGCAACTCAACGCCGCCGTTGTGGGCGACGGGTCGGTCGAACTCACCGGCGTCGGCGCGCTCGACGACGCAACGCCGGCCCAGCTCAGCTTCTATTCCAACCCGCGTTACGCCGAGAAGTTCACGCACACGCGGGCCGGCGCGGTGTGCGTCACGCGGGGCGTCGCGCCGCGGCCGGGCGTGAACCTGCTCGTGTCGGACGACGCCCTCGACTGCTTCCAGCGGGCCGTCGCACTGCTCGTGCAGAACAAGGCCGCGTCGTTCACGGGCGTGCATCCGCTGGCGTTTGTCGATCCGTCCGCGACCGTCGGCGCGGGCACGACCGTGTATCCGTTCGCGTTCATCGGCGCCGGTGCGAGCGTCGGCCGCGACTGCGTGATCCACTCCGGCGCTTCGATCTACGAGGGCTGCACGATTGGCCACCGCGTGACGATCCATGCCGGCGCGAGCGTCGGCGTCGACGGCTTCGGCTACGCCACGCCGGCGGGATTGCAGCATCAGAACCCGCGGGCCGGGTCGGTGGTGGTGGAGGACGACGTGGAGATCGGCGCGGGCAGCGTGATCGAGCGGGCGGCGCTCGGCACGACCGTCGTCGGCCGCGGCACGCGCATGGCGCACCTGGTCTGCATCGGCCACGGCACGAAGCTCGGCCACGACAACCTGATCGTCAGCCAGACCGGCATCGCCGGCAAGACGATCGTCGGCAACGAGGTCAGCATGGGCGGCCAGGTCGGCGTGGCCGGGCATCTGAAGATCGGCGACCGCGTGAAGATCGGCGCAGTCCGGCGTGATGCACGACGTCGCCGACGACACCGACGTGCTCGGCAGCCCGGCTTTCGACCTGCGTCACGCCCGCCGGGTGTACGCCGGCCTGTATCACCTGCCGGAACTCATCAAGCGGATGAAAGAACTCGAACGCGAAGTGGAACGGCTGCGCGGGCAGATCGAGATCATGCCGGACGAGGACGACGACTCGACGCCGGGGGTGTGAAAGGCGGTTCCTCGTTGCATGTCGCCCCGGTCCTAGCCGGACGTCGCCGGTCGCGCCACGCGAAGTCGAATGCTTTCTCGAACTGCCTGAACGAGCTGCGAAGCTGTGGTTCCTTGTTTTACGTACGATCCGTCGTCGTTGGTTGGATCAATCACAAGATGCGCGAAAGCGTCGCACGCCTCGCGCTGCTTCCGCCATTGTATATAGCTACTATCGAGAGGATTGAACGCGCGGACGAATCCTTCGTGCGAGCCAAGTCGCCCACGATAGAACACCTTGAATACGCAAGCTCCGGTTCCGCCAGCTATTTCAACTGCAGGCTCGCCCTTCAGTGCCTCATAGAACACTTGAAGTTCGAGGTCGCCACTCATCCTCCTGGCGATCTCGTCGACACTCACGGTCTTTCGTTTTGGCTGGTCCATGGGCGCACCTGATCCTCTTGCGAGCAGACTTTTTGCCGTCAATTCCTCTACCGAATCGGCCGCACGCGCACTGCGCCGCTGGATGCGATCGTCACGAACGATCCGGGCAGCCGCGACAGCGCCGTCGGCCAAGCCGCTCGGACCTGTGCGACTCGATCCAACTCATCGGCCGCAGTCACGCGGATCAGGATCACGCCGGGGCACGGGATCGCATGAACGAACACGAGTTCGCCGAAATCCTTGTCTGCGGTGACGACGATACGTCCTTCGCCCACAGCCATTTTCAACACATCGAGATCCGGCATCCGACTCGGAATTGACGATGCGTCGCTACAGTCGTGTCCGAGTTCACGGATCATGGCGACCAGTTCGGTGCTGATGTGAGCGTCGGCCAGGAATCGCATGTCAGGCGCTCAGCAGAAGTTCGTCCTGCCGCACCACCGACAGGGCGTAGGCGAGCGCCGCCAGCACATGGTCGGCCGTCAGGGGCGGGTGGCTGCGCACGAGGTCTTCGGGCTTGGCGCCTTGCGCGAGCCGCTCAAGCACGAACTCCACGGTGATCCGCGTCCCGCGAAACACGGGCTTCCCGAGCATCACGCCCGGCACGCGCTCGATGTGTGACTGCCAGTCCATACTCGGATTGTAGCAATACGATCCCCTGGCCCGGAAGCCTGTTGTAGGGTGGGCACCCCGTGCCCACCATTTCCATCGCATTCGGACACGCGTCCAATCCGCCTGAAACGGTGGGCACGGGGTGCCCACCCTACGCTGGAGGTTCGAACGTCGTCATTGCTGCACGCGACGCTTGCAGCGTTGCGAAGCGTATCGGTAGCGCTGCACCCTCGTTGTGCAGCGCTGACTCCATCCGCTTCAGCGATGCGGGACGGTGTTGGAGGGGTGCACACGCGTCTTGCAGCGCCTGCGCGAGTGGGTCGCAGCGCTGCACGCCCGGCCGACAGCACTGAGCAGCGCCTTCGCAGGACTGATGACCTCGCGCGAGGCGCTGCTTCACGCTTGTGCAGCGCTGCGCCGCGCCTCCCCAGCGCTTCGCGGACGTTGGCGGCCGCTGCGGCTTGGCTGCCAAGCCGTGCGATATGGGACGCGACAAACTATCGTCCCGCGCACGACGGCAGCCTCCGCCCATTTCAATGTTCTGCCGACGCCGGTCGATAGAGGGTGGGTCCGTGAGCAGAACGGCCGATGGATGAAGCGGTTCGGTCCCTCCCCCCTTGAGGGGGAGGTCAGGTGGGGGGACGCGGACTGAGCCGATCGACGTTCGGTCGTCGGTTCGCCCGATCCGCGCCCCCTCCCCTGGCCCCTCCCTCGTGGGGAGGGGAACAAGAGGTGGATGCGACGATGGTTCGGTGGCCCTACAGCCCCCCGATGCTCATTCGGGTGTCCGGCCTTCGCGAGGTGCTACATGCGACAGAGCTACTTCCCCGTCAAAGACTCCGACCTGCTGGGCTGGGCGCAGGCGTTCGTCGGCCAGGTGACTTCCGATCCGGACCGGTACGGCGTGCCGGCGTCGATGGCCGCCGCGCTACAGGATGCGTTCACGGGATTCGAACAGGCTCTGTCGATCGCCAGCGCCGCGATCACGCGCACGGTGCCGGCCGTCACGGCCAAGAACGCGGCCCGCGAGGCGCTGAAGGCTGTGACGCGGCAAGTCGTGTCGATCATCAACGGCCAGCCGGGCGTGACCGATGCGATGCGTCAGGACCTGCGCCTGACGGTGCCGAAGACGACGCGGACGCCCGTGCCGCCGCCGAAGAGCACGCCGGTGGTGACGTTCGGCAACGTGCGCTGCCGGACGGTGTCGGTGCGGCTGCTGGACACCACGCCCCGCCGCGGCCGGCCGCCGGGGACGACCGGGGCGGCGGTCTTCACGTTCGTCGGCGACGACCCGCCCGAGTCGGTTCGGCAATGGAGCTTCTGGCGGAACGTCACCACGCCAGCGTTCGAGATGACTTTCGACGACAGCCTGCCCTCGGGCACGACGGTGTGGGTGTGCGCCTACTGGTTCAACCGAAGACAGCAGCCCGGCCCGATGAGCAAGCCAGAGTGCACGCTGCTGCAAGGCGGCGCGGTGGTGCCGCGCGCGACGCGGCAGTTGGCGGCGTGAATGAGCTATTCGCGCTTGCCGGGGTCGTCTGCCGCCGGCATGGAAGCACCCGCCTCGACTTGCTCAATTGAGGGCAATTGCGGGCGATCCGTCAGACCGTCGATCGACCAGACTTCGAGGCCCGCCAAGAGTCCGTTCCGTGCGAACAGGAACACGCCCAGCGCGTGTCCGCCTTCATCGCGATACGTGTGATCTGCGACAATCAACATGCCCTGCCCCTTCGACGGTTCAACGCCGCCCACCGAGAAGTCGATGCTTGCACACCCGCATGGACACCTTGCGACCACAGCGAGTTGATTGACTTGTCCGACGTAGCCTGAAGCGTCTGGACTGCCATGGGCAAGTAACCAGCGGACGAGATCGACCTCGTGCCGAGTAAGAACGCGTGGCGCTGTAGGCGTTTCGTCGCTCACATGGGCCTTTCCGCGTGCCTTGTGCTCACTCGACTGTTTCGGCTTCACGCGAATTCTCGGCTGAGATCGCCACGGCTTGGAGCAGTCCTCACTCTTCTTCCGCCAGGCGCATCGGTGGCGAAGGGAACTCGACGTTTCGGTAGAGCTCGGACATCGCCATTTTCACACCCAATGATCGGAGCGTGACGGTTTCTTCAAGGCCGACATAGTCGAGCGCGTTCCATCCGCCATTGGGGTCGCGCAAGTAGGTTTGCACGAGCGGTGTGTGCTGCGAAATCAGCACATACTCCTCGAACGATGGAATCGACTTGTACCGCAGGAACTTGTCTACGCGGTCGAAGTTCTGCGTGCTGTCGGAGAGGACCTCGAAGATGATCCGTGGATTCAGCAGCGTGCGTGTCTGAGGATCGACCGGATCGAATTGCGCTTCGCCGCAAACGATCGTTCCATCGGCGTAACCGTAGTCGGCCCGTCGTCCGTAGCGAATGCGCAGTCCCGGTTCGAAGTACTCGCAGGGCTTGCCGCGAAGCGCCGGATCGACAATGACCGTGATATTGCGGCAGATCCTACTGTGTTGGGCCGTGCCGCCCTGCATGACGAAGATTTCGCCGTCGATCAGGCACAGCTGGTCCGGCGACGCCTCATCGGCGGCGAAATACTCGGCGACGGTAGCCTGCGTGCGAATTGGCTTGGGCAATCCCATATCGTCAAGTATACCGATCGCTTCCTTCCCCCGCATCGGCTATTCTTCTTCCCCCCTATGGCGCTCGCATCGCTCACGAACATCGAGAAGATCCTCGGGCCGCGCATGCTGTTCGAGAAGCTCTCGTTCTCGATCGATCGCGGCGAACGCGTCGGTCTCATCGGCAACAATGGCGAGGGCAAAACCACCCTCTTTCGCGTCCTGCTCGGCGAAATCACGCCCGATGCCGGCGACGTCTCCATCCAGCGCGCGCGAAGGTGGGCGTCCTTCAGCAGGACCCGAAGTTCACACCCGGCCACACGCTGATCGACGAGGCCGAGCTGGCGTTCGTTGAACTGCACGACCTCGCCCACGAGCTGCGCGAGATCGAGCACCACATGGGCGAAGTGCAAGGCGAAGAGCTCGACAAGGTGCTGGCGCGCTACGACGAGGTCACGCACAAGTTCGAAGACGCCGGCGGGTACGCGTGGCGGCACAAGCTGGAACAGGCGCTCGACGGCGTGGGCCTGGCGCGCACGGACTGGGAGAAGCCGGTGGAGGCGCTCAGTGGCGGGCAGCGGTCGCGGCTGGCGCTGGCGAAGCTGCTGGTGGCCGAGCCTGATCTGCTGCTGCTGGACGAACCGACGAACCACCTCGACCTGGCGGCCGTCGAGTGGCTGGAAGAGTATCTGCTCGCGTTCAACGGCGCGGTGCTCATTATCTCGCACGACCGCTTCCTGCTCGATCGCGTGGCGAACAAGATCGCGTGGCTCACGCGCCGGCAGATCAAGACGTACCCGGGCAACTTCAGCGCGTTCCACGTGCAGAAGGAGCACGAAGAACTCACGCGACAAAAGGCGTACGAGCAGCAGCAGGCGCACATCGCCAAGCAGGCGGAGTACATCCGCCGGTTCCAGGCGGGCCAGCGGGCGCGGCAAGCGAAGGGACGCAAGAGCCAGCTCAATCGGCTGCTGTCGAGCGATCGCATGGTGGCGTCGGCCACGTCGTCGCACACGATGCACCTGAAGCTCAGCACCGATCAGCGCGCGGGCGATCAGCTCCTGCGCGTGAAGGGCCTGACGCAGGCGTTCGACGGCCGCACGATCTGGAAGGACCTGGAGTTCGACATCAAGCGCGGCGAGCGCATCGGCATCATCGGGCCGAACGGCTCGGGCAAGACGACGCTGCTCCGCGCCCTCGTCGGCCAGCTCGACACCGACGGCGGCGACGTCCGCTGGGGCTCGAACCTCCAGATCGGCTACTACGACCAGCGGCTGGACGACTTTGATCCGGAACTGTCCATCTACGACGAAGTGCTCAGCAGCGTCGAAGGGTACAACGACCAGCAGATCCGCAGCGCGCTGGGTGCAATGAACTTCAGCGACGACGACGTCGAGAAGCGCATGGACCTGCTCAGCGGCGGCGAGAAGGCGCGCGTTGCGCTCGTGAAGCTGCTGCTGGAAAAGCCGAACGTGCTGCTGCTGGACGAGCCGACGAACCACCTCGACATCAACAGCTGCGAGTCATTGGAACGGGCGCTGAACAGTTTTGAAGGATCGATCCTGTGCGTGAGCCACGATCGATACTTCCTGGACAAGGTCGTGAAGCGGCTGCTCATTCTCGATCCGCCGAACCTGAAGGATTTCAACGGCACCTGGCACGACTGGGCGAACAAGCTGGCCGAGCAGAAGCAGGCGGAGCGGGAGAAGGCGAACGCGAAGAAGCAGCCGCCCAAGAAGTCCGCCCCACCGCCACCGCCCGTGAAGCAAGCTGCGCCCGCTCCGAGTCAGCAGTCGAAGAAGCCGAAGGACAATCCGTACAAGCGTCCGTTCGGCACGTTGAGCGTCGGCGAACTCGAAAAGAACATCGCCAAGACCGAGAAGGAACTGGCGGCCGCCCAGGCGAAGCTGTCCGACCCGAATGTCTTCCGCCGCGCCGACAAAGCGCGGCAGGCGCAGGGTGAAGTCGATGCGCTGACGACCCGCATGCAGCAACTCGAAGCGGAATACTTCAGTCGTGGCGAATGAGACGCTCTTCTCGTCCGCCTTCCATCACGAACACTCGAATGCCACCCTACGACGAGGTCGTTGGTTAGGTGGGTGGTTCTGTGGTTGAGTGGTTCTGTAGTTCCGTGGTTGGCTGACCGTCTCCAACTACTGAACCACGTCACCACATAACCACAGAACCAGTGCGCCACCCCACCACCGAACCGCCCTCAACGCAAACAAGGCCCGCACCTGTTGTGAGGTGCGGGCCCTGCGGGTTTTCAAGCAGCATCGATTGCGAGCGGGTGTACCGCTGAACCGAGATTAGAACGCGAGCTGGAACTGGCCACGGATGGCGAGCTGGCCCGTGCCTTCGGCCGCGACGTAGTCGAGGGCCGTGACGTTCGAGCCGATCGGGGCGCCGTTCGGCAGGTAGCCGACGTCGATGGTGGCCTTGGCGTTGTGGTTCTGGAAGTAGTAGTTGGCACCAACGGTGATTTCGTAGAAGTCGTTCTCGTCGGTGAAGGTGCTGTCGATGTGGGCCAAGCTGCCGCGGCCGAAGAGTTCCCACTTGCTGTCGGGAAGCAGGTAGCCGACCTGGGCGACGACGCCCCAGTTGTAGCTGTCGGTCGTGCCTTCGGCCCAGTTGCCGATGTACGCACCGTACACCGAGACCGCGTCCTGCTTCCACAAGGCGTCGATCGTGTGGAACAGCACGTCGGTATCACCCGACTGCACCCACATCGCGCCGCCGCCGATGACCAGCAGCGGTTCCTTGGCGGTCTTGGCTGTGAAGTCGGCGGCGTCCTTGAAGTCGCCGTTGACGAGGTAGTCGGCACGAACGCCAACGCCGAAGTTCTGGCCGTTGTTCTGGTAGTTCGTGTTCTGGCTGTTGCCGCCGTCGATGAGGTTGACCTCACCACGGATCTTGCCTTCCTCGTACAGCAGGCTGGCGCCCTGGACATAGCCCAGGTTGCCGCCGCCGATGACCTGGTCGGCCAGCGAGCGGTCGGCCGCCAGCTGCTTCACGCCGCTGATGCCGCGTTCACGGAACGTCTCGTCTTCCCACTGACCGGCGCGGACGGCCATGTTGTCGGCGAACTTGTACTTGACGTACGCGCTCTCGAGGCCGCCGTTATTGGAGTAGCGGAAGTCGTAGCTCAGGTCCTTCGAGAGGATCGTGCCACGGACGCCCAGGCGCATGCGGCGGATTTCGAAGCCGTCCTGGATGTCGGCGTCGTCGTTCAGCACGCCACCGGCGCTGTTCAGCGAGTAGCGGAGCTGGAACTGAACGTACGGGTTGAACTTGTTCACGCCGTCGGCGCTCTGGATGTAGAAGCCGTTGTCGTAGCCGGCGTTGCCGTCGGCCATCATGAACAGGTTGTCGCGCTTCATCGCGTCGAGCTTGGCGTTGCTGACCGCGGCGTCGACGCGTTCTTGACCGGCGGACTCGAGCTGGGCGATACGCGCCTTGAGCGCATCAACCTCGCTGCGCGACACATCGTCGGCCTTGACCATATTTCCCGTCACCAACGTAGCCGCCGAGAGAGTCGCGGCGAAACCCAACTTGCTGCGAAGCATCGAATCCTCCGTGTCCGGAAAGGAAACCTGTGAAGTCGTGCGCTTACACGGGCGAGCGACAGAGATGTGAATCGGACAGGTTCCCCGAATTACTCGAATTAATCCAGATTTTCTGCCGCTTTCGTCAGCATCCGCACCCCCCGCACGTCCGAGATGACGCGCAACCGCGCACCTGATCGCATTGATCGTAGAGGACTTACTTTAAAAACGGGGCACTCGTCGCGGAGCCCCGTGATGTTGAAACACGCCTGATGACAGGACGTTCCGCCCGAGGCCGAGGCTCGACCCTCAACGAACAGGCCCGGGAGAGACATCCCGGGCCTTGCGTGCAGTCGATCGATTCCGTGTCGATGCTTCAGCGCGTCAGCGATTCAACGGTTCCCGTCGAGGCAATCGCTCCGCGAACGGCCTTCGCGATGCCCACGGCGTCCAGGCCGGTCTCGGCGAGTTGTTCGGCGCGCTTGGCATGGGCGATCAGCTTGCCGGCCGGGTGACCGAGCAGCGTCAGGTGCGCCGTTGGCAGCCCCTGCTTCACCGCGTGTTCGAGCACCGCGCTGCCGAAGCCGTTGGTGACAACATGGTCTTCCAGCGTCAGCACCGCGTGCCCCAGACGAAGCGTGCGCTTCAACATCGTCGCATCGAGCGGCTGGCAGAACCGCGCGTCGATCAACTCGACCTGCGTGCCTTCCTTCGCGAGGGCGTCCGCAGCCTTGAGCGCTTCGGACATGAGCGCGCCGTAGACGATGATCGTCGCGTCGGTTCCTGTGCGGAGCGTGCGCGAGATGCCGAGGCGCAGTTCGTTGTCGACGGAGAGCCCGGGATGTGCATCCCGGGCTTGGGGCGCGTCGTTACTCACGCGATTTGATTCATCGACCGCGACGTAGTCGTGCGCGGGGACCGTGTCGCGCGGGTATCGAATCGCGCTGGCGACATCGAGCGTGAGCGCGAGGCGCAGCATGCGGTTGAGGTCGGCCTCGTCGCTCGGGGCCATCAGCACGATGTCTGGGAGCGGCCGCAGGAAGGACTGATCGCAGAAGCCGTGATGCACCGCGCCGTCGTCGCCCACGAAGCCGGCCCGGTCCATGCAGAAGACGACGGGCAGCTTGTTCAGCACCACTTCCTGCCACACCTGGTCGAAGGCGCGCTGGATGAAGGTGGAGTAGATCGACGCGACCGGCTTGAGCCCGCTCTTGGCCATGCCCGCCGCCATCGCGACGAGGTGGCTCTCGCAGATGCCGGTGTCGTGGTACTGGCCGGGCAGTTCCTTTTCGAACTTGCTCAGGCCCGTGCCGTCGGGCATGGCGGCCGTGAGGGCGTGCACGCGCGGGTCTTCCTTCGCGACGGCGATGCACGCGTCGGCGAACGCCGTCGTCCAGCTCTTGCCGCCGCTGGATTTGATCTCGATTCGGCAGCCAACCAATTCGGGGCCATCGCCGCCCTCAATGCTGAACGCTCCGGGGCTGTGCAGCTTGGTCGGGTCTTTGATCGTTGGTTCGTAGCCTTTGCCCTTGGTGGTCTTCACGTGCAGCAACACAGGCCGATCGACGTGCTTGATCTCGGCCAGGAAGTTCACGAGACCGGGGAGGTCGTGGCCGTCGAGCGGGCCCATGTACTTCAGGCCCAGCGTCTCGAACATCGACGCGCCCGACCACATGTATCCCTTGATCGTTCGCGTGAATGCGTCCCACGCCTGCTCGATTCGATTGCTCGCACCCGTCGGCAGTTTGTGGACGAGCTTCTCACTGAAGCGTTTGAATTGTTCGTAGGTGGTGCTGACGCGCACGCGTTCGAGGTATTCGCTGAACGCCCCTTGCGGCTCGGAGATGCTCATGCCGTTGTCGTTCAGGATGATGAGCAGTTGCCGCTTGAGTGTGCCGGCGTTGTTCAGGCCTTCTAACGCCAAGCCGTTGACGATCGATGCGTCGCCGACGAGCGCGACGACCTTGCTGTTCAGGCCCAGCGTTTGGTCGCCCCGTGCCATTCCGACGGCCGTGCTGATCGCGGTGCCGGCGTGGCCGACGTTGAAAAGGTCGTACGGGCTCTCGTCCGGCATCGGGAAGCCGCCTACATGGCCCTTCTTGCGCAGGTTCGCGAAGTCGCCCGCCCGGCCGGTCAGCATCTTGTGCGGATAGCACTGGTGGCCGACATCGAAGAGAAGCCGGTCTGGCCCGGTCGGGTGCGGTCCGAGGTCGTAGCAGTAGTGTAGGGCCAGCGTCAGTTCAACGACGCCGAGGTTCGAGGCAAGGTGTCCGCCGTTGGCGCGTACGGAGTTGAAGATCGTCTGACGGATTTCGCCCGCAAGGCGTTCGAGTTGCTGGATAGAGAGCTTCTTCACGTCCGCCGGGCTGGCGATCGTCGGGAGAATGGGAGCAGACGGTTCATCCGAACGCGGACTGGTGCTCATGGGCCGAGATCCTTGGTGGCGGCTTAAGCGGGCTTCCCCAGCAAATTCCGAAGCTGCCACCTGTCGACAGCTTAGTCGGCACGACGGGGCGTGTCGAATGAACGTCCAGCGCGTCGAGCCAAAACCTGCAAAGAGAAAGCCCACGGCACTGCCGTGGGCTTTGAATCAATCTGAACTGAGCATCGTGCTCACAATGCACGCTGCTTCAGACGCAGTTCCTTTTCGACAGGCGGACGACCCATCGGATAGTACTGGAAGCCGTTCTCCCACATCACGTCGCGATGCAGGCAGTTCCGGCCATCGAAGATCATCGGCTGGTTCATTGTGGCCGCGATCTTGCGGAACGGCAGCGTTGTGTACTGCGGCCAATCCGTGCAGAGCGCGATCGCGTCGGCGCCGGCGGCGGCAGTGACCGGGTCGGTCACCCACTCGACTTGCGCCGTGATTTCCTTGGGCAGGTACGACTTCATGTTGTCCGTGCCCTTGTAGTCGTGAGCGCGGACCTTCGCGCCCTTCTCGATCAGGTACTTGATCACGTCGATCGAAGCGCTCTCGCGGATGTCGTCGGTGTCGGCCTTGAAGGCCAGACCCCACACGGCGATCGTCGAGCCGGCGATCGGCTTGCCGAGCTTGTCTTCGATCTTCTGCACGAACCGCTTCTTCTGGAGATGGTTCACGCGCTGAATCGCATCGACGAACATGCTGTTGTGGCCGGCATGCTTGGCGATGTGTTCCATCGCGGCGACGTCCTTCGGGAAGCACGAGCCGCCATAACCGCAGCCGGCACGCAGGAACGCCGGGCCGATGCGCTGATCGGAGCCGATGCCCTTGCGGATGTCTTCGATGTCCGCGCCGTAGTGCTCGCAGAGGATCGTCAGTTCGTTCATGAACGAGATGCGGGCGGCGAGCATGCTGTTGGCCGCGTACTTGGTGAGCTCGGCGCTCTCCCAGTTCATGGTCATGAAGTTTTCTTCGCGCTTCACGAGCGGGTCGTACATGCGGCGCATCATGCGGAACGCTTCAGGCGATTCGCCGCCGACGACGATACGGTCCGGGTTAAGGCAGTCCTGGACGGCCGTGCCTTCCTTGAGGAACTCAGGGTTGCTGACGACCGCGAACCAAGCGTTCTTGGTGTGCTGCTTGAGGAAGTTCGAGAGCTTGCGGTTCGTGCCGCACGGGACGGTGGACTTCACGATGATCGTGACCAGCCATTCGTTCTTCAGTTCGGCCAGCGCGTCGCAGACTTCCTTGCCGGCGCCTTCAAGGTAGGTCATGTCGACGGTGCCGTCCGACTTGGGCGGTGTGCCGACGCAAAGGAAGACGACTTCCGCTTCCTTGACGGCGGCCTTCACGTTGTCGGTGAAGGTGATCGAGCCGTTGCCGATCGTTTCGTTCATCAGGTCCTGGAGGCCCGGCTCGAAGATCGGGCTGTGGCCAGCCTGGAGAGCCTTGAGCTTCTTGGGGTCCTTCTCGACGCCGCGAACGGTGTGCCCGATCGAGGCCAGGCAGACGCCCGTGACGAGGCCGACATATCCGCATCCAATGATCGTTACGTCCATAAGTCTTGTCCTTTTCGCCGGACCGAGTCGCGAACGCCACCGGCGTCCCGTGAAACCAGAACCCACCGGGCCGGTGCCTTCATACGACCGTTCAAAACCGCCTAGGTTAGCGGAATGCGCGGTCGCACTACAAGGGCAATCGGAAGGAACCCCGACCCACTTGATCGAGCGGTCGGGAATCCCGGCAGGCACCGTTCACTTAAAGCTCGACGCGACACGCCTCAACGTGAATAATGGCGGCCTCACGTCTGCCGAGAAGTTGGATCCAATGAACTGGCCGTGCTCGCTCTGGGAAGGAGATGTGTATGCCCACGACGACCGAAGAACCGACCGAAGTCCGAGAATTGTACCTCTCGTTGCTGAAGGCATCGTTGACCGACACCATTCACCCGCATGAATTTGCTCGCATCGATGCCCGCAATCGCGGCCTGATCCGGAGGCTTGAGAAGACCGGCTTGGCGGTTCTGAAGTCGATCGTCTCCCGCAAGGGCCTCGACATCGTCCGCTCCGTTCCGTACGACCCCTCGCGCCGGCAGGTCGGCCAGGACTGGCCTGTCTCGGCTGATACGATGATCGGCCTGAAGCGCCTCAACCAAGTGCAGGCTGCGATCGAGGACATCGTCAGGAACGACGTGCCCGGCGATCTCATTGAATGCGGCGTCTGGCGCGGCGGATCGACCATCCTGATGCGCGCGGTCCTCAAAACGCTCGGCGACACAAAACGCACCGTCTGGGCCGCCGACAGCTTCGAAGGCCTTCCGCCGCCCGACCCGTCGCAATTTCCCGCCGACGCCAACGATCCGCACCACCAGTTCCGCAATCTGATGGTCGGCCTCGAACAGGTGAAAGCCAACTTCCGCCGCTACAACCTGCTCGACGACCGAGTCCAGTTCCTCAAGGGCTGGTTCAAGGACACCCTGCCCACCGCGCCGGTGCAACAACTCAGCCTGCTACGCGCCGATGGCGACATGTACGAATCGACCTACCAGATCTTCGAGAACCTGTATCCGAAACTCAGCGTGGGCGGTTACTGCATCGTCGACGACTATGGCGGCCTCGAGGGATGCCGCAAGGCAGTCGACGATTACCGGGCCAAGTTCAACATCACCGAGCCGATTCAGCAGATCGACTGGACGGGCATCTTCTGGAAGCGGGAGCGGTGATCGATTGTCGGACTTTGTCTGGGTGCCACGGCTTGCGTAATCGCTAGCCGTGGTACGCTCGCGAAATCAAGCAGCTTCTGAAGCGAAAGCGTTCCACGGCAACGGAGTACCGATGCCGTGGCACCCAACCGTCATCCCTTGATGGATGGTTTGCCCGCTATTCCGCCTCAGCCCGGCTGGCATCGGATCGATAATCAGGCTAAGCCTGCACCGAATTTCGTCCCTGCGGATGAAAGTGGTGCAGCCTTGCTCGTCCCCGCGTGGGCCAAGCCGCTTGGTTCGATCGTCTGAAGCCCGTTGATGAACGCCGCCCCAGCCATCACTGACGTCGCAACCGACTCGCCCCTGGAATCGTCCGAGGCGTCGATCGCCCCGGCGCCGCCCGTGCACGCACCGACGCCAGGGCTGGGCAAACACGTCGTCAGCGGCATGGCTGTGGGCATGGTCTGCACGTTTGCGCAGAAGGTCCTTGCCCTGCTCCAGCAACTCGCGATCGGCTATGCCCTGACTAAAGACCAAGTCGGCCTGGTCGGCCTCGCGTACGGCGTGGTCGTCTTCGCGACCGTTCTGCGCGACGGCGGCGTCGGCGTGGTGCTCGTTCAGCGCGGAAACGAATTCAGCAAGTGGGCCAACCCGGCCGTCTGGATCAGCTCGGCCATCGCCTTGCTCACGCTCGGCCTGAGTCTGGTCGCCATCCCCATCGCACTGCACGCATACGACCCGACGAAGGCGAACTACGTCCCATGGCAACTCATCGGCGTGCTGCTGGTGATCGCCGCGTCGGGCGTGCCGTCGGTCCTCTCCGCGGTGCCGGCCGCGAAGCTGAACTACGACCTGAAGTTCAACTACCTGTCCATCACGGGAACAATCCTCACGTTCATCTCAACCGTGCTGACGATCGCGATGGCGTTCGCCGGCGCAGGTGCGTTCGCGATCGTGGTGCCAGCCTGCGCCGTGGCGTTCGGACGACTGATCCTCTACTGGGCAAAGTCGCCGGTGCATGTCAGCCCGAATCCTGAGCTCGGCAAGTGGAAAAACCTGCTCGGCGACAGCCTCTGGGCGACGGCGGCGGCTTCGGCGCTGGCGGTATGGGTGCAGCTCGACCGTGTCATTCTGGGCCTGTTCCGCGACGTGTCCGTCGTTGGCGACTATCAGTACGCCTGGATGCTCACCTCGCAGACCGCCACGCTGCTTGCCGGGACGGCCGGCACTGTTCTCATGCCCGCGTTCGGCCGCATCAGCGATCCGCAGCGGCAGGTTTATGCATTTGAGCGCACCACCATGCTGCTGGGCCTCGTCGCCGTGCCGGCCTGCTTTCTGCAAGGCTGGCTGTGTGAACCGGCACTTCAACTGTTCTTCGGGCACAAGTGGGACAACTCCGTCTGGCTCACGCGAATGCTCAGCTTCGGCCTCTCGCTGGGCTTGATGGGCATTCCTACGAACAGTTTTCTTCAAGGCCGCGGCAAGTTCAAACTGATGTTCTGGTGGCAGGTCGCGGAGATGATCGGCATGGCGATCTTCGCCACGATCGGCGCGTGGCTCGGAGGCGCGATGGGCGTGGCGATCGCCAATTCAACGCTCATGACGATCTTCACCCCGCTGGGTCTGTGGATCGTCTTCCGCGGCAGCGACAATGTCGGCCGGCGCATACTGCGGCTGCTCGGCATTCCTGTCGTGATCGGCATGCTCACAACCCTGCTCACCTGGGCCGTCGTCGCACCGCTGCCGGGCGTGTGGACAAAGCCGATCGTCCAGATCGTGGTCGTCGGCAGCGTGTTCTGCGGACTGACGTTCGTGGTAGGCCGATTAATCGCCCCGCGCGAGGTGGCCGAGCTGGTGCGGCTGAGTGGAATTCGCAACTTGCCGGCTAAACTGCTCGCCCGACTTCGCAGGACGTCCGCCGCATGAGCCAGCCGCCCGTCAGCATCATCGTGCCGATCTACAAGCGTCGCGAATACCTCGCCGAGGCGTTGAACTCGTGTCTCGCGCAGACGTTTGGCGACTTCGAGATCCTCGTCACCGAAGAAGCGGAATCCGACGTCGCACAGGGCGTCCTCAACGGCTTCCGCGACCCGCGCATCCGTTACCGCAAGCAGGCCGTGCGCGAAGGCGTCGGCGCGAACCTTCAGAACGCCTGGCGAGAAACAACGACGCCCCTGTTGGTAATCCTGAACGACGACGACCGCTTGCACCCGGAGTTCCTGCAGGCCATCGTCCCGAACGTGCTGGCGAACCCGCACGTGTCGGCCGGCTTCTGCGACATCAACATCATCGACGCCGCCGGCGTGGTCGACGTCGCAGCCAG
The DNA here is from genome assembly GCA_047600945.1 of Tepidisphaeraceae bacterium. Lineage (GTDB taxonomy): Bacteria > Planctomycetota > Phycisphaerae > Tepidisphaerales > Tepidisphaeraceae > JASGKC01. The sequence goes on along the minus strand of JASGKC010000001.1, from coordinate 1,606,826 downwards.
TGACGAAGCGAGTCGCACATGGCTTCGCTCGACGCTGAGCGCCGGCGTGCACCAGCCATACGTCGAGCCGGGTGCGATCACAAGCTTCATCCCTATTGCGATGGGCACGGTCTTCCGGCGCGAAGTGACGCGAGACTTCCGCATCGAAGCCGGCCCGTCATACGACTTCTTCCTGAGCTACCTCGCGACGCGCGACGGCCAAGCCGTGTTCTACGAACCCCGGCGTTTGAGTTACTGGCGTCGCCATCCGAACCAGGAAAGCGCCAACGGCCGCGAACGCATCGCGGAGGCGAATCGCTTTATCTACCAGACGATGCTCGACGACCCGCGAATGGCGCAGTGGCAAGCGTTTCTGCGAGAACGGCTGGCTTTCACGCATCGTTCGCGCGGGCTGATTCGACTCATGAAAGGCGATCGCGACGGAGCCAGGCAGGACTTCTCGTCGTCGCTGCGCTTCCGCGGACACCCCAAGGCATGCCTGGGCGCGACGCTGGCGCGCCTGCCCGCACCCCTCGGCGCTCGCGTTGCGAGATTCATCGATCGCAGCCGCAAGTGAACGAGCGGTTCCGGGAACGCAGCGTTCCCCGTGCTAGGCAGCGCCGCGCGGGTTCTCACTGACTTTCGGATGCTGATTGGGCTTGCGGCGAGCCCACGCGAGCGGCCAACGCTCAACGAGATACCAACTCGCCGTCGCCGCCAGCAAGGACGCGGGCAGCGACAAACACAGCAGACCGAACCAGCCGATGCCTGCACCGAACTTCCACAACACCAATTGCTGGACGGGAAACGCGTACAGGTACGTGCCGTACGACAGATCCAGGTGCTTGGCAAAGTTGTGCAGGCGAAGGTGCGGCGTGAATGACAGCCAGTAGATGAGGTAAGCGCCGAGCGTCGGCATTCCGACCGCCCAGCCGGATGGCACAAAGCCAAGTGCCGCCATGGCGACCGCGGCCGCGAGCGCGACGCCGCTGTTTAGCGGAATCCACTGACGGAAGCGGTAGATCACCACACCCGACAGGTACAGCGGCGCCAGCCGCGCCACACATACGTCGCGCCCCAAAACGTCCACGGCTTGGGCCACGCCCAGGTCCAGACGCCTTGCCAGTAGCACCACGCCGGCACCAGCAGGACGACGAGCAGCGCTGCCAGCAGCCAGCGCCGCCGCAGCAGACCCGTTAGGCCGAGCACCGCCACAGCGACATAGCACCACCACTCAAACGCGATCGACCACATCGACCCGTTCACGCCCGGCAGCGGGTTCATCGTGAACACATCGGGCTGACACTCCCCGCGCAGCCGCGCGATTTCCATCGCCACCTTCGTCACCGGCGGCGCTGCGGCGTTTGGCCCGCCGACGAGATGTGGAATGGCGTACGTCCCGAGCAGGCATGCCACAATGAAACCCGGATAAATGCGGCACGCCCGCTTCTTGAAGAAGTCCACCACGCCGCGGCCGCGTTCCCAGCTTTGCGCGATGAGGAACCCGCTGAGGATGAAGAACCCGTCAACCGCCAACCAGCCCAGCGGCCGATTCTGCGGAAAGATGCGTACGATCGGATCGCGGTTGTACGTCGCATCGATCAACAGGAACGAATGCGACACGATCACCGCGACCGCCAGCGCCAGGCGCAGGAAGTCGATGTTGTTCTTCCGCGGGTCGAAGGCCTGATCTTTCGACAGCGTCTCGACCCGTGCGGCACCTGTCGAACCTGCTTCCGCGGTATTGGCCGTTGTCATTGTTCTCCCCTCACCTTGACCGGATGGCCTTTGGCGCAGATTCGGCTCACTGTCTCGTTCACAATCCGGCGGAAGCGGTCGAAGCTGAACGCGTCACGCACCACGCCCGCCCCATGTTCGCCGAGCCGCGCCCGGGTGGCCGGGTCATTCAACAACTCGACACACCGGTCCACAAGTCCGGCGTCGTCCTTCGCGATGCGAATGCTCTCGTTGTCTTTCAATTGCGACTCGTACCCGCGCAGGCCATCCGGCGTGGTGACAACCGTTCGTGCGAACGCCAGCGATTCCAGCAGCTTGATCTTGGTGCCGCCGCCCTCGAAGAGCGGGACGATCGTGAACGCGCAGTCGCGGTAGGCGTCTTCGAGCTTCTCGACGAAGCCGACCGGCTCCACGCCTGGCCCAACCAAGCGAGAACGGATGCCGTCGTGCATGGCCGAGCCGACGACGCGGAAGACCGCGTCCGGCACGCGCTCGCGAATGCGCGGCCAGACGTCTTGTGCGAAGCGAATGGCCGACGTGGCGTTCACCATGTGCGCCATCGTGCCGACCATCAGCACGACCTTCGACGCCGGGTTCGCTGGCAGCGGGCGCAACGTCTGGCCGTCGGGGTCAAACGGAATGTTCGGCAACACGCTGACCGACCGTGCCACCGCCTCGGCCAGTGGCACGTCGCCGGGCGACGCCATGAACACGTGATCGAACTTCGGCAGCATCCTGGCGACGATGGCATCGAGTTGCTTCGATCGCCGCTTCATCAGGAAGCGCCGCAGGCCGTGCACGTGCGGAGCGTCGGCCTCGGCGCGATACAACTGCGGATCCCAGTCGTCCATGTCGAGCAGGTTCGGCGTGAACCGCGCGAGGCCAGCCTGCAACGCCGACTGGAGATATCGTCCGACGACGAGGCGGTAGTTTCCCGTCGCGATCCGGCGTTCGACGAGTTCAACGATACGGCGATGATCGCGAAACAGCGTGCCGATGCCGCCAACATGACGAGCGAGCGCATCGACTTTGCCCGGCGATAGCGAGCGCAGCGCGCGCCAGCCCGGTGCTTCGCCGGCCTGCACGCCGGTGACGACGTCGACCTCGCCGAACTGCTCCCGGACGGCGTCGATATGCTGCGGCTTCATATGCTCGGCCGCGCACAGGATCGAATCGACCGGCCCGATCGTGCGCAGGGCGCGCATCAGCAGGTTGGAGCGTTGCCGCGTGCCGGCGTCGGTCGGGACCGGCGGACTCCAGGAGACGTAGAGGATGCGGTCAGGGCTAGGCATCGCGGATTTGCGATTTGCGATTTGCGATTTGCGATTCGAGCCGGCGCTTCGAATCGAGAACCACCGCTCGCTCATCGGGATGTCATTTCAACGTCCTCATGTGCTTCTTGTATGCGGCATCGAGTTGGCGGGCCGAGTTGTCCCATGTGAGGTTCGTTAGCACATGCTGCTTAAGGCGCGGGTCGGGGCCTTTCTCCCAGGCGCGCTGTAGCGCGGACTTCACGCTCTGCTTGTCGAACGGATCGACATACTCGGCCATATTGAGGAAGTAGTCGGGCGGGCCGCCATTCTTGGTGATGACGACCGCCGCGCCCTGCGCCGCGGCTTCGACGGCGACCAGGCCCGTGCCCTCGTTCACGCTCGGCAGTGCGAAGACGCGTGCACCGGCGTAGAGCGATTGCAGCACGTCGGCATCGAGGAAGCCGTGCAGCTTCACGAGACCCGGATACTTCTTCGCCGCGGCCTCGGCGGCTTGCAGCGGTGGGCCGGGCTCGCGACTGCCGGCGACGATCAGCGGATAGCCCAGTTCGCCGCAGGCTTCGATCAGCATCGGCACGTTCTTTCGGCCGTGACCGTAGTTGCTCACGTGCGCGACGTACCGCTCGGGCAGGCCAAGCTTCTCACGGGCCAAATCGCCCGTGGCGGGTGTGGGCGGGTTCGCGCCGTTCAACACCATCTCGATCTTCGCGTCGTCGATGCCCAGGCTCTGCGTGAGCCGTTCGCGTTCGTGCGTCGAGCGCACGATGACGAGGTCCGCCGTCTCCGCCTGCTGCTGCACGAGGCCCTGTGCGGTAATGAAGCGGTTCTTCGTCAGTCGGCCCAGCCTGGCGGCGATGCGGTAGCGCCAGTGCGGCTCGTTCGAGTCGATCATCGGCGCGAAGACCAGGAAGTTCAGCCGGTACTTCAACGTTTCGATCCAGATGAACGGATTGCCGCCGACGAAGAATTGGACGAGGTCCAGGCCCTTGGTGTCGTTGTCGAGCCACGGGTTCAGGCGTTCGATGCTGTGGCCCAGGCGCGTGAGGGCGTCGGCCTGATGGCGAGCCTGCGCGCGGACGCCGTTCCCGGGCGTGCCGATCGCGGCCAAGGCGTCCATCATGAAACCGATCCGCATGCGTGTCGTCCGTTTCGTTTCAGTGGAAGGTCGGTTCGCTCAGATAAGGCGGTCGACGCAGGTGACGCTGGTACGCGGCGATGAGCGCGTCGGCCGACTTGTCCCACGTCAGGTTCGTCAGCACGTGCTGCTGGAGTTTCTTGTTCGGTCCCTCGTTCCAGGCGGCGACGATGCCCTGCCGTATGCTTTCCTTGTCAAACGGGTCGACATAGTGAGCCATGTCGAGGAAGTAATCCTTCGGGCCGCCGTTCTTGGTGATAACGACCGGCACACCGTGCGTCGCCGCCTCGACCGCCACCAGGCCCGTGCCTTCGTGAATGCTCGGCAGCGCGAACGCACGGGCGCCGGCATAGAGCGACTGAAGCACGGGTTCGTCCAGGAAGCCGAGCAGGTGGATGTTCTTGTACTGGCGGGCAAGGTTCGACAGCCGATTCGCAATCGGCCCCGGCTCGCGACTGCCCGCGATGACGATCGGATAACCGAGCGGCCCCACCACTTCGCACAGCCGAACCACGTTCTTGCGCGGCTGCGTGTACGAGCTCACGTGCGCGATGTACTCGCGCGGCAGATCAAGCTGCCGGCGAGCGAGTTCCGGATCGACATTGTCGACGGCGTCGGCGCCGTTCAGCACCAGTTCGATCTTCGCCGGGCTGATGCCAACACTGTGGATGAATCGGTCGCGTTCGTGCGTGGAGCGGACGATGACCACGTCGGCGCTTTCCGCCTGCTGCTGGATCATGCCCTGCACGGTGTGAAACCGTGGATGGATGCGTCCAAGTCGACACGCCATGCGGTAGCGCCAGTGCGGCTCGTTGGAGTCGACCATCGGCGCATAGCTCAGAAAGTTGTAGCGGTGCTTCAGTTCTTCGATGAAGTAGTAGGAGTAGCCGCCCACGAAGAACTGGACGACGTCGAGCGAGAGCGTGTCGTAGACGTTCCACGGATTCAGGCGCACGACCTCATGGCCGAGGCGCTCGAGCGCCGCGGCCTGGTGACGGGCTTGGGCACGAACGCCATTGCCACCTCCCGAGAGAGCGATATTGCCGGCGAGCCAGAAGCCTATCCGCATCTGCGGGCTCCTACGCTCGTGCTGATCCACATGGGTTTGGCCCTTCCTTCACAATGCCCCATGTCATTCGTCGAACAGTCCACCGAGCTTCTTGAGTCAGCAGGGGTTAGATATTGCTTCAGGCCTCGACCTGATCGGGCTTGTTCTCTTCCAGACGCGCGGCATGGGCGGTCTTCTCGGACGTGCCGTTGCGCTCGTGGGCACGATCGCGGGACTGCTCACGTTCATGCACCATGCCCATCTTGTAGGCCGCCACGACGATGCAGCCGAACACCACAAGGTACAGCGCCGAGGCATAGCGGACGCGCACCAATGTCAGACTCATGCCCAGAGCGACGAAGAAGACCGATAACGAGTACATCGTGAGCACGGCCTTCTTTACCGAGAGGCCGCGCGCGATCAGTTGGTGGTGGATGTGCTGCTTGTCGGCACTGAATAGCGGCCTGCCTGCCGTCCAGCGGCGCGCGAAGGCGAGCGCCGTGTCGAGGACCGGCAGCGAAAACATGACCATCGACCCCAGCAGCCAGCGCGGGTCGGCCTCGCCGAGCAGGATGATCATCAGCGCGCTGGTAAAGCCCAGGAACAGACTGCCTGCATCGCCCATGAAGATGCTGGCCGGGTTGAAGTTGTGCGGGACGAAGCCGAGGGTCGCGCCGAGCAGCGCCATCGCGATCACGACGCGCAGCGCGTCCAGATTCACGAGGTGCGGCGCGTGGGCGGCGTCCTGGCTCGGGTCTTGCGCCAACACGACCGCAAGTGCCAAAAAGCCAGCTGCCACGATCGCCGTGACGCCGCCGCATAGGCCGTCGAGGCCGTCCATCAGGTTGGAGGCGTTGCAGCAGAACACCACGATCGCGATCGCGAGCGCGATGCTGCTCAACAGCGTGATCCACTGCAAGGTCGACGTGTCGAGGTAAAGACCCAGCAGGTGCAGGCGATTGAGGCGCTCGCCGATCGCGTCGACGAACGGCCGCGTGAGTGATCGGCCGATGCCGCTGACCAGGAGCAGCACTGCCGCCGTCACTTGGCCGACGATTTTGGTCCGCGGGCGGATGCCCGCCCCATCGTCCCACAAGCCGAGCAGGAATGCCGTGAACGCACCAAAAACGACCGCAATCGGGATATTGATCCGCGGGCTCTGCACTCCCCCTTCGATCCAGTAATGCCAGTGAACGAGTTGACTGGTGGCCACACCGCAAATCCAGGCGACGAAGATTGCCACGCCACCCAGGTAAGCAACCGGTTCGCGGTGGATTTTTCGGGACGCGTCGGGCCGATCGATCACATTAAACGTGAACGCGACATGGCGCATCAGCGGGGTGAGAACGATGGAAATGACGAACGTGACGTAAAAAATCCAGACGTACGGATACAGAACCTGGTCAATCGACAGGTGGACCGGCCCTGGCGGCCGGAAATCGGGCACGAGGACGTCCAAGGGATTCGGCGACAGCGGTGAGGCCATGCGGGGGTCTCAAACGGGGTCGTACGTGGGTGCGGCAAACGGCCGTTCGGTCTATTCCATCCCCTTGCAGACATTCAACTTCGCTATTTTCGGCCAAACCGGCGGCGTCCTCCGAGTGCAAAACCGGCGGTTCGTGAGCATACCCCTTTTAACGCCGCACGACCACGAGAAAGGCCAGTCCGGAACAATCCAGTGCTGTCCGATATTCCGGCGTCGGGTGAAAATCTGACGCAGTGATGCCGCAGGTCGACGTTTGCTGGCCGGTTCCGGAGGTCTATACTGGTGCTCCGCGTTTACCGGACTTGTCGACTGTTACGGGGGCCGCGGTGCGACGTCAGGTGAGTGGATGGCAGACGGGTAAGGTGCCCGGCCGAGCTGCTGTCCTCGGCCTGCGTCGTGGGTCGACCGCATGATGCGTCGGCCGGCTTGGTTTGCGACGATGCGCCCTACCTCATTCACACACGGACGGTCCCGGTCGAGCGCCCCATCCCGGCCCCTTGCCCAAGTCACCAACCGCGCCCAAGTCGACGCCCTCGAATCGCGCCGACTTTTCACCGACACGCCATGGGGCGCCAATCCGCGCCTTATCCGGCAAGATCTCGCTGCAAACAGCTATCCCAATCTCGACGGCGCTGGCCAAACCATCGTCATCGTCGATACCGGCATCGACTACACCAACCCGGCTTTCAACGGCACGACCATCGGTCCCGCCAACCAGGTCATCGCCGGCTACGACTTCTACGACAACGACGCCGACCCCATGGACACCGACGGCCACGGCACGCAAGTCGCCGGCATGATCGGGTCGCGCCGGTTCGAGTCGGGCGGCTTCCTGTATCAGGGCATTGCGCCCGGCGCGAAGCTAATCGCGCTGCGCATCTCGCCGAGCCGTGACAACGTCGCCCTGGACAAGATCGAGTCGGCCCTTCAGTGGATCATTGCCAACGCCAACACCTACTCGATCGACGTGGTGAATATCAGCTTCGGTTACGGCCGGTTCGACAGCGAGTTCAGCAACGACATCCTCTCGGACGAACTCGCCACGATCTACAACAAGGGCATCTTCATCACCACGTCGAGCGGCAACGGCGGGATGGGCGACGGCGTCGGCATCACCTACCCGGCTGCCGACCCGAAGACGCTTTCCGTCGGCGCGGTCGATTCCTCCGACGTCATCGCCGACTTCACACAGCGTTCGAACTACCTGAACTTCCTCGCGCCCGGCGTGGACGTGCGCACGCCCAGCACGGGTGGCGGCTTCGCGATGAGCAGCGGCACCAGCTACGCCGCGCCGATCGTGGCCGGACTGATCGCGCTGGTCCGTCAGGCCGAGCCGAACTTCACCTACGGTGACGTCCTCAGTGTGCTGCGCGCCAGTTCGCGCCCCAACCTCGACGGCGACACCGAAACCGGCACGGTCACGAACAAGAACTTCGCGCGCATCGACGTGTACGGCGCGCTGTCGCTCGCCAATCAGCGCAAGGCCGCCAGCAGCGAAGTGCAGGCGGCGATCGGCTTCGCCGGCAACAACAACGCCGTCGCCGTCGACGGCCAGGGCGTCACGCATCTGCTCTACTACGACTCATCTGACGATCAGATGAAGTACGCGACAAAGCAGAAGTCGGGCCAGTGGTCCGCGCCGCAGATCGTCGATTCGACGAACCTGTACGAAGGCCAATACCTGTCGATGGCGCTCGACCGCTGGGGCCGGCCCAACATCAGCTACTTCGACGGTACCGCCGGCGATCTGAAGTTCGCCCAGCTCAACTCACTCACTGACAACGCGGGCGGCGTGACCTGGAAGATCGAAACCGTCGACGCCCAGGGATCGGTCGGCCTGTACAACTCCATCACGCTCGGCTCCGACGACACGCCGCACATCAGCTACTACCGACGCTCCAGCGGCGACCTTCGCCTCGCCAGCCGCTACCCGACGTCCGACGGCAACGGCGGCACGAACAACTGGCGCATCCTCGACGTCGACACCGCCGACGACGTGGGCCGATCCAGCGCGATCACGCTCGACCGCAACGGCCGACTCGTCATCGCGTATGAATCGTCGACGATGGGCAAGGTGCGCGTGGCCCGGCAAAACAACTCGCTGTCCAGCGGCGCGTTCCCGGTGTGGAACCTGCGCACCGTCACGAACGCGACGGCCGAGAGCGCGAAACCCGCGCTCAGCACCGTCGGGGCCGGCTGGATCAGCGTCGCCATCGACAGCGCGAACCGCGCCCACCTGGCCTACTACAACATCGGCCCGGCCGACCTGAACTACGCCAAGTTGAACGACGACGGCACCTTCAGCATCGCATCGCTGCAAACCAAGAAGGCGGTCGGCCAGTACACGCAGGTGTTCCTGGAGAGCGACCAACCGAGAATTCTGTTCATGAACCGCGCGACGGCATCGTTCAACCAAGCGCGGCTCACGAATGGCACTTGGACCGTCAGCACGCTCGCCTCCGAAGCCGGCCGGTTCATCGACCTGGCGCCTGACGCCAGCCGGCCCGGCAAGTACGTCTACTCGTACTACAAAAACAGCACGGCAAGCCTGGTGCTGGCGAGTACGTGACGCACGGGCACGCGGAAGCGCCGCTTGCCGTCATCGCCTGTTGAACTTCAAACGAGACGAGCCAACTCCGCATCCGTCAACACCGCCCTCCCCGCCGCCGCGTTGGCTTTCGCCTGCTCGGGGGACTTGTGCCCGGAATGGCCACGCTCACGGCGGGATGGGCGAGCACGAACTGCAAGCCGCCGGCGGCCAGTGTTCGGTTCGGCGTCTGGAGCACGTTTCGGTTGGCGTCCACCTTCGCCAGGCGCTCGAGATACTTCGTTCGACCGTCGCCTTCGTTCCACCCTTTGCGCACACTGTCGTCGAAGATCGTCTGCGGCGTGAACTTCCCGCCCAGCAGGCCCATCGCCAGCGGGCCGCGGATGATCACGCCAAGGTTCTGCCCCTGCGCGTACGGCAGCACGTCGCGTTCCGGCTCGCGGTTCACCAGTGAGTAATCCAGCTGCACCGTCGCGCAGCCGCCCGTTCGGTTGAACGTTCGCAGCGCGTTCACATCGTTGGTGCTGATGCCCCAGTGGCGAATCTTGCCCTTGCGCACCAGCGTCTCGAACGCCTCGAAGAAAATCTCCGGCTGCGGCGGATTGCCCAGATGACATTGGTACACGTCGATCGTGTCGATCTTCATCCGATTGAGGGATGCGTCACAGCACAGCTCGACGTGGAGCGGATGCGTGTACGCCAGCGCCTGCCCTTGCCGCCGCGCGAAGTTGCCGACCTTCGTGGCGATCACTACGCGGTCGCGCTTGCCTTTCAGTCCGCGGCCGATGAGTTCCTCGGACCTGCCGACCGGCTCGCCGTACGCGTCGGCGGTGTCGAAGAACGTGACGCCCGCATCGAATGCAGCCTGGATCGTCGCCAGCGCCGTTTCGTCGGACACATCGCCCCACTGGCCGCCGATGTTCCACGCGCCGAAGCCGATCGCCGAAACCTTCAGTCCCGTTTTGCCGAGGATGCGTGTGAGCATGTGTTCATCTTATCGAACGATCTATCGCTGTCGCGGCCGGCGTGTCCAAGCAGAATGGCGCGACCATTTCGCGCTTGGTTCTTGTAAACTAAGCCGTCCGCCAACATCGTGAAGTGCGGCCGTGATCGATCGACATTGACCCGCGTACCCGTCATGAATCCTGCCCGATTTCGCCAGCTCTTCCTCGTGTCGCCCCTCCTGCTTCTCGCCGGATGCGGCGCGTTCAAGCCGTCTGCGCCGACGCCCCTGCCGGATTCCGTCGTCGCCAGCGCGATGCTCGGCAATCCGATCGGCCTGACCGCGACGAGCCCGAGCGGCGCTGTCGCGATCCAGGCGACGCTGTTCGCGGTTCAGAACGTGCCCGATAACGTCGGCGAGCCGATCGCCGCCAAGGCTCGACTCATCACCGCAGATGCCTCGCGCGAGCCCGTCGCCGCCGCCGTTCCTGCGGCCGAGCGTGTGCGGATGCTGAACGCCGACCTGATACCCCCCGACGACGCTTCGGTCTCCCCCACCTTCGGCCAACTGACGCTCCTGCAAAGCCAGGTCGTCGTCGCACCCACCAGCGGCACCGTGACGATGTCGCTCGCCTCATCGTCGAATACGCAACTCACGAGTCCGGTCCGCATATCGATCGGCGCAAGTGGCTTCGCCGGGAACGCCACACCGCTGCTGATGGTCCGGGCAGAGCCCAGCGTGAGCAAAGACGACCTCGTCGCCGCAGGCGAAGCGCCGCCGTCGAGTCAGACGCTGCTGATCGACTGGCCCATCCTAACCAGCGACGGCGTGTTCGGCCTGCTGATCCCGCGCACGCAGAACCGTGCCGATGGCATGCTGCTTCTGAAGTTGCACGCGATCGACGTCGCCAATGACCCGAAGCTGACGTCCATCGCAGAAGCCGTCTTCAATGAACTCGCCCCGACCACGCAGCCGACAGCCGCCCCCTCCACGGGCCGACGTCAACTCGCGATGGTGGACGCCCTCGAAAAAGCGAAGACGCCCGGCGCGATGAAGCGCACGCTGGCGTACGTCTGCCTGGACGCCGGCGCAGATGTCGCCGGCGAACTGGCTGCGCTATCGGACAACGCGGACGCCCTGGCGCTGCTGGTCGACGCGACGAAGCAGGCGCTGGTCGCGACGCCGCCGCGCTCGAACACGTCTGGCCTGGCCGGCTGGATACTCGACCGCGCGGCGATGATCACCGCCGCCAAGCTGGCCGGCGACGGCAAGCTCTCCCGCGCCGCCAGCGCCGGCTCAAGCGCCCGCTACGGTGAGGTCGGCCGCGACCCCAACGGCCTGGCCGCCCTCGCATCCGCCAGCGCCACCCGCGAGGACTTCACACAGCGCCTTCGGGCCGAGCATCTGGTCCTGCTGGACGACGCTTCCCCCGCGTCGCGCGTTTGCGCGTTCGATTGGCTCAGCAACCGCAACCTCGCGCCGCCGAACTACGATCCGCTCGCGCCGCGCAAGCAGCGTAGCGCCGCCCTCGACGCCTTCATGGAGAAGCAACAGGCCGCGACGACCACGGCGCCGTGATCGAAAAGCTTGGATAGCAGACGGTTGACGGTGAAAGCCAAAAGCCCTCGCGATCCAGACCATCCACCCCGACTATCCACCATCAACGGTTTCAGCCATGCCCGAATCCGAAAATGCCGAATCCAAGCCAAAACCCAAGCGCCTCCACGTCTGGCGACGCCGGCTGGCGGTCCTCACCCTGACCATCGTCTTCGTCGGCATCGGCTTCCGCCTGCTGCTGGCACTCATGCTGCGTGTGCTCATCACCTGGGCCGCCCACTCGGCCGGGTATGACGTGCAGTACAACTCGCTCTCGCTCAGCCTGCTGGGCGGCGATGCGTCCCTCACCGACCTGCGCCTCAAGCCGCGCGACGGCGCCGACGCCGACCAGATCCTCCGCGCCGAATACGTCCGCGCCAAGATCTTCCCGCTGCGCATGCTGCGCCTGCAACTGGTCGCCGACCGCGTGGAAGCCGACGGCGTCCGCATCGACGCGACTCGCCTGCCCGATGGCTCGATCCCGCTGCTGAAAAACATCGCCGGCTCGAACAAGCCCGATCCGAACGCACGCCCCACCGAATTGAACTTCGACTCGCCGCTGATCGTCTATGCGCTGCGTCTGAACCGTATCGCGCTCAAGATTCGAGATGAAACCGTCTCGCCGGCCTTCGAGGAAACGGTCAGCGTGAACGCGGCTGTGTCCGAGATCGGCATGGTCGATCGGCCCGCAAAAATCGAACTGCTCGTCGGCTCCAACCAGCTTATCGACTCGCTCCGCGTCACCGGCGACGCCGCCGCCAACGGCGCCAAACTCGACTCGAACATCGATTTTGAAGTCCGCGGCTTCCGTCCCGACCGGGCCGCACCCTATCTGGCCAGCCTGGGCATCAGCGCCAACGACCGCAACCTCGACGCCCACGGCAAGGCCACGCTGAAGCTGAACGCGATTCCGAAACAGCCCGGCGCGCTCTCCGGCGACGTGCAGATCAGCAATGTCGACCTCGTCGCCGGGCGCGACACGGTCGCGCAACTCGATCGCGCGGCCATCGATGTCGCCATCGTTTCGCCGTCACAGTTGCACGTCCGCACGGTCGACGTGGCCGGCGGCAACCTGCATTTGCAGCGTTCGCGTGAAGGCCTGCGGTTCGCCGCATTCATGCCGAGCACCACGCCGGCGACGCACCCGACGTCCCGTACGGTCGTGATTGCCGCGCCCCCCACCACTCGTCAGGTCGTTACCACGCCGTTCGAGTGGCAGGTCGACAAAGTCACCGTCGCGGGTCTAAAGGCGTCGCTCGACGATTACGTCGTGCTGCCGCAAACGACGCTGGAAATCGACGTAAACAAGGTGCAGGTCGACGGCGTGAAGAGTTCGGGCAAGCCGGAAGACGCCGTGAACGTCGTGGCCGAACTGGCCGCACCACGCATCGCGGGCGTCATCAGCGTGAAAGCCAACGCCCAGCCCTTCGCCGCCAAGCCCGCGGCCCAGTTCGACCTCGTCGTCGACAAGATTCGCCCCGACGCCGTCACGCCTTACCTCACGCCGATCGGCGTCACACACACGTTCGAGTCGGGCAAGCTCACGGTCGCGGCGAACGCAACAATCGACCGGGCCGGGCCTGATCCGCGCGTCGATCTAAACGTCGACACCGTCTCGCTTACCGATCGCGGCATTTCATTGTTCGAACTCTCGGGCATCCGCGTCACTGGTTTCCGAATCGAGAGCAATTCGGGCGCGATCATCGCCGACGAGGTGAAGGGCTCGGGTCCGAAGCTGACGCTGCACCGCACGCTCGACGGCACGATCGAAGTGCCGGGCCTGCGGTACAAGGCGCCGATCGTCAACGTCGAACCGACCGGCATCGTCGTGCACCGCGAGGGGCCTGTAGTTGTTCCGACCACACAACCCGCACTGCGCCTGCCGCCCATTCGCGTCGCCAAGCTCACGTGGGGTGGCGTCGACATCAAGTTCGAGAACGAGATGCCGGCCGGCGTGCTCGACACGTTCCAGATCGCCGACGCCGGCGCGGAAGTGACCGATTTCGTTTTCGATCCGCGCGAGAACGCCCCGCCCGCAAAGCCCGGCACGATCAAGGTGTGGATGAAGTCGCCGGGCTTCGTCGAATCGTTCGACGCCAGCGGCACACTCACGCCCGCCACGGGAGAAGTCGTCGCCACGCTCGACCTCGCGGGCCGCGGCATGAAGCTCACGCGGCTGACGCCCTATCTGCAAACCGTCGGCATCGAGCCGCACATCGCCGCCGGCACCGTGGACGGCAAGCTGATGCTCCTCATGCGTCAGCGCGAACAGGACGAGGGCCTGACGCTATCGACGTACGTGGAGAAGTTCGCCTTCAAGGACGCCGGCCGCGAACTGCTGTCGGCGGGCCTGCTCGGATTCGACTGGATTCTGATTTCGCCCGGCAGCATCCAGGCGGGCGAGCTCTGGGCGATGAGCCCGAAGCTGAACGTCGAGCGCGCAGCCGACGGCTCGCTGCTGGCGGCCGGCATTCGCTATGTGCCGCCGAAGCAGGCCAAGCCGTCGAAGCCGTTCGAGCCGTTCGACACGATCCACTCGCTCGGTCTGATCACCATCAACCACCTGCACCTGAAAGACGCCGTGTTGGGCTGGACCGATGCCGCGGTCTCCCCCGCGGTCACGACGCAGCTTCGCGCCGAGGCACAGCTGAGCAACCTCGGCGTGAACACGCCAACGGACCAGGTCGCGTACTACTGGGCAAAGCTCGCCGTCGACAACGCGGCTAGCTCGCTCTACGTGCAGGGTCAACTCCTGCCCGGTCGCGACACGCTGACCGCCAGCGGCATCGTGCGCGGCGAGGGCCTCAGCGGCAAAGCGCTCGCGCCGTACATCCCGCCGGGCCAGACGCTCGTGCTCAACAACGCGAGCCTCAAAGTCGACTACGACGCCACGCTGAAGAAAAACCCGGCCGGCGGTTACTCGGCGAACGCGGCCGTGCGCGGGCTCGACTACCGCGAAGCCGATGCCGCTGTTCCTTTTGCGGCGATGACGTCGCTCGATGTCGTCGTCGACCGCTACGACCCGGCCGACGCTGTGATCGCGGTGAAAAAGCTCGTCGTCGACGGCTTGGAAGCGCAGGTCGCGCGTTCGCCTAATGGCCATCTCGACGTGCTCGGCCTGCGTGTCGGCCCCGCGCCGGCCGGCATCAACGCCAACCCCGAAGCCCAGGCCGCCGCGAATGTGAACGACATCGTCGCCGCGGCGAAGCAGCAGTTCCCGCTCGTGTCGATCGACGAACTGAACGTGGGCGTGAAGCAACTCCGTTTCACTGATGGCGTTCGCCCGCAGTCGGCGCCAGTCTCGATCGAGAACCTGAAACTGCAGGCAACCTCGCCCATCCGCGTGCTGGGGCCGGATCCGCAAGCGAACGAGCCGGTGAAGCTGACTGTCGACGGCTCGATTTCGCCGGCCGTCGGCAAGTTCGACGTGTCGCTGCTGGCCTTGCCCTTCAAGGACAAGCCGCACATCGAAGTCGATCTGAATGCCAAGGGCATCCACGCCGACGGCGTGCTCGCGATCGTGCCGGAACTCAAGGGCCTGCTCGACGGCGCCCACATGCCCGATGGCCAGTTCAAGACGCACCTCGACGCCGACGCCACCGTGCGCCGGCGCGGGCCGGTCGTGATCGAACTGAGCCGCGGCATCGACATCAGCTTCACCATGACCGGCACCGAGCTGCGCGACGGCGCGACCGGCCCGGTGCTGGCGGGTGTCGAGCAGGTGCATGGCGAGAACGTAAAGATCGACGTCATCGGCGGCGGGATCGTCGCCAAGCTGATCGAAGTCACGAACGTGAAGGGTTACGCCTGGCGCGACCAGGCCGGCATCCACGTGCTCGGTTTCGCGATCAAGCCGCCGTCGTCGGGTGATTCGAGTTCGCAGCCGACACCACCGGCGGAGCCCGCACCCACGGCCGTCGCCGACAGCGGGCCGGAGATGCGGATCAATCGTCTGCTCGTCACCGGAGCCGACCTGACGTTTGAAGACAGGATGGTCGACCCTGTTGTGATCATCCCGATCAACGCGCTCGAGGCCGACATTCGCGGCCTGAGTTCGCTCGTGCTGTCGCAGGACAAGCCATTCAAGTTCAACATCAGCGCCGGCGCGGGCAAGGTGTCGCTGCCGGGCAAGCGCGACAAGGCGAAATTCGAAGACCGCGAGTTCTTCGGCCAAGCCACCGCATTCGGAGAAATGGCCATCGTGCCGACGCTGCGCGGGCGCGGCGTGTTCGCGATCAACGGACTTGAACTGAACGCTCTGCGGGGCGTCGCCAGCGCGTACGGTGCGGGCCTGAGCGACGGCACGTTCGACGCGCGGGCCGAGCTTCGGTCGCGGGATGACAACTCGATGGATGTCCGTTCGAAGCTGGTCTTCACGGACCTGGAGTACAGCGAACCGGTGAACGGTGTCATCCAACGCGCGATCAAGGCGCCGACCAGCATCAACGACGCCATCTTCGTGCTGCGCGGTGCGGACGGATCGATCAACTTGCCGGTCGACTTCAACTTCAAGCCCGGCCGCGACCCGGTCGGCGACATCATCGGCGGCGCGATTCCGCCGGTTCTGGGCCAGATCGCCGTGGGCATGGTGTCGTTGCCGGCGAAGATGCTCGGCTTGGGCGGTGGGCCGAAGGCGACTGACACCGTCGAAGATCCGCCCATTTCGATCCCGTTCACGACCGGCCTTGTCGGTCTGACGTCCGAGCAGCGCGATCAGCTCGCCCGGCTCACGTTGGCCGCAAAAGACCCGAACGTGTCGATGACGATCTCGCAGAAGATCGGCGCGGACGACATGACGATCGCACGCGACCGTGCCAACCCGCCGCTCGGCCGGGCGGCCGCCCTGGCCAGCGATTTGCGTCGCCGTCGTGCGGAA
The DNA here is from genome assembly GCA_047600945.1 of Tepidisphaeraceae bacterium. Classification (GTDB taxonomy): domain Bacteria; phylum Planctomycetota; class Phycisphaerae; order Tepidisphaerales; family Tepidisphaeraceae; genus JASGKC01. The sequence goes on along the minus strand of JASGKC010000001.1, from coordinate 1,590,207 downwards.
CTGCTCGACCAGCGGTATCAGCTCATCTCGGCCGCCCGTGCGCAGGCGGTCGGCGCGACCGAAACCATCGGCGGCGAGTCGCTTCAGCAACTCGCGTCGGTGCAATCGGAACTGGCCGATGTGGAAGACGCCTTCGACGCGCTCTACGACCTACAGCGCCCCGGCGCCGAAAAGCAGGCCGACCGGCGCGGCAAGTCGGCGGCGCTGTTCCTGCTGACGGCGAGACAAGACGCGCTGGACAAGTTCCTGCGCCGACTCGCCGACGCCGACACGCTCAGCCGGATCATCCGCAACGCGCCCAGAATCGATCTGGCCGACGGCGCGCAGAGCGAACTGGTGATCGTGGTGAAGCGAAAGGTGAAGAAGTGAAGCCACTCGCATCCCGGTTTTCGCTTCCTTCGACGTCGGCATCCTGCGTGGTGAGCTCAATCGAGCCGACCAGAACGAAATCCCAGTTGCGAGATGAAGCCTGAGCGGATTCCCTGTCAGCACGACGGCATTCACTTTGCCTTCGGCAAACAGACCCGACAGGCCTTGGGCCGACATGTCGCTACGGTCGCGTTTGCTTCGACGACGTGCATTGGCAGAGTCAGCCTTGCCACACAGCCCTGCGCCGCGCAGGACGGATGGCCTCACAGAGCCATCTCGTCGCTGATTCAGCGAGCAACGAGATAGTTCCGAGTTTCATCGAGCCAACGCGAATCCGGCCGCGTCGGACGTGACTGATTTCGGCGGGGCCTCCCGCCGATCCTGGCCGTGGAGATGATCCGCAACTTCCGCTGGACCGCGCATAATCGCGGCGTGCCGCAGTTCGACGTGCTGATCGCGGATGGCCACGTCCGCGCCACCCCACGCAAAGGGGCCCGCGACATTCTCGCTGAGTTCTTCGCGAACAATCAGGGCGGAGTGAGTTCGGGCTGGACTCGATTTGATCGCGTGCTCAAGGCGATTCTTGTGGACGCGAAGTAAGATGGACGAGCAGTTACCCATGCGTCGCGCCGTCCTCATCCTCGCCCTTGCGTCGACCAGCGTTTTTGGGTCGACGGTCTTCGCTGGTCCGGTGCAGGTCATGCAGACCGACACCGAGATTCGCCTGTCCAATGGCCTGATCGAGTTCGCCGTGTCGCGCAAGACCGGACAGGTGACGAGTGTCGCGGACATCGACGCGTCGGCCGTCACTCAGATCGGCAACCAGTTCTACTGGGACGCGAACGCCGAAGTGGCCGACCCGCCCGCGGGGCAGACGCCGCCAAAGAAGGGCTACTATCGGCCGACTCCGAAGCAGATCGACGTCCCCCACATCGGCCCCGACCGGGGGGAAGTCATCGTGCACGGCCAGGGGACGCCGTTCTTCCCGTTCGATGTCGAATACCATTTCGTGCTGCTGCCCGACACGCGAGGCCTGTACGCGTACGTTGTCTTCGATCACCCCGAATCGGCACCGAAGGCGCGGCTCTACCAGACGCGCTTCGTCCTCCGCACCGCCGGCACGGATGTGTTTCAGGCTTGGACGACTGGCACCGACAACCTCGTCCCGATCCCGACGGCCAAATCCGTGCGCACGCTCACCGACGCCACATTCCTGCTCGACGACGGAACGGTAAAGACCAAGTACCAGAACTCAGTCTACTGGGCCGACGCGCCGGCGTATGGCGTGATCGGCTCGCGAAAAGCGGGCGATCAACCCGGCGTGCGCGGCGTGTGGATGATCGAGGCCAGTCCCGAGTACCACAACGGCGGACCGATCAAGCAGGGTCAGACCGTTCACGACGACGTCTTGCTGCGCGTGCTCCAGTCGGTCCACTTCGGCGCCTCGCCCGTCGACGTCGACGCCGGCGAGCACTGGCAGAAGGTGTACGGCCCGTTCCTGCTGTACGTGAATCACGCGAAGGACGTGCGGGCCGCGTGGGATGACGTGAAGACGCGACGCGCAGCCGAGGTCGCGCAGTGGCCTTACGCATGGGTCGATCATCCGGCCTACGCGAAGCAGCGCGGCATCGTCAGCGGCCGGGTGCAGATCAACGGGGCCACAACGAACGCCGCGCAAGTGATCCTGTCCGATCCGACTGGTGAATGGTCCGCGCAGGCCAAGGGTTACAGCTACTGGACGCGCACCGACGACGCCGGCCGATTCACGCTCGGGAAGGTCGTGCCCGGCGCGTACAGCCTGCACATCCGAGCAGCCGACGAGCCGACCGAATTCGCCAAGGCGGATGTCGTCGTCCGCGCCGATGGCACGACCGACGTAGGAACCATCGAGTGGACACCCGAACGTCACGGCCGGCGCTTGTGGCAGATCGGCACGTTCGATCGATCCGCCCACGAGTTCCGCAACGGCGACGACTCGCGCGACTTCCAGATGTTCGCGCGCTACCCGACGCAGTTTCCGAGCGATGTCGACTTCATCGTCGGCCGTAGCGATCCGGCCAAGGACTGGAACTACGCCCATTGGTCGTGGTACGCGAAGCAGCCGAGTTGGAGAATCCACTTCGACGCGGCGGCGCCGACCCGAGGCAAGGGCACGCTGACCATCGGCGTTGCGTCGGCGCAGCCGACATCAGGGAAACTCACGGACGTACGCGTGACGCTCAATGGCAAAGAACTCGGAGCGATCGCGCTGCCGAAGACCGGCACGGCCGGCTATCGCGGCGGCACGCAGGACTCGCCCTACCACGTGCTGACGTTCGAGTTCGACGCGGCGCTGCTGAAACCGGGTGCGAATGAACTCACGCTCCGTCACGCCGACGGCAAGCCGTTCCCGGCGAACTTCGAGTCGCCCAAGCTAGATGACAATGCCGACGAAACCCCCATCGGCACCGGCGGCCCCGGGCAAGTGATGTACGACGCGCTGCGGCTGGAGGTGGTGCCGTGAACTTCGCTTTCGCTCGAATCGTGACAACCGCACAATGCCGCCATCCGGCGCATTGTGCGCGGCGTACGGTCACTCGCGTCTGACGCGATGCGTGCCGTGCGCTTAGCTCAAGTCCACAACCAACCGTTTCCTGTGATGCGCGGCGCGATCGCCGCGCCGGGTCGTCCTCTGTCTTCGTCTCTCTGGAGAAACATGCTTCGCATTCATTGGCCTGTCGTTTCAGCCTCGGCCGCAGCTTTTTTTGTTCGCGACCGTGAACTCGTCACTCGCCGCGCCGTCGCTGGTGTGGGACGCCGGCGGCGTTAGTCCGCTCGCGCCGGCCGACGGCGCGGGCACGTGGGACACCTCGACGCCGTCCTGGAGCAACGGAACCACGTCCACCACTTGGATTGACGGCAGCGCGGCCATCTTCGGCAGCAACAACGGCGCGGCCGGCACTGTCACGCTCGGCACGACGCCAGTTGTCGTCGATTCACTCACGTTCAACGCCGCTGGCAGCGGATCGTACGTCGTCGGTGAGTCGACGAACTCGATCACGATCGCATCGGGCAAAGTCTCCGTCGCGCCGGGCGGAGCGATTCCTGGCCCAGCACCACTACGAACCAGCCGCACGTCGCACCATCTACGCGTTCATCAAACACCTTACCCGCGTGCGCCCCGGCCTGCGCGACGCGCACCAAACGTTCGTCGATGGCGACGGCATCTGAGCCGTCGCCATTGCTGCGACGACCGTGTTCCGGTGAAAGGCGCCATTCGCCGCCAGCTTGCGGGCATGGGAGAACATATGAAATGCTTCGCCTACGGAACGGACCTCTCGCCGGCGTTGCTGAACCGCTGAGCTCGGCCGCGTTCGCTGCTCACGCCGCGTCTGACCGCATTCGAGCCGGCCGTCCTGCGGCATCATCGACTGAGCTTCGACCACTACGACCCGACGTTGAACAGTGGCGTCGCCAACATCCGGCCCGAGTCGGGCAAGTCGGTGCACGGCGGGCCAATCGAACTTAGCGGTCGGGCGTACGAACTGCTTGACGCACTGTTCGATCCGCCGCGTCAGGCAAGTTCCGTCGTGCCACGGGCGACGCGGCGAGTTGTCGACGTCATCCCATACCGCGCGCACGAGCCTGTGCAGGCGATCACATTCCAATTCGCGACTGACGCGGTGGCGTTCGCGGTGCCGAGCCGGTCGTACCTGACCGAACTCATCACTCACGGGGCGGCCGCTGGCGTCAGCTCGATGTGGCTGATGCAGTTGTCGGCGTTGTCGAGCTTTGTGGTCGATCGCGGTCGAGTCGCTATGACTTCGGTCTGAAACGCAAACCCGTCGAACAGCCAGACCGATGCGGCGCCAACTGGCGGAGCAGCCGTCAACGGCTTCTACTTCGGCGTCGTGAGCGTGCGGCCACTCTTGTTGGCGAAGAAGTAGTAGTTGATGTCGACATCGTCCAGCGGCGTTTTAGCGGGCGCGAGGTAACCGAGGTTCGCTTTCCGGTAGATCTCGGGATTATACGTGATCGCGCCGACGCCACCGCCCATCAGGCCATTCGTGTTGGGATAGACCGGCGTTTCTGAAGTGACATGCCCGTCGAACCAGAGCACATTGCCGCGACCGCCATGCCGACCGTGGAAGCGCGGGATCGTGTAGGAGGCCGTGTTGTTGTAGCGCGGCTCCATCATCCAATTCCATCGCGTCAGGCCCAACTCCGTAAGCGCGCCGGTATCGGCCAGCAGGACCGTTTCGGTGGGCTTCTGGATGCGCACCAGCTTCACAAAGCTGTTGCCCGAATTGTCGGCCACCGAAAGCCAGTACGCGCCGCCGTACGCGGGGTTATAGCCACTCGGAACATCGGGACTTTCGTTCTGAGCACCCGCGGCAATCATCGCGGGGCAATCCGAGACGTGAATGTCAGCGTTCTTGCCGAGGTACGGCGTCAGCAAGGTGGCGTCGAGCTTGTAATCACTTTCAGTGGTGCGAATCCACTTCGAATTGCCGCACCAGTAGTAGCGCCGGCCCACACCGAGACGATCGGCGTACACCGTTGCATACGCCATCACCTGCTTGTGGGCGTTGGCGTACATCAGGAAGCCGTTGCCGACTTGACGCAGCCGCGCCATGCAGACGACGCGTTGCGCCTCAACGCGACTGCGGCCGAGCGCTGGCACAAGAATGCTGACCAACAGCGCGATGATGCCAATGACGACCAGCAGTTCAACGAGCGTAAACGCCGACGCATTCACGCGGCGGCTTCGTTCTTTCGCGGGGTGCATGTGGATGATCCTTGGTTTGGTCACTGCTTCGCCTCCAGCAGTGGCGTGACGATCTCCTCCAGCTTTTCCCTCGCATCCAGATTGAACAGCTTGCCCTCGCGATCGATGACGAACAGACGCGGGATCGAGTTGACGCCCCACGCCGACGCGATCACGCTCTCGAAGCCCTGGCCCGGGTAGTAGTGGTGCCACGGCATTTGCTCGTCGACGATCGCCTTCTTCAGCTTCGCCAGGTTTTCCTCACCCTCGCTGTCGAGGCTGACGCTGATGATTTCCAGTCCGTTGCCGTGCTGCTTGTTGTAGAACTCGCGCAAGCGCGGCACGTACGCGCGGCACGGCGCGCACCAGGTCGCCCAGTAGTCGATGACGATCACTTTGCCTTTGAGTGCTGCGATCGACGTGTCATTTCCGGTGACGACGTCTTTGAAGGCGAGGCCGAACGGCTTGCCGATCTGTTCGAGCGAATGCAGTTGAGCGCTGGCCGTCTTGGCCAGAGGCGAGTCCGTGCAACTTCAACCAGTCGCTTGAGCAGCGTCGTTCGGATCGGCAGCGAAGCAATTGACCCGGCGGCCATGCTGAGCACTGCGGGATACCGCTTGCCGTTCGGAGCACGTTGCAGGTAGCGGTCGGGAATCGCCTGCCGCTGCTCATCGGTCTTCGAGATCGCGAGCGTCTCAACCACCGCGGCCCAATACGCGGCGTTCTCGCGCTCGGCCTCCGGAGAAGGCAAGGCAAAGTAGTGCTCGATCTCCGACTGCAAATCCGCGCCACGCCCGAGTTGACCCAGGGCACGCCAGCGGTCGGCCATGGCGGCGCGCGTCTTCGGATGGTCCGGGGCGAGCGCATACAGCTCGCCCGTCAGATCGGCGTACCTGCCGATCGCAGCGGTGAGCGCATTCGAGAACTCGACCGATGCGGCCTTGTCGTTGGCCCGCGCCGGATCGGGCTTCGGAAATGCGAACGAATCCAGGTCGGCCAGCACCGCTTCAAGCGAACGCTGTGTCGTCGGCGCAGTGGCCGGGCTGACGACAGGCAAGGCCGGCGCACTCGCGCCGACCTGCCTGGCCGTCAGCGTACAGCCCATCATCACGAACGCTGCGGCCGCGAATAACTGCCTGCTTCCAAACCAATGAACAACTTCAGCCATTCGGATACTCCGTTGGATGCCGATTGCTTTGGGCTGCCGGACTGATGTTTAGCGCATCGAACGCGTGTGGCGCCGATTGCGTTTTAGCGATGTGATGCCAATGAGGCCGACCGCGGCCAACGTCGTCGGCTCGGGCGCCAGCGACTGCGCCAGCGACCAGTCGCCCGCAAAGCTGCCGGTCACCGATCCGTTGTAGTTCGACGCGAGCAGGAGCAGATCGTTGAAGTTGACCGCCCCATCGCTGTCGGCATCGCCTTTGTACCAGGTCGCCGACGACGCGGTTCCGTAGTTCGCGGCGAGAGTGAGCAAATCGCTGAAGTTCACGGTCTTGTCGAGGTTGAAGTCGCCTCGAAGGGTTGCGGCGAACAAGAGCGTGGTGTCGTCGGCAGCATAGGCGGCACCACCAGTGCCGGCGGTGTCCACCCAGCCGATCGCGTACTTCGACGCCGACACCACCGGGCTGTTCAACCGACCGTCGGCGATCGCAGCAAGCAAGTCCGCCAGCGGCGAAACGCCCGTCGTGTAGTCGACCGCGAGCGTCGACGAGCCGATGCTCAGCGACGAACCGGCCGCAACGGACAACGACTGAACCGTCGTACGACCCGCGCCGCTGATCGCGACGCTGCCACCGCCGACATTGAGCAGCGCCAGTGTCGTCGCGGGGATGGTTAACGAACCGGCACCGGTCTTGGTGATGCCTTTGCCCGCGGCGTCGAGCGTGCCGGTGACGGACACCGACGAACCGCCGGCGACGTCGACCGTCGAGCAGGTGCGGATCGCCAGCGGAGCGCTGATCACGTTCGCACCGCTCGATGAAATGATCTTGTGAATCAGCAGCGTCCCGGCGCCGTCGATGGTGTAGCCGGCCGGCGACTCGAACGTCAGCTTGTCGACCGCGTGGGCAGCGTCGTTTGTCACAATCCGCGCGCCGGTGATGGCACCGCCGTTGGTGCCGAGGATGGCGTTGTTCACGCCGCCATCGGGAACGGTCGAGCCGACCCAGCTTGGCGCCGTCGACCAGGCGCCGTCGGCATTGACTGCCCAGGGGATGTCGATGCCGACGATCGTGTCGACCTGCACGTCGTCCAGCGCGATCGTCTTGTACGTGTTCGTTTGGCCGAAGACGTTCGTTCCGTAGCTTCGGAAGGCGACGTAGCCGTTGTTGCAGACGACACCCGCGGGGAGGATGGCGGTGTATTGCGTCCAGATCGGATTGAAGCTGCCATCGAACGTCGGATAGCCGCCCGTGGCGCGCGTCGGATTGACGGTCAGCGCGAGCGTGGTGAAGTCGCCCACGCCGCCGGTGAGCGGGGTCGGCAGGCCGTTGTCAGGCTGGCCGCCGTTGTTCGGAACGACACCGCTGCCGTTGCTCACGCGGACCTCAAGGAACGCCGTCGAGGCGCTCATGCTGAAGGTCCAGAACGAGACTTGGAACGCCGAGCCGTTGACGGCCAGCGCGGGCGTGACGGTCCACAGATCGATATCGCTCGGGCTCGGCCCGCCGCCCGAGGCGGCGATGAATCGGCCTTGATCGTCACCATTGTCCGGCCAGTTGTGGCCGTAGAACGGATGGCCCGCTCCAAGACCGGTCGTCCGGAAGATGCCCGGCGTGCTGGTGCCCGTGGCAGTGGGTCCCTTGGTGAAGTTGACGTAGCTGCTCCAGCCTGCGGGGACGACGTTGTTCGCGGTGTTGGCGCTGAAATCATCCGCGAAGAGCGTCGTAGCCTGAACCTCGTTCGGTCCGATCCCCAAAGCCGCGCTGACGGCAAGCGTAAGCAGAGCGGCAGTGTTCCGGACGCTTCGACTCGATCGCATCTCTATCTCCTATTTCTCTACGGGAAATCCGTAGTTGGAGGCGGAGGTTAATTCCTTGCCGAGCGTAACGCAAAGCGAATCTGTTTTAAAATACTTTTTGTCGATTTTTTCAGACGCTGATCGGCAGCAAACCGACTATGGTGCCGGCCCATGCAGCACTTGGAGAAAAAGCGAGGACGGGCGACCATCCCCGTCATGGTGGATTCGTCTTCGTTTCCGACTGAGGCATCGCAGGTCCTGACGTCGCTTCGATCGTCAATCGCAGGGGTCATTTCGTCGCTCGGCGACATCCGTAAGCCCGCAGACCTACAGAAGTTGCTGCAACTCGACTGGACGCTCAGCTGGCAGTTGTTCCAAGTCGCCGGCGTGAACGGGGGCGATGCCATATCGAGCGGCTCGGTCGTGCCGTCACGCACGTCGCTCAAGAAGTTCCTCGACACCGCCAAGGCGCACGGCGTCGCTGAGGGCAAACTTGAGAACGCCTGGAGCGATTACGAACGGTTCGAAAGGCTGGTCAAGACACACGCGGGCGACCGCACAAGCTTCAATTCCATGGTGTCAGCGGCAGGCGGCTTGGACGCCGACTGGTTGGCGGCCGACCTACAGCATCGCCGCAATGCCTTCCGCGCGATGAGCCACGTCACCGGCATGCAGGCCAAAAGCAAGGTCATCTGCGGCATCTTCAACGACGCCGCCGATCTAGCGCACTGGGATTTCGCAGTCCTCGTCGGCTTCGTGCATCTGCGCGTTCTGCGGACAATCGAGTCGAACACCGTGTTCCGGATGCGCACGTACAAGGACTCGCGCGAGTTCGTTACGCGCGAGCCGCTCGGCCTGAGCGATCAGGGCATGGGCTTCCTGCTCAGCGAGTTTTCGAGCAACCCGATGCCGCAACTCGACATGACCGAAACGGATGCAGGCTGGCTGATCGGCTCGGTAAAACACCACGACGTCGGAAACCGAGGCGCCAGCACGATGATGTTCGGCACGGTATTTCGCCACCACCCCGTACCGACGCCCACCGATGAGCCGTTCAACAGCGACGTGTTCATCGACAAGCCCGTTGAAGTCATCATCAGCGACGCACTGATCAAGCCGGGCCTCATGCGGGACATGACGCCACGGCCGCTGGTGTTTCTCGGAAACAATATGACCGACCGCCCCGATCGGCCCGGCGACACGATTCCAATCGAAGGCAGCTACAGCCTCGAAATGATCGGCCGCGGTCCGAACGCGCTGGCGACACCGGACGTGCCTCATTACCCCGACATGCTCGCCGCCGCCGGTGAGAAACTCGGTTGGCCCGTGCATGAATTCGAAGCGTGGCGTTTGCGGATCGAATTCCCGATCTACCAATCGACTATCCGAATCGAGTGGTCTCGACGATAGTCAAAATCATCATCTCAAACGGCCCATATCCCGCCCATCTATTGTTCCACTTTCGCCACGGCGCACCAACACCGTGCTGAATAGCTCCTCGACGTGCGATTGAACAAGTCCAAAATCGTCAACCTCAACAATAAAAGAAGTTTGCAGGTACAACGCCCCTCAAGCAAAAACGCCCACGGATGGCCATCCGTGGGCGTTCGAAAGGTGCGTTCAATCAGCGCAGTTCGACAGTCCAGTATGCCTCATCCAGGAACTGCTTCCAGGTGGCGTAGCGGGTGTCGGTCAGGCGCAGGTTGATCACCGGACTGCGCTTCGGCTTGATCGGCTTGGTCAGCAGCTTCAGGTGCGCCTGCTCGGGCGTGCGGCCGCCCTTCTTGACGTTGCACTTGATGCAGCAGCAGACAATGTTCTCCCACGTGCTCTTGCCGCCCTGGCTGCGCGGGATCACGTGGTCGAGCGACAGGTCGCTCGTCCCGAACTTCTTCCCGCAGTACTGACAGCGGTTGCTGTCGCGCGCGAAGATGTTCCGGCGGTTGAACTTCACATCCTGGCGAGGCAGTTTGTCGTAGCCCAGCAAGCGAATGATGCGCGGCACGGCGATCGGCACGCGCACGGTGTGAATCCAGTCATACGCCTGCGGTTCGAACTCGCTCTTGAGTTCGCTTAGTTCCTGCCAACTTTCGAAGTTCAGGTTCTGCCAGACGCTCGAACCGTCGGCCGACGGCTCGATGTGAATGACCTCCGCCATCTCGCGGCAGAGCAGGCTGAAAGCGCGGCGAACGTTCACCACGCGGATGGCCTGATAGAAACGGTTCAAGACCAGCACGTTGGCCGAGAGGGCCGACGTGACATTGTCGTGAGCCGGGTGAAAGGGGTCGTGCTTGACCGACATTGCAATCGCTCCTCAGACAAGCGGGGGCAGGTGCCGACACAACTCGACACCGATACCGCTCGGCACGGCGACTTCGTCAAAAGTCGCCGCTCCACGATGACAAACGCATCGCGCGACAAGCGAACTGCATCACTCGTGCAGATCGCAACCTTCCCGAGGAACGCGTCTGCCAACGCGTCATGATCGTATCTCTGGGTCCGGTGATCTTCCAGCGGAATCTCAAACCCTTTCGAGAAGATGAGATACGACGCTCGCCGGTACACTCATGCCGCTGCGTCCATGCGCGGAAACGCTCGCATGTGTTGCTTGCGTCATCACGATCTCATGCGGTGCGAAACATCCCACCCGCTTCGTCGTTTCAATTACACGAGCGTGTCGCGTTTCGAATCGCTGGACGAATCGCACTAGCACCCCCTACGCTTCGTTCCCTTCGCAGGAGACCCGAGATGCACCGCTGGTTGTTCGCAACGCTTACTTCCTTCACCACTGCCGCCGTCGTATGGGCACAGCCCGCCGACGTTCCGCACGCGAAGGTCGAAGTGCTTGCCGACACAGCCATCGTCGCACCAGGCAAGCCGTTTACCGTCGCGCTGCACTTCAAGATCGACGAAGGCTGGCACCTCTACCACAAAGACCCCGGCGACTCCGGCGAGCCGCCCAAGGTGAAATGGAAGCTGCCCGAAGGCTTCACCGCCAGCGAGTTGCGTTTCCCGCCCGCCGAGAAGGAAACAACCCCGGCCGGCGTGAACAATGTTTACTTCCACGATGTCGCACTGCTCGCCACGATCACGCCGCCCGCTACCTTGTCCGCGAACCAGACGGTCACGCTGGAAGGCAACGTCCGCTGGCTCGTGTGCGACAAGGAGACGTGCATCCCGGACAAGTCGCCCGTCAAGCTGTCGATTCCGTCGGGCACCGACTCAACGCCCGCCAACGAAGCGTCATTCAAGAAGTGGAAGGCGTTGGTGGAATCCGCGCCGACGACCGCCCCATCCCATTGACACCTCTTTTTTCGTAAGGAGTTCGCGATGAAGACCACGTTGTTCGCTCTCGCCCTGACCGCACTGGCCGGCGTCGGCATCGTCGCCAGCCGTTCCTTCGCCGAGGACAAGGCCGCCACCGCCGCCGCGAAGGTCGGCGCCGCCGCCCCGACGTTCACGCTGCCCGACCAGGACGGCACGCCTGTCTCCCTCGAACAGTACAAGGGCAAAGTCGTCGTCCTCGAATGGACCAACAACGAATGCCCCTACGTCAAGAAGTTCTACGACCAAGGCGACATGAACAAGCTGGCCAGCAGCTACAAGGCCAAGGGCGTCGTCTGGCTCGCGATCGATTCGAGCAAGCATCACGACGTCGCGCACAGCAAGCAGGTGGCGACCGAGTGGAAGGTTGAGCGTCCGATCCTGAGCGATCAGTCGGGCACGGTGGGTCATCAGTATGGTGCGAAGACCACGCCGCACATGTACGTGATCGACCCGGCCGGAACGCTGGTGTACGCCGGCGCCATCGACGACACGCGCAGCACCGAGCAATCCGACATCGCCAAGGCCACCAACTATGTCGCCAAGGCGCTCGACGAAGTCCTCGCCGGCAAGTCTGTGAGCACGCCGGAAACGAAGAGCTACGGATGCAGTGTGAAGTACTGATTCAGTGGAGAGTTGCGGAACAGGGAAGAGGCGCGTCGCGAGACGCGCCTCTTCTCTGTTCTCAGCGGTCGCCTGGGGGCTCCATCAAGCTGCCATGCCGACCAACCGTCGAATGTTCTTCACCGCCACTCTCCACTAATCACTCTCCACTGCCCTCACTTCCCCATCAGCAGCAGCGCCGCCGTCATCGTTTCCAAGAAGATGGCCAGCGACATCAGCATCAGGAATGTTGTCACGTTGTCCTTCTGGATCAATGCCGCGAACGCCGCCGCCAGCGCCAATCCCTGCACGACGCCAGCCAGCACCTTGGCGATGCTGAAGTCCTGCGGCGGATCGTTGCTGCGACGAATCTCATCCAGAATCCGTTCGAGCATCACCGTCTGCGGGTCCATCGGCCGACGCGCTTCGGCCTGCGCCGCATGCGGCAACTGCGGCGCCGGCATGTCGGCCGCGGTTTGGACGATCGCATCGGTCAATGCGTCGTGCGTCGTCTGCACAGGGGTTTCGCTCGTCGCGTTCGGCATCGATCGATCTCCATTGCCCGCTTCGGTCGTGTGCATCTCGATAAAATCGATTGCGTCGGTCAGGCTCGACGCGACGTAATCGGGCTGCACCTTCATCTCTTCCTTCGTCGCTTCCGACTCCATTTGTGACAGAATCGGATCGCGCAGCAACACCGTCCGACAGCCGGCCCGATGACCGGCCTCAATGTCGCGCGGCGCGTCGCCGACGAGCCAGGACGTTGACAAATCCAGCCGCATCGCCTTGGCCGCATCGAGCAGCATGCCGGGGTTCGGCTTGCGCCGCTCGCTCTCGCGGCAGTATTTTTCGACGGTCGCTGTCGGATGCTCTGGACAGTACTCGTGCCGTTCGACTAACGCTTCCGGATTTGCGTCCAGCAGCATGCGATCGGTCCGGGCATTGACGGCGCGAACGTCGTCTTCCGTGAACATGCCGCGCCCGACGCCCGACTGATTCGAGACGACCACGGTCGCAAAACCGAGCTTTCGCACGCGGGCGACGGCCTCGGGCGCACCCGGCATGAGCTGCACGCGCGAGGGGTCGCCGAGATAGCCGTCGTTGACGATCAGCGTGTTATCACGATCAAAGAAGACGGCCGGTCGGGTCATGAGCCCTTGGATTATCCGGCTCACCGAGTCGGCTGCAACGCCCGCGGCATCCCGTGTCCGTCAATCTCGTTCTGTTCGGAACAGCTCCCACATTCGCGGCGGTCGAACGAATCGCCTAGCCTTGCGAGACCAGTCGACTCAGGGAGGTCAAAGAAGGATGTCGTACACCCCGCCAAATCCGAACCCTCGTCCGCCCGTGGCCGTTCCACTGGCGTACGCAACACCGTCACAGTACGGGAACCGAGGGCTGATTCCGCCCTTCCGTAGTCCGACCACGCTCGGTCTGATCGCGTCGATCGCGCTAGCGGTCTGCGGATTGGTGCAGGTCGTCTCGGCTGTTCTGTTGTGGTTGCAGTACCAGTTGCTCGAACGAGCGACTCAAGGTCAGCTTCCGACACCCACGGAAGCCCAGACGAATGATCTGCGAATCATGGTGGTGAACATTGGCTATGTCCTCTGCGTGATCGGCACGGCGATCGCGTTCCTGATGTGGCTGTTCCGCGCACAAGAATCTGCTCTCGCTCGGTGCGTTTCCCGAACGCTCCGCCGGCTGGGCGGTCGGGTCGTGGTTCGTTCCTTTCGTTAACCTTGTCGTGCCCTTCAAAGGCCTGCGCGACGTGCTCGACCTGAGCGACATGCGCCGGCCTGCGGGCGCCGGGCTTGTGGGCATCTACTGGACGATGTGGCTTTTGTCGGGACTGCTGGGGCGGCTCGGCAGCGCGATAGTGCGTGATCCGGACCCGACACTCGATCAACTGAAGGCCGCAACGGTCGTGAACCTCCTGGCGGACCTCTCTTCAGTTGCGGCGGCCGTGCTGGCGATCCTTGTCATCCGGGCAGTGAACACTCGTCAACTGATGTCGGCCGCCAGCCAGCCGACGCGCGGTCAGGCCACCCCGCGCTTCTGAGCGTCTACCGCACACGCGCCAGTGCCGCGTACAGCGCGATCCCCGCGCTCGTGCTGAGGTTCAGACAGCGTTCCCCTTCCACCTGTGGAATGCGGACGACATTCTCGGGATGGGCCCGCATCAGTGCCGGATCGATTCCGCGCGTTTCACTGCCGAGCACCAGCACGTCGCCGTTGGCGAACGGCGCATCGAACAACGACCGCGTGCCACTGGAGTCGAACCACCAGAGGCGTCGTCCCTTCATCGCGTCGACGAACGCGGCATCGTCGTCATGCACGGTCAGCTTCAAGCGCGGCCAGTAGTCGAGCCCCGCCCGCTTCACCTTAGGATCGCTGAGGATGAAACCGAACGGCCGGACGAGGTGCAGCGCCGTCCCCGTCGCCACGCAAAGCCGCCCGATGTTGCCGACGTTCGGGGCGATCTGCGGCTGAAGGATGGCGATGGCGATCGAATGTCCTGAGAGCAACACAAAGTACAGCGTACTGCGTATCGCGTAGTCAAAGCGAGCACGCCTCGATTGAACGACGCATTACGCAGGACTCGGTACGCTCACCTCACCACCTTGCACTTCCGATCGATCTGCACAACCCGCCCGTCTTCGATGCTGACGGCCGTCAGTCGGCCGTCGCTGCCGAGGGCGATGGCGGTGTCGAGCAACGTGACGTGCGGGCCGCAGATCGGCTTGCCCTCGGCCGAGCCGTCGAGGTCGCCGTAGTTTTGGGTTGGCGTATGCCCAAAGAACGCCGGCCGACGCCACGGCTTCTTCGCGACGATCTGGCTGGCCTTGTAACGCTCCCACACCACGCGATGCCGCATCGCAGCATCTTCCAGGCGGTCGGCCACGTGCAGCACGTCGATCGTTTCCTCGGGTGGCCAGAACGCGTGGGCGACGAACGCGTCCGGCTCGTCGATGCAGATCGGCAAGCCGCGAATGAAGCGCTTGTGCTCGGCCGGGATCGCGGTGCGGATCAGCTTCAGCAATTCCTCCGACGGGTGATAGCGGTGGTAGTCGAGTTCGTCGTCGTCGACGTCATAGCTCGCCACCGTGTCGGCCAGCCCGTGCTTGAGAAACCACACGCACGCGGCCAGTGGCTCGAACGCGTCGTTCTCGCCGCCGAGCCATTGGTCGTGCAGGATGAGATCGAGCACGTCGTCATGGTTGCCGCGGCAGAACTTCGCACGACCTTCGGGCAACGACGTGAGCAGTTCCAGCACTTCCCGCGACTGCGGGCCGCGGTTGACGTAGTCGCCGACGAAGTAGAAGCGGGCGTCGGCGTCGAGAGCGCTCAGCGCATCGAGCATCGCATTGAGCGGCCCGTACATGCCGTGGATGTCGCCGATGACCCAACGCATACGTGTGCGCGTGCCTCGCCTCCTCGGTCGCGTAGCTTAGCGAGTCGATCGCCTTCACGCGATGCTCGAACGTCAACGACACGAAGTCGCGAAGGAAGCCACGAAGTCAAATGTGCGGGTGCCACGCTTGCGTACTCGCTAGCCGTGGTGCGCTCGCAACAGGCGAACCGCTCGAAGTGCGAAAGCGTCCCACGGCAACGGATTACCGATGCCGTGGCACTCAATTCACACGACCCAGGATGTCTTCTTCGTGCCGTCTTCGCGCCTTCGTGTCGTCGCCCAGCTCACGAATAGAACTCATCCACCTTGGCGTTCAGATGGCGCAGCAGCGCATCGCTCGACAGGTCCTTGCCGGTGATGCGTCGACAGAGTTGCCGCGCCGTGTAGCGCCGACCGTGACGGTGGATCTTCTCTCGCAACCAGTTCAGCAGCGGTGCGAACTCGCCCTTGGCGAACATCGCGTCGAGGTCGCCGAGATCGATGCGGGCCTGCTCGTAGAACTGGGCGGCGTACAGGTTGCCGAGCGTGTACGTCGGGAAGTACCCGACCAGGCCGGCCGACCAGTGGATGTCTTGAAGGCAGCCGACAGCGTCGTCCGGCGGCGTGAGTCCGAGGTATTTCGTCATCCGCGCGTTCCACGCGTCGGGCAGGTCCTTCACGTCGAGTTCACCGGCGATGAGCTGGGTTTCCAGCTCAAACCGCAGCAAAATATGCAGATTGTACGTCGTTTCATCCGCTTCCACGCGGATGAAGCCGGGCGCGATTTCGTTCATCGCAAAGAGCAGTTCGTCGTCGCTGAGCGCGTTCAGTGAGGGCAGATGCTGCCGCGCGATCGGGCCGAAGTAGGCCCAGAACGCCCGGCTGCGGCCGACGTTGTTTTCCCACATGCGGCTTTGGCTTTCGTGGATGCCGAGCGACACGCTCTCACCCAGCGGCATGCCGCCGTGCAGTTCTTTCAGCAAACCCTGCTCATAGAGCGCGTGGCCCATCTCGTGCAGGACGCCGAAGAGCGCATCGGTCAAGTCGTCGTCGCGATAGCGCGTGGTGATGCGCGTGTCGCCAGGCGCGAGGCCCGTGCAGAACGGATGCACGCTGACATCGAGCCGGCCGGCGTCGAGGTCGAAGCCGATCTTCTGCGCCGCGAGCAGGCCGAACTTCTCCTGGGCATCGATCGGAAACGGCCCCGCGAGCTTCTTCGGCTTTCTCCCACTGGCCTGCACCTTCCGAACCAGCGCCGCCAGCGGCTCGCGCAATCCCTCCAGCACCGCCTTCGCGCCGGCCGTGGTCTCGTGCGGCTCGTAGTCGTCGATCAACGCGTCGTAGATGTGCTGCGTGAAGCCGACGCAGTTCGCCTCCTGCCGCTTGAGGTCGAACGTCTTGGCAAGCACCGGCGCGAACGCGGCGAAGTCCTTGTTCTTGCGTGCCTCGACCCACGCAGCTTGCGCGAGCACGTCGTGCTTGCTCATCTCTTCGACAAGGCTCGCCGGGATCTTCGTCGAGCGCAGGTAGGCGCGCTTGAGTTCGCGAGTGTTCGCGCCGACGTCCGATTCCGGGTCGGCCGCGAGTTCGCTGGTGCTGATCGATTCGATCAGCCCGCCCACCTGAGGCGACGTAAACCGCTCGTGCAGAATACGCGAGAGCAGCGCGCTCTGCTCGGCCCGGTGCTTCGTGCCCGCCTTGGGCAGGTGCGTCTGCTCGTCCCACCCCAGCAGGCCGGCCGCGGAGCGAAGCAGATACAGTTCGTAGAGTTCCTTGCGCAGCGAATCGTACGCGGTCTGGGCGTTGGACATGGCGGAAGTGTAGCGACGCCGGGCGGCCGGGACGATCATTCCTGCACGACTTCGATGCTGGAGAATTCGTCCAGGTTCAGCGTGCTGATTTCCCCGTCAGCCTTGCGGATCACGACACGATCGAGCCACAGCTTGTTCTTCGCGGCGTGTGCGTACCACGAACCGGTCGGCTTCTGCTCCACGCGCATCACGGTGCCTTCAACCGGCGTAGCCAGTGCGTAGTCGCGGGCGGCGATCTGCTGCGTGATCCGAACCCGCTGGCCCGGCTTCAATTCGATAGAACGATCGGCGGTCATGCAAAAGATGATATCGGCAGTCGAACGCAGATTCACGACCGGTGACTAGAACAACAGTCCCTGCGGATCGACTGTCGGCGATTCGGCGTCGCGGGCCATGTTTTCGGTGTGCTCGTACAATTCGATCACGCGACCGATCCGATCCGCGTCTTCGATTTTCTTGTCGCGGCGAATCGTTTTGATGCGCGGGAAGCGCAGCGCATACCCACTATCGTGGCGATTGCTCTTTTGAATCTGATCGAACGCGATTTCGAGCACCACGCTCGGCTTAACGCGATGCACACGGCCATCCGTTTCGATGGAATCCTTCATAAATCGCTCGGTCAATTCAGCGATCTCCGCGTCAGTCACACCGCTGTAGGCCTTGCCGATGTTGAGCAGCGTCGCACCATCTTTGGCAGGGGCGTCGCTCCAGACGGCGAAGGTGTAATCGCTCAGCGTGCCCCGCCGTTTGCCGTGGCCCAGTTCGGCGTAGGTGACGACGCAATCGAGCGTGGGCAGGTGCGTTTTCAGCTTCAGCCAGCCCGTGCCGCGCTTACCGGGCTTGTAGGGCGAATCGAGCTCTTTCAGGATCAGCCCTTCGTTCCCGCCGACGCGCGAGGTTTCGAAGGCGCGGACAATGTCGTCCGGCTCGTTCGCTTGGTGCGAGTCGATGACCGGCTGAACGCCAAGTTGCGTGAGCGTCGCCCGCCGCTCACGGTACGGTCGATCGAGCAGCAGTTCGCCCTGCGCGTAGAGCACGTCGAACGCGATGAACGTACACGGGTGCTTCTTCACCGCGGTCGCGAGGTGGCGGATGCGACCCAGCCGCTTCTGCACGTTCGCGAACGGTAACGCCCGGCCGTCGCGCCAGGCGAGGATCTCGCCATCGATCAGCACATCACCTTCGACGTTGCGAAGCTGTGCTACCACATCCGGAAAGTTCGCGTCAATTCGATCGAGCGTGCGCGTGTAGATCGCGATGCGGTCGCCTTGCTTGTGGACTTGCGCGGATGCCGTCGAGCTTCGGCTCGATCGCCAGCGGATATTGCAGCGACGAAAGATCGACATCGGGTCGCCCCGTGTCGCGGTTGACGCGCAGCTCGCCCGCTTCGATCAGTCCGGCCAGCATGAACTGGATCGGATGAAACAGTGTGAAGCGAGCTTCGCCAAGTCGATCACACTGCGCGAGCAGCGCGACGCTATCAAGGTCGCCCGTCAGCAACAACGCGCGCCGCACGTCGGCCTCGTCGCGCTCGAACGCCTTCGCGACGGCGGGGATCAGCACGCCCTCCTTCACGCCGGTGCGAAGGTCGTTGAGCATCACCTTCGCGAGCACGGCCGCCTCGCGCGGGGTGCGGACGCGTTGCCAGAGGCTTGCGAGAATCTCGCGCTTCGCGTCCGGCGCGGTAACGGCCGCAAGCTGGTCAAAGCTTGCTTGCACGTCGGGCAGTGTGAGTGCGTCGAGTTCGGTCGATCGTTCGCGCCACGCCTCGCCGATCGCGTTGCCGACTTCGCCGTGGCGCAGTGCGAGAGGTCGAAACGCTGAGTAGTCGAATCCGAGTATCGGCAACACGACGTCCATGAGCAGCGCGCCGCTGACGCCGATCACGCGCTCGTCCGTCCGTGCAAACGCCCGGCCGTCCGAGAATCGCACGGCCAGCGGCAGGCTTTCATCGTCGCACGACCGGAACAACTCGGCTAATCGCGCCTGCTTCGCCAGTTTACCGGGCGTGCCCGCTACCTCATCCGTCGCAGCCGCAAAGGATTGGAGCGATAGTGCCACGCCCCATCGTAGGCCTCGGCGGGACCGAGCGGAATCGGATTCGGCCGCCCAGGTGATTGAACTGCTTTTTCTGGTTTTCGCCGACGCTAACTCGTGCTACCGACCCTGTTTTCGTCTCGCTGACACCGAGACTTTCTTCACCGCCCCTCCGAATCGGCCGATATCATCCCCATGGGAGTGGCGCTGGGAGCCGTTCAACCTTCTTCAACGCAATCGCGCGCCGACAGCGCCGGGCGGCTTCGTCGAGACGCGCATCGATCCGACATTGTCGATTCCACGCGCGCTCGCGGAGACGCCGATCCACGTCCGCTTCGAGCAGATGGTCGCGAAGTTCGCGGGACGCCTCGCGATCCAAGGGCGCGGCGTCACGCTCACCTACGAACAACTGAACGACCGCGCCAACCGCATCGCGCGCGAACTGCTCGCGCAGACCGGTCGCACGGACTTGGCCGGCCAGACGGTGGGCCTCGTCATCGATCAGGGCGCGCCGCTTGCCGCCGCGATTCTCGGCACGCTGAAGGCCGGTGGCGCGTTTGTCCCGCTCGATCCGACCTATCCCGACGCACGTCTGACCATGATGGTCGAAGACGCCGCGCCGACGGTGATCGTCACCGACGACCGTCGCGCCGACATCGCGCGACGTGTCGCATGCGCGATCCCTGTCGTGAACGTCGACCACACTTCGCCACTCGTCACGGCAACCGGCAATCTCAACCTGCCGATCGAAGGCACGCGACTCGCCTACGTGCTCTTCACCTCCGGATCCACGGGCCGGCCCAAGGGCGTGATGCACGAGCATCGCAGCGTGGTGCACAACATGCACCGCCATCGCGTGCTGTACGGCATCACTGAAAACGATCGCCAGACGCTGCTCTATCCGTGCAGCGTGTACGGCGGCATTCGCGACACGTTCAACGCGCTGCTCAATGGCGCCTCGCTGCACCATTACCCGCTGCGCGACGCCGGCCATGCGGGCTTGGCCGACTGGCTCGACCGTCACGCGATCACGATGTACTGCTCGGTGGCGACGGTGTTCCGTCACTTCGCCCGCGACCTGAAGGGCCGCGACCTGCTGCCGTCGCTGCGGCTCATCAAGCTGGGCGGCGAAGCGCCCTACCGCCGCGATGTCGAACTGTTCCAGGAACACTTCTGCAAGCACACCGTGATGTTCTGCGGTTTAGGTGCGACCGAAACCGGCGTCACGCGCCAGTACAAGATTCACCGCGACGACGTGCTCGCACCCGGCACGGGCGTGCCGCTCGGCTACGCCGTGCCGGACATCGACATCCTCCTGCTCGATGCGCAGAAGAAGCCCGTGCCCACGGGCGAGATCGGAGAAATCGTCATCCGCAGCCGGTACATCACGACCGGCTATCGCGGGCTCGACGAACTGAACACGAAGGTGTTCCAGCGCGACCAAGACGACGCCGATTCGCGTCTCTACTTCACCGGCGACCTCGGCAAGCTCGACGGCGAAGGCTGCCTCACACACAAGGGTCGCAAGGATCAGCAGGTGAAGATCCGCGGCAACCGCGTCGAACTCACCGAGATCGAACAGGCGCTCGGCGGGTGCGATGGCATCCTCGACGCGGCCGTCATCGCGAAGCTGGGCGATGGCTCCGATGCCGAGCCCGACGCGAAGCTGATCGCTTACGTGGTCCCGCGCGAGGGCATGGCTGTGCCGTCGCCGAAGACGCTGCGCGAACAGCTGCTGAAGCGGCTGCCCAGTTTCATGGTGCCGCACGCATTCATCACCATCGACGACATCCCGCTGACGCCCAACGGCAAGGTCGATCGCAAGGCGCTGCCGAACCCGGACGAGGCGCTGAAGGCACTGCGCGGCACGAGCGACGAAGTCAGCACGGACGACCTCGAACGAAAGATCGCCGAGTTGGTCGGCAAGGTGCTCCGCGTTGAAAACGTCGGTCCCGGCGATGACTTCTTCGACCTCGGCGGCGACTCGCTGTCGGTCGTGAAACTCGTCCTCGAAGTCGAAAAGGCCACCGGCCAGACGCTGCCGATCTCCAGCTTCTACGAATCCCCCACGCCGCGTCGGCTGACGCACTGCATCCGCCAGCGTGCCAGGGGCGTGAGTGACGACCACAGCGAAGTGGTCACACTGCGCGGCGAAGGCGACCTGCCGCCGCTCATCTGTCTGCCCGGGCGTGGCGGCACATCCTTCACGTACCGCGCGCTGGTCGACCTGCTCGAACCGGGCCGGCCCGTGTATGGCCTACAGTATCCGGGCCTGAGCGGGCGCGATGAGCCCATCCCGGATGTCACGAAACTCGCGACGGAAATGATCCGCCGCGTCCGCAAGGTCCGCCCGTGCGGGCCGTGGGCACTGCTCGGCTACAGCTACGGCGGCCTGGTCGCGTTCGAAATGGCGCGGCAACTCCGCACCGCCGGCGAGGCGGTGCCGTATCTGGGCCTGATCGATACCACCGCGCCCGGCGCGATCGTGAAGCGGCCGCGTCATGAGCGACTGCTGCTGCACGTGCGGCGCTTCTTCGAGAAGTCGCCGAAGGCTAAGGCGCAATACCTATCCGACCGCTGGCGACGGCTGACCCGGCGCTGGCGTCACAAAGGCCCGAAGCGCGGCGACGTGCTGCCGATCCAGGACGAAGCGCTGCCGTTCATCGGCGCGCAAGGCGAAGTCGCCCAGTGGCTGCGTGCCCTGCGCAAGGCAGCCGACGTCGCGCGTGCGAACTACAAGCCCGCGCTGGCCGACGTGCGTGTGCATCTGTTCAAGACGGCAAGCAAGCCCGACTGGCTCGACTTCTGCGAGATCGAGCCCACGTACGGCTGGACGGCACTGTCCCGCAACGGCGTCGCCTCGTACGACATTCCTGGCCGGCACGAGCAGGTGTTCCACGCCACCCACGTGCCCTTCCTGGCCGAACAGGTGCGTGCGAGCCTGCGTGCGTCGAAGCTGTGCACGCCGGGTTCGGGCCAACACGCGGCGTGAAAGCGCGTGGTACGGTTCAACCCATTGATTCGTGTTTCGTCACACTGTTACGCCGCGACTTCTTGGCGGCAAGTGTCCAGTGCCATTCCGCGTGTGGGTGCCCCGGCTTGCGTACTCGCCAGCCGGGGTATGCTGACGGTATCGACGCGATCAATAGCGAGAGCGTACCCACGGCAACGGAGTACCGATGCCGTGGCACCCAGCGAAGAGCTTGGCGCTAGTAGAAGTCGTGCGATAAGTGAAGGGCACCAGATGCTTCGCTGCGCTTAGCATGACGTCCGACAGAGCACTTCACACCCGCCGCACGACCACGTACGTCGCGTCGTCGCGCATCGGTTCGCTGCCGCGAAACGTGGTGAGCGCTGACTCCAGCTCTCGGCCAATCTGAATCGCGGGCCGCAGCGCGTTCTGGCGGATCAGTTCGCGGAGGCGCTGCTTGCCGAACTCTTCGCCGGCGTCGTTGCGCGTCGTCCAAACGCCGTCACTGGCCGCGACGATGAGCTGGCCGCTCTTGAATTCGTCACGGGATTGCAGGCGGTAGTCGACGTCTTCCACGCGGCCCAGCGGCAGTTGGATGCCATCGAGTTCGACGAATTCGTCCTTCTCCACGTCGTACAGGATGGCCGGATCGTGGCCGGCGCTGCACCACTCGATTCGGCCGGCGTCGGGCGAGACGCGCATCAGCAGCAGTGTCATCGAGACAGCGCCGTCGGGCGCGAGTGTGAGCGTTTTGTTGACGCGTTCGAGGGCCTGATCGAGCTTCTGATTCTCGACCGACGTGCTGGCGCAGCGCGCCGCGCGCCGACGCGATGAGCAGTGCCGAGCCGATGCCTTCACGAACGGCCACTTCGCCGACAGATAAAAGCAACTGGCCGTCGGCGGTGGCGCTCATGTCGATCAGGTCACGGTACTGCGCACCGGTGGGGTCGGCGTAGCGGCTGGTGCCGTAGATATCGAGGCCCGGCACGCGCGGGTTGGTGCGCGGCAACAGGCTCTGCTGCACGTCGGCGGCGATGCGGATCGAACGAACGAGTTGCTCGCGGCTGCTCAGGTCCTCGCTCATGCGGTTCAGTTCGCGCGACAGGTCGGCCAGCTCGCGCGTGCCGCCCAGCTCAAGACGCGCCGCGAGGTCGCCCTGGCCGACGCGGCGGACGTGATCGGTCAGGCGCATCAGCGGGCGCGTCAGACGCGATGCAAGCCAAAGCCCGAGCGCGCTGGCGACGATCAGCGCCGCGCCCGCGAGCCAGTACGACTGTTCACGCGAGGCTTTCGCGCCGCTGAGATACGCCTTTTCGGGCAACACCGAGATGATGCGCCAGTCGATGCCGGCATAGGGACTGATCGGCGTGACGCGCACGAGCGAGGGGCCGCCAAACTCGTCCGGCAGGCCCAGGCGCGATTCGGTGCGGCCGGGATGCTCGGCGAACAGTTCGGCCACCGCGCGGGCGATGGGTGAATCGGAGTTCTTGAGTTTGGTCCGCTCGCCGCGATCGCTGGTTGATGCGCCATGACTGGCGGCGACAAGCAGATCGTCGGAGTCGACGATGAAGAGCGCACCCGTCTGCATGTTGGCCAGCTTGGCCAAGTGTTGCGAAAGCTGTTCGAGCGTGACGTCGACGACCAGCATGCCGGCGAACTTGTCGTTCACTTCCACCCGGCGCGTGTAGCCGACGCCGGTGGTGGCGTCGCCGCCGGCGGTGCCGAACCAGAAATAAACCTCGGTCCACACCGGGTTCGGGGAATTCATGTAGTCGCGATACCAAGGCCGGGTGCGCGGCGGGTCGTATTGATAGGTGCGTTTCTTGCGGAGGACCGAGCCGTCGTCGGCGTCGATGATGAATTCATCGCACTGATCGGGGCCGGGGCCTTTGCTGAGGCCATACTCCAGGCCCTCGGGACCGAATTGCATGTAGGTGGAGTGGCCGTCCTTGTGGCCGAAGGTGATCGCGGCGACTCGGGAATTCGTCGTCAGCTCGTTCAACATCGCGGCCTTCCACGTCGACAGGTCGTCGACGGAGATCGAATTGGCGTGGAGGCGGCCGATGAAGCGATCGCTGACGTGGACGGCGTCGCCAAGAAAATCGCGAATTTCGGCGTCGAGCCGCGAGACCGAGCCGGCGATGAGCTGCTGGCCGAGATCATCGGCGATGGTTCGGCTGGCAGTGGCACTGATCCAAACCAGCGCCAAAGCCACCAGCGCTGCGGGGAGCAGCGCGATGAGGGTAACGAGTAATCGAATGGTTGGCAGCGTCGACCGGCCGGACATGCGGGGGCGAGTCTACCAGATGCGTGGGAAGGCGTGGCGAGATTCGATCAGTAGTCGTGTAATTCACCGTTTGGAACGGATGAGTGCAACTGCTGTTGGAAGGACACCACGCTGAGCACACCGGCCGCCACGGCAACCAGCACCATGAAAACCGTGAGGAGCCGGGATTTGTCGCCAGCATTGCGCCAATTTCGAGCGACTCGCCAGAAGAATCGCCCCCACAAGACGAGCGGGACAACGACAAGAACCAGGAACGGCATCGGCGCTTTGCAGAGGAGAAGCGCGATGGCGGCAAACATGGCCGCAAAGCTTGCGTCGGAGGCGGCTGGATCCGGCGCATCCGGTGACAAGTCATCGACGCTCTGGTCAAGTGAGGCGGAATCCTCGCGGTCGAGCGGGCGAGGCGGGCCAGGATTTGCGAGCAATTCGTTCGCGGCTTCGAGTTGGTTCTCCGGAATCAGGACTTCGACATGGTTGAAATTTAGGTAGCCGAGGGTTGCGGTCGTGGCGTTTTCGCCAGCGATGACCGGCGTGAGATCGGCTGATTCCAGCTTGGATACGACGAGGCGAGCTTCGAGCGGTGAAGTGAATGTCCGCAGGCGGACCAAACGGCCCGAGCGATCTCCGAGGTGGGGCGGGTCGGTGGCGACGTGTTCATTCCCCATGCGCGTAGAAGTACCGCCAATCCGCTCTGAGTACAAACGAAAACACCCGCCATGGTTGACCATGGCGGGTGTATCGATGGTTGAGCTATTTAGCAGGTGAATAGTCGGCGCCGTTTGCTGCGATTGCTCGCAGAAACCTCATTCGAGACGAGCCCGAATTAAGACGAGGTTGTGTCTGACTTTCCATCCCCGAGATCGCTCTCGGTAAGCAGTTCGTCGTTGTACACGGCGAACTACAGGACGTTCTAAGAATCCCTTAGAAAGGAGGTGATCCAGCCGCAGGTTCCCCTACGGCTACCTTGTTACGACTTAGTCCCAGTCACCGAACCTAGCTTAGGCACCTCAGTGGTGAGGCGACTTCGGCTATTTCCGGCTCCCATGACTTGACGGGCGGTGTGTACAAGGCTCAGGAACACATTCACCGCGGCGTGGCTGATCCGCGATTACTAGCGATTCCAACTTCACGGAGGCGGGTTGCAGCCTCCGATCTGAACTGGGGTGCGTTTTGTGCGATTTCCTCCACCTTGCGGTATCGGTTCGCTTTGTACGCACCATTGTAGCACGTGTGTGGCCCTGGGCATAAAGGCCATGCGGACTTGACGTCATCTCCACCTTCCTCCGGTTTGACACCGGCAGTCCCCTTAGAGTCCCCGACTTTACTCGCTGGTAACTAAGGGCAAAGGTTTCGCTCGTTAAGGGACTTAACCCGACATCTCACGACACGAGCTGACGACAGCCATGCAGCACCTGTCCAAGTTCCGCCCCGAAGGGTGTACCCGACTTTCATCAGGATAATCCAAGGATTTCAAACCCAGGTAAGGTTCTGCGCGTTGCTTCGAATTAAACCACATGCTCCACCGCTTGTGTGAGCCCCCGTCAATTCCTTTGAGTTTTAGCCTTGCGACCGTACTTCCCAGGCGGTCCACTTAACACTTTTGCTTCGGCCGTGACAGCGTCAGAGCTGCCACAGCCTAGTGGACATCGTTTAGGGCCAGGACTACGGGGGTATCTAATCCCCTTTGATCCCCTGGCTTTCGCGTCTCAGCGTCAGTATGCCCCCAGCGAGCTGTCTTCACCATTGGCGTTCCAAACGATATCTACGCATTTCACCGCTCCACCGTTTGTTCCGCTCGCCCCTGAGCACCTCAAGACATCCAGTATACCAAGCAGTTCCACGGTTGAGCCGTGGGATTTCACAAGGTACTTAGACATCCGCCTACACGCGCTTTAAGCCCAGTGATTCCGCCTAACGCTCGTGGCCTCTGTATTACCGCGACTGCTGGCACAGAGTTAGTCGCCACTTATAGCCTGCTGATCAGAACTTTCTAACAGGTTTTAGAAGTTTACATCCCGAAGGACTTAACCTTCACTCGGCGTCGCTCCATCACACTTTCGTGCATTGTGGAAGATTCATTACTGCAGCCCCCCGTAGGAGTCCGGGCAGTGTCTCAGTCCCGATGTGGCCGGCCGACCTCTCAGTCCGGCTAGGCGTCGAAGGCTTGGTGAGCCGTTACCTCACCAACTACCTGATACCATATTGTCCGATCCCAAACTGGCGAACCTTTGAGCACAAATGGATGCCCACTCGTGGTCTCATCTGGTATTACCCATCCTTTCGGATGGCTATCCCAGAGTCCGGGGTACGTTAACAATACATTACTCACCCGTCCGCCACTGTGTATTGCTACACCGTGCGACTTGCATGTCTTAATCACGCCGACAGCGTTCAGGCTGAGCCAGGATCAAACTCTTCAATTAAATTTCTTGGACCTGCACCATCCCTCTGCTTGGCGTTACACCAAGACTGACGATTTCTGATGCAGGCTTATCCTCGAAACGAGTTTGTCCACCCACCAGAGTAAGAGCTCCGGTGAGCTTGGTTAACTAACCCAGGTGACTAAACCCGAATTAGCCCCATCAGGTTCGGCTAAAAACCTGACAGGATGGCTCAACTTACTATCACTTCAAACTCATTGTGAATTGGGTAATTCACTATGCGAAAGATGTGAGCAAGAGAGCCCCACGGAACTCCACTCCCGAAAGAGCTTCATTCCATGGTCGCCACGCTCGCAAGAAGCGTGGCTTGGATCTTGTGCTTGCGTTCAAGTACGAGACTTGAACGTTCGCGTCACATCCTCGCGGCGGTCCGACTATTCACTTGCCAAAGAGCTTCAACCAATCGCTAAACCTAGCTATTCGCCAGACTTATCGTTCCGGCCGCGTCGTTCTTTCCCGATCGCGGGTCGCACACTCTACAGTCTTCAGTTCACTTGTCAACCCGTCTCGAACTTTTTTATTCGCGTTCGATTCAGGCGACTTCCGAACCCTTACCCGATTCGCAACAAGGCTTTCGGAGCGAACTCCATTCACCTTGCCACACGACTTTCGCCGCACCTGGGCAAGCGACGGTGAAACCGCATCGCATCAGGCGATGCACGATCACCGATCAGGCTGACGAGTAGACACTTGAACTCGGCGATTGGCGACTTCCGTCTTACCAACCGTCGATGGCGTGGACGTCAACTGACAAGAGGGATTATGCCGTGCTTTCCGGCAGTGTCAAGACGACCGCGTATGCCGGACGTACGGAAATCCCAAATCTGGCCCTCATAATCTGCTAACCGGCGACTGAAAAATCACTTACGAGCAAAGAAACTTCCACGTTTCGATCGCGCCTGCCTGTGGATGACCTGTCGATCCTCGCCTTGTCGGACCTCAATCCTCGTCCCGCTTCTTCCGTTCTTTGGACTCTTTGGACTTGCGCGGACGCGGATTGGCCTTGGCCCGCTCCTTGACGCTCGGGCGGGTGGAATCGGTTCCCCGCTGCTCGCGCGTCCGCTCCCGCACTTCCAGTTTGATCGGCACCTCGCCGAACGGCAGCAGTTCCCGGAACCGATTCACCACGAACCGGCGATAGCTTTCGTTGAAATATTCGGCCTTGTTCACGAACAGCACGATCGTCGGCGGGGCGATGCCTACCTGCGTCGCGTAATACACCTTTGGCCGGCCCCGACCTGTTCCACTCGGCGTGCGCTCGGCCAGCACCTGCTCCATCGCTTCATTCAGCTTGCTGGTCGTCAGGCGGACGGTCGCCTGCTTGTGCAGCTTGCGGGCCAGATCGACCACCCTGCCGACGTTCCGCTGGTCCTTGGCCGTGATGAACGCCAGCGGCGCGAAGCTTGCCCCGCGCAGCTCGGCGTTCACGTACTCGCGGTATTTCTCGCGCAGTTCGTGGTCGTCGATCGCTTCTCCGCCCGCATTTTCACGGGCTTTCGCCAGCGCTAAGTCCCACTTGTTGATGACGACGATGACCGGCTTGTACTGCTCGAGGACGTAGTGCGTCAGCTTCTTGTCCGGCTCGCTGATCGTCTCGACGCCATCGATCAGTTGGAGCACCACATCCGCCCGGCGGATGCTCCGCTCGGCCCGGTGGAAGCTGTAGAACTCCACGTCGTCGTTCACCATGTGCCGTTTCTTGCGAACGCCGGCCGTGTCGATGACCACCAGCGTTTTGCCGTCTTTTTCGAAGCGGATGTCGACGCTGTCCCGCGTCGTGCCGGGCACTTCGCTGACGATCACGCGGTCGGGCTCGTCCTCGAACAGCGTGCTCACCGCGTTCACAAACGTGCTCTTGCCCGCGTTCCGCTTGCCGACGATCGCCACCAGTAACTCCGGCTCCGGAATCTCCGTCGGCGCCTCGGACAGGTCGAGGTTCGACGCGATGACGTCGGGGATTTTGTCCAGGTTGTACGAGGTCGTCGCGCTCACGCCCATCGGTGTGCCGAGGCCGATCGTCGCGAAATCGCCCAGGGCCTGTTCGTACTTCGCGCCATCGGTTTTGTTGGCCAAAATCTGCGTTTTTACGCCTTTTTCGCGCAGCAAACGGGCGATCGTGCGGTCGCCGTCGAGCAGGCCGTCGTGGGCATCGACGATGAACAGCACCAAATTCGCCCGACCCATGGCCAGTTCGATCTGGTGCTTGATGTGCTCGGTCAGGCCCTGCGAGTCGTCGAACCCGTAGCCGCCGGTGTCGACGAGTTCGACCCATTTCCCGTTCACCTGGAACGGGATGGACACACGATCGCGCGTCACGCCCGGCTGGTCCTGCACAATGCTCACCCGCTTGTGCGAGAGGGCATTCAGCAACGAAGACTTCCCGACATTCGGCCGACCGACAATGGCTACAACAGGCATCCGCATGGGGCGAATGGTAGGTGAATGAGGGAGGGAACGAAAACGGCCGAGTACGCACTTGCTTCTCGACGACGGGTACCCCCTCTTCTGAAGCACGTTCTGCATTCACGAGTGCATCAGAGCCCTTCGATGGATTACGAGAGTCGAAAGCCCGCCGAGGTCGTGTGCTGCGTGTGCGGCCGACGCTCTGTTGCCGCATTCTGGGGACGATCAACGCCTGCTTGGCCACGGGGCCACCCGGTATGCGAACGACATCTCCGGAAACTGCGACGTCGCCTGGCTATTGGGATCGCTCTTGAGATCATTGCGTTCGGAGTCATTGGGGCGTCCCGATGGCTTCCGTTTGACTTTAGGACAAGCAACTTTGGTTTCGTAGCAATCATTGTCGCTACATCGGTACCTGGGATTGTTGGCGCTGCAATGACATACGACGCCGTCAGACCAACTCGGCTTGCTGCTGGACACGGTCGAAGCCCCGAAGATGAAAGAACGCATGACGCCTGACGAGAAATCCCTCCGCCACCCCCACTCCACGTGGATGGCCGCCGTCGACGCCGGTGGCCTCGCGCCGCGCGCCACCTGCAGCGCGCCGGTGGCCACACAGGTCAGAGACGAAGCACGCTGACCGCATGGAGCCGCGAGCACTCGCCCTTGCCGGGTTGTCGCGGCGGCTCGTCTGCAATACTCCTCATCCGCATGCGTTTCGCCTTCAGCATGACCCTCCTCCCCTCTCGCGTCCGCACCAAGCTCCACTCCACCCTCGCCGCCCTCCTGTTGGCCGTCGTCGCGCCCGTCCCCACCGCGGATGCCGCGGGCGCTGTCGCTCGCTTCGACCGCTTCGACCGCTTCGAGGAACTCCCGCTACGCGAAGTCCGCCCGGCCGGCTGGATCAAGGACTTGCTGTACACCCAGGCCGTCGGCCTGTCGGGTCACATCGAAGCCGCGGGTCGGCCGTACGACATGCCCGTATGGGACGCCGACCCCAGCGCCGGCCCCTACCTGTGGGCGTACGAGCAGACCGGCTACTGGGTCGATGGCGGCCTGCGGTGCGGCTACCTCGCCGGTGACGTGCCCCTCACCGAACGCACCCACAAGATCGTCCGCTTCGTCCTCGATCACCCCGACACCGACGGCTATCTCGGCCCACGCCGCTTTAAAGGTGATCGCCCCACCGGCGACCCGTCCGCCTACTACCAGTGGCCGCACGCGGTGTTCTTTCGCGCGCTGATGGCCGAGTACGGGCAGACGGGCGATCGCACCATCCTCGACGCGATGACGCGGCACTACCTGAGCGCGTCCATCCGCTGGGACCTCGCATCGCGCAACGTCGTCAACGTCGAGTCGATCCTCTGGCTGTACGGACAGACCGGCGAGCCGAAGCTGCTGGAACTCGCGCAGCGTCTGTGGCGAGACTACAACGCGCAGCCGGGCATCGACGACACGCCTCGCGCCCGGCGCTGCGGTCCGACAAGACGCCGCATGCGCACGGTGTGTCGTACGCCGAAATCGTCAAGCTCGGCGCGATCCTCTACGCCTACACGGGCAACAAGGACGATCTGGCCGTGTCCGTCACCGGCTTCCGCAACGCGGCCCGCGATCACCTGCTGGCGTCGGGCGTCTACAGTTCCGAAGAGCACTTCAGCGGCCGCGGCGCACTGTCGTCTCACGAAACCTGCGACATCAGCGACTACACCTGGAGCCTGGGCTACCTGCTCATGGCCACGGGCGACGCGAGCTACGCCGACCAGATCGAGACGGCCATCTTCAACGCCGGCCTCGGCGCGGTCAGCGACGACTTCAAGCAGCTTCAGTACTTCTCGTGCCCGAATCAGCTGATCGCCGATGAGCATTCGAGCCACAGCGTGATGCTGGTGGGCAACCCACGGATGTCGTATCGCCCGCGGCACGACGTGGAGTGCTGCTCGGGGAATGTGAACCGGATGTTCCCGAACTACGCCGCCCGCACGTGGATGACCTCCAGCGACGGCGGCTTGGCGGCGGTGCTGTACGGACCCAGCCAGGTGACACACGACGGCGTGACGATCGTCGAGCAGACGAACTACCCCTACGAGAACACCATCCGCTTCACCGTGCAGACGGCCACGCCCAAGCGATTGTCGCTCAAGCTGCGCATCCCGGGCTGGTGCGAACAAGCCTCGCTGAAGATCAATGGCGAACCGTTCACCGGCGACATGAAGCCGGGCATGTTCGCGACCGTCGACCGCGACTTCCACGACGGCGACCAGCTTGAATTGACCCTGCCGATGACCGTGCGGCTGGAGCACTGGCCCGACAACGGCGTCAGCGTGAAGCGAGGCCCGCTGGTATACGCGCTAAAGGTCGATGCCGACGTGCAGGCCGACCCAACCCGCGGGACGACACTGCCGCAGTTCCCATCGCTGTCGATGAAGCCGACGAGCGCGTGGAACTACGCGTTGAACATCGCCGACGCCGAGTTGAGCAAGGCGACGGTCGACGAGCGCCCGGCTGGCCAGCGCCCGTGGACAAATCCGCCCGTGACTATCCGTGTGCCCGCTCGGCGGGTGGCGGACTGGACGCTGGTGACGAAACCCGTGCCCGGCCAGCCCGCGGACAAGCAGGTGATGATGACCCTGACGCCACCCCTGCCGTCGCCGGACGGGTTGAAGGCACGGCTGAGCGAACAGGTGGAGCTGATCTCGCTCGTGCCGATGGGTTCAGCCAAGCTGCGCCTGACGGTGTTCCCGTCGACAAAGCTGCCGTAGCCGCGAACCGCAAGTGAGTGGCCCGGAAGAAAACAGGATTGACAGGTAAGCATTCACTTACATATTATTCCTGCATGTCGCGGGTTCGTCACGAAGCGGATGTCTTCGAGGCCATCAGCCACCCGGCCCGTCGGCGCATGCTGGACCTGCTGGCCGTCACAGACAGGTCCGTCAACGACTTGGCCGGCCACTTCCGCATGAGTCGGCCGGCTGTGTCCCAACATCTGAAAGTCTTGCGGGATTCCGGGCTGGTTTCCGAACAGCGGCACGGGCGCGAGCGACACTACCACTTCGAGCCGCAGCGCCTCGCGGCCGTGCGGGACTGGGTGAAACTCTACGACCGCTTATGGGACGATAGGCTGAACCAACTCAAGGCACTTCTGAGCAAGCGAGCTGAGGAATGAACAACGCCGTCTTTCGAGAGATGCTTCTCCCGTCCAGCCCCGAGCAGGTCTGGCACACGTTGACCGACCCCACCACGCTGGCCGTGTGGATGTTCCCGAACGACTTCGAGCCGCGCGTCGGGCATCGCTTTACGTTTCGTGTCCCGGGCAATCCGCAGGCGAACTTCGACGGGCTGACGGTCCACTGCGAAGTCCTTGAGTGCCAGCCGCCCAGCCGATTGGTCTTCTCATGGTCAGCGGGCGGGGCCGTCGACAACACGTTTGTGCGATTCCTTCTCCAGCCCGAAGGCAGCAGCACACGGCTGACCCTTGAGCATTCCGGCTTCGACCTCGCCATGCCATTTGGCGAACAAGCGCTTCGGGGTGCGCAGTACGGCTGGGCGCGGATGCTTAAGCAGTTGGAGTCGATCCTGGCGAATTCGCCGGCCAGTTAAGCATCGCGTGCAACTTCCGACTCTATCTGACAACTCGATCTTCAACCCCTTCCTATGACGAACGCCACACGACGTACCATCGCCCGATGGCTCCACATTCTCGCCGGCCTGCCGCTGCTCGGGTACATCTACGGGCCGCCCGAGGAAGTCGCGCCGTACGCGTACATGTTCAAGTTCGTCTTCATGCCGATCATCCTGCTGACGGGCCTGTGGATGTGGAAAGGTCACACGATCCGAAAGCTGTTCATCGGCGAGCGCGCGGAATAGCCATGCCGGCGTGCGATGGGTTCAATCGTCGAATCGCCAGGAAGGACTTCGAATGAGCAGTGACGAACAATCCCTCCGCCACCACCACACGACGTGGATGGCCGCCGTCAACGCCGGCGATCTGGCCACGCTGCTCGGCCTCATCACCGACGACGTCGTGCTGTGCAATCCCGGCGGCCCGCCGATCGGCCGTGAGGGGTTTGCGGCCAAGTTCACGGAAGCACACAAGCAACTCCGCATCGACTGCGTCAGCGAAATCCACGAACTCGTCGTCGCCGGCGACCTCGCGTACTCGCTCTGCCACGACACACTCGCCGTCACGCCCCACGCCGGCGGCGTGACGACGCGCCTGGCCGGCGATCGTCTGACGATCTACCACAAGCAACCGGACGGCCGCTGGCTGCTGGCCCGCGATGCACACACGCTGGTGCCGGTGGAGTGATGGATATCTCAGGCTGCGACGTGACAGTGCAGCGTTCGTGGATTCACTTCGGCTCGGTCACCAGTTGGGTGGTGGGCGCGGGTTCCACGATCGGCGGCATCGGTTCCGGCTCGCGATCCTTCGACAGTCGTTTCTCGTTCACGAGCCATTCGACTGCGCGGACGCCGAACGGGACAGCATCGGCACGATCGAGTTCCGTCGGCAGCGGCCGCGAGCCGCTGAAGGCCGCGACCACGATCGAACCGCGTTCGTACCGGGCCGTCCGCAGCAGCGCGATCGGCAGCGTTTCATTCGGCGCCACGGGCACGTCCTTGTTGTCGACGGCGATCACCAGCGCCGTCCCGAGGCATCGGCCAAAGACGCCGTTGGCGGCCGCGCTGAATTCTTTCTTCGTCCCGGCCAGGTTGCCCAGCAGATCATGCGAGCCGGCTGCCACGCACGCCATCCGGCCCGAGCGCGAGTACCACGGCCCGACCAGCGGCTCGGCCGGCGGGTTCTTCGCCTGGTCGGCCGTCAGTTCGTCGCCCGCCAGCAGCGCGTTCAGATGAGCGACGCGGCGGTCGTCCGCGCCAAGATTGCCGGGTCCGATGAACATCCGCACGTACAGCCCGGTGCCGCCACGCACGGCGCGGTCGACGGAATCGAGCGAGGACGCCGGCATCCGCGTGATGTGCGACGCGATAATCACATCCAGCGCGGCCACCTGCTCGGCATCCGATCCGTCGACGAGCGACGCGCCGGGCAGCGTCTTGGCGCAAGCCTCGCGCACGGCCGGATCGTCGGCGGTGCCGGCATCGACGATCGCAACCAGTTCGAATCGGTCGTCGCGCACTTCGGAGATGATGCGTGTCATGCGGTCGTAGCCGACCGGGCCGACGTCGATGATCGTCTCGGCGTTGGTCTTGCTGATGAGAATGCCGACGCGCGGCTTTCCCGCATCGCGCGGGGGTGCCTGGAGGACCGCGAGCGCGGCCGGTGCTGCATCCGCGCCGGGCGATGGGTTGCCGCGCCAGTAGTGCAGCGCGAGCAACACCGCCCCGCCAACCAGCAGACCGATCGTCAGCAGGACACCCAACGCCTGGGTGGCCTGAACCTCCAGCGCACGTCGGCGCACGGCGCGCACCAATGGGCCGATCGCGTGCTGCACGCCGGAATCCAAAGGACTCAGCGCCGCCGAGGTCGCAACGCCCACAAGCCCGGCCGGCGCCGCGTCGGCGGTGAGGCCGTTGCTCAGCAGCGCGACCAGCGTCCCGGCCGTGAGCGTTCCGCGTCCGTGCTTCTGTGCGAGAGTCCGCAGGCGCTCGACCGCGCGTTCCACGCGCTTGCGTGCCGCGTCGGCCGACAGGCCCAGGCTGATTGCGACATCGTTCCAGTCCTGCTGTCGATAGAAGCGCAGCAGGATCGCTTGTCGGTCCCGATCCGAAAGCCGGGCGACCAGGTCATCCAGCATCGGCGCTAATTCGTTCCACTCGGCAACCATTGATGCGTCCATGACGGCCTTCTCTTGGCTATGGCCCGGCTGCGTCGCGAGAGTATTTTCGTGTCGGTTGCACCGCGCCTGACACCGGACGATTTCCCGCGCGACGTTCTGTGTAGTCTGGTGCAGCCAACTGACGAGTTGCCCTTCGGAATGGAACCGCGGCGACTTCCTATGCAGCAGGACGAACACCGTCTGCACGGCGTCCTCGGCCGACTGACGCTCGCGCACCCGCCGCAGCGCCGCCCCGTACATCCACCCCGCGTGCCGCCGCACGACGGCCGCGAACCATTCCTCATACTCCAGGCGCGCGGCCAAACCCATCACCGTGAGCGATGTCGCAGCATCGACGCTGGGGCTGTCGGCCGTAGGCATGGGTTGCTCTCCGCACATGATGGCCGCCCGCGCGACGGTTGGACGCGGAAAATCGATTTTGTGAGATCTCGCCCCGCCAAGACGGGCGTCAGGAGAGGATGTCGGCCGCCAGCGGCGTGAGGGCATCGGACGACTGCTCCCACAACGATACCTGAGACGCGGCCACCGCAAGCGTCTGCCCATAATGCGCAGCGAGGATCAGCAGATCGACGAAGTTGACGGTCTGATCAAAGTTGAAATCGCCCGTGCTCCAAGTGCCGGATTGGCCATAGTGGGCGGCAAGCGCGAGCAGGTCGACAAAGTTCACCTGTTCGTCTCCGTTGGCGTCGGCCGCGAGGCTTGCGAACTCCACAATCGTCGGAGTGGGATTGGTCGCGGCGCCGCTGCTGACCGTGTTGGCGTTCAGCGTGAGGCGATAGCGTCCGTCCGGCATCGGCCGGCCCGTAAACGAGACGATTGCGATCCGCGAGGGCGAGTCGTACACGACGGATGCGATGCCTGCGCCGCTCGGAACCGGGGTCCCATCCTGCAACGTGAGGCTGAAGTCGCCCACGTCGAGCGTCGTGCCGACGTCCAGGCCAAAGGTCAGCCGCACCTGTTGGGCGGTTTCGAATTCAAGGCCGGACGACACGCTAACGACCGGTGCGAAGACGACGCCCGCAATGCGATACACGTCGGCTGACTCGCCCGGTTTGCTGTCGCCGTCCTGATCGAGCGGCGTGCCGGCGGGGTCGCGCACACCTGCATTGACGGTAACGTAATACGTCCCGGCCGGCAGCTTCTGCATAAGGCGGTATGTCGAGTTGCCGAGGTCGATGACAGACCCGGTAAAGGCGACCGTGGGGCAGGAGAGAGCTGACAGTCCGCCCTCGCCGGCTACAACGTACGCCCGCGAACCCGCTACATACACCTGTTTTGTGGGTCCTAATCCGCCGACGACGCCGAGTTTGGTGATCTTGGACGGATCACTCACGTCCAACGCCAGCAAACCGCCAGAAGCATCTGCCACATAGGCCGTACAGCCCACCACTTGCACATCCTGGGCCCACGCCGCGCTGCCGTAAACGCCGAGGCGCGAGAGCGCTGAGGGGTTGCTCACGTCGAGCACCAGTAGCCCGGCCGACTCATCCGTCAGGTAAGCCACCGAACCGACCACCTGCACGCCATACGCGTATGACGGCGTGTCGTAAGCGCCCAGCACACGCATGTTCGCCGGATCACTCACGTCCAGCACCTGTAGACCCAGCGTGCCATCGGCGACGTACGCCAAAGAGCCGATCACCTGCACGTCCGACCCGGAGACCGTGCTTAAGCGGCCTAAGCTGGCAATGGCATGCGGATCGCTTATGTCCAGCACTTCAATACCAGCTCCGGACTCTGCGACGTACGCTCTCGTTCCGTTCACCTCCACGCCCATTCCCGCAGCAGAGGTCTTGAACGAACCTACGGTCGTGATCGATGCCGGGTCGCTCACATCGAGAACGATCAGACCATTTGCGCCGACCGCATAGGCGACCGATCCGACGACCTTCACATCGTAGATCGTCGGACTGTCAAAGCTTCCCACGAATTTCATCTGCGCCGGGTCGCTCACATCAATGACCAGGAGTCCTGTTCGATCCGCGACATACGCCATCGCGCCGGCCACATCGACGGCGTTCGCGGACGCGGGCATTCGATACTGACTGACCCGCGTGATCGTGGATGGATTGCTCACGTCGAGGATTTGCAGCCCGCCGCCGTCGCTCGCCACGTACGCGACCGAGCCCGACATCTGACAGGACCAAGCGGAGCCCGGGGTATTGAACGCGCCCGCAAGAGAGATCGACGCGGGGTTGCTGATGTCCAGCACCTTCAGTCCGCTCTGCGCATCGGAGACGTACGCTCGCGACCCGACCACCTTCACCCCCATCGCGTAGGTTAGCGCATTGGAGGAGCCCAACAACGTGATTGCCGCGGGCGCGCTGACATCCAGCGCGAGAAGGCCCGCACTTTCGACGGCGGCGTAGGCGATCGAGCCAACCACATCGATGTCCATTATTCGAGCAGGCGTTGCGTAGCTGCCCAGGAGCGTGATCGTCGCCGGGTTGCTCACGTCAAGCACCTTCAGACCGGTCGTACCATCAGAGAAGTACGCGGTGGTCCCCACGACCTGCACAGTCCACGCGTACTGACCGGTGTAATAGGAGCCAAGCAATTTGATCGAGGCCGGGTTGCTCACGTCGAAGACTTCCAGACCGCTGCGATCGTCTGCCACGTACGCGCGGTCGCCGACGACGTCGAGCCGCCACGCATACCGAGGCGTGTTGTACGTCCCCAGCAACGTGATCGCTGCGGGGTTGCTCACGTCGAGCACCTGTAAGCCGCTGTTCCCGTCGGCAATGTAGGCGGTGGTGCCGACGACCTTCACGCCCAGCGCCTTGTGAGGCGTGTCGTACACGCCGATCCGTCGCGGCGACGCGGGATCGGAGATGTCGAACACGTACAACCCGGTGGGCCCGTTCGCGACGTACGCGCGCTGCCCCACGATATCGACGTCGTACGTGACGCCGCCCGCGCTCCCGAGACCCAGCAGTTGAGCGTTCCGCTGGCTGAAGCCGATCGACGCGCCGTCCAGTGTGCTCGGATCGATCGGGCGATCGAACGCCAGATCGATCGCCAACTCGTCCCCCTGCTGGGTGATCGTGTGCGATACCAACTGAGGCCCTGTAGACAGCAGACGCCGCGTTTCCAGAGGATGGCCCTGCATTCCCGCGCGATCGCGCCGACGACCCGGCCGGTCGAGCGACCCACGCTTGGCCGTTCGATGCCAGACTGCTTTTCTGAACTGGATGCTCATTGCACTCGCCCCCAAGGTCGCCTGAAAGGACGATGCCGAACTTGACTCTACACGGTCCCGCGGTCCATGCCCGCCGTAACAGTCTGTCGCCTCCGCATCCGACAGCCATGACTGGCGAGCCGGTATTCCGCATCGACCGCGTTCCAGGGCCGATTTTCCACCTTGACGGCCACCCCGTATTGCTTGTCATGATGGCTTGGTTGACGTGCTCTTTGGCAACCCGGAATCGAGGCGAGGCACACCCGAAAAGGAGCGCCCCGAATGTCCCAAAATGTCCCGGAATTCAAAATCGCATGTCAGCACCCCAATCGGCCGCGAAGGCATGACGAGATCATGGGTTAAGCGATCGGGAACGTCCGAAATCCGGACTCTATCGCGGGCACTGTGGGACATTGACACTCGGACACGGCGTCCGAACCGCTCAGGCGGTTTAGACAGCGAAACGCAGAGCCGATCGGTGATCGCAGGTGGGATAAACGAAATCGCCGCGCGGGCGGGCAGCTGCACAAGGAACAACAGGCCCTGTTGTCCGCTCGTTCAGTCGTTCGCGCGGGTCGGCTTTCCGCCGAGTAGCAGCAGCGCCCCGCCGATGCCAGCAAGCACCGACGCGCCGACGATGCCGATCTTCGCTTGCGTGAGTCCTTCGGCTTCTCCGAACGCCAGGCCGCCCACGAACAGCGCCATCGTGAAGCCGATGCCGCAGAGGACGCCGATGCCGGTCATCTGTTTCCACGTCGCGTCGGCGGGCAGCTTGCCGAAGCCGAGCTTGATCGCCAGCCAGCTCATCGCCAGCACGCCGATCGGCTTGCCGACTAGCAGGCCCAGGAACACGCCGAGCGTGACGGAGCTTTTCGCGGTCGAGGCGAGGTCGCCGCTCAGGTGCACGCCCGCGTTGGCGAGTGCGAACAGCGGGACGATCACGAAGTTCACCGGCGTCAGCAGCGCGTGCTCCACCCGTGCCAAGGGCGGCTGGACGCTGGCGGCAGCGCGTTCGAGGGAATGCAAGGCGTGCGCCTGCGTGTGGGTGAGCTTGTCGGGCGTCTCCGTGGCGTCGCGGGCGAAGCGGTCGAGCGCTTTCCGCGCGAACTCGATAAAGGGCAGTTCCTCCACCGAGCGCGTCGCCGGAATGGTGAACGCCAGCAGCACGCCCGCGATGGTCGCGTGGATGCCGCTGGCCAGCGTCGCCAGCCATAGACCGACGCCGAGGATGAGATACGGAGTCGCGCGATGGACACGCAAAACGTTCAGCAGGATGAGCAGCGCGAGGAAACCGCCTGCGACGGCCAGGGCCGTCCCGTTGATCTGGCTGGTGTAGAACAGCGCAATGACGATGACCGCGCCGAGGTCGTCCACGATCGCGATCGCGAGCAGGAAGATCTTCAGCGACGTCGGCACGCGTCGGCCCACCAGCGCAAGCACGCCGACCGCGAAGGCGATGTCGGTCGCCATCGGCACGCCCCATCCGTGAGCGCCGGGACCGCCCAGGTTCAGCAGCGCGTAGATGCCCGCCGGCACGAGCATGCCGCCGAGTGCAGCAGCAACGGGAAGGGCTGACTTCTGCATCGACGCCAGTTCACCCAGGAGGACTTCCCGTTTGATCTCCAGCCCGACCAGCAGGAAGAAGACGACCATCAACCCGTCGTTGATCCAGTGGGCGACCGACATCGTCAGCCCCCACGGCCCAATCGACGCCGACGCCTTGGCGTGCCACAGGTGGTCGTACGCGTGCGGCCAGACGTTCGCCCAGACCAGCGCGAGCGCCGCGCAAGCCATCAGCACGAGTCCGCCGGCGGTTTCCGAGGCGAGAAACGCATGGACGGGCCGCAGGAACGGCTCGAGTCGCGACGGCTTGACGGGCAAGTCCACTTCCATGCTCGCACTCTAGCGAGGAGTAAGCATCCGTCGCGAGGCAGTCGCGATTCAATCGTCACAAATCGCCCGAACTGCGATCGGTCAACCGGTCGCATGTGCCGAACGAATAGCGGGCTATGTCGAGAAACGCTTCGCCTGTATCATCCGTCACCCGACCCGCCGGCCAGCGACGCGGACGCTGCCCGGCCCGTGGTGAGTTCAAAGAGAGGTTCCATGGCGCGCGTCGATATCGAGAACGTCTTCAAGATCTATCCCGGCAACGTCAAGGCCGTGAACGACATCACGATCCACATCGCCAACGGCGAATTCATCGTGCTGGTCGGCCCGTCCGGTTGCGGCAAGAGCACCACGCTCCGCATGGTCGCGGGCCTGGAAGAAATCACGGGCGGCACCATCCGCATCGGCGAAAAAGTCGTGAACAACGTCCCGCCCAAGGACCGCGACATCGCCATGGTGTTCCAGAACTACGCACTCTACCCGCACATGAGCGTCTACAAGAACATGGCGTTCGGCCTGAAGCTGCGCGGCTTCGCGAAGGCCGAGATCGACAAGCGCGTGCAGGAGGCCGCCCGCATCCTCGACATCACGCACCTGCTCGAACGCAAGCCCAAGGCCCTCTCGGGCGGCCAGCGCCAGCGCGTGGCGGTTGGCCGCGCGATCGTCCGCGAGCCGGCAGCGTTCCTGTTCGACGAACCGCTCTCCAACCTCGACGCCAAGCTGCGCGTCACCACCCGCGCCGAGATCAAGCGTCTGCACCAGCGCCTCAAGACCACGACCATCTACGTGACGCACGACCAGGAAGAAGCCATGACGCTGGGCGACCGCATCGTGGTGATGAAGGACGGCGTCGTGCAGCAGCAGGACACGCCGCTGGTGACGTACAACTCGCCGGCCAACCGCTTCGTGGCCAGTTTCATCGGCATGCCGCCGATGAACATGTTCGACGGCCAGCTCAAGAGCGAAGGCGGCCGGCTGTTCTTTGAGGAAGGCGTCCTTCAGAACGCGCAGAAGGTTCAGCAGCGCAGCGACGAGCCCGAAGTCTACACCGGCCAGATCAACACGCCCGGCACCGGCTTCAAGATGCCTATCCCGAACGACCTCACGGCCCAACTGTCGCCTTACGTTGGCAAGCACGTGGTGATGGGCATCCGCCCCGAGCACTTCCACCTGCACCGCACCAGCCCGGACGGCGTGACGATTCCGGTGAAGGTGAACATCGTCGAGCCGCTCGGCAACGACATGGACGCGTACGTCAGCACCGCGCTGCACGAACACAAGACCGTCCGAGTCGAGGCCGACCCGTCGCTGACGGGCGGCAAGACGATCGACCTGCACGTCGATCCGAACCGCGTACACGTGTTCGAGCCCGGCGTCGTCGGCCGCAACCTGACGATCCGCTCGACGAGCAAAGTCGCCGTGGCGTGACTGTTGTTACACTTGTGCGTTGCGTCACCCTGAGCGAAGCGAAGGGTCTGGCGCCGGTGGCAGTCGCGCGACATTCGCCAGGCACCAGATGCTTCGCTGCGCTCAGCATGACGTCGTGTGCAAGAGCGCCGAGTTACTTACTCATCAGTTCCACCACGCTGCCATCGATCATCGTGACTTTCGCCGTCGCGGTGGGAATGCGCTTCGCGTAGGCGCGGTACTCGAACCCGTCCGTCCGCTCGCCGAAGCGACCATTGATGATCGGCGTGAACGTCTTCTCGTCTTCCTTGATCGAATACTCGACCGACCGAATCCGGCTCATCATCGATTCGGGCCCGCCCACG
Source organism: Tepidisphaeraceae bacterium (assembly GCA_047600945.1). Classification (GTDB taxonomy): domain Bacteria; phylum Planctomycetota; class Phycisphaerae; order Tepidisphaerales; family Tepidisphaeraceae; genus JASGKC01. The sequence goes on along the minus strand of JASGKC010000001.1, from coordinate 1,548,223 downwards.
TGGACGACGTACTCGATCTTCGGCGCGTCGACCTTGGTGATCTCGCCGAAATCGACACGGAGTTCGAGTTCGTCCTGCCGATCGCCCTCGACGCGGAGGTCGCCCCCAGGCAACTGCACTGGAGCATCGCCGCCGAGCACGTCAACCTGCGAGACGCTCGCATGGCTCGCGCCGTCGAACAGCACCCGTGCTCGCCGCTCCGGCGAGGCCGGCACGATCACCGGGCCGGGCGGTTCGGTCTGCACGGTCTTGAAGTCGATGGCCGTCGTCTGCCGGCGCACGTTCTCATCGCCCGTGAGTTGCAGCGTCGCTTCCCACAGGCCGTCGCCCCAATAGCGGCTGCTCGACGTCCAGCCGAGCGGCGCGATCGGCTCGTCGACCGTTGCTTCAAGCGACTGTGTCGACCCGTCCTCAAGCCTGATCCGCGCGCTAAGCGTGCGCGGCTTGCCTACACATTTGTAGGCAGACAGGCCGAAGTCGCCGATGTTCTTCGAGCGGCGCTGCTGCGCCGTGCCGAGGTCGTAGCCGTCCATCGTGTATTCGACCGACTTCACGCGCCGCATCGACTCTTCCCAGCCGTCGATCCACGCGATCCAGTACTGACCGTCGTCGATGCGTGCCCACTTCAGTCCGAACTCCTCCTTCGGCCGCGGCGCCTGCGCGAGCGCTTGCGCCGTCGACAGCGTCCAGTGGCGCCCGTCCTTCATGTGCGCGACGGCTTCGATCTCGAACGGGCGACGAATGAACAGTTCCCACGGCGTGCCCGGCGCGAGCTTGCCCGACTCCTCGACCGGCAGATCGCCGCCCCCGATCGCGGTCGCCTTGTATTCGACCGACTCGACTTTCGCGAGCGTTTCCGGCTCGCCGCTCAGACCGATCTCGGCCACCCAGAATGGCAGGCTGTTTTCATCCAGCCCCCAGTACTTCTCGCGGACCTGCGTGACCAGGCTCATGGTCAGGCCCGTCTCGGTCGTGTTGCCGGGGACGACGTCGCGGACGAGGCGCTGCTGGTAGCCGTCGTCGGTGGTGAGGACGGCTACCAGCAGCGACTTGTCGGTCAGCACCGACGCCATCGACACCGGATTGCCCGGCTGAAGGGCCTGCGGGACGAGCACGGTCCGCTCCTGCCGCCCTGCCACCACGTGCCGGAACTCGCCGGCCACGATGCGTTCGAGCCGGTCGCGCGGGCCGTTGATTACGCATTGGATCGTGCAGGCCGAGCCGAAGCCGGGCACGTCGACCGGCTCGTTCGCGGCGATCGTCTGAAGGCGCAGCGCCCCGTCGGCCGTCGCGCGCGGCGCGTGCGCGCCGGTGAGTGGCACGACCGACCCGTCGGCCAGCGTGACCTTCGCCTTGATGAGTATGACGTCGCGGGACTGAACCGCCTCGAGTCCAAACGGCAGCGGTCCGCCCGTGCCGGCGGGACGGTCCTTGCGGACGGTGCGCGGTGAGAAGCCCTCGGGCATCTCGTACTCGACCCGCATGATCCGGCCGCGTATGGCGTCGTCGCCCGTGATCGACATGCCGACCAGCCAACTGGGCCGGCCGTCGCGCACGCCGAGGTAAACGTCGTTGAAGTCGATCTCGAGCCCGCGTGTATCCGGCTTCGGCGATCCGAGCGCGATCGCGAGGCCCAAACCATCCGCCTCCGCGTCGGCACGAACAAGACCCGTGAAAACACACCCAACCAGCAGAACGCACCCAACCAGCCGCATGAAGCCTCCTTGCCCGCAGGTAGTGTGCCGCGACCGCACAATCCCGCCAAGGGTGCTGATGCGATTCCCGCGCTATTGACAACCCGCCCGCGGCTGCCAAAATGCTTGGCCCGAGTCGCACCCTTAGCTCAATTGGATAGAGCATCGGTCTACGGAACCGAAGGTTTCAGGTTCGAGCCCTGAAGGGTGTATTTCCCGCCCGGACAATCAGTTGCAATAAACCCCAGCGGCACCCACATGCCGCTGTTTCGTTTCATTCGGCATCTGTGAAGGGCCTGCGACGATCTTCGGCCCGTAGTGAACGTCATCTGTGAATGACTCGGCACGGTTGTTCAGGTCGTGTCGATCGGGTTTGGACGCCGATCGGAAGCTGATCCGTTGTCGGGCCAACACTTCCAAGCGTCCTCCCGCTGAAGCCCCTTCGCAGCCGATGCCCCATCTGCCGGCCTTCACCTGCGAGGCCCAACTCGACAGGCGGATGATCTGATCACATTTATTCGCGACGCCCTTCAGCACTGGATACGCTGCCGCTGATTATGGGGCGCGAATACTCTCGGATTCATCGGTTACTGCATCTCATGCGCCTCGTCCAGGCGCGATCGGACCTCGGCGCGGACGACCTTGCCCGATGCCTGGAGGTGTCAACCCGCCAGATCTTCCGGGACATCGATACGCTCTCGATGAGCGGCGTTCCCTGCACGTTCGACAAAGAAACTAACGGCTACCGCATCGCCCGCGGGTTCTTCATGCCGCCGGTCGAGTTGACGCTCGACGAAGCGATGGCGATGGTCGTGCTGATGGAGCAGTTGCCGCGCGACGGGCAGTTCCCGTTCGTCAACACGGCCGGCAAGGTGGTCGAGAAAATTCGCTGCCAGCTGCCCCAGGCGATCGTCGATGGCCTTGAGCCGCTCGACGGCAACGTCCGCGTCGACCTCGCCCGCGGCATGGCCGACGACTCGCCGCGCGAGGTGTACGACGACATGCGTCAGGCCATCGCCACGCGACGAGCGCTGCGCTGCCGGTACGAATCGAACTCGGGCGACCGCACGCCCAGTGAGTTCCAGTTCAAGCCCTACGCGTTGTGGTATTGCCAACGCGCCTGGTACGTCGTAGGCAAGCGCAGCGACCGGCGCGGCCCGCGTTTCCTGAAGCTCAATCGCTTTACCGGCGTGACGTCGACGGACAACCCGTACCACATCCCCGACGGCTTCGACCTCTCCAAAGAGCTCGGCCACGCGTGGCGCATGATCCGCGGCACGCAGCGTCACGACGTCGCGATCCGCTTCAAGCAGCCCTTCGCCGAGACGGTGAGCGAGACACGCTGGCACCCCACGCAGCAGGAGGAGTGGAGCGACGACCAGCAGCACGTGACGCTCCGTTTCACGGTGGACGGGCTTGACGAGATCGTCTGGTGGGTCCTGGGCTACGGCCCCGGCGCCGAGGTGCTCGAACCGCCCGAGCTGAGCGAGAAAGTGCACGCCCTGCTCATCGAAGCCGGGCGCCTTTATGGCCCTGAAAAGATTCCTGCTGACAACACGTCGTCACCGCCGGCCACTACTCTGCCCGAATGCAAGAAGCCCGCCCCGGCAGGGAAGCCGAGCGGCCCGAAGCCCGCATCGCGCGGGAACCGCCGCAGGCCCGGACGCAAGCCCGAGCGGTGACGTGGTGCTACAAGCGGACGCAGCGCGACGAGCGGATCGCCAAGCGCAAGGGCCGAGCGATCACGAAGCACAACCTCCGAAGACTGCTGATGCGACGGCTGAGCCTTCCGCGCTAAACAAAGCGCGGCCCCATTGAAGCGTGCTATCGTGAGCTATCTTGCGAAAGTGGTGTTGCCCTTCCGCGCTAAACAAAGCGCGGCCCCATTGAAGCGACACCATCCGATCAAGCGTCACGTAGACCGAGCCGCCTTCCGCGCTAAACAAAGCGCGGCCCCATTGAAGCAATCCGGCGCTGGCGTCTTGGCCTGCGTTGAGGAACCCTTCCGCGCTAAACAAAGCGCGGCCCCATTGAAGCCTCCTAAATGCCTGTTCCGCCCTCTCGTGATAAACCTCCTTCCGCGCTAAACAAAGCGCGGCCCCATTGAAGCCCTGCGACCGGCGCTCGATCATCTGAGTGTTGTCCACCTTCCGCGCTAAACAAAGCGCGGCCCCATTGAAGCAGGCCGCCCAGGAGCGGTGTGCGGTCGTAGAGTCGACTTCCTCGCGAAACAAAGCGAGGCCCGTTATGGCAGACGAGTTGGCTCGTCGGTCAGATACCTGTTCCGTCCGTGCAGCCGAATCTGGCATTCCCCTGCTATCCAAAAATCTCTCCTTAACGGATCAGATCGATGATCCGCCGGCAGTATTCGTCAACCACGTGCCAATCGTGGCCCGTCACCAGATCGCGATCGACGACCACCTTGGAAGCATCCCACTGATACACCGCGCCGGCGTTCACGACGTCCGCCAACACCACCTCATGGCAGATGACGGTTCGGCCGCGCAGGAGTTCGGGCACGGGCGTGAGGAGCCACAGTCCATGGCACAGCGCGCCCTTGACGATGCGGGGATCTGCCATGGCCCGCGCGAAGAACTGGACGGCCGGCGCGGTGCGCGCCATCGACGGAGTCACCGTCTGGCCGGCGGGCGGATCGAAGTATCGCAGGCGAACGCTGACGTAGTTGGCCGCGATCAGGACGGCGGCGTAGTCCTCCAGTTTCACCGCATCAAAGTCGATCGTCACCTCGAATGTCTCGGGCTGCTCCCCCGCGTTTTCCATTTCGCCGACGAACGTCTGCTTCGGCTGCCCCCACAGCCGCGACATGAAATGGACCTCGGCGCCGGCGGCACCGAAGCATTTCCGGTACGCGTTCAGTTCACCCGGGATGTACTGGCTCTCCACAAGCACCGCGATCTTCTTTCCCTTGAGCGTGGGCTCCATGTCGATCTCCTCTTCGGATGATGTTCGGGGCCAAAGTGTGCGTCCACGGCGATTGTCTCGGAGGTCGGTCACGACTCTTTGGCGCGCCGTGCGGAGGCGCCGCGTCGACCGGCACCGCCCTTTGCGCTCGCCTGCTTGCGGCCCTTGGATTTGGTCTTGGACTCGCCGGAAGACTTGGCCCCTGGGACGCCGCGGAACATGACCATGATGTCGCAGCCGAGGTCTTCCTCGCGGAGCTCGAGCTGAAATTGGTCGGAGACGATCAGCCGGCGCGGGACGCCGTTGATCGTCACCTGCGCGATTCTCACGCGGTCCGGTGCGATGAAGTCGGGCAGCACATTGATCGAGCGCAGCTCGGTGTACCGGTCGGGTTTGAAGTAGATGCAGAACGTCGGATCAGACCCGGTTCCCGGCGCGACGTATGCCCGCGTGTACACGTGCGCGAGGTAGTTCAGTTCGAAGACGTGATAGCCCGCCGCGTCGGAGTGGCCACCTTTCTTGCCGTACTGGCCGCTGAGGACGGGCAGGCCGTTGTCGTTCACGCGGAAGTACATCGAGCGGTGTTCGCGATCGAGGAAGAACAGGTTCCAGAACGCGCACATGTCGCGCGAATGCGTGAGGTAATCCGCATCGCCGGTGTAGCCGTGCAGGATCAGGTAGGCAAGGATCGCCTGCTCCTGCTGCCAGAAGTCCTTGGTATTGCCCCAACTGAACTGGACCGGCATGCCGTTCGACGGGTTGCGTTCGACAGCGTCGAAACAGCCGCCGCGGATCTGATCGATGCCGAGTCCGGTCATCGCGCGGCAGAGCTTGTTGGCCAGCTCCATGCACCGTTTGGACATCTCAGCCGGATCGACGCCGCCCTTCGGCACGGGCCGCCGCTGCTGGACGAGGTAGTCGTAGTAGCTGGCCACGCGCGTGAGGTTCCAAGCGATCTTGAAGTTGTGGCCGACCACGGCGCGGTTCTGCTGCCAGCCATAGGAATGGTCGGGGTTCCACTCCTCGTCGAAGCGTTCATTGACGTAAGGCGATGCCGGGTCGGGGAATTTGTCGAGAATGAGGGACGTCGTGCGATCGAGCATCGTCCGGCAAGTGTCGTAGAGCTCCTGGAGGTCTTGGCGCTGCTGGCCCTGAGGAAGCGGATCGAGTGTGATCAGCAGGTTGATGAGGTAGGCCGGAATGTGATCGCCGACGGAGTTCCAGTTCTTCTTGTTGTTGTTCGCGGGCTTTTCGTTGCGGTCCGGACGCATGGTGGCGTAGTCGATGTGCGAGAAGTACCCGCCGAAGCCCGGGCGCGTCGGGTCTTCCGATTTTTCGTCGAGGTAGTACGCGTTGAACGCGCGGATGGTGCGACGAATGTCTTCGAGCACTTCCCAGTCGAGCGAGATTCGGTAGTACTGCGCCAATCCAGCCAGCGCGTAGATCTGTTCGTAAAGCGGGATGGAGTTTTTGTCGTCTTCGAATTCCGAGCCGATGATGATTTGCGTGCCGTACTTGCGCCGGCGCCGGCCGAACGCCCAGAAGCAGTACTGGCCGTCATGGCTGACGCTGCGGAACGCGTCGCGCTGGAACTTCACACCCGCCTGCGCGGCCAGTCGATAGCGTTCGTCGCCGCTGATGAGATACGCCGCCGACAGGCCATAGATGAGCCGCGAGAGAACGGCGCACTCCTGCAAATTGTCGTCATCGGGCATGCCTGCGATGCTGAGGTTCGTCTGGTAGAGCTTGACGAAGTCTTCGAGTTCGTAGGCACGCTTGTCGCCGAACAGGACATCGAGCCACTGGTCGGCCAGCCGGGTGGATTGGTAGATCCACCAGTGCGGCTGTTCAAACAGGTAGGAGCCGTCCTCGCGTTGCACGAGGAACACCTGCCGGCCCTCGAAGCGCGTGCGGCCCTGATGTTCCTGGAGGATGCCGTGCACCGTCACGAGCGGGCCGGGGCTTCCGTCGACGCCGAGGTATTTCCTGATCCGGTCGGCCGGCTTGCCGAAGTCGAAGCCCGGCGGGTTGGGATAGCGGTCGAGATTCTCGCCGTCGAGGTTGCGGACGACCTCGAAGTAAGTTTCGCTGCCCACCTGGACAGTGAACTTGTCGCCACTGCGGCACTGAACCTCGAACGACGGGCCGGTCTCGGCAAGGTCGCGGCCCGTGACCGTCCCCATGATCGTCATTGCCTGAGAGAAGTTGTTCATAGGGCAAGCCTCCCTGTCGATTGTGATTTCCGGGCGATCAGCCCACCCGTTCAAACACCAGCACGCCGTTGGCCGGCACCACGCAGGAGAACGTGCCGCCAGGCGTGTCGATGCTGACACCGAAGTTGCCGACGTTGTCGCCGCCGTAGCTGTCGGAGTCGCTGTTGAAGACCTCGCGCCAGCGGCCGGCCGGGATGCGGCCGGCGTTGAAGACGTAGCCAGGATTGTTGAAGGGCCGATTATTCAGGCTGGCGAAGACGAGGAATTCCTCCGCGTCGTTCCAGCGTCGGAACGCGATCAGGCGATGCTCGTTGTGAACGAAGAAGACGTCGATGTTCCTGCTGCGCAGCCCGGCGCGGCCCCGGCGCAGGCGAATCAGGTCTTGATAGAACTTGAACAGGAATCGGCCCCAGCCGGCGCGGAGTGAACGCAGGTCTTCACGGTTCTCTAGCACCTCGTTGTATTTGAAGTCACGCTGTGCACCCACCTCTTCACCGAACAGGAACATCGGGATGCCGGCCGACAGCAGCGTCATGCCCGCGGCGAATCGGCAGCGTGCCTCGGCGTAGCGGCGTGTGTCGCCGACCAGCGGCGCACCGTCGGCAGCGACGACAATGGTGCGATGCGTCTGCTCCCCGTTGCCGGCCTCGTCGTGTGACTCGTGGTAGACGACCTTGCCCGAACCGCTCGCCGCCAGCGCACCGGCGAAGGAGTCCATCGCCAACGGCCCGTCGCCCCCGAGGCCGGCGGTCTTGATGAGCTTCGCGTACTCCGAACCCTTCTTCGTGTCGCCCACAAGGTGATGGTAGAAGTCGGCGTACCACGTCGCGTCGAAGCCGAAGCCGCCATGGTCCGGGGCTTCCGTCACAAACGAATGATTCGAGTGGTCCTCCGCCATCAGCACGACTTCCGGCCGCACGAGCCGAACCGCGCGTGTCCACTCGCGCAGCAGCTTGCGTCCGAAAGCGTTGACATGTTCCAAACGCCGCCCGTCGGCGTGGAGCGCGTTGTAGTCGTGGATCGACGTCGTCTGATCGACGCGGAACCCGTCGACCTGAAACTCTGTCGCCAAGGCCAGCGCGCTGCTGATGAACATCGCGCGCACGGGCTCTTCCCAGTAGCGCGGCGCCCACGCCGTCGAAACGTTGTCGACATACCCGCCCTGCCCGCGCCGGCCCGAATCAACGTTGTTGTTGAAGTCCGGGTAGTCGTTCGGCAGGCCTTCGTACCAATAGTACGCGTTGGTTTCGTGAGCATTCGTGTCGTACATCCACTCCGCCCGCTCGGCCTTGTGGGCGAAGTGGTTGTAGACCACATCGAGAATGACGGCGATGCCCTTTTGGTGGCACGCGCGAATGAAGTGCTTGTACTGATCGCGTCCACCGCCGCTGTATTCGATTGCGAAGTAATGACTGGTCGCGTAGCCCCAGTTCGCGCCGCCGCCCCCGAACTCCGAGAGCGGCAGCAGCTCCACCGCGTTCACGCCGAGGTCGTCGAGGTAGCCGATGAGTCCGATGGCGTCCTCCAGCGTACCCGGCTCCTTCGGGTCGCGCGTGGCCGCCCCGAGCGCGCCGATGTGCAGTTCGTAAATGATCAGGTCTTGCGGATCGCGCCCGCCGAGCCGTGCGCCGGCGGCGGCGAAGAACTCCTCCTGCGTGTCCCACCGCGTTTCGGGCCAGACGGGTTCGCAGAAATCTCGCGTGACGAGGTCGGGGGCGACCACGACGGAACAACTGACCAGCCCGTCCAATTCCGTCGTCGTTCCGATGAACGGCCCGTTCGGCTCGACGGCGCCGTAACCGATCTGGCAGCGTGAGTAGAGATCGCTTCGATATGCCACTGACCCGTCGTCCTTCGTCACGCGAAACATGTAGGGCGCGTGATCGAACAGGGCGAAGTCGCGCAACGCCGGCGCGTCCGGGTCGGTGGTCCAGATGCCGTCAGCCCCGTGGGTCATGGGGAACGGCCCCCAGCCGGCGAGGGTGCCGACGCCGTCATTGGCGATGTACCCGCCGGCCGCACGTCCGCGCGGCAGCGACGCCACGGCGCGGCCCGCGTGTCCGGCCGGCGAGGTCGGATTCACCACCGGCGTGCGCTGCGCGTCATGCACATCCCACAACGCGGCCATGCACACCTCCACCGCCTTCGCATTCGGCGCCCACAGCGCGAAACGGATGCCAGGTTTCTCGCCGGACGCTGCCGAGTTTCGGTAGAACTTCTGTGCCCCGAGTCGGCGCGAATGGTTCAGGTAGTACGTCTGCTGCTGCGGGGCGCGGCAGGCGAAACCGGCGTTCCCAGCGTGAACGACCGAGTGCGGTCGGTCGACTCTTGCCGGGATTCCTCGGTGACGATCGCCCACGGCCCGGGCGCGCCGGATGCGTCGAGGAAACGCACGCCCCACTTGAACACGCGTCCCACGTCGGCCGCGTCGAACGTGACGTCGACCACGAACGACGGGCAGTCATCGCTGCCGCGAGCTGCGGTCATTTCCAGGCTCGACCAAGCCTCGTTCCAGCGACCGGCTGCGTCCCAGCTGCCTTCGAGCGCAGTGCGCGGCCACGGGCAATGCGTCAAGCCGGTGTGATAGGCGAATCGGACCACGATCCCCATGTCGCGTCCTCCCAACAAGGTTCAGCGAGGGGCTGTCATCAAAGCGCCGCAGCAAGTTCGCGGCGAAACTTAACGGCGGCGGCAAAGGTCTACAAGAACAAAGCTGTTTTTGAGCCGACGATCTTTCCGGCCGCCCGCTTCTTCCCGACAGTTTGGATGGAACTGCGAAGATTCATCGACGGCATGTCGGTCGAACCTTCCAGAACTGCCCCCGAAACGCGGACAGGGCCGACCGCGAATCGCGTGGACGGCCCTGCCGAAGAGCAGTCATCAATGAAACAACAGGCTGACGCCTCAGCACTCAGCCGCGCCGACGTCGGCTCGCGCCGAGCATCCCAAGCAGCACGAGCGCCGCACTGGACGGTTCCGGCACCATCGACTGGGCCAGCGCCCAGTCGCCGGCGAACGACCCCGTGACGGACGCCGCGAGCGCGCCCGCCGGGGTGTAGCCGTAGTTGGACGCCAGCGCCAGCAGGTCGTTGAAATTCACATTGCCGTCGTAGTTGCCATCGCCCTGGCTCCAGCGGCCGGTCGTGCTGCCGTAGTTCGCCGCGAGCATCAGCAGGTCGCCGAAGTTGACGTTGCCGTCGAGGTTCCAGTCGCCGTAGACGGTGTACTTCAACAGGATCGCGTCGCCCGTGAACGACTGGCCGCCGAAACTGGTGACGCCGAGGTCGCTGGCCTCCGCGAAACCGATGGCGGTCTTGTTGACGATCGCGACGTTGGTCGACGCATTGAATGCCGACAGCGAGCCGATACCAGTCGCGCCGTTCCACGCCCCGCCCGCGTAGGCCGACGCGATCAGCGAGCGGACCGCCGTCGCAGGGCTCGCGCCAGTGTAGTCCAGCACCATGCTGTTGTTGGTCAGGTCGAGCTTGCCGTTAGCCGTGATGACAAGCGTGTCGACCTTCGCGGTTCCGTCCGCCTCGTTCGAGGTGGCGCGCTCGCTGACGCGCGCCATGCCGAACGCGACGTTCAGCGTGGTGGCGCGGATCGTGTTGAAGCTCGTCGTACCGCCGCCGTTCTTCGTGACGCCGTGTCCGGTGCCATCGAAGCTGGAAAGCGTGAGCCCGGTCCCGCCGGGCGTGGAGATGGAGACGTCGTCGCTCAACACGATCGGCGCGGAGATGACGTGCGTGCCGGTGCCGACGATGATCTGCGCCGGCCCGGTCGTCGCATCGAGTGTGATGGCACTGGTGCCGGCGATGGTGTACTTGGTGGCCGACGACAGATCGATCGCGCCGACGGTCTGCGGAGCATCAACCGTGACCGTTCGCGCGGCCGTGATCACCGTGCCGAAGCTCGCGATCGCACCGGCGGCGTTCGGCGCGGCCCCGCCCGTCCAGTTGGCGCCGGTGGACCAGTTGCCGTCGCTGTCAACGTTCCAGGCCGCCGACACGATGTTGATGTTCTTCGAGACCGTGATGTTGTCGATGTAAGTGGTGCTGCCACCGCCCAGGTAAAGGCGCGAGAAGCTGTTGAACGCGGAATCGGAAACCGAGCGCAGCGGCACGCCGCCCTGGCTGATCGTGAGTGTGCCGCCTGCGGTGCGCGTCACCTCAAAGGAAGCGAAACCGAGAAACGGCGCATCGGGCGCGTACGGGATGCCGTCGGTGGTGTTGAACGGACCGCCCGACGGCAGCGCGAAGCCGGTCGGGTATTCGCTGCTGCCGGCCGTTCCACCGAGCGCGGTGCCCTGCTGCGAGACGAACGTCGCGGTCGCCCAGCTCGGAATCTTCCGCAGCGTGACCAGGCCCTTGCCGCCGAAGTTGTTCGGGTTAGTGCTGTCGAAAACGAAGCCGTAACCGTTCGAGCCGGTCGAATCCATCAGGCCGATGGTTGCCGAGCGCGAATAGGCGTTGATGAGCATCGACACGGAGATCTTCCAATCGCCCGTGAGCGTTTCGCCGAGGTCGTGCCATGCGCCGCGGTTGTTGAGGCTCATCATCGTCTGCCCCGGCTGAGCGGGGGGCAGGAACGAGCCGTTGATGTAGCCGCTCCCGCTGGCGACGAGGGCATAGGTGGTCGGCACGCCCGGCGTCCCGTTGAACGACGTCCAGCCGCCGATGGCGGGGTTGGTGAGGTCGGCGCTGCTCGCGTAGCCGAACGTGTCCTGGAAGACGACATCCTCGGCATGGGCGAGAGCCGTCGTCAACACCATCGTGGCCGCACACGCCGCCAGACGAATCGAGTTCTTTCGCATGAATCATCTCCTCCGCGTTACAGAAGTGAGTCCGCACCGATCGCGCTCAGCGCCGCGACCACCAGGTCTTTCCGCCGTTGTCCTTGAGGGTGTAGGCCCACGCCGCCGGGGCTTGGATGACATGTCCGTCGCAGAAGAGGACGGACATGCGTTTGTCGTGATACCACGCGTTGTTAACGAGGCCCGGGGGAAGGTTGGCCGCCCCGAGCCAGCCGTCGGTGTACGAGTAGGCCGGGTTCCATTGCACGTTGCCCCACGTGCCGACGATGTTCCAGTACTCGAAGATGGCGACCGTTTCGGCCGGCTTCTTCACCATGTTCATCTTGATCGGGTAGCCATCCACCGCGCCGGCCCAGCAGACGCCGTCGTTGGGCCGCGTCGACGTCGGACCGCGATAGGCCGACATCGTGTACGACCGGGCCAGCCGTCCCCACGACTGCGACAGCACGCGAATGTCCGCCGGGCATTGGAAGATCATCGACGGCGTCTGACCGTTCAGGAACGTGCCGTCCGGGTTGGGAGCGCGCACGCCAAGGTACTTGGCGAGCTTGATGTCCCAGATCTCGTCGCCGTTGAGCTGCGCGGTCGCGCCGGGCGGGATGTAGTACCAAAGCGTCGAGGGGAACATGCCCTGGTGGCCCACCTGGTACATCTGCATGGCGATGCCGAGCTGGCGCAGGTTGCTCATGCACTTGGTCGCCTGGGCCGAGCGGCGTGCCCTGCCAAGGGCGGGCAAGAGGATGCTAATCAGCAGCGCGATGATGCCGATGACGACGAGCAGTTCGACCAATGTGAAGGCATGACGACGCGAAGCGCCCGCCAGCGGGGACAAAACAGATCGCATGAAGAACTCCTCCGCAGCTCGGGACGCACCGCGGCCATCGCGCTCGATCGGTTTCCAGACGATCGAGGCAAGGGCCTCCTCAGGGCGCAGCGTCCTTCGCGTGCACGCTCGAAACAGACTTGGGTTTCCTACGCGGCCGACGGACACGGGCCCGTCGACTCTCCGACGAACAACGACACATTCGCAGGCTGAAGCAGAAGTGAATCGTTCCACTCGAACCCACTCCGCAGCATCCACTCCAGCGCCACCTCCAGGAACGGGCCTGGATCGGGCATCTGGGTGCATGTCAGACTGGGCACGAGGTAGCGACACAGGCCCTCATCCACGAGGGCGCAGATCGAGACATCGCGACCGATGGCCAGGCTCCGCTCGTGCAGGGCGCGCATCACGCCCATCGCCGAGTGCGTGGTGGTGGCGACGATCGCCGTGAAGTCCGGCTGACGGACCTGAAGGAACTTCGACACCACCTCGTGCGCCTTGGCCAGCGGGTCTTCGTACGGGAGCACCGGTTCGTTGATCAGCCGGCCTTTCACGCCACGCTCTTCCTGCCACTGCTGCACGTGCTCGATGCGACTCCGAATCTCGTCATGCACCGGCTGCGTGTTCACACACGCGATGTGCACATGCCCCAGGCCGGCCAGGTGATCGAGCAGCGCCCGGACGTGATGCGGCGGCGTGAGGTTGATCGATCGGATGCCCAACTGCGACCAGTCGTTGTCGAGCACGACCAGCGGCGGCCCCGCGTCGGCCATGCGCCGCATCACGTCGGCGGGCGGCGCCTCGGAACCGGGCAGCAGGAAGACGCCGTCGAAGCTCTCGAACGTCTGCGTCAGGACCGGATCGTTCCAGTGGACGAAGTCCACCTTGCGCAGCCGGACCTGGATCTTCTTGCAGACCGCGTCGAGCGACGCCCGCCACCGTTCGAACTCCGGCGAAACAAAGGCCGGCATCAGCATGGCCAATTGCGGTTCCAACTCACCCGAAACCGATTGGCGACTCACCACGAGCCGGCCATTCGGCTTGCGAACAAGCAACCCCCGTTTGACGAGTTTCAGAACCGCCCGCCGGGCCGTCATGCGACTGACGCCGACCTCCGATGCCAGCCGGTGCTCCGCGGGCAGCTCCTTCATGGTGTAGTCGCCCAAGCGAATCCGCTTCTCGATCAACTCGCAGATGGACTCGTACTTGGCCATGAATGAACCACCCTAGCACCGACTTGCACAGAAAATATACCATCATGGTATAATGTCAACGAATTTCTGCATCTTTTTCGCCGCATGCGCAGACCCGACTACAAGCCACACAAGTGCATTTTATATCAGTGCTTACAGGATTCAGCCCGAGCCGGCGAGCCTCTATCCGATCATGAACCGGTGTCTCCGCTGCGGCATCTTCCGTCGGTCTCCCGGCGATTTTTCATCTTCACAAATACCGGAACAACGATATTTATACTTAAATTGTATAAATCGACTCTCACTCGCCCTGTCCACCATGCACAACGTTTCCACAGCCACCTTTCGTGCCGGCTCGCTCGTTTACAGCCGACGAACCCTCACTCTCCTGTTCGTGTGGCTCCTCTGGGGCGACTTCTGCTACCAGCTCATGGAGAACGTCGTCCCCAGCATCCTGCCTCTGAAGTTCAAGCAACTCGGCGCGTCGAACACCCTCGTCGGCATCATCCTCAACGCAATTCCGATGGGCATGATGATGGCGCTCAACCCGGTCATCAGCGTGAAGAGCGACCGCTTCCGCAGCCGGTGGGGCCGGCGTATTCCGTTCATCCTCTGCACACTGCCGATGCTGGTCGGCTGCCTCATCCTGCTCGCCTATGGCGACGCGATCGGCCCCTGGCTGCACGCGAAGCTGGGCGGCCGCACAAGCCTTTCAGCAACAAGTCTCTCGCTCGGCGTGATCGCGCTGGCAATGGTCCTGTTCAGCTTCTTCAACACGTTCGTGAACTCGGTCTTCTGGTACCTGTTCAACGACGTCGTGCCCGAACGCATGCTCGCCCGGTTCATGTCCTGGCTGCGCATCGTGACGCTCACGTCGGTGGCGCTCTACAACGTGTTCGTGTTCCGCTACGCCGAGACGCACGCGCGAACGATCATCGTGAACGCGGCCCTGCTGTACCTCGTCGGCTTCGGGCTGATGTGCCTGAACGTGAAGGAAGGCGAATACCCGCCGCCAAGCGCAGTGGCCAAACGCGGCGTCGGGTCGGCCATTCGATCGTACATCACGGAATGCCACGGGCTGGCGCACTACCGCTATATCTTCCTGATCGGCATCGGCTGGGGCTGCGTCAGCGCGTCGAACACCTTTATGCTCTACTTCCACCAGTCGACCGGCCTGACGCTGGAACGCATCGGCTACCTGCGCGGCACGCAAAACATCGCAGTGGCGCTGATGGTGCTGATCACCGGACCGCTGGCCGACCGGTATCATCCGATCCGCGTGCTGATCGCGGGCGTACTTCTGCAAGTCTGCCTGGCGCTGCCGCTGTCGCTGGTGTGGGTGGTGTGGTCGCCTTCGCCCGACGCTTCGTTCGCGATCTGGCTGTGCATCACGCTCGGCGTAATCGCGCCAGCCGCGGCGATGATCACCGTGCTCGATCCGCCGCTGCTCATGCGCATCTTTCCGCGCCAGAACTACGGCCAGTTCTGTTCCGCCAACGCGTTCTGGCGATCGGCGGCCACGATCGCATGCGGCGTGCTCGCAGGCGTCTACTTCGACTTGCTCCGCCAGCGTCTTGGCGATGATCTGTCCTACCGAACGCTCCCCTTCTTCCAAATGGGTGCGTTCGCGATCATCCTATGGGCCCTGTTCAAGCTCTATAGAAGCTGGAAACGCTACGGCGGCGATCTGGCGTACGCGGCGCCGACCGTGACCGCCCTCGGCGAGCCGACCCTGCCGGCGAGCCGCTAGAGATCGATCGACACCAGCGGCCGACGCGCCAGCGATCCGTGCAATACGCGATCGCCCGTTCGCACGATCGATGCGTTGACCGCGTACAGCACGGATCGTCCGCTTGATTCGCAGAGCAGCAACGCATAAGCATCCGTTTCGATGTCGCCGTAGCGGCAGATGCAGTTGTCGTGCATCACGCGCCCATCGGCCAGCGGGTTGAACCAGAGATGCCACTGCCGCTCGGCCATCGCGAGTTCGCACGTCCAACCGATGGCGCTATCGCTCGCCCATCGCGCCGATCGAAATCCGACGCCGACGGTCGAGAGGAACTTCGCCCGCGTGGCCGGTTCGGTGTCGCAGATGAAGGCATGGCCCGTGCAATCCTCGAACCGCCGATCGGGCGGCAGTGGACGTTGGCCCATCGGCGCAGGTTGAACGGCGTACGTCGCGGCCGCATCGCTGAAGGTCTGCACGCGACACCGTCGATCGCCCTGCCGTAGCACAATCGCGCCGTCCGATTCCGAATCGAAGCCGCACTCGCTATGCAGTACCGACCGGAAGTTCATCGGCGTCGTCGCGGCCAGGTCGTCCCAGATCACCACGCCTTCGTCCCGCAGCACGAACAGCCAGCGATAACTGCGCAGCAGCGACTGGCTCGACAGCAGTCCGGTGTCGACACAGAGCGCGGTCACATCGCCCTGCGCAGCTTCGTGGATGAATCGCGCCCGAGCCATCACGCCTTCGTACTGCGTCCGCGTCACGTCCGGCGCTAGCGACGGAGCGAAGGCGACATTGTGCGCGCCGGGCGTCAGGTAGTGACTCAGCAGTTCGGGCCGGCTGTAGGTGCAGGTGCCGCAGTCGTCGACCCAAATCACCTCGTCGGCGTGATAGATGAACGAACCGGCGTCCAGATGATTGTGATTCCAGAACTCCCCCGCGCGGACGGCCAGCAGTTGCCGGCGCTCCCGTACGAACGCGTTGCCGGCGGTCGCGTAGACACTCGTGCCGAGCGTGGGCGCGAACGTCGCACCCGCGGGCTTGCGTCGCCAGAGGAGCAGCTCGGTGCCGCTGCTTGGTGTGGGCTTGATCTCGTGCGCCAGCGCGAGCAGCTCGCCATCGTCGGTCAGTCGCGCGATCGTGTGCCACACCTCCGCGTGCGGCCGGTATTCGCGACTGACATTGCCGAACCGCAGCGGACGATGCCCGTCCGCGGTTCGCACGTGCGAGTGCTTCAGCCAGGACGCGAAGCCGCGCAGCTGCGCCGGCGTCAGCCAATCGCGCAGCACATCGATCGTGCCAGAGAGGTGCTGAAACACCATCAGGTTGTGCAGCGCGTACTCGGCGTATGAGAACGGCTCGACGAAATCGCCGCGTTCGCCGAAGGTGCGTTGCTTGCGCGAGAAATCGTTACCGGCGAACCGGCACCATTCCGCGATGGCCGAGCAGATCCGCGACGTGAGCGCGTCGTCGCCCAGCAGCGTAGCCATCACGCCCGCGCCACCCACCAGCACCGGCCACCAGTTGTGACCCATGCTGTCGAGGGCGTGAATGCGCGTCCGCTCGTCGATCCAGTCGTGGAGAATCGGCTCGATGCACTTCGTCCGGATCATCATCCGCAGCGCCGTCGCGAGCGATTCGTCGAACGCCATGCCGCGGACGGCCAACGCGATGTTCATGCCAATGTCGGCCGTCCACAGGTCGGCACGCCAGACGGGCCGGTGATTGCGGCCGGGGTAGCAGAGCTGCGGTTGACGCAGCAGACGCTCGAGCAAGACCTTCTCGACGATCCGACGTGTCCGCGCATCGACCGAGCCGTCGCTGACGGCCGACGCGATCGCGAGTGTGGAGAGGTGCCCGCTGAGCGTGCGGAGCGAGTTGCCGATACGGAAGAGTTTCGCGCCGCCCTGCTCGGACCGCTGCTCCTCCAGCGCAAGCCGCTCGTCGAGGCCTTCTTCAGCGAATGCGTTCCTTGCCTGCTGCGCCAGCGCGTTAGCGGCGCTTGCATCGGCTTGCGTTCTCCAGGGGCAACCGGTCGAAGTATCCATCGTGTTCCCATTCGGACGTGTTGACGAAAAGACGGCGAGGCGTGCGGACCAGACTCGTCGTCACTGGTCGCAGCGCCTCACCGTGGCGGAGGAGGAAATTGGCGTGTGCCGAAGCACAACACGGACTCAGGCCTGACGCCGACGCCTGGCAAGCAGCAGTCCGGCCGAGCCGAACGCCACCACCGTCGCAGGCTCCGGCACGCTGACGGCCGCATTCAGCGTAACGTTGTCGAAGTCGCCGAAGGTGTTGCCCGAGAGGACGATCTTTCCGAACGTCGTGTAGTTGGCGTCGATCTGCGAGAGCAACTGCACGCCGTCGACCGACAGCTTCAGCGTCTTCGTCGATGCCGTGTAGGCCAGCTGCATGTGCGCGAACCCGGCCCACGAACCGTACGTGGCTTGATCGGCGTTGGAGGGGGTGGCACCGAGCGCGGTGACGGGATAACCCGTGACCGGATGCCCGCTGTTCGCGGTGCCTCCGAGCTGCGCGCCGGTCGCCGTGCCGGTGGCGCCGGTGTACTGGTTGTAGTTGGCGGCGGCGTAGACGGTGTTGGCGGAGTCGCCGCGCCGATAGAGCACGACCAAACCGCGGCCGCTGTTTTGGTCGACGTTGGTGGTGTTCCAGCGGACAAGGTAGCCGTTGACGCCCGCCGCATCGAGCAGGCCGAACGCCTGCGAGCGTGCGTAGGCTTCACTGAGCACGTCCAAGTCAAGCGTCCAATCGACGCCGGTGAACGCCGTGAAGCTGCGCGACGCGACGGCGTTGTTGATCCGCGCGAGATTGGTAGTGACCGCGTTCGGCTGCGTCGCGAGCGGGGCCGGCGTGGGATCGAAGTTCGTCCCCAGCGCCGACGCCCCCGGCCACGCCGCTTGTAGCGCGGCAGTATTGGCGTACGACTCAAAGTCGTCGGAGACGATTAGCGCTGCGTCGGCGTTCGCTGACAGTGCCAACGTCGCACCCAGTGCCAGCCAACCCTTCCCGATCAAGCATTTACCCTTCTCCATACCATCCGCCTTCCAAGCAAGAAGTGTGAACCGACCGCCAAAGACTTCCCCTCGCGGAACAGGCGAGCTTGTCGCCGTATCTCATCCAAGAACAAAATATACCATCATTGTATAAAGTCAACAGAAAAGCTAGAATTCGACCACATCACTTTCAGCGGCCCGCTGGTCAAATTCGTCCGCGTTTGCCTTCCTCTCGATCGGAGAAGGAGTTCCGTCATGCTCACCGAGGTCAATCGAAGGACGCTGGCCGAAACCACGCGTCAGCTCGTGCTGCCCCTACTCAATCACTTCACGCCCGAAGGGAGCGGGATTCTGCCTGTGGTGGCCGGCCACGCGTACGGCCATATTGGGGCGGCGATCGAAGGGGTGGCCCGGCCGCTTTGGGGACTTGCCCCACTCGCCGCGGGTGGCGGCGCGTTCGAGCACTGGCGTCGCTGGCACGACGCCATCACGATCGGCCTCGACCCCGATCAGGCCGGCTTCTGGGGAACGCCTGTCGACAGCGACCAACGTTTCGTCGAAAGCGCCTCGATCGCCTTCAGCATCCTCATTGCACCGGATGCGTTTTGGAACCCGCTCAGCGAGCGCACGAAGCAGCGACTCATCGCGTGGCTCGACCTTGTCAACCAGCACGAGATCTCGGCCAACAACTGGCGCTTCTTTCGCGTGATGGCCAACCTCGCCCTGCGTTCGCGCAGCGCCGGTGAACGAAAGACGCCTGGCCGACGACTTCGACCTGATCGAGAAGTGCTACCTCGGCGACGGCTGGTACACCGACGGGCTCACCGACCAGCGTGACCATTACATCGCGTTCGCGATGCACTACTACGGCCTGCTCTACTCCGTCTTTGCACGTGATTTCGACCCACAGCGCTGCCAGACCTTCCGCAACCGCGCTGCACGCTTCGCGCAGGACTACGCCTGCTGGTTCGACAGCGACGGCCCGAGCCTCGCGTACGGCCGCAGCCTGGCGTACCGCTTTGCGCACGCTTCTTTCTGGGCGGCGCTGGCATTCGCCGAGGTTGAGGCACTGCCGTGGCCGCAGATCAAAGGCCTGTACGCCCGCAACATGCGGTGGTGGTTGCAGCAGCAGCCGATCCTGAACGCCGACGGCGCACTGTCGATCGGCTACGCGTACCCGAACCTGCTGATGGCCGAGCAATACAACGGCCCCGGCTCCCCTTACTGGGCAATGAAATCGATGCTCCCGCTGGCGCTCAAGGATGACCACCCGTTCTGGAGCGCCGAGGAAGCGGCGCTGCCGGCGCGGGAAGTGATCTCCGTGCAGCCGCATCCGCACTTGCTCATCCGCCGCGGCACGAACGGCCACGTTGTCGCGCTCGCGGGCGGTCAATACCTCACCTGGACGGGCCGACACTGGCAGCACAAGTACGCGAAGTTTTCCTACTCCACGCGGCACGGCTTCAACGTCAGCGCCGGCGACGACATGGCCTTCGACAGCGCGCTCGCCCTGAGCGACGACGGTACCCACTGGCGTTTCCGGCGCAGCGTCGAAGAGCGCCGCGTCGAGGCAGACCACGTCGTCACGCGCTCGAAGTACTTCGACGATGTTGAAGTGACGACCGTCCTGCGCTTCGATGCCGACGGCACGCACACGCGTGAGCACACCATCCGCAGCCTTCGGAAGCTGTTCTCCGCCGAGGGCGGCTGGCCCTTGGATACGACGCGGTCGCCGCTCAGCGCCCGCGAGATCGAACGAGCAAGCCCAACGATCAGCCCGCGCGTCGCGAACGTCACTTGGAACGGCAGGTCGTCATGGATCGAGGACCGAAGCCCCGTCGAAGTCCGCACGCCCGCGTACACGCACGATCAGCCGAACCAGAACCTGCTCTTCCCGCGCACGATGATTCCGCACTTGCGCGGCACGCACGAGCCGGGCGAGTTCATCCTGCGCTGCCGCGTGAGTGAGTGAGTGACATCACTGGAACGCGGTGATGCCAGCCTGCCGGTAGATCCGGTTCAGCGCGCGGGTAAAGCGGCGAGCGTCGTGATAGGTCACCTTCGGTTCGCGACCATCGCGCACCGCTTCGACGAAATCGCGGATGTTGTCCAAATGCCCCTGCGCCGATCGAGAGCGGATTCGCCACGCCCGAACCGGCTTCTGTCACAGCATTGGAGCCGGCAACCGAGTCGGTCGCCTCGAACGGTTCGCGCGTCGAGAAGAAGGTCAGATCGTCGCCGCTGAAGGCGCACGAGCCATCGGTGCCGCAGACCACCACTCGCTGCGGCAGGCCGGGATAGGCGAGCGTGGTGGCGGTGATCGTGCCGATCGCGCCACTGGCAAGCCGCACGATGACGGCCGCGACGGTTTCGCCTTCGATGGATCGCTCTAGACTGGGCCGAAGTTCCGCGTGCAGGACCTGTTCGATCTCGCCGCCGAGCCACATCATGCGGTCGATCATGTGCGGTGCCTGGTTGCCCAGCACGCCGCCGTCCAGTGCCCACGTGCCGCGCCACGCATCCTGGTCGTAGTACAACTGATTCCGATACCACGGCGTCTCGCAGTGGACAGAGACAATACGCCCGAACGCGCCGGCGTCGACCGCACGTTTCGCCTTCTGCGGCCCCGGGCTGAAACGCTGCTGGAACACGCCGCCGAGCATGACGCCCGCGGCCTGCACCGCGCCGATGGCGGCGTCGGCACGATCGAGGCGGACATCCAGCGGCTTCTCGCAGAGCACGTGCACGCCAGCCCGCGCGGCTTCGATGACGTGCTCGGCGTGCAGGCCGCTAGGACTGGTGACGATCACGGCGTCCATGCCACGCTCGGCCAGCATCTGCCGGAGGGATTCATACACCGGCACCCGCCACTTCTCGTGCCACGCCGAACGCCGGCCCGCGTGCACCTCCGCACCAGCGACCAGTTCGGCCAAGCCTTCCTCTTTCATCACCGCCAGGCACTCGGCATGAATGTGCGAGATGCCGCCACAACCGCAGATTCCTATGCGAAGCATCGTTTCATCTTTCCTTCGATCGTTGCGCAACATCGATCATTCGGGCCGGCGCAGGGCCAAGATCGATGCTTCCGGCGCCGAGATGGCACGACGGAAGAGTCGGAACTCGTCGATCGTCCCGCGGAACGAGCTGCCACCGGCGTTGATCTGACGATCGCTGGCGATGCGCACGGGCGACTTCGACGCACCGCCGAACACGGCCGACGCGACCGAGCCGAACTGCGAAGGCACGCCCGACTTGGCACTCGCGACCTCGCGCCCGTTCACGTAGCCGTGCAGCTCACGAGTGGGGCCGTCGCACACGAGCGACACGTGCGTCCACACGCGATCGCCGGCCGGCCCGAGGTCGAGCCACGCACCGCGTCCGTCCTGCCACACACCCGCAATCAGCCGGCCGTCATCGAGTGCGATCACCAGACCGCTGGTCACGTCGCCCTGCGTATAAATCACTTGCGTCTTCGCGCCGCCCGCCTCAGTTCGAACCCACAACGACACTGTGAGCGCGTTCGACGAGGTCGGATTTGTCCCGTCTGTCGACTTCCACTCGGCCCGCGCTTGCTTCCCATCGAACCACAAACCGGCCCCAAGCCTGCCGGCCACATGCGTCGCGCCGTCCAGGGTTACGCCGCTGGCGCTCGTCGTGCCAAACCACTCGGAGAAACTGAACGACACCTCGGCGGCGGGCATCGCGTCGAGTTTATTGTTCTGCGTTTCATCAAGGTGCGTCACGCCCGTCGCACGCGCCACGAGAGCGTCACCCGCGGGCAGGCCGATCGCGGTGTTGCGGGCGATCCTTCCGCCGTCAACGCTGTCGAGGAAGATGGCGGCGTAGCGTCCCGTGCCGTCCGCTGTGGACGCGGGGTCTTCATTCAGCGTGCCTCGCAGCATCTCATCCTGCACGGGCGGCAGGAAGACGTTGTTCTCGATCTGCACGTTCTTCGCCGTGCGCACCGAAATGCCCATGCCGCGCCAGTCGTGGAACGTGTTGCCAATCAGCTTCACATGGTTGTTCGTCGCCTGTCCGTGCGTGACGAAGGCAAGGTGATTGTCGGCGACGTTCGGATCGCGGAAGCGCCGCGTGTACACGCTGATGTCGGCCGGATCGACGAAGAGGTGATCGCGATGGCGTGACATGTAGCTGTAGTTGTTCTGGCTGAACGTGTTGCCCTGCACCCACAGGTGCGAAGGAGGCGGGCCTTCGGGCCAATCGGGTTCGTTGGCGGCAAACACGCCAGGTGCCGACGTGCCTTCGATCGTGTTGCCCCAGATCACGCCGCCGCGAGCCTTGACAATGATGCCGACGCGCATGCTGTCCATGAACTTCGAGTCGCGCACGACGAAGTTGCCGACGGAATCAATGCTGTAGACCAGCGTCAACTCCTGCGGGTTGTCGCCCTGCCATGGCACAACGCCCGGCACGGGTTCGGAGAGCGTCACGCGCTCGCCATTGCGGGCACGCACGTGCGCGTAGCCGAGCACCTTGCCCGACGCTGGCGAGAAGAAGACGAGTTGATCACCCATGCGCACGTCGTCGGGTCCCGCATCGTGGAGCTTGCCCTTGCTAACGCGGACGCCGTTGTCGTAGACGCCGAGCAGGATCTCATTGTCGTTCGGATTGTCATCGGGCGTGACGGCCAGCGTGCGGCCGTAGGTGTTCATGATGTCTTCGCAGATGCCGCGCAGCGTCGTGTCTTCGATCCAGACGCCTTCTCGACCGCGGCCGTGCACGCCGTCGGCGCTGGAACTGATCCAGTTCGTGCCCACCGGCTCGAACCGGCAGTTGAGGATGTTGATGCCCGACGTCGCCCAGAAGCGCAGCGCCGCCCCCCGCAGCTTGGCCGTCGATGTTCGACAGCGTCACGTCCTGCGCTTCGCCACGCGTGGTCAGGTAGATGACGCCGGCCCCCTTGTTCTTCACCAGCCACTTGTCACCCACGTTGAGTGAACTGCCCGTGCGGGTGAGGGCGTGCGTGAAGACGCCGGGCCTGTCCGTTGGCTTGACCTGCGCGTCCTCGCCAAAGCCGGGGTAGTGCGACCACGTCCCGAAGCCGAGCCGACCGGGAATCTGCGGGTCGTACGCGTACCCTTCGCCTCTGCTTTTCGTGAGGATGTCCTTCAGCGGATCGGGCTGACCTTCCGCCACTTCGACCGTGACCGTCTGCGTGTTTCCCTTTTCGGGCGTGACGCCGACGATCCGTCCGGTCGTGAACGGCACGAACGATGCGGTGACCGTCAAGTCGGCAAACACCACGCCGCGCGAGCCTTCGCCAACGACGAAGAGGTTGAAGCCACGCCGCTGCAACTCGGGCGATGCGATGTGAAGCGTCGCGCCGTTGCCATCGAGGACGAACTGCTTCGTGTCCTTGAAATCGAAGATCGTTCCGCCAGTGAACGCGGCGCCGATCATGTACGTCGCACCGGAAGCCAGTCGCACACCCGCCCAACCGCCGCCGATCGCCTGGGCCTTGGCAATCGCCTCGCGCAGCCGCGGCAGGTCGTCGCCGCCGCTGGGGACGAGGTCGATCCAGCGCTGCGTCGGGATGTCGATCGGCTGGCCGGTCGATTCGGGCGTGAGCACGTCGAGGTAGCCGTCGCTGCCGCGAACGACGCGGGTCGGCGCACGACGCGGCGCCCACTCGACGATTGTGCCAACGAACGAGACGTCGGTGTCCGCGTCGGCGACGAACGACACGGCGATCACCTCGCCTTTGGCAACGTAGCCGAGGTCGGCGTTCAGAGCGGTACTAGACGTTGTCAAGGGCACGACGCGCTTCGCCACGGCATTGAACCCAACGAAGACGCGTGCTTCGCCCACACCGGTAGCCAGCTTCGCCGACGCATCGTGCAGCGCGTAATAGCCGCTGTGGGGCGCGCGGAAAACGGCCAGCGCCTCTCGAGAGCGACCGGCAACCGTCCGCAATGCCGTTCCCGGTCGGGCCGTGGCACGAGCGGCGGGCGATGAGTCGGCTGTCGTCTGCATGATTGACCAGCCGGGCGTCGCGTCGCCGAACCGGCTCACGTCGATCGCAGGGACGCGTGCGAGCGAGTAGTTCAGGCTCGTGACATCTCCTGACGCATCGCCTGCCGAGCCGATGCGGACTTCGACGGCGTCAGCCGGATTCAGGTAGCCCAGGAACGAATCAAACTCGAACGTCTCGCCAGCGGTGACCGTGGTCTGCACGGCCGGTTCGGGCTGGCGATCATCCGCCACGCCGGCTTGGTGCACGCTGACACGCAGTTCGATGTCGCCGGGCGTCTGGTCGGCACGCCGGATCGAACTGTCGCTTAGCACGTAGAAACCGCCCGCGTCGCTCGACACCGTGAAGCGTGCGACCGCCCCACCGGCACCGGGCGTCACCGTGGCGCTCGACGGATCGATGCGCCACGGCGTGCCCGAGGATTCCAGCGTCCAGCCCTTCGTCGGGGCGGCGCCGTCGGCGACGAGGTTGGCTTGCACGCTTGGCGTCGGCTGCGCGCGACTCTGGGCCATCGTCATGCTCCCGAGCCACGCCGCCGCGACGGTCCACAAGATTCCGTTCAGTCTGCTCATGGTCATGCCGGGTTGTTGGGGGTGCCGGTAGTGGTGGTGTTGCCGCTCACGGTCGCGGTGTACGCCAAGTAGAAGATATAGGCCGTCACATTGTAGTTGACGGTTTCCGTGTAGCTGTTTCCGGTAACGGTAATCGAGCTGAACGAGTTGTCGGCCACGCGGACGCCGCTGGTCACGTGACTCGCAAAGTACACCACGTACCGGGCGGCCGTGTTCGTGCGGTTGATGTCGATGAACTGGTTGTTGTTCACCGTCACAGTGCCCGTGCTGCCCGACTGGAAGTGGATGCCATGCTCGTTCGTGCGCTTGATCGTGTTGTTGTTGATCTGAAGATTCTTCGAACTCAGCACCTTGATGCCGTCGCCCGATGAGCCGTTGAACGTGTTGCGTAGCAGCTTGATGGTGTCGGTATTCGCGTTGATGCTGACCGATTGGCCCGTGCTGTCGGTGACGGTATTGCCAAGCGTGCCGTCGGTGGCGTTGCCGATGGTGATGTTGACGACGGGGTAGGTGGAGTCGCGTCCCTTGATGAAGATGCCGGCGTGGCTGCTGAGGCTCAGGCGGTTGGCGTTGGTGATCGTGTTGCGGGTGACGGTGACGCCGTTCACGCCCAATGTGTGATAGTTGGCCGTGTTCTCCGACACGATGTACAGCCCCGCGTGCGGCGCATTGGCGATGATGTTGTTATCGATCGTGATGGTGTTGCCGCCCACCACGGTAATGCCGCGGCCGTTGTTGCCGAGGGCGTTGTCGCAGTTGTTCCCCTGAATGGTGATGCTGTAGCAGATGCCGAAGGTGCTTTGCGTGGGGTCGTAACTGACGACCGAGATCATGTCGTCGCCCGTCTTGCTGACGGTGTTGTTCGTGATCGAGATGTGGTGCGACCCGTGCACGGTGTGAATACCATCGGCGAGCGTGTCGTGGACCTTGTTGCTGTTGATGTGGCCGTTGCTGGAAGCGTTGGTGCTCTTGATGCCGGCCGACGCGCCGCCCTGGATTTCACAGCGTTCGATGTAGTAGTTGCTCGCACCGACGGCGCGGACCAGGACCGTGTCGTCGTATGGCTGGCGGGCGTTAGGCTGCGTCTGGTCGTAGGCGCTGGTGATCCAGAGCTTGCGCAGCTTAGGTCCGTCGCCGGAGAGGATGATGTTCGCGTTCCGCCCGTCGGTGGCCACGTGGCGCAATTCCGATCGTGTGCTGGTGCCACCAAAGTCAGCCTTGCCGAGCAGTTCGACACCGGGCTTGATGGTGATCGTGCCGAGATACTTGAACTGCCCGCCCGGGACGAACACTTGCTTGTCGGTGGTCGAATTGAACGCGTCCTGGATCGCGGCATTGATGAACGAGGTGTTGTCCGGCTTGCTGGTGGCCGCCCCGTAAGCGGTGATGTCGAACGCCAGCAGGCGCCGGATTTCGCAGGTTTCGATCACGACTGACCGGCCCGCACGACATGAAACTGCCCGCCGAAGTGTTGGCTGCGCCATAGACGATCCTCGCTCTGGGTCGAACGCCCTGAAGATGTGGTGTCACGCGCCGACGTAAATGGACTTGCCCGTGTTGGTGGTGTTGCCGCTCACCAGCGCGGTGGCGAAGTGACATTCGATGAACCGATCGACCACGTAGCCGATCGGGTTGGAGTAGCTGTTATTCGTGATGCTCAGTGACGTGTACGCCCCGCTGGCCGCAACGTTAATCGCGTCATTGCCGGCGGCATTGCTCGTGTTGATGTTCTCGAGCACGTTGCCCATGATCGAAAACGTGCCCCCGTTCACGCCGTGCAGGTAGATGCCGTGCCGCGCGATGCGCTTAAGCGTGTTGCCGCTGATGGTGACATTGGCCGAGTCATACGCGCGAATGCCGTAGCCGGTCACTGTATCGATGTTGGTATTGAAGACGCGGATGCCCGAGGTGTAGCCGGCGATCGTGACACCGCCTCCCTTGGCGTTGGTGATCGTGTTGCCCCGAGTCGAATTAAGCGGATCGCCGAGGGTGACGTTGGTCACGGGGAACCCGGATCGTCCGCCGATGTAGATGCCGCCGTGGTTGCCGGTGGCGCCGCTGAGATTGGTCGTGTTCGGATTGACGATGCGGTTCCGCGTGACGGTGATGCCGTCGCCGGCCAGCGTCGAGTAGGCGCTTTCGGAAACGATGATGACGCCCGAGGCGGGCGAGTCGGTGATCGTGTTGTTGTCGATCAGAACGTCCTTCGCACCGACAGCCGCGATGCCTCGGCCGTTGGCCATGCCGGTGTTCGTCACGGCGTTGTCGCGAATGACGATGTTCGTCGGGGGCGCCCACTGTTTGCCTTGAGCATCGAACTTGCCGTAGTACCCCACCGCTGCGATCTGATCGTCGCCTGTGGTGTGAACAACGTTCTTCTCGACGGTGATATTGAACGAGCCGTTCGTGATGTGAATGCCGTCGGCCAGCGTGTTGTGCACGCGATTGCCCGTGATCAGGCCGCCATTAGCGCCGCGGGTGACGAAGATGCCGCCCGACGCGCTCTTGGCGACTTCCACGCCACTGACGACAAAGTTGCTGGCTCCGTCGACGTAGACGGCGGTCGTGCGGTCGGCAGTGAGGCGAGAGCCGGTGTAGGTCGTCGACAACTGTAGATCGCTGAGCCGCACCCCGGACCCGCTCAACCGCACCGGCGCCGCGTTGACGTTGGTCGACATCAGCACAGAGACGTCGGTCGGGTTGCGCGGGTTGACGCCGAAGGCACCGACGCCGAACAGCCGCTTGGCACCGGCGAGTTCGATCACCTGGGCCGTTCGGAAAGTGCCGGCCGGAACAAAGACCTCATTGCCGCTGTTCGCGCTGGCGGCCAAGGCGGCGTGGATCGCGGGCACGTTGTCGGCCGCATCGACGGAAGCGCCGTAGCGCACAATGTTCTGGGGAATCACGACGCTCGAGAACGTGCCCGTCACCTGCGCCGTCGATTGCGACGACACGAACAGGCCGACCGTCACGCCGATGCCCATCACCAGCGTCTCGGTGCCGACTTGCGTCCACGACTGGCCGTCAGTGGAGGCGTAGCCCGTCAGCATGTTCCGAATGCGTGTGACCTTGAGCCACGACGCCGCCGCGGACGCGGGGCGTTCGTAAACGCGAGCGTTGGACGACAGCCGGAATTGAAAGCGAGTCGAGCCGTCCTGTCGGGCGACCATCTGCGCGAAGGGTGAGCCGGCACTGAGCGATTGGCGAATCGTGATACCGGCCAGCGCGTCGGGCGAACCGATGCTCGTCACCCGCGCGATCACGTACCCGTCGCCGGAGAGTGGTTGAAACGCGTAACGGAACTGGTCGGAAGTCCCACCCACAGAGCCCGAACCGGCCAGCTGCATTGTGCCGCCCGAAAGCGTGGCCGAGCCAGACTCGAGCGGAGAACCAACCATGGCTTCGAGCCACGGCGTCGGCAGCGCCAGATGGGCGCGGCCCTCAAGGCAATCGATCAGCACAACCCAGGGGGCCACGCTTCATTCCTTCCACATCCAACCGAAGTGAGTGCCGAATCAGCATTGCCGGCAGATCCTCCGATCCGACAAAGCAACACTCGCCGGCCAACGCAAGCCGATCCGCTTCGTACCTGCTGAACCGCCGACCAACTTATACCATTGTTGTACAAATTATCTACCTAAAAATTACCAATGATGTTCATACAGCCCTGCTTCATGTGGTCACCACGTGGCGAACTGGAATTCGTAAACCGGCCGCCTTCCAATGGCTATCGCCGACGGACGCCATCCGCCAAGCCGGCATCGATACAGGTTTCGTGTCCGCTCACAGCGTCGTCGACACGCGAATGGTCTAGCTATGGTGAAGTACGAATCCATCTGTGCCTTGATCGAGCAGCGCATCCGCTTCGGCGACTATGCCATGAAGGAACTGCCCGCCGAGGCCCGCCTCGCCTCGGAGGTGGGCGTCAGCCGGATGACCGCGCGCCGGGCCATCCTCCAACTCGTTAAGAAAGGGCTGCTCATCCGTAAGCCCAACGGCCGGCTGATCGTGAATCGCCAGGCGCTTTCGTCGAAGTCGCAGCCGCAGATCGCGTTGCTGATGCCCGCCTTCGTATCAGCCGAGTTTGAACTGTGGCGCGCGAGCCTCGCCCACACCTGCACCAAGTTCGAAGCACGGCTGCGCAAGGTCGACTTCGTGCACTGGAACGACCCGGTCATCGCCGAGACGCTCGACAGCTTCGACGGCGTGTTCCTCCTGCCGAGCTCGGCCCCCGTGCCCGATGCGATGATGGAACGCTTCCGTGAATCACGCACGCCAGTCGTCTCGCTCGACTGCGACTGGACCAAGCACGGCATCCGTTCGATTGAACTCTGCCCGCCCGTCCACCTGCGCGACCTGCTCGACCACCTCGTCAAGCTGGGCCACGAGCGCATCGCGTGCCTGAACACGCAGCCCGTGGACGACGTCATCGAGCGACGACTGGCCGAGATTCAGCGGTGGCAATCGGATCGAAAGATGCACGGCCGACTGATTAACGAACCCGTCAAGCCGATGGACGACGCGCTTACCAAGGCGCACGAAGTCGTATCGAAGTTCCTGCAAGCACGCAAGCCTGACTTCACGGCCGTCATTGCGACAACGATGTACTCGGCCGTCGGCGTGATGCGCGCGTTCCACGAGTCCGGGCTGCGCGTCGGGCAGGACATCTCCGTCTGCGCTCCGTGCGATGAAGGCTTGGCGCGCTACCTCATCCCGAGCCTGACCAGCACCCAGGTGCCCGACCCGGGGCCGTTCCTTGAAGTGGGTTTGGAGTGGATGCTGAAGATCGGCACGGGCTGGCCAAGTGCGCTGCTGCTTCAGCCAAACAGCGTTTCGCTCTTCAGAGGTGAGTCAACGGGAACGTGCCCGGCATGAGCGGTGTCATCCCTGGCCGATCGTCTCGCGCAGGCCGGATTTCTGGCTCTCGTCCTGCATGCTGTGCGCCTTGACCTTCTCGGACAGCTGCGCGTCTTTGACGACTGCGTTGAGACGGGTCGCATCGTCCTGCGGCGCGTAGCCGAGCAGTTCGCGGGCGCTAGAAATATCCAGCCGGTTGAATCGGTTACCGCTCAGGCCATTGAAGATCGCGAAGCGAAGGTTCTCGACGTCGATGCAGCGTTGGATCAGCTGGGCAAGATCGCGCTCGCTGACGAACGCGTCGAGGATAGAAACGCCCGACGGATCTTCCGCCGATGACAGCGGCTGAAACGCGCCAATGCGGATCGCGATGCAGCTCAAGCCCTCCTGCTCGGCCATGTAGCGGGCGAGGGCTTCGCCGAAGCACTTGCTGACGCCGTAAAGGTCGCCGGGGTTGACCGGGTCAGTCGGCTTCACTTGCACATCGGCCGGGTAACCGCTGACGGCGTGAATACTGGACGCATACACAACACGTCGGCACCCGCACGCCTTAGCTGCGGCGAACGTGTGGTAGGTGCCGATCAGGTTGAGATTGAGCACCGAATCCCACGTCGAATCCGGGCTGGCGGACGCGGCCAGGTGCACGACGGTGTCGATGCCGTCGCAGGCGCGTTTCATCGAGTCGAAGTCGGTTACGTTCGCCAACACGACCTCGCCATACGGCTTGAGCGCGGGCACGTCGTCCTGATCCTTGACCATCAAACGCAGTTCATAGCGAGAGGCAAAGTCACGGGCGAGGTACGAGCCGATGTTGCCGGCCGCACCCGTGATAAGCACGCGGCGGCGCACGGGTCGATCGATGTCGACACGCACGCCGCCGCCCGCAGGATCAATGGTGCTGGCATCGCCCATGTCACTTCCCGAGCATCTTGGCCAGCACAAAAATGATCGCCGCGCCGACGAATCCGCCCCCGAAGATCAGGTAGAGGATCGAATAGCCGATCGCGCCGACGATCATGGGGGTGTGAAGCATCAATTCACCCATCTGCGACTCCTTCGTTTGAGTGCACGAAGCGTCGCACGAACGGCGTGGTTGCGGCATCAGGCGATGGAACCCCGACGGTATCGGCCCGGCACCGATCATCGGGCCAGACAAGCCAGCAAGGCGTCCAACTGCTCGCGTGATTCAAGCGACTTCACGCGGGCGCGGAAGTGCCGCTGCACCAACACGGGCGATCGGCCGAAGTGAGCGTCGACGATCGATAGCGCGCTGGCTGCATCGTCAGTAGTCGGTGCGGGTCGATCGTTCGCCCGCGCGATCCAGCGCGCCACGTAGAGCGTCGCGGCGAATGCCAGCGACAAGTACGAGAATCCTTCCGGCAGCGTCATCGCGTAGAACCCCTGGCCGGCGAAGTTGAGCGTCTGGATCTTCGTGCGCAGGTAGCGCGTCAGGACGTCCTCAACTTCTTCGGCGAGCGCGCCAGTTGGTTGTTCCATCGCCGCGAACGGCACGGCCGGCAGGCGCGGGTTCATCACCGGCGTGCGGCCGCGACCGAACGCAAACCGGATGCCGGCCGAGAACATCCGCAGGCGATAGCGGATGCCTTGAGAGCTTTTGGCCAGCGTGTCCTTGCGCGAGAGATGCGCCACCAGCGAGCGCAGTTCCAACCACGCCGTGCGATCGGGCAGCGGCACGTCGTCGAGCGTTGCCGGCACCTCGGCGCTGCTGGCCGTGCGGAGGACTTCGAGCAGATCGTCGATCCGTTCGCCGCGCACCTTCGCGTAGTTGGCCTGTTCGAGCAGGCGGACGATGAATCGGGCGCGGATGAGTCGCATCGCCAGCGGCGTCTGACCGTCGTCGACCAGCGAATCGTCCAGCGCCTGCGTGATCCGCAGCGTCTCGGCCCAGGTGAGCCGTTCGCGCGGACTGACGGCCGGTGGGAGCACTTCCGATTCGATGGTGCGGTCGCGCTCGACAAGTTCCTTCTGCAACGAGCGCAGATCGCCCTGCTGCATCGCAATGGGTCTGCCCTGGCCGCGCGCGGCAGTCGGGCAGCCGTAGTGCAGGCTGACGCTCACCTGCGTTTCGCCCACGGGCGTGAACTCGAACGGGTACAACCGGCACGCAAGCGGCTTGGCTTTTTCGCCGAAACGCGCATGGATCGCGCAGCGCCGGTTCGAATCGAGGAAGACACACGCGCCGTCGGCACGGCGAGCGAGGCGGAAGTCTTTGCCCTTGTCGATGAACGATGAAGGCGTGGCGCGGATGGAATCCTCTGTCTTGCCCCCAGCGGGCGCGGCCCAGTCAAACTTCAGGATGCGCTCGCGTTCGGCCGGCGTGGCGCGGACGTCGAGGTCGCGGCAGCAATCGCCGCAACTGTGACAGGCCCAATTCTGAATCGTCGGCAGACGGAGCGACCGCATTCCGGAAGCATAGGGAGAACGACACCAAGTCGCGAAGGCAGGAAGAAGATCACAAAGATCCAATCTGGCAGAGGCTCCTCTCTTTTTGAGCCTTCGTGTTCCGCTTCGCGCCTTTGTGTCGTTTCCATTCATCAAATGGCGACATACACTCGCCTGTGATGAAACTGAGTGCGCACGGGACGAAAGAGATGATCGTCGGCACGATCCTGCTGCTGGCCTTGGCGGCGGTGCTGGGTTGGCTGTGGTGGCCGTTGGCATTCGTGCCGGTGCCGGTGATCGTCTGGCTGTTCGCGTTCTTCCGCGATCCTGAACGGCCGATCCCGACTGGCAGCGTCGTCGTGTCGCCGGCGGATGGGCTGGTGACCGACGTGACCGACGTCGAGAACGACCCGCTCATCGGCGGGCCGGCGGTGCGGATCGGCATCTTCCTCAGTGTCTTCAACGTCCACATCAATCGCGCGCCGCTCGAAGGCAAGGTGCTCGACATCACCTACAAGAAAGGCACGTTCAAAAGCGCCCTGCGTCACGGCGAGGCCAGCACCGACAACGAGTGCAACACGATCCTGCTCGGCGACATCGCCATGGGACGCCCCATCGCGGTGGTGCGGCAGATCGCGGGGCTGATCGCCAGGCGCATCGTCTGCACGACCAAGCCGGGCGACGTGCTCAAGACCGGCGAGCGGCTCGGTCTGATCAAGTTCGGCTCGCGCACCGAACTCACCATCGCCAAGCATTTGAACCCCGTGGTCGACGTGAAGGTCGGTCAGAAGCTCCGCGGGGCGGCCGACGTCGTCGCTCGCCTCGGCACGCCGGCCAACGCGTACGCCTGATCTCGTCATGTGGTATCCCACCCTCGGCAAACTTCTCACGGGCGCCGGGCTGTTCGCGATCGGCGTGCTGGTGCTGTGGCTCGTGGCACTCGTGCTCACGCTGAGCCGGCGCACCGCCCTGATGTGGAAGCTGGTGACGCTGATCGTCCTGCTCGCACTCGTCATCGCACTGGCGTCGACGATCGGCCGTCAGATGCTGATCCCGCCCGACGCATCGCGATGGGCGCTCTATCGGGAGTGGCTCGCCTGGTGGCTTCCGCTCGCGTTGGTGCTGACCGTCGGCGTCGTTTACGCGCGACGCATCGCCCGTCTGCACACGATCGAAGTATTGAACACCGGCCCGCACACGCTGGAAATCGTTCAGGTCGATGCGCCGAAGACCTGCGTCCAGTTCGACAAGCTCGAACCGTCGGCCGCGTCGACTGTCCACCGCTTCGTCCTCACCGAACCGGGCCCGATCGAACTGACCGTCGAAGTCGATGGCCAACGTCACACGCAGCGTCTGATCGATCTCGCCGAACCCGATGTCGGCACGCATCACCGCATTACCTGCTCGGGCGACACGATCACGATCGATCGTATCGGCGAGGCCTCCCCCTCTCCCTCCGGGAGAGGGCCGGGGTGAGGGCGTCGCGCGACAAACGATTCGCCATCCGGCAGGCCCAATCGATTCCGCTCCCTCCTTCGACTACCCTGCCGTCATGAGCTCGCCTGTCGACGCGATCGCCTATCCCAAACCGCTGCGGATCGCCGTCACGGGGTGCGCTGGATCGATCGGGATGAACGTGTGGCGTCGGCTCGTTGAGGCCGGACACGAGGTCGTGGGCGTCGATCAGCGCGTGCCGGCCGAACGACCGGGCCGATTCGTGCAGGCGAATCTCGTCGATCGCTCGGCCTGCTTCCCCGCATTCGACGGCTGCGACGTGATTGTTCACCTCGGCGAAATCCCGAACGCGAATAACGCGCCGTCGCCCGAGGCGTGCTTCTCGATCAACACGGCGATTCATGCGTCGGTGCTCCAGAGCGCGGTCGATCTGAAAGTGTCCCGCGTGGTCTACGCCAGCACCTGTCAGGTCTACGGCCTGTGGGGAATGTGGCGCGGCCCGATGCCCGCAAACGTCTGGCCGTCCCGGTTGCCGTTTGACGAAATCGAGCCTGTCAAGCCGATCAACGCCTACGCCGCATCGAAGATGGCAAATGAGACCTACAGCAGTTTCGTCTCTCGTCGCCACGGGTTGGGGGTCAGCGCGTTTCGATTTCCGGTCGTTGTGTCGATGGGTGCCAAACATCTGCGTGGTTGGCACGAGACTTCGGGCAAGGACTTCGCGGAGGGGTATTGGACGTACCTGCTGATGGACGACGCGGTCCGGGCGATCGAGTGCGCCATCGCGCGGGGCAGGCCGGGGTTTGAGGTGTACAACGCCTGTGCGCGTCGGATCATGGGGACGATTCCGCTGCGAGACCGCATCGCGGCGCACTATCCGGGCAGCCCGCCCCTGCCGGCCGACTGGCCTGAGCTGGCCGCCCCGCTCGATTGTCGTAAGGCATTGGAGCACCTCGGTTGGGAAGCGAAGCTGTCGGCCGAGAATCTGATCCAAACTGATTCCGCAGGGAAGTGAAACCGCGCTGACGCCGGCGCGTCTATCCAATAAACTGGCGTCGGTTCCGTTAGAGGGTTTGGGGCGACATGTCGTTGCCGTTTACGGGAATTGCCCATGAAACATGACTTGCCGTCGTTGCGTCGGTCCGGCTTCACGCTGGTGGAATTGCTGGTGGTGATCGGCATCATCGCGTTGCTGATCGGCATCCTGATGCCGACCATTAACCAAGCCCGCCGCACCGGCGAGCGGGCCAAGTGCATGTCGAACCTCAAGCAACTCGGCAACATGCTGCAGATCTATGCCAGCAACAACAAGGGCTGGTGGATTCCGTGCGGCCCGGACAATCCGACTACCAATATTCCGACGACACTCGGCACCGGCGTTCCACCCCATCTTCGCTGGCCAGTGCTCGCGTTTGGCATCAAGTACAAAGAGCCGTTGCCCTACAACGCGGCGACCTATCCGGCCAACACGAACGACCCGCTCGACTGGACGGTCAACTACAGTGCCGAACCGTTTACGCCGAAGGTCCTGGTCTGCCCCAGCGATGTTCAACCGACCGAGTACCATTCGTACGTCCTCAACGAGCACATGGCCGACAATCGCGTGAAGGAAGGTCGCAAGATGGTCACCAGCGATGTGATCATGGCGGGCGAGAAGAAGACCGAAGTGCGTGACTACTACATGGAAGGCACAAACGACTCCGAGTTCAACCGTGTGGTCGAGCTCTACCGTCACGGCGCGAAGCTGGGCAGCAACTACCTCTACCTCGATTATTCCGTGCGCAACGTGCTGCCACGCAACGGCAAGATCGACCCGTCGAACGGCGTCTTCGACCCCTGGGGCCTGAGCGGCGTGGTAAACACGCCGGCGCCGACAACGCCGTAAGACGGATCCCATTCTGTCGTCAGAAGTCGTACAGGGTGGGCTTCAGCTCCCCCACGTACGACCGATCAAGATTCGCTTGACCGGTCGTGCCACGGCGACGAGTGCCGGGCATATGGCGGATCGCGGCATGGTCAATCCGCAATCCGCATTTCGCAATCCGCAATTCCGACCGAGGTTCCCATGGACACCGCCCTGCCGATCGCACCGCCGCAAGCGCCGCAGAATCAGGCGTTGAAGAAAACGCTCGTGATCGCGCTCATCGCCGTGCTGCTCCTGGTGCTGATTGGAACGCTGACATGGTCGTTCCTTCAGCCGACCGTTGACGCCAACAGCCTGACGCCCGACCCGAAGGTGAACCGCGCCATCTTCATGGCCGACCACAACGGCCGCATCTTCCGCGGGCCGATGCAGCCGGGCATGGTGCCGCGCGGGCGCGTCGTCAACCAGGCGGTCGAGGTTGCCGACAGCGTCGAGCGTCAGCCGGGCCGAATCACGATCACGCAGGCCGGT
This sequence comes from Tepidisphaeraceae bacterium, assembly GCA_047600945.1. GTDB lineage: Bacteria > Planctomycetota > Phycisphaerae > Tepidisphaerales > Tepidisphaeraceae > JASGKC01. The sequence goes on along the minus strand of JASGKC010000001.1, from coordinate 1,512,148 downwards.
GCCACTGCCGAAGTCTCGCGGCGCCGCGGCGCGGCCGGCCAAGTCGATGTCGTCCTCGGCTACAACGGCTCCGACCTGCCCGAGCAGCGCATGTGGCTGCAACTCCGCAACCGCATGCTCCTGGGCCGCGGCCCGAACCTCGACCCCGCCCTCACCGAACAGCAGCTCGCGACACTCCGCGACCTCGCGCCAAACCCGGCGCTGGTCAATGCGCCGAACGTCACCGATCGCATCGCCGAACTGACCCGTCCGTTGCTGACCTCCCGTCCCGGCACAACGCAGCCCGCCGGTCCGGTCGTCCTGAGAAACAACGAACAGCTCGACACCGAGCTACTGAATGCGATGCGGCAGCTCACGGCCGAGCAGCGCCAGACCTTGAAGGACGATTTCACACGCCGCGCCAACGCCGTGAAAGCGGTGCTTACGCCGCAGCAGATGGCGCAGGTGCAGCTGTACTTCCAGGGAAGACTGTGAGCAGCCGGGGATTCGCTTCCCTTGAACCAGCCTGCAAATCCGCGTGACCGGCTTCTCTAGAGGCATGTCGGAATTCTCGCGCTTTGCAGGATCACCGCACCGGTCACGGCTACAATCCGCCCGGTGCTCGCGATCACGCCGGAGACCATCCTCAGCGCCTACGCCCAAGGCGCTTTTCCGATGGCTGATGACTTGGGGGTCATCCGGTGGTATACCGCCGACCCGCGCGGCATCCTTCCGCTCGACGGCTTTCAGTGCCCGCGCTCCCTGCGCCAAACGATCCGGCGCGGCGCATTCGATATTCGCGTCAACACCGACTTCCGCGCCGTGATGGAAGGCTGTCGCAAGAACCGTCAGGAAGGCACGTGGATTAGCGGCGACCTGATCGACCTCTACGTCCGTCTGCACGAAATGGGCTTCGCCCACAGCGTTGAAACCTGGCAGGACGGCGCACTCGCTGGCGGCCTGTACGGCGTTGCGATGGGGGGCGTGTTCTTCGGCGAATCGATGTTCCACTACATCACCGACGCCAGCAAAGTGGCACTGGCGGCGCTGGTCGATCGGTTGAACGAACGGAAGTTCGTCCTGCTCGATACGCAGGCGGTCACCCAACACCTCCGCCGATTTGGCTGTATCGAGATCGCGGCATCCGATTACCTCCGCCGACTGCACGACGCGCTTACGCTCGAACGCGCGTTCGATTGAGCTGACACAGCCACAAAAGAAAACGCCCCGACATCCTCGGGGCGCATTGCACAGGTAGATTGTTCGTCCCATCAAACCGGTGTCTGAATGGAAGACCCGGATCCCAACCAACCGCTTCGCGTCAGTGAAACACGATCGCGTCGTTGGCTTCGTCGCTTTCGACTTCGAGCATCTCCTGGAGGCAGGTGCGGTCCATGAACATCCGCGCCTCGGAGCGATGCGTCTCGATCATAATCTGAAGGCTCTCGCGCAGTTTGGCGCGGCACTCATCGAGTGACCGCGCCCGCGTTACCGTGCCCGGCATTTCTTCGACCCAGCCGACGAACCAACCATCCGAACGCGGCTTGATGATCGTGTGGAAGCATTGCTTCATGGCGAACCTCGCTGACTACGTCTGATGTCGACGACACGCTCAAGCGACGCCATCGACTTTCGACTTGCGAATCTTGTCCGCGCGGGGCGTCGCCGGTCAAACAAAACCTTGGTGACGCGACGTTCCGACGCAGGCCATACCACACACCGCTCTGACGCGAACGAAAACCTCGATGTGTTCCGACACTCAGAGCTTAACGCCTTCGCGCTCGCATGCCTCGCGCAAATTCAAAAAGTCCACCATGTGCTGATCGAACACGCGTTGCGCGCCCGGGTCGTGCAACGGCAGACGAAGTTCGTTGATGACCTTCGTCCCCATGCCGATCCATTCCTTCCAACTCTCGACGCTGACGTTGTCGTAGATGATCTGCCCGAGTTTGTTTCGGAACGGCGGCTTCGGCAGACGCGGACCCACGCGGCCGGTGCGGGCGTCGAGCACTTGGCCTTCGCCGATCTGCGTGCTGCCGGGCACAAAAAATTCCGGCGGCTTTTCGCCCTGCTCCTGGAGCATGGCGATCATCTCATTCTTCGGCATCATGTCGCCGCGCTGATGAGCGATCGTTACGCCTTCGTTGAGCGTCTTGATCGCTTCATCGCGACGCTGCAATCCAAGCTGCGCCTTGGCCAAGAGCTGATACGCGCGGCTCAGCTTCGAATCGAGCGCCAGCGCCCGCTGCAACGCGAGCACTGCGTCGTTGTACAAACCCGCATCCACGAGCGAGCGGCCGAGGCTGAAGAAGCCGAGCGGATCGGTCGGGTTCCGCTCGGTGGCCGCGCGGAACTGATCGATGCGCGTTTGCGCTTCCGGTGAAATCGAAGTCGGTTGAGACATGGCGAAAAACGAACTCCTGCAAGAGACGAACTGAATGGCCGATGATTCTAGACAAGACGACACGTTGAGGCACGCAACAGAATGACCCGCTTCTCGGCGGACTGAGCGCCCGAACCTTTAGGGCGGTAGCGGAGAAGGGCATAAAGGGTTTGTTCGATCAGCAACGCCATTAAGAGCAGCAGCCGTGTCGCGGATTGCTCACGTGGCGCATTGTTACTACAAGCCCCCGTTCTTGTCGTCGCAACTCACCCTCGGGGATCGTGCGCCGCGCGTAGTCATGGGAGCGTTCGCCGCTGCCTCCATGAAGGCATCAAGTCATGATGCCACATGGCATCGGCAGCCTTGAACCTCCCTAACTCAAAAGGGGCCGGCCTCAGGAGGGGGAGGAACAAGAGGCTCAACGATGGCGTAGCACACATCGAATCCTGGCCACTTTAGCGCTTGTGCTCTATGGCCTCAGTGTTCTCAATGATTTGACCGTGGCCAGATCGCGATGGGCCGAAGCCCACCCTGCGCGAAGCGCGACGAGCGCAAACGAAAACGCCCGAGCGTGGCCCGGGCGTCGTTCCTTCCTTGATCGTGAGGATTCGGCTCAGGCTGCTTCCAGCAGCAGGCCGGTCTTTTGGCCCCAGCGGAGCTTGCGGTAGGTCTGGACGGCGACCTTGTCGCTGGTCACCAGCGGCTTGAGCGCCTCGGCATCGCGATCGGCGTGCTCGACCAGCAGGTGCACGCGAATGGCGGCGGTCGCGTCGATGCGAAGCTGCGGCATCGCCATCGCGATCAGGCCACGCGAGGCTTCCAGCCAGCTGACGGCCGACGCGATCGTGCCGAGGCCGGCCAAGCCCGTGCCCGCCTGTGCGACCAGCGTGAGCGCGCCGTCGCGCGACACGGCCACCGTCGAGCCGACGCACATCGGCGCCGTCACCGGCGTGGCGATGAGGCCGGGGTCGCGGCTGAGCACGGCGCTCAGCACCGACGCGCCGGCGGGCAGTTCGATCACTTCGCTGAGGACGTTGTCGGTGGCGGCGGGTGTGATCGTCATGGGGGAAACAGTGGCTTGCTCGATCGCGGGCGCCTGTGCGTTCGCACGCGGCGCGGCGATCGATGGGATCGAGAGATTCGCGACCGGCTGGGCCGACCGCTTGGGCGGCGGCAGTTCCGACGCGTTCGATTCGATGATGACCGGCTCGGTGCCGGCGTCGGAAATGGAGGTGCCGAAGTGTGCGTCGTCGGCGTCCTGGTCGGGTTCGATTTCGAGGAAGTCCTGGAGCACGCGCCACTGCGGGGCCGCGGCGAGCATGGCCTTGTCGCGGGTGGATCGGCACCAGAGCACGGTCTGCACCATCGCCTGGGCGGCGCTGACGGTCGGGGCGGCGCGATCGGCTTCGACGTCCCAGTCGAGGAACTGCCGACACACGCCGGCCAGCTTCGAGAAGACGCGTCGGCCGGCGATGGCGTCGGTGGCGTCGAGCAGCGCGATCGAGAGCGGCGCCTTCGGCCCGTCGGCCAGGCTCTTGAGGGCGCGATAGCCCGCGACGATGCCGTCGTGGTCGCACGTGCTCAGCAGCAGCCAGTCGTCGACCATCCGCATCAGCGTGCGCGACTCGGCGCAGCGGTTGTCGGGAAGGATCAGCAGCCAGCGGTCGACGTCGTGATTCAGTTCCAGCAGCGCCTCGGCCATACGCCGGCCGTCGAGGAGTTCGTCGACCTCGGCGCTGTCGTTCGGGACGGGTTCGCCCGGCTCGACGACAGTGAGACGGAACTCGCCCGCATCGACGTGAATGACGCCGAGCCGCTTCTCGCCATCCATGGCGACGTGGGCGGCGTACTGGAGGACGCGATCGGACAGGTGGCCGTTGAGGTGTGTGCCGACGACGGCGGTCATGCGGCGCCGCGCGGTTTCGGAAAGGACGGCTTCGTCAGCTTGCGCTTCTTCATCAGACGCGACTTGGCGAAGCTCGTCCTCGGTGAGATCGGTGCTGAGGCGCAGATCGGCCTCGTCGATGGGCGGCTGCTGCGTCGGCTCGGGCCGCGGCGCGCCGGGCGGAATGCGTTGCGGGCGAGTCGTGCGTCCCTGCTGAGCCTGCTCCCGCAGGCTGCTGAGAAACAGGTGACTGATCTCGCTGAGCGGACGGTTGGAGGGAGTGTCGGACATGGCTTCCTGCCTTGGGCCGATTGCCTATTTCCAATTGCCGATTTCCGATTTAAAGAAAGATGCGCTGCGCGTTCCCAAATCGGAAATGGGAAATCGGCAATCGGAAGTTCATTCCACTTCCACCACGTTGTTCAGTTCGCCGAACTGGTTGGCTTCGACGTACTTGTTGAATGGGTCGGTGACCCAGCGGCCGTCGACGATGAAGCGGTAGCGGTACCGGCCGGGCTTGAGCGTGACCTTGGCCGTGAACGTGCCGGGCTTCACCTGCGCCAGCGGCGTGCTCATAGCCGACCAGTTGTTGAAGTCGCCGGCGATCGCCACGTGGGCGGCCTCGTCGAATTTCGCCTGGAAGGTGACGCCGTCGGGGTCGCGGAGGATGCTGTAGAACTCGTCGATGCGAGCCTGCATTTCGGCTGGGTTCGACGGGGCGCGATCCGGCACGAGCTGGCCGGCCGAGTTGCGCATCGGCGGGTGCAGCGCGGTTTCGTGGTGCTCGGCATTGCGCGTCTCGACAGTGACGGCGGGCGTCGACAGCGAGAGGACGGCGTCGCTCGCGGCGGCCGGGTTGGTGTTGCCGTTGCGGCCGAACTTGAAGTTCGTGAGCTGGGCCAGTTGCCGAGCCCGCTGCACGAGTTCCGCGGGACGCGAAAGGCGTTCGTTGCTGGTGGCTTCGACGTCCACCGGGCGATGGCCCATGAGTTCGCGCGAGAGGTTGACGAAATCCTTGTAGCCGCGCGAGCCGGGATCGTATTCCGTGATCGGCTGGCCGAAGCTGGCGGCTTCCTTGAGCTTGGTGTTGAAGTTGACCGTGCTTTCCATCAGGTAGTCACGGAACTTCGCCCGCAACTCGCTGAGCACTTCGCGGGCCAGCTTGGTGCGGGTGTCGTAGAGCGTCGGGAGGACGCGGATGCTGATCTGCTGGTCGCAGCGCTCGCGCATCTCTTCGAGCGTTTCCATCATCTTCGCAAGGCCGTGCAGGCTGAAGTAGCCGGTCTCGACGGGCACCACGACTTCGTCGCAGGCGCAGCGCGTTGAAGGTGATGAGGCCCACGCTGGGCGGGCAGTCGATGATGCACCAGGCGTAGTTGTCTTGAACGGTGGCGAGCGCTTTGGCGAGGCGATCTTCGCGACCGGGTCGGCCGGCGAAGAGCTGCTCGAAGGCGCTCAGGCGGATGTTGCTGGGGGCGAGGTCGAAGTCGGTCGCGATCTGCCAGACGACTTCATTGAGCTGCGCCGGCTTGCCCAGGCCGTAGTGGCCCTGGTCCTGCGGCTCGATGAGCACGTCGAGGATCGAGCGTTCGATCTGTTCTTCGGGCACCGCGAGGCCGACGGCGCAGTGACCTTGCGGGTCCATGTCCAGCAGCAGGGTTTTTTGGCCCATGCGCGCCAGGCAGGCCGCGAGGTTGATGGCGGTCGTGGTTTTGCCGCAGCCGCCCTTCTGATTGATGATCGCGATCGTTCGCATCGGCAGACCTTCCTTGATCCCGTTTCGCGCGGTCGGCGTGAGGCGAGCCGATCGCGTCTGGCGTCGCCGCGACCACTCCATGGTCGGCGGCTGGCAGCTCCTGTTTCCCGGTCCTGCTCTTCCAGGGCCACGAGAGGGGAGTCGTTCGGGCCTCGGCCGCGGGCAGACTCAACGCCCGCGCGGCCGAATACCGGACGACAGCGTTTTCATCGTCCGATCGGTCCTGAAAACTTCACCATTATTGGAACGCTACCCTCGGGAGACTCCCGAGTGCAATCCGATCGATCCGCTCTGGCGAGCCGACACGCGGAGACAACTCGATCCGAAATGGCCGCGAATTGGCGGATCAGTGCGACGGCGCTGCATCACTGGCGGCCGGCGCGGGGGCATTGGCCTTCTCATGTGATTCGGCCTTTTCGTGTGATTCCGGCTTCCCATGCGCCGCTGCCTTCGGGGCGTGCGATCGACCCTTCAGGTAGAATATCGCCCCGCCCGACAACGCCGCCCCACCCAAACCCATCGCGGCCGGGAGCATCCAGCCCTGCTTCTGGGCGGCCGATACGTGCGGCTCCTCGGCCTTCTTCTCCTCACCGGTCAGCGGCTTGGTGTGGCCGTTCTCGAGTTCGCTATGGCCGGCACCGTGCTTGTCGGCCGCACCGTGTTCGTCCTTCCCACCGTGTTCCGACTTTGCTTCATGCTCATCGCTCGACGCGTGCTCAGACTTACCGCCATGTTCGTCTGCCGATTCGGACTTCGCGCCATGTGCGTCCTTCGCGCCATGTGCGTCCTTCGCGCCATGCTCATCCGACGACTTCGCCTTCGCTCCGTGCTCGTCCTTTGGGTCATGCCCCTTCTCGCCCGGCTCGGGTGTCGGATCGACGCCGGACCCGGCCTTGGCGGGCTTCTCGGCCTCGTCGGGCTTCGTCAGTTCGGTGCCGGCATGTTCGTCGGCGCTGGCGACGCCGTCCTGCGGCTTGCCCGCACTCTCCGGGTCTTCGATCAGCTTCGACTGGTTCGGATGCTCGCCCAGCCAACTCACGGTGCCGTTATGAATGTCGTAAACCGCGCCGACCAGCCGGACCTTCCCTTCCTTCACCAGTTCGCGCACTTCTTCCGAATGGACGAGCAGATCCTGCTGTGCCTGACGGACGTTGAAGCGGATGGCCGAGTTGATGAGACGATCGCCTTCGAGGTGCTGCTGCTTGGCGGCGGTGGCGGCCGGCACGATGTTATCGACCAGCTTCGGCAGCGACCCGCCGACCTTGTCGCCCTTGACGACGGCCGTCACCGCGCCGCATTTCGTGTGGCCCAGCACGACTACCAGCGGCGTGTGCAGGTGGCCGGTGCCGTACTCGATGGTGCCGATCTCGTCGGTGTCGGCCACGTTGCCGGCGACGCGGACCACGAACAGTTCACCCAGGCCGGCGTTGAACAGGAGTTCAGGCGGCACGCGCGAGTCGGCACAGGTCAGGATCGTGGCGATGGGGTGCTGGCCGTCGTGGAACAGCGCAAGGCGCCGGTCGGCACCCACATCCACCGGCGCGAGTTCGCCGGCCACGAAGTGTTCATTCCCCTGCTTCAATTTCTGGAGGACGGCATCGACACCGGGCGACGGGTCGGCGCTGGCGCCATTGGCCACCACCACGGATGCGTACGCCAGCACGGTCGCCACGGCCGCGCGGATCGTCAATCGAGTCAACATGCCCTGCTCCTGAGTTCGTTCGTAACAGACCGACACATCCTCTGTATCGGTGCGCCACGGAATGACTTGGGGAGTTCAGGGTTATCGGGCTCACGCCGCCGCGTCTTCGGGGGCGGGCTTCGCGTGTTCCGCATCGGGCTTCGGGCGTTTGGGCATCAGGCACGTGACAACAAACAGCGCTACCGAGATCAGCAGCATCGCCGCGAAGACCCAGAGCAGGCTGGACGAGATCGTTTCGCGGACGATCGCCATCGCTGACTCGGGGATCATCGCCTGCTGATGCGGGTCGAGCGCCGCAGCGACGGGCACGCCCTCAGCCTTCAGTTTCTCGAAGTTCGATCGGCCCAGCATGTTGAAGCTCGCGCCCAGCAGGCCAATGCCCACCGCCCCGCCGATCGTTCGGAAGAAGCTGACGCTGCTGGTGACGATGCCGCGCTGCTGCCAGCCGACCGCGTTCTGGGCCGACAGCAGGTAGCTCATTGAACTCCAGCCGAAGCCGAAACCGGTGATGGCCAGCACGGCCGTCAATACGCCGCTGGGCCACGTGAAGTACGCGCCGCAGAACAGGCCCAGCATGCCGACGACGATCAGGGTCGCGCCAATAGCGCCGTCACACGGAAGCCCCAACGCACCAGCAACGGCGCGGAGAGCATGTTCGACAGCGCCCACGTCATCATGACGGGCGTCACCACCGCCGCAGCAGCCGTCGCGCCGCCGCCTCGGCCGCCCTGCACGTACAAAGGCACGTACGTGTCGAGGCTCAGGAACGTCGCGCCGAACAGCGCCATCGCAATGATCGGCACGAGGATGTCGCGCTGCGCCATCAGCCCGGGCGACATCACGGGGTTCGTCGTCTTGCGCTCGTGCAGGAAAAACACAATCGCGCCGACAACGAACACACTCAGCAGTACCGCGATCATCGGCCAGCCCCAGCCGTCCGGGCCGAGGCGCGAGACGAGCGCAAGCAGGCTGGTGCTGGCGGCCGTCACCAGCGCAATGCCGACGATGTCGATCACGGTCGAGTGCGGCTTCTGCCGGTCGTGATACTTCCAGAACAGCACCAGCAATCCGAGCGCGCCGAACGGCAGGTTCACCAGGAACACCCAACGCCAACCAAGCGTGTGCACCAGCCCCGCCCCAAGAGCCGGCCCCGCGAGCGAACTCAAGCCCCACACGCTGCTGAACAGGCCCTGCATCTTCGCGCACTCTTTCAGCGTGAAGAGATCGCCGAGAATCGTCAGCACGACCGGCATGATGCCGCCGGCGCCGAGTCCTTGCAGGCCGCGGAACAGGATCAGTTGCACCATGCTGTGCGACAACGCCGCCAGCACCGAGCCGACCGTGAAGATCACCACCGCACCGACGATCACGCGTTTCCGCCCGAGCACGTCGGCCAGGCGTCCATACAACGGCATCGTCACGGTGGCTGCGAGCAGGTAGAGCGACGCCACCCACGAGTAGTGCTCGAGGCCGCGCAACTCGCCGATGATGGTCGGCATGGCCGTGCTGGTCACGGTCATCTCCATCGACGCCAGCACCATCACAAGCATGAGGGCAGCCACGACGAACCGGCGATCGGTCGTCGGCGCGCCAGAAACGGCTTGCGATTCGACGGCCGACACTTCTCTGGCAATCGATCGTTCTTCGGTGGTCACTTCACGTACTCCAGACGACAACGGGGAGGGAGACGGTAGGCGTGTGATGGCGCTCAATCAAACGCGAAGGATTGACGTGTGATCCGAACCGACGCGTTCAATGGCGATCGAGCAACGCTCAGACGTCAAGGTAGCCCCACGTCCACCGTTCCCGTTTTCCTCTCAACTTGCGTTCACGTTTCGCTACACTCGGCGCTCATGTCCGCCCTTTCTCCACAGCGCACGATCGATGAATTAAAAGAACTCCGTCAACTCACCGGCGACGAAAACGGCGCGCAGCGCGTGGCGTTCACACCCACATGGATGAAGGGTCGCGTATGGCTGCGCGAGAAACTGAACGCGATTCCGAACGTTACCACCAAGCTCGACCCGGCCGGCAACTTATGGGCGACGCTGCCGGGCAAGTCGCCGCGCACGCTGCTCATCGGTGGGCACATGGACAGCGTTCCGAACGGCGGCTGGCTCGACGGTTGCCTGAACGTCATCGCGGGCGTGGAAGTGCTGCGCCGCCTCGCGTCGCAAGGCGTGCCGCCGGTGACAATCAAGCTGGTCGACTGGTGCGACGAAGAAGGCGCTCGCTTCGGACGAAGCCTGTTCGGATCGAGCGCCGCGTCCGGTGCGCTCGTGCCCGACGAAGTCCGCGACCTCACCGACAAAGCCGGCATCAAGCTGATCGACGCGACGCGCGAGGTCGGCATCGACCTTCACCGTGTGCTTGAAGCGAAGCACGAGTTGAACGATGCGGCCGCGTATCTCGAACTGCACATCGAGCAAGGCCCCGTGCTGGAAAGCCTGAAACTGCCGATGGGCGCAGTGCTCGGCACCTTCGGCGTGGAGCGTCACGCGATCACGTTTACGGGACAGGCGGCGCATTCCGGTTCAACGCCGATGACGCATCGCCGCGACGCGCTCGGCGGCGTGAGCAAGCTGCATCTGGCTGTGCGCGACATCGCCGTCAATCACGGCGGCGTCTGCACGGTGGGCAACGTCGTCACCCGCCCCGGCATCGTGACCGCCGTCGTCGGCGAAGCGGAAATGACGCTCGACCAGCGTCACCTGGACGCCGGCAAGCTCGCACTCATGTTCCAGGAAGCACGCGACGCCAGCGAACGCATCGCGAAGGAAGAGAAGATCGACGTCGCTTGGAAGCGCATCTGGAACATCCAGCCGTTCCCGTTCCACCCAAACCTGATCGGCCTGGCCGACGAAGCGATCCGCGAAGTATGCGGCGTCAGCCACCGCCTGCCCAGCGGCCCGCTGCACGACGCCGCCGAGGTCTGCCGCACTGGGATTCCCACCGTCATGCTCTTCGTTCAAAGCCTGCGCGGCATCTCGCACAACAAGATTGAGGACACGCTCGAAGAACACCTGGCGCTGTCGGTGAGAGCGCTCGATCGACTGGCGGACAAGACGATCGCGTGGATCAGTTCACAACGATGAGCATCGCGACTCCGTCATCCTGAGCGAAGCGAAGGATCTGGCGCCAATCGAAGTCGATCGATGAACGCACGGCGTCAGATGCTTCGCTGCGCTCAACATGACGCTATGAACGCGATCGACACTCACGCCACGAAGTCATACACCTGCACGCGCACCAGTTCGCCTTGTTGCGCAATGAACTCCAGATGTAGCGGGTGCGTCTGATACGTGTCGTGGTCGGACTTGTCGGCGAAGACGGTCAGCAGGCCGACCGTGTAGCTGTTGTCGACGACCTCGCGCGGCGTCATCGCGGGGACGCCGGCGTCTAAGGTCTTCAGCGTCTCGATCTTCGACAGCAGCGTGCGGCAGTCGCCGAGCAGCTGCTCCTTCGCGTTGGCCGGTGCGTCGGGCTTCAACCAGAAGAGAACCACGTGGGTGAACATGCCGGGAACATAGGTTCTTGACGGGATGACGCAAGCGACCCGGCACCGGGCTGGAGTGCGATTCAGCTACACGGCACGCAGCAATCCGACGATCAATGATCCCGTCGACATGATGCCGCTCACCGTTCGAACGTGGTTCCACGCATTCCAGCTTGGCTGGTAACGCTTCCACAACTCGATGCCCGCGTCCGACATCGCGTCGACACCGGCAAGTGCGTTGTTCAGCGGGACGTTGCCGACAATCGTCACGAGGATGATGCCGAGCAGGTAATTCATCGCACCGGCGACGACCCACGCCGCGCCGGGACCGTTCCAATGCAGCATAGTCTCGCCAGCGACAACCGCGCACAGCAGCGCCGTGCCGAACAGTGCCGTCATGAATAACGGTGTCACAGCCAGCACGTTGATGGATTGCATCGCGGCCGCGCCTTGCGACGCCGGCAACCGCGCCAGTGCAGGCATCACGAACGTCGAGAACGCGAAGAACACGCCCGTAACAACGCCCGTGCCGACAATCGTCGCGACCAACAAGCCGTTCCAGATTGTTTCGGACATCGGCCCGACTCCTTACTGACGGGGCACGAGGCGTGACACTGTCGGACGTCATCGACCTTGATTGGCCCGGTCGCAAAGCGTATGCGACATCATGGTCAGTTGCCCGCTCACCACCGCATGGACGAGACCCAACTGATCTTCGCCTTCCTGTTCGGCCTCGTCGGCATGGCGTTCTTCGCCTATGGCCGACGGGCGGGCCGGCCGCTGCCGTTAATGGCGGGCGTGGGGTTGATGGTCGTGCCGGGTTTCCTGCCGGTCGCGTGGGGGATTGTCGTCGCCAGCGGGCTCATCGCCACGCCGTGGCTCGGACGAAACCTCGGCTGACGATTCGATCGCATCGCTTCTAGCCCCCGCTCCCGGTACTCCGGAAGAGGGTTAGGGTGAGGGCTTCCGCGACGCTCAACACTCGGCCCCCACCCCTGCCCTCTCCCGGCGTGTACCGGGAGAGGGTGAATGACTCAGTCAACGGACGTTGCCTCACCACTTGTACGTCGCTTCGCGTTCGCCCAGCTTCCACCGCGTCGGGAAGTTCGTTTCCATGCCGTCCACCGGCCGCGCGACGGGCTGTGGCTTCGACGCCTGCTCGAATCCCTTGCGGATCGCTTCCTTCACCGTGTCATCCATCAGTTCGGTCTTCCAGCTGACGATGAACGTCGTCCCGCTCTCGGCCGCGAGTTCCAGCCACTGGCGGTTCTGGTCCCACGGGATCGCGCCGGCCTTTGCGAGCGCGACCATGTCCGGGTCGGCCTGGTAGAACGTGCCCTGCTGCACGCCGCGGAACGCGAGCGCGTTCACGCCGTACTTCTGCCGGTGCCACTCCTGGCCGCTCGTGTCGTCGCCGATGCGGTACAGCTCGAACATGCCGGCCGACAGGTGGCTCAGCGTGTTGCAGCCGTCGATCACCATGCCGTCGCCGGCGGCTTCGCGGATCGTGCGGTACAGCTCCAGCACGATCTCGGCCGAAGTGTGCGTGCGGTCGACGAACGTCCACTCGCCCGAGCCCGGCAGCGGCTTCATGTGGTCGCCGAACCGGCCGAAGATTTCCTGCGTCGTGAAGTCGAACTTGATCAGCTCGACGCCCCACTCGCGGAACCGCGCCACGTCCTGCGCAATGCGCCGTCGCACCGACGGCACCGACGGATCGAGCGAATTGCCGTGCAACTTCTCATGGTTCGGCGTCCCGGGCGGCGCTTCCAGCGGGCGATACCACAACCCGAAGTGCGCGTTCAACCCCTTCACCTGCTTGCAGAGCTCAGGAATCGATGAGCCGAACTTCTTGTTCGTGCGCGACCACGGGTCGGAGGTGGGCGGATCGTCCTGGCGGTTCCCCTGCCAGCCGTCGTCGACGACCATGTACGGCCGATTGTCGCCGGCCGGCGCGAGGGCGGCGAGCGTGGTCGCGTCTTTCAGGAAGTGATCGGCCGTGTTGTGACCGTAGGTGCTGTTCCAGTCGTTGTAGCCGTACACGGGCTGCTTCGGCAGGCGCGGGTTCGGGCACATCTGCTTGCAGAACGCGACGCCGGCGTCGAATGAATCTTCCTTCTCAGCGCCCGGCCGACAGACGACCGTGCAGACGTCGAGCGTGCGGTTGCCGAGTTCGACGCCCACGCCGCCGCTACAGACGTCGGCGGTCAGCGTGATGCCGTCGGCCGTCACTTCCCAGTAGCACAGCGCGGCCGGCGCGGTCATGATGCCGTAACCGTCGGTGCGCGTGCCGTCGTTCACCATCACGTACCACGGCATCGTGCCGCTGTCCGCGAGCGGCTTCCAGCCCAGGTCGATGTACGCGCGTTCCCACACGTCGCCCAGGCACTTGCTGGCCGGGTCGACCTTGCCGTTCCAGTGCAGCTTGAGCTGCCGGATGCCGGCCTTCGGCGCGTGCAGCTTCACGGCGAGCTTCGACGGCTGCGCGTCGAACGTCACCTCCGCAATCTCGCTCCGGGCGGCCTTCGCGGTGCCCTCCTCGGCGATCACTTCGATCGAATCGGGCGCTCGCGCGAGGTCGACGAACGCCTGCGCGGATGAACCGCACAGCAGCAGACCCGAAACGATCCAACGAAGGGGCGCGATGGGTGTAGGCATGGGCAAGCTCCGCTTGCCAAGTCTTCCTGATGCTCTCCCGCTTGTCCATCGCGTTCAGTGCCCATCTCCTTCGCCGTTCGCGCATGGACGGTGCGTACCATCAGTCACTTCTCACACGAGGTGATCAATGACGTTCGAGTACCTGGTGCTCCAAGTGCAGTCAGCGCGAGTGACGTTCGTGAACGGGCAATGGATCGGACGGGTGCCGCTGGAGGAGGCGATCAAGGACACGACGAAAGGCTTCGACGGCTGCCCACAGGTGTGGGAATACTTGCAGTCGGCCGGCCACGACGGCTGGGACCTCATCGCCGCCCACACCGCCGGTTCGAGCGGGCAGGAGTATCAGTTGCTGTACATGAAGCGCGAGAGGTAAGGTCCTGCTCCATGTCCTATGTAACTGGGCCATCAGACGCTCGCCGGATAATGTACAACTTACCTTCGCCTCGCCTTCGACGGGTGAGGCACTCGCTGCTCAGGATCAGTAAAATCACCAGCTGAAAGCCAGTCGGTTCCAGTTCGGTCGACGCTACAGCCAGCGTTCTCCAGCTTCGTTGCGAACTCCAACCGCTTTTCTGAAGTGTTTCGCATATGAAGGATGTGCCGACCCGCGGTGTCGCTAAAAGGACGAACATTACCGATTTGCAGCAGCACTGTGCGGTCAGGATGGCTTGCGAACGCCATACCGCACTCAAAGAGAACATTAGGGCGAGCCTGTCCAGTCGGACGCTTCTCGTACGGAGGATCACTTGCCGCCAAGAGATCCTCCCGAAGGACGGCGAGATCGTCAGGCGTCAGAATCACGATAACGGCGCGAGCATTCTCAAATGCAGCTGCAAGAATTTCGCCAATGTAGGGCGATGCTTTCTTCGTCATCTTAATAGCTGCTGTCCATTCGATCGGCTTCACACCCACTGAGCGAAGAAAACTGAAAACCGATTCCCTAGCTATGTTATCTCGTCCATGGACAACAAACACCTGATTCGGAATCTGCTTTGCCACTGATGGCTTTCGAATGGTCCGCCTTGCCGCCATCTCAGCGGTCATTGGAGAAATGACGGCGGGCGCAGACGCTGGGCTGCCAGCCACTCTGAGTTCGCCCAATTCCTCCTTCGTTGCGAATCGGTTGATAGTGATTCCCAAATCGGCAGCAAGTTTGATTGCGGCGAGGTGCCGGGGGAGAAGCAACTCGCTCGCGACCTTGTTGATCCGGGCATACACCTGCGCCCGCTGCAACTGTGACTGACGCGCAATCGCTTCGAGCAGTTTGGGATTGATGCTGGGCATCGCAGTTACTTCGACTTCTGTTGCTTCCTGATTCCCGACAGCCGCACATTCACGTTGTTGGGCGTAGTGCGCAACAGCGCCGAGATCTCACCTGCACTAAACCCGGCGCGATTCAGCAGATCAATTTGCAGAGACTGCGGACGCTCCGAAACGAGATGGAGCGCTAGAAGATTGAGCAGCTTGGTCTCAAAACTATTGAGCTCAGTAGGTGGATTCATGTCTGCTGGCTTCGGCATAATCACCTTGCTCTCGCAATGCTTTTCGACGACCGCGCCTTCCGTCGAAGGTACAGAGTTTGGCTCACGGTGGCGGGCGTCGTGCCTATCAGCCCGGCAATTTCAGACGGCGTGTAGCCGATTGCCGAGAGCCGCACAATTTGGTCATCCTGCTTATCTGACTTCACAACCATCAAAGCCAATGCTCTCGCAATTCGTTCGAGAGTACCTTGCTGTTGCGGCTCTGACTCATCTTGAGTCAATTGACTCGAAACCGACTCGTTATTTCCGTTTCGCTTTGCCATTTCCCACCCGCTTGTTTTTTGCTTGACGCTCCAATTCCGCCACTGATTCAGGCGTTGATCCCACAAGTATCGCGGCACTGCTCCGAGAAAGGCCAAATCGCATTAAGAACTGTGCTCGTTCGAGCACACCTGCATCCGGACTTAATTCTGAGTGGCTCAGCGCCAGATATGCCAAGGTGTTCGCGATGACTCGCAACGATTGCTCGATTTCGTCCGACTGCGATGACGTGCCCACCAAAGCATCCTCCCTCTTCCCGGAAGTCATCCCCCTAGCCTTCCGGATCGAATACAAATGTCAAGTTTATTCAACTTAAGCAACAGAAAACAGAAACCCGAGGTCCACAGACACTCGGGTTTCTAATAGCACCTGTGATGGCTGGCTAGTTTAATACATCCCGCCCATGCCACCCATGCCGCCGCCCATGCCACCCATGCCGCCGGCGCCGGCGGGCATTTCGGGTTTGTCTTCCTTGATCTCGCTGACGATCGCTTCGGTCGTCAGGAGCAGGCTGGCGATGCTGGCCGCGTTCTCGAGGGCCGAGCGTTCGACCTTCGTCGGCACGATCACGCCGGCCTTGATCAGGTCGGTGTACTCGTGCGTCAGCGCGTTGTAGCCGAACGTGGCGTCGTCGAGCTTCTCCTTGATCTTCTGGGCGACGACGCTGCCGTCGACGCCGGCGTTCTCGGAGATCTGCTTGATCGGGGCTTCGACCGCGCGGCGCACGATCTCGACGCCGATCTTCTGGTCCTCGTTGGCCGCCTTCTTCGCGGCGGCGCTGAGGCTCTTGGCCGCGGCGCGGATGACCGCGGTGCCGCCGCCCGGCAGGATGCCCTCTTCGACGGCCGCGCGACAGGCGTGCAGCGCGTCTTCGACGCGGGCCTTCTTCTCCTTCATCGCGACTTCCGTCGCCGCGCCGACCTGGATCTGCGCCACGCCACCCGACAGCTTCGCGAGACGCTCCTGGAGCTTCTCCTTGTCGTAGTCGCTGGTGGTGTTGTCGATCTCGGTCTTGATCTGCTCGATGCGGCCCTTGATGGCCTTCTCGTCGCCGGCGCCTTCGATGATGGTGGTGTTGTCCTTGTCGATCTTGACCTTCTTCGCGCGGCCGAGCGAGGCGAGTTCGATCGTCTCGAGCTTCAGGCCCAGCTCTTCGACGATGGACTGGCCGCCGGTGAGGACGGCGATGTCGTCGAGCATGGCTTTGCGGCGATCGCCGAAGCCCGGCGCCTTGACGGCCGCCACCTTCAGGATGCCACGCAGCTTGTTCACGACCAGCGTCGCGAGGGCTTCGCCGTCGACTTCTTCGGCGATGATGAGCAGCGGCTTGCCGGCGTCGGCGACCTTGCTCAGGATCGGCACGAGGTCGCGGGCGTTGCTGATCTTCTTCTCGTGGATGAGCACGTAGGCGTCATCGAGGACGGCTTCGCCCTTGGTGGCGTCGGTGACGAAGTGCGGCGAGCTGTAGCCCTTGTCGAACTGCATGCCTTCGACGAGTTCCACGCGGGTGTCGAGGCTCTTGCCTTCTTCAACGGTGATGACGCCGTCCTTGCCGACCTTCTCCATGGCGTCGGCGATCATCTTGCCGATCTCGACGTCCTGGTTGGCCGAGCTAGCGCCGACCTGGGCGATTTCCTTCGAGCCGCTGACGGGGCGCGAGGCCTTCTTCAGTTCGCCGACGAGGGCCTCGACGGCCAGGTGAATGCCGCGCTGAACCTGCGTGGCGTTGGCGCCCGACGCGATGTTCTTGAGGCCTTCCGAGTAGATGGCTTCGGCGTAGACGGTGGCGGTGGTGGTGCCGTCGCCGGCGACCTTGGAGGTCTTGTCGGCGACTTCCTTCACCATCTGGGCGCCCATGTTTTCGTAGGCGTCTTCCAGTTCGATTTCCTTGGCGACGGTGACGCCGTCCTTGGTGACGGTTGGCGAGCCGAACGACTTTTCGATGACGACATTACGACCCGAGGGGCCGAGCGTAACCTTGACAGCGCGGGCCAGCTTGGAAACGCCACGGCGAATGGCTTCGCGTGCGTCCTGGTCGAAGGCAATTTTCTTGGCAGCCATAGTGAGAGCTCCGTGATTCTTGAGAGTTAGCGAGATTAGTCAGTTGTCAGTGGTCCGTGGTCAGTTGCGATCGAACGCGGCCGCATGTCGCAACGGACAACGGACCACTGACAACGGACAATCGACTCACCCTTCCACGATCGCGAGGACATCGTCCTCGGACATGATGAGCACCTCTTCGCCGTCGATCTTGATTTCGGTGCCGGCGTAGCTGGTGAAGAGGACTTCGTCGCCCTTCTTGACGCTGAAGGTGGACTTTTCGCCGTTGTCGAGACGCTTGCCGTCGCCGATGGCGATGACCTTGCCGCGCTTCGGCTTTTCCTTGGCCGAGTCGGGCAGGACGATGCCGGACTTGGTCTTGGTTTCAGCTTCGACGCGCTTGACGAGAATCTTGTCACCGAGGGGACGCAGCTTGGCCATGATGGCAGCCTCCGAAGGGTTGATCGCTTGAACCGACGACGACGCCGGTGAGACACCGCCGGCGTGGCGGGGTCGTGAACGGCAGACGGGCAAGCAAGGGGCGTGCCCGAGGACATCTCATGCCTAAGTCCTTTAAATAAGCAGAGTTGAATTCAGAAGCCTCCCGACGAATCAACTGTCAGATTGTGCGAATCGCCGGGAAATTCCTGTCAGCGTGGCAGCATCCGGCGTGTAGCCGGTGAGCACGCTCGTTGGCGACACGAGTCTCGGGCAAAGAAAAACCGCGGTGCAAGCACCGCGGCTGAAGGGGTTTCCAATCACAAACGCTCGGACAAATCACAGCACGTCCGACGCGACCGATTTCACGCCTTCATCGTCCTTCGCTCCCCCGCCGATCACGCCAGACGACGCGAACGTCGGCGTGGCCGCCAGCGTGGCGTTGTAGTTGGCGGCGAGAAGCAGCAGGTCGTTGAAGTTCGTGGCGCCGTCGAGGTCGAGGTCGCCGGTCGACCGCGTCTTGCCCGCGCCGCCATAGTTGGCGGCCAGCGTGAGCAGGTCGGCGAAGTTGACCGTGCCGTCGTGGTTGGTGTCGCCGTTCTGAAAGTCGAAGTCGATCGTGTAGGCGCTCGCCAGATTGCTCGTACCCGCGTTGACGCTGCCGGCCGGCAACGTCAGACGGTACTTGCCGCTGGCCAGCACTGTGCCGAGGTTGAGCGTGCCGACGTTGGTGCCGGCGTTGTAATCGATGCTCGCGCCGACCGGCAGCGGGATGACAGCCGACGTGGTGCGGTCGGTAAGCACGAAGTCGCTCACGGCCAACGAAGCGGACACGTTGCCGCTGAAGGTCATCGAGGCGTGGATCGGGTTCGTCTCATCGGAGAAAACGCCGCCCGATACGGTGAGGGGCGGACCGCTCACCACGCTCACGCTGCCGCTGACGACCAAGTCATCGCCGGCGGTAGCACTGTTGTAGACGTAGAAGTTGCCGCCGGTGTTGGTCGGCGCGTAGGGAATCAAGCGGAAGTTGACCACGGCACCCGCGGCCAGGTTCTGCAGAGCGCTGATGCTGCCGAGGCTGAGCTGCGTCATCTGCGCGCTGCTCGTGCTGGTGAACGCGCCGGAGAGATCAGAGATGTCGACCCACGAGCCGCTGTTGAGTTGGTACTGCCACAGGCCGCTAGTCGGGCCGGCGGTGCTCTTGCGGTAGTAGAGGTCGATGCTGGAGAGCGACATGGTGTAGCCGCTCTGCACGGTGGTGCCAAAGGTGATCGTCGAATTGCCGCTGATGCCGAGGGCCGACGTGGTCTTCCAGCCGTTGCCGCCCCAGGCGTTCTGGGCGGCGGTGCCGGCGACGGTCACACCCGCGCCGCGCGTCAGGCCGGTGCTGTTGGTGAGGCCGGTCGCGATCGTGTTGGCGGTCAGGCCCTGCGTGCCGTAGGTGGTCTGACCGTTGACGTCCCAGCCGAGGATCGCGCCGCTGGTGATACCGTTATTGACGACAAGCGTCGCGGTGGCAGTGGTCGTCTGAGCACCGGTGTCGGTCGCGACGGCATACAGCGTGTAGTTGCCGATCGCGAGCGCAGCCGTGTTGAACGGTGCACTGTAGTTGTTTCCCGAAGCCGAACCGGTGGTGATGAAGGTGTCAGCCGTGCCGGTCGTCTGCAAGCCGGCCGTGCCGTTGGATTCGAGCCAGAAGCCGACGGAACTGACGGTGGTGACCGGGCTGACGACGTTGGTGGCATTGAGCGTGACCGACGCGGTGCCGACGGCGATCGTGCCGGGCGTCGCGGCGAACCCGCCGATGGTCGGCGCGGTCGAGGCGAGATGGCTGACGAGCGACTGTGCGATCGGCGTGCCGCGGCCGGTCACGAGGTCGTAGCCGGCGCTGGCGGCGTAGCCGTTGTTGCCGCTGGTGATGTCGTGGAAGTCGGACGCGGGCAGGTTGTAGAGCGCGGGCAACGCTTGCGTGCTGCCATCCATCGGCGTCAGGCCGTTGAGCGCACGGGCCTGGTTCACCAGTGCCCACAGGCCGGCCCAGAGGGGCGATGACAGGCTGGTGCCGCCGACGTTGAACGGCGTGAAGCTGCCCGAGTTGTCGTACGAGTCGATGACACCCACCCCCGTCGCGGGGTCGGCGACGTAGCTCACGTCCGGGACGGTGCGCTTGGTCGCGCTTTGCGTGACCGAACTCTGATACGACGGCTTGGCCGCGAACTGGCTGATGCCGCCGCCCGAGCCGCCGTTGCTGCTGGTCGAACCGCTGCTGGTGCCGCTGCCCCAGCCGGTTTCGGAACTGTAGTTGCCCGAGCCGTTGGTGACCAGGTTCGTGCCGCCGACGCCGACCACGTTGGGCGACGCCGCGGGATAGCCGACGATCTTGGTGCTTGTGCCGTAGCTGTAGGCTCCGGCATCGCCGCTGGAGGAGAAGAACGTCACGCCGGCGTGGCCCGCGGGCGTGGTGTAATGCGAGTCTTCCGAGGAGAAGTAGGCCGCGTCTTCGTCCGCGCCATAGCTCATCGAGAGGGCCGAAACACCCGGATAATTGCGGGCGTAATCGACAGCCTGTAGCAAGTCGGCGTCGGAGTTCGAGTTGGCGAGCACGAGCAGGATGGTGGCCTTGGGCGCGAAGGCGTGAGCCCATTCGACGTCGAGGGCGGTTTCGATCGCCCAGGAATCGCCGGCGCCGGACGGATCATTGGGTGGACGGGTTGTGCCGCCGGTCTGGTTGCGGATCACGAGCGGCGCGCTCGGCAGACCGTACAGCGTGTTGAACGCGGCAAGGTCGGCTTCGATCGTCGGGGCGTTGTAAGCATCGACGATGGCGATCGTCTGCCCCGTGCCGTCGAGCGGCGTGCCGTTAAAGGTCAGCGTGTCGATCCCGTACGCCTTGCGCAGCTGGCTGCCGGTGTAGGTGACCGCCGGGCTCATCACTGCGGGCGTCTTGCCTTCGCCGGGAAGCGGATCGAGCAGGCGGAACGTGGGATGAAACGTCGCCAGCAACGTGCGCGATTCCAGCGAATCAATCGCTGGAGCGAGCATCGAACGAGTGCGACGGACAGAACGGCGAGCCGTTGACGAAGCGGTCGTGCGTGAGGTCATAAGTGCGATGTGGAAAGGTCGAACCGTGAAATCCCTGATGGTCTGCGATGTGCGCGGACGCCGCTTTATAGCAGACCCAGCGCACGTTCGGATAGTGCTTTTGTCTCGCTAAGACAGGGTTTTTGTGCGTTTGTGAAGCTTGGGAATCTGGGTCGCGCCGCGAGACTCGCGAACGCATCAATTTCGTTCGTCGGACGCACAAGCGACAGGCGTCGCAGGGAATCGCTCAGGATCGGCATACCTAGGCCTGTTTCTGCCCCCAACTTCACATGGGCCGAACCCCGATGGTGATCGGGTCGCGCTCATGGATACTTCGAGACGTCGCAAGTCCAAGGAGCCCAGCATGAAGAGCATCACGGAAGAACGAGAATCGCCACGGGCAACCACGGGCTTGGAGAAGGATTCCAGCAAGCACGGTTCGACGGTCGCCTCTCGCAACGTCACGACATCGGACCGGCAGGATCGCACGCCTGACGCCTGGCGCGTGTATGCCGAAGACCGGCTGCGCCACTTCGCCTGCGGCGGCCGTTGAGCGCAGTGCCGGCCCCGTCGGCGTGTCGATCGGATGACATTTCGGTTCGTTTGCGCCAAAGGCCCCGTGCCTCGGCCAGTCTGGTTGTCGACTTCGTTGTGAAGCCGACGTCGCTCTCGGTTCGTGCCGAGTTTGTTGCCGGCGCGACGCTGACTTTATTCATCATCAGGAGGACGTCCCATGACGCCGCCACCGCCATCGGTTCTCGAAGGTTCAACCCCGACTGCTGCCCGCACTGCCAACCGCGCCGTCGAAGACGCGCAGCCGCAAACCGAACGCGATTTCATCTGGGGCGTGGGCGTCGAATGCTCATTCCTGCCCCACATCGACGTCGACCAGTTCCAGTGGACGCAGCATGACCGCTTCTGGAAAGACGACCTCAAGCTCATACGCGAAAAGCTCGGCGTCACGAAAGTCCGCTACGCCCTGCCGTGGCACCAGATCGAAACCGCGCCCGGCGTCTACGACTGGAAGATGGCCGACGAGCGCGTGAACTTCGCGCACGAGCTGGGTCTTGAATTGATGATGGACGTAATGCACTTCGGCACGCCGACTTGGCTGCCGCAGGCAGTGGGCGACGTGCGGTTCGCCGAGTCTCTCGAACGCTGGACGACCGCGCTCGTGTCGCGCTACGCCCAGCAGATCGACGTGTGGTGCCCCTTCAACGAACCGTCGGTCAGCGCGCTCTTCAGCGGCGACTTCGGCTTCTGGCCGCCCTTTGCGCGGAAGTGGCGCGGGTACATGCCCGTGCTCAGCCGCATCGCGACCGGCGTCAACCGCTCGATCGCCGCCATCCGCGCCGCTGCACCCGAAGCCACCGTGCTGCTGTGCGACGCCATCGAAAACTTCCAGACCCGCGTGCCCAGCCTCCAGAACGAAGTGGCGATGCGCAATCTGCGCCGCTTCCTCGTGCTCGACCTGCTGGCCGGCAAGGTAAACCGTGATCACGCGCTGCATGAATGGGTCACCGGCTTCGGCATGACCGAGCTCGATCTCGAGTTCTTCCAGAAGAACCCGCAGATGCCCGACTGGATCGGCATCGACTATTACCCACACTCCGACTGGCAGCTTGAACTGGGCCACAACAACATCGCCAAGCAGCGCCGCGCTGATTCGCCGCTGGGCTTCGCGCACCTGGCGCGGCAGGTCTACAACCGTTACGGCGTGCCCGTCCTGATGACCGAAACCAGCGCCGATGGCCCGCCCATCAGCCGCGAAATCTGGCTCGAAAGCATGGTCGAGCAGGCGAAAGAGCTGCGCGAAGAAGGCGTGCCGATGCTCGGCTTGGTTTGGTGGCCGGTCTTCGATCAGATCGACTGGGACGGTGCGCTGCGCCATCGCGTCGGCAAGCTGCATCGCGTGGGCCTGTTCACACTGAACCGCAAGGAAGGCATCCTCGAACGCAAGGCGACGCCGCTGGTGCGCACGTTCAAGGACCTGGCCGAAGGCAAGAACAAGGCCGTCGGTGAGCTGGCCGACCTCGCCATTCCACTCGACGACGGCGACCCGCAGCTTCAGCCGCTGTTCAACAACCCGGGCGAGTACACGCAGAGCCGCGAGAAGAAGTCACTCAGCGCGAAGAAGCTGGCCGAACTCGAAGGCACGCCGGGTCTGGCTGGCGAGCCGGAACTAGCCGACAAGGTGTCGGCCGGGAACGCCAGCGAATCGATCAAGCAGACCGACAAGTACGGCATCGTCTGCTTCAGCCACCTGCGCTGGGGCTTCGTCTGGCAGCGGCCGCAACAGTTCCTGTCGCGCTTCGCGAAGTATCACCCCGTGCTGTTCGTTGAAGAGCCTTTCTTCGACCTTCCCACCGGCGCCGAGCCGCGCGTCGACCTACATCGCGTGCTGCCGAGCGTGACCGTCGTCACGCCCCACTGCCCACGCGAGATGATGAGCGATCCGAAGCTGCCGAGCCTGCTCCGCAAGTGGACGCAGGAAGCGATGGACGCCGTCAACGGCACTGGCGCGTTCGACAATCCGCTGCTGTGGTACTACAGCCCGCTCGACAGCCAGTGGTCGCTGGGCCACTTCAGGAATCGCGGCGTGGTGTACGACTGCATGGACGAGCTTTCGTCGTTCACCGGCGCGCCGCCGTCACTGCTGACGGCCGAGAAGCGACTGCTCGAGAATGCCGACGTCGTCTTCACGGGCGGCCTCGCGATATGGGAGAGCAAGAAGGACCACCACCCGGCCGCGTACTGCTACGGCTGCGGCGTGGAGTTCAACCACTTCAACGCCGCCAGCGACCCGGACACGACGATCCCGCCCGACATCGACTTCATCAATCGGCCGATCATCGGCTGGTTCGGCGTGGTCGACGAGCGCGTCGACTATCACCTGCTGGCCGAGGTCGCCAAGCTGCGTCCCGACTGGAACCTGTGCATTGTCGGGCCAGTGGTGAAGGTCGATCCGAACCTGTTGCCGCACGCCCCCAACCTGCACTGGCTGGGCGGTCGCGACTACCAGCAGCTTCCAAACTACTGCGCCGCGTTCGACGTCTGCATGATGTGCTTCGCCATCAACCAGGCGACCAAGCACATCAACCCGACCAAGGGCCTGGAGTACATGGCCACGGGCAAACCGATCGTCAGCACGCCGGTGCGCGACGTGGTGCGTCAGTGGAGCGACATCGTCGCGCTGGCCAGCACGCCGCAGGAATTCGTGCAGAAGGTCGATGAGCTTCTCACGCAGCCGCAGACGCAGCGCATCGAAGCGGGCCTGGCCTTGGCGAAAAAGAACAGCTGGGAAGGCACGGTCGACGCGATGCGTCAGAACATCCGCGACGCGATCGGCACGCCAGACAACCCGAAGGTCGACCTGCGTTCGAAGAACGTCAAGCCGATGGACGACGCCGAAGTGCAGCGGCCGTACCACCACACGCCCGGCTCGTAAAAACAGGGACGAGGGACGAGTGAGTCGGGACGAGTAGAGACACCAGTTCGCACGTCCTTCGTCCCTCCTCACTCGTCCCTGCGGCTCTCCCGTCAGGCGTTTCCCCAAGCGCGTCGCCCACTGCGTTCGCACGGCTCAGGGCCGCACCGCAACGCGCATCAACCTTCGCCCGCTGCACATTCTGTCGGCACTCGCGGACAAGGGAATGTCAGCTTCACTCGAAAGGAATAAACCCATGCAGAAGAAAATCGTCATCCTCGGCGCCGGCCCCACTGGCCTTGGCGCCGCTTACCGACTCAAGGAACTCGGCTACACGAACTTCACGATCATCGACGCCCTAGACCACGCGGGCGGCCTCGCCAGTTCATACGTGAAAGACGGCTTCACCTGGGACGTCGGTGGCCACGTGATGTTCTCGCACTACAAGTACTACGACGAGTGCTTCGACAAGCTCATGGGCAAAGACTTCCAGCTCAACATGCGCGAGTGCTGGGTGCGCATGTTCGACAGCTGGGTGCCCTACCCCTTCCAGAACAACATCCGTCACCTGCCCAAGGAAGTGACGTACGAATGTCTGGCCGGCCTCGTCGAGGCACAGGCCAAGGGCGATCACAAGAAGGCGAAGAACTTCGGAGAGTTCATCGACGCCGTCTTCGGTGCCGGCATCGCCAAGCACTTCATGCGTCCGTACAACTTCAAGGTCTGGGCGCATCCGCCGGAAATGATGAACAAGGAATGGATCGGCGAGCGCGTCGCGATGATCGACGTGAACCGCGCGATCAAGAACGTCGTCCTCGGCACCGACGACGTCGGCTGGGGCCCGAACAACATGTTCAAGTTCCCGCTGTTCGGCGGCACGGGCGAGTTCTATCGTCGCTTCGAACCCGTGCTGGGCGAGAACCTGCGCCTCAGCACCCGCGTGGAGTTCGTGAACGCTCAGAAGAAAGAGCTCTACCTCAGCGGCGGCGAACGCATGAGTTACGACATGCTCATCACCAGCACGCCACTCGATAAGCTCTGTAACGAAATGCTCAACGGCGCCGTCCCGCAGGATCTGAAGGCCGCCACGCGCACCCTGCGTCACAGCGGCGGGTTCATGGTGGGCATCGGCATCAAGCAGAAGTGCCCCAGCACCAAGTCGTGGATGTATTTCCCGGAAAGCAACTGCCCGTTCTACCGCGTCACGTATCTGAGCAACTACAGCCCGAACATGACGCCCGACCCCGAGCAGTACTACTCGCTGCTGACCGAAACCAGTTACAGCGAGTTCAAGCACGAGGACAAGGCCACCATCGTCGAGCGGACCATCCAGGGCCTGATCAACGCGGGCCTGCTAAAAGAAGAAGACCGCAAGGACATCGTCAGCACGTGGCTGTTCGACGCGAAGTACAGCTACCCCACGCCGAGCGTCGAACGCGACGGCGTGCTGGAGAAGGTCATCCCGTACCTGGAAGACCACCTCAGCATCTACTCGCGCGGCCGATTCGGCATGTGGAAGTACGAAGTTGCCAACACCGACCACAGCCTCATGCAGGGCGTGGAAGTGGTGAACCGCCTCGTGCTCGGTGAGCCGGAGCAGACGATCGGCATCAAGTACGAAAGCACCCTCGACGGCCGGAACGCGGCGCGTCACGAGCGCAGCGTCCACGCCGGCAGCGGCGACCCGAAGAAGCTGGCCGAGGCGATCACCGCAAAGATCGGTGCGATCGGCGACGTCAAAGAGCGGTCGGTTTCCGAAGAGGAACTCGCGATCACCAATGAAGAAGACAAGTGACACTCGCATGCCGAAGTGACGCTCGACGAAGCAAGGAGTCGAGCGTGCTTCAGCACGCGGGATGAATTGGGAATTGCAAACGAAGAGGCCCGACGAATCACTTCGTCGGGCCTCTTCGTTGTTGAGCATCGATCGGAACGCCGCACAAGTGCGGCGGCTCTCGTGTCAGCGCGCGTTTGCCTTTCGAGTACGCGCCGCCTTCTTCGCGGATGCCGACCGCGCGGACGCGGGCCGTGACGCGGACGCCTTCCCGCCGCGTGGGCCGCCGATCGCGCCGCCTCGCTTGGAGGATTCGGGGTTCGTCTTCTTCCCGCGCCCGCCGCCACCGGGCTTCTTGCCGCCGTGGCTCGACTTGTTCACGGTCGCCCAGGCGCGTCGCTCGGCCTCCTTCTTCGACGTGCCGCGTTTCTCGTAGCCTTCCTCAATGTGCTCGGCTTGTCTCTTCTGCTTATCCGTGTACTTCGATTTATCGCCTCGTGGCATGGTGGAGCCTCCACTGTGCACTTGAAGTTCAGCGCGAGCCCAGCGCCCGCGCTCGAATCAAATTGAAGCGAAAGACAAATGTTCGCGCTATCAGGTTCACGCGCGAAGCATGCTGGGATGTTCACCGATGCGTGGTAACACCAACCTGTCTGCAATGATCGAGCAGCGGACACGTCGAGCACTTCGGAGCGCGGCCGGTGCAGACGTGCTTGCCGAATGGCACGAGCAGCCGATTGATCTCCACCCAGAACTCTTGCGGCAGCACCTTCTCGAGCGCGATACGCGTCTTCTCTGGCGTACTGCCCGCAACGATGCCCCAGCGGTTCGTCACGCGGTGCACGTGAATGTCCACGCCGATGCCATGCGGATCATTGCAGGCAATCCCGAGCACCAGATTCGCACATTTCGGCCCGACGCCGCGGAGGCTTGTCAACACGTCGTAGTCACACGGCAACGTGTCGTCGTGATGCCGAACGGCATACGTTGCGATATCGCGGATCGTGTGGGCTTTTGTCTCGTGAAACGTGCAGGCACTGATCAGTTCGTCGAGCTGAGAGACCGAAAGTCTTGCAATCTCACTCGGCTTCCGCGCCACGGCGAACAGCTTGCGAGACGTCGGAATCGTGACCTCTTCCAGCGTGCGGATCGAGATGATGCACGCGACCAACACCTCGAACACGGTCGAAAAACCTTCGTCCGCCAGCTTGAACATCGCGGCCGGTTCGTACGGTTCGACGGCCGTGCGGAGCCGGCGCATGACTTCATCAATGTCGAATGGCCGCTTAGGCAGTTCGATGTGGACCGGCGCGAGGACCTTCCGTGGTCGCGTGGGCATGATTACCTAGTTTTTCCGCATCCACGTCGCGCGGACATCGGGGAATGTCGCGCGGCTCAGTTGAACTCGCCCACCCACGTGACGTCTTTGAAGACGCCGTTCTGCATGCCGACCGCGAAGTAGATGCGGTCGTTCCACACGACGGCCGAGCCCGTGCTGCGGGCGGCGGGCAGGTTGTTCAGGCGCGTCCAGGCGTTCGAGACGGGGTCGTACGAATCGACGACGCTTGAACTCCAGACGTGATCGGGGTCGGAGCCGTACGTCTCACCGCCCAGCAACAGAATGCGACCTTGGTAGACCAGCGTCGAACTCCAGATGTGCGACCGGGCCGGCGTCGGCGCGTCGGCCAGCGCGGTCCAAGTGTCCGTCGCGACGTTCCAGCGCCAAGCGTTCCTCTTGAAGACGGCCGTTGCGTCGTTGCCGGTCTGGCCAAGCATCACGTACACGTTGCCGTCGATCGTAGTGATGCCGTAGTGGTTGCGTGGCTCGGGCATGTGGCCCTTGAGCGTCCACGTGGGCGTGGCCGCGTCGAGGTCGAGCTGATAAATCTCGTCACGATCGTGCTGCATGTCGCCATCGAAGCCGCCCATGTAGTAGAGCGTCCGGCCGACCAACGCGAGGCCGCCCGCGCCGCGGCGTTCAGGCAGATTTGGCATCGTCGACCACGTTTCGGTCTGCGTGTCGAAGCGAAAGCAGTTCACTACGCCGAACACCTGCTGCGTGTTGGCTTGGTTCACCGTGTAGCCGCCCACGAGGTAGATGTACCGGCCATCCGTCGCGGTGCCGGCGTGCGTGAGCTTCATCGGCAGATCGGCCATGCGCGTCCAGGTGTTGGTGGCCAAGTTGTACTTGTCCATGCGCGCCTGGCCGAGCCACGTGTCGTTGAAGTAGCCACCCATGACGTACATGGTGTTGCCGACGAGCGCGGTCATGTGCTCGGTGCGGGCCGCGCCCGACGGGGCGAGCGTGCTCCACGTGAGGTTGCCGAGCGACGTCTGCTGCGTGGTGCCCGTGACGCTGACGGCGGTCTGCCGGGCAGTGATCGAATTGCTGTAGCCGTACGCGGTGGCCAGCGCGACGTGCACGCTGGTTGTGCCGACGTAGCCGGAGTCGACATCGAGCGCAACGTTCGCGCTCGTCTGGCCGGCCGGAATCTGCACGGTCGTGGGCAGGCTGGCGAGCTTGCCGCTGGCGTCGGTTGAGACGAGGCCGACGTCGAGAGCGACGTCGGTGGAACCGGTTCGGTGCACCGTGAGTTGCCCGGCCTGTGAACTCGTCGCGGCCGTGCTTTCGATCGTGACGGCCGGGAGCGTCTCGGCGCCCTTGCGAATCTCGATGAATGCCAGACGGTTGTTGCTGGCGAGGACGCCGTTGCGGATCGTGAGCCTGCCATCCGTGACGGTGACGGTTGCCGTGCCCGATGCGAACGGGTTCTGAGCGGTCAGCGCCTGGCTGACTACGCTCGTGCCCTCCGCCATCACGTCGACGTAGCCGGTCGGGTTCGACGCATCGCCCGCGACAACGCGAACGCTGTACGTGCCCTTGGGAAGCTGTATCTCCCAAAAGCGCTTGCGCATCGCGATCTGCGTGCTGAGGCGCGGGTCGTCCGTGGGCGTGCCGGTGTCGAAGGCATTGATGCGATTCGGGCTCGACCAGCCGTAGTACAGGCCGTTACCGCGCTTGCCGAAGGCCGTGCCGGTGTCCGCGCGGTGATAGTCGGCTAACGTCGATCCGGGCGGGCCGAAGTCGAAGCGCATGGAACTCGGGATGCTCGACGCCAACAACCGACGCGTTTCGAGCGATTCAAGCTTGGCCGCCGATTTCTCAGAATGCATACCTATAGTTTACCACGGCTCTTGCGAGCGGCGTTGGGGTTCCACCCGATCGGCGCAGTTGTCCCCCGAGCGGGCATTTGTCCGCTAAAAATGCCCATTGGACCACGAATGCCGTCGAGCCCGCCTCGCAATTATCAGGTGGAGTTTGGCTAGTTAGTGCTCAGGCAAGAATGTCTTCGACGCCCGCGACAACCGTGTCGGCCGCATCGCGCTGGAGCTGGTCCGTTCCCAGCCCGCCGTTGATGCGGTCGAGGCCGCCATCGACAGCGACAATCAGATCGTCGCCATCGCCACCATCCAAGCTGTCGTTCGATCCACCGCCGATCAGCACATCGTTGCCCGTGTCGCCGAACAGCGATTCCACGCCCGCCCCGCCGACGAGCACATCGTTGCCGGAGTTGCCATGCACAACAGCGGTCCGCGTTGATGTGGTGACGGAGGTACCGAGGGTCACGCGGTCATCGCCGCCCAGACCATTGACGGCGATCGACTTGATGGCGGTGGTGCTGAACGTCAGTGACTGCGTACCGAGTTTGGCGACGAGATTGGCGCCCGAGATCGCTAGAGAGATGACATCGCCATTGGCCGTGCCGTTGACGGTCAGTACACCGTTGAGAAGCGTTGCGAAGCTGTCGTTGTCGGCAATGGTAATGGTCGCCGACGCGGGCGACCCGACGGCGTACCCTGTCCCGGCGGCAAGCGTCATGATGCCGGTTTCCGCAGCCTCAAGGGCGGTGTCGTCCTTGGTCGCCAACGTCACATCCACGTAGCTCGCGCCGGCGGGAATGGTGACGACGTTGCCCGAGAGAACCGTCGAGCCGACTTTGAGATCGTAGTCGCTTGAACGCGTCGCCGTGCCGGCGATCGTCACGTTCACGCTCAGCGCGGCCGTCGTCGCGCCGGTGCGTGTGATGCGATACGTGCCCGCGTCGGCGGGCTCGGCGGCGGAGGCGTCGGTGGCGGTAATCGAGACGGTCGACGCGACATCATTGTCCGCAATGCTGACGCTCGCCGAGGCCGGCGTGCCGACGGCGTAACCCGTGCCGGCCGCAAGCGTGACCAAGGCGGTTTCGGCAGCTTCCGCTGCGGTGTCGTCCTTCACGGCCAAGGTCACGTCGACGAAACTCGCGCCGGCCGGGATCGTGACTGCGTTCGTCAACAGGACGTTTGCGCCGACTTTCAGGTCATAGTCCGTCGAACGGATTGCCGTGCCGATGACGCCCAGGTTGACGACCAGTGCCGCCGTGGTTGCGCCGGTGCGGGAGATGCGATAGGCACCGTTGTCCGAAGGCTCGCCTGCCGAAGGGTCGGTGGCGGAGATGGAGACAACGGCCAGGTTCTGCGCCTCGCCGAAATCACGTCCGGTGGCATTCTGCCCCAAGGCGAGTGCGACCGAATAAGACCCGCCGGTTGGTTTTGTCAGCGCGCGTCCGGCGGGGATGGCGTCGCGCACGACATACGTCTGTGCGGCGAGGCTGTAGAAGCCGTAGTTCCCGAGTTGATCGGTGACGCACGTCAGGTCCGAACCGTCGGGCGATCCGTTGTTGTTGAGGTCCAGGAATACCGTTCGTCCCGCGATTCCGGGTTCGGCACTGTCGCGAGAGCCGTTGCTGTTCTGGTCGCTGAACACGTTGCCTGTGATGCTCCCGTCGAGCGGGTTGATCCACGACACCGTGAAATTGTAGTTCCCGGTCTCGGTCAGGTTGTTGTCGCGGAACTGCAACGTGTATCGCCCCTTGGCTGGAAGTGTGAACGACTGCGTCGTGCCGCGGAAGAAGGTTCCGATGTACTGCCCAGCGGGCCCGAAAAGATCGCCTTCCGGGTAATAGGGCGAGCTGGCCGTATCGGCCAGAGTCACTCGAACGGTGTCCGAGGCGTCGGCGAGGAACGAATACTGATCGATCTCCGCAGGCGTCGCGATCGACCCTGACCGCTGCGTGCCGGGCACGATCCAAAGGGCATCGGGGCTTGGAGACTTCAGGGTCTCAAGCCCGACGGTGTAATTCCCTGTCTCGGTGAGGTTGTTGTCGCGCACCTGGAGGATGTAGGTGCCACTCAATGACAGGGTGAAGCGTCCGGTCGTCCCGCGAAACGTCGTGTCGACGAACGTGCCATTCGGCGCAATCAGATCGACCTCCGGGTAGAAGGGTGACGCCGAAGTGTCGGCAAGACCGATCTGGATCACGTCGCCCGTCGACCCGACGAACGTGTACTGATCGACTTCCGCCTTGGCCGATAGCTGGCCAGACTTTATGCCACCTTTGTCGATGGCCAACGCGTCCGGGCTGATCGGCGCGATTCCTTCCAGGCCAATGGAGTATGAACCCGCCTCGGTGAAGTTGTTGTCGTGCACCTGAAGGAGATACGCGCCCGCTGTCGCCAGCGTGAAGGCCGTTTGGGTCCCCCGAAACACCGTGCCGAGGATCGCGCCGTTTGGCGCGATGAGGTCGGCCTCCGGGTAGAACGGCGACGCGGCCGTGTCTGCGAGGGCGATCCGCACCACCTCGTTCGCGGCGCCCGTAAACTTGAAAAGGTCGGTGTCGGCACCAGACGAAATGGTCCCTGCTTGCGTCGTTCCCTTTGTGAAAGTGATCGCGTCGGCGGTTGCGGGGCTTATCGACTCCAATCCGATCTGGTACGTCCCAGCCTCGGTCACATTGTTGTCGCGAATCTGGATGACATACGTGCCGGCTGTGGCGAGTTTGAATTGAGTTTGCGCGCCGCGGAAGACAGTGCCGATCACCGTGGCCCCCAGAAGCAAATCCGCCTCAGGGTAAAACGGCGACGCTGCGGTGTCCGCGAGCGCAATCTCGATGGTTTGGCCCACGGAAGCGCTGAAGGTGTAGGAATCGATTCCAGCGACCGGCAACGCCGCGGATTTAACCTGCCCGAACGCAATCGGCCCCACCGTCAACAGTCGGCGTGAATCGAGCGATTCAATGACGAGTCTTGCCGAGCGAATGAAAGATGAAGAAACACGATGATCTGAAAAGCCTCGCATGAGCCGGATCCTCCTGCTGCAAATAGCTTTACGGACAACAACCTCCAGCGAACCCATGGAAGTCGCAAGATGTGAGCAACGATCGGGATTTTCGCACCCGGCAATCTTTTGGCAAGAGCATTTCTGAGGGACATTTGATGAACCCAAACGAGAAGCGGGGCCACCGAAGTGGCCCCGCTGGGGTTTTCTACGTTATTTGAACAGGCTTACCGCGCCACCGCCGTGCCGGGCAGGAAGCCTTCCAGCTTGCGGGCCCGCACCGGGTGCTGCAGCTTGCGGATGGCTTTTGCCTCAACTTGGCGCACGCGTTCACGCGTCACCTTGAAGATGCGGCCGACCTCTTCGAGCGTGTAGGTGTAGCCGTCGCCGATGCCATAGCGGAGCTTGATGATTTCGCGCTCGCGGTAGGTCAGCGTCTTCAGCACCTGCTCGATCTTATCCTTGAGCATTTCCTGGGTCGCGGACTCGACCGGGTTGTCGGCCCGTTCGTCCTCGATGAAGTCGCCGAAGTAGCTGTCTTCCGATTCGCCGACCGGACGGTCGAGCGAGATCGGGTGACGGCTGATCTTCAGCACGCGCCGGGTTTCGCTGACCGGCATCTTCGCCTTCTTGGCGATTTCCTCGATCGTGGGTTCACGACCGAGCTCCTGCGTCAGCATCTTGGAGATGTTGCGCAGCTTGCTCATCGTCTCGATCATGTGCACCGGGATACGGATGGTGCGGGCATGATCGGCGATCGCGCGGGTGATCGCCTGGCGAATCCACCACGTGGCGTACGTGCTGAACTTGAAGCCGCGGCGGTACTCGTACTTGTCGACCGCACGCATCAGGCCGGTGTTGCCTTCCTGGATGATGTCCAGGAACGACAACCCGCGGTTGCGGTACTTCTTCGCGATGCTGACGACCAGACGCAGGTTGCCGCCCGACAGCTTGCGCTTCGCGTCTTCGTACTTGTTGTAGATCTTGCGGATCTGCGTGACGCGGGCGTGCAGGCTCGGTGCGTCTTCGAGCACCAGGTCTTCCAGGCCGCTCAGTTCCTGCTGGCAGACTTCGAGGTCTTCGCCGGGGTTCTTGAGCTTCTTCAGCTCTTCGATGCGGCGTTCGAGCTCGGTCATCTTGAAGCTGATCGAGCTGAGCCGCTTGTAGAACGGCGTGATGCGGCTCGTGCGGAGCGAAAGCTCTTCGAGCAGCTTGCACGAACGACGACGACGACGACGCAGGCGCAGCAGCACCTCGGCCGCTTCCTTCTTGGACTTGGCGGCGCGGTAGAGGTCCCAGTCGGCGCGGTTGCGCTCGAGCATGGTGGTGACCGTCGTCAGATTGAACGGAATGCGCTCGCCGATCGTGCCCTTGTCGGCCTGATCCTCGGCGGTGCTGATCTTCATCGTGCGATCGAAGGGCAGATCGCCCGTCTCGACCTGCTTGAGGATCTTCACGGCTTCGTTCAGGCAGTAGTCGCTCTCGAGCACCCGCGATCGATAGATCTTGCGCGTGATTTCGATCTTCTTCGCGAGGTAGATTTCCTGTTCGCGCGTCAGCAGCGGGATTTCGCCCATCTGCGTGAGGTACATGCGGACCGGGTCGTCGATGCGCTTGTTGCCGGCCTCGGCGAGTTCCTTTTCGAGCTCGGAGAGGTCTTCATCGTCGTCGACCTCTTCGACCTTCGACGGATCGAATTCCTCGTCGGAGTCCGGGAGCTTCTTGCCATCGGTGGGCAGCGGCTGGCCGTCGGGTCCGACCGCGGGGGCGGCGGGCGCGGGCTTGGGCTTGGCCGGCTTGGCGACCTTGGCCGTGACGGCCTGGATCTTGACGACCTTCACCGCCACCGGCTTGCCGGGCGGCATGCCGTCGAGGATGACGGCTTTCTTGTCGTATTCATGGACGTCGTTTTCATCGATGAGCCGGATGCCCATCTCGTCGATCCGCATCAGCAGCGAGTCGAGCAACTCGGGGGCGACCACCTCGTCCGGGAGCTTGGTGTTCAGCTCTTCGTACGTGAGGTAGCCCCGCGTGGTGCCGAGTTCGAGCAGGACGTTGACTCGACGGTTCGCCTCCTCGGGCGACCCGGAGCCGATCAGTTGCTCGGTCAGGGACACGGGAGTGACTGGCGTTACGGCTTCCTTCATAGACGTTCAACCCACTTTGAGGCCGGTCTTACCGGTCGACACATGACGCGCACGAATCTCGTCGATTGCAGCGACACGGCCTCTTACAGGGCCAACCATAGCACGGCAATTCGGCCGTGCCGGGCGGGCCCGACTTATTTGCACCGCTCATCCATAAACCCGCAGAGGCTCGCAAGATTTGGCGTCAGAGGCGACATATCCGCTACGACCGGCATGGAAACCCGGATCGCTCGATACGCTTTTGTTGGTTCGATCCTTCAAATCCGAGATTTGAAATCTCACCGGCACTCACCCGACATGCACACCGTCGCCGAAACGCCAAACTGCGCAAGCTGCTGCTGTTCGTCCTTGAACTGAAACCCGGGGCGATTGCCCATTTGCCATAGCCCATTTCCTATTGCGATTTGCACGCCAAATCGGAAATGGGAAATCGGCATTTGGAAATCTGCAAACGCCTCAATGCCGACGCAAATCCGGCTTCCGTTTCATCAACTGAAGCAGATCCGGTTCGGCATCCTTCTGGTTTCGTCCTACGTCCTGCTGTCGGTGCGAGCTGAGATAAGTGATGGCGTCGGCGATGAGACGTGATACGTCGCGGTGCTCGACTTCGGTGGCCGATTCCACGGCCAGGGGTTTCAGCTCGTCGTTCAGCAAATCCAGGACCTCGGCCAGTGGGATCGCACCTTCGTTGCGGTACGCATCCCACAGCACCTCGGCCAGCCGATGGTAGATCGGATGACCGAAGTCGGACAAGGATACCGACTGTTGTACGTCCGTCCAGCGGGAAGGTTCGAGAAGGATTGCGCCTATAACCCAGCGATAGGCCTTAATCGCGGCATCGGGCACATTGACGGGAAGGTCGATCGTGGAGTCCGTCGATCGATCGACAGATTCCGAAGCCGCTTGCGGCTTAGCGTCTGCCGATCGAAACGTGAGCTTCACCGAGCGCCGGGTCCGCGCCACGCGTTGCATCAGGTCTTCCGTCGGAACCCGCGTAAACTTGCTGACCCGCGCCAGGAACGCCGTCCAACGAAGTGCATCGATGACTCCGGACTGCCTTGCGCTCGCAAGTCGTGCGATCAGCTCTTCCAGTGCCTTCTGTTGCCCGGTCAGGTCGTTTTCGTTTTCGACGTACTGCCGGTTCAAGCGGTTCCACACGTAATCCAAGGCCGGCGTGGCACTTTTGATGATCGCCTCGAAGGCCGGCGCCCCCTGCTCCAGCAGCACTTCGTCGGGGTCTTTACCTTCGGGCAACGTTGCGACGCCGATCTCGATCGGCTGCGCCAGGTACAGTTCCAACGACCGATCCGCCGCCCCGCTTCCCGCAGCGTCCGCGTCGAACAGCAGCACGATCTTGTCCGCAAACCGCTTTAGCAGGCTCACGTGATGTTCGGTCAGGGCCGTCCCGAGGACGCTGACGACGTTGCTGACGCCGAACTGGTGCGCCATCATCACGTCGGTGTACCCCTCGACGACCGCGACGACGCGCGTCTCGACGATCTTCGGCCGGGCGAGGTCGATGCCGAATGCGGTCCGGCTCTTGCTGAAAATGGGCGTTTCCGGGCTGTTCAGATACTTCGCCGGGTTGTCCGACCCGGGCAGGATTCGCCCGCCAAATGCGATCGTTTTGCCGGTCTCGTCCCGAATCGGGAACATCACGCGATCGCGGAAGGTGTCGTAGTGGCCGTCGGCGTTTTCGCGCTTTTTGAGCAGGCCCGCCTGCTGAAGCAGGGCCGGATCGAACGGCTTGGCTTCGGGGCTGGAGAGGAACGCGTCCCAGCTTTCCGGCGCGAAGCCGACGCGGAACTGGTCGAGCGTCGCGTCGGTGAAGCCGCGTTTGGCCATGTAATCGCGGGCGGGTTTGCCTCGGGAATCGGTCAAGAACAATTTCCGGAAGAACTTGCTGGCGGCCGACTGGGCGTCGAGAAGCTGCTGCCGCTGGCTCGCCTGTTCCTTCGACTGCCCGGAGCGAGGCAATTCGATGCGGGCTTCACGCGCGAGCAGTTCGAGGGCTTCGCGGAAGTCGAGGTTGTCCCGCTTCATCACGAAGTCATAGACACTGCCCGAGGCCTTGCAGCCGAAGCAATGGAAGTAGCCCTTCTCCGGATCGACGTTGAAGCTGGGGGTCTTCTCGGCGTGGAACGGGCACAGGCCCAGGTACTTGCGCCCGACGCGTTTGAGCGCGACGGTGCGCGAGATCAACTGCACGATGTCAGTCGCGGAACGGACTCTGGAAACGGAATCGTCCATTAGGAAAGAAAACAGAATTCAGGAGTCAGGTGACAGAAGCAAGCGCTGAGTCGCATCTTCTTCTGCCTCGTGACTCCTGTCTTCTGTCTTCGCGCCCCGCATCATACAATCAACACCGCACACACAACGCGACGGACCGCGCATCATGAAACGATTCTTCCTCGACATCCCCACCAACGGCAGCGGCGAGATCATCGACCTCAGCAGGCGCATCCACGAACACGCCAGCGACCTCGCGGGCACAGGGTTGCTGCACCTGTTCATCGGTGGGTCGACGGCCGCCATCACCACGGTCGAATTCGAGCCGGGCTTGGTGAAACACGACCTGCCGGCGCTCTTTGAGCGGCTCGCCCCGGCGGATGGCGTCTATCAGCACGAACAGACCTGGAACGACGACAACGGGCACAGCCACCAGCTCAGTTCCCTCTTCGGGGCGGGCCTCGCGATTCCGTTCGAGAAGGGCAAACTCCTGACGGGCGAGTGGCAGCAAGTAGTGCTCGTCGACTTCGACACCCGGCCTCGCAAGCGGCGCGTGGTCTGCTCGATCATCGAGTGAAACCACGCCGAATCGCACGCCAAAGTAGAACTTCCGCACGCGGCTCGATATTATGAAATATTAACCGACCTGATTTCGCTCACCAAACGGAGGTTCCCGCGTGCTTCGACCTTTGCTGATGTGTGCTGTTGTCGCCGGTCTCGGGCTGTCCTCCGTCGGGTGCAAGCACCCAAGTAAGCCGAACAGCGAAACGATCTGGCCCGAATCGCGGTTCGCCGCCGAGCCCCCACCCGCCCCGCGCGAATTCCGGGCGGCGTGGGTGGCCACTGTCAGCAACATCGACTGGCCCACCAAGCCCGGCCTTGATGCCGCCACCCAGCAGAAGGAAATCGACGCCATCCTCGACCGCGCGGCCCGCCTGAAGCTCAACGCGATCATCGTGCAGGTCCGCACGACCTGCGACGCCCTCTACGACAGCAAGCTCGAGCCGTGGAGCGTCTACCTCACCGGCAAGCAGGGCCAGAACCCCGGCTACGATCCGCTCGAATACTGGGTCCGCGCCGGCCACGAGCGCGGCATCGAAATTCACGCGTGGTTCAACCCGTATCGCGCCAAGCATAAGGACTCGAAGCGAGAACTCACCGACAGCCACGTCGCCAAGCGTCGACCCGACCTCGTCGTCGAATACGGCAGCTACCTCTGGCTCGATCCCGGCCAGCCCGAGGCCGAGCAGCAGTCGTTCGATGTCTTCATGGACGTCGTGAAGCGTTACGACGTCGACGGCATCCACATCGACGACTACTTCTATCCGTACCCCGAGCCCGTCAACCCGAAAGACAAGAACGACAAGCGCGAACTCCCCTTCCCCGACGACAAGAGCTGGAACAAACACCTCGCGGAAATCGGTCGCGCACCCGAGCCCGAGAGCCGAGCGACTTCGTCGCCCGTTCCGTCAACGACGACATCTCCTTCGACGCTTCCGGTCATCTCGAAAGAGCGCGCCGACTGGAGACGCTCGAACATCAACCACTTCATCCAGCGGATCTACCAAGGCAAGCAACAGCTTAAGCCGTGGGTGAAGTTCGGCATCAGCCCGTTCGGCCTCGGTCGGCCGGGCACGGCGCCGGGCGTCAAGGGCCTCGACCAGTACGACAAGCTCTACGCCGACGCCGCCCTCTGGCTGCGCAACGGCTGGTGCGATTACTTCACGCCGCAGTTGTATTGGCCAATTGCGAAGAAGGAGCA
The DNA here is from genome assembly GCA_047600945.1 of Tepidisphaeraceae bacterium. Taxonomy (GTDB): domain Bacteria; phylum Planctomycetota; class Phycisphaerae; order Tepidisphaerales; family Tepidisphaeraceae; genus JASGKC01. The sequence goes on along the minus strand of JASGKC010000001.1, from coordinate 1,473,435 downwards.
GAGCTACCCGGTCCTGCTTGACTACTGGATCAGCGAGAACGCGCAGCACCGCCACATCTGGCCGGGGCTTTTCACGAGCCGTGTGCTGGAGACGGGCAAGACGAAGTACCCGATCAAGGAAGTGACTGACCAGATCGACGTCACCCGCGACCGCGAGGCCGGGACGGGCCACGTCCACTACAGCTTCAAGGCGCTCCAGCGTGACGAGAAGCTGGTCGACGCGCTGGAAGGATCGTATCAGGACGAAGCCCTCGTGCCCGCGTCGCCCTGGCTCGACCCGTCGCCACCGGCCGTCCCGTCGATTCACTTCGACCCGGCCACGCGCAACCTGAGTCTCGCTCCCGGCATCGGCGAGCCGATCCGCTCATACGCCGTCTGGCAACGTGACCGCAAGACCGGCTGGCAGTTCCGCGTCGATCCAATCAACCAGCAGACGCTCTGGATCGCACCGACGGTCGAAGCGGTGGTCGTGACCGCGGTCGATCGCGTCGGCAACGAAAGCGAGCGAGTCCGCGTGGAGACGAAGAAGTAGCGACCGATTGCTTTGGCGAGCCCGCTTTTAGGGGCGGGACCTGTTGGGGCGGTCTCGCATCGTGTAGTAAAGATCAAGCTCACTCGAATGTCATCTCGCGCAGCAAGACGTGACATTGGTAGAGGTGGTCGAAGTGGTCCTGATTGGCCATGCCCGCCAGCCCGATCACGTGCAGGCCGGCCCTGTCGGCGTGATAGAGCCGGCGGCGGCCGTCGAGCGTGTCGTCGCACTTGGTACGGGTCGCGCCCGTACGGTCGATCAGCCAATTCGCGGCGATCGTCGTGCCGTTGCCGCGATACTGCGGGTCGGGCGGATACAACTGGCTGAACACCAATCGACACTCGCCGGCGGCGGCCCGGCGCGCGTATGCAAGGACCGGCGCCAGCGGCTCGTCCAAATCGACAAAGTTCGTCTTCCCGCGCGGCGGATACAACGAGTCGGCCAACACGACGTCGCTCACTTGTCGGCTGAACCGCTCGAGTCTCAGCAGATCGAGCACCGCGCCGTAGCCGCCTGAAAATGACCCGACGCCGACGCGTCGAACGCCTCCCTTCGCGCCAGTGAGGATGCCGTGCTCGCACAGCGTGCCGACTACTTCCGTCAGCACCGCTTCGATCGAAGCCTCGTCAGCGAACTGTGGCTTGCGTTTGTTCGCGTCCCAGGTCAGCAGGACCGCTGGCGTGCGGGCGAGCGACATCTCCTGTTCGACACACCACGCCGCCCCGTGAAACCAGATGACGACATTCACCTGCTCGGCCGGCGCGATGTAATCCGGCACGAAGAGCTTGCCGCAGGTCAGATCGAAGCGCTGCCCCGGCACCTCGCGCCTGGCCGGCGGCGTGATGTCGCCACCCGGGCGTGTGATGGGAGCCGCCGGTGCAGATGGCAGCATCAGGCCAGAAACCACGAGGACCAACACGCAGGCCAAGCCACGCATGATGGAACAGTGTACGAGGCGCAGCGCGACGTCGCACGGCAAAAGCGAGCGGACGACCGAGCGCGTTGCGGCCGAGCAAGTCGCCACACCAACACGGCGTCACAAACGAACACAGCGGACGCCAAGATCGGCGTCCGCTGTGATGGATTTAGGGAGTGAGCTTGCTCAGGCCTTCATCGACTTGCGACGAAGCACCAGCGTGCTCAGACCGGCGAGACCGCACAAGGTGGCCGGTTCCGGAACGACTTCAGCGAAGGTCGTGGCGACCTTGAGGTCGTCAACGGTCAAAATCCCGGGTGCGCCGGTGCCGCTCGTGCCTTGACGCAGAGCAAACGCGTTGATCGTGCCTGCCGCATAGCTCGGGGCATCCGTCGCGGTAACGCTCGTGCTGGCTTCGGTGGCGGGGTTGACCCACAGCGTGGCGCGGTCGGTCGATAGATCGAATTTCATGACGACCTGATAGGTCGTGTTCAGATCGAGGTCGGTCGGATGTTCGATCGTGCCCGCGACGTTCCAGACTTCGTCGGCAATCGTAAGCCGAAGCTTACCGGCGGCCGCACCGTTCGTGTTGGCGCCGATGCGGGCATAGAACTCGTTGGCGGCCGACGACTTCAGGTGCGCGAAGTACGAGCCGTCGCTGTCGCCGTTCACGGGCAACGCGCTGAAGTTCACGGTGAAGCCCGCATAGATGACGGACGTGTTGTCGGTGCTCGGGTCGAACGACGACGACAGGGCGCTGTTAGCGTCTGCCCCGCTGCCGTGCGTATCACCCTGGTTGATGACGGCCTTACCGCTCGCAATGTTCAGCGCCGTCGTGCCGCTGTTGGTGCCGCTATGAATCGCCCACGGCGACGGGATCGGACCGTCCGGGTAGCTGAAGCTATCCGACAGCAGGAGCGCGCCTTGGCTCGAGGCGGCGAAACCGAATGACACCACGCCGACCGCAGCGACAAGCTTCTTCATAAGCATTCTCCCAACTCATTGCATCCGTAGTTCGACGACTGAAGACGCAGCTGATTCCGGACCACGATAGTCTAAGCAATTTTGGCGGGCTTGCAAACAGAATCTCATAGGGGCACCACTTTTCGATAAACACTGATTAGCCGCCAATATGCAGCGAAAATCATTCTAGGGCCGATAATTCAAGCCACGTCGCAGCATGATTCTTCGAGCCACAAGACAAGAAAGGGGCGCCTATTCCTCCAGTTCGCTGCGGAGCGCTGGCAGGATCTGCCGGAGGTGGTCGAGCCGTTGGCGGGCGATCTGGCGGGTGAGGTCGAAGTGAAAGCCATCCTTCAACCGCGCCTCGAAGTAGCCGTACTGCTCACGCTTTGAGACGGCTTCAAGCAGTTGATCCAGTCCTTGCCCGGCGAGCGTCAGGCGGGCAAGCGTCCGTAGCAGGCCGGTCAGGCCGAAGTCGTCCAGACTGATCGCGTCGGCCAGGAGTTTGGCCTCGTCGAGCATGGGGGGCCGTTGGGGCGTCTCGTGCAGCAGGCGGGTCGCGCGGTCGAGCAGGCTGTCGTCGATGTCATCCGCGAACTGCCCCACGAGCAGTTCCGCCGCTTGTTCGGCGCGTTCGCGGAGGGGGACGACGCCCATTCGCCCCACGGGCAGCAGCAGCGGCTGCGCCATCGGAAGCTGCATCGCCCAACAGGCGAGTTCCAGCGCGTCGGCATCGACATCCGCGTCGACCACCTTTCGCTCGACAAAACGCGACGCCCGTCGCCAGAGTCGCCGTGCATCGTCGGTGAGGCGCGGGCCGGCCGCGCGGTCGGTCGCGGTGCGCGTCGCGGGGGTGGCCGTCTCCAGTTCTTTCTGGAGCCGGCGAACGAGCTTTGCATCCAAGGCCACGACGCCACCTCTTGTCGCGCACGAAGACATGAGCGCTGCCATGACGCGCGGCCCGGCATCCGTGCCGGCGTTCGTCGCGTGTCAGGCGTCTGAGTTGTAATCGTCGGGCGGCGTCGGGCAATCTCGAAAACAGAAATCCGCTCGCGCTCGCTTTTCCGCTCGACGCATTGTGCGAGAATGCCCGCACGCATGCGACGGATCGCCCTGCTGCTTCTCGCCCTCCTGCTGACCGGTTGTGTCGGACCGCCCACCAAGGAATCCGACACGCTGTCCGACATCCGCCAGCTCACCACCGGCTTCACACGGGCCGGCCAGGCGAGTTTCTCGCCTGACATGCGCTGGATCGTGTATCAGGCGGTCCCCCCAGCCGAGAGCGAGTACCAGATTTACATTTCGGAGGTCCGCTACGAAGGCAGCCGGATCGTCGGGCTTGGCACGCCGCTGCGGCTTACGCCCAAGGGCAGCCGCAACACGTCGGCCTGCTTCACGCCGGACGGGCGGTCGCTCCTGTTCGCGACGTCGGGCGATCGACCGGTGGTCGAGTCGTCGCAGACCGTGCGCCGAGCGGGCGAGTTCGTCTGGTCGTTCCCGCGCGGGCTCGAAGTCGTGCGGGCTGACAACTGGCAGTCGGCCATCGCGATGCCGGAGCCGGGCAAGGGCATCGACCTGCCGACGATGCCATTGACGACGTTCGGTGCGTACAGCGCCGAATGCGCGCTGAACGCCACAGGCGGCCTGGTGGCGTTCGCGAGCAGTCGCGACCGCTCAGGCGATGTCGACTTGTACGCGATGCACCCGGATGGCAAGCGCGTCGTGCGTCTGACGAGTTCACCCGGCTACGACGGCGGACCGGCGTTTTCGCCCGACGGCAAGCGGCTGCTCTTCCGCTCCGATCGCGCCGGCGACGGCAAGCTGCAAATCCGTTCGATCAAGCTCGTCTACGACACAAAGAACGAACTCGTCGGATTCTCGGACGACCACATCCTGAACGCCAACGGCTATACCAACATCGCGCCCGCGTGGTTCTCGGACAGCCGGCTGGTGATGTACGCCTCGAACGCCACGGGGACAGAGAACTTCGAGTTACGGATGATGCGGCGCAGCGGCAAGCAGGATTGCCGAATCACGTTCACCGATGGCTTCGACGGCTTCCCGAGCTTCAGCCCCGACGGCCGAAAGCTGCTCTGGAGCAGCAAGCGGACAGCCGACGGGACTGTTCAACTGTTCGTCGCCGACTTCACCGTGCCGCCGTACGTGCGAATGGGTTGGGGCGAATCCGAACGCGACGATTGACGCACAGGGCCAACCCCGAGCGCTCAGACGGCGAGTGAACCCCGCGGCGCGAATTCAGCACATATTCGCGGAATGGCGCAAGTGCCGCGCGCCCGTGAATCGGCGTGATTAGCGGACACACCCGTTTCGCCTCACCAAACTCCGTGCACAACTTAAGCCGCTCCAAAAGGCGGTCGACTTCTCACGATAGATCGCGCGCCAAGCCGTCGTTCAGGCAAATGGTGCGGGTCTCTTCGTTGGAAGCGATAAATGCCCGAATCGGCCGATCAGACCTCCACCACCACGCCGCCATCGGAATGCGGGCGCACGGTCTGGCTGCGCGAGGCGCTTATCATCGGGCTGGCAGCATTCGTCGCGGAAGCATTCATCATGCTGCTTCTGCCGCACGTATTCGTCGGCGAGAAGCACGATGTCGCCGCACTCACCGACGCCGTTGGTCTTTCACTTGTTTTGGTGCCACTGGTTCTATGGCGTCTGAAGCGAATGGGGGGAATGCTGACCGAGCAGGCAGCCTCCCACTGGCTTCCGGACACTTCTCACGCCACGCACGACACACTCCGAGCCGCGGTCGAAGGAACACTCGCCGGCGCCGCCCTACTGGCTGTTGCAGGCTTAGGCATGCTGGGTTTGTGGAGGTCGGCCGAGCGGGCACTGAGCAGCGAGCACACGGAACACCTGAAGCACCTAGCCGTGATCGCAGCGACGATGGTCGACCCGACCCGGCACGAATCGCTGCGGCGCCCGGAACAGACCGACTCACCCGAATACCTTGCCGCCATCGAGCCGCTTCGGCGGATGCAGCACGCCACGCCGAATATCACCTACGTCTACACGTGCATCCGCGACGAGAACGGGAAGGTGCGATTCGTCCTTGACGCGACCGACCCCGGCACGGACCACAATCGGGATGGCGAAGACGATCGCTCCCGTATCTGGGACGAGTATGCCGAAGCGGACAACGACCTCGCCCTACAGCTGGCATTGGACGATCGCTCCCATCCCGGGGCGGCAGTCGTGTCCGCCGAACCCTACAGCGACCGCTGGGGCACGTTCATGAGCGGCTACGCCCCGCTGCTCGACGCGACTGGCCGCCAGTATGGCGTGGTCGGCGTGGACATTGATGCGTCGACCTATCTGAGCCGCGTGGAAGAGGCCAAGGCCCGCACGGCGCGAGGCTTCATTCCGGCGGTCGCGCTGTCGGCGGCACTCGGCTTCCTGACATTCATCGGCCGACGCCGCGCCTTGACCGCCGCCCGCCGCGTCATCCTGGCCAAAACCGCCGCCGAGCACGCTCTGGCCGACCTACAGGCGTACAAGAAGGTGCTGGATGAGCACGCGATTGTCTCCGTCACCGACCTACGAGGCCGCATCATCCATGTGAACGACCTGTTCTGCCAAATCAGCGGCTATTCGAAGGACGAACTGCTTCGCCGCACGCACGACGTGATCAACTCGGGCGTTCATCCACGGATATTCTGGACCGACATGTACCGCACCGTGCTTGCGGGTAAGACCTGGCACGGCGACGTGTGCAATCGACGCAAAAACGGCGAACTGTACTGGGTGACCTCGACGGTCAGCGCCCTGCGCGACGGCAACGGCAAGATCACCCGACTGATCAGCGTCCGATCTGACATCACAAGGGTGAAGCAGGCCCAGCAGGCGCTGACGGAAAGCGAACACCGCTACCGTGCGATTGCCGACGCGTCGCCGGTCATGGTCTGGATCGCCGACACGACCAAGGCCTGCATCGACTTTAACCGCGGCTGGTGCGCGTTCACGGGCCGAACCGTCGAGCAGGAGCGCGGCTACGGCTGGACCGAAGGGGTCCACCCCGACGACCTCGACGCGTGCGTCAAGACCTACAACGACCGCTTCGACCGGCGCGAGCCGTTCGAGATCCACTACCGCCTGCGCCGCGTCGACGGCGCGTACCGGTGGCTGGTCAACCGCGGCGTGCCGCGCTTCGATCCGAATGGAGAATTCCTAGGCTACGTCGGCGGCTGCATGGATGTCACCGAGCAGCGTCAGGCGGCAAACGACATCCAGCGCGAGCGCGAATTCCTCCGCACCGTCATCGACCTGATTCCCTCGTTCGTGGGTGTCAAAGGCGTCGACGGCCGCTTCGTGCTGGCCAACAAGGCGATCGCCAGCGCCTATGGCGTTACACCGAACGAGATGGTCGGCAAGACGGATGCCGACTTCTCGCCCACAAGCCACGAGGCCGATCACTTCCGGAACGACGACTTCGAGGTCATCAGCTCCCAGGAGTCGAAGTACATCGCCGAAGAGCCGATCACCTGCGTCGACGGGTCTGTCCGCTGGCTGACAACGGTCAAAGTGCCGCTCATCGAGCCGAACGGCAGTTGTGATCGCCTGTTGCTCGTGGCGACCGACATCACCGATCGCAAGGTCGCCGAGCAGGAGCTTCGCACTGCCACCGAACTGGCGCAGAAGTTGGCGCGGCAGGCCGAAGGCGCGAACCGCGCCAAGAGCGAATTCCTTGCCAACATGAGCCACGAAATCCGCACGCCGATGACAGCCATCCTCGGCTACGCGGACCTGCTCTACACCGATGGCGACGTGAGCCGCGCGCCGACCAGCCGCATCGAGAACATTCGCACCATCCAGCGCAACGGGCAGCACCTGCTGTCGCTCATCAACGACATTCTCGACGTCGCGAAGATCGAGGCCGGCAAGATGAGCGTCGAACGGGTGGAAACCGACCTTGTACAGTTCGTCGAGAACGTCATGTCGCTGATGCGTGTCCGCGTCGACAAGCGCCCGATCGAGTTCGGTGCGGAATTCGACGGCCCGATCCCGGTGCAAGTCAGGACCGATCCGACGCGGCTGAAGCAGGTCCTGGTCAACCTCGTCGGCAACGCGCTGAAGTTCACCGAACGTGGCTCCGTGCGGTTGCGGATCGGCGCGGTCGAGACCGACGCCGGCTCGACCCAGATTCAGTTCCGCGTCATCGACACCGGCTGCGGCATGTCCAAGGAACAGATACAGCGGCTGTTCGGCGCGTTCGAGCAAGCCGACGCCAGCACCACCCGCAAGTACGGCGGCACCGGGCTGGGCCTGCGAATCAGTCGAACGCTGGCCAGCCTGCTGGGCGGCGACATCAGTGTCGACAGCACGCCCGGCCGAGGCAGCACGTTCACGCTCACGATCGACGCGGGCAACACACGCAATTCGCCCCGCGCGACCGGCCTGCGGGCCAACTCGGTCATCCTGCCCGCTTCACCAGCGGGTAGCTCGCCGATCGCACCGACGGCGCTCGCAGGCGTTCGCGTGTTGCTGGTCGAAGACGGCGAGGACAACCGCCGGCTCATCTCGTTCTATCTGCGTCGGGCCGGCGCGAAGGTCGTCACCACGGAGAACGGCCGACTCGCGATCGAGGCGCTGACACGCGATGGCGTCTTCGAAAATCCGCTGGCGGAACCGACGCCCTTCGATCTGGTCATCACCGACATGCAGATGCCCGAGCTCGACGGCTACGCGATGACGCGCCTGCTGCGCGCAAAGGCTGCCGGCTTCCGATGATCGCGCTGACCGCCCACGCCATGAGTGGCGACGACACCAAGTGCCTGGAGGCCGGCTGCGACGCCTACGCAACCAAGCCGGTGGACGCCGCGCTGCTCATCGAGAAATGCCAGGAACTCCTGCACTCTCAAGGACGAGCGGCCGCCTGAGCGCGAGTCTGTGACGGATTTGCCCGCGACGCCGCGCCATGCGAGACTTTGCCTTCGGGAGGCTGGGTCATGCGTATGTTGTGGCTGGTGCTGACGCCCATCAAGGCGGCGGCGGGCGTTGGGATTGGCTTCTATCTGTCGCAGCGGTACGCGCCGAGCGTCGCCGTCGCAGTTTCGTCTGGCATCGCGCTGGTCGCGGTGCTGATCGGGTGCGTGCTGCTCAAGACTTCGACGATCTCGAAGATCACGTGGAAGAACCAAGTCGCCGGCTTCCTGATGCCGTGGGGCTGGAAGTTCTCCAACGGCCAACTCCCTCGGGCGGCCGTCGCCTGCACGATCATCTGGACGATATTGGCCGGCGTGGGCGTGCTTCTTCAGCACAGCATCACCGGCCGATTCCCGGCCGCGGCCGGCGCGGCGCCGCCATGGACGACGTACGTGCTGTTCGCCTTCTGGCTGATCGACGGAGCGGCGTTCGTCTACACGCTCGGCCAGTGGGTACGGAACTTCGGCCTGGCCAGCCATGGCGGCAGGTCGCTGCTGAAAGTGATCCTGTTCATCACGCTGCTGCTGGTCCTCAGCGCCGTGTGCTACTTCACGGGCCATCCCTACCTGGCCCTGCTGATCGCGGGCGGCCCGCCGTCCGCGCTGGGGGCCTTCTTCGGCGGATTCGTGATGCTGTTCGTCCTCGGCGGAAAGAAGATGCGCTGGAACTGATGCCTACACGGTTGTGACCTGCACCGGATAATCCGCCGAGTACGTCGGCAGATCGATCAGGATCGTCTCCACGCGCAGCGTCCAGGAGTGCGTGATGTAGAGGGTGTCATCTCCATCCGCAGTCGAGACCGGTACAGCCGACGGTAACGACATCGTCGTATCGAACCGAATGCAGCGTTCGCCCGCACCGCCCGAGATCGCGGGTGCCGGATGGTCCGACCACTGCTCGTGCACCGTGGTGACCTTCGCATCTTCCCCGCTGCCGGTGTGCTCACGACAGAACAGACCGATCCGCACGCGTTCGACCACTGCGCCGTCTGAACGGACGGCCTGCTCGAACGCTAACGCCGACGGATAGCCCGGATGCAGGTCAGCGATGGCAACGGTCGCATCGCCGACGACGTGCGACAGCCCATGCGCATGCAGCATCGCCAGGCACGAACAGGCCATCGGCAGGAACGCCACGCCCCAGCCGGCCCACGCGCCCCACCCGCGCGGCGACGGGATCACCTGGAGGAAATGCCAAAGCAGCCAACCCAGCGCGGCAGCCGACACGAGCGCGAGCACGAGATGATCGAGTCGGCGTTTCGCCAGCGAGCGGCGCGGCTGAAGGAGAATACGGTTCTTGGCGTCGCGGCGCTCGTGCGCACTCCGCAGGTTCATCACGCCCCATATCAACGGCAGTAGCATCAGCACGCCGCCCACTGCCATTGCATAGCAGCCGCCCACAGGCGTGGGCAGCAGGTAGGCTAATTCGGGCGAGCCCGGCAGATAGCGGGCGGTCGCGCGGTCGTCCGGAAAGTTCGATCGAAGGAAGTCGTTCGCGTCGCCCCAGTGGCGAAACGTGTTCGCGTAATTGAGGGGCGTGAGTCGATCGCCCTCGTAGGCGCGTCCGTCGACGACGTACCAGAACCGAACGCTCGGCCGGTAGCGCGGACTGTCCTCATCGGAGTCGGACACGACCGCACGCGCGACGAGCTTTGCGGGAACGGTCGCCGAATCGCGGAGCAATCGTCGTTGAAGCAGGACGTCGCGCCAGCCGGTGTAGAGCAGGTAGCCTGCCAACCCGAGCCAGAAGGCGATCAGGCTGGCGACGAACAGCTTCGAGAGCATCGGCCCGAGCACCGAGCCACGACGAACCCGAACGAACTTTGTCCCGCGCGAGGGCCGACGCATCGATCAGAGTCTACCGAGACCGACAGCCGTCGACACGCCATCGATGTTCACCCGACCGCCTTCGCCATCGCCTGCGTGCCGAGCCGTCCACCCTTCTTCGCCTGCACCTGCTTGAGGTACCGCTGGGCGAGCTTCGCGCCGTCGAGCTTCAGTTTCGACCGCTTCGCGCTGGCCAGCACGATCCCGAGATCCTTCAACGCCAGGTCGATCATGAATCCCGGCGCGAAGTCCTTCTTCACGATCTTCGGCCCGAGGTTGGAGAGCTGCCAACTCGCGCCGGCCCCTGCGCCGACCACGTCGAGCATCTTGTTCACGTCGAGCTTGAGCGACCTCGCGAACGCGATCGCCTCGCTCACTCCTGCCAGCGTCAGCAGCACCGCGATCTGGTTGCAGGCCTTGCACGCCTGCCCCGCGCCACTCGGGCCGACGTGGAGGATGTTCTTGCCGACCGCTTCGAGCACAGGCTTGGCGCGGTCGAACACCTTGGCATCGCCGCCGACCATAATGCTGAGCGTGCCGTTGCGTGCCCCGACGTCGCCGCCGCTGACGGGGGCGTCCAGCAGCGTGACGCCCTGCTTCTTCAGGCGCTTGGCGAAGTCGCGTGTGGCGTCGGGCGAAATGGTCGAGTGATCGACTACGACGAGCCCGCGTTTCGCGCCGGCCGCGACGCCTTGCTTGCCGAAGAGAAGCGTTTCGACATCGGGCGTGTCGGTGACGTTGATGCAAAGGACCTGGACCTTGCTCGCGACGTCGGCCGGCGAGTCGCCGACGCTCGCGCCGAGTTTTGCGAGCGGCGAGGTCTTCGACGTCGTGCGGTTCCACACCGTGACCGAGTGACCCGCGCGGAGCAGGTTCGCCGCCATGGCACTGCCCATGATGCCGAGGCCGAGGTAGCCGATGTTCATGGCTACGAGGATAGATGTAGCGGCCGGAATGACCAATGACCAAAATAGTCGAGACGGTCTCACGCCTCGTGTTTGGTCATTGGGACTTGGTCATTGGTCATTTCCTCCCGGCCATTTCCAGCGCCCACTCCGCGACGTCGTACGCCGCCCGCGGGTTCGCCAGCGACGCGGCGGCCTGCTGCATCTTCGTGAGCCGCTTCGGGTCGGCCAGCAGGTCGCCAAGCTTGTAGCGGAGCGTCGGAACGTTGTTGATGCGGATGGCTGCGCCGTTTTCGAGGAGGAAGTCGCTGTTGCGAACTTCCTGGCCCGGGAACGGGTTGGCGATCGCGATCGCGCAGCCGCGGGCGAGCGATTCGCTCGTGGTCAGCCCACCCGGTTTGGTGACGACGATGTCGGCCGCGGCCATCAGTTCGTCGATCTCGGTCGTGAAGCCCATCACCTTCGCCTTGTGCCGGCGCGGGACGGCGATCTGCTCCACCTGCTTGCGCACCTTCTCGTTCTTGCCGCACACCGCGACGATCTGGAGCGGCGTCTCGATCTGGACGATCTGCTCGAAGATCTGCCCGATCGGCCCCACGCCGAACCCGCCGGCGAGTTGCAGCACGACCGGACGCGACCCGTCGAGATCGTGCTTCTCCAGGCATGCGTCGCGGTCGGCGCGCTTCGAGAACGCGAGGTGGATCGGGATGCCGGTCACACGGATGCGGTTCGGATCGACGCCGAAGTATTCGAGGTAGCGAGCCCCTTCGGTGACGGCCGTCGTGTAGCCGTCGCACGGTTCGTGCACCCACAGGCGATGCGTGTCGAAGTCGGTGGTGACGGTGATCTGCTTCGTCTCGATCTTCCGCTTGCGACGCAGCTCGGCGATGAGTTCGGTCGGCAGGAAGTGCGTGTTGACGATCACATCCCAGGGCTGGCCCTCGTCCTTGCCGCGGAGCAGGTCGACGATCTTGCCGACGTTGGCGCGCTGGAGCAGCTTGCGAACCGCGTCGGATGTCGACGCCGGCTTGTTCATCGGCCGATCCATCATGTCGTAGATGAAGCCGGTCAGGTGCGGCGCGTGCTGGGCCATGTCGAGGTAGCCCTGCCCGTACACGCGGCGAAACGCGGCGTTGGTGAGCGTGAGCACGTCGACGCTCTTCACGTGCACCTCGGGTGCAAGCTCCTTGAGCGCCAGTTCGATCGCCTGAGCGGAACGAAGATGGCCGGCGCCAACGGAGGCGGAGAGGACGAGGATTCGAGGTGGCATTTGCGATTTGAGATTTGAGGATTTGCGATTTGAGATCACCGGCTACGGAGTCATTCGACTGCGCCTTCCCAAATCGCAAATCGGAAATCGCAAATCGAAAATGAGTTCACCCCGGCGGCCACGTGAACGGCCGGCCCGCCAGCACGTGCAGGTGCAGGTGGAACACCGTCTGCCCCGCGCCCGCGCCGCAGTTAAAGACGCATCGGTAGTCGGTGTAGCCGAGTTGGGCGATCACCTTGCGGGCGATTACGAAGAGGTGACCCACGAGGGCTTCGTCGCCCGGCTGAAGTTCGTTCAGCGACGGGATAACTTTCTTCGGAATCACCAGCAGGTGGGCCGGCGCCTGCGGGCCGATGTCGTGGATGACGATGCAGCGCTCGTCCTCGTACTCAATCTTCGCGGGGATCTGCCTGGCGATGATCTTCTCGAACAGGGTCATGATGCCCGCGATGATCCTCGTGCGGGATGCGCGGGTCAATCGTAGGGAGGCAGCGCGTCGGGTTCGGTAGGATCGACGGAAGGATCGTCGATGTCGTGTGCGAGGCCCTCGGCGGGAAGTGTTTCCTCCATCCGCCCAGTTTCATCCGCTGCTTGTGCCTTCGCGGTGGGATTGACCTCGCCCGGTCGCTCGGCACGGGTTGGAAGGCTCGGAATCGTGCTCCAAGGGTTTTCACTCTCACTCTTCTTCCGACGTTTCGCGGGCGGACGTTTGCCCTGCTTCACATCCTCTTCAAGCTGCGCCTTGCGGCGCAGGATGTGGTGATAGTGCTGGGCGAAGCGGTGGGCTTCGTCGCGCGTGTACTGGAGAAGCTTCAGGCCCAGATGATTCCGTGCCAGCCGGATCGGCTCGGCCTTCGCCTGCACGTAGACCAGTTCTTCCTTCTTCGCGAGGCTGATGACCATGGGCGGCTTCACATCCATCAGCTTGAACGCGTCGAGGGCTGCATGAAGCTGGCCGAGGCCGCCGTCGATGAGGATGACGTCGGGGTACAGTTCGTTGCCGCTGCTGGCCTCGCGGTAGCGGCGTGTGACGACTTCCTGAATGCTGAGGTAGTCGTTGTTGCCTTGGCCGTGCTTGATCTTGAACCGTTTGTAGCCCTGCTTGAACGGGACGCCGTCGATGAAACAGACGAGGCTGCCGACCATTTCGCCGCCTTGGAGGTGGGCGATGTCGATGCCTTCGATGACGCGCGGCGCGTGTTCCATCTCCAGCGCGCTGCGCAGCGCTTCGACGCCTTCCTGGGGATTCGAGACGAACGCCTCGGGCTGCCAGAACTCGGCTTCGCCCTTGGCCGCCCGTTGGCCCAGGCTCTGCAAGGCTTTGATCTCATCGCGAATCTTGGCAGCCCGCTCGAACTGCATATCCCGACTCGCCTCGATCATCTCTTTGTGCAGGTCACGCAGAATCTGCTCGCGGTTCCCGTCGAGGAACCGCAGGAAGCGATTGATGTCCGCGCGGTAGTCGGCCTTCGAAATCTTGTCCGCACATGGAGCGGTGCATTGGCCGATCGAATAGAGCAGGCACGGGCGGAAGAACCGCTTCTTCGGGTCTTCTTCGAGAATCTCCAAGTGGCACGTGCGATACTTGAACGCCTTCTGCATCAGCGTGACCGCTTCTTTCAGCGCCCACACGCTGGTGAACGGCCCGAACACACGGGCGTTGCGTTCCTGCGGCACGCGGGTGACGAAGACGCCCGGGTAATCGTCCCCCATCGTCACCATCAGGTACGGGAAGGTCTTGTCGTCGAGCAGTCGCGCATTGAACTTCGGCTGGATGTCCTTGATGAGCCGGTTCTCGGCCAGCAGCGCCTCGACTTCGGATTCGGTCTGCAGAATGTCGAAATCGACAATCTCGTCGACCATCCCCACCTTCTTGTGCTCCAGCTTGGTGCTCGGCTGAAAGTAGCTGCTCACGCGGTCGCGCAGACTAGCGCTCTTGCCGATGTACACGACGACGCCTTTGGCGTCTTTCATGAGGTACACGCCCGGCGCCTTGGGCAGTGCGCGGGCTTTTTCCTGGAGCTTGGTGAGGCGGTCGTCCATGACGTAGCCGACGCGCCGAACGCGTCGTGCAGTCGTTATACTAGGCGGCCGCCCTAACGCTCGCAGCACCTTTCATGCTCACCCTTCTGCCGCAGCCACAGTCCCTGCCTTACGCGAACGAAGTCACCGTGGACCGCCGGCACACGCTGCTGGTCGTGATCTGCGTATTTGGCCTCATTGAAGCGATCGTGTGGCTGGCGCCAGGGCGGAAGCCGGACTGGTCTCACCTCGGCGTCTGGTTCTTTGCGCTCCTGAACGCTGCAATGCGGTCGGGCGTGTACCGGATCAACACGACCTCCATTTCATTCGAGTCTCTCTGGCCGACCATTTTCGGCAGTTGGCGCATCGAACTCGGTCGAGTGAAACAGATCCGCATTGGCAGCGGCCTCCGTTTTGAGTTCCTCGCCGGCCCAAGTGAGCGTTTCTCGATGAGCCGACTTCTGCTGCTGGGAAGCTATGACCGTGCCGAACGGCTCGTCGTTCGTGCACTGGAGCATCGATTCAACCTGTCAGATGTACGGGCCGCGCGCTCGCCGCAGCAACTGATCGGAAATTTCATCGTCGGTCCGATCGGGGTGCTGACTCTCACGATCGGCGGCGTGGTTGCATTGATCGCCTGGCTGTCCGCAGCATCGCAGACCCCTGGTGGCATCGCTCCGGACCATCAGCTGCTGATCATGATTCTGATCCCCGCTGTGCTCACCGTCGGTGGCTTCGCGACCCACCACCTGACGGACGCCGGCATCCGTCGCTGGCGCACCCCTCGCGAAACCGTCGAATCCGTGCGATAACGCCCGGTCCGATGCCCGCCCCACTCACCATTGTCCCGTCCATCGACCTGCGCCACGGCAAGGTCGTGCGTCTGCAGCAAGGCGATTTTTCGCGTCAGCTCGATTACAACCTCGATCCGGTCGAAACCGCGCGCAGCTTCGAGCAGGCCGGCGCGACGATCATGCATGTGGTCGATTTGGACGGCGCGAAGGACGGCCGGGTGGCGCAGGATGCGCTCATTCGCACCATCGCGTCGAGCGTGAGCATCCCAGTGCAGGCGGGCGGTGGCGTGCGTAGCACCGATGACGTTCAGCGGCTCGTGGATGCGGGCGTGAAGCGTGTTGTCGTCGGAACAGCCGCTTTCAAGGACTGGGCGTGGTTCGAGAAGCTGGCCGCATCCCCGTTCGGCGAGAAGCTGGTGCTGGCGATCGACGCGAAGGACGGCGTCGTCGCGACGCACGGCTGGACCGAATCGTCGAATGTCCGCGCGGTCGACGTCGCCCGCAAGGTCAACGATTGGCCGCTGGTAGCGCTGCTGTACACCGACGTGGCGAAGGACGGCATGCTGCAAGGCCCGAACGTCGAAGCGACCGCCGAGCTGGCCGCGGCGACGAGCGTGCCGGTGATCGCCTCGGGCGGTGTCGGCTCGATCGAACACATCACGGCGCTGAAGGATCGAAACATATGGGGCGTGATTCTGGGCCGATCGTTGCATGACGGCCGGGTGAAGCTGGCCGACGCGATCGCGGCCGCTCGATCTTGATAAACTGACTGGCCATGACGACGCCCGCCGCCATCGATCTGCCGCCCGCGACCGCTCGGCCATTCAGTGCCGTCCTGCGTGTACTGCTGTTCGCGGCGACGCTCGTCGGGCTGCACTTCGCAATCGTCGGCTGGGCGAGTTCGTCGCTTGGCTGCGCGTTCGCGACCGTCGGCGTCGGTCTGCTGTTGCCATCGATGTCGGCCCATTCGATTCGCGACGCGGTGATTGCGGCCGCAGTCTTCGCCGCGTACGTCGGCGTGCAATTCAGCCTCTTGTCGAACAGCACGCAGGCGCTGCACGCGATGGCGCTGCTCGTGTCTGTCGGTTGGTCGCTCGTGGGGCCGACGCTGCTGGTGCCGGTCCCGCGCGTCCTTGGTCTGGGCGTGAAGGTCCGCTTCGACGCCGAGCCGGTCGTCGTCCGGCGCAGTGTGCTGGCTGGGTTCGTGACGTTGATCGCAATCGCCTGGCTGACGTGCCCGGTCTGGCTGCCACGCTTCACGACGTTTCCGCAGCCGCTCGTCGAACTCCATCCGCTTCTCGTTCTGAATGGCCTGCTCGCGCCCAACGACGCGTGGACGCACAGGCCGCTCATGTACGGCATGACGCGGCTCGGGCAGGACATGCCGTATGCGATGCCGATGTCGCCCTGGCTGAGCATCGCCTTGCACGCGGGTATCGGCGCGGTCACGACGAGCGCAGGCTTTGGGATTTCCGCAGCCATGGCTCGATCCGCGCGCGCACGAAGGCTGGATACAACGGGTTGAAGTGGGCCATCCAAGCGGGCGACGCGAGTTGCTCGCGCGACACCATCAGTTGTTCGAGTTTCGCGGGCGGCGATGCAAACCCGCTGAAGCCGGCCGCCGGGACTAGCTTGCCGTCGAAGGTGCCGTAGAAACTCGTTCCCATCTGGAGCACGTACCGATCCTCTGGCGAGCCGACGCTGAGCGCCCGGCCCCGAATGCGCTGGAACGCCGGGCCGAGGTCGTACTCGGGCGACAGCGACGGCGAGAGCAGCAGCAGATCATCGACGACTGGCGTTTCGGCCGGCAGCATCTCGAGCGTCCATACGGCCACTCCCGTGCCGCCGGAATGGCCGGCGAGGATGATGCGATCGTTCGGACGTTCCGCGCGGAGCGCGAGCAGCTTTGCGGCCGCGAACTTGGCCTGCTCGTGATTGACGCGCGAGCCCTGCAACGCGTCGATCGGCCGGCGGTCGAGCGTCCAATCGATCTCGATCGCGTCCTGCACGACGCCGTCGGCAATCAGCGTGTCGATCAGCCCGTGATCGATCGGCCTGCTGCCCGCGATGCCGGGCAGGAAGACGAGCGTCGTGCGCGGCGGGGTCGGATGAATCGCGGGGCGTGATGTCGCGCAGCCTGTGATGTAGATGCTGAGTGCGCACGCCGCGCTAACGAGCCATCGGGCTCGACGCGCAATTCGGCCCTCACCCCGGCCCTCTCCCGGGATACCGGGAGAGGGTGGACGATGGTGATTCTGGCCCATGCGCATCAGCAGATGTTCTACTCCTTGGTCGCCGCGATCGCGTAGAACGGCCGGCCCTCGCGGCGGTACTTGCGTTCAAAGTTCGTGCCGACGAATTCGCCTTCGCCGGCGCTGCCTGGCCGATTGTAGTCGATCACTTTCAGCGTGCTGTTGCGGACGGCCGGCTCGATCTGCTCCCAATAGCCGGCGTGGTCGGTCACGATGCTCAAACGCCCGCCCGGCACGAGGATGCGCTGCACCTTCGGCATCAGCCGGTCCGAAATCGTGCGCCGCTTGTGGTGCCGCGCCTTGGGCCAGGGGTCGGGAAAGTAGATGTGCAGGACGCTGACAGAGCTATCGGGCACGAACTCGTCGAGGAAGAAGATCGCCTCGGCCCGGATCGCGCGGGCATTGTCGGAGCAGCCGTTGCGGCGCAACCGGTCGGCCGTGTAGCGCCAGTAGAAACGAGCCCACTCGATGCCGAAGAAATTCGTGTCTTTGCGGGCCTTCGCCTGCTCGGTGATGAACGTGCCCTTGCCGCAGCCGATTTCGATTTCGACGGGGTTGGGATTGCCGAACAGCGTCGCCCAGTTGATGGGCCGCGGAAGCGTTTCGACCGTCACGCCGACGGGCTCGACCACGAGTTCGTTCTTCGAGTGCATGCAGTAGGCAGTAGGCGGTAGGCGGTAGGCAGTCAAGACGCGGAGTCGCGCAGGTGCCGACGCAGCCCGTTGATGAGCCGGCCGACGACAGCGCAGAGTCCCAACGGCTCGGCGATTTCCTCGTCCGTGCTGAGGCCAACGTGAACGCAAAGAAGCAATTGCGTTTCGACTTCTCGGAGTGAACCGTGCGCGATGTTCAGGAAGCGAGCGAACTCCGCCGGGCCGGCCCTTCCTTGACCTTCAGCGATGTTCGATGGGATCGAGACGGCGGCTCGCCGAAGCTGCGAAGACAAACCGAAGCGTTCGTCGTCGGGAAGCATCCGAACGAACCGATACACGGCCGCAGCCAGATCCATCGACCGCTGCCAAGCCTGTAGATCACGGTAGTTCTGCCCCGCCATATGGCGCGAGCGTAACAACTCCTCCACCTACCGCCTACCGCCTACTGCCTACTGCCTACCCCGCTCTAGAATGGCGGCGGTTCGCCGCGCTTCCACCAGTCGGCGTCGTCTTTTTTCTTCCGCTTCGGCTTGGGCGGCTCTTCCGACCAGGGGTTGTTGTCGGCATCGCCGTATTCGTCCTTGGGGTCTTCGGCCGGGTCGCTGTTTTCGTCGACCAGGTAATCGTCGCCCTGATCCTCGTCGCCGATGTCGGCTTTGCGGGCCAGCGTGGTCAGGCCGTGCGCGAAGACACTGGCGATGCTCCGCAGCGTGGCGGCGTTGTCGGCCGTGAACGGGCTCTTGCCGTCGCGGAACATGATGATCGTCCCGAGGCTTTCGCCCAGGTAGGTGCAGTTCACCGCCAGCACCGTGTGGTTCGGCAGATACTCCAGCTCGGCCGGCGAGAGGTTTTCGTTCGCTTCGACGTCGGTCCAGTGGATGAAGTCGTCGCGAATGACGCTCTCCAGCGTGCCGTGGCAGATCGCGTCGGTGAGCATCTTGCTGCCCGGGATCGTGTACTTCATGTACGCGCCCAGGTCGAAGACACCGTCATCGCCGGCGAGGTAGATCGCGATGTTGGTGTATCCGCACTGCTTGAGCAGCCAGTCCATCGTGTGGCAGAGCATCTGTTCGAGGTCGACGCTGGCGCCGATGGTCTTGCGGAAGTTCTCGCGGACGCGGACGTCTTCGAACTGGCGAGCGAGGTCGCCATAGGCGTGCACGAGGTCGTTGCAGAGCAGGTCGACCTTCTTGCCGACCATGTGCCGTGCGTTGTTCAGTTTCTTCACGGCGCTCTTGAGGCGCGTGAGGCGCTTCTCGGTGCGCACAACCTGCGACTGATATTGCAGCGCCTTGGTGACACGATCCGAGAACTGCTCGGCCGAGAAAGGCTTGGCGAGGTAATCGACCGCGCCCGAGCGGAAGCATGAGACGGACTGTTCCATCGAGGCATCGCCCGAGATGACGACGGCGCCGGCATTGGGGTGCGAATCGCGCAGCTTCTGAAGCAGCGTGGTGCCGTCGCCGTCGGGAAGTTTCACGTCGGCGATCACCAGCGAGATGTCTTCCTTGTCGAGGATGCGCTGCGCCTCGCGCAAGCTGGTCGCCTGTAGGACGCGGGCTTCGACGCTGCGGGCGCAGACGTCGGCGGCGAGTTCGAGCATTTCAGGCTCGTCGTCGACGATCAGCAGCGTGGGACGCTTGGTGGCCGGCTTCTTGTTCTGGATGACGGGGGCGGACGGCATTCAAATCCCTTCGCGGGTGCGTTTCACGGAACTCCGTGCGTACTCAACTGTCAGTTGTCCGTCGTCCGTGGTCCGTTGCTTTGATTTGTGCAACGGACAACTGACCACTGACAACGGACTTCCCTATGCGGGCTTCCGTGCCGCTTCGACGACTGCGGGGGCTGCGACCGCCGGCAGGAGCACGACCACTCGCGTACCCTGGCCCGGCTTGGATTCGATGCGGATGCTGCCGCCCGAACCCTCGATCCACCGCAGCGCCTTGGCCAGCCCCATGCCGCGTCGTCGGCCTGCGGGGCGAGCGCTGTAGAACGGGTCGAAGGCGCGGATGAGTGTCCGTTCATCCATTCCCGACCCGTTGTCGCTGACGTTCAGCACCACCTGTCCGCCATAGCGGTCGTGGGCGGCGTTCACTTCGATCACGCCGTCCCGCTCGTCGGTCGCCTGGATCGCGTTGGTGATCACCTCCGCGAGCGCCGTCGACACCTGAGCCTGATCCGCCATGACGTCCGGGCATTCGCCGAGCGTCACTTCAATCCGTCTATCGGCCAGCGGCGCGTCCGCCTTGGCTTGCCTTAACGCCACATCAATCAGATCAGCCAGATGGCAAGAAACCGGCTTCGGCGGGGTCGGCTTCGCGAAGTCCATCATCTCGGTGATGATGTCGCTGAGGCGCTGCCCCTGCTCGGCGATCAGCCGCGCCCATTCCTTGTGCTTCGGGTCCTCTAATACCTGCGCGAGCAGTTGTGATCGGCCCGAAATCACGGCCAGCGGATTGTTCATCTCGTGCGCCGCGCCGGCCGCCATTTCGCCGACGCTGGCGAGCATCCGCGCCCGCATGATCTCTTCCTGTGCCCCGGTCAGCCGACGATTGGCCTCGGCGAGCTGTTCGTTCAGGTTGCGCGATTCTTCACGGATTTGACACGTGCGCAGGGCAAGCGACCACCCGCCCGAAAGTGCGGTGAGTTCATTGAACTGACTGGCCAGACGGGTCGGTTCATCCGGACCCGCGCCCCACAGGACGCCGCCGATGCAGTTGCCGTCGGCCTTGAGGCAGATCCAATAAAGATGGCTGCCGCCGAGGCGCGGCGCGACGCTGCCGGAAATCCACTCCAATTCCTGGCCGGCCGGATGGATCGGGCCG
Organism: Tepidisphaeraceae bacterium; assembly: GCA_047600945.1. Classification (GTDB taxonomy): domain Bacteria; phylum Planctomycetota; class Phycisphaerae; order Tepidisphaerales; family Tepidisphaeraceae; genus JASGKC01. The sequence goes on along the minus strand of JASGKC010000001.1, from coordinate 1,452,534 downwards.
TCGCCGGCTTGGGGAGGGAGGAGATTCGAGTTTCGAGTTTCGAGTTGCGAGACCGAAGTGAGCTTCGGCGTTTCACTCGAAACTCGAATCTCGGAACTCGAAACTTCCTTCCCTTCGCTCGCAACGCGCATCTCGAAACCCGCAACTTCAGGCCGCTCCACCAGTCCGCGCTGCACGATGTCGCCGGTCTTCGTGACGACCTGCATCTCCGCCATCTTGCCGCCGCCCGCGAGGCTGAAGGTGGCGACGGCATCCGAATCGAGCACGCCGGCCGCGGTCTGGCCGATGGCGTGCAACACCACGCTTGGCGGCGCGTCGGGACGCAGTTCATCGTGAAACCCGCTGAGCGCCTCGAAGAACTTCGCACGGATCGCCAGCTTTCGATTCTTCGTCTGAAGTTGATCGGTGACGCGGCCTAGTTCCTTGTTCGCCTGGATGAGCGCCTGGCGATACAGGTCTTCGCTCGTGCTCGCGCCCAAGCCCAGCGACTTGCGCGCGGTTCCATGCGGGCGACGAGCCGCGAGGCCGCGTCGTCGAGTTGTTCCTGAGTCAGCTTCAGCGCTTCGAGCAGTGCCGGCGTGTGGACGTTGAAGGCGTAATTGCCGCTGTAGCCGATGTGCTGCTGACGAACCAGGATATCCGCGAGCGTTACGACGCTCACCAAGTGCGGGTTCCGCACGTTCTCCGGCAGCGCCTGCGGCAGTTGTCCGTGCAGCCAGATCACGTCGCGCAGCACCTGCGGCAACATCCAGCGTTCCGCGAGCCGCTTGCCGACCACCATGTGATCAAGGCCGATGACCGTTCGCTCGACGTCGGCGATGTTGCCGCGGAGCATTTCGCAGGCGTCGACGACGCGGGCGAAACTCTTGGGCAACGCCGCGTCGATCGCGACCTTGCCGATGTCATGCAGCAGGCCGGCCACGAACGCGTCCGACGGTTCGACGGGCGAATCCTTGCGGGCGCCCTTGATCGTCTCGGCGATGAGTTCGCTCATGCACGCGACGGCCAGGCAGTGCTTCCAGAAGTCCTCGCGATTGAAGCGTCGGCCGCCCGTGAGCGAAGCCTTTTCAGTCGTCGAGCTCGGCCCGAACGTCTCGAACACGCCCACGGCCAGCGCCGCGTTGCGGACGGCCTCGAAGCCGAGGAACACGACCGCCCGGTCGATCGAGTTGATGTCCGCTCGAAGTCCGCCATCGGACCGATGCACGACGCGCAGAATGCGGGCCGTGAGCGACGGGTCTGACTCGATGACGGCGACGACTTCCTTCGCCGACGTCTTGTCCTGCGAAGTCAGCTCTAGCACGCGCACCGCCACCGCGGGCAACGTCGGAAGCTGCTCCAGTTGCTGGAGCAAGAGTTCCGTTCGTTTATCCGGCGTGGCGGGAGTCATCGAAGCCTACTGGACTAGAGAGTCAGACGGACACGAATCAGTCCAAATCGCACGAATCGACACGAATCATCCTCGGGATTGATTTCGTGTCGATTCGTTTGATTCGATCAGATTCGTGTTTCTCTGCGAATGCAACCTCAGACCGCCAAGAGTTGCCCAATCCGCTCCACCACCTTCTCGATATTGAACGGCTTCTTGATGAATTCATCCGCCCCGCTCTTGAGCAGGTCGTTGATTTCGTCCTGGTTCACGACGCCGCTGACGATGACGATCTTGGTGGTCGCGAATTCCTCGCGCTGGCGGATGGTCTGGCAGACGACGTTGCCGTTGATGTCGGGCAGCATGTAGTCGAGGATGATCAGGTCCGGCCGGAACTCCTGCGTCACGATGCCGGCCGTGTACCCCGTGTCGGCCGTGCGGACTTCGAAGCGGGGGTCGCGCTCGAGCACGTCGACGAACAGCTCCACGATTTCCGGGTCATCATCCACGACCAGGATCTTCGACTTGCCGCTTTCGAGCTGGTCGGGCGGGATGCCGTTGTCCTTCATGAACTGGACGAGGGCGTCGCGCGGGATGCGGCGGAACCGCGAGCCGGGCACGCGGAAGCCTTTAAGCCGGCCGCTGTCGAAGCAACGAATGATCGTCTGCTGCGACACCTTGCAGATCTCGGCGGCCTCTCCGGTGGTGAAGACGGTCTTCATAAAGTTCTTCCCGATCGCATCGTGGCGATCCTTCCGCTCGGATAGACGCCGGCCGAAAGCCGACCGCGAATCCCGAACTCGATTCTTTTGCCTAACCTTCCCATTTAAACATCGACCGCCTCCGATTGCCACTTGACGAGAGTTTGGGGGACATGAGAGGCATAGATAAGCATGAAATCCGTCCGATAACAGGCCCCACCTCCGATAACACGGGCAAGATGTGTACATCCCCCTCGACAACAGCACTTCAGTGCCACCGCCCCTTGCACTTGCGCTTCCCCACGATTTCTCTCCAACCCCGCCTGTCCCCGCGACGTCGTTACACTTCCGCCATGATCACCCGACTCCTGTCGTCTTTGCTCGCGCTGGCCGTGTTGTGTGTCGCCTCCCGCGCCGACACCCCTACTACCCAACCGACCACGCAGCGCTCCACGGATGGCCACGCCCTGCTCGCGGGACTGGTCGGCAACTTCAAGGTGACGACGCGGGTACGCAACGCACCGAATGAACCCTGGGCCGAGTCGACGGGTCGGGAGATCGGGCAACTGATGCTGAACGACCGGTTCGTGCAGTCGGCCTCCGTGCTTCACATTGGCGACACGGATGTCCGATGTGTCACCCTCACCGGCTACAACAGCAGACTGCAACAGTTCGAGTGGGTCGCGCTCAACGACAACGAGGAGGCCATGACCCGCGGAACGGGCGTCGCGACGGCCGACGGAAAAGGCATGCAACTTTCGAGCGAGGACGGTGTCTATCGGTTTGTCATTCGTCCCAACGCGCACGGCTACACGGTCGAGGGTTTCGCCCGGCAGCCGGAACGAGGGGAAGAGTTCCAGTTCTCGCAGGAGCGCTACGAACGGGACGAGTGAAGGCCTTGTGAATTGCGAAATGTGAATTGCGAATTGAACGCGCGCGGGTTAGCGTCAGTGACGCGATGAACGAACGGGGATCGGCGCCCGGTCGGCAGGCGCTTCACCTCTCTTCGCGGTTCCAGATCAGGAGACTCATGTTCACGAATTGGAAGACGAATGCGGCGATCGCCCTGGCGATCAGTGGCTCGGTTCTGGTCGGCTGCACCAAGGAACAAGGCGCCATCTTCGGCGGCCTTGGTGGCGCGGCGGCCGGCGCGGGCATCGGCTACATGATCACCGGCGACGAGAAGGGCGCGATCATCGGCGGCCTGCTCGGCGCGGGCATCGGCGCGACGGCCGGCTACTTCATCGGGAAGGAAGTCGAGAAGCAGCGTGCCAGCGAACAGGAACGCGCCCGCGCCCAGGAACTGGGCCGCCAGCGCTTCAACGAAATCCGCAAGCAGGACCCGAAGCGTGCCCAGCAGATGATCGACGCCGCCAAGCAGCCAGTCGACCCCAATAGCCAGGTCAAGCCGCTCCGCCAGGCGGTGGAAGTGGCCCCGAACCGCTACGTCGCCTACGACCCCGCGACCGACATCGCCGGCGGCGATGTGTATGTCGCCAAGGGCGACGACGCCAAGAACCTCCAGGCCGCCAAGTCGGACCAGAAGCTCGCGCAACTCGACGGGTACAACATGCTCGTTCAGTAAGCACGACATCCGAAGCTCAAATACGAACGCTCGAAGCGCCGTCGCGCTTCGAGCGTTTGTGTTTGCACCAAAACCAATCGCAAACGTCAGGCAATGGCGCTTAAGTGCCTTCCCCAAGATGCATTCGTTTCACCCGTCGTTGATGCACGATCTCCACCGTCACCCACCCCACCAGATACATCACGCACAGCGCCTTCCAAGCGAACAACCACCACGGTTTCCACCACGCGCCCGTCGTCGCTTCAACCCAATCGCTCACGCCGAACACGACCAGAACCAGGACGCCCACACCGCGCCAGCGTCGGATGGCGCGATCGCGCCGAACGTACGCCAGCACAATCGCTCCGATCACCAGCCACACAACGCCTTCGATTCGGTTCGCCAGCACGAACGTCGGGTCGATCGGGTCGGGCATGGGATTGATACGACGCTCGGTCAAAGCAGGTTCATGCGATGCCTTCGGCTTTGCGTCTTTCCCTCGACTGCTTCGACGGATACGCTGTCGCGCCTCATGCTGAAGCGGACTCCGTTTTACGACTTCCACGTCAAGGCCGGCGGGCGCATGGTCGACTTCGCCGGGTGGGAACTGCCCGTCCAGTACAAGTCGATCGTCGACGAGCACAACCAGACGCGCCGCAGCGGCGGCCTGTTCGACGTCTCGCACATGGGCCGCGTCCACCTCAAGGGCAAGGACGTCGTTCCGTTCCTCGACTACGCCTGCACCCGCAACTTCTCCAAGACCGAGCAGGGCCAGTGCCGGTACAGCCTGGTCTGCAACGAAGCGGGCGGCGTGCTCGACGACGTCATCATCGGCCGGGATGCCAAGCACTGGATCATGGTCTGCAACGCATCGAACCGCGCGAAGATCCTGGACCACTTCAAGAAGGTCCGTAGCAGCAAAGACTTCGACCTCGACATCACCGACCAGACCGAATCGACGGCAATGGTCGCCCTTCAGGGGCCGAAGATCATCGAGAAGATCGCCGGCACGCTCGGCGACGAAGTGAGCCAGCTCAAGCGATACCACTTCTTCTCGGGCAGCATGTTCCTGATCGGCTACACCGTCTTCCGCACCGGCTATACGGGCGAAGACGGCGTCGAGCTGGTCTTCAGCGCCCGCATGGCCCCGATGATTATCGGCAAGCTGGCGGGCCGCTTCGATCGCGAAGAAGCGACAATCAAACCTGCCGGCCTGGGTGCCCGCGACACGCTACGGCTGGAAGCGGGCATGCCGCTGTACGGGCACGAACTGACCGAAACGACCGACCCGATCAGCGCGGGCCTCGAATGGGCCGTCGACTTGGGCAAGGACTTCATCGGCGCGACCGCGCTGCGGAAGGTGAAGGACGAAGGTCCGAAGCAGAAGCTGGTCGGACTGGTGCTCGACTCCAAGCGGATCGCGCGACAGGGAACACCGGTCCTCAACGCCCACGGCAGTGCCGTGGGTCTGGTGACGAGTGGAACCTTCGGGCCCACCGTTCAGAAGAGCATCGCGATGGCGTACGTGAACGCGGAAGACAGCGCCATCGACACCAAGCTGGCCGTCGACATCAAGGGCGAGCAAATCCCCGCGACTGTGGTAAAGCTGCCGTTCTACGCCCGGCCGAAATGATCGTGCCCGATGGGCCTTCCGCTCGTATCATCAGTTCATGCCCCCGACGGCGACACAGCTTCTGACCTGGCACGAGTTCGCAGCCCTGCGCGACCCGCCGAACCGGCATGAACTCATTCGAGGGGAAGTGGTCACGATGCCGCCTCCACACACGTATCACGGATTCTATTCGAACAATGTCCAGACGCCGCTTTCGGTTCACGTCCGTGGCCGCAAGCTTGGCGTCGTGCTGGGCTCCGAGACAGGCTTCCTGATCGAACAGAACCCCGACACCGTCCGCGCGCCGGACGTCGCCTTCATCTCCGCGGCCCGCTGGCCGGCCGAGCCGTTCTCGGGCTATTTCCGCGGCGCGCCCGATTTCGCGGTCGAAGTGCTCAGCGAGAACGACAAGGTCTTCGACGTTGACGAAAAAATCGACGCCTGGCTGAAGGCTGGCTGCAAGCTCGTCTGGCTCGTCAACCCGCGCAGCGCACCATCACCGCCTTCCGTCCGGGCCAGCCCGAAGCCACCTTCGACCAGAACGCCACCGCCGACGCCGGCGACGTGGTCGCAGGCTTCTCGCTGGCGGTCCGTTCGATCTTTGAGTAACCCTCTCGATTACCCCATGAGCCTCCCCCCCACCTACCGTCTTCTGGAATCGCACGAATGGCACAAGCTCGATGGCGACACCGTCACCATCGGCATCACGCAGATCGCGGCCGACGAACTGACCGATGTCACCTACGTCTCGCTCCCCAAGATCGGCCAGACGTTGAAGGCCCACGACCGCTTCGGCGAGATCGAAAGCGTGAAGGCCACCAGCGACCTCTACGTCGGCATGGGCGGCACCGTCACCGAAATCAACGACGCCGTGAACCACGACCCCAGCCTCGTCAACCAGGACCCCTACGAGAAGGGCTGGATGATCAAGCTGAAGGTGACCGACCCGTCGGAGTTCCAGAAGCTCCTGAGTGCGGCCGACTACCTGGCGAAGTCAGGTCACTGATTCCTTGGCGCGGACGGTGCCTCCGAAACCGTGACCGGCGCGGATTTCCCGTGTCACCCGGCAGACCCGCTTCCCGCATTTCTCTTGCGAAGTGTCGGCCCTTCGGCAACGCTACGGCGATCCGTGCGCGGAAAGTGGGTTTCGCGTCACGACACTTCTTTGCTTCGGCTGGTCCAATTCGGAGGTTTTCATGCTGCGTCGCTCTTCGTCCCGGCTCTCTCGTTCTGTCATCGATTCACTCGAAGCCCGTCAACTGCTCGCCGCGGCGGTCGTCAAGCACATCTATGACCTGAACGGGAACCTCACCGATTCACTCGGCGGGCCGGCGCTCACGAGCCTGGGCGGCACGATCGGCGCGACCGGCTACACCTTCTCGGCCGGCAAGGGGCTGAGCCTCGCCAACGGCTTCAGTAACGCGAGTGAATGGTCGGTCGAGATGACCTACCGCTTCGATTCCACCGCCTCGACGGGCTACAAGGCGGTCTTCGCCACCAACAACCTCGTCGGCGAAACGATGCTCTACAACTGGGGCTCGGGCGCGTCGTCCACGATGACGTGGTGGCCCAGCGCCACCAGCCCGGCTAACACGATGCCCAACGGCACGACGGCCAACGTTGTCCTCACCCGCGAGGCCAGCACCAAGAACCTCAAGCTCTACGTGAACGGCACGCTCAAGTTCACGTACGTCGACACCAACAACACCGCCGTCTTCACGGCCGCCAACAAACTGGCGTACTTCTTCAAGGACAACGGCAGCGAGAACGGCAGCGGCTTCGTCGATCGCATCCGCACCTATGACGGCGTGCTGACCCAGACGGACGTGACCAACCTACAGAACGGCGGCCTGCCGCCGGGCATGGCCAACATCACGCTCACGTCGGGCCTGCTAAAGATCGTCGGCACGAGCGCCGCCGAGGTGATCGACGTGTCGCTGGTCGGCACGAACATCGTCGCCAAGCTCGGCGCAACCAGCAAGACGTTCGCCGCCAGCGCGGTGACCGGAATCAACATCGACTCCGCCGACGGCAACGACACGATCACCATCGGCGCCACCGTCACCAAGCCCAGCACCCTCAAGGGCGGTGGCGGCAACGATGTCATCAAGGGCGGCGGCGGGAACGACCTGATCGATCCGGGCACCGGCGCGGACATCGTGACAGGCGGCGCCGGCACCGACACGGCCGACTATTCGACCCGCACCGCGCCCGTCAACGTCAGCCTCGACGGCCTGCGCAACGACGGCCAAGCGGCAGAACGCGACAACATCGGCATCGACGTCGAGAACGTGAACGGCGGCGGCGCCAACGACGTGCTGATCGGCAGCGCGGTCAAGAACGTCCTGCTCGGCAACGGCGGCAGCGATCAACTCTTCGGCCTGGCCGGCGATGACAGCCTGGACGGCGGCGCGGGCGACGATGACCTCTCCGGCGGCGACGGCAACGACACGCTCACTGGCGGCACCGGCATCGACTACCTCGCGGGCGATGCCGGCAACGACAAGCTCGTCAGCAAGGACAGCGTCGCCGGCGACATCCTCGACGGCGGCGCCGGCACCGACGTCGGTCAACGCGACGCGACCGACACCGATGTGCTCGGCATCGAGTCGTACATCGCGTGAGGATGTCCGTAGTCAGTTGTCCGTAGTCCTTTGTCAGTTGTGAATTCATAGACCGCTGCCGAACGTCGCTTGCGTCATCGCGATCCCACCGCGAAGGCGCAAGCGACGACGGCAGCGGTTCTCGTTTGTCGAGAGTCTGCCTTCAGAAGCGTGTCGAACCGTCCGATGCTTTTCCTCGTACATCCAATGGGGCTCCTGACTACACTCCAACCGCGCATGAGTTCGAATCCGCTCGATTATCAGCACCCGGACACGCCCAATGCGCCGGTGACGCCGGACGTCGAGGCGGAACGGGAACTGCGCCTGCTGGCCGGTTTCGGGATCGGAGCGGTGGTGCTGGCGGCGATCGCGAACCCGAGCGTGCTGTACGCTGTTCTGCATCTGATCGGACGCGGCCCGTCGTACCTGGCTTGGATGTTCGGCCTGCTCGCAGTCGCGTGGGCGACGGCGCTGTCGGTCGCCGCCTTCCACTTCAGCCACCCCACCACCCGCCAAACCGACGGCCCGCCCGCGTGGTACTTCGTCGCACTGTCGATCCTCACCTGCTTGAACCTCCTGACCGCATTCGCCTTTCAACTGGTATTCTCGCTAAGCTGATCATCCGTCCATCCGGCTCGATGGATGAATTGATGGGGCGACATTGGCCACCGGTCGCCGTATAATCGGGGCATGCAGAGCACTCCTGCCGCCCCCGCTTCGACCGTAACCATCGTGCCCGAAGCCACTAACAAGCAAAGCCCGCTGAGCGACTTCCTCGCCCCGTCGGACACGTTCATCCACCGCCACATCGGTCCGTCCGATGTGGATGTGGAGGTCATGCTCAAGACGGTCGGCGTCGAGTCGCTCGACGCACTGATCGAGCAGACCGTTCCGAAGTCCATTCGCCTGAAGCGGCCGCTGAAGATCGGCAAGCCGCGGGCCGAGCACGAGTTGCTCGTGGAACTGAAGTCGATCGCGTCGAAGAACAAGGTGTTCCGGTCACTGATCGGTCAGGGCTACCACGACACGATCACGCCGCCCGTGATCCTGCGAAACATCCTGGAGAACCCGGGCTGGTACACGCAGTACACGCCCTACCAGGCCGAGATCAGCCAGGGCCGGCTCGAGGCGCTGCTGAACTTCCAGACGATGATCGCCGACCTGACCGGGCTGCCTACGGCGAACGCCAGCCTGCTCGACGAAGGCACCGCCGCCGCCGAGGCGATGACGATGTGCCGGTCGCAGGTAAGCAAGCCCGAACTCGACACGTTCCTGATCGACGACGCCTGTCACCCGCAGACGATCGCGGTCGTGCAGACGCGGGCGCGATCGATGGGATTGAAGACGCGCGTTGTCGATCTGAAAGCCCATGGCGACGCCATGGGCTTTGAGTCCCATCTCGCATCCGCATTCGGCGCACTGGTCCAGTACCCGACGACCGACGGCGGGATTCGCGATTATTCGTCGCTCTCTCAAAAGGTCCACGACGCGGGTGGACTTTTGGTCTGCGCTGCGGACCTGCTGGCGCTGACGCTGCTCACGCCGCCCGGCGAATTTGGCGCGGACATCTGCATCGGCAGCGCCCAGCGTTTCGGCGTGCCGATGGGTTTTGGCGGCCCGCACGCGGCGTTCATGAGCTGCAAGACCGAGTTCGTCCGCCGGATGCCGGGCCGACTCGTCGGCGTGTCGAAAGACGCGCACGGCAACAACGCCTACCGACTCACGCTGCAAACCCGCGAACAGCACATCCGCCGCGAGCGCGCCACGAGCAACATCTGCACGGCACAGGTTCTCCTCGCGATCATGGCGGGCATGTACGCCGTCTATCACGGACCTGACGGGTTGAAGCGGATCGCGCAGCGAGTTCACACGCTCACCAAAGCACTCGCCCAAGCCATCACAATGGCGTCCGCGCAAGCAGGTCGGTCCATCAAAGTAGTGAACGATGCGTTCTTCGATACGTTGACATTTGAAACGGGCGATCAGACGGGTGCGATCTTGGATCGAGCACTGGCGAAGAAAATCAATCTTCGCATGCTTTCTCCCACGAGCATCGCACTGTCGCTCGACGAACTCTCCACGCCGAACGAAGTGGCGACGCTGGTCATGATTCTCACAGGCGAAATGTGCACTGCTAACGATGTAGTGGCATTCGCAGATGCGTCCGATCGGTACGACCTTACATCGAGCGTCCGCAAGTCGGACTTCCTCACCCACACCGTCTTCAACCAGCACCACAGCGAGAGCGAAATGCTTCGCTACCTCTGGCACCTCCAAGGCAAGGACCTCAGCCTCGTCCACAGCATGATCCCGCTGGGTTCGTGCACGATGAAGCTCAACGGCACGAGCGAGATGATCCCCGTCACCTGGCCCGAGTTCGGGAAGCTGCATCCGTTCGCGCCGAGCGATCAGACAAAAGGCTACGCACTGATCTTCAAGCAGCTTGAGAAGTGGCTGGCCGAGATCACGGGGTTCGATGCGACGTGGCTTCAGCCCAACGCCGGCTCGCAAGGCGAGTACGCCGGCCTGCTGATGATCCGCGAGTATCACCTCTCGCGTGGCGATGCCACCCGCACCGTCTGCCTCATCCCGGAAAGCGCCCACGGCACCAACCCGGCCAGCGCGGTCATTGCGGGCATGAGCGTCGTGCCGGTCGCCTGCCTGGAGAACGGCGACATCGACCTGAAGGACCTCGAAGCCAAGGCTGAGCAGCACAAAGACACGCTGGCGGCCGTCATGATTACTTACCCCAGCACGCACGGCGTGTTCGAGGAAGGCATCAAGCAGGCCTGCAAGATCGTCCACGACCACGGCGGACAGGTGTACATGGACGGCGCCAACATGAACGCCCAGGTCGGCCTCTGCCGGCCCGGCGACATCGGCGCCGACGTCTGCCACCTCAACCTGCACAAGACCTTCTGCATCCCCCACGGCGGCGGCGGCCCGGGCATGGGGCCGATCTGCATGAAGAAGCATTTGGGGGCGTTCATTCCGGCAGTTTCAAGTTCCGAGATTCGAGTTGCGAGCCAGCAGCAGGACGGCAACCTCGAAACTCGAAACTCGAAACTCGAAACCCCGCTCGCCGTCTCCGCCGCCCCCTACGGCTCCCCTTCCATCCTCACCATCCCGTGGGTCTACATCGCGCTCATGGGCGGCGAAGGGCTCACCAAAGCCACCAAGCTCGCGATCCTCAATGCCAACTACATGGCCGCCCGGTTGCGGGAGCACTATCCGATCCTGTTCGCCGGCGCGAACGGGCGCTGCGCCACGAGTTCATCCTCGATTGCCGCGACCTCGAAAAGAAGGCCGGCGTGAAGGTCGAAGACATCGCCAAGCGGCTGATGGATTACGGCTTCCACGCCCCGACGATGAGCTGGCCCGTGGGCGGCACGCTGATGATCGAGCCGACTGAGTCCGAGCCGAAGGAAGAGCTCGATCGCCTGTGCGACGCCCTCATCAGCATCCGCCAGGAGATCGCCGAGATCGAGGCCGGCACGCTCGATCGCGCCGACAACATGCTCAAGCACGCCCCGCACACGGCCGCCTCGGTCATGAGCGATGCGTGGGCGCACAAGTACCCGCGTGAGCGGGCCGCGTTCCCGCTGCCGTGGGTGAAGACCCACAAGTTCTGGCCCAGCGTCGGACGCATCGACAACGCGTACGGCGACCGCAACCTCGTCTGCGCGTGCCCCCCGATGAGCGATTATCAGTAATGAACAGTCGTCATCTCAGAACGACTTCAAACGCCCACGGATAGCCATCCGTGGGCGTTGCTTCGCGCGACGAATCCGTTCCCGTTTTTCCATCCGCATCCGAGCAAGTCCGAAGTAGAATCATGCTCGAATGTCCGTCCCTTCCGCTCCGTCCCATCGTCCCATCGCAGTGATCGGCGCCGGCATGGCGGGCTCGGCGTGCGCGGCGCGGCTGCGCGAGGCGGGCCGATCGGTCGTCGTGTTCGACAAGGGCCGCGGCGTGGGCGGACGGATGAGTTCACGCCGCGTCGAGACCGGCCACCGCTTCGACCACGGCGCGCCGCACTTCGCGCTGTCGAGCGAATCACCCGACGAATTCCGACGGCTGGTCGAGACGTGGAAGGTGTCCGGCGTCATCACCGCCCGGCACGACCCGTCACTCGAAAAGATGCTGGATCACGAACTGCACGCCACGCGCAGCGACCGCTACTACGGCTCGGCCGGCATGAACGCGCCGTGCAAACAACTGCTCGGCGACGGACCCGTCCACCTTTCGACGCGGATCAAGCAGATCATCCGCGAGCCGCACGCGTGGACGCTGGTCGATGAGGCCGAGAACCCGTACGTCGGCTTCGAGACGGTCATCCTCGCGGTTCCCTCGGCCCAGGCAGCGGAGCTCTTGCCCACGGAGCTGACGAAGCTGCGTGAGCGCGTTGCCGCTGTTCGGATGCTGCCCCGCTGGGTGGCGATGTTCGGCTTCGACGCGCCGATCTGGCCGCAGCAGCAGGACTACGTCTACGTGAGCGACGACGGCACGGGCGTGACGCTCGACCTCTACCGCACCGTCGCGAACACCGTCGGCGAGGCATGGGTGGTGCAGGCCGACCAGCACTGGTCGATGGCCCACCTGGAGTTGCCCGCGGACATCGCGCTGCGCCGGCTGACGACCCTCACCAGCAGCGTCTTCGGCGGCCGGTGGCGCGAGCCTGCGTTCGCTGCCGCGCATCGCTGGCGGTACGCCTTCGTCGACCAGCCGCTGGGCGAACCCTGCCTGCTGAACGACTGCGGCACGATCGGCCTCTGCGGCGACTGGTGCGTCGGCTGGAGCGTCGAAAGCGCCTTCATCAGCGGCCGTGCAATGGCAGAAGCGGTGTTGGCGATGGTTCGTGCGTAATGACTGGTGCGTCGACAAGCCTCGCGTGAAACATGTGGCTTAGCGTTCTCATCCTCGCGCCACTCGTTTTGACCTTCGCGGTCCTGTTTCTGCGATTCGTCGAGCGATCGCAGGAACGTGGGGCAATCGCATTCGCCGACCAAACGACCTGTCCGAACTGCCATACCCTATCCCTCCGGTGGGACGGCGAGCACTGGACAAGCGACACGCTGTTCGACAACCGCGAGGAGCACGACCACGGCTACATCCTTCACTGCGGTACGTGCGGCAAACAGTTCGCGTTCAACGAATCGGGCCATCAGGTTGATTTGAACGATCCCAAGTTGCCAAAGACGGGCCCTTGACGCCCTTGCCCCGTCCGGTACACTTTTCCGACTCGTCGAGAGGTCCCTGCGTACGCGGGAAGGGTAGACGAAGGACATGCCTCCCTGGAAAGGTTCGGGTTTAACGCCCGAGGCCGGCCCACCTCTCTCCGAGTCGACAACTAAGTCTCGCCTTACCCCGTAGTGTAACGGTAGCACCGGAGTTTTTGGTACTCCTTGTCTAGGTTCGAATCCTAGCGGGGTAGTTGTGTCAGTGGCGAGTGGGCAGTGGGCAGGAGCTTTCCTGCCTTCAACTGCGCACTGCCCACTGTTCACTGGATCCCATGGCCAACACCGACGCGGACAACCTCAAGGTCTTTACCGGCCGGGCTAACCCCGAACTGGCGAAGAAGGTGTGCAGCTACCTGGAAATCCCGCTCGGCCGCGGCCGGACGGAGCTGTTTCCGGATGGCGAACTCATCGTCCGCGTCGAGGAAGACGTCCGCGGCCGCGACTGCTACGTCGTCCAGCCGAGCTGTCATCCCGTGAACGCTTCGCTGATGGAGCTGTTCATCTGGATCGACACGCTGAAGCGCGCCAGTGCCGGCCGGGTGACGGCGGTCATCCCTTACTTCGGCTACGCCCGCCAAGACCGCAAGGACTCCGGCCGCGTGCCGATCACGGCCAAGCTGATCGCCAACCTGATCGAGCGCGCCGGCGCCGACCGCGTCGTCAGCGTCGACCTGCACGCCCCGCAGGTGCAAGGCTTCTTCGACATCCCCGTCGATCATCTGAACGCCGGCCCGGTGTTCGGCCGCTGGTTCAAGAGCCTGAACGTCAGCAATGCCGTGTTCGTCTCGCCCGACGTCGGCAACGTCAAGCGGGCCCAGGTCTATGCGAACCAGTACGGCGGCGACCTCGTCATCATCGACAAGCGTCGCAAGAGCGGCACCGAGGCCGAAGCCGTTCACATCATCGGCGATGTGAAGGGCAAGACGGTCTTCATGACCGACGACATGATCACCACCGGCGGCACGATCGTGAACGCCGTCGAACTGCTGAAGAAGAACGGCGCCGGCGACGTGTACATCAGCGCCACGCACGCCGTCTTCGCCCCGCCGGCCATGGAGCGGCTGGCCAAGTGCCCGATCGCCAAGCTGGCGGTGACGGACACCATCCCGCTCTACGACCGCGGCGACCCGATCAAAGACAAACTCGTCGTGCTGAGCACCGCCGAGATGCTCGGCGAAGCAATCCACCGAATCCATCACAACAAGAGTGTGAGTGCGTTGTTCCACGAGGATGGAGACTCGCACCGGAGATAGTGAGCAGTGTGCGGTGGGCAGTGTGCAGGAGATGATTTCCTGACTGTCCCCACTGCCCACTGACGACTGCCCACTGACCACTGGAGATATCATGGCATCCAAACCCATCACCCTGAAGGCCGAAGCTCGCGAGAAGCTTGGCACACGCGCCACCCGGCGCTTCCGCCAGGCCGGCAAGCTGCCGGCGGTCGTTTACGGCCACCAGCAGGCCAACGTGAACGTGGCCGTCGAGGCCAAGCCGTTCCGTGAGTCGCTGGCCAAGGGCGCCCACCTGTTCGAGCTTTCGCTTGACGGCAAGGCCGAGCCCTGCCTCGTCAAGGACGTGGAATACGATCACCTGGGCACGAACATCATCCACGTCGACTTCGCGCGCGTGGACCTGAACGAACGCGTGACCGTCACGGTCGCCATCGAACTCAAGGGCGATGCACCTGGCGAAAAGGAAGGCGGCGTCACGCAGCAGGTGCTGAACGAGATCGAAGTCGAGTGTCTCGTGACCGAGATTCCGTCGGCGATCGTCTACAACATCGGCAACCTCAAGCTCGACGAAAGCGTGCACGTGAAGGACCTCACGCTGCCCGCCGGCGTCACGACCGAAGCCGATCCGGAACTGATCGTGGCCGTGTGCCACGCGGTCAAGGAAGAGGTCGTTGAAACCCCGGCCGCCGAAGGTGAACCCGAAGTCATCGGCAAGCCCGCCGAAGGCGAAGCAGCCGCTGCCGCTGCCGCCCCAGCCGCGGAGAAGAAGTGAGGAGGCGCAGTGGTCAGTGGGCAGTAGGCAGTGGGCAGTATCGCCCATTCTGCACACTGCTCACCGCACACTGCCCACTGTGAATGAGACTCGTCATCGGCTTGGGCAACCCCGGCAAGGAGTACGACGGGACCCGGCACAATGTCGGGTTCGAGGTCGTCGATGCCATCGCCGAGAAGCTCGGGTGGGTCGGCAAGGGTCAGTTCAACCGGATGGCCAAGACCGTCTTCGACGGACTCGCGGTCGACGGCATGCTGAACCTCATGAGCAAGAGCGGCACCGAGAAAGTCGTGCTGCTCAAGCCCATGACCTACATGAACGACTCGGGCCGAAGCGTGAGTAGTGCACTGAACTACTTCAAGCTGACGCCCGCGGAAGTGATCGTGATCGTGGACGAGATGGCCCTGCCGTGCGGGCAGATCCGGCTTCGGCCGGATGGTTCGGACGGTGGGCATAACGGTCTGAAGTCGGTCCAGCAGATGCTGGGCACGAACCGTTACCCGAGGCTCCGCATGGGCGTGGACTTACCGCCACCCTACATGCAGGGCCGCGACTATGTGCTCGGTCGGTTTACGGCCGAGCAGCGTCCGAAGATCGATTCCGCCGTGAACAAGGCCTGTGGCTGCGTCACGACGTGGATCGACGAGGGCGTCGTGAAAGCGATGAACGTGTATAACGCAGTGGTCAGTGGTCAGTGAGCAGTGGGCAGGACATTCGATTTGAATTCCCTGCACACCGCCCACTGCACACCGTCCACTGATTCAAGGACTTCGCCGGCGGATGTTCCGTCGGCACTCAAGGCCGGTCGAACCGGCACGAGAGTTCCAGGAAGAATCGAGACGAAAATTATGGCAACCAAGACCGGTACCTACGAAGCCCTGTTCCTGTTCGGCACCGCCGCCACCGCTGACGCGGAAGGCGCGGTCAAGCAGATCGGCGATCTCGTCACCAAGCACGGCGGCGAAATCCTGCTGCTCAAGAAGTGGGACGAGCGCAAGCTGGCTTACGAGGTGAAGAAGAACAAGCGCGGCCTGTACGTCCTGTGCTTCTACAAGGGGCCGGGCGCCAGCGTCGCCAAGATCACCCACGACGTGAACCTGTCGGAAAGCATCCTCCGCGTGATGATCACCGACGCGTCGCACCTGAGCCTGGACGAAATGAACGCCCAGCAGCCCCAGCAGCCCGTCAAGGAACGCCCCCGCGACGAATTCAACGTCCCCATGGGCGAATTCCGCTAATGCCGCTCTCGCGGCTTAGCGTCTGAGACGTGTTGTGTCCTGACCAGGAGTCCCCATGGCAGACCTGAACAAAGTGATGCTGATCGGCCGGCTGACGCGCGATCCGCAGCTGAAGTACCTGCCCAGCCAGACCGCGATTTGCGAGTTCGGCTTCGCGGTCGGTCGCCAATGGTCCACACCGCAGGGCGAGAAGCGCGAGGAAACGACCTTCCTCGACTGCTCAATCTTCGGAAAGGCCGCCGAGACCTTCAACCAGTACATGGCGAAGGGCCGGCAGGTGTATCTGGAAGGCCGCCTGAAGCTCGACACGTGGGACGACAAGACCACGGGCCAGAAGCGCTCGAAGATCCAGGTGGTCGTCGAGAACTTCATCTTCCTCGGCCAAGGCCAAGGCCAGGGCGGCCCGCGCGGCGGCGGCGATGAAAGTGGTGGCGGCGGTGGCGGTTACTCCCGCCCCGGCGGCTACGGCTCCGACGAAGGCGGCGGCGGCCCCCCGCCCCGTCAGCAGTCGCGCCCAGCCCAGCGACCGGCCCCGCAGCGTCAACAACCCGCCGACGAACCCTCGCCCGTCAGCGACGAACAACAATTCAACGGCGACGATATTCCGTTTTGAGTTGCGAGTTTCGAGTTACGAGTTTCAAGACCGAAACTGTAGTGACTCGATCGCGACCCAGACTCGAAACTAGAAACTTGAAACTCGCAACTGAAGGAATCCCATGAAAGGCAAAACCCGCAAGCTGCTCCTGAACGAGTCCGTCAAGAACCTCGGGCGCGTCGGTGACGTGGTCGAAGTCTCGGCCGGCTACGCCCGCAACTTCCTCGTGCCGCACGCCATCGCGGTCGAGCCGACCCCGAACAACCTGAAGAAGGTCGAAGAGCGCAAGAAGGAAGTCGAGCGCCTTGAGAAGGAAAAGCGAGCCCAGCAGGAGAAGCTGATCAAGAAGCTCGAAGGCGTCGAGCTGACGATCGTCCGCCGTGCCAACGAGCAGGGCCACCTGTTCGGCAGCGTCGGCGCCAGCGACATCGCCCGCGCGATGAAGGACGCCGGTCACGACGTCGAGGCCGAGGACATCAGCCTCCACGCCAAGATCGACCACATCGACGTCTACACGGCGACGGTGTCGTTCGCGGACGACCTCAAGGCCGACATCAAGGTCTACGTCTCGCCCGACCAGGACTCCAAGGCCGCGATGGAAACCTACGCCAAGGAACACCGCGCCGCCGAAGCCGCCGCCGACGCTCAGGCCCACTGAGTTCGCCGCGCCGCAACCGAACCCCAAGCCCCGGCCGCCGACAAACTCGGCGCACCGGGGCTTTCTTGTTTCGTCTCGCCTATTCTTCGCAGCAACGCATGCCCCGGCTCCCGTCGATCTCGCTCGCGAACAACTCCCCCTCTCCCGGTATTCCGGGAGAGGGCCGGGGTGAGGGCCGTTCACGCGAACAAGCTACCGCCCCTCACCCTAACCCCCTCCCGGCGTACCGGGAGAGGGAACTAGAAACTGACAACTTCCGCCACACTCTGCTTGCCTGGTACGACCGCGATCGTCGCGACTTGCCGTGGCGCGTGCCGCTAGGCTCGCCCGCCGGCGTTCGGCCCGATCCGTATCACGTGCTCGTCTCCGAAGCGATGCTCCAGCAGACGCAGGTCGCGACGGTCATCCCGTACTTCAAGCGCTTCCTCGACGCATTCCCGACGGTTCAGCACCTCGCGGGCGCCGACGAGCAGCGCGTGTTGCGCCTCTGGCAAGGCCTTGGCTACTACTCGCGCGCCCGCAACCTGCGCAAGGCCGCCCGGGCGATCGTCGACGACCACGCCGGCCGGATTCCGAGCGACGTGTCGACGCTGCTCACGCTCCCGGGCGTCGGCCGCTACACCGCCGGCGCGATCGCGTCGATCGCGCACGACACGCGCGCCCCGATCGTCGACGGCAACGTCGTCCGCGTGATCTGCCGGATCGACGCGATCCAGTCCGACCCGCACGACAAGGCCGTCGTTACGCTCCTGTGGGATCGGGCGGCCGAACTTGTCCCGCCCGATCGGCCCGGCGACTTCAACAGCGCGCTGATGGAACTCGGTGCAACGATCTGCACGCCGAAGAATCCGAATTGCCTGATCTGCCCCGTCGCAAGGCTGTGCAAGGCAAACGAACGCGGGATTCAGAACCTGATCCCGCCACCGAAGAAAGCGAAGCAGGCGCCGCTCGAACAGCGAACCGTCTGGTGCATCTGGCGCGACGTGGACGGCGTCAGGCAATTCCGCTTCGAGCAGCGCCCGTCGACCGGTCGTTGGGCGGGCATGTGGCAGTTCGTCACCCGACCGCGATTTGGGAAGACGCCGCGTGGCGCACGGTCGCTCGGCACGGTCGCGCACGCGCTCACCCATCGCCGCTACGAATTCGACGTCCTGCTGTTGCCCGAATCCGCGGTTGCCAGCGCCGCGAAACTCGACGCTCGCGAGTCCACGCCCGCACAGTGGCTCACACTTGAGGCCAGCGAAGCCTTGCCACTGCCGAAGCCGCACGTGCAGATTCGGTTGATGCTCCAGGCGCCCGCAAACGGCTGACGCCCACACATTCGGCAAAAGTCCTGCATCCGGCATATGAACCTGCGCGGATCGCGAAGGATTGCGTGTCCCCTTCATGAGGATTTCGCAAGTCGTTTGCGGCCGCCGAAATCCGACGCTAGAACCCTTTCATGAATCTGGCCGCGCAATTGCTGACGGTGATGTTGTTGTGGTCGCCCGCCAGCGCTCAGGTGCTTTCGCCTGCGACCGCCCCGACGACGTCCGTTGCCACAACGCAACCCACCTCGCGCCCCGTCCGCCCCGAGCCGCAGATCGAGCACGTGCTGGTCATCAGCGTCGATGGCCTGCGCCCCGACCTCATCTTCCAGGCCGACGCCACGAACATTCAGCGCCTGATGAAGCGCGGCAGCTTCTCGCTGTGGGCGCGTACCACCAAGCAGTCGATCACGCTGCCGTCGCACGTGAGCATGATGACGGGCGTCGTCGTCGAGACGCACCACGTCACCTGGAACGGCGACCGCCCGAAGGACGCACCGGAGTGGCCGGCCGTGCGCACGTTGTTCGACCTGGCGCACGAGGCGGGCTACTCCACCGCGCTCGTCTCGGGCAAGGAGAAGTTCGAAGTCTTCCTGAAACCCGGCGTCGTCGACGCGAGTTGGCTGCCGAAGAAATCCGTCACCACCGACGACGAAGTGATCGCCCACGCCGTGCCGGTCATCCGCGACACACGCCCCGAGGTGATGCTGCTGCACTTCCCCGGCTCCGATTCGTCGGGCCACGGCAAGGGGTGGTCATCGCCGGAACAGATCGCGGCCATCAAGCACATTGACGACTGCATCGGGCAGGCGCTCGACGCCTACCGCGACGCAGGCCTGCTCGATTCGACGCTGATCATCGTCAGCGCCGACCACGGCGGCACCGGCCGGGGACACGGTCCCGACGACGTGCGCAGCCGGATGATCCCATGGATCGCCAGCGGGCCGGGCGTGCGCATCAACTACGACCTGACCCGCATCGGCAAGGACTTCGACGTGCAGACTTTCGACACCTTCGCCACCGCCTGCTACGTGCTCGGCCTGCAACCTGACGGCCCGATCGATGGCAAGCCGATCGTACAGATCTTCCAGGACGCCGAGTTGATGCAATCCGCCGCGACGCCGGGCCTGTCGAGCACGCAGCCGGCCACCACACAGTCGACCACCGCGCCGACGACCGCCCCGTGAGTTACTCCGCCAGCGCCTTCCCAATCCCCGTCAGCCCTTCAACCGCCTTTGCCATTCGCGCGTAGTCGAGCGTGTCCGGCTTGTCGGTGGGGCCGTGGTAGTGGTCGTTCCGGAAGAACGACGTGTCCGTCGCCATGATCGCCGGGTAGCCCGCTCGCCAGAAGCTCCAATGGTCGCTGTAGTCGACGCCTTCGATCACTTCAGGCAGCGCGACCGCGAGCACGGGCAGATCGGTTGCCTGCTGGAAGCTAACGCGGCAGCGCTCGACGAGGTCGTTGTTCGCAACGTTCGTCACCAGCGAAAGGAAGTTGGCCACCGTCGGCAGGTTCTGCTTCAGCGCGGCCGGCAGGATGGCCGGCGCGTGCTGGCTGTTCGGCGCGTCGCTGTAGTAGCCCAGCATTTCGTAGCAGACCATCGCGGTGATCTTGTCGCCGCGCGCCTTGCACGCCTTCGCGTACACGAGGCTGCCCATCCGCTCGGTCTGGAAGAACGGCGGCTCTTCGTTGGCGAAGAAGACGAAGCGGATCGTGCGGGTGGTCTTCACATCTTTCAGCATCCGCGCCGATTCCAGCAGGCCGGCCACGCCTGATGCGTTGTCGTCCGCGCCGGGCGTCGTCGAAACGCTGTCGTGGTGCGCGCCCAGGACGATGATCTCGTCGGCGTGATCGCTCCCCTGCTTCTCGGCGATGATGTTCGTCGCCTGCACCTTCATGTTCGGCACGTCGAACGACTGCCGCGTCGGCTCGTAGCCGGCGGCGCGGAGCTGCGCTTCGATGTACTCGACTGTCGCGTCGTTCTTCGCCGGCGCGTAAACACCGCGCGGGCCGATCTCGCCGGCGAGCTTGCTCACATGGGTGTGGAGCCGGTCCGCCAGCGCCGGCTGAGTCGCGGGCTCCGCGCCAATGGCAGCGTGTGCGAGCAAGAGGATCGACGCCATGCCGAAGAGGGCCAGTCGCATGCGTCTACTATAGCGGTTCGCGCGAAATCGGCGTCCCATAACGACAGAAGCTGGTGCACGTCATAAACCCGTCGACCGGCCGGGCCGATGCGATCGACAGGATCGCCACAAAATGGGGCGGTCCGGGAGCTACCGATGTCCACCGAGACCGCCGACCAAACCGCGACCAGTTTCCGCATCGACGAGTACCACCTCGTGGGCGGCATGCTCGAACACGACGAACGTCGCCGGCACCCGCGCCGCTTCGCCCGCCTGCGCGCCGAGGCCCGTCGACTCGACAACAGCGTGCTGGCCAAGCGCTCGCCCCGGCTTGGGCTGACGATCCTGAACGTCTCGGAGGGTGGCTTGGCCGCAACGACGCGCAGCCCTGTCGAAGAAGGCGAGCGCCTCGCGATCTTCTTCCCGCCCGATCAGCCCGCCCCGGCCGGCCGCGTCGTGGGTCGTGTCATCCGCTGCAAGCCCTGCCCGCAGGGGTGGAGTCTGGCGATGAAGTTCGACCTGACCTTCGCGGCGTGATGTCGCGACTTTCAAAAGCCGCGACAAGTCGCGGCACTCTCGGTGCATGCCTTAGTATGCTCGCGTCATGCCCTTTCCGACGCTGCGCGACTTCATTCAGCATCTCGATTCCAACGGCGAACTGCTCCGCGTGAAGGCACCGGTCGATCCGGCGCTGGAAATCGCCGCGATTGCCACGCGCTCGATCCTTCAGCCCGCCCCGCACGCGCACAAAGAACGTGACCGTTCGTCGGCCGCCAACGTGGGCGGCAAGGCGCTGCTGTTCGAGAACGTGAAGGGCTCGAGCATGCCCGTCGCGATCAACACGTTCGGGAGCTACTGGCGCATCTGTCAGGCGCTCGGCACCGATTCGCTCGACGCGCTGGCTGAACGCGTGCAGGCGCTCATCAAGCCGGAAGTGCCCACGACGCTGCTCGACAAGATGAAACGCATCCCCGACCTGATGAAGATGGCCAGCTACCCGCCCAAAAGCGTGCGGACCGGCCTCTGCCAGCAGGTCGTCTACGAGGGAGACCGCGCCGACCTTTTGATGCTTCCCGTCCTCCAGTGTTGGAAGCTCGACGGCGACCTTCGTTCCGATCAGGTCTTCGATCGCGAGGCGGCGCAGAAGCTGAGCGGCGTCCCCGGCTACCAGCAGAACGGAAAATACTTCACGCTGGCCGGCATCTACACGCGTCTGCCCGACGGCAGCCATCGCAACGTCGGCATGTACCGCGTGCAGGTGATGGGCCCGCGCACCTGCGCGATCCACTGGCACATGCACCACGACGGCGCGCGGCACTTCCGCGCATGGCAGAAGCTGGGCCAGAAGATGCCGGTGGCCGTTGTGCTGGGTGGCGAGTCGGTGCTGCCCTACAGCGCGACCGCCCCCCTGCCGCCCACGGTGGAAGAACTGCTCTTTGCCGGCTTTCTGAACGGCGGCGGGATCGAGATGGTGAAATGCCGCACGCTCGAACTCGAAGTGCCCGCGAACGCCGAGATCGTCGTCGAAGGCTACGTCGACCCGAACGAGAAATACTACGAAGGCCCGTTCGGCGACCACACCGGCTTCTACTCACTCGCCGACTGGTACCCGCGCTTCGACGTCACGTGCATCACCACGCGGCGCGACCCGATCTACCCGGCAACGGTCGTCGGCAAGCCGCCCATGGAGGACTACTTCCTCGGCAAGGCCACCGAGCGAATCTTCCTGCCGCTGCTGAAAATGCTCGTGCCCGACATCATTGACTACTCGCTCCCCGTGGCCGGCTGTTTCCACAACGGCGCGATCGTAAAAATCCGCAAGGAGTACCCGCAGCAGGCCCGCCGCGTGATGCACGCGATCTGGGGCGCGGGGCAGATGTCGTTCACGAAGTTCATCATCGTGGTGGACGAGCATGTCGATGTTCACGACGACCAAGCCGTGCTGTTTCACCTGTTTGCCAACACCGATCCGCTGCGCGACGTGGAGATCGTGAAGGGCCCGATCGACATCCTCGACCACGCCAGCATCGAGTACGGCTGGGGCGGCAAGATCGGCTTCGATGCGACCCGAAAGATGATGGGCGAAGGCCAGGTCCGCGTCTGGCCGCGGGAGCTGGAGTTGGACGACGTGACGAAGGCGCTCGTCGAGAAGCGGTGGAAGGAATACGGATTTTGATCCACCAAGGACACGAAGAGGCACGAAGGAATTCCACTCCTATCTTCGTGCCCTTCGTGTACCTTCGTGGACAAGAATGATCCGCGTCTACCACATTGAAGACCCCGCGCTGAAAGAACGCGTCGTGAAGAAGCTGGCCGAGTGGCGCGGCTGCGAGCCTTGGCAGATTCCCGAGTGGTTCGAGATCGACGACGCGGATTTTTCAGAAATCCTGATCGAACTGCGGGCGGAGGATGAGGATTCACCGCAGAGCCGCAGAGCTCGCGGAGAATATGATTGAGTGTGCCGCGCCAGATCATCGCAAACCTCTGCACCAAATGACCCGCTCTGCGTGCTCTGTGCCTCTGTGGTGAGTTCGAATGACCGAAGCCTGGAACGACGACCTTCTCAAAGACCCGCACGCCGTGCAGGACAAGCGGCGGCGCGTCCGCGACATGTTCGCGGCCATCGCGCCCAAGTACGACCTGAACAACCGCCTCCACAGCTTTGGCCGCGACCAGGCGTGGCGACGGAAGGCGGTGAAGCTGGCGGAGTTGAAGCCGAGCGACATTGTCGTGGATGTGGCGTGTGGGACGGGGGATTTGACGCTGGCGTTCTACGACACGCTCCTCATGTGTCGCTCGCGTGCTGAAAGAAAGCTGAATTCGCCGGAGCCTTTTCAAATTCTGGGCGTGGACTTCACATTTGAGATGCTTCCGCCCGCATCTGCCAAGGCAGCGTCATCACACTTTGGCATCCATCTTGGTTGTGAATACAAGCGATTCGGAGAGGAGCGTGGCAAGCGTCTCCCCTTCCTCAACGGCGACGCCACCGCCCTGCCCCTCGCCGACGCGTCCGCCGATATCGTTTCGATCGCCTTCGGCATCCGAAACGTCCAGCAGCCGATGCTGGCGCTGCGCGAGTTCTTCCGAGTCCTCCGGCCCGGCGGGCGCGTGATCGTCCTGGAATTCTCGCAACCGAAGAACCGCCTCATCCGCTGGGCGAATGACCTCTATTGCGCCAAGATCATGCCGCACACCGCCACCTGGATCAGCGGCGACAAATCCGGTGCGTACAAGTATCTGCCCATGAGCGTCAAGACGTTCATGAATCGCGAAACCATGATGCAGATGATGCGCGACGCCGGCTTCGTCGACGTGACGCAGCACCCGATGACCTTCGGCGTGTGCGTCTGCTACCGCGGCTTCAAACGCTGAGCTGCTTCGCTCGCGCGATCACCGCGTCGAACATCGCCGGTGTGAGCCGGCCCGTGAATGTGTTCTGCTGGCTGACGTGGTAGCTGGCGAGCAGCGTCAGGCGTTCGTCGATCTTCAGTTCCTCGCCGTGTGCGAACTTGGGCTTGGCTTCACGGGCGGTAAACCGCCCTCGCCTTTTCAGAAGATCGATGCAGGCGTCCCACGCGATGCCGCCCAGCGCCAGCATCACGCGCGTTTGCTTCAGCAGCTCCAGTTCCGCATCGAGATACTCGCTACAGTTCTTCACCTCGCCGGGCGTCGGCTTGTTGTCGGGCGGCGCACACCGTGCCGTCGCGCTGATGTAACAGTCGGTCAGCATCAGGCCGTCGGTCCGATGGACGCTCGTCGGCTGATTCGCGTAGCCGAGCCGGTGCAGCGAGGCGTACAGGAAGTCGCCGGACCGGTCGCCCGTGAAAATCCTCCCCGTGCGATTCGCGCCGTGGGCGGCGGGCGCCAGACCCACGATCCACAGTCGAGCGTTCGGGTCGCCAAAGCCCGGCACGGGCCGGCCCCAGTACGTTTCGCTCGCGTAGGCCGCCCGTTTCTCGCGGGCGACCTGTTCGCACCACGCACGCAGGCGCGGGCAGCGCTCGCAGGCCACCACACGTTTGCCCAAAGCTTCAATCGAACGAGCGAGCGCCATGGACGCATCGTATAATGCATTGCCCCCAACCGGAGAATCGCATGACCCGTCGCCTGTTGCTTGTCGCTGCCGCCGTCGCCCTGCTCGCACCGATCGTGAGCGCCGTCCCGCAAATCATGCCCAAGCCGAAGGCCGGCAAATGGGTGGGCGACAAGGTTGAGCTCCAGCTCGTCCCGGTCGTTCAGGACAACCCCACGTACGATTTCACCGGCAAGCTCACGCTCAAATCGAAGTCGTACGACATCAAGATGGCGTGCGACCAAGTGAAGGGCAACTGGGGCACCTACGAAGAAAAGGGCGAGCAGAAGTCGTTCCAGTTCGTCGTCGACAACAACACGAACGAAGGCACGATCAAGATTCAGGACCCGTACGCCGAGTACGCGGTGAAGTGGGACAAGAACAAGCAGTGAGCTCAACGCGCACCGCTCATGGCCGACGACACCGAAGACACCCTCGCCTGCCCCGACTGCGGCCAGCCGATTTCACCGGCCAGCATCGACTCGGCCGCCGACGTCGCGTGGTGCGGCACGTGCTCGAAGGCGCATCGACTCACCGGCCTGCTGAACGAAGCCGACGACGAAGAATTCGGCCCGTCTTCGGATGACAACACTGATGTTTCTGAGAGGTCCGACACCAGCGAAGCGTCCGAGACCGACCCGACGAATGTCGATGAGCATGAGGCCGACGCGAGTGAAGCAGAAACGGAATCGACCGACGAGGTTCCTTCCATCGGCGCGACCATCGAACGCGTCGACACCACGCACCCGCCGCCCGGCACGTGGTTCGAGCCGACGATGGCCGGCTTCCGGTGCGGGGCTCGGAACCGCTCGACGGTCGGCTGGGTGCTTGTCGGCTTCGGCGCAGTGTGGGGAACGGGCGTCTCGACGATCCTGGCTTTGACCGTCACCGAAGGGGACCTGATCTTCACCGTCTGCCTCTGCCTCTTCCTGCTGATGGCGATTCCGCTGCTCGTCTTCGGCACGTACATGCTCGCGGGCAAGCTGGAGTTCGAGATTGAATACGCCGACTCGACGCTGACCCGTTCGCTCGGACCGATTCGCAATCGCCGCCGGTTCAAATGGACCGATATCCGTAGCGTGAAGTACGCCGTCAACGGCCGATCGAACGGCGTCGACACGTACTGCCTCGAACTCGAAGGCCCCGAGCCGGCGCTGCGGTTCGGTGCATTTCTGCCGAGTGCTTCGCAGGCGTTCATCGCCGGAGCGTTGCAGCAATCGCTCCGAAAGCGCTGAGCAGAATCCTTTTCGTGGCTCGGGTTTTCAACCCAAGTACGCGTTGCATAAGTCGGCAAGCAGTTCGTCGTAGCGGCCTCAACGTTTCGTGGCACGGCCGTCTCGGCTGTGTCTTCACGGGCGGGACGCCCGCGCCACGCCAGTTCCGCCTCCCCTGAGATTTCGTCATCGCCCTAAGCAGTCTTGCCGGCGACTCACCGCGCCGACAGCCGCGCCGCACCGCGGGCGGCGTGGAAGTCGTCGACGGCGCAGTCCAGCGTTCGATCGGGCCGGGCGATCCGCGTCAGGTTCGTCTCCACCAGCTTCCGCAGCGCCGGCAGCGCGGGTTTCAGTCGCGTCCCGACGCCGCCGGCCAGCACGACGTGGTGCGGCCGCCAGATCGCGTGGGCGATGCGAATCGCGCGGGCCAGCGCCTGGAGCGGCACGTCGCGTTCGCTCATGCGCGCGAGCGCGGGGTTGATGTCGTCGCCGTACATCCGGCGCAGCGCCGGCACGCCGATGTACCCTTCAAGGCCGCCCGCCCCACCGTCGGGCCCAATCGTCGGAGGGTTGTCGACGGTCACATCGCACTGGCCTAGATGCCCGGGCGATTCGCCGTCGACTTCCAGCGGCACGCCGTCGTCGAGGACCGCGCAGCCCACGCCCGTGCCGAGCGCGATCAGCACCGTGCGTCCCTTCAGACCCATCATGTGCGCCGCATCGCTGGCGCAGCTCACGGCGTCGTTGCAGATGCGCGGCGCGGGCACGCCCTGCCCGAGGCCGTCCTGCACGAGCGTCGTCAGTTCGAGCCCGTTCAAGCCCGGCACGTTGATGCTGTTGATGACCATCGTCCGCGCATCGTTCATGATGCCTGGTACGCACAGACCGGCCCGGTCGACGCGCGTCACGCGCCCGGCGGCCGCGTCGCGCAGCGCCTGCTTCAGTGCCGTCGCGTCGGGCCGTGCGTAGAAGCCGCTCTGGCCGGTCCACAGCACATTCCCGTCCTGAAGCGCGGCCAGCTTCACGCTCGTGCCGCCCACATCGATGCCGAGAGAAATCATGGGCGAGAGTGTACGCAAGCGACGCGCGCCGGTCATCGATCAGCGTGACGCAACCGGGCATTCGTAGGTTCCCGCGGCGTGTCGTTCTTCCGACACGCACGCCCACGGATGGCCATCCGTGGGCGTTCACTGGTTGTTGAGGTGGACATCGATTGCCAAGCGTGACACGCGTCTTTCTTCTGCTCAAAGCGTCCTGCCGTCACTCTTTTCATTCACAAGACAGCACCTTGCGAAGGACGCGGAGGCGTTTCGCGCTCCGGATGGGTAGACTCGCCGCATGCCTGATCCACAGACGATTCCGCTCTGGAACGGCCCCGCCCCGCTGTCGATCGGAGACTCGCCCGAAGACGTTCCGTCGCTCACGCTCTACCGCCCCGCCGAGCCCACCGGCGGCATGATGGTCGTCTGCCCGGGCGGCGGGTACGGGCATCTGGCCAACCACGAAGGCGAGCCGTTCGCGGGTCATTGGCGGAGAACGGCATCGTGGCGGCCGTGCTGAAATATCGGCTCGGGCCGCGCTATCGGCATCCGTGCATGAAGCTCGATGTGCAACGTGCGCTGCGCTGGATGCGGTTCAATGCGAGCGGCCTCGGCGGGTTGAAAGAGAAGGTCGCCGTCATGGGCTTCAGCGCCGGCGGCCACCTCGCGGCCACCGCGTGCACGCAGTTCGACACGGGCGACGCATCCGCCCCCGACGCGATCGACCGCGTGAGTTGTCGGCCCGATCGGTCGATCCTCGCGTACGCGGTGCTGACACTTCAGGACCCGTTCGCGCACGCCGGTTCGCGATCGAATCTGCTGGGCAAGGATCGAGAGATGGATGAGGCGCTGGTCGCGGAGATGTCCGCGCCGCTGCGCGTGACCGAGCAGACGCCGCCGACGTTTTTGTTCAGCACGTCGGGCGATCGAGCGGTGCCGGTCGAGAACAGCCTGATGTACATGACGGCCCTGCGCAAGCACGGCGTCGATGCCGAACTGCACCTCTTCGACGACAACGGCCGCCACGGCGTCGGCATGGCCACCGACGACGATCGGCTGCGGCAGTGGTGGCCGCTGGCGGTGCAGTGGCTGAAGCGTGCGGGGTGGTGAGGGGGAACCGCCGGAAAACTCGCTGCTTCCCCATCGATTTCGCTGCGGCTGGCGGCAGCAGCATAAGCCTGCTCAAGCTCAGCGCGTGGTTGTTACCGTGTCCGCGGTTTGCGCTAATACGCGCTCTTGAACTGCGGCGCGGCCCGTCTTGTCATCAACCAGCTTCAAACCGACACCAACCGCCAATCCGTTCGGCTCCAATCGCTGGCGGACAAAGTAGACCGCGCCCGCATCCACATCCATCGCAAGCATCGCGTGACCGGTTTGCGTGTTTGTTTGAAGTACGCGACGACCTGGCGCGACGTCGGCAAAGACGAACGTGTCCATTCTGGTTGCGCCTATCTCGCGACCATCAACGACAACAGGGAGAATCGCGCCCAAATCCGTGACGCCGATACCAGCCCCTGAATGGTAAACGTAGATCCGCGCAACTCGTCCCATGCATGAATTGCTTCGCTGCGGTGTCTTGCGCCTTCGTCGCCAATCCAATCGATGTGCAGCCAACTACGCATCCTGCCAGCACTGTGAGTATGCGTAGTCGCATGTATTCCCTCATCCGATAGAAGGAATTAGACCGAAGGCCTAAATGGGACGCAAACTGCTCCTCGAGAATCAAAGGGAGCGAAACACGAGCACGCTTTCTTCATCTAGATTATTCTTTAGTGCGATGCGCCGAACGATCGAGCCTGCCAATATCGCACTTGGCCATCTACAACGCCCTGAACATCACCAGCGCATCGACCTCCCCGACCGTCGGATGGCGAAACGCCTTTGGCAGCCGTCCCACGATCTCGAAGCCGAAGGACTGCCACAGCTTGACGGCCCGCGCGTTGGAACTCACGACGAAGTTGAACTGCATGCCGCGGTAGCCCTGCTGACGAGCGAGGTCAAGCGAGTGCTGGCACATGGCTCGGGCGACGCCTCGGCCGGTGGCGGCGGGGTCGGTCATGTAGCCGCAATTGCAGATGTGCCGGCCGCCGCC
The DNA here is from genome assembly GCA_047600945.1 of Tepidisphaeraceae bacterium. Taxonomy (GTDB): domain Bacteria; phylum Planctomycetota; class Phycisphaerae; order Tepidisphaerales; family Tepidisphaeraceae; genus JASGKC01. The sequence goes on along the minus strand of JASGKC010000001.1, from coordinate 1,423,101 downwards.
GAGCTGGTTCGGGCGGATGTAATACGTGCCGACGATCTGGCCGGCATCTTCAGCGACGAAAGCCTGTCGATCGTTTCCCAGCCAGTAGGCGAGCGCCGCCTGCTCGGTCATGTCGCGGTCGAGCGCGTAGGTTTCGCCGGCACGGATGGTCGGCCGGATGATCCGCCAGATCGCAGGCGCGTCGGTCGATTGGGCCGATCGGATGAGCATGACGCTGGAGAGGATATCAATGCGGTGGCGATCGACGACCGGGCCGCGCGGAAGGATCACCCAGCTACCCGCAACACATCAGCCGAAGGCCGATTTTCGGGGTTGACGGCCAACCGGGTTCCTTGGTCATGATACCTGCGTTACGTGGTTCTTTGACAACCTGCCCTGATCGGGGCGGCAATGGAACGGAGCAGTCCAAATGTCCCGAAATGCGAAACAGTATGTCAGCACTCCGTTCCATCTTCAAATATTTTTCAAACCTTTGGTTACAGCGAGCGCTGCTCGATAAATGACGCCCGCGCAGACGCTCGGCTGGGACACGGTCGCGCCGAGTTGCTGCGTGGAAGATCGACGTCTGCGAGTGTTACAGTGCTTGGAATGTCAACAGAAGTCGTCACTCCCATGACAAAGGTTGCGCAGAGGCACCGGTGGACCGAGGCACTCGATCCACGGAAATCGTTCGTCAATTGTTCCAGAATGGAATGAATGGAACGCGAAAGCGCCAAGAATCTCGAATGAATCAGGAATCGGAGGCGTTGGGATTCGAACCCAAGGTACCCTTTCGGGCACGCCGGTTTTCAAGACCGGTGCAATCAACCGCTCTGCCACACCTCCTGCGGCCAAGACAGTATACCCATCCGCACACGGCTGACTAGAAGATGCCTTTCCAGTCCCTTCAATCAGTTTCCGAATGCAATTTTCAGACAAACACCGTGAAAGTGTGCACAAATGAGGCACACTGCGCACCAATTAGGCGACGAAGTGCCTCGATTCGCCGCTCCGTTTAACCGGTTATTGGGGCCGATCGTTCAATTCGTGAGCATGACTGGCGTTTTCGGGTCGCTAAGGGCGGTCGGATAGAATCTTGAAGGAATTCGGAATCGCTGGCACAGCGTTCGTATAAGGTGGTGCGTCGACGACGCGATGACCGAACGATAGGCACGCGAGCGGCGATGGCGAGATTCCGGATGGGTGCTAGGCCGGACTGGCCATGGATGGATTAGCTCATGCGTTCTGAATGGATGCAGCGTATTGGTTCGCTCACGAAGGTGACTGTCGGTTTGACGATCGCGATCTTGCTTCTGTGGCGCGGCGACCAGTTCCGTGACGCAGAAGGCCAGCAGAGCATGCTGATCATCGTGATGTGTGTGCTGAGTGCGGTAGTCGCCTTGCTGACAGCGGTCGGAATGAGCGGAACGAACGAAAAAGTGGTTCATGAAGAGACGAACGTCTCAGACCGAAGCCTGCGACTGAACTGATGAAACAACCAGGGACGATTGCGAGCCCGGCAACGGGCAAGCAGCCAGCGGATCGCCCCACTTACAATCCTACCTCCTCCGCCACCGATCGGCCCGTTTCCTCCTCCGCCAGGGCCGATCGGTTTTTTTATGCGCCGAGCGAACGCATTGACGCTCATCGATGCAAAAAATGCCGCCGGCCGGGCCTCTCAACCCGACCGGCGGCGCTTTGCACGAACCGTCTACGCCGAAGCGATCGCTCGACGTCGAGCGATCACCTGACGTTCATTTCACTAAAGCTGTCGTTCACTTCCGGCGACGCAGGGCGAGCAGGCCCACGGTGGCGAGACCGGCGATGGTCGTCGGCTCGGGGACGAGGATCGAGTACGAGTGGCCGGTGCCAGCGGGCGTGACGTACGGGCCGCCCCAGCCGGACGTCGATTGCAGCGGGTTGGACGAGGCGTCGTTCGCGCTGTCGCCACCGTTGCCGCCGGTGGAGTAGACGTCGAACAGGATGGTCTGGCCGACGCTCAGGCCGAAATCAGCCAAGGGAAGCGTAAAGGTCGTGGACGTCGAGGTGAGCGTCGGGGTCGCCGAGGCGCCCTGCGACCAGACGCCGGCTGAATACTTCCACGCCTGGGCGCCGCCGCCGGAGTCGACCCACGAGCCGACCCAAGCGTCCATCCCACTGGCCATAATGATGTTACGGCCCCAGGGGTTGCCGACGTTGGCATTGCCGAAGTCGCCGGTGCCGGCACCGGTGTCGATGCCGATGCAGTACTTGCCCCAGTCGCTCGGCGACGCAAGGCTGCCGCGCGTGGTCACCGTGAATGTGATGGTGCTGGCAGTGTTCGACACGTCAACAACCGCAATGTCCATGTTGGAATTGCCATCGAAGTTGTCGTTCTGGCTGTCCAGGAACGTCGCCGCCGAGACCAGCGGGGCCGACACGAGGGTCGCCGCGATGGCGGCGTAGATGGGACGCAGGCGCATGTTCATTTCCTCCGCAGGATTGCTACACGGGCCGAGCCTCGTCTGGCGAAGCCAAGCCTTGACTCGTTGACATGTTCCGATAACGCTGACCGTTGCTCAGACTCAATTTACTTGCTCTGCCCGACAAAATAATCAGGCGCAAGCCAAATCCGAACGACGACCAACGATTACCGATGTACCGCTAAACCGATTTGACGCCACTCCGAATCGCGATGTTCCACCGCCCCAAGAATAGCACGGTCATTTGCAGCGCCAAGCGCAAAAGTTCGCTCCGAGGCGATTATCTAAACGGTTAACCCGATACCCTGTCATATTGGGAAGACAATTCGTGTTCGCGACGTCCCACCGGGAAATAGCGCACCCCACCGCGTGCTGCTGCGGGACTTCACGGCGCAAGCCATTCATGGACGCTGTTCCGAAGGTCAAACCGCAGGCGACGATGCCCGTCGTGTCGGAGCCAGAGCCACTCGATTCGGTCCACCACACAGCGCAGCACCGCAAACTGCTCGCGGCCTGTGACTTGCATCGCCCCGATCGCGTCGGGACCGTCGATCGCCGACGACGGCGCGACGGGCGTGCGGTAGCACTCGCGGCTCATCGGATGGCTTCGGTCCCACTGCTGCTGCGCGATGGCATCGTCGCCCGCGTGCACCGTGGCCCGAGCATCGATCCGCAACTGCGTCTGACTGGTCGGATCGTAGAGGCAAACGGCGACGCGCGGCTCGCGCTTCACTTCTGTCACTTTCGGGCTGCGCAGGTCGGTGTGGATAAACAGTTCATAGGTTGGCCGCTCCACGCGCCGCAGGACGACGGTGCGCAGCGCGGGCCGACCGTCAAGGGCGACCGTCGCCAGGGTCGGCGTGTGCAACGGCGATCGGCGGTCGCGCACGCCGAGGTCGAGCATCCGCCAGCACTCGTCCAGAATCGCGCTCGGCTCGAGCGAACGCTCGCCCTGCCGCGTCTCGGCCAACGATGGAACGTCGTGCGGGTTCACGGTCCCGAGCATAGGTCGCCGATCCGCAAATCATCAACGACACAAAGTCACGAAGGTGCGAAGAGGAACACGAAGAACTTCGACGCTGATTGAGTTGCGCCGCATTGCAGAGGCATCGCCTTGATTCGTGTTCATTCGTGCGATTCGTGGCAGACGTCCTTTTCCTTCGCGATCTGCTTGGCGTCTTCGAGTCTCCGTGTCGTTCCCACACCGCATCCGACTCGATACGCTCACGACCATGCCCACACGACCGCACGACCAGCTTCGCGAATTGAAGATCACCCGCGGCTTCACGAAGACCGCGGCCGGCAGCGTGCTGTGGCAGCAGGGAGAGACAATCGTCTTGTGCACCGCCTCGGTGACGCAGGATGTGCCGCCGTGGTTCGGGACGAAGGTCGTCGGCGGCTGGCTGACGGCCGAGTACGTCATGCTGCCGGCCAGCACGCCGCAGCGCAAGCCGTGGCCGAAGACCGGCCACACCGACTCGCGCGGCACCGAGATTCAGCGCCTCATCGGCCGGGTGTTGCGCGGCATCGTCGACCTCACGCGCATCGGCCCGCACACGATCCACGTCGACTGCCAGGTCCTCCAGGCCGACGGCGGCACGCGCACCGCCAGCATTTGCGGCGCGGTCCTCGCCATTCGTGACGCGCTGCGCACCTTGCCGAAGACGCTCACCCCGAAGTTCGACGACCCCGACCGCACGATCGGCCCCACCGAGCAGATGTACGCGCCGGAGAAAGCACTCGTCGACGACCTGGCGGCCGTCAGCGTGGGCATCATCGATGGGCAGGCGTATCTCGACCTCGATTATGTCCTCGACAGCAAGGCCCAGGTCGACCTGAACCTCGCGTACACCGCCAGCGGGAAGTTCGTGGAGATTCAAGGCAGCGCCGAAAGCAAACCCGCCGAAGGCAAGGCGGCCGGGTTCGACATGAACCAGTTGCAGACACTGCTGGACCTCGGTCGCAAGGGTTGCACGCAGTTGATGGATGCGATGCGGAAGGCGTGATCGCAGTACCCGCCCTAACGTCGTTCATCGATCGAATGCCGACGGATAGCCATCCGTCGGCACCGGTCAATTTCTCGCAGGCTCATCCGGATCAACCACAGTCCGTGCGCCGAACAGACCGTCATGCTGAACGAAGTGAAGCATCTGGCGCCAACCAATCGTCGAGCGACTTCGGGAGGCGCCAGACCCTTCGCGTTGCTCAGGGTGACGTCGATCGGGCGCGCGAATCAAGGATGATCCGAATCACTTCTCGACCATCTTCCGCAGGTCGGGTGCCAGGTCGTCGACGGGCAGCACGGGTGTCTTCTCGAACGGCTTGTAGAGCGGGTCGCCCACCAGAACCGTCTTCCAACTCGTCCAGATCTGCGTCTGCCAGTACGCCTCGGCCAGCGTGATCTTTCCGGTGAGGATTAGCGGAAAGAACTCGTCGGGACGCGGGAAGCCGCCGAGCGTTGGTTCGTCGACCGCGCCGAGCGTGACGGCCGCTCCGTCTTTCAGCAGGTTCGGGCACCAGCCGTTGACGTCGCCCCAGTCGGTCAGTTCGAAGCTGGCGATGTGCACGGCTACCGCGCCGGGAACGAACGTGCACGGCGCGTTGTACTGCCGCAACGCGTACCATCCCGCGTACAGCGCGACGTCCTTCTGACTGTGCGGCGGCAACACCTCGACCTTCGTGTCGTAGGTCAGCTTGTCGTGGGCGCGAACGTCGATCATCTCCGGCACACGGCGCAGCAGTTGGTCCCAGCCGCGATATTGCTGGCGTTCTTTCGGCAGGTTGTCGCCGAGCGTGTCCATGACGAAGTTGCCGGCGAGACCGTTCTTCTCCGCGGCGAGCGATTCGTCGAGTCGTTTCAGCGCCACGTCGAAGCTCGGACCGTCGATGCGGCTGGTCATGATCGTCGGCGTCTGCGCCGCACGCAGCTCGGCCGGCACGTTGTGGTTCAGCGCGTTGGGCAGGAAGCCGGCCCGCTTGTAGCTGGGCCACAGCACCATCGACAGTTCACTGTCGACGCTGGCGGCATTGTTCTCGAAGCTGAGCTGTTGCGATTGCCCTTCGAGCACCTGCACGAAGACCAGCAGGTTGCCGCTAAGGTAGCCGAGCTCGCGCATCTGCCGACGCGCGGAAGAATCGGTCGCGGCGCGGGCGGCGATGGCATTCACCTCCGCCTGCGTGGGGGGCGGCGACGGCTGCGTCGTCGGCATGCCGGCGATCGCGGGCAGCTTCGTGAAGCGCTTGGCGTTCTCCTGGTAGATCGACAGCTCGTTCTGACGATCGCCATCCGCGGGCATGGCCTGGATCGCGTCGCGGATCGCCTTGTCGGCCAGCGTGAGCCGCGCGAGGATCGCCTGCGTTTCGTCGCCCCCTTGGCCGGGCTTGAAGCGACCATCGAGACGAGCCGCCTGCTGTTCCATGGGCGCGGCCGCCTGCTTCAGCGCGTCCTTCGTCACGCGCAGCTGCTGATTGACGTTCTCGGCCTCGCGCATCTGAAGCGTGGTCGGCTTCTCGGCGTCGATCTTCAGCGGCAGGCCGTGAAAGAGCACGATGCACTTCACCTTGCCGGCGAGTTCGGGCGTCTTCAGCGCGGCCCGCACCGGCTCGACGATGTTCGACGCGTAGAGCGCGTACGGCAGACTCGTCTTGAACGGCACATCGACTTCGACCACCCGCCCCGACGGCACATGCCGCTCGACGGCATAATGCTCGGCCAGTTCGCGCGAGTGGGGTTCGTTCTTGTTCACGACCAGCAGCAGATCATTGGCCGTCAGCGCGGCCCGCACGGGCGCGGTGGCCGTTGCGATCGTTACAGTCAGCAGGGTCAGCAGGCGTCGAGTCATGCGCGGTCCGTCCTTGGTGAGCGTCTTTCGAAGGATATGACGCTTCGGAGCGTGAAACGATGCGGGCGCCGTCGATTTTGTGCGTCGTCCGAATCGCTCCGTCGCCCGCGAAAACGTTCTTGCCCATCGCCCCCCGATCCCTACACTCCGTGGTCGAACCAACCGCGGAGCCATCTCCCCTTCTTGACCACAACTCAGCCCTTTCGACAGACCGCCCGCGCATGTTCGAGCAATACGAGATCGACGGCGTCTATGACGAAATGTTCGCCAACCCCGGCGAGCCCCGCCCGCATTACGCGCCGGTGTTCGAGCGTCTGGCGAAGCTCGACCTGCCCGCGCTGGAACGCCGGCGCCGCATGGCGGACGTGTCGTTCCGCAACCAGGGCATCACCTTCACGGTCTACTCCGACAAGAACAACGTCGAGCGCATCTTCCCGTTCGACCTCGTCCCGCGCATCGTGACAGCCAAGGAGTGGGACCAGATCGAGAAGGGGCTCGAGCAGCGCATCATCGCGCTGAACCTGTTCTGCAAGGACATTTACAACGACCAGAAGATCCTGACCGACAAGGTCATCCCGGCCGATCTCATTTACGGCGCGAAGATGTTCCGCCGCGAGATGCTCGGCTTCCCGGTGCCGAAGGACATCTACATCCACATCTGCGGCACTGACCTCGTGCGAGGCGGCGACGGGCTGTACTACGTGCTGGAAGACAACGGCCGCACGCCGTCGGGCGTCAGCTACGTGCTGGAGAACCGCGCGATCATGAAGCGGGTCTTCCCCGCGTTCTTCGGGCAGTACCGCGTGCGCGCCATCGAAGACTATCCGCTGAACCTGCTGCGCACGCTGCGTTACATCGCCCCGCGCGGCGTGGACAACCCGGTCATCGCCGTGCTGACGCCGGGCATCTATAACAGCGCGTACTTCGAGCACAGTTTCCTGGCGCGGCAGATGGGCATCGAACTCGTCGAGGGCCAGGACCTCATCATCGACAACAACTTCGTCTACATGCGCACGACGGCCGGCCTGCGGAAGATCGACGTGCTGTACCGCCGCATCGACGACGACTTCCTCGACCCGATCTGCTTCCGCCCCGACAGCATGCTGGGCGTGCCGGGCCTGATGAACGTCTACCGCGCCGGGAACATCTCGCTGGCCAACTCCGTCGGCACAGGCGTGGCGGACGACAAGGCAATCTACCCCTTCGTGCCGGACATGATCCGGTACTACCTCAAGCAGGAGCCGATCCTGCCGAACGTGCCGACGTACATCTGCGATCGCGATTCGGATCGAACGTACGTGCTGGAAAACCTCGACAAGCTCGTCGTGAAAGCCACCAACGAATCGGGCGGCTACGGCATGTTGATCGGGCACCAGGCGACGAAGGACCAGCGCAGCGAGTTCGCCGAGAAGATCAAGGAAGACCCGCGCGGCTTCATCGCGCAGCCGGTCGTGCAACTGAGCCAGTGCCCCAGCGCGGTGGACGACCAGGGCCCCATGCACATGGAAGGCCGGCGCGTCGACCTGCGGCCGTACATCCTCTACGGCGAGAAGACCGTCGTCATGCCGGGCGGGCTCACCCGCGTCGCGCTCCGCAAAGGCAGCCTCGTCGTCAACAGCTCACAGGGCGGCGGATCAAAAGACACGTGGGTGCTGGAAGACTGAAGACGTACACGGCGTACCGCGTGTCGCGTAGTCCAGACGCGCGGTTTGAAACTACGCAGTACGAAGTACGCAGTATGGATCGACGATTGAGCCTCCCATGACCGAAACCCTCTTCACCACCGACGCCCTGAGAATCGACCGCCCGCTGCTGTCGCGCGTGGCCGACTCGATTTTCTGGATGAGCCGGTATGTCGAGCGCGCGGAGCACGTCGCCCGCGTGCTGAAGATCAACAACAACCTGCTCATGGACGTCGGCGACCTCGCCCCGACGATGCTCGAACGGCAATGGCTGAGCGTGCTGCGCATCACCAGCGCCGGCCCCCCACCCGACGGCCGCACGCCGCTGGGCGAGCGCGTCAGCCGCCACCTGACGTTCAACGGCCTGAACCCCGGCAGCCTGCTCAGTTGCGTCTTCCAGGCGCGCGAGAACGCCCGCGCCGTCCGCTCGGAAATCAGCGCCGAGATGTGGGAGCAGCTCAACCAGCTCTACTGGTACATCCAGTCCGACGAAGCCAAGACCCGCTTCGATGAGCAGTCCGAAGAGTTCTACAACCAGATCATGACGGCCTCAATGCAGTTCCAGGGCCTGACCGATCAGACACTCACGCACGACCAGCGCTGGAACTTCGCGCAGCTGGCCAAGAGCCTTGAGCGAATCGACGTCACTTGCCGGATTCTGATCGCCAGACTCGAAGCGCTGGAAGGCGCGGAAGGCAAGCTGGAAGCCGCCCTGCTCAACATCCAATGGATGGCCGTGCTGCGGATGTGCTGTAGCATCGAGGCGTATCGTCGGCAGTTCCTAAGCGACCTCGATCCGCTGAAGGTCAGCACGTTCCTCATCCTGGAAGACAACTTCCCACGCAGCATCCGCTACAACGTGAGCGTCGCGCTCGCAGCCATCACGAGCATCCGCCTGAGCACGACGCCCCTGCACACCGACCCGTCCGAAAGAATCCTCGGCCGGCTCGACGCCCTGCTGCACTACGCCGAGCCGCAGGAAGTGAAAGACTCCGGCGTCCGCGAGTACCTGACCCAAATCCGCCAACAAGTCGCCGACGCCAGCGCGACAGTCATGGCGACCTATTTCTTAAAGTGAACAGACCCGCGTGCTGACCCAACTGCCCACTGCCTACCGCCTACTGCCCACTGGTTCCCCATGCTCATCCGCCTCACCCACGCCACCGAGTTGAAGTACTCCGACATGATCTCCGAGTCGGTCATGGAGATCCGCGTCGCGCCGCGCCAGGAGACGTATCAGCACCGCCTGAGCTTCGACCTCGCGATCGGGCCGCCCACGTCGGTCAGCAGTTACTTCGACTGGCTGGGCAACACGGTCCATCACTTCACGATCAACGGCTTCCATGACCAACTCCGCATCGTCGCGACGAGCGTGCTCGATGTGAACCGCACGATGTTCCACTACCTCGACATGCCCGACGTCTGGCCGCTGCCGAAGCTGGAGGACTACACGCTGTACGACTACCTCAAGCCCAGCGGGCCGATCGTGGATGTGCCGGCGCTGCACGAGGTCATCAAGGAACTGAACGTGAAGGAAGGCATGCCGCTGGGCGAGCTGTCCGATCGGATGCTCACGCTGATCGCCGAGAAGTTCGAGTACGTCAAAGGCATCACCAGCGCGGCCAGCCCGATCACCGACGTGCTCGAACACCGCAAAGGCGTCTGCCAGGACTTCACCCACCTGTTCATCGCGATGGCCCGCGTGCTGGGCATCCCGGCCCGCTACGTGAGCGGGCTGGTGCACCCGCTCGACCGCGAAATCCGCGGTGCCCTCCAGACGCACGCCTGGTGCGAACTGCTCTTCCCAAGCCACGGCTGGATGGCGCTCGACCCGACCAACCGCCAGCAGGCCGGCAGCAACTTTGTCACGGTGGCGGTCGGACGCGACTACCGCGACGTTCCGCCCAACCGCGGCACGTGGCGCGGCAGCGCGAAGGAATCGATCAACGTCGCCGTGCACAGCGAACTGCTGGACATCGTCCCCGAGGAACTGGCGGCCGAGCGCGTGTCGGCTCTCAACACCGTGGCCACCTACGGCGGCTGGTCGCGCGACCGACGTGCCCATGCGAGCGACCTCCAAACCGCCCAGCAGCAACAGCAGCAGTAATGAGCAGCTGCTGGCGTCGCATCGACGGCGACCGATTGTTGAGCGTTCGCTAACCGCGCGACGAGCCGCGTGTCGAATCTCCAGTCCGCGCGAAATGCGGAAAACCCCGGCTCGCGATTGCCGGGGAGGCTGCTAGACTCACGGCAGTTGGGCGACGGCGTCGAAGCGTCGTCGTCTCGAATGGTCAGTCCCCGCCCGGGCCAATAGGAGGTCCCAAGTGAAAGCAATTGTTCTGAAGTCGATCGTGTCCGCCGCCGCGCTGACGCTGGTGTGCTGGACGTCCTCCCGCGCCTGGGCGCAGGTCGAACACGGCGCCGCCACTGCCGAGCCCGCCGCCCCGGCGACCGCTGCCGAACCGGCCGCTCCCGTGGGCGAGCAGATCGACAGCCCCTTCTACAAGTACTGGTCGAAGTACGGCAAGGGCTCGTCGGCCACCTACACCATGACGATGTCGGCCGCCGGTCAGACGATGAACGTCTCGCTCACGCAGACGCTCAGCGAACTCACCGACGACATGGCCACCGTCGAAACCAAGCAGTCGATGGCCGGTGCGCCGAACAACGAAACCCCGAGCACCGAAAAGATCCCGGCCAAGGTCGCCAAGGACAAGGAATGGACCACACCCGACGGCACGAGCAAGCTCGTCCCGGCCGGCGACGAAAAGGTCACCGTGGGCGGCAAGGAATACGCCTGCAAGAAGTTCACCCTCGCCCCCAGCGCCGGCGGCCCGCCCATCACCGGCACCGCCTACTTCAGCGACGAAGTCCCCGGCGGCCTCGTCAAGATCGACGGCCAGGTCACCGCGCCCGACCAGGCGCAGTCCGGCAAGATCACCGTCGAACTCCAGTCGATCGACAAGAAGTGATCGACCGGTTCCGATCTGAAAACAAACGACCGCGGCGCGTCGATTCCCCGGCGCGCCGCGTCTTTGTTTGCCGCTTATCGTCCGGACATCTGTCGAGACCGTTCATCCGCCTCCCGACCCCACCGCATCCGCATGCGGTTCCGTCATTCGGCGCGGTCGAGCGCCTTTTCCAACGTCGCCGGGTCGGTCAGCTTCTTCTGCGTTGCCACCTCGCGCACGGTCTGACCCGTCGCGAACGCCTCCTTCGCCACGTCGGCCGCCCGGTCGTAGCCGACAATCGGCGCCAGGCTCGTGCACATCGCCAGACTCTGCTCGACCAGTTCGGCACACCGCTCGACATTCGCACCCAGCCCCATCACGCACTTCTCGGCGAACACCAGCGCGGCCCGGCTCAGCAATTCAACCGACTCCAGCAGCGCATGCGCCATCACCGGCATCATCACGTTCAACTCGAACGTGCTTCCGAGTGGGCTGGCGCTGAGCGCGATCGTCGCGTCGTTGCCGATCACCCTCGCGACGACCTGAAGCACCATCTCGCTCATCACCGGATTCACCTTGCCCGGCATGATCGAACTGCCCGGCTGCGTCGCGGGGATGCCGATCTCGCCCAGCCCGCAGCGCGGCCCGCTCGCCAGCCAACGGACGTCATTGGCGATCTTGGCCATCGAGAGCGCGATCGCACGAATGTGGCCCGACGCTTCGACGACGCCGTCCTTCGCACTCTGGGCCTCGCAGTGGTCAGCCGCCTCGGCAAAGGCGATCCCGGTCTTGTGGCGGATCAGCGACGTCACACGTTCGCCAAAGGTCGGATGCGCGTTGATGCCCGTACCCACGGCCGTGCCACCGAGGGGCAGTTCCTGTAGCGCCAGGATCGCCCGTTGCGCGCGGTCGACCGATTTCCGCATCTGCCGCGCCCAGCCGGCAATCTCCTGGCCCAGCCGGATCGGGGTTGCGTCCTGAAGATGCGTGCGCCCGATCTTGATGACGCCATCGAACTGCTCGGCCTTCAGCTTCAGTTCGCGTTCGAGGATGCGGATCGCGGGCACGAGTTGATCGCGAATGCCCAGCGCCGACGCGATGTGCATGGCCGCGGGGATGACGTCGTTGCTGCTCTGCTGGAGGTTGACGTGGTCGTTCGGGTGGATCGGCGACTTGCCGCCGCGCTTGCCCGTGGCCATTTCATTCGCCCGGCCCGCGATCACCTCGTTCGCGTTCATGTTCGTGCTCGTGCCGCTGCCGGTCTGGAAGACGTCGACGACGAACTCGGCGTCGAGCTTGCCGTCGATCACTTCCTGGGCGGCCTGCTGGATGAGCTTGAACTGCGTATCATCGAGCAGCTTCAATTCGTGACTCACCTGCGCCGCGCACAGCTTGATGAGGCCCAGCGCGGCGATGAACCGGCGCGGCATCCGCAGCGGCGAAATCGGGAAGTTGTCGACGGCCCGCGCGGTCGAGGCGCCGTAGTACGCGTTCAGCGGCACGATCATGTCGCCCATGCTGTCGCGTTCTTTTCGAGTCAGTTGCGTGGTCATGTGTCGTTGCTCCAGTGAATCCACCGATGCTATGCGGCGCCCGGCGGGCCAATCATCGTAGTGAACTTGCGGTTCTGACACGATGCCCACGAGCTTTCTCGAACCTCTCGGCCGATTCACAACGGCGTCGCCGTGTGCGGAAGCCCACAAGCTGCCCGGCAAAGCGTACGACATCGCCCGCGTGGCGGCGGGTGGGTTCATGTTCGCGACGGGCATCGAGTGCAGCGCGCCGCGCGTACGTCTGCCCGATGGGCGATCGGTGCGTCGGGACGAAATGCTCGAATGCGGGCATTACGAGCACGTTGAAACAGACTTCGAACTGGTGAAGGACCTGGGCCTGAAGTTCCTGCGATACGGGTTGCCGTACCATCGCATCAGCGTCGGGCCGGACAAATACGATTGGTCGCTGGCTGATCGCGTGATGGGTTTGCTCAAGCAGTCGGGCCTGATTCCCATCCTCGACCTGCTGCACTTCGGCATTCCGGATTGGCTGGGCGACAGCCAGAACCCGGAGTTGCCGGTCCACTTCGCGCGGTACGCGGGCGCGATCGCGGCGCGGTATCCGTGGGTGCGCTTCTACACGCCAGTGAATGAGATCTTCGTAACCGCGAAGTTCAGCGGACTCGACGGCATCTGGAACGAACGGCTGAGCGGCAGCGAGGGCTTCGTCACGTCGATCAAGCACCTGGTGGCCGCCAGCAAGCTCGCGTGCGGCGAGATCGTCAAGTGCAGGCCCGACGCGGTCATCATCCACAGTGAGTCGGCCGAGTATCTGCACGACCTGCGGGCGTCGCCGTCGCGTGAGAGCAAGTTCACCAACAAGCTGGGCTACCTTTCGCTCGATTTGCTCTTCGGCAAACTGCCCGACAGCGAAGTGACGCTCTTCCTGCTCGACAGCGGCATGACGCGCGAGGAGTTCAGTTGGCTCATGCGCGGCGAAGCGCCCGGCTACCAGATCATGGGCAACGACTACTACGGCTGGAACGAACGCCTGCGCCTGCCCGACGGCACGATCCTGCCCGGCGAAGACGTGATGGGCTGGTATCTCATCACGAGGCGGTACTACACGCGCTACTACAAGCCCGTCATGCACACCGAGACCAGCGTGCCCGACCCCGTGCTCGCGCCGCGCTGGCTGTGGAAGCAATGGGCCAACGTGATGCGCATGCGCCGCGATGGCGTGCCCGTGCTGGGCTTCACGTGGTACAGCATGCACGACCAGCTCGACTGGGACAGCGCGCTGACCCGCCTCGACAAGCACGTGAACGAGTGCGGCCTGTTCACGCTCGACCGCAAACCACGAACGGTTGCCCACGCGTACCGACAACTGATTGCCGAGTTCAAGGACCTCGCGACGCTATCGCACGGCGAGATGTTCGACCTGACCGACCGGCCGGCCGCGCCGAAGTCGAATGCATAACCTCACCCCCCCGCCGGCGGAGGCGTCGGGCGATCGGATTGTGGAGGTTCGACGTCCCTGCGCGTCGCGCGGTCGCGATCGATCAGCCGTTCGACATCCGCCCACGTGACGCCGCAGCACATCTCCGAACCGTCCGGCCGGCGAATGGTGTAGACCGCCGACTTCGGCGTCGGCCCATCGTCGGCCGGGTCGACCGACCGCAGGACGGTGTACTCGCCGAAGCGAATCTGGAGGGGCGGCGTCACGGGACGGATTGTCGATGTGGGAATGATCGCCGCCCATCCGGACAATCCCTACTGCAACTCGGCCGCTTCGGACAGGAGCGTCTCGAACAGTTCCCGCGTGCCATGCTCGTCGCACCAGCGGCCAAGGGATTCAGGCGTCGCCGTACTCGAGGGGGTCTTCCTCGTCGAGCTGTTGGCGAAGAAGGGCACGAATGCTGTCTTCATCGGCGTCCGGATGCTCGCGTCGAAGGCGCTCTCGGCGCTGGGCGAAGTCGCGCTCAATGAGCGCGCTTGTCAGGAGCATCTTCTGCTCGAAGGTCATCTCACGAGACAGCCGAATGCGAGCACGAAGATCGAGACTGTCGTACCACGCCAGCCACTCGGGCGCAAATTCGATATCCATGCAGAACAAGCTATTGGCGTTCTGCTGGGCCGGACAATGCCCCTATTCCGGTGTGGCATCCGCGGTGCGCGACAGGTTTCGACCTTCGCGCCACATGTACTTGTCCAGGTCGCCCGGTCCGAACGATCCGAGTCCGAAATGGGACGCAAACTGCTCCACGACGCTGCTGAATAGCGCATAGGTTGGCTTGTCGATCAACTCCGCACTTCTGAATTCAGCAAAGCCAAACTGCGCGCGAGCTTGGATCAGAAAACGCACGACCTGCGAGTCGTAGATCATGTAGCGAGCAGGCTCGTGGGCGGCAGCAAACTTGGTGGCAAAGGAGAAGAGTCGACGCGTTGCCGAAGGGTTGCGAAGCTCGGCAAGCTCGTCGATCAGTAACAAGTCGACCGGCTCGCGGCGGATGCGCTCATCAAACTGCACCTCGATCACACGACGTGCGATGTCGGCATAGCTGATCGGACTTGTATTCACATGCGTCACGTAGAACGCATCGACCATTGCAGCCTTCGCGGCGATCGTATCGATGTCTGTGTTCGCAGGGTGTGTCGCGCGCAACCACGCCATCCCACGGATTGTCGATTGTAGAAGCGGATCGTGTTGATACTGCTCGATCACTTCAGCAACTCGTTCGCGTGAGGGGTATGGCAGCGTGCCGAGCACGATCACAGCTCCTGGAAGAAGTCATTCCCCTTGTCGTCCACCACGATGAACGCCGGGAAGTCGACGACTTCGATCTTTCGGATCGCCTCCATGCCCAGTTCTTCGAAGTCGACGAGGTCGACCTTCTTGATGTTCGACTGCGCCAGGATCGCGGCGGGTCCGCCGATCGAACCCAGGTAGAAGCCGCCGTGCTTCTTGCATGCGTCGGTCACGGCTTTGGAGCGGTTGCCCTTGGCGATCATCACCATGCTGCCGCCGTGGCTTTGGAAGAGGTCGACGAAGCTATCCATCCGCCCGGCCGTCGTCGGGCCGAAGCTGCCGCTGGCCATGCCGGTTGGCGTCTTCGCGGGGCCGGCGTAGTAGATCGGGTACTGCTTGAAGTACTCGGGCATCGGCTTGCCGGAATCGAGGATCTGCTTGATCCGCGCGTGGGCCGCGTCGCGGGCGACGATCAGCGTGCCGGTCAGTTCCAGCCGCGTCTTGATCGGGAACTGGCTCAGGATCTTCCGCACCTTCTCCATGCCGATGCTCAGATCGATCTTCACGGGCGGCGCAAGCTGCGGCGCCTGCGCCGGGAGATACTTGCCCGGGTTGAATTCGAGTTGTTCGAGGTAGACGCCTTCCTTCGTGATCTTCCCTTTGATCTGCCGATCGGCGCTGCACGAGACGCCGAGCCCGATCGGGCAACTCGCAGCATGGCGCGGCATGCGGATGACGCGGGCGTCGTGCGCGAAGTACTTGCCGCCGAACTGCGCACCGATTTTGCTCTTGTTCGCGATCTCCAGCACTTTCGCTTCCCACTCCAGATCACGAAACGCGCGGCCGCCCTCGCTACCGCTGGTGGGAAGGTTGTCGAGATATCCGCACGACGCGAGCTTCACGTACTTCAGGTTCGCCTCGGCGCTCGTGCCGCCGATGACGATCGCGAGGTGGTACGGCGGACATGCGGCGGTGCCGAGTTCCTTCAGCTTCTTGGTCAGCAATTCCGTGAGCGACGCCTCGTTCAGCACGGCCGGCGTTTCCTGGAAGAGGTAACTCTTGTTCGCGCTGCCGCCGCCCTTGGCGATGAAGAGGAAGTGATATTCGTCGCCGTGTGACGGATCGGTGTCGGCCAGCAGGTCGATCTGCGCGGGCAGGTTGCTGCCGGTGTTCTTCTCCTTGAACATCGCCAGCGGCGCGATCTGGCTGTAGCGCAGGTTCTTCTGGTTGTAGGTCGTCCAGATGCCTTCGGACAGCGCGGCCGCGTCGTCGGCGTCGGTCAGCACGAACTGGCCCTTCTTGCCGAGCACGATGGCGGTGCCGGTGTCCTGGCAACTCGGAAGTTGACCCGCCGCGGCGACGACGGCGTTCTGCAACTGCGTATAGATGACGAAGCGGTCATTGTCCGACGCCTCCGGGTCACTCACCTCGGCCGCCAGCTTCTTCAGGTGGGCTTCGCGGAAGAAGAAGTTGATGTCATGAAACGCCTGCTGGGCGAGTTGCTTCAATGCTTCGGACTTCACGCGGAGAATCGTCTTGCCGTCGACATCGATCGTGCTGACGCCATCGCCGGTCAGCTTGCGGTACTGCGTCGTGGTGTCCTTGGCGATTTGAAACGTCGGTTCGTAGGTGAAGGGCATGAGATTTCCTTGGGACGGGGCATTATCCGAGCGACGCACTCGCCCACAAGCCGCTAATTGGCCGCTGCGACAGTTCGGTTCGATGGTGAAACCGGCCACAAGTCTCGTAAATCGGCACGATTACGAGCATCGATCGGGCAAGGCCGACGCGATTGCCGCGAAGGCGTGGAGCGTCAGTTCCCCTCCGGCCCCGCCGTGTCGTACATCGCCCGGCCCACCTGGAAGCGGAGGATGAACTTGTCGCCGGCGTTGTACGTTTCCTCATCGATCGCGATGGCGATCTCGCCCGTCTCGCCCGGCCGCCAGTAGTCGCGGGGGCCGTCCTCGGCTTTGCGTAGCAGCACCGCGTGCGGCACCTCATAGTTCGTGCCGGCCTTAAAGACGGCGTAGTGCGCGTTCCGCAGGTCGAGCGTCGACAGGCACGTGACGGGTGTGCTGATGATCGTGACGTCGCCCGTCGTGCCGTTCGATCGGCGGAGGCGATACGTCGGCGCTTCACGCGTCAGTTGACGGATCGAGAAAACGCTGCGCAGTTCGTGCACGTCAAGGCGAAGCACCTCTTCATCCGACGGCGTGGGCTTGCCGCCGTAGGGAATGGGGATGACCTGCGTGTTGCTGCGCGTGGGCGTTGCGACCTTCATCGGCGTCTGCGTCACCACCGCCGGCGCGGCGGCGGGCCGCATGCTTGGCCTCGCGGTGAACAGCGATGCGATGATGACGAACGCGATGATGAACGCCAGGCAACCCAGCGCCCCGCTGACACTCTTGTTGCGCTGACGGATGAGTGGATTGTCCGACAGCTTCGTCGACGGATTGGGCGGTGGCAACGGCGTTTGAAACTGAACGAGCGCGGTGCCGCAGTTGCCGCAATATACGGCCTGCGGCTCGTTCACCCGGCGACATCTCGGACAGACGACGCTCATTGATGCCGATTGTACGAACTTCGCGCCCTGTTGTCGGCCCGATTTCCGAGGTGGCGACAGAGCCACCGGGCCTCACCGTGCCAGCACCGGCGTCAGTTCGTCGAGGTCGCCATTCGCCTTGCGGACTCGTTCGATCATGAACGCCAGCCACACGAAACTCAGCACGGCCACGCCAAGCGCCATGGCCTCATGGTCCTTTTTCAAAAGCGTGTCGTAGAAGCCGTGGAAGATCATCGGCACCAGCACCAGCACCACCCACACCAGCAGCGTTCCGAAGAAACCCTCGGCCCCCTGCAGCGCGTCGCGATGGCGATAGATCATGATCGCGGCCGCACCCGACCACACGGCGTGCAGGCCCACGCAACTGATGAACCGCACGCCGTAGATGCCCGGGCCCATCAAGCCGTTGTAGTAATCGCTCGAGTAGCTGATGCCTTCGCTCACGCCGAAGCCGACGCCCGAGATCAGGCCCACGATCAGCGCGACGCGCCAACTCCACTCGTCGTCGCCATCGGGATGGCGGGTCTGGTAGTGCAGCAGCACCGGCGCCGACTTGCAGATTTCCTCGCACAGCCCGACGCCGAAGGTGAAACCGAACGCACTGACGAAGAAGTTCGCGTCGGCGTCGAGTGCGGCCCGGTAGCTCCAGCCGATGAACTTCACGATGTAGAACAGCAGCGTGAGCCAGCCGCCGCCCCGAATGAAAACGCCCTGCGTCGCATCGGCAATGTACTGAAACGCCAGCAACAGGAAGATGCCGACCGTGCCGGTGAAGAGGCCCACCAGCAGTAGCGTCTTCAGGCGTCGGTGCGCGCCCGGGAACAGGGCCAGCACCACGCCGATGAATGCCGCACTCGACAGGCCCGCCAGGCCCCAGTGAGCCCACGTCTCGTGCGAGAAGAGCGCCGAATCGAGCTTGTGATCGGGCAAGGCGTTGAAGAAAGCCCGCTCCGTCTCGGCCGCCGACCGTGCGTGACGCTCGTCCTCCTCATCGCCCAATGCAGCCGTCAGCTTCTCCGCCACTTCGGGGTGATGTGTCACCGTCTCGTCGATTTCCTTCTCCAGATCGAACTTGCCGGGAAGGAATGTCGACCACGCGAGCGGAATCAGCGTCAGCAGGAGCAGGAGGTAGGCATAGCGACGAAACATCGAGCCCTTGGCATTCTCGATGTCGGCCAGCATCACGGGCTTGGCGGCCTTCGGAAGCGACTTCGACGCAAACGCCGGCGTACGGGCGGCGCTGGTCGAGCGTGTCGGCGTGGGGGCAGGCGCAGGCCGGGGCGGTGCGGGCTTTGGCGCGACAGGCTCCTCAGCCAGGTCGTACGCGGCGCTGTCGTCCGGCTCATATTCCGGCATCGGCACGGTCAGCGTCGCACCGCACGCCTTGCATTTGGCCTTCTTCCCGGCGAGCGTGTCGTCGAGCTTGTACCGCTTGCCACAATCACAACTGAACTGAATCGACACGTGATCCTCCCACACAAGCTTCCCTGAAGTGAACGGCGCTGCATCATGCGGAGAGAGATACGCTTCAGGCAAGCGCAAACCGGCAAGATGATGGTGCTACCCTTCCGAACTCGGAATGCTCGACCGTCCGAAGCTACTTCACGCGGTCGCCATTGATCCAGACGGTGTCGGGCAGAACGATCTTGGTCAGCAGTTCGTTCAGCGGATCATCCGAGATCACCGGGAAGCTCGCGAAGTCGGCCAACTTGCCGGGGGTGATCGAGCCGATGTGGCTCTCCATCTGTAGCGCCCGGGCGGCCCGCGTGGTGATGAGCGTCCAGAGCGTGCCGGCATCGACGTCGGGCCGTTGCGTGCGGAGCAGGCGCAGGTCGTCCAGCAGGTTCAGGTTCGGACTGCTCGCGAGCGAGTCGGTGCCGACGCACACGTTCACGCCGCGTTTGAGCATGTCATGCCAGCGGTGGTTCACGTGCCCGAACCAACTGTGCGTGCGCGGGCAGAACACCACGCTCGCGCGGCCGGCGCTGAGCAGGCCCACTTCTTCGTCGTCGGCGTAGTTCACGTGCGCCAGCAGCGTCGGATGATCGAGCAGGCCCAGCGCGTGCGCCATCCGCACGGGCGTCGCGTGTTCGAGCGGCACGTCGTCGTTCCACATGCCGGTGGTTTCCCACAGCTTGCGGAACGGCCCCGACCGGTGCAGCAGGAAGTCGGCCTCGTCGCGCGATTCGGCCAGATGAATGCTCAGCGGCAGTTCGTTGTTCTTCGCGAGCCACAGGCATTCCTCCAGCCCGCGTCGATCGACCGTGTAAGGCGAGTGAGGCGACAGGCCCACGTGCAGACGATCGGTCTGCATGCTGACGTCGGTGGCGGTGGTCAACCTAGCCGAGAACTGCTCGCGCATGCGCCCGAGGCCGAGCGCTTCGCCGTAGCTGACGACGCGGAGCTGGCCGATGCGGAGGATGGGCCGGGTGAGTTCGTGGAAGGCGCTGATGTCGCCGACGGTGGTCACGCCGGCGCTGACGGATTGCTCGACACCGATGCGCAGTGCGTCGGCCAGCCGCTGCTGGAAGTCGGACCGATCAGGCGACAGGCGAGGACGGATCGAGAGGATCCACTCAACGAAGTTGCCCGAGTAGCGGCCGCGCCGCATACCGGACAGTTCCAGGTGCGTATGCGCGTTGACCAAGCCCGGCGTGAGCACGGCGCGGCCCAGGTTGACGACCTCGGCATCCCGATGCGCCGCGGCCAGCGCGTCGGCGGGGCCGAGCGTGACGATGGTCGAGCCCTCGACGACCACGCCGCCGTCGCGGAGCAGCGGCGCATCCATCGGAGCGACAAACCGGGCAAGGAACAGCCGTTTTGAACTCATGGGCGACTAACGCGAAAGGTACGCGATGACGGGCCGAGCGGTAGTCGAAGAATTGGGGTTCGCGAGGTCCGATAGTGAAGCAGCAGACGCTCAACCCGGCGAACGCCCGCCAGTTCCACGTCACTTCCCGTTGTATCGCGGCGTGCTGCCCCAATGCAGCTTCCGTCCAAGTTGCTCGATCTGCCTTGCCTGTGGGTTTTCCACCAGCAGCAGTTCCTGCTTCGAGCGGTGAATGACGACGCGCTCGCCGTTCTCCAGCGCGGTGTTCGATTGTCCGTCGGCGACCAGCGTGGTGCCGGCGTTGGCGCGGCGCAGCGTGACGACGATGCGGGAATCGACGTTCACCACGACGGGCCGAAACGACAGGCTGTGCGGGCAGAGTGGCGTGATGCAGATGCCGTCGACGCCGGGCCAGAGGATCGGGCCGCCGGCGCTGACGTTGTAGGCGGTACTGCCCGACGCGGTGGCGAGGATGACGCCGTCGCCGAAATAGCGGACGCCCTTCTCACCGTCGATGGCCAGTTCCAGCTCGATCATCCGGTAAGGCGGGCCGGCCGTCAGCACGGCTTCGTTGAGGACCGTCGTCCGGTGCCGCGCCAGGCCCACGACCTTGTCCAGGTCGGTCGCATCGCAGGCGACGCCCTTGCCGAGCACGGCCACATCCAGCATCTGCCGGCCGGAGATCGGCAGCTTGCCGGCGACGAAGTCGTCGAAATACGTCGCGATTTCGTCCGGCTGGAACAGCGCCAGGAACCCGAGTCGGCCGTAGTTCACGCCCATCACCGGCACGCGCCGGCCGCGCAGGCGATGGGCGACCGAGATCAGCGTGCCGTCGCCGCCGAGGGCGAGGATGGCGTCGAAGCAGTTCGACTCGGTGCAGAGATCGTGTTCTTTGCTGCCGTCGACGGCAACGACCTCCACCCGCTGCTTCAGCCAGGGAAGCAGTTCGTCGATGGCCGGCTGCACGCGCGGCTTGGAGAGATTGGCGACGACGAGGAGGCGCATGGCAGTGGGTAGTGTGCAGTGGGCGGTGGGCCGTAAGAAACTGCCCACTGTAGCGGAGCGTACTGCCCACTGCCCACTGAAACGCACGTCGCCGCGGAAGACGACCGGGTGACGACGGCACAGAGCCGGATCTGTTTAGGGCTGCTACCTCTCGGTCCTGACCCGGTTCACAGCCGACCCTTGCATCGGCCCGGCCGTCACCCGCGGCGACGGCACAAGCGAGCGGCGAAGCATACCGCAACCGCAACGCCAAGTCACGAGACGCGGATTCGATGCCGCCGCGACTGGAAATTGCTCCATCTGGCCCGCCAAGTCGGGTAGTCTGCCGGGCGAGGGTGAGAAGGGACGAACATGACCAGAGGCTGTATTGGTACTGTGGTCGTCACCGTCGTGACGTTGGCCGGCCTTGCACGCGGCGCGAGCGAAACGCCGAAGAAGATTCTCTACATCGGCAACAGCTTTACGCTGAACCGTGACGTGCCGGGCCTGGTCGCGCGGATCGCGGCGAGCGCCGGCAAGCCTTGGCCGAGCTACGTGGGAAGCCTTCAGGAGTCCACCGACCTCGCCTACCACGTCGGCCGGCTCGGTGGGCCGGACGCTTGGAAGTTGACCTCGCTGAAATACGACTTCGTCATCATCCAAGGCCTTTCGACCGAGCCGACACGCATCGGCAACCCAACGGCCTACCGCGCGAACGCGGTCAGGCTGACGCAGATGGTCCGCGCCAAGTCGCCCGGCGCGATCCCGATCATCGAGCAGACGTGGGCGTACCAGCCGCAGAACAAGGAAGTCTATCCGGCCAAGTTCCCGAATCCGGCTGCCTTCAATAACGACCTGTCCGGCGGCTCGTGGGCGCGGCGTACGACATCAATCGGGCGGTCGGCACTTCGATCGCTCGCGTCGCGGGCGTGGGGGACCTCTTTCGCAACACCAACTTCCGGGCCGATCTCTACGAGACCTACGACTGGAAGCACCCCAGTGCCCGAGGCGGCGTGCTGGCGGCGCTCGGCCTGTATTCGAAGATGTACGGCGACAACGTCAGCGACATCCCGTTCTCGTCGGCAAGCTGGTGGCTGAGCCCGCTCGGCATCGACTCGGCCACTTGGCGCGACCTCACGCGAAATACCGACACATACACGTTCGGCTGGAGCAACGCGGTGCTGGCATCGCCCGCGCCGGAGCCGACGAGTGGCTGGGGCGTCGTTGCCGCCGGCGTACTTCTCATCAAACGTCGCGGGGGAAATCTTCGCAGGTAGGGCGCGACCGGGGCGAACCGAATTCGTCGCGGGGGCGTGCGCGCGATACACTCGCCCGCAATGTCCGAACGCGAACTACGCGACAAGTACGGCGGCAAGCTGCCCAAGGCGATCAATCGGGCGATGCGCGCCGAGTTGCCGGATGGCAACGCCGCGCTCGACCTGCTGACCAGCCTCGCCGGCCCCGCCATGCACAGTGGCTGGAAGAAGCACGATGGCACCCCCACGCCCGAGGCGGCCGACTATTTCCGGCAGAAGAAGATCGTCGATGCCCTCGAAGCCCAAATCCGCAAGAAATACGGCATCTCACCCGGCCAATCGACGGGCGATCAGCCGGCGCGCCGTCGACGAAAGTGAACGGAACCGAGTGGTCGTCTGGCCGCCCTGCTCGCCTCACTCCATCCCGAACGCACGCACCGTGTCGTTGAACTTCGCGCTCTGTTCCACGTGCGGCCACAGCTTCGCGCCTTCGATGATCTCGATCCGCTTCCCCTGGCTCCACGCCGCCGGCGCAAGCACTTCGTCGGCCGGCGGCACGTCGGCGGCGTCGCCCCAGACCAACAGCGTCGGCTTCCGCACGTACCGCAGCGGCCGATAGACGTCGAGGTTGTAGAAACCCGTCACCAGGCTGATGAACGGATACAACGCGTTGGGCCTTTCCGATTCGTACTTCAGCTTCTTGACCGCGTCCTTCGGAATCCGCTTCACGTCGGCGTACTGGTCTTCGAGATATTCGCGGATGGCCGATGGCTCATTCACCGACTCGTAGATGCCGCCGCCCATCGCGAGCGTGCCGTAGACGAACTGCGTGAACCGTTCGGCAACCGACGGCATCTCGTGAGGCCGTTCCGTCGGAGCGACCAGTACCAGTTTTGAGACGAGTTGGTCGTCGTACACCGCCAGCCGCACCGCCGCCGCACAACTCACGCCGGCCGCAACGACGATTGTCGGCTTGCCAATGTGGGTGGCGATCAGGTCGCGCAGCAGGTGGTGATAAAGTTGAACCGTAAACGTGCGGTGCGGCGCGTCCGATTCGCCGAAGCCGAGCAAATCCGGCGCGTTCACCTGAAAGTTCGACGCTAGCGGGCCGATGTTGTGGTCCCACTCGTGCCGACTCGCACCCGGGTAGATGCCGTGCACGAGCAGGATCGGATCGCCCAGCCCCTTCTGAGGGCAGTGGATCGTACCGAGCGGCGTCTGGACGAGACTGGCGTTCATGACTGAGGCCGCAGTAGACGAGCGACGGGGCTACGAGTGCAATAGAGAAATGCGCCGACCGCGCGTCAGGTAACGGCGCACGTTTCGCCTTGCAAAACCGACCTGCCCGGTCGACACTGCCGCGTGACGGATGTCGTTGCGTCATGGAAGGCGCCCTATCGATCAATCTCGCACTGGCGGCCGGCGCGGGCAGCACCGATTCGGTGCTCATGCTCGCGGCTGGCGCGTTCATGCTGTACATCGTGATGCGGCAGTGGATGCGCAAGAAGAAGCCCGATCCGCTGGCGTCGGCGCCGTCATCGCGCATGTCGCTCAAGCAGCAGAAGGCCGTCGAACGCGACATGCAGAACCTGCTCGTCGAACTGCACGATATGGCCCGGCAGATGACGGCGCAGATCGAAACGCGCGTCAGCAAGCTCGAAATCCTGCTGAGCGAGGCCGACGAAAAGATTGCTCGGCTTGAGGCGCTCGGGTCGTCGAGCGCCGATTCAGTCACTAAACCGCAAGCCGCGGAGACACCCGACACGCCGATCGACCGGCCGGCAATGCGGCTCGCGCGTCCGCCCGAACCGAACATCGAAGCGCCGGACGACCGCTACGCCGAGGTCTATCGCCTGAACGACCAGGGCCTCGACGCCCGGGCGATCAGCCAGAAGCTTTCGCGGCCAGCCGGCGAAATTGAACTGATCCTCGCCCTGCGTCCCCGCCCGCGAGCCGCGCTCGACGCACCCGACGTCGACATCTCCGAACCACCGGCGATCGCGTCGGCGTGAGCGATAAAAGTTCAAAGTCCGAATGCCGAAGTAGCGTGTTCACCTCGGCATTCGGACTTCGAACTTCGGCATTCGCATCGACGCGCAGCAGACAATCCCTATCATCCGCCCCATGAAACCGGTCCTTCCCGGCCACACGCTCGGTATTCTTGGCGGCGGTCAGCTCGGACGCATGTTCGCGATCGCCGCGCGTCGGCTGGGCTACCAGAATCCACTGCCTCGACCCGATCCGCTATGGCCCGACCGGCCAGATCGCCGACCACGAGATCAACGCGCAGTACGACGACGTCGGCGCGGCACAAGCATTCGCGGTGAACGTGGACGCCGTCACGTTCGAGTTCGAGAACGTGCCGGCCGAGACGCTCGCCGCGATCGAGAACATCCGCCCCGTTCGGCCCAGCCCGTTCGTGCTGGAAACGACGCGCCACCGTATGCGCGAGAAGGCTTGGCTCAGCGACAACGGTTTCCCGCTCGCGCCGTTCCGACGCGTCGACTCGGTCGAGCAACTCCGCGCCGCCCTCGACGAGCTTGGCGAAGGTATCCTCAAGACCACCGAGTTCGGCTATGACGGCAAGGGCCAGTGGAAGCTCAACACCGCCACCGGCGTGCCGGCCGAGCTGGCGCCGCAGATCGTGCCGGGACGTTTCGTGCTCGAGAAGATCGTCCGCTTCGAGCGCGAGATCAGCGTGATCGTCGCGCGCACTCTCTCGGGCGAGACGCGCTGTTTTGATGTCTTCGAGAACGTGCACACGAACCACATCCTCGACATCACCACCTGCCCAGGCGACATCGACCCGCACCTCGCGCAGAGCGCAACGCAACTGGCCGAGCAGATCGCGGCCCAGATCGGGCTGGTCGGGCTGCTGTGCGTGGAAATGTTCGTCGCGGGCGGCCAGCCGATTGTAAACGAGCTCGCACCCCGGCCACACAACAGCGGACACCTGACGATCGACGCGTGCAAGACGTGTCAGTTCGAGCAGCAGGTGCGTGCGGTCTGCGGACTGCCGCTGGGTTCGACGCAGCGTCTCGTCCCCGCCGCCGCGATGGCGAACCTGCTGGGCGACCTGTGGGCCGACGGCGAGCCGAACTGGGCGGCCGCGCTGGCGGTCGATTCGCGCGTGAAGCTGCACCTGTATGGCAAAACCGAAGCCCGCGCGGGCCGAAAGATGGGCCACCTCACCGCGACGGCCGACAGCAACGCGGAAGCGAAGCGGCTGGTGGTTGAAGCACGCGCACGCCTGACGCGACGGTAAGAACATCCGTCATCCTGAGCGAAGCGAAGGATCTGGCGCCCATCGAAGTCGTGCGACGTTCGTTCGGCGCCCGATGCTTCACTTCGTTCAGCATGACGATGTTCGTCGCTCTACGCCGCCACGCCCGCCATGTGAGCACACGATTCCGCGCATGATCGGCACTGGTCGGCGCAGCGGCGCATCATGTCGTCGTCAGCCAGGCGTTCGCAGTCTTCTGCGCAGCGTCGACAGACCTCCGCACACGCCCGGCACGTTTCGGTGTGCAGTTCCGAGCCGCGCAGCATGAAGTCGGCGCTGGTCGCGCAGATCTGGATGCAGTCCTGCATTAGCCGGACGTGGTCGGCGGCCGCGTGGTCGCCGCCTTTGCGGAGACAATGCGTGAGCGTTTCGAGGCAAACCTGGTGGCACGTGGAGCACTGATCGATGCAGTCGCGGAGATGGCTCATGTCCATGGTCGTTCTTTCGTCGGCCGGAATTGGCGCAACCGAAAGTAGGTCATCTCGGGCAAACCCGGCACCATGGATGGCGCGG
Source organism: Tepidisphaeraceae bacterium (assembly GCA_047600945.1). GTDB lineage: Bacteria > Planctomycetota > Phycisphaerae > Tepidisphaerales > Tepidisphaeraceae > JASGKC01. The sequence continues at coordinate 1,396,514 of JASGKC010000001.1, read as the reverse complement.
ACGCGGCCGTGGGAGTTCATCCCAAGAGGATCAGGCTCGCGATGACAGGATCAGGTCGATGGCGTCGGCCTGACGACCGAGTCGCTTGAACGTTCACGAAGGGGCGGCGTCACATCGGTGGTTCGGCGCTGGTCGACCGCAACCTTGCCCTGCGTCGAATCGACGCCGGCCCCGGAGCCGGACTTGATCAGGGCGATACCCAGTGCGATCCAGCACAAGGCCATCACCAGATGATTGGGGGTTGCCGATCGCATGACTGCTTGGATGCACAGACACGAGCCGAGCGATTCCGATAGCTCGAAGCTCCACCAGCTAATACGCGAAATGGGCCTCAGGCGTGCCAAGATTTCGGAATTGGTGTTCCCTTGCGAGGCTTTGGCGTGCGCCTAACGGCGAAGCTCGAGAGGGGTCCAGTTCGAGCCAACGGTGGCAGTCCAAGTGCTTCCCTCACGCATGATGTTTGAGATGCGAACCTCTGCTTATCCTTGCGTTTACGGATCGTGCGGTCGAACGGCTTCGCCGCGACCCCGGTGGTCTGTACAATGCCGGCAGATGGATCGCCGGGCCGTCGTTTGGCGTAGTTCGCCGGACGAGGGTGCCGTCACTTCGACTGCGCGTTGCAGGATTAGTCGTATGTCCGACGTCTCGCAAGCCAATCAGCAGGTCACGCTCTTGCTCCGCGCTCTGCCGACGGACCCGGCCGCCGCGTCGCGCCTGCTCCCTATCATCTACGACGAACTCCGTATCCTGGCCCGGCAACGCCTCCGCTCCGAGCGGGCCGGCCACACGTTGCAGGCGACGGCTTTGGTCCACGAAGCCTATATGCGGCTCATTGGCGGCGAGAATTTGCCGTTCCAGAGCCGAGCCCACTTCTTCGGAGCCTGCGCCAACGCGATGCGGCAGATCCTGGTCGATCACGCCCGCGCCCGCGGCGCCCAGAAACGCGGCGGCGGCAAACAAGCGGAATCGCTTACCTCGGCCGACGTCGCGGACACCGAAGACCTCGACCTCATCCTCTCGGTCGATGAAGTGCTCGACCGGCTGCGTGCCGAAGACGAACGGGCCGCACAGATCGTCGAACTCCGCTTCTTCGGCGGTCTGGAGATGAGCGAAATCGCTGGTGTCCTCCAGACCTCCGAACGCACCGTCCACCGCGAATGGGCCTGGGCCCGCGTCCGCCTGTACCAGATGCTGTCGGACAAACAGGGCGACGAAACCGGCGTCACGCCGCTCGCGGATTAATCGCTCATTTCGGGCCGAAACTCAAGTCACCGATCAGCACCGATGCTCCAGCATGAGGTCAACGCGCTTTCGGAACCACAGAGCACACTGAGACACAGAGCCCACAGAGGCAAACACGGAGCCTGAGAAGGAAACGCACATGCTGAGTGATCCCTACATCTATTCCTTCTCTGTGTGCTCTGTGACCTCGGCGTCCTCCGTGGTTGTTTGCATCGGGTAAGCGCACGGTATCGTGCTCGCGACCCACTGACCCATGCCCGCCTCGGCCAAGGACATCTTCCTCGATGCCATCGACCTGCCCCGGGCCGAGCGCGAAGCGTATGTCGCCAATGCCTGTGCCAACGACCCCGCGCTGCGCCAATGTGCTGCAACTGCTCTCCGCTCACCACGAAGCCGACAGCTTCATGACGACACCGGCGGCCGACAAGGTCGACCACAGCTGGATCAGCTCGCCCCTCACCGACGGCATCGGCCCGCCCGAACCGGAGCCGCAGCCCGGCGACATCATCGGCGGCCGATATCGCATCGACGCCACGCTCGGCGAGGGCGGCTTCGGCACCGTCTACCGCGCGCAGCAGCTCACGCCCGTCAATCGGCCCGTCGCGCTCAAGCTCATCCGCTCCGACATGGACTCGCGCCGGCTCATCGCGCGGTTCGACGTCGAACGCCAGACGCTGGCGCTGATGGACCACCCGAGCATCGCCCGCGTGCTCGACGCCGGCGCCACCGCGTCCGACCGGCCGTTCTTCGTGATGGAACTCGTCGACGGGCCGCCCATCACGACGTTCTGCGAAGAACGCAAGCTGCCGCTCCACGACCGGCTGCTGCTGATGGAGCGCGTCTGCCACGCCGTGCAGCACGCGCACACCAAGGGCGTCATCCATCGCGACATCAAGCCGAGCAACGTGCTCGTCTCGCTCGTCGACGGCGTGCCGATTCCCAAAGTCATCGACTTCGGCGTCGCCAAGGCGTTCACGGCCAGCAAGGCGCCGAACCCGAACCACACCGAACTCACGCACGAGCTTCAGGTGATCGGCACACCGCAGTACATGAGCCCCGAGCAGGCCGAGACCGGCGGCGCGAAGTTCGTCGACACGCGTACGGACGTCTACAGCCTCGGCGCGGTGCTGTACGAGATCGTCACCGGCGTGCCACCCTTCGACGCGACCGAACTGCGCAGCGCGGGCCTGGAGAACATGCTGCGCACGATCCGCGAGACGCTGCCGTCGCGGCCGTCGACGCGCATCCTTCAGGTCAACTCTGCGACTCAGCCCAAGTCCCCGCGCATCATCCGGGCCGGCCAACTCACCGGCGACGTCGACTGGATCGTCATGTGCGCGCTGGAGAAGGACCCGGGCCGGCGCTATCAGACGACCGCAGAACTCGCCGCCGACATCCGCCGTTTCCTCGAAGGCCGGCCCGTGAAGGCGGGCCCGCCCAGCCGGCGCTATCGGTTCGCGAAGTTCGTGCGGCGATACCGTTTCCAGGTCGCGGCCGCGACAGTCGTGTTGCTCGCGATGGCGACGACGGTCGTCGTCAGCCTCGTGATGGCTGCCAAGGCGCGCGACGCCGAGGCCATGGCGCGCGACGCCGAAGCGCAGGCCCGCACCGCCGAGGCCATCGCCAGCGACGCCGCCCTGCGCGCAACCGCGCCGCCATGATCCAGGCCGACCGTCTCACGACGACGTCCGCCGCCCTCGCATGGGCCGATCGGCTGGCGCGTCAGCAGTCCGGCGAGGCGTCGCCGCTACGGCTGGCGCTGGCCGACACACAGGTGAAGTTGAATCGCGCCCGCGGCCGGGCCGATCTCTCGGCCGCCGTCGCCCATCGGACCTTCGAAACCGTCCTGAGCAGCGACGGTCCGAGTAATCCGCGCACCGTCGAGTGGCTCACGACAACGATCGCCGAATACACCGACGTCGGACAGATCGACACGGCGCTGCGCCTGCTCGACCGCGTCGGACCCGATTTCGCCTCGCGCGACTTCTCGCCGACCAACGTCGAATTTCATTGTGCAGCCGCCCAGACGCTGATCGCCGCGAAACGCTACTCCGAGGCGGCGTCACATATTCAACTCCTGCGCCGCTTGATGCCGACAACACAGCCAACGGTGGGCCCTTCACTGGCGAGCCGTCTGAGCGAACTCGAGCAGCAGTTGCCGGCCGACGCACTTCTGCTCGAGCACGCCCCGCCAAGTTCGACGCCATGACGCATCGCGCGAAAGACATCTTCCTTGATGCGCTCGACCATCCGCCCGGCGAGCAGCGGGATGCATTCGTCCGCGCCTCCTGCGCCGGCGACATCGACCTGCTGAAGTCGGTGCAGAACCTTCTCGCGACGCACGATGCACTGGACGAGAAGTTCCTGAACAAGCCCCTGTCCGGTCCGCGCGGGCTGGTGCCGGCCGTGACGGCGATCCTCGCGAAGTATCAGCGACCCAGCCCGCACTGATCCGGGCCCCTGCGACGCCATGTCGCGTCGCAATCGACTGACTTTCGGTTGTTCAGCCGACAGCGGGCGGTACCATTCAATTCCGGACAGAATGGTCTTTTTATGCGGCAGGCCGGTTCATGTTCGATCGGGCTCGTGCGGGAGGCATGGCGCGTTGTCGGCCGCGTGCAAGGCGTCGGCTTCAGACCGTTCGCCTACCGCGAGGCCCGCGCCGCCGGCGTCACCGGCCGGGTACTGAACGACTCGGCTGGCGTGCTCATCGAAGCCCAGGGCGAACCCACTCAACTCCACACCTTCAAGAAACACCTTCTCGATCACGCTCCAGCCCTCGTCCGGATCGAGCGAATCGACACCACATCGGTCGATGTCGTCGAAGTTGAAGATGAGTTCGTCATCGCGCCGTCCGATCGATCCCAGCCCAACGTCACCTGCGACATCACCATCGACTCGGCCACCTGCCCGGACTGCCTGCGCGAGTTGTTCGACCCAACCGACCCGCGCTTCGGCCACGGCCTGATCAACTGCACGAACTGCGGCCCGCGCTATTCGATCGTGACCGGCGTCCCGTACGACCGTCCCGCCACGACGATGGCCTCGTTCGCCATGTGCCCGCGGTGCAAGCGCGAGTACGACGACCCGGCCGACCGACGCTTCCACGCCCAGCCGACCAATTGCCCGGACTGCGGGCCGCAGGTGTCACTGGTGGACCGAACGGGCAAGCCGATCGCGACGGACCCGATCGCCGCCGCCCGCACGATGCTGGCGGACGGGAAGATCCTCGCCATCAAGGGCCTCGGCGGCTTTCACCTCGCCTGTCGCGCCGACGACGAAGCGGCCGTCCAACGCCTTCGCATCGCCAAGCACCGCGCGGCCAAGCCGTTCGCGATCATGGTGAAGTCGATCGAACAGGCGCGCACGCTTGTCGAACTGAGCGACGCGGGCGCAGCGCTGCTACAGTCGCCGATCGCGCCGATTCTGCTCTGCGCGCGTCGGCATCGACGCCGCGAAGCGTACGGCGGCTCCATCGCCCCGAACATGAACCGCCTCGGCGTCATGCTGCCGAACACGCCGATCCAGCATCTGCTCTTCGCCGGCGATGTGCCGTGGCCTGCGCTCGTGATGACCAGCGCCAACGACTCGGCCGAGCCGATGGTGACCCGCAACGCCGACGCCCTCGCCCGCCTCGGCCCGCTGTGCGACGCGATCCTCTGGCACGATCGCGACATCGCGCGTCCAGTCGACGACTCGGTCGTGATCGATACCGGCGACGCGCCGATCCTCGTCCGCCGCGCCCGGGGCTACGTGCCCGATCCGATCGAACTGCCCTTCGCCTCGGCTGAGCCCGGACTCTGCATCGGAGGCGATCTGAAATGCACGATCGCCCTTGTCAGCGGCCGGCGTGTTGTGCTCAGCCAACACCTCGGCGACCTGTCGCATCCTGCCACGCTGCGCCTGCTCGAATCGACCGCCACTGATCTGCAAACGCTCCTGCGCATCAGACCGCGCTGGATCGCCTGCGACCTGCACCCCGGCTACTTCGGCACGAAGGTCGCCCAGCGCTGGGCGCGCGAACTCAGCATCCCGCTGGTGCAGGTGCAACACCACCACGCCCACGCCGCTGCCGCGATGGTCGAGCATGGCGTGACCGAGCCGACGCTGGTGCTCGTCTGTGACGGCACCGGCTACGGCACCGATGGCACCACCTGGGGCGGCGAACTGCTGTTGGCCCGCTATGAAGGCTTCGAGCGTTTGGCGTGTCTCACACCGCTTTCGATTCCCGGAGGTGACGCCGCCGCCCATGACTCGCGCCGGCCGGCGCTGGCCCTGCTCGCCCGAGCACTTGGGCCTGACTACACCAATCATCTCGCTTCGCGCGAATTGATCCCCGACGACACCGATCGCACCCTGCTGGCCGGCATGATCGACCGCAACGTCAATTGCGTGCCGAGCAGCAGCACCGGCCGACTGTTCGACGCGATCGCCGCCCTGCTCGGCGTCGCGACGAAGAACCGCTTTGAAGCCGAATGCGCCATGCGCCTCGAAGCGCTTGCAGGTGACGCATCTTGCTCCCTCTCCCTCCGGGAGAGGGCGGGGGTGAGGGAGGATCGCGATCACGCTTGCACCGCGCTCGATTTCGCCCCGCTTGCGCTCGACCTCTGGCAACGACGCCGCGCCGGCGAGGACGTGTCGTCGCTCGCCCTCCACTTCCACGAAGCCTTCGCCCGCGCCTGGGCCGACGTCCTTCTCGACCAAGCCCATCGTCGAAGCCTCCGCGCCATCGCCCTTACCGGCGGCACGTTCTGCAATGCCCTGCTGACGTGTCGACTCACAACACTTCTCGAAGCGCGAGGCCTTCGTGTCCTGAAGCACCAACGCGTCCCGCCCAACGACGGCGGCCTCGCGCTTGGCCAGGCCGCGATCGCGGTCACGCAACTCTTCTATTCCAACTCGAAAGCGACGGTGTGATATGTGCCTGGCCGTCCCCGGCAAAGTGATCAAAGTGTCCGGCGATCGCGGCATCGCGAGCCTGCATGGCAACGAGGTGCCGATCAGCACCGTGCTCACGCCCGACGTGAAATCGGGCGACTGGGTGCTGGTGCACGCCGGCTTCGCGATCCAGCAACTCGACGAAGCCGCCGCCGCCGAGACGTGGAAGATCCTGGCCGACATGCACCGCGCGATAGACGCCGCGGACGCCGAGTCTGTCGCGCGCGTTGACTTTGCTGCGAAGGAGGCCGGTCATGCCGCACGATGAATCCACCTGGCTTCCGATGCTCCGCGACGCCGCGAGCCGCGCCGGCCGCGAGTTGCGCTTCATGGAGGTCTGCGGAACGCACACCGTGAGCGCCTTCCGCTGCGGCCTGCACTCGCTGCTGCCGGACAACGTGCAACTCCTTTCCGGTCCCGGCTGCCCGGTCTGCGTGACCGCGCCCGGCGACATCGATCACCTCATCCAACTCGCGACGACGCCCAACGTCACGCTCTTCACCTACGGCGACATGCTCCGCGTGACCGGTTCCGATCGGCGCAGCCTCGACGCTGCCCGTGGCCAAGGCGCGGACGTGCGCGTCGCGTATTCCGCGCTCGACGCGGTCGACTTCGCGGCCACGCACGCCGACCGGCAGGTCGTGTTCGCCGCCGTCGGCTTCGAGACGACCACGCCGCCGACCGCCGCCGCAGTGCTGGAAGCGCAGCGCCGCGGGTTGACGAACTTCACCGTTCACGCCAGCCACAAGCTGGTGATGCCCGCGATGCACACGCTGCTGCAAAGCGGCGACGTTCGCGTGGACGGCCTGCTCTGCCCCGGCCACGTCGCGGTCATCATCGGCGCGGATGTGTTCCGGCCGTTGGTAACCGACTATTCCCTACCCTGCGTCGTCGTCGGGTTCGAGGATTTCCAGATCGGCTTGGGCATCGCGCAGTTGACGTCGCTGTGCGTCGGCCGCGCGCCCGCGCTCATTAACCAGTACCCGCAGGCCGTCACGCCCGGCGGCAACGTGCACGCACAGCGACTGGTCGCCAGTGTCTTCGAGCCGGCCGAGGTCGCGTGGCGCGGGCTCGGCCGCGTGCCGGCGAGCGGTCTCGTGCTGCGGCCGGAATTCGACTCGTTCGACGCCCGCAAACGCTTCAACCTGCAAGAGACCGACGTGCCCGAGCCGAAAGGCTGCCGCTGCGGCGACGTCATCACCGGGCGATGCTCGCCGATCGACTGCAAGCTATTCGCGACCGCCTGCACGCCGAGCAACCCGATCGGCCCGTGCATGGTCAGTTCCGAAGGCACGTGCCAAGCCCACTTCAAGTACGGCCGGCACCGCGCGGCACGGCGTCAACTCGCTGTTGTTTGAGAAAGCTTCCCCATGACCACCGACACACCCCACCTCCGCCCGGCCGTCGCCGACAACCAGTGGAAGCAGATTCTGCGCGCCCACGGCGGCGGCGGATTGATGACCGACGCGCTGCTGCGTTCGGTCGTCTTCCCGCGCCTGGCGAACGCCACGCTCGACGACCTGCTCGACTCGGCCCTGCTCGACGTCGACCGCTCGCGCCTGGCGTTCACGATCGACAGCTACGTCGTGCAGCCGATCGAATTCCCCGGCGGCGACATCGGCCGGCTCTGCATCAGCGGAACAGTGAACGACCTTTCGGTGTGCGGCGCGACACCGATCGCCATTGCCCTCGGGCTGATTCTGCCCGAGGGCCTTCCTCGCACGAAGCTCGAGCGCGTGATGGACTCGATCGCCGCGACTGCGAGGGAAGCGAACGTGCGCGTCGTCACGGGCGACACGAAAGTCATCGGCCGAACCGACGGCGAATCAATCTTCATCAGCACGGCCGGCGTTGGCGCGGTACGGGCCGATGCCAGGCCACACCCGAAGCGCGTGCAGCCGGGCGACGTTGTGCTGCTGAGCGGTTCGATCGCCGATCACGGCGTGGCCGTGATGCTGGCGCGCGAGCTGCCGCAGGTGAAGAGCGTCGTGCGGTCGGATGTGGCCCCGCTCAACGCGCTCGTGAACGGCCTGTTCGATCGACTCGGCGAGGACGTCGTCTTCCTGCGCGATCCGACACGCGGAGGAATGTCCGGACTGGCAGCTGATCTCGCTGAACGAACGGGGCTGCATATCGAACTCGATGAAGCCGCCATCCCGGTGCATCCGTCCACGCTGCACGCGGCCGAGATGCTCGGGCTCGATCCGCTCGACGTGGCGAACGAGGGCAAAATCGTCGCAGTGGTGCGCAAGGGACGTGCGGAGGACGCGCTGGCGGCTTTACGATCGCATCCGCTCGGAGCCGGTGCCGCGATCGTCGGCCGTGTGACCGATGAACGCGACGGCGTGTGCGAACTGCTCACGACGATCGGCGGACGTCGAGTCCTGCAGAAGCCCTACGGCGAACAACTGCCGCGCATCTGCTGACAACCGAACAGGAGCTTCATCATGCATCTTGCGAACGGTCAGGTCACTCCGATGTGTGCGGTCTACGGCGCGGGCATCGCAGTGCTCGGCGCGTGCGTCGGCCTTGCCGCGGCCCGAGCGGCGCGTCGGCCCGACGCGCTGAAATTCGCGGCCGCCACCGGCTTCGTCTTCGCGATGCAGGCGTTCAACGTGCCCGTGCTGCCGGGCGTGAGCGGCCACCTCATCGGCGGCATGCTGCTGGCCTACTGGTTCGGCAGCGGCCTGGGCTTCGCCGCGATGTCGATGGTGCTGCTCGTGCAGAGCTTGCTCCTCGGCGATGGCGGCTTGAGCACGCTCGGCCTGAACGTGCTGAACATGGCGATCGTGCCGTGCCTGGTCGTGTATCCGATCTGGAAGCGTTTGGCCGGCAACTCGCACGGCGCGATGCGCTGGGCATCGCTCGGCGTGGCGGCATATGCGAGCACGCTGCTGGCCGCGATTGCCTGCACGATTGAACTCGGTTCGCTGGCCGCGCTCAAGCCGATGCTGTTGACACACGGCGCGATCGGGCTGATTGAGGTGACGATCACGCTGGCGGCGATCGCGGTGTGCGACCGCGCGAGCGAACGGTTGGCCCCAGTGGGCGTCGGCCTGGCGATGGTGGCGGCGGCGTTCGGCTCCAGCCCGTGGCCGGACGGCCTGGAATACTCTGCGTCGATCGCCCGCTTGAGCGAGAACGTAAGCGGCTGGATCGGACAGGTCGCCTCGCTGCAATCGATGACGACTAGCCTGCTGAGCGGAACGGCCGCCCTGCTGATCGGCGCGACGCTCGCGTCGGCGGGCGCGTGGGTGATGGGTCGGGTTGCACGTGTACGAGGGTGAGCGACTCCGACATCTCTATGCAATGAAGCCCCGGACGGTGTCGCCCGGGGCTTTTTTGTCGTTAGAGCAGCGATTGATATGTCATAGCGGACGTGGCACGGGCCGGAGGCCCATACCACAAAAGCATTTGCTGTCGCTACAACTCTCCGCGTCGTTCTAGTCCCCTCTCCCTCCGGGAGATGGTTAGGGTGAGGGAGAAGAACGAACCCCTGTTCGCCTCACCCGCCCGCCACCAGGTTGCTCGCCACCGGCGTGCGATACGCTTTCATCGCGGGCACCAGCCCGGCGATGAACGCGAGCACGACCACGCCGACGATGCAGGCGATTTCGATCGTGCTGACGCTCAGCCAGTTGATCGACTCGCCCAGCGCGCGTTCCGCGTACACCGACCCGACCGCCGCGATGCCGTGGCCGGCCAGCAGACCCAGCACGCCGCCGAACAGGCCGATCAGCATGGCTTCGGTGCAGATGATCGCCAGGATTCGGCCCCGCGTGGCGCCCGACGCCCGCAGGATCGCGATCTCGCGCAGCCGCGCCGACACGGCGTTGTAGATCGTCGTCATGATGCTGATCGCGGCGACGACGATTACGAGCAGCGCGATCATCAGTAACAGCGTCGTGCTGCCCGAGAGGAACGTGTTGAAGAAATCGCGCATCACCGATGCGGGGTTCACGCAGACCGCGCGGTCGTCGATCACCTTGAAGTGATAGAGCAGGTTCTGTAGTTGGAAGCCGCCGCGCGAGCGGACGAGAATCGCGCTCAGCGACCACTCGCTCTCCGGCAGATCGGGCGTGATGTTGCCGTCGGCGTCGAGTGAGAAGCCTTCGGGTTCGTCGCCGTGATCGTGCTCGTCGGATGCCGTCGCGGGTTCGGTCGACGCATGATCGTGATCATGGTCGTGATCGTCGTGTGCTTCCGGTTTCGGTGCCGGCGCGACCATGCGGAACTTCTTGCGGAACGACTCCGGCACGTCGGCCGGGTCGATGCCGAGTTTCTTCAGCACCTCGGGCAGTTGCTCGGGCGGCACCTTGGCCGGATCGATCTTCGCCTTCAGGAGCGCCTGGTCGACCATGCCGCTTTCGTGTTCGCTGATCGCGAACAGGCTCACGTACGGCACGAACAGCACGCGATCGTTCGCGGTGTGCGTGGGTTTGAGGATGCCGACGATGCGCCAAATCGGCTTGTGAATGTCGGGGACTTCGTTCGGCCCCGGCATGCCGTGCGTGACGCGGAACGCGCCGCCGGCCTTTTCGTTTTCAACGTCACTTAATTTCGGATCGTACAGCTTGAGCTTCAACTGCTCGGCCACGTCCGCGCCGACGACGGCCTCGAACTTCTTCGCAGCGAACACGCGTCCCTGCACAAGTTCGTAGCGGTGATCGCGCCGATACTCGAACGGCGCGTCCATCGGCGTGCCGTCCTCGTTCAGGCCGAACATCTTCGTCGACGTGCCGACGATGCGCCGGCCCTGAAAGCTGTCACCGACGACGAACGGCACGGCCAGCTTCGTCCATTGGCGCAGGTCGTTTCGGCCCGTCGTCATCTCGGTGAAGACCGAATACGGCACGAGGCCTGGGCTTTGATCGAGGTGGTAGACCGTGTTCAGCGTCACCTGAAGCGGCGAGCCCTTCGCGGGGCCGATGATGGCGTCGTAGCCGAAATCGCTCTGGCCGAAGAGGGCCTTGCCTTCGCGCTGGACGATCAGGATGGCGATCGCGAGCGCGACGCCGAGCAGCACCGACAGGAGCGTCAGCCACGTCGACAGCGCCCGTTGGCGCATCTGTTTGAAGACGATCTGGAAGAGATTCATGGGGATGACTCGATGTCAGTATCTCCGCAGCAGCTGCGACCGATCGAAACGCCCAATGACCAACAATAAAGACCTGCACGAAGCGAGGTCGTTTGGACATTGAGCACTGCGTTTTCAAATCGCCACCGGCGCGAGCAGTGGGCCACTTTGCTTTTGGGTGCCACGGCTAGCGTACTCGCTAGCCGTGGCACGCTCGATCATTGCAGGCGATTCGACGGTCGCGGGCATACCACGGCAACGGAGTACCTATGCCGTGGCACCCATAATTGAAACTGACCCACTACCCCGGCGCGGCCGCGCGATTCACGTCAGTCAGTGACAGCGTCCTTGGCATCTGTTTGGCGATGTTCAGGTCGTGCGTGACGATCAGCAGGGCCGCGCCGACTTCGCTGCACAGGTTCCGCATCAGGTCGAGCACCTGCTGGGCGTTACGCGCGTCGAGTGCGCCGGTCGGCTCATCCGCCAGCACCAGCCGCGGCCGCCCCGCCAGCGCCCGCGCAACGGCCACGCGCTGCTGCTGCCCCACCGACAGCTTGCCCGGCTTGTAGTGAAGTCGCTCGCCAAGGCCGACCTCCTTGAGCAGATGTTCTGCCCATGTCGTGTCGGCGCTGCGCCCGGTGAAGCTCATTCCGAGCAGAACATTTTCCAAAGCGGTGAAGCCGGACAGCAGGTGATGGGTCTGGAAGACGTAGCCGAGATGCCCGCCGCGAAAGATGTCACGCTCGGCCTCGCTGAGTTGCGCGATATCGACCGACGACCCTCCGCCCGCGTAGACAATCTGCCCCGAATCCGGCGTAAGAATGCCAGCGATCAGGTGCAGCAGCGTTGTCTTGCCCGACCCGCTGCTGCCGATAAAGGCAACCTGTTCGCCGTCGCCGATGAAGAGCGTCGGCACATCGATCACCGGCACGGTCGACCCGTCCGGAGCGACATACACCTTCCGCACATTTGTAAGCGTGAGAGCCACGCGGGGACTCCTGACGTAGACGACAACGCGTCGTCGACCGAAAAGTATCGATCAACGGCGTCCGAAGTCGAACATACGCCAGATGCAAAAAGGTTGCAAAGAGAGCAAATTCTTCAGGTGATGTTCACCACGCTCTCCCCGCCCTTGGCCATTTCGGCTTCGATCCACTTGTAGGTCTCACGCAGGCCGTCGCGCAGCTTCACGTTCGGTTCCCAGTGCAAGTACTTCTGGATAAGCGTGTTGTCGCTGTTTCGGCCACGCACGCCTTTGGGCGCGTCCAGGTTGTAGTGTCGCTTCAGCTTGATGCCGGCGATTTCTTCCACGAGGTCGACCAGTTGGTTGATGCTCACCAGTTCGCTCGAACCGAGGTTGATTGGTTCGAGGATGTCGCTGGCGGTGATGGCCTTCACGCCCTTCACGCAGTCGGTGATGTACATGAACGACCGCGTCTGGTGGCCGTCGCCCCATATTTCGATGTCGAGCTTGCCCGTCTTCTTCGCGGCGATGACCTTGCGACAGATCGCGGCCGGGGCCTTTTCGCGGCCGCCGTCGTACGTGCCGTGCGGGCCGTACACGTTGTGGAAGCGGGCCACGCGGCACGCCAGACCGTAGTCCTCGCGGAAATGCCGGCACATGCGCTCGCTGAACAGCTTCTCCCAGCCGTAGCCGTCCTCGGCCAGCGCAGGGTAGGCGTCCTCTTCCTTCAGTGCCGTCACGTCGGCGTTCGTCTGCTTGGTCGCGTTGTAGACGCACGCGCTGCTGGCGTAGAAGAACCGGCCCGGCAGCTTGTAGTGATGCGCCGCCTGGAGCAGGTGCGTGTTGATCAGCACGCTGAGCATGCACAACGCCTTGTTCTTTTCGATGAAGCCCATGCCGCCCATGTTGGCAGCCAGGTTGTAGACGGTGTGAGCGCCTTCGACGCTTTCGAAACACGCATCCTTCTTGTTGAGGTCGAGCACGCGATTGTCGACGTCGTCGAATTTCTGATACCAGAACGGCATCGGCTTAATGTCGACGGCGCGGATGTTCTTGAAGCCTTCCTTCCGCAAATCAGCCACGAGCGCTCCGCCGATGAAACCGCCGGCGCCGGCCACGACAATCAGTTGGTCCTTCATGCTGTTCCTCAAACAAGTCACGCGAACGTCCGACAACGCGAGCCGTCCAGTCTACTGCACGCGCCCGTAAGGGAATAGGTGCAACTGAATCGAGCGTGCGTCAAACCCGATCGGGCGATTCGGACGGCACCAGCGACCCGCCGGTCCCAGAACTCGGGTTCCCCCGACGCATGCGCGCTAACATCGGTAAGCTTTACCATCCGACAGGACGACCTATGAGCGAAACACTTCCGCCGACGCCGGACTCGACCAAGTCAGAAACCCCCGCGCCGAAGAAGCGAAGGCGGTGGCTTTGGATCACGCTGGCGGCGATCCCGGTCGGGCTGTTCGTCATCGCCGCGGCCGCGCCGACCGTGCTCAGCACTTCTGCTGGCAAGTCGATGCTGCTGCCGACCGTCGCCAAAGCGCTCGCTCCGAAAGGTCACGTCGAGATCGAGTCGTGGAGCTTCGGCTGGTTTTCGCCGGTCCGCATCGACGGCCTGCGCATCACGGATGCCTCGGGCCGGCAGATGGTGCAGGGCAACCTGCAGACAGGCCTGACGCTGTGGAACGCCGTGCGCGGCAATCTCGACCTGGGCCACACCACGGGCACGCTCGACGTGAACGACTCGATCGACCCGTCGGGCAAGAGCAAGCTCGCCGACACGCTGGGCGTCTACGACTGGCCGCCCGCGAAGGAACCGGCGAAGCTGCCCAACCTCGCGGGCACGGCCGACCTGAATCTCACCGCCACGGTCGACGTTCCGCCCGACCCGACCGTGCGCCGCGCGGGCCGATCCGGCTGGAGCAAGGCTCGGCCTTCCACGTCGACCTGAACCACGCCGTGCAGGGCATCGGCCTCGATGGCAAGGCCGTCGTCACAGCCGCCGGGTCCCAGCCGACGACTTTCAGCATCAAAGGCAACGCCGACATCGTGCCGGATGACAACACCCGCGCCGTCGGCGTCGATCTCGCGAAGAACACGATCAAGCTCGACGCATCGTACGACCGGATCGACGCGTCGCTGTTGAACGCGATCGTCGCGGCGACCGGCGCCGAGCAGGTATCCATCTCGGGCAACTCACGCGGCACGATCGCCATCGACCTCAAGCCCGGCCAGCCCGGCAGCGTCATCGGCACGCTCGATCTGGCCGACGTCACGGCTACCGCGCCGCCGCTCAAGGGAGACACGTTCACGCTGAAGTCCGCCAAGCTGTCGATCAACGCCGACGTGACGGCCGGCAACAACGCGACCATCACCGTCCGCAACACCGGCCTGACCAGCGACCTGCTCACGATCGACATCGCCGGCAGCGCGCCGATCGCCGCGCTGAGCAACGCCGCCAAGAAGCAGGTACCCGGTGGCGACGGTTCCTTCAAGATCACCACGCGCGTGCCCAGCTTCGCCGCGCTCGCGACGATGCTGCCGCACACGCTGCGCATGCAGGAAGGCGTCACCGTCACCGGCGGATCGCTCGCGAGCGACAGCACGATCACCCTCTCACACGACGCGATCGACGCGAAGCAGACGCTCCTCGCCGACATCACCGGCACGCGCGACGGCAAGCCGATCCGCATCGAGCCGATGTCGCTCGACGCGGGCGTGGCCGTCGCGCCCGACGGAAAGACGCTGGCGCTGCGCACCTTGCAGCTGAACCTGAAAGCGCCGTTCGCGAATCTCGCGGGCGGCGGCACGCCGGGCGACCTGCAACTGGCCGGCATGGCCGACCTCACGCGGGCGCGGGAGCAGATCGCGCAGTTCGTCGACCTCGGCGACATGCAACTGGCGGGCCTGCTGAAGCTCAACTCGCTCACCGTCAAGGGCAAGCCGACCGACCCGGCCAGCCCCACCGCCATTACGACCGACGCGACCATTGAAAAGCTCACCTTCGCCAACAAGGGCAAGAGCTACCTCGCCAACGAAGACCTGAAGGTGAACGCGGACGCGGTCGTCTCGAAAGAAGGCGACACGACGAGGATCGTCGTCAACGCACTACAGGCTGCGGCGCCGAGCGGACTGATCGACGTGAAGAAGACCGGCGACGGCCCCGCGACGATCCTCGTCCGCGGCAACGCCGTCGGCGGCACCGCGCAGTTCCGCGCCAGCGGCGACCTCGCCCGGCTCGGGGCGCTGGCCGGTCTGACGCTTGAACGCGGCGTGTTTGATTCCACGCTCACGCTCGAGAGCTTCCCCGACAAGCAACTCCACCACTTCGCGTTGAAAGGCGCGCTCAGCAAACTGACCGCGGGCCAGAATCTTCAGAACGAGGCGGTCACGTTCGGGCTGGAATCGTACGTGCCGACCGATCTGAAGACGTCCACCGCATGGTTCGACGCCGTCAGCAGCTTCGCCAGCATCAAGGCGACCGACGTCAAGCTGAACCTGCTCACACCCGACGGCAAGCCGGCCGGCGCGTTCGAGTTGTTGCAGAACGCCGCCTTCACGGGTGACATCTCCAGCATGCCGAAGTTCTGGGCGCTCATCGACGGGTTGCTGCCCGCGAAGGAACCCGCGCCGGCGCAGCGCCGGTGCCGCCGCTGGTGTTCACGTCCGGCAGCGCCTCGTTCAACGGCGGCGTGACGCGCGACGACGCGAAGCAGGTGACGACCGTCACGCTGAACGTCCCGCAGACGCAGAATCTTCAGTTCGGCCGAGGTAACAAGCAGTTCGCACTGAACAAGCCTGTGACTGCAAAGTTCATGGCTGACATCTCGACCGACCTCAGCAAGCCCTCGGTGAAGGAGCAACTGCGTGAGGTGATCGTGAAGGCGCTGACTGTCGACGTGCCGAACGTCGTCGTGGTCGGCATGCCAACGCCGATCAAGCTGACCGGCCTGGCGGGCGGCAAACCCGACGCCTCGGGCCAAGTGACCGTCAACGCGCAGCTCGGCGCGCTCGGCATCCTGGTGCAGACGCTCACGGGCGGCAGCAACCCGATCGGTGTCGCCGGCGAACTCAACGCGACGCAGACCGTCGGCACCACCAGCGGCAACGTGGTATCGCTCGCCGGCAATGCAGACGCAACGAACCTCAAGCCCATCGCACCCGACGCCAAGCCGCTGCCCGACACGCTGCGGAAGCTGTCGATCGCGAACGAAGTCGTGCTCGACCTCGGCAACGGCGTCGCGACAGCCAAGAAGTTGGAACTGTCCTTCCCGGACGAGCCGCAGACGCTGCGCCTCAGCTTCGCCGGCAAGGTGAGCGAGCTGATGAAGCAGAACACGCTCGACGGCGTAAGCCTGCGGGTGCAGTACGACCTTGCCCGGCTGGTCGCGCTCTCGCGAGCGGCGCTGCCGAAGGAGACGGTCGAATCGATGGGCGACCTCGCCGCCGAGGGCAAGGGGGACGAGACGTGGAAGCTAGAAGGCAGCTACCCGATGATCGACGCGGCCGGCACGCCGATGGCGTTCCAGCAGAGCGTCCGCAGCCTGCGTGGCAGCGGCCGGCTCCAGATCGATCGGCTGCTGTACAAGGGCGCGGAGATCACCAAGCTCGACGCGCCGTTCACACTCAGCGACGGGCAGGTGGTGCTCGCCTACGCCGACAAGACCGGCAAAGACCGCTTCCCGCCCGCCGCCAACATCAACGGCGGCAAGCTGTATCACGGCGGCATGGTGATCGACCTGAAGACCACCAGCCCGACGCTGTCGATCGCGAAGGATCAACCGCTGGTACAGGACATGCAGCTCACCGACGTGCTGGCCGCCCAGCTGGGCAAGTACGTCAGCGTGCTCTTCAGCAACACCGAGAAGGCGTCGGGCGTCGTGTCGATCACGTCGAAACAGTTCGACAGCGTGCCGCTCAACATCGCCAGCGCCCGCGGCACACAGATCGGCCAGCTCACGATCGACGTGAAAGACCTCTACCTCGACGGCTACATGCCCAAGCTGCTCAGCAGCACACTCGACCTCGGCACGCAGGGCCTGCGCGGCAAGATCGGCGGATCGAGCGTGCGCTTCGCGAACGGCACCACGCAGAGCGACGTCACCGTAACGATCATTCGACGGGAGCGCGTGCAGGACAAGAAAGGCAAGTGGCAGGACGTCGAGCAGGAACTGCCGCTTCGCTTCGCCGGCACGATCGATTTGCAGTCGATGATGCTGAGCAACACGAACCTGGAGTTCGCGACGGCACTCATCAAGAGCCCGGAGATTCAGAAAGTGCTCGGCGAGAAGGCCGCCCTGCCGATTAAGGGCGCCCTGTCCAAACCGCAGATCGACTTTGCCGGTTTCGTGCAGGACGCGCTCAAGCGCGGCCTGCTCAATGGCGCACTCGGGGGCGATAACGGCGACAAACAGGTAGGGGATCTCATCGGCGGGCTGCTCGGCGGGAAGAAGAAGCAGGACGAGCCAAAGAAGTGACCTGCATGCTCTTCTCGCCGCTTATGCTTCGCTCGGTCACGCTACGCAATCGCGTGGGCATGTCGCCGATGTGCATGTTCTCAGCCCGACGCGGCGTCGCGAATGCTTTTCACGAGGTGCACTATGCGGCGCGGGCCATGGGCGGCGTCGGGCTGGTGGTCGTCGAAGCGACGGCCGTCGAACCGCGCGGCGTAATCGCGCCGGACGACTTGGGTATCTGGTCTGATTCGCACATTGATTCGCTGCGCCGGGTTGCATCATTGGTGAAGCAGTTCGGGGCCGTTCCGGCGATCCAACTCGCGCACGCCGGACGCAAGGCCGGCTCGTTCGACATGGAGGACGGGTCGGGCATCGACCGCGTGGGACCAAGCGCGGTCTCATTCGACCCAAAAGATCCGCTGCCACGTGCGTTGACGGTTGCGGAAATCGACGCGATCGTCACCTCGTTCGCGGCCGCCGCCCGTCGAGCGGTCGACGCCGAATTCAAAGCCATCGAACTGCACATGGCGCACGGCTACCTGCTGCACTCGTTCTTGTCGCCAATCAGCAACCGACGCACCGATGATTTCGGCGGATCGTTCGAGAACCGCATCCGTTTTGCGCTACGGGTGATCGACGCGGTTCGAGGCGCGATTCCCGGCGGCACGCCGCTGTTCGTGCGATTGAGTTGCACCGACGCCGAGTCCGACGGCTGGTCGATCGAGCAATCGGTCGCGTTCGCTCGACTCGTCAAACAGCACGGCGGCGACCTGATCGACTGTAGCAGTGGCGGCGTCACGCCGCGCGGCTGGCTGCGGAAGTCGCCGGGCTACCAGGTGCCGTTCGCGGCGAGGATTCGTCGAGAGGCAAATATCGCGACAGCAGCGGTTGGCGACATCACGCTCGCATCGCACGCACAGCAGATCATCGACGAAGGCAGCGCTGACCTCGTTCTGCTCGGACGCGAGCTGCTTCGGAATCCGTACTGGGCGCTGCACGCGATGAAAACGCTCAACGCACCCGGAACGGACTGGCCCCGTCAATACCGCTCGGCCCAGACGTGACGAAAGGCATGGTACTGCCGCACCTGTCGCTTGCGCCTTCGCGGCACTTGCGATGACGCAAACGGCGATGCGCAGTGCTTTCGTTCGTCGACTCGATCACTCACCTCGCACGCGCAGAATGTCACGCACATGCCGTGCCAATCCGACCGCCACAGGCGTTGAAGGAACCGCCAGTCCATGCGCCTTCGCCTTGTCCGTTGAGTACACCCGGTGACAGCAGTGCGGGCGATCGTCAGGCTTCTCGCGAAGATGCTCGCTCATCGGCACCTCTTCGATCGACAGACCGACGCCCAGCGTGTCGGCCACGATCCGGTAGTAGTCGCGCGACTCGATCACGTCCGGGCCTGGCGAAAGGTACACCTGCCCGGCCACGCGCGGGTTGCCCAGCGTGCTGATCGCCATCGTCCACAGGTCTTCGCAGAAGACGGGTTGCTGGAGCAGCCGCCCGCCGGCCACGAGGCACAACGTTTCGCCGCGTCGCAGGCGGTCGATCAACTCGACATCGCGGCCGTGCATGGGCGAGCAGCCGAGTTGCGAGCCGAGACCGTAGATGTGGCACGGACGGAAGACGGTCGCACACAACTTCGACTTGGCCGCGCCGTCGAACAGTGCGAGTTCGGCTTCCCGCTTGCCGCGACCATAAGGAATCGTTCGCTCGAACCGCTCGAACGTCTCATCCACTTTCCAGGGCCGATCGGGCGAGTCGAAAACAAAGTCGGTGGAGATGAAGACGAGTTGACTTGCTCGGCCGCTCAAGGCTTCCACGTCCGATCGCGCGTCGTCAGCGCTGTAGCCGATGCAGTCGACGGCCAGATCCCACTTCACGCCGACGTCCGCGATCGCTTTGGCGAACGCGGAGCGGTCCTTTCGGTCGACGGCGATCGGGGTGACGCCCGGCGCCATCTCGCTTCCCGCGTGTAACCGCCCAGACGTTGTGCCCTTCGGCGACGGCACGCCGAGCCATCGCCCCGCTGAGAAATCCACTGCCGCCGATGAGGAGGATGTCGGGCATAGAGCACCAAGGTTGGGGGAAAGGGGCAAGGAAGCCACTACGGGAACGTTGCCATGATCCAGCGCGATGCCAGCAGCCACGGACCAAGTGTCAGCGCGCTCAGCAGCGTCGTCCAGAAGACGCAGTCTGCGGCCAAATCGGTGTCACCGTCGAGTTCCATTGTCAGGATCAGCGTATTAACCGCCGTCGGTACGGCGGCGGTGAAGATGATCTGCTCCGCCGGCCAAGGCCAAAGGTCGAGCATCGTGTGCGGCAGCAGTCGATGGAAAGCGTAGAGCAGTCCGGCCATCACCGCGGGCGCCGCGAAGAGTCGAATTACCAGCACCGCCGACACCGGCTTCCAGCGCGGCCAGCGCGGCTTGTGCATAAGCTGCGCGCCCAGCAGCACGAGTGCCACGGGGATCAGCCCGCCTGCGAGATACTTGCACGTCGCGTCGATCGCTTTCGGAATGTGGTTGTCCGACGACAGGCCGAGCCACCAGCGCGTGGCCAGAGCGGCCGTCAGCGTGTAAAGCACGGGCAGGGACAGCAGTCGCACCGCGATCTGCTTGAACGAGTGCGCGGCCGCGCTCGACGCTATCACCAGCCCCACCGTGAACGTCATCACGTTCTGCGTGAGCACGACGAACGCCTGTGCGACGCCGCCCGAGCCGTGCGGACTGTCGGGTGGATACGCCAACTCCGCCAGCGGCAGACCGACGTTGCCGCTGTTGTAGAACATCACCGCCGTCGCGATGGCGGCCGTCGTCGCGCGACTCGCGCCCAGCGCCTTGCCGGCCATGCCCACGGTCGTGCCGAGCACGGTCAGCAAGATGATGGTCGCCAGAATCGTGCCGGCCATCTCCTGCCATCCGAGCGACGCGTGCGTGACGCGGTCGAAGATGAACGCCGGCGTCATCAGGTACAGGTTGACCTTGCTGAGCGTCGACAGATCGAGTTCAAAACGCCAGCGCAGCAGAGCGCCGAGCCCCACCATCAGCAGGACCGGCAGCAAGACGTTCAGGAAGATGGCGCCGAGTTCCATCCGGCCGAAGCGTAGTTCACGGGCCGTAGCCCTGCCAACGCTACGGCTGTCGGAACCCTTGTGATTGCAGTCGCCGCGTCCCGGAAACAATGAGGACGACGACCACTGGCGTGGCAGTCGTCGTCCTCGTTCGGCGATCCAATTGAAGCGACTTCAGACCAGCTTCGCGTCCAACGTGATATTCACGCTTGCCAGTGCCTTGCTGACCGGACAGCCGGCCTTGGCCATCTCGGCGATTTCCTTGAACTTGGCCGCATCAATGTTCGGAATGCTGGCGGCCGTGCTCAGCGCAATGCCAGTGATCGCGAAGCCGTCGCCCTGCTTCTCGAAGCTGACCTTCGCGTTGGTCTTGATCTGCTTGGGTGGGAAACCCGCACCGGTCAGGATGTGGCTCAGCGCCATCGAGTAACAGCCCGCGTGGGCCGCCGCGATCAGTTCCTCGGGGCTGGTGGCGTTGCTGCCGTCCTCGGCGCGCATCTTCCACGAATAGGCCGTGTCGATCTTGCCGGACTGACCCTTGATGTGACCCGAACCGTCGACCAGCGTTCCGTTCCATTCCGCATCGGCGCTCTTCACAGGCATGACAATCTCCTTCAGTGACGTTGGCCAAGCCCGCAGCACACGCATGGGGCTCGGCGATCGAGCGAGTGTAGGCGCGGCGACCGATTGTTGCGAACGAAGCGACAAGACGCGTCGTCCCTGCACCGCGCCCGTCCGCTATCACCCGCAGTGCAGGGGGCACGGCAGTTATCGGTGCCGGACGCGCCGCAGCGTTCGATTTATCGTTACAGCTTATCCGCCCCGTTTTTGCGGCCGATGACGCGTTCGTGAACCAACCTGCGCAACCTTCGCGCGAGCCCGCCGCGCCGGGCCCGGCTCGACCACGCCGTGGCCTGTCGCCGAACCTGGCCCCGGGCGAGCATCTCGCCGGCATGCTGAGCGCGACGCTGGCGGCGACGCTGTTTGTCGCGCTCGTCACGATGTGTGCGGCCTGGGTCCTTAGCGAACGCAGGCAACTCGCCCACGCCCGCGCCACCGACACGCTAGCCTTCGCACAGACGCTCGCGCGCGGCGCCGAGCAACTGCTCCACTCCGGCGAAATCACCGCCACTCGCTCACTCCTGATGTTCGCGGCGTCCGACGCACAGCTGCGCGAAGCCCGGATCGTGCTCGCCGACGGCGCAGTGATCGCCGACCGTAACCCGGCCATGCTGCGTCAGACCACGCTGCGCGACACGTGGCCTACCGGCGACTTCACTTCGACGGCAGCAAGTGACCCTGAATGGATCACGATCCCACTCGACGTTCCCGGTCGAGGCAAGGCCCGGCTTGAAATCGTGCCGCCCCTGCACAACGAGTCCTCGCGAACGATGGAGATTGTTTCCGTCAGCGGCCTGGTCGCCGCGCTCGGCCTCGGCTGCGTGTGGGCAGCGCACCGCCAGTTCCGCAGGCGGCTGGTCGCCATCGGGCGCATTCAGCAGTCGCTGCAATCGCTCGTGAGTGAAGGCGCCACCGCTCTGGAACGCATCCACCCCGACGCCGGCCCCGAGGCCTTGCCATGGAACGAGCTGGTGTCGCTCGTTGAACGCACGCGCAAAAGCGAGTTGAACGACAAGGTTCGCGCGACGCTTCTTGATCGTCGCGAGTCGGGTTCCGACCTCGATACCGCCGTCGATGGCCTCACGCTGGGCATGGTGCTGCTCGACGACATGAACCGCGTGCGTCACCTCAACGGCGCGGCGGCGGGACTACTGCGCGTCGACCGCAACGCCGTCACCGGTCGCCCGGCCGAGGAGCTCTTCACCGACGACGCACTTCGGGAACTCGTCGCAGGCGGCGCACCCGGGCGGTTCCCGCGCAAGACGACCGAGATCAAACTGAGCGACGGCGGCTCGGAAACAATTCTGCGCGTGCACGTTCGACCCATCCGCCGTGGCGACGCCGGCAACGGACTGATTACGCTCGAGGACGTCACGCAGCAGCGGCTGGCCGACGCATCACGCGATGCCTTCGTCGCACAGGCCACGCACGAACTTCGCACACCGCTCACCAACATGCGGCTGTGCCTGGAAGAAGTGATCGAAGAGCAGGCCAGCTTGCCCCCCGACTTCGCGTCGCACGTCAATGTGCTGAATACCGAAACGCGCCGGCTCGAACGCATCGTGAGCGACATGCTCTCGGTGGCTGAGATTGAAGCGGGCACGATTCATCTGCGCGTGGACGACGTGAAGTTCGACCGTCTCTTCGGAGACGCCCGCGCGACCTTCGCGCCGCAGGCCCAGGCCAAGGGCCTCTCGCTCGATTTCGACCTGCCGCCGAAGTGGCCGATCTTCCGGGGTGATCGGGAGAAGATCGTGCTGGGCGTGCACAACCTGATCGGCAACGCGCTGAAGTACACGCCGGCTGGCGGGCACGTGCGCGTGCGGGTCGAGCAGTCCACAACACAGTTCACGGTCGCCATTACCGACACAGGCATCGGCATCAGCAAGGAAGATCAGGGCCGACTGTTCCAGCGGTTCAACCGTGCAAAAGACCCGCGCGTGGCCAAACAAGTCGGGTCGGGGCTGGGCCTGGCACTCGCCCGGTCGATCGCACGCCTGCACGGCGGTGACATCACGGTCGTATCGGAACTGAACAAGGGCAGCACGTTCACGCTCACGCTGCCGCTCGACGTGAGCGCGAACGCGCCCACGAAGGCCGCCGCGTAACGACGAAAGGAGGCGACCGCCATGCAGATCGATCGACAAGCTCACGGCGCTGTCACCGTCCTTCGCCCGGCGGGCCCGCTCACAGGGGCAGACGTCGACCAGTTCCGCACCGTCGCCACCGATGCGTCGCGCGCGAACATGGGCCGCGTCGTGGTCGACGGATCGGCCGTGGCGTTCGTCGACTCGGCTGGCATTGAAGCGCTGGCCGATGTGGCCGAGGCGCTCGGCAACACTGGCCACGCCCTGAAGATCGCCTGCGCGAACGCGACGCTGCGTGAGACGCTCGACCTCACGGGATGGTCGTCATCCTTCGACTTCTTCAATGACGTCAACGAGGCGGTGCGAAGCTTCCTATGAGCCTGCCGACCCCGAAAAAGTCTCGCATCGGCGACCTGCTCGTCAGCAGCGGCGCAATCACACCGGAACAGCTCACCCGCGCGCTGGCCGTGCAGAAGCAGACCGGCGCCATGCTGGGCGAAGTGCTCGTGTCGTCGGGTGAAATCTCGGCGTCGGCACTCGTCGCGAAACTCTCGGCCGCCATCGGCGTGCCAGGCGTCGTGCTGCGGCATGGCCTGATCGATCCGGGCATCTTCAAGCTGGTGGGCGAAGAGGAAGCCACGCGTCTGCTTGCGATTCCGATGTTCAAGGTGCG
Organism: Tepidisphaeraceae bacterium; assembly: GCA_047600945.1. Classification (GTDB taxonomy): domain Bacteria; phylum Planctomycetota; class Phycisphaerae; order Tepidisphaerales; family Tepidisphaeraceae; genus JASGKC01. Next base: position 1,372,374 of record JASGKC010000001.1, on the reverse strand, counting down.
CGACACACTCACCGTCGCGATGGCCGAGCCGCAATCACTGCCCGCGATCGATCGCCTGCGCCAGCTGACGGGCTGCAAGGTTCGCCCGGTGCTGGCGCTCGCGCCGAACATTCGCGAGTTCATCGCCAAGTACAAAGCCGGCGACGTCAATGTCGACACCTTCCTCACGTCACTCGTGGAATCGCAGGTCGATGTTGTCGAGCAGGAGGCCACCGACGAAGGCCCGATTACCGACCTCGATCGCATCATCGCAGGCAGCCCGATCGTAAACCTGGTCAACCTTGCCCTGTTGACGGCCGTCAAGGATCGGGCGAGCGACATCCACGTCGAGCCGGACAAGAAAGGTACGCGCATCCGCTACCGCATCGACGGCGTGCTGCGCGACCTGATGAAACCGCCGCCAGGCCTGCACGCGGCGATCGTCTCGCGCATGAAAGTCATCGCGAAGATGGACATCGCCGAGAAGCGACTGCCGCAGGAAGGACGCGTGCGAATCGTCGCCGAAGGGCGCGATATCGACCTGCGTGTCAGTAGCATGCCGACGCTGCTGGGCGAAAAGCTCGTGCTGCGCGTCCTCGACAAGGACAACCTGCGCGTGCGGATGGAGGACCTCGGCTTCCGACCCGCCGCACAGACCTGCATCCGGCGTATGCTCGACCGTCCGCACGGCCTCGTGCTTGTCACCGGGCCGACCGGCAGCGGCAAGACGACGACGCTTTACTCGGCGCTCGACCTGCTGCGCAGCCCTGAGCTGAACATCATGACCGTGGAAGACCCGGTCGAATATCAACTGGAACTCATCAACCAGATCCAGGTGCAGAACAACATCGGCATGGGCTTTGCCAAGGCGCTGCGGAGCATCCTGCGACAGGACCCGGACGTCGTCATGATCGGCGAAATCCGCGACGAGGAAACCGCGCGCGTCGCGATTCAGGCCGCGCTCACCGGGCATCTAGTGCTTGCGACATTACACACGAACGACGCCGCCAGCACGGTGGCGCGCTTGCTCGACATGGGCATCGAGCCGTACCTGCTGTCGGCCGCGCTGGTGGGCGTGGTCGCGCAGCGACTTGCACGCACGAACTGCCCAGACTGCACGACTCGCTACTTCCCCTCGCCGCAGGAACTTGCCGACGCAGGCCTGAGCCGTCACGGGGGCCATGGGTTCAAGCACGGCGAAGGCTGCCCGAACTGTCACGACACCGGCTTCCGCGGCCGGCTGGGCATTTACGAAGTCGTCGAATTCACGGCTGAACTGCGCAGGCTCGTGCACCGCGGCGCGCCCGTGCACGAACTGCGCGACACGCTACGTCGACTGCATGTTCCGACGCTGCGCGACGAGGGCGTTCAACTCGCGTTGGAGGGCAAGACGAGCCTGGAAGAAGTGCTGCGCGTCACACACAGCGACGACGTTGAATCGGCACCGTCCGTCGGGCGGCCTCCCGCCCCGGCCACGGAAGAGGAGGCGGCATGAGATTCATCTATGTCGCCTACGACGGCGCCGGCACGTTGACGCGCGGCGATATCGAAGCCGTCAGCGCGGCGGACGCCTCGGCCCAACTTCGGCGCAAAGGGCTGTTCGCGACGGAAGTCGACGACTCGGCCGGCGGCACGACTCCAGCCACATCGACGGGCCGCAGCGGCGTGTCGACCGCCAAGCGTCTGCGCCTGATCGCGATGTTCAGTCGACAGCTTCAAGTGCTGCTGAGCAGCGGCACGCCGCTCGTTCAAGCACTCACCGCCGTCGAACGGCAGGCGGACGACGGTGCTGGCGCGGCATTGTCGAGTCCATTCGCAAGAAGGTCGAGGAAGGCAGGCCGCTGTCGGAAGCGATGCGAGCGCATCCCGGCGTGTTCGACCAGCTCTGTCTGAGCCTGGTCACGGCCGGCGAAACCACCGGCGACATGTCGGCCATGCTCGATCGGCTCGCCACCCTTACCCGCAAACAACTGAAGGTACGTGGTGCGGTGCGCGGCGCGATGGTCTATCCGTCCCTGCTCATCGGACTTGGCTTCGTCGTTTTGTCATCGATGATCTTCTTTGTGCTGCCGCGGTTTGAGGGCCTGTTCAAAGAACTGGACGCCCCACTGCCGCCGACAACGGAATTCCTGCTCTGGCTCAGCCGCGTGATGACCGCCTGGTGGTGGGCGATCGTGCCCGCCACGGCGGCGTTGGTCGCCGGTTCGCTCTGGTGGTTACGCAGCCCGGCCGGTCGCGTGCAGGTGCAAACGACAGTCCTCGCGACACCGCGGCTCGGCCAACTCGTTCGGTCGCTGACGACAGCCAAGCTTGCCCGGCTGCTGGGAACGCTGATGGAATCGAAGGTGCCGTTGCTCGACGCGCTGCGTCTCGTCCGGGAGTCGACCCATCAGATCGCGTATGGGCGGTTGATGACGCAGGTCGAAGACGCCGTCGGCCGCGGTGAACCGATAAGCGCGATCCTGGCGGAGTCGAGCCTGATCGCTCCGTGCGTGCAGGAGGCCGTCCGCACCGGCGAAGCCTCGGGCCGGCTCGGTGCCCCGCTCGTGCAGATGGCCGACTTCCTCGACGAAGAGAACGAAGTGGTCGTCAAGGCGATCACCAGCCTCATCGAACCGATCATCCTGATCGCGCTCGGAGTCGTCGTCGGCGTGATCGCGCTGAGCATGTTCCTTCCGCTGTTCGACCTCGTGTCGGCCGCCCAGAAGGGAGGCCACTGATGGTCTTCGGCTTCAGCAACCGCCCCCGCTACGGCCCGATCGGGCTCGACATCGGCACCCGTTCGTTCAAGCTGTGCAAGTGCGCCACGCCGGCCACGATCGGCCGCTTCAGTGGCACGCCTTCGCATCACTGCCGCGCGACGCCACCGGCATGCCGACGCTCGACGAGCTTGAGCGGGTGGCGATCGCCCTTCGACAGCGTGGATTCGATGGAACGCGTGTCGTCATCGCAGCGCCGCAGAGTGCCCTGTTCACCGACGTGATTGACACGCCTCCGCCCGAGAGCAACGCGCCCGTCATGCAGATCGTCCGTAGCGAGATGGCTCGCGGCGCGCAACTCGCGAACGAGCCGTTCGTCTGCCAGTTCTGGCCGCTGCCCAAGTCTGCCCGGGCCGGCAGCAGTTCGCAGGTGATGGCGGTTGCGTTCAAGGAATCCGGTGCGGCCCCATACGTCGACTTATTCGCCGCCGCGGGGCTGGACCTCTGCGCGATCGATTCACCCGCGTCGGCCCTTGCCCGTGCATGCTCGCCGGTGAGCACCGACGCCCAGCTTGTTCTGCTGGCCGACCTTGGCGCGCTGTGCAGCAATCTGGTGCTCGCCTCGCAGGGTCGGGTGGTCTACCAACGGTCGCTCGCGGACTTCGGAATGGACGCGCTGGCTCGCGAACTCGCGGGCGAGTTCAGCCTTCAGTTGGATGAAGCCGTGGCCATGCTCGACACGGTCGGCGCGGTGTCGGTCATGGTGAACGATCCGGCCTCGTCGATCGAACGACAGGCGATCGAGAATTCCATCCGCTCCAAGCGCATCCGAGCGCTGATCGCGCAGCATCTGGACGGGTTGGCGCGGGAGATCAACGTTTCGATCGAGTACGCCGGCCACCGCTTCCCGCAATTGCCCATCGAGGCCTTGAGCCTGAGCGGCGGCGGCGCTGGGTTGGCCGGCGTGTCGTCGTATCTGACCAACGTGATCGGCTTGCCGGTGGAACCGGCCCATGAAGCGGATGTGACGATCGGACCGTCGATTCCAGTAGAGCCGTTGACGCGCGCCGCAGGACTGATGGCGTTGGGGCTGGCACTGAACGAGGGGGAGTGAAGCATGAAGCGCGCACGATCCCACTCGATCAACCTGCTCCCCGATGCCGCCCGCATGCGTCGACGTGTGCGTCTCGCGCTGCGGGATTGGTCCAAAGTGCTCTGCGTGATCGCCGCCGCGGGTTTGGTCCTGTGGAGCGTGCGCACTCTGACGGACACGGGCGAGTACCGCCAACTTCTCGAACGCGTGACGCGAGAAAAACGCTTGGTCGACACGACGTCGTCCACGGTCGCCTCCCTACAAGAGCGGGTGAAGCGCAACCGTGACTCACTGCTGCGCGTTCAGTGCGCGGGGCGACAGCCGGACTGGAGCACCTTGACCGCGCTGTTGTCGAGCGCGGCCATCGGTCGAGTGAGCCTCAACTCGCTCGACCTGTCCGACTCGCCGGTGCCGGTTATGGCACGAAGCATGCCGACAGCCGCCCGACCCGTCTCGCCGCAGGTGATCGGCCCGGATCACTTCCAATTGCTGCTGAGCGGGGTCACGCGCAGTCCGACCGGTCTTTCCGAGTTCGTCACGGCGCTGCAAAAGTCAGCCGTGTTCGACGATGTCACAATCCAGCGAACGGGCCGAACCACAACGGCCGGCGATACGTCCACGTCGTTCCAGGTCATCTGCACGCTCGAAGACGGAGGGACGCCATGACGATCAAGACGAATGCGCTCCGTCTCGCCCCTGACATGCTCGTCCACGCGCTCGGCACGCTGGCCGCGCTGAGCATCGTCGGCGTGTTCGGCCTCTGCGTCGTCGTACCGGCGGTGCAACAGTCGATCCAGACGAACCGGCTTCATCACGAACTTGGCCGCCTTGATGCCGATCGCGCCGCGAACGAGCAAACGCTGCAATCGCTTCGCCTGGAACTCGCCGATGTGAATGCGCAGACGGCGAGCGCGCCCATTCGCGCGTTCTCGCCTGAAGCCACGAACACGATGATGGCCCGCCTGGGCGAGGTCGCGGCCAGTGTGGGCATGGAGGTCGACTCGCTCGAGCCTTCGTCACTTCGGTCCGGCGCAGAGTTGTCCGTCATGCCGATTCGTCTCAACGCACGCGGCCGATATGTCGCGTGCCAGGCGTATTTGGGCCTACTGCGCTCGCAGTTCCCCGACGTGCGCATCCGAAGCATCAACTGGTCCGCGAGCGGCAACGGCCGCGGTGTTCACAGCCTGAACCTGGAACTGAGTTGGATTGTCCGCAAATGAGGCCGCCCATGACCAAGCTGACGCGTGAACGCAAGGTGCTGCTCGCCGTCCTCGGACTCGGCATGGCCGTGCTGGTGTGGGATCAGCTGTCGGGCGGCCATCAACCGCAAGTGGCGGCCGCAGAGGTTCTTCCGGACGAGCCGTTGTCCGCCAGCGCCGAAACGGTACCCGACGACATCGCACGCAGCGTCGTCGCCGATCGGCTGGAGAAGCTCAAGCAACAGCTGCCTGGGCAGCTCGCGCTCGCCAGCCCTTTCACGGGCGACGACGTCGCCGATGCGTCCGAGACAACAGCGGACGTCGCGGAAGGTAGTGGCCCGCACCCGCAGAAGGCGACAGCGGTCGTGCTGAGCGGTGCATCGAGCGGCGCCGTGATTGATGGCCGCTTCGTTCGGCTCGGGGAGCTGTCGACCGGTTATCGGCTGATCGCCGTCGAGCGCGACGCGGTCACGCTGACGCGCGGTAATGACAAGCTGCGTCTTCCGCTCACGAATTAGCGGACGCGGCGTCGACGGAGCACTTGTGCGGTTTTGGAGCACTTAAAGCGCACAGAGATTGCAGCCGATTCGCACAACAGCAGTAGAGAGGGGTGGCGTAGTGAACTGGAAGAAGGATGAATCGATGCGTCGGAAGCACACAACCTGTGGCGGATTCAGTCTGATCGAATTGGTGATCGTTGTTGTGATCATTGGCATTCTGGCAGCGATCGCGATCCCGCGCCTCAGCCGCGGCACCGCCGGCGCAGCGGACTCGGCTCTGGCAGGCGACCTGGCGGTTCTCCGCAAAGCGCTCGACCTCTATGCCGCCGAACACAACGGCACCTATCCCGCCGTCTCGACCTTCAGCGCGCAGCTCACGCAATACTCGGACATCTCGGGCACGACATCGGCCACAAAGACTTCCACGTGCATCTACGGCCCGTACGTTCGCGCCGTGCCGGCGCTGAAGGTCGGGCCGACCAGTTACAAGGGCTCGACCACGATCATTGACGGCAGCACCGCTACCCTCGGCGCCACCGCCGGGGCGTGGTTCTACACCGCCAGCACGGGCGAGATTAAGGCGAACCTGACCAACACCTACGTCGACGCGGCGGGTACGGCCTACAACACGTACTGATTTGGCGTTTCAACGCACTCACCGGCCGGTTTCGGATTCGCCGCTCAACCGGCGATCCGCGACCGGCCGGCCCCGTTTGTGCACTATGCGTTCACGTCGAGTTCATCCTCGCCAGCGGTCCGGCTTCTCGCTGCTGGAACTCGTGCTGGTCGTGACGATCGTCGGCACCTTCGCGGCCATCGCGGTGCCGCGCTACAACAATTCACTGATCCGGTATCGCGTCGACAGCGCCGCCCAGCGCATCGTCAACGACTTCGAGTACGCCCGCACGCAGGCCATGAGCCGCAGCCGAGCCCAGTTGGTCGTGTTCGACCTCACCGCAGAGGCCTACGTGCTACCGAACGTCGAAGGCCTGTCGGCCCAGTCGGAAAGCTACCGAGTGAAACTCGGTGCGGACCCCTACCGCGTCGATCTTGCATCGGCCAGCTTTGGCGGCAGCAACGCGGTGACGTTCGATCTCTTCGGCAAGCCCAGCAACAGCGGAACCGTCGTGGTGCAGATCGGCACGACCAAGCGAACCATCTCTCTGAGCGCAACCACCGGAAAGGCGAGCTATTCATGAAGCCCGCCCGTTCATTCGCGAACTCCGCGTTCACGCTGGTGGAACTGGTCCTCAGCATGGCTGTCATCGCGCTGATCGTAGGCACGTGCATGTCGGTGATCGGCCTGACGACGCGTGTCCGCTCGATCGATGCCGCCGGTGATTCCACCTCGCGCACGACGAACCTGCGGCAGGCGGTCGACCAGATCGCCCTTGAACTAAAGTCCGCGACCGGCATCACTGCAAGCGATTCCAGTTCTATCGCCTTCCAGGTGCCCGACCGCGACGGTGATGGCCTGCCCGACTCCGTCACCTATAGCGTGATTGGCAATTCGCTCTATCGCGGCTTCGGCTCGGCCACCCCGTCGCCGATCCTTGGCAACGTCGGCACACTGACCTTCCGCACCACCAGCAAGACTGCAACGCTTCCCGAACTCAGCGAGAGCACCGAGCAGTTGCTGATGTCGTACACGGCCTCGCCGAACACATGGACCGATCTCAGCACGTCCAACTGGAGATGCCAGTACTTCAGTCCCGGGCTGCCACCGGAGGCGGTCAGCTGGAAGGTGACGCGGGTTCAACTGCTGGTCCGACGCAAGTCGCTCTTCTCCGCCGGAACCGTCACGGTGGAACTCCACGCGGCCGACTCGGCGTACAAGTCCATCGGCGCGACGATGGGCACGGCGACCGTGAGTGCGACCAGCATTCCGCTCTCGAACACGTGGACTGATTTCACGCTGGCGACGCCGGTCGGCGAACTGTCGCCGGGCACGGGCTTCACGATGGTGGTGAAGTCGTCGGCCGGAATGAGCAACGTGACCCTCAATCGGGTCGCGAGCACGGGGACGCTGCTGGCGAACGCATACGAGTCGGCCACGAGCAACGCGGGATCGACGTGGACCGCGCCGACAGCGGCGGCGTGCCTGAATTTCCGCGTGTATGGAACGGTAACGACGATTCCGTGATCGATCGATGCGCCTCGCCACCTCACACCTCGCTCGCACACGCCGCGGCTTCACGCTGGTGGAAGCCGTCATGGCTTGCCTGCTCGTGGGGATCATCCTCGTACCGGCTCTGCAACTGGTCGGGGATTCCGTCCGCTCCAAGCAAATGCAGCGTGAAAGCGCAGGCCATGGCGCTGGCCAAGCAACTCATGAGCGAGATCGTGCAGTGTCGTTACGCCGATCCGGACACCGACTCCGGCGAAACCCGTTCGACGTACGACGACGTGTCGGACTACAACGGCTTGGTCGAATCGCCGCCGACCGATCAGACCGGAACCGCCCTGCCCGGCTATACCGGCTGGACACGGCGAGTGACCGTCCGGCTCGTCACGCTGGCCAGCCCGTCGACGACATCGGTCACGGATGTCGGGCTGAAGGAAATCACGGTCGCCCTGAGCAGCCCGACAGGCCGGCTGTTCACGTTGACGTCGCTCCGCTCGAGCAATGACGGCTACGAGCGTGCCAGCGTGCTCGCCGGCACGTACACCAGCAGCATTGACGTGACACTCAGTTCCCGTGACGGCGACAGCACCGTCACCACGTCAGCCAACACGGTGAACCTGGTCCCATGACCGCGTCTTCGACAACTTCTCGCCACCACCGACGCGGGTCGGCATACATGCTCGTCGTCGCGATGCTGTCGATGCTGATGGTCGGCGCGCTCGCCACTGCGATGGTGACGCGAACCCATATCCGTTCGGCCAAGCTCGTGAACGATTCCGTGGCGGCCGAGTCCTTGGCGGAGTCGGCCATCTCTTGGCGCTGGCCAAACTCGCCGCCGACGCGAACTGGCGAACGACGTACACGAACAACGTCGAGACCACCCCCGTCGCGTTCGGGATGGGCACGATCAGCTTCAAGCTCGTCGACGAAACGGACGCAAATCTGTCGAACAGCACCACGCAGAACGTGCGGGTTTACGGCATCGGACGCGTCGGGAAGGCGTGCAAGGTGCTAAGTGTCCAGTTGACTGGGTCGGACGCCCTCACCTGCCTGAACTCGGCGCTGGCCGTCGCGGGGTCGATCACGCTGGACAAGGCAACGCTTAATGCGCCCGGCCAGACGATCTCGACGAACGGCAACTTCTCCGGCGGGGATGATTCGTCTGCCGTCAACGCCAATCTGCTGGCCACCGGAACCATCACCCCGGACGGCTGCACGATTAACGGCAATCAATCCGCCGCCGCGCCCGCGAAGACGTTCCCGGACTCCACGGCGTTCGATTACTACATCGCCAACGGGACGAGTATTCCGTACGGCCTGCTTTCGTCGGGAGTGCTGAACAAGAAACTCATCAGTCCGGTCAGTTCCGGTGTTGCCTCGGTCGCCGCGAACCCGAACGGCATCTACGTCATCGATTGCGGCGGATCAGACCTCGTCATCAAGCAATGCCGAATCGTCGGAACGCTGGTCATCCTGAATCCGGGTCCGAACTCGCGGATTGGCGGGGCGTCGGGGAACGAGGGGCTTTGCTGGTCGCCCGCGGTGGCCAACTTCCCGTGCCTGCTCGTCAAGGGGAACATCCGCATTTCGTTCAATGGAGCGGCGAATGACACGCTGAGCGAATCGGCGGTCAATATCAACTTCAATCCGAACGGCACCCCCTACCCATACAACGGCGGCTCATCCGACAGCGACCTGACCGAAGTCTACCCGGCAACCATCGACGGCTTGATTTACGTCTCCGGCAACCTCACCAAGTCGTCGGGCAACACGGCCTATCCCGTCACGGGCAACCTCGTTGTGGGTGGCACATGCAGCGAAAAAGGGGACGTGCTCACCACCAACTTCCGCGCGATCTACAAAGTCCTGCCGCCACCCGGATTCACCGGCGGTGGGATGCTCAAGACGGTGCCGGCGAGCTGGCGTTGGGAAGCGGCACCATAACGTCATTCCTCATCATTCGTTGCACGCCCGCGATGCACGGTTTGCTTGCCGAAGCGTCGGTTGATCGCGTCGAGCGCACCGTCGAGTTTCCGCTGCTTTTCGTGCCGGACCTGGCCGAACAAGTCCATCTGGCGTGACGTCGTCAGGCCGCTGGCGCTGAAGCCGAGCAGGCGCAGCGGACAGAGCTTTTCGCGCGCCCAGTGGTCGAACACGTCGCGGGCGGCGTGCCAGAGTTCTTCGGTCACGTCGGTCGGGCTGCGCAGCGTCGCGCGGCGCGTGAGCGTGTGGAAGTCGGGCGAACGCAACTTCACCTGTACGACCCCGGCTAGCAGTTGCTGACGCCGCACGCGCTCGGCCACGTGTTCGACCTGCTGCAAGAGCACGTCGCGCATTGCGTCGATGTCGGTAAGGTCGTCGCCGAAGGTCTGTTCATGGCCGATGGACTTGGCGTCGTGATCGCAGACGACGGGCCGCTCGTCGCGACCGAAGATGAGGTTGCGCACGCGCTCGCCCCACTCGCCAAAAAATCGGCCGAACCACGCTTCGTTCATACGCCGCAGGTCGCCGATCGTCTTGAGGTTCAGGCCTTCCAGTTTCTTCGCCGTCTTCGGACCGATGCCCCAAATGCGCCCGACGGGCAGCGGGCAGAGCGTGGCGTCGAGATTGCCGGGCGTGATGACGGTCAGGCCGTCGGGCTTGTTCAGGTCGCTGGCGAGCTTGGCCAGGAACTTGTTCGGCGCGACGCCGACGCTGGCAGTAAGCTGGAGTTCTTCGTCGATCGCAAGGCGGATGCGCTGCGCGACCTCGACGCCGTCGCACTTCAGGGCACGGAGCGAGCCGGTGACGTCAAGGAAGGCTTCATCGACGCTGACAGGCTGCACGTCGGGCGTGAAGCGTTCAAGAATGGCGAACATCTGCTTCGACGCGGCCGAGTACTTGTGATAGCCGCCGCGGACGACGATGGCGTGCGGGCAGAGGCGCAGCGCCTGCGCCATCGGCATCGCGCTCCGGCAGCCGAAGACGCGGGCCTCGTACGACGCCGTGCTGACGACGCCCCGTTTCAGTCCGCCGCCCACGAGCACGGGCTTGCCGCGCAGCGAAGGATCGTCGCGCTGCTCAACGGCCGCGAAAAACGCGTCCATGTCGACGTGGAGGATGGTGCGTTCGGCGTTCAACAGGAACCCGAACGAAATCCTACCATCGATCTGTCTGTCGCACACTGCAAATACGAAAGCCCACGGCAGTGCCATGGGCTTTTGAGAAAAGAATCCGTTCGGAACGACCTCACTTCTTTCGTTGCACCGGAAACAGAATCCAGTCACCGTCGCAGTGCGAGCTTCCGTCGAGCCACGTTTGCCGCGGATCAGCGACTTTACCTTCCGCGTTTGGATCAGGATTGTGCCCGCCGTCGTCGTCGCCGTCGGCGCCGATGCTGTAGACGACGGGCTGGCCGTCAACCAATCGATACCGCATGGGCGCTCCGTCGATCGGGTCGGCCGGCACACTGGGCAGCAGGCTCGGCGTGAGCACGTCGAGCGTGGCGGGGAACGATCCGTGCTGTCGGCGATACACCTCGCACGCGATTGCGATCAGCAGCCCGTCGCGCTGGGTCAAGTTGTTCTCGGCCTTCAACGACAGCCGCTCCAGCGAGGGCGTCAGGATCACGATCGGCAGGTAACGCAGCCGCTGGACGGGCGATGCGGCAATCTTCGTCACAAGTTCGTCCACGGACACGTTCCTCGTGGCCCGAGCCTCGCGCCACGTGCGATGCATGCGCCGATCGACGATGTCGAGCAGCTCATCGTACTTCGCCTGCATCTCCTTGCGTGAGGCCAGGAGCAGCAGGCTCGCCGGCGCCGCCACGCGCGTCAACCCGTTGACCGTATCCGGCGGCGTGGTCGGCGACGAATACATCCTCAGCAACTCGACCGACGCGGCGACGGGCCGCCCGTCGCCATGGCCGTCGTCGGTGTAGAGGCGTTGAAGAATATCGGGGAAGAACATCCGCTCGCCCGACAGATCGATGATGTCGGCCGGCACGCGCCCGCCCGCGATGCGGTGCGCGAACTGCTGCAATTGCTCATCGGTCAGGCGCTCGGGATGTTTCTCCAACTGCTCAGCGAACGTCTGTAGCGCGCGATCGCGCACGCCGAGCCCGACCAGTTGCGACACCAAGATCGACTCGGCCTGGTGCTGCGTTGCCAGATGCAGCAGGTCGTCCACGCGGCGCATGCCCCGGTCGCAATCCCCGCTGGCGAACGCCACCCGCGCGTCGGCCGCGACGAGATCGGCCAACTGCCGCGTGTAGCTGAGGTATGGCAGGAGGATCGACACCGTGCTGGTTCGCGCGAGCTTGTCGGCCTCGCTCTCGCCCGTCGGCGTGGGCGGTCGGGTCAGATCGAACGGACTGCCCGGCTCGTAAATCGAACCGTCAGGCCCGTACACGAACCCGAGCACCTTCTTTCGCGAGCCCTCGCTGAACTGCTCGAACAGCGCGGGGTTCTGGGCCGTCCACGCCTTCAGTTCGTCGAAGTTGGGGTCGCCCTCGTGCGCCTGGAAAAGTCGATCGAACCAGCCCGCGTCCTGCTTGGCCGGCCCTTCGATCAGCGTGCGCATGGATCGAATGTTCTCGCGGTAGATGGGCCATGCGCGGTCCGATTCGGGCACGGCCAACGTGGCGGCGTTCATCATTGCAACGTAGTCAACGCTCAGGGTCGGATGGCCGGTGTAGAAGCGGATTGCCAGCAGGACATAGCAGAACATCAGCACGCCCACGCCCCGCAGCAGCCAGCGTTTGGTGTGCCAGAGCAGCGACCGATTACGGATCTTCGCCCGGCGGATGAGCTTGGCAGCCAGGGCAACGTTGCCGAATGCGCGGAGTTGTTCCTCCACGGGCCGCCCGCGTTCAGTGGCGTCGCCAAAGTGTGCGATCAGTTCCTGAGCGACCTCGAAACACTCCGATCGCCAGAGCCGGGTGCGTTTCACGACGTCACGGACGACGCCCTGCACGACATCAGGCAGCCCGCTGCGGATGATGAGTTCGTCAAACTGTTGTCGGGTGGGCGCGAGTCTGCCGCGGAGCACCTGCGTGACCGGCGTCGCGAACAGTCGCGAGAGAAACGTGAGGGCCGTTTGCATGGTGAGGTCTCGATGAGGTCGATCAGGCGCCGAGCACGCCGAGCTTGCCGAGGGCGGTGGTCAGGGCGGTCCACTGCTCGCGATCCTGGGCGAGCCGTTTCTCGCCGGTGCGGGTGAGCCGGTAGTACTTCCGTGCTCGGCCGTTGGGGGCCAACTCGGTTCGGCCGGCGATCAGTCCTTTGGCCTCCAGGTTGTAGAGCATCGGGTAGAGCGTGCTTTGACCCATCGCCAGGACGCCGTCGGACCGGCGTTCGAGCATTTCGATCAACTCGTAGCCGTACCGCTCGCCCCCCGAAAGCAGTTCGAGGATCGCCGTCGGACCCGCACCACGGATGAGTTCGGTTTCGATCTTCATTGAATTCCATGATACTATGCGGCACATAGCATGCAAGAGGATTTTGTCGCCTATGCGCGTCGGTTTCGCGGGCGGCCCTCACCCCGGCCCTCTCCCGGTGTACCGGGAGAGGGTGGAAGACATCAGATGTATCAAAGGTCAAACGATTCGACTCCGTACGCACTGGACGACCGGCTCGGCGTACGGATAGTCACGCTTCGGGAGTTGTTGCCCAGCGGAGACGATCGCCGATGCCGACCGAGTTGAAAGACCCGCCCGCCCTACAGGCCGTGCCCACCGGCCGCGCACCGGCCCGGGCGCTGACGATCCGTGCCGTGTTGCTCGGCCTGCTGCTGATGGCCGGGATCGCGATCGCGGCGCCGTTCAATGACCACGTCGTCAACAACGGCTACCTCATCGGCAACTTCGCGCCGCCGGTGCTGCTGGCGGCGATCGTGCTCATGTCGCTGGGCAATTCGCTCGTCCGGGCCATCGCACCGAAGCTCGCACTGCGCAGCGGCGAGCGGGCCGTCGCGGCGATGATCGTCCTCGTCGGTTGCAGCTTGCCGAATCAGGGCCTGCTGCGTCAGCTCATTCCCATTCTCGCGTCTCCGTTCTCGATGAAGACCGAGAACCCGGAGTTCGCCGCCGCGTTCAACAAGATGGACCTGCCGGCGCAGCTCTTCCCCGTGCAGTCGATGCAGACGGGCGAGCGCGAACACGTCATCACCGACTTCTACGGCCGGCTCTCGGATGGCGGGACGATCCCGTGGAGCGCCTGGACGCGGGCGCTGCTCGCGTGGAGCATCCCCGTGCTCGGCGCGGCCGCGATGCTGATCGGCATCGCCTACGCGACCAGCCAGCAGTGGCTGAAAAACGAGCGCTTGGCATTTCCACTGGCGACGCTCTACGAGCAGTTGCTGGCCGACCCCGAGCCGGGCCGACGTGTGCCGGCACTGCTGCGTTCGCCGATGTTCTGGACGGCCGCCATCGCGGCGCTGGTGTATCAGTCGCTTATCGCGGCGCAGCCGTACTATCCGCGGTATTTCCCAAACCTTTACCTGTACTACGACTTCAAGCGGTTCATGACTGAGCCGCCCCTGCGCGATCTGCCCGACTACCTGAAGAGCACAAAGATCTACCTGATGATGGTGGGCATCGCCTACTTCATTCCGACGCGGGCGTCGTTCAGTGTGTGGTCGCTGACCGTGATCGTCGGCATCTTCCAGGCCAGTTCGACGGCCGGCAACCGTATCGGCATCTCGAACCCGGCATTGTTCGACGAGCACTTCGGCGCAGCCATCGCACTGGTGATCTCAATCCTCTGGCTCGGGCGGACGCGGTACGGACGTATCGTGAAGCTGGCGTTGTTGCCCGGCGTAAGGCGGAATGACGACGACCGCGACATCACGACGGCCGAAGTGATGGGCCTGCGCGTGACGATCCTCGGCACGGCCGTCCTGAGCGGCTGGCTGTTCATGGTGGCCGGGCTGACGTGGTGGGTGGTGCTGGCGATTGTCGGCACGACCGTGCTGTGCCACATCGTGACGGCCCGCATCGTGGCGGAAATCGGCATCCCATGCGTGCGCTCGACGCCCAACTCGTTGTCGATCGTCCAGCTTTTCCCGGCCACCGCGATCACGACCAAGGACGCATTCTTCGCCGGCGTGGGCAATCTGCTCGGGTCGATCACGTCCCGCGAGAGCGTGACGGTCTATGCCCAGCACGCCGACGTGGTGCTGTCACGCGAGACCGACACGAAGTCGCAAAAGCGTTGGCCGGCCGTGCTGACGTTCACGCTGATTTTCTCGGCCGTGGTCTGCACGATCGCTTCGCTGATGCTGTACTACTCGTATTCCAATACGCTGGAGACAGGCAGCACCACAGTGGAGAACAAGGTGTCGCTGGTGGATTGGCCGCAGAGCAACTTCCGTGATCCGGTGAATTCGGTCTCACGCGGCGCGTGGGCGCCCAAGGCGCACGATCCGGTCGTTCACATCAGTGCGGGCTTTATCGTCGCGGCCCTGCTGGCGATCTGCTCGGCAAGGTTCGCGGGCTGGCCCTTCGTGCCGATCGGATTCCTGCTGGCCACAGGCTGGTATGGCCAACTCGCATGGCTGAGCTTGGCGATCGGGTGGATTGCGAAGACGACGGTGCTGCGCTTCGGCGGCGCGTCGCTGTTCGTGAAACTGAGGCCGATCTTTGTCGGCCTGATTGTCGGCGAAGCGATGGCGGTGGTGCTGTGGCTGTTCATCTCCGGCAGCCTGGCGCTGCTGGGGCATGAGTACTACGCGGTGCGGATCCTGCCGCAGTAGCACTCAATGTTTCAACGACGAAACCCCGGCCGTTCGGGCCGGGGTTCGCCTAAGATCGAAACGCGATAATCAGGCAAGGCTCAGACGCCGCCAGTGCCGCCGCCAGCCACCACGATCACCGCAACAAGAAGACAGGACTTTAAAAGCATCCGTAAACTCCTTTCCAAGCATTATCGACACAATCCCCGCGTGGGTCAAGAAGTTATGCAGCTTATGGCCGGCAAAGCCGCAATATAACTTCAGTATTTGGAACCACATCCATCATCCGCCAGCCGAGCGCCCGATAACCGTGCCGTACAGGCAAGGTATTGGTCGGGATTTCGGTGCCACCGCCGTGGCCGACATTCGAGATCGACACCGGACCGTATGCATCGAAGACATAGAAAACGAACTCGATCTCCTTCGACGGCTTCTCGGTTCGGGTCGTCAGGCGCCACTCGTCTTCCCCCTTGTCGATCAGGGGCCGCCAGAGGTCGGGCCACTTCCAGGACATGCTGTAGGTCACCGACTCTTTCGGTGCGAGCGGCGGCGAGAAGAAGAGCGCGTAGCGCTTGTCCGTCGGCTCGTCACGAATCGGAAGCCATTCGACGGAACGGCCGCCGCTCAGGCATCGAACCCGCAAGTCGAGCCCCGCAAAGTCGGCCAACGACGATTCCGCGCCTACCTGAACCCGCGTCGTGCTGATCGACTGATTGTCCGGCGCCACCAGTTCGACCGTCGCCTTGTAGCCGCAGGTGCCATCCGCCTCGACCGTGATCTCGCCCTTCCAGGACTTCCAGTACGGATACAGCACCTCGCCGCGCGACAGCGACGAGTAATAGCGTTCGGCCGACGAAGCGAGATTCCGAGTGAAGTCGAACAACCGCTCGTACGACCGTTTCGCCGCGCGAGGGTCTTCGGGCCGCTTCCACTGCTGAATCCGTTTGCGTGCGGCGTGGCAGGCCGACGCAACCGCCGTCTGGCTCGGAACGCCTGTGCCGTCGTACTCGAATGGAATCAGACCGAGAAGGTCGCTGGGCAGCGTCAGATTGGGAACGCCCCTGGGGACGAACAGGAACGTTCGATCCACGCCCAGGCGTCCACAGAACAGGCCCATTTCGAAGATCACGTTGTCGCGCGTGACGGTCCCGGCGTTCCCGTTCTTCACCACCACATCGTCGGGGGCGGCAATGAAAATGCCGAAATCGAAACGGTCCAGTTCCGCCACAAGCGACGGCAATACGTAACGCCCGGGCTGGAAGACATCCTGCGCCCAAATCGTAACGTCGGCGTCGTGATCGAGTTCCGCCTTGACCTCGCGTGCCCAAGGCAAACTTTTGGCTGAAGATCCGATAAAAACCGTCGGCCGATTCGCCAAGAGGACCTCCCGTTAAACACATGGCACGAATCTGAAGATAGCTTCCTCGGTTGGCGAACGCACGCAAGAAGTTTCTGTTTCGACGATCCGCTCGCTCAACGTGGGGACACTGGCCGCGAGCCTCATCGCCGCCGTTTCGACAGCCCCGGAATCAGCATGCCGCCGACGTTGCGAATCGTGAACTCGGGCCACGGCAGGTTGCGCCGGAGCGTGAGCAACTGGCCCATGAACTTCAGTTGCGCGCCGAGTTTCTTCACAAACCCCGCCCCGCCTCGGCTGCCGTCACAACGGGCGACAAGAACCGTCACGTCGTCCGCGAGCGTCGCGCCGAAAACCGCGAGTTTGGCGATCAGCTGATGGATCAGGTGCGTCGGATCGCTCGTCGAGAGCGAACGCACGACCTCGAGCAATCGCTCAGCCCCGAGTTGCTCGCCGTCGCGACAGATCGCCTCGACGAGCGAATCGGTGTAGCACAAGACAAGGTCGCCGCGTTCCAGCGTCACAGCGAACTGTTCGTAACCCGCGTCGGCGAGGATGCCGAGCGGGATGTTGATGACACCTTCAGGCATGGGGCCGTCGGCGTCGAGGTAACGCCAAGTCGAATCGCTTCGGCGAAACAGCAGCGGCGCGGGGTGGCCGGCATTGCAGAGGCTAAGTTCGCGGTCGGGCGAGAAGTACGTCATCGTGATGGCTGTCGCGAAGACACCGGCCTCGGACACTTCCGTGAACGCCTCGTTCATCCGCGCCAGGAGCTTGCGCTGGTCGATGTGGTTCATGTGCCGGCGAATCAGCCCGCGCAGCGTGCGGCCGACCTCCGCGACCTGCTGCCCGTGCCCCGCGACGTCAGCCACCATGATCCGCGCGATACGTCCGGACCCACACGACGAGACGAAGTGCACGTCCCCGCCGGCAGCGGCATTCTCAAACGGGACGCTGTAGACGAACACGTCGAGCCCGGGCACCTTCACCGCAGCGTCGACGGGCTCGTTGCCGCCCCAGACTTCTAGGCAGGAGATGGAGGTGGGGTCGGGCATGTTCTTTCGAAGCGTCGAGCGATTGATTGGGATCGCGGACGCTAAGCCGCAAGCGGCTTGGCGCGTGCCGCTTGCGGCTTAGCGCGGATATCTCCCCGCAGCACGCAGCGCTTTCACATACGGCGAATTCGGACTGTGCCCCGGATGCAGCGGCCACCCGTCATACGGTTTGACCCAATCGTACTTCTGCCTCGGCAAGCGCCACGAATCCGGATTCCGCTCGATGTACGAGATCGTCCGTCGCACCTCGTCCGGATGATCGAGAAACACTTTCCATCCGAGTCCCTGCGTCCAGACGGGATGATCGCTCGGCCGAACGCCGGCGCGACGGATCGCGTCGACCGACTCATCCTTCAGATGCTCAATCATGTCCTCCGCGAGATGTTTGTGTTTGCGAAGCAGCAGATGCACATGATCGGGCATGACGACACAGGCGTAGCAGGTGTAAGCGTGACGCTCAATCGCCTCTGCGAATGCGTTCGCCACGGTTTCAAACTGCATCTGCGTGAACTGAAGAAGCTCGTGCTGAAGCAGGCCAACCGCTTTTGAGTAGAACGCGCGGATGTCCCTTCCTGCGGGCTGAACTTGCTTGCGCCCGAAGTGAAGTTCGCCGAGTTCGCGCAGGAGGTCGTTGCGAATGACGTTCGACGTCGACCCGCGCAGGTCGTTGGGGAGCCACCAGCCGTAGCACGTCCACATAATGTGATGGGCGATTACGAGCGGTTGGGACATGCACGACTCCCCATGAAAAGCCGCTTGCGGCTTAGCGTCCGGTCACCGGAATGGTGTACCGCGCTAAGCCGCAAGCGGCAAAAGAAAGTCAGGTTCGGTGGGTTGGGTCGGATCCGAGGAATCGACGAAACTTACCTTACCCCTGCCGTTCCCGTCTCGATCTTCCCAGTGACGAATTCACGGGGATCAGTGACGAAACCCGTCAGCGCGCTCGCCGCGACCGTCAGCGGGCTCGCGAGATACACGCCCGCGCGCTTGTCGCCCATGCGGCCGGGGAAGTTGCGGTTGGTGCTGCTGATGCAGGTCAGCGGCGCGTTCAACCGGCCCATCGTGTCGGGCGGGCCGCCGAGACAGGCGCCGCAGCCGCTGGGGGCCATGGTGCAGCCGGCGTCCATCAGCACGTCCTCGATGCTCTTCTCGTTGCTGTCCTTCTCGACGCCGCGGAGGTTCAGCCGCTTCATGTCGGCGTGAACTTCGGTGCTGCCGGGGACGACCCAGGTCTTAATCTTGACCTTGTTCCCCTTCAGGATGTTGGCCGCGAAGATCATGTCGGTGATCTTGCCGCCCGTGCAACTGCCCAGGTACGCCTGGTCGAGCTTCACGTCCTTGCAGTTGCGGGCCAGGTCCTTGTTGTCCGGCGAATGCGGCTTGGCGACCATCGGCTCCATCGTGCCGAGGTCCCACTCGAAGGCGCTGTGGTACTTCGCGTCCTTGTCCTCGGTGACGACTTCCCATTCCTTACGGTTTGATCGGGCGCGGACATATTCGAGCGTCTTCTCATCGACATCGCAGACGCCGTTCTTGCCACCGGCCTCGATGGCCATGTTGGTCAGCGTCATGCGGTCTTCGAGGGTCAGACTGCGGATGCCGTCGCCGGTGAAGTACATGCTGCGGTAGGTCGCGCCGTCGACGCCGATCTCGCCGATGACCGCGAGGATGAGGTCCTTCGCCGTCAGGTAAGGCGGGATTTCGCCGTGGAAGGTGAACTTCATGGTGGCCGGCACCTTGAGCCAGGTGCGGCCGGTGCCGAGCGTGAACGCGGCGTCGGTGTTGCCGACGCCCGTCGCGAACTGCCCGAACGCGCCGGCTGTACACGTGTGGCTGTCGGTGCCGAGTAGGATCTCGCCCGGGCGGATGTGCCCTTCTTCGGGCAGCGCCTTGTGACAGACGCCCTTGTAGTTGGTCTTGGTCGGGTCGCGATACGGGTTGGGCATGCCCGGGTTCATGCTGACGAACTCGGGGTCGTAGTAGTACGGCAGGCCCTGTTCCTTCACGAAGTCGCGGAGGGTCTGCACGTTGCGGTGACACTTGTCGTCGGCCGTGAAGATGTAGTGATCGGGGATCACCACGACGCGGCTCTTGTCCCATACCTTCGCCTGCCGGCCGAACTCCTGGTGGAAGATGCCGATGGTGCCGGGGCCGCAGACGTCGTGGGTCATCAGGATATCGACGCCGACCCAGACGTTGTCGCCCGGGATTACGGTCGTGCGGCCTGAATGCTTGGCCAAAATCTTCTCGGTGATCGTCATGCCGGCCATCGGTGTTCCTCTCGGAGACGGTTCCAAAACGCGAGAGCGATTGTAGGCCGTTCAAACCGGCCGGGAATCGATCGCGGAACGGTGTTCGTAGAGCAAGACGGGGCACGATGCAACTGGAAACCGTCCGCCCGTCTCGCAATTCCGGCCCGCCCTCCTACACTCGACCGGCAGATGGGCTTTCAAGACCGAGACTACTACCGCAACGACCCGATGACCGCCGGCCGACGCGCCGGATCGATGTCGGCGTGGACCGTCAACACGTGGATCATCGTCATCAACATCGCCGTCTATATCGTCAACGCGCTGACGATGAAGTCGGGCCGGGCGACGGCGTTGGTCGACGAAACGGGCCGAATCGTTGCGCTACAGCCTTATGAAGGGCTGCTCTACCACTGGGGCTACTTCTCCTTCGACAAGGCCATCTCGCAGTTGCAGGCCTGGCGGTTCATCTCGTTCCAGTTCCTGCACGACCCAACCACGATCACGCACATCCTGTTCAACATGTTCGCGCTCTACATGTTCGGGCCGTTCGTGGAGAGCCTGCTGGGCCGACGCCGCTATCTGGCGTTCTACCTGCTGTGCGGCATCGCCGGGCCGATCATGTACATCCTGATTCAGGCGTCGCACATCCTGCCGATGGAGCGCAGCGTGCCGCTGATCGGCGCCAGCGCCGGCGTGTTCGGCGTGCTGATCGCGACCGCCCGCATCGCCCCCAATGCGATGATCCAACTGCTGTTCCCACCCATCCCGATGAAGCTGAAGACGTTCGCGTGGGTGATGATCGGCATCGCGGTGTTCACGGTCTTCACCAACGGCCGCAACGCCGGCGGCGAGGCCGCGCACCTCGGCGGGGCCGCGATGGGATTGTGGCTGATCTCGAACCCGAATGTGCTGAACCTGGCCGAACGCCTCGGCGGCCCGCGTCGGCCGAAGATGAGGATCACGTACTAGGAAATCCCAATGACCAAGCCCCAATGACCAATGGCATGTTTTGGTCATTTGGATTTGAGCATTGGTCATTCTCCCATGCCTCTCGCTTTCTCCACCAACGCCTTCAAGCAGAACACGCTGATCGAGTCGATCGAAGCGATCGGCCAGGTCGGATACCGCGCCGTCGAACTGATGGCCGACCTGCATCACGCGTATCCGCTGACGTTCAGCGCCGAGCGTCGTCGCGAGACGAAGAAGCGCCTGGCCGACTTGGGGCTGGCGGTCTCGAACGTCAACGCCTTCACGCACTTCGTGGCTGGCGACACGTATCACCCGACGTGGATCGAAGACGATGCGAAGCTGGTCGACGTGCGTGTGCAGCACACGATCCGATCGATCGAACTGGCGCAGGAGTTCGGCGCGAAAACCGTCTCGATCCAGCCGGGCGGGCCGCTGATTGGACGGTCGATCTCGCGCAACGAGGCATACGAGCGCTTCGCAACTGCGTTAGCCCGTTGTGTTCCCACCGCACAGGCATGTGGCGTGACAATCGCCGTCGAGCCCGAACCGGGGCTGCTCATCGAGCGGGCGGGCGAGTACATGGAGTTCAAGCAGCGTCATTTTGCGGCCGAGTCGACCGTTCGGATGAACTGCGACGTCGGCCACCTCTTCTGTGTCGGCGATGATCCGGCCGACGTGATCCGCCGGTTTCCCCACGACATCGCCCACGTCCACTTGGAGGACATTGGCCAGAACAGGGTACACCAACACCTCACACCGGGTCGAGGCGTGATCGACTTCGGATCGATCTTCGCCGCCTTGGAACAGAGCCAATTCGACGGCTGGACGACTGTAGAACTATACCCCTTCGAAACCAGCGCCAAAGGCGTGGCCGCATCCGCCATGGCCCATCTGAGCCGATTCGTGAGCCGCTCCGAATCCTGACCCGAGCCTAACAAGAACAGAGGCCGGGTGAGCGAACCGAAGATTCGCATCACGACATTCGAAAAACCCGCCCCTCTTCCGCTATCATCCCTCCGCTCCGGCCCGGCCGACGCGTGTACCGTCGTGCCGGGTCGGCGGGTTTTGGTGGATTGCCCATTTCCGATTTCCAATTGCCGATTTCACTGACTCGGCAACAGGGTTCCGGACACTCCGCCCAAATCGGAAATTGGAAATCGAAAATCGGAAATCGATTCATGGATCATTTCAACTACCGCAACGACGAGCTCTACTGCGAAGACATCCCCGCCCGCGAACTGGCCGAGCGGTTCGGGACACCGCTCTACGTCTACTCCAAGGCGACGCTGCTCCACCACTACCGCCAGATCGCGCAAGCCTTCGCGCCAATCAAGCCGACCATCTGCTACAGCATCAAGAGCTGCGGCAACCTGCACATCTGCAAGCTGCTGGCCAGCGAAGGCTGCGGCTTCGACGTCACCAGCGCCGGTGAGCTCTACCGCGCCCTTCAAGCGGGCGGCGATCCGAAGAAGATCATCTTCGCCGGCGTCGGCAAGACCGACGACGAAATCCGCATGGCCATCGACGCGGGCATCGCCGCGTTCAACATCGAAAGCGAAGAAGAACTCGAAAACATCGACCGCGTCGCCGGCAAGATGAACAAGCAGGCGATCGGGGCCGTCCGTATTAACCCGGACGTCGACCCGCGCACCCACGCCAAGACGGCCACCGGCAAGAAGGAAACCAAGTTCGGCGTCGACATCGAACGCGCCGAGCGCGTCTTCGAAACCTACAACGGCAAGCTGAAGAACCTCCGCATCGGCGGCGTGCACATCCACATCGGCAGCCCGCTCCTGGAAATCGAACCGTACGTGACGGCCGTCACGAAGATGACCGACTTGATCGACCGCCTGATGGCCCGCGGCCACAAGATCGAGTGGTTCGACGTCGGCGGCGGGTTCGGCGTCGACTACCGTTTCCCGGGCCAGGCCCAGCCCGTCACTGAGCACGCCAAGGCGCTGCTGCCGCTGTTGATGAACAAGCCGTACCGCATCGCGTTCGAGCCGGGCCGGTACATCAGCGGCAACTCGGGCATCGTGCTGACGCGCGTGCTCTACCGGAAGCAAGGCGGCGAGAAGAAGTTCGTCATCGCCGACGTCGGCATGAACGACCTGATCCGGCCGACGCTGTACGAGGGCTACCACTACGTCTGGCCGACGAACGTGCCCACGCCGCGGCGCGAGGACTACGTGCCCGAGAACGCCGAGAAGGTGGACGTGGTCGGGCCGATCTGCGAGTCGGGCGACTACCAGGCGAAGGACCGCATCCTGCCGCCCACGAAGCGCGGCGACCTGCTGGCGATTTACACGGCCGGCGCGTACGGCTTCGCGATGAGCAGCAACTACAACAACCGCCCGCGTGCGGCCGAAGTGCTGGTCGACGGGAAGAACGCGCAGCTGATTCGGCGTCGTGAGACGCTGGAAGACTTGGTTGCTACAGAGCAATTCTGAGAAATCTCGCGAGCAAGCCCGCACAAGGGTCGCCGCCAGCTTGCGGCGACTACACAAGAAGACTTGTCGATCGTGAACCCTCGCTTCTCCAACGCCAAGTGGATCTTCTTCGACGTCGGCTACACGCTGCTCGATGAGACGGGGTCGTGGGATGAACGGTTCACGCACCTCGCTTCGATGCTGTCGGAGCGTCGAGGACGACCGATCGCCAAGGCCGCCATCTGGACGCTCTACAACGACGCCTGCGAACGCTTCGAGCCGAAGCAGTGGCTGACGGTCTGCAAGGGCCTTGCGCAGGACGCCGACGAATGCGCGGAACTCGCTCGGCTTAGCAGCGGTTGGGATCACAAGCTCGAAAAGCCCCACGCCGGAGCAGGCGATGTGCTGCGAGCCCTCGCGCCGCGGTACAGGCTCGGCATCATCGCCAACCAGTCGCTGGGTACGTGGGAACGCCTGTGCGGGCATGGCTGGGGCGAGTTGATTTCCGTCTGCGTCGGATCGGCCGAGGCGGGCGTGATGAAGCCGGACCCGGCCATCTTCCAACTCGCGCTGCGCAAGGCCGGTTGTGAGCCGAGCGAAGCCGTCATGGTCGGCGACCGCATCGACAACGACGTCGCCCCGGCCCGCAAGCTGGGCATGGCCACCATCCACGTCCGTCAAGGCGGCAGTGGCCGGCAGCGGCCTCGCGCTGCTGACGAAACACCCGATGCGGTCGTCGATTCGATCGCCGACGTTGCCGCTCGGTTTGTCTAGCCCTTCCCGACGCAAACCCCCTAAGGAAACCCCACAACCGCCTCATCCGTTCTCCGATCGGACGGACTGACGCGTCCTGCAATCATCACGCTCAACACCAAAGGAGCGATGATGATGTCTCAGGAACAAACCCAATCGGCTCACCCCACGAACGTCGGCCACATGGAACGGAACCTGTCGATCGGCGCGGCGCACTGCTGCTCGTGACCGGCCTGCCCAACCTCATTCGCGGCCGCGGCTTGACGCGCACGGTCGCCGGTGCCGCCCTGCTCTATCGCGGCCTGTCCGGTTATTGCGCGCTCTACAGCGCGTTGGGCCTGAACACGAACAAGTCGGATCGCGACCCCAATCAAGCGAGCGCCGACCCGAGCACCTACAACAAGCGGTCCATCCACGTCGAGCAGTCGATCACGATTCAGAAATCGCCCGAGGACCTGTATCTGTATTGGCGCGACTTCTCGAAGTTGCCGCAGTTCATGGGGCATCTGAAGGAAGTGCGTGTGATCGATGACCAGCGTTCGCACTGGGTGGCGAAGGCACCGCTGAACTTCAGCGTCGAATGGGACGCCGAGATCATCAACGAAGACCCCGGCCGCGTGATCGCGTGGCGCAGCGTCGGTGAGGCCGACGTCGACAACTCCGGCAGCGTGCGTTTCCGCGACCTTGGCAACGGGCAGACCGAAGTGAAGGTCGTGCTCGATTACATTCCGCCGGCCGGCCGGCTCGGCAGCGTGGTCGCGAAACTCTTCGGCGAAGAGCCCAATCAGCAGATCAAGGACGATTTGTCGCGGTTCAAGCAGCAGATCGAATCGGGCCAACCCGACGCCCTGAGCCTGAACGGCCGCAGCCTCTAACCTGCAACGCCATCGGCATTTGTATCAAACAATGCGGGCGATTGTCTCAGTGGGAAGTCTCCCCGCTCCGACGATCGCCCGCACCCTTGCGCCCGTCGATACTTGCGTGAATGCTCGCGGCATGTCGATATACCGGTATGAGTCACCTCACCGACCGACTCGCCGCCACCGAAACCCGTCACGCCAAGTTCTGGCAGAATGCCAACACCTACTTCAACAAGGTGTACGACGAACTGAAGCTCGACGAGCAGATGCGTTCGATGCTCGCGTCGCCGCGGCGCGTGCTCACGGTCAGTTGTCCGATCCGCATGGATAACGGCAAATACCAGACCTTCACCGGCTACCGCGTCCAGCACAACAACACGCTCGGACCCTTCAAGGGCGGGTTGCGGTACGACCTGAACGTAAACCGTGACGAAGTGATGGCGCTAGCCATGCTCCAGACGTGGAAGAACGCGCTGGTGGGCCTGCCCTATGGCGGTGCGAAGGGCGGTATCGTCTGTGACCCGCGCGCGTTGTCCGCCGGTGAAAAGGAACGACTCACGCGCCGCTACACGAGCGAGATTCTCCCGCTGATCGGCCCGGATCGCGACATCCCGGCGCCCGACGCCGGCACCGACGCACAAGTGATGGCCTGGCTGCTCGACACCTACAGCATGATGGTGGGCCATCAGGAGCTCGGCGTCGTCACGGGCAAGCCGGTCAGCCTCGGCGGCAGCGTCGGCCGCGAAGAAGCGACCGGCCGCGGTGTGATGTATGTGCTCCGCAAGTTCTACAGCACGCTCGGCAAATCGCTCGAAGGCGTGCGCATCGCGATCCAAGGCTTCGGCAATGTCGGCTTCCACGCCGCGAAACTGCTCGACGAACTCGGCGCGAACATCATCGCCGTCAGCGACAAGTTCGGCGGCATCTACAACGAAAAGGGAATCGACATCGACGCCGCGGGCCGCTTCGTCCGCGAGACCGGCAAGCTCACCGACTGCCCCGAGGGCGAGCAGATCACCAACGAAGAACTGCTCACCTGCATGTGCGACGTGCTGATCCCGGCCGCAATGGAGAGCACGATCACCGAGGAGATCGCGCCGGAGATCAAAGCGCAGACGCTCGTGGAAGCCGCGAACGGCCCGACCACGCCGACCGCCGACGACATCCTGAAAGACCGCGGCATCACCGTCCTGCCCGACATCCTCGCCAACGCCGGCGGCGTGACCGTCAGCTACTTCGAGTGGGTGCAGGGCATGGACAACTACTTCTGGGACAAGCCGCGCGTCGACCAGGAACTGCTGAAGATCATGGAGCGCAGCTTCGAACGCGTGGACGCGCTGGCCAACGAGCGCGACTGCGATTACCGCACGGCCGCGTATGGCATCGGCATCGGCCGGGTGGCGGAGGCACACCGGATGAAGGGACTGTTCCCGTGAATCAAACGTTCAGGCCGTCCATGGATTGAGCAGGTTGGCTCCCGTGTGTTCGAAGTCGTCCGTGTTCCGGGTCAGCAGCACGCAGTTGTGACGCAGGGCACACGCAGCGATCAAACCGTCGACCGCGGGGATGCTTCGACCCTTCTTTTCGGCTCGGACGGAAACTTCGCCCCAGAGACGTGCGGTGCCCGCGTCGATCGACAAGACGCGATCGCCGAACTGACCATCGATCTGATCGAACCATTTCTCGAGTTCGGTCCGCTTCCTTCCGCGTGCGAGTTTCCCGATGCCGCGGGCGAGTTCGCCGACCGTGATGACGCTGAGGTAAAGCGATTCCTCATCGAGCGACGAGACCAGCCGCATCACCGCCGGATGGCAGTTCGGCTTGCGAAGCTCGGATAGCACGTTGGTGTCGATGAGGTAATTCACAGCTTGATCTCGCGCGAGCGCGACCGATCGCGTTCAAGGTCCACACCGCCCAAGCTTGGACCGGACATCAACCATGCCTTAAAGCTGGCGGCGCGTCCGGTGCGTTTCTCGTAATCGTGAGCCGCGACTACAACGAATCGCTCGCCCCGGCGCTCGATAGTCTGGGGCCCTTCCGCCTCGACACGATCCAGCACCTCGCTCAGCTTGTTCTTTGCCTCTGACAGATTCCACGTCATCGCGCACCTTTTCTGGCTAGATTGCCTAGATGGATTATCGACCGATCAGCGCCATCGGTCAATCCCAATCCCGCAGTGTCACGGCGTGGCCGGCTTGGTCGTCGATTCCAGCCCTGTCAGTTTCTCCATGGCCTCGACATTCTTCCCCATCGCCACCACGGTCTCATCCACCGCGTACCGCGTCCCCGGCACTTCGCCCACCCAGCGGGCGTAGGCCACGCGTCGGCCGGGGACGGATTCGCTGAACGCCGTTCGGCGGCTCATGGCGATCGCGCCGTTGCGGGTAGTGGTTGAGAGGTACACGGCCATGTCGACCGTCGTTTCGCCGATCTCGAACGGCGTCACGCGCTCCAGCCGTTCTTCGACCAATTCGACGCCCTCGGGCTTCATCACCTTTCTCGTGCTCTGCACGCGCAGGCCCGTCGCGGTGTCGGTCCAGCGTTCGGTGGTGGTCTGCCCCTCGGGTTTCACTTCGAACCATTGGACGCCTTCGCAGTCGTACGTCTTCTCATCGACGGTGAACGACTTTCGCCCGAGCGAGTTGGCCGGCGTGGCCGGGTCGTCGGTCGCGCGGAGTTGCGTCGTCGCCTGCGCCCATGGACCGTCGGCGGAGTTGCCGCGACTGAAGCCAATGACGGCTTTGCCCTCGCCATTGAGGCCGAGCAGCATTTCCCGGCGGAAGGTCGCGCCGGTGTCCCATGCGGTGCTTTTGAAGACGACGAAATCGCCCGGTGCGAAGCCCTTCCACGGCCCGGTTGTGGGAGACGCGAGCGTGACGACCGTGTGCTCGGCACGGGCGTTCGTGCACAGCAGTGCCAGAATCAGGGTCAGCAGTGCGAGGGCGACGCGCATGAAAGCCCCTTTCGGCAGATGCCGACTATATCAGACGAGTGGACCAGGGCACGGGATTCAGAATCCGCCGGTTTTCGTTCAACGACGCAGCGTAAGCGAGTTCGCGGCCACTCCTGGTGCGCAGATATGGCCGTGAACCGCGAGTTCGGGACGCACTTCCAGAGCCGCGCGGCGCTTCTCTTCGCCCGCGCGTCAAACGCCTCCGACCACGATCGGCTCACTTCTCTTCGATCGTGATCTGCTTGATGACGACGTCGTCATTCGGGCGGTCGCGCGCGTCTCGCGGGGTGCTCGCGATCGCGGTGACGATGGGTTGGCCTTCCTTCACTTCGCCAAAGATGGTGTAGCTGGCGGCGCCGAGGTGGGCGGCGCCGTTGCCGTCGACGATGAAGAACTGGCTGCCGTTGGTGTTCGGGCCGGCGTTGGCCATCGCCAGCGTGCCGGGGCCGAAGCCGTGCTTGCTATCCTGGTTTTCGTTGTCGAATTCATACCCCGGCCCACCACGGCCGGTGCCGGTGGGGTCGCCGCCCTGGATCATGAAGCCCGGAATCACGCGGTGGAAGATGACGCCGTCGTAGAACTTCTCGCGCGAGGAACACGAAACTGTTGACTGTCTTGGGCGCGTCTTTCGCGAAAAGCGACAGCACGATCGTCCCGCGGTTGGTGTCGATGGTGGCGGTGTACGTCTTATTGACGTCGATCTTCATCTCCGGCGGCGCGGTGTACTTCTTGCCGTTGGACGCTTCCGGCGTCGGACGAGCCGGAGCCGCGGCCTGTGGCGTCAATTCCGGGTCGCGTTTCGCGGCATCGGCGGCCGCGAACTTGATGCCGACCAGCGCGCCGACAAACACAACCGATGCGACCGTCGTGATGAGCCAGGGTTTCATTGCTCGCCTCCGAAAACAAGAAAGCGTGGATGGTAGATAGTGGCCGGTCGATGGTAGTCAGCCTGAAGCCGACTCACCATTCACGATCCACCCTCTACCATCCACGCTTCGGGTCGGTCAACGCCTGGCGTCACACCTCCCGGCGGACGCCGGTCGGTTTCATCACGTTCATCTTCATCCGGCGCCAACGGGTCGGCGTCAGGCCGGTCGCTTGCTTGAAGCGGCTGGTGAAGTGGCTCTGATGCGCGAAGCCGCACAGCTTGGCGATCTGTTCCAGCTCATGCGTGCCCGACAGCAGCAACTCTTCCGCCTTGGCGACCTGGCAATCGAACAGGTAGTGCTTGGGCGTGATGCCCAGTTGCTGCGTGAACCGGCGATGGAAGTGGAACGGGCTCAGGTGCACGCTCTTGGCGATGTTCCGAAGCGTGATGCCTTCCGGGTACTTCTCCATCATGAACTTGAACGCGGGGAGAAGCCGGGCGACTTCTTCGTCGGCGCTGAAGTCGTCAGCGGTCAGCGTGAGCCATTCGCTCCAGTCGGGCACGCGGGCGATCAGCACGACCTTGCCTTGCGACAGGGCCGGGTAGCTCGCGTAGGTGACGACGCGGAACGGGTGGTTTTCGCCATGGCTGTCGGCGAGCAGGACGCGATCGCCGCCGGTGTTGTCCGATGGCACTTCCAACGCCAGCCGTTCGGCGGCGAGGCGCTCGATCTGGTCGGCCAGCGTCGCATCGATGCCCGCCGCGGCCGGCGAGCGGCCGAGGAAGCGCGGGCCTTCGGTCGCGATGAACAGTCGCTGGGTCGGGCTGGAGCGGATCGAGCCCATCGTGTCGTGATGGATCGTGTCGAACTCCCGGGCGGCGTCGGCGAGCTGTTCGATCTCGCGCGGCGTGTAGTCCGGCTGACCCAGACCGCGCAGCGCGATGATCGCACCGGGGTAGCCCGGCAGCACCGGCGCCGTGAGCGGCACCGACACGCCGACGGCATAGCCGAAGCGGGCGAGCCACTGGCTCTGGTAGGCCTGGCGGTTTTCGGGGTGCTGGGCGAAGTACGAAGTCGAGTGGACCGGCTTGCCGGTCAGGATGGCGGCCCAGGTGACGCTGTCGACGAACTGACCCGACTGTGTGTAAAGGCGGGCATAGCTCGTGCCGACACCGGCCGGCCGCACCACTCGCAGCGCCCCGCCCGGCATCGTCGATGCGACGGCCAGACTGTTGGAGCGAGTAGACGAAGCCACATCGGACAGCATCTCGTCGAGCGAGCGCATGTCCTTTCCAAGGGGATTAGTCACAGTTGAACTCCGTTCTGCTCATCGCCCACGCCGGAAGCGGCCGACGTGACAGACTTGGTTCCTCCCAACCAAAGCCCGGGCGGGCATACACACCGCCTGCGAAGTACCACATAATTCCTGAACGCCTGCGGAACGGGATTCGTTCCACCGCTTCGATTTTCTTGCCCTGTCCCGTCTCCCACTTCAAACATACGTTTGCGGAAGGAGTGTAGTTGTCCGAAAATCTCTCTTTTGCTCCGCGTCTTATCAATGCTCATCGATTTATTGATGGTAGGCGGGGAACATCACCCGCTGACGTTTGAGCGGTTTTTTCTTGCCTGCCTCGCGACCGTGGGGCACACTTCGCTGAATGATCTCGCCCACTTATATCAGCTTCCAGTTCCTGACGGAAGTGAAGTGGCGCATTCTTGTCCTAACTGTCGCTACTTTCGTGGCACTCTGCTAGGAATAAGCAAGAATCGTGATTGAAGAACCACCGTGTCGGCTAGTCATCCGACGCCTTCCCGGACTGCGTTTGCTTCCGCGCCTCCGGAGACAATCCATAGATCTGAAACTGATGATTGATTGGATCAAAGCCGTGCTCACGGCAGATCTCGTCGCGTAGCTGTCGCAGCCGCTCGCTCTGGAACTGAATGACCCGCCCGGTCTGCACGCAGATCAGGTGGTCGTTTTCCTGCCCGCCCGCGATCACTTCGAAGTAGCTCTGCTTGTTGTCGAAAAAGACCTGCTTAAGGATTCCCGCGTCGTGCAGGTGTGTCAGCGTGCGATACACCGTCGCCCGGCTGGCCCGATGACCCGCGTCGCGCAGGCTGTCGGCCAGCATTTCAGCGCTGAATAGCCCTTCGGTCCGCAGGGCGGCATCCAGGATCATCGCCCGTTCGGGCGTGAATTTGAGCTTCTGCTCGTGCAGATGCCGACGAAACACCGCACACACCGGCTCGAACGGCTGAGCCGGCCGCGAAAGCGCGGCCTTCACCTTCGGAAGATTCGCGAGCCGATTGCGGGGACGATCCGAGCGATCCATTCACTCATCGTACTCGTCCATTTCGAATTGCGAATTTCGAATTGCGAAACGAAGGCAAAGGCAGTTGCCGCCCTTCCTCAATTCGCATTTCGAAATCGGCAATTCGCAATTCCCCTCCCTGCCACTTCCGCAGATCGATTTTGGCCTACGCGACGCCTCTGCTACAATCCCCAGCCTGAGCGGAGGCTCCGCGCCGACAGTCGGTTGGATTTCATCGTCCGTCCGGACCGTCGAATCGACACCTTCAGAACGACATCGTAAGCCCCCTGCGAGGAACGCACCGATGATGGCCAAGATGTTCTATACCGCCGAGGAAACGCAGCAGGCGCTCGGCCGCAGTGCAGAAGACATCAAGCAACTCACCCGCGAAGGCAAGCTGCGCGAGTTCCGCGACGGCGCCCGCGTCATGTACAAGGCCGACCAAGTCGAAGCCCTCAAGGGCGAGATGGGGATCGACACCGGCGGCGGCAGCGGCTTGGACCTCGGCCCGTCCGACACCGGCGGCCCGCTCGGCCTCGCCGACTCGGCCAGCGGCACGTCGTCCGGCTCAATGATCGGCTTGGCCGACACCGGCTCGGGTTCGCCGCTCTCGAAAGACGACACCGCCGCCGACATCGGCCTCTCGGCCAGCAACACCGGCACCAGCATCCCGATGGCCGGCTCGCTCGGCGGAAGCCTGGGCGGCTCGCTCGGCGCAGCCAGCCTCAGCGGTACGAAGTCCGGAACCAAGGCCGGCACCGCGACCGGCATCAACGTGCTCGGCGATGAAAGCAACGCCGCCGACCCGTCCGCGGCGACCGCCGTCTCCGGCTCGTTCGGCGACAACGTCAATCTCGAAGCGATGGGCTCCGGCTCGGGCCTGCTCGACCTCTCGCGCGAACGCGACGACACCAGCCTCGGTGAACCCGTCCTCGGCGAAATCGAGTCCGGCGGCTCCCGCGCCGGTGCCGTCAGCGGCCCGGCCCTCGTCGGCGGCGCGCCCGTCCGTGGCGGCCCGCTCGTCGTCGAAGCCGCCGACCCGCTCGCGCCCGCCTTCGCCGGCGCCGCGCTCGCGGCCAGCCTGATCGCCGTCGTCGCCCTGCTCGCCCTCGCAACCGGCCTGGGTGGCGCCGCGAATGAAGGCCTCCTCAAGCCCGTCCTTGTCGACGGCACCTCGAAGCCGAATCCGTACTTCTACGTCCTCGGCGGCGGCGCGGTGCTGGCCCTCGTCCTCTTCGTCGTCGGCATGCTCTTCGGCAAGAAGCGCTGAACGCGAACGTCAAGTTGGTTCACACGCAGGGTGCGCGATGCGCACCCTGTTCTCTTTTGATCGCATTGGGATTCGACTCCAAAACAAGCACGGAGCACACAGAGAGCACCGAGTTCACTGAGACGACAATGGAGCAGGTCGAGAGGAGTAAGGCTAAGCAGACCTCGATCCAATCCTCCTCCTCCTCCGTGTACTCTGTGCTCTCCGTGGGCTCCGTGGTTTCGGCGTACCCGATCCGAAATCGACAGCCGATTCGAAGCGCGATCGCGGCGCACAACTCCACTTCCGCACGATAGAATCGCGCTCATGGCAGACGACAACACCGACGACGGACGCATCGGTCTGTTCGGCTACGTCCGGCACCACTACAACGGCATGGCCATCTGGCGGCGGCTGCTCGTGACGCTGTCGATCGTGGCCGTGCTCGTCGGCGCCGGCGGGATGGTCGTCGGCCGCGTGCAGCCGAACCCGATGGCCACCGCCGCCAACACCGATGTGCCGGCCAAGATCGAAGATATCAAGAAAGAAGGGATGACCAAGGGCTGGTCGTCCGAGCAAATCCGCACCAAGGTCGAAAGCGTGAAGACCGACGCGGCCGTCCAAGCGCGCTGGTTCTACGACAACTTCTCCCCCACGCTCGCGAAGATGGGCGCGAGCTTCTTCGCCGCGTTCGTGCTCGGCTACGCGTTCCGGCAATTCGTGAAGACGATGGCGACGATCGCCGCCCTCGCGATCGCGGCCGCGCTGATCCTGCAATTCACCGGCATGGCCGACGTCGCCGCGATGATCCGCGGCGGCGCCGACAAGACCCAGCAACTGGCCGACCAGCTCTACGAGATCGGAAAAAAAATGGTCACCGAACGCCTTCCCGCCAGCGGCAGCGGCATCGCGGGGTTGGTTGTGGGGTTCCTGCGGAAGAAGTGAACACGTGACGACGGACAGGCTTTACTCCCTCTCCCGGTACACCGGGAGAGGGAACCAGAAGCCGCTGCTCTTGAGTCGAAGAGGCTCACACCTCCAGCACGCCCGCGCGCGGCAGCGTGCGATCTCCGGCTCGGCCGATCACCGTCGGAAACAGCTTCGTGTGCGCCGTCATCACCTCGACGCCCGCTTCGGTCAGCAGGGTTGTGTCTTCGCCCTTGTACCCCGGGATGCTCGGGTTCCACGCGAAGGCCTGGTTCAATTCGACGACGCGTTCGACCGACGGATTCGCCAGTTGCTCGCGCGGCGCGTAGCCGGTCGCGCCGCCCTGGTGGTGGTTCTTCCATTCGTCGTCGAAGCCCGTTCGCGCGTACGCAGCCTGGATGTCGGCGAACACTTCCTTCAACTTCCGCCCCGGCCACGTGCCGAGGATGGCGGCCGCGTCGATGTCCGCGACCGCCTGCACGCGGCGCTGCAAGTCGCTCGAGATCGGCCCGGCATGGATGAACCGCGTGACGCTCGTAATCAGCCCCGCGTGCTCGCAACCGACCACGAGCATCGCGACCTGCTTCATCGCGCGATCGGTCGGAATCGGGTGACGGTACTTCCAGAGACGTTCATCGACAGCGATGAGGATCGTCAGCGCATGCCCGCCGCGCCGGCGACACTCGTAGTCCAGCCGGCCCGCCAGTTCGCGCTCGGTGAGGCCCGGCTTCGTCTCGCGAGCGACGGCTTCGATCGCGTCGCGCGCGATCGTCGCGCCAGTGCGATACCGCGCGATCTCGTCGGGCGTCAGCGTCTGACGCAGCTTCAGCAACTCGGCCGGGATCGGCTTCCAACCGAGCCCGTACTGGTCGAAGTCGGCCACCGTGCGCGACGGATCGCCGATGACATCGCGCGCGATCCTCTTCGCAGATTCAATGTCCCACCACGGCACTTCGACGACGTCGATGCCCAGCCCCGCGAGCGCTTCCTCGCGATAGCGTGGCCCTTCGATCGTGCTGGTGATGCACGTCGCCTTGCCCGACTTCGCCACGACGATGCCCGCCACACCGACCGGGTTCGCCCGCCCCACGTGGTTGTCACGCCCGCCCGTGATCCACGCGAAGTTCGCCCGCGTCCAGAACACGGCGGCATCGGCACTGGCGGCTTCCAGTACGGGCACGATCTTCGCGATCTTCGTCTGCGTCTCGGTCATGTCGATCTTTTAACCGCGAAAATCGGACGCAATGTAGCCCGACAAAAGAAAGAGCCACGAATCACACGAATCGTCACGAATTCCAGCTAAGAATTCGTGACGATTCGTGAGATTCGTGGCTTGTGTGCTTTGCTTCGTCGAAGCGACGAAGGATGAATCACTTCGCCGCGTTGAACTTCTCTTCGGCGACCTTCCAGTTCACCACGTTCCAGAACGCGGCGATGTAGTCGGCGCGCTTGTTCTGGTACTTCAGGTAATAGGCATGCTCCCACACGTCCAGGCCAAGGATCGGCGTTTTGCCTTCCATCAGCGGGCTGTCCTGGTTGGGAGTGCTGGTGATGGCGAGCGTGCCGCCCGACTTCACGAGCCACGCCCAGCCGGAGCCGAAGCGCTTCATGGCGGCGTCGGCGAACTGGGCCTTGAAGTTGTCGAAGCTGCCGAAGGCGGCCGTGATGGCCGCGCCGAGATTGCCGGTCGGGATGCCGGTGCCGCCCGGGGCGATGATTTCCCAGAACAGCTCATGGTTGACCGCGCCGCCGCCGTTGTTGCGGACAGCGGTCTTGGCGGCGTCCGGGACGGCCGCGCAATTGTTGGCGATCACCTGCTCGACCGGCTTGGCCAGCAGTTCGCCATGCCCTTCCAGGGCCTTGTTGTAGTTGTCGACATACGCCTTGTAGTGCCGGCCGTGATGGATCTCCATCGTCGTGGCGTCGATGTTCGGCTCGAGCGCGTTGGTCGGATACGACAGGGGCTTGTGCGTTGCGGGCATGACGAGAATCTCCTTATGCTTACGACCGGTAGACGGTCCGTCGAACGAATCGGGTTGTAGCAACCCAGCCGAGCGCGAACGATAGGACCGCCGCCCCGACCCGTCAAACCTTTGCCCGAGGCATCGAGCCGATGTGGGAGCTTTACAAGAAGCGGTTTCTGCCGACGCAAGCCTTCGTGCTGGTGTGCGCGGCGATCTTCTACTTCGTCGTCACCCCGCACGACTGGCAGAAGACGCTGTCGGTGGTGATCGTGATGGAGATTTTCTCGGTGTTCGGCGCTGTGTGGGGGAACAGGATCAAGCAGGCACTGGAGAAGCGGGATCGGATGGGGTGAGCAAGCGGCCACAGCACCTGCCATCTTGGTCGATTCGCCGCCACTGCAACCGATCTCCGGATGGATGGAAGAGCCATGGCGCGAAGCAACTCACGCGGCGTACTTCCACCATCCGGAGATCAGGAATGACCGTCCAACGAATGCGACTGGAACACTCAGACCTGCCGACGTCGACGACCCAGCAGTAGTCCTCCCATCGTCAGGCCGCAGAGCGTTGCCGGTTCGGGCACGTAGCTCGCCTGAGCGAAGTCGATGGCGGCGTCATGCTGCTCTTCGGTCAGACCGTTGTTGTAGATCACCAACAGCGGTTCAGACGCGGACACGCCGGTCGCCCCGTTGGAGCTTGTGAGGTTGGCAAGCTCGAAGGAGATCAGATACGCGCCGCTCGGCACGGAGCCGTCGACCTGAAGCCCGTCTTTGAAGATCGAGCTCGTTAGGTGGACGTGCAGCGCGCCGTTGCTGGCGAAGCTGCCGACGAGGAGATTCGTAGTCGACGACGGCGTGTAGGTCGCACTGCTGTCGGCGAACGTCACGAATCGGCTCGGCGAGCCGGCAAGCCCGACTGTCACGCCGGACGGCGCCGGGCCGAAGTTCGGCGTACCGCTCCCGTCCCAGTAGCGGATGTACTTGCCGTCCACCGGAAGCGCCTGTAGCCGCAGTTGCGTGCCGGCGCCGAAGCTGCTGGCGCCCATGGTGTTGAAGCCTGGGTCGCCGATGTTGTAGGGATCGCCGGGGGTCTCGCCGAAGTCGTAGCCGCCGACGCGGAGCACGTCGACATCCACGCCGGCCTCGTCGTCGTGGCCTCCGGTGACGACCTTTCCGGCCTCGACGCGGGGCGTGAAATCGAAGTGCGCCGAAGCCGACGACACCAGGATCAGGGCCGGCAGCGCAGAGGCCACGGCAATGACCAAAACAGATCGAGAAAGAAGCATGGCAGACCTTTCTGCTCCCCTCCTGGGGAGCGAGTAGTGATGGTTCCCTTGTGGTCCCCGGCCGCTACGGCCGAGGTTGCGGGGAAGCCGGATCGAACTTGTTGACGTAGAGACTTTGGAAGACGTCGCGCAGCGTCATCGACGCGGCGTGACCATCGAGAAAGCCGTAGTTGGCACGCGCGTCCCAGGCCACATTGCCGCCGTGAGCGTTGATCTGAATCTGAACGGCCACCTTGCCGGGGATGGCAGCGTCCGGTGTTGTCGCGGCCGCAAACAGATTCGGATGCACATGGTCCGCACCCGCATACGAGCCGGTGTAACTCATCTCAAGAAACTGGATCACCTCGGCCGGCCGGCGGACCTGCTCGATCTTGGTGTACAACCCGCCCGACGGGACCGGCGCGAACCCCGGCCCCCACGGACACAGATCGCGATCGAGGAAACCGTTGATCCCGTAGCTCACGCGCCTCAACTGCGTGCTGCTGACCGACACCGGCGTGTCCCAATACGCGCTGAAGTCGGACGGGCAACGCGGAAGCAACCGGTTCTGGTAGTAGCGGTTCAGCGTGTTGAACCACGTGATCTGCTCGTCGGCATGCACGCCGCCATGCGCCATGCCGCCTTGGATCAGCCAGCCCCGGTTGTCCAAGACGTACAACCACTGGGCGATCTGCATGTTTCGCACGTTGCTCAGACACTTGGCGCGGCCGGCTTCACGCCGCGCCTTGCCTAACACTGGCAACAGGACACTGATGAGCAGCGCGATAATGCCAATGACAACCAGCAACTCGACAAGCGTGAATGCGCGACAACGCATGGGCGATGCCCTCCGCGTGACTCGGAATCGTTCTGCAATACGGTGATGGGCGACGGGACGTCGCGCCGGGCGTGCACGCGAGAACGGGCAGCAAAGCGAACGGACGTCGGAAATGGGGCGGGGATCAGCCGATCGGAGGGCCGCGCGGCGCGGCGAGGTTGAGCCCGATGGGCTCGACGTGGGTGCAGTCAGAAGGCGGAAGGAGTCGTGCGGAAAGCACGGCCTGGTCGATCAAGGCGGCCACAAGCGGAGGCGCATGAGTCAGCTTCCCCAGTGCGGCCAGCGCTTGGCAAAGCAGGCAGTGCTGATCCTCGTGCCCATGATGACCCGATGGCGGGTGGTCCGCTGGACATGGCACGTCGGACTCGCCGGACGCGACAATTGCACACGCGTCGCGTTCGACATCCCCCATCTCGCGGTGGCTGTCGACCAATTGGCGATGGTCGAGCGCCTCGTGAATGGTGCGTGCGGCGCCGGAGGTGACGAAGGTCACCATCAACACAAGGAGAATGGCAATGACGCCTCGAAGCCGCACGCGATGATCGTAGCAGCCCACGGCCCACTTGCAAGTAAATTGCATTTAGAAAGCCGGCTTCTGTCCAGCCTTGTTGGCATCAGGAGATGAAGTTGCTCTGAGCGATACCGCAACTGGTCGCCCGCCGATTTTCGATCTTGACGACCACGCGGACCCACTTGTCATACTACCGGGTGCGCGTTGATCTTTGGCAACCGAAACCGAGCAATGCTTCCGCTGCGAAAGCGGAGTGGCCCGGATGTCCCAAAATGTCCCGGAATGAAAAACACCAGGTCAGCACTCCGTTCGGCCGAGAAGCGCCCGGCGGGCCGAGGGTTGGGGCCAGGGCGCGTGCGCGGAATGGTGGTGTCGGCGGCATAGTGTTGGGACATCTCGTCTGTCGTGGCATGGGCTTCCAGCCCATGGACCGGCGCAGCCGGCATCGAGCGTTAGCTCGATTCAGCGGAGGACGTGCGTCGTGCGACCTTCAATCGCGAGCCGCCTGATGTTTTCTCTTTGTTGAACGCGGCTCACGCCGCGTGCTCGCTGCGCGAGTCCATGGACGGGACGTCCATGCCACGAAGGAGGTTCCCTGCTCGACCGGCGGCGACTGAAGTCGCCACCCCGAAAATGAGCCGGCTCCGATTCAATTCGTGTTCATTCGTGCGATTCGTGGCAAGGTCTGTTCGCTCAGCCCAGCTTCGCGCAGGCGTTCGCCGACGACTTTGGGGTTCAGGCCCTTGGACTGCTTCATCACCAGGCCGATCAGCGAGCCGATGGCGGACTGTTTGCCGCCCTTGTAGTCGGCGAGGCCGGGCGGGTTGGTGGCCAGCACCGCATCAATCGCGGCATCCACCGCGCCGGTGTCGCTGCTCTGGATGAGGCCCAGCTTCTGGGCGAGCGCCTCCGCAGTGCCGGTCGATCCGTCCGACAGCGCGGCCGTGATGAGCTGCTTCGCGATCTCTTTGCTCGCGGCGATCTTGTTCTGTTGCACGAGCTGCCCGACGCCGGCGACGAACGCGTTGTCGACGCCGAGCTCGCTCAGCTTCACCGTGCGATCGTTGCAGAGTTCGCGCAGCGCTTCCATGAGCGCACGGCGCGCTTCGTTTCGACGCCCGCTTTCACGAGGCCGTCGAAGAAGTCGCCGCTGAACTTGTCGGCCAGCAGCGTGGCGGCTTCCTTCTCGTTCAGGCCGAGCGTCTTCATGTACCGCTCGCGACGGGCGCGGGGCAGTTCGCCGATCTGGGCCTTGAGTTCGCTCAGCCACTTCGCGTCGACTTCCACCGGCACGAGATCGGGGTCGGGGAAGTAGCGGTAGTCGGCGCTTTCTTCCTTGTCGCGCTGGTGGAAGGTGGTTTGCGTGGCGTCGTCCCAGCCGTACGTGCTCTTGCGGCCGAGGTTGCCGGTGGCTTCGAATTCCTTGATTTGCCGCTGCACTTCGTACGCGGTGGCCTTCTCGACGACGTCGAAGCTGTTGAGGTTCTTGATCTCGGTGATCGCGGTCTTGTGGACCTTGCCTGACTCGTCGGTGATGTGGACGTTGATGTTCGGCTCGAACCGCATGTGGCCGAGCTGCATCTGGCCCTCGCTGACGCCGAGGAACTGCACGAGCTTCTGGAGCTCCTTCGCGAACAGCGCGACCTGGCGCGGCGACTTGAAGTCGGGCTCGGTGACGATTTCCAGCAGCGGCGTGCCGGCGCGGTTGAGGTCGACGATGCTGTGATCGATGTGGTATCCGCCCGGCGCCTCGTGCAGCAGCTTGCCGGCGTCTTCTTCGAGGTGCGCGCGGCGGATGCGGATGGGCGTGACCGAGCCGTCGGCGTCGTCGATCAGATCGAACTTGC
The DNA here is from genome assembly GCA_047600945.1 of Tepidisphaeraceae bacterium. Classification (GTDB taxonomy): domain Bacteria; phylum Planctomycetota; class Phycisphaerae; order Tepidisphaerales; family Tepidisphaeraceae; genus JASGKC01. The sequence continues at coordinate 1,332,660 of JASGKC010000001.1, read as the reverse complement.
CTTCCTTGCAGAGCGGCAGGTCGTACTGGCTGATCTGGTAGTTCTTCGGGAGGTCGGGGTAGTAGTAGCTCTTGCGGTCCCACTTGGTGAAGGAGGCGATCTCGCAGCCGAGCGCGATGCCGGTCATGACGGCGTATTCGACGGCCTTCTTGTTGATGACCGGCAGCACGCCGGGCAGGCCGAGGATGACGGGATCGACGGCGCTGTTCGGCTCGGGCGGGGCGGCGTTGGGCTTGAGCGCGCCGCTGGCATTGGCGACGGCCGTGAACATCTTCGACTTCGTCGCGAGCTGAACGTGGATTTCCAGACCGACCAGGACCTTGTAGCTGACACACTTCGGCATGGTCGGAAGCATCCGAAGGCAAGGGGCAAGAGGCAAGGGGCAAGGGCGAAAAAGACGGGACCGAGAGACTGCGGAACTGAGGGGGGCCAGATGGGTGCCACGGCATCGATACGCTGTGGTTCGGATTCAACTCACGGCTCCGCTCTCACTCTTGCGAGCGTTCCACGGCTAGCGAGTACGCAAGCCGTGGCACCCGAGCCTCAGCGGTTTCGATCCGCGGGTCGTCCGCGTACAACGTCGCCGTGAAGTCATTGCGTACACCGATTCTGATCGTTGCGATCGCGTATGTCGTGCTGCTGGTCACGATCACGCACTTGCCAGCGTCGACGCTGCCGAAGACGGGCGTGTCGGACAAGACCGAGCACTTCCTGGCCTACCTGCTGCTGACGCTGCTGGCGTCGGCAGTGTCGCGCGTGTTGACGGGCCGGGTGCGGGTGCTGCCGGTGCTGATCGGCGTGTGCGTGTTCGGGGCGCTGGATGAAATCACCCAGCCGCCCTTCAACCGCGTGTGCGACATCCGCGACTGGTACGCAGATGCGTCGGCCGCAACCGTCGGCACGCTCGGGGCGTGGGCGGTATCACGGCGATCGAAACACGCGGAGAGTGGAAAGTAGATGGTGGATGGTCGAACGAAGCATCACGCCGCGTTGAGCCATCCACCAGCTAGTATCCACTATTCACGTCTGAAAAAGCTCAGCCTTCGCTGATCGTCACCTTCTTCAGCGTATCCCCCTGCTTCGTGCCGTCGACGATGTCCTGGCCGGACTTCACCTGGCCGAAGACGGCGTGCTTGCCGTTGAGCCAGTCGGTGGCGATGTGCGTGATGAAGAACTGGCTGCCGTTGGTGTTCGGGCCGGCGTTGGCCATGCTCAGGCTGCCTTTCTGGTGCTGGATGGCAAGGGCCGACTTCTCGTCGTTCCACTTGTAGCCCGGGCCGCCGCGACCGCTGCCGGTCGGGTCGCCCCCCTGGATCATGAAGTCGTTGATGACGCGGTGGAACTGCGTTCCGTCGTAGAAGCCCTCCTTGGCGAGGAAGACGAAGTTGTTGACGGTGGTGGGCGCCTTGTCGGCGAACAAATCGACCACGATCGTGCCACGCGACGTCTCGAACGTCGCGGTGTACTTCTTCGTCGGGTCGATCGTCATCGCGGGCGCGGCGGTGTATTGCTTGCTCATGCCCGCGATTGTGCCAACCGCGCCGCGAATGTCGACAGGATCGGCCCCGATCGCATGACGATTCCACGACGCCCCACCGACGGCCGGGCCTGTCCAAAATCCACCTCGATCGGCCTTGCCCCGAGTTGCCCTCGGACCTCTTTCGCGGAAGACTGTCGACGTGCTCGGGCTGTCGTTCCATCGTCGTCGCTTCAAGTTCCTCGACCCGGGTACGATGGTCGAGCAGGAACTGGAATTGGTCGAGCCTTCGCCGCGCTGGTTGGACTCGCTGCTGCTGACGACGGGCTCGCCGCTGAGTGCGGGCGATCGCTCGGCCAACCTCACGCGGTACGACTGGCTTGAGTGGTTGCAGCAGTACCCGCGCGGGCGCGAGGCGCCCAACCCCGGGCAAGGCCGTTGCGCGATGTACACGTTCTGGATGCGGCTGCGTCCGCAGTTCAGCCCCCCCGTGGAGATGGCCGGCTCGATCTCGCTCCGCATCGGCGACACCGAGGACCTCCGCCGCTACATGGGCCACATCGGCTACGGCGTCTACCCGCCGGCGCACGGCAACCACCTGGCCGAGCGCACCTGCCGCCTCGTGCTGCCGCTGGCCAAGCGTCACGGCATGAGCGAACTCTGGATCACAGTGAATCCCGACAACTGGCCCTCGCGCCGCACGTGTGAACGCCTTGGCGCGGACATGATCGAAGTCGTCGACCTGCCGACGACGCACCCCCTCTACCACCGCGGCGATCGGCAGAAGTGCCGGTATCGACTTCGCATCTGACGCTCGACTCAAGATGGCGAGCCCGCTTCAACTGGCAGGCTCAAGCGTTCATACCGACGCCTCGAACTGCGCAAGCGACTCACGTGCCGACTCACTTGCATTGCACAGCACCGCGATCGTCCCGCCTTGCCCGCGGTCGGTGAGGCGTGCGCCATACAGGCCCACGTGCTCGTGCCGGCGGACCTGTTCGACGACGCGATCGGCCACGTCGTCGCCGAGGCCCGCGCTGTCGCGCAGGCTGGAGTGGGCGGCATACATGCGGTGGCCGGCCTTGTCGAGCGCGAGCTTGCGCGGATGGCCTTGCAGGCTCCGGGCTTCATTGATGTGCCGGATGAACTCGCGCGTGCGCCGAGCGTCGAGCACCAAGTGATCGACCCGATCCTGAAGTTCTTCCGGCAGACGAGGCCTGAAGAAGCGCTTGTAGTCGGCCGGTTCGAGATTGCCGACGTGGCCGGCCATGGGATCGCCGATCAGTTCCCGGCCAGCTCGCGCACCGAGTTCACGCATTTGTTCGAAGATGTGGGCGTGGCCGCGTTGTGCTGCCTCCGCAAGACGTGCACCGACCTCGCGACGATCGTGATGAACGCCTGTGCGCATCGTCACGACACGAAGGCCCTCGGGCAACGTGAGAGACTGAGCGGTTGCGCCATCGATCTGAAGTAGCACGCCAGCCACCTCGGCTTTACACGCGACGACATCCGCCATCGTGGGCGATACGTCTGCAAACAGCCGCGTGGCGGCGAGGTAGGACTCGACCGACGGCTCATCCGAGCCAATCCACGCGGCAAGCGCACGATGCACCGCGACCGACAGGGCCGCGTCAGAAGCTTCGTCATCCTGAAGCGAGTTCTGAAACGCGATGCTCAGGCCTGAACGGACATCGACACCCGCTTCGCGCAGCGTGCGCACGCAGCCGAGCGGGATGGCTGCCCAGGATCGGCCGGGCTCGGCAAGGCTTTGCTTCAGTGCGTCGCGCGGGGCCGTGCAGATCGCGTCGGCCGACGCCTGGAGCGTGAACGGTTTGTGCTGGTCGAACAGGTCGAAGCTGAAGACCTGAAGCTGGCCGTCGTCGCGCGGCTGGAGCGCGACTTGAACGCCGCGGTCGAGCGAGAGCGCGACGACGGGCGACCCGCCCAGCGCGGCCACGCCGCCCATCACGTCGATCCGGCCGAGCGCGTGGCCGAAGAAGACCGCCCTTTCCGGCGCAAAGCTGTACGCGAGTTCCTGCGAGACGCGCTGGCGAAACGACTGGAGCGCCGGGGTTGTCGGCTCGTCGCTCATTTCGACTTGTCATCCGACGCATTCATCGGCGCGAGCACAATCTGGTCGAACAGCCGCGTGCCGCCCACCGGCGCGAACGTGGCCGACAGGACGTAGTTCGCGCGCTCGCTCGGGTTCGGGAACGACAGCCGGAACGCATAGCACCGCGTCGTGCGGCCCCAGCGCTGCTTCTGCGTCTCGACCGTGTCCACCGGCGCCTGCCAGGGATTCACCACGCGCGGCCCGCGCGGGTCGGCGGCGTTGGGCTGATAGCTGAACAACTCGAATACAAACGTGCCGGCGCCCTTGGTGGTGTCGCCGAACTGGTCGCGCAGCTCGACGAGCACTTCCACGCCGTCAGCCTTGTTGTCGCCGGTCCAGTCGATCACTTTCGTGAATACCGGCTGAATGTGCAGTTCCGTCGGCGCGAACAACTCTTGCCCATGCGGCGAGACATCCGGCGCCGACGAACAACCCGTCGCGAAAGCGCCAGCGAGACAAAGCAGCGGCGTGAGAATCCGTCGTGTCATTCGAACCAGACCGTACGTCGCGACGTGAGCGGCTGTCAATGTCGTTGCCATTCATGCCGTCGGAGGAATCTGCCCCTCGCTCAAGCTCCAGCCGGCGTCGATGCTGAGCACTTGGCCGGTGACGAAACGAGACGCGTCCGACAGGAAATACAGCACGGCCGCGTCGAGGTCGCTCGGCTGCATGGGCTGGCCGTGCGCAAGCGGCTGCTTGGTCTTCATGAACCCCATGATTTGCGGGTTGCCGGTCGAGCGTTCGCTCATGGGTGTCTTCACGAGCGCGGGCACGACGAGGTTGAAGCGGATGTCGTGCGGCGCGTAGTAGCTCGCGCACGTGTGCGTGAAGCCGATGATCGCGCTCTTGGCGGCGGCGTACGCGTGGGTGGCGAAGAAGTGAGGCGACGGGCTGACGGCTAGGATGCTGCCGATGTTCAGGATCGATCCGGGCGAGCCCTGCTTGAGGAACTGGTTGACGGCCGCGCGATTGGTGTGGAAGAGCGTGGTCAGATTCCAGTCGACGGTGGAGCGCCAGCCGGAATCGGTGATCTGGTGGAGCGGGCCGTCTCCGAGTTTGCGGCCCGAGCCGCCGGCGCAGTGGTAGACGCCATCGAGCTTGCCAAACGATTCCACCGTGAACGCGACCGCCTGCGGAATGGACGGCGGGTCGAGCGCGTCGGCGGCGAACGCACGGGCGTTCGGGCCGATCGAAGCGGCCGCGCGGTCGGCATTCTCCTTGTTCCGACCGACGACGACCACTTTCGCACCCGCGCCGACGCACGCCTTCGCGGCGGAGAAGCCCATGCCGCGCGTGCCGCCCACGATGAGGATGACTTTGCCCGTGAGGTCCATCGCGACATCACACCGTCGAACGCGCGGCTTGGGTAGAGGCGATTCGTCGCAGGACGATGCGCAGGCTCGATCCGAGAGCAAGTTGACCGGTGATTCGCCGATTCAATCAAACTCGAACGAGTCTTCTGCCATTACCAGTGGGCGATGCTGGCCGATGTTCAATAGCAGGCTGGCCGCCATGAAACTGGCGATCAGGCTGCTGCCGCCGGCACTGATGAAGGGGAGCGTGACGCCGGTCACCGGGAACAGCTTGATGCTGACGGCCACGTTCAAAAACGCCTGGCTGGCCAGCAGCGCGACGATGCCGACGGCGGTGAGCCTGCCGAACGGCTCGCGCGTGGCCGCGGCGATCTCGATGCCGGCCGCGAACAGCACCACGTACGCAACGATCACGATCAGGCAGCCGACAAAGCCGAGCTGCTCGCCGATCAGCGCGAAGATCATGTCGTTCTCGCCTTCGGGCACGCGCCGGCCGACGGGCAGTTGGCCGAAGCCCTTGCCGGCGACGCCGCCGCTACCCATGGCGATCAGGGCGCGGTGCTGCTGCATGCCGACGCCGAGCAGCGTCTTCTGGTCGTCGTTGAACATCGCGTAGACGCGGTCACGCTGGTAGTCCTTGATGAGCTTGGGGCCGTGCTGGAAGACGGGCACGCCGTCCTGCCCACTGAGCCAGAGCATCGGCCCCATCGTCATGCCGATCGCGAGCACGGCCAGGATGTGCTTCAGCTTCGCGCCGGCGACGAACAGCATCGCCAGCAGCGTAGGCCCGAAGATCAGCGCGGTGCCGAGGTCGGGCTGCTTCAGGATCAGCACCACCGGCCCCACGCACAGCGCGAACGGCGGCAGCAGTCCCAGCAGTGTTCGGTAGTTCTCGCGGAAGCGCAGGTAGCGCGCCAGCGCCATGATGAACGCGATCTTCATGACTTCCGACGGCTGAAAGCTCATGCCGCCGGGGAGCTGAATCCAGTTGTACGCGCCGTTGCGTTCTTCGACGAACGGCACGCCGTGCAGGACCGAACCGAGCACCGTATACAGCAGCGGCAGGAACGAGAGGACATAAAACGCCCATGCGTACCGGCCGATGCGCTGGTAGTTGACGACCTGGAACGCGATCAGACACGCGATCGCGACGCCGAGGTAAAGGAGCTGGCCGTTGAACTTCTTCACGTCGCTGGCCCAGATGGTTACGAGGCCGAGCGAGACCAGCACGGCCATCGACGCCAGCACCGGCCAGTTCGTGGCAATGGCCAGCCGCTGCCAGAGGCGCGGGCTGAAGAGGCGAAGATGGAAGGGGCTGGCCAAGGCGATTCTGCGTCAGGACTGAGGCGAATGGAGTCTTCTGATCTTCGGTGCCTTCTGGGTGCCACGGCTTGCGTACTCGCTAGCCGTGGAACGCTCTCACCGATCAAGATGCGTTTGTTTTCCGAGAACGTACCACGGCAACGGAGTACCGATGCAGTGGCATCCGAACGTCATGACGAGGAATCGTCGTATGCACCGGCCAGCAACGCTCGCGTCGGTTTCTGCGGATCGTCGACGATCACGTCGATCGTCGCCCCGCGTTCGACGGGTCCGAGCCGGTCCGGCCGGACCACAGCGAACAGCCGCTTGCTCGCACCTTCACCGGCCAGCGCGGCCTTCACGATCCGCGCGCCGGGCGTCAGCGGCGCTCGGCGTTCGTCAACGATGGTCGCCTGGCGCAGTGCGCCTGTCGCATACAATTTCAGCATTCGAATGTGCTGAAGTTTCGACACGCCGAGCATCACCAGCGCGATCGGCAGCATCACGATGGGCACCATCAGCTTCTGGAGCCACGGCGCGGGTGGCTGATCGGTGAAGACGGAGAGGTTCTTCGGATCGACGCGGATTTCGATGGTGTCGCCGACGCTGAGGTGCTGCCCCGGCGCGGGCGGGAGGATTCCGCGGAGGGTCTGGACGCCGTCGATGCCGTCGATCTTCGCGGCCAACTTCACCATGAACGGTTCATTGCGCGGCCATTTCTGGACGTTGATGCCGCCGTTGATGTCCTTCACCTCGGCAGTCGCGCGGCTGCGGGTCTGCAACTCGCGTTCGGCCTGCCCCTCGCGGTATTTGGCGTAGCCGGTCCAGAGCGTCACCAGCAGCGCCAGCAGCGCCAGGGCGGCCCACAGGCGCACGGGCGTTTCGCTCCAGGCCTGCGAGCGCGCCCGCGCGGTGATCGGTCGCGGCGCAGAGAAGTTCGAAGAAGCGGTCGAGTCGGGCATCGTGACGGAGTTCCCAAGCGGTGTCCGAATCGGCACGAGCGGCGCCCGTGTCCGAGGTGGCGTCAGACTATACCGCGGCGCAAACAAAAACCCCGTGCGTGGGGGATGGTCACGCACGGGGCTCAGGGGGGATAGGAGGCTCGCTGGGCAACAGCGGCTGCGGGGGTTGCCCGATTTCAACCGCGCTGCCCTTACACCACGTTAGACACCGCCGACGCGTTTCCGTTTACTCGATTTCGTTCTTTTTTTGTTCCGCGGACGGCCCCGAATCGGGCATGGACGATCGCGATGGGGCTGCACCGTTTATGACGGGCGATCGGCCTGCTCGACCGGTTCGGCGGGCACGGCGCGGGCGGTCGTGATCACCTCGAACCCACGCTGGCCCGGAACCGGGTCATCGCCCATGGAGAGCCGGCAGATCGCACGAACGATGATCAGCACGATGAAGTTGAGGATGCTCAGGAACAATCCCTGCAACACGGTGATCAGTGCGGTCTGCACGATGCCGACCTGAGAAGCGTCGAGTCTCCCTTTGACAAGGCTGACGGCGAACATGCCGCACACCACATCGGGAGTCATCAGCGAGCCCATGTTCGGCCGCGTGAATGCCGCCACGCCTGCCCCGCTCAGAAGCATGCGACCGCCATATGCGAGAAAGAGTGCAAGCCGGTCCGACCGCCGCCTCCACCAGTTCCGTTGGAAGTGGTCACTTGCCGTGAGCGAAGCGTAGATGGCAATCCAGATCACGATACCGATGACCTTGCCCTCGGCCGCGAAGCCCCGAGCGAAGTACCAGCTTGGAGTGGCCGCCGCGATGACCACCACCGTCCAGATCGGAACCGTGTAACGCAGTCGACTCAGCATGTCGTGCCCACCCTTCTCGCATTCGTTCACGCCTTCACGCGCAGCAGCACTTTGCCGATCGGCCCCTGACGCAGCCGTTCGAATGCGGCGTTCAGTTGTTCGAACGCGAAGACCTGATCGACCAGCGGCTTCGCGCCGCGCTGCGCCATCAGCTGCTGAACCTGATCCCACGCCGCGATTGCCTCGAACCGGCTGTAGGTGCCTACCGCGACACCACCGATCTGGAGGCGACGGAAGAACAGGCTGGCCGTATTGAACTGCGGCACCGGCCCGGCGAGGCGACCGACCACGCTGATTCGGCCCGCGTAGTCCATCACGCCGAGAAGGTCGTTGAAGCCCTCGCCGCCCACATTGTCGATCGCAAGATTCACCTTCCGGCCGTCGAGTTGCTTCCGCCAAGTCGGCACGGTTACGTCGAGAACGATGTCGGCGCCGATCGATCGGAGCGTGTCATGCTTGCCGATCCCGCGTGTCAGCGCGACGACCGTGTGACCCATCGCCTTGGCAAGTTGGATCGACGCCACACCGACGCCGCCCGAGGCGCCCGTGACCAGCGTGACCGACTTCGCGGGCAGGCCGGGCCACTGCGTGATGGCTTGATACGCGGTGAGGTAGACGAGCGTCGCACCGGCGGCCTGTTCGAGCGACCAGCCGCTCGGCACGTCGACGAGCGAGTCGGCCGACACCGCAACCCGCTCGGCGAACGTCCCCTGCCTTGAGACGCCGGTCTCGCCACGGACGATGACTTTGGTGTCGCCGACGCGCACGCCAGCCACGCCTTGACCGAGCGCGGTCACCACGCCGACGCCGTCACGACCGAGCACATGCGGGAGCGCAGGCCGAGCCGGATACGCGCCCTCGGCCAGATACCGGTCGGCCGGATTCAGGGCGGCGAAAAGCATCTCCAGCACGACTTCGCCTGGAGCCGGCTTCGGCTCGGGCAGCGTGTCGAGACGAAGGTCGAGAGAGCCGATCTTGTCGAGAAGCCAGGAGCGCATGATTAGTGAGCAGTATGCGGTGTGCAGTGGGCAGTAGAAATTCCCGTGTCGATGCTCGATCGTAGGTCAGAATCGTCCCGTCTGCCTGCTCACTGCCCAACGCCCACTGTTCTTCACGCCCCGAACCCGCCTTCGCGGAGTTTCACGGGTGCGGTCTTCTTGCGAGCGCGGATGTTCAGCAGTTCGACGACGAGGCTGAACGCCATCGCGAAGTAGATGTAGCCCTTGGGCACGTGCACGTGGAAGCTGTCGACGATCAGCATCATGCCGATCAGGATCAGGAACGAGAGGGCCAGCATCTGGAGGGTCGGGTGGCGTTGGATGAGCGCCGCGACGTGGCCGCTGAAGAGCATCATGATGATGACGGAGATGACGACGGCCGCGATCATCACCGGAAGGTGCTGCGCCATGCCGACAGCCGTGATGACACTGTCGAGGCTGAAGACGATATCGATCAGCAGAATCTGGACAATGACCGCACCGAACCCAACGGCCGCCTTTTTCGCGATGGTACCGGCGCTCGCGCCCTCGGCCGGATCGTTCGCGTGTTCGTGCTCGGCCCCTTCCAGCTTGTGGTGAATCTCGTGCGTGCTCTTCCACAGCAGGAACAGGCCGCCGATCAGCAGCACCAGGTCCTTGCCCGTGAAGGCGAAGGTGTCGCCCGCCTCGTCGGTCCAGAAGGCGTTGATCGGCGTGTGCAGCGGCTTGGTCAGCCCCATGATCCACGAGATCGTCAGCAGCAACAGGATGCGCATGCCCATCGCCAGGCCCAAGCCCAGTTTGCGAGCAACGTTGCGTTTCTCCGGCGGCAGCTTGTTCACCAGCAGACTGATGAACACGACGTTGTCGATGCCCAGCACGATCTCGAGGGCCGTCAGCGTGAACAGCGCGATCAATGAGGCCACACTGAACAGGCCTGCATCGACAGATTGTGTGGTGGCGGCGGCGGAAGCGAGCAAAGTCCAGACGTCCATAGGAGTGGCGGATGCTACGGGAGCGCGGCGTTAGAAAGTAGTGGCATTGATTCAATCGCTTGCGCGGTGCTCGATGGCGTCAAGGTCGGCGCATGTTGCCGCAGGTCGCGTGAAGAACCTGACAACACGCCGCGGAATCGTTGACGAACTGCGGATTTGCTGCGATTATCCGACGCAACGTCGCGGGTGCCGATGTTTTGGCGAGCTGTGTTCGCGACGCATGGAGGCGTCAGGTGTTGAACGTGCCGGTCCACCGACCGGTTGGTTCTATCACCGTAGCACTCCAATTCTCATCACACGTTCGCCGACTCACACAACGAGACCCGACGATGTCAGCCGACAACACCCCCGCCGCTGCGACCGGCGCCGCTCAGTCGCCCCAATCGGTTCAGCTGTTCCAGCGCGCCCACCAGAAGATGGTGATGCTCCAGCGTGTGGACGATCAGATCCAGACGCTGCTGAACCAGCGCCGCAGCGTGCAGGACGAACTGCGCGGCATCCAGGTGCAGATCAACGAAGAGTTCGACCGCCTGCTCCGCGCCGGCAACGGCGGCGCCCCGACGCGCCTGCTGGCCGAGATCGCCGACGACTTCAAGCGTGGCGGCACCAACGGCAGCACCGAAGCCCGCGTCGCCGAACTGGCGGACTGAGGTCGGTTAAGTCCGAAGGCTGAAGTTCGAATGCCGAAGTGAATTCGGGGTCTTGCGCCCTGTTCACTTCGGCATTCTGTTTTGGCGCGGATTTGCTCGAAATCGATTGGCGCGATTGCCCTAGCGCCGAATTCCCCACTTCGGCATTCGGACTTCGCACTTTGACATTCCGAACTAGGTTCCGAAGATGCGGTCGCCCGCGTCGCCCAATCCCGGGAGGATGTACCCCTTCTCGTTGAGTTGGCGGTCGATCGAGGCGGTGTAGATCTTCACGTCCGGATGGGCCGCGTGCATGCGCGCCACGCCTTCGGGCGATGCGACCAGGCAGACAAACTTGAGCGTCTTCACGCCTGCCTGCTTCAGATACGCGATCGAGGCGATCGAACTGCCGCCGGTCGCGAGCATCGGGTCGACCAGCAGCACCTCGGTATCCGCAATGTCGGGCGGAAGCTTCTTGTAGTATTCGACCGGCTCGAGGGTTTTCTCGTTCCGACGCACGCCCAGATGCCCCACCCGCGCCTCGGGCAGCACGCGCAGCATCCCTTCGGTCATGCCCAGGCCGGCCCGCAGCACGGGCACCAGCGTCACCTGCCGCGCCAGCACCCGGCCGGTCATCTTCTCCAGCGGCGTCTGCACGATCTTCGGCACGGTGGGCCAATCGCGCGTCACCTCATAGGTCATCAACATCGCAATCTCTTCCAGGAGCGACCGGAACGTGTAGTGATTGGTGGAGTAATCACGCAGCTCGGTCAGCTTCGTTTGAATGACCGGATGATCGAGAATGACGGTGCCGGCGTCGGACATGACGGCACAGCATAAGGTTCGGCACGCGATCGCCAAGCAAATCGGTGCGGCAAGTCGTGCGGTGGCTGCGACGACACGGAGTCGCGACGACGCGAAAGACGCCACGAGGGATTGCTCAAGATGGGTACTTCGACACCGAGCCTGGCCGGCTCGACGCAGGCCATGCCTTCGTCGGACCGGGCTGGGCGCTCATCGCGAACTCGATCGTGCTGCCGGCAAGGTGCGCGTGATCGATCACCAGTCGCTCGTGCGGTTTGCCGTTCAGCGTGATCGAATGAACGTACGCCGCGTCGCGCGAAGCGTTCTTCGCGACGACCGTGAATGGTTTCCCGCCCACCGGTTTAATCGTCGCGCGCTGCGCGATCGGACTAGTCAGCACCCATTCGGGGCGGCCCGGGCAGAGTGGGAACAGGCCGATCGCGTTGAGGACGAACCACGCGGTCATTTCGCCGTTGTCTTCGTCGCCGCACAGGCCGGTGGGCGTGGTGCTGTACAGCTCGTTCATCACGCGCCGCACCCAGTGCTGCATCCGGTCGGGCCTACCTGCGGCCGCGTACATCATCAGCGTGTGATGCACGGGCTGGTTGCTGTGCGCGTACTGCCCGAAATCGACGGCCGCCATCTCGGTCATTTCGTGAATCTCGAAGTGGTAATCGCCCACGTTGAAGTGAGGCGGCGTGCTAATCATCTCATCGAGCTTCGCGACGAGTTGCGCGTCGCCGCCATGCAGCGCGATCAGGCCGGCCGGGTCGTGCGGGACGTCGAACGCGTGCTGCCACGCCGCGCCCTCCACGTACGGGCCGCCCCAGTCGAACGGGCTGAACGGGCTGAGCCAACTCCCATCCGATCGCTTGCCCCGGAAGAAGCCGGTGCCGGCGTCGAAGACGTTGCGGTAGGTCTGCGAGTACTGCTCGAACTGTTTCGCGTCGCCCGTCTTGCCAAGGTGCTTTGCGAGTTGGCCGATGCAGAAGTCGTCGTAGGCGAAATCGAGCGTGGCGCAGGTGCCGTGATAGTGCTCGGTGGTGAGGAAACCAAGGTTGCGGAGGTCGGCGAGCCCCTTGCGGCCGAACGACGGATCGTCCGACGGCACGGTGCCGTTCTTCTTGATCGCTTCGTACGCGAGAGTCACGTCGAAGCCGGCGATGCCGCGCAGGATCGCGTCGGCGATCACCGCGTCGCTGTGCGTGCCGATCATGCAGGCGCGGTAGCCCGGGCTGGCCCACTGTGGCAGCCAGCCACCGGCGCGGTAGGCGTTCAGGTAGCCTTCGATCATCTCACCCACGCGCGGCGGGTCGAGCAGGCAGAGCAGCGGGAACTGCGTGCGGTACGTGTCCCAGAATCCGTTGTCGGTATAGAACGGCCCTGAACGGACCGTGCCGTCGAACGGGCTGAAGTGGACGGTCTTGCCGGCCGCGTCGATCTCGTGGAAGGCACGGGGGAACAGCTTGGTGCGGTAGAAGCAGGTGTAGAACGTGGCCCGACGTTCGTCGTCGATGCCATCGAGTTCGATCTGCGCGAACTGCTCGGCCCACGCTTCTTCAGCCTTCTTCGCAAGCTCATCGAACGTGAACGGCTCGACTTCGTTCTTCAGGTTCAGCAGTGCCTGCTCGGCGCTGATGAACGACGTCGCGATCTTCGCGACAATGGGCGACGAAGGCTTGGACCATTCGAGGTAACAGCCGGCCGCGTGGTCGTCGATGGTTGTCGCGCCGTCGTTCGCTTTCGGCGAGAGCGTCGCGAAGGTGCCTACGTTCATCGGCAGCATCGACAGCTTCAGTGCGAAGTACATCGCGAAATTTTTGGGCACGCCGTGATGAGCGACGGTTGTCCGACCCGTGACGAGGCCGGTCTTGGCGTCGATCTGGATGGATGCGGCTTGCCTCGTGCCGGGTTCGCCAGGGTCGGCACGGAAGATCAGGCGGGCGTGCGGCTCATTCGCGGGGAAGTCGATCTTGAATGCGCCGCCGCGCTGCGTGGGAACGAAGGCGAGCTTCGTGCGGTAGCGCGTGAGCGTCGTCTCGAAGCGATGCGCGCGGAACGTCGACTCGGCCGGTCGGTAGCTGCTGGACCAGGCGTCCGGGTTCAGCAGTCGTTCCTCGCCCGTCGCGGCCATCAGCAGGAGCGGCGCGTAGTCGGCGATCCACGGGCTGGGCTGGTGCGTGCAGCGGACGCCCTGGAGCTTGCGGTCGCCCGCGCGGAACCACCAGCGGAAGTCGGTCGTCGTCTGGGCCGCCCAGTGATTCATCCCGAACGGCATGGCCGTGATCGGCAGCGTGTTGCCGTGCGAAAAGCTATTGACGGATTCGGTGCCCTGTAGCGTGTTGACGAGGTCGATGGATCGCATGGTGGAACGACTATGTTGGTCGACCGCGCCCGTCGGACCATGTTTCAGGTGCGCGAAGCAATGTGCGAAATCCTCATGCAAAAAGCCCACGGCAGCGCCGTGGGCTTTAAGTTTTCAGATTGAACATCAGTTCACTTCGCTGCCGCGATCATTCCCGCTTCTCTCGCGTAGTTGAAGACGCCGCCCGCTTCGATGATGGGCAGCACGTCACCCAGCGGGTTGAGCTTGAAGGTTTCGCTCGTACGGTGGTTCAGCACGGTCTGCTTCTCGAGGTCGATGGTGATCTCGTCGCCCGTTTTGATCTTCTCGACCAGCCGCTGCGTCGATTCCAGCGGCAGCAGGTAGCCGCCATTGACGGAGTTGCGGAAGAAGATGCGGGCGTAGAACTCCGCGATGACCGCACGCACGCCCGCTTCGGCCAGGGCGAGCGGGGCGTGTTCGCGCGACGAGCCGCAGCCGAAGTTCTTGCCGCCGATGACGATGCCGTATTCGCTGCGGAATTCGTTGTCCGGGACGAACTTGATGTCGCCCTGCGGCAGGCCCATCTGCCCTTCCGGCACACCGCTGTTGGCGTATCGGCCGAAGTACTTGCGTTCCTCGGGGTTGGTCGGGTCGTAGCTGAGGAACTGCGCGGGGATGATCTGGTCGGTGTCGATGTTGTCGCCGAGGACGTACGCTTTGGCCGTGATCTTCGTCTGCATGGGAGGGTCGAGAATAGGGCGCGGGGACGGCGTGTCGCAAGCGAAAGTCCCGAAAAACTCGATCTGCGCCCTGTCGCCGAAGAATGCAGGCGCCGGACGAAACCTCGTCCGGGCGCCCAGCATCGTCAGTCCTTTGCTCCCATCTTTTCGATCGTGTCGGCGTCCACGGGCGGCTGCTTACGCAGACTTTCGATCATCTTGAGCGTGCGGGCGTTCGGGCTGTAAAGCTGGACGAGGTCGTCGGTGATGTCAATCACCTCAACGTCGCCCGCATGGAAGTCGAAGCTGCGTCCGATCGCCCCGACCGACAGTCGGCCGGCGAGGTCGGGCAGTTGGTCTTTGACTTTGGCCAGCAACTCGTCCACGGGGGCATTGCCGAAGCCTTGGCGGTGCATTTGCCGCTGGAGGGCAGCCCCCTTCTCTTTGATCGAGGCGGCAAGCTTGGCGTCTTCTGCGGCCTCGGCGGCGCGGAGCTCTTGCATCAGCTTGTCGAGGTCGCGCTGCATGAACGGCGACGCCGCATAGGCCACCGCGATCGCACGCGAGTCGTACGTGCCGATCCGCACGCGGACCACGCCGTTCGTCGCCGGCGCGACTGCTGCTTGCAGTGTCGGCGGTGGCGTCGGCGTGCTACCGCCCCATTGCACGACCGATGCCACGCCGCCCAGCAGCACGACCAGTCCCGCGACCGCGACGGCCGCCCTCATGCGCCAGCTCGGCTTCGGTGTCGCGCCGCGCGCCAGTTCGGTCGCCTTCGCGGAAGCCACCTCGGGCGTGAGAGGAACGTCGGGCATCGATGACGCCGGCAGCGCCGCCAGCAGCGCGCCGTCGCTCACCGTGCGGCCGTGCCGGGCGAAGAAATCGCGCATGCGCGTGATCGCCCGCTCACACCGCTTCGTGACCGTGGACGTCGTCAGCCCGAGCTGCTCGGCCGTGTCGGAGACGTCGCGCGATTCCACGTAACGCAGCAGCAACACCTGCTTCAGCGCCGTCGGCAGGTGCGCGATTGCACGGTCGAGCAGGTCGGACACCTGCACGTCGACAGAATGACTGGATGCGGTTGTCGTCATGGCGGACTCCTTCAGATGGTGGATCTTCCGCTCGTGCCGGCCCCTGCCGCGGCGGGCGTTGGCGGCACAAGCACGGGTCGCATGATGCAACCATCCCGCGAGGCTGGCGCGGTCGGTCAGCCGACGCCCCCGCTGCGCCAGCAGCAGGAAGACGGCCTGCGTGACGTCCTCGGCATCAGGGCCGGCGAGTCGACGGGCCGTCGCGTAGACCATCGCGGCGTGCCGGTGCATCAACTCCGCGAACGCGGATTGATCACCGTCGACCAGGTACCGGCTCAGAAGTTGGCCGTCCGTCGTTGTCGCCATGGTTGCGATCATTCAATATGGGATTTGTCCGGAATCGGACAACGTGTGACAGAAAAACCGCCAAGGTGGATTCACCCTGAGAGCGAACGGGATTTCGGAATCGATAATCGATGTCGATTTCCGCATACTGCGGCGCCATGGACCCCTTCCTGCAAGCAGCGATCGACGAAGCGAAGCTCGGCTACTCGCGCGGCCACGGCATGCCGATCGGCAGCGTGCTGGTGCGCGACGGCAAGATCATCGGCCGCGGGCATAACAAGCGGTTGCTCGATCAGCCGATGACGCACGCCGAGATCGACTGCCTCAACAATGCTGGTCAGCAGAAGACCTACGCCGACTGCGTGCTCTACTCGACGCTTCAGCCTTGCTACCTCTGCTCGGGCGCGGTCGTGCAGTTCGGCATCCCGACCGTCATCGTCGGCGAAGACCGCACCTTCCCCGGCGGCGAACACAAGACCTGCGGCCTGTCGGGCGACTTCCTCCGCAAGCACGGCGTGAGCGTGACCGTCATCCAGGACCCGACCTGCATCGCCATGATGACCGAGTTCATCCAGAAGCACCCGGAGCTGTGGTTCCCGGACATCGGGCAGCAGCCGCCGAAGTGATTGCGAATTGTGGATTTCGAATTGCGAAATGAAGGCGCGGACGGCCCACGCCGAACCCGTCCGTGTGCCAATTCGAGATTCGCAATCGGCAATTCGCAATCCGCAGACTTGTCGCCGCCCGGCATTGCCGCGACACTCTGTCACGCTGGGATTGTTCGTTCGTCAAGGAAAGACGTCTGTGAACCGCGCTGCCGGAGTCGCTCCGATGGCTGTGTTGGCTTTTCATCCTGATGTGGCCGTCGCCGAGTTGGGGCCGGCCAATCCGATCGGATTCGTGGGGCATCCGGTCGACGCGCGCTTCACGCAGGCGTGCGCCCTGAGCGGCCCGCTCACGCCTGTCGATATCGCCAAGAGCATTCGCATCGCCGGGCTGCGCTGCATCGTCGGGGGCGTCCATGCCATCAGCGCCTGGTGCGGCGACCCGCGCGGCGACCACCGCATCGAACTCATCGTGGCCGACCCCGTGCGCTGCGCGCGGGCGCTGCTGAACGCGCATCGCCTGCTGCGCTCGCCCAAACCGCTGAAGGTCGCGCGGGCCGAGCGCGTGCAACTCGAATCGCGTTCCAACGTCCAGACGATCGACCTGATCGGCTTCGAAGGCCACCCGATCCTTCAACAGGCCGCGGACCGCGCGCACTTCGTCCGGACAACCGTTCCGATCGTGCCGATGCTGTCGCTCGAAGGCACGCTGCTGTGGACGTGGTGGAAGTCGCGCGACCGCGACCGCTCGAGCGACGACCGTAAGGAATGCCAAGCCGGCTTCCGGACGCTGACGCCGCTGGTCGGCCCCGATCAGACTGCTAAGCTCGACCGCGTGCTCGCCACCCTGCCGCCCCCACAAGCCGACGCGTTTCGGTCCGACCTTCACGGGTGACACGCCGCCCCCTCGAAGTGCGTCATTTCGGGACTCTGCGCAAATTCGGCGCAATTGCGGGGCGTCGTGTCGCCCGCTATGCTCCGCGCGTCCGGTAAACGCGGGATAGTTCCCCGCGTCCCCCCTGTTTCTCGGGCTTGAAGCTTCGGAACGGAGTCTGACGCGTGATCTTCGACCGACTGTTGGGTCTGTTCAGTGTCGATATGGGAATCGACCTGGGCACGTGCAACACCCTTGTCTGCATCAAGGGTGAAGGCATCGTGCTGAACGAACCCAGCGTTGTGGCGGTGCGCAAAGGCTCGAACAAAGTCCTTCAAGGCGGCAACGCGGTCGGCCTGGTCGCGAAGGAAATGCTCGGCAAGACGCCGGAAAGCATCGTGGCGATCCGTCCCATGAAGGAAGGCGTGATCAGCGACTTCGAGATCACGCAGGCGATGCTGAAGTACTTCATCCGCCGCGCGAACGGCCGACGCCGGTTCGTGCCGCCGCGCGTGGTGATCGCGATCCCCTCGGGCATCACGGCCGTCGAACGCCGGGCCGTCACCGAATCTGCCCGTCGCGCGGCGCTCGGCGCGTCTACTTGCTTCACGAACCCATGGCCGCCGCGATCGGCGCGGGTCTTCCCGTCACCGAACCGACCGCGAGCATGATCGTCGACATCGGCGGCGGCACGTCGGAAGTGGCGATCATCTCGCTGGCTGACATCAGCGTCTGCAACAGCGTCCGCGTCGCCGGCGACGACTTCGACGAAGCCATTCAGGGCCACATGAAGCGGGCCTACAACATGGCGATCGGCGAGCAGATGGCCGAGCGCATCAAGATCGAGATCGGCTCGGCCGCGTCGTTCGAAGGCGATACCAACGCCATCATGGAAGTCCGCGGCCGGGACATCATCTCGGGGTTGCCCCGCAAGACGAACGTCACCGCCGGCGAGATCCGCGAGGCGCTTCAGGAGCCGGTCACGCAGATTGTCGACGCGGTGACGCGCACACTGGAGGCGGCCGAAGCCGAACTGGCGGCCGACCTCGTCGAGAACGGCATCACGATGGCCGGCGGCAGCAGCATGCTGCGCGGCCTGACGACGGTCATCTCCAACGCCACGGGCCTGGACGTCCGGCTGGCCGAAGATCCCCTCACCTGCGTCGCCCGCGGGACGAGCGTCTACCTCGAGAACCTCGACCTCTGGAAAGAGACGCTCGAGAGCGACGCCGACGAAGAATAAGCCGCCCCGATATTAACAAGCCGTCCCTTACGCAGCCGATTCGTTCGGCTGCGTTTTTTATTGACATCAGCGTAATGACACGTATTCTCCGATTGAACCAACTCGGAACCGCTGCAAGATTGACCACATCCTTTAGCGAACACGTCACCAAATGCTCACCTCGTGCAAACACGGTGGTGGCATATTGGTGTCCTCGCTGACAGCGAGACGATCAGGTTCAACTCAGGACGGGAGAAAATATGAAGCGTGCACTTTCCTTGGCCATTCTCTGTGGTTCTGCGGCTTTCGCGCAATCGGCTGACGCCGCGCTGATTGCCTACTGGAACTTCAACTCGTTCTCGGTGACCGGCACGGTCGCCCCGAGTTCGGCACCGAACCCCATTTCTGCCGATTCAGGCAGCGGTTCGATCAACATCGGCAGCTTCGGCGGTGGTATCGCGAGCTTTGGTGGATCGA
This sequence comes from Tepidisphaeraceae bacterium, assembly GCA_047600945.1. GTDB lineage: Bacteria > Planctomycetota > Phycisphaerae > Tepidisphaerales > Tepidisphaeraceae > JASGKC01. The sequence goes on along the minus strand of JASGKC010000001.1, from coordinate 1,313,625 downwards.
CGCTCAATGCGTTGAACAGCGATGTAAGCGGCAACTCGCTGAGCCTTGTCGCCGGCGTGAGCAGTGGCACAGCCGGCAACAATACTGCGATCTTCATTACGACGAACACGGCCGGCAAGCAGAACATCGCCATCAGCTTCGCGGGTCGTGGCACGAGCACTGGATTCAACACGGGCGCTTGGGCCTACAGCACCGACAACGGGGCAAACTACACGTCATTCACAGGCAATACGGCGTCAACGAGCACGACCTACGCCGTCGCTTCCGTTGCAGCACCCGCAGGTGCAGCGAACGCCTCGTCAGTCATCTTCCGATACACGGTGTCCGGCGCGACAAGCACCTCCGGCAACAATCGTATCGACAACCTCCAGATCAACGGCGATTTGCTGAACACCGCCCCCACCTTCTCCGCCGCCACGTACAACGTCACCGTTGACGTCGGCAACCGCTCCAACACGTCATACGGCGGCTCGGTGGCGCTGGCCGTCACTGATCCGGATGCGAGCCAGACGCTCACGTTCGGCACCGGCTCGTTCCCGGCGGGGTTCTTCGGCAGCTCGTTCACGCCGTCGACGCTCGCCGCGCCGCAGACGAACGGCGCGTCACAGTTCGCATTCAGCGTGTTGTCGTCGACCCCCAACGGCACCTACACGCTGCCGGTCACCATCTCCGACGGCACCGCCACCGGCACCGCCAATGTATCCGTCACCGTCATCCCCGAACCGGCCAGCCTGGTCGGCGCGGCGGGTCTGGCGCTGGGCTTGGTGCGTCGCCGTTCGGCTCGGGTCGCCTGACCCTCAACCCGTGATCGCTAAAACGTTGTGACATGCGGCCTCCCCGGAGCCGCATGTCACAACGTTTGATCGTAACCGTCCGCCCGGAGGGGAATTGCTCATGACTGCACGTCGGATCGCCTTCGGTTGTTTTGCAACCCTGCTGGTCGCGCCGTGCGCGCGAGCGACGGTCGTCTTCAGCGAGGACATGGGCGTGCCCTCGTCGACGTCAATCGCAAGCAATGTCTTCCAGAACTCCGGACGACTCAGCTACAGCGGCACGGGAGCGATGAGCAGCGCGTCGCCATCGACCGGCGCTTACACCGGCGCGTCCGGCAACGGGAACGTGCTGCTGAACGCGACGCTGGGCCTGAATTTCCAGATCGCGTCGATCGACACCACGGGCTACGCGCCCGGCTCGCTCGACCTGTCGTTCGGCGCATATAAGAGCGGGACGACCTCGGACATGACCGACCTGCTCGTGTCATACAGCACGGACGGCCAAAGCTACACGACGATCCCCGCCCCCGCGCAGCCCACGGGGACCGGAACGGCGATCTGGCGTCTGATCTCGCTGAACGACACCGCCATCCCCGTCGCGTCGACCGTTCGCCTGCGCTGGACACGAATCAGCAGCACTACGACCTACCGGGTGGACGACGTGACCCTCTCGGGCGACAAGTTGCCGGTCTTCCTGTCGGCCATCGGCAGTACGACGGCTGCGCCGAACTACACCTTCACGGTCGACTTCGGCCGGAACCAGGGCACGCGCGCCTTTTCACAGACCATCCAGGCCACCGACGCCGACGCGGCTGACATCGTCAGCCTCAGCGCCGGTTCGATCGCGACCAACAATGGTCAGGGGTCGAGCGTGTCGATCACGTCGACGCCGACGACCGGCGCGGGAGCCGCGTCGCTCGCACTGGCAGGCACGCTTGGGTTCTCCGGCACGCCCTACACCGTTTCGATTCCGCTGACGCTCTCCGACGGCGTCACGAACGGGACCGTCAGCGGCAGCGTGACAATCAGCGTCATCCCCGAGCCGGCGAGCCTGCTGGGCTTGTCCGTATTGGGCATCGCCTTGAAGCGTCGTCGGAAGTGATCGTCGCCGAACGCTCAGCGCGGCAGGATGGTGCTGACCGTGCCGGAACTGGCGGCCGTGAATGTCCACGTGCCGGCGGTGGTCGAGCCGATGTTGCGGTCGACGCCGATGTGCGTGCCCGACAGGCTGACGCCGCCCATGATGAAGCTGCCGTAGACGTCCGTGCGGGCGCTGATGTTCAACGGGCTCTGCGGGGCGTACACGTCCAGGTAGAGCGGCGTCGATCCGCCGCCGATGTCGACGCCGGCGCCGCACACCATGCGGATCTTCGTGTTCGACGGCGTGTTCTGATAGGTCGTGATGTTTCCGCCGATGTTGCACGAGCCGTTGATGTACAGTTCGACCGGACCACTGAAGACGACCGTTTTGCCGGCGGGCACGCTGAACGAATCAAAGTAATATTTGCCGGCCGCGAACGTTTGGGATGCGCCGCTGGGGCCGTTGTAGTTGCCGAGGTTGGTGACGCCGCTGCCGGGGGTCGTCGGCATCGCGAAGCTGTAGCCCGACGTCAGCTTGCTGACGGTGGTGATGGTCGAGCCGTTGTTCGTCACCGAAGGCCCGAAGCCCGCGTAGAGCTGGCCACTGTAGGTGGACGAGTTGATGTTCACGCTCGCGTTGGTGCCGCCAATGACGCCGCCTTTGGTGGTGTTGGTGGCCGAGTCCCAGCTGTTGATGGTCGAACTGTTGATGTTCATCCAGTTCAGCCCGATGAAGCCGGGCGTCGTGGGCGCGGCGCTGGCGGTCCCCGAGCCAGACGCGGCCATCATCGCGAAGCCGGTCGCGGAAACGTTCAGGTTGGTCATGCCGAAGGCGCGGAGGAGCGTGGTCGACATGCCGGAACCGTTGCGCCGTGCGACCGTCACCTTGACCGCGTTCGGACTCGCGCCGCCAGCCGTGAAGAGGCCGGTGGTCGTATTGTAGGTGCCGACGACGACGTCGGACGAACTGATGCTGATCGCCGTGCCGTCGGCCGAGTTCTGGGCGGCGGCGGCGATCGCCTTGGACGTGGCGGTGTTGTCGGAGATGCCCTGCACGGCGTAGCGGGCGGCGGCGTCGGCGGCGTACTGCATCTCCGAGCGCACGAGTTCGCGTCGACCGTAGTCGACCGCGAAGGCGCCGAACCCGAAGATCACCGTGCTAAGCACGGCCGAGTACACCAGCACGTTGCCCCGTGCCGCCCGACGCCGGCGTGGCGGGGTGTCAGTTGTTCGATCGCGCAAGGCCATCTGCCTACGACATCTGATTGGCTGCGGCCAATGAAAAGTGAATTTCGGGGCGGCAGCGCCGCGAAATGCTGGCCGATAAATCGGCTGGACAGGCGTCCGATAGGAACAGCCACAGCCCGTGCAGGAACGGTCCGCGATGGCCTACATCCCGCGGCGTTTTTCGGCGGCGACTTTCAGCAGCGCCTCGATCTTCGCCGAATCACCCGCCTGAAGGGCCGTGCGGAAGTCGCGCAGGTGGGCCAGCACGCGGTCGAGGCTGCGGATGAGGGCTGATCGGTTGTCGACGAAGATGTCGCGCCACAGCCCCGCGTCGCCGGCCGCGATGCGCGTCGTATCCCGCAGGCCGCTGCCGGCCAGTTTCAGGCCCCGCTCTTCCTGCATCAGCATCATCGCCGCCGCCACGAGGTGGGGCAGGTGGCTGACGTCCGACAGGATGTGGTCGTGTTCGACCGGGCTGAGCCGGGTGGTCCGCATCGTCAGCGACTGCCAGAACGTGTCGACGGTCTTCAACGCCGCGGCATCGGTGTGCTGCGTCGGCGTGAGGATGCACAGCGCATTGTCGAACAACTCGGCACGGGCGGCGTCGATCCCCTGCTTCTCCGCGCCGGCCACCGGATGCGAGCCGACGAAATGCGCCGGCGAATGGATGAACCGCTCGCCGGCGATGACGAGGCTGTTCTTGGTGCTGCCGACGTCGGTCACGATCGCGCCGGGCTTGAGCGCAGGCCCAATCGTCTCGAACAGCTTGGCCATCACGCCGACGGGCGTGCAGACGACGACCAGATCGGCGTCGGCGACGGCGTCCTGCGGCGTGGGCTGGCCTTCATCGATGGCGTTGCGGTCGATCGCGCCGAGGCGCGTAATCTCGCGGTGGCTCCAGCCGACCACGCGCGTCGCCAGCCCGCGCTGCTTGGCCGCCAACCCGAGCGAGCCGCCCAACAGGCCGAGTCCGAGGATGGCCAGCGTGTTGATCTCCAAGTCGACGGCTCCGCGTAAAAACGTGGCAAGAAAGGAAGGGAAGGTTGTATCGGGAACAATGGAGAGTTGCTAGAGGACGCACAGTGTGCAGTTTGCAGTGAGCAGTGGGCAGAAGCGGATCGACCAACGGACGCTTCCGTCCGCTTCGTCATTCAAACGCTTCGGCGTCCGAACTCCGTCCCGCAAACCCGCCCCTCCCTTGCGTGTCAGAATCGGTGTGACAGAATGAATAATGGGAAGGACCGTGCTGTTGTCTTGAACGTCTCGGCTTGATGACGCCTACAATCCGAGGCAGGTAAGAGGAAGGGGCTGAATCCCCATGACCGCACAACCAACGATCCCCACCATTGTCCGCACGAACCTCGTGCTTGAAGTCGCGCAGCGGGAAGCCATCCGTCAGTCGGCCCGCCATGCGTACCCCAACGAATTCTGTGGCCTGCTGCTGGGCAAACGCGTCGGCCAGAACGTGATCGTGTCGCAGGTCGTCAACACGCCGAACGTCGCACCGATAGCCGACCGCACGAGCCGTTACGAGATCAACCCCGGCCTGCTTCTGGCATGGGAACACGAAGCCGAGAAGGAAGGCCTGAAGATCGTCGGGATGGTCCACTCCTATCCCGAGCACGCCGCCGAGCCGAGCGAGCAGGACTTCGCCCGCGCCTGGCCCGGCTACATCTACTTGATCGCCGGCGTGCATCACGGCGCCGTCACCGGCCTGGCCGCGTGGCAGTTCTGCGAGTCGACGAAAGAGTTCGAACGCGTCGCCATGGGCGAGTGAGATTGCGTCGGCATTCAAATCGTGGATAGTCGAACCTGTTCATTTGTCCCCTCTCCCGGTACGCCGGAAGAGGGTTAAGGTGAGGACTGGTCCTGCATTCACACGAGCGGCCCTCACCCCTGCCCTCTCCCGGTGTACCGGGAGAGGGTGAGTGAGCCCTGCCTCCTGCACGGACGCGATTGTCCTCCCCCAAACGCATCCTCGTCCTCCGCAACGAAGACTCGCCCGGCACGGTCCGCGCGCAGCAACTCGAACCGCTTCACCGCTTCGAGACGCGCCTGCGGATGGAAGCGAAGCTGACCTTCGAGCACGCGTACGCGCCCACGCTCGAAGCGATCGAGTCGACGGTGTCGGCCTTCACGGGCGATGTCGCTTTCGTGATGGTCCACTTCTCGCACGACCCGAATCAGGTGCGAGCGATGTTCGAGCGTCTGCACGCCCGCAACGATCGGCCGGCCCTGGTTTTTCATGACTGCTTCGACCAGTCCGCCAGCCTGTTCTGGGATTCGCTGCCGTTCGTCGATCGCTACGCGAAGAAAATCCTGCTGCGCGACCTGTCCTCGTACGAGCGGCCGACGTTCGGCGGGTTCGTCGTGAGCGACTACCTCCGCGAGCACGGCTTCGACTACCCCGAAGGCTGGCGCGCCGGCGTCACCATGCCGGCAGGGCCGGACCCTTCCAAGATCGTCCTCGCCTGGAACTTCGCGGCCGCCGGCGCGTATGCGACGCGCGCGGGGCAAGCCCGACTGCTCCAGTGGCTGCGAAGGCCGATCGACTTGAACGTCCGCTTCGCGCCCACGGCCGACGCCCCAAACGATTGGTACAAGCGTTACCGGCTGATGGCGCTGGACGCCGCACGACGCGTGCCCGGCGTCCGCCTCAGCGGCACCGACCGCGTCGGCCGGTGGCGGTACGGGTGGGACCAGCTCCGTAGCCGGGCGATCCTCAGCCCGTTCGGCCATGGCGAGATCTGCCTCCGCGACATCGAAGCCTTCGCGGCCGGCGCGGCGCTCATCAAGCCGAGCGTCGAACACCTGCGCATATCGGGCAATTTCTTCGAACCCGGCGTGACGTACGTTCCAGTGAAATGGGATTTCTCGGATTTGCCCGAAGCGACTTCAGCACTGCTCGCTGATTCGCACAAGATCACGCGGATGACCCGCGAGGCGCGTCGACGCTTCGACATCTATCAGGCAAACGGGTGGTTTGACGATGTCGTTCGCGTCTTCGACGGACTCGAACGGTACTGAGCAATGCTTCGTCGTCGGAACGCGCACGAACGCCCACGGATAGCTATCCGTGGGCTTGAACGATGAACGCACCCGTCGCGCGTCACTACGCAACTCGCGTCGCTCGCGTTACGATGCCGCGTTCATGTCCTTGCACGTCGAACTCTCGCTGCTCGCGGCCGTCTCGTACTTCATCGGGTCGATCCCGTTCGGGCTGCTCGTAGGCTTCGCCAAGGGCAAGGACATCCGTCTGGAAGGCAGCAAGAACATCGGCGCGACCAACGCGGGACGCGTGCTCGGCAAGAAGTTCTTCTGGCTGGTGTTCTTCCTGGACATGCTCAAGAGCCTGGTCCCGATGCTGATCGCCAGCGTGCTGGTCGGCCGGGTGGCGGAAGGCGAGCGTACGGCGCTCACGTACGCCCTCTGGCTGGGCGTGGGCGTGGCGGCGCTGTTCGGGCATGTGTTCAGCATCTACCTCAAATTCAAAGGCGGAAAAGGCGTGGCGACCAGCGCCGGCATCCTGCTCGGGCTGTGGCCGCACTTCACGCTGGCGGGCGTCATCGCGATCCTGGCGTTCGTGGTGGTGGTGCTGGTCAGCCGGTACATCAGCCTGAGCTCGATGACGGCCGCCGCCGTGTTTCCGGTGTCGTATGTCGTGCTGGAACTGGCCCGTGGGCAGTCGATCTTCGGCGCCAAGACGCCGCTGCTGGTGATGGCGCTGCTGATTTCGGGGCTGGTCTTCTGGCGACACCGCGAGAACATCGCGCGGCTACGCGCGGGGACCGAGAACAAGATCGGCAGCCGCTCCGCGAAACCCCCGATCGAACCGAATGCCCCATCTGGCCGATAAAGCCAAGGTGATGATCCGTCGAGTTTTCCGATTCGTGTTGCCGTTGGCATTGCTGGCGGCCGTTTGCGTTCAGATCGCCGTCGCCCAGGACGTGTCGCAGCCCGCCGTCGCCGCCGCCACGCAGGCCGCCACCCAGATGGCCGCCGCCGTCAGCAGCAGCACGACGGCCCCTGTTATCGTCCTCAACGTTCCCGCGTCGCAGCCGAGCGTGTCGCTGGAGGACGTCGTCCTCCGCGGCAAGCAGATCGACCCGTGGGAACTGGCCAAGATTTCGTTCTGGCAAAAAGCCGTCTACGACGTGATCGGCTGGGTGCTGCAAAAGGTGCCGCAGGTCATCGTCGCGTTCCTGCTGTTCACGGTGTCGTACATCGTGTTCCGCGTCATTCGCCGGATCATCAAGTCCAGTTCGAAGGCGGCCGGCATCGACGACAGCATCCGCGACATGACCATCCGCATGGTCAAGATCATCGTGCTGGGCTTCGGCCTGGTGATCGCGGGGAACCAGATCGGCATCGAGATCACCGCCCTGCTGACGGGCGTGTCGATCATCGGCTTGGCCGTCGGCTTTGCGGCGCAGGAATCCATCAGCAACTTCATCGCCGGCGTGATGATCTTCGTCGACAAGCCGTTCCGGCCCGGCGACTGGATCAACGTCGACGGCCACACCGCGCAGGTCAAACGCGTTACCTTCCGTTCGACGCGCCTCGTCGACATCGAGGGCGACACCGTCATCTTCCCCAACACCGCGATGCTCAACCGCAAGTTGGTGAACAAGAGCACCAACCCGATCACGCGCATCGCCGTCACGATTCCGGTCACGCCCGACGTGTCGATCGACGCCGCCCGCGAGACGCTGCTGCAAGTGCTGAACGCCGACCCGCGCGTCGAAAAAGCGCCGGGGCCGGAAGTGGTCATTAAGGGCGTGGGCCTGAACGAAATGTTCCTGCTGATCCACTTCTGGATCAAAGAAGAACGCTACGAAGACGCGATGACGTTCGACTACCTCGAACGAGCCAAGAAGGCACTGGACGCGGCCGGCATCACGCGGAAGAAGGCGGGGTGAGGAAGAAAGTTGAGAGTTTTAAGATTCGAGTTACGAGAACAGAGACGTCGCATGCCCTGCCTCGCAACTCGAATCTTGAAACTCGCAACTTCGTCTGCCCTCACTTCACCAGCGACACACTCCCGGGCCGATACACACGCACCGTGCGTTCACCCGCGTTGTTGTTCCATTCGTAAAAGTCCCACGTGGCCAGGTAGAGCCGGGTCGCGCCGGCGGGAGCGACGAAGCGTTGGGTCGCGCCGTTGTTCCGCAGGCCGTCGCCGATGAAGAAGACCTGCTTCAGCTTCGGCTGGAGCGTCGCGAAATCGCGACTGCCGTCGGTCGCGAAGTCGAGGTTCTCACGCGACGCGGCGCTCATGTTCGGCGCATCGTCGCTAAGGAACACGCCCACCAGCGCGTTGATCGGAATGCGGGCGTCGGCGATGCCGTTCTCGTTGTAGTAGCTCGTGCCGTTCATGTCGCCGTTGGTCGGGTTGTAGTTGTGGCCGATGTCGGTGAGTTCGCCGTCGGGGTTGAAGTACGGCAGGTTCGGGTCGTGACGTGCGTCACCCGAGATGGAGTCGAACGAAAACTCCTGGCCGGCTTCGATAGGCAACGCGACGTTGCTGATCGTCGGGACGTTCGAGCCGAGCACGTCGGGACTGTTGTGCGGGTTCTTCTTGCTCGCGACGCTGCCGATCGGCATGCCGACCAGGAACGGGTTCACGCGACCGTCAATCTTGTGGTCGACGTTCACGCCGGGCGAGTACATCGCGATGGCTTCGGCCTTGGCGTCGAGGGCTTTGGCGCCGAACGCCTGCGAGAAGACGGTCGGAACGGCGCCGCCGCGGGCGGCCGTGCGGTAGGCGATCACCTGCACCGCGTTGGCGGTCTTGCCGACAGGAATCGTGGTGCTGAAGGTCTTGGTGGTGGTGTTCCAGTAGCCGACGTTGACGTCGAGATCGCTGGACGCGAGCGCCCGGCCGTCGACGAGATTGCGCGTCGCGATATCGGTGGCGGACAGCAGCACGGCCACCGAGCCGCTGGGCAAGCTACCCGCCCCGGCCCGAGCGGCGGCGTCGGCGGCGCGACGCAGTTCGGTGCGCGCCAGCTGCCACCGGCCGAGGTCGACCGCCAGCATCATGAAGCCGCTCAGGAGCACCATCCAAGTCGTCGTCCAGATCAGGCTGATGCCGCGTTCGCCATGAAGGGTGGTCTTCATGGAGCAAAGATGCCCCGCATTCGATACCCGCGCGTCAAATGCAAAATCGGGATGGCCCCGTTCACGGCAACTCGCGCGCGGATATGCGGGAAGTGCGGACCGCGCCGGTCCGAAAACAAAAGCACGGACGCCACAGATTCACAGAGGACACAGAGGGGAAATCAGGAGGGGCATGCGGGCGCATGCACGCGTCGTTGCGCTTTTGATGTCTCAGCTTGAGAAACGGAAAAACTCAACGCGTGCATCGCCGCGCTGTGACGAAGTCGCAGGCGCATCGATGCGTAGGCAATCACTGAGAACACTGAGAGCACAGAGTTCACAGAGAGGAACATCAAGAATAGAGCTCGAACCGCTCACGCCGCCGCGTGCATCTGTATTCAATTCTTTCGTCTTCCCCACTTGGCTCTTCGCTCTATCGTCCTTCTTCCTCTGTGCCCTCTGTGCCTCTGTGGCCTCTGTGCTTTGTGCGAGCCTCTCACCTCACGTCGCGCCAGACGGGGAACTGCTCGCGCCATGTCCGCGCGGCGTTCACGTCGATCTCGGCCTTCAGCACGCTTTCGCTGCTGCCGGCGTCGGCGACGATCGTGCCTTGCGGCTCGATGACGACCGTGCGGCCGATGTAGCTGGTCGTCGGGTCCTTCCCGATTCGGTTCACCGCGATCATCCACGCCTGGTTCTCGATCGCCCGCGCGCGGGCCAGCGTCAGCCAGTGCTCGACGCGCGAGGCGGGGAAGTTCGCGATCAGCACGAACAGCTCGGCCCCGCGCTCGCGGGCGGTGCGGAAGAGTTCGGGGAAACGGAGGTCGTAACAGATCATCGGCGCGACGATGACGCCGTCGAGTTCGAAGAGTTCCGGACCGTGGCCGGCGGCGTAGTGCTTGTCTTCACCGCCGGGGCCGAACGGATAGGTCTTGATATACCGGCCGACGCGCCGGCCTTCCGGACTAAACACGCCCGCCTGGTTGACGGGCCGGCCCGCGTCGTCCTGGCCGACGTAGCCGGCGATGACGGTCGACTTCAGTTCCGAAGCGAGTTCCGACAGGAACCGGCCGGTCGGTCCGATCGGCTCGTCTTGTGCGACGCCGGTGTCCATGGTGAAGCCGACGTCGAACATCTCGGGAAGGACGACAAGCGACCCCGGCAGAACCCTCGCCGATGCCAGTAGCGATCGCACCCGCGCGTGGTTGGCCGGCTTGTCGTGCCATTGGATGTCGAACTGGACGCAGGCCACCGAAAGACTCATGCGGCTAACAGTCGCATAGGCAAACCCGCAGAGCAATCGGGCAGTTTTGAGCGCTGCGCTCGCCACGTCAGGGGACAGACGTTCGCGACAGCTTATCCCCATCAGCCTGTGGAGACTTCACACGCCGCGAATGCTTGACTTTCAGGTTCGCCTACAATTCGAAGTCTCGTTTGGCTGGCGCGAAGAAGACGGCCAAGTCCGATTATCTTGAACGCAAGTCAAACATCTGAAACAGCTTATGCCACGAGTCCGGACATAATTGCTCCCTTTTATGTTTCGATTTGGCTAAGATAGACCTCCTTTTCGCCTGATTTTCAATTAAAAGCGAGCACTCCCTTTTGCTTGTGTGGCGAAAAGTCTCACAAGTTATCCACAAACCAACACCCGGGTGGACGTGAGTGAAAAGTCCTATGCGTGGACGCGCGACCGACTTGCGGGTTAAATCGCCCCGCCGAAGTTCCTGCGACCCCTGTCACCGCCCCATCGAACGGATGCGATGAAGCTGCTCGAAGTCACCAAACTGGTCAAAACCTACGCCGGCCGACGCGTTGTGAATGAGGTGAGTTTTCAGCTCGCCCAGCAGGAGATCGTCGGCCTGCTCGGCCGCAACGGCGCGGGCAAGACGACCTCCTTCCGCATGATCCTCGGCATGGTCACGCCTGATTCCGGCTCGGTCGACTTCGACGGCATCAACGTCACCAGCTACCCGATGTACAAGCGGGCCCGCCTGAAGCTGGGCTACCTGCCGCAGGAACGCTCCGACTTCCGCCGGCTCACGGTCTGGCAAAACCTGATGGCCATCCTCGAAACGCTCGCCATGAGCGGGGCCGAGCGCAAGCGTCGCGCCGAGATGCTCCTCAGCCAGTACGGCCTGGCCAAGAACCGTGACCAAAAGGCCGAAAGCCTCTCCGGCGGCGAACGCCGCAAGCTCGAGATCGCCCGCGCGCTCGTCACCGACCCGAAGCTCATCCTGCTCGACGAGCCCTTCTCCGGCGTCGATCCGATCGCCGTCGAAGAACTCCAGCGCGAAGTGAAGCGCCTGCGTGACGAGTTCGGCAAGAGCGTCCTCATCACCGACCACAACGTCGCCCAGACGCTGCGCGTCTGCGACCGCGCCCTCATCATCGACGCCGGCCAGGTCAAGTTCGAGGGCACGCCCAAGCAGATCATCAACGATCCGGGCGTGCGCATGACCTACCTCGGTAACACGTTCCGCGGCAACGAGTTCGACTGATCGCCTTCAATGCGTTCACGCATTTGATCGTGTCGCGTGCGACGCGACGCGGGCTCGCGCGTACTATGAGCGGGAAAACGCGGTGCGAGCACCGCGGCCAAATGACCTTGAGACAGGAGCCGTCATGAAGTCGTGTGTCCTTGCCGCGTTGATGGTCGCTTGCTGCACGACGCTGGTCCGCGCGGACGCCGCGCCGAGCACGCAACCGACGACCGCGCCGGTTAGCGCCGAGACGCGCGTCCTGCTCGACCAGATCAAGGCCGCCTACGCGGGGAAGGCGCCGCTGCGGTTCACCGGCACGATCGACGCCGACTTCGCTGCGGCCGGACGGACGCGCACCGAATCGCATGCCTTCACCACCACCTTCGATTCACCCGCGAAGTGGCGTCATGAACTGAAAGACGAATCGCTCACCATCGCCGACGGCGCGCAGCTGCACTGGCTCGGCGTGAAGGACAATGTCGTCTCGCACGACGCATTCAAAGACAACAAGCCCGACGTCGCGTCGGCCGACTTCATTGAGGTAAATCCGGTGCTGGGCATCCTCGCCAAGGGCAGCGCCGATTCACTGCTCGAAGGTGCGGTCTCTGTTACGAAGACCAGCCCATCGGAACTGAAATTCCAATTGACAGGCGAGCGGACGGTCTTGCTGTCGCTCGATCCGAGTCACGAGGTGAAGTTCGTCAAGCTCGATTACGCCAACGCGTTGCGTGCCCAAGGCGTGAAGGACGTGCAGCGGGCGGTCACCACGTTCAAGTACGAACCCGTGCAGGCGAATCAGGCGTTCAAGGCCGACGAGTTCACGTTCGTCGCACCGGCCGGGGCGCGGGACCTGAAGGAACTCGCCGCAGACGCCGGCGCCCCGCAGGGCAAGGCCACCGCGCTCGAAGGCAAGCCGATGCCCGCCTTCAAGCTGAACGACGTCGCCGGGACCGAAGTGAACTCCGAAAGCTACAAGGGCAAGGTCGTCCTGCTCGACTTCTGGGCCACCTGGTGCGGCCCGTGCGTGATGGGCCTGCCGCACGTCCAGAAACTGTACGACGCCCACAAGGACGCCGGCGACCTCATCGTGCAGGCGATCAACGTCGAGGAAGAGGCCGACACCGTGAAGGCGTTTCTCGAGAAGAAGAAGTTCACGTTCCCCGTGCTGCTCGACTCCGACGGTGCCGTGAACAAGAGCTATCTGGTCACGGGCATCCCACAGTCGGTCATCATCGGCCGTGATGGAAATGTGTCGAAAGTGATCGTGGGCTACGCCCCTGAAGAGGTCGCCAAGGCCGTTGAAGCGGCCCTGAAATGAGTTTCCTGCGTGCCGGTTGAGACGTTATCGCGCGTGCGTCTTTTGAGCACACGAAACGGTTCTTAACCGATGCCTGCTTCCGGTCGATTCATTCCCAGGTAAGAGGTGAGCGGACACTTCCATGGGATGACGCCGGACGCCGCGTGCACGCATGACAGACGACCTCAAGCAACAGATCCGAAACTGCCCATCACTGCCGACGTTGCCCACGATCGCGATGCAGGTGCTTGATTTGGCGCAGAAGTCCGAGGTCGATCTCGCTGAGATCGCCCGCACGATCACCAAGGACCCGGCGCTCGCCGGGAAGATCCTCAAGACCGTCAACTCCAGCTTCTACGGCCGCGCTCACGCGGTCAGCACCGTCAGCCATGCCCTGGTCATCATGGGCCTTCAGTCCGTGAAGACACTGGTGCTGGGCTTCGCGCTGGTGTCGAATCTTTCGAAGGATCGGAAAAAGGGCTTCAATCACATCGCGTACTGGCGACGCAGCATCTACGCCGCGACCGCCGCGCGCACGCTGTGCAAACGGGTCGGCCTCGTTCAGCAGGAAGAGGCATTCCTGGCGGCGTTGCTGATGGACATCGGCGTGCTCGTGCTCGACCGCGTGCTCGATGAAGATGAGTACGGCCCGGTTCATGCCGGCGTCGCGTCGCACAACGACTTGCCAGCCGCCGAAGCTGTCGCGTTCGGCAGCACGCACGCGGAAGTGGGCGGCATGCTCGCCGAAAGCTGGAAGCTTCCGCCGCTGCTGACGGTGCCGATCGCCGAGCACCACACGCCCGACCGCGTCACCGATCTCACGCTGCGCCGCTTCACGCTCGCCATCGGCCTGGGCGGCCGCTGCGCCGACATCTTCTGTGACGAGCAGCCCGCCAATTCGATCGTCGACGTCCGCACGCAGCTCAAGAAACACTTCAACATGCCCGAAGCCGACGCCGACCAGCTCCTCGGCGAGATCGGCACGCTCACGCGAGAAGTGGCATCGCTGTTCGAGATCAACCTCGGCAACGCGACAGCGTTTACCGACATCCTCAAGCGCGCCAACGAAGCGCTCATCGAGCAGACGATCAAGATGCAGATGCAGACGAGTCAGCTGCAGGAGCAGAACCAGCAGCTGAAGGTGCAGGCGACCACCGACCGCCTGACCGGGATGAGCAACCGCGCGACCTTCGACGAGTTCCTCGCCAGCGAGTTCGCGAAGGCCAAGACCTCGGGCCAGCCGCTGTCGCTGCTGATGCTCGACATCGACAAGTTCAAGAGCATCAACGACCGCTTCGGCCATCCGGTAGGCGACGTCGTCCTCAAGTACACGGGCGAACTGCTGAAGAGCACGATCCGTCCCGGCGACATGGCCGCGCGCTATGGCGGTGAGGAGATGACGATCGTGCTCCCGGACACGCAGCGCGTGATTGCGGCGCAGCTCGCCGAAACGATCCGCCGCGCGCTGGGCGCCAAGCCCGTCGCGGCCGGCTCGAACGTGGTGCCGATTACCGCGAGCATCGGCGTGGCGACGCTCGAGCCGGGCATCCCGTTCACGCAGCCCGGCCACCTCGTGAAGGCTGCCGACCTCGCCGTCTACAAGGCCAAGCATTCGGGCCGCAACAACGTCAAGGTCTTCACGCTGCCGCCGGCCAAGGCGGCTTGAGGAGGCCGCGATGCCGACCTCGAAGCCGACACGCTTCTCCCCTCCCCATGAGCGAGCGGACGCGCCAAATGCACGCGGCTCGCGATCCCGATTCGGCCTCTCACCTGGCCTGGCCCTCAAGGGCGAAGCGACCGAACCCAGCCAGCGCGTCAGCCTCACGACCAAGCTCATCCTCCTCGTGCCGCTGTTGACGATCCTCCTCGGCACGCTCGGCCGATGCCTGTTCGAAACGCCCTGCCTGAACGGCTCCGACGAGGCCGGCTACTACGCGTGGCAGCAGTCGTGGCTGGTCGACCGCGATCTCGATCCGTCGAACCAGCTCGTCGACAGCTTCGCGGGTGGCTTCGCGCACTGGACCGACATCGACGGCCGACGCGTCATCCTCAACAAGTACAACACCGGTCTGTCGCAGGCGATCATTCCCGTCACAGCGCTCACGCGCGGCGCGGAGATGCTGAGCAATCGATTGCTCGGCACGACGTTCCCGACCGATGGCCTGTCCGCGTGGGACATCCGCGCGGCATGGTTTGCCGTGGCGCTGTGGTCGTGTGCCGGTATCGTCTGCACATTCGCGACGGTGCGCGCCTCGACGCGCGATCCGACACTGGCCGCCCTGGCGACGACGTTCGCCTGGTTGGGATCGGCCGCGTTCGCGCATACGTGGAAGATGTCGTTGTGGTCGCATGGCGTCGGACTGTCCCTCGTCGCGATCGTGACGTGGCTGTGCGTCCGCATCACGCGCCCGTCAACGCCGTTCGCGCGCAGCCTGTCGATCGCCGGCGTGATCGGCCTGTTAGGCGGACTCGCGCTTGTTCTCCGCAATACCAACGCGCTCGTCCTGGCGCCGGCAGGCATCTACGTGGCGGCATCGATGGCACGCCACGGCAAGGCGGGTTTCGTTCGCTTCCTGACCGGTTCCGCCGTCGCTTGCGTTATCGCGACGATTCCCGTCGGCATCGAACTGCTGACGCGCAAGACCGTCTACGGCGAGTGGTTCTTCGACGCCTACCGCGCCCAGGGCGAGGGCTTCTTCTGGCCGCCGCCCCATGTGAGCGCCGTGCTGTTCCATACGGACTTCGGCCCGATCGGTGACGGACGCGGCATCGTGATAGCACATCCGATCGTCGTGATCGGCCTCATTGGCTTGCTGCTTCTGACCCGCCAACCGTCGTGGCCGCTGAAACTGTATGGCGTCACGGGCGTGCTCGCGTTCATCGGACTGCTGCTGACGTATGCCGCCTGGTGGTTCTGGGATCTGGGCTTCAGCTTCGGCGCACGGTGGAGCGCCGACCTGCTCACGTTGCTGGCAGTAGGTATCGCGTCGTTCGTCGCATGCGTTCATCAGCAGAGACGCTGGCGCTGCGTCTACTACTTGCTGCCGCTGTGCGTCTGGTCGCTCGTCTATTGCTCCGGCGCGCTCGCCCCGACCGGCGCCAAGCGCACGCCGCCGCCGGATCGGCCGCTGCCGCATGAAATTGCACCGCCGTGAGACGCCCGCACATGGGTGCCACGGCATCGGTACTCCGTTGCCGTGGGACGCCTGCGGAGCAGTGTGGGCCCGCACAACACTCGAAAGCGTTCCACGGCTAGCGAGTACGCAAGCCGTGGCACCCAGCAAAATCCACGCGCCCCTGCGTGTTCTCACCCAATTCCTCCCGCTCGTTGATCCGTTCGGTCCCTCGTCTAGAATTCCCGCTCGCGGGCGTTGCGACGCGGGACGGATCCTGCGGTTCGTGGCGGCATCGGTGCTCCCCGCAGTTTCGCGCACAGCCAGGATGAGCGACACGTCCACCGCCACCCCTCCCCCGCCCACGGCCCCGTCGACCGCGCCTTCGCCTGTCGCCCCGGATGCGACACGCGCCGACGCCCTCCAACTGACCGACTTCCTTGACGTCAGCGCCTTGCAGGAAATCCAGGACGGCTTCGCCGCGATCGCCAACGTCAAGGCGACCATCACCGACGCGGCCGGCAACGTGCTGACGAGCGCGCAGGCGTCGCAGAGCTACCTCCAGAAGCAGGCCGCACTGGCGAGCCAGGAAGAGAGCATCCCCGAGCCACAACGCGTCGGCCGCGAGTACGTCGCGCCGATCCTGGTCGGCCCGATGAAGCTGGGCCAAATCCGCATGCGTGGCGGCAGCGAGAGCACGACAATCGACGAGGGCCGGGCACATCGCCTCGCGCAGAAGTTCAACCTCGACGCACAGACGGTGAAGGACCTCGTCGCCGCCGCCACCAAGGACAAGAACCGCCGGCCCGCGGCCGTGCAGTTCCTGTTCCTGCTGGCCAACGCGATCGCGCGGCTGTGCTACCAGGAATACCAGCTTCGCCAGCGCGTCCGTGAACTGGAAGCGGTCGCCACGCTGACCGTCATGCTCAACGAGGCGCGCGACCTCCAGCGCGTGCTCGACCGCACCTGCGAACTTATCGCCCGCACGCTCAACTGCAAGGCGGCCAGCATTCGTCTGATTGATGAAGAGAAGGACGAACTGGTCATCAAAAGCGTGTTCAACCTGTCGGCCGAGTACATCAGCAAGGGAAAGATCGCCAAGAGCAAGGCGAGCGCGGAGATCGAAAGCCTGATCCGCGACGGCTGGAGTTTCGTGAAGGACATGCGCACGGACAGCAACGTGCAGTACCCGGCCGCCGCGGCGAAGGAAGGCATCGTCTCGATGCTGTCGGCCGCGATGCGTCACCAGGGCAAGCTGATCGGCCTGCTCCGCGTCTACACGGCCGAGCAGCGCACGTTCACGCCGGGCGAGGTGGGCTTGCTGAAAGCCGTCGCCGCGGCGGCGGGCAGCGCGATCGAAGCGACCCGCCTGCGCGAACAGGCGCGCGAGAGCGAGATGCTCGAACAGCAGATCAACATGGCCGCCGAGGTGCAGCAGCGGCTCATCCCGCAGACGCCGCCCATCCTACCCGGCGTCGACCTCGCGAGCCTCTACGTCCCCTGCTACCAGCTCGGCGGCGATCTCTACGACTTCATCCCGCTGCCGTACGACAACCTCGGCTTGGTCATCGCCGACGTCAGCGGCAAGGGCGTGCCGGCGTCGCTCATCATGGCGATGGTCCGGGCCGCGCTGCGGGCGCAGGTGGACAACGTCTATTACCTGTCGGAAGTCATGCGCCGCATCAACCTGATGCTGGTGCGCGACACGAAGAACACCGAATTCGTCACGCTCTTCTACGGCGTCCTCGACAGCCGCAACAAGCGCCTCACCTACTGCAACGCCGGCCACCACCCGGCCATGCTGCTGCGCGACGGCAAGGTGATCGAACTGGGCGGAGGCAATGAAGGCTCGATCGTGCTCGGCGTCCTCGAAACCGAGACGTTCAAGCAGAACTTCATCGACCTTCAGACCGGCGACATCCTGCTGCTGTTCACCGACGGCCTGATCGAAGCCCGCAACTTCTCCGACGAGCAGTACGGCAAACAGCGCATCATCGACAGCCTGAAACGCGGCGGCACCAGCGCCGACATGGTGGCCAAGAACGTCCTGTGGGACCTGCGCCGCTTCACCGGCTTCGCTCGAAATGACGACGACGTGACGATCGTCACGGCGCGGATCTTGTGAACGATGCACGCGTCTGTGCAGGGTGGACTTCTGCATGGGTGCCACGGCTTGCGTACTCGCTAGCCGTGGAACGCCCTAAATACCTCATGGCGCTGTCATCGACCCGGCGTACCACGGCAACGGAGTACCGATGCCGTGGCACCCGAACAGTGCCGACTCGATAGCAACTGCGCTACGGCGGCGGCTTCAGCGCCCGCGCCGCGTTCAGGTTCGCCTTCAACTGCTCAGACTCCGGTTGAAACCGCACCGCCTGCTCCAAGGCCGCGATCGCTTCGTCGATCTTCTTCTCGAAGACCAGCGTCTGTGCGAGGTCGTTCCAGATCGACGCGTCGGACCGGTCGCGACGGAGCGACTCGCGGAACCACTTCTCGGCTGAAGCCAGGTCGTCGCGCTCGAGAGCGTGCAGGCCGAGCCAGTTGCAGGCGCGCGTGTCGGTCGGGTTGAGAAGCGCAGCCTGCGTCATCGCTTGCTTGGCACCGGGTAAATCATTCAACGCTTCGAGCGATCGACCAAGCCCGTAGTGCGCGGTCGGATGGCGAGGGTGAAGCCGGATCGCCTGCTCGTACGCCCGCTTCGCGCCGGCGGCGTCGCGGGCGGTCAGGAGGACGCCTCCGAGGTTGTTCCATGCGTTGGCGTAGTCGCGCTGGATCGCGATGGCCCGTTCGGCGGCGCGTTTGGCTTCATCAAGCCGATTCATTCCGGCGAGAAGCGAAGCGAGATCGGTCGGGGCGGCCGGATCGGTGGGATCGGCCTGCTCGGCGGTGCGCAGGGCTTGCTCGGCTTCGCTGGCGTGGCCACGCGATCGTTCGATCGACGCGATGCCCAGCCACGGCGCGGCCGACCGGTTCGACACTTGCGTCGCCCGATGGAACATTCGCAATGCGGCGTCGGTCTCACCATCGTCGGCCGCGAGTTGGCCGAGGTTGCAGAGCGCGACCGGCGAGTCGGAATTCACGTCGAGCGTATGAGCCCAGAGCGTCGCATCGTCATGCCAGATTCGACTCTGGTCGATCGAGCGGACGACGAGCAGCGGCAAGACGACCAGGGGAATCGCCATCGCGCGACGTTTCGTGCGCCGGGGCCAGCGTGCCATCGACATTCGTTCGACAATTCTCGCCAACGCCAACCCGACACCCAGCAGCGACACGTACGCGTATCGGTCGGCCGTCGTGGAGATGCGCTGGTGCTCGAACGGAACCAGCCCGAGCACGGGCAGCAGCGGAATGAGCGTCAGCGTGATCGAGGCGAGCAGCACGCGATCGCGCCGAACCAACCACGCGAGCGCGAGCAGCGCGGGCCAGACGAGAAGCGTCGCGAACCACGGCGACGACGCGAGCACGGCTGGCGGCGCGTGGCCGGCGTCGGGCGAGAGGCTGAACGGCCATGCGAGTTTCGACGCGTACCATGCGAGTGCGTCGCTGGCGATGAAGGGGCGTTCGAGCAACAGAACCGTCACGGCCGACGACGCTGGCTGCACACGCGCCGCAAGGATCGCGCCGGCGAGCGCGAGCGCCGACCACGCCGGCAGCCAGATCCAACGCCAGCGCGTCGAACGGTCGCTCGGGTCGATCAATGTTGTCACCCCCGCCACGCCGACGAACGCGATCGCGCTGGGCTTCGACAGAATCGCAAGGGCAAACAACACCGTCGCGGGCAGCATCAGCCACCATCGCCGATTCAGACAAAGGACTGCGGACAGGCCCAGCGTCGTCGCCAACAGACCGCGGAATTCGGACGCCCAGCAGACGCTCTCGACTTGCAACGGATGCACTGCGAACACCCCCGCCCCGAGCAGGGCTGCGGGCGAGGAACGAATCAGGCGACGGGTCAGCGCGAACACCAGCAGCGTGTTCGTCGCATGAAGGAGCAAATTGGCAGCATGAAAGACGGGCGGCCGCAGCGAGCCATCAGTCGTCGTCGCGACCTGCACGAGGATCGCCCATACGTTGTAGGCCACCGGCACGTACAACTTTCCGTACGGCTCGTGCCAGAAGTGGCCGAATCGCTCCGGTGCGTCAGACTGAATGAACGGGTTGCCGGTCAGGTGAAGGGCGTCATCCCACTGCAACAGCTGAAAGCGGACACTCCCAGCGAACGGCAGCACTGCCAGCAAAACGAGCAGACCCGCACGACCCAACCCGCGCGAAGTTGTAGAAACCGACCTTGCACCGCAGCGATGTACCCGGATTACCAATTGACAACCAAACTCTTATCGGACGGGCGACCATGCCTTCAGCAGTCCGTTCAGGCCACAAAAGACTTGCTGCTGCAATGGGCAATCGATCCCCGAGATGTTAATCTGGGTATTCTTTTGAAGGGTCGAATGCCCATCGGGAATCGCCGGATACTTTGTCTGTTCGGCCGACTAACGCGTCAGAAACGCCCCTGTGAGCAAGCACTCGTGTCAAATAAATGCCGACATGGCACACCCATTCGCGGCCTTAAAACGCCGCACACCCTTTCCTGTCTGCCGATTTTAACGCGGTAACGAGGATGGAGTTATGCCGATATGGATGAGGCGATCTTTGCCGCGCCATGCCCCGGCGTGATGCGGTTGAGAACGTCTGGTGGGCGGGTACTCGCAGCGGGTATGATTCGTCCACCGCAAGGTCGATCTGCGATAAAGACCTCTGGCGCGTCGGGTGTGGCGCGACCGGTGGTTGTGCGAATTGAGCTTGTGAAGTCCGTGCGACAAGGACGTCGAACGGCAAAATCGTCGAGGCTGGTGTGGCTTCGATCGTTGGCGCTAAGCCCAGGGGCCGCGCCGCGCAGGAGTGTCTGGGAGAAGGACAAGGGACCGATGGCCGATCCGTACGGAACGGACTCGACTCAAACTGGCAGAGCGACCCCTTCACGCGGCACCGCCGCGTCGGGGAACGGTGCTGCCGCGATGCTTGCCGACCCCAGCGTCGATAGCAGCGTCGTCGGCATGCCCGCACCGCTCGCGGCCGCAGCGCCGTCGCCCCGCCTCAACCCGGCCGACACGATTCCTAACGCCGCTTCGTCGCCGACTATTGCCAAGCCTGCGCTGAAACTTCGTGAACCGCTGCCCGTCGTCCGCCTCACCGGCGTCGACCTCCACAGCGTCACCGAACAGCAGGCGATCGACCACATTCTCAACGAACTGAATCACGGCTATGGCGGCGTGGTCGTGACGCCGAACCTCGACCACCTGCGCCGTTGTCGGTCGGACATGAACTTCGCCGCACTGGTCAGCGAGACGGAACTCGTCGTGCCGGACGGCATGCCGCTGATCTGGGCATCGCGCCTTCAAGGCACACCGCTGCCGCAGCGCGTAGCGGGGTCGGATCTGATTCTGAGTTTGTCCGGCGCCGCGGCGAAAGCGGGCCGAAGCATCTATTTGCTCGGCGGCGCCCCCGGCACGGCCGAAGGTGCGGCCGAGGTGCTGCGCAGCCGGTATCCCGGCATCAAGGTCGTCGGCACGTACTGCCCGCCGATGGGCTTCGATTCCGACTCCACGCAGATGGCCAAGATCGTCGACTCGCTGCAACAGGCGAAGCCCGACATCGTGTTCGTCGCGCTCGGCTCGCCTAAGCAAGAATTCCTGATCGAACGCATCCGCACGACGCTGCCGCAAGCCTGGTGGCTGGGCGTCGGCGTGAGCTTCAGCTTCCTGACGGGCCACGTTCAACGTGCGCCGCGCTGGGTGCAGAAGATCGGGATGGAGTGGGTGCATCGGCTCGTGCAAGAGCCGAAGCGCCTGTTCAAGCGTTACGTAATGCAGGGCCTGCCCTTCGCGTGCGTGATGGTCGCCGACGCGCTGTTCGGCCGCGTCCGCAAGTGGACCGGCGACGGCCGCACCCGCTCGTACCGTCGACCCGATCGTCGCGCCGCCCGGCTGGCGAATCTCGCGGGCGTGCCGATCGACCTCCAACTGACTAACAACGAGAACGGCGCAACGCCGGAAGAAACCGTCGCCCTGCTCGACCAGGCGATCCTCGGCCGCGAAGGCGCGCTGGCGCACACGAACAACGTCGCAACCGCGTACGCGATTCACGCACTCGAAGCGCCGCCCCACCGTTCGCCGCGCACGCCGACGGTGATCTCGCGCGTCGGCAACGCCCACTCGGGCCAGGCAATCTCGCGCCTGAAAGCCGTCGTCCTTCTCGCCGGCCAGCTTCGTCCGTCGCCGCTGGCGCTGGGCGTCGAGCGCAGCGTGCTTGATTTGCCGCTACTGGAAGACCGCTCGCTGCTGAATCACTGGCTCACCGACATCACCGACTTGGGCGAGCGCGCCAAGCTCTCGTCACTGCCGGTTCACCTGCTCATCACCCGTCCGGGCGATGAGCCGACGAGCATTCACACCCGTTTCCGCGCCCGCCTGTCGGTCACGAAAGACAGCGGCGAATACCGCGGCACGGGCGGCGTCGTGTCCGACCTCGCGCGGTCGCTCGACGACGACGACTTCATCCTCGTTGCCAGCGGCATGCAGGTGCTGCTCGAACCGCTGCCGGTGTTGGCCACCGCGCTCGATCACAAGCGCGGCGATGTCGCGCTGGTCAGCCACCTCGACGGCACGCCCGGCGGGATGATGCTGATGCGCTGCAAGGCGCTGAAGGGCATCGCGCCCGTCGGATTCGTCGACATGAAGGAACAGGCGATGCCGAACATCGCCAAGAACTTCGATGTCCGCGTCGTGCATTGCCGTCGACCGACGGGCCTGCCGCTGCGGACGGCGTCGGACTACATCGGCGCGCTTCGTCAGTATCACCGCGGTCCGGGCCGGTTGCCGGGAAGCCGTCGTGGTCAGATCGATCCGCTGGCCGAGGACTTCAGCCGCGGTTTCGCCTTGGTCGAGCCGGGCGCGTACGTCGACGCGACCGCTTACCTGCACGACACGGTCATCCTCCGCGGCGCGAAGGTCGAAGCCGGCGCGGCCGTCGTCCGTTCATTGGTCGGCCCGCGTGCGACGGTGAAACGCGACGCACGGGTGATCGATGACTTCCGGACGATCTGATCGGTTCAGTTCAGTGGTTGAGTAGTTAAGTGGTGATGTGGTTCAGCAGTCTTGGCTCGTTGAAGCGACCGAGCATTCTCACCACCCAACCACTCCACCACAGGACCGACCCACCGTCCAAGAATCACTACTCCTTAACCCCCGGGCACGAGTGTGACGAAACATCCAATGGCGGCGTCTGTTGTGTGACGCCTTATCGGACGAGAAATCGATCCGATGGACCGTCGGGGACCTGAACTGCTGTTTGTGAGCACGGCTGTTACCGAATCAACTTCGCAAACGAATCCGCCGCAACCCGCGGTGGAGCAAAGTGCTGCGCCGAGCGATCGGCCCAAGCGCGATGCCTTCGTGCGCGTGACGCGCGTCGTCCGCGAGGGCCGGCTCAACGCGTGGCGGCTGATCGGTGCGGCCGCGATGGCCGGGCTGGCGATCTGGG
The DNA here is from genome assembly GCA_047600945.1 of Tepidisphaeraceae bacterium. Classification (GTDB taxonomy): domain Bacteria; phylum Planctomycetota; class Phycisphaerae; order Tepidisphaerales; family Tepidisphaeraceae; genus JASGKC01. The sequence continues at coordinate 1,290,017 of JASGKC010000001.1, read as the reverse complement.
TCTGCCGCGAGGCGTGGCTGGAGATTATGGAACTCGCCTGGGGCGACCAGGAGTACAGCCACATCCTGCTGCTGCCCCTCGTCGTCGCCTTCCTGATCTGGGTGCGCCGGCTGCGGCTGCGCCACTTCCGCGTCAGCGCCCGTGGGTCGGCATCGTGCTGGCGGCGCTGGGTCTGTCGCTCTATACGATGGGCCTGGAGCACAACCGGCAGGTGATGTTCCACACCGGCGCGGTGATCGCGATGTTGGCAGGGATCGTGTCGGTGCTCGGAAAGAACGCACTGTTCAAGTTCATGCCGGCCGTGCTCGTGCTCGCGTTCATTGTGCCGGTGCCCTACAACATTCGCCTGGAGATCGCCCGGACGCTACAGGAATGGACGGCACACGTTTCGCAGTTCCTGTTCCAGGTGATCGGGATTGAAACCGTCGTCCGCGGCAACACCCTCGAAATCAACGGCCAGGTCGTCTCGATCGCCGAGGCCTGCAACGGCATGCGGCTGGTGTTTCCGTTGTTCCTGATCGCCTTTGCTTTCGCGTTCGGCCTCCCCTTACGGACGGGTGTTCGCGTACTGCTGCTGGCGGCGTCGCCGATCGTGGCGCTGGTCGCCAACGTCGTCCGCACCCTGCCGACCATTTACATCTACGGCCAAAGCCGTCAGTGGGGCGATATCGTCCACGAATACTCGGGCTGGGCGATGCTCCCGATCGCGTTTGTCGTGCTCTTGGGTCTGATCAAAGTCATGCGCTGGGCGATGCTGCCCATCCAGCGGTATTCGCTGGCGGGTCAGTGAAGGACGTGAGATGCCGTTTCGTCTGAACAATTCTTGGACCGCCCCCGCGCTCTGCCTGCTGATGCTGGTCGGTGCGGGCTGGGTGCAACGCGACTTGAGGGGCGCGCAGTCGTTCGAGCCGTACCACGCCCGGGTGCGCGCCGCGATCGCCGCAATCCCAACGAAGATCGACACTTGGGACGCCACCGAGCAGCCCCTGCCGCGGTCGGCGCTGGCGCTGCTGAAGCCGAACGCGATCCGCAGCTTCAGCCTTCAGGAGCGCACCGACGTCGCCCTGCGCAGGCCCGATCAGCCGGTGTATATGACGATCGTGCAGTGTAAACGGGCTTCGGATATGCTGGGGCACTACCCGCCCAACTGCTACCCGGCGATCGGCGACACGCTCCGATCGAGCTACCCGCGGACGTGGCAGGTGGATGGGCTGGACATTACCGGCACCGAGTATGAATTCGAACGATTGCAGGACGGAAAGACCCGTCGACGGATCGTCTATTCCTTCATGGTCGTTCCGGGCAAGGGGTTCGCGCCGGACATGAAGGCGCTCGAGTTCGCAGCCGATGATTATCAGCAGCGCTACTACGGCGCGGCGCAGTTCCAGGTCGTGTTCGATTCGCTGGCCGGCCAGGGGCGTTCCCAGGCCGAGCGAGACGAGGTGTTCACGACCCTGATCACGGCCGCCGCCCCGGCGATCCGTGAAGTGGCGAAGCCGTGAATCGTAGGCAGTAGGCAGAACGCAGTTGAAGAACAGATAAAGGAGATGTCAGGACGGCAAAGGTTGTCGGGTCGGTCTTCAGGCATGAACTGCCTACCGCCTACTGCCTGCCGCCTGCTTCCCCCGGAGTGACCCATATGAGTCAGGACCTTGTCCGCAGCCAACCGCGTCCCGATCCGTTCGGCCAGCTCGCCACGCAGGCCGACCTGTGGGGCTCTGGCGCGCCCAGCGCCCTGGCCATGCCGGGCCACGGGCAGGAAGAGGCGCAGCCGCTGAAGGTGCTGCACCGCTCCCTGCGCGGCCGCTACCACTGGGCCCTGATCCTCGGTGCCGCCGGTGCCCTCGTCGGCGCCGCGCTTGGCTGGGGGAGCTACCAGCAGAAGTGGAAAGCCACCGGCGGTGTGCTCATCAACCCGAACATCCCCACGCTCGGCCAAGCCGGCGAAACGATGGCGCTGTATGGCCAGTACATGGCTTCGCAGGCGATCGGCGTGAAGAGCGCCGCCGTCATCGACCGCGCACTCCAGACGCCCGCCTGGAAGCAATACAACGCCGAACGCAACCTTCCCGATGAAGTGGCTCGCGGTATCCTCGGCAGCGGCCTCACCTGCACCTACCTGCCGAACACCTACAACCTGTCGATGGTGGTCGAAGCCTCCGACCCGAAGCTGGCCAAGGCGGCCTGCTCGTCGATCGTGAACGGCTACATCGACTGGCGCAAGACCGACATCGAAAACAGCGCCAGCAGCACCAGCATCGAACAGCTCAAGAGCCAGATCGCCAGCCTCGAGGGCCAGATCGACGCCGCCAACGCCGCGCTCAGCGCCAAGGCCGGTCTCGACGACGCCATCAGCAACGCCCGCTCGGCGCTCAGCGCGATGGAGAAGAACTACTCCGACGCCGAGATGCTCCTGCGCACGATGGAAGCGATGCGCGACCAGGTCGAGAAGGATCGCCAGAACAATCCGGACATGGTCAGCGACGATCGCCTGAAAGCGCTTCAAAATCAGGAGAAGGATCTCGCCGTTCAGCTCCAGTCCTTGAAAGGCCAGCTCGCGCCGAACCACCCGCAGGTCCGGAAGACGGCCCAGCAACTTGACGCGCTGCGTGCCAGCATTGCGGATTACCGCGACGACCTCGTCAAGACCGGCGTCGCCGCGATGACGCTCCCCAACGGCCAGACCATCGCCATCAGCCCGGCGTCGATCGAACAGCAGAAGAGCCTGCTCAACATCATCAAGCAGAGCAGCAACACGCTTGCGCAATCATTGGCCGAAAAGCAGAAGCAGCGCGTCGACTACGAACTTCAATCCAGCGGCATCGATCGCCTGCGCGGCCAGCTCGAAGAAAAGCGTCGCGCCCTCGGCGCCCAGGAAATCCGCCTGATCGGCCTCGGCGCCGCGGCCCAGCCGCAGGTGCCGACCGGAGCGACCGTCTCTGAAGACCGCCGCCCGGTGATGGCCACGTTCGGCTTCGTCGTCGGCGGCATGCTCCCGGTGCTGGCCGTGTTCATGTGGGGCTTAGCCGACCGCAAATACCGCTACTCCGACGAAACCACGCAGACCGGCAGCACCAAGGGCATCCCGCTGCTCGGCATCCTGCCGAACCTGCCGGACCGCCTGTCCGACCCGTCGCAGGCGTCGGTCGCAGCCCACTGCGTGCACCAGATTCGCACGATGCTCCAGCTCAACGTCATCGGCGAAGACCCCAGCATCCTCTGCGTCACCAGCGCGACTTCCGGCGACGGCAAGACATCGCTCACGCTCGCGCTGGGCCTCAGCTTCGCCGCCTCGGGCAGCCGCACGCTGCTGATTGACACCGACATCATCGGCGCCGGCCTGAGCGCCCGCCTGGGTGTGCGCGAGCCGGTCGGCATCGCCGAAGCGATCGTCGATCGCAACCCGACCAGCTTCATCCGCCCCACCGACGTGGCGGAACTGAGCATCCTGCCCGTGGGCATCGGCGCGAACCAGCAGGCCGGCGTCTTCACGCCGCAGGCCGTGCGTCGGCTGTTCGCGGAAGTCCGCAAGCACTACGACATCATCCTCGTGGACACCGGTCCGGTGCTCGGCAGCATCGAAGCGACGCCGCTCGTCGCCGCCGCCGACGCGACGATCCTCACTGTCGCCAAGGGCCAGAACCGCGACCTGGTTGAGAAGGCGATCGCGCACCTGCGTCAGATCGGCGCCCGCATCGCCGGCGTCGTATTCAACCGGGCCGGCGCGCGCGACTTCGAACGCAGCATCAGCGGCATCAGCCTCCGCAGCGTGAGCCGCCAACAGACCAGTCATCACGCCCCAACCAGCAACGGCCACACCGACTCGAACGCGGTGGTGGGCGCGTTGAGCGGGAGAAACTGATTGCGAATTGCGGATTGCGAATTGAAGAACCGCTGCGTAGTCCGTAAGTGAGTCGAAGTCTTTGTTCAGCAGTTCGAAATCCGCGATTCGAAATTCGCAATGATGGTCAGTGCCGTCGCCAACCTCACGCCTGCCCCGCCGCCACGAACCGTGTGGGGCCTCGATCCGGCCCAGTTGCACATTCGCTACTGGGCGAGCCTGGGCGTGCAGGTCGTGCGTCAGGGCGAGCCTTCCGAGATCGTTCCGCAGGCCGAACTGTTCCTGCTGACCGACCCGCGCTCGCTCCCGCTGTTCAAGCTGGCGGACGTGCTGGACGTGCTGAACTGGGTGAACCCGCAGGTGCTGTTCGTGCGCCTGCACGACCCGCGTGAACGCAGCTACCGCGAGCGCATCGTCACCGACTCCGGCGACCGCTTCGTTCGCTTCCAGCGCATCTACGAATCCGCCGACCGGCTCGCGCGCGTCGTGCTCACGAGTGACCGCGAAATCGCCCAGCTCTGGCAGAAGGCCCCGGATCCGATCACCGGCTGGCGTCGTCTGCGGCGCTTCGTGAAACGGCACGAACGCCTGACGCTCAGCATCAACGGCACCGTCCACGACCGGTTGAGCAACGAAGAAATCGCCGGCTTCATGCAGAGCCTGTGCAAGGTCTGGAAGCGTCCCGACAGCGTGGTAGGCCGGGCGAAATCGCGCACGCGGCTGGACCGCGGCGTGTGGCTCGACCGCGACGCCGTTGTCGACCCGAAGGCGCGGCTCATCGGCAACGTCTGGATCGGCGCCGGCCGCAGCCTGCCGGCCGACACGATCATCGTCGGGCCCGCGATCGTCTGGGACAACCCGGACAAGCGCCCGCCGACTGAGAATCTCGAGTGGCTCACCATCGAGCCGATCGAAAGCCTGGAAGAAGCCGCCCCGCCCGCCAAGGCCGAACGAAACTACGCGCTCAAGCGTGCCTTCGACATTGCCTGCGCGCTGCTCGCGCTGACCCTCAGCGCGCCGCTGTATCCGATCATCATGGCGCTGATCTGGCTTCAGGACGGCCGACCCTTCTTCTTCGTGCACCAGCGCGAAACCGTGAACGGCCGCGAGTTCGGGTGCATCAAGTTCCGCTCGATGCGCAAAAACGCCGAAGCGCTCGTGCAGAAGTTGAAGGAGAAGAACGTCTCCGACGGCGCACACGTCTACATCAAGAACGACCCGCGCGTCACGCCGATCGGCCGCCTCCTCCGCAAGACCAACCTTGACGAACTCCCGCAGTTCTGGAACGTGCTGATGGGCGACATGTCGATCGTCGGCCCGCGCCCCAGCCCGCACAAGGAAAACCAGTTCGCCCCCGCTTGGCGCGAAGCACGTCTGAGCGTGAAGCCCGGCATCACCGGCCTCTGGCAAATCAGCCGCACCCGCCAGGCCGGGTCCGATTTCCAGGAGTGGATCCGCTACGACCTGGAATACGTCGAGAAGCAGTCGATGTGGCTCGATCTGAAAATCATCTGGGCGACAATCAAGATGATCATCGCCAAGGGCACGAACGCGTAGGTTCGAGGACCAGGCAAGACTGCGTGGCGGAGCGTCCGGATTTGCTCTCCACTATCAGCAATCCGCTGTCGGCTTTCCCACGTCCGCGAATGAAACTCATGCCTCGTCCTGACCGAAGCTAGAGGTGAGAAGGAGTCTCCCGAATGCAGCTTCGCCGCAAATCCGTCCGTCGCCTGGCCATTCTGTTGTCGGCCGTCACCGCCACGTGCGGCACGCTCGCGGGCGTCTATTTCTACAAAACCCACCAAAGGACCGTGCATCTCGACGAACTCGCCCGCACGGGCCTCGACGCGTACAACCGCAATGACTTCGTCGCGGCGCTACCCAAGCTGCATGACGTCGTCGTCGCCCGCCCGACGGACCTCAAGACGATGTATGCCTACGCCGTCAGCCGCGCTAACGTCGAGGTGGCCGGCGGGCAGCACCTCGTCGAAGCGCGCCTGCAACTGGCGCAGCTGCTTCGACTCGATCCGAACAACGAACCCGCGCGTCGGCTGCTGATGCAGCTTCAGCTGCGCTCCGCGCTCTACGGCGAACTGCTCGAATCCGCCGACACCCTGCTGCATCAGAAACCGGCTGATGCGGAAGCCCTGAACTGCCGCGCCACCGCGCTCAGCGCGCTCGATCGCAAAGCCGAAGCCGTCGACGCCTGGACCACGTACGCCGCCGCAGCCCCGAACGATCTTCAGGGCCAGGTGAATTTGCTGGCCGCGATGCGCCGGGCCGGTCGAACCTCGCAGCAGGTGATCGAACAGGCCGACCGGCTCGCGAAGCAGCACCCGGACGACGTGAGGTTCCTCGTGCCGCTGGCCGAAGCGCAGCGGTTCGCGGGCGATCGCGCGACCGCACTCGAACTGCTTAAAAAGGCTGCCGCCGCACCGTCGGCCGTCAGCGATTGGACGCTCACCCGCGCCCTGCTCGACGCGTTCGATCGTCTCAACGAGTTCGGCCAATCGCAGGCGCTGCTCGACCGCGCCGCCCAAGCGTCGCAAGAGCCGGCCGTCATCGAACTGCTCGCGGAACGCCTCTGGCAGTCGGGCCGATATCGCGAAGCCCTCGACACGCTCGGCCGCGTGAACGCCCCGTCACCGCGGGCCGTCGCGCTGCGCGCCACCGCGCAGTGGGAACTCGGCGACCACACGGCCGCGCGTCAGAACCTCGCGCAACTCGCCCTGCGCTCGGACAATGCGTCGCTGGCCTGGTCGACCGCGCTGAACGTCGTGCTGGCCGAGCCTACGGCGTCAGCATCCGATCGCGTGACCGCCCTTCGTTCGGCCATGGCGCTCGACGCCGACAACGCGGTCTTCCACCGCTGGCTCGGCAGCGCGCTGGCGGAACTGGGTGAGACCGACCTGGCCGTCACGCACCTCGACCGCGCCGCCGACCTGATGCCGAGCTGGCCCCTGCCGCCCCTGGAGGAGTCAGCCTGCCTGCTACACGCGGGTCGCGTCGTCGATTCCGTTCGTGCCGCCACCGAAGCCGTGCGGCGCGCACCGCAACTGCGGGCGACGCAGGTTCAGTTCGCGCTCGCCCGCTTCGCCGCGATCGATGCCGCGAACGACCCGGTCTTCGAGCGCACCTTCCTTGATGAAGTGACACAGCTCCGCGCCCGCGTGCCGGACGACGCCACGCTGCTGGCCGTACAGGTCGGCCTGCTGGCGCGGCAGACGCGCACCGAGGAGGCCAAGACGCTCGCCCGCGACTTCGCCGCCTCGCACGCCCTGACGCCGAGCCAGACGCGCGACTTGCTGATCATCAGCCAGCGTTACGGCCTTGATCTCGGTCAAGATCTGCTCGCCCGTTCACCGACACTGACACCTGAACTGGCACTCGCCGCCGCTCTCGACACGGCGGTCCGCGAAGGCCCCGCCGCCGCCAGGGCCGCATTCGCCAAGGATGCCGGGACGCAGAGTTCGACCGTCGCCTGGCGGCTGGCGTCGGCCCGTCTCGCACTCGGCTTGAACGACGCCGACGCACCCGCGCAGTGGACCAAGCTCGGCGACGACTTCCCCTCCGACCTGTCCGTGCAGGCGGCCGTGCTCGACGAAGCGCACGACCTCCTCGCCGGCGATCGCGCGTTCCTGTTCAAGTCGGTCGATCGGCTGAAGCAGATCACCGGCGAGGACGGCCGGCGCTGGCGCCTCGAGCGGCACGTGTCTGCTCGTCACCGGTGACAAGCCGGAAGACTGGGCTGAGGCATCGACGCTCGCATATCAGCTCTCGCGCGAGCAACCCGACCGCGCCGACATCCGCCTCCTGCTGGCCAAGGCCCTCGAGAGGACTGACCGCAACCCTGCCGCCGCACTGGGGCATCTTCGGGCCGCGCTGGCCGGCAGTCCGTCGGACGCCGGCGTCGCGCTCGAACTGGTCCGCGTGCTCGAAGCGAACGACCAGCACGACGAGGCCGCCGCCGTGCTCAAGCGCGTCTGCGTGTTTGAACAACCCGACTCGACGAAGCGTCGTGCACTCGTGCAAGCGATGCTAAACGCCGACTTGATCGGCGAGGCAATTCGCCTGCTGGAACGCAACCGCATCAACCTCGCCCGCGTAGAACGGATGCAACTCGCGGAGTTGTACGTCTCGCAGCGCGACTTCGATCACGCCACGCCGATCTACGATGGACTGCTGAGCAAGCCCGACGCCGCCACGCTCGCGTCGGCCGCCAGCTTCGAGCGGCAGCGAGGGAATTCTGCAAAGGCGAATGAACATCTCATCGCCCTTCGCACGTCAAAGTTCGATGCGTTCGATGCCGCATTCTCTGAGGCGCTGTACCACGTTCAGTTCGGCGAGTTCGCGGACGCACGCACGCTGCTGAGCAAGGCCCGCGAGCTGCGCCGAACGAGGCGACGTTTGGTTGCGCTCGATCGCCCTCGAACGCAGTGCGGGCGACGCGTCGGCCGCGCTGGCGATTGCCGAAGCTGCGGCGAAATCGCTGCCAGCCGACCCGGCGATCCAGGCCGAACTCGCCCAGGCGCAGGCGCTGGCCGCGACCTCCGGCACGACCGATCTTTCGAAGCTCGCCAACACTTTGGCCGCGAACGATCCGAATCGTGCACTCAAGGCGCAAGCGTTGTCTCTGCTGGCCGACTACCAGAAGACCGGCAAGGCCACGCCGGAACTCGCCCGCGTGATGGCCAAGCTGGCCGAGGCGTTTCCGCTTCAGTTCGATCTTCAGCAGCGGGCGTATCGCCTGTGTGCCGAGCTGAATTTGAACGACCTGTCCGCCACCATCGCCCGGCGCACGGCCGAGCGGTTGGCGGGAAGCGTCGATGCTCAGCAGTTCGCCGCCCTGGCGTTCGCTCGGCTCGGCCAGACCAGTTCCGCCCGACAATACGCGACGCGTTGGAAGAATCTGCTCGGCGGCGCGTCGACCGAAGCCGTCGACCTGCTGCTGGCCGACCTTGCCCTGCGTGACAACCGAACGGCAGAAGCAATGCAACTGCTCGCGCCGCATCGCGACGACATCCTGCGTGCGCCGAACGATCACGGCCTGGGCGTGTACACGCTGGGCGTTGTGCTCGCCCGCGCAAGGCGTCGACGCGGCGACCGCGCTGCTCGCGCCCAAACTCGCCGACTGCAAGGCCGCCCGCTCCGCGTGGGTGGCGCTCGCAGTGCAGCTCAACACTGCCGACGCAGTGACCAAGCACTTGCGACGTCTGCTCGAATCGACGCCCGCCTCGGATGACACCGAACGCTTCGCGATCGTCCGGGCCGCGCTCACGGCATCGGACCGATTTGACGACGCGGGCGTGCTCAACATTGCCAAAGAGGTCGTTGATCCGTTCGCCAAGCCAGGCATCGCGTCCGCACAATGGCTACTCATGCGCGGCGAGACGCTGCGCCGTAGCGGCGACGCGGCGTCGGCCGAGTCGGTGTTCCGCGAAGTCGTGACGCGGTTCCCGGATTTCGCGCCGGGCCAGAACATGTTGGCCTACACGCTACTGAAGGAGAATCGCCGGCTCGATGATGCTCTGGCGGCCGCCGCGCGGGCGACGACCCTGTCGCCCGGGAGCGCGGACTACTTCGACACGCTCGCCCGCGTGCAGCTCGCACGCGGCGACCTCGACGCCGCCGAGAAGGCGTTCCGGTCGGCATTGAGCCAAGGCGACGACTGCCTCGACGCGCTCGTCGGGTTGGCTCGATTGCAGCTACAGCGTGGCCGCCGCGCGGATGCGGCCGGCACGTTGGCGCGGATCGATCGCCAGCTTAAACTCGTGACCACGACCACCGCCCCCGACACGAATCCCGATACCGGTGCCCCGCGTCACCTGCGCGACGAACTGGCGACCGTTCGCCAGGGGCTTGCGTCCGTGCACGAATGACGTGCAACTCGCACAGACCCTCTGCCTTCGCAGCGTCCTTGACGCAACACGACGCATGACGGCGCAGTTTTCGGGAATTCATGTCATCGCGCACGCCCGACCGGGTACTTTCTGACTGACGAAGTCTGTTAACGCGTCGTGTCCGAAGGTGCCATGGAGCGTGAGGAAGCCCTGCAACTGAGCCCGTCGACGGACAATGCGCCGGCCGTTCTGGTCGACGTTGCGCCGCTGCGGAGCGGGGCCGAGCTTCTGGCGGCCTATCGTCGCGACGGGCGGGCCGAGGATTTTGAGCAGATCGTCGATCGCTACGCGGGGCTGGTGCTGTCGGAATGCCGCCGGGTTTGCCGGCACTCGCACGACGCCGAGGACGCCGCCCAGCTCGTCTTCCTCCACCTGGCCATGCAGGCCCGCATCGGCCCGGTCATTGAAAAGCTCGGGCCGTGGCTTCAGCGCGTCGCCCGTCGGCAGGCGATGAAGCTGCTCCGCACACGTGGCCGGCAAGCGAAACGCGACCGCGCCTCTACCAAGCCCGAACTGCAATTCATCGACCCGGCCGAGCCGATCGACAGCCGTCACGTGGCGGGCATCCTGCGTGATGAAGTGGATCGCCTGCCCGCGTCGTACCGCATGCCCCTAGTGCTGCATTACTTCGGCGGCATGAGCCTGGAACTGATCGCAAAGGAACTGAAGATCAACCGGCAAGCCGTCGGCACACGGCTGCATCGCGGCCGGCGGCTTCTTGCGGAACGCCTCCAGCCGCACGGGCTGGACGTCCGCGTCGGCCGTGGCGCAACGGCACTGCTGCTGGCCTCGCTTGTCCCGGCCGCCGTGCTGGAAACACTGCGGCGATCGGTCCGCGGCTTCACGTTCACTGCAACGACGACCGCCAGCGCCGCGACGCACGGCTCAATGTCGACCGCCCGTATCTGCGGCAGCGTCAACGCGATCGTACGCGGCCTGACGCTGCGCGCGGCTCGATGCGCTTCAGTCGAGCCGTGCTGATCGGGGTGTTATTCACCGCCGCCACGGGCAGCAGCATCGCCATCGTCGGCCAGCCGATTCTGTCGCGCGTCGGCGTGCCATCACTCAAACCGGCGATCGATTGGGCGAAGGGGCTCTTCAAGGCCCCGAGCCTGCCGGGTCTCCCGGGTCCGATGCGTTCATTGAACATGCCGACGGTCGAGCCGACACATCCGACGCCAAGGCCCATCGACCCGGCCACGCTGGACGAGTTCGCGAGGCTCACGCACATGACGCCGCTGGCTCCGTTGATGCCAGCGACGCCGATCATGTCGACATTCGGCTCGACGGCGGCGCTCGCCGCCCGAGCGCCGAGCTACGCGCCGTCGGCGCTTCCCGTGCCGGTGGAGTCGTCGGTTGTCCAATACATGTTGCCGACACCCGTGGCCCGCCAGACGCAACTGGCGGCCTGCACCGTCACGTCACCCGCAGCATCACGCCGAGACGACAATCGGCCAACCGAACTTGCGTTGACGTCGCCGGCAACCGCTACCACCCCGGCCGACCAGCGGGGTTCTGTCGATGTGCTGAATCCGACGGTCATCGCCGACTCCGCGTTCGACAACACGTCAGGACTGATCCTGAGTTCGGTCGGGACCACGCGGTCCGGCAATAGCGCCGCATGCAGCACCGTGACGAATGGCCACACAAGCGGGTACTCCGGCAGTGGGCTCAGCACCGACTCAAGCGGGCCGCCGATCATTGGCACCATCGACTCCGTACCGCCGCCCGGTGTTTCGATCGTGCCCGAACCAACGACGCTCCTGACCGTCCTCGCGGGCGGCGTGCTCTTATTGCACCGGCGACGGTGTCAACTCACCGCAAGTTCAGCGGATTGATCCCGACGCTCGGCTTCTCGATCGTGCCCGTCACCTTCCACGAGCCGACCGCGCCGAGCAGGTTCGCGGCGGCCTGCCCGAAGTCCTGGCCGAGTGCCGAGGCGATGCGCTCGATCGGTCCGCCGCGCACGGTCAGATCCAACTCGCCCGTGGTCAGCAACGAGCCTTCGATCTGAAAGGCGACCGTCGCGCCGCGGTACCAGCCCCTTTGCAGCGTGGCGCGGTTGCCGGTGAGCGTCGTTTCGACCTGCACGAACGACTCGCGCTCGAACAAGTCGACACGGGTGATGGCGTCGGTGGTGCTGGCGATCGCATTCATGATCGGTGCGATGACCGGAATCTCCAGGCCACGCAGGCCGTCAATGGTCAGCTTCGCCTCCGCCCAATCGCCGGGCAGAGCGCGGTCTTTACGCAGGCCGTCGATCAGGGCACGAAGACTGATTTCATCCGGCGGCGCGATCTTCGCCTGACCCGTCGTGATGCCGCTGAACTTCTTCGGGTTCTCGTTCAGGCCCGCCAGTTGCAACTTTGACCACTCGACATACGCCAGCGCCTTGGTCTTGCCCTGTAGCGGCAAGGTCGCGTGACCGCGGATGACGCCGTCGAGCGTCCACACCTGGAGGTCGTCGAGGTCGATGTTCCTGGCGACGTTGACGTACGCACTGGCCCAGGGGATGCGGACGCGGTTGCCGGACTTTTCGTCGCCGAAGGGGATGGTGAATTCGGTGACGTGCACCTGCCCACCGAGATGGGCGGCCTTGAAGTCCATCAGCGGCACTTCGCCGGTGAGTTCCGCCTCGATCAGGCCGGCCACGCCGCGTTTAGCGAGTTGGGCTTCGAGTGTCGCCTTCTTGGCGGTTTCGTCGGCGGCGCAGCGGACCGTCACGCGTTCTAGCGTCAGCAGCAGCGTCTTCAGATCGAAGGTGGCTTGTGCATCAAGCTTCAGGATCGAGTCGCTCGGCGTCGCCAGCGACAGCGCGTATACGTCCGCACTCTTGGGCTGCAACGCTAGCTCGGTCGCGAGTTGATCGACCACCAGCAGCGGCATGCCGTCGGACGCCTCGAACCGAACGGCCGCATCCTTCACGGAAATCTGGCGAAGCGTCACCAGCGAGACGAGTTGCTCGCCTGCGTTGATCGTCTTGCGCGTGGAGGGCGTTTTCTCGCCCGGCTTGTCGGGCGGCGGACGCAGCGTCAGCCGCGGCTTGACGACTTCGAGCGATCGGATGTCGATCGGCATGCCGCGCACGGGAATCTTCGCCAAGTCGATCACGACCTGGTCGGCCGCGAGAATGTCGTACGTCTCGTCCTGCTCGCGAAAGTGCACGCCCTTGAACACCAGGCGCAGCGGGTACTGATAGTCGGCCTCACGGGTTTCGAGGTGGTAGTCCCAGCGATCGTTCACCGAACGCAGGACGGCGTCGGCGATCCACCGCTCGGCCGCGGAGTCGCCGTACCGGCCCATGTAGAACACGAGACCCGTGACGAGCGTCACCACGACGAACAGCGTGCAGCCCAGGATGATGAAGAACCGCTTCATGACGGGAGAAGGAAGCCACGAATCTTACGAATCGAACGAATGAAACAGCATAGCAGAGCGCGAGCGATGGCGTCGTCCTTCACCCTACCTGAGTATTTGGGGTGCGGGCGACGTGAGGGCTTCTTCGCGACGTCGCGCACGGCCCTCACCCTAGCCCTCTCCCCGTGTACCGGGAGAGGGAACAGGCTTCGCCTACCGGACTATCGAGAGCCTTCGTGAGATCGTGACCGACACGTCCATCATCCGTTGACCACTTCGCCGCCGTTCACATGGATCACCTGGCCGGTGATGTAGGTCGCCTCGTCGCTGGCGAGGAACACGTACGCACCCGCGCACTCGAACGGCTGGCCCGGCCGGCCCAGCGCGACGTCCTTGCCGAACTTCTCGACCTTCTCTTTCGGGAAGGTGCTGGTGATCAGCGGCGTCCAGATCGGCCCCGGCGCGACGCCGTTGACCCGCACGCCTTCTTCGGCCAGTTGCTGCGCGAGCGAGCGCGTGAAGGCCAGCAGCGCGCCTTTCGTTGAACTGTAGTCGAGCAGCGCCTCGCTGCCGCGATAGGCGACGACCGACGTCGTGTTGATGATGCAGCCGCCCTGCCGATGCTTCAGCAGCGGCAACGCGGCGCGCGACAGGTAGTACGGCCCGAACGCGTTCGTGCGGAACGTGCGTTCCCACTGCGCGGGCTGGAGTTCGTCAATGCGCTGCTTGGGGTGCTGCTCGGCGGCATTGTTGACGAGGATGTCGAGCCGGCCCAGTTCGTTCTTCACGCGCTCGACGGCATCGCGACAGAAGGCTTCGTCGCCGACGTCGCCCCGGATGAGGATGCACTTGCGGCCGCGCTTGACGACTTCGTCACGCGTCTCGTTCGCGTCCACATCTTCCTGCTCGGCACGGTAGATGATGGCAACATCCGCCCCTTCGATGGCGTACGCGATCGCGACAGCCCGGCCAATGCCGCTGTCGCCGCCGCTGATGAGCGCGACCTTGCCTTTCAGGCGATTGCCGCCCTCGTAGTCGGGGCGGATGTAGATCGGCTTGTCGCGCATCTCGGCTTCGACGCCGGGACGCTGGGATTGGGTCGGTTCGTTTTCCTGCTGCGGTTTGGCGACGGTGTTGGCGGCAACCATGAATGCTCCTTGTCAAACGGCAATGACAGTTCTGGGTGCCACGGCTTGCGTACTCATTAGCCGTGGTTCGCTCGGTACAACGCAAACGCATCGATATTCCAGCGCGTACCACGGCAACGGCGTACCGATACCGTGGCACCCAAGAACTACCCAGCGTCCCACGAGTTGCGATTCGCGAGGATCGGGATCGGTTTGTAGGAGAGGGTCGTCTATCCACTGAATCGCGGGCGGTTTCTGATACGCTCCGCCCGTGATCGGGAAGTATCTGATTCTGCTGATCGGCACGATCGCCTGCGCGACGGCCGTCATCTTCATCCGTATGTCATACGCCCCGGCGGCCGTGCTTTGTGCCGGGCGACTGCTGATGGCCGTCGTGCTGCTCAGCCCGGCGCTGGTCGCGCACTGGAAGCGTCGGCCCGACGGCGTGACCGCGCGCGACGTGCTCCGGCGCACCTTCCCCGGCGCGGCCCTGCTCGCGGTGCACTTCGTCACGTGGACGATCGGCGCCCGCATGACGTCGGCCGCCAACAGTTCGCTGGTTGTCAACCTTGTGCCGATCGCCATGCCGTTCATGCTGCTGGCCATCGTCGGCGAGCGCGTCCGCCGGCACGAGGTGATCGGCACGATCATCGCCATGGTCGGCGTGCTCATCCTGAGCGTGCCGAAAGTCCGCACCGATTCCGGCGACTTGCGCGGCGACGCCGTCTGCTTCGGATCGATGCTCCTGGTGGCTGCGTACCTGGCGATCGGCAAGTTGCTGCGGCGCGACATTCCGCTATGGCTGTACCTCGTGCCGCTCTACGCGCAAGCAGGACTGATGTGCCTGGCGTATGCCGTGCTGACCGGCGGCGTGTCGTCGCTGATGATGCCAATGAAAGAGTACGGCTGGCTGCTCGCGCTGGCGGCCGTGCCGACGATCGTCGGCCACAGTTCACTGAACTACTGCATGACCCACCTGCGTGGCCAGGTCGTCAGCGTGGCCAGCCTCCTGCAATTCGCCTTCGCGGGGGTGATGGCCTACTTCGTCTGGGGCGAGAAACCGCCCGTGCAGCTGTACCCGGCCAGCGTGCTGGTGATCGTCGGCTCGCTCGTCTGCATCGGCCTGTTCAGCCTGCGCAAGAAGCCCGACGACGACGATGCCGCGCGTGAACTGATCGACCCGCGCACGCCGATCGCGAGCGAGGCGAGCTGAGATACGCGGTTAGTCCGCATCATCAAGATTTAGGCTGGCGGCATCCCATAGCGTTTTCGCCATTCGTTTAACTCCGCCAGTTCGGCATCTGCCATACGTTCACGGCGATAGGACCACCACTCGCGTCGCTGTTCCGGCTCGTTCAATCAGTAGCTGTCTTTCGCAACGAGGTCTAGTAACTTGTCGATGGGTCGTGGATCACACTTGCCGCCGATCGTGTAGGCCCGAGTGTCGATAACGTATTCCGTCGTCAAACTGGCAGCAGGGAACAGTCGCACGGTCGCCTCAAACAGTGCGACAGCCTCTGACTCAGAGATCGTTGTCTCATTTCGAATTGGCACGCCCGCTTGCTCTACAAAGATGTGCGCAATGGTGTGACGTAAATCACGTAGACGCTCCGCAACATCGTTGAGATGCGCATCGAACTTAGCCTCTCGAAGGCGTCCGGTATACCAGTTCTGGTACTGGGGCTTGAGCCATCCGCGGGTCGAGTTGGCCAGCTTCCTGAGCGTCAAGGTGTCGCCACCATCATCGTTGAGAAGAGAGTGAAGTCGAAGCACAACGGCGTTACCAGTATTGTTGACCAATAAGCGCCAGAAAAATGCGACGTCTTGGGGCTCGACAAACTTACCAAGCGGGAACGCTTGTATGCGGCTGACGATGTGCATCGACTCATTTACACCGATCAAGATGTGCCAGATTCGTTCAACCTGTGCCTCGTAGGTGCTCACGCATTCGGGTCGGAGCAGATCACTTGACTGCGCACGCTCAGCCGGTTCGGAGATGGATGCCATCCAAGGACCTCGCTGTTTGGACGAAGAGTGCAACGCAATCGCTCACCTAGATGGAGCAAGCGTACCACACTGCTGATCGTGGAAGGAAGGCCCCGCACAACGATCGCCAGAGGGGCGAGCCGACAATCATTGAAGTCAAGTGCAGCCCCATTTTATCGAGCGATTTCTGCGCTCGTGGGACTCCGCAAATCGCCACTTTGAAGGCCTCGCGCGCTTCGTGAACGACATCGTTTCGAGTATCCTTTCGGAATGTCCGAACCGACCGGTCCGAACGATGTTTCGCCTGCTGAACCCGAGCGCATTCGCGATCTTTCGATCGAGAGTGAGCTGCGCGACAGCTACCTGACTTACGCGATGAGCACGATCATGGATCGTGCCCTGCCCGATGTGCGCGACGGCCTGAAGCCTTCGCAGCGACGCATCCTCTTCGCGATGCACAACCTCAACCTGTCGCCCGGTCGCAAGCACATCAAGTGTGCCAAGATCTGCGGCGACACCTCGGGCGACTTCCACCCGCACGGCGAATCGGTCATCTACCCGACCCTCGTCCGCATGGCGCAGAATTGGAACACTCGCTACACGCTCATCGACCCGCAAGGCAACTTCGGCTCAACCGACGGCGACCCGCCAGCCGCCATGCGTTACACCGAGGCCCGCATGACCGGCGTCACCATGGAACTGATGGCCGACCTCGAATACGACACGGTCGACTACATCCCCAACTACGACGAGCGTCCGGGCAAGGAAGAGCCGACCGTCCTGCCCAGCAAGTTTCCCAACCTGCTGGTGAACGGCAGCACCGGCATCGCCGTCGGCATGGCGTGCAACCTGCTGCCCCACAACCTGCGCGAGATCTGTGACGCCATCGTGATGTACCTCGACAAGCCCGAGGTGAGCCTGGCCGAGCTGATGACGGTCGTGCAGGGCCCGGACTTCCCGACCGGCGGCATCGTCATGGGCAAGGACGGCATCGTCGACGGCTACTCCACCGGTCGCGGCCGCATGACGCTGCGCAGCAAGGTGGCCGTCGAAACCGAGAAGAACGGCCGGCAGAAGCTGGTGCTGGAAGAGATTCCGTACGGTGTCATCCGCGAGAACATCGTGCAGGGCGTCGTCGCCGCCGTGAAGGACGGCCGCATCACCGACGTCAGCGGCATCAACGACGAATCCGGCCGGCAATACACCTGCCGCATCGTCATCGACCTCAAGCGCGACGCCGACCCGGAAGTGGTCAAGAACCAGGTCTTCCAATTCACGCAAGCGCAGGTGACGGTGTCGATGATCAACATCGCCATCGTGAATCGTCAGCCGCGCACGATGGGTCTGAAGGAACTCATTCAGCACTTCGTCGATCATCGCAAGGAAGTCATCCTGCGGCGCACGCGCTTTTGCTGCGCAAGGCGCAGCAGCGTGGGCACATTCTGGAGGGCCTGATTTTCGCGGTCGTCGACATCGACGAAGTCGTGCGGCTCATCCGCAGCAGCAAGACGCGCGAAGAGGCGATTCAGAAGTTGCGTGCCAAGGCGTTCCGCATCGCGGCCGACCACCCGCTCGCCCCGCAGATTCCGCCCACGCTGCTCGCCCGTGCCGGCGTGCAGGATCGCGGCGTGCTGCTCTCGCAAGCTCAAGCCGAAGCCATTGGCCGACTGCAACTCATCCAGCTCGTCGGCCTGGAAATCGAGCGTCTCGCCAACGAGTACAAGCAAGTCGTCGAAGAGATCGAAGGCTACGAGCGCATCCTCGGCGACATGAACCTCGTCCTCGACATCATCCGCGAAGACACACTCGAAATGCGCGAGAAGTACGGCGACGACCGCCGGACGTTCATCGACCCCACGCACAGTGAAGGCTACAGCCTCGAGAAACTCATCACGCCCGAAGAAGTCGTCGTCACCATCAGCCACAACGGCTACATCAAACGCCTGCCGCTGGACACCTACCGCGCCCAGGGCCGAGGCGGCCGCGGTATTCGCGGCACCGAAAACCGCGAGGAAGATTTCGTCGAGCACCTGTTCGTCGCCAACACGCACGACCACCTGCTCTTCTTCACCAACACCGGCCGCGTCTACTGCAAACGCGTGTTCGATGTCCCGGAACTCAGCCGCACCAGTGCCGGCCGCAGTGTGGCGAATCTGTGCGAGTTCCAGGAAGGCGAGAAGATCGCCAACGTGCTCGCGATCAAGGATTTCGAGAAGGAAGAAAACCGCCTGTTCTTCGCGACCGAGAAAGGCACCGTCAAGAAGACGCTGCTGAAAGCGTTCGCGAACATCAACAAGCGTGGCATCATCGCGATCGGGCTAGAGGAAGGCGATTCGCTCATCGACGTCTCGCTCTCCAGCGGCAAGGACCACATCCTGCTGGCAACCAAGAGCGGCTTGGCCATTCGCTTCGAGGAAGAAGACGTCCGCGACATGGGCCGGCCCGCGGGCGGCGTGACCGGCGCCCGCTTCAAGCGTGAGGGCGACGCCGTGGTGGGCATGGTCGTCATCCCCGAAGGCAAAGACGACGGCCACCTGCTGCTGACCGCCTGCGTGAACGGCTACGGCAAACGCACGCCGCTGGCCGACTACCCGGTGAAGGGCCGCGGCACGCGCGGCGTCATCAGCATCGACGCCAACGACCGCAACGGCGAAGTCGTCGGCATCAAGCTGATCCACGAAGACGACCAGGTGATGATGATCACCGAGCGCGGCATCCTCATCCGCACGCGCGTGAAAGAAATCCGCGAGACCGGCCGCAACGCCGCGGGCGTGCGCCTGCTGAGCCTCGACGAAGGCGACAAGCTCGTCGCCCTCGCCCGCATCGAGGGCGGCGAGGATGACGACGAAACACCATCGACGGATGCGCCCACGCCGACGACCTGATCGCGGTCCATTGGACTGTCCCCTCATGAAGCGACGGGACTGTCGTGGTGTTCCTGCATGCGATTCGCGCAGACATTACCCTGACAAGTTGCGACGCTTTATGTCTGGATGGAAACGTTGTCGTCAGATCAATCGGTGCGAGCGGAATTCCGGTCACGGCGATTCAATCGCGATGTACACTCGTGTCGTTGCCTGAGTCCGTCCGATCCGGAGTAACGCCATGACTGCCGAGTTCATTCAGCCGAACATCCACGTGACCGCCGTTCATTTCCCGCTGGCGTTGCTCACCGTCGGCGTGCTGGTCGAGGCGTTCAGCTTCCTTGGCTGGCGACGCAGCACGCTGCACCTGGCCGGACGGTGGATGATCCTGCTCGGCGCGATCCTTGGCTTCCCGGCGCTCTTCACGGGTGCGTATGCGCTGAAGGACATTGCAGGCGTCGACGAAGATGCGACGATCAGGCAGCTCATCAACGAATCCGCTTTCGCACCCGAACACCGGGCCGTGCGTCACGTGATGTACGAGCACCTGCTCTACAACTCGATCGCGGTCGTCGGCGCGCTGCTGATTGCCTGCCTTTGGATCGCCTGCTCGAACGGCACACGCAAGGTGCTGCACGTTCCGCTGGTGCTGGGCCTTCTGCTGTCGATCGCCATCGCCGGCGTCGGCGCCATCACGGCGGCGAACTGGTGCACGTGCTGCGCGCCAGCGACGCCGGCGTGCAGGACGAAGCGCGACACCACGAATCCAACGAAGGCGACGCCGCGAAGGAAGACGACCACGACAGCCCCGCCACCGCACCGACCACGCGCGCCAGCGAGATCGATCCGGCCGCGCCGACGCCGTACCCGAAAGCCCTCGCCAAGGCCGAGCCGTTCCTCACGCCGCTTCAGACGCACCTGTGGCTGGCCGGGCTGGCGACGGCGCTGATGTTGGTGTCGGTGGCCGCCTCGATGCGGGCCGTCACCGAGCCGGCCCCGATCCTGCCGCCGCCCTACTCGGTCGACCCGGCCGTCCAGCGCATCGGCGACGCGTTCAACCCCAAGCCTCTCGACAATACGTTGCCCGTCGCGGCGGCCCGCACATGGGGCGTGACGATCCTCGCGGCCGTGCTTACGCTGCTGTTCGGCGCGTGGATTCTTGCCAGCGACACCGACTCGCTCAGTCCGCGCGCGATGCTGGAACTCGTGAAGCTGCGTGCGAGTGACACTGATCCGTGGCTGACGCGCCGGCTCGCCCACGTGATCCTCGGCACTGCCCTGATCGCGTTACCCGTCCTGATGGCCATCCTCGCCCGCGTCGCGCGGCGCAGCGGGCTGACCGTGCTGCTGATCGGCACGCTGGTGCTGCTGGCCGTCCTCGCTCAGGCATGGGTCGGCGTGCTGCTGCTCCTTGACTCGCCGGCCGGCACGATTTGGCGGCTGAACTAAGGTGCCACGAAGGTGGCGGGAAGAGGATAGACGATAGCGGATAGCGCAAGCGCAGATATGCACGGTCGCTTCCTTCTATCCTCTGCCCTCGTCGCACTACCCACCCCGGCGAGCATCGCGATCGTTCTCACGCTACTCGCCGCACTGGCTCTGGGGCTCCGTCTGGCGCAGAAAAAGTACGCCCTTCACCCGGAATGGCCGCGGAAGCTGCTGCACATCGGGATGGGTCTGCTGATCGCGGCGTTCCCGTGGATCTTCGAGCGCG
This sequence comes from Tepidisphaeraceae bacterium, assembly GCA_047600945.1. Classification (GTDB taxonomy): domain Bacteria; phylum Planctomycetota; class Phycisphaerae; order Tepidisphaerales; family Tepidisphaeraceae; genus JASGKC01. The sequence goes on along the minus strand of JASGKC010000001.1, from coordinate 1,269,228 downwards.
CGTGGCCCGTGTCGACCCTGTGCATCGTCGGCATGTTCGCGCTGTTGGCCACGCGGTTCGTGCCAGCCCTGCGCCAATCGATCGGCCAGGTCACGGGTGGCGTAGCGCGTGTCAGCCTGGGCGAGATCTATTATCCCGTCGCCATCGCCGTGCTCGCGCCGCTGGCGTGGAAGACGCCGGTGCTGTTCGTCGTGCCGGTGCTGGTGCTGGTGCTGGCGGATGCGTTGGCGGCGCTCATCGGCATCACCTACGGCAGGCTCAAGTACCAGACGAGCGAAGGCACGAAGAGCCTTGAAGGTTCGATCGCGTTTTTCGCCGTCTCGTTTCTGAGCGTGCACGTGCCGCTGCTGCTGATGACGGACGTGGGCCGGGCCGAGTCGCTGCTGATCGCGGTGATCATCGGGCTGTTGTCGATGATGTTCGAGGCGATCGCGTGGCGCGGCATCGACAACCTGATCGTACCCCTGGCCGTTTACGCACTGCTGCGTGTGTATCTGCCGCTCACGCCGGGCGAGTTGTGGCTGCGCGTGGCGCTCACGCTGGCGATGACGCTGTTCGTGATGTTGTTCCGTCGCCGCGCCACGCTTGACGACTCGGCCCTGATCGCCTGCGCCCTCTTCGGCTTCGGCCTGCTAACCGTGGGCGGGCCGGTCGCGATTGTCGCGCCGATGACGGTCTTCATTGGCCACGTCGGGCTCTTCCCGCGGCATGACGCCCGCCGGGCGACGAACGTCGGCGCCATCGCCGCGATCGCGTCGACGCCACTGGTTTGCCTGCTGGTGATCGCGCGCACGAACCAGTTGTGGCCCCTGCTGCCGCTGGCCGTCGCGATGGCGGCGCACTGGGCGTTCGTGTGGATCAGCTATGCGACACCCGCCCACACCGGATCGGCTCGGCCCGTCTCCGTCGTCATCGCAATCATGACGGCCCTGCTGGGCGTGGTCGCGCCGACGTTCGCAATCACTTCACTGCTTCGCCACGACGTCGCGCCGATGACAGCACTGCTTGTCGCGCTGCAATCCGCACCGTTGCTGATCGGCGTCGCGGTCGCCTTCGCGCTGGCGCGTCGGAAGCTGTACCTGCCGACGCCGCACCCGCGTCTGATTCACACCACAGGCGGCGTGCTCGCCGGCTTCGCAGCCGCCGGGGCAACGGTGAGCTACCTGCTGACACGCTGAACTGCCATGCGGCCTTTCGCGTCTCAACTTCATCGCATCATCCTGATCCTCAGCACCATGTGGCTCGGCTGGCTCGCGATGACGCTCCTCCACGAACTCGGCCACGTGATCGGCGCGCTCTGCACGGGCGGCGTTGTGCGGCGCGTGGTTTGGCATCCGCTGGTGATGTCGCGGACGGATGTCGATCCGAACCCGCACATGCTCGTCGAGACGTGGGCAGGGCCGATCCTTGGCTGCGTGCTGCCTATAGTCCTCGCGAGCGTTTGCACGCTCGTCCGACAGCGTTGCGCCTACCTCGCCTGGACGATCGCCGGGTTCTGCCTGATCGCCAACGGCTGCTATCTCGGCGTCGGTACGGTCGATCCCGTGGGCGATGCTCGTGTGCTCGTAACGCACGGCGCGCCGCGTTGGACACTCGTGCTGTTCGGGATCGCCGCATTGCTTGCGGGCGGGTTCATTTGGCATCGGTGCAGCGGCCGCTTCGGTTTCGGCTCCGCGTCTCATGCTATCGAGCCTCAACACGCGTGGTGGACGGCCAGCCTCTCGCTGATCGCAACACTGCTCGGACTTCTGTTCGGGACGAACGACATCCCCTGACGTTTACGTGATCGTCGGATACGCACTCGACGGCTCGTACCGGCCGACGATCGCATCGTGATGCTCACTGCACACCAAGCCGCGCTCCTGGCCACTGCGCGGGTCGTCGTTGGTGTGGTCTTCGACGCAGTCGGGCAGATTCAACCGAGCACGGATCGACGGGGCGTCCAGGTAGCACGCGAAATAGACCCATTCCCGGCAGTTGCGTGACCACGCCTGTCCGCGGAACGTCTCGGCGATGCCGCGGGTTTGCAGTTCCTGTTCGAGTGCTCGTAGGTGTTCACACACCATGTCGCCTCCCAACGTCTATGTCGATCGATGCGCCGGATTGGTCCGCCGACGCGAGCTTTCCAGTCGCACCGGCTCGCGCGGGATGAAGGCATTGCCGTCGAAGTCGAGCACGTCGACGAAGAAGCCGTGCTCGTCGAAGCGGATGCGGTTGTAACTGTTGGCCACGCCGCGCGTGCGGGTCGAGCAGCCGGTGCCGGCCATCACGCCAACGACGGTTCTGGGCGGGCCATCACCGGAGCGGACGGTCACCTGCTTCACGTGCGGCACGTGGAGGTGGCCGTACAGGAACAGGTCGACGCCGAAATCGGCAAAGCTGCCGATCGCCGCGCGGTGGCCGGCGACAAGGTCGTGCTCGTCTTCCTTGCGATCGACGAACAGCGGGTGATGTGTGACCACGACGCGGAACGGCGCCAGCGAGTTCTTGAACACGTCGACGGCCTGCTTCACCTGGTGTCGCCGGATCGAACCGTCTTTCCAGAAACCCTTCCAGCGCCGGCTGAAGCCACGGGCCGTGTTGATGCCGACAACGCACACCTGGCCGTTGTCCCACACGGGCATCATCTCAGTGGTCACGCGTTTCTTGTAGCGTGCCAGCGGCTGAAACAGCCGCGTGATCGGCCGATGCAGCGGCACGTCGTGGTTGCCGGCGATGATGAGCACGGGCGCCTTGAATCGCGCCAGAAACTGCATACCGCGCCGGAACTGCCAGCGAAACGCGCGTTGTGTGAGGTCGCCGCTGAGGACGATGCAGTCAGGCTTCGCCTCGCTCACGCTGCTCGCCAGCGCTTCGACAACGCGCGGATCGACGCGGTCGAAGTGCAGGTCGGACAGGTGAACGAGGGTGGACATGGAAGAAGTTTCGAGATTAGAGTTGCGAGATCAGATTCGGTCAGTCCGCAGTTGTCTTTCCCTCTCGCAACTTGAAACTCGAAACTCGGATCTGTCCGACTCACCCTACCAACAGCCGTTCCGTCTCTTCCCAGCCGATGCAGGCGTCGGTGATGCTCTGACCGTACACCAGCTTGCTCGGGTTGGAGTTGATCGCCTGCGCGCCGGCCACCAGGTTGCTTTCGAGCATGACGCCGACGATCGGGCAGTCCTTCGAGTCGGCCCGCTGCTTGAGAATGCTCTGCCACACCACTGATTGGTTCTCGTGCTTCTTGCCGCTGTTGGCGTGCGAGCAGTCGACCATCACCACCGGCGGCAGCTTTGCGGCCGACAGCTTGTTGGCGGCATCCTTTACGAGTTGCGGCGCGTAATTCGTTCCGGTCGGCCCGCCGCCACGCAGGATGATGTGGCCGTCGACGTTGCCGCGCGTCTGCACGATGCAGGTCGCGCCGTTCTCGTCGATGCCCAGGAAATGGTGCGGACTCATTGCCGCCCGCAGCGCGTCGATCGCCACCTGGAGGTTACCGTCGGTGCTGTTCTTGTAACCCACCGGCATGCTCAGGCCGCTGGCCATCTGGCGGTGCGTTTGCGATTCCGTCGTCCGCGCGCCGATCGCGGCCCAGCTTACGAGGTCATCAATGTACTGCGGCACGATCGGGTCGAGCAGTTCCGTCGCGCTCGGCAAACCCATTTCCGCGATGTCGCGAAGCAGCTTGCGCCGAAACGCAGGCCTACGTTCATGTCGAAGCTGCCGTCGAGGTGCGGGTCGTTGATGAGTCCTTTCCAGCCGATCGTCGTGCGCGGCTTCTCGAAGTAGACGCGCATGACGACTTCGAAGCGGTCCTTCACGCGCTCGCGCAGCTTGGCGAGCCGCTCGGCATACTCCCGCGCGGCCGCGACGTCGTGCACCGAACACGGGCCGACCACCACGAGTAATCTCGGGTCTTCGCGCTTCAGGATGCGACGAATCACCTCGCGTCCACGCACCACGCCCGCGCGAGCCGCGTCGGTGATGGGCAATTCCTGCTCAAGTTGCCTGGGCGTCACGATCGGCTTGATCGAGACGACATTCAGGTTTTGGGTCGATGGCAGCGCGGCGTCGCTCATGGGGGGAGGAATTGGACCATATTTGCCGGAGAAGTGAAAGAACCGATAAAATCGGTCTGAAAGTGGGAAGTTTGAAGTCCGAATGCCGAAGTGGCGGGCAATCCCTTTGGCGTTCTGACTTCGCACTTCGAACTTCGCCTGCGACGGCTTGTGCATTGCCGCTGGCGTGGCGGATCGATAGAATCCGACGCTTCAATTGAAGTTCTCCTAGGTCCCGGTTCGTCACCATGCGTTTGACCGACATCCTCAAGCCTCAGAACATCAAGGTGCCGCTCGCGGCGACCGGGAAGCGGGAAGCGATCAAGGAACTGGTCGACCTGCTCGGCACCAACACCGAGTTGGCCGACCCGGTGAAGGTGCTCGACGCCGTCCTTGAACGCGAAGCCACCCGCACCACCGGCATCGGCAACGGCCTGGCGATCCCGCACGGTAAATCCGACGGTTTGGACCACTTAGTCATGGCCATCGGTCGCTGCGACAAGCCGGTCGACTTCCAAGCCATCGACGGCAAGCCCGTCAGCCTGATCTGGATGCTCGTCAGCCCCCGCGACAAGACCGGCCAGCACATCACCGTACTGGCGAAGGTCGCCAAGATCATGGCCAGCGACCGCTTCCGAGCCGACCTGCTGAAGGCCCCCGACGCCGCGGCGCTGTTCGATCTGGTGCAGAAGCAGGAAGTCAATCTCTGACGGCTGCGATTTTCACGCCTCTCAGAGCGACTACCACAGAACACACCGACATACACCGAAACCGCCGAGTCGCGCTCGACTCGATCTTGCTGCCCGTGCTGCCGATGCGCCCCACAACCGGCCGATTTCTGCCCTTGACGGCTGCCCGGTCCCACTTGTCATGATGCCGGATGCCAGTTGTTCCTTGGCAATCCAATGGGGCCACGCCCACGGCCGATCGGGGCACCTCACATGTCCCAAAATGTCCCCCTTTTCATGTCGTGTGTCATTGTTCCCTTTTGGCAGAACAAATGGCCGGACCGATATTTGGAGCACGGGCCGCCCCGGAGGCGCGCTACATTCGTGAGACTGGCCGGACACTGCCGGCCGGTTGCGTGGGACGCTCAAACGAAAGGGCCGCGATCGCTTTCGCGATCGCGGCCCTCCGAATCCTCTATTCCATGTGAGGTTCAGTGAGCCCGACGGCGGCGGACCAGCAGTGTGCCGGCGCCGAGCGTGAGGGCCGCCAGCGTCGTCGGTTCGGGAACGACCGACTGGGCCAGCGCCCAGTCGCCCGCGAACGAGCCGGTGACCGTCTGGTTGTAGTTCGACGCCAGCGAGAGCAGGTCGCTGAAGTTGACGTTGCCGTCGTAGTTGAAGTCGCCCTTCTGCCAGATGCCCGTTGTCGAGTTGTAGTTGGCGGCCAGCGCCAGCAGGTCGGCGAAGTTCACAGTGCCGTCGATGTTGGTGTCACCACCGAGGACGGCGCGAATCAGGATCGCCGTGTCGTCCACGGTTACGTTACGGAACGTACCCGTGCCGCCGGTCGTGATCAGACTGGCTTCGATATAGCCGACCTTGATCCGGCTGTCGGAGAGTGTCCGCGAGCTCATCAGCGCGCCGCTGGCGGCAGACGTGCGGATGGTGTCGATGACGGTCGAGCCGGAGTAGTCGATCACGAGCCCGCTGTCGGAGACGTCGACCTTCGCGCCGACGGCGATCGTCGGAATGCCGGTCAGGACGAGGGCGTCGCTGTAGCCGGTCTGGACGGCGAGCGTCGCCCCGGCGTCGATCGTCACCGGACCGGTGCTCAGCGCCGTGTGGCCGCCGCCGACGACCTTGCCGGCGTGGATGTTCGTGCCGCCGACGTAGGTGTTGGCGCCAGTCAGGATGAGCGAACCAGCCCCCTGCTTCTCGATGACGCCGCCGTTGACGACGCCGCTGAGCGTGATGTCGTGGGCGACCGGGGTCGCGGCACCGTCGTCGGCTCGGATGATGCCGCCGTTGATGGTCATCGGCACATTGCCGGTCCAGTCGGCGAGGGCGCCGAGCGTGCCGCCGTTCATGAGGACCGAGGCGACATACGTGGGCGACGCGGTGTTGAGCTTGATGCCACCGGCGCCGATGTTGAGCATGCCGTCGTCCATCTGGACGAGGCCGGCGTTCGAGACGGCGCTGGCGTCGAGCGAAGGCGTGCCGAACGTGATCGCGCCGGCGTTCACCAGGGCCGAGCCCGCGATGAAGCCGTTGTGAAGCAGGAGCTTGTTCTTGCCCGCCTGCACGCCGCCGAGGTTGATGCCGCTGGTGGCGTCGGTGACGTTGAGCGTGGCGGCGTTGACGTCGACGATGGTCCAGCGGCCGCTGCCGGCGCCGATCGTGAGCACGCCGCCCACGTTGACGGTGCTGTTGACCAGGCCGCCGCTGATGAGCATCGACGTGCCGGAATTGCTGCCGTTGGCCGAGCCCAGGCCGAAGTTGCCGGTGACGTTGAGCGTGCCGTCGTTGACGATGAAGCCGCTGCCGGTATCGCCCGCGGTCGGCTCGGCGCCGCCGGTGTTGATCGACATGCGGCCCGAGTTGATGCTGGTGAAGGTCGCGTTGCCCCCGGCCGTCACGCGGACGCCGTAGTTCGACGATGCGTTGCTGGTGTTGACCGAGAGGGCGCCGAGGTTGACGACGCCGCCGGTCACGTTCAGGCCGGTGATGCCGGCGGAGATCGTCATCGCCCCGCCGCCATTGAGCGCACCGCCGGTGCCGACGACAATCGCGCCGCCGGTGATCGAGGTGTTGCCGGTGTAGGTGCTGACACCGCTGAGGGTCAGCGTGCCGCCGCCCGACTTCGCGACCGAGCCGGCGCCACTGAGTACGCCGCTGTAGGTCGAGCTGGCGCCGGTGCCGCCGAGGCTGAGGGCCACCGCGCCACTGGCGTCGTTCGTCAGGGCGAGGTTGCCCGAGCCGCTGATGGCGGCCACGGTCGCCGCGGTGATGCCGTTGACGAAGTTCACCGTGCCGGCCGAGTAGTTCAGCGTCGAACTCTGCAGCGCCTGCGTCGAGCCGATGCTGAGCGTGCCGGCGTTGACGGTCGTCGCGCCCGTGTAGGTGTTCGTGCCACTGAGGACCAGCGTGCCGGTGCCGCTCTGGCTGACCGAGCCGGTGCCACTGATATTGCTGGCGATCGTGAGACTGTTGTTGCGGTTGACGACTAGCGAGCCGCCGACCGAGATATTGCCCGTGCCCAGCGAGCCGGCCGCCCCACCGTTGCCGAGCTGGACGATGCCGCTGTTGATGGCGGTGTCGCCGACGTAAGTATTGTCGGCGGCGAGGATGAGCTTGCCCGAGCCGGTCTTCACCAGCGAAGTCGTGCCGTCGATCGCACCGCTGAGCGTGGTCACATCGGACACGCCGACCACACCGACGCTCAGGCCGGCCGACGAAGCGACGTGGATCGGCGCTTTGATCTCGTGCGTGCCGAGGGCGTTGGTGATGAAGGCGCTTTCGCCGTTGCCGTCGAGCGTCAGCGTGTTCGTTCCGTTGATCGTGACGCTCTGAGCGCTGTTGAACGCGACGGTGCCGACAGTCTGACCGGCGTTAAGATTGACCGAGCGTGGGCCGGTGAAGTTGATCGAACCGCCTCCGAACTGGGCAATCGCGCCGGCGGCATTGGGGGCCGTGCCGAGCGTCCAGTTGCTGCCCGTGGTCCAGTTGCCGTCGAGGTCCTTCCACTCGTTGGTAGTGACGCCGACGGTGCCGATGCTCAGCGTGACAAAGCCGCCCGCGTCGCCAAACGTGTAGGTCTTGTTCGCGACCGGGTTGAGCACGGACAAGGCGCTGATACCCGTGCCGGCGATCGTGCCCGAGTACTGGATCAGGTTGTAAGTGCCATTGGCGGCGAACGCCGTACTGGTGTTGGCCTGGAAGAGGTTGAAGCCGCCACCATTGATGGTCAACAGGCCGGTCGCACCGTAGGCGAGCGTGCTGTCGAAGGAGACGTTGATCAGGTCATTGGACGCGCCGGCGAAGTCGTAGTCGAGGATGGAGCCGGCCGACAGGTTGAGGTCGCCGACGGTCAGCGTGCCGACGCCGCGCGTCACCACGCTGCTCGAAGTCGTGTAGGAACCGGGGCTGACGAGGGCGCCGCTCTGCACATTCAGTGCGCTGCCGATCCGGCCGGCGCCGGCGATGCGGGCGCCGAACTGACGGTCACCGGGCCGGTGCCCGTGGCAGTGCCCGTGGTGTTGGCGACGGTGATCGTGCCTTCGTAGAGGCTCGTAAAGCCGCGGCCCGGCGAGATGTTTCCGTAGCCGTTGCCGCCGGGGTTGCTGAGGATGAGGTTGCCGGGTCCGTATTTGGCGAGGGAGGTCGTCGAACTGCTGGCATTGCCGAACGACGAGGAGATGTTGAGATCGCCGATCAGGCTGTTCTGGACGATCGGAAGGAGCACGCCATTGGTAGCCGCGCCGCGATCGCTACGGATCGTATTGCCGGTGATGCTCGCGCCGACCGAACTGCTGGTCATCAGGATGCCGCGGTTCGTATTCAGGCCGGTTTGGGTAATGGCAACGGGGGCCGACGCGTTGGCGAACCGGTAGGTCGAGGTCACGGCGCCCACGGAGAGAGTCGTCACAGCACCGGTGAGATTCATGTTCGCGCTACCGGCGGTGTCGTTGGAATAGGTGGCGGCGGTGACTTTGCCCGTGGCGTCGGTTCCCGCCCAATCGTCCGCGCCATACATGTAGTAGGCGTTCTTGCCGTTGTTGGCCAGCAGCGCTTGGCTCTGCCCGCCCGTGCCGGAGAAGACGACCGAACCGGTCGTCCCGATCGTGACCAGGTTGCTGGAGGTCTGAACGACTTGAACCGCGGTCAAGGGCGCGCCAATCGTTAGCGTGCGGCCGTTGGCAACGTTCCACGACTGCCGGGCGCCGGTGTACCCGATGGCCGTGCCGATAGCGGTCAGCGTGCTGCTGGTGATGGTGAGGTCCTGCGTGGCAGCGGTCATGTCGATGCCGCTGGCGCCGATGGTGAGCTTGCCGGTGAGGTCGATCGAAATCGGACCGGACGGATCGACGACCTTAAGCCCGCCCCACGTCGTGGCGGCAGCAAGGGACTCGACGCCGTTCGCGGGCGTGGCAAGGTTGCTGTTCCAGACCGCGACGTCGTTCGCCGTCGGGGCAACGCCGCCGACCCAGGAGGTGCCGAGGTTCAGCGCGTCGGCATTGTTCTCCTTGACGACATCCGCCGCCTGCGCCGCGGCCGGCATCGCCATTGCGACTGCCATCAACATCATCTGGCCGGCGCGACGCGCCTTGGAAGTACGGACCGATACCGAACGACGATCACGCCAGCTCTGGACGGACAGCATCTTGTTCCTCCGCTCTATCGATAGAATTGCACCCGGGTCAGACGCCACTGACCCGACGGTTCGCGCTAAAACATAGCCCGATCCCCCCGCTTCGCAAGAAAATTCGTGGAAGTTCCAAGAGAAACACGTCATCCACAGAGAGCCAATTGCCATGATGTATTTCATGGCAGGAATTCGCTTCCCATTATGACGCAAAAAAGCCCACGGCAGCGCCGTGGGCTTCAAATTCTCAATCCGTCGATTATTCCGCTGCTTACGCCAGTTTCACGGACGTCGACACCAAGTTCCCCTCACCGCTCCCGTTGACTGCCACGACGCGATAGTACCACGTCTTGCCGGACGTCGCCGTGGAGTCGAGGTAGGTGCTGCTGGTCAACACCGACGAGGTGATCTTCGAGAAGCCCGTGTTCGCTTTATCGGACCGGTAGACGTTGTAGCCGGTTGCACCGGACACGTCGCCGAAGTCCAGGCGAATCTTCCCGCCCTCGTTGAACGCGGCCAAACCGGGCACGCTGGTCGTCTTGCCGCTCGGCTTGATGTTGCTCACCAGGTACAGGCCGTCGTTGTAGTCGTAGTTGTAGCCCGCGTAATCCACCGTCACGAGGTAGGTGTCGCGGACGTAGTTATAGTTCTGATCGCGGACCGGGAAGACGCGCATCCGGTGCGGATTGACCTCCGACGTGTTCGGGGCCGGCGTGTTGAAGCTGTCGACGCCGTACTCGTTGTCGATGCGGAAGCCGAAGACGCTCGTCGTCGGCACGAACGATCCCTGTGCGGCCTTGGTTGTGCTGCCGGTGACCTTCGGAAGCACGGTCTGGTTTTCGGTGCTGCTGGCGACGAAGACGGAATTGTTGTCCGTCTTGGTGTTCTGCCGAATCCACGCGAACTTCGCCGGGTAGTCGGCGCTGCGGTAGGCCGCGAGTTGCTTCACATAGACCGGTTTGAGCGTGTCGGCCCGTTCCCAGTAATCGCTCAGCACTTCGTCGCCCGTCGCGGTGCGGACGCCGTTGGTGTCGAGCACCTGACTGCCGTAGGTCGCATAGGTGCGGAAGCCGAAGGCGTCGATGATCTGCTGAAGCGACGGCTCCTGCGAGACGCCCTGCGGATTCGTCTCCGGATAGCTCTGCCACAGGCCCGACAGTTCGACGGTGCTCGGGGCGCTGTTGCGCGAATCGGTCACAAAGCTGAGCGTCGCGTTGTGAACCGCGCCGCTGGTGGCGATGAAGTTGACGGTGATGTCGCGCGTCTGCCCGGCCGACAGCGTGATCGGCGAACTGATCGGCGTGGCGATCGAGAACGCCGACGCATCCGACCCACCCAGCACGGCCGAGCTGATTGTCAGCGGTTTGTTCCCGAGGTTCACCAGCCGCACCGTGTTGCTCGTGCGCGCCGTCGCGGGCGTGTTGTCCGTGTAGCCGTTCTGGAACTTTGAGAAGACGAGCCGGTTGTCGTCGGCGTCGTCGTTCATGTCGATCAGGCCGAGCTGCGCGCGGAACGTGCCGGCTGCACGTTATAGACGATCATCACGGTGTCCTGATGATCGGGATAGTCCAGGCCGTACTCTTCGCCGGCCACGACGTACGCATTCGGCACGATCGTGCCGCCGTCGTTGAACGGATAGACGCGGAATTTCCGCTTGTATTGGCTGCGCGTTTCCCACTGGTTGTAGGCGTCTTCGCCCATGGCGTAGCGCGGGGTCTTGCCGTCGGCGCCGCTAAGCGGGGCGTCCTGGAATGACGCCTGCTCCATGTAGAAGCTGAAGACATTGCTGCCCGGATCGAAGTTGCGCGTGCCTTCGGTGCGCGGGTTGAGCGTCTGCGAGTCGGCGTCGTTCACCTCGAACAGCTCGGTCTTGGTGTCGGGCTGGCCCGAGAGGTAGTAGCCGATGCTATCCTTGGCGTTCGATTCGGTCGGCGAGAAGCTGCCCAGCACGTCGATGTAGACGGGCTGGGTGCCAGCCTTCACGAAACGAGGGGCGTAGATTTCGTCGGGCGAGGTGTTGACGTTGTCGATCGCGGGCGTGTTGGCGTCGGGATCGCCGACGTTGATGGGGATCTGGTACGCGTCCATGATCCGCTGGAGCGATGGCTCGTCGGTGCCGCCGTTCGCGCTGCGCATCGCGATGCCGCGGAGGCTGACGACCTTGATCGGCGTATCCGGGTCGTTGCTCTTCACGTTGAAGGTGGCGACGAGGACCTTGTCGAGCGGCGCGTCGGCGGTGGCCTTCATGGCCAGGCGAATCTGCGTGCTGCCGCCCGGCTGGATCGTAAGCGGGCTGGGGTCGTCGAAGCTGACGAAGTTCTTGCGGTCTCGTCCGCCGAAGTAGAACGCGCCCTCGGGCAGCGTCAGGGCGGAGTTGCCCTTGTTGCGGATGGTAATGGTGTACGGAACGGCCGCGGGTCCGCCCCGGACGTCGCTGAGCACCACGCGGCTCGGCCCGATCTGGATGTCGGCCGCCAGCAGCTGACGCGACTCCAGCAACTGGACGGAACCGGGGTCACGCATAAGTGGTTGACGACGAACGGATTTCGGTAGACGGCACTTCTTCTGCATGTTGAACACCAACCGGAGAGACGACGACGCTATTCGGGCGTTTCAGTCGAAAAACGTGCACGACGCACGGCTTCGATCTCCACCCGGGGGACGACCACCATCGCAATGACAAAACCAAGTCGCATCAGGCCCAACAGTTACGGCCTGCGCACGCCCATGCACGAGACCCGCAGTGTATGGAATCCGCATCGGCGTTCGAGTCATCCTAAGGCGAAAAAAGACTGCTCCGCGCCATCGCAACCCAAGCCGCCGTCGCAGGATTCAGTCAATAAGCAGACCCGGATGAGCGGCTCTTGCTCGTGCGTAGAACAGACGGAGCGCGATTCTACAAGACAGCGTCGACAAGGCCTTTCGTGCATATCTAGCGGGCAATGCGATGTGCACCGCAATTTCTTACGCTGCTTTTCGCAGCAGCGCGACTACTTTTCGGGCGTTCTCGTGCATGCTGTCGCAGCACAGCGTAAACCGCAGAGACTACCCAGCTTCCACTGATAACGGTTTGCCAGCCCTTTCGCCGACTATCTTTAGATGGGCGAGCGGGTCTGACTGGCGTAGTGTGGTGGATCGCCACATCTCGTCCGTCACTTCTGGAGCATTTGCACGCCGTTTGCATGGATGAGACACGCAGGGGAGATCTGTCTGGGAGTTGGCATGCGTCGCTGGATCGTGGGATCAGGATTTCTGATGGCTGGCTCGTTCGCGCCTTTGGCGTGGGCGGGGCCGTCGGTACCCGAGACATACCTTTCCGAGCCGGTTGTCGGGTCGTCGTCGACAGTCACGCTGCCCGCCTCTCCGCTGGAAGCCAGCACGACCGTCGAGCGATCGCTGGTGGCTGCCCATCCGCTGAGCGCTCCGGCCATTCCGTCTCCGGAACTACCTCCGGTCATTCCGCTGCCCGGTGCCGTCTTGCCGGGTGCCGTCACGCTTGTCGGCGTCTTCTGGTCGACCCGCCAACGGCGCACGCGCAAATCCGCCTGACTCTTTGCACAGTTCGACGGACTTTGATGGATCGAACGCTTCGGTCCCCAGTCTGGGCTGCGCACGGATGAGCGCCAGACCGGCGAATTCGGTCGTTTTCGATCGCCGGAAAGTTTCCGACCTAACGCGGGGCTTCGTCCGAAGTCGATGTAGTTGTGGGTAAGGGTGTGGCCCCGCACGGTCCAGTTCTGCGTTGTTCCCGACCGAGTCGAGACTACAATACCCAACCGCGGTTGGACGGCCGGACACGGCCGAACGACGGATCGAAAACCTAGTGTGCCGAGCCTCTCGACCAAACGACGGGCGATCGACTCGAGCACGAACGCCGCGCCTTGTTTCATCTCGCGGCGTGGACCTGCATCGCTCGACGCCGGGCGTGCTGAGTCCGCTGGAGAAGACATCACCATGAAACCTTCTGATTTCGCGAGCCCTGCCAACGCCGCCTATCTCGAAGAACTGTTCGATCAGTACAAGCAGGACCCCGATTCGGTCCCCGAGCAGTGGCGGGTCTTCTTCGCCGGCTTCGAGATGGGCCTGGGCCGCTCCGACATGCCGGGCATCGGTCACCTGATCGATTCGAATCATGCCGGCGTATTCGACCTCGTTCACAGCTATCGCGAACTGGGCCACCACTGTTCCGACCTCGACCCGCTCAAGCTCATGAAGCGGCCCGAGCATCCGATGCTGGCCCTCAGCAACTTCAACCTCACCGAGGCCGACCTTGGCAAGCAGGTCGGCTCGGGCGGCTTCCGCGGCGAAACCGACGGCACGCTGGGCGGGCTGCTCGCCCGACTCAAGCAAACCTATTGCGGCAAGATCGGCGTGGAATTCACGCACATCTCGAACGCCGAGCAGCGAGAGTGGCTTACGCAGAAGATGGAAGCGTCGCTCAACAAGCCCGCTTTCACGCCCGAGCAGACGCGAAACCTGATGTTCCAGCTCAGCGCGTCGGAAGACTTCGAGCAGTACCTGGCCAAGGCATTCATCGGGACCAAGCGCTTCAGCCTTGAGGGCGCCGAATCGATGATCCCGCTGCTCAATGAAATCATCGATCACGGCTGCGCCGTCGGCGGCGAACAGTTCATCATGTGCATGGCCCACCGCGGCCGCTTGAACGTGCTGGCCCACGTGCAGAACAAGCCGTACGAGACCATCCTCGGCGAATTCGCCGGCACCAATCTCGCCCCCGCCGGCGACACCGCGGACGGCGACGTGAAGTACCACCTCGGCTACGCCAACTCGCGCCCCGAGCCAGGCGGCAAGCAGGTGAAGATTTCGATGCTGCCGAACCCGAGCCATCTCGAGCTCATCAATCCGATCCACCAGGGCATCGTCCGCTGCAAGCAGGAATGGCTCGGCGACACCAACCGCGACCGTGTCATCCCAATCCAGATCCATGGCGACGCCGCCTTCGTCGGTCAAGGCATCGTGGCGGAAACGCTCAACCTGTCTGAACTCGCCGGCTGGCGCACGGGCGGCACGCTGCACCTGATCATCAACAACCAGATCGGGTTCACGACACCGCCCGAGCAGGGCCGCTTCACGCCCTACTGCACCGACGCCGCCAAGGCGATTGAAGCCCCGATCTTCCACGTGAACGGCGACGACCCCGAAGCGGTCATCCACTGTGCCCGCCTCGCGATCGAGTTCCGCCAGAAGTTCCTCTGCGACGTCATCATCGACGTCTACTGCTATCGCCGGAACGGCCACAACGAGACCGACGAGCCGACCTTCACGCAGCCCGTGATGTACAAGGCCATCAAGGACCACAAGACGACGCGCCGAATCTACGCCGACCGGCTGCTCGAAGAGGGCCGGGTCACGCAGACAGAACTCGACGAGATGAAAGGCGTCATCGCCAAGCGCCTCACCGACGCCCGCGAGAAGGCCAAGGAATCGAAGCAGCGCGAGCGCGTCCCGCAGTACGGCGGCGTATGGAAGGGCTACGGCAAGGCAGGCGACGATTGGTCGGCTCACACGGCCGTCGACGCCGCGATGCTCGAGAAGGTCATTTCCGTCTACGACCAGACGCCCGCGACGTTCACGGTACATCCCAAGCTTGTGAAGCTGATTGAAGACCGCAAGGACGCCGTCCGCAAAGACGCTGGCCTTGACTGGGCGACCGGCGAAATGCTCGCATTCGGCTCGCTGCTGCTGGAAGGCTTCGGCGTCCGCCTTACCGGTCAGGACGTCGAACGCGGCACGTTCAGCCATCGCCACGCCGTCCTCACCGACTACAACACCGGTGAGAAGCACTACCCGCTGAAGGCGCTTCACGGCTACGACAAGAGCCGTTTCTACGTCCGCAACTCGGTGCTTTCGGAAGAAGCCGTGCTCGGCTTCGAGTGGGGCTACAACTCCTCCGATCCGCGCAACCTCGGCCTATGGGAAGCGCAGTTCGGCGACTTCGTCAACGGTGCGCAGAACATGATTGACCAGATCATCGCCGCCGCCGAGGACAAGTGGCGCTTCGCGAATGGCCTGGTCATGCTCCTGCCCCACGGCTACGAAGGCCAGGGCCCGGAACACTCCAACGCGTACATTGAGCGATTCCTGTCGCTGTGCGCCGAAAACAACATGCAGGTCTGCATCCCCAGTACGCCGGCGAATTACTTCCACATGCTGCGCCGGCAGATGCACCGGAAGTTCCGCAAGCCGCTCGTGCTGATGATGCCCAAGGCGCTGCTGCGCCTGAAGGACAGTTTCAGCCACCTGCGCGACCTGACCGGCGGCAGCGTGCGGCTGGTGATCGACGACCCGAACCGCGAGATGGGCGGCGACAAGCTCGACGAAGTCCGTCGCGTGCTGCTGTGCAGCGGCAAGGTCTACTACACGCTCGAAGCCGCCCGTAAAGCCAACAACGTCAACAACGTGGCGATCGTCCGCGTCGAACAGCTCTACCCGCTGCCCCGTGCAGAAATGAAGGCCGTCCTCAGCCGGTATCGCCGCAAGACCGACGTGGTCTGGGTGCAGGAAGAGCCGCACAACCGCGGCGGCTGGCGCTACATCGAGCCGCACCTGCGCGGCATGTTCGCCGACCTGATCGTCAGCTACGCCGGCCGAGTCGAAAGCGCCAGCCCCGCCGCCGGCAGCAAGAAGCAGAGCGACCTCGAAGAAGAACGTCTCGTGGCCGACGCGCTCGACTTCAAGAAGACCGAGAAGCCGATCGCCGCGCCAGCGAAGACGCCGGTGGCGTCGAAGTAAAGTAGTTCGGTTGTTCAGTGGTGAAGTGGTTCTGTGGTTGAGTAGCAATCTTGTCACTCAACCACAGAACCACTTCACCCCATAACTGCCCGTGTTTCCCTCTCACCCGCTCTCCGAATAGACTCTGATTCCCATGCCTATCGTCGACATCAAAGTGCCGTCTGCCGGTGAGAGCGTGACCGAGGTCACGCTGATCAAGTGGAACAAGTCGGTTGGTGAATATGTAAACGCGCTGGAAGGCGTCGCCGAGGCCGAGACCGACAAGGCCAACACGGACATCAACTCGGAAAGCGCCGGCGTGCTGGTGAGCACGCTCGCCAAGCCGGGCGACGTGGTGAAAGTCGGCGCGGTGATCGCGAAGATCGACACGGACGGCAAGCCCAGCACGGGCAGCGTCGCCAAACCCAGCAGCGCGCCGGCGGTGGCACAATCCGCAGCACCGACCCCAACCGCCGGGGTGGCCGCTTCAGTCGCCACCGGCTCGTCTTCGAAGTCGGTGAAGCCCGAAGACCTCTCCCCCGCAACGCGCCGGGTTGTCGCCGAAACCGGCGTCGACGCCAGCAAGATCACCGGCACCGGCAAGGACGGCCGGCTCACGAAGGAAGACGTCGAGAAGGCCGCCGCCAAGCCCGCGATGTCCGCTGTCGAACCGCCCGCGCCTCGCGCCGCCGAGGCCACCCGCGTCCCCCCGCCCCCCCCGCCCGGCGCGACCATCAAAGCACCGGCCGGCGCGCCCGCGCCCGTCAAGATCGACGCAAAGGACGGCGTCCGTCGCACGCCGATGAGCAAGATCCGCAAGCGCATCGCCGAAACGCTGGTCAGCGTGAAGCAGCGCACGGCCATGCTCACGACCTTCAACGAAGTCGACATGACCGCCGTCATGGCGCTGCGCGGCAAGTACAAAGAAGGCTTCGAAAAGAAGCACGGCGTCGGCCTGGGCTTCATGAGCTTCTTCGTGAAGGCCTGCACCATCGCCCTGAAAGAATTCGAACGCGTCAACGGCCAGATCGACGGCGACGACATCGTCCTGTTCGATCACGTCCACATGGGCGTGGCCGTCAGCACCGAGCGCGGGCTGATGGTTCCGGTGCTTAAGCACGCCGACAAGATGTCGTTCGCGCAGATCGAATCCGAGATCAAGCGTCTGGCGATCGGCGCCCGGGACAACAAGCTGGCCCTCGACGAACTCGGCGGCGGCACGTTCACCATCACCAACGGCGGCGTGTTCGGCTCGCTGCTCAGCACGCCGATCATCAACGGCAACCAATCCGCCATCCTCGGCATGCACACGATCCAGAACCGCCCGGTCGCGGCCGGCGACAAGGTCGAAGTACACCCGATGATGTACCTCGCCCTCAGCTACGACCACCGCATCGTCGACGGCAAGGAATCGGTCAGCTTCCTGGTAAAGGTGAAGAACCTGCTGGAAGACCCATCGCGATTGCTGCTCGACGTCTGATGGCCACAGAGTCGCAGAGGACACCGAGAGAAGAAACGGATAAAAGAGACGGACAGCCGATGCGTCGGTTGTCCGTCTTCTTTTCTGATCTTCACTCTGTGCCCTCTGTGCCTCTGTGGCCATGACGCGTTACGACTTCGCTTACCGTTCGCTGCTGATCGCCGGGGCGCCGTTCTGGCTTCTGAACCGATCGGCCCGCGCGAAGGTGAAGGACGCTTTCAAAACCCGCGTGGCCAGCGACATTCCCGCGCGCGAGGGCTCAGGACCATGCCTGCTGATCCACGCCGTCAGCGTGGGCGAACTGAACGCCGCCAAGGCGCTGATCGAACGCCTGCGGTCGGCTCGTCCTGAACTTCACGTCGTCGTCACCACCACGACCACCACCGGCGACGAACTCGCCCGCAAGCTGTACACCGGCAAGCCCGGCTTCACTGTCGGACGCTTTCCGATCGACCTCTCGCACGCGATGAAGACGCTGCTGGACAAGGTGCGCCCAAGCGTCTGCGTGCTGATGGAACAGGAAGTGTGGCCCAACTTCGTGCGCGAGTGCGAAACACGGCGGATTCCGGTGATCGTCGCGAACGGCCGGATCAGCAAGACGGGCTTCCGTAATCTGAAACTCGCAAGGCCCCTGCTGCGCCGCACGTTCGGCCGGCTCACGCGGGTACTGGCGCAGGAAGAAAACTACGCCGACCGCTACGCCTATGTCGGCGTGCCGCGCGATCGCATCGATGTCGTCGGCACGATGAAATTCGACACCGCGCCCACCGAGCCCACCGTCCTTGGCTCCGACCAACTCGCGGCCGACATGGGCATCGACTTGGGCAAGCCGCTTCTCGTCGCCGGGTCGACCGGACCGGGCGAGGAAGCGATCGTGCTGGATGTCTATGCGAAGCTGCGAGTCGAACACCCTACGCTTCAACTGGCGATCGTCCCGAGGCATCCACCACGGTTTGATGAGGTCGCCAACTTGATCGCCGCGCGAGGGCTCGATTGCGTTCGACGCTCTGTCCACGGCCCACTGCCCACCGCCCACCGCCCAGTCTTCCTCGGCGACACGATGGGTGAACTCCGCAAGTTCTACGCGCTGGCGACCGTTGTCTTCGTTGGCCGCTCGCTCGTCGACCTCGGACCGAAACAACATGGCTCCGACATGCTCGAGCCGGCCGCCCTGACGAAACCGACGATCGTCGGACCGTTCACCGGGAACTTCGCCGAGCCGATGAACGCGTTTCGCGCGGCACAGTCGATGATCGAAGTGTCCACGCCCGACGGACTTCACGCAGCCATTCAGGAACTGCTCACCGACCCGGCCCGCGCAACCGACCTCGGCACACGCGCTCGCCAAGTGGTGCAACAGAACCGTGGTGCGACCGATCGGCACGTCGAACGCATCCTCGAACTGTTGAAGTAAGCGAGTCTACTGCGGTGTGACAGCCCACGTGACGCCCACCAGCAGCATCGCCGCGCCGATCATCGAGGCGATGATCCACAGCGTGATCACGCTGGCCTCGCGCGGGACGTCGCGCATCGTGTGGCACTTGGCGCTCTTGTAGACCACGGCCACGCCGATGCACAGCGGCACCAGCAGCGCGAACCAGTAGTCCCATATCGGCAGTGGCGTGACGAAGGGGCGATAGCTGTATTGAGCGAGGACACTGAACATGAATTACGTCGATTGTCGATTGTCGATTGTCGATTGTCGATGAGGTTGACGAGGTTTGCGAACTCGACAATCCACATTCGACGTTCCACCTTCAACTCACATCGTATTCAGCCGCGGGTCTTTTTCGCGGGCCTTCGCCGAGCGATGGGCGGCATCGATCAGGATGAACAAGTTCAGCATCCCCGCGACGGCCGTGTACAGCGTGCCGATGTCCCACAGTTTTGCGGTCGCACGGGCTTCGTGGGCCTGAGCGAGTTGCACGGAGAAGTAGCTCATGCCCAGCGTGACCGGCCCGACCATCAACTGCGGGATGTACCAGGCCTTATCGAACGTGTTCTGAATGATGTTCCGGTTCGCGATCGGCCCGCGCTTGGTGCGAAGGTCGACACCGTTGCCGTCGTAGCCCGGCACGTCGATTACGCGCACGCCGCCGATTAGCAGGCCCGAAACGAACAGCAAAAGGATGGTGATTCCCGCCACCAGCGCCCGGCCGCGCTCGCGGACGAGCCAGTACCCCAGTCCTGGCAGCACCCACCCCGCCGCCGCCACCAGCGCCGGCGGCGGCAACGGCGCACCGGTCGGCCGGCGTCGCGCGGCAATGCCCGTGGGAGCGGATGGCGTGTTCGATTCACTCATTCGATCGATGCAAGTGTACGGGCGGAATCGCAAAACGGAAGCATCCGGCGACAACGACACGAAGGCACTAAGAGGACCACGAAGGGAACACAGAGCGAGCACCATTCATCATTCGCACCCAGGCGACGCGACTTGTCGCGGTCTTTCAGGGAACAAGCCCATTCGACATCCACCCGCGTCCCGTTATCGTTTCACCTTCCATGAGCCAATCGACAGAGTCTGCCGTTGTTCGCTGGGGCATCATCGGCACCGGCGCGATCGCGAAGTGTTTCGCCAAGAACCTCATCAACAGCCAAACCGGCAAACTGGTGGCGGTCGGCTCGCGCTCGAAAGAGTCGGCCGACAAGTTCGCGAATGAGTTCGACGTCCCCGCCGCCGGCCGGCACGCGTCGTACGAGGCGCTCCTCGCTGATGGCAATGTCGACGCGGTTTACGTCTCCACGCCGCATCCGTATCACGCCGAGTGGGCGATCAAGTCGCTTCGCGCCGGCAAGCACGTGCTCTGCGAAAAGCCGTTCGCACTCAACAGCGCGCAGGCGATGGCCGTTCACGAGGCGGCCAAGCTCGCGGGCAAACTGGTCATGGAAGCGTTCATGTACCGCTGCCATCCGCAGACGCACAAACTGGTCGAAGTGCTGCACCAGAAGCTGATCGGCGAGGTGCGCGTCATCCAGGCGACCTTCAGCTTCCAGGCCGGCTTCAATGCCGAGTCGCGGCTGTTCAGCAACGACCTCGCCGGCGGCGGCATCATGGACGTCGGCTGCTACGCCGCCAGCATCGCACGATTGATCGCCGGCGCCGCACTCGGAAAACCGTTCGCCGACCCCGTCAGCGTCAAGGGTGAAGCCCGCCTCGGCGCCACCGGCGTCGACGAATGGGCCATCGCCACGCTGAAGTTCCCGGGCGACATCATTGCCCAACTCTCCACTGGCGTACTGGTGAACCAGGAGAACGTGGTCCGCGTCTTCGGCTCGGAAGGCTCGATCTACCTGCCGAACCCCTGGCAGGCCGATCGATCGAATCCGCAGAACGGAAAGATCATCATCAACCGCCGCGGCGAAGCGCAGCCACGCGAACTGATCGTCGAATCGTCCGACACCGCGTTCACGCTCGAAGCCGACACATTCGGCGCTGCGGTGCTGGCCGGCAAGACCGACGTCGAATCGCCCGCGATGAGCGTGGGCGACACACGGGGCAACATCCGCACGCTCGATGGCTGGCGCAACAGCGCCGGCCTGACCTTCAAGCAAGAGACGGTCGAGGGCTACCCGAAGGTCACCGTCGATGGCTCACCGCTGGCGAAGAAGCTGGACGCGCCGATCCCGTCGATCACGCTGCCCGGCCTCGATCGGCCGATCTCGCGACTGGTCATGGGCTGTGACAACCAGATGACGCTGCCCCACTCGGCCGTCATGTTCGACGACTTCTTCGAAAAAGGCGGCAACACCTTCGACACCGCCTTCATCTACGGCGGCGGCCTGCAAGAACGGTTGCTCGGCCAGTGGATCAAGCTGCGCGGCGTGCGCGACCAAGTGAATGTGATCCTCAAAGGCTGCCACACCCCGTGGTGCGATCCGAACTCGCTCACGATTCAACTGAAAGAATCGCTGAGCCGTCTTCAGATCGATCGCGCCGACATCTACATGATGCATCGCGACAACCTCGACATCCCGGTGAGCGAATTCATCGACGTGCTCAATGAGCACGTGAAGGCCGGTCGAATCAAGGTGTTCGGGGGCAGCAATTGGACGCTCGCCCGCGTGCAGGAAGCGAACGACTACGCCGCGAAGAAAGGCCTACAGGGCTTCGGCGTCGTCAGCAACAACTTCAGCTTGGCGCGGATGGTGAACCCCGTCTGGGGCGGCTGCATCGCCGCCGGCGATCCGAACAGCCGGGCGTGGTTCACGAAGAGCCAGCTCGCCCTGCTGAGTTGGAGCAGCCAGGCCCGCGGCTTCTTCCTGCCCGGCCGCGCCGCGCCGGACAAGCTCGACGACAAAGAACTCGTCCACTGCTGGTACAGCGACGACAACTTCCAGCGCCTGCACCGCGCCAACGAACTGGCGGCCAAGAAAGGCGTCGCGCCGATCAACGTCGCGCTGGCGTACGTGCTGAACCAGCCGTTCCCGACGATCGCGCTGATCGGCCCGCGTCAGCTGGAAGAAACCCGCACCAGCCTGCCCGGCGCGACCCTGAAGCTGACGCCGGAGGAGGTGAAGTGGCTGAACCTCGAAGCGTGAGCGGCCTGATATAGACCGGCCTCTGGCCGCGGCTGACCCATTGGAAGCGATACCGCGATGCGTACGATCCCGGCATGCACGCGGCATCGCTTCAACCGGTGTTCGACCTACTCCGCACCGGCATCGACGAGCATCTGCACCTCGGAGCGCAGCTGTACGTCTCGCGCGACGGGCAGACGCTGATCGACGCGCCCGTCGGTGAGGCGTCGGCCGGTGTTCCGATGACGCCGGACACGCTCATGCTCTGGATGAGCGCCGGCAAGCCCGCGACGGCCGTCGCGGTGATGCAGTTGGTGCAGCGCGGGCTGATTTCGCTCGACACGCGCGTGGCCGACGTCATTCCCGAGTTCGGCGTGAACGGCAAGAGCGCCATTACGGTGCGACACTGCCTGACGCATACAGCCGGATTCCGGGGACCGCTCAACAACTTCACGCCGGGGACGTGGGAGGCGATTCTTTCCCGCGTCTACGCGCTCAAGCAGGAGCCGGGCTGGATTCCCGGCGAAAAGGCTGGCTATCACATCGGCAGCAGTTGGTTCATCCTCGGCGAACTGGTGCGACGCCTCGACGGCCGATCGATCGACCGATACATCCCCAAGGCAATCTTCGCGCCGCTCGGCGTCGAGGGGTATGTCGGATTCAATGATGACGAGCTCGCTTCACTTCGTCCTCGCCTCTCGACGATGTACGAAACGCACAAGCAGCCGATGACCGACGACTGGCCCGGCAACACCGCCAGCGCCATCACCACGCCGCGCCCCGGCGCGAACGCGCGCGGGCCGATCCGGTCGTTGGCGAAGGTGTACGAATCGCTGCTGTTCGATGAACGATTGCTCTCACGAGAGCTCGCGCAGCAGCTTCAGGGCGCGCAGCGCGTCGGGATGCTCGACCATACGTTCAAGCAGACGCTCGATTGGGGCCTGGGCGTGATGATCGATTCCAAGCGGTACGCAGGCGAACACCAGTACGGCTACGGGCCTTTCGCGAGCCCGCGCACGTTCGGGCACAGCGGCAACCAGTCCAGCTGCGCATTCGCCGACCCGCAGCACGGCCTGGTCGTCGCATGGTGCACGAACGGCATGCCGGGCGAAGTCGCTCATCAGGCTCGCCAGCGGGCGGTCAACGCCTTGATTTACGAATCACTGGGGCTGGTCTAGCCGTCACGGCCCGGCCCGATCGCGTCATTCACCTGAATACCACAGCGAGTTTCGACTATCCGGATCGGCGTCGGTCGGGTACGAATATCGCCATGCGATCTTCTCGCCGCGAGTGGTTGGGGCGCGCCTGGGACGTGATCGGGACGGCGATGGCCGTCGCGCTGCTGGTGTTTGTTGGCCGCTGGGGCTGGGAACGCCGGGCGACACTCTGGACCGAGACCGCGCCGATTCGCTTCCACGGCGACATCGAGAACGCCCGCGCACAGGCGCGAACCGTGCTGCGTCTGGCCGCGAGCATCACCCATCCGAACGAGAATCCGGACGACGTCATCGGCAAGCTCACGCTCGCTGAAACGTTCGAGGGCTATCGCGCAATCTACGACTGGCACCTCGATCGGCCCGTCAACCAGCGCGTGCCGAACATGCGTCGTCGCGACGCGATGCAGTTGCCGCCCAACGATCGCCCGCCGATTTACGAACTCGATTATCCGCCGATGCGGATGGCCGTCATGACGCTGTGGACTTGGAACAACGCGCGTTCCGGCGAACTCGACCGCCACTACGCGGCCGACATGACCGAGCCACTGCGCGACTTCAACGCGAGCATGATGGTGATCGCATGCGGTGCGGCGCTGCTGCTGGTGCACACGGTCCGCCGAAAGATGGACTCGCACTTCGGCACGTCGATCCTGCTCGGCGCGATCGCGGCGTCACTGCTATGGGCGAACCCGGCCGTCATGATCAACGGCCATGCCTGGCCTCAATGGGACGTGTGGGTGATTCCCGGAACGCTCGTGCCGCTCTATCTCGCGTACTCCGGTCGCTGGGCACTGGCCGGCGCCGCCCTGACGTTCTTCGGGATGTTCAAGGGCCAGATTTTCCTGGCAGCGATCCCGCTGGCGGTGTGGCCGATCGTGAGCCTGCAACTCGGTTCGGTGCTGCGGTTGGCGTGCGGGGCGCTGTGCGGGGCGGGCGCGGTCGTTTGGGTGTGGCTGGTCAAAGACACGGCCAGTTTCACGTGGATCGTAACGGCCGGACTCGCGGCGGTCCCCATCATGCTCTGGCCGAAGCGGCATCGTGGCGGCACGTGGTGGGCGATCGCGGGCTCGCTGGCGGCGCTGACGATCGTGGGACCGGCGCTGCGTCTGACGAACGCCTCGCTGCTGACGTCGACGCTGCTGGTCGCCGCGTGCGTGTGCGTACCAGCTCTGACGACACTCACGCGCGGCGTGACCGATTGGACGGGACGGACGATGTCGATTCTGGTCGTCGTCGGCGCCCTCGCCCTCCTTGGCTCGCTCTGGTTCGCGCGCTTCGAGTTGCCGCTGTTCATGCTCGCGGCGTGGGCGTGTGTGGCACTGCCGCTGTCGAGTCTGTTCATGAAGCACGGCCGCCTCGCGCTGGCGTTTGGCACATCTGCCGTCGCGTTGCTATTCGTTGGGCTGGCACTGGACGGTTCGTGGGCATGGGTCGACGTCGGCTTCCCGACGAACCGCCACATGGGCATCGCGCTCGGCACTGCGTTGAACTTGCCGGTGCTGCTCTCGTCGTTCTACAACTGGCGAATCGAAGACCCCACGCTCGATGCCGGCTGGCTCTTTGGCTACGGCCCGGCGATGACGTTCCGCACGACGCTCATCACGGCGTCTCTGGTTCTCCTGATGTTGAACGGCATCGCTCTGGCGATCCACCACAAGCGCCGCGACCCGCGTTTCCTGGCCGCCGCGGCGCTGCCTTGGGCGATTGTGTATCTGCTCAACGTCCAGATGCACGAGCGATACTTGCTCTACGTCGCAGCCAGCACGGTGCTGCTGGTGGGCATGATGCCGGTCGCCGGCACGCTGATGCACGCGGCGTTCACGTTCTTCTCCGCGATCCTCATGCTGACGGTGATGATTCGCAGTGGCGGCGTGCCGCGCGATTGGCAGCACATGCTTGAAGTCATGCAGCCGATGCAACCGTCGGCGAGCTTCGCGACCGTCACGCTCGGCGCGGTGTTGCTCGTCATGGCATTCGGCTACACGCGGCGTCTGCCGGCGCTGGAGCCGATCAAGGAGCCGCGCGTGCACCGATTGAAGAAGCTCGCCAAGCTTCGCCGAGCGGTGGGCCGAAGCATGGCGGTGTCGTGAGCAGGATCAGGCCGCGGCGGCCTTACTTTGGGCGAAGGCCATCAGCGTGCGGGCGACGTCCTGTAGGGGCACGATGCGCTCGGCGGCGCCAAGCTTGATCGCTTCCATCGGCATGCCGAACACGACGCAGCTGGCTTCGTCCTGCGCGATCGTTCGAGCGCCCGCCTTACGCATGTTGAGCAGTCCGGCCGCGCCGTCGGCGCCCATGCCGGTCAGGATCGCGCCGACCGCGTTCGCGCCGGCGTAGCGGGCGACGCTGTTGAACAGCACTTCGACCGCCGGCTTCTGGTGATGGACGTCGGGGCCGTCGATGATCTCGACGAGGTATTCAGCGCCGCTGCGCCGCAGCACCATGTGGAAGCCGCCCGGCGCAATCAGGACGCGGCCGGGGATGACGCGGTCGCCGTTGCGGGCTTCGCGCACTTCGACCTGGCAATCCTTGTTCAGGCGTTCGGCAAAGCTCGCGGTGAACTTCGCGGGCATGTGCTGCACGATGACGGTGCCGGGTGCGTTGCGCGGGAAGGCGGTCAGCACTTCGGTGAGCGCCTGCACGCCGCCCGTGCTGGCGCCGATGGCGAGAATCTTGTCGGTGGTCTCGGCCATGGCGAGCGATGCGGGCCGGGCCGCGCCGGGCGCGGATTCGGGGCGGGCCGTCACGGCCCGCGGCTTCGTGCGGGCAGCCAACTTGCATTTCTCGATCAGCGTATGCGTGAGGGACTCGATCGAGTACATGCCGTCGGGCTTGCACAGCACATCGACCGCGCCGGCGTCCATCGCTTCGATCGCGGTGCGCGAACCGCTGGGCGTCAGCGACGAGCAGACGATCACCGGCACAGGGTAGTGCTTCATCAGCGCGCGCAGGAAGGTGATGCCGTCCATGCGAGGCATTTCGACGTCAAGCGTGACGACGTCGGGCTTGAGCGCCACGATCTTGTCGCGAGCGACGAACGGATCGGGGGCGGTGCCGACGACTTCAATGCCGGTGCCCCCGCGCGAGAGGTCGCGCGTGAGAATTTGGCGGACAACGGCGCTGTCGTCGACGATCAGGACTCGAACGGGTTTGTTTGTAGTCGGTAGGGCCACGGTATCCTCCGGCGGTCTTCGATCAGAACGCTTCAATATGAAGTGCGATGGTGTCGCCCTCGGCGTCGATGACGGCCGTGCCGGGCGAGGCGGCAAGACCGGCCCAGCCGATGGCGCCGTCGAACGGCGTCGTCTGGGGCAGGCCAAGGTCAAAGATGTCGGCGTCGCTGCGGGCGAAACGCGGCATCATCATCCCGACTGTGACGTTGAGCAGCTCCTGGAGCGAGTCCTGAGCCCGCTCGACGGCTTCCTCGTCCTGCACGCCGCAGCCCAGCGCGTTGCTGGCAAGCCGTTGCCCGAAGAATCGGCCGGCGGTGAGGGTGACCTTGCCGCTGACATGACCCTTGAAGCTCATGCGGATTTGCACGGCGTCGTCGGGCCAGGGGGCGTCCGGCTGCGCCGGTTCGGCGCAGAAAAAGGCCATCGTCTCAAGCGCGGCCACCGTCATCTCCATCAGGAGCTGCTTGGCAGGCTCGGACTGGTGCGGGTCAATCGGGGCGACAGTCGTTTCAGGCTGCATTGGCGACTCCCAGGGTGCTGTTGATGACGTCACGGATCTGCTCGGGCGTGAACGGCTTCTTGATGTAGCCCTGCACGCCCTCGGCCTTGAGTTGTTCGATGCGGCTGGCCGTGCTTTCACTGGAGACGATGACGACAGGCATCGCGCGCAGCCGTGCGTCGGTGTCGGTGCGCAGGCGTCGCGTGAGTTCGATGCCGGTCATGTTTGGCATGTTGATGTCGAAGAAGCCGAGGTCGACCTTGTTGGCGTGAAGGATGTCGAGGGCCTGGGCGCCGTCGGGTGCTTCGAGGAGTTTCTCGGTTTCAACACCCGCCATCTGGATAGTGCGCTTGATGATCGCGCGGGTGGTCGCCGAGTCGTCGACGATGAGGATGGTGTAAGGCATGATGGGTTCGTCCGGTCGTTACCGCGGCAAGCCGCGTCGCTTCATGGATTCTTCGTTACAGTTCTGTGGTACTGCCGCCCGTCTTGAGCGTGACTTTGCCGTCGACGACGTTGAGGAAGACCGTGCGTGGGCTGGAGCCACCGACGTCTTCCTTGTCGACGAACATGCCCAGTTGCCAGAGCGCCTTGCGGATGGACGTGTGATTGCGCTTGCCGATGTCAAAGGTGCTGGCGTCCTCGAACATCTTCGCGCCGCCGGCGAGTTTGACCTTCATCCGTTTGCGGTTGGCGCCCTCCTTTTCCATGGCGCCGACGAGCGCGTTCAGGCCGCTGTCACCGAAGAGGTGCGGCTGTGCTTGGCGCGTTCGGGGTCCATGGTGCTGGTGGGCAATTGGAAGTGCAGCAGACCCGCGATCGGCAGATTCGGGTCGTACAGCATCACGCCGATGCACGATCCCAACGAGTAGGTCACGAGCGTGTCGCCCGGACTCGTTGAGACTTTTGCGTCAGAGATGTTGACGGTGTGTTGCATGGGGAAAGACCAGTGGGCAGTGGTGAGTGAGCGGCGGGCGGGAGGAGGTTGGAGGCCTGCTCACTGCCCAGGGCACACCGCCCACTATGACTTTTGGTAAATCGTCGCCTGGACGAACTTGAACTTGTGATTGACGCCGGTCAGCGACTCGCTGTGGCCGGTGAACAGCACACCGCCCGGGGCGAGCACGTCGTAGAACCGGTTGACGAGGCGTTCCTGCGTCGCCTTGTCGAAGTAGATCATCACGTTGCGGCAGAAGATGAAATCGAAGGGCCCGGTGAAGGGCCAAGTCTCCATCAGGTTCAGCCGGTTGAAGACGATCAGGTTGCGGAGTTCCGGCTTGACGAGCAGGTGATCGTCGCCGCCGATGCGGCGCGGTTCGAAGTACTTCCCGCGCAGCGCGGGCGGAACCGTCTTCACACGCTCCAGTTCATACGCCCCGGCCACGGCCTTGCGGAGCACGCGAGTGCTGATGTCGGTCGCGAGCAGCTTCACGTCCCAGCCCTGCCGTGCGTTGAGTTTCTCGAGCGTCTCCGAGAGCACGAGCGAAATCGTGTATGGCTCTTCGCCGCTGCTACAGGCGGCGCTCCACGCGCGGATGCGTTTCGTGCCGCCGCTACGGCGCACGATGTCCGGAAGCAGCGTCTGTTGGAGATAGTCGAAGTGCTGGTTCTCACGGAAGAAGCTGGTGAGATTGGTGCTGAGCGCATCGATCAGTTCGACGAACTCGTCGGAGTCGCGATCGTTCAGATAACGATCGAGGTACTCCGTGTACGTCGTCAGGCCGGTCGTGCGCAGGCGTTTGGCCAGGCGGGCGCGGGCGAGATCGACTTTCTGGTCGGTCAGGTTGATCTTGCAGTAGTCGTAGACCGCCTTGGAGAGCCGATCGAAATCGGCCCGGCTGATCTGCGGTTCGATGGTGTTGGCAATGGCTGAATGCGGCATCGCGGTGCGTTCCTCATTTAGTTTCTCGGTGAACTGCCACGGCGACTTGCGATTGAAGCAGCGACAAATGCGCAGTGCGATGCGCCGTCCGAGAACGACCGGCCCCCTGCCCGGGCATCCGCGTCAGCTGCTTTCGCCGCCGAACACGGATGCCCTTCGTGGCAGGCCGATGCCGCGATGTCACGCGGCAACCTGTACCTTTCATCGACTGGTTTTGACGACCGAATCAGAGCATTTCGGAGCGGCACATTTAACCACGATTGTCCTTACGCAAAACAACACACCCCGCTCAGAGGAGCGGGGTGTGCTGACAGACAAGGGGAAGGCGGACGCGGATCAGGCCGCCTTGCTGAACTCGGCGAAGTCGCCACTCGAATGCGTGGCGGCCTCACGTTCAAGCGGAATGACGTCGCTGGCCTGCCGTTGAGCGGACTTCGGCGCGGCAGCCTTCTTCGCCGCCGGCTTGCTGACCCGCTTCGCGGCGACCGGACCGGCGCCGTTCGCGCTGGTCTCCTTCGGACCGCCCACCAGCTTCACGAGGTCGACGACGCACAGCCGCAATTGCTCGGCCTGAGCGGTCATTTCTTCACTGGCGGCCGCGGATTCTTCGGCGTTGGCGGCGTTCTGCTGGGTGACCTGCTCGATCTGCCCGACCGCCTGATTCACCTGGTCGAGGCCTTGCGACTGCGACTGACTCGCCGCGGCGATCTCGGCAATCATCCCGTTGACGCCTTCACTGCCGGTAACGATCTCGCGCAGGGTCTCCGCCACCTGGGCGGCGATGGTGACGCCGTTCTTGGCGTTGCCGACCGACTGCTCGATCAGTGCATTCGTGTTCTTCGCGGCCTCGGCGCTGCGCATCGCGAGGTTACGCACTTCTTCAGCCACCACCGCAAAGCCCTTGCCGGCTTCGCCCGCACGCGCGGCCTCAACCGCGGCGTTCAGAGCGAGCAGGTTCGTCTGGAAGGCGATCTCGTCGATCACCTTGATGATCTTCGCGGTCTCACTGGCGCTCTTCTCGATTTCGCTGATCGCGACGCCCATCTGCGTCATGGCGTCGTTGCCCTTGGAGGCGGCGCGACGTGCCTCGCCCGACATGGCGGCGGCGCGTTGCGCGGTGTCGGCGGTCTTGCGCGTCGTGTTGCTGACTTCCGCAAGCGCCCCACTGGTTTCCTCCAGCGTGGCGGCCTGCTCGCTTGCGCCCTCGGCGAGCGACTGGCTGCTGGACGACACCTGCGTGGCGGCGGCGGCGGTCTGCGTGGCGCCGAGCGAGAGCGACGCGGTGATCCGGCTCACGGGCTTCGTGATGCTGCGAGTGATGATCCACGCGACGATGAGCGTCGCGCCGACGGTCACGCCCAGCCCGATCAGCAGCGTGGTGATCGACGCGGACAGACTCGTCGCCGAGTCGCTCGCGCCAGACTTTGCCTTTTCCATGTTGAAGACCGCCGAGTCTTTCGCGGTGTCGACAACAGCCGATGCGGTGGTGTTACGCCGTTTGCCCAGTTCCTCGCGCTCCACCCAGAGGCGGGCCATGCCCTGCACGCTCGCGACGTAGTTGCTGCCGGCCTTGCGACACTCCTCGATCTGCGCGAGATTTAGTGGGTCAGTGCTGAGCGACTTGAGTTCATCGAACTTCGCGTTGACAGACTCGAACTGCTGGATCGCCGCGGTCAGCGCTGCCGAATCATGCTTGGCAGCCGCTGCGAGCGTGGCCTCACGCAGCGCATGGCCCATCTGACGAATCTGCTGCGCCACCTGAATCTTGTGATAGCGCTGCTTCAACGCTTGGTGTGCCGCCGGCTGAGTGGAGGGGGCACCCTGCGAGCCCGTCACCTTCTCAATCTCGGCCAGCAGCTTGCCTTCCTGGTCGTCAACGTAAGCGTCGACGACCTGCATGTACTGCGCCGAGAGGGCGGTTGCTCGCGCTCCTTCGGTTGACGTTTGGTCGATTGCCGCGGCCGTCTGGTCAATCTGCTTCGTGTACTCGGCCACGAGTTCCTGCCCTTTGGCGACGTTGCGACTAAGGACCTCGAGTTGATAAGTGTCAGCGTGACGCCCGGCATTTTCAAGATCCTTGCGCACGTCGTCGAGACTTGCACGGCCCTTCTCGAGAAAGGAGGGATCTTCAGACAACGAGTACGCGCGGAAATTGAACCGTGCGCTCTGCGAGTCACGTTCGACCTGATTCGCGGCGTTGACCGCCGGCATGATGGACGTCGCAAGCTTGTCGGCAGTGGTCTTCACGCCGTGCATGCTGGAAATCGCCAACGCACCAAGTCCGAGCGACAACGCCGTCGTCATGCCGAACCCGATAATCAGACGCTTGGAAACAGTCAGTGCCATGAGTCACTCCTGGATAGCAGTGGACCATTTCATCCCTTCAGTCACATGACGTCGGATTGATAAGTCCATTGGCTGGGTTTCAGTTCAGTTCCTATCGATGCAACAGTGCGGTGTTGAAGTGAGTCCCGCCTTGGTGAGCGAGACTCACGTGTTTGTCAGGCCGCGCTATGCGGCGCGGCCGCAGGGATCAGGCGGCTTTGCTGAAGTCGCCGAAGTCGCCGGTGGAATGGCCGGCCGTTTCGCCTTCGAGCGGGATCACGTCCTGCGGCTTCGGCGAAGAAGACTTGGCCGAAGGCTTGGCGGCCTTGGCCTTGGCGGCGACGCGCGGGGCGGCCTGCTTCGCGGGACGCGGCGCGGACAGGGTCGTAACCGAAGCCGTGGTTTCAGCCGACGTGCCGCCGACGAGCGCCACAAGATCTTTCACGCACACGCGAAGCTGCTCGGCCTGGGCCGTCATTTCTTCGCTGGCCGCGGCCGATTCCTCGGCGTTGGCGGCGTTCTGCTGCGTGACCTTGTCCATCTGCGCGACGGCCTGGTTCACCTGGTCGATGCCCTGTGCCTGCTCGCGGCTGGCCGCGGCGATCTCGCCGATCAGGCGATTCACCTTGTCCGTGCCTTCGAAGATCGAGCCCAGGCTCTTGCCCACTTCGTCCGCGATCGCCACGCCGTTCTTGGCGTTGCCGACCGACTCTTCGATGAGGGCGCTGGTGTTCTTGGCGGCTTCTGCGGAACGCATCGCGAGGTTACGCACTTCCTCGGCGACCACCGCGAAGCCCTTGCCGGCTTCGCCCGCACGAGCGGCTTCGACGGCGGCATTCAACGCGAGCAGGTTCGTCTGGAAGGCGATCTCGTCGATCGTCTTGATGATCTTGGCGGTTTGAGAGGCCGACTTCTCGATCTCGCTGATGGCGCTGGACATCTTCGTCATCGACGAGTTGCCCTCTTCCGCCACCGTGCGCGCTTCGCCGGCCAGGCTGGCGGCCTGCTGGGCGGTGTCGGCGTTCTTCTTGGTCATGCTGCTCATCTCTTCGAGCGCGGCGCTGGTCTCTTCCAGGCTCGCCGCCTGTTCGCTGGCGCCTTGCGCGAGCGACTGACTTGACGACGAGACCTGGGTGGCCGCGCTGGCCGATTGCGACGCGCCGAGGGTGAGGGCCTCCGACACGCGCGTCAGCGCCCGGTTCAGCGAGTGCGACACGAGGAAGCCGAGTCCTAGGGACACGACGGCGCCAACGCCCATGCCGAGCCAGAGCACGATGTTGGCCTGCGAGACCGTATCGCTGATGTCCTTGCCGGCGACTACGCCGGCGTCGGCGTTCCACTTGGCAATGGCCTTGGCTTGTTCGGTGAGCGCGTTGGCCGCGGGCACCGTCTGGCTCTTGAACAGTTCGAAGGCCTCCGTGGTCTTGCCCGCCAAAGCCAATTCAACCGTCTGATCAGCCTTGGGGACGTAGTTGCCCAGAGCACTCTTGAGCTTATCGAAGTTCGCGCGGTCTTCCGATTGCGTGATCGTGGACTCGTACTCCTTTACGGCCGCCAGCATCGTTCCGAGCACCGCAGCGCGCTCTGTTTTGATCTTCGCAACATGGTTGGTGTCGGTGGACATGCTGGCCTGCGACACCAGCGCGAAGCACTCGCGGGCGCGGGCTTCGATCGTGCCCGCCAGCGCGGCGCCCGGAAGGTTGTCCGTGGCGATACGGTCGGCGTAGCCTTTGATCTGCTTGATCTCGTAAAGGGCCACGCCGCCCAGACCCAACGCGATCGCAGTCACCAGACCAAATCCGAGCTTCAGACGTTTGCCAACTGTGAGCGCCATACCGATATCCTGCTTTCCTAGCTGCGGGCGCGAGTGCGAGTGCGAGAGCGCGCTGCATGCGCCGCGGTTTCGTATGTGCGGCCGCCCGCAACGTGCGGCTGGCACCATGCCGCCCGCACGTCAGTCGACCGCCGATCCGACCACGCCGCCTGTACGAAACAACTTCAGCAGCGCTTGGCCGTTGTGTTAGTGGTTCGAGTTACAAGAGACGTCCTGTCCGATCAGGCCGCGAGCGGGTCGGCGACTTGGTCGCCGGGGCCGAGCACGCGGTCGATGTCGAGGAGGATCTTCACGCTGTTGCCGATCTTGCCCATGCCGCGGATGAAGTCGGCGTCGACCGACATGCCGAAGCTTGGCGGCGGCTCGATGCTCTCCGAGGCGATGTTGAGCACTTCGCTCACCTTGTCGACGATCAAACCCGTGCTCAGCTTGCGGCCGGCCTGGCTGGTCTCGACGACGATGATGCACGTCTCGTCGGTGCGTTGTGCTTCCTCCATGCCGAACTTGGCACGCAGGTCGATCACGCTGATCACCTGCCCGCGCAGGTTGATCACGCCCTTCACATGGCTCGGCGTGCGCGGCACGGACGTGATGTCCATGTATCCGATGATCTCGCGCACCTTCAGAATCTCGATGCCGTAACCCTCTCGGCCCAGCGCGAAAGTCAGGTACTTTCCACCTTGGGCGATCTTGGTTGCGGTCGGGGCTTCAGTCGACATGGCTCACGGCTCCTTCTTGATGGCCGCTCGCTTCCCATTCCGCGAGCGGCAGATTGTTACTGGTTCTTTCGACCCGCCTTCGAGGCGGCTTAAGTGCTGCACCCCAAAACGACCGGCCGATCAGTGAGCGATCTCAATCAGGCCGGGAATATCAACGATCAGGCTGACGTTGCCGTCGCCGAGTACCGCACCGCCGCTGATGCCCTGGATCTTGCCCATGCCTTCGCCGAGCGTCTTGATGACCACCTGCTCCTGTCCGAGCAGTTCGTCCACCAGCAGACACGCGCGACGATCGTTGTCCTGCACGATGACCACCAGGCTTTCACACGGATTGGTCGTGCGCGGCTGAATGCTGAACAGCTCATGCATCCGGACAAGAGGCAGGATCGCGCCACGCACGGTGACGATCTCGCCACGACCTTGAATCGTGCTGAGCATCTCGGGCGTCGGGCGGATCGATTGCTCGATCGAATTGATCGGAACGATGTATTTCTGCTCGCCCACCTTCACGACCAGACCATCGATCACGGCGAGCGTGAGCGGCAGGCGAATGGTGAACGTGCTGCCGACGCCCGGCGTGGATTGAATCTCGATGCGACCGCGAAGCTTCTCGATGTTCCGCTTGACGACGTCCATGCCGACGCCGCGGCCGGAGATGTCGGTCACCTTCTCCGCCGTGCTCAGGCCGGCCGCGAAGATGAAATCGAAGATTTGCCGATCGGTCAGCGGCTCGCCCTCGCGGGCCAGGCCGCTGGCGATCGCCTTCTTGACGATCTTCTCCTTGTTCAGGCCGCGGCCGTCGTCGGTGATTTCGATGACGATCGAACCGCCCTTATGACTGGCCTTCAGTTCGATCTTGCCGGTGCGCGGCTTGCCCGCCTTGACGCGTTCTTCCGGCGTCTCGATGCCGTGGTCGACGCTGTTGCGGACCATGTGCATGAGCGGATCGCCCAGCGCCTCGACGACGTTGCGGTCGAGTTCGGTTTCGCCACCCTCGATGATGAGTTCGGCTTCCTTGAGCGCCTTGCGGGCCGTGTCGCGGACGACACGCGTCATCTTCCTGAAGACGGTGCCGACCTCGACCATGCGCAGCGACATCGTTAGGTCCTGAAGCTCGCGCACGATCTTCCCGAGGTGGCCCATGTGGCGGCTGAGACGCTGGTCTTTCTGCACGTTGTCGCCGAGGTCCTGCGAGACCATCGAGTTGGCGATGACCAGTTCGCCGACCATGTCGATCAGGCGATCGAGACGGTCGGTCTGCACCTTGACGGTGCCGTCGCCGACGTTGCGGGTGTTGTTCGATTCGGTGTTGGACGAGTTCGCCTGCGCGACGGGTGCCGTTTCGGTCGGCGCGGCGACGGTCGGACCAGCGGTTGCCGGCGCGGCATCGGCGGGTTCGTGCGGCACCGCGTCCGGCGTCTTCGCGGGCGTCGGCTCAGGCTGAGCAGGCACCGGCACGGGCACACCCGCTTCGACGGCCCGGCCTGCGGCAAAGTCTTCGAGCTTGCGAACGAGTTCCAGAACGCCGGGCACCTCGGCCAGTGGAGCCTTCGTCGTCGAGGCCTTCGCCACCGCGTTGATCAGCAGTTTCATTCGGTCGATCGCCTGCAGAACGAGTTCAGCAGCGACGCCATTGAGCACCAGCTTCCCGCTGCGGCCCTTATCGAGGATGTTCTCGGTGATGTGCGCCAGCGACTGGATCTGCTTCAGATCCAGGAAGCCGGCGACGCCCTTGATCGTGTGGAACGCGCGGAACAGGCTGCCGAGCGAGTCGACATTGCTCGGATCTTCCTCGATCGTGAGCATGTCCTGCTCGGCCGTGTCGAGGTGACCGCCGGACTCGGTGATGAATTCCTGGATGAGTGCGAGTTCGTCTTCCGCGAAGACGCGCGGCGGAATCGGCGGTGCTTCGGGAGCCGGTTCCGGCTTCACTTCCACCGGAGTCGGGGCAGGAGCGGCGGCGGGAGCCGCCTCGAGCTTTGCCGCTTCGATCGTGTCATCCGGCACATCGACGTCGGGCAGCTTGCCCGTCGCGAGCAGCGCCTGAACTTCACTCAGGCTCTTCACGACACTGGCCAGTTGCTTGGCGGCGTCGTCGGCTTCGTTGAGGATGAGTGCTTCGAGCTTGCTTGCGCGAACGGTCGGTGATGCCGCCGAGCTGCTGCACGACCGCCTCACTGGTTTCGGGCACGGCCTTGGCGGCGTCGAGCAACTGCTCGAACTGCGCGTGGGCCGAGGCCAAGCCTTGAAGGTCGTCGACGGCGAGGCCGACCAGGGTTGCGTTGATCTGCTCAATCTGCTGGCTGAGGGCGTGCATGAGAACTCTCCGGCGCGACCGGCGTTTCCGGCACCGATCGGCTGTCGCTTTAGTCGGTTGTCCACGAGACGACTTCAGCGCAAAACCGGAACAGCTTCGGAGCGATCCATGTTTCGGCAGAACGGAAGCACCAATACCTCTGGCGCAACGGCCCTTATCAGACCGCTCCATTGGCTTACGGAAGAAATGTTCGCTGGAGTCAGGGAATCAACTATGGAGAATCGCCGGAGTGACCTGCCTCCCAATCATTTTAAGCACGTGGTCCTTCGGCCAGAATGCGAACCGAGCGGGGTGGCCGCTGCTGAGATCCGGCGATGCCGCCGGTGCCGTCGAAGCAGCGGCGGTGGACGCGGAACTCGACCCCGCCAACCCCACCGTCGGCCGAAGCGGGTATCCGGACGCATCGGGACGGGTAACCGTCGACGCGGCAATCATGCTGTCACCTTCACGCCACGGCGCCGTCGCTGGCGTTCACGACGTGCTGCATCCGATCACGCTGGCCCGGCGGGTGATGGAAGCGACGCCGCACCATCTACTCGTGGGCGAAGGGGCAGAGGCATTTGCGAGGGAGTGCGGCATGCCGGCGACGGACCTGTCGAGCGAGACGTCTCGCGCGGCGTTCGAGAAGTGGAAGCGCGACCAACGTGTTCGACTGGCGAACATCGAAGAGAGACATCACGACACGATCGGCGTCCTGGCGTTGTCAGCCAACGGAACCCTCGCGGCCGCTTGCAGCACCAGTGGGCTCGCCTTCAAACGGCCGGGCCGGGTCGGCGATTCGCCAATCGTCGGGGCCGGCCTGTACTGTGAACCGGGCGTGGGCGCGGCGGTCTGCACCGGTCGAGGCGAGCTGATGCAGGGCACGCTCGCCGCCTATGTGGCCGTGGACGAACTGCGTCGCGGCGCGAGCCCCATCGCCGCGGCCCGGGCGGTGCTTCGGCGCATCACCTCGACTCACGACCTCTCGAGCGACGACCAGGCCGGTCTGATCGTGCTCCGCGCCGATGGCGACTGGACGGCTGCCGCCCTGCTGCCCGGATTCGTCGCATCCGTCAGGACGGACGATCGCGATGAGATCGTCGAAGCCATTTGCGGTCTCAAGTGAATCCGCAGCCGCCTCGCGAAAGCGGCCGCGTCGTGCGAAGATGGCGCGATCATGTCGACCGAGGCCACGGAGAAGTTCGCCGGCGTTTCGTGCGTGTGGGTTAGCGACGAGCCGCTGCCGCGCGCCTGGCGAGAGAAGGTCGCCCGCGGTGACTTCGCTGCCGCCCAAGCGCTATTCGCGAACACGAGTCATCCACTCGAAGCCGAGGCGGCCGACCTGATTCATCGGCTGCGTTGGGAGTGGTCGCTAGGCCGAGCTGAGTTGGCAGAACGCCTGCGCACCGTGATCGCGGATGCCAGCGACACCGACATCGACCGCTGGACGAAGTCCGGCGCACTGCAATCGCTGAACGTGGACGGCCAGCTCCGGTATTTCCGACGCGAGCCACGGCACCTGCTGCTGCATGACGACGAAGCCAAGCGACGGCGCACGGTGCCTGACACGGTCGTCTCGAGCCAGCGGATGGTGCCCCACCTCGAAGAACTCGTGAGGCTGAGCGAGACCTCCACCTCACCCGAGATTAAGCCAGTGCGGACGCTGGTGACGTACGTGCTCGTCGTGAAAGGCGATCGTCCCGGCGCGAAGCGGGGCTCGACCGTGCGCTGCTGGCTGCCCTTTCCGCAGGTGTATCGCCAGCAGCGTGACGTCCGGCTGATCGACAGCTTCCCCAAGACCGAACGGGTTGCGCCGCGCAGCAGCGCGCAGGCGCACGGTCTATCTCGAGCAGAAAGTGCGTGACCCGTCGAAGCCGATCCGATTCGAGGCGAAGTTTGAGTACCGCACGAGCGCGTACGTCCCTAAACTGTGGGAGCGCTCAGACGCCAAGTCGCAAGTAGCCACGCGCGACAAGAACGGGGAAGCCGCTGGTTTTGTTGGCGAGCGTCTGCCACACATCTCGTTCAGTGACCAAGTTCGTAAACTCGCAAAGGAATTTGCGGGGTCCGACACGGACAAGGTCGCGATCGCCAAGCGCATCTTCGACTGGGTCGATGACAATCTCGCGTGGACGCCCGAGCACGAGTACTGCCTCTTTCCGAACGTCGTTGAGAAAGGGCTGCGGACGCGCCGGGGCGACTGCGGCATCCAGGCGCTCACGTTCGTAACGCTGGCCCGCTGCTGCGGAATTCCGGCTCGCTGGCAATCGGGTTGGGTGACCGACCCCTGGCGTGTCGGCAATATGCATGACTGGGCGGAGGCGTGGCTGGAACCGTGGGGGTGGGTGCCGATCGACGTAAGCTACGGCAAGAAGCAGCACGACGACCCGCGCGTCCGCCATTTCTACTTCGGCGCAATCGACAGCCACCGACTGATCGTCAACCTCGATTACGGCGCGGCCCTGTCCCCCGCGAAGACGTCGCTTCGATCGGAACCACTCGATTTTCAGCGAGGCGAGGTCGAACTCGACGGACGCAACCTCTACTTCGACGAATGGGATTACGAGTTCAGCTCGGAGTCGACCGAACTCTAGCGTTAACCGTAAGCAAACTCGCAGCTACCCGTTGGCCGGCTGACACTTGCCTCGCCTACCTGTCAAACTGGAGAAACGCGACCCCGACGGCCGATACATCCGGTGATGGACTCTCCCCGGCCCACGGATGTGTCGCGTCGGAGCGTGCGCGTGAACGTGCACGGTCTGGCCGTTGAAGTGCGCTGTGCCCTGCCGGGGCTGCGGCAGATCATCGACGATCTGCTGGGTTCGCTGGCCGTCCAGGATTTCCCGGAAGGCTTCTCGCCCGTCGACGGCTCCATCGAAAGCTACGACGCCGACATCGTCGCGCGCCATCTGTCAACCACTGCCGAACGCGTCGCCACATTCGGCGACTACGCCGAGCTTTGGCGCGACCAGGAACGCTGCTGGCTGATCGACGAAAGCTGGGGCGTCTGCGAGATCAACCTGCTGAAGCGCACGTGGCGCAGCTGGCTGCTCCCGCAGGCCGACCTCGATCCGATGCGCGCGGTCGACCTCGCGGTCT
The DNA here is from genome assembly GCA_047600945.1 of Tepidisphaeraceae bacterium. Classification (GTDB taxonomy): domain Bacteria; phylum Planctomycetota; class Phycisphaerae; order Tepidisphaerales; family Tepidisphaeraceae; genus JASGKC01. The sequence continues at coordinate 1,230,104 of JASGKC010000001.1, read as the reverse complement.
TCTGGCCGATGAGCCAAATCCTGAGCACGCGCGGGCTGACGATTCTGCCAGCCGCCTCGGTCGTGCACCGCGGCCGCGGCGTACTGCTCATCTGCCCGTTCAACCTCGAACCCGAACTCGCGCTGCTCACCACCGCGGGTCACGGCCTGATCAGTCAGCGCTGGACCGCACTGCGCGAAGAAGAGCAGCGCTGCGTCCTGCTGACGATGCCGGGCCGGGTCGAACGTTCCCCGATTCCGCAACTGCGGAGCCGGCTGAAGATCGATCCGCAATCGCTCAGTGCCTCCAGCGGGCCGGAATGGATCGATCTCGCCGCAACGGCGCCATCGCTCTGTCCATACGCCTGGTGCGACACGCTCCTGCTCGTCGAGCCGGGCCGACGCGCCGCGGCGACGTGCAAGCCGCTCACCGGCGCCAGCAGTGTGGCCGCGATTCGCCGCGCTTGGCCATTACCCGAACTCACGCACAGCCAAGGCCACCTGATGCTGGCCAAGCGTCTGGGCCAGAGTGCGTCGGTCTTCCAGGTCGAACTCTCGCGCGACCCGCGTGCCCTGCTGCGTCTGCTCGAACAGCTTCCCGAAGAAGTCGAGAAGCGTCGCAGCATCGAAGCGATGGTGCATGGCCACAAGCCGCGCGTGGCGTGAGCCCATTCCCGGCATCGCAGCCCGACTGATGGAGCACGAGCGCCCCGCTCGTGCTTTTCTTTTTGGCCGGGTCACAATCAAACCACGAACTTCGCAGCCAGGAATCCCACGACGGGCACCACCAGTCCGACGATCATGAACACCACCGGCCCGATGCTCGGGTCGTTCCGCAGGAAGGCCTTGTCCGGCATCTGCGGGTTGACGAACGCCTCGACCGTCGCGCCGACCGGGTACGGCTTCAATTCCTCCAGCACCGAGTCGCGCGACACGCCAGCCGTGATGATGATCGTCGGACGCAAGAGGTCGCTCTCGTACGTTCGGCCGTCGATCGTGTAGCGGAACTTCACCTCGGGGCGATATGAGATTGTCGAGTTATCGCGCAGCGGCCGGTTGTCGGTGTCGCTGCTGCGGCTTTCGATCACTTCGCTCTGGATGATGACCGCCTTCACGCGCTGCGGGTTTGCCACGAGCTTGCGCTGCATGAACCACTGCGTCAGGCCGACATAAAGCATCATCACGCCGAAGCCGGCCGCGATTAGGAAGACGACTGTTTTGACGATCATGGCAGAGTTCTCCGGCGATGCCCGACCCGCCACGTGCAGTGACGGGCCGAGCGCATGGGGGCAGACCAATGAGCCGCCGGCGTCGGTCGCGCCATGCCGTTGACGCAGCCAAACGCCGGCGGCAGATCATCAGGCAAGCATGTCGTCGTTGTTGTCGATCGGCCTGGACGAAAAGATCGACGCCGGTGCCGCCAAGTCGATGGCGGCGGCCGGCACGGATGTGTTGTAGCGGGCCGCCAGGATCAACAAATCACTGAAGCCGACGCTGCCGTTGTAGTCGAAATCGCCCTGCGTGAATGCCATGTTCGACTGGCCGTAATTGGCGGCAAGCGTCAGTAGATCGGCGAAGTTGACGGTTCGGTCGCGGTTGGAGTCGCCCGCCAGAACGTAGAAGTTGTCCGAGATCGGACCCTCCGTCGTGTTGCCGTACGTGTCGGCGATCGCGCCGGTCGCGATCGTCCAGTTGTAGTTGCCGTCGGGCAGCGTCCCGGCGAACGCGAAGCTGAGCTGGTTACCGTCCAGTTGGCTGAACGAGACCGGGGCGAGGGTCTGGCCCGTCGTGAGGTTCGTGGCCAGGAGGTCGCCCGCGGACACGGTGGCCGGGTCGATGGACTCGTTGAACTCGACGACGACGTTCTTGCCGGTGTAGATGTCGAGGTGCGAGCCCGTCAGTTGAGGCGGCAGCGCGTCGACCGGGCCGACGACATTCACCGCGGCCGACAGTTCGCTCGTGCGCCCGGCCGGGGCGGCCAGCAGGCTGGTCGCGGTGGCGACGATGCTCTGCGTGCTCGACACCCACGGCAGCGTGGCGCTGATCGTCGCGCCGCCAGCGGCGTCGGTGATGACATACGTCTCGCCCAGCCATGCCTTGCCCTTGTTGCCGCCGATATCGCCCGCGTAGAAGTCGATCCGCATCGGCGTGGCGGCGCTGGAATTAATTACGCCCTGTACGACGGTCTGCGTGCCACTGGTCGCGTTGGCGCTGAACAGCAGCGGGAAATTCTGCAAGCCGTTGGCGCCGGTGTCGGTGTCGCCGGCGTCGTTGGCGGTAGCGCCGTTGTCGTTCAGGTCGATCGCGAGGCCGCTCACGTTGTTGCCCATCGCGTTGCGACGGATGTCGAGGTAGTCGACATCGCTCGTCGCGACGATGCCCTTGGTGGCGTAGTCGATCACGTTGCCGGCGGCGGTGACGTCGCCACCGATGGTGACGTGGTCGGCATCGCTTACACGGATGCCCGTGCCCACGCTGAAGCCGCTACCGAACTTACCGATCGAGTTGCCCTGGACACTTATAGAGCCGACCGACTCGAGCAGGATGCCGGTGGTCTTGCCGTAAATCAGGTTGCCCGAGGCCGCGGTCGTTCCGCCAATGATGGAGCCCTGCGACCCCGTCATGGCGATGCCGATGCCGCCGCTGAAGCCGTACATCTTTTGCGGGTCGGTGCCGATCCAGTTGCCCACGACCACGGTTCCGCCCGCGTCGCTGACGCTGATGCTCGTGCCGGTGCACGCGGCGATCACGTTCTTCTGCGAGGCGACCGTGCCACCGATCGTGGCGCTGGCATTTTGCACAGAGATTCCGGTCGAGACGGGAGAGCCGGAGTTGAGGCTCGTTCCGCTCAAACCGATGACGTTGCCACGGATGAGGTTATTCGAAGCGTTGCCGCCGGCGTCCAGCTGAATGGCAGTGTTGAGCTTGCCGATGACGTTGTCGTAGATGCGGATGCCCGAGGTGTTGCCGGTGCTGTACACGCCGAAGTTCGCCGTGCCGGCTTGGACGTTACCGGGGCCCAAGGCCATCGTGTTGGCTTGCACGAGCGGGTTCGACGTATTCAGCACGTACACCAGCGTCTGCGCCGACGATGCGGTTGCCCGCGCCGGCCGTCGCGCCGCCGATCTCGATGCCGCTGCCGGCGCCATCGACTTCGATCGCCTTGGTATCGGCGACGGCCGTAACGTTGTCTGCCAACAGACCGATTTGATTGCCCTGCACCTTGATGTTGTTCGAGCCGGTGACGATGTGCACCGTGGAACTCGTGCCCATGCCAACGATCAGGTTGCCTTCGCCGGCGTTCGTACCGCCGAGCACGGCGTTCTTGGCGCCGCCGCTGAAGCTGACGGCATACTGCTGGTTCGGCCGGGCTTGCAAGCCGTCGGAGGTCGTGCCGATGTAGTTGCCCTTGATGACGGTGTTGTCGGCGCGGTTCTGGTCGAGCGTGATGCCATTGAATGTGCTGGCCGCGATCACGTTGCGTTCCTCGGACGTCCATCCGCCGATGATGTTGCCGGTGCCGCCGTACACGCCGATGCCGCCGGTGTTGCCCATCGCGGTGACGCCGTTGCCGGCCAGGCCGATCCAGTTGCCGGTGACGACGTTGTCGCTGGTCGGCAGATTCGTCGAGCCGTTGATGCTGACGCCAATGCCTTGGTTGCCGCTGATCAGGTTGCGCTTCTCGACCGTATTTCCGCCGATGCGGTTACCCGACGCGCCCAGCGTCAGTTCAACGCCCGGACCGAAGTTCGGCATCGCGATGACACCGTTGGGCGACGTGCCGATGCGGTTGCCTTCGATCGTGTTGTTGTCGGCGGTGTCGGTCGTGATGAAGATCCCGCCTCCGGTGTTGTTCGAGATGACGTTGCCGCGCACGACGTTGTTGGCCGACCGGATCTCCACGCCGTGGCCGCCATTGGCGACGGCTTGAACGCCGGGTGTCACGCCGATGTAGTTGCCCTCGATCGTCGACCCGTCACTGCCCGGCTTGAGCAGCACGGCGTGCCCGGTGTCGGCTTGCCCGTTGGACTTGAAGCCGGTCAGGGACAGGCCGCGGACCGTGATCGGCACCGTCGCGATGAAGCCCGAATAGAACAGCCCGCCGCCGCCGCTGCCGTTCACTTCGACGGTCGGCACGAACAGCGTGCCCGGCTGCGTGAAGCCATCGATCGTCAGCGCTTCGCTAATCGCGGGAAGCGCCGTCTGCAATGCGATCTTTTTCGAGCCCGCGCCGATATTGAACGACACCTGGTCCGCGCCGGGCGTTGCATTGGCTTGCGTGATGGCATCACGCAACGAGCCGGCACCGGCGTCGTTGGCGTTCGTGACGGCAAACGTTGCCATCAGCCGGCGCGTTTCCAGCGTGTCGACGTGCGAGGCATTGCGAAGGACGGACGAGCGGTTGAAACGGGTTCGCGAGTTCATAATCAGTGTCTCCGGCAGACGCCCTGAAATCGGGCGGACAAGCACGGAAACACCGGACGACACAGCGTCCCTCAGAGTTTTATTGCGCGTCTCTCAATTCCCGGATTGCCTTGGGAAATCAGGAATTGCATGAGTGGCTGGACGACTTTTGGTGTCTCCACAAGCGGCAGCGCTTGGCGCGGCCTTTCTGCGATTTGACCCGAGGAGTTCCCATGTCCGCCGACGAAAACGTGCCGCCCGGCTATGCCTACCACGTGATCGAACGCTCCGACCTGCCCGCGCTGACCTGCCGCGTCCTGTTGAGTAAAGACTTTCTGCCGATCGAGATTCCGAAGCAGGAAGTCGACTTCTCGACGCCCACTACGCTCGACGGACTCTTCATCGCAATGGCCAACTACGGCCCGCTGGTGTTCACCGTCAGCGCCCGGCCCGCGTACGACGACGGCGCGCTCTCGCAGTGGCTTGAATTTCTCTGTCGCGAGAACAAGCTCGATCGCGGCGAGATCAGCACGATCGCACTCGGACCGCTGACTGGCGTCACCTGCGACGCGATGTCGCTCGACGACCAGGGCGGGCCGGTTCGATCGAAGGTGGTAATGGTCGCCGACGGCGGGCGTATGTTCATGATCGCCGGCACCGGCCCCGAAAAGCTCTGGCGGGCCGGCGGTGCGGAGATCGAGCAGATGCTCCGCTCGTTCCAACTCGCCAGCGTCACTGGCCAGCAGCCGCCGGCCGTTCCGAGCAACGAGTCGTCCAAGCCCGTGAAGCCGGAATCCGAAGAGCGAGCCGAGCTGACCGATCAGGAGTGGCGCAAGTCGCGCTCGCCGACGATGCGAGCAGTCTCGATCCCGAGCACCCGATGAACGCGCGGCTGCGCGACAACGGCGTCGGGCTTGTGCCGAACGTGATGGAAGTCGACACGAAGCTGCGCAGCGCGAAAGTCGCGGCCGGCGCGATCGAGGCGTTTCTGACCATTCCGCTCGGCTGGCACGTGATCGACGACGGCCGACGCACTCTGGTCTTCGATGCCGGCGGCAAGATGCAGTTGAATTTCGATCGTCGCTCGTCAGAAGGGCAGCCGCTCGAAATCCTGGCCCAGTCCTACATTCAACCGTACGTGCGGCAGCAGCCCGACCTGACGACGTTTGCGCAGGTCATGCAAGGCATCGTGATCGCCGGCGTGGCCGATGCCAACATCGACGGCGAAACGCTCTGCCAGGCCTTCATGCTGCGGCCCACTCCTGAATCGGACCGCGTGCTCGTGCTGCGCGTCACCGGCGACAAGGATCACTTCACCCGCGCAATGAATCTCGCGGGCGACATGATCTACCGAGCCGAGTTCGTCAGTGCAGTGCCCGCCAAAGCCGCCAACGACGACATGGCCGAGATCGACGGCCCGGACTGGTGGAAGAAAGCCGTCGCGCTGGAACGGAAGGACGAGTTGAAGCAGGCCGAAGAACTGATCAAACGGTCCGAGCAATCGATCGGCGCGTTTTCGCAGATCGCGTACATGTACGAACTCCGCATGGCGCAAGCAGCAGGAAGGCGACCGCGACGGCGCGATCGAGGCGTTCCGGCAGGCCTCCGAATGGCTGACGTTCTACGCCTCTTGCGCCACTAGCGGCGGTGAAGGTGCAGCGCTCAGCATGGAACGCGACGATCGCCGGGCGGCGCTGGTGAAAGCGCTCGGCTTCGACCCGGACCGACACCGCTGAAGTATGCACAAGCCGTCATTCATCGCTTGCGCGACACGAGCAACGCCGCGCCGACGGCGGCAACGACGCCGGCTAGTGCCCACACTGTGTGATCCATGCGCTGCTGGCCGAAACGCTCACGTAGCAGGTTCGATAGGTCGGGTGTGTCGTGGACCGAACTCAGATCGACGTAAGACCGATTTACCGCGAAGAGTTCGCCGTCACGTCGGTAGAGGCCCGGGCCGCGGCTGATCGTTGGCTGCGTGGTATGTGTCGTATCGGGCACGGCATCGTGCGGAAGTTCAGAGACACCAATAGCCGCCATGGTTGGTGTGGGGCGTTCTGCGATCCAGTCAATCAACGCTGACCAGAACAGGACGAAGTCGACCTCGCGCGCCCACGGCCCGGCGTCGAAGCCGATCCACGCCTGCCGCGCCGGCGTCGTCCGCACCGCCACGATCGGCCGGCCGGCGCGGTGCGCGATCGTCCGCCAGCCCAGCCCCGTCGGCCCGTCGTGCGCGATCGGGCCGCGAGTCGGCAGCCTCATGCCCGCCAGAATGGGATCATCGATCGACACATCACCCGACGCCTCGTCGGTCGCGCCGGCAACAATGATGGCGCTCGACTGAATCGACCCATCCCGCGTGATCGAGACCAGCCGCGCGGTATCCGTAGCGGGTCTGGCCGCAGCGTGTGCGGCGACAACACGACGGACCGGCTCGGGCAACCCCTGCCCTGCCACCAGTTTCACATCGCCCGGCACGCGCGCGAGATACGCCGCATCGTCCCACGGCATTGCATCCTCGCCGTCGATTGACACACCCAACCATTCGGGTGGACCTGCCACGTCGACAAACCGATTGTCTCGCGCATGGGCAGGCACAGGATCGATCGGCACACGTCGCCTGCCCGAGAGATCATCGAGCGTCAGCAGGTCGATCGCCGAATCTCGCTCGTTTCGGATCGACACCATCAGTTGCCCGTTCGCCCAGACAACGCGTTCAACGCCGGCGTTCGCCAGCACGTGATCGGGCGAAAGCATGACCACGCCATCGCTGGAGCCCATCGGCGCGTCGGTCAGAACGAGGACCGTTTTGCCTTGGCGCTGGGCTTCGCGAACGGCATCGATGATCGCCTCGTGGGTGTCGGTCACGACGTCGGGCGCCACACAGGCTTCGGCGAGTGTTCGCGCCTCCCGCAACGGGTCGGCCGGGACGAAGCGGATGGCAATTGGCATTCGCTCGTCGGACGTCCATTCGACCAGACGATCAAGAAGGTGTGACCGCCGCGAGCGTCCGTCGGCTTCGATCGCAGCGAGTCCCGGGCCGCGGTCGACGATCACGAGCACGTTCTGCCAACTGGGTGCGGAGCGCACGGGCCGGGCCAGCGCGATCACGCCGGTCAGCAAACCGAGAAGCAACAACACGATTGCGACCGGCGGCCTACGCGCGCGGCGGTTGGTCGATGCGGGTGCATCGCGCTCCCACAGGAACACGCCCGTGACGGCCTCGCGTCGGCGATGGCCGATCAGCAGCCACGCCGACAGTCCCGCCCAAGGCAGCAGCAGCAGGAGCCAGACGGGGGCAAGCAGCATGAGGCAGCCAGGAGTGGGGAGTCAGGAGTGGGGAGTTGGATTCATCTCGCGAAGATGACGGAGCGGGCCAGCGCTGTTGCGCCTCCCCACTCCACACTCCAAACTCCCTACTACTCAGAACGGCCTTCGATCGTCCGACAGGACGATCACCTTTTCGATCAGGATGTAGTTCTTGCCTCGGTACTCGGTCAGCATGCCGGTGATCTGGAAACGCAGGTCGCGGTTGGCGTTGGTGAGGTCGTCTTCCATCTGCTGAAGCTTCAAATTGGGCAGCAGGCGAACCGGCGGATCCTGCAGCGCCTTGCCGTCGGATTCGAATGTGAACTCCCAACCGCTGTCGGCGCGGGTGAGCCGGCCCACGCGGTCGACGCGGTAGGTGCCCTCGCGCACAACGCCTGCGGCGGGCGCGCCGGCGCGACGACGGCTGGCCCGTAGCCCTGCGGCGGCGCGGGTGACGGCACGGGCTTGAGCGGCGGCGCGTCGCGAACGGGGTCGGGGCCGAGCAGACGATCGAAAATGTCCGACGACTGCGTCGTGGGTTGCGACGCCGGTTGCGTTGCAGGCTGCGTGGTCGCGGGCTGCGCCAGCGCGAGCGCCCCGACGAGGCCGAGTGCTGCGGTCATCAAAATCGTCACGCGGCGAGGTGAAGCCATCCGTTGCTCCTGTGGATTCATCGCACAGGATGGTAACGCGTCGGCTCGCGCGGATCGAGGAAAGAAGCGCCGCGTTCAGGCGCGGCGCGTGTTGGTGTCGAGCGGCTTATCCAGCAGCGACTTCGGGAAGATAAAGACCGGCCCGCGACGGATCGGCGCGCGGTACGGCTTGATGACGATCGACCCGCGCGGCACGACGGCGTCGGTTACAGTGGGAATCGCGGGAACGACGCGAATGCCCTGCTCGGCCGGAATCGCCTGGACGTCGGCCTTGCGGAAGTAACGCGGCTGAAGCGCGCGGGCGTCGTTGTAGGCGTTGTCGGCGGTGTACCCGTAGGAATACGCGTCCTGACTGCCGAAGAAATCGTTGTACACACGGGGGAGTTCGTACTCGACCGTTCGCCGCGACGTGACGAGTCGATACCCGTGCACGCGGCCGTACATGCCCGACGAGCTCCGCAGCGCGTTGGCGACGTCGTGAATCCACGGATCGGTGCCGCCGTAGTAGTACTTGTTCTCGCGGCCGAACTGCACGCGGAGCGGTTCGTAGATCGTCTGGGCGTTCGACGCCTGCGCACACGAGCAGCGCAGCGACGGCTGCAAGACTCAAGCACTTCAACATCATCACTCCTGGCTACGGGTTGACGCTGAAGGAGCATAGCCCGCGTCGGCGTCGACTTGAGCAGAATCAGGGAGAACGCGCGGTTGAATGGGGACGTGCACGTGAATTCGGGAAAGATGCGCGGAAGCGATCGTGCGTACCGGTGGTTTGGGTGTCGAGTGCGGCTACACCATGGCACTGAAGTGCCATTGGCACAAGGCGCGGGGTTGTTGGGGTTCCGGTGCATGTGCGAAGCAAGGTCGACCGTCTCTATGACAGTCGACCTTGCTGCGCGTCCTGAAACGAATCGCGCATCAGAAGTTGAAGCCGACACCGAGGCCGTAAACGAATTGGCCGTCGTCGGTGTTCGAGTCGATATCGCTGGTGTTGTCGAACAGGAACTCGTACGTCACGCTGCCGAAGAGGAACGTGGTGTCGTTCACATACCACTTCAGACCCGCGATCGGGCCGGCAGCGAAAGTGTCGTTGGTGGCGTCGCCGTACAGGTAGCCAAGTTCCAGGCCAACGAACGGCACGACACGCTGGTCGGGCTCGTAGTTAAAGTTGTAGTAGCCTGCGATGCGTGTGCCGCCACTCCAACTGCTATCGCCGAAGTCGGAATAGCCGAAGCTCTGCATGACGCCGAGCGCCCACTGGTCGGTGAAGTTGTAACGGACGTCGGCGCTGAACTGAAAGCCGCCGGAATCGAAGTCATTGGCGCTCGTGCCGGCGCCGAGCAGCGTGAGTTCCCATTCCTTTCCGGTCGGAATCGCCTGGCTGGTGCGGGCCGTGCCGGTGAGGGCGAGGGTGGCCGCTGCGAACGCAATCACGAGGGGACGAACCGAACGCTTCGACATGGTTAGCTCCTTCAAAAGCCGCGCGGCATCGACGCATGCGACGCGGTCGTCTGGAGAAGCAGGTTATGTCTGCGCGCGTTGCGCTAATCGGTGGGAGCAGCGGTCAAGGGGTGGAAGGATTCCTGAACGCCCGGACGGGGAAGCTTAGCCCGTTTGCGCCAAACACAATGGCACTGAAATGCCACTGCCGGCGAGTGTCATGTTACGGCATCAGCCCGACTGCCTGCTCGTACACCTTCACGCACGACGCCGCGCTGTCGGCCCAGCTCAGCTTCTTCACCTCGAAGCTGCCGTGCTCTTTCAGCGTCTGCTGCAACGGCTTGTGACGCAGGACGGCGACGATCTTGTTCGCCATCTCGTTCACGTCCCAGAAGTCCACCTTCAGCACGTTCTCCAGGACTTCACTGACGCCCGACTGCTTGGAGATGATCACCGGCACGTCGTGGCTGAGCGCTTCCAGCGGCGTGATGCCGAAGGGCTCGCTGACGCTGGGCATGACGTACAGGTCGGCCTTCTTAAACACTTCGTCGACGTCCTTGCCGCGCAGGAAGCCGGTGAACAGCACCTTGTGGCCGATGCCCATGGCGGCGGCCATCTCGATCACGCGGCGGATCATGTCGCCCGAGCCGGCCATGATGAACTTCACATTGTCCATCACGTCCAGCACCTTCTTCGCCGCGGCGATGAAGTATTCCGGCCCCTTCTGCATCGTGACGCGGCCCAGGAACAGGACAATCTTCTCGCCCTTCTTGATGCTGTACTTTTCGGCGTCGAACCCGTTGGCCGAGCCGTTGAGATCGATCGCGTTGTAGACCACTTCCACCTTGTCGGCGTCGACGCCGTACTGGTGGACGATGATGTTCTTCGTCAGGTGACTGACCGCGATCACCTTGATGGCCGCGTGCATGCCGCGACGTTCGATGTCGTAGATCCGGCTGTCGACGTTCGCGCCGCTGCGGTCGAACTCGGTGCTGTGCACGTGCACCACCAGCGGCTTGCCCGACGCGCCCGCCACCGCCATGCCGGCGGCGTAGGTCATCCAGTCGTGGGCGTGGACAACATCGAAGCTTTCATCCCGCGCGATCTCCGTCGCCAGCTTGGCGTAACGCTGCACTTCGCTGAACAGGTCGCCCGCGTAGTGGGCATTGACGGCCGTGTTGACGTAGCTCTCGACCGGCGCGGATTCGACGAACGTTTCCTTCACGGTCGTCGTCGAACTGGCAACGGTTTCTTTGCGACGGATCTCTTCGACCATCGTGATCGGGTCGCCCGCCTGGCCGTACGGGTTGACCTGCTGGGCCTCAATCATGCGGAAGCTGACATGCTCGAACTCGTCGAGACGGTGTTCGGTTTCAGGTTGCGACAGCTTCGAGCCCGGGCGCGGCGAGACGAGGCGCACGTGGGTGCTGAACGGACTCGTGACGGGGCGCGGCAGGACGAAGATGACGTCGGTGCCGCCGGCGCTCATTGCTTTGGTCAGGCCATAGCAGGCCGTGCCGAGACCACCGGAAATGAACGGGGGGAACTCCCAGCCGAGCATGAACACGCGCATCGCCATCAGACAAGTCGCTCTCTCAAAAAGTGAAGCGGCCCGACTGCCTGCCGCGGTTGCCACCGATGACCGGCAGCGTGAAGACCCGCAGCATGGGGCGGCCAACCCGCATTGTCAACAAAACAGGCATATCCTCACGGTCTTCTCATGGAAACCCGTAGGTCTGCCCATTCTTGCAGCACCGAGCGTCCATTCTCGCGGCATTTTGAAGCAATGCAAAGGTCGGACCGTACCGATTGTATCGACTCGAATGTGTTTGACGACGGAATCATTGCGGTCCCCTGTGAAGCCGAACGCTCGATGTCCCGTCGTTTTGCGATCATCCCCCCGCGGCGTGATCGAAACGGAGTCGCCGTCCAACCAGTGCACCGGCCGAACTCACGGCCCGGCCTCGCGTTCGATGGCCGAATGGAGTGCCGAACGGACATTTCGAATTTCGGGGACATTTTGGGACATCCGAGGCACTCCGCTTTCGCGGAGGCCGGACGGAGAAACGAAGTTGCCAAAGACCAACGAGCCACTGAGTAGTATGACAAGCAGGTCCGGGTGGCCGTCAAGGCGGGAAATCCGGCGGTGCAAAGGTCGCCCCTCTCAGATGCCCGGCATCGCAAAGGCGGTGTTGGTGATGGGCGATCAGTCCCCTCGACGGACAACAGATGATCTGTGACGGGCCGGCTCTTCGCCTCGGTGTTGCATGCGAGACATAGGCAGTTAAGAACAGTCGTCACTTGGCAAAGGTGTCTGCGATGTCCCGACCCGCAACTGCTCGCGAGCTACAGAAAGTCTTGGAAGAGACGAAGCTTTACCCGTGGCATGCAGCTGCGAACGGGCGGGAGATTTACGAGGGCCTTGTCTTGCGGAAGGACGACGGCCTGTGGCAGCTCTTCCACACTGGACCGGGCATGGCACCGAACTGGGAAGAGTTCTCGACCGAAGCAGAAGCGGTCCATCGCTTCATTGAGCGGTTGACTGAAAGCCTGCCGATGGATGGCTGCGTCATTGAGCAGCTTCGACGATATGGGGCGGAATAAGGGGTCGGGAATCTTTGGAGCCGTTCACGCCGACACGCGCTTCCGCCGCAGCACGCGGGTCGCGTACGCCTGCGGGTCGCGGCTGATCTCGTCGAGCAGTCGCCGGGCGATCGGGCGGGGCTTGGCGACGCCTTGCTCCCAGTGTTCGATGAGCTCCACCGACACGCCCACAATCCGCGCGAACACGCCCTGGCTGGTGCCGATCGTGTCTCGCAGTTTGCGGATGCGGGCGGCGGTGTATTCGCCGGGGTCGATGACTTCCACTTCGCGCACCGAAAGTCGCTTCGCGAGCGGCTGGTCGGACTCCAATGCGTCGACGACCTGCTTCATCGACGCGACGAGCCGTTCTCCAAGGGGCCGCTTGTTTGTTTTTCGCTTCATCGTCCGGCTCGCTTTCTCAGGCCTCGATTGATCGCCTGCATCAACTGCTCGCACAACGCTCGTTCGTTCGCACTCAGGTCTGCCTGCTCGTCCTTGCCGTAGGCGAGGAACAGACAGACATGCGCGAACTCCGGAAAGTAACCGTAGATCACGCGCACCGCGCCGCTCTTGCCTTTGCCTCGACCGGCCGGCGCGAAGCGAATCTTCCGAGCACCGCCGGTTCCACGAATGACGCGGCCGGCAGTCAGGTTCTGCATGAGCAGGTTCTCCAAGTCACGCAAATCCGCGTCGTCGAGACTCAGATTCTCCCAGTCGTCGAGGAAGATCGGGGTCTGCATGAAGACGCACTTCATACGACTATCTTATTTTCTAATACACATCGCTTCAAGCGAATTATGAGCGGTCGTTGTGTGCCGCGGAGAGACCGCCGCCCTGCGGGCGGCCGCTAAACAGTTCGCTCCGACTGTCTCCTCTTCGTGCCCTTCGTGTTCTTCGTGGTGTCCTCCCCTGCCGCTTAATCCAAAAAGTTCGACGGGGTTCCTTGTTGATCGCCTCATTCTGAACCGGCATGGTGAGCACTCCACGCGCGGAGGCTTCGCATGCAATCGTTTCTCACGTCGTTTGTCTTGGCCGGTCTTTCATTTGCGGCCAGCGCGCTCGGTGCGGCCACGGAACCGACGACCAAGCCGGTCCGGCTCACCATCGCCCTCGTGGGCGATTCGACCGTCACCGATCATGCCGGCTGGGGGCCGGGGTTTGCTTCGAGCCTGGCGGACGACGTTCGCTGCGTGAACTTCTCGGCCAGCGGGCGCAGCAGCAAGAGCTTTCGCGACGAAGGCAAGTGGAAGCCCGTCCTCGAACTCAAGCCCGACTACGTCCTCATCCAGTTCGGCCACAACGATCAGCCGGGCAAAGGCCCGGAGCGCGAGACCGACCCCAAGACCACCTTCCGCGAGAACATGGCCCGCTACGTGGACGAGGCGCGCGACGCGGGCATCAAACCGATCATCGTGACCTCGATCGCGCGCGGCGCTTCGACGCCAGCGGCAAGCACGCGACGTCGGACCTAGCCGCGTACGTCGAGGCGTCGCAGGCGGTCGCAAAGGACCGGCACGTGCCGTGCATCGACCTGAGCGCGATCTCGCTGGAGGTGTACGAATCGCTCGGCGCAGGGATGCGCCGCGTTCGAGCCGGTCGACAAGGACGGCAAGCCCGACCACACGCACCTGAACGCCGTCGGCGCGGAAATGTTCGGCAGGCGTGTCGCGTGGGCGACGAAGATGGCCGTGCCCGAACTGCAATCGGCCTTCGTCTTCTGGCGGCCGACGCCGGGCACGACACAGCCGTCCACCGCGCCGACGACCCAGCCGCCTGAACGTCACCCAGCCACCATCGCGCCGACCGATGCGCCGACGCATCAGGGCGAGAAGACGATCACCGTGGCGGCCGACGGCTCGGGCGATGTCGCGACGGTGCAGGAAGCGATCGAGAAGATCGCGGACAACAACGCCGACCGCACAACGATCCGCATCAAGCGGGGCAAGTACGTGGGGCCGTTCGTGCTCGGGCGGGCGAAGCGGAATGTGTCACTGGTGGGCGCGGGATCGAGCCCGTCCAAGGTCGTGTTATGGACGGCGCTGAACGTCCGCGACCCGGTTCCGGCGGAAGTGCCACCGAAGATGGGCGGCAACGCCTTCATCGTGCTGGGCGACGACTTCCACGCCGAGAACCTGACCTTCGCGAACACCGCCGGCGATCACGGCCAGGCGATGGCGCTGCGCCTACAGGCCGACCGCGCGGTCCTCCGCGACTGCCGGCTGCTCGGCTGGCAGGACACGCTGCTGGTGCACTCGGGGCGTCACTACTTCAGCAACTGCCACATCGAGGGCCGCGTCGATTTCATCTACGGCGCGGGCGTCGACGTGTTCGAGAAGTGCGAGATCGACAGCAAGCAAGGCGGCTACATCACCGCCGCCAGCACGGCCGAGGGCGCGCCGTTCGGCTATGTGTTCCTCGACTGCAAGCTGGTCAGCAGCGACCCCGCCCCGACCTACCTCGGCCGGCCGTGGCGGCCGTTCGCGAAAGTGGCGTTCATCCGTTGCGAGATGGGTGCGCACATCCGCCCCGAAGGCTGGCACAACTGGAACAAGCCTGACGCCGAGAAGACCAGCTTCTACGCCGAGTACGCCTGCACCGGCCCCGGTGCGGATCGCGCGCAGCGCGTGTCGTGGGCGCATAGGCTGAGCGACGATGAGGCAAAGTCATACACGGTGCAGAACGTCCTGAAAGGCGAGGACGGCTGGGATCCGACGAAGTGACGATGGATCGCGAGGGCGTGACGCAGCGCTACGTCGAAACAAAGCAGCCATGCGCGTCGCTGCCGCAACGCGCGTGGCTGATGCATTAGGGACCATTTCAGCACATCGTGTCGGACTCTGGTTCCCTCTTCCGGCATGTCGGGAGAGGAAGTAGTCGCCCGCACGAACTGATGCCCATCGCATTAGCCTCCGGAAGAACACCCGATCAAGCGCTGTAACTCGCGGACAGCACGAGCAGGTCGCTGAAGTCGACCTTGCCGTCGCCGTTGGCGTCGCCCGTGCTGAAGGTCTGGCCCGACGACTGGCCGTAACTGGCGGCCAGGATCAGCAGGTCGTTGAAGTCGACCTTGCCATCGCGATTGAAGTCGGCCGACACCGTCGGCGTTGGGCTGGCGACCGTCGCGATCGTCTGCGTGCTCGTGGAGAACGCGCCGGCATTGTCCGTCGCGCGGGCGTAGAACGTGTAGCTTGACCCGATCGTAAGTGACGTCGTGGAAACGCTCGCGGCGTACGTGGATGTCGCGTCGGTGCCGACGAGCGTGTCGGGCGTGACCGAGCCCGTTGCCTGTAGGCCGGGGATGCCGTTGGTTTCGCGGTAGAAGCTGACCGACGACACAGCGCCGTTGGCGTCGGCGGCACTCGACAGGTTCAACGTCAGCGTGCGGCCCGACTGGCTCGCGGACAGCGTGCCGACGATGGGCAGCGCATTGGCGAGCGTGTAGGTGTCGGCCGCCTCGAGGTTCACGCCGCCGTAACCGATGTCCATCATGGCGGCCGCGCTGAGGCGGCTCAGCGGATTAATGCCGGGGTTGATGAAGCCGGTCATCAGCTCGTTGGCGAAAGTCGCCTCGCGCCAGTGCGCGTCGGCCGTGCCGACGCCGCCGGTGTTCTCGAGCGGAACCGACGCCGCGGTCACGTCGCCGGTCATGCGGCGATACTCTGCCAGTGCGTTCGGGCCCGTGTAGATCGGGTTGGTTCCGCCCGCACCGCTCACGTAGCGCGACCACGTGTAGTTCGCGCCGAGGCCGAGCACGTGGCCCATTTCGTGGACGATGACGTTCGTCAGCGAACCATTGCTGAGCATGTTCGCGAGGTCGGCACTGTCGAACTCCATCGAACCGGTGAGGGTTTGACCCGTCGAACGGACGGAGTCGGGTCCGGCTTGGCCGAGCACTTTGCCGACGCCGTCGATGGCGACGCCGCTGGCATAGATGCGGACGTCGTCGATGCCGTTGGTGTCGGGCAGGTCGGCCGTGATGATCGACTGCCAGCGCTGCGCCGCAGCCGTGAACACGGCCTGCTGGGCGGCGGTCAGGCCGGTGCCGAAGACGACTTCGATCTGGAACCCCGCCTGCGACGTAACGGCCGCCGCAGCAGTGACGGCAGACTGCAAGGAACTCGACACCGTGGCGGTCTTCTTCGTCGGAGCCGCCACGTCAATGACCTTTACGTCGCTCGTGAGCACGCGGTCTTCGAGCGTGCCGAGCACCTTTCCGCCCGCGCCTAGCACGGTCGTGCTCAGCAGGGTTCGACACTCCACCGGCTCGAACAAGGCTCGAAAACGCGAGGTCAACATGGAGGAGGAAATACGATTGATCCGCCGATCGCCAACTCGATTCATGCAGGTCCTCGAATGACCCCTCATGCACCCACCAAACTTACGGTTACCCGGACGTGCGGTTCAGGGAATATTGGATGGACTGCGAAATAGTGATGGGGCGCAGTTCCTAGGATTTCGTTCGAGCAAGCCCATGCCACTGCCATGGGCCTTTGGAAGACGAGATTCATGTGCGTTCAGTCAACGTGATGAGTACAGTCTTTCCGTGCTGATTCCGCTCGTGAATTCTTCCGCGCCGCACTTCGACACAGGCCCGCGATCGATTCGCGCCGTGAAGGTACTGCGGATCAGCGTGACCGATCGCTGCAATTTCCGCTGTGTCTACTGCATGCCCGAAACCGGCGTGACGTGGCTTCCGAGGGACGAGTTGCTGAGCTTCGAGGAGATCGGCGACATCGCCCGGGCGGCCGCCGAGTTGCACGGCATCACACGCTTCAAGCTCACCGGCGGCGAGCCGACGGTTCGCGCCGGACTGACCGACCTGATCGCCCTGCTGCGCCGACGTGTGCCCACGATGGCCGACCTGTCGCTGACGACGAACGGCTTCTGCCTGGAGACGCTCGCGACGCCGCTGCACGAGGCGGGGCTCGATCGCGTGACCGTAAGCGTCGACTCGCTGAACGCCGAACGATTTAAACGCGTCACGCGCACGGGCGACTTGCCGACAGTGCTGCGCGGCCTCGATCGAGCAATCGACGCGGGCTTCCGATCGGTCAAGATCAATTGCGTCGCAATGCGCGGCACGAACGACGACGAGTTCGCCGCGTTCGCGAAGCTGGCGATCGATCGGCCCGTCACCGTGCGGTTCATCGAGTACATGCCGCTGGGCGACAGCGCGCTGCTCGCGCAGGGCAATCCGTTCGTGCAGGTGACAACGAAGCACGGGACGCATTTCGAGTCGGGTCCTGCTCATGGCTCAACGCCGGTGCTGAGCGAAGTGAAGGGCCGGATCGCGAGCGACGAGCAAGGCCCCTCGGGCGGCTGCGGCGCGCAGGACCGCGGCGACGTCTTTGTCCCCGAGCAGGACATCCGCGCCGCCATCGAGCGCGAGCACGGCCCGCTTGCGCCGGTCGATCGCAATACCGAGGCCGGCGTCGGGCCGGCGGTGCCGTACGAGTTCGTCCGTCATCCGAACGCGCTCGGCCGCGTCGCATTCATCAGCGCGATGAGCGCGCCGTTCTGCGCCACGTGCAACCGCCTGCGCCTCACCGCCACCGGCATCCTCCGCAGCTGCCTCTTCGACGGCGGCGAAGTGGACCTGAAGCCGATCGTCCGCACGAACGCGTCGGCCGGTCGTGACGTGCGCATCGCTCACGCGATGGAACGCTGTGTCGCGCAGAAACCCGAAGTGCACGGCGTCCGAGGCACCGAACAGATGAGCCGCATCGGCGGATGAGTGCGGTTTTTGTTCCGTGCTTGAACGACCCCGTCGAAGGGATAGCCGCGAGCTTGCTCGCGCCGTTCTGTAATCGCGTCGCGCAAAGAGAAACCGCGAGCAAGCCCGCGGCGACCCTTTCGACTCATGCGTGGTCGACTCTTACGAGTTCGCGATCCCGATAATGAAGATAAGCAGGAAGAACGCGAGCAGCGCGGTCGAGATGCAGCCCATCACGATGCCAGCGACGGCCTGCCCGCGATTGACCGGGTTGTTCTTCGCACCCACGCCCATGATGATCGCGACGATCCCGAGCGGCGCGCACACCACGAGGCTGAGGATGCCCATGACCATCGCGGTGGTGGCCGCGCTGTTGGTCTGGCCGGGCATCGGGTAGCCGCCGTAGGGCCCTTGCTGCGGGTACTGCTGTTGAGGGTACTGCTGCTGCGGATAGCCGCCATACTGCGGCTGATTCACCGGCTGCGCGGGGCTCACGGGCTGCGCCACCTGCGGCTGCGGCGCGAAGGCACTGGCCACTTCGGGTACGGTCGACGCCGCCTGCCAGTTGGCCATGCCGGCGCGCCACACGAGGTCGTCCGCGCACAGTCGGCCGGTGCGGGCCATGTCCTGTAGGGCCGAAAGCTCAACCGGCCCGCCACGCTGTCCGCCCTGCCCGTAATACCATTCGGCGCTCATGTGTTGCTCCTGTGTCACTCACCGATGCGTCATGCACGCTCAACGCGGGCCATTCTCCCGTGAATGCACGGCCTGACAAGTCAGCCGATGGCGGGTCGCGGGCCGCAAGAGCCGAGCGTTTCCACGTTCATGGCAAACCCGCTCGAAAACACGTCTCGACGTCAGACAGCCGGTAGCCGAAATGGCTCTCTGAAAAATCCGCAACAGGCGGCGGACAATTTCGGGAGCGCCCAACTGTCGCACCGGCCGCCGTTAGTAGTTCCCTACCAATCAGTTAACCGAAGCACCCCACAAGCAAGTCGCCGACAAATGTTTTTCGAGAACTCGTCACAGGCCGATTCGTACGACTTTTACTGGAGATTCAGCAAGGGGGCGGCCGATGGGTTTAGTGTCACAGTTAAGATAAGAAGGATTTGACAAGTAGCCCGACGCGGCTAAGGTAAGTTAGGTAAATTTGAAGCGAAGCGCAGCGGCGCATTTTCTCCCCTCCGGAAGACACCGAGCCCAGAAAGCCGGTGTCTTCTCTTTTGGACTTTGCTGCGGCTCGTGGACGATCGCGAAATCGTTTGCTCAGTTCCAGAACCACATCACCGGAACGCCGAGAAGCAGCACAAACGCCGCCAGTGCTCCCAAGCTCACACACCCTTGGTGACGATCTTTCGTAGCGCGATTCAGCAGACCGACCACGATCACCGTCGCGAGCGTCAGTACGACCTTCTTCGGCGTCGGAATGCGCGTCCAGTCCGACGCAACCCCCGCCATCACTTGAGCGATGTAAGTCACAGGGGTCAGCACGACCGCCGTCGTGTCGATCCAGTCCCACGGACGACGGAAAGACCGACGGACCGGCGTCGCATAGTCGAGAACGGGCTTCGATGCCGGAACCGCTTCCGCTTCCTCATTGACCGGGGAGTCGTCCATGCGTCTACCGTGCCGGCGGGCCGTGCGTGCTGCTGGGGTCGCCGGCGGCGATGTGGTAGATCGGCAGCTTGATCGTAATCGTCGTCCCCTGCCCGGGCGTGCTCGTCGCGCTGATCGTCCCGTTGTGCTCTTCGACGATCTTTTTCGCCACCGCCAGGCCCAAGCCGGTGCCGCGATTGCCCTTGGTGCTGTGAAACAGTTCGAACAGGTGACGCATCATCGACGCTTCGATGCCGGTGCCGTTGTCGGTGATGTCAATCAGCAGTTGCTTCTCTTTCGCATCGTACCGGCAGACCACGCGCACCAGACCAGGCTGGCCCTGCTTCATGGCGTCGATCGCGTTGCTGAGCAGGTTCATCAGCACCTGGTGCATGCCGTCGGGGTCCATTGGCACCGGCGGCACGTCGCGGGCCACGTCCGCCACCGCCATCACGCCGCGTTCGTTGGCGATGTTGGCGATCAGTTCCACGCACTCGTCGATGAGGTTCTTCGGATTGACCAGTTGCACGCTCGGCTCACGATCCTTCGAGTAGGCGAGCAGGTTCAGCGTGAGGTTGTAGATCTTCTCGAGGTTGCGCTCGACGACGCCCCAGCCCTTGCGGGATTGATCGAGATTCGAGGCTTTCAGGCCCATCTCGACGACGTCCGCTCCGCCGCGCAGGGCCTGGAGGATGTTCTTGATGCTGTGGCTGAGCGCGGCCGTCGTTTCGCCGATCGCGGCCAGACGCTCTGCTTCAAGGCCCGCCTGGTAGAGCCGGGCGTTTTGAATCGCCAGGCCCGCCTGAAGGCCGATCGACGTCAGCAGGCGCAGCTGGTCGGTGCTGTACGTGTAGTTCTTGACCGAGCTGTCGATGTAGATGACGCCGACGACTTCGTCCGGGCCTTTCGCGCCGACCTCGATGCGCGCATCGAGCCGGCGAACCTTGATCGGCGCGCACAGGCACGAGCGGATGCCCATGTCGTGCACGCTCTTGCCCTTGCTGAAGCGCGGGTCGGCCATCGCGTTGCTCGACAGCACGCCGTCGCCGCTGGTGAGCACGTGGTTGATGATCGTGCGGCTGGCCTGAATCTTCTGTGCCTTCTCGGGCTCGACCGGCGCGGGCGGTGGCAGCGGGATGGGCGCCGACGGCTTGGTGCCCGGCTTGCGCACCGGCGCGTGCTCCTCGCGCACGCGGACGACGCGCGGCACGATCTGCTCGGGGTGCTTCTCGTCGCGCAGCAGGATGATGCCGCGGTCGGCCTGCACGTGCTCAAAGACCAGGTCCATCACCACTTCGAGGATCTGCTGGAGGCTGAAGCTGCTGCCGAGCGCGGCGCTCAGGCGGTAGAGCATCTTCAGATTCGCCATCGCGGCGACGGCCGGCTCGGGGACGGCTAGCACCAACGAATCGTCGCTGCTGGGCATCGTGTTGATGATGCTCGAATCCATGCCCGACTCTTCGCCAGCCAGTTCGACGTTCGAGCCGGTCGTGCGGACGATGCCGGGCTGCGCGCCGAACACCAGCAGTGTTCGGCCGACGCGGAACTGGTCGCCCAGTTTGAGCGTGACGAGTCGATCGAGGCGCTGGCCGTTGACGTAGGTGCCGTTGGACGAGCCGAGGTCTTGCAGGATCCAATCGCCCTTCTCGCCGGGTCGGAGTTCGCAGTGGCGGCGCGAGACGGTGTTGTCGGCCAGTGGAATCGCCCGGCTGTCGCGACCGATGAGCGCGGGCCGATCCGGCAACTCGAATCGCCGGCCCTTGTCGGGACCTTGTAACACCACGAGGGTAATCATGACGCTGGCCGTGAAGCTTCGACGATTGATCGCGTCGCGGCAAGTCGAAGAACGAGCCACCAAGACACGAAGACACCAAGGAATTCAGAAACGCAGAAACAGTCACGAATCTCACGAATCGGCACGAATGAAATTCTCATTCGTGTTCGTTTGTGCGATTCGTGGCTCTCCGCTTCTTGGTGTCTTAGTGCCTTCGTGGCCCTGAGAAATCAGAACGGAATATCGCTGTCATCCCCCGGCGGCTTCGGTTCGGTGCCGGGCTTCCACAGCGTGGGCATGTCCTGGAAGAAGTGCGTCTGCTCCCGGCGGCCACGCGTGTAAGCGGCGTCATCGGCGTCGTCGTAGAGCAGTTCGTCGTCCCCTTCGATCCAGACGCAGTCGGCCCGCTTCTCGGGGAAATTCACGGGCAACGCGTCGCAATCGGGGGCGTGGCCGTCGGCATCGCGCCAGTCGGGGTCGGTGGGCCAGACGTCGAAGCAGAAGCCGACGCCGTCGCAGTCCTCGGTCGCGCAGCACCATGCAAACTCGCTGGCGAAATCCTGCCAGCGGAGCATCATTTCATTCGACATGAACGTGCGGCCGCAATGAAGGCAATGCACCTCGGTTGGTTGCGGCGGGGGTGGAAAGGCAGCGTCCTCGTCGGACGACGGCTCGGGTTCGAACGGCAGATCGTCGTCCTCTTCTTCGAAACTGTCGTCGGCGGGCGTCACGCGTCCGAGAATTAGACCGCGCCACGCGGCTCACGCAAGGCGAATCACCCGTAGATGAGCGGCCACAGCGGCACCAGCGCATACGCGAGCGCCGACAAGCTCAGGAAGCGCATGTCCTTCTGCTCCTTCGGGATCGACATCACGAAGAACACAACCGCCAGCCCGAGCGCGATCAACGTGAGCGACGGCACGCCGTTGAGCACGGCGGGCAAGCCCCACTGAGTGAAATCGATACCGCTTCGCATCCATTGAGGACTTCCGATACTTCCTGTCCCCGGTCAAGCCGATGGCCTGTAGGTAAACGAGTTCTTTCGGTGTTCGCAGGTCGTTTCGGGACCCGCGTCCGATCACTTGTCCCAAACGCGGACGGTCGGACACTTACCGGCGTGGAGACCGATACCGACGCCGATCTGCTCGACCGCTTCGCCCGTGACGGCGACCGCCCCGCGCTGGACGCCCTCGTCCGGCGGTATGTGGACTTCGTCTACGCGACCGCGCGCCGCGAGGTCGACCCGCACCTGGCCGACGACGTCACGCAGGCGGCGTTCCTGCTGCTGGCCAGCAAGGCGCGGTCGGTGCCGCGTTACCGCGTCGGCGGATGGCTGTTCCGGGCGACGCGTTACTGCGCCGCCAACGCCCGACGCGGCGAGCAGCGCCGGCTGAAACACGAACGCGCCGCCGCCCGCGAGCGGCCGGAGGAGACGCCCGTGCGTTCGACGACCCACTCGAACGACCCCGAGTCGCTGCTGCCGCAACTGAACGACGCCCTCGATTCGCTGGGCCAGACCGATCGCGAAGCCATCGTCTTGCGCTACCTGCGCGGTCAGGAGGTCTTGAGCGTCGCGAATTCGCTCGGCATGAACGAATCGACGGCGCGTAAGCGCATCAGCCGGGCGATTGAGAAGCTGCGCCAGGCGTTCGCCCGTCGGGGTGCAAAAACAATCACTTCGTCGTCGGTCGCGGGCGTGCTCGTGCTCGCGTCCACGAAACCCGCGCCGGCCGCCACTGTCGCGGCAGTCAGTTCGATCGCCCTTTCAAGCACCGTCGCCTCGCCTGTTGTGGCAAGTCTTTCCGCAGGAGCTACCAAGATGATGTTCACCAGCAAAGCCAAACTCGTGGCCGGTCTGCTCGTCGCCAGCACGCTCGCAACAGGCGTCGGCATGGAAGCCGTTCGTCGCATGTCGGCTGGCGTCGTGCTTGCCGCGGCACCTTCATCGGACCCGACGCTCGTCGGCACGTTGGGCAGCGGCGCGAGCGTGGAGCTTGTGGCGGTGAGAACGGTCGGCGCGAACGGGACAGATTGGCGTCGACCGGACGGCGCGGCTTTCACGGGTCCGCTGCCGGCCGGACTTGAGGGACTCGGCGGGGACCAGACCGAGGGCACTCAATTCGCACTTCGCATCAGCGGCGACGAACGTTCGATCACGACCGTGCGCTTAAACGCCCCGATCGACGGGCTGTCATGGCGACCGGCCAGCAAAGATTCCTTAAGCCTGGTGACGTACCCACGCGATCTGACTGCGCCCGTCACGCTTCGATGCGCCGTCGGACCGACGGTGCCGCAGGACTCGCTGGTGGTTCGCATCGGCGAAGGGCCGGCGAGCGGCGGCGTCCCACAACTCGGACGATGCACGCTGACTGCCGTCGCAGACGCGCAAGGCAAGGCGGAGTCCGAACTGGATATCGCCACGCGAGAGCACTTCGCCTCATATGACGTCGTTGCGATCGCTGCCAACGGCAAAGAGGTTCGCACAACGGCCGTCACTTTCCGCGACCGGCCCGGCGACACGCCCGCCGAAGTACACATCTTCGATGTGCCGCTCGCGTCCTTACAAGAGTTTCACTTGCGAGTTCGACCGGCCGATGGGTGGGTCGAGTTCCAGGACGTCGCGCCAACCATGGGCCGCCGGACAGACCCGAAGGTCACGACGCAAGACAAATCGGTTGCAGTTGGCGACGACATCAAGGCCATGCAGGGCACCTGGCGGGTCGTGAGCGCCCAGGACTCGGGTCGCGACGCGCCCGCCGACGAGGTGGCCAAGGCGCGCTTCGTCATCGAGGGCGACGTGTTCCGCATGATCGGCGCCGACGGTCGCGGCGACTCCGCGCGGTTTACGGTCGACCCCGCGCACGACCCGAAATGGCTCGACTTCATTCCGCTGAACCGCGACGGCACGCCATCGTCGGTTGTCCTGCAAGGTCTGTACAAGCTGTCGGGCGACGACCTCGAAATCGTCATGCCCGAAGGCAATGGGAAAGCGGGCCGATCGTCGGCGTTCCGCTCCGAGCCTTCCAGCCCGAACGACATGCACTTCGTGCTGCGCCGCGGCGAGCCCGCCACGACCGCACCAACCACGGCAACGCCGTTCGCGGCATTCGCTCAGCGCCTGACCGGCGCGTCGAGCGTGCAGGTCGACGTGAAGGCGACGACCGTTCAGCAGGGTCAGACCGTGGCCATCGTCGGCTCGATGAAACTCGCCGCAGGCGGCCGAAAGGCAGCGTCGTTCGACATCGACCAGGGCGCAGGCCAGCCGAAGATGAACATGCTCGCCGTCAGCGACGGCCGGCAGAATCGGTCGTGGATGAACGGCCAGGCGAATCCGTCGGCCGGGCGCGTCGAGCCGACCGAGACGGCCGTCGCGATGATCGCCCGACTGGGCGTGGCCGGCTCGTTCTTCATGGCCACCGTCCAGCCGGCCGGCGGCGAGGTGAAACCGATCGACGTCGAGAAGGAATTCCCGATCCGCAACCTGAAGGAGACGACCGCGCCAATCGACGGCGTCGACAGGCCCGCGCTGACGTTCGATGTCGAGATGGTCTCGCGCATGCCGCAGGCGTCGCCGAACATGACCTATCACCAGACACTCTGGCTCGACCCGACCACCGGCCTGCCGATCCGACGCGAAACCGTCGCCCCGCATGGCAGCGCTCAGGGAACGATCGTCGAGACGTACAGCAACTGGAAGTTGAACGAGCCGATCGCGGCGGAAGCGTTCGACGTGAACCAGACGCCGACGACCAAGCCGTGATTCACTGCCATACGGCCATCACGTCGAATTCGAACAGCTCTTTCTTGGAGGTCCGCTTTCGCAGCGTGCGAATGTCGCAATGTGCGAATCCAGCCGCCTCAAACATCTCGCGAAAAATCACTTCGACGGGTAGCAACGTGTCGTAGAACTTCGAGTTCCCCACGATGTAGTGCAGTGATGCGCCGCGTGCCAATTGCGACCGAAGTCCATTGATATGAAAGGCCATGTCGGCGAAGTAGCGCAGGATGTATCGCGCGAAGGTGTCGCTGATCTTGCCGACTTGTTCAACCACACGGTGCAGGTCGGGCGGGAGCGGGAACGGGAGTTTACTCGGCATGGTCCAGCGCGTCAGATTGCTAGTCGCACAGCCCCATGTTCCCCCAATCGCCTGCCAGTCCAGCTCACCTGCCTGTCGACCCGACGTCAGGTAGCCGAGCCAGTACATGTACGGGCGCAGTTCACGGACGTAGCTCATTCGATTTGGGTACGGCGGCGACGTGATGACGAGTGTGGCGAGCCGACCAGGCCCGATTATGGCGGGCGCTGACGCGCGGGCATCGCACCGAACTGCATGCGTCGAGGCCTCGAGCGCTCGCGACGCACTGTCGGCGATCCGGCGTGACCAAGCACCGAACAATTCCGCCGCGTCAATCGATGCGTCGAAAAGGACAGAGTCTGCCGCTCGGCCCTTCTTGAACGACATCGACTGATGGCCGAAGGAGACGTTCGCAGATTCAATCACCGCCCGACAGAACGCGAGTTTCACCAGGTCGATCGCTGCAGGATCAGCGCCGCCGTCTTCCAACACGCGCAGCTTCGCCATCATTTGCCCGAGCGCTCGACACACGGTCGGCGACCACCACTTTTCGATTTGATGAATTTGAGGCAACCACGAAGCCGCATTTGGACGGGTGCTTCGTCCGACGGCCGCAATCTTCTTGCCAATCGCCGCAGCCTCTTCAATCTGCGTGACGGAATACGTTCGGCATTTCGCTTCTGTAAGCCAAAGCAGAAAGGGGTTGATATCAGTAGTCCGAGACGGAATCCCGCGTTCAGCACACGCCAACGCGGTCGTGCCGGTGCCGCAGAAGGGATCGAAAACGAAGTGATCGCGACCGCCGTACCGATCAAGCAGATCGTTCACGAGGTGAACGGAGTACGCCGGGGTAAGCCGAAGCCAACCATGGCGAGTCAGTACGTCGTTCCCTTTGAAAGTGAGATGATCGGCCCGGCCGAGTTTAATCGTTGAAGTAGTCATGGTGTGAACAGCGAACGAATGACCATCTCGACCTCGCGTCGAATCACTTCAGAGTTTCGCTTGAAGAATCCGTCCAACCTGAACCCCAGGACTGCTTGGCTGAACGCGAATAGCGAGCCTGCCGAATCAGAACCGGCAACACCTCGCAGAATGAGCCAGCGGGCTTGAGTGTAACGATCAGCAACGTCGAATCGATTTGGCTCGACATTAGCACCAGCACAGGCAGGGAACCGGCGATGTAGGCGCTGGCCGCATTCCCGATGTCAGCGTTCTGTCGCTTCGCGTCTTTGCTCTTGTAACCCTGCCGGACCTCAAACACTGCCCCTCGCAAGCGATGCGCTTCGCGGCCGGGCAATCGCGCCATTTCGGCTGCGTGAAGTAGCCATTCCTTCACCTTAGTTCTCCGGGTGTCGTCCACAACATCAGCAAGATCGATTCGACCATCCATTGTCAGAAATCGCGTCTTACCGCCGGCCTGTGGAACCTCGTAGCGCCAATTGGCTTGCTCGCTGTCCAAGCGTAGTGTTCGCATCAGTAACAGATGAAACAGGGCTTGAGCACCGGTCCCGATCTGGCGGTAGATCGACGTCATGCCCCGGCAGCCTTGTGGGCCGCGTACATAAGCGGCGAGTCCAAGCCGACCCAATGATAGAAGATGTCCGAGCCGTACGCCTTCTGAAAAGCAGCCAGTGATACGCCCGTCCGGCTACCCATTCCGAACTGGGGCAGATAGCCTCGACATCGCAGAACCGGCTCGAGGAACGCTCTGAGCAGGGCGTCATCGTCTGCACCTTCAGCCATCGCACCAGTGTCCTTGCTGCATAGAAGTGATGCAAACGCGTCGGACGCGTATTGATCGGACCTGTCGGGACGCTTGACGGCCAACCTCTGTCGTCGAACAATGACGAATTGCCGATGAACGCGTCCGCGCTCCGTGCCATGACCGTCTTGCTGCTGGCGTCGCTCCTGCTGGGCGACGGCCGGGTCTTGGCTGCGCCGGAGGTGGCTCCGGTCGGCCCGCGGCAGACGGCCCCGTCGACCCTCCGCTTCTTCACCCGGCTGGCCGTCGCGCTGCGGCGGGTGGAGAAGAAGCTGACGGTCGTCGCCCGGCGTGTGAAGCGGTCTGTGGTACGCCTCTCGCCCACGCACGCCGACCCGCGCGTCCATGTGTTCGTCCGGATCGCGCATCTGCACCTGCCTCCACCGGCACTCGAATTGGCCTGATCGACGATGCCTCGATCGCGCTGCGCGATCTGCGTGACGTCGTCCCGTGTGACCGCGAGCAAGCGAACCCTTCGCGAGCAAGCTCACGGCCACCCCTTGCGCCGCTGCGTCTCCCCGCGCTTCGGCGGCGATTGCGCCTCAACACGTTCAGTCTTCAACGGACTGCGTCCGCAATTCGCAATTCGAAATCGGCAATTCGAAATCCCGGTGCCCCGATGTCCACAATTCTCGCCAAAACGCTCACCAAGATCTTCGGATCGCGCAACGACCGCCTCGTCAAGCGCTACCGCAAGATCGTCGATTCCATCAACGCGCTCGAACCGAAGATCAGCAAGCTGACCGATGAACAACTCCGCGCCCGCACGCAGGAGCTGCGGGCCCAGATCATCGCCGGCAAATTGAAGCTGGCCGACGTCATTCCGGAAGGGATGGCGATCATCCGCGAGTCGATGGACCGCAACATCGGCATCCGCAACGTCTTCAATCCTGAATACAACTTCGACCCGGAGACGATGCCCGACACGCTGAACGAAGCGTTCAATGCGTTCGCCGACATCGAAGACCTGCTCATCGGCGGCCAGGCCGACTGGCGCAAGGTGCCGGTGCCGGTGATGGTGTACGACGCCATCAAGAAGATGTATCCGGAATCGCGCCCGCCCTTCCGGGCCCGCTGCTTTGACGTGCAGCTCATCGGCGGCCTGGTGCTGTATGAGGGCAAGATCGCCGAGATGAAGACCGGTGAAGGCAAGACCTTCGTCGCCCCGCTGGCCTGTTTCCTGCGCTGCCTGGAGGGCAAGCATGCCCACGTCGTGACCGTGAACGACTATCTCGTGAAGCGCGACGCCACGTGGGTAAAGCCCGCGTTCGAGGCGCTGGGCCTCTCGGTCGGGTACATCCAGGCCGACATGGATCCAGGTGGCGAGTCGCGCAAGATCTCGTACCAGTGCGACGTCACCTACGGCACGAACTCCGAGTTCGGCTTCGACTACCTGCGCGACAACATGCGCGAGCGCGTCGACCTGCAAGTGCAGGGTCCGCTCGATTACGCGATCGTGGACGAAGTGGACAGCGTGCTGATCGACGAAGCCCGCACGCCGCTGATCATCTCGGGTTACGCCCACGACGACCCGGAGCGTTACCGCGCGGCCGACGAGGTCGCCCGCAAGATCATCGAACTGCACCGTCCGTGCGGCGTGATCGAACGCGAGATCGGCCAGATCAAGCGCGAGATCAAGGCCTACGAAGGCGAAGCCGACAAGGCCGAGGGCAAGGACGCCAAGGCCGCCGCGCAGAAGAAGGTTGAAGACGCCAAGGCCCGTCTCGAAGACGCCGAAGGTCGCAAGGCGGACGTCACCGCGTACTACGAGACCGAGCTCGACCGCAAGAGCGTGCATCTTACGCACGAGGGCATCGCTGCCGCCCAGGAAATCGCGGGCGTCGGCAGCTTTTACGTCGGCGACAACCTCGACTGGCCGCACCTGATGGAGCAGGCGCTGCGGGCGCACGTCGTCTACGAGCGGGATCGCGACTACGTGGTCGAGATGGACCAGCGCGACCGAATGATGGGCATCGTCATCGTCGACGAATACACGGGCCGCAAGATGACGGGCCGGCAATGGTCCGACGGCCTTCACCAGGCGGTCGAGGCGAAGGAACGCGTCGAGATCCGCAAGCAGACGCAGACCGTCGCCACGATCACCCTGCAGAACTTCTTCAAGCTGTACGGCCGGCTCGGCGGCATGACCGGCACGGCCCAGACCGAGGCCGAAGAGTTCAACAAGATCTACAAGCTCGAAGTCGTCACCATCCCCACGAACCGGCCCGTGGCGCGCGTCGATCACGAAGACCGCGTCTACCGCACCGAGGGCGAAAAGTGGGAAGGCATGATCGAAGAGATCAAGACCTACTCCGACGCGGGCCGGCCCGTGCTGGTCGGCACCACCAGCGTGGAAAAGAGCGAAAAGCTCAGCCACCTGCTGAGCCGCAAGTACGGCATCAAGCACGAAGTGCTGAACGCCAAGCAGCACGAACGCGAGGCCCAGATCGTCGCCATCGCGGGCCAGACACACGTCAACTCGCGCGGCGAGCGCGTCGGCAACGTGACCATCGCCACCAACATGGCCGGTCGCGGCACCGACATTAAGCTGGCCGAAGAGACCGTCTTCGAAGTCGACGCGTCGGGCGAGAAGTACAAGCTGAAGCAGCGCGGCACGGGTACGGTTCAGGAGATCGCCGAGGACGACAAGCTCGCGCAAGTCTACGAGCTGACACCCGACAGCAAGCTCGCGGGCGGCCTACACGTGATCGGCACCGAGCGGCACACCAGCCGCCGCATCGACAACCAGCTGCGCGGCCGATCGGGCCGCCAGGGCGATCCGGGCTCCAGCCGCTTCTACTGCTCACTGGAAGACGACCTGCTCAAGCTGTTCATGCCCGACTGGACCATCAACGTCTTCAAGCGGATCGGCCTCGATTACGGCGAGCCGATCGGTGAAATGCGCATGCTCTCCAAGAGCATCGAGCGTGCTCAGAAGAAGGTCGAAGAACGCAACTACCTCGCGCAAGAACCTGCTCGACTATGACGAAGTCATGGACGTGCAGCGCATCGAGTTCTACGGCATGCGTCAGCGCGTGCTGGAGGGCCGCGACATTGACCAGGTCATTTGGGGCATGATCGGCGACAGCATCAAGGACGCGGTGAAGAAGTATGTCGAAGAAGACTACGTCGCCGCGAACGTGGCCGAGTGGGCGCGCAACGAGTTCTCAAATTTCGAAGTCGCCACCGAGCCGGGCGACTTCAAGGGCCTCCGCAAGTTCCAGGACATCGAAGAGATGATCCGCGACCGCGCCCGTAGCGAAATCGCCACGCGGTTGAACGTCACGCTCGGCGAATACATGGGCGAAGACCGTTCCGACCCACGACAGTGGCACGTGAAGGACATCGCCACGTTCGCGCGGATGCGCTACAAGCTGGAACTGCCCGAGCACACCATCCGCAAGATGGACGCGGGCGAACTCGAGCAGCGCCTCGCCGACGCGGCGTACAAGGCGATCGACGAGAAGGACTGCAGCCCGCTGACGAAGTTCCTCGAGCCGCACTTCGCGATGCGCGAACTGTGCAACTGGGCGGCGGACAAGTTCGACGTCCAGCTGAAGCCCGAAGAACTCCTCCAGGACGTGGGCCGTGATGTGGCGAAGTCTTCGGACGAGATCATCCAGCTCATCACCGAACGGGCGAAGGAAGCGTATCGCATCCGCGCGATCGAGTACCCGGTCGACCACATCCTTACCGGCTGCTTCGGCGCCGGCGCGACGGTGGCCGAGAACGCGCAGGGCATCGAGTACCTGCGGAACTGGGTGCGTGCCAAGTTCGGCGTCGACCTGCCAGCCGAGCAGATCGCGGGCCAGCCGCTCGACGCGCTGCGGCCGCAGCTGTTTAAACTCCAGGAAGCCGCCTCCGGCGACAAGGCTATCCTACAGCAGGCCGACGAACTGCTGGCCGGCGAGCCGAGCAACGACGAACTCGCGCAGCGCTGGGCCACGCGGTTCGGCCAGCGGATCGACCCCAAGCAGTTCGATCCGCTCACCGCGATGACGCTCAAGGGCACGCGCGAAGTCGACCGCGACAACAGCGGCACCGTCACCCGGCGCGACATCGTCATTCGCCGCGTGCGTGACGTGCTGCGGTACGAACTGACCAGCCTTGAGCAGTACGTGCTCATCAGCATCTTCGACCAGGCATGGAAGGATCACTTGTACGCGATGGACATGCTCAAGAGCGGCATCGGCCTACAGGCGTTCGCGGAGCGCGACCCGCGCATCGCGTTCAAGCGCGAAGGCTTCCGCTACTTCGAAGAGATGATGATTGGCGTGCGCGACAAGGTGACTAACCTCATCTTCAAGGTCTACGTGCAAGGTGAAGAAAAGCCCCGCTCGCGCAGCGCCTACAAGGAGACGGCCGCTACGCACAACACGGACGTCAGCTACGACGTCGGCACGGCCGTCCGCGAGACGGCAGCCGTAGCCGGCGACGCGGCCGAGCCGAGCAACGAAGAAGTCATTGAGCAGAGCGCCGGCAAGCCGCAGACGGTCGTCCGCGAGTTGCCCAAGCTGGGTCGAAACGACGCCTGCCCGCACGGCACCGGCAAGAAGTACAAGAGCTGCTGCGGCCGAACCAGAGACGACGGCGTCTGCGACGGCAGCGGCAAGGCATGAGCCGAGTCAGCTTTTGTGAAGACGATTCCCGGAGCGCGGCGACATCACCGCGCTCCGTTTCGTTCTGAACGCGACCATTTGGTCAGTCGCCGATACACATTTCGTGGCACGGCCGTCTCGGCCGTGATTTTCACAGGCGGAACGCCCGTGCCACACCAGATGAGCCACACTGACGTTTCAATCGCTGCGCTATCGCATGAACCACGAAAAAATGCCCACCGCCCCGCCCATGACGGCGATCAGCAGGATGGCCGTCACCAGAATCCACTTCGGTCGGGACGACGATGCAGGAAAAGCGACGAAACTCCCGCAGGCCGGGCAGATGTCGGCATGTTCGTAGACTTCGGTCTTGCAGTATGGGCACGGAAAGGTGTCGACACTTTCGTCGACATCCGACTCATCCCACTCCTGCTCGTCGGACGGGTCTTCGTCGAAGCTGTCAGATTGCGTGCGGGCCATCGTTAGTCACCACGTGCCGCGAAGCCTGGCGATTTGGGCGCAGCTCGTCAGCAGGCTTTCCATGCTGTCGAGCGTGACCATCGAGCTGGCATCCGACTTCGCGGCCGGCGGGTTCGGGTGGCACTCGATGAACAGGCCGTTCGCGCCGGAGGCAATCGCCGCGCGGGCCAGCATCGGCGTGAGGGCCGGGTTGCCACCGCTGGCGCCGCCGAGCGCGCCGGGCTGCTGCGTGCTGTGCGTGGCGTCGAAAATCACCGGCACGCCGAACGCTTTCATCGCCGGCAGCGCGGTGAAGTCGTTCACCAACCGGTTGTAGCCGAAGAACGTGCCGCGCTCGGTCAGCATC
This sequence comes from Tepidisphaeraceae bacterium, assembly GCA_047600945.1. Lineage (GTDB taxonomy): Bacteria > Planctomycetota > Phycisphaerae > Tepidisphaerales > Tepidisphaeraceae > JASGKC01. The sequence continues at coordinate 1,197,395 of JASGKC010000001.1, read as the reverse complement.
ACGTTCACGTTGCCGGTGGAGCGGATCTTCTCGACGGCGTTGGCCATCTCGCCGGGCGACATGAATTGGCCCTTCTTCACATTCACCGCCCGGCCCGTGCGCCCGCAAGCCAGCAGCAGATCAGTCTGCCGCGCGAGGAACGCAGGCACCTGTAGCACGTCCACCGTTCGCGCGGCCTGCTCGACTTGGTCCACCTCGTGCACGTCGGTCAGCACGGGCACGTCAAACTCTTCCCTGATCGCGTGCAACGTCGCCAGGCCGTCAGTGATGCCGGGGCCGCGGAAGCTCGATCCGCTGCTGCGGTTGGCCTTGTCAAAGCTGGCCTTGAACACATACGGCAGGCCGAGCGATTCGCAGATGCCTTTCACATGGCGTGCGATCTGGAAGCACAAATCGTGCGACTCGATCACGCACGGGCCGGCAATGACGAAGAAACGGTCGACGGGGATGTTGAAAATCGAATGCATAACGCGGTATGGGCGACGATACGGGCGAGTGGCGAATGCGGCAACGCGGAATGGCCACAGAAGCACAGAGACCGCAGAGTCCGATCTTCAAGAGAGATTGATGTCCATTCCGGCAATCAGTTAACTTCTGGTACCCAGCTTCCTCTGCATTGCTCATCTCTGTGCCCTCTGTGCCTCTGTGGCCTCTGTGCATGTACGGGCAGCCGCCGCGCTTCGCACCCCTTCGCCGCTTCGGTATACTTCGCCGCGTGTTCAAGCGTCGATCGATCGCGTTGCTGATCAGTGGGGTGCTCGTCGTGATGTCGGGCGGCGGGTGCGTGCGCCGGAAGCTGTCGGTGACGAGTCAGCCCGAAGGCGCGCTCGTGACGATCGACGGCGTCGAGGCGGGCCGCACGCCGTTCGAGACGGATTTCACTTGGTACGGCTTCCACGAAGTCGAAGTTCGCAAGGAAGGCTACGCGCCCGCGATCGAGCGTCGCCGGATGATCGCCCCCTGGTGGCAGTGGCCGCCGTTCGATTTGGTGGCGGAGCTGATGCCTTGGCAGCCGACGGATCGGCAATCGATGGCGTTCGAGCTCAAGCCGCGGCCGGAGATCGCGGACGCCGAGCTGCTTGCCCGCGGCAGTGCGATGCGCCGCGAGACGAACGCAGGCCTTCCCGCAACGAAACCGAGCGAAACGATTCTGAAACCCAAGCCCAAGCCGCACCCCACCACTGCGGCCTCACAGCCGCGCCTCGCGCCGTGAGCGATGGTCGGAGGATTTGCAATGAAGTTCGGCTGTGTGATCGCGGCCGCGATGGCAATGGCTGGCTCGATCGGCCTGAGCGCAGCTCCAGCGCACGCGGCCTCAGCAACATCCGCCCCGGCAACCGTCGCCCAGTGCCCGACGATCCGATTCGATCGCGCCGACGCGCAAAGCCGATTCGGCGTCGTCTACGACGCGGCCCTGCGTGGCTTGCTCGATACCAACACCGTCGAGGACACACAGCACGTCCACGACCCGATCGGCCGAATGACGAGTCCATTCCGATTCGTTCGCGCCGGAAGCGCTTACAACACGCCTTGGACGCGCGATGCCGCGATCAACTCGTGGTCGGCGGCCTCGCTCCTCGAACCGGCCGTCGCGCGAAACACGCTGTGGGCCGTCTGTCAGCGACAGTCCGACGGACAAATCGTCGTGCAGCAGGACAACCAGTGGTGGGACCAGGTGATCTGGATCGTGGCCGTGTGGGACCACTACTGCGTCACGGGCGATCGCACGTTCCTGGAGCAGGCGTTCCCGGTGGCACAGCAGACCCTCGCGCTGCGCACGGCGAAGCAGTTTCGTCCGAACGACGGCCTGTTTGCCGGGCCGGCATTCTTCGCCGACGGCATCGCCGCGTATCCGCCGCCGGAGTTCGATGCGAAGAACCCGAGCAGTTTCGTGCTGGATCATCCGTACACGTCGCAGCTGATGGCCCTGAGCACGAACTGCGTCTACGTCGAGGCGCTGCGCTGCGCGGGCCGGATGGCAGAGGCGCTGGGACAGGCGGATTCATCTCGCGAGTTCACAACGCGGGCCGACGCGCTGCGTGACCGCATCAACGCGCGGCTCTGGTCTGCGCAGCGTCAGGCGTACGACTACTTCATCCACGGCGACGGCCCCGACGCGGGAAAGTCGTTCGCGGCCCAAGAAGGGATGGGGCTGTCGTTCGCGTTGCTGTTCGACGTGGCCGACGCGCAGCAGGCGAGCGAGATCGTGCGCGGCGCGCACGTCGAGCGCACCGGCATCGTGACGCTCTGGCCCCACCTGCCGCAGTTCGACGACGCACATCCCGGCCGGCACAACGTGATGGTTTGGCCGATTGTGAGCGGTTTCTGGGGGTGTGCGACGGCCAAGGCGGGCGCGGCCGAGCCGTTCGCGGCGCAGATGGAAGCGTTCGCGGAACTGGTCCGCGGCAGCGACTTGAACTTCTACGAAATCTACGACGCCCGCACCGGCAAACCCGACGGCGGCTGGCAGTGCAACCGGCGCTGGCCGCCGCTGAGCGACCAGACGTGGTCGGCGTCGGCTTACATCGCCGCGATTCATCGCGGGCTGTTCGGCATGCGCTTCGATCCGGACGGCCTGCGTTTCGAGCCAGTCCTTCCTGCGAGTTGGGGACCGGTCACACTGAGCGGCCTACGCTACCGCGACATGACGCTCGACCTCCGCCTCACGGGCCACGACACGCGCCTGAAGCGAATGACCATTGACGGCCAACCGGTGCCAACACCTGTCGTACCGGCCTCGCTCACGGGCGCGCACCGAATCGAGATCGAGTTGGAATGAGATCGACGGCCGGCGTCACTTCTTGTTTGTGAACACCACGGTTTCCCATATGTCGGGCGTGGAGCACTTGTAGCGGTAGTCGACCTCGATACCGGTCGCCTTCAGCAGGTGGGACAGCGCCAGGTCGGAGCGCCAGCCTAAACGCACGCACAGCGGGCTGAGGATTTTCTCCACCTTCGCGACGACCTTGTTTGTGCTCTGGAAATGGTTCACGACCACCATCCGCGCACGGGCTTGGCCACGCGCTGCATCTCGCGGACGACAGCCACCGGGTCGGACACGACACTGATCGTATGGCTTGTGAAAATGTGATCGAAGCTGTTGTCTGCGAAGGGCAGGCGCAGGGCGTCGGTCTGCACCAACCGCACGCGGTCGAGGTTCTTTTCGGAAACCTTCTTCGCCGCCTTGTCGAGCATGCCGGCCGACAGGTCGACGCCGATGACCGTGCCGCGATCGACCGGGTACCACTGGAGCGACTGCCCCGTTCCGACGCCGAGGTCGAGGATGAAGTCGCCTTCGCGAACCTGCAACTGGCGGACGGCGCGCTTGATGCGTTTTTCGACCAGCGGGCCGAAGGTAAGGTCGTACACCTTGGCGTGAACGTCGTAGATCTTCCGGGTGCGTTTTTCGCGCATGACCGGGCGGAGCGACTTGTGCGAATGGACGGTGGCTTGCGTCACAGGGCGAAGACTCTACCACGTCGCCGCCGGGAAGCGAGGGGACCTTCCCCGGTGGCCGCCGCCGAAAGCGTCGGACGGGCCATCGGAAACGCTTAGCCGCCGCGGGCGATTTTCCGGCGGGCTTCGACGGCGAGTTCGTCGCAACGGTTGTTCAGTGGGTCATTGGCGTGGCCGCGGACCCATTTCCACTCGACTTCGTGCTGGCGAACCAGGTCCAGCAGCGTCTGCCAGAGGTCCTTGTTCTTCACCGGATCGCGGCTGGCGGTCTTCCAGCCGCGCTTGATCCAGTTGTCGAGCCACTTCTGCGTGAAGGCGTTCTTGACGTACTCGCTGTCGGTGACGAGCGAAACCTTGCAGGGCTCCTTGAGCGACCGAAGCCCTTCAATAACGGCGGTCAGTTCCATGCGGTTGTTGGTGCTCTCGCGCTCGCCGCCGGAGATTTCCTTCTCCTGGCCTTCGTAGATGAGGATAGCCGCCCAACCGCCGATGCCGGGGTTGGGGTCGCAGGCACCGTCGGTGTAGATCGTGACGTGTTTGGGCATGAGTGAGTGGGCAGTGAGCGGTGGGCAGTGTGCAGGTGTCGACCAAAAAGACAAGCCCACGAACTGCTCACTAAACCACCGACGCCAACTGGTCTGCCAGCGCTCGAACGCGATCGATACTGACTTCGTCGAAGGGACGCGTGCTGAAGTCGATCACCAGTGTCGGCCCATGACGCAGCAGCGACAGGTCCGGCGGCAGCAGCGCCCGCCCGGAGCCTTCGGCGATCTTGGCGCTGGCGATGATGTCATCCCCCACAATCGTGAAACGCTGGCCGACCGGCTGCCATGGGCAGGGCTTCATCTGGTAGAGGTCGAGCACCGAGCGCGGCGCATCCGTGGGCCGCAGCCCGACGGGCGAACTGCTCGTCGGCACCTGCCGCACGAGCAGGTTCCACTCCTGCGAAGGCTGGCCCGGCACGTCACTGCGCAAGCGCAGGATGTGCGTCGACGAATCCTTGAACCCGGCCAGCGCGACCAGCTTCACACCGGCCACGCTCGCCAGCGGCGGCGGGAGCGAGTGGTCGTCCACGTCGATCCGGTCCATGTTCAGCCGGTCCGCGTACTCGGCCAGCACGACCTTCGCGCGACGTGACGTGTCGCGGTGCACGTGCAGCCAGAAGACGACGACGCTGGCAACACAAGTGAGCATCAGCGATAGGAGGATGAAGACGTTGGGATACATGAGCAGTGGACAGTGGGCAGTGGACAGTGGGCAAGAAATGCAGGGTTGCCTCCTGCTCACTGCCCACCGCTCACTACCAACTGCTTCCGTCCGATAGCATATCCGACTCACGCCGTGCTCGCCTGCTCGCCGATGACCCACGCGGCGCATGGCGGAAGACTTCGACGCGATCGTTCGGCAGTGCAAGGACCGCTTCGGCATCCGCGTCCACCGCTGGCGTGCCTCGATGAGCGGCTGCGCGTGGCGGTCCGACTATGCCGATGGCTCGAGCATCCGCTGGGTCGAAGCCCCCTACCCGCGTTCTCCGATCAGCCTGGCCGTATTTCTGCACGAGGTCGGGCATCACGTGATCGGGCTCGACGCGTACCCGTCCCGCTGCGAGGAAGAACTACACGCCTGGGACTGGGCGCTTGCGACGATGCGCGAACTGGGGATTAAACCCGACCGGCGCGTTCTGCGTCGGTACGAGCGCTCGCTCCGATACGAAGTCGAACGCGCCATGCGCCTAGGCGTCACCCCGCTTCCGAACGAACTCCGCCGCTTCGCGGCGTAGCGTCTGCAAGACTGACCGCTGAAAAGAAAGCCGCCGCACTTGTGCAGCGGCTCTCGTAATCTTTTCGAGACGACTCGTTCACTTCAGTCGCGTGTCGGAGTTGCTGATGCCGCGCAGGGCCAACTTCAGCGCGTCGACGTTCGTCGCGAGGCGTTCGGCCTCCTTCACGTCGATGATCTGCTTCTGGAACAGCTCCGTCAGGTGCTGGTCGAAGCTCTGGCTGCCCGATTCGCGGTTGCCGACCAGGCCCTTCAACTTGTCGAACTCGCCGTCGAGGATGTACTTGCGCGCCAGCGGCGTCATCATCATGATTTCGATGACCGGCACGCGGCCCTTGCCCTCGCGTTTCTTGGCCAAACGCTGACAGATGATCGCATTCAGGTTCAATGCGAGCTGCTGCTGCTGCAATTCCTTCGTGTTCGGATCGAACAGCGACACAACACGCTGAATGCTCATCGACGCATTCGTGGCGTGGATGGTGGTGAAGACCAGGTGCCCCGTGTCGGCCGCCTTGAGGGCGGTCCCGAGGCTGAAGGGGTCGCGGATTTCGCCGATCAGCAGCGTGTCGGGGTCCTGGCGCATCGCGGCACGCAGGGCGTGCTCGTAGCTTTCCGTGTCGGTGCCGACTTCAACCTGCGAAACGAGCGACTTCGCGTTCTCGTGCTGGAATTCGATCGGGTCTTCGATGGTCAGGATACGTTCCGACCGCGACCGATTGATCTTGCCGATGATCGCGGCCAGCGTGGTCGACTTACCCGAGCCGGTTGTGCCTGAGACGACCACGATCCCGCGATGGAAATCGGCCAGCCCTTCCACGACCGACGGCAGGTTCAGGTCGGTGAAGTTCGGGATCTTCGTGATGATGCGCCGCATCACGATCGCGTAGCGCTGCCGGCTGTGGAAGATGCTCGTTCGAAAGCGAGCCGCGACGGTCGGTTCGGCGTAGGCGACGTCGACGCTGCCCTTGTGTTCGAGGATGTCCTTCTGCTCCTGCGTCCGGCAAAGGTCCTTGACCATCGCCGCCATTTCTTCATCGGTGGGCGTCGGGCAGTCGAGGAAGCGGGCCCGGCCGTCGACGCGGATCATCGGCACGCTGCCGGCCTGGAGGTGCAGGTCCGACCCGTTCACCTTCACGACCGTCTTGAGGAAGTCGCGCAGCGTCAGACGCTTCTCTTCGACGTGAATCCCTTCGACGGGCGAATCACGGTCGATGTCTGCGTTTTCCTTGATCTCTTCGAGATTCACGCCGGGGTTGCTCATGGTGGATACTTCCTTGTTGAATTAGGGATTGCGAAGTCCCGTATTATCCACACGAAACAGCACCGCTTCAATCGGAAAAGGTGGGACGAATCGATTGTCGCATTTGGATACGTCCGGCACGCCTCCGCGCCGGCGCAAGCGAACAAGGGACCCGGGCAGGCGCTGCGCAAAAGAACAAGAAACCGTCCGGTCGCCGACCGGACGGTTTCATTTGAGTCGAGTTTAGGCTTTGCCCTTAGAAAAACGCGGCGCCGACGTCGTAACCGCCCTGCTCATTCTCGCGGCAGCTGACGATTTTTACGCGCGAGCTGATGCGCATCGAAGAGACGCCCGAGACGACCACCCAATGGGCCGCCCCGACGCGGTAGCGGGTGCGCGGGTCGCGGAAGCCGACGCCGTGCATCGACAGGCTGGTGACGATTACCTGGCTGCCGCGCGAGCCGCGGTCGACGGCGTCGCCGCTCACCCAGGCGGGCATGCACTGCCGTGAGCGATCGCTGCGGCGGCGATCCTCCATCACGGCCGGCGCTGCGTCGACCGTCAACTGCTCCGTCGGCTGAACGTCGGTAAATGCTTGTTCCACGCCCAATACATCGGATTCAAACCACTCGGGCCGGGGTGAATCTGCGTCCGATAGAGGCGTTCACGTGCGTCGGCAGCACCGCTTCTGCCAAGCTGTTTGGATTGTGACGGGCATGCCGACCGTCCTGCGCACGCACGACGATATGCGTATGATGACCGCATGAAGACGATGCGACGGCTCTCGGGCGCGGTGGTGTTGCTTGGCTTGGCTTGCTGGTCCGCGGTCTCGGCCGCCCCTGCGACGCAGCCCGTGCAGTTGCCGCACGTGCAGGTGGATGTCGAGCACAAACGGGTTCGCATCGAGTGTCAGGCGATCATGGTCGAACAGCCGCTGGAGTTCTTCTGCGTCGTGCGGAACGGTCCCGAGCACGAAACGGTCCTTCGCACCGACGCCAAGCCCAGCCACATCCACGCCGCGTTGCTGATGCTCGGCCTGCAACCCGGCTCGCCAGCGACGTACGACGAGGCGAAAAAGGAATGGCACGCCCCGCACGGGCCCGCGGTGAAAGTGAGCGTCGAATTTAAGAAGTCCGACGGCACGCTCGTCACACTGCCGGCCGAGCAGCTCATGCGGGACATCAAGACCCACAAGCCAATGCCGCAAGGCCAGTGGATCTTCGCCGGGTCGAAGCAGCGCGAAGACGGCGTCTACCTCGCCGATCTGGCCGGCTACGTGGTCAGCATCGTGAACTTCGAACTGAGCCTGATCGACGTGCCGAAGGTCGTCAGCAGTTCCAACGCGACGCTCGAATGGCAATGCAACCCGGATGTCGGCCTGAAACTAGGCGACCCCGTGACAATGATCCTGGAGCCGGGCGCTACGTCGACCACGGCCCCGGCGACGCAACCGTGACGTTCGTCACTTCACCTTCGCCACCACCAGCGTTCGATCGTCACCCGGGATGGCGAAATCGGTGAACTCGTTCACGGCCGTCACGATTCGTCCAACGACCGCTTTCGCATCGGGCGCGCAGCTTGTCACGACGTCGTCGAGTCGATCTGTGCCGAAGAGTTCGTCTTCGCCTTCGTGAACCTTTCCGGTCGCGCCGTGCGCCTCGGTGATGCCGTCGGTGTAGAGCACGAGGACGTCGCCGCGTTCGAGCGTTACTTCGGCGTCGGTGTACTGCTCGTCGCCGACGATGCCCAGCGGCAGGTTGATGCCGGCATCGAGCGAGATCGTTTCGCCGTCGCCGCGCCGGATGCGCGGCGGGTTGTGGCCGGCACTGGCGTAGACGAGCCTGCGCGTGGCCGGGTCGTAGATGCCGTAGAACGCCGTGATGAACGTGCCGTTGTTCGTGTACCGGCCCGCCATGCGCCGGTTGATGAACGTGAGCAGACTGCTGGGCGGCGTGGGCGGATCGTCGCGCGTGTGGGCCACGCTGTGCGCCACCGCCATCACCACCGCCGCCGGCGTGCCGTGACCACTGACGTCGGCAATCAGGATGCCGAGCTTGCCGTCGTCGAGCGGGAAGAAGTCGTAGTAGTCGCCCCCCGCAAGCTGCGACGTCTGATAGTACGCGGCCAGATCGAGCCCTTCGATCGTCGGCACCTCCGTCGGCAGCAAACTCCGCTGGATGTCAGCCACCACCTGCAACTCGCGCTCGACGGTCTGGTACGCGGCCCGCAGTTCGTCGTTCAGCACGAGGTTTTTCGTCGCGCGGCCGAACAGGTTCGTCAGCCACAACCGATCGGGCACCGTGATCGGATCGAACCCGTTCGGGTGACGATGCATCAGCAGGCTGATGTTGAGCGCCCGGCCGTCCTCGAACGTGGGCAGCGCGAGGATTGAGCGATAGCCCTTCAGGTGCTCGTAGGCCGGATCGGACGGGTCGGCGTGGAAGTCGTTGTCGAGGTGCGCCTCTTCCGCGTAGAGCAGTTTGCCGATCAGCCCGCGGTCGTACATCGGCAGCTTGTCGCGCTGCTTCCACGGGTTGATTTGCATGCCCTGCTCTTCCCACAGGTCGGAGCGCGTGATGCGATACCACGGCTCAAGCAGATCGCGCCGGCTGGCCGCGACGATGCCGTCGACCGGCGTGAGTTGCTGCACCCAGTCGGCGTAGGTGCGGACCATCTCCTGCGGGTCGGTCTTGGTGGAGACCTCGCGCATCATCTGCGCGACCATCTGAAGGCGGGTCTGCCAATCGGCATCTTTGGCGCGGGGACGACGTCGGCGTGAACTTAGGGGAGGCGTGGACTCACTCATGGGGATCGTGTGCCATGATAGCCCGTCAACACGCGATCGGCCGATGGCGAATCATGATTCCGATAATGTCGATAGGCGGGCCCGCGCGGCGAGCAACGTCGCCCCAGCTTCCGCCCGGCGTGTGGACGGCCTGTCGATTTCAACCACTTGGATGAACGGCTTCTCGGACGCCGCGACTATGCTGAGGCCGTTGATGCGGTTCGCCCGATTCATCCCCCTCGCCTTCGTTGCCGGCCAGCACGGCTTCATGCTGTTCGCGCCGTACATGGCGTTCTGCCTGGCGGTGATCCATGTCCTCCGAACGTCGCGACGGAAGACAACTTTGGTGCCCGCTCAGGTCTGACATCGTCCATCCGATCGACTCGTGTAGCCGGCCCCCATGCGGACCGGTTTTTGTTGCGGCACGATCGATGATGTCATTTCTCGTATAATCGCAGACCGTGACCTTCCTCATCCAGCGCGTTCATGTCGACCGCGTGATCGACCTGCGACACCGCGTGTTGCGTGCCGGTCTGCCCCGGGAGGCGGCCCGTTTCGATGGCGACGACGAACCGACGACGCATCACCTCGTCGCGGTCACGCCCGCCGGCGACGTCATTGGCTGTTGCACGCTGCTGCACCGCCCGTGGACCGACGGCCAACCCGCCTGGCAGTTGCGCGGCATGGCCGTCGACCCGACAATCCAGAAGACCGGCATCGGCGCGGCCCTGCTGAAGGCTGCCGACGACCTCGTCCGCTCGACCGATCATTCGCGACTGCTTTGGTGCAATGCCCGCGCCCGGCCGTTCCGTTCTACCAGCGTCACGGCTGGATGGTTGCCAGCGACGAGTTCGACATCCCCACCGCAGGCCCGCACCGACGAATGACTCGACACGTCGATTGAGCCACCCCTCGACAGGCGACGCAAAAGCTGTATACTTTCGCGTCCGATCCCACGCCCAGGTGGCGGAATTGGCAGACGCACCGCTTTGAGGTGGCGGCGAGTAACATCGTGCAGGTTCAAATCCTGTCCTGGGCAATGAAACCCGTCTTCGGACGGGTTTCTTCTTTTTCTAACCGCCATCAAAAGAGCGACTTACGTCAATTTTGACGATCAAAAGTCACTAACCCCGACTAACCCCGCAAATCGTCTAACCCTGGAAAATCGATATCGGCGCGTCGTCGAAGCTGTCTCCCGTGAAAGCGACAACCGGGTGTAGCCGCTCGATGCCGAGAGAACTCGAACTGACATGGGTCGCGACGCTCAAGCAATGGCGCAAGCGAAAGACGATCGACGGCAAGCGGAAGGACTACTACCTAGGGACGGGCTCCGGTAAGTCTGATCGCGCCTCGTACGCTCGCGCGTTGGCGAAATGGCGCGACATCGAGAAGACACTCGAACTGCTGACCGAAGGCGAAGCCCTGCAAGAGCGCTACAACGTCTGGCGAGACGAGTTGGCTTCTCGTGCTGGGATCAATGCTGCTCCTTACCTGCTTCGAGCGAAAGCGATTGAGCGTCCTGAAGGTCAGCTTTCTGCGAGCATGACGCGATGGATGAACGGCACCGCTCGCCTCGGCGAGGATCGATTCGCTCAACACGCCAACAGGATCGGTGGTTTCAAGAGGTGGCAAATGGCTAGTTTCGCGCAGATCAAACGGACGTTTTCCAAATCCGTCGTCGCAGATGTCGGCAACGACGACATCCTTTCCGCTCTTATGAATCGGGCGCTCGAAGTCGCGGCGACAAAGGCGCAGAAGCGGCTCATCAGCCTCTATCACCGTCGCAGCATCGCGGTCGTGACAGAATTGGACGGGCATGGTTGTGGGCGGCAAGCCTGCATGCTGGCATCAGAACTGCCGCCCGCCGATCAAGCCCTCGCTGATCATCCGCCCTTGGCGGGCGGTTTAATCGCCGTCCTTTTGTATCGGAGGGGGCAATGAGCGAGCGTTGCGGTCCCCTCGTTCGATCGGGAGATCTCGTTCGTATTCATCCCACCGTCGCCAAACGCGGTCGCTCGACTCATCTCGGACGAGCCGTCGTTGTCTCAGTCGATCGAGACAAGGTGATTATCAAGCCGTTGGGAAGGCATCGGAAACTCGTGGTCGTCGAGGCTCGGTTTGTCCATGCTTGGAAATCAAAACGCCGAACCTCTCACCAAGGCTCTGGTCAACTCGTCTTCGAGCCATTTGCTTGTACCGCTCCAGCGACCGTCGCTGCGATCCGCAACGGTTGGGACTGGGTTTGCTGCGAAAGAAATTCGAAGAACTACGATCGCGGTCTCGAACGCATCGAGGCTGCGCTCAACGAGCAGAAGCAGTCGATTCTCTTTCCAACCGCGCGGAAGCGTCCGCTGGTGGCGTCCCAGCGGGCAGATATCAAGCAACTTGTTGAAGACTCGGAGACCCTTGCAGCAGTTGCGGCGACAGGCGCTTAGCTGGTTGAAATGAATGGACTCTCGCGATGACTGTCTCCGGCGCAGCTTTGTCGCCGTGGCGTTCGGCATGCCGTCCAGTCGATATCCGTCGTCCATGTCAGAAGTGCTTCAGCCTTCAATCACATTTCGCGCAGCGACGCTTGAAGCGGTCTGCCGATTCGGTCGATCGCGCCCGTGGAACGGCGACCTCGCGGTCCGACAAGCGAAGTTTCAGGTAGTTCATGACGAGCTTCGACTCCTGTACCGCAAGTCCACGGTGCTGATGTTCGGCGTCATGGATGGCGGATGTTCCGGTGGCAGCTACTTCTCGCCGCGCCGTGACGAGATTGTGCTCGTCGGACGGCTGTCAGTCGTCACCTTTCTTCACGAATGGGCTCATGTGCTTCATGGCCCGTCAGAGGTCGCTGCATGCCGTTGGTCGATTCAGTTGTTCGCAAGAAGCTTTCCACGGCAGTTCGAGCGGCTGACGACGGACGGGCATGTGCTCCGTCTGCAAGCGTGACTCGCCTCAGGTAAAGGGGGCGAGCCGCGCCGCCGTTCAGAGCATCGTTTTATCGCCGCAAGCACTGGTGCTTAGCGTGAAACGTTCTGCGAAGAAGTTTCCTTCTTCGTCCACGTCGAACGACACTCCTGCCGAATACGCGACCTTTCTGCCGAGTCGCGTCGGACAAAGCCACATTCGATATCCTCGGTGATCCACGATCGCGACGCGGAAGAACTTTCGCTTCCTTCGCAGGGTCATGTATCGCTGATGTACCTCTCGAAGGTTCCCACTTTCGAAGTCGATGTAGTACGGCTCCTTGGGGTCGAACTGATAGACGACCGACAAGGCAAACGATGTTTCAAGAACGGACATGACTGACCTCTCTACTTATGAACATGATGATCGAACGACGACGCCGAAGTCATTGATATCTGAAGCGTCTGCCACATCGGCGCGGAAATCCGAGGGACGTTTGGGTATACCGAATTGATCGCGCGGGGCGGTTGCAGTAACACCAATTCCGCTCAAAACCTCTCCTCGCATTTCGAACTCGCCAACCTCAGGTGCGGGCTAATGGCGATCCTGCGGAAAGGTTTCAGATTTCGCGCAAAGGTGCTCGGGTTGCGGCTCAGAATAGATGAGCATGGAAAACGATTCGCAGCGACCAACCCAGAAGCAGATCCGAAAGCTTTTTCACTTTGGCGTCATGCCTGGTGAAAGCCGCCAGATGACTCGCCGCGAAGCGAGCGAAGTGATTCAGCAGGTCGAACTCGACCGTTCTGCGAAACCACCGGTTTCTGAATCAGCGGGCTGTGATGACGGCGAGCATGTTCGCTTGCTGAACGAGTGGCATCGCTCAGTCGATCAGCAGGTGCTTCAAGATCGCGTTGCGACTAGGGCTAAGCGACGAGGTCGGTACGCTGAGGACGCAGCCGCGAGATTTCTTGGAATTGCAGAAGGAAGTGAAGGGATGTCGAGGTAGATATAGGGATGGTGCTCGGAAGCATCTCGCAGTTGACTGAAAGTCTGGGAGCCAGAGGGAAGCAAAACCCTCTCAATCCAAACGAATCCGAAAGCGGCTCCCGCCGCATCAGTCAGCCCCGCAGGGTCTTCCGAAATCGCCTTGCGGGGTTTTTGTTTGCCCGCACTCTTTGAAAAGTTGAGAGATAGCGACTCGAAGTCCGTCATGCGTAGTAGAAGACGCCGGACATTTACTGAGAACCGCGTGCGAAAACGAGCTTTCGAAGCAATTCGGAAAGGAGGCGCGGTGTCCTACCCCAGCAAATATCGCCTCTGCTGGGCATGGCAACAATGGCAGTAGCGATAGCGCTTCGAGAAGCGAAAAGCGAAACGACTACGCCTTCTCTCTTTTATTTTGTCGCAACCCGATCGGTTCACACTGGGATTGTCTGCCTTGAGTGGTAGTAGTTGTAAGCGCGGTTAATAGATCGCTCAGAATCGGACGTACCGATTCTTCGCATCATCCCCCTCAGCATGACTACATGCTTCGGCGGATGTATGTCCCGACCACCTGTGACTGAGTTGCTTCAAATGGAATGTTCAAATCTGAAGACCAAGACTTTTGAGCTATCAACCGAGCACTGGAGGTTGGATAGCTCGAATTTCGCAACACGCGCAGCGGGTTGCTGCGGACTAGCCCTCGATGGCGTGAGCGCTCTGACATGGCACAGGATCCGCGCGAAAACAGAACAGGTTTAGCGAAGCGCTTCAACCTGGATCGCCTGACAGGAAGTCGCCCGCCAGCATTCGATTTCTCAGTGTCTCATTCCCAGCGCTGCGCCGCTCATCACTCTTCATGGACGAAGATCGAAGTCGCGCCCGGATAGCGCTGCTCGACGAGTTGCCGCGCCGTCATGCTCGACCATGCCTGAACAATTTCCCAGCACAGCTTGCCGTTGACCGTGAACGTAACCCTGAACGTCTTGTTCGATTTGAAGCTCATACTCGTTGATCAACCCTTCCGCTCAGATCGGGAGGTAAGTGGAGGATGACTCTGTCGGTCGCGCATGTGCGTATCGAGTCGTCGAATGAAGGCTGGCATGACCGACCGTCTGCGCGACAACATGCACCGGACAGCCATGATCGAGGGCATGGGATACATGAGCGTGGCGAAGCCAATGCGGGCTAACGCTCTTGGCAATCCCTGCACGCTTCGCCGCTCGGGCAACGAGCCTCATCAACTGCGACCGGTGGAGATGACTGCCTTCTCGACTTCGGAACACAGGTGTACCGTCATCGGCTCCTTTTCGAAGCGCCACCAGACCGCACCAGACGCTCGCTGGCAGGAGAACGGCTCGAATCCGATTCCCTTTGCCCATGACGGTCAACTGCCCACCGGATTGGCGGGCAACGCAGTCCCGCCATTTCAAAGATGCCAGTTCTGTTATGCGCAAGCCCGTCGCATACAGGACCGTCAGCATCATCCCGTTCCGAGGGTTGACTTCGAGCATCAACATCCGCTCGACCTGCCCCTCGTCGAGGATGCGTTCCGCCAGACGGCTGTCAGGCGTCGGGAGTCGAAGTGCTCTGCCAACGTCGAATGCGAAATAGCCCAGCTTCGAGCCGAAGCCGAACAAGCTCTTGACCGCTGAAAGCGTTCGATGCCTCGACGCTGGCGCGAGTCCGATCTGTTCGAGATCGTCAGCAAAGGCTTGAAGATCTCGGAGGGTCGTCGCGGCCAGCGCCTTACCGACGAACTTGATCATGCGTCCCGCGTCCGCTCGGTAGACGCTGAAGCTGATCGACTGGCAGCATCCCGATAGGAACGACTTCGCCATCGCAGAAGAGGTCACGCTTCGTGGAAGCTTCGAGCGTCGTCCGGATCTAGTGCTTTACATCAACGGCATCGCGGTCGGCGTCATCGAGTTGAAGAACAGCCGGATCTCAATCGGCGACGGCATCCGCCAACTCATCTCGAATCAACGGCCAGAGTTCCACGCATGGTTCTTCTCGACCGTGCAGACCGTATTTGCGGGCAACGACTCGGAGTCTGTGTTTAAGCACGTCGATAAGCTCGCGCGAGCAGTAAATGCCGAGGTGACCGCTTCCACCGAAGCGTGCGTCATTCTCTTCAACGGCGACGCAGCCTTCGGAGGTAAAGGCGACGAATTCGCGTATGCGGCCGGACTCATTGTCGCAGTGCGCACTCATCTAACATTCGCTCACTCATCGCTCCCCATCTACGTCCTGACTGTTCCCGGGAACCACGATTGCGACCTGACGTCCGAGGACGCTGAAGCGAGAAACACGCTACGCCGTACCGTGTTCACCAACATGCCAACTCCGTCAGTAGCGAAGGTCTTGCTGTCGGCGCAAGCCGAGTACTTCAAGTTTGCGAAGACCGTCTGTGCCGGGCAGCCTGCACTCAGCCAAGAGCAACCTTACTATTGCTTCTGCGATGTACTGCTAACCGACGGTGTGGTCCGAATACACTTGTTGAACTCCGCTTGGACATCAGTTTTACATGAGACTGACGATTTGCGCTACCCAGTCGCTGCGTTTCATCCACCCACCGAGCCTGAGGCTGCGTATTCCATCGCCGCACTTCACCATCCGGCGCACTGGTTTCTAATGCCCGACGTTCGTCGAGATCTTCGCGATAGATTAGAGAGTCACTCCGACCTGATCCTGACTGGCCACGAGCATGAGAATGAAGCCAGTCGGCGACTTGTCCTGGAAGGTGGCGAAATCGGGTACATAGAGGGCGGAGTACTTAGCGACCATCATCAAAGCGACATCTGCACATTCAACATTATCCGAATCGATCTCGCCGCAGATAAGCAACTGATCAAGCGACTGCGATTCGCAGATGATCACTTTGAGCCGGTTGGGAACCCGGAAGAATCGTCGTTACTGCAGAATCGTCTGAGGCTCGACCGGCAGTTTCGGCTCGCGGCGTCCTTCGAGGAATGGCTCGACGAGTTGGAGGACCCGTTAACGCATCCGCGTGAGGAAGATATCCGGCTGTCCCACTTGTTCTCCTTCCCTGACCTCAGAAAGATCACCTCCGTTGGGGGCAGCGGCAAGGAGGAGGGGAGAGCCGAAGAGATCGTCGAACGAGTGAAAAGCGACGCGGTAGTAGCGGAGATCTCCTCACAGATCCGCTCGATGATTGTCGGCGGAGATAAGTCTGGCAAGACGAGCCTCCTCAAGCGGTTGTTCCTCGAACTACATCGCCAAGGGTTTGTTCCGCTGTTTTTGAAATCGTCAGACCTTGTTCGCACCGGCAACCCTGATGTCCTACGCAAGCACATCGAGCGAGAGATAAAGAACCAGTATCAGCTACTAACTCCTGCGGCGTTCGAACAATTGCCTTCTGAGAAGAAGGTACTTCTGCTAGATGACTTTCAGGATGCGCCTGTTGATGCGAAAGCTCGAAGAAAGACGACCGATTTCATCGAGGCAAGGTTCAGCAAGTCAATCCTGACAGCCAGCGGTGACTTCTACATCGAGTTGATCGGCCAGCGAGGTAGTGCCGAACTAACGCCGCTATTACTCCACCAAAAGTATGAGATCGCCGAGTTCGGGAAGCAACGTTTCGAGGATCTCGCTCTTCGTTGGACTAGCCTAGGGCGGCAGGATCAGGATCCGGCGCATATTCGAGGATTAGCCTTAGATCTTTGCGAGAAGGTCCAGTCGCTAATCGCTGCTGCCGGGCTGCCGCACACTCCGTGGCTGCTGGCGGTGATTCTGGAGCACGATGAATCACCCGACGCGACTATTGCTGCCAAGAATGGAGATTATGGACATCTCTATCACGCAGTAATCACTGTGCGCTTGGCAAAATCAAAGTTCACTCGATTCAACCTGAACGGGAAATTCACTTATCTCTCTGAGTTTGCGTACTATTTGCACAAAAACAAGCGATCTACACTGAGCGACCATCAGGCTCGCGAGTTTCATGCTGAATTGAGCAAACGGTACGATCTGACTTTCGACTTCAAAGAGGTCCGCGACGATCTGATCGACACGAGGATGCTGCGTCTGGATGGCGAAGAGTTGGCATTCCGGCACAAGTATGTTTACTCCTTCTTTGTCGCTTACTGGCTGTCGCGCAACATCCATAAGGATGGGGCGACGTCAGACGTACGCGAGTTGTGTAAGGCACTGCACCGAGACGTGTCGGCAAACGTGCTGGTGTTTCTTTCGCACTTGACCGACCACCCACTCGTGCTAGCCGAGATGCGTGCGGCTGCGGCTCGACTGTATAATTCACGAACCGTAGCTTCGATGGTTGAGGAGCTTGATGCGCTCAACAAGCTGGAAGGCGTGGAGGGATTTTTCTGGTTGCCTCCCACGGCTCCTGAAGTGAATCGAAAGCTGCTTCAAGACGCCGAAGACGAGAGGTTGACCCGTGAGAAGTCCATCCAGCATGATGATGGACGAAGCATCGGCGCTGATGCCGACATCGAAGATGAGGATACGTCAGAGGTGCATGCCGAACTTCGTAACCTGCGCAGTGCCCTGCGCACGATGCGTATCCTCGGGCAGGTGCTTCGCAACAAGTCTCTATCGCTAGAAGGAGCAGACAAGTTCGGGCTGATGGACGAAGTTGTCCTGCTCGAACGACGTTTGCTTGGTCACATCTACTCCTTCTTGGACAAGCTCGACGAAATGATCGTCGGAATTCGAAAGCGCCTGATGCGGGTTCTGGTCGAGGCGCGGCAGCAGGAAGCCGGGGCGTCGGGCGGTACGGACGGCGACGCGGTCAGTAGTGCGACCAAGCCGAAACTTAGCCGTGCGGAATTGCGCGACCTTTGGCGTGAGGCAGAGGTGCAAGCGCGGCGGTTCTGGTTCGACATGTACTGGCTGGCAACCTTTGGACTCTCCAAGCGTCTCGCAGCCTCAATAGGATCAAGGGAACTCGAATCAACGCTTGCCAAAGTGAGAGACAAGGATGGCAGCCTGCCAGTCCGATTGGTGGAGTTGCTCTCACGACTGAATCGACGTTCGCTAACAATTCCCGCCGATGACGTGGTCAAACTGCACAAGGAACTGTCAAAGAGTGGGAACAAGCTCGCGCGTGTGGTACTTGAGGCGATGGTATGGGAACGGCTCATGCTCTTTGAGACGGATGTCGCGCAGAAGCAGGCGGTGTGCAAACAGATGGGAATCGACGTGCCGATTCAGTCCCTTGATCCAAGTCGGAAAAAGTTTTCGCCGCCACGGATGGGTCAAGCGTGACAAGTGAGCGTCAATTTTGCATCAGAAAAAGGAAACGAGGGCGATAGCATGGCGATGTTGCGGAGTGCAGATAATGCGGAGGTGTACTCGACCGCTGCGAAGTGGCGCGACGCGGTCATGCGTCGGGGTCTTTCACTTGTCTGGCCGAACGAAGCGGTATGGACCCGTCAGAACCTTGAAGCGTTCAAGGCAGCGTTCACAGACCGTCCGGATGAATCGGCTGAAAAGGATTTCGAGACGAAGTTCAAGGAGCAACTCGCCGACCAAAGCGCGGACGTGACGAAGCTCGGCTGCGAGCTTCTGCTGCTCTACTTTCTCTTTTCGAGTTCGGTCAGCGGTCGCCGCAAGCGCGAGTTGATCACGACTGTCGCGGGCTGGAAGGATCTGACCATCGACGAGCAGTCGCCCGCGATGGTCGCGCTCGAACACGGCATCGGTGGGACGGGTCAGGCGTTCAACACGCGACGCCCGTTCGAAATCTCATTCATTGCCGAAGCGGCGCTACGCTTGGCGAAGATGTCTGACGAAGACCGGGCGGCGACCCTCGACGACCACTTGCGGTTCCGCTCGCTCTTGGACGAGACCGAGCAGGAAGCTACCTACCAGTGCAGGCATTCGCTTCTGCACCTCGTCTTTCCTGACCAATACGAACGGATCGCCAGCATCAACCACAAGCGGGACATCGCCGACGTGTTCGGCGAACTCGCCGCCGAAGAGGTCGAAGACCTCGACGACAAGCTGCTCGCCATTCGGAAGGCACTAGAGAAGGAACTGCTCGGTCGAGAACTCGACTTCTACTGGCCGCCTCTCAGAACCTGTTGGTACGAAGCGGGCGATGCGGACGAACTTAGTCCGCTTCAAGCCCTTAGCATCAAGCGACAGATCGTTCTCTTCGGACCGCCGGGCACGGGCAAGACGCACGAGGCGAAGGCGCTCGCCGACGCCCTCGTCCGTCAGGGCATCCTCAAGGCGTGGAACCCGAAGCGGTACTTCTCGCAGCAGCCGGACGTCGAGAGGGTCGCTTCTAGCCGCATCCGCCGCGTCCAACTCCACCCCGGCTACGGCTACGAAGACCTCGTGCGGGGGCTGCACCTCGTCGAGGGCGGCAAGACCGAGTACCGAAGGGGCGTCCTGCTTCAGATCATCGACGCTATCAACAGTGCGCCCGAGGACCAGCGCAATCTGCCGTTCGTCGTGATCCTCGACGAAATGAATCGCGCGGACCTGAGCAAGGTGCTAGGCGAATGCTTCTCGCTGCTGGAAGACCGAGGGGGCGAGATTCAGCTAGCCGGTCAGGACAAGGAGCCCTGCCTCGTCCGCATGCCGCCAAATCTGTATTTCATCGGGACGATGAACCTGATCGACCAGTCGCTCGAACAGGTCGACTTCGCCCTCAGACGCCGATTCCTCTGGTTCTTCCGAGGCTTCTCCCGCGAGGACTTCCTCGCCGTCCCCAAGCACAAGTGGAGCGCGCTGGTTGAGGCAAAGGAGGTCCGAAAGTCTTGGGAGCGATTTGCTGAGGAGTTCGAGCTTCTGGCCGACCGCGCGATAGCGCTGAATCGGGTCGTCGAGGAACACCACTCGCTCGGTCCGCAGTATCAGATCGGGCACACCTACTTCTGCGATGTCGTTCCGTTCGGCTCGCGCGACCTCGCCGCCAGACCCGGTAAGCACCGCCTGCTGTTCAACAAACGCGGCGAGGCAGCCGAGCCCGTCCGGTCTCTCTGGCGCTACTCGCTCCGTCCGTTGCTCGAACAGTACCTCTCTGGCGTAGACGCATCGGAGCGGGACGCGCTGCTGGCGAAGGCTGAAGCGACACTCGCCAAGGGCGATGCATGAAGGGCAAGCGACGACGGTCAGCTTCGAGCGGACTCGCCACGACCGATCTTTCGCCCTTCGATGCTCTTGACGGCGAAGACGAATTATGGCTCCGCGAAGTCGTTCAGCGGGCGAATGTCCAGACGTTGGCGCTCTCGTTCTCCGGACGCCGCGAGATCGAGCGTTCGCCGGTCGCAACCTACGAGGTCGAGTCTGGGCGGTGGTGGGCGGGACGGTTCATCGGTGAGGTCAGCTACAGGGGTCGGACGCTCACCATCACCCCTCGCTTCGGCATGCCCACACTTCGGCGCTGGCTCAGCCGGATCTGGGGCATCAGGCTCATGACCTCGACCGGCAGCTACGTCGGCGGTCAGGTCTGGCTGTGGGAACTGATGGCGCGGATGTGGTCGGACCGGCTCGTCGCCGCCGCCAAGCACGGGCTTCCTCGCGTCAGAGTTGAAGAGACCCACGTCGGCGCGACTGTTCGGGGTCGTCTGCTCGTCGGGCAGACGGCAGCCAAGATCAGGACGGGTCAGCAGGCGCTCGTTAGTCGGACGCGGAACCGCGCGATTGACCCGATGATCGGCGGCATCATCCTCGCCGCATTTGATCTGCTTCGACGCCAACTCGTCCACCTCGGCGACCCGGCGCGGTGGCTGACGGTTCGCATGGCAGACGAGCCGATTCGATCTGCGTGATGTGTTGCCCATTCGATCCAGCGAGCAGTTTCACTCTCGGGATCAATGGCTCCTTGTACCTCGTGCTTCGCTCGTACCGCAGCGACTAGGTTGCGAAGCTTTTGGCTCTGCTCAAGGTCATCTGCCTGCCTGATCAGATCAATAAGCTTCGCCTTCTCTGCGCGATACTGCTTGAGCCTCTCGACGCGTTGCTTTGCTGCTACCTCACGCCGAGCGGCTTCCTGCCGCTCTAACTCGGCTTTTCGCTTCTGTTCCTCAGCATGCCGTCGCACAGAAGCGCCGATTTCGATGAGCGTGAGTATCACCTTGTCTAGGTGTTCTTCGAGACGGTGCCTGTCAGAATCACGCCAAGTTTGCCGACCACCAGTCATCCAGTATTCGCGCCCTTCGGTGATTCCCAGAACGAGGCGAGTTGTCACCACGCGCTTCGATTTCACTCGGCTGTGCGCAAACTCGTAGCGTTTGCTGAAATCAGCCTCTTCATCGGGTTCGCGAACGGTATCGACGATCTCGTGGATGCCTAGCTTGACGGAATGACCATCGATGGTGATCACCGGACCTGCCGAAACGGCGTAACCTCGCCGAATGCACTCCTTCAGCAGGGCATGTCGTGTTTGTCACAGAGCTTCGCTAGCCCGACATCCGAGATGCCATAGGTACGCGCGACTCTTGTGGTCGGTTCCGTCCAGAGAAGCCGGTACAGTTCGACTCTGGTGATGGACTTCTCTTGTCCCATCGAAAGCAGGATACCGGACCGAGTGGAAGCGGGAATACGGAAAAGATGCTTCAACAGGAGTCATAGCCATGAAGCGCAAGATGAGTTGGCGCAGCCTGAAGTTTATCCCTCTTGGCGGCGACGAGTCTCAGGCGATTCGCAGAGGGCAGCCCGGGTTTATGCACCTTTGCGAAAAGTACCGCTACGGCTCTGCATTCTCCGGTTTCACGATTCACGACACGAAAGGCATGTTCGAGCGGTACGGTCACAACAACGTCGATGTCAGTTGGTCGGACTTTCGGCTCGCACTGATCAAGTACCAGATGCAGTCGCCGCCTGAGAAGCCGTCGATGTTTTGCGGGCGACCATTCCCCGACGAGAACGCGATCGAGATGCGAAAGCGGCTCCTCGCAGCCTTCTGCCGAGAGTACATCTTCGCATCGTCGTTGGCGGAAGACCTTCTCGAATGGCTTGCGGTTGGGAAAGAGGAGGACATACGGAGCTTCATCTTGACGCTGCTGAGCCGCGTCGGTTGGCTGGAACAGTTTCGACGTGGAGGTCAAAGTCCTTCGAGTCAGCAGGCTCAGCAAGGTGAACTGACTAACCCCTGAAAGTAACCCTTTTGGCTTGTGGGGTGCCCCAAGTAGGGGTTAGTGACCCCTCTGGCTAATCGCAATCGAGGATTTTTGGCATGTCCTGGGCATCAGAACCCGTCGAAAGACGGGTTCTTCGCTTTGAAGCGATCGAGGCCGGAAGAACGAATTTCATCAATTCTTGCCACACAAGCACTCATGGGCGAGCTTGATGAAGAATCTGCATGGTGCCCGTTTCGACCCGAAGAAAATGACGAGAGGGAGTAGGCCAACGACTTCCGCCCGCGCACGACTCTGGCTTTGAAGTTGGCCACTGAGACGCTCGTCGTGGCTGCGGCCTGCGGACTGGAAAGGCCTTCGAGGTCGTGCAGCGCGATGGCTTCCCGGTAGTGTTGTGGCAGTGCTCGAACGGCCCGCCGAACGCGTTCAATCGTGTCGCGCCGCTCCGCTTCATGGGCTGGATCGTGGTCCTCACCAATCTTTTCCACCCATCCGATTGCCGCGTTCTCGGTCTTCTTCCGGCGTCTTGTCTCCGATCGCGCCTGCATCCTGGCCGCGTTGACGACGATCGAGTAAAGCCATGTCGTGGGACTACAGTCACCTGTGAAACGGTGTGCCGCTTGAAGGGCTGACAGCAGGCCGTCCTGGATCGCATCCTCGCAGTCGGCCTGATTTCGCGTGACACGCCTGGCTGCCGCACGCAACCGACCCTCACTGTCGTGGATGATCTGACACCAGGCATTCGGGCAACGGCGGCGAAAGGCGTCGGTCAGGCTGGGCGTGGGCATCGCGGGCATCCTTGTTGGTGCTATCCAGCCACGCTTCGCGAAGGGAGTGCCATCCTGCGAATGGCCTTCCTGCGGCTTCTGTGAGGCCGGGAGCGCCGTTCGTTACCGAGTGCCCACGAACGATCGTGGAGAACCACGACTGACAGTGGAAGGAACTGAATGGGTTTGGCGTCGAATCAGCCGCGCTCGATGCCGAGGCGTTTCAATCGGCTACGCAGCGTGTTGGGATGCAGACCGAGGACTCGGGCGGCACCGCGTTCGCCCTCGATGATCCAGTTCGAGCGTTCGAGCGCGGCGAGGATCTCACGGCGTTCGATCGACTTCAGATCGTTAGCCTCAGAGGCCGCGGCGCGAGCGGCCGGCTTTAGCTCCTGCGCAGCCAACGGGTCGAGACGCGGCGAGAGCACCTCGGCGTCGATCTTCAGCACCGGGCCGGTTGTGAGGATGGCCGCCCGCTCCAGGACGTTTTCCAGTTCGCGCACGTTGCCGGGCCAGTCGTACGTGCTCAGGCGTTTGAGCGTATCCGGCGCGATCGACTCGAAACGCCGACCGATTCGCACCGCGCAGCGATCGAGAAGGTGTTCGGCCAGTAACGGCACGTCGTCAAGCCGGTCCCGCAGCGGCGGCACGGTGATCGGGAAGACGTTCAGCCGATAGAAGAGGTCTTCGCGGAACTTCCCATCCTGCACGGCCCGCCGAAGGTCGCGATTGGTCGACGCGATGACGCGAACGTCCACCTTCAGCGTTTGCGTTCCGCCGACGCGCTCGAATTCCTTCTCCTGCAACGCGCGCAGCAGCTTGGCCTGCACTTCGACGGATAGTTCGCCGATCTCGTCCAGCAACAGCGTACCGCCATCGGCGAGCTCTAGTCGTCCAGCACGGCGGGCGATGGCGCCGCTGAAGGCGCCCTTTTCGTGGCCGAACAGTTCGCTTTCGACGAGGTTCGCAGGGAGGGCCGCACAGTTCACGCGGATCATCGGCTTGCCGGCACGCGTACTCCCCTCGTGAATCGCACGGGCGACCAGTTCCTTGCCCACACCGGTCTCGCCGAGGACGAGCACGGTGGCGTCGGTGGGCGCGACCCGGACGACCTTGTCGAGCACGCCACGCATCGCCTTGCTCTGGCCGATCATCGGACGCAGCGACTCTGTTGCGACGCCCAGCGTGCGCAGCGCCTCCTGTAGCGCCTGGTTCTGTGTTTGAAGCGTCGAACGCTCGCGCTCCGCCAGGACACGTGCGGTGATGTCGACGATCACCGTGCGCGTGTGCACGCCGTCCGGATCGGGCTTGCTCCACCACTGAATCCAAAGGGGCCGGCCGTCGTCTTTGCGACGTAGCTCCAGTTCGACTCCGCCCTGCTCCTTGCCTGCCTTGATGGCTTCAAACGCATCGCGGATGCGCTGTTGAACCCCCGGTGCCGGCGCGACGAGCGAAAAGCCGACCGTGTTTTGAACGTCTTCGGGCTTCACTCCGAGTATGCGCAGCGCCTGCGCGGTTGGCGCGTACGAAGCGCGAATCGAGCCGTTCATAGACGTAACCGATCGGCGCCTCATCGAAGAGGTCGCGAAAGAGCGTCTCACTGCGTTCGAGTCGGCGGGCGACATCGAGTCGCTCCAACTCGGCGCCGGCACGTGCGGCGAATATCTGGAAGATGGAGAGCCGGCGCGGCTCGTCGGGCATCGGACGATCGTCGCACACTGCCAGGTGTCCGAGCAGTTCGCCCGACGCGCTGCGCAGCGCGACGCCAAGGTAGCTCTCGATGCCCTCCTCTTTGGGATACTGCCGGCACACGTCGCGGGGCAGATGGCATAGGCCGTTCCCGCTGACCAGCCGCTCGCAGGGCGTGTCGCTGATTCGCCAGGTGCAGTCGTCGTGGAACTTGCCGGCTTTCCAGAAGGCAATGGTTCGGACGAGCGTCGGCGCCTCGCCCGGCGCAGCCGCCTCGAATCGGCCGATGAACGCGATTCGCGTCCCCAGCACCTCGGCCAGGTTCTTGACCAGCGACCGAAGAAACGGCTCGCCCGTGGACCGCGCCACGCCGCCGACGATCGACCGCAACATCGACAACTCGTCGGGCAGCGGCGCTGTCGGCAAATCGCGTTCGCGGTCCGGCATCGCAGCAACGTATCGATGCGGGCGATGGACGGCAATCGAATCTGGATGAATCGCGGTTATCGCGCTGACGTCGTTCCGCCACCGACCGGCTGAAGCTGCACGCGATATACGCCCGTACGTGCCGTCAGGAATAGGATTCGCCCGTCGTCGCCCCCGAGGGTGAAGTTGGCGGCCAGTTCGGGGCCGCGGATGACGCCGAGCCGCTTGCCCTCGGGCGAGACGATGTGCAAGCCGCCCGGGCCGCTTACGAACAGAGTTCCAGTACAGGGATCGACATCGACGCCGTCGATCGCTTCGTCGCCCGGCTCGTCAGTCAGATCGAGGAACGTGGTCGGCTTAGAGAGAGTTCCATCGCCCGACAGTTCGTAGCGCATCACCACCTTGTGATGCTCGTCCCAGTCGCCGACGTAGAGGGATCGCTCGTCGGGCGAGAGTGCCACGCCGTTCGGCCCCTTCAATTCCTTCGTGAGCAGTTTGAGTGCGCCGTCCTTCAGGAAGAAGACGCCGCTGTAGGGCAACTCCTTCGCCGGATCGCTCTCAAAGCCGGGCAGGCCGAAGTACGGATCGGTGAAGATGACCGCGCCGTCCGAGCGATAGACCAGATCGTTCGGGGAGTTGAGCCGCTTGCTTTCGAAGCGGTCAGCCAACACGGTGAAGGTTCCGTTCTTTTCCAGGCGTGTCACGCGCCGATTGCCGTGTTCGTTGATCGTAAGCCGGCCCTGCGGATCGAGCGCGAGCCCGTTGCTGCCCGGCTGCCGGTAGCGGCCGATGTCCGCGCCGGTGTAGCCGCTGTGCGAGCGAAACACGCTGACCGCGCCGTCGCTGGAGTCCCATCGGTAGATGCGGTTGTTGTTCGGATCGCTGAACAGCAGGTGGCCGGGCTCGGTATCCGTCCGCGGAACCCACACCGGCCCCTCGGTGAAACCGAAACCGCTCGCGATCCGCTCGATTTTCGTGTCCGGCGCGATGATTTCGTCCAGGCGTGGATCGAGCTTGCGGATCGTCGTTTCGACGGGAACGCCCAACGACGCATGCTCGGGGGTGGCAAAGTCAAGCGTTGCCCCGCGCACCCAAATGTAGTTGGGCGGCGGATCGCCAACGGGGCCATTCATCGCGAGCACGTCGATGTGAAACGTCTGGCCCGGCCGCGCGTCTCGCGTGAGCACGACGCGGTTCGGCGAGTTGAACCCGGCCACCGCGGTCCCGCCTGATCGCCCGAGTCCGAACTGCGCTTTGCCTTCGACATACACCTCGGCGTAGTCGTCCACGACGATCTCGAAGCTCGCCGTGGCCCCGGCGACATCGAGCGCACCCACCTTCTCGGGCAGCTTCACATCGAGCGCGTACCAGCCGAACGAGAGTCGGCCGTTGCCGCGGCGCACTTCGAGTTCGGTCGGCGCGATCGGCGTGAAACGACCCGAGGTCAAATCGCCCAATGCTGGCGACAGGCCATGCGTTCGCACGATTGCGCCCGACGGTTTCAGGTCCGGGCCGGCCGCGCGGTGCTCGACACCAACGATGTCGGCGTCTGCCCACGCCCAGCGTGCGTCGACCAGATTCGCACCGGCTTGGGTGCGAAGGTCGATTGTCACATCGGGCTTCGTGTAGACCGCACCGACCTGGGCGAACAACGTTGGCACATTCGCTAGCACGGCCAGCGCCGCAATCACGATTCGTTTCGTGCGAATCAACATCGGGGTCTCCATGTTCACTTAGCGGCTCAGAAGACGGCGGATGTGCTCGCTCACTCGGCCGGCTTCCCGTTTTCATCACGGATGCGCGGCCAGTTTGCGTCGGCTTTGGCGAGGTTGCCCGAAGTGTCTTTTCGGAACTGCTCGCGCACGTCGAGGCTGTATTGCAGAATCAACCGGCCATCGACGATGTCCCACGCGTTGGGGTCTATGTTGGCCGTGTAGCCTTTCGAAACGGCGAAGGCACAGAACCCGCCGAACTGAGGTGCGTACTTAGGGGGCTCCTTCTCAAACAGTTGGCGATGCTCGACCGACGTGAAGCGATAGGTCGCGCCTTGGTAGGACGCGGTGATACTCTTGTCGCCCTCCTTCGGTGCGCCGTCCGTGAAGTAGGCCACGGGGTCGTACCCCTTGAGGGCGGTTCCCCACCAATCCTGGTTCACGTAGATTTTCGTCGGCGCTTCGCCCGCGAATGAGACGGCCGACACAACGCACACGAGCACGACAAGCAATAACGAGGCAAGACGCATGAGCGATCTCCTTGGTGTGAAACGAATGGGTAGACGACGGGTTAGTTGTTGACCTTCACGACGAAGTAGCGGAACTCGCCGCTGACGGATTGAAACCAGTGCGGCACGCCGGCCGGTACGACGATCACGTCGCCGGCGCGGAGCATGCGCGTCTCGCCGCCGGCGATGGCTTTGCCGCGCAGCTCGTCGGGGGCGGTCGGCTTGGCGTCTTCGGCGCTGCCGCCGGTCACAAATGCGGCTTCACCCGACTGCACATAAATGACGTCCGTCTGCGACTGATGAACCTCGGCCATGCCGGGTTGCACGCGGCGCGAGGTGTGAATCTCGAAGCGCCTCCCGTCCTGCTTGAAAAGGACGGCACCCTTCGAAAACGAAGCCTCGACATCGCCCGAGGCGAAGTACGTCGGTGCGGGCGCGGCCTGTGCGTCGCCCGGATTGACCGAGTCGACGGCGTTTGTGAAGCCCTTCGCGGCCGCCGTGGCGATGGCGTCGTCTTCGTCGGCGCTCGCAGCGCCGCTGACGCCGATCGCGCCGACGATCTTGCCCTCGACAACGAGCGGCACGCCGCCTTTTAGTGGCGTGAAATCGCTCAAGGCTGTCATCGCAAACCGGCCGTCGTTGACGACCTTCTCGAAAAACGCTGTCGGCTTGCGGAAGAGCACGGCCGTCCGTGCCTTTCCGATCGACACCGTACTGCCCGCGGCGAAAGTCTCGTCCAGGCGGCGCAGCGCCATCAGATTGCCACCATCGTCCACCACGGCGATCGCCGCCGTGCCGGCGCGGTGCCGCGCCTCGTCGATGGCCAGTTCGAGCACACGCTGGGCATCGGTCGACGTCAGCACAGGCTTCGTCGCCGGCGCCACCGACCGCATGTTGGGCACGGCATCCTCTTGCGGATCAGAAGCAGCGACGAAGCTTGCAGTAGTCGCGATCGTGGCGACAGTCAGACATCGAATCGGGACGGCATTCATGAAATCACTCCGAATAGTCGTGGGCGAACCGGACGTGCCGGCGAAAGGGCCGATCGGACCTGTCGATCTCGATCGGCCCGAGGTTGAGGAGAACGAGGCAGTGAGGAGTCAGAGGTTCGACTCGCCGAGCAGCACTTCGGCCCAGGCGCACCGAATCTGCACCTTCTTCACGTCCTTGATGTAGGCGGGCAGCTTGATCTCCTGGTGGTAGACGTCCCCTTTCACCTTCAGACGCTGGAGCAGGAACGTGTTGCCGTTGCCGTCGACAACCTGCCAGTGCGGGGCCGGCGTGTCCGGGACAACGAAGTCATCGCTCAGGCGCAGCACGATCTGGCCGGCCTCGTGACGCAACATGACGGTGCCTTTGTTCGCCTTGGGGCCCTGGAACGGCGTGCCGGTGAGCGCCGGCGCATCCATCATCGGCGCAGGCTGCGAGGGCGACGACGGGTTGTTCGGACGCTGGGCATCGCCCATCGCGAGCATGCCGGTGGCGGTGAGCGTCAAGAGCGCGACGGCGCTCAGCAATGGAACACGGTTGAGAGACATGGACATCTCCTTGAGGTTCGGTGAGCGATACGCTGGCGGCGACATCGCACGTTCGCGTCGGTCACACCGTTGCAGATGCCGACGGCGCCGGATTGGATTCACGTTCGCACGCGCTTCGAATCTGTTGCGCGAGTGTGGACGCGAGCACGCCTCGCCCGACGAACTCGCTCCCTTGATCGCTCAGCAGGAGAGCCCCGGCCCGCGGCCCATCCACCATGTCGATCGTGTTGGCGACGAGAATCTCGGCGCCGCTGTGCACGCGACTGCGCTGGCCCACCGCGATGAGTTCATCCGCGCCAATCCCCACTTCGAGCTTGAACTTCACCAGCACTCCGGCGTGGCCCCATGTGGCGCGGAACTGGTCGATGATCTTCAACGTCGGTTCGGCCAGCACGGCGATGCGCGCGTGCGTGCTGCGCACCTTTCCCGCCTGCACATCGCGGACGCGCCATGTGTCACCCTGCATCGCTTCAACGGAATAAGTTCCGACGGGCTTGTAGTCGCACACGGCAGCCGTCATCACTATGGCGTCGTATGGGCCGGATTGCATACGCAACGCGCACAGCGTGTAAAGCTCGTCGTAGCGTTTGAACGCAATCGGCCGCACCGAGCCGTCTGCTTCACGGAGGCGAGCGACGTGCTCCACATTGCTAGTCAGCAGGTCGACATCCGCATCCCCCTGTGCGGCCAGAGCCAGGGCGATATCCAGGCCCGTGTTGCCTGTGAAGATGTTTCCCCAGTCGCGGACGCGGTCGATCGGCTCACGGGTTGAACCTGCGGTGACGAGGAATCGACGTCGATGGACGGACGGCCTCATGAGAGTCTCCCAATCTGGTTGAGAATCGCGCGGCAGCTGGGCGTCATCCCAAGGGCATGACCTCGCAATCCGACAAGTCCGACCCGTTTCGCTTGCCGCGCCGGTCGAAACTGCCAGCTTGGATGACGGAAGTGGCCGAAAGGTTGCTCGGACTACCGGCGCTTTCCGAAGTCAACGCCCGCAGCAGCGCCGGCCCCGAAGGCGGATACGCTGAACGCGTGCTGTCCGCACTCGATGTCCGTGTGGCAGTCGGTGATGCGGACCTCGCACGCGTGCCTGCGAGCGGGCCGCTCATCGTGGTGGCCAACCACCCGTTCGGCGCGATTGACGGACTGGCGCTACTCGATGTCGTGCGACGCATCCGCGGCGACGTACGCCTGCTGGCGAACGAGTTGCTCATTCGGATTCCGAACCTGCGTGACGCCTGCCTGCCCGTAGATGTATTCGGCCGGGCCGGCTCCGCGCGGGCCAACGCCGCGTCGATGAACCGGGCGGTGAGATGGCTTCGCGACCAAGCGGGCGCTCTCATCGTCTTCCCGGCCGGCCAGGTGTCGTCGATCACATGGTCGAACTGGCACGTGCACGATCGGCCTTGGTCGCACCACGTCGCGGTACTGGCGCGCCTTGGTGAAGCGAGCGTGCTCCCGGTTCGGATCGACGGACGGAACAGCGCCACATTTCAGCTCGGCGGGTTGCTTAGTCCGACTTTGCGCACGCTTCTGCTGCCCCGCGAGGTCACCAACAAGACCGGGAGCATCGTTCGCATGACGCTCGGCGCGGTGATTTCACCGGCGCAGTTGCGCGATGCAGGCAGCGACGATCGCGCCGCGGCGGACTATCTTCGGGCAAGGACCGATGCGCTTGCTGCGCGATTCGCGACGTCTGCCCGGCCCGCGCCGGCTGCCACCCCCTCGACTGCGATTGCGCCGCCGGAGGACGCCGATGTCGTCATGGCCGAGCTGAACGCCCTGCCGCCTGAGTGCACGCTGTCGGCATCCGGCTCGTATCGCGTCGTCTACCTCGCCGCCCCGGAGGCCCCGCATGCTCTGCGCGAGGTCGGGCGACTGCGCGAGGCCGCGTTCCGTGCCGTCGGCGAGGGCACAGGCCGCGCGCGTGATTTGGATCGCTTTGACGACTCTTACATCCACCTGATCTGCTACCACGCCGGGCACCGGCAAGTCGTCGGTGCGTATCGACTGGGCCCCACGGATAAGCTCGCTCCAACGAGGGATGTTTCGTGCCTCTACACCAGCACGCTGTTTCGCTATGGCAAGCCGCTGCTGGATGAAATGGGACCCGCGCTGGAACTTGGCCGCTCGTTCGTTCGACAGGAATACCAGCGCGAGTTCGCGCCGCTGTCGCTGTTGTGGAAGGGCATTGCAGCGTTCGTCGCACGGCGGCCCCACTATCGGGTGCTGTTCGGCCCGGTCAGTATCAGCAACCGCTACCATTCGATGACGCGAACACTGCTGATCGAGTTCCTGCGCCGTACGCGAAGTGATGACAGTCTGGCCAAGATGATCGAACCGCGCAACCCGCCGCGCCTGCCGCAGCGCGGGCGAACGTGGGCACGCTGGGCCGCCGCGGCATGCGTGCGGTCGGTGGAAGCGATCGAGGGCCTTGTTGGCGAGATCGAAGCAGATCGACGTGGCCTGCCCGTGCTGCTTCGGCAGTACCTGAAGCTCGACGCCAGACTGCTCGGCTTCAATGTCGACCCCGACTTCGGCGATGCCCTCGATGGCCTGATGATGGTCGACCTCACGCGCGTCAGCCCACCGCTGCTCGCTCGGTACATGGGCCGGGAAGCGCTCGAGCGTTACCTTGCCCACCACCGCTCGCCAACCCAATGAAGCGACATCAAGCAGAAAGTTCGTCGGCCTTCGGACCGCGGTAGTAGCTGAGGACTTCGCCGATCAGTTCCCGGATCGTCGGCCCGCGTTCTCGGCGGGCGGCGCGGTTGATCGCGCCGATCTGGAACGCCAGCCGCCACTGCGCGAACAGCACCCGGTAGCGACGCCGGATGGACCAGCTCGGGTCGTACACGTTCGTGCTTTCGCTCGTCAGGCCGTTCAATTCAATGATGCAGAAATCTTGGCCGGCGCGGAACGCGTCGACGTCGCCGTACCGCACGTCAAACCGCCCGAAGTAGAAACCGTCGAACGTCCTCGCCACCTCGTCGATCGCGCGCTCCAGTTCGGGTGTGATCAGATGAGAGCCGTCACGAAACAATGTTCCCTGGCAATGGTTCCCGGCGAGTGCCAGTCGTCGGAGCTCGCCGAGCGGGATGACTTCGTCGAGTGAACGTGCGTGACGCTGGAAGAATCGAGCGGCCTGCAACCGCAGGCGCGGATGGGCGAGGACCAACTCGCGCAATGTCGATCGACCATCGCCGGCGACATCGGGGAAGGCCTTGTCAGTTACCGAGAAAATTCGCCCATGCGGCTGATTTGGCAAGCGGACGTAAAAGATGCCCGCCTCGAACGGGCCGGCATGGTATGCCTGGATGATGGTCGGCACAGGCGACAAACGGACGTAACGCTCGACCTCCGCAACCGACCGGGCGAGCCGCACGCCCGCCCCGCGCTGACCGACGTCGGGTTTAAGGATGATCGGGACCTTCAACGCGCCACATTCGATGAGGGCTTTCGCGGTGCTAACATCGCCGCGCGCAATGAGCGTGCTCGGCGACACATGCGACGACCGTAGTTTCCTCAGGATCGCGTGCTTGCTCTCGCCGACGAATCCGCTCAGCGGAATGCCGGGATTGGCGTGCAGCACGGTGGAGAATCCTCGATGGCGGATCGACAGCCAGGCGATCCAAAGCAAGACAGGCAAGTACGCAATGCACGAGGGCCAGAACTCCCAGCGTCGCCAGCGAGCGAAGTGATAGCCGACGCGCGATCGTCCGCCGGGCGTAAGTGACAACGACGCAAGACGCAGCAAGACGAGCCCACCGATGACTAGCGCACACCAACTCATCAGGCCCGCGCCCAGTACGGCCTGCAATGGATAGGCCACAGTTCGTCCGGCGAAGACGACCGACGCGATCAGGAGCGGTGTCCACACGGCCGCGGCGAGCGTAGCAAAACTCGCGAACGCGAGCGGCCGCCGGCCAAGCGCGCCCATGGCGAGGTAAAGCGGTAGACGCGTACCCGGCACGAAACGCGATCCGAGCACCAGCGCCGCCAGATTGCGATCGAGCTGTCGCCCGATAGTACGCCCGCCCAGCACAGCCAAGCGTCGCTTCATCCAGCGCCAGCGAAGCAGCCGCCGCCCCACCGCTCGGCCGATCGCCCACAGCAGCAGGTCGCCCAGTAGGATGCCGATGAAACAGCCGATGATTCCGGTCGTCCACGGCATCGCGCCGCGCCGGATCGCCTCGGCGGCGGTAACGCAGGTCAGGTCTTCACTCACCTGCGTACCTAACACGAGTACGGCGATCGAAGTTAGAACAGTGGAGATCGCCTCGCTCATCCGATGTGAACCTCAGGCAGTGCTCCGACGACGGCGGGCAACCACAGACTTTGAGCGTGTTCATCAACGTCGCCTGTCGCACGGTAACGAAGCGTCACGCAGTGCGAATCCCGCTCAATCACGGTTCGACTAACCGTTTGTGCATCGTCGCGCCGCATGCACACGCTCACATCGGCCGCTTCCGCCCAGGTGTGATCGTGAAAAGCGTCCTGACTGCATGGCGATCCAATCACCATTGACTCAAACAGTGCACGCCGCGGCAGGTCGACCAGCGCGTCGCCGAGCGAGGAGCTGGTCCACATCGCCGGCTGGGCAGGCAGCGGCCCGACGGACACGCGCAGTTCCCGACCATTGCTGCTCGCTTCCAGCAGGCCATCGGCGCCGAACACCAACGCTCGAAATCGGCCAAACTGCGTGAGATCGATTTGCTCAAGCGATCTTTCGGCCGCCTCCAAGTCAGTTGCCGCAAGAAGTGCGGGTAGCAACTCACCGCGACTTCGAATTCGGATCGGCAGTCGATCGACACCGACCGGATTCACGTTCAACAGTGCAACGACCAAACCGACGTCGTTGACGCCAATCCACGACCCTGCCGGCTCCTTCCGATCGAGTGGCAGGATTGCCCGGCGATCGCCGCAGTGCAGCAGGCATGGCGGAAGGGCCGGCGTGCGCTGGTGCGATTCGTCGCGGTTGCAGACGAACCGCAGCACATCGGCTTGCGGTCGGATGACACTCACGGTGCACACGCGACAACCTCCGTGGTCTGCCGGATGCTCTCGTGGCGCACCGTCGACGGCGCGTAGCCAAAGTTCGCCGGCGCGGTGCGCCGAGTAGTTTCACCATCGCCGCAATCAGGGCGTTGTGGTGGATCGTGTGGTTAAGGGTGAAGGCGACCTCGCGGCCGAAAGTGGTGCGGACGCGCACGGGCGGCAGATCCACGGCGAGCAGGGTCCGCAACTCGATCGCACGGTCAGCCACGTCGTCGTTGGTCGCATCGAGCCGTTCGACCAAGGCAGCGATCTCAGTCAGTGCCGTCATACGACAAGATTCCACTGGTGTGCCCCGCTCTCGGCGGTCGTAGTCAATGTCGCCGGTGTCGAGGCCGTTCAGCAGATGCCGGACGTGGTCGAGCGAGTGCCGCACATGCGAACCAATGCTGCTCGTCACCGGCCCGACCGGCCGCTGCACGTACTGCCCGTCGTTAAGGCCGCCAATCAACTCGGCGAGTTCCTCCAGCAGAACGGACAACGGACGTGTAAAGCGCGGATACGATCGATCATCCAAAAGGTGCTGCATCATGGCGGTTTCTCCGGGTGGATTGAGCAGGTGGCTTACGACGCCGCAAACAAGCGGGGACCGACGACGGGAATCTGAGCGCGCCGGATGAACAGGATCGCAAGACTTCCGATGAAGACGACCACGGCCAGCGTGAACAGCAGGCCGCCGTCACCCTTCACTTCGATGCCGAGTCGGGTGACGTGCGCCACCAGCGCCCCGCTGATCACGCCAGCAGCCAGTGCCGCGCCATACGGCACGGTGGCGGGGATGAGCAGCAGTAGGACGGCGATCAACTCCGCAATGCCCGAGCCGATCCGCCCCACCGGCTCAAGCCCCAGCGTCGAGAAGATGTACTTGCTCTCCTCGGCGCCCGTGAATTTGAAGAACAGCGTCTGAAACAGGATCACAGCGACGACCAGCTGCAAGACCCAAGACGTAATGGTGAGGGACTTCGACAGTTCCATAACGGTCTCCATCTCTGCGATGCAGCGGACATCACTTGCGATTCAATCGACTCGCGATTCGTTGTCGGCAGAAGGCTCACGGCGCGCTGACTGCAATGGCGTGCCCGTCCGGATCGCGCACAATCGCCGCTCGCGAAACGCCAAAGCCGGCACCCGCTGCGGTGACGACCGTCGGGCTGACAAAGGACTGACGCTCGTCACGCAAGGATCGGAAGAGGTCTTCGACATCGGCACTGCCAACAATGGTCAACCAAGTCGACTGGTCATCGAGCCGCGGATCGGCGGGCAGCGGTCGTCCGTCTTGCGGGGCCAAATACTCCAGCAATTCCACGCCAGGTCCGCTCACCGCGCGAAGGCCCGTGATGCGCAGGTGAGCCCCGCGCACGTTGTTCAGGTGCGCCTGCTCCGTGCCAACATTTTCGCTCTCGCCGGCCACGCGCAAACCTAGCGCGTCTCGGTAGAACCGCAGACTCGTCTCGGTGTCCGTCACAACGATCGCGGTGTGGTCGATTCCTGCAAACAGTTCGGTCGACCGCTGCCAGCGCGGGTCGCCCTTGTCGGCGGGGAACTGGATCAGTTCGAGCACGTGGTTGTCCGGGTCGCGAAAATAGAACGCGCGGATGCCACCCGCATTCGGATTGCTGAGCGGCAGCGTCTGCGGGCCGGTCGACGCAAAGCCGACCTTAGCCTCGCGCAGGCGGGCGTATGCGCGGTCCATGTCGGTGACAACGATGGCGATGTGCTGGAACCAGCGATCGTTGCTCCGCGAGTCGGCCGGCATCGGTCGCCCGCCGGGCGTAAGGTAGTCGATCAGACGAATTTGCTCTGAACCCAGGGACAATGTCGCGACGCGGGCCCGCATGCCGAACACGCCGAAGAGCGCTTCAGCGTCGTCGCCGACGATCTCTTTCACATCCGCGACACGGAAATTCAGCGTGCGCGTGTAGAAGTCGATCGACCGATCGAGATCGTCCACGACGATGCCGACCGACAGCACCGCGTCCACCTTCGCCTGCGGTCGCTCCGCGCCAACAAGGTCACCGAACACGTGCGACGCGGACGACATGGCGCACGTCAGCGCAACGAAGAGAAAGCGTCTCACGACAACTCCTTCAGCAGGTGATCGCCCACACGCAGGGCGTTGGCCATGATGGTCAGCGCGGGGTTGACGGCCGCGCTGCTGGGGAAGAAAGACCCGTCGACCACGTACAGATTCCGCACTTCGTGCGCGCAGCAGTTGCGGTCGAGCGCGCTGGTCTGTGCATCTTCGCCGAAGCGAATGGTCCCGTTCTGATGGGCCACGCCCGCCAGCGGGATGCGCTGGCCGAGGAATAGGTTCCGCGGGATCAGGTGCTCGTGACAGTCGAGGTGGTTCAGCAGGTACTTCAGGCGTTTGGTGAGTTCCTTGTGCGCCTGCTCGTTGTTGGGCCGATAGCTGAGGACGACCTTGCCGTCGGCGTTGACCGTCACGCGGTTCTCCGGGTCGGGCAAGTCCTCGCTGGTGAGCCAGAAGTCGAGCGAGTGTTTCGCGATCTGCTCGAGCGTCCAGCCCGGTGCGAACGGCGGCGCGCCCGCGCTCAATGTGACTGCGTCCAGCTTGCCGACAAAACTGATATGGCCCATCGGGTGCGGGAACTCGTCGTCGCCGAAGTAGTAATCGTTCAAGCCGAGCGTCTTCTGAAAAACGGTCGGATTCGCCTCGCGACTGATGGCCAGCAGCACGCTGTTCACGTGCCCCATATAGTGCCGGCCAACGACGTCTGACCCATTGGCCAGGCCGTTCGGATGCCGGTCGGACTTCGATCGCAGCAGCAACGCCGCTGAATGGATCGCGCCGCAGCTCACGACAACGACGCTGCCGCGATACACCGCGCGTTCGCCGTGCCGGGTCACGTGCACCTCGTGCACTTCGTGGCCAGCGGCATCCGTGACCAGCCGATCGACGTGCGCGCCCGTGATCAGCGTCACGTTCGAATGCCGCAGCGCCGGCTCGACCGCGCACGTCTCAGCGTCGGCCTTGGCTTGCAACAAGCACGGGTAGCCATCGCAGGTGCCGCACTTGATGCACTTGCTCGTGCGCGGCTGCTCGCTGTCATACATCACGCCGACAGGAACGTGAAAAGGCGTGCGCCCGACGCGCATCAGGTCGTCGTGCAATTTTTGGATGCGTGGCTCGTGTGCCAGCGCCGAGTGCGGGTAAGGACCGCTGGCCCACGGTTCGGTCGGGTCTTCGCCGCGCGTGCCGTGCACGTGGTACATCGCCTCGGCCTGCGTGTAGTACGGCTCAAGTTCGTCGTACGTGATCGGCCAAGCGGGCGAGGCGCCGCCGTGGTGCTGCAACTCGCCAAAGTCTTCTTTTCGGAAGCGGAAGAGCGCCGCGCCGTAGAACTTCGTGTTGCCGCCCACGTTGTAGTTCGTGTGCGGATGCAGCGGCTTGCCGTGACGATCAAGCCATGACTCTTTCGCCTGATACTTGCCGCGCAGGTTGACGGCGCCGCTGTTCCAGTTGTCCTGCTCACGCGGGACGTAGTCGCCGCGTTCGAGGAGGAGGATCTTCTTCCCCGACGGCGCCAGCCGGTGGGCAAGCGTTCCGCCGCCCGCGCCGGTGCCGATAATGATGACGTCGTAGTGGTCCATGAGGGTTCTCGCGAGATTGGAGGAATGGTGCGCAGATTCAGACTGCTGTATTCGGAACGGACGCCCGGTCTGATTCGATTCGGGATAGAGACGGCCGAACGTCACGTGACTGATGCACCGAGTCGCGGTTCAAGCATTGGCAGCGGATCGCACATCGTTCGTCGTGCGCGAGCTTGGCGCAGAGACTCTCATCGTCACGGCGGCATGCCCGGACCAGTTCTGCACCCGCGAGCATGCCGGCCACCGGCGCGGTCAAATAGATCCACAGGCCCGACCAGATCTGAGCGAACACGGCCGAAGCGAACGACCGCGCAGGGTTCAAAGCCATCCCCGAAATCGGTGCTTCGAACGTGATGAACACGGCCACGAGGAAAGCCGCCGCGGCACCGCCGAATCGTGTCCAGCGTGGCTTGCCGTTCACCGCCATCACGACAACAACCATCAACAGCGCAATCGCGAACTCGGCCCACCACGCCGCCATCCGCCCGAACGGCCCGGGTTGCGTCGCGGCGTAGAAGACGGGCGATTCCGCCACCCAAGGCCGTAGCAGCAGCCACGCGACGAACACACCGATCGGCCCGAGTGCGAACTGCATCAGCATGAAACCGACCGCATCGAGCATTGACAGCTTTCGCAGGCGAAAGAGCGTCAACACCATCGCGGGGTTTAGCAGTGGCCCCGTACGTCGTCCAAGCGGGCTATAAATGATCGCGACCGCCGTGCCCGACATCGCCAGTCCCATCAGTCCGCGTCGCAGGTCTGCATTCACTAACACGTGCGGCAGCGGCGAACGAGGATGCTCAAGCAGCGTCGCGAAGCCGCACGCACTGGTCATGAATGCACCGAGCAGCAGCCCGTCGATGGCCCATAGTCGGGCTCGACCGGAAAGAGTAGGGGCGATGGACGGCGGTGCGTTCATGCGAGGGTGAGATGCCGGGCCGGCATCGAGCGATTCGCATCGCGTGGCGCTGCTTCAAACGCCTCCAGCCAATTGGACACACGCAGCAGTTCAGCAACCGACCACGCCTGGAACGGGCAGCCGCGCGGCGCGTGCGGCGCATCGCCGTCTGCGATCTCGCTGACGTGGCCGATACCCGCGTCGTGAAGATGATCGATCAATGGGAAAAGGAACCGCCGCCGCGCCTCTTCGGGCCGTCCAAACGCACGCACCCAGGCTTCAACGAACGGTCCGATCAGCCATGGCCACACCGTGCCTTGGTGATAGCTCGCATCGCGCTGAATGGGTCCGCCCTCATATCGTCCGGCGTAGGGCGGATCACTCGGGCTCAGCGAGCGAAGTCCGAGCGGCGTCCACAACTCCGCTTCGACCTTCGCCAAGACCCGCTTGGCGCGATCCCCACCCAACAGCGCGAGTGGCAGTCCGCCCGCCGCGAACACCTGGTTTGGCCGGACCGTCGCGTCGTCGCGTCCGGCAACGTGATCCACATCAACCACGTCGAAGAGACAGCCCGAGTGGACGTTCCAGAAGCGAGAGCGGAACGACCGCAGTGCCTTCTCGACACCCTGCCGATGGCGATCAATGCGCTTGCCCGCAAGATGCAGCGCGTTCAGCCAAAGCGCCTGCACCTCGACGGGCTTCCCGATGCGCGGCGTCACCTCCCGGCCATCGGCGCGGGCGTCCATCCACGTGAGCTGTGTGCCGGGGGCTCCACATGCGAGCAATCCGTCGGCGTCGCGCCGGATGCCGTGACGCGTGCCGGCGGCGTAAGCGGTGAGAATTGCGTCAGTGGCATCGAACAGCTGCCGTCGCTGCGGTGGCGTCACAGCGACAAGTCCCTCGTCAGCAGCATCAAGCAGTTCGCATACGTCGACCACAAACCAGAGTGCCGCGTCGACCGAGTTGTACTCGGGTTCCGCACCGCTATCCGGAAAGCGGTTGGGCAACAGGCCCTGGCTCACGTGCTGCGACCAACTGAGCAGCACATCGCGCGCGACGTCGTGACGGCCTGTGGCTAAGGAGAGGCCACGCAGGGCGATGAGCGTGTCGCGACCCCAGTCGGCAAACCACGGATAGCCGGCGCTCACGCTCGTCTGATCGCGGCCGCGACGGACGAGGTACTGGTCTGCCGAGCGATGCAGGCGCGTGGCGAATCCCCTCCGGCGTCGGCGCTCGACATCCCGCAGCATCTCGATCGATTCCTCGGCCGAACCTCCGGGCAGTGTCGCAGTCGATCCGGCGGCATCGGTCGTGAGGATCAGAACGGCTTCACGCTGCGCGAGGTCGAAACGGTACACGCCCGGGGATGCACAATCCTCGACAGCATCGAACCCACGGGCCTCCTCCTCTTCGTAGAAGAACTGTCGGTACCAGATCGGCTGGGTAAAGAGCCGGCCGTTGCTCTTCACGCTGATGTGCGGCACGCCTTCATATGGACGCCATCGCGTCACACCGTTGGAGTGCTCGGGCTCGAATCGGAATGCGTCGTTCTCGTGATGAAGCGCGTGGTAGTCGCGCCCCGACATGAGCGGCCTGACGCGCAGCTCCGCATCAGGCCCGGCGATCTTCCGCCACGACACGCACACGGTCGGCGAGCCGCGCACGACGAAGAGTTCCTGCTCCAGGATGATTCCATCGGGCAGTTCGTATCGCCACGTCGGCCAAGGCTCATCCGTGAATGAGGTGATCGTGGCCCTCGCTGGAGCGTCGCCATGTGCACCCGCGTAGCGTTGCGCCGAGATGGAGTGATTTCCATTCGGGCCGTGGACCGTTGCTTCGAATCCGTTCACCAGGACGAAGCGTGAGGTCGGCGGCGCGTCCGAGGCGAGCAGCAGCGCGTGATACCGGCGTGTGCGGACGCCGCCAACCGTTCCGCTGGCGAATCCGCCCAGGCCGTCGGTTTCGAGCCACTCGCGCCGGTCATCGTTCAGTGATTTGGATTGCATCGTGCCGTGGGATGCCGATCTGCCGGCGAACGATTCGATGGTGTGCCCGCTCCACACTGTTCACGACGCGCTGCGCGCCTGCGCATCAAACGGCGCAGCGCGGAGCGCGTTTCGAGGCATGATGTTTGCGCGGATTAAGTCAAGAAGATGGAACGCGTCGGCATCAACGCCGGCCCGGGCGGACACCGGTCACTCGTCGGACTTCTTAGCCGAGTTCAAAATCGCCGCCACCAGATCTTCCGGAACGGTTTCCGGCGGCGCGTCGGGGTTGGCGAAGGCTGCCTTGCCCATGGCGATCGTCTGGCGGTACTGCCTGAGGTATCGCCGGCATGTTCCGCACAACGCAAGATGCGTCGCGAACTGCGCACGGGTGAGCAATGGCAGCTTGCCGTCGAGGTAATCCATCAGAAAGCGGTCAATGTCGCGGCAGGTCATCATGGCGCGGTTGTCCCATCCACTTGGATGCGGCTCATCGGCCGAGGATACCGGATTCTGCGGATTCATTGATCGCCCCCCTCCGCCAGCGCGAGCCTGCGGGCCAGGAGCGTGCGCAGCGCCATCCGCGCCCGATGCAACCTCGTCTTCAGTGCGTTTGGGTTGAGCCCCAGACACTCGGCCGCTTCGTCGGTTTCGTAGCCGTCGATGTCACGCAACAGCAGCACCTCACGATAGCCGTCCGGCAATTCGTCGATGCACTGGCGGACCAACTGACGTGTCTCCGCGCGCTCCGCGGCCACATCCGGCTGGTCGGGCCAGTCGCGCATGGTCGACGTGCGGTGCCCGTCAGGCTTGTATGTCGGCAACAACGCGTCGAGATCTCCTTCCTCGTGCGTCCGCCGCTTGGCGCGCAGCTTCATGAGCGCGGCCCGACAGGCAATGGTGTGCAACCATGTGCTCAACTGCGACCGCCCGTCGAAACGATCGAGCGCGCGGTAACACGAGATGAACGCATCCTGCAACGCGTCCTGGGCATCGGACTCATCGCGAAGATACCGTCGCGTGACCGCAAGCATCCGCGGCCCGAACTCGCGCACAAGCCATTCAAACGCCTTCGCATCCCGTTTACGCAGAGCATCGAGTCGATCGGCCGCATCGGAGCGCGGGCCGCCCGCTGTGAGCTTTGGACTGGCCGGGGATGGAATGGTGTCCGACATGTAGAACCTCATCCGCAACGCGGGCCGCGCGAACCGCGTGCGATTACGACCCGACGCGTCGGATCTCACGAATGCGGATCATCCGCAGGTCGTCGCACCGCCACTCGTCCGCGACGATGTCGACCAAGTCACCCACGAACGCAACGAGTTGCTCAACATCCGGTGAATCGATCAGCCGCGCGGCGACCCGGCCATCCGGGCCGAGCG
The DNA here is from genome assembly GCA_047600945.1 of Tepidisphaeraceae bacterium. Taxonomy (GTDB): domain Bacteria; phylum Planctomycetota; class Phycisphaerae; order Tepidisphaerales; family Tepidisphaeraceae; genus JASGKC01. The sequence continues at coordinate 1,155,612 of JASGKC010000001.1, read as the reverse complement.
TTGCGAACATCGGCGGCACACCACCCCGCAAACACAGGGCCGCGCACGCCTTGTGCGTCTTGCCCTCGCCCGGCTTCATGGCGCCGAGGAAACACTTGGGGTCAATCACCTCGCCACGAAGCGAGATCGGCATCGGTGCGGTTTTCGGGTCCGATGCCGCCGGCAGCTCGAGCGATGCGCGATCGATTAAGATTTCCGCAAAATCGCGAATCCCGTCCGAAACGAGTTCGAGCATGGCCACGCCGTCTCGTTCGATGAGCGTGCCACGCGCCCGCACAAGGTGGCCATCGAAACGCGCGACCACGTCGGTGGTGCCGTGCTTGCCTTCGGCGATCAGCAGCACGGTGCGTGCTCGGCCGTCGGCATCTCGCACACGCAGCAGCGGTGCCGGCCGGGCCAGCAGCAGGCCGTCGTGATCGGCTACCTGATCCAACTTCCACGAACCACGACCGGGATCACGCTGCGCTGCGGCCACAACAATGCCGAGGCCAATGACCAGCAGCAATGCTGCCGCTGTCGCAACGAGCACGAAGCGCCGCAGGTGCGGCTTGACAGGCAGATACCCGACGAAGAATTCATCGGACATGGGCGGACTCCTCGATCTCGATCAGCGGTAGCGCGGTCGGCGTGCCGTCCGCCTGTGCCATCACGCGCAGCTGCACGCAGCCTTCATGCCGGCGAAGCACGTAGGTGGGCAGTCGCTCCGTGAATGGCGGCGGCGCGCAGCCGTCGGATGCTCGGTATTGGTAACCGTGCCAGGGACAAGTGACGCAGCCATCGACAATTCGCCCCTCCGAGAGCGGTCCGTTCTGATGGGCACAGACGTCGCTGATGGCATGCAGGCATTCGCCCTGCCGGAAGACGGCCACGCGCGAGCCATCCGGCAACACAACGCGTCGGGCGCGGCCGTCACCAATCGACTCGGGCGAGGGCACGTCAACCCACCCGTGTTCGGCTTCAGAGGCATGACGATCGATCCGACATTCACGCCATCCACTGACCAGGTGCAGCGTGGTCACCAGCAGCGCGCCGGAGCCAACCAGGCCGGTGTAAGCGGCACTTCGCTCGGACATCAGCGCGCCTAGCGCCACGTGCAGCACCAGCAACACGTACGCGACATACACGCCCATGTGCAGGAACTTCCACGCACCGGGCGACAGCGTCTTCAGCCAGAAGTCGTGACTTGTGGCGGCCATTAGGAACAGGATCAGCAGTGCGATCAGTCCGAGCGTCTCGAACGGAAACGCGCTAATCGATCGGTACTGCGTGTTGCTCGACAGGAGCGAAGTGACGGCCGAGATCGCCCCGAAGCCGTGGTAGTACCCGAGCACGAGCAGGCCGTGTGCGAGCGCGATGAGGAACGTCATCACACCAAGGTGACGACGATTGTAGAGCAGCGGAAGAAAGCGTCGGTCGATCCGGGCCAGCGGGCCGATGAGCAAAATGACATGAAGTAGCACGAAGGCGAGCGTGGCCGTCGCGCGGATCAACACGACCGGAAGGGCTGGCCTTGCGTCGTCGGCGCGGGGTAAATAGGTCGCGGCAATGAAGATGCTGATGTACATCAACGCACCGACCGCCACGACCACGTCATAGCGGCGTTTGAATGGATTCCACTGAACGGTGCGGTAGGCGACACTCACGGCCGAGCCTCCAGCGCGATCCAGAGCAACAGCAGCATCAACGGACCGAGTACGGACCAAGCCCACGTGTGCAGGCGTCGATGTCGAGCGGTCACGGCATCACCGCCTTTCGTTGACGCCGAACAGTGATGAGTAACAGCAGCCAGAGTGCCGCCGATCCGGAAAGAATAAGCAGTCGAAAGCCCAGCGAACCGTGGACGGCAACCGGATCGATTTCGCCGGCGCCACGCCACGCAAACCAGACCGCGAACGGCACGCCGACGGCCAGATAGGCAAGCACGAGAAGCTGAAGCGCGACGGCGATAAACATACGAATCCCGTTTGGATGCCGGGGCAGTCGACCGGGTTACGCAGAGTCCGAAACGCACGCCGCTCGAAGTAACGCCACTCGCGCGGCCGGCATCGAACGCCACATGAACCGATCCGCCCCTGTGCGCCCTGCCCCGACGATCGAACACCTGCGCCTCGCCTCGGCCGATCGTGGCGAGGCGCCGTGGCGGCGCTGGGGGGCATACCTCTCGGAACGGCAATGGGGAACGGTGCGCGAGGACTACAGCTCACATGGTTCCGCGTGGGACTACCTGCCGCACGACCATGCGCGCAGCCGCGCCTATCGCTGGGGCGAGGACGGCCTGCTCGGCATCTCCGACAACCAGCAATTGCTCTGCTTTTCGATCGCCCTCTGGAACGGCCGCGACCCGATCCTCAAGGAACGCCTGTTCGGCCTCATCGGCAGCGAAGGCAATCACGGCGAAGACGTGAAGGAGCTCTACTACTACCTCGACGGTACGCCCACGCACTCGTACCTGCGCGGCCTCTACAAGTACCCGCAGGCCGAGTACCCGTACGCGCGACTCGTCGAAGAAAACCGTCGGCGCGACAAGCGTGAGCCCGAATTCGAGCTGCTCGACACCGGCGTCTTCGACGAGAGCCGCTACTTCGACATTCAAGTCGAATACGCGAAGGCCGACACCGACGATGTGCTGATCCGCATCACCGCCTCCAACCGCGGCCCCGACGCCGCGACGCTGCATCTCGTGCCCCAGCTTTGGTTTCGCAACACGTGGAGTTGGGATAGCTCGACGAAGCCGGTCATCGAGCAAGCGAGCCGTTCATCGCTCCGCGCGAAGCATGCGCAACTCGGCACATACAACCTAGAGTTCATCGGTGCGGACGAAGTACTATTCACGGAGAACGAGACGAACGGCCCTCGACTGTTTCGAACCAACGACGCTGGCCCGTTCAAGGACGCCTTTCACGAGCGAATCGTTGACGGTCGCGAAGACTCCTGTGGAACCGATCGCGGCACGAAGGCTGGGCTGGTCTACCGTCTGGCGATTGGCCCCGGGCAGAGCCGCGTGGTCCGCCTGCGGTTGAGCCGCGTGCTGATGGCCGATCCGTTCGCTCGTTTCGACGCGATCGTCCGCCAGCGCATCGAAGAGGCCGACGCGTTCTACGAGCACGTTCAGCGAGGCGTGAATGACACCGACGCGCGCCACGTCCAGCGCCAAGCCTTCGCCGGCATGATCTGGTCGCAACAATTCTTCCACATTGATGTCGAACGCTGGCTAAAGGGCGACCCCAGCCAGCCCGCGCCGCCACACGTGCGACGGCACGGTCGCAACCGCGATTGGGAACACCTGAACACCGCCGACATCGTCAGCATGCCCGACAAGTGGGAGTACCCGTGGTTCGCCGCGTGGGATCTGGCGTTTCACTGCATCCCGCTGGCGCAGATCGACCCCGGCTTCGCCAAGGGGCAACTCGTGCTGCTGACGCGCGAGTGGCTAATGCATCCGAGCGGGCAGATGCCCGCATACGAATGGGCATACGGGGACGTCAACCCGCCCGTTCACGCGTGGGCGGCGTGGCGTGTGTATGAGATCGATCAGGCGAGGACCGGCGTGCCAGACACCGCTTTCCTGGAGCGCGTGTTCCACAAGCTACTGCTCAACTTCACCTGGTGGGTGAATCGTAAAGACGCCGAAGGACGAAACCTCTTCCAAGGTGGCTTCCTCGGCCTGGACAACATCGGCGTGTTCGATCGCAGCGCCCCGCTCCCCACCGGCGGCCACATCAGCCAGGCGGATGGCACGAGTTGGATGGCAATGTACGCGCTGAACCTGATGCGCATCGCACTCGAGCTCGCCACGCACAACCCGGTCTACCAAGACGTCGCGACGAAGTTTTTTGAGCATTTCCTACACATCGCGGCCGCGATGAGCAACATCGCCGGCGAGGGCATCGACCTCTGGTGCGACCGCGACGAGTTTTTCTACGACGTGCTCTGCCTCCCCGACGGCCGGCATCAGCCGCTCAAAGTCCGCTCGATGGTGGGCCTGATCCCGCTGTTCGCGGTCGAAGTGCTCGACTCCGAACTGCTCGCGAAAGTGCCTGAGTTCCGCGAGCGGCTGGAGTGGTTGCTGGCGCATCGACCCGACCTCGCGAAACTGGTGTCGCGGTGGGAAATGCCCGGCATGAAGGAAACCCGCCTGCTCTCGCTGCTGCGCGGCCATCGTTTGAAGTGCCTTCTTCGACGAATGCTCGATGAGAGCGAGTTCCTCTCCGACTACGGCGTGCGAGCGCTCTCGAAGGTCCACGCAGCCGAACGCTCGCCCTATTGCTTCAATGCGATGGGCATGGACTTTCGCGTCACCTACCAACCCGGCGAAAGCGACAGTGGCTTATTCGGCGGCAACAGCAACTGGCGCGGGCCGATCTGGATGCCGACGAACTTTCTGCTCGTTGAGAGTCTGCGCCAGTTCCGCACCTACTACGGCGACGACTTCAAGGTGGAATGTCCAACCGGCAGCGGCGTGTATTTGACGCTGAATGAGGTCGCTGACGAACTCACGAGGCGTCTCACGCGACTTGTGCTCCGCGATGAGAACGGCCGACGCGCCGTTTTCGGTGACAACCAGCGGTTGCAGACGGACGAGCACTTTCGCGACCACGTCCTGTTCTACGAGTACTTCCACGGTGACACCGGCCGCGGCGTCGGCGCCAGCCATCAAACCGGCTGGACCGGCCTGCTCGCGACATTGCTGATGAGCGCTGCCTCCGGCGCACCCGGCGAATCCCGAGACGATGTCGTCGCATCTTACGCGTGAATACCGATTCACCGTCCCCATTCAGCCGGAGCTTTCGCTATGACCACCCTCGACCAGCCGATGATCGCCGAGATGCCGATGTCCAGCACCAAGGTGCGCGAACTGATGCCCGAGGACTTACCGCCCGTCCAGCTGCCGATGTGCGCCAGCGAGCGCAAGGTGCTGAAAGGCCAGGTAGCGATCGTCACCGGCGCCAGCAGCGGCATCGGCAGGGCCGTTGCAATCGCACTGGGTCACGCGGGCGCTCACGTTGTCGTCAACTACGTGAAGGGTGACGACGACGCCCGCGCCGTCGCCGACACCGCGATGAACTGCGGTTGCGGCGGCACGGGACATCACACCAAGGCGATCGCCGTCAAGGCCGATGTATCCGACGAAGAGCAGGTCCGCGCGATGTTCGAACGGACTTTCGCCGAGTTCGGCACCGTCGACATCCTCGTCAACAATGCGGGCCTGCAACAGGACGCATCGATCGAACATATGACGCTCGCTCAATGGCGCAAGGTCATCGACGTCAATCTGACGGGCCAGTTCCTTTGTGCTCGCGAGGCCATCCGCGAGTTCAAGCGGCGCGGCATTCGCCCGGACGTGAGCTGCGCGGCGGGAAAAATCCTCTGCATGAGCAGCGTCCACGACGTCATTCCCTGGGCCGGCCACGTCAACTACGCGGCCAGCAAGGGAGGTGTCATGCTCATGATGAAGAGCATCGCCCAAGAGGTGGCCCCCTACCGCATTCGCGTGAACAGCATCTGCCCCGGCGCGATCCGAACGCCGATCAACCGGCCAGCGTGGGAGACGCCCGAGGCTTACCGCGAGTTGCTGAAGCTGATTCCGTACAAGCGCATCGGCGAGCCCGAGGACATCGCCAGGGCGGCCGTGTGGCTGGCGAGCGACGAGAGCGACTACCTCACCGGCACCAACCTCTATGTCGATGGCGGAATGACGCTATACCCCGGCTTTGAAACCGGCGGCTGAAACTGAAACGTGTTCGGATTGCTTATCTCATCGGGTTGAGGCTGCAATCATGAGCACAGTTGTGCGGACCGGGCGCGTCACGTGCAACCACACCCCATCTTCGCGCTCAGGAGAGAGGACATCTGTCAATTACGAAGGCGGCATCGCCGCGCCCGTCGCCCGAGTTACAGCACCTTCCTGCGGTGTTCACGTGCCACCAACACAACGTCCTGCGCTTACTCCATTCGACGGTCCGCTGCGGCGCGCGTCTTGTACATCGCGTATGCAAGACGCCGATTCATCTGAACGAGATCGAAGTGAGGCGTGTCGGCGCCGTTGATGAACCCGCGCAGCGTCGCTTCGCCATCGGGCCGGCCGCTCAAGGGCTGGTCCCGGAACTGGAAGAAATGCGCGCCGACAAGCTGCGGATGCGTGTACGCGTCGGCCAACCACTTCTCCAGGCCTTGAAGGCGTTCGCCCTCTTCCTGTGAGTAGATCTGGCCACGCCAGGGCGTCTGGCCGAGGTCGCTGGTGACGCCGAACTCGCCGACGATGAACGGCTTGTCGAGGCCCTTATACGGGTTGAGCAGGCCGGTCGGCAGGTCGTAGATATTGTAGCCGATCACATCGACGTACTTCGCGGCGACCTCCACCACGCTCCGGTCAATTCGGCCATGGAAGCGGCAGCCGAGGTACAGGTTGTTCGGCGCAACGCGCTTGATTGCATCGTGCACCGTGGAGAAGTACCGGTCGACAAACTTCATGCCGAATGCACCAGCGTCGGCCCGATATGCCTCGTTCTTGGCCAGCACATCGTCAGGCGGCGCTTTGGTCGATTCGAGCAAGGCGTCCCATGACGCGTAGTCGGTTCCCCAGGCCTTGTTGAGCGCGGCCACCTCGGTGTACTTGGCTTTGAGATCGTCGACGAACTGCTTCTTGCTGGCCGACTTCGGGAAGCGGAACGTGTTTCGGACGACGGTAAGCCCCCGCGGGCGCCGCCCCACGTCCATTCGTTGTCGACGAAGTAGCCGATGTTCCACGGGTCGTTGGCGGTGGTGCCCTTCTGGCCGTCCATCGCACGGTTGATGCTCTGCGTCCAGACCGGATCGAACACGTCCGGAATGTGTTCGAGCATCGGCCCGCCCGAGCTGATCGTCGCGACGTACGGCGTCTTGCGCTTAAGGTAGACGACCGAGTCCGACCAGTTGCCCATTGTGTTCAGGCCCCAGTTGCGCATGCGCGCGTGCAGCGCGTCGGCCGTCGCCTCGCGCCAGTTGGGGCCGTACTTGCGTTCGGCATTCGCGCCGGAGAATGAGAACGACTCCCACGCCTTACCGTTCTGGTAGTACATGAAGCGCGCGCCTTGGCCGCTGCCCCAGTACTTGCCGAACGGGCCGGCCTTCGCGGGCAATTCCTCGAACCAGTTCTGTTTGTCGGTGACCGGACTGCCCTCGCCGCCGCCCCCGACGCCAGTCGCGCCGTAGGACCAAAACAGGTTGCCCTCGGGATCGACGAGCCACCACTTGTCGTCCACTTTCGCCGGGTAGAAGAAGCCAGTCGCCTTCTGCTTCGAGCCGTCCTTCCAGCCGCCCCACTGGTCCCAGTCAGCCGGGCCGGGATATTTCGCCATCTCGGCGTGGTCCTTCTTCAGCGCTTTGACGAAGTCATCATCGGCGTAAATCTTGTCGGGCCAGTCGGTGTGCTTGTACTGCCCGTACTTGTCGATGAATGGGAGGAACGGAACCGGCCCGGGCTTGCCCGAACCGTCGGCCGTCACCGACTCGACCGTCACGCTTTGACCATCCTGCGGCGTCCCGAGCCAGACGACGACCTTCGCGATCGCGGCCGGGTCGACCGTGTTGTCGCGAACGTTCAACGCCTTGAAGTACATGAGGAATGGTTTGAACGGCGCGTAGCCGGGGTCTTCCGGACGACGCATGAGCCGCAGACGCATCGACGACGTCTCGCCGGGCTCCAGCACGACCGCCGTGCGGACGTTGTCCGTCACGCCCTTGGCCGTGGAATTCTCCGCGCGGGCGTAGACCGTCACGCGACCGGACGACGTATTCCGAACGTTCAGATAGATGGAGTCGAACCTCGAAAGATCCCACGCCGCATCTGTTGGCAAAATCGTCAACGGCGCCGACGCGGTCACGGCAGCGGTCTGAGCGGTCGGCTGCACCAACGGAAGCGGTGCAAGCGCGGTAGAGTCGCCCCGTGCATTGACGGTCGTCGCGGCAACGAGGGTCGCACACACATGGATCAGCACGCGAATCCGGTTGAAGGACTGTGGCATGGTCGTCTCTGTCGTCTTGAAGCGAATCTGCTGGACTGATCTCGACTTTCGCTGATCAGTGTGCCTGAAGGATCGACACGCTGACGTCCCTCACATGGACATCGCAATATATATTGTGGCACCGCGGGCGGCCGATCAATGGCGTCACATTTTCAGACAGAGCACCATAGAAAACGCACTGACATTGTTGGCATTCTCGACGCGATAAAGGACGCGGTTCACGCCCTTCTTGAAGTGCACTCGCCGCAAACCTTCGTCGATACGCCAGGCCTTCAGGCGCTTGCCGCTGTTCCAGATCAACTGGTCATTCACCCAGGCCTTCGAGTGGTCGTCGCTGCCTACGGCGACCCAAAGGTCGCAGTCCTGCTCAACGGTGACTTCGGTGTACGCGTAGTAGATGACCCACTGGAGGTTCTCGAGGTAATTCGATCGCGCGTCGAGGCCGCGCCGGCGAACGACCGCGTTGTAGCCGTCGAGCGGCGGCATGATCATCGGCGTGCCGGACTGGTAGAACTCCCAGCGAATCGGGACGCCGCGCTTGCCCGGATAGACCGCGTTCAAGTCAACGACGGTTTCCGGCGGGAAGTGCCGATCGAGGTTGACGCGGTTGGGGTTGTCGAACGGGCCGAGGATGTACCAGCTGTCGAGGAAGACCCAGTCGGGCGATGCACCTTTTGTTCCGAGCCGACGGCCCGGCGTCACCGGTCGTCCGCGGCCGATCGCATCGGCCAGCGGCGTCGTTCCCGCACCGCCCAGCCAGTTGGCCGGCAAGCCGCCGCCAATTCCGCCCGGCCGACCACCGGGCCCACCGGGATTTCCGCTGCCCGTGCCGCCACCCGCTCCGCCCGATCCACCGGGACCGCCTGCACCACCGGGGCCGCCGGGACCGCCCGGGCCGTCTGCCCCGCCAGGACCAAAGCCACCAGGCCCGCCGAATCCGTCACCGCCGGGGCCACCGAAGCCGTTCCCGCCGGGTCCGCCGGGGCCATCGCCGCCCGGGCCGCCATTGCCGCCTCCGTCGCCGGGGTAGCCTTCACCGAATCCGCCATCGCTGGGACCACCGCCGGCGTAGCCGGTCATATCCGACGCCCACTTGTCGTCGGTCTCCGTGGCCAATTGCTCCATCGCGAGCGCCTGATCGAAGTTCGCGGCGCTGTCCTGGACCGAGATCGACGTGCCCATGTCGCCGCCGACATCCTGTGCTTGGGCAAGCAACGACTCGGCCAACTGAAGCATCGCGGCCATCTGCGATCGCGCCGTCTGGACCGCTTCGCGAGCGGCCGGCACGTCGGACGTGGAGTTGATGTTCGCCTGAAGCCCGGCGCGAAGATCGGGGCGAACCACCGCCGCCACATCCACGAGCTTGAGCGCTTGGGACAGCGGCACCTGTCGAGCTTGTGCGAGCTGCATGGCGCGGAGACGTCGATACGTCTCGGTCATCGACGCTTCATTCTCGACGCCCGCCGTGTAGATGCCGGCGAGGTCGGCGTCGCCCGCCTCGCGCGTCACGACCGGTCGAGCCGGCGCGGCGGCGGCCAGGTCGGCAAGGACATCCGACGCGCTTCCCGGTTCGGGCGCGGGTTGCGCGATCATCTGCTGAATCGCGCGCGTCGCGGCCGCCTGAGCGGCGGCGGCATCGATCTGTAGCTGACGAGCCTTCGCGTACAGTTCGGCATACTGCTTGTCCGCCGCCGTCGGTGCCGGTCGCGAGGTCGCGGACGATCGAGCCAGCACGGCGTCGAGTTCAGCTTGGGCGTCGGCGATCCGCTTGGGTGATTCCTCAAGCCGACGACGCACATCCGCCAGCCGCCGTTGCTGCGTCTGCAACTCGCGCGTCGCCACGGCGTACGGAGAATTGTCCCGCCGGTTGCCGGGCCGCGCATTCGGACCAGACGTGCCGGGCTGTGTCGACGGGGCAGCCGCCTGAACTGCTGCTTCCGCGCGCCGGACGGCCGCCTCAAGCGATTCGATCTCCGGGGGCAGTCGCGTCGCCGTCGATTGCTCGGATCGCAGTTCGCGCACCGCGCGATCGACCGTCCGCTCGTACGGCGACCGGTCGCGTGATTCGCGGCTCGGGCCTCGCGCGGTCTCGGCGTCGACCAGCGCCTGTCGCGCCTGCTCCTGCAATTCGGTGGCCTTGGCCTGTAGCGACCGGATCTCCGCGGACCGGCCATCCAGCGATAGGACCATCATCGCGCGCGACTGTAGCGTGGATGCCTTCGACTGCTGGTCGCGTGCCGCGGACTGGAAATCCGAAGCCGTGTCGTAGTCGGCCCCCGCGCGATACGCGATCGCGCGGTTCACAAAAGGATCGGCGGCGTCGAGCTGCTTCACCGCCTCAGCCTGCACCTTCTCCAACTCGGGCGCGATCGTCGCCAGCCGTTGCGGCGCGTCCTTCGACACCTCCTGGGCGAACTTCTGGAATTCTTCACGCTTCGCGACCTCGAGCTTGTCGAGTTTGCCACGAATGTCGCGCAACTTCTTCAGCGTGGCCGAGAGCGAATCCACCTGTCGCTGCCGGACGTGTTCGATGACTTTCTTCGCCTGGGAGCTGTCGCCGGACCGGCCCGCGACGCCGCCGGTAGCCACCTTGAGGAGCTGCGACGAGCCCACGAACGCGAGCGCGCCAAGAGGCCGGCATGCAACGCGAACGACGCCCCCCACAGCCTGAACCACGGCGTGCGCCGACGTCGGACCTGCGGCAGCCCTTGCTCAGCGGTTGATGGATCGCGTGTGAAGTCCGACATTGTGAAGCCCTTCAAACGCACACAGATCCACGACGCGAATCATGTCCTCGAAGCGCGTCGCGCGGTCGCCATCGATTCGGACGCGCTGGTTCGGATTCACGCGGGCCACCTCGCGGACCCGCTGATGAAGCCGCTCGTTGTTCACCGGCTCAAGGCCGGCGCCGAGGTTCAGGTACGGCTGTCCGCGACGGTCCACGGCAATGATGAACAGGTCGGCCGGCTGCTCGACACTAAGTGCACCGGCGGCGACCGGCAGGTCGAGCGGGATCTCCTTCTCGTGCGCTTTCAGCGTAGTGGCGACGAGAAAGAAGATGATGATCACCAGCATCACGTCGATCATCGGGATCAACATGATCTCGAACGGCTCTTCCTCGCGCTTCTTCAGGCGCATGAGGCCTCCGTCTCTTCTTCGGACGCATCATTCGGCTGGGCCTTCCTCATCAGCCACAGCGTGAGCAGCGTGGTCACTTCTTCTTCCAGTTGAACGCCCAGGCCGGACGTACGGTGCTTGAAGTAGTGATAGAGGCTGAGGAACGGGATCGCGATGGCCAGGCCGAGGCCGGTGGTCACCAATGCTTCGGAGATGCCGGCGGCGAGTTGCGTCGGATCGCCCAGCGAGCCCGCCATCGAGACGATCTCGAAGGTGTGGATCATACCGACGATCATGCCCAGCAGCCCCAGCAGCGGCGCGAGCGTCGCCACGATGCCGAGCGGATACGCCTTGCGGTAGTGGATCTCGATGTCGCGCGAGACGAGGTCGCCCGCGATCTCGGACACGTCACTGAGCGAACTGCCGCGGTTGGTGGCGATGAACGAAATCACACGGCCTAGCGTGCTCGGATGGGTGTCCTTCAGGCGCTCCAGTTCCGCGAACTTCCCGGCCGACCAGAGGCGTCGCGCGTGGGCCGAGAGGCCTTTCGGGTTCAGGAACTTCTGTCGCAGGCCGAAGAAACGCTCGATCGCGAACACGCCGCCGAAGACCGAGAGCAGCAACTGAATCGCCCCGACCGCACCGGCGTGCTTGAGCTTATCGCCCCACGACGCGGACAGCGGACTGGCTTGTTCGCCTTCTGCCGACGGTGCCCCGGACGCGTCCGGGGTCGGTGCGCCGACCGGTGTCACGGCCGGGGCCGGATTGGCCGATGGAGCGACGGCATTGGCGCCTTGGACAGGCGTCGCGACGGCTGGTGGTAAGGTCGTGGCGTCGCGCGGTGATTCGAGTACCGGTGCCGCCGCATCCGCTTCAACTTGGCGGGACGCCCGCTCGCGCTGCTCGCGCGTCAGCATCACGTTGTTCAGATCGCTCTCGGCCTTGGCGAAGTAGAGATGGTCGACGCCAGCGTCTCGACCACCGGCAGCGACGAACGAGATGCCCGTAATGGAGACTTCGCCGAAGTCTTTCCACAGGTCGCAGCGATTCTCCGTCCACCCTTCGTCGAGCGAGTCGGGCAGACGCAGCGCCTTCTCCTGCTCAGTTCCGGCTTTGCCGGCTTCGGCCTTGCCGCCTTCGTAGCGAAAGTCGAACGCAGCCCCGCGCTGCGAGGCGGCAGCCGCGGCGCTGGCGGGATCGAGATCGAGCTGGAGGGCGAGTTGTCCGCCGCCCCACTTGCGCCACGCAAAGGCGACGTACCGGTACTCGTTCGGTCCGCTGGGGTGTTCAACAATCTTCAGCGGCAGACCGGTGATGGAAAGCTTGCCGTCGCGCGTCTGGAAATAAGCCCATCGCTGGCCGGCGTAACCCCCGTCGGTGCGCACGACACGTTCGCCGGTTGCACCGTCCCACGCCGCGCCGGCGGTCAGGGATTCTTCGAACACGGTCAGCAGTGGTGCGTTCGGCTGCGTCGACGGCGCCTGGGCTCGCGCGGGTTGCGTTTGCGTCAGCGCCAACGCCGCGACCACACACCATCCACCGACCACCACACGCGACGTTATTGTTCTCTTGGAGTTCATGGGACCGACATCACGAGTTACGCACTTCGACGACACACCACACCTCGCCAGGACATGTCGGCTGATTCTACCAATAGAACTTCCAGCTTCCGGAGGTGTAACGGTTCTTCATCTGTTTGAAGTTGACCTGCCGCACATGACCATCAAGATACAGCGCGTTGCCGATCGTGGGCTTGCCCGCCACGCTGTGAGGACACAGTTCCGTGCCATTCGAGTAATCGCTGCCATATGCGAAAATCGCATCCGTCATCAGTTCGATCTCGGCCGGCTGCCTCGGCGCATTGGCCACGGTGATCGTGGGTCGCATCCGATCGACAAACTCGCGCTCAAGCAGCACGGGCGGCGTCGTGCCGTCGGCCGGCTTCAGGAAGCAGAAGTAGCCGATCGGCCCGGTGTCACTGCTGCGGGCGTCGAGATACGGGCAATACAGCACGTCCCGATTCCCGCGTTCCCTGCTCTTCGACCCCTCTTTCACGCTGCACATGACGTTGCGAGCCAGGCCGGATACATCCCACAACGTCGCCCCGCCCGAAGGAGGAAACTTCCCTCTGTTCTGGTTGGCGTACATCAAGAGGTTCGTGCCGATCTGGCGAAGGTTGGAGGCACACTTCACCATTACCGCCTGGTTCTTTGCGCGGTCGAGCGCCGGCAACAGGATGGCGATGAGGAGTGCCATGATCCCGATCACCACGAGAAGCTCGACCAGAGTGAAAGCGCGATGACTTTGTCGCATAGGAATCCGTCCTGCTGAATCCGTCCTGTGGATCAGCCGTTGAAGCCTGCTGAAGATGAATGCTTGACGCGCGGTCTTGGGGCGTAAACTCGGTTGAGGTCAGTCCACCGGCTTCCAGCCCTGCCCGGCGTTGGCCGGATTGCAGTAGAAGCGGTTCGGACGATTCGCACCTTGGCCGGCCTTCTCGACGATCGTCTGCGGGATCCAGTCCACCGATCCATCAATGTTGCCGACAGAACCGGCCTTGCCATGCCTGTTCGGGATTCCTTCGCTGGCGTAGTTGGCGCCGTCGTTCCAGACGCTCTGATCCTCACGCGTCTCCAGGAAGATCGCGGCCCGAGTACCGAACATCTGCGCCTTGAACGGGATCGTCGACGAACTGTTGGCACACGTCTCGCCGTTCATGAGATAGCTGGTCAGCATCCGCGATGGCTGCGCGTTGACGTCGAAAGGACCGACATCGGCCGGACATCGGTAGGCCTTAGCCGCCTTCAGGTACTTCCACAGAACGCCGGTCTTGTTGCCTTCGCCGGTCACCCAGAATCTGAGCCTGCTGCGCGGGGAACGCCGGCCACGTGTAGAGCCAACCCGGGCGGTTGACGGGGCTGCCCCAGTTCGCAAAAGGCAGGATGTCGTTGTTCTCGTTCGCGTACATCAGCGCGGACGAGATGATCTGACGCATGTTGTTGGTGCAGCTGGCGCGATAGCCCTGAAGGCGAGCCCGCGTCAACGCAGGCAGCAGAATCGAGATCAGCACGGCGATGATCCCGATCACCACCAGCAGTTCGATCAGTGTGAATCCGACCTCATGCCGTCGTGGGAAGATCCTGTTCATATCCACCTCGTAAAAATCGCACGAACAAACCACCGAGTTCATTGACAGGCACGAGCACGACGCACGCGCCGGACGCTCCTTCTTCCCTCCAAGCGCTGGAGCCACTCAGGGCACCAGCGCTTGGTTCACCGCTCAGCGACGGCGGCGACGAAGAGCAAGAGCGGATAGCCCGCCGGCGGCAACCAGCGCCGTCGGTTCAGGGGCCGCGACCGACTGAGCGAGTGCCCAATCGCCGCTGAAGCTCGCCGTCACCGTCTGTCCGTAGTTCGCCGCCAGCACCAGCAGGTCGCTGAAGTTGACCGTGCCGTCGTAGTTGAAGTCGCCGGCCGACCATGTCTTGCCGGACAGGCCGTAGTTCGCGGCGAGCGCGAGCAAGTCGTTGAAGTTGACAGCCAGATCCAGATTCGCATCGCCATAGGCGGTCGAGGCGATGGTGACGGCGGTGCCGGTGTCGATCCAGCCGATGCCGCGCGTCGACGTGGCTGCCGAGGAACGAATCGATCCACTGGTGAAGCCGGTGCCGTAACCCTGCGTAAGCATGCCGAGCACCATCGATGCAGGCGACGTGCCGCCGTAGTTGATCGCCAACGCTTCATCAGCCACGTCGAGATAGGCGCTGCCGTTGAGCGACAGCGAGGCCACGTTCGCCGGGACCGTCAACCCGGACTCAAGCCGGGCCGACGCGCCATCGCCGACGATCAGCGCCGAACTGCCGAGTGCGTTCTGCGAACCGATGCGTAGCGTGCCCGCGGTCACATTGGTCGTCGTGTGCGTGTTCGCGCCCGACAGCACCAGCGTGCCGTTGCCCGTCTTGTTCAGTGTCTTGGCGCCGCCACCGATCGCGCCAGACATAGTGAGTGTGCTGGAGTCAGCCGTATCGACGCCGAGCGAAGCAGAGCGGATCGTCACCGCAGCCGACCAGAGCGAGGTGGAGCCCGCCTGCGTCATGATCTGCGGCGCGGAGAACCCTTCCGCGGAATCGGTGAAGTTCACCGAACCGCCGCCCGTGGCCGACACGGTGCCGCCGTTCATGACGAACTGCGTGCGATAGCCTTGGTTACCGCCGGTCTGGATGTTGAAGGTGCCGCCGGAGTTCAAGGTCATCACGTTGACCTGCGCGCCGGCGGTGTAGCCGATTGCGTCGCCGGCCATGGTGTTCACCTGGCCGCCATTGTTGATTGTGAGCGCGCCGCGGATGCTGCCGGTGCCGCCGCCGGCACCGAGTTCCAGGATGCCCGCATTGACGGTGGTTCCACCGGCCATGGTCGCGGCACTGGCCTTGTTCAAACGCCAGGTGCCCGTGCCGCTCTTGACGAGGCCGCCCGAGTTGCCAAGCGCACTGGCGATCACACCGTTGCCCGAACCGGTCAGCGTGAGCGAGCTCGTGCCCGTGACGTTGCCGGTGTTGCTCAGCGTGAACGTGTCGCCTGCGGTCGGGGCGTCGATCGTCGAGTTTGCCGACACGCTGAGCAGACCTGCGTAGGTGTTCGAGCCACTCACGTTGCGAAGCGTGCCGCCGTTGAGTGCCAGCGGGAATGCGACGGTCGTGACGCCGCCTTCAATCTCCAACGCCGCGCTCGTGCCGACTGACGCGGAGGAAGTCGCCGGCACGGCGCTGGCGTTGCGGAGGTTCAGCGTGCCGCCGTTGACCGTGGTCGGCCCGGCGTAGCTGTTGGCGGTGTTGAGGATCAGCGTGCCTGATCCGCCCTTGGTGAGCGAGCCGGTGGCGATGCCGAACGAGCCACTGACCGAGTAGTTCTTCGTGGAGTTGTTGAAGATGACCGACGCCGGGGTGACGTTCGCATCCGAGATGACGACGTCGGTCGTGCCGGTGGCGGTGTCATTGAAGAGCGACTGGTCGTTGTTGAGGAAATCGGTGCCGGTCCCGGCGCCGACCAGCTTCCAGTTCTTCGGCGACGCGATGGTCGCCGTCGTCCAGTTGCCGTTTGCAGCGCCGGTCCAGGCGGCCACGTCGCCGCCGATGGTCAGCGCGATGTAGCCCGCCGGGTTGGTGATCGTCGCCGTCTGTCGCGCGGCGAGTCCGGCGATTGTCCCGCTGGTGAAGGCGTTCAAGCCGCTCAAACCACCCGTGTAGCTGATCAGGTTGTAGGTCTGCCCAGTGATCCAGGCCGAGTTGCTGGCGTTCACCAGCACCGAGCCGGCCGCTCCCGTGGCGGAGATGCTGCCCGCCAGGATGCCGGGCGTGCCGGCGGTCGTGAGGGTCACTTGGCCGCCGCTGCTGCCGAAGTTGAGCGACCCGATCGACAGTGCCGCGTTCGTGCCGTCGCCGTGGGTCACCACATGCCCGCCCCGTTGACGATTACCGTGCCGAAGCTGCCCGTGCCGTCGAGCGTGCCGTTGTTGACCGTGACGGTCGGCGTGATCGACGTGCCGGGGTTCACGAGCTTAGCGCCGCTGCCGTTGATCGTGATGGAGCTGCTGCTGTTGATCGAGCCTGTGGGCAGCAGCTTGCCACCCGTGACCAGCGTCGGTCCGGTGTAGGTGTTGACGGCCGACAGTGTCAGCGTGCCGGGGCCCTGCTTGGTCAGGCCACCGCCGGGGCTGTCCGGGGACGCTTCGAGGACCTGCGGGATTGTGACGTCGAAGCCGTTGGAGTCGATCACGGCGCCGCCCGCCTTGACATACGCGTGCGTGATCGGGTTGATCCAGGTCGTGTTGCTCTTGGCGGCTTTCAGAACACCGCCGTTCAGATTGAGGATGGCGCTCGAGAGGTTCGTCGCGGCCGTGTTGCGCTGGATCTGCGGGACCGTGAGCGAACCGCCGTCGAGGTTGTAGGTGTAGACCGGTGTTTCGTAGAAGCCGGGGATGCCCGGACTGCCGGCCTGTCCCAGGCTGAGCACGCCCGTGCCGCCGACGGTGTTGCCGGCGTCGCTGTAGAACACCACGCTGCCGCCGGTCTGATTGACCGTGCCATCGAACGCGCCGGTATGAACGCCGAGCGCGAGGGACTGGTTGTTGTAAAGCTTGATGACGCCAGACCCGCTAATGTTCACGACGCCTTGCGAACTGGACGAGGACGCGACTTCGATCTGCGCCCCAGTGCCCGCGAGGCGCAGTTCGCCGCCGCTGATGGAGTAGGTGCCGGTCGGAATCGACGAGCCGTCGTAGCTCTGTCCGATGCCGAGCACGATCCAGCGGGCCGAGTTAACGATGCCGCCGGTCTGGATCACCGTGCCCATGCCGGCCGTCGGGTTGGTCAAATCGCCGCCGGCAGCGATCAGGAGCTGATCGGCGTTAAGCGTGCCCGCGCTGATGCGCAGGATCGCGGTCTGTCCGGGCAGATCGGCGACACGCACGATCGAACTGCTGGAACCCGTCGACCCGCCGGCGATCTCCAGTTCGCCGGCGCTGACGTTCGTGCCGCCGGTGTAGGCGTTGGTTCCGCTGAGGACGAGCTTGCCCGCGCCCTTCTTGGTCAAAGACGCGGTCGTCGACGCGATGTTGCCGCCGATCGTCAGCGTGCTGCCGTTGACCGTGATGGTCCGAGCGGCCGGCATCGTCACGGCGCCCGAGCCGAGGTTGAGGTCGTTGCTGCCGGTGAAGGTGAAGTCGCTGTTGAGCGCCCTGGCCGCATTGTTGGCCAGCACCACGGGTGCGCCGCTGGTGTTGTCCAGCACCACTAGGCCGGCGCCGTTGAGCGCGAGGGCGCCGGTGCCGATCGCATTGGCGTTGTTCAGGTTCAACGACGCGTCGGTGACGGTTGTACCGCCCGTGTAACTGTTGGAGCTGTTGAGCGTCAGGCCCGCGCCGGCGTTGACCAGAACAGAGGCTGTCCCGACGATGCCGAACGGCCCGTTGATCGTGTAATTGCCGGAGTTCACGTCAACGCGCATCGGGTTGACGTCCGCGGTGGTGATGTTGACGGTCTGCGTGGCAGACGTGTTGTCAAACGCAACGAGGTCACTCGCCAGGAACGTGGGCGGACCCGAGGTCGCGGCCCAGTTCGCGGTGGTGTAGTCCCAGTTGCCGTTGACCGAGCCCGTCCAGACGGGCGTGCCGCCGGCGATGGTCATGCTGATCAGGCCGCTGCCGTTGTTCGTGAAGGTCTTGGTCTGGCGAACGCCCAGGCCGAGCACGTTCACCGAAGCCGTCGGCACGAAGCCCGCGAAGCCGCTGCCGCCCAAGCTGCCGTAGTTGATCAGGTTGTAGGTGCCGGCCGCCCAGAGCGTGTCGGTCGTGCCGACCGTCAGTCCGAGCGAGCCGATGCCGGTTGTCGTCAGGCTGCCGACGGTGAGACGAGCGGTCGCGCTGTCGGCCAGCGAAGTCACCAGGCTAAGCGTGCCCGCGCCGCTGTACGTCAGGCCATTGTTGACCGTGAGAGCGGCCGTCGTGCCGTTGCCTTGGGCGAAGGTCTGACCGACGGCAACGGTGGCCGACTTCACCGAGCCGACACCATCGAACGTGCCGCCGTTGACGAGGACGTTGCTGCTGTTCAGCGATCCGTTGAGCAACAGCTTGCCGCCATTGACCGTGGTCGGGCCCACGTAGCTGTGCGTCCCGTTGATCGTGAAGGTGCCGATGCCCGCCTTCGTGAAGGCGAGATTGTTCTCATACGTTCCCGAGCCGCCCAAGTTGCCGACCAGCGTGGAATTCGCAGCGCTGTCGATGGTCAGTGTCGAGGTCGACGCGCTGCCGCCGACGATCGCGTTGGACGTGCCGGTGCCGGTCGTCGTCACCGAGGCCAGCGTCAGGTTCGTCGGGCTCGCGCCGCCGAGGATTAGCTTGCCGCTGTTGACGCCGTTACCGAGGTTGAGCGACGTCGAGGCCAGCGAGCCGGTCAGACGCAGCGAGCCGGCGCGCACATCGGTAATGCCCGTGTACGTGTTCGCGCCTGAGAGCGTCAGTGTGCCATCGCCTGACTTGGCGAACGTGCCGACCGATCCGGCGAAGCTGCCCGACGTGCGATCCTGAATCGAGCCGCTGATTTCAGCCGGCCCGGCGGCGGGGTCGACGTTGACGATCAGCGTCTGGTTATCGATCGCGGTGAGGTGATCCGTCATGGACACCGGGCCCGAGATCTTCGTCGCGCCCGTGTTCGTGATGTTGAGCGTCGTGGACGTCGACGCGCCGTTGCTCTGGATGATCGGGCCGGACAGTTCGATGTTCGCAGCGCCACCGATCGTGGGCGAGCCGCTGCCGATCACGAAGGTACTCGCGATCGGAGCGGTGAGTCCGGTGTTGGCGAGCAAGGTGGCCGTGCGGATGTCCACCACGCCGGTGCCGAACGCACCGGCGTTGCCGACCTCGACGAGGCCGGAGTTGATCTTCATCGTTGACGTATAGGACGTCCCGGTGCCGATCGTGACCGCGACGCCGGCCCCGGTGTTGGCATTGTTCAGGACGAGCGTGCCGCCGTTGTCCTTGGTGTGTTGCCGGGCGCCCCAGTTGGCGACGCCACTGAACACCAGTCGGCCGCCCGCGTTTTGCGTCGCGATCGTGCGATTGCCGCCTGAGAAGTCGAGTGCGCCAGCCCACACCAGTTCATTCGCCGCAGAGTTGCCCGAGTAAGTGAAACTCGTACCGACGGTCATCGCGTTGTTGATCGTGACCGACGCGCCCGAGGTGTTGTTGAAGCGCGGGTTGTTCCCGAAGATCACGGTGCCAGCGGAAAAGGCAGTCGCGCTGTTGACGTTGAACGTCGCGAAGCCCAGCGTCGTGGTGCCGGCGTAGGTGTTGTTTCCCGAGATGGTGAAAACGCTGGAGACGCTATTGCTGATCGGCTGGTAATTGACGCCAGTGATCGCGTTCGTGCTGCTGATGTTGCCCGACAGCCACAAGGTGCCGCCGGTGCCTTGAGCGAAACGCGCCGTTGTCGATGCAGCGCCGCCCAGGATGATATTCGTGCTGATCTGGTTGGTGCCGCTGGTGATCTGGTTGTAGACGGCACTGGTGGTGGCGCCGGTGCCGGTGTTGGTCAGCGTCAGGGCCGAGCCGTTGGCGCTGCCGATAACGTAGCCGGAACTGCCCGTTGTCGAGAAGTTGATACCCAAGAGCGTGAGTGGCGCACTGAGGTCGGGATTCACCGAGGCGAGGGCGGCGAAGGTGGCGACGTCAGCCGTGCCGGGCGCGCCGCCCGTGCCCGTACCGCCGGTCCAGTTGGCGCCGGTATTGAAGTCCGTCGCCGTGTTGTTCCACGTCGCGTTAGCCGCAAAGGCGGTACCGGACATACAGACCAGCGATCCGGCAACGGCGGCCGCGATCGCCCGATCGCGGAACCCACGGGCATGCCTACGGGAGAAACTAGCACGATTACGACAAAACGCCTCGACGACCTGCAACCGCATGATCTTACCTCCGATTTGACTGTCGCCCGCTTCCGCCGGGATATGCCTATGGGGCGACGAGTGCATCATTTCACATGCCCCATCGAAATCGATGAAGTTTCACGCAAACCGCATGTCGGTTCGCGCCTTATTTGTTGGTAAGTACAATTTCTAACCGGTTTTACGCCTAGGCCGAGTATGGCGACAAATGGTGTCGTAATACGCCACTGCGGGGGTATTCTCTGGGCATGAGCAGAGCAGGCTTACCCCAAAGGCGGGTGGTGCTTGTCCAAACCACCGAAATGGCGTGCTATCGCGAGTCGATTCGAGGCGTCAACGCCTATGCCACCTTCAAGGGCAATTGGCAGGTCGAGCGGGTCGCCCCGACGGTCGACGTCGTCGGGTTCATCCGACAGCAGAAGCCGGACGGAGCCCTGTTCGGGATGATGCCGTCCCATCGGCAATTCTGCGAAGCCCTCGACTTGGTCAAGCACTGCGTCAGCGTGATCGGGCAGCACTTTTCCAACGAAGTCCGCCGAATCCCGGAAGTGGAATCGGATGACCTCGCCGTCGGTGAGATGGCAGCCCGCTACTTCCGGGAGAAGGGCTTTCAGAACTTCGCATTCATCGGTGCAGACGCCAAATGGTCCCGCGAGCGCTGGGAAGGGTACGAACGCGTCTTGAAGGCAATGGGGCTATCACCTCACTTCATGAGACGCGTAGAGGCTCGGATGCCGGGGGGACACGGGTGGGAACGCCCGCAATATGGCAGCGAGGTCATGGACTGGATTCGGTCGCTTCCCAAGCCTCTGGCGGTTCTGGCGTGCAACGACATTCGCGGCGCCGAACTCATCGACGCATGTCGAACCGCGTCGATCCGCGTGCCGGACGATGTGGCCGTCCTCGGCGTCGACAACGACGACATGGACTGCGAGATGTCGCACCCGCCCCTGTCGAGCGTGAGCATCCCCTGGCGGCTCTGCGGCTACCGGTCGGCGGCCATCCTCGACAACCTCATGGAGGGGCGCGACGTCCCCGTCATGCGCGAACTGATCGGACCAGCCATGGTGGTCGAACGCCAGTCGACCAACACGCTCGCGATCGGCGACGAGGACGTTGCCGCCGCGGCGCGGTTCATTCGCGATAACGCACATCGCCAGATCGGTGTGGAAGACATCTTGAAAGAAGTGTCGGCCGCCCGGCGCTCGCTCGAAAAACGCTTCCGCGACGTGATGGGCCGAAGCTTGCTCGAAGAAATCCGCAAAGTGCATGTCGAACGAGCCAAGGTGCTGCTGTCGACCACCGACATGTCGATGGCGGAGGTCGCCGAACGCAGCGGATTCGCAAGCCCTGCCTGGTTCAGCAAGACCTTCTCCGAAATCGCCGGCGAGGCGCCGGTGGAATTCCGACGCCAGACGCGCAATGGCGTAAGGAGGTCGGTTCTAAGGCCTCGACTCCAGACACACGTGGCGGACTGGACAAGTCCCAGCCGAGTGATGGTCGGCGATGCCCGGGTCTGACCGGCCGACGCAGTTGGTCGAAAGGCTTGCGCCGGACGAAAGAACGCCGCCCGATCGTTACTCAGGCCTCGCACTGAAGGCGGGCGCCCGGACGTTCTGCGCACATGACTGACCTCCGATTCGATGAGAGAGGGACCGATGAAGTCGATCAAATCGCCATGCCTCGTGCCTGATGCTTCCAGCCAGACCACCTCGCGTTTCACGGCGCTGAGCGGCATCAGCTCGCCGCTCCTTTCAAGCGCAGCGCTGCCGGTCCAGCGCCAAGTCGTTCAGCGTCCGACGCGGCCGCGCATGCTTAACATCAGCGCTGACGGCAAACCAGGGTGCCTGACTGTCGAATCGTTCCGTGCCGCACTGCGGGAACTAGGCGAGCTTGAATTGATGTCTGGCGGCGATCGCATGTCGGCCGCCGAGATCGCCTCGCACGTGCGTGGATGCGACGTTTTCATCACGGGCTGGAACACCACGATGCTTCCGGCAGAACTCGCTCAGAATCCCGGGCAACTGAAGTACATTTGCGGAGTCACGGGGACCATGAAAGCGCATGTGCCGGTTGAATTGGTCGACGCCGGCATCCTGCTGACCAACTGGGGCGATGCGCCGGCCGGACCGGTCGCCGAAGGCGCGATGTCGCTTCTGCTGGCATCGCTGAAAGACCTTCACGCGCGGGTTGCGAATGTCAGCAGAAACGGCTGGCGCCTCGCCAATGATCGTTATGGCGGCTCGCTCGAAGGCCTGAACGTCGGCGTGTACGGCTGCGGCGTGATCGGTCGGCGGTTCATCGAGTTGCTCCGCCCCTTCCGATCCACGATCCGCGTGTTCGACAAGTACGCCGACGCCGTGCCGGAAGGCTGCCAGCGTGTGGACAGCCTTGAGGCCCTGTTCGACGCGTCCGAAGCGATCGTGATTCACGCCGGCTGGACCGACGAAACCGACAAGAGCGTCAATGCCGATCTGCTGCGGCGCCTGCCCGACCATGCGATCGTCGTGAACACGGCCCGGGGTGGGATCGTCGACCAAGAGGCTCTCTTCGCCGAGCTTGCCACCGGACGACTCCGTGCGGCCCTGGACGTGCTCGAGCCGGATCACCTTGCACCCGATCACCCTGCACGGCACTGGGAGAACCTGATTCTGACCAGTCACCAGATCGAACAGCTCTGGCCCGGATCGGAACATCGCATGGGAACGATGCATCGCTACGCGCTCGACAACCTGCGGCGCTGGATCGACGGGCGTCCGCTCCGGTTCGTGATGGATGCCGAGCGTTACCGAAGAAGCACATGATCCGGGACACCAACCGGGTTCTGCCAGCGTTCGCGATGAAATTCGCAGGTTTCAATTGAGATCTGCACCTGTTCGCTTTCTGTCCTGAGCACGATTTCCAGGCCGTCCTGCCCGGGCTGGCGTTTTCGTGGGTCGGGCTCGGGTCGATCGCCCGCCCCGCTCGCGCAGGCCCGCCATTTGGAACGTGTTGCCGCACTTCGGTGCGCTTTAGGCCGAACTTCGCCTCGGGTAAGACTGCTCGTTCATGAGCACCACCACGCCACTTGCCGCGCCCACCACTGGCTCATTCACCCTGCCCGGCGAGGCCGGCTACGAAAAACTAACACTCGCCCTCGCCCGCCGATGGGGTGCCGACACCATCCGCGATTCCGACGGCACGCAGCTTTCCGACGACATCATCACGTCGGGCTACGACATCTACTCCACCATCTGCCTCGTCCGCGCCGACAACGCCTGGGCCAAAGCTAACCCCGACAAGCTCCAGCAGTGCTACCTCATGTCCGATCCGGTGACGGCCAGTGAAAGCACGGTCGTCATCCAGCCGCTCGACGGCTACTACAAACAGCAATTGCGCCTGCACCTGGCCGACGACCCAAAGGAGTGGTGGCAGGTCTTCGATCGCACGGCCGGCGCCGAGGTGCCAAAGGACAAGTGGTCGATCGACCCGCGTACCGGCGCCGTCACCATCACGGGCGCCATCCAGTGGCACGCGTACACCGTGAACTTCCTCGCCCAGCGCATCTGGGAGGAGATCTCGATGTACAACCACCACACCAACAACTGGGGCGATCGCGAGCACTTAATGCCGATCGACCCGATGCATCCGGAAGCGCTCGAGCAGATGCGGAAGTACCTGACGAAGTGGCTGGCCGAGCATCCGCACACGAAGGTCGTGCGCTTCACGTCAATGTTCTACAACTTCTTCTGGCCCTGGGGCGATCACCCGAAGCTGAAGTTCCGCCTGAACGACTGCGGCAGCTACGAATTCAGCGTGTCGATCGCGGCGATCAAGGCGTTCGAGAAAGCCAAGGGCTATCGCCCCAAGAGCGAAGACTTCGTCAACGCCGGTCTCTATTGGGCCTCGCACACGGTGCCGAGCAAGGTGTATCGCGACTGGATCGACTTCATGAGCCACTTCGTCGTCGAGAAGACGGCCGAGTTCGTAGAGATGGTGCACAAGGCCGGGAAGAAAGCGTACGTCTTCTACAACGACCACTGGCTCGGGCTGGAGCCGAACGAACCGATCTTCGAGAAGTGCAAGTTCGACGGCATGATCGACGGCATTTTCAACGCCTTCGAGAGCCGCAAAGTCTCCGCTACGCGTGGCGTCAGCGTGCGCGAGCTGCGTCTGCACCCCTACTTCTTCCCCACCGGCGTGAACGGCGCACCCAGCTTCCTGCCCGGCGGCAATCCAACGCTGGAGTGCAAGACCTACTGGCTCGACATCCGCCGGGCGCTGCTTCGCGCGAAGATCGACCGCATCGGCTTCGGCGGCTACCTGCACCTGGCCGAGAACCACCCGGCCTTCATCGATTACGTGGCCGACCTCGGCATGGAGTTCCGCCAGCTCAAGGCGCTGCACGCGGGCGATGCGCCCTACACCGCGCCGCTGAAGGTCGCGTTCCTCACCTCGTGGGGCAACAAGCGCGCCTGGCTCTGCTGCGGCCATTTCAACCGGGGCAACTACTACAACGAAGCGATGGAAACCGTCGCCGGCCTGCCCGTGCAGACGCAGTTCATCAGCTTTGAAGACGTCCTGCGCGGCGGCATCCCGTCGGACGTGAACGTGCTCATCAACGCCGGCCTGGAAGGCGACGCCTGGACGGGCGGCCGCTACTGGCGCGACGCGAAGGTGGTCGAGATCGTCAGCGACTTCGTCGCGCACGGCGGCGGCATCGTCGGCATCGGCGAACCGTCGGCCGCCCGTGGCTTCTCGCACACGCATATCCAGTTGGCTTCCGTCTTCGGCGTCGATCGCGAACTCGGCTACTCGACCGCGCAACAAAATGCCGTTCGACGTCGCGACCAACCACTTCATCACCGAAGACCTGACCGTGAAACCCGACTTCGGCCGCGAGATCGACGGAATGTATGTCACCGACGATCAGACGACCGTGCTGGCCTCGACGGGCGCGAACGTGCGCATCGCCACGCGCCAGTTCCACAAGGGCCGCAGCGTCTACTTCGCCGGGCACAAGGCCACGCCGGCGAACCATCGCCTGCTGCACCGCGCACTGTTCTGGGCCGGCGGCGCCGAGAAGACGTTCGACGTCTGGCGCAGCGACAACGTGAACGTCGAGTGCGCGTACTACGCGGAGCGCAAGCTGTTGGCCGTCATCAACCTGACGGCCGAGCCGCAGGCGACGAACATCCTCGCGACGGGCGGCAAGAAGATCGCCGCGAACGTGCCGGGCTACGGCATGACGCTCATCAACGCCTGACATGCCTTGGTGCGAGGATTATCCGAGCACATCGGCCGCCACGCTCGCGTCGTTCGTCGATTCGCGCGATGCCTGCGACGGCGAGGAAATCGCCTGCGATGAGAACACGCTCAGCGTCTTGTTGTAGTTTCCGGCCAGCACGAGCAAGTCGTTGAAGTTGACGATGCCGTCACCCGTAAAATCGCCCTCGGCAAGCGTCTTATCCAAGCCGCCGTAGTTGGACGCGAGCACCAGAAGGTCGGCAAAGTTTACCGTGCCGTTGCGGTCGGCGTCACCGCCCAGCATGACCAACGACAGCGTGTAGTCATTGGTCAGCCACGTGCCCTTGAGCAGCGTCGCGACGTACGAACCGTCGGCCATGCCGGCTGGGAGCGAAACGGTCAGCGTCTTGCTCGGCGCGTCATAGTTGAAGCCACTCGGCGTCACCGTGACTGTGCCATCAGACGTCTTCACATCGACAAGCGTCGACCAGTCGAGCGGGCCGACGTCGCGATCGAACGTGAAGCTGAGCGTGTGCGTCGCGATACCGTACGCTTCACTCGATGCAGTCACGCTCGCCAGCGGCACGGGCAGCGTCACATCGACGCTCACGGTGCTGGTGACCGACGCGCCCAGTGCATTCGTCACCGTGACTACGAAGTCATACGTCCCGCCGGCCGTGAATGTGGCGGTGGTGTTCTTCGCGGCGTTGATGCCGTTGGCGCTGAACGTTACCGGTGCCGGCGGCGTGCCGAGGACGGACCACGTGTAGGTCAGGCCCGCCTCGCCCGCGGCGCTGACGCCGAGCACGCTGAGGTCGGCCGTTGTCCCATTCACCACCGGAGAAGGCGACGCCACCGCGCCGCCGATCGCGATGGTCGGCGCTTGCCACGCGTCGCGCAGCGCCGCGATGCCGGCTGCGTTCAGGCCCGCGCCAAGGAGGCGGATGTCATCCAGTCGGCCCGCAAGTGCCGGGTCGGCCGTGTATTGCGAGTCGCCGAAGTAGTTGCCGGTCGTGTCGCCGAGGCTGGCCGGGCGCAGCGTCATGTTGGTGTTCGTCCCGACCGCGACACCGTTGACGTACATCGTGCCGACATCGCCCACGAGCGTGACGGCCACGTGCGACCACGTGTTCAACGGCAGCGAGTTGCCGTCGATTTTCTGTTCTCCGCCGATGCCGCTGGTGGTGATGGCGAAGCGCAGCGCATTATTTCCGCCCGCGTTGGCCGTGAGGAACATGTTCGAGGTGGTGCCGGTGCCGAAGTCGAAAATGCGGGCCCAACTGGAGTTCGCCGTCAGGTAGACCCACGCCGAGAACGTGAAATCGCTCAGCCCACTGACGATGCCTTCGGGCATGCTGGCCGCGCCACCAGTGAGGGCGAGTGCATTGCCGACTTTACCGCCGACGTAACCGTACGACCCGTTCAGCGTCGCATGGTTGTTTGAACCGGAGGAGTCGATCAGCGACGCGCCGACGTCGTCCGCCTTGTACCACGCGCGACCCGAGACGATCGAGACGGTTGTCGTGTAGGTGTTCGCGCCGACGGTGGCCGTGATGACACTGCTCGTCGCGCCGCTCACGGGCGCGGTGAAGATGCCGGACTGCGTGATCGAACCGACGCTGCTGGACCACGTAGCCGTTCCGCCCAGCGACATCGCGCCGCCGAACTGGTCGGCCCCGGTGACCGCGATGCTCGTGCCGGCCGCGATGCTGCCGCTGGCAGCGGCAATCCCAACAAACGTCTGGTTGACGTTCACGCTCACGCTGCTGTTCACGCCCAGGCCGCTGCCGTCCAGCGCGCTGACCAGCAGCGTGTACGTGCCGGCCTTGCTGAAGGTGACCACACTGCTCTTCGCGGCGTTCGTGCCGTTCAGGCTGAACATCGGATCGCTCGCACCGGTAGGCTTGCTCAGCACCGACCACGTGTAGGTGAGATTTGCCTCACCACCGTCGTCGGCGCCGAGAACCGACAACGCCGCGGATGTTCCAGTGACCGGATTCGGATTCGCGACAGCTGCCACTGAGATCGTCGGCGTTGCAGAACTGACGGGCACCACTTCGCCCGTGCTCAGCTGCGTCGCAGTCGTGCCGTTGAACCTGATCTGCGCCAGTTGGGCAGCCGTCAGGCTCGCGGTCGTGCCGATGAACAGGTGGTCCGCACCACTTGTCCAGTTCGTGATGTTCAGCGTCGTGCCGGCCGTGAACGTGCCGGGGCCGCTGAAGCTGAGCGTGCTCGTGCCGCTGCCGAAGTTGATCGCGGAATTGGCCGACAGCGCGACCGTGCCGAGCGTTTCGCTGTAGCCGTTCGTGGCGAGCGTGCCACCCGACAGGACCAGACCGGAGGCGTTCGCGATCCGGTCGGCCGCGCCGAGTGCCAGCGTGCCGGCGGTGACGGTCGTCGTGCCGGTGTAGCTATTCACGGCGCTGAGCGTCCAGGTACCGGCGCCGCTCTTGATGATGCCGACGACGCCCGAACCGTCGGAGATGACGCCGTTCACCAGGCCGTTGCCCGAGCCGGTAAGTGTCGGGATGCGCGAGCCGCTGGCCGCAGACGTGATCGCGCCGAGCGTGAGCAGGCCCGCATCGGACTGGAAGATCACGGTCGATCCGCCCACCTGCAAACTGATCGTGCCCGACAGGCGGTTGTTGCCGCTGATGTTCTGCACGGCCGGCGTGGTGTTGTTGCGGAAGGCCAGCGAGATGGCGTTGGGGATGGTAACGTTGTTGGCTAGCTCGAGGCGTGCCGTCGACGCGTTGCCTCCGGGGCCGAGCGTGACGGCGCCCGTGCCTAGGGCGTTGTTGCCGGTCGCGCGGACGACGCCCGCGCCGGCGTTTGCGCCGATCGTCGCCCCGCCGCTGAACGAGTTCACGCCCGCGAGGATGAGTCGACCCGCGCCGTACTTCGCCAGCGAGCCGCTGCCGAGGATCACGCCGGCCAGCGTGGTGTCGGTCGATCGGTCGACGATCAGCTGACCGTTGTTGATGATGTCGCTGACGAGGCTGCCGGTCGCACCGCCCGCGCCCAACTGGAGGATGCCGGCCGCAATCGTTGTCGTGCCGGTGAAGAGGTTGTCGCCCGTCAGGTAGAACGTGCCGGTGCCCGCCTTCGTCAGCGCGCCGATGCCGGCGATGACGGACGACACCGTGAGCGCGGTCGTCGCGTTGTGCGTCCAGATCTGATCCGCGCCGAGGATGACCTGGCCCAGCGTGTTGATGGTGGTCGCGCCGGCGCCGGCTTCGGTGACCAGGCCGTTCGCGCCAATGGTTAGGTTGTTCGTGCCGCCGATCGTGACGCCGGTGGTGGTCGCGACGCGGATGCTGCGTACCGAGGTGTTCGCGCCGAGCACGGTGCCGGGCAAGTTGCTCGCACCGGTGGCGGCAAACACGATGTCGGACGACTCGGTCGGCAACGAACCGATGTCGGTGGTGCCGGCGGAATTCGACGCCCAGTTGGTGTTGCCGGCGTTGTTGGTGTTCCAGTTGTTGTTGACGTCGCCGCGCCAGTAGGTCTCACCGATCTCGACGACAAGCGTGGCATACGACACCGCGCCGTTGACGTCGGTCGCCGTGAGGACGAACTCCTGCGCGCCGGTGTCGGCGAAGGTGGGTGTGCCAGTAATGGTTCCGTCGGCCGCGATCGTCAGCCACGCCGGGCCGTGGGCCTTGCCGTAGGTGACGCTGTCGCCGACGTCGGCATCACTAGCCGAGCCGGAAACGCTGGCGCTAAAGGCAACGCCGCGCAACGCGGGGCCGCGGGTGAGGGTGCTGGAACTGAAGGTCGGCGCATTGTTGGTCATCAGCGCCGCGATCTGCGTGCCGGTGAGGACGAAGTCGCCAATGACAACATCGTCGAACTTGCCCTTGAAGAGCGGATCGCTGGACCACTGGCTCTTGCCGAGGAAGTTGTTGGCCGTGAGCGAGACGGCCGACGTGGTCAGCGTGCCGGTCGCCTGCTGCACGCCGTTGAGATACAGCTTCGCGGTGGTGCCCTGCATGGTGACGGCCACGTGTTGCCAGCTGCCGCTCGGCAGCGCCGTCGGGGCTTCAATGAACTGGCTGGCCGCGCTTCCGTTGCGGATGCCGAAGCGCATGTTGCCGGTGGCGCTGTGCGTCGGCGCGAGCCAGATGGATTTCGTAGTGTCGTCGCCGAAGTCGAAGACGCGCTGGTTCGCGGCGCCGCCGTCCCACAAGACCCACGCGGCGAACGTGAACGCGTTGCTGTTGGCCATGCTCGACGGGAGCTTGATGAAGCTGGTCGCGCCATCGAGCGTGACCGCCTGCCCGCGCTGGCCGGCGGTGTAGGCGATGCCGCCGAGGCCCTCGCCGTTGTTGCCGTAGCCGGATGCGTCGAGAAGGTTGCCGTCCATCGGCAGGCGAACAATGTTCCGGCTGCCGGTGTTATTGTTCGGAATCTCCTCCTGCACGTAACTGATGGGCGACGAATTGTCGTAGTACGCCTGCCCCGCCGGCGTCAGGCCACCGGTGTCGTAGGTCATCTGCCGCATCCATTCGACCGAACTGTAGACCGCGTATCGCTCGATCCACGGCGTGTCGTCCATCATCTGGATGAAGCTGTTGATCGCGGTGGCGTTCTCGGCGTAAGTCGGGTCGGCCGCGGTGGTCCAGTTGGCGCCGTTGTTGAACTCCGTCACCCAGACAGGCAGGTGATAGCGGTCGTAGATGTCCTTCAGCCAGTTGTAGAGCGAGCTGGCGGTCTGGCCCGCCATGTACATGTGGATGGGGATGAAGTCGACGCGCAGGCCGCGCGCAATCGCGCCGTCCATGAACGAGTAGAGCCACGACTTCCCGCCGTCGGTGACGGCCGGCGCGCCGATGCGCAGGCCGGTCCCTTCCAGGTTCGGCCAGTAGTCGAGCGCCGCGGTCACGGAGCCGTTCCCGAGCGATGTGTACGAATCCTCCACCGGGTTGTTCGGCTCGTTGAAACCCAGGACGGCCGTGACGTCCTTCTGCGTCTCACCGGGCAGGCCGGGCCAGTACAACTGCTGGCGGATTGGCACGTACTCGGCATCCAGGCTGGACGACTGGTTGTTGTTCCAGTTGTAGAACCACTGCGCGTTCAACGTGGTCGGGCCGAGGTCGCTCGCGCCTTTCTTGGAAACCCAGCGCCACGGCACCACGCGAATGAACTCGATGTTGTTGTCGTACGCGGTGGGGAGCAGCGAAATGTCGAGGTCGTTGTCGGCCGCGATGTAGACCTTGCTGGAACCGCTGCCGGTGGTTTTCGTCGCCACCGTCGCCATGTAGCCGCGACGGAGCTTGAACGAACTGATGTTATCGAACTGTTCGACGAGTTCGCCGCTGGTGTTGAAGATCGTGTACTGGCTGAACGACCGCGCCGTGCCGGTGAAGTTCGGGCCCGTGTAGGTGGTGAGGGGTTGGAACGTCGGCGTGTGCGGGATGACCACCGCACCCATGCCGTACTCGACGATGCGAACGTTCGTGCCACTGACCGCAGTTGCGCCGTTCACGAGGATCTGCGTGCGATACGTCGAGTTGACGACCGACGGCTTGATGTTCTCGAAGAAGAGCCACGCGTCGGTGGAGTTGAGGTTGAAGACGCTGCCCGTGACCGGCGTCGTGCCGCTGGTGATGTGCAGTTCCGACCGGCCCGTCATGGTGACGGTGGTGTCCGGAAGCGTCGTGTAACTCTGCGACTGGTTGTTGAGGGCCAGCGTGGCCAGCAGTCGGCGCTGTTCGAGGTGCTCCGGACCGACGAACGGCCGGGTAAGGCGCGCGGACGGCTTTCCAACGACCGACCGGCCCGCAACCGCCTGAACGACGGCGACACAGGCGCGACGCAGAGCGCGCGCTGACTTCAGACAGGGCATCGACGACTCCAGAATCTCGAGGGCACAACGTGACCCGAGGCCTCCGACCGCGCCTCAGCTCATCACTATGCCTCAGATAGAGCCGACCGCGGAAAAACGCAAACATTTTCCCAAAGGAGTGTTCCATTTTCCCGCAATTGCCGAGTTATTGCATTTCACTGCCTAGCGAGGCAGGACCTTCAGCACGACCACCTCGGCCAGTCCGATATTCTCGGTGCGCCGGCTCACGTCGCTCACGCGGATGCGAAGGCTGCGCGTCTCCCGGGCGGCGAACTTCACCTCGGCGGCGTTGGCGGCGTCGTTGGGCAAGGCTTTGAACGAAACCGTCTTGCCATCGTCGAAGACGATTTCGCCGGCGGTCACCTGATCGGCGCCGTTCGGACGATCGAACAGCCAGACGCGGTCGATCCGCTGTGGCTCGTCCCATTTCAGTTCGACCCAGGCGCCGTCCTTCTCGCTCTCGCTCGACCACTCATGCCGGCGGACGTGCGGGTAGCCGTCGACGATGCCGTCGGTCACACCGACGGCACGCGAGTCATTCGTTTCCGTGCTCGCAGTCACGTGTGCCTTCGGCGCGACATTCAGCGGGCTGGCCGCGAAGTCGGTCGGCGTGTCCTGGCCGGGCAGTGAAACCTGCCGGCCATCGACGCTGAACGAAAGGACGGTCTTCGACCGCGCCGTCGGCTGGAGTGTGCCCATCGACTTGGGCCGATCCAGCGGCGCGAGGCCGCCGACAGTGGCGTCGCGTTGGAGCTTCGTCGGAACAGTCTTGTCCGTGCCGCCGGCGTCGGCGTAAATGACATGGTCGTTGTCGATCAGCCCTTCCGGCGCGTACAGGCCGAACGTGCCGCCATCCGGCCAGCGGTAAGTCGTTTCGTTCTTCTCGAACGTCGCGATGCCGAAGCTGGCCAGCACTGCCGGCAGGTTGGCTTCGTCCTTCGACTCGGCCAGCGCCTTCGCCAGACGCTGCTTGAGCGCGAGCGATGCGTCGGCCTGCTTCGTGAACCCGCCACGCCGGGCGGCGGCGGCGTCGCGCAGCGCCTCGGTGCCGGCCGGCTTCGTCGCGACGGTGATCGTCGCACCCTGCCGGATCGATCGGGCCGGCAGCTTGATCGTGTTGGTAAACGTCGTCTCGTCGTACGACGATTCCGCGCCGTCTGCCGACACGCTGGACGCCTTGGCCGTCGCGGGCAGTTCGACGGTGATCGCCCGCTGTTCGAGCTGGCCGTCGTACTTTCCTTCGGTCGGCTCGACACGGATCGTCACCGTGCCGTTCGCGTACGTGTAACTGAGCTTCGTGGTCGCGCTCGCGCCGCGCGTGTAGCCGACGCTGACGCCGTCATCTTCGTAGAGCGTGAAGGTGCCGGTCTTGCCTTCGGCGCCGGGATAACAGCGGAGGACGAGCGTATCGAGCGGCGCCGTCGTGGGCCGATTCGAGTACGGCCGCATCGGCAGCGGAACACCGGCTCGCATGTACAGCGGTGACTCGTCAATGTCCGCCGCCACGAGTTGTTCGGTGCCGCCTTCGTAGTGTTCGCCGGTGTAGAGATTGAACCACGCATCGCCCGGCGGGAACCAGACCGCCTGCCACCCGACGCGCCGCGGCCCGACGCCCGGCATCGCGATCGGCGCGGCCAGCAGGTGGTCGCCGAACAGGTATTCCTGTGAGCTGTGATACGCGCGCTCTTCGTTCGGATAGTCGAAGTACATCGCGCGGTTCAGCGGCACGCTTTGCGACGTCGACTGCGCTACGGCGCTGTAGACGTACGGCATCAGCGTGCTGCGCAGGTGGAAGCTGATGCGGATCGAGTCTTCCACGTACTTCGGATACGCCCACGGCCGGCGGTCCATGTTCTTGTCGCGCGTGGAGTGCGAGCGCAGCGCCGTGGTCGTCGCGCCGAACTGGCACCAGCGGGCGTAGGACTCTTCGTTGCGACCCATGTTGTGGCCGCCGATGTCGTGCGACCAGAAGAAGCACCCGACGTTGCCGGCGGTCGATGTGAACGGCACCTCGAATGCCAGCATGTGGAACGCCGTCGAGGCGTCGCCCGAGAATTGGATCGGATAGCGATGACTGCCCCACCCGCCCCACCGCGAGAAGATCTGGCCG
The DNA here is from genome assembly GCA_047600945.1 of Tepidisphaeraceae bacterium. GTDB lineage: Bacteria > Planctomycetota > Phycisphaerae > Tepidisphaerales > Tepidisphaeraceae > JASGKC01. Next base: position 1,121,876 of record JASGKC010000001.1, on the reverse strand, counting down.
CGGCGGTCGTCTTCGCCGGTGCGCTGGAAGTAAAAGTGATTCAGCCAGAACAGGTTCGTCAGCGACGGGATGCTGCGCGTGTTCGGGTACTGCTGCCAGTCGAGCCACCAGAAGTCGACGCCGTCCTTCACGAGTGGCCGCATGACGGTGTCGTAGAAGGTCGTCAGGTACTTCTGGTTGCCGGCGTCGTACGGAATCGTCTGCTTCGACGCGGGATCTTCGCCCATGGCGCGCATGAACGCCGGGTAAGCGTCTTCGTGCGGCTTGAGTCCGTCGGCCGGGTGATCATTCAGCGTGACGTGCAGGCCCTGCTCGTGCAGCCACTTTAGCAGGCCCTCCGCGTCGGGCAGCAATTCGCGGTTCCACGAGTAGCCGGTCCAGCCGTCGCGGTGCCAGTCCATGTCGAGCACCATCATGTCCAGCGGGAAGTCGTGCTGCTCGTACTCCTTCACGATGGCGCGGAACTCATCCGACGTGTAGGGCCAATAGCGTGAGTACCACGTGCCGAGCACGTACTTCCGCGGCATCGGCACCGCGCCGCCGATGGCGGTGAGTGACTTCAGCGCCGCGCGGTAGTCGCGGCCGTAGGCGAAGAGGTACCAGTCGGTGCCGGCGTCCTGCGGGCGGGCGCGGACCCAGTCCTGGGTGAAGAGGGCCGAGTGCGAATCGTCGAGCACGTACCAGCCGTCGCGCGAGAGCAGGCCCTGGCCGAGGTCGCCACCGCCGTCGTAGGTGTCGAGCGTGCGGACGGTGCCGCCGAGGTTGCCGGAGTTGTGCAGGCCGGGCGTCCAGTGGCTGGGCGTGCCTTCGACCTTGATGTCGGCCGACAGGTTCTCGGGCGAGAACGGCTTTCCGTCCGGCGTGTAGCGCAGCGTGAGCGCGGGCGTGGTGATGATGATCGTCTTGCCGTCCCGCTTGACGTCGACATGCTCGGCCCGCGCGTCGCGATTGACGGCGAACATCGACTTGTCGTCAATGAACTTGCCGCCGGGCGCGTATTCGAGTCGAACGCAATTGTCGGTCACAACGGTGAAGCGGGCATCGCCTTCGACGATCACCGCGTCGGCCGCCTTCAGGATTCCCGTTGTCGCGAGCGTGAGCAAGCCCGCACACAAAACCGTCCGCCGGGCATGGTTGGTCATGCCGTCATTCGTACCACGGCCCGGTGTGATTGCGTAGCGGAACATGCGTCGCAGGCGCCGATCGACGTGTGTTTCACTGCGGTTTTTCCGGCATCCTCGAATGCCAGAGCCGGTTGTGCCGTGATGAAGGCCAAAAACAACGAGACGCGCCGAAACCGGCGCGTCCCGCGTGATTCACAAGTTTTTGGTCCGCTCATTTCTTCGTCAGCGACTCTTCCTGCAATGTCACGTTGTTGTACCGCAGCAGCGTGCCCTTGGCCCGTTCGAGCGTGGCCAGCGCGATGTTGTAGTTGCTGATGGCGGCGGCCTCGTCGCGCTGGGCCTGTGCGAGCTGTTCCTGCTGGCGCAGCTTCTGGTCGACGAACTGCGGCGTGAGCGGCTCGTTGTTGTCTTCACGCACCTGCAACGCCCGCAACGCCTCGGCCGCCGCGAAACGCTCCTGCTTCGTGCGGGCGATCTCATTGTAGGTGGTGTCGACCTCACGCAATGCCTGCGTGGTCTCGTTCGTGACCTTCAGTGAAAGCTGGTGGTACTGCACGAGCGCCTGCTCGTACTGTAGGCCGGCCCGCTTCTCGATCGCGAGGGCGGCACGATTGCCGAGCGGATATTCGAACTGGAACTGGATCGAGGCCGCGCCCTGCCAGTTTTGCTCGACGTCGAACAGATCGACCACAGGACTGAGCATGCTGCTGGCGTTCACCTGCTGAACGCTGACACGACCGGTCAGGTCGAGCCTGGGAAGCTTGTTGTTCTTCGCGACATTCAGAGCGATGAGCGCCGAGTCCACGCGGAGCAATTGCTGTCCGACCTCGGGGCGGTAGCGGTTGGCTTCGACGACGACATCGTGCGGACTGTAGATGATCTGATCGAGCACCGGCGGCGTGGAGGGTAGGACGAGGTCCTGACCGGCGGCCGGGACCGATGGATCGTTCATGAACACTTTCATCTGGTCGGACAGGTCGGCCACGCGGGCCCGAGCCCGGACGAGTTGCGCCCGGCGCTGTTCAATCGCGAAGTTCGCCTGCGCGAGCTGCACGCGCGTTACGTCCTGATTCTGACGCAGCGCCAGGATGACGGCTGTGTCGATCGTGCGCTGAAGCAGTTCCTGCTGAATCTCGACTTCGCGCTGGGCCTGAACGAGCTGCCAATAAGTCTGTTCGAGCTTGGTGAGTTGATCTTCCAGCGTATTGCGAAACTCCAGCACGGAGATGTGCTGGTTGTTCTTATTGATGTCGATACGGGCGCGGTTGATCTCGTTGCCGAAATCGCGGAGTAGCGGTTGCGTCAGTTCGACACCGAGGTCGGCCACGTAGAATTGGCGGCGTTCGCCGGAACTAAGCACACTGGCCGAATCCGGGTAGTCGTAAAAGCTGTAATTGAAGGTTGTCTTGAGCTGTCCACCGCTTTCAAGCAACTGCTGGAAACCCGTTTCGAACGTTGCCGTCCAGAGACGGTTCTGCGCGCCGACAAGCTGTTGGAGAAGTTGACCGATCGATCGCGTGTCAGCCCAACGTTCGTGATGAATGTCGGATCGAACCGCGCCTCGGCTTCGGTCACGCGGGCCTCATCAATTCCGGGCTGAAACGCGGCCACGCGGACGTCGAGGTTGCTCACGACCGCACGCTGGATGGCAGTGCGGAGGTCGACCTGGATCACGCGCGGCACGGCCGACAGCGACTGGAGCATCGGATCGCTCTTGTAGTGCCCGGCCAGCTCGTCGCGCTTGGCGTTCTTGTTGAACAGCGTCTCGTCGGCCGACTGCGGGATGATGACGGCCTGGCTCGGGGCAAGGCCCTGCGCCGCGGTCGTCTCGCGCTTCGAGACATCGAGCGTGCGCGGGTCGAAGCCGGGCACGCGATCGGAACGGCAGCCGACGGAACCGGCCGCGAGCGTCGCAAGGACGGCGCCGGCGAGGACGAGGGAGCGGAAAGATCGGATCGTAAAGTTCGTTCGATTCATGCTGCGGTTCCGGTTACTTCGACGCTGAGTCCGTCCGCACTCCGGCGAGCGGCTGGTTCGATGTCCATTCGATTGTTCGTCCGCGTCGGCCACCCGCCGGCACGGACGATTGTCCAGAGAACGAACCTTGTTCCCGATTATCGGCCAGTCGGGTCCGTTCTCAACAACGCCGCCTCCTCAGTGGACGCCACGACCGCGCATTCGATGTCACGGAATCGCACTCGCTTCAGGAAAGTCCTGACTGCGGGTTTCGCGTTGGTCTCCGATTGGACGCGCGTGAACGCTTCGCATTGAAGCATCGCGCGTGGCAGCGATCCACAACGCGATGTGGCAAATCGCCCGAAAATACCGAGTCGCGAAAGAGTTTTCTTGCAGAGTTGACATTCCGATTGCTAGCATGCGGCCCATGCCCACGGCCGAAGAAGCGACATTCGTGCGGACCGTCGAACAATTAGCGGTCGAGATCGGGAATTACCCGATCGACGCGTTCTGGTTCGTGCAAAACGGGCTTCAGCACACGGCGCACAAAGTGCACGGCGCGCCCTCTCGCGACGGCGTCCGCCGCAATCGCCACGTGTCCGGGCAGGACTTGGCCGTCGGTTTGAAGGAATTCGCCCAGGACCAGTGGGGCCGGATGGCCCGCACGGTGCTGGCCGGCTGGAACATCCGCAGCACGTACGATTTCGGCCAGATCGTCTTCGCGATGATCCGGGCCGGGCTGCTCCAGAAGCAGCCGCAGGACTCGATTGAAGACTTCCGGGACGTGTTCGAGTTCCGGGAAGCGTTCGAGGACTACCGAATCGCATTGAAGTGAACTCGGCCGCCAACTGAAACAACCACGCAACCGCGAGCTTGCTCGCGGTTTTTCTTTGGTGAAGCGCACGGCGCGAACAAGCTCGCGGCTGGACATTTTGGAACGACTCGCTGTCCGTCTTTCTCCCTCTCCCTTCGGGAGAGGGTCGGGGTGAGGGCGTTGTTCAAGCGCCGTTCGCAACTTCTCCCTCACCCTTACCCTCTCGCGGAGGGAGAGGGAACTGCGCGATGTGATCGGTCGGTCCGCTGTGATTTGCCAGCGCGCGAACTTCCCTCGCGCGACGTCACGCGGTATCACGACACTTGGATGCCCACCGACTCGCCCGATCCCAATGCGCCATCGTCCGAACGTCCGCGTTTCGTGGCACGCCCCAAACTCTTCTGGGGCCTGATCGTCGTCTATTTGCTGTGGGTAGCGGCGCTGTGGTGGATGTGGGTTAAGACGCGTGGGTGATACCGGCCCGTGAACGAATTGCCTCAGCAGCACCCATTTTTCTTCGTCATGGTCAGACAGCGCCCGCCATCGGTGTACTTGGCGGTAGTCATGTAGTTGCCGATCAGCAGTAAGCCGCGGCCGCTAGGCTTTTCAAGGTTTTCGTCGGCCAACGGGTCCGGAACCTTGCTCGGATCGAAACCCGCGCCTTGGTCGTGGATCTTGATCCAGAACTCCTGCGGGTTCACTTTCAGGTCGACCGTCACCGTCTTCTTCGGGTCGAGCTTGTTGCCGTGCTTGACCGCGTTCACCAGCGCCTCTTCCAGTGAAATCTTGATCGCGAACAGGCTGTCGTCGTCGAACCTCTGCGACTCCACGGCGGAGATGATCTGCCGCTGCACTTCACGCATCGGCGCGAAGACAGACGGGAAGACGAAGTGCAGGACGACATCGGCGGGCATGTCTTGCTGAAAGAAACGACTTGGAGCCGGTTGAACCCACGACGCACCGAACCGCCCCGTCGCTCAACCCGGACCGGTAAAGCTGTCGAGCGCTTCCTGGCGGGTCGGCAGGATCTTGAAGAGTTTGTCGAGCTTGGTGATGACGAACACTTCGCGAATCTGCGGCTTGATGTTCGACAGCCGCAGCATGCCGTTCTTCGCGCGAATCTTGGAGTTCACATTGATCAGCATGCCCAGCGCGGCCGAGCTGAGGTGATCGACGTGCGAGAAGTCCACCAGCAGGCGCGGCTGCTCGCGGTCGTCCACCAGTCCGCCGATGGCGTCGCCGATCTCCTTGATGTTCGCCTCATCCAGAATCTTGTTGGCAGTGAATTCGACGACGCGAACGTCTTTGACTTCGGTGATCGACAGCGGTGATTGATAGGCGGACATCCCAAGCTCCGTTGAGTGACGCGACGCACGCGCTGGCGAGAAGCCAGAAACCCTCTGATCGGCCACGACCTGCACGATTGTACGCGACCGGACCGAACGACGCTAAGTACCTGTGCGCAGGGTGTCAAGAAGCGATGAAATCGCATCGATTGGATTCAATCGTCGAGCAACCAACGGACGAATGGGTCCAGTCCGGCACCCGTCCGACTCGACACTTCGAGCAGCGCCGCCTTCGGATTGAGCTGCCTCGCCTCGGCCCGGAACGCGTCCAGATCGAACCGCACGTGGGGCAGCATGTCGATGGCCGTCAGCACCAGCACGTCGCACGCCATTACCGCCTGCGGGTGCTTGGCGAGCTTGTCGTCGCCGTGCATGACGCTAAAGACGCCCACCTTGCGCGACTCGCCCAGGTCAAACCCGACCGGGCAGATGAGGTTGCCGACATTTTCGATCAGCACGAGGTCGGGCCGCAGCGAGGGCAGGTCGAGCTTCTCGATCGCCCGGCGAACGTGGTGCGCTTCAAGGTGACAGGTCTTGCCGGTGTTCACCTGCACGACGTGATCGGTGCCGTGGCCGATTCGCTGGGCATCGCGGCTGGTGGCCAGGTCGCCCACGACGACAGCCACCTTCTTGCCCTGTCGCGTGAGCGGCGGCAACGTCGCTTCGACCAGCGCCGTCTTCCCGCTGCCGACCGCGCCGATCAGGTTCACCGCCCGCGCCCTGGCCGACGCGAAGCTGGCCCGGTTCAGCGCGGCGATCTCGTCGTTCAACTTCGTGACGTTCTCAACGACCTGGATTTCCATGATGCGTTCCCGCTGACTGCACCGCGAAGAAGATGCCGACTCACTCCACCTCGATCGATACTACCTGAAGATCGTTGCCGCCGGTGGGGGTTGGCGCGCCTGGCCGCAGGTAGGACAGGTTAGCGCGACGTCGTCGCTGGTCCAGGTGTGACCGCACGATTCGCACGCGAGCGACCAAGGCTCCAGTAGCAAATCGAGTCGAGCGTTAGGAAACGGCGTGCCGGCCGCGAGGGCGGCCCAGCAGGTCTGCATGGCGTCGCGGTCGATCGCCCGGCGGGGGCCGGCCCGCAGTTTGACGCTCAGCAGCGTCGCCCCGGGGGGCGTGTGCGCCTGCGCGATCTGAAGGATCGACTCGGCCAGCGACAGTTCATGCATGCGTCACCGATTGTACTTCACTTCGGATGACCTGCGGGATGCGTTTGACCACGCGCCGCGCAGCCGCCGCGACGACGGGCGAGAGTGATTCACCCAGATCGAGCGAGGCCGCGCCGATCCGCACCAGCCAACACGCCGACGGCGCTCGGCCGAGCGCTTCGCCAGCCAGTGCGATCAAGCCTGGCGGATCGAGCCGATGGGCATGCAGCTGGGCATGCGGCGCGGGCAGAACCTTCGTCCAGCGGACGGTGCCCGCTTCCACGTCGACGGCCGCGTCGATGAAGACGACCAAGTCCGCCTCGGCCACCTGCTCGGCGTGCTCGGGTAGCAGTTGCCGCGCAACGATCACCGTCCAGGTCGGGGCGTGCTCTTCCAGTTGTTTCGCGACGAACACGCCGACGCCGTCATCGCGGCGCAGGTCGTTGCCGTAGCCAATGAGCAGAACACGCGGCACATCACGCCCGTTCCACGACATCGAGCACCTTGCCCTTCACATCGGTGAGTTCGATCCGCAGCGGCATCTGGCCGACGGCGTGAGTCGCGCAGCTCAGGCACGGGTCGAAGCAGCGGATCACGTGCTCGACGCGGTTGAGCGCGCCTTCCTTCACGTTCTTCCCGTCGACGAACTTCTTGGCTGCCTGGAGGATGCCGCGGTTCATCGCCAGATTATTGTGGCCGGTCGCGATGACGAGGTTGGCCCAGGTGATGAGCCCGTTCTCATCGATCTTGTAGTGGTGGATCAGCGTCCCGCGCGGCGCCTCGGCCACACCGATGCCTTCGCGGCGGTTCGGACGGGCACGAGCGCGGACGTGCTTGTCGAGGATGTCGTCGCTTTCGAGCAGACGCTTGATGATCTCGATGCCGTAGATGATCTCGATCAGCCGTGCATAGTGATAGAGCAGGCTGCTCGTCGGCACGCGGCCGAAACGCTGGCGGAACTCTTTCAGTTCGATGTCGGCCCGCTCGGTGCCGCAGCGGTCGGCGACGATCAGCCGCGCCAGCGGCCCGACGCGGTACATGCCGTCCGGATAGCCCAGCCCCTTGTAGTACGGAAACTTCATGAACGAGTACGGCTCGACCGCTTCGCCGATGACTTCATGGTAGCGCTCGGCGGGCAAGTGGTCGAAGATGATCTTGCCGGCCGAGTCGACCATGCGCAGGCCGCCGTCGTAATGTTCGAGGTCGCCCTCAGGGGTGACGGTGCCCATGAAATAGCTGGGGAAGTTCGCGAAGGTGGCGGCCTCGTCGGGGAACTTGTCGATGACGGACTTGAACCACTTGATGGTCCGCGTGGCGATGTCGAACATCTCCGGGATCATCGCCAGCATCTTGTCGCGGTCGGCCGCCGTGATCGGGTCGTTCACGCCGCCGGGGACGGTCCACGACGGGTGAATCTTCTTGCCGCCCAGCACTTCGATGATCTGCTGCCCGAACGAGCGCAGCCGGATGCCGTCGCGGGCCGCGGCTTGGTTCACCTCGGCCAGCCCGAACACGTGCCGCTTGGCCGGATCGGAATCGAAGCCGAGGACGAAGTCCGGGGCCGACAGGTGAAAGAAACTGAGCGCGTGCGACTGGATGTTCTGGGCCAGGTGCAGGATGCGCCGCAACTTGGCGGCCGTCGGCGGAATCTCGACGGCGAGCAGCGCGTCGCACGCCTTGGCGCCGGTGATGAGGTGGCTCACCGGGCAGATGCCGCAGGTGCGCGCCATCAGCGCCGGCATCTCGGTCATGGGCCGGCCTTCGGCGAATTTCTCGAAGCCGCGGAACTGCGTGACGTGGAACATCGCGTCGGAGACTTCGCCGTCGTCGTCGAGGCGCAGCGTGATCTTGGCGTGACCTTCGATGCGGGTGACGGGGTCGATCAGGATTTCGCGAGGCATGGCTTTGTCCGTTGTCAGTGGTCTGTTGCCGAGGCGATTGTCGAGCGTTGAATGTCGAGTGTCGGATTCGAAGGGTCAGTGTTCATCGCGAATCGACAATCCACATTCGACACTCCACATTCACTTCCCAAACCTCGTCACCTTCGTCGGTTCCGGTGTCTTGCCGTTGAGCAAGTCCGACAGCACCTGGTAGATCGCCGACGCGGGCGGCGGGCAGCCGGGGACGAACAGGTCGATCGGCACGATCTCGTGGATGGGCCTCGCGTGCTTTTCGAGCACGGGCAGGCACATCGTGGGTTGGCCCGCCTGCACGGTGGCGTTCTCGACGTAGGCGCGGTCGAACACTTCCTTCAGCTTGAAGCCGTTCCGCATCGACGGCACGTTGCCGGTGACGGCGCAGTCGCCCAACGCCACCATCAACTTCGCCCGCTTGCGGAACTCGCGCAGCTTGTGGCAATCCTCATCGGTCGAGGCGGCCCCTTCGACGAGCATGACGTCGATCTGGTCCGGGTACGGCTTGACGTCGACGATCGGGCTCCAGACCAGCTCGATCAGCGGCGCGATCTCCAGCAGCAGTTCGTCCATGTCGAGAAACGACATGTGGCAGCCCGAACAGCCGTCGAGCCACATCGTGGCGAGTTTGACTTTGGAAGAGGGCATGGGGAGGGCCTCGTTTCAGGTTCACGTGCCGACGATCGCAAACTTCTACTTCGTACTGCGTATTGCGTAGTTCACGCCACAGTTCTCGGCCTGAACTACGCAATACGCAGTACCGGTACGTCCTTCATCCGCCGTTGTGGTTGCTGCGCCGCGCCGCCAAGTACGGCAGGAAGTCGGCGTCTTTCACCATCTCGGCCACGCCCGTGCCCTTGCGGGTGAGCGCACCGACCGGGCACACGCGCACGCACTTGCCGCACGCGGTGCACGATTCGCTTTCGCCCCACGGGATGCCGAGGTCGACCACCACGCGGCTATCCACGCCGCGGCCGCGCATGTCCCAGGTGTGGGCGCCTTCGATCTCGTCGCACACGCGGATGCACCGCGCGCACAGCACGCAGCGGTTGTGATCGAGGCGGAACAGGTCGTGGCTGGAGTCGAACTCCATCTTCGGGAAGCGGTACGGCATCGACACGTGATCGAGCCCGTGCTCCTGCGCCAGCGCCTGAAGTTCGCAGTGGCCGTTGCTGACGCAGACGGCGCACACGTGGTTCCGCTCGGCGAACAGCATCTCCAGCACCGTGCGGCGATACTTGTGCAATCGCTCGGAGTGCGTGGTGATGTCCATGCCTTCGACGACCTTGGTCACGCAGGCCGGCAACAGCTTGGGCGTTCCCTTGATCTCGACGAGGCACAGCCGGCACGCACCCCAGCCGCTCAGGCCTTCGAGGAAGCAGAGCGTGGGGATGTGGATGTCGTTCTCGCGCGACGTCGAGGATGGTTTCGTCGGCGCGGCCCGAGACGGGCTTGCCGTTGATCGTCAGCGTGACAACTGCGACCGACGGACGAGCAGCGGGGGTTGCGGTGGTGGCGGGTGTCATCGGGCGGCCTCCGTGGTCGGACGCGCGGCGGCCTTGCCGTCACTGCTGGACAGCACGTGCAGCGCCGTTCGGTTGTCGTCTGTCTTGATCCGGCTCTCGTACTCGTGACGGAAGTAGCGCAGCGTGCTCAGCACCGGATTCGGGGCCGTCATGCCCAGACCGCACAGGCTAGTGCTGCGGACCATGTCGCACAGTTCTTCGAGCAGCTTGAGGTCGCGCGGCTCGGCCTCGCCGGCGATGATCTTCTTCAGCAGGTCGTGCATCTGCGCGGTGCCCACGCGGCACGGCACGCACTTGCCGCACGATTCGCTCATGCAGAAGTCCATGAAGAATCGGGCGACGTCGACCATGTCGGACGTGTCGTCCATCACGATCATGCCGCCCGAGCCCATGATGGAGCCGACCTTCGCGAGCGATTCGTAGTCCACCGGCATGTCCAGGTGCTGCTCGGGAATGCAGCCGCCCGACGGCCCGCCGGTCTGGACGGCCTTGAACTTGTGGCCGTCCGGGATGCCGCCGCCGATGTCGTAAATGACTTCGCGGAGCGCGATGCCCATCGGCACTTCGATCAGACCGTTGTTGACGATCTTGCCGGCCAGCGCGAAGACCTTCGTGCCCTTGGACTTTTCCGTGCCGATGCCCGCGTACCACGCGCCGCCGTTCTTCACGATCGGGGCGATGTTGGCCATCGTTTCGACGTTGTTGATGAGCGTCGGGCAGCCCCACAGCCCGCGCTCGGCCGGGAATGGCGGACGCGGACGCGGCTGGCCTCGGTTGCCTTCGACGCTCGCGATGAGCGCGGTCTCTTCACCGCACACGAACGCGCCGGCGCCGAGGCGCACGTCGATCGTAAAGCCGAACGTCGTGCCGCCGATGTTCGGCCCGAGCAGTCCCTGCCGCTCGGCTTGCTTGATGGCAAGTTTCAGACGCTTCACGGCGTACGGGTATTCGGCTCGCACGTAGACGAAGCCCTTGGTCGCGCCGACCGCGTAGCCCGCGATGGCCATGCCTTCGAGCACGCGGTGCGGATCGCCTTCCATGACACTGCGGTCCATGAACGCGCCGGGGTCGCCTTCGTCGCCGTTGCAGATGACGTACTTCTGGGCGGCGGAGTACTTCGCGACGGTCGACCACTTCAAGCCCGTCGGGAAGCCCGCGCCGCCGCGCCGCGCAGGCCGCTGATCGTGATCTGCTCGACCACCTGCGCCGGCGTCATCTCGGTAACTGCCTTCAGCAGGGCTTGGTAGCCACCCGAGGCGATGTAGTCTTCCACATCTTCCGGATCGACCCGGCCGGCGTTTTCGAGGACGATCTTCTGCTGGCGTTGGAAGAACGGCACGTTCGTGTCGCACACGAGGTGCTGCACGGGCCGCTCGTTCTGAACGCCCTGCACGATCGCCTGCGCGTTGTCGGGCGTGACGGATTTGTAGAGCGTCTTGCCGTCGTCGACGCTGACCATCGGCCCCATCGCGCACAGGCCAAAGCAGCCGACGCGTTTGACCTCGACGGTGTCGCCGCAGCCGGCGCTCTTCACTTCGGTTTCGAGCGCGGTCTTGATCTGGTCCGACTTGCTCGACAGACAGCCCGTGCCCATGCAGACGCGCAGGCAGTGCTTGCCCTTGTGCTTGGCATGGAGTTCGTCGGCCTTGTCCTTGAGTTCTTCAAGCTGCATGGTCCACCTTCGGCTGAGCGACCTTGGCCTTCGTCTTTTCGAGCACCACCGCCGGCCCGGCCTTGCCGAGCACTTCGCCGTCGAGCACGCTGGCGGGCGCCAGCGCACACGCCCCGATGCAGCGGGCCGCGAGCAGGCTGAGTTTCTTGTCCGACGTGGTCTGGCCCGGCTCGACGTCGAACGCCTTGCCGACGGTTTCCAGCACCTGCTGTCCGCCCTTGATGTAGCAGGCCGTGCCAAGGCACACGACGCACGTGTGCTCGCCCTGCGGCTTGAGTTGGAAGAAGTGGTAGAACGTCGAGACGCCGAACACTTTGCTCAGCGGCACGTTCAGCGAGCCGGAGACGAAGCGCATCGTGGTTTCATCGAGGAAGCCGAAGCTCTCCTGCGCCTGATGCAGACATTCGATGAGCGAGTGGCCGGCGTAGCCGTGACGACGCATGGTCGCGTCGAGAATCTTCCAACGTTTGTCGTCCGACGGCAGGGGCGGGCGTTTCGGGGCGATCGCGGTAGGCACGGCAAGGTCCTCCAGACAGAGGCAGCGGTACACGAGCGAACGAGTTGCGCCGCCGATTCTTGCACGCGATCTGAAGGCCGCAACGGCGCGCGCTGCGACAGTCCGTGGCATGCGGCAAACGAGCACACGCACAACAAGGGGATAGGGACGAGGGGCGAGGCATGTGGCGACGAAGTCGCTGGCTCGCACCACGCGACTCCGTGTTGCACCCTGGACCGACAGAAGTAGTCTTCTGTCTTCTCACCCTATCCCCTCGCCCCTAACCCCTATCCCCTTTCTCATGCACATCACCGTCTTCAGCGCCTCCAGCACCAAGGTCGACCGCAGGTATTTCGACGTCGCGACTGCGCTCGGCGCGTCCATCGCCAAACGCGGCTGGACGCTCGTCTATGGCGGCAACGCGGTCGGGCCGATGGGTGCCTGCGCCGATGCGCGCGGGCGAATCGCGGCCGGGTGGTGGGGATTACGCCCAAGTACTTCGTCGATCAGGGCTGCGCCGATCACGCCTGCGACGAACTGGTGGTGGTCGAAACCATGCGCGAGCGCAAGCACCTGCTCGACACGCGCGGCGACGCCTTCGTCGCCCTGCCCGGCGGGCTCGGCACGCTGGAAGAACTGATCGAAATCTGGGTCGCCCGGCAGCTCAACATGCACGCCAAGCCGATCCTCCTCCTGAACGTCGATGGTTTCTGGAATCCACTGATCGAATTGTTCCAGCAGGGCATCGAGCAGAAGTTCTACCGCAAGGGCACGCTTGACTCGGTAACGCTGGTGTCCACGGTTGACGAATGCGTCGAAGCACTCGCGCGACACAGGAAGTGAACGTCGCCACGCTGCAACGAAGTCGCTGGTTCGGTGACGTGGTTCAGCGGTTCAGTAGTCACGTGGTTCTGTGGTCTGGCCAAAGTACGATCTCATCACTGAACCACATCACTACATAACCACTCCACCCCATCCCCACTGAACCGCCCCCCTCATGCCGACGCGACCGTTCCTTCGGCTTTTTCGCTTGTCTCGCGCCGCGGCGAGTTGCGCTTCGCGTCGCATCGAGAAACCCCATATCGCCCCGGCAATGCCGGTGCTGACGTAATCGACGGGCAACGGCCTGGCGAGAGCGGCGAAGTAATGCTGAGCGTCGCCGATCTCGATGCCGGGCGCACCGGAGAAATAGCCGCTGAGGTAGCCGACGATCGCCACCGCAGCCGGCCCGAGCCAGAAGAAGATCGCACTGCCGGCCGGAATGAACCGGTGCGCGCACCATGCCGCCGCCGTCGAACCGAGCAGCACGGCGAACAGCGCCTGCTGCCGGGCGTCCGCCCGTGCGACCAGCAGCACGACGAACGCCATCATGATCGCCTGCGACAGCAGCGCCAGCAGCTTCTGATCAATCGGCTCGTCGCGTGTGGGATCGTCGGTCGGGTCGTCAAGCTTCTTGGGATCAACGGGGCCGATCGCCGGCGTGGCGGCGTACTTGCGAAGCGGACTCGTCGCGAACCACAGGCCGACGAAGAGCGCGAAAAGGATCGCGGTTTCGATCGCCAGCGTGAGATACACGCCCCGCTGGCCCGACAGCTTCAGCACATAGAACGTCGGCCCGGCCCGCATCGAGAACGGCACCAGCGACAACGCCGCCGACGCCAGCGGCAAATCCGCATTCAGGCGACCGGCAATCACCCACGCCACCGCGTACGACGCCACCATCGCCACGATCACCGCAACCAGCGCCAGCGCCACGTTGTGCTGCTGTAGCAAACTCGCGCTGAACCCCGGCTGGTCCGGCACACCAAGGGCCAGGCTGACCGCATACCCGATCACAAGCGCGAGCACCCACGACGCATACCCGCGCAACTTGTCGATGGCGATGGACATCACGACGGGAAGATACCCGTCGGGGCGATCGATGCGAAATGACGGAAACCCGTTAGCGAGCCCGCTTCAGCGGGCGGGGTGGATTTGTCCATGGTCAGTGATTCACTGTCTGTTGCAGAAAGCGCGCCGGAGTCGTCACCCTTCGCTTCGCTCAGCATGACGTCCTTCCGCCAGACGACGCTCGGATTACAACCTCGCTCTTCTCCGACCGATAGACCCGCTTCGTGAACGCCGGCACAAATCCCGCACGCTTCAGGTTCCCGAGCGAGGAGTGAAGGATCGACAGCGTCTCGCTCACCGCAAGATCGCATCCGAGTTCCTTCGCCAGGCGCAAGCGTGCTTCGATCAGCAGCGACTGCGCCCCCTGCCGGTGGTAGCGCTCGTCGGTGAACGCCCCGCAGAGCAGGCCGACGCCGTCGAAGGCGTGGAGTCTGGCGCGGGCAACACACGTGTCGCCGTCGAAGGCGCCGAGGATGTGGACGAAGTCCTTGTCCCCCTCGCGCGGCGGCAGCGGGCGCACTTCAAAGTTCGACGTCACTGGCCCGATCGAAGCACTCATCTCGCGCGTCAGGATGACATAGCTCGGCGTCGTCCGCTGGGAATCGAACCGCTTCAGGCCGCGGCGCAGCAACTCGCCCTCGAGCGTTTCTTCCATTGCCGGTGGATACACATGCGCGAAGAACCGCGGCACACCGGCCTGCTCGAACTCGCGGATGATTGCACTGATGCTCGACGGCACTTCGTCGCACGGCACCGGCCGACCGTGCTCGTCACCGAAGAAGGTGGCCGAGTTCAGGTTGTGCGACGGGAACGGCGATTCATTCGTCGGCACGACCGTCACCACCGCCCCGCCGATGATCCGCGCCCCCGCCCGCGTACCGTACCAGTTGGCCCGCAGAAAACGGCAAGTGCGGAGAGTGAGGTCGGGAAGCTCCATCGGAATGGGGAACGATTGATAAATCCAGGGCTATGCGTCCATCAAGGACCGCATGAACTCTACCTGTCACCTCACCGGCGGGTTCGCCTCGCTCAATTTCTGCATGTACGCCAGACTGCCGATCCATGCCTGTTCGTGCATCGGCGTCGGAGCGCAGCCGCCCGTGAGGAACCACCACGGCACGATCAACGTGCGGCCGGCCGGGCCGGGCTCGGCGAGCACCGGGATGTGCGTCGTCCGATCCGAGATAAACCCATCCGCCAGCAGCAGCGGCGTGACGACCAGATCGAGTGCGTACACATTCGGATGCTGCGCCAGCGCCGGCGGGAACGGCCGTCGCCGGCCGAAACAGAATTCTTCATCCGCGAAGAGTTCGTCCACCCACACACCGAAATCCTGGCCGGGCGTCGGCTCGCCGCCTGTTTCGATTCGCGCCCCGAGGTCCATCGCCTTCTCGAACGGCATCAGCGGCTCATTCGCCGCAGAAGGAATGTGCGCGAAAAATAGGCCCGGCAGAACGTCGGTCCCCGGCTGACGCAGGCCGGCGTTCACCATCATCGGGTGGGCAAACGTGAAGACGCATCGATCGATGAACTCGCGTGCGAACTCCGCCGCGTCCTGGGTCTGTCGGTCGCGTCGACTGGGCTGCTTCAGCAGGCGGCGCACCAGCACACCCGGCGCGAGGACCACCGTGCACAGCATCAGCCAGTCGATGGCGCTCATGCCTTGGCGTGATTCGACTTGGGCGTCGTGCCAGTCAAGGTTCTCGTTGATGCGTGCGACGATCGTCGGCGTGTCATACATGGCGAAACAGCCTCCCTGAAGTTCGAGCTTTCACTCTTCGGTTCGCGCATCAGAACGAAAGAAGCCCCGGATGTACATCCGGGGCTTGGAGTCAATCGGCGATATCGCGCCAAGCGCTCTCACTCATCCGTCACGCACCCTTCGCTCGCGCTCTTCACGTTCTTGATGTACTTGTACAACGTCCCGCGCGACGCCTTGTACGGCGGCTTCTTCCAGGTCTTACGACGCGCCGAAAGCTCGGTGTCGCTCACCAGCACGTCGATCGTGTTCTTTTCAGCGTCGATACGGACCTTGTCGCCGTTCTTCACCAGTGCGATGTTGCCGCCTTCGATGGCCTCGGGCGTGACGTGGCCGATGATGAAGCCGTGGCTGCCACCGCTGAAGCGGCCGTCGGTGATCAAGGCCACGTCGTTCAGCAGGCCGATGCCGGCCAGCGCGCTCGTGGGCGTCAGCATCTCCGGCATGCCGGGGCCGCCCTTGGGGCCTTCGTAGCGGATGATGACGATGTCGCCCTTCTGAATCGTGTGATGCTCGAGGCTGGCGAGCATGTCTTCCTCGCTGTCGAACACCTTGGCGGGGCCCTCGAAGTGCGTGCCTTCCTTGCCGGTGATCTTCGCAACGGCGCCCTCGGTGGCGAGGTTGCCCTTGAGAATGCGGATGTGCCCGTCTTTCTTGATCGGGTTGTCGAGGCTGTGCACGATCGGTTGGCCCGCGGTCAGGCCGGGCAGGTCTTTCACATTCTCGGCCAGCGTCTTGCCGGTGACGGTCTTCTGGGTGCCGTCGAGGACACCCTTCTCGATCAGGAACTTGATGACGGCCGGCACGCCGCCCACCGCGTGCAGGTCTTCCATGACGTACTTGCCGCTGGGCTTGAAGTCGCTCAGCAGCGGCGTTTCGGCGTTGACATGCGTCCAGTCGTCCAGCGTCAGATCGATTCCGAACGCGCGGGCCATCGCGATGCTGTGCAGCACGGCGTTGGTGCTGCCGCCCAGCACGACCGTCAGCTTCATTGCGTTGATGAAGCTCTGCTTGGTGACGATGTCGCGCGGCTTGAGGTCGAGTTCGAGCAGCTTCTTGATCGCGACGCCGGCGCGTTCGCACTCTTCGATTTTCTCTCTCGAGTCGGCCGGCAGCGACGAATCATACGGCAGGCTGAGGCCCAGGCATTCGATGAAGCTGGCCATCGTGTTGGCGGTGTACATACCGCCGCACGCGCCCTGGCCCGGGCAGGCGTGGCCGAGGATGTCTTTGCGTTCCTCTTCCGTCACCCGGCCGGCGAGTTTCTCGCCGTAGACCTGGAAGGCGCTGACGACGTCGAGCTTGCGTTCTTCGCCGCGCACGGTCGCGCAGCCGGCGCGGATCGTGCCGCCATACACCATGATGCTGGGCCGATTGAGCCGGCCCATCGCGATGACAGTCCCGGGCATATTCTTGTCGCAGCCGGGCAGGGCCACGAGGGCGTCGTACCACTGCGCGCCCATGATCGTCTCGATGCTGTCGGCGATCAGGTCGCGACTCTGTAGCGAGAAGCTCATGCCGTCGGTGCCCATGCTGATGCCGTCCGACACGCCGATCGTGTTGAACCGCATGCCGACCATGCCGACGCTTTCGCTCCCTTTCTTCACATGGTTGCCGAGGTCGGCCAGGTGCATGTTGCACGGGTTGCCTTCGTACCAGACGCTGCCGATGCCGATCTGCGGCTTGTCGAGGTCGGCCCAGCTCAGGCCGGTGGCGATCAGCATCGCCTGCGACGCGCCCTGGCTGGCGGGCTGGGTGATGCGGCTGGAGTACTTGTTGAGCTTCGGTTCAATCGCGACGGTCATGCATGCCCTTCTTTCACGGCTTGGGGTTGAGCGCAAGATGATAGCCGATGACAAGCCGCACGGAACGAGTGTTTCGATCTCGGCCGGCTTCGCGGTAGAACGTGAGGATGGACCTCGTGAAGCATCCGCCGTCACTGCCGCCACGCCCGCGTGAGGGGCACAAGGGCCTGTTCGGCCGGGTGCTGGTGGTGGGTGGGAATGTCGACATGATCGGCGCACCGGCCCTGTCCGGACGCGCGGCCCTGCGCACCGGCAGCGGGCTGGTGCAGATCGCGATGCCGCGCGCGGTGCTGGCGACCGCCCTGACGATCTGCCCGGAACTGATCGGCCTCGGCTTGGCCGCGGGCGCCAACGCCAAGACGCTCGGCGACGCGATCGCCAAAGCCGACGTCGGCGTCGTGGGCCCCGGCATGGGTCAATCACGTGAGGCGAACGAGCGGCTGAAGCTGCTCATTCAGGCGGGCAAGCCGCTGGTGATCGACGCGGATGCGCTCAACCTGCTGTCGCTCGGCAAACGCTGGCCAACGAAGTTCGTCAGCCCGGCCGTCCTGACGCCCCACCCGGGCGAAATGAAACGACTCGGCGCACTGATCGGCATCGAACGCGTGCCCAGCGACGATGCAGGTCGGCTCGACGTCGCGCGTCGCGCGGCCAAGGCGTTCGGCCAGGTGCTGGTGCTGAAAGGCGCGAACACAGTGGTGGCCGCGCCGGACGGACGGGCGTTCGTCAACGCCACGGGCGACAGTTCGCTGAGCAAGGCCGGCACCGGCGACGTGCTGGCCGGCATGATCGCGAGTTTCATCGGCCAGAAGCTGGAACGATTCGAGGCGGCCTGTCTCGGCGTCCACCTGCATGGCCGAGCCGGCGAACTTGCGGGCGAACGTTCCAATTCACGCAGCGTGCTTGCGAGCGACGTGATCGAGACGATCCCCGCGGCGCTGAGCGAGTACGAAGCGAAGACGCGGTAACGCAGTGAAGGGGTGATGTGGTTACGTGGTTCTGTGGTGAAGCTGTTGAGTCGAACGGCCGGCCACTTCACCACTAAACCACAGAACTCCGCCGCCCCCCTCACCCCGTGTACTTCGACGCGAGGACAAGCAGGTCGGCAAAGTCGACTCTACCATCGCGGTTGGCATCGCCGTCGGCGAACGTGGCGGTGGTTTTGCCGTAGTTCGCGGCGAGCACCAGGATGTCCGAGAAGTTGACCTTGCCATCGCCGTTGAAGTCGCCGCCGGCGGCAACGATCGGCGTGGCCTCGTAGGCGCCAATGTCGGTTCGACCATTCTGCACGCGGGCGTTCTGGTCGAAGTCGGTCGTGATCGCCGAGACGTTCGTGCCCTTGTCGACAGCCGGGCTGAGGATCTGCACGCGGAAGTTCAGCGTCGATCCCGAAGGCGTCACCACGAACTTCGGATCGGCGTACACGTCGCTCGAACTCTTCACCGACGCTGGCACCGCACCCAGCGTGTGCCACAGGTTGCTGGTGAACGTGATGCCCGAACTGGCCGTGAACATCGCGGGCGTGTTGGTGTTCGTCTGTTGCGTGAAGACGTTGTTCATCACGCGCGAGCCGCTGTGAACCTGTCCCGCGTTGGCCGAGTCGATCCACAGGCCGGCCTGCACGCTGTTCACGAAGGTGTTGTTGGCCACCAGCGTGTTGACCAGCGCGCCGCCCAGCGCGTAGTTGCCGAAATAGAACCCGCTGCGCAGGTTGTAGGTGATGTTATTGACGACCGTGTTGTTCGACGCGCGGGCCGCGTGCGTCGATTCGTTCGCGATCTGAATGCCCACGGCCGGCATGCCGTAGCGGTAGAAACGCGTGTCGTTCAGCGAATACAGCAGGTTCCGCTGGATGACCGCGTTGCTGGTCTGCATGAGGTAGATGTTCATGCTGCGGTTGTCGTACATCGTGTTGTCTTCGATGACGACGCTGCCGCCCACGCCATCGGTGGTGATGCCTTCGCCGTAGTTGTGGTAGACCGTGTTGTTGCGGAAGACGAGGTTTTGCCCGTACGTGAAGCCCGTGCCGGTGAAGCCGCCCGTGGCGTTGTCGCCCGTCGGGATGTACCCCTTGACGTTGTTGTAGACGGTGTTGCCTTCGACGAGCACGTTTGTCCAGGCGCTCTGGCTCGCGCCCCACGCGGCGATGCCGAGTTTGCTGTTGTCGTGGACGACGTTGTTGAAAATGCGAATGTACGACGCGTTCACCAGCACGATGCCGATGGCTTGGCTGTTGCGGACTTCGAAGCCGCCGAAGTCGACGTAGCTGCCCATGATGCTAACGAGGTCCTTGCCGGCGAGGTTCGTGCCGTCGAGGACGACCTTCTCGTTGTTGTAGGGCTGGAAGGTGATGTGGGCGGAGGCGGTGCCCTTGGAACCGATGAAAATCTGATTCGTGCCGCCGGGCATATAGGTGCCGCCGCGGACGTAGACGTTGTCACCCGGCTTGGCGGCGCTGGCCGCGCGGGCGATGGTGGCGTAGGGGGCCGCGAGCGAGCCGGCCGCGCTGTCGGAGCCGGTCGTGGCCACGTAGAGGTTGGCCATCAGGCGACTTCGATTCGAGTCGCTCGAAGGCGGCGGCGCGTCGGGGATGTCGGACCTGGCTGGGCATTCTTTCGCTCTCCTGTGCCCGAGATGTCGGATTGAAACTGGCGAAGCGGCGACGCCCCTTCACGCCCGATAACTGAAATCCGTATCGGCGAAGACGCACTACAACCGTCGCGACCTCCCTCATTCGCGCGGCTTCACGCCCACGTTGGCTCCTCGGGTGCGCGATCATGCCTTCCATTGCATGAATGACTTCAGAATGTCCTTCCAACTGTGAGCGGCATGATTGGCGCGGCCCGCGACTCGATCAACCGGCATCGGGGGAAGAAATGATTCTTTCTTCAGGTGGGATTGGAGGCGGGGTCCAGTCACTCGGAACAACCAACGCGAAGCGCAGCAGTACACCTCATCGAACGCTTCGCTGAGGTGCCGGGAAGCGAAACGCTGTCGGCCATCTTTGTAGCATGAGGTCCCGCTCATGCTACCGCATTCAGATTGTGGCCCTCAGTGGACTGCCTGCGTCGTGGCGGCACCCTGCCGCGCCTGCTGTAGCTTGGTCCACGGCTGCACGCCCACTCGTCCAGCCCAGGCGTCCCAGGTGCCCGACAGCTTCGCGACCACCTCCGGGTTGGTCTGCGCGAGGTCGGTTTGCTCCAGCCGATCCTTGGCGATGTCGTACAGCTTCCAGCCGCCGGGCTCGTCGTTGTTCATGACCAGCTTCCAGTCGCCGGTGCGGATGGCGCGGTTGCCTTCGTGCTCCCAGCAGTAAGTGCGCGGCGACGCGGGATCGGGCTGGCCTTTCAGCAGCGGCAGGATCGAGTGGCCCTCGGGCGCGAGTTGATCCGGCTTCAGCGGCAAGGCGATCGACGCCAGTTCGGCCACCGTCGGCATCAGGTCGATGACGTGGCCGGGCGAGCCGATGTGCGTGCCACGCAGCGCCTGTGGAATGCCGGCGGGCCAGCGCACGAGCAGCGGCGTGCTGATGCCGCCTTCGTAGGCGGTGACCTTGTGCCGACGCCACGGCGTGTTCGACACGCTCGCCCACGGCCGGCCGTAACCGCGGTAGCTGTCGCGCGTGCCGATCTCGCTGCCGGGTTTGCCGCGATTGGGGTCCTCGGCCGCGCCGCCGTTGTCGGATACGAACAGCACGAGCGTGTTGTCGGCGATGCCTTGCCGATCGAGTTCTTTCAACACGCGGCCGATCTGCTGGTCCATGTGATCGGTCTGGGCGGCGTACACTTCCATCCGGCCGCGCCAGTCGTGCTGCTGCTCGTCGTTCATGTCGCGCCAGCCGCGCACGTTGCCGCGGTCCATCGGCGCCATGCCCGAGCCGGCCGGCAGGATGCCGAGGTCGATCATCCGCTGGAGCCGCTGCTCGCGCATCACCTGGAAGCCCGTGTTATACGTGCCGGCGTACTTCTCGATGTCCGCCCTCGGCGCCTGGAGCGGCCAGTGCGATGCGTTGTACGCGAGGTAGAGGAAGAACGGCTTGGACTGCTTCGACGCTTCGTCGATGTACTCGACGGCGTGATCGGTAAAGGCATCGGTGGAATAGAAACCGTCGTGCGGCGGCGTGAACGGCTGATCGTCAACGGCCATCGGCTCGGGCGGGCCGTCGCTGCTCGAGCCGTAGTAGTTCATCGCGCCGTTGATCTGCACGAACGACCGATCGAAGCCGCGTTTCACGGGCCATTCGTCGGGCCGTCGACCGAGATGCCACTTGCCGGCCATGTAGGTGCGATAGCCGGCGCTGCGCAGCACCTCGGCCATCGTCGGGGCGTTGGTGCTGAGGTGATCCTGATACGCCGGGCTGTTCGCGGCGGTCCGTTCGCGCTCGGCGTAGCCGTCGATCATCGCGCCGATGCCGACCTGGTGCGGATACAGGCCCGTGAGCAGCGCCGCGCGCGTCGGGCAGCAGCGGGCCTGGTTGTAGAACTGCGTGAACGCGACGCCCTGGCGTGCGAGCGAGTCGATGTGGGGTGTGCGGATCTCGGAGCCGAAACACCCGATGTCGGAGTAGCCGATGTCGTCGGCCAGAATGACGACGATGTTGGGACGGGCCGGCTGGGTGGTCTGGGCCACGGTCACGGACGGGGCACCTGCCAGCACCGACATCAGCACCATGCCTGTGAACTGCATTCCTCGTTTCATGCGTCGCACCGTCGAGTTGAGTGAGTCTTCGCTCCGCTAAACCTGAGTCTACTCGTGAACCTTGCTGGCCGCGCCATCTCGGCGCGTCGGTTCAGGAAGCGGCTGCGGGCGTCCGCGTTTCCGAAGCCCAGTTCGTCTCGGCCTCCGGCGCTGCGCGCTGTAGCATCAGCGCAAACCGGATCAGCAAAACCACGCTTAGTGGCACATATGCGATCGGCAGCAACGCCGCCAGCGGGCTCAGCATCGCGAGGAACCAAATGCCGATGAACGGCGAGCTTTCAGGAACGGCACAACGGGCAAGAACAGCAGGTAGCCGCACAGACGCGACAGCGCCGAATGTCGGCCGCGCGTGGCGATCGGGCGGAGCCACAGCCAGATGACGACGGCCGAGAGCAGGAAGAGGACTTCGCTCAGCAACGTGATGCCGCTGCTGACCGGTCCGCCGCGCAAACCGTAGGGCAGGCCGATCGCACCGACGCCGCACAGCAGCAGTCCCCACGCGCCGCCCACGCTAGCGGCGACTTTCGCGAACGTGCGCGTCGTCGCGTGGCGGTCGGGATAGCGACGCTCGTCCGCTGTCAGCAGCATCAGCCCGATGCCGTTGCCGATCAGGTAGACGCCCGCGAGCAGCGCCGCGACCGCGAGCAAGTGCGACGGCTCGGATGCGATCTCGTGCATACGCTGCGCGACGGCCGTCTGCATCGCGGCGATCTGGTCCGCGGTCGGCGCACTGGCCGGCCCGCTCGCCGGAGCGGCCGCGAGGAATTCGTCTCCGCCGACACCGAACGACCCGTCTTCCGGATGGGCCGGATCGAAGCCGTTCGCGTCGATCATTCCGGCCCGCAGGTCGCGCCAGAACGACGTCGCGGTCGCCAGCACATACGCAGCCAGCGCGATCGGCTGCATCAGCGCCAGCACCCACGCGCCGCGCGCCACCGCGCGCAGCCATGACGGGCGCGACCACTCGATCGCATCGTTCGGGTTCAGGCTCAGCCAGACCGACAACCCGCAGTCCGGACAGAAGCGATCGTCGAGATTCTTCAGCAGCGACCGGCAACACCGCAGACACGGCTTGAGCCTGGCACGAGGGTCGGACTTGATCTGTTTCACGTGGCCTCTCCCTGTATGTCACGCGAAAGCTACCGCGTGGTGAAGGCCGACCGCAACTTGGGCCGGGCAGAGCCACCAAGACACCAAGAAGAATAATCGCTGGGAAGGAAGGCGAGTTTCGTGGCATGGGCGTCTCGCCCATGGACTCGCGCAGCGGGCATGCGGCGTAAGCCGCGTTCAGCAGAAGGAAAGCATCAAACGGCTCGCGATTGCCGGTCAACAGATGATTGCCTTTTGTTGTATCGAGCTGCGCTCGATGCCGGCTGCGCCGGTCCACGGGCTAGAGCAGCACACGGAAAGTCATCACGACAGAAAATCGATTTGTGGCACGGACCTCCGGCCCGTGCCACGTCCGCTACGACATTCCGCTCGCTGCTGTAAAAGCCCAAGCCACGAAAACAATCATCGTGGCTTGGTCGCACTGCGAACCCTCACTCCTCCACCGACTGATACTTGAACACCGCGCGATACAAGCCGGTCACGCGTTCACTCGGGATGATCTGCGGGCGATACCGCTCATTCCTCGGCTGCAAGCGGAGCAACTCGTTGTGCTCCTTGTCCTTCTCGAAAAAGACGCGCTTGAACGTCGTCTGGCCGTCCTCAAACCGCACGAAGCAGTCGGCCCCCTCTTTCACCGGCGCCTTGGGCGAGAAGATGACGATGTCCCCTTCGCGATACTTCGGCGTCATCGAGTCGCCGAACACGCGGGCGGCGAAGGCGTCGGGGTCGTCCACGTCGGGGCAGCTCACGTACGCGTCGGCCACGCCCTTGGGGTAGGACAGGTCGGTGAAGTCTTTCGGATAGCCGGCCGACACCTTGTTGATCACCGGCACGGTCCCGACGCGCAGCGGCCGATCGATGTTGCCGGCCGTGTGCTCGACGAGTTGCTGAAGGACGCCCGTGAGATAGGTCGCGTCGAGATTTCGAATTGCCGATTTCGAATTTCGAATTGAAGACGACCCGACCAGTTCGCCTGCGTGTTCTTCTGAAAAATTCGCAATTCGCAATTCGCGATTCGCAATGGCCTCGCCCTGCTGACCCTCCATCAAGGTCTTGAGCATCGCCTGCACGTCCTTCGGCGTGCGGATGAGGTGGGCCTGGGCGAGGAGGTCGCCGGTGTTGAAGTTCAGGGCGATTTCGAGCTTGCGGAGTTTTTCGTCGCTGGGTGGATTGGGCACCCGGCCGGTCTCGATGAGAGACAGGTACGGCTTGCTGATGCCCGCCTTGGCGGACAGGTCATCCAGCGTCAGCCCGAGCCGACGCCGCTGCCGGCGGATCCTGGGTCCGAGAGGTTCGACCATGGCAACGGCTGACCCTACCAAAAACCGAACACGCAGGCAATCAGAAATGACTCTGACAGACACCCGTCATGAGCCTTGTGGGCCCGGTTTTCGCCCTTGACGGCCACCCGGACCCGCTTGTCATACTGCCGGATGCCAGATGCTCTTTGACAAGCTGAACTGGACTGCACCGACCACGGAATAGAGCGGTCCAAATGTCCCAAAATGTCCCCGATTTCAAAAACGCGTGTCAGCACCCCATTTGGCGCGTAACGTTCGAATTCATAAAATTTTAGCGAAAGCCCACGGCACTGCCGTGGGCTTGGGAAACGAGGAACGTGGGACATCCGATAGTGACACGCGACCACGGGGTGATCCGTTCATTCAAACGAAAAACCCGAGGCACCATCGCGCCTCGGGTCTTTCGGGGTTTAGGGACTACGCGCTCTGCTGTCGCGGGTCACTTCACAGTTGCATCAGTTCGGCGATCACCGGCCGAGCAGGCTTAGCACCTGCTGCGGGTTGGAGTTCGCTTGGCTCAAGACGGACGTGTTCGCCTGCACCAGGATCTGTGCACGGGTCAACGCCGCGGTTTCCTTGGCGAAGTCGGCGTCACGGATCGCGCTTTCGCTGGCGGTCACGTTCTCGAGGGCGACGCCGAGGCTGTTGACGTTCGTCTCCAGGACGTACTTCTGTAGTGCGCCGAGTCGGCCGCGGATGTTCGACACCTGCTTGATGGCCAAGTCGACGATCTTCTGGGCCGCGGTGGTGTTGCCGCCGACAAGGCTGTTGCCTTCGCCGGTGCCCATGCTCGACAGGTAGCCGCTGACACCGTCGCCAAGGCGGGTGGTGGCCACGCCCTGGATGCCGACGCTGATCTGGCCGTTGCGTTCGACCTTCGAGCCGATCTGGAACTTCGCACCGCCACCGGTAATGGTGAAGCTGCTGGAGGACCCCGGAGCGGTGGCGAAGCCGGAGTCGAGGTCGAGGCTGATGTCGATCGAGCTGTTGCGCAGCGTGGCGACCTTGCCGTCGACGGTGGCATCGGCGCCGTTGATCTGGACGGTGGCGTCCTGGCCGTAGTCGGTCGTGGCATCGGTGTCGAAGCTGCCGTTGATGACGCGGACGGTCACGAACGAGTTCGACCCGTAGCCGGTGCTGTTGAACGACAGCGCGCCGCTGGTGACCGAGGCGCTGACGCCGGTCGCCTGCGTGATCTGGTTGACGGCCGCCTGCACGTCGGCCAGCGTGCTGCCGCTGGCGAAGGTGATCTGTTCCGAGCCGGTGTTGCCGGCGATTTCGAGCGTCACGGGCGTGCTCAGGGTGGCGCCGCCGGTGAAGTTGATCGCACCCAGTTGGGCCGAGCCGGTCACTTCGACGGTGACGTTGGTCGAGCCGTTGTCCGGGATGCGGGCCGAGTTGATCGTCACGTTGTCGATCGCCGAGCCGGTCACGCCGCTGGTGGTGTAGTCCAGCGAGCCGTCCAGCAGCTTGATGCCGTTGAAGCTGGTGGTGTTGGCGATGCGGTTGATCGAGTTGAGGATCTGGTCGAGTTGGAGCTGGTTGGCCTTGATTTCGTCGTCCGACAGGCGCCGGTGTTGGCACTGGAGATCGTCAGGCTCTGCACTTCGTTGAGCAGGCTGCTGACTTCGTTGAGGGCGCCTTCGGCGACGTTGATGACGTTGCTGGCGCGGTTGGTGTTGTCGACGGCCTTGTTGATGCCGTTGATTTCCGAGCGCAGCGTTTCGCTGGCGATCAGGCCTGCCGGGTCGTCCTTGCCGCTGTTGATGCGGAGACCGGTGCTGAGGCGTTGCAGGCGGGTGGCGAGGTCTGAGTTGTTGCGGCTCAGGGCGATGGTCGCCTGAAGGCTGTTGATGTTTGAATTGATCCGACTCATGTCGAAATCCTCCGTGATCGAGGGAGAGACGTGGCCCACATCGTGTGAGCCGCCGGGCGGCGCTCGCCAATCCGTTGGCGGTCGCGGGATTCGTACGGTTGTGTGAAACGCCGAGCGCGAAAGGGAATCGGACGTCGCTCGACGAATTGAGGTGTGAAAGACCTCCGTGTCGCGTCAGACCGGACAACCGGCGACTCGTCCGTGAGCCTCGGCAGCGGGTGCGGACGACCGGCCTGCGTCGGCGTCCGTCTGCTCGGTCCGGTCGATGGCCTGGGGCCAGCGAGGCGAACCGTGTCGTTGTCTGGCGTTGTCTTTCGACGTAGCCGCCGCGCAATCTTTAACCGGACGCGAGGCGAAAAATGCCGTTCCCCGCGATGCCAATAAAACATTGCGTATCACAGAGCGCAAGCCATGCGCGGGGTTGTGCGTCCGAGGAAAAGTTTCTTCCATGAAGGAGACGAAGAGTTCTGCGGAAGGAGGAGCTCGTGCGCCACCAATGTACCCCTCCGTCTGGCGGTGGCTCACAGGACAGTGCATCAACGACCCAAGGCCCAGCCTTTCACCGCATTCACCCATAGGTAACTAGACAATCAATCCGAGATCGTCTATGGTGCAATCCTCATGATGCCTCATCTTTCCGCCTGCGACCGCTGTCGACGCTAACACACCCTGCCTGCGTCGCTCATCCGTTCTTCAACCTGATCTGCCATTCTCCGCCCCGGTCGCGGAAGAGGATTGACCCATGTACTACTTCGCCTACGGCACCGAACTGAGCTTCGAACTCCTCCAGCAATGGGCTCGCCTGGCGGGCGTGACGGTGCCGCGCCGCGGCCGCCTCGAGCCGGCGGTGCTGCGTGCCCACCGGCTCAGCTTCAACCACTTCGACCCGCAGCTCGACACCGGCATCGCCAACATCCTGCCCGAGGCAGGCAAGAGCGTGCACGGCGCGCTGCTCGACCTGTCGAAGCGCGACCTTGATCTGTTCGACGCGATCTACGACGCGCCGCGCCTCGGTCAGCGCCGGCCGATCGTGCGGGCGGATCGGCGGATCGTCAGCGTGCTGCCCTACCGCAGCGCGACGCCGGTGCAGGCGGTGACGTACCAGTTCGACGTCGACCCCGCCGGCTTCGCGCCGCCGAGCCGGGCGTACGTCGAGAAGCTGATCGAAGGCGCATCGCTGGCCGGCGTGAGCATGATCTGGCTGATGCAGTTGAACGCGCTGTCCAGCTTCCTGCCGCGCGAAGACGTGGTGCGTCCGTCGATCCGTCGGGAGCGTGAAGCGCTGACAGCGTGAACGGAACGTGTTGTGGTCGTCACATTGGTCGCCGACCGACGAACTGCGTCACCGCGCTCAATCCGGAGTGGTACTTGCCTTCGTTCACTTCGCGATCGATTTCTGTCGCGTGGACGATGTCGAGATCGCTCAGTTCCTGCCGCAGGGCGGCCAGCGGCATGAACATGCCGGGCTGCTCCTTCGGCCCGCCGCGGCCGGGCATGGCGAGTTGACGCGGCGCGTATGCCTCCAACACGAACACGCCGCCGGGCACGAGGGCGCCAGCGATCTGCCGATGCAGGATCGCCCGCACGTCAGCCGGCATGTGAGCCCAGATCGAGACGATGCCCGACCAATGGTCGCGTTCGAGCGGGCGCTGCGTGAGGTCAGCGACTTCGGTCGTGATCGTGACGCCGCGCGACTCGGCCAGCTTCTTCGCCTTTTCCAATCCCACCGGCGAAATGTCGATCGCATGCACGGCGTAGCCCCGCTGCGCGAGGAACACCGCGTTGCGGCCCTCCCCTTCCGCGAGACACAACACGCGGCCACGCGGGATCAGCGAGGCCTGCGACACGAGGAACTCGTTCGGTTCGGTGCCGTACGCGAAACCTTCTTCGCCGAAGCGGGCGTCCCAGAAACTCATGGCGGGAGTCTACCAGCGCGGTGCCCGACTGGCGCGAGGACGAGCGTGGCGGAGCGGTAAAGGCGATGCCGCACTTCAACTCGATTGGTGCGCCCGGCCGAGCCGGGCGGCTCTCGTCAGTGATTGAAGACGCCTGGTTAGTTGCCGGCGCGACTCGCGGTGCGGAGCGCGTCGACTTCTTCGGTCGTCAGCATGCGCTGTGCACCGGGTTGAAGATCGCCCAGCGTGAGCGGGCCGAAGCGTTCGCGGTGCAAGGCGACGACGTGATTGCCAACGGCCGCGAACATGCGCCGCACTTGATGATAGCGCCCCTCGCGGATCGTAAGTCGGGCGTGGGTCGGATCGATCACGTCGAGTTCGCCGGGCAGCAGCGGCTTGTCGCCGTCGGGCCTGCCGTTGTCTTCGCGGTTCAGCATGAGCGTACCCGACGCGAAGATCGCCGCCTCGTCGCCGCGCAGCGGGTGTTGCAGCTCGGCGACGTACGTCCTCGGCACGTGGAACTTCGGGCTGGTGAGGCGATGCACGAGGTCGCCGTCGTCGGTGACGATCAGCAGGCCTGACGTGTCCTTGTCGAGTCGGCCGACGGTCGTGATCGGCGGACTGCGGTCGCGCCAGCGGGCTTCGAACAGTTCGTACACAATCCGGTTGCCGTCCTCTTCCTTGTGTGCGCACACCAAGCCAACCGGCTTGTTCAGCAGGATGTAGAGCGTGGTGGGATCGATGCGCGTGCCGTCGATGAGCACATCGTCTTCGGGCACGCGCGTGTCGGGCCTGACGATGCGGGTGTTCGCAACGCGAACGTCGTGTGACTGAAGATATTCCTTCACGCGCGAGCGCTGCGTGTAGCCGCGATTGGCCAGGATGCGATCGATCCGAAGCATCCGAGCGAGTGTAGCGGCGAGTGCAAACTAGCCACAGAGAACACGGAGAACCTTGAGCGAGATTGCGCCGACGAAGAGACGCTTAGTCACACGCTGTAATCTCTGTGTTCTCCGTCCTTATTAGCGGTTCAACGATCCTTGGAGTCCGCTGTCGATTCGTCGCCATAAGCGAGCGGCTTGTAGAAGCGCGTGAGGATTTGGCTCGCACCGTTCTCGGCGTTGCGCGGCAGGTTGCCGTCGGCCGTCTGCGATACGGCGGCGGCGAGGTTGCTGAAGAAGTACCGGCCGCTCTCGCGGCTCGGCAGTAGCAGACGCCAGCCGCCCTCCTGCCGGACCAGGTGCATATTGTACTTCGTCTGGTCGTCCGGGTTGGTGACGAGGACGATCGCCAATTCGCGGTCGTCGCGCGTCTGGATGTCGACATCGAAGTTCTGGAACGCGTCGGTGCTGTCGGCCAAGTTGAAGTCCTTGCCGTACTGATCGCGCCACTTCGTCCGCAACTTCTCGGCGGCGTTTTTAAAGCGGTCGCGGTCCTCTTTCTTCAGGTTGTCCTTCACCTGATCGCGAGCCGACTTCGAGAGCGAATCGAGGAAGCGATCCAAGTCGCCGGCGGTGATCGCGTCGTTCAAAGCCGACACCAGCGTCTGGCGCACTTCGCTGGCCTTCTTGGCGTCGTTGGATTGTTTTTCAGCGCGATATGTCGGCGCGGGAACCGTCGGCATAGCCGTCGCGCCGGTGGCGATGAACAGCGTGCCAACGAGCAGGAACCGAACGGTTGGATTGTGTCGCATCAGTGACCTCGCGTGGATGAACGAGAGGTCAATCTGCACCTGTGGCAGCGAAACCGACATCAGGGCGACCCCCACCGGCTCGTGCGATTCGCGCGACGCTTTCGCCTCGGAATCAGGCCGGCGTTTTCGCCGAGGCGACGTTCGTGGGCGCGCTGGCCGTGCTGTTCAGCAGCGCGACGACGCGGAAGTAGTAGGTCGTGTTCGGCGTCAGACCGGTCACCTGCGCATAGCCAGTGTTGGCCGCGACGGTCTTGAAGACCGAACCGGTGAAGCTGCTGTTGGTGGCGTACTCGATGCGATACGCGGTCTCGTTCGTGGCGTTGTCCTTCCACGAGAGGTTGATCTGGTTACGGTTGGCCGCGACGGCGTACAGCGTGCCGGGCGTCGCGGGCGTTCCGCCACCGGTGCTGGTGCCGCTGGTGGTGGCATTGGCCGTGTTGGTGGGCGAGCTATTGCCGGCCGCGTTGTAGGCGAATACGCGGAAGTAGTACTTCGTGCCCGCGGCCAGCCCAGTAATCGGCGCGTAACCCGTGTTCGCACCGACGAGTTTGGTCGTCGCGCCGGTGAACGTGCTGTTGGTGGCGTACTCGATGCGGTAGCCGGTTTCGTTGGTCGCGTTGTCCTTCCACGCAAGGTTGATCTGCGAACTCGACGCGACGGCCGCGATGAGCGTGCCGGGCGTCGCGGGGACGGTGCCGCCGGTGGTGACCGGCGTCGCGCCGAACTTCAGGCCGGACGGCGCCACGCCGCCGAACGCGATCGTGACGGCGACCGGTGCATTCGAGGCCGGCGCCGTCTGAGTCGATCCGCTCGGCAACACCTGGCGGATGTTGTATGTCCGCGGTGTCAGGCCAGTGATGGTGAAGTTGCCGCTGGCGTCGGTCGTGGCGCGCTTCTCGAAGCTGTCGAGCACGTTATTGTTGTTCGTGTCGGCGTAAACCGTCCGGCCGGACAGGCCGCCCTCGCCGGTGTTCTGCGTGCCGTTGGAATTGGCGTCGGAGAAGACGTTGCCGCCGACGTTGAGCGTCGGCAGCGAATACGCGTTCGCGGCCGACAGGTTGACGGTATAGCCCAGGTCGGCGAATTGCGCGACCGTCACGCGGCTGAGGGGCATCGTGCCGGTGACGATGAAGCCGTTGAGCAGTTCGTTCCCGAACGTGCTGCGTCGCCAGTGCTGCGACACGGTGCCGACAGCGCCTTCGTTTTCGATCGGCACGCCCGTGGCGGTCGGGTCGTTCGCGAGCGTGCGGTACTCGGCCAGAGCCTGTGAGCCTGTGAAAAGCGGGTTCGTCGACGATGACGTGTTCACGAGTCCCTTCGTCGACCACAGCGAGCCGAAGCCGATCGCGTGGGACATCTCGTGGATAGCGGTATTGGTGAGTTGGCCGTTGCTGGTGAGCGTGGCGAGGTCGGCGCTGTCGAACTGCACTTCGCCCGCGATGGGCAGGGACGAACCGGAACGCACGTAGGTGGGCCGGGTGCGTGCCACACCGCCGCCCGCGCCGTCGATGCTGACGACGCTGACGGTCACGCGCAGATCGTCGACGGCCGCACCCCACGCGCCGGCGCCGACGTCGGGCACGTCGCCCGTGATGACCTGCTGCCAGCGGGAAACCGCGCCTTGGATGGCCGTCTGGAGCGCGGGCGTGACGCCCGAACCGTAAACGACTTCGATCTGATACCCCGCCGCCATCAGACGACGAGATTCGAGCACGTCGACCCACCGGGTCGATCGTGCCCGCACACCAAGGCGGGGAGCGATAGCACGTGACATCCCCTAACAAGTAGCACGTATTCGGGCCGATGTTCAACCCCGAAAATCAAAATGATTACCGGACATGAGCATCGAAGATGGACGAAAGACGGTCACGAAAGTGGACTTCGTCGATCCGTTGCGGCGATGCGTCCTTTCGACCGATATCAGAGGCGTGTCGGTCTCTTCCGTACAATCGTCGCAATCGGCCCGAGCGGGCTTCGTCTTGCTGCTGGGCCTGATCCTGCTGCTGATGGCCGGCAAGGCGGTACTGGTCGACAACCTCGATCCGGACTTCTTCTGGCACCTGCGCGTGGCCGAGCAACTGCACCGCGACGGCGTTCGGCCACTGGTAGATTCGATCAGCTACTCATCCATCCGCGAGCCTTGGACGCCCTACTCGTGGCTGGCCGAGTTGGCGATGAAGGCCGTGTGGGACGCGGGCGGCTTGCCGGGCGTGCTGGTGACGCAGGCCGGGCTGTTGATGAGCTATCTCGGGTTGATCGCGTTGACGGCGCGAGAGCTTGTCTCAAGCCATCCCCCCTTGAGAGGGAGGGTTGTGTGGGGAGGCGAGTCACACAACGTAAGTGAATCAAACAGTGACTCGCCCCCTCCCCTAACCCCACCCTCAAGGGGAGCCGAATCAGACACGCGCTTTCTCGCCACGATCGTTGCAACGTTCTTCGCAGCCTTTGCGGCGTATCCGTATCTCAGCTTTCGGCCGCTGATGTTCGCCTTGGTGCTGCTCGCGTGTGTCGCATGGCTGATCGCGCGCGATCGACACATGGTACAGCGTTCGCGCACGATCTGGCTTGTGCCGGTGCTGACGGCCGTCCTCATCAATGTCCACCTCTATGCGATATTCGTTCCGGTCTGGCTCGGCGCCATCGCGCTGGGCGATCTAATCGAGCACCGACGGTTGCCGTGGCGATCCCTCGCACTCACCGCCCTCGCTGGTTTTGCGTGCTGCGCGACGCCGCTACTGCCCGGCGTGCTGGCACAAGTGTTAAGCTATCAATCGAGCGACGTGATGGTCCGCGAAGGCCGAATCGCGGAGATGCAGCCGATCTGGACGGGTGTGACGGGGTGCATCGTGCTGGCGGGATGTGCGGCCACACTGCTCGCGTTGACGAAGCGCACCATCTGGTTCCCCCTCCCGGTACGCCGGGAGAAGGTTAGGGTGAGAGCCGAACCGTCGAAGTCAGCCGACGCACAGATCGCGCATCCGCCCGCCCTCACCCTGCCCTCTCCCGGCCTACCGGGAGAGGGTGAAATGCGTGGCACCAATTCAGCGACTGGGAGGCTCTGGCTCATCGCCTGGTGCTTGATCTCGCTTCTTTTCATGCTCCGTCTGGGCCGATTTGCGCCGGTGGGTGTGATCGTGTTCGCGCCGGTGATGGCATGTGTGCTGCCTCGACTGCGCGACGCCGTGCTGGCCGGGCCAACCGTTCGTTTCGCGTTGTCGCTCGTCCTTGTGCTCGGACTCGTGCGCGTGCTCGTCTCGATTCCTTCGACGAAATCGCTCGACGCCTGGCTGACCCGCTTTGGCGCGGACGTACCCGGCTATCCGGTGCAGGCCGCGAAGTTTGTCGACGAGCGCGTGACGTCGACGTCGGGCCGGCTCATCAACGAGTTCACCTGGGGCGGCTACCTCGGCTGGCGCTTGGGCGATCGCTACCAGGTGCTGCTGGACGGCCGGACGCAACTCTTCTCCGAATCGTTCTGGCGCGCGACGTATCTGCGAAGCGAAGCCGACTCGGCATCCGTCCTGAGCGACGCCCACGCCGATGCTGCGATCGTTCCGGTGAAGAAGAGTCGCTTCCGCTCGACGCTGCAATCGCTCGGCTGGACCGTGGCGCACGAAGACGATGTCGCCGTCGTGATGCTTCCACCAACGATGCCGCAGGCGAATGCGAAGTGAAGACGAGCCACTGATGCGCACCGATCATTCAGATTGATCTGCATCGGTGTCACCCGTGGCGTCCATCCTTCCCAATGCGCATGAAAACGCCCCGGCATGGCCATGCCGGGGCGTTTGTTTCGTGACCTGGGATGTCTCGACCCGCATCTGTCTCACGCGTGGACGGGCGCGCCCGTGTGCAGGTTCTGGCACGCGAAGTCGGCCAGGTGTTGCGGCACGGGGTAGATCTGCATCAGCAGCTTCCGTAGCGTGGCCGTGTCTGTCGTCTTGCAGAAGACCGGCTCTTTGAATGTGGCGGCCGCGAAGTTGATCGTGCGGATCAGGTGTTCCTGGTCGGTCAGCAGCACCAGCTCGCCATCGGCTCGGCCGATCGGGATGACGTGGAATTGCCACGCCTGTCGACGGTTCACGAGCTTGGCCGTCGCCGGATCGATGTCGTTTAGGTCGGCCAGATCGATCTGCGTGAGCTGTGCGTACTGCTTCACCCAGGCGTCCTCGACCGCCTTCGGGCTGACGCCGAACAGACGCTCGGCCAAATCGCCGAACGGCCGGCCGCTGCGTCGCTGCGTCGCCAGCACGTGGTCGACCTGCGACTGCGTCATCAAGCCCTGCTCCACCAGAATCTGACCGATTCGAATGCCTCGCATGAGTCGTTCTCCCAGTCGTATTCAGGGCCCGCGGCATGCTGGCCCGACAGACTGTGTTTCGGGAGGAACGAGAGGCTGGTTTAGTTCCAAAACAGAGTTGAGTTCACGTGCATTATTGGGCCGCCGCTCCGTTTTTCGCGTTGTCGGACGTTCCGAAAACGTTTTTCGCGGCGAAAATCCGATTGAAATGGACCTTTCGCGGACGCGAGCCAAGCGACCATAAAATGAGATCGTTAATGACGACACGCGTTCGACCGCGTTTCCCTGGCGTCCGAAAAAAAGTCTGCCACAGAGAACACCGAGGACACTGAGAGGAAGACAACAAGACGGAGCCGCATCGAGTGACGCCTCATGCCACTGCTCCGGTCGATAGAGGACGCCCGATTCGTCGCGTCCCATGAAGCGAATTGGATCGCTAACAATGCAAAGTGGACAGAATGGCTATCTCTGATTTCCTCTCTGTGTCCTTTGTGTTCTCTGTGGCAACCTCTCTTCTCCTCAGCCGAAGAACGCCCGAATCACCGGCTGAATCCGCTCGAACAGCGTCCGATTCGCGAAGCCCGCCCAACTGAGGTTCGTGGTGCAATCGAGTGGGCCGTCGAGCGGGTTACCCAGGCCGTCGGTGAGGATCACGCCCGCCTCGGCCGCCACGAGCCAGGCGGCGCAGTCGTACGGGTGCACGCACAGGCCCGCGCCGAGGTCCTGCTTCGCATAGAACAGCGACCGTAAATCCGCGACGAAACGGTCATGCCCGATGACCAGTTCGTACATCTGGCCGCCGGTGGTGATGTACTGATCGTCGAACACCATCGCTCGGCCGACATCGGGCGGGCCGACGAGTTCGAGCGCGATGCGTTCCATCAGCTCGCTGGCGAGTTGCTTGGTGCCGGGGAAGAAGTTCGCGACGGCCGCAAAGCCGTGGGCGATCGTCGTCGCGCTCGATGGCGCGATCGGAAGATCGCTCGACGCGCCGCTCTTCAGGTCGAAGCGTCGAGCATGCGTCCCGCGCCCCTTGATGGCCGTCAGCACGTCTGCATAGCCCTGCTTGCTGGTAGGCAGTTCCGTCATGCAGGCGACTTCGATGTCGCTCAGCCGCGTACCCGCGCCCTTGTTCGGCGCGAGCCCGGCCAGGGCCCAGGCCGAGCGCTTGTCGTACATGATCATCCGCGTGCCGTCGATCGGATCGACGATCAGCCGAACGAGCGCATCCTCCTCGCGCGTGTCGCGCGGAAACACCAGCGGCCCCTCGTGACCGTGCTCGTCGACAATCCCCTCGGCCACCAGCACCAGCGGCGTGGTCCGGCCCCACTCCTCGCAGAACGCTTCGAGCAGCGGATCGACCTCGGCGTCGATCCTGTAAATGGTGTCGGCCGACGACTCGTGGGCCACTTCGTTCAGCGCCTGCTTCGACCGAGCCGCGATCAGCGCGTCCCGCACGGTCCGCTGAAACTCCATCAGGCGGGCGAGCGCGTCGTCAGGATCGATCGGCAGCATGCAGGCGATGATGCGCGTACCAGGGGCGGCGTCAACGCGTGAACGGGGCCGAGTAGTGGGTCGGATTCGATTTGGGTGTCACGGCTTGCGTACTCGCTAGCCGTGGAACGCTCTCCCATATCGAGCAACTCGGCTTTCGCAAGCGTCCCACGGCAACGGAGTACCGATGCCGTGGTGCCCATATTTCAAACTGACCCACTACCACGGACCGGCCTTTCTTGCCAATTCGCAATTGGCAATTCGAAATTCGCAATTCCGCCCTCCCCTTGACACCGCCCTACTCCGGAATACATTGCATGGCCCGACCGACGGCACCCCCGTTAGCCGGGGAAAAGCGAGTCGGGGGCGTAGCTCAATTGGTTAGAGTACCGGACTGTCGATCCGGTGGTTGCGGGTTCGAGCCCCGTCGCCCTCGCTGAATCAAGACCCGTTGCCTGAGGGTATTCCGCCAGACGCCCGTTCCCACCGGAACGGGCGTCTGGCGTTTGTGTGGGCCTACCCTTCGCTACAGCTTGCAGATGATCGCGCCGAAGTAGTCGTTTTCGAATGTCCTTACGTCGACCGTCTGGCTGTCGTTGGCCCCCCAACTCCAGTAGTCGAAGCGGATCAAGCCGTTCTGAACGATCTTCGAACGTAATCGAATGTAGTGATCGGGGATCAGGCCGTGCGAGCGTTCCGGCTGCGATCCCAGCAGCTTCACGGTGATCAGCAGAATGATGTCGTGCGTGCCGACGTCGGGAAGGTTGAGGGCGTGGCTCACCGGCATGCGGCCGAAGATGCTGGTGTCCTTCTCGATCTTTTCGTAGACGCCGGTCGCCTTCAGCCACCTCACCAGTTCGAACGGCAGCGTAATGCCTGAGAAGTCTTCGTCGGGCGTTCCCTCGAAATCCCACAGATCGTTCTCCCAGCCACGCAGCGTGCTGAGGAACATCCAATCCGCCTGCGGTGGCGCGTCGGCCGGTTTCGGAAAGATCGTGTTGTAGTCGCCATTCAGCAGGTCGGAATCGGGCTTGACCGTGTGCGGGCCGAGCGGCGCTTCGGCGGTGTTGTAGAGCGCGATGACGTGCTGCGCCATCGCCAGCGGATCGCGTTCCGCCCACAACGTGAAGAACGCGGCCGGCCCGCAGCAGTTGATGTTGCCCTGCTGCACGAGCGTCGGGTCGTTCACGATGTCGCGCAGCCGATCCGCGACAGCGTCGCGCTTGAGCTTCCACGGGCTGTTCGTCATCTGTGCGGCGAAGGTGTCGACGGCCTGTAAGGCTTCCGCCTTCGTCGAGCGCAGCCGCGGGTTGTTCTCTGCCATGGGACTCCTCACTCACGAAACGTCCATGAAATCGCCTCAAACACCGGCTCGTTCGATGAGCGACGACACGCGCACGATCCGGGCCGTCGGCTCCGCGGCACCGCTCGGTGCCGCTGCCGGCTGCGGAAACAGCCCGTCGAATATCGTCTTCTCATCCGTCGGTGCGACATCGGGCAGGTGCTGCAATTCCAGTAGACGGACACGGGCGTTCGCGATCGTCAGCAGCGCCGTCCGTTGATCCCTTTGGGACCACGCAACCAGACCCCTGTACTTCTCGCGATCCGACCGCCCGAACGCATCGCTGACGGCTTCGGTGACCAACGCTGCCCAAACGAACCGGCGCGGGTGGGTGGGCACGGGGTCGACCGGGTGCGCGCCATCCTCGGCGATCAAGTGGAGTTCGCCGGTCGCGGGGTCGAACCGAAGCTCGTCGCTCGAAGCGACGCGCTGCTCGCCGTTGTCGATGCGCTTCACCGGCAGCCGATTGGAGGGCGGCAGCACCTGCGCCCAGATCGGATCGCTCCAGGCGCTGCGCAGCACGACGTCGACTGGGTCGTGTCCCGGCGCGTCATTCGATTTCGTGCTCGGCGGCGTGCCGCGGATTTCGGGCAACACGCCGGCCGGATCAAGCTCGCGCCGAAAACGCATCTGAACGAAATGCCACGACAGGTCCGGGGCAGCCTCCCCGTCTTTCGTCGCGACCACCGGCGGCGGCTGTAGGAACGACGAGTGCACGAATAGCGGCGCTTCGGTGTCGGTGTCGAACGTGTACCCGAACGCCCCCACCGGCGGCGGCAGCTTCACCGCACGCGGGTCCGAACTGGACGTCGGCGCCGTGACGATCGGATCGGGGCCGAACTGCGGGAACCGAGCATCGCTCGCGCCCG
Organism: Tepidisphaeraceae bacterium; assembly: GCA_047600945.1. GTDB lineage: Bacteria > Planctomycetota > Phycisphaerae > Tepidisphaerales > Tepidisphaeraceae > JASGKC01. Next base: position 1,083,840 of record JASGKC010000001.1, on the reverse strand, counting down.
GCCCGTCGTTGGGGTCGGCCACGCGGACGATCTCCGAGGTCAGCCTTTCCGCGAGCCCGCCCAGTGAGTCGCTGTACCAGCGGTCCTCCAGCACAACAAGGAACCCCGGATTGAGTTCCGCAGCGGACTTGCCCGTCTGCGGCTTCGCGAATGGCGACGGGTCGCGCGCGGCCGTCAACGGCACCACCAGCTTGATCGCCGGGCGCGGCAAGCGCTGGTTCCATCGCGCAGGAATCACGAACCGGTACCAACCGGGCACCAGTCGCTCGTTCTTCACGTCCTCTGACGCCAGCACGGTCCGTTCCATACCGCGAATCGTGGACGGGTTGTCGATGCCGCGCTGGAGCGGCGCGTACCGCGTGGTGATCGTCGCGCCGACCCTGTAGTAGAGCGCGCCGGGCAGGTTCAGCAGCGACTGGTTGTGAACCAGGTTCTCGCTCGCCCAGTTGGCCGGGTCTTCGACGGATCGCGCGATGTAATCGACGTCGCTGGCGATGTTGAAGTAATCCTCATCCCGGCGCTGGCCGAACAGCATGCCATCACGACGATCAGGCAGCGTGCGGCCGTCGTCGCTCGGATTGACTGGGTCGTATTTCCCGTCCGCCGGCACCGTGCCGTTGCCCGGACCGAAAGGGAAGGCGCATGTCCATTGGAGGTCATCGACGGAACGCTCATCGACCTTCTTCTGGTTCGCCTGTCCGGGTTCACCCGTCGCGTAGACGGGCCGGCCGTCCCAGCGCCAGCGCTGTAGGTGCAGGTCTACGCGCGTCACCAGCGTTTCAGTCCCTTTGGGCGGCGTGAAGCGCAGCCGCAGCGCGTTGTCCTCCGGCTTCAGCAGAGACGGCTTGTCGTGCGTGACCGCGCCCCGCACGGCGAGCCTCAACTTCGTGAGATCCGCCTGCCAACCTGTCGCAACCTCCACCAGCATGTGAATCGCGCCCGGCGACGCAGGGTTGAACGTGTCGGACGGATCAAGTCGACCGGCGAGCTTGTCGTGGAACTTTCCTCGTTCCAACTTAGCGACCACCGGACGCATCCCAAGCCGATAAACCGTCCCTTCCGCCACGCGAACCGTGACGACCGTGCCGACGACGTCAATCCCTTCGATGCCCGGCGACGTCGTGACGCACAGCGTGTATGTACCACTCGGCGTAGCGAACGTGTCGACCGCATTTACGGCCGGATCGAATGCGGGTCGTGGTGACAGCGCCAGCCGTTTGGGCAATCCGACCGGCTTGTACTTCGGAGCGGCGGGCAGGCCGTCCGTGTGCTGCCAGACGCGCTCCAGGTGAAACTCGATCGCGCCGACCGCAGGGTCATCGATCGGGATCGGTTCGTTGGGCTTGAAGCCGAAGCCGGGAGCCGGGTCGCCGCTGCGATGCCGGTCGCGCACGAACGCGCGGAACTCGACGTTGCCCTCGAATCCCACCATCCGCTGCCACACCGCGTACTCGACCGTGGGCGGGCGCAGGTCGAAGGCGTGTTCGACGTAACGCGTATTCCACCGCGCGGGGTCATTCGGCACGAGCAGCAGCACGTCGGGATTGTCCTTGCCAGCGGTCGAATCGACATCGGCGGCCGTGTCGCGCCGCGCGACCAGCGCCGCGCCACGGGGCGAACGCCTTCCGGAATCGGCGGGAACGACGCCGGTTCGGTCTGCTTCGTCAGTGCATTCGTCGTGACTGCCGCAAGACGAACGGCACCGAAACCGACGCGCCGGCGATACGTCATCGGGATGATGTTCGCGGGTTGCACGTTCCAGCGATCTTCGCGATCGAGCCTCCAGGGCAGGAGCGCCTCAGGATCGGCGCTGGTGCCCGTGAGCGCCGGCGGCAGGTGCCCGCCGCGACCGACGTAGTGGACAGCCACGTCGTACGTCGCGCCGTATTGGAGGCCGAGCAGTTTCCGGGCCTTCGCGCCGTACGCGGTGTCGAGATCGACGAGTGGCCGATCGTCGTCGACGTTCGGATCGGACGCCGGTTCGACGCGCTCGACATTCGTCTCGTCGGCCACCGGACCGGCCAGCGGACGATTCTGGTAGACGACCTGCCCGACGTTCAGGCCGTTGCGCGCGTCGAGCCGCACAGGCACAGGAACGGCCTCGTCGCCGAATACGGCAGCGGGCCTCGGCAACGCGTAGTTCAGGTAGTGCCACCGCCCGACGCTCGGCCCACCGGTGCGGCGCATCAGCACGCCCGCGCCGGCGATGGTTTTGCGAATGTCATCGGCGTCGGTCGTCTTCGCCGCGGCCACGTCGGCGACGCGAATAACCAAGCCCTCGGCCAGCAGTTCCGGCTTGTCCGGATTGAACTCGCCGGCCGACGCGATCTTGTCGCGCACGCGCTTCGCCGCGAGAGCGGCCGCGGCATCCGCCAGCGCCGACAGGTCGTCGGGTAGCGCCAGTTGTGGATAGAACGGCGCGTACGCCCCGGCCGAGGTGGCGCGTTCGAGGACGTACCGTCTCACACAATCGGCCACGTCCTGCGCAAGGGCGTCACCGTCGCTCGAATAATCACGTGAGAACGTCGCCAGCGCCGGCGCGAGAACGGCCGACAGCAGTTCGTGAGGTAGGTTCGGATGCAGGTCTTGCAGCGCCGAGGCGACGCGTGCCCGGGCGTCAGCCTTGTTCTGAACCGGCGACGCCTCGATCGCATCGCTCCACTGGCTGAGCACCAGCGCGCGATGCGTCGCCTCGTCGAGCACGGCCGATCGAAAGCAATTGAGTTGGTCGAGATACGCGTCCGGCGCTGCCGCCGAATCGGGCACGACAGGCTCGGTTCGCGCCACTTCACGCAGCACCTTCTTGAGACGCTCGCCCCACGTCTTCGTGTCGAATGTCCTGTCGATCGGGCCGACATCGCCCGGCACTTCGGCCTGCCGCTGCACAAGCGTCGCGACGCTGATGCCGCTCACCGAAGGGTTCACGCCCAGCCCGGCGGCGTCGCGCAGGCTGGCCAGGAACAGTGCGTTGAACGCCGGCAACGTTCCCGGCTTCACGACGACCGGCGCTCCCTCCTGCCCCTGCTGCCGGAGCACTTCGATCAGCAGCCACGGCAGATCGAACAATTCCGCCAGACGCGCTTCCAGCCGCTCGGTCCAGTCGTACGAGGTCGATTCGTCAAACGCGCCCTTCTTGCGCATCAGCGACTTTGGGTCGAACAGGCTCGCCGGGTCCGGGGCGCTCGGTTGAACCGAGGTCGGGGGCTGTACAGCCATAATGGGCAAGCCGGTCGCGGCGTCGTCCAGATACTCCCACCGCAGCGGATCGCCCGGACCCGGATTCGGGTTCGCCGGATCAGGAAACGGCTGCGCATTCCCGGGTGCCCGTCCCTTCAGGGGCGATCCACCCTCGAACGCCTCCGAAAACACCGGAGCCGCAAGCAGTTCATCCGAGCCGGCCAGCGCATCGTTTCTCACGCGGAAGCAGATCGACGTTCGCAGCCGCAGACCCAGTCCCCCGACCGCGCCGGATGACTGCGCGAGCACCGCCGACCAGACGACGCGCTGTGACTTGCTTGCGTCGTCCGCCTCGCGCATATCGACGTCACGGGTGTCGAGCGCCACGCGGAACGGATGGCGTGCGATCGCATTGGGATCGTTCGCGTCGAGGCGACAGCGCAGCGCGCGATCGAATTGAACATCGAGTCGTCGATGGATCTCGTGCAAACCGACCGCGCCACCCGGCCAATCCAGCAGTGCGAACGTCTCACCTGACAGCGGCACCTCGGCAAACGCGCTCCCGGCCGAGCGACCGAGGAGCGTCACGCCCGCCCACGCCGGCCAGTTCCAAGTCTTGAGGCGCTCTAGCTCGTCGGGGGTCGGCGCATCCGCGTCCACCTTCCAGTCGTAGCCGGCCGACACGCACAGCCAGAAGTCGGTCCAGCCGGGCACGTAGGTCGCCTGGATCGGTTCCAGATGGCAGATGAGATTGAGCGTCTTGGCCATACCTCGCTCCCTTTCACGGACGGGAATGAAATGAATCGTTCAGGCGCCGATCAGGCGAACATCTCTTCGAACTGCCGGGCCGCAGCCAGGCGCAGTTCCACTGGATCGGTTTGTTCGAGAAGCATCGGCGCACGAGACGCGCAAAGCGCCTTGGCGCTTCCGCCGCTGCCGCTCTGGCCCGAGGACTTGCCGAACGAGTACGAGACGCTGGCGTTGACTTCGATCTTGAAGAACCAGCCGATCTTGATCTTGTATGACACCGTTCCCGTGCCGGTCAGGCCGCCGCCCGATTGGTAACGTGCCTCGAGCGTGAGGCAGAGCGACACCGTGATAAAACCGAGCAGCGACACCTCGCCTCGGAAGATGATGACGATCGCAACGGAAAGCTGCGTGCCTTCGTTCGACTTGGCAAGGAAGTCAGCGTTAATGCCGAAGTAGGCGAAAACCGAACCGCGCACCGGCCCCAGCGCCACGCCGAGGCCGGCCGATGCGAAGATCGCGATCGATACCCGTGCCAGGAACTTCCCGCTCGTGGGGCTGTAGGTCACTTCCGTTTCGAACCAACCTGCGCCGCCGAGGATGAAGATGATGAGCGTAAACGGCGCCTCACGCCGGCCGACGCGCAGGCCGGTGGTCATCGTGAAGTCGAAGCCGCCCTTCTCGCCGGCGCCGAAGCCCACCTCGAACCAGCAGCCGAGGTTGAGATTCGCCATCCCGAACGCGCCGGCCTGAATGTCCGGCAGCGGCAGGCTGAGGGTCGAGCGGGCGCTGCGCGGCGTCATCGCGAAGCTGAAGCCTTCATCGGAATCGACGAAGGTCGACAACAGGTCGGCAAGGAACGACAGCGCCCCCTGCAACCGCACACGGTCGGCCGAGACGTCGAACTTCAGACCCTTGCCTTGCTCGAAGTTCAGCGCGAATCCGCCATCGTGGCGATCGCGAAGCTGCCGATCGTCAGTTCCCAGTCGCCGCGAATCGATCCGCGTATCGTCTGCTTAGGCGGCTGGCCGAGCACGGCCTCGACGCGGTATAGGCCGGTGAATTTGGCGCTGGTGAGCCGCAGTGTCAGGCCCGCCAGTGAGAAGACCGTCGTGGGCTGATCGAGGAACGGCACGTTGATGTCGGCCTGCATCCACGCCGTGCGGCTGGCGCGTTCCAGTCCGTGCGTGACGCGCACGCCATCCGCCTGAAGGCTCGGGAACTTCAGGCCCGCGAACAGCTTCGACAGGTCCATCCCGCCCCAGTTTCGGAACATCGTGTTGAAGTCGATGTTCTTCAGGTCGAACGGGATGAACCGCTCGGCCAGCGATTGAATCGGCAGCCGAAGGTTGAGCGGGTTAAGCAACCCATCCGCCAGATCGCGCGCCTTCGCGGCCATGCGCGTGAGGTTGATCGCGGGCAGGCGATTGAAGTTCGGAAGTTCCAGCGGAGGCAGTTTCAGGTCGAAGAAGTGGAAGCCGCAGTCGGGAACGGAGAATTCCAGATCCGGCAGCTTGGGGACGCGTCCGAAGGCGCGGAACAGGCGCAGCGGCGCGTCGGCGCTGACATTCAAACCGATGTCCGCGAGCGACGGCAGGCCGAAATGCGCGTTGCTCGCCAGGTCGTCCAGCGCCGCCCCCCAACGATTCCGCAGGCGATCAAGTTCATCGCGCAGGGCCGCGCGCGAGTTGCGCAAACGCTTTTCCAGGTCGTCAATCACTTTCGGATCGAACAGCTGCTTGGCCCAGTCCTTCAGTTGATCGAGGTCGGGCAGCAGAAAGGCCTTGAGTTCGTCGAAGAGCGCTTCTGCGTGCTGGGCGAGCGTGCCGGCGACGGCGCGAAGCGCGGCCTCCAGCGACCGGGCGGCCCGGCTGGCGAAATCGTCCATGGTCTTGTCGATACGAACCCGCAGCGCCTCGTAGTCCGCCGAATCGTCGAGGCTCGCGAGCAGCAGGAGCAGCAACCCCGCAAGCACCTCCACCACCGGCGCTGCCAGGTCGACCTTGCGAGCGACCGACGTTCCGGCATTCCGCCACTGCTCGAGCTTCAATCGGACCGTCTGCTCCAGCGCCGCGCCGTCCTTCAGCAGGTTCGCGGCTTCGTCCAGCGCTCGAGCGGCACCGACCTCATCGGAATCGGCAAGCGTGCATGCGACGGCTAGTTGCTCGCGAACTTTCTCTGCTTTGCTGTCGACTTCGAACTGGTTGGCGTTGATCTGATTGCCTAGCCACGCTCGTGCCGGCTGGCCCGTCGCGACGCCGAGGTGATGCAGCCGTTCGTCCACGGCGATGCGAGCCGCCTGCACGATCGCCACGCGCTCGACCGGCGTTGTTGCAGCGGACAGCCTCCGAACCGCACCGTCGACCGCCACCCGCGCTTCAGCCAGTTCGCGCTGCGCCGCCCGGAACGCCGACCGCACGTCGCGCACGAACGTGTCGGCCCCGCCCAGCAGTTCGCGCAGTTGCGTGAGCAGGCGCGGATCACGAGCCCACGGATCGATCGAACGCTCGCCGCGCCACAGCTCGCGCAGCCGATCGCTCATCCAGGCCTTTGCGTCATCATCCAGGGTTGGAAACTGCTGGCTTGCTGTCTTGATCAACTTCGAGATCTGGTCGCGTGCGGCGTGCGCGAGTTGGAGACAGTCGCCGACCAGCGCGGCCGGCGTCGTGACGATGCGGCGTTCGAGCGTCTGCCGAATCGTGTCGCGGACGAGGTTGAGGTTCTCCTTCAGTTCATTCAGCACCGCCTGGAGATCGGCGCCGTAGCTCGCCACTTCGTTCCGCAGCGACTTGACGATGGAATCCAGTTCACCCGCCGGCGCGTTGATCTCGCGGCCGAGCTGGCCGACGGCTTTGTGAAGGCGATTGGCGAGCTGGTCCTTGGCGATTGCAAATGCCTGACGCACCTCGATCGTACGGTGGTGGCGATTGGTTGTCGGATCGGCCTTCGGAACAGTCACCGCGCCGCGCATGACGGTGACATTGTCGAGCAGCGTGACCACGCGCTCGGCAGCCCGTGTCGCCGTCACGTTGGCCGGTCCCGGCGGCGCGTCGAAGTGGAAGGTGAACCGGCCATGCCCTTCCTTGACCAGCGGCTCGGGCTTGTCCTTCGTCACGCCAAAGTCACTTGCGTCGGTCGCCCCTATGTTTCCTTCTTCCGGCTTGATGATCTCATCATTCAGAAGCACGTCGCAGCTCAACCCCGGCACGGGCGGCCAGACATCGGAGTCGTTACCCGAGTTCTCGGCGGTTTTCGTGTAGAACGCGATCTTTTCGGGATCGGAGATCGTCGGCAGGATCGATTCGCCTTCAACCGTGCCGGCCAGGCGCAGCTGCACGTCGGGCCGCGGATAGACGTCCGCCGGCGCCGCCCCGCGCCGCCAGAGCGGCACTTGCCAGCCGGTCTTGCCGACGTCGCCGCCCCAGGCGCTGTCGACGTGGATACGCGGCGGCTTGCCGCCACCGAAGCGGCAGGCCAGCACACAGCCGCGGTCCTGTTCGTGCGTCTGACGTTCCGTGAACGGGCGTTCGTCTTCGATCAATTCGATGTACTCTTCCACTTTGCGCAGGATCGGGCTGCCGAGGAACGGTTCCTGGTCCAGGTAGAACTGCCGCGACGCCGCGACCGACCGCGCGTAGACGATGACGTGCTTGGCCTTGTTCCAGAACGGCTCGATGCGGCCGATGCGTTCGATGTTGATCGACGACACGCGGCCCTGCTCGACCTGGCAATAGATGGTGCTTCGGCCGCCGTCGAACGACGCCTTCTGATGTCCCCACCCGCCGAACGACGAATAGAACAACCCGTGCAACTCGGCCGCGACCGACTGCCGATCGCGCAGCACCGCCTGCAGGATGTTGTGCGACTCGAAGCCCCACGCCCAACCACCGGCCAGACCCGACAGCGTGAACTCCGGCGCAGCCGGTTCGACGCCCGGAATCGGGTACTTCAGCTGCGCCGACTTCCGCAGCGTCACCTGCGTGCCGGTCGTCTCGTTCAGTAGCAGCTTCGACGACTCGCCCTCGGCGCGCGGCTCGAGCACGGCAATGCGACTGCGCAACTGCGCATAGAGAATTGCCCAAAGGGCGCGAGTCGCGGCGTAGGTGCCTCGTTGTGATTCGGTGGCGCCGCGAGGGATCGTCATCCGCTGCGGGCCTGGCGCACGCCCGAGACGCGCGCCGATCTCCGACAGCCGCAGACCCGGCGTCTGGATGTGGACCGCCATGCCGTAGAACAACTCGAAGTTGACCTCGTCCAGCCCCGCGCCCGGCGCGCGTTGGCCGGGATAGCCGAGGATACGCCGCAGGTTCCAAGGCACTTCGGCGAAACGCTGCTCGTAGTACGAGGGACGCAAGCGGAACTGCGCCGTTGGCGTGAAGCGGAAGTCGATCGGCTCCTTCGCGGCCGGATCAATGTCGCTGGCGTCTTTCCGCTTGTGCATCGCTTCGCCGACGCCTTGCGGCGGCAGATGCAGATCGAACCCCTCCGCCCCCGCCGACACTTCCCAGCCTTCGCGGCCGGGGTCGCTGGTGTAGTTGCCGATCTCGTCCGTCAGGCCTTGCGCGAGTTCACGCTGGTAGGTGCCGGCGTCGACCTTGGCGATCAGCAGCGGCTCGGGGTCGAAGACGTACGCGTGCGTCTGCTCATCGACGCCGCTCGCTGCACCCGCGATCTTGCGCAGGCGCACCTGCACGGAATGGCTGACGTGCTGCCGCGCGACTTCGCGCACCGCCATCGTGAAGGCGGGCGCCGTCGGTGGCGAATCGCCGGCCGAGATGGGATCGAAGACCAGCGCCGGCGGACGATCGAACACCCGCAGGTAGCGCGGATCGTCGTCGAGGGATTCGCCCCAATCGTCGTAAAATCGGGCATCCAGCACGTCGTCCTGCCCGCCCGGGCGCACGGCGGCAAGCGTGAAGTTCAGCTGTAGCGTCAGCTCCTTCATCGTGCCGTGCCACGCGAGCAGCGCCTCGACCTCGCCGCGTGGCGCGTCGGCTCCGGGCGGCTGCGCAAAAACAGATCGAGCGCGCAAGCTTGGCGGTCTGCTTCGACTCGGCCAAGCGCGCGACCTCGATCGCGTCGAAACGGAAGCCGTGCAGGCGCATCAATGTCGTCGGAAGGTCCGTCGGCACAAGGCCGCCGGCTTCGGGGCCTTCCAACTGATAGGCCGCGTTCAACGGGGTGCCGCTCGCGCTCACACGTTCGAATGCGGCATCCGCGATCGGCCAGCCGTTCACGTTCGCCGGCGCTGAGCATGCGCGGTGACAGGCCGACCGGCTTGCCGGGCTTGATCGGATCGTCGCTCGGATCGACCACCAGGTTGTTGACGTCGCCGTCGGTGTCGAACGGGTCGCTCAGACCGACCTGCGAACTGAGCCGCTCGCTCACGACATAGGTCGCCCGCCAGAACGACCCGCCGCCCCGCGCCGTCAGCCGCGGCACCATCGAGATCGGTCGGCCCGCTTCGGTCGCGTCGACCGAGCGCCAGAACGGCTCGGCCACCTTCTGCTGAAACAGCGTCAACACGTCGGCGTGGGGCACCGACACATCAAGCCGCCAGGAGGACCACGATCGGCTCAGCAAATCGTCGAGCGTTTCGCCCGACGGCTGACGCTGCCGCAGCAGCACGGTGCGACCGTGCGCGTGGCGTGGGTAGAGTTCCTGGTGGACGGGCAGCTCAAACCCGCGCAACGGTTCTAGGACCTCGGCCAGATAAATCTCGCGCTCGATCTCCAGCGACAGGACCGACGCATCCGTCGCCGCGCCGACGTCGTCACCCGAGGGCGCGATTCCGCGTTTGACGAAGCGGATCGTGGCCGGGCGGTCGTCGTCTTCGCGCGTGGCATAGACGCCGACCGCGTCCAGCGCACGGGACGCCTCCGACGAATCGCGCATGCCCGTCTCGGTGTGGAGCAGCACATGGTCCGCGAGCGCCTCGGGCGTGAAGGCGACCCGCTGCGCCCGGCCCATTTTCGTGTTCACACACTCGAACGACGACAGCGTCAACTGGCCGGCATCGAGCGAGACGGTGAGCCTGACGCGCAGTCCTGCCTGATCGTGCAGCCAGCACCGCAGCAGTCCACACCATTCGAAGTGATCGGGAACGCACTTGAAGTACTCGTCACGCCGTTCCGAAGGCCGAGTGGACCACTGCACCGGGGTCGCCCACAACGGAACCGCGCCGCGCTGACGGCGAAGATTCCCCGCCCTCTCGCGCTGCACGGAGCCGGGTGATTCGAAGACGAAGTGCGTGATGCGCGTCCAGTCGCCGACCGGCCCGAGCGGTTCGGAAAACCGTGTCCCGTCCGATTCGACAACGTAAACGAGCGCGCCCGCCTGATAGGCGTGCAGAACAACACTTGGATTCACAGTCAGCCTCCCAACACGAACGACATGACCCAACTGACGGAGGAGTGTGGCGGCGCCTCGTGAATCCGCCAACATTTTGTCAGAGGCGCATCAGGTGCCGTCCGCTCAGTCGCATCACCACTTGTCGATACGACTTTCACCCGCGCCTTGTCATCACACGCTCAAGCTCTCCGAGCAAATCTCGCGTACTGATTAATCGCCCCAAAATGTCCTTGACGAGTTGCCGAACCCGATTGCCATAATGGGGTTTCCTTGCGCCGTTTGGGTGTTCATCCAACGGCGGTTTTTACCTCCATCTAGTCACACCTTCACGCCAATCGCCGATCGTTCGGCGAGCTGCTTCTTCACGTTCGGAAAGGACGCACGCCATGCAGATCACCATCAATGATCGATCGATGTCCATTGACGAAGGCGCCGCGGCACCGGGGATGGACGTCGATTTCCCGGCCGAGGTGCGTGTCACCGTGCCGGGCCGTGCGCGACTCGTCTATTCGCTGACGGTCGGGCAATGGGCCGTCGCGACGCGCGTGGCCGACGACGCGTATCGGCTGGTTGTTCCTGCGCCGGCGCTGCTGCGTTTCAACCTCCAGCCCGGCGCGTCCCGACCGGTACCGCCCACGACCATTCCGCTCGTGGCGCGCGTGCAGACGCAATCGCTGCCGCTCGCCCGGCTCGGCGTGGTCGGCGCGTATGGCTCAAGCGAACTGGCTTGCGACGCTGTCGAACGCAAACGCGCCCAGGCGCTGCGCTACCTTACCAGCGAGCAACTCGTCACCTCATCGGATCGCGGCACACGCTTACGGCTGGCCGACGTGAACGTGCTGCGCCGCTGGCGCGAGCAGAACCCGGGCGCGACGATCGTCTACTCCGCGCTGAACGGCTGGCCGCTCGACCTGCGGTTGCTCGGCTCGACGCCGGAGGCAGCCGCACTGGTCGTGCGCGACTGGGCGAAGCGGACCGTCGACGTTGTCGGCGGCCTTGTCGACTTCTTCGAAGGTCCGAACGAGCCCGCGAACGGCGAGTTCAACGCCCAGGTCCGGCGAGGCGAGAAGGATTGGATGGCCTGGCTGCACACGGCGTGGGCGGGGGCGGTCGAGGAACTGACTCACGCCGGCAAGCCCGTCGCGGGGCCGGCGTATCTGAACGTCGATCACATCCGCGCCGTGCATCGCGACATTCCGACGCTGAGCGCGCTGGCCTGTCATCCGTACCTGAACAGCGCGAATGCGACGTCGCTCGAAGACGGATTGAAGACGCTGCGCTCGATCGCGCGCACGCGTCCGCTCCTGCTGAGCGAACTCGGGCCGACGCGAAAGCCGCTCGATGCGTCGGGCAAGCCGGACCCGAACGCGCAGGCGCAGCTTGCGGGCGAGTTGCTCGATGTCGCGCTGCGCAGCGCGGACGTGGTGCTGCTCTACACGAGTCGCTGCTACACGCCCAAGCTCGAACAACAGTGCGGCCACATGGCGCTCTACACGATCACCGGCCAGCCGCGCGATCCGATGCTGGCGATGTACGCACAGCGACTGGCCACGCAGGTCGCTCGATTCGCGGCGCGCGGTCAACCCGTCACGGCGTAGTCTCGCGTAGGCGGGCTTCAGCCCACCGCGTCTGCTTCGCGGATGTGAAGCCACAAAGGACACGGAGAGCCCAGAGAGTTCAGATTTTACGGCGTTTCAACACGTCGAGAGGATCGACACACCCATGACATGGGTCCCCTTCACCCGCCGTGTCCTCCGTGGAATCATTTCCGTAAGAATGTGTCGGGGCGAAAGCCGGTGCAGCCTGAACTTCGCGATGCAAACAAGAAGGGCCGGCGAGACACGCGCTCACCGGCCCGCGGAGGAGATTTTCCGGACACGATCGATCAGCGCCGACGACGCAGCGTCATTGGTGTCACCAGCGCGAGCGCGGCCAGTGTTGCCGGCTCAGGCACCGTCGACTGCGCCAGCGCCCAGTCGCCCGCGAAGCTGCCCGTCACCGTCTTGTTGTAGTTGGCAGCCAGCGCGAGCAGATCGCTGAAGTTCACGTTGCTGTCGCTGTTGAAGTCGCCGTCGGTCCAAGTGCCCGTGCCGGCCACGTTGTAGTGGGCGGCGAGCGCGAGCAGGTCGCTGAAGTTGACGGCGCCGTCGAGTGTCGCGTCGCCCGCGTAGGTGGAGCGGATATAGACCGACGTCGAATCCGCCGAGCCAGCCGTGCCCGCGGGCAGCGCCGACACTTCGCCGTAGCCGACCACCTGGCCAGCGACGCTTGAGCTGAGTGCGCCCGATGCAGCCATCGCCCGCACACTCGCCAGCGGACTTGTGGCGTCGTAGTCGACGACGACCGATGCGCCCGCACCGACGCTCACGCCCGCACCGGCCGCGACGCTGAGCGTCTTCACCGTCCACGCGCCGCCCGCATTCGTCGAACCGGCCTGAACGTCGAGCGTGCCGGCGTTCAGGCTGCCCATCGAGAGCGTGCCCGCGCCGGTCTTGGTGACGACCTTGCCCGCGCCGCTGACGGCGCCAGTGACGCTCAGCGTCGAACCCGGTGCGACGCTGACCGAAGTGTCATCATTCAACGTGACAGGCACGCCGATCGCGTGCGAGCCGCTAGTCACGGCGAGCGATGCCGCGCCGCTTGAAACGTCCAGCGCGAGCGAACCCGCGCCACCGAGCGTGTAGGCACTCGTGTTGTTGAACGTGACCGAGCCGGCGACCTTCGCATCGAGCAGCATGACAGTCGAGGCGGCCGTGATGGCGGAATCGAACTTCACGCGGGCATCGACCGCGCTCGGAAGCAATTCCGACTGCCAGTTGGTCGAGACGCCCCAATCGCCGCCAGCGGTGTTGCTCCAGACGGACGGCGCCGAGGTGACGGTGACGTAGCCCTTGCTCGGGGCGTCGGTGACCCAGGCACAGGCGCCGATCGTCTCGAAGCCGAACTGCACGTGCCGGGCCGGGTCGTTGGTGGTTGCGAGCGTGATGCTGAAGACGCCCATGGTGGTCATGGGCGCGGTCACGATGTTGAACGACGAGTAGTCGGGCGCGAAGTCCTTGATGAACGCGACGGACGTGTACCCGGCCACGAGCGTGCTGCTGAGCACTTCGCCGGTGAAGGTGACGGTTTGCCCGGTGAGCGTGTTGTCTTCGACGTAGAAGTTGGCATCCATCTTCTTGTTGCCGGTCGCACCCGGTCCGCCGCTGGGCGTGTACCAGTACGAGGCAGGATCGCCGATGTAGTTGGCGCCGATGGTGAGCGTGTTGCCAGTGAAAGCGGCGGGCAGGTCGGCGGTGCCCCAGGAACTACCCCACAGGTAGCCGCCCCCGTTAGCATCGATTTCGAAGACGTTCATGTAGCCGATCCAGCCGACATTGCCCTCCGGGACAACCGGAGTAGGTGACAGGTTGTAAGTGACCGCGCCGGCCGAACTGGCCAGCAACGCCGTCGTCGTGATCGCCGCCGCGCCGATGAGACGCTTCGTGTGGGAATGATTCGCCATCGCTCTCGCTCCGCTTGCAGACATGAGAAGACCGGCGTCTGCGGAGACGTCGGAACATCCGAGTGACCGCGCGACGCGAGCCGAATTGACCTTCAGAAGTGGCTCCTCCACCGTCGCACCGGCTCCGCCTGAGCCCGCTGCGACCTGCTCCTTCCACCAACTCGACCGGAAGCCGGTCGAGCGAGTGTTACTGAAACTGTTTCTAGCTTAGTCTCACGACCCATTCCGTCAACGCATTTATTCGGTGTTTCTTGGTGTTTTCAGCGGCGTGCGGCCCGCCTGCCGCACATCCCGAGCAGCGCCGCTGCGCTCAGCGGCCGGATGGGTTCGGGAACGGTTGCCTGAGCCATCGCCCAGTCGCTGGCGAACGTCCCGCCCGTTGTCGTCCCATAATGGCCGGCCAGCAGCAGCAGATCCGTGAAGTTCACCGTGCCATCGCCGTCGAAGTCACCGGTCGACCACGTGCCGCTGCCCGTTTTGCCGTAATTCGCCGCGATCACCAGCAGGTCGGCGAAGTTCACGGTGCCGTTCAGGTCAATGTCGCCTCGATAGGTATGGAACGCGCTGCTGAGGAACTTGTCCACGTCCGCGCCGTCGACGACGCCGTTGCCGGTGTAGTCGAAGAGTGCGTTGCCCGACTTGGCACTGTGCAGCAACGCGTCGACGTCGAGCGAGTTGGCGACGCCGTCGAGGTTGAGATCCCCCACCGTGGCGGCCGTCGAGGTCACCCGGCCGATCGAGACGTCGTCGAAGTTCACGCTGCCGTTGCCGTTGTTCTTCTGGAGCATCTCGATGACCGCCCGCGCAAACGCCGTGCCCGCCGGTGCCGTGGCGCGGACCAGGCTCTCGCGATAGACCTGCGGCGAGCTGGCGTCGACGGCGTCGAGTTGCGACACCTGCAACACGTCGCCGCTGGCGTTCACGAACTCGATCTTCACACGACCGACGCTCGTGCCGGCCAGCGCATCGCCCGGCCGGTTCCGCGCCCACGCATCCGTCTGCCAGACCTGCCCCGCCAACGCCGGCACTTCCTGGAAGAGCCCGGAGTTGTTCGACGCGTTGCCGTCGAATCGACCGTACATCTGCACCGCCTTCGAACCGGTGCGTGCGTTGCCCGCGCCGTCGATCTTCACATTCGCGGCGTTGCTGTATTCCGACCATTCGCCAAAGAACTCGCCGGCGGTGGTCTCGAACGACGTATTCTGGAGTTTGGGCGTCGCCGCGCGCTGGTAGACGCGGACGTAGTCAACGTCGAACTTCTGCGGGAAGACCGTGCTGCCGTCCGGATCGCCGCCGTAATCGCCACCGACGGCGAGGTTGAGGATCAGACTCATCGGCGTCGACGAGACCGGTGCCGCGTTGTTGTAGAAGGTGAGGCTCGGCACACCGTCAATGAAGTAGCGAATGCGGCTCGGGTCCCACTCCACGGCATACGTGTGCATGCTGCCCTGGAACGAGACGGGCACGTTGTTCACGCTGTACGCGAAGTCCTGCGCGATCCACTGGTGCTGCGCGACGGTCGCGCCGTAGTGGTAGGCACTGCCGACAATCGTAGGCGCCGACCCGCGGTTTTCCATGATGTCGATCTCGCCGCCGCTGGGCCAGTCGGCGTTGCGCGGCAGCAGCCAGATCGCGGGCCACATGCCTTGCGTGCTCGGGAGGCTAGCGCGGATTTCCCATCGGCCGTACGTCTGCTCGGCCCAGGTGCGGACGAGGCCCGACCGGTACGCCTTGCCGTCCAGCGGCGTGTTGCTGGCCGTGATGCGCAGCACGCCGCCCGCCTGCGTGACCTGGCTCGGCGTGTAGTACTGCTTCTCGTTGTTGTAGCTGTCGCGTCGGGTGAGGTTCTCCCACCGTGCGCCATCGAGCGCGGCGGCGGTGAAGTCGTCCTGCCACTGCAACGTCCAGCCCGGCAACGCCTGCCCGAGCGCGGCCGACGCCGTGCATCCGAGCGCGAACAACATGGCGCGGTACTTCACTCGGCCTCCTGGGTGGTCATCAAACTGCTGGCTGGAACGTTCACGTCGATGCGAGCGATCGTGCCGCAGCGCGACATCAACGCCTGCGTGTCCGACTTATCGAGGACCAAGCCATCAACGCGACGCGTCGCTTCTCCCTCTCCCGGTACCCCGGGTGAGGGTTCTTCTGCGTTTGTCGAAACACCGGCCCTCACCCTATCCCTCTCACAGGATACTGGGAGAGGGGACCGGATCGTCATGGACGCGGGTTGGTCCGTCACGTGGTAGACGATCGGTACTCCCGACAGCGTGAAGCCGAGCGAGCCGCGATCCAACTGAATTGTCTCGCCCGCGCACGGTGACCATGTCGCGGGCGCGGACAAAAACTCGCTGCGCCGCAGCAGCGCCGGCTCGAAGCGGAGTTGGCCGGCTTCGATGCGGACGCCGAGTTCGCCGAGGCGGGTAAGGATTTCCTCCTTCACCTGCCCCGTCATGCCCGGCTGCTGGGCGCCGGCGTGCATCGGCGTGTGCGAGTACGCGTCAAGCGGGAACGCGCCGTACTCGCCGGGCGTCTTGTTGAAGCCCAGGCCGAAGCGGACCTGGTAGTAGAGCGTCGCGAGGCGTGCGCGGGCCGGGTCGTTGGACGAGGCGTGCTGGAAGCACTCCTGCACGGCCACCAGCAGCTTCGCGACCATGTGCCAGTAAACGCAGCCGATGCCCTCGTAGCCGAACATCGAACCGGATCGGCCCGTGAAGGCGCGGTGGTGGAACACACGCTCGTATTCGTCGAGCAGCGACGCCCGGTCGCGCGCGATAGGCGGCGCGAGCATCGGGTCGCTTGCGAGCCGATCGAGTGCTTCGACAAGATCAGTTACGTTTCGGAACTCGGCATTGAAACGGATGCGCCCGTCGTCGCCGCGCGTGATGATTCGACTATCGTCCTGCTTGAGCAGTTCATCGACGAGGCCGATCGAAACGTCGCCCAGCACGCCCTTCTCCGTGAACGGCGTCGGCTCGCGGGCCGGATAGAGCATGAACGTGCGCTGATCCGCGCGCCACAACTTCGAGCGGAACATTGCTTCGAGCAAGTGAACGACTGAACTCGCGTCCAGCGCGCCACTGCTGAGAATCGCGACCTGCCCCTCGAGCATCGCGTCGAGCCGTTCGATCTCGGCTCGGCCATCACTCAGTAGCAGCAGGTTGTAGGCGTGGAACAGCCCGTCCGGCCGACGATTTACGGCAATCGCGGCGTCGAGATGATTCAGCGCCACATCGATGAGCCCCTGAAGTTCGTTCACGTCGACCGACGCGGGGACGACCTCGAACTGCGTCGCGCGATAGCGCTCGAACGCGCCGCCAAGCTTGTCGAGTAAAGCGCGTTGCGCTGACGCATCCTTCGCCGCCACCATCGGCTCGCACGACTCCAGCGCGTGAGCAACATCACTCGCCCATGCCGCGACGGCTTTCCGCATCGGCATCGAACGCTCGCCCGATTGCTGGAGCAGTTCGCTCAGGAAGCCGAGGTAGCGCCGCAGGTACGCCAGCGTGACCATCGACGTGCCGTTGCCGACGAGTGCGTTGTTGGCATCGTTCCATTCCGGCCGCTGCGTGTTCATCCAGATGCCGGCGCCGGCCACCAGCGACGACAGCTTGCTGAGCGCCGGCACGAGCAGTTTCTCGGCCAGCGTCACGTGCACCACTTGCCCTGCCCCATCGCGCACGAGTCGACCGTCGGTGCCGATCTGGTCGACCGCCTTCATGCTCGCGCGGTGGGCGTCCCAGTCGAAGCGGATCGTGTGCTTCGGGTCGGCGCACATCTCCGCGTGCGAGACGAGCCGGTACGGCACATCAGCGTAGCTGAACGCAGCGCGCGCCAGTAACTCGGGCAGCGCATCGGGCCTCACGCGGCGCGATGCTTCGAGCAGGCGCAGCAGGTAAACGATCTGGTGATCGCCCCAGTAGCCGATGTGACCCCACGGGTTGTGCGGATCAGGGACTTCCCAGTCGATGCCCGCGCGCGTGACGCGGTACGGGTTGAAGCCGTCGGGCGTGCTGGCGTTCACGAACTTCGCGATGACCGGCTCGATGAAGTCGCCGTAACTGGCGACGAGGGCTTCCCAGTTCTGGAAAATATCTCGCCAGTTGCCTTCGTAGTTGAGTGCGGGCGAGCCGTCGGCGTGCGCGGTGACGATGTCGAACCGATTCCACGGCCGCGACGGGTCGCCATGACGGCGGCCGAAGGTGAGCGGCAGGTATTCCAGTGCAAGGCGATACAGGTTCACGTCGCCCGCGCGGTCGCACCGCGTCACGAGTTCGCGATGCGAGAGTGACGCCGGCAGGTCGTTCAGAAATGATGCGTGCTTCGCGCGGACACTGCGGCTCCGCGTTTCAACAAACCGCCGGAAGTCGGCTACGGGGACAACGCCGTCGTCGAGCAGCGCGCCGCCGCGCATGCAGTTGAAGAGCGTGTTGGAGAAGTGATGTGCCGACGCAATCGCGTCGGCCGTCCGCTGACTGCCGTCGGCGCCGGCGACGATGGACTCGAGCCGGCGTGATGCAGCCTCGCAAGCGGCGTCGATTTGTTCGCTGAGGGAAGCACGCTCGCCGCTTCTGCCCTCCTCTCCCGGTATTCCGGGAGAGGACTGAGGTGAGGGCCGTGTTTGGATTTCGCCAAGTCCGGCCCTCACCCTGCCCTCTCCCGGTGTACCGGGAGAGGGTAAAGAGGAGTCGTTTGCGATCAGCTTCTGTAGCGCGATCACTTGGGCCTGGCTGCGCCGGGCGTCGGCGACGATATGCCAGTGGCGTGTTTCGCCCGGTTTGAGCGAAAGTTCCGCAACGACGAAGTACGCCCCACGCCGGCCACGCAGTTCGGATTCGGTCTTGGCATCGCCCGTGCGTGCGAAGCGGTCGACCTGGTCGGGCGAGAGCAAGATCGCTCGCGGCCTCAGCCCGGTCTGCCAGACGACATTCGCGTGCAGCGACTCGCTCGGCTCGGCCCGGTCGACGATCCGCGACGCCAGCGCGACAATGGCCATGCCGGTCTTCGCGTCGAGTTCGCAGCGCGTGTACGCGTTGATGAGGCAGCTGCCGTTGCGCTGATTGGCGAGTTCCGCGTTGGCCGGCAGCAAGTCCCGCAGGCCGTCGAGGAGTTGGAGTTGAACGGGCGTCGATGCGTCGGCGTCAAGCGTGAGTTCGACACGGCGAGTCCAGCCGAAGCGGTCGCAGCCGCGCCAGCTTGCGCGGAAGGCCAGGCCGAGTTCGCGGTGCGCTTCCTCGAACACGATCCGGTCGCCGGCGACGCTCTTGGCGAGCGAGCGACGCACCCCCGCGTCCGCCTCGCCCGGCGCGAACGGCCGCCAGACGCGGTACGCGCCGCTGGCCGTGCGCACGCGGACGACCGTCACCGGCCCGGTCCGCCCCGCGGCGTCGTGAAGCAGGTCGTCAGTGCCGTACGGGAACAGGGCGCCGTCCTCATTGCGCCGGCCGGCCGTCAGGGCGCCGTTACTGCTGACGTACATCCACAGGTCGCAGTCGGTGACGATCGAGCAGAGGAACGGCCGAAGCCGGTCGACGCCATCAATCCGATAAAGACTGGCTGGCGAATCGCCGAGCAGTTGGCCCGGCACGTCGGGGAGCGACCGCGCGGGATCGAGCGTAGACCGGTTCACGATGGCACCCTCCGCGGCGCGAGGACCGAGCAGGCTCGCCTGGTTGCCAGATCGAGCCGTCGACCGCCGACTCAAGGTACAACCAAGAAACAGTTTCATCAACGAAAATCCGCTCCGAGAGAGCCGAAATTCGCTTTAAAACTGCCAAAAACACGAAAATCCCCGAAAAAGCTTGACGCCCTACGCCCTAAAGGTAGTCTAGAAACAGTTTCAGAGGATTTGGTCATGTCTTCGGTGCGTCAAATTGCACGACAGGTTGGTGTCTCGCCGGCGACGGTGTCGCGGGCGATCAACAACCACCCCACCGTGGCCGCCGACGTCCGGCAGCGGATTTTGGCCGCCGTCAACCGCACCGGCTATATCTCGGCCGTCGGTAAGCGGTCGACGACGAACATCGCCTTCCTCTACACCGGCGGCCGGTCGCTCGGCTCGCCGTTCGACGCCGCCCTCATGCAGGGCATGTCCGACCGCATGGACGAGTTCGGCTTCGACCTCGTCATCCTGACCGCCAGCCGCGCCCTGCTTCCGGGCGAGACGTTCACCCAGATGTTCCAGCGCAAGGGCATCCGCGGCGCGGTCATCCGCACCGACAGCAAGACGCGTCACCTGGTCGAGCAGATCGCCGCCGAAGGCTTCCCAGCCGTCGTGATCGGCGACCGCTTCGACAACCCGCGCGTCAGCTCCATTCACTGCGATTCCAAGTCCACCAGCCGCGAATCGGTCGAGCACCTGCTCTCCCTCGGCCACACGCGGATTGGCCTTTGCATCAACAGCATTGACGACTCCGACCACCTCGATCGCCTCGCGGGCTATCGCGAAGCGCTCGAAGAGGCGGGCGTCGGCTTCGACGAACGGCTGGTCTTCCGGCAGGAAGCCTGGCTGGATGGCGGGATTCAACTGGCCCGCAAACTCAAGGCGATGCGCGATCGACCGACCGCGATGTTCATCGGCGACCCGATCAGCGCCATCGGCTGTGCGAACGAATCGCTCCGGCTCGGCGTGCGCGTGCCGGAGGACCTGTCCATCATCGGCTTCGACGACGGCAAGCTGCGGTTCATGACCAACCCGCAGATGACCGCCATCGTCCAGGACGCCGAGGAACTCGGCCGCGAGGCGTTCGAAGTCTTGCAGGCGGCCATTTCGGATCCGGAGCAGGCGCGGGCGGAAAACGCGTGCTCCAGACGCGGCTGGAGCTGCACGGCTCCACCGCAGCACCGGCCGGTCTGTGACGGTCGGTTTGTTGGTTGTGCGTCGGTCTTGGCGAGCCGACGGTTTGGCGGACGTCTCAATCAAGTCACTTCGATGTGTCCCATCGGACCGGGCGTCCCGGCGCGTTGGCGACGCAATGAAACGAGGCAGGAGGAGAGAATCATGAAGAGCTTGAAGGCAATCGCGTGTGCGGCGATCGCGACGGTGTGCGCGGCCAGTGAAGCGCAGGCCGCGGTGGTGGTGCAACCGCTGCCGAGCAATCCGTGGGTTGGGTACATGAACGTGTTCAACCTCAGCAATGTCTACCAGTGGGGTAGCAGCTGGGGCGTGGCCGACCTGACGGCCTCGTTCAGCGGCGACGTGCTCACGCTCGGCCCGAACACCATCGGCGACCCCGACCCGTACTGGTACACCCCCAGTGGCGGCCCGGGCGCAACCGGCAACAAGATCATGGAGGCGAACCTCTATGTCGAGAACGACGCGCTCGCCGGCGAGACCGTCACCTTCACCGGCAACGTGCTGAGCAACTCGTTCGTGTCCCCCTGGACAACGGTGGCGTTCATCAAGGATTTCGCGCCGGACTACTCGTCAAGCGTGGTGACGACCGTGCCGCTCACGCCCGGCGTGTTCAGCATCACGATGAACACCATTCCGGTTGCGGGCCGGCACGTGCAGTACGGCTTCCAGACGGTCGGCCCGGACATATGGGTGACCGACGCCGCCAACGCGGGCTTCGCGACCGTGACGGCCGTCCCGGAACCGGCCAGCCTCGCCCTGCTCGCCCTACCGGCCGTCGCGCTGGTGAGCCGTCGGCGTCGGTGAAGGACATGAGGTGTGAGTTGTCAATGGAATCAAGGTGATTGGTTCGGTGCCACGGCATCGGTACTCCGTTGCCGTGGGACACTCGCGAATCACCGGCCGACTCGAACGATCGGAAGCGTTCCACGGCTAGCGAGTACGCAAGCCGTGGCACCCAAGCTGATCGCTCGTGTCGGTGAGTGACAAGGATTCGTGCGAAGTCGAGCTCGGCCTGACCGCCGGGCCCGGCCTTTACAAGCCGTGTCTCCTGCGCAGCGTCTGCCAGCGCTATCGCGCACACACGGCCCGAGCTTTCTTCCCTCAGCCAAGACCTGCGGAGGTTTTGTCCATGTCGTCCCGCCCCCATCGTCGTCCGCGCGGCTTCACCCTCGTGGAACTGCTCGTCGTCATCGGCATCATCGCCCTGCTGATCTCCATCCTCCTGCCGGCACTGGGCAACGCGCGACGCGAAGCGCAGACCGTGAAGTGCCTGAGCAACCTGCGCCAGATCGGCACGGGCATCTCGATGTACACCAACCTCTTCAAAGGCTCGCTGCCTTACGGCTATTGGGACGGCATCGGCACCGCGCCCGACAAGGTGCTGGGCAACTCAAACGACAACAGCGTCGACTGGGCCACGCTCCTGACCGGAACAGTGTTCAGCAAACCGCAGGGCGGCATCACCTATAAAGACGCTGTCGTCGCCAACGGCGGCCGCACGCAACGCATGTTCGAGTGTCCGACCGCCGTGCCATGGCCGAGCGCGTCAGGGCGCGTCCTGCACTACGCCTGTCACCCGCGGCTGATGCCGCGCCTGGACGACGTCGACAACGCCGTGCCCGGTACGCCCAAGCCGCTCGTGCACACGTACAAGATGTCGAAGATTCGGCGCTCAAGCGAGATCATCCTGATCTTCGACGCCATGCAGCTGCTTACCACGGGCGATGAAGGCCGATGCCTGGCCGTTGCGAACGGACTCGATCAGGACGGCTTCTATCAGAACGGCTCGCAGAACGGGCGCACGTGGAACTTCCTGCTCGTGGGCAACAACGTGCCGCTAGGCGCCGCGATCTACACGCCCAACGTCGACTACGCCGGCGGCGGCGTGTCGGGCGCGTGGCAGGTCGCGAACCTCCGCTGGCGTCATGGCAAAAACGACACGGCCAACTTCGTCTTCGCCGACGGCCATGCCGAAACCAAGCGCCTCAAGTACGGCAAGAACGCCGACATCAAGCTGAGCAATGTGTATATCGATGGGAACTGAACGCTCGAATCAGTTGAATCGATGAGCCCGTCCTGCTGAGCGAAGCGAAGCATCTGGCGCCAATCGACGTCGTACGACTTCGCGAGGCGCCAGATCCTTCGCTTCGCTCAGGATGACGCTCATTGAAACGAACGCTGTCAATCACGCTCTCCCCGCCCCCCAGGAGTTGTTCCATGCCCTCCCGCGTCCGTCTTCTCGCCGCACTCTCGATCGCGGCGATGTCTTCTGTCGCCTGTGCCGATGCCGCCAAGGTCGCGCTCGTTCACTCGGGCGATAGCTATTCCCTCACCGTCGATGGCCAGCCGTTCTTCGTCCAGGGCGCGGGCGGCGACTACTCGCGGCAAGTGCTCAAAGACATCGGCGGCAACGCGTTTCGCACGTGGGGCGCCGACAACCTCGACGACCAGCTCGACGAAGCCCATAAGCTGGGCCTGAAAGTCGTCGTCGGCATCTGGCTGGGACACGAACGGCACAAGTTCAACTACTCCGATCCCGCGCAGGTGCAGGCGCAGTTCGAGAAGGCGCAGCTCGCGATCCTGAAGTACAAGGACCACCCGGCCGTGCTCGCGTGGGGCATCGGCAACGAAATGGACGGCTACAAGGACGACGGCGGCAACCCGAAGATATGGGCGGCCGTCGAGCAGATCGCGGCGTTCGCGAAGAAGCACGACCCGAATCACCCGACGATGACCGTCGTCGCCGAGATCCTTCCCAAGCGCGTCGCCAACATCAACACGCTCTGCCCGAGCATCGACATCGTCGGCATCAACAGCTACGGCGGCTGCCCGTCGCTGCCGCAGCGCTACCGCGCGGCCGGCGGCGTGAAGCCGTACATCGTCACCGAGTTCGGCCCGCCCGGGACGTGGGAAATTCCGAAGAACGACTGGAAGGCGGTCGTCGAGCCGACCAGCACCGAGAAGGCTGTGTTCTACCGCAAGGCCTACGAGGGCGGCGTGCTGGCCGAGAAGAACAAGCTCTGCCTCGGCAGCTTCGTCTTCGCGTGGGGCAACAAGCAGGAAGCCACCGCCACTTGGTTCGGCATGTTCCTGCCCGACGGCTCGCGCACGGCCGCCGTCGACACGATGCAGGAACTCTGGTCGGGCAAAGCGCCCGCCAACCGCACGCCGGTGATCGAAGCGCTGTCGGTCCCGTCGCAGCGGTTGAAGCCCGGACAAACGCTCAGCGCCACACTGAACGCCAGCGACCCCGAGTCGGACGCGCTCACCACCGAGTGGCAATTGTCGGAAGAAGCCCCCGTCTACGGCGTGGGCGGCGACGTTGAAGAAGCGCCGTCGCTGGTGAAAGGCGCGGTGACGCGGTCCGACGTGAAGTCGGCCGACGTCGCGATCCCGAATCATCCGGGCCGGTACCGATTGTTCGTCACCGTCCGCGACACGCACGGCGGCGCCGCGACGGCAAACGTTTCGCTGCTGGCCGAGGGCAAGGAAGAGCCCGGCAAGGAACGCCTGGCCGTGGCGGCGGAGCTGCCGCTGGTGCTGTTCGGCGAGGGCCAGAAGGGTCTGCCCTACGTGTGGTCGGGTTGGATGGGCAAGATCGAAGCGATCAAGCAGGACGAGAAGTCGACCGACAACCCGCAGGCCGGCAAGGAGTGCATGAAGGTCACGTTCGACAGCGCCGACAACTTCGGCGGCATCGTCTGGCAAGCGCCGGCCAACGACTGGGGCGACCAGCCCGGCGGCTTCGACCTCACCGGCGCCAAGAAGCTCACCTTCTGGGCCCGCGGCAATGAAGGGGGCGAGAAGGTCGACTTCAAGTTCGGCATCATTGGCAAAGAAAAGCCGTTCCCCGACACCGCCAGCGGCGCGACCAGCGTCACGCTGGAGAAGGACTGGAAGCAGTACGAAATCGACCTGGCCGGGAAGGATTTACGGAGAATCAAGACCGGTTTCGTGTGGGCCGTCGGCAACCCGGGCAAGCCGGTGACGTTTTACCTGGATGAAGTGAAGTACGAATGAGCGGGGTCGGCAGGTGACGGCGAGCTACCTAACAAGACCGCCCACGGATTGGCTATCCGTGGGCGGCTCTGCATCTACAGGCGAAGGTTGAAACTACTTTGCGATGAATTGAGTCTCGATCGAACCATCCAAAGAGAGCTTGTTGATTGCACCCTTGTACTTCCTGTTGGCGTTCAAATGCGGGATAGCCTTGACAGGCACGGTGGTTTTGATCGAGAAAGTCGGCCCCATGAAGCCTGAGAGACCCGGCGAGAGAGCGTCATTGTCAAAAACCATGACGGTCTTCTGTTTCTGAAGGTCCATGTCGCGCTTCGTGATCAGACGGAGGCGCTGATTGCTCGTCCACGTCTCCAATCCGGAATTCAAGCTGAAGGCGTAGGTGTTACCGTAGGCCTGCATCCATTCAGGCTGGGACGGGCAGACCCACACCTTGCTGATGCCCGGCAGATACCGGGGGCGTGGCAGCGGGTCAGGAACAGGCTTGCCGCCCTCGATTCCGTGAAGCACTGCCGCCAAGCCGTAGCTTTCGCGCAGCGCACCAACTTCATTAGGGGTGACCATCCCCGGCTGCATGCGATACGCAAACCGGCCCAAGGTTCGCGGGTCGGGCCACTTGTCGCGGTAGTCGTTCGCGTACATCGTCAGCGCGTTGTACATCTCATGGAGGTTGCTGGAGCACTTCGTCATCTGCGCGGTTGCGCGCGCAGAACTGAGCGACGGAATCAGAATCGCGATCAGGATGCCGATGATTCCGATGACGACCAGCAACTCGACAAGTGTGAAGGCCGAGGCCTTGGGGTAACTTTTGCTACCCGACAAACCAACCATGGAAGTCTCCAATCCAGGAGTCGTCCCGAACACGTTCAGCGACGACGCTTCATCAACAAACCGGCCAAGCCCAAGCCAGCGACCATCGTGGGTTCCGGCACCATCGACTGAGCGAGCGACCAGTCACCGGCGAAGGAACCCGTCGCCGTCGCGCCGTAGTTGGCGGCTAGTATCAGCAGATCGCTGAAGTTAACTATTTCATCGCCGGTGAAGTCGCCCGTCGTCCAGGTCTTGGCCGTGCCGTTGTAATTGGCGGCAAGCGCAAGCAGATCGTTGAAGTTCACCTGCATGTCCAAGGTGGCATCGCCATCCTTGAAGTCGATGAACTGCTGCACCAGCTTGACGTTCCTTGTAGTCGATCGTCAGGTTGCCGTTCATGTCGAAGCGTGAATCGGCAACCGGGCTGACCACGCCGCGCAGCGTGATCTTGGACGCGAGCAGTGCCAAGTCGGCAGCGTTGGCCGAGCCGTCGCGGTTGAAGTCGCCCGGCTTGAACACGGTCACGCCAGCCACCTGATTCAGCGGCGTGGTTTCGGCGTACATCAGCTGTGTCACGCTGCCGGCCGTCGGGTGAGTGATCGTGCGGAACTGCTGCCGCAGGAAGTTGCCCGTGGGCAGGGTGCCGCCGACGCCATCGGTCGTGAGCGCCTGGTCACGCTCGGTGCGGGTCACCACCTTCGACATCCGGCCGAGCGTGTCGTACCGAATGACCACCTTGCTCGTACTGTCGTGAATGTACAGATTGCCGGCCGCATCCGACCCGATCGAGGACACGTCGGTGGCGCTGGCCGTTTCGAGGAACGCCTGTAGGTCCGCCGCCGTAAGCAGCGCTTGCTGAGCACTGGTGGTGTTCGTGGTCGGGTCGTGATCGACGTAGTTCACACCGCCGATGTTTCCTCCGGCCGTGTTGCCGCGGAAGAAGATGCGGTCCTGCGTGCCGTTCTTCACGACCGCCGGCTCGGTGTTGATCGCCGTGCCGCTGTTGGAGGTGACGATGCGTGTCGTCGCGCCGGTGTCGGGGTTGATGCGATAGATGCCGCCGAAACCGGTCGACGAGTCATTCGCGTAGATCCACTTGCCGTCGGGGCTGAAGGTGGCTTGGCGGCCGAAGTTGTCGGTGGTGGCAGTCGTGCTGGCCGCCGTCTGCTGGGCCGCCAACGTCGTCATCGTCGTGAAGATGTCACGGCCGTCGCCGCCCACGGGCGGATTGCCGAGGTTATACCGGTACAGGCGCTTCGTTTCGGCCGGGTCCTTGGTGCTCGAGCCGGTCGGCAAGTTGGTGTTGGCCAAATCGCTGATCCAAGCCGCGCCGAAGGCACCGATGCCACCCGGCGTGGCGACCGGATTGAAAATGATGCCGCTCGCCGACGGCGTGCTCACCGTGCGCGACGGATCGCCGCTGCGGTAGAACAACTGATATTGCGTCGTGCTGAGAACCTGGGCCGCGCTGGGCGTGCTGTTGATACCCGTGATGCGCCGCAGCGTGCCTGACGCGGCAAAGGTTGTCGTATAGATGGTATCATTGCCGTCGTACCCGAACGCCGCCAGCGAGTTGCCGCTGGCCGCGCCGGTGGCATCCGTGGCATTGACAATGGTGTTCACTGTGTCGACCTGAGCCAACACGGGACGAACAGCCAGCATCAGGATGCTGGCGACGACGAGACGTTGCATTTTCATATCCGATCCTGTCCTTCCGAAGTGCCCTCGCTGCATGATGCGCGATTCCATAGACTACCCCAAAAGCTGCTATAACTTCAATGAAATTTTCGGGCGACATTCGCGAGATCTAAATCGCGCCGTCGCTCATAAGTCATTGAATTTCCTAGAGACAAAGAGGACTTGCGGCGTTCCGTCACAGGCCCACTAGCCCACACGACTTAGCCTTTTCGTCCTAATCTCACCATTTCCCATAGGAGAATATACAACGACGACAATACAGCGGCCCCCGCCCCTGTCAACTGGCGTTGAAGTCGGCTGGATGGTGCGAGGCACCGTGCCTGCCTGAAGACACGGCAAGTTGAACGGTTGTCCGGAAGACCCGCTCCCGAATCAGGTTGACGCCCATATCGACGCGGTCATTTCCGCTCGACCTGACTCACATCCCGCACCGCGCCGTTCGCGGCCGACGTCGTCATCGCGGCGTAAGCCCGGAGCGCCGCCGACACCGGCCGATCCCGGCCGACGGGCGTCCAGGCGTGCCTGCCCTTCGCTTCCATCGCAGCCCGGCGTTTTGCCAGCGCCTCGTCGCTCACGGCGACCCGAATGGTCCGGCTCGGGATGTCGATCTCGATCGGGTCCCCCTCTTCCACCAAGCCGATGTTCCCACCCTCGGCCGCCTCGGGCGAGACGTGGCCGATCGACAGGCCCGACGTGCCGCCGGAGAACCGCCCGTCGGTGATGAGCGCGCACGCCTTTCCCAGCCCCTTCGATTTGAGATACGACGTCGGGTAGAGCATCTCCTGCATGCCCGGCCCGCCGCGGGGGCCTTCGTAGCGGATGAGGACGACGTCGCCCGGCTTCACCCGGTCGCACAGGATCGCGTCGACCGCCGCGTCCTGGCTCTCGAAGATCCGCGCCGGGCCGGTAAACTTCAGGTTGCTCGCGTCAACGCCGGCCGTCTTCACGATGCAGCCATCCAGCGCCAGGTTGCCGTACAGCACCGCAAGCCCGCCGTCCTTCGAGTACGCATGCGCGAGATTGCGGATGCAGCCCGCGTCGCGATCGATATCCAGTTCCGGGTAGTAGCGGTTCTGCGAGAACGCCGTCTGCGTGGGCACGCCGCCGGGCGCGGCCTTGAAGAAGTCGAGCACCTTGCCGTCGGTCGACTGCGCCACGTCCCACGTGCTGATGGCGTCGCCGATCGTGCGGCTGTGCACCGTGTGGCACTTGCGATGGATCAGGCCCGCGCGATCGAGCTCGCCGAGGATGCCCATCACGCCACCCGCGCGGTGAACGTCTTCCATGTGGTACTGCTGCGTGCTGGGCGCCACCTTCGCCAGGTGAGGCACCTTCCGGCTCATGCGGTCGATGTCCTTCATGGTGAAGTTCACGCCCGCCTCGCGCGCCGCGGCCAGCAGGTGCAGCACCGTGTTGCTCGATCCGCCCATCGCGATGTCCAGCGCCATCGCGTTCTCGAACGCCTCGAATGTCGCGATCGAGCGCGGCAGCACCGACGCGTCTTCGTCCTCGTAGTACTTCCGCGCCAGCTCCACCGCGAGCCGGCCGGCGCAGGAACAGGTCCTTGCGCAGCGTGTGCGTCGCCAGCAACGAGCCGTTGCCCGGCAGCGACAGGCCGAGCGCTTCGGTGAGGCAGTTCATCGAGTTGGCGGTGAACATGCCCGAGCAGGAGCCGCACGTCGGGCAGGCCGACCGCTCGGTGACGTCGAGCTGTTCGTCCGAGCACTTCTCGTCGGCCGCCTGGATCATCGCGTCGATCAGGTCGAGCGAGACGGCCTTGCCGCGCCACGTGACCTTGCCCGCTTCCATGGGCCCGCCCGAGACGAATACGGTCGGGATGTTCAGCCGCATCGACGCCATCAGCATGCCGGGCGTGATCTTGTCGCAGTTGGAGATGCAGACCATCGCGTCGGCGCAGTGCGCGTTGACCATGTATTCGACGCTGTCGGCGATCAGGTCGCGGCTCGGGAGCGAATACAGCATGCCGCCGTGACCCATCGCGATGCCGTCGTCGATGGCGATGGTGTTGAACTCCTTCGCCACCCCGCCGGCCGACTCGATCTCGCGGGCGACCATCTGGCCCAGGTCTTTCAGGTGCACGTGGCCGGGCACGAACTGCGTGAAGGAGTTGACGACCGCGATGATCGGCTTGTCCCAGTCCCCTTCCTTCATGCCGGTGGCCCGCCAGAGGGCGCGAGCGCCGGCCATGTTGCGGCCGTGAGTGGTCGTGCGAGAACGGTACTGGGGCATGTCATTCACCTGACGAAAACGCGGATTCGGGAAAAGGCCAAATCGCTACAGATACAGTTGCACCGACGCGGACACAACCGCTGCGTCGATCTGACCGATAGACGAGAAAGGCCCGCGCCTTACCATGCCGGGGCCGGGCCAATCGGCTGGCGACTCATTTCCGCAGGGGCACGTCATGCGCATCGCCATCGTCACCGAAGCGGCCCTCGCCCGCTCGCATGGGACCGGGGCTCAGATTCTCCAACTGGCCGAGCGCTGGGACTTCCACCACTTCCACTGCTACCGCGGGCACGGCGCGCCCAGCGAAGTGCCCAACTCGACGCTGCTGCGCGACGCCAAGCCCGAACACCCGCTGCTCCAGCGCGTCGTGCGCAAACTCCAGCATGCGTCGGGGCACTACTGGTGGCGTCGCCACACGTTGAACGAAAAACGCTTCGCCCGGCTGCTCGCGAAGGTCGGCCCGTTCGACGTCACCTACGTCATCGCGGCCAGCGAGGTGCAGGCGATTCGGCTCGGCCAGATCGTCCGCCAGATCGGCGCGCCGTACGTGCTCAACGTCGTCGACCTCTATCAGGACGAAGGCCTGGACCACCGCTCACGCCAGTTCAAACAGCTTCTCGAAGGGGCGACCGTCGCGCTGGCTGCTGCCCGCGATCACGGAGCAGATGAAGCGGCTGGTCGATCGGCCGATCATCGAAGTGCCCGTCGGCAAACCCGTGAGCGAGTTCGTCGCGACGGCCCCGACGCCGAATGAGCCGATCCGCATCGTGCTGGGCGGACGCCCGTACCCCGGCGGCTGCGAACTGCTCGCCCGCGCCTGGCCTGAGATCGAAGCGATGCCGCGGAAGGTGGAGCTGACCTACGTCGGCCCGCACTACGCGTCGATCCCGGTGTCACTCCGGCCGATGTGCAAGGACGCCGGGTTCATCGCCGACGAGCGGGCGTTCCGTCAGTTCCTGGCGCGGTTCCACATCGCGTACGTCAGTGGCCCCGACGGCCTCGACCCGTTCGGCCGGTTCTCGTTCCCGTCCCGAGCCGTCGACTACATGATGGCCGGCCTCCCCCTGCTGGCCGCCGTCCACGAGCAATCCGCCACGTCCCAGGTGCTGTCGCGGGTGCGAGGCTGCGGAGCCAGACTCGCCGCGACACCGGCCGACGTGCGACAGGGCTTGGAAGCACTCACCGAGACGGCCGAAGCGTGGAGCGAGGGAAGTCACGCCGTGCGCGAGTACGCGGTGAGAACGATGTCGATCGAACGGGTGCGCGGACAGATGGAGGCGGCGTTCGACGCGAGCTGTCAGCGGCATGCTTGAGTTCCATGACCGCTTCACGAGTTCGCTCATCAAGCGCTTGGCTGCTGTGCTGCGGTTTGCCTGAACCCTCTTCTCATAGCAGCAATCGAGAAAACGCCCATGGGTCGCGGCGGCTGGTCGCGTTCGATGCGCCCCGTGAGCTGCCGAACTGTCAGCGATCACACCAGATGCCAGCTTCTCCTCAATTCTCTACTGCTGAAAGAGTTGCGCGATCCCGTTGCCAGATTGGTTCGCCGCATCTGCCGGCGCAGGGCGTCGATGCTCTTCTAGCAAGCCATGCTCGTATTTGACCACAATTCTCTTTGCGATGAAACCGTAACACAGTAGAGTATAGAGACACGTTCCTGACTTAAAGGGAGGACTAATAATGAAGCGCGACATCTTGAAGCGATCCGCCAAACAATTCGTTCTGGACAGACTTGACACGCGCCGATTTTTTGCTCTGTCGTCTCCGACTGCCGAAGTCGACGAGCGCTTGAACGAGTTATTTATCACTGCGATCAACGGTCTGGATGTTGTAGGCAAAGCGCAAGTTGACAATTTGTCAGTGAAGGACGACGCCGTCCTGATTGAAGCCTGGCCGATCGCCAGAGAGGGCTTGAGTTTGGTCGAACACGGCTTGAAGGGCTTGGGCTTTCAGCAACTTCCAGCATTCGGCGGCGAAGTGGTTCGCGGCTACTTGCCAATCATCGCAGTGCAGAAGCTGCCAACGTTGTTGGGGCTGCGGGTCGCTGAGCCAGTCGTACTGCCCACACTGGAGAGCCGGTTTCATGCTTTCGCTAGAGAGTACCAGGAGATGATCAATCGAGGCACCGGTGGGGATAGCCTCATCCGAATCGATGCGTCGGCATTCGACACGGCGCCATTGACAGAAGCAATCAAGGCCGCCGGCGGGACGGTCCTCGCCGTCGCCGACCGCTTGGTTAACGCGGAGTTGCTGGCGTCTCGCTTGGACAAACTCGCCGATGTGCCTGGGTTGATTGCGGTAAAGCCGGCGGCTGTCGCGAGTACGTCCAGCGGTCCGTCCCTCACTCAGGGTGATGCCGCCATGTCAGCGGATGACATCCGACAAGCCGCAAGTGCAGGGCTGAATGTCTCCGGTTATGGTGTCACGGTCGGAGTCATTTCTGACAGCCTTGGGTCGTTTACCAACGGCCTGAGCGGCGATCAAACTGCAGGCGAACTCCCCAATTCGATCTTTGTCCCCAGTGGGCAAAGCGGAGTTGGTCAGGATGAAGGCAGGGCAATGCTGCAAATCGTCCACGACGTTGCGCCGTCGGCCAACTTGGCGTTTGCAACAGGTTTCAGTGGAGAAGCGCAGATGGCGACTAACATCGCCACCCTCGCGGGCGTCGGAACGGGGAAGGGCGACGCAGACATCATTGTCGACGACGTGCGATACTTCGACGAGCCTTTCTTTCAAGACGGAATTCTCACCCGCGCTGTTGACGCTGCGACAACGCCGGTTACTGGAACCGGTGCGCGACCGGCTCGAACCTACGTGACTGCCGCGGGAAACTATGGCCTCAACTCGTACGAGTCGCCCTTCATCACGGGTACCCAATACGCGGCCGGCACGTTCGGGGCGCAGTTCCGAGGGGGTCGCGCCCATGATTTCGACACAGGGTCCGGAGTGGACAATTTCCAGGAGATTACGCTCGCGCCAGGCGAGGAGTTCAAACCCGTCCTCCAATGGGATGAGCCTTACGCTACCCAGACCGCAGCCGGCACCGCCAGTTGCCAGAACGATGTGGACTTCTATCTGCTCGACCCGACCAAGGCGCCGGGGAGCGAGGTCGTTCGATTCAGCACAGACAGCAACTACACAAACGACCCCTACGAGGATCTGAACTACAAGAATATCTCAGGCACCACGCAGACGCTTCGGGTGATGATCGTACGATATGCGGGGAACAGCCCTGGACTGCTCAAGTATATCGACACGTCCACGACCCAGAATGATTTTGATTCCTCTTACATCGAGCATGCTACCGCGAGTTCCACCATATTTGGTCATGCGTCTGCGTATGCAGCCCTCGCGGTCGCTGCAAGCCCCTTTTCAAACACCGGCACCTTGGAGCCCTACTCAAGTCGTGGCAATACAACTCTTCTATTCGATGATTATGGAGCAAGACTATCTACCCCCGATATTCGCCCTGGGCCCGATGTAACCGGGCCCGATGGCGGCAATGTGAGTTCGCGTTTCAGCACAACCTTTGTTCAGGATTCCGCCATTGATTCGGAGACGGCCTACCCGAATTTCTTCGGCACATCAGCGGCCGCTCCTCACGTTGCAGCCGTTGCGGCACTGATGATCGAAGGCTCCTATATTTCGATGGAGCCGTTCGGCCCGGGATATGCCCCCGAGAATGGGCTATATGACATGCTCTACAAGTCCGCGCAGCCTGTTGGCGCCTCGCTGCCCATAGATGCCGGAGCCGGCTTTGTCCGCGCCGATCGTGCGGTGGCACGCGCAAGACAAGACTGTCTTCCACACAGACGCTCTTAATAGCGGGAACATCGCAAAGTGACATCTATGCAGGCTCGATATCAGGATCGACAGTAAATCTCACTCTAAACAGTTACTTGGTCACCTGGCCTTTGCCGAGAGTTCTTCGCATCAACTTCGACGTTGGCAGTGGGAGTGATGAGGTAACCGAGGCAGCGAGCGTTAATCTAGCCACGTCACTCTTCGGCGCCAGCGGCAATGACACCCTCTCAGGCGGAAGCGGCACAGATTCGATCGGGTCAGGCTCCGGTGCCGACTATCTCTACGGCAATGCAGGCGTCGACACGCTCGATGGCTCTGACGACAATGACTATCTCGTTGGCGGGACGGATGGCGACAGCCTCAATGGGAACAACGGAAATGATACGCTCTACGGGTCAGGCGGGAACGATACCTTGATAGGAGGACTAGGCACCGATCAGTTGTTTGGCGAGGCTGGCACGGACACGCTCGACGCACGTGACGCTGTAGGGTACGCGGATACAGGCAATGGAGGATCCGACGTAGACTCGATCCTCAAAGACTCGGACGATAGTGTTGTCGACTAGGCCCTGTCTCAAAACAGTAGCTTCAGGTATCGCTTGATCATCGCCAGTTGAAGCATCCCATGGAAGTTTACCGCCAACTTCTCGAACCGCGTGCAGATGCGGCGGTTCTCCTTCAGCCAGCCGACGCACTGCTCCACCACGTGCCGGTCCCGGTACGTCAGCTTGTCGAACCACACGCCCCGGTCATGACGCGCCAACTCGTTGTCCTTGTGCGGGATCACCGCATCGATCTTCTGCCCGGCCAACCAGTCGCGGAGGCGCTGCACGCTGTACCCCTTGTCGCCCGCGAGTTGCCTGGGCTTGTGCCTTCGCTCCCGCGCCGCCCGACGCTGGCCGATCAGTCGCGCGACGGCCTGTCCGATGACCGACTCGGCCCGCGTCGACTCGTGGACCTGTCCCGCAGTGACTTCGACGGCGAGCGGAGTTCCCGCACCGTCAGTGACAACGTGGAACTTCGATCCAAACCCGCCTCTGCTGCGACCCAACGCGTGGTCTTCGGGTTCGTCGGGGTGCCGGTCGAGACTTTTTTGTCGGCGCCGGCCGCGGCACGCGTGGCTCGGACGGAAGCGCCGTCGACGCACCAGAGCTGCCAGTCGATGTACCCCTTGTCGTCGAGCTTCACCTGCAGGGCGTCGACGATGCGATCGAAGACGCCGGCCTTCCGCCACGCGCTGAAGTACCGGTGTGCGGTCGAGTGCGGCCCGAAGCGTTCGGGCAGGTCACGCCACGGCGCACCGGTGGCGAGGATCCAGAACGAGGCGTCGAGCATCAGCCGCGGGTCGCGTGCCGGCCGCCCGGTCTTGGCGTCCTTCGCCGGGATCAACGGCTTCACCCGTTCCCATTGCTCGTCCGTGAGCGCGTGTCGTTTCATGCGTGCCGACCTCCATGTCGTCATGGAGGGATATCGGCAGGTTCAACGGTTTTGAGACAGGGCCTAGAGCTTCTGCAAAAGTTGCGCCGACCAATTTCCGCCCTTGACGGCCACCCGGGTTCGCTTGTCATGATGGGGGTCGCCAGTCGCTCTTTGGCAACTTTAGACGCTCTATCAAAACGCTGAGTGGAGCAGTGACCAGCAGATGATTCCGCAGCGGAGTTTGACGAAGGCTTCGTGCAGGTCAGCTCGTTTCTCGTAACGCACGCGCAGCCGCCGCGCTGCATGTAGCCAGCTCAGCGATCGCTCTACCACCCACCGCAGCACGCCCAGGCCGCTGCCGTGATCGGTGTCCCGGCGGGCGATAAACGGCTCGATGCCGCGTCCTTCCAGCTGTTCCCGGTGCGGGTCGCTGTCATACCCGCGATCGCCGATCACCTCCGGCGGTTTGCTCAGCGGCGCGCCGGCCTTCCCGCGGATGGGCGGGATCGCCTCGATCAGCGGCAGCAACTGCGTCACGTCGTGCCGATTGGCGCCGGTGACGACCGTCGCCAGCGGGACACCTTGCGTGTCGGTGACGAGGTGATGCTTCGTTCCTCGCTTCGCCCGGTCCGTGGGATTCGGTCCGGTCTGCGCCCCCCAAAAACGGCCCGAACGCTCGAGCTGTCGACCACCACGTGCCGCCAGTCGACGCATCCTGCCTCACGCAGCTTCGCGAGCAGCACCTCGTGCAGGCGTTGGAAGACGCCGGCCTTGTGCCAGTCACGCAGGCGGCGCCAGCAGCGGTGAGGCTTTGCCTACCGCGTCATCCCGCTGCCGCAGCCCATCTCGGCGGGCAGGTCCTTCCAGCCGATGCCGGTCTTGAGCACGAAGACGATCCCCGTGAGGCAGGCCCGGTCGTCGATGGGTTTGCGCCCGCCGTTAGGCCGCGCCGGGTGCGGCGGCAAGAGTGGCTCGACGATCTCCCACAGTTCATCCGGCACCAGCGGCTTGGCCATGACGTCCTCCATGACGGGCACAGAGCATCGTTCGCGTCACGCACCGGCCGGACAACACCGGTTGCTGCTGTTTTGTTAGAGCGTCTTAAACCGTGTTCGCAGGGTCCGGTCGAATACAGTGCCTCCAATGTCCCAAAATGTCCCCGAATGAAAAACACCACGTCAGCACTCCGCTCGGCCGCTCAAGGCGTGGCCGGGACGGGGGTTGGGGTGGCGGCTGGAAGGCGGATTCGGTGCGCGGCGGAACAGACCGTGGGACATCCCTAAAACGCATGGCTTGGAAACAGAAGTAGTCCGAACGAAGCCCCGCGGGCCTCACCGGACTACTTCTCCTTAGACGCAATACGCAATCGTGACGAACCGGCAATCAAAACCGATAGCCGATCCGTCCGCCTCACCGCTTCATCGCGGCCGCAGCCATCGCGATTTCTTCTTCGACCTCATCGATCGACGCGTCGTCGTCTCGCGCCTTGCTCGTGGCGTCTTCCGGAACGCTCTTAATCACCGGCAGCACCCACGAGTCGTGCAGGCTCAGGCGGTGGCTGGTGTGAGCGACGGCCACCGAAGGCTTGGGCGGACGACGGTTCTGATAGAGCTTCTTGCGGGCGAGGTACAGCAGTTCTTCGCTGATCCGGCGATGCCGGCCCATCATGTCGGCCAGCAGCGCCAGCATGCCCATCAGGAACGAGATCACCATGCCGATGCCGGCGATGGTGATGAGCT
This sequence comes from Tepidisphaeraceae bacterium, assembly GCA_047600945.1. Classification (GTDB taxonomy): domain Bacteria; phylum Planctomycetota; class Phycisphaerae; order Tepidisphaerales; family Tepidisphaeraceae; genus JASGKC01. The sequence continues at coordinate 1,047,473 of JASGKC010000001.1, read as the reverse complement.
GCGTGAACGGCGAGGTGCGGGCGCGACCGTCGGCGACGGCCGTGTACGCGTACCAGCCGGCGACGAACAGCAGCGCCACCGCGCAAGGCACGGCCAGCGTAGCCGCGATGCCGCCGAAGAACTTCAGCGGCTGAATGTCGCGCATTGCGCGGATGATGATCGGGAGGGAGTTCGTCGCGTACTTCAGCACGCTGCCGGCCACGCGGCTCTTGCCATGCTCACGCACGCCGCGCACGGCCAGCGGCACTTCGACGATCCGCATGCCCTTGGAGAACAGGTCGATGAAGCATTCCTGCGTGTACGTGTACCGGCCGAACAACGTCAGGCGATACGCCGCCTCGCGGCTGAACGCGCGGAAGCCGCACGAGACGTCGGAGAAGGTGGTTCCGCCACAGACCCAGTTGATCATGCGGGTGACGACCTTGTTGCCCCAGAACTTCACGGCCGGCATGGTGGGCCAGAGGCTGGGGTCTTTGAAGCGGGAGCAGGTGACGAAGTCGGCGTCGTCGGACAGCAGCGGGATGACGAGCTTGGCGATGTCGCCGGGGTTGAACTGACCGTCGCCGTCGATGTTGCAGATGATGTCGGCGCCGCGGCGCATGGCGCGGTCCATGCCGGTCTTGAAGACCTTGCCCAGCCCGGGCCGGCCGTGGATGGGCACGACGATCGCGCCGGCCTCTCGGGCGAGGCGGGCGGTGGCGTCGGTCGAGCCGTCGTCCATGACAATGACTTCGGTCTCGGAAATGCCCGGCAGGTTGCGCGGCACGCCAGCAACAACCTGCGCGATGGTCTTTTCCTCGTTCTGCGCGGGAATCGTGACAACTAGTTTCATCTTAAAAGCCTTCCCTGGCGTCGCGGGGTCGCCCGGAATGCAACACCATGCTATCCGAGGACTGTCTCGACGCAAGACGGCCAGCCGAAGAGCGCTGCCAACTCCCATCTTGACGTCGGCCTAGGCAAAATCGTTACAGAATCTCCGCGGCGCGGACAAAACGTGCAATGCGGGAAAATCTGATGGCCAACTTCCGTCTGCATCAGGAGAATCCTGTAGCTCGACTCAGTTCGAACCCGCAACTTTCACACGGAGGTGAGGGGGCCATTTCATTCGCCAACCGGGCGTCCTGCACGGTTGGATTGTGTCGATTTTCACGTCTCACGTTTGATGGAGGTTCATTATGAAGTCTGCAAGGCACTCCCGCAGCTCGAAGCTGCGCGTCGGGGCTCTCATTCAGGGGCTCGAACATCGGACCATGCTGACCACCAGCCGGATCCCTGTGCTGATTTACCACAAGGACATCGTCGACGAAAACGACGCCACGAACGGCTTCGCCGCCCAGATGCAGGCGTTATATAACGCCAACTTCCAATCGATCACGATCGAGCAGTACTACAACTGGCGCAATGGCGGCTCGCTGCCGGGCGGCGTCGTCAATCCGTTCATCGCCATCTTCGACGACTCGTACGACACCACCTACACCACGGCCTACAACGCCATGAACACGGCGAACTTCAACTTCGTCGGCGTGACGGCGGTCATCACCAACCAGGTCAACGCCGGCGCGTCCGGCTCGATGACGTGGAGCCAGATTCGCGACCTGGTCTACAACAAGGGATGGGACGTCGCTTCCCATTCCATGTCGCACGAGTACCTCGGCGACGGCGAACCCGACAAACAGAAGGTCAGCGCCAGCCAGTTCCAGAACGAGCCGAGCGAGGTGGCTTCGGAATCGAGCGGCTCGAAGTCCGCGATCGAAGCCCACGTCTTCGACGACGCCAACAGTAACGGCGTCAAAGACACAGGCGAAGCGTCCCTCACGCCGAAGGCATTCGTGCATCCGCATGACGATGCGACGACCCGCACGCTGGCAACCCTCCAAGGCGACTACCCGCTGGTCTTCGCGGCCAGCTACCCGATCTCTTATGCGGCCGCAGGGAAGAACGTGTACGTCAACTCCAGCACCGGCGGCCAGAATGGGCAGTTGATTCGCATCGGCATCTACACCGACACGACGATCGCCCAATTCAACTCCATGCTCAGCTACGCGTCGGGCACGGCCACGCTCACCGACCCGGCGCCGTCGTTCAAGTATCCGTCCAGCTACATCACACACGGCGGCACCGTCGTCATCGACGGCGAAATCGATCACAGCGGCAACTGGCTGAACGACACGATCACGCTCGGCAGCGACACCCTCACCACGAACGGCACCGCCAAGACCAAGACCGATTTCGACGACATCTCGGCCGACACTTACGTCACGCCGGTCGCGATGGCGCACGTCGACATGTACGGCGGCGCGGGGCATGACAGCATCACGCTCACCAGCACCTTCACGGGGACCACGGGCAGAGTCAGCATCGTCGGTGGCAGCGGTGACGACACGCTGACCGGCACGAACGCGGCGGCCGACTACATCCAGGGCAGCTCGGGCAACGACGACCTGTTCGGCCAGGGCGGCAACGATGAAATCCGCGGCGGCACCGGCAACGACGACATCGGTGGCGGCGGGAACAACGACACGATCTACGGTGACGACGGCGCCGACACCATCATCGGCGACGGTCAGGCCGACGTCATCTATGGTGGTATCGGCAACGACTTCCTCCAGGGCGGGGCCGACAACGACTCCATCTATGGCGACGACGGCAACGACACCCTCAACGGCAACAACGGCAACGATGTGCTCTGGGGCTATGCCGGCGTCGACACCTACATCACCAACGGCGACTCCAACGCTGTCGACAGTGTCGGCTTCGACAACGCAGTTGACATCTGGACGCTGAAAGACACGGTCGACGTCGACATTCTCTAACTGCTCGTTTGACCCGTCGATGCGTCCGGGCCGTCGCCTTTGGCTGGCAACTCTGCCGGTCAAGGGCGACGGCCCTTTCGTTACCGTCGTGAGGCCAGGTCACCGGCTCTGCGACAAGCCGATCGCCCCACAGTTACCGGACGCACCCAAGCAGCAATCTGGTTGCCCGATCTCCATTGCAATTGGATATCACGCTTGGAATGCCGTTCAGGTTGCTTAGCAGAAAGCGTCGTGGATACACGATGGTCTATGTCGCAGCGGCGATGACCGTGGTGATAGGGGTCGGGTCCTTGGCTGTGGACTTCGGGCGAGTGCAAGTGGCTCAGACCGAGTTGCAGAACGCCACCGACGCCGCCGCCCGTTACGCCGCCGCGGGTCTGCGCAACCGCGTCGGCAAGAGTTCTGCCGCAGCCAACAATGCCCGCGTCGCATTGCAGGACCTGACCGTCGATGGCGGCCAGATCTCGTTCGATGCGTCGAAGAACCTCGTCCTGGGCATATGGAACGCCACGACGCGCAAGTTCACCGCCACCGACAACCCCTATCTGGCCAATGCGGTGAAGGTGAACCTCGACTACACGGTCGGCGGGAACGGTTCGTCGCCGCTCACGCTGCTCAGCCTGCTCGGGCGCGACCGCGTGAAGGTCAACGCTGAAGCGATCATGGCGATCACCACGGTGTCCGGTTCGGCCGGCAACGGCGACGGCACCTTCACCTACTGGGTGCCCGCCACCAGCAACCCGTGGCTGGCCGGCAATACGTCCGGCACGGCCGCCAATCCGGGCAACCCGCACAAAAACCCCGACTACGCCGGTACACCCGTCCTCGACGACGGCGTCCGCATGGATAAGTCCTGGCTGACGCAAGTCGCCGGCTATGGCAGTTCGGACGGTACCGGCACGAGCGATTCCGACAACGAAGCCACCAGTTACGCGAACTACGCCAACTGGGGCAGCTACGCGAGCAAGAAGTCCACGCCCATCCAGGCAGGCGGCATCTCCGTCACGCCGGGCGCGGCCATCAGCTTCGCGAACCTGAACGGCGGCGCGAACAACTCGAGTTCGAGCGTCGTCTACTCCGCCGACGGCAACCTCGACTGGATCGTCAGCAACTACAAGGGAAAAGAGAACGGAAAGAGCGACCTGTCCGCCCCGATCAACAGCGTGGTGGCGGTCTTCCTGTCGAATGACGATCCGGGCAGCGGTTCGACACCCGAGGCGCTCGACTTCTCGACGGCCGAATCACGCGACTTCCAAACGCTGAAACCGAAACTGAAGCAGGTTTTCTACATCGGCGACGGCCTACGATCGAACGGCGAAACGCAGCAGTTCATTGCGCCTACGGGCGCCACCCGACTGTTCATCGGAACGATGGACGGCTACGAGTGGAACAACAACATCGGCGGCTTCGAGGTGAACGCGATCGTTGCGACAAAAGTGTCGCTGGTGAAATAGGTAGTTTTGATCCGCAAATTGCGGTCCGAACGCCGGAAGACGGTGTGCCGCAATTCGCCAGCGGCAATTCGCAATTCGCAATTCCACTCGCCTAGAACCCCCGTTACTATCCCGACGTATGAATCACGGCAGCCCGCGCGGGCGTTTGACGCGCGGGCTAAGTCGTTTCGCTCCAAAATCAAGGCGGCATCACCTATGGCTCGGCAACAAAAGAAGTTGGGCGAAATCCTCGTCGAGTGGTCCATCATCAACCCCAAAGAGGTTGAGAAGGCCCTCGAGCATGCCAAGAAGAAGAACCTCCGCATCGGCGAAGCCCTTGTCGATCTACAGATCTGCACCGAAGCGAACGTCTATAAGGCACTCGCCGCCCAGACCGGCATGGAGTACGTCGACCTGAGTCGCGACTCCGTCCCGCCGACGGCCGTCAACCTCATCCCCGACGACCTGATGCGCAAGTACATCATCCTGCCCCTGGGGCTGGAAGGATCGAAGCTGCGCGTCGCCATCCACGACCCGTTCGACATGGAAATGCAGCAGATCGTCGGCTTCCGTGTCGGCAAGACGCTGCTGCCGGTGCTCGCGCCGCGCACTCGCATCAAGCAGGTGCTCGACGAACTCTTCAACGTCAGCGCCAAGAACACGATCGACCAGACGATGGACAAGACCATCGACCGGTTGAAAGGTTCGCTCGACAAGTCAGTCGACCGTTCGGGCAAGTCGCTGGACAAGTCGATCGACAAGAGCATCGACAAGTCGATCGACATCGCCGGCATCGGCGAAGGCGACGACGACGCGACGGCCGCCCCCATCATCAAGCTCGTGCAGGCGATGATCGCCGAGGCCGTCCGCAACCGCGCCTCGGATATCCACATCGAGCCGATGAAGGACCGCGTCCGCGTGCGCTACCGCATCGACGGCGAGTGTGTCGAGCGCGACAAGATCCCGCTTCGCATGAAGGGCCCGCTGATCGCCCGCATCAAGATCATGGCCGGCATCGACATCGCCGAGAAGCGTCTGCCGCAGGACGGCCGCATCAAAATGAAGATCGACAACCAGCAGATCGACTTCCGCGTGTCCTCGCTGCCCGCCTACCACGGCGAGTCGGTCGTGCTTCGTATTCTGCGGCCCGATTCGGTCCGCATCGGCTTGGAAAACCTCGGCTTCGCCGAAGACGACTTCAAGACCTTCCAGAAGATCATCCGCCGGCCCAACGGCATCTTCCTCGTGACCGGCCCCACCGGCTCGGGCAAGACCACCACGCTATACGGCGCGCTGAACATCCTGAACCGGCCCGACCGCAAGATCATCACCGCCGAAGACCCGGTGGAATACAACTTCACCGGCATCAACCAGTGCCAGGTGAAGGAAGCGATCGGCCTGAGCTTCAACAAAATCCTGCGTGCGATGCTGCGTCAGGCGCCCAACATCATCCTGGTCGGTGAAATTCGTGACCTTGAGGTGGCCGAGGTCGCCATCCAGGCGGCACTCACCGGTCACCTGGTGTTCAGCACGCTGCACACCAACGACGCCCCCAGCGCCATCACGCGTATGATCGACATGGGCGTGAAGCCGTTCCTCGTAGCGTCGGCCATCCAGGCGGTCATGGCCCAGCGTCTCGTGCGTGTGCTGTGTCCGAAGTGCAAGGTGCCCGACAAGGAACCCGACGAATACTGGCTGCGCATCTGCGGCATCACGAAGGACGACATCAAGGACAAGGTGATCTACAAGCCGCGCGGCTGCGACTTCTGCACCGGCACCGGTTTCCGCGGCCGCAAGGGCATCTTCGAGATGATGGTGATGAACAGCGAGTTGCGCAACCTCGCCTTCGAACGAGCCCCCAGCAACAAGCTCCGCAAGGCCGCCATCGCCAGCGGCATGAAGACCCTGCTCATCGACGGCAAGATGAAAGTCCTGAACGGCATGACCACCGCGGAAGAAATCGTGAAGGTAGCGCAGGTGGAGGGGATTGTCGGGGCGTGAGCGGCGCTGCCGCTGTCCGTTGTCAGTGGTCCGTTGTCCGTTGCAGGAGATCCGCGTGGCTCGCAGCGACTTCGAGAATTTGAGGGTGTACCAACTGTCCGAGGAGATCGCCGACGTGATCTGGGACGCCGTGATGGATTGGCCACACTTCGCAAAGGCTGCGGTCGGCGGACAGATCGTGCGAGCGGCCGACAGCATCGGCGCCAACATCGCGGAAGGATGCGGTCGCGGCAGCTACAAGGACAACCAGCGCTACGTGAAAATCGCGCGAGGCTCACTGAACGAAACGAAACACTTTTTACGCCGCGCCTACCGGCGAAAACTGCTGCCGGACGACGTGATTGCAACACTGAAACCGAAAGTCGACGAACTGGCTCCCAAGCTCAACAATTACCTGAAGTCCATCGGCCGCAAAGGCAACGGACGACTGACAACGGACAACTGACACCCGACCGGGATTCACACCATGGCCACGATCCAAATCGACCGTCTCCTCGAAACCGTTGTCCGCCGCGGCGCGTCGGACTTGCACTTGGCCGTCGGCAAGCCGCCGACCATTCGTCTGCATGGCGGCCTGCGTGAACTGGCCACCAAGGTGCTCGACCCCGAAGACACTACATCGCTGATGAAGTCGGTCACCCCCGAACGCATCCAGCAGGAGTTCGAAGAAACCGGCTCGGGCGACTACGGCTTCGCGTTCGGCGACGCCGCCCGTTTCCGCGTCAGCATCTTCAAGCAGAAGGGCTTCTGCTCGATGGTGCTCCGTCAGATTCCGAACAAGATTCTCCGCTTCGATCAGATCGGCCTGCCCGCGATGGCCGAGCAGATCTGTCGCCGCCCGCGTGGTTTGTTCCTCGTGACCGGCCCCACCGGTTCGGGCAAATCCACCACGCTGGCCGCGATGATCAACTACATCAACGAGAACTTCGATCGCCACATCATCACGATGGAAGACCCGATCGAGTTCTACCACCACCACAAGAAGAGCATCGTGGTTCAGCGCGAAGTGGGCGTGGACGTGCCGAACTTCGCGGAAGCGATCCGTCGCGCGCTGCGTCAGGACCCGGACGTCATGCTTGTCGGCGAAATGCGCGACTTGCAGACGATCGGCGCCGCCATCACCGCCGCTGAAACGGGCCACCTGGTGTTCGGCACGCTGCACACCAACGGCGCCGCGAGCACGATCAACCGCATCATCGACGCGTTCCCGGCCGACATGCAGGAACAGATCCGCGTGCAGCTGGCGAACAACCTGATCGCCGTGCTCAGCCAGACGCTCTGCCCGCGCGTCGACACCGAAGGCCGCGTCGCGGCGTACGAGTTCATGTACGTCACGCCGTCGATTCAGAACCTGATCCGCGAGAACAAGGTGTTCCGTATCGACTCGGACATCCAGACCGGCAAGAAGTTCGGCATGATGCTGCTGGACGACAACCTGTACGGCCACTTCCTGGCCGGGCGCATCAGCGCCGAAGAAGCGATCGACAAGAGCCGCAACGCCGGCCAGATGGTCGACCGCTTGAAGCGTGAAGGCCATCTGGTCGACGAAGTCGTCGACGAGGCCCTGCTCGCCGAAGCCGAAGACGCCGGCGGCGCCAAGCCCGGCGCCGCCCCCGGCCAACCGCCCGCCGCAACCGGCGGCGGCGCCGTCAACGACGCCGACCGCGCCGCTCAGATCGCCAAGAACCGTGAGCGCATGTTGAAGGCGAAGTGAGCGTATTTCCGATTGCCCATTTCCGATTGCCAATTTGGTCTAGTCGGATGTGGAGTCGGTAGCTGTCGTTGTTCAATCGGAAATGGGAAATCGGAACTAGGAAATCCCCATGAGTCGAGTCCAATCCCCCCCGCCGCCGTCTTCTCCATCACCCGGCAACTCTGGTGACTCGGGCGGCATGCCGCCGATCGACCAGCTCCAGGGCCGGCCGATCGGACGCGTGCTCACCAAGATGGGCAAGGTCACCCGCGAGCAGGTCGTCGAAGGCCTGACCTTCCAGAAGAACCGCAAAGAGCGCGGCCAGCAGAATCCCGCTCGGGCGAATCCTCATCGACCTTGGCTTCATCCGGGAAGCCGACCTGAACGTCGCCCTTGCGGCCCAGCGCGGGTACGAACTGGTCGACCTTTCCAAGATGGACATCCCCAAGGAAACCATCGAGGCGGTGCCTCCGCAGATCGCGACCACGCAGAAGGTCATCCCGATCAAGTTCGACAAGGCCAAGCGGCAACTCGTCGTCGCGATGGCCAACCACGAGAACTTCCGCGCGCTCGACGACCTGCGCACCCTCATGGGCTACCAGGTGACCGCCAAGATCGGCGACCCCGATCAGATCGAGCGGCTCATCAACAAGCACTACAACGCCGCCGCCGAAAGCTTCGGCGACGTCATCGGCGAACTCCAGACCGACGAGACGCTCAAGGACATGAAGGGACGCAACCAGTCCCTCGACCTTGAAGTGCTCAAGGAGGCCGCCGACAGCAACCCCGTCCGCAAGCTCATCAACCTCGTGCTGCTCCAGGCGATCAAGGACAAGGCATCGGACATCCACTTCGAGCCGTTCGAAGAGGAATTCAAGATGCGTTACCGCATCGACGGCATCCTGTACGAGATGATGCCGCCGCCCGCGCACATCGCGGCCGCCATCAGCTCGCGCATCAAGGTCATGGCGAACCTCGACATCGCTGAGCGCCGCATGCCGCAGGACGGTCGTATCGAACTGAACGTCAACAACCAGCCGATCGACCTCCGCGTCAGCGTCCTGCCCACCATGTTCGGCGAGAGCGTCGTCATGCGCGTGCTCGACCGCAGCAACGTGTCGCTCGACCTCGACAAGATCGGCCTGCGCGAAGACGACCTCGCCACCACGCGCCAGCTCATCCGCAAGCCCAACGGCATCGTGATCGTCACCGGCCCCACCGGCTCGGGCAAAACGACCACGCTGTACTCGGCGCTGCGCGAACTGAACGACATCAGCGCCAAGCTCATCACGGCCGAAGACCCGGTCGAATACGACATCGACGGCATCATCCAGTGTCAGATCAAGCCCGACATCGAACTGACGTTCGCCCGCATCCTTCGTTCGATGCTGCGTCAGGACCCGGACACGGTGCTCATCGGTGAAATCCGCGATAAGGAAACCGCACAGATCGCCGTGCAGGCCTCGCTCACCGGCCACTTGGTATTCAGCACGCTGCACACCAACGACGCCCCGAGCAGCATCGCCCGTCTGCTCGACCTCGGCCTTGAGCCGTTCCTCGTGACCGCAACGCTGGAAGGCGTCGTCGCTCAGCGTCTGGTGCGCCGCATCTGCAACAACTGCAAGACCGCCTACGTGCCGGCCGAAGAGCAGCTCATGGAACTCGGCATCCGTCCCGAAGACGTGAAGGGCCAGACCTTCTACTACGGCAAGGGCTGCGAGAACTGCAACAACACCGGCTACCGCGGCCGAATGGGCCTGTACGAGATCATGACGCTCGACGACGAGATGCGCGACATGATCATCAAGCACGCCAGCACGCAGGTGCTGCGCATCGAAGCCAAGAAACGCGGCATGCGCACCCTCCGCGAGTGCGGCCTGCTGGCCATCTACGACGGCGTCACCACGATCGAAGAAGTCGTGCGCGAGACGATCGTGGAAGAGTGATCGAATCGAGCATGTCCACGCTCAGCCCCAATCCTCCACCGACCCGGCCCGGCCGCTTCGACAACGGCCAGGAATGGATCGAATCGCTCGGCGACGTGCCGTTGCACCGCGTTCTGTTCAATCCCGCGCCGGGCACGGCGACGGAGGAGGACCTGCTGCGCCACGTCGACGGAGCCGCGAAGCGCTTGGTTGAACTGGTCAACGGAACTCTCGTGGAGAAACCAATGGGGCAACTGGAGGCCATGCTTGCACTATGGCTCGGCAGTCGGATTCTCATGGTGGTCGAGGCGAACCGCCTCGGCTGGGTCTACGGCGCCGACTGCCCCATCCGCATGGCCGCCGCGAATGTTCGGCTACCCGATGTCTCCTTCGTCGCACGTGAGACGACTGCCGGCAAGATCGAGAAGTCGCGCGTGCTCCGTGCCTGGCCCAGCCTTGTCGTCGAGATCTGGTCCGACTCCAACACGCGCCGGGAGATGCAGATCAAGCGCCAGGAATGCTTCGCCAGCGGAACCAAACTCGTATGGGAAATCGACTGGCGGACGCGCACCGTCGAGGTCTATACCCGACCCGAGTCACCCGACGCCACTCTCACTGAAGCCGACACACTCGATGGCGGCTCGGTCCTGCCCGGCTTCAGCGTTCCGATCAAGCAGTTGTTCTCGGTGCTGGATGATCTCGAACCGTGATCGAAGTGCGGTACGTGCAGTTCGATCAACTCAGGATGCAATCGAAGCAAGTCGGCTGCTCTCAGCCGACTCGCTTCGTTGTGCCGCTGACGCGCCAGCCGGCATAGGCGCCGCCGAGCCGTGCGGCGATGTCTTCCACGTCCACGCGCACATGCGTGATCGCCTGCACATTGCCGGCCGGCAGCGAACGGCTGCCCGTGACGACGATCCGCTGCCCCTGCCGAACCGAGTTCACGATCATCCCAATCGATTCCAGGTCGGCCCAGGCGCGGCGAGCCCGGTCGGCGTCGGCTGGACGGTCGCCGCCGAATTCGATCGTGAATTCCACGTCGATCGTCACGCCCGCCGCCCGCAGTTCCGGTGGCAGCTTCTGCAACTGGGCCGCATCCGAAGCGGCCTCGTAGTGATACTGGAGCGTCCGCGAGTTCTTGCGGATCAGCGCGCTGTTCCGCCGGGCGTCGGCGAACCGGCGCAGCACCAATGGCAACACCACGCAGATCGCGATGATCGCGACCAGCAGCAGCATGGTCTGAAACTCATCCAAATTCGCCATAGGTGCAGGGCCGCCCTGATAGACAGCCGTCGCAGTCTACCCAGATCGACACGCGACGCACGGGAACGTGAAGGGGAATCTCGAACGCCAAGTCCTTCTGACAGAAAGCCCCACACGACACGGGCGCTGGCGTCCAACATTCGGTACCTAGGGCGTTCCTTGCTCTTGCCGCACTCCGACGCGGGGCGGGGGCGGAAGATAGTCCAATCGTTCGAAGAACCAACGTATGTCGTCAAACCCGTAGTAATCGATGTGATCCCAGAATACAGCCACGTCACTGAGCGAGAGCCATCGCTTGCCGCACAGGAGATCCAGCCAGAAACAGAGGTAGGGACGAAGATCAGACTCGGTCGCGATACCCGATCGCAGATACTCGGCCAATACCGTGAGCTCCTCCAAAAACTCTTGGAAGCCTTTTCGTATTGCGTCCTCCCAAGGCTCGAACCGCTGTGAAGCGTGTTCATGAATCCTCAATGTGTTGAACAGTTCCGTGTAAGACAAATGGGTAATGTCCTTATCACGGACAACAATGGGGGTGCCGCCACCATCCAGCATTAAGAGGACCTGCTTCACCTCGGGTATCGATTTGAAGCGGCGATACTCTGATGCGACGAACTCCTTGCGTTTACGCCGATTCGCCACAACGTAGGAGATCGCGGCCCCGGCAACGGACGCTGCGATCGCCACATTGCTGACGATGGTCGAGAACGAGACGACGTTGTCGAGCGACAGCATGGGCAACCCTCCGCGCAACGAAAAGAAGATCCGACCCGACGACGCAACAGCAACAAATGCTGCCAGTCATTTTCCCTACGACACTGATTTTCCCAATGTCAGGCGGCCGATTTTCGATCTTGACGGCCAACCGGACCCGCTGGTCATACTACCGGGTGCGCATCGCTCTTTGACAATCTGAACGGGATGGTGGTAGCGAAAGGGAGTGGCCCGGATGTCCCAAAATGTCCCCGATTTCAAAAACGCAGGTCAGCACCCCATTCGGCCAGCAAACGCGCGGCGGGCCGGGAGTTGCGGCCTGCCCTTGGACGCGGACGACAGGGGTGCGCGACGTGGGCGTGGGACATTCGCCGTCAAGCGTCGTGGGCGATAGGTCGATTGCAGACCCACACGTCGATCCGCGACGTCGAAGGCGGCGACCGAAGTCGCCACCCCGAGGTGTCGCTTGACGGATTTGTTCGCTCGAGCACGCGACTCGGTCGCGTGCTCGGTTCGCTCAGCATGGGCGGGAACGCTCATGCTACGAAGCAACCGAGGCAATCGCTCACCCCATCAGAGCCGACTGCACTCACGTGGGGTTCGGGATGAACGGGCCGCCTCGGCATTGCTTGAGGTAGTTCAGGCCGTGCACTTGGCCGGTCATTTCCAGCGCGTCCTTGTAGACCGGGTCGTGATAGCCCTCGATGTCGATGCTCCCCTTGTAGCCGGCCATGCGGAGGTAGCTGATGATGTCGGTCCAGTTGGTGTCGCCGAAACCGGGTGTGCGGTGCCACACGTACGGCACGCCGCCGCGGATGCCGTACTTGCGGAGCGCGTTCCAATCAATGGTCGCGTCCTTGCCGTGGACGTTGAAGACCTTCTTCTGCTTGAGCAACTCGCGCAGCTGCGGGATCGGATCGATCAGGCTCACCATCTGGTGGCAAGGCTCCCAGCAGAAGCCGACGTTCTCGTGGTCGGGCAGCGCGTCGAACATCATCTCCCACGCCTGCGGCGCGTGGGCGATGTTCCAGCGGACGTCGTGCCACCAGCCGCCCATGTCGCAGTTCTCGAAGGCGATCTTTACGCCCTGGTCCTTCGCGCGTTTCTGGAGCGGATTCCACACCTTCTTGAACGCGTCGATGGAATCGGGCATCGGCTTCTTTTCTATCGCGCCCGCGAAACCGACGACAACGTCGGCCCCGAACAGCTTGGCCGCGTCGATCATGCGGCCGAAGTCGGTGGCGGTGGATTCTTCCTGGAGCGGGTTGCCGAAGAGTCCGACGCTACTGATGACGGCCTTGTCACCGATGATCTCCCGCACTTCCTTCGCGGTGCGTTCGAGGTCGACATTGCCGATCTCCTTCCAGCAGTTGATCTGGAAGCTCTCGAACCCGTGCGGCAACACCTGCCGGATGAAACTCGCGGCGTTGCCCATCCCGACCAGCGTGCCGATGCGGATGTCCGTTTGCATGGCGGTTCAGCGTATCGGTGCCGTGACCAGGAGCAAGTATGATCGATCAGATGCGACGAATGATGCGCCTGGCGCTCGCGGCCTGCCTGCTCGTGCTGACCACTGGCGTCGGCTGCGATCGCCAGCCCGCGCCGCTGAACACGACAGCATCCGCACAGGCGAAGAACGCGTACGAGCCGGTGGCGCCGATCGATGCCGCGTCGATCCCCGCACGGCCCGAGTTCGTTTCAGTCGCGCCCGACGTTGAACGTGGCGAGGTGAGCCTGCGCTCGACCACCGGCAAGCCGATGAAGCTCTGGGTGTACCTGCCTACTGCGACACGGCCACGGCTCGATCGCTCGTTGCCGGCCGTGCTGATCGCACCGGCGGGCAGCAATTGCATCAGCGGGATGAGGCTGAGCGAAGGGGAGGAGAACGAGCACGTGCCGTGGGTGAAGGCGGGCTTCGCGGTGATCGCCTACGAGCTCGACGGGCCGCTGGAAGGACGCAACCTGGCCGACGGCGTGCGGGCGTTCATCGCGGCACGCGGCGGGCTAGCCAACGCGGCGGCCGCGCTCGACTACGCGACGGCGCGGCTGCCGGAGGTCGACCCGGCGAAGGTCGTCGCCGTCGGTCACAGCTCCGCCGCCACCGTCGCGTTGTTGGTGGCGCGGGTCGATCCGCGCGTGCGAGCGGTGGTCGCTTTCGCGCCGCGCGCGGACGTCGCGCAGCCGATCAACGAGCAGATGATGAAGTCGCTGGAGAACGTCATCCCCGGCTCGAACCAGGTCATCCACGACATCAGCCCGGTGAACTTCATCGACGACTTGGCGAAGCCGACGATGCTGTTCGTCGCACAGGACGACGAGAACATCAATCCGGCCGCCGTGACGAAACTGGCTGAACAGCTGCGCGCGAAGGGGCGATCGCCGCAGTTGATCGTGGTGCCGTCGGGCGGGCACTATGAACCCATGATCGCACAGGGCATCGCCACTGCGATCGAATGGACGAAGCGCGAACTGACCGCACGCTGATTCACGTTAAGGCCGGTGCGCCAACCTCTCTTGCACTCGTTCCGAAAGAGCGAAGCAGACGGACAAAACCAGGTTGTGGTTCAGCGGCGCTTGCGGAAGTAGATCAGTTCGACCGCCGACTGCGACTTGAGGCGGTAGGTGTCGACGAGGTCCTTCAACGAGCCCAGAATCCACGGCTGCGTGGGCGACAGGCCGTTCTTCGTGAAGACGATGTCGTCGGCGATGTAGTTGGCGGCGTGAATCGCTTTGCCACCCGGCTCGACGACCAGCACGAGGTCGCCGAGTTCGCTCGGAGCGTCGACGCGGACGTAATCGCGCTGAAGGACCTGGGCTGTGTACTGGAAGTCGTTGATGCGGTTGTCGGGCTCTTCGCTGAAGAAGTTGAAGGCCGTCCAGAAGCAGTCCTGCTTGACGGCGTCTGGCGCGGTGGTCGGGTTGACGACGTGTCCGTAAAGGCGTTCGCGCGCGAACGGAGGCAACAGCGCCACCACGTTGATGCGGCTGGGCTTCTCGATGCCGGCCATCACGTTGTACTTCAGCGATGCGAGCACCGGCTCGATGACCGATTCACGGCCGCCCTCGCCCCAGTAAGACGCGAGCGCCTTGATGTCGCTGTTTTCGTCGATCGTGAGCCGGGCCATCAGCGATCGCTTGCGCGTGACGGCCTTGGCGAACTTGTGCGCTCGACCGGGTCTTCGATCGCGCGCATCGCGGGCTTGATGTCGTTGAACAGCAGCAGGTCGTTCGGGCCGGCGTAGAGGAGCTTGTCGAACAGCGCCAGCGTTTCCGGCTTCAGGTCGGTGCCGCGCAGGCGGAACTCCACCCGGCCGGGCCGGAACCAGTACGGGTCGATCGCCCCTTGGTTGACCGGGTCGGCCATCAGCTTGTTGTAGAGCGCGGTGCGCGCTTCGGGGGACAGCGAGAGGAGGAGCCGATCGTCGGGTTGGAAGATGGCGTTCGAGCCGATCATCGTCCACGGCGCGGCGCGGGCCATGTCGAGTTGCTCGCTCGTGAGGCCGCAACCCTTCATCATGTCCAGCGCTTGCGCTTGTGTCTGGTTTGTGAACGTGAAGATATCGTGCGAGGTGAGCGCGGTGCTGCCGGCGATGTACTCGTCGGGCACCTCGAGCACGATGGGCACGAGTTGCAGCTTGCCCCAGGCACCCGGGTTACTGTCAGTGACGTCGGCCGACGCGACCGGCTGCGTGGTCGGGGAAGTCGTAGGGAGGGGCTCCACGGTCAACCCCGGCACACGACTGCCGAGCACCGGTTCCGTCGTCTGGGCCGCGCAGGCGGCTCCCAGCAGCCCCACGGCTGCCAAACTGGCCAACAAAATCCTGCGACGACTACGTCTTACCTGCCGGTCGGGATAGACCGGCAGTACGCCCGAATCACAGATGTTCGAAGTCATCGTTCAATACCACAAGATGTCGTACTCGATGGAGCAGTTGACGGCAGACAATAGCCGTGCCTTCAACTGTATGGGTTCAGGGCGAGTTAAAGATTAGTCAAATCGCATGACGCGCCCATTCGCCGCAGCGGTTGGTGGCAGCTTAGGCGTAGATGCAACGAATAGCGTCACGATTTATTCCAATAATCGTGCGCAACCGTCCCAAATTATTACGGCGACCGGTTTTTACGCGAACTTGACCACAACGCTGCCCTGCCGCTTGCCGACACGGTTGAGCGCCAGGTCGTGGGCGTCGTGATAGTGCGTGGCAAGCGTTTGCCAGTCGAAGGCGCTGCTCAGGCTCTCGGCCCGGTTGCGCATCGCGATGCGTTCGCGCCGGTTCAGCCGCACGAAATGGTGCATGAAGTCGGCCAACTCGTTCGCGGCATCGTCAAAGCTGCGGCCGCGACGGGTGATGACCTTGAGGCCATCGTCGGGCATCAGCGACATGCTGCCCTGCACGTAGCTGCCGAAGCCGCTGAGATCGCTGGTGACGGACGGGATGCCGCTGACCATACATTCCATTGGCGTGTAGCCCCACGGCTCGTAGTAGCTCGGGAAGACGCCGAGGTGACAACCGCGGATGAACTCGTCGTAGTCGAGGCCCAACAGCGGGCTGGTGGCGGTCGCGAACTGCGGATGGAAGACGACCTTTACCGGGTCGCCGCTGCCGTTGAGCAGACCTCGGCCGCGGAGGTGGTTCATCACCGGGTCTTTGCCGTCGTCGAGCAGGTCGTGCGTGACGATGTGCGGCTGCTTGAAGCGTTTGAACGCGGCCGTCAGGCGGCGCAGCGAAATCTGGACGCTTTCGTCGATAAGGTCGCCACGGCCGACTTGTCGGCCCGACGCGGTGGCCATGAAGATGCGTTGGCCGATCTCGTGCTTGATCTCGTCGCAGTAGCGGGCGAGCTCGTCGAGGCGGGCCTGGTTTTCGAGCACGTCGACGTTCACGTTCCGTACGGCCGCGCGGGTGATGATGAACGCAACAATCGTCGGCGGGTCCTTTTCGCCGCGCAGGCGGTCGTTCAGCCGCTTCAGGGCTTCGATGTACATATCGATGCCCTTGTTCTTGTACTCGTACCGGCCGGCCGTGAAGAAGTAGAGCGTCTTGTCCAGATCGAAGTGATAGCTGGGCCAGAAGTGACCCATCGTGAACTGGTGGATGCGCTCTTTGTACTCGCGGTGAAGGTGCTGAAGCTCGTGCGGCGCCTCGAAGCGCTTCACGTCGATGCCGTTGGGCAGGATCGCGTCGGGCGTGCGGCCGAGCAATTTCTCGGCTTCGTAGCTCGTGACCTGACTAACCGTGGTGAACACCGTGCTGGCGTGACTGGCGGCCTTCTCGATCAGGTGACGCGGCAGGATGCGGTACTTATCGGCCTCGGCGTCGGCGTTGAAGAACGGCAGGTGGTCGTAGAAGTGCGGGTTGTCGCCCGCGAGATATCGGCCCAGCAGCGTCGCGTGCGTGGTGAACGTAGTCGCGACAGGAATCTTCAGGTGCGCGATGCGCGGTACCGCGACGCCGGCCATCCATTCGTGGAAGTGGCCGATGATCGGCGCGCCCGGCAATTGCTCGCACAGTAGCCGGAAGAATTCGGTGACGGTGAACCCGAAGGCGACGACGTCGTTGCACTCGCCGTCATCGGGCGGCAGCGCGATGCCGTGGTCGGCCCACATCAGGTACTTGTCTTCGTGCAGGCGGCCGTACCGGCCGCGGTAGTCGAGCAGCACCACGTTCGGCTTGCCCGGCACGAGCCAACGTCCGAAATGACAGGCGATGCCCTGCTCGCGCAGCGCGTCGAACACGCGCTCAATGACCGGCGGCGGCGGCGCGGCTTCGAACTCTCCGGCGGCGGTCGCCGGGTTATACGGACCGACGAGGAAGTATCGCTGGTCCCAGCGTTCCTTCATCGCGGCGGCCTTGGTCTTCAGAACCGTGTAGATGCCGCCGAGCTGCCAGCAGACTTCCCAGCCGACTTCAAACAGGACCGGCGGCTCGGTATAGCCTTGGGGGTCGTGGTGGGGATCGCCCACAGTCGCATGGTGCGCCTCGTGGCCGTTCCCGCCCGTGTGGCTGACGTCCACCTCCACAGGATGCGCGGGCGTGTGAGGCCCGTGGCGATCCCGCTTCGGCGACGGAATGCCCCGGGACAACGGTCGAACCGACTCTGCTCCTCCGCGCTTCGTCATGGCAACTCACATGATACCGCACCTGCAAAAACGACAAACATCCGGTGTCGTCCCATACAGTTCGGTTGATCGTTGAAGACCCACCAGTACTTACATACGCCTGTGCGATGATCGGCATTGCACCAAAGAAACTTTTCTGTTGCACACGCTAGGCAAATCGTCGCGGCAAAGTTCGCGGGTTTGACAGCCAGAGCGGACGGCGAAACGCAGTCGGAACCAACATCCGGCCGACCGCAGACCGAGTCGACGTCCGGCGAGCCGCTCGAACATAGAGCACGAGAGGCAACCTCGTCATTCGTTGCCCCTCAACGCACGGTTTCCGGGCAACTTGCGAACAACCGGGTTCTCCATGACGCTGGCGAGCAACGGAGGCGTGATGACCCTACTCCTGAGTGCCGCGGACTGGTGTTACTTCGACAAGGCCGCCCTGCCGGTCGACGTGTATTACACCCGACTGAAGCAAGCCGGCTACACGGCGGCGGAGATGGTTCCGATCGACCGTCGACCGACCGCGCGCTGCGCCGGGCTGACGCTGCTGAACGCGATTGGTCCGGGCAACCTGAACCGCGCCGACGAGCACGACGCGAAGGTCGCCGAGCTGGACACCGCGATCGACGCCGCGGCCGAGGCGGGCATCGCCCAGCTCATCGTCTTCAGCGGCAACCGACACCACGGTAAGGAACGCCTTCTCATTTCCGATAACGATGGCCGGCGTGCGATCGTCGCGGCGTTGCAGCGTGTGGCGCCGCACGCGGAGCGCGCGAACGTCACGCTCACGCTCGAAGTCTTTAACACCTTCGACCATCCCGACTACCAGTGCGATCGAAGCGACTTCGCGTTCGACATCATCCGCGCGGTCGGCAGTTCGCACGTCCGCGTGCTGTACGACCTCTACCACATGCACCGAATGGGCGAATCGGTGATCGACGTGGCGTTGACGAACCTGCCATTGATCGCGCACTTCCATATCGCGGCCGCACCGAAGCGCGACTTTCCGGACGCGGGCACTTCGCCCGACTACGTCGAGATCATCCGACGCCTGACCGCCGCCGGCTACACCGGCCACTTCGGCATGGAATGGTTGCCGACGCGCCCCCCGCTGGATGAGCTCGCCGACGCGACGCGACGCTTCGCTCCCGCGTTCACCAGCCGGCAAACCTGACGCTCGCTTTTGCATTTCGCTCACGCGATGATCGCGCGGGCAATCAACCAAGGAGAAGCGAAATGGGTGCTGCGAACGATCTGATGGTGACGCTCCTGGAGGCCAACCTGGAATTCGTCACATCGACGGTGGCCGACATGACCGACAAGGAACTCGCCGAACGGCCCTGCCCGGCGAGTCATCCCGCCCTGTGGCAGCTCGGTCACGTGGTGGCGGGCGAGGCGTACATCCTCGGCGTGCTCGACCCGAGCTTCACCGCCCCGACCGAATCGTTCATGGCTGCGTTCAGCGATGGCAGGAACGTTCCGGCGAGCCTGCCGGACAAGGCGACAATCCTCGCCGAGTTGAAGCGCGTGCGGGCCAGCGTGATTGCCCTGGCGCAGCGCATCGACGAATCGAAATTGAAGGACGCCTCGCCGCTACCTTGGGCGAAGACGCTTGGCGAACTCCTCATGCTCGTTCCCGGCCATGCGACAATGCACATCGGCCAGATCCAGGTGCTCCGGCGCAAGCTCGGCAAACCGGTGCTGTTCTGATCGACGGGCGAGCTGAATACTCGAAAACAGAACCGCGGCGCGTCTTTCGACGCGCCGCGGCTCTGCTTGGCGGAGACTGCGGAGGAACCGTTCAGCGACGCCGGCGGCTCAGGCCGAGTGTCAGCAGGCCGGCGGCGGCGAGGGTGGTCGGCTCGGGGACGGCCGATTGAGCCAGCGCCCAGTCGCCGCTGAAGCTGCCCGAGAGCGTCTGGTTGTAGTTGGCAGCCAAATTCAGCAGGTCGCCGAAGTTGACGGCGCCGTCGTAGTTGTTGTCGCCGGTCGACCACGTCGCACCGACGAGCGTGTTGTAGTTCGCCGCGAGCACAAGCAGGTCGCCAAAGTTGACGGCGCCGTCGAGGTTTGCGTCGCCCTTGTAGGCGGCGGCGACAGTGAACGTCGAGGTGGCCGTGTCGTCCTTCCAGCCAAGGCCTCGGCTCGCCGTGGCGTTGCTGCTGCGGACCAGTCCCGCGGCGAAGTTGGTGGGGGCGTTCGCGGCAAGGATCGGGATGATTGTCGCCGCCGGCGAGGTGCCGCCGGTGTAGTCGAGCTCGATCCGCCCGCCCTTGATGTCGGCGCCGCCGACGCTGGTCAGGAACGATTGGCGGGCGAAGCTCGTGAAGCGGAGCGTTCCCGCGTTCACGGTGGCCGCACCGGTGTAGGTGTTCGTGCCGCTGAGCACGCCAACGCCTGCGCCGGTCTTGCTGATGGTCGCGGAACCGCCCGCGGTGGGGTCTGCCACGACGGTCTGCACGGTCGCGGTATCGCCGTTGGCGACATCGAAGTTGACGCTCGAGGTGTTGATGACGCTGGTCGCACCCGACGACGCGCCGATCGTACCCTTCTTCATCGTGACGGTGCTGAAGTTCTCGCTCTGCGTGCCGGCGATATGCATCGTGCCGCCGTTGATGATCGCCGGGACTGGCGCGGCGAACATGTTCGAGTAGCTGAAGTTGAGGACGCCTTCGCGGACTTCGATCGATCCGGTCAGCGGCCAGAAGCCGGCGCTGGCGGAGGTGTTTTCCAGGCGCATGCGGCCGTTGCCGGTCTTGATGATGCCGCCCGTGCCCGACACCACGCCGCGCAGGCGGAAGTCATACGCGGTGGTCATGTTGGTACTGCCCGTGAGCACTTCGCCGAGCGGGATTTCGAACGGACGCGTTGCGGTGCCGATGTCCATCGGCGTGCTGGTGGCGCCGAGCGTGAAGGAGGCGAACGTGTTCCCGTTGGCGACGACTTTCACGCCGCCCTGCTCGTTGGTCGTGCCGAGGAACTTCCAGTTGCGCGTGGCGATGCTCGGCGCGGTGGAGGAGGTGTAGTTCAGGACCATCGCCGGGCCGCTGTTGTTGGAGAACGTGGCCCAGGTCTGGGCGTTCGACGTTTCGAGCGTGCCGCCGGAGTCGATGGTGACCGACCTCATGACATGGTCGGCAGAGTAAGCGACGCTGTTGATGGTGACAGTATCGCTGAAGCGGATCTTCGCGCCGCTCTTGATGTAGTAGTTGCTGTTGGGAGACGCGCCCGACGCGGTGGTGGCGCCGGTGGTCGCATTCAAGCCGCCGCGGATGCGGAGTGCGCCGGCATTTACGACCGTGTCGCCCGAGTACGTGTTGAACGCGCCCTGCGGGGCCAATTCCCACGCGCCCGTGCCGTTCTTGGTGACGCCGAGCGTCTTGCCCGCGCCGCCGTCAGTGAGCGTGGACCAGACTTGAGAGGGACCCTGCGGGTTACCCGCGCCGTTGGTGCCGTCAAGGACGAGCGCGGACGCACCGGCGGCCGCGAACGAGAGCGTGCCGCTTGGACGCAGGGCCGTGTTCGTCTGCGTGGAGTTGTTTGCGAACGTGTACGTGTTGCCTTCCACCACCATCGGCGCCGCGATTGCGAAGGTGATGCCCGCCTGTGTGGTGGCGGTGTTGTTGTTGACGATGTTCGTTCCGATTTGCGTCGTACCGCCGCTGGTCAGGTGCAGCGTCGGACCGGCACTCGTACCGATCGTGAACGATGCGGTGTCGATGTTGTCGTACGTGAAGCCCGCGACGTTGCGATTGTCATCAATCGTAATGACACGGTTGGTGAGCGCCGTCGCCGTAAGGTCAGCCGGGTCGGCGGGCGTCTTGCTGATCGTCGCGATGTCCGGGCTGACGAACGTGCCGTCATTCGCGCCGGGGACGTTGCCGCCTGTCCAGTTGCCGGGCGTGACGTATAGGCCGTCGCCGGCGGTGCCCGTCCAGACGTCGCTGGTCGCGAGCGCGCTGGACTGAATGCCAAAGCCCGCGACTGCCGCGCCCAGAACGAACGCGCGCACCATCAAAGCCCGATTGCGATTTCCAACCTGCATCTTGATCCTCCGCGGCCGATGTGGGATGGGCCGCCTATTCCACCAAAAACAACGAGTCGATATGAAGTCCGCCAGCCTCCAATATAGCTGGCGTGCGAATCCCGACTGAAATCAAACGTTTCGATTTCGAGTTGGGTCGTTTCCGCTTTGCGGCTAGTGCTTGGCTAGCACGGGGTTCCATCCGTCGTTGCCCGCCAGAACATTCTCAGACCGCAGTTTTTCAGCCAGTTCCCCTTCGTTGCCGTGCGACCAGTCGACCCGCTTGGACCGGTCCGCGCCGGGGCCGGTGCAGTCGACTTCGTAATACCGTGCCGTCTTCTCGCGGCCGTCCCAGCCGCTCCAGCCTTCGGGTTTGATGTGGTCGCCCAGTTCGCAGCGGACGAACGCCGTCATCGCCCCGTCGCGCCAGGGCCGGCCCAGAAAGGTCTTGCCCGAGCCTTCGCCCGTCAGCTTGCAGTCGCGGAAGACCAGGCCCCACGCCTGCTCGGGCGGCGACGCACCAGCCGTGATGTAGCTGCCCTGCTTGCTGTGAATCTCGCAGCGCTCGAACAGCGCGGGGGAGCGGCCGAAGATGAAATCCGTCCGGCCCTCAATGTAGCAATCGGCGAAGTAGACGCGTCCGCCGTGCGCGTAGAGCGTGTCCTGCCAGCCAAGGAACCGACAGTGGCGGAAGACGAGCTTGTCGCCGGTCGTCTTGATCGCGACAGCCTGACCGACGTCGCCGGCGCTGTTCTCGAAGGTGACGTACTCGGCGCTGAAATCGTCCGCCGCGATGAGCGTGCTGGTGCTGCCACTCGTGCCGACGTTTTTGCCGTCCGGGCCGGGCGAACTCGCTTTCAGATCGAACGTCAGGACGACCTTCGACGGGTCGTCGGTGTCCCCTTTGAAGGTGATCGCGGGCGAACCTTTCGGGACGACGATCTTTTCCTTGTAGATGCCCGGCTTAATCGAGAGCACGGTCGGCTGCTTCGACGCCTTGGCCGCATCGACGGCCGCCTGCACTGTGGCGAAGTCGGCGCCGGTCGCGGCGACGGTGACGGTCTTTGGCGCTTCAGCCCACACGGTTGCGGCGGCGAGGAGAACGATCGAGGCGAGCAGACTCGGACGCATCAAACGGTCCTTTCAAGTTTGATTCAGGTTTGCCGGGCTATCCGTCACAGGGTGGGTGCCACGGCATCGGTACGCCGTTGCCGTGGGACGTGTGGTTACCTGACAGCGTTTCCGGTCTCGCGAGCGTTCCACGGCTAGCGAGTACGCAAGCCGTGGCACCCAAGCACCGAGTCAATCGATCGCACGCATGGCTGTTCACAGCGGCAGCGTCATGCCTTTCGACGGAACGAGCGCCGGCGCGTTGTTCTTCGCCGCCCAGGCCGGGTACGCCTCCAGCACCGGCTGGCCCCACGGGCGGAACCACGCGTAGCCGGCCCGGCGTTCCATCTCGACTTCCGACAGCTTTTCCTTCTTCACGCCATCGCGGCCACAGAAGTACGGCTTGCCCGTGTCGAGGTCGTAGAAGCGGCACCAGCGCACTTCCGCCTTCGGATCGGCTACGTGCATGACGTCGTAACCTTTGGGCGACTTGTCGTTCGGGATACGGTCTTCGCGGATGCCGACGATCTTGTGGTCTTCGTACCACTGGGCCGCACCGGCGACGGCTTGTTTGATGGCATCGCTCGGGTTGTCGATCGACATCAGCAGCAGCGTGATGTCGCGACTCTCGCCGCCGCTGTAGCTGGGCAGTTCGTATGCGCGGGCCTTGGCAGGCTTGAGCGTCTTTTCGTCAATCTGGCGCACCACACGGTGGGCTTACCGTCGACGCGAATCTGCGAGTCGAGCAGAAGCTGGATGCCGCGCGTGAACGCTTCACGGCAACGGGCGCGGGTGGCGTCATCGACGAACGCGAAGTCGGGCGACTGGTTGTCGCCGATCGAACGCACGAGCTTCAGGATGTGCGTCATCGCATCGTCGTTGAACGTGATGTAGTGCGAATAGCCGCGAGGCTGAACCGGGTATTCCTGCGGCCAGCCACCGTTGGCGTATTGCGCGTGGAGCGTCATCTTCAACGCCCGCTCGACGGCCTGCTTGTACTCGGGCTTCTGCGTTACGCGATACGCACGAGCGAGGATGCACATCTCGGTGGTGGTGCCGTCGTTGTCGAAAATGCTGATGTCGCCGCCGTCGTTGTCCTTCTTCGGGTCGAACGGCGCGGTGGCGTCGTAATTCTTCCACCAGCCGCCCGTGGGACGCTGGCGCGAGGAGGTTGGCGAGGACGGTCTTGGCTTCGTCGGAGGTGAACCACGAATCGGGTTCGCTGGCGAATTTCGAGATTTTGGTGGGGGCTGCCGTAGAGCAAGCGACGAAAGCGAAAGACGCCGCGCATGCCGCAGCCAAGACGATCGAACGCCGAATAGGCCGACAGAACCGCATAAACCAACCTCCACACCAGATGAATCGCCGCCGCGATGCTTACAGAGATTACTCCTGACGCGGCCAAATGTTCCATCGGGAACGGCGCGATTCATTTCGATTTTCCGTCGCCCGTTCCGCTTCGACAGTTGAGGACCAACACGACAACGACACCGAGCCGCAAAAACAAGAAGCCTCCGCGCGGCGGTTAGGCCACGCGGGGGCTAGCGGAGGGGACAAATGAATCGAGAAGGCTTAGCGACGGCGACGCATCGCCAGCAGGCCGGCAGCGGCGATCCCACCGATGGCAGCCGGCTCCGGAAGGACCGGCTGGATGTTGGCGTCGATGGCAATGGAATTGATCGTCATCACCGGATTCAGGCTGGTGCCCGACGTGCGATAGCCGAGCGCGATCGCATCGTACGTGTAAGTCAGAGCGGTGACCGTCGAAGCCGTCTGCGTTGAAAGCTGTGTGCCGCCCGTGCCGACGCCGTCATAGAGAGACGCGTTGTAGGTCAGCGTGCCGGTGACATTGCGGGTGAGTTTCAGGACGTACGTGTACTGGCCGCCCGTGGCAAGCGTGACGGTGGAGGCGAGGTTGCCCGCGAGCGAGGTGCCTGTCGGATTGTTGTAGAGACCGCCGCCGGCGTTGTTGCCGACCACGTCCTGGTTGGCTGACGTGGTGCCTGCTCCGTTCTGAAGGGGGCGGGTGTAGATCTGTGACGAGCCGCCACTCATTGCGACGCGGGCGCTGTAGCCCTGCCAGTTCGCCGCGTTGCCCGTCGCGAAGGACGAACCAGTCGTGGTATTCAAACCGGCATTATTCAGGACCACAGGATTGGAGCCCGCCGAGTCATACAGGCCGGCGTAGATCATCGAGCTGGTGCCTGCCGCCAGCAGGTTGGACGTGTTGGTGAACACCGCGGTGTAGGTGATCGAATCGCCGGCGGTGGCAAGCGTGGAAGAGGGAATGCGGGCTTGAATCTCACTCGCGCCGCTGGACGCATTGCCGCCGAACGTCAGTGTCAATGCGTTCGCTGCGATGCTCGGCCCGGATGTCGAAGCACGGGTCGACAGAAGGTCATATCCGGTCGACGTGGCCGTGGGGGTGGGATAGCTCGACGGGTTCAGGGTGCTGCCGGCTGTAAACGTGTCGCTGAAGATCACCGCCGCCGACGCGGACGACGCAAACAACGCCGATACCGCCAACGCCAGACCGCCACCAATGCGTGGGAAGCTCATATTCTCTCCTTCTCCGAACCTTCAAGACGTGATCCCAACGCGAGGCGTCGGGGCTGGACCGTCCGCTACGATCCTGCAACGAATATATCACCCCCTTTTTGACGCGACACTTCAAAGCGTGTTGAAATCCCACCGAGCTGTTTCGCTTCTGCGTCGGTGAAGCACCCAAAATTCGATTCCGAAACGCTTCGACTCAAAGGTGGAACGTTCGCCGTTGTGAAATCGCGTAAGGTCGGTGTCGGCGGAGGAACGGACCCTGATTCCCACGAAACCTGCAACCGTTCGACGGCTGGCGGCCGCGCTCGCCGTGACGTTCCCGGCGATCGCCAGCGCGATTCCCGCGTTCCCCGGCGCGGAAGGCGCCGGCGCCAACGCATCGGGCGGACGCGGCGGCGATGTCTATTTCGTCACCAGCCTCGCCGACACCAACACGGCCGGCACGCTCCGCAACGCGATCAGCACCGCCCCCGCCACCGGCCGCACGATCCTCTTCAAGACCAGCGGCACGATCTACCTCGGCTCGGGCCTCGACTTCAACAAGCCCAACCTCACCATCGCCGGCCAATCCGCGCCGGGTGACGGCATCACGCTTGCCTACCGCATGACGCGGATCGTCAACACGAGCAATGTCGTGCTGCGCAACATCCGCATGCGGCCGAGCAACTACGTCACGCTCAATGTCGACAACACCTACGACCCCGATGGCTTGTGGATAACCAGTTCAAACAACGTCATGGTCGATCACGTCAGCGCCAGCTGGAGCGTCGATGAAACGCTCAGCGCGACCAACGCCACGACCACCACCGTGCAGTGGAGCGCCATCACCGAAAGCCTGCGCGACGCCGGCCACGTGAAAGGCCCGCACGGGTACGGCTCGCTCGTGAATGGCGGGTCGATGACCTACCACCACAACTTCTACGCCCACCACGACAGCCGCAACCCGCGGCCGGGCTCGTACAACGGGCAGACGTTCGACTTCGACTTCCGCAACAACGTCCTCTACGACTGGGGCAACCAGGCCGGCTACAACGGCGACGAGGCGGGTGTCGTCAACATGAACTACGTCGGCAACTACCTCGTTGCCGGCCCGAGCACCTCGTCGTCGAAAACGACGCGGGCGTTCCTCGTCGGCACGACCGAAACACACATCTACCAGAGCGGCAACAAGATCGACCCGGACAAAGACACCGTGCGTGACGGCACCGACACGGGCTGGGCCATGTTCCCAGACACCGGCACGCCGCCCATCCACGAGGCCGCGCCGATCGGCAACACCACCTACGTCACCACGCAGACCGCCGACGCCGCGTACGCATCCGTCGTCGCCAACACCGGCGCGACCTGGTGGAAGCGCGACGCCGTCGACACGCGCGTGTTCGGCGACGTCGTCAACATGACCGGCCGGATCATCAACTCGGCCAACGACGTCGGCGGCTACCCGACGCTGAACGCGACCACGCCTCCGACCGACACCGATCTGGATGGCCTGCCTGACGCCTGGGAAACCTCGCTGGGCTTGAACCCGAACGTCAAGAACAACAACGCCGACTTCGACAATGACGGCTACACCGATTTGGAAGAGTACCTGAACGAACTGGCCGCCTGGCCCGCGCCGGCGCCGGCCGTGTTCAGCGTCGGATCGGGTCGCTATGCACTGAGCACCAACTGGAACACCAAGTGGCAGCCGTCGCGGTTCGACACAGTACAGATCGCCGGCGCGACTGCGATCGTCGATGCTGTGGGTCAGGACGCGGGCACAATTCTGATCGGCGAGGCGACGCCGCTCACGGTCGTCGCGGAATTGCAGGTCACCAGCGGCTCGCTGCGAGTCGCCAACAGCATCACGATCGGCTCTGCTTCAGCAGGGCAGCTGAGTGTGACCGGCGGCAAGCTTCGGGTGGGTGGGACGATCGGTGTCGGGTCGATGCCGAGCGCCGTCTTCTCCTTCACCGGCGGCACGCTGGCGGCCGGGCAGGTCAACGCGTCGAAGATGCGGTCGGCCGTCGCGCAGTCGTCGGTGGGCACCTTTCGGCAGATGGGAGCATCGACGGTGCTTGCCCCGGGCGATGTCGGCGTCGCGGGACGCACTGCCATCACCGGCGCGTACGCGCTCGACGCCGGGACAGTCGCCATCGAACTTGGCGGCGCGACACCGGCCACCGCTTTCCAGTCTAGTTCGCCGACGTTCGACAACGTCACCGCGACCACCGCCATCTCACTCAACGGCGGCACGCTCGCGCTCAGCCTGCTCAACGGCTACAGTCCGGCCAAATTGGCCTCGCACGCGGTAATGACCGGCGCAAGCCGCACGGGAACATTCGCCAGCGTCACCGGCCACCAAATCGCGGACAACAAGTGGCTGGCGGTCACGTACACGGGCACGTCTGTGCTGGTGACGGCCGCCACGCCGGGCGATTTGGATTTGAGCGGCACCGTCAACTTCGCCGACCTGCTGTCGCTCGCGGCCAACTATAGCGCGACGGCCGGCAAGGGCTGGGCCGAGGGAGACGTCACCGGCGACGGCGCGGTCAACTTCTCCGACCTGCTCGTGCTGGCATCGTTCTACGGAAGCTCCGCAAGCGTCTCGTTCGCGATCGAGTGGGCGATGGCTCAGTCGCTGGTGCCGGAGCCAGCCACGCTTTTCTGCGCGACGATTGCTTTGCCAGCACTCCGTCGCCGACGCCGAACGACCACTCCCTCGCCCGGTACGCCGGGAGAGGGCGGGGGTGAGGGCCGGCCGACCAGCGTTCGAAAGGCTCAACCCTCACCCTAACCCTCTCCCGGTGTACCGGGAGAGGGAACAACCCAGCGCCGAACGAGGAAACGTACCCATGCCCATCACCCGCCGACACACGCTTCTCGCCGCAACGATGATCGCGGCCGCGATCTCCTCCCGCGCGATCGCCGTGAACCCGTCCTTCTCCGGCGCAGAAGGTTACGGCGGCACGTTCGTTGGCACCGCACCGGCGGGCGGGTGGTTCTCCAACGCCGAGGTCTATCACGTCACGCGCAATGACGACCACTGGACGGCCGACAAGAACGGTACGCTCCGCCCCACCTACGGCACGCTGCGCGGCGCGTTCTGGAACTACACCGACCCGACTCAGCCCAAGCAGAACGCCAGCAACCGCATCGTCGTCTTCGACGTGGGCGGCGTCTTCAACCTGACGCAGGGTTCGCTCGACATGAAGGTGATCAACAACATTTACGTGGCCGGGCAGACCGCACCGTCGCCCGTCACCGTGTACGGCGACACGTCGCAGATCACCCATTCCAGTGGCGCGACCGCGAACAACTCCAACGTCATCCTGCGCTACATGAGTTTCCGTCGCGGATCGGCCACCAGCGGCAATACCGACGCCATCACCTTCGCGGGCGGCGGCGCATCATCCGTCGCGACGAACATGATCCTCGATCACGTGTCGTCGTCGTGGTCGACCGACGAAGACCTGTCGATCACCAACTACAACACGAACGTGACGGTGCAATATTCGATCATCGCCGACTCGCTTCGGACCGATCACGCGTACGGCACGCTGCTGCGGGCGCAGGTCGACTCGAACGTGACGCTGCACCACAACCTGTACGCCAACAACGCCAGCCGGCAGGCGCGGTTCGGCAGCTACAACGGCGCGACGCTGACGGCCGACTTCAAGAACAATGTCGTCTACAACTGGCGCGACCGCGTCAGCTACACGGGCGGCGCCAGCGAGGCCGACCCGGAAATCTCGCACATCAACTACGAAGGCAACTACCTGCTGGCCGGCCCGTCCACGGCGGCGGGTTCGAAGTCGTCCACCGCGTTCACGATGGACGTCAGCAGCTACTACAAGAACATCCTCACCGGCGCCACGCAGACGACGCCCAAGGACCCGCTCATCCTTCAGGTCTACCAGAACGGCAACGCGATCGACTCGAATCACGACGGCGTGTTCAATGCGGCCGACACCGGCTGGGGCATGTTCGTCGCGTCCGACGGCACGAACACGGTGCCGCTGCCCGACTTCAACTACGCGCCGAACGCCGGCGTGCAACTCAAGATGACCACCCCCTTCGGGACGCCCGCCGTCAGCACACAGACGGCGGCCGACGCGTACAACAGTGTCATCGGCAGCGTGGGCAACTGGTGGTGGGCGCGCGATGCGATCGATTCACGCATCGTCGGGAACGTCACGAACAACACCAACCCGCCCGATGGCGTAGCCGCCACCGCGCCGAACGCAACGGAGCTGGCGAACCTGCTCGCGACACCGCTCGTCACCCGGGCCGCGAACTACGACACGGACAACGACGGCATGCCCGACACATGGGAAGTCGCGCACGGGTTGAACCCGACCTCCAACGCTGACTGGAAGCTCGACTACGACACGGACGGCTACATCAACCTTCAGGAATATCTCGACGAGGTCGGCGCGTTCCCGGCCCCCAAGCCGGTCAGTTGGATCGGTGGCACGGGTGGCCGCTACGCACTGATCTCAAACTGGGACATCCCGTTCCAGCCGTCGCGGTTCGACACGGTGCAGATCGAGTCGGGTCGTGCGGTCGTCGACGCGATTGGGCAGGAAGCGAAGAACATCGTGCTGGGCGTCAGCAGCACGTCGACGGCGTCGCTGGGCGTTTCGTCGGGCTGGCTCCGCGTCGCGGGCAATATCACGATCGGCCAGGCCGCGGGCAGCTCCACCGCGCTCGACCTTGCTGGCGGAAGGCTGATCATCGCAGGCACGCTGAGCGGCGGCGCGCCGGGCAGCAGCAACGTCTTCAACTGGACCGGCGGCACACTCGCCGCAGCGAACGTGACCTCGGCGTTCCTCGTCGCCAGCACCGGCGGGCAGCCGGGCACGCTCACGCAGAATGGCACGACCAGCGTTCTCGCACCGGGCGACACCGGCGTGGCCGGGCTCATGCTCATCACCGGCTCGTACCGCGGGAATGGCGGTTCGATTGCGATCGACCTCGGTGGCGCATCGTCGGCGAGCGCGTTTCAGGTCGTCACACCGGCGAGTGATCGCATTGCGATCAGCGGCGCGCTTATCCTCAGCGGCACGAAGCTGTCGCTCGCAACCCTGAACGGCTACGACCCCGCACCGCTCACGCCGCACATTCTGCTGTCCTCCGCGCAGCGCACCGGCGTCTTTTCGACGGTGACCGGGCACCAGTTCACAGCGAACAAGTGGCTCGCCATCACCTATGCGGGCAACAACGTCCTCGCCACCGCCACCACGCCGGGCGATGCGAACGTCGATGGCGCAGTGAACTTCAACGACCTGCTCGCACTGGCATCGTCCTACGGCACGACAGCAAGCGGCACGTGGTCGCAAGGCGACTTCACCGGCGATGGCGTCGTGAACTTCAGCGACTTGCTGGTGCTGGCATCATTCTACGGAACGCCCGTGACCGGCTCGTTCGCGTCCGACTGGGCGATGGCTCAAGCGCTCGTGCCGGAACCGGCGACGCTGACCACCGTCAGCACCGGCACCCTGCTGGCCCTGCGGCGCCGGCGGTGAATCGCGGCGGTCGGATCACCGCGGAGGCGCAGAGATCACAGAGGCCATCTCGCTATGCTTTTCCTGTTTTCTTGTAGCGTGAGAGTCATGCTCATTCCCGAACGTGTGGGACGGCGAGAAGCGACCTGTCATAGCGGACGTGGCCCGTGCCATCAGTCGATCTTCTGCCGCCACGAAATTCCACGCGGTGGCTCACGTAGGGGTGAGACGCCAATGCTACGACGCATCCGCACGTTGAAACCACGCGCGCGATTCGTCTCGATTCGATCTCTTCTCTGTGCCCGCTGTGCCTCTATGGCGAATTCAGCCTGCGGCAGGCGCGTTCACTTCGCAGCGGCGACATCGAAGTCGGAGACGGATGTGTGCACCGGCGCGACATGAACCTGCACGCTCGACGCAGGGGCGCGAACCGACCCGTCGACAGGACCATCGAACGAGACGACGCGTTCCTCGTCGGCCGAGGTGCGGGCACGCAGGCAGGCGTTGGCCAGCGCGAGCGTGTCGACTGCATTGATCAGCCCTTGACCGCGACCTTCGACGTGATCGATGAAATCTCGCCAGGGCTTGCGGTCGCAGGCGACTTCGATCGGCGTGGTGCCGTCGTTGTCGCGGTCGATCAGTTGCACGCTGCCCGGGCGGACTTCGAGCACGCCCTTCGTGCCGACGACGCGGGCCCAGTCGTCTCCGTGCGTGGGCGCGCGCTCGGGGCGGTGCATGTCGATCGCAACGGAGGCCGTGCAACCTTGGGCGAGCTTGAAGTGACAGAGGGCCGACAATTCCATCGTGCCCTGCGCGGGCGTGTTATGAGCGGTCGAGTGCGTTGCGAAAACCGAGCGGTATGGAACGCCCGCCAGCCACGACACCCAGTCGATCGCGTGGCTGCCGACCCAAAGGATGGTTCCGCCGTAGGTTTCACGCCGGCGGTAGTGCGGCCCGCGGGTGCCGAGCTTGTAGCTTTTTCGGCTTTCGATCAGGCAGATCTCGCCGATCGCGCCGCGTCGGATCATCTGATGCGCGGTGTAGAAGCCGGGCATGTACCGGCTGAAAAGCATGCTGGCCAGGTGGGTGTCGGGACGGCGCTGGTGCGCCGCGCGGAGGGCCGAGAGATCCCCCCACGTCAGCGCCCCAGGTTTTTCGACCATCACGTGGATGCCGCGTTCGATCGCCTCGACGGCCATTGCCGTCTGTAGCTCGAAGGGTCCGGCGATCACGACGGCATCGGGCTTGGCGACATCGAGCATCCGCTGCCAATCGGATCCGAATGCTTGCGGCTCGGGTCGGCCCTGCGTGCGAGCCCAGTTGAAGACGCCGATGGAATTGTCCGTCCCCCCTCCGTCAGCAACGGCAATTAATCGCTGCTCGGGCAGGTCCGGCAGTTCCCGCAGCACGGTGCCGAAGTGGCCGCGCGTGCCGATGATCGCAATGGTCTGGATGCGTTTCATCGGCAGGCCGGTGGAGGCAGCATTCACGAGGTCGGTTCGCACGGAAGCGGTCACAGAGCAAGACGGATCAGAACGGAAGCGCACGGCCCTTGGTCCAGGTGTCCATGTTTCGCGTGACTTGGTTGGTGGGCGACTGCGCCGGCCGGGTTGTTGCCCTTGTACTTACCGGGG
This sequence comes from Tepidisphaeraceae bacterium, assembly GCA_047600945.1. Classification (GTDB taxonomy): domain Bacteria; phylum Planctomycetota; class Phycisphaerae; order Tepidisphaerales; family Tepidisphaeraceae; genus JASGKC01. The sequence continues at coordinate 1,014,712 of JASGKC010000001.1, read as the reverse complement.
TGGCAGATCATCCAGTTGCGCAGGTCGGTGTAGTTCTTGAGGGCCGGATCGTCGTCATTCGTGGCCGTCGCGATCGTCGCACCGGGCTTGGGTGCGAAGATGCGGATCAGGCGAGCCGAGCCGTCATGGAACATCACGTTGCCGAGGTTCGCCTTGGTGTGCCCACCGCCGCCGTAACCCGTGGAGAATCCGGCCGCGACCATGGGCGATGACGCCTTGGTGGTCAGGTAATCGAGGCGATCGAAGCGTTCCTGATCCTTCACAACGACCTTGCCGGTGATTTCCACCCACATGACGACGTTGTCCGGAACCTGCGTGCGCTTCTTGAAGAACGCCCAGTACTGGTACGTGGGATAGTCAGCATCGGTCGAGTACTGGCCGCGTTGGTCGCCGAGGTTGGCGTTGTAGGAGTAGTCGGTGGTGAACTTCATGCTGCCGGCGACGTCGCGCTGGCGCGAACGATCTTCAGTCGATGGGCAATCGAGCATCTTCGAGAGACGATCGACCGCGGCCTGATACGACGCCGACGAGGTGTCGCCCGCGCGCACGCCGTACACGCGGCCCAACATGTCCACGCCGCCCCAGTAGGTGGTGGTCGACCCGCCCGGTCCGCCCTGGGCGGGTAGCTCGTAGCCGTTGAACTGCGTCGCGTACAGGACCGACGCCGTGTACAGCTGCTTCAGGTTGGAAGCACACTTCACGGTGTTCGCTGATTCCCGTGCCCTGTTGAGCGCCGGCAAAAGCACCGAGATCAGCAGCGCGATGATGCCGATCACCACCAGCAGTTCGACCAGCGTGAAGCCACGGGTTCGTGTACGTGCCTGCATGACAGTTACCTCCAACAATCCGTTCGGTCCGGCGCTGCGATCCGCCTTAGTGCGCCGGTTCCGTCGTGCGTTTTTAAATCCAATCAGAGACGTGGTCCGCCAACTCTTCCAAGGTTACGCCGACTTTTCGGCTTCACAATCCGACGGTGTTGCGTTTGCTCGCCTGTCTATTTAGGTTTTCCGGCGGGCCTGCGGCGCTTCCTTCGGGCGTGGTTAAGCTCGGTTCCACGCCGGCGATGGCGCTCGCTGGCGGTTGCGACTCTCGGCCGTGAAGGAGTGCTCGATGCCCCCCGGTTCACGCGGCAACGCTCGAAAGAACGCGGACCCTCGCAAGCCCGCGGACGTCATCGAACGTCCGTCGCTCAAGCACGTGGCGCTTATCATCGAGTCGCAGGTGGTGCCGCGCCGCAACTGCCTCACCGGCATCGCGCGCTACATCCAGGAACACGAGCCGTGGGCGATCTACCTCAAGCCGTTCGGCGTCGAGAAGTCTCTCGACCGCTGGCTGAACGACTGGCGCGGCGACGGCATCATCGCAGCCGTGAATGACCCGAACACGTTCGTCCTGACCGGGCGGGGCATCCCGGTGGTCGACGTCGTCGGCGCGCTGCGGCTCGAAGACGTGCCGCTGGTCCGCACGAACGATCGCACCGTGGGCCGACTCGGCGCGGAGCATCTGCTGGAACGCGGCTTCCGCAGTTTCGGCTTCTGCGAGTACGAGGGGCTGGAATGGTCGGAGAACCGCCGAATCGGCTTCCTCGAGACGCTGGCCGCCCGCGGGTTCCCGGTCGATGTGCACTCGATCCCGCTGCCGTGGGGCGACGGCGGCCCACGCGAATACGAAAAACAACAGCGCGGCCTGGCGATGTGGCTGCGCGACCTGCCCAAACCCGTCGGCGTGATGGCCACCAACGACCTGACCGGCCAGCGCATCCTCGAAGCCTGCCTGCGCCTCGCGATCGAAGTGCCGGACCAGGTGGCCGTCATCGGCGCGGACAACGACGAGCCGGTCTGCCGCATCGCCTCCCCCGCACTCAGCAGCGTCATCATCAACGACCCGCAGCGCGGCTACGAGGCCGCGTCGCTGCTCGACCGCCTCATGCGTGGCGAGCCTGCCCCGAAAGACATCGTCTACGTCGAACCAGCCGGCGTCGCGAGCCGCGCCTCGACCGACATCATGGCCATCGAAGACGACGTCGTCGTCCGTGCCATGCGTTTCCTGCGCGACCACGCCTGCGATGGCATCGGCGTGGAACAAATCGTCCGCGAAGTGCCGGTGTCGCGCTCGGTGCTGGAACGGCGCTTCCGAAAAGTCGTTGGTCGATCGATCAACCAGGAACTGGTGCGCGTGCGCATCAACCGCGCGATCGAGTTGCTGACCGACACGAGCCTGGAATTGAAGGTCATCGCCAGCCGCGCCGGGTTTGGAACGCAGGCGTACATGAACGCGGTGTTCCAATCGAAAGTGGGACGGACGCCGGGGTCATTCCGGTGAAGGCGAGGGAATCGGTCTCCGCTCCCGGTATTCCGGCAGAGGGTAAGTGTGAAGGCGTTGGCCGGTCGTGTGGACAGCCCTCACCCCTGCCCTCTCCCGGCGTACCGGGAGAGGGTGAAAGACGCGGTTCCTTTCACGGCGCCTTCGACGCAAGTTCGTTCAGGTACAACTCAAGATTCGTGTAGCCGCCCTGCTGTGGCGCGACGGCCCCGTCTTTGTCGTCGGTCGGGTTCAGACCGTGGGCGGTTTCCCAGGCGTCGGGCATGCCGTCGTGATCGCTGTCGACCGGCGGTTCGGTCGAAATGAGTTCGGGCCAGCCGCCGACGTCGTTCTGCGAGTTAATCACCTTGCCGCTGCGATCGCGCACGCTCTGTACCACGCGCGTGTCGACCGCGTCGCGCTGCGGCAGGGTCGCGCCGGCCTTGGCCAGCACGAGGTCGTACGCTTCCTTCGCGCTCTGCTCGGTGATCGGCACCGTCTGGTTGGGTCGCGTTACTTTCACCGCTTCCACGTCGGCGTTCTGCGGGTAGATCGTCTTTTCGGAGATCAGACCCTTGTAGTTGTCGGCCGTCACCTCGTCGTTGCCTTCGAGCACGTTGCCCGAAAGGAACACGCGCGACGTGCTCTGCCAGACGTTGAAGATGCACTTGTTGTGCTCGCTGGACGGGCCGGCCTTGAAATAGTTATTGACGAGGTCGACGTCGGCGTTCTCGCCGCCGTAGGCCCAGCCGAAGCCCCAGTCGTAGATGACGTTGTTCCGCACGTCGCACAGGCCGCGACTCGGGTCGGCCCCGAGCCGTGGCGATCGACTCGCGCAGTGTGCGATCAGATTGTGGTGATAGGAGCCGTAGCCCCAGCCCGTGCCGTAGCCGTGGGCGCCTTTAACGTGCACGGACGCATTCAGTGGCTCAGCAATGATGCACCACTGGATCGTCACTTCGCGGCTTCCCTTGACGACGTCGCTCACGGAATCGGTCGACCAGCCCATCGAGCAGTGGTCGACGATCACGTTCTTCGCGTTCCAGAGCGTCAGCGCATCGTGTTCCTGCTTCAGCTCATCGCCGGGACGGAAACGCATGAAGCGGACGATGACGTTGTCGCCGCGGATTTGGAGTTCCTTGCCGCGCAGGCAGATGCCGCCGCCCGGTGCGGTCTGGCCGGCAATGGTGACATTGGGCTCGGTGAGGCGGAGCGTGGTCTTGAGGTTGATCGTACCCGAGACACGGAAGACGACGGTGCGGTTGCCCCTGGAGAGCGCGTCACGCAAAGAGCTGGCACCGTCGTCGTTGAGGTTGGTGACTTCGACGACCTCCTTCCCGCGCCCGCCCGTGGCTTTGGCGCCGAGGCCCTCAGCGCCGGGGAAGGCGGGCAGCGCGTCGGCCGCGTGGAGACTCGTGGAAAGCGTGGCCAGGACGGCGGCGGCGAGGAAGGCGTGGTGTTTCATGCTCGTGATCCGGTCAGGTCTTCGATACGGGTTCGATCGGACGCGCCACCGGCACCGGGGGCTGCGTCGCGCTCATCGGGGGCGTCTCGAGCGCCGCCAGCGGTGACGGCGGCGCGATCACCCGGCCGTCGTCGTTCGCGTCGCGCTTCAAACCTTTCAACGTGCGGAAGAAGTCCAGGATGTCGAACGTGCCGCCGATGCCGAACCAGATGAACGTCACCAGCGCGATGCCGAACGGGATACCGATCGCGGTGATCGCCCAGTAGTGCGACCAGCCCCACGGCCCCCACGGCTGCATCCAGTGCGCCTGCACCCAGCCGGACATCGGCGCGGTGGCCGGATACCACGCCCGCAGGTTCAGCGTGCAGACGATCAGGTTGACGGCCAGCAGCGTCATGGACCAGAAGAAGATGCCGCCCGACACCCAGCGATCCGACCGCGAGAAGTTCGAATCGAACTTCAGCGCCGACGCGAGATTGAAGACCGATCGCTTTGTCTTCGTACCCGGCGCGATGCAGCAGCGCGTCGAGGTCGAAGCGTCGGCCCCGCCCGGTGAGCAGCGACACCACGACGTACACGGCGACCGCCGACCCGGCCGCGACGAACGCCACCTGCTGCCCGTTCAGCCAGAACTTCGCCGGCGCGGCGACGCCGAGCTTCGAGATGCCGCTGGCGACGATCGGCCAGACGTCTTTGGTCGTCAGCGCCACACCGACCAGACTCAGCAGGCTGCCGGTGATCGCCCCCGCCCAGGCGCCGGCCGCCGTGCCGCGGCGCGAGTAGAGCCCACCGATGATCGCCACGCCCGCGCCGGCCACGAACACCGACGCCGATAGCGCCATCCACAGCGTGATGTATTGCGACTGGCTGAACAGGATGCTGAAGCCCAGCGCGAACGCCGCCACGCCGATCACCGAAAGGCGCAGCGCCAGAATGTGCCCGCCCGGCGACATCGGCTTCTTCTTCAGCGGCAGGATCACGTCCTGCACGAAGATGCTACCCCACGAGTGAATGTGCCCAGCGTCGCCCGCGAGCAGGCCCATCACCATGATCGCGACGAACAAACCCTTGATGCCGATCGGCAGCAGGTGCGAGAGCGCGATCGGCACGGTCATCTGCTTCTGGATGTACGCGTCCTTCACCGATCCGATCGCCTGCCGGGCGCCTTCGGAAGCCTGCTGCAATTCCGGGTGACGCAGATAGGTGACGGCACATAGGCCGAGCATCAGCAGCATCAGGCCGCGTGCGTAGTTGCGCCAGTGGCCCAGCACGCCGCCCATGCGCGATTCGTGCGGTGTTTTGGCAGCCGAGTTAAAGCCCTGGCGGTTCTGGAACGCCATCGTGCCGTACGCGCTGAGCAGCAGCGCCATTACCGCGTACCAGACGTTGAAGTCTTCGACGTCTTTCGCGTCGAACGGGTTAATCATGCTCTTGCCGGGCGGCGGCGCGGACATCGTCTCGACGATGTGGTGCCAACCCACGAGGTAGAACACGCAGATCACGATCGCGATGTACGCCGCATGCGAGAGGATGCCTTCGATGCAGTCGGTGACCATTGCGGTGACCTGTCCGCCGACCAGGATCATGAACACCGTCGCGCTCAGGTACACGAACATGATCGTCGCGAAGGTGCTGAACGTGACGTGGCCGAACTCGAAGTAATGCGGCAGGTCGAGGAAGTAGATGAAGAACCGCGCGCTGACGGCCGGGAAAATGCCGTAGTTCAGCACGCCGCTGACGAACGCGAGCCCGCCCATGAAGAGGCGGAAGCCACGGCTGTAGCGAGCTTCGAGGAACTGCGCCAGCGTGAGGGCGCGCGTCTCGCGGAAGCGGTAGACCACGAAGCCGCTGATGCCGAACAGCAGCAGGATCGGCACGGTGAGTTTGTCCCAGAAGTTCAGGACGAAGCCCGAGACCATGATGATCTCGAACTTGCTCATCGTGTTGGCGAGTCCGGAATCGGATTCGCCGCGCGCGTTGGCCAGCAGGTAGCGACGAGCGCAGCGCCCGCCCGACAGGAAGTCGGCCACGCTCTTCACGAAGCGATGCGTGTACAACGCCACGCCGAACACCAGCAGCAACGGCAGCGCGACGAAGAGCCAGTCGATCCAGGTCATGGCCCGTCCAAGCTAGTGCACCACGTCATGGCAAGCGTTTCGCAATCCCGCCGAACCCCTTCAATTCTCCAGCATCGGTCGCACGCGGTAAAAAAGATCGATAGCCTACTGCCCATGGCTGAGAATTCGACTTCGGCGAAGCTTCCTTATCCGGTCGCTCACCCGTGGATGCCCGACCAGGGTGACGGCACGTATCGAAATCCCGTCATCTGCGCCGACTACTCCGACCCCGACGTCATCCGCGATGGCGACGACTTCTGGCTGACCGCGTCGAGCTTCAACTGCACACCCGGGTTGCCGATTCTGCACTCGCGCGATCTGGTCAACTGGACCATCGTCAACTACGCGATCACCGCGAACCCCGACCCGCGCAACGTGTTCGACGTTCCCCAGCACGGCTGCGGCGTGTGGGCACCCGCCATCCGCAAACATGCGGGGAAGTTCTGGATCTTCTTTCCGCTGCCGGATGAAGGCATCTACGTGACAACCGCCGACGACCCGCGCGGCAAATGGTCGGAGCCTTGGTGTTTGATCGCCGGCAAAGGGCTGATCGACCCGTGTCCGTTGTGGGATGACGATGGCAAGGCGTACCTCGTTCACGCGTACGCCAACTCGCGCTGCGGGATCAAGCATCAACTGCGCGTCAGGCGAATGTCGCCAGATGCAAAGCAGTTGCTCGGCGAAGGCGAGGTCGTCTGGAACGACCCGACAAACCACCCCACATGCGAGGGCCCGAAGTTTCACAAGCACAACGGCTGGTACTACCTGAGTGCCCCCGCCGGCGGTGTGGCGACGGGCTGGCAACTGGTGTTGCGATCTCGAAACGCATTCGGGCCGTACGAGGGCAAGGTCGTCCTCGCGCAAGGCAACACGCCGATCAACGGGCCACACCAGGGGGCAATCATCGACGCGCCGGACGGCTCGTGGTGGTTCCTGCACTTCCAGGAAGCGCAGCCGTACGGGCGGGTTTGCCACCTTCAGCCGATGAAGTGGGAGAACGATTGGCCATTGATGGGCGTGAATCAGGATGCGAACGGCAAGGGCGATCCGGTACTGCAATACCGAAAACCCGTGCAGGGCCAGCCCGCCGCGATTCCGCAAACGAGTGACGAGTTCGACGCGCCTACGCTCGGCCTCCAGTGGCAATGGCACGCCAACTCGAAGGCCGGCTGGCACGCGCTCGACCAGCGGCCGTCGCACCTTCGCCTATTCGCCAAGCCGATGCCGAACGACTTCTGGTTGCAGCCAAACCTGCTGCTTCAGAAGACGCCGGCCCGGCAGTTCAAGATCCGCACCGAAGTACACGTGAAGGGAACCGACCCGCACACGCAAGCGGGCCTGATCGTGATGGGCATCAAGCACGCCGCGCTGGCCGTGAACGGCGTGGCACCGGATCGCCGAGTCTCGCTGATCGTGCACAACGAAGTCGTCGCATCCCGCCCGATCAAATCCTGCGGCGGCATCCTCGAACTCACCTTTCACGACGGCGGCGCGTGCAACTTCGCCTTCGGCGAACGCGGCGAGCCGCTCACGCCCATCGGCGACAGCTTCCAAGCCGTCGAAGGCAAGTGGATCGGGGCAAAGCTCGGACTGTTCTGTCGATCGCTGGCACAATCGACCGACGGATTCGTCGATGTCGATTACTTCCGATTCGCGTGAACGCAAGTCTCTGGTTCCGCCTCCCCTCGGGAGAGGGATAGGCTGAGGGCGAGCTAGAGGCTCGCCTTCGGGACTCTCTAGTCTGTCAGCCCAAGGTCCTCGCTCACCATCTGGCTCGCGATTTTGCCCGACAGCGCGACCAGCGGCAGCCCGCCGCCCGGGTGCGTGGTGCCGCCGGCGAAGTAGAGGCCCGCGATCCGCTTGTCGCGGTTGGGCGGGCGCAGGAACGCGTTGCGGATGCCGTTGCTGCTGATGCCGTAGATGCTGCCGGCGTGGGCGTTGTAGGTGCTGGCCAGATCCTGCGGACACCAACTGCTTTCGACGACAATGCGTCGGCTCAGGTCGTTCAGGCCGCACTTGGTTTCCAGTGTGCGGACGATCTGGTCGCGGTAGCGCTGTTTCTGTGTCGTCCAGTCAAGCGAGCCGTTGAGCGCGGGGGCGCTGCACAGCACGAACAGGTTCTCGCACCTTTCCGGGGCTTGGGTGGGATCGGTCCGCGTGCTGGCGCAGAGGTAAATGCACGGGTCGGCCGGGATGGTTTTCGTGTCGAACATCGCGCGCAGGTCGGACGCGTAGTCGTCCGGCATGAACTTCGTGTGATGGACGAGTTGCGGGTACGTGCCTTCGACACCGAGCAGCAGCACCATGCCGCTGCCGCCAGGCGAGAGGGGCTTGGCGGGTCGCTTCAGCAGGTGTTCGTTCGCCCAAGGCACGTCGGCGTTGCAGAGGATGGCGTCGGCGGGAAGCACCTCCCCCGAGTTGAGACGAACGCCGGTGACGCGATGGCGCTTCTTCGACCGCTTGTCCGTATTCGGCGCGGTTTCGATCGAAGTGACACTGGTCGACGTGCGAATCTCCACGCCCAGCTTTCGCGCGACGGTTTCCAGCGCCCGCGCCAACGTGTACATGCCGCCTTGGATGTACCAGCCACCGAAGTGCAACTCGCAGAACGGGATGACCGCCAGCGTGGCTGGACACAGGAACGGACTGGCGCCGGAATAGGTGGCATATTGATAGAGCACCTCGCGCAGCCGTGGCGAGCGGATGTGCCGGTCGACCTCGCGGGCGAACTTGCCGAACATGCCGATGCGGAATGGGATCGAGAGCATCTTCAGCCCGTCGAGCGGGCGGAAGTCGTCGGACTTCATCAACTGCTCGGGCGCGTTCATGAGAAAGAATTCGCCGGCCAAGTCCCAGATGTGTCGGCCGCGGTTATAGAAGGCGTCCCAACCTTCAATGTCGTTCGGGAAGACGCGCTGCACTTCGCGGCGCATGGCGGATTCGTCGGAGTAAAGTTCAAACGTGGTTCCGTCGCGCCAGACGAATCGGCTCACCGGGCTGAGCTTGGTGATGGGCAAGTGATCGCGAACATCTTCACCCGCGGCTTCGAAGAGGTCTTTGAAAACGAACGGCAGCGTCAGCAGGCTGGGACCGGTGTCGAAGGAGAAAGGTCGATCGTCCGGCCGGGCCGGGTGAGGGGTCTGCCAGAGGTTGAGTTTGCCGCCCAGGCGCGGGTTCTTCTCAATAACAGTGACGCGAGCCCCGCGCGCCGCCAGCCGGACCGCGCCCGCCAGTCCGCCGATGCCTCCGCCGACGACCACCACGCTCGGACACACCATGAGGTTGCGATTGTGCGGGAACGCGGCCTCACTGCAACGCTGGCGTCACAAGATGCGTAGCTCTCCCTGATTGACAAAGATATAGAATACCTTTGCGTTGAGAATCAGACACTGATACGATGACGCGAGCGCGACGCCCATGTTGAGCACACCAAATGCCAACAGGTCCGACTTAAGGTAGGCCTGTTGCAGTCGGCTGCGCGGTTTGCTCTATCAAGGCATCACGTCGATGATTGGGATATTGTCGCTGTGATCCCGTACCTGTGATTTTGCAGCTCGTTCGGCATTGAATTTGTATACCGATTTGGCCCGTGAGATGACGTTTCTCACCAAGGCTGGCGAGCGGTCATGTGATATTGCGGATCAGCTTAGAACGTTGAGTGTGAATGCCTGGAATGCGTGAATTTCTTCGTACGAAAGCAGGTACCGCCGCAGCTTGGATTTTCACGCTGGCGTTGCTCGGGTTGGCCGGCTTCATGATTTGGAATTTCGCGGGCAGCAGCGATGGTGCGGCGCTTTTGCGCGATCGGGTCTTCATCTGCTCGGAAACCGGTAAGCCGTTTCCGCATTCGTTGACAGTTGGAGAGGAAATCCCGGTGATGTCGCCCTTTTCCGGGAAACGGACGGGCTTTCCAGCGGAAAAATGCTATTGGACGAAGGATGGAAAGACCAAGTCTGAACCGACGGCCGTGTTGCTGAACGCGTATGTCGGCAAGTCCGGCCCCACGTATTGCCCTGACTGCGGCCGGCTGGTAGTCCCCCGAAACCCGATGCCAAGTCCCGGAGTGAAGCCTCCGCCCACGAAGGCGGAAGCGTCGTCCGACTCGGTGCCCTGAGTGAATGCCTTCAACTGTTGAGAGTAGTTGTGGCCACAGAGTGAACCGGTTTAAGCGACCTTGCGCGCCGGTTCAGTCGCGTCTGGAACGGAAGTCTACTATGTCAAATCGTCCTGTCCGATCCCGTGGTTTTACGCTCGTCGAATTGCTCGTGGTCATCGGCATCATCGCCCTGCTCATCAGCATCCTCCTGCCGGCCCTGGGTCAAGCGCGCAATACGGCCAAGACTGTCAAGTGCGGCGCCAACCTCCACTCGATCATGCTGGCCGTTCATCAGTATGCCGCGCAGAACAAGGGGTTCTTCCCGGGCAGCGCGAACTCCACCGCGCGGTTCATGTACACCGCCAACCTGACCGGCACGCCGGGGACGATCAACGACGACAATCTCCCGGAAATCTCCCAGAACTGGGACTGGCAGGCGCCGATCGCCAAAATCATGGGGATCCAGTTCGAAACCGGTGCGACCAAAGTCAACCGCAAGGCGCGCTTTGATCGATTGAACCAGTTGCCGCAATTCACCTGCCCTGCCAACGACATCATCGGTGTGCCCAACGGCGCGATCGGCAGTGGGCCGACGGTCGCGGTTCAGCTCGTGCCAAGCTACGCGATCGCCATCTACTTTCACCTGCTGCCCTACAACAAAGCATTGAACGCGACCGCGGGAACGGGTGGCGTCTCGATCCAGGCGTATGGTTATCCGTATGCCTCTCCGCCGGAAGGCTATACGCCTCAGCTTTCGAAGGTCCGTAACCCGACGCGCAAGATTTTCATGGCGGATGGCGCCCGCTATGCGAACCCGCAAAACTTCCCCGAGCTTTCACTGCCGTTTAAGTCCGGCGGTGGCGGCGCGTATGGCGACCATGGCGCGTTCTCCAAAGACTCCAACTGCTGGAACCGCACCAACGCCCCCGGCAACTCGCCCGCCAATTACAAGCCCGGACCGACCGATGCCCGTATCTACGCCTTCCGACACGGCAAGATCCAACAGAAGGCTAAGGCAGACGCCTTCAAATTCAACGCCGTCTTCTTCGACGGCCACGTCGAAACCCTCGGCGACCTCGAAGGCGCCAACCCCGCCCTCTGGTTCCCGAGCGGCTCGACCTACAACGGCTCGTCCACCAATAAGGACTGTGCCGCGACCGAAGACGTGCTCACGCGGTACGGCTTCCAGTACAACGGCACGACCACCATCCCGTGAACGGTTGACGCCGTCCTGAAGATCAACCCGCCGGCCCGCACGACCCATCGTGCGGGCCGGTTCTTTTTAGGTGTCGCGATGAATGTCCGTGGCTAGAGCAGACGCAGCGCACGAACCGTCGTCCCGCGATTGGCGGCGGATTCGTTTTCCGACCTCACCAGCAGCGCGTTCGCCTGCGCCAGCGTGAACACGTCGGCCGAGCCTTTCCACGTCAGCGGTTCGATCGACCCGTCGGTATGCAAGCGGGCCGGCTGATAGAACTCGCGCGGGCCGTTCGCGGGCAGATCGGTCGTGACAGGCCCGACGATCCACCGATCATTCGGCACGGGCAGGCCGCGCAGACGATCGATGACGCGCGACGCGAGACGGACGGTGCAACAGAACGCGCTCACCGGATTGCCGGGCAGGCCGAAGACAGGAGTAGCTGGGAGTCTGGAGTGGGAGGTGGGAAGGCGCGAAGAAGCACCGGATGCGTCTATCGATTGCCTGGACGACGCCGTGTTCGGCTCCGAAACTCCCCACTGCCCACTGTCCACTGCCCACTGCCTCGCAAACACAAACGGCTTCCCCGGCTTGATGCGCAGCTTCGTCAGCTTCAGCGTCAAGCCCAGTTCGACCAGCGCCCGCGGCACGAAGTCGTACGCGCCCATGCTCATGCCGCCGCTGACGAAGACGACGTCACTGTCCGCCAGCGCGCAGCGATCGCATCGCGCGTGGCTTGTGCGGAATCGGGAACGCGGCCGACGCTCGCGACCTCGCAGCCAAGCCGCTTCAGCAGGGACGCCAGCAGGACCGAGTTGCAGTCACGCAACTGATGGTCGGCCGGCGTCATCGACGCATCGACAACCTCGTCGCCCGTCACCAGCAGCGCGGCACGAGGTTTCGCGAACACTCGCACGCGGGACGCGCCGACGGTCGCCAGCACTGCCAGTTGCCCCGGCCCGATCGGCGTGCCGCGTGCGAGCACGACCTGCCCCGTTTCGGCGTCGCTCGCTCGACGTGTGATAGATTGGCCCGCCCGCGGTGCCTCGTTCAACGTGACGATCTCGCCCGACCGAGTCGTCTTCTCGATTGGCACCGACGCATCCGCGCCGCGGGGAATCGGTGCGCCCGTCATGATCGCCACGCACTCACCCGGCCCAATCGCGACCGATTCGTGCACGCCCGCGCGAATCTCACCGACGCACCGGCGCGGCGATCCACCATCGCCTGCGCGCACGGCGTATCCATCGACCAATGACTTGTCCGCTGGCGGATAGTCACGATCGGCCCGCACATCCTCCGCGAGCACGAGGCCGTCGGCGTCGTGAAGATCGACTGTCGCTTCACGTGGCGACACCGGCTCGGCATCGAGCAACGCGATCGCCTCGGCGACGGACTTCAGATGTTCCACGGGCAAGTCACTCATTGCTTACTCAGAACAAAAACAGGTCCGTCACCCTGAGCGAAGCGAAGAGTCGGGCGCGCGCCGAAGTCTCACAACGTTCGACAGGCGCCAGATGCTTCACTTCGTTCAGCATGACGTCGTGCCATTCTTTAAATCTCCTTCGTGACCCTTCGTGTTCTTGGTGGACATCACTTCTTCTTCACCAACGTCACCAGTCGCGCCGCGAGCGTCGCGCGCGGCACCCACTCCTCGAAGCCGTCTCCCAGCAGCCACGCGCCCGGCTCGGGGCCTTCGACCATTTCCAGCGTGTTGGCGACGAGGTAATCCGCACCACTCGCCTTGCGCGACGCCTGGCCGATCGCGATGAGTTCGTCCTTGCTCAGGCCCACCTGCAATTTGAACTTCACGAGGATGCCGCGGTGATTCCAGACCGATCGGAAGCGGTCGACGATCTTCTCGGTCGGCGTGCCGAGGAACGCAAGATGGGCGAACGTACTCGGCAGCTTCGCGCCGTGCGCGGGACGGACGGTCCAGCGTTCCATGCCTTCGGGCAAGGTTTCACGCGACACGACTTCAAATGCGCCGCTCGGCGCGTAGTCGGCGACGGCCGCGCTCATGAAGATCGCATCGTAGCGGTGCTGCTTCATCAGCCGATCGATCGCGTCGAGCAGGTCGCTGTGGCTGCGGTACGGGACGCCGTTCACGACGCCGGCGTCGCCCTGCGTGAGCTTGGCGAGGTCGGCCAGATGATCGCGGTTGGACGTGACCAGATCGACGGCGCCACCCGACTTGGCGAGAGCCTGTGCAATGCCGAGGCCGGTCTTGCCGGTGAAGATGTTCCCCCAGTCGCGCACGCGATCGATCATCTCGCGCGACGAACCGGCCGTGACGAGGTAACAAGGCATGGTGCGATCATACGAGGGGCAACGCCGAAGTTCGAAGTCCGAATGCCGAAGTGAATTCGTCGTCTTTATCTCGGCATTCGGACTTCAAACTTCGGCATTTCGTCAAATCGCCCTCAACAGCCCTTCGTGCTTCACCGACCACCCCTCGCGCGGGAAGCCCGGCGCGGACACGTTCGGCGCGCCGTCCCAGCCGGCGGCCATCATCGCGACCGCGTAGAGCAGGCCGCCGTTGCCGGGCAGATAGAGCGGCAGACGCTGGTCCTGGTAGTTGTGGCCGTTGGCGAGGTAGGTGTTCTTCTGCACGTTCATGAATAGCGCATCGACCGCGTCGTTCGGCCTGCCCAATCGCGCGGCCGTCATCGCGAGCACGGGGTAGTCCCAGCCCCACGTCGTCGGCCAGTTCCACTTTGCAAGCACGTCGTCGTAGGTGCTGCTCATCACGCCGGCGTCGATCAGCGGCGATGGCGGGCAGAAGCCCAGTGCCATCAGGTGCGACGGGTGATCGGCATACGTGAGGAACGGCTCGCTCGCATGGCCGAGGTAGTGGCCGTCGCGCATGGGCGGCGGCGCGAGCTTGTCGGCCACCTCGTCCCAGTCGTTTCGACGCGACAGCCCGAGCCGCTCGCGCCAGGCGTTCGCGGTCTTCAGACCCCAATACCAGTACGCGAGTTCGTAAGGCGGGTTCTTGATCGTCTGGAAGAACTTGCCGTCGACTTCCTGCGCCGGGATCAGCGGCGGCCCGAGCGAGTAGTGGCCGGCCTCGTCGCGCGCGGCGAAGCTGTGCATGAAGTCGGCCGTTTCGAAGAGCAGGTCGGCGTAGTCGCGCTCGATGGCTTTCACGCCGGCCCGGCGCAGCAGTTCGCAGTACGCGATGAAGTGCGGCTGCTGCCAGATGAGCATCACGCCGATATCGCTCGGCGTTTCCGGCCCGAATGGCCCGAGCATCTTCTGCCAACGCACGCCGGTGTAGCCCTGCTGCTGCGCGAAGCCACGTGCGTAGCCGCTCACCTTGCGATACCAGGGCAGGCTGCGTTCGAGCAGCTTCGGCTGACCCCACAGCGGGAAATGGGCGGCGTGCCACCAGTGCATTTCCAGGTGCATCTTCCCGAACCAACTGTTGCAGGTGAGGCCGGTCTCCTGGGGCGGCACCGTGCCCGCGCAATTGACGGCCGTCAGGTAACGCGAGAGGACGATGCGGCGTTCGAGTTCGTGGGCGCGCGGGTCCGTCGAGCCGGACAGATCGATCACGCCGCCGGTGGACCAGAAATCCTCCGCTTCGGCGGCAGCAAACCTCGCGGATTGCTCAAAGCCAGCTCCCGTCCGAACGGGTTTCTCTGTGAATGCGAGGTACAAATCGACCGGCCCCGTATCGCACCAGTAGAGGTCGTGTCGATGCGTGAAGCGATGAGCGAAAGTGTTCTTTGCAGTCCAGTTCAGCAGCGTGCAGTACTCGAAGTCATCCATCTTGCGCTTGCACAACAGTGTGTCCGCTTCGAGTTTGAAGTCAGTGACGTGTTGACCTTCATTCGACCAGTCATAACCACGGCGGAACTCTGGACACGGACCTGCGAATCGAAGGCTGACGCCGATCCGGTTTTCGCTTGCCAGTTCGGATTGGATTCGGACGACGACACCGACAAGTGTGCTGATCGTCGTGACCTTTGTCCGCCTACCTTGCAGCGAGAACTCGCTTGCAATGGACCAAGACCACAGGTCGAGTTCCTGGCGGATGTCGTGCAGGTCCTCGATTGTCGCGAGCGATCCGTCTTCCTTTTTCAGTAGAAGGCCCAGCCTCCCCAGATCGATCCGATGCGGATTCTCGCGAAGGTATGTCATCGCCTCGCGCGCGCGTTCGGGGACTTTGTCTTTGCCGCCGTATCCCGCGCCGAGTTGGCCGCGGTATGGCACGTCTCGGCCGTGGGCGTCTTTGAATTTCACGGTGCAGTCGTCGAGCGTGTAGCCGTTCGGGTTCGGGAAGCTGTGCCAGCCCCAGTTCGACTGCGTGCCGATGGGCATGCCGGTTTCGTGGAAGTCAGGAAAGGTTTGCAGGCCCGTGATGTCCACGGTGAAGGCGAAGTCGCCGTTGCCGACGGTGAGCGGCGTGAGCGGGTCGGGCCTCGTCAGCACGACGTTGTGACGACGAACCACAGCCCGACGATCGATGAAAGTGCTGCTCATAAGCGGTATGGAAGAATCATCCTTCCGAACCTTCTATAACGCACTCAGACGGTGCGTTTTCACAACGGATTGTGGGAATTGAGCAACGATGTCGTGGTAATTTCACGACGGAGGGCCGTGTCACCTCTCGGGCACGGCCACACGGAGGATTGCCGCACCATGGTCCGACATCGCAAGGTTCTGCGTTCCGTTTCTGCCGTCGCCCTTGCCGTTTCCGCCGCCGCTACGCCGACCTTGGCGCAGATCCGCGCGTTCGGATCGGCCGAGGGGTACGGCGCCGTCGCGCTCGGCGCCCGCGCGTCAGCCACGCCTACGGTCTATCACGTCACGAACCTGAACGCGACCGGCGCCGGCAGCTTCGTCGACGCGATCAGCGCGGCCAACCGAATCATCGTGTTCGATGTCGCAGGCGTGATCCACCTGTCGTCGGCCCCCTCGGCCAAGAGCGGCTTGTACATCGCCGGCCAGACCGCGCCGGGCGGCGGCATCATCATTGACGGCTACCAGGCGCTCGGCTTCGCCAACACCAGCAACAACATTGCGCGACACCTGCGCATCCGCCCGGGCAGCCAGTCGCCGGGCAGCGACAACGGCATCGGCATGGGCCGGACCGGCGCGACGATCCTCGATCACCTGTCGATCGAGTTCGGGAAGTACAACAACATTGACGCCGTCTCGCAGACGGCCGACCGTCCGCTGGTCACGATCCAGAACAGCATCCTCGCCGACCCGATCAGCAACGGCACGTCCAATCGCGGCCAAGGTTTCAACGCGCACCTTGAAGCAGTCAACGGCTACTTCACGCTTACGAAGAACCTGTGGGCGAGCGGACACAGCCGCAACCCGCTGGCGAAAGTGAACGATCAGTTCATCAACAACATCGAATACAACAACTCGACCGGCTACCTCACCAGCGGCACGAGCACCGCGTTCGATCACGACGTGGTGAACAACGCGTTCATATGGGGGCCGGCCAGCACGTCCAGCAGCGATTTCGGCACGCTCTCAACGCCGGACCAGTTCTATCAGTCGGGCAACGTGCAGGACACGAACAAGAACGGCGTCTTCGATCCGACGGCCACCGCGCCACTGAGCGATTCAGACTCGCGCCGCAGCCTGACGCCCCTGCACGGCTCGACGCTGTCGCTCCCGACGCTGAGCGTGAACGACGCGTATTCGTACGTGCTCGCGAAGGCCGGCGCATCGCTGGTGCGGGACTCGCTCGACACGCTCGTGATGGGCCAGGTGCAGACGCTCGGCAACGCCCCCGCCGGCTACACGGCGGGCACGGCCGGCCCGGCCGTCACGCCCGTTCCGCTCGACGTCGAAAGCCCGGATGTTGGTCACACCGGCTTGTACCACAAGTCGTCCGACACGGGTCTGCCGAACAATGGCGTCGGCACGATCACCACCGAAACCCGCCCCGCCGGCTTTGATGCCGACAACGACGGCGTCGCCGACGCGTGGGAGGCCACGCACGGCATGAACTCGTCGAGCGCGGCCGACGCGCTCGTGAAGAACCCGCTCGGCTACCTGATGATCGAGCAGTACATCAACGAACTAGGCGACACCAACGACACACGTACGTACAGCGCCACGAGCGGCGCGCTCGCGACAGCCGCCAGTTGGGGCGGGACGCTGCCGCTCGCGGTCGACAACGCGAAGATCGCCGGCACCGGCGCGGCCAACGGCGCGGCGAGCGTGTCGTCGGGTAGCGTCTCGGTGATGAAGCTCGACATCGGCGGCAACGGACCGGCCGCCGGCGAAGTCGTCACCGTCAACGGCGGCACGCTCGACGTGTACGACACCATCACCGTCGGCGCAAACAATAACGCCACGCTCAACATCTCCAGCGGCACGGTCGACACATGGAACATCCAGCTCGGCAACACCGTCTGGACCGCGCCGGGCTCTTCAACGAACTACACCGGCACACTCAACCTCAGCGGCGGCACGCTGCTGGTGTCGTCGATCGTGCGCGGCGTCGGCACGCCGGGCAACTGGAGCAGCGGCGGATCGATGACCATCACCGGTGGCACGATCAAGGCGGCCGGCGTGCTGTACATCAACGTGCCGATGGCGTTCAACGGCGCGAGCACCATCAACACCAACGGCTTCGACGGCTCGATCAACGGCAACATGACCGGCTCGGCCGCGATTACCAAGAGCGGCGCGGGCACGCTCACGCTCGTCGGCAACAACTCGGGCTACTCGGGCCCGATCGCGCTGACCGCCGGCGCGATCACGCTGAACATGAACAGCTCGAACTCGCCGACAGGCCTGATCACGATGAGCAGCGGTACGACGCTGAACATCGCGGCCTCCGGCACGAACACGCCGATGGCGACCGCGAGCGGCGCGACCGTCACGCTGAACGGCATCGGCGGCCTGACCTACGGCGGCACGATCTCGGGGCCGAGCAACTCGACGATTCTGGTCACCGGCACGTCCACCGGCACGAGCAACTTCAGCCTCGGTGCATCGATGACGGGTTTCGCAGGCACGCTCGACTTCACCAACGGCAAGAACGTCCGCATCAACCAGGGCGGTAGCGCATCCGCCAAGTTTGTAATGGGTGACAACAGCGCGCTCATCCGCGTGCCGTTCGGCACGACGCTGAGCATGGGCTCGCTCTCGGGCGGCGCGACGTCGATCATCCAGGGTGCGACGAACGACGCCGTCACGACGACGCTGTCGGTCGGCGCGCTCAATACCAGCACGACCTACACCGGCATCATCGCCAACGGCACGAACGCGGCGGTGGGCCTGACCGGACTCACGAAAGTCGGCACCGGCACGCTGACGCTGAACGGCTCGGCCAGCACGTACACCGGTGTGACGACGATCACCGGCGGCACGCTGGCTGTAACCACGCTCGCCAACGGCGGCGCGGTCAGCAGCATCGGCCAGTCAACGAATGCCGCGGCAAACCTCGTCCTCGACGGCGGCACACTCCAGTACAACGGGGCGGCCGTCACGAGCGACCGCGCTTTCACGCTCGGCACGGCGGGCGGATCGATCAACGCCTCGGGCACGGGCCCGCTCTCGCTGAGCAGCACAGGCGCGGCAGTGATTTCCGGCACAGGCAACCGCACGCTCACGCTCACGGGCACAAACACAGGCTTCAACAACCTGTACGCCGTCATCGGCGACCCGAGCAGCGGCACGACGAGCCTCAGCAAGACCGGCACGAGCACGTGGCGGCTCTTCAGCGCACAGACGTACAGCGGCTCAACGACCGTGACCGCCGGCACACTCTATCTCGTCAACAGCAACATCCTTCCGTCGGGTGCAGGCAAAGGCGACGTCACCGTCGCCAGCGGCGCCACGCTCGACTTTTACGGCAACAGCCAGGCCATCAACGGCCTGAACGGCGGCGGTACCGTCACCACCACGCTCAACACCGCCCGCACACTGACCGTCGGTTCGGGCAACGCAGGCGGCTCGTTCTCCGGCGTGCTGACGCAGGGCGCATCACAGACGCTCGCGCTCACCAAGACCGGCACCGGCACGCAAGTACTGACCGGCGCGAACACGTATACGGGCACGACGACGATTGAGGCCGGTACGCTGGTGCTCGGCGCGAACGCGACGCAACCCATTCTGGGCGGCGCGAGCGTGACAACGCCGGCCGGTGCCGACATCAAGGGCGGTCGACTCGCGTTCGACTACGCGGGCGGCTCCACGCCCGCCGCGACGATCTACACCGAGTTGCAGGCGGGCCACGCAGGCGGCTTCGCGAGCGGCAAGCTGCGCTCCAGCACCGCGACCAGCAACCGCGGACTCGGCTATTTCGACGACACCGCTGCCAGCCGGTTCTACGTCCAGCCCGCACTGTATGGCGATTCCAACCTCGACGGCACCGTCAACTTCACCGACCTGCTCGCGCTGGCCGCCAGCTACGGCAACAGCGGCACGTGGAGCAATGGCGATGCGAACTACGACACCACCATCAACTTCAGCGACCTGCTCGCACTGGCGTCGAACTACGGCTCGACCATGATCGGTTCGTTCGCCAGCGATTGGGCAATGGCGCAGTCCCTCGTGCCGGAACCGGGCACGCTGGCGACCACGGGCTTGAGCGCCGCAACGCTGCTGCGCCGTCGGCGGCGCTGAAACGCGCGACGGATCGCGAATGGATCACATACAACGCCCACGGGTAGCCATCCTGGGCGTTCACATTGGTGTGAGCGGGTGTCAGGTATACTCGTCCATTGATGTTTGCATGGAGAGTGACGCGAAGCGTCCTTGCTCCAGTTGTCAGAACAGCACCGACGTCCGAATCCCCTTGCCGGTGAGTTCGCGCGACAGGTCATCGATCTTTACGACGTAGTCGCGGATGTCGAACTTTCGTTCGAGGCCGGCCGCGTTCATGTAGCGGACGAGGCCGAAGATGTTTCGCTCCGGGCCCCACGGGCGGTCGTGCTGGCCGAAGATCCAGGCGACGTTGCCGTAGCTGTTGCTGTTCAGGCCGCACAGGAAGTAACGGTTGTTGAGCCGCAGAAGCAGTTCGAACGCCTCTTCCGGCGTAGCGGTCCATTCCAGAACCTTCTTGCCCCAGTACATGCGCATGTAGTTGTGCATGAAGCCGGTGAGCACCATCTCCATCTGCGCGGCGTTCCAATACGCGTCGGCGGTCTGCGCGGTTTCGAGTTGCTCGCGTGAGTAGAGCGTGGGCCGCTTGTCTTTGGCATGGGCGTGCAGGCTCTGCTGTGCCCAATTGGGCAGACCCTGGAAGGAGTCGTAGCGGCCGTTGAATTCGGTGTAGTTGTGCGCGAGTTCGCGCCGGACGATCAGTTCTTCGAGAAAGCTCTCGCGATCGGCACCGGGGATGTGTTTCGCATCGCACACGGGGAGGGCCAGGTCTAGCGGTGAGATCTGGCCGTACTGTAGGTACGGCGCCATCTGAGACGACTGCCCCGCGGCCGGCTCGTTGCGGCCCTCCGCGTAGTTGGCCAGTCGCTTCTCGACGAAATGCTCGAACCGCTTCTGAGCCGCGACCTGCCCGCCCGTGAACACCGGCGAGCGCTTCACACTGCGATCGAACGTCAGCTTCTTTAGCGTTGCGTCGACGTTCGTCACGTCGAAGTCGTTCTTGAGTTTGAGGACGTCGGCCCGGTGCTTCACCTTGCTCGCTTTTAGCGGCACGAGGTATTCATCCCACACGCAATGAATCTTCGGCCGCAGTGTGCGGGCAGCGGTTTCGTGTTTGTTGCTGGCGACGTCCACCGGCACAACCACATCGGCCTCCACTTGCACGACACGCACCTTCGCCTCGCGCGCGACGCGCGTCCGCCACTCGCGCAGGTGACGCAGGTACGCACGGTCGCACACGACCAGCGCAGCCTCCTTCGCGAGCGACAAGGCCACGTCGCCGGGCGTGCCGTGACGCACCACAAATGCGATCCCGCGTTGTGCAAGCGCGTTCGCGACGTCGCACAGGCCTTCGACCATGAAGGCGTAGTGACGTTCCGTCGCCTCGGGGTAGTTGTCCATTAGTCCGAAGCCCACCACGACCGACTTGTCTAGTTCGTTCGCCTGCTCGATCGCGTATTCGAGGGCGTGATTCGTCTGCGTCCGCTGCGACTGCTGCATCCAGTAGAGCACATATTTCCGGCTGGCGTCGACGGGCCTGTCGTTGAGGGCCTTCACCCGGCTTCCCTGAATCATGCTGCATGGTAGGCACCGCCTTGCTGCACTTCCGATCAACGGCGCGTACACTCCGTCACGCATGCGCGTCGTCGATCTCGGAACTCTCTCGTGGCAGGATGCCTGGAAAATCCAGGAGCAGGCCCACACGGATGTCCTCCGCGGCGGCGAGGCGCGGCTCATCCTCGTGGAGCATCCGCCCGTCATCACACTGGGCCGGCAGGCGGACCTGTCGCTGAAGAATCTGCGTTTCAGCGTCGATGAACTGAAGCAACAAGGCATCGACGTCGTCGAGACCGATCGCGGCGGAAACGTCACGTTCCACGGACCCGGCCAGCTCGTGGCGTATCCGATCATCAAGCTGAGCGACCTGCGGCTCACCGTCGGCGGATACGTGAAGGCGCTCCAGCAAGCGGTGATCGACTGCATTGGCCGCTGCATGGTGAGGGGCGAAATCGATCCGTCGGCCGTCGGCGTATGGGTAAAGGACGGCGAGCAACTCGCGAAGGTCTGCGCGATTGGCGTGCGCGTCCGCCGTGGCGTGACGCTGCACGGGCTGGCACTGAATGTGACGACCGACCTGCGGTATTTCGACCTGATCGTCCCGTGCGGCTTACAGAACCGCCCCGTGACGAACCTCAAACGTACAGCCGGCATTCATACGCCGCAGATGTCGCACATGAAGTGGCTGCTGACAAACTCGCTGAAACAACAGCTCGAAGGCGGGCGCGTTGACGTGGCGTGAGCGACTCCTTCACACCAATCGAAGGCAAAAGAAACGAGGCCGAGTTCGGGTGAACTCGGCCTCGCTTAATTCCAGTCACGGATGAACCGCTCAGGCGCGACGACGGCGGGCCAGCACGCCGACACCAACGGCACTCAGGGCAGCCAGCGTCGAGGGTTCGGGCGCCAAGGTCTGGGCAAGCGCCCAATCGCCGGCGAAGCTGCCGGTAACCGTGCCCGACACCGTACCGCTAATGGTCTGCCCGTAGTTGGCGGCCAGCGCCAGCAGGTCGGCAAAGTTCACGGTCAGGTCGCCGTTGCTGTCGCCCTTCAGCCACGTGTCGCTGCCGGTGAAGGTCCCGTTGTAGTTCGCAGCCAGTGTAAGCAAGTCGCCGAAGTTGACGGCCTGATCCATGTTGGAGTCAGCTTTGAAGGTCAGGCCAACGAGAACGGTGGTGGCGTCGATCGGCTGACCGAGCAGCGTCGAAGTGTCGGTGTAACCCGCCGCCGACGCTTCCACGATGCGGTATGCGTACGTGTCGGTGTTCGCCATTTCCGCCGCGCTCGAACCCAGACGCGAGCCGATGGGGTCCGTGCCCGGGCTACGGTAGTACTTGAGGCGAGCAATGGGGGTGGCGGTGACGGTCGTGAGCGAGCCGCCGGCCGGGGTGTACGTGCCGGTGCGGGTCGAGTAGTCCACTGCGAGTAGCGCCTTGCCGGTGTCGAGCGAGCCGCCGAAGAGGGTCGCGTTGGTTCCCGTCGTGTCGGAGAGATAGGCGTCGTAGTCGGTGATCTTGCTCATGCCGACCGCACCAGTGCCGGTGATCTTGGTGACGCCGTCAAACGTCGTGAACGCCCGGCCGCGGAGTGCCTGCACTTCCAGTGTGCCGGTGCCGAGCTTGGTGATATTGGCGTTCGAATTCTGTGCGCCGACGCTGTTGAGGGTGAGTTTGGCACCCGTCAGCACGTTGATGGTGGCGTGCTGGTCGATCGTCACCGTGTTGTTAATCACGTGATTACCCGCGGTGACGAAAATCGTACCGGTGCTTGCGTCCTTACCGAGCGCGATCGAGCCGGTGCCGTCGATCGTCGATCCGTTGGCGCCATCGAGTTGCAGACCCTTCAGGCGAAGCGCGGCGTTGTTGGTGACGCTGACCGCTGCGGCCGTGCTGTCGAGGCTGGCGTAGTCTTCGGCAGTGGCGCCCGGTGCAGTGCCCGTCGCCCAGTTGCCGGCCGTCGCCCACGCCCCGCCGGTCGCGCCGGTGTAGGTGGCGACGCCAGTGTCATTGTTGATGGTGATGTTGTCGTAATAGAAGAATTCGTCGATCTGAGGATTCGCAACCGACGGCGAAGCGCTGGTCGAGAAGACGTCGTTTCCGCCGACGAACGGCGTGCCGGCGCGCGATTGATCGAGGAAGGCCGTGTTGATAATCACGCCGTTGAGCGAGTACGTCACGATCCGGCCGCGTTGTTCGATGGAGAACTTCGTCCAGGTCTTGCCGGTCGCGCCGCCGGTTTCATAGGGCGACTGATTGGCAGCCGTGTATTGGGGGAATGCGGTCAGGTAGTACATCGCGCCGCCGCTGTCACCAGATGGACGGCTCAAACTGCCATCGGTGCCGACGACCAGAGCACCGGTCGTCAGGTTATAAGCGACATCGCGGGAAGCACCGGGCCAAGCGGACGCCTTGTTGCCGTAGCGGGCGTCCAAACGGAAGTTGCTGTTCACCGCGGAGTCGCCCGAGGCGATCGTTTCGCCCGCGACGACGATTTGATAGTCGCTGGCGGCGCCATTTTCATTGGTCCACATGCCGGCATAGCCGTTAGGGCGTGCCACCGTCGTGGACGAGGGGAAATAGCCGGTCGTGGCAGCCAGATCGCGTGTTAGGCCGACCATCGCATGCTGGGTCGAGCCGGTGCCGCCGCCCGTGGCGCCGTTGCCAGTGTAGTTCGCCCAGACGTACCCTTCCATCTTGTAGTCACCCGTCACGGAGATGGTCGAAGCGAGCGGGTAAGCGAACGCAGACGCCACACCAAATGGGCTAAGGTCGTTCACGCTGATGCGCAGCACGCGGTCGGAACCATCGGTCGGCGAACCGGGGGCGTTTGGAATCGCGTGGAACGTGTTGCCGGTCGAATCGGTACGGTAATCGACATACACATAGCCGGGATTAGCGGTCTTCGTGGTCGCGTCGTAGTAGTCGCCCGGGTTCCAGTTCAGGTTGACGCTGAAGTCATTCGCACTGGTCGATGCGTCATAGCCTTTGGAACTCCACCGAGTGGCAGCGTTGCCGTCATCGAAGGTTTCAATGAAGGTCGTCGCGCGGGCCAGGCCGGACGACAGGACAGGCAGAACCGCGCTGGCCAGCAGCACGGACAATGACAGATTTGAGGCACGACGCATGCGAATTTCTCCTTACTCTCCGAGTGATCCCTACATGGAATCCGCCGAGATCACGGGGCGGGTGGGCTCGCGAGGAATGGCGCGCGGGTCGCGGGCTCACGGTCAACGCGTTGAATTTCTCACATCAGAACGCATTTCGACAGACGAAACTGCTTATTTCGACTGGTCATCGAGCACCTGCCAGACCGTCTTGTCGGCGGCATTGGCGGGTGGGGTCTTGGCCAAGAAGATGTCCATATCAGACGACGAAACCACGTACGGATCGCCGACCAGAGTCTTCTGATGTGCGGTATCGGTGCTGATGCCCGCCCAGCTCTTGCCGGCCACACCAGGGCGTGCACCCGCCAGCTTTGCGTTCTTGGACAGGACCGATTCCTCAAGTCGAAGCACCGCGCCACTGCCGTAAAGCACGTTGAACGATCCGGCGTGACGGTTCCGCAGCTGGAACGGACTGAGCAGCAAGTCAGCGCAAATGGCCTTGTTCTTCAGCCCGCGGAAGGTGGGGTAGACCTGCGGATACTTGGTCGTTGCCAAGCCAGTGTAGAGATTCTCCAGCAGGAGTGGCGCAGCCGCGCGACCGAGGGGATCGTTCGTGGTGCCGATCGCCGCGAAAACCGCCGCAGGCCGCGTGCAGTATCCGACGCGCGAGTGCCCCGTGTAGCCCGGAGTCGCAACGACATTGCCCTGCGTGTCAAACGCCCATGCGTTCGCGAGCGGCTTGTCCCACATCCAAAGCTCATTGGTTTCACTCGGACAGAAGAACGCCTTGCCCGACAGCAGCAGCCGCGTCGTCGCCAGGACGCCCAGCACGGTCGGCTTGTCGCCATTCGAGTTGCGCCAATAGGCGATATAGCTGAACTGCGGTTGCGCCCCACCCGTTGCGGCGTCGAACGTGCCTGTCACCGTAAGCGACGTACCTGTCCCGGACGTTCCCACGCCACCAGCAAGAAAGCCGATCGGACACGCGTCCCGGTTCGCCGTGGCATACAGGCGCAAGGCGTTTCCCAACTCACGCAGGTTACTGCCGCACTTGACCAGATTAGCTTGATTCCGAGCCTTGCTGAGCGACGGAAGAAGAATGCTGATCAGCAGCGCGATGATCCCGATGACCACCAGCAGCTCGACCAACGTGAAACCAGAACGACGGGAACGGGCCATGATACTTCCTCAACTTGCCACGCGCGAACCTCTCCATCAGGCCGACGAGCGGCACGTGGACGAATCACTCGATGCAAAATCACAGATGCTCAAAGGACGGCGATTTGTCAGTGCCCGGAATCCTGAACACTGATCTTATGGAATAACCGAACTGAGACCGATTGTCCATTCGATATTCTGCAAGAGTCGCGCCAAACCACACGCTGTCGTCAAACTGCCGCACCGATGCCCACGCTGACCTCCACAACCATCCTTCTCCGGCCGGAAAGGGAAACATTCGCTACAAACCGACAAGGAATACCCTTCCGCCCGAGAATCACGCCGCCACACGATCTGCTTATAAATTCAGCACCGGCACACATTCGGGCTGGTGTGCCCATCTTCGCGGCATCGGCCACTCGGGACCATTCTACCACGACCGCCATCATGGACAGTGAATCGCGAGCCGGTATCGCCTGTTCGGCCGACATTTCACCCGAATAAAACTGCCACTCGTCCCAGACCGCTCGGCCCAAAGTCAGTGCGGGATTTTCTCGGCCGATGGCTGGCCACCGGCTCATCCCGCGTTGCCGGTTCGTCTTCGGCACGGATCGGGTATAAGGTGACGACATGCCGACCGGCCCCGCCAGTAACGCCCCGGGAACCTCCCTCGACGAGCGCGTCCGCGCCGCCCTGGAGCGCATCCGGCCGGCCGTCAAAGCCGACGGCGGCGACGTGGAACTGGTCGACGTGGCCGGCGACACCGTCCGTGTCCGCTTCAAAGGCGCCTGCGTCGGCTGCCCGAGTTCCAGCCTGACCCTCCGCATGGGCATCGAACGCACCGTCCGAGACGCCGCCCCGGAGATCAAGTCGGTCGTGGCGATCAGTTGACCGACGACCTGTTCGCCATTTTACGGGGCCTTGCATCCACACCAGGCTCACGGTGACTATCCGGCCGTGCGACCGCTTCCATGCCTCGTTGTTGGCGTCCTCTGTCTGGTGAATGCGTCCGGAACAGCCGACGCCGCTATCGCGTCGACGACGGTTGCCACGACGAAGCCTGTCGCCGACCTGTCGGCCGCGATCGAGGCGATCCGCGTCAAGCACGACGCGCCTGGCCTCGCCGGTGCGATCGTGGAACTCGACGGGCCCAGTGCCGCCGGCGTAGCGGGCCTGCGTCGCGTGAACGGCGACCCGCTGGCGATCAACGACGCGATGCACCTGGGCTCGTGCACAAAATCGATGACCGCCCTGTTGATCGGCCAACTCGTCGACCAAGACAAAGTTCGCTTCGATGAGACGATGGCTGACTGCTTCCCCGCGCTGGCGGCGAAGATGGACCCGGCACTCAAGGCCGTCACCGTGCGACAGTTGCTGGACCATCGAAGTGGCCTGGTAAAGGACATCAACTGGGCGATGATCGCGCTTTCCGGCGGCACGCCGGCCGAGCAACGTCGTCGCGTCGTCGAACAGACGCTTTGCACAAAGCCCGCCGGCAAACCGGGTGAGTACCTCTACTCCAACGTGGGCTACACGCTGCTCGGAGCGATCGTCGACGATCGCTCCGGAGTGGCGTGGGAAACGACGATCCGAAAGAACCTGTTCGATCCGCTCGGCATGACCACGACCGGTTTCGGGCCGCCGATGGGCGATGCTCCGTGGGGGCACGAGAACGTGCTCGGCAAGCTGGTGCCGTCGCCGGTCGACAATCCCGAGGTGATGAACCCCGCCGGCCGGGTGCACTGCTCGATGGCGGACTGGTCGCGCTACGTCGCACTTGGCCTTCGAGCCGAGCGGGCCGACACACCGCTAATCAAGTCGGCCACGTATCGCGCGCTTGTCACACCGGTCGAGGGCAGCGATTACGCAGGCGGTTGGATGATCACGCAGCGCCCCTGGGCCGGCGGGCGCACGCTGACGCACGCGGGCACGAACGGCGCCTGGTTCTGCGTGGCGTGGGTGTCGCCGGGGCGCGGCTTCGCCGTGCTGGCCGCGACGAATTGCAGGACGGACGATTCGGTCAAGGCGTGTGATGAGGTGGCGTCGATGCTGATCGAGCGACATTCGAAGAACGAGGACACGCGATGAAGACGGCTTCAACTAAGTGCTGGCGCGAGGACCTACGGTGACCGACGACCAGCTCATGCTCGAAGCGATCGCGCAAGCCCAGCTCGCCGGTGCAGCCGGCGAAGTGCCGATCGGATGCGCGATCTGGCACGCGCCGAGCGGACGCGTCATCGGCGTCGGCTTCAACGAGCGGGAACTGACCGAAGATCCCACCGCCCACGCCGAGATCGTCGCCATTCGCAAGGCGTCGGCCGTGCTCGCCACATGGCGACTGCTCGACTGCACGCTGGCCGTCACACTGGAGCCTTGTCCGATGTGCGCCGGCGCAATCGTCAACGCTCGGATTCCGCGCCTCGTGTATGGTTGCGACGACCCCAAGGCCGGCGCGGTGCGGACGCTCTTCACCCTGTGCGAAGACGCCCGGCTGAACCATCGCGTGGAGGTGACTTCGGGTGTCCGCGGCGAGGAGTGTGCGGAACTGCTGCGTGCCTTCTTCCGCGATCGGCGGGCCGAGGGAAAGAAGTGAGAACCCCGCACGGCTCGCCCAGCTTTCGGGGCGGCGATGTCTTCGAGCTGTCGCCGATCACGATCCGTACACTTTTCTGTCGGATCGCGCCCGTGCTCTAGGTAGAGTGCGGCGATATGACGCAGTACAAGGACTTCGGCTATGCCGACGCCGCCCCCGCCCACACGGCGGCGTACCTGATCCCCGCCATCCGCCAACTCGCGGGGGATCGACTCAAAGCCGGCGCACGGGTGCTCGATGTCGGCTGCGGCAACGGCGCGATCTGCTCGGTGCTGGCCCGCGAAGGATGCCATGTCGTCGGACTTGATCTGAGCGAACAGGGCATCGCGATCGCGCGATCGCTCAACCTGCCCAACGCCCGATTCGAGTTGCTCGCCGCCGATGCAAACGTGCTGAAGAATCTGAATGAGACGCCGTTCGATGTGGTGATCAGCACGGAGGTCGTCGAACACGTCTACGACCCACGATCTTTCATGGCGGGCTGCGTCGGCGCGGTGCGCGTGGGCGGCATGGTGCTGCTGTCGACGCCTTATCACGGCTATCTGAAGAACGTCGCGATCACCCTCGCCGGCAAGTGGGACTGGCACCACAACCCGCTCTGGGACGGCGGGCACATCAAGTTCTGGAGCCAGGCCACGCTCGGCCGACTCATGCGCGAGGCGGGCCTGTCGCAGATCGGCTTCGCCGGCGCGGGTCGGCTGCCGTGGCTTTGGAAGTCGATGGTGATGAGTGGCATCAAGTGACGGATGGCGGCGCAGCAACGGCTCGGCCCCCAAACTCGCGCGGCTTGATCGGCTTGGCCGGGTTGCCGACGCAGACAGTCCACTCGGGCAGATCCGAAAACACGCTCGACCGCGCGCCGACCAGCACGCCGTCGGCGATCGTCACGCCGGGTCCGACGAACGCGTCGGCCGCGATCCAGCAGTCGGCCCCGATCGTGATCGGCATCCGCAGCAGCGGATAGTCGGGCGACGTCCCATCGTGCGTCCCCGCGCACAAGTGCGCGAACTGGCTGAGGAACGACCGCGCCCCGACCGTCACCGGCCCGAGCGCGTAGACGATCGCGTGATCGCCGATCGACACGTGATCGCCCAGCGTGATGTTCCACGGGATTTCGAACGTGGCCGTCCGGCGCACACGCACGTTCGCGCCGAGTTTCGCTCCGAACGCCCGTAGCAAGAACGCGCGCCAGCCGTACATCGGATGCAGCGACCATCGGAACAGCGTCGACTGCACGATGCCCCACAGCAGCCGCTTGATCTTCTGGCCGGTCGTGTACGGGGATTGGTTGCGCAGCGGCGTGGCCATCTTGCGTGGGATGTTCGACGAATCGCGCCCGGCGGGCAAGACGCCGGACGACATCGCCCGCGCGCCGCCCTACAATCCCGCCCGTGCCAAGCGATCGACCTTCGTTCTACATCATCGACGGACACGCCCACATCTACCGGGCGTATTTCGCGCCGTTCCGCGACTTGACCAGCCCCACCGGCGAGCCGACGAAGGCCACCTTCGTCTTCACGCAGATGCTGCTCAACCTCGTCGAACAGCGCCGACCCGACTACCTGGCGATGGTGATCGATCACGGCGATGAAACCGTCTTCCGCAAGACGCTCTATCCGCAATACAAGGCCAACCGCCCGCCCCGGCCCGACGACTTCACGCCACAGGAACAGCGCATCCTACAGATCGTCCGCGCGACCGGCGTGCCCATCTTCGAAGCCCCCGGCTTCGAGGCCGACGACGTCATCGCCACGTTCGTCGAACAGCTCAAAGACAAGTTCGACGTTTATCTGGTCAGCAAAGACAAGGACCTGCGGCAGGTGCTGACCGACCACGTCTGCCTGTATGACCCCACCACCGGCGAAACTGTCGGCCCGCAGCGCCTCCGCGAGAAGTGCGGCTACGGGCCCGAACGGTCGGTGGACGTGCAAACCCTCATCGGCGACGCGATCGACAACGTCCCCGGCATCCCCGGCGTCGGTGAAAAGACGGCCGTCCAGTTGCTGAACGACTTCGGCTCCATCGAAGGCATCTACGCCTCGATCGACAAGCTGAAGTCGAAGAAGAAGCTGGTCGAAAACCTGCTGGCCAGTCGCGACAAGCTCGAACTCTCGCGCAGCTCGTGACGCTCAAGCGCGACGTGAGCGTGCCCGACTTCAGTGTGGAGAAATGCAAGTTCACCACACTCGACGCGGGCGTCCTTCCGATTCTGGACGAACTCGGATTCCGAAACCTGTCCACGCGCCTCAGCGCCATCGCAATCCCGACTGGCGAGGGCGCTTCAACACCCGGGCTCTTCGGATCAAGTCCAAGTTCGTCGATCAGCAACCGCACAACTAGCGTCGTCGAGAACACGCCGAGACCCGAACCCGAAACCTCCAAGGGCCTTCCCTATACCCTCGTCGACAGCATCGAAAAGCTCGACGCCTTCATGCTCGCGCTCGAGCGTCAGAAGCGCTTCGCGTTCGATACCGAAACCGACAGCGAGCGCCCCACGCAGGCGAACCTCGTCGGCATGAGCTTCAGTTGGGAGCCCGGAACCGGCTACTACCTGCCCGTCCGCGGGCCGATGGGCTCGAAGGTGCTGGATGAAGCCTCCTCGCTCGCGCGGCTCAAGCCCGTCCTCGAAGAGCCGACGATCGAAAAGGTCGGCCACAACATCAAGTTCGATCTGCTCGTGATGCGCCGGGCCGGTATCCGCATTCGCGGTGTGAAATCCGACACCATGCTGGCCGCATTCCTGCTTGATGCTTCACGCAACTCGTTCGGCATCGACGCACTCGCACTCTCACTCCTGAACTTCAAGAAAATCGCCACCAGCGAAATCATCGGGACGGGCAAAACGCAGACGACGATGGACAACGTCGACGTCGCCAGCGTGGGCCACTACGCCTCGGAAGACGTCGACATCACCTGGCGGCTCGATCAACTGTTCCAACCCAAGCTCGACGCGATCCCGGCGCTGCGCAAGCTGTTCGATGAACTCGAAGTGCCGATCATCGACGTGCTGACCGACATGGAATGGAACGGCATCCGCGTCGACCCGGCCGTCCTCAAGCAGCAGTCGAACGTGCTGGCCGACCGCATCACCAAGCTCTACGACGACCTCATGCGCGAGGCGGGCGTGAAGTTCAATCCGGACTCGCCCAAGCAGCTCGCCAGCCTGCTGTTCGATCAGCTCAAGTTGCCGCCCGTCAAGAAGACGAAGACGGGTTACAGCACCGACGTCGAAGTGCTCGAAAAACTCGCCTTCGAGCACGCGGTGCCGAAGCTGATTCTTGAGTACCGCTCGCTCCAGAAGCTGAAAAACACGTACCTGGACAACCTTGGCAGCGACATCGGCTCCGACGGGCGAATCCACACCAGCTTCAACATCACCGGCGCCGCAACCGGCCGGCTCAGCAGCAGCAACCCGAACCTACAGAACATTCCGATCCGCACCGATGAGGGCCGACGCATTCGACTCGCGTTCGTCGCCGATCCCGGGCAGGTGCTGCTAAGCGCCGACTATTCGCAGGTGGAACTGCGCGTGCTGGCCCACTTCACGCGCGAGCCGGCGCTGTTGCGGGCGTTTGAGACGGATGAAGACATTCACCGCGCGGTGGCGGCTGAGGTGTTTGGCGTGCCGCTCGACGCCGTCACGAAGGATCAGCGTGCTCAGGCGAAGGTGATCAACTTCGGCATCATCTACGGCGTGACCGCACAAGGCTTGGCCCGACGCATCGACGGCCTGTCGATCTCCGGGGCGGCCGACCTCATCAAGCGGTACAACGCCCGCTTCCCGAGCATCGAAAAGTTCATGCGCGAGTGCGTCGAGCAGGCCCGTTCGAACGGCTACGTCGAAACCATCCTCGGCCGGCGCCGGCCGTTGCCGGACATTCATTCAGGCGTCATCAATATCCGCAACATGAACGAGCGGATGGCCATCAACAGTGTCGTACAGGGCACGGCCGCCGACCTCATCAAGCTGGCGATGGTGAATCTGTCGCGCCGGATGCAGCGCGAGCACACGCCCGCGAAGCTGCTGCTCCAAGTGCACGACGAACTGGTGGTGGAAACGCCGAAAGAACACGCGGATGCGGTGGCGACGATCGTTCGCGAAGAGATGACCGGCGCGATGAGGCTGGCCGTGCCGTTGAAAGTGGAAGTCGGCGTGGGGAGCAACTGGGGCGAGGGCAAGGGATGAGCTTGCCTATCTCCCTCTCTCGGAGGGAGAGGGGAACCCGACGCTTGCTCACCGTCGTCGCCACTCCGCTTCAGTCAATTCGCTGGCGACCTTCGCGGCCTGTTTCACGACGGGGTCGGGCTCGTCCTTCGCCATCGCCGTCGTCACGCGCGTCGCGCCGAAGCTGTCGCCTTGGCGCAGCGGTCCGGTATTAAAGCGCATGTAGCCAAGTTTCCAGACGGCCTCAACGCGCCACATCTGCTCCTGCATGCGATCGCTCGCGAGAACGAACATGTCGCCGGCGTGTTCGCGCAGCGGACCATCGTCCAAGTCAGCGATCACCTTCCACGTGGGCCACAAGGTATGCTGGATGTAGTCCGACCGTGCCTGGAGGAACTCCTTGATCGCATCGGACCGGTTCAGGTCGCGCTTGATGCCCGGCATCGCGCCGAGACCCGCCGCGGCGTCAGCCATCAAGCTCAGGCCGATGTCAGCCTCCTGCCAGACCAGCCGCTCTTCCCACAGGTTCGCGCCCAGCGCGAACGCGGCCTCATAGAGTTCGATCGCCTGCGCCGGTCGGCCATGATCGTCTTCGTGCTGGGCCAACCGGATCAGCAGCTTGCCGAATTTCTCCGCCTGTAGCAGCGGCTCCCGGTCGTTCTTGCCGAAGCGCAGCACCTCCCCCATACGCGGCGTCAGCACCGGCGCGGGCTTCTGCTTGGCCGCACGCTGCGCGAAGACGATCGCCCGGAAGTTGGTGAGGCGCGGCTCGTCGGCGTTATCGAGCGTCTCGTAATCGATCGTTCGTGCGGCGTAATCCTTCAGCGCTTCCTGATAGAGCGGCGTCACGTCTTCCGCACCCGACATCGGCACCACGCGCTGCGGCGACACCGGCAATGCCAGCTTGTCAAACAGTCGATCCTGCTTGACGAAACTCGTCGGCGCGGTGAGGTCGTCGAGCTTCAGCGCCCACACGACCGCGCCAATCTCGACCGCGAGTATGACCGCAGAGATCGTCCAACCTTTCCAATTGCCGAGCATGTTCAAAGGTTACAGGGGCGAGGGGCGAGGGGCGAGAGCATCCAGGGCATCCATGCGATCCGCCTCTTCTATCTTCAACCTTTCACTGCATCACTTGTTCGAGCCGATCGAGCACGCGTTTCACCACGGCGTCGATCGGCTCGTCGAACTTCGCGCCGGATGCCCGCGCGTGCCCGCCACCGCCGAACTGCTCGGCGAATCTGGACACGTCCAGTTGCCCTTTCGATCGGAAGCTCACCCGCACCGGCCCGCCGGCGGGGTCTTCGTTGAAGAGCACGCTCACCTGCACGGTCGCCACCTGGAGCGGCAGGTTCACAAGGTTCTCGGTGTCGGGCACGTTCGCCTTGGTCGTTGCGAAGTCGGCCTTGGTGATCGTCATGCCGGCCACCTTGCCGCCGGCGCGGAAGGTCAGCGATTGCATCGCCTGACGTTGCAGCAGCAGCCGTTCGGGCCGCTCGTTCTGGAAAAGCATCTGGTAAAGGCGATCGGTATCGACGCCCACTTCCATTAGTTCGGCACAGACACGCAGCGTGGTCGGCGTCGTGTTGCTGAACGCGAACCAGCCGGTGTCGGACGAAATCGCGACGAACAGCGCCTCGGCGAGCTTGCCGTCGATCGTCGCACCGAGTTGTTTCACGAGCGCGAACGCCATCTCACCCGCGGCCGACGCTTTGGTGTCGACCCAACGCGCATCGCCCCAGGGCTCCTGCGTCTTGTGGTGATCCATGATCAGCGTGGAGCGCGGCGACCACACCCTCACGGCCTCTTCCATTCCAGGCAACTGCGACCACGTGCCGGTGTCGACCACGAACAGACAATCGAAGCCCGCGAACCACGATGTGTCCGGTATTGGATCGACATCAACAGTACGAAACGTTGCACCCGTATCCTTCAGCAGGAACGCATACTTCGAGGGCAGCTTCGAGAGCAGGAGGATTTCCGAAGCGACGCCCTTCTGCGCCAGCACAGATGGACGGCCGCCGAGGTTCCGAGGGCGTCGCCGTCGGGACGAACGTGTGTAACGATCAGGACACGCTTGGACGCGAGCAAACGCTGCGAGATGACGTCAAGGGAAGGCACGAGCGCGATGATAGCGAGAGGAGGAGCGAAGACGAAGGTTCGTAGTGCCGAGTTCGAGCCCGCGCCAGGGGTTGCCGCGAGCTTGCTCGCGCGGATTCGAGGGACGGCGCGAGTGAGCTCGCAGCTATCCCCCTTGCGATTGTGAGCACCGACGGCGCTCACTGCTGCGTCGTCGGCGCTGCGCCGAGCGCGGTTTCGATCAGACCAACCAGCTTGGGGTCTTCCGGCGTCGTGGCGCTGGGGAATCGGCCCACCAGCTTTCCGCTGCGGTCGACGACGAACTTGGTGAAGTTCCAGCCGATATCGCCCGCGAACTCGCCGGCGGTTTCCTTGCTCGTCAGGAACGTGTAGAGCGGCGCCTGGCCTTCACCCTTGACGACGATCTTGCTCATCATCGGGAAGGTCACGTTGTACTTGCCGGTGCAGAACGCCTTGATCTCTTCGTCGCTGCCGGGTTCCTGGCCTTTGAAGTCGTTGGCCGGAAAGCCGAGGATGACCAAGCCTCGGTCCTTGTTCTTTTCATAGAGGGCTTGGAGGCCGGTGTACTGCTTTGTGAAGCCGCACTTGCTGGCGACGTTGACGATCAGCACGACGCTGCCCTTGTACTTCTCGAGCGACACGTCGTTGCCATCGATGTCTTTGACCGTGAAATGCAGGGGCGACTGCGCATCCGCCACCGGTTGCGTGCTGGGCTCGGCAGTCACGATCGGGCCGGTCACGCGATGCAGCGCGGTCGTGCTGAGAACCACCAGCGCCGCGAAGACCGCCAACGAACCGATGACGAAAAACTTGCTGTTCATGCCCGCAGTATAGCGGCAACGTGCACGGCGGATGAGAAAAACGCTACGCCGCCTGCCCCATATAGAGCAGCGGCAGCAGCGCCTTGTCCCAGGCGACGCCGAGGTCGTGAAACCCGAGGCCGACATAGTTGCAGCGGACGACCGTCCCCTCCAGCACGTCGACGTCCCGCTGGCCCTGAGGCACGGCCAGCGGCAGGGTGAAGGTCACGTACGATCCGACATGCAGGAACGGCCTGCAAAGCGAGCCGATGCCATCGCGCGACAGGTCGCGCGTGATGACGAGTTGCTGTGTGCAGGTTCCGCCAGGCTGGTACACGTTCATCTGGACGTCGGTCTTCCGATAGCGGTAGCGCGGGACCTGACCTGCAACCGAAGGCAACGAGAGTTGCACGGTGTCGGCGGACGGCTCCGCGAGTTGACCGGTCAGGCCATGAATGCCGTCGACATGCTCCAGCAGACGCTCAAAACGATCGGAGGACTGAAGCTCAGTTCTGAGCCTTGGCTGAATGCGAGCGCCGCGGCGGGTGGTGCGCGCCGACGACGAAGCAGACCGACTTGTGTCAGACGAGTGCATCAAGCAATTTCCCAGAGCAAAGAGTCGGTGGATGCACCGACGAACCGACAACGCCAGCAACGTCTGAACTCATGTTCGACCGATGGCCCTCAAGAGTTTAACAAAACATCATAAGCCTCTTATCCACACCGGATTACACAACCGGCAAGAGTGCCCCAATACGGTGCACGGCATTTTGCCGCAAAAGTCCTGAAACTGACGGCTTATAGGAGGGGTACACTGGCCCGCCCTTGGCAACCGCTTGAAGTATGGGCTTCCATTCACAATCGATCGGAATATCGAGTACCATCGCACGATAGACCTTGGCCACGGGAGGCACCGTTTGACAGGAGTGCGTGCTTGGCGTCCTGTTGTTTTCCTGCCAGGGCTGAGGAATGCGCTGTCCCCGCAAGATCGGCGGACTTTGCGCTAGGTTCTGCTTGACACAGGGCGTATGATGTCGCCTATTCGTCAATTCGTCCGCGCACGAGCGGGCGTGGTGGGTTCGTCTGTCTGTTTAGGAGAGTTGTTTGGCTAAAGCGAAGGGTATCCGAGTCAGCGATCTTGCCAAGGAGCTGAACGTCTCCGCGAAGAGCATCCTCGCGAAGCTTGTTGCGGCGGAGATTCCAGATGCGGCGGGATACAAGGTCTCGTCAGCCATCGGCGTGGGCTTGGCCGCGACCGTCCGTGACTGGGTCGCGACCGGCGAACTGCGCCACGAGGAAAGTGGCGGCGTTGCCGTTGCCGAACGTCCGAAGCGGACACCTCCGAAGCGCAAGAAGGCCGACGACCACGCGCACGACGCAGAGCACGCCGAACACGCGGAGCATGCCGCGGAAGCGCCCGCTCACGAACCGGAAGCACACCCTGCGGTCGAAGAACCGACCGTCGAAGTGCCAGTCGTCGAGGCCGAGGTCCCCGCTGTCGAGCCGACGCCCGAGCCCGTTGTCGAAGCCGACGAAGAGCCCATGCCGGTCGAGGCCGCTCCTGAAGTTCCCGTCAATGAAGCGCCAGCCGTCCCCGAAACAACTGAACCGGTTGTGCCCCGCGCCGGTCGTTCAGGCACCAAAGCTGACGACGCTGAAACCCGCGACCACGACTGGCCCGTCCGTCGTGCGCGAGATTGCCAAGCCGCAACCGACCGGCTCGGGCCTTGGAGTGAAAACGCCCCCGGGCGGCTTCAAACCCCGTCCGACGCCGCCTGCCAAGCCGGTTGCACCGGCCGCAAAGGCACCGGTCGCGCCGCCTGCCGGTCCGACGCCGTCGCCCACAGCGTCGGTCACCCCGGCTCCTGTCGCGCCGGCGGCTCATGCACCCGCCGCTCACGCGCCAGTCGCTCATCCACCAGTCGGTCACGGATCCGCTGCGCCGGGTGCTCCCGGTCGCGCCGCGCCGGTCATGCGGCCGACGGTCTCGATCAACGACGGTGGCCCGGCCCGCGCGCCGGTCACGCCGGCCCCGAAACTCGTCAACCCGACCCGCGTCGCCCTCAAAGGTCCGCAGGTCATCCGCGAAGAGAAGCCCGACATCGTCTCGGCCCCGCGTCCGCGCGGCCCGCGTCCCGGCCAGGGCACGAACGGTCCGACGCCGGCGTTCCAGCAGGCCCGCACGGTCGGCGGTCGCGGTGTGAAGACCACCGCCGGCACCGAGGAGGAGACGGAAGAGCAGAAGAAGAAGGCCAAGGCCGCTGGTGCCCGCGGGCGTCGCGGTCCCGATGGTCGTCGTGGCGAGGCGATGGAGAAGCTTAAGGAGTTCACGGAAGCCGACCTCATCGAGCGTCGCGACCGCCTCCTCGCCGCCGCCAGCTATCGCTCGGGCGTCGACACGCACCTCAAGAAAGAACAGCGTCGCGGCATGGGCGGCTCGTCTGGCGCCGTCAGCCGCAGCGGACCGATCCTCGTTGAAGAGCCGATCACGCCGAAGACGCTCGGGTTGGCCACCGGTCTGAAGGTCAACGACATCATCAAGAAGCTGATGCAGCAGGGTGTGTTCGCGACCATCAACCAACCGCTCGACGCCGACGCCGCGTCGGCCATTGCGCTCGATTTCGGCATTGAGATCGAAGTCCAGAAGCCCAAGACGCTGGAAGACCTGCTGGTCGACGAGTTCGACAGCCGCGAACGCGACGAGGGCAAGCTCCAGCCGCGTCCGCCGGTGGTTACCATCCTCGGCCACGTCGATCACGGCAAGACATCGCTGCTCGACAAGATCCGCAGCGCGAACGTCGCCGCAGGCGAAGCGGGCGGCATCACGCAGCACATCGCGGCGTTCAGCGTCGAGATCGAACGGGCCGGCACGAAGCGCCGGGTCACGTTCATCGACACGCCCGGCCACCAGGCGTTCACCGCCATGCGTGCCCGCGGCGCGAACATGACCGACGTCGTCGTGCTCGTCGTCGACGCCGCTCAAGGCATCCAGCCGCAGACCATGGAATCGATCAACCACGCCCGCGCGGCCGGCGTGCCGATCGTCGTGGCGCTCAACAAGATCGATCTGCCCGACGCGAACCCGGACATGGTCATGGGCCAGCTCGCGGCACAGGACCTCTCGCCGGTGGCGTGGGGTGGTCAGACCGAAATGGTCAAGACCTCCGGCCGCACGGGCGAAGGCATCGAAGACCTTATCGAAATCCTCGACCTGCAAGCCGAGGTGCTCGAACTCAAGGCCGACCCGTCGTCGCCCGCGCGGCACGGTGATCGAAGCCCGCGTCGATCCGGGCCTGGGCTCGGTCGCGACGGTGCTGGTGCAGGACGGCACGCTGAAAGTCGGCGACGTCATCCTCGCCGGCAAGGGCTACGGCCGCATCCGCTCGCTCACCGACTCTACCGGCAAGTTCATCCAGGAAGCCGGCCCGAGCACCCCCGTGCTAGTGGCCGGTCTGAGTGAAGTACCGAGTGCTGGCGACAAGTTCTTCGCCCTCGACGACCTCGACCGCGCTCGCCAGATCGCGGAAGAGCGTCACACCGGCGAACGCGCCGCCGAGCAGGCCGCCCAGGGCAAAGTCACCCTCGAAAGCCTGTACGGCCAGATGAAGGAAGGCCAGGTCAAGACGATCAACCTGATCGTCAAGGGCGACGTGCAGGGCTCGGTCGAAACGCTCGAAAAGACCGTCACCGATCACAACACCGACGAGGTGAAGGTGAAGGTCATTCACTCGGCCGTCGGTCCGATCAACGAATCGGATATCGAACTGGCCAGCGCGAGCGAGGCCGTCGTCATCGGCTTCAACGTCATCGCCGACCCGACCGCCCAGGCACTGGCCGAGCAGCGTCGCGTCGAGGTCCGCACCTACCGCGTCATCTACGAGATCTTCGACGATCTGAAGAAGGCGCTGTCGGGCATGCTTGCTCCGGAAATCCGCGAGAAGCATCACGGCTGGATCGAGATCCGTCAGGTGTTCAAGGTGTCGAAGATCGGCAACGTGGCCGGCTGTTACGTCACCGAAGGCCACATCAGCCGCGGCAGCAAGATGCGTCTGGTGCGCGACGGCAACGTCATCACCGAGAATCTCACGATCGAAACGCTTCGCCGCGTAAAGGACGACGTGAAGGAAGTGAAGTCCGGCTTCGAGTGCGGCCTGAAGCTGGCCGGCTACGACGATATCAAGGTCGGCGACAAGCTCGAAGGCTACATCCGCGAAGAGTTCAAGCGGACCCTTTAATTCAGTGTGCGGTGAGCAGTAGGCAGTGAGCAGGTGCTGATCCTGTTCTTTCCTGCACACTGCCCACCGCGCACTGTCCACTATGATCGTCGGCATCCTCCGTCTCGAGCTTTCCATCGACGACGCAATGACCCTCAAGGACAAGCGGCGGGCGGTGAAGAGCGTCAAGGATCGGCTCAGCCACAAGTTCAACGTGAGCGTGGCCGAGGTGGAAGCCTTGGACCTGATTCGGACGGCCGTGCTGGGCGTGGCGATGGTCAGCAATGACCAAGCCCACGTGAACGGCGCCTTGGATCAGGTGGTGAATTACGTCCGCAACGACCCGAAGGTCGTGCTGGATTCGTTTGAGATGGAGTTTGTTTAGGTAGTGGGCGGTGTGCAGTGGTCCGTGGGCAGGAAGCCGCCGACACTGCTCACTGCCCACCGCTCACTGCCCACTATGTCTAGAAGAACCGAACGCCTCGCCTCCGTCATTCGCCAGGAAGTCGCCATGATGATCCTGCGCGACCTGTCCGACCCGCGCATCAAGCTGGCGCCGTCGGTGACGCGCGTCGAGGTGACAGAAGACCTGAGCGTCGCCGACGTCTTCGTGACCATCATGGGCACGCCCGGCCAGCAGACGATGGCCCTGAACGCCCTGAAGCACGCCGCCGGCATGATGCGGCAGAAGCTGTCCAAGGCGATCGACATCCGGACCGTGCCGTTCCTGCGCTTCCAGATGGACGAGGGACAGAAGAAGGAGATCGAAATGCTCGAACTCCTGCACAAGATCGAACAGGAACGGCTGGCGGCCGAGGGCCAACGATCCGAAGCCACGGAGACACCAACCCAGCCCGAAGAAAAGCCCGCAGAAGGCTGACACTGGTGAAATCGCGCCGTTTCCAATACATTTCCATCCCGTTTTTGACTTCGTGACTCCTTTGTGCCTTTGCGCCTTGGTGTCGTAGCTCTCGCAACCCATCATGAAGAACGCAGGCAAACACGCCGACGCCCTCAAGGCTCTCTACAAGAAGCTCTCCCGCGAGGGAAAAGTTCCGGAGAAGCCCAAGCTCGACCCAATCAAGGCGATCGTTTACGCATCGCTGCTGACCGGCACGAGCCATAAGCGCGTCGACGAGGCCATGAAGAAAATCGAGGCCGAGTTCGTCGACTTCAACGAGTTGCGCGTC
The DNA here is from genome assembly GCA_047600945.1 of Tepidisphaeraceae bacterium. Lineage (GTDB taxonomy): Bacteria > Planctomycetota > Phycisphaerae > Tepidisphaerales > Tepidisphaeraceae > JASGKC01. The sequence continues at coordinate 974,072 of JASGKC010000001.1, read as the reverse complement.
GCCACCGAACTGGAAGTGATCGACCTGCTCGGCGAAGACCATCCCGGCATCGAAGATAAGGCGGCCGTCCTGCGGAATGTGCTGCACGGCATCTTCGACCGCGAAAACAGCTATAAGCTCGACAAGCTGGCCGAACTGAAGAAGACCGAACTGCGGGAATACATCCGCGGCCTGCCGATGATCACGCCGTTCGTCGAAGCCTTCGTCACGATGGTTTCGTTCGACCACAGCGCCGTCCCGATCGACGACGAAATGCTCGGCTACCTCGTCGACGAAGAAGCAATCGACCCCGACGCCACACTGGAAGAAGCGCAGGCCTTCCTCGAGCAGAACATCAAGGGCGACGACTGCTGGCCCTTCTTCAGCGTCGTCCATACCGACGCGCTCGGCCATGTGCGCAAGACGCCGGTGAAGAAGGACGAGAAGGCGAAGAAGAAGAGTTAGCAGTGGGTAGTTGCTAGTTGGTAGCAACCGCCACTAACAACTGCCAACTTTCAACTGGCAACTACTCCCATGAAGAATCTCCCCGAAAACACGCTCCGCATCGGGCTGCCGTCGGGCAGCCTGCAACAATCCACGGTCGAACTGTTCGGCCGGGCTGGCTACAAGGTCACCATCGACTCGCGTTCGGTTTTTCCGCGTTTCGACGACCCGCAAATCAGCTCGGTGCTGTTCCGCGCCCAGGAAATCAGTCGCTACGTCGTCGACGGCATCGTCGATTGCGGCCTGACGGGCCACGACTGGGTCGTCGAGAACGACAACCTGAATGACGTCGTCGAAATCTGCGAACTCGAGTACAGCCGCGCCAGCAGCAATCCCATCAAGTGGGTGCTGGCCGTTCCGGAAGAATCGGGCATCACCAAGATCGAAGAGCTCGAAGGCAAGATCATCGCGACTGAGCTCGTGAAGACGACGCAGCGCTACTTCAAGGACAAGGGCGTCAACGTCACCGTCGAGTTCAGTTGGGGCACGACCGAGATCAAGGCGCGCCTGCTCGACGCGATCGTCGATTGCACCGAGACCGGTTCCAGCTTGCGCGCCAACAACCTGCGCGTGGTGGCCGAGTTGCTGCGCAGCACGACGCGGTTCATCGCATCGAAGAAGGCCTGGGCCGATCCGGTGAAGCGCGAGAAGATGGAAAACATCGCGATGCTCCTGCGCGGCGCGATCGAGGCCCGCTCGAAGGTGGGCCTGAAGATGAACTGTCCGGAAGACAAGCTGGCCGAAGTCACCAGCTTCCTGCCGGCCGAAAAGAGCCCGACCGTCAGCAAGCTGAACATCCCGGGCTGGGTGGCCGTCGAAGTGATCTTGGAAGACAAGCAGGAGCGTGAACTGGTCCCGCGCCTTAAGCGCGCCGGTGCCACGGGCATCATCACGTACCCGCTCAACAAAGTAATTCCGTAAGCCGCTCGCGGCTTAGCGCGGCCCATCATCGCTTCCACAGCACGTCATCGATCCCCGCTCGGTGGTTCGCAAGCCGTGCATGGACGAATAGCCAATCGCTCAGACGATTGAGGTATTCGATCATCTGCAGGTTGAGCCGGCGTTCGCGCGACCACGTGACGATCAGCCGCTCGGCGCGTCGGCAGACCGTTCGCGCGACGTGAAGGTGCGCCGCGCTTTCGCAGCCAGTCGGAATGACGAAGTTCTTCAGCTTCGGAAGCTCTTCCTCTGCACGATCGATCTCGTCTTCCAGACGCTTGATCGACGCGGCCGACAGCTTCGGAAGCTTCCAGTCTTCCGGCTTCTGACCGTCGGCCAGCGCGAGATGGCTGCCGATGACGAACAGTTCGTTCTGCACCGGTTCAAGCAGCACCGACAGCCACGGATCGGACGTGACGCGGACGACGCCGATGGTGGCGTTCAATTCGTCGACGGTGCCGTAGCAGTCGATTTGCAGATCGTCCTTGGGCGTGCGTGACCCGCCGATCAGACCGGTTGTGCCATCGTCGCCAGTGCGGGTGTAGAGTTTCATCAGTCGAGAGTTATTAGTGGAGAGTGGAGAGTTGCAGCACGGCGCTGCGCTGCAACTCTCCACTCTCCACTCGAAACTCTCAACTACTTCGCGTAGCGAAGCGCAATCTGCACATCCGCGGCGGCCGGGCTGGTGCTGTTGAAGCTGATCTGGTCGGGCACGTTGCTCTGAAGCGTCTTGGGCGACCAGCCGCGCTGTTCGATCACACGGCCCGTCCGGTCGAAGAATGTCGGCCGATAGTCGATGTGGATTGTCTGATTCACGTCGCTGCGGACGGGCAGCGTGACATATAAAATGCCCGCCTCATCGCGCGTCATGGTCGGCGCGTTGATGAGGATGTCGTTCGCGAGTTCCTTGCTGGCCAGCGCGACCTGCGGCGGAATGAACGGGTCCATCCGCCCCTGTACGGGCGGCCGGGGATTGTTGCAGCCAACCGAAGTCACCGACAAGGCCGCCAGCATGAGAGTCGTTGAGAGAATTCGCATCGTGTGTTCCTGATCCTTCGCTTCACTACAGAGCCGTGGAGAAGTCAAGCCGCTGCGGCTTCCTGATTCGTGTCCATTCGTGAGATTCGTGGCCCTCGTGCGCCGTTCACCGCGGCCGTGTCGTCGGTTCCGGTCCGCGCGGCGGCATGCTCGACCAGCTGCCCGCCAATTCGTACATCAGCTTGCGCGCCAGGAACCGCGTGTACTTGTTGATCTGTGTCTTCTCCAACGGCGGCGGGACATCGACGAACGCCCGCGCGATCGACTCGCCGCCCTTGGTATTGATCGCCTCGCACAGCACACGAATCTGCAAGCCGTCGGCCGTCTGCTTCGTGGGCTTGGCCTGCACCTGGATCAGCACGTCGGCATCGAGCTTCTCGGCCACCTCGCGCAGCACCTGCGGCCGGCCTTCCTGGAGTTCTTTCACTTCCTGATCGCTGAGCCGCGTGCGGGCCATGTCGGGCGAAACCAGCGTGACCCGGCCGCCCGCGCCCATCCAATCGGTGATGACGTTTTCGATCGCGTCGTAGTCGATCCGCTTCGCCTGCGCTTCGTCGTACTGGCCGGCCGCGAGGTAGACCTCGACGTTCTCATCCAGCTGCGCGGGCCCGTCGGTCTTGAAGCGATCGGACGTGCGTCCGGACGCGTCAACGCCCGGCGCGTACACGCCGGCGGAGCTGCTGCGATCGACATCGACGGCACCGGTCGCGCGGCGTGTGTAGTCGACGCCGTAGAGTGCACGGCGTTCGTCGACGGGAATGATCTTGCCTTCGACCGATCGGTTGACGAACACCACGATGCGGGGCCGACCGACGTCGGAATACGCCGCCAGATACGCGTTCTGCTCGGGCGGGGCCTGAGTGACCAAAGGCTGATCGTCGAACGCTGGCGGCGGCATGAAGTTGGCCGGGTCTTGCGGCGGCAGTGGTCGGCGTCCGTAGGTTTCGACGCGCGGGCCTTCGCCGACCTGCGGCACCGGCGCACGCGGGGGCGCCGGCTGCGGTGTGTCGCAGCCCACACTCGCAACAGCACAGAGCAGCAACCAGCCGAGTCGATTTGCTGTGGTCATCTTGTCTCCATCGGCCAAAGACACGCTTCAAGCCATCAAGTTAGCCGTCGGCTGGCCGAGTGCCAAACGGATTGGCCGCTGCGGTGTCGTACAGCAAGAGGCCGACCCGCGTCACAACTCTCGCATCGCCTCCCAGTTGACGCATCGCGTCATTGCGAGGGATGATGCCGGACGCGGATTCGACCGATATCACTCTGGATGGAGATTCGAAACACCATGAACGTTCGCCGCCTCTCACTCGCGTTGATTCCGGCCGCCCTGCTTGCCGTCGGTTGCCATGACGACAAGCCGTACGACTACAGCCGCCAGCGGCCCGACATCGATCGCCTCGACGACCGCGATCGCGGCCTCCAAAGCAAGGAACGTCGTCGATGCCTCCGACCAGATGGCGCAGGAACTGCTCGCCCTGCCGGAACTCAACGCCTCGAACCGCCGTTGGACAGTCGTGGTCACCGGCGTGGAGAACCTCACGATTTCGCAGCGGATGAGCCTGGACATCTTCACGTCGCGCCTGAAAGTGAACCTTGCCAAGTACGGCCGCGATCGGATTCAACTCATCCAGAATCGGGACAGCTTCCGCCGCGAACAGTCCCGCGAACTCGAAGGCGAACGCGACGACTTCGGCCAGGGCGGCGGCGCCACGCCGGGCCCGCGCGGCATCCAGCCCGACTTCTCGTTGAAGGCCGTCGCCCGCGACCTGCCCAACCGCGGCACGAACTACTATCTGTTTGAGTTCCAGCTGAACGACCTCCGCACCCGCGAAGAAGTCTGGACGGGCGGGTACGAAGTGCGCGTGGCGAATTGAATGTCAGTGGAGAGTGATTAGTGGAGAGGCGAGAGTTGCGGTCCGGCGCTGACGCGAATGAGCACTGTGCGCTCATCCGCTCACGCTTTCCTTGCACGAAGCGACTCGACTTGTCGCGGTCTTTACCGAGCGAATCCGCATCAGGAACACGATGAAGTCCTCTGGTCGAATACTTTCCTCATCTGTGTTCATCTGCGTTCATCTGTGGTTGCTCGCGCTGTGCGGATGCGGTTCTCCAGGTCCTACCAACCAGCGGGCCGCGCTCGACAGTTTCGACTTGCAGACGATGACCGACGACATGGCCGCGTCGATCACGCGCGACCCGGACGTGCAGGCGGCCATCGCGCGCGAGGGCAAGCTGCGCGTCGTCGTACTGCCGGTCGAAAACCGCCTGACCGGCGAAGTGCTCCCGCGCGGCCGAGCAGAGATCTTCGTCGCGCGCCTCCGCGTGCTGCTGGCCAACCAGCGGCGTGATGCGTTCCAGTGGATTCTGAATCGTGACACGTTCTACAACGAACGCAATCGCGAGTTGGATGCGATCGACCTTGGCCCCTCGCCCGATGCGATCAACCCCAACTATGCTCTGACCGCCATCTTCGAGAGTCTGGCCGACGAAAACGGCTCAGGCCGCAGCGCGTACTACCTGTGCGTGTACGAACTGCGCGACCTGCGCGACCGAACACTGCTTTGGACCGACAAGTACGAGGTGAAGAAGCTGGCGGTGAAGGGGTGGCTGGATGACTGAGGCTGAAATGCCCAATGCCGAATGCCCAATGCCCAAGCGCGGACGCACGAAGTCTGCCATTAGTCATTGGGTATTGGGCATTGGGCATTCGACATTGCACTCACTGCCTCGCGCCGCAGCCGTGATGGCCTCCGCCGCACTCGTCGTCGCATCGACGGGCTGCGAGGAATCGCGCACCTCGCGCGTCGGCCGTCGTGGCGCGGAGTTGTACTTCCAGGGCAACTACGACGACTCGATCCGCACGCTGATCCCTGTCGCCGAGACGAAGGACGAGAACTACGTCCTGAACAACCTGCGTCTGGGCAGTGCGGCGCTGGCGGCGTACGATTTGAATGAAGCCGAGCGCGCGTTCGTCCTGGCCTACGACGAGTTGAACGCGACCAACGTCAACGACGCCGGCCGATCCTTCGCGGCGGCGGCGTTCAATGAAAAGGTCCGCATCTGGCGCGGTGAGCCGTACGAACGCGCGATGGCCAACCTCTACCTGGGCATGATCTACTACGCCCGGCAGGATTACGGCAACGCCCGCGGCGCATTCGAAAATGCCCTGTTCAAACTCCGCGCCTACAAGGACGACAAGGCCCAGCAGTTCGACGAGCAAGACTCCGACTTCGCCGTCGCGCTGTTGATGCTCGGCCGCTGCTGGATGAAGCTCGGCCGAGAAGATCAGGCGACGATGTATTTCCATCGCGCCGAGTCGCTTCGGCCCGATCTGCGCGACACCGTCAGCGTGATGCGCAACCCGCGGGCGAACGTGATCCTGTTCGTCGAGTTCGGGTTCGGCCCGCACAAGGTGAATGCCGGCATGGACGGGGCCGGCATCGCGTTCGTGCCCGGACCGGCCGAAGCCGGCGCGATCCCACCGCCCGCGGTTCTCGTGGACGGCCGCCGCTACAGCGTGCCACAGACGCCGCTCTTCGACACCGTGGTCATGGCGCAGGACCACCGCTGGCAAAGCATCGACACGATCCGCATGACCAAGAGCGTCGTCGGCACCGGCCTGCTCGCGGGCGGCGCGCTGACGACCGCCTATGGCCTCGACCGGCGCGACGAAGGCGCGGCCTTGGTCGGACTTGGCCTCATGCTCGCCGGCGCGGCAATGAAGGCGTCCAGCGAGGCGGACACGCGGCAATGGGAGATGGTCCCGCGCGGCGTGTTCGTCATCCCGCTTCAGCTGACTCCGGGCCAGCATGAGATCACCGTCGACTTCCCCGACGCCGGCCACCTACAGCAGACGTGGCGCGGGCTCGTGGCGCCGTCGGGCGACGGTGAGGCCACGTACTTCTATCGCATGCTTCGCTGGCGGCCGGGGCCGTTCGAATGGCCGCCCGTGCCGAGGCCGCCGGATGTCGGCCCGCCCCTGCGGTGATGAAAATCCATTGACGTTTGTCTATTCGACCAACGCGGCGGTTTGGCCGGGATTTCAAGCGTTTTTTCAGTTGTCAGCGGCCATTGCCGCACGTCGTCGCATTGACGCTCGCGCCCGATCCGGTACCGTTACGCCCTTCCGGAGTCGGGTTTTCGTGGCGCACGATCCATCCAAAGACAAGTCAGCCAGCAAAGCCAGCGGCGGAGCCGCCCCTGATGGTTCGGCCGCCTCCACCGGCCCGACCAACGGCCAGCTCCTGCGCTGGATGTTCCGCTTCGTGAAGCCGGTCATTGGCCTGGCAGTGCTCGCCTGCTGCATCGTGATCGTCTGCAACCTGATTGAAGTGCTCACAACCAATCAGGTCGGCGCGATTCTCAATCACATCCAGAAGGTCCCCGACCCGACGACGCAGCCTGCCCACGCCGGCATTGCGACACCCAACTTCCGCGAATGGCTCTTCAGCAGCGACCCGTTCGTCCGCACACTGATCTGGTCGATCGCGACGTTCGCCGCGTATGTCGCGGCCCTGCTGCTACTGCGGTTCCAGCGTGTGATGGCCGAGAACCGGCTCAGCATGCAGATGGTCTACTACATCCGCGAAGCAGTGTATGACAAGTTGCAGCGCGTCGGTTTCGGTTTCCATGACGCCATCAGCTCGGGTCAGCTCATCAACCGCGCGCTGTCGGATTTGCAGAACGTCCGATCGTTCATTCAGACGGCGATGCTGAACACGCTGGACATCTGCACGATCGTGGTGTCGTACATCGTGCTGATCGCGACAAAGAACTCGTGGCTGGCCCCGCTGGCGATCCTGCCGCTGCCGTTCTGGGTGTGGTACATCCTGCGTTTCAGCCGTCGCGCACAGCCGGCCCAGAAGCTGGTGATGGAAGCGGAAGACCGCAACGTCAGCATCATCACGGAAAACATCGCGGGCGTGCACGTTGTGAAGGCGTTCGCCACCGAGGACAGCGAACTACAGAAGTACAACACGAACGCCGACACGTTCATGGCGCGTGTGCTGCGGCGTATCCGGATGTTCGCGAACTTCCAGCCAGTGATCCGCGCGATCGCCAGCGCCAGTCACGTGACGCTGTTTCTGGCGGCCGGTGCGATCATCATCCTCACGCGCGGCAAGGCGATCGGCGCAGGCGACCTGATCGTCCTCGGCTCGGCGATGGGCACGATCCTGGGTCGACTCCAGGGCGTGGCGACCATCAACGAGCAGTACCAGAACGCGATCGTGAGCGCACGACGCCTGTACGAAGTGCTCGACGCGAAGCCGACTGTTCCCGAAAAACCGAACGCCAAGCCTCTGCCCAAGGGCCTGCCGGGCGAAGTGGTGTTCGAGAATGTTTCGTTCGGCTACACGCCGACCAAGCCGATCCTGCACGACATCAGCTTCCGCGTGAAAGGCGGCAGCGTGGTGGCGATCGTCGGACCCACCGGATCGGGCAAGAGTTCGCTAGTAAATCTCGTCGCACGCTTCTACGACCCGCAGCAGGGCCGGATCACGATCGATGGCGTCGACCTGCGCGACCTGTCGCTCAGCAGTCTGCGGACGCAGGTGAGCTTCGTGTTCCAGGAAACGTACCTGTTCAGCGCATCGGTCGCGTCCAACATCGCGTACGGCCGGCCCGGCATCAGCAAGGGGGAAGTCGAAGCATCAGCCCGGCTCGCGCAGGCGCACGAGTTCATCGAAGCCTTGCCCAAGGGCTACGAGGAAATGCTCGGCGAGCGCGGCACGAACCTCTCGGGAGGTCAACGGCAACGCTTGGCGATCGCCCGGGCGATCGTGACCAATCCACGCGTGCTGATCCTCGACGACGCGACGGCCGCCATCGACTCCGAGACCGAAGACCTCATCCGCCGCGGCATGAAGTTTGTGATGCGCGACCGCACGACGTTCGTGATCGCCCACCGCATCAGCACGGTGAAGCAGGCCGACATGGTGATCGTGCTCGAGAACGGCCGAATCACGCAGATGGGCACGCACGACGAGCTGATCGCCGAGGAAGGCCACTACCGCGAGGTTTGCGCCGCGCAGCTCAGCGACGACGCCTTGCCACCGACGGAAGAGGAACTCGAAGCGATCGAAGCCGCCAAAAAGAAGAAGCCGGACTACGCCGATAGCCCGAGTCACATGAAACGCCTGCGCGACGCCGGCACTTTCGACGCCGCCGCGGCCGCCGCGAGAGAACGCGAGCAACGTGAACGGAGGGACGAGGTGTAAGCCTCCGTCACGGCGCATGAAGTTTTTGAGCAGAAAGAAGCCCCCCGTTCAGACGTCGACAACTCCGATCGAGTCGAACGACGAGGAACAACGCTATCGCCCGATCGAATGGTGGATGGTGCGCCGCGTGCTAAGCGGCCTGCGACCGTACCGGCGCCTTTACGCACTGGGTGTCCTGTTCGCGGCGATTCACGTCAGCCTGGACATGACCGGCCCTCAGTTCATCGGCTCCATCTACAACCTGTGCTCGGAGTTCGTGACCGGCGCTGTCCAGCACGGCAAAGGCACACTCATCGAGCGCATGGTCGAGCATTACACGGGGCCGATTGACGCCACGACGCCGGCGTCGCACGGCGTGAAGGTGCTGGCCATTGTGGTGCTCGCGTGGTCGATCGTCACGGCAATCAGCATCGTCCTTCAGCGTTACACCATCCTGTTCATGACCCGGGCCGGCGAAAGCGTCCAGTTCGACTACCGCCGACGTGTGTTCGCGCACCTCCAGAGCTTGTCGATGAGTTACTACGACAAGACCAAGCTGGGGCGAATCATCAGCCGCATGACCAGCGACATCGGTGGCATGCGCGAAGTGAACGTGTGGGGCGTCGCCCACATCATCATTCAGACGGGCATCATCCTGGTCAGCGGCTACATGCTGTTTCAAACCGACTGGCGGTTGTTCGTCTCGGTCGCATGGCTCGCGCCGGTGCTGCTGGTGGTGAACCACCGGTTCATCCGCCGCAGCGGCAAGCAGTGGCAGGTGGTGCGCGAGGGCTTCACGCGCGTCAGCACGAATCTGGCCGAGAACATCACCGGCATGCGCGTCGTCACGGCGTTCAACCGGCAAGATCCGAACCTCGACACGTTTAACGCGCTACAAGAACAGAACACGGTCAACAACGTGACGGCCGCCCGCATCAACGCGACGTTTCAGCCCACGCTGGAATCGATTCGCTTCATGGGGCGCATCGTCATCCTGATCGTCGGCGCGTACCTCGTCGCCAGCGGACGCATGCACGACGCCGGCGTGGGCGGCGTGGTCGCGTGCTACCTGTACTGGGACTGGTTCATGAACTCGATCGTCTTCCTGGGCGGGTTCTACAACCAGCTCATGCAGGCGATGGCCGGCGCGGAGCGTGTGTTCAGCCTGCTGGAGATCAAGCCTGACGTCGTCGACGTGCCCGACGCCAGACCTCTGCCGCCGATCGTCGGCCGCGTGACGTTCGAGAACGTCACGTTCGGCTACAACCCCGAGCGGCGCGTGCTGCACGACATCAACTTCACCGCCATGCCGGGGCAGACCGTCGCGCTGGTCGGCGCCACCGGCAGCGGCAAGAGCAGCATCATCAGCCTGATCGCGCGGTTCTATCAGCCGCAGCAGGGCCGCGTGCTGGTGGACGGCCACGACATCCGCTTCAGCACGGGCGACAGCCTGCACAAGCAGATGGGCCTGGTGCTTCAGAACAACTACCTGTTCACGGGCAGCGTGCTCGAGAACATCCGCTACGCCAAAGTCGACGCAACGAAGGAGCAGGTGGAGAACGCCGCCAAGGCGCTCGGCACGTACGACTCGATCATGAGCCTGAAGGACGGCTTCGACACCGACGTGGGCGAGCGCGGCAGCAACATGAGCCTGGGACAGCGGCAGCTCATCTGCTTCACCCGCGCGTTCCTGGCCGACCCGCGCATCTTCATGCTCGACGAAGCCACCAGCGCCGTCGACACGCACACCGAGCAGATCATCCAGGACTCGCTGGAACGGCTCACGAAGGGCCGAACGACGTTCATCGTGGCGCACCGCCTCTCGACGATCATGCAGGCCGACCAGATCCTGGTCATCGACGCGGGCCGGATCGTCGAGCGCGGCACACACGACCAGCTCCTCGCCCACGGCGGCAAGTACGCCCACCTGTATGAGCAGTTCGCCAGCGGCGTGGCGCACTGACGCTGGCCGTTCCGGCGACGCCCTCCCATGACATCCAACGCCCGATAAGCGCGCCGGGCGGAAAATTTCTTGACGGCGCGACTTCTGAATTCGAGTTCACAGAAACGACCCGCCAGTTCGTGCGCTGCCGCCACAGCGTACGAGGAGGGATAGGGAACATGCAGCGACAATTCGGTCCATCCGCCCGGCGCGGCTTCACGCTGCTCTGGGCCACCGCCACGATCTTCATGCTGGTGATGTTCATGGCATTGATGATCGACGGCGGACGCATCCGCTTGGCGCGAGCCGACCTCCAGGCCGCCGCCGATGCGTCCAGCCGCGCGGCAATCAACACGCTGCGCAGCGGCGGCACAGCAACAGCGGCCGCGAGCAGTGCCCAGACCGTCGCCGGGCAGAACCGTGTCGATGGCCGCGCCGTGGTGTTCAATAGCGGCACCGACATCGAATACGGCACGTGGTCGGGAACCACATTCACCAAAATCACCAACTCCTCGCTCTACACCAACGCGAATGCGATCCGCGTCACCGTCCGCTGTGATGCCAGCCATGGCGGCGCGGTGCCGTCGGTGTTCGGCGCGCTGCTGGGCCGATCCACGTTCGACGTCTCCGCCAGCGCCATTGCCAGCCTCGCCAGCACCGGCAACGGCTCGGCCACTGTTCCTGCCACCGCAGACCTCTGGTTCTCAGGGGTCACCGGGTACATCAGTCAGAGCTACAACGGTGAAAGCTGGAACAACTCCAACGCCGACCCCGCTCAACTCAATGGCCTAACCATCACCCCCGGCCAAACCATCACCATCAGCGCGACGGGTTCACTGAGCAATAACTCATCCGCGTCGGGCCTGACGCCTGACGGCGATACCGATTGCGTCGACAGTGCCGTCGCCACCAACGGAATCAGCAACGTCACCGTGCCGCTCAACAGCATGGTGGCCGTCTTCTTGAACGACAGCGACCCTCGCTACACCTCGACCCCGACAGCCCTCGACTTCTCCACGCCCACATCGCGCGACTACACCACGATCTCGCCGCAACTGAAGCAGGCCTTCTTCGTCGGCGACGGGAAGACCAGCAGCGGCGTCGCCCAGCAGATCGTCGTTCCGGCGGGCGCGACCCGCCTGTTCTTCGGCTCGATGGACGCGTACGGCTGGGCGAACAACGCCGGCTCGGTCTCGGTCACGGCCCGGGTCCTGGGCAACACCGTTCTCACGCGCTAGAGCCGTCCCGATTCGATTCGCTATTCCCCTTTGTAACCACTGCATCGATCTCGCGTGTCAGACGTAATGAATATGGCGGAACGGGTCCGCCACATTTGAACACCGTCAGCACTGAGGAAGCGATGCTCGATCTGATCCACTACGTCGGTCCCGATTCCGAAGCCCTCACGACGCACGTGCGCGACCGATTCGTCGCCGCACTGAATCAGCACCAGAAGCACGTCCTGGAAATCCGCGTGCATGTCCAGGACCTCAACGGCCGACGCGGCGGCGCGAGTGATAAGCGTTGCCTGGCTGTGGTGCGTCTCGATGGCTTCGCCTCGAACGTGGTGCTCGACGAGCGCGGTGAGGACCTCTACACCGTCGTTTCGCTGGCGGCCGACCGCGCGAAGCAGACGGTCGGCCGGATGTTGAACCGGCGCAAGGCTTCTTGAATCGTTCAATCACGTAGCCCTGCCCCGCTCGACAGCCGCATAAGCGTCTGGATCAGCCGGTCACTGTCGATCGGCTTGGGTAGATGGTCGTCAAACCCCGCCGTGATGGCGGCGGTGCGATCTTCAGCCCGCGCGAACGCGGTCAGCGCCACCACCGGCACGTTCTGTAGATGGTCGCGGTCGCGGACTTGCCGCAGCAATTCATAGCCGTCTTCGTCAGGCATGCCGAGATCGGTCAGGACGACGTCGGGTCGATCGCGATCAAGAATGAGGATCGACTCTCGGACCGAGCCCGCCGTCTGCACCGCCGCGCGATGACCCTCGAGCACGCTGCGAATGAGTTCGCGCGCATCGCGTTCGTCGTCCACGACCAGCACGCGTATGCCTTCAAGGTCCGCTTGATGGGTGCCCTCATCCGATTCGCAGGACGCCTGCCTGGCGGAGTCGGCGCGTGAGAGCGGCAGCCGCACCATGAAAGTCGACCCGTGCCCGAGGCCTTCGCTGCGGGCTTCGACTTCGCCGCCGTGCAGTTCGACCAATTGCTTGACGATCGACAAGCCCAGGCCCAGGCCGCCGTGCCTGCGTGACATGCTCGAATCGGCCTGCCGAAAGCGATCGAACACGAAAGGCAGGAAATCCGCGCTGATGCCGGCCCCGTTGTCGGCAACCTCGATCCGCACGCCCGAGCCCGATGCGTCCCGGCGCACCTGAACGCCCACGCGTCCGGCGGCGGGCGTGAACTTCACGGCGTTGCTGAGCAAGTTCCACACGACCTGTTGCAGCCGATTCGCGTCGCCGCGCACGGTGAGCGGCTCGGGCTCGTTGATGGTTACATCGAGCTTGATGCCCTTCGCCTCGGCGGCGTGGTGCACCACTTCCACGGCGGCCCGCACCGGCACGTCGATGCTCACGTCGTGGACGTCCAGACGAAGCTTGCCGGACACAATTCGGCTCATGTCCAGCAGGTCGTCGATGAGCTGCGCTGCGCCCGCGCGTTGCGCTCGATCACCGCAACCGCATCCGCCGTCTCCTTCGGCCCCATCTTCCTGCGGTTCAGCAATGACGCCCAACCGAGCACGGCGTTCAGCGGCGTGCGCAGTTCGTGGCTCAGTGTGGAGAGGAACTCGTCCTTCATCTTGGCGGCGTGCTCTGCATCGGCACGGGCCTGACGTTCCACCTCGAGCAGTCGTTCGCGTTCTTGTTCGATTTTCTTGCGATCGGTCACATCAAAGGTGATGCCCTGCGCGACCATCGCCTTGCCGTCGAGCCCGGGTTCGACCTGTCCTCGGGCAGCCAGCCAACGTTCGCCCTTCTCCGGATGCTGCACGCGGAACTCAAGTTCGATGGGCGAGCAGTCCTCGAACGCCAAGGCGAGTGTAGAGGACACACGTTGCAAGTCCTCGGCGGGCACGCGAGCGCCGAGTTGTTCCAGCGTCAGAGGTGGGGTGTATGGGGGGACGCCCATAAGATCGTACATACCCTCCGACCAATTCAGCGCACCCGTCTGCACATTCCACGACCACACGCCGCTGCGGGCGGCACGTTGCGCCAAGCGCAGGCGCTGTTCGCTGTCGCGCAGTGCCGCCTCTGCACGCTTGCGCTGGGTGATGTCGATCGTGAAACCCACGACCATGCGCTCGCCGGAATACAACAACGGCGCTTTGGTGGTGAGGAACTCGCGCACGGTGCCGTCGGACAAATGAATCTGCTCTTCAAACTCCGTCGGCACGTTGATCGTCGCGGCGGCTGCGTCGTTGGCGACCCATGAGTCGACGTCAGGCACTGTCCAGATTTCGCGGTCGGTCTTGCCGAGCAGTTGCTCGATCGGCTTGCCGCAGAACTCGGCGTAATGCCGATTCACCAGCCGCAGTCGGCCCTGCGAATCCTTGACATAGATCAGGCCCGGCGTGGTGTCGAGCACGGTCTGCAAGAGCTGCTCGGTGTCGCGCACGCGCCCTTCGCTCTCGACGCGCTCGGTGATGTCGAGGATTGCGACGGTCACCCCGGTCACATCGCCCTGCTCGTCATGGATCGGCTGCGCGGTGACGTCGAGGTGGCGCGTACCGGTGCTGAGGGGTAGCCGCACGTCGCGACGATCGCCGGCGTTGCGTTCGAGGACCGACCGAAGAAAAGCGGTCAGCTCCGCGCTGGCCGGACCGTAGAGGTCTTCGTTGCGCTGGCCCATCATCTGATCGACGCGCAGGCCGTCCAGCGGGCGATGCACCCACGTGTAGCGAAGGCGCGAATCGAGCGTCGACACGTGCAGCGGCACGAGCCGGTAAGCGACTTCGATCTGGTCGAGCAGGCGATGGTTGTCGTCGGCCAGCGTCGCGGCGCGATCGCGGGCTCGGCGCATGCCGTCGGTCACCCATACGATCAGAAGGCCACTGAAGGTGTAGACGGTGAGGACGACGACGTCCGACCAGCGCGACGTGCCAACGGTCGAGAAAGGCCCAATCAGCAGCGTCCAGACCGCGAACGGCATGGCGACAAGCAAGCACGCGATCGCCGGCGCCGTTCCGAGCAACGCCCCAATGAGAATGATGGCGGGAAAGAAATTGAAAACCGGCAGCCGGCCGCCACGGATGTGCCCCATCCACAGCGACAGCCCTGCCGCCGCCAGCGTAATCAGGCCCGCGAGGACCCAGCGCTGCCATGTTTTCATCGAACGATCGGCCCGCACTGACGAGTGCCTCCGGTGAGACGCGACACCGCACGGTAAGGGCATTTTGCCCTCTCGATCATCAGGGATACCCCGAGGCCTCCCCGATCGCATCCGCAATCCTACCACACGGATCAGCCTTGAAGCGTGCAGCGACGGCGCGCGTGCCAGCGCGAATGGCCGCCGAGGTCAACAGACGCTGCAACTTGACCGCCACCGTGCGCGGTTTGAAGGAACGTGGGAAGAGCGAGTCGCCGCAGCCCAGCCGACGCACGGCTGCGGCATTGTCCGGCTGGTCATGCGACATCGGCATGATGAGCTGGGATACGCCCGCGCGCAGCGCCTGCGACGTCGTGCCGATCCCGCCGTGATGAACCAGTGCAGCCACACGCGGAAGCAGGTCGGTGAACGGCGCGTAGGCAATGTGCTTCACGTGCGATGGAAGCATCGGCGGAAGCTGTTCGGCAAACCGCGTGAGCAGCAGTGCCCGCCGGCCGATGCGGGCCGTGGCGGCGATGGCCGTGTCGAAGAACGCATGACCATGAGTCATCGCGCTGCCGGGCGTGAAGACGACAGGCGGATCGCCGCCGCGCAGGTAGTCCTCCAGTGACGGATCGAGTTCGTGATGATCCGACTCGTCATACAACGGAAAGTCCGTTGACCGCACGCAGGCCGGCCAGTCGGAACAGCGCGGCGCGAACCATTCCGGCCACAGCCCGAGCGACCCGTGCGGCGAGTGCCAGAACGTGCCAAATATCTGCTTCACCGGTTTCAACCCGAGTTTGGCGCGGAATTCATTGAAACCGGGCGCGATCGGCGGATCGATGAACCAGCGGTCGGCTCCCTCCCAGAACTTCTTTCGCAGAAACTTCGGCAGTCGATTCAAGTCGAACGGAATCGACAGCGCAGGCAGACGTTCGAGCGAACGCACGGTGATCGGCGCGAGATGGGCCGTGATGACTCGGCGATCGTGGGTCTCCGCGGCACACAGCGCGGCGATACCAAGGCTACTGGCGACGATCGTCGTGCTGGCATCCGCCTGATCGACGCAGGCGCGATAGACCGGCTCAAGCGTCTCCAGCGTGTACTGCATCACCCGGCTCGGCCCCTTCATGGGGTGCCACATCAGCGGGTCTTTGATGATCCTGCGATAGTCGTCCGCCGTGCCGAGATCGATCGGCTCCAGCCCGGCCCGCTGAATCATCTCGCGGAAGTGCGGGTTCGCCAGCACGCGCACGGCATGGCCACGCGTTTTCAGTTCGCGGCCGATGCCGACGAACGGATGCACGTCGCCGTGCGAGCCGATGGCGATGAGGAGGTGGTCGGGCATACCTCGTACTGCGTAGTTTAGAAGAAGCCCCAAGAACTACTCGCGCCACTCGGCCCACGTCTTGGGTGTTTCCCACACGCGGACGGCCGCGAGTTCGCTCAGATACGGCTTGAGTCGGGTGAAGATCACATTGGCGATGTTCTCCACGCTCGGATTCAGGGTGGCGAACTCCGGAACTTCCTGGTTCAGGTGCTTATGGTCGAGCGGCTCGATCGCGTGGCGCTCGACGAGTTGTTCCACCTCGCTCGTCGAACGGCCAGCCCCGACCAGTTCGATTTCGAGTTCGTAGTTGTGCCCGTGCCCGAGCGGGTTGTTGCACTTGCCGAAGGCGGCGCGGTTCTGCTCGTCGGAAAGCTTTGGGTTGTGCAGGCGATGCGCTGCGCTGAACTCGAAACGTTGATGCGTTCGAACCATGCCGGGCTCGCGAGTGTGAGTGGAACAGCGGAGAAACGGGGAAAAACAGAGTTCGATGGCGTCGAGTTGCGCCGTGCTGTCAGACAGCGACTCGCGAAGAGCAAGCACCAAGGCTGTTCGCTCGTGCCAGCGTTTTTCGACAAGGAATCGCTGGACGACAGGCACGGCCCGCGAACGCACGTCGCGATCGACCTCGACGATGTTGCGCAGGTAGCCGGTCGCCGGATCAATGTCGCCCGCCAGCGTCACGCGCAAAACCAGGTGCAAGCCAAGCCCCTCCAGCGAAGGCCTGCCCGCGAAACCGTTTCGGCCGTCGGGCGGCAGCGTGCCGTCAGGCCGAATGGCGAAGCGAACCTCCCTCGTCAGTCGCAGCATGCCGACAAGTGTAGGGTGGAGAAATGACCAATGACCAAGTCTCAATGACCAAAAATGCGCGACGTAGAAGCGTCTTTTCCTCCCGTTGTGCATTGGGCATTGGACATTCGTCATTATCCCTTGACCCGTGGCTTTCTGACGCAGTTTCGCCTACAATTCCTGCTTCCTCTGAATTGCGTTTCGATACGGATTTTTCAAGGTGAAACGGATGTCCGACCCGGCCCAGCCCAACGCTGCCAACGAAGCCTCCAAACCCGGCGCCGATTACGGCGAAGACCAGATCAAACAGCTTGACGACATCGAGCATGTGCGTCTGCGGCCGGGCATGTACATCGGCGGCTACAACCCGCGCGGGCTGCATCACCTTGTCTACGAAATCGTCGACAACAGCATCGACGAAGCACTTGCCGGCTTCGCGAAGAAGATCGACGTCAAGATCAACGCCGACGGCAGTTGCACCGTCGCCGACGACGGCCGCGGCATTCCGGTCGGCATTCACTCCAAGGCCGGCATTCCCACCGTGCAACTCGTGCTCGGCTCGCTGCAATCCGGCGGCAAGTTCGAGCACAACAGCGAAAGCGCCTACAAAACCTCGGGCGGCCTGCACGGCGTGGGCGCGTCGGTCGTCAACTTCGTCAGCGAATGGCTCGAAGTCGAAGTCTCCCGCGACGGTCAAATCCATCACATGGAATTTGAGCGCGGCGTGAAGTCGTCCGACCTCAAGGTCATCGGCAAGACCAACCGTACCGGCACAAAGGTCACCTTCAAGCCCGACCCGACGCTCTTCACCCCCGACAAGGGCGGTGTCGATTTCAACTACGACACGCTCAGCACCCGCCTGCGCGAACTGGCCTACCTGAATGCCGGCATCGAGATTTCGTTCGAGGACGAGCGCAACGGCAAGAAGGAAACGTTCAAGTTCGATCGCGGCCTCGCGGAGTACATCGAACACCTCAACGAAGGCAAGGCCGGCCTGACCGAGATCATCAGCTTCCAGAAGGAAGACCCCGAAGCCGGGCTTCAGGTGAGCATCGCCCTCCAGTACACCGATGCGTATTCCGAAACGCTGATGACGTTCGCGAACAACATCAACAACCACGCGGGCGGCACGCACCTGAGCGGGTTCAAAACCGCGCTCACCAACTGCATCAACAAGAACGCCGAGAAAAACGGCTGGGTCAAGGGTGAAAAGCCCGGCGGCGACGACCTCCGCGAAGGCGTGGCGGCTGTCGTGAGCGTGTACATCCCCGAGCCGATGTTCGAAAGCCAGACCAAGGACAAGCTGCTCAATCCCGAAGTCGAAAGCTTCGTCATCGCCGCGATGAACGAGAAGCTGGGCGACTACCTCGAGCGCAACCCGAAAATCGGCAAGACGATCTTCGAGAAGGGCCTAGCCGCCGCCGAAGCCCGCGAGGCCGCCCGCAAGGCGCGCGAACTGACGCGCCGCAAGAACGCGCTCGACGGCAACAGCCTGCCCGGCAAGCTGGCCGACTGCCGCAGCCGCGACCGCGATTCCACCGAATTGTTCCTGGTCGAAGGTGACTCGGCAGGCGGCAGCGCCAAGCAAGGCCGCGACTCCAACATCCAGGCCATCCTCGCGCTGCGCGGAAAGCTGCTAAACGTCGAGAAAGCCACCGTCGTGAAGATGCTCGGCCACGAAGAAATCCGCACGATCATCAGCGCGATCGGCGCGGGCATCCGCGACGATTTCACGATCGACAAGCGGCGCTACGGCAAGGTCGTCATCATGACCGACGCCGACGTCGACGGCAGCCACATCCGCACGCTGCTGCTGACGTTCTTCTTCCGCCACATGCCCGACTTGATCAAAAACGGCAACGTCTTCGTCGCGCAGCCGCCGCTGTATCAGGTCACGCAGCGCAAGAAGGCGACCTACGTCATCGATAACCGCGAGATGCAGCAGATCTACATCAAGCTTGCGTTGGAAGGCACGACGCTGGTCATCCGCGACGAAGCCAGCCACGAGAAACGGAAGCTCACGGGCGAAGAACTGCTGCGTGTCGTCGAACTGCTTCAGAAGCTCGACGAAGGCGTGAAGCTGATCTATCGCCGCGGCATCGACTTCGCCGAGTTCCTGTCGAAGCGGGACGACCACGGGCACCTGCCCAACGTGCGTGTCACCGTCGATGGCGTCGACCACTTCGTTCACGGCGACAGCAACGACGTCCGCGAGTACCTGCTCTCGCATGAACTGATCGACGAAGAGGCGATCTCAGAACCCACCGGCGAGCCCGCTTCAGCGAACGGGGAAGCCGCCCCTGCCGAAGCAACTCCTGCGAAGGAATCGGCCTCACCCAAGCGCGTCATTAAGCAGGTCGAGCTTCACGAAGTGAAGGAGCTCGAAAAAGTCTTCGAGCAACTCGAAGCCCTCGACCTGACCATGGACGACTACTTCCTCACCCAGGAAGAAAGCGTCAGCGGCGAAAAGCTCGCGACGAAGTACGCCCTCGTGCAAGACGGCAAGACGCACGACGTCGCCGGCACGGGAAAACTGCTCGACCAGATTTTCGCGCTCGGCAAGCAAGGCATCGAGGTCAAGCGCTTTAAAGGTCTGGGCGAAATGAACGCCGAGGAACTGTGGGACACGACGCTCGATCCAGCCCGGCGGATGCTGCTCCGCGTCACGCTCGAAGAGGCCGGCGAGGCCGAGCGGCTGTTCAGCGTGCTGATGGGCGAAGACGTCGAACGCCGCCGCCAGTTCATCGAAGACCACGCGCTGGAAGTGAAGAACCTGGACGTGTGAGCGGCCGCATTAAAGCAGCAGCCGGACACGACACGACCGGCCCGTTCGTTCACGCGGCGCGCGATGCCTGTAGTTGCTTCAGTTGCTGCGAGATCATGGTCAGATTCGCGCTCACCTGCCGAAGCGTGGCGCGTCGGATCATCAGCGACAGCGAGACGGTCAGGGCCGCGGCGAGGAAACAGGTCAGCACGAGAATCGCCATCATGATTGCGGCGACGGGCATCGTGCCGCGCGCCAGTTCGCTGATGGCCTCGGCGACCTGGCGAGCCGTGAGCTCGCCATTGTCGGCAACGAGCCGGCTTGCCGTCTGGTCGACCTTCGCCCAGAGCGGCAGGTAGATCGCGGGGATCAGCAATGCTGCCAGAATCCAGAGCAGAATCGTCACGGCCGCCGTGGCGCGAAGTCGGCGCCGGTCGCGCCGGAGTACTTCGAGCACGAATGCCTCTGCGTTTGCGAACTCGTCAGGTGAGGTCGTTTGCATGATGCTTAGTCCTTTGTGAATTGGTCACGTAAAGCCCGCTTCGCGTAATGCAGGCGCGAGCGCACAGTGCCCAGCTCACATCCCACGGTGCGCGCGATCTGCTCATAACTGAATCCCTCGACCACGCGCAGCCAGATCACCTCGTGTTGCTCCGGAGGCAGGCGAACGAGCGCGGCTTGCAGCAGGAGCACTTCGTCCGCGTACGGACCCGAATCCTGGTCATCCACGACCTGCTCGACGACATCAGGCGCGACCGTAACGGGACGCGGCGTCCGACGTCGCCGGAGAAGTCGAAAAGCCCGGTCGCGGGCGATCCGGTAGAGCCATGCCCGAAACGCGCCGGCGTCCCTTAGTCCGCCGACCGTGCGGAACACGTCGAGCCAGATGTCCTGAGCCACATCGTCCACGGCACCGGTTCCATTCAGCAGCCGGCCCAAAAAGCCGCGGATGCGGCCGTCGTAACGGCTGAGAAGTTCCGAAAACGCGGACGCGTCGCCAGTCTGGCAGCGCAGGACCAGCAATCGTTCGTAGATGTCGTCCAATGCGTTCGCCATGGCACGCGTCGGGCCCGTCGAACCTGAAGTTGCGCAAGCGGCGAAATCGTTCGATCGAAATCGAATTATTACGCCCCTCGCGCAGGCGATTGGAGCGAGAACGAACAACGAAGAAACCGGCGCTGCTCGCTGATCCGATCGATTCGTGGCTACGCCCGCTGCGCCGTCGCCAGGAACAGCGCCGGCCCGCGCACGTTTGGGGCGGGCGGAAGGGTTCGCACGATCGGGCTGGACAGCCCGCTCTCGGTAAGAAGTTCTTCCACCTCGCCGGCGTCAAAGCCGAGGCGGCTTTGGCCCATCTGCACGCGGAAGTCCTCACGGTCGTGCGGGGTCACGTCGACGACCACCGCACGTCCGCCCGGCTTGATCACGCGGGCCATCTCCGTAACGACGCGTTTGGGCTCGGCCACGTAACTGAGCGCGAGCACCATCAGTGCCGCGTCGACTTCGCCATCCGCCAGCGGCAGCTCTTCGAGTTCGCCCTGCCGGACTTCGACGTTGTCGAACGGCGCGACGCGTTGCCGCGCGCCTTTCAACATCGCAGGGGTGTTATCGACGCCGATCGCGCGAGCCACGTGCGGGGCGAGCTTCTCGAGCAGATGCCCGGTGCCGCAGCCGAGGTCGGCCACCACGGTCGTCGCCGGGAGCAGCGCCAGCATGGCCGCGAAACCGAAATCGTGGCCGTACAGTTCGTCGCGCAGCTTGTCCCACTCGGCCGCCGCGCCGGTGAAGAAACGTCGGCTGTCGTCCTGCCGCTCGCGCAACCGTCGCTGCAATCGAATCTCGTCCTGCGAAATGCTCGGCCACTGCGCGGTGTGCTGCTTCGCGAGTTGCCAAAGCTGCTTCTGCGTCGGATCGAGATGCGACGCGTCGAGGGCCGACAGGTGCGTCGTTCCGACGCGGCGTGATCGCAGCCAGCCTTCGTCGGATAGAATCTTCAGGTGCCTGCTGATCGTGCTCTGTGGCAATTGCAGGACGTCGCCTAACTCGGCAACGCCGAGTTCATGCTGCTCAAGAAGACGCAACATTCGTAGGCGTGCCGGATCACCCAGCGAACCCATCCAGGCGAGCAGCGAATCGGGATTGCCGGGCCGAGAGGACATGCGTGATTGGAATATCGGCGACGGCGCGGGATTTGCAATCTAGCCGCGACGGTTCGGCCGTTTCTGATTTGTGATGGATTCCGAAATCAGACGCGCGTCGGTGACGTACAACTACAGGAGAGAGTGAACCGCTATGGACCGACTCCACGTGAATTATCTCCTGATCGGTGGCGGCATCGCGGCGGCGGCGGCGGTGCGGGCGATTCGCGCGCGCGACACGCGCGGCTCGATCCTGATCGTCACGCGCGAAGCGATCCGCCCCTACCAACGGCCCGAACTCTCCAAACGCTACCTTCGCCGCGAGTTGCCGCGAGAACAGATCGTTGCCAATCCGGACGACTGGTTCCGCGACAGTGCCGTTACGCTCCGCACAGGCCGACGCGCGACGCACATCGAGGTCGATCGTCACGCGGTCACACTCGATACGAATGAATCCATCGTCTACGACAAGCTGCTGTTGGCCGTTGGTGGCTCGGCGCGTCGGCTGGCGATTCCGGGCGCGACGATGCCCGGCGTTCACTACCTCCGCACGCTCGACGACGCCGACCGACTGCTCCACGCGATCGATTCCGCCCGCATCGAAGGCCTGCCCCTACCCGATTCGGCCGACCGCTCGCAGCGCGGGCGCGTGACGGTTGTCGGCTCGGGCGTGCTCGCGGTGGAAGTCGCGTCGTCGCTCAAACAGATCGGCCTGCACGTCGACTACGTCGTCGGCCGGCCGCACCCGTGGAGTCGATATGCCGGCGAAGTGGTCGGGCGATACGTCACGCGGAAACTCGACAGCAACGGCGTGCGCGTACATACCGAAAGCGCGGCCCGCATTGAAGGCGACGGCCGCGTGCAGCGCGTCGTGCTCGCCAGTGGGAAGTCGATCGACACGAACCTCGTCGTCGCGTGCGTGGGCATGGAAGCGAACAAGGACATGCTGACCGGCACGCCCATCGCGGCCGAAAAGGCGATTCTCGTCGACGAGCACTGCCGCACGAACGTGCCCGACGTGTTCGCGGCCGGCGATTGCTGTGCGGCATTCGATCCGCTCTTCGGCAAACACCGCCAGTTCGCGCACTGGAACCAGGCGCAGATGCTCGGCACCGTCGCCGGCGACGCGATGGCCGGCGGGGACGCGGCGCTACAGTCGGTCGTCACGTTCGAAACCGCCCTGTTTGACACCTCCGCCCGCTTCTGGGGCGAGCCGCGGCTTGTCGATCACCGCCTGGTCCGTCAGAGCAACGGCGACGTGATCGAATTCGGCGTCGCGCGGGACGGTCGAATCGCGCAAGTGATCGCAGTCGGATCCAATGCGCACGACGAATCACTGCAGGCACTCGTGGCGCAGCGTTTCAACGTGAGCGGACACGAGGAGCGTCTGAAAGACCCGTCGCAGCCGATCTGAATCCAAAGTCCGTTCACGGAACGGGTGCAGGTGCGCTTCGCGCCGTCGCTTCGCCGTGATGGGTTGCTGCTTCCATGTCTTCTTTCAGGTGGGGCGCGCCCAGCCACCACACCACCCCGCCGGCGGCCATCATGACGCTCACCAGCATGAAGCCGGCGTGTAGGCTGTAGTGTTCCTTGATCCACCCCAGCAGCGGCCAGCTCACGATTTCGCCTAGTAAGTGGATCACGAAGATGTTCAGCGCGAACGCGATCGCGCGGACGTTCGGGTGCGTCACATTCGCGATGATCGCGCTGCCCGGGCCGGTGTTGAGGAAGAGGCAGAAGCAGGCACAGAAGATGGCGACCCACGCCCACGGGAACGGCGTGTAGAGCATCGCGAGGAAGCACGGGAAGCCGGTCACCATGCCCACGCCGCACACGTGGAAGTACGAGCCGGGGAATCGGGCTCGGAGCTTGTCAGCCACCCAACCGCCGAAGAGCGTACTGGCGAGGCCGCTGACGACGACGATCAGGCCGAAGACGACGTTCGCCGCGCCCGGCTGTAAGCCGCGTTCTTCGCGCAGATAGGTCGGCATCCAAAACGAAATGCCGCCGATCGCGAACGTCATCGCGGCCATGCCCAGGCAGTTGTAGACGTAGCTCTTGATCTTCAGCAGGTTCAAATAGTCGTGCCAGCCGGGCTTGAATGTGGAATCGATGTTGTCAACGGCGCCGCGTGGTGGGTCTTTGAAGAAGAAGCAGCAGATGCCCAGAACAATGCCGGGAATCGTCACCGCGTAGAAGCCAGACTGCCAGTGGCCCGTCAGCTTCAGCATCATCCCGCCCACGACGTAACCAAGCGCAGCTGCCCACGGGGATGGCGGCGTAGAACCACGCGAGAACGGCGCCGCGCTTGTTCTTCGGGAACAAGTCGGAAATCAGCGTCGGCGCGACCGGCCCGTAGCAGGCTTCGCCGATGCCGACGAGGCAGCGCATCATCAGCAGCGACGCGAAGCCCTGCGCCAAGCCCGTGCCGAAGCTGGCCAGCGATTGCAGGATGATGGAGATGCCGACGAGTTTCCAGCGTCCGCCGCGATCGCCGAACCAGCCAAAGATCGGGCTGGTGGCCATGTAGACCAGCAGGAACGCCGACGCGATGCCACCCATCGTCGGTTCGCTGATCTTGAACTGGTTGCGGATGTCCAACTCGACCGATGCCAGCAGTTGGCGGTCGACGTAATTGAACATGTTGATCGCCAGCAGCAGCACCAGCGCGAGCCGGGCCGGCCGAAGCGTGGCGGGCGTCGGCGGCGGGGATTCGTAGCCAAGGGCAACCGGCTCGGGCATGGGCCTGAGTGATGCCCGGGCGTGAGTCACAAATCAAGTAACAAACCCGGCCGGCGACACGAACGGGCAACGACGCGAAGACTCGAAGACTCAAAGGCAGCCGCAAAGAGGGACTTTCATCCCGCCTCACCCCGCGAACGAACGTCGAAGGATCGATTCAGAGAGGGGCTTCAAGAGATGGCCCCCGCGTCTTGCTTCGCGCCTTCGTGACTTCGCGTCTTGGCACGAAAAACCAAACACCCCTGGCGCATCCCCGCCAGGGGTGTTCGTTATGGACTTGAAAGAAAGATGTAACTCTAGTCGCGCACCAGCTTCATGTAGCTGGTTTCGAGGGTCGGCCCTGTACTGCCGTCGCCGGACAACTCCGTCCGGCCGATCGAGGTAATCAGTCCGCTGGACTGGATTACCGGAGCAGGGACAGGGCGGACTGAGGGGCAGAGTTGGCCTGGGCGAGCACGGTGCTGGCGGCCGAACTGAGGATCTGTGCACGGGTGAGCTTCGAGGTTTCTTCCGCGAAGTCGGTGTCACGGATCGCGCTGTCCGACGCCTGCACGTTCTCGAGTGCGATGTTCAGGCTGTTCACGGTCGAACCGATCGTGAACTTCTGGAACGCACCGAGTCGGCCTCGCAGCTGCGAGACCTGCGTGATCGCCTTGTCCAGGATCGCCTGGCTCTTGGTCAGGTTGCCGCTGGACAAGTCGTTGGCCGCACCGCTCGCGAGCGAGGTGAGGAAGCCGAGCGACGAGTTGCCCAGGGCGCCAGTGGTGACGGCCTTGATGCCGATCGCCGCCTTGGCGTTTTCGGTGACCTTGGCGCCGATCGAGAAGTTCGCACCACCGCCGGTGATGCCGAACGTCGAGGTCGCGCTGCCGGTGTTGGCATCGGCGGCGAGATCGAATTCGACATCAAGGTCGGCGCTGCGGACCTTGACGTTCAGGCCGTCGACCTGAGCGGACGCGCCGTTCACGGTGACGGTGGCGTCTTGGCCGTAGTCGGTGCCGGCGACCGAGTCGAACTCGGTGCCGCTGACCGAACGGAGGGTGACGAAGGCGTTCGAGCCGTAGCTCGTGCTGGACAGCGTCACGCCGCCGCCCGAGGTGACCGACGCCGACACGCCGGTGACGTCCTTGACGGCCGCGATCGCCGCGGCGATCTGGTCGTCGGTGGCGCCGGCGGCGAAGCTCAGCTGCGTCGAGCCCTTGCTGCCCGCGACCTCGATGGTGTTCGCGGAGGTGGTGGCCGAGGCGGTGAACGAGATCGTGCCGGTCTGGGCGCTGCCGGTCTGCGTCACGACGATGCTCTTGGTCGTGCCGTCGGTCAGGCGGGCGCCGTTGATCTGAAGGTTGCTGATCGCGCTGGTGGAGACGCTGCTGGTCGTGTAGTCGAGCGAGCCGTCCAGGAGCTTGGAGCCCTGGAAGCTGGTCGAACCGGCCAGGCGGTTGATGGTGTTGAGGATCGAGTCGACCTGCTGCTGGTTGGCGTCGACTTCGTCGCTGCTCAGACCGCCGGTGTTGGCCGCGGTGGTGACGAGCGACTGCACTTCGTTCAGCAGCGAGCTGATTTCGGCCAGACCACCTTCGGCGGTGCCGACGATGTTGCTGGCGCGTTCAGCGTTGGCGATACCGGCCTTGATGCCGGTCTCTTCGGCGCGGAGGTTTTCCGAAGCGATCAGGCCGCTCGGGTCATCCTTGCCGCTGTTGATCTTCAAACCGGTGCTCAGCCGCTGGAGCGACTGGTTCAGCGAGGTGTTGTTCGACGTCAGCACGCGCTGCGCGATCAAACTCGGGACGTTGGTGTTTATCCTGCTCATAAAGCTGTCTTCCTGTGACTGTGCTGGGCTTTGATTGACGGAACCTGCTGGTGCTTCCCCGGGACGTTCTCGGCGTCCGTTTCGTGGGGGTTGGCTTCGATCCGGATCTGCGGTCCGGAACCCGAAGCCTTTTGCATCGTTGGAAGGACGCCCGACCGGGCAGGTCCCTCACAAAGCCGATTCACTCCCTTGAACGACTAGCCGCCTGGGTCAAGGGGGTGCAACGCCCTGGCGGCCACGTTTCGGTCATGCGGTGGAGTCAGCCTCCTTCCTTTCAAGTCCTCCACGCGCCCTCGACCCAAGGGGCCTTTCAGCCCGCCCCGACCGACCCGATGTGCATCTGCCGTGCACACCGACCGGCCGCGCGGTCTTGCTCTGACGCGTGGCACGGTTGGAATCGACCCCGCTTGGCCGGGTGCTTTAGGTATGAAAAGCAAAGACTTAGGTGCCGCCCCAACCCCTACGATCGCTTGTCACCGCGCCCTGACGTCGCACCCCGCGCAAAGTGGGCGATGCCTCTTTTGTCCTCGCGCGTTTTATAGGATGGCGCGCCTCGTCGACCGGCTTCTGCGAGCCTGCTCGCCGAAGTTATCGTGACGTTGAACGACGTTTCATTTCTGTGGACGCCAACTCCAGTGCAGAAAGGGGTGGACGACATCATTCCCCTGCCAAGCCGACACTCACCGTGATG
This sequence comes from Tepidisphaeraceae bacterium, assembly GCA_047600945.1. Lineage (GTDB taxonomy): Bacteria > Planctomycetota > Phycisphaerae > Tepidisphaerales > Tepidisphaeraceae > JASGKC01. The sequence goes on along the minus strand of JASGKC010000001.1, from coordinate 946,896 downwards.
GCGCGAGTTCAGGAGGGCGTTTCGCGGACGGGCTTCGTGTAGGTAGGCAGCAGATCAGGCGGGCAAGCTGATCGCGGAGGAGCGGGCAGTGTCGGCGAGTCCGAAACGGACTTCACCGCGGGATGGTCGGATGATTCGAGGGCGGTTCTGGAGGGAGTCGATCGTGAGTTCTGATCCAACGGTTCCGGACCAACAACCCATTGCGTGCTGATTCCGGCCACAGTCGAGCAACAATTGCGCGGGCTCGACCGATACATGCAGGGGCAATCGTCCCCTGGCGCATGCGCATCGGGTCCACTGCGCCAGTTCGGACGGACTCGCCGAATGCTGTGGCGGTTCCCTCAGGGACGCGGACGCGGCTTCGGCGGAACGACCTATCGAAAGCGGTTCGAATGGCCGTGCCGGATCGCTCACCGAATCGACGGGGCAATTCGATCGGTGCATGAAGTGGATGTCTGTCACGCCGCGCGATCTTGTTGATCGCGTGTCGCGTCAATTTCAAATCAGGCCGTTCTTATCGGCCGCCCAGCAGGCTCAGGACCTGTTGCGGCGAGCTGTTCGCGGTCGCGAGCACGCTGGTGCCGGCCTGCGTGAGGATTCGGGCGCGGGTCAAGGCGCTGGTTTCCTTCGCGAAGTCGGCGTCGCGGATGCTGCTCTCGCTGGCCGTGACGTTCTCGAGCGTGATGCTCAGGTTGTTCACGTTCGTCTGAAGCGTGTTCTTTTCGAACGCGCCCAAACGGCCTCGCAGCACGGCGATCTGCTTGATCGCGTCTTCGATAATCGCGCTGGCCTTGGCGGGACCGCCTTCCTTGGTGAGGTTGGCCGGGCCGCGACCGACGATATCGGTCAGGTAGCCGGTCTCCAGGCTGCCGAGCTTGCTGGCCGCAACTGACTGGATGCCGATGTTGACCTGCTCGTTCGCCTTCACGCGCGGCCCGAGTTGGAAGAGCGATCCGCCTTCGGTGATCGAGAAGTTAGTCTGACCGGTGCCGAACGACTTGTCGAGCGTCAGTTCGACGTCGAGGTTGGTCGTGTTCAGCTTCAGGTTCAGGCCATCGGTGGTGGCGACGGTGCCGTTGATGGTAGCGGTGGCATCGACACCCGTGGTGCGGGTGCGAGTGCCCCCGGTCGAGTCAGTCAGGGCGAGTGTCTGGCCGCCCTGTGCGGTGACCGAGACGAACGACTTAGACCCGTAACCGACGCTGTGGAACACCAGGCCGCTGGCCGTCACGTCGGCAGCGACGCCGGTGGAGTCGGTGATGGTGTTGATCGCGGTGGCCATCTGGCTGACCGTCGCGCTGGCGGCGAACGAGAGCGTGTCGGTGCCTTCGTTGCCGGCGATGTCGAGCGTGTAGGGCGCGCTCAGGGCCAGGCCGGTGAAGGTCAGCTGCGCCTGTTGGGCGCTGGCGGTGACGTTCACATCGATGGCGATGTCGTCCTGCGTGCCAAAGTTCGCCTGCGTGACATGCACGTCGGCGATCTGGCTCGCGCTGACGCCGCTGGTGACGTAGTCGAGCGACCCGTCCAGCAGCTTCAGGCCGGCGAAGCTCGTGGTGTTGCTGATACGCGTGATCGATTCGATCGCGCTTTCCACCTGGAGCTGGTTGGCGTTGATTTCGTCCGGCGAAAGGGCGCCGGTGTTGGCGCTTTCGACGACCAGGCTCTTGATGTTCAACAGCAGGCTGGCGACTTCCGAGAGGGCACCTTCGGACGTGGCGATCACGTTGCTGGCGCGCTGGCTGTTGGAAATGGCCTGGTTGATGCCGGTGATTTCCGAGCGGAGCTGCTCGCTGGCAATCAGGCCGGCAGGGTCGTCGGCGCCGCGGTTGATCCGCAGGCCGGTGCTGAGACGATTCAGCGTATCGCCGAGAAGCTTTTGTGAACCGGCCAAACCACGTTGAGCGGTCAGGGCCTGGACATTCGTGTTGATGCGGGACATCGCAATCCTCCGTGATTGCACATGTAGGACGGACCATTCGGACCGAGGCCAGTCGCGTGGGGGATATCCGTATCCGCCGCTTGCGTCTGTCTCGCCGGTGGTGGCGGTCGGATCGGGACCGCGTCAGCACCGGACTTTGTCAATCACACGTCGCGAACACTTCGGTTGATCTGTTCGGGTCGGCCTTCAAACGCCGAAGGCAAATCGTCGACCCATTCAGCCGTTCTTGCCGCCGTTGGCGGGCCTTGGACCGGGTGGGCTGGCCGCGTTGGTTCCCGGGGGCATCGGCCCCGTGGGCTTGGGCGGCAGCTTCGGCAGGTCTTCCGGCTTCAGCTTGTTCTGAGCGGCCTCGCGATTTTCTCGCTTGATCGCCTCATACACTTCCTTGCGGTGAACGCTGATCTCTTTGGGTGCGGTAATGCCGAGTCGAACCTTGTCGCCTCGGATGTCCACGACGGTGACTTCAATGTCGTCACCAATCATGATCGTTTCGTCGCGCTGTCGTGACAGCACTAGCATGTCTGGCTCCTTCCGGTGTAAATCCGGCGAGTCATGTCATCCGTGACGGGTTGCGTCCGAGGCCGCCGGCGGAGTACGCCGTCTGCTCGATTCGCAACTGACTCGCCTGATGACGGGTCGGTTTGGCAGGGGAATTCGCGATTCGTCGCGAGGTGCCGGGGAATCGTAGTTCCGTCCGGACCCGACAATCCACCCGAATTTCGCCCTAACCGATGGCCGTCGAATCAGTCCATTGTGGCCATGTCTGGGTTGGTTGGCGGCACGGTGTGCCGATCAAGCCGACTTGGCCAGCGGGACCTCCGGTTGGAGCCGCAGCAGCGGCTGCCTGGTCGTCCACTTCTTGTCTGTCAGAACCACCTGCACGCCGCGCCGGTTCTTCACATTGATCACCAGCGGCCCGAGCAGGTTGCCCGTGAGCCAGTCGCCCACTTTGTTGCAGATGACGAACGTCTGAGCGTGCGCCACGTCTTCCAGCTCCAGTTCGCCCGTGACTTCGTCGCGCAGGGCGACGCTGTAGTCCCGGAAGAAGATGCTCGGATCGCAGATCACGAACGCGAGGTTCGGATCGCTGACCGATTGCAGCCAGAAGAAGTAGTTCTCTTCGCCGGTCTGGATGAGGGCGTAGCGCCCCTGTTCCGGGAAGCCGAGCAGTCCGCTCGGGAAGTCGATGATGCGCTCGTCTTCGACGGTGAGCGTACCGAATCGCGTGGTCTGGATGTCCATCAGCAGAACTCCGTTTCTGTGCGACCGACTCGCAGTCGATCGCCTGTCACTTCCTGTTCGGCACCGCGGTCTCCGCCGCGAGCCTGGCACGGTTCCAACCGTCCCCCGGTGCCCGCTCCGGGGCCCGGTCGGCTCGATCGATCCGCATCCGGCGGACCGCCCGAACCACTTCGCACTTCCTCACCTCAGCTGGCCGTCACTCGAGCAGCGATTCCTGCGGCTCTTGCGACTTCCTTTTCCGGCCCGACCGGCGTCTCCGCGCCGATCGCTGCATCTCCCGTTCCTGGCTCGAGCCTTCTCCGGGGCCGAACCGCATTTCCTTCCGTCCGTCGGACCTGTCTCGCCATCCTTCCCTGGACGACGCTCAGAGCCCTTGTCGCAGCCCTTTCAGGACCGCTTCTCCTTCATCCCGGGCGGCATTCCCTTGCCCGCACCGGCCGATCAGCACTTCCTGCGCTGCCCGGCACACATTCTTGCGCGTCACCCTTGCGCATCACGTCCTGCAAGGCCTGTCCACGCATTGCCCACACACATGGCGAAAGGCGTGCCAAAGCACCGCACGCCGCAAATCGCCTGATTTTTCGGCCCGATTCACGTTCACAAGTAATCCATCAAACTCAGGTTCATCGTCTTCGTCGCCGCCTGAAGACTGGCCTGTAAGCTGGTCTGCAGGGTCTGGAATTTCGTGATCGCGTCGTTGAAGTCGGTGTCTTCCAGTTCGCTCAGGAACGATTTGGTGCTGACGTTCTCGTCTTCGATCTTGTTTTGCCGGCCCTCGAACTCCTGGACCTTCGCACCGACCTTGCCACGAACCTCGACGATGCGATTGAGGTCGTCTTCGATCTTGCTCGCCGCCTTGGTCATGGCGGCCTGATCGTTGCTTCGCATCGCGATACGCAGCGCGTCGAGGTTGCCGAACAGGCCGTAGCTGTCGATGGGGTTGACGTCCTTGCCGTTGACCGTGTCGGCCACCGGATCGACATCCAGTCCCAGCGCCTTGGTCGCGCCGCTGACGGCGAGGTCTTCGATCTTCAGCGTCCCACCGCCGCCGGCCGTGTTGCTGATGACGATGCCGTTGTTCTGAGCGCCGAAGGTGGCGTCGATGCCGGCTCCGTTCAGCGTGGCCGTGTCGTTGATCTTCGTGATCAGGTCCTGCACGGTGTTTACGCCGTCGAGATCGATGTCGATGCTCACGCCGGCCGTGTCGGTAATGCGGATCTCGGCGCCGTTGATCGTGGGCACGCCTTCGCCGCCGTTGAGGTCGGACAGGTTGGTCGTCGTGTCGAAGCTCCGCACACCGAGCTGGTCGGCCGTCGCGCCGCCGTTTTCGCTGATGCGCATCGAGATGCCCTGGACCGCATTGAAGATGTCCAGTCCCGTGCCGGCCGCGTTGATCTGCGCCTTCACGCCGGTGCCCGAAGTGTTGATCTTGTTGAGGACGTCCTCGACCGTGACCGCGCCGCTCAGGTCGATCTGCTGCGTGGCACCGCCGTTGGTGATCGTCAGGCCGGCCGTATCCAGGCCGGTGCCGCCGTTCAGCGTGGCGATGGGCGTGAGGTTGGTGATGCGCGGCTTGATCGCTCCGCCGTTGATCGGTACGCCGCCGCCCGCGCCGCTGGCAAGCTTGATGCCCATGTCGGCCGCGAACGTACCGCCGCCGACCTCGGTAACGGTCAGGTCGTCGGTCGCGCCGCCAGTGATGTCGATGCCCGTGCCGGCCGCGTTGATCGACGCCGTCACGCCGCCCAGGCCGGCCGCATTGATCTTGTCGATGACGTCCTGCATCGTGTCGGCGTTGCCGAAGTCGAGTTGCACCGTTGTGGTGCCGTTGCTCAGCGCGACGATGCCGCGCTTCACACCCGTGCCCGCCGTGCCGCGCAGGTCGTCGAGGCGCGTGGCACCCGTGAGCGAAGGCGACACGTCGTTCCGGCCTTTCACCATCGTGGAGAGCGCGCCGAACACCTGTGCCCCGTCGACCTGGAAGCCCACCTCGGTGCCTTCGTCCATCACGTTGCTGAGCAGCGTGCTGGAGCCGACCCACTTCACGCCGCCACCCTCGCTGAGGAACGGTGCATCGGTCGAACGGTCGCCGCCGAACAGGTAGTTGCCGGCCACCTGCTGGTTGCCGAGCGTGAAGATCTGATCGAACAATGAATCGACGACGGTAGCGGCGCTTTGGCGTTCTTCGTCGCTGACATCCGACCCGACGTTGGCTGACGCGACGTCCTTCGCCTGGCGAACGAGGTCGGTCAGCGATTGCAGCGTGGAATCGACCGACGACAAATTCGTGTCAGCCTGCTTAAGGTTGCTGGTGTAGCTGTCGCGCGCTTCGAGCAGTTTCCGCACCTGCATGGCGATGGCGGCGTCGCCGACGTCGTCGCTGGGCGCGGTGAGGCGCTTGCCCGTGCTGATCTGCTGCTGCACTTCCAGAAGCTGCTTTTGCGCATCGGTGATCGACCGCATCGCGAGGTTGCCGCGGAGCAGATTCGAAACACGAGTGAGTGCGAGGGGTTGAACGGACATGGCGGGCTATTTCCGATTGCCGATTTCCCATTGCCGATCGAATCCGTCAGCAAATCGGAAATGGGCAATGGGCAATTGGAAATCTCCTTTAGCGAACTAAGTTCAGCACCGTTTGAAGCATTTCATCCGTCGCGCTGACCACCTTGGCCGCGCTCTGGTACGCCCGCTGGAACCGCATGAGGGCGATCGCTTCTTCGTCGAGGCTGACGCCGCTGACGGCTTCGCGCTGGCTGGCCAGCGTGTCGCGCACGGCGGCGGCCGCTGCGGCGTCGGTCTTCGAGCCGGCCACCCGGCTGGCGATGTCGTTCAGAGTCCCTTCGTACGTTTCCTTGAGCGTCCGGCCGTTCAGCGTCGCCACCTGCGTCGTCTCGAGCGCCGCGATTGCCTTGGCGGTCTGGTTGTCCGCAGGCTGGCCGTTCTTGCTGGCGGCGAGGTAACGCGGGTCGGTTACGATGGCATCATTGACCGCGATGTCGTTCGCATCCTGGCCCGTAAAGAAGTTGCCGATCCCCAGCGTCGCCAGCACGCCCGAGCTGTCCTGCGAGAAGCCGACGTCCACCGCGTTGCTGTCGGCCGACACCGTCAACCGGCCGCCGGTGATGGTCGCGGAGATGTTCGGAATCGCGTCGATGCTGGCGGCCAGGCTCTGGAGGCTCGTCTGCGTGCCGGTGCCGTCGAGATCGACATTCACCAGCGTGCTGGTCACCGCGCCGGTCGACTTGTCCTTCACGCGCACCACGAAGCTGCCATTGGTGGGCGTGAAGGGAAGATTCGCCGCGTCCGTGTTCAGCGCAGCCGTTTCATCATCCACCGCGTGTTCGCTGGTGACGGTGCTAAAGCCCTGCAAACCCTGGCCGGCAGAGTGAATCTTGTTCAGCTCGAAGATGACCGTCTGTGCCATCTTGTCGAGGTTGTGGATGTTCGAGGAGATGACGTCGTGCGCCCCGACCACCGCGCCCAGCACGCCACTCGTGATGTTGAGCGCACCGTCGGTGTCCTTCGTGACGAGCGACTGCGTGATGTTTCCTTCGGCGTCGACGTCCTGCCGCACGCGGATGCCGCGGTTGGTTGTGCCGATGACGACCGGCTCGTTGCCGATGCTGACGTCGACCACGCTGCTGTCCTTGCGGGGGTGAACGGTGATGTTCACGAGCTTGGACAGGTCCTTCAGCGCAGCGTCCCGATCGTCTTGAAGCGCGTTGTTCGAGCCGCCCGACACCTCGGCCGTCGCGATCTGGCGGTTGAGGTCGGCCACCTTCTGGAAGAGCGAATCGACGTCGCCGGCGTAGCCTTTCACGCGCTCGTTCACGTCCGACCGCAAACTCTGCATCTGCGTGCGCAGGCCCTTCATCTGATCGGCAAGGTTCTGGCCGCGCTGGACGACGACTTGGCGCAGGCCCATGTCCTGCGGCTTGTTGGCGAGGTCGGACCAGCTATTGAAGAAGTTGCTGTAGCTGGTGGAGAGGTCGTTGTCGCCGAGTTCGTTGTAGACCGATTCCAACCGCGTGAGCCACTCGGTGGCGGCCTGGTCGCCCTCGGCGTCGGAAATGGCCGAACGCATGCGCTGGTTGAGGGAATCGTCCACCTGCCGACGGATGTCAGTAATGTCGACGCCGGTGCCGAGGAACAGGCCCGGCCGGTATTCCTGGGGCTTGGTCGAATGCAGATCGACGCGCTGGCGCGAGTAGTCCTCGTTGCCCGCGTTGGCGATGTTGTTGCCAATGGTCTGGAGCGCGGCCTGATTGACCGCGAGGGCAGACTTGGCGACGTTGAGCGTTCCCCAGAGGGACATTCGATGAAGTTCCTAGTTTTGAGTGGAGAGTGGAGAGTTGCAGACGGCGCTTCGCGTGGGTGTCTTCAACTCTCCACTCTCCACTAACCACTCATCACTATTCTTCAGCCAACCGCTTCGATCACGCCGACGCGCCGCGGCAGCGGTTCGCCGCCGCTGCGGGTGTAGACGCTCGGTCCAGTCGCGGCCTTCGCAATGAGCCTTACGGTGCTGTTCAGGTGGTTCATCACGCCGCTGGCGATGCGGGCGAGCACCGCGCTCTTCTTCTGAATCTGCTCGGCCAGGCCCTTCAATTCGTCACGAATCGACAGCAGCACCGAACTGCGATCCGGAAACAGCTCGGCCAGCTTGCTGAGCGTGGGCAAATCGGATCGAAACTTCGGGGCAAGTTGCTGCGTGACGACGCGCCGATGCGCCTCAAGCAGGCCGATCCGCTGGCGAAGCACTTCCAGTTCGCGCGCGGTCTTTTCGATCGCCTCGGGGTTGTAGCTGCGCAGGGCGGCCTCGTGGGCGTCCACGCGCTGAAGCAGTGCGCGGTGCTCGACGAGGATCTGCTTCAGCAGAACTTCAAGCTGTGATTGCAGTGGCGCCATACGTCTTGGGTTGAATCGACTTGCGAAGTTCCTTGCGCACTTCGCCCGGCTGAGCAGGCACGTTTTGCGCGGGCGTGTGCATCCACTTCTTCACGAGCGAATCGACAAGCTTCTTGCCTACGCCGTGACCGAGCTTCTGGACCATCTGCTGATCCATCAGCGACTGATACGCCTCACCGCCGCGGCCGCCGCCGAACATCTCGCTCTTCCACGGGCTTTGCCGCGCCTGCTTGAGCATCGCGCCGAAGAACGTCTGCGCGACGAGCTTCTCGGCATACGCTCGCAGTTCCTTCTCGCGCTTCACAGGATCGAGCTTGGGAGTGGATGCCACGTCCATCGAACGTCGCGAGATGCAAGAGGCGTTCCACACGTCCGATTACTTCGAACCGCGTAATGCGTATTGCGTCGTCAGAACGAAAACCGCTCGGAAGACGAACGTCTTCCGAGCGGCGCATGTTTGAACTACGCGATACGCAGTACTAAAGTATTTCCTCACTCCACGATCAGCTTCGCATGCAGCTTCCCCGTCTGATGCAGCAGCTTCACGATCGAAATCTTGTCTTCGACCGGAACCTTCAGTTGATCGAGGGCGTCGAGCAGGTCCTGCAGCTTCGCGCCGCCGATCTTCTGCGGGTCCATGGCGATCGTGTCTTTGGTCTTGATGACCGGCATGGCTGCCGTGGGCACGGGTTCGGGGATGCGGGTGCTGATCGTGAGGCCCTTGTGCGTGATGATGGCCGGGCTGATTTCGACGTCGCCGGTGATGATCATCGTGCCGGTGCGGTCGTTGATCGTGACGCGCGCCTCGGCCACGAGGAACGCGCCGGTCATTTGAATCCGCTGCACGCGGGCGATGAACACTTCCGGCTGTTCACGCTCGGCCGCGGGGATCGTGACGACGACGTTCTTCGGATCGATCGCGACGGCCACCTGGGCGCGGTGGTCGGCGTCGGTGGTCGGGTCCATTTCGCTGTTGATGTTGGCGGCGATCGCGGTGGCGGTGGCCCAGGTGGCGCTGGGGTCGTCGATCACGAGCGTGAATCGGCCGCCCGGTTCGACCATGTCCACGGGCAGGTCAGCCTCCATCACGCCGCCGCCGCGCACGACGCCGACGGTGGTCGACGTCGGGTCTTCCAGAATCACCGGCCCGCTGGCGAGTGCGAACACATCGCTGCCGGGGATCGGGCCGGTCATCGGGCAGATGAACAGTTGCCCGTTCTTCAGGCTGCTGGAGCTGCCGATCGAGCGGACGCGCACATCGAACTTGTCGCCCGCGCGGGCGTTGACCGGAATCACGCCTTCGATGCTCACCAGCGCGACGTTCTTCACCTTCGTGAGTTCGGAAATGTTCGAGCTGTTGGAGAACTTGCCGAGCATTTCCGCCAGCGGCCGGATGGCCGGCAGGAAGTCGCCGCCGTCGCCGGTGCCCTTGAGGCCGACGACCAGACCGATGGCTTGCAGCTTGTTTTCGCGGTCGGCGCTGAGGCGGGTAATGTCGCCAATGCGAGCGGCGGTGGCGGTGGACTCAAGCACACAGCACACCGAGAGCACAGAGGCCACAGAGAAGAGGAATGAGGTGAACTTCTTCATGGTGAATGTGCCTGCTGCTTCCGATTCGACGTTCCCGTTTCGTCATCCAGAGCGAAGCGAAGGGTCGCGCGCCCGACCATGTCAATTGACCTCGCTTGGCGCCAGATGCTTCGCGTTGCGGAGGGCAAGCCCTCCGCGGCTCAGCATGACGCCACTGGCTCTTCTCTCTGCGTCCTCCGCGTCTCCGCGGTGAACCCGATCAGAACGGCCACACCGCATCCGCGAACTTGCTCAGCCAGCCGCGTTTCGTGCCCTGGCGAACCGTGCCCTTGGTGTTCTTCTCGATCGCCAGATCGTAGATCTGCGTGCTGAGGACGCTGTTGTCGATGCCGATGTCCTGCGCACGGATCATGCCGCTGATCGTGAAGATCGATTCTTCCTCGTCCTGCTTTACCTGCGTACGACCCTGGAGGATGACATTGCCGTTGGGCTTAATGTCGACCACTTCGGCCTGCACGCGTGTGGTGAACGCGTCTTTGCGATCGACCGCGCCGCTGCCCTTCCAGTCGCGTGTGCCGGTGACGTCGATGGTCGGCTTCACCGCACCGATGGCCGGGTCGAAGGAGAGGTTCGCGAGGTTGAGCTGGATGAACTGGTTCAGGGCCGCCTGAAGTTTATCGTCCTTCTTGAGCTGCGAGCTGGACTCGCTCTTGAACTCCGACTGCTCGCGGACGATCACGGTGACGAGGTCGTGCTTGCGGAGCACGCGCGGCTCGGGGGCCTTGGTCGCAGTGTAGCTCGACATCTCGTACGACGAGCGGTAGCGCGGGCTGGCCTGCTCGGGCTGGCCGACAATGACTTCGAGTTGGGCACGGGCGAGCGAGCCGCCGTTGCGGCGCATCCGCTGTTCCGGCGGCACCGGCGGCGGCGCGCCATCGTCAACAGAAACCCGGTCGGTCTGGTCGTTGGATTGCGCCGTCGCACTCGACGACTTCGCCTGCCCGAAAGCGGCCGACGCGATACACAACACGGCGAGGATGGCGAGGGGTCGGGTCATTGGAGGTGTTACCTGTCCTACGAAAATCGCGAGGGAATCGCCCTCAACCTGGCCCGCGGCACCGCGTGTCCTCCCGGAGGGAGAGGGATATGTCCATATCTGCGTCTCATCCCCGTCTCATCTGCGGCCACGCTCCGAGTGTTCTCACTGCACCGACGCGCTCGCCTGGATCGCGTCGCCACCGACGGCGGTTTGCGGGCCGGTGAGTTGCACGTCGAACTGCTGTTTGTTGGCGTCGTTCTTCACGCGGATGATCTGTCCGAAGCTGCCGGCTTCCATGGCGGTCGCGATCGTCTTGATCTCCACGCCGCCGCGGCGCATGACGATCGTGACCAACTGGCCCGGCCGAGCGAGTTCGACGGGGCTGATCATTCGGCCCGTCAGCACCATGCCGGGTCGCAAGTCGCGTGCCGCGGCGCTGCCGACGGCCACTTCCAGCTTGGCGGGCCAGTCGCCCATGCGGTCGACGAGCACGCGCCGCGCCTCGAGCATGTCGGCCGAGATGGTCTGCTTGAACGCGATGGGCCGGGCGACCAGCACCTGGTCCTGCCACGCGCGGGCGGTCGCGACGATCTGCACCTTGCGGGCCGCGGCGCCCGTCGCCACCGAGACGAGCCAGCGTTGCTCGCCGAGGTCGGAGCCTTTCTGCACGTCGAGTTTGAACTGGAACTGCGACGTCGGCAGGCCGAGCGTCGGGGCGTCTTCGGGACGGAAGTCGACTTGAAGCGTGTCGACCGGAAGCTTGAGTCGGCGGGCGATGTCGAGCGTGAGCAGGCCGCGCAGCGTATCGTCGACGGCCGGTTGAACTTGCGCGGGATTGGACGAACCCTGCGCGGATGCGCCGGTCTGACCGACCGTCGTGTGAAGCCGCTGGCCCTGCGTGGTGACGGCATCGACGACCAGCGTCGGCTGCGCGTTGGCGCCGTCCGGCGCCGCGTCCTGCGAGCCAGCCGCCCAGGCCTGGAGCGCCTTGCCCTCGTCGAACTGCACGTCCGACCGCGTGATGACGCACGTGCCCGCGCCGGAGAAGTTGATCGTGGCGAGATTCACGCCGGCGTCGTGCAGGATGGTGCGGATCTGGTCGAGGTCGATCTTCGCCTGCGCGGTGCCGGCCGGCAGACGCAGCAGCACGAGGCCGGCGAGGTCGGCCATCGCTGCGTCGTCGGCTTCGGGCCAGAGGCAGACCTGCTTGAGCGTGACTTCGCTGCCGAAGATCGATGCGTCGCCGCGGATTTCGAGGTTGGCCACGCGGGCTTCGCGGCGCGGCACGAACTGCTCGGTGCTGCCGCGCGGGGCGGTGTTCTGAGCGAGCACGACATCGGCATCGTCGGCGTGAGACAGGCCCGTGACGAGCGTCGCGACCGCGAGCAGCCCTGCAAAGCAGCGGCGACGCAGTCGATGATTGGGTTTGGCGATCTTGAACATCGTCTCGCGACCTCCATGTCGCGCGATCGATCGCGTCCGTGCGATCGTGCTTCGGTTGTCTCTCGCGGTGCGAGCACTGCGCCTAAATGGCCGCCTGCTATCGGCTCATCAGAACCGCCGCAGATTGGCGATGGTCTGAAGCGCCTGGTCGGCCGTCTGGATGCTTTGGCTGTTCAACTCGAAACTGCGTTGCGTCTTGATGAGCGTGACGAGTTCCTTGACCGGATCGACGTTCGACCCTTCGAGGTAACCCCCGCGCGTCTGGCCGGCGCCGTCTTGGCCTGGATCGGATTCGAGGGCAGCGCCGGAAGCATCCGTCGACTGGTAGAAGCTGCTGCCCATCGCCTTGAGCCCTTGCGGGTTGACGAAGCGGTAGAGCTTGATGTTGCCCGCGATCACGCTGTTGGTCTGGCCGGGCGGCGTGTAGCTGACGGTGCCGTCAGGCGCGACGCTGATGGCGTCGTCGGTCACGTTCTGCGGCATGGTGATGGGCGGGTCGAGGCGGTAGCCGTCGCGATTGCCCAGGACCAGTTCGCCGTCCTTGTTCTTGAAGAAGTTGCCGAGGCGCGTGTAGCCGTAGCCGTCGCCGACGCCGTCCATCACCTTTACGCGGAAGAAGCCGGTGCCGCCCTCGATGGCGACATTCAGCGGCACGTTCGTCTCTTCGAGCGAGCCTTCCGAGAAGTCGAGTTCGGTGTTGCTGAGCTTCGTGCCCAGGCCGACCTGAATTCCGGCCGGCGTGACTTCGTTGTTGGCGTTGAGCGTGCCGGGCTGACGCAGCGTGACGTACAGCAGATCCTCGAAGTTCGCTTTCGACCGCTTGAAGCCGTTGGTTTCGGCGTTGGCCAGATTGTTGGCCACGACGTCGATGCGCGTCGACAGGGCACGAAGCCCGGTAGCAGCGGAGTTGAGCGCGGTGATGGCCATGGGGGTGGAGTTGCCAGTTTCGAGTTGCGAGGTACGAGACACGGATCGATCGTGCCACGCTTCCGGAACATTATCGGCCGACCGCTGTGATCTCCTTCACTTTCCGATTCGCTCGTCTGGCAACTGGGATCTGGAATCTCGCAGCTAGAAGCTTCATCCGATCTTGCCCACGTTGTTGACCAGCGACGCCAGTGACTGGTCCTGGTAGCGGATCATGTTGGCGTTGGCTTCGAGTTGACGCTGCGTTTCCATGAGACGCGTCAGTTCGATGGCCGGGTCGACGTTGGAGCGTTCGAGGTAGCCCGACTGCACGCTGGCCGTGCCGAGTTGCAGGTTGACGCTGCCGGGCACCTTCAGCAGCGTGCCGCCGCTGGGGCGAAGCTGGCGTGGGTCGGCGATCGTGAAGACGCCCACCTTGGCCAGTTGGATGCCGTCTTTCGAGATCGATCCATCTTCGCTCACATGAAGTTGGTCGGCCGTCGCGCCGGTCATGTCGAGGCGGATGGGCTGCTGCTGTTCGTCGAGCACGGGCTCGGCGTTCATTGTGCCGAGCGTGAGCGAGCCGTCGGGCTTGATCTGCAAGTTGCCCGAGCGCGTCAGTTGCACCCGGCCCTTCATGTCGCGGACGGCCAGATACCCGTCGCCGGTCAGGGCGAGGTCGAGCGGCTTGTCGGTTTGTTCGAGAGTGCCTTCGGTCATGTCGAAGGCGCTGGGGGCGAGCAGTTGCCCGCCGCCGATGCGATCGAGGCGCGGGTCGGCCGACCGCCCGATACCGGCGCGCGGCTGCTTTTCGGGGCGCGCTTCGCAAATGTGACCAATTCCCGCTTAAAACCGGCGGTTTCAGCATTCGCGAGGTTGTTCGCGATGACGTCGGTCTGGTGCGAGTTGGTGACGATTCCGGTGGCGCTGAACCAGAGGCCGTAGATCATGCGGCCTCCTTCTTCACCGGCTCTTTCAGGGCCGGCGTGTAGCGATGTTGCTGGACGGGTTCCTCTTCGCACGGGGCGATGAGCTGCGTCAGCGTGGGCCTGTGGGGCAGCGCGTCATCGGGCTGCGGAGAAGACAGTTCCTGCCGGACGTGCTCCGCCGCCAGCAGTCGTGCGACGGTGACGAGCCGTTCGCCGAGGGAGAGTTTAAGTAGGTCTTGGCCATCCATGGCGACGGGCCATGGGGCGAAGGGCGTGCCGGAACGGGGAAGAGAGCGGAGAGCGGGCAGCAGATAGCAGATCGCAGAGGAAAATTTCGATGCGCGATCCGTTTCCGTGTTCGGTCGCGGCGAGACGTAACTGCAAGACTCGCGCGGCGTCGCGCAACAGATGCGCCGTCGACCGAGTTTAAATCAACGTCGGATCAATCGCTTTCAGCAGCGTGACGGCATCGGCGCGCTCCGCCGCGAAAAGGTCGGCGCTCTTGAACCAGAGACCTTCGATGACACTGGAGAGATATCGGGCACCGGCGTCGGCCTCGCGGCGCTCGAACTTGCGCGTGTCATCGTTCCGAACGAACAAATAAACCTGCTTGCTGGATGGACTCACGATCCAATACTCGCGCACACCCGCGTCTTCATACTCCGTGTACTTCTGGTGGAAGTCGCGAAACTCGGTTTCAGGAGCGACGACTTCGAAAGCCACATCGGGTGGACCGTCCAAAAGCGTTGGCCGGAGTTTGGGCAGCGTCGCGTTCGCGATGAACATCACGTCGGGGTCGCGGCGAACGGTCTTGCCGGGCAGCGTCAGACGCGTGGTAAACTCCGGGCCGCGGACTTTGCCGAGCGATCGTCGCTTCACGAATAGTTCAACGACCGAACGGATCAGCGCCTGCAACTCGTCATGATTCTCATCCACCGGCATCTTCAACACCACCTCCCCGTCCACCCACTCGGCCGACACGTCGTCCTTCGACCAGGCGACGAATTCCGGCTCGGTCATCCGCAATGACGGACGGGTCGGGAGGGTGGAGAGCAACGTGCTCATACGCGGGAAAGTATAGCAAATCAGCCGGTCGTCAGGCGTTTTTTCAACGCCGCGATCTCGGCCTCGGTGGCCAGGCGGAAGGTCAGCGTGGCGGTGCCGTCGTTGATCTTCGCGTCGATCACACGGGCGTAGCTCTGACCGGCCGACGCGCCGCGTTTCAGGATTACCAGCGAATCGACCGGCTTGCCGTTCAGCAGGTCGACCATGTTGGTGGCCGTCAGCACTTGCAGGGCCTTGTCGTCAGGCGGGTCGAGCTTCATCTGGCCGCGCAAGCGGTTCACTTCGCTGTCGATCGCCCGCAGGGCCGCCTCTTTCTGGGCGGCGAATACGCTGTCGGGCAGTGGCAGCGAGCCACCGTAGATGCCGTCGAGCCGGAAGACCGGGCCTTTCTTGTCCGACTGCGTGTCGATCGAGAACCGGGCGCTGACCACGCTGTCGATCCCCGGCACCCGTCCGGCCACGATGATCTGGCCATCACGGAGTCGAATCTGCGAATCCTTCACCTTCGAGTCGATCATCCGCGCCACGTCGCTGCGCTGCGTGATCGATTCGTAGTACGCGTGCACCTGTGGCTCGGTGAGGGTGAGCGTGAACGTCGAATCACTCGGCCTCGTCGAGACGGCCGCCTTGTCGACGCTGTTGGCCAAGTCGAACAGCTGCTTTGTGGCTTGCGTGAAGTAGTCGCCGCGTTCCTGCTCGGTCATGGTGATCGGCTTGAACCAGACCGGCGTGCGCATCAGCAGGAAGTAGAGCGAACCGATCACGATCAGGATCGCCGCGACGATCGAGATGAGCACCTTGAGAACGATCTTCCGGCGACGGGACATGGCGAGGGAGGATAGCCTGCGGGGATTGCGAATTGCGAATTGTGGATTGCGAATTTGCCCAAGCACGGCTGCACCTTGTCACCAAGGCCAATTCGCAATTCGAAATCGACAGTTCGCAATTCCTCCCCTTGTGCATCGATTGTCGAATCCGCGCTTTCGGCTGGCCAAAGCTTGGATCGGTGTCATATGTTCGAGTGGAGCAATGTCGCTGAGCCCGCCCATCCTCGATCGGCGCCGACAATGGCAGGAGTGGGTCCGCCGGGACGCCCCGCAGGGCAGCCGGTCGGCCCGGGCGGCCATCGCACGCAACAACCAGCAGGATGCCCAGTGGCTGAGCGCAGTGACGACGGTCCAGACCGACGCCGGCCGAGCGCTCGCCGAGGCGACGCGGGCCGCGATGGTCGGGCCGGCCATTCCGTGGGGCGTCCGCACGAAGTTGATGAACCTCGGCATGTCGCTGGGCCTGAGCCGGTTCGATGCCAGCTTGATCATCGCATCGGTCCAGCACCGCATGCAGAAGTCGCGTCCGAAGACGCCCGTCCTCACCCGCAAACCCGCCCCGATGAAACGCAAGCCGATGGGATCGATCGTCACGCTCGTCTGCCTGGCGCTGGCGCTGGAAGCCCTCGCGGTGGCGGCGTGGCTGGCGTGGTGAATTCTTGCAATTGCTTTGAAATCCGACAGACCGTGTAGCCGGGTTGCATGCACCGTGATTCGGGTGCGCGTCCTGGCGCGATCGACGCAGAAACCGGCGAGCATGCTCGTCGGCTACACCGCGCATCTTGCAGCGCCGCGTTTGTCGACATCGCGTCGTAAACGCATCCCAATGGCATCTTCCCGTCCCTCCGCATAGAGTCTTCCAGCCACGGATAGGCTGATCCGCCGTCGCCTTGAGATTGCTGTGAGCAAGACGCTCTTCTGGTACATCTTCAAAGACCTCCTGAAGGTCTTCCTGCTCACCAGCGGCGCGCTGGCGGGCATCATGAGCTTCGGCGGGCTCCTCCGCCCGCTCACGCAGCACGGCCTCGACCCGGCCCAGATGTTCGAAATGCTCGGCTACTTCATGCCGGCCATGACGAACTACTCCTGGCCCGTCGCGGCGCTGTTCGCCACCACCTTCGTCTACGGCCGGCTTGCGAACGACAACGAAATGCTCGCGATGCGCGCCACCGGCATCGGCTGGTTCCACATCCTGTTCCCGGCGCTGGTCCTGGCGTTCATCGTCTTCTTCGCAAGCCTCGCAATGGCGCTGTTTGTCGTGCCCGACAGCTTCCGGCGGGCCGAGAACGTCGTTTACACCAACTTGGCTCGATTCGTCGCCAACGAGATTCAGCGGAACCGCAAGATCACCTTCCCGGCCGGCACGGGCAAAGACCTTTCGATCAGCGCCCGCGACGCCCAGGTGCTGCCGCTCGACCCGAAAAAGCCTCGGGAACAGGCCGTCGATCTGAACAACGTCACGATCGTCACCTACACCAACGCCCTCGACCCCACCGCCCCGAAACAGCCGGCCGAGTTCTTCGTGGCGCTCAAGGCCCGCGCGTTCATCACCATGCCCGACACCGACGACGGCAAGGTGAAGCTGAACGTGCTCGTCGACTACGGCGGGAAGTTCCCGGCCCTGAACCCGAACAGCGAAAAACGCACCGTCCAAGGCATGATCCAGCAGCAGCAGTCGCCCCCCTACGAACTGCCCTCGCCGCGCCGGGAGACGGCCCGGTTCATGAGCTTCGATCGCCTGATGGCCGTCCGCGCCCGGCCGGACCTGTCCACGCGTGTTTCGAAATTGCTGGTCGACTTTCACAAGACCGATCAGCGCCGGCAGTACCGCGCATCGATCAACGCCCAACTCGAAAAGAGTCGGCAGATCGCCTTGACGAGCACGGTCGACCCGAGGAATCCGAACGACGGCGCGACGTACTTCATCACGCTGCCGCCCACGCCGCTGCTGCCGCCAGCCCCGCCCCGGCAGCCCGGCAAGAAGGCCGAGCGCGAAGCCCGCGAGGTGTCCGACGTCGGCGAGAAGACCATCCTGCTCGGCGGCACCGCCGATGAGCCGGCCCTCACCTTCCGACAGGTCGGCGGCGTCGGGCCTTTCGAGGCCAAGGCCCGCGAAATCCAGATCGAATACTTCCCCGACACCGAGGCCGGTGAGATCACCATGTCGATCTCGATGATCGACGCCGTCATCATCTCGGCCGAAGGCTCCGTCGGCGCCCGCACCAGTTTCAGCCGGCCCGTCACCGTGCCGATGCCCGAAACCATCCGGAAGCTCAACGACACCACGGCCGAGGAATACCTCCAGCCCGGCCGCATGCTGGCGGCGTCGACCGCGATTCAGAAGCTCAAAGGGACCGTCATCCAGCAGCGCAACCACGTCGAGGCCGAACTGCACGTGCGATTCAGCTTCGCGCTGGCCTGCCTGGTGCTGGTGCTGGTCGGCTCGGTCGTCGGCACGATGTTCCGCACGGGCAACTTCGTCAGCGCGTTCGCGCTGAGCACCATCCCGGCGATCATCGCCCTGCTGCTGATCATGACCGGCCAGCATATGGCCGAGAACGTGCCCGAGATCATCCCGAACAACTTCGGCAACCCGCTGGAAGCGGGCCTGTGGACCATCTGGAGCGGAAATATCCTCGTCGCGACGATCGGACTGGGAATGTTCCTGAAGTTGAGGACGACTTGAGGAAGAGGTCCATTGTCCTTTGTCAGTGGTCCGTTGCGGGCCGCTGCAACTGACAACGGACCACGGACAACGGACTGGTGAAGACGCATCAAGGACACTGAACTGAGTGAACGGTCGAACCAACCTCGCCGACCCGCGCCGCAGAGCTTCAGCAGCTCGATGTTCGGCACGACCGGCAACCTCCAGCGGCCACGGCGCGAGACGTCGGGCACCGGCACGCGCACCGCGCCGCTGTCGCCCGAGCCGATGGACGACGACGTCCGCGGCGGCTGGTTCTCGCGGCCGCCCGTCACCACGATCGACCTCTACGTCCTGCGCGGGTTCCTCTGGAACTACTTCCTGTTCCTGTTCGTCCTGCTGGGCCTGTTCATCATGATCGACATGGTGGTGAAGTTCGACGAGTTCGTCGAAATCACTGGCGGGCAAGGCGTCAAGAGCGTCGACAACGTGCTGGAAGTGCTGTGGGGCATCATCGACTACTACCGCTTCCAGATGTTCCGCATCTTCGCCGTGCTGGGCGGCGTCGTGCCCGTCGTGGCGGCCGCGTTCACGCTGATGCGGATGAGCCGCAACAACGAACTGGCCGCCCTGCTGAGCGCCGGCGTGCCGCTGCTGCGCGTCGGGATGCCGATCATCGTGACGGCCCTGGTGTTGAACCTGATCCTGTTGCCGCTGAACCAGGAAGTGATCGTTCCGAAGATCTTCCCGCAGCTGACGCGCGAGCGCGGCGCGACGGTCAGCCTCGGCGCGGGCCAGCCGTTGCAGGCGATCCCGGACGGCGAGAACCGCGTCGTCTACGCCGGCGCGTACCGCCCCGCCGGCCTGGGTAATCCGACGGCGGCGATGGAAGTGTTCGACGTCATCGAGTTCCATTCCTCGGGCGTCAATTTCCTCCATGCCGACCGCGCGGTATGGAACAGGCAAACGAGCCAGTGGGACCTCGAAAACGGCACGCTCCGGCCAGGTCTGTGGACGGGTATGGGGTCGCCGGCCGCGACGAGCGTGGCCACGTACAAGGGCGCGCTGAACCCCGAAACGATTTCGCTGGCGCTCGATCATGAGTTCGTTGACCTCCTGAGCACCGGCCGCATCAATCAGCTCATCAACTCGCCCAACGCGGTCGGGCTGGGCGACCTGCTCCGCGTGCGGGACGGGCGTCTGGCGAGCTTCGTGCTGAACATCGTGCTGGTGTTGCTGACGATCCCGGCTGTGCTGACGCGCGAGCCGCTACAACTGCGGACCGCCACGACCCGCGTCTTCGTGCTCGTGGGCTTGTGCATGGCGACGATGTTCATCTGCCAGAACCTTGCCGGTCAGTCGCCGCCGAAACCCGAGTGGGTCATGATCTGGCCATCGGTGATGTGCTTCCTGCCGGTGATCGCGTTCGCGGCCGTCGCGGTGGTGTTGCTGGATCGCGTAAAGAGCTGAAAAATCCGTCGTTCCGAGATTAATGGACCGCGTCAGAATGCCCCACGCGCAGCGGACAGAATCCGTTTGTTCCCGCGCGTACGCAATCGTAAATCATCCTTGTCAACACGATCGGCCGTCAGACGCAACGGCTGGCCGGTTGACAGGTCGACACGGCCACTTGGCAGCCCCACGGAGGGGTTTCGCTGACAAGACGAGGGCCGTGGGGTGGACCTGTGCTCCCTTCCCCTTCTGGCACGCCCGCCGGGTCGAGACCCCGGCGGGCGGCTTGTTTGACGAATCCTCACTCACCAATCAGGCCCAAGTCACATGTCGGCCAGTCGTTCCGGCGAAAAAGGGAGTGCTGACATGCCCTTTTTGAAATATGGGACATTCCGGGACATTCGGACCACCCCGTTTTGATCGCCGGTCGGGATCGGATTGAAGCTCTCACCATACCAAGCTGAACCGGTTGGCCGTCAAGGGAATTCGGGCGCGGGGTTCCGATAAGCCGCGCAGACGCATTCGCAACCTCAATTCGCTCCACAGAGGAGCCGTCCTGCTAGCGTCCGAGATGAACGAACGAAATCCCCGAATGATTCGTTCGGTACACGAAAGTCACCGGCTTGCCCGTGATCGCAAAACGCAACCAGCCCATGGGATTGCCCGTGGTCGTCTTGAAGCCCCCTGTTGCCAGCGGCGCACCCAACTTGCGTTCAAGCTCCGCCCGTGTGTCGGCTGGCGTTACGCCGCCGACCAAAGCGCCACCAAATATCCCGCCCTGCAACAGGTCCGAGAAACGCACTTCGATGTCCTGAACGCAACCACCCGCGCAGGCGATGTCGTAGCCGAATGCCTGGCATGAGAGATCGAAGTCGCCGCTCGAACCCGCCCGACGCACCAACGGCTGGGATCGCACGAACTCGGCCACCTCCGGGTCTGCGAGCGGACGACCGATCAGCGACAGCAGAGTGGCCAGCGACGGAGGCGACTGCGCCACCATGGCTTTGGACCCACCGGGCGACGCGGTTCTAGCAACGATGGCACTTGCTTCGGCGCGTGCCTCCCATTCGTCGGCAGTTCTCTTCAACCACGCTCCGAAACTCGGCGCGACAATTCGCCTCTCACGCGAGTCATGACGAACCTCCACCAATTGCCCTGAACAGCCCCCTGCCACCGGGGCCAAATCGACCACAACGTAATCGCCTGCCTCATTGCCGAGCAAAGGGAACCAGCATGGTTCCCACCAGATCGGCCGAACGCCAGGATCGACACCACGAAGCGATCGGTCCGCGAACTCTCCGGCCGCCAGCAGTTCACTCTGCATTCGCCATGCTCGCGTGGCCTCATCCAGACTGAACTGGTGCCATTCGCCGTTCAGTGATTCACCTTCGAACGACTGTCCGTCGTGTATCCGGAACGACGCCACGACATCGTCGGGCAGCGGAACACCCAGCAGCTCTGCAACGGAAGCAATGGCCGAATCCGCCGCGGGCCCACGCAGGCTGGCGACGATGGTTGGTTCCGCGCGAGCGGCCGCTTGTTTTAGGCGCGTCCACTCAACGCGCATCGCATCATTCATTCTGTACATCGTACTGGCCTTCTACGGGGTCAGCAGCCCTTGATACTTGCGGTGTAGGCAACGCGATCAAACCCGATCACCCACACCCACGGGTTGGCGCGCCAAGCAAGCGTGTCGTCCGAGCCGTAGATCGAGTCCCATAGGCCGCGAAACCACTCGACCGGCTCAATTTGCAGGTCGGCCGGGAAGCCTTCGGCACGGGCAGCGGCCTCGGTGAGCGCGTGCAGTCGCTCGGCCCGGACGCTGGTCACGCGCAGGCGAAGCCGCAACGCGTCACGCGGCATGAACCGGCCCGCCTGCCAGCGCGACCCGCGCGGCAGGCGCTCGCCCGTCGCGGCGTGGGCATAGGCCCCCGCGGGAAGGCGCGCCCATTTCTCGCGCACGCCGAGCACGTCGCCGAGGCGGGCCAGCGGGCAGTCCTCCGCGCGCGGCTTGCGCACCGGCTGCGGACGGACAGGGCGACGCGTTTCCGTCTTCCCGCCACGCTCGATCGCTCGAACCAAGTCATCGGTGAAGCCGATCCAGCGGATTGATTCGACGCCGTCAGGTTCCCGCACGCGCTTCGACGTGGACATCGGCTGCGCCCGCGCAGTTGTAACAGCCGGTGGTGTTGGGGCAATCGCGGGCATCACACGGCCCGGCTTCGACCGCACCGTGGCGAGGTCTCGCTTCAACTGCTCCGCGAGCATCCGACGATCGTGCGTCGACATCAGCATCCATGATGCCATCGACCGCGCAGTCGACCAACATGACTCTGGCCACCGGAACAGGGGTGAAAGCAGTTTCGAGTTCCAAGTTGCGAGAGACTTCAGATGCGCTCGCGCCTGGTCTCGCAACTTGGAACTCGAAACTACTTCTGCCCATGCACGCCCAGCACGCCATTCACCGCGTCCCAGTTGATGGTGTTGAACCACGCGTTCACGTAGTCGGCACGCTTGTTCTGGTACTTCAGGTAGTAGGCGTGCTCCCACACGTCGACGCCAAGGATCGGCACCGTGCCGGCGGCGAAGCGCGTGTCCTGATCGCCAAGGGCGAACGTCAACAGGGAGTCCGACAGCGGGTCGTGTACAAGCAGCGCCCAGCCCGAGCCTTTCACGCTCATGGCCACCTTCGTGAAGTAGGCCTTGAAGTTGGCGTAGTCGCCGAAGCTGGCCTTGATGAGTTCGCCCGCCCGGCCGGTCGGTTCGCCGCCGGCGTTCGGACCCATGATCGCCCAGAACAGCGTGTGCAGCATGTGCCCGCCGACGTTGAAGCTGAGGTCCCGCTGTAGACCCTCCACTGTACGCGGCTCGGCGTCAGCGCCTTTGATCTCACGCAGCAGTTTCAGCGCCTTGTTCGCGTTGTCGACGTACGCCTGATGATGCTTCGTGTGGTGCAGCGTCATCGTCTGCGCGTCGATGTTCGGCTCGAGCGCCTCGTACGCGTACGGCAACTTCGGCAACGCGTATGCGTGCTTCTCGCGATCGAAGGCCGAAGAGAAGTAATTCGCCAGCGGCGAAGCGCTAGCCGCGTCCTGCGCGAACAGTGCCGAGCCGAAGCCCATCGTAAGCGCGGCGGGAATCGAGGCCGAGAGTAACGAACGACGAGACGTCTGAGACATGCGCGGTTCTCCGTGAAATGGTTGGGCGATGGTAGGCAGGGTTACGCAGAAGTTTCGAGATTCGAGTTGCGAGCAGAGCAGCAAAGTGAACTGGACTCTCGCAACTGGAAACTTGAATCTCGAAACTTCTGCCAAGGCCTGAGCGAGTTGGTGCCGGCAAGCACCGCACCTATGCTCCCTCCATGCCGTTCGATATCGCTCATTTGTCGGCCAAGGCGCAGCATGTGCTCTCGATCGACGCAGCGACCGCGTATCGCGAACTCGTGCCGACGCGGGAGGGCTCGGCCGAGGCGCGGGACATCCTGGAATCGATCAAGCCGGTCGAAGTCGTCGCGTCGATGCCAGCCGACCTCGACGCCGCCAAGGCCACGCTCAGCGGCCTGTGGCTGTGGCACGACTTTCTCGATGCGTCGCACACGCTCAGCCAGTCCATCGAAACGCCCACGGGCAGTTTCTGGCACGGAGTCATGCATCGCCGCGAGGGGGATTTCGGCAACGCCAAGTACTGGTATCGCCGTTGCCCGAATCACCCGGCGTACGCATCGATCGCGGCGAAGGCGGACACGGTCATCAAACCCGCGCCGGCCGACAAACTGCTGCTGAAGCTGACCATCAACGGCTGGGACCCGTTCGCGTTCGTCGACGCGGTGGAAGCCCTGCACGACAAGCCTGAGAGCGACGAGCGCCGCAAGGTGATC
This sequence comes from Tepidisphaeraceae bacterium, assembly GCA_047600945.1. GTDB lineage: Bacteria > Planctomycetota > Phycisphaerae > Tepidisphaerales > Tepidisphaeraceae > JASGKC01. Next base: position 923,095 of record JASGKC010000001.1, on the reverse strand, counting down.
GTCGAATTGCAGCGCATCGAGTGGCAGACGCTGATGGAGTTCTCAAGCCGCGCGGCGACGGGAAAGTGAGAACGGTTCGGTGGTGGTGTGGTTGAGTGGTGAAGTAGTTGAGTGGTTGTGTCGTTAGCGGCCGGGCACGGTGCAGACAAGCCGCGGAACCACTGAACCACAGAACTACTTCACCACCGAACCACTACACCGTCCCGATCTCCGCCTCGTACTGCATCAGCATTTCGCCCGGTTTGGCGCGGAAATTCGTGCGGTACGGGCCGCAGCCGAGCAGGTCGTAGCGCAGGCTGTCGGACGCACTCTGCTCGGGCGACTGGCGCACCCACAGCTTCTGGCCCGGCGTGCGGACGCGGAGCAGCCCGGCGATCGTCACTTCCTCGGCGTTCAGCGGGATGATCGTCTGCCGGAATTTGGGCGAGAGGTTCAGACGCTTGAACGCCTTGTCGAGCTTCGTGCGTTTGCCGGCAAATGCCCGGATCGTCTGATCCGACCGGGGCGTGCTATAGACGTGGCGTTCCAAATTGAAGAGGTCGTTCGCGATCGCGAAGTTCAGGCCGACGAGTTCCTTGATCCAGAGCGACCTTAGCGCGGTGATGGTCGTGCGAATCGTGACCTTGTTGGCGTCGCCGTCGAGCTTCACGAACAGCTTCTGCTCCAGCGCGTGCTGGTTATCCTTCTGATGGAGCATGACCGTGTCGATCTCGACGCCGAGCGTGCCGAAGCGCTTCATCGACAGCACGCGCGGCACGTGGCCATGGCCGGCGTAGTGGACGCAGCCGCAGAGGTTGCCGGGCATCCATTCGCACAGGTCGTCGGCGCCAGTCGGGCTGACGAGCACGATCGGCTTGCCACTTTCCAGAGCGAGTGGACAGAAGCTCGCGAACAGTTTCGGCGTCCGCACCCACGCGACCTGCGTCTCGAGGCCGACGTGCACGATCGTGTTCCGCTCGTGCAGTTCGCGCACGCTGCGGACCGGGCCCGGTGCGGCAGGGCTTTCAATTTCGCGGAGCAATCTTGCCAGCGCGAGGTGGGCGTAACAGTCCGTCTCGTACTTGAGCGACTGGCCATCGTACACACCGCGGGTGACTCGCTTGGAATAGAACGCGCCGTCGCCATTGAGGGCTTGCTCGTGGGCAAGGCGCTTGATGCGTTCGAGTTCGATCGTCGCGGCATCCGGGTCGCCGATGGTGCGGTTGAGCGACACGCACACCGGCACGATGAAATACTGGCCGTACGTGTAGCGGGCCCAGTCCTGGCCGCCCACGTAGGCGAAGCGGTTGTCGAGGAACAGGCTCTTGTGCGTGGCCCAGAACGGGCGGACGTTCCACGCGAGCGCTTCGGGCACCGGCTGACCAGCCAGCAGCAGCGCCGCCCGCGCCCACGTGAGCGAATCGAGCGGGCTGGCCACGTAGCAGAAGTGGCACGAGCCGTGATTTTCGATCGTGAAGTCGTGGAAGACGTTGGCCGACGTGATGCGGTCGCGGACGGGCTTGCCGTCGACGATGGATGCGTCCTGCTGGTCGACGGCCCGGCTGAGCGAGTTGAGCGCGAAGTCGATCAGCTTCTCGCGCCAGACGGGCGCGTTGGCGTGGTCGGGCGCGATCAGCATCGCGGCCGCGAGGGATTCGGTGTCCCAGGCGTTCTCTTCGGCCTTCGTGTCCCAGGCCAGGCCCGTTGGCGGATGACGCGAGCACAGATGATCGGCCTCATCGGCGATTAGCGTGCGGACGGCCGTCTGCTGGTTCGACGCCAACTCTTTCCAGATCAGGTGCGCGCCGAGCGCCAGCTTGGCCGCCCACCAACTGCTCTGCCAGGCCCGGCCCCACTGTTTGCCGTTGGCACATTTGCCGTTGCCGGTGAGGTGGCCACGGGTGAGATAGTCGATGCCGAGCTTGGCCCAGGTGAGCGATTGCTCGTTCTTAGCGCGGCTGGCCCGGAAGGCCGACGTAAACACGAAGTTGGCGGCCGATCGGATGCCGTTCTCGCCCGACCCGGCGTCGCCGAAGAACCACAGGCCGTTCTCGATCTGCTTCACACCGCGCACGGCATACTGCTCCCAGCACGACAACATCTGGTCGTACAGGCGATCCGGATCGAGCCGAGCGGAAGTGTCGGGACCGAGGCGCACGTCCTTGTCGTTATCGGCCAAAGCGCTCACGGGGTTGATCTTGCGGGAGAAGGGTTTGGGAGTCGAGGGTAGAATCCGGGCCGATTCAGAGAACCAACGACACGAAGTCGCGAAGAGACGAAGAGGAACACGAAGAAAACCCACAAGAAGGAGAAGACGACCGCGACACGTTCAGATTGACGAGGGCATTCACTTCGTTAACCCTTCGTGTTCTTCTTCGTGCCTTCGAGACTTGGTGTCGTAGCCCGAAAGCAGGTAGTCATGTCCGACCCGATCGAACTCGAACCAGGCGGTCAGCCGCTGGAGATTACGCCGGACCGTCGACCGCCGGTGCCGGAGCCGTTGCCGGTGAAGCTCATCGCGATCGCCGACGTGCGCCTGCCCGCACCGGCGGGCGTCGAACGGAAACTCGATCGGCTCTACGTCGATTTGCTCGGCTTCCAGCGTGGTCCGGAGCGGCCCGACCAGATCGTCTATGTCGCTGAGAACTTCTACCTCCTGTTCGACATCGGCGAGCCGCCCGTCACGCATGCCGACTACGTGCCGACGGGCATCGAAGTTCCGAGCCTGTTCGACCTCAACCTGAAGTTCATCGAGGCGGAAGTGGAGTTCGAACGTCAGAAAGGAATCAACCCGGCCGACGATCGGTTTGTCTTGCTCGATCCGGCCGGAAACTGGATCGCCATTACCGAGACGAAGATCATTGTCTGACAGCCGGAATCGATTCGCACGAATGGCCGATGTCTCAAGGCAATGCAGAGCCAAAGGTTAAGCCATACAAAAGTCGATGTACGACTTGGACTTCACATCAGTTCATTCTCCCTCTTTTTCGGTAGGACATGACGTGCTCCTTTCCGAGTGAGAGCGAATAGCAGAAGCCGTCTATTGTTGTTCCCCGCTTCAACCCTCTCCTGAGAGAGAGGGAGTCGGACGCAGACGCATTCATCCAGACCCTCTCGCATGCCTTTTCACGACAAACCAATCCTCGGCATGATCGGCGGCATCGGCGCCGGCAAGAGCTTCGTCTCGCAGCTTCTCGCCAGGCTCGGCTGTTGCGTGATCGACTCCGATCAGGCCGCCCGCGATGCGTTCACCGATCCAGCCGTCATCGTCGAACTGAAACAACTCTTCGGCGATCACATCGTCCGCGACGACGGCAAAGTCGATCGCAAGCTGGTCGCCCTCAGCGTCTTCACGTCGCCCGCCCTTCGCGAAAAACTGGAGGCGATCATCCACCCGATCGTTGATCAGAAGCGCGATGAGCAGATGAAAGCCCACGCGAACGACCCGGCCGTCAAGGTGTTCGTGTGGGACAGTCCGCTGCTGTTCGAGGCGGGCTTGGCGGATGCCTGCGACGCCCTGCTGTTTGTCGACGCCCCGCGCGAGTTGCGGGTGAAGCGCGTGATGGCCACGCGCGGCTGGGACGACGCCGAGCTCGCCCGCCGGGAGGCCGCGCAGGTACCGCTGGACGACAAACGCCACCGGGCCGACTGGGTGCTGCGGAGTGACGCACCCGAGGCCAATCTGGTCCCGCAATTGAAGCGGATCGTGGAAGAGCTGCTGCAACGTCCACTAAAAACAAAGCCAGCGACGCCAAAACGCTGATTTCGAGGCATCCATCAGTTCCCGCGATGACAGAAGCGTCAAAAGCGGGAGTATCGGGTTTCACCGGAAGTTGATGGCCCGCGTCTCAACCCTCTTGCCAACGCGGTCGATAGGGCTATCATCCAAGGGTCTGATGAACCCGCCCGACGGGCGTGAGGCTGGGGCTTTGCTGGCTCACCCAACGCTGTCCCACGTGTCCACGCCGCTGAAGGTTCGCTTTTTCTGACCCCGTGATGTCTGACGGTCTGACGCGGTCCCGAAATGGGATTGCTGGACTGGTCGCCTCGGTGGTGCGGATTCGTTCTTGAAGGACGTTTTCGCACGTGCCGCCCGACGTGACGCCGATCGACGCTTTCCGCGTCCATCGGCTTGCGACGGCGGAAACCCGAGGACTTCGGTTTTCAATGCTTCTCACCCAGTCCAAGACCCCAGCCATTTGAACCGTCCGCGTGCCACGGCGTGCCCGTGCACGACGGCTTCGCCACCGAGCGAGGTCCGTCCCGTTTACCAACCCCGGCCCTGATCGCGAGCGAGCTTTCGGCATGCCCGCCGCGTCGTGAGGCCGATTCACCCGACCCCTAGTTTCGTCCCCGCGCCTTCCGGAGAAAAACCAACCATGGCCAAGACCACCCGCCGCCGTTCCAACAGCACACGCGATTCCGGCCCGTCGTCCGATCAACTGGATCTGCACGACGACGCTCCCGTCGAGACCGCCGTCGCGGAAACGCCCGTCGCCGCCCCCGAGGCAGCCCCGGCCCCTGCCGCCCCGACGCCCGCGCCAGCACCGGCCCCCGCCAGCACTCGCACCGGTGAGGACGTGTCGGCCATCGACGCCGAAACCAACGCCAAGTACGAGCAGGTCAAGCAGCAGAAGCTGTACATCAAAGACCTTCAGATGCTCGAAGTGGACAAGCTCCACGAGATCGCCCGCGAGGAAAACATCCAGGACTACCTGGGCCTGAAGAAGCAGGACCTGATCTTCCAGATCCTGCGCACCAAGGTCCGCCAGAACGGGCTCATGTTCGGTGAAGGCGTCCTGGAAATTCTGCCCGACGGCTTCGGCTTCCTCCGCTCACCCGAATACAACTACCTCCCCTGCCCGGATGACATTTACGTCTCGCCCAGCCAGATCCGCCGATTCGGCCTCCGCAATGGTCACGTCGTGCAGGGTCAGATCCGTCCGCCGAAGGAAAGCGAACGCTACTTCGCGCTGCTCCGTGTCGAAGCCATCAACGGCGAAGACCCCGAGCGCATCACCGAGATCACGAACTTCGAAGACCTCACGCCGCTGCACCCGAACAAGCGCATCGTGCTGGAGAGCGATCCGAAGGACCTGAACATGCGGATCGTCGATCTGGTCACACCCATCGGCAAGGGCCAGCGCATGCTCATCGTCGCGCCGCCGCGCACCGGCAAGACGGTGCTGATGCAGAAGATCGCCAACAGCATTAGCAAGAACCACCCGGAAGTGATCTTGATCATCCTGCTGGTCGACGAGCGGCCGGAAGAAGTGACGGACATGAAGCGCAACACGAAGGCGGAAGTCGTGTCGTCGACGTTCGACGAACCGACGAGCCGTCACGTGCAGGTGGCCGACATGGTCATCGAGAAGGCCAAGCGGTACGTCGAGTTCGGACGCGACGTGGTGATCCTGCTGGACAGCATCACGCGTCTGGCCCGCGCCCACAACGCCGAGACGCCGCACAGCGGCAAGATCGGCACCGGCGGTATCGACGCCAACGCTCTTCAGAAGCCCAAGAAGTTCTTCGGCGCCGCCCGCGCGATCGAGAACGGCGGCAGCCTGACCATCCTCGGCACCGCGCTGGTCGACACGAACAGCAAGGCCGACGAAGTGATCTTCGAAGAGTTCAAGGGCACCGGCAACGCCGAACTGCACCTGGACCGTCGCCTGGTCGACCGCCGAGTGTACCCGGCCATCGACATCAACTCCTCCGGCACCCGCCGCGAGGAACTGCTGATGGACCCGAAGGAACTCGAACTGGTCTACCGCCTGCGTCGCGTGCTGAGCGACATGAACCCGGTGGAAGCGGTCGAACTGCTCAAGGGCCGACTCGAGAAGGTGCCGAGCAATGCTCAGTTCCTGATGAGCATGAATCTGGATTGAGCGTAGCCTTGGTTCATCGACTCGACTTGTGACAAACAAAGACGCCCACGGATGGCCATCCGTGGGCGTCTTTTGTTTTTGACAGCTCGCAGAAGGACGTTCGTCACTCACGTCCCCAGTTTCATCTCGCCGCCGAGCGCTTTGCGTTGAAGGGCCGCGCCGATTTCGGGCGGGAGGTCGCCTTCTTCCAGGATGGCTGCGCCGTTGTTCTGCAGCCTTACCGTGTACCGTTTGCCGGGCAGGAACTTGGTGAAGACGCTCTGGCCGAACGCGACGTCGACGCCGAGGCTCTTGCGCAGGCTTTCGTCGTTGGTCATCGTCCAGAACTTGCCCCATAAGTCCTGCTCGAACTTCTGCACGTCGGGGCTGGTGTAGGCGGTCTGGTAGATGCGCGGGGCTTGGCCGGGCTTATCGAGCGGCTGGCCGTGGTCGCGGCCTTCGTGGTCGCCGTAGATCTTGTCGAACAGCAGGATCGATCGGCCGCGCAGGTCGGTGCCTTCCTCGACGTACTTCTGCTCGAACTTGATGACCAGCCCGCTGACGTGGATGACGTCGTTGTCGACCGTGAAGAAGCGCGGCGCCAGCGGCTTGCCGTCGCGGTCGTATTCTTGAAAGAGCACCTCGGTGGTCGGCCGCGATCCGACGCCGCCGGGCGTCTGCTTGGTGACGATCAGGTCGGCCACGCGACGATCGGCGCCGAGGCGGTCGATCACCAGCTTCTGCTGCTCGATCTTGATCGCCTGTTCCTTGATCTGCCGGTCCTTTTCCGTCTGCATGCGATAGAACATCAGCCCGACCGTCCCGATCAGGGCCAGCACGCACAGCGTGGCGACTTTGAAAAGCTTGTTCAGCATGGGCGTTCCCGAACCGGAATTCACCACAGAGACGCAGAGGGCACAGAGGTGAATTCCGAAGGCAGATATCGCTGCCCTTTCCTCTCCAGACCCATTCTAGTCTCAAAACGCTCAGAAAAAGCCTAAAATTCCGCCTTGCCGGCGTGCTCTGAGCCTCCGCGGTGACTCCTCTCTAAATCGGCAATCGGAAATTGAAAATCGAAAATTGGCCGCCTCACTTCGGCCCTTCATCGCTGACATCGCCGGGGCGGGTGAGGTTGGCGTTCTTCCAGATTTTCTGGAGCGTGGCCTCGTCGGCGGGCAGCGTGGTGGTCTTCAGACGCTCGTCGCTCGTTCCGAGCCATTGGCCGTCGACGCTGACGAAGTGCGTGGTCGCCGGGCCTTCCAGGCCGAGCCGGGTGCGGATGCGGACGGCCAGCACCGACTTGCCGTTCAAGTCCACCTGCTGGGCCGGCAGCACGTCGACGTACTCCATCATCAGGTTCCGCTCGCTGCCGACGTAGAGCGCAAACAGGTACGTCCGCGGCTCGCCCACCGGCAACAGCCGGGGCAGCAGGTGCTGCAACGCCTGCGGCAGATAGAACGGCGGCAGGTCGCGCGAGAGCGGCGGCAGCGCCACCTTGCGCGAGAGCGTCCAGACTTGCAGCTTGTAGTCGTCCTTGATGCTGGCAAACTTGCCCGACTTGTCCGTCTCGGCGTCGACCTGCGGCTTGGCGGTGCGCGTCATGCTGCCGCGCTCGACCGCGAACGCCCCGGCCTTGCCGGCCTTGTCGGTCACGACGGTCTGCGCGCTGAAGGATTCTTGCCGCTTGTCGTTGCCGAGCCAGTACCAGTTCTCGGTGTCGATCGTCTCGCCCGTCGGTTGCACGAGCCGCGAGCGAATGCCCACGCGAATGCCGGTCGGGTCGGCGCGCTTGGGCTTCGGGATCACACCCGCGCGCGGCAGCTCGTCGGCGGGTTCTTCGACGATGTAGCTGTAGCCGACGTCCTTGCCGTCGCGGAGCGTGCGCGTCCACGTTTGCGGCACGAGCAGCGCCTTCACCTTCTGCTCGGTCCAGTTGACCATCAGCGCCCGCGTGCGAATGAGGCGGTCGGTCTGATCGGACTTGATTTGTTCCTGATCGAGCAGCTTGGCCGTGCCGACGATCTCGCCGAAGCGGTCGGCGGCCTGACGGACCATCTTGTCATCCTCGACCGGTCCGTCCGAGCACGGCGTGGTGAAGGTGAGCACGTAATAAATGCGGTCGTTCTTGCGAATGATCGCCTGCTGCTGCACGCGCGGCCGGCCCTGCGAATCCTTGAAACGCGAAGCGATCAGGGCGCCATCGTTGCCGGCGAGCGGCACGAGTTCGAAACGCAGCAGCGTGCCGGGCGTCTCGTTCGGCATCTGCGCCGCGGCTGCCTGCGCGAAACCGACGGACGTGTCGGCCTTCACCTGCTTCTTGGCGGTCGGATCGGCGCCGGCGGGCGTCTTCTGCGGCTCGATGAACATCGGCATCGGGTCGTTTAGCACGAACCGCGAGACGATGAAGCTCCACTGCTCTTCGAGGTTCACGTAGCGGACGACCTCGTCACGCAGCACGCCCTCGGCGCGGGTCATGTCGCCCCCGGCCGGCGGACGCACGCTGATGCCGGCGACCTCGGACGAGAAGGCCTCGCCCAGCGCGGCCGGCACGGTGGGCCGGCTCGTGGGCGTGGCTGGGGCGTCGCCGCGCAGTTTGGCGGCGATGTCTTCGGCGGGCAGAGCGGTCGTCAGCAGACCCAGGGCGACAACGCCGGTCGCGAGGAGCAGTCGGTTCATGGTGAAGAATCTCCCGGTGAAGCGTGCCATTGTGCCGGTAGACAGCGATCGGGTGAAGCGGTTTTGTGCGAAATCCGGGGTCTTCCACGAAGGACACGAAGGGGCACGAAAGAGGAATTTCATGGAGATTGATGAGATGCAGGCACCCCAGTTCCATCCCGTTTGGCCAACCGGCTCGCCAAGCAGGTCGTGCTGGTGATACGTCCCTAACTCAGGCTCAGTTCGTTCGATCTCCCGACCCGGACCGAATCCTGAATGGATCTTCTTCGTGCCCTTCGTGCCCTTCGTGGACATCACGTCTTGCCGCTCAGCTGCGGATCACTCTTCAGGATCGCCGCGCCGAGCGAAGCCAGCACGACTTCGATGATGGTCTGCCAGAGGCGCATCGCCGGGACGATCAGCGCGACGGCCGGGCCGGATCCGGTCCCCAGCAGTAGCGGCAGGATGAACAAGTAAATGCCCTCGCGCACGCCGACGCCGCCGGGCGAAATCAGCACGAGGTAGCTGATCGTCATCGCCCCCGCGGCCGCCGCGATCAGCGGGCCGAGCGTGGCGATCGCCAGGCCCGGCACAAACGCCCGGCACATGCACCACAGCGCCAGCCCCGCGAACAGCCACTGCGCGAACGCCAGGGCGATCGTCGGCAGGTACTCGATGACGCTCGGCACGTGCGGAATCGTCGAGCGCTTCATCTTCTTCAGCAGCGTGTTGAGCAATCGGACGAACACGTGCGGATGGAGCACGACCGAGCCGACCAGCACGCACGCGACGGCCGTGTACACGAGCGGGCCGTACCTGGCGACGATGGCCGGGTGCAGCAGCGTGGGCGTGGCGACGATCAGGCCGGTGAGGACGGCCAGCGCATCGAGCATCAGCACGACGCTGGCCGCGACCGCCGCCTGCACGCCGACGCGGCGGAGCATGGCCATCGCCCCCAGCAGCGCGACGACCTTGCCCGGCACGTACTTCCCGAGCGGCGGCAACCACGCGATGGCGGCCATCTGCTTGAGCGTCGGCCGCGCCCGTACGCGCTGAGAAGCGCCTTGTAGCCGAGCATCTGCACAACCGAGACGCCAGCCAGCGCGAGGCCCGAGAGGGCGACGAAGCCCCAGTCGGGCCTCAGCGCCGTCCAGTCTTTGACCTCACGCAGGGACTTCACGATCGACCACGCGACGAAGGCCAGCACGACGGCCAGCAAGGCCAGCTTCAAGACTCGGAAGATTTGTTTCCGCAAGGACGAAATGGATGCCGCCTGTGTTAATCAGCGTTCAAGCGTGTTTGCCGAATGTGCCCGCAGCGTTCGCATCGATAGGCGAGCCCTTCGGAATTGAACTTGCCGAGCGCACGACCCCGGCACTTGGCGCATCGAGCAGAGACCAACTTGAGCCACGAAAGCCCCGCCCCGTTGAATCCGATGAGCAACGCAACACCGACAACCAAATTTGCCCAACCCGAACTCAGCGCAAACCTGTCGGAGATACGTTGGCCGATGAACATCAGTCCGAATGCCCCGGCAAAACTCACGCACACAAATAGCACCATGTGCAACCAGACCGGCATCAGCCCGTCCGCTACGCGGTCGTTTGCAGGCGAAACTTGCCCTTCACCGTGTTCCATCTGCGATCAGTGACGCGGGGTGTTAGTCTTCGGCTCTGTTCGGGACGCCATCGCAAGCTGCAACTTGTGCATCACCGCGTCCACGCCGATCTCCTCGATGCAATACGGCGGCGTGCAGCGCATCTTCGGCTTGGTCGCTTCCCACGGGTACATGAAGCACGGGCTGCACATCTTCTGCACCTGCACCACCAGGCCGCGGTAGCCGTACGGGCTGACGCGGTTGGGGTCGGCCGGCGCGAAGAGCGTCACCGGCGGCGTGCCGACGGCGGCGGCGAGATGGGCCAAGCCGCTGTCGGAGCCGACGTACGCCTTGGCGTAGCTGAGCAGCGCCGCGGCGTCGCCGAGCGGGCCTTCGAGCTTGATGACGCGGACGTCGACCTTGTCCTTCGGCGCGTGCTTCAGGATTTCCGCGGCGACGCCCGCTTCGTCCGGGCCTTCCACGAGCACGACCGGCATCTTGAAGACGCGCTTGATCGCCTGGAGCAACATGCCGTAGTTGCCTGGCGGCCAGCGTTTCGCTGCGGCGAGGACGGTCTGCGCGCTGCCCGCGTGCACGACGATAAACGGGCTGTTGCGCCGAGCTGGACGCCCGCAAGCAACTGCCCTGCCGCCCCGTGGTCGGCGGGCTGGAGCGCGAACGTGGGCTTGTCGTCCATGTCCGGCTCGATGCCGAGCAGTGTGAGCAGCATGAGGTTCTGCACGACGTCGTGCATCTGCCGGTCGGCATTGAGGCGTTTGGCCGGTAGCATCGCGAGCGACGTCGCGTGGCCGACCGGGTAACGGTGCATCACGCGCAGCCGGGCCTTGCTGGTGGCCTGAAGTGCGTTGTACTGCCAGCGATTCGACGGGAACGGCACGACATAGACGTCGGGCTTGCGTCGGCGAGCCTCGCGGATCATCCGCCAGGCGCTTTTGCCGCAAAGGACAACTTCATCGACCTCCGGCAGCCGCTTGAACACTTCTCCCATCGGCGCGTTGCGGGCGAGGATCGTCAGGCGATGGTCCGGCTTGGCCAGTTTGAGTTGCCGCACCATCGGCACGGCCATGAGCGCGTTGCCGATGCCGGCGACGACGGGAACAACCACATTGCGAATTGCTGATTGCGAATTGCGAATTGTCGGAGCCCAGTCGTTCATGGTTTATTTCGCTTCGCCGTCCGGAGAGAGGCCGCCACGATCTTCAGATGTTCATCGCCCTCGGCGACAAGTGGCTGCAATCGCTTTTCGCGCATGACACGGCGCGTGAGAATCGCATCGAACCAGAACAACGTTTCGTCGAGTTCTTCCTCCACGATACCGAGTTTCGCGCAAAACTCAGCTTTCGTGCGTCCGTGGCAGGCCGCACGGTAGTTGGATCCCACTGACATGCCCGAACGAAGCAATTGATCAGCGGCGTACAGTCCAAACCGTGTGGCAGGAAGCGCCTCAGCGACATCAACACAACGATGCGAATAGGTTCGCGTGCGGGCTTGAAGGTCTTGAGGCGTCATTCCGCAATTCGAATTTCGCAATTCACAATTCGCAATCCCCTTCACAGCCCCGGCACCCGCGTCACCAGTTCGTCCGCCTGCGGCAGTGGCACGCTCTGCAAGCCCTTGCCGCGACGGTAGCTATAAAGCTCCCATCCGCCCGTTGCCGGGCCGGGGGGCGTTTTGCTCAGCTTGGCCTGCAACCAGTGCGGAAGGCGAAAATGCCACAGCCGCCACGGCTCGAGCGGGGCCTGGAAGACGTAGTAGCTGATGCTGTTCTTCGCCGCCCAAGTGTTCAGTTCGCGCGTGGGCCGTTCGGTCGTGGCCTTGCGGCGCTGCGTGCTGATGACGGGCTGAGCTGTCAGCAGGTGCATCGCACGGATGCCGAACTTGCTGAAACGCGGCTTGCCGAGATTGACGTATTTCTCGCTGGCCGCGATCCGGCCCGGCGTGGGGTCGGCGTTGATGAACGCGGCGATTTGCAGCAGTTGCTCGTTCGCGCCGCCCTCGTAGACACGGTAGAAGCTCTTGCCGCTGCGCATGACGACGATGTCGATCGTCAACAGCGCGACGTTGGTCACGATCACGCTGCCGACGAACACCGGCACGAGCATGCCGACGCCTCGGCCCCACCGCGACCACTGCATCTCTCGGCCGATCGCGTGCAGGCCCAGCACCACCCCCAGCAGCACGTACGGCGCGACAGGGACAAAGTAACGGGCGTTCGGGTTCGGCCAGATCACGATCAGGCCGCCCGTGTAGAGCGCCAGACCGGCCCAGAACCATTCGCGTTGCCGCACGCCCGTCCAGAGCGTGGCGATGAGGACAAAGATCGCGAGCCAGCCGCACAGCTGCCCGACGAAGTTGATGACCGGCACCGATTGGCCGAATCGCGTCGGATACCACAGCAACCACGCGAACCAGCGGCCGGCATTGACGACGCGGGACAGGTATTCGCTGAAGAAGCCGACCTTCACTTCGGGCGTCTGGTCGTCGTCGCTGCCGGCGGCGACGAGTTCCGCCGTCGTCGGTTGCGTGGCTTCGGTGGTGGCGGCGGTCGTCGTGGTCGTCGGCACAGTCGTCGCGCTGGCGATGACAGTCGGGTCTTCCCGTTCTTCAACCGCGCCGGCGGCAGTGGCTGCGCGTTTTTCAGACGGCGTGAGCGACAGGTAGTACCGCGTGCCGAGGAACGTCGCGCCGCACGCGACACACGCCAGCACCAGCGCGACCAGCCGATGCCGCATCGCCGGTGAAAGCCATTCGCGCGGCGTGCCGCGCAAGAGCACGCCCGCGATCAGCACCGCATGCAAAAACCCAGGCCAGCGCGTGAAACTGGCGGCAGCCAGCAACGCGGTCATGCCAACGAGTTCGATGAGCATTCCCGCCGAAAACGTGCTCGTGCGTCGTTCCGCGATGCGCATCGCCAGCAAGATCGCACCCGAGCCGAGCAGGCAGAACAACGCCTCGGTGTGCGTCCAGAACGTCAACGGATAGAGCGGCGCGAGAACGCCGGTGAGGATGACCAGGCCGGCCGCGTGCCTGTCGGAGACGAATCGGCGGAGGATGAAGAACGTGACTGCCAGCGAGCCGGTCATGCAGCCGATGGTGATCAGCTTGAAGAACAGGAACGTGGGCGAGAGCTTCATCGCCGCCGCCAGCACGAGCGGCCAGCCCGGCGGCGCGATGGCGGCCTTGGCGCCGTTGAAGCGGTAGCCGTGGCCTTGCACGATCGAGCGCGCGATGGCGGTGTAGACGTCGCCGTCGCCGCTGGGCACCCAGTACGGGTTCAGCATCGACCCGTAGACGACCAGCAGCACGCCGACGGCGAGGAAGAACCAGCGCCATTGGACGCGGGGGCGGAGGGTTTCGGGATGGTGAGTAGGAGAAGCCACGAATCTCACGAATCTGCACGAATGAACGGAGTCAGATCACGTAACGCTTCCATTTGAGTTCGGAAGGGTCGCCGAAGTTGATGACGACGGCGACGCGAAGCCCAGTCGCCTTGAGATAGTTGAGAACTTGAGCTTCTTCATAGCCTTCGAGGTTTCGCTGCGCCTTCAACTCGACAATGACGGAGCCAAAACACACGAGGTCGGCGAAGTACTTCGAGGACAGCATTTGACCTCGGTAGCTGATGCGAAGCGGAACTTGAGCCGCAAACGAAATCCCCCGCGCCGCCAACTCGATCTGCAACGCCTCCTGATAAACGGCTTCGGCAAAGCCACTTCCCAGTTCGTTGTACACCGCCATCGCCGCGCCAACGATCAGGTAGACCTCGTCACGGTGAATCAGTTCGCGCATCTCCCGATCTCCCTTCTGATTCGTGCCGATTCGTGAGATTCGTGGCTATCTTCTCCTCGCATCCAGGCAGAAGACCGACTTGCTGCGGAACCCGCCCGTCCAGCCGTGGCCTTCGATCAGGTCCTTGGCGGCCTTCAACAGCGGGTGACGCCAAGGCAGCAGTTCCGGGTTCGTCTTCTTGATCGCGTCGGTGCTGAGCAGACCATCAGGCTTGTCCATGCGATCGAGTTCCTTCACCGGGTCGAGGGCGCCGTCGGCCGGCGTGTAGGACTGGAGGATGCGCTGGAGCAGCTTGGTGGCCATCGGTTTGCTGAGTTCGAACTTGCCGTCCAGCGACAGGTCGAAGGTGAGGGCCAGTTGCCCGCCCGGGCGCAGGACGCGATCGAACTCACTGAGGATGACGTCGTACTCGTCGGTGTGTTCCAGCACGCTGACGCAAACGATCGCATCGAAGCTGCCGGCCTCGAACGGGAGCTTCTGCATCATGCCGGTGCTGAACTGCACGCGGTTGTGCCCTTCGGCCTTGTTGATGGCGTCGAACATCGGCACGTAGCTGGTGTCGTAGTCGAACGCGACGACCGACAGTTCCGGCACGCGCTGGCAAAGGTAGTACGGCAGATACGTGACGCCCGAGCCGGCGTCGAGAACCCGCAGCGGCTGGCCCTCGTTCTGGCGGGCGAAGGTCAGCACGCGGTCGGCCACGTACGGATACTCCCAGCGCCGCGACCAGAGCCGGTACGGGTCGTACTCCCACTTGGCGCGGTACGACTTCATCGGCCCCGCGTGGCGCTCGAGGAAGGCGGCGTTCGAGCGTTCGTGGTCGCGGTAGTAGTCGGTGCCGCGCAGCTCGTCGAGCTGTTTCAGCGTGGGGATGCCGGAAGAAAGATTCATGGTTCGCTTCGGTTGAGGGCGGGATGCTACGAAGCCGACGAGGGTTTGAACAGGGAGGGGATGAAGGGGAAGGACGGGCCGCTGTCGGTCCGAGTTGCGGCAACTGCGTCATTCTGAGGGAGGTACTCCGACCGAAGAATCTGGCGCCAAACGAAAGTTGATGGACGTGCGATAGGCGCCAGATGCTTCGCAAGTACGCTCAGCATGACGTTATTGCTTGCCGCGCCTGACGAACACTCGACTTGCAGAAGGTGACTGGCACACACCCGTGGTGCGAGCACCGCGGCTAAATGATCGGAGGGGTCGACCCCCGACTGCCCGACCGGCATCGTCGCCGGCTTCTTTTTCTTCTTCGACGTCGTTGTCGTCGGCGCAGGCTTCTTCTTCTTGACCGGCTTCGTCGGCGCTTTCTTCGTCGTGGGCTGCTTCTTGACCGCCTTCTTCGTGGTCGGCTTGGTCGTCGGCTTCTTCACCTTCTTGGTCGTCGGATGCGTGGTGGCCTTCTTCGTGGTCGGCTTCTTCTTGACGACCTTCTGCGTGCTGGGCGTAGTGGACGGCACGTAGTCGGCGCTGTGCCGTGAGTTGGCGTGGTAGTTAATCCAGTTCATGCCGGCCGGCGGGATGACGACCGTCGCTTTGGCCAGGTAATCCTTGCCCTGCCGCGCGATCACCTGCATCGGCACGATGATCCGTTTCTTGATCATCTGCATGACCTGCGGGTCGTTCTTGTACGACTGCCACGGGAACACGAAATAGACGTTGCCCGAGGCGTTGAAGTCGTGAACAAACTGCGGCGCCTTGCGGACGGCTTTGTTGAACAGGATTTGCCGCTCGCCGACGACGCGTCGGCCGCTGTAGTAGCTGACGATGTTGGCATCGGGCGCGACGACGATGTCGCCCGGGCCGACGTGCTGCTTCACCATCGCGGCGATGCTGCGCAGACGCGGGATCGTGCCGTCGCGGTAGTCGGCGTAGAAGGCGGTTTCGCGGTCGACGCCCTTCGTGAGCGCCGCCACGTCGGGCGCGCGCTGTTCGCTGACAATGCCCCACAGCCGGCCGCTGTTCATCACGACCGGGAACATCACGCCGGCCACCAGCACCGGCTGCTTCCAGGCACGCGGCGTGACTTTCGTGACCAGTTCCCAGAACTTCACCCACGCCAGCCAGAGCGTCGGCAGCACGAACAGGTAGTAGCGCGGCACGCTCGACGCCACCAGCGCAACGCCGAGCATGACCAGCACTGGCAACACCCACAGCAGGTTCCGCCGGACGATCAGCACGAGGGTCGACAGCAGCCCCAGCGCCACGATCACCGCCACCACCGGCGGGCCCATCGTCTGGCCGAAGAAGGCGTTGTTGACGTCGTGGGCGATCCCCGCAATGCGGTGCGGCGACACCAGCGTCGGCAACTCCGACAGCCGATGCACGAACTCGACCTTGTACTCGCCGCCCAGGATGAGCCGGCCCGCGTCGAGCCAGGCGACCGCCAGCACCACCAGCGACACCGTGGCGATGCCCAGCAGGTAAGGCGTCCGCCGCACGCCCGCGCGCGGCCAGATGAGTTTCAACGTGCAGTACATCGCCCACGACGCCACCAGCACCCAGCCGGTCGGACGCATCACCAGCGCGAACGCCAGGCCCAGCACGAGCGTGATGACCGGGCCGATTGCGTCGTGGCGATTCGTGCTCCGCCGGTACCGTTCCCATCCGTAAAGCACGGTGACGACGCCGAGCAGGAACGGCGTGTCGGTCATCAGTTCCTGCGAACTGGGCAGAAACCAGCCGTTGAACGCGACGCCGCACGTCACGGTAAGCGCCGTCCAAGGCGAGGCATGCAGGCGGACGAGCTTTTCGATGATCCAGAGCGACGCCAGCGAGCACAGGTTCACCAGCACGATGCCGGGGACGGCGGACGGACCGAAGACGACTTCCAACCCCGCGAGGATGCCCGGCAGGCCCGGGTAGGCGAAGTCATTTGCCGCCCCGTTGAACGTGTATCCCTGCCCCGACGCCAGCGAGTGGCCAATGCCGCGATAGAGGGCGGAATCGAGCCCGACCCGCCACAGGCCATTGAAGCAGAGCAGGTGAAGCAGAACAAAGCTCGCCCACAGGAGCGGCCGGCAATACAGGACGAGTCGGCACCACCCCAGACGCTGGACGTCGTCGTCCGCGTCACGGGGCAGGTTGCTCTGAAGCATTTGGGTATTGTGAGGACGGGGAGGGCCACGAGCAAGGCAGACAGGGTTCAGAGCCACCAAGACGCCCAGAGACCCAGAAAACATCAAGGTGGGACCAACGACGCCGAATTCGCACGCTACCAAAAGCCGCTGGAACCGCGCGATCAAAAGTGGTCGTAGACAGCCCGACCTGCATTCGTGTGGATTCGTTTGATGCGGGGCGATCCGTGTCTCGCCTTGTTTACGAATCGGCGTGTCCCCCAAACAAACACCCGCCCGCGAGCGTGAACTCGCGAGCGGGTGGTTTTCTCCAACGATCGTTTCGGACCGACTACTTGGCGAGCACGCCGAGACGGTCGATCATGCGGTTGAACCGCTGAATATTCAGTCCGAGCAGCCGGCTGGCGGCGGCTTTGTTGCCCTTGGTGCGACGCAGCGCCTCCTGCATGGCCCGCTTCTCGAGCGTGGCCAGCGTGAGGTCGACGACGCTTTCGAGCGAACCGGCGACGTTGCCTTCGAGCGGCACCGCGTCGTCCGTCGGCTGCGAAATCGCACGCGGTGAGGCGAACGCCTTCAGTCGATCGGGCAACTCGGCCACCGTGATCGTTCCGCCAGCGCTCGTGAGCACGTGGGCGTGTTCGATTGCGTTGGCCAGTTCACGCACGTTGCCGGGCCAAGGGTAGTTTTCGAGCACGAGGGCCGCACCCGCGTCGATCCGACGGGCGGCTTCGTTGTACAGTTCGGCCTGTAGCGTCAGGAAATGCTGCGCCAGCGGCAGCACGTCCGCCCGACGCTCGCGCAGCGGCGGCAGGTGCAGGCTGACGACATTCAGGCGGAAGAACAGGTCCTGACGGAACTGCCCGTCGGCGACCATCTTGCGGAGGTCGCGGTGCGTGGCGCAGACCAGTCGCACATCGACCGGCTTGGCTCGCGTGTCGCCCACCGGGACGACCGCGCGCTCCTGGATGACGCGGAGCAGTTTCGATTGCAGGGGCAGCGAAAGTTCGCCGATCTCGTCGAGAAAGAGCGTGCCGCCGTCGGCGCTGCGGATGAAGCCGAGGCTGTCGCGGACCGCGCCGGTGAACGAGCCGCGCAGGTGGCCGAATAGCTGGCTTTCGAAGAGGGTATCGGTAAGGGCCGAGCAATCGACCGGCACGAACGGACCCGTCACGCGGTCGGAGTGGGCGTGGATGTGCCGGGCGAGCATCTCCTTGCCGGTGCCGGTTTCACCCAGGACGAGAACGGTGCACTTGCGGGCGGCGATGCTGGTGGCGGTTTCACGGATGAAGGCGAGGGCTTCGGACTGGCCGACCATGGCCGGGACGTCGGGGCCGGCGTTCAGGAGGCGGCCGGAGTTCTCGGAGCGGCCGAGCGGACTGTCGCCGAACTCGCCCGCGACGGCAGCCGTCGGGGTGGCGGTTCGAGGCGAATCATGTCCGGTCTGCCAAGCCATCCGAAACAGCCTCCCGTGAACAGCAACACACCTTCGGACGCGGAACGGCCAAACAAGGTCCGTGAAGAACACACATCACAACCTTGTCACTCATTTGTAAATCGACCCTCTCAAAACTGCAATCTTTTCTTGTGGGATTGCACGATCGTATAGGGCGAATTCTTGAGGAAAACCGCCTGCCGCTTCAAAAATCGCTTTATCGGGCAATGTTGATCCTCCGCCGCGGACGACGGGGCGGCAAACGGACACGAAGATCTCAGGGCGATCGGCGCAAAATCGCGACTTTATCCTTAAAATTAATACAGAACGAAACTTATCCCAATGGACCAGCGAAATAGCACTATCAGTTCATTGCAGATCAGCATGATCGTCAAGGCGTGCCCGAGACGTGGCAGTGGAATCCTAAATAGATCGCGAAGAGTCAAAACGCCGAGAATTTCCGCGTCGTTCGGGCGGTTTGAAGAACAGAAAGAGCCCTTCGGACAACCCGCGAAAGGGCGAATCCCTTCGAGTCGCGCTCACTTTCTATCTTCTATAATTTTCCTTGACGTCGGCGACCAAGAAATATTAAACTTTGTCGTCCGCTCCCGCGCTACCGGGCTGGCTGGGACGATTTAACCCGAGGCATGACATGGCCATAAGCACCCGCCGCACAGGCTTCACACTGGTCGAACTGTTGGTGGTGATCGGCATCATCGCATTGCTGATCTCCGTACTTCTGCCAGCCCTGAACACGGCGCGACGGTCTGCCAATCAGACCAAGTGCATGGCAGCTTTGAAGCAGATCGGCATTGGTCTTCAGTTTTACTCCCAAGAGTACAAAGGCTATTGGCCGCTGACGCGCGACGCCCGCGATGTCATCGCCGGGAAGACGACCATTCAGCGTCGATGGACGGACATGATCGCGAAGTACTTCAACAAGGGTCTGAAGAACGGCGACTTCACGAACGTCGCAGACATCGCCGCCATCCGGCGCAGTTCGGTCCTGTGGGGCTGCCCCTCTTGGGCCAAGACGACTGAGTACAGCAGCACAGCCAGTGCCGCAGCGGCAGACAACGTATACTCCGGCTATGGCATGCAGGACCGCGTTGATTACTACATCACGTACAAGACCAAGGACATGAACCAGTACACTTGGAACCCGGCGGACAGCACCGGCACGCCGGGTGAGTACAAGAAGCAATCCGTCTGGGGTCGACGCGGCTCAGAGCGCGGCGTGGTGACGGATGCAATCTGGGACGTGCTGGTCATCTACGAAGCCGACCTCCTTGCCAACGGCACCGTCAACCCGAATCTACAGGTGCCTCCATACACCCCGTCGCCCGTTTACGGCGCTGGAGGCTCCAGCATGGACATCGCCCGCCACGCAAAGGCCGGCATCACCAAGGCTCAGGCCATGAAGGGCCAGTTCATGAACATGCTCTATGCCGACGGGCACGTTTCGCCGGTGTCCCCCGCCGAGGTGTACAAGGCTGTCGTCCGGAAGAGCTGAAATTTGCAGTGACCGTCTTCCCCCACGCCCAGCGATGGCCATCGCTGGGCGTTTTTGTCTGGCGCGATCCTGCGGCCGAACCCGGTCCGTCCCCACGACCCACGCATCCTGTGCGGCTTCGCAGCGCCGCGCGTCGCCCGATCCTTCAGCCCCACTTCTTCATTGACGGCGCGGCTTGCGGGCGAGTAACCCTACGGTCTTCCAGGAGACGCCAGAGAATGCAGACCGCCCCGATCCTTCGGCCTTGGACCGAAAGCCTTGAAACCCGTCGACTGCTGGCCCTCGCGACCAGCACTGTGCTGACTTCCAACGCCAACCCGGCCGTCTTCGGGCAGAGCGTCACGCTCACCGCCAACGTCTCGGCCGGCGCCGCGACGCCGACGGGCTCCGTCACCTTCAAAGACGGCGCAACCGTCCTGGGAACGGCGACGCTGAACACCGCGCACAAGGCGACCTTCACCTGGAGCAAGCTGACGGTCGGCGCCCACAACCTGTCGGCCGTCTACGCGGGCAATACCAGCTTCGCCGCCAGCACCTCGCCAATCGTCGCCCAGAAGGTGAACGCGGCCGCCACCACGACCACGCTCACGAAGTCGCTCGCGAGTTCTGTCTACGGACAAGTCCTCACGCTCGCCGCCAGCGTCCTCGCGAAAGCACCCGGCGCGGGTGTGCCCACGGGCAGCGTGACGTTCAAGAACGGCGCAACCGTTCTCGGCACCGTCGCGCTCGCGTCGGGCAAGGCCTCATTGTCGGTCTCGAACCTCAGCGTCGGCACCGCGTCACTGACTGCGACCTACGCGACAACGACGAACTTCGCGGCCAGCGCCTCGACCACGATCGCTCACGCCGTCAACGCCGCGCAAACCACGACGACGCTCACGAAGTCGGTCGCGAGTTCGGTCTACGGACAAGCCCTCACGCTCACCGCCAGCGTCCTCGCGAAAGCGCCGGGCGCAGGCGTGCCCACGGGCAGCGTCACGTTCAAGAACGGTTCGACCGTCCTCGGCACGGTCGCCCTCGCGTCGGGCAAGGCGTCGCTGACGATCTCGAATCTCGCCGTCGGCACGGCCTCGCTCACCGCAACGTACGCCGCGACGACGAACTTCGCCGCCAGCACGTCGGCTGCGTCGAGCCACGCCGTGACGCAAGCGTCGACGACGACCACGCTCACGCTGTCGAGCCTCACGCCCCTGCTCGGGCAGGCCGTCACGCTGACGGCCACCGTGAAGCCGGTCGCGCCGGGCAGCGGCGTGCCCACGGGCACCGTCACGTTCAAGGAAGGCGCGACCGTCCTCGGCACGGCCACGCTGAACGCCAGCGGCGTCGCGACCTTCGCACTCACCACGCCGCTGTTCACCGGCCCGCACGCCATCACCGCCACCTATGCAGGCTCGACGAACCACAAGACGAGCATCAGCACGGCCACGACGATGACCGTGAAGATGCCGACGCTGACGACGACGGCTACAGGCCTACAGAAGTCGACGATCACTGCCGGCACGGGCACGGCGCTAACAGCCAAGGGCAACCTGCTCAAGATGAACTACACCGGCTGGCTGACGAATGGCACGAAGTTCGACAGTTCGCTCAACGCCGGCCGCGAGCCGTTCGTGTTCACGCTCGGCGCAGGGCAGGTCATCAAGGGGTGGGACGAGGGCGTCGCCGGCATGAAGCTGAGCGAGACGCGCGTGCTGGTGATTCCACCCGGCCTCGGCTACGGCTCGACCGCGAACGGCTCGATTCCGGCCAACAGCACGCTGATTTTCGTGGTGTCGGTGCTGGCCATCAACCCGCCGCGGCTGCGCGTGTTTGGCGGCACGAATTACTCGGTGGAGTTGCAGCCCAACCAGACGCCAAGCACCGCAACCGGCACGAACTTCGGCTCGCGCCCGGTGGGCGTGACCGGCGCCGCCAGCAGCTTCGGCCTCGCGACGCTCGATCAGTATTTCAACCTGTCGCTGACCGGCTCGCCGTTCGTGAAGATTGCTGGCGCGAACCCGGGCGACTTCATCCTGACGCAGCCGACCAGCGCCAACGGCTTCGTTTTCACGATCAGCTTCAAGCCTACCGCCAAGGGTACGCGCACCGCGACCATCACGATCCCGACGAACGACCCGAACCTGCCGAACTGGACGTTCACGGTGACGGGCGTCGGGGCGTAAGCATCATCGCGTTGATGTGGCCCGCGGCCCACGCGTGAGGGCGGCCCACACACCGAGCAGCAGGTAGACGCATCCGCTGACGCGCTGGCCCCAGCGGGTGATGGCGATGCTTCGTCCGCTCGTCCACGCCGACGCGCTGCCCGCCGCGAGGGCGTAGAGTGAATCGGTGACGGCCGCAATCAGGACGAACGTCGTGCCGAGCGCCGCGCCGCGTGCGACGGCGTTCGGGGCGTCGGGTCCACCCATGAACTGTGGCAGGAACGCGACGAAGAAGATGGCCGTTTTCGGATTCAGCAGCGAGACGATGAGGCCATCGCGGAAGTGATGCCGTTCGATCGGGCGAGCTTCGCTTGCGACGGCGCAGGCGCGCAGCGCCTGCATACCGAGGTAGATCAGGTAGGCCGCCCCGGCGTAGCGGACGATGTCGTACGCCAGCGACGATGCCGCGAACCACGCCGCCAGCCCGAGCGCCGCCGCCAGCGCGTTGGCGAGGTTGCCCAGGGCGATGCCGGCAACGCTGGCCATCCCCGCGCGACGGCCGTGCGCGAGGCTGCGCGTCACGATGTACGTCACGCCCGGCCCCGGCGTCACGGCCAGCGCCAGGCTCGTGGCGAGGAACGCGGTCATCAGCGGTATCGACGGAAACAGCATCATCCCATCCTCAGTGCTTGAACGCCTGCGCCAGCATCCATACGAACAGCGCCGCGCCGAGGACGATGATGAGCACGACCGCGAGCACGCCCCACCAGCCGAACTTCACAATCGCCAGCACGGCCAGCGCGACGGCGATCGCGATCACGACGATCTTGTTGATCTTCGCCTGCATGCGCCCGGCCGCCCGGGCGTGCCAAAAGGCGTCGGGCGCTTCGGGCGTGCCGCCCAGCTTCGCCAGCGCGGCGTTGCACGGGATCATCTGCGCCATCGGTTCGATCACCTGAAGCTCGACCTCGGGCCGCTCGGCTTCCCAGAAGATCCAGATCGGATCTTCGCCGGCGGGCGTGGTCAGTTTCGCATAGTCGCGCAGCGCGCCGTGGAAGCCGGCCTGTTGCGTCTCCATGCCGAAGGCCACCCCCCACGCGTCGGCCAGCGCGGCTTGTATCGCCTGCGCGGTCGGGACGGCCGCACGATCGTTGAACCGATAACGGTTAGTGAAGACCTCGGGCATGGGCAGTTGCTAGGATACCGCACAAGGTTTGACCATGCCGAACAAGTTGCCACCCCCGAATCTGCTACAGGACGCCCGCGTCTATTTGTCGGGTCCGATGGATTTCGTTGCTTCCCGCGCGGCCGAGAAACAGCTCGGCTGGCGCAACCGCGTGGGCGACTTCCTGCGCGAGTTCGGCGTCACCACCTTCGACCCGTGGTTCAAACCCGAAGTCCGCGGCCTGCACGAGTACGGCCGCGAGGACGAGAAAACCACCGGCGCCCGCGAACACTGGTCCTACGCGGAAGGCGAAGAAGGCGCGAAGAAACGCTCGCAGTGCGCCCAGATGTTTTGGCCCGCATTGCACATCGACCTGCGCATGGTCGACACCAGCGACTTCGTAATCGCGTATTGTCCCACGAACATTTACAGCGTCGGCACGCCGCACGAAATCATCCTGGCGCGTCAGCAGCGTAAGCCCGTTCTGTTCGTCAGCACGCCGGTAAGCTTCCCGACGCTCGACCTGCTGCGCGAGCATCTGAAGGGCAAGGAAGACACGCTGGCGCTGGAGATGCTGAAGAAGCTCGAGGCCGAAGTGCCGATCAAGCCGAATCCGCACGGCGTGCCGAGCCTATGGTACATGCCGCTGATCGGCAGCGAACACTTCTTCGACGGCTTCGGCTTCGCGCCCTACCGCAAGCTGTTCGGCTGGGCGGAGATCCCCCTGGACAGGCACGAAGAGCGTCACCCGCCGACGCGGCCGCTGCTGCCGTTCATCGAGAAGCTGAACGAGCGCCTGCCCATGAAGTGGAGCCGCCAGCGCGAGAAGTTCGTCGACAACGACGACTGGCTGCTGTGGAAGCTCGGCCCGAAGAACGCGGCAGGCACGGACGATGGGTCGACCGTGAAGGGCGTGTATGAGGCCGGGAAGGCGTGAGCATTCAGAACCCTCTCCCGGTACACCGGGAGGACACAAAGTGTCGCGGGCAGGGTGAGGGTCTTCGCGATGTCTGCTCGGTGCGTCGTCGAAAGCGCTCCGGCCCTCACCCTATCCCTCTCCCGGTGTACCGGAAGAAGGGACCAGACGCGCGCCAGTTCCACCGAGTGTCTTCAGTCCTGTCAGCTTGTCGTACAGCGCCTGCGTCGCGCGGACTTGCGACTCGAACGTGAAGTAGCGCCTCACGTGCTCGGCCGCGCCGTGGCCCAGACGCTTCAGCAGTTCGCGGTCCTGTGCCAGCATGACCGCCGCCGCGGTGAAGGCGACGTTGTCGATCGGCACGCTGCGGCCGGTCACGTTTTCGATCACCAGCTCGTGCGTGCCGCTGGTGCGCGTGCGCAGGATCGGGATGCCGGTGCTCATCGCCTCGGCGCACACGAGGCTGAAGCCTTCGCGACTGCTCGGCAGCAGCAGCAGGTCGCTGGCCTGGTAGATCGGCAGCGGCTCCTGATGCCCGAGCACGTACACGCGACCCGCGCGGCCTTCGGCTTCGATGCGTGCCTTCAGCATCGCCTCGTGCGGGCCTTCGCCGGCGAGCAGGAACTTCACGTGCTTCACGCCGAGGTTCTGTAGGGCCTGATCGACATCCAGCAACCAGGCCTCATTCTTCGGATCGTCGAGCCTTCCGACAAAACACATGACCACGTCGCCGTCCGCGAAGCCAAACCTCGCACGCGCAGCGCGGCGTTCATCCGGCGTCGTCACGCGATACGTTTCCACGTCGATACCATGCGGGATCAGGCTGATCCGTCCTTCCGGCACGCGAGCTTCGGACACCAGCCATTCGCGGGCGTCGGCGCTGGCGCAGTGCGTGTGGTCGCCGAAATCGCTGAAGAGCCGACGCAGGCCGCTCACATTGATATGCGACAGGTGCAGCGTGTACAGCAGCGGCGGCCGACTGTTCGCGGGCGAGCGCAGTGAACGCTGCAACCAGCGTCCAAGTTGCGTGGCCCGGCGGTAGTGCGTGTGGATGAGGTCCACGCGCCGGCCGGCCAGCTTTTCTCGGACGCGTCCCACCGATTTCGCGAACCCGCTCAGGCCTGCCTTCAGCGGGATGTGGATGTACTCGATGCCGGCAGCGTCGAAGCGGTCCTGCCAGACGCCCTCATCCCCCGCGACGACGGAGTTCCAGCCGCGCTCACGCAGGGCAAGATTCAGGTCGATGATGTATCTGCTGAGCCCGCCGGCATCGCTGGCGAGGGTCAGGTGGAGGACGGTCGGTTGGCCGGTCATGTCAGGCACGCGAGGGAGTATCACGGGACAACTCCCACGTGTATAGTTCTCCGGCGTTTCTCGGCCAGTGAATGCCATTGGGGATGGAGACTCGAGGGTCCGCTAACTTGATCGACGTCCTCATCCAGACCTTCAACGAGGAACTGAACCTCCCGCACACGCTGGAAAGCCTGCGCGGCTGGGCGACCCGCATCTTTGTTGTCGATTCAGGCAGCACCGATCGCACGGTGCAGATCGCCGAGCAGTACGGCGCGGTCGTCGTCTCGCACGCCTGGGAAGGCTACGCCCAGCAGAAGAACTGGGCGCTGGACAACCTGCCCTTCGAGAGCCCGTGGATTCTGATCCTCGACGCGGATGAATCGGTCAGTCCCGAACTGCGTGACGAGATCCTGACGATCGTCAACCGCGACCCGAACACGGTCGAAGCCTCGGGCTTCCAGATCAACCGCGTCTTCGTCTTCCTGGGCCGCAAGATTTTCCATTGCGGGTATTACCCGAGTTGGAACCTGCGCCTCTTCAAGACCGGCAAGGCGCGCTACGAAGACCGCCTGGTCCACGAGCACATGATCGTGGACGGGCCCACCTCGTATCTGAAGCACCTGCTTATTCACGAAGACCGGCGCGGCCTGGAGCACTTCTTCGCCAAGCACAACCGCTATAGCTCGCTGGAAGCCCGCGAAATCTTCGAGCACCCGCAGGACTGGCCCGGGATCGGCGGCATGATGAAGGACCGCGTCGCGCGACGCCGGTTCCTCAAGAGCCGCGTCGTGCCGAAGCTGCCCGTGTCGTGGGTGCTGCGATTCTTTTACATGTACGTGCTGCGATTGGGTTTCCTCGACGGCTGGGCCGGCTGGAAGCTGTGCAATTTCATCAGCACGTACGAGTTCCTGATCCAGACGAAGTACCAGGAACTGTGCCGGCTGCGCAAGCTGAACCAGACCGAGCCGACGCTGGCTGGTGCGGGCCTGAGCCAGCCCGAGGGCGAGATTTCCGCGGAGATGGAACGCGGCAAGGCCGTGCCCGCCCCCACCCTGCCGCCGCTGGCGACGGGGGCCTCGAACGTCTCGCTGAAGCCCGCCAAGCGCACCGAGCGGCCGACGATGTCGCACTCGCTGGTCGCGCCCGAGCAGCATACCCCGTTCGACCTGCGCAGCCCGAAAGTCCCGGCGATCGTCGACGCCCCGCCCGACCCGCTGGCCGTGCAGGCGTCGCGCGGGGAGGTCGTCTCCGATCCCGCCGGCGGCGTCGTGCGACGCAAGGGCACCATGAAGGTGTCGGTGATGATTCCGACGCTGAACGAAGAAGCGAACATGCCCCGCTGCCTCGACCATCTCCAATGGGCGGACGAGGTGGTGATCGTCGATTCCGGCAGCACCGACCGCACCGTCGAAATCGCGCAGGCGTACGGCTGCAAGGTCGTGCAGTTCGACTGGAACGGGCAGTGGCCCAAGAAGAAGAACTGGGCACTGCGGCACGTCGACTTCAAGCACGAATGGGTACTGATCGTCGACGCCGACGAATGGATCACGCCCGACCTCGCCGCCGAGATCGGACGGTCGATCGAGGACCCCAAGAAGGTCGGCTACTACGTCAATCGCCGGTTCATCTTCATGGGCCGGTGGATCAAGCATTGCGGCTACTACCCGTCGTGGAACCTGCGCCTCATCAAGCGCGGCTTCGGCGAATACGAGCAACTGACTGGCGTCGGCAACACCGGCTCGGGCGACAACGAGGTGCACGAGCACGTCGTCCCGCGCGGACCTGTCGGCTACCTCGACAACGACATGCTGCACTTCGCCTTCCCGACGATTCACACGTTCATGGAGAAGCACAACCGCTACTCCAACTGGGAAGCGGCCGTGCAGTTCCGCCGGGCGGAAGCGGACAACGCGGCCATCGGTTCCGAACTCAGCAAGCGGCGCCGCCTGAAGAACCTCAGCCGCAAGTTGCCGTTCAGGCCGATGCTGCGGTTCCTGTACGCCTACATCCTCAAGGCCGGCTTCCTCGACGGCCAGCCCGGCTACGTGTTCTGCCGATTGCTGGCGATTTACGAGTACCTGAGTGTGTCGAAGTACGTCGAACTGAAGCGGGCGGAAGACGATCGCATCAAGGCGCGTTCGCTCAGCAACGTCCCCGAGACCAACTGGCGCGAAGTCGCGGCGTCGGCGGGCATGGAAGACGAAGAGTCGACCGTCGCCACAACTGAGAACCGCTAACGCCCCGCCGTTTGGCGGCGGCCCGCAGGGCCGCGTTGCATCTCGACGTCGCACGGACCAGCGTTCTACTAAGATTCTGCACCCGCGGTTCCGCGCCGCGTCGTCAGTGACGCATGTCCCCTATCGCACCCGGCCGTGCGATGCGATGATGCACGCACCCTTCCTCGGAGGCGCCGCATGCGTCACATCCTGTTCTCGATGCTCGCACTTGTTGGCCTGCTGTCGATCGGCTGCACGCCCGTCACCAGCAGCGCCCCGATCGGCTCGCCGCTGCCGGCCGACGACGTGGCGATCCGCGAGACGATCGCCCGTCTCGACGGCGCCTGGTTGATCGAGGGCGACGACGAACACAAGCGGGCCATCGAACTGCGGTCGATCGGCGAGGGGGACATTGCCGTCGGTCGGATCGACTGGGAACAGGACGCGCAGGCATTCAGGTTGGTGGAGTCGACCGCGAAGGTCCGCAAGATCGGCGATCGCTACGTGATGAACCTGCTCGCGCCCAAGGAGGACCCGAAAGAACCCGACCACTGGGAGTTGTTCCTGCTGAGCGCTCACGACGATCAGGCCGTGAACCTCGCGCCGGCGATCGCGAAGCCGTTCGCGGACGCGGTGAAGGCCGGCACGCTGGCGGGCGAGGTCGACAACGAAGGCAAGGACCAGACCGTCCAACTCACGAACGCCGAAAAGGCGACGGCCTTGCTCACAAAGTCGAAGCTGACCGACTTCTTTAACGAGGAAGGCTGCACCACGCTCAGGCGGCTGTCCCGCGCGAGGCAGGATTGACTGCGTCCTTTGGGCGTATCGGAAACACCGAGAGCCGCCCCGCAAGAGGAGCGGCTCTCTTTGACGATTTCAGTGCAGTTCGTCGAGCGGTGCTCATCGACCCGGGTCTTTCGGCTTGCGTCCGAGCGCCTCCTGCACCTTGCCGACCGCCTTCTGGACCTTCCCTTTCACCTGCTGGCCGGTATCGCCTTTGACAGCGCCGGCGATGTCGTTGAGCTTGCCCTTCACCTGCTTCACCTTTCCGGCGGCCACATCTTCGGTACCCATGATCGTTCTCCGAAAGCGTCTTCGACTCCTCAGTCGGCCCGATGCCGCTGAACTACGCCGATCATGGGCGGCGGCTTTCGCGGCGAAAATAGAATCCTGGGTCATCGAAAACCTAGTGCTTTTCCGTAGCCCTGGCGTGTTTCCCCGACCGTCCGGGCAGGTTCATCGCGGGTGGCTCGTCCTGACAGCATCCCAGTGCCACCGCCCGATTCCGAGTTATCCACACTGGACGACCCCAGCCCCTTCTGCTAACCTGCCCGGCTCGACTTTTTGAGAAGGAAGCTTTCGATGCCTCAGACGACCAAGGTCAACCGCGGCTACAAGCCGCACAAGAGCCTGCTCAAGCGATTCAAGGTGACGGGCACCGGCAAGATCAAGCGCCGCAGCGGCTTCAACAGCCACCGGCGTTCGGTCCGCAGCGGCAACATGAAGCGCCGCCTCGGTCGTCCGTTCATCATGTTCGAAGGTCACGCCAAGAACCTGCGCCGGTTCCTGGGCCTCTCGAAGCTCAAGCCCGCCAAGGTCGCCGCCGAGCGCGCCCTCAAGGCCAAGGCCGAGACGAAGACCGAAACCAAGTAAACGAAATAACGCCTAAGCCGTTCGCGGCTTGGCGATTCAAGCACCAGGGCGTTCCCGGTGCAGCCGTGCCATCCATCGCATCCGCGCGAGGGAAAGTGCCTCCGGCTCAACATCCCCGGTTCGAAAGGAAGGCATCATGCCTCGAGTCAAAGGTGGCGTCGTCCACGCCCGCAAGCGCAAGCGTCTGCTGAAGCGCGCGAAGGGTTTTGTCGGTGGTCCCGGTACGATCTATCGCCTGGCCAAGCAGTTCGTGAAGAAGGCCGGCCGGTACGCGACCGAGCACCGCAAGCAGAAGAAGCGCCTGTATCGCCAGCTGTGGGTGACGCGTCTGAGCGCCGCCCTCAAGCAGCGCGGCATCCGCTACAGCGTCTTCATCCCGGCCCTCCAGCTGGCCGGCATCGACCTGAACCGCAAGATGCTCAGCGAACTGGCCATCGCCGACCCGGCCGCCTTCGACGCCATCGTCGAACTGGCCAGGCCCCACCTCGGCAAGGCCTACACCCCCGCCGGCATCGGCAGCACGAAGGCCGCCTGAAACGGTCTTCAAGTGAATTGAATCAAGCCAGAAGGCGTGTCGAGCTGTTCGACACGCCTTCTTCGTTGGTCGGTTTTCCCATTTCGACCGCGACATCCCGCGGTATGATTTCAGTCGATGGTCCGTGTCACCAATCCAACTACGCGGTTCACGGTGGATGAGTATTTCCGCATGTCCGAGGCCGGCCTGTTCGACGGTCGTCGGGTGGAGCTGCTCAACGGGAGGATCTACCGCATGCACGCCCAGGCGACACCGCACATGGCTGCGGTTACGGCCGGAATTGTTCAGCTTCAACGGATCGCGCTCCCTAACGACTGGGTTGTCGTTCAAGGCACGTTGAAGCTGGACAAGAACTCGGCGCCCGATCCCGATCTCATGCTGCTGCCTGTGCCCCGCGGCACACCATCAGAGAACTGGCCGCTGCCGGTGCTACTGGTTGAGGTCAGTTCGAGCACGTACAAGCACGACAGCGGCATCAAGCTGCGCAAGTACGCGATGGCCGGCATCACCGACTACTGGATCGTGAACCTGAAGACGGATCAGGTGGAAGTCTACCGCGACCCGCAAAACCCCTCCGGCAAACTCGCGAGTTGCCACTACGCCAGCCGCACCGACTTCAACGCCAATCAATCGATCGAACTCCTGAACCGCCCGGGCGTGACGATCGCGGTTGCAGATTTACTCAAGTAGGCAGTCGCGCGACTTCAATTCGCAATTCGAAATCCGCATTCCTCACCGCGCCTTCCGCGTCACCATCACGGCGTCGAGGATTTCCTCCAGCGCCGTGCAGACGTGGTCGACCTGCTGCCGCGTCATCGTGCCGAAGAACGGCAGCGCCAGCGTGCGAGCGCTCACATACTCGCACACCGGGAAGTCGCCCGGTTTGTAGCCGAACTTCTCGCGCATGTACGGCTGAAGGTGGATCGGCGGGAAGTAGTTGTTGCAGCCGATGCCCTGCTTGCGCAGTTCCAGCATGACCGCGTCGCGATCGCCCGGCTCGAAGAGGTCGTTGAGCCGCACGACGAAGACGAACCAACTCATCTTGTCGTCCTCGCCGAGCGTGGGCAGGATCAGGTAGCGGTTGGTCATCAGCCGCTCCATGTACAGCGCGGCGACGCGGCGACGGTTGGTGAGAATCTCGTCCAGCCGCTGCACCTGCACCACGCCCAACGCGGCCGAGATTTCCGTCAGCCGGTAGTTATAGCCCAGGCGCTGATGCGCCAGCCACGCCATGCCTTCGCGGCCTTGGTTGCGCAGCGCGCGGCAACTGCTGGCGAACTTCTCGTCGTCGGTGACGATCATGCCCCCTTCGCCCGTGGTGATCTGCTTGTTCGGATAGAACGCGAACACGCCCGCCCGCCCGAACGACCCGATCGGCCGCTTGCCTTCTGAGCCGCCGAAGCCTTCGCAGCAATCTTCGATCAATACCAACTCGTTCTTGCGCCAAGTTCTCGACCTCGACCATTCCGCCCGGATGCCCGAACGCCTCGACGGCAATGATTGCCCGCGTCTTCGGCGTGATGGCGGCTTCCAGCTTGTCCAAGTCGACGTTGAGCGTGCGCGGGTCGATGTCGACGAACTTCGGTGTCGCGTCGACGTAGAGGATGCAGTTCGCGCTGGCGACGAAGCTGAACGGCGTGGTGATGACCTCATCGCCCGGCCGAATGCCCGCCGCCAGCATCGCACAGTGCAGGCCGGCCGTGCCGGAGGAAACGCCCACGCCGAACTGCCGGCCAGCGACGTTCGCGCACGCCGCCTCGAACTCTTCCAGCTTCGGGCCGATGCTCAGGACGTCGGAGCGCATCACCTCCACGACGGCGTCGATCTCACGTTGGGTGATGTCCGGCTTCGAGAGGGGAATCATCTGCGACATGATCTGACGCATTGTCGACGCAGCTCGCCGGATGTCGAGAGGCGAGTCCGTTAAGTAGTTGCGTGGTTATGTGGTTCAGCGATTGCACTGCACGGGTGGAGCAACCTAACCACTGAACCACGTCACCGCCCAACCACCGAATCAAGGTATCGACATTGCACGCGACGTGAGCACAATCCTCGACCGTGACCGTTTCCGCTCCCGCTTTAACCGATCCCATGGCCCGTCGCCGCAGCAAGTCGAACACCGACTTCTGGCGCTCCTGCCGCTTCCTGTGGCCGTACCGGCGCACGGTGATGACCTCCATCCTGTGCGCGTTCCTCACCGGCATCTTCACGGCCGGCGGACTCGCGACCTTGCTGCCGCTGCTCAGCGTGCTCGTCGAAAACCAGACCGTACCCGGCTACGTCGATCAGAAGATCTTCGAGACGACCTACGGCACACGCGTCGAATGGGACCGTAACACCGTTCACGTCACCAAAGCCAAGCCCGAAATCAGCACGCGCTTCCACGTCGGGCAGACGCTCACGCCCGAAGAATTCAACGGCGTCGTCTCGTCCGACCTCGCCAGCCATGACGTGCCGTGGTACTGGCGTTCGGCTCACTCGATCGCGCGCGTCGTGCCGACCGACCCAGTATGGGCTGTCGGCGTCGTGTTCTCCTTCATCTTCGTACTTGGAATCTTCGGCTCGACGTCACGCTTCTTCCAGGAATACCTGTCCGACTCCTGCGCCATTGCCGCAATCAACGACATCCGCAAGAAGCTCTATCACCACGTGCTGCATTTGCCCGTGAGTTACTTCGCGAAGAACGGCACGGGCGACCTGACCGCGCGCCTCGTAACCGACGCGCAAGGCCTACAGGACGGCTTCAAGACCGTGCTCGGCAAGGCGATTCAGGAGCCGATCACGGCCGTCTGTTCACTAGCCGTCGCGCTGATTATCGACTGGCGTTTGACGATCTTCGTGATCGTCTTCACGCCAGTGATGGTGACGGTGATTCGGAAACTGGGCACGAAAGTGCGCCGGACGATGCGGGCCGCGCTGGAGAAGAACAGCCGGATGCTGGGGCAGATCGAGAGCACGCTGACCGGCATCCGCGTGGTGAAAAGCGCCGCCGCCGAGCCGCACGAACGTCGGCGGTACCGGCACATCATGGAAGGACTGTTGTCGGACCAGCGGAAGATGGCGCGGTACGAAGCCTGGAGCACGCCACTGCTGGAAATGCTCGGCCTGGCCGCGGTAGGCTGCATCCTGATGTTCGCGACGATCCTCGTCTTCCGCTCCCACACGCTGGAGAGCAAAGACTTCATCGCCCTGATGATGTGCCTGGTCGCGACGGCCGAGCCGCTGCGAAGGATCAGCAAGCTGAACAACGTGATCCAGCGCGCGAACGCCGCGGCGCGGAGAATATTCGAGGTATTGGAGACGCCGGAGGAAGTTCCGAGTTCCAAGGTTCCAGTTGCGAGTTCAACATCCGCCTCGCAACTCGAAACTAGAAACTGGCAACTCGCCTTCACCCGCGACATCGCCTTCGACCACGTCACCTTCGGCTACCTCGGTGCGTCGGGCGTCGCGGTGGACGACGTCTCGCTGACCGTTCCCAAGGGCACGAGCGTCGCCGTGGTGGGCCGCAACGGATCGGGCAAGACGACGCTGCTTTCGCTCCTGCCTCGCTTCTTCGAGCCGACGGGCGGCGCGATCCGCATTGACGGCGTCGACGTGCGCGACTGGCCCATCCGGCGTCTGCGGCGGATGATCGGCATCGTCACGCAGGAAGCGATCGTCTTTCCCGGCACGATCGCCGAGAACATCGCGTACGGCGACAAACGCAAGTCGCGAGAGCAGATCGTCGACGCGGCCAAGCAGGCGTACGCACACGAGTTCATCACCGAAAAGCTGAACGGCTACGACACGCCCCTCGACGGCCTCGGCAGCGGCATGTCCGGCGGCCAGCGGCAACGACTGAACATCGCCCGGGCGATCCTACGCGATACGCCGATCCTCATCCTCGACGAAGCCACCAGCCAGGTCGATGCCGAAAGCGAACACCTCATCCAGCAGGCCATCACGCGGCTGATGAAGGACCGCACGACGTTCGTGATCGCCCATCGCTTCAGCACGATCCTGAGAGCCGACCTGATCGTGGTGATGGAACGCGGCAAGATCGTCGGCGTTGGCAAACACGACGAACTGCTGAGCAGTTGTGAGATCTACAAGCAGCTCTATGAACGCCAGCTTTTCACGGCATGAAGCATTCCAACGTTTAGCGACCTACAGGCGTTTAGCGGCCCACAGGGTCGCGTTGTACTGATCGATGGGGGAACCGCTCGGCTTGCAGACAAAAAAGAGGCGCCGCGCCGTCGGGACCGTTGACGAACGCGGGACGCCCTTTCCCAGCCCTCCAACGTCGGTGTTTCAACGTCGACGTCGCAATACCAGGACGGCCGGGATGGCGAGCCCGATCACGCTTGGCTCCGGCGCGGGAACGATCGCCAGTGCCACGCCCGTCGTCCCGGACGGGCCAAGTGCGGTGCTCGCCAGCAGGAACAGTTCGCCGGTCGCGTCGGTGCCCAGGCCCTTCACGAACAGGCCCAGATTGCGGTCGTTCAGGCCGATCTTCAGTTGGCGGATTTCGCCGGTGAGCAGGTCGGCGTAGTAAAGGCTTCCGTTGGGCGTCGCGAACGCGCTGGAGAAGTCGCCGAAAACGTACTTGCCTTGCAGTTCAGGGAAGAGCGAGCCGTGGTAGACGTAGCCGCCCACGATGGCGATGCGCTTGACCACGCCGAGGTCGTCGCGGTCGTATTGCAGGATCGGCTCGGTGAGCGTCGGCAGCACCGCGGGCGTCACGCCGGGGATGGGTGACGCGCTGACCGTGTTGGGGTTGTTCGGATCGAAGAAGAAGCCGCCTTCCTTGTAGCGCCAGCCGTAGTTCTTGCCGAGTTCGACGCGATCGAGTTCTTCGATCGTGTTCTGTCCCACGTCGGCGACGTAGAGGTCGGAGCCGTCGAAGCTGAAGCGGTACGGGTTGCGGAAGCCATACGCGTAGATTTCCTTCAGCCCGCCCGCGCCGCTGGCGAACGGGTTGCTGGCCGGGATGCCGTACTTGCCGTTGTTGCTGTTCGTGCCGTTGACGTCGATGCGGAGAATCTTGCCCAGCGGCGTGTCGGTCGCCTGGCCGTTGCCGGTGATCTGGTTGTGCCCCGGCGCGTTGCCGGCCGGCACGCCGTCGTTGGCGCCGCCCCCGTCGCCGGTGGAGATGTACAAATTCCCGTCCGGCCCGAACGCCAGCGTGCCGCCGTTGTGGTTGCTTTGCGGCTCGTCGAAGCGGAGCAGTTCCTGGCGCGTGCTCGTGTCGATGACGTTCGAATTGGCCGTGCTCACGCGCCACGACGACAGCACGCTCTGGTGGTTCGGCGTGCCGTTGATCTGCGGGTAATCGGCCGCACCCGTGACGGTCACTTCGCTCGTGTACGTGAACACGCGCCGGAAGCCCGGGCTGGCCGGGTTGTTGAAGCCGGGATCGAACGCCAGCCCGAGCAGGCCCCGCTCGTCGTAACCTGGCGTCAGCGCCACTGACGCGCGGCGTGGCGCTGGTGGAACTGACATCCAGGAACGGCGTCGGCAGCACCGAGCCGCCCTGCCGGATGAACACCTTGCCCGGCTGATCCACGATGAACTGCCGCGTCGCATCGCCCGGCACGGCCAGCATGAATTCCGGCGCGACCAACCCTGTCGCGATCGGCAACAGTTCCACCGTCACCGGGCCTTTCGCGATGGACCCGGGGATCGGCCCATCAGCGTATACGGAGGTGGTCAAGGCAGCGAGGGCAGCACTCGCCAGCGTGGCGGCGCGACGTGTGTTCGTTCGGCTCATGATCTTTCTCTCCTTTGCACAAATATGAGTCAGCAGCAGTCGCACGACTCACGCCGTGTGTCGTGCGCGCTTCAGAACGAGGACCGCGAGTGGCATCAGCAGAAGCGTCGTCGGCTCGGGGACGACGCTCGCCGACGTGGCGACGACCAGCGTCGGGTGTCCCGAGGCGAAGTTGGACGAGTGGAAGACGCCGCTGACCGAACCGTCGCCCGGCAGCACTTGCAGCGTGACCAGCGCGCCGGTCTTGAGGTCGTTCAAAAAACCCGAGCCGACCGTGAGCGGCAGCGAGTACAGCCCGAGCGTCGAAGCGTTGAAGGCGGCGCTGCCGGTCGATTCATCAGACGGGCTCGACAGCGTCGACAGATCGTTCCAGGTCACGCCATCGCTCGTCGGCACGATGGGCCGACCGGTGCCTTCGGTCCAGGCGTCGTTGCTCATCCAGCGCGTGTTGATCGTGCCCGACACGGCGTTCAGGTTGAATGCGATGCCTTTGTTCGTGGTGGCGTCAAGATCGAGTTGAGCACTGGTAACGGCCCATCCGCCGACGCCGTACGCGACATCGAAGGCAGTTTTGAGTGACGACGCGTCGAAACGGATGAGCGAGCGCTGCTCGCCTCCGGTGGTGCCGGAACCGGCGACCGAGATGCCGCCCCCGCCGCCGTAGTTGCCGGCGGGATCGACCGCGAGCAAGAACGCGTCGGCGACCGCCTGCGTCGAGGCGCTCGTCGCCCCCCGTGTTTTGGCGGCCCACAGCGTCGAACAGGCGAGCAGGATCGTTGCAAGTTTCCGGGGTCCCATCTTCCTCTCTCTTTCTGCAACTTCGTGACTCGACACGAAGGCGCAAACGCCCTGCGGCGGTGCGTACCGTCGATGAACAAGTCATCGTGATGTCCCAATTGACCCAGCCGATCACGCGGCCGCGCATGCCGAAAACATGAGGGCTCACGCACAGGCGTCACGCTCGCACGTAGCGCGAGAGCAACGCCGTCGTTTGAAAGAACCGACGAAGCTTACGAGTTATTCGCAGGACTCGATTTGGCTGCAGATTTTGCAGCAGCGAGCAGGTGGTCACGCAGTGCGGCAAGTTCGACAGGCGCGACGGTGGAGTTGGACACCAGGCAGAAGACGTTGCCGCCCATCGCGAAGCCGGAGATGTGATGGCCGCTCGATTCGACGTCGTACGACTGGCCGTCCTTCAGCGTGGCGTAGGCGTCGAGGCCGAGCGTGACGAAGGTAACGGCGCGTTCGCCCGACTTGAACGTAACCAGCGCGCCGGATCGACCGGCGATTTCGGTGACGCGGGGCTGTTCCGCGACCCAACCCGCGCCGATCGTCATGGGCGGCACGAAACGGCCGAGCCTTGCAGTCAATGCGGCGTCGATCGACTGACCCGGCGCGATCGCCACCAGCACCGGCTCGGGCTGCGAACTGGCGGCGCACGCGGTCGGATCGACGGCGCTGACCATCGCGGCGTAGAACGCTTCCGTCGGATCCTGCACGTAGGCGTTGCCGCCGTCGGTCGAGAGGCTGTCGGGCCAATACTGCAAGGCTACCGACACCGCCACCGCCGCCGCGATGGCACCGCCATACAGCAGGACCGGTCGCCGCCACGTCGGTGCGGCTTTCGGCGAAGGCTTCACGGGCGTGACCGGCACCCTCGGCACAGGTGCCGTCGGCACGACCGGCGCAAGCAGCGCCGCGATCTTCGTGCGCAGCTCGGGTGACGCCCGGTCGTTGCCGCGCAATCGGCGCAAGGCTTCCCGCAACGCGGGATCGCCGGGGTCGAAGTTGGGCGGCAGGTCGGGCTTCATGACGGCGTATCGGTTGCGGCGATCTCCTGAACAGTTTGCGCGCGGCGGGCCATCGGATGATCGGCCAGCCGCTCCTTGAGCTTGATTCTCGCCCGATGGAGCCGGCTCATGACCGTGCCCACGGGGATGTCCAGCACATGCGACATCTGCTTGTACGACAACTCATCGACGGCCCAGAGGATCAGAATCGACCGCAAATCGGGCGACAAGTCGGCCATCGCGGCGTCGAGCTTGCCGTCGTCGTCGAACTTGATGTCGGTCGTGTCAACGGCGGACAAGCCGTCGAGGTGTTCGTCTTCGATCGGCTTGGGGGCGCGCTGATCGCGCTGGATGCGGTTCAGGTAGAGATTGTGCAGGATCCGAAACAGCCACGGCCGGATGCCGAAAGAACGCAGTTCAAAGGTGTCGCGGGCTTTGAGGGCGCGAAGGAAGGTTTCCTGCACGAGATCGTCCGACTCGGCGCGCCCGCGCACGAGGCTGCGCCAGCCGATCGACAGCGTCGAGCTGGCTGAGAAGGTGCGCGGTGAAGTCGTCGTGCGACAGACTCATGGACGTGAGATGCGGCTTTGGCCCAACCGTCTCACACCCTACTGACGTCGGCACGGGGTGACAATGGAAATTCGCCAACAAGTGCGCGGGCATGCGTTCAGCAGACGAAACCGTCGGCCGCGCTCGTTTATTCGCTTCAATCCTTGAGGGGACGGGCTAATCCGTTCGCCCGGCCAGACGGTCCAGCGTCCGGGAAAGCCGCTGGAGTTCCAGCTTCAGGTCGGGCGGCACGCGGGCATCCTGGGCGACGATGGCCAGTTGCGTCAGTTGCTCGGCGATCGCGGTGGGGTCGTTGGATTCCGGGTCGTCGGTCTCTTCGACCTTGGCCCGACGCACCTTTCCCCACACGCTGACGAGGTTGCCGTTCTCCACGCGGCCGATCGATGAATGCAGCGTCTTGACCGGCTTGCCGGTGACGTCGCTGTCTTCGGTCACTTCTTCGACCGTTCGATAGCTGTTCTCGACGAACCGGCGGAGGTAGCTGCGGGCGGCGTCGCTGGGCGGCATCATCTCGCGCAGCGGCTTGCCGACGATGTCCTCCACGCGCGCGAAATGCAGTAGCTTGGCCATCGCGAGGTTGCACCAGGCGAAGTGCGAATAACGGTACATCGCCTCGACCTGCTCGTCGGTGGAGGCGTGAACGTCGACCGGGCCGCGCATGTCGCAGCGGAAGACGCCGTCGCTGCTTTGCTCGATGAACAGGTGATACCGCTGCTCGCTTTCGATGAGCGTCTGGTGTGCCCGCAACATGGCGGCCAGCGCCAGATCGAGATCGACACCGTCCTCATCGACCGCCCGTTCGGCTTGGTCGAGAGACTCCTCCAGGGAGTGAAGCGCCATGCGCCAAGACCGCATATTGGCCTCCCGCCGAAATCAGTTGCCCGGCCCAGTGAACAGATGTGGGGCAGATGGTGGACCGATTCAACGCGACTCATCGTCGCATAGGGCTGAACCGAATGGCAAGCTTATTTAACGCAATCCGGGAGCGAACTTTTGTCGATTTGCGTCCGCGCCCCGCCGACGGTTCGTCTGTCGAGAAGACTTCCCCCGACCCCGCGCTCAAACCGCAATCCTGTACACTGCCGACCAACTCATGAGCGACAAACTCGGCAGCCTCTGCTTCGTCCTGCACGGCCACCTCCCGTACGTGCTGCATCACGGCACCTATCCGCATGGCGAGAACTGGCTCTACGAAGCCGCCGCGGAAACGTATCTGCCTATTCTCGACTTGGTCGGTGCCGTCGCGCTGCACAAGGCACGGGCCGCCCTGACCGTCGGCATCACGCCGGTGCTGCTCGAACAGCTCGCCCACCCGCGTTTCAAGGCCGGCTTCGTCGCGTATCTGAAGGACCGCGTCAACCGCGCCATCGAAGACCGCAAGGAGTTCGAAGGCAGCAACCAGCTCCACTTCGCGTATCTCGCGAAGCGCTGGGAGGAATGGTACAGCCAGAAGCTCGAACACTTCGAACGCATCGGCCAGGACATCCCGGCGGAATTCGGCCGATTCTTCAAGGAAGGCCAGCTCCAGATCCTCACCAGCAACGCCACGCACTGCTACATGCCGCTGGTGC
The DNA here is from genome assembly GCA_047600945.1 of Tepidisphaeraceae bacterium. Taxonomy (GTDB): domain Bacteria; phylum Planctomycetota; class Phycisphaerae; order Tepidisphaerales; family Tepidisphaeraceae; genus JASGKC01. Next base: position 883,575 of record JASGKC010000001.1, on the reverse strand, counting down.
TGAACGACGAAATGCTCGCCGCCCAGATGACAGCCGGCACGTTCACGAGCAAGAAACATCTGGGCATCTCGCCCCGCGGCATGTGGCTGCCCGAGTGCGCGTACCGCCCCGAGTGGGACCACTGGCTGCCCAGCGTGCTGTACGACAACGCCCGCCACCGCGCCGGCGTCGAAACGTTTATCGCCAAGGCGGGCGTCACGCACTTCTTCGTCGACACCCACCTCATCACGAACGGCCAGCCCATGGGCACGTTCGATCACCAGGACTACAAGCCCGCCAACGAGCAAATCCTCTACTGGGACAAGCACAAGGGCTGGCGCGAGCCGATGGAACCCGTCGGCGTCGTCTCGCAGCAGAAGGCCCCGGAAGTGTTCGCGTTCGCGCGGCACCCGAAGGTGAGCGAACAGGTGTGGTCGGGCTCGATCGGCTACCCGGGCGACGGCGTCTATATGGAGTTCCACCGCAAGCACGGCGAGAAGGGCCTGCGGTACTACAAGGTCACCAGCACCAAGACGCCGCTCAGCGAAAAACAGCCCTACTACCCGGACGACATCCCGGGCACGATCTTCAAGCACGCGACGCACTTCGCGAACGTCGTGAAGGATACGCTGCGCGACTACAAGAACCGCACCGGCCGCGAGGGCGTGGTCGTCGCGCCGTTCGACGCGGAACTGTTCGGCCACTGGTGGTTCGAAGGCCCGCAGTTCCTGAAGGACGTCATCCTCACACTCGCCAACGATCCCGAGGTGAACCTGCTGACCGCTGAGGAAGCGCTGTATCGCCGGCCGCCGGACAAGGTGATGCGTCTGCCCGAAGGAAGCTGGGGCGAGAAGGGCAACCACAGCGTCTGGATCAACGACCAGAACCGCTGGTACTGGGAAATGGAGTACCGGGCCGAGGGCAACTTCCTCCGCCTGCTGCACAGCCTGCCGTGGCGCACGGATGCGACGATCAAAGACCTGCTCACCAAGGCCGCCCGCGAACTCCTGCTGCTGCAAGGCTCCGATTGGGCGTTCGTCATCCACAGCCAGGGCGCGGTGGACTACGGCATCCAGCGCATCAGCCTGCACGCGACGCGGTTCGATCGCCTCTGCCTGATCGCCGAGAAGACCGCGAAGAAGGAGCCGCTGAGCGATTTGGAGAAGGTGCAGCTGGCCGAGATCGAGGCGCACGACAGCATCTTCCAGGACATCGATCTGGCATGGTGGCTGCGGTAATGGTCGTCATCAGCCAAGTTGCACGGGCTACCAGCCCGTGAGAGATGAGCCACGAATCTCACGAATGGACACGAAGCCAGATTTTGCATTCGTGTCGATTCGTGAAGATTCGTGGCTCAACCTCTTTTTGCATCCGTGCCAATCGGTGGCTTCTCTTCTGAGCATCGACCCGCCAAACGAAATCGGTCCTGCGCATTCGCGTAGGACCGACCTCATTTCTGACCTCAGTAGTCTTGGTGCCTTCGTGGCTCCGACTCCGACCGCATCACTTCGTCGGCTCGCTCGCCTGCGTCGTCGGGGCCGGCGTGACGCCGAGCAGTTCGACTTCGAACACCAGCGTCGCCATCGGCGGGATCACAGGCGGGGCGCCGGCTTCGCCGTAGCCGATCTCGGGCGGCAGGACCAGTTTGCTCTTGCCGCCGACCTTCATCAACTGAAGGCCTTCGGTCCAGCCCTTCACGACGCGGTTGAGCGGGAACTCGACCGGCTGGCCGCGATCGACGCTGCTGTCGAACTTCGTGCCGTCGATCAGCGTGCCGGTGTAGTGCACCTTGACGGTGTCTTCCGCCTTCGGGCTCGCGCCGGTGCCTTCCTTCAGCGTCTCAATTTGTAGGCCCGACGCGGTCGTCGTCACGCCCGGCTTCTTCGCGTTCTCGTCACGGAACGCCTTGCCGGCTGCGGCGTTCTTCTCGCCTTCCGCGGCCGCGACCTTCGCCTCTTCCGCCCGCGCCGCAGCGGCCTTGGCGTCCATCGCCGCGCTCAGCTCGCTGAACGCCGCCTGGATCTCTTCGTCTTTGTACGCTTGCTTGCCCGCGACGGCATCATCCAGACCCTTCTTGATCGCGTCGACGTTGAGCTGGATGCCCTCCTGTTCAGCGCTCTTGAGCTGCCCGCCCATGCGCTGGCCGAACGCGTAGCTGACCTTCTGAAGCGTCTCGGCAGAGACCTGCGTCGCCGGCGCCGTCGCCGGCGCGGCGTTGGCCGGCGCATCGTTCTGGGCGTGCACGCCGCCGGTAAGCAGCATGCCGGCCGTGATGACGGCGGTGGAAACAATCAACGTGAGCGTCTTGCGTTGCATGAGCGGATGAACCTTTCGTGTTGGACCTGACGATTCAGGCCGGACCCGGTGACATAACCGGATCGTAGGCGAAGGTAAAGCCGCTGGCGATGGTCAGTGCGAATCGACCGATGCGGGAATCGTGACCGTCCGACTTGCAGTGCCGCTGGCGTTGTCCGCGTAAAGCGTCGCCTTGCCGTTCAGGACGACGTAGACGACCGAATGGAACGGGACGAAGCGCAAGGCATTCGGATCGGCCGACGTTGGGGCGGGCACCGCGCACTCCCGCCATGCCTCGCCCCTTGCGATGCGATCGGGGGGCAGCGACGGCAGGTACGCCGGTACGAGCGCGTCGAGCGACTCAGGCCATTGGCCATACTCCCGCCGATACAGGATCAATGCGATCGCGATCACGGCTTGATCACGTTGGATGAGGTAGTCGGAGGCAGCGCGGGCTTCCCATTCGGCTGGCCCGGCGAAGGTCAGCGTGAGGAAGTGCTGCAAGCCGCTGTAGGAGTTACCTCGACCGGCGTCGGCGATCGTGTAGAGCTTCAACCAAGCGTTGCCGTCGTACGGACCGGCAAGCAGCGACTCGCTGCGCCGCATCCACATTTCGAACTCAGCCAGTGCCTCCTGACGCGAAGGCGCTTTCAAGGCCAACAGCGGCATAAGCGCCGTCATCGGCACCCGCTGACGTGGTGCCCATTGTTCGAACTCGCCACTCAAGCCGCGTGTTTCAAAGACGCCGGTCTTGATGATCGCCGTCAAGCCCGCGGGCGTAAGACGGCCGTCGCCGTGCCCGTCGTCGGTGAACAAACGCGAAGCCACCGCGCGAGCGAAGTCGCGTCGGGTGCCCGTGTCGGTCAGATCGAGTGTCGTCTTCGGTCCAGACAACGCATGTGCCCAACCAACCAGTTGCTGGTTTGTCGGTTTCTCCGGCACTGCCTGCAACGCTTCCAGAAGGAGGCTTACCGCTCGCGCGCGTACTTCGACTTCTAGCAGGGACGGGTACAAGACATGGGTCTCACGAATGAGTAGGGAGTACGCGAGGATTTCATGCACGCGCCGATCGAGCCGGGCCACGTCACCGTCGAGGTAGGCCAGTCGCCCATCGGCGGCGAGCAACTGCGTGAGCGACGCGAGGTTCATCGGCACGGTATTGGGTGTCGCCAGTTCGATCGGATTCATCGGGCCGTGCCAACCGCGCCAGAACCGCTCGAGCGCGGTGCCCTCGTAGCGCCGGTAGTAGGCGCGTGCCGAGACCTCGCCGAACTCATACCCAAGCCTGGGCTTTCGCGCGATGTCGGACGCGATGTCGAGCAGGCGAGCGTTGCGCTGGAGGCCTTCCTTCACCTGCGTCCACCGCGGGTCGTCGACAGGCACATCGGGATCGAAGTCGAACGCACGCTGAGCGATGTCGACCGCACGCCGTTTGTCCATCTCCGCCGACACCGGTTCCACCAGCGGCCAGGCCCGATCAGACTCCGGAACGGCGTTGAGCCCCGTATTGAGCCGCGTCACCTCATCAGTGCTCGGCGTCGGCGTGCCCATGAAGAACCGAACCGCCAGCACGCCGTACGCGAGCACCAGCGCCAGCCCCGCGCAGGCACCATCGCCTCGCGTGCCAGAGGATCGACCGACTGCGCACCTTCGCCCGGCGGATGAGCTTGGCGGTGGTGCGTACTTCGCCGAATGATTCGATCAGTTCCGCGCTCGTCGCACCGGCCTCGACGCCGTCACGGAAGTGGGCGACCAGCTCGTGCGTTACGTCGACTTTCTCGCTCGACCAGAGCCGAGTGCGCTTCACGATCTGGCGGATGTGCGCCTGCGCCGCGACATCGAGTGTGCTCGAAGCAAGCAGGCTTTCGACCGTGTCGGCCGGCGCGAGCTTGCCGCGCAGCAGCTTCAGCAGCGGCGTGCGCGCGGCGCGAACCAGGATTGATTTCGTGGCGGCTGGCATGTCGGCATCCCGTTAGATGATCGCTTCAGTTGAAGACGCTCGACACGGCTCAACCGGCGAGCACGCCGAGTTCGGTCAACGCGCCCTTGAGCGCTTCCCACTGCTCCACTTCACGCGCGAGTTGTTTCTTGCCGGCGTCGGTAAGGCGGTAATACTTGCGGGGGCGGGCACCCTCCACTTCCACGCGGCTGGAAACCCACCCCTTGGTTTCAAGGTTGTACAGCAGCGGATAGAGCGTGCCCTGCCCCATCGCAAGAACGCCTCTGGAGCGCTGTTCGAGCAGCGCGACCAGTTCGTAGCCATACCGCTCGCCGGTGGCGAGCAGCTTCATCACCGCCACCGGGCCGGCCCCCCGCATGAGATCGCGTTCAATGCGCATGTGTACCTCGGCGATCAAGATACTATGCGTACCGAGGCGTGCAAGGAAAATCTGGTTTTCGCTCTGTCGACAGGTCCAGCGCAGGGGCAACCGCGATGCCGACGCACGCTCGATGCACGTCGCATGATCTGTGTTCATCTGTGGTTCTCCTGCTCCGCTTCGACTTTCCTCATTGCTTGAACGTCCACCGACACGCGGGCCTGCGGCCCGCCGCTAAACGGGTCGCTAAACAATTCGTTCGCGATCCGTACACTGTCGCCGGTGAACGTCGACCAATACGAATCGCCGCTGGTTTCCCGCAATTCCTCGCCCGAGATGCTGCGCCTGTTCTCGATGCGGCACCGCATCGGGCTGTGGCGCGACCTGTGGATCGCGCTGGCCGAGGAAGAACAGAAGCTGGGCCTGACCCGCATCACAAACGAGGCCATCGCGCAGCTGAAGGCCAAGCGCGACGACATCGACTTCGCGTCGGCCGCGCAGTGGGAGAAACGCCTCCGGCACGACGTGATGGCCCACGTGCACGCGTACGAAGAAGCTGCCCCTGCCGCCAAGGGGATTATCCACCTCGGTGCCACCTCGCAGTACGTCGTCGACAACGCCGACCTCATGATTTACCGCGACGGCCTGCGCCTGGTCGCGTCGCGCCTCGCCAGCACCATCGACGCGCTGGGCGCGTTCGCGCTGAAGTGGAAAGACCTCCCCTGCCTCGGCTACACGCACTACCAGCCCGCGCAGCCCACCACCGTCGGCAAGCGGGCCACGCTCTGGGCGCAGGAACTCGTGCTGGGCCTGGAGCGCGTTGAAGCGCTCATCAAGACCATCCGCGCCCGCGGCGTGAAAGGCACCACCGGCACGCAGGCGTCGTTCCTTTCGCTCTTCGACGGCGACCACGCCAAGTGCGACGCGCTCGACGCCGCCGTCAGCCAGCGCTTCGACTTCGATTCCAGCTACGACGTCACGGGCCAGACCTACCCGCGCATCGTCGACGCGCAGATCGCCTGCGACCTCGCATGCGTGGCGGCCAGCGTGCACCGCATGTGCAACGACATCCGCTTGCTCGCGGGCACGAAGCAGATCGAAGAACCCTTCGAGGCCGAGCAGGTCGGCAGCAGCGCGATGGCGTACAAGCGCAACCCGATGCGCTGCGAGCGCGCGACCGGCCTGAGCCGGTTCGTGATGAGCCTCGTGAGCAGCCCGCTCGCGACCGCCGCCGAGCAGTGGCTCGAACGCACGCTGGACGATTCCTCCAATAAACGGCTGAGCCTGCCCGAGATGTTCCTCGCCCTCGACGGGTGCCTGCTGATCCTGACGAACGTTTCGCGCGGGCTGGTCGTCTATCCGAAGACGATCGAAGCACTGCTGATGGCCGAGCTGCCCTTCATGGCCACCGAAGAAATCCTGATGGCCGCCGTCCGCGCCGGCGGCGACCGCCAGCACCTGCACGAGCGCATCCGCACGCACAGCCTCGCCGCCGCCGAGCAGGTGAAACTGCACGGCCGGCCGAACGACCTGCTCGAGCGGTTGCGCAACGATCCCGACTTCGCGAAAGTGAGCCTCGAAGCGCTCATGGACCCGAAGCAATTCGTCGGCCGAGCGCCACAGCAGACGGAGGCATTCGTCAGAGTGGTCGTCGACCCCATCCGCGCCCGCTACGCGTCGGCCGTCGGGCAGGATGTGCAGTTGAAGGTGTAGGCTTCACGAAGCGAGTGCGCCATGATCAAACGGCTCTGCATCATCGGTATCGCAGTCTCATTGCTCGCGACAGTCTGCTACTCGGGACTGGTGCTGCCCGGCAAGTATCGCGGCATCGTTTTCTTCGATCGCTGGGGCGGATGCACACTCTACCGCGGCATCTACGTCGCGTACGTTTCGGAATCGGTGAAAGAGCAACTGCGAGCCGAGTCTGGCAAGTGCGTCGAGCTTGACGTAACGGAAATTGACCAGCCCATGAACCCCGGAGATGGCCTGATCAAGCAGTTCAAACTGATCGGCGAGGTGCCGTCCACCCAAGCGTCACCGTCACACGAGGGGCTAGCAATATCGATTGCACCGGCATTCGACAACGGGAAGTCCCCTGAATTCGTCATCTGCGTAAAAAACGTGACCGACGAACCTCAGGCGCTTTATATGGACGATCTCGCGCCTACGCTGCTGGCGCTGCGGGCCAAAGCCGGTCTGGTGGGACTGAGCGCGTCGGACGGTCCACAACACGCTGTGGTGACGCGTCAGCCGTTCTGGCTCCATTCGAACGATGAGCCTCGAACGAATGGGGCGAGCGATCTGTGGCGGTGGACCGTCCTGACACCGACGAAGTTTGCCAAAGACATCCCGCTCGAACCCAATGCCAGCTTCGAATTGCGCCTGGCGTTCACGCTGCCCCCCAACGAGTACCAGTTCTTGGCCGGCTTCGGCGGCAGGTATCGCTATCCGCAATACGTCGCCTCCAACTCCATTAGCTTCGACGTGAAGGACGATGGGACCGCGGTCGTGGTGAAATAGGACGTTCCCTCCGCGACGTCAAACCAGCTTCGCGAACCACCGCTTCACCGCGTCCGCGATCAGCGAACTGATCGCCTCCAGCCCCGCGTTCAGCGCGACGGCCTGGTCGATCGCGCCGCGATACGCCGGGTCGTTCTGCAATGCCGTTTCCACGCCGGCCAGCAGCAGCGGCTCGCTCAGCACCTGCGCCAGCTTCGGGTGCTCCTCGGCGAATCGGCTCCACTCGATCAGCACGGCCTGCTCGACCAGCGGCTTCATGTCCATCGTGTCCATCGTTACTCCTTGAACGTCGATCCCGACACCAGTCCGCGTTGAAGCTGCTTCACCGCCTGCAAGCGCCGCAGCGCCTCGGCCGACGCATCGAGGTTGGCCGAGTCCGTCCGCGTCCGCGTGAGCCACGACAGTTGCTGCAAATGCAGGCTGTCGATGCCGACGGCGTACGCCTTGCGGTGCTCGATGACCCACTTCGCGTCGAGCGGCGCGGGCCGGGCTTTCACGTCGTCGTCGAAGGCCGCGTCCAGCCTCCGCCGCTGCGCCTCGAACGACGCCAGCGCCAGCTTGTCCCGATCGGCCAGCGTGCTGCGCGTCAGATCAAGCCCGCGCTGTGCCTGCTCGATCAGGGCCGACTCCGCGTCGATCATGTTCGTGCAGCCGGCCGCGCACGACGCGACGCACACGATCAGCAACCGTCGCGCGTTCATCGCTTCTCCTCCGTTCGATCGATCACCACGCCGTTCATCAGGCGGGTGAGCGCTTCGGTGTTTTGCTTCACGAGGTCGACGAGCGCATCGAGCTGCACCTTGTCAGCCAGGATGCGTTGATGCGCCTCCTCGATCATCTGTTCGCGCTGGGCATTGGAGCGGCGTTCCCACAGCCACATCGCCCCGATCAGCCCGGCCGCGCCGAGGCTCGTGAGATCGGACAGCCCGCCCGCGGTGGCGACTTGGGCCAGTTGCAGCAGCATGGTTCGTCTCCGAGTTAAGGACTGACGCTATTCGGCTTGATTCGGACGTCCGTCTAGCCGCACGTTCGCGCGTGTGCGGCGCGACTCACTCATGCGCGCACGAGCCGCGCCGTGCGGAGCAGCCGCTGCACGTTCGCACGACCGTCGCCGTCGGTGTCGATCTCGACAACGACGTTCCGCAGCGAGCGCCGGTAGAGCCGCTCGTACAACTCGGCGCGGACGATCAGCTCGGCTGCCCCGTCGCCACCGGCGGCGGCGAGCGCGTTGTAGATCATCTGCAACGTGCCGAGCACGGCGGGCCGCTTGAGCGATGCGGTGTTCAGCAGGGTCTCGCCGCGTGTTTCGTCCACGCCGGCGAGCCTGCGCAGCACTTCGCTCACGACCATCCGCTGCGGCGCGAACGTGCGCACGGCCAGCGGAATGCCCGTGCCGGTGCCGACCGCCACCGCGAACGACGCTGCGTTCTCCGGCGTCGCCGCGCCCGCGGCGGGCAGCAACTCGTGAGAGCGCGAGATCACCGCGCGCGACGCGGTCGTCAGCGCGATGATCGGGAAGCAGCCCGGCATCGATCCGCCCAGCACGGCGATGTGCCCGGCACGGACGCGCGAATCGTCGAACGACGGGCCGTCGCCCGACAGGATCAGCGTCGAACCGTCGAGCGTCACGTCCTGCTGAAGCAGCGTCTGCGCCGCGAACGACGCCTCGGCCGCCAGGTTCGGCTCCCACGCGAGCAGGTCGGAATCGTTGCAGTAGATCATGGCGTTTCCTTCGACTCGTCGAGTCCGGAAGAAGCGGGCGTCACGCACGAATGGTGTCGCGACGTGACGCCCGCGCGGAGAGAGATGCTTGCAGCGTGTCACGCGGCCAGGCCGTCGATCACGCCGTGCGCGGCCTCGTTGCGCAGCTCGAGCGTGTACTCGCCGATGATCTGGCCCGCCTCGCGATCGCCGGTAGCGGCCAGCGCCTTGTAGTGGAAACTGCGGCCGGCCAGCGGCACGACGGCGACCCGCGAGCTGTCCAGCAACAGCGCCTTGCCCACGGGCACGTGGCGCGACAGCACCACGCGGCAGACGCCGTAGTCGCTCTCGTAAACGCTCACCAAGTTCCTGAACGACTCTTCCGACGGCGCGAAGCGTCGGTTGCTGGCGAGGAACTCGTTGATGTGACGCTTCTCGCGGCCGTTCACGACAATCAGGTCGGGCGTGCCGATGCCGCGCTCCCAGACCGAACGCAGCGCCGCATTCAAGACAGCCTCCGTGAGCGAGGTCGCACCGGCCACCAGGTCGTCCGGTGCGAGCACGTTGGTCGTCAGATACGAGAGGATGCCGCGCATGCTGCGCGCGGTCGTCGCGTTGCCCTCGACGTGAGCCGTCGGCGCCACGCCCTGGATGATCGCGCGTTCGAGATCGCGCGTCAGTTCGCGGAGGCGCAGTGTCTTCTGGTAGTCGATTTCATCACGCACGCCGGCGAGGGATACGGCCTGCTGCGTGCCGCTCACTTCGACGGTCGCGCTGAAGATCTGCGTGGTGTTGCTGACGCGCACGCGATTGGTGAAGCGCGCCGCCCGCGCGTCGCCTCCTTCCAGGGCCGGGCTGGAGACGACCGTCATGGTCGACCAGTCGCCGTAAGCGGACGTCGGCGTGCCGCCGTACCCACGCGCGAGCGTAACGCGGGCGTCGCCAGTTGACACCGCGGTGACCAGCGCCATCTCGGCGGTGTCACCGAGTTGGATGACATCGCCCACGGCGAGCGCCGTCGCATCGGACACGGTAAACACCGTCGCCGACACGGCCGAGAGCGCGGACACGCCCGTCGGACGCGGCGCGTCTTCGAGCCATTCGTGCACGGTCGACCGCGCCACCCGCGTCGAGTCGCCAAGAGCGTCGAGCAGCGGCGTCTCCTGCGCGGCCGCCAGGCCCACGAGGTCCGACAGGTCTTCAACGATTTCCGGCAGCGTCGCGCCGGCCGAGTACGTGGCTTTGCCAGTGAAAGGCATGCGAGTCTCCTCAGAAGTGAACAGTTTGTGACATTGACGATGGCATTGGCCGCCGGCCTAGGCGCGGGCCGCGCGACGCAGACGCAAATACTGAGTCAGCAGCAGCGTGCTGCGCGACGAGCGGAGCATGCTGGCCAGGCGCAGCAGTTCGCTGCGCGGATCGGCGGCGAGTTCGGCGTTCGACGGACGCGCCGCCAGCGGGGGACTGTCTACGGCGACGGCCGTTTCGGACGGAATGGCAGCTTCTTCGGGCATGACGGACCTCCAGTAAGGGGAGAACGGTTGGTCGTGACTCACGCGGCCGGCGCAGTCTCGGGCGTGTCGATGCCGAGCGCGTCGGGCCAGTCGATGTCGATGCCGCGCTCGACCGGCGTCGTCTTCAGCACGCCGGCCAGATCGAGCCACGCGAGCGCCAGTTCGCACAGCTGCGCCAAGGCCGGCCCGTACGTGGTGCGGCGTCGCGCGGTGCGGGCGATCAGCGCCTGCATCGTCACGCGCAGCGCCGCGGCGCTGGTGAGATTGCCGATGCGATCACGAATCGCACCCGCCGCCACGGGCGAGACGCCGCTGGTCTTGTCGAGCGCCTCACGAATGTCGGCGATGTGTGAGTCTTCGCTCGGGCAGGCCGAGTCGCCGCCGAACTCCACCACCTCCGCGCCGAGGTTGTCCGTGCTCCACATCCGGCCCGGCGCGACAGGCAGGTTCACGAACTCGTCGATCCCCTTCCCCAGGTACATCTTGAAGCTCTGCATCGTGATGCGGTACGCGCGATCGCTGAGCCGCGTGTTGAGCTCGTCCTGAAGCGGCATGAGCGGTTCGACGTCGCTCGCGCCGGCGTACTCGAACGGGATCGCGACGTTCTGAATGTGCACGAGCGGCAAGCGCCCGAGCGAGTTGGCGCCTTCCGCAATCAGACGCCAGTCTTCGTAGCGCTGCCAGCCCTGTGGCGTGATGAGTTCGATGACGACGACGTGGTCGGCTTCGATCTGCATCGAACGATCGAGTCCGAAGAAGCGCGACCACGAGCGCGTGCGCCGCGCATCGCTCGGGCGCGAGCGGCGCGGCACCAGGTAGACCTGGCCGTAGCCGGTGGCGACGGCGCCGTCGACCGAACAGAGTAGCGGCAGCGCCCGGGCCGGCTCGACGATCTCGAAGCGAATGGTTGACGCGACGCGCTCGAACCACGCGTCGTCATGGGTGCCGATACGCGTTTGCGGCCCGAGCTGCGACGCATCGAGTTGATCGGGCGGCGTAGCCGAGCCGGCGTCCACCGATTCGATGTCGTCGTGCGGAGCGACGTACTTCACCAGCACATCGACGAAGCCGTGCACCGCACCGAGCAGCGCCAGCTTCTGAAGGAATGCGAGCCCGCCGTTCTTCGAGATGATCGTGCGCAGCAGGCGTTCGAGGGTTGTTCGACGCTCGGCGTCAGACGCGGTCGACCGAATCGTGATCGCGCGTCCGAAGATGGCGTCGACCATCGCGTCGATGCGCCAGCCGATATCGTTCTCAATGACGACTTCTTTCCGCGACACGCCGTCCGCCACGTCCGGACCGAAGCCCGATGCACGGCTCCGCAGCCCGGTGATGCGTGCTGGCAGGCCCCACTCCTGCGCCTGCCTGTACGGCCGCACCGAACCGAAGTCTTCCACGTTGCCGTTCTGCGGGAGCACCGGGTTGCGGTAGTAATCCCACAGGCGCTGGTAGCGCGGGCCCTCGACGGTGAGCAGCCGCTCGACGCGCCGTTGAAGTGTCGAGCCGTGGTCGGCCAGATCTGGGTGATCGAGTTGAAGCGTGTCGAGCGGAAGCGGCATGGTCGTCTCCACGGCAGTGGTCGAATTGATAAAGCCTTCACTGCTGTGTCATGCGCTGCGCCGGCCGGGCGCGCTGCACAGCGCCGGCCGGATTTCACGGGTCAAACGTGGCTTCGCCGGTCGAGTGAGTTGACACTTCAGCGGCACGTCGCGTCCATGCGGTGCGCATGGACCCCCTCTCCGGGTACGTCGGGAGAGGGACCAGGCACCTGCATGGGTGAGCGTGCTCACGACGTCGCACCTTTCCCGCACGATCAGTACCGACGCGACGTGAGCGGCTGCGCCTGGGCGTTGACGAAGTGGTAGCGCAGCGCGTCGACCAAGTGGTCGTGCTCGCCATCCTTGAGCGGCAGCTCGCTCGCACCGGCGGCCGTGGTCGCGTAGCGATACGACTGAAGCGCGCGGATCAGGTGACGACAGCGCGGATGGACGAACAGCGTTGGCGCACCCGACGCCGGCCCGAGCGCGGCGCGCAGCGTCTCGACGCCTTCGACGATCCGGCTCGGCCGATGCTTCACGATGTAGCCGGCGCGACGAAGAACCTGCACGCTGCTCGTGGCGGTCTGTTCGTTCCGTCCGGCGCCGGCTGGATCACAACTGATGTGGCTCGGCCTCGGCCACGGACGGGCCGCGAGTTCGAGCAGATGCTCATCCAGCGTCCGCTGCGGCTGGACGTATTCGTCGACAACGAACGTGACGCCGAGCTGTTCCTGCACCCACAGGCACACGAACGGCGCTGCGAAGCCGAAATCGACGCTGAGCGACCAGCGCCCATCGACGCCGTTCCAGCCGGTGATCGCGGGCTGCTCGACGACGTGCGTGCTTCGATCGAAGCGCGGAAAGACCGCCCCGCGCACGGCCGGCCGCTGACAGAGCATTTCGGTCTGCCACGTGTCGAGCGACACACGACGTTTCATCGCGATCGCATCGTCGATCCGCACGAAGCCTGCGCAGGCCGTCTTCGCGACGCCCTTGCAGTCTTCCCAGAGCGGACACGTGTTGCACGCGCGCTCGGCCGGGCATTTCTCCAGCACGTCGAGCAGGCACCAGCGGACGACGTGCGGCGCGCCGTTGCGTTCCGCGCCGTCGAGAATGCGCTGCATGAGGCCTGCCGGTTCGTGGAGCGTGCTGAGCGCGTCGATCGCGCCGAGCACGTCGCGACCCACCATCGAGTCAGTGCGACTACGGGTGACGAGTTGGGCGGCTTCCCAGATGTCGGGCTTGAACAGCTCGATTTCGTCGCAGCGGAGTTTCTGCACGCGCAGCCCGCGCACGGCCCGCTGGCTCTGCGTGAGGACGGCGCAGGTGCCGCCAGTGGCCAGGCGAATGCGATGGCTCCGCGTGCGCGGCGAGCCGTCGAGCAGGTCGGGCACGAGCCGTTCGAGGTCCGGGAGCAGGTGTTCCCACATGCGCAGCGACTGATCGAGCGATCCGCCGAGAATGCGGATCGCGATCTCGGGCTTGTGCAGCAGGTCGAGCAGTGTCGCGACGGCGGCGAGGCGCGTCTTCCCGCCGCCACGCGGGGCGTGCACGATCTGGTCGCTCGACGGCTCGAAGTAGGCACGCTGCACATAGTCGAACGGCGCGCGGTGGTGCGGGCAGACCGCTCGGCGCGGCACGTCGATGTTGCAGAAGACGCGCAGCCACTGGTGCAGTTCGTCGGCGTCGGCGAGCGGACGGAACAGCGCGCGACGTTGACGCTGGAGCGAACTAGTTCGGTGCATGGGATGCTCCCAGGTTTGGGGCAATGACACACGTCGGACACAGACGATCACGTCTGTTGCCGGCGAACCAACGGCCATCGCGAATAGGGCACAGACTCGAGATCAGCACGTGCCACAACTCCACTCGATGTCGCAATGGCTTTCGACGCGCTGCGCTATTCGTTGTTGCCCGCGTCGGCCGATCCAGGACGCGGGTCGAGCGAGTCGATGAGCTGCGCCGCGGTCGTGGGGTCGATGCCGGGATGCACGTACGGCGAGCGCGGCGGCTTGTCGTCGGCGAGGTGCACACGACGCACCGCGTTGGCCGTGCGAGTGAGGCGGATCAGTTCGAGGCTCGCCTTGCTCGGCTCGCCGCCTTGCGCGCGAGAGGCTTCGCTCAGTTGCGTCGCGCCGCTCGCAGCGCCGAGGGTCAGTTCGAGTTCGCGCATCGTGCGCAGGAAGCGCCGGGCGCGGTTCAGCCTCGTTCGAAACAGCCGACGCGTGAGCCAGACCGCAAGCGCACGCGGCGTGATGTGAAGCCGCTGCATGATCGCGTGGACCGACTCTTCGTTGAGCAGGCAGGCGTCGATGAACTTCTGTTGCAGGATGCGGTCGGGCTCGCTCATGGGGACTCCGGTTCGAGTGTGAAAGGCGGTTCGGTCGGACGCTTGTCGAGGATGAAGTAGGCGGGTTCGTCGGGGTCGTCGGCCGGCACGCGCGTCAGGCCGGCGCGTTCGAGGAAGTGGCCGTAGCGGGCCATCGAGGCGCTGGCTTCGACGTAGCGCGACGGCGCGGCTTCGACGAGTTGCTTCACCAGTTCGACGGCCAGGCCGAGCGTGCGGAATTGCGGGTGGATGACGATGCGCGACACGGTGAGGAAGCCGCGATTCGCGAAGCGCAGCGCCGCGCCGTAGCGGATGCGTGCGATGCCGAAGTGGCGCAGCCGCGCGCGGAGCATCGGCACCGGGTAGCTGAGCATGGCAACGCCGACGAGGCGTGGGCCGGTGACGTCGGTGTATCGCGCAACGCGCACGAGCGCCGTCGTCGCGGGCGGCTTCTGGCGGTAGTGATAGCGTTGAAGGGCGAGGTAGTCGCGCCGATGCCCGGTGGTGAATGTCATCGTGCCCGGCAGCGCGGACCACGGCGCGGTCGATGCGTTGGTCGACATGGCAACTCTCCGAAATTCACTGCGATTTCCGCTCTTTTCAGGTTTCGATGAGGGACATGACTCGCGGTGGACGGTGCGTATCATTCCCGAGCCGTGAGTAACTCTGTCTTCGATGAAATGATCTGTCCGGACTGTGGCGGGAAAATCGGCGGGACCGGGGCCGACGGGTACAAGCCGTGCAAGTGCTTCGCCGCGGCCAAGCCGAAAACAGTCGACGAAATTCCGCTCGCGCCGTCCGCGCCGGAGATGAACGAGGCGAAGAAGGTCTGTCGCGTTTGCGGCAAAGACCTGACCGGCCGCAGCAGGCTGAAGGACGATCGCGGCTACCTGTGCAAGCCGTGCGCGGACAAGGAAGACGAGAAGGAAGCCGACCTCATCAAGTGCCCCGAGTGCGAGCGGCGCTTGAAGCCGGACGCGTTCGTCACGTATCGCGGCACGATGATCTGCCGCAAGTGCAACGCGTACCACATGGAGCACGACAAGGTGAAGGTCGGCAAGGTGGAGCTGACGCACCATGCCGAGCACGAGAAGCAGAAGATCAAGACGCTGCTGATCCTGCTGGGTGTGCTCGGCGTGCTGATTTTGATCGGGCTGGCGAAGATGCTGTTCAGGTGAGCACGTCACGGCTGCACCTCGCTGCGCCGGGTGACGCGAATCGAACCGAAATCACAACGAACGCTGACGTCGGGCTGAAGCGCGGCGGTGAGGTCGTCGTGACTGGTGACGACGATGACGCGGAGTTGGCCGTCGGAGGCGTCGACGGCGTGACGCAATGCGCGAGCCACGACGATGGCTGTCACGCGATCGAGCAGCGCGGCGAACTCGTCGCAGACGAGCAGCGTGGAAGGCGTTGAGGTGCGATCGTTCGCGACCGACGGACCTTTCCCAGCGTGCGAAGCGCTCGATTGACGGGCCGACGCGCGATGGATCGCCAGCGCCAGCCGCAGCCGCCACGCCTGCCCTTCCGAGAGTTCGCTCGGCCGCCGCAGCCAAGTCCACGCCTCGGCGAGGCCGACGCGGCTGAGGCAACGCAGCCGCTCGTCGAGTGTCGGCGCGTCGATGGAATCGACGACGCGCTGGCACCGGTTCGTCGAAAGCTTGAGCGTTTGAAGATCGAGCGCGCGAACGCCAGTCCGCATCGCGTGAGCGGTCGTCGCGCGCAGCAGCGTGCTCTTGCCGGAGCCGCTGGCGCCGGTGAGGAGCGTGACTTGGCCCGGCGCGGGGAGAATCGCGTCGATGGCGTGCGTCGAGTCGATCGACTGAGTCGCCGCGGCTTGGATGTCACCGATCTCCAGGTCGAAGCGTCGCGCCACGTCGTGCGCGAAGGGCGAGGCCGAGCGCAGCGGCGCGGGCGGTCGGACGGGCCAGTCGAATTGGGATTGCATGGAAGCTCCTGGTGAAGGTGAGTTGGGATCGTGGACCGTCGAAGCGAGCGGCGTGCAGTCATGCGAACACCCACGGATGGCCGTCCGTGGGCGTCGTCGTGAGCGTTCTGATGTCGTCGGATCGAAGTACGCGTCAGGTGCGATCGAGGTCGTCCTCGGGTTCGGTCGTGTTGTCGTCGCGGGTGGTTTGCGTGCGGGCGTAGGCGAGCGTCGCGCGTGCCCAGCCACGCAGGCTGCTGAGGGCGTGGTTCAGCTGGTGGCGCGTCAGGCCGTGCTCGACCATCAGGGCGACAATCGTCCGGGCGTGAAGGAAGCGATCGATGGCGAGTTGCCGGTTCGACGGATCCAGTTGTTCGGAAGCGAAGTCGAGCGCCCGCACGACCGGGTGGGTGAGCCGGGCACGAAGGCGAGCGAGCTGCCGGCTGACCGTTCCGGGCGACACGCGCAGCAGCGACGCGACTTGTCGATGGGTGAGCCCGCCGCGGGCCAGCAGGTGCAGCAGTTCCCGCTGCGTGGGCGGCAGCCAGGCGAGCACCTTCGCCGACGCCGCCAGCGGCGTGACATCCGCCCGCGGCAACTCCGCGACGGCGGTCGCCCGGGCGAGTTCGTGCGATTCCAGGTTGTTCAGCAGGCGCATGGGAAACCTCCCCGGTCGAGATGCAGTTCAACGTTCATCAAACTTCGCCCTATGTTCGCATTCTGTTAGGGTATCTGTCAAGGCGAAACTATCCACGCAACATCCACACTCCAAAGCGTTTACCAGAATCTCCAGGGTGCCTGTTTCTCCATTTTCGAACCGAGCATCAGATTCATGTCGTTCGGCGACTGTTGCACGATCGTCGCCCTGCATTCGGGGATTCCCTCAACGGTTGCAGGTATTCTTCCGGAACGCCGATCAATGCAGTGCGTGTCGGCGTAAAGGAGCAAAGCCGAATGCGACACGTGTCGAAACTTGGTGTACGCATGATCGCACTCGGAACCGCAGTGGCGTCGCTTTCGATCGCGCCGATGTCCGCACTGGCCGAACTGTCGGCCCCGGCGCCGACGACTCGGCCCGCGCTCACCTACCGCAACCCGCTCGACGTCGACATCGCCGACCCGTTCGTCCTGCGCGTCAACGACACCTACTACCTGTACGGCACGAACGCGCCGGGCCGCGGCTATCGCGTGCTCGAAAGTCGCGACCTCATTCACTGGGACGATCGCGGCTTCGCGTTCCGCAAGACGAACACCTCGTGGGGTCGTGAGAACTTCTGGGCCCCGTGCGCGGTCGAGCACGACGGCGCGTTCTACCTCTTCTACTCCTCAGTCGGCCCGGTCGGCACGAGCCGCACGAGCCACCGCATCTGCGTCGCGCGAGCCAACTCGCCGCTCGGGCCGTTCGAGGACGTGCGAGCGCCGCTGCTCGACATCGGCAAGGCCGTCATCGACGCGCACGTCGTCGTCGACCCCGAGCACGACGGCAAGAGCTACCTCTACTTCTCGCTCGACTGCTCGGAGAACAAGATCAGCGAGGTCCAGGTCGTCGAACTCAGCAGCGATCTCACCTCAGTCGTAGGCAAGCCGGTGCCCTGCATCAAGCCCGACCAAGCTTGGGAAGGCGACACCTGGAATGAAGGCCCGTTCGTGTTCCGCGCGAGCAACGGCACCTACGTGATGATGTACAGTGGCCGCGGGTTCTTCGATCCGCTCTACGCGATCGGCTACGCGACCGCGCCGTCGCCGATGGGGCCGTGGACGAAGTCCAAGAGCAATCCGATCCTGCACCGCACCGACGACGTGTCCGGGCCCGGCCACAATTGCGTGATCGATTCGCCCGACGGCGCCGAGTCGTTCGTCGTCTACCACCGCCACAAGAACATCAAGGGCGGCCACGCCCGCGAGCTGGCGATCGACCGCATGACGATCGACGCGCGGCCGGACGGTTCGGTGATCCTGAACATCGACGGCCCGTCGACGACCGAGAAGCCGATGCCGCTGAGCGACGCGGCCGTGGTGAAGTAGTTTCGAGATGCGAGACAGACGACGTGGGTGATAGAAGTCACGATTCGAGAGAGTTGCGACAGAGCCATCCTCGCAACTTGAAACTCGAAACTCGCAACTACTTCTACTGAGCCATCACCGAGCTGATCTTGAACACCGGCAGCAGCAGCGCCATCGACACGCCGCCGATCAGCAGGCCCATCAGCAGGATCATCGCCGGCTCGATGTAGCGAGTCAGCTCGGCGATCTTCTCTTTCAATTCGTGCTCGGCGAACGTGCTCACCTGTTCCATCACCATGGCGAGCTTGCCGCCCTTTTCGCCGCTGCCGAGCATTCGGCTGATCGCGCCGGGCACGAGCCGGCTCTTGCTGAGCGGCTCGGAGAACTGCTTGCCGTTCTGAATCTGGCCGTGCACGTCGGTCCACAGTTCGTGGAAGTACGAGTTGTTGCAGAGCAGTTGAGCGGTTTCGACGCATTCGACCAGGCTCACGCCCGACCCGGCCATCGTGCCGATCGTGCGCAGACCGCGCGCCAGGTGAAGCTTGCGGAACATCGGCCCGACCGCGGGCAGGTTCAGCGTCAGCCAATCGAGCACGCGTTTGCCCTGCGCGGTGCGAACGCCGAACACGATGCCCCCGACGATGCCCAGCACGGCCGGCACGAGGATCATCCAGCGATGCACGACGAAGTCGCTCATCGCCATCAGGACCTTCGTCGGCAGAGGCAGGGCCGCCCCTTTGTTTGCGTAGATCACCGTGAAGCGAGGCAGCACGAACGCGAGCAGAAAAATCGTGGTCAGCACTGCGAAGCTGAACATGATGCCGGGATACGTCAGAGCGCCGCGCACCTTGCGCAGGATTTCCTGCTCATCGCGCAGGTAAGCGTTGGCGCGATTCAGCATCACGCTCATCTTGCCCGACTTTTCGCTGGCCCGAACGAGCGCGACGTAAAGCCTCGGGAAGCTGCGCGGATGCTTGCTGAGGGCGGTGGAGAAATCCGAGCCATTGTTTACTTGGTGGCTGAGGTCGTCGAGCAGTTGCCTGACGCGTCCTTTCTCGACATTCATCGCGCAGCACTCGAGCGCCTCGGCCAGCGTAACGCCCGTCTCGACCATGATCGCGATCTGCTGCGAGAACTGGATGACTTCCTCGCGCGAAATCTTGATGCCGCGCGACGCGGGCTTTGCAGCGCCCGGTTTCGACGTTTCGCTGGCCAGCTTGATCGACACCGGGTACTTGCCCGACGTGCGCAGGGACTTGATAACCTCTTCGCTGCTGGCGGCATTCAGGGTGCCTTCCAGCGGGTTGCCGGCGGAGTCGCGAGCGGTGTAGGCGTAGAGAGGCATGAATCGCGATTGCGAATTGCCGTTTTCGAATTGCGACTTGTTCATTTCGCATTTCGAAATTGGCAATTCGCAATTCCTAGGTCGTCGCCCTGAACACTTCGTCCAGCGTCGTCACGCCGGCCTTTACCTTCTCGATGCCGTCCGCGCGGAGGCTGGCCATTCCGGCCGCCTTGGCGCCTTGGCGTAGTTCCTGAAGACTCGCTCCGTTGCTGATCTTCTCGGTGATCACGTCGTCCGGCACGAACAATTCGTAGATGCCGATTCGCCCGCTGTAGCCCAGTCCACGACAACGCGGGCAGCCCTTGGCGCGATAGATCGTGCCGACCGCCGCGCCGCCGGCGCGTTCCAGCACGCGCATCTCGTTGGGCGTCGGCTGATGCACCGCCCTGCAATGCGGGCATAGCTTGCGCACGAGTCGCTGCGCGAGCACACCGACAACCGTCGCGCTCACCAGGTAAGGCTCGACGCCCAGGTTGTAGAGCCGCGTGATCGCACCCGGCGCGTCGTTCGTATGCAGCGTGCTGAAGACCATGTGGCCCGTGAGCGCGGCCTGCGTGGCGAGCTTGGCGGTTTCCACGTCGCGGATTTCGCCGATCATCATCACATCGGGGTCCTGCCGCAGCAGGGGCGCAGTGCGCCGACGAAGGTGAAGCCCGCCTTCTCGTTTACCTGAAACTGGTTGATGCCGGGCAGCTTGTATTCGACGGGGTCTTCGACCGTGCAGATGTTCGTGTCTTCGGCGTTCAACTCCTGTAGGCACGCGTAGAGCGTCGTCGATTTGCCTGAGCCAGTCGGCCCGGTCACGAGCATGATGCCGTTGGGCTGTGCGATCAGCTTGCGGAACGTCTTGAGCGTCTCGTAGCTGAAGCCGAGTTTCTCGACGTTGACGCTGGCCTTCTCGTTATCGATGACGCGGATGACGACCTTTTCGCCGGATCGGCCCGGCATCGTGCTGACGCGCAGGTCGACGGGCTTCTTGTCCATCACCACGTGAATGCCGCCGTCCTGCGGTACGCGCCGCTCGGCGATGTCCATGCCCGCCATGATCTTGATGCGCGACACCACGGCCGAGTGCATTTGGTGCGGCGGACGCAGACGTTCGGTCAGGTGGCCGTCGATACGGAAACGGATGCGCAGCGAGCCTTCGTCCGGCTCGATGTGCACGTCGCTCGCGCCTTCCTTCACCGCGTTGTAGACGCAGTAGTTCACCAGCTTCACCACCGGCGAATCGCTGGCGGCCTTCTCCAGGCTGGTGATGTCTTCTACCTGTTTCTGCACGAGCGTGAAGTCTTCGGGCTTCACCTCTTCGATGATCTCGTCGATCACGAACATCTGGTCGTTCGGCAGATACGTCTGCAACGTGGCCTTGATGTCGTGTTCGGTGGCGGCGACGAGCTGTGCCGGGTAGCCGGTGGCGCGTTCGACCTCTTCCAGCAGGAAGACGTTTGTGGTGTCGACGACAGCGATCGTGAGCACACCGTCAACGAGGAACAACGGCAACGCCAGGTTTGCTTCGATGAATTCCCGCGAAAGCAGCGGCACGACCTTCGGGTCGGCCAGTTTCGGTCCGACACGCGAACGGCACGCCGTAACTGGCGGCGAGCGCCTCGGCCACCTGCTCCGGCGTGCACAGGCGCAGCTCGACGAGGATTTCGCCCAGCAGCTTGGTGTTGCCGTGCTGGCGCTGTTCGTCGAGCGCGCGCTGCAACTGCTCCGGCTTCAAGACGCCGGCGTCCAGCAGCAGCTGGCCGAGAGATTTTCGCGATGCGACTGCGGGCAATTCTCTCTCACCTCATCATCTTGAGTGCGGTGGCCAGATCCGGGTGCATTTCGAAGCGCGGTTCCAGCCTGGTAATTTCGAGGATTTTGCGCACGTTCGCGTCGAGGTTAATCAGCTTCACTTGGCCGAACAGTTCGTCGGTCTTCCGTTTGATCCAGAGCAGCGTTTCAAGGCCCGCGCTGTCGATAAAGCCGACGTTGGTGAGGTCGATGATGAAATCGATCAGCTGACGATGCTCGACCGTCTCGCTGACGGCATCGCGGACGGACCGCGACTCGTCGCCGGCGAGGTCGGCGCTCGGGATGACGACACAAATCTTTTCGTAATCCTGAACGTGGGCGGCCATCGGCACACTCCTTTACGCGGCAATGGTGGTTGGCCGCGTGGGCAACTGAAGCCCCGTCGCGGTTTCGCGAGCCTGCTGTGCCCGTTCGGCCTGTTGCTGAGCCATGGCGGCGTCGACGCTGTGCATCAGGTCGCGCAACCGATCAGCGCCGATTTGCAGGAATGCGTCGGCCAGCATCGGATCGAACTGCGTTCCGCTGCAACGACGGATTTCCATCAACGCCACTTCCAGCGGCAACGCCCGGCGATACGTGCGGTTGCTCGTCATCGCGTCGAAGCAGTCGGCCACGCACAGGATGCGGCCCATCAGCGGAATCGCCTGGCCGGCCAAGTTGTGCGGGTAGCCGCGGCCGTCGTAGCGCTCGTGGTGATAGAGCACGCCGGGGATGAGATCGCCCACCTGCTTCACGTCGCGCAGGATGCGGGCGCCGATCTCCACGTGCTTCTTCATCAGCCCGAACTCGTCATCCGTGAGCTTGCCGGGCTTCTTCAAGACTTCTTCGGGCACACCGATCTTGCCGACGTCGTGCAGCAGGCCGGCCATGTACACGCGGGCGGCGAATGCCTCGGGCAGACGCGCCTGGAGCGTGATTTCCTTGGCGAGCAACGCGACGCGCTGGCTGTGGCCGCAGGTATAAGCATCCTTGGCATCCACCGCACTCGTGAGCGAATGCAGCAGGCCCATCATGAGGCCTTGCGCGTCGGCAAACAGCGTGGCGTTCTCAAGGAAGATCGCCGTTTCGTTGGCGATGCTGCCGAGCAGCTTGCTGTCCTGCGTGTTGAAGTCGTCGCCGGCCTTGTCAAAGGCGTAAAGCGTGCCGAGCACCTGGTCCTGCCGCTGGAGCGGCACCGCGAGCAGACGTGTCGCGTCGGTCGCGAGGTAGCTGAAGACCGGATCGCTCGACACGTCGTTCACGAGCAGCGGCTTCGGATTCGCGCGGAAGCGTGCGAGCAAGTCGCTGCTCAGCTGTTGAACGACGTGCGGCTGGAACTGCACTTCGCCGTAGATCGGGTTCGCATCGACACGACCCGACGCGTCGCACAGCATGACACCGACGCTGCGTACCTGCATCACGTCCATGACGTCCATCGACGCCTGGAGGAAGAAGTCGTCGACGCTGCGGTTCACGCGCATGCCGCTGGACAGTTGGTAGATGAGCGTGAGTTCTTCGTAGGTGTCGGCCAGTTGGTTCGACAGTGAATCGAGCTCGCGCTGGAGCGACGTCGTGCGGCGTTCGGACTTGAGCGTTGTCTGAACGAGCTGGCCAAGCCGAACGAGAACGGCCGGATCGACTTGCGCGGTGCAGCGTGCGTTGCCGGCGACCTCGTCGGGATCGGCGCCGACGGCGATGGCGGCCTGGCGGAAGGCGGGGTCCGTCGGGTCGAATTCGATCGCCCGGGCCAGCAGCACGTGGGTGAAGCCGTCGCGGCGATCGATCGGCGGCAGGATGGCGGCGAGGATGCCGGGGACGCTGGCATCCAGTTGCGGCTCGCCATTGCCGGCCTGCTGAAGCTGACTGGCAGTCACGCCGGCGCGGGCGAACAGGGGAATCGCGTAGCCGTCGAAGAAACTGCCCCAAGCCGTGTCGTGGTCGTGGAATTGGCCGGCCGGGCCGACCGTGAGCAGCGCGACGCCGCTAGCGCAGAGCACCGCGGCAAGCTGCTCGACGGTCGCGGTCGACACGCTCGACGCGACAGACTGGCTGAAGTTGATCGGAACACTCTGCATGCGACCTCACGCGTCACGGAAGCACTTCACTCCGTCGGACCTCGGGGGGGGCCTCAGGCGGCCACGCCGAGCACTTCATTCACGGCGGCAAGCAGTTGCCGAGGCGAAAAAGGTTTACTGATCATCTGCGACACGCCCGACTCCTGCAGTTCGGCATCGCTCAGGTGGTAACCACGCGCCGACAGCATGATGGTCGGGATCGAGCGGCATTCGTCGTTCAGCCGCATCTTCTGACACACTTCGAGCCCGGTCAGGCCGGGCATGTGGAAGTCGGTGATGAGCAGGTCCGGGTGCTGCGTCTGGGCGAGCTCGAAGGCCTCGTTCCCGTCGCGAGCGCAGATCACCTCAAAACCGGCGTTGCGCAGCTTCAGCGAGACGACATTCAGGATGTGCGTCTCGTCATCCGCGACGAGGATCTTCTTGGCCGTGTCCATGACTCGAACTCTCCTTCACTGCCCTGCAACGTTTTTCCGACCCGTTCAAACGTTTACTCAGCACATATCCAACTCGAAGCCGAAACAGCTTCCCTTACCCTGCTCCGACTGCACGAACATCTTTCCCTTGTGAGCGACCTCAATGATGTTTTTGGTCAGCGACAAGCCCAGGCCAGTCCCCTTGGCCACGTTCTTGTTCGCCTCGACTCTGAAGAACTTATCGAACACAAAGGGGAGGTCCTTTGCAGGGATACCGACACCGGTATCCTGCACGCGTAGCGTGACACGTTTTCGGACCTCATCGGCATTGCTGCTGACTGTCACGGTGCCGCCAGGCGGCGTGTACTTCACCGCGTTGCTCAGCAGGTTCAGCACGGCCTGATAGAGCATGTCCTTGTCAGCCAACGTCTGATAGAAGTTGGGCTCCAGCCGCTCTTCGATATGAATGTCCCTCAGCTTCGCTTGCGGGATGATCACTTCCAGTGCCTGCTTCACGACCAGCGTCGGGCTGATCGGGACGCGCTTGATCTCCACCAGACCACTCTCGATCCTGCTAATATTCAGGATATTGTCGATTAATCGGCCAAGGCGAACTGCCTCACCCTGAATGATCTCGTAGAACTCCCGGCGGGTCTTGTCGTCGGTGGCCTCGCCGTCGATGAGCATCTCGACGTACGCGCGCACGCTCGCCAGAGGCGTCCGCAATTCGTGGCTCACGCTGCTGACGAAGTCGTTCTTCATCCGCGCGATTTCGTTCTCGCGCGTCATGTCGTGGAACACCGCCACGACGCCTGCGGTGTCGCCGTTGGTGCCGCTGACCGCGCTGAGCGTGAGCTTGTAGATGCTGTCTTTGTGGCCGCGGCGAACCCTGTGCTCGACCACCCGCCGCTCGTGGGCGGTGCGGCTGTTGCGCACGTCCTTGATGAGCGTGACGAGGCCCGCGTCCGAAAGCAGTTGATCGATGGGCTTGCGTTGCGATGCGGCGACATCAAGCCCGAACGTCTTGGCGGCCGCTTCATTGGCGACCATCAGTTCGTCGAAGGCGTCGGTCACAAGCACCGCGTCGTTAATGCTATTGATGATCGCCTGGGCCTGCTGCCGCTGGCCGGTGGCGACCTTCAGTTGGATCTGTAGTTCCTTTACCTGTGCCTGGGCTGACTGCACCGTCTTTTCGGCGGCGTCGAAGCCGTCGTTCAGCGCGATCACCAGCGGCCCGAGCGAGTTCGCGGGCGCTTCGATGTACTTGCCCTTGCCCGAGGCGATCGCATCCGCAGCCTGCTTGGCCAGCGAGTGGCTCTGCTTGCGCATCAGCGCGTAGTTCATCATGCCGGCCGTCGCTCCCAGCAGGAGCAGCGCCGCACCGACCACGATGGAAATCGGCGCATCCGAAAGGACCGCGCCGATGCGCATTCGCTCGGTCGCGAGGCAAAGCACGCCCGTCGCGCAACAAGCCGGGACGAGGATTTCGAGCCACCGTTCAATTCGCACGGACAATCCTGACGTTCCAAACTGTCGCCGGCTCATCCGAACCGACGAAAGACTCCTGCTTTTCCCGACCGGTCCGAGATCGACCTCGGAACCGGTCCGGACGGTTCTCCCAAACCGAAAGACACCGCGCGCGACTCCTTCCGCGCGGCTTCGATCACCGGACTCGCTGCGTCGCTTCCGCGAGCAGCCGGCCGGCCAGTTCATCCTTGGGCGACAGCGTGGCGGCCTTGCCATACAGCGCGATCGCGTCATCAAGCTCCCCGCCCTGTTCCAATAGCATTCCCATCATGCACAGGCTCACCGGATCGCGCGGGTCGAGTTCACTCGCCCGGCGGAAGCTGGCCATTGCCGGTTCGAGTTGGCGTTGCTTCATCCGCACGAGGCCCAGCAGCAGGTGCGTCTGGGCATCGGTTGGAGCGAGCGCCACGGCCTTGCTGGCGGCGAGTTCCGCACGACGCAGGTCGCCGAGCCGGATCGATGCCTTGGCCGCGCCCTGCCACGCGCCGACATTCGATGCTTGCGCGTAGCTCGCGCGTTCGAAGCGTTCGCGCGCCTCGAACGACTTGCCCAGCGCCAGTTCGCACTCCGCTGCCGCCACCATCAGGTCGGTGCGGCCGGCGTTGGCTTCCTTCTTCAGTAGACGCGTCAGTTGTGAAAGCGCATCCGACCACTGACCGCTGCGATACAGAGCCAGACCGAGGCGTTCACGGATCGCATCGTCGTCCATCTCCAGCACGCTGGCCTGCCGGTAGTAGTCGATGGCCTTCGGGAGGTCGCCGCGCTGTTCGAGCAGTTGTGCCAAGGCATCGCGGATCGCGCCGCTGTGTTCGAAGTAGATCACGCGGTCGCTCAGCAGCTTGATGGCGTCCTCTTCCCGACGCAGCTCGACCAGCATCTCGGCCTGCGCGAGCAGGTAGGCCAGGTCGTCCGGCTTCTTTTCGACGGCCTGCGCGTAGCAGTCGTGTGCCTGCTGAATACGCTGCCAGCGCTGGTTGATGACACCAAGCAGGTAATCCATGTCGGCGTTCTTGCCGTCGATGGCCTGGGCCTGTTTGAGCGTGTCCTGGGCGCGTTCGAGCTTGCCCTGCTCGACGTCGAGCCGGGCCGACATCAACAGGATGTTCGGATTTTTCGGATCGAGCGCCAGCGCTTCGTCGATCGACTTGCGCGACGTCTCGAGGTTGCCGGTCTTGTACTGATCGTTCGCAAGGCTGAACAGCACGGCTGCGCGGGCGCCGTTCCATTCCTGCGTGGCGACGGCCTTCTGTGTCTTCATCTCGTTCTTGCAGCCGACGGCGGCGAGAAGAGCCAGCGCGAAGGCGGTCGCGCGAAGCAGGCGGTTCTGGTTCGAAGTCAGGCACGGCATGAGGCAAGCTCCGTTCGGAGAGTCGATCAATCCTTTGAACACACGCTGCACTTTCTCTCCCTCACACCGATCACTGCTCGCCCAGGTGGGCGAACACATCCGTCTTCACGAACAGCGGCGACACGTCGGCCGCGAAGAACGTCGGCGGCTTCGGGGCGTACACGCCCAGCGACTGCCGCAGCAGCCAGCGCGGGTCGTACGCGCTCACCACCGGCGTCGCCGGCTTGTTGGGCTTGGGCGACGAGTTCGACGGCACGATCGGCGTCGCCGGGTTGCGGTCCAGGTCGGCAAGGATCGAACGCTTCACGAACGAGCGTGACAGCGAGTTGTCGACCGTGCTCAGCCGCTTGCCGGTGAGCTTTTCCTTCAGCTCAATGGCTTCGACGAACTTCGGGTTCAGGTTGGTGGCGGTGTTGAGGAACCACAGCGCGCGGCCCGTGTCGGGCTTGGCGCCGGCCATCTCACTCATCGCTTCGTCGTACGCGCTTTCGGCTAGGCGCTCGCGGCCCCACGGCATCATGCCACGACGCACGCCGACGCGAACCTGGTTCACGCGTTCCATCTCCTGCTCGGACAGCGCGGCATAAGCCACGTCATCCTTCACGATGTGCGGCGTCAGCAGCACGATGATTTCTTCGCGGACCGTGTCGTCGGCCTGGTTCTTGAAGAACATGCCGACGACCGGCACGTTGCCGATGCCGGGGACTTGGCCGCGCGATGTCGATGACGATTCACGGAACAGGCCGCCGATCACGATCGTGTGGCCGTCCTTCACGAGGATGTTCGTGGAGACTTCCGTCGTGAACTTGAACGGCAGGCCGTCCTGGAGGTTGCCCGACGAGTCTTCGGGCTTGATCTCCATGCGGATGAACCCATCCGACCCGATGAACGGCCGGAACGCCAGGCGTGTACCGGTCTTCAGGAATTCGACTTGCTCGCTGGTGGTGTTGTTCTCGTTGGTGACGGTCGTGCGGTAGCCGATGTCGTTGCCGACGAACACTTCGCCCTTCTGCTTGTTGAGTGCCAGCACCTTCGGATTGGCGACGACGGCCGTGTCGGTGACGGATTCGAGGGCGCGCAGGAACAGCGCGATGTTGTTCTTGGCGACGCCGACGCTCAGGCCGCCCTGCGGCACGGTGCCGGTGAAGCTCGTGCCGGCAGCGGTGTAGCCGCTCTCGGCGATACCGACGGTTCCATTGCCCGCGATGATGCCGCCGTTGGCAGCGCCGGAGAACGTTCCGCCGGCGCCGGTCAGCGTGCTGAAGTCCACGCCACCCAGCACCTGGAAGTCGATGCCCATCGCGTTGTTTTCTTTGAGCGTGGCACGAAGGATGGTCGCTTCGACAAGGATCTGCTGCGGCCGCACGTCGATTTCCTTGACGACGCGTTTCACTTCTTCGATGCGGTCTTCGTAATCGGTGACGACGAGCACGTCCTGATCGGCCATGCCGTTGCCACCCGTGCTGCCGCCGGAGCTGATGCCGGTTTCGGCCGGCTCGCTGAAGGCGAGCTCGCCCTGCTCGCTGAGCACGGGCTTGAGCATCACCGACGCGGCGCCGGCGGTCACATAATGCAGGCGCAGGACTTCGGTCTTCTTCGCTCGATTGGCGGCGTCCATCGCCTTCACTTCATCAACGGTGTAGACGTAGATGAAGTTGCCTTCTTCCTTGTA
The DNA here is from genome assembly GCA_047600945.1 of Tepidisphaeraceae bacterium. Lineage (GTDB taxonomy): Bacteria > Planctomycetota > Phycisphaerae > Tepidisphaerales > Tepidisphaeraceae > JASGKC01. The sequence continues at coordinate 855,291 of JASGKC010000001.1, read as the reverse complement.
GGTGTAGCCGTTGCTCTTGAGGATGGCGTCGAGCGCTTCGCGCACGGTGACGCCGTACAGGTTCGCGGTGACGGTGCCCTTCACTTCACGCGAGGCGATGATGTTCTTCTGACTCTGTAGCGAGAGCATGCGCAGCACTTCGACAAGGTTCGCGTCGTTGACGTGAATCTCGACCGTGCCGGCGTCGTTGTTGACGGCGACGTCGTCGGCCGTGACTGAACTGCCGCTGCCGTTGTTGACGAGCGGCGTCGCGGCGAACGGATCGGCCGGTTCGACCGAGGTCGTCACTGACGGATCGGGCTGCAAGCCGATGGCCCCGGCGGCCTTGGCGACCTGTTTCGCATTCTGCTTCTGCGCGTCCTGGAGTTGGCGCAGCATGTCGTCGCCGCTCGCGCCCATCTGTTGCGCGACGGGTTGCTGTTGCGCAACGGGCTGCGTGGCAGGCTTGCCTTTGCCGTAGTAGCCGGCTCCGCTGCTCGACGCGGCCGAAGCCGACTGACCGCTACCAGCCTTGTCGCCCGTCTGAGCGACAGCAACGCCAAGGACGGAATAAACGGACGCCGCGGCCAAAAAAAGGACGCCGACTGTTCGGCGCTAGTCCGCATGACAGGTATTCCTCTCGAACCTTCGACAACCCCTGACAATTCGCTCACTCGTTCATTCGCCGTCACGCAACACGCGGACGCGATTGACTCCCATGCCCAGTTCCAGCTTCGCCTCATCGCGGTCGAGGACGACGCTGCGGGCACCAATGCGATCGACTCGGAAGGTCACCTTCGGGCTGGACCCTTCCACCGTGATGACGTCGCCGACTTTGTAGAGCCGGCCATCGATCATCGCGCGAGGCACACCACCCGTGATCATCGTCGACTGCAATCGCAACTTTCCCGCGACGGCCAGGACGTTCTCCAGGCGAATCTGCCTCTGTCTACGAAGATCGGCCTGTGTGGTGATCGACTTTGCCAGTCGATCCCAGAATCGATCGGATTGCGCCGATGTGATCGGTTGTGCGGCCTTGGCAGCCGTGCCGGCATCGGCCCGCGGAAAGAGGTCCAGGTTCAGCGCGAACAGGTTCCGCGCCGGCGCGTCGTAGCGTTTCTGTAGCCAACGCTCGAGCTTATCGGCACGAAGCTGTTCGCCCTTGTCGGCGCTGTCGCCTGAAGTCGATCGGGGCGTTGCAACCGACGTCGGGGCAGCCGGAGGCACCGCTGCCGAAGCCGGCGCGGCGCACTGCTTCCGGTAAACACGAACTGCTTCAGCGCGATGCCCAGCGCCAGCACCGCGAGACCGGCCAGCAGTGCCGTTTTCTTCGGGTCGTTGCGGAGCGGTTCCGGCAAGTGCTGCACGGCCTGCTCGGCGAGCGTCTTCAGGGAATTGTTCTCCGTCTTGTTCATGGAGGGATTCACTGCTCGGAGAAGAACAAGCTGAGCGTCATCTCGACGGCCGTCAGGCCCGATTCTTTGCGGGTGATCTTGAGCGAACGCAGGCGCGTGAGCCGATCCATCGTCTCCAAGCGGTTCACCAGCGCATACGCCGCGTCGAAGTCGGCCTCGAAGCTGATGCGGATCGGCTGCTCGACGAATAGCGGCGAGCGGATTTCCGTTTCCTGCGAATACTTGAACGCCTGCACGCGCGAGACTTCGCCGATCGTGCTGATGTCGCGACACGCGTCCGACAGCTTCGACCGCGGCGGCAGCGCCTTGAAGCGGTCGACCTGTTTGCGCAGCGCCGACACCTCGGCCTTCAGTTGCGGAAGCTGTGCGGCGCGCTGCAAGTCGGCGTCGAGCGCCTGCTGCACCTGCTTCGAGCGGTCATCCAGGTCGGCCAGCGCGGTGTTCATCGGACGAATGCCAAGCACCCAAGCCAGCGCGACCAGCAAAGCGGCCGTGCCCGCCAGTCGGAACTGGCGGGTCTTCAGCTGCTGAGCTTGGTCTTTCAGAGCGGCCATCGCTTCATTTCGTCATCATGTAGTCGAGCGGCACGGTGAAGCTGGTCTCGAAGTTGCGCATCACGTGATCGTTCGACTTGGTTTCCTCAGAGTTCAGACGCACGCCGTCGAAGAACCGCCGCTCGGCGAGATCGCCATAGAAGCGAGCCACCTGCGATTCGGTCGGCGCTACGCCGCGCATCGCCACCTGCAACGTGCGCGTCATGGCGACGCGCGGGCCAGCGCCGGGCTCGTCGCGAATGCCGCGCAGGGCCTTCTCTTCGATGCCCATTGGGCGCTGATCGGTGGTGCACTCGAATTCGTTCAGCGTCATTTCGGACGGCATGCACTCGCCGATCTCGCTGATGACACGCGTCAGTTCGATCGGCATGCCCAGTTCGGCCACTAGCCGCTGCTTCGACAGAAGCTCTGCCTGAAGCTGCATGGTCTGATCGAGTTCCTTCACCTGCCGTCGGGTTTCGGCCTGTTCACTCGACACGACGCGGAACGCCGATTCAGCCGTCGTCACGCGCTGGCGCATCCAGACGAGGTACGCGCTAACGACAAGCACGAGCGTTACGACGATCGACACTTCGATCTTGAGCAGCACTTGCTGCCAGCGGACGCGCGGGTACCAGTCGGGCAGGAAGTCGACTTCACGCATTGACGACCTCCTCGGGACTTGCGTTAGGCGCAGCGGGGCGCAATTCGGCGGCCGTGCCGTCGGCTTGCAAAGCGAGAACCTCGTCCGCCTGCATCGCACGCGACGGGCCCAGCCGGTCGGCGAATCCGCCTCGGAGCGACTTCAGCGCCAGCCCGAACGCGACCGTCCATTCGCCCAGTCCGACGACGCGGTCGGCCGCTTTCATGCGGGACATATCGGCGTTCGCGATGAGCCTGGCGGCCTCGACAGGGACAGGCAGCACTTGCGACAGGATGCGGATGACCAGCGGATCGCGTGCCTCGCCGCCGATGACGCGGACGCGTAACGGGCGTCGGCCTCGAAAGTTGACGGAGTAGTAGCGCAGACACAGCGCGATCTCACGGCCAATCTGTTCGACGGACGGCCGCAGCGTGTCGTGAACGGCTTGGCGGACCGAATCGTTTCCGATGGCCGCGGCCGTGTCGGCGGTTTCGACCAGCCGGCCACGCAGCGTGCGGGCTTCGTCGGGCGTCACGCCGAGCGATCGCGCGACCGCCTCGCACAGCTTGCGCCCGCCGATGTCGATCGGCTTGAAGAAGTTCAGCTCGCGTCCGCGGCCGATGACGACGTTGGTCCAGCGGTGGCCGATGTCGACGAGCACGTTCACTTCGGCCTCGTCGTCCTTGCGGCGCACGAAACGTTCGACCGTTCGATAGATGCTGGCCGGCTCGAAATCGATCGAGATCGGCGTGAAGCCGATCGCGTGCCACTGCTCGACGAGTTCGTCGATGTCCGTGTTCTTCACGGCCAGCAGCAGCACTTCCTGCCGCGCTTCGCCTCCCTGGCGAACTTCGCCGACGGGAATCGCGCGAACCTGATAGTCGTCTTCCTTGATGTCGAACGCCTGATGCGCTTCAAGCCGGGCGGCCGATTCGATGTCTTCGGCTGGCATCTGCGGCAGGCGTACGCTTTTGACGTTGACGATCTCGCGAGGCAGCGCGATGGCGATCTCACGACCGGCGAAACCGCCTTGCCGAAGCAATCGCTCGAGCAGTTGCCTCGCCTCCCGTGGCAGCGGCGCCCGTGCCTTGTCGATCTGCCCGAGCACGTCACCCGGCCACGTCTCACGGGCGGCGGCGGTGACGACGGGTGTGTCGCCGACCACCTCCAACTGCACCATGCGCACGCCATCCGCGCCCATGTCCAGGCCGATGGGTCGAGATTGTTGCTTCCAAGGGAACATCGCGTGCGAACGGCTCTAGTTCGAGACCGTGATCTCTCCGGTGTAGGGGGCCACGGTGAGCGTCACGGAGGACGTGTCGTAGCGCAGCGTCAGCACGACGTTGGCGCCGGTGGGCGTCGCTACGCCGCTGGTGGTGTTGTACGACTGCGGCGTGCCGAGCGAATCGAAGCAGAGGATGCTCGTGCCGGCCACGCTAACGGTGTCCAGCGAAACGCGGGCCAGATCGCGTGTGGCGCTGGCGCTGCTGGATCCGTTGAAAACCACCGTGAAGTTCGATTTATCGATGGGATGCGTAACGGCGTTGAAGGTCGCGCCGCTCTTTGTGAGCAGTTCGTACTGATTGGTCGAGAAGCGAACGTACTGCGTCTGTTGTGTCGAAATCGCCAGCGACTGCGCGTACTGCAAGTCCGCCATCACCTTTCGGGCGGCCGCGGAGAGGCGCAGGCTGGCGCGGTTGCCGACCATCGGCACCACCAACATGGCCACGATGGAGATGATGATCAGGACGATCGCCATCTCCATCAGCGTGAAGGCGCACGACGCCGAAGCGCTGAACCTTCTTGAAGTTGCGGTCGGCACATGTCGCATACACAAACACCCTCGCGCACCGCTGGTTCATCGGTCGAACGACCTTGTCGGATGTGCAGTGTTCGCCGATTCGTTCGACCGGCCGGCGCGAGCGATAACGTCGGTGTCTTCAGTACTCCTGCCAACGGAGGACGCGGACGCCGTTGACGTTTCCAAGGCCCAGCAGAGTCGGCACGGTTGCTTGCGTCGCGTTGTACGCAACCGTGGTAGGCACCTTGAAATTGCTCGTAACTTGGCCCGTCGTGGCACCGAGCATCAATGCGCCATTGATCGTCACCGAACCGACAGCGGCCGTGCTTAAGGAGTTGGTGACCTTGGTGTTCACGTGCACGACACCGTTCACAGCAAAGTTCACGACGGACGACGCGCTGGATTGAATGTCGAGCGTATCGGTGACAACCGCCGGCAGTCCGGCAGCTGCGTTGATGGCAGTGGTGCCTTTGACGACCAGCGTCTTGCCCGTGCGAATGATGACAGAGCCGTTAATCGTCGCGCTGCTGAGCGTGGTGTTGCGATCGGCGTAGTAAACGCCGGCCGGATTCGTTGCGGTCGGGCCGCGCGTGCCGGTAACGGTGATGGGCAGCACGTCCGCCACCCACTGCCGGCCGCGCCAGGTGTAGGTGCGCTGGGCACTGCTCGTCGCGCCGACGGGCGAGTTGCCCAGTTCGCTCATGAGCAGCACATCGTTCGACACGGGCGAAGGCAACGACAGATTGGCGTTTGTCACGGCTCCCGACATCGCTTGCACACCTGCCACCAGCGACACGGCGCCGCGCGCCTGGCCGACAATGACCGCAGGAGCCGCCACCGTGGCGTAGCGGGTCAACGCCGTCCCGCTGATGGTGATGTTCGACGGCAGCGACAGGGTGCTGTTCATCAGCAGCGCATCCTGGACGGTGTAATTGGCGTCGCGCGTCAAGCCCACGTCTGCTTCGACGGTGCGTGTCTGCGTCCCCTGCTTACCGGTGACGGTCGCGCGGGAGACGACGGTGAAATTGTTCGGCCCGATGTTGGTGACGGTGATGCTGACGGTGCCGCGCGCGTCTGACCAGAGTTGCAGGTTGCTCTGACCCGGATAGTAGTTGTCGCCGTACGGGCCGCTGCTCAGCGCGACGGGCGACTTATCCGAGTTGCGCAGGTAGTGCATCGCCAGCTGCACGCCGGAGTCGGCCAGCGCCTGCGCTTCGACGCCGTCGTAGGCGTTGTCGTTGATGGTCGAGCGAACGCTGGTGGAAGCGAGCATCGACCACGCCATCACGGCGGCCGTCGCTGTGATCATGAGCACCAGCAGCAGCGCCACGCCGCTGCCGGCGCGTCGAATCGAAGTTGTGACGGAGCGACTAGGCATTGTTTTCCCGTCAGGGGACTGTGGTCGCGTTGGTCGGCCAGAGCGGGTTGCGGGTGGTGATCCCGCCGTACAGGCTGGACGCCGGCGTCGTCGCGTTGCCCGGCACGAGCGAGAAGTTGTAGAGCGCGACGGTGGACCCGCCCGAGTTCGTTCGACAGTCGAAGTAGCCCGAGAGCACGCGGGAGACGGTCGTTGCCGTCGCTGAGCCGGGACCGACGATCGCTCGGCGCGGGGCAACGCACGAGCGAGTCTTGAACGCCTCGGCGACCGTCGGCGACGAGAGGTCGCCCCAGTTGGTCGTGTAGGCGTCGATCAGTTGCGAGGCCGACATCGCCGACTCGGCGTAAGGCGCGTACAGCCAGATCGTGTACGTGGTCGGATCGAATTCCAGCAGGTTCATCTCGCCCACGGCGGCCACGCCGTCCTGAATGCCGCCGGCGCCGTCGTAGCGCCAGACGAACAGGTAACTTGATTTGCTCGAGCTCGTCGGCAGCTTCTTCTGCACGATGGCGAGACTGTTGCGCAGCACGGAATCGACCTGGGAACTGGTGCGGTCGACAGTGACAGCGGTCGTCGCCGTCGAGTTCGCATGCGTCCAGCCGTTGGAAACGGCCGACACGAAGGTGCTGAGCGCCAACATCGCGACAGACGTGATGACCAGGCCGACCATCAGCTCCATGAGCGTCAGGCCGCGCGCGGCGCGATCGAAGTTGGACAGATGGCCTCGCATCGGGCATCTCACGAGACACGGACCGGAACGATCAACTTCCGCAAACGCACGGTCTGACCGAGCGGCGTGGTGACGTCGATCGTCACCAGCGCGAGTTGGCCGGTGGTGGCGTTGGCGGTGGAAAGCGAATCGAAACGCTGCACGGCCACGCGGCGTACAAAGGTGGTGGCGGCTGCACTGGGGTCGGGTGTGGTCGAGGTGGTCGACACCGTCGTCGGCATGTCGCCCGTGCGAACGGTGTCGGTAAAGCCGTTGTAGTTCTTGATCGCCGGCGCGCCTGCGATGGGCGGATCGATCGGCATGCCGCTGATCTGTTCCATCAACTGCTGGGCGAGTTCGGTGCCCTGCCGGCGTTCCTCGGCGAAGCGTTCCTGGGAATACGAGGCCGTCGTCGTCGTGGCGATGGCGACGACCCCCAGCGCCAGCACGACGCTGGCGAACATCGACTCCATCAGCGTGAAGCCGCGGGCACGATGTCGATCAGTACGTGACATACAGATGACCTGCCGAATCGGACGAGGTGACATTCGCATACACCCGCCCGGTGTCGGCTTCGTAGATCCAGCCGGTGGTGCCGTCCGGGTCATGCACTGTGCTCTGGTTCACGCCCGTTACGACGAGAACCGTGCTCAGGTTGTTGATCGGATTCGCCGGCATCGCCTCGACGTAGGGCCCGAACGTGGCGGAAGCCGTCTTGGTGGCGCTGACCGCGCCGGTGCCGTCGCTGAACATCGTCAACTGACGCGAGAACGTGGTCGCGTCCGGCGTCGATGCGCTGCCGCTCGGGTAGCCGGGGTACAAGTTGTGATGCGCGTTGTAGAACTGAATCTGTGTGCGGAAGTTTTTCAGTGTCGTCTTCAGCGAGTTCTCGCGCGCCTGGCCGGCGGCGCTGGTGAAGTTCGGGACGGTCAGCATCGCGAGAATCCCCAGGATCATCACGATGATCAGGAGCTCGATGAGCGTGAAGGCACGGTGTTGACGGAGGTACATACGAGTCATGGCAAAAAAGTCTCGCGCTGGAAAAAGCCCCGGCGAGCGGTTCAGGCTCGCCGGGGCGTTGGATCAGTCTGTTCACTGATTAGGGAAGGCGAGCCTTGCCGGTCGAGTCGGTGGCCCAGAAGCGGCCGTTCGACGTGTTCAGGATGAAGCCAGCCGCGGTGCTCGGGTTGGCCGTGTCCGAGTTGGTGACGAACACCAGGTTGCTGCTGTTCAGCGGGTTCGTCGGGACCGCCTGCATATACGGGCCCTTGTCCGGCGTACCCGTCGTGGTGTGGTCGGCGTTGGTCTTGCCAATCATCGAGTCCCACGCGGCGGCGGTCGAGTTGCTGCCGACGCTGACACCCGTCATCGTCGCGGGCAACTGGTCATTGTGCTCCAGGCGATAAAGCTGAAGCTGGCTGCGGATCGTGTTCTGCAGCGACGACGCCGAGTTGTTGCGGGCGTCGGTCGTGGCGCTGGTGAACTGCGGAATGACAATCGCGGCGAGGATGCCGAGGATGATCACGACGATCAGGATTTCGACGAGGGTGAAGCCCTTGGTCGAACGACGAGTCGAACGGACTTGCATGACAATTCTCCCGGTACACACATAGGCGGTTGCCTGCTTGTATCGCACCGGCTTCGGCCGGGCGTCGGCAATCGAATTCGTAGTCATATCGAGCATCGGCAATGCCAATGCCCGGCTTAATGTCCTGTGAGTCCGTGCGACGCGGCCATCAGCGAACGCTGTCGCCGCTCATCGCCGCGTCGCACGGGACAACCATCAGGTACGATTCGCGCCGCGCACGGGCAAACCACTTCAGCGCTTTTCGCGCCGATCACGATTGAGGCGGGAAGACTTATCGGAATCGGGGTCTCGCTTACTGCGGCTCGATCTCGAGCGAGATGTCGAGCGCGGTCACCGAATGCGTCAGCGCGCCGACGGAGATGCGGTCTACGCCAGTGAGGGCGATGTTGCGGATCGTTTCGATCGTGACACCGCCTGACGCTTCGAGCTTCACTTTCGACTTCTTCGGACTGGCGTTGCGCAGGTCGACGCACTGCTTCATCGTGGGACAATCCATGTTGTCCAGCAGGATGAAGTCGACGCCGTCCATCGCCAGGACAGTTCGGTAGCGTTCAAGGTCGGCCACTTCGATCTCGATCGGCAACTCCGGTCTTTCGCGCTTCGACTGGCTCACTAGCTTCTGAAGCTGATCGGCCCAGCCCTGCATGGGAAGCTGGGCTAGGTGGTTGTCTTTCACCAGCACCATGTCCCACAGGCCGGTGCGATGGTTCACGCCGCCGCCGACGCGGACGGCGTATTTGTCCAGCGCGCGGTAGCCGGGCAGGGTCTTGCGCGTGTCGAGCACCTGCGCGCGGTGCCTTCGACGCGCTTCACGTAACGGTGCGTCTGCGTCGCCACGCCGCTCATCCGCTGCACGAAGTTCAGCACGGTGCGCTCGGCCTTCAGCAGGCTGCGCATGGGCCCGCGAATGCGCAGCAACGGTGTGGTGCGGTGATCGGAAAACTTCCCTTCGATGAGTTCCATGTGGAAGCCGGGGATCATCTCCACGCGCAGCCGCTCGTCGAACGCCCGGCATACGTGCTCGACGATCGGCAACCCGCACGCCACGCCGACCGCCTTCTGCACGAGCGTGCCGACGCCGACGAGGCCCTCCGGCACGAGCAGATCAGACGTGACATCGCCCGTGCCGACATCCTCCCGAATCGCGGCGGCGACAAGGTCTTTGTAATCGTTGATGATGGGAAAGCTCTGCAAGTCCACGCGGTCGATCCTCTCGATGAGTCTGCGTCATTGTAGGACGAATAGCAGACGGCTACGACACGAAGTCTCGAAGGCGCGAAGAAGAGCATGAAGGAGAACGCGACGGTTTGGTGCGAAACTCGTCCTGCGCCTTTCACCTCGTTTCACGTCTATCGGCGTCGTCACAGACCATTTATCCCTTTGTGGCTGCCGTTGTGTCTTCATGCCTTTGTGTCGTTCCGCATTCGTGCAACTCGAAGTTATAGAATTATGTTGACACCGCCCGCGATCACAGGGCACATTGAGGGTGATGCCCTGTTCCCGCCGGAAGTTGTTGGGTCGGAAACTGCTTTCCGATGTGCTTGAACCGCGTCGCCTGCTGGCGACGACGGAGTTGCTCACGAATGGTGCACTGACCGACGCGACGGGCTGGACGCTCACCGGCGACTTCAGCGCCGACAGCGCTTTCAGCACCACCAACGGCCGAAGCAATCCCGGCTACGGTTACCTTGCCGCCACGGACGGCACGCTCGCCAGTTCGAACAACCTGCTCGGCACGCTGTCGCAAGCCGTGACGATCCCCGCCGCCGCGACGGCCGCGTCGTTCACGTTCTACTACAAGAACTCCACGAACGAGACAGTCGCCAACACCGACCGGCTCGACATCCGCGTCAAGAACTCGGCCGGCACGTCGACCTTCGCCACGGTCACGACGATCTACAACTCCACCGACGCCGCATACGTGCAGGCCGGGCCGTTCAACCTGCTCAGCTACGCGGGCCAGACGATTCGCATCAGCTTCGACGGCCAGACCAGTGCGACCGGTCCGACGGTCTTTCGCGTGGACGATGCGTCGCTGACCGTCACCACGCCCGACGTTGCCACGCCGCCCGTGCCGCAGTTCCCGGGCACGCCGCTACAGTCGGCCGCGTCGAGCTACCCGATGGTTTCGCTCTCGCCCGGTTTCAAATGGAACGCATCTCCCAGTGCGACTGGCTACGGCGTCGAGTTGCAGCGTTCCACCGACGGCGGCACAACATGGGTCGCGCAGTGGAACAGTGAAAGCGCGCTCGGCGTCATCGCGGGCACGTACGTTTCCGTGAACACGCCCACCACTGCAGGCCTGCACCGCTGGCGCGTGCGGGCGTTCGTCGGATCGACGCCGACGAGCTATTCGCCGTGGATGTTCACGCAGATCTCCGCGCCCACCACGCGGGCCGTCGGCATCGACGTCAGTCACTGGCAAGGCACGATCAACTGGGCGAACGTCAAGACGACGAACACGTCTTTCGCTTTCACCAAGGCGACGCAAGACGTGACATATGTCGATCCGACGTTCGCCACAAACATGGACAACGCCCGCGCAGGGCATTCCGATTGCCGGCTATCACTTCCCCGAGCCCGACAACGCGACCGATGCCGTGGACGAAGCCACGTTTTTCTACAACACCATCAAGTCGCGTCTCTACGCCGGCAACATGCGGCCCATGCTCGACATGGAAAACGAAGGGTCGCTCACCACCAAGGCCGAGGTGTCCGCCTGGACGAACCTGTTCTGCACCACGTTCCAGAACCTCAGCGGCATCACGCCGATCATCTATGCGGGACAGTCGTTCGCTTCGACATACTTGAACACCTCGGTCATCGACTGGCCGCTTTGGATCGCGAAGTATCCCAGCAGCACTGTCGACGTGAACACGTCCGTGCCCGGCAGCACTACGCCGTGGAGCACGTGGCATTTCTGGCAGTACACGAGTTCCGGAAGCGTCAGCGGCGTGAGCGGAAACGTCGACCGCGACATCTTCAACGGCGACGTGGCCGCGCTGGAAGCGTACAAGATCACCAACACGACCGCCGGCACGCTCACGGGCACGCTCTTCCGCGACAACAACGACGATTTCACGCGTCAGGCCACCGAACCGCTGCTGGCCGGACGGACGGTCTATCTCGACCTGAACAACGACGGCACGCTAAACGCAAACGAACCGAGCACCACCACCAACGCCTCGGGGGTCTACACCTTCAGCGGCCTCAAGCCGGGCGGTTACTCGATCCGGCAGGTGCTGCCCACCGGCTGGATCACGACGAGCAGTGCCAACACGCTGCCACGGCTGACCATGCTGGTGGCCGGCTCGACGCAGACGCAGAACTTCGGCTCGCGGCCCAGCGACGTGACGCCGCCCGCCGTGTCGTCGATCACGTTCAACCGAATCAACCTGACCTTGGCCGTGCAGTTCAGCGAAGCGATGGACGCGTCCAGTTTCGCCTCGACGGACTTGTCCGTGATCGACACGGCCAGCTCCGCGCCAATGGCAGTCACCTACCAGGGCTACAACACCGTCACGCGCACGGCCACCTTCTCGCTGGCGCCGGCGCCGTTCGCCACGGGCAGCTTCGCCGCAACGCTCGTCGGCGGAAGCGTGGCGGACGCCTTCGACAACGTGCTGGCTTCTGCGTCGACGCTCAACTTCGGCTACCAGCAAGGCGACGTCGATGGCGACCTCCGCGTCAACTTCAGCGACCTCCTGCTACTCGCCAGTAGCTACGGTTCGACCGGCGCCACCGTCGCCCAAGGCGACCTGAACTACGACGGCGCCGTGAACTTCTCCGACCTGCTCCTGCTGGCCTCGAACTACGGAGCCGGTCCGGCGGCCGCGGCGGCAAGTGTGGGTTCCGCCGCCGCCCCGGGCACCGTGCTCCGCCGGCCCGATGACGAAGAAGTTGGCGACGCGCAGGACGTTCTCGGGTAAGCTTCCCGCCAACGTCATGTCTGTAGCGCTCGACTCAGCCACCGCCACCCGACGGCTACTCATCAACGCGGACGATTTCGGTCTTCACGACGACATCGATCGCGGCATTGTCGAATGCGCGCTGGCCGGCATTGTCAACTCGACGTCGGTCTGCGTCATGGGCGAAAACGTCGACTGGTCGCTCCTGAACGACCTCAAACGCCGCGGCGTGCGCATCGGCCTGCACGTCACGCTGGTGGGCGAAGCGTGGATCTCGGCCGACCAGCACTTCAAGGACTGGCGCAAGTTCGTGGCGCGGCTCGCGCTCAAAGGTCGCTCGCTTCGACAAGCCGTGCAGACGGAAGTCGAAACGCAATTGCAGTGGTTTCAGGAGAAGCTCGGCGTCGATCCGGACCACGTCGACAGCCATCAGCACGTGCACCTGTTCAAAGGCGCGTGGGAGCCGTGCCTCGACATCGCCCGACGGCTGGGCGTGCGCCTGCGCGTGCCGATCGCCCGACGCGCCAACGCCAAACCAGGCCTCGCCGGGGCGGCCCTGCAACTGCTCGCCCGTCGTCGCGCAAAAGAACTGGCCGCAACGACGAGCGCGAGGTCACTCTCCTGCGTCGGCCTCGCCCACGCGGGCCACAACACCTGCACGCAGTTGCTTGAGGAGCTGCGACGCGATCCATCTGAAGCAGTCGAGATCGTCGCCCATCCCGGCGTGTCGACGCCGTCGCTCCAGCACACATACGCCTCGTGGAAGTTCGACTGGGACGCCGAGCGGGCCGCCCTGCTCGATCCGCAGTTCCACGCCGGGCTGAAGATGCTGGGATTTGCGATCCGATGAGGAAGTTACAAGTTTCAAGATTCGAGTTGCGAGTGAATGCGGCGAACGGTCGCTATGATCTCGCAACTTGAATCTCATAACTGGCAACTGATTCGTGCCCGACGACGACCGCATCATCAATCGCCGACACTTCTTTCGCCGCGGGCTGAAGGAGCTTCTTGCGCCGATGGCCGAGGCGCTGGAGAAGAAGTCGAATGAGTTGGGCAAGCACCTCGCGCCGCTGATGAAGGAAGAGCCGGCCGCGCCTCCACCGCCGGCCGCTCGGGCGTTGCCGGTGCTGTTGCGGCCGCCGGGGGCGTTGGGCGAACAGGACTTCCTCAGCACCTGCTCCCGCTGCGGCCACTGCGTGCGGGCATGCCCCGTCGACGCCATCCGCCTCGACCCCGACGGCCAGATCGCCGGCGGCGCGCCGTTCATCAACCCGAACGTGTCGCCCTGCATCGTTTGCATGGGCGTCGAGTGCACGCACGTCTGCCCGACCGGTGCGCTCACGCCGATAAGCATCCCCGACATCGACATGGGCTTGGCCATCTGGAACCAAACGACCTGCCTACGCACGCGTGAAGGCGCGGCCGAGCCGTTGTCGTCTTGCCAACAATGTGTCGATGCCTGCCCCGTGGGTGAGGTTGCAATCCGGTTGGAAGGCGCGACGGTCAAAGTCTACGAAGACGGCTGCACCGGCTGCGGCTGCTGCCAGCACCGCTGCCCGACCAACCCGAAGTCGATCGTGGTTAAACCGCGCGAGCCGGTCACGCCGTAAGCGAGTGCAGAGTCACCAAGACACCAAGAAGAAATCGAAGAAGATGCCAAGGGCACCCTCTTCAATTCGTGTGCATTCGTGGATTCTCTTCGTGTTTTGTCTTTCTTGGTGTCTTGGCGGCTCTTCCCCTCACCCGCTTGAATTCATCCGCCGCCCGTTTGATGATACAGGGCTATGAACAACGCCGTGCTGCTTCAGCATGACGAGCTTTACCCGCCCGGTCAGCTTGGGACGATCCTTCGGGACTTCGGCATCCCCGTCGACCTGCGTCGCATCTATGCCGGCGACGCCGCGCCGAGCGACCTCGACGAAACCCGCCTGCTGATCCTGCTCGGCGGCTCGATGCGGGTGAGCGATATCGCTTCGAATCCCGCTCTGGCCCAGGTGCAGGCGGTCGCGAAGCAATTCATCGACCAGGACCGGCCGATCATCGGCATCGGCTTCGGCGCAGAACTGCTCAGCCTTGCCGGCGGCGCGAAAGTGACCGAGCTCCGCAAGCCCGGCCCGACCCCGACCGACCCGCCCGGCGACCCCACGCCTGAGTACGGCTGGTTCCCTGTCAACTTCCCGTTCCCCGGCGGCACCGAGCCGGCGGTGTTCGGGATGATCGACGCGTCGCCCTTCTTCCTGTGGCATCAGGACACCTTCGCGATGCCCGCCCTGCCCGCCCCGGCCAACCCGCCGCCACCGCCGGCGCGGCCGCCGACCGGCAACGTGCTGATGGCCTCGACGCGGGCCTGCCGCACGCAGGCGTATCGCTTCAAGAACCGCGTGTTCGGCTTCCAGTTCCACTTCGAATTGATGCAGGACCAGATCGAACGCATCGTCGCCGAGCGCGGCAAGACGCTGCCCGCCGACACCGTCGCGCAGATCAACGCCGACACGCGCAAGCATTTCTCGCGTTACCAGCGGCAAGGCGCGAAACTGATTCAGAACCTCGTGCAGTTCCTGAAATCGTATTGAGGAAGTGGGCAGTATGCGGTAAGCGGTGGGCAGGAACTTCTGCGAACCACTGCCTACTGCCCACTGCCCACTATCTTGCCCAACTGGCGATCCAAACTTCTCGCCATTCTGCTGGAGCCCAAGCTCAGGCCGTGGGCGCTGTTGACGCCCGTGCTGGTGCTGATGATCGCCCTGCCACTGCTGAGGCCCATCGTCGCGCCTGCGGGCATCACCGATGCCGAACGCGTGCTGATCCAGACCGTCCGTTCGATCGTGCAAGGGCGCGGCCTGCGGCTCGACGCGGAATGGTCGAAGACGCCCGGCACCGTCACGCTCAGCGGCGAAGTCTACGCCGCGCGCCCGCCGACATACGCCGTGCTGCTGGCCGGGCCCGCGTTCCTGCTCCAGCGCGCGGGGTACGAGATCGACGAGCGCGACCAGCCGTTCGTCTACCTGCTGACGATGTTCGGCGTGGCCTTGCCGGTCGCGCTGGGGGCATCGGTCGTCTACCGCATGGGGCGGCTGTTCGAGATCACGCGACCCGCCCGGGCGCTGCTGGCCGCGACGTGTGTGCTGGCCGGCGGATGGATCAGCTACGCGACAGTGCTGAACCCGCACGCCCCTGCGGCCGCCATGGTGATCGGCGCGACGGCGTGCCTGCTGTACGTCGCCGCAAGCCGTCGACCAATGCACGTGGTCTGGCTGCTCGTGCCCGGCGGACTACTGGCCGCGCTGGCCGGCGCGGTCGATCCGTGGTGTCTGCCGCTGGTGATCCCGTTGCCGCTGGTCGTGCTGGCGATGCACCTGCCGGCCCGCGATCGCTTCATCGCCGTGACACTGCTGACGCTCGGCGCGACCCCGGCCGTGTGGCTTCACTGCGCCTGGTCGCTGATCGCATTCAACTCGATCTTCCCGGCGACCACCGGCACCGTGATCGCCGAGATGGTCGGCACGAACTCCAGCGCTTCGCCGATCGAGCGCGTCGCCGACCTGCTCAGCCGGCTGTGGACGATCCTGCTTGGCCGGCATGGGCTGTTCACGCATTTCCCGCTGCTGACCGCGGGCGTGTTCGGCTTGTTCGTTGTGCTGCGCCGGCACTGGCCCAGCCACGCGAAGATGCTGGCGGCGATCACGTTCGTCGGCTCGCTGACGATCATCATGGTCGTCGCGACGCGCGACGATTCGCTGGATGGCCGGATGTTCGCGGTGCAGTGGTTCGTGGTTTTCGCGCCGCTGCTGATGTTCTGGCTCGGCGCGGTCATTCGCCGGCCGATCACGCTCGCGGGCCGCTGGACGCTGGTGCTGCTGGGACTGCTGGGAACGGCGATTTCGATCGCCGGCGCGCGCCAACCGCTCCCGACGCAGCCGTACGACGGCTTCACCGCCGCCGGCGCGATCGGCCGCTGGACGCACGCCGAAATGAGCGATGTCTCGGGACTGAAACTCGCGTCTCGCGAACACGCCCGGTAAGACGTCGATCGATTCACGGCTCTTCTCTAGAATCGTCCGCATGCCCACGAAGAAGCCCGCGCCGCTGCGCGTGATTCATTTGCTGTCCGACTCCACCGGCAACCTAGCCAAGCACATGCTGACGGCGTTCCTCACGCAGTTCCCCGACGGCACGTTCGAGGTGCACTACCGCAACTTCCTTTCGACAACGCCCAAACTCGAACAGGCGCTTGGGCGCGTCGAGGCGACACCGGGCATTGTGCTGCATGCGCTCGTGACCCCCGAAGCGAAGAAACGCGTGCACGACTTCTGCAAGAAAAAGAAGCTCCCCTTCTGCGACTTGACGGGCAGTTTCGTTGACTTCATCGCCGACGCGTCGGGCGTCGATCCGCAGCGGGACGTGAAGCGGCTGCACGAGGTGAGCGACGCGTACCAGGCGCGCATCCGCGCGCTGGAGTTCACGATCGAACACGACGATGGCCTGGGCCTCGACACGCTGCACGAAGCAGACGTCGTCCTCACCGGCGTTTCACGCACGAGCAAGACGCCCACGAGCATCTACCTCGGGCAGCAGGGCTATCGGGCAGCCAATGTCGCGCTGGCGATTCAGTCCCCGCCGCCGGAGGAATTGCTGCGGCTGCCGGGCACGCAGGTGGTCGGGCTGCTGATCGATCCGCTGCGGCTGTTCGAGGTCCGCCGCACGCGCCAGAAGGGCTGGGCCATGGATCAAACGAACTACAACGACATGGACGAGATCGAAAAGGAAGTGAACTGGAGCAAGCGCCTCTTCCACAAGCACGGCTGGCCCACGCTAGACGTGACCCACACAGCTGTCGAGGAAACCGCGGCCAAGATCATCGAACTGCTGAAGCTGCACAAGAAAGCGCCGACAGCGCATTGAGCGCTGTAGGTGTTCCCTCTTCCTCCGGAAGACGAGTCAAAACGCATTCACGAGAAACAAAAAACCCCGGATTACTCCGGGGTTTCTCATGTTGTAGTCGGATTTCAGTTCATGCCAGCACGTCATCTTCCGAGTCGAGCACCAGCGCCAGTGATCGGCGTGCTGGAGAAGCTCGCGGCGCTGGCGGTCGGCTCGCCGGTGTCGTCGACGCCGGGCGTGCTCGCCGGCAGCAGACGCACCGCGTCGGCGACCACCGTGCCGTTGGCGTCGCGGCCGCTGAGGAGGATGCGCGTCGACTTGCTCTTGTCGAGCGACACCTTGCCGAGCACCACCCAGCCACCCGAACGCGAGGCCGCCTGGTCGACCTGGTACTGACGCGTGGTCGACCAGCTGGTATCGCTGCTGCCCTTCTGCTGGACGAGGTAATCGACCTTCGTGGCGTTGTTGTTCGTCGTGGTCCAGCGGGCGTAAACGAAGTACTCACCGCGCGTGGCTGAACCGATGCTGTAGACGACGTCGTCCGCTTGGTCGGCGTCGGCAACGGTCGAATCGAAGCTGGCGGTCAGTGACTCGCCGCCGTAACCGCCGAAGTTGATGCCCGACCAGCCGGGCGTGCTCGACGGGTTATCGACGATGAACTCGCCCGCCGACACCGTGACGGCCGACGTCGTGACGGCCTTCGAGTAGCCGCCCTTGCCGCTGGCCCGGACGCTGTAGTAGTACTTCACGCCCGTGCCGGTGACGGTCGTGTCGGTGAACGTGGCCGCGCCGTCGAGGTTCACGTTGCTGCTGTCGAGGTTGAAGGTCTTCACGTTTTCGGTGAAGCCCGGGTCGGTCGCGCGTTGGATGCGGAAGCCGGTGTTGATCGGGTTGCTGTCGTTCCAGTCGAGCCGGATGCTGCCGTTGGCGAGCGCGGCCGCGGTGAGGTCGGTCACCTTCTTCAGTTCGACGATGAAGCTCGTGCGGTGGCCAGCGACCGCATCGCCGTTGCCGTCCTGGATGCCGGAGCCGTCCACACTGATGAAGTACGTGCCGATCTCGCGCACCTTCGACCGCAGGCCGTTAAGCACGTAGGTCTGGCTGTCGATCTGCGTGACGCTGTTCTTCGAGTACGACAGGATGTTCGATCCGCCAAAGCTGGTGGCGAGCGAGAAGTCGGACAGGTCGACGCCGGTCACAGGGGTCGAGAAGTGAACCGTCAGCGAACTGACGTTGCCCGACTTCGGATTCACCGGCCGATCGATCGTGGCGGAGGTCTTGGCGTCGGAGCCGAGCAGCACGGCGGCGGCGCGGACGGCGTCGACCATGCCCCAGCCGGTGTGCGTGCTGTACTCTCCCGCCGCCTGCCCGGCGACGGGGTTGCTCTTCGCCGACTCGACCAGCGCGTTGCGGATGTCGTCCACGGTGGCGTCGGGCTTGAGCGCCTTGAGCAGCAGGCCGATTGCGGCCGCGTTCGGGGCGGCGGCGCTGGTGCCGCGGAAGCGCTGGCCGTACGTCGGGAAGAACGTGTTGGAGATGTCGTCCGCCGCCGAGATGTAAGGCGTGGGCGACGTCACGGCGGTCTTAAAGCGTTTGCCGCTCTCGCTGAAGATCAGCGTCGCGCCGCCGGTGCTGGTGAAGTAGGCGGCCTCGGGGTTCGCCTTGCCATAGGCGGGCGTGTCGTACGCGGACACCGCCGCGGTGCCGATGACGTCGGGCGTGTTCGAGTGACCGGACGACGCGGCGTAGCCCAACTGCGCCGGGTGCTCGGTTTCGCGACCGTCGAAGCCGCCCTGCACGCCCATGAAGCCAAACACCTTCGGCTCTTCCGCGCCGGCGCGAGTTGTTGCAACACGATCTCCATCTCATACGTGCCGGGCTCGATCGAGAACACTTCCAGCGGCGCGCCCGTGAAGAAGTTGTTGTCTTCGCCCGCGAAGACCACGCCGCCCTGGGCGGTGTTGTCGTACAGGCGAACGTCGACGTCGGCGGTCACGTCGCCGACGACGCCGTTCCACAGGTTGTCCCAGCTGAACTTCAGGTAGGTGGGTTCGTCGAACGTAATGGTCATGCGCGTGTCGACGCGATTGGGGCTGGGGTCGAAGTCGACGACGCGCTCGCCGCTGCCGGTCGTCACCCAGTTGGTGTAGCTCTGATAGCCGGCCCAGTTGCTGTTGGCCTGTGCCGAGAAATAGGCGATGCCACGCTTCGTGACTTCACTGGCCGCGTCGCCCACGACGCCGCTCTGGAACAGCGGTTCATTGGTGAAGCCGACGTCATCGACGATCACATTGCAGCCGGCATCGGCGAGCGCGCGGATGGCGTCGGCGAACTCGGTCACGGACTCGCCGCAGGTGCTGAACGCGATGCTCGCGCCGGGAGCGACATCGTAGATGAGCTGCGCCATGGCGCGGCCCTCGTCCGTGCCTTCGCCGGCCGCCAAGTCGCGAATCACTTCGACGGCCGACACGGTTTGGAAGCCGACGGTCGTACTGGGCAGGTCGCCTCGAATCGCGTCGACATCGGCACCGCCGAGCGAGTTGAACGAGTCGGAGATGACGCCGATCTTCAGGCCCGTGCCGTCGACGCCGTACGCCGTACGGAAGTAGTCGGCCATCTGGGCGAAATCGCCTTCGCTTTCAACCGAGCCGGCGTTGGTAAGCGCCTGGGTGATCGGCCGCATGTGCACGACATCGCTCACGCCGGCCACGTCGCGCAGCTTGCCGAAGGGCAGGTAGGCGTTGACGACGTTGTACTTCGACGCGCGGCTGATGAGGTAGCCGCCGGAGTTGCGGACAAGGCGCACGAGGTCGTTCATCTTGCCGCGCGTGCGGAGCGAGACGCCGAGCATTGCGCCATCGGTTTCGTAGACGTCCTTCTTCGCCGAGACGAAGTTCGACGCCTTCCCGCCGGCGCGGATGTACGAGCGGTATTCGCCGTAGAGGTCGGCCAGCGCCTGGCCGCCCTTGGCGAGCGGGCCTTCCTTGCCGTCTTTCAGGACGTCGGTGGTGGGCGTGAATTCGGGAACGTCGCTGACGTCGTACGGGTTCGTGGTGACGACGGTGAGGAGTCGGCGCTGTTCGAGCATTTCGACCGGTCGGGCCGCACGGGCGAGCAATCGGTTTTTCGACGACGCGCGTGGACGAAGTGTAGACATCGTGGCGGATCTCCCTGGGGTCGAGTTGAGTACGGCGTTGAACGGCCAAGCGGGTCGGCCACCCGCCGCGCTCCGCGTCGTCGATCTTACCGGCCCGCAGGACCGCGCCGCAATCGGTGAGCACGAAGTGGACAGGGGGAGAATAGCGAATAGCGAATAGCAGAGAGCCGATAGGGGAAGATCGGACGTGCTTCGCATGAACCGTTGGTATTTGCTCTCTCGGCTATCCGCTCTCCGTTGCCCTCTACCCTGTTGTCCCATGCCGCGCGAGGCCGATATAGTCCGGGTGACGATGTCCGCTGTAGTTCCCTCAACCGACAAGCCAGCCCTAACGCTGCCCGAGCACAATCGGCGGTCGATCGACTACCGCAGGCCGATGCCACGTCCCCCCGTCAAGGGACGAATCATCGACGGCCACGTCCACCTGCTGGCCCGGCGTCACGCGGACGTCTGGTTCGAAGCCGCCGACCACTTCGGCCTCGACCACTTCATCACGCAGTCGCCGCTGGAAGAAGCCGTGCTGCTCCAGCGCGACTTCGGCCATCGCCTGACGTTCGTGGCCGTCCCCAACTGGATGAAGCTCGCCGAGCCCAACGCCGGCGAAGACTGGCTGCGCCGTATCGAAGCCTTCCACAACCTGGGCGCGCGGATGGCCAAGATCCACCTGTCGCCCGGCACGATGCAGCGGACGAAATTCCGGTTCGATCATCCGACGATCCAGCGCGTTCTGAAAGAGATTCGCGACCGCGGCATGATCATCATGACGCACATCGGCGATCCGCAAATCTGGTACGAAGGCCGCTATCGCAAGCTCGACAAGCCCGAAGAGGCGTTCCTCGCCGACCGGACCGAGCAATATCGGCTATGGGAGGAAGCGCTCGAAGCCTCCCGTGGCACGCCCTGGCTGGGCGCCCACCTCGGCGGCTGGCCAGAGAACCTTGGCTACCTGCAAGGCCTGTTCGACCGCTTCCCCGACCTCGTGCTCGATCTCAGTGCCACGCGCTGGATGGTGCGCGAACTCTCGACGCGTCGCGACGAAGCCCGCGACTTCATCCTGCGGAACCCGACCCGCATCCTCTGGGGTTCCGACCAGGTCAGCGGCGACGCGCGTGACTGGGACTTCCTCGCCAGCCGCTGGTGGTGTCACCGCAAGCTATTCGAGACCGGCTACGCCGACGTAACGCCAATCCTCGACCCCGACCTGCCGGACGACCAGCAACCCGTTCTGCGCGGCTTGGCGTTGCCGGGGCCGACGTTGCAACTGCTCTACCGCGAGAATGCGCGGGCGCTGATGGGCAAAGTCGGGGTAACCATCGAGTGAGGGATTGTCTGGATGGCGCATTTGCAGATGGGAGGTTCCGTTGGATCCCGCATTGCCTGCTGTCGTTCCGATGATCTCGTATGAAAATGCCGCCAAGGCGATTGAGTGGTTGTGCCGCGTCTTCGGCTTCGTGGAACAGTCGCGCATGGCCGAGGCGGACGGGCGTATCACGCATGCCGAATTGCGGCTGAACAATGCAGTCATCTTCCTCGCATCGCCCTCACCGGCGTATCAGTCGCCGGACCACCATGCCGAGCATTGTGCCGCGGCGAAGGCGTGGCAGGAGTCACCTTGGGTGATCGACGGGGTGCTGGTGTTCGTCAACGACGTCGAAGCTCACTTCCGCCGCGCAAGGGCCGGTGGCGCTGCGCTGCTTTCCGACGTTGAAATCGGCTATCCAGCCAAGCGCTATCGCGTCAAGGACTGCGAAGGGCACCGCTGGATGTTCATGCAGCGCTAGGTCGACGGCACGGCACCCCCATCCCGTGTACGCGAGAACTGAAAATCGAAGACGCCCACGGATGCCATCCGTGGGCGTCTTCGATTGGCCACTGATCCATCGCTGGATCCGTTCACATCGTATTCATCTCGCTTCAAAACCCGAACAGCTTCATTGCGTGTGAGCCCGGGTTCAGGAACAACACGTAGATGATCGCGGAAGCAACCGCCAGCACGGCGGCGCCGGTCAGCGCGGTGTAGATGTTGTTCACCGGACGGACCACGACGCGATCGGCACCAGAGGCAAGGCGGCTCATCGGAATTCTCCTACGGTCAGTTCACACTTGGCGATCGACTTCGACGCACGGGCTCAGGCACTCACGAGTTCGACGTGCGGACTTCGTTGCCTTCCTTGACCGACTGGACCTGCGGGCCTTCGAGGCTGCCGATGGCTTCGTTGGGGTTGACCTGGCGGACGGTCAGTTTGCCGAGGAACGCGCCGCTGGAGCGATCGAGGATGTTGAACTGCATGCCGATGGTGACGGCGTCATCCGAGCCGACCGAGATCTTGGCGTACGGCACGCCACCGATGTCGAGGCGCTGGCTGACGACGCCGTTGATCGACGGGGCGCCGGCGGCCACGCCACCGATGACCTTGCTCGGGTCGCGGCCGAGGTCCTTGAGGGCGCCGCTCAGGCGGTCGATCTGGGCCTTGAGCTCGACGTTGATCTCGCTCGTCTCACGGGCGGCCGCCGAGGCGAAGGCCGATTCCTTCTGGGCGGTGGCGAGCTGCGTGTTGGTCGTGCCGAGTTCGGCCGTCAGGTTCTTCACCTTCTCGAGCGACTCGTTGTACTGCGTCTGCAACGCGTCGGCGCGGCTGGTGGCGGCGGCGAGCAGCTTGCTGTCCGATTCCTTCACGCTGGTAAGCAGCTGGATCTGGCCGTCGCGGGCGGCGATGTCGGACTTCGCCTGGGCGAGATCGAGGTCCTTCTTCTTCAGTTCGGTGCGGGCCGCGTCCAGTTCCTGACGCAGGCTCGAGTTCGCGCTGAGCAGCGTCGCGCTCGGGCTGGCGTGCGAGGCTTCAAGGCTGCGATTGCGGGCTTCGAGGGCCGCGTTCGCGGTCTTGAGGTTCTCCAGTGCGGAGGCGTTCGCCTCCTGCGAGGCGACATACACGACCGTGGCCGCCGAGAGGACCAACGACAGGACGACCAGCAGCACGACGAAAATCTTGGTGAGGACGCTCACGGCGCTTCTCCTCGGACGGTTCAGGTCCGGTTGTGGATCACAGGGTGTTCGGCCGGGACGGTTCTTGCTGCGCACCTGGCTGGGTGCTTCGAAACTTCATCAGACTTTTTCGTACGTCGCAGCACGTCCGTTCGTTCGCCAGACGACACCGACTTCGTGCGACTCCGCTCGATTACAACGCCGCTCGCGCAGCGCCGGACCGTTGCGGAACCGCCAATCTAGTTCAAGGCCCGGGCCAGTCAAGTTTTCTGATCGGGCGCGTCCGAGCGAGGGAGGAATTGCGAATTGCCGATTTCGAATTGCGAAATGGCGGAAGGCCAGGTGCCGGATGCCACGGCGTCGGTACGCCGTTGCCGTGGAAGGCTGTCATTCGTCGTGATGCCTGACCCTGCAAACGAGGCACGGCTTGCGAATACGCAAGCCGTGCCGAATTGGGATGTCCATTCGCATTTCGCAATCGGCAATTCGCAATCCCCTTACCACTCCCCGCCCGGGACGATGTAGAAGTTGTTGCCGCCGTCGACGTAGCCCGGCATCACGTAGCCGTTCTGGAGGTTGTAGCCGCCTTCGGGCTGGGTCGTGTAGGGCAGGACGTAGGTGCCGCCACCGTACTGGGGCTGGTAGTACCCGTTGCCTTGGACGGCATAGGTATCCCAGCGGTCGACCGCGTTGAGGGCCGTGTTGCTGTTCGCCTGCACGCTGCCGATGTAGCCGGCGAAGGCGTTGTTGCCGTCGCTGATCGACTGGCTGATCGTCATCGCGTTGAACGGCAGCGGCTGGTCGTTCGGGGTCGCCAGGGCCACCTGCCAGGCGCCTTGGCGAGCCCACACGTCGAAATTCGCGTCGAACTGGGCGTTCATCGCGGCCAAGTCGCCGACGCCCCAGTTCGGCATCATCTGGGCCTTGGCGGTTGAACCGGTCGAAACCACGCCGACCATGGCAAGGGCGGCGACGACAAGGGTCTTGGTGAAGCTCATGACAATCTCCTGTGTGGATTTCTTCGTTTCGCCTGCGGGAACCATTCCCGCGGGACACAGGATCAGGCGTGGCCGCCCGCCAAGTGGGGCCAGAAAATCGCAAGCAACGATCTTATAGAGATTTGCAGATCGTCATCGGCTTCGCTTCCCCATGCACTGCTTCCCACGCCCACATCAGCACTCACACTGAATTGTCGCACCTTTATCGGGCCTGCGGTTGAGTGCTCGGACCGCGTCGCAAACCGCACGACCGCGCCAACCCTCCCTTTCAATCGGAAAAATCAGGCGAAATCGCATCATCGTGCATAGCGGCCCCTCGACTGTCGCAGGACCATTCCATCGAAATCCTGCCAGCCTACAGGCTTCGCAATAGCCGATAACCGCAAACTTGGCGCACCGAAAGGGGCAATCTTCAGTCGCGCAAGGCTCCGGTCGATTCGGAAGACACTGCCCAGTGTCCGGCGGCAGTCCATGGGTTGGGTTTGGGGCCACCGGACGGCATCTGAGGAGACCGAACATGGTTCTGCACCGCTATCGCCGATTCATCCGCATCACCGCTTCGATCGCCTTGTGCGGTGCGACCGTTGTCGCGACGGGCTGCAAGTCGAAGACCTCGGCACCCACGACCGGCCCGTCCGGGGCGGTTGTCGTGACATCGCCCGACGCCAAGCCGCTCGTCACGCTGCCGGCCGACGGCAAGGTGCACGGCGTGCTGGCCTATCCGACCGGCGACCGCGCCACCAGCAGCCTGCTGCTGGAGAAGTCCGTCCCGGCCGAGATCCTCGCGAACAAGCCTTACACCTATGAGCTGAAGGTCACCAATCTGACCAAGCAGACGCTCGAGAACGTCGAGATCGTCGAAAGCATTCCGGCCGGCATGAAGTTCGGCGACTCGGTCGAGGGTGCGGCCCTCCAGATCCGCGAGAACGGCGCCCACCTCAACCTCGGCTCGATCAAGCCGGGCGAGACCAAGACCCTCAGCATCCCCGCCACCGCCAGCGGCGCGGGCCAGCTCGGCTCGTGCGCCAGCGTCAGCTACGCCACGAACCTCTGCCTCGGTCTGAACGTCGTCAGCCCTTCGCTGAAGATCGATCAGACCCTGCCGGCCGAGACGCTGCTGTGCAACGAGGTCCCGTTGCATGTCGGCGTGACCAACAACGGCACGGGCACGGCCCGCGGCGTGAAGCTCGAACAGGCCCTGCCCGAAGGCATGACCACGCTCGACGGCCAGAAGGCGTTCGATGTGAACATCGGCGACATCGGCGCCGGCGAAACCAAGAACGTCGACGTCCCGCTCAAGCTCGCCAAGACCGGCGAATACAAGCTCACCAGCAAGGTCACCGCCAACGACGGCCTCGCCGGCGAAGCCACCACCCAGACCGTCGCCCGCCAGCCCGTGCTGACGGTCGTGAAGTCGGGTCCGGAAAAGAACTACATCGGCGTGCCGTACACGTACGACATCACCGTCACCAACAAGGGTGACGCCCCGGCCGCCGGTACGGTCGTGACCGACACGCTCCCGCAGGGTCTGACCGCCCTCCAGGCCAGCGACGAAGGCACGATCGCCAACGGCACGGTCGTCTGGAACGTCGGCCTGCTGGAGAAGGGCGCGAGCAAGTCGTTCAAGCTCGTCGTCCGAGGCGACGCCCCCGGCACCGCCCGCAACACGGTCAGCGCGACCGCCACCTGCGTCCCGAGCCCCGCTGTCGTGAGCGCTGATACGCAGCTCGTCGGCGTGCCGGCCGTGCTCGTCGAAGTCGTCGACGACCCGGACCCGGTCCGTGTTGGCGATCAGACCACTTACACGATCAGCATCACCAACCAAGGCAGCGCCCCGCAGACCAACCTCGCGATCACGGCCGAGTTGGAAGCCCAGATGGAAGCCGGCGCGATCAACGGCGTGACGCCGGGCAAGCTGGAAGGCAGCACGATTACCTTCGACAAGCTCGCGACGCTCGCCCCCAAGGCCAAGGCCGTCTGGACCGTCGCCGTCAAGGCGAAGGACTCCGCCGACGTGCGGTTCAAGGTCAAGGTCGTGTCCGACCAAGTCCAGCGGCCGGTCAACGAGGAAGAATCCAGCAATTTCTATAAGTAACCCGCGTTAAGTGACTGACGGGACTACCTCCAAAAGGCCCGGGACTTTGGTCCCGGGCCTGTTCGTTTGATGAGATCGCAATGAAGGACGCGTATCGCGCAGTCGCGTCGCGTGCATTCACGTCCACCCTGCACGTATTCTCCCGCGTATGACCTCCCCGTTCGACTGGTCGACCTTCTCGCCCAAGCAGCGCGCCACGCTCGTGTTCGTCCGGCGCGGGGACGAACTGCTACTGATTCACAAGAAGCGGGGCTTGGGTGCAGGCAAGATCAATGGACCGGGCGGGCGGCTCGATCCGGGCGAATCGCCTGTCCAGTGCGCTGTCCGCGAAGTGCAGGAGGAACTGCACGTCACGCCAATCGAACCGAAGCTTGCCGGCGAGTTGCTGTTCCAGTTCGTCGACGAAGCCTCGAAGGGCCTGTCGATTCATGGCTACGTCTTCCTCACCGACCGCTTCACCGGCACGCCCACTGAAACCGATGAAGCAGTCCCGCTCTGGACGCGGATCGACAAGATCCCGTTCGACCGCATGTGGACCGACGACGCCCTCTGGATGCCCCACCTGCTCGCGGGTCGACTGTTCATGGGCAAGTTCGTCTTCCACGGGGAACAGATGCTCTGGCACGACGTCAGCGTGGTGTGAGGAATTGCGAATTGTGGATCTAGGATTGTGAATTACAGTAAATGTCCCTGCGCCGATCTGCCATTTCGCAATTTGAAATTCGCAATTCGCAATCGACTTCCCCCTCGCTATGCTCGATGGTTTGTTTCCCCGGGAGATCGATGCCGAACCTGTATCACGTTGTCCTGCCGCGGTTGCGGCGCAAGTCGCTCTTTGAACGGCTCGAAGCTCGCATCCTGATGGCCGCCAAGGAGCTGATCTGGATCGAGGGCGAGAACCCCGCCAGCACCACGTTCAACCGCAGCGGCTACTACGAGACCGGCAGCATCAACAAGGGCCTGCTCTCCCCCAACCCGACGGCCGACCCGAACTCCACCACCGGCGGCATGCTGGGCGAATTCGTCGTCTCGCCCGCGACGAACATCGACGTCCGCGCCGTCTACAACTTCAACGTCGCGACGGCCGGCAACTACTACATGTGGATGCGCGTCGTCGACCCCAAGTCCACCTCGTCGACCGCGATCACCTACAGCACCTACGGCTACCGGCTCGACGCACCTTCCGGCGCGTTCACCGACATCAACCTGCTCGACGTCGCGTCGAAGCGCAGCCTCACCTCGACGCCCGACTTCCGCTTCATCGAGTGGAAGTATGTCGCGCTCAAGAACCTCTCGGCCGGCGCTCACACGCTCGAAATCCGCCTGACCGGCGCCGCCGGCAGCAGCAGTGTGCACGGCGGCATCGATGTGATCGCCTTCGCGAACTTCAACTTCGGCCCCACCGGTCCGCTCAAGCCCGACCTGAATCCCGCGCCGGCCGGCGCGGACGACTGGTTCACCTACGCCCCCGGCATCGACGCCTTCAGCCCTGCGAGCGTGATCGATCGCAGTTCGCTCATCGAAGCCCCCGCCGGCCAGCACGGCCGGGTGTTGAACGTCGGCGACGCCTACCAGTTCACCGACGGCACGCCCACCAAGTTCTGGGGCATCAGCGCCATCCCCGATTTCACCGCGCCCGAGCTGCAAGCCAAGACCTACCGCAAGTACGGCATCAACCTCGTGCGCGTGCATACCGTCGAAGATTACCTCGGCGAACTCGAAGGCCCGGCCAACGCCCGCACCCTCAACGCCGCCAAGGCAGACCAGTTCGACAAGTGGTTCAAGGCGATGCGCGACCAGGGCATCTACGTGCAGATGTCGCTGTTCTATCAGCACGTGATCAAGTCCGACGAAGGCATCGACCCCAACCTCTACAACGAACTCGGTTCGAAGGGTTCGGGCAAGAACAGTTACCTGCCCGGCGGAACCACGTTCATCCGCGAGTACCAGGACTCGCAGTGGAACTACGCCAGGACGTTCATGCAGCACGTGAACCCGTACACGGGCCTGAGCTACGCGACCGACCCGGCCGTCGCGGCGGTCGAGACGCGCAACGAAGATTCCATCTTCTGGGGCTATCCGATGAACGTCGTGCCGGTAATCCCGGCCGCGGGCGCGAGCGACCCATGGAAGTACCACCGCGCCCGCCTCACCGGCAGCTTCGGCGCATGGGTGAAAGCCAAGTACGGCACCGAGGCCGCCCTCACCGCGGCGTGGAGCAGCTCGCGCGACGCCACCGACGACTGGACCGCCGGCAGCTTCCGCGTCGCCAGCGGCTGGATGTTCGGCGCGGCCGGGCCGATCCCAGGAAGCTGGCTTTACTCCCAATCGATCCAGCGCGCAAAGACCAGCTCCAGTGGATGACCGAATCGCAGAAGGCCGATTACGACCTCTTCCAGACGCGCATGGCCGGCATCGGCTTCACGGGGCCGATCATGACCACGGCCTGGCAGAGCACGCTCGACTCGGGCAAGGCCGCGAACTTGTACACCGACACCGCCGGCGACTTCATCAGCCGGCACCGCTACGTGAGCGTCGTGTCGAGTACCGTCGTCGCGCCCGGCACGATCAAATCCGAAACCTCGCTGGGCACACCGGGCGGCGGCATCCTCGGCTCGGGCATCGACCAGATCACCGGCAAACCGTTCTCGTTCAGCGAATGGAACAGCAACGGCGTCGGCTTTTACCGCGCTGAAGCGGCGCCGCTCGTGGCGTTCTACGGCATGGGCCTCCAAGGCTGGGACACCAGCGCCGCCTTCACCGGCAAGCACGGCCAGCTCGGCAGCGCCTGGCAGGACCTCAGCAACACCGTCGTCGAAACCCCGCTCATGCTCGGCCAGTTCCCCGCGCTCAGCACCAGTGTCCTGCGCGGCGACATCGCCCAAGGTGCCGTCGCGGCCACCCGCAACTACACGCCCGACAGCACCTGGAGCGGCGTCGACGTCTTCAGCCAATCCAGCGCCACCGGCGGCTGGGGCGGCGCCAGCGGCAACACCGTCGTGCCCGACAGCGTGATGGCCATCGGCAAAGTCACCACCAACTTCGGCGCCGGTCTGCCCGCCTCCAGCAAGATCAACTGGGACACCTACTGGGACCAGACCGCCAAGACCGTCACCAGCACCACCGGCCAGCTCTTCTGGGATTACGGCAACAAGTTTGTCGACGTGAAAGCCCCGAACACGCAGGCCGTCATCGGCTTCGGCGGCGGGAACGGCGTCGCGGGCGACCCGAACCAGACCTCGCGCACGCACACGCTGCCGAATGCGACGATCACGCTCCAGACGCCCTACGCGTCGCTGCTGCTGACCAGCCTCGACGGCCTGCCCATCAGCTCGTCGCAGAAGATCCTCGTGACCGCGACCGCGCGCGACCGCCAGGTCGGCTCGGCCTTCAACGCCGACGGCACGCAGCTGCTGAACCTCGGCCTCGACGCGCTCCAGCTCGAGCCGGTGAAGGCCACTATCACGCTGCCCGGCGCGAACCGCGTCACCGAAGTGCGGCCGCTCGACGTGTACGGCGTCCCGAGCAGCGACACGTTCGTGCCCGTGACCGGCAGCAACAGCTTCATCATCGACGGCCGATACCAGACCACGCAGTACGTCATCAGTCGCGCCGCAATCGGCGTGGCCAGCACGGGCATCACGTTCGCGCGCGAGACGGCACAGACGCTCAGCGTCGGCTTCTCGCGGAACGTCGGCGCGTCGATCACGCCGAGCGACCTCGTGCTGACCAACACGACGACCGGCCAGACGATTCCGTCGTCGCAGTACACGGTGACCTACGACGCGAACACGCAGGTCGCGACCTTCAAGATCACGGCCAACAACCTGCCCACCGGCAAGTACACCGCCACCATCAACGCCGCCAGCGTGCAAGACACGGCCGGCCTGACGCTGACGGCGAATGCCGCCGGCTCGTTCACGGTGCTGCCCGGCGACGCCAACAACGACGGCACGGTCAACTTCTCCGACCTGCTGACGCTGGCCGCCAACTACGGCCTGTCGCCCAAGACCTACAGCCAGGGCGACTTCAACTACGACAACACGGTCAACTTCAGCGACCTGCTGGTGCTCGCCTCGAACTACGGCACGACCGTCAACACGCAGGCCACCAGCAACACGGCCACGCTGAGCCTTCCGAGCGAAACCCAGCAAACGAACGACCGCGTAGCGAGCGACGTGCTGGCGTGAAAGTTCTGTTGTGTGGAACCAACGAACCGTCGTGGCCTGGGCTTCCAGCCCATGGACTCGCGAAGCGAGCATGCGGCGCAGCCGCGTTCAGCAGAAAGAAAGCATCGAGCGACCCAGGTTCAGGCGAAGGAAGCCGACCAGCGATTCGCGATTGCGACTCGCACGATGGTTGCTCTTTGTTGGATCGAGCTGCGCTCGATGCCGGCTGCGCCGGTCCACGGGCGGGGACGCCCGTGCCACGAAAGGCGAGTGAGTCCCAATTGGCATGGCATGGGTGTCCCGCCCATGGACTCGCGTAGCGAGCATGCGGCAGATGCTGCGTTCGGCAGAGGCAAAGAATTGCGCGACTCTTCAACGGCGCACGATCCACTGTCGCAAGCGACAGAAGGCCTTGCCACCCACGCCTCGCGCGCGGCAAACTCCACGGGCTGGCTGGACTTTCACAAACGAGGGCAACATGGCCACGGGCGACAAGTTTTCGGAGTCGCGGTTGATCCAGCGCGGAACCACGGTTCTGCTGTTGCTGGCGGCGGCCGCTTCGTGCGCGGCGGGCGTGCGGTATGGATTCCTCGGCTCGACCGAATCCAGCGGCGGCTGGGTCGGACCGCTGTACCTGCTGCTGGCGGGCGTCCTCGTGATCCTGCCGCGCGTCGCCAAGGCGAAGCTGACCAAGGACGGCCTGGAGTTCGAGCGCTTCGAAGAACGTGCCGCCGGCCAACTCGACCAGACTGCGGCCTCGCTCAAGGCCTTGCAGCAGCGCCTGAGCATCCTGGAGGAAGCCGAACGAGGCCGCAACGCGACGCCCATTCCCGCCGGCGCCAAGGCCGTCGAGAAGGACGCATCGGACCTGCTTCCGAAAGCGTATGTCGACGAACTTCGACGCCGCCACGTGCGGATCGGACCCGATCCGGACGATCCGCTGAAACTCGGCGTCATGACCAATAGCGCCAATGGCTTCACGCTCAGCGCCACAGTCGTGACCGACGCAACGCAGCCGAACTGGTTCGAGATTCAGTTCGAACTGAAGAAGCCTGCCGACAGCAACGCGAAGTCGGCTGACCTGATTCTGCATCCGACCTTCTCGCCCTTCGTTCAGCCGTTCGGATTTGAAGGGCGTATCGCACGGACGCAGGTCTGGGCATGGGGCGCGTTCACGATCGCGGTCGTCGTCGATGACGGTACGGAGCTGCGCCTCGACCTCGGCGGCCTGTTGACCGCCCCGGCCGCGTTCCGCCTGCGCTAAGTCCTCGCGGCATATGTCGGCGGCGCGTAGTTCGTGTCGCCGCCCAAGCGTTTCCAGTGTTGTAGCACCAGCGCGAACGCGCCCACGCCCGCCAGCGCGAAGCCGGCCTGCCACAGGTAGGCGAAGCGGTTCAGGTGCAGCAGGTCGATCGCCAATCCGCACAGGGCCGGCGCGCCGAATTTGCCGATCGCGCACAGCGTGTTGTTCGCGGAGCAGTACTGCCCGTAGTGCGAACGCGGCAGAATCCGCGGCAGCAGCGAAATCTGCCCGCCGAGATACACCGTCGTCGCGATCGTGTTCACAACGGTGAAGATGTAGAACGACTTCGGATCGTGGATGAAAAAGAAGCAGACCAAGCCCGAGATGGCCATGCACGCCATGCCGACCATGCCCACGCGGATCGGATGGAACTTGTCCGCCAGCGGCCCGAGCACGAAGAAGAACGGCAACGCGAACAGCCCCGCCTGCGCGGTGGCCGACCCGAAATCCTGCTTGGTCATGTGCAGGTCGTTCAGTGCCAGAAACTGCGTGAAGAGCACGCCGCCCAGTGCGAAGTAAAAGCACAGGCCGATCAGGTAGAGCTTCTGGTAGAAGCGGATGGAGAAGCTCTCCATGCACCAGTGGCCGATCGATTGGGCAACGCCCTTCGCCTGCTCGGGCCTCGGCGCGGGCGGCGGGTACTGGCCCTCCTTCACCTGCCAGCCCATCAGCAGGAACGACACGAGATACAGCAGCGCGCACCCCACGTAGATGCGAAACTCGTACGCGTCCGCGTACTTGAAGATGTACTGATTGAAGACGATCCCGCCCAGCGCGCCCATCACTTTGTAAAGCGACGTGAACGTGCCGATGACCGGGTTCGGCACGACATCCGCGATCAGGTAGTAGTACGTCGCCAGCACGATCACGTTGAAGATCTGGAAGATTGCCAGCAGCACGGCCAGCGCGATGATCGTGATGGCGTTTTGCGACAGGCCGAGGTGCGACAGGAACCCAAACCCGCGCCCGATCGGATCGGCCAGCCCGACCAGCATCAGACAGCCCGCGAGCAACGGCGTCCCAAGCAGAATGAACGGCCGACGTCGGCCGAAGCGGCTCCGAAACCGGTCCGACCACGTCGACACGAACGGGTTGATGATCAGTTCCACAAAGCTGGGCACGCCGATCACCAGCCCCATCACGAAGCTCGACGCCTTCAGCCGCTCCAGGTGCAGCGGCACCAGGCGCGGGATGATCGTCTCCATGACGTTCACGCACAGGTCGCCCCACAGCATCCAGAAGAAGACCGACAGCAGCTGCTCGCGGCTGTACCGAAGCGTGCCCACCGAGAGCGAGGCCGATCCTTCCATCGCCGCAGCCTACCTCGCGGGAGGCTGAAAGTGACTGACGGATCTGTGACACGAAATGAGCAAAACGTGCCGCCCGGACCATCCGGTCCGCCCGTGGCGAACGCTTTTCCCACCCCTTTCCGCAAGATGTCATCCAAAACCTCTGTACGGCTGACGTGTCTACACCCGATAATGGACTAGCGTTCCGTTTTGACGCCATGACCGAACCCCTCCACGGCAATTCCGCCCCTGATACCCAGCAAGGCAAACGTGCCCTGCGCGCCACGTTCCGCGCGACGCTGGCGGGCCTGACCGATGACGAGCGGCACCGCAAGTCGGTGGCCGCCACCGCGCTGCTGAGCAGTACGCCGGAGTTTCGCAACGCGCGGGTCGTCATGCTGTTCCTTTCCACGCCCGGCGAGGTCGACACCACCAGCATCGCGCTGCGCTGCTGGCAGGAAGGCAAGACCGTCGTCGTGCCGAAAGTGAGCTGGGACCAGCGCCGGATGATGCCGATCGAGATCAACTCGCTGTCGAACGACTCGGTGGCGACGGTGCATCACGGCCCGGCCCGTGTGGCGATCCGCGAGCCGATCGCCGGCAAGCCGATGCCGCTGGGGCTGATCGATCTGGTCCTCGTACCCGGCCTGGGCTTCAGCGTCGCCGGCCACCGCATCGGCCGCGGCATGGGCTTCTACGACCGCTTCCTCGCCCAGCGCGACTTCCTCGGCACCCCCTGCGGCCTGGCGTTCGAGGAACAGATCGTCGAATCCATCCCCTGCGAAACCAACGACGTCGGCGTCGGAATGCTCGTCACCGACCGCGCCGTCCGACGCTTCGCGGGGATCTGCATTCCGAAGTAAGCTGGGCGCATGGGGCAGTTTCTCATCCGAATCGTTCTTGGCGTCGTCTGCATCGTTTCGTTCTGCTCGCCGCTCGCACGCGCAGACTTCGAACGGGATCGAGTACGTGCCCATCTGATTGCCCCATGGGCCCTGTACGCCGAACAGAGTCCCGGGAAGTCGCGAGTCGCGTTCGAGTCGCTTACTCCCGGTCACGGCGGGGGCACCGTCGTTGACGACGTTGTGCGCATCGAGGTTGTGGGGACGGTGATCGTCGGCGAGGCTAAAAAAGGATTTTTCGTGCTCGATACGAAGCAGGGCGAGCACGCCGAACCGAACTTCGTGGCCACTCAAGCCGAGTTGCCTCCGGAGTTTCGAAGCATCGCGTTGCAACCTTGCCTCCAGATGTCCGCGACGCGGCCCAGCCGCGAACGTTGGCCGATGTACTACGAAGTTATGGACGGCAAGCTCGGCCTAGCCGACGACGAATGGTCGCTCGCCGTGCAGATCCTTGGCTTCCCAATCGCGATCCTGATCGGCTGGTTCACTCCCAAGGGCCGATCGGTCATGAATTCGGCGCTGGTCCTAGGACTTGTCGTCAATGTAATCGCGATGTTCTACATGGCCGGCGGTGGCCAGGGCGCGTTTCTCGGGTTCTTTGGGTTTCCCATCATGTACTGGTTCCCGGCATGGGTCGTTCAGTCCCTGCGTCCACGGAAGCTGCGAACGCCTGCGTCCCCCATTCGTGCCGATTCGTGAGATTCGTGGCCCCCTTCCGGCTTCCCCGGGCATGACGAACGCCCTCGCTCTCCGTATGATTCCCGCGTCATGCTCAAGGACTCAGACGTCAAGGTGTTGCAGGAGCCTCAGATTTCGTCGGCGGACGCGTTCTATCTGCCGCAGATCGCGATCGGCCTGGGCACCACGCTCAAGCACATGTTCCGGGTCCTGTCGGGCAACCACAAAGTCATCTCGTACCCCGAGCAGCGCCGCGAAGACCTCCCGCCGGAAAAGGGCGGCATGGTCAGCAAGACCTATCGCGGCGTGCATCGCCTGAACAAGGACGAAGAGGGCCGCGTCAAGTGCGTCGCCTGCTTCATGTGCTCGACCGCCTGCCCGGCGAAGTGCATCCACATCGAAGCCGGCGAAAGCCCCTGGCAGGACCGCGAGAAGTACCCGGTGAAGTTCGACATCGACGAACTCCGCTGCATCTACTGCGGTATGTGCGAAGAGGCCTGCCCCGTCGACGCGATCGAACTGACCAGCCTCTACGACATCGTCGGCCTGACCCGCAACGAGATGGTCTTCGACAAGGAAAAGCTCCTGAAGGTCTACGACCAGACCGCCGCGAACGAGCCGATGTGAGTTCGATTGCATATTGCGAAGAAGTGGAAGTAGTCCGAGTGAGGCCCAGTCCGGCTTCGTTCGGACTACTTCTGCTTCTACGCGATACGTCCGGCCCATCCCCTGTCCCGAGTTCCGACCCGCCACCCCTCGATTTCGCGACTCGGCCACGCCGCCAACTCTCGGCCCAGTCACGCGTTGGCTGGCCGAACGGAGTGCTGACGTGCGGTTTTGAAATCCGGGACATTTTGGGACATCCGGGCCACTCCGTTTCACCGGCGCGGATTCCGGGCCTCAAGTTACCAAGGAACGACCAGCCACCACACAGTATGACAAGCGGTTCCGGGTGGCCGTCAAGGCGGGAAATCGGGGCGGGTAGACACCGCTGCCTGCCGGGCACACGAACGCCCAGCGTCGCCAGTTCGCCGATGAGCTTGGGCGATTCGTGGCACGGGCGTCTCGCCCGTAGCCCGGCGTAGCGGCATCGAGCGCCAGCTCGACACAACAACCAGCAGCCATTGAGCGACAGGCAATCTCAGATCGCTTGATGATCGCCCTTCTGTAAAACGCCGCTCACCCCGTGTGCTCGCTGCGCGAGTCCATGGGCGGGACGCCCATGCCACGAACGGCAATTCCTATCAGCCCGCCTCACGGCTCCCACGGCTGGCGCGTCGGGCCCATGTTGCGGATGATGACCATGTTCGTGTCGTGGGCCGACCGGGCGATGTTGCTCATCATCGCCAGTTGCTGTTGCTGCTGCTGGTACTGCATCTGCAAGACTTGAAGCTGCTGTTGCTGCTGCCCATCCAAGGCCTGCCGGACCTGAAGCTGCGCGAGCCGTGCCTGCGTCTGGGCCGCCTGTTGCGAGGCGAGGGCGAGCGCGTCCTGATCCTCCTTGCCGGCGGGCACGCTCGCGTTCGGGGAGGCCAATCCGTCGAGCATCGGCTTCCATCGGGCGAGCGTCGTGGCGCGGTCGGCCTGGCTCATGCGATCCCAGTTTCGTCGCAGCTGCGTCCAGTAAGCGGGCAAGGTCGCCAGCGACGACTGCTGCCCGGGCGTCAGCGCCGGGTACTCGGCCGCCAGACGCCGGGCGAACATCTCCGAAAACGCCGGCGTGGGCGGCGCATACGCGGACGCCTGCGCCTGGGCCGACAGGAAGCAGACGACCTGGCTCATCGCGTCGGCTGTCGACCGCTTCAGTGGGATCGGCCCCGGCACGAGCGTGGCGTCGCTGGTCGGGCCGGTCGTCGGGCCGGGCACTTCCGGCAGCGCTGCGGGCGCGGGTTCGGGTTTGTCCGGCACGGCCGGTGCGGGGACGACATCCGGAATCGTCGGCATCGGCGCGACGGCTTCCGGGTGCTGTGTCTCGTAAGCGCCGAGAAAAAACTGGGCTTCCTTGCGGTCGTGGTCGTCGATGGGCGTGAGCCCGATCGAGTCGGCGCCGCCGACGATCTGGTGCAGGTTCTTCAGGATTTGGTCCTGCATCTGGGCGTGCGTCGCCTTGAGTTGGGCAGCGGGCAGCGTGGGAATCCGGCTGCGCAGGTGCGCGGTCTGCAAGATCGGATCGACGCGGAAGCCCAGCGCGGTCGGCCAGCGGGCGATCATGAGCGCTTCGAATTGCTCGCACTGAGCGTCGTCGAGCTTGATGTTGAGCGCCCACGCGACGACATCGCGGTAGTCGTTGACGACGCCGCGCGTGAGGTCCGGCCGCAGGTATTGCTCGCCGTTGACGAGTACCTCACTGCGTGGCCGCTGCGCGAACGCGACGGTCGTCGGCGTATCCGCCCGCGCGAGCGGGTTCATTGAGATCCAGGCAACTACCAACGAAACGACGCAGACGGCGACGCGCCGTGCAACCAGACCATGGGACATGCGGCACCTCCGTGAGATGCCAATTCATGCGGAATCAGCCTGGCGAATCTGTCAAGAATTGTCGGAATCGTGTTAGCACTGCCGGTAGCGGGCGTTGTGGCGCTTCAGCGAACTCATTGCGCCCTCACTGGCGAGGCCGATGGAGCAGCAAACTGGTTGCGAGGCCAACGAGCGAAACCAGTTCAGGCTCGGGCACGGTGTAGGTCCCACTCACCCCGTCCGCGTGGCCCGGCGTGTGGATCGAGCCCTGCACGCCGATCGATGAGTCGGTCACGAGATAGGCCACATCGATGGACTCGGCCTGTTTCGCCGACGTGTAGAACAGCCGGCCGTCTACGTGCCCGCCCCCGTAAAGCTCCAGCTCAAAATCGAGGGCGGTTTCGCGAAACAGCGGCGCGGCCCACGTCGCGCGATAGAGGATGGAGTCGGTCGACTGAAGACCTGTCCGGTCAGACGAGGGATACTGAAATTCATACTCCCTGATCGAATCGGTTTCGCTGAAGTCGCTTGGCGAGCCCAGCAAATGAGAGTCGAAGTTCCATTCACTCGGGACGGCGTTTCGAGCCGGCAGCGGCCCTGGGTCTCGAAGGACAAGCGCCTGATTCGCGATCCCGCTGCCAGTCGGATCGATCCACCGCTGGGCGATGCTGCCGCAGAAAGAGCCGTCGATGCGTGAGATGGGGCCTTGATCGCTATGGCGGCGCACGACGATGCCGTGCCAGCCGGTCATGACCTGCACGCCATCGGTGGGCGTGCCGACGTCGATGAAGTCGAACCAGACCGACGCGTGCGCGGGACCAGCAGCGAACGCACCCGCCGCGAATACGGCAAGTCCGAGCCAGCGTGTGTGCAGCATGGGCACCCCTCCCTTCACCTCTCTAGCACGGTAACAGCAGGCCGACGGTGCACCTAGCGCAAATGGGAGATGCGGTGTAGGCCGGGCGTGGGACGTGTCGGGAGTGTCCGAATTCGTAGCACACTCGTCCGTCTACTCCTTGCCGGCGGGAAGCCGTTCGAGCATCTGCTGTTGGAGCAACGCCACCGCGTTGGTCAGATGAGCGACATGCTGGCTCAATGTGAGCGCGTCCGCTGGATTCACCACCGGAGCAGGCGGCCATACATAGTCGTTAGGCAGGTTGAAATCAGGCTGCACGCCGTAGAGAGCGATAAGACTTCCTCCCGATCGGCCCGGCAGCTTTATCGTCCCATTCTGTATGATTGATCCATAGCTGATGACGACATTCGCACCATCGCTGCTTCGGTAGACATAGCCCCGAAACCACTCGGCCCGAGGCCATACAATGTGGCCGTTCGGCTGGGTAATGGTCACTGCACCGGCACCGGTATCCACCAGATTGCTCGACAGCTTCGAGGCGGGAGGATCAACAACAAACACATCATCGAATAGATATGACCGGGCGAGCGCCGAATGCCGAAGCATGGAATAGCGGTAAAAGTGACCCTCGCCATTTCCTCCGTTTCCAGGGCTGACCTCCCAATAGTACACGTCCAGAACGTAGTCGATCTGGGGCGCGTCCGATTCCGGTTCCGGAATCTGCATTGTCCACCTCGTCGAATCGACTTGAAATACGGGAACGATTCGTCCGTCGGGCCCTCGCTTAATGCCCGCCCACCGTGAAGGATGCAGCAATCGGCCGCCGTCCGGAAGGAGCACTGCGCCGTTCAACGTGGCAAACGCAAAATCATAGTGTGTTGACGACGTTTCCCCCGGCTTGGGCCAGTCCCCCTGCGCCTGCCACGAAACCCACTCGCCATATTCCGGGTTAGTATTGAACACTGGTGCGCCTGGAACTGGCAGTGCGGTGCTCAGACTCCGAAATGCAACTTGGTTTGCCATAGGACCAACCGCCGGCCATGCGCCGACGCTCCGAGTGAGAGGGAAAATCCAGTTGTGCCGCAGGAACCCGTTGATGCCGCTTCAAAGTGGACGAGACTAAGATAGCGGCCCGCGGCAACGCCGCAACAAAAATCGAATTACCCCAGATGTCATCCCGGCCCATACTCGGGCTACAAATGCAATGCAGTGCCCGTGGTCCGTCAATTCTTGTTGCGGGTTCTGAAGGTTCACTCCGCCCAGTTCAGTGATCGTTCGACCGCCCGCTTCCAGTCGCGGTACAGCGCCTCGCGCTGATCGATCTCCATCGCCGGCGTCCAGGTTCGGTCTTCCTGCCAGATGGCACGCAACTCGTCGAGGCCGGACCAGAAGCCGACCGCCAGCCCGGCCGCGTAGACGGCGCCTTGGGCAGTGGTTTCCGTCACGCGCGGGCGCGTCACGGGCAGGCCGATCTGGTCTGACTGGAACTGCATCAGCAGTTCATTCCCGGCCATCCCACCGTCGACCTTCAATCCCTTCAGCGCGACCTGCTCGGCGTCCTTGCGCATCGCTTCGAGGACGTCGCGGGTCTGGTACGCGGTCGCTTCGAGCGCGGCCCTTGCAAGATGAGCCTTCGTCGAATGCCGCGTTAGGCCGACGATGGCGCCGCGGGCGTCGGCTCGCCAGTACGGCGCGAACAGCCCGCCGAACGCGGGGACGATGTAGACGCCGCCGTTGTCGGGCACCGATCGCGCCAGCGCTTCGACGTCGCTCGATTGTTCGATGATGCCGAGGTTGTCGCGCAGCCACTGCACGAGCGAGCCACTGACCGCCACCGAACCTTCCAGCGCGTAGCGCGGGGCCTCGCCCTCGAAGCGGTACGCCACCGTCGTCAGCAGACCGGCCGACGATTGCACGACGTGTTCGCCCGTGTTCATCAGCAGGAAGCAGCCGGTGCCGTAGGTGTTTTTCGATTCGCCGGCGTCGAAGCAGCCTTGGCCGAGCATGGCGGCCTGCTGGTCGCCGACGATGCCGCAGATCGGTACTTCGTCCTTGAACGGCCCGTCGCCGCGCGTGACGCGGGCCGAGTGTGTGGACGATGTCGGTGCGATCGTGGGGAGCGCTGCCCGTGGGACGTCCATCAGGCGCAGCAGGTCGTCGTGCCAGTCGAGCGAGTGGAGGCTCATCAGCAGTGTGCGCGAGGCGTTGGTGGCGTCGGTGACGTGCACGCCGCCGTGCGGGCCGCCGGTGAGCCACCAGATGAGCCAGGTGTCGATGGTGCCGAAGAGCAGTTCTCCGCGCTGTGCGCCGAGGCGGGCGGCCGGCACGTGGTCGAGAATCCACCGCAGTTTCGGGCCGGAGAAGTAGGTCGCGAGCGGCAGGCCGGTGAGGCCGCGCAGGCGATCGATGCCGTGCGGGCCGGCCAGCGCGTCGCAGATGGGGTCGGTCCGCGTGTCTTGCCAGACGATCGCATTGCAGTAAGGCCGGCCGGTGAGGCGGTCCCAGGCGACGGTGGTTTCGCGCTGGTTGGTGATGCCGACGGCCGCGATGTCGCCGGGCTGGACGTTCGCAGTGTCGAGGGCGTCTTCAATGACGTCGCGGGTGCGCTGCCAGATTTCCATCGGGTCGTGCTCGACCCAGCCGGGTTTGGGGAAGATCTGGCGATGCTCCTGCTGGGCCGTCACGACCGGCCCGGCGCGGTCGAACAGGATGCAGCGGGTGGACGTCGTGCCCTGGTCGATGGCGGCGATGTAGCGCGGCATGTGGGTATTGCAGGCAAGCACATTGCGAATTGCGAATTTCGGATTGCGAATTGGCAGAGGCGGCCGTGGGGATAAGCCGACCCGCTCGGGCGACCGAACGAAGCACAGAGTTCACGGAGAGCACAGAGGACACAGAGAGAAATGCAGTGAAGTGGAAATCCGGAGTTCAGAAACGAGTTCGTGCCACGCCAAGTCGATCAGCCCATGGGTGGTCTGGTCTTCTGTCTGGCTAATCTTCATCTTCCCCTCTGTGCACTCTGTGCTCTCGGTGATCTCTGTGCTGAAACGGAGCGTCTCCGCGGTGAACCGGCCGGCCTTGCATTCTCACCCCGTCCCGCTATGCTTCGCGGTTCGCGATTTCTTGGGAGAAGTCGCAAAACTGGAACTCCAGGAGCCACGAGACCCGTATGAGCGAAGACCTCAAGAATCCGGTCGCCAAGGGCGACAAGAAGGAAGGCACGCCGACCGCCGGCGGCGAACAGCGTCGCAGCCGTCAGCCGGTCGCCAAGACCAGCGCCAACGGCAAGCTGTACATCGACTACAAGGAAAACGAAACGCTCCGCCGCATGTGCGCGAGCAACGGCAAGATCAACAGCCGCCGCCGCACCGGCGCGACGGCCCTCGAGCAGCGCATGCTGTCCGACGCGATCAAGCGGGCCCGCTACATGGCCCTGATGCCGTACGTCGCGAACAACCCGTAGTCGGGTATCGCAGTAGAATCACCGGAACGCCTCGGACCTTGCGTCTGAGGCGTTTCTTGTTTGGTTCCTGCGGTGGGTCCGCGTTGGCAGAGCAAAGCACAGAGGCCACAGAGACACAGAGAGCACAGAGAAAGAATTGGTAGAGAAAAGGCCGCGTCGACATCTCCACCGCTGACCAACTGATCTGATCCTGAACTTTCTTTCTGTGAACTCTGTGCTCTCTGTGTCCTCCGTGCCCCTGTAGCATTCGATCGGGCAACTCCTCTCCTTGCCCTCCTGCGCCCGCAGGCTTACAACCACGGGCCTCGGATGTCTCCTTACCGTAAGAACGTTCTGGTCGGTGTGACGGTGCTCGCGGCCATGTTGATCCTCGGCTGGATGATCATCCAGTTCGGCGGCAGCCTCGCGACGCCCTTCCAGGCCGACCAGATGAAAGTCCGCTTCGTCGCCGACCGCGCCGACGGCATCAACACCGGCACCTCCATCAAGTACCTGGGCCAGACCGTCGGCACGGTGAAGATGATCACGCTCGATATCGCCGCCAACGACGTGAAGCTCGAAGCCGAGATCGACCGCAAGTTCGCCCTGCCAGGCAAGCTCAACGCGAACATCATCATCCCGAACTTCCTCGGCACCGGCTCAATCATCGACCTGTCCCGCGCCGACCCGACCGACCTCACCCGCCTGACCGAAGGCACCGTCATCCAGGCGAAGTACGTCGGCATCAGCATCATCCCGCCCGACGTGGCGGCGGCGTTCAGCGAGATCAAGCTGGCGGTCGCCCAGTTCCGAGAGAGCAACGTCGTCGGCGACCTGAAACTGGCCGTCAATAACTTCAACCAGCAGGTCGGCAAGGCCGGCGCGCTGGCCGACAGCCTGAACGCGATCGTCGGCTCCGAACAGGGTCAGAAGGACTTGAAGCAGAGCATCGAAGACTTCCGCGCCACGATCGCCGACGCCCGCAAGACCGCGGCCAACGTGCAATCGATCACGGCCCGATTGCAGGACCTCCCCGACCGCGTCGACAAGACGATGGGCCAGATCGACGCCGGCGCCACCGACGCCCGCGCCGCCATCGCCGACGCACGCGTGGCGATCAACAACACCAACGAGCGCATCACCAAGCTGGGCGACAGCCTGATCGCCCGTAGCGAGCAGCTCGCCCGCACGCTGGCCGACGTGCAGCAGGTGGCCGAGAAGGTCAACAAGGGCCAAGGCACGGCCGGAGCGCTGGTGAACGACCCCAAGCTCTACGACACGCTCGTGAACGCGACGCAGGAGCTGAACGAGACGATCAAAGACGTGAAGCGCGTCGCCAACCAGATCGAACAAGAGGGCTTCAAGCTGAAGTTCTGAGCGGGCTCACTTCGCGAAGCGAACAAGGTCAAGTTGGTCGAACTTGGCCGAGTCGATGAGGTAGACACGGACTTGCTCGGGCCGGAAGTAGAGCCAGCCGCGCTGTTCGTCGCCTTGGCTCCAGGGCAGGCTCATCGGGCCGGCCTCGAGGGTGAGTTTGCTGCCGTGGTCGATGACCTTGACGGTGCCGTCGGGCTGCTTCATCTGCTCGTAGTTCTCGTAGACCTCGCCGTCCCCCCTCTGCTCGGCCGAGCCGTCGGCGGGCCGGAAACGCCAGGTGTACTTCTCCCCTTCCAGCGCCAGATCCGTGAACCCGAACGCGGCCACGCCGGCTTCGCTCACGATCACCACGGACTGATCCTTGTAGTGCACCGGGACCGAGATCGGCTGCACGGGCTGAGACGTCGGCGCGGGAGGCGTCTGCGCATCCGTCAACACTGCGAGACACAGAACGACCGACGTGACGACGAGCGCTCGACGCATGAGACCTCCGCGGGGTAAACGAATGACCCGATCGATGCAGGCTATGGGTGCCACGGCTTGCGTACGCGCTAGCCGTGGTACGCTCGCAACCGCTCGTGAACCTGCGATCGAGGACGTCCCACGGCAACGGAGTACCGATGCCGCGGCACCCAAACTCGAGCGCTCATCGTACCAAAACGAAGCACGACGAGGCGTGGGGCCTCGTCGTGCTTCGATCGGTCATTCAACTCATCCGCGACGGCTTACTGCTGACCGGTCGCCATCTTCAGCACGTTGCCGATGACCTTCAGCGGCATCGACTGGCGGACCGTGCCGGTGCCGCCTTGGTCGGCCAGCAAGGTGAAGTGCATTTCGCCTTCACCGAGGATGGCCGCGGCCTTCTCGAGTTCGGCCTGCTCGTTCGCGGGCGAGAGCTGCTTCATGAACGCGAACGTCTTGGCCAGGTCGGCATTGACGTCGACGATCGCCGTGTACTTCTCGGTCATTGTGCCGAGCGAAGCGAGTTCGCCGAGGTGCTGGCCGTCGTCGTAGCTGATCGTGACGATCAGGTCGTTGCCGCGGTTAGCCAGGTCCATGTAGACGGTCTTGCCTTTGTCCTCCATGGTCAGGCGCGAGACGGACAGGTTGTCGGCGCTGTAGGTCGAACGCTTCCAGGGCAGCTTCTCGGGCGTGCCTTCGTTGGCCTTGTTGGCGGCGGCGTCGAGGGCGTCCAACTGCTGTTCGATCGGCTTGGCGGCGCTGCGCTGCACGACGGCGTAGACGCGGCACGAGCCGTCGACTTGGCCGACGACCGTCG
Source organism: Tepidisphaeraceae bacterium (assembly GCA_047600945.1). Taxonomy (GTDB): domain Bacteria; phylum Planctomycetota; class Phycisphaerae; order Tepidisphaerales; family Tepidisphaeraceae; genus JASGKC01. The sequence goes on along the minus strand of JASGKC010000001.1, from coordinate 811,471 downwards.
CGCTGGCGGCCTCACCGACGGCGATGTCGGCCATCGCGTCGAAGACGGGCCGGATCTGCTCGGGCGTCACTTTGCCGTCTTTCGAGGCGGCTTGGCCGATCGCGTCGAACAGCTTGCTGACGGTGTCACGCGCCTTCTCGCTCGGGTAGGCGTAGTCGATCCGGGCGAAGCCGCCTTCCGGCAGCTCGCACTTGCTGACCGTGCTCGGCGTGCCGTCGAGGCCAGACGGGGAGAAGCTCAGGTCGGTCACGAGCGTGTCGCCCTGCCGCTTCAGCGACATGCCGGCGTTGTCGAGCGAGCCGACGAACTCCTTGACCCAGCGCTGGCCCTCCTTGCGGCCGGCCTCTTCGGCGGCGTTGGCGGCGGGCGCGCCGTTCTCCTTCTCGACCGAGTTCAGGAACTCCTGCCACTTCTCCGGCGCGACGCGCTTGATCGTGGCGAGGTCGGCCATGCCCATGAAGATGAGCGATTCGTCCTGCCCCATGCCGATAAGTTCTTCTTCCTTGATGTTGCCGACGGCGGTCGACGTGCCGCCGAACATCAGGTAGTGGCCGGTGCGACGGAATGGGAAGCCGTTCATCAGCTTCATGTCGTCGTGGCCGGCGACCGCCTGGGCGTTGGCGCCGAGCTTGTCGAGCGACATCGAGCCGGCGACCAGCGGGATGGCGATGATCGCCTGCTGCTGCTCGCCAATGTTCGGGCCGACCAGCATCTGCACACCCGCGGGCAGCGTGCGGTCGAGGTCGGTCGGCTGGAACATGCGCAGTGCGCCGGCGGCCATCTGGGCGATCTGGTCGCCCGCGCCGGCGTAACCGGCGTCGTTCAGGGTCTTGTCGAGCCGGTCGATCGGCGCCAGGATGATCCCGCCCGCCACGGCTTCATTGCCGGCCGGCGCTTGAGCGCGCGCGGCGCTGGACGCCAGCAGGGCCGACGAAGCCACCAACGCAACCCGGCTGAGAGTCCGAGTGAAACGACGACGCGACGCAGGTGCTGTGATCATGTGCGATCTCCTATCCGAAAGAGCGAGCGTATTACGCCAGCGATGAACCAAGACGTGAATCGACCCCGCACGCGCAAGGGCATTCCCAACAGATTCCGATCGGGCCATTCTATCTCGAAAGATTGGCCGATCCGCAACGATGGATCGTGCGGAATGTCCGATTTTCGACTGACAGGAATTCGGACACTCGGGCTGAGAGGATTGTTAGCGGGCGGGAGGCAACGGAAAAAGAGGACCGAAGATTGCAGGCACACTGAAGCAGATGGCGGCTAACCCACAGGGCCATCCCGATCGCTCTCGCTTAGCTTCCATCCTCCGTTTGCTTCGCTCCGCGTTCCTCACGCCTCGACACGCATCGCCACGATGGGGTGCATCCGGGCCGCCTGCCAAGCGGGCCAGACGGCGCCGGCCACCGTCAGCACCACGCCGATCACGGCGCTGTACAGTGTCGCCATCGCCACCGCGTTCCACGGCATGTTCACGAACGCGAAGTGCCCGTAGGTGGCCCAGGCCATCAGCAGGCTCATCACGAAGCCGATCACCACGCCGATGACCGTGCCGACGATCCCCTGAAACAGACTTTCGATCAGGAACAGCTTCACGATGAAGCCGTCGAGCGCGCCCAGGCACTTCATCGTGCCGATCTCGCGGAAGCGTTCGGTGACGCTCATCAGCATCGCGTTCAGAATGCCGACAAACGCCACGAGCAGCGCCAGCCCGAGCAGCCAGCGCTGCTGCAACTGGCTGGCGGCCACTTCATCCGGTTTGGTCTTGACGCCTTGGGCGTCGAGCAGGGCCTGCAACTGCTGCGGCTCGGACATGCGGTCAGTGATGGCCTTGGACTTGGCCTCGAGATCGAGCCACGACTTCACCTGCTCGCGGAGCGGGCCGGTGTCGGCGGTAAGGGCATCCTGAAGGGCTTTCGGGTCGGGCAGGTTCGCACCGAGGTCGGCGCGGAGTTGGTCCATCGTTCGGCCGTCCGCGATCGTGCCGATGTCAAACGCCGGCGTGCCCGCCTTGGCTCTCGGAGCGGCCGTGACGGCGTCGCGCACCTTGGGCCTGACTTCGCGGGTTTGTTCGACGAGCGTCTTCTGTTCGGCGCGGAGGCGCTCGAATTCAGGCAGCGTCGGGGCGGTGACGATCCACCGGCGCATGCTGTCGGCGATCGCGTCGCCGATCTGGATGGCCAGCAGGAACGCGATCGCCAGCACGATGCCGCTGGTGACCAGCATCGACCGACTGAGCCGCATGCGGATGTTCTTCCAGGCGATCTCCACCGCCTTGCTGAGCGGCAGCTTCACCTGCTTCTGGATTTTGGTTTGAGCAGCCATGTTCTATTTCCGATTCGCGATTTCCGATTTCCGATTTGGGCAGATGAGTCTCTTCAATTGGAAATAGGACATCGGCAATGGGCAATTTCAGTCGTTCTCGTCCTTCGTCAGTCCGACCAACCCCTTCTTCATCAGCGTCTGCAAAAACGCGATCGTGCTGGCCTCGGCCTGGCGGAGGTCGAGTTTGTACTTCGTCCCGACGGACCGTAGCAGCTTTTCGACGGTCGTTTTGCCGTCGAGTGAGTTCCAGACAAAGACGCCGACCTCGTCGAGTTCGAATGTCTTCGTAGCACCCTCGGGCAGGCGGAAGATGCCCCACTTGCGGTTCTTGAGCTTCACGACGAGTTTGCCGCCGCCAGCGTCGTCGGGTTTGAGTTCGGCCTCGACCGTGCGAACCGGTTTCGACGCCAGCGCGGCCGCGCGGTCGAACTCGGGGGACTTGGGCTTCTTCTTCGAGAAGATCATCGCTTTTCCTCCCCGCGCTGCGCCCAGCCGAGCCCGGGCAGGAAGGCGTCGAGCGTTCGTTCGCTGTCGGCGTCGAGCAGGTAGAGCCGGTCGCGCACGTCGTCGCGATACAGCCGAAGCATCCGCGACGATGCGACCCAGCGGGCGAAAAAGTAGCGGCGTTTGCGCGGAAGCGTGCGCGAGGCGATGAGGTCGAGCGACGTCGGATCGATTTGCGATTTGCGATTTGCGATTTGCGATTGGGCGGACGAGTTCCGCGCGTCGATCATGCCTTGACGCTGAAGGCCCTCACCGCCGCCCTCTCCCGGCGTACCGGGCGAGGGAGGAAGGCCGTTGCGCTCGGGGTGTGTCCCTTTGGTCATTGGGCCTTGGTCATTGGTCATTTCCGCCGACCCATACATCTGCTTCCATGCCCGTGCATGCCCTACCAGCCACTGCTCGGCGGTCTGACGCTTCAGTGCCAGCCTGGCCGGGCCGATCTGGCGGACAATCGTGCTGCTCCTTCGGTTCGCGAACTCCATCGTGAGGTCGCCGGCGTTGAAGCGTTGGCGGACCAGTTTCCACCCGGCCGGAGCGATCAGGCTGAAGTCGAACACGCTCCAGCGCTGCGGGCCGTCAAAACCGTCGTCGGCCAGCGTCGGCAGGACGCGGTCGCGCAGGTCGTTCGTGGGCGACTTGCCCTTCGCCTGCCAGACGACTTCGACGAGTCGATGCGACGTCGACGAGATGCCGATCCAGACATCGCGGCCGGGCGGGTCGGGGTCGACATAGAGCAGGCCGTGCGTGAAGCCGTCGGGCGTGTGTTCGATCGCCTCTTTCGCGGCGAGCTGCCCGACCTCGCTGCGCAGCGCGTTCTCGATTGCTCGTTTCTCAAACCGCCGACGCCGGGGCGGCGAGTTCCACCGCAGCCCGAGCCGCGGCGCGTGCAAGTCGGCGATCATCACGGCGCCCTTGGTCGCGTCCCCTTCGATCTTCACAGGGCCGCAGTCGGTCGGCAGCGCAAGCGAGAGGCCGTGCCACGCCAGCAGTGGGCGGTGGGCAGAGGGCGGTGGGCGGTTGGTTTCTGCTGGCTTCATCATCAAACCGCGTGCGACACTCCTCTTTTCTCGCTGCACTTCCTGCCTGCTGCCCACCGCTCACTGCCTACTAATAAGCCGACTGAATGACCGCCTTGCTCATGAACACGATGCCCAGGCTGAGCATCATCACCAAGCCCGTGCCGGCCGCGAAGCCGGCGTAGAACACGATGATGTACTGCTGCCACATCTGTCCGAACCGTTTACTGAAATAGTAGCGCCCGAGCATCGCCCCGATGAACTGCGGCAGGATGACCGACGGGTTTGATTGGTCCAGCCCGCGGATCAGCCCGTACACCAGCAGGATCGGCAGGCCCATGAACGTCAGTAGCGCGTACAACCCGACGGCCGTGCCCAGCCCCAGGAACAGGAACTGCGGCTTGAACGCCTCGCGGAACAGGCCGTGTGCGCCCTCGGGCGTCGTGCTGCTCACGAGCAGGCCCTGCTGGTACGCGTTCAGTTCCCATATGGTTTGCGTGAACGGGAACGCGTCGCTCGGCACCGGCGCGATCGACCAGATCATCTGGCTGAACACGATCAGCGAGATGATCGCGATCGGCAGCACGAACGCCTCGGCCTTGATCATGCTTCGGAAGCTCGTGCCGGTCAGTTCGGTCGTGCGGAAGTAGAGCACCTGCGCGCCGTAGTTGTGCGCGGGAAACGGCGTGAACCAGATCGCGGTGCCTTGATAGCCCGACAAAATGAACGTCGCTTCGCGGACGAACGGGATCTGTACGTACTGTCCGACGATGCCCTCCATGCGGGCCGACACGTAGCTGACGACCGGCGTGTAGACGAAGCCGTAGAACACGAACACGCCGAGCAACTTCCAGGTGATGTCGGAGTTGGCCAGCGGGTTTTGGGTGTGCGCCCAGTGCAACAGGCCGTACGCGAGGGCGATCGTGCAGCACATGGTGGTCATGTAGATGCCCGCGGCGATCCACAGGCTGAAGTCGCCACGACCGGCCGGCGGATTCGTGAGCGCCTTCCAGTCCAGCCCGCTGTTCGACGTTCCTTTGCGTGCGGCCATCAGTGCCCTGCCCACCTGCCAGAAGCCGATCAGCGCGATCGCCGCGACCAGGCCCAGCCCGAAGCTGAAGTAGAAGTCGAGCGTGTTCGCCTGGATGGTGCGGATCGCGCCGATGTTCGGCTGCCAGCCCTTCAGCACGCCGAGCGGGCGCAGGATGAACGGGTTGGCGATCAGGATGATGCACAGCCCGATGAAGCTGCCGACCATCGCCCAGAACGGCAGCACCATGCCGGCGATGACAAAGCCCAAGTTGAAGCTGATCATGAACGGCACGGCCGGCAGGAAGTCTTCGACGTTCTTCGTCGCGTCGTAGAACGGCAGTGCGAAGATCTCGATGCGCTGTCCGAGCAGCGCCCCGCTGACGGCCGGGAGCGCGAGGTACACCAGCGTAAACGCCATGCCGAGCATCGCGCCGAAGCTGAACACGCGCCAGCGCCAGCTCTCCTTGCCGCCGGACGCATCGGCCAGCGCGGTGATGCCCTGCGCACGACGGGTGCCAGCGGGAACGGCAGTTTTTCCACGTCGCTGGTGAGCCGGTACATGATGTACGCGAGCCCGAAGTTATCGAGGCGGGCGAGGATTTGCCCCAGCGCCATCAGGCCAATCGGCACGAGCCACGCCGCCTGGAAAAAGCTGCGCTGCCCCAGCACATCGGGCGACGACGGCGCGACGAAGCTGGGTATTTTGTCGGCCAGCCCGAATTGCCGCATCGAATCCGACTGCACGAGGAACTGGTTCCACAGCAGCCCCGAGTTCGAGACCAGGCACGCGCCGGCCATGTAGTACAGCACGTAGATTTCGGCGCGGCCCAGCACGGTGAACGAGCGGCGAGCCAGTTCGATGAACAGGATGATGGTGACCCACTGCGCGGCCGCCCCGATGTCCTGGCCGATGACCAGCGACATGTAGAGCGACGCCGGCGTCATCACCAGGCCGACAAACAGCCCGCCGATCATCGCCTTCACGCCAAAGCCATCGACCCACTTGTCGGGCGGCGGCATGAGGTCGCGGAATTTTTTGAGCTCTACGTCTTCTTTCATGGTCGAACCGCCGAGGATTTGCGATTTGCGATTTGCGATTTGCGATTTGCCGACGACCGGCGGGATTCGTTTCGCGACAAGGTCTTGCGTGAGGCGGCCATGATCTTCGTCAACTGCGTTGCCTCGTCGTACAGCGGCTGCACCAAAGGTCGCTTGAGCAGATTTGCCTCAATCACCAGTTGGAGCCAAAAGGCGGACTCGTCTGCTTCTTCTTCAACTACGCCCAGCTTTGCGGCGAATTCTGCGACGGATCGACCACGGCACGCCGCGCGGTAGTTGGCCGCAACTGACGTTGCTGACCGGCTCAATTGCCAACCGATCGTGTGCCCCGACTTGCTGGAAGGCAGAGCGTCAATCAGTTTGAGAACGCGAAGAGCAAATTCTTTCGTTCGGTCGATCAATTCTGCTTCTGTCACGACGCCTCCTTCCTGATAATCGCAAATCGCAAATCGCAAATCGCAAATCAAACAGCCACCGCCTCCGTCTCAAACAGCTTCCGACTTTCCACCACATACTCCTTCATCCGCGCCGGGCTGAGGCTCCGCCATTGGAGGAACTGTTTGCGCAGCTCCGTCAGGAACGGCCGATTCATTCGGTACCAACTGCTGTCGTCGCCGCTGAGGCGATCCAAGAGCACCTGCACCTCGTACACATCCGGGATGCTTTCGCTCGCTTGAATCAGCAGCGTGATGTTCTGGCGGACGCCGAGGTCAAATGGCGTCAGCCAGACCGTCGTGCTCAGGCCGCGGACTTTTCGGTCGGCCAGGTCGTCGCGGAAGACCTGTGACCGGTCGGCCGCGAACTTGCCGATGCTGCCTTCGCGGTGGGCGTCGAAGAACTCGGCCAGGTACGCAATCGCGCCCTCGGCGGCGGTCTTGTTAATGGTGAACGGCAGCGTCGCGACGATCCGGCCGTCTTTGGGCGGCGGCACACGCCAGCTACGCTCGATGCTCGGCGCGGCGATCTTGCTCGCCAGCCTTGCCGGCACGAGCGCGCTGAGCAGCACCACCAGCAGGATCAGGCCGATCGTCAGCAAGGCGCTGCTGCCCGAGTAATCGAGCGTCATGTTGCCGAGCCAGCCCATCTTCAGCATGAACGTGCCGACACCCTGCCCGATGATGTAGCCGAACACCGTGCCCAGCACGCCGTACGTCAGCGCTTCCGCAACGAACAGCGCGCCGACGTGCATCGGCGCCAGGCCCAGCGAGGTGTAGATGTGAATCTCGCGCTTGCGCTCGGCGATCGAGCCCATCATGGTGTTGAAGATGATGAGCCCGCCGATGAGCAGCGGGATCGCGACGGCGCTGCCGGTGATCTTGGCGAGATTGCTCGCGCTGATCATCTGCACGCCGCTTTCCAGGCCTGCGTAGATGACCAGCGTGAACCGGCTGGCGATTTCGTCAGCCAGCTTCTTCGTTTCGTCGAAATCGGTCGTCCGCAACGCGACGCTGGCCAGCCGCGCGTTGCTCAACTGCTGACTGAGCCGTGCGTGCACGATGCCGAACTGGCTGGCGGGCAGGTGCTGGTACGACTGGGCCAGTTCCGAGCCGGCCGAGTCGGAGTCGAGCTCGATCTGGTCGGCGCCACTGTCGGACAGCTTCTTGCCGCCCGCATCCAGCGCGTTGGCTTCGTACTTCAGGGGCGACAGCGGCTCGCCGCTGAGCATGTACACCTTGCGATCGAACTCGGCCGCGTCGTAGACGCCAGCGATCTTCAGCTTGAACCCGGCGATGTTGACGATGTCGCCCTCGCCCGTTGCCCCAAGTTGCTTCACCGTATCGGAACTCAGGAAGATGATGTCCTGCTCGTTCTGGAGCCTCGCGAACTTCTCTTCGCCGATGACCTGCGCGACGGCGCTGGTCTTGCCCTCGGCCGCGGTGAGGCCGAGCAGTGCCGGCAGCGCGACGACCTTGGCCGGCTTGCCGTTCACGGTCTGGCCGCCATAGACGAGGTTCACCTGCTCGTTCGGGTCGCCCGCGTTGGCGTTCCACCAGCGCTCGACGACCTGCACGTCCTTCCACTTCTCGTTGCCACCCAGCACGGCGCGAAGGTCGGCTACGAGCGTTTGCTCCAGCGGACGGAAGCCGCGCTGGCGCATCATCACGCCCGGATGATCGCTCGCCAGCCCGGCCGGCAGGCTGGTGGTCGACCGCATGCTGGTGGCACTTGCGAACACCAACACCGCGAAGGTGATCAGCACGATCGTCGTGCCGGTCAGCAGCGTGCGGATCTTGCGTTTCCGCATGTTGGCGATGCCCATGAAGATCGCCTGCGTGAGCACCGCGCCGCGGGCGAAGCTCGCCCCCTCGCTCGTGCCGCGGCCGCTGCGGAGCTTCTTCAGTTCGGTATCAAACTTCTGATAGACCACGCCGATCACGAACACCGACATGAAGATGATCGCGAACGCCAGGATGATGATGAGCGGCGACGCGCTGATCTTGAATGCCGGGTGGAAGGCGTACAGCGACAGGCACATCAGCAGGAAGATCACCGCCACGCCCACAAGCTGGCGATAGATGTTCGGGCTGGCGATGACCAGCCGCTCCATGCAAATGGAGAAGAAGACCGCAAGGATGAGCAGGAAGATCGCGGCGCGGACGACGTCGTCGCTCATCGACCGGCTGGCCGCGTAGACCAGCGCCTGTTGGCCCAGGCGCCGTTGGCTTCGCGGACAACGTCGGCGGCGGTCTTGGAATCGTCGTGCAGCGCCGACTTGCCCGCCTCGATCTGCTTGAGCGACTTGCCGTGCAGGTCGTCAATGAGCGCACTGCTGACGCCGGCGTCGCGGTAGTTTTTCAGGCGGTTGCCGTCGAGGATGCTGAAGTCCTCGCTGGTGGCCAGCGCGAGCGGGCCGATCTCGCGGAGCTGCGCGACGGTGTAGCCTTCGCCGAGGCGCTTTGCGCGGGCCGGGTCGATGCCGGGCGGAAGATCCTTCGGATCGGCGCCCGGCAGCGGCATGTTCAGCAGGACCAGTCGATTGCCGATTCGGCCGTACCGGAACAGCAAATAGTTCCGCGCGCTCGGCTCGACGAACGCCGCCATGATCTGGTCGGCCAGCGTGACGTTCACCTTCTGCGGCTCGGAGTTGCGGCGGGCGTCGAGCACGGTCATCTCGCCCAGGCCCTGTAGATAACGCGGGTCGTACAGGCCGACGAGCGTAACCTCATCACAGTTGAACGGGATGAGCCGCACCGGATTGATCGTCGTGTCTTTCAGCGTGACATGCGGTGTGATTTCCTGCGAGATGCGGCCCATGTCGCTGGCGGCGTTGATCCGGCCGGTGCCGGGCTCCTGCCGGTAGGCCTGCATCATGATCTTGTTCAAGGCGTCGCCCGACGACAGCCGGCTGAAACCTTCGAACCGATACTCGCCCATCACGTTCGTACGACGAACTTCCGTGCGCCGCATCGCCAGGTTGTAGCTGATCCACTGGATGCCCGGGATGCGGTTGGTGTTCAGGACGGTCGTGTAGCTGACGAGGAAGCCCGACCGTGGGAGATCGGGCACCGGCTTGCCCAAAGCGGCCGACACCACCATGCCGGTGAAGCCGAGCTGCCGCTGGCGGTTGATGCCGGGCTGGCCGACGAACTTCGGCTCATTGACGGCCCGCATCAGCAGCGCTTCCAGCGCATCCATCTGCACGCGAATCGCGGGCAGGTCGACGCGGGTGTCGTTCGGCGTGTCGCGTGTCGCACGGAGGTCGTCCAGTGTGACGAACGACAGGCCGGGCACGCCCCAACTCAGCGCGAGTTCGGTCGGAAGCGCCAACGAATTGTTGAACGACGCCTGCGTGCGCGGCGTGGAGAGCGGCGTGAGGTCGATCACGCTTGCCAGCGACCCGAACCACGTCGTCGTGCCGACGGGCGGCTTGCCGTCTTTGGCGTTGTCGGCGGATTGGATCAGGTCAGACGTGATCGTCGCGAAGAAGCCGTTGCGGTCGATCTGGCTCTTGCTGGAGTTCTTGAGGAAGTTGCCCTGAAACGCCGGCCCGACACGGACGCCGCGATCGGACAAATCGATGCCGATGAGCGTGTCGATGAGCCGCTGCTTGGTGTCGCTTGTGCCGGGGTTGGCGTTGCGGCCGGTAAGCTTGGCGAGCCACTGGTACAGCTCGATCCGGCGATCGAGGTCGGCCCGCCGCGCGTCGAGCTGCGCGATCAGGCCCGGGCTTTCGGCGTTGCCTTCGAGCTGCGTGATCGCCTGCTGCACATAGCCCAACGCAAGCTTGCGCTTCGTGTCGTCGTTCAGCAGGCCCAGGTCGGTCAACAGCGCGGCACGGACGAGGCTCAGCGTCACCTGCTGCTCTTCGAGCGTTTGACGTTCGGTGCGATCGGCTTCGGTCAGGATGCTTTCCGGCCGCAGGCGCAGGATGAACAAGCGGTCCATGCCGAGCGAGAGCGTCGTCTCCACGCAGCGGGCGGCGCGTTGCAGGGCACTGGCATCTTTCACCGGGCTGATACCCGCCCAGGGACCCGTCGTCATGGAGCGGAGCGTTTCCAGGTCGCGGGCGGCGCCGGCGCGCTTGCCGGAGAGTGTTTCGAGATCGGTGTCGGTGCCGATCTCGTCGCGCCAGGTTTGCGGGGCTTCAGCCAGCGCGAGGAACATCTCGCGCGTGCCGCGGTACTGCACGCTGTCGCCGGAGGTGAAGATGAACAGCACGGGCCGACGCGGCTTCTCGGTAGTGAAGCGGTCGAGCATCTCCAGCGCGGCCGCCACGTTGACGGCCTGACTGACGCCGGGGGCGCGGTCGACGACCAGCGACGTGCCTTCGGTGGGCACGATGAACGTCATGGCCGGCGTGCCGCCCGCGGGCAGCGGGTCGGCGCCGGGCACGAAGGCATACAGGTTCCGCACCGAGCGCGGCTGCCAGTCGCCCTGTGCGACTAGCGTGGCCGTCGGGTAATCAGGCATCGGCGCCTTCGCCTGGGCACGAAGCTGGTCGGCCAGCACCGTATCTTCGAGATAGAACCGCGGCAGGTTCGCGGGCGTGCGGACTTCAAAACCCTTCAGCCGCATCCACGAGGCTTCATTGCCATCGGGTAGGACGATCACGGCCTTCGCGCCGAACGAGAACGCCCTCAGGAACCGCGCCGCCGCCGTCGGTTCGACGACCGCGATCTGCCCGTCCAGCAGCTTTGGCTTGATCTGTTCGTATTCGCAATCGCCCACGTAGACGAGCCGGCCCGTGATGCCGCCGGCCGGCGTGGTGTTGAGGCGGGTGTGAGCGGGCACGAACGGGTAGACCGGCACGTCGCGGCCGGCGAGGGTGAGCGTCGCCTTCGAGGTGGCCGGCACCATCATCTCGAAGGTGTGCTTCTGGAGCTGCACGCCCGGCAACGCGCTGATGCGGGCCTCGATCGTGGCGAGCGTCTTTTCGTGACCGTCCGACGCGAGCGCGCGGCTGGGCGAATGGGCTGTGATGGCGGCGAGGTCGCGCTCCAGCGTGCCGTCGGCCAGCGCGCTCGCGACGCACGTCATCAGCAGACTGGCCAGGGCAGTCAGGGCCACCGCCAGTCGGGAACTCCATCGGCCGGTCTTGCGTTCAGTCATGGTTCCGCCGGGCAATTCGATCGGATCGTCCAAACCACTCGTCCACCGGCGATTATGAGGATGGCGTGCGGCGCGTCCAAAGCGTCTGCCTGCTTCGTCACGTCGAATTCGTTGCATTCTTCCTACAAGGCACGGCGCGAAGACAAGCCACGAATCTCGCGAATCTGCACGAATGCAGTTCAGATTCGTGTTCATTCGTGCGATTTGTGACGACTGTCTTGGTCGACTTGGAAAATGCAGCCGGCGTTATAACCGCCTCGATGCGCTCAAAGCCGCCTGCCGCGCAGCGCGTGCGCGCATTTCGAAAGGTTTTGGTGAGCGATTTCGCACGCGTAATCGACTTCGATCACCCGGCGATACTCGATCATCCGCCGCACCGGCTCCGTCGTGTGCTCCGCCACCGCCAGGAACGGCGCGTGCAGCTTTTCCCACAAGGCCATCGTCTCGGCGTAGGTGACGTCGTCGCCCACGCGCTCGCCCGGCACGAGACCGGACGCCGGCAACACGACCGTGTGCGGCGGCAGCGAGCGAATCAGCGCGTCGATCGGTCGTCCATCCACGGGCGGGAGCGCGACGTGCTCCGTCGGGACGATCGCGATGACGAGCTGATCGCCCGTCGGGAACGTGGCGGCCAACATGGTCTCCAGGTACAGGCCGCGCTCTTTCGCCAGTTGACGCACCTGTCGGGCCGGCTCGATCGAGCCCCAGCCCGCGACGACGAGCTGGCCGTGCGGGAAGTGCTCGACGATGCCGTTGGGTTCCAGCACGTCGCGGGCGGTAGTGGCGTGCAGATCGAGCTTGACGACGCCCTCGCCGCAACGTTGCCGCTTCTGCCGGCGGGCTTCCTGCAGCGGCATATAGAGCCGCGACAGCGTGTCCCAGTCGTGCAGTTCCCACGCCTGCCGCTCGGCATCGGCCAGCAACGTCTCGGCCCCGATGTAGTCCGTAGCCACGAGCAGCCGCTGGCCGGCGTCGCAGAGGGATTGGAGGTCCATGGGGATAGGATAAACGCTTCCGGCAGGAGTGCGATGCCTGGGATTTCGATCCGACATCTACTTCCGTCGCACACCGCCCGCCTCGCACGACTCCTTTCGCGGCCCACCTTCGCGCGGCGGATCGTGAACTCCATCCCCGTCTCTGCTTCCATTGAACGTCCGGTGCTCACTCCCTCGAGCCCGGCCTACACTCTGACCGAACCCCAACGAGGTTTGCATGACGAAAGTCCCGAGTGATGTGGCGTTTACCCCCGCGGTCAAAGCGCTACAGACGCGCAACGGCTCACGCGCCAGTTACGCGCGGATGGAACAAGGCGGCGGCTGGGAGACCACTGTCACGCCCGATCTCGCCCAGTTCATCGCCGACCTCGACATGTTCTACCTCGGCACCGCCAACGCGCAGGGCCAACCCTACATCCAATACCGCGGCGGCCCGCCGGGCTTCCTGAAAGTGCTCGACGAACACACCCTCGGCTTCGCCGACTTCGGCGGCAATCGCCAGTACATCTCCACCGGCAACCTGTCCGAGAACCCCCGCGCGTTCCTCTTCCTGATGGACTACGCGAACAGCCGGCGCATCAAGCTCTGGGGCAAGGCACGCGTCATCGAGAACGACCCGGCGCTCCTGGCCCGGCTTACCGACACCGACTACCCCGGCAAGCCCGAGCGCACGATCACGTTCACGATCGACGCATGGGACATGAACTGCCCGCAACACATCCACCCGCGGTTCTCCCAACGCCAAATCGCCCCGGCGATCGAGCAACTCCAACACCGAATCAAAGAGTTGGAAGCTGAGCTTCGCCGGAGGTCGTCGTAGGTGGACAGGGCAGAGACGAAGACGGCGACGGAGAGAAACGGACCAATCAACTAGCTCATCATGACTTTTCGGGCACCGGCCCGCGGATACAGGATTTTCGATCTTGACGGCCACCCGGACCCGCTTGTCATACTACCGGGTGCGCATGGGTCTTTGGCAAGCCGAATCGGGTTCTCTCGCAGCGGAAATGCGGTGGTCCGAATGTCCCAAATAGTCCCCGAATGAAAAACGCCACGTCAGCACCCCGTTCGGCCGGCAAGGCCTTGAGTGACCATGACTTGGGCGAGCGCAACGCGGTGGCTGGACGGGGTCATCAGCGCGTCCCAGGGACATCGGAGCCGGCACGGACTGCGAAGCCCTTGGTCCTCAAACCTGAACGCCGTCCAGCCTCGCGCGAATCGCCTGGATCGACGCGGTCCAGCGCTGGTTCGTGCGGTCGGCTTCGTAGCTGAGAATGTCCGACAGTTGCACGAAATCGCGGCTTTCGAGGGCCGTGCGGATGTCCAGGAGTTGGCTGGCGAATTGCGTCAGCCATTCGGCCAATGACGTGTCGCCGAGTTGGATCGTGTCCAGGTCCAACCGCATGAGCTGGCCGAGCTTGGTGACCGATTCCTGGCTGTGGCTCCAGACGTTGAAACATACGGCCAGCTTGCGGAATGCTTCGGCCTGCTCGCCCTTCTGAAGGTGATCGATCGCGCCGATCCGCATCGACTCGGCGTCGCTCAGAAGCTGCTCGACGCCGTCGCAGATGTCGTGGACCATCTGCTCCGTCGAACTGGTTTCGACGTAAATGGCGTGCCCCGTGGTCGAGTGGGCGCGGAGCTTGTCGAGCGACGCGAAGTCGGGCGAGCGGCCGTCGATGGTGACCGACACCACCAGCCGATTCCGCGCCGACGCATGGGCCAGCACGTCGCCGACGGTGGCGAACTTCTCGGCGGGCAGGGTTTGATCGTCGATCGTCACGCTCATGAAAGCTCCGGCAAGAACCAGTCGAACAATTCCAGTTATCGGACAACGACTCGACCAAACTTGAGCCGCCCCGCTACGATGCGGCCGTGACGATTCGAGTAAAGCTGTTCGCGATCGCCAAAGACCAGGCCGGCACGGGCGAAACGACGGTCGATGTGCCGGACGGATCGAGCGTGAGCACGGCCGTGAGCGAGTTGGAGAGGCGGTTCCCGAAGCTGACAACGACCTCTTTCGCGACGGCGGTAAACCGCGCCTACGCCCCGCGCGACAGTGTACTTCAGTCGAATGACGAGTTGGCTTTGATTCCGCCGGTGAGTGGTGGGTGAAACGGTCGACCAACCTCGCGATTCGTCAGGGGCGAAAACGGTGCTGGACTACGCTACCCCTGGGCAATCGACCCTGCCCGAGTTTCATCCCGAGGCCGAGGCGCTGATCGATGCGAGGGCTCGACCCTCGCAACTGCGCCGAGTGTTTGGGAACGAAGAATGGGCGGCGCAGTATCTGGCCCGATCACTCGAACGCCGGCACGCGTACGAGGTGGCATCCATGGAGAAGATCTGTGGCCAATGCGGCCAGCCCGCTTCGGGTGCAGTGGTCGCCGTGCGCTGGCGAGCCGCTGTTCCCGTACCCTTCCTCTGCTTCAAGTTCAATCACACGACGACGACTGCTTGGTTCACCACCCATCACGCCGCTTGTGCGCGTTGCGCCGGCGCGCGGGTCGATTGTGGCCGGTCAAAACGTACGCGGGCTGCGTCCTTTTTCTGCTGGGAGCTGCGGTCGGACCGGGTTTAGCTCTCTACTTCAAGGGCGGCGCCGCAGCGTTCCTGCTGTCGGGGATGCTTAGCCTCATCATTGCGGGCAACGCGTTAACTCACGTGTCGCGTGTCGTGGGCCTTTGGTGCATCCCGCGGCGCGATCGAGCCCGACGCTTGCCTCGCGGTCTTCGATTTGTCGAACTCGCTGGGCCGCCCATCGAGCCTGCACCGGTGATTCTGCTCTGACACGCTACGATGACTCCATGGACGATTGGATCGACATCCTCGCCGCGCCTCTCGACATCGCGGCGGCATACGCGTCGGTGACTCATCCCGATGCGGGCGGCGTGGACGTCTTCGTCGGCACGACGCGGGCCGAGGCGCGCCCCGACGGCGTCGCTCTGCTTGCGCTGGATTACGAGGCGTACACCGAGATGGCGATCGAGCAGTTGAAGACGTTGCGTGACGAAGCCAAGCGTCGCTGGCCGATCTGTCGCGTGGCGATCCTGCATCGCGTGGGCCGCGTGGAGGTGGGCCAGCCGAGCGTAGTCATTGCCACGAGTTGCCCGCACCGGGCCGAGTCGTTCGAGGCGACGCGGTTCCTGATCGACGAATTGAAGAAGGTGGCTGCGATCTGGAAGAAAGACGTCTGGGCGGACGGGCGGGCGCAGTGGAAGTGAGACCCGGCTTGATCACTTCAGCGCAAGGAATATCAAGCACGTCACCCTGAACGAAGTGAAGGGTCTGGCGCCAGACGAAGCCGCGCGACGACTGAAGGGCGCCAGATGTTTCGCTGCGCTCAACATGACGGAGCGTGCGCCGGTTTCGTTCACTTCAGCGCAGCCAGCGCCGCATCATACGTCGGCTGCAACTGCGCGTAGCTGCTGATCGTCATCTTCAGATCGCGCAGCAGGCCGTCGTTGATGCCATAGACCCAGCCGTGCACGGTCAGGTTTTGGCCACGGTCCCAGGCGTCGCGGGCGATGGTCGTGTGGCAGATGTTGAAGACCTGTTCGATCACGTTCAGTTCGCACAGCCGGTTGCACTGCCGCATCTCGCCTTCGATGCCTTCGACGCGATGCTGATGCTTCTCCTGCACGTCCTTCACATGCCGCAGCCAGTTGTCGGCCAGCCCCAGGCGCGTGCCGCGCAGCGTCGCGAGCACGCCGCCGCACCCGTAGTGGCCGACGACCATCACGTGCTGGACCTTCAGGATGTCGACCGCGAACTGAAGCACTGACAGGCAGTTCAGATCGGTGTGAACGACGAGGTTGGCGATGTTGCGATGGACGAACAGTTCGCCCGGCAAGAGCCCGAGCAACTGGTTGGCCGGCACGCGGCTGTCGGCGCAACCGATCCACAGATACGGCGGCGACTGCTGCCGCGAGAGCTTGGTGAAGAACTCCGGGTCCTGCTCGGTGATCCGGGCGGCCCAGGCACGATTGCTGTCGAACAGGTCTTCAAGGCTTTGCATGATGACGATGCGCTCCCAACGGCGCGGCGGAACTATAGCGGGATGGGTCGCGAAAGTCGTGCGGATTGGACCAGAGGATTCACCAGAGAGGGTACAGAGGCAGAACCGGAAAGATAGAAGATTCAGGCGAACCGGCAGTACGTTTGATCGCCCGTGGCGGCGGAGTGCACCCCTTTATCCGACTTTCTGATTTCCCCTCTGTGTTCTCTGCGCCTCGGTGGCCTCAGTGCTTTATGGGTGCGAGCTTCGCCAGCCCCAGCAGCGTGGCCTGATCAACCGGCCGGTAGCGAAACCGCTTGGGCCAGTCGCGGCGCAGCACGCGCGCGAGCACGCCGCTCGTACCGCCGGTGACGAGGACGTTTGGGTTCATGCGCAGCTTGAGCGACCTGAACAGCGCAAGCCGCTCGCCACTGGCCCGGGCCAGCGCCTCAAGCAGGCCTGCCAGGATTTGTTCGCGCGTCGTGCTCAGTCGCAGGTCCTGGATCGAGCCGGCCAGCGCCTCCACGCTCGTGCGTGAGCCGGCGAACGACGGGGCGACTCGGACGACGTCGCTCGGCTCGGTCGACGCGACGAGCGCGTAAAAGCGTCGGTCGGACAACTCGCGGAAGAACACTCGATGCATCCACTCCAGCGCCGCCCCCGCGGCCGAGATCGTGCTGACGGCCAGCCACTTTCGGCCTACGCCAAGCGCCCGGGTGAGAAGCTGTTCGTGCGGGCAAGGTTTGTCGATGACCAGCGCAAGCACGTCGGTCGTGCCGCTGACGTTCATCAACTGGCCCACCTCGGTCGATCCCGCCAGCAGCGCGGCCGATCCGTCGAGGATGCCAGCCGCCACGGGCGTCCCGACAGTGACGCCGAAACGCCTTGCGCCAACCGATGTCACTCGTCCGACGACTTCGTTCGCCTGGTGAACCTCAGGCAACAGCGCGCGGCCGACGCCGGTTGCATCGATCAGTTGGTCATTCCAGCCGCTCAGCGTGGTCGTGTTGAACAAGCCGGTGAAGCTGGCCTGGCTCGGATCGATCGCCCGCGCACCGGTGAGCGCGTGCGTCAGCAGTGTGCTGGCATGACCGACCAAGCAGGCATGCTTCATCGCACCGCGCGCGTGACGCAGGTGCCAGAGCAGCGTCGTCGAGCTGATGCCGCCCGGCACGGGCCGCGCGCCGACGATCCGCAGGTGCTTGGCCCGCCCGACCCGTTTCTCGATGTCTGCCGCCTCGGCCGAGGCGCGTCGATCCTGGTGCGTGACGATCGGCGTAACTGCCCTGCCCGATCGGTCCAGCGCCACCCACGACGGCCCCATCGCATCGTGCACGATCGCGTCGACGCTCTTTGCCTTCGCACCGAGTTGCCCGATCGCTTTCGCGACGGCGTTCAGCAACTCGTCTGCGTTCACCTCGGCGCGATCGCTCTCACATCGCGTGATGAACGGTGCCCGCGCGACTCGGCCGACGAGCTTGCCGCCGTTGAGGACGGCGGCCTTCACCGAGGACGAGCCAATATCGATCGCGAGCAGACGCATGGCCGCATCGTAGCGAATCGGTCACGGCTTCTTCCATGTCGCGACGAAGCGGTGGCCAAACGTGACTTCGAGCTTCGCGGACGCCAGGCCCGCCTGATCGAAGAGGTTTCGCGCTTCGTCGAGCGTGAACGCGTGCGCGACGCTGGCCCGGGCGTCATGCTTCACGATCGGCGAGGCCGTCAGCGTGAACAGCGTGATCCACGCGTACGCCCGGCGATTCCGCAGCAAATCGGCCACGACGATCCCGCGCTGCGCCACCCGCGCCATCTCGCGCAGCGCGGCCACCACAATGGGGCCCGGCAGATGATGCAGGAACAGATTCGAGGTGACGATGTCGAATGAGTTGTCCGCAAACGGTAGCGCAAGCGCGTCACCACGGATAAAGATAGCGCGAGACACAGACTGTTTCGCTTCGCGAATCGTCAGCGTATGTCGATCAAGCCCGACCGTGCGATAGCGTGGGCCGAGTTGGGCAAGCAGGTCGCCCGAGCCGGTGGCAACGTCGAGCAGCGTGATTGGCTCGGTGGCCGACGCGAGCAATTCGACGCGCCGGATGACGGCTGCGTTGTAACGCAGCAGCTTGTTGATTCGCCGGATGTACCGCAGCGCATCCGCGAGTTGCCGCGGATCGACATCGTCGGCATCCATCTGCTCGGCGACGAGATTGCGGCGGCGGAGGTCCATGTGCTTCGTTTCTATCTCGTTCGCGCGAACTGAAGCACAGAGGGCACTGAGAGCACAGCATTCACAGAGGTGGATTCAATGATGAATACCCGCTGCACATTCGCCGACCACGACCGTTTCCCCTCTGTGGCCTCCGTGCTCTCAGTGCCCTCGGTGCTTTCGTTGGAGACGGATCGACAGAACTCACGCCCCGAACTTTTCCTTCCACTTCCGAAGCAACTCCAGCGCCTCGCGCGGAGAGAAGTCGTCGGGATCGACCGCGTCCAGCGCCTTGGTCAGACCGCTCGGCTCGTAGCCGAAGAGCATGAGTTGCTGGTTCGCGACCGGCTGACGGGTGGGCGGTGCGACCACGGGCCGACCATCGCCGACGTGCTGGACGGCCAGTTGGCTGAGCAGATCTTTCGCGCGGGCCAGCACGCTCTTGGGCACACCGGCGAGTCGCGCGACGTGGATGCCGTAGCTGCGGTCGGTGCCGCCCTCGACGATGCGGTGCAGGAAGATGACCTGGTCCTCCCACTCGCGCACGGCCACATTGAAGTTGCGAACCCCGGCGCCTTCCTGCTCGGCCAGTTGCGTCAGCTCGTGATAGTGCGTCGCAAACAGCGATCGGGCACGAACTGTCAACGACAGGTGCTCGGCGATCGCCCAGGCCAGGCTCAGGCCGTCGAGCGTGCTCGTGCCGCGGCCGATCTCGTCGAGGATGACCAGGCTGCGCTCGGTCGCGTTGTTCAGGATGTTGGCAGTTTCGGTCATCTCGACCATGAAGGTCGATTGGCCGGCGTGGATTTCGTCGCTGGCGCCGATGCGGGTGAAGATCCGGTCGACCAAGCCGACCTTCGCCTGCGAGGCCGGCACGAAGCTGCCGATGTGGGCCAGCAGCGTGATAAGCGCGATCTGGCGGATGTACGTGCTTTTGCCCGCCATGTTCGGGCCGGTGATGAGGTTGAGCGTGTGGGCTTCGTCGAAGTGGATGTCGTTGGCGACGAACTGCGTGCCGGTGGCCAGCGCGCCGCCGGGGCCGAGCTGCTGCTCGAGCACTGGGTGTCGGCCGTCGGTCACGTGCAGGACGCGGTCAGTTACCACTTCCGGCCGCACATAGCGCTGCTGCACAGCCAGCGTGGCCAGCGCCGCGACGACGTCGAGTCGAGCCAAGCCAGCAGCGAGTTCCTGGAACGTGCCAACGCTCGGCAACAAGGCCTGTCGGATCGTCTCGAACAGCTGGTTTTCCAGCGCGATCGACCGGTCGCGCGCGGTCAGCACTTCGTCTTCAAACTTCTTCAGCTCGGGCGTGACGTACCGTTCGGCGTTCTTGACGGTCTGCCGGCGCGACCACTCCATCGGCACCTTGGCGCGGTTCGCGTCGGTCACTTCGATGTAGTAGCCAAACACCTTGTTGTACGCGACCTTCAGGCTGCCGATGCCGGTGTTGTTGGCGAGCGTGGCCTGATAGTTCGCGAGCCATTGCTGGCTGTTCTCGGCGAGCGTTCGCAGGCGATCGAGTTCGACATCGAAGCCATCCGCGATCACGCCACCCTCGCGCAGGTGCGGGGCCGGTTCTTCCTTGATCGCACTCAAGATGTACTTCGACTGCTGCAGGCAAAACTCGCGAAGCTGCACGAGTTCGGGCGCAACCCGCTGCATCGACGCCATCGTGGCCAGTTCGTCGAGCAGCGCCGGAAGCGCGGCCATGCACTTGCCGAGGGCGGCCAGATCCCGCGGGCTGGCGCGGCCCACGGTCAGGCGGGCGACGATGCGCTCGACGTCGCAGACGTTGTCGAGGGCGTCGACGATCCGCTGCCGTTGCAATCCCGATTCAACCAACGCTGCCACGGCGTGTTGCCGGGCACGAATGTGTTCGATCTCGCACAGCGGGAAGCGCACCCACTGCCGCAGCAGGCGCGCGCCCATGCTCGTACGGGTGCGGTCGATCGCGTGCAGCAGCGAACCTTCGTAGGTGTTGCCGCGCGTGGTGCGTTCGATCTCGAGCGAGCGATAGCTGGCCGGGTCGAGGGCGAGGTGCTCGCCCTGCACGTGGAGGCGCGGGGCCTTCAGGTGGGCGAGGCTGGCGCGCTGGGTTTCTTCGAGATAGCTGAGCAGTGCGCCGACGGAGATGACGCCGGGGTCGTCGTCGTCTTCGAATCCGAAGCCGGCGGCCGAGCGGACTTGCCATTGTTTGCGGATGGCTTCAGTGGCGTGGTGCTGCGTGTGTTGCCAGCCGGGCCGGGCGCTGACGGCCTTGATGTTCAGCAGCTTCACCTGCGCCGCGATCGGGTGAACGGTGCCGGCGGACGTTTCAGGCACGAGCACTTCCGCCGCCTGGATGCGGCCGAGCTGGTCGAGCACGGCGGCTTCGTCGCCGCTCATGGCCCAGATGCCGCCGGTGGAGAGCTCCGCCCACGCAATGCCACAGCGCTGGCCGTGACGCTTGGTGAGGCTGAAGCTGATCGCGGCGAGGTAGTTGTCACTGCGCCCGTCGAGGAAGGATTCGTCGGTCAGCGTGCCGGGCGTGATCAGCCGCGTGACGTCGCGCTTCACGACGCCCTTCGCGGTCTTGGGGTCTTCCATCTGCTCGGCGATCGCCACGCGATGGCCGGCGCGGATCATGCGGCGCAGGTAGCTTTCCACCGAATGGAACGGCACACCCGCCATCGGGATGGGCGATTCCGAGTTCTTGTCGCGCGAGGTGAGCGTGATGTTCAGCGTGCGGGCGGCGGTCTTGGCGTCTTCCCAGAAGAGCTCGTAAAAGTCGCCCATCCGCAGGAACAGGATGTATTCCGGGTACTGGCGTTTGAACGCCATATACTGACGCATCGCCGGCGACAGCTTGGCGTCGTCGACAGCCGGCGCGGCGGTGCGACTTTCGGGGGCGGGTGCGCGTGATGGTGGAATGGTGTCGGCCATCGCGAAGTCACGCGACGTCGCGTGAAGCGGGCCAAGCTAGTTCGGGGCCGCGCGATCGGCAAGGCGTTCGGGGCCTTAGAATGCACAGAGGCCACAGAGATACAGAGGACACCGAGGAAGAGAGATAGAAACGAGTCGCCTGGAGCATGAAGCACGGCGCAAGTCATCCATTCTTTTAGCTTCTGCCTCTGTGAACTCTGTGTTCTCGGTGATCTCTGTGCTGACCGCGGGAATAGTAGATTGGAAGGAATCAACTCGCGATTCGCCTGAGGATTCGGCATGATTCCGGACGCGCTGTGATTCAAGAGAAGGAATGAACGCTATGAAACTCGCTTCGATGACGGCCGCCTTGGTTCTGGCTGCTTGTTCAGCTGTGTTCAGTCAGACCTCGCCGGCGGCTGGCACGCAGACGGTTCGCGTGATGACCTACAACACCGAGAACTGGTCGGAGGTCTTCTACGCCCGCAAGCTTCAGAAGGAACTAAAAAACCACCCGGACTGGCCGGCGGAGATGAAAGAACTCATCACCATCTCCAGCAAGGCGGCCGACAGCGAGAACTGGGCGCGGGCCCGCGTCATCCTCGACGACGCCGCCAAGCCTGACATCCTCATCATGCAGGAAGGGTGCGAGCAGGAAGACCTCAACTACGTCAACACGCAGTACCTCAAGGGGTACTTCGATACGGTGCACGTGTTCCCGACCAACACCGAGCGTGACCAGAACACGGCCATCCTGTGCCGACCCGGCTTCAAGGTGCTGGAGTATCGCCAGGACTATCACAACGAGCCCGACACCAACAAGGTGAACGTGGTCGGCACCGGCAAGCTGTTCGCGCGCGGGCCGGGCTTTGCGCACATTCAGGCGCCCAACGGTACGACGTTCTGGGTGGGCACGAACCACGCCAAGAGCAAGAGCGACAACAGCGTGCCGGTGACGAAGTGGCGCAATGCCGAGGCCGTCCGTACTCACGAGATCCTGATGGACCTGCGCAAGAGCGACCCGGAAGTAATCTTCGCAGGCGACATGAACGATGAGTTGGGCTTCCAGGAATTCGAACAGGAAGCCGGCGGCAGCGCGATCGACCTGATCCTGGGCCCGCCCAGCGACGGCCTGGTGCTGGCGACGCGTGCCCTGAGCGACGGCGGCGCGATCAGCTACCACGGCGGCTTCCGCGGCCGGCACCGCAGCTTCATCGATCACGCGTTTCTTTCGCCCGAAGCGGCAGGCAAGCTGAAAGACGTGCACGTCGTGACGACAGTCGCGGCGGAACTGGCCAGCGACCACTTCCCGGTCGTCATGACGTTTGAGTTCAGCAAGTGAATGCACTGCGTACCGCGTATTGCGTAGTTCATGCGGAGCGCTGGTTGGATTCATCTGAACTACGCAGTACGAAGTACGCAGTATGCCTCTCCTCCCCGCTTTCAGTCTCGCCCGACGTGAACTGGTCCGATTCCTGCGCCAGCGGTCACGCGTGACCGGCGCGCTCGTCACGCCGATCGTGTTCTGGCTGCTGATCGGCTTCGGCGTCGGCAAGTCTTTCAATGCCGGCAGCGGCGGGTATCAGGCGTACTTCTTTCCGGGCACGATCCTGATGATTGTGCTGTTCACCGCGATCTTCAGCACGATCAGCGTGATCGAAGACCGACGCGAAGGCTTCCTGCAAGGCGTGCTGGTCGCGCCGGTGTCCCGGCTGAACATCGTGATGGGCAAGGTCTTAGGCGGTGCGACGCTGGCCACGGTGCAGGCGCTGCTGTTCCTGATCGCGGCGCCGCTGGTGGGCGTGGCGCTGTCGCCGAGCGTGGTCGTCGAAAGCTTCGCGGCCATCGTGGTGATGTCGATCGGCATCACGGGCCTGGGCTTTCTGATCGCCTGGCCGATGGGCAGCACGCAGGGCTTCCACGCGATCATGAATCTGCTGCTGATGCCGATGTGGTTCCTGAGCGGTGCGCTTTTCCCCGTGACCGACAGCACGCCCCTGCCGATGAAGGCCCTGATTTACGCGAATCCGATGACGTACTGCTTGTCGACCCTGCGTCACGCGATGCACGTGCCCGCCGGCGTGATGCCGGGCGTGGCGCTGAGCGTGGCGGTGATGGTCCTGTTCACCATCGCGATGATCGGCGCGAGCTGCGCCGTCGCGATGCGACCGGGGAAGGTCGTGGTGAGCTGAAAATCGAGTTACGCGACGTCCGCAGGGCCGCTAGAATCGAACTGTCATGAAGACGACGTACGAGGCCATTTTGATCGGCGACAAGCTTGAGTGGATCGGCGAACGGCCGGAGACGTCAGGTGAAGCCCGCGTACGCGTGGAGTTTGAGACCACCGAGCCTGCCCCGACACTTCCGGCCGGCGGTGATGGGGCCGCGTTAGCGCGAGTTCTTCGAGACATTCGCGCGCAGGGCGGCATCACCTCGATCGAGGATCCAGTGGCATGGCAGCGGGAACAACGGGTCGACCGTCCTCTCCCGGGGCGCGAGCCGTGAACGCCTATTTGCTGGACACCAACCTCATCATCTACGCGAGTAAGCCGGATGATTTAGTTGTTGAGCGTTTCGTCGACAGCAGGCGGGTCTACGTCAGTGCCATCTCGACGGTCGAAGCACTCGGCTATCACAAGCTCGACCCGAGCGAGAAGGCGCGGCTGGAAGCGTTTTTTCGGCAAGCGACTTTGCTGCCGATCGACATGCCTGTTCTTCAACGCGCCATCGATTTGCGCCAGCAGCGGCGAATGAGCCTCGGTGATTCTCGATCATCGCCGTAACCGCTGCGGTGTATGGCCTGACGCTGTGCACAAGAAACACGGCTGATTTCTCGCACATCGCCGGCCTGACGCTCGTGGACCCTTTCACCCTTCCGCAAACGAACAACGCGACCGGCACCGTGCCAGTCGCGTCGTTCGATGATGAAACACTTCTTGCTGTCTCTCGCTTACGCAAACCCTCTCGCTCACGCGGCCAAGGCACGCGTTGTGGTGGCGAGATCTTTAAACTGGTCGTTGCCGACGACGCCCATGTTGTTCCAGGCGAACGCCGTCACGTAGCCGTTGTTGATGTAGAACGGCGACGCGGTGCCCGTGTCGGGCCACACGTTGGCGTCGATCCGCTTGAAGCTGGCCAAGCTGGTGTCGTGCACGTACACGACGGCCGTGCCCCAACTGCCGGGGGCGAGCTTCGGCGCGGCGTAGCGGTTGTCGGTCAGCGTGATGCCACCGCCCACCTTGCCGAGCACGTTCAGGAACACGCCCTTCGTGCCGGCGTTTACGCCGACGTTGCCGTCGATGACGACGTCTTCCACGTCGCGGTTGTACACGCCGGCCGTGAAGCCTTCGATGTCGATGATGTTCTCGTCGTCGTTGCGGATCGTGTTGCCGACGATGGTCACGTGCTCGAGGCCGTGCTTGAGTTCGAGCGTGCCCTTCTCGGCCGTGTTGTTTTCGATGCGGACGTGCTGGAAGCGGCGGGCGGCGTCGCCCTCGCCGGTCGGGCCGCCGAGCGGGCCGGCGCTCCACGGACCTTCGATCGAGTTGTTCGCCAAGTAGGCGTAGCTTCCGAACTGCACATTGAAGACGCCCTTGTCGAAGTCGTTCGCATCGCCGATCGGCCGACGATCGAGGTTGGCCATGTCGTTGCTGGCGAGCAGAATGCGATCGGTGCCGCCGACGCGGACGCAGTGTTCGCGCGTCGAGTTCGCGACGTGATTGCCGATGACGACATGATCGCTGCCTTGGCTCCACAGGAAGTAGGCGCGGATGCCGGTTTCGCTCGGGGCGTCGTTGTCCATCACCAGCAGACGCGTCGGCTGGCCGTTGGCGTTGATGGCGCTCATGACGTTGCGGAAGACGTTCTCGCGAAGAACGAGGTCACTGCCACTCGCTTGGATCGCGTCAGGCAGGCCGGCCTTGTCGGTGGTGCTGGTGGCGTTGGCGGTGTCGAACTGTAGGCCGCGCACGGTGACGAACTGCGCGCTCTTCGCGATTGTCAGCATCGACGCGCCAGTCTTCGGGCCCGTCCAGCGGAGCGTGGGCCTGTCGCCCGAGCCCCAGGTGCTGAGGGTGACGCGATCCTGCGAGATGACCAGCGTCGAACTGATGTCGTACGTCTGCCCCTTGGCGAGCAGGATGACGGTGTCGTCGCTGACCAGGCTCATCGCAGCCGCGAGCGACTTCACGGCGCGTTCGCCGGCGGTGCCGTCGTTGTCGTCGCTGGCCTGGTCGCCACCGACGTAAATCGTCCGCAGGCCCGTGGCCGCGACGACGTTCACGCTCTTCTTCAGCACGCTGGTGCGGCCGGCCGAGTCGGTCACGGTCAGTGTCACGGTGTACGTGCCGGGCGTTTCGTACACGTGCGCGGCGTTGAAGCCGGGCAGCGTGTTGAAGCGGCCGTTAGGATCGCCGAAGTTCCAGACGAACTTGGCGTCTTCCAGGTCACCGCCGGTGATGGTCGTGTCGGTGCCGTCGACGTGCACGGCCTGACCGGCGCGGGTGGTGACGGCGCTGAGATCAAACTTCACGCTCGGCGCGTCCTTGCTGTCGCTCGGCGTGGGCGTCGGGTCCGGCGTCGGCGTGGGAGTCGGCGTCGGGGTGGCGGCGCTGATGTTCAGCTTCAGCGAGATCGCCGTGCCGGCGATGTCGTTCGCGAACGGCGTCACTGTGATCGTGTACGTGCCCGCACCCGACGAGAAGCCGCGTGCCGCGGCGTTGCCCGTGTCGTCAGCCGCGTTGAACGGCGCAACCGTGTCGGTGTGGTCGAGCAACTGGTTGAAGTTGAACTGGGCCGATGTCGTGTTGGAACTGGTGTTCGCGACGACGTTAATCGCCTTGGGCAGGTTTGCGCTGACGAGGTTCAGCGTGCTGCCGACCTTGATGTTCTCGTAGCCCTTGATCGCCTGACCGGTGGCGGCGTCAACGAGCGTGAGGCTGACGACGCTCGGCTTCACGACCGGCTTCGGATCGGGTTCAGGATCGGGCGTCGGCGTCGGCGTCGGATCGGGGTCGGGCGTGGGCTCCGGCTCGGGAGTCGGCGTGGGCGTCGGGTCGGTGCTGCTGCCGGTCGGCGTCACGTCGACAAGCTTGTTGGTCTTCTTGTTGCCGTAAACGGTGTCGTTGCGCTTGGTGTAGAGGGTGTCGCCGCTGGAGGTGGCGACAAGGATATCGCGGCCGTCGCTGCCGGTGCGGAGCACGTCGGTGCCGCCATCGCCCGACAGGAAGTCCGTGCCGCTGCCGCCGCGCAACGAGTCCTTGCCGGTGTTGCCGTACAGCATGGCGTTGCCGGAACCGCCCACGAGCGTGTCATTGCCCGGCCCGCCGACGACGAGGGCTGAGCCCTTGCCGGTGTTGACCGTGTCGTTGCCCTTGCCGGCGTAGATGTCGACCGACGACGTGACGTTGGAATCGACGCCGACATGGTCGTCGCCGCCGGCCGCCTGGATGACGAACTTGAACACCTGGCCCCACTTGAAATGAGGCGTGCTCTTGCCGTTGACGGTGACCCACTTGTCGCCGTTGGCGCCGGCGTCCTGATGAACAACGATGGTATCCGCACGGGCCGTGCCGTTGACCGTCAGGGTGGTCCCGGTCAGGTCATAGGCGCTGCCGGGCAAGCTGCCCGAGAACAGGCGACGGTCTTCGAGTCCCTGAAGCGCCTCTTTGACGGCGCGACCAATAATCGCGCGGGTATCAATGTTCATCATGCCGATGAAGTGCGATTCACCGGCACGGCATGACGGACTACGCCCAGCTCCAAATCAGAAAATCACCCGCGTCAATTCGTCCAACGCTTTTCTGACCGTCACGACCGTCAAGCTGCGATACCGATAACGGCCGTGATGCCAGTAGTGGGACGGGAGTTGGTAGTTGCCAGTTGATCGTTGGTAGTCACTACAAGGCCGCTACTACTAACTACCAACTAGCAACTACCAACTCATCACTCACTTCAGCTTCAACATCTTGATCAGCTGCCGATCGAAGAACCTATCGGACATGAAGCGCTTGGCGAACGCCGCAAGCTTGGCGTCGCGGCCGACGAGCAGGCGCGTGGGCGGGCGGCGGTTCTGATCGAGACAGCGTTCGACCGCGCGGGCGACCTCGACCGCCGGGATTGCGCCCGAGGCGGCGTCGAGGGCCGCGCGGACGACGGCGTCAAACTCCTCTCCATAGCGGGCGCGCATTGGATGCGAAGCAGGAATTTGCTCGACGTCAGCCTCGCTCTTGCGCCAAATCTCGGACTGGATCGCCCCCGGTTCGATCAGGCTGACGTCGATGCCCTGCCGGCGCAGTTCGATCCGCAGGCCGTCGCTCATCGATTCCAGCGCGGCCTTGCTGGCGGTGTAAGGCGTCAGCATCGGCTGCCCCACCCGGCCGGCGATGCTGCTCATATTGACAATCCGCGCGGTCCGCCGGGCGTGCTTGGCTGAGAACGTCCGCAGCAGCGGCAACAGGACTTGCGTGAGCGCGATCTGACCGAAGAAGTTCACCTCGAACTGTCGCCGCCAGTCGTCGAGCGTCACGTGCTCGACCGACCCGAACACCGCGATGCCGGCATTGTTGACCAGCCCGAAGAGCCCGCGATCGACCAGATGCGCCCCGAGTTCCTTGGCGGCCTCGGCGATCTGCTCAGGGTTCGTCACATCCAGCTGAAGCACGTCCAGTTCGGGAATCTCCTTCTGGAGCGAGTCCCCGTCGGCTTCTTTGCGAACCGTCGCAATCACTTCGAGGTCGATCCGCTTCGACAGGTGCTTCACGATCGCCCGACCGAGCCCGGTCGAAGCGCCCGTCACCAGAACCGCGTGCTTGGGCTTCATGCGGAGGAGTGTAGCGTGATGGGGGCGCGATGACGCAAGCGACTTCGTAGCCGTCACCCGCGAA
Source organism: Tepidisphaeraceae bacterium (assembly GCA_047600945.1). Lineage (GTDB taxonomy): Bacteria > Planctomycetota > Phycisphaerae > Tepidisphaerales > Tepidisphaeraceae > JASGKC01. The sequence goes on along the minus strand of JASGKC010000001.1, from coordinate 782,996 downwards.
TTGAGGTGGACTTCGGTTTCCGCTTGCGTCATCGCGAGATGCTTTAGGACAATCGGTTCCATGGGGAACGCGCCTATTCACATCGCGCGAGTGACGATCGCCGCTCACTACATCCTGAACGGGTACGGGCACTGGTTCCCGAACGACATCCGCGGAAGCGGATCGATCGAGGTGCGCAAGGGCGAACTGCGCGACCTGGGCCCAATCCATCACGGACGAAAGCGCGTCCAACCCCCTCGTGAGGATCTGCGAGCGTTCTTTCGGGAGGCGGAACCCAAACTCGATCACGCGGTCATCTGGTTCGACGAAGCGATGCGCAACGTGATCGGTCAATCGTTCGGGAAGACGATCCGCTCGCGCGGGTACACCTGCTGGGCATGCGCGGTGATGCCCAACCACGCGCACTTGGTCATCCGCACGCATCGCGAGCATCACGACGAGATCTGGACGCACCTCACCGAGGATGCGCACGATGTTCTCAAGACGCTCAGACTGATTCCCGACGATCACCCTGTGTGGGCAGCGCGACCATACGCAGTCCTCATGAACACGCGACCGCAAATCCTCACGAGACTCGGGTACGTGGAACGGAATCCCACTGAGGCGCGTCTCCCATCTCAGAAGTGGGACTTCGTCGTTCCATGTCCCTTCCGATCGTCGCGATAACGCAAGCGATCAATGTGAGCGTTGAGTAATTTCGAGGTGACAAGAGCAGTCGCTTGCGTCATCGCGATTCCCTCTTGACGCGCCCGCGATTGCATCCAACAATACATCCGGATGAACGGATGGAGCATCCGAGACGGGATTGTCACTCGTCCCAAGCGATTCGTCCGGTATTTTCGAGTTTTGGGTCGCGTCGACCCCTGTAAAACTGCTAACCAGGAGCTTTCCGATGTCGGCCGCCGCTACGTTGTCTGCACCGAAGATGAAGTCTGACCGCACTCAGTCGGGTCTCGAATACAAGGTCGCCGACCTCTCGCTGGCCGAGTGGGGTCGCAAGGAACTGATGTTGGCCGAGCAGGAAATGCCCGGCCTGATGGCGTGCCGAGCCGAGTACGGCGCGTCCAAGCCGCTCAAGGGCCTGAAGATCGTCGGTTCGCTTCACATGACCATCCAGACCGGCGTGTTGATCGAAACGCTGGCCATCCTCGGCGCCGACGTCCGCTGGTGCTCGTGCAACATCTTCAGCACGCAGGATCACGCCGCCGCCGCGATCGTCGTCGGCCGACCCGAGACCGGCGGCACGCCCGCCAACCCCAAGGGCATCCCGGTCTTCGCATGGAAGGGTGAAACCCTCGAAGAGTACTGGTGGTGCACCGAGCGCGCCCTCGACTTCGGTAACGGCCAAGGTCCCGATCAGATCGTCGACGACGGCGGCGACGTCACGCTGCTCATCCACAAGGGCACCGAGTTCGAAGCCGTCGGCAAGGTGCCGTCGCCCGACACGACCGACAACAAGGAATACAAAGTCATCCTCAACCTGCTCGCCAAGACGCTGAAGGAACAGCCCAAGCGCTGGACCGAAGCCGGCAAGAAGTGCCGCGGCGTGAGCGAAGAAACCACCACGGGCGTGCACCGCCTGTACGAGATGCAGAAGGCCGGCACGCTGCTGTTCCCGGCCATCAACGTCAATGACTCCTGCACCAAGAGCAAGTTCGACAACCTCTACGGCTGCCGTCACTCGCTGATCGACGGCCTGAACCGCGCGACCGACGTCATGCTTTCGGGCAAGGTCGCGGTCGTGTGCGGCTACGGCGACGTCGGCAAGGGCTGCTGCCAAAGCCTCAAGGGCCAGGGCGCCCGCGTGATCGTCACCGAAATCGATCCGATCTGTGCGCTCCAGGCCGCAATGGAAGGCTATCAGGTCCTCACGCTCGAAGACACGCTCAGCTACGCGGACGTGTTCATCACGACGACGGGCAACTTCAAGATCATCACGGCCGAGCACATGGCGAAAATGAAGGACAAGGCGATCGTCGCCAACATCGGCCACTTTGATAACGAAGTCGATATGGCCGGCCTTGAGAAGCTCGAAGAAGGTGGCAAGGTCAAGAAGACGAACATCAAGCCGCAGTACGACATGTGGACGTTCGCCGACGGTCACTCGGTCCTCATCCTCGCCGAAGGCCGGTTGATGAACCTCGGTTGCGCGACCGGCCACCCGAGCTTCGTCATGAGCGCCAGCTTCACGAACCAGACGATCGCCCAGATCGAACTGGCCCAGAACGCCGGCAAGTACGACAAGGCCGTCTACGTGCTACCCAAGCACCTCGACGAGAAGGTCGCCCGCCTGCACCTGGACAAGCTCGGCGTGAAGCTGACCAAGCTGAGCAAGGAACAGGCCGACTACATCGGTGTGCCGGTCGAAGGCCCGTACAAGCCGAACCACTATCGCTACTGATTCGCTTCGACGTTCATCGCGAACGCCATCGAGCGGGGCGGTCGACCTTCGAGTCGATCGCCCCGTTTGCGTTGGCTGAGTGATCGCGACAGTGTTCCGTAACACGTTCAACAGCCGCCAAACGATCCCGTTGCGACCGGACACACGACCGTGCGATAGTCGCGGTCATGTCCACACTTCCACTCACCGGTAAGGTTGCTCTCGTCACCGGTGCGTCGCGCGGGATTGGGCGCGGGATCGCGATCGGGCTCGGTGAGGCGGGGGCCACCGTCTACGTCACGGGCCGTACCGAGCGTGAGAGCGATGCAACCGTCCGTCTGCCCGGCACGATCGGCGCGACCGCCGACGCGGTGACTGCCGCCGGCGGGCGCGGCATCGCCGTGCGGTGTGATCACCGTGAAGATGCGCAGACCCGCGAGGTCATTGAGCGCCTCCGCTCCGAGCAGGGCCGGCTCGACATCCTCGTCAACAATGTCTGGGGCGGCTACGAGCACTACAACAACGGCACCGAGTTCTGGCTCGAACGCGGCTTCTGGACCGCACCGCTCGGCCGCTGGGACACGATGTTCGCGGCCGGCGTGCGGGCGCATTACATCACGAGTTGCCTGGCCATGCCGCTGCTACTCGACACCGCCACCGCGAACGGCGCAACTGGTCTTGTGGTGAACACGTCGTTCGAGGCGTCGATGAAGACCGACGCCGGCGTCGCCTACGGCGCGGCGAAGGCCGCCAGTGATCACATGGTGCGTTGCATGGCCCATGAGTTGCGGGAACATCCGATCGCCGTCGTGGCGATTCATCCGGGCCTTGTCCGCACCGAAGGGGTGATGGCGCACGAACAGTATTTCGCGGAGCAACTCGCGCGGAACAGCGAGTTGCCGCAGTTCATCGGCCGGGCTGTAACAGCGCTGGCAAGAGATCCGGACGTAAAGTGTCGAAGCGGCCAGGTCGTGAAGGCCGCGACGCTCGGATTGGAGTACGGTTTCACGGACATCGACGGGCGGCAGCCGCAACCGTGAACACGCCAGCGACCGCGTTTCATCCGACAGTCGAACCAACGAACAGAAAAGGGCAACGACCTGCGTCGTTGCCCTTTCGCATTCGAATTTGCCTCGTCGACTCAGGCGAGGACCGAGCTCTCGTCGTCCTGATCGCGAATGGGTGACGACGCGAACACTGTAGGCGCTGAGGCCGCAGCCACCACGCCCGCCGGCTGCGATTTGTTGTAGTTGCCGGCCAGCGCCAGCAGGTCGGGGAAGTTCACGTTGCCGTCGTAGTTCACATCGCCCTGTGCGTTGGTCTTGCCAGACAGGCTGTAGTTCGACGCGAGCGCGAGGAGGTCAACGAAGTTCACCGTGCGATCGCGGTTGAAATCGCCGGCCAGCACGAAGAACGAGCCGACCGTCGCGACGCCCAGGCGGATGTCGTAGTTGCCATCCGGGAGCAGGTTGGTCATGTCGATCGTCGCCTGCGTGCCGGTCGTGTTCCAACTGAGCGTGCCGCCGGCGACCGGCTGGTTGGTGGCCTTGTTGACGATACTGAAGCTCGAACGCGTGTAGAAGGGCCGACCCTCGTCGGCGAGGGTCACCACCACGGCTTGGCGGGTCGTCGCGTCGAAGCTGCCACTGGTGGCGAGAGGCGCCGCAACGGCCTGCCAGTTGCCGTCGGAGATGTAGCGCCACGAGGCGCCGCCCGCGGTGGTCCAGATCGTACCGTTGTAATTGGTCAGCGATGTGCCCGCGCCGCCCGCCGACGTCAGGCCGCCGGCGACTGGCCAGCGGTAGATGAAGCGGTCGGTCGGAGTGTTGAGTTCCGGCCCGAGCAGCCACGTTTGGCCGTCGTTGCCGGTGGTGGTCGTCATCTGCGGCCAACCCGTGCCGATGCCTGCATTGGAGCCGGGGCGGATGTACACGCCGCCGCCGGTGTTCTGGACGACGATCGTGCCGTCGATCGACTTGTCGATGCGGATGGCACTGCCGCCGTCGACCCAAACGGGCGACTGGCCGACGACTTCGCGATAGATGCGCTTGTCGCCCGTGGGCAGCAGCGTGGGGCCGAGATACCAGAGGGCGCCGCCGGTGGTGACGGTCGGCAGGTTGAGGTCGGTGCGGGTGACTTCGACGGCGCCGGCGTCGGGCGCCTGGAACTGCGCCGCGCGGTACCGCGCTGGTCGGTCGTGATGCCCGAGCCGGTGACGCCGGCGTCGATCGCGGGGCTGAGAGGCAGCAGCAGGATGGTCTGCGTCGCGCCGCCGTTGCTGGCGAGCGTCGCGATGCCCGCGGCGGCGGCGGAGAGGTTCAGCACGTTGCCGGCCGAGGCGACGTTGAACGGCGCGCCCCAGACGTTGTTCTGATCGGGCGCGGTGTTGCCGGCGATGAGCGAGTTGATGGCCGTGACGTTGGCGGTGTTCACGGCAATGCCGCCGACCGAATGCGTCGCGGTGTTCAGCGCGATCGTGACATGACGCAGCGTGGCCGAGCCTTCATAGAACTGCGCGCCGCCGGCGTCGTACGCGGCGTTGTTGGCGATCGTGACGTTGGTGAGCGTCGTCGTGCCGTGGCTGATGAGACCGCCGCCGCCATTGGCGGCCGTGTTGTTGCTGATCGTGGACGTGGAGATGGTAGCGGCGCCGAAGAGGCGCAGTGCGCCGCCGTTGAAGCCGGAACTGTTGGCGTTGAAGGTGCTGCCGGTGACGGTGAGGCCGTCGCCGGAGTTGATCGCGCCGCCGTTGCCGGAGGCGTTGCCGGTGAAGATGCCGGCGGTGATGTTGAGCGGTCCGCCGCTGGAGATGGCGCCGCCGGTGTCGGCCGCGACGTTGCCGTTGAAGCTGGCGTTGGTGACGGTGATCGTGCCGAGGTTGGCGATCGCGCCGCCGTTGTTGGCCTTGTTGTTGTTGAAGCGGACGTTGTTGATCACGACGGTGCCGTTGGTCCAGAGCGCACCGCCGTCGCTGACGCCGCGGATGTCGGCGTCGTTCAGCGTGATGTTCTTGAGCGTGAAGGTCCCACCCGTGCTGACGAAGGTGCGGCGCTGGCTGCCCGCGGCCGGCTTGAGCGTGATGGCGTTGCCGCCGTCGATCGTCAGGTCGCCGATGGCGCGAAGCAGCGTGTCGTCGCCCGCGCCGTTCCAGCCCGTGGAGAAGGAAAGCGTCTGGTTGGCCAGGGCGGCGGCGAAGGTGATCGTGTCCGCGCCGGCATGAGCCTCGGCGTAGCGCATCGCCTCGCGGAGGCTGGTGCCCGTGCCGAAGGCCGGATCGGACGTGCCATCGTCTTCATCACTGCTGGTGGTGACGACCAGCTGATTATTGCGCGTGACCGTGATCGGCCTGTTGACGTTCGTAAAGGTGACGTCGTCGGCGACGGAAACGACGATCGTGTAGTTGGAGTTCGCGCCGTAGGAGGCGCCGTAGGCCCGAGTGGTGGAGTACGTGAGTTGTCCGGCCGGGATGTTAAGCACGCTATTCGGCGAGCCGTCGCCCCAGACGATGGTGACGATGTGCGCGTCGAGCGTGCCGGGATCGGAGAACGACCCGCTGAGCGTGAAGGACTGACCTTGGGCGACCGACGCGGGGGCGTTCGCGGTGACGTTCGACGGCGCGACGTTGGTGACATTGACGGTCGCGTTGGAGATCGCGGTCAGGCCGCGATCGTTCGACGTGCGCAGCTTGATGGTTTTGGCAGCGGGTCCGTCGAGCCCCTTGTATACGGGGTTCTGGACGTTCTCGTTGCCGTTGTCGGTGACGCCGCCACCGAACACGCCGTCGCCGTTCAGGTCCCACTCGTATGCGATGTACAGGCCGTTGTTCGGATCGGTGCCCGAACCGCTGAGCTGCACCGTGCCGCCTTCGGCGACGTTGTACGGACCGCCGGCGTTGGCGGTGGGCGGGACGCCAACCTTCACCGTGGCAGTCGTGCTCGCGACACTGCTGACGTTGTTGCTGACGCGCACCCAGTAGTAGTAGTCGTTCGGGGATGACGCGAGCCCGGGGGTCGTGTAGGTGGCACCGGTCGCGCCGGCGATCGGGAACTGAGCGTTCGGGCTCAGGCCGCTGAACCACTGGTACGATAGCGGCGCGTTGCCCGTCGCAACCACCGAGAGGGTCGCGCTGCTGCCCGCCGCCACCGAGGTCAAACCGACCGGCTGCGTGGTGATCTGCGGCGCGCCGGCGGGCGAGATGACGTTGATCACCAGCGTGTCGGTCTGCGTCGTGAAGCCCGTGGAATCGCGGAATCGGACTGGAATCGAATCGCTCACGCCTGCGATCGATCCGGTGCTGTGATAACGGAAGCCTTCACCGGAGAAGATGCGGTTCGACGTGCCGCCGAACGGGCCGAAGGTGTTCGGCGCGCCGCTGCCCCAGGGGACTTCGCTCACGCCTTGCAGCTTGGAGATCGTGCCGTACGTCGTGCCGGGCACGGTGGTCAGGTTCACTTCCATCGCCGTGTACACATTCGACGGGAAGATGCTGGAGATCGGGTTGATGTCGAGCGTGCCGCCCACGACGACGTTGTACGTGATCGTCAGCAGCGTGCGACTTTCCAGCATCTCGCTGGCCGCGAAGAAGACGCGGTTGCGCGCGGCATCCGAACGGGCGCGGACAAGTCGACGACGCGACGCGGGCGAACGCTTCGCCGAGGCGAATGATGACAACACGAAAGCTCCTTACCGAGCAGAGATGAACGTCCGAGAAACAAGCTCGACGCAGCCGTTCGTCGAGCCCCACAGGAGCACACAAGATGCCCCACGAACAGCCGACTCGTCAACTGGATTTCGCAAATCGCTGGTATTGGACGGCCCGCCCTTTGTCAGAAAGCCAAACACGGCTCGACCGAACAAGCGAATTTTCCACTGGACAGAATTCGGCATCGCGTTAGTGTATTAGTTAACTAATACACCATGCGCATCGACGCTGACAGTTCCGTCCCCATCTTCCAGCAGATCGTCGACCGGCTCGCCGGCGCGATCGCGGCGGGCGTGTATGCACCGGGCGAACTCGTGCCCTCGGTCCGTCAACTCGCGCTCAAGCTGCTGGTCAACCCCAACACCGTCCAACGCGCGTACGAGCACCTCGAACGCGAAGGCCTGCTCGTCAGCAAGCGCGGGAGCGGCATGGAGGTGGCCGCCAACGCGCCGAGCCTCGCGGCCGATCGATCGGTGCAGAACGTGTCAGCGTCGTTCAAGCAAGGCATCGAGACGGGCCTGGCCGCACACCTGACGCGCAGCGCCATCGAAGGCATCTACCGCAATGCCTGGAATGGCCACGGCGATTCGACCTCGGAGGAACGACGATGACTCTGGCCGACCTTCCAGCGATCGAACTCCAGAACGTCACGCGCCGGTTCGGACGCGCGACGGTCGTCGACAACGTGAACATGGCGATTGCCCGAGGCACCACGTGCGGGCTCATCGGCCTGAACGGCGCGGGCAAGACGACCGCCATCCGGATGCTGATGGGCCTGCTCGCCCCGACGAGCGGTTTGATCCGCGTCGATGGCCGCGTCATGCCCGACCAGCGCGACGACGCCAAACGCTCGATCGGCTACGTGCCCGACCGTCCCACCATCTATCCGTGGATGACCGGCGAGCGCGCGATCGCGTTCTGTGCTGCGATGTACGGCAAGCAGTGGGATCATGCACTTGTCGACGGCCTGACGAAGTCGCTTCGGCTCGACCTGAGCAAGCCGCTCAAGCACCTCTCAAAAGGATCCGCCGCCAAGCTGCAACTGCTGCTGGCGGTCGGACACAACCCGAACGTGCTGGTGCTGGACGAACCGACCAGCGGCTTCGACGTGTTGGCCCGCGACGAATTTCTCGAAGGCATCCTGACGGTGAATTCGACCGGCACCGAAGGCAAGCCGCGGACAATTTTGTTCTCGTCGCACGCGCTGGCCGACGTGCAGCGGCTCGTGGACACCGTGGCGATCATCCACCAGGGCAAGCTGCTTCTGCACGAGCCGATCGACGGGCTGCTGCGGCAGACCAAGCGCATCCGCGCCGTCATCGACGTGGCCGAGCCGACGACGATCGCACCCCCCGGCACGGTGCGGCAATCCCGCGTAGGCCGCGAGTGGACGGTGACGGTCAAGAACTTCTCCGCCGACCAGGTGGAGTTCATCCGCGGGAAGAACCGCGTGACGCAGCTCGACGTGCAGGACCTCACGCTCGACGAAGTCTTCCGCGACTACGTGCGGCCGGGTGACGAAATCGTGACGGCAAGCTGATTGCAGACAACAGGTGACTCATGAACACAGCCAAACCACGCAGCCTGATGCTGACGCTGATCGCGAAAGACCTGCGCGTGTTCCGCACGCCGTTGATCGGACTCATCCTTCTCGGTGTCGCGGCTTACGCGTTCTTCGGCGTGTGGATCACGACCCTGAACAGTTGGCGCGAAACCCGCACGTCGGACTGGTTCGAGGCACTCGGGGCCGGCGCGATGATGGGCCTGGGCCTGTCGGCGCTGGTCGCATCCGCGTTCGGCGGCATGAGCATCGCGGGCGAACGCACCGACCGGACCGCCCTGTTCATGGCGATGCTGCCGGTGCGGCGCGGCCAGATCCTGTTCAGCAAAGCGGTCGCGGGCGGCATGCTGATCCTAGGCGTGATGCTGATTCACCTGGCGATCGCGATCCTGGCGTTCCTGACTGCCAGCCGCGTCAGCGGTGGATCGGTGGCAGAGATGGCTTCCTTCGTCCGGCAGATCGCCAAACCGACACTGCTCGCGTTTCCGATGGCCTACTGCTGCTTCAGTGTTGCGTGGCTCGCGGGCACGTTCATCCGCAGCGCTGCCATCAGCGCTGCGCCGCGATCGCGGTGGTCTTCGCGATGGTTCTGGCGTTCGAGTTAATCCTGTCCGACCGCAACGACGGAGGATTCGCGATGCTCTATCGTCAGCACCGCGAAGCGTTCAACGGCGTCGCCGCTGCCGTGCTGGGGACGCTCGGCATGATGCTCGGATCGATCGTCCACGTTCGTCAGGTCGAACCGTGACGCTCACCGATTCCGCTTGACAGGTCGTGTGCTTCGAATCGATGCTGACACGGATCGTTCGGCCGTTGGGATGGTCGAAGGACTTTCATGTCCGGGCGGAAACGAATCCGTCTACCTCGATTCAAGGAGTACACGATGCGACAGCTGGGCGTGGTGTTGGCGGCGGTGCTGGGCACGATGGCGTCGGGCGCGTTCGCGACGACCGACATCCGCGACGAACCGGGCGGCAAGCGGTTGCTGTTCGTGGACGGCAACGACCTCCGCAAAGAACCCGGCGGCGACCGCTTGATGTTCATCGACGGCAACACGCTGCGCGACGCGCCGGGCGGAAGCGTGCTGCTGGTCATCGACGGCAACGACCTCCGCAAGGAAGCCGGCGGCGAGCGCGTCGGCTACATCGATGGCAACGACATCCGCGATCAGCCCGGCGGGAAGCGGCTGCTGTTCATCGACGGCCACGACATTCGCGACGAACCGGGCGGCAAGCGCCTGCTCTACATCGACGGCGACGACCTGACTCGGCCGCAGTTGATCGCAGTCATCAGCGTGTTGGGAACAGGCAGCAGCATCAAGATCGAGGCGCCAAAGCACGAGGCCGTCGCCGACGCCGGGCCATCGCTCGCCGGCACGTATAAGGTGACGTCGTTCAAGGCGTCGGACGACTCCAAGATGGAAGGCGAGGTCGTCTTCACCAAGTCGGGTGAGAACTACACGTACACGGGCCCGGGTTTCAAAGGGGCTGCGTTCTTTTTCGACGACAACCTGATGTGCGCCGACGGCCCCGAACGCGTGGGCCTGGCGATGCTCAGCAAGCAGGCCGACGGCAGCTACAGCGGCCCGGCCATCAATGTGGACGGCGAGGCCGCGACGGTTACCGCAAAGGAATCGGGCCCGGACGAATGGACACTCGACGCCGTCCAAGCCAAGCGGCCCGATCACACGGAGAAACTGGTCGTGAAGAAGTCGGCATGGAACAAGCCGCTCGAAGGAGACATCGACACGTTCAAGCTTGAGGTCGCTGCGAAAGCAGACGGGGCAAAGCCGGACCTGCAAGGCGTCGGCTTCATCTGGCACGACAGACTATTCATCGCGATCGGCGTCGGCGAAGGCATCGGCACGGTCAAACTCCGCGTCGACGGCGACAACGTCACCGGCGACTTCGTCACCACGGGCGGCGTGACCGGACAAGTGTCGGCGCAGAAGCAGTAAACATGCATAGCGGGTCGTCTTTCGGTGTGGCGACTTAAGTCGCCACACCGAAAGACGCACACGACACGAATACCGCATCGTTCTCGCTCACGCTGCGTTCGAATACCCCGCGCGCTTCCGGATGATGTTCGCGAGCACCGTCGCGTCGGCGTTATTCAAGCGTTGCAGGATCATCTGCCAGCGATAGGCGAGATTGCCCGCGGGGTCGCGCGGGCGGTGCTGGAGCAGCGCGTCGAACGCGGGACCACGCCGGCGGTAATCGTTCTGCAACTGGCGGAAACGCTGCTCGAACGCGTTGCAGTACGCCTCGGTGAATGCAATCGGGTCGGGCAAATGTGCGGCCCGGCGCATGATCGGCGCGGCGTATGCGGGGGCGGTGAGAGCGAGGTCGGTCTTGAAATCGGTGAACGCGCCGGTGTGATCCGAGACGATAATGTCGGCGATGTGCCCGGCCACATCTTCGACGATTACCTCGTCGCCGTCGTCGAACACGGGCGAGCCGTCCGCGAGCGTCCGACCCACGATGATGTTGCTCGCGGCGGCGTGACCGAGCAGTTCCGCCAGCCGAAACGCGTAGGCCGCATCGTGCAGCTTGTGCACCGGAAGCTTGTCGCTGGAAATGCCCGCGATGTACGCCCGCCGGTAGTAAGGCGACCAGATCGTGATGCCGTGCAGCGCGCGGTTCTTACCGAAGTACTGCTCCTGGATGCGATGCGTCGACCCGCGCGGCGGCAGGTTCATGCCCAGCTGACGACACGCCAGCCGGCGATCCATGATGTAGTCGGTATACTCTTCCGATTCGATCATCGCCTGGAGGAGGGGTTTCCCTTCGTCGAGCCGTTCGCGGACGCCCCACTTGTGAAAGCGGATCATCTGCAAGTGATCCTGCTGCCGGCCGCGCACGCGGTACTGGGCGATGTACACGTCGCGCCGGCCCGCCTGGCCTGTGATGCGGCGTGACATGGTGGCGGCGACGTAGCCAATGTTGATGTATTCGATGTCGCTGGTTTCGCGGAGAATGTTGCAGATGAGCCCGTGCACGATCGCGCCTTCGCGCGGTCGGAACACTGCACGGCGTCGGCCATGATCTCGCCCTGCTCGATCCGCACGCCCGGCAGCCACTGCACCTGCATGAAGTAGTCTTCGCCGAGCCCGAGCAGGTCGCGGTCGGTACACGTGTCGTCCAGGTGAGCGACGATCGCGCCGTACATGCGATTGCGCCACGTGGCGCTTTCGACGTCGTCGCGCCGCAGCGCCGGCGGAACCGCTGCCGCAAAGCGATCCGCCACCTGCCGGTGCAAGGCCCGCAGGCCTTCGGCGTCGAGCGTCGAGATCGGAGCTGCACTGAGTTCCGGCGCTGTGAATGACGGTCCGCCCGCGGTGAAGAACCGCATTTCCGGATAACCGCGCACGTTCCGCCGCTCGGTCATCTCGGCAATCTCTGCCAGGTGCGCGTGGAGTTCTTCCGTCGGCAGCACGCCCAGCGCGGCGAACTCCATGTACGTCAGCAGCCGCGTGCCGTGGATCGCGTTGTAGTAGTAGATCGGCCTGCCGTGTACCGCGACGCGCGACGCGGCGATCAGCTTCACCATCTCACCCAGGGAGCGCGGCAGCGGGTTGATCCGCCATGCCTCACCACGCCGGCGGATCGCGTCGCGGACGCGCTCGTCGGACGCGTACAGAAACCGGATGCGCTGCTTCGGCAGGATCTCCTGTAGCAACTCGTCGGCCTCGAACGCCAGATCCATTCGGGTCGGGTCGGGGCGAATCAGCAGGATGTCGCCGTCGGCGAGCAAATCGACGGCCTCTTCACGCACGTTCAGACATTCATCGTCCGTCCAAGGTCGCTCCCCCCTGGCGACGGCCAGTTCGCTCAGATGCGCGCCGTACGCGAGGTATTGCGTGCAGTGGACGCCCGGCACGGTGACAATCGTGCGGGCGCGAGGAAACACGGTGGCGATCTGAACGCGGAGCGACCGCGTGTCTTCGCCATCGAGCACCAGGGGTTCGCCGAGGTAGCTAATCATCCGCGGACCCGGCGATGCTCCCGCACAACTTTTGAAGCGACCGGCGTCCGCCCCGATGCTAAGTAGTCCGCGGGGTCGGTTCAACCGAAACTTTTCGGCGCACTCAAGGCTTCGACGTCGGTGCCGTCTCACGGCGGTCGACCTTCTCCCAAAACGCTTGGCCGACACTCGATTGCGTGTCGGCCAGCAGCCACATCGTGCGCGCGATCGATGCGATGTTGATCAATTCTTTCGGCCGACGCGTCTGAAAAAGGTGGTACTCGTATTCCGCGTTGCGGCGGGCACGATCGAGCAGGTAAGGCTCTTTCGTAAAGCGGTACAATTCCACATCCGCTTCGACGAGCAGGTGCGACCACTTCAACTCGTCGCGATACGCGCCGTGCTCGCCGGTGAACCAGTCGCTCGCCTTGGCAGACCGCTTGGCCGCGTCGAGCCAGGCGGCTTCGCCCGTGGCGCGGTGCAGCGCAAGGAAGCTGCGGATCATCAGCGCTGTGTTGTACGTGAGCTGGAATCGAGCGACATGGCCCGTCTTCAGATTGATGTTATCGCCGTACAGGCCGTCCTTGGTTTCGAAGTTCTTCCGCGTCCATTCGACGATCCGGATGGCCTGATCGACGAGCGCCTGACGCTCTGCCCCCTGCTTGTGTGCCGCCACTTTCAGGCAGGCCAGCGCCGACGGCGCGTTCGAGCAGGTGTTCTTCGAATCCCCCTCGTGCCGTTCGTGCCACCAGATACCGCCGCCACCGACGTCGTCCCATCCGCTGAGGACGAACTTCAGCGTTTCCTCGGCCCGCTTCAGATAGCGCTGCTCGTGCGTGACCTCGAACGCTTCGACGAACGTCAGCACCATCCAGGCGTTGTCGTCGTAATACTTGTCGTTGCCGTTGCCGCGCGTGGGCGCGGGCTCGTAGCCGGGGATCGTCGCGAGATGATCCCAATGCGCATCCATCGCGACAAAGAACTTCGACAGCGGCGGCCCGTAACGCACGCGGTCATAGCGTGCCGCGCCGACGAGCGCCGAGCACCAGATGCCGTCGCCCCACATGAAGTCGGGCTTGCGCTCGGTGGTCGAATGCGCGTACAGGCCCGACTTCGGCAGCAGGTAATTCTCACGAATGAAGTCCGTCACCTCACGGCCGGCGGCGACGTAGTCAAGTGCAGCGGCGCGTTGTGACGACGGCGCGGTGGTTGGAGCCCCATCGGCGCCGGGTGTCGTGGGAACGGACATGACGCAGACTCCGAGCAGGAGAATCGGACAGGCGAATCGAAACATCGGGCACACCTCCGAAGTCGTCAGCGATATCATGTCGCGGTGACTTCGATGCCCACGCGCGACGTTCTGATCGATACCGACACCGCCTCCGACGATGCCGTCGCACTCATCATGGCGCGTGCGCCAGCGAATGGAAGGTGAGAGGCATCACCATCGTGGCCGGGAATGTGGAGTTGGCGCAGGCGGCGAGGAATGCCGCGTATGTCGTCGAGTTGTGCTACGCAGACGTTCCCATTTACGCGGGTTGTGACCGCCCGCTGGTACGACCTGCCATCGACGCCAACTGGTTCCACGGCCGGGACGGGCTGGGCGATCTCGGCTTCGCGCCGAGCGCAAGACGGTTGAATCCGCGCACGCCGTCGATGCGATGATCGACCTCTCGCGCGGATATCCCGGCCTGACGCTCGTCACGCTCGGGCCGCTTACGAACGTGGCCGTCGCGCTGCGGCGCGACCCGACGATGGCGCAGCGCATCGGCCGCTGCGTCGTGATGGGCGGTAACCCCTGCTGCATCGGCAACGTCACGCCCGCCGCCGAGTACAACATCTGGTGCGACCCCGAGGCCGCCGAGGTCGTGCTGCGCAGCGGCATGCCCGTGGAACTGATCGGCTGGCATCTCAGTCGCGGCGACGCGGTCTGGAACGAGGCCGACATCGCCGACGTGCGTGCGATCGGCACGCCGCTGGCGAACTTCGCGATCGATTGCAACCGCGTCGCGTCGCAGGCGTATCTCACGCAGACGGGCGAAGTCGGCATCTCGCTGCCCGATCCGACCGCGATGGCGGTCGCGCTGGACCCGTCGATCGTCACCTCGGCCAGTTCACACGCAGTGATGGTCGAATGTCACAGCGACCTGACACGCGGGATGACAGTCGTCGATCAGTTGAACGTCGCCCGCGACGATCGCAACCGAGCAACATGGGCGACCGCGCGTGCGGACAATCTGACGCGCGTCGTGTGGTCGATCGGTGTGCTGGAGTTCAAGCGAATGTTGAAGCGGGCGGTGCAGTAACCACACGAAGCGAGTGGCCACAGACAGGACGCGGATGAGACGCAGATGAAGAGAAGCCCCCGATGAACACCGAGCTTCATCGACAGGACAACTTACGTGCATACCGAGGGCTACTCCCTCTCCCGGTATTCCGGGAGAGGGGACCGGAGACCATGAAGATGTACTAAAATCGCCTCCTTCACCTCGGTGAAATCGGTCGCTCTTTTGCCTGCATTGATCTGCGTCTCCTCGGCGGCCATTCCTCTGGCAATCACGCCCGCAGTTCCGCGCCGAAGGACTTCTTCAACTCCGCCACCACCGCATCCGTCGTCGCGGCGACCTCGTCGGCCGTCAGCGTGCGCGAGGGGTCGCGGAAGACGAGGCGAATCGCCAGACTTTGGTGCCCAGCCGCCACTTGCTGGCCCTGATAGCGATCGACCAGGCGCAGCGATTCCAGGCTCGCGCCGGCGGTCTTGCGGATGCTCGACTCCAACTCCGCGTACGACTGGCTGTCTTTCACCACCAGCGCCAGGTCGCGCGTGGCGGCCGGGAAGCGGGCGAGCGGCTGGTACTGCGGCATCGGCGAACGCCCATCGCGCAGCAGGTCGATGCTCAACTCGAACGCGTACAGCTTGAACGGCAGGCGATCGATCTTCAGCACAGCGGCATCGACTTCGCCGATCCAGCCGAGCGTGAGGTTGTTCGGTCCGACGACGCGGGCCGCGGTTCCCCGCACGAACGGCGCGGCAATGGCCGGCTCGAACGAAACGGGGCCGACCTTGGCACGGTCGAGCAGGTCTTCAAGCGTCCCCTTCAGGTCGTAGAAGCTGACGGCCTGCTCACCGCCCCGCCAGCCGGACTTCCCGCGCAGGCCGCCCGCGATGACGCCGATGCGCCACTCGCCGATGCCCACGCCGGCTTCGGGCGTCTTCACGTCGGCGGCACTGTTGAAGGCACGGTCCATCTCAAAGAACCGCACGCCTTCCACGCCGCGGCGCAGGTTGGTGTCGACCACGCGCGCCAGCCCGCTCAGCAGTGTGCGGCGCAGCACGCGCATTTCCTTGGTGGCCGCGTTCGCGAGTGTCACGGCCACCTTGTCGTCGGGCGTGCCGATGGGCTGATCGTTCGCTTCCAGCGTCGGGTTGCGGCACTCGAAGAAGCCGCTCGAGACGAGTTGCTCCGCCAGTTCGCGGCGCAGCGCGTCCGTCGCGGCGCGCTTGCCGAGCGACGGCGCGCCCAGCGACGGCTTCACCGGCACCTTGTCGTAGCCGACGAGTCGGCCCACGTCTTCGATCAGCACAACCGGGTCGTTCACGTCGACGCGCCACGTCGGCACGCGGACGCTCAGGTCGTCGGTCACTTCCATGCCGAGCGAGCGGAGCGACGAAATGATCGTCGAGGCCGGCACGTCGAAGCCGAGGTACGAACTCACACGGACCGCGTCGAGCTTGAACGTGCGCGGCTCGGTGGTGGTCGGATGCACATCGGTGGCCGGGCCGGCGACGGTTCCGCCGGCGTGGTCGGTCAGCAGTTGTAGGGCGCGGCGGAACGCGCGTTCGCAGATCGCGTTCGGGTCGGTGCCGCGCTCGAAGCGGTACGACGAATCGGTGAAGCCCTTGGCCAGACCGAGGTTCGTGCCGCGGACGGTCCGGCGAATGTTGACGGCATCGAAGTGCGCCGCTTCGAGCAGAACGGTGCCGGTAGATTGCGTGGTTTCGGAATCGAGCCCGCCCATCACGCCGGCCAGTGCGACCGGGCGATCGGCATCGGCGATTACGAGCGGACCTTGCGAATCTTTCGCGGCCACCGTGACGCCCTCCTTGCCGAGCAGTTTGAGCGACTCGCCCGACTTCATCCGGCGCACGACGATCCGCTTGCTGTGAAGCTGATCGAGATCGAACGCATGCAGCGGCTGGCCGTACTCGAACAGGACGAAGTTGGTGATGTCGACGACGTTGTTGCGCGGCTTCACGCCGCTGATGAGCAGCTTCGCCTTGAGCCATGCGGGCGACGCTTCGACGCGGATGCTCTTGACGACGCCGCCCATGTAGCGCGTGCAGAGCGTCGGCTCCTGGATCTCCACCTGCACCGGCGAGTGCACGCCGGACGGCGCGAGTGCAACCGACGAACCCGTGGGGTGCTTGAGCTTCACGCCAAGGATAGCCGCCACCTCACGGGCGATGCCGATCATGCCGAGGAAGTCGGGTCGGTTCGGCAGCACGTTGAGGACGGCCAAGTGCTCCTTGACGGGCGCGACCCCGGTGATCGGCTTGCCCAGCAGCGACTCGTCCGTCGTGTGGAACATCCCCGTGCCGCGCGCGAGCAAGCCCATTTCGCCATCGAGGCAGATCATTCCTTCGGACGGCTGGCCGTGGACCTGGCCGGCGTGAATCTTCGCGCCCGTGGGCAGCGTGACGCCGGCGACGGCGACCGGCACGCCCCAACCGACTTCGACGGGGTGCTCGCTGGCGCAGACGACCGGAATCAGCTTGCCCTTGGCGATTTCGATCTGGCAGGCGTACATGCCCGCCGTGCCGGCGATGGGCTGCTTCGAGCGAATGAACCCCACGCGCACGGCGGCGAGTTCCTGCTGCAGGTCGTGCAGTTCTTCGATTTCAAGCCCCGCCTTGGGCAGCGCCTCGAGCACGGCTTGCGGGGTGGGCGCGCCGTCGAGGTATTCGAGCAGCCACGCGGTGTTGATGGTCATCGGCATGATTCGTCGTCCGTCATCGGTTAACCACAGAGGCCACAGAGACACAGAGCACACAGAGCACACAGAGAGAAAACGATGGAATCGAACCAGCAGCAGAAGCGATCGTCTGCATTTCCACTTCGATTTGTCTCTGTGCCCTCTGTGCTCTCCGTGGCCTCTGTGGTGATTCTGCTTTTTTGATCAGCGCGGTCAGAACTGCGAAAGGAACGGCTCCTCGTTCGCGTACAGCAGGCGGATGTCGTCGATGCCGAAGCGGGCCATCGTCAGGCGGTCGATGCCCATGCCGAAGGCGAAGCCTTGGTGTTCGTTCGGGTCGATGCCGCCGTTGCGGAGGACTTCGGGACGCATCATGCCGCTGCCGAGCAGTTCCATCCATCGGCCGCGGTAGAACACGTCCACTTCCGCGCTGGGCGTGGTGAACGGGAAGTAGCTCGGGCGGAATCGGATTTCGACGCTGTCGCCGAGCACGGCCCGCAGCAGCGTTTGCAGCGTCCATTTCAGGTCGGCCATGCTGATGCCCTTGTCCACTGCGATCACGTCGATCTGGTGGAACATCGGGTAGTGCGTCATGTCGATCTCGTCGCGGCGATAGCACCGGCCGGCCGTCATGGCGCGGATCGGCGGCTTGCCGCCGGCGTCGGTGATGGCCTTCATTGCGCGCACCTGGAACGCCGACGTGTGCGTCCGCAGCACGTTGCCCGACGTCGTGTAGAACGAGTCGTGCATGTCGCGCGACGGGTGCCAGCCGGGCGTGTTGAGCGCGTCGAAGTTGTAGTACTCGACTTCGACTTCCGGGTAATCGTCGAACGAGTAGCCCATGCCGATCAGCGTGTTCTTGGCCAATTCGAGCGTCTGCGTGAGCGGGTGATGCCGGCCCAGCCCGACGCGCGTGCCGGGGAAGGTGACGTCGAACTTGCGCTCGGAGATCGCCGCGTTCGCGCCGCTGGAGAGTTCAGTCTTGCGCGCTTCGAGAGCCGCTTCAACCTTCTGCCGGCCCGCATTCGCGCTGGCGCCGAAGGCCTTGCGCTGGTCGGGCGCGACCTTGCCGATCGCCTTGCTGAGCAGCGTGAACGCGCCGGAGCGGCCGACAAACTTGATGCGGGCGGCTTCGAGCGCGGGCAGATCGCCAGCAGTCGCGATCTCCGCGGCGGCGGCGTCCGCCACGCGGGCGATGTCGTCGGCGCTCGACTTCTCGTCGAGCACCGTTGAAACGTCAGTGTCTTGCGGCATAAACAGTCATCCTCCGCTTCCTTCGTTCGGGCGGGAAAGAGGCGTCAGATTGTCGGAAATGCCGGCGTGGACGCAATGGTGGAACAAGACGGAAGTAGACGGCGTTCGCTGCCGTGGCATGGGCATCGTCTGCCCATGGACTCGCGCAGCGAGCACGCGGCGCAGCCGCGTTCAGCAAAAAGATCGCATCGAGCGACAATCGGATTGGAATCGGCATGCTGAACGTCGCACGATGAGTTCTCTTTGTTGAATCGAGCTAGCGCTCGATGCCGGCTGCGCCGGTCCATGGGCTGGAAGACCATGCCACGAATGCGCTGCGGTCAAAACCCGCCCGCGCCGTTTCGCCCCGCGACAACGCGTCTCAGCGAATCGCGGGGCGATGCCGATAGAATAAATGGTTCACCATGTCCAATTCGACCGCTGACGCATCCGTCGCAGAGCCGCGCGTGCCGCTGATGAAGCGGCTGGAACCCTGGCTGCCGAAAACGCTGATCTGCTTTCAGGAAGGCTATTCGCCACGGACGTTCTTAGCGGACCTGTTCGCGGGATTGACGGTCGGCGTGATCGCCCTGCCGCTGGCGATGGCGTTCGCGATCAACTCCGGACCCGAAGGCACGATCACGCCCGAACGGGGCCTGTACACGGCGATCATCGCGGGCTTCGTCGCGGCCCTCTTCGGCGGCAGTCGCGTCAGCGTTACCGGACCGACCGGCGCCTTCATGCCGATCTTGTTCGGCATCGTCGCCCTGCACGGCTACGACGGCCTAGCCATCGCGACGATGATGGCGGGCGTGTTCCTGATCATCCTGGGCGTCACCAAGCTCGGCTCGCTCATCAAGTACATCCCATACCCGGTGACGACCGGCTTCACGACGGGCATCGCCGTCATCATCGCGTACGGAACCGTGCGCGATCTGCTCGGCCTGCGCGTGTTCGATCCAGACAAGAAGCTGCCCGCGGACTTCATCGAGCGCAGCGGCTGGTACTTCCATTCGATCCGCGCCAACGGCATCAACCTGAACCACCTGGGCATCGGCGCTGGCGGTGTGGCGGTCATCCTGCTGATCCGCCGGTTCCTGCCGAAGGTGCCGTCGTACATTGTGGCGGTGATCCTTGCGTCGGCGGTCGTGTGGGTGTTCCACATGGACGACGGCGCGTGGGGCCGGCACACGGTCGAGACGATCGGCTCGCGCTTCAAGGGCGGCGTGCCGAGCAAGTGGCCGACGCCGGATTTCGGCTTCCTGAGCCACATCACCCCCGCCACGATTCGCCAACTCCTGCCCAGCAGCGTGACGATCACTCTGCTGGCCGCGATCGAAAGCCTGCTCTGCTGCGTGGTGGCTGACGGCATGATGGGCACGCGGCATCGCAGCAACACCGAACTGATCGCGCAGGGGACGGCGAATCTGGCGAGCGTCGCCTTTGGCGGCATCCCGGCCACGGGCGCGATCGCCCGCACGGCCGCCAACATCAAGAGCGGCGGACGGACGCCGGTCGCGGGCATGATTCACGCCGTGTTCGTGCTGTTGTGCATGCTGCTGGCCGCGCCGCTGGCCAGCCACATCCCGATGGCGATCTTCGCCAGCGTGCTGATCGTCGTCGCGTGGAACATGGCCGAGATCGACCACTTCCGCGGCATGTTCAAGGCCCCGCGCGGCGACCTGGCCGTGCTGCTGATCACCTTCGGCCTGACCGTGCTGGCCGACCTCACCATCGCCGTGGGCGTGGGCATGGTGCTGGCGTCGATGCTGTTCATGAAGCGCATGACCGAGGTCACGCAACTGGGCGTCATCAAGGAAGAACTCGACGACGCGCCGGCGTATTCGCCCGACAACAAAGACGCCATCGACATCCACCGCCGCGCCGTGCCGGCCGGCGTGGAAGTGTTCGAGATCAACGGCCCGTTCTTCTTCGGCGTAGCAGACCGATTGAAAGAAACCCTCAAAGGCTTCGGCAAGCCGCCGCGGGTGTTCATCCTGCGCATGCGGCGCGTCCCTGCGATCGACGCCAGCGCAATGCGCGCGCTGGAAGAGTTCTACGACAAGTGCAAACGCCAAGGCACACGACTGCTACTCGCCGGCGTGCACGCACAGCCGCTGTTCGCGATGACCAAGTACGGCCTGCTCGACCGAGTCGGCGTCGACAACATGTTCGACGACTTCGACGACGCGCTGGAGCGAGCACGCGAAGTCATCCACCAGCAGCCGGCGACGCGGATGCATCGCAAGGCGTGAGCATCGGAGTTGCGTGTTCCAAGTTGCGAGTTTCAAGAACCACATTTCTTCTCGAAACTCGCATCTTGAAACTCGAAACTCACTTCAGCCCCTTCGACGCCAGGAACTCGTAGCTGATCTTCAGGCTCTCGAACGGGTCGCGGTAGCAGGTGTCCTGTTCGACGATGTACCAGCGCGTGCCCGCCCGTTTGCAGGCGGCGAGGATGGCGTCCCAGTTCAGGTTGCCTTGGCCGACCTCCATCATGAACTGCGTGCGATCGGTCTTCATACCGAGGTCTTTCAGGTGCACCGCCGGAAGCCGACCGGCGACGCGGTCGATCCACCACGCCGGGTCGCCGCCGCCGTGCTGAATCCAGTAGGTGTCGACTTCGATCCACACGTCGTGCGTCAGCTTCTCGACGAGCATCGCGTACGCCGTCTGATCGGTGCCGGGGATCTTGGCCAGCTCGTGGCTGTGGTTGTGGTAGCCGATGCGCAGGCCGCTGCCTTTGAACTTCTCGGCCACGGCGTTGAAGCCCTTGATGAAGGTCTGCCACGCCTCCAGCGTGAATTCCGGCGCCTTGGGGAAGTACCCGCCAATGGCCGTGAGTTCGCAACCCCAGAGCTTGTGCTCGTCGATCACCTGCTGGGTGTTGTCGCGCATCACCTCAAGACCGACGTGCGTGGCGCAGCAGGCCAAGCCGTTGTCGTCGAGCATTTTGCGGAAGTCTTTCGGATCGACCGGCCCGAACGCGCTGCGCTGGATGGCGGTGTAGCCGATGTCACGGACGCGCTGCATCGTCTTCGCGATGTCGGCGGGCGTCTTGGTGAATTCGCGAAGCGTGTACATCTGGGCGGCGAGTTGGTTGGGCATGATTCTTCCTGGTTGGTGCTCGAAAGATTAACCACAGAGATCACGGAGAGCACAGAGGGCACAAAGAAGATGCTTTTGGAATAAATGCAGAATGAATCAAACATGCGATGGCGCCTGCCACGGCTCAACTCCACCTTCTGTGGGCTCTGCGATCTCCGTGTCCTTTGTGCTTTGTGAACGAACCGCTCACGACACCGTCTTCCTGAATCGCGTGACACTCAAGGTGAGAATCGCCATCCCGCAGATGGCCAGGCCGACGATCGACGGCCAGAGGTCGACCAGCGTGGCCGCCCGCAGCACGACGCCGCGGAGGATTTCGATGAAGTAGGTCGCCGGCAGCGCGAAGGTCAGCAGGTAGATCGGCAGCGGCATCTCGCTGCGCGGGAAGACGAAACCCGACAGCAGCACCGACGGCAGCATGATCATGAACGCCATCTGCAACGCCGCCACCTGCGTGCGGGCGATCGTCGAAATCAGCAGGCCCAGCCCGAGCGCGCAGACGATGAACACCAGCGTCAGGCTCAGCAGCAGCGCCAAGTTGCCTGCGATCGGCACGCCGAACAGGAACGTCATGATCGCCAGTACCAGCAGCGTTTCGACGAAGCCGATCACCGCGTAAGGCACAAGCTTGCCCAGCACCAGCCCCGCCTTGCCGACCGGCGTGACGAACAGCTGTTCCAGCGTGCCGGTCTCGCGCTCGCGCACGATCGCGAAGGTCGTGAGGAACAGCGTGACCAGTTGCAGGATGATCCCGACCAGACCCGGCACGAAGAAGAACGAGCTTTCGAGGTTGGGGTTGTAGAGCAGCCGCGTGCGGACGTCGATTGCCATGACAGCCTCGCCCGATTCGTCACGGGCCGGCGCGATGCGGGCGGCCTCGCCCTTGGCGCGGGCCATGCCGATCGATCGGTTCAGGCCCAGCAAATTCGCGGCGTTCTGCGCCGTGGTGGCCACCTGCGAATCGCTGCCGTCAATCAGCACCTGCACGCTCGCCTGCTTGCCGGCGGTGAGACGATCGGAATAGTCCGGCCCGATCCGCAGCCCTACCTTTGCCCGGCCCGACGTGATCGCGGCGCGGAACGCGTCCTCCGACTGCACCTGCTCCACGATCGTAAACTTTCGCGTGTTGACGAATGACTGCGCGAGCTCGCGCGATTCGCTGCGGCCGTCCATGTCGTAGACGACCGTGGGGATGTGCTCCACCTGCGTGTCGAGCGCGACGCCGAAAATCAGCAACTGCATCACCGGCACGACGATCATGAAGAACAGCGTCGACGGCTGCCGGCGGATGTGCGCAAACTCCTTGATCATGATCGCAGCCAAGCCCCATAAGAGGCGGGGCCGCTCGGCGCTTCGGTGCATACGTCTTTCACCCCTCCCCTTGAGAGAGGAGCCGGGGGGAGGGGGCGAGGCGTCGGGCGTGTCGCGAGTTGAATCGTCTGCACGCTCGGTCCCCGCCCCCCCACCTAACCTCCCCCTCAAGGGGGGAGGAACCGGAGAAGTTGCGCGTTCTGCCTTCTCCTTCTCGGCATGCCCCGTCAGCGTGACAAACGCGTCCTCCAGCGTCGGCTCGATCGGCCGCACGTTCGCGTCGGATTCAACGCGGAGCGAATCCGGATTCACCGATTCGTCCACCAGCACGTGAATCGTCTGGCCGAACAGCGTGGCGTCGCGGATGTCGGTGCGCCGCCGCAACTCGGCCAGGTGCTCGGCCGGGTGGTGAACTTCGATCTCGTACCGCTTCGTACCCGCCGGCGTCACGTGCGGCAGTTGCTTCAAATCGTCCGGCTTGCCCGTCGCCAGGATGCGCCCGAGGTAGATGTAGCCGACGTCGGTGCAGCGCTCAGCCTCGTCCATGTAATGTGTCGTCACGAGCAGCGTCACGCCGCGCGCCGATAGCTCGAAGAGCAAGTCCCACAGTTGCCGTCGCGCGACCGGATCAATGCCGGCCGTCGGTTCGTCGAGGAAGAGCACCTGCGGCTCATGGATGAGCGCGCACGCCAGTGCCAGCCGCTGCTTCCAGCCGCCGCTGAGCGTGCCGGCGAGTTGCTCGGTGCGGTCGGTCAGGCCGGTGAGTGTGAGCACGTCGTTCGATCGCTCGCGCAGCTGCTGCGGCGTCAGGCCGTAGATTCGACCATAGAAATCGAGATTTTCCTGCACCGAGAGGTCCGCGTACAGGCTGAACTTCTGCGACATGTAGCCGATGCGACGCTTGATCGCCTCGGCGTCGGTGCGCACGTCGAAGCCGGCCACGGAGGCATCGCCCGCGGTCGGTTCGAGCACACCGCACAGCATGCGGATGATCGTTGACTTGCCCGAACCGTTCGGTCCGAGCAGGCCGTAGATCGCGCCGCGGCGGACGCTCAGGCTCACGTCGTCGACGGCCAGCAAATCGCCGAAGCGGCGCGTGAGGTGCGCCACGTCGATGACGACCGCACGGTCGTCGACCGCGCTGCGGTCAGCGGGTGGTCGGCTCATGCGCGTCCTCCACCGCCAGGTCGGCCGACATCCCGGGCCGCAACACGTCCAGGCCTTCGTCGAGCGTCACCTTGATGCGGAACACCTGCTTCGATCGCTCCTCGGGCGTCTGCACATTGCCCGGCGTGAACTCCGCCTGCCGCGCGACGAACGACAGATGCCCCGCGAACTTTCGGCCCGGGAAGCTATCGACGACAACGTTCAGCTTGTCGCCGATCTTCACACCCAGGCGATTCTCAGGCAGGTACGCGCGCACCCAGAGATGGCTCGTATCGCTGATCGAGAGCGCCGGGGCATCGGGCGCGAGCAAATCGCCCGGCTGCAAATCGACGGCTTCGATCGTGCCTTCGAGCGGCGCGACGACTTTCAACTCGGCGATCCGCGCGTCGAGCGATTTCACGGCCGCCTCGGCGGCGACGACGGTGGCCTTGGCGACATCGACATCCGCTTCCGCCTTGTTCAATTCATCCGACGACGCCACGTTCCGCTCGAATGACGGCTTAATGCGGTCGTACGTCACCTGTGCCAGCTTGAGCTGCGCGTTGGCCTGCGCGACCTTTGCGACGGCCTCGGCGTGCCGCTGTAGCAGATCGAATGGTTCGAGTTCGATGAGCAGGTCGCCCGCATGGACCTTCTGCCCTTCGGTCACCGCGACGCGCTGCACGCGCCCGCCCACGCGCGAGCCGACGCGGATTTCATCCGCTTCGATGAAGCCCGAAACGGTCGCCGCGCGGGGCCAGAGTTGTGAGGCAATCAGCGCCGCGAGCAGCAGCAGCGCCACGACGACAATGACGACGATTCTTCGCACGCTCCGATTGTCGCGACGACGCGGCGCACGTCCAACCAGGGCTCATCGCCGCCGCGGACGACGGCTCAGGACCGGCGCGGCCAGCAACGCCAGCGTCGCCGGCTCGGGCACCATGCTTTGGGCCCGTGCCCAGTCGGCCGCGAAGTTCAGTGTGCTGGCGACACCGAAACCGTAGTTCGACGCCAGTTGCAGCAAGTCGCTGAAGTTCACGAGGCCGTCGCCATCGAAACTGCCGTCGGCCCACTTCTTGCTTGACGCGCCGTAGTTCGAAGCCAGCGTCAACAGATCATCGAAGTTCACTTTGCCGTCGAGATTGGCGTCGCCGTAGCGGGTCAGCTTGATTGCCTGCACCCACACATCGGCGTCGCTAGCCGAGACCTGCGGGCTGTGCTTGACGGTGCGATCTCCGTTCAGATCGAACTTGGGCCTTGCGGTCGGAAGGTCGCCCTGCGTGCTGAACATCAGCAGGTCAATGTCGGCCGCGTTCACGACGCCGTCGGAATTGAAGTCGCCGGGCAGCGTCTGCGCGCTCCACGCGAGGGCGTAGTCATCCGTCGTCGCGGAATCGGACCGCACCCGCAGCATGTACGTGCCCGCGGGAAGCAACGGGAAATACAGGTGCTCGACGTTGTCGACCGGGCTCACCGACTGCGCGTAAAGCACGCCATTGCGATACAGGTCGAGCGAGAGATTCGACAACGGCGCCAGCAATGCGACGGTGTCGGCCGAGTCTATGGTGCCATTGGCGTTCGTGTCGGTGTAGCCGACCTTGCGATACCAGTTGAGCGTCGCGGTCAGCGGCATGTTCGCGGCGAGGGTGCCGAGGTTGTAATCCTTCGGCGTGGCCGACGAGATCGTGTTCAGGTTCCAGCCCACCGGATCGACCGTGCCCGCCTGAGGCGCGACGTTGCCTGGCACGTATTGCTTGTAGAGATTCGTGCCGTTGATCTGGCCCGCGCCGCTGTCGCGATCGACGGGGCTGGCGACGGTGATGACACCGCCCACCGTGCTGCTGACCTGCGTCCACGCCGTGCCGTCGCGCCGCGCGACCTTCTCGGCCGAGTTCATCAGCGTGGCCTTGAGCACGAGCGGATCGCGGGAGTAGCCCCAGCGTTCGGCCGCCTCCATCTGTCCGGCGAGGAAGCCGGCCGTGTTCGGGGCGGCGAAGCTCGTCCCGGTCCACGAATTGAACTGCGTGCCGCCCTCCCAGTCGTCGTTCGCGGTGACGATCGACTGACCCGGCGCAGCGATGTCGGGCTTCGAGCGGCCGTCCGTCGTCGGGCCGTAGCTGCTGAAGGTGGCCACTTGGTTGTAGGTCGACGACGCCGTCGCCGCGACGGAAAAGACGTTGTACGCGTCGGCCGGTCCTTGATTGAGATGGTTCGCCGCGGTGCCGTTGTTGCCGCCTGAGATTGTGATCGGAATGCGCCTGCTGTACGTGATGTAGTCGGTGAGCAGCGACAGATAGCTGTTGCCACTCGTGTTGGTGTTGCCGTAATTGAGCGACGCGTTGATCAGGTTCGCGCCGTTGCTGACCGCGAAGCCGAGCGCGTTGGCCACCCACGCGTCGGTGTTGAAGCCGTTGGTGGAGTTGAGCGTGCGCGCATTGACGTAACGCGTGTCGGTCCCGACGGCGAAGTACGACGTCGACCGCAGGCCGATCGTGCCCATGACCGCGGTGCCGTGGCCATAGACGTCGTCGCCGGTGTTGGTTGGCTCGGTGGGGACAAAGTTCGCCTCGGCGATCATGCGCGGGCGGCCGAGCGAATCGGTGCTGACGAGGGCCGGGTGCAAGTCGTCCACGCCCGAGTCGACGATGCCGACGACGACGTTCGTGCCATCGCCTAGCAGATTCTTCACGTCGTCGCCGTGAATGCGCAGCACGTCGCCGCCCGCACCGAAGCAGCGGGAAACCGTGAGAGCGGAGATCAGCGCGAGCAGACGCAGGCCACAGGCGGAGTTGGAACAGATTGAGCCCACTATCCCTCCGGGTTGTAGGAATGAAATCGTATCAACGCGCTCCGCCGCATTCACGGGAATTTCCCGTCACGACGGTCACGGCCGGCCACGCTGCTCTTCCAACTCCTCAATCGTCGCGGGCCAGTCGTCCTTCAGGAGCCGGCTCAGGGACCGGTCGGCCAAAAGCTTGCCCTCGGTCTGGCAGCGCGGGCAGTAGTTCGTTTCATTCTCGGCGTGGACGATGCGTTGGATACTCGTTCCGCAGGCGATACAGGGCTTCCCGAACTTGCCGTGGACGGCGAACTCCGGGCGGAAGGCTGTCACGTCGCCGGGGCCGGGGAACTTGGTGCGGAAGCGGTCGAGCAGCAGCGTCGTCCACGCGGTCAACTGGTTGCGGCACTGCTCGTGCAGGCGGGCGACTTCATCATCCGTCACGCGGCTCGTCAGCTTGATGGGTGAGCACTTCGCGAAGAACAAGATCTCGTCGGAGTACGCGTTGCCGATGCCGTCGAACAGACGTGGATCGGTGAGTGTGCGTTTGAGTGTGTGATTCTCTGATCGAAGTCGCGCGGCGAAGTGCTCAAGCGACGACGAGAGTGGATCGAGCCCGCCACGATTAAACTGCCGGAGCGCATCCCGGCCCTGCACGATGTGCAGGCTGGCCCGTTTCTTCGGGCTGGCTTCGATCAGGTGCAGTGAGCCGTTCTCGAACAGCCAAGTCGCCAGGCCCACTTTGCCGGGCGTCTTCTCTTTCGGCTTCGCACTCCACCGCCAGCGCCCCGCAATCATGAGGTGGACGACGGCGAACAGGTCGTCCCCGAAGTCGAAAACGATCCGCTTGCCGATGCGCTCGACGCCGACGAGCGTACGACCTTCGACTGCTTCCGTCGGCGGCTCGAAGGTGCGCAGCAGGAAGGGACTGACGACGCGGAGCTTGTCCAGCCGCTGCCCGACGACCGTCCGCCGCAGCGCGTCGAGATAGAGCATGACGTCGGGAAGCTCGGGCATAGAGGTTTGGGTCAGGGGTATAGGGGTTAGGGGTTAGCAAGGGGACTTCGCGGGTTTCCCTATCCCCTCGCCCCTGACCCATAACCCTTCATTCGCCCAGCCACGCCGCGATCAAGTCGATGGCTGATTGCAAGTCGGCTTTGTGGACGCACTCGGTGACCGTGTGGATGTACCGCGTTGGCACGCCGAGCGTCAGCGTGCGGATGCCCGCCCGCGTGCGCTGCATCGCGCCGGCGTCGGTGCCGCCTCGGGGAAGGATCGCGAGCTGGTACGGAATCTGCCTTGCCTCAGCCACCTTCACGAAGTCATCGACCAGGCGCCGATCTCCGATCGCGCTGCCGTCCATCACCTTGATCGCGACGCCCTTGCCCTGCTGCGTGACGCGCTCGTCTTCGGGGATGCCCGGCGTGTCGCAGCAGAGCGTCGTGTCGAGCGCGATGCCGATCTCCGGGTCGGCCCCGAACGCAGCCGGGCCGGCGCCGCGCAGGCCTACCTCTTCCTGCACCGTCGCCGCGACGGTGAGGTCGTACTTCAGGTTCTTCACCTTGCGCATCGCCTCAATCATCACGAACGTGGCTACGCGGTTGTCGAGGCACTTGCCGGTGACGCAGTCGCCCAGCTCGGCGAAGTCCTGGATGAGCGTGACCGGGTCGCCGATGCGGACGCGTTCCTTGACGACGCTGGCCGGCAGACACAGGTCAACGAAGAACTCGCCCACTTCGGGGATTTTCTTGCGGTCTTCGTCGCGCGCGATGTGCACGGGCCGGCCGCCCGGGTTCATCAGGCCGATGAGTTCATCCCCGTTGCTGCATTGCACGCGGACACGGCGGGCGAGGAGGTTGCGCGTGTCGAAACCGCCCACGTTGTTCAGGCGGAGGTAGCCTTTGTCGTCGATGTGCTTCACGTAGAAGCCGATCTCGTCGATGTGGGCCGCGAAGATCACGCGCGGGCCGGCCTTCTTGGGTTTCTTTCGACCGATGAGGTTGCCCATCGCATCGACACTCACCTTGTCGAATGCTTTCTTGAAATAGGGCGTAAGGAAGTCGCGGACGCGTTCTTCCCGGCCGGGCACGCCGGGCATTTCCGAGAGTTGCTTGAGCAGATCGATGTTCATGGCCCCGAGCGTATTCGATCGGGCCTGCCGGATGAAACGCGTCGGCTATGCTGGGGCAAAATGACAGATTTGCCGGCGAAGATGCGAAGGGAAAATCGGTCGCGACAGCGCCGGGCGAGCCGCATCGACCCACGGCCTCGTGGAATAAAGTTGCGAAGCGATGACGACTGAACGTTTCGCCGGCCGATTCCGTTTGGATGAGAAGACGGCAAAGATAGTAAGCCCCTGGGATGATCCAGCGATGCGGATGCCCCGGGCTGGCTACAATCGACTTTCGCGAACCCTTTGGAGACTCGTCATGAAACCTGGTTGCCTTCCGATGATTCTGCTCGCCCTGCTGGGCGTTTGCGTGTTTGGTTTGAACGCCCGCGCGGAAGATCACGCGGGTCATGCGGCCCACGCCGCCCCGGCGCAGGCCGCGTTCACGGGCGATCCGTATCCGCTGGCGACCGACCCCGTCACCGGCGAAGCGCTGCCCGACAAGCCGATCATCGATCAGGCCGCCACCGGCGAAGTCCGCTTCGCCAGCGCCGAGAGCCAGGCGAAGTTCAAGGCCGACCCGAAGACGTACGAAGCGAAAATCGAAAAGGCGATCATCGAACAGCAGTCGAAGGACTACGCCCTCGAAATCTGTCCTGGCAGCGGCGAGAAGCTGGGCGGCATGGGCGAGCCGACCCAGCACGTGTTCGGCAACCGTCTCATCAAATTCTGCTGCGACGGCTGCCCCGACGACGTGAAGAAGGACCTGAAGGCCGCCTTCGACAAGCAGGACGCGGCGATCATCGCCAAGCAAAAGCCGACCTACGCCCTGACCACCTGCCCCGTCAGCGGCGAAAAGTTGGACGACAAGGCGATCGACGTCGTGCTCGGCTCGAAGCTGATTCGGCTGTGCTGCAAGGACTGCGTCGAAGAACTCCACAAGCACCCGGCCAAGGTGCTGGCGAAAGTGAATGAAGCCTCGGCGAAGTGAGCTTGGCTTCCTGAGACCAGAGAGCCACGAATCTCACGAATCGACACGAATGGGGAGTACCTCTTCGTGAAGATTCGTGAGATTCGTGGCTCTTGTTTTTGCGCGACTCACATCGGCGGCGTGGCGGGGCCGGGTGTGGTCGGGGCGGACGGTGGCATGCCGGGCTGATTCGGCGCTGTGGGCAGCGGCGTGGGATTCGCCGGGCCTTGCGGCTGCACGGGCGGCTCGCCCACTGGTCGGTCGGACGTCGCATCGTGCATCGGTCCGTGGTGCATGCCGTGGTCCATCGGCATACCGGCCGTGTTCGTCGGCGGGTTGTTCAGCGTGTCGGACTTCGTCTTGCGATCGAGCATTGCGGTGATCTTCGTCTGCGGATCGGTGATCGACAGCTCGTCCCCCTTCACGCTTGCCATGTACACGCGCGGCTGACCCGGCCGCTTCTGGCCCGTGACGGTGAGGCGATCGCCTTCAAGCTTCCAGCTCCCGGTTTCGGCGACGAGCTGCGGGCCGTACTGCATCTGGGCGGTGTACGTCCCATCCGGCGCGAACGTGACGGCCGCGAACCGGAACTGATGCGCCGGGTCCTGCGGCGCCGCGCCTGCGTTCGACACATCACTCTCGCGCCCCTGCCACGTGCCCGCAACAGAGTCGTTCATTCGCATTGAATGATCGGATGAACTCATGTCCGAATCCGAATGACAGCCCGCGAGCGGCACCATGACGACGGCCGCAATGAGGGCGCATCGAATGAAACGCATGTGAACTCCTTCGTTCGACGAGAAGAGGTGAAGGCAGACCACTGCAACCATAGTGAGTGATCGCGCCGACTGGATCGGGGAAAGGCATGCGCGGTTCGTCGGGCTTGGTTGATTGCTTCAGCGTTTCGAGAATGGGACGGATGTCAGGGTCCATGCCGCCATCGGCGGCGCGCGGTGTTCCTCGGCAGCTGCTTTCGCTTGACGCCGCCGAGCCGATGCACGTGGGCCGGGTCGCGCGATATCATCACGCACCATGACCACGCTCAAACGCTTCTTCGCCGGGCTGATGTGTGCTGTGCCGCTGATGCTCACGGTCGGTTGTGCCAGCGACAAGGCTGTCATCGATCAGGCCGAGGGCATGCACGGCGACCTCACGCCGGCGATCGTCACCGACCAGGACTTGGCCGACTACGTTCAAGCCGTCGGCGATCGCGTCGTGCACGCGGCGCGCGAGGCGCACGAGGAAGGCTTCCTCAAGAAGCGCATCGACAGCGAAGACCCCAGCTGGATGTTCGACGGCAGCGTGAAGTTCCACCTCGTGAACTCCGACACGCTCAACGCCTTCACCACCGGCGGCGAGCACGTCTACCTCTACAGCGAACTGTTCCAGAAGGCCGAGAGCGAAGCCGAATTCGCGGCCGTGGTCGCACACGAGTTCGGGCACATCTACGGCCGGCACATTCACAAGTCGATGAACCGGCAGTACACGATCATCGGTGCGGCCGTCGCGGCGGGCGGCGCGGGCTACCTGCTGGGCGGCGACAACAAGGAAGAACTCGCCGGCATGCTGGCCAGCGGCGCGCTGGTCGGCGGGCAGCTCGTCGGCCTGAAGTACGGCCGCGGCGACGAGGCCGAGGCCGACGACCTCGGCTTCCACTTCTACACGCTGGCCGGCTGGGACCCGGCCCACTTCCCGGACTTCTTCGCGCGGATGATCAAGCTGGGCTACGAAACCAAGGGTGCCGACGAGATGATGTCCGACCACCCGTCGCTCTCGAGCCGAGTCGCTAAAGCCCAGGAGAACGCCCGAAGCCTTCCGCCCGAAGCGTCGAGCTGGCGCCAGCCCGACCTGGTGAGCCAGAAGCGTTTCAACGCCCTGCGCAAGCGAGCCGAGGTCGTCGGCAAGACGATGCCGAACGACCAGAGCCTGGCCTCGGCCAAGCTCCTGCTGGCCAGCTTCCCCAGCTGCGTGGCCCCGGTCGATCAGCAGTCGCAGGTGAAGGCCCGGCAAAAAGTGCAGGCGATCGCGGAACAGGCGGCGAGGGAGACGGGGAAGTAAACGCCTGAACGACGAGGCTACGGCCGATCTGCATGCTGGCTACGTCCCCGTTTCTCTCGTCCCCGTTTCCCTCGCGACCGTCTTGTTCGCGCAGGATCAGCTCGATGTAAGGCTGGCGGATGGAGAGGGCACGTACATTACCTCTATCGGTGCGCCGACCACGTCGCTACACTTGTTAGGGAAATGGCCGAAGAGGGACTACAGCTATTTGGCGGCGATTGGACTGAGCGAAAGCTTGATGCGCTCGATCGATATCTCAAGGCATACTCAACGGCCCTCTCGAAAGCGCCGTTCAAGCGCGTCTATATCGACGCCTTCGCTGGTACAGGCTATCGCGAGCAGAGACTCGCATCGGTCGAAACGACGTCTTCGATCTTTGACGATGAAGTCGCTCAGATCGCATCGCCGGAGCAGCAACGCTTTCTCGACGGCTCGGCCAAGATCGCGCTGCGGGTCCAGCCGCCTTTCCATCAGTTCGTTTTCATCGAACAAGACGCTGCAAAGGTCACCGAACTGGAAAAGTTGAAGACGGAGTTTGCGACGCATGCGAACGCGATTGACATCCGCACGGGCGATGCGAATCAAACACTTCAAAACCTCTGCCGTAGCTGGGACAAGCCGGGTTCGCGGGGCGTCCTGTTTCTGGACCCGTTCGGGATGCAAGCCGATTGGTCGACGGTCCAGGCAGTTGCAGAAACAGGATGTATAGACACGTGGATTCTGTTTCCGTTCGCCGCCAATCGCCTGATGACCCGTGATCCCAACGACATTCCGGCTGGATGGCGAAAAAGGCTCGACAAGCTGTTCGGCTCATCCGAATGGGAAAGGCAGTTCTACCGAGAACGAACGATTACCGACATCTTCAACGGCGATTCAACCGTCGTCGAGAAAGCGCTCACGCTTGAAGGGCTGGGCGCATTCTATCTCGAGCGCCTTAAATGCACGTTCCCGATCGTAGCGCCGAATCCCTGCATGCTGCGCACATCTGGGAATCGTCCGCTCTTTCAACTCTTCTTTGCGGCCGGTGCCAAGCCGGAAAAAGGCGGGAACATCGCACTCAAGATCGCGAAACACATTTTGGACAAGATTTGACCTATGGCACAGTCATCGCCCATCGAATGGACCGAATCGACATGGAACCCCGTCACGGGTTGCACCAAGATCAGCCCTGGCTGCAAAAACTGCTACGCCAAGCGCATGGCCGAACGTCTACAGTTGATGGGTCAGGCCAATTACGCGAACGGGTTTCGATTGACTCTGCAACCGCATGCGCTTGATTTGCCGCTTCGCTGGAAGAAGCCGCAGCGCATCTTCGTGAACTCGATGAGCGATCTGTTCCACGCCGACGTACCGCTCGCGTTCATCCTCGATGTCTTCGATGTGATGAACCGCGCCAGTTGGCATCAGTTCCAAGTGTTGACCAAGCGTGCCGAGCGATTGGCTGAGCTATCGCCCCTTCTGCCATGGACGCCAAACATATGGATGGGCGTAAGCGTCGAAAACGCCGCTTATGCAACGCGCATCGACTCGCTGCGGACAACCGGGGCGTTCGTCAAGTTCTTATCTATCGAACCGCTGATCGGTTCGGTCGGGGAACTGAATCTCACCGGTGTCGACTGGGTCATCGTCGGCGGAGAAAGTGGCCCGGGTGCCCGTGAAATGCAGAGAGGCTGGGTCACTGACATTCGTCGACAATGCCGCGATGCGAAAGTCGCTTTCTTCTTCAAGCAATGGGGCGGAGTGAACAAGAAGCGCACAGGTCGCACACTCGATGGGCGAACATACGACGAAATGCCTCGCGTGCGTATTTCTAAGACACCGGTGCACTCGCTCAAGGTTCTCAATGCCGGAGCGTGATGAAAGCGGAGTCACTGCATGAACGGCTTCAATCTTGGAGACATGCTCACCGAAACTGGGCAAAGCATGCGGGCGGCCCTCGCCTCGCGCCTTGTCCCACATAACGGCGAAGCCGGAGCTGGTCGCGAGGCGGTGGTGCGAAACTTTTTGTCTTCGTACCTCCCGAAGCGGTTTCGTGTGGACACAGGGTTCGTGTTCGATCATCGCGGTTGGTGTAGCGATCAGATCGACATCGTGATTGCACACGCCGACCTGTGCCCGGTTTTTGAGACGGCCGGTGAACGTCGCTTCTACCCTGCGGAAGCGGTAGTTGCGGTCGGGCAAGTGCGTACTACCGCTACATCGGCATCGAGCTGGCTCACCGCTCTAGACAATCTCGAATCCGTGAAGATTCTGGATCGCGGGGGGGCAGGACGATCGTGCAGCGTCTTGGATGGCGCACCTCTCAATCAAGAGGAAGACCATCTCGACCAGATCTTCACATTTCTCTTTGTCACTGGCGACACCCTCCGCGCAGAAACGGCGCGAAGCTTGGTGATGGATTATCTTTCGAAACGCGACGCCCACCTGTGGCCTAATCTGATGTTTGCCCTTGATAGCTACCTGATGACCTTCTGTTGCGATGACGGAATCTGCCCCAATCCCATGCACGCGCGAGGCATATCGCTTCAGACGGAACGCGAGCCAGGGGAAACGTTCATTCGCTTTTACCTGATGCTCGCCCAAGCGATTCAAGTCACCCGCGTAAGTTTACTGCCGTTCCATTCCTATCTCGCTCACTTCAAACACTGGAACGCGGATGTGATTTACGCAGCCACAGACGATCCTCCGCCATTGCTCTCGGCGGCGTTGCGGCGCTGATTGCCGGGTGCCACTCTCCCCTGACAGGCAACGGGAGCGCGGCCAGCGAGCGTGAATCGCGCTTTGTGCGATTACCTCCACCTGCTCCCGCGTTTTTCCTGCTTCGGCCCTCTCACCCCCGCCCTCTCCCGGGGTACCGGGCGA
This sequence comes from Tepidisphaeraceae bacterium, assembly GCA_047600945.1. Taxonomy (GTDB): domain Bacteria; phylum Planctomycetota; class Phycisphaerae; order Tepidisphaerales; family Tepidisphaeraceae; genus JASGKC01. The sequence continues at coordinate 747,839 of JASGKC010000001.1, read as the reverse complement.
GGGAGTCGTCGTTCGTCAGGCAGTGTTGTGCATTGAAGGGGGCGAAAACCTTTTTCGGCCGCTTTTTGTCGGGCACACAGCTGCGGCCCTTGGATTTTTTGGGTTGACGGCCATGTGGGTCTGCTTGTCATACTGGTTGGCGCGCGTTCGTCTTTGGCGAGTCGAAACGAGGCCACGGTTTGATCGAAACGGGGTGGCCCGGATGTCCCAAATAGTCCCCGAATGAAAAACGGCACGTCAGCACTCCGTTCGGCCGGCGAACGCGTGGCTCGGCCGGGGGTTGGCCGACGGGGATGGTTCCGATTTTCGATCAATCGGGCTTGGGTCTTGGGACATCGTTCAGTACACTGCTCGGCTCGCTTGTTGACCGGGTCCGGATGTCGGACTTGGCGTCGGGCGACGTGGGCCGGCATGCCTCAAGACCATGCGGGCCGCGAATGAGCGCGTCAGACGTTGGCTTGGAGCCCTGCTCCGCACGCCAGCGCAGCGCCTGTCCTGAGCGAGCCGGCTTGTCCTGCAACGGGATGAGCTGGCTCGAACAGAAAGGTTTGTCACATGTCCCGTTACCTCGGGCCGAAGGTCCGTCTGTCCCGTCGCGTTGGCGTTCCGATCGCGGACATCCCGAAGCACACCGGCAAGGAACTGTCGATCCCCGGCATGCACGGCTACCGCGGCCGCCGCAGCACGGAGTACGGCGTCCGCCTCACCGAAAAGCAGAAGCTGCGTTTCCACTACAACATGCTGGAAAAGCAGTTCCGGAAGTTCCTGGCGATCGCCCAGAAGTCCAAGGGCAACACGGCCGACAGCATGCTGAAGCTGTTGGAAAGCCGCCTGGATAACGTCGTCCGTCGCCTCGGCGTCGGTCGCACGATCTGGGCCGCCCGTCAGATGGTCGTGCACGGCCACGTGCTCGTGAACGGCAAGAAGCTCGACCGCCCCAGCTACAACGTCAAGATCGGCGACGTCATCAGCCTGAAGGAAAAGGTCGGCAAGCTCGCCCGCGAGAACATGGAATCCATGCCCGGCCTGACCGTGCCGGCCTGGATCGAATGGAACCCGGCCAAGCTCGAAGCGAAGATCATCGCCGAGCCCCGCAAGGAAGACGTCCCCTTCGAAGTGAACATGAACCTGATCATCGAACTCTATCAGTAATCCCGAGTTCCGATCGTCGAGGCATTCAGAACCCACCCCTTACCGGGTGGGTTTCTTGTTATCCGGACATGACTTGGGGTTCGCCTGGATCCCGGCTGAATCGTACGTGTTTCGATGCACATCGAGCGCCTTGGCGTCAGGGCGAGGTCGTGCGCGATGGGATATCGGACCGCCGAAAGGCCCGATTCCGATCGCAAAATCGGGTAGCCGGGTCATTTTGACGCGGTTAGCATGTGGGTGTCAGCTCTGACTGATCCCACGCCCCGGTTGTTTCGGGACACATCTACGGGATCAGCCACGATGTCATTTTGGCCTACAGCACGGAGCGCGGTCATGCAGCAACCGCAACCTCAGGCTCGGTCGCAGGACTCGTTCGGCCATTCGTCGAGCGATACCCTCCTGCCGTTCGATTCCCTGCACGACACCCACGGCTCGGCCAGCGGCCTGAGCAGTTCGGGCATCGTGCACCACGGCCCGGTGCCGGCCGCGGGCGAAAGCCGAATCGAGTCGATGCACCGGCGCTTCCCGCCGATGCCGAAGATCGGCCTTACCGACCGCGACTACTCCCACATGGCTCGCGAAGCCGAGCGCAGCCGCAATATCCACGGCAAGGAGGCGGCCAAGGTCGGCATGTACATCACGTCGGCCCTCGACACGCAGTTGCCGTGGGAGCAGAAGCTCCGCTATTTCGAACACGCGCTGAAACGGCACTGCGTGCCGCCTCACCTGCCCGACGAAGACACCTGGCTCTTCTACCGCGAACTGGCCACCCTGGTGAAGACCCATTGCGGCCACGAGGCCCTGCGCCTCGCCAGCCGCGAAGACGACTTCTACGCCGCCCGGCTGGGCATGGGCCAAAGTCGCGAGAAGATCGAAGACGAGGCCGAAGCCTTTTTCACCAAGCTGATCGGCAACAGCATCACCTGCCCCGATTACTTGCTCGAAGAAGACTGGCATACGCTGCTGATGATCCGCGATCAGTGGATTTGATCGAGTCGGCCATGCAAATCAGCACGAAGGCACGCACGGAACAACATCCGGCGTGCCTTCTGCGTCTTCATTGGTGCTCACCGCTAATCGCCATTCGACTGCATTCTTGCCCGACAAGAGCTCCTCTTTTGGTACCGGCCTGATCCTGATTGTCGAACAACGTGGCGCCGTAGGTCGCGAGATCAATCTCGATCCGGCGGACGACGTCCCCCTTGCGACACAGGCGGTTGAAGCACGCGGCCACGGTATCCCGACCAGTGAGCGGAAGCGAAGCTGGCCATAGGCACCATCTCGCCGCTGGCGTTTCGTATGTACCAGCGATTCAGACCTTCGGGCGTCATGCGATAGGGCGCGTCGGCCTGTAGATAGACCTTCTTCACGCGTCCCTTGTCGATGAAGTCGTTCACGTACGCCGAGCCGAAGATGCTGGACACCTCCAAGTTGACATCGGAGATGCTCAATCCCATCGCACCGGCCTTTTCCAGATCGATATCCAGCCGGAGCTGCGCCTTGTCCGACAAGGTATTGGAACGCACCATCTGCAAGACCGGGCTTTTTGAGGCGAGCGAGATGAGCTGGGCTTGAGCATCGACAAGCGACTGGTGACCCATACCGCCGATATCCACCAGACGCAGATCGAATCCACTGACGTTTCCCAGTTCCTGCACGGCCGGCGGCACGATGGCGAAGGCGTTGGCGTTCTTGAACTGCATCATGGCGCCCATCGCCCGCGCCTGCACCGCTTGAACGGACTGATTCGGCAGCGTTCGCTCTTCCCATTCTTTCAATTGGGCGAAAGCACCCGCCTGGTTCTGTCCTGATCCGCTGAAACTGAAGCCGGTGATCGTCATCACGCCTTTGACCGAGTCTTTGAGATCGCCGGTCATGACTTGCTGAATCTGATCCGCCACTTCTTCGGCTTGGCCTGTGGTCGATCCGCTGGGCAGTTCGGCCATCACGAAGAGTGCACCTTTGTCTTCCTCAGGCAGAAAGCCGCTGGGCAAGTGTCGGTACATCAGAATGATGCCGACGATGATCAACCCGTAGACGACCAGCAAATGCCAACTGCGTCGGAGCGTGCGTTCCACCAGATTGGCGTACCGATCCGCGGTGCGATTGAACTTCCGATTGAACCAGCCGAAGAACCCGCGCTGCTGGTGGAGTTGTCCTTTTGCGGAAGGCCTGAGCAGCGTCGCACACAGGGCCGGCGAGAAGACTAGCGCGACGAATACAGACAACGCGACCGAAGTCGCCATCGTGACGGCGAACTGGCGATAAACCACGCCGATAGAGTTGCCGAAGAACGCGAGCGGCAAAAACGCCGCGCACAGCACCAGGCCGATGCCCACCAGCGCGCCCGAGATTTGGTCCAACGATTTTCGGGACGCGTCTCGCGGGCTCAGTCCCTCCTCTTCCATCACGCGTTCGACGTTTTCAACCACGACAATGGCGTCGTCCACCAGGAGGCCGATCGCCAGCACCATGCCGAACAGCGTGAGCGTGTTGATCGTGAACCCGCAGGCTAGAGCACGCCGAACGTGCCGAGGATTATCAGTGTGGCACGGAGGTTTCCCAGGAACAGGTACATCACCAGGAACACCAGCCCGACCGCTTCCACAAGCGTTTTCACGACTTCCCGGATTGAGCTTTTACGAAGGGCGTCGTGTCGACCGGATAGTGAACGCTCACGCCCTTGGGAAGCGACGGGGTCAGTTCGGCCATCTTCGCCTTCACGGCGGCGACGGTGCTGAGGGCATTCGCTCCCGACGCGGCTTTGATCATCATGCCGGACGATGGCTTGCCGTGGCACGCGCCGTCTGGACCTTGCGCGTTTCGACCGCGCCTCGTTCGTTCACCACGAATGCGACCGGTTCGGCCTTTGTGTTTCGAGTGACAGCCAGTTGCGGCACGAGGATCGCATCCTGTTTTCGGCCTTCGATGAGGCGGTGGCGCACGAACATGCCCGGCAGCAACTCACGCCGCGGGTTCAGGAAGACGGCGCGAACAACGACCGAGCTTGTGTCGCTGCTCACGGTCACGTCCGTGAATTGCAGAGTGCCGCCCTCGGCGTACTCGCTGCCATCGTCAAGCAGCAGCCGAGCCTCGGGCATGGACGGCAAAGCGCGGGCAAACGCGGCATCAAACCGCGCGACCACGGTTGCCAGTGCATCGATCATGATCGAACGAACGGCATCGTCCGGGTCTTTCATCGCCCGTCCGACCAAGCGGATTGGGCTCGGCCTCCCAGGCTGGTTCTCGACGTCGAGGAGCGGAGCCACAAAGGCGTGCAAGATCGCGTCCAGCTCAAGCTTTCCACCGCCCGCCCCCGCCTCGATTGCATCCAGACACCTAAGGCGTTCCTGGTCGATCGGACGAAGCCTGCGGAGGATGGCCTCCGCGATGAGGTGCTCTTTGCTGCCGAAGTGGTAATTGACCGCACCCAGGTTGGCGTGAGCCCGCTCGATCACGCGCCGCACAGATGCCCCGGCCACGCCTGCTTCCGAAATGAGTTCTTCCGCGGCATCCAAGAGCTTTTCGCGAATGCCTGTAGACGATCGAGACGACGGCGGTCGATTCATACGATCGTATGAATGTGGGTTCAAGCGGCATAATCGCCGAGAAAGGGCCCGACAAGAGTTCAAAATGGGGGCACCTTTCGATTCGCCGCTGGACGAGTAAGTCCTTCGAAGCGGTTATCTAGCTACTGCCGAAGATGCACGGACCCGAGGTGATGCGCATCGCCAACGCGTACGAGGCGGCGATCCGCTCCCCGATGATCCCGGTGTTCGTCGTTCGCGGCTTACTGCGCCGATGTACGGAAGAATCCCGGATTGAAGCGGCCGAAGTCAACGAGGTTCAGCACGGCGGTCCGATGTTTGATGCAGAGGAGGTCGAGGTCGAGCAACTGGTAGACCGGCCCGCCGTGTAGCAACCGCAACATCTCGGATAAGGCAATCGTAGCCGCGGCCGCGCCGACGAACGGTGCCCCGACCGCCTTGCCGGCCAAGAGCGTCACCCCGCAGCGATCGAGAGATCCATCCCGCATCAGGCGCTGGTAAGCCTCCTACTCGGCGACCTCGTCACCGAGCCCGCCGCGGTTGCGCAAAGCGCCGTTGCGGGCCGACCGCATGGAAGGGTACCGTTCCGTGGCAACTCTGCCGGCCCTGTGTCGCTCGCCATCTAGATCGGCATCTCACCGCAGACGGCCGACGCCGGGCGCGTGAGTTCGCCCGTCCGCTCGCGTACATGCCGGAACAAGACGACCGCCCGAGGTTGGTCGCACTGCTCGATTCGATCGTGCTGGACGACTTGGCCGACCGTCGCGGCTCTTTCGACGGACTCGCCACCGCTTACGCCGCCCAGCAGCTTCGATTCCTCCAACAGCTGCGCGACCCGGAGAGTGGCATCCGACTTCCTGTGCGTCGCTCCCTCTCGGCGCAGAGAGTTGGCCCCACTCGTGGCGAGCGCTGCGCAGCCTCACGTTCTACGACGACCACACAGTGCTCCGACAACACTTCAGTGGCTATTGGACTCTGCACTCGGGCCACCAGTTGTGGGAGAACGAATGGGTCGCGAACGAGTACAGAGCGTTCGCGCTACGCGTGGCCGTTGCCGATGATGACGTGGAGTTCAGTATGTGGCTGAATCGGCTGCGCGAGTCTCTGTCTTTGATCGCTGCGGGCGCTACGTAAAACGTGCTACTCAGAGAGCCGCCAGAGACGTCTGTTGAACGCAAAGCACCTTGCCGGTGAAGACATGGAAAAGACAATCGCATCTCCACCGGCACCGCACGCAACGCCACATCGGTCAGCATTCGTGGTTGAAGCGGAAGAAGCGGCATACCTCTGCGGCGTCAGCCGAGCAACGTGGTATTCGCTTCGGGCTGCTGGCCAGATTCCCAGGCCCGTCCGCCTGGGACGTCGTGTGCTGTGGCGCATTATCGCCTTGCAGTGGAGACCGGGCTGCGTCGCGGGGCGATCGCGGCCCTCACCCGAGACTCATTCAAGCTCGATGACAGTTTGCCCTACATCCACATCCCGGCCGGCGCGAAGAACAAGTACAAGCAGGCTCGCGACGTGCCGCTCCGCGCCGCGATGGTCGTGATCCTGAACGACTTTCTCGCGAACAAGATGCCAGGCACCCGTGCCTTCAATCTGCCGTCGAAGGCTCATGGGGCGAAGGTGATTCATACGGACCTTGACGCCGCTCGTGCCCGCTGGATCGACGAAGCGACGACGACGCAGGAGCGTGAAGAACGCGAGTCGTCGAACTTCCTTCGCTACCAGGACGACATGCGCCGGTTTCTCGACTTCCACGCGTTTCGCCACACACGGGGTGTTTGGCTCTTCCAGCACCACGACGCGAGCCCAAAGGAAGTGCAGGAACTGCTCGGCGTTTCCAGCCTCGCGCTCGTCGACCGCTACACACCGCTACACGAAGAGCTTTAGGCTCGCCGACATGAGCGTGATCAAGCGCGGCCCGGAGCTTGCCCCTCTGGCTTGCCCGCGCAGGCTCGATTTCGTCAGATTTTGATGGGCTTCACTGGACAGCAAGCGGAGTTCAAATTGATCGAAGTGGGAGTGTCCAATCTCGCAGAAATGCCTGAGAACTCGCAGGTTTTGACCCGAAACGACGGATCGGATACATTCTTCGATCCACCCGGAGAGGTGGCAGAGTGGTTGAATGCGCCGGTTTCGAAAACCGGTTAACGGGAAACCGTTACGGGAGTTCGAATCTCCCCCTCTCCGCATCACCGTCAGAAGCATCCATAAGCGATGCTTCTGGCGGTTTCGCTGTTTCTGGACTCGGCCTAGGACCACTCTGGTCCCCCCCCGTCCGTCTTCAAGATCGGCTGGCACTTCGGCGAAGTCCAGATCGTCTGCAACGCGCACCACGTCCACGACGACCAGCACTGCCACGGTCAAGATCGACACGTCTTCGGACCTCAAGACCACAATCCAGCCCGCTGGGTTGGGCTCGGAAGCGCATGATGCTCGGCCGCTGAGCCGGAAGGTCACTCTCGCCGAGATTCGAGACGCACTCGAATGCCCGCCGCATGAGTACCCGGCCATCCTGACGCTCAGTTAGGCAGCCGACCTCTTTCAACTCAGCAGCGGTACAATCAGGAACAAGCTCAGCAGGGGCAAGTTCGCTGGTTGCGCGACCAGAGGCAAGCCCCTCCGGTTCTGGCGCGACCGCCTCGCCGACGACCTCTTCAAGAACAAGAAAGCGGCCTGAATGTGAAGTTCACGAATCGCATTCAGATCGAAGACACCGAGCCGATGCAGGCCAATCCCAACGCAAGAGAGCGAATCGGCCCCGCGCGAAAACAGTCATGTCAGACCCCGGGCATCCGATGAACCAAGCAAAGACGCCGTGCGATTCTGTCGAATCGCACGGCGTCGGATGGTGACCGACTGCTAGACCGATCACTTTCTCCCTTACGCGATCACGCTGTCATCGCTGGCGAACACGCTGCTGACGACGTTGTCTTTCTTCGGCGACGCCGCGACAGCGGTCGAGGCGAGCGAAGCGCCCTCCACCGTGCCGGCGATCGTCACGTTGTAGTTGGCCGCGAGCGTCAGCAGGTCGCTGAAGTTCACGGTTCCGTCGTAGTTGAAGTCGCCCGTGGCATAGGTCATGCCCGTGGTGCCGTTGTAGTTGGCCGCCAAGGCAAGCAAGTCGCTGAAGTTGACCGAGCCGTCGTGGTTGGCGTCGCCGTTTGCCCACTTGAAGGTGAGCGTGCTGTTGACGCCCGCGCCGCCGCCGAGCTTGTTGCCGGCCGCGTCGGTGACGCCGGCGCCGAGCACCGTGAACGTGTAGTTGCCGTTGGCCAGGATCGTCGACGACGCGCCGGACAGGCCGGTGAAGGTGATCGTCGCGGTGTTGGTCCCGCTGTTGTACGACACGTTCATGTTCGCCGAGCTCACGACGTACGACGGCGTGGTGTTGTTCACCAGCGTGAAGTCGGCCGCGCTGAGGCTGGCCGAGACGTCTTCGCTGAACGTCACGGTGATGCTGTGCGTGGTGAGGTAGTTCATCGCGCTGGCGGTGACGGTCGGCGGCGTGGTGTCGGTCGGAACTGGGAAGTTCTCGCCGCCCGGCGTAAGGGCCGGCGACGTGACGCTGCCCATGTTGAACACCTTGCCGCTGGCCGTGTCGTAGGCGAGCGTTTCCGGAACGGGCGTCGCCGCGCCGTTGGTCTGCAATTCGCCGCCCGCCCAGGCGGCCGCGCTCAGCGGCGTCTGGTCGGCAGGCAGACGGGTAAGGGCGTCCGGCACGTAGCCGGTCTGGGTGACGACCGCGCCGTAGGCGGCGTCGCCCGCGTCGCTGTCGACGTAGCCGACGCCGTCCTGCACGATAATGCCGTTGGCCGTGCGATCATCAAGGACGCCGTTGTTGTCGATGTCGAAGTCGTTGAACGAGCCGACGGTCGTGGTGAAGGTCTGCGTGAGGTCGGGCATGTAGACCAGCACGAACGTCTGCGAGCCGTTCTGAAGGGCCGCGCTGTCGAGGCTGGTGACGGCCGCGATCGCCGTGCCGGCATCGACCGTCGGCGGGGTGCCGGCGGTGCCGCGCACCAGCAGCAGGCCGTTGGCGCCCGTCGCGAAGTCCGACAGCGACTGGGCGTAGTTGATCTGGCCCAGCGTGATGGTGCTCGTGCCGGTCGGCACGTCGCCTTCGAGGCCGAGCAGCCAGTAGCCCACCAGCGACGTGTTAGCCGGACCCTTGATCTCGACGTACTCGTTGGCCGTGTCGGTGCCGGGCGGATCGATCTTGATTTCGTTCAGCACCAGGCCGCTCACCTGCGTGGCGTCGTTGGGCTTGATGGTGATGTTCGCGGTGTTGCCGGGCGAAGCGATCGTCGCGCCGCCCGTGGCGTTCGAGAGCGTGAGGACGACGGTTTCCGCGCCTTCGGCGGCGGTGTCGTCGATCGTGTTGAGCGTAACGTCCTTCGTGTTCTCGCCGGCCGCGAACGATACTGTGCTGTTGACGGCCGTGTAGTCCGAACCGGCCGTCGCGGTGCCGCCGGTGTTCGAGACCAGCGCCGTCACGGTGCCCGCGGTGCCGCCGAAGCGCATCACGGTGTAAGTGATGGACGAGCCTTCGTCGATCTGCGACGGGTCGACGCCCGTCACCACCGGCAGCGGCGAAACCAGCACGAGCTGGCCGGGGCTGGCGGCGGCGGCCACGGCGTCGTAGTTCTCGGCGCCCGGCGTCATGACGGCGCCGTTCACGTAACTGCCGAACTGACGCCGCGGGTCGTAACCGAGGAACGCGCTGTTGGCCGCGCCACCGGTGGTCGGATCCGGATCGACGAACTTGCCGCCGTACCAGGCCGTGATGCTGTTGATCGTGGTGTTGCCCTTAATGCGGGTGTAGCCGTCGGTGATGTTGACCGGGCTGGTCGGGCCGTACGCGATGCCGCCGCCGGTCGCGTCGAGCGTGCCGACGCTGTCGAGCATCGACGCGCCGGCCGGCAGCGTGAGCGCGCCGGAGTTCGTCGGGTCGAGGTCGGTGCCGGTGGTGATCGGCGTGGGCGAGAAGACCAGTGCGAAGCTGTTGGCGCCGTTCTGGAGCGCGCCGGCCGCGGCGTCGAGCAGCGTGTCGGTGATGACCGTCACGCCCGCGCCGATCGTGTAGCTGGTCGCGGCGCTCTTGAGCACCAACAGCGTCGAGGTGCCGGTCGTGGAGCCCGACAGGCTGCGCACGTAGCTGACGTTGCCGGGGTTCGAGGTCGAATCGCCTTCGATGCTGACGAAGTAAACGCCGTCCAGCGACTTGCTCGCCGTGGTCGACTTCACTTCGACGTACTCGTACGGGCCGTCGGTGTCGTTCAGGTTGACGGCGACTTCATTCAGGAACACTTGGCCCGTCGGGGCGGCCAGATCGTTGTCAGTGATGGAGACGGTGCCCGTCAGCGTGGCTGCCGCCGTCACCGCGTTGACTGGCGACGACAAGTTGACAGTAAACGCCTCGGCGCTTTCGGAGATCAGGTCGTCGAGGATCGGGATGGTGATCGTCTTGGCGGCGCTGTCGCCGGCGGCCCAAGTCAGCGTGCCGCTGGGCGGCGTCGCGTTGCCGAGCGTGCCGTAGTCGGTGCCGGCGATCGCGGTGCCGTTGACGGCCGTCCAGTTGACCGACGCGGCGCTGCTGGCGTCGCCGGTGCGGGTGACGGTCAGGACGGCGCTGCCGCCGTTCTCAAGGATCGTGTAGCTCGACGGCACGATGCCGACCTGCGAGGAGGTCGTGGAGCTGATCACCACGTTGTCGAGGGCGACCATCTGGTCGTTGCCGGCGGAGTTGGTGCCGACGACGCGGACCTGGAGGTCGGCCTTGTTGCCGGCATCGGACGGCAGGACGGCCGTGACGTGGGTCGTCTGGCCGACCGTGTTGGTGGTGAAGTTGGCGGCGTTGGCGACATAGCCGGCCGGGACGTTCGCCCACGTGCCGCTGTCACCGATGCGATACTGCACGGCGAACGACTGGGCGGCGCCGGCTGTGGTGCTGCCTTCGTTGTCGACGTCGATCAGGTCGAAGTCGACGGCGACGTTGTTCACGCCGGAGGAGTTGATGAAAAAGATCACGTGCGGCGAGTGGGCCGTACCCGAACCCTGGAAGCCGATCGACTTCGTGCCGGTGCCGGCGCCGGTGCCAACCGAACTGGCGAAGGTCAGGCGATGCAAACCGCCCGCCGACACGCCGCTGCCGACCGGGCCGGGCGATACGGTCGCCACGAACACGGCCGAGCTGGTGTTGCTGGGGTTGGTGTTGAGCTGCGGGTCGGCGACGGCCGTCGTGGTGGCGGCGTAGCCGATGGCGTTGGCGTAGGTCGAAGTCCAGGTCGTACCGCCCACGAGGTCGGACGATTCCCAGTTCTGCTGGTACGAGCCGCCCGACAGGTTGTAATAGGTGGCGTCCATCATCTGACGGCGCTCGACGGCTTCGATGATGGAACGGACGGCACGGACCAGACGACGGCGAGACTGACGCATCTTTTTCTCCTGACTGGATCGACTTCTACGACACCCGATTGACTGCCGACGACACGCCGCCGCGACGAACTTTCGCGCGCGGCAGGGCGAGACGAGACACTGCTCCGACAACTTCCACTCGAAAAGCAGGCGCAACACCGGTTTAACTCCGCTGCCGCGCACCACTGCGCAGCGACGCTCCCCGGCGACATGAGAGACTACCTCCGCAACCTTCACCGCGGATGTGTGGCACCATTGAATCCGATGAAACCCGCGCCAGCTGCGTCAAAATGGGTAAAATCGGCTGAAGGCGTGCTGATCGAGCAAATTCAGGCGAAAGCATTATCTCCACAAATCGCGGTTCGGCGACACCTCATCATAAACTGCCCGGCTCGATTTGTGCACGCCGAAAAATCACTATTATCGCAGCATTATACGCCCCCGCCTGACGCGGACCGGTTTTCGCCGGGTGCGGCATCGCGGACTTTCGCCTCCGCTGCTATCAACACGGTTCGCATGAACGTCGATCGCTCCACGCTCGTCTCGACCGCCAAGTCGGTCGTCGTCAAACTCGGCTCGCAAGGCCTGTCCGACGCCCGCAACCACCTCGACCTCGCCTTCGTCGCCAGCATCGCCGGCCAAGTGGCGGCCCTGCGCCACCGTGGCGTGCGCGTGACGCTCGTTAGCTCCGGCGCGGTCAGCTCGGGACTGGCGGAACTCGGCTTGGACACCCGCCCGGCCGACCTCGCCACGCTACAGGCCGTCGCGGCCGTCGGGCAGCGCCGGCTCATGGACGGCTGGGCCGGCGCGTTCGCCCCGCACGGGCTGAAGGTCGCCCAGCTCCTGCTCACCCGCGACGACACCGACCACCGCACGCGCTTCCTGAACCTGCGGAACACGATCCACGCCGTCCACGAACTGGGCGCGGTGCCGATCATCAACGAGAACGACACCGTCAGCACGGACGAACTCGTCCGCATCACCTTCGGCGACAACGACCTGCTGGCCGCCACCGTCGCGCAGGCGCTGCGGGCCGACCTGCTGATCCTGCTCAGCGTCGTCGATGGCGTGCTCGACACGAACAAGCAACGTCTGCCGATGTTCACCAGCATCGACGAGGCCGCCAAGCACCTGCAGGTGGGCAAGAGCGCCCTCGGCAAGGGGGGCATGAACAGCAAGCTGGAAGCGGCAAGGCTTGTGACGGGCAGTGGCGAGACGATGGTCATCGCGCACGGCCGCACGCCTGATGTGCTGACGCGCATCCTCGCGGGCGAGGACGTCGGCACGCTGTTCGTGCCGAGCAGCGCGAGCCGGCGCACGGGCCGAAGCCGCTGGATTCGCGCGGCCCGCGGCAAGGGAAGCATCACGGTCGACGCCGGCGCGGCCGTCGCGATCACGCAGAAGAACAAGAGCCTGCTGCCTGCCGGCATCACGGCCGTCACCGGCGACTTCGACCGCGGCGATGTCGTCGACCTGCTCAGCCCCAACGGCCAACTCATCGCCCGCGGCCTGAGCAACTACACCGCCGGCGACGTGGGCAAAATCCTCGGCAAGAAGACGAGCGAGCTGCGTGCACTCGTCGGGTCGCACGCGTACGACGAAGTCATCCACCGGGATAACCTGGTCTGCGTCGAACACGCGAAGGCGAGCGATTCGGCGGTGTGATGCGGAAGACGAGCCACGAATTCGAGTCTCAGTAGCGGTGTTAACCAGCTGTAACACACAGCAGACTTCCGCGCAATCAGAGCCGCCTGCCTTTGCTTCGCCCCGTCGATTACTGCGCGCCGTCGACAAACACGATAGGCTTTTGATCGTTCATGGGGCTACGAGAGTCTTTGAGGAATACCGTCCAAAGATGTCGCCCGCTTGCGTCAAATCCTTCAATGTAATTTGTCGGTATATCGTTGTTGGCATTCATGGCGATCCAAGTCACCGATCCCGCTCTACCAAAAGTCACACCATTCCAAGAACTTCCTACAAGACGAGCAAGCATTGCCATTGCGTACGGAACGAAATCGGCATCGTCTGAAGCAATCTCGACCGCCTCATCAGCGGTAACGTACAGTCGACATTTTTGCTCCTCTGATAGGTTGCGCCATCGCTTCATCCCCTCAGACACGACCCTTTCAGCATCCACTTTCGTCATTCCGCTATTCGTTAATGCGTCACGAATTGCACCGGCCCCACCTTCAATCGTCCCCTCTTCAGCGAAGCCGTATTCGTGCTCGCCTGTGGAAACAACAGCGCGGTACCCATCGTAGGCAAACTCAACAGATATGATTGACCCGGTCGTAGATTTGCGGACGCGGATTTCTGAGGGAGCCGAGGGAAGACTTACGTCCCGCCCCCACACATTGCATTTGAAATTTCCAGACGGTGACTCTAGATGCAACTCCTTCTTTGTAACAGTGCATCTGTAGCCCGTTCCAACCAACTCGCACTCGGCTAAGGAACCCGGGGAATCCGTTAGAAGTACCTCCCACGCCCGCAGGGCCGTCATCTCCCTTGGCAGTCTCACAACGCTGGGCAAGTTCCCTACATCAAGGCTGACTCGCACGAGTGAATTATCAACAGACTTGTCGACGAAGCACTGCGCCCGCTCCGGCAATGAACGCACGTGCGCGGTCGAGTTCAAGGACCGCCTCAAATCCGCAACGACTCGGGACATGTGCACACGCTCGCCCCAATGAGTAGTTCTGTACAGCAGGCTGCCGGTTACAAGCACCCCTATGAGGAACGCACCAACTGAAGACCAGATACGTCGCCTAGTAATGAGCATATTGCGCCGCGTTTCGTCAATTCGCTAACAAGAAAGGCGCCGACCCCGAGGGGTCGGGTCGGGACTTGTTTCGTTCTCACTCCCCCGCCACTTCCTTCACGTACGCGTCCCAGCTGATCGGCGAATGCACGAACGCCGTCACCTTGGGTGCATCCGGGCCGTCGATGGCTTTCAGGTTGGCGATCGGGTCTTCGGCGAACCTCAGGAACTTAAAGCCTCGGCCGATCGGCTTGTGCTTGGCCAGCAGCTTCGGGGCGGCGTCGATGGCACGCTTCATGAACGCGTCGATCGTCTCCTCGCGCACGCGCGGCTCGGTCGAATGAATGATGTGCACCGCGCCGTCGGGCATGACGGCCACGATGCCGACGTGATGCACCCAGCCGCTGGTTGCGCTGTCGCCTTTCACGAAGTTGATGACGTCGCCATTCCGTAGCAGCGGCTTCACGGCGTCCATGTGGTCGTATGGGATGTACGGCTCGTGGATGGTCTGCACGGGGATGTTCGTCAGGACGCCGAACGTGGTGCGGAAGAAGTTCGCGCGGTCGACCTTCTGCGTGTAGACGCTTGCGTTCGGATCGAGTTCCGTGGTGATCTCATGCAGCAGCCAGCGGCCGTTGTTCTGGTTCCAGTCGGCCTCGGTGTAGTGGTTGCGCGTGAGGCAACTGATGTAGCCGTCCTTGTAGCGGATGCGCTGGAGCATCGTGAGGAACGACGGGAACGAATCGCTGAGCGACATGGCCGTCATGTGCTCGAGGAAGACGACGCAGTCGGACTTCTTCAGGTTGTAGACGGGCTGCGGATCGGTGCGGTCGAACGGCGCTTCGCCGAGCAGGTAAATCTCGTACGGCTGTCCGACGTTGCGGCGGGCGAGCGTGACGAGGCGTTCGCGGAAGTCGGGCTGCGTCTCATGCAGCGTGCGAATGGTCGTGTCGAGTTCGCGCTGGTTGAGCTTGTAGAGCGGGCGCGTGGTGGGGTCGGGTGATTGGCAACCGGTGACGAGTGCAAGTGCGAGAAGTGCAGCCGCGCTAAGCCGCGAGCGGCTTTTCCTGAGGGTGAGGCTCATGGGGTCGGATTGTACCGACTGTCTCGCGTCGGTAGAGTCGAAGTGTCAAGGAGCATCAGAAATGGCGAGGGTGCAGTTGAATGGAATCACGGCCACGCTGGGCGCGTCGGGCTTCGTCGTGGCGTCGCTGCTGGCGAATGTCGCGTCGGGCCAGAGCCTGCGGACGCCGGAGAGCGTCTATCCGCCGATCGAGCCCGGCTCGGCCGGCAATTACGACGACACGCATGACGACCGCGACTCGCGCGACGCCTTCGGCCGCAGCATCGGCGGGCTGCACCTCGACCTCTCCGCCACCTACTTCACCGATTACGTCTTCCGCGGCGTCGAGCGCTTCGATGCTGTCGGCAGCTCGCCGCGCCCGGAAGACACAGCCAATTACCAGTTCGACACCAAGCTCAGCTTCGACCTCGGCAAAGTGCCGCACCCGTACGTCGACATCTTCGTCAACGTGGGCGAGAACGACCCGGTCAGCAGCTTTCAGGAAGTGCGGCCGACGTTCGGGTTCGATTGGCCCATCAAGCCGTTTATTCTCAGCGCGGGGCACTCGAACTACATCTTCCCGGACCGGTCCGACCTCGACACGGCCGAGGTGTTCGCACGGCTCCAGTTCGACGACTCGCAGATCTTCCGCACTGATCAGCCGCTGCTGAACCCGTACGTGCTGGCCGCCTACGACTACGACCAATACGACGGCCTATACCTCGAAGCGGGCATCCGGCCGACGTACAAGGTCGAAAACACCGGGCTGAGCTTCACACTCGACGCGCACGTGAGTTACGTGAGCGGCTTCCGCGGGTTGTTCGCGAGCATGGACCCGACGCAGAGCGAGAACGGCTTCCAGCACTACCAGGTGGGCCTGATCGGCCAGTACAACCTGAACACGCTGCTGAACATCCCGAGCCGCTTCGGCCAATGGAGTGTAACCGGCTACGTCTACTACACCGACGGCATCGAATCCGAGATGACGGCCGACACGCAGTTGTGGGGCGGCGCGGGCATCTCGCTGCGGTACTGAGCGGATCAGTGGAGAGTCGAGAGTTGCGGTGAAGGGGATTTCACTACGATCGTCCGCTCCCACATTCCGTCACCCTTCGCTGCGTGTGCAGTGTAAGGACATGGGTGGCGCCCAAGATGGCGAGGTTCAACTCCGCTTTCAGGAGGTTTGGCCTTGCCGTTGAAGGTGTCGCTCGTGTCGGAACAGCGTTGGGCATTGTGTCATGCGATCCGCCTGCTCGGCAGGCCGGTGGCGGTCGTTTGCAGGGAGTACGGCGTGTCACGCAAGACCGCGTACAAGTGGCTGAAGGTCTTCGACGCACGCGGGTCCGACGATACGCCACGCGGGTCGATCGCCGCAGGCGCGTCGACCGGCGTCCTGCCTGCCGGCGTGGACGTCTTGCGGGACCGCTCGCGGCGGCCGCGATCGTCGCCGCGACGCCTCGGCGCCGTCGTCGAGGCCCGGGTGCTCGCCGAGCGTGACCGCCACGGCTGGGGGCCGCGCAAGGTGCACGCGATCCTGCGGCGCGAGGCGCTTGCGTGTCCGGAGGCGCTTGCGCCGCTGCCGTGTCTGCGCACGGTCGCGAACGTGCTGCGGCGTCACGGCCGGACGCGGCCAGGCGAGCCCGCGCCCCCGCCCCCGCAACGCTTCGAGCGTGATCGGCCCAACGCGCTGTGGCAACTCGACCACAAGGGTCCGGTCGAGGTGAACCGTCAGACGCTTTTGCCGCTGTGCGTCGTGGACGCGGGAGGCGAAGCCTCCGCCCACGACCACTCCCGCTACGCGTTGGCGTTCGAGCCGCTGACGGACCGCACGATGGCACGCACGTTCGCGGCGCTCTGGGAGGTCTTCGGCGAGGTCGGCCTGCCCGAGCAGATCCTCTGCGACAACGCCTTCGGCACGACGGGCACGAGCCGGCCGGTCGGCTTGAGCTGGTGGGATGCGCAGCTCGTCCGCCTGGGCATCGAGCCGATCCACGGCCGGCCTTACCATCCTCAGACCCAGGGCAAGGTCGAGCGACTCAACGGCACGTTCGCCAGCGAACTGAACGTTCGCCAGCGAACTGATCTACCGCCATGCGCGGCGTGACAGCGTCGAACACTTCCGCGTCGACTGCCACGCGTACCGGCACGTGTACAACACGCAGCGGCCGCACGAGGCGCTCGGCGACGAGACGCCGCTGAGCCGCTGGCGACCCAGCGCCCGCAAGCGGCCGGCGACGATGCCGACGTGCGTGAACTACGACGCGGCGTCACTGGCCCGCTCGACGCTGCGCCGGGTGTGCCACGAAGGCCTGGTGCGTTGGCGTGGGGCCAGAGTGCTCGTCGGCCGCGGCCTGCACGGCGACTTCGTACGGATCGAGGAAGACGAACTGGAACTGCGTGTGCACTACGGCTTCAAGCAGGTGCGTCGCCTGCAACACGCGCAGCTGCTGAAGGACCGCGTGGTGTGAACAACCAGCGCCACCCATGTCCTTGCACTGCACACGAAGCGAAGGGTCTGGCGCCTACCGAAGTCGCGGAACACGGGATAAGCCGCTTACTCCCTCCCCAGTGCCTTCGCTGCAACTCTCCACTGACCACTCATCACTTCTGTCACAGCCGCTCGATCCATGGATGCCCATCGAACGTCAGTTGCAGCGCCTCTTTCAGCCACGCACGCGATTCGGTATCGAGCAATCGCGAATGCCGCTCGAAGTCCGCTTCATCCTGCGGGCGAAGCGCCTTGGCCTTGTACAGGAACACGACCTCCGGCCGCAGGCACGGGACACCGGTGCGGCTGCGGACGACCAGCCGGCTCAATGGCAGCGAGACGCGCCAGTCGCGGCGATAGAACCATCGGTCGTCGCGGGCGTCGTTCAGGAAGAACTCGAACTCGTTGGGCAGCCACGGGTCGACACGCACGCCGACGCGCCGGCACGCCTTCACCTGAAACATGGGCGGCCCGACCGCGATGCCCTTGCGCCACGGCACCCACCTCTCATCGAGGCACGTCAGCGTCTCGAAATCCGCGAGCAATGAGCGCAGCGAGAACTGGTTCTTCCGGAAGATCGACACCTCGATGTCGTGGTGATCGCGCGTCACCTCGCCGGCCAGTAGATCGAGCGACCAGCCGCCGACGAGCCACCACGGATGGACGAAGCGTTCCATCAGGCGCAGCACGGCTTGAAGATGCGGCAACTCGACCGACATGAATCGGCCGCAACGGTGGTCGGATTCGCCGGACGCGTCAAGCCGGCACCGCAAAGATCGACAGACGACGAAGCGGATGGGCGGCAAGCTGGGCGGATCGCACGACGTCGCGCGGCCGATCAGCAGCCGCAGGCCTTCGCGCCCGGCGTCAGCACGCGCTGCATGACGAGCAGATCAGTCCGGCCCTTCCAGGCGTTGTGACGCCAGAAGCGCTGGCCCGCATCGTTGTCGGCGAAAACGAAGATGTTTGCTTTGGAAATGCCGAGCGATGCCAGGGAGGCAAGACATTTCTCAACGAGCGCCCGCCCGATGCCGCACCCGCGCGAATCGGTGTCGACCGCCAGATGGTGCAGATAGCCACGTCGGCCGTCGTGGCCGCAGAGGACCGCGCCGACGATCCGCCCGCCCTGCTCGACGACCAGGCTCAGCCCGCAGTTGCGTTGGAGAAACGACGCGATCGCCGGCTGGGTGTCGCTCTCGTTCAGCCCGACGCCTTCGGCGCGCGACCAGAGTTCGACGACGGCGTCGTAGTCGTCGATGGTCATCGGTCGATACGTGGCCCTCATATGCAGGAAACGCTAACCGATCGGCCGGGCGCATTCACTTCAACACCTCATCGAACCAGCGCATCGAGCTTGCCGGCGATCTGTGCTTTTGCGCGAGCCCGACGATGCGATCCACTTCGCGGCCGGCGCGGAAAATCACCAGCGTCGGGATGCCGCTGATCCGCAGCCGGTCGGCCGTGCGCGGGTTTTCGTCCGTGTTCAGCTTCGCCACGCGGACGCGCCCGGCGTATTCGGTCGCGAGTTCCTCAATCGTCGGCGCGATCATCCGGCACGGCCCGCACCACGGCGCCCACAAGTCCACCAGCACCGGCAGCGGCGACCGCTCCACCAGCTCGGCGAAGTTCGCGTCGGTCGCCACGACCGGATGCACCGCTTCGCCCGGCGTCGGCAACGCCTGCTTGCATCGGCCGCACACCGCGTGCTGTCCGCGGCCGATCGAGTCGGCGTTCACACGATTCTGCGCCCGCAGAGTGGGCAGCGGATGATGGTGGTGGTGTCGGACATCACACAAATCATAGGCTCCGGAAACGGAACCACCGATGAACGTCTTCGGCGAGCCTTCGACATTCATCGGTGGGATTTGGGCGGTGGAGGAATGTCGATCAGACCAGCAGCTTCTCCGCGATCTGCACCGCGTTGGTGGCGGCGCCTTTGCGGATCTGGTCGCCGGCGACGAACAGGTCGATGCCTCGGCCATCCTCGCGGCTCATGTCCTGACGCACGCGGCCGACCAGCACGTTGTCTTGGCCGCTGGCTTCGATCGGCATTGGGAAGTGGTTCTTCTCCGGGTTGTCGACGATCGTCACGCCGGGCGCCTTGGACAGGATTTTCTTCACTTCGTCCGGCGTGATCGGCTGGGTGAACTCGATGTTGATGCTCTCGCAGTGGGCGCGCGGCACCGGCACGCGGACGCACGTCGCGGTGACGGCCATCTTCGGCTCGCCGAAGATTTTGCGAGTTTCCTTGAGCATCTTCACTTCCTCTTCGTTGTAGCCCGTCGGCCCGACGGCCGAGTTGTGGCTGAAGAGGTTGTTGATGATCTGGTGCGGGAACTTGATCTTCTCGATCGCGCTGCCCGAGGCGTGCTGCTTGATCTGGCGTTCGAGTTCTTCCAGGCCCCACGCGCCGGCGCCGCTGACGGCCTGGTAGGTGCTGACGATGATCCGCTTGATCTTGTTCGCCTTGTGAAGCGGCCAGACCGGCACGTTCATGATGATCGTGCTACAGTTCGGGTTGGCGATGATGCCCACGTGCTTCTTGATCGCTTCGGGGTTCACTTCCGGGACGACCAGCGGGATGCCGTCGGTCATGCGGAAGGCGGAGGAGTTGTCGACCACCACCGCGCCGGCCTTCACCGCGCTGGGGGCGAACTCCTTGCTGATTGATCCGCCCGCGCTGAATAGTGCGATCTGCACGCCCTTGAAGCTGTCGTGCGTGAGTTCTTCAACCGTGTACGTCTTGCCTTTGAAGTCGACGGTCTTGCCGGCGCTGCGCGCCGAGGCGAGCAGCTTGAGCTGGTTGATCGGGAAGTTCCGCTCGGCAAGCACTTCAAGGAAGGCTTGGCCGACGGCCCCGGTGACACCGACGATGGCGACGTTCACGGGCGCGGGCATGGGAGACTCCAGTGGGCTGGGTTCGGTGAGCAGTGGGCGGTGGGCAGTGGGCAGGGAAAATCGTCCCTGCACACTCACCACTGCTCACTAACGCAAAAAGCCTTCGCTGCTTTCCGGCACTCGTTCGACCCTAAGGCTGCTGAGACACACTCGACTCCTTCACCGACAGACTGACGATACCGACCGAACCGAAGTGACTTCGCGTCACTTGGTCGTCGTTTTCGTCGTCGTCGTGCGGGTCGTGGTCACAGCGGCCTTCTCGAACGGTGCCGGAAGTCGCGAAGGCTTCCGACGAAATCCGCCTCGACCATTTCAAGGCGGGTCGCGGAGTGTGGGGCATGGACGGGTCTGCTGTCAACACCGTTTACTCACTTCCAGACGCGGCAAGTTGACCCGATTCATACGCCGAATGCCCAATTTTGCCTTGACTGCGCCGCTCCAACCATGGCACGATCTTCACGGTCAAATCCAGCTGGTCAACGATTGGCGTCCTGCTAACGGCTGACCGACAGCGGCTTATGCGAAGTCTGCAGGGGCTTCGCGGGTGAGAGGAGCAATTCATATGCAATCGAACACTCGCACCGTGCGCGGCTGCGCGCGAATCGTGGCGATCGTGGCGGCCCTTTCGGCGGCGAACGTCTGGGCGGTTACACACACCTGGAACGGCGGCAACAGCTTCGGGCCCGACTCGATGGCGAACAGCCTGAACTGGTCGGGCGGCACGCCGGTGTCGGCCAACTCCAACCTCACGCTGATCTTTCCGACCGGCGCGAGCAGCCTCATCCCGAACCAGAACATCGCCAACCCGCTCGTCCTCCAGTCGATGCAGATCACCGGCTCGAACTATACGTTCGGCGGCAGCAGCTACTCGTTCCAGAACCTCGGCGCCGCGCCGACGATGACCAACAGCGGCTTCAACACGATTAGCAATGCCCTCCAATTCGCCGCCCCGACGACGATCACCGGCGCGGCTAACACCAACCTGAGCCTCAACGGCACGATGACGGGCAGCCAGGTGACGTTCTCGGCCACCGGCGCAGCGCCGAGTTTCCAAATCGGCGGGTCGGGCACGAACACGATCTCGGCCGTCATCACGAACGACACGGCCGTCGTTGCAAACAAGGGCGCGTCCATCGCCTCGTCGCTTCAACTCAACGGCGGCACGCTGCGCGTCACCGCGCCTGGAGGCCTCGCGAACAACACCGCGATCACGATCAATCCCACGACGCTTTCGCCCAGTTTCGGCGAACTGGAGTTCTACTTCGCCGGCAGCACGCTCGGCCCGACGACGATTAACAACGCGCGCCTCGCGGTGATCGCAACGACCGTCACACTCAACAGCAATCTGACCGCCACCGGCACCAGCTACATCCCCGGCGCGGCCAGCAGCAACCAGCCGTACATCGACCTGAACGGCGCGAACCGCACGATCTCCACGCCGGCCGCGGGTGATTCGCTCACGGTCGGCATGACGAGTTTCCTCAACGGAACCTGGACCAAGGTCGGCGCGGGTACGATGTCGCTCAACTCGTCGCTCAGCACCTACACGGGCCAGAACGTCATCTCGGCCGGCAAGGTCGTGGTCGGCAGCGAGCAGGCGCTGGGCACGAACACGCTGAACAACGCCACGCTCGAAGTGACAGGCGGCAGCTACACCGGCCTCATCAGTGGCACGGGCAACGTCATCATCAACGGCTTCGCGCAGTACTCGGCACTCAACAGCTACAGCGGCGGAACGTCACTCACCGCCGGCAGCACGCTGGCGGCTGATCCGCAGTATGTGCACGGCGCCATCACCGGCGCCGCCAACACCAGCATCCTGTTCAACGTCCCGACGAATCAGACGATGAACGCGACACTCTCGGGCCCGATCCTGCTCCAATTCCAGAACTCGGGCGTGGCCACGATCAACGCCGCACAGTCGATCAGTGGCGACATCAACCTGTTCTTCAACGCCGGCGGCGGCCTGAAGCTGGGCGCGAGCAACGCCCTGGGCACGGGGCCGATCATGGTCGCGAGTCCGTCGAACCAGACGTCGTTCGAGTCGACGGGCAACGTCGTCCTGCCGAATACCCTCCTGCCGTTCACCGGCTTGAGCTTCGTCGGCGGCGGCAACCTCGCCTTCACGAGCACCAACGCCAAGGGCACCAATTTCCCGATCGTTCACAACTCCACCGGCAGCACCAGCATGGCCGGGAAGTTCTCGCTCGGCGCCACGGGCTCGATCACCGTGAACGCCGGCAACCTGAAACTGGGCGACGCGGCGTCGGTCGGCGGCTTCACGGCAGCCGGCCCGATCACCGTGAACGCAGGCGGCACGCTCACGCTACAGTCGCTCAACTTCATCAGCCTGCCCGACGTCACGCTGGCCGGCGGCACGCTCAGCACGCCCAACGGCTACGCGATCCCGCTCGGCGCGGCCCTGCAAGGCGACGGCACCGTGCTCGGTCGCGTCAGCAGCGCCAACGGCTCGACGATCATCGCCAGCGGCAACCTCACGCTCGGCGACAACACCCACGTCGCCGGCGTGAACCTCGATGGCGAGCTGTACACCAACAAGTTCGTCGTTCAGCTCGAAGATGCGAACCAGTCGGTCCTCGGCTCGTTGACGAACCTCGGCAGCGGACCCGGCGCGCCGGGCACGCTCGTGAGCATGAGCGGCGCGGTCGTGAACTTCGGCCGGAACATCACGGGCAACGGACTCATCAAGAGCACCAACGCCCTCGCGCAGGCCGTCATCATGAACGGCGACGTCAATGGCGATTCGCCCACCGACTACATCGAGTTCAGCGGCTACGTGAAGGGCGTCGGCACGTTCAACAACGTCGCGTTCAGCGGCACGTTCTCGCCGGGCCTGTCGCCGGCGCTGCTGACGGTCGGCAACGTCACGTTCACGCCGAGCAACGTGCTCGACATCGAAATCGGCGGCCTGAATCGCGGCGGGCAGTACGACGCCCTCGACGTCACCGGCCTGCTCAACCTGAACGGCCAGCTGAAGGTGACGCTCATCAACGCCTGGAACCCCGCGCTGGGCGACATCTACAACCTCATCGACGGCCCCACGGCCGGCACGTTCAGCAGCTTCTTCCTGCCGCCGCTGAACGTGGGGCTGGTCTGGGACACCAGCTACCTCTACTCGCTGGGCGAACTGCGCATCGCTGCGGTGCCCGAACCGACGACGCTGTGCGCGCTCGGCCTGGCCGCGAGCGTCGGCCTGAAGCGCCGCCGTCGCACGACGCGTTGAGCGAACGGCAAACCACACCGACTTCCGAAGGAGAGACTGCCCATGCGGACCACCATCCTGGCTTCCATTGCAGCGCTCGCGCTGTCGTCCGGCGCACTGGCTTCGCCGATCACGTTTCAATTCGACGGCGTCGTGACGAACGTCTTCTCGGGCTCGCCCGCGCTCGGCGCACCGTGGAACACGGCCGGCGCGGTTGTCGGCTCGCCCGTGCAACTCACGTACACGTTCGAATCGAGCACGCCCGACTCCAACGCCGGCGCGAACTTCGGGACGTATCTCAACGCGGTGTCGGCGTACTCGCTGAAGATCAACACCACATCGCAGTCCGTCACCGGGCCGGCGGCGATCTCCATCCTCGAAAGCTGGCCGGCCGGGTATGACCAATACGAGATGAACTTCTACGGCTTCACCGGCACGAGCGGGCTGTCATTTCAGCTCGACGACAACACCAACTCCAGCTTCGCCACCGACGCCCTGCCGACGAGCTTGAACTTGTCGACCTTCTCGCTGCGCCAGGGTGACCTCGTCGGCGGCGTCCCGTTCGGACAGACCATCCGTTTTCGCGTCGACACACTGACCATCCTCGTGCCTGAGCCGACGACGCTCGCGGCAGCGGCCCTCGGTGCGGTCACAAGCCTGAAACGCCGCCGCCGCGCGGCGTGCTGAGCATCTACAAAACACCCGCGGCCGGGACGATGAGTCCCGGCCGCGGTGTTCATTTGACGTCTAGCGGAAACGGCGGCCGCGCGATCGCGTGGGCGGCGAGCGACATCAGCGCCCACGGCTCGTCGTCCGCGGCGATGCGGTTGCTCTTCAGGCAGCCACACGAGCCGCACCGATGAACGACCGCCCACTCGCCGTCGCGGCGAACCCACACGGCGATCGGTTCCATCTTCCCGCGACAAGCGCTGGCGCGATCGCCCGGCCGCTCGTCGACGTGAAGGCTCCAGAGGCACCACGGGCAGTGGTTGCGATGCTCCGAGCCGTACGGACAAGGGTTCACGCCACGCCCGCAATGGCGACAAACGAAGCCATCGCTACTTCCGCGATGGCGACGATGATCTGACATGTCTCGATCCTCTCTCGTTCAAAACCTGGAAATGGACCAGCCAAGCGAACGAAGAGCGGGCAAGGGGTAGACACATACTTCCTCCGAATGAAGCAAAGGACGACGCGACGATGTCGCGCGTGCTCGAAAGCCACAAAATGAAATCTATGGACCGACTGCGGCCAGACCGGTCGGCCGGCACAGTTCGGGGCGGGGATGGGTGCAATCAGACAGTCATCGAAGCGCGACCTTACCCGACGGCGAGCGGCTGTCAATCCGATCTTCGGTGGCGCCGGCGTCAGCGTGCCATGGCTCAAGCGATCGGTCATCGGAAAACACGTGCCGGAGGCCCGTGCCACAGTTCCATTCGAGCCTTCGTGCCTCCGCGTCGTTGCCGCATCGTCGCGAACCCCGCTATCCTGTCGCACGATGTTTGACGAACCGGATCAGCCGAAGGACCGCCCGATCGATCCGGCCAAGAAGGCCGAGGAGAAGGTCGAAGAGTTCCGCATCAACGCCGAACTGGCTGCGGTGTTTGAAGGGACGCGGAAGTTCGACGCGGCCGTTCGCGCCGGCCTGAGCGCCGACCTCATCCGCGACGTGCAGCGGACGATCGCCAAGCTCGACAAGTCGAAGGACGCCGCCATCCCGCTGCTTCCCGCGGAGTCGATGGCGGATGCGCGGCGCATCCTCGAACTGCCGAAAACGGCTGACCTGCCCACGAACGACTACCACGTCTCACACCGGCCCGGCGAGGCGATCGTCATCCGCTGGCTGGCGGGCGAGCAGGTTGATTGGTTCTACGACCGCTATCAGAAGCACTTCGACGCCACGCTCGAAGGCTTCCGCGAGGAAGAGCGCAGTAACCACGCATGGAAGGCGGATGAGGCGACGCTGAAGTTCCTCGACGCGCTGGATGCGGTAAAGTTCGACACGGCCGAGCGCTACTCGCGGCCGATCATCAAGATGGCGGACGTCTTCGTGCTATCGACGCTGACGGCCGACGAAATCAACATCGCGTTCATCGCCGAGATGATCATGGGCATCGACCCGGCCGAGCTGGTCGGCCGCGCATCCGCCCCGCCCGACAACCCGACCGAGCGCGACCTCGCCTGGTTCTTCCGCCTCTATTCGCTCCGCGGCGCGGTCGATGGCGAAGAGCGCATGTGCTTCTTCGCCTATTTGCAGAAGGCGGAAGACACGTTCGATTTCGAATAATCAGACTATCGAGCCTTCTTTTGGCGTGCCGCTTCAGCAGGCGGGCTCTTTCGAACGGAAATCGCTCACCGTCGCCCGCGCGCAGCGGGACGGCCGTGCTGTTGGTGACGGCGCACAGGCCGCGCGTTAGCAGTCGATAGAGCTCATCCGACAGCGGTTCGTACTCCGTGACGCGCTTCGTGATGGCCGCGTCATTCCACGAATCCTCGGCCGCGAAGACCCACGCGGCGTCGATCGCACTCAGCAACTGCCGGGCTTCGACCGACAGCAGGCCGATCGGGGCAAGATCGGGATAGGTCGGCGGTTCGGGCGGGTCAGGGTCCTCCAGACACTGGACGGCCTGCTCGAAGCGGTCGGCGAAGTCGGGCAGGTCGTTGTCGGCCGCGAGTTCCTGAAGCCGACGGACGACCTCCAGCAATCGGTCGCCCAGCGGTTCGAGCGGCTCGGTGTCGATCGGCAAGGCGGGCATCGCGGCCTGGATTCGGCCGTACTCGACCAGCCACCGCTCGCCTGCCGGCTCCCAGTTGCTTTCCCACAGGTCCGACCGAAAGCCGTGACACTGCTCGATCAGCCAACGGCCGCCCGTGTTGACGAAGCCTTCGAGCATGCGATCCCCCACCATGAGCCGGCTGGCCGGATGGTGGTGCAGTTGCAGGTAGAGCGTGTGCGAGGCGTCATGGCTGTCGAGCCAATCGCCGACCGATTCGGCTGTTAAGGGCATGGTCCGATCGGTGGCGTCGCAAAACGTGATGGAATCGCACAGGTCGGTCGTCGAGTGCCCGACGAGGCCGGCCGGGTCGTGGCCGTAGTCGAGCCGGGCATTCCCGTGCATGACGAGTGCGGCCAGTTGTGCGATCTGAGCTCTCATTCCTTGCCTTGCCGCATCCTAGGAAATGTCCGGTCCCCCACCCGCAACGGATGAAACGAAATCGTATTTCGGAGGGCGATGGTTGTTTTAACTGCTCGTTGTAAATCAACCTGATTGTTTTGACTAGAAATCACTCAAACACCATCACACAAAGCACTTATACGAATTTTGCGAGATTCCCCGATTCATAATAACCACTGACGGACCCTGCTTGCCCATATTTCCATCCTTGCTAATTGCCGCTTTGAATTCGACTTAGAGGTTGCCGACGGAATCGATGCCGCAGCGGCACGGTCGTCGCTAACAAGCCCCTCGACGGAATAGGTCTGTCCACGGACAGCCTGCGCCGTTCGAGGTGAGAAATGCCCGAAGAAGTGACCCCGAGCATCCTTTCGGTTGGCGCAAGCCTGGCCAACCTGCGTCGTGGCGCTTCGCGTGGGAATGCTGAAGTGAGTGGAGTCGATCGCTCGGCCGAGTCGCGTGTTTCGCAGCACGTGGCCGGCCCGCAGGTGTCGGAAGTCGACAGTGCGGATCGGGCGGTCGAGTTGCTGCGGATGTTGAAGTTCGATCTGGTCGCGATCGGAAGCGACGTGACCGGGTCAACGCCGTGGCAACTGGCAAGGAAGGTTCAGACCGTTCTGCCTTGGCAAAAGTGGGCGCTTGTGGCCCACGAGCTGGACCCGAACGAAGAAGTGCTGGCCCGTTCCCTCGGTGCCGTCGCGATCTTCGAAGGGCCGGAAGCCTGGCGTGAGATGGTCGACGTCGCCACGCGGATCCGTCGGAAAAACCCGGCGACCGTCGTGGTTGATGGCTTGGATGGACGGGCCAAAACAAGTCTGTCCGCCTGAGCGAACCGATCAGCGTGGGATTGGAGCCGTCGAGCAATGTGTGTTGCCGGCGGACTGAAGTGGTAGCAGCAGTTAAGGACGTCAGCACCGAATGGTGCGGGGTTCGGCAGCAGGGACCGCCGAGCCTGAAGTATGGAAAGGGAGACTGTCATGGATACGTACGTTTCAGCCGACACCGAACGCCGCAAGCAGGGTCAGATCTTCGGCACCGCCGATGAACTCCGCATCCTCCGGACGCTCAACGCCCGCGCCAACGCCATGCGTCGCATGGCCGGCAGCAAGAGCTTCCGCAAGACGGCCGGCCTGGGTAAGGCCACGAAGTCCGGCGCTCGCGTCGCCTGAAGTCGGTCCGCGTCATCGAGTCTGATCGACGTTCGCCTCGCCGCGAACGCCTGAACTCAGCCGGTGCGCGCTCGATCTTCAACCGACATCCGCTTGGGGTCGATCACGAAAATGCACGCGTCGCCCGCGACGCTGGCTTCAAGAACTGAACCAGCGCCACCGCCACGCCCAACGGAAACGGAGAGAGAGGCAGAAGATGTCGACGATCAACACCAATCACACGGGCCTGCCCCTTGGCGAGTTGTCGCTCAAAGAGGAAGGCAAGATCCTCCGGATGATTAACACCAAAGCCAATGGCGACCGTCGCCAGGGCCGCGGTGGTGCGATCCGCCTCTCAGCCACGCCCCGTATCCTGCGTCGCTGCGAACCGGCCCACGCCTGATCCGACCTTCTACCTCTCAAACGAACCACGACGCCTCGGAGCCACGCGCTTCGAGGCGTCTTTCGTTTTGTGCCCGGGCGGCGTCACTCGACGACGACGCAAAGTCGGGAAGACACAAAAAAACGCGCAATCAGCCGCTCCAGCGTGATCGCAGCCGCCCTTTCGTGAGATTCGCGGCTCTTTCCGCTTCGAACGAGAGGCATACACGTCGAACGTCTCGTCATCTGTGTCCCATCTGCGGCCATTCCGCTTCTCCTCGGCTACCATGCCTCCACAAGGAGAATCCATGGCCCGCATCCTCGGTTTCCTGCTGCTTCCCTTCGCCGCCCTGCTCGGGCTGGCGATGTTGATCCTCGGCCTGTGGGGCCAGTCCGGCATCGGCAAGTCCGACCACGTGCTTGCCGGCGCGATTCTGGTCGGCTCGGTGCTGATCGCCGGGTCGAATCGTCGACGTGCAGATTAGTTCGACGCGCGCTTCCTCCATCGGCTACGCTGGCCGCGCCATGCCCAACGACAGACGTATCTCGCGGCGCGGAATGATCGGCGGCGCCGTCGCGGTCGCCGCAAGCCTTTCGGCGACGCCGGCCGCGTCGTCCGCCCCGACGAATCCCAACCGCAAGCGCGTCCTGCGCATCGCGCACATCACCGACACGCACGTCAAACCCGAACGCAACGTCCCGGCCGGCATCGAGGCGGCGCTGGTCCATGTTAAGACGCAGAAGGCCGAGCTCATCCTCCATACCGGCGACGTCATCATGGACGCGCTGGCCGCCACCGAGGCGCGCGTGCAGGCGCAATGGGAGGTCTGGCTGACGGCCCTCGCCAACGCCAATCTCGCCCCACCCATCAAATACTGCCTCGGCAACCACGACATCTGGGGCTGGCAGAAGAAGCAAGCCCAAGTCACCGGCGACGAGCCGCGTTTCGGCAAACGCTGGGCGTGCGAACAGCTCGGCATCGGCGCCACGCCCTACTACAGCTTCGACAGCGAAGGCTGGCGGTTCATCATGCTCGACTCTGTCCAGCCGTATGACGGCGGCTATCACGCCCGCATCGACGACGACCAGTTCGCCTGGCTTGAAAAGCTGCTCGACGAAACGCCCGCGTCGACGCACGTCTGCATTGCGTCGCACGTGCCGATCGTGTCGGTGACCGGCTTCATGTTCCTCGAACGCGACCCGGCCACCACGCAACCGGTGCCGTCGCCGAGGCCGCCCTCACGCTACCACCCCGACCGCGGCGACACCGTCCTGCCGGGCCAACTCCAGCACGGTGACTGGCGCAAGCTTCCGCGCGCTCTTCGCCAAGCACCCGAACGTGAAGCTCGCCCTGTCCGGCCACACGCACCTGGTCGACCGCGTCGACCAGCACGGCGTCACCTACTTCTGCGACGGCGCCATCTGCTCCGGCTGGTGGGGCGAGAAGTTCCAAGGCGAGACCGAGTTCGGCTACGCGATCCTGGATCTCTTCGACGATGGCACCTTCGAGCACGAATATGTGTCGTACGGATGGAACCCGAGCTGATCGAAGGTCGACGACACCAAGTCACGAAGGCGCAAAGGTAGACACGAAGAAGAACTGTCACAGCCGCCGAATGATCGTCTTCAACCCATCGGCCCGATCCCCGTTCTTCGTGGCATGAGCGTCCCGCTCATGCCCCGCACTTTGAGAGACATCGGCGCAAACTTCTTCAATCGGGTCCTGCTCTTTGTGTTCTGCTTCGCGCCTTCGCGACTCCGTGTCGTTCCCGTGCTTGTGTCGTTGCCCCCGCATTGAACAAAGTCGCATTCACCGAATGTTGTCTGGTATATTGGACGCCGTTGTGACGCGCCGCGTGGCGCGGATCGATCACGTCGTTTGGCAAGAGCGAAGGAGCTTCTCATGCGTCAATGGATTTCGTTGGTGATGGCCGTCGTGGCGTTGATGGTGGTCGGCTGCAAGGTGACCAACAAGGACAACTGCTGCGATCCGAAGGCCGCCTCCGCCGCGGACGTTTGCCCCCACTGCCCCGGCGTGCAGACCGTCAAGGCCGACGGCACCTGTTCGGGCTGCGGCGGCAAGGTCGTCGACGGCAAGTGCGTCGACTGCAAGTGCCCCAAGCCCGCCGCCGACGCCGCCGTAACGCCGGCCGCCGCGACGGCCGACGCCTGCTCGCACTGTGAAGGCGTCCAGGTCGCCACCGCCGACGGCAAGTGCCCCAAGTGCGGCGCCAAGGTCGCCGCCGCGAAGTAATACAGCTGTCACGTCCTACGTCCGACGCAGCCGCCAGTCCCACGGACCGGCGGCTGCGTTTGTTTGTTGTGTGTTGGCCGTCGTCGGTCGAATTGAAGCGCGCAAGCCGGTGTGATACGAATAGTCCGACAACAGGGGAGGTCATCGAAACAGGGGCGTTCGGTTTCGGTTCACTTCCATTCGATTGACATCTCTGCAGCTTCTTCGCCGCGTGGCGGGGACTGCATCATTTTTCACACCGGAAGGATTGCCATGCGCTCATTTCTGTCGAACTGCCTTGTAGTGCTGCTCATCTGTGCTTTGCTCGGCCAGTCGACCGGCTGCTCCTTGTTCCAACCGAAGATGCAGACGGTCACGATCACCAGCGTGCCCCCCGGCGCCGACATCACGGTCAACGGCCAAGACATGGGCAAGGCCCCTGTCTCGATCCAACTCGAACGTAACAAGAACCACTCGATCATCGCGGCGCTTGGCTCACGCACGACCGTCCGCGAGCTGAACTCGAAGTTCAGCCAGACCGGCGTGCTGGACGTGATCGGAACGATTTTCTTCCTCGTGCCTGGGCTCGGCCTGCTGTCGCCGGGCGCGTGGGAACTCGACTCGACCAACGTCGTGATGCAGTTGCCGCAGCGCTGAAGCGCTTGTCCACCAGCTCAACCACGCCGGCCCGGTCGTCCAACGATCGGGCCGGTGTTGCGTTTCATGGCGCGGATTCGATTTCACCGCGCCGCCAGCACCAGCAGTGTTGTCACGAACGCGTTGCTCAGCGCATGCGCCGTCATCGACGCGACGATCGTCCCGCGCCACTCGCGAATGCCGCTGAGCACCAGGCCGATCGCGCCCAGCACGGGGATTGCTGTCCACCCCTGCGGATGAATCGCCGCGAAGATGAGTGAGGTCAGTCCGCCGCTCGCGATCCAGTTCCAGCGCCTTCTCAGGTGATGCTGTAGCGCGCCGCGGAACATCGTCTCTTCCGCGATCGGCGCGAACACGCAAGCCAACGCGTACAAGCCGGCCACGTGCGTCCACGGGCCGTTCAGCACGTCCTGCACGATCGGATGCGACGGCGACGCCGCCGCGAATTTGTTCAGGACCAGCATCGCGATCAGCCCCAGCAGCACGACCGGCAGACCCGCGACGTAACCGACCACGCCCAGCGGCACTTCGATCAGCAACCCGCGCCCTGTGTGCCATCCCAGCCCCTGTCGCAGCAGCGGCCACGGCTCGCGCCTTGCCAGCGCAGGCCAGCACGCGACCGCCACGATCAGCGGCGCCAACAACCACGACCACGCCATCCCATGCAGGCCGGCCAAGCCCATCAGGATCGAAATGCCCAGGTACGACACGAGATAGATCGCGAACGATTCCAGGTACGCCGGCCCGACGCTCGGGTCGCGTGCGTAGCGCGTGTGCAACTTGCCGAGCGAAAGCAATACGACGCCAACGATGAGCAGCACGAAGCCCGCGCAGCCCGCCAGCCCGACGACGCCGAGCGCGCCGAACACGGTGATGAGGGTCCGCCTGCCCGCCGCGACCACGCGGGCTCGACCCGGGTCCTGCGTCGTCTTTCCGTACGTCGTCGCGACTTCGCCAAGGTAGTTCCAGCGGTCGACCAGCGCCCGCTTCGAGGCCGCGTCCACCGCGTCCGGCCCAAATGTGTAGATGGCCGCAAGCGTGTCGCGATCGGGCTTGAGCACGGGCGAATCGATCGTCTTCAACAGCGGCAGCGCCTCGTTGCCACTGACCAGCTCGGCCGTCGCAATGGCAAACTGCAAACGCTTCGACTCGGACGTGTCGGTCCCCTTTTCGAACTGTTCGAGCACACTATGGGTCATCGGATCGTTCGGTTGGGTTGTCGACGACGCCCGCGTCGTCGGCGTCGCGTGCGGCAGCACCTCGCGCGCGCCGATCGCGTTGCGCAGCGAAATGAGATTCTGCACGTCCGGCCCGACGCGCACGTCCTTCGGCGTCGATGAGCGCCACTTCGGCAGCAACACGCCGAGCACCGGCAGGCCGGCCGCGATCAGCAGCACGGCAAGCCAGCTGAGCCACACGGTGATGGGCGTTCGAGGACTCGTCTGCATGAAGGAAATGTACTCGACGCATCGGCCGGGAGATGCACCCGAAGGACGTCCCGCCCTTGCCTTGCGATGTGATCACGAGCGGGACGCTCATGCTACGGACTCGTGGTGGGATTTCTCACCGATCCAGCATCCGCACTACGCGGCCGGCGGCGATCGCGTAGCGGGTTCGATCGGCTCGCGGCTCCATCGCACAGCCGCCGGTGAAGCTGCCGAAGGCGGGCAGGATCATCTGCTCGCGATCAACGATGAGTGCGGGCGTGCGGACAGTTGAGCCGTCGAAGTCACTCAAGCGCACGACCGGGTGTAGATGTCCGCACACCCGCGGACGCGGGGGTTGTTCGACCGGCTCGTGTGCAAAGTCGATGCCGGCTTCTGTCCACGTTTCTTCCACAATCTCGAACCGCAGATCGGCTGGCGTCTGGCCGGACTTGCGATCGTGATTGCCGCGCACGAGCGTCACTGGCAGCGCTGCGCGATCGGCGCGCCAGGCGCGCAGCGGGCGCAGTGCGTCGTCGGTCATCGCCTCGGCCGCATGAAAGAGGTCGCCGAGGATGAGCAGGCGCTCGACCGCGTGCCGTCCGAGCAGCGCATCGAGTCGAGCCAGGTCCGCCTCGCACGACCCCGCCGGCACCGGCACGCCCCGCGCGCGGAAAACGGCCGACTTGCCCAGATGCAGGTCGGCCACGACGAGCGTGCGATCCCACAGCAGCGCCCGCTCGGGAAGGACCGTGAAACGCTGGCCCGCGAAGTCGAGGTTCACGCGACACTCGCTTTCGTCTGCGACGCGCGCTCGAGCTGCGCGACCATTCGCTCGATCCGCGTCGTCGCATCCTCGACCCGAAGCGTTGAACTCTGAATCCGCTGCGCCCAGATCGGAAACGCCATCGGCGTCAGGCGTGCCGGCGCGGTCAGCAGCAGTGCCTGGCCTTCCAGCGAGCGCAGTGCGCTGGCGAGGCGATCGAACTCCAGTTGTCGTTCGAGCACCTC
Organism: Tepidisphaeraceae bacterium; assembly: GCA_047600945.1. Lineage (GTDB taxonomy): Bacteria > Planctomycetota > Phycisphaerae > Tepidisphaerales > Tepidisphaeraceae > JASGKC01. The sequence goes on along the minus strand of JASGKC010000001.1, from coordinate 714,262 downwards.
GCGCCGCGCCTGTTCCAGCAGCAGGTTTCCCGGATCGAACTCGTTGAAGACGTCGAAGAAGAGTTCGCTCGACGCCTGCAATTGCCGATTCGAGCGCGGCTGCCCCGGCGTGCTGGCCAGCACCAGCCCGGCCACGCGGGCGATCTCGCGGAACTGCCGCTTGGTGAGTTCGCCGGTGTTGAGGCAGGTGATCAGGTCGTCCGAAAGACGATCAGCCGACAGCAATTCGCGCCACGCCGATTCATCGAGCCGGTCCTGCATTTCGCGCGGCGACAGCAGTTCGATGCCGTAATCGTTGAACGTGGCCGTCACCGGCAGGCCGGTGCGCTTCATCAACCGATGCGCCAGGACCGCGCCGAGCCCTTCGTGCACAAGACGCCCGAGGAACGCGTAAACGACATGGTGCCCACCCTCGCGGGTTCGGATCGATTCAACCAGCACCTGTTCGCGCGCGGGGATCGCGCTCCAGCGCTGCTGAACCGCCAGCAGCGGCGCGACGGCCGCCATCTCGTCGTCCTGAAACACGCCCTGCCCTGCTTCGTCAAGCCGCCCGCGCACGGCCGCGGCCAGTTGCGTGCTCAGCGGGAACCGCCCGCCTGCCCACTGCGGCACGGTGCCCTGTAGGCGCTTGGCCATGCGCACGCGGGCGGTCATCTGCCGCATGCCGATGAGTTCGAGAGGCCGGCCCGCGAAGATGAAGTGCTCGCCGGGTTTGATCTTGCCGATGAACGATTCCTCGATCGTGCCCAGCTTGCGGTTGCCGAGCATGAGCTGCACGACGCCGTCGGAGGTGATCGTGCCGATGTTCAGCCGGTGCATTCGGGCCACCCACGCCGACGCCACCGTCCATCGGCCTGTCTCATCGCGCACGATGCGTTTGAACCGGTCGTACGCGCCGAGCGACGCCCCGCCCTGACTGGCGAACTCGATCGTCCAGCGCCATTCGTCATCGGTGAGATCGCGATACGCGTGCGTGCGCCGGACTTCGTCGAGCAATTCACGCTCGTCGAACGGGGTGCCCATCGCGATGGTGACGACATGCTGCGCCAACACGTCGAGCGGCTTCTGTAGTGGTACGCGCGACTCGATGTTGCGCGTTTCGATGCCCTGGCGCGCAGCAGAAAATTCGACCAGCTCGAACGCGTGCGTCGGCACACAGCGCACGACCGAAGGCTCGCCCGGCTGATGCCCGCTGCGGCCGGCACGCTGCATCAGGCGCGCGATGCCCTTGGGGCTGCCCACCTGCAACACCTGTTCGACGCTGGCGAAGTCGACGCCGAGATCGAGGCTGCTCGTGCAGACGACCGCCCGTAGCTTGCCGTCGCGCAAAAGCTGTTCGACTTGCCCGCGGATCTTGCGATCGAGCGAGCCGTGATGCACGGCGATCTGGCCGAGCAGATCGGGGCGCGCGGCCAGCAACTGCTTGAACCACACCTCCGCCTGCGAGCGGGTGTTTGTGAAGACCAGCGAGCTGGCCGCGTCATCCAGCGCGGCCGCCACCGACTGCACCATCTTCAGCCCGACATGGCCGGCCCACGGAAACCGCTCGATCGTCGGCGGGAACAGCGTCTCGACGGCGATCGTCTTGTCGAGCTTGGCGTGGATCATGCGAGCGACGCTTGCGCGCTCGGGCCCCATCAGGACGCGCATTGCTTCGTCGAGATTGCCGAGCGTTGCACTCAAGCCCCAGCGTCGCATTGCAGGATTCAGCGTCTGCAAGTGAGCGATGCCCAGCTCGGTCTGGACGCCGCGCTTCGTACTCAGCAGTTCGTGCCACTCGTCGACGACGACGCACCGAATGCCGCCCAGCTTTTCATTCGCGCCCGGATAGCTCAGCAGGACCGACAGCGACTCCGGCGTCGTCACCAGCACGCTGGGCAGACGATCGAGTTGCTTACGGCGAAGCGACGAGGCGGTGTCGCTCGTACGGAGTTCGACCGACCAGTTTAAAACCACCGCTTGCGCTGCGCGTGAGATTGCGTGCGCGGTGTCGGAGGCGAGAGCGCGCAGCGGAGTAAGCCACAGCACGGTCAACGGGCTTGATATGTCGCGCGGCCGCTTGCGGCGCCTGGTCCCCTCTCCCGCCGGGAGAGGGTTAGGGTGAGGGAGAGGAAAGGCAGTGGCTCCAATCGTCGCCCGCAGTCCCTCCAACATCGGCCCGCCCAGCACCGCGAGCGTCTTCCCGCTGCCGGTCGGCGCGTGCACGAGTCCGCTCTGCCCATCCAAATACGCCCGCCATGTCTCGCGCTGAAACGCGAACGGCGACCATCCCTCGCGCTCGAACCAGTCGAGCAGCGGCCGATCAATGTCGATCTCCGCGGCCAGTGTCACCGCGAAGTATAGTCGAGTGGTCAGCCAACGACTTCGATGCTCACGCGCACGTCGGCCGAGTCGTCGTCTTCGGCTTTGTCGGCGCCGGGGCCGCCGTCGAGGATGTCGGTGCCTTTGCCGCCGTTGAGGGTGTCGTTGCCGGCCTCGCCGTAGAGCTTGTCGTTGGAACTGCTGCCGGACAGGTAGTCGTCGCCGTCGCCGCCGAAGCCGCGGTCGACGCCGCCGCCGCCGAACAGCGTGTCCGAGCCGCCCTTGCCGTACAGGCGGTCGGAGCCTTCGTCGCCGTACAGCAGATCGCGGCTGCCCGAGCCGTTCAGGCGGTCGTCGCCGTTGCCGCCGTAGAGCGTGTTCTTGTTCGCGCCGCCGCTCAGCGTGTCGTTGCCGTCTTCGCCATAGACGAGGTCGTTGCCGTCGCCCGCGAAGACGTAGTCGTTGCCGGCGTTGCCGTGCACGAGGTCGTCGCCCGCCCCGCTGTCGATGCTGTCGGGCATCAGCGAGCCGGTGATGGTGTCATTGCCCGCACCGGCCGTCACGTTCAGCACCGTCTGGAGCGACGCCGCGCTCAGCGTGTTGTTGCCTTCGCCCAGGTTGAAGTTGATCTGGCCCCACACGCCGGTGCGATACGTCGACGGCGTGTTATTGATTACGACGCTGAAGTTCGCGCTGTCGACCGCCGCTAGCGAAACGGTATCGCTGCCCGCCGTGCCGGACAGGTCGAGCGCGTTGAGCGACTGCGCGATGCCGGCCGCGCCGAACGTGGCGTTGGTCGTGCCAAGCGTCGAGACGTCGAACGCACGGCCCGCGCCGGACAGCACGATGTCATTGGGCGAGCGGAACGACGTGCCGCCGCCGATCGTGAGCGCGTTCCCCGCCGCGGTCGCATCGTCGTTGAACCAGCGGAAGCCCGCGTCGGTGCCGTCGCTGGCGTTCTCGGCCGTGTAGGCGATGAGGAAATTCGCGTCGCTGTCGATCGCCACTTTGGCGCCGTACCGCGCAAACGCGCTGGCCGGGTTGGCGTCGGTTTCGACGCTCGTGCCGGTGCCGCCATTGCTAAAGGTGCGGAACATCACGGTGGCCGAGCCCGAACTGGCGTCGGTCCAGGCGATGACGAATTCGCCGTCGTCCGAGCGCGCAATCGACGGATCGAACTGATCGCCGGTGGTCGTGGTGTTCGCCACGCGCGGCGTGTAGGCGCTCACGCCGCTGGACGAGTACGCGCGATAGAGCACATCGTTGTTCGCGGTGTCGTCGGCGATCCGCGTCCAGGCGATGACCACATTGCCGCTGACGTCGGCGCTGATGTCCGGGTCCTGCTGCTGGGCGGCGGACGAATCCGACACCTGGAACTCGGCGCCGATGCTCGAACCGGAACTGTTGTATTGACGCGCGTAGATCGCCGAGTTGCCGTCGATATCCGTGCTGGCCCAGGCGATGGTGAACGCGCCGGCCGCGCTCATGGCGACGGTCGGCGTCACCTGGCCCTGCGTGGTGGTCTGATTGACGAGGAATTCGCTCGTGAGCGCTGCGCCATTCGCGTCGAACATTCGCCCGTAGATGCCCCACGAACTGCCGTCCTGGTTGCGCGATTGCCAGACGACCACGAACCGGCCTGTCGCGTCGATCGCGACATCGGGCGACTGCTGCACGTCGGCGGTGGTAGTGTTGGCAGTGAGCGTGCCGAGCACCGTGCCGGCCGCGTTCAGGCGCTGCACCTTGATGTCGTCGCCTAAGCCGGTGACGCCATCGCGACCGGTGGAGACGACGATCGTCTGGCCGTTGGCGTTGCGGGCGGCATGAAGCTGCTGCGTGTCGCCGGTGTCCAGTGAAATCGACGACGACGCGGTCAGCGCCAGCAAACGACGGGCTTCCAAGACTTCCGGCCGGATCGGTTTTCGGTCACTCGACATCATCACACCTCCCTTATCGACGGCACCGCAGATAAATCGTTACCGGATCTGGCCCCACAACGAAAGTCACGTAACCCCGCAGGACGCCCGCTAAACCGATTTCCGTCGACCTGCGACCGGCACAGGCATTGCGATTCCCGCCCGTTCCTGCGCCGGGTCCACCATCGACCCGCTTGTCGCGGGTGGTTCCTGCTCGACAACGGCGCGACGCGGCCTGTATCGTCCCCGCACTTATGTTGAAGCGGAATGCCTGCTGGCTGGCGGTGTGTGGTGGAATCGCAGCAGTGACGTGGACGAACGCGGCCGCGTGGGGACAGCCCACCACCGTGCCGGTCGTGCACGAGTGGGAGAACGAGCAGGTCAACGACATCAACACGTTGCCGCCGCACGCGACATCGATCCCGTACGCCTCGCTCGATGAGGCCCGCGCCGGCAAGCCCGACGCCTCCAGCCGGTATCGGCTCCTCAGCGGAGCGTGGCAGTTCCACTTCTCCAAGCGCCGGAAGATCGGCCCGTCGACTTCTACAAGCCCGACTTCGACGTCTCGCAGTGGAAGACGATCCCCGTGCCCAGCAACTGGCAACTCCAGGGGTACGGCCACGCGATCATGGTGAACTTCCAGTACCCGTTCGTTGCGAAGCCCCCCTTCGTGATGACCGAGCCGCGCAAGGACTGGACCGCGTACGAGAACCGCAACGAAGTGGGCAGCTATCGCCGCGAGTTCGACATCCCCGAGAACTGGTCGGGCCAGACCGTGATCGTGCACTTTGGCGGCGCGGAAAGCGCAATGTACGTGTGGGTTAACGGCGAAAAGGTCGGCTACAGCGAAGACAGCTACACGCCGGCGGAGTTCGACATCACCAAGTACCTCAAGCCCGGCAAGAACATCATCGCGGCCGAGGTGTACCGGTGGTCGGACGGCAGCTACCTTGAAGATCAGGACTTCGTCCGCCTGAGCGGCATCTTCCGCGACGTTTACCTGTATGCGGTTCCCAAGACCTACGTCTGCGACATCGACGCCCGTCCGACGCTGGACGACGCCTACACCGACGGCGCGCTGAAGGTGACGGCAAAGCTGCGTAACACCACGACGTCGGCAAACCAGGGTCGTGTCTCGATGGAGTTGCTCGACGACGCCGGCCAGCGCGTCGCGTTCGCAGAAGCTTCGGCCGATGTTGGAGCGCAGACCGAGGCGTCGGTCGTGCTCGAAACGCCGGTGGCCAAGCCCGCCCACTGGACGGCCGAGACACCCAACCTCTACACGCTGCTGGTGACGCTGCGCAATGCGCAAGGCAAGGTTCAAACGGTCGAACGGCAGCGCGTCGGCTTCCGTCGGCTTGAAATAAAAGACCAACAGCTCCTGATCAACGGCCGGCCCATCAAGCTGCACGGCGTCAACCGTCACGAAACCGACCCCGACACCGGCCGGCACCAGACCGAGGCGCGCATGATCGAGGACATCCTCATCATGAAGCGGAACAACATCGACACCGTCCGCACCTGCCACTACCCCAACGACCCCCGCTGGTACGAACTGTGCGACCAGTACGGCATCTACGTCGTGGACGAAGCCAACGTCGAAAGCCACGGCATGGGCTACGGCGACGACTCGCTCAGCCGCAAACCGAGCTGGAAGAAGGCGCACGTCGAGCGCACCGTCGCGATGGTGCACCGCGACAAGAACCACCCGTCCGTCGTCTTCTGGTCCTATGGCAACGAGGCCGGCCCCGGCGAGAACTTCGCGGCGTCGCGCGATGCGGTGAAGGCGATCGACACCTCGCGGCCCACGCACTACGAAGGCAACAGCAACTACGCCGACGTCGTCAGCGAGATGTACCCGAGCCACGACCACGTCGCCGACCAGGCACGCAGCCGCGACCCCAAGCCGTTCTTCATGTGCGAATACGCCCACGCCCAGGGCAATGCCGAGGGCGGCCTGCGCGAGTATTGGGATCTGGTCGACGCCAACCCGCGCCTGATCGGCGGCTGCATCTGGGACTTCGTCGACCAGGGCCTGCGCCTGCCGAGCACCACCGGCAAGTCGCCGCTGGGCGAGGACTTTTTCTTCGGCTACGGTGGCGACTTCGGCGACACGCCGAACGACGGCCTGAGCAGCATGGACGGGCTGATCTCGTCGGATCGCAAGGAAGGCTCCGACATTGCCGAAGTGAAGGTGGCATACCAGCCCGTCGCGTTCAGCGCCGACAACGCCGCCAGCGGAACGATCACGCTGAAGAACAAGCACCGCTTCACCACGCTGGCCGGCATGACGCTCACGTGGACCGTGACGGCCGACGGTGAAGTCGTCCAGCAAGGCACGCTGCCTGCGCCCGCGGTCGAGCCGATGGCCGAACAAGCGGTTACGCTGCCGCTGCGCTCGATGGAATCCAAGCCGGGCCGAAAGTATTGGCTCACGGTGTCGCTGAGCCTGACCGACACCAGCGCGTGGGCGCCCGCGGGCCACGTCGTCGCCAAAGGCCAGTTCCCGCTGCCCGAGACGCCGTCGGCCGCGGCGGCAATCGACAGCTTCGCCGAGGTCAAGACGACCGAAGAAGCCGCGTCGATCTCGGTTCAGGCCGCGAAGATCGCCGCCCGCTTCGACCGAACCACGGCCACGCTGGCTGACCTCTCCATCGACGGGCAGGCGATGCTCACCGGCTCGCCCGAACTTCAGGTCTACCGCGCGCCCGGCGACAACGACGTCTGGGTCGACGGCGTCTGGCGTCGATACCGCTTCGAAGACCTCAAGCCCGGCGCGTCGAGTGTTCGCGTCCAGCCCGTGCGGGCCGGCGTCGTCCGCGTCGTTGCGGAACGCACCTGGAACGCGGCGCAGGACGTCCTCTTCACCGAGAACACCGTCTATACCTTCTTCGGCGACGGCACGATTGACGTGGCCGTGCAGATGGAGTGCAACCACGACTCCATCACGCTGCCTCGCGAAGGCGTTCGCATGATGCTGCCCGCCATGCTCGACCGCGTGACGTGGTTCGGCCGCGGCCCGGGCGCGACCTATCCCGATCGCACGCTCGCCGGGCTGTTCGGACGCTACACGTCGAGCGTGAACGACCTCTACGAGCAGTACGCCCGCCCGCAGACGATGGGCAACCATGCCGACACGAGCTGGGTCGCGCTCACCGACGCCGCCGGCCGCGGGGTACTGTTCAGCTCGCCCGAGTCGTTCGCGTTCACGGCGTCGCACTTCACCGAGCAGGACCTTTCGCACAAGAAGCACCCGACCGAACTGAAAGCCCGCCCCGACGTCGTGCTCTCGCTCGATGCGGCCACCCTCGGCCTCGGTTCCGCGAGTTGCGGCCCGCGCACGTTGCCGCCCTACCAGATCAAGTCGACGCCGCGCACGTTGCACTACCGTGTGCGCGGCATCACGCCGTCGGACGATGTCGCCAGCCTCGCGCGGCAGAGTTATCCGATCGTCGCGCCCGTGCTCGTGCAGCGCGACCGGCAAGGCACCGTCACGCTGTCGTGCGCGACGTCCGGCGCCGCGATTCAATACCGCGTCGGCAACGAGGCCCCGCACCCGTACACCGGCCCCTTCGAAGAAAAGGCTGGCCAGCCTATTGAGGCGTACGCCACGCTCGACGGCAGCGTCGAATCGCTGCACACGTCGCGCCGGTTCGAGCGCTGGATCGACCGCGGCGCATGGCGCGTCGTCGCCGACAGCGAACAGTCCGGCGAAGGCTTCGCCCGACACGCCATCGACGGCGACCCGTCCACGTTCTGGCACACGCAGTACAACGGCCAGCTGCCGCGGCCGCCGCATGAACTGACGATCGACCTCGGCGCGCCGACGCGCATCAAGGCGATCCGCTTCCTCCCGCGCCAGGACGGCGAGAACGGCCGCGCGGGCGAATACGAACTGTCGATCAGCGAAGACGGCACGCAGCGGACCGTCATCCGTTCGGCCCGGGCGGAGAACAACACGGAGTGGGTGGAGATTCCGCTGGAAACGCCGATGACCGTCCGGTCGATCACCTACACGCTGAGGCGCGAGGTTCACCGCCGCCCCTTCGCGTCCCTGGCCGAACTCGACGTCGTGCCGGCGGATTGACCGCAATGAATCCAACTCTCGGGTCTCTCGCCAAGGATGCGTCCGGCGCGGGACCGTCAGTTCGACATGCGCTGGATCGCCCTCAGACGGAGGAAAACCGCCAGCGGCATCCTGTCACCACGCTATCCAACCGACGCGGATCGCGTTGACGCGTCTGGCCTTCGTCCTACGCTGAATCCGTCATTCACCCGGGCGTCGTGTCCGGTGCCTTGGCGGGATCACGTTTCCTCGAAGGGATGGACATGCCGCGTTCCGCTCGGGTCGCTCGTCGGTCTTGTTTTGCTTCCACTCACCTGATGCAGACGCTCGAACGCCGCACGATGCTCGCCTCGGCGACGGCGGCCGTGCTCGACTATGCGGCCGTCACGCGGCAGCGGATCGCGGTGAATTTCGACGCTGACGTGTCCGCCGGGCTTTCATCTTCTTCGGTCGTCGCCACCAACCTTCGCTCGATGGCGAGCGTGCCGCTGCGCACGCCGACGTATATTGCGGGCAGCAATCAGGCACTGTTCGAAGTCGACACCACGGAACCATATGTGTCCGACGGCAACTACGAATTGCTTATCGAGCAGGACGGCGTCTCCCCGACTCTGTCGGGCGACCTCATCGCGACGGACTTCTTCCTCGACGGCGATTTCAACCATGATCGCGTAGTCAACTTCGCCGACTTAACCACTCTGTCGGCAAACTACAACCTATCGGGAAAGGCGTACTCTCAGGGCGACGCCAACTATGACGGAACAGTCAACTTTACAGACCTGCTCGCCTTGGGCGCCCGCTATGGAATCACGGTAAGCCCCTTGCCGACGAGTGCGACAGGCCTCATCGCCGACCCGACGGGCGTCGACGGCACGTCGATCACCTGGAACTATGACGTCGGCGACGTCGCGATCGACGGCTTCACGGTCTATCGCTCGATGGACGGCGTTGTGTTCGGCGCCGTCGCGGACGTGCCGTATGTCGCGGGTCGGACGAGCTGGTCGTGGACCGACAGCGGCCTGACGGACGGCGTGAAGTACTGGTACCGCGTGCGGCCGTACCACCTGACCGACACGAACAACGACAGCGTCCCGGACGCGCCGGAGCACGGCCTGACGACGTCGAAGGACTGGGCCGTGACGACGCTGGCCGCCCCGACGCTCGACCGCGTCGAGGCAGGCGGTACGATCGCGACCGTGTTCTTCACCGACCACAGCGCGAGCGAGGACGGCTACACGATCACGGCGACCGAAGTGGACGCGTCGGGCAACCCGATCACCGGCGTTGCCCCGATCGTGGTGAACGCACCGGCCGTCACAGGGACGAACCAGTCCGACTACGCATTCGTCAGCGGCTTGAATACAGGTTCGTACTACGCGTTTCAAATTCAAGCGGAGAACGAAGTTCACACGTCGGTGCCCGAGAGCACGCCGGCGGGAAGCCCGGTGCAGACGTCCGCTGACGCCGGCAAGCCGGACCGCAGCATCTCGACGATCTACAGCAACCACGACGGTTACGTGAACGCCGATGGAAACTACATTCCGGCATACGGGCAGATGTATCCCGGGAACGTGCCGACCTCGCACGTGAACATCCCAACGCCGACGTCGGGCCACTGGCACATGCAGCTCACCGGGCTGAAAGAGCACACGTACGTGATGCTCAGCCTGCGCGTCATATTTGGGGACACCTCACCGGGATACGCACTTCCTGCTGGAACCAAGATGGTCATGAAGGTTGGCGACAAGACTTTTGACCCGGCGGACCTTGGCCAAACCAGTAGCCAATACGTGTTCAACAAGGACCTCACCGCCGACGCCACGGACGAAGTGAATAAGGCCATCCCGACCACCAGCAGCACGCTCGACATCGACCTGCAACTGACCGGCGACTTGAGCAACGCCCCGCCGCAGCAGGCGGGGATCGGATACTTCCCATGGCTGGATGTGTATCAGTATCTGCCGCAAATCAATATCAATGGCGGCGGGTTTGTTGAGGGCTTCATCGGCCCTCTTCCGCTCGAAATTACTAGAAGTGGGACTGGCCGACTCGTAGAGAAGAGTTTGGAAGTCGAAATCGACTGGGCGGGCGATGGTGTTCTTGGCTCAGATTTCGATTCAGACACGCACGTCACCATGCCCGCCTTCTGTACGTTCATGCAAAGTGATGTAACCGCCCTAGATTCTGATGAGCACTGGGTGCTGTCTAACACCGAGGCGCAGATCGCGCCCACAAGCCGCTATCTCTCGGGTTCGGCGGTCGTGCAATATGGACTAAGCAGTAATGAGGAGAGCAGCCTGACGGCGAGAGTTCTCGACAGAGTGCGTGAGAAATACGGGGACGATCCGGACACTGACATGCTTGCTGTATCGCTGAAAGCGAACATGCTTGGCGATGCGGTGGGCGCGTTGGGCTGGACCGCTATTACGGCTTCGATCCAAGGTGCCCTGTCAATTGTAGACGCGGCAATTGCAGAAGCAATCAATCAAGCTCTGGATGCCGGGGACGACCTGGGGAATCTCATCGACGCTGTCAAGGCGGCGTCAGGGGGTAACCTTGTTCTGATCGTGATGAGTGGTTCGCAAACGCAGAGAAACCGGCCGGATCAGCCTATTTATACGCGCGAAGGCATAGTGGCGATTGTTCTGAACAAGGCCACTGGAAGGCTAACCTGGTCATTGGTTGGGACAATTTACGAGCAACTGCCAGGTGGTGGAACTGGCGCACCATCCCTTGTAAATCGCAAAGGTACTGGCACCGTTACTTTCGACAAGGATCGATCACCTTTAGTCATCTTGGATTGAGGAGGTAGGCACTCATGCGCTCACGCCGTAGATTTGTCGTAATAGTGCGAGCAGCAGCGGCCATGACGCTACTTCTTGCACTGAGTCATGTTTCGCTGTCAGCCGCACCGACTACAGCGGCTTCCGGTGGTTGGCAGGCCTACGTTCTCGCCGTTAGGAAGGACCTCGCGAGGGAAGGGCTGCTGTCGGGCAAGTTGGAGCCAATCGCCACCACCGAAACCCTTGACCCCACGCACATGCTTCTTTCAGTTGGGCCTGATGCCGACGTAGGCCGGTGTGCTGCGGCGATCCAGTTCGGCCTTCCGATGACGCTAAAGGAAATCTCGGTGGGAGCATCGAAGCCGATGCCGCACGTGCCGGGCGGGGTGATAAGCGAGTTGTCGGGAGTCACCACTGCTGGCGACAAGGTCACCGTGTCGTGGATGACATACAGGTATTGCGCGCCTACGTCGGGGATGGCAAAGTGGTCAGCTCTTGAAGAATTCCCAGAATCCAAGCGCTCAGCGATTTCGAAGCAGCTTGAGGAACAGTGGCCGAGTGACATTAAGTTTGCTGAGTGGCTCGCATCGCTTAACCAGTCTGACTTGGTCACTGGAGATTCCGATCAAGCCATTGTGATGCGATCGGTCATTCTCAACTTTTTGTCCCCGCAAACGGCGATCTGGCGCCGACGCATTGACTCCGATCAGTATTCAGTATTCGTGAGCTGGAGGAAAGTTGACGATGAGGGTGCGAGTTATGTCGCCACGTTTGACGTCTACGACCGGGGTGGTGGCTGCTACGTGGGAAGCCTGAAATACCGTTGCACCGGCACACTTAATGCGACGGCATTGAACGAAATCACTCAAATTGCAGGTTCTGTTCGGGTTCTTAGAATACCTCTGGAACAACCCACGCGAGGGCGATGAGAATACGGTGAGAATGCGTAGTGCCCACATATCTCAGCGCGCGGAGTTCGCAATATTCAGCAGATCACCTGCATTCACCAGAGCAGACACATAGTGTACATGAAGGCGTCGCTAGTAATAGGCGACCTGCTTACGCGCTGGTCAAAGCGCGTTCGGCCGATTTCCCGCCTTGACGGCCACCCGGACTCGCTTGTCATACTGCTCGGTGGTCCGTCGCTCTCTGGCAACTTCAGTTCAATCGCCCGGCCCCGGCGAAAGCGGGGGGGGGGCCCGAATGTCCCAAGATGTCCCCGATTTCAAAATACCACGTCAGCACTCCATTCGGCCGCTCAATGCGTGGCCGGGCCGGGAGTTGGGCCGTTGAAATCAGGCGGATTGGACGCTGTTGCTTGCGCCTTAAGGGGACATCGACCGGCCGAGGAGCGTGCGGGCGCTGGAACGCCTCGCCATCACACCCCCGGCTTGCGGAAGGCGACGAGGCTGGCCAGGTAGTCGTCCGGCACGCCGAAGTCGTAGCGGATGCTCGTGGTCGGCATCTCCAGCGCCAGATAGCCTTCGCGTTGGCGTTGAATCTCCTGGGCGCGGGTGAGTTGGAACTCGCCGCCGTCGCGGGTATTCGCGCGGATCATTTCGTCGAGGATGTCGTAGATCGACGGCGCGAGCAGGTGCATGCCGAACCAGCCGAGGAAGACGTCCTCTTCCAAGCCATCGACGCGGAGTTGCCGGCGTGCGACATCGACGGCCGGCTTCTCGATGATGAGCGAGACGTCGATCAGGCGCCCAGCGTACTCGCCACACTCAGCCGTGTTCGCACGTCGCTTGCCCGCGATCGTGCCGAAGCCTTTGAGTTCCGAAGGCCCGATGCGATTGACGGCCGACACGCTCTTGCCGCCCGACTTGCTCGCCATCTCGGCCAGCTCCTTGTAAGGCGACACCGGTTCGCCGCGGAAGAGGTGGTCGCCGAGGCAGAGCAGGACGTGATCCTTGCCAACAAACGAGCGAGTCTGGAAGACCGCGTGCCCGTAGCCGTGCTGCTCGTGCTGCACGGCGAAGCAAACGCGCTGCGAAAGGTCGCGCATCGACTCGGCCTCCTTGCGCAGCGCGGGGTACTTCTCGAGGCGCTTCAGGTATGCGTCGTCGGGGCCGTTCAGGTAAGCCGAGATGACCTTGTCGTCGCCCGGCTGGACGATGAAGCAGACCTCTTCGATGCCGGCCGCCACGAGTTCGAGCAGGTGATAATGCACCAGCGCGCGGGCGATGCCGTCCGGCCCGACGACGGGGAAGAGTTCCTTCTTCACGGCATGCGACGCGGGAAAGTGACGCGTGCCAAGGCCAGCAGTGGGAACGACGGCTTTGCGGATGGAGGGCATTTGATCTGTTCAAATATCACAGAAGCCACGGAGAACACAGAGAGGTCGTTCACGCGAAGAAGATCGCTCGCCTTGGCCACGCGGTTTTGGAGACGTCATGCTGAGCGGAGCGAAGCATCTGGCGCCCGCCGAAGGTCGCGCGACGTCGACCGGCGCCAGATCCTTCGCTTCGCTCAGGATGACTAACCGCATAACGAACACTTCGCTTCCGATCGAAGCATCTCTGTGTCTTCCATATCCTCTGTGACTCTGCGGTGAAGTCGAATCTTGCCGCGAATTCACTCAGTCATTGCTCGCGCGCCAGCCGGTGGCGCCGAAGCGGTAGCGTTTCGTGCCGAACTCGAAGCCGCCGGGCGAGGTGCCTTCGAAGACGTCGGGCATGTCGCCGATGCGGCGGCTGTACTCGTTGGCGATCTGCGGCACGTGTTCCCGCAGCGCTTCCAGCTTGCCGAAGATCGCCACGGTGCCGCCGGTGCCGCCGCCGGTGATTTTCGCGCCGTACAAGCCGCTCTTGGTGCCGCGCGCTTTCACGGCGTCAACAAGGAAGTCGACCTCTTCCACGCTCAGCTTGCAGTTCTCGCGGTAGCTGTCGTGGGCGCCGTACATGCACTCGCCGGCACTGATGAGGGCGGCCTCGTCGCGGCCATCCTTGGCGGTGCGCAGGTGGTCCATGAACTTCTGCACGCGGACGTTCTCTTCCACCGGATGCCGCGTCGGGCCGGCCACGCGGTAGACGGCATCGGGCTGGATGGTCGTGACCGGGTCGCCGTGTGTGCGGTGCAGCTTCAAGAACTCCGAGCCGACGATCTGCTCGGGTAGTGCCGAAGCGTATTGGCCCTTCAGTTCTTCGGGCGAGAGTTCAGTCAGGTAACTCAGCGGCGAGTGGCCCTGCTTGCGCGCAGGTCGTTGATGATCTTCTTGCCCATGAACGCGCCGATGCGCGTGTCGGAGTACGGGTTGCCGCCGACGCTATGACGGACCATCGAGTTGATGCCGACGAAGCCGGTGCCCTTGGGGATTTCGACTTCGCCCTGCACCTTGCCGGGCCGGCACAGGATGTGGGTGAGCTTGCCGCGGCGGCCGCTGGTGATGGCGATCTGGTCCATGATGCCGCACGGTGCGCCGACGACGTGATTCTCCGCCATCTGGCCGAGTTGCGCGATGCGGGCCTCGTCGATGCCGAGGCCGAGGTAGCCGTTGACGACGCAGAGCGTGCCGATCTCGACGGCCGCGCTCGAACCGATGCCGACGTTCATCGGCACGGCGCTCAGCAGCAGCAGGTTGAAGCCGTACGGAACCTTGGCGGCCTCTTCCTTCAGCAGCGTGAAGATGCTGCCGCCGATGTACGCGCCCCATTCGGCCAGCGGGTTCGAGTGACAGAGTTCTTTCACTTGCGCGTACGTGCCGAGGCCGTCGCCCTGGAGGAAGTAGCTGAGCGGGATGCGCGTCTCGACCGGCAGACTGCGCCGGCCCGCCTGCATGGTGCGGATGCGCAGCGTGCTGTCGGTGCGCGGCTGAAGCGCCATCAGCATGCCGCGGCCGAGCACGGCTTCGCACACGTTCGCGCCGGAGTAGTCGGCGATACCGCCCATCACGTCGAGCCGGGCCGGCACGCGGGCCACCCAGATCGAGCCGCCGGCAAAAAACCCGGCGAAGCCGGTCGGGTCGCTGTTGGGCTTCTGAAGGAGGCGTTCGAATTCCTGGATTTCGTAGGGTTGGTCGGCGCTCATGTTCTTATCGGTCCGTTCGTTCGCGGTGCGCAGAAACACGCCGTCACGGCAAGCATGGTCGATGATCGCGGCCTTGGCCAGTGGGGTTCGGGCAATCGGCAGGTCAGCATAAACGGGCGCTGGTCGGTTCGTGCGGAAACAACCTCGTCACGCCAATCGATCACCTCGTCCGGCACGAAACGACTAGCAGCACCACTCCACCCGTCAACGGCTTTTTGTCGCACTGGCAGATCGTTGCAGCCGACTTGCATCACGCTACGTTGCGCAGGCTCTCTCGAAAAGGAGATCATGTCTCGCCACGTCATGCTTCGCGTCATCGTCACGGGTGCGGCACTGCTTGTTGCGGGTTGCGGCAATTCCGATTCCTCCAACTCGGCCACGTCCAGCACCGAGCCGAAGGCCAGCTTCGCGGACTATGCCAATCTCACAGCCGACGGGCCGACGCTGCTCAAGCTGTCGACCGACAAGAAGGCGCTCGCGCTCGGCAAGACGGTCTTCCTGACGACCTGCGCCTCGTGTCACGGCCCCAAGGGGCAGGGCATGACCAACGCGCCGAACATGACCGACGATCATTACCTGTGGGTGAAGAAGATCGCGGACATCCCGCAGATCGTCCGGACCGGCCGAAACAACGGCGCGATGGCGCCGTGGGAAGGCAAGCTGACGCCGACGCAGATCCTGCTGGTGTCGGCCTACATGGCGAGCCTGCGCGGCACGAACGAAACCGGCAATCCCGCATGGGGCCCGGCCATCCCGGCGTGGGCGGACACGGTGAACGACACGTCGCCGCCCGCGACGGAGCGTGCGCCGCAGTGAACCGCGTGCCTCACGCCTTGCGCGTGATCAGCGTCACGCCGCCGACGCACAGGAGCAGACCGAGCACGCGCGTGACGGTTACGCGCTCGCCCATCGCCGCGAAGCCGATGACGGCAACCAGCGACAGCGTCGCCGCCTGCGCGACGGCCGGCGCGACCGAGATCGACCAACCCGCGCGATAGACGAGCAGGTAGCCCACTTCGATGAGCGTCACGCTCACGGCAATGAACGCCGCCGTCGCGAGGTTGCGGCCGGTCAGCGCCGGCAGCATCGGCGACCCATCCACGCGCGACCACATCGGCGCGATCGCCGCGCACACGATCGCGGCCAGCAGATACGCCAGCACCAGCAGGCCGAACGGATTCACACCATGCGGCGACGTTTTCATCGCCACCTGGTAGACCGTCAGCCCGAGGATCGCGATGCAGATCGAGGCGTAAAGCATCGCCGCAGTGTAAGCAGCACGGGAATCGAATGAACTCGCGCGGGGTTCCACAGCGCAACGATCGCTGCGCAGCCGCACGTTCCAGCTCCATTCTCTGCGAGTTGGCGGTTCTACGTCTGCGCCCGGCGGATTTTCCACCTTGACGAGGAGCCGGACCCCATGG
The DNA here is from genome assembly GCA_047600945.1 of Tepidisphaeraceae bacterium. GTDB lineage: Bacteria > Planctomycetota > Phycisphaerae > Tepidisphaerales > Tepidisphaeraceae > JASGKC01. The sequence goes on along the minus strand of JASGKC010000001.1, from coordinate 697,743 downwards.
TCATGATGTCGGTTGCAACGTGCTCTTTGACAAGTGAAGCGTGAAAGAATCGAAGGCAAGGGCAGGCCGAACGGAGTGGCCCGAATGTCCCAAATAGTCCCCGATTTCAAAATCGCACGTCAGCACCCCGATCGGCCGCGAAGTGTTGGCCGGCGCAGTCATTGCGAACGCGGATGCGAGGGAATTCGGTATCCGCCCCTCCGCAAGCCGGGACATCAGAAGTATTCCTGGCAGAACGGCGCGGGGCCGTCGGCGAAGGCGTCGAGCAGGCTCAGCTTCGACGGGTCGCTCGCTCGGATCAGGCCCAGGCGATGGGCGACCGTCGCGCGAATGTCGCCGGTGGCGATGCTGGACCAGAGGACGTCGGTGAGTTCGATCGCGCCCGAGTCGGTGGCGCCCGCGCACGTCGTCACGCGTCCGTTGTTGAGGTCGAGCTTAAGCCGCGTGATCGAGCCTTCGGTTTCCTTGATCGAGAGCGTGACGGTGCCTTGCACGGTCGTCGGCAGCGTCACCGCTTCGACGAAGCGTTTGTGATCGAGGATGCGGACCTGCATCCGCGTGTAGGGCCGCGCGACAGGCACGGGGTGATCGACCTGCCGATGCGGAATCTGCGACTCGCGCAGCAGCCGGTTGATGGGCCAATCGCCGGGCGTGGTGATGCGGACGAAGCTGTATTGGTCTTTCAACGAACCGAGCATCGCCAACAGTCGACGGAAGGAGGCGAACGAGTCCGCGCACCAGTCGTTCACTTCCAGCACGGCCGCGGGCGGGTCGCGGTGTTCGAGCAGGAACGCCCACGAGCGTGCCGGGCCGGTGCGGTCGGGCTGATCGACGACGGTCGTGCCGTCGGGCCATTGCGTGGACCAGAACTTCAGCGTGGGCAGATCGGTTTCGACGTCGCAGTGGCCTTGGGCTTGTTCACGCTGGCGCGTCTCCAGCAGTACGGGCAGGTCGACATTCGGGTCGACGAAGCGGAAGCCGGCGAAGTCGTCGCGCGGGAGCAGGCCGATCGGGATGGTCCATTCGGTGCGGTGTTCGGCGTTGCCGTAGCCGAAATGTTCGTAGTAGCTGGCGCGGAACGGCATGAGGGCCGACAGCACCTCGCCGCGTTCGCGGGCGCGGTTGAGGGTCGCGTGCATGAGTTGCGACGCGACGCCGGGTTCGTCTTTCGAGCCGATGCGCCGGGCGGTCTTGATCGTGCCGACGTACGCGACGCCCTGGCAAGGCAGTCGAGCGCCGCGGAGGTTCATCGTGAGCGACAGCGCGGTGGAGGTGCCGACCGCTTCGCCGTCGCGCTCGGCCAGGAGGAAGTCGCCAGGCTTCTGACGCGGGTCGTTGCGGACGGATGCCTGATATTTATCGGTCCTGCCCGCAGCACCGGAGTAGCACCGCAGCCGCGTCAGGGCGACGCGGTCGTAATCGGATTCGTAGGCCCAGCGCAGCGAGAGCGGCATCTCTCGATACCATCGGCAAGACGCGGCGGAGGCTCAAGCTTGTATAAGTCGAGATGGACGGTTGAGTAAGCGTGTAGCCAGCAGGCAGCCATGCCGGTCTGCGAGTGAAGATGATGGCCCCGGCGGGCATGTCCGCTGGCTAAACGTGGAAGGTCCAACGCATTTCCGTCAACAGCGTGTAGAGTTCCCGCTCGCGATCGATTCGACTCCCAACTTCAAAACGCATGGCACTCCTTCACGACCTCGTCTACGGCTCACAACTGCTGTTCAAGACCGGCGAATTCTCGCTCGGCGAACGCCTGTCCGTCCTCAACCGCATCGGCAAGCGCACCACGCTTGGCGACCTGTACGCCAAGCGTGTCCGCACCGCCCCCGACGGCCGCAAGTACTTCGAGGCGCACGGCAAGAAGATCTACTTCGAGCCCGACTACCCCGTGCACGACCAGCATCGCCTGATGTACGGCGCGACGCAGGTGCTGATGGAGACCTACATCTTCCCAACCTTCTTCGAAGGCCCGATTATCGCCCAGCCGGGGCAGATCGTGCTGGACCTCGGCGCCAATATCGGCACGACAACGATGCTCTTCAGCGACCTGGTCGGCCCGCACGGGCGCGTCATTGCGTTCGAGCCGATCATGCACGAGACGCTGCGGCGCAACCTGAAGGAGAACGGCGCGTTGAACACGTTCGTCCACGCCGCCGCCGTGTGGGATAAGGCCGGCAGCACCGTGTTCAAGGTGTCGGACAACACGCTGCTCTCGCGCGTCGACGCACAGCAGCCACCCGAAGGCACGACCTGGACCGAGCAACGTGAAGTGCCGCTCGTGCGCCTCGACGACCTGTGCGAACAGCAGCGGTGGCCGCGCGTGGACCTGGTGAAAGTCGACATCGAAGGCGCCGAAGAGAACGCGCTCCGCGGCGCATTGAACCTTATCAAGCGGTTCAAGCCGAAGTGGTCGATTTCGTCGTATCACACGGATTTCACGGGCGAGAAACAGCACCCGAAACTGGTGGCGCTGTTGACGTCGCTGGGTTACACGGTGAAGCAGAAAGGCACCAGCCACATCTGGGCGTGGTGACGCCTCAGTGTGCCGGTGGAGGAGGCGGAAGATTGGATGGGGGGATCACGGGGAAGCCGCCGGTGGGGCCGTGATTGCCGCGCAGCTTAAGAAATGCCAGCGCGCGCACTGATGTGAGAATCATCATGGCCGGCACGACGACCCACACAATTGCACGGATGATGACCACAGGGCTCTCACGGCTCGTGAGCAGCGGAAGCGAGCCAATCGTGTCCAGCACACCCAGTGCGAGCAGCACGGCCCCGATCGTGAGCACGGCGATCGTGCACGCCCGGCTGCCCGCCTTCACGCGATCGGCCAGAATGAACAGCGCGATGGCGATGCCGAAGTTCAGTCCGACGATGCCGATCAAGATCGGATTCATGGTCTGCTGCGAGTGATTCGTCGAAAGCACCCCGGCCAAGGAAACTGTCCCGCCGATGATGCAAAGCAATGCCGCGATTCGCGCAGCCGAGTGGCACGCCCGCAGTGGCGCGCCGACGGACTTCTTCCCCGATGACATGCGGTCCTCCTGAAGGACGTGGTATCCGGATGAACTCTGCAAGCCTATCGTCCCCTACCTCGGTACGCGATCTGAATTCACACTGGAGACAGCCGCATGGCCCGCATCGCAATCCTTGTCGAGAAGATCTACGAAGACCTCGAACTTCAGTACCCGAAGTACCGGCTGAAGGAAGCCGGTCACGAGGTCGACGTCATCGGGCCGGTGAAGGGCGAGACGTACATCGGCAAGCACGGCTACCCGCAGAAGGCGGAGAAGGCCGCGAGCGATGTGAAGGCGGGCGACTACCAACTCATCGTCATTCCCGGCGGCACGTCGCCGGACCACATGCGGCGGTCCGAGCATATGGTGAAGTTCGCCCGCGAGGCTGCCCGACTGAAACTGCCGATGGCCGCGATCTGTCACGGGCCGTGGCTGCTGTGCTCGACCGACGCCCTGCGTGGCCGGCGCTGCACGAGCTACATGAGCATCGTCCACGACGTCATCAACGCCGGCGGCAAGTGGGTGGACGAGGCGTGCGTGGTCGACGGCAACATCATCACCAGCCGCACGCCCGACGACTTGCCAGCCTTCATGAAGGCGGTGCTGTCGCTGGTCGAAACGGGCAAGGCCGAGGGAACCGTCGGAACACCGGTGGCGCCGAAGTGGGTGAGCGAGGTCATCTGATCGATCGGGAAAGAGGATCGCAGATCAGACGCGGATGAAAAGGGGCGACGACTGCGGCGTAGTCAAATCGTCAAGCCGAGTGAATGCGATCGAGTTTCACTCGGTTCTGGGTGCCACGGCTTGCGTACTCGCTAGCCATGGAAGGCTTGCGAGAAACGAGTCCGCCCGATGTTCGCGAGCGTACCACGGCAACGGAGTACCGTTGCCATGGCACTCGGGATCTCGGCGCATTGATCTGCGTCTCATCCGCGTCTCATCTGCGGCGATGATCTTTGGCAATTCACGGCACGTCTTGCAGCAGTTGCTTGGCCAGCATCTCGCGGGCCTTGGCCAGGCGCGGCTTGGTGTCGGTGGGCTGCGCGTCGGCCGCGAGGGCGTCGATCGTTTCCCAGCGCTTGACCGCGGTCGCCCAGTCGCGGTGGGCTTCGGCGTCCAGCGCCTGACGACGCAGCGCGGCGGCGTAGTCGACCCAGTCGTCCATCGGCGCGTCCGCGGCCGGCGCGGGAGGCGGATCGAGCGGCTTGTAGGTCGGCTGCGTGCTCGGGGCATCCGCTGGCGCGACGGGCGGCGCTGGCGTCGCGTGGGCGGGCTCGGGTTCTTTCGTCGGCGCTTCCGGCGTCGGTTGAACGACGACCGGGTCCGGCGTTTTCACGATGTCGTTGACCGGTGCGGTCGTGGGCGACGCATCGTTCCTCGGCGTTGTCGGTTGAGCGACCTGCGGATGGCTCGGCACGTCCGGCGTCGAGTGGTTCGTCGGGCCGACGATGAAGCTCTGCTGCGTCGTGGGCGCGTCGTGCGCGATGGCTTGAGCGTTTGGTGTCGGCGTGGGCGTCGGTGCAACGGGTGTCACAGACACCGGTGTCGCGGACACGGGTGTCACGGGCGTCGGCGACTTCGGCGTCACGCCGGAGACCTGGATCGACGTCGACAGAATGCGAGGCGGCACCGGCGCGGGCGTCTCGCCGATCGAAAATTTCGTCGGTTCAACCGCCGGCTGCGTGGTTGTGAACGGCTCGGCGAGGCCGACGCCTTTGGCGAGGTCGTTCGTCAGACGCTTGGCCGGGTCGCGGAATTCGGGCTTGGCGTAGAGCAGGCCGGCCGTCGCACCGCCGCCCAGCACGGCCAGCGCCAGCGCGACCTTCGCCGCGATCGCGAGCTTGCGGCCCATGCGGCGCGAGAAGCTGCCCCGCGTGTCGAGTTGGAACACGGCCGCAAGGTCCTTGGCGGACATGATCGCCTCGCCGGCCGTGCGCGGGGCGGTTCGCTCGTGACGCGGGCGTTCGCGCGGCGTGACCGGCGGATCGGCTTCGTTGACGGCGGTCTGGATCGCCTGGTTCAGGTCGTCGGCGTCGGCGGGCTCGGATGACACCTCGCGCATCACCGGCATGGCGGGAGCGACTTCGATGAAGACGTCGGCGTCGCCCGGCACGTCCTGCGGGCTTCGGCAGCGGGCACACGTCAACGCCTCGGGCGACACGCTCGACTGGCAATGCCAACAGAGCCCGAACACGCGCGACAGGCCCTTCACTTGCGACGCGAACCGCCACAGCTGGCCGGTGGTCGGGCCGCGGACAATCGAGCGGGCGGTGACGTGTCCTTTGCGCCAGCGACAGCAGCACGTTGAAGCGCAGGCCGGGCGCGGTCGGATTTTTGCGTTGCAGGACGAACCACGGGCCGATGCGTTCGCCGGTGGATCGGCGGGTGGTCGGCGTGTCTTCCATCGTGCACTTGGGGCACGGGCCGACGGCTTCGCTGCGGACGTGGGCACAGAACGGGCAGACCACGCCAACACTCTCGCCGGTCGAGGCTGGCGCTTCGTCGGCCGGCGAAGCGGATGCCGAAGGAACTGATCGTTGTACCGCCATGGTTTTCGTACGAACCGCCACATCGCAGCCTGCACGACGTTGGTCCGCGAATGTCGCAGGATAAATGAAGCGGCAACCGGATACCACCCCGGAAGTTCCGTAGAAGCCCGGAATCGGGCGGAACTTTGCCGCAGGGAACGGTTGCCCTTCGCGTGCGGGGTCGCGAGACTCACCGCCCGATGCCTGTCGACCTGCCATCGCTCGCGACCGCGTTGCTGCGCGAACCGGACACCATTCACGTCTACACCGACGACCTGCCGCCGATGCAGCTCATGCGCGCCGGCGGCGGACGATGGCACAGCGCGGTGCTGGAACTCCGCATCCGCGTGAGCGGCCCGACGCTGCACGTGACGCTGGAAGACTCGATGGTGGCCGTCACCGGCATCGACCTGTCGTGGAACCACGCCACGCCGTCGACCGCCCTCGTGTTGGCCGACGCGATCGAGCGCGGCTACGGCGACTTCGCCTGGAAGCCCCTCGACGCGCAGCGCGACCTGCCCTGGTACTTCCTCGTCAACCACGCCGGCATCACGCACGGCGCGGGCGTGCGCACCGACGCCCACAGCGTCGCGCGCTGGCGCTTAAGCGGCACCGCGGTGACGCTCCGCCTCGACACCACGTGCGGCGGGCGCGGCGTGACGCCGCCGGCATCGCCGCTGGAACTGGCGAGCGTAGCGGCGCGCGACGGTGCGCGGATCGAGACCGCGTTCGAGTCGGCCGAGCACTTGTGCGGCATGCTCTCGCTCGACACGCCACCGGCGGATCGGCTCGGGCCGGTCGTTGGGATCAACGACTGGTATTACAGCTACGGCACGAGCACGGCCGACACGATCCTGCGCGATGCGACCACGCTGATGGACCTGTGCTGCCCGACGAAGATCAAGCCGTGGGTGGTCATCGACGACGGCTGGCAAGCCCCGCACGCGCCGCCCTTCAATGGCGGGCCGTGGCATGCCGGCAAGAGCACATTCGTCGACCTGGCCGGGCTGGCCGCGAAGGTTCGCGCGCTCGGCGCCCGGCCGGCGATCTGGTATCGCCCGCTGCTGACCAGCGCGGAGGTGCCCGAGTTGTATCTGCATCCGGCGTCGCGCGGCTCGAACAATCCCAGCCGCACGCTTGATCCGAGTGTTCCCGAGGTGCTCGACCTGATCGCCGGCGACCTGCGGCGCTTCCGCGAGTGGGGCTTCGAGGGCGTGAAGTACGACTTCACGACGTTCGACACGACCGGCCGCTGGGGCTTCCAGATGGCGGATGGCGTCTGCGCGCCCGGCTGGGCGTTCGCGGACGAGTCGAAGACGACCGCGATGATCCTGCGCGAGCTGTACCGGACGATCCGCAGCGCCGCCGACGACCTGATGCTGATCGGCTGCAACACGGTAAATCACCTGGCGATCGGCGCGGTGGACATCGCGCGGACGGGCGACGACGTCAGCGGCCGAGACTTCGCGACCACACTCAAAATGGGCGTGAACTCGTTGGCCTACCGCATGCCCCAGCAGGGCCGATTCTTCGCAGCCGACGCCGACTGCGTTCCGGTCACGCAGGCCGTGCCGTGGCGTCAGACGCGCGAGTGGCTTGAACTCGTCGCTAACAGCGGCACGCCGCTCTTCGCGAGCATCGCGCCGGACGCATTGGGCATCGAGCAGCGCGCCGCGTTGCGTGAAGCGTTCACCGTCGCATCCACGATCACGACGCGGGCCGAGCCACTCGACTGGATCAGCAACCCGACACCGAACCTGTGGAAGATCGACGGCACGGCCCGGAGCTTCAACTGGAAGTGATGCGACTCACTTCAACGTCGAAGTGGCTGAGGTGCAGTTCGCCGTGACGCAGGTGCATCTTGATCCAGTCGTCATGCGTCAGCCTTCCGAAGATCGCGTGCGGTGCGACCGGGCGTTCGGACTGGAGCCGGTCGATCATCGGCAGCAGGCGAGACAGGCCGGCGTCGAGGTCGAGCAAAACGGTGCCGAGTGTGCCGTCCTTCGTGCCCGGGATACGCACGCCGGCCGGCATGGGCTTGTTCAAAAACGCTTGCTTGCGCATCCGAATGACCACGCGCAGAATCCACGGCATGCGCAGCGGCGTGCCTTCGTAGGCGTAGCCGATCCACGTTGCGAGGTGGCCGAAGGCTTGGCCGAGTGTCCATTGGCCAGTGGTCGTGAGCGTGCCGGAGGCGCTGGGCATCGGCCAATCGAAGCACTTCCTGGCGAAGCTCGTCGAGCCGTTCAAACCGCAGGGATCGGCGTTTCGGGGCAGGCTTGGGCATGTCCTTGTATTGTAACCCGACCGTGCGGCAGGCCGAACATTCTCGGACGTGCCTAACGGTCGTAACGGCGGACCGGCCGGGTTTTCCCGTGCCGGCAAAACCAATCACTGACGCCGCCCGATTCTGGCTTGGCGAACGCAGGGCCGATGGTCTAATTTGGCAGCGTTCGGGGAATTGAGTGACGGCCGGCGGTTGTGGTGCCCCGCCCAAGACGCGTCGGAGCGATCCGCCCATGAACAGCGAAGAAGGACCGATCGACTTTGCCAAGCCGCTGCGAGCCGCCGCTATCGTCATCGGCTCGGTCGCGGCGTGCGCGCTGGTGCGCTACCTGCTCGACCGCTATCTCGGCGAGCGGGCGCCGCTGTCGCTGTTCGTCATTGCGGTCATGATCTGCGCCGCGACGGGCGGCCTGTGGCGCGGCCTGACGGCGACGGCGATCTCGATGGTCGTCGGCCAAGTGCTGTTCGTTCAGCCGCGCTGGCGCTGGAACGTCGTCGGCATCGACGAAGTCGTTCAGTTGATCATTTTCGCGACGGTCGGCACGGTCGTGAGCGTGACGAGCGAGCGACTCCGCCTGTCACTCGAACGCGAACGCGGCCTGCGGGAACGCGAACGCATCTCGCGCGACGCGCTGCGCGAAAGCGAGGAACGTTTCCGCCTGCTGGTGGACGGCGTCGACCGCGGCGCGATTTTCGTCGTCGACTACGCGGGCCGCGTGCGCAGCTGGAACCTCGGCGCGGAGCGGCTGTTCGGCTACTCGCCGCTGGAAGCGCAGGGCCTGAGCGTGTCGCGGCTGTACGACCCCAGCGACGCCGACGCGGGCCGGCCGACGCAGGACATGGGTCGCGCCGCCGCGAGCGGCCGGCTCACTGAGAAGACCTGGCGCGTCCGCAAGGACGGCAGCCGGTTTGAAGCGAAAGTCACGATCACCGCACTACGCGACCCGGAAGGCAACATCCGCGGCTTTGCGCAAGTGACGACGGACGTCGTGGACCAAGCGCCCACCGCAACGAGTGCACGCGTCGCGTCCTAATCCATCAGGCCCTCGCACACTCTTGGGCAGTGGCACGATAGGTCGAGAGATTGCCTCACTGATTCGCGCCGTGTTTCGCTTTTCAAGGGAGGACGGCAGGCCGCGTCACTCCGCCAGATCGAAGTACCGACGCACCATCGCGCGTGTCCCGGGAGGCATCGATCGATCGCGCAGGGCCGCCCGAGCGACTTCCTGTGCGCGGGGCCAGTCCGCCTGCGTCCACGGGCGGGCCGTGAGTCGGTCGCGCTCGCGATCCGCAGCGCTGTGCGGAAGGGCCAGCCCGTCGCCGACGCTGGCTGAGGAGCGGCCGCCATCCGCGACGGTCGGGCCGGTGGGGACGCTGCCGAACGACGTTTGTGAGACTACGTTGGTGGCATCGCGGACGTTCGACACAGACGCAGCCTGGCCGCCGCGCGATCCGTCGCCCGGGCCATGGTCGTTCGGTGCGCGATCGGCTTGTGCGTTCGTTGCGACGTTGGACTCTGCCGGCAGCATTGATGCGTCAGGCGAAACAGGGTCGTGCCCGACCTGCTGATCGACGCCGCCAGCGGATGATGGCGATACCTGGCTTGATCGCGAACCCTCGGCCGCTCGCGCGGACAGGCGCTCATCGGAGCCCTTGCCCGTCCGCGCCGATTCACCCGAACGAAACAGTCCGACGGACACCGCGGCCACGAGCATCAGCCCGGCCAGCGTCGCGACGCGCGGTGGCACGACGATCGGCGCGACGGCGCGCAGATCGATCGACCGCGCCCGCTCCGTCGCGTGTTGAAGCACGTGTCGCTCGAACGGATCGGCCGCTGCGGCGTCCAGCGTTCGAGCGGTGGACAGCAGTTCGCGCAGATCGTGCAATTGATCGACCCGGCCGGCCAGTTGCTGACGATCGACTCGACGCATCGCGCCGATCACCGCACCGACGCCGAGCGCGACCGGAATCGCCACGGCCGTGCTTGCCAGCCCAATCAGCGCGACGCCGCTGCCGGCCATGACGCCGACGAGTGCCGCGCGCAGCGCTCGGTTGGCGCGCTCACGCCGCGCGAGTCGATGCAGCAGAAATTCGAGCGGACTCAATGCCATCGATCGAGTTGTGACGGATCAATCGTCGTCTTCCTCGCACCCGTCGCATTCACAATCGAGTTGATGAATGAGGTCGTCCACGCAATCGAGGTGCGGGTTGATGAGCTTGGCCTGACGGTAGCACTCGACCGCCTCGCGCACCTGGCCGAGACACGCATGACAGTGCCCCATGCCGGCCCAGGCGCCGAAGTGCAGCGGCTGGAGCTCGGTCGTCTTGCGACAGTCGGCCAGGCTGCGTTCGAACTTCTCCTGGAGGTAGTAGACCATCGCGCGCTGGTTGTGCGCCTCGGCGAAGGTCGGGTCTTCCTGGATGGCGAGCGTAAACTGCTCGGCCGCACCGTCGAGGTCTTTGCGGGCCAGCAGTTGTGTGCCGCGCGCGACGTGGCCGTTGGCGCGCTCGTTGCCGGCCCGCAGCCAGATGCTCCACATGGCGTGCTCGGCCATCTGGCTGACGACCGGGTCCGGGTCGTGCAGTTGGCGTGCCAGCGACTTCAAGCAGCAGCTTGTTCCGATCAGGGAAAGCGCCAGGGCGGCGACTTTGCGGGCGTCACAGGAGGGATTGTCGAGCAGCGAGGCGACGTCGGCGATCGTCCAGTTCCGTTTGATCGAAGCGACCAGCCCATGTACATCCCGCCGCTCCAGAATCGGCGAGACGACCTCGACGAAGTGCTTCGGGCAGATGTTGGATGCCGACCTCACTGGCGCAAGTGTAGGCCCGATCCCGCCCAATTGGGCAATGAAATGCGGCAGTCGTGCGCGGTGAAGCCACTAATCTGGACCGAATAGCCCGCAAGGGACCTACGAACTGTCGGACGCCCAGCCGAACGATCAGGCCTTGATCGGCTTCGGCATCTGGACCTCGAACTTCGGCATCCAGTCCGATCAATACCCGCTGCGGTTCGCCCGGTTATAGCCTTCGGTGGCCGTTTCCATCTGGGCGGCGCGGGCTTCGGGGCTGAATGGGTTGGCGAAGTAGGCCTTGCGCTGGGCGCTGCTCGGCGAGCCGATCGGCGTGTATTCGTAGCCGGTTTCCAGTTTGTGCGATGCGCATCCGGGCGCGAACACGAGCAGGCTCGCGGGGAGGAACAGGACAATTCGAGCGATCCATCGCTGCATGCGGGCAGCGTAACGCGGGGGTCGGCGTGTGTCGATGGGAGAGCACGCTGCTCCGACGGGTGCCACGGCATCGGTACTCCGTTGCCGTGGAACGCCCGCGGAAACCTGACTTCGATCGAATGCGTACCACGGCTAGCGAATACGCAAGCCGTGGCACCCACTCCTCTCGATGCGGCAATTAGTTTGATGTTGATCTTCCATCGCATGCCCGCCAATCATCTGGCCATGAGAACTCACCGCTTGCTTGTGGCGTCGCTGGCGTGTGTGCTGATGGGTTCGTCGGCCTTCGCAATCGACACGACGACGGGCCCGGCCAAGGTGCCGCCGTCGGGTGATGCAGCCACCGCCGCACTCACCGCCTCACCGCGGCATGGCGAATGGGTCGATGTCGCGGTCCCCAACTCCGACGTGAAGCTCAAGTGTTTCGTCAGCTATCCCGAACGCAAGGACAAGGCGCCGGTCGTCATCGTCATCCATGAGATTTTCGGCATGACCGACTGGGTGCGTGGCGTGAACGACCAGCTCGCGGCCGAAGGGTTCATCGCCATCGCGCCCGACTTGCTCAGCGGCAAAGGCCCGAACGGCGGCGCGACCGACAGCTTCAAGGCCGACGACGTTCGCCGAGCGATCGGGCAGCTTTCGCCCGAGGAAGTGATGACTCGCCTGAACGCCGCGAAAGACTACGCAACCGCCCTGCCCAGCGCAACGCCGAAGTTCGCGACGATCGGCTTCTGCTGGGGCGGCACGCAGAGCTTTGCCTACGCCACGAAGCAGCCCGACCTCGGCGCCGCAGTCATCTACTACGGCACCGCGCCGACTGACAAGGCGCAGCTCGAAAAGATCCACGCCGACGTCTTCGGCTTCTATGGCGGCGACGACAACCGCGTGACCAGCACGGTTCAGCCCACGACCGACGCGATGAAGTCGGCGGGCAAGGCGTACACGCCTCACGTGTACGAAGGGGCCGGCCACGGGTTCCTGCGTCAGCAGGACGGCCGCAACGGCGCGAACGCCAAAGCTGCGGCGGCGGCATGGGCGGACACGTTGGCGTTCCTGAAAGAGAAGCTGGAAGCGAAATGAAGGCTGAACCAGCGCGTTTGCATTTACTTTCGATCACGCACGTTACGTGAGAAACAGCGGCCGGATCGGACATCCTCCGATTCGGCCGATTTTCCTGGCCAACCTCTCTACAATAGACGTGTCTGACCTCGGGAGCGTCTTTCCAGCGAATTGATTGAGGTGTGACATGCTGAAACGAACCATCCTGGCATCGGCCTTGGCGCTTGTGATGACCTCGACTCTGGCCGGCGCGGCCGACCGTGGCAGTCGGTATGGCGGCTCGTCGGGCGACCGGCACGACATGGGCGGCCGATCATCGTCGATCTCGCGCGACAGCGGCGCTTCCCGCCTGGACTCGCGCGCTCGCAATACGTTCCGGTTCGATGACCGCGTTTCGGGCTCGCGCTCGTACGACCGGACGCCGTCGCGCAACTACAACTACAGCACCAGCGGCTATCGCACCGATCGCTACTCGACCATCGACTACGGCCGCAGCTATCGGAGTGATTGGAGTCGCAGCGACTGGTCCGATCGAGGCCGGTACGTCCGGGATCGCGATCGCGATTACTCGATCAACTTCAACTACTACTACAACACGCCCTACCGCTATTCGTACTCGCGGCCCTACTATTACGACCACGTCGGCTACTCGCGCACGTACTTCCGGCCGCGGTATGACGTCGACTTCGGCTACTACTACAACGGCCTGGGGGACTTCGGCGACTTCCTCTCCTTCGGGCTCGGCTACAACGGCGGCTATCGCAGCGGCAGCAACTGGTCGATCAACTTCGGCTACTCATCCCCGACGTACTACCGTCGGTTCGATTACTGCCCGAGCACGTCGAGTTACTACGTCTACCCGAGCTACTCTGGCCGGTATGGCGGGTACTACTCGGGTGGGTATTACAGCTACTACCGCTGACCTGAACGGACTTGAAGAAACCTTGGAAACCCGTCGGAGCTTCCGACGGGTTTCTTCTTGCGCCCATTTCGCCGCAGTGCTTGCACCGCAGCTAACTGTCGATCCGATCGGTCTTTCCGAGGTGATTCCCATGCCTCAGTAAACGGACCGGCCACCTCCCGCACCAATAATCGACGTTTCAAATCGTTCGATCTCCGGAAGGTGATTCCCATGAGTTTGCTTCTCGACCCTCCCAGCCAAGCTGTTCCTGTGTCGTCTATAAGCGTCGATACGCCTGGCGAGCGCCGGCCGTCGCGGATTGGCGAAGGCGCGTGGTATGTCGTGCTCGCGCTCGTGCTGGCCGGCTACATCGCGGCGCTGGCTGCGTGGTACGCGCCGGCGATTCAGCACCCGGACGCCAACGGCTACTTCGCGCAGGGCAGCCTGCTGGCCGAGACGGGCCGGACGTGGTTCAAGCCCGAGTCGAACGCGCAGTACATCGGCATGCACTGGCTGCTCACGCCGGACGGCAAGTTCGCCTCGCGTTACCCGCCGGGCATGGCCGTCATCATCGGGCCGGTCTGGAAGGTCTTCGGCTGGAAGGCGGCGACGTTGGTCGATCCGGCTTTCGCGGTGCTGACGCTGCTCGGCGCGTTCGTCGCCGGTCGACAACTCACGGGCCGCGCGGGCTGGGGTGTGCTGGCCGTCGTGCTGTGCGCGATCAACCCCGTCTTCAACGAACACGCTCTCTCCGACATCGCGCACATGCCCGTCGCGTGCTTCCTGACGTGGGGTGTCGCGATGCTGATCACGTGGTCGAAGTCAGGGAAGTGGATTTACGCCGGCTTGGCCGGCTTCATGTTCGGCTGCATTCCGACGATGCGCTATCCGGATTCGGTCATCGCCACCGGCGTGGCCGCGTTCCTCGCGCTGCACCTGCTGAAGTTCAAGCCGATCTGGAAGCACTACCTCGCGGCCATCGTCGGCGCGATGATTCCAGTCCTGCCCCTGCTCATCCGCAACCAGCTCGTCTTCGGCGCGTTCTGGAAGACCGGCTACGCGCTCACGAACGAACAGACCGGCTTCACGCTCGACTACTTCAAGCAGCACTGGCAAGGCTACCTGCTGGCCATGCAGCAGAGCGGCGCGGGCGTGATGTTCGGGCTTGGGCTCCTCGGGTCGGTGTGGATGCTCTGCACGCGGACGATGCGCGGCGCGGGCGCGATGTTCCTGCTGGCGACGTCGTCGATGCTGATGCTGTACATGGCCTACTACTGGGCGCCGGGCATCGGCAACGGCGGCGGCCCTGGTGGTGGCGGTGGCCCGGGCGGCGGCAGCGCGGTGCTGCGGTTCGTCGTGCCGGTCATCCCGATGCTGGTCCTGCCGGGCGTGTGGCTGGTTGCCCAGGCGCTTCGGACCTCGACCTGGCCGGCGAAGCTGATCGTGCCGATCGGCCTGATCGCGGTGCAGTGGCTGCTGTTCGGCCAATCGATGCTCGACCAGATGCGGCGCTCGCGCGATCAGAAGATGCCGATGGCGATCGCGACCGAAGCGCTCGAGAAGGTCGCGAAGAAAGGCGACGTCGTGCTGGCCGGTAACGGGTTGCTTCAGCACTTGGACTTCGTGCGGGAGTGGAAGCTGGCCGATCCGTCGCTGGTGAACGGTCGCGGCGGCTTCGGCGGTCCGGGCGGTGGCGGCGGCCGTTTCGGCGGCGATGGCGCGGACTCGCCCAGCCCGCAGCAGGCGGCGAAGCAGGAAGCGCGCTCGGAGCTGTACACCGGCTCGACGCACGAAAAGAGCGTCCAGTTCCGCGACGACCTCGCGAAGTGGGCGGGCGACGATCACACGGTTTGGGTGGTCGCCAGCGAGAGCGAACTGAGCCGGCTGACGCTGTTCACACTCCAAGGTGAAGTGACGATCGTCTCGAAGACGCCGACGCCAAAGGTGCAGGCGGAAGACTTCGGCACGCGAAACGGTCGCGGCTTCAGCGGCCGTCGCGGCAACTTCGGCGGGAACTTCAACGCCAACAACTTCGGCCCGCCCGGCCAGCAAGGCGGCCCGATAGGCCAAGGTGGCCCGATGGGCCAAGGCGGTCCCGGCGGAATGGGCGGCCCCGGCGGCGGTGGCGGCGGCCCGATGGGCGGCGGACTCACCCAGGGCGAAGACATCGTCATCGCGAAGATCCGCGTGAAGGGTTGAATCTCGACAGAGCCATCAAGATACAAAGCAAAGCCGGCCCCGTGCGCGAGCACGGGACCGGCTTTCGTTTGCGGGGACAGTCACGAACTCTCACTTCCGCTGGAGACAGGAGCACGGAGGGCACAGAGAACACGGAGTTCATAGAGGAAATGCAAAGAGACAATGAAGGATGTTCGAGATCATCGATAGGCCGCAGTGACGGCCATCGACATGCTCATCCCAACTCTGCTCTTTTTCTCTGTGGCCTCTGTGCTCTCCGTGATCTCCGTGGTTTCTGTTCCACCGGCACAACGAAAACGCCCCACGATCTCTCGCGAGGCGCCTGCGTTGTTTCGGTTGTGGATCGATCGCCTCAGCCGTCGACGCCGATGAGTCGCGTCTCGCTGCGCGGCGCGACCGGGGCGTGCTCCTTCACGGTCGGGAGCGGGTGCTCGCTGATTGCCTGCACCCGGCTGGCCGGTTGAAGTTGGTGACGCTTCTGCCAGTCGACGATCGCGAGTTCGATCGCGGCGTCGAGGTCGGCCATCACGTGTTCGTTGACGGTCGCGAGGTAGTTCGCGTCGCCCGTCTTTTCGAGCATCCGGCGACGCATCGCGCGGACGACGGATTCGGCATGGTCATCGGTCTGCGCGGGCACGGGCACGCGCTTGCCGACGTAAATCGCTTCCACCGCGCCGCCAAGCTCCCGGGCCGCCTCGTAGGCGGCGGCGAGGGCCAGTTCACGGGTGTCGAAGTCGCCGCGGAATTGTTCGCGGTCGAAGCTGAAGGCGTATCGGTTAACGCCCGTCGCATTGCTGACGAATGACATAGGGAAACCCTCTCGTGCGCCATCAGGCGAAACACCGCTTGCCGCGTTCACGCGCATCCTGCACGTGTCCTCGTTTCTCGCGACAGACGGCTGCTCACCTTCTGACATCCCATTCTATCGGCATTCCGGCCAGCCGTCTGGCGAAATCCGCGATTGTTCCCAATCTGCGCATCAATTGTTTGATACAAGAGAATCCGCAGTCGGCGTGAGTTTCGGCAAGGCGATGCAAAGGAAACAACCTGCGACAGTTAGTGCGATTGCCCGGCCGATGCTGAACCAGCCGATGGGCTCGGAAGTCGAGCCGATGCAGCCGCACGAGATATCCAGACCCCGGGCCAGCGCGGAGGTTTGGGCGATCGTGAAAGCCACGCCCAATAAGATGCAGACCGACCCCGCGAGGCGTCGTTGAATCCCCGCCAAGAGCATCAGGCCGGTGAGCAGTTCGAGTGAAGGCACGACGACGGTCACGAGTTGCGCCAGAGTCCCGTTGAGCAGCTCGATAGCGCAGGACGGCCGCCAGGAAGGCGTGCGGCGCAATCCACTTCTCGGCACCGCTCCACACGAGCAAGCCGCCTGTAAGGACGCGGAGGATGAGGAGCGTCAGACGCATCAAGCGCTCGCATTGTCGATCGGACAACGCGGTTGGGGAAGTCGTTCAGCAATCCCATTGAGGTCCCCCGCCAGAAAAGAGAATCGGAATTCGTGGCCCCGATGGATACGCAACCTCGCGTAGAGGACAGAGGCCTTCACGGAAGGTCGGTAGACTAAGAGGCTGTTTCAGAACGTATCGACCCCACGGTGGGCCGGAAAGAGGTCAGATGCGAGACGTCGCGACGAAGCCGTGTTTGACCACACAGCGAGGAGCGACAACGACGCAGATGACTTCTTTCCGGCCCAGCGAAGCCGACTCAGAAAACGGTCTGCTGGGGCGTCGCGAATGCTCAAAGGGTCGACGGACCCGGCTTTCGCATTCGCTCCTACCATCAGACCCTTTTCTGAGTCGCCGTGGGGTCGATACGTTCTGAAACAGCCTCTACAGCCCATCCAACGCTGCTCAGGAGCAATGCCCATGTCACGAGTCACTTCCTCATCGGCCGCCTTCCGGCGGATTCTGCTGGCGAGCCTTGCGGTGGTCGGCGGACTGACGCTGACCTCGTCCGCACAGTTCATGGGCGGTGGACAACCCGCCGCCCCGCAGCAACCGGCCGCAACGCAGGACTTCGTCGGCACCTTCGAGAACAAGCCCGCCGGCGTCACGCTGGCGATCCGGAAAGCGCCCGACGGAAAGTACGTCGGCTCGCTCACCGTCAACCGCAACGGCCAGCCCTCGAAAGTCGACCTCATCAACGGCGACGTCGAGGACGGCGAACTCGCCATCGACTTCCAGCAGAACGGCCAGACCGTCGTCCTCTATTGCACCTTTCAGGGCGGCTACCTCGTGATGACGCAAGGCGGCGACTCCATCATGCTCAGCAAAGTCGCCGGCGCGGCGCCAGCCCCGGGACCCGGCCCCGCTCCCGCACCCGGCCCGGGCCCCGCGCCGCGGCCGAATCCGCTTCCGCCGGGACCGCAGCAGCCGCAGATCGCCCCGTCCGGCTTTGCCGGCGACTACACCGGCGACAACCTCTCGCTGAAGCTCGTCGATCAGCCCGGCTTTGTCGGCGGTGCGCTCACGATCAACGGCGCGACCTACCCGCTCCAGGCGGGCGTGAACGCGGGCAAGCTCGTCGGCAAGTTCAAGGTCGACAACGCCCTGTTCGACTTCAGCGCCACGCTCGCCGACCCGACGACCTTGAGCCTTGTCAGCGAAGGCAACACCTACACGCTGAAACGGCCGGCCCCCGCGCCCCAGCCCGCGAACCCGCTGGCGAAAAAGCCGACGAACCCGCTCGTCGGCAACAATGCCTCGAACGCCGGCGGCAACCCGCCCGTGCCGAACGCCCCCGCCGCCAACGCGTTGCCGGCCGAGCTGACCGGCGATTTCGGCATCGAGCTCGATCACGATAAGAAGGACGGCTCGGTGAAGTCCGTCAAGCCGGGCAGCCCGGCGGCCAACGCGGGCGTCGAAGCGGGTGAGGTGCTCATGACCGTCGACAACACCGCAATTAACGGAAAGACCTTCAACGAGATCGACGCGATGCTCCGCGGCAAGGTGGGCTCGATCGTCAGCGTCACGTTCAAAAAGGCTGACGGCAGCAACCATGCGGTGTCGTGCCCGCGCGAACGGCTCGACCTGTGCGAACTCGTCGCGACGCAGCCCATCCCCGGTTACGCGACCTACGTCCCGAATGACGGCTTGTGGACGATGGACTACCCCAGCACCTGGAAAGGCTGGGAGGACGACAAGGGCGTCTTCATCGTCGACGCCGGCATGCTGGGCGTAAAGGTGACGGTCCAGAACCTCGGCGACGCCGGCGGTATGGATTCGAAGGCCGCGCACGAGAAACTGACGATGCCGATCCTGAACTCCTTCAAGTCGAACTTCCAGGAGCCCAAGGCCGTGCCGGCCGACAAGATCGGGGCCGAGGCGTACGCGATCCGCTTCGACCGCTTGGAAGAAGTCGGCATCCGGCATGAAGGGCAAGCGCTGACCGTTGTCGTGAAGGGCAAGGTATTGCTCGTGACGATCAGCGTGGCCGAGTACGCACCGAGCTCGCTACAGGAAGTCGTGGGCAAGATGGCCAAGTCGTTCAAGGTGAAGAACGGGTAAGTTGGTCGTCGTACGACGCGATCGAAGTGCAAGGCCCGGATTCGAGCGCTGCTTGGGTCCGGGCCTTTGCTTGGCAGAGTCGTGGTGTTCGCGATGTCAGATTTCGATCGACCCTGCGTCCGAATATCCATCGCGTCCGAGAATTCTTCGTGCAACTTCGTTCGTCCGCGGGAATACACTCCTCAGCCCTGATGAAGCACCCCTTATCGGACTTTTCTGGCGGGAAGGTAGGGGTTTTGTTTCGTCTAAACGTGTTCTTCTGATACACTTGGCGGCCGCGCGGGTGCAGAGTGATATTGGCTCTGGCAGGAGCCCGCACGAGGCGAAGCAGGACCCCAAAAACCATTTGGGTGGAAAGTGAATACCCCGGTGTCGGGGCAGCCGGTAGCAGCGCTCGCGGCGGAGCGGTTGCCGTGTCGAAACCTGTGTTCCGCGCAAGCGCTCCCCTCGGTGTTCGAGGCCGTTTGAATGAGCAGTCCTGGCCCCAAGAACCGCCCTGCCAACCCGCCGGCGTCGACCGGTTCCAGTGCCGCGCGCCCGGCCATGTCCTCTTCGGGTGTCGGGCCGGCCTTCCATGCCTCGCTTGTACCGATCGCGCGCATGCGGGTCAGCCCGCCTTCGCCCTCTACCGGCCGGTCATTGTCATCGGCTCGGGCAAGAAGCCGCACATCCTGCTCGACGGCGACTCCGTCAGCCATAGCCACACGATCATCGTGCAGACGCGCAGCGGCGCGTACTTCCGCGACCTCGCCAGCCGCACGCACACCATCCTCAACGGCAAGCCGCAGCGCGAAGCGCCGCTGAAGATCGGCGACACGCTCACGATCGGCGACTACGTCTTCAACTACGTCACCACGCGCCGCCCCGCCGACCTCGAACCGGCCGCCCCGGCGCGCTGGCCGTCTCGGGTGAGCCGTTCGCGCTGCCGATCGACACCCGCTCCGTCCTCATCGGCAACCGCAAGGGCTGCGAAATCCGCATCGTCGACGAACTCGTCAGTACGGTGCACGCGATCATCCTCGAATCGGACGGCAAGCGGTTCATCCGCGACCTCCAGAGCCGCACCGGCACCTTCCTGAACGGCAAGAAGATCCACCAGGAAGAGCTGAACTTCGGCGACGAGATCCGCATTGGCCTGTCGACGATCAAGTACCAGCCCGACGTGCTGGCCGAGCTTCCATCGGAAGAGCCGGAAGCGATCCAACCCGTCGGCGTCGGTCCGCTGGGCGCGCCGAACTCGACACGCTCCCGCTGGCGGCCGAGGATGCCACATCCGAAGGCTTCGGCGGCGCCGGCGCGTTCGCGGGCACCGGTTCGCTGATGGACTTGGCCGACCTCGACGACGAAGGCGACAAGATCAAGCCGGTCGTCGAACCGATCGCGGAAGCGCCCAAGTCCGCCAAGACGCCGACAAAAGTCGAAGGGCCGATCGCCGCACCGCCCACAGTCATCGCTAGGCACGCGCCGATCGAGCCACCCGCGGTGCCGCCGACGATCGTCGAAGTCGATCCGCTCGGCCTCGACGCGCCGTCCACGGTCGATCTGTCGGCCATCGACCTCGAAGACGACGAAGCCGTCATCCCGATCGCCCCGCGCGAATCGCTCGATGACGACCGCACCAGCGAAGTCGACATCGTCATCCCGCTCGTGCCTGAAGCGCCGGAAGTGGAGATCGACGTCTCGCGCACGAACGTGCCCGAGTCGCTGGTCACGCGCGTGCCGATGCACCCGGCCGAGACAGACGACACGCCTGACGAGCCGATCCTGCTGTCGATCGAGCCGGACGAAGCGCCAATCCCGCTCGCCGACGAATCGGTCACACCGGAGCCGGTCGTCGAACGCGCCGACGTAGTCACGCCGACGATCGAAGTCCGCAAGCCCGATGCCGCGCCGATCATTCCGACGGTCGTGGTACGCAAGCCCGACGCCGAACCTTTCGTGCCCGCGGCCGAGGCACGCACGCCGAAAGTCGTTCCGCCCGCGCAGGCTGCCGAAAAACGCGAACCGATCGCGAACGTTTCGCCTGCAACGCCCGTTGAAATCCGCACGCCTGACGTCCAACCTGAAACGCCCGCCGTTATCGACGCGGCGAAGCTACCGGCCGGCCTGGCGTCGCTGCTTGATGGCGTGTCGACGCCCACCGACGAAGCCGCGTCGCAGCGCCCATTGATCGAAGAAGTCGTCGAGCTGTCCGACAAGCCGCACGTCGAGGCCGAGATCGTCACGCCGATCGATGAATCAGTCGACGAGACGATCGTCACGCTCGAACAGGAACGGGCCGACGCGCTTGAACTGGTGGACGAAGGGGCGGCTGAAGTCCCGTCGGCAACCGTTGAATCGGAAACGCCGATCCCGACCAAGGTCGATGAAGCGCTCGACGCCGATTCAGTCGAGGCAGCCGCGGTCGTCGACTTCGTTGAAGACGCCAAGCCTGAATCGACCCTCGTCGCGAAGGCAGACGAAGACGAGGCCGTCGATCTTGCTGGGCAAGGCAAACCTGAAGAAGCGGTTGTTGAATCCGAACCGTCGCTCGGCGCAGGCATAGACGAGGCCATCGACGCCGATTCGACAGAAGCGACCGCCGTCGCGGACGTCGTCGACGATGCACGGGCACCGGTCGCCGAGCAATCCGCACCGATCGAGCCGCCTGCCCCCGCGCTGCCGCCGATCGGGCTGGACATCGCCCGCGCGATCGAGTCGGCCCCGCCGACCGAATCGGATGAAAGTGAAGCCCAGCGTCGGCTGAACGACGCCTCGCGTCGCGCCCGCCTGCTGTACGAACTGCTCGAACAGACCGAGGTTTTCGAGGAACAGGCCGAGCAGGAAGCGTCGATCATCGGCGAGCTCCCGCCCGACATCGCCGCCGCGCCGGTCGAGCCGGCCGCGGTCGAACCGCCGACAGAAGCTGTTGCGCCACTGGCCGATCTCGCGCCGGTTGTCGAAGCGCCGATCGCCGAAGACGAAGTCATCGAGTCCACGTCGGTCGTTCCTGAGTCGATCGAAGTCGCGACCGAGCCGCTTGCACCGGCAGATGAACTTCCGACGGAAGCCGAGCCGATCGTCGAAGCGCCGGCCGCCGCGCCGGAAACGGTCGCCCCCCTCAACGAAACACCTGCTGTCGCAGCCGAAGTGATCGAACCGCTGGCGACAGAAGCAGTCGCTGAAGCTCCATCCGAACCCGTCATCGAAACGCCGATCGTCGACGCGGTGGTGTCCGACGTTGTCGAACCGATCGCGACACCGGAAGTCGTCACTGAAGCCGCGCCAGTTGCGGAGGAAGTCGCGCAACCGATCGATGAAGCGCCGGTTGCCGCGATCGCGCCGCCGTCGGTCACGCCGCCCCCCGCGTCGCAGGCGATTGAAGCATCGGCGTTCGACTTGGCCGACCCAGTCGTCGATCTGCCCCTGCCGCCGGTCGAGGCGGAGCTTTCGCCAATCCCGTTCGATCTACTCGACGGCGGCGCGCGCGGACGCGTCTGGACGAAACGCTCGAACTCTTCACGCCGCCCGAACCGACCGGACCGGTAACCATCGCCCCCAGCGCCGACGACACCATCGCGCTGGGCGACGACGTGCTGCCCGTCCTGCCCGCGTCGATCCTCGACGAAACGTCGGCGGCCGACGTTCGCGCTGACGACATTGCCCCGATCGGGCCGGTTGTCGCGCCGGCCGAGCCGCTTGCGGAAGCCGCTGAGTCCGCCGCACCGGCGGTTGAGACGCCTGCGGCAGACGTCGCCCCGATTGAGCCAAGCGCAGAAACGATTGAAGTCGCTCCGGCCGTCGAGACGCCTGTCACCGAAGCAACGCCGGTTGCACCGATCGCCGAGACGATCGAAGCCGCTGCCGTTGCAGAAGCGCCCGCCGTCGAAGCCAAGCCCGTCGAATCCGTTCAGCCGGTGACGCCGGTCGCTGAAGTCGTCACGCCTGCCCCGGAGGCCGTCAAGCCCGGTCGCAAGGGTCGTGGCCGCAAGCCGACGCGAAAGAAGCCTGGCGCGACGAAGATCGAAGCCGCACCCGTCATCGAAACACCCGCGGTGCCGGCCGTCTCGGAAGAAGCGGCCGCCACGCAGATCGCAGAAGCGCCGACGACTCCGGTTGAATCGACCGATGTCCTCGCAACGCCGCTCGCGGAAACGCCGGCCGCATTGCCGATCGCCGAAGCGCCCGTCGTCGAGACGCCCATCGTCCAGGCCGGCCCGGTCGAAGCCGCTTTCGCTACGCCGCTTGATCTCGCCGACGAACCGGCTGTTGCGCCCGAGGGCGCGTCGGCCGTGACCACCGTCGATTCGTCACTGGCCGCTCCGCTCGATCTGTCGGCATTGCCGTCGGACGACGTCGCGCTTCCGCCGATCGAGGTCGAAGCACCCATTGAGGTCGAAGCACCGGCCGCCGTCGAGCCGATCGCACCGGTTATTGAGACTCTCGCGCCGACGCCGATCGAACTGCCGCTGGCCGAGTCGACGCCGTTCGCCTCGCAGCCGATCACGGCCGACACGCCGGTGATGGAGGCGCCCGCTCCGATCGTCGAGAAGCCGAGCGTCCTCGTCGGCAAACTCGCGCCGGCCGAGCCGCTGGAAAGCAGCGACGCCGAGTTGACACAACTCGCCGCCGAGGCCGAAGCGGCTGCCGCCGAAGCCGACGCCGCGCTGGCCGAGGCCGACAAGGCCCTCGCCCCGCCGGCCTTCGCGAGCGAGTCGATCATTCGCCTTGACGAACCGGTCGAGGTTATCGCGACGCCGGAAATCCTGAACGTCGAGCCGAGCGCTGAAGTCGGGCTGGCCGCTGCAGAAGAAATTACCGTCGACGCCGGGACGGACGAACCCATCGCCGTCCTCCCCGAGTCGACACCCGTGTTGCCGCTGACGGGCACGATTCAGATCGACGCCTCGCTCATCGAGCCCTCGTCGCCGACATCGGCCCAGCCGCTGGTTGTCGAGACGCCCGTCCTCGAAGCCCCGGCCGTCGAAACGCCGGTGGTTCAGTCGACGCTCGAATCGTCCGCCTTCGCTGCCGACGTCCGCGTCGACGCCGCCACGCCCGACCAGGCGTCGGCCGGGGTCACGCCGATCGAACTGTCGCCCGAGGCGTTCGTAGTCGAGGCGGCCGAGGTCGAAGCAGCGGTCGAACCGCCCACCGCCCGCGTGGTGGCCGAGGTCGTGCCGGAAGAGGCCCGCTCGCTCACGATTCACGAAGTCGTCGAGGCCGAGGCCGTCGCCGATGTCTCGACGCTCCCGCCCGACGAAGCCGCCCCGGTGGCCGAGATCGATCAAGCCCGGCTCGACGCCGCGGCCGGTTCGATGGAAGTAGTCGTCGAAGATGTCGACGATGAACTGGCCGAAACATCTCACGACCTCGCCACGCCCGAGACGCACGTCCGTCCGCTGATCGCGGTGGACGAGTCCGCACTCGACGAGTCTGACAGCCCCGCCGAATCGATCGACATCGAGTCGACGGTCATCGTCGATGACCTTCGTCCGGAAGCGGTCGAGACGGTCGAAGTCCTGTCCGAAGCCGACGTCGCCAGTCCGCCCGATGCGGTGCTGACCGTCGACGTGCCGGCCCCGGTCGCGGAAGTCACGCAAACCGATGCCGCCACGTCCGAGCCGGTGGTCGAAGCGCAGCCCGCGCGAGCGCATCTGGCTGCAATCGAGCCTGTCGTTGAAGAAGCGACGACCATGGCACCCGCTGACGCATTGCTCGACCTGATCGCCGAAGAAGCCGAGCACGCCGACGCCGAAGTGCCGTTCATCGACGCCTCGCTGTCGGATTCGCCTGCCGTCGCGAACGAGCCGATTGTGCTCGACACCGCCGAAGTGC
Source organism: Tepidisphaeraceae bacterium (assembly GCA_047600945.1). Classification (GTDB taxonomy): domain Bacteria; phylum Planctomycetota; class Phycisphaerae; order Tepidisphaerales; family Tepidisphaeraceae; genus JASGKC01. The sequence goes on along the minus strand of JASGKC010000001.1, from coordinate 673,191 downwards.
CCGAGGTGTTGCCCCTCGAGTCGGCGATCGAGTCCGGCACGCTTCAAACGTCCGTTGCGCCGGTCGAGAGCGTTGAATCGGTGCAGACGACGGTCGATGTGGTCGAACCGACCATCGAGTCCAGCGAGGCTGTCGAAGCGGTCGCTCCGACGATCGAATCGACCTCGCTCGAAGCGCCGATCGTCGAACCCGCCGGACCTGCTCTGTCGGAAGAGACCGAAGCGCTGCTGGCGGGCGATGTGGATGCCGGCGCGCTCGTCGAACCGACGGCTGAAGCAGCGCAACCGACCGAAACACTCGAAGACCTTGCGCCGCTCACCACTAAGGCGCCCAAACCCGTCGAAGTCCCGCGCAAGCCGGCCGAGCCGAAGTCGTTCGCGGCGTTCGACGCCTCGGTGCTCGACGCCTGGGACGAATACCTGCCGCCATCCGACACGGCCAAGCCGGTGCGTGCCGAACCCGTGCCGGCCGCCCCGAAAACCGAAGCGCCCAAGCTCCCGACCGCCCCGCCGCGCACGCCGCCGCAGTTCGATGCGTCGATCCTGGACGCGTGGTCGGTCGATGAGAACAACCTGTCGGACTCGGTTCAACCCGCGCCGTCGAATGGCGTGTCGGGTGTCGATCGCACCACGCCCGCGCCCAGCGGCGGCGACGGCTTCCTGAACCTCGGCGGCATCGGCTGGATCGGCCTGCCGGAACTGGACGAGTTCGAGAAGACCGACGGCTCAACGCCGGCCGGCCAAGCCCCGCGCCACGCCCAGCAGACGACGCGTTCGATGCTGCCGCCGATGGGCCGACGCCGCCGTCGCCCGGTGAACAAGCCTGCCCCGGCCGAGCCGGCGACGCCGTTCGCGGAAACGTCCACGCCCGTTGAAGTGCCGCCGCCCGTTGCGGAAACGCCGGTCGCCGAGAAGCCTGCCAGCGCCGCCCCGATCGCGGACGAGGTCGAACAGCCGGTCGACCTGAGCGCCGTCGCACCACCGCCCGCGCGGAAGGTTCGCCCGCCGCGTCGCAAGTCGGCGGAGGAACTCGAAGCCGAGAAGCAGGCCGCCGAAGCCCCTGCCACTGCGGACGACGCGTCTTCCCCGTTCTCCGAAGCGACCGCGCCGCTGGTGGACGTTTTCAGCCAGGCCCCGCAGGCGGGTCTGGACGAGATGCTGTCGCGGATCAACGCCAACCCCGGCGCCGCGGCCGGCATCCCGACCGATCAACCGGCGCAGCAGTCCGGCACCGTCCGGGGCGTTGTCGACATGCAGGGCCAGTCGCCCTTCGCGCAGGCCCCGATCGGCAAGCCGGTCGCCCGGACCATCCCGCGCAGGCCCAAACCGCCGAAGATGTCCAGCATCCTGATGCTGGCGCTGCTGCTCTCGGGCGGCGCGTTCGCGGCGGCGTATCAGATGACGAAGGTGGACGACATCGTCGAAGGCAGCATCGCCTTCCACCGTGCCGACAACAATGCCCTCGACCACGATCAGCAAACGGACCTGGAAAAAGACCTCAAGACGCTGGTGAAGTCCGACGCCGTCCGCAGCGCCGCGGTCCGCAAGGTCTACGAACTTCGCGGCGAGCCCGGCTGGCTCATGCGGAGCCTGAACGGCACCGGCCCGCGCGATCCGAAAGCCACCGAAGGCTACGACCCGATCACCGAGAAGCTGTCGATCGCTTCGAACCAGGGGCTGGCCCGCATCCTGCTCCGCACTGGCCCGTCCGAGCGCGACCAGGACCGAATCCGCGTGGCGGCCGTGCTCGAATCGATCTACGACCTGAACAAACCACGCCTCGACGACCGCAATAAGGCCCAGTCGCGCCGCGACCAGCTTACGAGCAAGATCGCCGCCGCCGTCACGCGCATTGGTCAGATTTCGACAGAGATCGACGCCCTGCGTCCACAGGCCGACACGCGCGAGCTGGCGCCGCAACGTCAGCGGGCCGAGCAGACCTGGCGCGAGGCGCTGGCGCTACGGGACACGCTGGTCACCAAGCGCGATCAGACGCGGGCCGAACTTGAACGCCTACAGGGCGAACTGAAAGCCCTCACCGGCGACGGCGACGCCCCCGCGACGTCGGCTACGCCGGACGCCGCCTCGATCGTGCTCGCGTCATCCACCGCCCCGGCCACGCAGCGTGCGACCGAAGTCGCAGCCGACGCCACGCTGCAAGACCTCGAAGCCAAGCTCGCCGACGCCCAGAAGCGCCTGGCCGAGTTGAACGGCTCGCAGGTCAGCGACGCGTCGAAGCAGGCCCGTGCCGGTTTCGATGAAGCGGTCGAAGCGTTCGCCAAGGATGTGGAAGCCGCCCGCAAGAACCTCAGCGACCGTCCCGAATTCCTCGCCCACATCGAGGCGGCCAAACAGCTGGTCGATCAGATCCGCGAGCGCACCGACACACTCGTGCGCCGGCAGGAACAGAGCCTCACCCGGCTGGGCGAGTTCCGCCAGCAGCTCACCGCGCTGGCCAGCACTCAGCAGGAACAGCGATATGCGGGCGACACGCAACTCAGCACGCTGACCGAGCAGCTTGAGATCAACCAACGCCGGCTCAACGTCGCCAAGGCCGACAACAACGCCGACGAGGTGGGGCTGATCGAGGCGCAGATCGAGACGATCAAGAAGTCGATGGACGCCCGCAAGCTGGTGCTCGACGACCCGAAGACGCGCGCCCTGGCGCAGAGCCTGGAAGAGATGATCGCCCGAACGCAGCACGACATGGAGGCCGACCGGGCCGACAACGCGAAGCTGCTGGCCGAGATGCAGAAGAACTTCGTCGACAACCTGCCCGCGCTGGAAAAGCTGCCGGCCGACCAGCAGGAAGTCGCGCGGGGCCTGACCGACAAGCTCGCCACGATCGCCTTCGCTCGCGAGAAGTATTCCACCGCAATGGCCACGCAAGAAGGCGCGCCGGCCCAGCTGGTCGTGCAGACACAGCGTGAAGTGAAAGACCTGACCGCGCGGATCGACGTCCGTCGCGGCGAACTCGCCACCGCCCTCGCTCAGGCGGATCAGCAGAACGCCCGCCGGGCATCGCTGGCCCGATCGATCGACCGCACGCGTGGACAGCTCGACGCGCTCGAGCAGCACGACCTTCCGCAGGCGGATAAGGCCGTCAACATCGCCAAGACCGAGGTCGACACGATCGCCGCCCGTTTTGTCGACGCCGGTCGGGCCGCCGATCGGATTGCCTTGCTTGAAACCGAGCGAGCGGGTTACCAGCCGGCCGATCACCCCGGCAAAGGCAGCATCGCCGAGTGGCGCGCCGACCTGCGAAACGTCGAGAGCGAGTTGAATCGCACGATCGTCCCGGACCATCCGAGCGACGCGAAGATCACCTACGGCGTAGACAACCGAAAGCCGTTCGCCGTGATGGCGTTTCTAGGCACATTCGGACTGCTCGCGGGCGGTGGGATGTTCCTGCGTCGCACCCCGAGCGAGCCGATCGAAGACATCTCGCTGGCCGAAGCGATGCCGGCCGCACTGACCGCCCTGCCGCCGATGGCTGTCGCCGCCCCGCGCCGGCCGCGTCCGACCGAATCCGGCGCGCTGACCGGCACACCGGCGGGCGTGTAAGGCGCGACGCATCCCGACCGCATAACGCGACAGACGAAGTGCTCAGTGAGCCGCCTTCGACGCGGCCGGGTCGGCATGACGAACCGGTCCGCCGCCGGGCTTGGGGCGGCGTTCAAGATAATGATCGAAGTGCGCCTTGGCCGTCGTCAGTTCGGTTCGCCAGCGGGCCGTGGGCTTTGAGCCCGGTTTGATGCGTACGCCCTCGAATGCCGTCTTGACGAACCAACTGAATTCCAGATCCGCGTGCCGCTGAACGTGCCCCTCGGGCGCCGGCCTTTGGTCGGCACGGAAGGCAGCCAGTAGTTCGCGGAGCATCGCCTGGCCTTGCTCCACATCATCGGCGTCCATCGTCGGCGTGTCGCGCATCAGCTTCAGAAGATCGCCGATCCGATCGCCATACCAGCGGGCTCTGCGGATGTAAGTCTTGGTCTGCGCGTCGTCGGTCATTCGCATCTCCATTGCAGTCGGGCCCAGCCAACCGCCGGCGTATCGCACCGGCGCCTGACGCGTGCCTCACCCGAAACGCCCGCGCCGAGGCCGCTGCGGCGCTTCCGTTAGCGTTAGCTCGCCCGAGTCGGATGTCACGGCTTTGAAGAACGCGCTTCGGCAAACGCGGTATGTCGTGCCCAGTTGTCCGCCCTTCATTCCCGGATTGTGGAACTGCTCCGTGAAGACGGAACGCCACCAGTTGCACCGGTACTGGTTCTCGGTCACGCGCGTGCAACGCACGATGTCGCCCGGCTCGCGCTCGACCGTAGCGCGGATGCGCTCGGACAGGTCTTCGGTTGAGGTGGCCTCGCCGTTCACCACCTGGCTGAATTGGTGCTGCTGTTTACTTGGCATGACAGACTTCGCCTTCCGCCTCGGCAGACCGCGTGCACGACAGCTCGCACGGCGGCACACGGTGTGACGCCGACGGGCGGAACTAGTGAGGCGATCGAGAGAGGGTCCGAAGCGGGAAGGGCAAACGCTCGGTCGACAGGCTAGCGGACTGGATGATACCACAGTCTGGCGTCGTGCGGACTGAGGATAATCCCCACGGCGAGGCGACTTCCTGCCGCTGACCGCTAAAGGGCCATTGTCTGGCTCATGCGATACGACCGCGGATCCAGCTGAACGGCGTCGGCGGCTGGAGAGCCGCGTGGTGGCTGACCTGCTCGGCGATCGATTGCAGCCGTTCGGCCTGGGCGCACAGGTACTCCTGCGCCGCGGCCGCCTTGCCGGTGACCGAGCGTTCGGCGATGCGCCATGTCGCCACGAGATGCCGCACGATGTCGGCGTAATCGAACGCGGTGTAGACCTTCAGCCGCTGCGCGACGGCCGCAAATCGATCAAACAGGTCGGGACCCGAGCCGTCATCCATCAGTCGGCCGGGCATGGAGATGATCCGGCGCAGCATGTTTCGGAAGACCATGATGCCGGTTTGCGGATCGCGGTCGATCACTTCGCCCATGCAGCGGGTGTAGAACGCCTCATGCCGTGACTCGTCGCCCGCAATGCGCTTGCAGATCCGGCCGAGCGCGGGATCGCCATCTTTCTGTGCCAAACGTCCGACGTTCATGTGCGAGATTTTCGTCGCCCGTTCCTGAAAGGACGTGTAGACGAGCCCGGCGTAGGGATCGGGGTAGCCACGCGGGTTGAAGCCTCCCTTAATGAGGTTGTGCACGGTCACCTCGATTGACCGCATGTCGACCCGGCCGGTAAGGCGAAGGAAGGCGTTCAGCAGGTCACCGTGCCGATTCTCTTCGGCCACCCAGCCGCGCAGCCAGACCGACCACGGTTCGTCGCTCGTGCCTTCTTCGTCGCGTGCGATCAGATTGAGCGAGACGGCATAGTTGGGCAGTGCTTCTTCGGTCACCATGTCGCCCACGACGACAACCAGCACCTCATCGCTCAGTTGCATGGTCGGCGCACGGAAGGCTTCGAGTTGCTCGCGCCAGTCGTCGGCGCCGAGGTCGGGCAGGTAGTCGGTGGGCTGTCAGGCGTCTTCGACTTTCGCGAGCAGGCCGAGGTTGTCGCGCACGAAACCTCCCAGGCCCCGGAGAACTTCGACTTGCGAGGCGATATTGGCCTGTGGGGCCGCGAGGTCTTTGGGCATGAAACAACGATGATCGCGATTCCTCGGAGCCGCATCAGGCTTGGGCTGACACCAATGTTTATTTCTGAGGTCCTGCTCATGCGGGTTAGTGGTACATTGATCGCGGCTGTGATTTCCGTTTGCGAGTCCCCGCTGCCGACGCCGCCTGTCCAAGGCGCTTTCCCCCGCGTGACGCTTGCCTGACTTCCCCGCCTTCCTGGGCCTGAACATCGGCCTCTTTCTGTCGGACCCCCGAAAGTGAAACCCGGGGTTCAATCGCCCACGATTGGAGCATTCCATGGGCAGCAAGCTTTACGTCGGAAACCTCAGCTATGACACAGACTCTTCACAACTACAGGAACTGTTCACGCAGTTCGGCGAAGTGAAAAGCGCCGAGATCATCTCGGATCGCGACACGGGCCGCAGCAAAGGCTTCGGCTTCGTGCAGATGGGCAGCGACAGCGAAGCCCAGGCCGCGATCGCCGGCATGAACGGCAAGGAACTGGGCGGCCGCGCCCTGACCGTCAACGAAGCCAAGCCGAAGGAAAGCCGTCCTTAGCGGCGGAAGCCGCGGCGGCTATGGCGGTGGTGGTGGCGGCGGACGCAGCCGCTATTGATTCACCGACTTCGTCGCGCTCAGCCGCGACGACATTCACTCAATCATCCAGCGGGCCGTCCGGGTCACTCCGGGCGGCCCGTCTGCTCTCGTGACCTGATTGATGCTCACGCGGGCATTGGCAGCACATAGCGGATCACGGCCAGCACATGGCACGCACTGCCGCCGAGGACGAACAGGTGCCAGATCGCATGGTGATAGGGCAGATTACGCCACAGGTAGAACGTCACGCCCAGTGTGTACGTCAGCCCGCCGGCAAAGACCCATGCGACGCAGCCGGGCGTCATCGATCCGAACAATGGGCCGGCCGCGACGATGCCGATCCAGCCCATCGCCAAGTACAGCCCCACCGACAGCGCCGGCCAACGATTGACGCCCATGACTTTCCACGCCACGCCCAGTCCGGCCAGTGCCCACACCGTCGACAGCAGCGCCCAACACCATGCCCCGTGCATCAGCACTAGCATGAACGGCGTGTAGCTGCCCGCGATGAGCACATAGATCGACGCGTGATCGAACGAACGCCATGCGGTCTTCCGCGGCCCCGCCGGGCAGGCGTGATAGCAGGTCGATGCGACGTACAACATCAGCAGCGCGACGCCGAAGACGCTGGCCGACGTGATCCGAGCGGCTTCGCCCGTCCACGCGGCCAGCAGCACCAGCGCCACGAGCGACGCCAGCGCCAAACCCGCGGCCGCCGCGTGCGTGAGCAGGTTTGCCCGCTCCTCGCCTGCCGTAAGCGGTCGACGATATTTGAGCGCGGCGGAACTCATGCGAACTACTCTACGCGTCTTCGCAGCGGTCCGGTACGGAATCCGCGATTTCCTGCGTCTCACCCGATCCGCGCTATCAATGTGCCATCCTCCAATGGCGCGCGCGCACTTTGGACGCACCGAACTTATGAAAGCTGGAGGTCGCCCCCATGGACTGAGTACACTCGGCGTGGAAGTAGCCTATGGGGAATGCGGCTGAACAAACTCGAGGTGTGTCGGTCATTCTAGCGCTGCACGGCTTTGCGCTGCCGGACGCGGGCCGTGAGGAATCTGCCGCGCGCCAACTTGTGCCGGCCGTCGCGGCGGCTTCGTCGGACGATTCGGCTTCGCCCTTCGAGGACAACTCGTTCGAGACGATCCGTTCGTTCCGGTCAGCCGCCCGCATCGCGAACGACTCGCGCGTGCGGATGATGGATCGGTCGAAGCTGCGTTTCCCGCCGGTGATTCTTGATGGCGCGCAGGTGATGTCCGTCGGCATCGCGATCGGCCGGATCATTCGTCAGCGGTCAATCGCCTGCCACGCGTGCGTCGTGCTGCCCGGTCATGTGCAATTGGTGCTGGCGGGCATTGATGCCGCGACCGGAAGCGAGTTGGCTGACGAGTTCAAGCAGGCGAGTGTTCAGCAACTGACCGAAGACGGCCTGCACCCGTTTCGCCCCGCGCGGCCAGCGAATCCGTGCGCAACCGCCTGAGCCGTCGAAGATGTGGACGCCGGGGCGAAGCATCACGCCGCTGGATGATGCGGCGTCGATCCGCGTCGCGATCGAGTACGTGCAGAAGTCCCCCGACTTCGGCCGACTGCCGCGGCAGAAGTGGGGCGTCGTCACGCCGTTCGAGTTGTGAACACAGCACCCGGACAGAGTCGCTGACGCGTCGCTCTTTCCATTTTATCAGTCCTTCAGCCCTCGCATTGGGTGGTCGATTCCAGTTAAATGGGTGGTTCGCGCCTTTGCGTTGCGCCTGGCCGGCGAACCCTTGCCGGGCGATGAAGTTGACCGGACGGAATTGCAGCCGATGACCCAGTTCACGCCCCTGTTCACGAAGCATTCTCGCGCCTGGCGCGAAAACCGATACGTGTATCCGGTGATCTCACGCCGCAGCAAGGGCCTGAGCATCGGCGTGAATCTGAACCCCGACAAAGTCTGCAACTTCGACTGCGTTTACTGCTGCGTCGATCGCACCGAGATGCCGGGCAAGGTCGAAGTCGATTTCGAGCTGCTCCACGATGAACTCGGCCAAATGATCGACCTCGCCGGCTCGAAAGAACTTTTCGAAGAAGCCCCGTTCGACCAGACGCCCGCAGCCCTGCGCCGGCTGAACGACGTCGCGTTTTCCGGCGATGGCGAACCGACTGCCTGCCCGAAATTCTTACAGGCCTGCACACTCACGAGCGGTCTGCTCCACCAGGCGGGCCTGCTCAGCACGACCAAGATCGTTACCATTACCAACGCCACGCTGCTGCACCAGCCCCGCGTGCAGGAAGCGCTGGAGTTCCTCGACACACACAATGGCGAAATATGGGCCAAGCTCGACGCCGGCACCGAGGCATATTACGAGCAGATTGAGCGATCGAGCGTGCCGCTGACGCGCATCCTCGACAACCTGCTGTTGGCCGGCCGCGTCAGGCCGATCGTGATTCAGACGCTGTTCATGCGTCTGCACGGACAGGCGCCGACACAGGACGAGATCAACGCCTACATCGGCCAACTCCGCGTGCTGATCGCCGGCGGTTGCCAGATCAAGCTGGTGCAGGTCTACACGGTCGCCCGCAGCACGGCCGAGACGTACGCGACGCCACTCGAAGCCGTCCGCCTCGACGGCATCAGCGCTCAGGTCCGCGAGCAGACCGGCCTGAACGTCGAGACGTACTACGGACCCGGTTGATGCGGCGAGTGTCCACGAAGGACACGAAGTGGCACGAAGTCGGATGCCACGAATCTCACGAATAGAGAATCGCTCCGACCGCGCCTGGTTCCCTCTCCCTCCGGGAGAGGGAGAAGTGACAAGCGACTCGCAAAGTTGGGTGGCAGATTCACGCACTCGCGCCTTTGCGATGCCGCATAACGCGCCCGATGACTTCCCATTCGGGTGCCACGGCATCGGTACTCCGTTGCCGTGGAACGCCGTCCTCAGGGAACGCGCTTTCACGTTCACATCCTTGCACGATCGCAATCGCCCCAAATCCCACCGTTCTTGTCCATTCGTGCGATTCCTGGCGCGTCTTCTGCTTCGTGCCCCTTCGCGTCCTTCGTGGACAAACTGCATTTGCCTCACAAATCATTGACCCGCTTTCGCGGCGTTCGATATAACTCGACCGTTGGCGTGTGGATCGGGGCAAAAGTGCGGATCGAAGGCAGGAACGAATGGCCGAGCCCGTGCTCTCTAGCCCTTCCGAGGACGCCCCCGCCCCGCGGCAGCGCCCGGCCACGCCGCTGTCGGGTCGGCCGCAACTCACCTTCTGGCAGCAGCCGCGCGTGCAGGCGATCGTGCCGCTGGCGACGTCGGCGCTGTTTCACGTCATCCTGATCGTCATCGGCATCGCGCTGTTCAGCGCCGTACAGAAGCTGACCGCGCCCGACACCGTCGAGCAGACGTTCGTCCCCACCACCGACCTCGGCGACTCGCCCAACCCCGGCGGCGTGCCGCACCCCGGCGACGCCGGCGACCCGACCCGCGACGCCGCCCAGAACGTCGACCGCACCATCAAGGACAGTGACGACCTCTCGAACACGAAGAAGAAAGACCTGAGCAGCCTGACCGGCAGCGCCAGCGCCGACGCGGCCAGCGCAACGACCGTGCTCGGCCAGGGTCGGACGACCGGCGGCGCCACCGGCGGCCTGAACGGCGGCATCGGCGAAGCCGGCGGCGGCATGGCCAAGTACGGCACACCGGGCGGTGGAGCGGGAGGGAATACAAAAGGCCTGTTCAACGGCACGCCGCGTGGAGCGCGACGCGTCGTGTACGTGTGCGATGCGTCGGGTTCGATGACGGGTCAGCGCAAGGCGTTGCTGGTGCGCGAACTGAATCGGGCGGTGCAGTCGCTTAAGCCGCCGCAGATGTTCGGCATTGTCTTCTTCCGCGACGAAACGCCGACGGTGTTCCAGTCCACGCTCGCGATGGCGACGCCTGCCAGCAAGACCAAGGCCGACGAGTTCATCACCCATAAGTACGACGCACGCGGTCAAACGAAACCGGTTCCCGCCCTTGATGCGGCGGCGAAGCTTGAGCCCCAACTGATCTACCTGCTGACTGACGGCGCGTTCGATGACCCCGAGGCCGTCATCCGACGCGCGAGCGAAATGGTTGCGCAGCGCAAAGGGGAACTAAGCATCAATACCGTGCTGTTCGTCAGCGGAAGCGAAGCCAACAGCGTCGAAACCAAGACCGCCTCGGACACTCTCAGCAAAATCGCCAACATCGGCACAGGCTCGTTCAAACTCGTCCGCGAAGAAGACCTGCTCGACACCAAGTGAGTTCATCCACACCTGAACCCTTCATCCCCACTCCCCACCCATGACCCTTCGACCTTCGACCACCCTTCGCATCGCCCTGCTCGGCGCGGTGCTTGTCGCCGGCGTCGCGATGCTCGCGCCGCACGCACTCGCCCAGGCCACGCCCGCCGCGCCGGTGGCGCCCGCGAAAGAGGCCGTGCCGCAGAACTTGTGGCAGGTGATCTCGTGGAACATCGATCCGGTGTTCGTGATCATCTTCCTGCTGTCGATCGTCGCGCTGACGTTCATCATCCAGGGTTTCATCCGCACCCGCCGCAGCGTGGTGATGCCCGAGACGACGGTCGCGCAGATCCGCGACTACATCTCCAATCGCCAGTACCAGGAACTGATCGACTTCACCGAGGCCGACCCGAGCTTTGTCAGCAAGGCCATCAACCCGGCCCTGAAGCGGGCTCCGAACTACAACAGCATGAAGGAAGCGCTGGAGATTTCCGTCGGCGAGCAGACGGCCGACAGCTTTCGGAAGATCGAAATCCTCAACATCATCGGCAACATGGGCCCGCTGCTGGGCCTGCTCGGCACGGTGCTGGGCATGATCGAAGCCTTCACCAAGATGGCCAGTGCCGGCAGCACCGACCCCGGCGTGCTGGCGGCGGGCATCTCGAAAGCGCTGGCCCACACGTTCCTGGGCCTGTTCCTGGCTGTGCCGGCGCTGATGGCGTTCGGCATCCTGCGCCAGATGACCGACAAGCTGACCACCCGGGCCGCCATCGTCAGCGAAGAACTGCTCAGCCTCATGAAACCCAGCGACGGCAAAGCCACCAGCACGGCCCCGGCGGCGAAGCCCGCAATGAAGTGAGCAGTGGTCAGGAAAGACTCGTTCTTCCCGCCCACTGCCCACTGCCCACTTATGAAACGCTTTCGTCCCCACGACTCTCACACCGAGCACCCCAACGTGATTCCGTTGGTGGACGTGTTCCTGTGTCTGATCGTGTTCTACATGCTGGCCGCCAAGATCGGCGTGACGACCGGGGCCGACCCGGACATCGCGGTGGCTGTCGCGAAGTTCGGCAAGGAGCTCGACCTCACCGGCACGCTGCTGCTGAACGTGCGGCAGGACTCGTCGGGTGAGCCGGTCGTCAGCGCCCTCGTCGACACCAAGACCGGCGAAGCCAACGACGTCCAGGGCGAAGTCCAAACCCTCGACACCAAGCCCGGCCCGGACGGCGTCAGCCAGCTCGATCGCGTCCTGCGCAACCTTCAAAGGCGCAAGCCTGACATGAAAATCATCCTGCGCACCGACGGCGCGGTGGAATACCGCGCCTTCATGCCCGTGCTGGTGAGCGTGAACCAGGCGAAGATCAAGAACATCTACCACAACGTGAAACCGCCGGAGGGAAAGAGTTAGTGAGCAGTGGGCGGTGAGCAGTGGGCAGGAAAAGAAAAGTCCTCCCAACCTGCCCCCTGCCCACTGCCCCCTGCCCACTACTCATGCGATTCGGTGCCAAAAACCCCGCCCGGTTCGAATCGGGTCCGAACCTCACGCCGCTGGTCGACGTGGTGATGGTCATCCTCATCTTCCTGATGCTGGTGGGCCAGTTCATCGGCAACGACCGCTACATGCAGCAGCAGTCCGGCCTGCTGGAGCAAGGCTCGCAGTCGGCCGCCAGTTCGACCGATCCGCTCGACCAAACGATCACCGTGAACGTGACGCGCACGGGCGACCGCTTCACCGCGAGCATCGACGGCAAGGGCGTGCAGGACCCGGAACAAGTGGCGGCCTTGTTGATTCAGAAGCACGAACAACTGAAAGCCGCCGGCCTGATCCCGGCCACGGACGACGGATCGGATGCCGAGGGCAAGAACGAACGCGTGACCGTCGCGATCTCGCCCGCCCCGAACGTGCCGAGCCGAGATTTCATGGCCGTCTACGATGCGGCGTTGCAGGCGAAGTTCAAGAAGGTGACGTTCACGGTTCGCAGATAATTCACCACGGAGGCGCGGAGGGAAATGACGTCATGCTGAGCGGAGCGAAGCATCTGGCGCCCATCGATCATCGAGCGACTCCGTCTGGCGCCAGATCCTTCGCTTCGCTCAGGATGACGATCGGTTCCCTCTTCCGGTATTCCGGGAGAGGGTGAGGGTGAGGGTGAGGGCCGTCGATGGCACTCGCTCGGCCCTCACCCCAGCCCTCTCCCGGCGTACCGGGAGAGGGAGTGTATGACACGCCGCCTCGTCGTTTTCATTCGTGTCCATTCGTGAGATTCGTGGCCCGCCCCTGAACTAACATCCGCAAGCCCCATGCACCGCTCGCACCATCGAATCCTCCTCACCGCACTGGCCACGACGCTCGCGCTATCGAGCGCGCACGCCCAACCCGCCGCTCGCGGCTTGGCGTCGCTCGATGACAACGCCCTCCTCGAAGAACTCTCGCGCCGCAACCTGCCTGAACTGCTCGAGCGCGCCTTCGAAACGCAGCACACGCCCGAAGACACCCGCAAAGGCCTTCGCGCCAGCCTCGCGCTGCGCAACCTGAAGACGAGCGCCACCAAGCTGAAGCCGGCCGAGCGGCAAGCGATGGTCCGCCAGATCGCCGACGGGCTGGCGCTCATCCTGCCCAAGCTGAATGACAGCGAGCAGCTCCAGACCTACGCCGACCTTCTGATCAACAACAGCATCGACCCCGATACGCGCATCCTCGAATACTGGGCCGGCTCGCGCGGGACGCAGCAGCAGCTCAAGCCGGTCGTGCAGACGGTCATTAAGCTGCTGGAGCGCTGCACCGAAACCGCGTCGGCCGACATCAACCGGCTCAGCGAGCGCATCAGCGCGAACGACCAGAAAAAAATCGACCTCATCCAGAAGTTGCAGGACCGCGCCGACGGTGCGACGTTCGTCCAGAAGCGGCTCGGCTATCAGCTCGCCCTCACGCTCGACCCGGCCGACCCGGCGCGGGTCAGCACCGTCAACGATTCCGTCGAGTTTCTCCAGGCGTACCTGAACGACGAGAACCCGTTCGTGAATGACATCCGCGTGCTGGTCGGCAAGCTATACGCCCTGCGCGGCGACGCCGACGGTTATGCGAAAAGCCGTGAAGCGTTCGACGCGGTCCTGAAGAATCCGCCCAAGGCCACGCCACCCGCAGGCATGCCGGCCGAGCAATTCGACGAGGTGAATCGCAGCGCCCAGTTCCAGGCGCTCTACTTCCGCACTGTCACCGAGTTATACGCCCGCGACGGCACGGCCGCGCAGAAGGCTTTCGACGCACTAACGTCCTGGACGAAGCAGCACCCCTCCGCCAACGCCGATGACGCCAAGGCCACCGAACTCGTCAACCAGATGCTGCAATATCGCGTGCTGACGCTGCGGTCGGAAGTCGAAGGCAGCACGTCCGCGCGGGCCGATCTGAAGAAGCAGGCGTCGTTGCTCCTGCTGTCGATGGTCAACAAGAACCCGGACCTCGAACAGGACATCGCGCAGCAACTGATGGCCAAGCGTGATCCGAAAGCGCCGGTCGCGGGTGAAGACCCGCTCATCCTGCGCGATGCTGGCCGAGGGAGAGGCCGAGGCGGTCTTCAAGCGCAAGAGCGAGTCGTACCAGTCAAATGTCGAGACGCTGCAGCGCGCGCTCGACGCCGCGAACGAAGTGCTGTCGCGCAAGGAGGGCGTCGACGCCCGCACGCGCGGCAACGCGGCCTTCCTCAAGGGCTTCTTCCTCGAAGACCTGGGCGGCCTCGATCGTCAGACGCAAGCGGTCCACGCGTACCTGGATTTCGTCGACGCGTACAAGGACAACGCCGACGCAGTGACACGCGAACGCGCCACGAACGCGCTCGACAACGCGCAGTTGCTGGTGGCCGCGCTCCGCAAGCAGGACCGGACCAACGCCGGCGTCGTGGCCGCGTACGAGCGGCTGCTGCCGACGGCGCTGGCCAAGCCGTTCGAGCGGAACCAGTTCGCGTTCCTCTGGGCCTACCACCTTCAGTACACGCTTCAGAAGCCGGCCGACGCTGTCGCGTTCTACCGGCTCGTGCCGAACACCGACGCGAACTACGACGCGTCGCAATACTTCATGCTGGTGGCGCTGGCGGCGCAGCTCGACACGCTGAAGGCAGGCAACACCTCGGCCGAGCCGATCGTCGTGGAGATGAACCGGCTGAGCGACGTCGTCCTGAAAAACAGTCAGCGCGTGCAGGCCAGCGCCGATGCCGATCAGAAAGCCGTCTGGCGCTCGCGTGTGGCGAACGCGACGGTCATCCGCGCCGACTTGCAGCTCAACCATCTGAAAGACGCCAAGGCCGCGCTGAAGACGCTCGACGACTTCGAGTCGTTCGTCGAAGGCGTGCCCGGTTCGGACTCGCTCTCGGGCGAGGCGCTGTTCCTCCGCGTGCAGTCGCTGATGGCCACCGGCGATTCCGATTCGGCAACCAAGCAGCTCGTCACCCTGCTCGAAAAGGGTGGTGGCCGCGGCATTCGGCTCGTCAGCACGATGCTCGAACGCCTCGAACGCGACTTCACCGACGCCGAAGTCGCCGGCGATCGGGTGCGGATGTCCACCCTTCAGAACAATCGAGCCACGCTCACCAGCTACCTGCTCCAGTGGGCCGAGAAAACGAACGACGATGCGTACCGGAAGTATTTGTACGCAATGCGCGTCAGCGAGGCTGAGACGCAACGCCTGGCGGCCGACCTCGATCCGGATGACGCCAAGCGGAAGGAACGCTTCTCGCAGGTCCGCACGCGCTTCGAGTCGCTCGATCACAAGACCGGCACAAAGCCGTGGGTGCGAACGAACGGCTCGCTCGAGCCGGGCGACACGCAGTACGACCCGTTCGTCCGGCTGAGCCTGGCGCGCATCGACTTCGAGCTGGGCGATTTCAAAGCCGCCCGCGACGCGTTCAACGCGCTCATCCGCAACCAGGCCTTGGGCGGCCCGTTCGTCACCGTGAACGCGGCCGGCACCGACCCGGTCCAGCGCGACAACGACGTCTTCTGGGAAGCTCACTACAAGCTCTTCGCCAGCCGGCTCAAGCTGGGCGACAACCCCGAAGCGACCAAGCTCGATCTGCGCGGCTTAAGCATCCGCTTCGGCGACACCCTCGGCGGCCGAAAGTGGCACGACAAGCTGCGCGAGTTACAAGAACAAGTCGACCCCGGCTGGAAGCCGCCCGCGACGAGCCAACCGGCGGGGATGTGACGTTGATCAATCAGCAGGCGGTTGATCCCCACACGGTTCACTGTGCGAGTGGTTCGTCCGACGTGTCCCGCCAGAAGCGCTTGCCGGTCAGCAGAATGATCGCCATGCTCAGTGTCGCGATGCTGTAGCTTACTTCGCTCCCGCCTCGGTACAGCCAATACCAAGGGTTGTCGCTCCAATAACTGGACAGTGTTCGGGCGACAGCACTCGAACCTGCCCAAAGCAACGTCGATGCCAATACCAGCCAGCACCACTGCGTCCGGGGTGTGGCACCACGCACCAGCGCGATCCATCCGCTCAGCGTCACGGCAGGCAGAAGCACATTCACGCAGTCCCAGGGCTCGTGGCGAAAGTAGTTGTCAAGATTGGAGACCGCACCCGCGTCGCGGGTCACACTGATCACACTGACAAACCAATAGCGCTACAGTCGCGGCGCCCACGGCCGTCAAGAGTCGATATCCGTCCTGGAGCGGACGCAGGCCCACGATCAAAAAAACACACTGCAGGCCGCAGCGACCCAGCGTTGCCAGCATCCACATCACCACTACTAGAGGGCCCGGCACGGTGGCGTTCGAAATGAACCAGGCGATATACGCAGTCTCTGCAATGATCGATGCGATCGAGAACGCGATGACGAGCTGTTTGACTCGGCGCGTCGGCTCGGTCACGCCGGCGCGCCACGCGAACCACCCGACCAGCAGACGAATGCCGTCGAGGGCGACGGGAATCGTTGGCATCAGAACGACGCCCCAGCGCCCAGCCGGAACGCCGAATCGAAGCCTGTACAGCACTCCGGCGATAGCGGCGACGCATCCGCACAGCGCCGTGAGCATCAGTAGAATTCCGCCGAGCCGCAGGATGTGGCGGCACCAGACATCGAGTCCGTCGGACTCATTCCCACTGGCATAACTGAGCGGCAGTGGCGGCGCGGCGTCGGTGCTCTGCGGGTCCATCGCGAATCATCCCCTTGGCGTGCGAGTTGAGTTCTGCCTCACGCCACTGCGTCAGGCAGGAGGCTCGATTCTCATCGCCGGGGAGGCGCATCGCCAGCGGCATCGCGATTCGCCACAGGCTCACTCGATCAGCGACTTGCCCGTCATCCCATCCGGCACCGGCAAACCCATCATTTGCAGGGCCGTCGGGGCGACGTCGGCCAAGCGGCCGCCGGTGCGGAGTTGGCGGCCTTTGAAGCGGTCGTCGGCCACGATCAGTTCGACCGTGTAGGTCGTGTGCGCCGTGTGCGGGCCGCCGGTGGTGGGGTCGATCATCTGCTCGGCGTTGCCGTGGTCGGCCGTCACGATGGCGCTGCCGCCCGCCTTCTTGAGCGCGGCCAGCACCTTGCCGACGCATTCGTCGACGATCTCGATCGCCCTGGTCGCGGCCGGCAGGTTGCCGGTGTGGCCGACCATGTCGCCGTTGGCGAAGTTGATCACCAGCAGGTCGTACTTGCCGCTCTCGATCGCCGCCACCACCGCCGCCGTGATTTCGTACGCGGCCATTTCGGGCTTCTGGTCGTAGGTCTTCACGTCCTTCGGGCTCGGGGCCATCACGCGGTCTTCGCCGGGGAATGGCTCTTCGCGGTAGTCGTTGAAGAAGAACGTCACGTGCGGGAACTTCTCGGTCTCGGCGCAGCGGAACTGCTTCTTGCCGAGCTTGCTGACGTATTCGCCGAGGATGTTCTGCATCTTGGGCGGCTTCGGATACGCCACGTGCACGGGCAGGCCCGCCTCGTACGCGGTCATGGTGGTGAAGTGCAGCTTGAGCTTGGTGCGCGGGAAGCCAGTGAAGTCGTCGAGGATGAACGCCTTGGTGAGTTGGCGTGGGCGGTCGCCGCGATAGTTGTAGAACAGGACGCTGTCGCCGTCCTTGACGGTCGCGAGCGGCTGCTTGGTGTGCGGGTCGATGATGACGCTGGGCGTGACGAACTCGTCGCCCTTGAGGTTGCTGTCGGACGGATGGTTGTAGTAGTGCTGGACGGCCGCTTCAGCGCTATCGAAGCCGGGGCCTTCGCCGAGCGTGATGGCGCGGTACGCCTTCTCCACGCGCGGCCAGCGGTTGTCGCGGTCCATCGCCCAGTAGCGGCCGCTCACCGTGGCGATCTTGCCGACGCCCAGGTCCTTCATCGCCTTCTCGACTTCCATGATGTAGCCAAGGCCCGAGTTGGGCGGCGTGTCGCGGCCGTCGGTGAAGGCGTGCAGGAACACGCGGGTCAGCCCGCGATGCTTGGCGGCTGCAATGCAGCCGAACAGGTGTTCCAGCAGCCCGTGCACGCCGGCGTCCGACACGATGCCGAACAGGTGCAGGTTGCCACCGGTCTGCTTGGCATGATCGATGCAGGCGTTCACTTCGACGTTATTCAGGAATTCGCCCGAACGAATCTGCTTGGTGATGAAGACCGATTCCTGGTCAACCACACGGCCCGCGCCGATGTTCTGGTGGCCGACCTCGGAATTGCCCATCGTCCCTTCGGGCAGGCCGACGTCGAAGCCGCTGGTGGCGATCAGCGTGCTGGGGTAGTCGCGCAGCAGCGCGTCGCACACGGGCTTCTTTGCGAGGTGGACGGCGTTGGCGTTGTCCCACTTCGCACTCGGATTCCGACCCCAACCATCACGCACGATAATCGCCACGGGCTTGCTCATAGGACCGGGCAGGATACGACATTGGCGCGTCGGGGGAAGATGGTGGTGTGCGGTTTGTCGCACCGCCGTCAAGTCGGCCGGGTAGTGGGTGGGGCGCGCGTGCTCAAAATGCGGCCGGCTGATAGCGTCACGTGATATGAAGAGACGCCTGACGCTCGTTGTGCACGTCGGCCTGCTGGCGGTGATGGCGCTGGCGATGACGTTTGCGGGGTATCGACTGCGTGAACGCGCCTGGATCGACACGATCCCGATCCGCTTCCGCCCCGACATGGAAAACGCCTGGCGCTGGGGTTCGATCGCCGCGAAGGACGGCTACGTCGGCCTCTACTCGAAAGTGGTCGTGCCCGATCGGCGCGAACGCAACGCGCTGGACTACATGCCCCTGCGGCTGGGCGTGATGACGCTCTGGGCGAAGTCGCGCATGGCGAACGGCGCGAAGGCGTGGACGGACGACTACGCGTTCAATCGGCCCCTGCTTCAGTTCAACACGCTGATGGAATGGCTGACCGCGGCCGGCCTGTTCGCGCTGACGTTCGACTGGATGCGTCGCGACGCCCGCCGTCGCGGCAGGCCGCCGGGCTGGGTGCTGGCCGCGTGGTTCGGGCTGATCGCGGCGGGGCTGGCGTGGTTCAACCCGGCCTCGCTCATCAGCGCGCACGGGCGGCCCACCTGGGACGTGTGGGTGACGCCCTTCTTCGTCTGGGCCGTCTTCTGCTGCACCCGCAACGCGTGGATGACCGCAGGCGCGCTACTCGCGACCGGGGCGCTGTTCAAGGGTCAGGAACTGATCGTCGTGCCGTTCTTCGTCGTCTGGGCGATCACGCAGTGTCGAGTGACGCCGATCCTGCGGTGGGCGCTCGGCTTCATGGTGATGGCGGGCGTGCTGGTGTCGCCGTGGATCGTCGGGGCGAGCACGGGACGGATCGCGTGCGTGATCGGCGCGGCGCTGCTCGTGCCGGCCGTCGTGGGCGTGATCGCCTGGCGACGCAAGGCGTTCTCGAAGCGGATGCGTTGGGTTGCGGGGTTCGGCGCGATCGTCGGTTTGACGCTCGCGCTGTGGACCAGCGCTGCGCTGAAACCGGGCGCGATGGACTGGTACACAGTCGGCATCGCGGGCGGTATCGCCAAGTTCGACGGACTTCAGGTGGGCGGGGCGAGTTCGCTGGCGGGCATCCTTGAAGTGGACTACGGCTACGGGGTGAAGTCGCCCGTGGGCTTCGCGACAATCGGATCGTACACGCCGACGCTCGAACGGTTCATGTCCGGGATGGTGATTCTGGCAATGATCGCGGCGGGAATCGCGGCCACGGTGTACGGCCGGCGCGGGGATGCGCGGTTCCTCGCGGCGATCGCGCTGCCATGGATCGCCTTCTTCGCGCTGGGGCCGCGGATGCACGAGCGGTATCTCCTGTGGGGCGCCCTCGCCTCGCTGGCCGCGGCGGTGGCGCTGCGGCGCGAGTACCTGCTGATGGCGATCTTCCTGACGATCGCGCAGACGGTGATGTCGCTGATGCAGACGCTGTCGTGGTACGGCGCCAAGGCGTTCCTGGCCGACTACTCGCCGACGCTGGGCCGCCAAATCTTCCGCATCGTGCCGCCCACCTTCCCCGCGATGGGCTGGGCGATCGTGACGGTGGCGCTGGTGTGGCTGTGCTGCGCACTGTGGGACGTGCCAAAGCTGGCGTGGGAGGAGACGCTCGCAGCGGCGCGAAGCTGGAAGATCAAACGCCAAAGTGTTCGAAAACCTGTCGCGGAATCACGCGATGTGGAACGTGTGTAGTTCAGGGGAAGGTCGAGCTAACCCGACACGATCGGTGCACTCGGCGACCACACCCACCACCGACATCGAACGTAGATCGCGCCCAAGCGCTTTGAGAGGATTTTGACTAGTTCTTTGGTGTCGGCAGGCAGCGTGATGGTTTTGAGAACGACCGACGGTGACTGTTGAAGATCGTCGCCACCACTGGTCAGTCCGCGAGAGAAACGCCATGTCACTGGAGTCGTATCGGCTTCGTACTGTTCAGCCGTCACGTCGCATGATGAGATGCCAACGTAGGTGTCTGCGAATTGGATCGTCTTTCCTCGCGACGGACCAAACCGTGGCGTAGTTTCGAACCACGCTTCCACGGTGACGAGTTGTCCGGGCTTGTTCGCTAGTTCGGTCGCTTCAACCCACATTGCGCCCCTCTTGCTTCGTAGCATGAGCGGGACGCTCATGCTACGTCGACTCAATTCGGCGCGAGCACAAAATGCGACTCACCGCGTGTTGCTCCCCATCGGCGTGCTGACGTTCAAATTCCCCTTGCTGATCGTCAGCGGCATGCGCTTCACCGCTTCTTCCGGACACCGCGCCGCGAATTCGTCGTAGAACTTGTTGATGAACGTGCGCGTCGCCCAGGCGGTTCCATCGGCTAAGCCGCAGATGGTCGTGCCGGGCATGATGCCCATGGTCTTTTCGAGCTCCATGAGCATGTCGAGGTCGCGGGCCTTGCCGTGGCCTTCGAGGATGCGGTCGAGGATCTTGCGCATCCACGCGCTGCCTTCGCGGCACGGCGTGCACTGGCCGCAGCTTTCGTGGGCATAGAAGCGGACGCAGTTGCGCAGCGCCTTCACCATGTCGGTGTGCTCGTTCATGACGATCATGCCGGCCGTGCCCAGGCCGAGGCAGCCGCCGCGGAATCTCACATCGTCGAAGTCGAGCTTGATGTCGAGCTGGTTCGGTCCGAGCACGCCCATGCTGATGCCGCCGCAGATGCTGGCCTTGTACTTGCCGCCCTTCATTCCGCCGGCCAGCGTGTTGATCGCGTAGTCCAGCGTGATGCCGAGGTTGTCTTCATAGACGCCCGGCTTGTTGACGTGGCCGCTCATGCCGAACAGCTTCGGACCGGGCGAGCTGGGCGTGCCCATCGTCTTGAACCAGGCCGCGCCGCGTTCCACGATGTGCGGCACGCACGCG
The DNA here is from genome assembly GCA_047600945.1 of Tepidisphaeraceae bacterium. Taxonomy (GTDB): domain Bacteria; phylum Planctomycetota; class Phycisphaerae; order Tepidisphaerales; family Tepidisphaeraceae; genus JASGKC01. The sequence goes on along the minus strand of JASGKC010000001.1, from coordinate 651,918 downwards.
AGCGTCTCGACGTTGTTGATGACCGTGGGCCTTGCGAACGCGCCGGCGATCGCCGGGAACGGCGGCTTGTTGCGTGGCCAGCCGCGCTTGCCTTCGAGCGCTTCCAGCAGGCCCGTCTCTTCACCGCAGATGTACGCGCCGGCACCGCGGTGCACGTAGCATTCGACCTTGTACTTGCTGCCGAAGATGCCGCCCTGCCCGAAGATGCCCTTCTCGTACGCCTCCTTGATGGCGACTTCGAGCACCTTCGCCTGACGGTGGTATTCGCCGCGGATGAAGATGTAAGCCACATCCACCTGCGTTGCGATCGACGCGATGGCGATGCCTTCCAGCAACTGGTGCGGGTCGTGGTCGATGAGGTAGCGGTCTTTGAACGTGCCCGGTTCGGACTCGTCTGCGTTCACGGTCAGGTAGTGCATCCCCTTCTTTTCCTTGGGGATGAACGACCACTTCTGCCCCGCGCCGAAGCCCGCACCGCCGCGCCTGCGCAGGCCGCTGTCGGTGACGAGCTTGATGATGTCGTCGGGCGTCATGTCCAGCGCCTTGCGCAGCGCGGAGTAGCCGCCCGTGGCGACGTAGTCGTCGTACAGGAACAGCTTGCGCTGGGACGGGTCGGTCGGGATGCGCTTCAGCAGGACAGGCTCGATCGGCATAGGGTGCAAACCTCGAAGGTCGGATCGTATCCAAAAACGATGCGTCGTCTATGCAGAAGCAGACGCGACGTGCAGGCTTCAATGCAAAAAGCCCACGGCACTGCCGTGGGCTTTCGAGTGTTCATTAACGATTGCTCACTTCGAGCGAACCAGACGCGCGATGCCCCACACGATCGCGCCGATCGCGACGGTCACGCTGGCGCGGAGCAACACGTCGGTCGAGTACGAACCGAATGTGCCCTTCTCGATCGCTTTAAACAGGCTTCCGCCGGTGAGCACAACTGATAGCGTGAGTACAGGCAGCAATGTCGCGACGAATGATTCGCGGGACCGGAGTGCCCACCGCACGCCCGCAGCAAGCACGCCCGCGAGCGTCGCGCTGATCAGCAGTGGCCAGGAGAAGTGCGCCAGCACCAGCGTCAGGCCGTACAGGACGCCGAAGATCGCCAACCGATCACAGCGGATCACGAGCAGCGTCGACGCCACCGCGCCCAGCAAGGCCGATCGGACCGCCAGCATCTGCCAGCACATCTGCGGCAGATGCAGTGCTTCGCCCGTGGCGGCGATGAGCTTGTTGGCCAGAAACATCGTCGCGACACCGGCGACGGTGACGGCCACCGGGCGGGTGAGCGTCGACACGATCGCGTTCGGACGGGCAATGGAAACGGACGTCACTTCAGACATTTCAAACTCCGGGGACGGTTCAATGGTTTTGCGGTTCGGCATTTGTGCGGTCACGGCACGTAGTCCCAATCGGGTCGGTCGGCCTTCGGCGTCCAGCGTTGCATGTCGTTGAGCTGGCTCGGCGACAGCCGCTCGACGTGTCCGTCGAGGAACGACGTCGGGATCAGCCCGCCGCGCGCGAATACGGCTGGCCCACCGAGATGCTGCGTTCGATCACGGTGATTGTGTTCTTCGCGCCGGCCGTCCAGCGCTGGCCGCCGGCGCGGGGCGGCATGACGTTGTGGAAGCCAAGGATTTCGCCGTTGGAATCGACGAGCTGCGCGGGCTTGCCGTTGTCGGCGATGCGGGTTTCGACGAACACGATCTGCTGCGTCGGCTTGCGGACCTGCGACAGCTTGAAGATCGCCGGCCTGCCCGTGGTGATCGGCGCGCCGGTGGTGTCGAGCGAGCCGAGCGTCGGGTCCTTGACGGTCGAGTCGTAGCCGCCGAGGAAGACCGCGTTCAGACCGAAGACCGGATAGGTCGTCATCGTTTCGTAGCCGCTCACGCCGCGGCGGAATTCATAAAGCACGTCCGACTGCGGGCGAATCAGCCGCCAGATATCCGGCGAGAACTGCGCCAGCCGGAGCGGCCAGCGCCGCTGCGACACCACGAACGACGGCGGACCGATGAGCTGCTGCGTCTTCGGGTCCCACACGCCCGGCGCGCCGCTCGGAAGGTAACCGGGCAGAAGCGTTCCCTTGTGACGCTCGGCGTATTGCAGATACGCGATGGTGAGCTGGCGGATGTCCGAGGACGCCTTCACCGCCCGGGCGGCGTTTCGCGCGCGGCTAGCGACGGCAACAGCAGCGCGACCAGGATCGCGATGATGCCGATCACGACCAGCAACTCGACCAGCGTAAACGCAGTCGCGCGTGTCGGGGATTTCGAACGGATCACATCGTCATTCAACACGGGAACAGCTCCTGTCACGTCGTACGCTTCGGGCAGTTCAACCCAACTCTTGCATCCTTCGATTGACGCGCCGGTCAGATTGATCGGCGCGGGCAGTTTCATGACGCGCACCACGATCGCGTGCAGCGGCAACTTCGGCTTGAAGTTCCGCCGCTTGGCGAGCTGCTCGGGCAGGTACGCGTGCAGGCCTTCGATGGGGGCAAGGTCGTCGCCGGGCTCGAAGCTGCGAACGTCGATCACTTCCGCGTAGCTTCGCACGATCGGCTTGGGCAGCTCGAACGACTTCGGATCAAGCGTGCCGGCCGTCTCCTGCTCGTGCCACTTCGTCGGCAAAAGGAAGAAACGATCGTGTTCCAGCCTGAAGCCCGCTTTCGCTTCGAGGATGCCGCCCTTGCGGACGATCAGCGCGGTGCGACCCGCTTCGAGGGCATCGACAACGCTCAACCATTCCTTCAGTGCAGCTGTCAGTTGTCGTGGCACGGGCGTCTCGCCCGTGTCTTGAATCACGGGCGAGACGCCCGTGCCACGATATTGATCCAGCGCGTCCGACATCAGATCGCGTGCTTTTCCGGAATGAACGCGGCCGGCGCGCCCTTCACAGTGAGGGCGGCGGTTTTCGGGTTTTCGCGCAGGTGGTTCAGGACGCCCAGTGTTCCGATTCGACGATGGAACGCGCCCAAGTCCTCGCCATCCTTCTTGTTCGCGAGGTAGTTGTCAAACAGAACCGCGCACACCGTGGCAACATGCTGACGCGGCACCTGACGCAGGTAGAGCTTCTCGCCATCGACGAGCGGCACGCCTTGATGCCGCGCGCCTTCGTCGCCGCCGACCTTAAGCATGTAGAGATTCGGTCCTTGGCCGATCCAGCCGATGGACTTCGTGCCGGGACGGAAGCACTGCCGTTCGCACCCGGTGATGCCGATCGATTCGGAGAGGTCGCCGTAACCCATCGCTTCAAGTTGATCGATCAGTTCGGGCTCGAACTGCTCGCTGTCGGTGTAGCTGAGCCGGCACGTCGGCAGGCCGACGCACGCGCCGCTGAGCAGCCGCAGCTTGCTGTACGGCTTGCCGTTGCGGGTGCCGTAGCTGTACTTCGAATCGTGGATGAACGCCTCGAAGTCCTGCTTGGCCGCCGGCTCGATGTTCGTGAACAGCAGGTCCTGATTCGGCGTGATTTGCAGTTCGACGTCGAACTTCTCCATCACGTCGCGCACGAGCGTCTGAAGCTTTTCGGCGTTGCCGGCGGTGGACGTCGCACCGCTGCCGTCGTCCCGGCCCGAGCCGTCGCGATCGACCAGTCGGCCGCACTCGACATACATCCCGTACGCCAGCTTGCCGTTGCTCTCTTGCGTGCTCCAGCCGTGGTGCATCTTGCGAGCACCGATGTCGAGGTCCTTGTTCGGCAACTCGAACGTCGCGCCGCGCTCACGCAGGCGATCCTGATACCACGGGATGCCTTGCGCCACACGACGTACTTGATGCGTGCCCACTGACGGTTGGCGCGGTCGCCCCACTCCTGGTGGACCTTCACGATCGAGTCGAGGCCCTTGGTGAGATTCTCCGGCGTGAAGATCGCGACGGGCTCGCCCAGCATGGACGCGGTCGATTTGCCGTTCTTCTCGCCCTGCCCGCCGCCGATGTACGCCTGGAAAGCGACGACCTTGCCGTTTTCGATGATCGGCGCGACGGACAGGTCGTTAGTGAGAGCCTCGACGCAGTTGTCTTTCTCGATCTCGCCCGTGACGAGGTTCCGGTGCGCAGCAGTGAAGGCGATCTTGAACTTGCGGTTCAGCAGGTTGGGGCCGTACTCGAACGATTCCTTGCGCGGTTCGGCGATGTTTGTGCCGTCGAAGCGCGTGACATTCGGATCGATCGCGAAGATCTGGATGTGCGGGGCGACGGGCAGTTCGAAGTACTTCCCGTACTTGTGGGCGGCCGCTACGGCGTTGTAGACGGTGCTGAAGCGCGACAGCGGGCAGGCCATCACGTTGCGGGTGTTGTCGCCGCAGCCGTTGATGCCGAGGAAGCCGGTGGCGGCCACTTCGCCGACGACCTTGATGAGGTCTTCCTTCTTCACCCAGTGGAACTGCACGTTCTGGCGGGTGGTAAGACGGATGCTCGGCACGCCGCCCGGCGCGGGCGTGTACTTTCGGCTGATCTCATCGATCACGCGCCAAGTCTTCCGCGTGAACGGCCCGCCGCCGGGGGACGAGAGGCGGACCATGTACATCCAGTCCTTCTCTTTGCCGGTCTTGGCGCGGTTGTATTCGAGGTAGATGCCATGGCTCTTCGCGAGGGCTTCGGTGTCATGGCCAACATCGCCCGAGGCGAAGTTGCGGAAGTCTTCCATCAGCGTGCCGAACACCTCGGCCGCGCCGTCCGCGCCGGCCTTCACGCCCGCGAGCTTGGTTTTCTCGACCTCGTTGTACTGAGCCGGGTCGGTCTTGAAGACAGGTTCAGGGCGTTCGGTGCGCATAGTGGAGGGGGGACCGTAGTGGAATCGCCGCGATAAATCAATCGCCTATCGGGAAATCGGGAATCCATTGCTTTTCGAGTTGATGACGCTATTGTCCCCTCGAATGCCCAATGACCAAGCCCCAATGCCCAATGGGGACGGTTTTTCGGATACGTGATTGGGCATTGGGACTTGGGCATTAGGATTTCGAACCCATGCCCTCCATCGGAACCGCAACCCCGCCGCACCTTCGGCATCTCGAAGACGAGTCTATTCACATCATCCGCGAGGTTGTCGCGGAGTGTGAGAAGCCGGTCATGCTCTTCAGCATCGGCAAGGACAGCATGTGCATGCTGCACGTCGCCTGGCGCGCGTTTCGCCCGGGCAAGCTGCCCTTTCCGCTGATGCATGTCGACACCACCTTCAAGTTTCCGGAGATGTACGCCTACCGCGAGAAGATCGCGCAGGACTACGGCGCGGAACTGATCGTCTACAAGAACGAAGAAGCCCTCGACCAGATCGGCCACGACCCCGCCAACTGGTCCTGCACGCAGTGCGCCGACCTGCTCAAAACCCGCGGCGTCGTGAAGGGCCTACAGCATTACGGCTTCGACGCGGCGTTCGGCGGCGCGCGGCGTGACGAGGAAAAGTCCCGCGCCAAGGAACGCATCTTCTCCTACCGCAACCGCCACCAGCAGTGGGACCCCAAGAACCAGCGGCCCGAGTTGTGGAACCTCTACAACGCCACGCACGCGCCGCTCGACAGCTTCCGCGTCTTCCCGCTCAGCAACTGGACCGAACTGAACGTCTGGCAGTACATCCAAGCCCACAAGCTGCCGATCGTGCCGCTGTATTTCAGCGCCCCACGCCCCGTCATCAAACGCGGCGGAACGATGCTGATGGCTCACGACATCGTGAAACCCAAGGGGGACGAGAAGATCGAGACCTGCAACGTCCGCTTCCGCAGCCTCGGCTGCCAGCTCTGCACCGGCTGCGTCGAAAGCGACGTCACCGAAATCGATGGCCTGATCGCGGAAGTCGCAGCCGCCCGCAAGAGCGAGCGCGAGAACCGCGTCGTCGACAAAGACAAAGAAGGTTCGATGGAAGAGAAGAAACGCGAAGGGTATTTTTGAGCTGAAGCGACGGCGCGAAAAAGGGAGCGACTCAATGCGACTTGGATGGCTCACCCTTGCATCGTTGACCTTGATCGTCGGCTGTCACACCTCGCCCGAGCCGGCGAAGCTTCCCTCGGTCGACCGCATCCTGCTTCCCAACGGCCACGCGATCATCGTCGACAAGCCTTCCGATGACTTCCGCTGGACCGACGGCGACCGCACCGGCTATGCGATGCTGAGCGTCGAGCCTTCGCAGCGAACCTACACGCTGCTGCCCTCGAAGGGCGCGGCCGACGTCGGGTCGATCTACCGCTTCGATCGTCAGCCCGACGGCTCGTGGAAAGGCACGCATGCCGAGATCACCATCGCTGGAGCGCGCATCGTTGGCACGGCCACGCTCGAACCGGGCGAACTGAAGTAGCCGTCTTCGAGGCGCGAATACTTATATAAAAAGCTGAGGATCGGACCGTGCACTGGTGTATTGGCCAGTGGCGGCCCTCGTGCCGTCACGGCTCTTGCCTTTTCGAGGCAGGGGCGTGATGTCACGCCCCTAACTTTCTATCAAAACACGATTTGTGGCGGTCGACGGTCGACCGGTTCAGGGCAATTGAGGGTCTTTCATCGTAAGCGGATAGTGCTTCGCGTCAGCAACGGTCGGTTCGGCACGCGTGAGCGTGAACTCCCGCCAAGTCGGCGACGAGTGGCCGGATCGGTCAATGCCTGCCGTGTCCGAGCACACCATTCGCCGGACTCGCCTGGCGAGGAGTTCAGTCATGCGTCGTGCTTCCAAGCAATCGCGTCGTACGTCTACCCGGTCGCATCACGAGTCACTCGAGACGCGCCGGCTGCTGTCGGTGTCGGCGCACCAGTCCGGTCCGTACGTCTATATCGACGGCACCGATGGCTCGGATGAGGTCATCGTGCAGATCGTTCATCCGTTCGCATCGCAATACAAAGACCAGCTGATGGTCACCGATCACGGCAAGCTGATCTTCTATACCGACATGTGGTACAAGCAGAAGCCGGACAACCAGCCGGCCGTCTGGGGTGTGGCCTTCGACGGCAAGAAGGGCAACGACTACTTTGAGATGAAGGGCTCCTTCCAATATGGCAAGGGGACCAATGCCAACTATGAGCCGTCGTGGGACATCCCGTGCACGGCCGGCGGTGGCGAAGGCAACGACACCCTCTGGGGCAGCGACTCGCAGGGCACTGTCGACTCCAAGGGCTATTGGCACAACTACGATTTCCTCAATGGCGACGACGGCAACGACGTCATCTACGGTCAGGCCGGCCCGAACGAGATCAACGGCGGGCTGGGCAACGACAAGCTGAACGGCGGCAACGCATGGGACCACATCAACGCCGGTCCCGGCCGTGACACCGCGTACGGCGAAGCTGGCCCCGACTACATCGTCGGCGGCGACGGCGATGACAGCCTCGACGCCGGCAGCGGCAACAACCGCGTCGACGCCGGCTTGGGCAACGACACCGTCATGACCGGCAGCGGCAACGACCTGGTCTGGGGCGACATGACCTGGGCCGAACTCGCCGCGACCGGGCCGCTGGCGCAGCTCAACGAAATGATCGGCGGCAACGACTTCATCTGGACGTATGGCGGTAACGACACCGTCTACGGAAACGCCGGCAACGACACCATCGACACCAGCAGCGGCAACGACCTCATCTACGGCGACGTCGCACTCGCGGAGAACAGCACGCTCGAGCACGGCGACGACATGATCACCGCCGGCACGGGCAACGACACCGTCTTCGGCGCGGGCGGCAACGACCTCATCAACGGCCAGTCCGGTGCCGACAAAATCAACGGCGGCAAGGGTGACGACCGCATCTGGGGCGGCTCGAACACCGACCCGAACGACGGCGTCGACACCATCCACGGCAACGAAGGCAACGACTCGATCGGCGGCGGCCGAGGCGGCGACTGGCTCTACGGCGACGACGGCGCTGACGAACTCAGCGGCGAGCAAGGCGCCGACTTCATCAGCGGCGGCAACCAGAACGACACCGTCTACGCCGGCACCGAAAACGACACCGTCTACGGCGACGCCGGCAACGACAGTGTCTTCGCCGGCGACGGCAACGACATCGTCTATGGCAACGCGGGCGATGACGTCCTCCACGGCAACGTCGGCAACGACGCGGTCTACGGCGGCGACAACAACGACAGCCTCTACGGCGAAACCGGCGACGACTACCTCACCGGTAACGGCGGCAACGACTGGCTGGTCGGCAACGAAGGCAACGACGACCTCTGGGGCGACAGCGGCAACGACACGCTGGGCGGCAACGCGGGCAACGACAGCCTGCATGGCAACACCGGCCTAGATGTGCTCGTCGGCCATGAAGGCAAGGACTCGCTCGACGGCGGCGCCGACGGCCTGGCCGACATCCTCGCCGGTGGCAGCGACGCGGACACGTTCCGCACGGAACTGGTCCTCGGCAATGGCGGCGTGACCAACAAGGATCAGCCCAACGACTTCAACGCCCTGGAAGGCGACACGTACGTGTAATTGCGCAGTCATCTCCGACAGAATCATCCGCCCCCAAGACCCCGCTCGGCGTTCGCGCCGGGTGGGGTTCTTTTATTGTCCCCGACCCAGTTGAAGCGAAGACGCTCGGGAATGGCCGAACGAGCGCAGCCGACGCGTTTGGGCTGCGATGTCCTATCGCTTGAGAGCCGATCGCGTCCGGCATTCAGCGAATGCGGTCGTCAGGGCGGATAAGCATTGCCCCAACCCCCTGCCCTGCCGAGCGTTCGGGACCGAACGGGGTGCCCCCTCACAAAATCGCCATTCCGGGACATTTTGGGACATTCGGGCCACTCCGTTCGGCCGGGCCTCCACGCGAACTCTGATTGCCAAGGAGCAAGGCGAACGCTGTAGTATGACGAGCGGGTCCGGGTGGCCGTCAAGGTGGGAAATCAGCCGACTTGATGGATGAATGCCGCGAATCGACGCGGCGATGTCCAGCGTCTCTGCCGGTCGATTCCTTCGCTCAAGCAGGAATGGTTGATTCTTTGCGAAAGTCGGAGAAGCTAATTACAGGAGACGCGACATTGTGCCTTATCGGCCACTGAGCTTCACAAAGAACCTTGGAGGCTTGGAACACCTCCACGCGGCAATACGGACTGCATATCGACCAGGTACGACACTACACGAGTTCGAAGCCCGGCTGCCGAGTTCGCTGGCAAGTCGGCGTCTCGTTATCATTCAGTTCTTTGTCGCGACGCGCTTGGTCGGTCGGACCGAATACATCGCTGATGATGCTCTCATACAGACTACGCTGTCTGAACCTTACGGCCCCACGCTCGCGCGACTGTATCTGTTTGCCCTGCTTCTCAACATGCCAGGTCAACGACTGAAGGTGGCTTACCGGTCGCCGGCACCGGCTCAGAACGAGTTTGCCAGACAAGTACTACACAATGGCCAAGGGTGGCGAGCAGCGGGCGTTGATGTTGATCGCGAGATCATCCCATGGGTTCGATGGAACATCGCCCTAACGGGCGGGCAACGGAAATTCGCTACCAACTTCGCATACTTCTTTGAGCAAGCCCAGTTTGACGTCAGCCCTACCGGGCTTTTCGTCACATACGGGCATCATTGGGGGCCACTTGCCTTACGACTTTTCTTCGATCGATACGTCATTCACCATCCAGAGGCAGACGTTGACACGCTAGGCCCTGTCTCAAAACAGTAGCTTCAGGTATCGCTTGATCATCGCCAGTTGAAGCATCCCATGGAAGTTTACCGCCAACTTCTCGAACCGCGTGCAGATGCGGCGGTTCTCCTTCAGCCAGCCGACGCACTGCTCCACCACGTGCCGGTCCCGGTACGTCAGCTTGTCGAACCACACGCCCCGGTCATGACGCGCCAACTCGTTGTCCTTGTGCGGGATCACCGCATCGATCTTCTGCCCGGCCAACCAGTCGCGGAGGCGCTGCACGCTGTACCCCTTGTCGCCCGCGAGTTGCCTGGGCTTGTGCCTTCGCTCCCGCGCCGCCCGACGCTGGCCGATCAGTCGCGCGACGGCCTGTCCGATGACCGACTCGGCCCGCGTCGACTCGTGGACCTGTCCCGCAGTGACTTCGACGGCGAGCGGAGTTCCCGCACCGTCAGTGACAACGTGGAACTTCGATCCAAACCCGCCTCTGCTGCGACCCAACGCGTGGTCTTCGGGTTCGTCGGGGTGCCGGTCGAGACTTTTTTGTCGGCGCCGGCCGCGGCACGCGTGGCTCGGACGGAAGCGCCGTCGACGCACCAGAGCTGCCAGTCGATGTACCCCTTGTCGTCGAGCTTCACCTGCAGGGCGTCGACGATGCGATCGAAGACGCCGGCCTTCCGCCACGCGCTGAAGTACCGGTGTGCGGTCGAGTGCGGCCCGAAGCGTTCGGGCAGGTCACGCCACGGCGCACCGGTGGCGAGGATCCAGAACGAGGCGTCGAGCATCAGCCGCGGGTCGCGTGCCGGCCGCCCGGTCTTGGCGTCCTTCGCCGGGATCAACGGCTTCACCCGTTCCCATTGCTCGTCCGTGAGCGCGTGTCGTTTCATGCGTGCCGACCTCCATGTCGTCATGGAGGGATATCGGCAGGTTCAACGGTTTTGAGACAGGGCCTAGTTGCAGCGGCGAAGGAACACGAAGTCCACCGACTTGCCGGCCTCGGACTTGACTGGCTCAATTCTGTAGTCGATGGAGCGGCATCGCTCTACCTTTCTCAGCAGCGGTTTCTACTGACGGCGACGCAGGAGTCTGCCCAAGAGCGGTCAACCGTTCCAACAACGCCTGCGGGTAGACGAACCGCGCTGGCTTCAAGACTAATTCGTTCGACGCAGAACAAACACATAGTGCAAGGGTGGTATAGCCGCGCGTGCCAGATATGTGGCCAGACACTGTATGGCGGCCACAGAGAGCCGACAGTCGATTACGGTCACGTAAGGCCACTCGGAGAGCCGCACAATGGGCCCGACACAACTCCGAACATGCTGTCGCTGTGCCCCAATCACCATCGCCAGCTTGATCGAGGAGGGATTTCCATTGAACCTGGCACCCTAAAGATAGTTGCACCGCACGGATCGGCACCTGCTCCGCTTGCGAAACTTAACCGGCATCGAGCACACGCAATTTCAAATGACTGCTTGCAGTATCATCTGACTCGCATTTTCGTTACCTAGCTAGAAACGGCAGATCGAGACTGCAATCTGAAGACTTTACCGCGTCGACGGCAGGCGAATAGCCACGATGATCCGGCCGACGTGCCTCGTATTCGTCGACCTCATTACCCCATTGCGTCCAACCCTCGCGACGGAATCGCGCGAATAACTCCAAATATGGCCCTGGGCTACATGCTTCGATAAGATCGTAAAGTCCATCAGGCTTTTTAGAGTGCTCTTCCTTCCTTGACGAAAAAAGATTCACTTGCGTGCGGCCCGGTTTCAAAGTTCGCATTCGACCGCGCGTTCCAAAGAGCACGAGTTCCGTGACGTTGCGAAAGTAGAACCCAACACCTCGCCCGTCTGGTCCGCCATCTTTGCGCGTTTTGTACCAAACTAAATTGCTTTTGTACTGGAAACCCCACGCTTTCATCACGGTCAGGCCGTCAGGGAGAAGTGCATTGGGTACCCAAAGATATAGATGGGCATTGGATTCAGCATGGGCAACAATTGGCATAGCACAGATGTCACTCGTCCCCATCGTCTCATAGCGATGAAGACGACGATGTTCGGGTGCCATTTTCCCTGTGCGATTCTGGAATCGCCAAGGAGGATCGGCAAGAATCGTGGAAAATGTGCCGACGATGCCAGCGAGTGATCGTGCCATAACAATCCATCAGTCTGCGCCGCCACCTTACCATCGCGAGTCCCGGAGGCCAAACATCTCTCCGTCTCGTGCGCACCCCAACACTGCGCATAGGTTACTCGCGCGATTGGAGATCGCTCAATGCGGCCCCTTCAGCTCGTGAGCCGCAGTCGCGTTGGTGACGGCATGTCCATGCTCATGGAACACCTCCACTACGATGCCCAGAGCATCGACGAAGACTACCTCGCTGGCGGTGACGTAGGCAGTGTATGCATAGCAGTGCTAACGACTCTTAATTCCCCCCCCGATAGGTATATACCCGCCTGCACCAACCCGACTTGTGAGGTAAAACACGCCATGCCGCTCAAACGGATGGACAATGTCTTGATCGTGGTTGACGACCTCGAGGCCGTGAAGGCGTTCTTCATCGACCTGGGCCTGACGCTCGAGGGACAGCAGACCGTCGAAGGGCCCGAGGTCGGGAAACTGATCGGTCTGAAGGAGGTCCGGGCCACGCTGGCCATGCTGCGGACGCCGGATGGGCAGGGTATCGAGCTGGACAAGTTCCACAGGCCCGAGGCGATCCGGTTCGGGCCTGTGGACGCGCCGGTGAACGCGCTTGGCATTCGCCGAGTGATGTTCGCGGTCGATCATCTGGACGAACTGTTGGCGCGGATGCGGGCGCACGGAACCGAGGTGATCGGCGAAATGCGGTACGGCGACACGTACCGGCTGGCCTACATTCGCGGGCCGGAGGGCATCATTGTCGCGCTGGCCGAGCAGCTCGGGTAAGGCGTGCCGGTGTCAGTCTCGATCCATATTCGTCCGCGCCATCCCCTGTAGATTCAGCCCCGCAAACCCGCTATCAATCCGGTGTGAGCACCACCGCCGTTTCTCAATCGCTCCTGCGCCTCGTCACCTGCGGCTCCGTCGATGACGGGAAATCCACCCTCATCGGCCGCCTGCTCTACGATGCCAAGGGCATTTACGAAGACCAGCTCGCCAGCGTGAAGCAGGCGACGGGCCGGTACGGCACTACCGGCGGCGAGATCGACCTGGCCCTGCTCACCGACGGCCTGAAGGCGGAACGCGAGCAGGGCATCACCATCGACGTCGCGTACCGCTACTTCTCCACGCCGCGCCGCGACTTCATCATCGCCGATTGTCCCGGCCACGAGCAATACACCCGCAACATGGCCACCGGTGCGAGCACGGCCGACGTCGCCATCCTGCTCATCGACGCCCGGCACGGCGTGGTCACGCAGACCCGCCGGCACGCGTTCATCGTCCGGCTGCTGGGCATCCGCCACGTGGTGCTGGCCGTCAACAAGATGGACCTGGCCGACTGGAGCAAACCGAAGTTCGACAAGATCGTGGCCGACTTCAATGAAGCCAATCGCCAGATCGGCCTGACCGATGTCCACGCGATCCCGATGAGCGCGCTGCTGGGCGACAACGTCACGCACGTGTCCGACAAGACGCCGTGGTACGACGGGCTGCCCATGCTCGAACTGCTCGAAGGGCTCGACGTGACCGACCCGCGCGAGAGCGAAGCGCCGGCCCGGCTGCCGGTGCAGATCGTCAGCCGGCCCAACATGCACTTTCGCGGCTACCAGGGCACCATCGCCGGCGGTCAGATTGCTGTGGGCGACGAGATCGCCGTCATGCCGGCCAACATTCGCGCGAAGGTGAAGGAAGTGTTCGACGCGGTCGGGCCGGTCGAGAGCGCGCCGTCGCGCCGGGCCGTCACGATCACGCTCGATCGCGAGGTGGACGCCAGTCGCGGCGACGTGATTTCCGTTGCGTCGGACCTACCGCGCGTGTCGAGCAAGCTGATCGCGCACGTCGTGTGGTTCAGCCCCATGCCGATGAGCCTGCACGAGCCGTACCGCATCAAGCAGGCCACGCGTCTGACCAACGCAACCGTCGCGTCGGTGAAGCATCGAATCGACGTGAACACGCTGGAGAAGCTGCCCGCGAAGCAACTTCAGATGAACGACATCGCACTGTGCGTGATCGAAGCGAGCCGGCCACTGGCGTGGGATCGGTATGAGGACAACCGCACGACGGGCAGCTTCATCCTGATCGACCGCGTGACCGGCAACACGGTGGCGGCCGGCATGATCGACGGCGCGGTCGACGACGACACGACCACGACCGGCCCGGTCAGCGCGGGCCTGCGTGCCGCCCGCCTCGGTCAGCGGCCGGCGATCGTGAACCTGTCCGGCGACGCCATGCTCGCCCGCGCGACGGCCGACCAACTCGATCGCAAACTGCTCTTGGCCGGCCACGTGGCGGCGATCGTCGACGAGCCGGACACCAAGACCCGCGCCGCGATCCTGAGAACGCTCCGCGAGGCGGGCCTGATCGCGCTGGTGCTGAACGCCGCCCCGGACGCGACGGATGCGATCGACCAGGACGTGGTCGCGAACTCCGATCCGATCAAGGTGGCCGACGAACTGTTTTCCCAACTCGACAAGGCGGGTTGGCTGACGGGCGCGGGCGAAGAGTTCAACATCTGACGTGGCGGTTCGGTGGTTCTGTGGTTGAGTGGCGCGGAAGCACCGGCGCTTTTCCAACCATCACACCACTGAACCACCAAACCACACAACTGCATCACCACATTACCGCTCCGATTTTGAACCCTCGCCCGTCCGCGCGTCGATGACGGTTGGGTGACGCGGCTCTCGCTCCAACTTTCGTCTCCGCAACTCGCCGCGATCGCGTGCGGGCTAATTGCGGTGTCGGCCGGCGTGGTCGCGCCGGGGGCGACGCCGTTCGGGCCGGACGAGGCCGCCCTGCTCGGCAAGGCGCTGCTCGCCAACCGCGCGGGCGAGATGGCCAGCATCGGTCTGACCGGCACGTTCGGCCTGCCGTACGGGCCGGTGCCGACGTGGATCTACCAGTTCCTGCTCACGGTCACGCACGACCCGGTCACGCTTGTTTCGATCCGCGCGATCCTGTTTCTGACGGTGACGGGTCTGGCGATGCTGTCGCTGGCGCGGTCGTTGAAGCTGACGCCGTGGATCGCGCCGATGACGCTGGCGTTGCCGTGGGTGTGGTGGCACGCTCGGGTGCCGTGGGACAACAGCTTTCTGATTCCGATCTCGGCCCTGCTGCTGGCGTCGCTGGCGGGCTGGATTCGGAACGGCTCGGCCGTCGCGCTGATCTCGACGATCTTCGCCGGGGCCGCGATGGTTTCGACGCACCTGATGAGCCTGCCGGTGGTCGGCGCGGTGGGGCTGGCCCTCGTCACGTCGCATCGTCGGCGTCTGCTGGAGCACTGGCCGACGGCGCTGTGTGCACTGGCGATCGCGGTGGGCATGCACGCGGGATACCTGTCCCAGCTCTTTCATGACGACGGCTCGCCGACGTCCGCCAAGGCGACGATGACGCCCGACCTCACGCCGCCCCAAGGCGTGGTTCCGTCGGCACTGTTCCCGCTGAGCGGCGAGATTCTCGTCGGCGCTACGCCGATGTTGCCGGCCGCGCCGGCGCGGGCGCTCGGCTGCCTGTTGGTGCTGGCGGGCGCGGTTGTGGTGGTCCGCGAACTCGCGAAGAAGCCGGTCGACGAGTCGACAACGCTGAACAATCTCGCCCCGACCGACCCGGCCTGGCGGAAGGTGTTCATTGCGCGGCTCGATAGCGCCAAGACGACCCGCGTCGACGTGCCGGTCATCTGCGTGACGGCCGTCGTATTGACGATGGCGTTCTTCGCTGTCGCCCGGCCGGGCGTGCTGACGCACTACCTGCACGCGCTGCTGATCCCGACGGTCGTCCTGGCGGCCGTCGCACTGCGGGCGATCGGCCAGCGGCCCGTGCGCGGCGCGATCATCGGCGGTCACCTCGTCGCCATGGTGGCTATCACGGGTCTGATCGCGCTTAAACTGTCGAGCAGCACCTCGATCGGCCCGACGCCGACGCTCGCCCTGCTCGATCAGCTCGCCACCGACCTGCAATCCCGCCAGGACCGATCGGCGCAAACGACCGACCCGTTTCTCCAGCGGCATCCGTCAGTCCTGCGGACGCTGATGGCGTTGAAGCCGGCCTCACGCGGTTCATCCGCCAAGCCGGATGAACTGCTGGTCTGGCTCGAACACGGCACGTGGCGACGCGTGGTGGCGTCGGACGTGCTGGAAGCCCATGCCCGGCGTATCGACCTGACCGGCCCGATCGATCTTCCGCAATACGACGCTACGCTGAGCAGCGCGCGGGACTAAGTCGACCCCATTTCGGCCATCTCGAGGAATCAGGGGCCGATGCGGATCGTTGCATAAATCGACGTCGATATTGGATGCCCAAGCCGGCCCGCAGCCATTCTCGGACCATTCAGTCCAACCTGCACTTTTTCCCTAGGGCGCATAAAGCAATCTATTTCACACGACGATACGGCTGAAGATGAGCGCCCCCGGGTCGCCCTCTTCACTGGCATTGCCGACGGCTCCGTCGGGCGGTTTGGCTGCGCCAAGCCGGCGCCCACCGGTGCCCCGCCTGTCGTGCCGCGGCCGCGGGTGCGGTCGGCGTCGCCGTTGCCTCGGCTACTCTGGGCGACAGGCGTGGCGATTGTCTTCGGGTCGAGCGTCATGCTCGGCACGTTCATCCTGCGCAACTCCGGCGGCAGCATCGAAGTGACATTGTCGCTGGTGCTGCTCGTGATCCTCGTCGGCGTCCTGCTGCTGCTCGGCGCGGTCGCTCGCGAAGTGCTTCACTGGCGACGACCGCAGCGGCAGCTCTGTCGCCTGCTGAATGACATCCGCGCCAACCAGTTGCCGCTCAGCGACCTCGACCACCTGCACGGCGGCAACGAGCCGGTCATCGAAATCATCCGCGCAATCCTGTTCGACCTGCGCGACCAAAAACGCGTCATCGCGGAACTGAATCAGGAAATGCGTCAGCGCGTCCAGCAAAAGACTGACGCGTTGGAACGCCAACTCGGCGTCATGCAGGCCAAGGCGATGCGCGACGCCCTCACCGGCCTGGGCAACCGCGCCGCGTTCGACGCGATGCTCCCGCAGATGTTCGTCCAATCACGCGATCATGCGGAGGACCTGTCGGTCCTGATGATCGACGTCGACAACTTCAAGCCGCTCAACGACACGCTCGGCCACGCCGCCGGCGATGATTTTCTGCGCAAAATCGGCGAGATCGTCCGCTCGAGCGTCCGCGATTACGACAGCGCCTACCGCATCGGCGGCGACGAGTTCGTCGTCCTGCTGCCGCGTTGCACGAAGGACGCGGCCGACAAGCTGGCGGCGCGCCTGGCGCGCTGGTCGATCAACTCGCGCGCACTATGAAGCTGAAGCACATGCCCCGGCTATCGATCGGCACGGCCAGCCGAGCCGACGCCAAGATGGCCACTTACGACGACTTAATGTCTCTGGCCGACAAACGGTTGTACGACGTGAAGCAGTCCAGAGCCGACCAGCGCGTCCGCCGCGTGGCATGAGGGCTTGTGGCCGCGCCTCATTGCGGATTTCAAATTGCGAATTGCGAATTACGGTCCGCAGACCGGTGGCCGCTCTTCCCATTTCGCAATCCAGCCCGCCGTCTACCCCCTTCTCGTCCGACGCGGTACACTCGGACCCTTTACCGAAAGGGACCGCGTCAGCGCCATGGACCTGCTTTCCAAGATCGAATCGAAGAACGCCAAAGTCGGCGTGATTGGCCTCGGGTACGTCGGGCTGCCGCTGATGGCCGCCTTTCACCGGGCGGGCTTTGCGGTCATCGGCTTCGATGTCGATCCGGAGAAGATCAAGCTCCTGCATGCCGGCAAGAACTACCTGAAGCACCTCGGCTCCGACCTCGTCAGCGCCATGCTCGGCGACCGCTTCGACGCGACGGCTGACTTCGCCCGGCTGAAGGAGGCCGACGCGATCATCGTCTGCGTGCCGACGCCGCTGGGCACGCACCTCGAGCCCGACCTGAGCTACATCGAAATCACCGCCGACGCGATCGCCAAGACGCTTCGGCCCGGCCAGCTCGTCGTCCTCGAAAGCACCACCTACCCGCGCACCACGCGCGAAGTCATGCTGCCGCGCTTCGAGAAGACGGGCCTGAAGCTGGGCACCGACTTCTTCCTGGCGTTCAGTCCTGAGCGCGAGGACCCGGGCCGCAAGGACCACAACACGGTCACGATTCCGAAGCTGGTCGGCGGCATCGACGCCGCCAGCGGCAAGGCGGCCGTCGCGCTGTACAGCAAGGCGATCGCCAAGGTCGTGCCCGTCAGCACGGCTGAGGTCGCCGAAGCCGCGAAGCTGCTCGAAAATATCTACCGCGCCGTGAACATCGCCTTAGTGAACGAGATGAAAGTCGTGCTCGACGCGATGGGCATCGACGTGTGGGAAGTCGTCGAGGCCGCCAAGACCAAGCCGTTCGGCTTCCAGGCCTTCTACCCCGGCCCGGGGCTGGGCGGGCACTGCATCCCAATCGACCCGTTCTACCTGACATGGAAGGCCCGCGAGCACAACCGCACGACCCGCTTCATCGAACTGGCCGGCGAGGTCAATCGCGCGATGCCGGACTACGTCGTCGAGCGGACTGGTCTGGCCCTGAACGACCGCCGCAAGAGCGTGAACGGCTCGCGCATCCTCGTCGTTGGCCTTGCCTACAAGCCGGATGTCGACGACGTCCGCGAGAGCCCGAGCTTCGAGTTAATCGAGAAGTTGGAGCACCTCGGCGCTCACGTCGACTACCACGACCCGCACGTGGAAAAGACGCACAAGATGCGCCGGCACGATTTGCAGATGCACAGCGTCTCGCTGTCGGCCGAGAGTTTGAAGAGCTACGACTGCGTGCTGATCGCGACGCACCACAAGGCCGTCGATTACGCGGCGATCGCGAAACACGCCTCGCTGGTGGTCGACACACGCAACGCGATGGCCAGCACGGGCATCGACAAGGCCAAGCTCGTGAAGGCGTGAAGTCGGTCAAGTCATGAGTCGGCCATGCTGAGCGCAGCGAAGCATGACGGGAATGTTGTTTTCAAATCGCGCGAGGTTCATTCGAGTCTGATTCCCGCGATTCCCCGCAACAGCGCGCGCCATCGCCGCGTTGTGGGGTTATGCAAACCTACCTGAAGGCATCGATCGGGCTGGCGGTGCTGCTACTGGCCGGGGTGTGGTTCGTGCAGCGGTCGACGCAGGTCGTCCGGGCTCAGGATGCGGCGCCTGAGGAGACGTCGGACGCGCCGACGCTGGTAACGGTCGTGGCCAATCCCGAGCCGGGCGAGCCGGGGAATCGGAATTATCGTGCGGTGGTGTTCGAGATCGGGCCGGACCATCAGGCGGAGAACATCGCGCTGAAGGCCGTACGGGCCGAGACGGAGAAGGGTTCGGAATACTTCATCGACCTGCCGCGTCGCCTGCCCGAGGCGGCCGCCCGGCACTGGCTGAAGCTGTATGACGAGAACGGCCAGCTCCGCCCGGGCCAGCCGCCGGTGGTGCAGGATGTGTGGCTTTCGATTCAGTACCAGGGGCTGTACTGGGAGTTCAATCCGCTGCTGGACAAGGTGGTGCTGCCGGGCCGATACGAGCACTCGGCCAAGGTGTACTTCGCGGCGCTACGGGATGCGCTGAAGGACCTGGACCAGCTGAAGGCCGCGCCGGCGGTGGCGAAGCCGTAGAGCCACCAATGGATCGGATGGCGTGAAAAACCGTCATGCTGAACGAAGTGAAGCATCTGGCGCCATTCGATCGTATTGAGACTTCGATCGGCGCCAGATCCTTCGCTTCGCTCAGGATGACGGGTTAGCGGGCCGCGCAGGTCAATTCGAGTCTTGGCTCACAATTCCGCGCCTGTCCTGCGCGACTCCGGCGCGTATACTCCCCTGTGACTCCGCACCGATTTTCGTCATGATCGACACCCAACAGCTTCCCGATAACGTTCTCACGACGCAGCTCAAGAAGGTCGTCAACTGGGCGCGCCGGAACAGCCTCTGGCCGATGCCGTTCGCGACCGCTTGCTGCGGCATCGAACTGATGGCCACGGCGTCATCGCGCTACGACCTCGCCCGCTTCGGTGCCGAGGCCATGCGTTTTAGCCCACGGCAATCTGACCTGATGATCGTGGCCGGGCGCGTCGGCATCAAAATGATGCCGGTGCTCCAGCACATTTATCAGCAGATGACCGAGCCGAAGTGGGTCATCAGCATGGGTGCCTGTGCCTGCACGGGCGGCGTGTTCGACGCATACGCGACGGTCCAGGGCATCGACCAGTTCATGCCGGTGGATGTCTACGTGCCCGGCTGTCCGCCTCGGCCGGAGACGCTGATCGAAGGCATCATGGCGCTCCAGCGGATCATCGAGCAGGAAGGCATGCCGCCGGCCGGGCGTCGGCGGGCGCTTCAGATCGCGATCGAACCGACCTACGCCCCGAAGCCGCAGCCAATCACGGTGGGCGGCGCGCCGGTGCGGTGAGCGTCATCTGAAACCGAACTCGCGACGCCCACGGATGGCCATCCGTGGGCGTTTTCGCTTCTCCTGTTAGCATCCGACCTCGACCGTGCTCCTCCACAACGACCACGTCCTGCTGGAAATCCACCGCGGCACGCTGCTCGGCGTGCGGACCGCGATCGACGGCCTTTCTGGCGAAGAGCTGCGCTGGACTGAACCCGCGACCGGCTACAGCATCGCCAGTGAAGTGCGTCAACTGACGGTGGCCGAGCACCATTGGCTGCGCGACTGCGGGCTCGATCCCGGCTTCGAGCCGAGTTCGAAGGAGCCGCAGTCGAGCATGGAATTGACGGACCTGCTTCAGGCGATCAACGCCCGCTGGCGATCCATCCCTGTCCTCAGCAAGCCGGCCCAGTACGCGCTGTTGCGGGTGAGCTTCCAGGCGCTGTTTCATCTGCCCCGCGTGGTGCATTTCCGCTCGCGTTTGCAGCCAAGTTGGGAAATGCCGCCGCGCAACGCGCCGGGCAGTTGGGACTACGCCATCGACGAGATCATCCGGAGCTTGCTGGCGGAGCCGTTTGACTGATGAGGGAGACGAGAGCGGCAGCGCGAGAATCGTTTCGATCTTCCCTCTTGCCGCTTGCCTCTTGCCTTCTCCACCCCTCGCCCCTGCTGCCTGTCCACGCTACTATCGCCGAAGCCTATGCCTTACACGCTCGAAGAAGTTGCACCCGACATGCTCACCGGCGACGGTGCGGCCGACGCCGGCAACCGCTGGACGCTCAACTTCGGCCCGCAGCACCCGGCCACCCACACCACCCTGCGCCTAGTCCTGGAACTCGACGGCGAACGCGTCCTCAAGTGCACGCCCCACATCGGTTACCTGCACAGCGGCTTCGAGAAGCTGATGGAGACGCTGAACTACAACCAGAACGTCACCATCGTCGACCGCATGGACTACTCGGGCCCGACCTACAACGAACTCGCGTGGTTCGCGGCCGTCGAGAAGCTGATGGGCATCGAACTCACGCCCCGCTGCAAGGCGCTGCGCACCATCGCCGGCGAACTGGCCCGCATCCTCAGCCACCTGCTGACCGTCAGCGCCAGCGGCCTGGACCTCGGCGCCATGACCGCATTCCTCTACGCCTTCAACGAACGCGAACCGATCTACGACATCGTGGAACTCATGTCCGGCCAGCGCTACCACACCGCGTGGTGCCGCGTGGGCGGGCTGAACATGGACCTGCCCGACGAGGCGCTGTTCAAAAAGCTGGTTCACCAACTCATCGACGACCGGCTTCCGAACTCGATCGCCGACCTTGAAAAGCTACTGAACAAGAACCGCATCTTCCTCGACCGCACGCGCGGCGTCGGCGCGATCAGCCACGACGACGCGATCGCCTGGGGCCTGAGCGGTCCGATGGCCCGCGCGTCGGGCGTCCGCCGCGACCTCCGCAAGGACGAGCCGTACCTCTGCTTCAAGGACAACTGGGACGGCGCTGGCGCGAAGGCCGTGCAGTTCCAGGTACCAGTGATGGAAACCGGCGACGTGCTCGCGCGGTACCTCATCCGCATCGAAGAGATCAAGCAGAGCTGCGAGATCATCCGCCAGCTGATTGACAACCTCCCCAAGGGCCCGGTCAACGTCAGCCCGGAAGGCAAAGAAGTCCTGCCGCCGAAGGATCAGGTGTACAGCAGCATCGAAGGGCTGATTCAGCACTTCGAGCTGATCATGACCAACCGCGGCTTCGAGGCGCCGAAGGGCGAAGTGTACGGCGCGATCGAAACCGCCAACGGCGAGCTGGGCTACACGATCGTCAGCGCCGGCGAGAACCGCCCCTTCCGCGTGCGGACGCGTCCGTGCAGCTTCATCAACTACAGCTGCTACGGGAAGCTGATCGAAGGCCACACCATCAGCGAAACGGTGGCCGTGCTCGGCAGCATCAACGTCATCGCGGCGGAGCTGGATCGATAGGCTTCGGGCACTGCCCTGCCACCCGCCTTCCAACGCGTGAGACTGCGTCAAATCAGCCCACCGGCACGACTTCGGTGAAGTCGCGTCGTTCGTTCGTCGACTTCCTCTGTGGGATGGCTGTGGCTTGCGCGGTGTCGCACAGGTCTCGGCTTCGTCGGAGGTTGATTCGATGGCAGGTCAGGCTTCACAGGCACCGTTGGTGCTCTTTTCCGTAGATTCGCAGACTTACGCTCTCCCGGCCAATTCCGTGCTGGAGATGCTCTCAATGGTGCATGGCATGGTGACGCACGTGCCGCGCTGCCCCAAGTCGGTGCTGGGTGTGTTCAACAATCGCGGGCAGGTCGTTCCCGTGTATGACGCACACGTCGTTCTGGGCAGGCCCGGGCAGGATGAACTCGTCAAATCGCTGTCCGACATGCTCGCCGCCCGCGAGCAGGACCATGTCGCGTGGCTTGAGGCCCTGCGACATTCGGTTCGCAGCGGAGCGGAATTCACCAAGGCGCGCGACCCGTCGCAGTGCGCGTTCGGCAAGTGGTATCACCACCTGATGTCCACACCGAAAGCGCTGAACGAACTCACCGGCGGCGACATGAGCCTGCGTCGGTTGCTTCAGCATCTCGACGAGCCACACCGGCAGATCCACGGGCTGGCCGACCGCGTGTTGGCGCTGACCGCCGAACACAAAAAGGAAGAAGCTGAGCAGCTCATTCAGCAGACCTGGGACCAGCAACTGGGAAGCATGCGTAAGCTGTTCGCGCAGCTGCTGAGCGATTTCGCAGTCCTGCGGAATCCGATTCTCATGGTCGTCCGTCATGGCCGATCCACCTGCGCGCTGGCCGTGGACCAAGTGATGAGCGTGACCAGCGCGTGCAAGCCGATCGACGAAAACCAGACCCGCGTCGAATGCCCCGACCCGCGCATCCGACAGTTCCTACAGCACGAGAACGGCGCGCTGGTGATGGTGACGTCGGTCGATCTGCTGCTCGGCGACACAATTGCCGCTGCGGCATGAGCGAACAATCGATTCGGTGCCCGTGACGCTGCTCGCCGACGGTCGATACGGCCACGCGTCTCGCAGCACCATGCTTCGACTCACGACCTATCCGCGATGCGCGGAAGTGGTTCCAAGGAAGACGTGCGGGATCAGCGTCTGCGGATCGTGTACGATCCGCAGACGCTCACGCGCGAACCAATCGGCTCGCGGACTCTGGACGGCTGCCCTTCCGGGCGATCTGGTGTTCACGGGCGCGGGCCGTCGCGGTGGGCGTCGTGATCCAGCGGGCGCGTCGCGCGGCGCACGCGTTGGAGAACGCTTCAACACCGTGAGCCCTTCGAACCGAATCCGTCCGCACCATGGCCAAGCTCAATTATCAACCCGAACAGGCCTCGACGACCCGAGATCGCAGCTGGTCCACCAAGCGTTTCGCGATCGGCCTGGCGCTGGGCGTGTCCATCTCGCTCATCCTCACCGTCCTGTTCAAGTGGGCGAAGATCGAAAAGGACACCGAACCGACGCTGCTGGCCCTCATCCGCTTCGGCTCCGACTTCATCGCCAAGGCGTTCCTGGCCGGCACGGTGATCGTGAACATGGGCCTGATCGACTTCCCCGTCGGCGTATTGGTGACGCTGCTGTTCGCCAACACCTGCCTGATGTCGATCGTTTGGGGCCTGATCGGGGGCTGAATGCGGGAATCCTTTTCCCGTTGATTCGGATTCCGGTCAATCGGATAATGGAAGCATGAAGACGACCGTCGATATTCCAGATGACGTCTTGGCCGAGGTGATGCGTAACACCGGTGCGGCCACCAAACGGGAGGCCATCTTGACGGCCATCCGCGAGCACAACCGCCGGGCCAAGGTCGACAAACTGGTGGCGACTTTCGGCACCTGGGACAATTTCATGACACAGGAAGACCGTCGCCGATTGCGAGGCGATAGCGAGGAGGAACTCCGTGCCGAGTTTGGTGGACAGCAGCGCGTGGATCGAAGCGCTAAAACCGCGCGGTCGAACGGACATTCAGGACGCCATCGCAAGCCTCGCAAGGGCAAATGAAGCGCGCTGGTGCCATATGGTCCGCGTCGAGCTGTGGAATGGCGTGCGGGGACCGGCCGAACGGCGACATCTGGAATTGCTCGACGAAACCATTCCGCTGCTCGACATCAACGATGACGTGTGGACCCTGTCAGCGCATCTGGCGCTAAAAGCCGTATCGTCTGGTCTGAACGTCAAGGCAACGGACATCATCATCGCCGCGACAGCCCTTCATCACGGTGCGAGATTACTGCATTGCGACGCGCACCTCGAACGCCTCCTCGAAATCGTTTAGACTTCCAGCCCTATGGCCTGGATTGCTGAAGACCGTCGAAGCGCCCTGGAAAAGCAGGGCCAGCCGCTGCTGACCGAGGCGCTCAAGCAGACGCTGCGTGAGAAGTACTTCCCGCGTTACCCCACGAAGCGCGCCGTGCTATTGCCCGGGCTTCATCTGCTTCAGCACGAGTACAACTGGCTGCCCATGCAGGCGGTTCAGGAACTGGCCGAGTTCCTGGAGATCCAGCCGGCCGAAGCGCTCGACACCGCCAGCTTTTACGAAGAGTACTGGCTCAAGCCCAAGGGCAAGTATCTGTTCCAGGTCTGCCGCAGCTTGGCCTGCGAGATTTGCGAGAGCAGCAAGCTGACCGCCCACCTGCAACAGAAACTCGGCATCGAGCCGGGCGAGACCTCCGACGACGGCAAGTACACGCTCGTCGAACTCGAATGCCTCGGCGCGTGCGGCACCGCGCCGGTCATGGGCATCAACGACGCCCTGTTCGAAAACGTGACGATCGAAACGATCGACCAGCTCATCGCCAAGCTGCCCGAAGACCCGCACGACTTCAAAGACCCGACTGTCACGTGGGATGAAAGCCACGGGCATTGATACGACGACTCACGTCGTTCGCTTCTTCTGCACCGCATCCAGCCCCGCACTCACCAGCAGCACGGCCGTCACGTGCGCGATCAGGATCGCCAGGTAGACCGGCGCGGTCGCCTTCACGATCGCGGCGATGTGCGTGAACAGGTAGCAACTAAACAGCGTGAACGCGAAGATCGTCAGGGATCGCGTGCCGAGCCTTCGAATCACGCCGGCCAGACCCTTGGTGAAGAACGCGGCGTTGGCGGGCACCATCCAAGCGATCAGCGTCACGGCCGACAGTAGTTCGACCAGGCGCAGCGGGCCGAGATAAACCTTCGAGTCGAAGTGGAAGTACGCGAACTTCAGTTGCCGTAGCGCGTCGGCCAGCGCCAGCGCCGCGCCCAGCAGCACGGCCACCGTCGCGTTCATGGGCACACGCAGTGTGCCGCGTTTGCGTTCCACGCCGATCGCCATGCCCAGGAAGAACAGGAACTGCCACGCGAGGTAGTTGCCGAACGGGCCGTCGCCGAAGCTGGGGTCGAGGGCTGGGAAGAAGTTGCCCAGGCCGTGCAGGCGAAGCTGCGGCCCGAACGGGCCCGTGGTCACGTTGATCCACGCCCACACCAGCGCCGACGTGGCCAGCGCCATGTATCTAAACCGCACGTACAGCGCCAAGCCGGCCGGCAGCATCAGCAGCAGCACCACGTAGAAACGCAGGATGTTGAAGTGCAGGTAAGGTGGCGAGAGCAGCAGCGTGTTGATAACAACGCTGCGCCGCTTCGCCCATGTGTCGGGCCACAGCGATCGGTAGTCGAACGTCAGGAACTCGACATTGTACTTCGGCAGCATCACCTGCATCGCGCCGAGCACGCACCACATCAGCAGCAGCGCGCCCATCGCGGTGAGCCAGATCGTGAAAATGCGCTTCAGCACCTTCTCCGAAGCCGCCACCACGCCGCCCGTCTGGAACGGCCTCAGGTACGCCATGCCGCACACGATGCCCGACAGCAGCACGAACACTTCCGCCCACGCGAAGCCGAACACGTGACCGAACTGGTAGTGCCCGACGGTCGCCATGAGTGTCTTGGGCGGCACGGTGTGGTTGATCGTGATGCCGATCAGTGCCAGGCCGCGAAAGAAGTCGATCCGCAGGTCACGGTCGGGGCGAATCTCGATGGACGCTGGACGGTTCGACATCATTCCACCCTCGTCTTCGACCATTCCCATGCGTGGCCTTGTGCGAAGCGTCCATGACGCGACCCACAAGTCTTGCGTCCGGTAACACGTCGATTTACGCACTCTCGCACGCTTCACCAGACTTCGCCCGCGCTCATTCCGACACGGTTTCACCGACTCGCCAAATGATTCGGGGACTTTCTTGCTGTCGCATGCGAATCGTAACTCTACCGGGGTACACACAACCGCGACGCCGTGACCGTCGCGAGCCATCAATCCTGGAGCTGGTTCATGCCTCGTCTGAATCGTGTTCTGACGCGTCAGTCTTCCGTTGCTTTCAACAACCTGTTTGAAGGCCTGGAGAGCCGGCAGTTGATGTCGGCGGCGGTGCACACATCAGTGGAATCGGTCAGCACCTCGCACGACGTGCTGTCGGCCCCGGTAACGAAGGAAAGCGCACCGGCCCTGGCGATCTACGTCGGCACGCTTACGGTCGGCTCGAAGTCGACCCTCAAGTACGCCCTCAGCATCCTGACCGACTCCGCCGGCCAGACCACCGCCCGCGTGGGCGGCAACGGCTTCGGCGTGACGGGCGACGTCGTGCTCAAGGGCACACACACGGGTAACGCGTATTCGCTGAAGTATTCCGACGCGAAGCAGTCCATCAGCGTCAACTTCATCGTCAGCGATGCCGGCGCGCTCACCGGCACGGTGTCGCTCACGCGTGAAGGCAAGACGACCACCGGCACGTACACGGCCCAAGTGCTTCCGCCGCCCGTCGTCACGACGAAGTACAACCCGATGTCCGGTTACATCACGCTGCCGGAGACGGGTCAGAAGATGCTGCTGAAGGTCACGCTCACCGGCGACAGCACCGGCGCCGCCACTGCAACGGCCACCGCGCCGATCCTCGGTGGAAAGGAGGTCAAGCTCACGGGGACGCATAACGGCAACGTCTTCACGTTCAACAACAGCGTGAACGGGGGAACCGTCGGCCTGTCGCTGACCGTCGGCTCTGACAAGAAGACTGCCACCGGCACCGTGACGCGTGTTGTGAGCGGCAAGACCATCACCACCAGCGCGACCGTGTCGACGACTGCCCCGCGCGCCCCGGAACCGCCGCCCGCGCCGGCCCCGAAGACCGACGTCGTGCTCGGCAAGTTCACCGGCAACATCGTGCTGCCCGGCAGCGATCGCCAGCAGCCGATCACGCTGACGCTGCTCAACTCGGCCAGCGGCAAGGTCGTGCTCTGCCTGAAGACGACGCTGCTCGCGACCGAAACCCGTTTCGTCGGCGAGCGCGACGGCAACACGTTCCATTTCAATCAGCAACTCGGCAACGCGTCGTTCGACCTGTCGCTGACGCTGAGCGACGACAGCACCAAGCTGACGGGCACGATGACCCGCGTGGCCGAGGGCAACGTGTGGCCGATCGCGATTGACGCGTCGGCGGTCAGCACGAAGCCGGCCATGCCGACGGACTCGTTCGAGCGTTCCTTCACGGGCACGGTGACGCTGCCCGGCCAAACCCAGCGGCTGCCGATGAACCTGAAGCTGACCGCGAGCGGCGACACGGTCACGCTCGTCGGTAAGTCGCCCATCCTCGGCAACAACGAGGTCACCTTCACCGGCACGCGCAGCTCCAACTCGTTCGTGTTCAAGGCGACCGTGAACGGCGTCCAGCTCACGTTCGAGCTGAGCCTGAGCGCCGACGGCTCGACGCTGGCTGGCCAGCTAACGCGGGTCGCCGAAGGCAAGACCCTGGTGCTGGACGTCGGCCTGACCGCCATCGCGCCGAGCGCAAAGAAGTGATGGCCTGCTTGTCCGTCAGCTGCTGATCCAACCACCTCACCGCGCCACGCCCGCCCGATCCCTGTCGGCGGGCGTGGCGTTTTCCGGCCCTAGCGCCGACTCGTACGATGCTGGCACTACACGGGTCGGACCAAATATTCCGTCCAGTTCGAAAAATCGGTCATCGACCATGCAGTCAACAAGATCGTCTCACTTGGAGGGTCGTCGATGCGTCCGACTAAGTGACTGAATTCACAAGCGTTAAAGAGCGAATTGCTGCCTGCGTCGCCCGTCCATGAGGTAGTGCGCCGCCTGACACCTGACAAGATTTTTGTTCACTTTTTCCCGGTTTGCATATAACTTCCTGTCATGAGCGATCGCGGAATCAGTCCCGTGCCCGACGTCGTCACGCTCGTGACAGGACATTTCAAGGAGGCGACTGGCTACCACTCGTGGCGGCCCAAGGGGTCGCGCGACTGGCTGGTGATCTTGTCCGCCTCGGGCCACGGCCGGTTCGGGCACGCCAAAGGGGAGTTCGTCACCAGCCCGAACGACATCGTGCTCATCCGCCCCGGCACGCCGCACGACTACGGCGTCGCACACGGCCACCCGAAGTGGGAACTGGTCTGGGCTCACTTCTATCCTAAGCCCGAGTGGATCGAATGGCTCGACTGGCCGGAAGAAGCGCCGGGCCTGATGCGTCTCTCGCTCTACGACCCGACACTCGCCCGACTGGTCATCGCACGTTTCACCGACGCCCACCGCCTCGCGACCGGTCCGCTCAAGCGGCGCGACGCGCTGGCGATGAACGCCCTCGAGGAAATGCTCCTTTGGTGCGACGTCATCAATCCAAAGACCGATCAAGCCGAGCTCGACGACCGCATCCGCGCCGCCACCGACTGGCTGTGCCGCAACATCGAAAAGAAGATCACGCTCGAACTGCTGGCCGAAGCGGTCGGCATGAGCGTGTCGCGTCTGGCGCACCTGTTCCGCGACCAGATCGGCATGCCGCCGCTGCAATACTTGGAACTCCAGCGCATGCGTCGCGCCAAGCAGCTCTTGGAAGTGACGCCGCTGAGCGTGAAGCAAATCGCGGCCGAAGTGGGCTTCGACAACCCGTTTTACTTCACCCTGCGGTTCAAGAAGGCGACCACGGTCAGCCCGACCGAATACCGCCGGCGTCTGGGTGTGGACGACGCCGAAGGCCTCGACGAGCCCGAACCCACCGAAGCCGAACTCGCGGCCGCGGCTGCGGCGCAGAAGGACTCGGAATGACGCTCATCGCGAACACGTGACCCGATTTCAACGCCCACGGATGGCTATCCGTGGGCGTTTGTTTGCGCTCGCGTTTGCCTGCGACACGCACGCTCAGCGGATCGGTCCCTTGTCGATCTTCAGCACGATGATGTCTGGGTTCGCGAAGACGCCCATCGGATAGTCGGCTACCTGTTGCCAGGCGATCGGGTAATGCAGGATCAGGTCGCGATAAACCTCGCGGTGCTCGTTGTAGCCGCTCTCGTTGCCCGGCGACGGCATCGTGAAGGGGGACAGGTAGCGTTCGTAGTACGTGCCGACGATCGCGACATACACGAAGCCGCGCCGCGCAGCGTGTCGACATCGCCCCAGTCTGCGACCGACCATGTGCGTGTGACCCGCGCCGCGGTCGTATAGCCGCGCTCTTCCTGGCGGAGGCGCTGCGAACGGAAGCCGTAGCCGTCCAGGCAGGTGTAGTTGTCGGCGACAATCAGCGTGCCGGACGGCACGGAATCGTTCACCCAGTCGCGCAGCGCGTTGCGGCTGTCGTGCGCGAACTGCCACGTGTGATCGGCACAGCGCAGGCCCTGCTGCCAGCCGACGACCGCGACGCCGACAACAAACACGCCCCACGCGGCGAGCTTCGAGCGGTGACGAACAACGTCCGCGACCCACACCACCCCCAACGCGGCCGCGACGTACTCGATCGCCGTCACGGGAATCACGTAGCGGTAAAACGGAATCGAGCTGTAGGACACGGCGATGAGGTACACGACGCCGGTGAAGAGCAGCCAGGTGGGGAAGAGGAGTTGGGGGCGTGGATGCGAGCACGATCGAGCGTGGCCAGCCGAAGCTTGTCCTTCCACTCGCGCGATGCACTTCTCCGGTCCCTCCCCCCTTGAGGGGGAGGTTAGGTGGGGGGGCTTTTCACTGCTCAAGCCGCTTGGGGTGTGAAGCACCCCCTCCCCTGACCCCTCCCTCAAGGGGAGGGGAACAGCGGAAGCCAACCGTCTGTGCCGCCTTCGTTCGCGCCACGATCGCACGCGCATCGCGCCTAGTACGACCAGCGCGTAACGGCGCCGCCACGATCAGCGCGCGCGTATGCCACATCGTGTCGGCCCACACCGCGTCGGCGAAGAAGCCGGTCGGCTTGGCGAGCGTGACGTCTCGGTGCGCGGTCAAGCCGTGCTCTTGTTCGACCTGGAAGGACGCCTTGAACTCCTCCCAGTTGTCGACTGCGCGTTGGTTGATCTTGCACCACGTGCCGACCGCTGCCGCCGATGCCAGGACGAGGCCCAGCGGCAGCGCCCACCAGAAGCCGCGCCGGAAGGCGGTGGCCGCGATGACTGCAACGATCGCCGGCACCGCGAGCACCACGCCGGCGTATTTCGCCGACGCCGCCACCCCGACGGCCGCGCCGGCCAGCGCACAGAGCAGCGCCGGTGTGATCGACCAGCGGCATCGCCGCGCTGCGCACAGCGCAGCGCCGGCGCAGACCACGCACGCGGTCCCGAAGACCATCGACGCGTCTTCCTTGAAGTATTTGGAGTGTGAGAGCACTGCCGGCGTGAGGGCCGCGCTCAGGCCCGCGAGGATCAACCCGCGCCAGCGTGCCGAGAAGAAGCCCGCCCATGCGAACAGCACCGCCGCCCCGGCGGAAAAGAACTCCGATACTTGCCGCCCGCGCCGGCCGACGGACTTCGCGTCGCGCGTCGTCGGCCACTGCTCGATCGACCATTGCGTCGCTTCGAGCATCAACAGTGGATGGTTGAAGTTCCGCCGGTCGTCGAGAATCTGTCCGACCTTCGACAACTCGTCCGGGTGATAGAACAGCGGGAAGTCGTCATGCAGCGCGTAGAGCTGAGCGGCCCCGACGAACAGGCCCACGCTCATCGCGATGAACACGACGGCCCTCAAGGTGAACGACAGCAACTTCCGCCAGAGTCGCACGACGCATGTGATAGCGGAACGGTGCCGGCAATGCGATGTCGGCGATTTGGCCGGTACAGCTTGCACAACCTGCCGATGGCTCGAAACACCCACTGATCGCACGGTTGGATTTCGGCTGACAAAATCGGAACCGAACGCTAATCTCACGCCCGCTCCATGGCGGAGTGAAGTCACATCTGGCCGGCCCCTGCCGGCGCCCTGGTCCTGGCGGAACAACTCATGATTCGAAGCGTCATCGTGATGGGCGGCGGCTCGGCTGGTTTGATGACAGCCTTGGCGCTCAAGCGAAAAATCCCCCAACTCAGCATTCATGTCGTGCGCAGTCCGGAGATCGGCGTGATCGGCGTCGGCGAGAGCACCACGCCGCAGTTCCCGCAATTTCTGTTCGACTACCTCGGCATCAGCCGCAAGCGCTTCTACGCGATGGCGAACCCGACGTGGAAGACCGGCATCCACTTCCTGTGGGGGCCGCGCAAGTCGTTCGAGTACACGTTCGACTTTCAGACCGACGCCCACTGGGGCGACCTCTCCCGCGCCAATGGCTACTACTGCGACGAGGAGTTCGACAGCGTCAACCTCAACGGCGCGCTGATGTCGCAACACAAGGCGTTCGCCTCCCAACCCAACGGCGGCGGGCCGGACATCGGTGGATTTGCGGCGTTCCACCTGTTCAACCCAGCGCTCGTCAGCACGCTCGAAGCGATCGCGATGGAACGCGGCATCGCCTTCACCGATGCGAAGATCACCGGCGTCACACAGAACGAAAACGGCGTCGAAGCGATCGTGCTCGAAGACGGCCGGCACCTGAAGGCAGACTTCTTCGTCGATGCCAGCGGCTTCCGCTCGGAACTACTCGGGCGCACGCTGAACGTGCCGTTCATTTCGTATGCCGATTCGCTCTACTGTGACCGCGCGATCGTCGGCAGTTGGGACCGCGGCCCGGAGGATTTCGTCGAGCCGTACACCGTCGCCGAGACGATGGACTGCGGCTGGTGCTGGCAAATCGATCACGAACACGCCGTCAATCGCGGGTACGTCTACTCGTCGCGCTTCCTCAGCGACGACGACGCCCGCGCCGAGTTCCTGAAAAAGAACCCCAAGGCCAAGACGTGGGACCATTCGATCAAGTTCCGCTCGGGCCGCTACGAGCGGAGCTGGGTGAAGAACGTCTTCGCGGTCGGCAACGCGTGCGGCTTCGTCGAGCCGCTGGAAGCGACGGCGCTGATGGTGGCGTCGTCGCAGATCATCACCATGGTGACGATGCTCCAGCACTCACTGTGCGAGCCACAGCCGAAGATGCTCGAGCTGTACAATCGCCTGTTCGGCGAACTGTGGGATCACATCCGCGACTTCCTCTCGATCCACTACCGGTTCAACACGCGGATCAAGAACGAATTCTGGACCACCTGCTGCAACGAAGTGAACGTGTCGCCCATTCAGGAGCTGCTCGACTTCTACGCCGAGAACGGCCCCACCGGGCTCGCGCGGCACTACCTGAACACGACGCTGGGCGGCAAGACGCAGTTCGGCATCGAAGGCTTCCTCACGCTGCTGGTGGGCCAGAAGGTGCCTTATCAGTTGCGCCAGCCGATTCCGGACGCCGAGATGGCGATCTTCCGTCGCCACTGCCAGGACTTCCGCAACCAGGCGGCCTCCGGCATGACCGTGGCCGAGGCGCTGAAGTTCGTGAAGCACCCGCAGTGGTCGTGGTACGCCGACACGCAGGCCGGAACATGAGTTCAGCGCGGCGGCCGGATGATCGCGCGGAGTCGATCGGACAGATCGTTCGAATCCACGACGCGACCTTCGCGCACGTCGGTCGCCAGCGCCTTCAATGCCGGCACGCGCTGATGGAGGCCCTGAAGTTGCTGCGCGTTGAGCGTGTCGATCACGGCCGGATCGATGAGCCACTGGCCGTTCTGCTTCACGAGCGCCAGCTTTTCCGGGCCGACATCGCCCATGTCGACGACGGCGCTGGCGCCATCGGCTGCGATGATTTCGGTCAACGCCTCCATCTCCTGCGGACTTACGCCGAGCATGCCGCTGGCGCTTTGCTCCAGCGCCGGTGCGCCGAAGCGTTCGACGGCGGCCGTACGAATGCCGTTGAACGCCACGTACAACTCGGCAAGCTGGTCGATCTTGGCGCGACGCCCGGAGTCGAGCGTGCCGAAGTAGCTGGCCATCCGTTCGCTGTCGCCGGCGATGGCGGCTCGGTACGCGGCCCGGACCACCTCCACGGGCGACAGGGCTTGCGTCGTCGGAGCGGTCGTCGGCCCGAGGCTGGCCGATGACGTCGCGCCGTCGGCCTGCGCCGCCTGTGAATACAGCACGCCAGCCGTCGCCAGCAAAGCAGCGGCGGCGGCGATTCCGATCGAAACGGTTCTGATCCTGGATTGACGCATGGCTCGAAGCACTCCTTGAACGTGTGAATCCGCAACCTCTTGGCGCCGAGTGATCGCACGGAGGCAATCGTCGGCGCTCCATCCCGAATCTGCCGGCACGAGCAGCGCCGCGCTGAGCGACGCTTTCGTCGCTACGACGCCCCGCTTCGCAAAGAAACGGCGCAGCTTGGCGACGGCGCGAGATAATCGCTGTCGCACGGCCGCCTCGGTGGTGCCGAGTTGGAGCGACACCTCGCGATGGCTCTGCCCCTGGAGGTAACGCAGCACCACCGCGTCGCGATCGGCCGCCGGCAAAGAGGCGATCGCGTCGTTCAACAGCGGCGTCAGGCGGTCGTCGGTATCGACTTTCGCATCGGCCTGTTGTTCTTTCGCGTGACCAGCCGCCTGTTCGTGGTGCGTGCGGCGTCGCTGCAACTTCTGAACATCCGCCACCGCGTAACGCATCACCGTGAAAAGCCACGGCACCAGCGGCGTCCCCTCCGAAAGGCTCGCGGCTCGACGCAGCAGCACCAGGAACACGGTCTGCACAACGTCATCCGCCTGATGCGCATTGCGCAGCGCCCGCCGCGCACGGCAAAGACCATCGGCCCGTGCCGGCGAAGCAGTTCCGTGAGGGCCTCGTTGGCGCTCGGGCCCGACAGTTGTCGCAGCAGCGTCTGGTCGTCCATACCCGGCCGTTCTACCTCGATATGGACAGTCAATCCGATGTGTGACACGCGAAATCATCGCGACGTATCGGAAGGTCGTCCATTCGGCTTAAACTGGGACGCATGACCTCCGACTGGATCACGCTGAACGAGACGTGCCGACGCAAGACGATCGCGGTGGGCCAGACGCTGCATCACCTGATCGTCGAGTTCAAGCCGGGCGGAATCGGCGCGACGCACGCGCACCCGCACGAGCAGACCACGTACGTACTGAGCGGCCGATGCGTGTACCACGTCAACGGCGTCGAACGCACGCTGGGGCCTGGCGATGTCGTGGTGGTTCCGTCGAACGCCCCTCACGGGATGACGGCGATCGAGGCGTGCACACTGTTCGACACCTTCAGCCCGCCACGGCAGGACATTCTGGAGGCGGATGGGGTGAAGTGAGCGCGGGTGGTCAGATCGTCAAAAGGTGGCGCGAACGAAACTCGTCATGCTGAACGAAGTGAAGCATCTGGCGCCGATCGTAAGTCGAGCAACTTCGTTTGGCGCCAGATCCTTCGCTGCGCTCAGGATGACGTGCGGACAGGCGAGTCGTCGAACACGCCGGGCTTACTTCGCCTGCGCGACCGCTTCCTTGCCCCACGCGATGTGCAGGCCGCACTCGCGCTTGTCGTCGGCCTTGGCGGGATCGAAGTAGTCCCACTCGACCGGCAGGTTGTGCTGCTTGCAGTAGTCGTTCATCTGTTTGTCGGTCCACGACAGCAGCGGGCTGACCTTCAGCGTGTTGAAGCCCTTGTCGTTCTCCACGACCTGCATGCCAGCGCGGTTCGGATTCTGCACGCGGCGCAGGGCCGTCAGCCAGACGGTAGGGGCGAGCTCGCGCATGCCGCGCTGGAACGGCTCGAGCTTCATCACCTTGCTGAAAGCCTTGATGCGCTCTTCGTTTTCGGGCGTGGGGTCGGGCGCGCCGCCATTCAGTGCATCATAGTACGCGGGCGTGACCTTCGGCACGTACAGCTTCACGTTCAGCTTCAACTTGTCGATGAGGTCCTGCGCGTGAACGTAAGTGGCCGGCTTGTTGTAGCCGTGATCGACCCAGAGGACGGTGATGTCGGGCTGAACCTGCGTCGCGAGGTGCAGGATGACCGCCTCGTACGGGCGGAAGTTCGTCGAGACGAGCGCCCTGCCATTCGCCTGGCCGACCGCCCAGCGGGCGATGTCGAGCGGGTCGGACGATTCAAACTTCGCGTTCGCCTGGGCGATGTCTTGGTCGGTCATGGGTCAGATGAGTGTGGAATGTCGAATGTAGATTGTCGAGTGTCGAATAGTAGGCGCCCTTGAACGCGGGTTCGACGCTCGACATTCAACCTCAACGATCAATCCTGACGTGGTGCACCCAGGCCGGCGGGACGTTGGGCAGGACCATGTCCCGGCGAATCTCGTGCTGGCTCAGCAGTTCGCGCAGCAGCTTGCCGATGCCGCGCAGACGCTCGCGGTCGGACCGCTTGCCGACGACGGCTTTGGCAGACCGGATGGCGACGTACTCGAAGAACGACAGCGTGCCGCCGGGCTTGAGCAGCTTCTTCAACGTGCCGAGGATCTGTTCCACGTCCGCCACGGCGAAGTTGTTCAGCGGCAGGCCGGACACGATCACGTCGTACGGCTCGTCGGTGCTGAGCGCTTCCACCCGGCAATGCAGCACCCGCGACCGGCTCGCCACTTCCTTGAACGGATGCTCCGACGCGAGGCGTTCATTGAGCCTTCGCACGAAGTCGTCGTTCAGTTCGACCATGTCGAGCGAATCGTTCGGCTTCATGGCGCGGCAGATGTGCGTCGTCACCGCACCCGTGCCGGGGCCGACTTCGAGGATGCGGCGCGGCCGCGACGCGTCGCCGTTCGCGACGAAGTGGGCCAGCGCCTTGCCGAGGAATCGCCCGCTGGGGGCGATCGCGCCAGTCGTATGAAACTGCTTGCGGAACTGCCGCCAGAAGATGCGTTGATCGTGGAGCAGGCGCGGCATCAAACCTCCGTCGTGCCGTAGCGTAGGTAGCGGCTCTTCATCCAGCGGATGCCGAGCAGGTCGATGAACGCGCGCAGCGCGCGGTTGCTGAAGCCATACTTGGCGGTGCCGGCGAAGCGGTGGCTGTGCTTGACGGGCGTTTCCATCACGGTGTAGCCGCGCATTTTCACGAGGGCCGGGAAGAAGCGGTGCGCGCCGTTGAACAGCTTCAGCCCTTTCAGGCAGTGAGCACGGTAAACCTTCAGGCTGCTGGCCGAGTCGTTGATGTTGTCCTGGCTGATCCAGTTGCGGATCGCGTTGGCCCGGCGGCTTTGCCACTGGCGGAACTTGGTGTCCTGCCGGTCCTTCCGCCAGCCGCTGATCATGTCGACGTTCGGATTGTCTTCCAGCAGCTTGACGAGGCGCGGCAGCTCTTCGGGGTCGTTCTGCAAATCGGCGTCGATCGTGCCGATGATCTGCCCGCGCGCGGCGCTGAAGCCTGCTTCGAACGCGGCGCTTTGGCCGCTGTTCTGGTTCATGCGGACGACGCGCAGCCACGGGTACTGCTGCTTGCCCTGCTGGAGCAATTGCGGCGTGTTGTCCTTCGAGCCGTCGTCCACGATCACCGCCTCGAACGGCTTGCCCATCGGCTTAAGGGCTTCGTCGATTCGGCGCAGCAACTCGACAACGCAGTCCTGCTCGTTGTAGGCAGGGATCACCAGCGAGAAGTACGGGGCTTCGCTCACGGGTAATGGTCTATCCGAGTTGAGGCCATGCGTCCAACGCGCGTGAAGCCTGACGCTTGCTTTCTCTGCGTGGCACGGGCCTCCGGCACGTGATTTCAATTACCCTTCCCGCACCAGCGTCGCGACCATGGTCAGCAGTTCGGCCGGTTCGACGGGTTTAGGGACGTGCATCTGGAAGCCGGCGCGGATGGCTCTTACGCGGTCGTCGGCGCGGGCGTAGGCCGTTAGTGCGACAGCGGGCGTGCGGCCGCCGTGTTCGGGTGGGAGGGCTCGGATCTTTCTGAGCAGCGTGTAGCCGTCTTCGTCGGGCATGCCGATGTCGCTGACCAGCACGGCTGGCCGATGCGTCCGAAGCAACTCAATCGCCTCGGCCGCGTTCTTTGCGGTGAAGACGTCGGCCTCGCAGTGTTCGAGCACTTGGCGCAACAGAGCACGGGCGTCGGGCTCGTCGTCGACGATCAGCACCTTCACGCCGCGCAGTTTGCAGACGATGTCGGCATCCCACTCGGGTGTGGCGTTCAGCGAGATCGTCGCGACCGCTTCCACACCCGGATCGCTCGGCGTGCCGCTGGACGCGTCGGGCTGCACGGCTTCATTCACGGCCGGCAACTGCACGCTGAAGGTGGTGCCGTGGCCCTTGCCTTCGCTGTGGACGGTCACGTGCCCGCCGTGCAGTTCGATGAGTTGCCGCACGATGGCCAGGCCCAGCCCAAGGCCGCCGTGACGGCGCGTGGTGCTGGCGTCGGCCTGGCGGAAGCGCTCGAACACATGCGGCAGGAAGTCGGCGGCGATGCCTTCGCCGGAGTCGATCACGTCGACGTACCACTGGCTGCCACGACGATCGATCTTCACGCGCACACTGCCGCCTTGGCCGGTGAACTTCAGCGCGTTGCTGAGCAGGTTCCAGAAGACCTGCTGGAGGCGATTCGGATCGCCCTGCACGATGGCGGGTTCGCTGGGCGTGCTGATGCTGACGTCGATCTCCTTCGTCGTGGCGGCCGGGCGCACGGTGTCGACGGCGTTGCGAACGACCGACACCAGATCGACCCGGCGCAGGTCGATCGACACCTTCCCTGAGATGATCCGGCTCATATCGAGCAGGTCTTCGATGATTTGCGTTTGCGCTCGGGCGTTGCGCTCGACGGTTTCCAGACCCTGTTTGAGCGACTCGGGCTTGGACGTGCCCTGCGCCAGACCGCGCCGGAGCATCTGCGACCAGCCGAGAATGGCGCTCATCGGCGTGCGGAGCTCGTGGCTGAGCGTGGCGAGGAATTCGTCCTTCATCCGGCTGATGCGCTCGGCCTCGCTGCGGGCGGCGCGCTCCGAGGACAGCAGGCGCTCGCGCTCGCGCTCCGATTCCTTGCGCTCGCTCAGATCCTGCATCGCGCCGATCATGCGCACGCCCCGGCCCGTCGAATCGCGCAGCACGGCGCCGTGATCGAACACATCGGCATAGGTACCGTCACCGCGGCGGAAACGGTATTCATCCTGCCAGCGCTGCTGTTTCGGATCGTCGATGACCGCTTGAACGCCGCGCAGGACGCGGTCGCGGTCTTCTGGATGGATTTGGTCTGCCCACCATCTGCC
Source organism: Tepidisphaeraceae bacterium (assembly GCA_047600945.1). Lineage (GTDB taxonomy): Bacteria > Planctomycetota > Phycisphaerae > Tepidisphaerales > Tepidisphaeraceae > JASGKC01. The sequence continues at coordinate 613,426 of JASGKC010000001.1, read as the reverse complement.
GGACGTTTCGACGTGATGATGGCCGAACAGCGTGCCGGCGGCTTCGTTCCAGACGACGGCATCGGTGGCCAGGCCCCAGTCCCAAATCGCGTTGTTCGTGGCGTTGGTGGCCAGGCGATAGCGCTCTTCGTTCTCGCGCAGGCGCTGCTCGGCAGCCTTGCGTTCGGAGATGTCCATCGTGATGCCGTCGAACCGCATGGGCTGGCCGGCGGCGTCGTAGTAGGCGCGGCCGACGGCGCGGATCCACTTCATGCGCTGTCCATCGACGGACACGGTGCGGTAGTCGATGTCGTAGCTTTCGCGTCGCTGCACGCTTTTCTCGATCGCCTCGCGAGTTCGCTCGCGGTCGTCGGGGTGAAGGCGCTCGTAGAACGTCTCGATCGTGACTTCATCGTCGGGGGCGAGATGGAAGTGTTCCTTGACGGTGGCGTCCCACACCAGCCGATCGAACGGCAGCGGGCAGTACCAGACGCCGACGTTCGCGCCGCGCACGACGAGTTCCTTCTGCTCGCGGCTGTGGCGCAGTTCTTCTTCGACAGCCTTCTGATCGTGGATGTCGGTGTTCGTGCCGTACCAGCGGACGATGCGGCCCTGCGCGTCGCGGACCGGCAACGCACGGCCCAGGTGCCAGCGGAAGACGCCGTCGTGACGACGCAGGCGGTACTCGATCTCGTACGGCTTGCCCGTGCGGATCGACTCGGGCCACACCTCCATCGCGCGGGCGAGACCTTCGGGCGTGTGGACATGCTTCCAGCTTTCGTAGCCGACTTCGCCTTCGGGGATGCCGGTGTATTCGTACCACTGGCGGTTGAAGTAATCGACGTGGCCGTCGGGCTGGGCGCTGAAGACGATCTGCGGCATCGCGTCGGCGAGTTGGCGGAAGCGGGCCTCGCTGTCGCGGAGGCGCTGCTCGCGCTGCTTCTGATCGGTGACGTCCATCGCCGTGCCGACGAAGCTGACGAGGTGCCGCTGCTCGCCCGCGCCGTCGAACTCCGCGCGGCCGCGCGAGGCGATCCAGCGGATTCCACCGTCAGGCCGGACGATGCGGTACTCCACTGCGTATGGCTGAGGGTTGGCCGGGTCGATCGAGCGTTCGACGGCCTGGTCGATCCGCGGGCGGTCCTCCGGGTGCATCGCGGCGAGCACCTGGTCGTATGTCACCGTCGACTCGGCGATGCCGTAGATCGCGCGGATGCGCTCGTCCCACGTCACGCGGTCGGTGGTGGCGTCGTAGCTCCACCAGCCGAGTTGGGCGGCGTCGAACGCGAGGCGCTGCTGCTCGAGCAGTTGTCGCACGTGCTTCTGGGCGGCGGCGCGATCGGTGATGTCTTCGGCAAGGCCGATCAATTCAGACGGCTTGCCGGTCTGCGGATCGATCAGCGGCGAGAGGTTGATCTGCGCCCAGACGATGCGCCCGTCGCGGTGGAAGTAGCGCTTTTGATATGTCGCGCTGGGGAGCGTGCCGGCGATGATCGAACGGATGAGATCGCTGTTGCGATTCCGGTCGTCGGGGTGGGTGTATTCGGTGGAGTCGCGGCCAACGAGTTCATCCAGGGGCCGGCCCACCAGGCGCGTGAATGCGGCGTTGGCGCGGACGACTTTGCCCCCGAGATCGGCGATCACCATGCCGATCTGCGCATTCTCGAATGCGGCTCGGAAGCGCTCTTCGCTTTCGCGCAGCGCCTGCTCGGCGCGGTGGTGTTCGGTGAGGTCGATGCCGTGGACGAGGATGCCGGAGACGTTGCCCTGCTCGTCGCGCGTGGGTTGGTAAACGAAGTCGACAAGGCAGTGCTCAGCCCGGGCACCGGCGGCGCGCTGGAGCAGGACCGGCACGTTGCGGCCGACATAGGGCTCGCCGGTGTCACGAACTCGGTCCAGCAGTTCAATGAAGCCCTGACCTTCGATTTCGGGCATCGCTTCGCGGAGCGATTTCCCGATGAGCGGACGGTGGCCGACAATGTCGTAGTAGCGGTCGTTGGCGAGTTCGAAAACGTGGTCAGGTCCACTGAGAACGGCCATGAACGAGGGCGAGCGCGCGATCAGCTCGGCAAGTCGTTCGGGGTCGTGGATCGGCGCAGCGGAGAGCGATGAATTCGGCGCGTTCAAGAACGATGATTGCAGACGCAGAATCGCTTAGAGGCCATCAGGGATTCACCTAACGACGAGCGTGGATGCTTGCGAAATGGGCCCGTTTTCACTTCACGGCTTCGACCGCGTTGCGGAAGAAACGCAGGCCGTCACCCTCGGCAGGCTGCGTCTCGCGGCTGGACCACGCGTAGTGCTGAAGCGGGCTGACGTGGCGTTCCGGGTGCGGCATGAGGCCGAACACCAGGCCGCTGGCGTCGCACACGCCGGCGATGGCGTCCGTCGAGCCGTTGGGGTTGTCGCCCACGTAGGTGAGCGCGACTTGGTCGTTGTGCCAAAGTGCTTGTCGGATCGCCTGAGAGCCGGGCACGAACTTGCCTTCGCCGTGGGCGATCGGGAGTTCGATCGTTTCCAGACCGCGCGTCCAGACGCATTTCTTGCTGGTGCGTTTCAGTGTCACCCATCGATCGGTGAAGCGGCGCGAGTCGTTGTCGGTGAGCGTGCAGGTCTGACCCGTCTGGCCGGCGAGCGGGCCGGGCAAGATGTCGGTCTTCACCAGCACCTGGAAGCCGTTGCAGATACCGATGACAGGCCTTTGCTTGGCGACGAACTCGTGCAGCGCGCCACTGAGCCGGAGCATGAGCTGGTTGGCAAAGATCCGGCCGGCGGAGATGTCGTCGCCGTAGCTGAAGCCACCGGGCACGGCCAGAATCGCGTAATCGAGCAGCAGCCGGGGCGATTCGATCACGCGGTGCAGGTGCACGCGATCGGCGGTGGCCCCGACCATCTCGAAGGCGGTCGCGGTTTCTTCATCACAATTGCTGCCGGCCGTGCGGAGGACAAGAACGCGGGTGGACATCAGGGAAGGGAGTGTACGAGGCTCGAACCGAATGCCCAATGCCCAAGCCCCAATGACCAGGAAAAAGCAGATGCTTTCTTCTTTTTGGGCATTGGGGCTTGGGCATTGGCCTCATTCATCCTTGCGGTACGTCATCGAGCTGCCGTCGCTGAACGGGATGACGAACTTGGTCTTGCCAGCATCGTCGGTTTCGAGCTTCCAGTTGTAGGTCTTGACGCGGTCGCGGACTTCCTCGGGCGTCCAGTCGCGATCCAACTCGCGGCCTCCCGTGGTGAGGAAGTGGCCTTTGACAGGCCGAAGCGTGAACGTTTCGGTGGCGAACTCGACGGTGCCTTCCGACGCGACCCAGACCTTGTTCACGAGGCTGTAGGTGCGGGCTTCGATGTAGACGTACTGCTTGTAGGTGCCGTTGGCGTCGATGATGAGCACTTCACCGGTGCCGAACCCGTTGCCGAGGAACTTGCCGGACGAACTGTCCCAGTAGGTGGTGGGCGAGATCGAGCCGTAGATCCACTTGCCGACCACACCGGCAGGGAGCGGGGCAGCGGGCTGCGTCGACGGTGAAGACTGCGACGTCGCGGGCTCGGCGGTGGCGGACGCCATCCAATCGGTATCACCGGCGAAGACGGCCGATATCACGGCGAGCGAAGCGAACGACGAAAGAAGGATCGTGCGAGTCATGGTTGCTCCTGTGCCAAGTCATGCGGAGGACTTGGACAGGAACTGACACGCGGAAATCGAGCGACTTGTACGAGCGTCCAACGGACGTCACACCGCCCCGCATGCGGGGCGGTCGAATGCCGCAAGGTTCGGTGGTCATCCTCGGCCCGGAAGGCCGGTGGTGCCGTTCACTTCTTTTTTTCGATCGCGTCGCGCTGTTCCTGCGTGAGGATCTCAGCGCGGACCTTCTTCACGAGGGTCGACTGCACGCCGATCAGCGAGCGCATCTGCGGGTCCTGATCGAGCGGATGGGCCTTGGCGTACTCGGCGCCGGCGGGATCGGTCAGGGCGTGCACCTTCTCCTGCTGCTCGGCGGTGAGTTCGATGAGCGCCATCGACCGGGTGACGCGGCGGTATAGGTTCGCCTGGACGGCCTTCGTCTGCTGCTCGGGCGTGAGCAGCTTCAGTGCTTCGCCGCGCACTTGCAGGCGGAGGTCGGCCTGTTCCTTGATGAGGGGCCGCATCTCCTCGTTGACGCTCTTGACCTTCTCGGCGTCCTTGGCCTTGCGGGCGGCGGCGGCATCCTTGCGGAGCTGGGCCAGCTTCTGGCCGTTCTCGCCGGTTTCCCAATCGGCCAACTTCTTCTTGCCCGCCTCAATGGCGACGTGGAAGGCTTCCAGATCCTTGCCGGTCAGGCCGGCGTCGGCGGCGATCTGCTCGTTCGGGTCGGCCCGCTCGACGGTCGCGGTGCCCGATCCGGTCGTGGGCTCGGTCGTCTGTCCCCAAGTGGGCGATACAGCCGTCAACCCCATCGCCAACACCGCGGCCGCCAACATACGCTTCATGTGCATGACTCACTCCTCAGAGGTTCTTATTACGCAATACCATGCGCGAAACGGTCGGAAAGGTGCAATATTCTTCCGAAAAGCCGACATCCGGGCTCGCCCCACGCCATCGTGGGCCGCTTTCCCCACGCGGATTTGTCTTGACGGATTCGCTTAACCCTGTCGATACTTCGGGTTGTGTCGAGATTCCGCATCGACAACATCGCTCTGCTCGTGCGCCAGTTGGGTTATGCCCCGGCCGACGTTCGCGTGGGCCAACTCGCCATTGCCGAGACGCTCGTCGCGGAAATTCAGCCTGACAAAACCTACCCGATCGACTTCCTTGTCTTCCGCATCACGGGCTACCACCCGAAAGACGTCGGCTCCGATCTGCTCGCCGGCTCGGCCGTGCTGCATGACCTTTGCCTGCTAATCGAGACCGTCAGTGAGACGCTCGACCTGCGCGCAACCGAGCAACCCGAACCCGTGCTGTCGATCGACGACGTCACTGAACGCTTCAACGTCACCAGCAAGACCATCCAGCGGTGGCGCCGCAAGGGCCTGGTGTCGCGGCGCTTCACGTTCGCGGACGGCAAGAGCCGCGTGGGCTTCCTGCTGAGCAGCATCGAGCGGTTCGTCGCGTCGAACTCCGACACGGTCGAGCGCGGCGCGAACTTCTCGCAGATGACCGACGACGAACGTCGGCACATCCTGAACCACGCCGAGCGACTGGCGACCAAGTGCCGCTGCTGCGTGCGCGAGATCACGCGCCGCCTGGCCAGGCGGTTCAACCGCTCGCCGCTGACGATCCTGCACACGGTCCGCAAGCACGATCAGCAGACGCCCCAGCGCGCGATCTTCCAAAAGGCCGCGCCAGAACTGAAAGAGACGTCTCGGTCGCGCGTGGTCAAGGGCGCTCGCAAGCACGTGCCGCTGCGGGTGTTGGCCCAGCGGGTTCACCGCACGCGGGCGGCCGTCTATCGCGTGCTGCTCGACGAGCGCATCGACAAGCTCACGCGCCGCAAGGTGAAGTTCCACGACGACACGATCTACCACACCGCCGACGCGCGGGCCGCAATCGACGACATCGTCCGATCGGCCGACAACGCGCTGACGAAGGCCGAAGACGTCCGCGTGCCCAAGGGCTTGCCGCCCTACTTGCAGGATCTGTACCGCACGCCGCTGCTGTCGCCGCAGCAGGAGCGGGCGCTGTTCCTGAAGTTCCATTACCACAAGTTCCTGTTCGTGACGGCCCGCCGGCGTTTTGATCCGGAACTGGCGGCAAGCGCGACCTCGACCTGCTCGAAGCCCACGCCCGTGAAGCCAATGCGGTGAAGAATCGGATCGTCGCTGCGAATCTGCGGCTGGTCGTGAGCGTGGCGCAAACACCTCCAGCCGGGCCTGAACCTGATGGAACTCATCAGCGAAGGCAACATCACGCTCATGCGGGCGGCCGAGAGTTTCGACATTCACAAGAACGTGCGCTTCAGCACGTACGCGACGCTGGCGTTGATGAAGGGCTTCGCCCGCGCGATTCCGGCCATGCGTGCTCGCAGCCGCGGTGCGGGGCTGGAAGCGGCGCTGGAAGTGGCCGACACGCGCGTGGCGGTCGATGCCGAGCGTCTGGCCGCGCGCGATCAGCTCTCGACGCTGCTTCACGTGCTCGACGAATCCGAACGCAAGGTTGTCGGCCTGCACTACGGGCTGGGTGAATCAACCCGCCTCGCCGACGACGCCCGGCCCAGCACGTTCGAAGAACTCGGCGCAGCTCGGCATGACCAAGCACCGCGTCCGGCAGATCGAGCAATCCGCCCTCGCCAAACTCCGCGCGGCCGCGGGTGTGGCGAACTAGAAGCGTGATCTTTTTGAGGTTGTCCTCGCTCGACGCGTGCACAGCGTCGATTCATCGCTCGATTGCGTTATCGTTTGGCCGAAGATGTCACCTGATCGTCCGTCGAAACCTCAGTCCATGCGGATTGCCGCCAGTAGCAGCAACGCCTTTCTCCCTCTCGCGGTACACCGGGAGAGGGCAGGGGTGAGGGCCGTACTATCTCAGACGCGGTCGGCCCTCACCCTAACCCTTTCCCGGATTACCGGGAGAGGGAACCGTGCCCGCAGACACGCGATGCAAGAACCGCGGCCAACGAGACTCTACTCGTACTGCGTGAGCGCCGGATTGATCGCAGCGCTGGTCGTCTCGACGCCACTCGCGCGCGCCGCCGAGCTCTCGCAGGCCGCGAAGCTTCGTCAGAAGAACGCCGTGCGCGACGGCTGGCGGCTGGTCGACGGCAAGTGGGTGCGGACCGTCGCGCTGGTCACCTGGCGTGACCTGATCCGCGTGAAGCAGGACGGGCCGGTGATCTCGGTGATCGCGCAGCCTTCCGATGCGGTGGAACGGCTCATTCGCGGGTCACGCCTGGCACTGGTCGAAGTCGACGGCTCGCCCTTCGCGTGGCGGGTCGACGCGCTCGCCCGCGTCTGGCTACCCGGGCGCACGGAAGCAGCGCAGGCGCTGCGGGCACAGGTGGCTGGCGCGGAAACGCCGCTAACCGAGCAGCAGCAAATCCAGTCCGTCGTGATCGACCCCGGCGGCGTGGAGATCACGGGCGGCCGGATCCTGGTCCGCACGAACGACGACGGCCAGCCCTCGGCCGTCATCCGCGTGGCGCAGCTCACGCTCGTCAGCGCGACCGGCCAGATCGCCATCTGGATCGGCAACCGCAACGCCGACGGCTCGACCGACCTCGTGACCACGGCCGAGGCGTCGAACCTCTACGACCTCATGCGCACGCACGGCGACATCCTGCGCACCGAGTTCCGCCCGCTGCTGATGCAACTGTCCGACAACGCGATCGACCTGGGCCCGCGCCGGCGACGTCTACCGCGTGTTCGGCGACCTCCAGCCCACGCCGCTTCAGCGCGACGCGCTGGCCGAGACGATCCGCCAGATGTCCGCAACAGACCCGGCCGAGCGCGACAGCGCGATGACCCGCCTCTACAGCCTCGGCAACGCCGGCGTGCTGGCGGCCATGCGTCTCTCGCCCGACGTAAAGGCGGGCCTGGACCTGGACGCGGTGGAGAAGGTCGAGCGGTTCGTGAAATCCAACACCGCCTACGCCGACACGACGGCCGACACGCTATCGCGAGATCGCGACTTCCTCTTCGACGCGCTGACCTACCGCGAGGACCCCCGCGTGGCCGAGGCGGCACGAACGCAGCTGAAGAACTTCTTCGGCATCGACGTGCCGGCAAAGGCCACGCCCGAGCAGATCGAAGGCTTCCGCGCCAGCACGCCGAAGACGCTGCTGTTCAAGTGAGGTCTGGGCTGGTTCACCGCGAAGGCGCGAAGTGTTCGCGACGGACGCGAAGAAGATTAGGAACCACAGATAAACGCAGATGAACACAGATCGCTGCGCGTGAAGACGCGATATCGATCTTCGGGACGGATGTAGCATGAGCGTCCCGCTCATGCCTTGCCCTGAGGGGCATGAGCGAGACGCTCATGCTACGGAGTTCGTCCTTGTCGCTCCGGACACGCCGACCGTCCGCGGCTCGACATATTCTTCCTCCATCTGTGTTCATCTGCGTTCATCTGTGGTTCCCATGCTCTGCCTCCTTCGCGAAACCTTCGCGCCTTCGCGGTGATTCAGCCCAGACGCTTCGTCTACCGAGCGGTTTCCGCTACGATCGCCGGTCACATGCTGGTACAATGTGCACGGATGTACGCCCGCAGGCGGTGGAAGATCGCCGACGCCGACGAACGCGCGACGGAACTCGCTCGCACGCTCGGCACCAGCGAAGTGACCGCGCAGATCCTCATCAACCGAGGCCTGACCGAAACCGATCCGGCCCGCGCGTTCCTTCGCCCGCAACTTAAAGACCTGCTCGAGCCGTCCCTCATCCCGGGCCTCACCAAAGCCGCGATCGTCATCGCCCGCGCGATCCGCGACGGCAAGAAGATCACCATTTACGGCGACTACGACGTCGACGGCATCACCGCCACCAGCATCCTCTGGCACGCGTTCAAGCTGCTCGGCGCCGACGTGCGCTACTACATCCCCCACCGCGTCGACGAAGGCTACGGCCTGAACGCCGAGGCGGTGAAGCAACTGTGCGACGAAGGCACGCAACTGCTCATCACCGTCGACTGCGGCATCACCGCGATCGAACCGGTCCGCGTCGCCCGCGAACGCGGCGTGGACGTGGTGGTGACGGATCATCACGAATGGAAAGTGGGCAGTGGGCAGTGGGCAGTGGGCAGTGCCGATGCCTCCGACCTGCCCACTGCCCACTGCTCACCGCCCACTCCACTTCTGCCCGACGCCACCGCCATCGTCCACCCGCGTCTGCCGGGCGAAGACAGCTCGCCGTCCGCGTATCCAAATCCCCACCTCTGCGGCGCCGGCGTCGCGTTCAAGCTGGCGTGGGGCGTCGGCCAGCAGCTCGGCAGCGGCGGGAAGGTCGCGCCGGCGATGAAGGATTTCCTCGTCGAAGCCACCGCACTCGCCGCCCTCGGGACGATCGCCGACGTCGTGCCGCTCGTCGGCGAGAACCGCATCCTCGCGCGCTTCGGCCTCGGCTGCGTGAAGGCGAGCAAGCTCAACGGCATCCGCGCGCTCATCACCAGCGCCAACCTCGACGGCCAGAACATCGACAGCTACCACGTCGGCTTCCTGCTCGGCCCGCGCCTGAACGCGTGCGGCCGGATGGGCCACGCACGCCTCGCCGTCGAAATGCTCACCGACGCCAGCACGCTCCGCGCCGCCGAGATCGCCAGCTACCTCGAAAGCCAGAACCGCGAACGCCAAGCCACCGAGCGCGGCATCCTCGACCAGGCCGTCGCGCAGGCGATCGAACTGGGCCTGAACACCGACAAGCACCACGCCGTCGTGCTCGGCGGGCAGGGCTGGCACGCGGGCGTGATCGGCATCGTCGCCAGCCGAATCGTCGAACGCTTCCACAAGCCGACGATCATGGTCAGCCTCGGCGAAGACGGCGTCGGCCACGGCTCGGGCCGATCGATCGTCGGCTTTCACCTTTCGAAGGCGCTCGACGCCTGCACGCACCACCTGCAAAAGCACGGCGGCCACGAGATGGCGGCCGGCCTCACCGTCGACAACGCCAAGTTCGAAGACTTCCGCAGCGCCTTCCTCGACCACGCGAAGTCCGCGCTCACGCCCGAACAGCTCGTGCCCGTGCTGCGGATCGACACGATCGCCGGGCTGGAGCAGGTCACGCACGCGCTGGTCGACGAGATGGGCCGGCTCGGCCCGTTCGGCAACGGCAACCCCAAGCCGCTGATCGCCTGCAAGGGCGTCACGCTCACCGCCGCCCCGAAGGTCGTCGGCAAGAAGGGCGAGCACCTGCAACTGCACGTGCGGCAGGGCAACCGCTTCATGAAAGCGATCGCCTTCAACGCCGCCAGCCTGCTCGATCAGTTGAAGCCCGGCAAGCCGATCGACCTCGCCGTCGAGCCGCAGATCAACGAGTGGAACGGGCAGAAGAACGTCGAGTTGGAAGTGAAGGACATCTCGCTGCCGGAGTGACGGGTTCACTCGCCGTCGGCGACGGCCGCGGCGCGTCCGCCCTGCTCGAACGGCTGAAACCACGTCGGCTGCGGGTGGCGCGTCGGCTTGCGATGGCGGTCGATGCGCCGCGCGTCGGCCAGGTGCCAGTGGAAGAAGCCATCCTTGCCGTCGACGACGCGATCGATGACCGCCGTCCCGACGATCACGCCGGTCGGCAGGAGCGTGCCGGGCGGGATCATCCTGATCTGCTCGGCCAGTTCGATCATCCAGTTCGGGCAGTGCTCGTCGGGCGTGGCGAGGTCGCGTGACCAGACCTGCCGACCCGCCGGGCGCACGACGCCCTTGCTGGCATAGAGATAGAACCGCTCGCCGACGATGCGCGTCGGCCGGGTGCGATACTCGACCGTCTTGATCCCGCGCAGGATCAGCTCGACGTAAGGCTGGCGAATGGAGAGGGCACGCACATCGGCGCTATCGGTGAATTACGCGCACCACTTCATTCTACGGACAGCGAATTCCCTAGCTGGACAAGGGTAGCTCGGAGTATCCAAACGTCAGGAACGTCATCCATAGCGCTCAAATGATCGCAAGCAGGCTTCGAACTCCGCGAGTCGAAGCCGCAGCTCAATTCTAGTGATGGGGTCTATCATACCGTGCTCGACGAGTTGCGAAGCGGCCTCACCGAGGTCTCGAAGGGCGGGCTGTAAGCGTAGAAATGCTTCACGTTTATACTGGGGCCTTATCGACGACTTGCCTTCATTCGTGAAAATGTCCGCGAACTTCTTTGTGTACTCGATGAGTAGCGGGATAAGCGTACGCGCCTCGATTTCTCCGGTGGAATTCTTCGCCATTAGCGGGCCTCCCAACGGCGCACGCCTTCGAGAACCTCAATTAGTCGCCTTATCGACTCTCCATGCGTCTGAAGATCGTAGCCCGCCGCGTTGGGTTGGAGGACCTCATCCGTTCCCGTACGGAAGGACGAAATCGTAAGTGAGCAAAAGACCTGTTCAATTCTCATATTCAGCGGGTCTTTCGGACCCATTAATTCATCGAGCTTTCGTCGAAATTCGCCTTCGCGATAGTGCGAGTAGACGGCGTCCTTCTCCTTCCACCACAGGTCTTGTTTGCAAGTCACGTTAAGCATCCAGAACTTTTTGCCACAGGACTTCAGGGCGGGCACGAGCTCTGAGAGCAAGTTCAGTTCTTCGGTGCGGCGATCGTCAAGATAAGCCTTCAGGAACCGGTCTCGGCGACCCTTCCACTGCTTCATGGACTTGATGTTGGCGTTTCCGATGGAATGGTATCCGTAACAGTTCATCAAGATCACGCCGCGAATTTCGCCAGCCGAGATGCGTCGCAGAAACTGAGGCCATGTGGACGCGCGGCGGTGTTTCTGACCGGGTAGCGTTACAATTTTTACCGGCGAAGCTTTGGGGCGTTTAAGTTCGTAATTCTCTACATCGGATGACTCTTTGTAGTCGGAGAGCGGCAGCGTAACCGGAATACCATCGCTGATGAGTACTTTGGCAAGCGTGTCCTTGCCAGTCCCGCCTAGGCCCAGAATTACTATCTCACCTTGGTTGCTCTTCCTGAGCCATCGACGTAGCGTCGAACAGACTTTCGCAATCGTCCCACGATTCTCCCAGGCGAGCTGAGCCACTTTCGCGCCTGTTCCTGCAGATGCTGCACCCATCTCGCCCTCCGTCTCGTCTTTTTTTGCCATTGATTGGGCCCGATTGGATTCTAGCAATTCCTCGAGACGACCGCGAGGTTAGCCCTCCTCAAGGAATGCATCCGTCGAAGGATTGCACAAAGCGCTTCCGTAAAGTTTCGAAGTCGTTGCGGACTACCACGCCGGGTGCCACAGGTTGGCACGCCTACCGATGTCCGGCGACGTCCATCAGTACGAGTTTGGGTGCGAACCGGTGGCGCCCGGCGGCCCGTGCCCCGACCGGTATGACGTTTCAATCGCTGCGCTAGTCCCGAGCGCCGGCGACGTGAAGCCGATCGTCCGCGTGGGGAACCGCTTCGCCGGTGGCGCAAGTGTTGTCACCGACGGCGTAGAGTTCTTCGCCTGCGGCGCGACGTTTTTCGCCAGTGAAACACCTTCCAGCGCCACGGCGCATGTTCCAGCGCCGGCGATACAACTCGTTTCGTCGGCGCTACGACTTATTTCACCAGCGCTACGACTTATTTCGCCGACGCTACAACTCATTTCACCAGCGCTACGACTTATTTCGCCGGCGTTTTATTTCATTTCGCCGGCGATGCGAAGCCCGGCCGCGCCGATCACCCGCGCCGCGACGGGCATTATCGCCCGCGCGGATTTCTTCGCCGCGACGTTCAGACGCTCCCCGCTCCCGTCGATGCCAAGGGCGACGTCGATCGGCTTCTTGCGAAGTGCCCTTCGCGCCGTGTCGGCCTGCTTCAACCCGGAGGTCCCCGTGGGGACCAATTTCATCCCGACCCGCGAGGCGCAGTTGGTGCCCTACGGCCTCAACTTCAAGACCCGCATCACCGCCACGCCGACCGTCTATTCCCTCACCGCCGCGCAGGCCACCGCGTTCGGCACGCTCTACGACTCGTTCGTGACCGCGTACAACATCTCGCAGAGCGATGCGACCAACTCCAAGAGCGCGACGATCGCCAAGAACCTCGCCAAGAAGGCGATGATCGCGAACCTGCGCATGCTCGCGGGCATCGTGCAGAAGGCGCCGACCACCACCGACACGATGCGCTCGGACCTCGGCCTGACCGTCCGCAAAACCCCCTCTTACCCCGGCAACCCCGGCACCGCTTACAAGTTCAAGGCGGCGCTCACGGCAGAGGGCGCGCTCGACCTCGGTTGGAAGTGCACCAACCCCACCGCCGGAACGATGTACCAGCTCTTCCGCAAGATCGGCGCGGCAGACCCCGTGTACATCGGCGGCACCGGCGAGAAGAAGTTCACCGACGACACCCTCCCCGCCGGCACGGCGAACGTCACCTACCTCATCCAGGCGGTGCGCTCGAGCGGCGTGGGCGCGTGGGCGGACTTCAACGTCAAGATCGGCGTGAACGGCGCGGGCACCACCGTCGCCGCCGTGCCGCACACCGACCCGGTGAAGATCGCGGCGTGAACCGCCTGTCGCGGCGCCCGGCGGATTCTGATCCCCTCTCCCTCCGGGAGAGGGTTAGGGTGAGGGAGGAGTGACGAGCGACGCTGGTCATTCGCCCTCACCCCGGCCCTCTCCCGGAGGGAGAGGGAGAACGATGCCACATGCAATCGCCCCGGAAGCAGACGCCAGCGGAGGGGGCGCTTCGAGTGCTCGATAGCGTCGACTCGCTTGGAGCGCCCCCCCACCTAACCTCCCCCTCCAGGGGGGAGGGATCGGACACACGAATCACGGGTGGACCCGTGGAGCAGACGATGACGCTACCGACTTTCATCCCCGCCCGGACTCGCCGGCATGCGTCGCGGCGCGGGGCGGCCACGTCGCCGACGCCGGCGGGCGCGCTGCAACTGCTCAGCGCGACGGTGGTGAGTTTTGAAGGGTCCGACGCGGGCGTCGAGCTGGTGTTCGACGCCACGCCGGACGACCCGATCGTGAACATCGAATCGGCGAATCCCACGCAGTGGACGGGCACGATCGATGGGTATCTGTTCGCCGGGAACAGTCCGCTGGAGTTGGCGTCGTACAACACCGTCACGCTGTACATGGGCAACCAGGGCGAATCGAGCGGGCCGAACCAGCTGAGTTACGCGGCCGACCCGGCCGACATCGAAACCGCGAGCGGCCGGAAACTGGGGGCGTTTGCCGATCGGCCATTGTAGGAGGCAGTCATGAGCGACTTGACGACGACAACCCCCGCGCTGCCGCTGCCGCCGGTGGCGATCACGGTTCGCGCGGGGACGCTGAACGACGTGCAGTTCATGGACGGGCTTCAGAAGTTGCACACGAAGCAGGTCGGCTGGATGCCGACGAAGACGCTCGAAGGGAAGATCCGGCTGGGTCACGTGCTGATCGCGGTCGACGCGAGCGGCGAGCGCGTCGGCTACTGCATCGGGAACGATCAATACTTCAAGCGGGACGACGTCGGGATCATCTACCAGATGAACGTCGCACCGGGCCGGCAGCGCGGGCTGGTCGGCGCGACGCTGCTCAAGGCGCAGTTCGAACGCAGCGCGTACGGGTGCAAGCTGTACTGCTGCTGGTGCGCGCAGGACATCGCGGCGAACCAGTTCTGGGAGGCGATGGGCTTCGTGCCGCTGGCGTTCCGGACGGGCAGCGCGAGCAAGGGGCCGAAAGGGTCGTGTCGCACGCACATCTTCTGGCAGCGGCGGATTCGCGCGGGCGACACGTCGACGCCGTGGTGGTTCCCGAGCCAGACGACGGGCGGGAGCATCCGCGAAGATCGGCTGGTCCTGCCGATCCCGCCTGATACACACTGGAGCGAAGCCAAGCCGACGGTGCTGCCGGGCATGAGCCAGACGGATGTCGTCCCCGTGCAGCGGCGCCTGCCCGGCCGCGCGACATCGACGGCAAACCCGAAGGCGGGAACGACCCCGAAGCATCGCGTGTTGAGCGTCGGCGGAATGCGCTTCGCGGCGCCGAAGCCGATCGGTGTCGTGAAGGAAAAGCCCAAGCGCGAGCCAAGACAGAAGCAGAAGAACGACCCGAAGCTGGTGGCCGCGGCACGGGAGCTGCGCGACCGTTGGCTGGAGCGGATGAACGGCGCCCCGCCAACGATGACGGCGGGGAAGTACGACGTGAGTCGAGCGCTGGCGTCGGACGTGACGATCGAAGTGGGCAGGCCCGCGCTCGCGGGCGGGACGATGCCGCTGCTGTCGGCGGCGTGATCGGCGGCCCGGCACGGTGCTGCGGTCGCGCCACGGGCCACTGCCTGCGCGGGGCCCCCGCGCTTCGACGATCGTTTCGCCCTAGAATGCCCTCTATGTTCTCCCCGATCCCCGAGATTCTGGACGACCTCCGTGCCGGCAAGATGGTTGTGCTGGTCGATGACGAAGACCGCGAAAACGAAGGCGACATCGTCGTCGCGGCTGAGCATGTCACGCCGGCCAACATGAACTTCATGGTCACGCACGCACGCGGCGTGATCTGCGTCGCGCTCACGGCAGCCCGTTGCCGGGAACTGAACCTGCCGCTCCAGGTCGATCAGAACACCGCCCAGCTCGGCACGGCGTTCACCGTCACCGTGGACGCTCATCCGAAGTTCGGCGTCAGCACGGGCGTGAGCGCGTCCGACCGCGCCAAGACTGTGCACGTCTGCATCGCCGACGACACCGTGCCGGCCGACCTGCTGCGGCCCGGGCACATCAACCCGCTGAAGGCCCGCGACGGCGGCGTGCTCGTGCGCGCGGGGCAGACCGAAGGCAGCGTTGACCTGGCGCGTCTGGCCGGCCTGAAGCCGGCGGCGGTCATCTGCGAGATCATGCGCGACGATGGCGAGATGGCCCGCCGCGACGACCTCGTCGAGTTCTGCAGGAAACACAGCCTGAAGATGTGCACGATCGCCGAGTTGATCAGCTATCGCCTGCGGCGCGAGCAGCTCGTGAAGCGGATCGAGAGCATCCCGCTTCCGACGAAGTGGGGAAACTTCACGCTGCACGCGTATCACAGCCAGACCGAACTCGAGCCGCACCTCGCGCTCTGCATGGGCGGCGTCGGCGAGCTGGATCCGCACGGCGAAGTCATCCCGCGCGACGAGCCGACGCTCGTCCGCGTCCACAGCGAATGCCTGACCGGCGACGTCTTCGGCAGCGGCCGATGCGACTGCGGCGACCAGCTCGACCTCGCCATGCAGCGCATCGCGAAGGAAGGCGCGGGCGTGCTCGTCTACCTGCGCCAGGAAGGGCGCGGCATCGGCCTGATGAAGAAGCTGCAAGCGTACAAATTGCAGGACGGCGGGCTCGACACCGTCGAAGCCAACCTGCGGCTTGGTCAGCCGGTCGACAAGCGCGACTACGGCATCGGCAGCCAGATCCTGCGCGACTTGGGCCTGAAACAGCTCCGCATCATGACCAACAACCCGAAGAAGATTCACGGCCTCGACGGGTTTGGCCTGACGATCGTCGAGCAGGTGCCGATCAAGATCGAACCGGGCGAACACAACCGCGCGTACCTCGAAACGAAGCGCGCCAAGCTGGGCCACACGCTGTGAGTTCTCCTGTCGCCATCGTGACCGGCGCCGGCCGCGGCATCGGGCGCGCGACCGTGCTCGAGCTCTCGAAGCGGAGCTACGACGTCGTGCTCGTCTCGCGCACGCGATCGCAGCTTGCAGAGGTCGCGCGCGAGGTGAAGACGCAGTCGCTTGTTGTCGAGGCCGACGTCACGCGTGACGCGGACATGCAGCGCGTCGTCGAGCAGGCGATGAACGCGTTCGGGCGGATCGACGCGGTCGTGAACAACGCCGGCCTCGCGCCGCTGGCGGGCTTCGAAGACACGACGCCGCAGATGTGGCGCGACGTAATGGCCACCAACCTCGACGGCGCGTTCTACCTCACCCGCGCGGCGTGGCCGCACCTCAAAGTCCGCGGCGGCGCGGTGGTGTTCATCAGTTCGCTGGCGGCGCGCGACCCGTTCGATCTATTCACCGCCTACGCCCCCGCGAAGGCAGCCGTGAACATGCTGGCGCAGATGGTGCATCGCCAGGGCAGGCCGCTGAACATCCGCGGCTACGCGGTCGCCCCCGCGATGACCGACACGCAAATGCTCCGCGAATTGTTGGGCGCGGCACCCGACCCAGACAAATCGATGCGGCCGGAAGACGTCGCCGGCGTGATCGGCAGCTGCATCGTCGGCGAGATGCGCCACGCGAGCGGCGAGACGATCTATGTGCGAAAGTGAGAGAAGAGCTTCACCACAGAATGCTCGGAGGCACGGGGGGAAACCTTGTCCGATTGGATGGTTCGCGAGCGATTGCCGATGGCGTCATGCTGAACGAAGTGAAGCATCTGGCGCCAATCAACTGTCGCGCGACTTCGGATGGCGCCGAATCCTTCGCTTCGTGTGCAGTGCAAGGACATGGGTGGCGCCTGGTGCAAAGACATGGGTGGCGCTGGTTGTTCACACCACGCGGTCCTTCAGCAGCTGCGCGTGTTGCAGGCGACGCACCTGCTTGAAGCCGTAGTGCACACGCAGTTCCAGTTCGTCTTCCTCGATCCGTACGAAGTCGCCGTGCAGGCCGCGGCCGACGAGCACTCTGGCCCCACGCCAACGCACCAGGCCTTCGTGGCACACCCGGCGCAGCGTCGAGCGGGCCAGTGACGCCGCGTCGTAGTTCACGCACGTCGGCATCGTCGCCGGCCGCTTGCGGGCGCTGGGTCGCCAGCGGCTCAGCGGCGTCTCGTCGCCGAGCGCCTCGTGCGGCCGCTGCGTGTTGTACACGTGCCGGTACGCGTGGCAGTCGACGCGGAAGTGTTCGACGCTGTCACGCCGCGCATGGCGGTAGATCAGTTCGCTGGCGAACGTTCAGTTCGCTGGCGAACGTGCCGTTGAGTCGCTCGACCTTGCCCTGGGTCTGAGGATGGTAAGGCCGGCCGTGGATCGGCTCGATGCCCAGGCGGACGAGCTGCGCGTCCCACCAGCTCAAGCCGACCGGCCGGCTCGTGCCCGTCGTGCCGAAGGCGTTGTCGCAGAGGATCTGCTCGGGCAGGCCGACCTCGCCGAAGACCTCCCAGAGCGCCGCGAACGTGCGTGCCATCGTGCGGTCCGTCAGCGGCTCGAACGCCAACGCGTAGCGGGAGTGGTCGTGGGCGGAGGCTTCGCCTCCCACGTCCACGACGCACAGCGGCAAAAGCGTCTGACGGTTCACCTCGACCGGACCCTTGTGGTCGAGTTGCCACAGCGCGTTGGGCCGATCACGCTCGAAGCGTTGCGGGGGCGGGGGCGCGGGCTCGCCTGGCCGCGTCCGGCCGTGACGCCGCAGCACGTTCGCGACCGTGCGCAGACACGGCAGCGGCGCAAGCGCCTCCGGACACGCAAGCGCCTCGCGCCGCAGGATCGCGTGCACCTTGCGCGGCCCCCAGCCGTGGCGGTCACGCTCGGCGAGCACCCGGGCCTCGACGACGGCGCCGAGGCGTCGCGGCGACGATCGCGGCCGCCGCGAGCGGTCACGCAAGACGTCCACGCCGGCAGGCAGGACGCCGGTCGACGCGCCTGCGGCGATCGACCCGCGTGGCGTATCGTCGGACCCGCGTGGCGTGTCCTTGGACACGCGTGCGTCGAAGACCTTCAGCCACTTGTACGCGGTCTTGCGTGACACGCCGTACTCCCTGCAAACGACCGCCACCGGCCTGCCGAGCAGGCGGATCGCATGACACAATGCCCAACGCTGTTCCGACACGAGCGACACCTTCCACGGCAAGGCCAAACCTCCTGAAAGCGGAGTTGAACCTCGCCATCTTGGGCGCCACCCATGTCTTTGCACCGCGCGCCACCCATGTCCTTACACTGCACAGCTTCGCTCAGCATGACGTGCCGGCGAGCGACGCGTCCACGCGATTCATTGACGCTTGTCCCGCGCGTCCTGGGCGGAGTCACCTCACCTGTAGCGGCCGCACACCGGCGGCGTCGTCTTTAAGGAGTTGCTTGGCCTGGGGCGAGTTCGCGTCGAGCCAGAGGAGCCATCGTCGATCAGCAGCACGTGAAAACCGTCGCCATGGTTGGCGGGCCCTTCTATGGCGATGACGGTCCCGGACGTTCTCTCAGCGCGATCGACGATCGGGCCGACGTAGGCGTACGAGCAGAAGCCCGAACCGAGATGAAGCAGCGGCTGAGTCGTCGGGAGCTTTGCCGACGTGTCGTTGCTCTGCGTGCACACAAACAGCGCCGCCGGCACGTAGCCGTCGTTGGCCAGCGTGTCGAAGGAGTCGGGTTGCTGGCCGTTGTTCCCCTGCGCATACATCTGTAGCGCCCTGCCGATCTCGCGGAGTGCGCGGAAACACGAGTCCCTCGGCGTGGCGATGTCCCGGTGACGATTCGCCCTATCGGCGATGTAGAACGACGTTGGCAGGAGAAACGCGGCAGCCAGTGCAAGAAGGCTCAGCCAGAACGTTCGGCCCCGTCTGCCCGCGGTGCGCACCGAAGACGGTGCATATTCCAGTTTCATCTCTGGCTTCGCGATGTCATAGATCCTGACCGCGCAGCCGTGTCTTGATGAACCGGAGTAATGGCCTCGATCGCGACGAAGCGATCGTCACCGTTCGAGCCGGCATGCGAACGCCCGGCGTGTGCGAACACGCCGGGCGCATCGGATTGGTTCACTCGAGGCGCATCCGTTGCGTCATGCGTCCGTCTGGGTGGACGACACCACGCTACCGCCCGTCTGGGAGGTACCACCTCGATTAAAGTCGACGTGGCCATGGTCCCCTTCGTTCATCTTCTTGCCCGTCACCGCTGCCACTGCGAACTTCAGCATGGCGATGGCTTGGCTGCCGTTGTCCCAGTATTCGGCCGACTCGGGCGTCACTTCGATCAGCACCAAGTTCGGGTCTTCGGGGCCGCTGAACCAGTTCTTCCAGATCGGGCTCCAGAGTTCCCGGTTCTTCGCGCGGTCGTCGACGATCCGCCCGCGGCCGTTGACCGTAACCCAGTCGCTGCCGGTCGCGTTAACGAAGCCGAGGAACACATGATCGTCGCTGGCGAGTTCTTCGGTCTTGCCGCTGTTGCGTTGCGTGGCGAACCAGAGCGATTCCACGCCGTCCTTCACTTCCGCCACCGCCATCGGCCGGCCGTGCATCTGGCCGCCGCTGGAGTGCGTGACCATGAACGCGGTGCCGATCTTGTTAATGAGCGAGCGGACCTTGTCGTGCTTGTATTCGTCGGAATGGGCGGCCTGAACCATGAAGCATCTCCTTCAAGTAGTAGT
Source organism: Tepidisphaeraceae bacterium (assembly GCA_047600945.1). Taxonomy (GTDB): domain Bacteria; phylum Planctomycetota; class Phycisphaerae; order Tepidisphaerales; family Tepidisphaeraceae; genus JASGKC01. Next base: position 593,600 of record JASGKC010000001.1, on the reverse strand, counting down.
TGATGCCTGCACGGTAGATCGCGCGGGATAAGCGATCGAGGTCTAGCGGCCTGACGCGTGCTTCGGGGAAGTGCGGACGCGGCGCAGCGTGAAGAGGGTGCCGAGCGTGACCGCGGCGCTGGCAGGCTCCGGCGCGGGTGGAGTCGGCAGGCCGAGGTCGCCCAGCGTGGTGCCGGAGACGAGTTCGTCGAAATAGTACGACTCGAACGCATTGCTGACGGCCGGCCGCACGCCGCGGAAGTTGTAGAAGTCGCTGGTGGTGAAGTTCAGCGGCTGTGAAACGGTGGGCAGGACGGTTTCGGTGGCGGTCTGGCTGTGCGTGGCGTCGAGTTCCGCTTCGGTGATGCCGCCCGGCTTGATCGCGTCGTAGTCGGCCACGCTCAGCGCCCAGAACTTGCCGGTACGTGCCACCGTGAAGCCGGCGTTCACGTTCGTGAACTTACCGATCAGCAGGTAGGTGTTGGAGTCGCTGAGCGAATTCGTCGCACTGATGGCGGCGGTGACGGACGTATCGACGTTCACGCCGCCGTGATCGTTGGCGTTGCCGCTGATCGCCCAGGTTCCGAACTTGTGATAGAGCGAGACGGTTTCCACGTCGTCAATGGTCAGGCCCGCGACGAAGAGGTCGACGTTCGCGCGGTTGACGCTTTCACGGAAGAGGTAGCGGGTCCAGAACTCGTCGGTGGTGCCGTTGGGAACAACGGCCGGCCGCCGGCGGATGTTGACGGTGTCGCTGAAGCCGGACGAGCTTGAAGAAACGACCGACAACAGCGCCGAGTTCCCGCTGACGGGCAGGTCGCTGAAGGTCAGACCTGGCGCGATCGTGCCGGTGGAGGTCGAGCCGCCGGCGCCCTGCTCGGTGTAGCTCCACGCGTCGCCTGCGAAGAACCCGCTGCCGCCGTTCCGGCCCGCGATGGCGACGTTCAGCGTGTAGTTGAAGGGTTCGCTTACGAGCGTCGCGGCGTGCGCGCACGCACTGAAGGTCAGGCAAGCGACGCATCCGATCCAACGGGCCGTCGTGGACATCGATTCCTCCGTCCCTGCTGCGCTGCGGTGCCCCGCGAGGTGTCGGCTGCCAATGCTACAGCAGCCCAACCGCGGCAACAACGCAATTTTGCGGCGTGATTGTCGGCGCTTGCATGCGTTTATGAGCGACCTGATCCGACGCAACTCGACAAGACATTGGCCGGCCGTGTCCCTTGCGGCAGGTCAGTCAATCCGGACACTTCGATCGTTCGCTCGCATCTCAGGTCAAGGAGCCCTCTCGTGACGATGAGTCATTTCACGCCGGACAAGAAGTACAAGTTCACTTTCGGCCTCTGGACGGTCGGCAACATCGGCCGTGACCCGTTCGGCGGGCCGACGCGGACGCCGCTTTCGGTCGGACAGATCTGCGACCTGTTGGGCGACGTCGGCGCGTACGGCGTGAACTTCCACGACAACGACCTCATCCCGATTGACGCTACTCCGACCGAGGCCGACGCGATCAAGAAAGAGTTCCGCAAGGGCCTGAAGGACAACGGCCTGACCGTGCCGATGGCCACCACGAACCTGTTCGGTGATCCGGTCTTCAAAGACGGCGCGTTCACCTCGAACAACGCGAAGGTCCGCGCGTACGCGATTCAGAAAACAATGCGCGAATGGATCTTGGCGCCGAGTTCGGTGCGAAGATTTACGTCTTCTGGGGCGGCCGCGAGGGCGTCGAAACCGATGCCGCGAAGAACCCGGTCGACAGCATCAAGCGCTTCCGCGAAGCGATCGACTTCCTGTGCGACTACAGCATCGACCAGGGCTACGGCTACAAGTTCGCCTTCGAGGCCAAGCCGAACGAACCGCGCGGGCATATCTACTTTGCGGTGACGGGCAGCTACCTCGCGCTGATTCCGACGCTCAAGCACGCCGACATGTGCGGCGTCAACCCGGAAGTCGCCCACGAGCACATGGCCGGCCTGAACTTCGTGCACCAGGTGGCCGCGGCGCTGGAGGCGAAAAAGCTGTTCCACATCGACCTGAACGACCAGGAGTTTGGCCGCTACGATCAGGACTTCCGCTTCGGCAGCGCCAACCCCAAGCACGCGTTCTTCCTCGTGAAACTGCTCGAAGACTACAAGTACAACGGCCCGCGCCACTTCGACGCCCACGCCTATCGCCAGAGCGACTACGAAGACGTGAAGGAGTTCGCCCGTGGCAGCATGCGGACCTACCAACTGCTGGCCGAGAAGGCCAAGCGCTGGAACGAGGACAAGGAGATCCAGCAGCTCCTGAACGAGATCAACGTGCAGGACCCGACGATCAGCAAGCTGACCAAGGACTACAGCAAGGCGTCGGCCAAGAAACTGCTGGACGCCCCGCTGGATCGCGAACAGCTCGCCAAGGCCCGGCTGCCCTACGAGCGGCTGGACCAACTCACGATGGAAGTGCTGTTCGGCTCGCGATAAGCGTGTCGGCTGATCAGTCGGATCGAGTGACATTCTGCAACCGCAGCACGGCCCGCGCGTCGAACGGAAGGTTGTCCTTCTGGAGGTTATCCCATGCGCCGTGTTCTCGCCTTGAGTGCTGCGATCCTGAGCGTGTCGGCCGTCGTGCGCGCCGATGACACCGTCGTCCAGTCCAAAGTGCAGTCGATCGGCCTGTTCAAGAACGGCTTGGCCGTCGTGGAACGGACGGTCGAGGTGGGTGGAGGCAGTTTCCGGATCGAGGACGTTCCGACGCCGGTTCACGGCACGTTCTTCATCGAGTCGACCACGCCGGTGACGGCGCGCGTGACGACGGTGCTGGCTGATGCCGAAGTCGATCCGAACACGCCGCTGCAAGATCGGCTGGCCGGCAAGCAAGTGTCGATCCGCGTGCGCGACCAGGAGCAGCCCGTCAACGGAACGGTGGCCGCGATCGAGCCGACGAAACAGAACAACTGGAACCGCCGCTACGAAGAGTTCAACCGCGGCGGTTGGTACTTCGACCCGTACGGCAATCGTCTTCCAATGCAGCCCCAGGCCGGCCGCTTTCTGTCGATCGACCGCGGCGACGAGCAGGTGCTGGTCGACCAGTCGACGATCATCAGCATCGCCGTGCGCGGCGGCGAAGCGAGGGCCAAGCAGCGCAAGCCGGTACTGGTGCTGCAACTGCCCGACGGCGCTGCCAAGCAGACGGTCCGCATCAGCTATCTCACCAAGGGCATCGCGTGGGCGCCGAGCTATCACGTGAAGCTGGTCGACGACACGAAGCTCACGGTCACGCAGAACGCCGCGATCCGCAACGAGTTGATGGATCTGGCCGACGTGGACGTTTCGCTCATCAGCGGCTACCCGAGCATCGATTTCTCGCACGTGAACGGCCTGCTCTCGCCCGACCAGCAGATGGCGACCTTCTTCCAACAACTCGCGAGCCGACCTTCTCAAGCCGGAGGCGGCGCGATGGTGCAGTCGCAGGTCGTCTCGAACATCCGGGCTTCATCGGACGGCGCCGACGCCCTGCCGCCGCCCGATGAGAGCGTCGACGTTCACTATCAGCCGATCGGCAAGCAGTCGCTCGGCGCGGGCGACGCGTTGGCGCTCGACGTCGGCACGGGCGAGGCAAGCTACGAACGACTCGTCGAGTGGACCCTCCCCGACCCGCGCGACGATCGCGGCGCCTATTACGATCAGTACCGTCGTCAGCAGGACCCCGACCGCTTCGACGACACCGCCTGGGACGCCGTCCGCTTCAAGAACCCACTGCCCTTCCCCATGACCACGGCCCCGGCCATGTTCACCCAGGCCAACCGCTTCCTGGGCCAGCAAATGAGTACGTGGGTGAACGCGCAGGAGCAGACAACGCTGCGCATCACCAAGGCACTGTCGATCCACACACGCGCGGTCGAGACCGAAGACCCCAAGAGCGACCGCACCGAGATTTGGATCGCAGGCAGTCGCTACCAGCGCGTCACCATCGACGGCGAACTGAACCTGACCAACCTTCGCAAGACCGAGTCAAGAATCATCATCCACCGCCTGTTCTCAGGCGACTTGGTGAACGCCGACGGCGAGCCAAAACTCACCCTGCAAGCCGAGGGCAGCTTGGGCGTCAATCGGCGGAACGACCTGGCGTGGGAACTGAAGCTCGCGCCGGGCGAAGCCAAGACGCTGAAATACCGCTACACTGTGCTGACGCCGCGGTAACGAACGGCGGACCGGCTTCCTTTCGGCCCGTTGGATCGCACAAGCAAATTTCGCGCGCGCAGATCGGCTCTGCCCCGTCTATAGGACAGTCGTCAGGTCTGCACGTCTATTCTCAACATCGCGAGGAGGTTTGGATGGTTCGCCTGTTCGCGCTGATGGTGCTGGTGCTCTGCCTCTGCTCGCCCGTCCACGCCCTGATCTTCGGCGGCGAAGGGAACGCGCCGCAGGCCGATCCCGGCTGGCCGGCGAATGCGGTGAAGGTGTTCAACACGCCGCACCGGATCGCCTGGTGGGAAGGTCCGCCCCTTGGTGGCGGGCAATGGACGGCCGAGTGCCGGTCGACGCCGGCCGAACTGTCGGCCGCGTTGCAGGACTTCGCGACGATTGACGCGGCCGAGAAGCGCGTCGTCGTTCACACCGGCGCGGGGCGAAGTCTGTGGCTGAATCCGAACAATGAAGCGAGCAAACGAGACGCCGCGCGCATCGACTGGAACTTCATGGTCTGGACGAAGGACCGCTACGCGCAGATCAGGAACGCCGCGCCTGGCTCTCCCGGGCGGTTCGGCATCTCCGACGACTTCGGCCCGGCCGCGCAGATCGACGTCTACACGGCAACACTCGACTGGTCGCAGGTGAAAGTGCCCGAAGGCATCAGCGTGATCGATGACCGGCTCGAGGCGCACGGCTTCAAAGCCGACGACGGCACGGTGATCGAAGGCAGAACCATCGACCTAGCCACCGGCAAACCCGTTCCTGGCTGGATGCGGCTCGATCGCTTCGACGCCACCGCTCACGGCCAGCGCGCGTACGCCGAGACGAAGCTTGTCAGCAGCGACGAGAATGGTCGGTGGTTCCTGACGCACACACCCACGGGCTCCTATCGCATCGTGATCGGCCAGCAGGGCCTGCTGCCGCGAGTGGTCGGGTATGTGACATCGGACGGCTCACCGAGTTACCACCGGATCGAGAAGGCTGGTCTGGTGGCACCGCAGCGCATCCACGGCGGCGTGCATCTGCCCGACGGCAAGCCGCTAATCGACGTAAATGTGCGTCTCGACGAAGTCACGACATCCGATGGCCGCTACGACACGCCGGATGAACAGTCGACAACGACCGACCGCGACGGCAAGTTCGAGTTCCGCGCCGTGCCTTCAGGCCAGTCGCAGATTTGGGTCCGCAAGCCCGGCTACGTCCGACCCGGATTGGGTCCGCAGATCACCGTGCCGACGCAGGAAGAACTGCGGCTGGAGATGGATGTCGCGGCGAGTCTGCGTGTGGTCGTGAAGTTCGCCGGCCAGCGCCCGGAAGGCTACAACGTCAACCTCGCGCCCGAGGGCGGCAACGTCGTCGGCAGTTGGGGCGGCGGCGGGAACATCGACGAACACAACGAGATCACCTTCCACGACGCCCCACCCGGCGTCTACTTCATCACTGGCCAACCGAACCCCGGCAGCGAGACCGACAAGACCGCCCCGCGACGCGTGGAATTGAAGCCGGGCGAAACGACGACCGTGGAGATCCAGGCGAAGTGAGGCGCACGGTTCGTGTTTGACTCCTAAGCATCACCAATCGTCACCCTGAGCATCGCGAAGGGTTTGGCGCCCGATGAAGTCGCGCGGCTCTCGAATGGCGCCAGATGCTTCGCTTCGCTCAGCATGACGTCGCTTGCTGGACCGGGCGTTAATCCACGGCACTGCCTCGCTTGAGCGCGATCTTCTTCAGTCCCGCCGCACGACAGGCCATCAGCAGCTGATCCTGTAGGCCGGCCAGCATCAGCTGCTTCAGCTCGAACAGGTGCGAGCTGCTGTCGACATGAACCGTGAGCGTCCCGCGCACGAAGCTGGCCAGCGACGCATGTTCCGCGAGCCCGGCTGGCACGAGCTGGTCCCAGGCGTCGGACAGTTTGCCGAACTTCGCTTGCTTCTTCTTGATTTGCGTGTTGAACACACCGACGGCTTCATCGCCCAGCATGGACGGGTCGTAGCGTTTCGAGCCCTTCCACTTCTGCTGGCGGGCGATGTCGAGGAAGTCTTGGAGGTCGTCGGAGGACATCGGATTCACCGCGGGGCCACAGAGGACGCAGAGTATGCCGCCAGCGCGTTCACGAGCGAGATGCGGAGTTTACGAGGATTTCATCCATTCGGCTGGAATTGATGCCTTGCCTCGGGGGTTCGCGAGACCGCGCTCGCAGTCTGCCGCGTATGCGAAGCTCGCAAGGATGTCTTCGCGCGTCAGCTCAGGGAAATCATCTGTGATTTCGGCGAAGGTCATCCCACTGGCAAGGTAGCCGAGCACATCGCCGACCGTAATCCGGATGCCACGGATGCACGGCTTACCGCTGCGCTTACCGGCCTCGAACGTGATGTAGTCACGCCAGTCGACGGGCTTGTCGGAAGGGCCACTCATCGTTCACCATCCTCGCATCTCACTGCAAATTCACCGGCATGATCACGTACACGAAGTTCGCGCCGGCTTTCAGCAGGCCCGGGCGGTTCGGGGCGGTCAGTTCGAAGGTGACTTCGTCTGTATCGACCACCTTCAGCGCGTCGCCCAGGAAGGTGGGGTTGAAGCCGATGGCCAGGTCGGCGCCGTCGTACTTACTGCGAAAGTCGACGCGGGCTTCGCCGCTCTCGGGGTTGCGGCTGGTCAGCACGAGACCGCTGGCCTTGCTGAATTCCATGCGGACGCCCTTATTGTCGTCGCTGGTCAGCAGCGCCGCGCGACGCACCGCACTGAGGAAGTCTGCGGTGCCGGCGGTCATCTTTTTGTCGGTGTCCTTCGGGATCACCTCTTCGTAGGCCGGGAACACGCCTTCGAGCAGGTTAGTCGTCAGCGTCGCGTCGGGCGTGCTGAAGGTGGCCTGGTTCTCGGTGAGCGTGATGCTGACGGTCTGCTCGGCATCGCTCAGGAGCTTGTCGACCAGACTCAAGCTCTTGGCGGGGATGATGCTCTTGGGCTTGTCCTTGCCCTTGGCGACGCTGACGAGGTCGCCGCGGCCGAGCGCGAGACGCCGGCCGTCGGTGGCCACCAGCGTAATCTGCTGCTTGTCGACGGTGAACAGCACGCCGTTGAAGGCGTAGCGCGTGCCTTCCTTCGCCGTCGCGAAGATCGTCTGCCCGATGAGTTGCTTCAGCGTGCCGGCCGCGATTTCGAGGTCGGCGTCGCCGCTCGGCTCCGGGATGGGCGGGAACTCGCTGGCGCTTTGCGTGAAGATTTTGAAGTGGCTGTCGGCGCCGCGGACGTGCATCTCCGAGCCTTCGACGGACAACGCCAACGTGTCGTCGAGGCTTTCACGGACGATGTCGCGCAGCTTGTCGGCAGGCACGAGCGTTTCGCCGGGCACTTCCACCTGCACCTGCGCGTCAACGAACTTCACGGCCACCTCAAGGTCGGTGCCGGCGATCGTCAGCTTGTCGTCGCCCACGGTAAGCTTCACGCACGAAAGCACCGGCTTCGGGCTGCGCACGGGCACGACCGACTGGGCGATCGTCACGGCTTCAAGCAGGGCGGCGCGGTTGCAGATGACTTTCATGAGTTCCTCTTCGAGCGATCTAGACCGGACGGGCGACAACGTCAAGACAGACTCCGGTCAACGACACTTCGCTCCTGGACGAAGGGCATCAAACGGGGCTTCAGGTTGAGACTTCGGAGTCTATCACCATCAATATCTGAGATAAAAGAACTTGAATCATCGTGGTAGAGGTCAGCGTGCGCGAAATGGGGATAACCGACCTCCGGCCCGAAGAAGCGTAGGCCACCAATACAGTTATGGTCGAAATTCTCGGACCGGCGGTGTGAACAAGCTGTCATGCGACGTGGGCAAACCGACGCGACGGAACGGGGGTTGCCGACAGGCGGTTCGGGTGACCGGAGCCGGCTTGTCGAAGACCCCTCTCGGGCGCGCCAGCGCGGTGTCAGTCGTTCCCAATACTGTCCACACGTTGTTTACAGGTCCTGTCGCGCAACGATCCACAGGGTGTTCACTTTCCACAGGCGGTTTGGGGATAATGTCGAGGTTCGCGATATCATCCTCGTGATGGGGAAGCCAGCAATCGCCATCACATGTCTGCTGCTGGGTGGCGCCGCATGGTTCGTGCTCTACGAGCCGACGTACTACCCGCCCGAACTGACCAAGCAGCACTTCCGTTCGGCGCACTTGGAGTTCCGGTCTTTCCCGCTCTTGCCAGATCAACCCCCGGCTGACTTGGACGACCCGGTGGCGGTACAAGCACTGGCGTCCCTTCTGGAGTCCGCGTCTCAAACCCAACATCATCGCTGTAGTGATTTCGCAATCCTGACGTTTCGTCACGGCAGCGGTCCGGATGTGAGCTTGAGGTTGCTCCCGGGCCACGATCGCGAGTTCTACGAGTATCGGCGTGACGGCTTGTTCAGAGTGGATCGTAGGAAGTTCATTACCTTGCTCGAGCCGTTCCACGTTCCTGCTGAACGCTTCGATTTTGCGGACAGCCCGACTACCGAACCCGCGACCTCGCGACCGAGCGACGAGGTACACTGAGGTTCTGTATTCGATTGCCCCGGCCCGCGCGAATCCCTATAGTGCGCCGCTTCGGAGAAAGAAGACTCATGGCCCACGTGATTGCTCAGCCCTGCATTGGCACCAAGGACACCGCCTGCGTCGCGGTTTGCCCCGTCGACTGCATCCACCCGACCAAGGACGAAGGCGACTTCGAGGGTGCCGAGCAACTGTTCATCGACCCGGACGTCTGCATCGATTGCGGCCTGTGCGTCGACGAGTGCCCCGTGCAAGCCATCTTCCCCGCCGAAGACCTTCCGGCCGATTGGAGCAGCTTCATCGAGAAGAACGCGCAGCATTACAAGAAGTGAACGCCTGCAAGAATTGAACGCTTGCTCCCTTCCTTCACGTTCCTGAAGGGGATGCGACAGCTGCAATCTGTGAGACGTGTGTGGCCGCATCAGCCATCGCCGGGGGCTAGAATCCTCGCGTTGAAGTTGATGTTGTGAGCCTCCCATGTCCGCGACCACCCAACCCACCACCCAGCGTGCCGCCTTTCGAGTCGAAGGAATGGACTGCGCCAGCTGCTCGGCTCGTGTCGAGCGAACCCTTCGCAAATTGGCCGGTGTCCGTGACGCGAACGTGAGCCTCGCGCGCGGCCGGGCCGTCGTCAGCTTCGATCCGAACTCGGTCGACGCCGAAAAGATCGCCTGCGCCGTTACCGACGTCGGCTACCCGACGCAGCCCGAGGCTGCCCGGTCGACGATCGGCGAGCAGGTCGCCGCCGAGGTGAACGCATCGGCCCGCAACGCCAAGGCCTGGGCTTGGCGGGCGGCGCTGGGCGTCCTCCTGTGGCTGCCCACCGAAGCCATCCACTGGATCGTCTCCATCCGCAACGGCGGCCACCTGCACGCCGGCGCGGGCGGTTACGAAGTTATGCTCTGGCTGAACGTCGCCGTCGGCACACTGGCGATCGTGATGATCGGCTCGGCGTTCTTCCGCAGCGCTTGGACCGGCTTGCGTCACAAGTCGGTCAACATGGACGTGCTGATCAGCATCGGCGCGGGCACGGCCTACCTGTACAGCCTGATCGGTCTGGTCGGCGCGCTCGCCGGCGTCTGGACGATGCCGGCCAACCTCTACTTCGTCGAAAGCGCCGGCCTGCTCGCGCTGATCAGCCTGGGCCACTGGCTCGAAGCCCGCGCCCGCGACCGCGCGGGCACCGCCATCCGCGAGCTGATGCAACTCGCCCCCACCACCGCGCGGCGCGTCATCAGAACGACGGTTGCTGCGAGCCCTGCGAGCGCCAGCTCGCAAGGATCGTCGCTTGCGCCTTCACGGTCGAACAATGGTCGACTCTCGCTGAGCGTCGCCCAACCCGCCGCCCCCACGATCACCGAAACGATCGAAGACATCCCGGTTTCCGACCTCTACCCCGACGACCTCGTGCAGGTCCGCCCCGGCGAACGCGTGCCGACGGACGGCGTCGTAGTCGAAGGCACCAGCAGCATCGACGAATCGATGCTCACCGGCGAACCCCTGCCCGTCACCCGCAAGCCGGCCGACGAAGTCATCGGCGGCACGATCAATCGCGACGGCGCGCTGCTCATGCGCGTCACACGCACCGGCTCGGAAACGGTGCTGGCGCAGATCGTCAAGCTGGTGGAGGATGCCCAGAACGCCAAGCCGCCGATCCAGCAGTTGGCTGACCGCATCAGCGCCGTGTTCGTGCCGAGCGTATTGGTGATCGCGCTCATGACCGGCATCGCCTGGTTCGCGGCCGGCACGATGCGCGGGTGGGAGGCGCAGGAAACGTGGGGCCGGATCGCCAATGCGGTGTGCAGCGTGCTGATTATTGCCTGTCCGTGCGCGATGGGCATCGCCCTGCCGGCTGCCCTGATGGTCGGCACCGGCGTTGGCGCGGCGCGGCATCCTCATCCGCAACCTCGACGCCCTCCAGCATGGCGAGCGCATCCGAACCGTCGTGCTCGACAAGACCGGCACAATCACCCGCGGCACGCCCGTGGTGAGCCAGATCGAAGCGATCACACCGATGACCGAAGCGGAACTGCTGAAACTCGTCGCGAGCGCCGAATCGTCGAGCGAGCATCCGCTTGCACGCGCGCTGCTCGATCGCGCGAAGCAGCAGAACATCGCGACGGTTCGTCCGACCGAGTTCGTCAACCAGCCCGGCTTGGGCGTGGTCGCGACGGTGGACGGTCGCAGCATCGCGGTCGGCCGGGCCGAGCACGTGCAGGCGTTCGGCGCGACCATTGACGAATCGAGTTTCGGCCGCACGACGATCGGCAGCGTCGCCTACGCGGCCGAGAAGCGATCAGATGGGAAAACCGTCCTGCTCGGCCGAGTCGAACTGACCGATGAGGTGAAGCCTGACAGCGTCGCCGCCATCGCGCGGCTCGGCGAGTTGGGCCTGGAAGTGAAAATGCTGACCGGCGACAACGTGCGCAGTGCGCAGTACATCGCGCAGCAAGTCGGCATCGGCCCGGAGAACGTGATCGCCAACGTGAAGCCCGACGGCAAAGCGGAAGCGATCGCGCAGCTTCAGTCGGACGCCAGCCAACAGCCTCAGGCCAATCGCAATCAGGTCGCCATGGTCGGTGACGGCGTGAACGACGCGCCGGCGCTGGCGACGGCCGACCTTGGCATCGCGATCGGCAGTGGCAGCGATGTCGCGAAGGAAACGGGCGGCATCGTACTGACGGGCGGGAGTCTGTCAGGCGTGGCGGATGCGATCGTGCTCTCGCGTGCGACGATGCGCGTCATTCGCCAGAACTTCTTTTGGGCCTTCGCATTCAACGTGCTGGCGATCCCGCTGGCCGCGCTGGGCAAGCTCGATCCGCTGATCGCCGCGGGGGCGATGGCGGTGTCGGACCTGTTCGTGATCGGCAACGCGCTGCGGCTGAAGCGGGCACTCAAGCACGACAGTCCCACACAAAGCTGACGCGGCGAGTTGCGTGAATGCCGGACTCAGGGTAAGTCCGCGTAAGCAAGGCGAATTTCGGCCGCGCCTTGACGCTGTGATGGCCGATGGATTCAATACCGCCACTTCGCCGGGGAAGCCCTGGGAAGAGGCGTCGCCGCACGGTGGCGACAGACAAATCAAGTGACGCGCGAGTCGATCGAGCGATCGAGTGACGCGTCCCACTGAGGTGGAGTCCGACGATGATGACCGACACTGAACTCGCGCTCGACGTCGATGCCGAGCTGCTCACCAATGACACTTCGGCCGTGGCGCTTCTGGACGAGGAAACCGACCTCGACCTGCTGATCGCCACCCCCGAAGCCGCCAAGAAGCCGGCCAAGAGCGACGACGACGAAGATGACGCCGGCGACGACGAAGAAGATGACGACCTCGGCGATGACGAAGAGGAAGACGAAGACCTCGACGAAGAAGAAGAGGAAGACGACCTCGACGAAGACGAGGACGATGATGACGAGGATGAAGACGAGGACGACGAAGACGACGATGATGACGACGACTTCTTCGAAGACGATGACGACTTCGATGATGACGACGACGATGAAGACTTCGACGACGATGAATGATCGTCAACGCACCTTGGTCTGATCGATCGAGGTCACGACAACCAGCGACGCCCACGGATTGCCATCCGTGGGCGTTGTTCTTTCTTGGGACGGAGTCGAGCGACGCGATGTCGGATTGCCCGTGTCGATGCGGTCGCTACGATCGATCGACGTGAGAAATGACGACCGAGCGTGGCACGACGCCTGCTGACCCGATTGACTTCAAGGTAAGTAGAACAGGACACGAGGGATAAACTCTCAAATGTTCGTGGATAGATGGGAAGGATTTGTCGGACACGCCATCAATGCCTTTCCTGAATCTTGGTGTCTTCGTGCCGTGGTGGCTCCTTCCTCCGTTCCCTGCAACTTCCAACCGGACCCGCGCGTGTCAGATGTGAAGCCCGACAATCCCGCACCCCCGGCCGAGCCGGCGTCTCAGGACACGCCGCTGCCGTCGCGAGAGCAAGGGCCTAAGGCGTCTGAAGAACCGATGCTGGCTGGCACAGTCCCCGCATTTTCGACGGTCGAGCTGTTCGAGCAGGCGGTCCGTACCCACTCGGCCCGGCTGATCTCGATCGCCCGTGCCATCGTGGGCAACCGCGCCAGCCCGGAAGACGTGGTGCAGCAGGCGGTCATGAACCTGTTCAAGCACCGCGAACGCTACGACTGGCGCGAGCCGGGCGGCCTGCTGAAGCGGGCGACGATCAACGAAGCCCTGCGGCTGCTGCGTCAGCCGAAGATGACGTCGGTGCCGGACGAGGTCGAAACCGACCGCATCCAGACGCCCGACGACGTCGCGATGGCCAGCGAGACGGTTCAGAAGGTCCGGGCGGCCATCGCCACGCTTCCGGAGCACTTCCGGGCAGCACTGGTGCTGTGCGAGTACGAGAACATGAGCTACGCCGAGATCGCCGAGACCTTGAACGCCTCGGTGCCGCAGGTGAAGACTTGGATTCACCGAGCGCGGCGGAAGATCGAAAAGCAGTTGGCGGGATATGTAGGGGCGGAGGCGGAGGAGAACGAGGAATGAATTTCCGATTTCCGATTTCCCATTGCCCATTGGGAGGTCATCCGGAAATGGGCAATCGGAAATTGGAAATCGCGTTGCGTTGAGGTTGAACCATGTGTCCCCCTGACGATCTGGAACTTCTCGAACTTCACCTCGACCGCGAGCTGGATGGAGCTGCGTCGGCCGAGCTGGAGCGACGGCTGGCGGTCGAGCCGGACTTGGCGGCGAAGCTGGAAACGCTTCGGCACGACCGGGCGACGCGCATGGCCGCGATGTCGCTGTCGATCGCGGCCGACGCCGGTGCGGTCGATCGGTTGATCGCGTCGGTCCGTGCCGCCCAGGCGGTGGAAGTGCTGGGCGCGGTCGAGCCCAAGCCGACGGTGCTGCCCGCGTCGCGCAAGCACTGGTATCAGCGGGTGAGCCTGAGCTTCATGAGCGCGGCCGCCGCGTGCCTGGCGGTCGGCGCGTACATCGGCATCTCCATCGAAGACAACCGCCCGAGCAGCCTGATCGGCACAGCCACCAACGGCGTCGTCGCCGGTGACGTGACGTCGATGTCGCTCGCGCCGCAGATGCGTTACGTCGTCAGCGTGATGAACGTGCGGGGAGAAACTTTACAGAAAATCGGATTTTCGAACGCAGATAGCGCTCGCGCCTGTGCGCAGGAGTTGTATAAGGGCATCCAACTTCAGGGGCGCGAGTCGGAACTGAGCGTGAAGGTCGAAGAGGCCGGTTTCTGACCCCCGCCGCCCCGCGAACGAATCAAAAGGCTTATGCCACAGCACGAGGGACGCCTCGTGCTTTTCTTTTTTTGGTCGGTTGAGGGGTTCGGTAGTTCAGTGGTTTGCGGCTCGAGCCGACCACCCGACCACTGAACCACAAAACCACTGAACCACGCAACCGCCCTGTGCCGATAACGCTTCCATGAAGGAAGTGCGCGCGCCCAAGTCCACCAAGGGTACGAAAGCCGCCAAGGCCATCCACAACCTGTCGAAGCGACCGAAGCAAGACGGCCAGCGGAGACGCCGGTTCGAGCAGGCGTGGCACGACCTGTCTCTCAAGCCGATAACCTCTCGACGTGCGCGCGCCAGCCGGTACACTGCGCGCTCGATGTCCCAGTCTTTGCCGATTAATCAGATCGTTCAGTCCGACTCGATCAAGACGCTCAACGCCCTGCCCGAAGGCTGGGTCGACCTGTGCTTCGCCGACCCGCCATTCAATATCGGCTACCTCTATCACAACTACGAAGACCGCAAAGACGTCGACGATTACGTGAACTGGTCCGAGGAGTGGATGAGTGCCGTCTACCGCGCCCTCAAGCCGACGGGCAGCTTCTACCTCGCGATCGGCGACGAGTTCGCCGCCGACCTGGCCGTCGTGGCCCGCCGCAAGATCGGTTTCCACCTTCGCAACTGGATCATCTGGCACTACACGTTCGGCCAGCAGACCAAGAAGATGTTCGCCAAGAGCCACACGCACATCCTCTATTTCACAAAGGAAAAGCCCGAAAGCGGGATGACCAACCTGACCTTCAACGCCGACGCCATCCGCGTGGCCAGCGCCCGTCAGACCGTCTACGGCGACAACCGCGCCAACTCCAAGGGCAAGCTGCCCGACGACACCTGGTTCCTCCGCCCGCAGGAGGCCAGCCTCTTCGAACCCAGCTATCGCAAGCTCGTCGAAGGGATGAGTGACCCGATCGACTTCTTCGACCCGCGGTCAGACACGTGGAACGTGAGCCGGGTGTGCGGCACATTTAAGGAACGCGAAGGCTGGCACGGCTGCCAGATGCCGATCGCCATCCTCGACCGCATCATCAAGGCCAGCAGCAACCCGGGCGACGTGGTGCTCGACCCGTTCAACGGCTCCGGCACGACGGCCGTCAGCGCCGCCCTGCTCGGCCGCAAGTATGTCGGCATCGATCAGAGCCCGGAGTATGTGAAGTTCGCGCAGTCGCGTCTGGAGCACGCCCTGAAGGCCGCCAAGTCGGCCGGCGGTGTGAACGACGTGACGGAGCTGACGCCGACGATTTTCGCCAAGGACCGCGAGAGCAAGAAGCAGACCGCGACGGACGCCTTCGGCCGAGCCCGCGTCCCGCGCGGCAAGCGGACGGTCCAGAAGAAGAAAGCCGGCCGCGACGTCGCTGTCCCGGTCGAAGGCATCCCGGCGTAGTCGCCGGGGGTTGCACTTCATCTTCACCAACGAGCCGCCCTGCTTGCGGGGCGCTTTCATTTGGTTATTACAGATACGGCACGAAGACCGCCTCGAACGTGATTGTCAGTGCGACGCACGCGATCAGCAGCAGCAGTTGCGTGTCGCGCTGTTCAATGCCGGTCGTGCACGAACGAATCGACGCCGCCGCGGCGATCGCGAGGATCGGCGTGAAGAAGATCCAGATCCGCTCGGTTTCCAGCCAGAAGAGCCCGCCGAAGCTGCCGATGAGGAGGGCCAGCGTCGTCGCGAGCATCCACGCGGCCGCCGGTCGGCTAAGCACGCCGCGCCGCAGCAAAAGCATGAACCCCACCCCCAGCAGTGGCGCGACGCTGAACGCGTATGCCAGCAGGTTGCCCGTCGAGCGCAGCCACCACATGTACGCCGGCCGGAAAGGGTCGGACTGCTGCTGCGCTTCATGTCCCGCGACGGCGAGGCGGAAGCATTTGAACAAGTCGAACCCGGTGACGGCCTGCATCGCGAGCTGACAGCACGCCAGCACGACCAAGGCCGTCACGCAAACGACGATTGCGTTGCGGAGTCGATCCCATCGGGCGATCAGTTGCACGAGCAGGGCTAGCGCGACGGTCAGGCCGAACACGGTCACGGAGAAGCTGAAGAACGCGTACGCGTACGTCGCGAGGCCCGCGATCAGGCCTGTCCACCATTCGCCGGTGCGCAGGCCGCGCTGGATCGACCAGGCGAGCAGGCCGGCTGGTAGCAAGACGATCGACATCGTGCTGACGGTCGGGAACACGATCACGCCACTGCTGGCCGCGACGAGCGCCATCGACAATCGTGCCGATCGTCGATCCAGTCCGCACTCGCGCGCAGCAGGTAGAATACCGGCAACGACGCCAGCGCCGCGATCAGCACGGTCAGCGTTACGAACGTCTGCGGCGGCAGCACGGGCAACGGCGGGGACGACTTCGGCTCAGCGGCTTTGACGGATTGATAACGGTCGTATGCCAGGCGCACGGCCCGGTTACCGTCGCGCAGGCCTTCCTGAAGCCGGAACAGCAGCAGGTTTCCTGGCGGATAGTGCCGGCCGAACCAGCCGAGATTCGGCATCTTCTCCACGTATGTCGCCAGCAGATCGCGCGGCCCCGCGAAGGCGGGCAGGTCCACCGCGAAGCCGTGGTAGCTGGTGGTGTTGCCGATGAAGCGGTCGCGCGACTCGGTCCACGCCAGCGCGAAGCAGCCGACGCCGGCGAGGAGGGCGAGAAGGATTTGCATCGCGACGCTGCTGAATCGATTCCCTCTCCCGGTACTCCGGGAGAGGGTTAGGGTGAGGGCCGTCTGTGGAATCGCAAGAAGAGCCCTCACCCCTGCCCTCTCCCGGCGTACCGGGAGAGGGTGGAAGGCGTCGCTTCGACCGGAGTTGGATCGGGTCGTGCCAAAAACAAAGATCGCCCCCACGCACGCAATCGCCACGCCCAGCCCGACCGCCACGATCACGCCCGTCGCATGCATCACCTGCGGCTCGCCGTACACCGGCGTCGTCGGGCGTTCCAGTGCCTTGCGGAACACTTCACGCTGATACGGCGTGTGCGGCATGAAGTGAATGAACGCTTGGTTCCAGCAGACCAGCAGCGCGAGCACGAACTGAAACAGTGCCAGGCCGATCAACAATGGCTGCCCACGGCGCAGCGCTCGCCCTGTTCCGATGACGCCAAGCACCAACGCCACGCTGCCCCACCCGATCGCCCACCAGAATCGCGAGTCGGGTTGTGGCCGGGCTTTGCGGTCGGGCGTCAGGTAGTGAACGCTCATCCAGCAGGCGGCGATGATCAGCAGCAGGATCAGCAGCCAACGCAGCGTTCGCGTCGCGGGAGAGTCGTCGGTTCGGTCGGTCATGCCAGAGCCCGGCAGTATGCGGGTGACTTGCGGGCCGGACAACTGCGGCGATTCGCGCGCAGCAGTTTGCCCGGGTTCGGGTGCCACGGCATCGGTACTTCGTTGCCGGGGACGCTTTCGCGCTTTGCGACGCATCGAAGCTTTCAAGCGTTCCACAGCTAGCGAGTACGCAAGCCGTGGCACCCGACCCTGAACCGGCCCTATGATGTAGACATGGATCGCGTCGCCTCGGAACTGCTGGATCGCCCACTCACCGGCCTTCGTCTGTCCGGTCAGACGTTTCGTGACGAACTGGCCCGCACCCCGCAGACGTTGCTGGTCTTTCTGCGCTACTTCGGCTGCATCTTCTGCAAGGAAATGGTGAAGGACGCCCGTGCCGCGGCGAGTCTGCCGGGCTACCCGCGCGTGCTCGTATTCTGCCAGGCCGGCCCGGAAGAGGCGGCCGAGTTCTTCGCGAAGTACTGGCCCGAAGCGACCGTCGTCTGCGACCCATCGAAGGTTTTCTACGATGCCTTCGACCTCGGCCACGGCACGTACATGCAGATGTTCGGTCCGCGCGTGTGGGTGTGCGGCATCCGTGCGGTCAGCAAACGCAACATGCAGGGCATCCCCCGCAAAGGCCTGGGCGATCCGTGGACCATGCCCGGTGTCTTCCTCGCCGACACGAAGGGCAAGATCGTCTGGCACCACGAGTTCCAGCACGCGGGCGATCATCCGGACTTCAAATCGATCCCCCAATCCGTCACTGTTGTTTAGCGACGGCCCGCAGGACCGTGTCGTAACTGCCGAGAGAAACATGTTTTCCGCCCAACCGAATTCGACATTGAATATCGACACTAACTGTCGTATTGTGATGTCATGATCGCCGAGAGCTATTCGATCGACGAACTCGCCAGTGCCGCCGGCATCACCCGGCGGGCGGTGCGGTTCTACGTGCAGCAGGGCTTGCTCGAAGCCCCCGTCGGCCGGGGCGCGGGAGCCACTACCTCCGCACGCACCTTGATCGCCTGAAGCAGATTGTCGAACTGCAACTCGCCGGGCAGTCGCTTGAAGGCATCCGCGCCATCCTCGACGGCAAACCCGCACCGACCCCGATCCGCATCGCGAAGCCCACGACCGGCCGACTCAGCGCCGACCTTTACTCGCGCCTCACACTCGCGCCCGGTGTCGAACTGCACTACGACGCGACGCGTCACAGCCCCGCCCCGAGTGACCTCCTGCGCCTGCGCTCGTTCGTTGAAGAGATCTTCGTGCGGCGGGAAGAGGAGGAGGCGTGACTTCGATTTCCCATCAAACGAACGCCGGAGAAATCGTCACCCTGAGCGCAGCGAAGGGTCTGGCGCCAAGCGAAGTCGCGACGTTCAAGGGGCGCCAGATGTTTCACTTCATTCAGCATGACGTGCCCGGCACCCGCTACACGAGCGACACGTCGGTACGGGTTGACTCAACCAAACCTCAACGGAGAATGCCCATGACCCCTGCCCCGCGCACCGCCGAACTCGTCACTACGCAACCGAATCAGAACATCGCCCTGCGCGGCGTGAACGTGCACGCTCGCATCGCCGCGCTGGCCGCGCGTGTGGACGTGCGGCAGACGTATGTGAACCTGGAAACCGTCCCGATCGAGGCCGTCTACACCTTCCCACTGCCCGACGGGGCGGCCGTCTGTGGGTTCGAGGTCGTCACGGGCGATCGCGTCCTCACCGGCGCGATCGATGAAGCCGACAAGGCCCGCGAACGGTTCGATGACGCCATCGACGCCGGCCATGGTGCCTATTTGCTGGATGCGAATCGTCCCGACGTGTTCACGGTGCGCGTCGGCAACCTTAAGCCGCGGCAGGCGTGCACGATCCGCATCGGATACGTAGTCGCGCTGAGCAAGGTCGACCGGCAAATCCGCCTGAGCCTGCCGACGACGATCGCCCCGCGTTACGCGACCACCAGCGGCACCGACCCGATCGACGCGGCACTGTCGGCTGACGATCTGAACCCGCCGCATCTGTTCGATGTGCCCTACGGTCTGACGCTGCGCCGACATCGACCTTCGTGGCCGCGCCATTGACGCGATCACTTCGCCCACGCACGACATCAAGATCGACACCACCGACGACGGCGTCCGCCACGCCTCACTGTCGGCCGGCATCAGCGAGATGAACTGCGACGTCGTCATCGCCATCGACCTTGCCCGCGAGCATGCACCCACCATCGACGCGGTGAACGGCGTGGGTGAAGAGCACTTCCTGGCCGTCACGTTCGTGCCGGAGTTCGACTTCGATCAGCTCGGCGTCGACCGCAGCGCGTCGCCCGAAACCGTCTTCGTGCTCGATTGCTCGGGCTCCATGCAGGGCACGTCGATCGAGCAGGCCGTTCGCGCGCTGGAACTGTGCCTTCGCTCGATGAACCTGGGCGAGAAGTTCAACGTGATCCGTTTCGGCAGCACGTTCGAAACGCTGTCGAGCGAGCCGCTCTCGTACGACCAGCGTTCGCTCGACCGGGCCGTGAAGTGGATCGCCCGCAGCGCCGACCTGGGCGGCACCGAACTGATGGCGCCACTACAGGCCATGCTCGCGACGATGTCGCGCGACGGCCGGAACATCGTGCTGCTGACCGATGGCCAAGTGACGAACGAGCCGGCGATCATTGAACTCGCGCGTCTGCACCGCGCCGGCAACCGCTTCTTCACCTTCGGCATCGGGCCGGCCGTCAGCATGTACCTCGTCAACGGCCTAGCCCGTGTGACCGGCGGCGCGAGCGAGTTCATCAGCGGCGACGAGCGCATCGAAGACAAGGTGCTGCGTTTGTTCAGCCGCCTCGCGAGCCCGCCTGTAAGCGATGTGCAACTCGACTTCGGCAACGCCGACATCGAACGCCCGGCGACGATCCCGCCGATCTTCGATGGCGACCTGGTGCAAGTGTTCGCCCGCGTCGTCGGGAAGACGCTGCCGCGACAAGTGACGCTGCGTGGGCGCCTGCGTCAGCGCCGTGGCATGGACGATTGATGTGCCGAGCACCCAGCGTGTCGACGAGGGCCGCGTGATCGGCACGCTGTGGGCGCGCGAGATGATCCGCGCGATCGAAGACCGAACCGACACGTTCCGCGAAGGCCGCCCCGCGGAGATGACCGACGCCGACCGCACCAAACTGATCGGCCTGTCAAAGCAGTTCGGTCTCGTAACCGGCCTGACCAGCTACATCGCGATCGAGCACCGGTCCGCGGAAGAACGCAACGAAGGCAAGCCCGAACTGCGCCGCGTGCCGGTGATGATCGCCAAGGACTGGGGCGGGACGGACTCACGGCATCGCACCGGCGGCTTCGCCGCGATGGCATGCGCGCCGCGCCCGTGACTCGCGCGCAGGCCAAGGGCGGCGCGCTGGGTGGTACGATCGTCGACATGCTGAAGTCGGCGCTGCCAGGCAAGAAGATGCGGAATCGGGCCGAGGCGCGCCCGCGCCGCCGGCGCAGGCATCGCTCGATCGGATGATGGACTTTGAAACGTCAGCGCCGGCTGAGCGCGCCGCACCGGACTTCAACTCGGTCGCCGACATCCTGCTGCTTCAGTCTGCGGATGGCACGTTCCGCTGGAACGATGACGTCGACAAGGCGATGGTCGGTCGGATCGGCCGCTGGGCGGACTTGAAGCAGCGGGTTACGAAGGAGTCGCCATCGAAGGAGATGAATGAGACGGTGCTCGCGCTGGTCGTTCTGAAGCTGGCGTATGCCAACGAAGAGCCGCTCTGGCGGCGCGGGGCGGCCAAGGCGATGGCCCTGCTCGCCCCGGCGGCGGGCGGCGACGTGAAGAAGGTGAGTGCGTGGCTGGATTCGATCGCGCGAGACTTCGCGTCATGAGCGACGTGGGGTCCCGAAATAGCAGGAATCAGGGCCGGACTGAGTCGCATCGATCCGGCCCTTCGCATTTCCGCCGGGACTCGTGCGATCTGCACGAGGCTGCTACAGTTCCGAGCCGATGTCCGAAGGTCTTTCCGCATCCGATTCCTCCCGCCGCACCCGCGTGCTCGTGTTCATTGTCGCGTACCGTGCCGAGAAGCACATCGCCGGCGTGCTGTCGCGCATCCCGGCGGCGGTGTGGGACGATCCGGACGTGCACGTGCTGATGATTGACGACGCCTCGTCCGACGCATCCGCTAGTGCCGCGCGCGAGTGGGTGCAGGCGAACCACCCCGATCAGGTCACCGTCCTGCGTAACCCAGTGAATCAAGGCTATGGCGGCAACCAGAAGCTGGGCTACCGCATTGCGATCGATGCCGGCTACGACTTCGTCATCCTCCTGCACGGCGACGGCCAGTACGCGCCGGAACTGCTGCCGCAGTTCATCGAGACGTACCGAAGCTCGCACGCCGACGTCGTGCTCGGCAGTCGGATGACCGATGTGAAACGCGCCCGCGCCGGCGGCATGCCCTGGTACAAGGTGATTGGCAACCGCGCGCTCACGAAGTTCCAGAACGCGATGACGGGCCGCAAGCTGAGCGAATACCACACCGGCTATCGCGGCTATTCGACGAAGTTCCTGCGCTCGGTGCCCTTCGAGGCGAACACCAACGCGTTCCACTTCGACACGGAAATCCTGCTCCAGGCGTTTCACGTCGGCGCGAGCGTGAAGGAGTTCGACATCCCCACGCACTACGGCGACGAGGTCTGCCACGTGAATGGGCCGCGCTACGCGTGGGACGTCGTTCGCGCAACGATCCAGTACCGCCTGCACCAGAAGGGCATGCTCTGCTCGTTGCGGTACCGCAACCTGTCGATTGAACGGTACCGTGACAAGACGTCGGCGTTGTACACCTCACATCGGCTCGCGATCGACGTGCTGCGCAAGTTGAAGCCCAAGACCGTGCTCGACCTCGGGTGCGGCCCTGGCTTCGTGGCGCAGGTGCTCGAGCGCGAAGGCATGCGCGTGACCGGCGTGGACGCGTACGACCCGCTGCCCGGCATGCTGAGCGAGTTCCGCAAGGCCGACCTGGATAAGCCGCCGTTGCCGGTGGACATGTTCGATTATGACGCGGTACTGCTGCTGGACGTGATCGAGCACCTGAGCGATCCGGAAGCGTTCCTGGTGTCGCTCCGCAATGACAGCCGAGCCACGGATTCACCCCGGCCGGCACCGACGATGGTGCTGAGCACGCCTAATATTGCCTTTGCGGCGATCCGCCTGAACATGCTTCTGGGCCGGTTCAACTACGCCGAGCGCGGCATTCTCGACATCACGCACAAGCGGCTGTTCACGCGCAAGGCGCTGCGCCGCACGATGGAAGACTGCGGCTACACGATCGAAAAGATGGTGCCGATCGGCCCGCCGTTCGAGATCGTCATGCAGGGCGGGATGGGCCGGTTCCTCGGCGCGATCGCGCACTTCATGGCCCGCGTCTGGCCGGGCATGTTCGCGTTTCAATTGATGTTGGTCTGCAAGCCGATGCCGGGCGTGCGGCAGTTGCTGGGACAGAGCGAACGTCATTTCGTGCCCGAAGCCGGCAACGTCGTCGGGCGCGTGCTGATCGGTGCGGTGGCGGGCGATGAAGGCACTTCCATCAGCGCGAAGTAGTAGTCGCCGACAGCGCGATAGGTCTCCAGCCGTTTGGCGCCAGGCAGGATCTGCTCGGGTGTGTGCAGTGCCGGGAAGCCGGTCGCCCAGAATTTCTTCCCCGCCAATTGCTGAACGAACGCGGGATCGGCCCGGCTCTGCACCCAGGCGGCCGTTCGACCGCGCGTGAGCAGGTTGTGGCTCAGTTCCATGAGCATGCCCTTGGCCTGCCACGGCGGGCCACCGTCGTTGGTGATGACGATCGGGTATGCCGGATCGTCCGACTGCGATGCCGCGATGCCGAAACTGATCGGGAAGTACTGCGGAGAACCGCGGCGGTCGGGCGTCGTTCCCCACACCAGTGCCGCGGCAAACGCCAGCGGCGCCAAGACCAGCGGCAGCGGGCGCCAGGTGCGCCACAGCATGACTGTCAGCACCACGAACACCGCGGGCGTGGAAGGCGTGAAGTAACGAAATAGCACCAAGTGAATCGTGTGACGCTCGGCGTCAAGCGCCAGCAGCAGCAACGGCGTCGCGAGCATCCACAGCGTCCAGAGCCTCAGGTCCCGCCAACGGAATGACAACGCGATCGCGGCGACGTAAATCAGTCCCGAAACGATTGCGAGTGACCAGCGCATATCGCCGTCGTCGTAGAAACTGCGGAGCGGGAATGACAGGAATCGGCGGATGACGGTGTCGATCGTCTGGTTCGGATCGACCAGCCACGAGTCGCCCAGCGCGGCGATGTCGTGCGCCTGTTGGATGAAGAACGGCCCCCATGCCAACACATAGACGGCGCCCGAAAGGACGAGACCGCCGAGCATTTCCCACCGATGCCGACCACGCAGCACAACCAGCAGGTAGATGGCCGCCACCGCGCACGCGGCGACCGCAAAGTAGTGTGTCAGCATCAGCGCCAGGATAAGCAACGTCGCGCCGAGCGTGCGCAGGCGCGACGGTCCGAGTGTTTCGATGCGTGCGATCACCCACAACAAGGCGCAGCAGAAGGCGAGCACGACGGCATACCCGCGGATCTGGATGCCGATCCACGACTGTGACGCCGATACGGCCATCATCAGCGTCGACGCAACGGCCGGCCCCATGCCGAAGCGCCGTCTTACTGCCATGAACAGGAACATCAGCGCCGCCAGCGACGCCGCGACGCTGAAGGTAATCGCCGTGATGTCGCTGTCGCCCAGCACGTCGCGCCACAGACGCAGGAGCATCACGTACAGCGGCGGATGCAGCACACCCTGCATGTGCGTCCAGATGTGCCAGACCGGCGGCGCGCCGTCGATCGACGTGACCGCCGGCGGAACGAACAGCGTCTGCTCCGGATACAGGTCAATGAAAGTTCCTCGACCCGTCGACAGGTTCAGGTGCCATTGTTCGTCGAGCGTCGGATAGACGTCGCTCGCGTGTTTCATCCGGAAGAAGACGCCCACGCCCAGCAGCGCTACGAGCAGCAGCGCCCAGTGGCGGATGTACCACGGTGCCGAAGGCCCCTGACCGGGCGGAACATCTGCGGAAGTCGATACGGATTCGGCCATGAGACGGCTCAATCTACCTCGGACGGCTTGGATCGCCCAACCACGGGCGTACCGTGCCAGCTGCGAAGACGAAGGCTGATGCCCGATAATTGTAGCTGTTCGGTTTTGATTTCATGCGCACGGGTGTCGGACGAGAATGAATTGGTCAAGCGGCTCAAGTCCCTCGCCGAAACAACCATTGCAGGCTGCTGCAACGGCGTGTGCCGTCGCGCAGCCCGATGTCTGCGGGTCAAGTGAGAGCCTTTGTTATGCCCGAACCAAAACCCGATTCATTGTCGCTGCTTATCGAAGCAGTCGAGCGGAACCAGCCTTGCACGCTGTCCATCCCGTCGGCCGGCACGAGCTACGCGCGGCGGTCGCGGCTGCTCGCGCGAAGCGAACGGCTCGCTCTGGCTTGAGTTCCAGGACCTGGATCCCGATCAGATCATCGGTCTGATCGCCGCCAAGACGCCGCTGACGGTGACGGCCCGCGTGGAGCGCGACGACATGCTGTGCGTCGCCCCCATGCTCAAGTGGAATCAGACCTTTCGGCTGAATGAAGACACCACCGTGCCGGCGGTTCTGCTGGCGGCGCCGCATGAGATCATTCGCTCGCAGCGACGCAACGCCTTCCGCGTGCCCGTGACGAAGGACGACGATGCCGCGTTGCGCGTCTGGAAGCTGAACGAGTACGTGCTGCTGCGCGATCGCCCGCAGCCGAGCCAGGAGTTGAAGGTTGAACTGCTCGACCTCAGCGTCGGCGGCGCGAGGATGCGCGTGTTCGCCAAGGGTACCGAGGCGCTGCGCCTGGTCGCGAACCAGCGGCTGCGGCTCGACCTGCGGATCGGCAAGACCGAGATCACCTTCGAGGGCCGAATTCGCTACCCGGTCGCCACGAAACGCGACGACGAAACGGTGATCATCGGCGTGAGTTTCGAGCAGGTCGACAAAGACGTCGATTCCCGCCGCAACCGTAGCCTGCTCGAACGTTATCTGGGCGAGTTGCAGCGGAATCTCGTCCGCCGAATCCACCGCGCGGCGTGAGCGGCATATCCACTGAATCACCGAGTGTCTTGCGGCCGCCCGATTCCCGCATCCTCCACAGGAGTAGGGAGAAGAGACTGCCGCGCTTGGTCATTGCCGATTGCATTGATTGTCCGCGCGATCGATGATCGATCGCCCATGAGTGAAAACGTCGAAGTTCGCTCGCAGCGATCTGGCTTGGTGTTGATCGTAGCAATCGCCCTGCTCGCACTGGTCGGCGCGGCCGCCGTGCTGTGGGTGACGCGCGACGGCATCGGCCTGTCGCCCGACTCGCGCGGCTACCTACAGGCCGCCCGCAACCTTGCGGCGGGTCGCGGGCCTCTCATTCCGGACGGCTCCGGCAGACTCGTCCTCCAGACACACCTTGCCCCGGGCTATGCGGCGATCCTGTCGACTTTTCAGAAAACACTCGGCGACACCCTCGCCCCGGCTCGCATGTTCAATGCCGCGCTGTGGGTTCTGAACATCTCACTGCTCTCGATGATTGCCTACCGCACGACCGGCCGGTCGCGCGTGGCAGCGCTCGTCGCGGGTGGGCTGGCGACGTTGTCGGTGCCGATGCTGCAAACGCATGTCATGCTCTGGAGCGAGCCGACGTTCATCGCAGGCCTGCTTGTGACGCTGTTGGCACTAGGCCGGCACGTGACGAAACCGACGATCGGCACGCTGATTATTGCCAGCCTCGCGACAGCGCTGGCGCTGATGTGCCGATATGCCGGCGCATCGGTTGTGCTTCTGGGCGGGCTTACCCTGCTCCTGCTGACGAACGCGCCCTTCGTTCTTCGGCTGTTGCAGGCGTTCGTTTTCAGCGCGCTGAGCTGTGGGCCGATGCTCGCGTGGATCGTCTACGGCAAACTCAAGACCGGCGGAAACGCAGCTAATCGAGAACTGGCGTGGAAGGGCCTGCCGGGTATGGACAAGTGGCTGGAAGGGGCGTCGACACTGGGCGGCATGACGCTGCCGACGTCGGGGAACGCGATCATCTACGGGATCGGCGCGGCCGTATCGCTTGGCGTCATCGCGATCGCCCTGCTCGGCTGGCGAGGCGGGCGTCGCGCGACGGAATCGACCGACGTCAGCCTCGCACCGGCGTGGCTGTTCGTGTTCGTCTATCCGCTGTTCATCGTCTTCTCGATCTCGTTCTTCGACGCCCTGACGCCAATGGACGTACGCATCCTTTCGCCGTGGCACGTGGCGCTGATCGGCGCGTGCGTCGGCTCGATCGCGGCACGACGCGATCATCGTGACTGGCGCAAGGCGGGCGTAGCCTTGTCGGGCGCTGTGCTTGTCCTACAGGCGATCGGCGCTGCGGGTTGGATTCGTTCGGGCCAGGATAAGCTGGCGTTCGCTGCGCCAAGCTGGAAGCACAGCCAGATGCTGGCGTGGCTGCGGACGCTGCCGACGGAAACGCACGTGTACGCCGATCGACCGGAAGCGGTGGAGCTGTGGATCGACGGGCAGTTCGCCAAGCCGTTGCCGCGGACGATGAACCCGTCGACGAAGAAGAAGTTCACGCCGGCCGACTACGACAAGGCGCTCAGCGGCATCCGCATCGACCTTGGGTTGCGGCCGGAATCGGGCGTGATCGTCTTCTTCACACCAGGCGTCGCCGCGAAGAAGAACCTCGTTGAACCGAAACAACTCGCGGCCGACCTTGGGTTGGAGGTCGTCAAAGACTTCGGCAAAGACGGCATCGCGTACGGCCCGACGCCGCGCACGCGAGAACTTGCGCTCGATCGCTACGAAGGCGATCTTCGGTACGCTGGCCTGAGCGCAGCAGATGTGCCGACCACGCAACCGGTTCCAGGCAAGCGGGTGCCCTGATCGGGGCAGTCCAACGGTCGAGCGTATATCGTGTCTAGCCCGGCAATGTTCATGTTCGATTCACCTGCGCTCACCGGCAGACGTCCAAGGAACTAATTCGTTCCTCACCAAGTTTTCGTTGTGAACTGGCTGGAACGTCGTAGGCTGGTCGCACCTTTTGCCGTGGCGCTGCGCTGGGCGGCGTCACGTCTCACATCTCGCCCATTGCTGGAGATTCCTATGCTTCGCTCGACGCGCATCCGTCGTTCGTCTCGTTCGCACCGTGACCTGATGACCACGCTCGAATCGCGACAGTTGATGGCCGTCACGCTCGGCGTGAACGCGGTCGTCAATCCCTCGGGCGACGCCACGGCCGGCGCGACGTCGGCCAGCGGCATTGTCGTGCCGACCGGCTGGACCGCCAACGGCAACGCCACCATCGTGAAGTACGGTACCGCCGGCGGCTTCCCGACGACGTCCAGCCCCGGTCCGATCGTGCGCGGGCAGAACTTCTTCGCGGGCGGGCCGAACAACACAGCGTCCGACTTCTTCCAGACGCTCGACATCAGCAACGTCTCGGCCGTCACCGACGCGAACCACCTCCAGTATCAGCTGCGCGCTTACCTCGGCGGCTTTGGATCGCAGACGGACAACGCCTGGGTGTTCATGAACTTCCAGAATGGCAGCGGCGGGTTCATCAGCCAAGTGAACGTCGGCCCGGTGTCGCCGGCCGATCGCGGCAATGTCACAGGTCTGCTCCAGCGCTCGAAACTCGGCAACGTGCCGGCCGGCACGCGCAAGATCCAGTTCCAGATCCACTTCGAGAACCCCAGCGGCGGCTACAACGACGGCTACGCCGATGACCTTCAGGCTATCTTCACCGAGTATAAGCCGGCCACCACCGGTTCGATCGCGGGCACGGTCTACAACGACGCCGACGGCAACGGCTCACGCAACGCCGGCACCGAGCCGGGCCTGGCGAACGTGAAGGTGTACATCGACAAAAACAACAACAACACGCCCGACGCTGGCGACATCATCTCCACCACGAACAGTTCCGGCGCGTACTCACTGCCCAACCTGCCGGCGGGCACGTATACGGTGAAGCAGGTGCTGCCCGCGCAGTTCCGCGCGACGACGCCCAGCCCGCAGACGATCGTCGTCGGCGCCGGCCAGAACCTCACCGGCAAGGATTTCGGTGACTCGCAGACCATCCGCATCACCGGCCAGGTCTGGGGCGACACCGACGGCTCGAAGACGATCAACGGCACCGAGAAGGGCTTGGCCAACGTCGTCGTCTACCTCGACTTCAACAACAACGGCGAGCTCGACTCGTTTGAGTTGAAGACGACGTCCGACGCCAACGGCAACTACGCGTTCAACCTGCCGTATGGCACGTACGTGCTGCGCGTGGTGCTGCCGGCCGGCAAGACGCTGACGACGCCGACCCCGTCCTACACCGTCACCGCGCCCAAGGCGACGGTGGTCACGGGCAAGAACTTCGGCATCAAGTGATGCGCGTTTCGGCCCGTTGATGAATTCCGGCAGAGCCCGGCGCACGCGCGCCGGGCTCTGCCGTTTATGGCGGCTGGACGGTCTGCATCGGCGCTGCGATTCCAAGGATTGTTAAATCGGACGCGCCGTTCCTCCGCCCGGGCCTGCCGAGTGAGGAATCTTCTCAGAAATCCAGCGCTGCTCGTGTCGTCTCTGCTGTAAAGGTGTTGTCCGAATGAAGCCGCGACATTCCAACTCTGCCCGTTTCGTCGACGAGTTGGAAGCTCGCCGGCTGTTCTGCTACCAGCACGCGATTGCCGCCGTTCGGGCTGCCGCCCTTGAGGTGGTGGCCGTTCCCACGGTGAGCCTCACCGCGACCGACAGCAGCGCCAGCGAGAGCGGCGACCGCGGTACGTTCCGTCTCAGCCGAACCGGCGACACGAGCGCCGCGCTGGCCGTCAACATTCTGTACGGCGGCGGGGCGAGCAACGGCGTCGACTATCCGCTCTTCAACACGCCTTACACGATTCCCGCAGGCAAGGCCTTCGTCGACATCGACATCAACCCGACCAACGATGCCATCCCCGAATTGCTCGAGACAGTTGCGTGGGTCCTGCAACCGAGTGCGGCTTACACGATCGATGCGGCGAGCGCCAGCGCCAGCATCAAGCTTGCCGACAACGACCTCACTGACGTCACCCCGATCGTGCGCTTGAGCGTGATCGACTCGACGCTCAACGAATCGGGCGACGCCGGCATCTTCCGCTTCACGCGCACCGGCTCGACAGCCAGCCCGCTGGTGCTCGACGTGACGCTGGGCGGTTCCGCCAAGAACGGCATCGACTACCAGACCATTGCCACGCCGATCACAATCCTCGCAGGCCAGTCGACCAGGGACTACGTCATCAAGCCGATCGACGACGCGCTCGTTGAAGGCACCGAGACGGTCACGTGGGAAGTGAAGCAATCGACCGCGTACGCCGCCCCCACAGGCTCGACGTACATGACGATCAAGCTCGAAGACAACGACTCGGCCGTCGCACTGCCGAGCGTCAGCGTCAGTGCCATCGACAACAGCGCCAGCGAGTCGGGTGATACCGGAACCTTCCGCGTCACGCGCACGGGCCCGACGACGAGCGCCCTGACGGTCAACTTTGGACTCTCGGGCAGCGCGACGGAAGGCAGCGATTACACTGCGATCGTCAAATCCGTCACGATTCCGGCCGGCCAATCGTTCGTCGACGTGAATGTCAAGCCGATCGACGACAACGCGGTGGAAACGGTCGAAACGATCGTGCTAGCGGTGAACTCGTCGAGTACGTATATGCTTGGAACGGCCAGCGCCACCGTGAATCTGGCCGACAACGACGTTGCGCCGGGACTTCCGACCGTCAGCATCGCCGCCATTGATGCGGCTGCGTCCGAGGGCGGCGACACCGGCACCTTCCGCATCGCCCGCACTGGCGCGACGACTGCGGCGCTGGCGGTGAGCGTGTCGATCGCGGGCACGGCGTCGATAGGGTCCGACTATTCGGCCACCCGCACGACGCCGATCACGATTCCCGCCGGACAGAGCTTTGTGGATGTCGTCGTGACGCCGATCGACGACGCGTCAGTCGAGGGTACTGAATCGATCGTCTGGCAACTGAGCACGGGCAGTACCTACATGCTCGGCACACGCAGCGCGACGATCACGCTGACCGACAACGACAAGGCCACAACGTCGATCACGTGGATCGCGAAGGCCAGTAGCCCGCAGGCACGAACCGAAGGCTGGGGTGAGTTCATCGCCGGCAAGCTGTACGTGTTTGGCGGCTACGTCGACTCGACGTATCGCCCGGTGAAGACGGGCCACGCCTTCGATCCGGTGACGAACACCTGGACGCGCGTGGCAGATGCGCCGCTGGAACTCACACACGCCGGCACGGCCGCGGACAATCGATACCTGTACGTCGCGGGCGGCTATCCGCCGGGCGCGCAAGGGCCGACAGGTCCGCAGGCGTTTGCGACCAACCAGGTGTTCCGTTACGACACACAGACGAACACGTGGAGCACGCTGCCCTCACTGCCGGCCGCACGCGGCAGCGGACGATTAGCGATGGTCGGACGGAAGCTCTACTACTTTGGCGGCAGCACCGCGTCGCGCGCGGACGTGGCCGACATGTGGTCGCTCGATCTCGACAACACCGCGGCCGGCTGGACCACGCGCGCGTCGATGCCGGCCCCGCGCAACCACTTCGGGTCGGCCGTCGTGAACGGCATGATCTATGCCGTTGCCGGTCAGACGCTGCAGGATGCGAACTCGGTCTTCCACAACGAGGTCTATCGCTACGATCCGACGTCGAACGCGTGGACGACCGTTGCGCCGATCGTGAGTCCTGCACGGTCGCACGCGAACGCGAGCACGTTCACCCACAACGGGCGGATTTACGTCATGGGCGGCGAGGCCGCGAATGGCGTGGCGCTCGCGGACGTCGACGTGTACAACCCGGCGACGAACAGCTGGTCGAGCCTGAACAACCTGCCCCGCGCGATCACGGCCGGCGTGGCGGTGAGCGCGGGCAACTACGTCCTCTTCAGCACGGGCTACCGCGGCATCTTCACTGGCGAAACGTGGACGGGCGTGCTGAGCTGAGGCGGATCGCTTTCACTCAACCGCATCGACAAGGTCTCGTCATCCTGGGCGACGCGAGAGATCTGGCGCCGCTGGAAGTCGCGCGACGATCCATGGCGCCAGATGCTTCACTTCGTTCAGTATGACGCTGCGAAGCGCGTCAGATGGCTTCACTACACCGACCGATACCACGCGACCGTCTGTGCAAGGCCGGGCCGGAAGTCGGTGATCGGTTCGTAGCCGAGCACGCGGCGGCTCTTGGCGAGGTCGGCCTGGCTGTGCGCGACGTCGCCGGGACGCTCCGCGGCGAAGAGCGGTTTCAGATCGGGCCGGCCGACGAGTTCGGCGATCGTCTCGGCCAGCGTCTTCACGGTCGTGCTGATGCCGGTGGCGACGTTGCACGTCTCACCGCCGAGCTTGCCCGGCGCTTTGCCGGCCAGCAGGTTGGCGTGGACGACGTTGTCGACAAACGTAAAGTCGCGCGTGGCGGTGCCGTCGCCTGTGATGGTGGGTTGTTTGCCCTGGAGCAGCAGCGAGATGAACTTCGCGATCACACCCGAGTACGGGCTGTCGGCGCGCTGACGCGGGCCGAAGATGTTGAAGTATCGGAGGCTGACCGCGTCGAAGCCGGGATAGCAGCTTGCGTAGGCGCGGATGTACTCCTCGCCCACGAGCTTGGTGGCGGCGTACGGGCTCTTCGGCAGCGGCGGCATGGTCTCGGTTTTCGGTTGCGTTGGCGCGTCGCCGTAGGCGCTGCTGCTGGCCGAATAGACGACGCGCTGAATCTTCGCCTGGCGCACGGCTTCAAGGACGTTCTGCGTGCCAGTGGCGTTCACGTCGTGGTAGCGGAGCGGCTCTTCGACTGAGCGCGGCACGCTCACGAGCGCGGCCAAGTGAAAGACGGTCTGGATGCCCTCCATCGCTTCCGCGAGCGCGGCGCGGTCCAGCACGCTACCACGAACGATCTGCGCCGGCTGGTGCGTTGGAGGTCTTGCCTTCGGACAGGTCATCGAAAATGCGGACATTCGCGCCGAGTGCGACCAGCGCCGTCGCCACGTGCGAGCCGATGAACCCGCACCCGCCCGTGACCAGCACTGGCCGGCCTGCGTAGGTATCGGCGTAGAGTCGCTTCCAGTCGGGTGAAGTCGAGGTGTCGGCAGGCATGGTCGGGCGATGATCGGCGCGTCGGCGCGGAAATGCAACGAGGGAGCGGGTCGTCCCGCGATGAGGCAATCGATCAGCGGCGCGTCGTCACGAGTTTCAAGTCGGTCGTTTAGCCGTCATGACAGGACGACGGACGCCTGCGATCCGTCGCGCGGCAACGCGATGTAGCCGCCCTTCTTCAGTTGCAGTGCGAAATCGCCCGACGGAAGCGTGAGCGTGTGACGCTTCAAGGCGAACGACTTGTTCGAGCCAATGATCGTCGCGCGGCCGGTGAGGTTGTCGAGTTTCTTCGAGTCGAAACCGTACGTCAGGACGAGTTCCGACTGCGGCCGGAAGACGACGACCGACTTCTTCGCAAGCGAGACCGTGAACACCTCGGCCGACGATGCGGCGTCAAGGAAGGTCACCGTGACTCGCTTCTTCGATGGCGACTCCACCTGCGAACCGATTTTGTACTGATCGCTGAACGCGAGCACCTGCCGTCGGGCTGCCATGGTGTCGATCTGCGTCGAGGTCGGAACCCGCGGCACGAGATCGTTGGCCAGCGCCCAGTCGCCGGCGAAGCTGCCCGTTGTCGTCAGCGGGTAGTGCGACGCGAGTGCGAGAAGGTCTGCGAAGTTGACCGTGCCGTCCCCGCTGCTATCAAGCCACGTCGAGCCGCTGATGTTGTAGTTCGAAGCGAGGACGAGCAGATCACTGAAGTTGACCGTGCCGTCGAGATTCGCGTCGCCTCGATCGGCTCCTGTGATGACTACGCCGTGTGGATCGGCAGGGGCGGTCGTCGCGGTTTCCGTCGGCGTTTCGACTGTCCCGCCATGCGGGCCGCCGCTGAGGAGCGTGCGGGACTCGAGTTGAGTCATCAGTGCGCGCGAGTGAATCGTGGAAGGACGTCGGATGAAGGTGCGCTGAATCATGTGTTCGATCCCCGTGGTGAGATGCCGCGGAGATCGTAATCGTTCGAGCCTCCCTTCGCACGGAACCATCGCGTGCGCATTTCATGCACAAACGCTCACCCTTTTTACTCGGTGGCGCCGACGCAGAATGATGCTCACGCACATCCGAGTACGCACCACAGTCGGCTGTGGTCCGATAGTGACAAGCCACCACCGGTTGAAATATTCCTGTCAAGCTAGGTGGAAAGTGATTGACGTAACGGCAAGGCAAATTACAGTGCGTGGGAAGAAAGGAGGTGATAGACACATGGCTAAGAAGGCTGCAAAGAAGACGACCAAGAAGGCTGCCAAGAAGACGACCAAGAAGGCGAAGAAGTAATTCTTCCAGCGCCACTGGTTGAGTGACCTTGGCGTGGTGAGCGTGGACGCGTGGCTCCGAACCATCCGCTCCGCTCCCGAAACGCGGTCACTCGGCAAAGCATTCGAAGTCGCAACGACTACTGGCCCGACGAGCTCCGAACCGCGGGCCCGCAAACTCAAACCCGAAAGAACCTTCCCAGCCACGGCGGAAGGTTCTTTCGTTTCATGCCCGCGACGGCTGCCCCTTCCCTTATCAGACTACGCCGCAAACCCCATCCGACGTTGCCCGCGTTGTGGCCGCACGGGTACCCTTGACCGTCCATGAACTCGGTGGCGGTCGGCATTCTAGTCCTCATCCCGATCGCCCTGACGATCTCGGCGGCGGTGACGTTCGCCATGATCCGGATCGCCCCGAAGATCGGCTTCGTCGACAAACCGGGCGGCCGAAAGATCCATGCCAATCCGAAACCGCTGGGCGGCGGGGTGGGAGTGGTGTGCGGGCTGCTGGTGCCGCTGGCGATCATTGGCGTAAGTCTGCGGCTCGCTCACACGCAAGTCGGTACCTGGACCGTACCCGATCCGCAGCACGAACTGAGTTGGCGCTTTGAGGCACTCGACCACGTGGACGTGCTGGGTCAGTCACTGCCCGTTAGCGCCCATCTGGTGAACGGCGCGAAGCATCAACTTCCGCTCTTGCTGGCCTTCGTCGCGGGCATCCTCGTGATGCACCTGATGGGCCTGATCGACGACCGCAAAGCGCTCGGCCCATACTCGAAGCTGATCGTTCAACTTCTCGTTGCCGGCCTGCTGGCGACATTCTTCAAAGAGGTCCGCGCCCTGACCGCGTTCGGCACGGTTCCGTCGATCATCCTCACCGTCCTCTGGATCACCGCGATCACCAACGCGTTCAACTTCCTCGACAACATGGACGGCCTCAGCGCGGGCACGGCCGCCGTGTGCACGACCGCGTTCCTCATCACCACACTGCTGATCGGCCAGTGGTTTGTTGCGGCAACGCTCGCGTGTCTGCTGGGCGCACTGCTCGGCTTTCTGATCTTCAATTTCCCGCCCGCAAAAATCTTCATGGGCGATGCAGGGTCACTCGTCGTCGGCTTCGTGCTCGGCGTGCTGACCGTGCGGACGACGTTTCTCCCACCCGGCCAGTCGTTCGGCGCGGGTTGGTACGCGGTATTCGCGCCGGCAATCGTGCTGGCGGTGCCGCTGTATGACCTGATCGTCGTCAGCGTCATTCGCATCAGCCGCGGCAAGAGCCCGTTCCAAGGCGATCGCAACCACTTCAGCCACCGGCTGGTCGCCCGCGGCATGAGCCGGCGCACGGCCGTGCTGACGATCTACCTCGTCAGCGCCGCCACCGCGATCGCCGCGATCATCCTCCCGCACGTCAACACGCCGTTCGCGGCGATGCTCATCTTTATGCAGACGCTGCTGGTGTTGGGCGTCGTGCTGCTGCTGGAACAGCATCCGGTGAACGAGGGGGAAGGGCCAAGGGGTGAGGGGCAAGGGGAACTATCGACACCGCACCTTGAATCTTCTTCCTCTTCTTCCCTAACCCCTCGCCCCTAACCCCTCGCCCCTTCTGCCATGACCATTCACCACGACGAACCTGTCACCGGAACGCGCTGGCTGAGCCGCGCGGCGCTGGCGATTGCGCTAATCGTGGTGATGACGCGTGCGATGCTGAACGAAACCGTGCGCGACATCGGCCCGGGCGCACCGGATGCGCCGCCGAGCTTTACGGCGACGTCGGTCGTCATTCTCGACTGGCTGTCGTTCATCCCGGCGCTGCTCGTGCTCATTCGTCGGGCGATCGATCGGACGTACGTTCTGCGCTTCTCGGCGGCGCACGGGCTGTTCGCGGCGATCGCCCTGCTGGCGATTTGCAGCTACTTCTGGGCGGGCGACAAGTACCTGACGCTGGTCAGCGCCGGCTCGCTGATGTCGTCGGCCGCGCTCGCGTGGGCGTTCTCGCAGATCGTGCGGCGCTGGCAACACCTGCGCATCGTCGCCGCGGTGTGTGTCGGGCTGCTGGGCTCGTATGTCGCGTGGGGCGTGATCTACCGTACAGTCGATCTGCCCGCGCTCCGCGAGTATTTCGACAAAGAAGCCGTGACGGTGCTGCGTCAGCAGAACATCCTGCCGGGCACCTACGAGGCCGAGCAGTTCACGAATCGGCTGTTCTCCGGCGCTGATGGGCTATACGACGTCGCCGAACATATTCGCGGCCGTCGTGGTGATGCTGGCACTGGTCGCGATCGGCTGCGTCGTGCAGCGCGTGATGGAAGCGCGCGAGCCGCTGGCGGGTACCAGACTCGGCAAGCCGCAGCCGCCAGAACTCGGGTGGGCCGCCGTGCCGGGCGTGGCGGCGGCGCTGTCGCTGTATTTGATTGGCTTCACCGGGGCGAAGGGTGCGTACGTCGCCCTGCCGATCGGTGTCGCGTTGCTGGCGGCGTGGTGGCCGATCCGCAACTGGCTCAAAGCGCACTTCACATTCGCGTTCGCGGTGGTCGCGCTGCTGATCGCGATCGGCGGGCTGAGCATCATCGGTTACGGTCTGTATTTCGGGTCGCTGCCGAGCGACTCGATGAACTTCCGCTGGCGCTACTGGGTCGGCTCGTTCAACGTGCTGCTGGAGCATCCGCTGCTCGGCGTCGGCTGGGCGAACTTCGGGAACCCGTACCAAGCGCACCGGCTTGTGGCGGCCGTCGAAGGAATCAAGGACCCGCACAACTGGATCGTCCGCCTGTTCGTCGAACTCGGTAGCGTAGGCGGGCTGCTCGGCATCGCCTGGGCGATTGCGCTCGCATGGGGCGTCACGCGACCCACACCGGCCGACGCGCCGGCGCACGTCGCCAAGCCGAGCATCCAGGTCATTCACCTGCTGTGGTTGCCAGTTGGTTCGCTCGCGCTCTACCTGTTCCTTATCGCGGGACCGTTGGCGGGACAGGGGCAGTTTGAGTCGCTGGAGTTCCTGAAGCGCATCCTGTTCACATTCCTGATGACGCTCGCGATGGGCGCGGTGCCGATCCTGCACTCCAAGAATGCGGTGACAGACGACCGCCCCGCCCCGCTGATTCACGCGGCGATGGTGGTGGGCGTGGCGATGTTCATGATGATGTCGCTGATCGACATGGGGCTGTTCGCGCCGGGGCCGTTGGCGCTGATGTCGATGCTGATCGGCGCGGCGCTGGGCGTTCGTCTGCACGCTCGGCCGATCGGTGCGCGCGGACAGGCGGCGGTGATGATCGCGCTGGTGTTCCTGGTGCTGGTGTGGGCGGTCGGGCTGATCGTGACGGTGGTGCCGGTTGCGACCGCCGACGGCTACGCCGATCGGGCCGGCCGTGCCGCCGCCGGCGGCAAATTCTACGAAGCCTCGGAGCGGATGCGCTCGGCCCGTGACGCATTGCCCGTCAAGAATGCCGAGTACGAACTGCTGGCGGCGCAGTATGCACTCCAGACGCAGACTCCGAGCGGATTGGATGAAGCTTTGAAGGCACTTGATCGCGCCGTTCAGGCCGACCCGACGTCGCCGAAGGTCTGGCTCCAACGCGGCCGGGTGAAGCAGTTCTCGCTGGACGCGGCGGTTCGCGCATCGGGCCTTGCCGATTTCGGCAAGGGCGTCGAACTGTCGCCGAGCGAACTGAGCCTGCGGCAGGAGTATGCCGACCTGCTTGAAAAATCTGGCAGGCCGGTCGAGGCGGTCGCGCAGATCGAACAGGCACTGAAGATCAACGACGGCCTGGATGAGAAGGAGCCCGCTCGGCTCGCGCCGGAGCAACTAAATGTGCTGCGCGACCGGGCGGCTCGCTTGCGGGCAAGAGGATAAAGGAAAGAAGAAAGCGGATAGCAAGTCGCTATCCGCTTTCTTCTTTCTCTATTGTCTTTCGCGCTTCAGCGTGCCGACGACGAGCGATCGCGAATGTTCAGTTCCACTTCAGGCAGCGGCCCGCGCGGCATGACCGGCTTGGCCATTTGCTCTTCCTGGAGCAGGCTGGGGCCGGGCACGATGCCGAACTTGCGGAGGGCAGCGGTGATTTGGGTATCCGTCGGATCGAGCTGATACGCCTTACGGAGCACCGGCACGGCCCGTTCGCGCTGGTTCAGTTCGGTCAGATACAGCCCGTACGACTTCTGCACTGCGAAGTCGTCGCCGGCCAGCACGATCGCGTGGTTGTACGCGTCGATCGCATTGTCGGCGTCCTGCGTCTGCGCGTACACGAGCGCCAGCACGTACCAGTCGGTGGGCGTGTTGCGCTTTTGCACGTTGGCGATAAATCCGTCGAGTTCCGTCTCACGACTGGAAGCGGTCGCGAGGAAGTTCGCGAACGCCTGCGCGGTGCGCGTGCGCTGTTCGAGGTCGGCCTTGCCGGTGTTGGTCTCCGGCTGCACCCGGAGCGACGTCTGGTACGCCTGACTGGCCATCTGTTCGCGGCCCTGCTGGCGGTAGATTTCGCCGAGGTAGTAGAAGCTGACGTAGTCGCGCGGGTTCTGATTGGTCGCGTTGCGGAACGCGCCGGCGGCCGCGTCGAGGTTGCCGGCCTCGTATTGCTTCTGCCCTTCACGCCGGGCCTGCATCGAAAAGGTGATGACGTCCGACGTGTTCATGATCGACGACACGGATTGTGTCGCCGTCGAACAGCCGCTCAGGGCGGCCAAGGTCAGCGCAACAGGAAGGGACAGAGTTCGACTCCATCGAACGGTTCGCGAACGGATCACGGCATCCTCCGTGGGTTGTGTGTTCCGCAAAGCGTACGAAAACCACGGGGAAACGCAATTTGTCTGATCGATATGTCCAAAAGCCGCTTGCGGCTTAGCGCGGCCCGACCGGTCATTACCAGAAGAACCACTGGGCATGCCCTAGCGGCTTCCACCCCATCTGCCAGCACAGCAGCACCCACCCGCCCAGCAGGAAGTTGGTGGTGGCGTGGGCGACGATGCAGGCGCCGATGGATTTCGTCCGCAGCAGTAGCCAAGCGATCATCAGCGCCCACACGACGGCCGTCAGGAGTTGCACGTGCACCAGCGCGAAGAAGACGGGCACGAGCCAAACCGAGAACTTGTCATACTCCCCCACCCGCTGGAGCCGAAAGTCGTTCGGGGCGGCCACCGTACGCCAGAGCCAATCCCGCCAGAATGTCTCTTCCATAAACGGCACCACCAGCGTCGAGCCGGTCCAGCGCACCGCAATGAACCCCCACAGCAGCCACGGATTGTGGATCTCGTTGGGAACGACGTAAACCATCGAATCCTCGGGCTTTACCATACTGGTGAGGCCGATGAGCGAGCGGATGGTCGACCCTTCCGCGAACTGATCGCGCAGCCAGATCAGGCCCATCTCCATCCCGACCCATTGCACAAGTCCCAGCACGCCGACAAGCAGACCCAATTGCCAGTAGTTCCAGCGGACGCGCGTGTAGAACCGCCAGACGCAGATCAGGATGACCGCCACGACGACCGTCCGCGCGACGTACGCCACCGGGAATGGTAAACCTGCGTACTGGTTCAGAAAGATGATTCCCAGGAACACCGCCATGGGCAGCCAGTAGTGCCAGTTCTGCACGCGCGGGTGATTGATGTCGGGTGAAGCGGTCATTCAAGCAACGTTGTAACCCAACCGGCATCGACGATGAAATCCGCGTGGGGTGCCGACTTCTGTCCACACCTTTTTCCGAGTTTCCAGACTGCTCGCGAGTACACTCCGCGACCATGCGTTTGCTCGTTCCCCTGCTCGCGTGCGTTTCAATCGCTTCCACCGCCAGCGCTTACGACTACGTGATTCGTCACGGCAAGGTCATCGACGGTACCGGCAATGCTTGGTTCTACGCCGACGTCGGCATCGACAAGGACCGCATCGTTGCGCTGGGCGACCTCTCCGCCGCGCCAGCTACGAAGACCTTTGACGCGGCCGGTCTTGTCGTCGCGCCGGGTTTCATTGACGTCCACACGCACGTGGACGACGACATCCTTCAGCATCCGCTGGCCGAAAACTTCGTTCGCGATGGCGTGACCACCATCGTCAGCGGCAACTGTGGCAGCAGCGTGCTCGACGTGGCCAAGTTCTTCGATGACGTCCGCAAGACCGGCAGCGCCGTCAACAACGCCACGCTCATCGGACACAATTCCGTGCTCCGCAAGGTAAAGGGTCCCATCGCGGCGAAGCTCACCTCGCAGCAACTCGAACAAGCTAAGCAGATTGTCGATCAGGCGATGCGCGACGGCGCTGTCGGTTTCAGCACGGGCCTCATCTACACGCCGGGCCAGTGGTCGGACACGGAAGAAATCATCGAACTGGCGAAAGTCTCCGCGAAGTACGGA
This sequence comes from Tepidisphaeraceae bacterium, assembly GCA_047600945.1. Lineage (GTDB taxonomy): Bacteria > Planctomycetota > Phycisphaerae > Tepidisphaerales > Tepidisphaeraceae > JASGKC01. The sequence continues at coordinate 553,575 of JASGKC010000001.1, read as the reverse complement.
GGCATCTACGCGTCGCACATGCGGTCAGAATCGACGAAGATCCTCGACGCGATCGATGAAGCCCTGCGCGTCGGCCGCGAGGCGAAGTGCCGCGTGGAGATTTCGCACTTCAAGCTCCCAACCGACGTGGCCGTCACGCTTGGCCGCGGGAAGACGGTCGACGCCGGCAGCGACGTCACGCTTGCCAAGGTCCACGCCGCGCGGGCGGCTGGTCAGGAAGTGTGGGTCGACCAGTACCCGTACACCGCCAGCAGCACGTCGCTCAGCACGCTGCTGCCCGACCGCATTCTGGAGAACGGCCCCGACGCCGCCAAGAAACTGCTCGCCGACCGGGCCGAACGTGCGAAAGTGCTCGAGGAGATGCGCAAGGCGCACGAAGTCGTGCGGCATCGGACGGACATGAGCTTTGCTGTCGTCGCGTCGACGCCGTTCGGCAAGGGCAAGTTCAACGGCAAGTCGATCAAGCAGGTCGCGCAGATGCTGAAGCTGCAAAAGCAGAACCCCAGCGGAGCAGAATTGATCGGCGCGGACGCGTTGCCTGAAGTGACGATGGCCGAGCAGTACGACGCCGCGATCGAGATCTACCTCAACGGCGGCGGCAGCGGCGTGTTTCACACGATGGACGAGGCCGAAGTCGCCAACATCCTGCGCGACCCGCTTGTCGGCGTGGCCAGCGACAGCGGCATCCGCGTCGTCGGCTCGGGCGTGCCCCACCCGCGCGGCTACGGCACAAACACACGCATCCTCGGGCGCTACGTACGCGAGCTGAAAGTCATTACGCTTGAAGACGCCGTCCGCAAAATGACCAGCCAGCCCGCGACGGCGTTCCGCTTTGCCGACCGCGGCGTCATTCGCGTCGGCGCGTTCGCCGACCTGACGATTTTCGACCCGGACAAGGTGATCGACCAGGCGACCTTCGAACAGCCGCACCAGTTCCCGCTCGGCATTCGAACGGTAATCGTCGGCGGACAAATTGTCTTCGATGGCGAAAAAATGACCGGCGCGAAGCCGGGCGAGGTGATCGAGGGACCGGGGAAGAAGTGAGCGGCACTCGTTCAGGAGGGTTGCTCAAGCGACAGATTGACAATTGGCTGATGGAATCGGTTTGGGTCAATGCCATCGACAAGCGCCACTTCGTATTCGCTGGACTTTCCATCGACCGTTACGACAAGGACGCCGCGGCCAGGTGGAATGCAGATATCTCCCTCGACTGCGATGAAGTCGGGACCGACTTGCCAGACTGGAACCAGCGCTCCGTCGTCCATGCGTAGGCATAACTCAACCTTCGACGAGAAATGATTGGAGATGGAAGCGTTCATGCGGTTACCGTTCGATCTGGTTAAGCGACTAGTTGCCGTCTGCGTGCGTCGGCAAGCAAGCGTCGTCGAAATGCTCGGCGGCGGTAAGGACGGCGACGTGTTTCGAACCGACGCCGGTACTGCCGTGAAGCTTTTCGCGTCAGAAGAAGTATATCGGCGTGAGCGTGATGTCTACTTCCGAATACGGGACAACAAAGTCACCGTGATAGCGGGCTTCGCTGTCCCGCAGTTCATCTCGAATCACGATGACGTATGGGCCCTGGAGATGACCATCGTTCGCCCTCCCTTCGTGCTCGACTTCGCTAGCGCCTGGCTCGACGACGCGCCGGAGTACTCAGAGGACGTGATGCAGCACTGGTTCGACGAAATTCACGAGAAGTTCGAAGCCCGCGCCTCAGTCGTGTTCGACCTGATCGATCGCTTCCGCGACGAGCACGGCATTCACCTGCTCGACATCCATCCCGGCAACATCAAGTCCCGAGGCGAATGATCTTCCGCCACACTGTGACGAAGTCGCTGGCATGTCTTCGGACGCCGTTTTGCTCCCCCTTGCTTATACAAGCTTTACAACCCGCGCGACTTACGTTGTTCTCGGACTATTCGATCGCATTCCACGCTCCGGCCACGCCCGGAAAGCGTCGATGACGAATCAGAAGGAGTCTGTCACAACATGTGTGGAATCGTCGCCTACGTCGGTCGGAAGGTCGCGCAGCCGGTCCTCATTGAAGGACTCAAGCGCTTGGAATATCGCGGCTATGACTCGGCCGGCGTGGCGGTGATCGATCCGGCCAGCAGCACATTGCAGACGCGCAAGTCGGTCGGTCGCATTAGCGCGCTCGAAGACGTCATCGAAACCCGCAAACTGCCGCCGGCCCACATCGGCATCAGCCACACCCGCTGGGCCACGCACGGCGGTGTCACCGAAGCCAACGCGCACCCCCACCTCTCGGGCGACGACTCCATCGCGCTGGTTCACAACGGCATCATCGAGAACTACTCGGCCATCAAGAAGGTGCTAGAAGATAAGGGCTACACCTTCAAGAGCCAGACCGACACCGAAGTGCTGGCCGTCCTTGTGGGAGACATGTACCAGCAGCTCAAGGCGTCCGGCACGGTGAAGAGCACGCAGAGCCTGCTGCTCAAGAGCGTGCAGGCTGCGCTACATGAGGTCGAAGGCACGTACGGCATCGCCGTCATCTGCAAGGCCGAGCCGGACACGCTCGTGGTCGCGCGCAAGGGTTCGCCGCTGATCATCGGCGTCGGCGAGGACGAGTACGTCGTCGCCTCGGACGCGGCCGCCATCGTCGAGCACACGTCGCGCGTGATTTACCTGAACGACAACGAGATGGCGTTGCTGAAGCCCGACTCGTTCAACACCACCACGATCGACGACATAGACATCTCTCCCGTCATCCAGCAACTCGAAACGAAGCTCGAGCAGTACGAGCTGGGCGACTATGAGCACTACATGCTCAAGGAGATCTTCGAGCAGCCCAACGCGATCCGGAACTGTTTGCGCGGCCGCGTCGATGCGCGCGAAGGCCGCATCGTGCTGGGCGGGCTTGGCAACGTGCAGCGCGAGTTCGTGCACGCCAAGCGCTTCCTGCTCACCGGCCAGGGCACGGCGTATCACGCGGGTCTGGTGGGCGATTACCTCTTCGAAGACCTCGCGAAGATCGTCACCGAATGCACGTACGCCAGCGAGTTCCGCTACCGCAACCCGATCATCGAAGAGAACACGGTGTGCGTGGCGATCAGCCAGTCGGGCGAAACCGCCGACACGCTGGCCGCGCTGCGTGAAGCGAAGGAAAAGGTGCGCTCGGCCTGGGCGTGGTGAACGTGGTCGGCAGCACGATCGCGCGCGAGACCGACGCCGGCATCTACCTGCACGCCGGTCCGGAGATCGGTGTCGCCAGCACCAAAGCCTTCACCACACAGTGCGTCGTGCTGACGATGATGGCCCTCTACCTCGGCCGGCGCAAGTTCATGAGCCAGTCGACGGCACAGGAACTCATCGAAGCACTCAGCAGCATCCCCGATCGAATGCAGCATGTGCTCGATCAATCGGTCCATGTGCGCGACATCGCGCAGGCATTCATCGACCGCGAGAACTGGCTGTTCCTCGGGCGCGGCTATCACTACCCGATCGCGCTGGAGGGCGCGCTCAAGATCAAGGAAATCAGCTACATCCACGCCGAAGGCATGCCCGCGGCCGAGATGAAGCACGGGCCGATCGCGTTGATTAACGCCGGCATGCCCGTGGTGTTCATTGCCACGCGCGGCAGCCAGTACGACAAGGTGCTGAGCAACATCGAAGAGGTCCGGGCGCGAGGCGGCCAGATCATCGCGGTCGCGACTGAAGGTGACGACCACATTCGCCGCTACAGCGACCACGTGGTCACGATCCCCAACGTGCCCGAGCCGCTACAGCCGCTGCTCAGCGTCGTGCCTCTGCAACTGCTGGCGTATCACGCCGCCGTGCTGCGCGGGTGCAACGTAGACAAGCCGCGCAATCTCGCGAAGAGCGTGACGGTGGAATGACGAATCGTCGCGCGCGATAGCATCAGTCGATTTCGATGCGTGCTGTCGGGCACTCCATGATGCCGCTCGTCGGCGGGCCAAGCCGACACTGTGGGCATGCGTCTTTCACAGTTCGATTGCACATCGTGGTTCACGCGGTTCGCGGCCAAGACAGCGAGGTACGCTGGTCATCCTGTCACGTTCGTGGTCGCGGTCCTGACGATCGTCATATGGGCGGTCAGCGGCCCCGTGTTCGGGTTCAGCGACACGTGGCAACTCGTCATCAACACCAGCACGACCATCGTTACATTCTTGATGGTGTTCCTGATCCAGAACTCGCAGAACCGAGACGCCAAGGCCGTTCAGCTCAAACTCGATGAGTTGATCCGCGCGCTCAAGCCGGCGAACAACGCGCTGCTCGATCTCGAAGAACTCGACGAGGCCCACCTCGACGAGATGCGCAAGGAGTACGAAACACTGGCCAAGCAGGCGCGGGACGAGCTGGAGGACCGCCAGGAGCAGCGCTCCACGCGGCAGCCGGTGGCGTCGAAGAACTGAACGCTCATGCGAGGATCGACGCGTCGCGCTCGATTGGCTCTTCGCTCCAGAAGCGTGTGCCGGAAGAAGGCGCAGAAGTCGCGGCAAGCAGCGGCGGCGGTGCCGCGAGACTTTGGCCATAACTCGCGGCCAACACGAGCAGGTCGCTGAAGTTCACGGTGCTGTCGTAATTGAAATCGCCCTGCGTGTAGTCGATCGGGTAGCCACTCTTGCCATAGTTCGATGCGAGCGCGAGCAGGTCACTGAAGTTGACAGTGCGGTCGTGGTTGGCGTCACCTGCGAGGACGAAGAAGTCGACGTTGCTGGCGGTCTGATTGCTTCGACCCTGCGGGTTGGTGATCGTGCCGGCGTTGAAGGTCGCGCGGTAGTTGCCGTTGGCGAGCCCCGCATCGAAGAAGAGGATGGCGGTGTCGCCGCTCGGGCCGGTGAGGCCACGTTTCTGGCCGGCGCCGACGACTTGGCCCGTGGTCAGGTTGGTGACGGTGATGTCGCTGGCGTCGAAGCCGACGATCTGCTGGTCGAAGCTGTAGTACAGCCGCTGCTTGGCGGCATCGGACCAGATGAACGCCTTTGAAGTCACGCGAGGCCCGACCAGATTCGGATCTTCCTGGATGTACAGGTTGAAGAAGTTCGGCGAGCCTTGGATGTATTCGTCCTTGTAACGCAGCTCTATGTAGACGTTCTCCAGCCCTTCGGTGAAGTCGTTGTCTTGCTTGGCCTGGATCGGAACCCACACGCGCGAGACGCCGATCGGAATCGTGTAGCTGGTGTAGTTGGCGGCGCTGCCATCGCCGAGCTGGATGTCGGCGTTGTTGGCGGCGCTGCCGAGCACGTCCCACTTGACGGTAATTGCCCGGTCGGTCCGGCCCGTGCGTTCGAGCCAGAAGCCGGCGGCGGTGCCTTCATTGGCGACGTTCGACGCGCCGTCGGCCGGCTTGAGCGAGACGGTCGGGTAGGTGTACGCCCAGTTGTAGACCGTGTACGTGCCTTCCGGACCCCAGTAGCGTCCCTGCAAGCTGCGCGGGTCGGCGTTCGCGTTGTACGCGCTGGCGACAACCATGTAATACCGGGTCGTCATGCCGACTGTCACCCGCACGAAGGGATCGTTCGGGTTTGCAGCTTCCGGGTGGTTGTCGTTCTGGGCGACGAGGTTCCAGTTCGCGTCATACACGCGCAGGTTGGCGTCGAACGCCGAGCTGAGGACGCCGAGTTCGTACGTCTTCCCGCCGGGTAGGTCGACGGCGTAGGTGTCGATGTCGGCGCCGCGCGCCATCTCGTCGCCGATGGTGCCGGTGGTGCTGAACTCGTACGGCAGGTTCCACGCGACGACCGGATCGTTGCTGGGCAGGTACTTGAGATTGTCGTCGTAGTGGGCGAGGTGCCAGTCTTCCCCTTCCTGGCGATAGCGGTTGTTATCTTCGTTGCTCTCAGCAACGCCGCCGTTGCTGTCGACCCACGCGCTGATGTACGTGGCGTTGTCGTCGTTGTCCCAGTCATGGATATTGACGGTGCCCGACCAGGTGAAGGTCTGGGTCTTGCCCGCGCCGAGGTTAAAGACCCAGTTGTTGTTGTTCAGGGTCCAGCGGTTGGTGTCGGCGCTGCGCGGCTCGTCTTCGATGCAAATGTAGACCAGCGCACTACCCGTGGCGGTGGAGTTGCCGGTGTTCTTGACGGTCACTGAGCCGCTGAGCACATGGGTGGTGCCCGGGCGAGTGGGGTTGACGCCTTGATCGATGGTGAATGCCGTGACGATCAGGTCGGCCGCGCGAAGTTGTCGGGATTCGAGGGGCTCAAGGTGGCGCATGGTGCTCGGTCATGCGAGGAATCTGCGAGCAGACTGCCATTGAGGAGTTGCTGAATCGGATTCGCCGGGTTGATCGGCAAGATCGTTGCAGAGGGAAATGGGATAGTTCTGGCCGTGTCTCGCTGCGTCCTTCTATCGATTTCGGCTGTATTACTGGCCCCATCGGCGTGCCGGGTTTATCGGCTGGGCAAAGCGGGTCGGCTCGGCGACTTTTGCCGGTCTTGACACTTGACGGGAAGACGCGGCGCGGTGGAATGTCTGGTCGGTTGGTGACGTCCATAGCTGGGACCTCCGACTACTTGGTTTTGGCGCTCGCCCCGGGTGGGGCGGTGCGTGTCCCGCAGGGTCGCGGGATGTTCAATCCGTCACCGGGATGCTGTCGAGCCACAACCTGACACGACCGGGTCGAGACGTCCATATCGTCTGGGAGATTCGAGTATGCGCAAGATTGTGAATCGTCGTCCGATCGAAACCCTCGAGGAACGTCGTCTGATGGCGACCGGCTCGATCCTCTTCATCCGCGGCGCCGACCGTTCCGGCGGCGCGCTGCTGACCAACCCGACCGATGCTCAACGCACCGAGCAGATGTCGAGCATCAACAACACCTCGGAGGCCGCTGGCAACCACGGTTGGGGCCAGCTCAAGAGCCTGCTCACGAGTGTCGGCTACACCGTGACCGAAGTGGCCGAGCAGATTGAAAACGGCGCGGCCGGCACGGGCGTCGTCAACGGCACGGCCATCGACCTCACGGCCCTGAACCTCTCGCAGTACAAGATGGTGGTCTTCGGCTCGAACAATGCCCAGAACTACTCCACCCCCAGCATCAACGCGGTGGACACCTATGTCCGCAACGGCGGCGGCGCGCTGTTCATCTCGGACGGCAACTGGGGTTCGAGCTGGTCCGACGCGGCCAGCTCCGACCAACTGTTCCTCAACCGCTTCGGCTGGACGATGAACCAGGACCGCAACAGCGGCGTGACCGTCTCCAGCGCCGGCGACATCAAGAACACCAGCCTGGGCCTTCTCAACAACGTGTCGTCGTTCCAGGCGGAAGGTGATAGCTCGATCACCGTTGGCAGCCCCGCGTCGGGCCAGACCAACACGATTGTCGCTGGCGTGACCGCTGCGGGTGGCCTGCGTCAGGTGCGCCAGAACAACGGCGCGCCGGGCACGCTCCGCACCGCCGACACCAGCGACGCCAGCCTGGTTGTCGCCACCGTCGGCTCGGGCCGCATCGGCGCGTTCTATGACCGCAACTCCTGGTTCAACGGCAACGGCTCGGGCACCGATCTCGGCAAGGCCGGCAACCAGACGCTGGCCCTGAACTTGTTCGGCTACCTCACGCAGCAGGCGGTCGACACCACCCGCGCCGACGCCGTCGCGGTCACTCAAGGCAGCAATCGTCCGTACCGCGTCGTCCAACTCACATTCAATGTGAACCTCGGCGCGTCGGTCACCAAGGACGACGTCGTCATCCAGCGCCGCAAGGACAAGCGCACGATGTCCGGCTCGTACTGGAAGTTCAGCACGTTCCTCGACGGCCAGGGTCGCACGGTCATCCAGGCCCGCGTCACCAAGGACGATCTGCAAGGCAAGTACAACATCGTCGTGCTCAACGGCAGCGTGTTCGGCCCGAGCGGCTTGGCCAACGACCACGAGATTAAGGTCGGCTGGTTCCTGGAGCCGACGACCAGCGGCGCGTCGGTCGCCAGCGTGCCCGTCAGCGGCACGGTCTTCACCGGCGCAATCGCCGGTGCGAGCGGGCTGTTCGCCAGCGACGACTCGGTCCTCGCCTGAACGCCCGTCCAATCGTGAACAAACCCCGGACCCGCGACCTTCACCGGTTGCGGGTCTTTCATTTCGGTTGTGTGGTGACGTGGTTCCGTGGCTGAGTGGTGGCGTCCTTGAATGACCACTGAACCACGTCACCACACAACCACTGAGCGGATCGGACATGACGACACTGCGGCTTACCGACGTCCCTCTTCCCTCGTTGCCGTCACCGTGTTACACCGACCGATCTATGGCCGGTCATAGTCATTCCGCGAACGTCGCTCGCCGCAAGAACGCCGTCGACGCCAAGCGCGCCAAGGTCTGGAGCAAGATCGCCAAGAAGCTCATGGTCGCCGCCAAGCGCGGTCCCGATCCGGCCGCCAACCTCGCGCTGCGTTACCAGATCGACGAAGCCAAGGCCGCCAACATGCCCAAGGACACAATCCAGAAGGCAATCGACAAGGGCAGCGGTAACGCCGGCACTGACAATTTCGAATCCATCACCTACGAAGCCTACGGCCCCGGCGGCGTCGCGATGATCATCGAAGCCCTCACCGACAACCGCGCCCGCACCGCCCCCGACCTGCGCCACATCTTCGAGAAGATCGGCGGCAACCTCGCCACCACCGGATCGGTCAGCTTCGTTTTCACCAAGAAAGGCGTGCTGACGCTCAAAAAGGACCAGATCGACGAAGACACGCTGATGGAACGCGCCCTCGAAGCCGGCGGCGAAGACGTGCAGGTCGACGGCGAGTACTTCGAGGTCTTCACCCACCCGAACGACTTCCACAAGGTGAAGGAATCGCTCGAAAAGACCGGCCTGACCTTCTTCGACACGCAGATCACCTACCTGCCCAGCAACACGGTCTCGCTTGACGCCGAGGGAAGCGCGAAGCTCAACAAGCTGCTGGATCAGCTGGACGACAACGACGACGTGCAAAACGTGTATCACAACGCCGAGTTGAGCTGAGTCATTTGCGATTTCGCAGAACGCACGCGTCCACGGCGATACAATGGGTCCAGCGAAGGACGGATCGCATGGACGCACGCGGGGCTAACGACTCGCTCGACGATGACGTGACGTTCGTCGATTCGCTCGCTCGGGATGTCAGCCGTGCTCGCGAGCCGGCCGAGTTGGCCGTGCTGCTGGAAGCGGTCATCGCCCGGTGCTTCCCGAATGCGCTGCGCTGGGCGACGTTCTCCCGCCACGGGTTGATTCATCCGCAGTTCCGCGTGACGCGACGCAGTGACTGGACGAACCCGCCCGACCCGTGGCGCGAGGAGCACCGTCTGCCGATCCTTCACGGCGGCGTGCTGGCCGACGTCGTCTACGGGACGGGCGTTCGCGTCGTGCGCTCGATCGCGCCGGACGCCGACGACCCGGCGGCCGATTTTCTTGGCGACGCCGCAGCCCTCATCGCTATTCCCGCCTACGACGCGGGTCGGCCGCTCAACGTCGGCGTATGGCTCTTCCGCGACGCGTCGACGATCGATCTGGCCAAACTGCCGCTCATGGCGACGCTGGCGAACCTGCTGTCCCGTACAACGCATGCGATGCTGCTGCGTCGGCAGCTGTCGGCGGCGCTCGAAGCGGTAGAAGCGGAGATGGAAGTCGTAGGCAGTTTGCAGCGCGCGTTTCTGCCCGCGCACTTGCCAAGCGTGCCGGGTGTGGAGTTGAGCGTGCACCACCAGACCGCGCGTCGCGCCGGCGGCGACTATTATGATGCACGATTGCTCGACGATGGGCGGACACTGGCCATCTTCGTCGCCGACGTCAGCGGCCACGGCGCGCCCAGCACCGTCGGCCTGGGAATCGTGCATTCGATGTACCAATCACTCCTCGAACACTCGGAAGCGGACCGTTCGCCTGGTGTGCTGTTGCAGGAGATGAACCGCGCGCTCACGCGTCACTACACGCTCGGTCGTGGCACGTTCGTGACGGCATTCCTCGCCCTGCTCGAACTGCCCGCGCGTACGCTGCGTTATGCTAACGCGGGCCACCCGTCGCCCCGCCTGAAGCGGTCGGGCGACCTGAACGCATTGCCGGGCACTACGAGCCTGCCGCTGGGGATTGACGAAGACGAGCGCTACGACACGCAGTCAATCGAGTTGCGACAGGGCGATCGCCTAACACTCTTCACCGACGGCTGCTTCGAAGTCGCCAACGCGGCCGGCACGATGCTGGGGCTGGATCGGCTCGACGGGCTGATCGGGTCGTGCGAGTCGATCGACGCCTTGAGAGCCGCCCTCCATCGCTACGCCGGCACACCGGTGCTGACGGATGACGCGACGATAGTGACGTTGCGTTTGACTCCTTAGTCGGCCAGCCCCACAGTGAGCGTTCATGCGTCCGCTGCGATCGGTCCTGTACGCTGTCATCTTCGTTATGGGCCTCACCGCGCTGCTGCTTCCATTTTACTTGCTCGGTGTGTTCTCATCGCTTGCGAGCGGTTCTTCCCGCGAGTTGGACAGTGCGGAAGCGAAAACGATGGGTGGACAGTTGCTCGCCGAATGGCCTATCGATTCGCAGCGGCCCGGCGCGACGACACAGCAGACCGTGGACGCTTGGTTGAAGGCGGCGAAGGGCTTCACCGAGAGCGACGGATTTCACGGCGATGGCGCGGACTATTTTCAACTGGACTTGCGTCCGGGTGGCGGCGATGTGGTCCGGTCGTCGCTCGCTGGGGCCGTCGAGCTTCAGAGCAGCTCGCGACCGCCGGATACGACATCGACTGGCTCCGTCCGACCGAACTGGTGGCCCGGCCAATGGCCCGGTCCGGTGACGACTTATCGGTTTCAAGAGTGGAACTACGTCATCGTCCCCGCCACCGGCGATCGCATCTGGCTGATTCGTGTTCGGTCGTGACGTCGACCGAGATGCGCATCACAGCCATGAGCCCCGCATCTTCACGTCGAGAATTCGCAGAAAGCCCAGCTTCCCTGAGGCAAAAAAGCAGACCCTCTTTGGCCCGGTGCCGAGCTGGGGCACGCATTAGCTGGCAGTTCCGATGGCGGTCTTGGCGAGTGACTACGCCATAGTGCGTATCGGATTTGGCTATGCCGTGTGGTATGGCTCACGAGTCATCCTGCTGCGATCGGCGCGGCTGCCGATCTTCATGTCGCCCTTCCTTCTGGAGTAATCATGACTTCCCGTCACTCATCGCGCCCTCGCGCTCGCAAGTCGATCGCGTTCGTGCAGGCACTCGAACCGCGCACGCTGCTGGCGGTATCGATCGTGAAGGACCTGAATCCCGGCACGGGCCAGCTCGGGCTGCGGGGCAACCTGACTGCCCTCGACAACGGTCGTTTGCTCTTTTCCTCGCAGATTCCTTCCGTCAACAGTGGCAATACAGCGCTCTACGGCACGGACGGCAGCAGCGGTGGCACCGTGATGTTGAGCGACAAGGTCTACTCCGCAGACCGGTACGGCGTCACGTCCAATGGGGCGCTCGTCGACCTATACACAGGCGCAAAACCCTCAGCTGTACGTCACCGACGGCACCACCACCGGCACGAAGTTCCTGCTCACCGGCAGCGGCGGCGAGTTCATCCGTGTCGGGGCGAAGGTCATCTTCAATCTCAGCACGTCGCCCAACAACATCTGGATTAGCGACGGAACGCTCGCTGGCACGAAGCAAATTGCGACGGGCATCAGCATCGCCACGGCGAGCAGCAGCGCGTCGGCGGGCGGGTTCACCTACTTCCGCGGCTCCTCGACCGCCGCCGGCCGCGAGCTGTACAGGACCGACGGCAACACCGTCACGCTGGTCAAGGACGTTGTGGCGGGCGGGGGCGACAGCAACCCCGAGTTGATCACCGCCGTCGGGAACAAGGTCGTCTACGTCGCAACCGTCGCCGCTACCGGGCGGGAACTCTACGTCTCCGACGGCACCTCCGCCGGGACGGGCTTGCTGAAGGACATCAATCCCGGCAGCGCCGAAAGCAGCGTCGATCAGCTCGCCACCGTTGGCAACAAGGTCGTCTTCCGCGCTTACGACGGCGACCCCGTCAACAGCTACACCCGAGAGCTGTGGTCGACCGACGGCACGCTGGCGGGCACGAAGAAGATCGCCAAGGTGACGATCGACAGCTACCAGGAAGCGCTCGCGTCGAACGGGAGGCTGCTGTTCCGCGGCACCGACCACAATCAGTCGCCCGCCACGGAGCGGATCTTCATCACCGACGGCGACGCCGTCACGCCGATCTACGCCATCAGCAGCGGGATCGATGCGCACTATTTCATCTCGCTGAACGGCGTCGTGTATTTCGATGAGACCGACGCAACCAGCGGCATGGAACTGTGGCGCAGCAACGGGACGACGATTGGCACCATCAAGGTGGTCGACATCAACCCTGGCGTTGGCAACAGCAGTCCGACGGATTTCACGTCGACGTCGAATGGCCTGTTCTTCATCGCCGACGACGGCTCGCACGGCCGGGAGTTGTGGTTCGCCGGCGGCGCGAAGGCCGACGCCGTCGCTATCGGCCAAGGCTCGAATCGCCCCTACCGTGTCGTGCAGCTCACGTTCAACGACAACCTCGGTTCATCAATTACCAAGGACGACGTCATCCTCCGTCGCCGCAAGGACAAGCGCGTGATGTCAGGCTCGTACTGGAAGTTCAGCACGTTCCTCGACGGCTCGGGCCGCACGGTGGTGCAGGCTCGCGTGACGAAAGATGACCTGCAAGGCAAGTACGAGATCGTCGTGCTCAAGAACGCCGTCGCCAATTCGGCCGGCCTGGCCAACGATCACGACATCCGCGTCAGCTTCTTCCTCGAGCCGGTGACGGGCGGTGCGTCGGTCGCGAGCGTGCCCGTCTCTGGAACGGTGTTGAGCGGCGACACAGAGCGAGAATCGCTCTTCGCGGATGGCGATGCGATCCTCGCCTGAGCAGCGGCCGGCGCGTGCTCACAGGCCCAGTTCCTGCACTTTCGCGTCGAGAATCCGCAGGAAGCCCGGCGTGCCCGGGGCGGGGCCGACGCGGTAGGTACGCTGTTGGCCGGCCAGCGTCCAGCAAGACAGGTCTGCCACTTGCCCGCAACTCAGTCGCTTGAGCACAAAGAAGCGGATCTGCTTGCGCGCCACGTCGAAGTGCATGCGCAACGACTCTTTCGACGGCATCACTACCGCCACCGAGTACGGTTCGAACGACCGCGACGGCGGCGGCAGCGTGAGCACGGCAACGTAGCGGCCGTCGTAGAGCTGGTCCGACGAGGCGAAGAAGCCTTCGTCGGTCCAGCGCTCGTCGTCGCCGGCGGACGCGCTGTGTTCGGCGTCGACCTCGTGCCAGAGCTGACGCAGCATCTCGGCCGCCCGGCGTGTCTCGACCGCCTCGCGCAGCGACAGCGGCCGATCGAACGCCCACTGCCGCAGCTTGATCATCAGTGCGAAGCGTCGCGCGTCGTCGGACGCCGGCGTGTCGGCACAGCGCCGCAGCGCCTCGCGCACGCCGAAGAGCAGCGTCGGAATCGCTGTCGCGGTGGCCGCAGCGACGGTGGCGATGGATAGCACGTCGGCACTCATGGCACGGAGGGGCTTGAACGACTTATCGGCCGCTCGCACACACGAGACGTCCGATGGAAAGATGTACGATTTGAAGCGGCGTCAGGCCAAACCGATCGCGACGAGCGGATCACGATGTCGCGACGGCCCGTCGGCGCACGGCGGTGGTCCGATAGAATTCGCCCCCGTCAGTGTGCGGGTGCGGGCATCGCGTCGATCTGCTTGCGCATCTGCTCGATGTGCTCTGGCTTCAATTCCGATTCACGCTGCAAAATGTCAATCGCCTTCTCAGCGGCGGCTTTGTCGCCGGTCTGGAGGGCTAGCTGGAACAGCGTCATCGCGCCCGGCTGCCGGTAGGGCGAGGTTTCGTCGGCGACCGTCTCCAGCAGCACCGGAATCGCCTGCTTGGGCTGGCCCGACGCGATGTACGCGTTGGACTTCACCCACAGCGCGGTGCGCCGTTCGCTTGTCGACAGCGCAGCGAAGTCGAGCTTGTCGAGCAGGCTGATCGTGCGCGCGGATTCGCCAATCGAGCCGTGCCACATCGCGCTGGCGATCACGATCGGGTTGAAGTCCGCCGGGCTGGCTTTGGAGTCCGTCGCGCCGATGTATGCGTCGTACAGGCGGCACATCGTCGTGACGGGCGTTTTGTCCGCAGTCGCGTAGTGCTGAACCTGCAATGCGTCCTTGTACTGCTCGCGGAACTTCACGAGGGCGGCCAGACAATCCTTGCTTGCGGGCGACTGCGGGTCGGCTTTGAGCGTCGCTTCGACTCGGGACGCGGCTTCATTCAGCAGCGTCGACGCGCTCGCAGCGTCGTTCGTCAGGCGATGCAGCTCCGAAGCGAACTCGATCAATGCGGCCGGCGTGAGCGAGGTGGATGTGGCGGCCTCAACGAAGGCCTGTCGGTCCGCATCGGTCGTGGGGGCCGACGCGTGCGCCTTGAGCCATTCGACCAGGCGCGTGTCGGGCGGCGTGGCGCTGCCGGCGATGCGCTGGAGCGGCCCGAGTCGATCGATGTTACGGGCGGCAAGCGCCGCGAGGTCTTCGTTGCCGGCGAGTGACGCGGGAAGCTGCGCCAGCGTCAAACGCTTGCCGGCTTCGACGAGCGCAGCCACGGGCGGCCCTTTGTCGTCGGTGAAATCGGGCAGCGCCGCTGTGCCGACCGCGCCCAGTTGCAGTGCGAGCACGACTTCGTTGCCGGCGGTGATCGATGCGTGATCGGCGCGGCGGCACTTCACGATGCCCTCGAGCGCGGCCGCGAGCGGCTTGCCCTTGGACATCCGCGCTGCTGCGACGAATGCCTCGCGTGCCTCGGCCGGCTGGTTCTGGAGCAGGTGCAGATTCCCGCGGGCCATGCAGACGTCGTACTTGGTGAGGTCGGTGAGCGGCGCGAGCGCGGCGTCGTACACGCCGAGCGAACTGCGGGCCTCTTCCGGCCAGTGCGTCTGCCCGCCGGCCGTGCCGACTTCGAGCTGACGCTTCCGGTACGCGGCGACGGCGTCCTTCGCGTTCGCGCCTTCGACGCCCTTCTCCAGCAGCTTGACGATGAGTGCCCCCGCACGGTCGGCCGTCTTCTGCGGCGCGACGTTGAACGCCGACACCGCGTTCGGCCAAGCCTCTTCGATGCGGTCGAGCTCGAACAAGCTGGCCGCGCGGGCCAGCTGGTAATCCGCGATCGCACCCGGATCGGCCGACGCGAAAAGGATCGCTCGGTTGGCCAGATCGACGATTGAGTCGTGAAGCTTGGCCTCCTGCATCGGCTTGAGCCACCGCTTCATCTCTTTCGCGACGGCCTCGGGCTGCGCATCGACGATCGCCTGCAACTGGATGACGGCTTGTCGGCGTTTTTCAGGATCGGTGCCGGTGAGATCGGCGTAGATGGCGTTCTCGGCTCCCTGCTTGTTGTTCGCGGGCTTCTTCGCCGGCGCGGCGGCGCTTGTGCCTGCACGGCGGCGATGCCGATGTCGAGCGCGGGCATCAGAAGCCCGTTCATGAGTGTGGCAGCGACACAAACGACCGCCAGACGACTCCGAGCAGAAGCAGACTTCGCCATCGCTTGGGCCCTCGTTATGAACGTGAAGGAACAGTTCTCACAGTGAAGCGTAGATTGCAGGGTGGCTTAGTCGCAACGAAATCTGTTGGATCTTGGCGTCGATCTCGAAGCATCGACGCTTTGATCGCCGGCATCAGCCGCCACCAAAGAAAACTGGCCAGACACTTGAGTGTCTGGCCAGTCGTTACTGTGTCTATTTGCCGTGATCGGGGACGCTTACCATCGCTTCGCCTGTTGTGCCACTTTCATGGGCAGGCCGAACAGGTCGATAAAGCCTCGGGCGGCCGTCACGTCGTAGCCTTCCATGCTGAAGCTGGCCAGTTGCGGGTCATACAGCGTGTGCGGGCTGCTCGCGCCGACGGCCAGCGCCCGGCCCTTGAAGAGCCGCACCTTGGCCGTGCCGGTGACGGTGGCGTTCGTGAAGTCGACGAAGCTCTGGAGCGCCTCGCGCAGCGGGTGGAACCATTGGCCGTTGTAGACGATCTCGGCGTACTTCAGCGCGACGCCCTGCTTGTAGTGCAGCGTGTCGCGCTCAATGCAGAATCTGTTCCAGCGCCTTGTGGGCTTCGTACAGGATGGTGCCGCCGGGCGTCTCGTACACGCCGCGGCTCTTCATGCCGACGAGGCGGTTTTCGGTCAGCAAGGCCACGCCTACGCCGTGCTTGCCGCCGATCTTGTTCAGCTCGGCGATCAGCGCGCCGGGCGCGAGCTTCTTGCCGTTCACCGCGACCGGGTTGCCCTTCTCGAAGCTGACTTCCACCAGTTCGCTCTCGTTGGGCGTCTTGCTGAGCGGGCTGGTCATCGTGAGGCACGCTTCCCAGTTGGGCTCTTCGTTCGGATGCTCGATCTCGGCCCCTTCGTGGCTGATGTGCCAGAGGTTGCGGTCCTGACTGTAGATCTTCTTCTTCGAGACCGGGATCGGGATGCCCTTTTTCTCGGCGTACTCGACGGCGCTTTCGCGGTCGCGCAGTTCGAACGTGGTGTCTTTCCACGGCGCGATGATCTTCAGGTCGGGCGCGAGCGCCATGTACGTGAGTTCGAAGCGGACCTGGTCGTTGCCCTTGCCGGTGGCGCCGTGACCGACGGCGTCGGCGCCCGTCTGACGGGCGACTTCGACCTGCTTGGCCGCAATCAGCGGACGGGCGATGCTCGTGCCCAGCAGGTAGTCCTGCTCGTAGATCGCGTGGGCGCGCAGCATCGGGAAGCAGTACTTCTCGGCGAACTCTTCACGCAGGTCCATGACGACGACTTCATCCGCCCCGGACTTGTACGCCTTGTCTTCGATGCCCTTGAGTTCGTCGCCCTGGCCCAGCTCGGCCGCGAACGCGACGAGCTTCACGCCCGGGTAGCGTTCCTTGAGCCACGGCAGGATGACGGACGTGTCGAGCCCGCCGGAGTAGGCGAGCACAATCTTCTTCGGGGCAACGGGGGTCGGCTGTGACATAGGGGGAGCAGTATACAACGACAGTACGGGAGTGAAACGAACGCGTCGCCATGCAATCACACGCGAGCCAACCTCGGTTCTTGCCCGATTTCTCAGTCGCAATTTCGCAATTCTGAGGTATTATGTAATTACTTGGAGGCTTCCATTCGTCCGATGAATGAACCCGTTCCTGCTCGCCATCGCGCGAGGACTTGGCGTGTCGGGATTGCCGCGCTCGCGTTGGCGTGCGGTCGAGCTGAAGCGGCGCGGCCGTTGGGCATGGACGTGTCCAACTGGCAAGGAACGATCAATTGGACAGCCGTGCAGACGTCGGGCATTCAGTTCGCCTTCATTCGCGCCAGCCGCGGTGGGACGACGGGGTTCTACGATCAGAACGACCCCGACAACAGCAACGGCCTGAACACGCTCTCGCAGCGGTACGACGATACTAAATTCGTCACCAATATCACCACCGCCAAGTCCAAGGGCATCCTCGCGGGGCCGTACCACTTCCTGCGGGCGGACATCCTCACCTACGACAACAACGGCACGACGGTCACGCACACCGGCACCGACGAGGCCGACCACTTCCTTCAGCAGGCCGGCGCGTACATGAAGCCGGGCTATCTGCTGCCGGTCTGCGACGTCGAAGCCGGCGCCTCGCAGCGCAGCGCGGCCAGTCTCACGGCGTTCGTGCAGGCGTTCAGCGATCGCGTGTTCGCCGTGAAAGGCGTCAGGCCGATCATCTACATCAACGGCAGCTACGCGAACAGCGAGGTGCAGGCGTCGCTGAACACGCACCCGCTCTGGCTGGCGCGCTGGGACAGCACGATCGATCCGCAGACCGACGACCCGCCCGCGACGGGCAGCTACCCGAACATCTACGGCGTCTGGAACCCCACGTACCCGAACACGCCCACGCCCAAGCCGTGGAAGTTCTGGCAATACACCAGCACCGGACGCAATCCGGGCATCGGCAGCGGCAATTCGAACGTCGATCTGGATGTCTTCAACGGCGACTACGAGGGCTTGAAAGATTACCTCGTGCCCGCGCTGTGGATGGTCGACGCCGACGGCACCTGGACCGCTGGCACGAACTGGAACGGCAACCCCGACCTGCCGGCGAGCCTCGATCGCTGCATCATCAACCGCCCGGCTGGCAACTACCTCGTGACGCTGTCGAGCGGCGCGCAGTCGGTCCGCTCGCTGCAATTGAACGAGCGGCTGAACATTACGGGCGGCTCGCTCACATCGGCCCAGTACGCGAACCTCGACAACGCGCTGACCGTGAGCGGTGCCGGCGCGCTGACGGCCGCGTCGATCAAGAACACGTCGACGCTGACGCTGACCGGCGGCTCGATCACGACGGCCGGTGCGATCACCGGAACGAACGGCAGCGTTACCGTCTCGGGCGGCACGCTGAGCGCGGCGTCGATCGATCAGACCACGCTGTCGGTTGTCGGCGGCACGGCACGACTCACGGGGACAACGACCAGCCTGGTCCGCTCGCTCGCCCTCAGCGGGACCGGCCTGCTCGACCTGCGTGCGGCCAAACTTGCGATCAACTACACCGGCTCGTCTCCCCTGGCGAGCGTTCGCAACGCGCTAGCGAACGGCAACCTCGACAGCACGACGCTGCCGTCGAATCAAACGCTCGCCTGCGTCGAAGCGACGACGCTGCTGGGCGCCAGCCCCACGACCTGGGCTGGCGTGACGATCGACTCGACGTCGCTACTGGTGATGCCGGCGCTCCTGGGCGACGCCAACCTTGACGGCACGGTGAACTTCACCGATCTGCTGACGCTGGCCGCGTCGTATGGCTCGACGACGGGCACGTGGACCACGGGCGACTCGACGCACGACAGTTCGGTCAACTTCAACGATCTGCTCGCGCTGGCGGGCAACTACGGCACAAGCCTCACTGGCAGTTTCGCGAGCGATTTCGCACTGGCGCAGTCGATGGTACCGGAGCCGTCGATGCTCGTCGTCCTGGGCGCATCACTGGTCGTGCTGCGGCGGGCGAGGCACCGAGGACATGGAGAGCACAGAGATAGTCGGTAGAGGGGAAATGCTTCGATTTAGCGAGGCTCGCTTGCGGGACCGAACGTCATTTCTCTTTCAAGACTCTTTGGTCTTTCTTCCTCTGTGTTTTCTGTGCGTCAAGCGATCGGGATCTTCAACTCATCCATCGCTGCGACGAGTTCGTGCCAGAGTTGATCCATCGCGTGCGGGATGACGCGCACTTCGCCGACGACACTCAGGAAATTCGTGTCGCCCGCCCAGCGGCTGACGATGTGCTGATGCAGGTGGCCCGGCAGTCCCGCACCGGCAGCGCGCCCGAGGTTGATGCCGATGTTGAACGCCTGCGGGTTCATCACGTGGCGCAGCACGCGCACGGCCCGGACGGTCTGCGTCTGGAGGTCCAGAAGCTGCGCATCGGACATCGCTTCGAGGTCTTGCAGGTGATCGCGCGGCGCGACGAGTAGGTGCCCGCTCGTGTAGGGGTACTTGTTCATCAGCACGACGCAGTGCTCGCTGGTCCACAGGACGTGCCGGCGATGACGTTCCTGGGCGTCGCCCGCGGTGAGGACGGCGTCGCAGAGGAAGCAGCCGGTCTTGCTGACGGGATCACCGGCCTGTTCGAGCGAGCGGATGTACTCCATGCGCCACGGGGCTTGCAGGGATGCGAGGGGCATGATGGATGGAGGATACCGCGGAAGCGATGGAGGCCGTAGCGCAGAATGAGCAATGACCAAGCCCTAATGACCAAATAACGCATTCGGACGGTGGTCACTGGGGCTTGATCCTTGGCCATTCAAGCGTCAGCGGCGAATCCGCACCTCGTACTTCAGCGGGTAGTCCTTCGGCTCATTATCCGACAGCGTCGCGACACCGTTCTGCACGTTGTACGTGAAGGGTTGGCCCGTGCGCGGGTTGGGGAGCGCCGGCGTGTCGGTGATGGCGTCGAGCGTGGCGGGGAGTTGGCCGTTGTGGGCGGCGGCGTAACTGCGGAGTGCTTCCACTGTCGCGAGCGCGGCGACCGTGCGGTCGAGCCGCATGAACGTCTCGGCGGCGCGTTCGTACGAGGGGAGCAGCATCGAATAGAGCATCATCGGCAAGGTCGCATCCGTCGACTTCGCCAGGCCCTGGATCTCGTTGCGCAGTTCAGCCAGCCGTGCCTGCATCTGCGGATAGGGCAGGGCCATGTAGGCCCTGGCGCGCTGGTTCATGTTGATGAACGGCTCGAGCATGTACGGTCCGCACACTTCGAACGGATCGAGTTGCTCGACCGCTTCGGCTGGCAGCTTCCGGGTCCGGGCGTAGTACTCGCGGGCGTCGGGCAACGTCATCATCAGCAGCGCGGCTGTTCCGAGTTGACGCTGCGCACGCGACGGTTCCTTACCGCCGACGCCATATTTGCTGGCGACTTCGGCGACGTCATCGATGAGGCGTTTCCAATCCTCGGGCGCCAGTTGCTCGCCCCGCGCGTAGCGCTGCACGCCCGGCACTTCGTAGAGCATGGACAGGCCCTCGTGCTCGGTCGCGTTGCGCAGATCGAACAGCGGTCGAGGCAGGCCGGTCAGCGCCCAGTAGAGGTTGGGCGAGCCCGGCGTGTTCATCACGGTCTCGAGTGCGTTCATGTCCGCGGCGCCGATGCCAATGCCGACCAGCGCATTGACCAGCAAGCCTCCCTCGCCGATGTGCCGGCCGAAGAGGATGCCCGTGCGAATCGTGTCGATTGCCTCGATATGCTTGCCGGTGAGGGCTTCGTACTCGGCGCGGACACGCAGGTAGTTCGCGATCGTCCGAGCCCGATTCAAATGCGGCAGCAGCGTGGCCATGCCCTGCTCGCGGATCGGGAACGACCAGTTCACCGTGTCGCGCCGTGAGGCTACGCGAAGCATGTCGTACCACGCCGGGGGCGTCCGAAAGAGCGTGTTGCCGCGCTCAAGGTACTGCCGAGTGTCGTGAGCGTCAGACAGGTCGAGCAGTTCTTCCACGGCCTTCTCGGTGGCTTCGGATTGCTCGCGCGACGTGTTCGCCAGCACCAGCATGGCTTCGAGGTAAATCGGCGCGGCATCGCCTGCGGTGCGCTCGTAGGCTTCGTAGTCGAAGCGGTACTTCAGCACCGGCGTGGGCGGCGCGACGGGCGATAGCGTGAATGAGCGGATGTCGCCGCGCTCGACAGGGGCTGATCCAGGTGCGGGGGCCGACGACGCCACGGCATGGCCGGGAGCGCTGTTGATTTGCGCCGGCGCGAGCGAGGCCGCTAGCGCCACGCCGATCGCGAGGGCGAGTGGAATCGTACAGGAGCGCGTCACAGGGCACCTCCTTGCAGGTGGTTCATGGATGTCGGTGTGTACGTCGGCTCGTTGCCACCCGTGCCGGTGGACGAATCGACACTCGGAAGGCCGTTCATGCCGAAATGCAGGACGGCCTCGCGCAGAGCGAGCGTGGGAGACGCGGATTGCAGGACGTCGAAGTCCTGCGGAACGACTCGTGGCGATGAGGCGAGCTCCGGCTTCACAGGTGACGGCGGGTTCGACGCGAGGGCCGGTGTCGGGATGGCTCGTGGCCCATTGGTCGTGTGCCAGAGCGCCAGGCCGCACGCGGTGACCAATGCGAGTGCGGTGCTGATACGCCAGCGCGTCACTTGCGCTTGCGACGCGCGCCGGCCGGCCTCGAAGGCGATCGATGCGACATCGACCGTCGGCGCCGCCGGCGCGAGTTCGCGCAGATGACGCTCGAAAGCCATCGTTCGTTCATCGGGAGGATTCGGCGACTGCGGGTTCATGGGTCTGTCCTTCGAGTTCGTTACGCAATCGCGCGAGTGCGGCGTTGTAGTCGTGATGGACTGTCGAGACGGCGACGCCGAGCAGTTCGGCGATCTGCGTCAGCGTCAGGCCCGACCACAGCCGCAGGACGACGGTCTCGCGCTGGCGATCGGGCAGCGTGCGCAGCAACTCGGCGGCGCGTCGGGCGTCGATCGATGCCGACGGGTCGGCCTCAAACCACGTGGGCCGATCCTGCGCGACGGCCTGTTCGCGCAGGCGTCTGCTGTTTCCGGAACGCAGTGCGTCGATCGCCAGCCGTCGCACCGTCGCAAGCAACCAGGCGCGCGTCTGCTCGGGCAATTGACGCTGGCCCATCAGGCGGACGAACGCCTCCTGCACGACGGCGTCGGCATCGACAGTGCACGGGTCGAATTGCCGCGCGTAACCGATGCACGCATTGGCGTGCTCGGCGAAGAGCGAGGCGAGTCGGGCCGGTTCAATCATCGGCGAGCCGTCACAAGGATAGACGGAATCGACTCGTTCAGTTTCGGAAGGAAGTGCCTGGGAGAAACCTGGCGCAAAAAGAACGCCGTTTCGGCGAGCCCCCCAGTCGCGCCGACCCGGCGATCGAGGGGAAATATAGTTGTCCGTCCATAGACCGGCTACCCCCCTAATTGAGGGGGGTGGGGAGGTTTTCGGTCGCCATAGTTGGGGACGCCGTAACGGGTTCGGCGCTTCAAGTCCCCTTCTCAAGGGACGCGTTCGCGCGGCCCGTGACAAAGAGGCTTAGCAGCGCGGTCTGTCCGTTCACGCCGAATTGCCGGTAGATCCGCTTGACGTGCCCAGCCACCGTATGCGGGCTCAGGCCCATCTTGCGGGCGATTGCTTTCCGGGCGTCGCCCGACAGGAGGTAGAGGAGCACTTCCCGCTCGCGCGGCGTAAGGTCCAGCAACAGCGGACTGTTGCCGGGCACATCGGCTTCGGACCGGTGCAGCCAGCTGATCTGGCCGCACACCAAGTGCACGAGCGCTCGCTCGCGATCGCCGAAGTGTTGCGGCCGGCCCGGTCGGCGGTAGAGCACGATCGCACTGAACACGCCGGGCTGTAGCGAATACAGGCTGGCCAGCATGTCGGGTAGCTGGGTGGCCTTCACCCACTTCCGATAGATCGGGCCCGCCTCCGGGTCCGTCGGCGGATAGAGCTGGTCGATCGTGCAGGTCGTCAAAGGCGAACTGCGCAGTTGCGGCAGGCAGAACTCGCTGTAGCTCGAATCGTTCAGCGCGCTCATGAACCGCGAACGTTCGGCCTCGCTGGCGTGGCCGCCGTCGAGCATTTCCCACATGGCGGGTTGGTTGTTCTCATCGACGCGACTGCGCGCCCAGAGCCAAACGTCGGCGTCAATGATGCGGGCGAGCCCTTCGAGCAATGCGTTGCGTCGGGCGGGGAGCGGCTCGTTGCTGACGATGAGATCGCCCAGCAGGCGAATGACCTGTGCGACATCATCGGCCGCGATCAGCGACGCAGGCGTCTTGTTGTTTGATGAACTGGACATGGCCGAACCCTTGGCAATGTGAGCGTCGGGCGACGACTCGAAGTCGCACCCCCTCGGACCGACCGAGCCTCACAACTTGCCACGGTGGTGCGCACCGTGCCTGCAAAAGCAAGCGACGTGCATTGGACATACGTTCATACGGGTCGACCGTTTCAGCGTCCAGCGATTTTTTGTTATTGAGCAGGGCGCTTTGTCTCGCTGCGCTCACTCGTGTCGCAGTGCTTCGATCGGGTCCATGCGCGCGGCCATGAGCGCGGGATACATGCCGAAGCCGATGCCAACCAAGCCGCTCACGGCGAAGCTGACAATCACGCTCCAGGCGGTGATGCTGGTTGGGTAGCCCGCTTCGCCACTCACCATCTGCGCCAGATGCGGCAGTGACCACGCGCCGGCAACGCCCAGCGCGATGCCGATCAGGCCGCCACTCAGGCTGATGCCGGTGGTTTCGATCAGGAATTGCAGTGTGATGTGCTTGCGCTTCGCGCCAGCGCCCGGCGGATGCCGATCTCTTTTGTGCGCTCGGTCACGCTCGCGAGCATGATGTTCATGATGCCGATGCCGCCCACCACGAGCGAGAAGCTGGCGATCGTCACCATGATGAAGTTGAACATCGCCTGGAGACGCTCGGCGTTGCGCAGGATCTGGATCGGCGCCTTGATGCTGACATCGGCCCGGTCGGGCTGCTTCGCGCCGAGCTTGAGCGTGTTGTCGATCACGCCGGCCAGTGGTTCGACGAGTTCGACCGCTTTCGCCTGAAGCCAGACTTCGGTGAGTTCGACTTTCTTGGTTTCGCGGCTGCCCGAGCGTTGCACAACGATCGTGTCGCCGAACACCGAGCGTGAGAGCGGGAGCGGGAAGTACAGATCGAAGTCGATGTCGCGCTGGATGATGCCCTGATTGGCCGAGTCCGCGCGTAGGCCGGTTGGTTCGAGAACGCCCACGACGCTGAGGACCAGTTGCGTTCCGCCCGGCGTCGAAAGCGTCACCTTCTGGCCGATCGGGTCCTGATACGGAAACAGCTTCGAGGCGGCGCTGGCACCGAGCACGCAGACGGCTTCCTGCCGGTCGTACTGCACTTGGCTGAACACGCTGCCGCGTTCGAGGGTCAGGTTGGTGACCGTGAACATCTCGGGCGTGGTCGCGATCGGCTTAACCGAGGGGAAACGCGTCGAGCCGATTTGCACGGTCTGCTCGCCGTCGCGCACAGGTACGGCCGTCGCGACGCCGACGAGGTCGGCCAGTCGATCGAGGTCTTCGCGCTTCAGGCCGTACTCGATGATGCGGCGGGTTTGCTGATTCGCATCGGCGCTTTCGGGCGGGCGCTCGGAGCGGACGAGCACGTTCGTCGCGCCCAACTGCTCCATCTGCTTACGGGCGGCTTCCTTCGCCCCCTGCCCGATCGCCACCATGATGATGACCGCTGCCACGCCGATGATGATGCCCAGGGCGGTCAGCAGCGAGCGCAGCCGATGCAGCAGCAGGTTTTTCAGGCCGAGGCGGAAGTTTTCGAGGAAGAAGCGGAGCATGGGACACGCAGTTTCAAGTTTCGAGTTCCAAGTTGCGAGGAATCGACGGCATCTTCAGTCGTTGAATGACTCGATTCAATTGACGAAACCTCGTTCGCAATGACCGGTCATTTCTCGAAACTCGAAACTTGCATCTCGCAACTCTTCCGCCTCACTGCCCGAGCTGCGTCGTGACATCGTACATCACTTCGCCGACGCGCATTTCGAGCTTGTTGATGAAGGCTCCGTCGCGCGGGAAGTGCTGGCCTGCCGGATTGTAGAGGACTTCGAACGGCACCTTCTTAATCTTCTTGCTCTCCAGCTTGGTCAGGCCCACGACGTACTGGCCGTTCACCCATAGGTCGATGTCGGCCAGGTCAGCGTCGCCATAGTTCAGCAGGCTGATCTCGTTCAGCACGTAGCCCAGTTCCGCGCGGACGGGCAGCGGATCGGGCGATTTGGCCAGCGTGACCGGGTAGGGGAACTTCTGCACCGCCTCGCGGGCGAGTTGGGTCGACGGCTTGTTGAGGTCGGGGTCAGCGTTGGGCAACAGCGTGGCGCGTTCCGTGCAACCACCGGTGATGACAACCGCCGCCGAGAGCAATCCGATCGCCGCGAACGCGGGCGCGAAACGAGTCCACATGGCAAGGCCTCCTGGAAGCGTTCGGTTGTATCCGAGCGCGGCGCGGGAGTCGATTGTCACGACAAACCGGGCAAACGGTAGCGTTGTTGTGGCCCCATCCATGCGGAGCGAATGAAACGAAAAACGCGACGGAGTCCGGTGTGGACTCCGTCGCGTAGCGTACAACCATCCGCCGATGCCGGGTGCTGGCCTGTAGCGTCGAACCCGAAGTGAAACTTGGGTTCTGATTTCAGGTGGCCGATCAGGCTTTCGCCCGTCTACCCAGCGATTAGGTCGTGATCGGACGCTCCGAAAAGCGTCGCGTCACATCCACCTCGCCAGCGGCCGGATCCCAAAGGGAGCTTATCGGTTCGAAGCTTTTTTGGGGCCTGCGAATCACGTACATCACAGATCAGTCGTACGCACTAAACATATCGGCGCTGGTAGGCTCGGACAAACAGAATCGAAGGATTTTTCAGTCCGATTTCGCTACGACAGGAAGTCGCAGAGGCACCCATCGGAACACCAAAACGCGCTGGCGATGTACCACGGCGCGACGTCGGGTTCGGAACGATATAAACCGTTCGCGATTCATCGAAGGTCGGATCAATCCTGAGGACATCCCGCCGTTTCTGTGTTACCCCTTAGTGTTCTTCGCGCCCTCTTGGCTTGGTGTCGTCGCCAGCCCATGCCAAGATGCCGCACCAGGAGTTTCCCATGCTGATCGAGCCGCTCTATCGCAACGCCACGGACCGCCCTGCCGAGACCGCGATCGTCGACGACCGCGGCACGACCACCTTCGGCGAACTCGCCGCGAAGTCGGCCGCGCTCGCGGGTGTGCTGAAACAAGTTTCCGTCAAGCCGAACGTGGGCGTGGTGCTGCCCTCGTCGGCCGCGTTCGCGGCGTGCTTCTATGGCTCGCTGCTGGCGGGCAAGGCGCTCGTTCCGGTGAACTTCCTGCTGTCGCCTCAACAGATCGCGCATGTGATCACCGACAGCGGCGTCGACACGATCATCAGCGCGCCGCCACTGGCCGAGAAGTTCGCGCCGATCGCGCAGCAACTGGGCGTGAAGCTGATCGACCTCTCGACGCTCCCGACGCCCACCACCGCGCCGACGCTGCCCGCCCTGCCTTCGCCCGATCTCGATTCGCTCGCGATCCTGCTCTACACGTCGGGCACGTCGGGCCTGCCCAAGGGCGTGCGTCTGACGCATCGCAACCTCGGCACGTGCATCGAAGGCTGCATCGAACACGCCAAGCTTCGCGGCGAGCATCGCTTCCTCGGCCTTGTGCCGCTGTTCCACTCGCTGGGCCTCACCGGCACGCTGCTGGCGCCGATGGCGCTGGGCACGCTGGTTGTCTACCAAGCCCGTTTCAGTCCAGTGGCGGCGATGGAAAAGCTGCGCAGCCACAAGCTGTCGATCGGCATCGCGATCCCGTCGATGTACAAGGCGTTCCTCGCACTCAAAAGCGCGGGTCGAGCGGACTTCGAGCACGTGTACGCCCTCATCTGCGGCGGCGAGCCGCTGCCCGCGACGCTGCGCGAAGCCTTCCATGACCGCTTCGGCGTCCCGCTTTTCGAAGGCTACGGCCTGAGCGAAACGTGCGGCCCGATCAGCGTGAACGTGCCCGGCGACACCCGCCCCGGCTCCGTCGGCGCGCCGTCCCCGGCGCCACCATCCGCGTCGTCGACGACACCAACACCAGCCTCAAGCCCGGCGACGTCGGCGAAGTCCTGCTCGGTGGACCCATGATCATGCAGGGCTACCACAACCTGCCCGACGCGTCGCGCGAAGTGCTGAACGGCGCCCATGAGTTCCGCACCGGCGACCTTGGCAAGCTCGACGACGACGGCTTCCTCTTCATCACCGGCCGTGCGAAGGACATGATCATCATCGCCGGTGAGAAACTCTTCCCGCGCGAGATCGAAGAAATCCTGCTGGCTCACCCCACCGTCGCCGACTCGGCCGTCATCGGGAAGAAGGACGATTCGCGCGGCGAGGTCGTCGTCGCCTTCGTCACCCCGCGCGAGGGGCAGACGATCGAGATCGAAAAGCTCAAAACCCACCTGAAAGACTCGGGCCTTCCCAACTGGAAGATGCCGCGCGAGATCGTCGTGCTGCCGGAGCTGCCGCGCTCGCCCACGGGCAAGGTGCTGAAGCGCGAACTGGCGTCGAAGGCGTCATAAGTTCTTCACCGCGCGGGGCGGCGAATAGCACGCGACGACCGCGAAGAAGGAAGTGCAGACTAGAAGTTGCCTCGACATCGGTCGAGGCAACTTTTGTTTTCCACCCTTCTGCGACGAACATTTGTGCCCGTCGGCGTGAGCCAGACACAAAACAAGAAGGCCCGCGACTTCGACGGAACCAGGGCGAATGTCGCGGGCCGGGACGGACGCAAGTTGTCTGGCGACGCTGCTTATGCGAGCACGTCGCTGCTGACGGAGTTCGGTTCGGCGTCGTTCACCGCGCCCGCGACCGGCGTTGAGCTGAAGCTCGCCGCCATCGCACCGGACAGCGTTTTGCCGTAGTTCGACGCGAGCAGAAGCAGGTCGTCAAAGTTGACCGTGCCGGCCGGGTCGTAGTCGAAGTTGCCTTGCGAGAACGTCTGGCCCGACTTGCCGTAGTTCGACGCGAGCAGGAGCAGGTCGTCGAAGTTGACCTTGCGGTCGTGGTTGGCATCGCCCGCAAGCGTGAAGAACGGTAGCGCCGGCGGAGTCATCAACGCGTTGCCGGCGAGGTCGGTCACGGCATTGCCGAAGAACGCGGCCGAGTAGTCGCCGTCGGGCAGCACGCCGTTGGTGTAGCCCGGGAATGTCATGGTCACGGCGTTGCCGACCATCGACACGAGCTTGTTCGCATTGGGCACCACGCCGAAGTCGATCGGATGCGAAATCAGCAGGTCGCTGGCGTCGAAGGTTCCCGCGACATCCTCGCTGAAGGTGAAGGTGATGCGCTGGCTCGGGACGTCGTACGCAAATGCCATCGGCACGCTGACGGTGGGCGCGATGGTGTCGATCGTGAACGCGAGTCCGTTCGAAGCAAAGGACGTGGCCGCCCCACCAAGGCCGCTGGTCGGTGCGACGCGGATCGTCGCGGTGTGCGGGCCGTTCGATAGGCCCGGCGCGGTGATGGCGTAGTTGCCCAGCGCCGCGCTGGCGGTCGTGACGGGCACGCCGTCGATGAGCAACTGCACGTCGGACCCGATCGGCGCAACGCCGGTGAAGGTGGGCGTGTTGTCGTTCGTCGTGTTGTCAGTGTTGCTGATGCCCGAGTCGCTGGTCGCGTCGAGGTCGGGCACGGCAGGCGTGAACGCCTTGTACACGGCGCTCAGCGCGTTGCAGCGCCCTGCGCCGGAGTTGATGTCGTATCCGACCGTGCTGATGTCTGTGGCGGTGTCGGCCATGATCTGTGCGACCTGCGCCGGCGTTAGGCTGGGCCGCGCCTGCAGAACCAGCGCCGCGATCGCGCCGGCGTGAGGCGAAGCGGCGCTCGTGCCGTAGAACGGGTTGCTGAAGTAGCCAAGCTGGCCCACTTTCGTCTGCACGCCGTCGGTGGCCGTGCCGTCGAGCGAGTTGCGGACGGTCTTGGTTTGCGTGGCGAAGTCTGTGTAGATCGTCGACCCGCCGCGCGAGCTGAACGATTCCACGCTGCTGGGCGACGCCGCGCTCACTGCCGCCACTGAAATCACGCCGGGAACGGCTTCCTGTCCGAACAGCGCATCGCCCTGGGTGTTGAACGTCAGCGTGTTGGCGGCCGTGCTGTTGAAGAGGAACATCTCCAACTCACGTGCGGCCGCGCCGGTCTTGCGATTAACCCATATCTGCCCATGCACGGTGGTGCCGGTGTTGTTCGTGTACTGGATGAATTCCAGCGGCAGGTCGTTGCCGTTCTGCACGGTGAGCGACGAATCGAGCAACGCGAAGGTGTCGCCGTCGTAGAGGTAAAGGTCGTAGTTGTTGGCGGATGCACCCCAGGCGTCGGACCATTCGAGCGTGATGGTGACGGTGTTGCCGTTGGAGATGTTGATGTTGTTTGTGTCCTGGCCAGCCGAGCCGAATTGGTGCAGGCGGCCGCCCGCGAAGGCGCTCAGGCCTTGGACGTAGTTGCCCTGGTAGTGCGTGGCCGCGCCGGAGTTGCCGGCGCTGGTGACGTACACGACGCCCGCGTTAACGGCGTTTTGCGCCGCGATGGCGACGGACGAGTCGGTGAAGTACGCCTCGCCCGGGAAGCCGAGGTCGTCGAGGATGACGTTGCAGCCCTGGGCCTTCAGGTAGTTGATGCTGCTGACCATGTCGACGCTGGTTGACGGGCCGGAGAAGTAGAGCTGCGCCGGGCGCGAGGTCGTGGACGATCTCAAGCATGGCGGTGCCTTCGTCCCCCGAGCCGGGGCGGGCCGGGTCGATGGTGACGGTCGGCAGTTCTGCGCCGACATTCGCGACGTGGTTCGCGCCATCGGAGATGACGCCGATCTTGATGCCCGTGCCGTCGATGCCCATCGCGGCGAATTTCGAGCGGACTTGGTCGGCCTTCAGGACGGAGTCGCCGGCGCTGGTGACGACGTTGCTGATCGCGTAATCGGGCACGCCGACGTGCGACACGCCGGGCAGGTTGGCGATCGCGTCGAGTTGAGCGGGCGAGAGGTAGGTCTGGATGACGCCGGCGCGGGTGTCGACGTCGTCGACGTTCACGCCGAGCTTGGCGATGGCGCTTTGGACGGAGGAAAGCGAGCCGGCATCGACGCGAACATACGCCTGGGCCGCACCTTGCGTGTTGAACCGGACGCCCTTCGGCCCCCGCTGCGACGCGGCCGGTGTGCGGGCGTTCACGTCGAGTTGCAACGACTGCCATAGCGACGAATCAACATGATCGGCGAGCGATGCAGGCATCGCCGCGGCAAGCAGGCGACGACGTTCGAGCGAATCCAACGACATGGGGCGCGACAGCGATCTCATTCCAAAACTCCGATCTGCCTTCAAGGCAGCACAGGGATGAAGCTATCGAGCACCGGACGGAGCGGATATCGCCCTGAACCGGGCACGTACTCGCGGAAACACGGAACGAGAGGGAATCCCTCGGAAACGGAAGGGAATTCCGAAGTGGAGTCGATGTCGAATCGGGGAATTGAACCACGAGAGGCCCGCGACTTGTCGCCGGTTCGAGTGAGCAGCACAATCCCACGATGCGCTTCCCACAAGCGTATCACATCTCCTGAGGCACCTACGGAACACGTCTGCACGGATCGAGCAGACCGTTCGTCGACAAGCAGCACAACGAGTACAGAACACCGTATCCCGACACGAATCCGGCGCGTGAAGCGTTCAATCGCGAACGCATGAGCGACAGTGCGGTGCGCTTAACACGCGAGCAGCGCGAGCTCGTCGAAACCGCGATCCACGAACTCGCTTTGCGTTTCGAGTGGGCGATCCACGCAATCGCGGCGCAAAGCGAACAGTGCATGTCGTTATTGCCGCAGAGCGCGCCGGTGATCCGTTGCGCGAAGCGCTGAAATCATGTGCGTCGCGACTGCTCAACTCGGTGTACGCAAAACGGAAGTGGTGGGCGGAGGGTGGGAGCGACAAGCACCTGTGGGAAGACTCGTATTTCGCGAACGCAGTCAATTACGTGTTGCGACAGCGCGATTGGTGACTTGCACATCGGACCCGCGACAAGTCGCGGGGCTCTCTTCGGAAGTTCGTCGGACGTAAGCGCCCGACTCACTTCCTCGTCTCGTTCTTCAGCGTCTGAAGGACGATATCGCGAACGCCTGCGTTGGTGGCGACCGCGTCGGGGCCGTTGACCGTCGATTCGCCCTTCCAGTTGCCGAAGAAGCCGCCGGCTTCGCGGACGATGGGGGCGACGCCGGCGATGTCCCACAGGCTGATGGTCGGATCGAGCATGACCTCGGCCCGGCCCGACGCGACGAGCATGTAGCCGTACACGTCGCCCCAGCCGCGGGTGAGCTTGACGTCCTTTTCCAGCGTCTCGAACGCGTCGCTGCGCCGGATCGCGCGCACGATGCTGCCAGCCAGCAGCGTTGACTCCTGGAGCGTGTTCACATTGCTCACGCGGCAGCGCCGGCCGTTCCACGTGGCGCCGAGTCCCTCGGCCGCACCGAACAAGTCGCCCAGCGGCGGCAAGCTCACCGCGCCGACGCGCGGCTCGCCCTTCACGATGCAGCCGACGACCGTGCCATACAGCGGTACGCCGTGAATGAAGCTTTTCGTGCCGTCGATCGGGTCGATGATCCAGGTGTAGTCGGGGTCGCCCTGCACGGTGCCGTGCTCTTCGCCCAGAATGCCATGCGTGGGAAAGTACTTGGCGAGCAGGTCGCGCGCGACGTGCTCGGCCTCGCGGTCGGCGATGGTGACGGGCGTGGCGTCCCCCTTGTGCTCGACGTCGACGCCGGCGTTGAAGTACGCGAGCGTGCGTTTGCCCGCGACGTGGGCGATTTCCAGCGCGATATCGAGCAGGTCTTTCAGACTCGGTGCGGCCATAGGGCGGGCGACGTTACTCGCTTTCTGCCCGAAAGGCACGAGTTTCATTTACGCGACCAGGTCGAGCGGATTCTCGATCAGATCAGCAGGCGGCCCCTCGTCGCCCGAAGAGCCATCGTCGGCGGGCGGCGTCTGCTCGTTGGACGGGTCCTCGGCCGGTGTGGGCTCGGTGTCGTCCGTCGGGTCGGTGACGGTCGGGTCGCCTTCACTCGTGTCGTCGACGGCTGGCGGGCTGTTTTCGTTCGACCCGCCGTCGGTCACGATCGGATCGGAATTGCCCGACTCGTCAGTAACGGTCCCGTTTCCGTCGGGCGCTTCGTTGTTGTCGACCGCGTCGCTGTTGTCGCTGGAGCCATCGTCGATGACGGTGCCCTGCTCACCCGAGTCGTCGGTGATGGGCGTGTCGTCTTCGGTTGTGCCGTCGTCGATCGGCAGGCCGTCTTCGTTCGACGAATCGTCCGTGATCGTGTTGTCGCCCGATTCATCGCTGCCGTCATCGATGATTGTGCCGTCGTCGGAGGCTTCGTCTTCGATGGTCGTTTCGTCGGATGAACCCGACTCATCGTCGATCGTCGTGTCGTCTCCATTCGACTCGTCGTCGGTGATGACGGTATCCGATTCGTCCGACGCATCGGACTCGTCATCGATCGTCGTATCGTCGCCGTTCGACTCGTCGTCCGTGATCACGGAGTCTTGATCATTCGACGAATCTGAGTCGTCCTCGATGATCGTGTCACCGCCGTTCGACTCCTCGTCGGTAATGACGGGGTCCTGCTCATCCGACGAATCAGACTCATCGTCGATGGTGTCGTCGTTCGATTCGTCGTCCGTAATGACCGTGTCCGAGTCGTCCGACGAATCCGAGCCGTCGTCGATGGTCGTGTCGTCGCTGTTGGACTCGTCGTCGGTGATCGTGTCCGAGTCCTCGGACCAGTCGGAATGATCGTCGATGATGATGTCGTCGTCGCTCTGCTGATCGTCGTTGGCGTGGTCGTCTTTCGAGGGCGTCGGAAGCGTTTGACGCTTGACGATGATCGTCAGGTCTTTGGCGCGCTGGCTCGGGTCGATCCAGGTAGTCTTCGTGGTCTTCGCTTCGGCGACGACTGGCGCGGGTGTGGTCTCGTTCGATTCGACAGCCTTTTCGTCGTCGGTCGTGACCTTCGGACCGGCGGCTGCGACGGCAGTGCGCAGACGTTCGGCCTGACGACCGAGCAGTTTCTTCGCGTCGGCGGCCTCGGTGGCGCCGTGCTGGAGGAGCAGGGATTCGAGCGGGCTGTCTTTCTTCGGCGTCTCACTCGGCTTCGGCGCAGCAGGCGCGGCGAAGCGTTTGCGGAGCGTAGTCGTATCGACGCGGATGGTGTGGTCGGAATTCATGATCGCCCTTCCCGTGAGATGCGCACGGAGACGCTGGGCAATGGAGAACTCCGATTCATCGCGGGCCGCATCAAGGCGCGAAATCGCGGCGCAGGGTTATCGGTCGACGTGCGACGTCATGAGAACGGGCCGGTGCTACGGCGTGCGCAATGGAGCGCATTGCACTGGAAGCATCCCCGATGGCTGCGCCGCGGACGGTGCGACTAGGCTACCGGCGCGTCGAACTCACGGAGGTCGAAATGTCGAAGACCGATCCACTGGGAAAGAACAGCATTCCGCCCGACGCCAAGACGCATCGCACGTCGCCCATTGAGCAAAAGACACAGGCAAGCCGGCCGGTCTCGTCGGGTGTGGTCAAACGAGGCGATCGGCGCGACACGCATCCGCGCTACAGCACCGGCAAGAACAAAATGAAGAACGGTGGTCGCCCGCCGGCGGCGGATCGCACACGGAAGCGCTGACTGCTGCGTTCAGATGCACGTTTTCAGCCGGTCCACATCCGCGCCGACGATCGCCTGAAGATTGCGCGTGATCTTCTCGGCATCCCAGTCCCACCAGCGGATGGCCAGGAGTTCAGCGATGGTCGCGTCGTCGAAGCGCTTGCGGATGTCCCGCGCCGGGTTCCCGCCGACGATCGTGTAAGGCGGCACGTCGCGCGTGACGACCGCCTTGGCGGCAATGATCGCGCCGTCGCCGACGGTCATGCCGGGCAGGATAGTCGCGTCGTAGCCGATCCACACGTCGTTGCCGACGACCGTGTCGCCGCGTGTAGGCACTTGGTCGATTGACATCCGCGCGCCGTCCCAACCCTGCCCGAAGATGCCGAACGGATACGTCGACAAGCCAGCCATGCTGTGGTTTGCGCCGTTCATGATGAACGTCGCCCCGCGGGCGATCGCGCAGAACTTCCCGATGACGAGCTTGTCGCCGATAAAGTCGTAGTGATAGAGGACGTTCTTATCCTGGAAGTGCTCGGGGCCGTCGGGGTCGTCGTAGTAGGTGTAGTCGCCCACGACGATGTTCGGCCGCGTGACGAGCGGCCGAAGGAATCCGACCTGCGGGAAGCCCTTCATTGGATGAGGATCGAGCGGCGATGGGCCGTTTGAACTCATGGGTCGCCTCAAGCACGTCCGCCTGACATGCGTGTGTTCAGTCTGGTTCACGGCGCCGAGGCGGTGAGCGTTTCGAGTTCCTTCGTCAGCGCGTCGAAATTCTCCGCCTCGATCGTCGGGAAGCCGGCTCGCTCCAGCGCGGCAGCCCATGCCTTCGACAGCGTCGTTTCAGAATCGGCCAGCTGGGCGATGTCGACATCCTTGAGCTGTTGGATGAGCCGATCGCGCGAAGCCGGATCGCGAAGTCGCAGGCGCAGGAACATGGATTTCTGCGCGTCCTGTAGCTGAGATTCCGCGGACTTGCCGTCCCCTTTACCGATCTGCGTGAGCGCTTCGAGCTTGACGCTCTCGGCCAGCTTCTGCGGGTCGAGCGCGACCGACCAGTTCACCTGCTGCGGTCCGATGACGACGTGATCCACGACGAATCCCGAGCCCATTTCGCCCGAAGGTTTCGGTTTGGACAACAGCGCGAAAGCAGCCGGCATCGCTTCGCCGCCTTGCCATCGCGCGGCCAGTCGACCGCCGGTCTTCCCGGCCGCGAGGACGCGCGTCGTGTCGGCGTTTTCTTCAATGACGACCGACGCGCCCAAACGTTCCACGAGGAGCGATGGCAGATCGATACGGGTGCGATAAGTGGCTGTCATGTTGCCACTTCCGTACTGGAAAGAGGCGGTGACAGAATCGCCCGAAGCGCCAAGGGAGTAGCAGCCGACGGCGTTGTCCGCCCACAGAATCCGGCCGCCGCGCATGTCGTAAAGGAACATCTTCCCCTGCGCGACAATGGCCATCGGCAGGCCATCCGACAAGTCCCACAGCACCAGTTCCAGCGGCTGACCGGGACGGAAGTGCGCCAGCGCCCCCACGCCGCCCTTCCCATCGGGCAGACGCACGCGGAAGCTGAACTCCGGGCACCCCATCACGGCCGAATCAAGCACGGGCGTGTGCCCGACGAGTTGACGCGCGTCGGATTTCGCCGGTGCGGTGGCAGGCTGCGCGTCGGCCGACGCCGATGAGACGGACGCAAGCAGAAGCATGAGAACGACGACGAGGCCTCGACGCGCACGCACTGGGTGGCCCTCCAAGGGCATGAAGACAGACGCATGATCCGAAATCGGTCCGACACCACGAGTTGGCGCGGTCGACTCGATCACGGAGCGTACGTCTTCTCGCCAAGCGACGCCAAGCGCTGGAGGGCTTCACGCGGGGTCAAGTTCCGAGCCTTACGGTTCGCCAGTTCGTCACCGGGCCGGTGCGCCTTCGCAGGCGAACCCTAGGCAATAGCGCCAATATGGCGAACAGGCACGACGGCTCCGGAACGTTGCTGCGGGCCGATGCCCAAGCAAAGATCCCGGCTGAGGAAGGGGCCGTGCCGGCTCCATAGTTGGCTGCCAAGGTCAACAGGTCGTCGAATGTGACGCCATTACGTCCGTCGAAATTGCCGTTCGCCCATCCTCGATTGCTCTGGTTATAGTTTGCCGCCAGCGAGAGCAGGTCGGAGAAATTCACCTGGCCGTCCAGATTGGCATCGCCATAGTGGGTTTGCTTCAGCGTTTGTACCCAGACATCGGTATCGCTGCCTGTGGCGAGCGGCGTGGGGATCACCTTGCCGTCGCGGTTGATGTCGAACGCCTCGGTGGAAGGGGTGACGTTAGCGACAGGCAGAGCCAGCAGTTGATCCACGTCTTTTGGTTCAAGCAGGCCGTTTCCATCGAAGTCGCCGGCGGGGTCGACGCGCCAAGTGAAGGTCTGGCTGACCGAGCCACCATCGCCGTCCGACACCGTGAGCTTCACGGGGTAGGTGCCGACGGTCAGCGGGGTCGCCGCGAACGTGCTGGTGCGGCTGCCGGGCGTTTGCGTGAAATCGATGCCATTGTTGCCGATGTCCCAGTCGAAGCGCAGCGAGTCGAACGCGCCCGGATCGTACGCGGTGGCCGAGAACGATACGGGAACGAACTGGTTCGATTGAGCATCCTGAAGCGGATAGGTAAGTGTCGGTGCGACGTTGGTCACGACAATGGTTTGTGTCGACCCGACATTGAACGAGAAGCGGCCACGCGGTGTGTTCGAGGAGGTTTTGAGTGCGGCGCTGCCTTGAAGTCTCGCGGTGAAACTGCCTTCGTCGTACGCCTGGAACTGGAACCCGACCGTGAATCCGTCGGTCGACGCACCCTCTGCCACGTTGGCTGACGCGACGACATCGAGCGCGTTATTGGGTGAAAGGATCGGAGCGTACGCCGCATAGTCCGTGCCCGCTCCTGTTCGGGCGGCGAAACGATCTGTTGAAACTGAAGGCTTAATCAATGCGCGAGCGGAGAAGCTTCGCGTGCTTCCTTCGGGCACTACAAACGTCGGCCCGCCACCACCGGACTGTAGAATGTCGATCGTTGCCACGATTTGGCAATATGCTGGGCCGGCGGCACCCGAGACGAGAAGTGATGAAGCGATCCCAATAATGTGCTTACTTCTCATGAGACGCACTGTCGCGCGCACTCTAAATTCCGTCAAGATAATTCCATAGTTTTCACTATGAATAGAGGGGGTTGGATTCGCGCCGTGGTGCTGAGCCAGCTATCGTTGTTGTCGAGCGGCCGCGGAGTGTCGTCGCGAGGTCGCCGGACTCACGTCGCGTACGTCTTCTCCCCCAGCGACGCCAAGCGGTGGAGCGCTTCGTGCGGGGTCGAGTTCCAGGCCTTGCCGATTGTCTGAGGCGTGAGTTCGTTGCCCAGCAGGCACACCTCGTTGCCGATTCGGTCTTTTGGATCGAGGCTGACGTAGGCGCTTTGCATGCCGACTTCGAGGATCTGCTGGCGTCGGCCGTTGATGAGGACCGGGCCATTGCGCAGGCCATGGCTGTAGCCGACGAGGATGACGCCGTGGTGGCCGGTCGGGTTGGTCAGGCCGCCGTAGCCGAGCGGGCCTTTGGTCGGCCGCGCGTCGATCAGGGGCGTGGTGACACGCACCGCGCCGTCGAACATCATCAGACCCGGTCGGACCGCGTCGAGTTGGCAGCCCGGCACGTCGATCAGCGCCGACGCGGCCGCATGCAAGCGAAGCCCCCTGCCGCCGAGCAGGTCTTTCAGTTGTGTCGCCTGTTCGGGTTTAGCGGCGTGCGTGAAGGCTTCCGTGATCTGCCCCGCCTGAATGACGGCGTCGAGTTGGTCGGTTGCGCACGCGAAACGCTGCATGCCGGTGTCCACCGAGAGGACGGGTTTCGCGCGAGCCAGCCGGGCGGCGCGTTCAACCGTCCAGACAGCCGGCCGGATGTTGTGCTCGAGATAGAACGCGACGTCGTCGTTCTCGCCGGGCACTGTGCAGAGCGTCGACTTGCCGGAGACCTCGGCCAAGCGGGCGTCGAGGGCTTCGTCCGAATGGAAGACGTAGAAGCCACTAACGAGATCGCTGATCGCGTCCGCCACCGCCACCGCCCCGATGCCGTAGGCATCCGCCTTCACGACACCGATCACCTTCACGCCAACGCGAGCACGAATCGCCTCGACGTTCGTGCGGATGCGGGTGAGGTTGACGTAGGTCCGGACCATGCGGTGACATATGCGCTATCGAGCAAATGAAGCAGGTGCATTACAAGAGCGTAGTTATGCAATATCGGGGAATGGGGCGGTTCTGCAAGGGGTAGTAGCCGGAATCAGGACTGGGTCTATCCATGGATCGCGAACCGAGTGGTGCGGGCCGGGATGTCGATGTGGTAAACTATTATCTTGAATACACTTGCATCTTGACGGCCTGTCTGGACGAAGAGTGATTGCGCCGTTGACATGTCATCAGCATCGCAATACCGAACTCAGCGACGATTCGATTTGCGGCTGGTGAGATACCGGACGTAGTGATGTTAAGTATCTGAATTGTCTGCACTTAAATGATGTTGTCGGCTATACTGCCGACATGCCGCGTGGGCTGGCTAAGGCAGGATCGGCCGATCCTCAGTCATCCAGCTTCACGCCCAGCCGTCCGACGAGCGTGTCGAACTCGTCCAGATTGTTGTAGTGAATGACGAGCTTGCCCTTCCCCTTCTTGGCGGCCGTCTTAAGTTGGACGCGCAGGCCGATCTGGCGCGTGAGACTGGTTTCGAGGTCCTTCACATGCGCCGAGCCGGCCGGCTTCTCGGGAGCGGGCGTCGGTGGCGTGGCGGCCGAGGTGAGGATGCGCTCGAGGTTGCGGACCGACAAATCCTGCCCCACCACCAGCTCGGCCAGCTTGATCTGCTCGGTCTTGTCCGTCACGCCTGCCAATACCTTGGCGTGGCCGAGGGACAGTTTGCCGTCGCGGACGAGGTCCTGGACCGCGTCGTCCAGCTCCAACAAACGCAGGTGATTGGAGACGGTCGAACGATCTTCGCCGAGGCGGATGGCGAGCTCGGCCTGCGTCAGGCCAAGGTCGGCCAGCAGGGTGCGGTAGCCGTGTGCGCGGTCGATGGGGTTGAGATCGGTTCGCTGGATGTTTTCGACCAGCGCCATCTGCGCTTGCGACCATCGATCGGCGTCACGCACGACGGCCGGGACGGTTGTCAGACCGGCCAGTTTTGCGGCGCGGAGTCGGCGTTCGCCGGCGATCAGTTCGTAGTCAGGTCCGACCTTTTTGACGACGATCGGCTGGATGACGCCGTTGGTCTTGATGGAGGCCGCGAGTTCCGCGAGGGCGGCGTCATCGAACTGTCGACGCGGCTGGTGCGGGTTCGGACGCACAAGGTCGATGGGAAGCTCGGCCGGCACGCCCTCTGCGACGGGGGCGGGTCCGGGCGCGACGGGTCCGGGCACGTCAGCGTAGACAGGTTCGACCGGGACATCGGCGACCGGTCCGGTCATGCCCATCAGGCTGCTCAAGCCTCGGCCAAGCCGGGATTTCTGCTTCGGGTCTTTCGGATTCGACATGCGAACCTCCTGCGGGTCTTGGGAGCGGCTGCGCGCTCCACGTGGAACGGATTCAACTCGTTTCGCAGGCGGGCGTCAAATTTGGATGTTGCGCTCCACGTGGAAACAGCAAATCGGCGCGTTTACTCCACGAAAAAGCCCCACATGACCATGTGGGGCTCGGAACACTTCATCATTTCAGGAAGCGATCAGAGCAAGACATCGTTGACCGCGGCTTCGTCTTTATCCGCTGACGAAGCCGTGATGCTCACGATCGACGCGGTGACTGGCGTGCTCGTCATCGCCGCCGCCGTCGTGCCGAGCGACTTGCCATACTGCTGGGCCATGATCAGCAGATCACTGAAGCTGACGACGCCGTCGTAGTTGAAATCGCCTTGGCTGAACTTCTGGCCCGTTCGGCCATAGCCCTGTGCAAGAGCGACGATGTCCGCGAAGCCGACTTTGCCATCGCCGTTTGCGTCGCCGTTCAGAACGGTGAAGCCATAGCTGTACGCGGCATTCGGGTTGCCAGCGAGGTCGGTGAACGCGCCGGCCGGGATCGTCAGTTGCCATTTGCCGTCGGCCGGCGTGCTGGCGAACTTGATCGTCGCGGCCGTGATCCCGCTGTTGTAGATGCCGGTCGCGAAGGTGTCCGTCAGTGACCAACCGCTTGCGGCAAGCGTCTGACCCGTCGTCAGGTTCTTCAACGTGAGATCGGATGCGGTCAGCGAGCCGGTCACGTTCTCGGTGATCGTCAGCTCGACCGACTTCCGGTCGGCCTTGTAGCCACCGTAACGGACGAGAGGCTTCTGTGTGTCAGGTCCGAGAAGCAGGGCGGCCTTCTTCTCCTGGCCCGACTCCAGCGCGTAGTCGTATGCGCTCTTGCCGTAGATGTCCTTGAGGTTCTTGTTCGCCCCGCGGGCGAGCAGGGTGCTGACCAGGCTCGAATCCTCGTTCACGCCACGCAGCTTGACGTACATCGCCGCGTACATCAGCGGGGTACGGCCGTACTTGTCGACGGCGTTCACGTTCGCGCCGGCGTCGATCAGAGCGTTCGCCTTACCGGACGTCTGGCCGTCGATGCTCGTCGTTCGCCAGCGGTTCATCTGGTTCATCGCCAGGATGTGCAGGGGTGTGAATCCGTCCGTCGTCGTCTTCGAGTTGACGTTCCCGCCCTTGGAGATCAGGTAACGCAGGGCCTGCTCGCCCTGATCCCACGGGCTGGCGGCGGCACCGTCGAGCAGCGTCCAGCCGTCCCAACTGGTCATGTTGACGTTGCTGGAATTCACATCGCGCTGGAGGTTCGACATCTGACCGCCGATCGCGAAGTAGAAGGGCGAGAAGCTGTCCACGCTGGCGTCGATGTACTTCGCGATCGGGTACTGTGTGCCTGACTTGCCGGATGCGACCGGCAACTCCGGGGCGTTGGTCAGCGTGATCATTGAGAACTTGGGCACGGTGATCTTGAGCGTCGTCGTGCCGTTCACGTTCGGCTTGGTCTGCCAGTAGGCGTCCTGCGTACTGAGGAATTCCTTCCAGCTACCGACGGAGTTGCTCTGCAGGTTGAGCGTGAGCGTGTAGTCGTTCGTGCGATCGTTGTTGGTAATGACGATCGTCTTGCTGCCGTCACTGTCGTGCGTGAAGGCGTTGATCTTGACGAGGTCGGTGCCGTTGGTGGTGGTGACGCGCTGTGCACCCGGCCGCACATAGCGGTAGAAGTGCTTCATTGCGTAGTACTTAGGGTTCGGCTTGCCATCGGTCATCAGCGCGGCCGTATTGCTGGCGGGGTCAGACGCGTTGGTGAGCGAGTAGCTGAACTGCCAGTAGAGCTGGGCGGAGATGTTCGCGACGTTGAGTGCGTCGGCCAGTTCAATCGAGGTGCGGACGCCGGCGTCCCAAGTGCTGCTCTTTCCGCTTAACTCGCTGTACCACAAGCCTTTACCGCTGTCGTCGATGCTGGCCCACTGGTCGGCCATGTTCCACTGGGCGGCGTAGTGCGACCCGAATTCGCCGTTAAAGTCTTTGGTTTCAGGGTCTTGCAGCGTGGCGTTGTTGTACCACTGCCAGCGCTGCTGGTCGGTGCCCATGTCCTCGTTGAAGACGATGTTGACGTAACTGAGCCCTTCCTTGGCGAACTTCACTTGGACGGCGCGGAGAAGGTCACGCATCTGAGTCGGGCTGTAGAAGCCGCTGACGTAGCCTTCGATGAAGTTCTGCTCATTCTGGAGCGAGAGGTCGGTGATGTAGACGCCGAAATCGCGCTTGGCGGCGATGACGTACGCGGCCATCGTTTCGGCGAACTCGGCGTACTTGTCGGTGCGGACGTTGCCACCCGAGTGCAGCGTCATGTTGGTCTTCTGCCACCACGGCGCCGACCATACGCTGAGCATGAACCGGTTGACGCCGCGCTCTTGGAACCGCTGGAACGAATCCATGACCGGCTTCATCGCCGCTTCGTTGAAGCCGGCCCAGTTGAAGGTGTTGGGGTCGGCATTGTCGTTGTTTTCTTCAAACGCTGGGGCGAGACCGGCACGAACAATGCTCGCGCCGAGGTCGCCGACAACGGTGTCGAAGAACGAAGCCGTCGCGTTTTCCGGTCGAATTTCGTCTGAAATGATGGCGGCCCCGAAGCCATCAATGGTTTGACGCTTGTCGGCGAAATTGACGGTGGAACTCATCGCCACCGTCATCAGGCGCCGACCTTCCAACAACTCCAAAAGCGGGCGGGGCTGAGCCATTCAGGATCTCCAGCAAGCGGTACTACGGGTTATCAATCACGTCCGGTAAGAAGCGGGACGACAATGTCGTTAAGGCCGTTTCCTAATCAAGCGAATAAAACTGACTTCGGCAGTTTTTGCTTGTCTCGATGCAAAGCCGGGGTACTCTTCGGGGCAGAGAGGATTTGCGACCGAAATCGGGAGTTCCCGGAGGACGGAAGAAAATGCAGACCCATTCATCCCAACCGTCGCAAGGCACAGCCTTTAGACCTAATCCATTCGTGGCCCGTTTCGGCGTGGCGCTGGTGGTGACGATGGTGGTCGTCTGCTTCCTGGTCCTGATCGTGAATTCCGCTCACGGCCAGCAGTAAGCCCGGCATCGCGAACCTCGCCGCCCGCCGTCCTGCTTGAACGGCCCCCGGCGACAAGGCGCAGGTCGCGCTGATGAGTACATCGGTACATCCGATACGCGACTGACGGACAACCGCGCGAAGTCAAAGAAATTCAAAAGCCCCCGGCACGGTCGTGGGCTTGCTTGTTAAGTGATTCAGGTCGTACCGATCGGGCAAACCGACGGTCGATGCGGACCGACCACGCAACCTGTCCGACCGATCCCATCGCGCCATGATTCAGTCGAGGGTCGACACCCGCATCCCATGACGGCAATCCTGCACGTTGGGGCAGTGAGCGAATTGTCATCGTGAATGTGGCACGGGCTTCCGTTACGTGCAATTGAGCCACACGTGTCGGAGGCACGGGCCACAAACCCATTTGATGTCGCTATGACTTTTCACTCGCTGCTCTAGCATATGCCTTCGCATGCCTTCGCCCGTTGCTCCACCGACTTCACCGCTGCGCACGCGCCAAGCCTGTCTGCTGACGTTCGCGATCGTCACGCTGGCCGCGACAACGTACTTCGCTGGTCGGCCGCTCTACGTGGATTTGCTGGTCGTCGCGTTATGGACGATCAGCCTGCTCGGCTGGGGGGCGGCCGTACTGCGTATTCTTCTTCCGACGCATGACGACCGATCACCGGTGCTGCGCGCTGCAACCAGCTTCGCGCTCGGACTCGGCATCGTTGGTCTCAGTGCCCACGCGCTTGGCCTCGCGGGGTGGCTCAATCGCGGATCGGCCGTCGCGCTGCTCGCGGCGGGTGGCGTGCTGGCGATTCGGCGCATCGCCAAAGCGTGGACCATGCTTGAGCCTTGGCTACGCGAGAACGCGGGCGCGGCATGGTTCACGGTCCTGCTCGCACCGATTGTCGCGCTCAGCCTGACCGGCGCGATGATCCTGCCCGGTGTCCTCTTCGGCGCCGACGAGCCGGCCGGCTATGACGTCGTTGGTTATCACCTCCAGGTGCCGCGCGAGTGGTTTGAGCTCGGCCGAATCGTGCCGCTGCGGCACAACGCGTTCAGCACGTTCCCCATGCTGACCGAAACGCATTCGCTGCTGATGATGCACCTGCGGGGCGGCCCGTGGGCGGGCATGTACTCGGCGCAGCTTGCGCACACGGCGATCATGATCGCGCTGCTCGCGGCGACGTACGGTGCAGCGCGATCACTCGGACGCGGCCGCGCAACGGTCGCCGCGCTCCTCGTCGGCACGACGCCCTGGACGGCGATGCTCGGTGCGGTCGCGTACAACGAACTGGCGCTGATGCTGTACACGGTGCTGGCGGTGGGGTGGGGCTGGAGGTTGTTGAGTGCAGCGCGCGAAACCGGCGAGCACGCTCGCCAGGTACACGGGGTGGCAGTGGTTCTTGGGCTCATGCTCGGGCTTGCTTGCGCGACGAAGTACACGGGGTTTGTGACAACGCTCGTGCTGGTGCCGGTCGTGCTCGTTGTGACGCTGCTCGGCGCGTGCGCGCGGCCCCGTGCCGGATTACGTCGTGCGATCACAGCGCTTGTGCTCGCGACCGCGATCGGAGCGGTCGTCACATCCCCTTGGCTGATTCGCAATACGCTCTGGACCGGCAACCCAGTCTTCCCGCTGGCGACGAACGTGCTGGGGAAGTGGCACTGGGACGACGGGCAGGTCGAGCGCTTCAACGCTGCGCATGCACCGCGCGCGGATCAGCAGTCGGTGATCGCGCGACTGAAGGCGTTCGCAGAGCAGGTCGCGAACGATTCTCACTACGGCGCGGTGCGTTTCGCGTCGACCGAGACGACGCCGTCCGCACCGATGCCATCCGTACTGTTGCTGATGGCACCGCTCTTTGTCTTGCTCGGCGCCCGTCAGCGCGAGACGTGGTTGCTGACGATGTATTTGCTCGGCCTGACCGCGTACTGGCTCTTCGCGACGCACCTGCAGGGCCGGTTCTACACGCAGGCGATT
The DNA here is from genome assembly GCA_047600945.1 of Tepidisphaeraceae bacterium. Lineage (GTDB taxonomy): Bacteria > Planctomycetota > Phycisphaerae > Tepidisphaerales > Tepidisphaeraceae > JASGKC01. The sequence continues at coordinate 509,265 of JASGKC010000001.1, read as the reverse complement.
CCGGTGTTGGCGCTCCTCACGGTCACGCCGCGCGGGCCGGGCTTTCGGTCGTGGCCTGTCGTGCTGTCGCTGCTCGCGCTGCCTGGCGTTCTCGGTGTTGTGGACACTGCCCGGAAGTTTGCGAACACGCTTCCACTGCTCGGTGCGACCGACGCACGACAACTTCAGGAGCAAGTCCTCCTGCCCGCCGACGTGTACAACGCGATCTACGGAACCGATCGACCAATCGTTCTCGTCGGCGACTGCAAAGCTTTCTGGTATTCCATCCCAATGTCGCGGCTGACGTATCGCTACGTGTTCGACGTGCCATCGACCGGCAACAACCCCGTGCAAGCGTGGGCGGCCGATGCGCCGCGCGATGCGACGGTGATCGTCGACCCCGGCGAACTGTCGCGCTTCGCGCGCACCTATCGCAAGGTTCCGCCGCTTGAGGCCTCGTCCGCCGCCCAGGTGCAACCATTTGTGCTTCGTCGGGAGTGAGCGATCCGGCATCACTTCTTCACGAACGGTTCTACCGTCCACGTCCCGTCGCTTTCGATGCGGATGCTGATCGCGCCGCTGGTGTGCGTGCGCAGCAGCTTCCAGCCGCGTTTTGCGCACAGGGCGTCGAAGTCGCGCTGCTTGCCGGTGAGCGTGCGGTCATTGCTCGCGAGGATGAGCTTGGGGTGCACGGCTTCGATGAACTGCTGCGTGGTCGTCTCAAGTGAACCATGATGCGGCGCGATCAGCACGTCGGCTTGCAACTGCTCGGGATGCTTTAATAGTTCTCGCATCGCCACATCCTGGATGTCGCCGGTGAAGAGGATGCGCGTGCCGGCGTGCGTGAGGCGCAGCACGAGCGAGCCGTCGTTGTCGACAAACGGCGCATCGCCCGTCGGCGGCGAAAGCACGTCGATCGTCGTCTGCGAGCCCAGCGGCACGCTGTCACCCACGTGCACCACACGCGGCGGGCGCTCGGCTTGACGCAGCTCGCGCAGCAGCTGCTCGCCGGTCCCGCTCTGTCGAGCCAGCGCCTCAAAGCCCGGACCTACGAGCACGTTGCTGACGCCGTAGCTGGCGGTGACGTCAGATGCGCCGCTGTAGTGGTCGAGGTTGGCGTGCGAGAGGGTGATGGTGTCGATCGACGTGTGGCCGAACGCACGCAGGGCAGGTGCGACGACGTTGCCGGTGAGGTCGGTGAGGCTCGTGCTGCCGACGTCGAAGAGTGACACCTTTCCGCCCGGCGGTTCGACCAGCGCCGTCTGCCCGGCGCCGACGGCCAGCAGCGTCATGCGCAATTCCCCAGTGCCCGGTCTGACGCTGGCCGGCGGGTTCGCGTACGGGCCGGCCAGCAGCGCGACGTACGACGCAATGCACGCGAGGATCGTCAGGATGCGCGCCGACGGATACTTCCACGGCACCACCGCCAGCGCCAGCGTCATCCAGCAGAGCGCCGCCAGCCAGATGGGCGGGCTGGGCAGCGGCACGTCAGCGGCGGGCAGTCGCGCGAGCTGGCCCACCGTCCAGCGCATCGAGCCGCTGCACCATGCGGTCACGTCGGCGAGCCTCGGCGCGAGTGACGGGATCAGTGGCGTCAGCGCGATCTTCGCGACGCCGGTCAGCAGTGTCAGCGTGACAACCGGCGCCAGCAGAATGCTGGCCGGCACCTGCCAGACGTTGCTCTGCGTTGCCATTTTGCAAAATCGCATTAACTGCTGCCCGGCCCCTGTTTAGCTTGGAATATCGACGTAAAAGACACTACCCGGCCCGGATTTCGTCTCTGGGCGATCTGATCCGGGCGGCGCGGCTCGACGTCCAAAAAACCCAGAGTTGGCTCGCTCGGCAGATGAACATCAAGCAGTCGACCGTGTCACTGTGGGAGGTGCGCGGGGTGATTCCCAAGGCACGGCACCTTGCCCAGGTCAGCGCGTTGCTGCGCCTGCCGCCAGGAGAAGTGGACCGGTTGTCGCGGCCAGATCGGCGGCCGTAGGAGTAGCCTTCCGTTCAGCCTTCGCGCGTTACACCTCGCGCGACGCGGAAAACGCCGTGTCGTGGGCGTCGATGTCGGGACTATTCAATTGCGTCGGGTGAGTTCGCGGTCTGGCCCGCGCGGCCGCTCAGCGGAACACGTCAGGGTCGATGTAGTACTTGGGGCGGTTCGGGTCACCGCCAGTGTTGCCGTCGCGGAGGTCAATCAGCATTGCCTCGATTCGACCGAGGCGTTTTAGAATCGCTTCGAGTTTGCCGTCAACAGTGGGCGGATAGGGACGTGGGCCCGGACGTCGGTTGCCTTCCGGCGAGCGGGGACCATCGCTGCGAGGCATGGGCGGGGGCACGGTCAGTTGAAACTCAGGCCCGTCCTCACCGCCAACTGACGGACACGGTCTTCCAGCACCGCGAGGCGGTTGTCCTGCCCGTTCACAAGGAACTCAACGCGTTCCAGGCGGGCGTCGACCTGCTTCAGTTGCGCCTCAACCGCGTCGAAACGGTCCTCCATTTGGATGAACCGCCGCTCGACCTTCTCGAACCGCTCGTCCATGCGTTCAAAACCCCGCGCCACGCTAATGGCCAAGGCGTCGATGAGTTGTTCGAGGTGATTGATATCGGACATGGACGTGAGTCATTCGCTGCTAATGCTTCAATCTTAACACGTCCAGCCTTCGGAGCGCAAGTTGGTAGCCGTCCGAACTCGATCCACTTCAAGTTGATCTGTATTCGTCGCATCGCGCGACCGCATCGGAGGATGGCGCGAGGCACTTGGCAACTGGTCAATCCGGCGCGTCCCAAGGCAATCGCTGTTACAAATTTGTTCGCCCGGCCGTATCCCTAACCTGAAGCGCCCCAATATCTTGCGTAAGGCGCGCGAAAATGAAGTTACGGAAAGAGAGATTCTTGCCTTTTCTTCGTGGTAGCCCTACCGTTGGTTGGGGGTTGGCATGTTCCGACCACCACCAGTCGAAATTCACGAACGCGTCGGTCGGAACCGCGATCGGTATCCGTTTGGGGACGTGAATCCTGCCGGAAGGAGCCTCATATGAGCTGGAGCCATGATATCGCGGCCGCACGCGTGAAAGACCGTTCCGCCGCTCTGAAGCTTTCCGACTACACCGTTGTGGACCTCACCCGCGAGCGGGATTTCTACAACCTCGGCTCGAAGGAGGTGTGTCGCGCCAAGGGTGCCCACATCTACGCGGACGTGACGAACCTGCACCGGCTCGTCAACACGGCCGGCAATGACAAGGACGAGCAGAAGAAGATCGTCCGCGCCGTCAGCGTGTTGCGACGGACACAGGGCGACATCCTCAGCGACTATGACGTGCCTCGGATGCAGATGCAGTCGGCTCGTCTCCACGCGATGTGCCACAAGCCGTACGACGGTGACAACCTCAACAACGAGCCAAAGAGGGTCGAGTGCGCTGTGAAACTCGCCATCACGCTTCAGTCCTACCTCTACGATGTTTTCAACGAGGTGTTCACTGACCTGTCCGAGAGCCTTCGCGGTGCAGTGGGGATCGACTCGGGTCGGTTCCTGATCGCACACATCGGCTATCGCGGAGATCGCGAACTCATCTCGCTGGGCGACCCTGCGAACATCGCGGCCAAGATCATTGGCGAGTCCGGCACCATCACGCTACCGAAGCGGCTGTACGACATGCTGCCCCAATGCCTGAAGGACGAGTTCGCCGAGTCGTCCGTGGTCGCAGGTGTGCAGACCTATCAAGCGTCGGGACTTCGCTGGAAGAAGAAGCCGGAACTGGCGGAAAAGCTTGCGGTGAAGTTCGACCACGAAAAGTGGAAGAAAGCGACGCAGGACGCGAAGGACAACCTGCCGCTGTCCGCGATGGAGGTGAGCGGAGTCGAAGCCAAAATCGAACTGGACGTGCTCACCGAGCGCAACAGCAAGCGGTTCGACGCCGCGCCGTTCTACGCGGACCTCGACGGCTTCACCGCGCTGATCCAGAGCGCGAAGACCGACGACGAGTTGAAGGCGCTCGTTCGAGCATTCGACCTCATCCGGGGCGAGTTCCAAACGGTCATCGAGAGTGACTTCGATGGCTACGCCTTGCAGCATCAAGGCGATTGCGTACTCGGCATCGCCTATATGCCCGCTGGCGACATCTACGACTCGCGTCGACGCCGTAAGGGTCTCGACATCGCCATCGGCATCCAGTCGTCAATGGAGCACGTCTTGCCGGCGTACATCGGTCGGACCGACATCCATGTGGCCATCGGCGTGTCGGCCGGGAAGGTGCTCCTGACGCGGCTTGGGAAGAAAGGCGAGCGAGAACTCATCGCGATGAGCCCTCCCGTGAGCGACTCCCAGCGGATGCAGGAAATCACCGGCGGCAAGCAGACTCGGATTTCCAAAGAGGTTTACGACGCCATCAACGACGACAACATCCGCGAAGAGTTCGGACCAGATTCGGGGAGCTACGTCGCCACCGGGTTGACGTTTCCGAAACTCGATTCCAAGGAGAACGAGAGCGAAGAGAAGGCGGCGCGTGCGGGATCGCTCGCGGCCCGCGTGACCAGCAGCGGCACGATCGCGACCGTCGTTGACACGTTTCGCCCGGCTCGGCCGTACGCGAGGAGGGACTGAATGGCCCCGTGGCACACGTGGATGCCCCGACGCTGGAAGATCGAGCGCGAGATCGCGCGTCGGTTCATGCCCAATGTGCCGCCGACATTGGCATATACGGCCACGCCTTTTTGCAGGGCACGTATCCGCTCGTATCGAAATACGGGACGGTAAAGGATCGGTACGACCTTACGATCATGTACCCGCACGATTTTCTGCCACTCGGACCGCGTGGCGACTTCAAACTGCCCGTTTCAGCGTATCCGTCCGTGTTCCTTGAAAGTCATCACGACCAGTGGGTGCGTCGCATCGACGGGCACATCATGTCCGAGTGGGAGCTTTGCCTCTTTGTGCCGGGCGACGTGGAGATTGATTTCAGGTTGCCCAACTCGTTGGAGCGCCTGTTTGAAGCGATCCACGCGTTCCTTGTGCTTCAGTGCATTTACCAGGCGGACGTTCTCAAAGAGAAAGAGACAGGCGTTGAAGCGGTCTGGCCCGGAGGCCAGCGGTCGCACGGCATCGAAGGGTGTTGGGAGGCCGTGCGAGATCGCGGAGGCATGTTCGACCATGAGCCGTGCATCTGCGGAAGCCGTTACCGCTACGACGACTGCTGCAAGCCGTTCGTGCTCTACTTCGAGCAGAAGAAAAAGGAGGCAGCATGAGCGAGTCGGGTTCCGGCGCTCCGAAGCCGGTCGAACGGCCGAGCGAGATCGCGACCATCAAGGTCGATCCGATAGTCACGCCGGCCACGATGTTCGAGCGGCTGGACGGAGTTCAAAGCCAGATTCAGTTCGCCGACAGCAAGGCGGGCATCATTGCGGCGGCGCTCGTTACGATTTTCGGATTCACGATGTCGCACGTTGCCGAGTTGCGAACGGCCCAGTGGGTGGACCGGCACTGTCTGTTTTGGTTCGGCATCGTGTTCCTCGTGGTCTACACCGGCTGCACGATCGTGGGTTTTGTCTTCGCGGTTCTGTGCGTCATCCCGCGACTGGGCGGGGGGGCACCCGCATGCTTGTTCCACTTCGCCCATGTGACCGACAAGTACAAGCGGAACTACGACCAGTTCTACGCCGATCTCGTTTCGGTGGACGCGAAATCCTGGGCGTCGCAGATCACATCGCAGATTCTCGTCAACTGCGAGATCGCCGCGAAAAAACACCGACACGTTCGCCGCGCGATCATCTGGACAGTTGTCTCTGTCATTTTCTGGGCGTTGGCCCTCGTCATGGCAGCTACCGCAGGAATCGCATTTCCCGCGGCCGTGCAGCCGTAAACGTCATTTCTTAGATTTCTTCGCCACCGGCTGCGGCCGATTGGAATCACCGTAGCTTCTCGTAGGCACATGCAGACTCTCGGTGCCGGTGGCGATGCGTTTCTTTCTCAGGCCAGCGTGAACTTGATGTACGAGATCGAGCGGCGGATCGAGAGCCAAGCAAAAGCATGCCCGTGTGATACGCCTCCCTGATCGGTTCTGTCGACGTCAAACGAGTATTGCCTCCGAAACAAATGCTTGATCTGTATATGGCGGCCAACTCGGCTGGCCGGGGGGCTCATTCGTTGGCGGGCGTTGTCGACGGACGTTTTGGCGGTTTGTTGATGATGACTGGAGCGTCGTTCTGCTGCGGGCTCCCTGGACGAGTGCGGCCCGCGGCAATCGCGTCGTCCAGCAGCTTGGTCAGACGTGCAACGATGTCGGGATGTACCGATTGAATGTTGTTCCGTTCTCCGATGTCCATCCGAATGTTGTAGAGCTGCACCTTGGGCATCGATTGCGCTTGAGCGCGGTATTCGTTGGGAGCGCCCATCCGCCCGAGCCGGCGCAGAGCTCCAGTTTCCAGTCTCCTTCACGGATCGCAAAGTAGCCGTCGCCCGAGTGGTAGATGTCGTAGGTGCGGACCGGTGCGTCACTGCCTTTGAGAAGCGGTAGTAGACTGAACGAATCCACGGCCGCGTTGTCGGGCAGCTTCTGCTGCAGGACGTCGGCGATGGTTCCGAACAGGTCAATCAGTCCCACGAACTGTGAGCACTGCGTTCCCGGTTTCACTACCGCTGGCCAGCGGACGATGAACGGAATACGGTGGCCGCCGTCCCAGATGTCGGTCTTGTAGCCGCGAAACTCCGCGCTCGGATAATGGCCCAGTGCCTCAAGCACTTTCGGATTGACGCCCGGCGGGGCGAACCCGTTGTCGCTGGCGAAGCAGACGATCGTGTTATCGCGCTGGCCCGAGTCGTCGATGGCCTTGAGCACCGCGCCCACGGTCGCGTCGGTCTGCATCACGAAATCGCCGTAGTCGCCTAGGCCGCTTTTGCCGTGCCACTCCGCGGTCGGCACGATCGGCGTGTGCGGTGAGGTGAGGGGCAGGTAGAGGAAGTAGGGCTTAGCATCCACGTTGCCATGCGTCTTGATGTAGTCGACCGCCTTGGTGGTGAGGGTCGGCAGCACGTCGACGGCTTCGAACGATGGCGCCGCCATGCCCGTCCGGCCGAACTTCTTCTGCACGCTCGGCGCTTCGGGAAAACGATCGTCGTCAATCCACGCGAACGGCGCCATGTCCAATGACGCCGCGATTCCGAAGAAGCGATCGAACCCATGCTGCAATGGCCCGTCGCGCAGTGGCGACTTGAACCGATCCTCGCCCGGCGTGAGACCGAGGTGCCATTTGCCGATGCAAGCGGTCGCGTAGCCTTGCTCGCGCAGGAAGGTCGCGACCGTCGGACGCTCTGCCGAGAGCAGCGGCTCACTCCAGCCGCCCAGCACGCCTGCCTGCAGATGGCTGCGCCAACTGTAGCGGCCGGTCAGCAGGGCGTAGCGCGACGGTGTACACAGGGCCGACGCGGAATGAGCGTCGGTGAATCGCATGCCGTCCGACGCAAGGCGATCGATGTTTGGCGTCGGGATTTTCCCGCGCGTCGGATTGAACGCGCCGACGTCGCCGATGCCAAGGTCGTCGCACAGAATGTAGACGACGTTTGGCTTCCTCGTTGGAGTCGATACGGATGCCGGCTGTGCGACGGCTTGGGCCGCGAGGGCTGCGAGGGCGAGTGCGCCAGAGGTCAGACGTGAATTCACAGGTCACCTTTCCCGTTCGAACAACCATCGTCACAGGTACACAAGACGCTACGGATGAGGCTGCGTCGTCGGTTCCGCTTCGCCCCAGACGGCCGGCACTTTGAAGTCGGCGGGTCGGGCATCATTGAACGGCAGATGCTCCGATCGCTGTAGTTCGTCGAAGCGCTTCGAGAGCCGGTTCACGACATCGGCATGCTCTTCGGCTACGTTCTTCGATTCGGACTTGTCGGTGCTGAGATCGAACAACTCATACACCGTGACGCCCGCCTCCTTCTGCCGGCTCGCTGGGGCATTGCCGGGGGCTTCGTCGTTGCCGAACCGGTAGCCGTTGACGACGAGCTTCCAGTCGCCACTGCGGATGGCGCCGCCGCGTGGTGTGATGTTGACGACGATCTCGTCGTGTGTCGACTTCGTGTCGCCGCGCAACGCAGACAGCACGTCGCGTCCGTCGAGGGGCTTCTTTTGCGTTATCGCCGCGCCGGCGAGCGCGGCCACGGTGGGGAAGAGATCGACGACGTGGATCGGCTGCGTCGCCGTCGATCCGGCCGGAATGACGCCGGGCCAGGTCGCGCTCGCGCAGCTGCGCACGCCGCCTTCGTAGACCGACCCTTTGCCGCTGCGGAACGCGCCATTGGACGTGATCCGACCCGGATCGGGGCCGCCGTTGTCGCTGAAGAAGACAACGAGAGTCGACGACGTCATGCCCGCATCCGATAGCGCCGACACGATCCGGCCAACCTGCGCGTCGACACCGACCACCTTTCCCATGTAACGCTCGCGTGCAGGCGGCGCGCCGGGGACGGTCTGCCGGTACTTCTCCGGCGGGTCTTGGTAAGGCGAATGCGGCGCCTGAAACGCGACATACATGAACAGCGGCCGGGTCTTGTCGCGCTCGCGGATGAGGCGTATGGCTTCGTCGCCGATCAGATCGGTGCTGTAGCCTTGATCGTCGTTGCGATGGCCGTCTCGGTGCCAGTCGTAGCCGCCATCGCGAAGATGCGTGTAGTAGTCGAGTTGTCCGTTGTAGAAGCCGTATTGGTGCTCGAAGCCTCGTGCCGATGGAAGGAACTCCGGCTTCGAATGGCCCAGGTGCCACTTGCCGACAATGGCCGTCTCGTAGCCGGCGTCGCGGAGTGCTTCCGGGAGCATGCGCTCGTCGGTCGGCACGCCATAAGACGCCCAGGGCCTGACGACGCCCGCCTGCAACCCATAACGGAACGGATAGCGGCCGGTGAGCAGGGCGGCACGCGTCGGCGAGCAGAGCGGCATCACATAGAACGCATCAAGGACAACGCCGTTTCGTGCGAGCTGGTCGATGTTCGGCGTCGGAATCGCACCGCCGCGGAAGCCGACGTCTCCGCTGCCGAGATCATCGGCGACCAGCAGAACAACGTTCGGCTTCTGCGGGGCGGGAGCCGTCTGTGCGACGCCCGAAGCGGCGAGGGACAGGGTTGCAGCACACAGCGTCGTGCCGACTAAATGAGTTCTCACTTCTCCTCCTTGCGTAGCACTTCGACATAGCGGACGCCGACCGGCGCTGGGGCCGTGGAGATCGTCGCCTCCAGGCGCGCAGGGCCTTCGGGCAGACGCACATTCGTGAAGGTGAACGACGTCTCGCCTTGTGGAGTCGTCCGCTCCAGTCGGACATCCGCGCACTTCAGATTCAAACGAGCATCGGTCGCAGGCGCGTCGAACCGGAGCGTGATGTCGTACGTCCCCCCTGGTTCGATCGACACGTCCCAATATCCGCGGCCGGTCGCGCTCCAGTTCGCCTGCGGGCCGCGCCAGTCCTGTCGTGTCAGCAGGACTGGATTCTCGTGCGGTGTTCCGACGGCGATGCGCGTCGGAGTCGTGAAGTCGCGACTTGCGACCAACTCGTCGAACCACGTGTCGTACGCCGCCCGAAGCGTCCGCACTTCGACGGGGTGGTCGATCGACACGTCGTGTTGCTCATAGGGATCGCGCCGGATGTCGTAAAGCTCGAAGGAGGTCGAGCCATCCCATCGCTCGCCACGCCCCTTCGGCTGCACCAACTTCCACCGCTCGGAGCGCACGGCCATTGACCGGTAACGCTGCGGTGCGTCGCCGCGATGCCACTGGAAGACGATCGTGCGGTCGGGCCAGTCAACGGGTTCGCCCTTGAGGAGCGAGGCGAGGCTCTGGCCGTCGAACTTCACGGACGCACGCGGCGCAACGCTGCAGAGATCGAGCAACGTGGGCGTGATGTCCATGTGCGAAGTGAGCCGGTCCACCTGCTGCGGTGTGGGCAGACCCACCGGCCAACGGATGAAGCAGAACTGGCGAATGCCGCCTTCGTAAGGCGAGCCTTTCCAGTCGCGCAGTCCCGCGTTGAAGCCGTCGTGCTGCTCGCAGCCGTTGTCCGAGAGGACGACGACGATCGTGTTGTCGGCGAGCTTCAACTCGTCGAGTGTCGCGAGCACCTTGCCCACGTTGTCGTCGATGTTCTCGATCATGCCGTACACGCGCGACAGCGCGATCGGGTCATGCTTGTCCGGCATCGGGTTGCCAGCGCTCGGGAATCTGCTGCGGTCGAACGCCGCAGGCGGATAGTGAGCACGATACGCTTCAGGCACCTGCAGGGGCGTATGCGGCGTGTTGAACGCGAGATAGACAAAGAACGGTTCGGCCGCGTGGTCAACAATGAACGCATCGGCAGCGTCGGTGATCACGTCGGCGACATACCCGGTCGTCTTCACCGGCTTGCCGTTGTGGAGCAGTGTCGGGTCGAAATAGGCGCCGCGCGCGTCGCGCGTCTCGGGCAGATCGCTCGGTTGCCCCAGACCGCCGCCATTGAGAACGAGGCTTTCTTGAAAGCCCTGGTCCATTGCGCGGCGCGGGTAGTTGTCGCCCAGGTGCCACTTGCCGAAGATGCCGGTGTGATAGCCTGCTGACGCGAACATCTCGGCGAGCGTCGTCTCCTTCGCGTCCATCAGCGAGCGGCCCATCCACGTGTCGGTCACTCCAGTTCGATAGTGATTGCGCCCGGTGAGCAAGCCGGCCCGCGTCGGCGAACACACGGGCATTACGTAGAACTGTGTGAGGGATACGGACGACTTTGCCAGCCGATCAATGTTCGGCGTGCGCACGACCGGATTCCCGGTCACACCGAGTTCGCCGTAACCCTGGTCGTCGGTGACGATCAGAACGACGTTCGGCTTTGCCGCCATGGCGCTGCCGCCGGCCAGCAGGAGCAGGCCCGCACTGACGAAGTTGGTGAACGTGCGACGCATGAGAGTCACGGCTTCCTGATCTCGAACGGCGACGCGGGGATGCCTTGGTCGTTCACGACCGCGGCCTTGGGGTTGTCGGCCCAGGCGTAGCGGAGGGCTTTCACCTCTTTGACGTCTGCCGATCGCACCGTCACCGTGCTTCCGGTGAGCGAAGCGTCGGCCCAGTGCCAGGTGCCGTCTGCACCGGCGACGGCGAAACTCTGTTTCAGATCGCCTTTCACACGCACGTCGGTGCCGCCGGCGTCGAGCGTCAGCATCACCGTGTCACCCGCGAAGACAGCCTTTGCCACGACGGGACCCCGTGCGACGATGTCGGTCACTCGGTAGACAGTGCCCAAGGCTAATTGCGTGAGCCGTTTGCCGACGTCTTGTTTGTTGCGCGGGTGCAGGTCGTTCGGATCACCGAGATCGATCGTCACCGCGAGGCCGACGTTGGGGGTGCTGGATGCGGCGAGGCGCTGGCTTTCACGCAGGCGCGCCCAGCCAGAAGGCTTGTTCGGATCGTCCGTGGCAGGCATGAAGTTCGGCAACTGCACGACGAGGAAAGGCAGGTCGCCCTGGCCAAACGCCTCGCGCCACGTGGCGATCATGGCGGGAAGCAAGGCGTCGTATTGTTCCGCGCGGTTCGTGTTCGCTTCGCCCTGGTACCAGACGACGCCGCGCAAACTGAAGGGCAAGAGCGGGTGGACCATGCCGTTCCAGAGGTTGCCGGGTCGACGCGGCGAGTCGGGGCCTACAGGTCGTTGGGGTTCACGCGGGTGCGCTCGCCGCGCGCCCGGGCGTCGTCAGCGCCCTTCTGCCAGGAGGCGTGCGCCTCCTCGTAGCGCTTTAGTCTGCTGTCATAGTTGGCGAGGTTCTGCTGCCATTCATCGATGATCGGCTGCAGCGCCGGGCCGGCCAGCTTCGATTCCGGCATGAACGACTCCGCCGGCACGCCCGGCCAACTGCTGTTGATCAGCCCGACCGGCACGTTCAACTTCTCGGACAGCTCGCGGCCAAAGAAGTAGCCGACGGCACTGAAGTTCTTCACTGATTCCGAAGTGCAGACCTGCCAACGAGCATCGACGGCGTCTTCGGGTTGAAGCGCCACGTGGCGGGTCGGACCGAGATTGAACAAGCGAATCGTCGGGTGATCGGCGCGGGCGATTTCGACTTCACTGTCAATGACGAAGCTCACGGGCCGCGCCATGTTCGATTGGCCAGAGCAGAGCCACACGTCGCCGACCAGCACGTCTTGGAGCGTGACGGTGTTGTTCCCTTTGACTGTGAGCGTTCGCCCTTGCGTGCTTGCCGGAACCGCATCCAGTGAAAGACGCCATCGCCCGTCGACATCGGCAGTCGCTTGGCGCGTTTGGCCGGCGAAGGACACCGTCACTTTTTCACCCGCGTCGGCCTTTCCCCATAGGATGACCGGCTTCTCACGCTGGATCACCATGTGATCGGTGAACAGGCTTGCAGGAACGACGTCGGCGCATGCCGACGCCGTCGCCGCGGCTGCCAGCACCCATGCTGCAAGCCCAGTCGATTGTGTACGACGCATATCGGTCCTCCTTCGCGCGAACAAGATCGGCCTCGCTCGGTTGCGAGAGATCGTCTCGAGGATTGACGCGGACGTTGGTTTGCCTAAGCCCCGGTGGATTCGCGGACGATCAGTTCGACGTCGATGTACGTCGCGCCCGCCAGAAGCTCCTTCGGAGAGGCCATCTGTTCGATCAGTCGTGAATACGCGACCGTCGCGAACGCGTCGGCCGGGAACCGGATGGTCGTGAGCGGCACCGGAAGCATCTCGGCGATCGGTTGATTGTCGAAGCCGGCGAGGCGGACGTCTTTGCCGATGCTGACGCCCAGCGTGGTCAGGTGCCGGCCGACCAGTGCCGCGTAGTGGTCCATCTTGCACACGATCGCGTCAGGCTTGAGGTCGTCCATCATCGACTTGCAGAACTCGAAGTTGATGTCATGGAACCTGGCCGCCCGGACGAAGCTTCGATCGAGGTGCATTCCGGCATCCTCCATCGCATCGCGATACCCGCGCACGCGATCCGCGGCGGCGCTGGAGATGTGGGGAGTCGTGAGAAACGCGATGCGCTTGCAGCCCCGCTGAATCAGATGCTGCGTGATGAGGTAACCGCCTCGGCGGTTGTCGAAGGTGACGAGCGGGTAGTTGCTCCGCTCGGGAAACGTCGTGATGTCTCGGTCAATGCAGACCACCGCGACACCCACCTCCGTGAGCTTCTCGGCGACGATGCGATTGAAGTGCGCCTGTTCTGGCGCCAACTCGTGCGGGTAGAAGAACACGCCCTGAACGCCTTCATCAATGAGCGACTTCGTGGCACCCAGGATCGGCTCAAGCCGAACGTCATCGCTGCGCGGAACAAGCTGCAGTCGTAGATGACTCCGCCCTCGACAGGCAACATCGGAGAGATGTGCGTGGATCTGATCGCCAATGTAGCCGAGATTGCCTGCGGTGCGTGCGAACGGTGTGAACAGCGCGACCTCTTTGGCCGAACTGCGGGCAATCGAGGTTCCACCGCCGCGCCGGCGATTCAGTAAGCCGCGGTTCTTCAACTCACGCATCGCGCGGGCGACGGTCGAGCGCGAGGCGGAGAACAGCCGAGCCAGTTCGGTTTCGGTCGGAAGTTTATCACCAGGAGCAAAGCTGCCGGAGTGGATGCCTTCCAGCAATCGCTCCACCACAGTCTGATGCCGCGTCAGCCGTCCGCGTCGCGTAGTAGCGAGAGGTGCAGGCGCGTCTGGCTCATTCGGATCAAGTACGGCCTCACTACTCACATCAAACCCTTCTGTGATGTCAACTTGAGTCTGAGACAAAGATGGCACAAAGCAGTCTGCGTCTCTGACCATTATTGCCGTCATCTCGGTGCAAGACAAGCCCAAATCTGTGATCGGGGCGGCGTTGCCCGGAGGTCGAGGGCGTTGCGCGGCCCATCTTCAGGGGAAATGAGTTAAATGCCGCAAAGTGGCATGTTTACGTTCGAGGATTTCCGTCCGTATTGGTGAGTTGTTGCCTCGACCAGAAGTCAGGCTCGTCCAGTTGCCAGTCTTCGGATGGCTTCGCAATCTGTCTTGTGATAAACCTGTATGCGCCTGATTTGGACAATCTATGCGACAACTTTGGTCATCAATGGTCAAATTTGATTGACGAAATGATTCGTGCGTGTAGATTGAGTGTCGTTCCGGCATTTCTGACGTATCGCCCTCTGGCGGAGGCTTTATGAAGTTCTTGCGGACCCGATTGACGCGTCGTCCTCGACTCCTCGCGTTCACGTTGGTGGAGTTGCTCGTTGTGATCGGGATTCTCGCGCTGCTGATCTCGATTCTCATTCCGTCGCTCAACACCGCCCGCCGCGCGGCGAATTCGACGTACTGCCTGGCCAACCTCAAGACCATCGGTCAGATGCTTCGGCTGTACGCGGCGGGCCATAAGGACTCATTGCCGTTCGGGCAGGTTGCCGTCGATCGATCTCAGGGCTCGACCGGTGACCGCTATTCGTGGCCCAACCAGCTGATGGCGATCACGAATAAGACCAGCGGCATTGCCGGGGCCGCCGATTCGGCGATCGACAATCGCAATAGTCGAAACTTCATGGTCGACAAGGACATGTCGCGTGGCTCGGCCAATCCCGGCCAGAGCTACACGTGTCATCCACTGCTTATGCCGGACGGCGTGAAGGTCAATGCGCCTTTCACGACGCTCCGTGGATACGTGGCCGGTTCTCCGATCGCCGCTTCCTATCCGGGCGGTGTAGTGCCGTACCGATACGCGCGCGTACGTCGCGCCGCCGAGATTGTGGTGGTCTTCGATGGCACGCAGGACTTGGCGAACACCAATGGGAGACAAGAGGCGGCCTACTACGGCCAGAACCTCGACGACAAGCGCTACAGCTCGCCCAACGCGCCGAAGACTTATCTCTTGAGCAACACGATTTCGGGTCTCGACCTCAACGCATCGATCACGTGTCGGAACCTTGACTACACCGGTGCAGACCCCGCCGATGCGGCAGGCGACAAAGCCAACATCCGCTTTCGGCATGGCAAGAACAACCAGGCGAACGTCCTGTTCGTCGACGGCCACTGCGGGTCGTTTTACTTCAAGAAGCAGGACGACACTTCACTAAAGCGATCGAATATCCACCTCGACGGTCCTCCTTAATCCAGAGTGTGTGAATCCACTTGTGGCCTGCGGTCCAGCGTGCTGTGCCGCAACGGGATGTCGATGGGATGACGAGCTTCTAGATGGGTTCGGGTCTTCGGATGTGCGCTGCGGACGTTCCGTGGCGGAGCAAGTCGGATGCCGTGCGGCATCTGTTTGAGGAGGAACTATGCGATTCTCAGGTTCGAGTCAGTCTGCGGTGTACCTTGCGGCCGCCTTGGCTGTTGCTTCGGTGACGGCCTTCTGCGGGCGTGCAGGAGCGGCGGTGATCTACTCGACGTCGGATGATGCCAACGCGGCGTATTCCGACGCCACGGCCCCGATCGACGGCGATGGCAAGCCCGATGCGGGCAATACGGCCACTGCCGGCTCAGTCGTGACGCCGGGCGGTGCGAAAACGGCGCCGACGATCAACGTCGGCCTTCAGAACGTCGCCAACACGCTCGGGCGCAATATCATTCTGCCGTTCGTTCTTCCGACGTTGTCACCCGGCCAAACGTTCGCAACGGCGAACCTGACAGTCAGCGTGACCGGCTACGGCGCCGGCGCGGCGACAGCGGTTCCCACGGTCGATCTGTATGGCCTGACCGGCTACACGGGAACGCTTCCGACGGGCAAGATGTACTTCGCCGGCACGGGCGACACCACGAATACCTTTGGCGGCGCCGCACTACAGGCGGCGTTCCTCACGGACGCGAACACCCGCGCCATCAACTCGGCTCCGACGTTGGCCGCGCCGGCGGCGGTGACCAGCAGCGACATCTCGGCGTTCCTGAACTCGATCTACAACAACGGCGCGGGGGCCGGCACGACGGTGTTTCTCCGTCTGAGCGCCACCGCGGCGCTGACCACCACGAACAACAACATCGCGCTGGCCACCTGGGGCAACTCGGGCGCGACCACCACCAGCGGCGTTCCCGCCAACACGGCCAACAGCACGACTGTTCAACCGCAAATCACCTACACGGAAACGACTCCGTCAGTGCCCGAACCGGCGGCCCTGGGCGCAGTGCTGTGTGGTGTGCTAGCCCTTGGCGCGCGTCGTCGGTGATTCGAAACGAGGCTGCGAAACACCTTCGACCAGGTGTATTCGCTTGTTCTCTCCGCCTGCTCCGGTGCGGTCGGCCGCTCGCGCGGCCGATCCGCCGGGGCAGTTTTGTTCTGGGCACCTGACTGCCTTCGCACGGGAGATCGCCGCATATGCGACACCTGAAATCGATCGCGGGCATGGCCGTGATCACTGCCGCGTCAACAGTTAGCACGGCAACCGCCGCGCCCAACATCGTTCACATCCTGGCAGACGACCTCGGCTGGGGCATTCCGCTCAATAACCCCGGCGTGCCGCTGATCACACCGAACCTGAACGCGTTGGCCGCAGCGGGGAGGAACTTCACGCAGGCGCGAGCCTGTCCATTGTGTTCGCCGAGCCGTGCTTCGCTGATGACGGGCTTCCATCAGGGCCACAACTTCAACGATCGCAACGCTACGAATGTCTACTACCGCGCGAGGACTATTTGGTCGGTCAGACCGCGCTGGCGGCAGGCTATCAGACGGCCTTTTATGGCAAGTGGGGCGTTGGCGGAAGTGATGGCACGGCAACGACGACCGATCCCAACGACCCCGCCAACCTTCGTTCGAACCCGACGATCATCTATCCGGAATCGACGCCAAACAACCACGGCTTTCAGCAGTTCCTGGCCGAGATGTACACGCAGCGAGCCCACAACCACTTCGTGGATTCGCTCTGGTCGAGCAACGGGTCAGGGGGCATCACACTTGTGCCGACCGGAAACACGCTCGTCAGCGGGCAGTTCGGCACGAACAACTACGCCCACTACACCGACGACCTCTTCGCCGACAAGACCACCAGCTTCATTCGCGAGAAGGCCGTCGCGGGTCAGCCGTTCTATGCTGAGTTCGATCCGCAGGCGCCGCACGCCGAATTCCTTGGATTGGAGCAGACGCCCGGGTGGTTTGACGATTACGCGAATGTCCCTGGCGCCAGCAGCTGGACGGCCCAGCAGAAGGGGTTTGCGGCGGCGATCACGCGGCTGGACAAGCAAGTGGGGCAGATCATCGCCGCGCTGGAAGATCCCAACGGGGACGGCAACAAAACGGACAGCGTGATGAGCAACACGGTCGTCGTCTTCACCAGCGACAACGGCGATCAAGGCGCGGCATGGAGCGATCCGTTCGATGCCAGCGGCCCGTTCCGAGGCCAGAAGCAGACGCTCTACGAAGGCGGCATGCGCGTGCCGATGATCGTTCGCTGGGACGGCGTCGTTCAGCCCGGCACGACCGACAGCAGCAACCGAATCGATCTCGCCGACTGGATGCCGACGGTCGCCGAACTCACTGGCGGTGAAGCACCAGTCGGCGTCGATGGCAGCTCGTTCATGCCGCTGCTTACCGGCCAGGGTGTGCGCAAGGATCGTCAGTTTTTGGCCTACGAGAACCACGGCGGCGGCGCGATCAACGGCACGAACAACTCGCCGGTTTGGGCGGTCGTGAAGGGCGACTTCAAGCTCATCAAGCTGACAAACACCGTCAGCGGGGCCGACGTCTTTGAGCTCTATAACATCACGAGCGACATCAGCGAGGCGACCAATCTCGTGAACAACGCCGCATACGCATCCATGGTTGCGAGTCTGAAGGCACTGGCCACGGCTGAGTATCTCGATGGCGGATTCGGCACGGCCGTCAACTACATCAGGTATGACGGGCCCGCGACCGGATCCCTGAACTTGGCGGCCAACTGGGATCAGAACACGGCACCGAACGTGCTATCGTCGGCGACAGTGCGCGCGAACAGCGGCACGTCCGTTGTCACGGTTGATGGCGACATCGCGACGCTCGGCTTTGAATCGTCGGCAGCCACCGGCGCGTCGCAGACGACGCGCGTCAGCCGTGGGAAGACACTTAGTGGACGCAATGAGATCCGCATCGGCTCGAGCGGACGCCTCCAGCTCGACATGGGCACGCTGTCCACAACCCGCTGGCTCGATGTGCGCAGCGGCGGCACGCTGAGTGGCGACGGCGTGGTGAACGCGGCGAATGTGTACGTGTCCGGCAAGGTAGCGCCGGGCCTGCCCGCGGGCTTGGCCGCGCCGTCTACACCAACGCCCGTCAGTACCGGTGTCATTGATGCGGCCGTGTTCAACTTCTCCGGCATCCAGAATACGCCGGTGAGCGCCACGTCCACGCTGAGCCAACACGCCACAGTGGCCGCTCCGGTCGACTACGGCCCCGGCACCTATCCGCGTAGCGACACCACCAGCACCGATGCTGGCAACGAACTCAATGTCGCGGGATGGTCGCAAAGCACCACCCTGCAGTCAGCCCTCGACGGCAGTGACTACGTCTCGTTCGCCATCGCGCCGGTCAACGGCATTGAGATGAAGCTCAGCTCTGCGTCGTTCCGGGTGTGGCGCAACGGCGTCAATTCACCCAAGCAGTTCGCCATCCTGACCAACCTCGACGGCTTCGCAGCCAATGCCGCGCTCGCCGGAAGCGCAAGTGTCTTCACCGACAGCGGCGACACGGCGCAGCATACGATTACCGGCACATACGGCGGTTCGACGTGGGCGTCGGGCTCGATCGAAGTGCGCCTGTACGGCTGGGAAACGCTCACCACGCAGACCAACGCACATGTCAATGCAGCGTCGTTGCGAGCCAGCTTCCGATCGCTTCCCAATGCGACGATCGACGCGACGGGCGCGCTGACGATCAACGGTAGCTATCAGCACGTCGCCGGCAGCACGCTCGCGCTTGACCTCGGCGGTGTCAGCAACGCTGATCCGCTCAACCCGCAGTTCGATCACGTGACGGTCAATGGCAGGGCGGTCCTCGCTGGGACGCTTGCGCTGACGTCACTGGCTGGCTTCAACCCCTCGTCGTCCGATCGACTCACCATTCTCAGCGCCACGGCAATCGACGGTCGGTTCACCAACGTGACGGGTCAATCCGTCTCCGCAACCAAGTGGCTCGTGCCGGTGTACACCTCCACGTCCGTACAACTGGCGCTGGCGCTGCCAGGCGACTCCAACCTCGACGGCGTAGTAAACTTCGCCGACCTGCTGACTGTGGCATCGAACTACAACGTCGCGGGACGAACGTGGCTGACGGGCGACTACACCGGCGATGGCGCGTCCAACTTCGCGGACCTGCTCCTGCTCGCTAGTAATTACGGGAAGGCGGCCGCGGGTTCGGCGACACTGGCCAACACATTGGCAGCAGACTGGGCTGCCGCCGCAAGTGTTCCAGAGCCAACGAACGTCATCTGCGTCCTGACGCTGTCTGCGGCCCTGCGGCGTGGGTCCAGACGTCGGCGCGTTCAGCCGTGTTGAGGAACGAGTCATGTCTGCTGAAATCGATCCTATTCGCGTCGCCATCGTCGGCACCGGGCACTGGGGGCGGCATCATGCCCGGGCCTTCGCAGCGCGATCCGACGTCGTGTTGTGCGGCATCGCCGGCCGCGACGCGGGCAGAGCCGCTCAGCGCGCTGAGGAGTTTCAGACGGCGCCCTACACCGACATCGAACGCATGATCGAACATGAAAAACCGGATCTCGTCGCGGTCTGCCTCCCGGACCAGCATCATTTCGAGGCAACGCGTCGGGTGATCGCAAGTGGTACGCCACTCTTCGTCGAGAAGCCGTTGACGTACGACCTGGTCGAGGCGGACACGCTGATCGCCGAGGCAGAGGCTCAGAGCCTGTTCTTCGCGATCAACTTCAACCATCGCTACGCCAAGCCCGCCGTCCTCGCGTACGAGGCGATCTGTGAGGGTCGGGTCGGTGAGATCATCTTTGTCACGCGACGCTTTGGCACCGAAGGTCGACCGGACCACCCGTTCAACTGTCTGATCGAAACGCAGTGCCACGGCTTCGACCTGCTTGAGCATTTGTGTGGCCCGATCATTTCGATCATGGCACAGATGACCGACAAGACCCATCATGGAGTCTACCGTACGGCGGCGCTGGCGCTGAAGTTTGAGAATGGTGCCGTGGGCACGATGTTGGGATCATATGATGCCTCTCATGCACACAGTGACGCGCAGCGGCTAGAGATCTGCGGCACGCGAGGTCGGGTGCTGGTCGAGGACACCGTTCGGCGATTCACATACAGTGCCCAGGGGAACGAAACCGCCGAAGTCTGGCAAGCCGGTTACTTCAACGATCGGGACCGAAGTTTCCATCAGACGATGGACTTCCATGTCGCGGACATGTTGAACCATCTCCGACGCGGACTGCCGCCCCCGATTCATGCGCGGGCGGGACGGCGTGCCTTACGCCTGGCGCTCGCCGCGATTGAGTCGTTTCGCGAAGGCCGCCGCGTGGCCGTGGCGAATCTCGACGCCGCCAACACTAAGTCATTCAGGATCGGATTGGCTTAGCCCCAACTCTCCGCATCAGGATCACATGTCGTATTCAAACCTGCCGGTCGCGTCGGCCCGAAGGCCGTTCCACGTGATGACCAAGCCGATTGGGCCGAAATGCAACATCGGCTGCTCGTACTGCTTCTATCTCGAGAAAGAGAAGCTCTACCCCGATGAACGAAAGTGGGCGATGCCAGAAAACGTACTCGAAGAGTACGTCCGTCAGTACATCGCAGCGCAGCCGCAGGGCACGCCCGTAGTGCCATTCGCGTGGCAGGGGGGCGAGCCGACGCTGCTTGGCGTCAGCTATTTCCGCAAGGTGGTCGAACTACAGAAGAAACATGCGGGCGGCCGCGCGATCGAGAACGCCTTTCAGACCAATGGCACCCTGCTCGATCGCGAATGGGGTGAGTTCCTCGCCGAGAACAAGTTCTTGGTCGGCCTATCGATCGACGGCCCCCGCGAACTGCACGACGCGCTGCGCGTCGACAAGAAGGGCAGGCCGACGTTTGACAACGTCATGCGCGGCCTGCGCGTGCTGCACGACCACAAAGTCGAGTTCAATACGCTGACCGTGGTCAACCGCGTCAACTCGCAGAAGCCGCGCGAGGTGTATCGATTTCTGAAAGAGATCGGCAGTGGGTTCATCCAACTCATCCCCCTGGTCGAACGGCAGGCGCAGGTGCGGCTCAAAGTGTTTGGGTTGGATTTGGCCGAGCCCACAACGCTCGGCGATCGCGAGCGGCCGCCCGTGACCGACTGGAGCGTCCGCGCCGACGACTACGGCACGTTCCTCTGCTCCATCTTCGATGAGTGGGTCTGCAACGACGTGGGCAAGGTGTTCGTGCAGATCTTCGACGTGGCGCTGGGCAATTGGGTCGGTGCGCCACCTTCACTGTGCGTGTTTGCGCCGAAGTGCGGGTCGGCGTTGGCGATGGAGCACAACGGCGACCTCTACTCCTGCGACCACTACGTCTATCCACAGTACCGGCTCGGCAATGTGATGAATCAGTCGCTGGGCGCGATGGTCGACTCGGCCGCGCAGAAGAAGTTCGGTGGTGACAAGTCCGACCTGCTCCCCGACTACTGTAGGCGCTGCGACGTGCGTTTCGCCTGCCACGGCGAGTGTCCGAAGCATCGCTTTGTGATCACGCCTGACGGCCAGCCCGGGCTCAACTACCTGTGCGCCGGCTACAAGATGTTCTTCACACACATCAGCCCGGCGATGCAAGTGATGACGCAGCTGTTGAACCAGCAGCGTGCACCGGCCGAGATCATGCACATGATCGCCCAAAGCAAGAAAACCTGACACGCCGCGGCAGGCAACGGACCTGCGAGGCACCGAACGCATTTGCGTTGTGTCCGTCGTTCGACTTCGCATGACGAGTTCGGCCCAGGGGCGATTTGATCACAATTCGCGGTTGTTCATCCAAATCAACGGTGCGACCCATGAGACGAGGAATGCAGTTCACAGGCGCGGCGCTCACGACGTTGCTCGCCGGCGCGACATCGATCACCGTTGCGCAGTCGACCCAGCCGACGAAACCGAACATCGTCGTCATCCTTGCCGACGACATCGGGTACTCCGACATCGGGTGTTTCGGTTCCGAGATTCGCACGCCGACCATCGACTCGCTCGGCGCCAGGGCGTCGCGTTCACGCAGTTCTACAACCAGGCCCGCTGCTGCCCGACGCGCGCGGCGCTGCTCACCGGCCTGTATCCGCACCAGGTTGGCATCGGCGCGATGATCGACGGCTATGCCGAGCGCGAACGAACCGCCGCACACAGCCCGGCGTATCAGGACCATCTCAGCACCAACGCCCCGACGATGGCCGAAGTGCTGCGCGGCGCCGGCTAGCCGCGATTTCGAAGGACGCTACCGCGTCAGTCGACTCGCGCTCAATCTGCCAATCGAGCACCGAGGGGGGACCAGATGAAGAATGTCAAACACGTTATGTCGATGGATGAGTTGATTTCGGGCAAAGAACTCGCCGAGCGATGGCGGTGCTCACGGTCTAGAGCGTTTTTCGGGAGGCAGTAGCGCCACGGCCCCGACCTCGGTAGGCTGCCGCTCATGCCTTATCCGATAGAGTTCCGCCTCGCCGTCGCCGCCGACCACGCCGTCACCGGCTCGTCCCGCGAGACCGCCGAGACCTTCGGCTGCAGCGAAAGCTGGGTCCGTCGCCTCGTCCAACGCCTGCGCGAGCGCGGCACGCTCGAGCTGGCGCCGCCGAAGCGCCCGGACACGTCCAAGCTGGACGAGGGCGACCTCGACCGGCTCGCGACGCTCGTCCGCGGCAGGCCCGACATGACCTCGGCGAGCTGGCCGAGGGGCTGGGGCACAAGGCGAGCGTGCCGACGGTCTGGCGCGCGACGGTGAAGCTGGGGCTGCGGCTCAAAAAAAGACGCGGCACGCCTCCGAGCAGGACCGCCCCGACGTGAGGGCCGCGCGGTCGGAGTGGCACGGGCTGCTCGAGGACGTGCTGCTCGAAGACCTGGTCTTCCTGGACGAGTTCGGCTGCGCGACGAATATGACCCGCGCCTACGCCCGCGGCCCTGTCGGCGAGCGGGTGGTGTGCAAGGCCCCGCACGGGCACTGGAAGACGATCAGCACGATCGCGGCGATGACGACGCGCGGGATGCTCTGCTGCGGGACGTTCCACGGGGCCACGGACATGGACACGTTCGTCGAGTACGTCCGCGTGCTCGCCCGGCACCTCCGGCCGGGCCAGGTCGTGGTGATGGACAACCTCGCGCCGCACCGCTCGCCGCGCGTCGACGAGCTGGTCGAGGCGGCGGGGGCGTACGTGCTGCGGCTGCCGCCCTACAGCCCGGACCTCAACCCGATCGAGATGGCGATCTCGAAGGTGAAGGCGCTGTTGAAGAAGCTGGAGCGGAGGACGGTGGAGTCGCTGCTGTCGGGCATCGAGGCCGCGCTGGCATCGGTGACCGAGCTGGACGCGACGAACTTCATCCGCCACTGCGGCTACGGCGGTACGGGCCGATGAAAAACGCTCTAGCGTAGACCGTATTTGCCGCCGCGCAAATATCGCTCGGCTGTGCCTCGGTGAAGGCCGAAATGGAATGATTAGGTATGTCCGAAAGGAGGTGGAACAATTCGAAAGAGAGCGCCGAGTCTAAATCGAGCAGACTACGGCTAGGCGGGGGGTGGTAGCCCTGGCACCGCAAGTCCCCGGGGTTACCGCACCCGCTATTCGAGAATCGACACCCTACCCGATCGCCATTGCATGAGGTATTCGCCAAGTGAAGCATTCGACACAAGTTCTGCCGATGTCGCCGCCTGATCGAGGCTATTCCATCGCCCTAAGACAAAATGCACGAGCGATTTCAGCTTCCCTGACTGCAGTCGCTTGCCATACTCGATGAGCATTTGCTCGGGTGAACGATTCGTCTCGGCAGAATATGCAAGCCCCAAGAATACAGTGAACACAGCCTCGTCAGAGTCGGGTTGTTTCAGTTCCGATGATGCCTGCCGGACCGCAACTTCAGCGAATGAACCATAGTACCGGGCATTTCGCGACCTCTTTACACGAGGACCGTTCTTAATCCACATTCCCATTAACTCACGCATCGCACGTAACCGATCATCCTTCGAAAGCGCAAGTGTCGGACCACCCGGCGCGGCGATTGCACTGGATGCAAGCAGGTGCACGACCGGAGCCGTCGCCGCAGTCGACACCTCGTACGGCGTGGATTCGAAAAGCGACTGCACACCGTGCCATCTGATCAACTGAAGGATGGACAGTCGTCCTGACCAGAAGTACTCCAATGCCGGGCGGACAAACAATGGGAACAGCTCCGTGATCTCATTTGCGTAGCCCTTCACAAGTTCATCCTGCAACTCATCCCACATCCCATGCGATTGATTATCGTCCCGGGTGACCGTCCTGAGTCGTCGACTGGCAGAACCAACTAGGTGACGTGCAATCTCGAAAGCGATCTCCTTCTCAGGACCAGATGTTTCGCGAAGTCGGCGACCGAGCGAGTCAAATAGCCCCGCACGAATCGACGTGTGGTTCTCTGATGCGGAGGCCATCAGAGATTCAAACAACTCGCGTGGCGACGCGACAGCATTCGCTTTCGGCTTAGGTGTTCGACGCCGGCGAGACAGTGAACTCGCATGCCCACGACGCATTTCGGGGCTCGCAGATACTACTGATTCCACACAAATCTCTACGAACGCGCGAAGCACAGATGGTTTGGGGATAAGAAAATCCAGAGATCGCCCTACGAACCACAGCGTATTGAATTTTGCCGCAGGCTCCGCAGCCAATGCGCTTTTGCTCAATGTATCCACAGATTCGGTTGCCGCACCTTCGACAAGTTTTCCCTGTATCTGACAAGCAAGAAGCGCGACAACGTCCCACTCCTGCCGTTGTATGCGTGGCAGCAGATATGGCACCAGGCGGTCGGGAGTCGGATACGTTCGGCACAAGTGCGCCGCAGCGAAGTATTCCAAGAACGTCCGATGTGTGAACTGATACAGTCGCTCACCACTTTTCGTGGTGCCTGTGTCCGTGAATACCCAAGATCGTCCGTGGCAGGTTTCAATGAACTGTCGCGACGCGTGCTCTGCTTCGAACTGGTTCTCGAAGCGATTCTGCATTAGGTACGCCGCCGCCTTGGACACAAGCTCTTGCTCGGTGACGCCCGTATCTTTACCTTCTGTTGAGTATATCCATAGAGCGAGATGCTTGATGGTGGGGCCAATATGTGCTTCAAAGGGAAGTGGGATGTGCAGTCCCCGACTTTTGTCCCATCGTTCAAAAAGCATAAGCGCGCACTTTTCGTAAACGTCAGGGCGATTGCGTGGCAGGTAGTTGTCGCCTCTGTAAATATTACACAACAGCGACAACATGAGCGGATTAGCCACCAAGTCCGGAATGGCGGCGCTTTCAGCAACAAACGCATCCGCTTTGGCTCGGCGCTGAGATGGCGATAAGTCCAAATCGGTCGCAAATCGCTTCTGCGCGTATTCTTTAGTCTTCTCAGGCGACAAAGGTGCAATATAGCATATGGAGAATGACTTTGGATCTAGTGGCGCTTGGTCATATCCAACCTCTCGGGAAGTAACGACTAGCGGCGTAGTTGTGTACCGACTGGCGAACGTCTCTACATCTTGGCTAATTTCTTGGCGCTTGGCGGTGTCAAGAAGCTCGTCGAGACCGTCTAACACCACGAGGAGCCGACCAGCACGGAGCAAGTATTCAATCGCCCCCGCGGGAGGCTTCAATTGATAAAACGAGTTCGCGACATCATTGATATAGTCGACTAGTGATAAGCCACGTTCACGTTTCGCGACTCCGTAGCTTCTAAGAACAACTAGAACTGGAGTCAGTATCCTGTTTAGGATCATCCTCGCCGCCGGTTTGGAGGCTAAGTCGACACAAAGTTTCTGAGCCAGCGTAGACTTGCCACCGCCGGGATTCCCGAGAACGACCGTCCGTGAGACGCCCGAGTAAAACGTTGTTAGATCGAACTGCTTTTCCGCTTCGTCTTTAGGCAAGCCGTGCGCGATGAAACTTGGACTGACGTAAAGTTCGTCGAGCGGGAATTTTCTCAATTCATAGAAGTCTTGAGGAATGATAGAACCGTGTCGAGCTAAGATTTGTGTTCGATACGCGGCCTCAAACTCTTCAAACGCGCGAACGTCGGCCGGTGCCATCTGTGTCAATCGTTCTATCATGCCTTCAATGGAAGATAGCTGGTCACTGATCATTCTGTGACGTACATGATCCCGGGCCTCATGGGCAGCGAGAACGCCAGCATCGACGGCTCGCGACAGATGTTGATCGCAAGTGTCGAGCAGAAGCTGGAACAAATGGAGCGAAAGATCGGCTTCGGCCGCCTTCTCTTTCGGAGTGCGGAGTTTGAGAAGCAGCTCGAACTCGCGCCTTATTTCATCAATGTGGCGTGGCTTTTCTGCCGGCCGAAGCGTCGCGGCAAAGACTTGTCGCATGAGCGCCTCAACTTCCGGAGACGCCAGAAAGTCCACCAAGTAGTCTGATGGACTATCGGGAGAGAGCTTGACGGCTGCGGCAGCAGTGCTGCGCTGGAGAATCATTGAAGCCGTTGGAGCTGGGAGATTGGCGGTGCGGCGGCTTGCACGGCTTCGTAACGGCCAGAGGGCAAGCCTGCCGCCCTGTGTGAGAAGCGACGTCAATGCGTTGCCGGCGACACCGAATGCTAGATTGGCTAGAACGGGATTTGCAGTAATGAAGTCTTGCGCGGTCACAATACCTCCACGGCAGCGGCTCGGTTCACTCTCCCGCTCGGGAACTCAACTGAATCGGCGAGAGACTCGAGTGTGAGTGCAGCGTAGTGCTTTTGACAGACCTGTTGCGAATTACCGAGCAGGCGACTGATTTTGTACAATGACTCACCTTCAATGGCCAATTGAGACCCAAAGGTATGTCGGAAATCGAGACACGTCCAAGGCAGGGACGCTGCGGAGTTCGCCTTACGTGGGTCCGCGCTGAAATTGTCTACGTCGTACAACTTGCCAGCGGGGCTGGGAAAGTACCAGGTCTCCGACGTGCCGACTCGTGCGGCGTAGGCAGTGAGGTGCGCGCGCAAAGTCGAACTGATTGGGACAACACGGTTCACCTTCGTTTTCGGCTGCCAAGTTCGACCATGGACTGTCTTTGCCCGGATGCGAAGGACGCCATTTGAGCCGCTATCCATATCGACATCGTCGGTCCGCAACCAGAGCAACTCCTCGCGGCGAAGGCCAGCGTATATCATTGTGGCGACCATTGCGTGCAACTTAGGCTCACTGGAGATGGCGTCTAGTTGCTCGTCAATCTGAAGGAGCGTCAGGAACCGAATCTCCGGTGCACGCTCCTTGTAGCGCTTCACTTGGACGACCGGGTTCTTGTCGCCCGGCATGCGAATGCCGCCTTCGTTCATTGCCCAGTTGAACACGCGGCAAAGGATCTGCCGGTAGTGGTTCGCGGTCTTTGGCGCATGGCCCCGACTCTGCACTTGGCCAGTGATAAAGGCGCTAACATTGGTTGACGTGATTTGTTCGAAGCACGGGGCTTCGATGACAACCGCTCTTCGGCGGCGGTCCTGGGTGGCGTCGGGACGTGGCGGCTTCTTCCGACAAGCCGAGGTCACGTTTCGGCTGGTGATCGTCAGGGCCGGACAAATGACGCCGAACATGTCACGCAGGTAGTAGACGTCCTTCTGAGCGCTGTTCGCGGTCTTGTGCGTGCGGATGTGCGCAACGTACCGCTCTAGCACGTCCGCGATCGGTGTTCGCGTCGGCAACGGATTGTCATGCCCTCGTAGCTGGGCCGACTCGAACTGCCGCAGCTTCTCTTTCGCCAGCTGCAGGCTTTCGGTTTGGGTGCTGACGCGCCGAGCTTTGCCGCTGACGCAGTATTGGATGTAGTAGATCCCGTTTCGTTCGATCAAGCTCGGCATGATGCAGACCTCAACGCTGAGGGCCTTTCGTGCTTGGCGAGTCCTTCCGGCGGTTTGTGCACAGTTTTGTGTACAGCTGGCCCGCCTGGGCCAAAAAAGAAAGGACTCGCATTGCTGCAAGTCCTTTCAGATCAACAAGTGGCGGGGGAGGGATTTGAACCCACGACCTTCGGGTTATGAGAGTACAAATGCACGTCGGCCTCGCGCGATCGTCGCTCGCGATCTATAATGAAGACGCCTCACGCGCTGGCTCCCGAGCGCGTCCCCAGTTGCCTCGACTGCTCCAACAACAAACGGCTTGCAGCCGATCACGCCCACGCTTTTCATCGACACCGAAGCGACGGCGTGCCGGATCGATCGACCACGTCGTGGTCGACGGTCCGTGCGGAGTGGGGACGGGCACGGGCGACACGCCCGGCAACATGTCCGACGACGACGCACAACTCATTCTCGGCACGCGCCAGACCTGGGACCGACAGGTTCCTTTCGCACTGTCCGGCCCGGACCGCGACCGTCACACGCTCGTGCTCGGCAAGAGCGGGGCCGGCAAGTCGACGCTGCTGCGGAACATGATTGTGCAGGACGTGCATGCCGGCCGCGGACTGCTGCTGATCGACCCGCACGGCGACTTGGTGCGCGACGTGCTCGACTGCGTGCCGGCCGACCGGGCACACGAAGTACTTCACATCAACCCCGCGCACCCCACGCACACCGTCGGCATCGACCTGCTGCACGCGGGCATGCCGGAGCAGCGCCCGCTGCGCGTGGCCGGCGTGGTCGAAGCCCTCAAGTCGATCTACGCCGACAGTTGGGGTCCGCGCCTGAATCAAATCCTCACCTGTGCGCTGGCCGCGCTCGCGGAGAGCCAGAACGTCAGCCTGCTGGCGTTGCCGCGGATGCTGGTCAATGACCATTACCGGCAGCGCATTCTGCGGGCCGTCACCGATCCGATGGTGCGGCACTTCTGGACGGTCGAGTTCGCCGCTTGGGAGCCGCGCTTCCGAGCCGAGGCGATTGCCCCGGTGCTGAACAAGATCGAGACGCTGTTGATCGACCCGCGGCTGCGCGACCTGTTCGGGCAGGTGACAAGCCGCTGGGACGCCCGATGGCTGATGGATCATCATCGCGTCGTGATCGTTGACCTGTCCAAGGGCCTGCTCGTGCGCAGGCGGCCGACCTCGTCGGGTCGATCCTCGTCAGCCGCTTCTACCAGGCGGCACTCAGTCGGGCGGATCTGCCGGAGCACCGCCGCGAGCCGTTCACGCTGTACATCGACGAATGGAGTTCGTTCACTACCGAAAGTTTCGCCGACGCGCTGGCGCAGGTGAGGAAGTACGGTGTGAACTTCGTGCTCGCCGGACAATACCTGGAGCAGCAAACCGAGGCGCTGCGTCAGGCGGTGCTGGGCAACGCGTCGACGATCATCGCCTTCCGCTGCGGTGAGACCGACGCCCGGGTGCTGGCCCGCGAGTTCGGAGAGGACGTGCGACCCGAGCAGTTCCTCGACCTGCCGAACCACGAGGTGTTCGTCAAGATGCTCGATCAGGGCGTCCCGATGCAGCCGTTCCACGGTCGGACCCTGCCGCCGATCGACGTTCGCGGCGGGCACGCCGAGAAGATCGCCCGCCTGTCACGGCAGCGTTACGGCCGATCCCGAGCCGAGATCGAAGGAAAGATCGCGCAATGGTTCGCCGAGGGGCGACCGCCGATCGATCGGCGTCGACGCGGAATCCGCCCGGCAAGTGGCCGCAAGCCCTGACGGAGTGGCGGTCCGACCGGGGATGCGTCGAGCGGCGCTCTCCGCTGCGCGCGGACGGGAACTGTGGTTTACTGATGGCAGAAGGACGCTCGGCGCCGACGCGCCGAGTCAAACCCTCCGTTCCTTGTCATAGCCCATTTCACTCCAAGCCGTCCCGATCCATCGGGACAGGAGGATTCTCATGTGCGCAGCGAACGGCAAATCTCGACGATCGCCGCGACGCGACGATCCAAAGTGTGACGCCGCCGCGACGTTCGACTGGTCGGCCCTACTCGAAGAAGCGGTCAACACGCCGGGTGCGCTCAGCCAGGCCTACGGCGCGTTCCATTCATTCAGCATCGGTAATCAGTTGCTCGCACTCTTCGAGTGCCTGCGGCGCGGGCTGCCGATCGGCCCCATCGCCACCTACAACGGATGGCAGAAGGTGGGCCGCCAGGTAAGGAAAGGGGAGCGAGCGATCTCGCTCTGGATGCCGCTGATGATCATGCCTCGCGGCAATACGGCGCCGCGGCCGGATGATCCCGGCCCCGACGGTGCGGTCATCTCGCTCCGCCGCATCTTCGTTTTCCGCGCCCACTGGTTCACGTTAGCGCAGACAGATGGAGAGTCGGTCCAGCCGCGGGTGTTGCCCGACTGGTCGGCCGATCGAGCGCTCGCTGCACTCGGCATCGCCGAAGAGCCGTTCGCGCATCTCGACGGCAACTGTCAGGGGTACGCGCGAGGCGCGACCATCGCGGTTTCGCCGATCGCGTACGCCCCCGACCGCACTCGACTTCACGAGATGGCCCATGTCGTGCTCGGTCACACCAGCGAAGGCAAAGCCTCAACGGCCGAGCCCGCAGCATTCGTCGATCGTGACGAGCGCACGCCCCGCGACCTGCGCGAAGTGGAAGCCGAGGCCGTTGCGTATCTGTGTATCAGCGCGCTCGGTCTCGACGGCCAGGCGTGTTCGCGCGGCTACCTGCAGCACTGGCTTCGGTCCGTCCCACGTCCCGCCGGTGAGAAGGCTGTTCCCGAGAAGAGTGTTCACCGCATCTTCCGCGCCGCCGATCAGATCCTGAAGGCCGGTCGCCCCGCGGCCGATCCGGCGCCTGCTGATCCCGAATGAGTTTTGTTCGTGTCGACCCCGCAGCGGCAAGCCGTGCCGCGATCGGTCGTGACGTTCACTTCCGCCGGCCCGCGCTCGCGTCTGCACATCCACAAGGAGGCCGTCATGGCCGCCAAGTCCGCTCCGAAGTCGTCCGCGCCTGCCGCGTCCGATCCGCCCGCCAAGGCGAACGGCGAGACGGCGAATCGTCCGCCCGTGCACGCCATCCGCTACCGGAATCTGAAGGTCGCGGTCTGGAAAAATGAGTCGTCGAACGGCCCGTTCTACAGCGTCACCGCGACCCGCAGCTACCAGGACGAACGCGAAGACTGGCACGACGTCACGTCGTTCAACTTCGACGACCTGCCGTTGCTCGCCAAAGCGCTCAATGACGCGCATTCGTGGATCGCCTGGCA
The DNA here is from genome assembly GCA_047600945.1 of Tepidisphaeraceae bacterium. Classification (GTDB taxonomy): domain Bacteria; phylum Planctomycetota; class Phycisphaerae; order Tepidisphaerales; family Tepidisphaeraceae; genus JASGKC01. The sequence continues at coordinate 478,127 of JASGKC010000001.1, read as the reverse complement.
AGAGCGCCGCACGGCGGCGGAATCGTAACCGCCCTTTCACAACAGGAGTGCACCATGTCCGTGCAGCCCATCGTGGTGGAGCGCTATCGCTTCACCGACCCCAACGGCCGCGACGCGGCCTGCCGCATCGAGATCGTCCCCGCCGTCGAGGACCGTGTCGCGGTCATCGCGACCGAACGCTTCGACAACCCGAGGATGAGCGTCACCAACGCCGTCGAGACGCTGGCGACCGACGTCTGCCGCAAGTACGACCTCGACCCGCGCCGACTGGCATGGATCGAGTTCTACGACTACCCGGTGGACGGCGAGCCGCTCCGCGTTCGCAGTTACGACCTCGTCACGTTTCAGGGGATGGATGCGTCGCCGCCGTCGCTCTCCATGCCCGTCTGGCGTCCAATGCAGGATGCGGACTGGCGAAGACTCGGACTGGAGCCGAGGCGCGACGTCGTCAAGTTCCAGTTCGGCGGGATCGTCATCACGACGAACGCGGCCCGGACGGTCAACTCGGTGGACGCGGTGATGGGCCTGTTCCGTCACGCCCGCGGCGACTGGGGCGACCTCTGCAAGGAGGACGCCGTTCAGAACGAGCGGGCGCTGGAAAGCGAGGGCCGGCTGTTCAGCGTCTACCACGACCGACACCGCGTGAAGTTCTATGTCATCACCGAGTGCGACCGGTCGGCGACGACCGTGTTGCTCCCGGACGACTACTGACCCGCCTTCATTTCGTTCTTTTCACCTGTTCCTTAAGCGAGCCGGGCGTGCTTCGAGGGGTCGTTCGACCCCGGCACGCGCGGCTCTTTTGTTCTTCCGAAAGGAGACGTCCCATGTCCCGCTGGATCGACTTCAAGCTGCTCCGCGAGCGGCTCGACATCCTCCGCGTCCTCGATCACTACGGCGTCGCGATCACCTCGCGCCGCGGTGATCAGGTCAGTTGTCTTTGCCCGCTGCCCGATCATCCGATCCGGCACGAGCCGGGAAAGCGCACCGCCAGCTTCAGCGCCGACGTGCGCCGGGGCATCTGGCAGTGTTTCGGGTGCACGCGGTCAGGTAATGCGCTCGATCTGGTCCTTGAGCTCGAAGGACGCGATCGAGATGACCCCAACGACGTGCTTGACGTCGCGCTCGACATCGCCGACCGCTTCGGCATCGACTGCGACGGCCGCCGCGATCCCAACGGACGCGCTCAGGACCGTGACGCGCGTGATGACCGCGAAGATCGAGGCGACCGACATGCACAGCGTCGTCGCGGTGCACAACGTCGTCGTCAACGGAACGGTTCGACACAATTGAAAAAGGCGGTAGACGCGTCAACGTCCACCGCCTGGGATGGTCGAGCCGCAGGGGGTACGGCCCGAGCTTTCGATGCGACTGAAAAGGATACCATTCCCGGCCACCGTCGTCATCACGATTCTGAGGTCGTCGACGGATCAGCGTTTCCGGTCGTCATCAACGCGCCGCTCGAATTCACGCTCGACCACCTCGACCCGACGCACCCGTACCTGGCCCAGCGTGGCCTTCGCGCCGACACCGTCGCACACTTCGGCCTGGGTTTCTGTAGCCGCGGCATGCTGAAGGACCGCATCGCGATCCCGCTGCACACGCCGCACGGCGTGCTGGTCGGGTACGCGGGGCGCGTCGTCGATGATGCCTGCATCAGCGATGACAGTCCCAAATACCGCTTCCCGGGCACGCGCGAGCGGGACGGCAAGCGCTACGAGTTCCGCAAGGCGCAGCTCTGTTACAATGCCAACCGAATCGCGGGGCCGATCGACGACCTGATCGTGGTAGAAGGATTCGCGAGCGTCTGGCACCTTCATCAACTGGGCCACACGGGCGTCGTCGCATTGATGGGCGCGAGTTGCTCTGCCGATCAGGCGGAAATCATCACGTCACTCGTCACCGACGCCGGCCGCATCTGGTTGATGCCTGACAGCGACCCGGCCGGCGAGAAGTGTGCCGAGTCCGCGCTGAAAATGCTCGCCCCGCACCGGTTCTGTCGCTGGGTCCGGCTCAAACCGGACCGGCAGCCGACCGACGTCGGCGAGACGGAACTCCTGCTGCTGACCAGCGTCGAGGTTCCGATGGGGACGTGATCCAGTGTTCAATAGTCAGTTCATTCAGCGATCCTGCACCGCAGGGTCGCTTTTCTATTGGCGGCGCTCGCCGTCGCGCACCCACAAGCGCCGCGTTCAGAGATGGCTGCGCGGCAACCGCGATCAGAACTGCTGTGCGCCATCCGAAAGGTGATAGTCGACAACCAGCCCATTGCGGATGGTGACCATGAGCGTACGACTGGTCATCTTCGTGCCCTGCCGATCAGCGAGGAATCCGAAAGGGACAATCGCGGCTGCAACGTTCACGTGCGAACTGCCCCGGTTGTCGGCCCACAGGAGCTGCTTCGATCCATCGGCGCCCAGGGTGCTGTTGGTCGGCGGGCCGAAGCGGGCCAGCAGCTCCTTTTCGGTCGTCTTGTTGGCCTCGATCGTGAACCGGCCGTCCAGAGACGAGAGGTCGGTGCCGCTACGAGCGTTAATGGGGATGCAGCCTGACGAGCCGAGCGTGCAGGCAAGGGTCAAAAGCGCGATCCGGCGGTGCCATGTCCTCATGGAGAGCCTCCCTGGTCGTTAAGAAAGCAGCGTTTCGATCTTCGAGCGTGTGTCGCTGGCATCGAGCAGCGCGGCGTCATCACCTGCAGCGCCCGAGACGGTGTCGAAGCCGTCGCCGTCGAAGGTGTCGAAGTGGTCGTTGCCGGTTCCGCCCAGGAGGTAGTCGCGGCCCAGCGTGTCTTCAAGGACGTCGTTGCCGCCTCCGCCGCCGAGCGTGTCGTCGCCGGCCTGGCCGTTGAGATAGTCCTTGTTCGCGCCGCCGTAGAGGTCGTCGTTGCCCGCGCCACCCCAGATCTTGTCTTTGCCGTTGGCCCCGGAGATGCCGTCGTCGGCCGCACCTCCGACGATCGTGTCGTTCCCGCCGGAGCCGGTGACGAGCAGTTCGATGTCAAAATCCGCGCTGGCGATCACTCGGTCGTTTCCGGAACCGGCGTCGATGAACAGTGGTCCGGCACGGTCATACGGATGCGGTTCGCCGTTGACCGTCACCACACGCCGGCCGTCGGCGCGTTCGAGCGTGATCGTGTCGCCGTCGGCAGTGCCCAGGAGGGTGTCGCTGCCGAGCGCCGTGCCGAGGACCAGGAACGTCGGCAGGGGCGTGATGAAGTCTTGGCTGCGCGACTCGCCGGTCGAGCGGTCGAGGCTGGTGAAGTGCGACCCGACGTAATAAGCCCCGGGGGCGAGTCCGAAGACCCAGATGCTGTCGGAGGCCGAGGCCGAGGAAAAGCCGGCCATGCTGGGCGCGACCAGGTTCCCCGTGCCGGCGACGTCGTCGGCGTTGCCCAGGACCGAATCGCGGCTGAACACGATCGTGCCGGCGGCGTTGCCCGATCCGATTTGGGAAAAGCTCGCCGACGTGTTGTTGTGATAGAGGACGGTGATGGCCAGTTTGGGGAGGATCTCGTCGCTGGGGAAGCGGGCGGTGGTGATCTGCTCGATGCTGATGTCGACCGCCAGCAGCCGACGCGGGTCCAGGGTATCGACATGGGGACGAGCGAGAGACATGACGGACCTCCGAGGCTAGCGACGCGAAACCGCCTGAAGACACGAGTGTACTATAGTACACTGATTCCACAACCGCCGCCGCCTACGTTCCACGGCGGTGCTTGGCGACACGATCAAACGAGCCCGCCTTGCCGCGGGGCTGACCCAGGAAGCGCTAGCCGCCGCCGCCGGGCTGAGCCGCGAGTACGTCAATTACCTCGAGCGGGGCAAACGCCAGCCGACCGTCGAGGTGTTCCTCCGGTTGTGCAGGGGGATGAAGGTGCATCCGAGTGATCTGCTGGAACGCCTGGTGCCTCGAACGGCTGCCGGCGGCACGAAGTCTTCGACCTCCCGCAAGCGCTGATCCGCCGAACGCGGACATAAGATAAGGGAGGTTCGCCGGGACTCGGCGAACCGGGCCGAATTGTCGGCTCCAATCAACCCGCGCGGATCCGCGCGGGCACGTTCGGTGAAGTTGTTTTTGCTTGACAGGCGTTTCGGCGGCAGCGTCGCGGAGCATTTCGCGGGTCGTCGGCTCGATCGCCGGACGACGGTCATGCGCCGATCATTTGTCGACGCGGGACGGTGCGGTCCACGAAGGGGTCGCGCTGGACGTTGCGGCGGTACGTGCCGTCGACGGGGGTGGGCACGGCGACCGTGTGCTCGGTTGACGCCAGCGCGTCGCGGTAGTCCCGCGGCTGGACCCACACCGCGCCCAGCGGGTCGCGGAGCACGTCCTCAAGGGTCGCCAGCCAGACCTGGGTGAGAATCGGTGCGCGTTGACGCAGCAGCGCTTCGATGGCGTTATTCCTGCGTTCGGCGCTGTTCAGCACGACGAGCACTCGGAACGGGTGGGCACGGAAGTCGGCCGGGGATGCCCCGTGCTGTGCGGCGAAGCCGCCACCCGCGTAGTGCGCTCGGTAGCACAGCGCCTTGTCGCTGAGGGTCGCGAGCGTTTCAGTGCCTCGGTCGAGTTCGAGATAGAAGTGGTGGGCGAGCGTTGCCGGTCGGTTGCGGGGCGTGGTCGCGGGGGCGGCTTCGTTAATAGTGAAAAAACCGTCCGGCCGGCACGTGACGACGCGGCCGCCGGTGCGAGGGGAAGGCCGGAACTGGCACAGCCTCGGCCAGGTGAGGAACGGGTCGATCGACACGCCGGGTTTGCCTGTAGTCGCGCGGAAGAACGCGGCGCGGACGTCGAGCACGGTGAGTTCGTGTCGCAGCGTGAGCGGCGAGACTTGGTGCCGCTTGTGGAGATTGAAGACCCTTGGATAGCGCTGCAGCAGCCCGCGCCGTTTCAACTCCCGCAGCGCCGGTGTAGTCAGGTGCAGGATCGACGGCTCGTACCGTCGGCGCGGCCGCTCGGCGAGCAGGCCGGCGGCCTTGAGTTTCTGGAGACGCTTGGCGGCGGCTTCGATGCGGCCCTCGAAGTGGAACGCGGCGACGTGGTCGATCCGCATCACCCGCGCCTCGAAGAACCCGCACAAGATGCGTAGGTCACGGTCGGTCAGGCGCACCGACCACGTCGCCGCGGCGGTTGGATCGGACATCCCATGCATTTTATCATACATGCCCGTAGCCCGGCGCGGGGAGATGGGGACAAACGCGGCAGGCTGCAACAGACGGGTGGAGCCCTTCAACTACGCGCTCGGTGATTGACACCAACTGGTGTAGAATGGGCCATATGAGTGAACAAGCTAATTCGCCGGCATACTCTGGCGGCTTTCTGTACAGCCCTCGACGCAAGGCGGTGTTGCTGCACAAGCGGGATGGGAATACTCGGTTCAATCCAAACAAGTGGGCCTTCTTCGGCGGACTCGCGGAAGGAACGGAATCGCCATTGGAGTGTTTTCTGCGGGAAGTCTCTGAGGAACTGGGGCTGCAGTTGAACGCTGCACAGGTCCACCCGCTTAGATCCTATTTGAACAGTGGGCTCGGCACGATGCGTCATGTGTTTGTGGCGTTTGCTGATGCAGCCGAAGCGGATATTCGCTTGGGAGAAGGTGAAGCTTTTGCCTGGATACCGATGGACGACGTCTTCCGCTTTGATCTGACGGAGATGACGGCTGATGATCTGAGGTTCTTCCTCGCAAGTGGTCTTGCCAGCTGATTCGAAAGATGCGTGTAGCATGCCTGACGACCATTTCTGGACGGTGGCGACCGGTGTTGCCGAAATCGTCGGCGCGATCTGCGTGATGATCGGCGTCGTCTACGGCTCGCTGAGTTTGCGTGCCATGGTGCGGACGAACGAATTGTCGGCGGCAATCCGCTTCCTCGATGAAGTGGCGAGTACCGTGCCTGACAGGAACGCGATTATGCAGGAGATCGACCTGTTCGACGATTTGGCAAAGCTGCGCCGCGAGGACGAAGCGGCGGTTCAGCGCGTGCTGAATTTTTTCAACAGAGTTGCATTGTTGATGGACAAGAAGCTTTTGCCACCCAAGTTCGTCATGAGCATTTTCCACACGGCCATAATCAGATGCTGTTATGTGCTCCAACCGTATATTGAGTTTCAGGAGAGCCGAATCGGCGGTCGATACGGTCGCAAGCTGGTTCAGCTGATGCATCGGGCGCAGCTCTATCATGATTGTGACCCAAGGCATCGGGTTACCAAGGTCAAACTGTTCAAGAAGGGCTTGAGGAACGGCGAGGTTATTTACGAAACGAAGCGGCATCCGGGATTGACGGGTGCTTGGCAACGGGTGTATTGGTTCTACATTCGCGTGCTTAGAAGGTATTGACACTTCAGTCAAACTACTAATGGGGGCTCATGGGTAGATGAGAAAGCCCCGCAGTATGTGCGGGGCGAAAGAACTACTTCGATGCGGGTGTGGGACCGAGGCCGACCGAGGTCGGCAACCAGCGATTAACCGTCTCGGCCAGCTTGCCGACGGCAAGCGTGCCCGTGGCGGCTTCCTTGAACAGCTTGTCGAGCTTGAGGACGAGATCGCCGTGCTTCGCGTCCGGCGCCGGGGCGGCAATTCTGCCGCAGAGCGTCATCAGCAAGTCGGCGAGCTGCGCCTTGCGGTACGGCCGGAGCCAGGCCGCCGCTGGCGTCCAGTCCTTGCGGATGTTCACCTTCAGCAGCCCGGCCAGATGCAGCAGCAATCCCTGCGGCCGCTGGGCACCGTGGCTGAGCAGGTCGACCGTGAACAGCGCGATCAGGCGGTCGAGGTCTTTGTTCGGCAATGCCGACAATGCCTCGAAGACCTTCAGATCGTTCTGTGCGCCGCTCAGCGCGGGCACTTTCGATCCTTCGAGCTGCCGCCCGATCCGCTGCTTCGCGCCGCTCTGGAACGACTCATCGTGCTCGGCGTGCAGCGTCGAAGGGTTGGCCTCATCGCGCAGCGCGATCGCGGGGGAACGGAGCTTGCCACACATCGCCATCACCGTCAGCACCTTGCACACGTGAACGTCCGCCAGCACGGCCTCGCGGACGGCGTACGCGTGAGCAGCGAGGACGGTGCCGCGCTGGCCGTCGCTCAAACGCTCCGCGTCGGGCTTCGACTCTTCGGCCTGGCTGCTGCCGTTCGCGGTCGCGTGACGACCGTTGGCGGTGGCCGTCTCGGCCGGCTTCGGTCTGGCGATGCGACGTTCCTCATGCACTGAACCGTCGGGGTCCGTAATCACGAAGACCGTCGCGGCCTTGCGGACACCCTCGTCATATCGCGGCGTAGCGCCGGTGACGAGCTTGACCGCCCGCGCGTCGATGGCGTCCATCTGACGACGGACTTTCGTCAGTCGCGGGTGGTTGAACTTCAGCTTGCGGGCCTGCTTGTCGAACTGACCCAACTTGCGCTGCAGGTCCCTGAGCTGCTTCTCGACCGGCGGATCGAAGCGCGGCTGCACCTTGTCCATCGACCAGAGCCGGTCGCGGACGGCGTCACGATCCGTGACGACGACTTGCGCCCAGCCCTCGGCCTGTAGGGCCTTCTGACGTACCGCGACCGCGTCCTGCTGCGCCTTGAGGAAGGCCTGACGCTCGATCAGGACTTCCTCGCTGAACAGGTCGGCGCTGACCGCCTCGGGCGGCAGCGTCTTCACATCGAACAGCGCCTTGGTCGCGTTGATCCATTCGCCACGGATGAGGTGACGGACGGTCGCCGCGTCGATGGCGGCACCGTTGAGCTTCTTCCAGATCTCCATCTGCTGCCGGGCGGGGACGGCGCAGAACGCCTCGGCCGTCGCGCTGTCGATCGCCTTGGCGCGGTAGGCGTCGGCGATCGGACGGGCGAGACCGCTGAGCAGCAGACGTTGCAGCACGAAGCGCTTCGAGACGCCGAAGTCCGACGCGATCGCCGCGGCGTCCTTGCCCTCGGCGGTGGCCAGGGCGGCGAATGCGATTGCTTCATCGAGCGGGTGCATCGCCTCCCGCTCGAAGTTCTCGGCGAGGGACAGCGCTTCGGCTTCGACTTGATCCACCGCACGGATGTTCACTGGCACTTTCGTGCTCGGGTCGTTCGCGTGCAGTTCGCGCAGGGCGGCGTATCGGCGGTTGCCCGCGATGACCCCGTACTTGCCGGTGCCCGAAGCGGCCTTGCCGATGGCTTTGCCGTTGCCGAGCGGCGCGACCACGAGTGGATGCAACAGCCCGTGCGCGGCAATGCTGGCGACCAGACGCGCGTGCGCGTCCCGGTCGGGCTTGGTCTTACGCGGGTTCGATCGGGACGGAACCAGGCAGGAAAGGGGCAGTGACGACGGCATGGCGTCGCTCCATTCTTCCACCGAAGGGGTGGAGGTTGACGGACGGGGAGCAACCCGCACCTCGCGACATCGCGAGGGCGAGCTCCTTGCCGTTCGTCAACACAAGCGCGCGTCCAGCCGGAAGGTACGTTCTGCCGTAACTCTGCCACGGATCGCCCTGGCGCAAGCCTCTTGCGCACGTGAGCGACCATCGGATCGACCGCGACGTGCTCAACCAAGAGTCTGCACGACCCGTCCGAAAGTTGATCCGCCTGTGCGGGGGACGATTCACTGCATGGGTCGCACAACATTTATTTCACGACCCATCAGGGATGACGGGGCCTTGTTGAGCGGCGGCGTGACGCCGGCACGTCGAATTTCCGAGCGGCCATCCATCGGGTTGCGGATCGCAAATCAACTCCCCTTGCCGGAGTGACGGCGTTGCGCCAACGAGATGGCGTTCACGCGGAATAGGTCGAAGGCGGCGGCGTGCCGTCGGCTCATGATCCCCGCGCCTATCCCCTGCCCCACACTCTGACGGAACTTGACAGTCTGGCGAATAAGTGATGCGGTGACCTTGAGAATCTTTGGCGCCAGTCGGCCGCGGTTCCGTCAGCGCGTGCCGGACGGAACCGGCGCGACAACGCAGAGCGGCATTGCCGCGTGGGCGTCCGGAGATGCGACCGTGCGGCGGCGCGTCGGGCACGTTCAGCGCCCGTCATTGCCATCCGACGCGGTGCGTCGGGTAAGCCGCCGTTGTCGGGGCGGCCCCAAGCTTTCGGGGGGCCGGCCGCGACGTCCCCGGACCCGGTCAGGGAACTGTTCCGGGCCTGACCGACGGGTGTGCGTGGCGGGCGGGAATCGATGATCCCGATCGGCGCGCGGACCCGTCGGCGAGGGTTGTCCTTAAAGCGACTCGCGTAAAGGACAGCGCTCGACTCGCGGTGGGAATCCCATCGCGAGCAGGCGGCCGGGTCCGGGGACGTCGCGGGCGGCAACGCCCCGACAACGGCGGCTCAAACCCGTTGGTTGCGCGGTTTCCGCGCCCGCGGGGGCTTCCGCCGTGTGCGGAAGACCGCGCGGAAGGGTGGCTTTCCACCTTGGGATCTGACACGCGCTGCGTGTCCTTGAACCAAGCCGCGCCCTGCGCGGGCGACTTGTCCGATGGACCTTGGGGAGCAGAGACTGCTTGCCGGTCGCAGGACGGGCGGCGTCTCCACGATCGTTATGCCAGGATTTCTCGGCGGACCCTTACAACTGCAGCAAGTGACATCGTTTCGGCATTCAACGCCGGGCAAAGACCAGCGCTGACAGCCGGAGCCGAATCGCCAGTTTGACCACACGCCAGAGGAAGCGCATCAAGACGGCGGACGGTCGTGCGCCTGTCGCTTTTTCCTCGGCGGCTATCTCCAGCAGAGTGCTCATGGCGTCGCCGCGCAACCGTGCTGGCAGAAACCTCGCAACGGTTGGTGCGACGACTACAGCCTCCCGGCACGTTATGGCCTGCAAGCACACGACCATCGCCAGGACAAAGCCAGCCAATGCGACGCAGACTGCCACAAGTTCCGCGACAAGAACAACCGCGGACAACGAATTCGCGGTCTGCAAAGCGGCAATCAACAACTGCGGATGCGCCGTTGGATCGTCAGCCCAGGCGACAACGATTCCGGTTGAGACGGCGGTAACCAGCAGGGAGCCGTACAGTGGTACGCGGATGCAGTTGTCGTAGACACTGTCACGAAGATACCAAGGCAGACTTTCAGCCATCACACGCCCCTCTCAGCCAACGGCGATTCGTTTCAGCAGCAGAACCACGGCAACGCAGCGGAGTTTGGCCAAGTGCAATGCAACATGCCATATCGCCAATGCCGACAGCCAAGATTCCGACCGTCCGTCCTCTCGACATTCGGAAATGACTTCCAGCATGTCGCACCGCACTTCACTGCGGTGCTTTCCGGGGATCAGCGCGCTGAAAAACAACGCGATCATCTCGGGCTTGCCACGCGAGCGCGTCGTCTGTGGACTTGGATTGCCGAGACTCCGTCGCAGAAGAAAGCGAGATGCCTTGGCCCAAAGTGTTGACACGATCTGCCAGAAGACTGCCAACGGCATCAGTGCCGCGACTGGAAGGGCGCATTTCCAGGAGCCGAACCACCAAAAGGTGAGGACACCAAAGCACAGCCATACCAAGCCCATGAACGCCACCAGCGGGATGGCCAAGCCATGCCACATCGTGGCAACCGACAGCAGTCCGGCCGCATCCGCGCCCAGCACGGTTACGATCAAGATCGCGAATCCGATCGCTTTCGGCGTGCGCAGGAGATGACAGAGAATCCTCCAAGCGCGTTTACGCATGTGCCGCCCCCGTGACTCCAGGCGATGTCATCATCTGGCGAAGTTCGTTCAGGGCGGCAACCCCAGCACCCGTGATTTTGTAGAACCGGCGACGATTACCCCCCAACTCGGGATTGGGCTCGCCCTCTCTCGAGCGGAGGAAGCCCTTTGCCTCGATTCGATCGAGCGTGGTGTAGAGAGAACCAATCGGCAGCTTGCGATTCGACCTAACCTCGAAGTCCTTCAGGATTTCGCGGCCGTATTTCTCCTGGCCACCCATTAGGATGGCCAGGAAGATCGCCTCGCGTTCATTAGGAAGTGATCTGGGCATGCGGGCATGCTACCTGCAATGCTTACATCTGCAAGCATAAAGTGGTTGGCAGCCACTCGCGCCGTTGGGGCTGCCGCGGAGATCGGAACAAAGTCGTTCGAGCAAGCCGAGGCATCAATGAACACCCGTTTCATCGGTGAGACGTGAATGTCCCCCAAAACAAAACGCGTTCTGTATGAGAACGCGTTGATGAATCGGATCACCGCATCAGCGGCCTGCTTGCGTGCGTCAGTGGGTCGCGCTGGCCGATCCGCTCGCCGCGTGGCCCAGTGCTTCCTGCAGGGCCTCGATCACCTGGTCGCCGGTGAGTCGGTGGGTCTCACTCTGGATGATGACGACGGCCTTGTGCTTGGTGTGATAGACGCGCTTGGGCTTCGGCGGGTCGACCCTGATGGACAGCGATGGCGCATCGACGGTCTTGCGCTGGACGGGCGGCAACCCCTTCTTCACGCGGATGCGGGCACGGATGTCGTCCTGGCTCGCCCCGGCGATTAGCGCGTCGACCAGTTCGGCCTGGTCCTCTTCCCGATTCAGCCGGGCGATGTCGCCGGCGGCGTCGTAGCCGATCGCAACTTTCGTCGACGAAAGCTTCTCGCGCAGCGTGACCGGCAGGCTGAGGATGCGGAGCATCGTGCTGACCCACGCCTCCGGCTTGCCGATGCCATTGGCCAGATCACGCTGGCTCTTGAACGCGCGGTCGTCGAGCAGACCTTGAAGCGCTTCGGCGAGTTCGATCGCACCGACATCTTCACGCTGCACATTGCTGACGATTGATTTGAGCCGGCGGGTGCGCTCGTCGTCGGGGTCACGGATCAGGACTTCGACCTGAATGAGGCCGGCCGCCCTGGCCGCTCGGAAGCGGCGATGCCCGGTGACGATGAGGTAGCGGCCACTCTCCCCTTCCAGGGGGGCGACGGTGATCGGCTCGACGAGTCCGACGGACTTGATCGATGCGATCAGCGCGTCCATCTCCCGAAACGTGCGGCGCTCGTTCCGCGGGTCTTCGACGAGCTTGTCGAGACCGACGACGAGCCGGCCGCGCTTCTGAAAGCCGCCGACCAGTCCTTCGCGGATGAGATCGAGGCGGGTCTTGCCTTTAGGCAGTTGTGTCATGGGTGTTGGTGATGAGCGGGTAATGAGCCGATGCGTCGGGCGCGGGATGTTCCCCCGTGTCCCTTTGCTCGGCGGCAGGTGGATGAGCCGCCTCGCGTTGGAGCAGGTCGAACGGACGATCGATGCCGAGCAGATCGAGGACTTCGTAGGTCAGGTTTGCCATGTCCTCGGCGCCCTTGCTGTGCGGGCGATAGCTGAAGATGTTCGCGCCGTGCTCGTCGACCTGGGCGAGCCAGCCGCAGGTGCGGACTTCGGTCCTGGCGAGCGGGATCTTGTGCAGTTCGATGGTCGACACGACGCGCTTGCGCAGGCCCGGCTGCTTGCTGAGGTTGGACAGCACGTGCAGGATCTTCACTTCCGAATCGACGTCGCCCTGCTCGAATCTCGCCTCCTGTTCATGGCGGACCTTCACCAGCAACTGGAAGAAGTTCGCATACGAGCGGACGGCCTTGGTGCTCTCAAACGGCACGACGAACACGTCGGTCGGGTAGATCACGTTCTCCATGACCGGACTGATCTGGTTCGGCGAGTCGATGACGACGAAGTCGAACGGCGTCGTCACGCCCGCGAGCAGGGTGGCCAGGAGGGTCGCGTAGCCCTCGGTGTCGGTGATCTGCCGGCCTAGGTCTTCGAGCTGCTGGCTGGACGCGATGAACGACAGGTTTTCGATGCCGGTGACCTGAATCACGTCGTCAAGCAAGGCGCGGCCGGCCATCGCCTGCACGAGCGTGCCGTCCGACGAGAGGCCGTCCCCCGCGGCCAGCCACTGCGTGACCTGTGCCTGCGGGTCCATGTCGATAAGGAGCGTGCGATAGCCGAGTCCGGCCAGGGCGCTGGCCAGACTCATGGCGATGGTGCTCTTGCCGCATCCCCCTTTGGCATTGATGGCTGAGATGATTTTCATGAAGAAGTTGATAGTTGTTAGTTGGTAGTAGTGGGATCGCCGAGAAATCGTCGTCTTGCGACATTCAGCGCTTCCGCTGCGCTGTGGCCGCGATGGGCGACCTCGTCGTGCGACGCTCGGAACTTTCGTCGACGAAAGTTCGAGCCGGTGTGCTGGTCCGGCGGACCCCAGTCCTGCTCGATCGCCCGGCGGAGCAGTCCCAGACGGTTCGCGCTCACTTTCCGGCGGTCGATCCAGGCGAGCTGACGTTCGATCCGCTCCGCCGGATGCTTCGACGCGATCGCCTCGGCGGCACGGGCGTCGAACCCTTCGCCTCTTAACTTTTTGAAGACGACAGCAGCAGGATCGTCGACGGCGCGCAGCTGTTGTTTGTTGGTGTTCTTTCTTTCTGTTGTTTCTATGTCGCTATCCGTTTGCGAGTGCTCGGCCGCTATCCTTTTCCGAGCGTCCCGGCTATCCGTTTCCGAGTGGGGTCCGGCCGTTTCGAACACGGCTATCCTATTCCGAGTGCCTTGATCGCCCGCCGCCGGGTTGAGCCACTTGAGGGCGTAACAGGCCTTGGCGTTGAGCGTACCGCCGTTCGGATCGAAGTAGCCCTCGGCGACGCGAGCGAGGTAGTTCTTCCCCAGCGCGATCCGCAGGGCACCGCTTAGGGCGCGCGGACTGCGGGTGTTGGTGTAGCGCTGGATGTCGCGGTAGGAGAGGGCGATCTCCTGGCGTCGGTGTCCCCACTTGGTCTGAAAGCCAATCGAGAAGCGAATGACCGCGCCGACGGCCTTCATGACCGCGAGGGGTTCGCCCGACACCACCACGTCGAAATACTGATTCGGGATGTGCGTCCGATGCCCTTCGCCGGCGAAGAAGCCCTCGAAGCGGGACGCTTCATTGACATATTTTGCGCGCTCGTCCCAGCGCAGTTCGTAAAGACCGACGACGGGGCTCGCCCCGCGGCCCGCCGCGCGGGGTTTACGCACACAGCGGATGAATCGGCGTTCAACGGCCTCGTCAATCGCGCCCTTGATCGTGTCCTTTCCGACGCCGGCGTGCTCGAATTCGGCGTAGCTGACGGCGTGTCGTTCGCGCAGGGGATTGCCCGCGCGATCGCTCCAGCCGAGCGTCTGGCGGATTAGGTGGCTGACCACGCGGACGCAGCCGCGTGACGCGGTGCGGAGCACGACGTCGAAGAACTGGTTCGGCGTGTAGACGGTGTTCGACGACGGCGAACGAAAGCCTTGGAACTCGGAAGGATGGTTTTGGACGATCGTTTCAGTTGTGAAAGGGTGGGCACGGGGCATGAAGCGGTGGATGGCACACTCGGCCGCCGTGCGCGTCACGGTACAGGGCGTGCGTGAATGAACTACAGGCGGATCGCGCCCGGCACGCCCGACAGCGGCCGAAGGTCGCGGCGTTCCATGAGCCGGGCGTACTCGTACACGATAGTGTTAAGCACGTAGCTGCGGGTCAGACGCATCCGGCCCGCCAAGTCATCGAGGTAGGCGACGACCTCCGGTTCCAGGCTGACGCCGGTGGTAAAGCGACCTTTGCGCGTAGCGTTGGCGCGAGCCTGCCGTCGGCGGTGGGATTCGTGGTGCATGAAGTGATTGATGATTACGGGAGCGAACGTCCCGCCCGAGGCGCGGATCGCCCCGAACTGTTACATCTTAACACGCCCGATGGGCGCTTGTCGCATGCAGGCTGTGGATAAGTCGCGACGTCGGCCCGCGCGTCGGCGCGGCGAACGCCGCGGTGCGGTGTGCCGCGGATCGGTTACGACGCCAATCGAAGTCGGAGGTCGGCGTGATGCGCGGCATCGTGCGTTCGCGTCACGTGTAGCGAGAGGTATTCGCCATGGGACGGTGGCGCCTGAACGGCGTGTGCCGTCTATCCTAGATTTTCCGCTGGTTGGGCGTCGGACTCTTCTGTAACATCGCGGATGCCGTCGACTCGTGTGTTCGGAGACCGGTGTCCGAGGGGATCGCTGGGGGTCGGACGACGCGTGCGGGGCGCTACATTCCTCCCGCCTGAAATCCGGATATTCCACATGTCAACGCAGCGGATTCGTTCCGTGCTCGGTTGCGCCATTGACCAAGTCGTTGCTTCGATCGGCGCTGCATTTGGGCGGGTGCTGGCATCTGGTGAAACACGCGGCTCTAGGCGATCGATTCTGCGTCTCCGTTCGATGCGGTTGAATCCGCTGGAACAGCGGACTCTGCTCAGTGCGCCACACGTGATCGACTCGGCTTTCGTGTATGACACGCTTCCGAACCGCGTTGCGTTCCAATTCGATCAGGACGTTTCCGCCAGTCTTTCGGTAAGCGACCTGTACGTCCACCGCTACGGCTACGACGCCGTGCGCTACGGGTCGTCATACTTCTCGCTCAGTTACGACCACGCCACCAACGTCGCGACCTTTACCCGGACGGGAACCGGGCAGATGGCCAGTGGCTTCGACTACTCCGCGACGTTGTACGCCGACGATGTGACAAACGCTGCTGGAGAGCCACTGGCGGCGACGTCTTCGTTCGACTTCTTCTTCATGTCGGGCGATGCCGACCACGATCGGGCCTCGAACCAGGCCGACTTGGACGTTGTGCTTCACGGGGAAGCCTCGCCGCCCAGTCCAGTCCTCTATTCGCTGGGCGACCTCAACTACAGCGGGGCCGTCGATTCGGCAGACGAAGAGCTGGTGAGCTGGTCCACGATGAAGCGGCTGCGAAAATACGGCAGCACGTTAAGCGTGTGGGTACGCCCCGATGGCGCCCGAGAGCTTCAATGGGTCGATGACTGCCCCTATGACAACGGCTACGTCATTCAGGTCAGCACGAACGGGAAGGATTTCACCGCGCTAGCGCAAACCGTGCCTGACGCCACTAGCTTCGTCGATGACAGCGCGGCGGCGCCGAACACGACTTACTACTACCGCGTCCGCGCCGCGCTCGGCACCAACGAAGCGGCGATCGAGAGTTCGGGTTTTTCTGCCGTGAAGTCTGCGTCATCCGGCAATGCGCTGCCGACGCCCGGGGCTATCTCGATCACGGGTCTGACCCACAACGAGATGACGCTGCACTGGGCGGACGGCGGCGCGGAGGCGGCGTCGTACGAGGTGATGCGCTCCAACCCCGCTGGCGGTTGGGACGAGCTCGATGCCTCATCAGTCGTCAACGTGAACGGGCAAAACACGCTGCTCGTATCGCAACTCAACGCGCTTCAGACGTACTCCTATCGCATCCGCGCGGTCAGCGCTGACGGTGTGTCCCAGCCCGTCGAGATCAGCATCTCCACACTTGCCGGTCCGCCTGCGCTGCTCGACAGCCGCATCGATGTGGACAACCTTCCGCACCGGATCGCGGTGTGGTTCGACCAGCCTGTGACGGCGGCGGGCGGTCTGAGCGCTTCGGATGGCGAACTGCGCATGATTCCGTCCGGCATCAGCGTCCCGTTGACCGACCTGCAACTCAGTGAGGACGGCCGGTACGTTTTTGCAACGGCCGCGGTTGCGCCTCCGGCGGATTGGAGCGGGCCGGCCGGCGTGTGGGCCGAGGGGTATTACGAGCTGGTGATTCACGAGGGGAAGCTGCACAACGGCGCGGGCCAGTACATCGGTTCGACGACCGCGCCCGGCAACGAAGTCATCGCCAAGGCCCACTTCCTGATCGCCGACGTCAACAACGACGCCTTCGTGAATTTCGCCGATCTGCTCGCCCTCGCGCAGAACTACGGATTCGGTGACGCGGTCTACTCCCAGGGGGACATCAACTACGACACGTTCGTGAACTTCACCGACCTGTTGTCACTCGCCGCCCACTACAACACGTCGCTCCTGGCCCCGCCTGACAGTCCGGGTGAACTCGTGGCGACACTGCCGCTGGGAGAGGGTGCCGACACGTACCATTCCATCGCAGTCAGTTGGGCGGCGCCGACTGCCTCCGTGGCGGGCGACTACGAGGGGTTCGACATTTTCCGCAGCGTCAACGGCAACGACTTCACCTACCTCGCCCGGGTCGGGAAGGACGCCCGAGCGTACCTCGATGAGGGGCTGCACGAGGGCAAGCGGTATTGGTATCGTGTCCGCACCTACCGGACGGTCGATGCGTCCACGGAATACTCCTTTACGTCGAATCGCCAGTCGGCGACCACGGTGCTGCCGATGCCGGATGATCTGGCCGTGCGGTCTCTCGGCAACGGAGATCTGGCCCTGAGCTGGCGCGACACGGCGTCGGACGAAACCGGCGTTGCGGTCGACCGGCTCACGGACGGACTTGATCCAGCCGACCCGGCGAATTGGACGCGCCTCGCGACACTGGCGGCGAATGCGTCAACGTTCACGGACACGAATGTGTCGGCCGCTGATCGGTACGTTTACCGCGTGTCGGCGTTCACCGCGCAGCAGAGCTCCGCCCCGGCAATGGCGACGATCGACGCAACCCTGGCGGTACCCGACGACTTGGTGGCAACGGCAGACAGCGCGGATGCTGTGCATCTGGCGTGGACCTATCCCGAGGGCGCAGTGGGCTCAATCGCCGGATTCGTGGTCCAGCGCAGTACTGACGGCGCGACGTGGACGACGATCGGACAACCGTCGCCCGCTGACGTCGCGGACGGGTCGGGTCAGTTCGAGTACGCCGATGGGCAGTTGGCTGCGAGCACTACCTATCGATACCGAGTCGCCGCCGTAGGGAATGACCCTTGGGTTTCGCCCTTCAGCGTGTCGGACGCCGTGGTGACCACCGGGGCAGTCAGAACCGCCTCGCTCACGGGTGGTGCCACCGGAACGGCCCCGTACAACGCGACCGTCACGCTTGCTGTGTCGGATACGGGCGGGCTGACCGATTGGGTCGTGCATTGGGACGACGGAACCGATGACGTACTGCCCATCAGTCAGACAACGGCAACTCACTCATTTACCTATGGGTCGCGCAGCTACCAGGTGACGGCTACGGTGGGAAACATCACGACCGCCCCGGTGACGTTCCAACTCTCTGGACCCGCGGCACCCACTGTCGTCTCCACCAACGGCAACTTGAGTGTTTCGGAGGGAGCGGCGGGAAGTTTTATGTGGTTGGTTTCCGGGGTCGCCCCCAGTGACACCACCACGTCGATCTTGGTCGATTGGGGCGACGGAGAAGATCCGATCGCATACGCCCCCAGCGACCTTACGGGCGGTGGCACCCTCACACTCGGTCATGTGTTCGCGTCGGGCGCAGGGGCGGCAACCGTCGAGATTAGCCTTGTCCAAGACGGTGCGACAATCGCCTCGGCGAGCGTGGACGTGAGCGTGGTGCCGGCGTCACACTCGAACTTGGTCGCAAGTCTTGACGCCGACGGGCTCGTCGCACTCGATTGGACGACAGAGAGTGCGATGTCAGTCGCCACGCGCGTGCAACGTTCGACCGACGGTGTCACCTGGTCGACGATTGCTGAGGACCTTCAAGCGTCCGCCGAGTTCGTTGACAATACTGCGCCCGAAGGGGCGACACTCCGCTACCGCGTCACCGCGCTAAACGGCGCGGCATCGGCTAGTCCGAGCAACGTCGCGTCGGTCTCCACGCCGATCGCCTCGGCATCGGACCTTGGTGCCGTGTCGACGGGGCCGACCTCGATCGCGCTAAGCTGGAACGACAACAGCCTGTTGGAGACAGGGTATCGGATCGAGCTGTCGTCTGACGGGGGTAGTACGTTTGCCGTCGTCGCCGAGGTGGGTCCCGACCTGACCACCTATGCGCTCATGGGGCTCACCGCAGATCACGCTTACATGATTCGGCTCACCACGCTCGTGGCTGCTGGCCACAGCGCTTCAGCGGGACCGCTGACCCTTGCGGCGCAGACGGAACCGGCAGGTCCGGTTCCGGCGCCGGCTGCCGACGTAGCGGCGACCTACATCACCGCCACATCGTCGGTTCATGTGACTTGGGTTTATCAGGGCGCCAACGTCAGCACGTACGACGTGCAACGAAGCGATCAGGGCGGCGCGTGGGTAACCATGGCCGCGAACCTGGACGCGTCGAGCTTCGACGACACCGCTATTGATCCGGGCCACACGTACGCCTATCGGGTCATCGCCCGTAACGGCTACGGAGCTGCCCAACCGAGCGACATTGTGTATGCCGCCCGCAGTGTCGCAGCACCGACGAACCTGACCGCAACCGCAGAGGACGACGGGACGGTTCTCCTGGAGTGGATCGATGCCTCGACGAACGAGCAGGGATTCCGGCTCTACGAGGTCGACGGCCCAGGCCAGTACACACTGGTTCGCACGCTGCCCGCCGACACCGACAGTGTCCGTTTGGATGACATCGGGCCCGGTCAGTCGGACTATCGAACCGATCCGTCGGATGCCGCGCTCCCGCGCACGTTCGTCATCGCCGCGTATGCGGAGCAAGCCGGATCCGCAATGTCGGCCTCCGTCTCAGTGACGCCCAAGTTGCCGCGGATTGAAGCATTCGGGCCCGCCACGGTCGTCTATCCGGACTACCCGTTGTTGCTGAGTCGAGCCGACACGGCGGCAGCGATGGCGCTCACGTGGACGGTCGATTGGGGCGATGGGACTGAACCGCAGGTCGTGTCGCAAGCGCAGACCGGCAACTTCGACTTCGAGAACCTGTGCAGTCACGCATACGCTGCGGTGACCGACGGCCAGCCAAGGGTGTACCAGATCAATGTCACCGCGAGCACCAGTGATGGAACGACTACGTATGCAGCCGCACCGCTCACCGTCACGTACGTGCCGCCGCAGATGAACTCGCTGGCGTCAGGTTTGACGGTTACGGCCGCGAAGAAACGCCAGATCGTCAGCGTGTTCGAATGGGTGTACAACAACATCGCGTTTACGCCGTACATGGGCTACAAGAAGGGGCCAGACGCAACGAAGTCCACGCGCTCCGGAAATGCGTGGGATATCGCCGTGTTGGCGAAGTCGAGCTGGACAACGTGATCAACCACGCCGGTGGCGCGACGATCGAGTTGGTGGAAGGGCATGTCAGCGCGCCGACTGAGTTGGTGAAGAAGTGGCTCGGACTGAGCCCGGATGCCGACGGAAGCGCCGCTCTGGAGCTTCTGCCGCGTGAGTCCTTCGACGACGCGAATACGACGCAGGATCCCGATGGGACGCCGACCAAGTTGGGATGGACTCATGTCTGGCTTCGCGTGAAGATACCGGGTTGGATCGACACGCCGATCGATATCGATCCCTCCTGGAAATTCCGTGAGACGCGCACCTGGCACGCCGGGTTGGGCGTCAATCCGAGCGCCCAGTTCCATGAACTGCCCGATCCGAATGATCAGACCGGGATGCCCGGGTTCTGGAAGCAAACACGTGAAAACCCGCTCGAATACTTCGAGTCGCAGTTGAGCCGGTACATTCAGCGCGACACAGGTACGGACGGGATGTCCGGGCACACCTCGCTGGCCGACTTGGCGTATGTGGGGCCAATCAAGACTCGGAGCTTTGACGCGCTGCCGAGCCTGAAGGACCAAGATCCCGCCGAAGTGTATGCAGGGTGGGCTAGCGGCTTCGTTGTGGATTTTGGCGGGCTGAACGTTGACAATGCGTATCACCTGGAGTTGAAGATCACCGGCGACGGGGTACTTCAGGACGTCAGCTACAATTCCGCAGGACGTCAACTCTCGACGACAACGCCACCAATGGTGACGGTATTGCTCCCCGACATGGGCAACGAGCCACTTACCGTTCGCTATGACTTCGAAACCCGCTATACGCAGCCAGGCAGTGGCTCCGCATCGTTCCTCGTGGCCCATCTGTACCGTGGTGAGACGTTGGTGAAGGATCTCACGACCGGCAAGGCGCAAGACTTGTTTGTCAAGAAGTGGCCGGTCACGGTTGCGGACGCCAAGATCAAGATTACTGCAAAAATATGGCACAAATGGCTCTACAACGATGCGAAGCCTGTCGAGTGGCAGAGAACGCTTGGCGATCCAGTCGCGCTGATGGTCGATTCGCAACAGTTCTCTCGAGCTGATGTGGCTCGGGTCCAAGAGCGAGCCAATGCTCAGGCGAGCGCCGTGACGTTGTCAGAGACCGACCTGCAGCAGAGTTATCAGTCAAAGCTTCTCAGCTTGATGGCGATGGACTTCGTGTCTCAAGCTGACGCTGCGGCCGACGCGATTGCTGGGTACACCAACTCGTCATACTCCTGGGGCTTCAGCGTTGGTCTCGGGTTGATCACCGGAGTGTATGCGCGGAATGGCGCCATCACTAGGTCTGATTCGACTTCGGGGCTGATCAATCCGTACATCTTCTATGATTCGGATTTTAACAAAACAGCGGTCACGGATAACTTGCCATCTGGGGGCAGCGCGACAATCTATACTGACATCAAGGGTGGAGTTCTACCGAAGTTTGTTTCGCTCAGCTATCAACTGTTGCCGGGATCGACAATCGCAGCTCCTAAACATGACTACACCATCTCGAACGAGGCCGCTGTTGTATATGCAGCGCATCGAAGCTGGCTCGAATCGGACACGATCGAGCGGACGACAAACATCGAGGCGTACTCGACTACGAAAGTGCTGCAGTCGTTCATGGCGGGAACACAGGCCCCGGCCCTGTACGAATTCATCGGCAACTCCTCCTCGCCGACCGGTCGTGACCTCACCGGCGGCACGAACACGCCGTTGCCGATTCTCGATCTTTTCAAAACTCACGCGGCAGAAACCGATTGGCCCAGCGGGCAATGGGATTCGACCGCGCAAAACACGATCGTCAATATTATCGAGGCTTGGCAGCAGGTCGGACAGCGAAGTCCTGGCTTGGTGTTCGTTGTTCCCGATCGCCAAATCAACAATCTGAATGGGCGGTCTACGGTCGCTGAAGCAAGGCAGTACGCCGGTCCCTATGATCCGGCGAACCCAGGCAGATACCCCATCACGGGAATCGGCTCGTTGATTTTCGACGCGAACGGCAGCTATCGCGGCGGCCTGACGCGTTACACGAACGCCTCCAACAATTTCTACAATTTCAATGCGCTGTCGCCGACGATCTTGCCGACCCTGCCGACCTTGCCGAGTGAATTCCAATTACAGTTACCCAAGACTGACATCACCAACCTGAGCGGGAACTTCGGCGGGCTGCTCGGTGACCCCGTGAACATGGTCAGTGGGGCCGTCTACCACGACGAGACCGACTTCACTGTGCCGATGCCTGGGATGTCCGTACCGTTCGAGCGTCACTACGACTCGTCCGTCACGGATGACTACGGATTCGGACGCGGCTGGCTTTTCTCGTATTGCGATCGGATCAAGATCGATGGCAATGTTGCCTTGTGGGTCTCTTCCAAGGGCGAGCAGTATCGCTTCGTACACAATGGCTCGACGAACACTTGGGAGAATCCGTCCGGAGTGTTTGGCACATTCACCTCAGACGGCACTGGATACACCTACGTCGATAAGGATGGGGCGAAGCGCATCTTCGACACGGCAGGGCGACTGCAGCGCGTGGTCGATCGCCTTGGAAACGGCGTCGAAGTGCGTTACGCAGGCCGCTCGAAGCTGTTCAGCAGTGTCTACCGGATCGACGCGGTGACTCACCAACCGTCGGCTAAGCCGGTCCTGTTGCTTTCGTGGACCGACACCCTCAGCGGTGGCGTCGTCTCGTCTCGGAAATTGACGCTGAGTGACACCCTCGGCCGCGTGTGGAAATACGACTTGTACCGGGCAACGTCGGGCGACTCCACGCTCTACTTGCGGCTCTACACGTCTCAAGAGGCCAAGCTCGCGACAGATGCGTTAGGAAGCCGCCTGACAACGGCGTATGACTACATTGACAACGCAGGTGATCGGCGCAGCGGGTTGCTAAAAACGATCGTGAGAAAAGACGGCCCGTATGTGCGTGCCGCCCACGGGTTTTCCTACTACGCCAACGGCCGTGCCTTCAGCACGACGGAGTATTCCGGTACGGACGCCGATCCGACGGCGACGGTGAAGGGCACGGAGTATTTCCGGTACAACCTGTTCACCTCAAAGCTCTTCGCTGGGAGCGGGTCGCCGTACCTGCACGACGTCGAACACATCGACCAGAACGGCAACGCCAAGACGGTAGAGTTCAACAGCGACTCCCTGGTGACGCGCACCATCCACTCCGACCGAAGCCGGGTGGAGCAGACTTGGGTCCGTTACGGACCACAGGGGTCAAACGACCCCCGCAAATTCCTCATTCGTTCGGTGACGGACGAGAACAATCTCACGACGGCGTTTCGGTACGGCCGATTCGACCTGGGTCGCAACAAGGAGAAGAAGGTCGGGGACGGAAACGTCACTTGGCAGTTGGCGCGTTCGTACGACTACTGGCAGACGACGACGCCTCATGGCGTGTTGACGGAAACGTGGTACGCCGATCCCGCTCAGGCGAACGGTCGAAAAGAAGCCGTTTCCAAGGTGGTCGTGAACGGATCACGGACGACCACGCAAGGCTATTACGCGACGACGGGCAACGTCGCCAATGTCACCGATGCTGCGGGCAATACCACGTCGTTCACCTATACGCCCTACGGGCAGATCGAAACCAAGCGCCTACCCAACGGGAACGTCAGCGGCGCGTCGAACTGGCGTAAGCTGCGGTACACCGTCTTCTATGAGTACAACCCCTCCAACGGAAACCTCGCGTTCGAGAGGCGGTACCATCGCTACTCGGACGCGGAAAACGCGAAGACGACGGTGGGCACCTACACCTACGATGCTTTCGGGAATCCCAAGGGGTATCTTAATGGCGAAGGCGATTCCGTGTCGTTTGCCTACGACCAACTGGGTCGCAAACGAGTTGAGATCGTCGATCCGAACGGCCTGAAGCTTCGTTCTGAGTATAGCTATCTGGACGAGTTGCTGACGCAGACGCGCGATGCCCTGGGGCGCTACACCAACACGACTTACGACCTCGGCGGAAGGCCGACCCAGGTCGTGCGAACGGTCAACGGCAGCCAGGTCTTCAAGTCGACCAGCACCTATGATTCGTTCGGCAACCTTGAGGTTTCGCGCACGTGGGTGATGGGCAATCCACGGGAGTCGGACGCGGCACGTGAAATTCGCTACGTGATTGATGCGCGGAACCGAACCACGGCAACCCTCTCGCTCCAGGGCGGCTACACCCGCACGATGCTGGACGGGGCGGGGCAGGTCGTGCGTGCGTCCGCACCGCGCAAGGTTTACGCCACCCATACGGCGCAGCAGCAACAGAAACCACCGCAAGCCGGCGAAGGAGGGAAGAACCGTTACGGCTCGGGGCCGGAGTCAGTGGCAGAGACGAGCTACGATCACTTCGGATATGCAGCGATCGTCACGGACGCGGCCGAGCAAAAGACGGTGACCACCTACAACGCGTTCGGCGAGCCGATTCAGGCAGATTGGTACGGCGCGGACGAGAACCGGGACATCGCCGAGACGCCATGGCGGACGACCGTCTACGGCCGCGACGCACTCGGCAGGGTCACTGACCTGCGGTCGAACACGGGGCAGTTCGTCGTCACGCATTTCAATCCGGATGGCAACCCGGACAGTGTGACCTCGTTCGACATGAGCCGAGAGAACGTCAGATGGGACCGTTTCCTCAAGTTCGACCTGTTCACCACTGCGGACGTCAAAGGACGCGTGCCGCGTCGGATCACTGTCACGACCTACGACCCCAGCGGACGACCGATCGAGGTGACTCAGCGGGGGGACACGACCAGTGACGACCGTCTCAGCCGCACGGCCTACGACCGGGCGGGACGCGCTATCGCGCAGAGCGATCCGAGGGCCGCGGGGAGCTTCAGCGACTACGACGTGTGGTTCACTGCGGCTACCGCCGGCGCGTCGTCCAGTATCGATTTCACGACCTGGATCGAGTACGACCGGGCAGGCCGAGTCTCGAAGCAGTATCAACCGCTCGTTCCCGTCTCGAACAGCGCTACGCAAAACACGCGTGCGGAAGCGGATTACGTCTGGACGACCTACGACGCCAGCGGACGACCCAAGGACGTCCGATCGGTGTGGGGCAGCAAGTCGACCGCGCATGCCAATCAAACGGTCGGACACGTTCACTACGATTACGACGACGTGGCACTGAAGACCACCACGAGTCGAATGAACGGCGCAGCCGCCGAGAGTTCCACGCAAGAGTTCCGGTCGGCGACGGGTGAAGTGACCAAGGTCGTGGACGGCCGCAACTACGCGACGACCTTCGCCTATGACGACCTCGGCAGACTGGTGCGCAAGACGCTGCCGGAAGTGAACGGCAAGGTCGCCGACTACACGACCGAGTACGACGTCGCTGGCAACGTGATGCGCACGACGGCCCCGAGCAGCGATGTGGCCGATGCCGGCCTCGTTGGCGTCAATTTCTACGACGTACTACAACGCCCGATCGCGGTCCTGCAAATCGCGGGCACGAATGCGTCCGCACCACAGGGGACCGTTCTCTCTCATTCAAAGACGACCTATGCGCACGGCGACGCCGTGCAAATCATTTCGCTGCATGACCGATCGAAAGACCAGTGGGTCTACACGCGGCGAGAGTTCGACAAAGCCGGTCGTTCGACAGCGGTTTTTGCGACGACTCAGTTCAACGTGATCCCGGCCGCTGCCGATCAGGTTTCGGCGACACAGTACAACTGGTTCGGCGAAACGGTCATCGGCAAGACGTTCGCGGTGCATGGCGCGCTAACCGACGCCGCGGCGTCGACCCGGAGCGCGACGACGACTTACACACCGTTTGGTGAAGTGAAGCGGGTGGAGCAGAACGACCCGGATGGCAGCGGCATCCGTAGTCGGAGCTGGACCGAGTACAAATACGACAAGGCCGGCAATCAAACCGACGTGTTCGCGCCGATGTCGACGGCGGCGCGGACCCACACCGACTACGACGGCCGCAACCGCGTCGTCACGCAGAAACAGGTCAACTCGGCCGGCTCCGCGCTCCGGTCCGGCGGGCAGAGCTACTTCTACTATCCGGACAATACGGTTCGCGTCGAGACGGATCCTGCCGGAAATACGACGTCGCACACGTACGACGTCCTGGGACGTCTGACCGACACAACCCGCACCGTGTATGGACTCGGTCCGATTAACGCGGCGACGCACCGCGCGACCGCCGCGACTCAAACGCTCACTGTTCACCGCGAGTACGACGACAACGACAACCTCGTCACCGTCCGCCAGCAGAATCGCGGCGGTATTCCGGATGGCGCAGGTGGCGACCCCCTCACGATTTCGTATGCGTACGATCCCCGCAACCGCCGGTCGAGCGAGCAGTGGTACATCACGGTCAACAATAGTTCCGGTGCGGGGATCCCGTGGGGCTGGTTCCGCTCCGCCGCTCAGTTCGTCTACACCTACGACAACGCCGATCGCGTGCTGACGATCGTCGATCAGGCGTTCAGTTCGTTCAGCGACGACGCCACCGCGTCCACACGAAACCCCAACATCGGCTATCAATATGACGTGCTCGGCCATGTGACCAAGGAGTGGCAGGGGCTTAGCAACCCGACCGCCTCTCCTTCGAGTTGGACAGCCACCCGCGGCGGCGTTGTGCGCCAGTACAATTCCGATGGCTTGCTGGACAACACGCAGGCCTATCGCGCCGGCGGCCTCACGAGCGCCGCACAGCTCGACTCGACGCTGTGGTACGCCTACGACGCACTGGGTCACGTCTCTTCGATCACGCAGACCGGCGGCAGTGGCGCATCGACCGCCAAGAAGGTCGTGACCTATGTCACGAATCAGGGCGGCGAGGTGAGCCAGAGGATCATGACGCAGTTCGGCGCGTCTCGAACCGACAAGAAGTCGCTCACCTGGACGTATCACTACGACAACAATGGCGTCATGCACGACATCGCGGCACCGCTGACAGCAGACAACTTGACGTACGGCCGAGACGACCGCGGTCGCATCACCTCGGAAGATCGCGGCACCTTGAATACCGCCGGTCAGGAGGAGAGGCGATTCGCTTACGGCGCCGACGACCAGTTGACCAACGACACCGGTACGTCATACGGGACGGACGACAACTACAACCGGACCTCGGGTCCGCGCGTCGTGTCGAACTCGACCGGCGCCGGCAACCGGTTGAAGGAAGACAGCCAGTTCACCTACGAGTACGACAACGTCGGCAACCTCTACCGCAAGACGGCGAAGTCGGACGGCACCGTCTGGCGTTACAGCTTCGATGGCCGCGACCGGCTGATCGGGATCGTGAAGTACGCCTCCGCGGCGGCCGAGTCTTCGAACACCCGCCTACAGGTGATCCGCTACAGCTACGACGTCCTGAACCGTCGGATCAGCAAGAGCATCGATGACGATGGCGCAGGGAGCGGGAGTTTCGACCGCGAGATCTATGGCCTCGACGGCTCGAATGTGGTTCGTGCGACGAACAGCGACGGGCAGCTTCTCTCTCGCTACTTCTTCGGCGCGGGCGTGGATGACGTCCTTGCCGAAGACGACCCGACCTCCCAGATTACAGTCGGTGGCAAGCAAGTCGACAAGGTGCGTTGGTTCGGGAAGGACCAGCAGGGGAGCATCCGCACGGTCTACTCGCAGAACGGCTCCTGGTCGGACGCACTGAACACGGTCCACCCGAGCGTCGAGTACGACGCGTTCGGCAACGCGACGTCCGCGACGGTCGCCAACATTCGCCGGTTCGGCTTCACCGGACAGCAGCGCGACGCCGAGACAGGAATGTGGTTCTACAAGGCTCGCTATTACGACGCATTGATGGGCAAGTTCATTTCGGATGATCCCATCCAACAGGGGACCAACGTGTCGGCGTATGTGTTTAACAATCCGATAAATTTGAACGACCCGACGGGAATGAGCGTTGACTTCGGAGGATTCGATGGCAGTAGCGCGATCCTTGACAGCTACAAAGCGCCAGTTAAGCGGGTGTCGCCAATCAGCCCGCAGGGCGAGCAGTTCAGAGGCGATTTCGGAACAGGCAGCTCTGAACTCGCGCGGGTCAAGATGAATGTCGTTGGCCTGCCGGATGGCACGACACGCGCAACGATCACATACGGACACGTTGATGACGGCGGATGGATGGGCCGCTTGATGGGTGTCGAGAAGCACTATGTTGGCGACAGTTCTACCATCGTCACTCTTCCCGCAGGACTGACCCGCGACCAAGTCGTTCGCTTCTTCCATCGTGTGGCAGACGATAACGAACAGATTAACGTCGTGATAGCAGAGGCGAATGCATGGGCGGCCGCAGCTGAGACGTCTATTCGGGCGCTGCCAGGCGGTGCAGCAAGACTTGCAATCAACGACAACAACTGGAGCTGGCGCACTACATTCCAGACCACAGGCGACGTCTTGGCATTGGGTGGAGCAAGCGGCGCGTTTAGAGGCCTTGGTGCTTGGGGCCAAATTGGTGTGGGCACAGCATCCATCGGCGTGGGAGGATATCAGGTCTATAACGGTGTTCAGCAAATCAGCTCCGGAGATACCTGGGGCGGCATCGCCAACGTATCGTTTGGCCTAGCCTTTGGAGGTAGCGGAGCTCGCCAGTTGAACGGCGGTCTGATGGCTGTGTCGCCAACCTACCGCGGAGTTGTGCTCTCCACGGCCATAAACCTTGGGAGCATGGGGTACTCTGGAACGAGGATCGGCGGACCGTTGGACCCGTCACCTAGTTCGTATGTGGCAGGCCGATCGGTGGCGGAATTCCAAATCCAGCAGGCCGAGGCTCTACGCGACGACCTTGTTGATGTGGTGCGTGTAACTAATCTCAGAAACCCGAGTGGCCAATACCCAGCATCGGTAACTGGTGCTGCAAACCTGTTAACTGGCGATATTGGCGCTGGGATTACTCTTCAGGGTAGGCTCAATGGCGGTCAGTGTTCTGAATGGTGGGCTGGCGCGTCGGTGGGCGCATCTCCCGGGATGAGCCGAGGCTTAGTATTGACGGGTTCGGTTCGACCTCGAACCGGCCAGGTCGTGCCAGTGTGTCCGGGCTGCCAGAGCGATTGGGGGCAGAGCGTGTTTGTTCCGACCGCACAATTTCAACCCGTCTCTTTA
This sequence comes from Tepidisphaeraceae bacterium, assembly GCA_047600945.1. Lineage (GTDB taxonomy): Bacteria > Planctomycetota > Phycisphaerae > Tepidisphaerales > Tepidisphaeraceae > JASGKC01. The sequence continues at coordinate 449,182 of JASGKC010000001.1, read as the reverse complement.
CCCGCGGTGGTGGGAAAATGATTGGCCTCATAAGTGATGATGATTGGGAATGGTTTGCCTTGGACAGTATTGGGCAGATGGCGGTGTTCACTAGTGGTGGAGTGTCACTGGTACCAGACGTATACACAAAGGACTGGAGAAGGTTGGTGGAGATTTCCAACAACGTGCGGAGTCTTCCAGTCGTATCAGAGGTTTCTCATGTGCAGAGCCCAGGTTCAAAGGGTGACGAGAAGACTTGGATAGACGCGTCATTAAGAGGGCTATACGGGTATGATACGAGCTATTCCTATGACAGGGGATACCGTATGGTTACGATGCCGACGCGGCCGATCATCGTTAGTCATGCGTGTCCATGGGAATGGAAGAATGGGTTGGTGCGCATTCCCGGGGTATTCGGTTCGATGGCGACTATAGTGCTGTAGCACCGATTCCGTATTGCGAAGTGGACGAGGCAAGCGCCTGGCCTTCCCCACGCATGGCTGACACGAAGGCGGCCTCGGATAGCGTCTATTGTCAACGGGCGCTCGTTGACAAGAGCGATCCGTGAACCGCATCTACCTGCGGCCGCGATCGGCAGGGATGATTCGGCCGCATGAGTGATGATCACAGGTCGGCGTGGGGATAAGCATGGAATGCAGGTTCTTCGATCGTTGGATAGTTGTTCGGGCGCCGCTTCACGAATTTGCCGGTTGCGCAAGAGAGCGGCGCAATGATTCTAAGGCGCTTAGGACAACTGCCATCGCTGCTTTTCGATCAAACTGGTAGGCGGCATGGATGCTACCGCGCAGCAATTCGAAGTCATTGGAAACACGTTCGTCCAGTCGGAGAACGAGATCTTCGTGATGTAGAGTCATGGAAATGGGACGAATCTGCGCTTCGCGTTGGCGCCTCCGTGACATCATGGCGGCGATTGCTGACACCTGCGCAGGTTGGAGAGAATGCCTCAGCAAAAGACTGCCGACGTCAAACAAATCCGTCGCGGAGGGGGGGCGCGAGCCTAGGCCCGCGAGTAGATAACATTTGTTGGCTATTGCCAATTCAAAGCCTTCTGATCGAACCATGCAGGTGGGAGTGAACTCTGTATCAGTTACGCCGATTTCGTCGCGTCGTGGCGTAAACAGATCAACGTGCAGGACTTGCCGAACTCTTTCTGCGTGGGATATCCACGTAGGACAAATCTGCGGCATGAATTCCGAGAGGACCTCGCCGATGCGCGCGGCATAGCTCGACCCGTCGTCGTTCCGAGCGAGAGAGCCGTGAACGTGGCTGGCGAGCCGGAAATCGACGTCTTTCGGCACACGACCGCTGCCGAAGCAATACGCGAACACCGAACCTCCATGAAGGATCAGGTCTTGGCGCAGCGACGAGCGAGCAACGCACTCGATCGCCCATCTGTGCACCTGTGCCTTGAAAGCAAGATCGTCCATCTCATCGTCCTAGTGAGTCATCCCGACGGCCCGGCGCAGGAAGTGCTCAGTTCCACATCCTCTGAACCATATCAAGTGTAGTGTTATCTGGCGTGCCGTCACAGCCTTGCGCAATGCGGCAACGATTCGCAGGTGCCTCAAGTGTCTGAGTGATCAACGGCGACACGGCAATCGCTGTCAACAAATACGAAGATCTGTGGCGCGGAACGAATGACGGATAGTATTTTGACATTTGGGCGATTCGTCACGTATTTTCTGGGAGGCACATCATGTCGGCAGTAACGGATCGAAGGGTCGGGCGGGCGAGTCCGACGACGATCGAATCACACTGGACCAAGCTGATCGAGGGGCTGGCGTTTTCCCCACGCGAATTCTACGAGCGGCTGGAGAAAGCGCTGACCCCTCGCGAAATCCCCGGTCTCGTGGTCTCGCACGTCACCCGGAAGGAAGGGGGCCCCCTGTCGGACCGGCGGGAGTACCTGCGTCTTGAGCGGCAGCACGCGATCTTCGACGTTTGCGGCGCGCCGTTCGGGACGGGTTTTTTCGTCTCCGAGTGGGTAGGGAAGCGGAAGCTGCGCTTCGTCCGACTGCTTCTGGCGCTGGTGGCGATCAGCGGCGCGCTGCTGGCGATTCGGTACATGCAGTACCCGCGCATGAGGCCCCACGAGATCAACCTGGCCCTATCGGCGATCGGCGTACTGATCCTCGCGTGCTTCGTGGTGGCGATTTGGCAGGGGTCGGGACTGGACGACCTGTTGATGCGAATGCCGGGTGTCCGCTTCTTCTACGCGCGGTTCTTCAGACGACCGTCGTACTATCGCAAGGACCTCGAATGCGTGTATCGAGCCGCCGTGCATGCGGCGGTGTTGCAGGTGATCGACGAGATCGGCAAGCCGCCGGGAGTGTCGCCCGTCAGCCGCCTCGAACGAGAGGTCGCGCGGGACGATCTGCTGGTGGGCGTCGGACGCAAGCCATGAGCGCGGAAGAGGACGCAAATCGTCTTCTGGATGCATTCTACGCGTGGGAACTTCGTGGCCGGGGGTGGTTCCTCTGGGACGACCCGGTGTCGCTGGAGCCGCCCTACCGCCCGTTCCTGCGGCTGGACCCATCGCCCGACCTCGCGGCGGATGACGGCAGGCACCATTCGTTATTGAGCGGGATTTTCGCGCGGCTGCATGACTGGTCGCACGGGCGATTCTTTCGCCGTGGCGCAGCGCCCCGCTCATCGGACATCGACGAGCCGGCGCCGGCCGGCTGGAACGACCACGGCCAAGCCGTCGAGTTCCTGTTGACGCTCCCGCGGGAGCTCGACGTCTCGCCGGCGACGATGGCGGCCTTCCTGAACAGCATCGCGTCGGTCCGTGGGCCGGTGAGCTTCGAGCTGATCGGCTCGGCCGATGTGGTGGTCCTTTGCATCGGGTGCGGCGAGCGAAGCGCCGATTCGCTCGGTGTCCAACTGGCGGCACACTTCCCTGAAGCGGTGGTGACGCGAACCGCCGGCCGACTCGGCAAGGCCTGGGAGTCCGGGGGAGACCATCAGTCGGTCGTCGAGTGCGGCCTGATGCGCGAGTTCATGCTGCCGATCGCCACGCCGACGTCTTTCAACGTCGACCCCCTGTTGGGCGTTGTCGGAGCGATCGCCGACGCCCGCTCCGGCGAGGCGGCGGTGCTCCAGGTGATGTTCGAGCCTGCCCGATGCCACTGGGGCGAGAGCGTGCTCCGGGCCGTGACCCTTAGCGACGGGGAGGCGTTCTTCGCCGGTGCGGGGCGGGACTACGTCAAGGGGCGCAGGGAAAGGTGTCGCGTCCGCTCTACGCCGCGGTCGTGCGCGTGGCGGCCCGAAGTGACCGGCGGGCACGGGTAAGGGATCTGCTGCGCGGCATGATCGCCGGACTCGGCACCGTCGGCGATCCGGGGGGCAACGAGCTTTTTCCACTTGACAACGACGACTATGACGACGCGGATCATGAGGCGGATTTCCTGGCGCGGCGGAGCCGGCGCAGCGGGATGCTGCTGAATCTGGACGAGCTGGTCGGCGTCGTGCATCTCCCGTCCAGCTCGGTGTCCGTACCGAAGTTCCGCCAGACTCTCCGCCGCTCGCGGGCGGCGCCGGCGATGCTGCACGGAAGCGGTGTCGTGTTGGGCGTCAACGAGCACGCGGGCGAGAGTCGTCCGGTGACGCTCCACGCCGAGCAGCGGGCGCGCCACATGCACGTGATCGGCACGTCCGGCACGGGGAAGTCGACCCTGCTGCTGAATCTGATTCGTCAGGACCTGGAGCGCGGCGACGGACTGATGTTGCTGGACCCGCACGGCGACCTGATCGACGCGGTGCTCGACCTGATTCCCCCCACGCGCCTGGACGACGTGGTGCTGGTGGACCCGGGCGACGAAGCGTTCCCGATCGGGTTCAATGTCCTCTCGGCCCATTCGGCGCTGGAGAAGAACCTGCTGGCGTCGGACCTGGTGGCGGTGTTCCGGCGGCTGTCGACCAGTTGGGGCGACCAGATGAACTCGGTGCTGGGCAACGCGATCCTCGCGTTCCTGGAACGCTCGGCCGGCGGCACGTTGGCTGACTTGCGCCGATTCCTCGTAGAGCCCGGGTTCCGGCGGCAAATCCTCTCCGGCGTCACTGACCCGGAGATCGTGTACTACTGGAACAAGGAGTTCCCGCTGCTCACGGGTCGGCCGCAGGGTCCGGTGTTGACGCGCCTGGACGCGTTCCTGCGTCCGCGGCCGCTGCGGAACATGGTGACCCAGCGCGAAAGCCGGCTGGACTTCGGGCAGATCATGGACTCCGGGAAAATCCTGCTGGCCCGACTGTCGCACGGGGCGATCGGCGCGGAGAACGCCTACCTGCTCGGCACCCTCCTTCTGTCTAAGGTGCATCAACTGGCGCTGGGTCGGCAGCGGCAGCGCGAGCAGGAGCGGCGCTACTTCTGGCTGTACGTGGACGAGTTCCACCACTTCGCGATCCCGTCGATGGCTTCGGTGTTATCCGGGATTCGCAAGTACCGCCTGGGGCTGGTGCTGGCCCATCAGGAGCTTCAGCAACTGGAGCACGTCGGCGATGTGGCGAACGCGCTGCTGTCTAACGCCTTCACGCGGGTCTGCTTCCGGCTGGGCGATCAGGACGCGAAGCGGCTCGAAGGCGGGTTCGCCAACTTTTCGGCGAGCGACCTGCTGAACCTGCGGGTGGGTGAAGCGATCTGCCGGGTGGAGCGGGCCGAGTCCGACTTCACGCTCCGCACGCAACCGATCGGGGCAACGCAAACGAGCAGCCTTCGGGAGGAAGCGATCCATCGGTCACGGGAGCGGTACGCGACACCCCGGACGGCGGTGGAGGCCGCGCTGGCGGAGGCGCGCGACGCGGGCCCGGAGTCTGCCGAGCCGTCGCCGCCTCGCACCCGGACCAGCCGCGCGAAGGAAGCGCGAACGCCATCGACCGTCCCAGTCGCGCCAGGCATCCCGCCAGAGGCGATGGAACGAAGCGTTCCGTCGCCCGCGCCGGGGGCGGCGAGTGCTCCAACGCCCCCATCGGCGAAGGCAGAAGCTGCCCCCTCCGCTCCGGCCCCTGCTGAACGGCCGGTGGATTCCAGACCGGTGTCGGCGGAACGGAAGCTCGGGCGGGGCGGCGCCGAGCACCAAGACCTGCAGATGCGGATCAAGGGTTGGGCTCAGCGGCTGGGATGGCGGGCGACGATCGAAGGGGAGGCGCTGGGGTCTCGTGCCGCCGATGTCGCACTGGAGCGAAGCGGCGTGAGTGTCGCCGTGGAGATTTGCCGCACGACCACTTTCGTACATGAACTGGGGAACGTGCGGAAGTGTCTGGATGCGGGGTTCGATTACGTCGTGGCGACGTCGGTGTCCGCGGAACGGCTCGCCCGGCTGCGCGAGGTCGTAGAAGGACAGCTCACCGACGCGGAGTTGGAACGGGTGAGGTTCTTGGAGACGGAGAAGATCGAGGCGTTTGTCAGCGAGTTGGAGATTCCGCAGGCGGAACAGGAATCCCTCGTCTGCGGTTACCGCGTGACCACGCGCTTCGCGGCTTCGGGGGCAACGCCCGGTGCCCGCAAGACGGTCAACGAGGTCATCTCGCGGTCACTGAAGCGGCTTCAGACGCGCCGATCCGGTCCGGGGACGGCGACCGACTTGACTGCGGCGACGTGACCAACGCTTCCCGGGTGAGGAGACCGATCTCGGAAATCCCTGCGCCCTCACCGTCCGGAGTTGTAAAATGGCGCGGCACTGTTGGAGGAGGTCACGATGAGCGCGCCGGCTCCCGACCGAAAGTCCGTGGGCATCTGGATTCGGGTGTCGACCGAGGACCAAGCCCGGGGGGACAGTCCCGAGCATCACGAAAAACGCGCCCGTGCGTACGCCGACTCGCGGGATTGGGACGTCGTCGAGGTCTATCACCTCGAAGCCGTCAGCGGCAAATCCGTGATCGAGCATCGCGAGGCCAGGCGGATGTTGGCGGACGTTCGGTCCGGGCGGATCAGCGGCGTGATCTTCTCCAAGCTGGCCCGGCTGGCTCGCAACACGAAAGAACTGCTGGAGTTCGCCGACCTCTTTCGGGAATTCAACGCCGACCTCATCTCCCTGCAGGAGTCGATCGACACCTCGACGCCGGCGGGCCGGCTCTTCTACACGATGATCGCGGCGATGGCGCAGTGGGAGCGGGAGGAGATCGCCGACCGGGTCGCCGCTTCCGTCGTCATTCGCGCCAAACTCGGCAAGCCGTTGAATGGGAAGATCCCGTTCGGCTACCAGTGGAAAGATCGCAAGATCGAAGTGCATCCGAAAGAGGGGCCCGTGCGCCGGCTCATCTACGAGTTGTTCGCCGAATGCCATCGCAAACGGGCCGTGGCGCGGATGCTCAACGAGCGCGGTTATCGCACCCGCAACGGCGCTCCGTTCACGGACGTGACGGTCGAGCATCTCATCCGCGACCCGGCCGCCAAGGGGATGCACCGGGCCAACTACACCACTCGCCGCTCGACGGTCGGGAAGAAGCGCGTCCTCAAGCCGAAGGAGGAATGGGTGTGGACACCGGTGGAGCCGATCGTCAGCCCGGAATTGTGGGAGGAGTGCAACCGCTACCTCGACGACCGGAAAGTGCGCGTCACCAAGCGGCCGGGAAAGATGGTCGTCCACCTCTTCGCCGGCTACACGTACTGCACGTGCGGGCGGAAGATGTATGTCCTGAGCAACTCACCCAAGTACGTCTGCCAGACGTGCCGGACGAAGATCCCGATCATTGATCTTGAAGCGGTCTATTACGAGCAGTTGAAAGGGTTCCTGCTGTCCCCGGCGGAGATCGCGACCCAGTTGGAGAAGGCGCAGGAGGGCCGGAGCGAGAAGGAGGAGTTGCTCGCGGCCCGGCAGGCGGAACTCGATAAGCTGGAGCGGGAAGTCGAGCGGATCTACCGGCTCTATGCCGAGGCGAGACTGGACGCCGAAGGCTTCAGCCAATTCTACAAGCCGCTGCAGGAACGCCGGCGCCAGGTGACCGAGGAGGTCGGCCGGCTACAGTCGGAGTTGGATCGGGAAGGGATCGACAGTCGGATGATCGAGCATGCCCTGGGCGAGGCACGCACGCTCTCCGGCCGCTGGCATTCCCTGGACGCCGCGGAGAAGCGCCGCATCGTCGAGAGCCTGACCGAACGGATCGTCATCGGCGATGGCGAGGTGTCGATCACCTTCGCGGGGGCGGGCGATGGGTGAGCGGGCGAACGCCAACGTCCGGTGATCTATCCCGCGCACCGACGTGGAAATCGCCACAGAAAGGGCTTCGCCCTTCCTTTAAGAAGCTGTAAATTAGCGACGCACAACGCGGAGGCCATCATGGCTGTTGCAGAACCGGACTCCAAAGCGGTCGGCATCTGGATCAGGGTCTCCACCGAGAGCCAGGCACAAGGCGATAGCCCCGAGCACCACGAAAAGCGCGCCCGCGCGTATGCGGCGTCGAGGGGCTGGTTCGTGACGGAGGTCTACCACCTGGAAGCCGTCAGTGGTAAGGCCGTTATGGATCACCCCGAAACCCGACGAATGCTGGACGACATTCGGTGCGGACGCATCTGCGGCCTGATCTTCTCCAAGCTCGCTCGCCTCGCCCGCAACACACACGAACTTTTGGAGTTCGCGGACCGATTCCGCGAGCATGGGGCGCATCTGATCTGCCTTCAGGAATCGATCGACACGTCGACACCGGCCGGGCGGCTGTTCTACACCATGGTCGCCGCAATGGCGCAGTGGGAGCGTGAAGAGATCTCAGACCGGACCTGCGCCGCGGCGGCCATTCGCGCCAAACTGGGCAAGCCCACCAACGGCAAGATCCCCTATGGCTATCAATGGAAAGACCGGAGGGTTGTCATCGAGCCCGACGAGGCGCGCATTCGCAGGCTCGCGTATGAGCTGTTCCTCCAATGTCGCCGCAAGCTCACGGTGGCCAGGATGCTCAACGACCGGGGCTTCCGGACTCGGGCGGGCAACCCCTTCGACGATGAAACCGTTGATCGCATGATCCGCGACCCATCGGGCAAGGGGATGCACCGGGCCCATTACACCAAGTGCCATGACACCAAGGGAAAGCATCGGGTCGTCCGACCGGAGAGCGAATGGGTCTGGATGAAAGTCCAGCCGATCGTCAGCGAGGCGGTTTGGGAGGAGTGCAACAATTACCTCGACGAACGAAGGCAGCGGTACCAGCGGCGTGCGAATCCGTTCGCGGTGGTGTTTGACCGACTCGTGTTCTGTCAGTGCGGCCAACGAATGTACACACGAAGCTCCGCGGCCCGGCGGTTTGCTTGCGAAAAGTGTCACACGAAGATGCCTATCCTGGACCTGGAAGCGATGTATTTCGAGCAATTGGAGGCGTTCTTCTGCTCACGTCCCAGGATCGAATCGGAGTTGAACTCGGCGCGCAGGTCAAACGCCAAAGTCCAGCGAGAGTTCGAGGCCCGCGATCAAGAATTGACCCGGCTTCAGCGTGAGGTGCAGAATGTCTATGCACTGTATGCCGAGGAGCAGATCGACGCGGAGGCATTCAGCCGGCTCTACGCACCGTTCGAGGCGCAACGTCGGCGAATCCAAGCCGAGGTGGATTCGCTTCGATCGGTGCTGGATCGAGGACGATTCGACGACCGGATCGTCGACAAGGTGCTGATCGAAGCCAAGGACGTGTATGGCCGCTGGAGAACGCTGGAGGAGGAACGAAAGCGGCGGCTCGTCGCGAGCCTGACGGAGCGAATCGTCGTCGGCGCCAAGCAAATCACGATCGTCCTGGTGGGCGGCAAGCCCGATGTTCCCGACGATGTAAAATGGCAAAGCAGGCTTTCAGCTGCTCGAACTGAAGGCAGACGATCGGCATCGACACCAGCCACGCGATGAAGCCGGCCACGATCATCGTCAGCAACGATTCGTCGATCCATCGCGCCGTCCGTTCGCGCAGGCTCAGTCGCTCCTGCTCCACAAGCGTCAGCTTCGGTTCGTTCGCCGTGAAGCGCTTGACGACGACATCGCTCAGCAGCATCAGGCCTAGCACGGTACCGAAGCTGAGTTGAAAGCCGGCGTTGAACAGATCGAGCGGGTAGAGCACCAGCATCGCCAGGACGGTGAACGCGAGCATCTGGATCGCCGCGGCAGGGCGGTTCAGGAAGTGACAGATTCCCGCCACGACGAACAGCAGCACACTGCGCCAGACGGGTGCGCTCGGCGTCGCCAGCAGGCCGTACACGATCACGACGATCGTTCCGATCAGCCAGCACCAGCGCGGCATCACGCCGAGCAGGCGCAACAGCAAAAACACCACGCCCCCCACGACGGCCACGTGCATGCCGCTGATTGCGAGGTGATGGCTCGTGCCGGTCGCGCGGAACTGCTCTTTCACGTCGCGCAGCTCGGGGTCGTAGTCGCCGAGCACGAGGGCGCGAACCAGCGCGAGATCGAGCGACTGCTTCGGCTCGAAGCCTGCGGCCAGCCATGCGCGGACGCGCTCGCGCCAACTCGTCAGCCACGGCGGGTCGTCGCGCGCGACGATCGTCACGTTGTCGGCGTTGCGCACCTGGAGGCTCACGAGCACGCGGACGTCGCGGTAGTAGCGCTGCCAGTCGAACTGTCCGGGATTGAACGCGTCGCCGGGCCGTTCGAGGAAGCCGACGACTTCGACGGTCTGCCCGGCACTCAGTTCGGGAACGGGTTCGCGGATCTGTAGCAGGGCGTCGCCGACGCAGTCGGTCCAGGCGCCGTCGGCGGTGCGGATCGCGCGAAAGCTGGCGATGGTCGCTTGGCGAGCCGGCAGGGAGGATTTGCCGCCGAAGTTGCTGACGCGCAGGCGCGGCTCGTTCGGCAGGTAGAGCCTTGCGAAGCAGAGGCGCGGCGCATCGGTGGTGAAGTGCGTGATGTGGTTGGGGGGGAACAGGTTGTCCGCACGCTGCGCGAGCGCGACGCCGAGCAGCGAGAAGGCGAGGAGCACCGTCAGAAGGAAGGTGAGCCCGCGATGTCGAAGCGCGTACGCGAGCACCAGCGCGATGACGCCAGCGACGGACCAAGTCACGGGGCGCAATGGAAGATGCGGGTAGAGGGTGATGCCCAGCATCAGCGCCGCCGCGAGCGGGATGGCCGGGTAACGAACCAGCAGGTTCCGCCACGGCTTGGCGACGGCGCTCGGCGGAACGATTGCATCATCCCAAGGCAAGGTGCGGGCAGTTTAATGCGGCGTGAGCAACGTCGCGTCACGAATCGCACGAATCGACACCAATCTTGCTGCGTTGATGGGTGGTTCGCGGCCGATTGAACCTCAGAGCCGGTACAGATCGTTCTCTCGAATGAACCGTCCGACGGCCGGATGGACCATGCCATTGATCGGCTGACTCTGCGCGACCCGGGTCCGGATCGCGGTGGAACTAACGCCGATCTCGGGCACGGTGACTGCCTTCTGAACCAAGGCCTGTACTGCATCGGGAATCCCCTGAGCAAGAATCGGGTGGCCTGCCCGGTGCATCACAACCATGTCAGCCAGTTGAATGAGTTCGTCGAAACGATGCCACGTGTGCAGGCGAGCGATGTGATCCGTCCCGACCAACCAAGCGACTGTGTCGCCGGTCGGTAAGGTGGCTCGCAGGTCGAGCACGGTTTCGATGGTGTAGCTCGGGGGCGGCCGACGCAGTTCGCGGTCGTCTACGACAATATTCGACAAGCCTGCGATGGCGAGCTGGCACATCGTCAGGCGCGATGTGGCAGGTGTCAGCTTGGCGTTCGATACCTTGTGGGGGTTAAGTGCTGCCGGAATGATCCGGACGCCGTCGGCCCCGATTTGACGCGCCGTGTCGCGGGCGCAAATTACGTGTCCGACGTGAATTGGATCAAAACTGCCGCCCAGGCAGAGCCATTTCATAGCTCGACTCCGAATCGCGCGAACTCGGGTACGCGACTTGCGGTACTAGTACGGTGACAGTCCGGGCCGGATCGCGTCCGCTTGGGAAGGATAGCCGAAGTTATAAGGCTTCCGAAGCGAAACGAAGCGGTTTGGCGAGACTGTGAATGAATGTTGGGGCTCGCCGGTTTGCCTTGGTAAGGGGCACCGGTGGGCGACGAGGCGTGCCTTTCGGATAAGTGTCCACCCCTCCGAACGACACGGTCTGCGAAAATCGCCTCGAGCTGTAATGGCCGACAGGACCGTCGACTCTTACATCTGTGGCTGCACTGGTGGCTGGGACGCATCGAACGCAATTTGAATGAGAGGCGAAGAATGCCAAGCGTCAAGGGTGTTGTGTTGACCCGTCCAGTGGTTCGTTCTGCATCGCAAAAAGATTCCAAGGAGGCCCCGATGGCCCCGACGACTGAAATGACCGAACTGAAGCCGAAGAAGCCCGTCAAGATTAACGGCCGAATCCCGCGCGCCCTGCGTGCGCGGGCTGAGACCATCCTCGCGACCGAAGTCGCTTACATGGATTCGCCGGTCTTCAAGAGCAAGGGTCTTGAGAAGCAACTGTTCAGCGAAGAGGTGCCGGAACTCCCGCGCGTGTCGTGGTATCAACCCACGCGTGAAGAGACCGGCGAACTCGCCGCCAGCACGCCGCAGCTCATGAAGGCCGACGAAGAGCGTCTTCAGTTCACCCGCTTCAACTTCGCCAAGCGGAAGGTGAAGCTGCTCCAGAAGCGCATCCAGCTCGACGGCCTGACCGCCGAGAACGCGGCCCAACTTGTCGAGTGGTTCGACCGCGCCGAGCACCTGCGTGAATACCTCGTCCGCACGAACCTCGCGCTCGTGCTCGCGATGGCCAAGCGCACGCGCCTGGGCGATGTCGACTTCGCCGAGATCGTGTCGGAAGGCAACATGGCGCTGCTTCGCGCGGTCGAGAAGTTCAACGTCGATCGCGGCTTTAAGTTCAGCACCTACGCCTGTCGCGCGATTTTGAAGGCGTTCAGCCGGACCGCACAGAAACACAGCCGGCACCGCACACGGTTCCCGGTGGAGTTCGAGCCCGATCTTGAACGTTCCGACTGGTCCGAACGTCGCCGTGACGCAGTCGAGCAAGACCTTGTTGGCGAGCTGAAGACGATCGTCGACCGCAACCTGGCCGACCTGTCGGACGTGGAACGTACGGTGATCAAGCAGCGCTTCAACTGGGAGCAGGAGACCGACAACCCGCTCACGCTTGAAGAAGTCGGCCAGATCATCGGCGTCACGAAGGAACGCGTTCGCCAGATCCAGAATAAGGCGCTGATCAAAATCCGGCGTCTGATGGAAGAGGGTGTCCTCAAGACCCGAGACGACGCCACCGGCCCGGCTGTCACGAGCAGCGCGGCGCCGCTGGGATAATCGCTAGTGGTGAGTGAGCAGTGGGCAGTGGGCAGGTAAGGCGAAAGGCCTTCCGGCTCACTGCCCACTTTCGTTTGGACCGATTGTTTTTCCAGAGCAACTGCAGCAGGCATGCCTGCACAGTGCGTTCCTGCCTACCGCATACTGCATACTGCCCACTTTTCGACGCCCACCGCTCATTGCCCACTGCCCACTTTTCTTCGTTCCACCAGCAGCACGTGCTCGCACGCCAGCACGCATTCGCCCCGCTGGTTGATCACTTCCAGTTTCTCGATCACCTTGCCGTGGGAAGGGCGTTTGGGATCGTCTTCTTTACGGTCGATGGTCAGGCGGGTTTTGATTGTGTCGCCGATGAAGACGGGCTTGGGGAAGCGCAGACGCTCGTAGCCGTACGTGAAGGCGACCGGGTTGATCTCGCCCGCGGTCAGGCCCACGCCAATCGTGAACGTCATCGTGCCGTGCGCGATGCGTTGCCCGAACGGCTGCGTCTTCATGAACTCGGCGTCGAGGTGATGTGGATAGAAGTCGCCCGAGTGTCCGGCATGCACGACGAAATCGGTTTCAGTGATGGTTCGGCCATGCGTGGTGCGGACGGCACCGACGACGAAATCCTCGAAGTAAATCGCGCGTTCCATGGCTGTGGAGTATCGTCCACGCCGGACCGAAACGCGCGTCGAACGCTCGCGATTGTTTTGCACGGATCGACGGGCCCTGCGTCTGACGGAGCCGCGCGGTTATCTTCTCCGCGTGGCGCGAGCACCCTGGCAACCCGAACTCCCGAACACGCCTAGCCCGATCGCGATTGTCGGGGCGGGCGGCATCGTTCACGACGGGCATTTGCCCGCCTACGCGCTCGCAAAACTTCCCGTGTTCGGCATCACCGATCTCGACCACGCCCGCGCGACCTCGCTCGCAACGAAGTTCAACGTCCCGCGCGTGTTTGATTCGATCGACGCAATGGTGAGTGCCGCCCCGAAGGACGTCGTGTACGACGTCGCCGTCCCCGCGTCGGCTGTCCTCGACGTCCTGAAGAAGCTGCCCGACGGCGCGCCCGTCCTCATCCAGAAGCCCCTCGGCGAAGACCTCAGCCAAGCGCGCGCGATTCGCGAACTGTGTCGCGCAAAAAAGCTCGTCGCCGCGGTCAACTTTCAGCTCCGCACCGCACCGTACATCCTTGCCGCTCGAACACTGATCGAGTCCGGCGTCATCGGCGACCTGCATGACATGGAAGTGCGCGTCACGGTCTACATGCCGTGGCACCTCTGGACGTTTCTCGAAAAAGCTCCGCGCGTGGAGATCGTCTACCACAGCGTCCACTACGTCGACCTCATCCGCAGCTTCCTCGGCGAGCCACGCCGCGTGCACGCACTCACCGTGAAGCACCCGAGCACGCTGAAGCTGCACAGCACCCGCACCACGATCGCGCTCGACTACGGCAACGTCACCCGCGCCACCATCACCACCAATCACGGCCACGTGTTCGGGCTCGAGCAGCAGGAAAGCTACGTGAAGTGGGAAGGCACGCGCGGCGCCATCAAGGCCACGCTTGGCCTGCTGATGAACTACCCGAGGGGCGAACCTGATGCCCTGAAGCTGTGCACGCTGGACGACGCTGGCAATCCGTCGCCCTGGACGGATGTGCCGTTCGAGGGAAGCTGGTATCCGCACGCGTTCATCGGCTCGATGGCGTCGCTTCAGCGGTTCGTGGAAGGCTCGGCGAAAGTCCTGCCTACACATGTCGACGACGCTTTCCAGACGATGGCCGTTGTCGAGGCGTGTTATGACGATTCGCGGAAAGGCGGGACGGCGATCCCAACTTGATCCATGCTCGCATGTCAGTCTGTACTGCGTATTTCGTATTGCGTAGTTACAGTCAAAGCTCACTACGCAACACGCAGTACCGACTATGCCCCACCTTCATGGCATGACCTGGAACCACCCGCGCGGCATCGACCCGCTGGTGGCCTGCTGCGCGGAAGTGCGCGATGCCTTCGGCATCGACGTGAAGTGGGATGCACGGTCGCTCGAAGACTTTGAAGCCTTCCCGCTCGACGAACTCGCGCAGCAGTACGACCTGATGGTGATCGACCACCCGCACGTCGGCATGGCTGCCGCCAGTGGATGCCTGCGGCCGTTTGACGCCAGGCTCGCCGATTCGCTCAACGGCACCACCGTTGGCCGGAGCCACGAGAGCTATTACTGGCAGGGCAAACAGTGGGCGCTGGCGATCGACGCCGCCGCCCAGGTGTCGGCCCGGCGCCGGGTGCGAGATCGACTGGCCTGTCACGCGCGACGAAGTGATCTCGCTGGCCCGCGAGGGTCGCATGCTGTGGCCGCTCGCGCCGGTGCATGCGCTGATGAGCTTTTACACGTTCACGATGAACACGGGCGTTAGCACCTTCGAGATCGAAGGACCCGAGTTGGTGCGCGACATTCATCGTCACGTCGCCGAACGCGCCCTCGACGACATGACGGAGCTCGCCGCGCTTGTGCCGGCCGAGTGCTACGACATGAATCCGATCGCCACCTTCGAACGCATGATCGGCGACACGCAGTATGCCTACGTTCCGCTGATCTATGGCTACGTCAGTTACTCCCACAGCGGGTTCCGCAATACGAAGATCGAATTCTCCGACATCCCGCAGATCGGCTACGCAAACGGGTGCCGCGGCTCGGCACTGGGCGGCACCGGCATCGCGGTGTCAGCCCGCACGCAGCACGCCGAGCTCGCCACGAAGCTGGCCGTCCACCTCGCGTCGGCCGACGTGCAGCGGGGCACCTACGCTAAGTCGGGCGGACAACCCGCGCACCGGGCCGCATGGATGGATGAAGTCGTCAACCGAAACACGGCCGACTTCTTCACCAACACCCTCGCCACGCTCGACCTGTCGTGGATCCGTCCGCGTTTCGATGGCTACATCGCCTTCCAGCAACGGGCCGGCGAAATCGTCGCCGAATGCCTGCGCCGCCAGCGCTCGCCGATCGGTACAATCGACGCGTTGAACGCAGCATTCGCGGGAGCCCAGCGATGAGCATGGCCGATCCATCTTCGGGGGATGTCGTGATCGATGTCGTCGACACGCATCAGCACCTATGGGACCTGTCGCGTCTGGATTACAGCTGGACGAAGGGCATCCCGATTCTGAATCGAAGCTTCACCTATGACGACTATGTCGCCGCGGCGCGAGCTTCCGATGACGAAGCTGCGCCTCACGAAGACCATTCACGTCGAGGCCGACCCGGACGAGAAGCACCTTTACGATGAGACGGCGTGGTTAAACGGCTTGGCGCATCAGCCCGGCAACCTGATCGCGGGACTGGTCGCCGGCTGTCGTCCCGAACGGGAAGACTTCGACGCCCGTCTCGAAACAATCCTGGCGAACAAGAAAGTGCGCAGGCCTGCGGCGTGTGCTGCACACGCAGCCGGACGACCTCTCGCGGGATCCCACGTTTCGACGAAACGTCGGATCGATCCACAGGCATCGGCTCACGTTCGATCTGTGCGTGCTTGCGAAGCAACTCACGTTCGGCATCGACCTCGTCCGGGCTTGCCCCGAAACCAGCTTCGTCCTCGATCATTGCGGCGTGCCCGAAGTGAAGGGGCACGCGCTCGATCCGTGGCGAGCCCACATCGAGCTGCTGGCCAAGACGCCCAATGTCGTTGCCTGCAAGATCAGCGGCTTGGTCGCCTACGCCAGCGCCGGCGACTGCGGGCCCGACGCGCTAAGGCCATTCGTGACACACGTCGTCGAGCAGTTCGGCCCCGACCGCGTTTTGTTCGGCAGCGACTGGCCCGTCTGTACGCTCAGCTGCAGCTACGGCACGTGGGCGCAGACGGCGCTCGAACTGACCTCGGGCTGGACACTGGAGAATCGACAGAAGTTCTTCGCACGAAACGCGGAGCGCGTGTACCGCGTGTGAGAGAAGATGAAACCACGGAGGACACGGACGACACGGAAGAAATGAAGAATACGTCATGCCGAACGAAGTGAAGCATCTGGCGGCTTTCGAATGCCGCGTGACATCGTGAGGCGCCAGACCCTTCGCTTCGCGCAGGGTGACGATCCAGTTCACCGCCTGATCCCTTGCCCCCCTAACCCCTTGCCCCTGGCCCCTTTCGCTATGCGTCCTCTTGAAGGCCTTCTCGTTCTCGACTTCGCCCTGTTCCTGGCCGGGCCATTGTGTGCGTTGCGGCTGGCGGACCTCGGCGCCCGCGTCATCAAGATCGAACGCCCCGACGGCGGCGATCTGTGCCGACAGCTCTACATCAACGACCTGCGGCTCGATGACGACTCGATGCTGTTTCACACCATCAACCGCAACAAGGAAAGCTTCGCCGCGAATCTGAAAGACGCCGGCGAACTCGCGGCCGTGAGGCAACTCGTCGCGCGGGCGGACGTGATGATCACCAACTTCCGCCCGGGCGTGATGAAACGCCTTGGCCTGGGCTACGACGACGTGAAGCAGATCAACCCGCGCATGGTCTACGGCATGATCACCGGCTACGGCAACGAAGGCCCGTGGGTCGACAAGCCGGGGCAGGACCTGCTTGCTCAATCCCTGAGCGGCCTGCTGCATCTGACTGGCGACGATGGCTCCGCCCCCACGCCGATGGGTCTGAGCGTGGCCGACATGTTCGCAGGACACTTTCTCGCGCAGGGCATCCTGGCGCAGCTCGTGCGTCGCGGCGTCAGTGGTACGGGCGGGCTCGTGGAAACGTCGCTGCTCGAAGCACTCCTCGACTTCCAGTTCGAAGTGCTGACGACGCATCTCAACGACGGCGGTCGGCTTCCCAAGCGCAGCGCCATCGGCAACGCCAACGCGTATCTCGGTGCACCGTACGGTGTCTACCAGACCGCCGACGGCTGGCTCGCCTTGGCGATGATCCCGCTCCCCAAGCTCGGTCCGCTGATCGGCCTGCCGGGCTTGGCCGAAGTCAGTCGGGCCGACACGTTCGCGAAGCGAGACGAGATCAAGCGCGAGATCGCCAAGGCCATCCGCACGCGCACAACCCATACCTGGCTGGACCTGCTCGAGCCGGCCGACGTGTGGTGTGCGGAAGTCTTCGACTGGCCCAAACTCGTTGAACACGCGGCCTTCAAGACGCTGCGGATGACGCAGACGGTCAGCCGGTCGAGCGGAAGCTCGCACGCCGCGTTACGATGCCCGCTGAGGCTCGATGGCGAGCCGGCGTTCAGTCCGCGCGGCAGCCCCAGCATCGGCGAACATACCGCGGCCATTCGGAAGGAATTCGGATTGGAGTAATCGAAGACGACAGAGCAACCTCTTTCGTGGCACGGGCGTCTCGCCCGTGATTCGCGGAGCGAGGAGTCAGCCCACGGGCGAGACGCCCATGCCACGATCCTCGAGTTTCTCTGTGTCTCTGTGGCCATCACCCCATGCAACGACTACACGGCATCTTCACCCCCAACCTCGTCCCGCTCACACAGCAGGGCGACATCGACGACGCCAAGCTGGCCAGCTACGTCAACTGGCTGATCGATCGCGGTGTACACGGCTTGTACCCGAACGGCTCGGTCGGCGAGTTCGTGCGGTTCTCCGTCGAAGAGCGCCGACGCATTGCCAAGATCGTCTGCGAAGTCTGCAAGGCCCGTGGCGTTCCCGTGATGGTCGGCGCGACCGAAGCCCACACCCGCGACATCCTCCGCAGCTGCGAACTGTACGCCGGCTATGGTGCCCGCGCGATCTCGCTGTTGCCGCCGATCTATTTCAAGCTGTCGAACGAAAGTCTGTACGCGTATTTCGCCGAAGTCGCACGAAACTCGCCGATCGACATCACGCTGTACAACATTCCGCTGTTCGCATCGCCGATCGATGTGCCGACTCTGGTGCGGGTGGCGAGCGAGTTCCCGCGGATTGTGGGCATCAAGGACAGTTCGGGCGATGTCGCGCACTTGGCGCGGATGATCAACGCAGTGAAACCGCGCCGGCCCGACTTCGTGTTCTTCAGCGGCTGGGAGGCGGCCCTCGTGCCACAACTATTGCTCGGCGCCGACGGCGGCGTGCACGCAACCAGCAACGTGCTGCCCGAACTCACGCGGATGATGTACGACCACTTCCGCGCCGGCCGGCTCGATCAGGCCGTCAAACTGCAGCTGCGGCTGATGGAGTTCTTCGACCTGATGGTGTTCGGCGGCGCCGATTTCCCCGACGGCGTTCGCATCGGCGCCGAAATCCGCGGCCACGACATGGGCCGCTCGCGGCAGCCACAGACCGAGAAACAACTCGTCGATCGCCAGAAGCTTGCGACGATGATGCAGTGCATCATGAGCGAGTTCGGCGTGGTCGATGCCCCCGCGGGCGGATGCGCGCTCCGCGAACCAAAAGGCACGATCGACGTCGCACGCGAAGTCGAAGTGCAGCGCGTGACCGAAGCGGTCGTCGCGACGCTTCGGTCGAAGGGGCTCGTCAGCTGACGATGGACCGGCGATCGATTCGCTACTTCACCGGCAACATCACCATCTCGTCGTTGTTCCCGGCGTACGCAAAGCCGTTCGACGTCGCCTGCCAACTGCGGGTGCGGGTCGGCTTATTGAAGCGGATTGTGTGCACGCCTTCGAGCAAGCCTGATTCCACTCCGTCGCCCGCGCTCGCGCGGCTGTAGAACGACAGCATGACGTCCGCCGGTGCCTTGGCACCGCGGCCGGCGGGTGTATCGGCGACGACCATACTGGCCTTTGTCGCGAAGGCGGCGACGGTTTCCATCCCCTCACTCGCGGCCTGCCGCTCCCAGCCCGTCCGCTCGGGATGCGTCGGATCGACGCTCACCATCGTGCGCGTACCGAGCACATACACGCGCTCACCGACCGTGTACATGAGCGCCGGATCAGCGCCGGCGTGCGGGGCGAGCGTGAGTGGCAACTTCGCGCCTTCACTACGTGGGTCGGCTACCTGTACCGGCTGGCCGTCATCAAGGCGCAGTACGCGGACATTCTGAAGCGTCGTGCGTACATCGGTCAGCACCAGCACACGATCGCCTACCACGACAAGTTGGTCCGGTGAGCTCGACTGTGTGAGCGGCAACGCTCCGGTGACGCTCGGCACGGCTGCGGTCCACAACGGCCGACGCGGGTCCACCGCCAGGTCGTACGCGATCAGGCGGTCCGTCGTCATGACCAGCGCCACGCCTTGGGGCGTCAAGCGGAAGTTGACGACGTGCGCCTGCGGCGACATCGGGCTGGCCCCGCCCGAGGCCGGATCGTCGAAACGATTTGTCGCCGCCAGCGAGCCGTCGACGACGTTGTACGCGAACATCCGCGATGCGCGTTCGTCGGTACTGATACCGGCCACGAAGTCACCCGCGACCGCCAGCGAGGCCACCGCACGATCTGCGGCGGCGCGTTGCCAGAGCGGCTTGGGCCCGTTTTGGCTGAACGCGATCACCCGGCCGTGGGACGTGCCGACGATCAGCCGTCCTGACGCCCGCGCGAAACGCAGTTGCGTGAACGTCTCGGCGGATTTCTCATTCCGTGGCGGGTCGGCCTGCCAGTTCTGCTCGACGCTGCCGGTCAACGCGACTGCGTTCGGTACCGCGACCTGGCCCCGCACCCGTCGTCCGTTGCGCAGGACCGCCCGCTGCTGTGCCATGCGCATCTGCACCTCGACTGCCTCCGCCTGCACAGGCGACGGATTCGCCGCGGCGACCGGCGCGGGCGTACCCGACTCGATCTGCAATTGATCATCCTCGATCACACCGCCCGTGTCGGCGTCCTGTGTCGTCTTCGGGATCGATGCAAGGTCGACTTCCCACTCCAGCCTCTGTCCAGTTACGTTCACGACCGACAGCGTCTCATCCGACCGCACCGCGAGCCGGTCCGCATCGAGCCAGACGTAGTCCGCGCTCGACATCAGATTCCGCAGCGACACCGACGCGACAGGCGTCGCGTCACCTGGCGCAAAGGCTTTGAGCGAGCCGTCGGTTGCCATCGCGACGATGCGATCGGCGCGCGGCTCGAGCTCGACCGTCGACAGGATCGACGCGATGTTCGGCACGACAACCCGGCCGCGCTCGTTGAGCACCTGCGTTTGCTCTTCACTGACTGGCGCGAAGCGGACGTCAGAGAGGATGTCCGAGGCATCGGCGAGCGTCGCGGCACGCAGCGCATCGGCAGCCACGACCGGATCGGCGACAGACTTGCCGCCGATGTCCATCTGCTGCCGCAACGGGGTCGGGTGGGCGCCGGAGAGCCGGATGATCGAACGCAGCAAGCCTTCGGCCGCGGCTTCATCATGCGCGGCGTGATACGCCCGTGCGAGGCTTTCAAGACTGGCGATCCGCTGCTCGGGCGGGGCGGCCTTCGGGATGGCGGCGAGCTGGTGCAGCATCAGCATTCGCTGTTCGGCCGGCTTCGCGGCGGCGGCGAGGGCGGCGCCGGCCTGCGCGACTGCCTTGGCTGCCGCCTGCGAGTTCGGGAAGCGATGCGTCAGGTCGATCAGCGCGGCCGGATCGTTCGCGGTCAGCGCGGCTTCCAGCGCTTCATTCGCACGCTGTTCGATCGGCGCGTACAACGCCGCGCCCGACCTGGCCACGATCGAACCGATGCGTTCCCGCGCAATCTCCTCCGCGATCGCTTCCGCCTTGTTCGCGCCTCGCACACGCATTCCTCGCTGGTCGGCGTCGTCCAGAATCGATTGCCAGATCGCGAGCTCACGGGCCACGTCGGCTCGATTCTTCTCGAAACCCGCCCGTACGACTGCGGTCGACAGCTTTTCGGAGGGCGTTTGCGCAAGTGACTGCGCGCGATCGAACAGCGTGCGCTGCGTGTCGAGATCGCCCGCCCCGTCGGCTGGAAGTTCTCGGAGTTTGCGGGCAAAGCTCAGTGCGCTGGTGAAGGCGGTCGTCCGTTCCGTGCCGGGTTTGAGCGCACCGGCCGAGTCACGCAGCAGGGCGATTGCTTCGTCGAGCCGGCGCAGCGTCTCGGCGTAGTCGCCCGCGAGGAACATCGACTCGGCGAAGCGCAGCCGCGGCTCAGGGTTGGTGGGGTCCTGAGCGATGGTGGCTTCGAGTCGCTGTTTCAGGATCGCTGGCTCGGTGTAGACGGCCAGCTTCGTCGGGCCAGCGATGACGATGGTATCGCCAATGACGAGCACGTTGCCCGGGCCTTCGTCGTCGCGTTTGGCCCAGCTTCCGCTGCGCGGGTAGATGTCGAGCACTTCGTCATCGGTGAGGCGCATGCGCACCAGGCCGTACTCGTACGGGATGTAAACCGTCTCACGCGTCATCGCGCCACGACCGAGGATGATTTGCTCGCTGCGTTCGGGTTCGCGCCAGAGTTGCCGCTTCCAGAGCGTCGCTTCGGTGGCCGTGGCGCCGGCCAGCAGTTTCGCCAGGCCGATGCAATGCACCCACTGCCCGCCGGTGACGATGAGTCGATCGTCCGCGATGCCCAACAGCACCGACGCGTTCGACAGCTCGTGCAGCGACAGTCGCGCCAGTTCCTTGCCCGACAGCGCGTCGTGCACGAACAAGTGCTTGGCGTCGGCGGGCACCGAATAGACGCGTCCGTCATGCACCATGACGGGGTTGCCGTTGAACGCCGGATCGGGCCGATCGAGTTCGGCTTCGCCGCTGCCGAAGCGCATGCGCGCGTCGGTCTGCGGGAGCGGGCGCGGGTAGACCGAAAGCCATTCGAGCGCGCCATCGATCGCGTCGACACACGCGAGCGCGCCGGCGTCCGTGCTGACGTACACGCGGCCGTCGGAGCAGGCGATGTGCGAACTGGGTGGCGGCTGGTTGATGATGCCGTACTGCCATCCCTGCATCGACGAGTTCGCGCTCACCAAATGCCGTGCCCAGCGGGGCCGGCCGTTGTCGAGGTTCAGGCAGACGAGATACACGTCGTCGAACTGCATGTTACGCGAGCCGCGCATGACGACGTAGATCGAGTCGTGCACCACCAGCGGCGTGCCGATTGGGCGGGTCGCGGTGAGCGAATTCGCGTCGTCGCCCAACGCCTTCAATGCTTCGCTCTCGGCGCGCCAGACCTGTTTTCCAGTGGTGCGATCGACCGCGACGATGAACGTGCCGGTTGCGGCGTTGATGCCATTGTTGAAATTCGGCTGCGTCTGCGCGACCTGTCCGAGGATGCCGATCACCAGCTTGTCGGTGACGGCCAAGCCCATCTGCGCGGCCGGCGGCGTGGAGATGCCCTCGACACCGAAGCGGCCGTTGAGCGCCGTGCCGTTGCTCGCGACCCAGCCGGCCAGCGGCTGGCCGGTCATGAGGTTCAGCGCGTAGATGCCGGTGTTGTCCTGGAAGAAGAGTTCGCCGCGGTCGACGACAGGCAGGACGCCGGTGGTCGAGCCGTTGCGGCCCGTCAGCGCAGCGGCGAGCGTGTCGGCATCGACCTGACCATTCGTTTCAACACCCGGCTGCTGCGGACCAGCCTGCAACTGGTAGTCGAAGGTGTAGATCGGCGCGATGGGCCGCTGGCGCGAGCCGTCGCTCGGGATGTCGGCCACTCGGTCGCGCGCGGGCGAGCCGAACGCGACGGGCCAACTCGACGGATCGAGTGCGACGTTGCGCACGCCGGCGACTTCGAGCTTCAGTTGGTCGGCCGTCCAGTCGGCCAGCTTGACGGACTGCCCGCCCAACTCGGCGGTGGCGTTGGGGGCTTCGGCGCGCAAGGCCTGGGCGCGGGCCTGGGCGCGCTGCGGCTCACCGGCCAGGTGCCACGCGAGTGAGGTGCGGGCAGCGAGCAGCGGGCGAGCATCGGCCAGATCGGGATGCTGGTCGAGCAGTCGATCGCCCAGCATGGCGGCGGCGGCGAACTCCGCGCGCGAAGTGCCGCTCGACCAGCCGCAAGGTCGCGGCCTTGCCGGCTTCGGTGACGAAGTACTTGGTCGAGACGTCGTGAAGCTTTGACGGATCGTCACCCGCGTTTTCAAGTGCGGTCTGCGCCGCGGGACCGTAACGGGAGTTGTAGACTTCGCGGCCGTCGGCGGGCCATTTGCATAGCCGTTCCTGCACGGCGCTGGAGACACTGGCGTAGCGCGTGACGCGGCCCTGATTGTCGACGCTGCTGGCCAGCACACGATCGGGGTACTTGTCGAGGATCTCCTGGTACACCTCGGCCGCCGTGTCCCACTGCTTGCTGCCGGCCATGCGCTCGGCGAGTTGCAGCTTCTCAGCGGCGACGGCACTGTCGCGGACGAACACGCCGAGGCCCGAGGAGTCGCGCGTGCCGTCGGGGGCCGGAGTGACTTCGTTGATCTGGGCTTCAACCTGCGCCGCGCGGGAAGCGCAGCGACCGCCGCGAGCAATAGCGCGGTCTGAAGGGCGGAGCGACGCATCGTAGAACGCATGACGACTTCTCCCGTTGATCTCACATGCTGGATGGCCACAGAGGCACAGAGTAAAGGAAAGATGCGTCGGAGGATTCAGTCCCTCCTACCCGGCCCGGCACGCGGGTCGCTGAAACGCGTCACCCTGAGCGAAGGGAAGGGTCTGGTGCCGATCGAAGTCTCGCGACGATCGGCAGGCGCCAGATGCTTCGCTGCGCTCAGCATGACGTACAATGCCTCTCGGTGTTCTCTGTGCCTCTGTGGCCATTCACTCCTCACCCTTCCCGGAAATACTTTACCCACAGCGGCGAGAGCTTTCGCACTTCATCTGCGTCGATTGCGGACTTGTCCGACCAGATCGCAAGTTCTAGGGCGTTCAGAGCCGGGCATGTTTCAAGCGGCGTCGGGTCGGCGGCGATCTTGCGAAGGGTGGCCTGCAACAGCGTGATCGCGTTGTCGGTGGCGGCGCTCAGGTTTGCGATGATCTCCTTCAGCAATTCGTCAGGCTTTGGCTTGGGCGGCGCGACGCCGTCCTTCTTCACCGCGGCCCGCCAGCAATCGTAGTCGGTCACGAGCGACACCATCGCGTACGGAATCTCGGCCTCCTTGGCGAGCTTGGCTTCGGGCATGGCGGTCATGCCGATGAGATCGCCGCCCCAGAGGCGGTGCATCAGACTTTCGGCCCGCGTGCTGAAGGCCGGGCCTTCCATGGCGACATAGCAGCCGCCGTTGTGCACGGCGATCTGCCGGTCGTTCGGAAGCTCCTTCGCGGCGGCCAGCATGGTTTGACGCAGCACGGGGCAGAAAGGTTCCGCGAATTCCACGTGAACGGCCGCGCGTTCGAAGAAAGTCGGCTCGCGGCGGTGCGTTTTGTCGATCACCTGGTCCGGGATGACCAGGTTGCGCGGCTTGAATTCTTCTCGCAACGAACCGACTGCGCCCGACGCCAGAATGTGAGTGCAGCCGAGCATCTTCAGCGCGTAGATGTTCGCGCGATACGGCACCTGCGACGGATTCAACGCGTGCCCTGCGCCGTGACGCGAGAGGAACAGCACGGGCACGCCTTCCCATTCCGTCTCGATGATCGTGCTCGACGGCGACCCGAACGGCGTGTTCACATACTGCGGCGTTCCCGATGCCCGCGCCTGCAACGCCACACCCAGCCCGCTGCCGCCGATCAGGCCGATCTTGAGAGGTCGATTCATGATCCTGAAAGCGTAGCGGAGGAACGGTGTCCGATCACGGGGGAAACCCGTGATCCGTCACACGTGCTCGACCGGTTCCGCCGGCAGGGGCGTCGCGGACCTGTGCCGCCGGCGCATCACGAGCATGGCGATATCGTCCACGAAGCTGTACGCCACCGGCGTGATCAGCAGCGTGATGAGCAGCGCCAGCGTCTGCCCGCCGATGACGACGACCGCCACCGCGCGGCGCTCTTCCGCGCCGGGACCGGTGCCGAGCCACAGCGGCAACATGCCGGCGACGAGCGTGAGCGTGGTCATGAGGATCGGCCGCAGGCGGTCGCGGTTGCCCTGGATGATCGCGTCTAGCCGCTTCATGTTCTGCTCGCGGCGCAGGTGGTTCATGTGATCGACCTGTAGAATCGCGTTCTTCTTCACCACGCCGAACAGCACGAGCAAACCGAGCGCCGAGTACAAATTGAGGGACGTTCCGCTGAGCCAGAGCGACAGCAGCGCGAACGGCACGCTGAGCGGCAGCGACAGCAGGATGATGAGCGGGCTCGTCAGGCTTTCGTACTGGCTGGCCAGAATCATGTACATGAACACGATCGAGAGCGCGAACGCGAAGACGAATTCCTTACTGGTGCGCTCGAACTCTCGGCCGGCGCCGCGGACGGTCACGCGATAGGCGGGCGGCATGTTCATCTGGCGAGCTTGCTCCAACAGGGCGGCGGTAGCGTCGGCGAGCGCCGCGCCGGGGGCTAGCGTGCCGCGCACGCGGGCGTCACGAGCGCGGTCCGTGCGGTCGACGCGGCTGGACGTCGTCGCCTCCACCACGTGCGCCAGGTTCCGCAACTCCACCAGGCCGGCCTTGCCGACCAGCAGCAGGTCGGGCACTTGCCGGGCGTCGTTGCGGTCGCGCTCGTCGAGGCGCAGACGCACGTCGTAATCTTCGTTGGTGTTGGGGTCGCGAAAACGCGTGACTTCCTCGTCGCCGCCCACCATGACGCGCAGCGCTGTGCCGATGTCGTCCACCTTGATGCCGAGATCGTTCGCGCGATCGCGATCGATCTCGACGCGCAGTTCGGGCTTGTCGAGCTTCAGTGTGGTGTCGAGGTTGACGATGCTGCCCAGCTTCTGGCCGCGGTTGACGAGTTCGCGCGAGTACTTGGCCAGTTCGTCCAGGTCGGGCCCCGAAATCGAGAAGTCGATGTCGAAGTTGCCGCCGCCCAGGTTGAAGCTTGGGAAGTTGCGGACCTGCACGATGACGTCGCGATACTTCCGCATCACCTTGCGGATCTTGGTCATGACGTCGGTCTGCGAGTAGTTGCCTTCGAACGCCTTGCTCGGGTGGCCGGCGAGGGTGGCTTTCACGAGGCGCGTCACGCTGAGCGTGCGCTCTTCGTGCGGCGCGATGCGGACGTAGAGGTTGCCCGAATTCACGCCGCCGATGAATCCGCCGCCCGCCGTGGCGAGCACGGTGCGCACCTCCGGCATGGCGCGCAGGTCGGCCTCGATCGACTGAACGACCTTGTCCATCGCGTCGAAACTCGCATTCTGCGGGCCTTCCAGCTGCATCTGGAACTCGGCCTCGTCGGCGCCTTCGGGGAAGAAGCTCTTGGGCGTGAGCATGAACAGGGGCACGCCTGACGCGATGACTGCGATCGCGAAAGCCGCTGCCATCCAGCGGAGTCTCATCGTCCACCGCAGCAGCCATGTGTACGTGCGATCGATGTACTTGTAGAAGCCGGCGCGAGAGCTTTCGCCATGACCCTGAGCGTGTTTCGCGGCTTCCTTGCCGAGCATGCGGGCGCTAAGCGTAGGCGTAAGCACGAAGCTGACGACCAAACTCACCAGCACCGCCACCGCCGCCGTGATGCCGAACTGATACAGGAACCGGCCTGTGACGCTGCTCATGAAGCTGACGGGGATGAAAATCACTGCCAGCGATAGCGTCGTCGCCAGCACGGCCAGCGCGATTTCTTTCGTGCCCGCCCGCGCCGCCTGCATGGGCGTCATCTTCTTGTCTTCGACGAAGCGGAAGATGTTCTCGAGCACCACGATCGCGTCGTCGATGACGATGCCCACCATCAGCACCAGCGCCAGCATTGTGACGCTGTTCAGGGTGAAGTGCAGCAGCCACATCATCGCGAACGTGCTGACCACGCTGGCCGGGATTGCCACGCCGGCGATGATCACGCTGCGCCAGCTGCGCGTGAAGAGCAGCACCACGAGGCACGCGAGGATGCTGCCCAGAACCAGGTGCGTGTCGATCTCGTGCAGGGCCGCGTAGATGTAGTTCGACTGGTCGCGAATCACTTCCAGCGTCACGCCGGGCGGAAGGAGCGTTCGCGCGCGGATGGCGTTTTCCTTCACCGCTTCGATGACGGCGATGGAGTTCGCGCCCGATTGCCGGCGAATATCCAGCGACACCGACGGTTGACCATTCAGACGCGCGACGCTGCGCATCTCCGCCCGGCCGTCCTCGACGCGGGCGATGTCCTTCACGCGGACCACCGACCCGTTGCTCAGCCGGCGCACGATCACCTCGGCGAACTGATCGGCGTTCGTGAGCTTGCCCATCGTGCGCAGGTTCTGTTCGTTGCGCGCTCGGTGAGATTGCCGCCGGGCACTTCGGTGTTGTCACGAGCGATGGCGTCGCTCACATCGCT
Organism: Tepidisphaeraceae bacterium; assembly: GCA_047600945.1. Lineage (GTDB taxonomy): Bacteria > Planctomycetota > Phycisphaerae > Tepidisphaerales > Tepidisphaeraceae > JASGKC01. The sequence goes on along the minus strand of JASGKC010000001.1, from coordinate 421,773 downwards.
CACGGGGATGCCCTGGGCGGCCAGCTTGTCGGCGTCCATGAAGATGTTGATCGTCCGCTCGGCCTGGCCGACAAGGGCGACTTCGCCCACGCCCTTGCTGCGTTCGAGCACCGGCTTCACCGTCTTGTCGGCGATCTCCGACAGCTCGCGCAGGCTCACCGGGCCGGACAGCGCGAACGTCATCACGGGCGTCGAATCGTTGTCGAACTTGCTGACGACCGGCGGATCGACCTCGCGCGGCAAGCGTCTCACCACGGCGGCCACCTTGTCACGCACGTCCTGGGCGGCAGTGTCGATGTCACGATCGAGCCGGAAGGTGGCAATCACGACTGAGTTGCCGGGCCCGCTGATGCTGCGGAGTTCGTCCACACCGTCGACGGTGTTGACCGCTTCTTCGACGATCTCGCTGATGCTGGTTTCGACTTCTTCCGGACTCGCTCCGGGAAGGCTGGTGCGAACACTGATCGTGGGCAGATCGACCGAGGGCAGGCGGTCGACACCAAGCCCGGTGTAGGCGGCCGCGCCGACCACCACGAGCGCCAGAATCAGCATGCTCGCGAAGATCGGCCGATCGATGAAGACGTCGATGAACTTGCCCATACGGTCACCTGCGAATCACTGCGCTGACAGGTTGCGTTGTTGAATCGGATTCACTTCGTGTACTCCCCGGGGTGGGTCGACTCGCCGGGCGTGTCGTCGCCTTCGCATCGAGCAATTCCTCCCGCAGCGTTCCCGTGGCCCGAAGCAGCGCGATGCGGAACAGCTTGAGGTTGATCTGCTCGGTGACGAACGCGAGTTCTGCCTGAAGCTGCGCGTCCTGCGCGACGACGCGTTCGAGATTCGTGCCCAGTCCGGCCGCGTACGATGCGTCGGCCTGCTTGTAGGCATCGCGAGCGGCGCTCAACTGGACTGCGAGTTCCGCCAGCCGCGCTTCACTGGCGTTGATGTCCTTCTGAGATTGTTCGATCTCGCGATGAATATGCCGGCGTGTCTGCGCGTCGACGAGGATCGCCTCGCGTAGAAAGCTCCACGCCGTCCGCACATCCGCCTCGATTCGGCCGCCCGAGAAGATCGGCAAACTGACGTTCAGCAGGCCTTCCCACGTGCGCGAATCGGGTGCCGTCTCGCGATAGAGCCATGCCGACAGGCCGATCGACACGCTCGGGTAGTACTCGCCCAGCGCGACCTTCACATCGCGCTGCGCGGCCGCGACCGCCCGTTCGGACGCGGCCAGCTCGCTCCGGTGCGTCGAAGCTACCTTCAAAGCGATCGCCAAGTCCTTCTCGCTCGCTACCGACAGGCCGTCCGTCAGCTTCGCGTCGCGCACGGGTGCGTTCAGCAAGTATTCGAGCAGTGAACGCCCGTCCTGCACTGCGCGTTGCGCTTCGATGAGTTGAACGCGCGTGGCCGATACCTGCGCCTGCGTCTGCGCCACGTCCAGCGGCCTGCCCGTGCCCGCTTGCTGTTGGCCGCGCGTCGTTCTCAGACGCTCTTCCTGTACCTTCAGCGAATTCTCCAAGACCCGCACCTGCGCTTCGGACCGCAACACCGCGTAGTACGTCTGCGCGACGTCCGACAGCAGTTGCTCTTGTGCTTCCAGTAGAAGCTGGCGCTGACGTTCGACGAGGTACACATCGCGCCAGTAGCTGTTCACGTTCTGCATGCCGTCGAAGACGACGAGGTCGAGGTCGATCGGGATGTCGAGGTTCGCGTCGTACTTGCCGGAACTGTTCGAGCCGCCCGACGAACTTCCATTGCCGCCCGTGGCGCTGCCGCCGTTGCGGACGCCGTAGCTCGGGTTTAGATCCACAGCCGGCAGAAACGCGCTGACGGCCCGGCGCTTCTGCACGACCGAACGAATGTACGCCTCGCCCTCGATGGCGATCGTCTCGCTGCCGACGTTGGCCAGCGCGAAGGCGTCGCTCAGGCCCAGCGTGCCGTCTCGCGGCAACGTTGGCGGGCGCGTACCGGTCTGGAGCACGGTGCGCACTGCGTCAACATCCTTCTGCGTGTCGACATGACAGCCGGCAAGAGCACCGATGAAACCTATCACCAAACAGGTGCAGCGCCGAGCAAAGCGCGACAACACCGTTTGGCGCCTCCCCCCTTGAGGGGGAGGTTAGGTGGGGGGGCGATACGAAGTTGTCCGACGCTCGATTTGTGAATCGCCCCATCCCCTAGCCCCTCCCTCAAGGTAAAGGGGATCAGCGCGCGCGATCGCGCATCGCGTTGCCGCCGAGAAGAAGCCTTCATCGCTTCCTCCCGTTGGCACGGATGCCGCTGGTCAGCAGCTGGAGGATGTGCGACCGCAGCGCTTCGGCCCCGAGCTCGCCCGGACCCCAGACGACACCGGCACGCGCCATCGCGGGAATAAAGTTGGCTGTGACGGCCGGGTGCGGATCATTCGTTTCGCCAAGCTTCGCGGCTCGCGTCAGCACACGGCCGAGCAACTCGCCCATTTCACGGCGGCGCTTCCGCATGGCGGCGGCGCGTTCGCCGAGCACGCCGCTGCGCATCATGTCGAATATCTTCGGGTGCTTCGCCGTCCACGCAGCCACCTTCGCCACGCAGGTTTCCACGATGGGCCAGACCGGGCCGCCGGATTCGTCCGCTTCGTCGGCAAGAAGACGCAGGTCGGACAGCAATTCCTCCATCGCGGCCGTCACCAGCTCGACGTAGAGGTGGTCCTTGTTGTCGAAATAGACATAGATCGTCCCTTTGCCGACCCGGGCCGTCGCGGCGACGTCGTCCAGCTTCACCTCATGGAACGGCTTCCGGGTGAACGCCACCCGTGCCGCTTTGAGGATCGCCTGCCGTTTGGCCTCGTTGGGGACCTGCATGCGACGTAATTCCTTCCGGCTTCCCGCTTGCCAATTCCGACTAGGCCGCCGTAGCATCGACACGTCGGATTTCAAAACCGACCCGTCAGTATTGGCGGACGCATCATAGGCCCCACGATGAGACGGTCAAAGCCTTTTCGGTCGATCTTCCTTGCCGCGATTGTCGCACCCGTGGCGGCGCTGGCGTTTCTTGCCGCAGGCTGTGACCAGAGCGGCGCCGCGACGCAGCCAACGGGGCAAGGCGCCGGTCGCGGCCAGGCCGAGGCGTCGCGCGATCCGGTACCGGTGCAGTTGGCGCAGGTGGCCTACGTTCAGCTGCCGCAACTCGTCGATGCCGTCGGCACGTTGTACGGCGACGAAGAATCCACCGTCGCCGCCAAGGTGGGCGGTCGGGTCGTCGAGATTCACGCCGACCTCGGCGATCGCCTGCCCGACGGCGCAGTCCTTGCGCAGATCGACACCACCGACTTCCAGCTCGCCATCGACACCAAGGCGATGGCCCTGCGCGAAGCGCTCGCCAAGATCGGCCTGACCGAACTGCCTGCCGACAACTTCGATCCGGCTGGCATCGCGACCGTCCAGCGCGCCAACGTGCAGGCGCAGAACGCAAAAGCCCGGCTCGATCGATCGACCCAGCTCTTCAAGCAGAATCCGCCGCTGATCAGCCCGCAGGAATACGCCGACATCGAAACGCAGTACGCGGTCGCGCAGCGCGACTACGACGTGGCCGTGCTGGAGGCGCAAACGTCGCTGGCAACCGCCCGTTCGCGTGCCGCGGAGCTGGCGTCCGCCAAGCAGGCGCTGGCCGACGCGACCGTTCGCGCGCCCGGCAAGGTCGTCGGCGATGCGAGTGCCCCGCGCTGGGCGGTGGCGCAGCGATCGGTCGCGCTGGGCGAACTCGTCCAGCCCGGTTCGGCGATGTATCGGCTCGTGGCCGACGACGTTGTCAAACTGCGCGCGAACGTGCCCGAGCGATTCGTGTCGCAGCTGAAGCAGGGGCAGGACGCATCCGTGCGCATCGAAGGAAACGCCCATCCCTTTGCGGGAAAAGTGACGCGCGTGAGCCCGGTGGTGGACGTGCAGAGCCGCACGTTCGGCATTGAGGTGACGCTGCCGAACGCCGACCACCAGCTTCCGCCCGGCGGCTTCGCACGCGTGGCGGTTACGGTGGGCCAGCGCGAAAATGTCCCGGCCGTTCCGGCGTCGGCGCTGTACAGCTTCGCGGGGGCATCGCGCGTGTTCGCCGTTGTCGAGGGCAAGGCGAAGGCGTTCCCCGTTCGTCGCATCCTTGAACGGCGAGACAATGACCAGACGCTCCTGATCGACGCGGACCTCGGCACTACCAGGCAGATCATCATCAGCAACGTGAACAAACTCGCCGATGGCGTGCCAGTGAACATTGAAGCCGCCACGCAGCCGTCGACGCGACGGGCGCGGTGAGGACCGCGGCGTTGCTTGTTGAGAACTTGTGACCGATCGCGCCTGCGGACCGGCCGGCCCTCGTCAAACGAACGCGAGGTGTGCCGATCCGGGGCTGCGCGGTCCGTCAAAACTTTCTGATTTGTGTGCCGCAGAATCCTGACGAATTCCGCGCCCCATGACTAAGGTGCGGCATGCACGGCGAGTTCCCTCTCATCACGCTGATCGCGGCTGCGTTCACGGCCGCCTGGGTGTTCGGTTTGATCACGCAGAAGCTCGGTTTGTCGCCGATCGTCGGCTACCTGCTCGGCGGCATCGCGATCGGTCCGCACACGCCGGGCTTCGTGGGCGATCCGAAGCTCGCATCCGAACTGGCCGAGCTCGGCGTCATCCTGCTGATGTTCGGCGTCGGGCTGCACTTTCATCTGGGCGATTTGCTCTCCGTTCGAAAAGTCGCCGTTCCCGGTGCGCTCGGGCAGAGCGCCGTGGCGACCGTGCTGGGCGTGGCCGTCGCGCTGGCGTTCGGGATGCCGTGGAAGTCGGGCCTCGTGCTCGGCATGGCGATGGCGGTCGCGAGCACTGTCGTACTCATTCGCGTGCTGACCGATTTCAAAAAGCTCGATACGCCGGCCGGCACCGTGGCGGTGGGATGGCTGATTGTGGAAGACCTGTTAACGGTTGTGGTGCTGGTGCTGATCCCCGCGCTAGGCGATCACGGCGGATCGCGTCCGATTTATGTCGAACTGCCGATCGCCATCGGCAAACTCGGTGTGCTCGTCGCGCTCATGTTGTTGGCCGGTTCGCGGCTGTTTCCGTGGGTGATGGTGAACGTAGCCCGCTTGCGCTCGCGCGAGCTGTTCACGCTCACCGTGCTGGTGATGGCCATCGCGGTGGCGACGGCGTCGGCGTATGCGTTCGGGGCCTCGATGGCGCTCGGCGCATTCCTGGCCGGCATGGTAGTGGGGCAGTCGAAGGTGTCGCATCAGGCCGCCGCTGACGCACTGCCGCTACGCGACGCGTTCGCAGTGCTGTTCTTTGCATCGGTGGGGATGCTCTTTGATCCGTTCTTCGTCCTTCAGCAGCCGCTCCTGCTGCTGGCCGGGCTGGCGATCGTGCTGATCGCCAAACCGCTGACGGCGCTGGCCATCGTCGCGATCCTCGGCCGTCCGGTCAGCACGGCACTGGCCGTCGCGATCGGTCTGGCGCAGATCGGTGAGTTCAGCTTCATCCTCTCCGACCTCGGCCGAAAGTCCGGCCTGCTCGGCGAGCGCGGGCACAACCTGCTGGTGGCGTGCGCGATCGTCTCGATCACGCTGAATCCGATCCTGTTTCGCATCCAGCCGAAGATCGAGGCGCTGTTGCGGAAGTGGCCGGCGTTGTGGGCGTACTTGAATCGATCGGTACGCAATGAGGGTCAGCCCAACGAGCCGGCCGAGGCACTGCTGAAGCAGGATGAGGACGGCAAGCCGCTGGCGGTGATCCTCGGCTACGGACCTGTGGGTCGCGCGGTCGATCAGATGCTGCGCGAGAAGGAAGTCGAGACCGTCATCGTCGAAATGAACATGGACACGGTCGAGCAACTCGAGCGAGAAGGCCGGGCCGCGATCTTTGGCGATGCGTACAACATCGAGGTGATGTCGCAGGCGGTGGCCCGAGCCTCCCACCTCGTCATCACGCTGCCCCACGCGGCCAACCGCGACCCGCTCATCGCGGCGGCGAAGCTGATTAATCCGCACGTGAAGGTGTTCGTCCGCGCCCGCTACATTCGCGAAGGCGAGGAACTGGCGCGCGTCGGCGCCGATGCGGCACGGTACGAAGAGGCGGAAGTGGCGGTCGCGCTGGCGCGGCTGGTGCTGGCGGACCAGGGCGCGGAAGAGGACGTGATTCGCAGGCGTACAAATCGACTGCGAGATCAGATGCGCGAAGCGGCACGGGTGTTTTGACGGGCGTTGCTCATACGCCCCTGCGGGCCGCCGCTTAATGGTCGGTCAGGCTTTGCGCTTCGAGTCCGGCTGGACCGCTTTCACCAGCTTCTGCCCTGTGGGGCAGTCGATCAGCAACGCGCAGTGCTGGCACATCGGTTTCCGCGCGTTGCAGACTGCCCGGCCGTGATGGATCAGCAGGTGGCTGAACAGCATCCAGTCCTCCTGTGGCACGATCGGCATCAGATCCTGCTCGATCTTCACGGCGTCGCTCTCATGCTTCGTCAGGCCGAGCCGGTTCGCGAGGCGCGTGACGTGCGTGTCGACGGTCACGCCTACGTTGATGCCGAACGCGTTGCCGAGCACGACGTTGGCCGTCTTACGTCCGACGCCGGCCAGCGCGGTCAACTCGTCCATCGTCTTGGGTACCTCGCCCTTGTGATCGCGAACGAGTGCCTGCGCCATCGCGATGATGCTCTTGGCCTTGTTGCGGTAGAAGCCGGTGGACTGGATGTCTTTTTCGAGTTCTTCTTGCGAGGCCTGCGCGTAGGCATGCGCCGACTTGTACTTCTTGAACAGTGTCTTCGTGACGATGTTGACGCGTTCGTCCGTGCACTGGGCCGAGAGGATCGTCGCCACGACAAGTTGCAGCGGCGTCGCGAAGTCGAGAGAGCACTTCGCGTGCGGGTAAAGCTGCTTCAGCTTCGGCAGCACACGCTCGATGCGTTCCTTGCGGGCTTGGGTCGTCTTGTTCATCGTCTCATCCCGGTGAGAACTGCTTTACCGTGTTGGCCAGGTCGACACTGAACAGGATCGTGCCCAGCAGTAACGCCACCTGGAGGTACAGCAGGAACGCGGCCTCGCGCTGGTCGTGGTCGTACTGTTCGAGTGCAGGGTTCGCGACGTCGGGGTTGTCGGCGTTGTCGATGAACTTGCGGCGATTGCTCGCCAGCCTCGGCCCGAGCACACGCCAGTCGTAAACGTTCGCGACGATCGCGCCGATCAGCAGAACGGCCCGGAGCATCGCCTCGACGCGAGCGGTGCCCGCCGGCGGGGCGAGCAGAACGATTGTTACGAAGGTGACTAGAATGACCGCCGCCGCCGCGACGCCGATGCGGTGCAGCGCCCGCAGCAGGCCGCTGACGATCTCGCCCGCGAGCAGCGTGGAGTGCTGGCCGTCGAGGTTGACGTAGAGCACGCGCGGCAGCGTGGGGTCGGCGTCGCGGACGACACGGAAGATGATCGGGATCGCCAGCGCGACGAACATCGCCGATCCAAACCACGTCGCGAGTGCGGCCCAGTAGGCCGTCTGGAAGAGCTGAAGCAGCACGGCTGGAGGATAGAGGCATCGACGTGTTCGATCCAACGACCGGAAAGCGCGAAGGAGGTTTCGAAGGGCCCTTCATGCATCGCTGTCGCGAGGCGCATCACGCCTCAAGCACGTCAGTGGCACGACTTTCCAAGCCGTGGCTGTCATGCAGGAACGCGCGTTGAAAACCCGAGCACGACACCGTTCTGCCTGTCGTAGAGCAGCGACTGATATGTCATAGCGAACGTGGCACGGGCCTCCGGCACATGCAATTGACCAAACACGTGCCGGAGGACCGTGCCACAAATGCATTTGCTGCCGTTGCAACTCTCCGGGCGTCGCTCAAGACGGATAGCTGCTTCGTGTTCCTCTTCGAGCCTTCGCGACTTCGTGTCGTTGCCGTCTCATTCGAATACGAGCAGGTCGTGTCCGTTGTTCGAGGTGAGCTTCACTGTCGCGTAGCCGTCGGCGTATGAGAACGGCAAGTCGAGGCCCGCCGGTTGCTGCGTGACCTTCGCCGGCTTGCGGTCGAGACGAAGCGACACGCTCACTTCGACCAGCGGTGTCGGCTCCTCGACTAAATCCAGCTTCGGCGTACGCCGCTGTGGCGCGTAACTGAGCACGTGAACGACGTGCCGTGCGTCATGCTTCGTGACCGTGAGCTCGACGTGACTCGGTGCGTCCGACTTCGTCAGCGGCTTCGGCAGCAGCCGATCCATCACTGCCGCAAGCAGTCGTTTGAGGTGCAGGTTGCCGTGCGTGGCGTACTGGCCGAACAGGTCGAAGCCGAACGCGGCGCCAGCGTTGCCGACGGTCGTCGCGAAGGATTCTGTCGCCCATGCGCCGGGCGTCTGGTTGTGGCCGCAGAAGTGGTCCCACCGGCGATCGAAGTAGGGCTCGACGATCTGCGCCAGGCCGCTCGCGCCAGACGACGGCGTCAGTTTCAACGTCGGCTCGTACAGCACGTGATCGACGTCGAAAAGACCGGTCACAACTGATGCGTCGTAACGCAGGAACACCGTGTCGAACGCCTTGGGCTGCATATCAGCCACGCCCACGATCGCGCACAGCGCCGGCGACAGCTTCGTCACGTTCTCCTGCCCCACGACGATGATCTTCTTGCCTTGCTTGGCCCACCTCAGCAGCAGGGCGTCGATCGATTCATCAAACGGATGCCCGTCGGGCAGGACGATGACCGAGCACTTCGACACGTCCGAGCCGGTGTGGATGAAGTCGAACTGCTGGAAGGTCTGCTGAAGCAAGCGCACGACGCCTTCGAGCGGATCGCCCGGCGTGATGTGGTAGCCGCCCGTGACGTCGCGCAGGATGCCGATCTCGGTGACGGGTTCCGCGCCTACGCACCACGACTCGCACGCTTCGACGTGCGCGTACGCCTGGCCGATGAGTTGGTATGCGCCGCGCTCGAAGGTTCCGCGCGGGTGGAGCTGATCGCCCACGCTGCACCCGCCGCCGTGCGCGAGCATCTGGGCGACTTCGTACTTCAGCGCCGCGGCCGGCTTGATGCCGCCGAAGTCGCTCCAGCTCTTGTGGAACCGGCCCGTCATGCCGATGAACGGCAGGCCGAAGTTGCGGGCGAATCGCACGTTCAGCGGGAAGTATGTGTAGCCCCAGCCGCCGGTGGGCAGGGCTTCGATCTCGACGTGCTTGAGGTATTTCGCCTCCTGCGTCAGCTTCAGTTTGGGCCGGCTGTTGTACCAGACGCGCGGAAGCTCACCGTTGTTGCAGCGGGCGATCAGGGCGTTGTACCGCTCCATGTAGCCGTGCACGACGCCGAGCGCGTACGTGTTTCGATCGGTTTCGCTCGCCGCATCGAGCCCAAGCTTTTTCATCCCGGCCTTCGCCCACTTGCTGACGCTGATCTGATCCCAGCACATGTCGAGAAAGATGCCGTCGACCGGCTTGAACTTCGTCACGACCTCCTCGATCTGCTGCGCGAGGTAGTCGGCGTACGGGCTGCTCATGTCGAGGATCTGCCACTGGAACGCATCGTGGCGCAGCGGATGCCGCCCGACGAGTCGTCCGTGTTCCTTGTCTTCGCGCACGGCGATCCATTCCGGATGTTCATTCGCGGCGAACTCGTCGCACTGCACGCTGATGTAGATCGGCGTGCGGATGCCATGCCGCTTGCACGCTTCGATCTGCTGCTCGAGCAGGTGCACATTCTTCGGCAGTGACGGGTGCCGCGCGGGCGAGTTGGTGTCGTAGTACAGGTGCCCGTGATGGCACTTGGCGAACAGCGTGACGCTGTTGACGTGCGCGTCGGCCAGCGTGCGGGCAAATTCGTCGGCGTTGAAGTCGCGACCCACATCCGGAATCGCGGGGCCGGTGTGGAAGTCGAGGTGAATCTGACGCGTGGGAAGTGTGTTGGCCATGGCGTGCGGTGTTGAGTTCCGCGTCACTCTATCCGCGTGACGGCGCACGACGAGTGATACGCGGTCGAGCGTTCAAGAGTTCGCGCGAAAGGGACAACGAGCGAGCAGGCGAGTTGCTGTGTGGTTCCTTCCCCGTGGAGGGGAGGCTAGGTGGGGGACGCTTCAAAACAGGCGCAGCTTCGCGTTCTTGAAGCACTCCCTCCCCTAACCCCTCCATCGAAGGGGAGGGGAGTTGCTCCTCTTATTCGAAAGCGCCAAAAGAGAAGGACCGGCGCTTCATCAGCGCCGGTCCATGTGGGTCGGAACGATCGTTGGATCACCCGTGGTTACGGGATCGACACGAGCACGTCGGTCACGTCGGCCGAACCCTTGGTGTCGGTGCCGGCGCCGCCGTCGAGGAGGTCCTTGGCATTGTCGCCGCCGGCGAAGAGCGTGTCGTTGCCGTCTTCGCCGTAGAGGCTGTCGGCGTTCGCGCCGCCGGTCAGCGTGTCATTGCCCAGGCCGCCGCGGAGCAGGTTCATCGCGGCGTTGCCGATGATGGTGTCGTTGCCGCTGCCGCCCGTGGCGTTCTCGAAGTTCGCCGACTGGCCGGCGGCTTGCGTCTTGACGGTGCGGTTGGTCATCGTCGCGAGCGTGTCGCTGGCGAGGTTGACGTTCACGGCCGTCGTCATGCCGCTGAAATCCAGCAGGTCGGTGCCGTTGTTGGCGGTCTCGCCGATCAGATCGATCTCGGCCGCCGTCGCCGCAGTGAAGACGTAGCTGTCGTTGCCGGCGTTGCCGACGAGCGTGTCGTTGCCGTCGCCGCCATTGAGCGTGTCCGAGCCGTAGCCGCCGCTCAGGCTGTCGTTGCCGGCCTCGCCGAACACGGCCACGCCTCGGCCGCCGTTGATGGTGACGGTGTCGTTGCCCGCGCCGGCCTTCACGGTGACGCCGGTCAGTTGCCCGTCGGCGAACACCGACGTCTTGCCGGCCATCGTGGCGTAGAGCAGGCCGGGGATCTGCTTCAGCGTGATGACGTCGTTCGCGGCCGTGCCGGTGACGGCCAGCGTCGTACCGGTCTTGTTCGCGAAGGCGCCGGCGACCGTCTTGGCCTTCAGCGTGATCGCGGCGGTCGTCTGCGTGAGGTCGAACGCGCGGCCGTTGCCGGCGTCGAGGTTCTGCGTCGTGAACGCGCCGGTCGGCGCCTTCACGAACGTGGCCGCCGTGTAGCTCGCGCCGGCGGCCGGGAGGAAGCCGTTCAGTAGCACTGTATTGATCGTGCCCACGAGCGCCGGGATGTTCGTCGAATCTTTGAAGTCGAACTTGCCCGCACCGGTCGCGCCGATGCCGACGGTCAGCGAACCGGCCGCGTCGAGCTTCGGCACGTAGACCTCGACCTTGCCGGGCGCGGCCATGATGTTGCCCTTGTTCACGACCGCGGTGACACGGATCGTGTCGGCGGCCGAGTCGGCCAGGATCAGGCCGTTATTGGTGCAGTAGCTGACGTAGCCGCTCTTGCCGTGGACGACGATACCGTTGCCGATCGTGCCGCTGTTGCCGCCGAGCACGTTGATTTGCGGGTCGCCGCTGGTGCCGAAGACGACTTCGCCGGTGCCGCCGAGCGTCGCCGAGCCGTAAATGTAGAAGCCGGCCGCCGCGTTAAGCTTGCCGTTCAGCGTGATCTTCTTGCCGGTCGACAGCGTGACGTTGTTGTATGCCGACAGGTATGTGCCGGGCGCGATCGTCAGGTCATTGGCGATCGTGACGTTCGCCAGGATGCCGTTGTAGGCGCGGGCCGCGACGTCGAACACGGGGCCGTTGGCGAGGGCGGGATCGTAGATGCCGTTTTTCAACTGCCCGCCCTGCCAGAGCCATTTGCCGACAGCGTCGTAGATGAACGCCTTGCCGCCGCCGTCGTAGCTGCCCGTGAAAAAGACGGGCGAGTTCACGCGGGTGAAAGTGCCAAGTCCATTCGCGGCGATGTCGGCAGAGAGCGTCACTTTCACGTTGTTCACGCTGACGGTGCCGGCGTTCACCCATTCGTAGTAGAACGTCGCGGTGCCACCGGTGAGACTGATGGTCTTGCCGGCCGCGTTGTTGAGGTGGTCGATCTCGACCGACGCACCGCCCGTGCCGACGGTGGTGATCGTGCCCTGGTTTTTCAGGCCATAGATCACCCACTTGTCGGCCGATGTGCCTTCGATCTTGATGGTGCCCTTGTTGGTCATGCGGCCCATGACGTTGCCGGTCTTGCCGCGGACGGTGATGCCCGCGCCGATCGTGCCGTCGTAGCCGCCGAACTGGTTGTTGTAGTTGTATGGAGCGGTGGTCGCGAAGACGACCGAGCCGGCGCCGGTGTAGCTCGCGCCGCCGCCGTTGTAGATGGCGTTGCCGGTGGTGCCGCCCGAGAGGTTGATGGTGCCGTCGAGCGTGCCGGGTGTGTTGGCGGCGGCGTAGCTGTAGATCTGTCCGCCGCCGGCGATGTTGACGACGTCGCCGCCCATGACGCTGACGACGCCGTACGCGTTGATTAGGCCGCCCTTGAGGACGTTCAGCGTCTGCGTGCCGGTGCCGCCGCCGATGGTGACCTTCGCCGCATAGACGGTCTTGGAGAGCGTCACCGCGTAGTTGCCGGCGGCGTTGATGACGACGTCTTCGGTGTTCGTCGGCACGTGGCCGAGCGTCCACTTGGTGGGGTCGTTCCAGTCGCCGCTGACGCCCGCCTTCCAGGCATTGGCGGCCATGAGCTGGCGGGCTTCCATCGCTTCAAACAGGCGAGTGGCGACGCTACGACGACGGGCAAGCTTCGATTGACGCATGACTTGGTTCCTTAAAATCCGCCGTCAACACAGACCGAAAACGATCGGCCGCGACGGCGGACAAAGGACCAAGCGGAAAGGGGGAGCGAGGGTTGCCAAAGAATTCGAGCATCACGTCTTTTTGCCGAAGACGTGCACGGAGGCCACAGAGACACAAAGGGGAAGTCAGACAAAAAAGAAAGCTGAAACGCAGGTCAATGCGCAGTCGAAGTTTTGCACGAGGTCCCTCGTCATCAGAACTCGTTTGGCGGCCGCCCGCAGGACGGCGTTCGCACCTCGAGCGCGGGCTACCTTCATCCAGTGACCTCGACTCATCCAATCCCTTCTCCGACTCCTTCTCTGTGCCCTCTGTGACTCTGTGGCCTCAGTGCTTTCCATCACTCCGACTTCAACGACGCCATGTCGATGCAGAAGCGGTACTTCACATCCGACTTCACCATGCGGTCGTAGGCTTCGTTCAGCTTCTGGATCGGAATCATCTCGACGTCGGCCGTGATGTTGTGCTTGCCGCAGAAGTCGAGCATTTCCTGCGTTTCCTGGATGCCGCCGATGGGCGAGCCCGACAGGCTGCGCCGGCCGAAGATCAGCGGGAACGCCGCCACAGCCAGCGGCTTTTCGGCGCGCCGACCAGCGTGATGTTCCCATCCGCCTTAAGCAGATTGATGTACGCGTTGATGTCATGGTCAGCCGCCACGCAGTCGAGGATGAAGTCGAAACTCGCCACGTGCTTGTTCATCTCGTCGCTGCTCTTGCTCAGCACGACCTCGTCCGCGCCGAGACGCAGCGCGTCTTCGCGCTTGCTGGCCGATGTCGTGAACACCACCGTGTGCGCGCCAGCGCGTGCGCGAACTTCACGCCCATGTGGCCGAGCCCGCCCAAGCCCACGACGCCGACCTTTTTGCCCTTGGTCACGCCCCAGTGGTGCATGGGCGAGTACGTCGTGATGCCCGCGCACAGCAGCGGCGCGGTCGCGCCCAGGTTCAGGTTCGTCGGGATGCGCAGGACGAAATGTTCATCGACCACGATGCTGTCGGAGTAGCCGCCGTACGTCACCGGCGCGGTGCCGTGCTTGTCGGGCGAGTTGTAGGTCAGCGTCATGTTCGGGCAGAACTGCTCGTGCTGCGCTTTGCAGTGTGGGCAGGTGCCGTCGGTGGCGACCAGGCAGCCCACGCCGACGATGTCGCCCGGCTTGTACTTCGTCACACCCTTCCCGACCCTCGTCACCTTGCCGACGATCTCGTGGCCCGGCACGCACGGATACACCGTCGGAAACGCGGCGTGCCACTCGTCGCGCGCGGTGTGCAGGTCGGAGTGGCAGATGCCGCAGAAGAGGATTTCGATCTGCACGTCGCGGTCCGTCGGATCACGCCGCGGGATCGACGTGCGGGCAAGCTTCGAAGTGGCACTGGCGGCGGCGTAGGCTTTGGTGGTGTACACGAGAGACTCCTGATTTGAGCGAGGTTGTCGCACAGTAGGAGGGGCCGGGACCGATTTCCATGTCGGTACACGAGCCGACGCGCAGGCGCCGGGCAGGGGGGCAAGCTGAGGCGCGAGCGCCAGAGCAAATGTCCCACGATCTGCCTCGAAACATTGGGCGAGCGCGCCATCGGACCGACCAATCCCATCGGCCCGGTCGACGCAGAATGGCCGAACGAGGTGCTTCATCGGCGTTTTGAAATCGGGGACATTTTGGGACATTCGGACCACTCCGTTCGGCCGCGCCGGCACGCACTGTTTTCAGTTGCCAAAGACCAACGAACCCAGCCATTATGCGCTCCGGAACCGCGTGGCCGTCAACCTCGAAAATCGGCCGGGCATCGCGGAGTATTTCATGGCGCGTGTATGCCCTACGATCGGACCACGCTTCTACCTTCTGGAGCTCGCATGCTTTTCTTTCGCACCTTCGCCGTCACGCTGTTGCTCGCCGGTTCCGCTCATGCCGAAACGATCCGCGTCGCGGCCGCCATCAGTTTGAAGGAATCGCTTGCTTCGATCGCGAAGGGCTTCAAGTCCGACACCGGCGACGATCTCGAGTTCACCTTCGGCTCGTCGGGCCAGCTTCAGACGCAGATTCAGAACGGGGCCGACGTCGATGTGTTCATCTCGGCCGCCAACAAGCAGGTGGACGACCTTAGCAAAGCAAAGCTCGTCGACGATACGACCCGGCGCGTGGTCGTCATGAATTCGCTCGTGCTCATCGTGCCGGCCGACGCGAAAGAGGCACCGACGGGTTTTGCCGATCTGACCAACGCGAACGTGGCAAAGGTCGCCGTCGGCGAGCCGAAGTCGGTACCGGCTGGGCAGTATGCGGCCCAGGTCTTCAAGAAGCTGAATCTCGATGCGGCGCTGTCGGAGCGTCTGGTCTACGGCACGAACGTGCGGCAGGTCCTGACGTACGTCGAGCAGGGTGAAGTGTCGGCCGGCGTGGTGTATGCGACGGACGCGAAGGCTTCGGGCGAGAAGGTGAAGGTTGTCGCGACGGCCGATCCGAGCTGGCACGAGCCGATCGTCTACCCGGCCGTCGTCTTGAGCGCGAGCAAGCACGGCGAGGTGGCGAAGAAGTTGCTCGACTACCTCAGCTCGGAGAAAGCCCGCGCCGCGTTTGTTGCAGCCGGCTTCGTCGTGCCCGAAGCTGCGGGCAAGTGACCGACGTCTGGCAACCTCTGTGGCTGTCGATCCGCATCGCGCTTTGCGCGACGCTGCTCGCGACGATCGTCGGCGTGCCGATCGCGTTCGGCATGGCGCGGCGGCGACGTTTCGTCGGCAAAAGCCTGCTCGATGCGCTCGTACTGCTGCCGCTGGTGTTGCCGCCCACGGTCGTCGGCTACCTGTTGCTGGTGATGTTTGGTGCACGCGGGTGGTTCAGTTCGCTGTTGAACGGCTATTCGATTGTCTTCCGTTTTGAAGGCGCGGTGCTGGCCGCAGCGGTGGTGGCGCTGCCGATGATCTACATTCCCACGAAGGCTGCTTTCGCGTCGGTCGAACGTGAAATGGAAGACATCGCCCGGTTGCTGGGCGCGAACCGCATACAGATGTTCTGGCACGTGAGCCTGCCGATGGCGCGGCGCGGGCTGATGAGCGGCCTGATCCTCGCGTTCGCCCGCGCTGGGCGAGTTCGGTGCGACCGTCATGGTGTTCGGATGGCAGCCCCGCAAGCTGACGCTGCCCATCTCGATCTATTCCGACTTCGAGCAGGGCACACTGACGAGCGCAACCGGCGCGGTAGTCGCGCTGCTGGTGGTTTCGTTGACGCTGGTGCTGGCGTACAACGCATCGTCGTCGGGTCGGCAGGACTGACCGGGAATATTGATGCGCTCAGGATGGTCTTTAATCCGCTATAGAGACATGGCGGAATGAAGCGTGCTCTGCAAGAGGCATCACGTCGCCCGCGAACGACGCCGGCCTGGAACGATCAGCCCGAGAACCAGTAGCGTTGACGGCTCCGGAACGCTTGCGGCCGCGAGCCAAGCGGATACGAAAGCGTCGCCGCCCGCGGCCTGCAACGCATTCAGGTCGATCGGCCCGGTGATGTTCCGGGCGACGCCCACAAGATCGTCACCGCGCACGAAGCCGTCGAGCGTGTTGTCGCCTGCGATCCAGTTGCCGGGCTGGCCAAAGTGAGCGGCGATCGCGAGCAGATCGGTGAAGTTCACGGTTCCATTCAGGTCGACGTCGCCGCGCAGGGCGAGTTGAATGCGGGTCGTGCTGTCGTTCGAAACGACGGCCAGCGCATGTGACGCATCCGTCCCGCTCGACACAACCTGCTGTGATACAACCATAGCACGAACCGCATCGAGCGAAGTCGACGTGTGGAGGACACCGGTGCCGAGATCGATTGACGCGCCATCAACAACGTCAAGCGTCGTGGCGGTGAGTGTCGGCGCACCGAGGCGCACGTTCCCGGCCTTGATCGACAGCGCATCGAATGTCTGCGGTGAGCTGAATTCGACCAAGCCTGCGCCGACGATGAGCGAGCCCTCCGACATGGTCGACTCGAACTTCAGCGTGCCCGGCCCGAGCTTGTAGATGGCCTTGCCGTTCGACGTCACCGGGTCGCGGATCGAAAGAGCTGTGCCGGCCGCGAGTTCGATGTTCAATTCGGATTGGAGCGTCAGGGGCACGTTCAGCACGTGGCTCCCGAGTTGCACGCCAAGCTCGGCCCGGCCCTTGCTGGACTGCATGGTGAGCGTTCCCGCGCCAGCCACCACATAACGCTGACCGCTGATGAACCGCAGCCGGCCCACGGTCGTGGGGCTCTCGACGATCACGCTGCGCGGCGCGGTGATTGAGCCCATGAGGCTCACATCGGCATTCACGCCGTTCGGCACCGTGCCGTTCGTCCACGACGCGCCGTCGTTCCACATTCCCGAGCCGGTGCGATTCCAGATGGATGACACGCCGCGCGTCGCCGTGACAAGGCTGTTCCAGTAGCTGGGCAGCGTGTCCCACGGGTTCTGATCGATGGCGGTGTCGTCGGTCACATACAGAGAACCGACGCCGCGCGAGGCAGCCAGCGAGACGTAACTCGGCAGCGTGGCCGCGGGAACTTCGTAGGTAAGGATCGATGAACGCCAGCCCGGGTAGTTGCCGACGAAGCTGGCGGGCGTCCACGTGTCGAAGCCAGTGTTGGATTCGAAGATAACGATGTTGTTCGCGGTCGCGGTGGAGAAGTAGCCTTCAACGGTGTTCGTGCCGGGGTTACCGACGACACGCAGTCTTGAACCGGGCGTGCGCACGTACGAGTAGAGCTGTGCGTAGTACGAAACCGCCTGTGAGTTCGAGGCGTTGGACATCTCATCGAAGAAGATGCCGTCGATGTCGTACAGGGCGCGGTAGGCATCGACGTCAGCTTTCACTTGCGCGATGGGGCGCGTGCCGTAGACGGTCGACACGTAGCCGATCACCTGCCCGCCGGTCGCGTGGAGGTTGGCGATGGCCGTGACGTAGTTGCTATCAACACCGGTGCCGGGACCGCTGTTTGGGTTGAGAATCGCCGTGATCGGCACGCGGCTGGCCGCCGTGGTGAGCTGCGTCCACGGGTTGCTCGCGCCGGTGGCCTGGAAATAGGCGGGGACGAGCAAGTCCATGCCGTGCGCAGCAGAGCACATGACGACCGGCGGCGCGATCGAGAGGATGAAATGAAGCAACGCTCGCATGTTGAAGGCAACTTCACGCGCGGCGACGACGCAGGCCGAGCACCCCGCTTGCGACGATAGCCGACACCGTCGCCGGCTCCGGCACGAGCGATTGGGCCAGTGCCCAGTCGCCCGCGAGCGTGCCGGTTTGCGTCTGGCCGTAGTTGCTGGCGAGTGCGAGCAGGTCGCTGAAGTTGACGGTGCCGTCGTGCGTGGCGTCGCCGTTCACCCATGTCTTGCCCGTCAGGCTGTAATTCGCGGCTAGCGTGAGCAGGTCGGTGAAGTTCACGGTGTTGTCAAGGTTGAAGTCTCCCTTGAGCGCCAGGCGGGCCAGCAGGCTGGTCGAGTCGACCGGTTCGCCCATGAATGTCGCGGGCGAGCCGATGGTGTTCGCATCGACGAGCGCGAGTGCTGTCGAGCCGGTCGTGGTTGCGGCGATCTTGCCCGAGGCGATCATCGCTTCGACGCTCGCCAGCGGGCTTGCGCCGGTGTAGTTCACGATCAGGCCGTTGTCGGCAAGATTCAGCGTGCCTAGCACGTTAAGCGACGTCGCCTTCAGCACGAGCGTAGCGGTTACGTTGCTCATTTGTAGCGACGCCCCCGACGCCACGCTCACGCCTGCGATGCGCTGACTGCCCGACAGCACGGCCGAGCCGGCGTTGACGCTCAGCGATGTGTTCGCCCCCAAATCCATCGCCGACGACAGTGTTCCGCCATTCACCACGAGACTGGCCGGCGTGCTGCTGTTGACTGTGGAGATGATGTTGACCGTGCCGCTGGTGGTGAGGGTCTTGCCGTTCAAATTCAGCGGGTCGGCGATCGTCAGTGTGGAACCGGCCGCCACCGTGGCGGCCGTGTTCGTGTTCAGTGTCGTCGGCAGATTGATCTTGTGGCTGCCGCTCAGCACGTTGATGGCGGCGCTGCCTGTGCCGCCATCAAGCGTGAGTGAGCCAGCGCCGGCCAGCACGTAGGTGTTCGCGTTGTCGAACTCCAGCGTGCCGGCCGTCACGTCGGTGTCGCTGTAGACGGTCGATGCGTGGTCGATGCCGTTGTTGAACTGCGCCAGCGCGCCGGCCGCGTTCGGGACGACGCCATTCGTCCAGTTGGCGGCCACGTTCCAGTCGCCCGCGCCGGCCAGTTTCCAGCCGATTGTCTGCTTGGCGAAGCTGTACGGAATCGTTGCGGTCACATCGGCGCTCGCACCACCGACGCCGTAGATAAGTAGCGTGAACGAACTGTTGGGGAAGATCGACGTGCCGTCGGCCGCGTAGGTGCCGGTGCGCGGGATCGCGTATTCCTGACTCGTCACCACGCTGGCCGGATTGCCGAAATCGACGGGCGAGATCGCCGCGGCCCCGCCGTTCACTGCGCCGCTGTTGAAGCCGCCGCGCTGATCGAACGGGAAGTCGTTCTGGTAGCCCAGTTCCGATCCGACCGCACCCAGCCCGTACACGTTGAAGCCGGTGGCCGTGTTGTTGTCGGTGTCGAAGGCCAGGAACGGGTTCGCGAAGCTCGCGTTGTTCTGCGGATTGACCGGCGTGTGGTAGCTGATCCGCAGATACAGATTAGCGGTGTCGTTGGCGATCTGGATGTTGGCGAAGTCGATCGGATCGCCGTCGCCCGACGGGTCGGCCGTGAGGACGGGAACGCCGGCCCAGTCGGAGAAATCTCCGTCGGGCGTGATCGTCGCGAACGTGCCGGCCATCACCGGCGAGGCGGTCGCGATCGCGGCGAACAGGGCAATGCGTGAAGTGCGGGTCATGGCATTTCTCCTTCAATGGGCGGTGCAACCGAGCGGAACTGCTATTTCATCTGTGCAAGCCACTGTCGCTTGGCGCGATCCATGGCGGCGATGCCGTACGCGTCCAGCATTCCGGAAACATCATTCAGCACGTTAATGGCGTCGGTGCCCTGTCGAACGACTGCGACATGGCCATCGAGATAAAGCACATTGGCGACACCCTTTCTCGCGCCCGCCTTAGCGTGACGGTTCCAATCGAACTCGTGCCAGCCGCCCGAGGTGACGGTATTAGGCGTCCAGGCGGCGAGGAGGTGGCCCTGCGCGTTGTCGGCGGCAAGGATCTTCTCGCTGGGATTCCTTCCATAGAGGGCGCGGGGGTAAGGCGGCGCTTGAACATTGGGCGCGTTGTCGTCGATGCCGTCGTTGTTCTTGTCCTCAATCGTCATGAAGTTGTTGATGCCGTACGAACTGCGGAACAGGTCCGCCTCGCCGGGCATGGTGAAAGGCTGATAGGGGCTGGTATCTGCAGGACAGATCGTGACACTCTTGCCCGGATCGTTTACGCCCGGAAGGTCCTTCTCAATCATCAGACGCTGATACCAGAAGACAGTCAGTCCGCTGCCGTTCACCGGGCCGGCGGTGTAGGTCTGGTTCAGAGCAATGGTTTGCGGGAATCGTCCCTTGAATCGTTGGGCGTACATCCGCATCGCCACGCCCACCTGCCGAAGGTTCGACTGGCACTTCACATTCATCCCAGCCGCGCGGGCGGACATCAGCGACGGCAGCAGGATGCTGATCAGCAGCGCGATGATGCCGATCACCACCAGCAACTCGACCAGCGTGAACGCATGACGAAGTCGGGTACTCATCGTGACACCTCCGGTGTCGACAGAACGGGCTCGGCGATTGGCTTGTTTGATGCGCTCGGGACGGCGCGGGCTTCAACGTCGTCCGCGTTGGCGTGGCCGATCACGCGGCCGTCGTCGCGGTCGTCGCGCTTGAGCGTTTCCAGCTTGCGGAACATCCGCAGCACGTCGCGTGTGCCGCCGATGCCGAACCAGACCGCCGTGATCACGCCCACGCCGGTCGCCCAGCAGACGCCCATGATCCAGAAGTAGCGGGCCCAGCCTTCGCCGCCGAGCGGGTGAACGAGGTGCGTCAGCGTTACGCCGAGCCAGATCGCGAACACTAGCATGCTGTAGCCGAACACGGCCCAGGCGATCGCCTTGTCGCCACGCGTGAACTGCTCGTCGATGCCGACCAGCTTGCGCCACAACGGGATGTTGAATTCCTGGATCGCCACGCGGTCTTCCGGCCGTGCGTACTTGCCGCGATGCAGCATGCGGTCCATGTCGAAGGGCGTGCGACACGTCAGCAGCGATACCGTCACCGACGACAGGATCGCTGCCATCATCGAATAAAACAGCATCACTTGGCCGTTGAAGGGGAACTTCTCGGCGTGAGCGTGGATGTAGCTCGCGGTGAACGGAAGCAGCTTCGCGATCGTCGGGTTGAGCGTCGTCCAGAACTGTTCAAGCAGGATCGCGCTTACGGCGAACGTGCCGCCGACGACCATGGCCGTCCACGCACCGACGGCGGTTGCGCGCTTCCAGTACAGGCCGCCGATGATCACCGCGCCGGCGCCGCCGGTGAAGATCGCGCCGGTGATCGCGAAGTACATGAAGATGTAGGTGGTCTGTGCGAACAGGTAGCTGAACACCACCGCGAACATGCCCACGCATGCGATCGACACGCGCAGCCAGCGCAGGTGCTGCTCCGGCGTGAACGGACGCCGCCGCAGCGGCAGGATCACGTCCTGCACCACCATGCTGCCCCACGAGTGCAGGTAGGTGGTGTCGGTGGTGACCATGAGGAAGATCATGATCGTCAGGAATGCGCCCGCGACGCCGACGGGCAGGAAGTTGCGGATGGCCAGCGGCACGGTCATCTGCGTGCGGATGGCGTCGCTGGGAATCGTCGCAAGCTCCGCATCGACGGCCGCCCGACCCGCGGCGAAGTCGGCGTGGTGCATGTACGTGTACGCCGCCGCCGCGAGCAAAATGATCATCACCTGTGACGCGCCGCCGCGCCACGTGCCGAGGATCCGCCCCATCTTCTGCTCATGCGGACTTGCCGCGGCGCACGCGAAGCCGGCGTTTCCTTGCCACGCGTACATGCCGTACACGCTGAAGAACAGGCCGATCAGCACGAACCAGATGTTGAAGTCGCTGAGGTTGCCCGTGTCGAACGGATTGAGCATCGACTCACCCGCGGGCCTTGCGAGCATGGCGCTCGACATCTGTTTCCAGTTGAAGATCGTCAGCACGGCGCCGATCACGACCAGGTACAGCCCGTAGTTGATGATGCCCTGCACGCACTCGGTCACCATGTTGGTGAGCTGCCCGCCGAACAGCACGAGCCACAGCGCGACCGCCATCGAGATGACCATCACGATCAGGAACGTGTCTACGTGCGCAGGCCCGATCGAAAGCTGCTGAGGAAGTCCTGCGTAGTAGACGATGAACCGTCCGCCCACCGCTGGGAAAATGCCGTAGTTCAGGATGCCCGAACATGCCGCCACAAAGCCGCAGAACACGCGGAAACGTTTCGAGTAGCGCAACTCGAAGAACTGCGCCAGCGTCATGCAACGGGTTTCGCGATAGCGATAGACGATGAAGCCGGTGAGCGTCAGCAGCAGCGTGATCGGTAGGCCAAGCGTCTGCCAGTGGCCCAGCGCGAAGCCCGACTTGTAGAAGAACTCGAAGAAGCCGACGACGGTGATGAGCCCCAGCCCCGCCATGCCGTCGGATACACTGACCAGATACCGCCCCGCGACCCGGCCGCCGGTCATGAAGTCCGACACGCTCTTCACGTGCCGGCGCGTCTTCATGCCGATGACCAGGATCACCAGCAGCGGAAGCACGAGGATGGTCCAGTCGATCCAGTGCATGCGAAAAGAAGCTCAAAGGTCGGTCGGCGGTTCGATGTCCGGACGCAACGCGGAGCGGTCGACGCCCGGCCGAGGCTCGCCAGTCGTCGGGATGTGCGTGAGTTGACCCGTCGCCGCGGAGTCGCGCGCGGCCAGACACGTTGCGACGCTGAGCAGGCCATCCACGATGGGCGTGAGCGATGCCGACCGGCCGCGCATGACATCGACGAAGTTCTGCGCCAGTCGCCCGTCGCCACCACCGTGGCCGGCGCTGTCGGCATCGATCTTGATTTCGTCGACACGGTCGTGCTCGTGCTCTACCACGCGAATCACGTTCGTGTACCAGTCGAAGGTGAGCGTCGCCTTTTCGCCGATGAGCGTCGCCCCGCGTGCCCCGGCCTTGCGGCGGGCGATGAAGTTCTGCACGTAGCTGGTGTGCAGCCCGCTCGCGTAACGCAGTATGGCGCTGCCGGCGTCCTGATGCTTTACGGGGGCTTGCCACACCTGCCGCGAATGCATCGCCATCACCGCCACCGGCGCCGAGTCGGCGAGCGCGTGCAGATAATCGAAGTCATGCGTCGCCTTCTGAAGCCATAGGCCGCCGTCGAGGTCGTAGTCGCGGTACCACGTGTCGACGTACACCGCGCCGTACGGCACGTTGTTGAACGCCTGAATCTGCGACAGCGTCCCGAGCCGGCCGGAATCGACGATGTGTTTGGCGGCTTCGAACAGCGGCGTGCGACGCAACGGGAAGCTCACGACGACGTCGTCGGTGCGATGCTGCATCGCGGCGCGGAGTTCGCGGTACTGCGACCAGCTGATCGCAACGGGCTTCTCGAGGAATAGCGCAGCCGAGTGCTTCGCCAAGCGCACGGCCAGCGGCGTGTGCAGGTTGCAGCGGGTGCCGATGACGATGCCGTCGAGCGGCCGGTCGTCGTCGAGCAAGGCGTCGATGGACTCGAACCACGCGGTGGAATCGGTCAGTTCGAGACTGGCCTTGCCGGCCCGCTCGCGGGCTTTCGACGGATCCGGGTCGACGACGGCCGCCACTTCCACGTGCGTGTCGGCCTTGCGAATCAGGCTCGCCATCCAAGCGGCCCGTTCGCCGAGACCGACGATCGCCACGCGCAGCCGATCGGTCGGCTGCCGCTTCGGTTGCGGTGAAGGACGCTCGCGCGGTCGAGACAGATCGACGCGCAGCGGCTCGTGGGAATGCGTGGTGGCGGTGGCGGACATCAGGTCATCTTTCTGACTATTCGTTCAGCACAAAGACACGGAGGCAGAATGGATCGATGCAGCGTTGCATGTCATGAGGAGGGACAATCACGTGTCAGAGCGGCCGCATCGGTCGTGGCACGGGCGTCCCGCCCGTGATCATCACGGCCGGGACGGCCGTGCCACTCATGATGATTCCGCGATGACATCCATGACGCGTCTCATCCACAATCCTCGTCTCTTCTTTGTGAACTCTGTGCTCTCAGTGCCCTCTGTGATTCTGCTCGATCCGAACCGACTTAACGTCGTCGGCGCAGCACACTCGCCATGCCGATCGACATGAAAGCGCCCAACGTTGTCGGCTCGGGGACCACGATCGCGTACGTCTTCGCGCCGCCTTCCCAAGAGTTGGCCCATGTTTCGCCGCTTGCACCGGCGCCGGTGACGTTGAATTCCATGACGACATTGCTGGGATTGCCGATCGTCGCAAGCGGAATCGCCCACTCGGCCACGTTGCCGCTGTAGCTGTAGTTCATCACGTCCGCGAACGCCCAACTCCACGCGGCCTGGTTCGCACCGCCCGCGAAGCCGAACACGCCATAGCTGCCGCCGCCCTGTGCGTACTGCACGAGCGTGTCGTAGCCGTGGCTCATCCAGCCGGCGTTGAAGCCGGTGGCGGCGTTGCCGTCGGTGTCCATGAACAGGTTGTGTGCCCAGGTGTTGAGCACCGAGCCGCCGTTCGCGCCGTCGGTCACGACCGCGACGTACAGGTTCGTCGCGTCGTTGGTGACGTAGACGGTGTTGTACGCGGCGTCGGGGTTGCCGGCCTTGACGATGTCGGCGTTGCTGTACAGCACGTCGCCGGCGGACCAGTCGGACAAGGAGCCGTCGAGCGTGATCGTTGCCCCGTGTGCCGAGGCCGTTCCGATCAAACAGGCGAGCAGAAGTGATCGCTTCATCATGGCATCTCCCTCCGGCCCTTCCATGAGCGACATGTTCGATCGAACGCTTCAGCGCTCGATCAGCACTGGCAACACCCCGACATGAATGACGGCCTGCTGCGGCGACGGCTTGCGGCTGAGCGCCGACAACGCCTGAATCGCCGCTTGGTATCCGATTTCTTCAAACGGCATCGCCACCGCGCTCAATGGCGGCGACGCTGTGCCGGCCAGCGTGTTGTCGATCGTGACGAAATGAATCTGCCGCGGAATCGAGAGGCCGGCTTCCAGCGCTGCGGCTTGCGCGCCGATGCCCTTGGAATCGCTCACGCCGACCACGCCGTCGACTTCCACCTTCTCGATAATCAGCGCCCGCATCATCGCCCGGCCGGCCTCGGAATCGATCGCGTGCTCCATCTCGCGGATGAGGCTTGGATCGATCTCGACCTCCGCTTCGCGCATCGCGCGTTCGTACCCGCGCCGACGCGCCGCAAAGCCCCAGAACCCGTCGCTAGGCCCGTTCAGCAGCGCAATGCGCCGCCGACCTTCGGCGAGCAGGAACTTCGTCGCGAGGTAGCCCGCCTCTTCGTGGTCGATGAAAATGCTGTTCACGTCGCGCAGCGGTTCGTTCACACTCCAGACCTGCCAGCCCTTCGCCTTGAGCGCGGCGACGAGGGCCAGATTGAAGGCGGGTTCGATGACCAGTGCGACACCGGGCGTGGAGACTTCAAGGAACTGGAGCGTTTCGGCATCGACGACGCCGGTTTCGACTTGGCGGACGATCGGCTCGCGCGCGACCGGCGCGAGTGCCTGTTGCACGCCGCGCAGGATGCGGATGTGCACTTCGCGGCCCACACCCGTCAGGCCGGCGACGGTCTGCGAGAGGAACACACCGATGGGCGGCAGCTCGACGTCGGGTGTCGCCTGCCTGCGCGAAGCAGAGGGGCCCGCCTGGCGGAGCGAGGTCGGCAGCGTCGCCGAAACGAAACTCCCTCGGCCGCGCTGACGGACGAGGTAGCCTTCCGCCACCATCTGTTGAAGCGCCCGAACCAGCGTGGGCCGGGAGACATCGAACTGTCCGAGCAGATCGGCCTCCGACGGGAACCCGTCGCCGGCGCGGAGTTTGCCCGACTCGATCTGGCTGATCAGTGCTCTTTTGACGCGCTGGAATTTTGGCAGTTCCGTAGCGACCACGCCGAGAGCCTAAATCAGTAATTTGTATTGTCAATCAAAATCCGAATTCTTACCATTTGGGCAGAGCTAATGCTTATCAGTTCAGATGAAACCATTCATTTGATTTAGTTGATAATACAACTTTGTCAGATCGATCGATCGACTTGTCTGTGGTTTGTAGTCACTTCTCGGAGTCACGCATGGCACGATCTCAACAAGTGTTCGCCACAGCGCTTGCGGCGATTTTGGGCAGTGCTTCCCTTGCCTCCGCCGCTTTACAGGCGACAGGCAAAGACGGCGTTCTCAAGCTCACACTCGATGTGACCGCCGACCAGAAAGACAAGCCCACGCAGTTCCTGATCGACACCGACGCCAACCCGGCTACCGGCTTCTCGCTCGGGCAACTCGGTGCCGACCTCATGGTCGAGGGCGAGCGACTCTATCGCTTCACCGGCAAGACGAACGCCGAATGGACGTGGGCCGATGCCGGCACGGTTTCGCGAACGCTTGGCGGCACGTCCGTCTCCGTCACCGTGCTCGGATCGGCGCTTCCAAAGGACAATGTCGCCATCCTCGGCCGCGTGCTGTCGGCCGACTACGCGCAGACGCTCACACAGCAGCCCATCGCCGGTCCTGCAAAAGTCACCATCGAGCGCCTTCAGCCCGGCACCGAACGCAAAGGCGACTGCGCCGACGCGTCGCGCGATCTCACCTCGATCACCACGAAACAAGTCGATGGCGAACTCGACATCACGCTCGCCGTCGCGCAAGCCAAGGACTTCGACACCACGCTCATCTTCCTCGACACCGACAACAACGCCGGCACGGGCTTCCAACCGCCGGCCGACCCGACGCATGGCGTGGAACTGCTCATCCAAGGCACCGCCGTCTCGAAGTTCGCCGGCAAAACGCGCGACGCGTGGGCGTGGGAACCGATCGGTGAAGCGACATCGAAAGTCGATGGTCCGACGCTTCATGTCCGCGTGCCTATCGGGTTGCTGAAAAGCGAAAAGCTGACCACACGCGCCTTCAACATGTCGGCCGACTGGCAAACCCTGCTCGACGAAGCGCCGGACGGACCGGCCGTTCCGGTTGCGATCGATCAGTCGAAGGCGGCGCCGGTGAAGGCCATTCCGATGGCGCCGCCCAAGGCCAATCGGGATCGGCCCGCGCGCGAGCGGCTGCGCACCGCGAAGAACTTCTACTGCTACTACGGCGCGGGCAACGTCGAAGCGCTCAGCCATTACGACGTCGTCATCCTGCATTCGCCGCAGATGGACCGGAAGGACATCGCGCGCTTGAAGCAGCAGGGCGTTGTCACGATCGGCTACATCAGCGTCGGCGAAGACGACCAACTCCGCGTCGGCGACGGCACCGGTCCCGACGGCAAGGCCAGCTGGTACTTCGACCTCGACCACGACAACCAGCCCGACAAGAACGGCATCTGGAACAGCTACTTCGCCAACACCAACGACCCCAAGTGGCGCGCCGACCGCGTGGCCGAGGTGCGCAGGCTCATCACGGAGGACGGCTACGACGGCATCTTCCTCGACACGATCGATACCGTGCAGCGCTACACCGACACCGTGCCCGGCATGGTGCAGCTCGTTCGCGACTTCCGCACGGCGTTTCCGGACATGCCCATCGTTCTGAACCAGGGCTTGGACATCCTCGACAAGACCGGCCCACTGGCCGACGCGGTCATGCTCGAATCCTTCACGGTGTCGTACGACTTCGCGGAAAAGAAGTACATCCGCAACGTGCCGTCGTCGCTCGACTGGCACACGGTGCGCGTCAACCGGTTCCTCGCTCCGCACCTGGCGAAAGATCCGAGCTTCAAAGTTCTCATCCTCGACTACGCAGCGCCGACCGACATCGAAGCGATTCAGATGTCGGCCGACCGCGCGGCGAGTTTCGGCTACTTGTGGGCGGTCGCGCCGATCTTTCTCGACAAGGTCTACCAGTACGACGTCACGCCGCATCCGGATGCGAAATGGACGCAGCGGCAGACCACGCCAGAGAAGCTGCGGATGACCTTCGCCGACGCCCTCAACGGCTTCACGGCCGGCACCGTAGTGACGCCGTCGAGCTGCTTCGGCGACTACACCGTCGAGCCGATGCTGCGGCCGATGGAAAACCGCGGCGCGTTGCACTGGACGAAACAGGCCTGGGCCAGCGGCGAGACCGGCGAGCCGCAGTGGGTGGAGTTCGCCCTCCCCCAACCGATCCGTGCCAAGACGCTGCAAATCACCTGGTGCATCGATGGCGGCGTTCCGCACATCTCGCGGCAGTACGAAGTGCAGGTGAAGCAGGGCGATGCGTGGAAGACCGTCGAGAAGGTGAACGATGCGAAAGACGTCGTCATGCGGCATCCGCTGCCCGAGGCGGACATCAATGGAATCCGCATCTGGCAAGCCGAAAAGGGCGGCAGCACTGCACGGCCGGACCTCATGTGGATCGCCCAAGTGAGGCTTGAGCAGTGACGCGAACGCCGAGAGTCCTTCGTAGCATGAGTGTCCTGCTCATACCCTCTCCCCGGACGATCATGAGCGAGATGCTCTGGGTACGAATGGCCTTCGACTTATTCCGTGTCAGTCGATCCACTTCGCGCCATCCCCCGCACGGGTGACGAAGAACGTGCCGGCCGCCGCCGCCCGCCAGCGCTGGATGAATGCACTGGCCTCACCGACGGGCACAAGTGCCCAGACGCTTCCGCCGAAGCCCGCGCCGAACGCGCTGGCGGCGAGCGCGCCGTTCTCACGGGCGGTCCGTTGAAGACGAGTTGTCTCTGGAATCTGGTTCAGCAAGCCGCTCTCGGCCAGTTCCTGCGAGCGGTCCGCAAGCCGTCCGAACTCCGTCCAATCGCGCCGTGCGAACGCGTCGGCCGCCCGCGGGATCAAGTGCTCGGCCTCTTCGACGAACTGCTCGAAACGACTACGCAGCGGGGCGTCGTCGCCGATCGTTGCGAGAATCTGCTCGTGTGCATCGGGCGACGACCGAAGTGCATCGGCCAGTGAGTCGAACGATCGTCCGGTCTGCGCGCTGAAGCGTTGCACAATCGACCGCGCCGACGCCGAGACGTTGTTGTACCGTTCGCGGGCCGCGCCGGTTTTCTCGGCCACGACGCCGCTTACGCCCACGACGAAGCACAGGTCGCTCGGCACGTCGATCGTCCGTTCGTGTCGCACCGGGCAGAACGAGAACTGTTGCAGGCGATCGCGCAGGCTACAGACGATGGCCGTGTGGTCCTGGCTGCCGCCGGCTGTGCCGACGCCACGGTCGCCTGCCAGTGATCGAAAGCTACTGCCATTTTCGATTGTGCCGAGGTAGGTACAAAGGTCTTCGCGCGAGTGAATCGCTGAATGATATTCGGCTGACGAACGAAGGTCGTTTACGCGGTCGAGCGTCATGAACAACCCGACGATCATCGCGCTGGAACTGCTCATCCCCGCGGCCGGCGGAAGATTGCCGGCGATTGCGATGTCGCACCCTCGCTGCGCTCTAGGGAAGTTTCGCGCGAGCCGGCGCACGACGGTCATCACGTAGTTCGTCCAATGCCCCACGGTCGGCCGCAGATCGGGTGAGATCGGAATCTCGGCCGATTCGTTTCGATCGACACTGACGACACGGATGATCGAATCGTCGCGCGGTGCGACCGCGAAGACTAAGCCTTGTTCCGTCGCCACCAGCAGCGATCGGCCGCCGCAGTAGTCGGTGTGCTTACCGAACACTTCGATCCGGCCGGGTACGTGCAGCATCTGCGCGTCGCGGCGATCCAAGGCACGTTTCGTCGCGTCGATGAGCTGCTCAGTGGTTTGCATGGTGAGATGAGCGGCAGAAGTTGCCCGTGTGCTACGCGCCCACGCGGAGCATTTTATACGCAGACCGTGGACCGAGGGATACAGTCGCCATGGCCGAGAACTCTCTAAAGATCAATCTCAGTCTTGACGAACTGCGTGCGGTGGCCGCGTATGCCGTGGCATGCGCCGAGCCGGCGCTGGCGATCGTCGAGCGGGATCGACTGGATGACCTTCGGCCGCGCGACGCGATCGAGGCAGCCCGGGCGTTCGCCGAGGGCGCCAAGCGGACGAAGTTGATTCGCGACGCCGCCTGGGCGGCGCAGCGCGCGGCCATCGAAGCCCGCGACGCCGGCCAGCTTGCGGTCAGCGAGGCTGCGCGGGCCGCGCTCGCGGCGGCCGGTGCGGCGTTCCTCCATCCGCTGGCTAAAGCCACGCAGGTGAAGCACATCCTCGGCTCGGCTGGTCATGCGGTCCGGGCGTTGGAGCTGATTGCGGATGACGACTCCGCTGTTGCGGTCAAACATCTTGAACGAGCGAGAGCCCTCGCCAATCCGATCGTCGTGGCCGTTCTGAAGCGTTATCCGCCCGCGCCGTCGGGTGGCGGTCGGGTCGGCGAACTCATCCGGCAGCTCGACGCGATGCTGCGCTGAAACCTTCTCTCGCCCGCATCATCAGAATGTGAACGTGTTCGTCTTGGCGCTGGCGGATGTTGTCACTGTCGACTTCAGCGTGGCGCCCGTGCTCGACCATGTGCCGCCCGTGTACAGGCCCCAGCCGGTGGTGTTCCCGACGTAGCTGCCGCCGGTATAGGTCCCGCCGAAGTAGATCCGATACTGCGAGTTCTGCGCCAGTGACGCGCTCGAGAAATGGAAGTAGTAGACGTTGTTCTTCGGCTTGAACGTCACCATTTCGGTGCCGGTCGTGTTTTCGATGTGCAGCACGGAGGTGGACGCCAGCGCGGAGGTCGACTTGATGAACATGCTCACCTGTGTCGAGCCAGTGGTCATCCCCAGCGTCATGCCGGAGTTCGATCCGGCGCTGATGAGGAATCCGCCGTTCATGTAGAACTGGCCGTTGTAGTCGATGCCTTCTTCGGGCTGGCTGGTCGGGCCGCAGACGATCGTGGTGCCACCGGTGATGGTGATGTCGCCGTTGCTGTCGATGGCGTCGCTGCCCGTGGCGATCAGGATGCCGCCGGAGATGTTCAGTTGGCTGTTGTCATCGGAGTTCGTTCCGCCTGCGACGGTGCCGTAGGTAGTGTTGATGGCGTCGTTGGATGCGGTGACGTTCGTCACGCCACCGGTGAAGTTGATGATTGGTGCTTCGATGCCTTCGCCCACGCCGGAGGTGGTGGAGATGGCACTGACGTTGATGTTGCCGCCGCTGATGGTGATCGACGTGTCGGAGTGGATGCCATCGTCGGTCGAGTTCAGCGTGGTGGCGCCGCTGATGATGCTGATCGCGCCAGTGGCGACGACCGTCTTCGGATGGTTGTAATCCGAGCCAGACTGTAGGAATCGTGCGCCGGTCGTCGTGATGTTGAGCGTGGGCGTCGTGCTGACGCTGCCGATGGTGATGGTGCCGTCAGACTTCAGTCCCTTGCCGCCCGTGCCGGAACTGGTGGTGGTCACGCTGCCGGCGGTGATGGAGATGGCAGTGTCCGCCGACAGCGCGGCGGCCGCGTAGGAGTCGGTCACGCCGGAACTGTTGGTGTAGGTCGCGCCGTTGCCGGCGAGGGTTGAGGAGACCGTTCCGCCGGTGACGTTGATGGTGGCCGCCGACAGGCCTCGGGCGCCGGTTGCAGTCGATGTGCCGATGACCGTCACGCTGCCGTTGCTGATGGCGATGATGCCGTCGGACTTCACGCCTGTCGGGAACGAGGGGTCATTCCCACTACCGCTGGCGGCCAGCAGCGTGGCGCCCCAGAGATTCACCGTAGTGGTTCCACCCGAGAAGGTGATGTTGCCGTCGGCGTTGAAGCCGCGCCCCGCGGTGCCGCTGCTGGTGAGGTTGATCGTGCCGCCCGACACGGTGATGGTCGTATCGCTCGATAAACCGGCCGATTTGTAGGAGTCTTTCACGCCGAGGCTGTTCGTGTACGTCGCGCCGTTGCCGGCGAGGTTCGCGGTCACACTGCCACCGGTGATGTTGACCAGGTTCGCCGAGAGCGCGCGAGCACCTGTGGCGGCCGAGGTGCCGGTGACGCTGACGCTTCCGCCGCTGACGGTCAGTGTGCCGGTCGCCTTCGCTCCGGTCGGGTAGGACGGGTCGTAGCCGCTGCCGGATGCGTTGAGGACGGTGGCGCCCGACAGGTTGATGGTCGTGCTGCCGGTGCCGCCGAAGGTGATGTTGGCGTCTGCCTTGAAGCCCTTGCCGGATGTGCCGCTGTTGGTGACGCCGATCGTGCCGCCGGTGATGAAGATGCTTACGTCGGCCGAGAAGCCTTTGCCGTCGGCACCGGAGTTGTTGATGGTGAAGACGCCGCCTGAGAGGTTGATGTTCGCGTCGGTGGTGAACGACGAGGTGCTGTAGGAGTCGGCCACGCCGAGCGTATTGGTGTACGCGGCGCCGCCGCCCGCTGTCGTGACGTTGAAGGTGCCGCTGGTGATGTTGATGTCGCCGCCGGCGGAGAAGCCTTTCGCGCCGGTGGCAGCCGCAGTGGTGATGATGGTGAAATCGCCGCCGTTCAGGTTGAGTGCAACGTCCGACTTCACGCCAGTGCAGTACGACGGGTCGTAGCCCAGGCCCGACGCCGTCAGCACGGCCGCGCCCGCCAGGTTAATGACGAATGTGCCTGCCGAGGTCGTAATCGCGCCTTTGGCCGAGATCGCTTTTGACGCGTTGCCCGACACGTTCAGGTTCAGCGCGCCGCCGGTGACGTTGATGGTGTTGTTGCCCGTCTTGACGGCCTTTACGTCGGCGACGGTGGACGTCACGTTGATCGTGCCGCCCGTGATCGAGACGGCCGAATCGCCCGCGTCGATGCCGTCTGCGCCGGACGCGCTGACGGTGACACTGCCGCCGCTCATGACGAAGCCTTCGGAGTGGAACGCGTCCGAGACGGCCGACGTCACCGTGATGGTCGACGACTGCACTTCAATCGCCGAGGTGCTGACGATGCCGTGTTTCTTCACGCCAGCGAGGTTGAGCACGCCCGTGCCGCTGAAGGTGATCTTTCCGTCGGATTGCACGGCGCCGTTCTTCGCGTTGCCTGAGCCGTCCGAGAGCGTGCTCGTCGTGCCGGCGGTCAGCAGGAACGTGTTGGCTTGGCCGCCCGTGATGTTGATGGCCGGTCCGCTGGCATTGGTCAGGCTCAGGCCATTCAGAACGAGCAGGGCAGGCGTCGTCGAACTCATCGTCAGGCTGCCGGACGAGCTGGTGCCGAGCAGGTCATACTCGAGGTTGCTCAGGCCCGATGCGCCCGTGACTGTTACCGCACCGCCACTCGCGGTGATCGTCACGCCGACAGAGGCGTACGGATTGATGATGGTCGCATTGCTGGTGCCGTTGTAGATGATGTAGATCTTCGGCCCCGTGACGGGCGAGGTGCCGCTGTCGTTTGCGGTGCCGCCGGCCACCGAGTCGTTGCCAATGCCGGCGTCGACGTAGTTTGAACCCGTGCCGGCGTCGATGGAATCGTTGCCGTAGTTGCCGAGAATTACATCGCGGGTACTGCCACCGACGATGCGGTCGTTGCCATCGCCGCCGTGGGCGATGTTCTGTCCTCCGCCGAGCAGGAGCGTGTCGTCGCCGGCGTCGCCGTTTACCCAGTCTTCCTCGCTCCCGCCGATGAACGTGTCGGAGCCATCGCCACCGAAGAAGAGCACGCGGGCGCTGATCGGGCCGTTCGATTCGGATACGCTGAACGTGTCCGCGCCGCTGCGGCCGTAGAACGCGATGGTCTTCACTTTCGCCTTCGCGAACGACTGCACCGTACCGCCCTTGAGGAGGACATCGACTTTTTCGCCGCGCGCGTTCAGGCCGATGGTGACGATGTCATCCACCTTGGCATCGCCGTCGATGCGCAGCTGTCCGGTGGCCTGTAGCACTGCACTGGACAGGAGCCGACGCGCTTCAAGTGATTCGAGCTTGCGATTGCGGAGGGTGCGTCGCATGGTGGAGTGAACCTTTACGAGGTCGTGTAAGGGGCTGGTCCCGGGCGAGCCAGTCGACGGGATACATCACTCCATCGCGCGGCGCGGCCACCGTAGTTCGTGAGTGCTCGCGCCTCGATCACGGTTTAGCAGCGTGGGGCGAATCCATCAGCGTCGCGGCGAGGGGTTTGTGGGCTAAACCGACGACAGCGCTCAGGCACCCACACTCGACAGAGTGTCCGATGCAGATCGGCACCGCGTGGCGGGCAGCGCGAAACACTCGGTGATGGCAACGCGTTTTCTCCCGGCGAGTCAGGCCGACTGACACGATGAGGTTGAACGCATCGGATCTGTGCGACACAACGCCACGCAACCGACGCAAGGTCGACGGCACCTATAGGGTCGCGGCCGGATTGCAGTCACGGCAGCAGGAGAGGCAATATGCAGAACAAGTTCCGGGTTTGTCGAGCGGCCGCTTTCGCGAGCGTCCTGATGATCTCCGCGTCCGTCCATGCGGAAGTCGCCATCTCCACCGTGCCCGTGCTCAACGCAGGTAACACGGCCGATTCGCGTGTAATGAACGACGGCACCACCGGCTATGGCCAGGTGAACTATTCCTACAGCATCGGCAAGTATGAAGTGACGGCCGGCCAGTACGCGGCGTTCCTGAACGCCGTCGCCGCGACGGACACATACGGCCTCTACAACACTGCGATGTCGACCGACACCGCCGGCTGTCAGATCATCCGCAGCGGCTCATCCGGCGCGTACACGTACAGCGTCGCGTCCGACTACGCGAACCGACCCGTCAACTACGTCTCGTGGGGCGACGCCGCGCGCTTCTCCAATTGGCTTTCCAACGGTCAACCCATCGGCACGCAAACTACGGGGACCACCGAAGCGGGTTCGTACACGCTCAGCGGTGCCACCAGTAGCACGGCTTTGATGTCTGTCACGCGCAGCGCCTCAGCCACTTGGGTCATCACCAGCGAGAACGAGTGGTATAAGGCCGCGTTTTATAGTCCGACGAGCAGCAGCTACTACACCTACGCCACCAGCAGCAACACGCTGCCGAGCAACGACATCGTCAGCCCCGATCCCGGTAATAATGCCAACTATGAGGCATCGGCAACTGACAGCACGCTCGGCGCGCCGTACTACCGAACCGCGGTCGGCGACTTCCAAAATTCCACGAGCCCGTATGGCACGTTCGACCAGAACGGCAACGTGTGGGAGTGGAACGAGTCGACTTACCTGGGCCTCTTCCGCGAACTGCGCGGCGGCGGGATTGGCAGCTACGCCGACACATTGGCGGCGTCGTTCCGGTACATCGATCAGCCCAACTACGAAGCGAACTCGATTGGCTTCCGCGTCGCGTCAACCGTCGTCTTCCTGCCCGGCGACTTCAACAACGACCAGCTCGTGAACGCGGCTGACATCGACCTGCTGTTCGCGGCAACACAGGGCAGCGTGCCGCCCGCCTTGACAAAGTTCGATGTGACCGGTGACGGAACTGTCAACGCAACGCCCAACGCTTCGGGCAGCGACGCCGACTACTGGGTGCATCAACTCAAGTCTACCGAGTACGGCGACGCGAACCTCGACGGCAAGGTGAACTTCAGCGACCTGCTGGTGTTGGCGTCGAACTACGGCGCGGCCAGCGGTGCCGGCTGGGCTGCGGGCGACTTCAACGGCGACACGGCGGTGAACTTTAGTGATCTGCTCGTGCTGGCATCCAGCTACGGCTACGAGAACTCACCAACCGGCACGCTTGCCAGCGACTGGGCGCTGGCCCGGACGCTGGTGCCCGAGCCAGCGCTGGCCTTTCCGCTTGCGCTCGCGGGTCTGACGCTTCGTCTTCGCCGTTCGTAACGATCATGCGTGCAGGGCTACCGCTTTACGTCCGCATCCACCAGCGTGACATGGTTCTGCTTCGCGTTGTGGCCGAGATGCGTCGTGACTTCGTATAGCAGGTCGGCGCGCTTACCCGGCTCGAGCGTGGTGGTGTACTGCGCGGTGCAGTAGTCGAACGGCGCGGCCTTGAGGTCGCTGCGGAACTCGACATCGCCATCGAAACTGCGTCGCACTTCGACTTCGATCGGCTTGGCCGTGTAGTTGCGAATGCGCTGCGTGAACAGGGCGTGCTCGTCCCAGCCGACGATCTGTGAATTCTCTTCAATTTTGGCGGCAGCGTCGCCGACGCGTTTGAACGTGCTCGTGCCATTGACTTGGAGCCAGAGTTCGCTGCGCCAGACGCGTGAGCGCACCAACTCGAAGATCACCTCCGGATCGACGCCGAGGTTTAGCTCGATTTTGTCGCCGATCGGGATGTACTTCACGTCCTGCGCGGCCAGGAACGACAGGCCATCGCGGCCGTTGTCGCGGAAGACGCGGACGGTGCCGTTCGGCAGCGGTGTTGTGCCGAGGTTCGATGGCTTGTCGTTGGTGAGCAGGTACATCCGCACCAGCTGCTCGCCATACTCCTGCGGGCGGTAGCGGTATTGGATCTTCAGCGGCACGTCCTTGGCTTCGATCGAGCGGAGGCGCTTCGACCAGCCGTTCGGAATCATCTCGGTGCCTTCGATCGTGTAGATGAAATACTCGCTGAGGCCTTCCTTGATGACTTGCTTGGCCTGCTGCGGCGAGGTCGTCGGCTCGGGAATGCCGCCGCCGAACGCGGCGCCGTTCTGTGCCTTCGCCAGCGCGTCATCCAGCGCTCGCTTGCGGTACTGATCGCGGTCCTGGCGCTCGAGGCGGGCGACTTCCTCCATCGGAATTTGCGCGAGCTGCGCGATCTTCTCGACAAGGTTGATGTTGCCCACAACGAGCCGCACCTGCGCGTTGTCGTACGCTTCGCCGCTGTTGTTGGTGACGCGGACGAAGCCTTCCAGTGTGGCGCGGCCTTCATCCTTCTCGGCCTTGCACACGTAGTCGGCCGACCAACTGATGCCGCTGGTGAAGTAGGTGATTTCGATGGTCGCCTCGCCGTCGATTTCGCTCTGCACGTTCCAGTAGAGCATCTGCGGCTTGGCCTGGGGGTAGGTCGTGTCGAGCACCTCTAGTAGTGCCGCATGCGTGAGGAACTTCAGTTCGACGGACGTCGGATCGATCAGCGTGTTGGCCCACGAGAACTGCAAGGGGTTCACACCTTTCTTGAAGGTGATCTTGCGTGTCTCGCGGACGAGCGTGAGGTCCTCGCTGTTGTAGATCGTGAGTTGCACCGTGTCGCGATGGGGAACGGTGCTGAGGTCGACATTGTTGGCGCCGTGCAGGCGCGGCGTGAAGGCCGACAGCAGGAGCAAGGCGAGCAATGTGAAGTGTAGGGCTTTCATGGGAGTCTCTGTGAATCAGATGGATGGTTTGTGACGCTCACCACTCGTTCTTCAGCACGAGATGCAGCTTGCAGACGACTTTCTCCGCCTTGCCGTCGGCCGCGCGGGCGGGCAGCTCCACGTGGTAGACCATCTTGTCGGAGTCGCTGAGTTCCGGATCGGCGCACCCCTCGAAGGTGGTGTCCTTGGCGACTTCCCATTCGACGTCGCGCCCGTTGTCGCCGGCGACTTCGGCGCGGATCGCCTTGATGTTCTCGGCTACGTCGAGCGTGATGGGCTTGTCCTTGAAGTTCTCGATCTCGTACTTCACGACGACGTCGCGGTTGTAGACGTTGCCCGCCACCGGCGTGACGTCGTTGCGATCGATCGTGCGCTTCACGGCGACATCCTGTGCCACGCCGAGGTAGAGCCGCATCTCGTCGTCCACCGGCGTGAACTGGCCCCAATCTTCACCGAGGAAGCTGGTGGTCTTCGCCTCGTCCGAGCCTTCGATAAAAATGCGAACCTTGCCGAACGGAAGCGCGGCCGTGCCGAGGTGATTCGCCTTGTCGTTCTTGATGACGTAATGCATCGGCACGCGCAGCTTGTTCTGCGGCCGGTCGAGGTAACCGAACGCGGTCGGGTCGCAGGTGTAGGTCTTGCGGACAGGCACCTCGGCGAACTTCGCCATCAACATCTCTTTGGTTTCGTTCAGGCCGATCTGCCGCAGGAAATCCTTGCCGAAGCCAGCCCACAGGCGCGACTGGTCGAACTGTTCGTTCGCGAAATTTTGCAGCCGCAGGTATTGCGAGAGCGTCAGCGTCGATTCATCGTTCGTCGCCACCGCGCGATACGCGAAACTCTTCCCGAGCCCGCCGAGCAGGTAGCTGATGCGCACCCGGGCGGAGCCCGAATCGCTCGAGCTGACCGCCCACACCAGCGACGCTTCATTGGGTGGGTAGCTGACCGACAGCACTTTTACGTCGAGCGGACGGTCGCCAACGGGCGCGATCACGCGGAAGACGATGCTGCCGGGGTCGATCTGCGTGTTGGCCCAGGAAAAGTCGACCTGATTCTCGCCCTTCACGAGCGGCACGATGCGTTCTTCTTCAACGAGGGTGGCGTTCGGATGATCGAGCTGAATCTCGACGCGCTCGCGAACCGGCAGAGTGATCAGCTTGACCGTCGCGGACGCAGAACACGCTAGCGCAGCCACAATCAATGCGGCCGAACGCAGTTTGGGAAGGGGCTTCATAGCGGTCTCCAGAGCAGTTGCCTCATTGGACGCGCTGGCTCTGGAAAAGTTCTCGGGCGGCTCGGGTCTGCTGAAATGGCTTACCAATGAATGGGTCGGAAGCGGCGAACCTTGCGGGGTACGCCACCGAGCCGACAGCCCTACGGCTTCAGCAAGGCCTTGATTGCCCGGCGTTCGTCCATCGCTTTGTAGCCGTCGGCCACTTTGTCCAGCGGCAATGTCAGATCGAACACTTTGCCCGGGTCGATGGTTCGATTGAGCACCAAGGCGATGAGATGGGGCAGGTAACGGCGCACCGGCGCGGGGCCGCCGTGCAGGTGGACGTGGGAGAAGAACAATTCCACGCGTCCAGCTCGACGCCGTGCGGCACGCCGACGAACGACGTGTGGCCGCGGCGGCGGGTGCAGCGAATCGCCTGAAGCATCGACTCCTGTGTGCCGACGCATTCGAGGACCGAGTCCGCCCCCGCGCCTTTGGTCATCTCCATGATGACTTTGACGCCGTCGTCGCCGCGCTCGGTGACGATGTCGGTCGCGCCGAACTCGCGCGCGAGCTTCTGGCGCTGTTCGTGTCGACTCATCGCGATGATGAGTTCGGCTCGCAGTTGCCTGGCGGGCAGCACTCACAGAAGTCCGACCGCACCGTCGCCGAGAATGACGGCCGTCGAGCCGGGCCTGACATTGGCCGCGTCGGCCGCGAACCAGCCGGTGCCGAGCACGTCTGACGTGGCGAGCAAGCTCGGGATCGGTCGTCCGAGGGCATGCCGGGCGTCGGCACGAGTGTTCCATCGGCCAGCGGCACGCGAAGGAACGGCGCCTGGGCTCGCGTCATGAACTCACGCTGCATGCAGGAGGACTGATAGCCCTACTTGCAGTGCGGATACGTGTTGTCTGAGGTGGCGAACGAGCCGACGACGGATTGGCCGGACTTCACGTTCTTCACCGCGCTGCCGACTTCCTCCACGACGCCGCAGTACTCGTGGCCCATCGGCTGCGGACTGTTGATCGGTTGCAGGCCGCGGTAGGGCCAAAGGTCCGAGCCGCACACGCATGCGGCGGAGATGCGAATCACGGCATCGGTCGGCTTCTCGATCCTCGGCATCTCGCAGTCTTCGAAGCGGATGTCGCCCGGCGCATATAGAACGGTTCCACGCATAGCAGCTTCCTTTTCGTCACTTCGATTCAGGTCGAATCACGTCGTACCGAATCCAGAGCGTGTCTTTTTCACGCCGCTCCACGGACTTGAGTTTGAGTGCGACGGCAAGACGTCTTGCGGGATCGGTGCCGTCGAAGACGGTTGGGATGCCGTGCCGGCCGTCGATGCCGGGAACGAGGAGCAGGCTCACTTCATCGACAAGGCCGGCGTCGAGGAAGGCGCCGTTGATGTGGCCGCCACCTTCGAGGAGCAGCGTGCGGATGCCGAACCGCTCGCCGAGCTGACCCAGTGCGGCCGAGAGGTCGACCTTTGTCTTGCCGGCCACGATGTAGGAAATGCCCTTGTCGCGGAGCGTCGTCAGGTAGTCGGCGGGCGCTTGCTCGCTGACGATGCAGATCAGATGGTCGCCGTGCACATCGCCGCTCGCCCAGTTGAGCTTGCCGAGCGTGTCCACGGAGATGGCGTACGACGTAGCCTGCCGGGCGACATACGTCGGCTGCGAGCCCGCGGCTTGTTTCGACGTTGAGACGAACGGCTGACCTTCGGCAAAGTGCTGCTCCATCGTGGTCCGGCCGCAAATCCACGCGTCGCCGTTCAGTGCCGCGCCGGTGGCTTCGTACTCGCCATCGCCGCTCAGCGATCGAAGCGCGGTTCCGTCAATCCTGCCATCGATCGACGCGAGCATGTGACAGATTACGTGAGGTTTCATGGGGCGTGCTCACTTTCGGTACTGGTCGTCCGACACCTTTTCCATCCACGTCACCGGCGATCCGTTGAGTTTTTCCTGAATGGCGATGTGCGTCATCGCCGTGGCAGGCGACGCGCCGTGCCAATGCTTCTCGTTCGGCGCGAACCAGATCACATCACCCGGACGAATCTCTTCGATCGGACCTCCTTCGCGCTGCGCCCAACCAAGGCCACTGGTGACGATCAGCGTTTGGCCGAGCGGATGCGTGTGCCATGCCGTACGAGCACCTGGCTCAAACGTGACGCTTGCACCGCTGACGCGGGCGGGGTCTATATGATCGAAAAGCGGGTCGATCCGGACCGTGCCCGTGAACCAATCCGAAGGACCTTTGGCCGAGGGCTTGGTGCCCACGTGTTGGATGTCCATAAACTACTCCTTTGAACTGGCGATAGACGGCCTAACGAGTGCCGTCGCGTTAGTACCGATCGCCCTGCACGGGGATCGTCTCAAGCACCTCGTCGATCTCCTGAAGGTCGGCAGAACTGAGCAGCACATTCGCCGCGCCAAGGTTCTCGTCGAGTCGTTCGATCTTGCGGCTGCCCGGGATCGGCGCGATCCACGGCTTCTGTGCCAACAGCCAGGCGATCGCCAGTTGCGCTGGCGTCGCCTGTTTCTTCATTGCGATCTTCTGGATGACGTCGATGAGGGCGCGATTCGTTCTGATTGCCTCCGGCGTGAAGCGAGGGTTTCGGCTGCGAATGTCCGACTTGTCGAACTTCGTGTTCTCATCGACGGTGCCGGTGAGGAAGCCTCTGCCCAGCGGGCTGTACGGGACGAAGCCGATGCCGAGTTCCTCGCACGTCGGCAGGACGTCTTTCTCGACGACACGCCACCAGAGCGAATACTCGCTTTGGATCGCCGCCACGGGCTGCACGGCGTGAGCGCGGCGAATCAGGTCCGCACCGGATTCTGACAAACCGAGGTGTTTCACCTTGCCTTGCTGAATGAGTTCCTTCACCGCGCCGGCGACATCCTCGACCGGCACGGCCGGGTCGGGGCGGTGCTGGTAGAACAGGTCGATCGCCTCGACGCGCAGGCGCTTGCACGACTCCTCGGCCACCCGTCTGATGCGTTCGGGGCGGCTGTTCTGGCCGCTGCCGGGGCGGGGCTTTCCTTCGGCGTCGGGCTGGAAGCCGAACTTGGTGGCGATGACGACCTTGCCCTTGAACGGTTCGAGCGCCTCGCCGACGAGTTCTTCGTTCG
This sequence comes from Tepidisphaeraceae bacterium, assembly GCA_047600945.1. GTDB lineage: Bacteria > Planctomycetota > Phycisphaerae > Tepidisphaerales > Tepidisphaeraceae > JASGKC01. The sequence goes on along the minus strand of JASGKC010000001.1, from coordinate 380,395 downwards.
TGAACGGGCCATATACTTCCGCGGTGTCGAAGAAGGTCACGCCGCGATCGACGGCCGTGTGCAGGAACGAGATCATCTCCTCCTTCGTGCCGATGGGCGCATCGCCGAAGCTCATCCGCATACAGCCCAGGCCGATCGCTGAGACTTCCAAGCCGCTCTTTCCGAGTTTACGCTGTTCCATGTCGATTCCTGTCACTTGATTCTGGACTGGGCGACAATCGATTGCCGCTGCCGTCCTGCGATTTGAAGCACATTACGCGATGGCGTTGGAACGGCGTTATAACGATCCTCGGAGATGTTTGGACGATTCTCCAAATGATTAAGAACGGCCGTCACGCGGCTTGAGGGTTCATTACGATGCCAAAAAGCATGAGCAGCACGACGGCGCGGCGTATCAGGCGGATGCAGGAAGACCGCGAGGAATTGGCGGAGCTGATCTCCCACGCCACTAAACAAGACGGCCGGCTGGAAGTGAGACCGGGCGTCTTCTTCAACCGCGTGTCGGTGCCCAATGAGGCGACCTATAGCACGCTGGAGCCGTCCTTCTGCGTCATCGCGCAAGGGGCGAAGGACATCGTGCTGGCAGACGAGACGTTCCGATACGACCCGTCGCACTACCTGATCACCACCCTGGGCCTCCCAGCGTCAGGGCGGGTGATCGAGGCGTCACGCGCCAAGCCTTATCTCGGATTCCGACTGGTGCTCGATCCCGCCGTTGTGACGTCGGTGTTGGTCGAATCCGGAGTCCCGCATGGCCGCGGCGAGGGCAACGGCGTCAAAGGCGTGAACGTCAGCCCGCTGGATGCGGACTTGCTCGACTCCACGCTCCGGCTGGCGCGACTGGCCGTCCGTCCGAACGAGTATCACGCGCTCGCACCGTTGGCGGTTCGCGAGATCGTCTATCGCCTGCTCCACGGCGCAGGCCGGCCGGCTGAGGCAGGTCGCGACTTTCGGCGGGCAGGCGCACCGGATGGTGCGAGCCGTCGAAACGCTGCGCCGCGACTTCGACAAGCCCCTGCACATCGACGAGGTGGCCAGCGAGTTGGGCATGAGCGTCTCCAGTTTCCATGCCCATTTCAAAGCCGTGACCGCCATGAGTCCGCTTCAGTTCCAGAAGCAACTACGCCTTCAGGAGGCCCGAAGGCTCATGGTCAGCGAAGACCTCGATGCCGGTGAAGCCGGATTTCGTGTTGGCTATGAGGACCAGTCGCACTTCAGCCGCGACTACAAACGGCAATTCGGTGAGCCGCCGATGCGCGACGTGGAGCGCTTGCGAGAGGTCATGGTGACGTGACCAGCGGGTTTTGAAACTCGCCACCAGAAACATGGATGGCAACGGCCCCATTTGGTGGCCAGCAGCCTACCCAATAACTACGGCCGCGGGGGAGAGGCTGTAATCACGTTCCTTTTATCCGATCTGCAACGACAGATCGCACTGGGGTGTCTGCGCAAGTTTTTTTCTAGTCAGGTATCGGACTCTTCGGTAACCTGCCTATCGCCATCGACTCATTTGTGTTGGGACCGGTGTCCAAAAGGGATCGCTGGGGGTCGCGGGCAGCGCGTGCGGAGCGCGATATTCCTCCCGCCAACATTCCGGGTTTTTTTACATGTCAACCCATCGGATTCGCGCCGTGATCGGCCGCGCCGTTCATCATGTTATCCAGTCGCTTACGGCTCGTGTTGCAGGGTTGCACACCCGTACAGCCAGCCACATCGACAGAGTTCGGTCCGAACACAGGCGAACACGCGCATTCGATAGTCTGGAAGGTCGCGCGCTGCTGAGCAGCCCTCACGTGATCGGCAGTTCATTCATCTACGACGAACTGCCGCATCGAGTCATGTTTCAGTTCGATCAGGATGTTTCGGCCAGTCTTTCGACCAACGATCTGTACGTTCATCGGTACGGATTCGATGCGACGCGATACCCCGCGTCCCGCTGGTCATTGACGTACGACAACGCGACGAACGTGGCGACGTTCTCGTGGACAGGTACGACTTCGGGACACGTCGGCATGATGCCAAGTGGTTTCGATTATGCCGCGACCTTGTACGCGGACGATGTGACCAATGCCGACGGAGAGCCCCTTGCGGCGACGAGTTCGTTCGACTTCTTCTTCATGGTTGGCGACGCGAATCATGACCGCGCCTCCGAGCAATCAGACCTCGACCTTGTCCTCGCCGGCGAAAACTCGCCGCCGACCTCACCGCTTTTTTCGCTGGGCGACTACGACTATTCCGGCGTGATCGACGCAGACGACGAGGCGCTTGTCTCGTTCACGACGATGAAGCGGCTGCGCAAGTACGGGAGCACTCTGAGCGTCTATCATCGGGCGGACGATACCCGCGAATTGCAGTGGATCGACGATTGCCCGTACGACAACGGGTACATCGTTCAAGTCAGCGATGACGGGAAGAACTTCATTACGCTTGCCCAAACCGCCCCAAATGCGACCAGTTTCGTTGATGACATCAGCGATCCGTCCGTTCAACACTACTATCGCATCCGGGCGGCCTTAGGGAGCAACGAATCTGCGATCGAGGCATCTGGTTATTCCGCGGCGAAGTCAGAACTGGATGGGAACACCCTTGAAACTCCCGAGACCTTGGACGTATCGAACGTCGCACACAATTCGGTGACCCTCACGTGGCCGGTCACTGACCTAACGGCCACTTCGTATGAGATCCTTCGATCCAACCCGGCGGGTGGCTGGGTCACTCTTGATGCCAGCGAAGTAGTGACGGAGAACGGCGAGAACACCCTCCTGGTTGCCGGCCTCAATGCGTTGCAGTCCTACACGTTCACTCTTCGAGCGACGTCGCCCCTGGGGGTCTCCCGTCCTATCAGCACGTCGGTATCAACACCCGCCGGACCGCCAGCCGTGCTCGACAGCCGTGTCGACGTGGATCATCTTCCTCATCGCATCGCGGTGTGGTTCGATCAACCTGTGGAAGCGCTCGGCGGGCTCTCCGCATCTGACGGCGAGTTGCGCGCTCCCTTCGGGACAGGCGTTTCCGCTGACCGGTCTGCAACTGAGCAATGACGGTCGGTTCTTGTACGCATCGGCGAGCCTCACCCCGCCGACGAATTTGAACATCAACGGTGTGTGGCCGGAAGGGTACTACGAACTCGTCATCCACGAGGGCAAGCTACACAACTCCGCGGGCCAGTATGTCGGTTCAACAACGGCGCCCGGTCAGGAGGTCGTCGCCAAAGCACACTTTTTGATCGCCGATATCGATAACGACGCCTCGGTAAACTTTAACGACCTGCTCCGGCTGGCGCAAGGGTATGGGGTGACGGGCGCTCTCTACTCGCAGGGCGACGTGAACTACGACACGTCCATCGATTTCTCCGACCTGCTCTCGCTGGCGCAGCACTACAACACCACGCTGCTGGCACCACCCGACAGCCCAGGAGAGCTGATAGCCAATGCACCGTTGGGCGTCGGGGCGGACACTTATCATTCAATCGCCGTCAGCTGGCAGGCACCGGGTTACGATCCGGCGACCTACGACGGGTTCGACATCTTCCGGAGTGTGAACGGGGTTGATTTCAACAAAATCGCTCGCGTTTCCAAGGACAAGCTTGCCTATCTGGATACGAGCCTCACCGAAGGCAAGCGCTATTGGTACCGTGTCCGAACGTATCGCGATGTCGGCGGTGTGCCGGAGTACTCGTACACCTCAAACCGCCAATCTTCGACGACCGTCCTTCCAATGCCGGCCAACGTGTCGATTCGCACCACCACCTCGGGCGGTGTGACGATCGACTGGCAGGATATGGCAGCCGATGAAAGCGGCTATGCCGTGGAACGAATCCTTGAGGGCAGTGATCCGCAGGACCCGGCGAATTGGGTTCGCGTTGCGACGACCGGACCGAGCGCCCAGTCCGCAGCCGACACGACATTGCCTGTAGCGGGCCGATACCTCTACCGCGTGTTCGCGTTCACGACACAGCAGACATCCGCGCCATTCCTCATCGGTATCGATGCTTCCCTTCCCGAGCCGACCAGTCTGACGGCGGTGAGCCGGGGGTCGGACGGTGCGGCGTTGGCTTGGGCCGTCCCAGAGACATCGCTCTCGATGATCCAAGGTTTCATCGTGCAGCGTCGGACGAATACATCGAATTGGGTCACAGTTGCACAGCCGTCAGTGACCGACGCCGCCAATGGAGCAGGCGAGTTCGAGTTCCTCGACACGGAACTCTCGGCCTCAACGACATACCACTACCGCGTCGCGATTCTCGGCTCGGCCTCATGGCAGTCGCCGTTCAGCAGTACAGAAGCGACCACCACCACGGGCGACCCTCGTTCGGCGACGCTCTCCGGCGGAGCGGTTGCGACCGCACCGTACAACGCGACGGTGAGCCTCAGTGTTTCGGACGCCAGTGACCTTAGCAATTGGGTCGTTCACTGGGATGACGGCAGCGATGAAGTGCTCCCGATCGATCAGTTGACCGCAACCCACACGTACACTTACGGCGCGACCACCTACAGCGTTACGGCGACGGTTGGGAATATCACGACCTCTCCGGTCACGTTCCAGCTTGCCGGACCGGCCGCACCTTCAATAGCGCTAGACGTCACGTCATCCACCGTCGTCGAGGGCGGACAAGTGACGGCACAAATCACAACGACCGGTGTCAGTCCGAGCGATACGGACGTCAGCGTCGAACTCGACTGGGGTGATGGCTCCGATCCACTCCTGTACACCGCCGCGCAGTTGCCGACCACCGGCAGTCTCTCTGTCACTCACACGGTTCTTCCCGGTGCTGCTGCATTGTTGGTCAGCGGCCGATTAATCAAGGCGGGTGTCGAGCGGTCGATGAGTGCGACTGATGTTTCAGTCGTCCCGCTTGCTCCGTCAGCCTTGGCTCTGACGGCTGATGACGCAGGTGTACCGACGCTCTCCTGGACCGCGAGCGCATCGTTTCCAACGGCGTTCCGGGTCGAACGGTCGGAGGATGGCGCCACGTGGTCCGTGGCGGGCGACACTGAGATAGGCGCAATCGATTTTGTCGACGAGTCCATCTCCGAAGCCAAGCACTATTTCTATCGTGTGCGAGCACTGAGCGGCAACGTTCTCTCTTCCGCCACGTCGCCCGCAACGATTGACACGCCGGCCCTCGCGGCGAGTGATTTTTCGGTTACCGCGACAGGCCCGACGTCCCTTGCGCTGTCATGGAACAGCAATAGCTCGATTGCGACAGCTTATCGAATCGACTTGTCGAGTGACGGCGGCACAACGTTCAACACGGTCAGTTCGCTTAGCGCGGGACTGTCGAGCTGCACCCTGCTGAACCTTTCTGCCAGCACGCAGTATCAAATTCGCCTTGTCACCCTTGTTCCGGCAGGGACGTCGCTGAACAGTGGGCCATCGATCCTCAGTGTGCGAACCGAACCGGCCGGCGCAACACCCGGAATCGCCGCGAATGTTCAGGCGACTTACGACCCAGCACTGACGCGCATTGTGGTGTCGTGGACATCGCCGGGCGCTTCGGCGACGTCGTTTGATGTAGAACGCTGCATTGACGATGGCGTGTGGAGCGTCAGTTCAAGCGCGACAAGCAGCACAACTTTCATCGATACCAATATCCAGTCCGGCCATACTTACGGATATCGAATCATCGCCCGTAACGGTTACGGCGCCGGCACTGCCAGCGATATCGCGTATGCCGCGACTTCCGTCGCCGCTCCGACGTCTTTGGCAGCTACGGTTAACGACGACGGCAGTGTTACTTTGACATGGAATGACCTGTCGCAGAACGAGCAAGGCTTCGGGCTGTACGAACTGGATAGCAGCAACGTCTATCAATTGGTCCAGATCCTGCCCATCGATCTGAATTCCTTCACGTTGTCGGACATCGGCCCCGGGGGATCAGACTACCGTGTGGACAGCAACGGCGACGCCGTGCCCAGAAAGTTTGCCATCGCGGCGTTCGCGGCGTCTACCGAGTCGTCGAAAACGGCTCCTGTCACCGTAACACCCAGTCGGGCCCGGATCGAAGTCTCATCGTTGACGCAAGGCGCAGATGCGACAATTGCCTTCACACGCGCCGACACCACTATTGCACTGAATTGGCTGATCGACTGGGGAGATGGCTCGACGCCCGCTCTGTTCACGCAGGACGCCGGGGCGATGAACAACAGTTTTACGTTGACGCATAGCTACGCGAGTCAGGCCACGGATGCCGAGTATCATGTCACTGCCGAAGCCTCTAGCCTCGATGGCACACAGCACTTCGCTACGGACGATTTGCTTTACAGCGTCCCGGCGCAAGTCAGCCAGTCCATGACTGCGGCGACTGGTTACAAGGTTCCCGCCGAAGCGCGCCGGCGCATCATCGATGCGTTTGAATGGGTCTATAACAACGTAGAATTCACGCCGTACTTCGGCTTCAAGAAGGGTGCAACAGCGACGGCCGAAACTCGCTCGGGCAGTGCGTGGGACATTGCGCTTCTTGCCAAACAGCGTCTTGAGGCGGAGATACCGAAGAATCACGGGGCCACGGTCGAGCTCGTGGAAGGTCATGTCAGCGCCGATCCAAGGGTGCTGGGCGTCATGTTCGGTGCTTACACCGGCGCCGAGATGTCCTACTTGATGAGCCTGCTGCCCCAGGAATCGACAGATATCGCGAACACCACGGCGAACGCATTCTATTGGACGCACGTTTGGCTCCGCGTGAAAATTCCCGGCTGGATCGGCACAGCGATCGACATCGATCCGAGCTGGAAGTTCCACGAGCTGCGCACGTGGCACCCGGGCTTGGCAGTCGATCCGAGCGCGTCCTACCACGAACTCGCAGATGCGAGTGACCAGACGGGTCAGCCAGGATTCTGGAACCAAACTGAACAGAGTCCCCTAGAGTACTTTGAGACGCAACTCACGAAGTACATCGGACGTGATGTTGGTTCGGATGGAATGGCCGGACATACGTCACTGGCGGACTTATCTTATCTGGGATCGATTAAGGCAAAGAGTTTTGACGAACTGCCTGATATGGCAAAGCAGCCATCGGGCGAAGTGTACACGGTTTCAGTCGCATCGCCGGCATTCGTGGGGCAAGACAATTACTTGAAGCTCAAGGTGCAATTGACTTCAAGTGCATCGCAAGCGGTTACGTTTAACCAGTATGGAACAAAGCTCTCTGCTGCAACCACGGCGACCAGCTTCCCCAAAGCCGAGGTCCTGCTGGCGGATATCGGAAGCGAGCCGCTCACGATTCGTTACGTAAAGGAGATGCGCTACAGCAAGACCGGTGGCAACGCCCAGGATTTGCATGAATACCTAATTGCCAGGTTGTACAAAGGCGAGACGGCCATTTCGTTCACCGCCCCGGAAGTGGGTCTCACGAAAGACCTCTTCGTTCAGCTGTCGTCGGTCAGCCTTGCCAACAGCAATGTCACACTGCGAGTTCAGCAGGAGGGCAAATGGTATACGGATCAGGTACCCGGTTACAGCGGAGTTCAGAGCTGGACTCGAACGATCGGGGACCCGCTGGCGATCGTAATTGACGGCTATCAAGTATCGGCGGCCGCGATCGCGCGGCAGCAGGCGCTAGCGAATGAACAAGCCAGCGATCTGACACTCTCGAAGTGGAAAGCGCAACAGGAATATCAGCCGAAGCTGCTGAGTCTAATTGGAATGTCGATCGTTTCGCGGATGGATGAGTCGGCGCGCTTGCTTGCGGGTTACACGAACACGGCATTGGCCGGCGAACCGAGTGTCGGAATTGGATTGATTACCGGCGTCTATGCTCTTGACGGCGATATCACGCGCCAGGGTGGGGCAGGGTCGGGTATCATCAATCCCTATATCTTCCACGACGCTCATGCGTCCGTCGCGGCTTCCAATCTGTCGTCCACTTCGGTGCCGTACGGCGGAAGTGAGTCGATCTACACGGACCTCCCGGGCTTCATTCTTCCTTCGTTTATCCCACGCGACTTGCACGCGATTTCGAACACGGCAAACGGCCCTGTATTCAACTGGCACCGCTCGAACCAGGCAGCAATCGTCCAGGGGGACTATCTCGGCTGGCTGGAATCGGACTCGATCGAGCGTGTCACCAACATCGAAGCGTTTTCGACCACGAAAATCCTACAGGCAGCGAACAAGAATTCTCGCTCAATCTACCGTTTCAGCGGATCGACAAGCGGAACAGATATGGCCGGGCACGTTTCCGGCAGCGTTTCGGTGAACTCGCTATTTGGCGGATCGGGCCGAGACAGCGTAGCTCAAAAGGTGGTCAACGACATCAATGCGACTATGACAGCCGCTGACGGTGATAACACCGTCTTGGTCGTGCCGGATTTCGAGGTCGACGTAGTCGGCAGTAAAGCGGCTGCCATGCGTTCGGTCACATACTCGGATAACTACAGCGCATCAAACCCCGATCTTGCCCGAGTGATCAGCGTTAGCGTGTTCATCTACGATCGCAATGGCGCCGCGCACGGGGGCTTCAGCGGATTCACCGACGTATCGAATAACTTCAATCAATTCAATCCGTCCACCTTGTGGACGCCGAGTTCCTTTGCCACCTCGGACATCATTAATCTCGGAAGCTTTGGCGGAGCGCTTGGTGGCGACCCGGTCAACATGGCCAGCGGTGCGGTGTACCATGATGAGACGGACTTCGCGGTCCAGCTGCCGGGTATGCCGGTCGTCTTCTCGCGGCATTACGATTCGACCGTTACGGAGGACTTCGGACTGGGCCGTGGCTGGCTCTATTCGTACTGCGATCGCATCACCACCTCCGGAAACGACGTGACATGGACGACCTCGACCGGCGAACGCTATTTATTCAAATACGATTCAGCCACTTCGACCTACAGCAACCCCTCGGGACTGTTCGGCACCTTCGTGAAGTCCGGCAGCGGCTACACGTACACGGAGAAGGATCAATCCGTGCGTTCCTTCGATAGCACAGGGCGCCTGGTCCAGCTCAAAGATCGGCTCGGGAACGGCGTGGTCGTCGAATACGACAGCAAACGCGCCAAGACATTCTCGAAGGTGTCCCGGCTTGACGCTGCGACCGGCCTCAAAGTGTCGTCGCCAGCAGTGTTTATGACTTACTCGTCCACTTCGGGTGGAGGCAAACAGGTCCGGGTCACGGACAGCCTGGGGCGTCAGTGGTTGTATGATCTGGCGACGATTCACACATCGAGCCAGGCATTGTATCTGCGGAAGTACACGTCCGCGGCATCGAAGGTTGATGGCGTCATCGGCAAGACCCTCACCACCACTTATGATTACTTCAGCGTATCGAATGACGCGCGCTTCGGCCTGCTGAAGACCCTCACCAGGCGCGATGGAACCCACGTACGCGCCAGTCATGGCTTCAACTACTATCCGAACGGGCGAGCCTTCAGCACGACGGAATACGCCGGCACGGACGTAGACCCGACCGGCAAAATTCAAGGCACAGAGTATTTCAACTATAACCTGTTCAGTTCGCACTATTTTGAGGGCGGATCGCCCTATCTTCACGACGTGGAGTACGTTGATCAGAACGGCAACCTGAAGACGATTAAGTTTAACGACGCCACTCTGGTCACTCGGACCATCAATGCTGATCGAAGCCGGGTCGATCAGTCTTGGTTGCGTTACGGGCTCGTGAACGACAGCAGCGCTCCGAAGAAATACCTCCTTCGGTCTCGCACCGACGAGAACGGCTTGACGACCGCTTTCCGCTACGGCTCGAAGGACCGCGGCACTTCCAAGGAAAAGTCGGTGAACCTCGGGCGCGTGACGTGGCAGATCGATCGATCTTACGATTACACAACAAGCGCCTCCCCGCACGGCATCATCACCACGACCACCTATCGGGATCCCGCGCAAGCCGGCAATCGCTTGGATGCTGTCGCAACCATCTCGGTTAACAGCGCGCGGACCACGACTTACAACTACAACTCAAGAGGCGACATTTCGAGCATCGTCGATCCGCTTGGCGATACGACTTCCTTCACTTACACGACCTACGGCCAGTTGCAGACGAAGACGATGCCGAGAGGCAACGAAGGAAACCCGTCCAATACGAAGCGAGATCGCTACACGATCAAGTACTACTACGATCCGATCACAGGAGCGATTGATCACGAGGACCGGTATCACCGTTACGCCGACACAAGTCGAACAACGGTGGCAACGTATACATACGATGCGTTCGGAAACCCCAGCACGACGGTCAATGGCGCAGGCGATATTGTCACGTACAAGTACGACTCGCTGGGTCGAAAGCGGTCAGAGGAAGTCGATAAGGGCGGTTTAGGCTTGCTGACGAAGTATGACTATCTCGATGATCTGGTGACGGTTGTGCGTGATCCGGGGATGCACTACACGACAACGACATACGATCTAGGCGGTCGGGCCACCGCGGTCAAACAAGAGATCAACGGGACACAGACTTCTAAAGCCGCAAGCATCTATGACGCATTTGGGAACCTCGTGAAGGCTCAAGCGTGGACCAGTCCTAATCCGAAGCCGGAGGAATCGCCACGAGAAACACGTTACCTGTACGACGATAGAAATCGCTTGATTGCGACTCTTCAGCCCGAAGCGACGTTTGTTCGCGTCATCCTCGACGGCGTGGGAAACACTGTGCGAACGTCAACTCCCACAGTGAACAATCAGGCCGCCGCTTCAGCGACTGGCAGGTACAGCGATGGTGCGAATCGTTACTTGGGAGAAGAGGCCGTAGCCGTAAATGTGTTCAGTCATTTCGGCTGGCTCGCGACGGTCATGGACCCGATTGGGCAAAAGACAAAGAATACGTACGATTCGTTCGGCCAAATATCTCAGGTTGACTGGTATGGAGCTTCGGAGAATGGAACCATAGCGACATCGCCATGGCGTACCACGACGTACGGTTACGATGATCTGGGCCGAGTCACTGACATGCGGTCTAATGCTCATCAATTTGTCAATACGCACTACGACCGTGACGGCAATGCGGATGTGGTTACGACCGTCGATCTGAGCAAGGAGAACTACCCCGACGCGAAATACCTGAATGTCCGCAGCTTCACACTCGCGAACGTCAAAGGGCGCGATCCGAAGCGCATTGTGACCACGACCTTCGATGTAAACGGTCGGCCCATCGAAGTCACACAAGGCGACGGCGACGCTTCGACGGCAGATCGAATGGTCCGTACCGCATACGACAAGGCGGGGCGCGTCATTGCATCGAGCGATGCGCGCGCCGCCAGCAGCTTTGGTGGCTATGACGATTGGTTCAATGCGGCCACGGCCGGCTCGACCGCGCAGATCGATTTCACGACTTGGACCGAGTATGACCACGCCGGCCGCGTTGTGAAGCAATACATGCCGTTGGTGCCGCTTTCCACTTCGGTGACTCAAACAACCCGTGCCGATGCGGATTACATATTCACGCAGTATGACGCGATCGGCCGGGTTAAGGATGTCACGACGGTGTGGGGGCCGAAGTCTGTCCTCAATAGCGGGCAGACGGCCAGTCACCTTCACACCCATTACGATTACAACGACACGGCGCTGGAGGTCGTGACCAGTCGGCAAGTGAGTGGATCGACATGGACGTCGACTACACAGACGCATCTCGCGACGGGAGAGGTGCGGGCGATCCAGGATGCAAGAAACGCGACAACCAATTTCTACTACGATGACTTAGGCCGGCTGATATCAAAGGTCCTTCCAGTGCCCGACGGCGCCGGGACGACGGCCACGTATACCACTGAATATGACGTTGCCGGGAACGTGCTATCGGTGGCAGCTCCAACGGGGGACTTGGTGGCGGACGGCGTCCGATCAATTACCTTCTACGACGCTCTTCACCGGCCGATTGAAGTCATGCAGGTCGGCGGAAACAACACGCCCACCGCGGGAACCATTCTGACGGATATCGCGACGATCTACGCGAACAACAATGCGGTACAGACATGGACCCTTCATCGATTTGATACGTCTGATCCGACCGGCAAAAAGAACCAATGGGCCATTTCGCGCGCTCAATACGACAAAGTCGGTCACGTGATTGCGACCTTCGGGAATGACGTTTTCACGCTCGGCAAAGATCTTCCGCTGCGCAAGGACATCGGCTCGACGGTCGCAGGCGAAAGTCAGTTGACCTCCGCTGAGTACAATTGGTTCGGTGAGAAGACCCTGAGCCGTGTGTTCGCGGAACGCGGGGCACTGAGTCCCACGGCGACCACGACACGCACCATCACCACTCAATACACAGAATTCGGGCAGGTGAAGCGCGTTGAACAGAACGATCCGGACGGCGCGTCCGGCGCCAGATCGGGAAGCTGGACGCAATACCTCTATGACAAGGCCGGCAATCAGACAGACATAATCACGCCTGGACTAGGCGCGAATGTTTCGCGGTCTCATACCGACTACGACGGTCGGAATCGTGTTCGGCGGCAGACGCAAGTGAACACGGCCGGAACTGCCCAGCGCGCCAACGGCCAAAGCTATTTCTACAACACCGACGGCACCACACGTATCCAGACGCAGGAGAAGGATGGCGCCGACGAAATGACCAGTTTCGTCTACGATTCACTCGGGCGCCTTCAAGACACTTCGCAAACCGTCTACGGGATGGAAGGCACATCGAACGGCTCTCACGTACCGGTTGGCCAGGACGAGGTTCTCACGACCCACAGGACGTACGATGAAAACGATAATCTGCTGACGACGCAGCAGAATCGTGGCGGCTTGGACTCAAACAACGAACAGACCACGATCACTTACACGTACGACGCTCGCAATCGCAAAACGACCGAGCAATGGAACATCACCGTCAACAACAGCACTGGCGGGCATAGTGCAGGCTTCATCAAGTCGGCAATCTGGCTTGGGTATGACTACGACAATGCGGATCGTGTGAAATCGGTCGTCGATGCCCTCGCTTCAGGCGACTACAGCGAACGTAATCCCAGTGTCGGATACGCGTACGACACACTCGGCCGGGTGACAAAGGAATGGCAAGGTCTCACCAACGCCTATTCGTCGCAAGACACGTGGACGGCTTCGCGTGGCGGCGTTGTCCGCAGCTACAACGCCGACGGAACGTTGGATACGACCAAGGCCTACACCGCAGGGACTCTCGTCAACGCTGCCGAACTCGATTCCACGCTCTCCTACACGATCGACGGCCTGGGGCATGTGCGATCGATCACCCAGAATGGCGGGACTGGAGGAGGCGTCGCCAAGAAGGTCGTCGAGTATACACCCAATCAAGGCGGCGAAGTTCAGACGCAAATCGTGACGCAGTTCGGGTCTTCGCGCACCGACAAGAAGTCGCTCGTTTGGTCGTACCGTTACGACAACAACGGCGTGCTCTCGAACATCTTTGCGCCCAACCAGAAGGATGACTTCGGGTACGGCCGAGATTCTCGCGGGCGAATCACGTCCGAAGACCGCGGCAAGAATGGTCAACCGGGATATCAGCATCGGACGTTCGGCTACGGTGCCGACGATCAACTCATTAATGACAACGGTGCTTCGTACGGCACCGATGACAATTTCAACCGGACATCGGGCAACGGCGCTCTGGGTTCCTCCGCCATCGGCAAGGGCGACCGTGTCAAGGAAGATGCCAGCTACAAGTATGAATACGATAACGTCGGAAACCTGTATCGTCGGACTTCGAAAACCAGCAATGGGCCGATCTGGCGCTACACGTTCGATGCACGAAACCGCCTTATCGCGATCGTGAAGTACAATACGCCGTCCGATCAGGCCGCCGACAATCGGGCCGAAGTGGTACGGTACGACTACGACGTCCTCAACCGCCGGATCGCAGTCAATGTCGACGCCGACGGCGACGGAAGCGGCACTTACACCCACGAGGTGTACGCACTCGACGGCAGCAACGTAACACGCGCCAGCACTGTGACGCACCCGGGCGGGTCATCGGCGCCCAGCTTCGCTTTGAAGTCGCGCTACTTCTTCGGAGCGAGTGTCGATGACGTGCTCGCAGAAGACGATCCGGGCAGCACGATTTCCGTAGGCGGCAAGTCGATCGCCAAAGTACGCTGGTTCGGCAAAGATCAGCAGGGAAGTGTGCGCGTCGTGTACTCGCAGAACAACGCTTGGTCGGACCCGCTCAGCACCAACCGGTACGGCGTCGACTACGACGCCTTTGGAAATGTGACAACCGGTGCCTCGTCCCTTCGTCGATTCGGCTACACCGGCCAGCAGCGCGATGACGCAAGTGGCACATGGTTCTACAAGGCGCGGTATTATGACCCCGCACTCGGGCGATTCATCGCGCAAGACCCAGCGCGTGAAGGGAGTAACCATTCAATCTATGTCTTCAACAATCCAATGAACTTGAGAGATCCGACCGGCCTTAGTGCAGCTTTCGGGCTACTACCGAAGGACTATCATCAAGACCTGCATCCGGGCGGTGGTGTGCTTGGTACGTCGGGGCCTTCACTAACAGGAATACGATACCGCGCGGCAATCGACGCCGACCCGGTAACAAGGCAGCCCGTAGTCAGTTGGGAAGTTGGGCACTTGGCTCCACTGAATATGGACTTCGAATGGGATCAGTACAGTCGGCAAGTCGCTCACGCACGTGAGAGCATCTATGGCGGGAGTCCACCCACTGCGATGGAATTATGGAAGGAGGACTTAAAAATCCCAATTCCTAAGTATGTGTCACCCAAATACTATGATCCGGAAAGTCATCAAGTCTTTGTCGTCGACGCGCACGGTTCCGTGATGGCACCCGCCGGAATGTCAGTCGAAACGTTGCGGCGCAGCTACTACAAGCACGTGTTTGATCCGATTCAGGATGCAGTAACCGTATCCGCTTACGAAGGGCATGCCCAAGCATGGTCGAATGTGATCGATAGTTTCCCCGTTCTCGGGCGCCTGTCAAACGACTTTGTTAGCAAAGGGGGTCACTTTAGAGGTTCAACGTTGGGATACACCGCACTCGATGTCGCCGGATTGGGTCTCTCGACAGCTGGAAGTTCCGGGATGAGGTCCTTTCAACTTGCTTCCACCGCAAATGGTGGATTCACTATGCTCGGAGGGGGGCGATGGTTTACCAGCTTTAGGAATGCAGATGCACTACGTCAAGAGGTGCTATCCGTTGCTCAATCCGAAACCTTCGTAGAGCGGGCAACCGCTTTGGGATTCTCGCAAGAGCACATTGCGGGGCTGCCAATGCGACTAGAGTCTTATCAGTTCGGCGAGATTCCGTTTGGGGGATTGGCAACGAGTGACGAGTTCCTGATTGGTCGAGTGTCACTTTTAAGTAGTCGTAGTCAGCGAATACTGCACGAATTAGGGCATGTGCTTGACGATGTGCGGACTCCTGGAATGTTTGACGCGGAGGCTACCTACGGATTCTCACAGTTTTATGATGCCGAGAAGGTTGCATACACTATGCAATACGGTTTCAATCCGGCTCCACTCACCGCATTTAATGCGGCAGCACAAGCGCATCCACTTATCATGCAAGGTTCTGTCTATGGCCTGTCTGCATACGGAATATACTCTGCGACAAAAAGGTAGAAGTGATGAAACCTAAGCGCAGGCATCTTCTTCGCGAATTGTTGCCGATAAGTGCTCTGTTTGCTGGGCTGTCGGTCGTCAGTTCTTGGTCTGGATATAGGTACGCAGCCATGAACTGCGGCGTTGCAGCCATTGCACTCCTGGTAATGTCGTGGATATTTGAGCGTAAGTAGCGTGATGTACTCAATGTTGATGCGGCTGGCCGACCGAAGTCTGTAGTCGAGGCAGGGGGCTTGTGTTGCACAAACTGAGTAGTTGGGCCATGGAGACTCGCATGTCCAATTCTGCGGGAACTTGCGCCTTCGAATTTGATCACTTGAGTTTCTCCTGCTTATATTTGGACACAGTCGGATAACTCGCGGTCTATCGAGACATGGGATTAGCGTGATCCTGAATTCACTGCACATGCGGGCTCGTGCGCAAAAGCTTGCAATGGTCTGTGTCGCGAGATCGCTTCTGCGGTCTGAGGTCGTATTACATGGTGGCTCAAATTTCGTCTACCGATACGGTATAGGCCGTGTGCCTCAAGACATGGACTTCAGATTGAGTGCTATGGCATTTCGGAAGGCTTCTTCATTCCGTCCAGATGTGTTTCGCGAACGGATCGCAGAAGTGCTGGAGTATCATATGCCTATGGTGTGTTCCACGTGGGAACGCGACGCAGAGTCGATTCGTGGCGTGCTACAGGTCGATTTGTTTACCCCTTACCGAGACGATGTTGGCGTCAGTGTTTTCGAGATCGGGACTCCAGGCGCTGGGGCATGGATCAGGGCGGAAGGGTTGTCGTTGGCCCTCGCGAATAAGCTGTGCCTGCTTTCGGGGCTTGGTCATCGCCCTGCGTCGGCGACTGATTTGTATGACTTAGCAGCGTGTGCTGTCAGCAACACCGTCCGGCCTCTGATCAATGTGTCCGAAATTGCCCAGCTGTTGTCAAATATAGTGTCTCTGGAAGGAAAATTAGGGCAATGGAAAGATGATGGTAGTTCGTACAAGATCAGTCTGCCCAATAATGCACACGACCAGTTTGCAGACCTGCGACATTCCGTGTTTCCCTCTAGGTGGATTTCATTCAATGACGCCATCTATGCGGCGAGCGGCATGTTCCATCTGGTGAATCAGGCGACCTGCTCGATTCACCACGCGTAGCACATCTGTCGCATTGCCTCTGACTCGGTCGAAGAGGCCGACTGATGCTTTGCGATCTTTGGTGCAAGCGATATCGTGCCACTCGCACTGATATGGTTCGAGAGAGCTGGCGCCGCCATCGGCTTGCCCTTCGCCTATTCGGCGGCGTAGAGTTATGCGGATCACGGCGGTCACTCGCGTGCCGCCGATTCACGCTCTTGCGTTGGAATTGGCCTGATGCGCGCATGCTCATCAAGGAACGATCGCCCGGCGACCAAGAGCGGCTGAAACGGTTAGCGGATCGGGAGAAGGTGGCCTTGCGCCGTGACCTTATCGTGCTGTCGTCCTGTTCGTTGAAGGCAAAGAAGCGCTCCACATCGCAAGCGATCGGGAGGGCCCGGCACAGTGTGCAGGACTGGGCTTACGCCCATCGTTATGCGGCATCGACGCGATCCAGCCGGCACGACAACGTGGGCCGAACGCCGAAGCTGCTACGCGAATGCGAGTCCTTGACGTCCGCGGCCACGGCCGCCGCCAACGCGGTCGAGCGTTAACGCCTTCGGGAAGACTGGCGTGCTGAATGTACCGCACTGGCTCGGTGTAGCGGAGGTACAAGTCGACCGGACGTCCGATCCGTTGGATCTGTCGACGCAGTGCGAGGTCGCGTCTTTGCCGGAAGGGTGGCGGTGCTCATCGGACCCCCTTCTTGTGCATGGATGCGCACGATGGCAAGAGCGTCGGCACGGAGTGCTGGCGGAAGGGTTGACCCGCTGTTCACGACCTCGTCCAGTCTCAAGGGCAAGCGGGGGCAAGGTTTCGATTGCTGAATTGTAAGTGGCGTATCGAAAGGCGGTTGCGGCGTGGTGCTGTCGGTTTTCGACGCCGGACGCATTCAACCACTCGCCACCTCTCCGGGGTGTGGGAGGGTCTGCCCGCCGAGCGGGCTAAGAACCATTAGCTCATTCGGCAGAAGGAGGTCAAAATCTCCTGATTTATGGGCAGTAGGGCGGTTCGAACTGGATCGGATGCGGCTGGTTGTTCGATTGACTGCGACTCGCCTTTGGCCTGCAAAGCCGGGTCTCCAAACGGAATCGACGTCCGCTGTCGTCGCGCTCACCTTCATCGCTATAGTTTGCGCGTGCCTTACTTCAAAGGAGTTCCGTCGATGAAGCGAGCCGTGATTTGCCTTGCCGTGGCCGGGTTCAGTTTGTGCGGTGCGGGAACGCCGCCCGCGTTTGCCGAGTCGGCCGTCGAGTTCAAGCAGCTTAGTCCTGACGCCCAGGTTCAGGCGCTCATCGACTCGGGCTTGCGGTATCTGAAATCGCAGCAGACCGAGGCCGGCACGTGGGGTGATGAGAAAACGCCGCCAGCCATCACGGCGCTGGCGCTGAAGGCGTTCGTGCAGGAGCCGTCGCTCACGGCCGACACCGACTTCGTTAAGAAAGGGTACGACGCGCTGCTGAAGAACCAGCTCGACGACGGCGGCATCTACCGCAACCTGCTCGCGAGCTACAACACGTCGATCTGCGTGTCGTCGCTCAGCGCCGTCGAGGACGACCGGTTCAAGCCGCAGATTGATAAGGCCGTCGCGTATTTGAAGAAGCTGCAATGGACGCCCGACACGCGGCCCGAGTACGTCAACGACCAGGAGAAGTTCAAAGACCAGCAGGTCGTGAAGGACGACAAAGACCCGTTTTTTGGCGGCTGGGGCTACGGCGGCAACCGGGCGGTGTCCGGGCACGGCCGGCCCGACATGAGCAACGCCGGCATGGTCCTCCAGGCGCTGCACGATGCGCGCGTCGACGCGTCCGATCCGTCGATGCAGCGCGCGATTCTGTTCCTCTCGCGCTGCCAGAACGCGAGCGAAACCAACGACCAGGCTTGGGCCGGCAACGACGGCGGATTCGTGTACGGCCCGGCCGTCGACAAGAAGGGCGAGAGCTTCGCCGGCGAATACACCGGCCCTGACGGCAAGCGAATGCTCCGCAGCTACGGTTCGATGACGTACGTGGGCCTGAAGAGCTTCATCTACGCCGGCCTGACCAAGGACGACCCGCGCGTGAAGGCGGCGTTCGACTGGATCACGAAGAACTGGAGTCTGGATGAAAACCCGGGCCTGAAACTTAACAACGCCGATGCCGCCAAGAACGGGCTGTACTACTACTACCAGACGCTCGCCAAGGCACTGCACGCGTATGGCCAGCCGACGATCACGGATGCTGAAGGCGAGACCGTCGACTGGCGCTTGGCGCTCGTCGCGAAGCTGAAAGAGCTTCAAAAGGAAGACGGCAGCTGGGCCGGCGAGAAGCGCTGGATGGAAGACAACCCGGTGCTGGTGACGAGCTACGTTGTGCTGGCGCTACAGGAAGTGCGGGAGGATCTGAAAGCGCGGCCGGCGAAGTGAAGGCGACCATGAATCTCACGAATCGGCACGAATAGAAGGCCGAGTTGCTGGTGACTTCAACATTTCCAAGCCGTGGGCTTCGCGAAGTGAGCTCGGGTTGAAAACCCGAGCTACGAATGGACCAGTCAACCAACGCAGCGAGCCTCCGGCAGAGTGGTCCAAAGACCACGTGCCGGAGGCCCGTGCCACGTTCAGATTTTCATTCGTGCCGATTCGTGGCGTTCTGAATCCTCACACCATCGCGCGGGCCTGTTCTTCGAGGCGCTGGATGAGCTCGGTCGCTTCGTCGGAGCGGTCGCCGATGTTGCTTTCCCAGCTCAGCGTTTCGTTCCGGCTGACGGCCTTCTCGATGCGTCGGCAGGCGCTGATCACCGTGCTGTGGTTTCGCTTGCCGAGCTTCTGTGCGATTTCCGGGAAGCTGAGCCGGCTGTTCTTGCGGACGAGGTACATCGCCACCGAGCGGGCAAGCGAAATCGTCCGCTGACGTCGGCCCGACATGAGCTCTTTGCCTTCGAGGCCGAAGTACGTGCAGACGCTCTGAAGGATGTTGTCCGGACGCAGCGGGGCGACCATCTGCTTATCCAGATCGCCCAGTGCCTGCCGGACAATGTCGATGCTCGGGCTGCGACCATCTAAGCGGCTGAGGGCACGCACGCGGGTGAGTGCGCCTTCAAGTTCACGGATGTTCTGCGTGACGCGGCGGGCGATCCAGTCGGTCACTTCGTCGGACAGCTCCAGGTGCTGCTTACGGGCCATCAGCTTGAGGATCTCGCAGCGCATCCCGTAGTTGGGCGGATCGATGCGGACGACCATCCCGCTGATGAAGCGGTTGATGAGCGATTCGCCGAACTCCTGGATCTGCTTCGGGTGAGCGTCGCTGGCCATCACGACCTGCTTGCCGGTCGCTTCGATGGCGTTGAAGGTGTGGAGGAACTCTTCCTGGGTGGCCTTCTTGCCGCCGAGGAAATGCACGTCGTCGATCACGAGCAGATCGAGTTCGCGCATCTTGCGGCGGAAATTGTCGATCTTGTTGTTGCGCAGCGCGGTGATGTACTCGTTCGTGAACTCCTCGCCGGTGAGGTACATCCACTTCTTGGTCGGATGGATTTCGCCGAAGCGCTTGCACAGGCCCATGAGCAGGTGCGTCTTGCCCAGGCCGCAATTGCCGTGGACGAACAGCGGGTTGTACTGGCCGCCCGGGAACTCGCAGACGTAGTTGGCGGTGGAGTATGCGAGCTGGTTGGTGGTGCCGACGATGTAGTCGGTCAGGCCGTGACGCAGGCGCGAGCGGGCGACGGATGCGGTGGTCGGATCGCCGTAGATGGGGCCGGCGGGCACATGCGGGGCCGACGGCGCACGAGCGGACCGGACACGGGCCGGGCCGAGTTGAACGCACCGGCGGCGACGGAGGCCGCACGGTCGATCGGAGCGGCAACGCCGACGCGCGGCGAGGCCGGCAGGGCGGTGTGACCGTTCGGAGCGTGGCCGTTCGTGTGCGGGCGCACCGCCGGGGCGACGTCGACCGGCATCTTTACGCCGAGCGTGTGGCCGTTGGCGTGCGCGGTCGAGTGACCATTCATCTTGCCGGCGACCTTCGCCGGTGCAGTGGCGACGGCCGTCGCGGTCGCGCCGTTCGCCTGGTCGGCGCCGGCTTCGAACAGCTGCGGTACGATGTTGAATCGCACCGGCAGGGCCGAGCCGAACACTTCGTGTGTGGCTTCCTGGATGCTGCGGGCGTAGTGGGTGCCGATCCACTCGCTGATGAAGTCATTCGGCACGTTGATTTCGAGGGAGTCGTTTCGCAGGTCGAACTTCGCAGAGTTCGAAAACCATACCGCGAAACGCTGGGCGCCGATCCGTTCGGCAATGGCATGGGTCAGTCGGGACAGTTGCGGGTCTTCCACGGCAAGACGATTCACGCGAAGCTCCTTCCGAGCGCGTCAAAACATCGGACCACTGCGCTGCGCGGTGCCTGAACCACCACGTCGCGGTGTGTTATTCACCGCGAGGCAGACATCACCACGCGACCGTGGGGCCGATCTCCTACGGCCCATCGAGTGGTGCGGGTCGCCATCGCGCGAGTCGTCGCAGCCCCCACCGCATCTTCTCCGTCGCATTTCATCGCGACGCAGCCCTCCGCGGCAATCCATGGGCCCGATCTCGCTGGCGTACCCTCATCGAACGTCCCGCGGCCGGCATGCGAATGACGAAGGCGTCCGATCGACGCGCAATGTCCTCGCAGAACCGCCCGTGATGGGACCGCCCGGCGTCCGTGCCGATGCAACTCTGGCTGGAATCAACAGCAGCCTGTGCCGTCTGCTTTGTGGGGTACGGAGTCATTCGCGTGCATCGCACCGATCGTTTCAGCACCGGTCGTAAAACCGGACTGAGGTCGACTTATGGCGCGAACATGCGTTCGCTTTGACTCCGCCCGACGGTCGGCCGCATACTTTGCGTACGACCGATCGCGGCTGGCGGTGCGGTTCGCGTGACCTTCAGACCCGGTGATTGGCAAGAAGCCACAGCATCAGGACTTACAAGGCACGCGATAACACGCCAACACCGTCGCGACCGTTGATGGCTACGCCGACCTTCGGCGCAATCACCCGTGTCGCGGGCAGACGTTCATCCGTGAAGCGAATCCTTTCGACGTCGTCCGGCGGGCGGTGGGGGGTCGGTGTGAGCGTCACTCCGAGACCGAGCGGTAAAGACAGCCCGGGCGTCTTCGTTTGAGGACGGGAGTCCTCCGGTTGAAGACAGTTCGCGACGTTGACCCCGTCAGCCATGGTCAGCGCTCTCCGCTTCCCATCCCGTTGCCGACGACGTTCGACAATCTAGAACTCGCTCATCAGACTGGCAAGACCGTTTGTATCGGTAATTCTGTGCACAACGCGTCGCACGTCGGTACTTTCCGTGCGTTTTGCGCCGCGCCTGCCGGTTCCGCACGCCCTGTCCCCAAGATTATGGGCGGAGTGGACAACCTGTTGTGTGGGCGGCTTGCATCAGTGCTGAGACGACGCGTATTCCCGGACCTCGATCGCTAAGGTCCGATCATCGCCCTCGCGGCGACAGCTTATCCACGATCCGCGTCAGATTGTGACAGTCCCGACGGCACCCGCAGACGTGTCCCTCACTTGCCTTCCGGCGCCGCCAGCGCCACCCGTGGTGGCGAGTAGGGCCAGATGAACTGGTCGGCGTCGTCCGGCTTGCTGGGGTCGAACGGTTTGACGTCCTCGGCCAGATGCTTGCTCAACTCGGGCACGGCACCGGTGCGGATCGCCTCGACCACGCAGCGAGCCAGTTCATAAGCGCCGTAGGCGTTGTGGTGCGTGTTGTCCTTCAGCGCGTCCGTTTGGCCCGGAAACGTGCCGGCGGGGTAGTGGACGAAGCCGCATGTGGAGTTCTTCGGGCCCCAGGTCTCATAAAGTGTCTTGCTCATCGCGTTGAGGTCGATCAGCGCGACCTCCTCGTCGGCCGCCACCTTCCGGGCGGCGTCGATGTACTCGCCGAACGTGTTCTGGACGTGTCCTGTGTCGTCGAAGCTCCGGCGATTCATCGACGTGACAATCACCGGCGTCGCGCCCCGCTCGCGGACCTCGGCCACGTACTTCTTCAGGTCGGCGGCGTAGCTCGTATGCGGGCCGATGCCGTCCCCTTTTTCTTTCATGTCGTTGTGGCCGAACTGGATGAGCACGACGTCGCCCGAACTCAACTGGCTGAGCACTTTGTCCCACCGGCGATCGCCGCGGAAGCTGCGGAGCGTCCGGCCCGACTCGGCGTGATTCGCCACGGCCACGTCCGGCGCGACGAACAGCGGTAGCATCTGCCCCCAGCCGGCCCAGGGTTCGCCGCCTTGGTCGGTGACGGTCGAATCGCCCGCGAGGAAGACGGTAATGCCTTTAGGAGCCGGTTCCACCTCGATCGCGCGGACGGCCGGTGAGTTGCCGTTGAATTCGAGCGTGAGCTTGTCGTCCCACGTGTATGTGATCTTCTCGCGGTCGTTCAGCTTCACTTGCTTGCCGCCCGGGATGGCGGGCGTGCGGACGTTGACGGTGAAGGTGCGCGTGACAGTCTGGCCGGCGTCAGTGTGAAGGTCGTGGACCATCAGGCGCCGCGTCTCAGCCTTCACAGTGGTGTCGGCTGGCGCGTCGCCGCCGAGCGTGACGGTCACCTTGTAGTTCGCCTCGGGCACCTTCATGGAGAACGTCTTGGCGTGCGACTTCGGGTCGGTGACCGGCTCGAAGCCGAAGCCTTTGTCGTCGGCGTACGTTTGCTCGAACGGCACGCGCGTTGCGCCGGCAATGTCGGGGCCGGCGAAGACGAACTTGAAGTGATTGGCGACGACGTCGGCCGAAACGATGGAGGCGCTGGCACTCACAATTCCGATGGCCATGAGGGTTTTCAGGTGCATGGTGGTTGGTCGACGAGTGTACGCCCGGGATTAACGGCCCCAAATCGTCCGTCCGAACGGAGATGCAATTACTCACCGCGTCGGAGACGCTCGACACGAATCTGTAGATCGATCGTGTTCAAACGCGAGTCGTCGATGTCGGCTTGCGAGACGAGCCCTCGGCCGAACAACGCGCGAAGTTCATTCTCGTGATCGCGCATGAGCAGGAGCGCGGCGTCGTACGCCTGAGCCCGAGCTTCGGGCGTGCACGCCAAGTCTGCCTCGGCGTCCGCGAGTCGCAGGACTGCATTGAGTTGGTCTGCGGTCGAAATCACCGCGCCCACCGCACGCTGCTCCTTCTGCCGCTGAACAAGCATCCGGCAGAGGTTCACACGCTCGAGCTTCAATTCAGTCAGGCGATCGGCGGCTGCCGGCACGGTCGTCGGTGCGGCTTGGGCACGCGAGACCATCGATGTCGACACTACGCACACACCTATCGAAACCGCTAACCCAAGCACGGCTGCGAGCTTCTTCGACGCATTCATCATGGACCTCCAAAAGTTAAGATGGGTGCAGAGATTCTCCGCGCATCAGCCTGACGTGTCAGCTTCATTTTGCTCGGCCGCTTCGCGCCTGCGCGCGGAGCTGCTCCAGCCGCGTCTTGATGCGGGCTTCGATGCCGCGGTCGGTCGGTTCGTAGTAGACCTTGTCGACGCCGAGGTAGTCCTGGTCGGCGACGTAGCCTTCGGTGGTCGAATGCGGGTTGACGTAGCCGGTGCCGTGGCCGAGGCGTTTGCTGCCGCCGTAGTGGGCGTCTTTCAGATGGACGGGCACGGGAATCGTCCGCCCCTCGCGGACGTCGGCCATCGCGCCCAGATGGCGTTGGCGCTCGCCTGCGACTTCGGCGCGACGGCCATGTAAATCGCGGCCTGGCCGAGTGTGAGCTGGCACTCGGGCATGCCGATGCGTTCGGTCGCCTGCCACGCCGCCATCGCGATGACCAGCGCGTTCGGGTCGGCCAGGCCCACGTCTTCACTCGCGAGGATCGCGATGCGCCGCGCGATAAAGCGCGGGTCTTCGCCCGCTTCGAGCATCCGCGCCACCCAGTACACGGCCGCATCGGGATCGGACCCGCGCATCGACTTAATCAACGCGCTGGCTGCATCGTAATGCTCGTCGCCGGTGGCGTCGTAGACGATCGCTTTGCGCTGCATGGACTGCTGGGCGATGTCGAGGGTGATGGTGAGTTTCGAGGTGGCTTCTGCTTCTTGAATCTTGAAACTTGAATCCTGCAACTGGCTCAGCACGGCGATCTCCAGCGCCGTGAGCGCTCGCCGCGCATCGCCGTCGCTGGTCACGGCAATGAAGTTCAACGCGTCGTCGTCAATGGTCGCGTTCAGCTTGCCGAAGCCGCGTTCCTTGTCTTCCAGCGCGCGCTTCACGAGTGCCTTGATGTCGTCCTCGGTGATCGCCTGGAACTGGAAGATCTGGCTGCGCGAGACAAGGGCCGAATTCACCGCGAAGAACGGGTTTTCGGTGGTCGCGCCGATGAGGATGATAAAGCCTGCCTCGACGTCGCCGAGCAGGATGTCCTGTTGGCTGCGCGTGAAGCGGTGGATTTCATCGAGGAACAGGACGGTTCGCTCGCCGCCGTGGGCGAGGCGCTGCTTGGCTTCGTCGAGGATCGCGCGGACTTCCTTCACGCCGACCGACGCCGCGTTGAACTGCGCGAAGTGCGACTTGGTGTACTTGGCGATCAGCTCGGCCAGCGTCGTCTTGCCCGTGCCGGGCGGGCCGTAAAAGAGGATGCTCATCAGCCGGTCGGCTTCGAGCATGCGGCGCAGCAACTTGCCGGGGCCGATGAAGTGCTGCTGGCCGACGAATTCATCGAGCGACTGCGGCCGCATGCGCACGGCCAACGGCGCGACGCGCTTCAGGTTCTTTTCACGGGATGAAGCGAACAGGTCCACGAGAGGAATGATAGGCGATTCCGGCGCGAGCGACGCGCGTTTCACGGAAGGTTTCAGCCGAGCAGCGCCGACCACGTCGCATTCTGAGGCCACAGCCCCGGCGTGTTGCCGCCGCTGAAATAGAGGCGATTGCCGATCACACCGGCGACGCCGCCCATACGTTGGCCGGGCAGGGGCGTAAGGTCGGTCCAGCGATTGGTTGCGGGGTCGAATACCGTCACGTCCGACAGCGGCGTCTGCACGCCCGACAGCGGGCCGTTGGTGTTGCCGCCGAGCAGGTAGATCTTGTTATTGTAGACGGTCGCAGTCGCCAGCGTGTGGCCGCGCGGTTTGGGCAGGCTCGCGCCGACGCTCCACTTGTTGGTCGCGTAATCGTACACGTCGACCCGGCTGGTATTGCCGTTGAACTCGTTCCACAGGTTCTGGCCGCCCATCACGTACAGCTTCGTGCCGATGGAAACGGTCGAGAAGTGATTTCGCCCGAGCGGTAGCGGCGCCCGCACCTGCCAAGTGGCGTTCGCGTTGGCCAGATCGAGGTTCCACATCTCCGATTGATTCACCGTGACGTTCTCGGCGCGGACGAGGCCGCCCACGTAGTACAGCTTGCGGTTGATGAGCGCCAGTCCGCCCGCGCCGCGCGGGGCCGGCAGGCTCGGACCGCGGCTCCAGGTGTCGGAGCGCGTGTCGTACTTCCAGAAGCTGGTCGTGCCCGCGCCGGGGTGATTGCCGACGAAGCCGCCGACGAGATAGACGTAAGGCCCGTCGACCACCTGCGCCGCGTGCGTTAGCGTCTGCGGCATGTTCCGCAGCTGCGTCCACTTGTTGGTGGCCGGGTCGTAGACATCGACGCGCGGCGTCGCCTGGATGGACGTGTTGTAGTAGCCGCCAAAGACGTACAGCTTCCCGCCGACGCTCGCGCTGGCCGCTTCGTAGCGGGCGAGCGGCATGGTGGCCTTCGATTCCCACTTCAGCGGCGCGGTGCTCGTGCCGCTGACGAGTGTGAAGTTCATCCAATTCACATCGCCGATGTCGGTGTTGGCGATCTTGGATGAATCGAACTTCAGCTTCATCGTGTACGTGCCGGCCGTCAGCCACGCATTCGACTTGCGAACAGTCGACCACGTGGTCCAGCCGCCTGTGTTGGGCAGGGTGATCGCGCCGGTGCGATCCACGCCGTTGAATTCCAGGTGCATCGTTCCGCCGCCCGAGCCGGAGCGGACGCGGAAGTCGACGTTGTACAGGCCGGTCGATTGGATGTTGACCGTGTACAGCAGCCACTCGCCCGGCCGGGTGCTGCCGACGGTGAAGCCGCCCGAGTCGTTGGCGTAGTACAGGTCGACGTCGGAATCGTTGCGGTAGAGCTTGCTGATGTTGCCGGCGGTGGTGTCGTACGACGTGAGCCGAACGCCGTTGTCGGCGTCGAAGTTTTCGGCCTCCACCTTGCCAGGGACGGTCGCGGGGACGCCCGTGTAGGGCAGCGTGGCGTTCGACCACGTGCCGTCCGCGTTCGCGGCCGCGCCGTCGGCGGCGCCGATCGCCTGGATCTTGATGAATGCCAGCTTGTTGTGCAGCGCGCCGCCGGCGTTCGCGATCGTCAGCTTGCCGTCGATCACGTTCACGTCCATCGTGCCGCTGACCCACGGCTTGCTGCGCTTTGGCGCGACGAGGAACGCCTGCGCACCTTCGATTGTGTAGCCAAGCTTGCCGCCTTCGATGTAGGCGTCGCCGGCGACGACGGTGACGCGGTACTTGCCGTCCAGGACAGCCAGTTCCCACGTCGCGCCGTCCGTCTTGATGCCGGTGTCGAAGGCCTCGTCCGGGCTGCGCGAGGAGTTGCGGTCATACGCGGCGGCGGTGAGGTCGGTGCTCCAGCCATAGGTGTAACCGTTGGCTCGGCGACCGTACGCGGCGCCGCCGTCGGCGCGGAAGCCGGGCGGCACGTCGGCAGTCGGGCCCTGGAAGTTGACGTTGAGCGAGGTGAAGTCGCGGGCGCCGGTCGCGGTGTCGACCGAAGCGGCCGTGACCATGCCGGGCGGGATGAACGTCTGATGGAACGCGCACAGCGCCAAGCGCGGCTCGAGCAGTTCGCCGCAGCCGATGCTGCGCCGATGGGCCGACCCGCGTGTCGATGTCTTGCGCGTCCGCATCAAGCTGTTCCCTTTTTGCGACAAACCTCGCCGCGTTCATTTATCGGTCCGAACGATCCGCTGCGTGCAGGATTCATCCGATAACAACCGGCGGCATTCTGAAAAAGACCATTGCCGCGTGCGATCGGTGGATCACCCATGTGAATAGAGTGTTTTGTCAACCTGGGCGATGAATGCCACGTATGACCCGAACGGCAACCGAATCTTCGAGTATGATGGAGACCGCAATCCAATCGACGCCATGGACGACGCGCCCGCGACAACACCCGAAACGCCGCCGAGCATGATCGACGCCATCCTCGGCGCCGGCGGCGCGGTGGCGCGTCGGCTGGGCGACCGATACGAGCCGCGCCCCCAGCAGCTCGAGATGGCGCACGCGGTCGATGCCGCGTTCAAGCAGGGCGGGCATCTGCTGGTGGAAGCGGGAACGGGCGTCGGCAAGAGCTTCGCGTACCTGCTCCCCGCGATTGAGGCCGCCGTCAAACGGAAGAAACGCGTCGTCATCTCCACGCACACGATCAGCCTCCAGGAACAGCTTGTCGACAAAGACATCCCGCTCTTGGCGAGCGTGTACCCCGACGAATTCACGGCCGTTCTCGTCAAGGGTCGAAACAACTTCCTTTGCCGGCGCCGGCTCGACAGCGCGATGACGAATCGGCAACTGCTGTTCGACGATGCGCGGCACCAGCAGACCCTCGGCATGGTGCACGAGTGGAGCCAGAACACGACCGACGGCACGCTGTCGAGCCTGCCGCAACTTCCCGACCCGGCCGTGTGGGACGAGGTGAAGGCCGAGCACGGCAACTGCCTCGGCAAGCGCTGCACCCACTACGAAAACTGCTTCTGGCAAGCGGCCAAGCGGCGCATGACGTCGGCCAACCTGCTGATCGTCAACCACGCGCTCTTCTTCAGCGACCTCGCGCTGCGCAGCACGGGCATCAACTACCTGCCGCGCTACGACCACGTGATCTTCGACGAAGCTCACACGATTGAAGACGTGGCCGGCCAGCACTTTGCGGTGCGGCTGAGCGAGGCGTCGCTGAAGTTCGTCCTGCGGCAGCTCTACGACTGCCGCAAGGGCAAAGGCCTGCTCAGCCTGCACGGAGCCTGCGCGGCCGACGCGTGCAACGCCGTGGTTGAAGCGATGTCAGTCGCCGAGGATTTCTTCGACCAATGTGCGACATGGCAGGAACGCTACGGCCGCGGGAACGGGCGGATTCGCGAGAAGGGCTTCGTCACCAGCACGCTCAGCAGTCGGCTGAACGATGTCGCCAGGCAGATCACGGCCATCTACCCGCACCTGGACGAAAAGAAGCCCGAACAACTCCTCGAACTGCAAGCCAAAGCGATGCGCGTGCAACAGCTGGCGCAGATGGTGGACGTGCTGACCGATCAGACGATGGAGGAAGCGGTCTACTGGATGGACGTCAGCAAGCGCACGCCAAGACGTGTGACGCTGAGCGCGGCCCCTGTGGACGTGAGCGCCGGTCTGCGGAAGTACCTGTTCGAGAAGACGAAAAGCGTGGTGCTGACGAGCGCGACGCTGTGCACATCTGGCACTTCCTCTTCACAACGGACTCCCCAATTTCGTGGCACGGGCGTCCCGCCCGTGAGTCCGCGCAGCGGACCAGAACTGCGACAGGGGGCGTACCTACCCCCTCTCACCGAGTCGCAAGCGATTTACGCCGTCAACTTCCGGCTTGCCGACAGCCTCCCAACGTCGGCCCAGTCCTCAGCGCCAACGCCAGAAACCGACGAGTCGTCTATTGCGGAGCTTTTAGATAAAGGCCACGGAAGCTGCATCCTGCGTGATCCGCGCGCCGTGCGCATCGTGCAAGACGCGCTCCTGCATTTCGACGACGAGCAATATCGGCTCTTGGCATGGTGCGTGATGCCTAATCACGTCCACGCAGTGCTTCAACCTATCGGTGACAACCACCTTCCGGCCATCCTGCACGCTTGGAAGTCCTTCACTGCCCCCGCGCTGCTCAAGCTATTCCCGCAACAGGCGCGCATCTGGCAGGCTGAGTACTTTGACCGCCTTGTCCGCGATCGCGACGAACTGGCTCGCCAAGTTGAGTATGCTGAGCTGAACTCAGAGTGCGCGGGCATTGAGGACTGGCCTTGGCGAGGAAGAAATGATGAACAGATTGAGGCAGCGCTCTCGCCGTCAGAAAACCACGGGCGGGACGCCCGTGCCACGAACAGTGGCGCGCCCCACGTAGAGCGCAAGGTCGAACCACTTCCCCAGGGATTCCGCTACATCGCCAAGCGCCTCGGCCTTGACCGTGCGTCCACCCTCCAACTCGGTTCCCCCTTCGACTACACCACCCAGGCGACGCTCTACCTCGAAACCAACCTCCCCGACCCGTCCGACGCCAAGCGGTTCGTCCCGGCCGCCACGCAGAAGGTCGAGCATTACCTCCGCCACACGCATGGCGGCGCGTTCGTGCTGTTCACCAGCTACTCCATGCTCCGCCAGATGGCCGACCAGCTTCGGTCGACGCTCGAACACCTCGGCATGCCCGTCCTCATCCAGGGCCAGGACCTTACGCCCCGACAATTGCTCAACCGCTTCCGCGAACTCGACGACGCCGTCCTGTTCGGCACGTCCAGCTTCTGGCAGGGCATCGACGTGCAGGGCCACAAGCTGCGGAACGTCATCATCGTGAAGCTGCCCTTCAGCGTGCCCGACGAGCCGATCATCGAAGCCAAGCACGAACACATCACCCGCCTAGGGGGCAACCCGTTCATGGACCTGTCGCTGCCCGAAGCGATCATCCGCCTGAAACAAGGCTTCGGCCGACTGATCCGCGCGAAAACCGACAAGGGCATCGTGGTCCTGCTCGACAGCCGAGTGAAGACCAAGCGGTACGGCAGGCAGTTTCTGGACGCGCTGCCGGATGTGAAGGTGGTGGAGGTCGAGGAGTAAGTCCGAAGTCCGAAGTTTCAGGCGACTACTTCGGCATTCGGACTTCGCACCTCGGCATTATGCATCATCCTCGCTTTTTCCCGAACCCTTCGGTTACACTCCGCGTAGCACCAGAAGACCGCGCACCAGGAACCGCCATGCGTTATTGCCGCTACGCCATGCTGATGCTCGCCACCGCGTCCGTTGCCGGACTGGCGGGCGGGTGTTCCGAGATCGCCACGGCTACCGCCGCCGCCACGGCCGCCAAGGCGGTAGACGGCGCCATCAAGGACGCGCAGGCCAACGCCGAGGCGAACAAGGTGCAGGGCGCCTCGGTCCAGGGGCCGGTCGCGACCAATGCCAAGCCGCTGTTCACCTACAGCCCCGAAGTGCAGGCGCAGCTGAAGGAGCTGGCCGCCGTTCAGCAAGCTCAGGCTAAGCTCGCCGCCGAGCAAATGAAGGCCGCTGGCATTCAGATGGGCAAGTGACCTCGATCCACCGCTAAAACGAATGCGACCCGAGACGAATCGTCCGGGTCGCGTTTTCGTTGGGTCGAGGGGACATGCGATTGGGAAAGGTCATCCATACTCGACACGCTTTGTCAGCATGAACGACTGCGACCCTCTCGCGGCGAGCATCTCTGGAAGTGTTCTGATCGGGTGCCACGGCTTGCGTACTCGCTAGCCGTGGTGCGCTACCGGAGTCCAAGGTGCAATCGGTTTTCGCGAGCCTACCACGGCAACGGAGTACCGATGCCGTGGCACCGAATAGAGCCGCTCTACGTGTTCTTCAAAATGGGTGTCACTTCTTCCCGATGAACGCCGAGTGACCTTCGTTCATGATCTGCTCGACGCGCCCGAGCTGCGCCTTGGCGCTGGTGCGGTCGTCGGCACGGACGCTGGCGCAGTGCGTCGCAGGTGTTGATGAGTTCGCCCAGCTTCGCGCGGAAGCGTTCGCCGATCGCGTCCCGCTTGGCGACGTCGGCCTCGCGCCAGGCCATCGCTGGCAGCACGCCTTGCGCCTGGAGCGCCGCCGCCCGCATCGTCTCGATGGCGGCCAGCGTGGATACGTCCTGTTTCGGGTCGGCGTACTGCTTGCTGATCCGGCCGAGCGAGTCGCCCATCGACTCCATCGCCAGCGCTAGCGACCGCTCGTCGGCCTTCTGCGTGTGCGGCTTCGCGTGCATCGCGCAGCCGGTCGAGGCGGCGCACGACAGCGCAATCAGCACGACACGCATCAGGTTCGAGGTTCGTTTCGACATGGTTCGATTCCCTTTCGACGATGGAAACAGAAGCACAGAGAACACCGAGATCACAGAGGCCACAGAGAGGAGTTCAAGGCAGAGAACTCTCCGGGCCGGATTTGTCAGATTGCAGGACAGCCCGTCGTCAACGGTTAGACGCCTTCGCTCCAGATAAGTTCTCTCTGTGAACTCTGTGTTCTTAGTGGCTCTGTGATTCCGTTTGCCCAGCACGCAAACACGCTCACTTTTTCGGCCGCAGCACGACGAGTCAGGTTCAACGTTCGTTTGGGCAAGGTTCAACTCGCGTTCAACGATGCAAACAGAATCACAGAGCACGCCGAAAACACAGAGACCACGGAGAGGCGTTCGAGGTAGCGAGCACTTCGCGCCGCGCCTGAAGTGTTCTGCATGTCTTCCGAATTCTTCTCTGTGAACTCTGTGTCTCTGTGGCCTCTGTGCTTAATGCATCGGCGCCTCACTTCCGCGGCTGCTTTTTCGGGCGGAATTCGTCGTGGCCGAGCTTTTGGATGTCCTTCAGCTCGCCCAGGCCCTTCTTCGCTTCGTCGCGCTTGCCGTCGAGCAGGTTCTGCTCGATTTCGAGTGCGGTGACGAGCACCTGACCCATCATCTTGCGGTAATCGGTGGTCGCCTCGGCCCGCTCGGCTTCGGGCTTGCGGTTGATCGTGCCGGGCAGGGCACCCTTGGCCTGCAAGGTCGCGAATTCGAACTTCGCCAGCGCTTCGAGCGTGGCCGCGTCCTTCGACGCATCGTCGATCTGCGTCGCGACGAGCTTGATCGACTTCTCCATCGCTTCCATCGCGTGTTCGAGCGCCTCGTGATCGTTGGCGACGGCGTGGGCCGGCGCGGTGGTCGGCGCGTGGTGGGCCGGGCCGGTAGTAGGATGGCCTTCGTGTTCGTCGGCCAACGCCCGCGTCACGGGGATGGCCGCCAGGGCGGCGACGGCACTGAGCGCAACGATAGACCGAACGAGGGACGGACGAGTCGACATGATTTCTCCTTACACCAGCGGTTTGAAACCCGAGAGACGCCGGCGGCGCAATCACGCCGGAACACGAGGGGCGAATCTTACCGCGGGCGGACGGAACGCAAAGCGGATTCGTGAATGCGAGGACGGATGGCATTTGTGGCATGGGCGTCCTCGCCCATGGACTCGCGCAGCGAGCACGCGTCGCTCGATGATTGCCCTTTGTCGGATCGAGCTATCGCTCGATGTCGGCTTCGCCGGTCCACGGGCGGGGACGCCCGTGCCACGAATTGTGGAAGGGCTCTGGTCCATTCACCGCAACCGCAGCGGCCGAACGCCGGCGGCGTCATCGGCGAACCGCGTATGGAATTCGATTGCTATGGACAGACGATCGGTCGTTGGCCGCTATCGTATTGCAGCAGAACTTGGGTTGCGGCAGGCTCGGGGATGAATTCGACGTGCAAATCGCGGAACAGCACGTGCAGGCCAGTCGTCGATTCCCTGTCCTTCGGCACGTGCAGCGAACTCGATCGTTCGAATACCAGCACCTCGCGCCCATATGGAGACGTCGCGGAGCGTTGTTCGATCCACGTCATTCCTGCACCGACGTAGACATATGACGGCGTTGTCAGCGGATGCTGACGAAGCAAGTCGCCGGCCGGCTCGTTCGGGCAGATGAACACGTCACGTGGCAAGTCAGTTGACCCGGCAAGCACCATCAGATCGGGTGGCAACTGGCCGGCATTGCCCTGCGCATAGACAGCCAACGCCGTGCCAATCTGGCGAAGATTGCTCATGCACTTTGCTCGTTGTGCCGCTTCACGCGGTTTTCCGAGCGATGGCAAGAAGGCAGCAATGAGTAGGATCGCAATGAGCACGACTGCAACGACAATCAGAACCGCGCGCCTTGGGAATGGTTCAACAGGAGTCTTCGATGTTGCGTAGTCCAAGTCCATCGCGTCCCCGCGCTTTCAGACTTCCCGTGGCACGGCTTTCCAAGCCGTGATCTCCGCGAAGCGGAACTCGGGTTGAAAACCCGAGCCACGCTCAAAGAAATCCGTCTCTCGAGCTTTCATCTCCGTGCCCTTTGTGCCTCTGTGGCCTCCGTGCTTGCTTCTTCTCGCACGCCACCTTACCGCAGCGTCTTCCCGTCATCCCAGCCGGGGCCTTCGATGTGGCCGGTCTGGATGTTCAGTTCGTCGCGCTTGCTGACCTTCGTCAGAAGGCCGTCCGTGAACCAGAAGATGCGATCACTCACGGCCAGCATTTTGTGGTCGTGCGTGGCGCTGATGATCGTGCAGCCCTTTTCCTGGTTGAGCCCGCGCAGCAGTTCGATGATGAGCTTGCCGGTGTTGAGGTCGAGGTTGCCGGTCGGTTCGTCGGCCAGGATGATGCTCGGGTCGTTGGCGAACGCGCGGGCGATCGCGACGCGCTGCTGCTGGCCGCCCGACATCTCGCTGGGCTTGTTGAAGATGCGGTGGCCGAGCTCGACGCGCTTGAGGATGTCCGCAGCCTTGTCCTGGGCGTCGGCCGTGGTCATGCCGGCGAAGATCATCGGCATCATGACGTTCTCCAGCGCGGTCATCACCGGGATCAGATTGAACGTCTGGAAGATGTAGCCGATCTTGTGGCAACGCATCCACGCTAGCTCATACGAGTCGAGCTGCGCGATGTCGACTTCGTCGATGTAGACCTTGCCTTCGGACGGCTTGTCGAGCCCGCCGATCATGTTGAAGAACGTGCTCTTGCCCGAGCCGGACGGGCCCATGATGGAGATGTATTCGCCGCGGTTGATGGAGATGCTGATGCCCTTGAGGGCGTGCACTTCGGTGTCGCCCATCTTGTAGATGCGCTTGACGTCGAGCGTGCGGACGGTGGTTTCGACGATGGCGTCGTCGACAACAGTCGCGGCAGACGGATCAGGGGCGGCGGTGCTCATGGGACGTTCATCTTGACGGACGGCCTTGCGATCAACAACGAGTCTACTCCAAAAATGAAACGATCCTGCGCGGGATGAGTTGCGGCAGGATGACGAATGCGCGGATTTTCGACGACACGGTTGAGTAGTGAAGTCGTTGCGTGGTTGTGTGGTGCGAGTCCGAGTCTTACAGAACCACTCAACCGCTCAACCACTTCACCACGGAACCGACCCAGCGATTTCGTTGCAGCGTTCGGTGTCCGTCAGTCGCGCGTCAGTTCGAAGAGTCGCAGCGGCGCTTCGCGCCCTTCGACCGTTTCGACGAAGCGCTCGCTGCCCCAGCCGCGCGCGGTGATCCACTCGGGGAACTCGTCCGCCTTCGGGCGATTCGGCTCGCCGAGCAGCACGGTTCCGCCGCGGGCAAGGTGCTGGCGCAGGAACGCCTCGATGTTGTCCCACTGCGGCCGCTCGTAGAGGACGTCGGAGCCGATGATGAAGTCGAAGCAGTGGGTTGGTTCCCCCGCCGTTGAAGGGGAGGTTAGGTGGGGAGCCGCCGGGTTGGTCGATCGCGTCGTCGGTTCGTGACGCGCCACCTCCCGCGCGGGCAGGGGAACCACGCTGCGCCCGCGCATGACGAGTTGATCGACCGACCAGTCGACCCGCAGCACGTCCGACCGATCGATCCATGGCAGCGTGTTGAGGCGGGCCAGCAGCAGGGCGTCGCGATCGATGTCGGCCAGCCAGACGCGGGCGCTCGCGTTCAGCGCCAGCGCCAGTTCGCCAGCCAGGCCCATGCCGCAGCCGAGGTCGAGGACGTCGCCGCGGAGCAGGTGGGGGCGTTTGGCGAGGTGCTGCCCGACGGCTGTCGCGCTTTCCCACACGGCCGCCCAGTAGGGCATACGCAATGGCTCGCGGTAGGTCTTCGTCGGGTCTTTCGAGCGCTGCGTCTCTTCCTCGCAAATCGCGTCGAGAACCGCGTCCGGGTCGGCCACCCGCGTGAAGTCCACCTCGATCGGCCCGACACGCTTCCGCTCCGTCACCAATGCGAACTTCCGCTGCGTCCGCGCCAGCAGACGCGAACGGAAGCGATCGAGGATGGCGGGCGGGCGGGGACGCATCGGGCGAGGAAGGTTAGCAAGTCGGGGCGGGATTTCCGATTGCCGATTTCCCATTGCCCATTTCAACGCGGGCCTAATGGGCAATCGGAAATAGGAAATGGGAAATCGAACCTGCTACTGTGGCCCGAATGTGCGGTTTCGCCGGCGTGGTCAGTTGGGATGAGCGCTTTCGGACGAGTCGAGAGACTTTGTCGAAGATGAGTGCCGCCATCGCTCACCGCGGCCCGGATGGCGAGGGCCTCTGGTTCAATCGCGACCCCGAGGACCCGACGCCCATCACAACCGATCGACCACAGGTGGCGCTGGCGTTCCGTCGCCTGGCCATCCTCGACCCCGACCCGTGCGCCATGCAGCCGATGACGACGCCGGACGGGCGATACACCATCGTGTTCAATGGCGAGATCTACAACTATCGGGAGTTGCGTGCGGAGTTGGATGCGCTAGCCGCCGAAGAGAAGACCTCGAAACTCGAAACTCGAAACTCGAAACTCCCCTGGCGTACCACCGGCGACACCGAAGTCCTCCTGCATGCCTACACCACCTGGGGCCCGGACTGCCTGCACAAACTGAACGGCATGTTCGCGCTTGCGATCTGGGACGAGCAGGAGAAATCGCTGTTCCTGCGCGCGATCGGATGGGGCAGAAGCCGCTGTATGCGGCGCTGCGCGATGGGCGATTCTACTTCGCCAGCGAATGCTCTTTTGCGCGCGAGCTATCGATCGGTGAACACGCGTGGACGAGCCGCTGGACTCCCCAATTCCTACAGTTCGGCTGTCTTGGTTCAGGATCGGGCCCGCTGATGGGGCAGAAGAAACCGGGCAGTTGGTCACGCAATTCCTGTCATGGCACCGGCATTCCGTTCCGTATGGAAGTGTGTCCAGAGTATTTCAACGGCGCGACAGGACTTCGCGTCACGGCCGTCCCGGCCGTGACGGAGGCGAAGCCTCCGCAACATGGGCGGGACGCCCCTGCCACGAAATATGGGAGCGTGACCGTTAGCGACGTCCGCCGCGCCG
This sequence comes from Tepidisphaeraceae bacterium, assembly GCA_047600945.1. Classification (GTDB taxonomy): domain Bacteria; phylum Planctomycetota; class Phycisphaerae; order Tepidisphaerales; family Tepidisphaeraceae; genus JASGKC01. The sequence goes on along the minus strand of JASGKC010000001.1, from coordinate 343,661 downwards.
TCGAAACCGCCGTCGCTCGGCAGCTCGTCTCCGATGTCCCGCTCGGCGTCTTCCTCTCCGGCGGCGTCGACTCCTCCGTCGTCGCGCTCTGTGCCCGCAAGCAGGGGCCGGTACAGACGTTCTCAATCGGCTTTGACGACCCGCGTTACGACGAGTCGCCTTTCGCGCGAGGTCGCCAAGCACCTCGGCTCACAGCATCACGAATTCCGCGTGACGCCGAACGTGATCGAAGACCTGCCCAAGCTCATCCGTGTCTTCGGCGAACCGTTCGCGGACAGCTCGATGATCCCCACGCATTACCTCGCGCGCGAAACCCGAAAGCACGTGAAAGTCGCACTCTCGGGTGATGGTGGAGACGAGTTGTTCGGCGGTTACGAGCGCTATGAAGCGACGCGGCTCGCCGCGCTCTACGGACGCTTCGTGCCACGTTTCGTGTCCACACTCGCGAAACGGTTCTCGGGAGGACATCCGAAATCGAAATTCACGCGCGCGATGCGGTTCCTCCAATCCCTCGCGCTCGATGAAGCGGATCGATACGAGTCGTATCTGCGCGTCTTTGACGATGCGACGATCGACGAACTGGTCGGTTCATCGGACTCGGGAGCCCAGCGACTTCGTCGCAGCGTGGCAGAGACGTACGCGAGCCTGTGTAAAGACCGCGGATCCGTCGAAGCCGCCCTTGCCACCGATCGCATCACCTACCTCCCAAACGACCTGCTCACCAAGGTCGATCGGTGCAGCATGCTGCACGCGCTCGAAGTACGCAGCCCGTTCATGGACCACGAACTCGTCCAACTCGCAGCCACGCTGACCGAGGATCAGCTTTTGAAGGGCGGCAAGAAGCGCATGCTGCGCGAGGCGTTCGCGAGCGAACTACCCGCCAGCGTGTTCGGGCGGAAGAAGATGGGCTTCGCCGTGCCGATCGGCGAATGGTTCCGCGATTCCCTGCGCTCCTTCCTGCGCGACCACCTGTTCGCGACGGACTCATTCGCCCGAATCCACTTCAGAATGCCCGTCGTCGAGCGCTTGGTCGACGAGCACGAATCAGAGCGCCGCGACCACTCACAGCGCCTGTTCGCGCTGCTGGTGCTTGAAATCTGGTGGAAGCAGCAAAAGGAACCACCGATGAACCCATATGAACGCAGATAATGCGGCCAAATCTGCTGCTTCATCTGTGTTCATCCGCGTTCATGTGTGTTTAACTTTCCCGCCATGGAATCGGACCCGACACCTCCATCCGGCCTCGAACTCGCGCCAGGCTTGCGCGTGCCGGTGGATGTGGTGCGCTTCCGCTTCGTCCGCAGTTCCGGGCCCGGCGGGCAGAACGTGAACAAGGTGTCGACCGCGTGTGAGCTGCGGATCGACCTGCGCGACCTGATGCCGCACATGACGCTGGGTGCAATCGATCGACTAAGGACCGCGCTCGGCTCGCGCCTAACGGCCGCCGGGGAGATTCAACTCGTTTCCGACGAGCAGCGCACCCAGGAACGCAACCGTGAATCGGTTCTTGCGAGGCTGCGCGAACTGCTGATCCAAGCCCGCATCGAGCCCAAGCGCCGCAAGAAGAGCAAGCCCAGCTACGGCAGCAAGCTCCGCCGACTCGCGAACAAGAAGGCCCGCAGCGAGATCAAACGCGGCCGCGGCGGGAAGTACGAGTGATGGCCGGACCCGCAGGTTCATGCGTCTCGCGCAACCGTCACCCTGAGCGCAGCGAAGGGTCTGGCGCCCTGCGAAGTGCAAGATGCCTCGGCAATGCCGGTGCCTGCTGGCAATTGAAGAGCGCCAGATGCTTCGCTGCGCTCAGCATGACGAGTTCCGTGTGCGCACGGTTTGTTGGGAAGTCCACGTCATGCCGATTCGTCCGCATCACCGATTCATCGCGTTTTCTTCCTCGCCTGCTCGCGCGTCTTCAGTGGCTCGGGCGTGACGCCGCTGATCGGCCTTGCCTCGTACACGCGGGCGCGATCGATCTCGATCAGCAACACCGGCGGGCCGAACGCCGCCGTCGTCATTCGTGCGTAGCGCATTGCCAGCAGCGGTGGTTCATCCGTCTGCGTGACCAGCAGCACGCGCGCCTTGCCCCCTTCGTACTTCAGCATCGGCCGACGGGCGCGTTGCCATTCGTAACGCAGCGTTCCCTCCGGCACGACGCCGAGCGCGACCGTGTCGCTCGGCGTCATGGTTCGATCGAGATACTCGATCACCCGCCGCGCCTCGGGGAACTTGTCGAACCGCGCCGCCCGCTCGGGCAGGCGCGCGACCGTCGCATAGCCGATCAGGCCGGCGCACGTCGCCAGCGTTATCGCGGCGAAGATCGAGCGTTTCATCCGTCGCAGCAGCGGCTCGCCCCCCGCACTCGCAGCGAGAAAGAACATCGGCAACAGGTAACAGAACACACGTGGGAACGGCGCGACACGCTGAATGAAGACCACTCCCAGCGCCGACACCACCGCGACGACGAACCACGTGCCGCGCGCGTCGCGTCGCACGATCGAGCGAATGAACGCAACGATCGCCAGTAGAGCGAGCAGCGCCAGCACCGGTCGACTCAAGCCCAGCGACCACTCGTCCACCAGTTCGCCGCCCGTGCGCAGCACGCTGGCCCGCCAGTTGGCGAGATCGTCGATCGGCTGCACCCAGCGATTGTGCACGAGCGAATCCCAGCCGCCGGTCTGGAGGAGGATCGGCGCGTAGAAGGCGCTGGCAAGAACAATCGTCGCGACGGCGTAGACCGGGCCGCGCGTCAGCAGGGTGCGCCACGGCGTGCCGCGCGAACTCAGCGCGACGATCAGCATCCAGAGCGCCGTCGCGACCGTCGGGTAGAGCATCGTGGGCACGGTGTACAGGCCCAGCGCGGTCACGAGCGCGAACCAGGCGAAGGCGTCATGTCGGGCCGACCGCACGATGCGCAGGCCGAGTAGCACCTGGAGGAGTGTGAAGCAGGTGACGAGCGAGTAGCCGCGCGCGTTGGTGCTGTACTCGATGAGGTGGACGCTCGCCGCCGCGAGGGCCGCACCGAGCAGGGCGGGCCGGCGTCCGTGCAGCAACCGGCCGGCGCGGTAGGTCAGCCACGGCACGGCCGCGCCGGCTGCGAACGCCGGCAGACGCAGCGCCCAGTCGTACCAGCCGATGCGCGTCGTCAGCCACATCAGCAGCGAATGAAACACGTGGTTGTTCGGCCCGTCGTACGTCTTCAGCAGCGTACTCAGGCCGGGCCGGACGAACGCGAGGTAGGTCGTCGCTTCGTCGTAACGAATGGGTTGAAAGAGGAACGCCAGGCGAACGACGACGCCGAGCAGGACGATCAGGCCGATGAGCATCGATCGCCGGCGTCGTCGGATTCGATCAGGCGTGTCGCTCAAACGGTCACCTCGTGCACGGGGGCGAGCATGGCAAAGGCGGGGGCGCTGTGCAAGGGACGGGCCAGGGAGGCACGAAGAAGGGGCCACGAATCACACGAATGACCACGAATCAAGAGACGGGCTTCCTGAGTACAACCTGCTTCTTCAATCCCTCGAGCTTCTCCTGCACGCGCTTGAAACCAGGGCATGAGCGGAACGCTCATGCTACGTTCTGTCATTCGACCGCCGGGCGACCGACCGTGGCTCCGGCCTCGCCTCGCCTGAGCATCGCCGCCGTCTTTGCTGTGTCCTCTGTGGCTCTGTGGCCATTCACGTGTGGTTCGTTTGACGCACACCGTTCTTCGCGTTGACTTCCCCCTGATCCGACGTACCTTCAGCGCAGCGTCACAGAGTTGAGCCGCACACGGAGTGTGTCGATGAGCAGAAACAGCCATGGAATGGCCAGTCGGATCGCGTTTGTTGCCCTTGCCGCCGTGGGGCTGATCTCGGGCGGGGTCTGGTACTTCCGCACGCCCGCGCAGACCGCCGCCGCGCCCAAGCCGGCCGGCGCGCTGCTGCCCACCGAGCCGGGTCCGCAGTTGCCGCCCAAATCGACTACGCCCGCGAAGACCGCGCAGGTCATCGGCGCCATCGAGCAGACCCAGCCCGACATCACCGCGACCAAAGCAAATGCGCCGACCACCAGGCCTGCACAAGCCCTCTCGGCCGATCAGCTCTTCGAGAAGGCGCAGAAGCTCAAAGAGCGCGGCGACCTGCTCACCGCGCGCGACCTCGTCAACAACGCGATGGTCGCCGGCCAGATTCCCGAGAGCGATCTCGACTCGGCCAAGCAGTTCCTCGCGCAGCTCAACACGCGCATCCTCCTCAGCCCGGAGATGTATCCGAACGACCCGTGGAACAAGTCGCTGAAGATGGAGCCCGGCTACGCCGCCGCGAAGTTCTGCAAGCGGTTCGACATCACGCCCGAGCTGTTCGGCCGGATCAACGGCATCGACTCGCATAAGATCCGCGCGGGCAAGACGTATAAGCTGATTCAGGGCCCATTTCACCTGATCGTCAGCAAGAGCAAGTTCACGGCCGACGTGTACCTCGGCGCGCCGGGCGGACAGGGTTCGATGTACGTGAAGACCTTCCGCGTAGGCCTGGGCTCGGACGACTCCACGCCGCTGGGCACGTGGCAGGTCGGCACGGGCAAGCTCGTGAACCCGGTGTATTACAGCCCGCAAGGGGACGGCGTGATCGGTGCCGACGACCCGAAGAACCCGCTGGGCGAGCGCTGGATTCCGCTCGAAGGCCTCGATGGCGATGCCCTCGGCAAGCAGAGCTACGGCATCCACGGCACGATCGAGCCCGACAGCATCGGCAAGAACATGAGCCACGGCTGCATCCGCCTGCTCAACGACGACGTCACGATGCTGTACGACATGCTGATCGAGAACAAGAGCAAGGTCCTCGTCGTGCCGTGAGCGGGCGTCGCGCTCGCAATACGTCCCTTCGCACGCACCGCGTTTGGTGCCTGCGATCAAAGCATCTGAAGTTGGTCTGACCCGTGCGTGAATCATTCGCTCCGCGTATGCTCTTGTGCGTGCGCGTGCGCGGCGGCGCGGAATCACGCAATGCAGGACGCAATCGGCATTTTCGAAGCACAAAGCTGGTCGGTGGGCATGGTGGCCGTCGATGCGATGGCCAAGGCGGCCGACGTGCGCATGCTCCAGGCGGAGTTGAACGACCTGCTCGGCGTCTGCGTGCGGCTCACCGGTAATGTCGCGGCGCTAAAGGCGGCACTGGATGCGGGTGAAGCGCTCGCGCGGTCGTGTGCGGTCGAGGTTCACACCGATCTGATCGCACGCCCCGCGCCCGGATCGGAGCCGGCATGGCTCGCGAACGTTGAGAGCAATCCGCTGATCGAACAGGACGTCGTCCACTTTCCACGAGATATCCACATGGCTGACATCGGCGCACAGGCGATCGGGTTCATCGAGACGCAAGGTTTCACGGCCGTCATCGAAGCGGTGGACTCGGCCTGCAAGGCGGCGAATGTCGACGTGGTGGGCCGGGAGAAACTCGGCGGCGGTTACGTGGCCGTCATCGTCCGAGGCGACGTGGCGGCGGTTCGTGCCGCGATCGACGCCGCCAAACCGCGCGTTGAAGGCCTCGGCAAGTTGATCGCCGCACATGTCATCGCCCGGCCGAGTGCGGCAGTGCTCGCGCTGCTGCCGAAGGCGTGAGGGACGAGTTGCGAGATTCAAGTTGCGAGAGATGACGCGAACCGCATGACGCCAATGCCAGTGTTCGTGGCACGGCTTTTCAAGCCGTGCTTTTGCGAGACAGACTCGGGTTCAAAACCCGAGCCATGGAGAAAATTCGTCACCCCTTGGGATTGTTCATCCGATCGAGTTGCTTGGGTCGAAAGGCGTCGTCCCTTCTCGTAACTCGAATCTCGAAACTCGCAGCTTCGTCAGCCCCTTACTGCCGATCGCCCGAGCCAATCGGCTTGGCCGAGGCAAAAGGCGAATTCGTCTGCCTGGGGGGTGTGCGGTCGATGACATCGTTCGAAATCCCCGAGAACGCGAACACCATCCCGCTCCCGAACGCGACGCTGTGCACGGTGTGATCTTCCGCGTTCGCGGAGACCAAGTCATCCATTCGCACATCGAGCGACCCTTCGGCGTCGACCGCGTCGCGGTAGACGGGCTTCGCGTCGCGCCGGCGCGAGGATCGCTGGCCTGGCATCATTGAGCGATTCATCAGGTGTTGCTCTGACATCATCATCCTTTCAGCCCAGCGCGGGTTCGCTCGACGTGGCAACCCGCCCCGGCCCACGCTGACGGCGGCGCAGGCAGTGACGTTACGATGCAAATCAGAATGATTGTCGCATTCGGGGATTTCCCCAGCGGCCGCGCAAATGTTGCGTGAAAGCCTTACGCTTGCGTTTGACGCTGATTTTGCGATGGTTTCTCTCAGAACACGCGTTCACAAGGAGGCTCGAACGATGCACTGCACAATGACACGGAAGCTCTCGACCGCACTTCTACTCGCCGCCACCGTCGCGGCCACGGGTTGCCATTACGAAGGCAAGGGCACGGCCGACAACTCGCCCGGCAACGCCCGACCCGACGTGCTGTCGCCCACGGGCGACTCGCCCGCCGCCAGCGACGTGGTGACCACCACCGACCCGCGCCCGATGCCGGCCGAGCCGCCCGCGAAGGTGAGCGTGCCGGTCGCGCCGGCCGAGCCCGTCGCGCCGCCGGTGGCAAAGCCCACCGGTCCGACCAAGTACACGATTCAAAAGGGCGACACGCTCTGGAAGATCGCCGTCGCGCATTACGGCGACGGCCAGAAGTGGAAAGCCATCGCCGACGCCAACCCCGGCCTGAACGGCGACAAGATCCAAGCCGGGAAGGTGATCGTGCTGCCGTAAGCGTGACGCACGATTCGCACCGGTCCCACCGACACAAACTCAACGCCCACGGATGGCCATCCGTGGGCGTTCGTGTTGGTCGATGTCGCTTTGATCGATCGACGTGTCACCGCACCGTCGCGCGATTCATCCGAGCGCCTTCAGCGTGTCGATCGCGTACTGCACGTCGCCGAGCCGGTCGTTGCCGGCTTCGCGTTCGATGACGATCGGGCCGGCATAGCCGACTTGCCGGAGCGCCGCCATGAAGCCCGCGTGTGGCACTTCGCCGTCGCCGAAGGGGACTTCACTGCCCCAGTCGATGCCGGGGTTGGAACTCTTCACCGCGTCCTTCGCGTGGACGTGACGCACGTGCTTGCCCAGCGTCTGGATCGCTTCGACCGGATCGCCCGAGCCGTACAGCAGCATGTTGGCCGGGTCGAAGTTCACGCCCAGGTTCTTGGCCGGGATGTTGTTGATGAACTGAAGCAGCTCGGCCGCCGGCTCCTGGCCGGTTTCCATCAGCAGGTCGATGCCCAGGTCGGCCAGCGGCTTGGTGAGTTCGAGCAGGCGCTGAACCACCGTCGCGTACATCGCATCGTTGGGCGGCGGAATGAAGCCGACGTGCGTGCTCATGCACCGGCAACCCAGCGACCGGCTCAGCGTGGCGGCTTCAATCGTCAGCGCCTTGCGACTCTCGAACAGGTCGTCCGGCACTAGGCCGCCCGTGCGCTTGATCGTGGCGATGGTCGTGTAGTCCTCGCCGGGGTAGCTGATCATCGTCGCGGTCAGCTGGAGATCGGCGTCCTTCAACGTGGCGATCGCGCGGTCGCGTTCCTCGGCGTGAAGCTTCAGCAGCGGTCCGAGCGCCAATTGCAGGTGCGACAGCCCCGCGGCCTTCACCTTCGCGACGAGGTCCGCGTAATCCTTCGGCTGGAGCGACCAGCTACAGACGCCAACGAGATGTCCTTGCACTTCCATCGGGGGCAAAGTGTCCGCGTGCGGCGAGCGGTGTCAACCGGGCGAAGCCGTGGAAAGCGACCCTATGCAATGTCCCACGAACCGGTGTGGAACGGGCACATTTCGCATCCCGAAATCGCATCCCCGATCGGCCCGGCCGATGCGGAATGGCCGAACGAGGTGCTTCATCGGCGTTTTGAATTCGGGGACATTTTGGGACATTCGGGCCACTGTATTCGGCCGGGGTGCACGAGCCGATTTCAGATGCCAAGGAGCAATGAACCTGGCCATTATGCGCAGCAGAACCGCGTGGCCGTCAAGACAGGAAATCGGCCGCAAACGCGAAACTCGACACTCGATCGGACCGCAATTCGTAGTGTGCGCCCCGTGCGTATCTCGCTTTCCCTCTCGACAAGAACGCGAACCGTTCCGCGTGCCACACTTCGCGGCTTGGCGCGGTCTTCGCACTTCGCTCGGAAAGGTAAACATGCCGAACGTCTCGGGCCTACACTTCGACCATCGTCGGCGCGGTGTCGGCCGACCAGCTTGATAGGCTTCGATCAGTGAAAGGGTCGGCGATGGATCTTCAGTTGAAAGGCAAGCGGGCGTTGGTCACCGGTTCCACGAAGGGCATCGGCCACGCGATCGCGGTCGCGCTGGCGCGGGAAGGCGTGCGGGTGATTCTCAATGGTCGAACGGCTGCATCCGTTGTCACGGCGCGGGGCGAGTTGCTGTCTGCCGTCCCCGATGCAGGCGTCGATGAATTCGTCGGCGATCTCTCCACCGCCGAGTCGGCCGAGGCGCTCGTGAAGCAGTTCCCGGCCGTTGATCTGCTCATCAACAATCTGGGCATCTTCGAGCCCAAGCCGTTCGAGGAAATTCCTGACGACGACTGGCGCCGGTTCTTCGACGTGAACGTCCTCAGCGGCGTCCGGCTCAGCCGCGCGTACCTGCCCGGCATGAAGCAGCGCAACTGGGGCCGGATCGTGTTCATCAGCAGCGAGAGCGGCGTGCAGATTCCCGCCGAGATGATCCATTACGGCATGACCAAGACCGCGCAGCTCGCCGTGTCGCGCGGGCTGGCCGAGACGTGCGCGGGCACCGGCGTGACGGTCAACTCGGTCCTGCCCGGCCCGACCCGATCGGCCGGCGTGGACGAGTTCGTGAAACAACTGAGCGGCGGCAAGCCTTTCGAGGAATTCGAGCGCGAGTTCTTCACGTCGGTCAGGCCCAGTTCGTTGTTGAAGCGTTTCGCGACGACGGAAGAGGTCGCGAGCATGGTGGCCTACGTGTGCAGCCCGCTGGCATCGGCCACGAACGGCGCGGCTCTGCGCGTGGACGGCGGGGTGGTTCGGTCGTGCGTGTGAGGGGACGGTTGTGTTGTGTCGCGTTGTGCGATTGATTCAATGCCGCCGGTTTTGCGATCGAAACGGTGTGCGCACCGATCTCCTTACGCACTCCGCGATGAAGGTGAATGCTTGTGAGCAATTGCGGCGACGACCATGAAGCTCAAGCCCGATGCGACATAGACGAACGACATATTCCATGCGAGCAATTGCATCCACCGCGACGAGCGCACTCGTACGTTGCCGCTCTTGTCCACAATGTCGACAAGCACCCATCCCGTCGCATGCAGTTCGTGATCCGTACCGCTCGGCATTTGGAACGTTGTCAGCAGCGGTTCGGAATGAACAAGCTCTCCGTCGACATTGTAGGTCAATCGTTGGTCTGTGCGGGCAGTTACCACTTGGACTATCCCTGCATTGGCGATAGTGAATCGGAACATTCCGCCAGCTGCCGGGATGTTCCATCCACGCTCAAACTGTCCCGTTGCAGAGTATCGCTGAACGCGCTGATAGAAGCCGTTTGCGACATACATTTGTCCCCGCTCATCCGTGGTGACGTCGTCGACTGAAAAGAGTGGGAACTCTGTTTGATCCGATTGATTCCTGCCGACCCAGCGGGCAATCTCGAAGCTGAAAAAGCCAAGTAGCCAGCCCCAAACCATGAACGCTGCACCGAGACCGAATGCAATTCGTATCAGCCAGTTGGGAATTTTGGGCAAACGCATCGTGTTGCCACTGCTGCCTAACCAACTACGCCTTCCCACCCTTCGCATGGTCGTCCGCGTCGTACGCCGGGCTGACGTTTGCGCCTTGCACTTCGATCCGTTCGATGGCCGTCGCTTTGCCGGTGGTTTCGTCGATGTCCACCAATGCCCCGCACAGCCGCACGTCGCCGGTCGCGACGTCGTAGGGGTAGGGCATGTTCGTCGTCATCGCGCGGACGACGTTGTCCTTTCGGCGGCCCAGCACGCTGTCGTAGGGGCCGCACATGCCTAAATCCGTGATGTACGCGGTGCCGCCGGGCAGGATCTTGGCATCGGCCGTGGGGATGTGCGTGTGCGTGCCGAAGATGAAGCTGGCCCGGCCGTCCATGTGGTGGCCTAACGCCACCTTCTCGCCCGTGGCCTCGGCGTGGATGTCGCAGACGATCACCTTGGCCATGTCCTTCACGTCCTGAAGCACGCGGTCGGCGGCGGCGAACGGGTCATCGACGGCCATCGTCGGCACGTACACCCGGCCCATCACGGCGAACACGGCGACCGGGATGTTCTTCGCGTTCGTCCGCACCACCGTGTGCCCGCGACCGGCCGCCAGGCGCGAGAGGTTGGCGCAGCGCACAATGCGTTCGGAGCGCGCCATCGTGTCGACGATGTCGAGCTTTTTGAAGACGTGATCGCCGAGCGTGACGACGTCGACGCCGTACGCGCGGAGCTTGTTGAACAGGTTTTGCGTGATGCCCGAGCCGCCGGCGATGTTTTCGCCGTTGGCGATGACGAGGTCGACGTTGTGCTGCTTGACAAGGCCGGGCAGTTTCTCGGCCACGACCTGCCGGCCGGGCCTGCCGACGATGTCGCCGAGGGCGAGAATACGAAGCATGCCGCGAGTATACGGGGGCGGGTGCGGTTCACCACGGAGGCGCGGCGGAGAGGTGAGCGACGAATCACACGAATCGGAACGAATCGGAAGAAGTCATCGATGACAGCGAGTGCCTGAGACAGGTGTCACAAGCCGTCACAGAGAACACCGAGAGCGCAGAGGCCGCCAAGAGAGCAACGGGGGTTGGGAACAGAATGTTCGGACGCTCCAAACCGTACAAAATTTCGTGGCACGGCTTTCCAAGCCGTGATTTTGCGAAGAGAACCCGGGTTGGAAACCCGAGCCACGATAGAGATCCATCCACTCGTAGAACGATCGCTTCCCAAACGGCTCTCTGTGAACTCTGTGCCTCGGTGTGCTCTGTGAGAACTCCGCTCCGTTCCAGCGCTGCGAATCGGCACCATCGGCGACTTCTTCCGATTCGTGCCGATTCGTGGCTTGCTGCTTCTCCGCGTCTCCGCGGTGAGGCCAGAAATGAAGCAGGGTTCGACGCCACACCGACCTTCCGGTCGAGATCCGGTTCCCAATGGAGCCGAAGGCGTCGAACCCTGACAACGCTGCCAAGCTCGGGTCCGATGTCGAGGATCGCCGGGGGTCGCCCGGTGCCGTCTGCGGGGGCCGGACGGCGTGCATCGGACCCGTACGACTTGCGGTCGGCCGGCGGCGCATCACCCCAGGGGCCGCGGCCACTTTGCTTCAGCCCTGCTTTGCTCGCGGGCGTGAAGCTCTACATGTCGTACGCCGGAATCTTCGCACAAGTTCCGAAAGTTCGCGTCGGCTTATGAGCTGACAGCGAAGCGAATTTCGATCACGGACCGAACGGCCGAGCATTCTTCGTCACGACCAGTTTGAGTCCCAGTCCCAGTGTCAACCACGCCGACAACACACCCAGCCCGATCGCCGACCCGCAGCCGATCAGCGTCAGTGGCACCGTCGCCGGGCCCGGGCCCCAGTGCATCACGTTGATCAGCACGAAGCAGGCGACCAGCACCAGCACGTGCAGCACGCCCAGCAACGCCAGCAGCAGCCTTCCCGTTGCCAAGCCGCGAATGGAGAGGATCAGTCCCAGCACGCCGAACACCGGCCCGGCGACGACGCCCACCTCGGTGTCGTAGAACGCGACGACCATCGTGCCGGCCACGAGCGCCGACCACGCCAGCCAGACCATCGTCACGTCGAAGGACGACATCGGCCGATCGTTCGACGGCGTCGCGTATGCCAGCGGCACGCCGGGCGCGGCGGGGGCGAACGCGGCTTCGTCGATCTGCTCGGCCATGACGAAGCGAATTGTACCAACCCGCGCTGCGCGACGCTTCCGGTCCGTTACAACGCCGTCGCCCGCGGTTCCGGCCGCTGGGCGCGATGCCACATGCGGTACAGGGCCGGCAGGACGAACAGCGTGAGGAAGGTGGAAGACAGGATGCCGCCGATGACGACGGTGGCCAGCGGCTTCTGCACCTCCGCGCCGGTGCCGCGGGCCAGCGCCATCGGCACGAAGCCGAGCGACGCCACCAGCGCCGTCATCAGCACCGGCCGCAGGCGGATGAGGCTGCCTTCGCGGACGGCGTCGTCGATCGAGCGTCCCTGGTCGCGCAGTTCGTTGATGAACGTGATCATCACCAGCCCGTTCAGCACCGCCACGCCGCTGAGCGCGATGAACCCGACCGCCGCCGAGATGCTGAACGGCATGTCGCGCAGCCAGAGAGCGAGGATGCCGCCCGAGAGCGCCAGCGGTACGCATGTGAAGACCAGCAGCGCGTACTTCGCGTTGTTGAACGTGCTGAACAGCAGCACGAAGATCAGGAAGAAGCAGACCGGGACGACGATCAGCAGCCGCTGTCGTGCGGCGACAAGGTTCTCGAACTGCCCGCCCCAATCGATCCAACTGCCGGCCGGCAGCTTCACGTCGCGTGCGATGGCGGCCTGCGCTTCCTGAACGAACGAGCCGATGTCGCGGCCGCGCACGTTGGCCTGCACGACGATCCGTCGCTTGCCGTTCTCGCGGCTGATCTGGTTCGGACCTTCAGTGAGTTCGACCTTCGCGACGGCCGACAACGGCACGAAGCCGGGGCGGTGCTCGCCGCCGGCGCTGCCGTCGTAGCTGATGGCGCGGGCGAAGCGATGCTCGGCCGTCTGCTGGTCGTCGATGCCGGGCAGCGGCACGGGCAGGTTTTCGATCTCACTGAGCCGGCCACGCAGCGCTTCGGGAAGGCGGACGACGAGATCAAAGCGACGATCGCCTTCGAACACCTGTCCCGCCTCGCGTCCGCCGACCGCGATGGCCAGCACGTCCTGCACATCGGCGACGTTCAGGCCGTAACGCGCGATCGCGGCCCGGTCGATCTCGACATTCATCACCGGCAGGCCTTCGGTCTGTTCGACCTTCACGTCGGCCGAGCCGGGCACGGAGGAGAGCGATCGCGCGATGCGGTCGGCGGTCGTTTGCATCGTCTCGAAGTCGTCGCCGTACACCTTCACGGCCACGTCCGACCGCACGCCGCTGATCAGTTCGTTAAACCGCATCTGGATCGGCTGAGTGAACTCGTAGTTGTTGCCGGGGAGCGTCTGGAGCGTCAGCTCGATCAGGCGGATGAGCTTGCCCTTGTGCCCGGTCGGCGGCGGGCCGTGCTCGTGCTCGTCCTCGGCTTCTTCGTGTGCGTGCCCGCCGGACAGCTTCTCGACGACCTCCTGCTGCGCTGCAATCAGCGCATCGAGTTCCGCCTCGGACCGCCACTGCGCCGGCGGCTTGAGGATGATGAACGTGTCCGACACGTTCGGCGGCATCGGGTCCGCCGCCACCTCGGCCGTGCCGGTCTTGGAGAAGACGAACGCCACTTCCGGGAACGCCGAGATCGTCCGCTCGACGTCCTTCTGCATCTCGGTCGACTGCGTGATGCCGGTCGACGCGATGCGCATCGCGTGCATCGCGATGTCCTTTTCGTCGAGCGTCGGCACGAACTCCTGACCCAGGCGTGTGAACACCAGCAGCGACAGGCCGAAGAACACCACCGCAGCCGCCACCACCGCCCAGCGCAGACGTAAGGCGATTCGCAGGACCGGCTCGTACGTGGCCTTCGTCCAGCGGATGAGGAAGTTTTCTTTCTCCTTGATGTTGCCCCAGAGCAGGATCGCCACCATCGCGGGCACGAACGTCAGCGACAGCACGAACGCCGCGATGAGCGCGAAGATGACCGTCAGCGCCATCGGCGTGAACATTTTGCCTTCGACGCCGGTGAGCGCGAGGATTGGCAGGTACACCGTGATGATGATCGCCTGCCCGAAGACCGACGGCTTGACCATTTCCTTTGACGCGGCCGTCACTTCGGCGAGGCGTTCCGGTAGCGTCAGACGCCGGCCCAACTCGTGCTGGCGGTGGCCGAGCCGACGCAGGCAGTTTTCCACGATGATGACCGCCCCGTCGACGATCAGGCCGAAGTCAATCGCGCCCAGGCTCATCAGGTTGCCGCTGATCTTGCCCTGCACCATGCCGGTCGACGTGATGAGCATCGACAGCGGGATTGCTAGCGACGTCAGCAGGGCGGCGCGGATGTTCCCCAGCAGCAGAAACAACACGACGATCACGAGCACCGCGCCTTCGGCGAGGTTGCGGGTGATCGTCTCGACGGTGGCGTCCACCAGCTTCGTGCGGTTGAGCACTGGCTTGGCGCGGATGTCGGGCGGCAGGCTGGCGTTGACCTTCTCGACGGCCACCGCCACGTCGGCGGCCACCGTGCGGCTGTTGGCGCCGATGAGCATCATTGCCGTGCCGACGACGACCTCTTCGCCGTTCTCGGTGGCCGAGCCCGAGCGCAGCTCGCGGCCCACTTCCACCGTCGCGACGTCGTGCACGTGGATCGGCACGCCCGACCGCGTGCCGACGACGATGTCGGCCACCTGCTCGGGCGTTTCGATGCGCCCGCCGGCGCGGACGGTGTACGCCTCGCCCTTGTGCTCGATGTAGCCGGCCCCGGTGCTGACATTGTTCTTCTCCAGCGCTTCGATGACGTCGTGGAAGGTGAAGCCGTAGCTGACCAGCTTCATCGGGTCGGGCTGGACGTGGTACTGCTTCACGTACCCGCCGATCGCATCGACACCGGCCACATCCTTCACACCCTTGAGTTGCGGGCGGATGATCCAGTCCTGAACCGTGCGCAAGTACGCGGCCAGTTCGACATCGGTCTTCAGCGTCGCGCCCTCGGAGGTGCGGTACGACCCGTCGGGTTGCCAGCCGGGCTCGTCAGCGTTGGCGCGCGGCGCGTCCTTGCCGCCGGGGTGTTCGAACTCGACGGTATACATGAACACTTCGCCCAGGCCGGTGCTGATCGGGCCCATGGTCGGTTCGGCGCCGGGCGGGAGCGATTCGCGCGCCTCGCCCAGGCGTTCGTTCACTTGTTGACGGGCGAAGTAGATGTCGACCGAGTCCTCGAACACGGCCGTCACCTGCGAGAAACCGTTACGGCTCATCGAGCGCGTGTACTGCAACCCAGGAATGCCTGCCAGTGCCGTTTCCACCGGATACGTCACCTGCTTTTCGATTTCGACAGGCGACAGCGCCGCGAAGGCCGTGTTGATCTGCACCTGGTTGTTGGTGATGTCGGGCACGGCGTCGATCGGCAAACGCTGGAGCGACCAGATGCCTACCGCGGCTACGAGAAGCGTCAGCATCACCACCAGGTAGCGGTGCTGCACGGAGAAGTTCAGGATTCGGTCGAGCATGACGGTGTCTTGGTTGTTGGGTCACTCCGGCTGCCACGGCTCGCGTACTCGCTAGCCGTGGAACAGACGGAAAATCAGTCGGGTTTCGCACTTCGAGGGCGTTCCACGTCAACGGCGTACCGATGCCGTGGCACCCAAGCATCCAGTCAGAACCGTCGATGGGTTCTGTTCACTTGCGAAGCAATGAAGATCAGTGCTCGTGCGCGGCACCGGCCTTGCCGAGGTCGGCCTTCAGGACGAACGAGCCGGTGGCGACGAAGTGGTCGCCTTCGTTGAGCCCGTTGAGGACGGGAACAAACCCGCCCACGGGCGAGCCGACACGAACCGGTCGCGCGGCGAAGGTGTTCTCCTCGCCTTCGACGGGAACAAAGACGACCGTGCCGCCCTCGTAGTTCTGGACGGCTTCATCGGGCACGGCGAGCACGGCATCGGTGCCGGTCCCGCTTGCGGCTGCGAGTTCGACGCGCGCGAACATGCCAGGCCTTAACAGGCGACGCTCGTTTGCGACGACGACCCGCACCCGGCCGGTCCGCGTCGTGGGGTCGAGCGCCGGCGAGACGTAGCTCACCGTTCCGTCCACGGCCTCGCCAGACGCCGCCACGCGTAACCGCGCGGCCGAACCGACGCCCACCTCGGCCAGCCGCGTCTCCGGCACGTCCGCCAGCACCCACACCTTCGACAGGTCGGCCGTCACCAGCAGCGAGTCCTTCTCCGGCGACACCAACTCGCCCACCGTCACCTCGCGTTCCACCACCTCACCCGACAGCAACGCTTTCACCGTGAAACGCGGGTTGATCTCGCCGGTCTGGGCGAGCTTCTTGATCGCGCCCGCGTCCATGCCGAGCAACCTGAGTGCGTTCTCGGCGGCCGTGAGCGATGCCCGCGTCGTCGCGAGCGCGCCCTCGGCCGTCCGCAATTCCGCCTCGCGCCGCTGCACTTCGGCCAGCGCGATGCCTTCGCTCTTTTCGTGCAGCGTCTTCGCCCGCTCGTACGCCTGCCGCGCCGGCGCGATGGCTATCTCCGCGACCGAGGCCGCCGTTCGGCGTTGCACGTATTCGCTCTGCGCCTCGCCCAGTTCGGGGCTTTCCACGACGAGCAGTTCGTCCCCTTTCGCGACGGCATCGCCGGTGCGCACCTTCACCTCGACGACACGCCCTTTCACCGCGACGCCGACGTGTGCCATCGACTCGGCATCGAACGCCACGCGCCCGGGCGCGACAAACGTCGGCGCCAGCGTCCGCTTTGCCACGGTCGCGACGGTGATGTGGTTGTGCCGAATTGCCTCGGCCGTGAGCTTTACTTCGTCGGCGTGGGCGTCTTCGGCGTGTCCGTCCGCGCCGTGCGCCTTCGCGTCGTGACCGTGCTCGTCGTGAGCGGGCGCGGTGGAGGGAGAAGCGGCAGCGGGATGGTCGTGATCGTCAGAAGCCGATGCACGGCCCGCGCCGAGGACGGCGAGGGCGAGCATGGCGTGAAGAGGGAGTTTGAACGTCATAGGGAAGTCCTGATTCAGCGAGTGGGAAGCGTGGTGTTCGAGGGAACGATGGGACGGGTGGTGGCGGATGCGAGCGCGGCGTATCGTGCCGAGCCGCCGACGGCCCGGCGCAGGCGGATGTCGGCCAGCAGGATGTTCTTCTGCGCTTCGATCAGCCGAGACCGCGCGGCCAGCAGGTGCTGCTGGGCTTGCAGGAGCGTGGTGAGGTCGGACTCGCCCGCCCGATACTGCGCCTCGGCCTGATCGTGCCGGCGCAGGGCGAGGGGCAGCAGTTCGTCGCGCACCTTCGTCAGCGTTGCGCTGGCGGCTGCAAATGCGGCACGCGCCTGGCGAACGTCTTCAACGGCTTGGCGGGCCACGTCGGTCACGCGGTGACGTGCCTCGATGACCTGGGCGTCGGCCTTTGCGCGTCGGGCCTGACCCCAATCCAGCAGCGGCAGCGGCACGGTCGCGCCGGGGCCGACGGCCCAGTCGCCATCGCGCTCGGCCTCCACGCCGCCGCCGGCGCCATCGAGCCAGGACCACCGCGTGAGCGCTGCGTCATCACCGAGGGCTGCGAGTTCCCAGCGCGCCGACTGCACGTCGGGCCGACGTTCGAGAGCCAGCTCGATCAGCGCCGGCTCGGGCGGCAAGGGGATCGAAGGCAACGCGAGCGGCGTCACCGAGAACTCGGTCGTCGCCGAGGGCCGGCCGACAAGGCGCAGGAGCGAGAGTCGCTGTTCGTCGCGCTTGCCCCGTCGTTCGACTTGCTCGGCTTCGATCTCCACGCGTTCGGCATCGAGCGTCAGCACGTCCAGCCGCGTGGCTTCGCCCGCTTCCACGCGGGCTTGAGCAAGGTCGCGGAGTCGAAGGACCAGGGCGTGCCTGTCGTTCAGCACGGCCTCCTCGGCGTCGATCGCCTGTAAGGTCGCGAGCCGTTCCTCGGCCGTCGCGACCTTCGCCAGCACTTCGGCAAGCACCTCCGCGCTGGCGACTTGGAGCCGGCGATCGGCGGCGCTGGCTTTTCGGGGGGCTTGGAGAATCCCGAGCAGGTCGGCCGTGAGGCCGGCGTCGATGTCGGGCTTGCCGCCCCCGTCGGGGAAGCGGAACACGACGCTCAGCACCGGGTTCGGCAGCAGCCGGGCCTGCCGTGCATCGGCGAGCGCGGCCCGGACGCGGGCGAGCTTGGCCTGGACTTCGAGATCGTGCCGCAACGTGAGGCGCACGGCCGTCTCGACGTCGAGCGCCGCGGGCAGTAGGCCTTCGACATCGAGCGGTTCGGCGACGCCGGTGAATTCGATCGCGTCGGCGATGCCGGTCGCCTCCGACGACGCACCGGGCACATCGGGAAGCGACGGCGGCGTCTGGCAGCCCGTCAGCAGCGTCGACAGAACAGGCAGAACCAGCACGGCCGAACGCCGTGTCAGGCAGAGCGAGATGGATTTCAAGGGACAGACCCTCAGCGAGAACCGGATGGCAGGAACGACGCCGGCGTCGAAGCGGCTGGGCTTCGATCGGCGTCACCGTCACGGTGCGGCAGAGGGATCAAAGGACGAGCGGCGTACAGCGGGCCAATGGCGGCGGGCTCGTCATCACCACGCGGGTGAACGAGACGCTCCACGGGCGAACCGCTTCGTTGTCAAAGGGAAGGATCAGGACGGGGATGTCGAGGACAGGGACGTGGGTCACACGCGCGGCCCGCTCGCCGGGGATCGTCGATTTCTCGCAGGAACAGGTCGGGCCGTGATCCTCGTGGCAGGTCGCGGAACAGCCGTCGATCGGCGTTGGCGAAGGGTGCTCGATGGCGATGCAGGCGGCGTCATCACAGCCCGAACCGATCACGGCCCCTTGCAGCACGCACGCCCGCAGGGGCGAACTCTGCAAGAGGAAGATCAGGATCAGAATGATATTCAACAGCCGCAGCACGCGGCGGAACATTAGCCTTCAACTGTAGCGCGTGCAATGCAGAATTCGGCGCGATGAACTCGGACCAGGGCCGTGGCCTCGGGCGGCTGTTTTTTCTTGCGGTCCGGATCGGCCATTTGGTAAACACGGGGCAGTTGGGCCATTTCACAACCACGTCGCGTTTCAGGGCAGCCGTCGGGCATCAGATCCATTCAGGCTATGGAAGACGTCCGTTCTTCAGTTTCGGAGAACGCGCCGCTGACGGTGCGGTCGCTCACGAAGCGAGCGGTCGACCTGTTGAGGCTGGTGCGTGTGAGCAGTCTCGCCACCGCGGCCGACCAGCGGCTGGCGTGGCGGGCACGGACGCTCTACGCGGCGAACGGCTACGACACGGTCGCGGTGCACGGCGCGCTGCTGTCAGCCGTGGCGGGCGACTCGGCGAGCGGCCGTTTGACCAGCCCGCCCACGTTCGTCGACGCCACGCGCAGTGAGGCCGACCGCGTCGCCTCGCTCATCCGGGTGGCCTGCAACCGGGCACGTCGCAAGGCGCGTGGCGACGAACGCCTTTCCCGGCAAGCCGCATCGGGCGAGCGGGTGCCGTTCGACGGCGCCGAGCGAACGCTGGAGGCGATGGCGGACCATTCCCTGGAATCTCCGGAAACCGCTGCACAAATCGACGACCTTGTTGGCTACGTACTGGAAGGACTGTCGTCCCGTGACCTGAAGATCTACGAACTGGCCGGCCAGGGGCTGGGACAGGTCGAGATCGGACAGATGACGGCTCTCAGTCACTCCACGGTGTGCCGTGTCTTGAGAAAGTTGCGCGATCGGCTTGAAGGCGCGATCGCCGAAGGGTCGTAGCGGCCGGCGTCCGACGGCGCAGGAGTGCGTGCATGAGTTCCAGCGATAAGCCAGTCCAGCCGCGCCCGCCGGAAGGGGCCGGCGCCGCCGTGACGCTCGACCGCCGCGTGGCCGAACTGCCGCCAACGGATCGGGACTTTTACGAGTCGGCTTGCGAGCGGCTGGAGGCGGTCGTCGCGGGCTTGCCTGCGGCAACGGTCGCACAGGCCAATCAAGCGCTGTCGCGGGTACTGGACTCATTCGATTGCAGTACGGAGTTGAAGGGTCTGTTGGCGGTCGCTGCGGCACGGATGTGGGTGGAACGGTGGGCTCGCACCGGCGAGGCCGACCCGGTGCGGATGGCCTGTGAAGCGGTGCCCTCGGCGCAGTCGGCTGGCGCATGGGTCCAGGCCGATCTGGCCGCATGGTGGGTTGAGATTCGGCTTAGCCTTCCTCCGTCGAATGCCGCGCCGCCTGCGTCCCGTGAGGCAGCCGCTTCGGAGGCCGCGCTGGATCAGTTCGTGCTCCCGGCGCATTTGACGCTGGTTCGTGAATGCCAGCGGTCCGGGATGGGTCGCGCGATGGTCGTTCACAACGCGCGGATGAACCGGATCGAAGTGCTGAAGGCGGCGAGCGACAGCATCCTCGGCAATCCGGTGGCGCTGGAACGCTTCGTGAACGAACCGCAGAAGGCCAGCCGGATCAACCATCCGAACATCGTGACCGTGCACGGGGCGGACGAATCGCACGGCAGGCCGTACTTCCTGATGGAGTTCATGAACGCCGGCAGCCTCGCGGATCGGCTACAGGGCGGGCCGTTGCCGCCTCGCCAGGCGGTTCAGTACATGCTGGTCATCCTGCGCGCGTTGCAGGTCGTGCACGTGCAGGGGCAGTTCGCGCACGGCGACATCAAGCCGCAGAACATCCTGTTTACGCGCACCGACGACGACGACGAGCACATCAAGCTGTCGGACTTCGGACTTACTCGACCGCTCCCGCGCGACTGGAAGCGCGCCGTGCCGGCAGACTTGCAGGGGCGCGGGCAGAGCTTGCCGACCTCAATGCTGATGGGCACGCCGGGCTTCATTCCGCCGGAAATGCTCGATACGTCGCTGGCATCGGGCCAGGCCGACCCGTCGCTCGACGGCCGCGGCGCGGACCTTTTTGCTGTGGGCGTGACGCTCTACGCCTGCCTGACGGGCCGGCTTCCGTATCAGGCGTCGGCGACGTCGGTCGACCTGTTCGGCCCGCTGGTGAATCCGCTGCTCGCGCCCAGCACATACAGCGACGCGGTCGAATCCGACCTCGACGCAATCTGTCTGCGGGCGCTGGCGCAGGCGCCGGCCTCGCGCTACCAGGATGCGCGGGAGTTCGCCGACGCGTTGGAGTCGTGGCTCGACCACGCGAAGAGTCGGGAGCCGCTGGAGAGGGTTGGCGAGACCGACGAGCCTGCTGAATTGCGAATAGCTCTGACGACCGGTGCCGCGTCAACTCGCAGCCGACGCAACTGGAAGGTGCTGGCGCTCGCCGGGGCGGCGCTGATCGGCGTCTGCGCGCTCGGAATGTACAGCGCGGGCTGGTTCGGAACATCGGGCTATTCAGTTGGGATCGATGATCCGGAACTCGCCGGTCTGTTGCAGCGGCTTCCCACCGTTGCTAGTGCGACGCGCGACTGGTCCGTCTCGCCTCGGTCGGCGTTCGTGAAACGCATCGGCGAGCGCGTCGAGCAGCAACTGAACGGCCTCGACCCGGCCGCCCGGGCACGGGCGATCCGCAGGCTGGAATCGCTCGGCGAACGAAGCGTCCGTAGCTCGGCGGTCGCGGAGGTCGTCACACGAGAGCCGGCCTTGGCGCTGGGACTCGCGGCCACGCACGATCCGAGCGCCTTCGCGAACGAGTTGAATCGGCTGAGCCGTTCGTCGCCCGAAGGGTACCGCGTGCTGGTGAACCTGCTGGTGCTGTACCCGGACCGCGAGATTTCGACACGTGTTCTGGATGCTTGGCGCCGGCACGGCGAATCGATCACAATGCTGTGGCGCAGCGACCTTCCCGGCTGCGAGACACTCTTCTTCCGCGACTGGGGCGAACAAGGCGCCGGCAACACCACGGCGGCCGAGGTGTACGACGATTGGCTCGACCGCCTATTTCCCAAGGCGGACCCGCTCAGCAGCAAGGACGCCAGCGATCGCATCACGCTGCTCATTGATCAAGGCGATTACATCCGAGCGAGGCTGGCACGAGACAGTGCTTTTCAACGGTCCTTCGTCGACGTGCTATGGCCGCGCCTGCTCAAGCTCACCGACGATGGCCGGCACACGATGGACACGTGCCTGCGTAACCAGTTGATCTGGTCCTACCTCGCACGCGACGACGGCGAGCGCTTGGCGGCGCAGTTCGGGATGTTGCCCGCGCAATTGCTGGTCGATCCGGACTCGGGCGCGGGCGGCGGGCCTTTCCCATACCCGCCGCAGGCGCAACCGACCGTGATCCGCATCCTGGAAGGTCGCCGCGACCGCGCCATGCAGGCGCTGTTTGATCCGGAGTTGGCCGGCAACGACCGGTTCCGGCGACTGCTGGCCGAGAATGTCGCGACCGACCGGCGGGCGCTGTCGATCTGCGTGGCACAGGTTGCCGCCCTCAAGCCCGGAAACCAGCGCGACACGCTGCTCGACGAACTGCTTCAGGGAGGCCCGGCAGCGGTGGAGTCGCGCCCCTATCCGCCGGGCGACTTGGACGCCTCCTGGTCGGACGATCTGCCCGGCGAACTGCGGTTGGCCGCGATGGCGGTGCAGGGGCGTCGAATTGAAAGCGAAGACGCGTGGGTTGCGGCCATCGACGGGGCCGTCCATCTCGCGCAACTGCTGCCCGCCGTGCTGGGCGGCGGGACGTCCGGCGCCTCGCCGACGTTCACCGCACAGGCCACCGACGCTGGCGTCGACGCCGGTCGGACCTTCGCGAACGCGTACATCCTCAACATCAAGCAGTCACGCATGAACACGCAGCGTCTTCAGGACAAGATCAGCTCGATCGAGAAGATGTCCGATCTCGAACGCACCTTCTGCGACGTGGCGCTGGCGATGCCCGCGCGAACCTTCCAGACGTTCCTCGACCTCGACCCCTCCATTCGCCGAGAGCAGGGCCGGAAGGTGGCGCAGTTCTTCATGGGGCGATCGCCAGTCGCGCAGAGCCACGGCGCGCGGCTGCTTGACGCCAGCGCATCGCTCACGCTCGACACACAGGGTCGGCTCAAGGCGACGCTCCGCGCGCCGAAGGACGGCGGCCAGAACGCCGCCCCGAAGGCCGGCAACCCGGCCGACGCGATGGCGGCCGACTGGTGGCTCCACTGGCTGGCCGAACCGTGAGGTCGGTGCGACGCGTCACTTCTTAAGGGGCGGAATCAGGACTGCGCCGAGCTTCGGCGTGCATTTCAGTAAGGAACGACGGATGTTCAAGAAGCTGCCTGGCAAACCGACTCAAGCCCGACTGCGCTTCGCGCTGTACGGCCACGCCGCGGCCGGCAAGACGTGCTACTTGGCCGCGCTGGCGATGCCGCGCGATCGGAATCCGCGCGGGTACGCGTGCGACTGGACTTCGGGCGACGCTTCGTATCCCTCGCTACCCAGTCGCACCGACACGGCCGCCAACGAGGCGTGGCTCGCCGCGAATCCCGACAAGGCCGCGCTGGCGACCGGGCGGCGCTGGCTCGAGGGCGCCATCGACGCGATGCGCGTCGGCAAACGGCCGCCGCCGAACGACAACTCGAGCGTTCATGAATATCACTTCGTCTTTCGCGGTGAGGAATGGATCGAGCCGCCGCCTCCCGCGGCGCCGCAACCTCGTCAGCCCGGCCAGGCAGAGCCGGCCGTTCGCAACTACGCCGTCGAACTAATCGACTACTCCGGCGAACTGGTCACGGTTGCCGACGACGACGAGTTCACGCGCCGCCTGCGCGACCACATGCGCGAGGTGGACGGACTGATCGTTCTGGCCGAGGCATCGACGTTCGGCCCCGAGTTCAGCCGGCAGAGCGAGATGCTTCACCGGATGCGCATCGCGTTCGAGGCGATTCGCGCGTCGAAATGGGATCGCGGCGACGCCTGCCCGGTCGCACTGGTCATCAACAAGGCCGATCGTCTGATGGCGGCCGAAGGGTATCTGCCTTCGGTGGCGGATCGTCGTGCGAAGATTTTTCTCGAAGGCAAACCCGAGCCGCCTCACGCGTCGCTGCGGGATGCGCTGCGGGCGGCCGTCGGGCCTGAGCACTTCCGCGTGTTCCTTTCCAGCGCGTTTGGGCACAACGATGCGTCGGGCAACGACCCGCGCCAGGTCGGCCCGCGCCCGACGGCCGACGGGCGGCTGCGGTCGTTCGGCTTGGAAGACCCGTTCATGTGGATGGCGCGGCAGCGGGAAGACATGCTGCGCGCTTCAATCGACGAATCGCTCGCTGACGCAAAGCCTTGGCAGGTCTGGCAGGTGTGGGCGGGACGTCACAGCGGGCTGATGGGACGGATCGATCGGCTGGCGGCGCTGACGAAGGAATCGCCAGCGTGGCGAAAGGCGATGGAGCAGAAGCGCTGGGCGGCCCGCCTCGCACGCGGCAAGCAGGCGGCCGTGACGGCGACGGCGGCATTGGTGCTGGCGTTCGGCGGACTGACCTCGCTCCGCGCCGCGTGGGACAGCACCACCTATCACAGTTACCGCGAACTGGCTGCACGGTCGGACTCCACGGCGGCCTCGCTCGATGAAGCGCGGGCGTGGTTCGAGAACTACCAGAAGCCCGGGCTAACCCGTTTGGTGTCGAAATTGTTCGTCCTTCCGGATTCGGTGGCGGCGCAGGAGCAGGCGAGCATCGTCAAGCGGATCGCTGACGACGAGGACAAACGCCGTCGCGCCGAAGAGCTCGCGCTCGCCCTCCAGCGTGCGCTCAGCAACAATGACCTGACCGTGGTGGTCGAAACCCTTTTCCCGTCGGATTTCGACAAGCTCGCCCCGGAGGGAAGGGCCCTCGTGCTGCGGTCGCGCGAGTATTTCGGGGCACACTTCGAGGAATTGCTCGATACCGCCGTGTCCGAGGCCAGCGTCAGCCGGAAGTGGAACGAGGCGATCAAGCTCGCGACTCAACTTGAAAAGCACGATCAACTCCGGCAACTCGTCAACCCGGACCGCATCGCCCGCGTCTGCATGGCCACGAAAGATCGTCTGTACGTTCAGCAGGAGAAGACGATCTACGAAGACTTGCGGCGCATCGGTTCAGACGCCCGCTCGTCAACGAGTGAGCGGCTGGCTGCCGTCCGGAAGTACGCCGACGTCCTGCGCAAAACGCCGGCCGTGAAAGCGCAAGTCGAATCGTACGAGAAGTATTTGGATGGTCTGGACACGCCGATTCCGCTCGTGCTGGAAGTGCGGGCGTACTCCTGGTCGGGCGGGGACTACCAGTCGGTTTACCAGACGACGGTCTCCGTCGCCGTAGACAACCAACCGTGCGTCAACCGGGCGCCGATCGAACTCGCGCACGATCGCGCCGCGCAGCGTTTCGCTAACGGCGGCAACTACGGGTCGTTCACGGCTGCCAAGTCGGGCAAGATCACAGTGGGGATTCGGTCGCTGTGTTACGGGAAGGAGAGTGACCCCTGGGCCACGGGCGAGGAAGTGATCCAGGTGGCCGATCTGGCGAGGCCCGGCGGTGTCGCGGTGCACCTCGACCGCCGGGGCACCAACTACGGCGACCACACCATCATCCTGGCGGC
This sequence comes from Tepidisphaeraceae bacterium, assembly GCA_047600945.1. Classification (GTDB taxonomy): domain Bacteria; phylum Planctomycetota; class Phycisphaerae; order Tepidisphaerales; family Tepidisphaeraceae; genus JASGKC01. The sequence continues at coordinate 318,321 of JASGKC010000001.1, read as the reverse complement.
CGACCTTGGCACGATCCCCGTGCTCGACGCCTACGAGATCGCCGCGGGAAGTTCCCAGCGATAAGCTCGCCCGCCGATCCTCTGACAACCGAACGCCAGACCGTTCGACTGACCATGCGCCAAGGGAAGGAATCCGTGCCAAGTCCGAGTCCGCAGATCATCTTCGAATACCCCGCCACGGAAGAGGGGCATCGCTACTTCGTCAGGCCCTCGGCAACGCCGCCGGGGCGCAGCGAGATTGTCGCGGTCATGCAGCAGGTGGTGGCGCCGGGTCGAAGCCACGGGACGACCTGGCTGGCCGTCGCGCGCGAGGTGGACCAGGTCATTCTCGGCCAGCTGCGCGAACGCGCGCTTGCCCGTGCCGCGTTGATCGACATCGATGTGGCCGCGATGCCGACGGCGCTCATCCAAAGCGCGTTCGCCGCGCTGGAACAACTGCACGAGCGGTTTCCATCGCTGCTGTCGACGTTCAATCGACGCGACCTGGAGCGCATCGTCATTCCCACCGAACTGCTCGAGCCGTTCGCGGATGTGCAGTGGAATCGATACGTCGCGCGGAAAGCAAAAGCACTCCTCGGCAAGCCTGATGCCCCGAGCCGAAGCCCGTCGACGATCGGAAAGTGGCTGGCGTCGGTGCTGGCGCTGGTGTTGCTGGTCGGGTTTGGGGTCGGCGGATGGAAATGGATGGGCCGGCATCCGATCGCCACACCGGCTGCGGCCCCGCCGGCCCCGCCACTGAGCATGGAAGAGGGGGCGGCCGAAGCGCGGCTGAATTCGTTCATTCGGCGCAAGCTGGCTGGCGAAGCAACCGGCAAGTTCGATGGCGAAGGACTTTACCTCGCGATGAAGGACGAACTGGGCGACGCAGCAGACGCGGCGGTGCCCAAGGCGCGTGCCGCATTTCTCGATGTCGCCACCAAGCGGTTCATCCAATCCGAGGACGAATACACGAGGCTGATCCCGGTCCCGGGCAAGAAGATGCCCAACCCGCCGTCCGGTGAACTCCAGCGGCTCGCGTCGGCGATCGTCGTGGACGCTAAGTATCTGCTCGATGCCGCTCGGTGGCGCAGCCCAGCGCCTGCCGACGTGGACGCGAAAGTGCTGGACAGCGCGAGCGCCTGGAGCCAATTGTTCGACGCGAAGGTCGAGGTCATCGTCGAAGTTCTGGCCGAGAAGCGATCGCTCGTGCAGTTCTTCTGCGTCGATCGTTCAGGCCAGAAACATGACCTGATGAGCGGCCCGACGACACGCGGCAAATCCGAACCGGTTGGCCAGAAACACGCCGGATCGTTTCACTTGCGCGAACTTCAGGACTACCAGTTCTACGTGGTGTCTCAGCCCGAGAAAGGAAAGCGCGTCGAACTGCCTTTCAGCGCTCGAACCGACTTTCACGGAAAAGTGGACTCGGCCTACGCGCTTCAGTTCGAGACGGCCGACCGCGAATACCGTCTGACGTTGAATGTCCCACTGGAAGCCGTGAAGACGGCAACCCAGGAGGACTATCTCGACCGGACTTGGAACTTCACCAAGCTGCCCAAGGTGCCGAGCGGTCAAGCGAGCCTCGATGACGCCCCCGCGCAACCGGCCCCGGATCGCGATCCGAAGGCCGATCGGTGAAATCCTGGAATTCCGTGCACAAATGGACGCCCTTGATGGCTAGAGGGTGTCGCGACGTCCGGCGACAGGGATTGCCAAAGCCGAAGGGGCTTAGCGCCTGTCCACCGAGACGACTGTCGCGACGCCTCTGCCGTGGAGTGTGTCATGCGTCATTCGCTGGTTCTCGTTCGTGAAGCCGCCGCCCGCCGTTCATCGCGTTCGCTCAACCGCTGGATGCTGGCGGCAACGTTGTTTGCCGTTGGCATGAGCGGGATGGCCTTCGTCCCGACCGTTCACGCCCAAACGGCCGTCGTGGCCGAGGACGACTCCGTCCAGGCCGTCGCGCGGGTGAACCGCTTTCTGGATCGTGCGTCGACCGCTCGACACGTGCTCGGATTCGTCCACTTCGGCGCGGGCTATGTCGGGCACGCCTACGAAGGCACGCGGTCGGTCGTAGGTGCCGACGGGCAGCCTGTCGCGGGCGAGTTCGCGGTCGTCTACCGCTACGACTGGCAGGACGGCGGCCAGACGACGATCGCGTTCCTCTGCAATCGTAGCGGCACCATTTCGTCAGTCCGCGTCCTCAAAACCAACGCCTGCTTCAACGCACCGTTCGCCCTGGCGGATGCCGCGGTTCAGCTGCTCGGCGAAGCGGTCTTCGAGGCGTTCAAGACGCAGCTGAACGACGAGCAGCGCGCGTTCGTTCGTCAACTGGTGGACCGGGCCGACTCCAAGCGGCTGCTGGAATTCACGCTGCAACTGGGCCAGGCGTTCGATGGCAACTGAGCGCCTGCACGAGTCATCACAACAAATCGTTCAATGGCAGAGTCCAGGAGCATTCACATGAGCAGCGAAAACAATCCCGGAAATGGTGGCGGCGGTGCGGTCGGCGGCGTCATCTTCCTTTTCATCGTCACCGTCGTGTTGGGCATCTTCAATCCCTCGGAAGCCGACCTGCGAGAGCGGATCGCCAGGGACGGCTGGTCGCCCGTCGGGTTCGAGCGGACGAACCTGGTCGTTTTGAGCTGGGTCAAAGTGACCGGCTTCACCGGCGCGAAATCCACGTACGTCGGCGTGTGCGGCGGGATCTTCCAGATTGGAGGCGGCAAGTAAGATCGTTTTCACCGGCGGAACAGGCTGCGACCGTTCCGGCGGACGAGATCGAACACGACTGCCGCCAAGATCACCGCGCCGAGCACCACCTGCTGCGTATAGCTCTGGATGCCGGTCAGGTTCATGCCGTTTTCGATCACGGCGATGATGAGCGCGCCGATCAGCGTGCCGAAGATCTTGCCCGAGCCGCCGATGAGGCTCGTGCCGCCGACGACGACTGCGGCGATCGCCTTCAGTTCGTACATTTCGCCGTAGGTGGGCGCGCCGGCCTTGAGCTGCGAGGTCATGACGATGCCGCCGAGTCCGCCCATCGCGCCGCTGATGGTGTAGACCGCGAGCCGCACGAGGTTCACGCGCACCCCCGAAAGGCGCGTCGCTTCCAGGTTGCCGCCCGTTGCGTAGACGTATCGGCCGAAGGTCGTGCGCGACATCGCGATGTGGGCGATGACGTAGGCGGCCAGCATCAGCAGGACGGAGTTCGGAATGCCGATTCGGCTGATGCCGCCGCCCAAGGTCGTGAAGGATTGCGGGATGTCGTAGATGGATTCGCCGCGTGCGATGATCTTGGCGACGCCGCGCGCGATTTGCATCACGCCGAGCGTCGCGATGAACGGCGGCAACCGGATGGCTGTCACCAGCACGCCGGAGAACGCGCCGAGCAGGGCGCACACACCGATCCCCACCGTCGCCGCGCCGATCATGGCAGCCGCGCTCGCGTGGCCGCCGCCCCAGTGCTGGATGCAGTACGCACACACGACGGCCGCCAGCGCGATCAGGCTGCCGACGGAAAGGTCGATCCCGCCAGTGATGATGACCATCGTCATGCCGACGGCGAGCAGCGCGATCACCACCACCTGCGTCGCCACGTTCAACAGGTTGTCGCGATTGAGAAAGGTCGGCCAGCGCGTCTTTTGCGGTGACACGAGTCGAGCGTTCGCCAGTGCCGGGAACTGCTCGCGCAGCTTCCCGATGAACGGCAGGGCGGCCACGTCCGACGACATCGCGATCGCGTCGACCGGCGGGTGAGCGCCGATGCTGCGCTGAAGCGCCGCCCGGACGTCCGCGGGCGAGCCGCTGACGCGCTCGACGACCGTCTTGCCGCCCTCGTGCAACTTCACTTGTAGCACGTCGGCAAATTGCACGTTCACGTCGCCCACGCCCGACAAGATCAGCACGTTTGAGGTCGATTGAAGGTCTCGCGCCAGCGCGTTCGCTGCGGCCGCGCCGGTGGGCGGGCGGTCTTCGATTGTCACCAGCGAGAAGAACGCGCACAGCAGCACCAGCACGACCGACATTCCGTAGTCGGACAGGAAGCGGCTCAGGTACGTTTTCGTGGAAGTCATTCGCATTCACCTCGCCCCTATTCAGCGCACGGCGACCGCCATCACCTGTTCCTGCGTCAGCCCGGCCACGCTGTCGAACGTGGCGCTGAGCCTGCCTTCGCGCATCACCAGCACGCGATCGCTCATGCCCAGAATCTCGGGCAGTTCCGACGAGATCATCAGCACCGCCTTGCCCTGTCGGGCGAGTTCGTTGATGAGCAGATAGATTTCGTATTTCGCGCCGACGTCGATGCCGCGCGTCGGCTCGTCGAAGATCACCACGTTGCAGTTCGCTTCCAGCCACTTCGCGATCACCAGTTTCTGCTGGTTGCCCCCGGACAGCGTGCGCGCCAGCACGTCCTGATGGGCGATCTTGATCCGGATGCTGTCGACGAAACGTGAGAAGGCAGAGCGTTCTTTGGGATGTCGAATGAATCCGCTCGTTGCGAAGTGGCGCAGGTTCGGCAGGCCGAAGTTCTCGCGGCAGTTGCCCGTCAGCACCAAGCCTTGGCCCTTGCGGTCTTCGGGCAGAAGGCAGATGCCGTGCGCGATTGCGTCGTGTGGCGTGCGAATGTCGACCTCTCGGCCGTCCACCGAGATGGCGCCGGCGTCTTTGCGGTCCGCACCGAAGATCAGCCGGGCGACTTCCGTTCGACCCGCGCCGACCAGTCCGGTCATGCCGACGACCTCGCCGCGCCGGACGGAGAACGACACGTCCTTCACCTTGTCACCGCGGGTCAGGCCTTTCACGACCAGACGCTCTTCGCCGATCGTGCTCGATCGGTCCTTCGGGAACTCCTGCTCCAGCGATCGGCCGACCATCAGTTCGATCAGGCTGGCGCGGGTCACTTCGCCGATCGGCTTCGACGCCACGTGCGCGCCGTCACGCATGACGACGATCTCGTCCGCGATCTCGAAGATCTCGTCGAGACGATGGCTGATGTACACCACCGCGATGCCCCGGGCGGTCAGGTCACGGATGATCGCGAAGAGCGTCTTCACCTCGGCCGGCGTGAGCGGGGCGGAGGGCTCGTCCATGACGACGATCCGCGCGTCGGCCGACAGCGCCTTGGCGATCGCGACGATCTGCTGCTGCGCCACCGCGAGTTCCGACACCAGCGCCTCGGGGTCGACATGCACGTTCAGTCGATCGAACAGGTCGCGCGTCGCGCGGCGTTCGACCGATTCGCGCAAGAAGCTGGCCAGGCTCGGCTCGCGGCCGAGGAAGACGTTGGCCCGTGCGCTCAGTGACGGCACGAGGTCGAGTTCCTGGTAGATGACCGCGATGCCCAGCCGCTGCGCATCCGCCGGCGAGCGAATGGTCACGGGCTTGCCGTCGATACGGATGTCGCCTGCGTCGGGCCGATGCGCGCCGCCCAGCATCTTGATCAGTGTGCTCTTGCCCGCGCCGTTCTCGCCGAGCAGCGCGACGACGCGCCCGGCCTGTAGCGTGAGTTGGCCGTTCCGCACGGCCTTCACGCCGGGGAACGACTTCTGAATGTCCCGCATCTCCAGCAGCGGTGGGCCGTCGGGTCTGGGCATGGTTCACCGCAACTGCGTGTCGGCCTTGGCGTCGGCTTGCTTGTAGAGACCGGTGGGGATGAGCGTTTGCGGCTCGACGGGCTCGCCATTCATGAATTTCACGATCGCCTGCACGGCCAACTTGCCGATGCGGTCCGGGTACTGAATCGCGTCGGCGAAGATCTTGCCGTCACGGATCGCGATCTTCGCCTCGGGCTGGCCGTCGAAGCCGATCACCTTGATCTGGTTCAGCTTGGTCGCCGCTTCGAGCGCCGACACCGCGCCCAGCGCCGACGGGTCGTTGATCGCGAAGACCGCGTTGATGTCGGGATGGGCCTGAAGGATGTCCTGCATCACCTTGAACGACCGGTCGCGCTCGCCGCCGCCGGGCAGGGTGGCGACCACCTGGATGTCCGGATGTTTGCTCACCACTTCCATGAACCCCTTGGTGCGCTGGATGACCGATTCGACTTCGGGGTGGTCGATGATGGCGACCTTGCCCTTGCCGCCGAGCAATTCGACGACGGCTTCGCCCGCCATCTTCCCGCCGCCGAAGTTGTCGGTGGCGATGTGGCTGACGACTTTCGCGTCGGGCGACAGGCTGGCGACGTCGGCGGTGAACACCGGGATGCCGGCCGCGTTCGCTTCCTTGATGGCCGTGCCGACCGCACGCGAGTCGGCCGGCGTGAGGACGATCGCCGAGACGTGCGCGACGATGAAGTTCTTCACCTGGTCGCGCTGCTTGGCGGAGTCGAGGTCGGCGCTCACGATCTGCACCTTCATGCCGTGGGCGGCGGCTTCGGCAGTGATGGCGTCGCCCATGTCGCGGAAGAACGGGTTGGACAGCGTGAGCAGCGATACGCCGATCGTGCCGCCGCCCGCCGCCCCGCCACTGGCGGCCGGTGCGGTCGCGGGGGCATTGGAGGTCGAGGCGTTCTTATCGTCACAGCCTGCCGTGACGACGGCGGCCGATCCGAGCAGACCGAGGGCGAGGCGGCAGAACGTTCGACGAGTGGAGCGAGAGCGGTCGTTCATGGATTCATCCTGGGTTGCGGACAAGACGATGGCGTTCGCCGTTGACGTTTGAGCAGGGCCGACGCACACAATGCGATGCAAAGCGTCGCCGGCTCGGGCAGGGCCGGATCGAGCGCGTACGCGTGGAAGTCCAACAGGCTGGCCGTTCCTCCTTCGGCGAACAGCGAGACGGCATTGCTTGCCGATTCCGCGAAGCTGAGCGTCGACATCGTAACCAGTCCGTCGTTGGCGAACACTTCCACCGAACTGCGATCGACAAGAAGACGCAGCAGGATCGATCCGTCGGCCTGTCGCGCCAGCGGCGCGGTGTACAGGCCCAGCGGAATCGATGTGAACGAGCTGCTGTGCGTGCGATCGACGTAGAGCGTGCTGGTCAGCGCGTCGTAGCCGACGATCGTTTCCTGGCCTGGCCCGACGTGGACCTTGAAGCCAAACTTGCGGGCCGAGCCCGGATCGAACGTGGCGACGAGGTCGAGCAGGTCGCCCTTGACGTTCGATCCCGCGAGCGGGTCAACGCCGGGCGCGATCTGATTGCCGGGCGATGCGTCGATCGGCCGGCGCAGGGCGTCGATCTCCGGTACGGGGTTCTGCCGCATCACGTACTGGCCATTTACGCTCGACAGGGTGATCTGCCGCGGTACGCTCATCTGGCCGCGCCAGGTCTGTGCAGGCTGGCCGCCGGCGTAGCCGGGGTTGGACATCCAAGCGACGACGACGTCGCGGTTCTGGTCGTCGCGCAGGTCGTTGTACTGCTGGGCGGCGTAGAAGTCGGGGCCGTAGTCGGCGTGGATGACTTGCTGAACGTTGAAGGTCGAGCCGTTGAACGTGCCGATGTGGTAGTCAGTGCCGCCGCCCGCGCCGACCATCAATACATAACGCTTGGTGCTCGGATCGTTCGCCAGCGGCATCTCGAACAAGTCGGGGCATTCCCAGCCGCCGTTGCCGTAAGTGCTGCTGTAGGTCCAATGCTTGGCGTCGGTTGAGCGATAGAACTCGATGCCGTTGGGGCGTGTTCCGCTGCCGCCTTCCACCCGGCTGACGGCCATCACCCAATTGTTCGACGCCGCGTGCCACAGCACCGACGGATCGCGCGTCGGGATGTTTCCGCCGCCCGATTGCTTGGGGGCCGCGAGCACTTCGCCGTATTTCGTGAACGTCTTTCCGCCATCGATGCTGTAGGCGAGCAGTTGGTTCTGGTCGCCGTTGTTGCTGATCGATGCACCGGTGTAGAAGGCGAGCATCGCGCCTGCGCCGAAGCCGGCGGTGTTGTTGTAATCGATGACGGCCGACCCGGAGTATGCCTCTTTCACGCCGTCGTACGCGATCGCCAGCGGCTGCTCGGTCCAGTGGACAAGGTCGGTACTGACGGCGTGGCCCCAGTTCTTCGGACCGCCGTTCACGTTGGTGGGGACGGCCTGGTAGTACAGGTGGTACTTGCCGCCCGAGTAAATCAGGCCATTCGGATCGTTGAGCCAACCCGCCGGCGGCGAATAGTGAAAGCCGGGCCGCCACTGGTCGGCGCTCGAGCGTTGTTCGATGCCGCTGGCCTTGCCGACGATGACGTCGATGAAGGTCGTGCCCATGCGGATTTCATCGGTGAAGACCGACTGAGTGTCGATGAACGCGCCAATCGAGACGCCGTCGAAACTGACATCGGCGTTGCGGACGGACAGCGTGGGCGTCATCGGCTCGGCGATGCCGGTCGGATTGCGATAGACCGAGACGCGGTCGTTGCCGGGCAGGAACTCGACCTTCATCACGTACAGGTTCGTGGACAGATCGCGCGGGCCGAGCGACTGGCCGGCGATGACGCCGGTGCGCAGGTTGATGTTGTTGCCGCTGACGTCGTCGCCGATGCCCATGATCCGGCCGGCGTCGCCGAGGTCGTTGCGCTTGAACTCGAACTCGAAGAACGAGTCGGGCAGGTCGTCGCCCGAGCGTTGCAGGAACGAGACGTAGAGCGTCTTGCCGTCGGCGCCGATGTTGCCGTTCGCGTCGATGTAGCCGGCCTGCCCGAACGTGCCCCGACTGGTCGCGTCGAGCATTCGGCCGCGCCGGTCGCCGGCTTGCGTGAGCGCACTCAGGCCGGTCGAGTTGGCGGCGTTGAACGCGTTGCCTGCGAACTGCTCGCCGGCGCTGTGGATGACGGTGGGCGCGGTCGGCGAACCGCTGTTCACGAAGACCCACTTGTTTACGCCAAACCCCACGCCCCCGTTCTGACCGGCCAGCACGTCACCGGTAGCGTAGTTGAAGCCTTCATACGCGAGCAGGTCGGCACGGACCGTCGGCGCTGCGATGAACACCACGCCTGCGATGCTACAGGCAAGTCGCCATGTCCCAGGGCGCATGTCTCTCTCCGTTCGTCTGCAAAGGGGGCGTACTGGGCGACGCGGTCACGGCTTGGCGGGTTCGGGCCACGTGGATTTGAGTGTCCAGACCGACAGCGATTCGATGGTGGCCGGTGCGCCTTCGGTGAAGAGGGTCAGCGGCGAGGCGTCGGCGTCGGTCGGCAGGAAACAACTGCTGAACGCGCGGACGCCGCCGTTGGCGAACGTTTCGATCGTCGTGCGATCGACGAGCACTTCCAGCGTGAGCCGGCCGTCCTGCAATTCGATGTGGGCTTCACCGAGTGCGCTAAGCTTGTGCGATGCGACGTCATACGCGATGCGCTGGCCGCGAATCTTTAGCCCGACGACCTTCGCCTCGTTCGGTCGGAGGACCAGCTTGATGTGGAAGAGGTCGCCCTTCAATTCGGCCAGCGGGTTGTCGCCCGGCTGGAGTTGCGTGTCCTTCAGTTCGAATGCGCGGTCGTGCAGCGATTCGATCTCGCGAATCGGATTTCGGAACAGTCGCGGGCCGGCCGGTGTGGAGCGGAGGTCGAGCGTCGACGGGAAGCTCATCTGTCCGTTGAACGGCATCTGCGGGAACCGGCCGTCGCGGAGCCAGCCGATCTGAATGCGCCGGCCATCCGGCGTGTCGCTGTAGGTCTGGACGGCGTAGTTGTTGATGCCCGCCTCGACGCGCAGCGTCTTTCCGTCGGTGACGAAGGTCTTGCCGTCGAATGTGCCGGCGAGGTATCCACCATCGGCTGCGGTCAGCACCCAACGCGGGTCGGACGCGTTTCCGTCCAGCGGCAGCGGGAAGAAGTCCGGGCACTCGCTACAGCCCGGAATGCTGAGTTCCTGAAGCTTGGTCCAGTCCTTCAGGTCGGGTGAGGAGAAGAGGGCGAAGCGGTCGCCATCGAGGTAGAGCGCGACGATCCAGCGCTGCGTCGGCTCGTGCCAGATGATCTTCGGGTCGCGGTTCTCGCCGGCGATGTGCGCGATGACCGGGTTCTTCGCGTACTTCGTCCAGGTGCGGCCCTTGTCCGTGCTGTAGGCCAGACATTGCGTGAACGGCTTGCCCTTGGATGCGTCGTTCGTGCCACCCGCGGCGGTATACATCGCGACCAGCGGCGGCTGGCCGCTTTGGCCGAAGCCGGTGGTGTTCTTCCAATCGACGGCGGCCGATCCGGAGAACATCGTGCCCAGCGCGTCGGGCGTCAGGGCGTCGGGCAACTGCGTCCAGTGCAGCAGATCCGGGCTGACGGCGTGGCCCCAGGTCATGTTGCCCCAGGCGTTGCCCTTCGGGTTGTGCTGGAAGAAGAGGTGATACTCGCCCTCGAAGAAGACGCAGCCGTTCGGGTCGTTGATCCAGTTCTGCTTCGACGTGAAGTGGAACTGCGGGCGATACGTTTCACGATAGAGCGGCGATGTCGCGATCGCCGGCACGGGCGGGTGATTGGTCTGCACGATCTGATCCACGGTGATGTGTCCCCAGCCACCGGTCTCGCGATCGATCAGTTGGAGCTGGGCAAGTTGCCCGCGAAATGTCTTGGTGTCGAGCGTGGCCGGGCTGAGATGCTCACTGTCGCTGCCGGTGAGACTCGCGACGACTTTGCCGTCGATTACGAGGTTCACGCTCGTGCCGCCCGGATGGCTTCCGCCGCCCACCAGCATGCTGATCGCGTCGCGTTCGATCCTGAAGCGCGGCGACGTCAGCGTGCCCTGCGTGCGGTCGGTGCCGTGATAGCTGCTGACGTAGCGGCCCTGAAATCCGTCGACCTTCATTTGATCTGGCAGCGTGCCGTCGACCGTACCGTGGCCGAAGGCGTCGCCCGTGGCTTTCCAGTCGCCGAAGCCTGGAGCGTCGAAATTGGCGATCACTACGTCGGCTTCCGGTTCCGCGGCGAACGCGTGAATCGGAACGCAACAGAGGGCAATTAGCAGGCAAGCTCGCATGTCCACCAGTCCAAGTTGAGAATTCTAGTGAGGAAAACGGCGGCCTGCCCAACATGCAACAGGCCGCCGCGGCGGAGGAGGGAAACTTTCTGTGACGAAGGCTCCTTTCGCGATCCATCTCGGCCGTGTCGCTTAACGGCGACGTCGACGGATCGAGGCTGCCATCGGCCCGATCAGCATCGCCACCGCGCCGGTCGGCTCCGGAACCATCGACTGCGCCAGCGCCAGTCGGCGGCGAAGTTGGCGGTTGCATCAACCGAACCGCTCACGCTCTGCCCGTAGAACGCCGCGAGGGCGAGCAGGTCGCTGAAGTTGACGGTGCTGTTGCCGTCGAAGTCGCCGCTGGTCCAGGCTTTGTTCGACGTCCCGTAGTTTGCGGCCAGCAGGAGCAGGTCGCTGAAATTCACGGTCGCGTCGAGGTTCGCGTCGCCCGGCAGTGCCGCGACGACGTTCACGCCCGTCGCGTCGTACGTGACGGCCAGCCAATGGTCGGCGGTCACTTGGTTGCCGGTGACCGCAGCGAACTGTCCGCTGAGCGCTGCCGACGTGAGCACGCGATGCGTCTGACCGTAGGCCGGGACATACCCGGCGAGTTCGGACAGCGCCAGCGTTCCGGCGACCGCGAGCGAGGTGGTTGCGTCCGCGTGGTCGAAGCTGCTGCTGCTCGCCAGACGCACATTCGTGGTTGCCGACGAAGCGAGTGTGAGCGTCGAGCCGAATGTAAGCGTCCCGAGCGCGCCCGGCGTGCCGGGCGACAACGTTCCGTTCACGGTCGTGGCGCCCGAGACGATGCCGGTGCCGCCGATGGCGCCCGCGGCGTTAACGGTCACGGCGGCCGTGCCCGTCGCCGAGCCTGCGATATTCATCGCCAGCAGCGTGCCGGCATTGACGGTGGTGGCTCCGGTATAGGTGTTCTCGTTTGTCAGGCTGAGCGTGCCCGCGCCGGTCTTGGTCAGTGCGCCGTTGCCCGACAGCACGTTGTTCCACGTCACGGTGAAACTGCCGGTGTTAACTGTGCCGCCGCCCGTGGAGAGCACGGTGTTGAAGTTCTCGGGATTGGACCAGTTCGGGTTCGGGACGGCAAAGTTCTTGTTGGCGACCAAGGTGCCGCCGTCGAAGTTGAAGGTTTTGACCGTGCTGCCGCCTTCGGCCGAGATGCCGTTGGTGGTCAGCGTGCCGCCTTTGAGGTTGTAGGTTTCGGTGCCACCGTTGGAGCCGTGATAGAAGACGCCCAGCAGCGACGTCGGCGCGATGAAGACCGAGCCGCCGTTCTGGTTGATGACGGCCGTGCCGTTGTCGATGCCGCCGAGCGCGACGGCGAAGTCGGCGTTGGGCCGATCATCGACGGTCAGCGTGTTCACGTTGACGCTGCTTGTGCCGCTGATGTTCATCTCGCCCGACTGGCCGCGTCCGACATACAGGTCGTTGCCCGACACGCTGAGTGTCCCGCCCGTCATGTTGTACGTGCCCTTGCCGTGATCGGAATAGCCGATGCGGAAGTTGTAGCCGTCCAGTCCGTGCACGCCGCCGACATTGACGGTGCCGCCGGACTGGTTGAACACGCACTCTTCGGTCTTGTTTTCGTTGAGCGTGACCTGGGCGAGGTTGAGGACACCGCCCGTGACGTTGACGGTGCCGTGGCCCTGATTGGGGTTATTGCCCAGGCCGATGGCCATGTAGAAGTTCGAGGTGAGCGTACCACCCGAGACGTTGAGTTCGCCCTGGCCGAAGTCGCCGACGCGGACGGCGCCGCCGTTCGCGGTGCCGCTGTTGAGGTTGAACGCGGCCTTGCCGACGTGGTTGGTGATGGAATCGCCGCCGAGCCAGAGCGTGGCGTGGGCGTCGTTGCCCGACCAGTTGAACGTGCCGCCGTTGACGTTGATGGTGGCGGTGGTCGGGAAGTTCAGGCCCGCGGCATTGTCGCCGAAGAAGCCGAGCAGGCTGTTGCTGCCCTTGACGGTGAGCGAGCCGCCGGTGGCGATGTTGATCGTGCCGCTCGAATCGACGGCCGCGCTTTGCACTGCCCGACGACCATGTTCCCGTTGGCGACAATGGCGCCGCCACTGAGGATGTTGAGCGTGGCGGTTCCGCCCGGGTTGCCGACGTTGCCGTAGGCATTGGGTCCGACGCCGACTTGCAGTTCCTCGCACACGTTGCCGGTGACGGAGGTGTTGACGGTCGCGCCGCCGTCGAGGTAGACGCGATCCCCCGCGGCCGGCACGGTCAGGCCGATCCAGTTGCCGGCATCTTCCCATAGGTTCGTGCCGTTGCCGTTCGTGAACAGCTGCCCGATCGCCGAGGCGGGCTGCGCCAGCCCGAACACGGCCACGACAGCCGAGGCCAGCGATGTGGCACGAATCAGGCGCCGGTTACGACGGATCGAGCCCGTGAACACCTGAGCAGAACGGGACGTTTGCATTGAACCCTCCGGGGGTAGGTGCCGGCCCGTCGCGGTGTGGGAGCCGCAACGCGGGCGCGACAAGAAGACGACCTTGACTGGACAGAAATGCCACCGAATCCACCTGCCGACGGCTCCGCAGCTCGTCGACATCGACATGCAGAGGCCCCGCAGTGCGAAGGCCTCATTTCGACGCGAATCTACGCCCGACGGTTAAACCTGTCAACACAATTTGCGAAACCTGTAAATACACCTTGCGTCGACCCGGCCGGTTGTCGCAACCTCGGCTGACGGAGGAACTTTGGCGTGCCTTGGAACTCGGACGTGACGAACCAAATCGTACGGATTGCAGGCGTCGCGGGGCTGGAGCCACTTTTGGACGGGCGCACGCCGACCTGCAATAATCGCCGTGGAGCGATGAGCAGGGGCGACACGACGTCGCCCTGCGGCCTTCACGGTGAGATCACTTGAGCACAGCCAGGACCCCGAAACTGAAGAAATATGAGGAGATCGTCGCCCTGCTGCGCACGGCGATCGAGCAGGGCACCTATGCCGAAGGGGATCGCCTGCCTTCGGAGTTCGATCTGGTCAAGCAAACCGGGGCCTCGCGGCCGACTGTGGCCCGGGCGCTGCGCGAGTTGCAGACGGTGGGCCTGATCCGACGCCGCGTCGGCTCGGGCAGCTATGTGTCGAAGCAGGCATCGGCGGTTCAGCACAAGCTGCTCGGCCTGTTGATCCCGCGCCTCGGTGAGACCGAGATTTTCGAGGCCATCTCCGGCCAGATCACGCGCGATGCCGAGCGGTCGCACTACGGCCTGCTCTGGGGCGATATCGCCCAGTCCTCCAATCCGAAACTGATCGCCGATCGCACCTGCGAACCGTACCTGAGGCAGCGCGTGGCCGGCGTTTTCTTTGCGCCGCTGGAGCTGTCGGCCGGCAAGGATGAGGTCAACGAACGGATCGTCACGATCTTCCAGGAAGCGAAAATCCCGGTCGTTCTGCTCGATCGCGACCTCAAACCGTTCCCAAACCGAAGCCGGTTTGACCTCGTTGGCATCGACAATTTCGCGGTCGGCTACATGCTGGCCGAGCACCTCGTGCAGCGGGGGGCGAAGCGGACGATGTTTGTGGCGCAACCCTTCTCGGCCGAAACCGTGCAGGGGCGGATCGCCGGCGCCTATGCGGCGCTGTCGGCGGCGAAACAGGTCCCTGCCGCGGATTGGTTGCAGCAGCTGGACGTGAATAATCCCGTCGCCGTCCGTGCCATGATTGAAGCCGGCAAGCCCGATGCGATTATCTGCGCCAACGACAAAACCGCAGCCGAACTGATGCAATCCCTCGGCAAGTTCGGCGTACAGGTGCCGAACCACATCCGAGTTGTTGGCGTCGATGACGTCCGCTACGCTAAGTTGCTGAGTCCCGCCCTCACCACGGTCCATCAGCCCTGCAACGCGATCGGCGAGACGGCGATGCAGTTGATGATTGATCGCATCGCCCGCCCGACCGCGCCGCCGCGCCAAGTGAATCTGCCGATTTCGCTGATCGTTCGCGATTCGTCGCGGTAAATCGCGTTTTTCCTGCGTTCCGATCCCATCATGACCTTGGCCCGCTTCGCTCCTTGCTCGTGCGGAGGAGCACGTCGTCTATGCTAATCGCGAAAAGCTGATAGATCATTTACTTGACAGGTTGGTGGGAATGGCATACGTTTCTTCGCGCAAAGGCAATGTCCGATTGCAGTCACGTCCGTGGCCTCTTGCGGAAGAGTCCTCTAGGGTGTCGACCTTTGCGCGACGCCCCCATTTGGCAGGTTGACGGGCGGGCTCCGGCCCGTCTTGACGGAGGTTCCCATGCCTGAAGTTTCGGCGTCCCGTCGAAAGTCCGTGCATTGCCACGATGCGATGCGTGTGGGCTTCACGTTGGTCGAACTGCTCGTGGTCATCGGCATCATCGGAATCCTGATCGCGATCCTCATGCCCGCCTTGTCCCGGGCGCGGGTTCAGGCCAAGACGGCGGTGTGCTTGAGCAACCTGCACCAGATGAGCCTTGCGATGGGGATGTATCTCGCGCAGTCCAAGGGCGTCTTCCCAGGCCACCGGCAATCGCCCACTGTCCTGAACGACAAGGATGGCACCGGCTGGTGGGGCATGAGCCTCCAGCCGTACATCAAGAACACCGCGATCTTTCAGTGCCCGGACATGCCCAGCGACCCGCAGTTCGACAACGGCTTCGTCTGGCAGTTCAAGTTCGATCCGTTCAACGTCAGCTACGGCTACAACGCCTACTTCCTCGGACATGCGGCCTACCCGGAGAGCATGACCGAAGGGTTCCTCCCGGCGCAGAACTGGATGAAGATCACGCAGGTGAAGAGGTCGACCATGACGTTGATGTTCGCCGACTCTTCGCCGCCGTATGTCTTCAGCCTCTGGTGGCCCAAGGCGGCGACGTCGGCTCCCGGTGCGGCGGTCGGCAACGAGGGCGTCACCACGCGGCGACATCGGGGCGTGGGATGCGTCGTGTTCGTCGATGGACACACCGAGAAACGCGTCGATAAAGAGATCAACCCCAAGTACAACCCGATACAGTTCCCCGACCGCACCAACCTTCAATGGTGGGACCCGAAACAACGCTGACCCGCGCTTCGGTTCGAGCGTCGAGCGGCGACGCCGGGCATTCGTGTCTGTGCGTTGTATCGCGACGCGCCATCGTCTGGCTGCAACCGGCAAGGATAGAGACGTCATGACTTCGATTCGGCCCTGTGTCGTCGGTTTTGGTGAAGTGGTGTGGGACGAACTCCCGCACGCCACCCTGCCCGGCGGCGCACCGGCAAACTTCGTCTGGCACGCCCAGCAACTCGGCGCGGCCGGCGTCCTGGTGAGCGCCGTCGGCGACGACCAGGACGGCAGCGACCTGCTCGCCTGGCTTGAGCGGATGGGGTTGGATGCCCGTGCCGTCGAACGCAACGTTCATCCGACGGGCCGGGTGCATGTGCGTGTCACCTCGCGCGGCGAGCCGGGCTACGCCATTCGCGAGAACTCGGCCTGGGACGCCATCCGCTGGACCGATCAACTCGCCGAACTGGCACGACGAGCGGATTGCGCCTATTTCGGCTCCCTCGCGCAGCGCTCGTCCACGTCGCGTGCGACCCTCTATCAGTTCCTGCGCACGACGCGGCCCGATTGCGTGCGCCTGTTTGATGTCAACCTGCGCGAGCCGCTCCCGACGGCCGACGTCATCGTGCAATCGCTCAAGCTGACCGATGTGCTCAAACTGAACGTGGACGAGTGGCCCTTCGTCGCAAGGCAGGTCGGGCTGAGCTCCGATTGGCGCAAGGGCTGCCGGGCGCTCCTGCAACGCAGCGACATTCGCCTCATCGCGCTGACGCGCGGGGCTGAGGGAAGCGTGCTGCTGACGGCTGACGACACGCACGAACTGCCCGGCGCACCCGTGGAGGTGGCCGACACGGTGGGCGCCGGCGACGCGTTCGCGGCGACGCTTGCCGTTGGACTTCTGGGCGAAACGCCACTGGACGAGATCCAGCGTGCCGCGTCAACGATCGCGGCCTACGTTTGCACGCAGGAAGGCGCGACGCCTCGGCTGCCGATGGAACTTTCATCCATGCTGTCCGGCCTGACGGGCTCAGTGCATCTGTCGCGAAATCGCCAGCGGTCCCTGCGGGCGGCCCGTCGCGCGGAATTGACAGACCACAACTGCGATGGCGAACCCGCAGCGACAGTCTGAACGACTTGTTCGCCAAGCCAGTTCCACTAAAGAGTTGGCTGACGGTCTATGGGCAGGGACGGACGCGCGGCTGCGACGTGCAGGCTGAAGGCTCGCCCGTTTCCAGCACAGAAGCAGGATCAGCTACTCGACGATCAGCGTGTGCCGCAGCACACGCCATGGGCCGTTCGCGTTCCTGTGCGTCAAAGCCGCCAAAGCCGGATCTTGCGTTTTACCGCATCGCCGTCTTCGGCTGCATGCGAACGCGCCAAGCCCCCAGCACAACCACGATCATCACGCATAAGTCGCGTAGCGATCCTTCTTTCAATCGGCTTGGCGTCGGCGGAGGAGCCGATCCATCGACCGGAAGGGACGCTTTTACGTGAGTTGAACGCGGTGTGGCCGCGACATTTCCGCCGCCAGGTATTCGCCATTTCGACTCCGGCCCGTTTCACCTTACAGTGTGTGTCCGATGTTCAATTTCCTGATGCCGAAGGACACGGCCTTCTTCGACATGTTCGAGAAGATGTCCGGCTACGTGGTTGAGGCGGCCAACAGCCTGAGCGAGTTGTGCGAGCGCTACCCTAACGCCGACGTTCTCAAGACCATCCGTGACACCGAGCACCGCGCCGACAAGCTTGCCCATGAAGTGCTGGCGCGGCTCGATCAGGCGTTCATCACGCCTTTTGACCGTGAAGACATCTACCAGCTCGTCGATCGAATGGACGACGTCATCGACGACATCGACGCGCTGGCCAAACGCTTCACGATTTTCCATGTGGACAAGATCCCTGCCCCGTTCCTGGCGCAGACCAGCGTCCTGCAGAAGGCTGCGGTTTCGCTCGACAGCGCGGTTCGCAAACTGCGCGACGGCCTGAAACTGTCGCAGTTCCAGAAGGAATTGATCGACGTCCACGATTGCGAGTCCAAGGCCGACGACACGCACCACGACGTGATGAGTGAGCTATTCAGCGGCCGGGTGGAGATGCTCGAGGTCGTCCGCTGGAAGGAGTTGTACGACTACATCGAGCACGCGATCGACGGTTGCGAAGATGTGGGGAACACGCTCGAACACATCGCCCTGAAGAACGGCTGAACGCCGAAAAGCACACGCATGATCGCGCTCATCCTGTTCATCATTGTCCTGGCGCTGGCGTTCGACTTCCTCAACGGCTTCCACGACGCTGCCAATTCGATCGCGACGATCGTGTATACACGCGTGCTCACGCCCGTGCAGGCGGTGGCGTGGGCCGCCTTCTTTAACTTTGCGGCAGCCTTTCTCTTCGGCACGAAGGTGGCGGGCACGGTCGCGAAGGGGCTGGTGGAGCCCGGCTCGATCGACGTCTACGTCGTGCTCGCCGGGCTTGTCGGCGCATGCGCCTGGAACCTGATCACCTGGTGGAAAGCGCTGCCGACCAGTTCGTCACACGCGCTGGTCGGCGCGGTGGCCGGTGCGGCGATCGCCAAGTCCGGCGTTCACTGCATCATCGCTTCGGGGTGGATTCCGCTGCTGAGCTTCATCGTCCTTTCGCCGGTGATCGGCTTCTTGCTGGGCGGGCTCAACATGCTGCTGTTTCATTGGGTCTTTCGTCGGGCCCACGTGAGCTGGGTGAACTGGCTCTTCCGCAAGTTGCAGCTGGTGTCGGCCGCACTCTATTCGCTCGGCCATGGCGGCAATGACGCGCAGAAGACGATGGGCATCATCGTCCTGCTGCTCGCCGCCGCGAACCTGCATGGCTGGTATCAGCCGGCGGAGTCGCATGTGTGGTGGCTCAACCCGTTCGGACACGAGCACAACGTGGCGTGGTGGATCATCCTGTCCTGCCAGGCGGCGATTGCGCTGGGGACAATGCTGGGCGGCTGGCGAATTGTGAAGACGATGGGCAGCGGCATCACGCGTTTGCAGCCGATCGGCGGCTGCTCGGCAGAACTCGCCGCCGCGGCAACGCTCGGCTTTGCGACGCACTGGGGCATTCCGATCTCGACGACGCACGCGATCACCGGGGCGATCCTGGGCGTCGGCTCCACCAAGGGCGTCCGATCGGTGCGCTGGGTGTGGGGCCAGCGGATCGTCGGCGCATGGGTCCTCACCATCCCCTGCGCAGCCACGATGGCCGCGGCGTGCTACTACTTGGTCCACCTGCTGATCGAACCACTGTTCCGCTAGCCAGTGGCCCCAAACGCACAAAGTGACCCTTGATGTGCCGCGCCGCCGAGGTGCCGAAGACGGGGCGAACACGGGGCATGTTTCACTGAGTCCGGCATTTCCGTCAAAGGCGCTGCAAAAGCCGAATCAATCGCAATAAACGGCGCTAAATCGCAACCAAGTCGATATTTACCGGCCGAAGCAATTCACAGCCCTGAAAACGAAGATGCCTTCGCGTAAGTCGCGAAGGCATCGGGTATTGGGCGCGGGTGGATTCGAACCTCCGCAAAAAGTGCCTGAAACCCCGCATGTTCGCGGGTCGGGCGCTGCGAAATGCGCTGCATTCGATCCGCAGCTCGCCGAGCTCATCGCCCTTTGGGCGCAGATTGGGGCACCGGCTCGCACGGCGTTGCTTATGGTTGCAAGAGCGTCGAAGTAGTTTCGCGATGTTCAGGACAGGGGTCAAACAAACGGCAAATCTCCATTGAAATCTGGTGATTCTGCGGAAGGCGCTGCAAAAAGCGCTGCAACTGATTCGGAACTCGCCGAACTGGCCGAAAACTGGGACTCGCTCCCGCCCGTCCTGAAGAACGCCATTCTCGCGATCGTTTGTCAGGCGTGGACCGATGGGTCACCGCGACCCCTTGGCCATCGAACCGGTCACGAACACTGAACCGTCCGGCCCTCTCGCGCGGTTACTCATAGTCAACCAACGACTGATGCCCTTCTGCAAAACAAGAGTTGGCAGTGCCTTTTTCGAACTTCGATTTTGAAAAAGGCAAATACAATAACGCTATCGACATAGGATTGGATGCGCCGCCGTACTCCATCTTCTCGCGCTCTCCTACCACGAGGCCACGCGCATCAGGACGCATCCGAGGTCTCTCGACGAGGCACTGCTGACTGGCGGCTACCCACGGGTTCTTGACCAGCTACTTCGGCCCGGCGACTGGTTGTCGGCGTCCATCTCCGACAACCGCGTGATCTGGTCCCGAAGGTAAAGAGAACCCATGCACAGGCCCGGACGCGCCGGCAGTCGCCGCGCGTCGGCGGAAGAAGTCCGCCCCAATGAAAGTCGCCAAGGCTGGCGAACAAAACCTCACCAAGGCATGGCAACAAGGATCGGTCATCCACGATGCGACTTGAGGAATGCGCGGAAAAAATCGGAACGGCGCTCAAGTCCACCTGTTTAGGCGCATTGCCGGCATTGTCGCCGGCACAGGTGAAGATTGGCACGTCCGAGTGGTGCTGCGCCCTGCGCCATCGGCACGGCCCCGCACTCGCCGCCGCGTCCGAGAGACGCGGCCCTTCCAGCGGTCGCAGCCGAGGCCGATTTCTCGCCCGAGAAATCCCCCACCCGCCGGGCTGCGCGTCGCGGCCGCGCACGCAGATTCAGCGGCTAACTCATACTTTTAGCGGCTAACTCATTCATTTAGCCGCTAACTCTGCGAGTTAGCCGTTAACTCGCACGTTTGGCGGCCAACTCTTTCAGTGAGCCGCTACCTCTTCCGATTGACGGCTAACTCTTCCGTTCGGGGCGTCCCTCTTTCGTTTGAGGGCCAACTCTTCCGATCAGCCGCCAACTCTTTCAACTGAGCGTTAACTCTTCCAATCGAGGGCTAACTCGCTCATTCCGGCGCCAAATCTTCCCGTTGGCCGTTAGCTCCCACGACTAGCGGCTCACTCTGCACGTCAGTCCATGTAGTGGTGGGATCCCACGAGTTTCACTCACGGGGCCGACCAAACACGTGTGCCGCGGCGACACACGCCGTGCACGTTTGCGTATGGAGTGCAGCTGCTTATGCCACCGGTGTTGCGTAACTCATTGCGAAGCCTCAACATATCCATTCGGGACTTTCATTTGTGCTCTAGAACTTGGCCGCGTAAACTAGCTGCTAGGGCGCATGTCTCGTCTAGCACTGCCCAAATCGCCTGATTGCCGCTAGAACAATGAACGGTGGCGCCTTTCTTTTGTGGTCGACCTTAACAACTCTGTGCTCGGTGACGGATCGCGTTCGTGTCACGAGATAGAGGGGTTGCACATCTTTTTAGGGAGATTCCATGTCCTCGCTCACGCCTTGCGCAAGCGCTTTCACCTCTAGGATTTCCGGAAATCGTCCTCAACGCATGGCTCAAAGAAGGAGTGCAAGAGCTGTTGCCCATTCAAAGTAAAGCCATACGATCCGAGGGCTTTTTCGACCGCAGTTCCCTGATCATCGGCCCAACCACGTGTGGAAAGACTTTTGTCGGAGAGCTTTGCTGTGTGAAGCACATGCTAGCGCATCGTAAGTGCTTGTATCTCGTCCCGTTCAAAGCCATCGCTGAGGAGAAGTACGTTGAGTTCAGTCGCAAATATGGACTTGCACCGCTTGAAGCAAGGATCCTCATCTCAACAGGCGACCGCCGCGACCAGGACCGTGCCTTGGGCGAGGCCGACTTCCACACTGCAATTCTGACATATGAGAAACTCTCCGCACTCATCGTGTCGCACCCCGAACTCCTCAGCAAAGTTGGTGCGATCATTGTGGATGAGATTCAGATGCTGGGCGATGAGGGACGCGGCGGCGAACTGGAACTACTTCTTACCAGATGCCGGCAGATCGCGCCGAACCTACAGATCATCGGCTTGTCCGCTGTCGTATCAGATTTGAACCAGTTTGACGCTTGGTTGAACGCCGTCCGTATCGAAGACAACCATCGCCCCGTGCCACTTAGGGAAGGCGTCATCGCGCGAAACGGTGACTTCGAGTACATCGAATGGAACGGCTCCGCTCGTCGCGCTGGCATTGAGAAGCTGAACTCGCTGAGCGGAATGAGCGAGGTGGAACTTGCCGTATCACTCGCAGTACAGCTTCTCACCACCGACCGAGAGCAGATCATTCTATTCTCTCCCACGGTTGCGCAGACTCAGTCCATTGCCGAGATGATCGCTAACGCGGCTGCCGAACTTCCCGAAGCTGCGCGGTCCTTGAGGCGGCTTGATGGTCTGGAGGCATCGGACACAGTGGAGGCACTTCGCACCACGCTCAATCATTCAATCGCATTTCACAACGCCGACCTATCGCTTGATGAGCGCCTAGCCGTCGAGGAGGGCTTTCGCGCCGAGAGATTAGGTGTGTCGTCTCTACGTCTACGCTTTCGATGGGGGTGAACCTTCCCGCCTCAACAGTGATAATTCCCGAGCCCAGCAAGTGGATCAAAGACCCAACGTGGCAAAAGGTGTCTCTCAGTGTCGCGGAGTATCGGAATATGTGCGGCCGTGCTGGGCGCTACGGGCTGACCAAGGATTCGTATGGTCGCTCGTTTTTGATTGCGAAGAGCGGCATCGACGTACCGGCACTCATGGAATCTTACGTAAAGCTCCCGCCAGAGCCACTGAAATCCCAGTTGTTCCAGAGGCCAATGGCCGACTTGTTGCTGAAGACTTTGGCTAATAGCCTCTGTGACACCGCGGACGGATGCTATCGCTTCCTCAAGAAGACCTTTGCGGCAATGGAGTTCGTGCGTTCGCCAAGTGATGAACAGCGGGTGCAGAATTCAATCCGACAAGCGATTGAATCGCTTATTAGGTGCGAACTCTTAGCTACGGACAAGAAGGCGAAGCTCATTGTCACCCCTCTCGGAATGATCTGCGCGTCAAGCGGCCTCCTAGTTGAAAGCTTCACTCCAATTCTGGATGGGGTGCGGAAAACTAAGCCGACGGCGCTTGACGTTGCATACATGGCGTCGCAAGCCGTGGACGCCGGCGCTCAGGCGTGCAACCTGAGGTTCTCAACGAGTGAATACGACAACCGGACTACCGCCTACGTGCAGATGCTTACGCAGGCCGAAGCCAACGAGCCGAGTTCTCTCATGGCCGCATTCTTGGCGTCATTGGCTCCGGGAGTGCGGCCCTCCTATGAAACGGCGCATGCCATGAAATACCAGTGTGTCGCGTATATGTTTGCTATGGGCATAGCGTCTCAGGAAATCGAGAGCAAGCTGTCCGCCTCCGCTGGAAAGGCACGTTTGATCGGCTCATATTGCTCGTGGGTGGCGGACACGGCGGCGAAAATTGCGTGGTCAATCAATCGTCCCGATGACGCCAAGGCCTATGAACGGGTTAGTGATCGGTTCACATTCGGGTGTACGGCTGCGGCCTTACTCGTGGCCAGCGCCTCACGGGCATTGCACCGTGCCGAACGGGAGTCACTCGTTCAGGCCGGCTACGACTCGTTGACCAAAATCGTTCAGACAAAGCCCGTCGACATAGCGAGGACCGTACGAATTGATCGTGTTCGCGTTGAGAGACTGCAGAAGGATATTGTGGAGTTGCTGGGCGACTCACTCGGAATCGAGCAGCGGCAAAGCGCTCGGATGACTGCTATTGGAAAGCCGATCAAGCAACTGGAGGAGTTGTACGCAATAAAGGGAACGTCTCTGGAACAGGTCATTGAGGAGATTCTCACCGCTCCCTTCTGTCCGATCCAAGTCACGCGCATTACACCGCAGCGCGAGGGCGAGGCTGACATCAAGATTGCGTTTCCCAAAGGATACAACGGGGTCGCGGGAGTGACGGCCAAAGAATCTCCCACTGACAAGGTCGGGATTAACAAGGCCCTGGCAGTGATGACGCAGTCGCCAGAGCTAAAGCCGAAGGTGTTTATTAGTATCGGGCGCCCGGATTTCCTTCCCGATGCGATTAAGAAGGCGACCGAGCATGCGAAAAACGGGTTCAACATAAAGCTGCTGCCGCTGCATGTGCTCGCCGAAATGTATGTCCTTTACCACGAGGGCATGCTCTCGTCCGATCAGGTCGTGGATATCCTAGATAGTGAGCGCGGCTACATCAATTTGCAGTCGCTGGCGGCGTATGTGGGGAGAAAGTAATAGTCTCGAAGGCGCGTGAAAGATCCCTTTCGCTCGCACCTTGCGCCAGCCGGTGCGTTGCCCGCAGCCTGCTTGTTCACCTAAAAACCTTCCGGTTCGACGCCGCCAGCATGTCCACTGCCTTGGCGATCTGCTCGACCTTCGTCTTGCTGAGCATCGTGCCGGTATTGGCGGTCTCGAACAGGCCGAGCCGGTCTTCGTTGAGCACGTAGACCTGGCCGACCTTCTCGTCGGTGTCGACGTACATGAACGGGACGACCAGACACGCCTGCACGAACGCCGGTGCGTTGCCGCCCATGACGGCGTCGAGCCGGTCTTTGACGGACATGGTCTGGCGGAGGGCGTCGCGGAGGAGGTCGGTGGCTTTGTTGTTGTAGAGGTGGCGTCCCTGCTTCTCCCTGAAGAACCGCTTTACCACCTGCGGCTGCTTCTGCCTCTTTCGCAGAAAGCTTCGGACCACGCCAGTCATCTGACACTGATGCCTCCGCCGGCGCTGCCGCATCGCCTGCTTCGCGTCCTGGTTCACGCGCTCGCCGGGGTTCAGTTCCGGCGCGTAGCCGGGCAGGAAGAAGAGCTTCAACCGCTCGCCCGGCGTTGGGTCGGTCGCCGAAGGTCTTCCAGCGCGTCAGGCGAGAGCCTTGGAGGGGCCATGCTCTACCTGCTAGTCAAAACACGACAACGGCGATAACGTCAAACAAATAGCGGCCGGATTAACAGCTGGAAAGCAAATCACGGAGCTTCTTGCGAAGGTCCGGCAGGTGATCCTTCACCGTCGTCCAGACAACCGCTAGATTCACCGAGCTGTACGCGTGGGCGATCACGTTCCTCATGCCGATCACCGATCGCCAGGGGATTCGAGGCGTTCTTTCAATAAACGCTTCCGGAAGGTTCGCCGCCGCCTCTCCGATGGCGACGAGTCGCATGAGAATCGCGTCCCGCAGCACTTCGTCACTGCCGAACCTGCCTGCCGTTATCCCGCGTGAATAGCGCAGGATCGCTTCCACCGAATCGAGCATCGACCGAAGCCGTGCGCGGTCAACGTCGTTCAAAGATCGGCTGGGCATCGCGGAGAATGCGTTCGGGAATGGCGTCGTCGTACACGAGCACGTCCACGGGTGAATTGAGGGCCTCGGAAAGGTCGTATTGAAGCCCGCCGAGATCAAACAGGCTCGGACGTTGCCGGTGATCCAGCGTGATCAGGAAATCATAATCGCTCTGCCGATTCGCTGTCCCGCGAGCGCGAGAGCCGAAAAGGGCCAGGCGCGTCACTGGGTAGCGCCGGGCGACCTTCTGAATTCGCGTCAGGGCTACCGTGGTTAGCTTCATGCCTCCATGCAAGACCGACCGCCCGATGGTGTCAACGCAAAAGCGCTTTCGGAAACCTCGTGCACGGCATACTGGGCTCTCGCCGACATCATGGACCCAATACAGGCACGGCGATTCGTTGGCGCCGTTGATGAGGCGAGGGTCGCCATTGAGCGATTCCCGTAGATCGGCAAGCCAATGCGCCGCCTTCAACGGCTGAGGCTACGGCACTGCCTATATGCGATCAGTTACCGAGAAGACCTAGATGGCGAACGCATGGCAGGGGCGCTCTTCCGCTGCAAGCGGAACTCCCTCACGAAACCATATCCATACAGAGAACTGTTGGATTAAACATAATCTATATTGTGCGAGGAATCTGGCGTTTCCTGAACGACCGGTCATGCGAAATGGCCGCAAGTTGCATGACAATTACCTAGGCCTTGGATGTTAGCTGCGCGGCGGCGGCGGATGAGCCCGTTCATCAGAGCGGCGCGAAATTGAGAACTGCGTAGGTTGGCCGACCTCTGATCATCAATGAACCGATTGCTAACGCAGATGGTTCGGGAGGCCGAAACATTGTTCGGTCTGTTCACGCGGCAGCGAACCACAATATTCTGAATTTCAATAGACCATCTTTCGGCTGTTGGGCCGATTGACATCCTCTCAGCCTATTCGGAAAATGCTTCCCATTGTGCTAAAAGGGGTTCCATTCGCCTCAAATCGCGGCACCGTGTGTAGAAATTGCAGATTGCTGGTGGGATATTTACATGAAAAGCAATTCATCTCTTTCCGTTTCGCTGGCTGCGCTTCGCACTGCTCGGCAGCTTTCCAGTAATCGTGGGTCCCTAAGGAACTGGACATCGCTCCCTGTGTTGCAGGCGTTCGAGGCGCGTTGTTACCTGAGCGGCGATCCGACAATGACCGCCACGCAGCCGGATGTCGGCGTGGATTCGGTGGAGATATCATGGACATACGACGACTCCGACCTCGCCAAGCTTGAATTTGAAATGAAGCCAGACGACGGCGTAAGTAACTTCGCGTGGTTTCGCGACGAGTCGTCTGTTAGCGGGCAGTTTCCGGTGAGCGGCCTGAAGATCGGTAGTGACTATGACTTCCGGGTTCGCGCGGTTCACACGGACGGGACTGCGTCAACCTATCGCTCTGAGACTATACATATCAGCGGTGTCACGGCACCGGAATTGGCCGTAGATGCTGCTGCCATTGACAGTGATCCGACATGGAAGGGCGGGCCTTATGTGAGTTGGACCCTCCCCGACTACGTTGAGAATCCAGCAGGCGCATATGTTGAACTTCAGATCAGAGGAGATCCTTATCCTGATGGTGAATGGCATACTGTGCGCGATCAGCCAGGGCAAATCATGTCCAGTACTAGATACCCAGGCGACACCGGGGCGTCGTTCGACCGGTTCTATACTGGTGGCCCCGCGAATAACGAGGTGGCTGGTAGCTTTTTCGCGTTTGAAGACGCATACTTCCAGTATGTGACCGCAGGTACCTATCAGTTCAGGGCTAGGGTGCAATACGGAGCGGCGACCTCGGACTGGTCGTCGCCCGTTGAGTTTTCTTCACATGCCGCGGACAGTGGTCCCAATCTGACTTTCACTCGAACCGCGAACAGCATAACTGTGGATATGCCGTATTCGGGCTACGACTGGACACTGTACTGCCAGAAAGCCGGTTCGACGGACTCGATCCCTGCGGTTGCCCCCACGTCACCGACGAGCGGGCCGGTGAGTTATACATTCGGCAATCTCGATCCCGGCGCGCAGTATGACTTTTCGCTCTGGACCCACGTCGGATGGCTGGACGACGTACCACCGTCGCATTTGATCGCATTTTCTCATGGATCGGCAACGACGCTAGGCGCCGCACCTTTGCAGCCTGGATACTTGGACGTGCATGCTGGTCCAAAAGGGGTCAAGGACCCGCTGAATCTGCGTTGGCAGAATACGCCGGGTAGCGAAACGTCGTACGAAGTGCAGATGCGCATTGGCGGGATCGGGCCGTGGAAGGATTTGGCAGGAACGGGTACCGACTCGACAATCACTTCTGTCGATCCGCCGGAATCGGACAGCCAGGGGCCGGATTACTGGATTGCTGGGATGACTTACGAGTTCAGGGTTCGTTCAAAGAACTCCGCCGGCGAATCAGCGTGGCGCGAGCAGAGCTACGCCTTTCCACCGCCGCCAGCTCCGGTTTGCGGCACAAATGTCACTGCAGTTGGCAATTCGGACGGCGTAAGTCCGGAGCTGTCGAGCGCAGAGTCGGTATTGAATGTCGGGCAGACTCCCAACAGCGACGGCGAGATTCGCGGTGACGAGCCGGTCTTGGCTTGTTTGAAAGCAGATGCTTCTTCGCTGGCTATTGTCGTCGCGGCAAACGATCAACGAGTGTTTGACCGTGAGCCTGGCACTAATCGCTACATTGGTCGACTTGGCGTTACGGACACCCTTGTGCAGACCGCGGCCGGGTTCGTATACACGAATAGCTCTGGCCAGTCGATGACCTTTGACGGTGGATTCCAGGATGACGGTGTAGGGCCGCTTGCGCGAGTAAGCAGTTCGCTTGATGCTGGTGGCAATGGCTACATTATTTCTGCCGAGCTTCCACGTGATTCCAAACGACGCCCGAGGCAGAAGGTCGTCGTTATTGCCGGCGGCAATCGGGAGGTCTGGAACTATGCGTACGACGATTCGATCGACGCGCGCGGCCGGCTGCTCAGTGTCGAGCAAAAGCTGCCAGATGGGGCGGATTGGAAGACTTATCGAAAGATCGAGTACACGTACTACACGGCATCCTCTGCCAACGGCCGGTCCGGTCAAATCCGTACCGCGACGGTAAGCAACGAACTCGGTCATGGACTGATCACTTACTATTACCGCTACTACACCTCAGGCACATCGGCCGGGAAACTGAAGTTTGTCCTCGGCGGCCCGGCGTATGATCGCGCGCGCGTCGTCACGTCGAACACGGCGCTAGACAGCCTGACCGATGCGCAGATCGCACCGCACGCGCTCTTGTACTTCACCTACGATTCCTCGGGCCGCATCGCGAGCCGTACGGCTCAAGGTGAGGGCTGCTCGGCATGCACGGGGGGCCAAGGCACGACGTCGTTCGTTTACGAGGTCAAGCAGGATGTCGTCGAGGGCTTCAACACCTGGAAGACGAAGAAGACCGAGCAACTCCCCGATGGGAGCACCACCGTCACGTACTACAACGCGTACGGTCAGTCGATGCTGGACGTCACCGTCGACGCGTCTGGAAGCAAATGGGGTACGTTCCATCAGTTTGACACCCAAGGACGGGAGGTACTGACGGCGTCGCCATCCGCGGTAGCACTGCCCGCCAGCCTGACAACGATCGAGCAGTACCCGGACCTGCTTCACAGCGTGAGTGGCAACTACCAGTACCTGTCGGATAGCACAGGTCTGATCGAGATCACTGAGTATTACAGCAGCAACAGCGCGACCGACGTTTCGCCCGGCGGGGTGGCAGGCCGCGTTGCCACGCGAGCCGTTAAAAACGGTGAAGCAGGTACGCAAATTCTGCAGAGCGCAACGCACTATTTGGCTCATACCACCGGCGACACCGATGGCGACGGCGATACGGACACCCCATCCGACGCGCTGGTATCCGTGGTTTATGTGGTTGCCGACACGGCCGTCTATGCGCTCTCGGGCGCCTTGACGCAAGGCGTGACTTACACCTACACGTGGTTCCCCAGCAGCCTGCAACCGCAGACACGTACCGTTACGCACGACGCACTATCAACGGCGCAGAATGGCTCGGGCGGCACGACGTCGGAGACGGAAGTTTACGACGTGAACGGCCACTTGATCTGGGAACGCGACGCTTCGGGCTTCCTCACCTACCACCAATACGATACACAGACCGGAGCCGAAACCCTCGTCATCCGCGACGTGAACACGTCGCTCCAATCGGGCTCGCCTTGGACAACACCGACTGGCGGCGGCAAGCATCTCGTGACCCAGACCGGTGTGGACGCGCAGGGCCGGCCGACAAAGTTCGTCGATCCCAACGGCAACGTCACGTGGACTGTCTACAACGACGAGACCCACGAAACCCGCGTCTATCGCGGCTGGAACGCAACCACCGGTGCCGCGACTGGGCCGACCGAAGTAAGCCGCGAGGACTACGCCAACGGGTACAGCGAGCAACTCACCATGTCTGCAACGCCGAGTAAGGCGGGCAGCGCGGGCAGCTACTATCCGACGGGTGCCGAGGCGATCAGCAGTGTGCAGTCCCTGACGCGCACCATCCTGAATGATGCACGACAAGTCGAGTATCGCGACGTGTACTCATCCCTGACGTCGTACTCGCCAAGCTCGGTCACTCTGAGCGGTAACTACTTGCGCACGGAGTACGGCACGGATTGGCGCGGTAGGCAGGCCCGCGTCAAATCTCCCGATGGAACCTGGACTCACACGGTCTACGACGCTCTCGGGCGTGTCACCAGCGTGTGGCGCGGCACGAACAACACCGGCTGGACGCAGAGCAATCCAGCCGGCAGCGGCGGTGCGAACAACATGGTCAAGGTTTCATCGACGATCTACGACAATGGCGGCATCGGCGACGGCAACGCGACCGAATCTCGTGCCTACTTCGGTTCGGGCACAACGGACTTCCTGACGACCAAGTACGTCTACGACTGGCGCGACCGGCTCACCGACGTGCGGGGGCCGGACGGCGTCGCGACGAAGTACACGCTGGACAATCAAGGCCGACAAACCGAGGTTTACACCTTCGCCGACGCCGACGTGGATTTCACGATCGACACGGGCGAGTTGCGCGGCCAGCAAACCAGCGAATATGATTCGCTCGGCCGCGTGTTCCGCTCCACGCTGTACAATGTCAGTCCGGTGACTGGCCTGGTCGGCCACAGCCTCACGACGAACTACTGGTACGACCCGCGCGGCAATCTCGTGAAGACCGCGTCGCCGAACGGCCTGTTCAGCAAGAACGAGATCGACGGGGCCGGCCGGACCGTCGCGAGCTACCTCAGCTACGATGACGACGAGAGCAGCTACAGCGAGGCACTGGACGTCGCGGGCGACACCGTCATCGAGCAGCAGAAAACCATCTACGACAAGGGAAGCCGGCCGGTCGTCACGACCTCATTCAAACGGACCGCCGGTTCCATCGCGGTTGGCGCGTTGACGTCGGCGAATTCGTACATCCAGACCGGCGCGACGTGGTACGACGCCGCCGGTCGTGTGACCGAGCAGGTGAACTTCGGCCGAGATAACGGCTCGACGCGGTACGTCTTCGATACCAGCGGCAGCTTGAAGGACGGAATCGATCTTAACGGCGACGGCGATTTCACAGACAGTGGCGAAACCGCACCCGATGGAGTCGCAGAGATCCTACAGGTCACGGCACCTGCCCCCAACTCCTCTGACGATTACATTGTCAGCAAGGTCGAGTACGACGCGGCAGGTCGTGTCTACCGCACGACAGACAACCTTGGCCACAAGACTGTTACGAGCTACGACCTGCTCGGTCGACGCACGAAGATGATCGAGAATTACGTCGATGGCGTCGTGTCCAGCACGGACAAAGACACCGATCGGACCACGGAGTGGCAGTACGACGCCCAAGGTCGGCTGACCGCGCTGCTGGCGTATCACAACACGCAGCCTTTCCCGCAGACGACGAAGTACCTGTATGCGGACGATGTGGATCGGTCCCGGCTCACGTACACGATCTACCCGGATGCCAGCGAGGGTATGTCGTACTTCTTCGATAGCACCGGCAAGCCGCTCTTTCTCCTGCCTGAGACAGACTTGGTCACGACGACCTATGACCGCTTGGGCCGAGTAACGACCACGACCGACCAGCGCGGCGTTCAGCACTCCTATACGTACTACGGCAACGGTGTTGCCGGAGCGGGCCAGCTTAAGGCCGATGTCGTGACTGCCCTGGGTTCCGCTGCCAGCGGCGGCGTTCGCCGGATCGAACGCACGTACGACGACCTGGGCCGCGTCGGCTCCGTCGCAAGCTTCAGCACCACGACGATCGGCGACAGCACTTACGTGAACGAGGTTCGTTACACCTACGACGGCTGGGGCAACGTCGCCTCCGAAGCCCAGTCGCAAGGTGCGTGGGCAATCGGCAAGCCGACCATCTACTATACCTACGAGGACGGCGCGGGGGCCGGAAACGCGGCCAAGTACGTCCGCCTCACGCAGGTGACGTACCCCAGCGGCCGCACGGTCTACTACAACTATCCGACCAGCGGTGACGGCTACTACCTCTCGCGTCTGGACAACATCGCGCCCACGGCCAGTCCGAACACGTCCAGCGCCAGCGACGACGACTGGTACGCGAAGTTCGAATACCTCGGGGCCAGCACGATCACCGCTGAGAGGCGGCCGGCCAACGTCGGGGCGTCGCTGATCTACAACATCGACAGCGATTGGGACCGCTTCGGCCGCGTGCTAAACCATAACTGGACGCGCACGACAACACCGTCACCGACGGTTTCAGCTACACTTACGACCGCAACGGCAACCGCATCACCCGCGACTACGCCGCCACGCTGCACAACAGCAGCACCTCCGGCGACACGGTCAGCGGCAACGGCTTCGACGAGCTATACTCGTACGACGGCCTCGATCGCCTGAAGACGATGAACCGCGGCACGCTCAGTTCCGGGTCGATCACTTCCAGCACCTACTCCCAGGACTGGACCGGCCTCGACGCGCTGGGCAACTGGGCCGGCTTCAGCCAGGACAGCAACGGCGATGCGTCCGGTGGGGTGCTCAGCCAGACCCGCACGCACAACGCCGCCAACGAGATCACCGGCATCACCGGCGGCTCATGGGCGACCACCGGCTACGACGCCGCCGGCAACATGACGTCCATGCCGATGGCCGGCAATGAGACCGTCGGCATCACCGCCACTTACGACGCCTGGAACCGCATGGTCTCCAGCACCCGCGGCAGCAACACCGTCACGTACGAGTACGACGGCCTCGGCCGGCTCGTGGGCCGCAGCGTCGTCAACAGCTTCGGCGTGCCCGTCGCCAGCGAGCGCCTCCTACTACAACACCAACTGGCAGCTCCTTGAAACCCGCCATGGCTCGGTCGGCAGCGATCAGTCGACGCAGTCGACCTACGAACAGTTCCTTTGGAGCCCGCGCTACATCGACGCACTGATCCTGCGCGACCGCTTCACCAAGGACAACGGCAGCCTCGATCTGACCTTCGGTCCGAACTCCAACGGCAAGGTGACGACCAACCTCGGCGCTTCGGAAAACGGCCGACGCGTCGTCGTGCAGCCGGACGGCAAGGTCGTCGTGTGCGGCTACACCAACGGCGACTTCGCCCTGGTGCGGTACAACATTGACGGCACTGTCGACACCAGCTTCGGCACCGGCGGCACGGGCTACGTGACGGTCGACATGGGCACCGCGGGCGATGCCGCCTACGCGCTTGCACTGCAGCCCAACGGCAAGATTGTCATTGCCGGCACTGCGGGTACCAAGGTCGGCGTCGTCCGTGTGAACAGCGACGGCACGCTCGACACCTCGTTCGATTCCGACGGCAAGGCGCTAATCGACGCAGCCCCGGGCACCTTCACGGAGAACGTGTTTGAAGTGCTGATCGATCCGTCGTCAGGCAAGATCACTTTGGTCGGCAACCTGCTGAACACGGCCGGCATGCTGATCCGGCTGAACGCCAACGGTTCGCTCGACACCACGTTCGGCGGCACGGGCGTGCAGTACATCGACCCGTCATTGACGTACATCACCCAGGTCTACGCCGCGGCGCTGGATTCCAGCAACCGCATCATCGTCGGCGGCAGCTCAAGCGGCGGGCTGGTGGTGGCGCGCTTCACCTCGTCCGGCGCGCTCGACACGACCTTCAACGCCTCCGGAAGCAAGCCCGGCACATTCGCGGCCGACATCGACCCCGAAAACGCTTACGGCGAAAGCGTCCGCGGCATCGCGGTACAGCCGGACGGAAAGATCGTTGCGGTCGGCATGGCGTCGTTCAGCTACTTGGGCTCGGGCGTCATGACCTCCGGTCTGTTTGTCATCCGGCTAACCTCCTCGGGCACCTTCGACACCAGCTTCAGCGACGATGGCAAGTACATCTACGACACCGACACCCCCGACAGTGCCCAGCGTGTGCTGATCGACCACAAGGGCCGCATCGTGGTCTCCGGCAGCAGCAACACGAACATGACACTGCTTCGGCTGAATACCGACGGTTCCCTCGACAGCACGTTCGATAACGATGGCATCCTTACCACCGACTTCGGCGCGTCAGAAACGGCCTATGGTCTGGTGGAACAGCCCGACGGTCGGCTGATCGTGGCCGGCAGTTCCAGCGGCGACTTCGCGGTGGCCCGCTACAACGCCAGCGTGGGCAACGAGCGGCTGTACGCCACCAGCGACGTGCAGGCCAGCGTGACGGCCACGGTGGACCGACAGGGCGTGGTGCGGGAGCGGTACGCCTTCACGCCGTACGGCGCGAGGACGGTGTACACGGCCACACTGACGGTGAAGTCCGCCAGCACCTACGGCTGGAGCATCGGGCACCAGGGCGGGCGGGAAGACGACGCGACGAGGCTCGCGTACTTTAGGAATCGGTGGCTGCATGTGACGATTGGTAGGTGGGCAACGCGTGATCCGGCTGGATATGTAAACGGTCCGCAGTTACTTATGTTTGTTGGCGATCATCCAACCGACGCTGTAGACCCATACGGCCTACAGTTCTACGAGCCGCCTATTGATCCTGACAAACCGCCGGTCGACGTGATCGGCGATAGATCGGCTCGAAATCGTGGACGATGGGCACAAATCGGAACGTTCGATGATAAAGGATTGCAGATTCTCGGGCATTGGATGGGTGGAACGGGAACTGAGCTCGATGTTTCTGACTCTTCTTGGCAAGAGTACATGTTAAATAACACTGTTCTCCCGCCTCAGCTAAGATCGCGAATACTTGCCGACGCGCAATCACGTATGATCTCCGGTGACTTCGACGACACTTTCCAAGCGGCAATCGAAGACGGATACTTTACAGGATACGAGATGCTGCACGGAAGCAATGGATCCGTCGGAGGAATGCACCTCTTCAGTCAAGTTCGCAAAGAGCGCGACGATTGCGGAAACGTAAAACTGACGTACGAAGTTGAGTACACATGGAATGACATTATCGACCCGCAGTGGTCGATCCCTACAGACGCTACTTTTGCGGACTTGTTGGATTATGTGTCGGATCCAAAGGATTACGTTATCCGTATAAAATGGCATGCAACCGCTGTCGTCACACGATCGCCCGACAAGAACGGAAGTCCCGGGGAGGTTATACGCAAGGAAGGGTATCCGTTTGAAAAGGAGGATTCGAAGTGAGAACTTGGCTGGCGCTTGTCATGAATTGTATTGGCTTGGGCCTCAGTCTCTTGGGATGTGATCGAAGTCGTGTGGCACCTGCGCCTGCGTTAGCATCTGTTCAGGTGTCAACGGCAGTTTATGCTCGTCTTGTACAGCAAGATAGCGGAATGTGTGTTGAGATATCGACTGATGGCGGCAAAACGATGTCGCTTGAAGCGGGTTCGGCAAACGCTAGGACTTTTCTATTCTCTGAGGCAGATGGCCTGCTTTGGATCTACAGCGGTGACACTGGGTTGGTACGATATACCATCGACAAGGATGGCCAGATTCAGCAGACAGTAAAAGTGGTGGCTGGTCGGCCCGGTTCCATCAAGGTGCCAGCGAAACTGGTTGCCCAGTTACCCGCGGCGATTTCATCATCGTTTCCTGCCTCGCAGTAGTTGGGGGGTGGGAAGAACCGGGGACAGCCGCTGAATTCGGCCCGTCACCTCTCTGAACAGCAGCCGTTCGGCCGCGCTTCGGATGACGACGTCTCGACTTTGAGCAGTTCCTCGCTGAAGCCCACCAGCGGCATCCGACGCGGCTGCTAGCGTGCTGCCTGATAGGCAACCACTGGCACTTCGTCGTCTGGCCGAAGCAGGACGGCGAATTGTCGGCCTTCTTCTGCTGGCTCAGCCACACGCACGCGATGCGCTGGCGGGTCGCGCACCGGTCGGTCGGGTACGGGCCGCTGTATGAGGGCCGGTTCAAGAGCTATCCTATTCAGCGCGACGCGGGACTGGAGACGGTGCTGCGGTATGTCGAACGCAATGCGCTGTCGGCCGGCCTGGTGGAGCGGGCGGAGGACTGGCGCTGGGGCAGCCTGTGGACGCGCGAGCACGGCACGCCCGAGCAGAAGGCGCTGCTGACCGACTGGCCGATCAGGCGGCCGAGCGATTGGGTGAAGCGGGTGAAAGAGCCGCTGACGGAGCGGGAGTTGGAGCGGGTGCGGACGAGCATTCAGCGTGACAGGCCGTTCGGGTCGGACGCGTGGGTGAGCAAGACGGTCGCCCGGCTGGGGCTGGAGCACACGATGCAGAACGAGGGTCGGCCCATAACGACGTCAGAGTCAGTTGTGGCGTGTTTGCATTCGCGCCGATCAGATTTCTTCGCACAATATACGTTATGTTTAGTTGCGTCCCTGCAGTGGGACGATGGGGAGATTGCGCTATGTGTTATAATGGGAAAATGGAGGAGACTGTAGAGCGATTGTTGACTACTAAGCGAATCGACCGCAATGGTCCTGTAGGACGCTGGCTGCGTGCGAACGCGGAAAACCATTTTGCTCTACATCCGACAAGGCGCAGAGCGCAGAGCTCGCAATGTCACACGTAGTAGATTATCTAAAGGTCGTAACCAACCCGATGAGTTTATTGCCTCCAGGCATCAAGCCCATTCCGCCGCCGAGGCTGCCTCGTCTGTCTGTACCTGATGCAATAAAGCGCGCCACGGCATGGAGCAAGGCGCTACTGAGGCAGGCCAGTCGTATGCCAGGGCACGACGATGAAGCGTCTGTATTAGCCATGTCAGACGGATATCACTTGGTCAAGCTGAAGTCAGCCGCCGCATTGGCTAACGAAGGCAGACGGATGGGTCACTGCGTTGGAAGCGGCGCGTATGCCGACGAGGACATTTACTCGCTACGCGACGCGAACAACGAGCCGCATGTCACATTGCAGGTCCGAGACGGCGCGGTACTGCAGTGCAAAGGAAAGATGAATCGAGTGGTGTCAGAGCGGTACCTACCATATACAAGAGAGGCTATAATGGGAATGCAATGGCGCATCTCTGGCGATACGAATTCGATCGGTCTCATGGAGCAAGGTGGTCTCTATTACGACATCTTTGCGCTGCCGGAATGCTTCGTGGTCGATCGCGATCTAGATATGTCCGGGCTCCGGAGGCTCAACTATTTGCCGGACGGGCTCATTGTTCGAGGCACTCTAAATCTCTCGGACTGTGCATACTTGGAGCGGCTACCCGGGAGCTTGGCCGTCGGTCGCGACCTGTTGCTAGCCGACTGTTGCGCCCTGGCGAAGCTGCCGCAGGGCTTGCGAATCGGCGGCAGAGTGTGTCTCGATGGGTGCACGCGAGTTGAAGCTTTGCCCGCCGACATACGTGTGGCTGGCTCTCTGAGTCTAGGTGGGTGTATCGAACTACGATCATTGCCAGCACGATTGCATGTGAAAGGTGATCTCAACCTCTGTGGATGCAGGCACCTGAACCACTTACCCCCACACCTTGAGGTCGAGGGAGACCTTAACCTCCATGGATGTGCCGCGCTCGAACGGCTGCCAGAAGGATTTCGCGTAGGAAAGAGTATGAATTTGACGAACTGTTCAAGCCTTCGCGCGTTACCCACGGACGCGTTCATCGGTAGGGATGTATACTTGTTCGGCAAGTGCGGAGTTTCGGCGATACCCGATGGCTTCCGAATCGCGGGTCGAGTGCGCGGCATCGATCCCGCAATCGCCCGCCGCCAGACGGGTAGCGGGGCGGCAGATGAATTCTCGCTCCCTCTTGGATGATTCAGAATACGCAGAGCCGTGACACAAGATGTGCTCAGTCGGCCGTCGAAGTAGCGTTGGGTGCATGGCATAGTAGATGCGAGGCGTCATGGCGCAATGAGCTAGCGATCAATGGCACTCGCCGGAAAAGGCCCTGCGTGCGAGCTTCCGCTTCCAGCTGAAACATGGCCCATATGTCGCGAGACGCAGGTGATCTGATCGTCATCCGCAGCGCGTTACAGACCGGCAGCCCGTCCGTGTCGAGCGAATCAAGCGTCCACATCGCCGTATTGGTGTCGATTCCGGATGCGCGAGTCCTCGAATGCAACATAAGCTGCTCACTCTCCGAAGAGGTTCCAAAATCTGCGCCTAGCAGAGTCGTATTTAAGCGGAACGCTGCCGACCGGGTTACCTTGTACTTCATGGGCGAGAGAATATCGCCTGTGGGCGCCAACCCCACGATGACGGCACCATGCTCGCGCAATGTCACCACGAGAATAGCTTCATCAAAAAAGCAACCGGGCAACGGGTGCAGGTCAACAAACAAAGGCACGTCAACCAGCTGATGTGCGCCATCACTATCGCGATCAACCGCCCCACGTCTCAATGTCACTCGGCAGCCTGCGAGCAAGCCGCGAGTCCTCGCATCGTAGTAGAGCTGACTTTCGTCCCGGCCCGGGTCATTCCCTCTTTCCGTGGAGTCATCGATCACGAACTCAGAAGTGAAGACGATGTCTGACATGTGCTATCTCCAATCCCCGAATACGCTGAATGGGGACCAATTGTACGGAGAGGGCCAAGATGACGCGAGGTATTTCGACGCATCTCTCAGCGAGCGCGCAACGCCATGTCCGGATCGGCGAAGATCATGAAAACGAACCATCAGCTCTGCCGTAGACACGTCGGCAACCCGCCATTGACTTGCCACGACGCTCCAGCAACCGCCGGCCAGTAATACTTGTGTCAGGCCGCTCAAGATCGAGTGATGCCCGAACGTGGAGGATTTACCCGTGCGACACGCACTAAGCACGAATACCGAAGGAGCTGGTGCGCAAGCTGACAACATCTTGGCCCCAGTGAGAAGCCCGTCAGCGAGCCGGAGGCCGCTGGCGAAAGGATCGCGCGGCGAGAACTCGGCATGGCCACAGTAATGGACTACGTCAGCGCCTCGGATCATATCCGTGACTTGACCAACGGTTGCAGCGTTGCCAACGATCGCAGTGACGCCAAGAATCTCTGCCACCTGAAAGGCCTCAGTGCGAGATTCGGGTAGGTCGCCGGTTGGGTCTCCGATGACTACTGCTCGAGAGGTTGCGGGTTGCGCTGCGGTGCCGAGTTGCCCAGGGTGTCGAGCGGCGATGCGTCCAAGCATGGCTAGGGATGGCAGCGTTGTACTGACGTTGCGCATTCCTAGGTATTCGCCTTCGTATTGCGTGCTTCCGAGCGGTACATGGGCGAGGAGGTTGTCGGGTGAGACAACAAGGATCTGGTCTGAGCGCACCCGTCGTCCGATGGCGGAAACGATAGGCGACAGGGGTTCAAGCTGCAGCGAGGGTGCCAACCTGAACAGTCGAGAGACGCGTTCGCTGGAGCCAAACGTGCCCTCGACTAACCGCCGCACGCCCATAAGGTCCACTGAAATCTCTTCGACGCATGGTTCCTCAGAATCCTCGCAATATGAGATCAATAGCACGCAATCTTCTCGCACGACGAGATCGACGACGGCAAGTTGCTGGCCTGTGGAGCGGAGGGCCGTGATCGCTCCCAGCACATGGCTCGCGGTCGCAGGTGTCTGTGTTTGCCCGACAGCGGTCGGGGCCGGCTGTCGCCATATGCGCGACCGGGTGATCTCTTGTGCCTTTGTGCTCAGGGACCATTTGGCCAGTTTCGATCGCCACCCCGTTGGCCGGGCAGCGAGGTATACCCGCGACGCGCACTCGGCTAGGTCCGAAAGCGATGCGGCAAGGGCGAGGTTCTGCATAGCCCCGTCAGTTGTGTCAGCAAGGTCGGCGGGCACCTGCAACGTCCATCGTTCCCATGCTTCTTCAAGCCGAGTATCTGCTCTGCACCATGCTTCCTGTTGACCTAATGGGAGCATGTGACTGCCTCGCTGGAACCAGCCAACAGCTGAAATGTAACGTAGTTGGGTTGTGTGCGAGTGAAATCCTAGCTGTTCGGCAATGGCAATTGCCTCGTCGATCAGTGGTTCGCTCAGGCCTATCGTGTTCGGGTCGCGCGTGAGTTGCCACCCACGATGGTGAAGTAGTCCAAGTTGCGTGATAATGTACATGCGCGTCACGGGCGGCGTGTCGCCGCCTAACAGTAAGATCGCTTTCGATAGGTGTTCAGTTGCATCCGAGATCTTGTCTAGGACGAGGCAGAATCGAGCGGCCGTACTGAGGTATAGCACTTCTGCCCCAGGTGTTGCCAGCGAACCCACTAATCGCTTGGCCCGTTGAAGCGATCGAACAATACGATTCTGGAACCGGAATCGCTTCGTGGCGTCATTCGCACTGTTGTGGAAACCGGTAATGGCGCAGTCGGCAAAGCCTAAGATCTTCTGCAAACGTGCGAGATCGTCTCCGATCACCCGGTCGGCGCGGCACGCGCGGCACCAGGTAGCGAGTGCTTCATCAATGCTACCTGAACGTTCAAGTGAACCTGCTAGCAAAACTAGCACGTGCGACTCACTGGAGCTGCCGCGAATCGCCGCACTCGCACGACGAAAGTAGGGCAATGCCCTTGAGGGCACGCCGGTCATATCCCACAACGTGCCAACGTGCGCTTCAAAACTGGCGATGGCGTGGGGGGGCAACGGTAGTTGCATGACGTCGAAGATGACTTTCATTGCATTGGCATGGTGATTTGCAAACGATGCCGCGTGCAGAAGTCCGCTGGCGGCAGTTAGGCGGCCATGGGGATAATCCATGCGGCCAGCGAGCATGTACGCCTTACGGCTGAAGGCCTCGGCTCTTTTGACGTCCCCCAACTGAGCCCGCATATGCGCAAGCGTTGTATAGCAGCGGTGCATGCCAGTGCCGTGCCTCTGCCGTGCATATAAGTGAAGGGCACTCTCGAAGTATGCTGCACTAGGTTTGCCAACCGCCTGTAAGGCCTCGGCGCATCCAATCTCAGCATGTGCTGCAGCGAGTGGAACCCCCGCCTTGTCCAGTTCGCCAAATACTTGGACGAAGCGTTCGCGGATGCGATCACCGTCAACAACTCCAGTTAGGTCGAGTCGCGCGCGAGGAGTCGCCAGAAGCGGAAGCCACCAAGTCCCTTTGAGAGCGATCGCAGAGTCTGTCACGCGTTGTATCAACTGCTGTCGCTCAGCGACTCCGGGCCAGTAGGGGAGAGACGCCAAAGCCATCAGTGCTTCAATAGCGTCGAACGAAGTGGCCGTGTCGCGTAACGCGGTGGCATCATGAAGCACTGTTTCATGCTGAACTACCAACGTGGAGATCGTTGGGTAGTCAAGCTTCTCGCGAGATGCGAGTCCCAGTGCCGTTGCTTTCAAAGCGCATAGTCGACACAAGGGTATCAGGTGCGGGTCAAATGTGGCATCGGCTAGTGCTGTATGGCAGGCAGAAAGGCAGTGCCCATCAACGTGAGTGCGATAGGTCTCATTTAGGGCTGCGTATAATGTTGCCGAAAGGCGAATGCGGCGGTCTGTGGAGCGATAAGCATAGGCGAATCGTTCGGCGGCTTTTCCGAACCAACCTTGTTTGTAAAGTGCACGTCCGGCGAAAATCGCTAGCAACCCGGAACCTTGGTGGGTTGTGCGATCGGCGTCGAGGATGCAAGCAAAGCGTTCAAGTGACAGCAGGCGTGTTAGCTCGTCGACATCCATTTGTTCCCTCCAAGCGAATGCCCACAGGCCAAAAACGGCCGCGGCGGCGTTGATTGCAGTGCGATGACGTGACGTTGTCAATGACGGTAAGCAGCAACAGGAGTCGGTGTTGTACGAGTTGTCCAGCGTTGAGCGTGCAGAGGAAGGAACGACAGCAGGCGTCACTGCTGCGGCCGCACTTCGAGAAAGTCCGCCGCGTGCTTCGCTGCTGGTTCGAACAGCCCCGTACGGTCCCGCGCTCGAAGGCCGCGCATCCGCTTGCCGATCTTCGGGGATCGCACGATCGTGGCCTTCGCCTCATCAACGGCGTCGACGAATCGCCGTACCAACATCAGATCGATGCCTTTATAGTAGTCGATCGCGACGAATAGCACGCTGCTGAATGGACTCGCCTATTTCATGCCAATCGGCGCGCTTCGGCCATTACGTCGTCGGCATTCTGAAACTCGGCCTTGCCTGCGCGGTAGAGCGCGATGGCCTGCTGTACTTCGAGTTTGCAGGCGCGTTCGATCTGTTCGTCGATGCCTTTGTGGACGCTCTTCAGCACGCGCTCCGCTAACGCCAGCTGCGCCTCCACGGACGGCCGACGTCTCTTTGCCTGACCTGACTTCTGCATAGGAACAGCCAAGACCAATCGGTCGCGGGCATCAAGACGCGAATTTGGCGGGCCGAACGTTCTGGATGGCGTGTTCGGCTTCGGGGACTGCATGCGTCGCGGCGAGCCAAGCCAAATGCCC
The DNA here is from genome assembly GCA_047600945.1 of Tepidisphaeraceae bacterium. Classification (GTDB taxonomy): domain Bacteria; phylum Planctomycetota; class Phycisphaerae; order Tepidisphaerales; family Tepidisphaeraceae; genus JASGKC01. Next base: position 276,500 of record JASGKC010000001.1, on the reverse strand, counting down.
AAGTTCGCCATGTCGTCCGTACACCCGCGATCTCGTCATGACAGAGTTCGATCTGGCCAGCCCGCATGCTGGCTTGGCGACGTGTTGTTTCGTGTTGAACAAACCCTCGTGCAATCGAGGTGCGGGTTGACGGGAGGGGTCCAAACAATAACCTAACTTTCGTCGCCGCTTGGAGAAGCCATGCAATGGGTGGGCTGTCATGAAGGTCGACTGCACATACGCGACGGAAGGCCGTTGCCTTCGCGTGAGCAGGCGGTGGCCGGGACGTGGGGAGGGATGTTCACGCCACGAGCGGTGAATGAACTGCTGTTCGACCCCCGGCAGGGGCCTGCGCCGCTCCTGCCGACACTGCTGGCGGCGCAGTCGCACTTGAAGAACAGGCATACCCGTTCGCTGGTGTGGTGCGATCCGCATGGAACGATTCATGCGCCGGTGCTGAACGCCATGGGGGTTGCAGTCGATCGATGCTACCTGTTGCGCCCACGGCCTGGGCAATTGCTTGAAGTCGTCGCCGACTGTCTGCGCTGCCCTGGCGTGGGTGCGGTGGTCGCCATGTTGCCGGCGAGATTGTCGCGCGTCGAAGCGCGGCGACTGCAACTTGCGGCCGAGCGCGGTGGCGGGCTGGGGCTGATGGTACGGCCCCTGGGCGCGGGGTCCGACATCTACGCCGCCGCAAGGCGCTGGCTTGTCGAGCCGGCCCCCGGAGAACTCGGCATTCAACGTTGGAGAGTTCAACTCGTTCACGGCCACGGACGGCTGCTCGGCCAGTCGTTTCATCTGGAGTGCCGCCGTGATGCCGCCGATGCGTCCAAACCCGTCCTGGTTCCTGTGCGTTCACCTTCCACATTGGCCCATCGCCCGATGCCTGCGCCGGCGGCGCGATCTTCGGCGTAAGCCGATCGTGGTGGTTCAGCGCACGCACCAACGTCTGTCGACGGTTGACGCATCGGACGAAGCGATCGCCGCCGGTATTCGATTGGGCATGAGTTTGACCGAAGCGCGCGCCTTATGCGTTGGCGTCGTCACCATCCCGCACGAGCCGGAAGCGGACATGCGGGCGTTGGAAGCGCTCGGCCGTTGGATGACGCGCTTCACACCCTCTGTGGCAACGGGCTGGCCTCGATCGAAGGACGAGCCTGCGGCCGGTTCCCATGTCCTGTTGCTTGACCTGACGGGATGCGAGCGGCTTTTCGGCGGCTTGCGGGCCATCGTAACGCGGGTGCGTCAGGCGTTGACGCGGTTCGGTCTCGCCGCACGTCTGGCGATGGCACCGACACCCAGCGCGGCATGGGCGTTCGCACGCGCCGCGACAAATGCCCCGATCATCGACGCAGCGACGTTGCGACCGGCTGTGGCACGCCTGTCGATCGACGTGTTAAGACTCGAATCCGGAATCATCGATAGCCTTCGCGAAGTCGGCGTGTGCACAATCGGCCAGTTGATGGCCTTGCCCCGCGACGCGCTGCCTGCCCGATTCGGTGGCATTCTGCTGGAACGACTGGACCAACTTCTCGGCGTTCGTCCTGATCCGCTGGTGGCGCTGAGTTATGAGCCGCCGATCGCCGCACGGATGCGATTCGATGCCCCGGTGGAATCGCTCGAATCGTTGTGGCTGGTGCTCGAACAGCTCGTCGCGTGCATCAGCGCAGACCTGCGCCGACGTGGCCACGGCGCGCGGGAACTGAACATCACCTGCATGCCGGATCGGTATGCGCGGCAGGGGGTCGTGCGGCGATCGGTCAAGCTTTCCCGGCCGAGTCGGAATCCGAAGGAGTTGCTAGACCTGCTTAAGTGCGCCGTCGAGCGCCTGAACTGCGGCGACGGGTTCGTAGAGGTGCAGTTGAGGGTGACCGATCACGGCCGGCTGAGCGACGAGCAAATCGATTTGCTCGACAACACGGACGGCAGTGCGGACCGACTTGAAGTCGATCGGCTCATGGAGCGCTCGAGCGCACGTCTCGGCGAGTCCGCCGTTTTGCGTCCTGTGCTGCGTGCGTCGTACTTGCCGGAGCGGTCGTGGGACGCGGTGCCGGCGTTGAAGCCGGCTGAACGACAAGTCGTCGCGCCACGGTCACGCCCTCGGCCGCTCCAACTGCTGCCGACGCCTTTGGAAGTGATGGTGCTGGCTGAACCGTCGGACGACCGCGAAGGCCGGCCGTTTCAGTTCGCTGCGCAGGGCGCGTCCATCGGCTCGTGCATGTACTCGGTCCTGAGCGGATCGCCGGCGAATGGTGGCGTGGGCACGTGAAGACGCGCGATTATTACGACGTGCTCGACGAGGACGGCCGGCGTTTTTGGTTGTTCCGAGTCATCGGACGGTCTCATGACGGCCGGGAAGGCGTTCGCTGGTTTCTGCACGGCTTGTTTGTCTAGGGGGCGCGTCGCATGCCGGAGCAGGCCATTGGAAAACTCCATGACGGTCATGCGATCGATCCGCCGGCCAGGGTAGAGCCGTGTGCGGTTCGGTATGCCGAACTGGACGTGACGACGAACTTCAGTTTCCTGCGGGGCGCATCCCATCCCGACGAACTGGTCTGTCAGGCCGCTTGCCTGGGCTATCACGCCCTGGCGATCACGGACGTGAACTCGCTCGCCGGCGTCGTTCGCGCCTACGCCGCCGCGAAGCAGATCGAGGGCTTTCAACTTATCGTCGGAACCCGTCTGATCTTCTCCGATCCCCAAGCGCCACAACTGCTCGTCTGGCCTACCGATCGCGCCGCCTACGCCCGTCTGTGCCGACTGTTGACCCTCGGCCGACGCCGCGCGCCCAAGGGGGAATGCCACCTTACGCTCGACGATTTCCTGGCGCACAGTGACGGCGTCCATGCCGCGGTGGAATACGACACGCTGCACGACGGGCCGCACCGCCTCCACCGGCTGCGCGAGGCGATGACGGACCGCTTGTCGCTGTCGATCCATCTCGATGTCGCGGGCGACGACGATGGCCGACTCGCCAAGGCGCGGGCGTTTTCCCGGCAAACGCGGGTTCCGCTGCTGGCGACCAATCACGTCCACTACCACGACCCCGGCCGACGTCCGTTGCAGGACGTCCTTACCTGCATTCGTAGCGGCTGCACGATTCACGACGCGGGCTTTCGGCTCTTTCCCAACGCGGAACGCCACCTGAAGTCGCCCGAGCAGATGCGCCGGCTGTTCGCAAGCGCCCCCGAAGCGATCGAACGCGGCCTCTGGGTGGCGGGCCAATGCCGGTTCAGTCTCGGTGACCTGAAGTACGAGTACCCGATCGAAGCGGTGCCGGCCGGCGTCCAGCCGATGCGGCACCTGCGCGAACTCACCTATGCGGAGGGACGCAAGCGCTATCCCAACGGCATCCCGGTCGCGGTGGCGGCGCAGATCGAGAAGGAACTGGCCTTCATCGAACGCAAGAAGATCGAGGCGTATTTCCTGACCGTCTATGACCTTGTCCGTGAGGCACGGTCGCGTGACATTCTTTGCCAGGGACGCGGATCGGCGGCCAATTCGGCCGTGTGCTATTGCCTGGGCGTCACGTCGGTCGATCCGGCCCGCTTCCAACTCGTCTTCGAGCGTTTCGCCAGCGACGCGCGAGACGAGCCGCCCGACATCGACATCGATTTCGAGCACGAACGGCGGGAGGAAGTGATCCAGTACGTCTACGACCGTTACGGCCGGGACCATGCCGGCATGACGGCGTCGCTCATCACCTACCGCGGACGATCCGCCGTCCGTGACGTGGGCAAGGCGCTGGGGTTCAGTCAGGACGCGCTGGACACGCTCGCCGGCAAACTCGACTGGTGGCATCGCGGCACGCTGAATGACGACCAGATGCGTGAAGCGGGGATCGATCTGCGCGAACCGGCGGTCCGGATGCTCATCGAACTCACCCGCGACCTGCTGGGCTTCCCTCGACACCTCTCCCAGCACGTCGGCGGCATGGTGCTGTCGCGCGCGCCGCTCTGCGACCTCGTGCCCATCGAAAACGCCGCGATGGAAGATCGTACGGTCATCGAATGGGACAAGGACGACCTGGACGAGATCGGTCTTTTCAAAGTCGACATTCTGGCGTTGGGCATGCTCACCTGCTTGTCGAAAGCGATGAAGCTGGTGAACGCCGCATCCACCGATCCGCCGCTCGAACTGCACACGATCCCGGCGGAAGACGAAGCGACGTACGACATGATCTGCGACGCCGACACGATCGGCGTGTTCCAGATCGAATCGCGGGCGCAGATGTCGATGCTGCCTCGGCTGCGTCCCCGCGCGTTCTATGACCTGGTGATCGAGGTGGCGATCGTTCGCCCCGGTCCCATTCAGGGGGACATGGTTCATCCGTATCTCAAACGTCGCGAAGCGCGGCGGGCCGACCCGCATTATCCAATCGACTATCAGCACCCCGAGTTGGAAGCGCTTCTGGAAAAGACGCTCGGCGTTCCGCTCTTTCAAGAGCAGGCGATGAGCATTGCCATCACCGCCGCGAAGTTCAGCGGCGCGGAAGCCGATGCGCTGCGCCGGGCCATGGCCGCGTGGAAGCGGGGGGCGGGTTTGGAGCGGTTTCGGGAACGGTTCATCGCCGGCATGCTGGGCGATGGCAAGTACACGCCCGAGTTCGCCGACCGCTGTTTCCAGCAGATTTGCGGTTTCGGGGAGTACGGGTTTCCGGAGAGCCATGCGGCGTCCTTCGCGACGCTGGTCTACGCCTCGTGCTGGCTCAAGCGTCATCATCCGGCCGTGTTTGCCTGTGCACTGCTCAACAGTCAGCCGATGGGGTTTTACGCGCCGGCCCAGATCGTGCGCGACGCCAAAGAGCACGGCGTGGAAGTACGCGCGGTGGACGTGAACTTCAGCGTATGGGACTGCACGCTGGAACCGGCAACCCGCTGTAACATCACAGCCGAGGGAAAGCAGTCCTGGGGGGCGAGCGGCCCGGCACTTCGACTGGGCTTCCGGGAGATCAGAGGGATGCGCCAAGCGGATGCCGAGCGGATTGCCCTCGCCCGCGTGAATCACGGTCCCTTCAAATCGCTGGATCACCTTCAACGCGTCGCCGATCTGGACGGCGCTTGTCTGCGTCGTCTGGCGAGGGCCGATGCCTTTTCGTCGTTGAATCTGTCGCGCCGACCGGCGACCTGGGAGGCGTTGGCGCTGGCGGATAAGCCTGCGCCGGTACTGGGCGAAGCCGATCGCGATGCCGCGGTTCCGCCAGGACTGCCTTTCATGTCCGCGGGCGAGGAAGTGCTAGCCGACTACGCGACGATCGGGCTTTCACTCAAACGTCATCCCGTGGCGTTCGTGCGGGATGAACTCACGAGCTTGAAGGTCGCGACGGCCCTGGACCTGAAAGACGCCACACGCTTCCCGCATGGCCGATTGGCGCGTGTCGCCGGTTTGGTCCTGGTGCGCCAGCGGCCGGGCACGGCGTCGGGCGTGGTGTTCGTGACCCTCGAAGACGAGACCGGCATCGTCAACCTGATCCTCTGGTCACACGTTTACGAGCGCTATCGTCAGGCCGCCCGCCACGCCCGATTGCTGCACGCCGAAGGCGTCGTACAGCGGGAGGGTGAAGTCATGCACCTGCTGGCTCATCGACTCCACGACCGCACGTCGCTACTCCGCGGCCTGCACCAGCCATCACGGGATTTTCACTGACGGCGGACGGCACGCTTTCGATTCATGCGAGGCCGTTGCGCCATTCGCCGGATCGATTGATTCGTTCTCAAGGTTGCCATGGACACTCCGGCCTCAGAGATGCTTGATGAAAGATGTTTTGTGGCGTGCTTCTTCAAGCGTTCAGCAACGGAAAAGTTCTGCGTGCCGAAAACACGTCCCGCGCCTGCCGTAAGGCTCGCCATTCGTTAAGGAGGGCGACCATCCTGGCCGCTGAGGAACACGACGCCTCGTGGCGTCAAAGACGATTGTTGTCGTCGGTAACTCTCGTATTGCTATCAAAGGGCTACTCAAAACTAAAAATTAATTTGTTGACAAGGCAAATCAATTTGACGATTGTCCCGCTTGTGCGGAATGGTGCGGAATGTCCTGCTGCAACGGTGGAAGAAGGGGAGCTTCCCTCCCTGCTGCGGCCCGTGCTAGATCAGCTACTCGAGGGGCTTGCCGAAAAAGAAGTCGCGAAACAACTGGCGATGAATCAGCACACGGTGCATGGCCACGTCAAGCGACTCTACCTGCACTTTGGGGTGAATTCGCGGGCTGCACTGCTCGCTCGGGTGTTAAGGCAGCAAACCCGGGGAGTGACTCCGGGGGGCCTTGGGGCCTCACCCGGCGAGCAAGCGGCCCATTGACATTGACTCGCGGCTATCGATGCGATGAAGTGACTTCGTGGCCCGACGTACCAACAAGGTTCCGAGCGAGACCGAGCTGGAGATTCTCTCCGTGCTCTGGGCGATCGGTCCGTGCACGGTGCGTGACGTAGCCGATGATCTTGCCAAACGCCGCGAGGTGAAGCTCAATGCGGTGTCGACCATGGTCGGTTTGATGATCGACAAGAAGCTGATCGAGGTCGTCGACTCGCGCAAACCTCAGAAAATCCGGGCAGCGCAGGAACGCAACACAGTCCTCCGGCGTGTGCTTGGGCACATGACGGCGGTTGCATTTGGCGGCAAGGCGCCGGATTTCCTCAACCGCCTCATCGGCATCTCTACAAGCCGCGATCACGCCAAGGCTCGTCAGCTTGTGGACCTGTTGAAGTCCGAGGCGGAAAAGCCGCGCGACGACGCCGATCACTGACTCGATCAGGAACCCCGACGGTGTGGCCGTCAATCAATCTTCTCTATCAGGTCCTCCTGCATTCTCTCTGGCAGGCCGCCGTTGTCTGGGCCGTGGTTGCGATCGTTTCGCGCGGCCGCACGGTGCGGACTCGTCTGGCCATCACGCAAGCGGCCGTGTTCCTTTGGCTGCTCGCCCAGTTGTGCACATGGACGATGTTGTCACGCAGCACCCGCCCGTCGTCCACCGACTCCTTGCACAGGTCGGAGGCCCTGGCCGGTGCGGTTGATCCGCGAGTCGAGGCGATGATCGACCGGAAGCTGAATGTCAACGGAAAGGTGATTCATGAGCCCCAAGAGTCTCGGCCACTTTTCACACAGGTGGCCGCAGTGGCTCGGGCGTCACGTGTGCCCAGTCTTGTTCTTTGTGCGGCAGCCATGGTTTGGGCTGCGGCATACTTGGTGCGAGCTCGTCGAGTCATGCGGATGATCGAAGCAAGCTCGACGCCGCTCAATCCCGACCTGACGGAGAAGTTCGAGCGCTTCTCCGGGACCATCGGCATCCGGCGCGCCGTGGACTTCCGCGCTACAACAAGTCTTGCCGTTCCGGCCGCCGCGGGACTGCTCCGCAGTGTCGTCTACATCCCCGCCTTAGCGCCGAAGGTCCTGAGCGCCTCGATTCTGGACGCGTTTGTGCTTCACGAACTTGGGCACATTCGTCACCGCGACATTCTCATAAAGATCGGGTTTTTGGTGCTGCTGCCGCTCTACTTGCTCAATCCATTCGTCTGGCTGCTTCGTCGGCGGATCGAGCTGGACATTGAATCGCGCTGCGACGAGGTGGCGACGGCTGTCACAGGTGGCGACATCGTGTCGTACGCGGATGCACTTGTGACTTGGGCCGAGACGCCCGCCGCCGCCCTTATGCTGGGCCTCGGCGACGGCCCTGTGACACGGCGCGTCGCCCAGTTGAAGCGCGATCGCAACAGGCTCTACCAGCCCGCCTCCCGGCTGGGTGTCGCGCTGGCTACTGTGATGGCAGCTTGCGCGATGGCCGCTTCGGGTGTGACGGTAGGCGAGGAAGTCCACGCGGAGGAGCTGCTACAGTGGGCGAGCAGCCAATCGATCGGCACAAGTGTCTTGGAGGCGACAGGCATTCGCCACCACAACCCCGCGATGCTCGATGCCTTTGGTGACGCCATTACCGCTATCGGCGACGCTCGCACCGTTCCCCTTGACGATCCCGGAGTGCAACGGTTCATCGCCGTGGCGCAGGCAGGGGCAGACGGAGAGGAGTTTGCCACCCTCCTGCGCGCTGGCACCGCCAGTAGAGTCCGGAATCTAAAAGGGCCGCGTGGGCAGGGTGTGGCCGGCGGAGATTGGAAATACGGGACGCAGCGATCGAGGTACTTTCTCACTCGTGGCCTCATGGACTGCACGCTCGACGCCGCCAAACCGATCGCGGAAAGGCGCCGTCTTGCCCGAGCCAGCGTTGTCGCAGCGGCGCTGGATTACTCGGGCGCCAGTGCCGTCATGGTGCGGCGTATCGCCATGGAGCCGGAGCTACTCCGGCTGTTGGATCTGCAACCCGCTCAGTTCGAGATGCTCAGTGTGGCCTGCTCCGTTGAGCAGGCGAGGCTGAATCGAACCTTCCGCCTTATGCCAACGGACGACGTGCCGGTAACGATGAATGACACTGACCTTGTGAGCTATCTGCGGCTGGTCCAATGGTCGACAGGTGCTCAGTTTCTCCAGCTGCCGCAGTTGCAGAATACTGACGCGCAGGTCCGCCACGCGCTGGACATGATGGCGAACGAGGACCCGCAGTCCATCAGCCGACTAGGACCGATCGCCCGCGCCGTGAACTACCGTCAGCGGGACTGAAAACATTCGACGGCATCGGGCCTACTCGATAACCTAATTGCCGCCGGCAGGCTGCCCAGTGGGATCTGCCAACCTACTTCGCTCGTCTGTCGGCATTTCTAAATTACAGGGCGGCGTTAGGTCAGCATGGCAGTGATGCCATTGCAGGCACCGCCGTAGTTAAGCGTGACGTACTGGGGCGGGGTCTCGAAATAAAGCGTAATGATGTCCCCTTGCTGGTACCGATTGCAGCTGGCAGGGACGGACGTGACCAGATAGTCGTACGCCTCAAGCGCCGACGTCGTCATTGACACGAGCCCCTTCATTACCGCTTGATAGTCGTGTTTTTTGCCCGTCGTTGGCACGGCGGGCTTTGATCGGGAGGCCTTCTTCGATCGCTTCTTCGCAGTCTTCTTTGCCATGTAACGTTCTCCGGCGGGAGCATAAGTTCATTTTGAACTGGGGCCAAGTTGTTGTTGACGTGCGACAGCGTTTTCCCGATTGTGCGGCGTCGTGAACACGTCTCTGCGCCGGTCATCGGCATTCACTTTGGTTGAACTCCTGGTCGTCATCGGTGTCATCGCCGTGCTGATCGCTCTACTGCTGCCAGCGCTCTCGGCGCGCGAGCGGCAGCCGACACGCTGCGATGCGGCAACAACCTCCGGCAAATCGGCCTAGCGTTGCGCGGCTACGCCGGGCGTTACCGTGACGCGATCCACGCGGCGCCGAACGGCACTGTGTATCTCAAGACTTGGGCCCCGCCTGGGGGAACATCTGCTCTACGCCTCATTGGCACGTCGACCACCGACACGACGGCATATTGGGGTGTGGCTTATCTGCCGTTTCTGGTGGATCGCAGCACGCTGGAACTGACCGGTGCGGATAGCCAGCGCATCATCGACAGCGCCCGGCGATACTTCCTGTGTCCGAGCGCGCGCATGCCGTATCCCGTTTCGGTCGACCTCGACCCGCGCTATCCCGTCAGTTACGGGGTCAATATTCGCATTGCCGGCGGGAACGTGAAGGATCGTTGGAGGAAGGTGTCATCATTCAAACGCCCCAGTGAGATCATCTTCGCGCAGGACTCGTTGGAGCCGCGCATCGACAGCTACGAGCGCGATTCGCTGTCGGCGTGGGGCACGCCGTCCAACCTGCAAGACTGGCGCGCGGGTGGCATGATGGACGCGATGAACCTGCGCACTGCGCCACTCGATGAATACTTCCGTCACTCAAAGAAGTGCCAGATCCTCTGGCTGGACGGACACATCAGCTTGATCCACACCACGACGGGTTTGGACGTGCCGTCGTACTGGTATGACCCGCGCGATTGGTGATGCGGCATCGTGGCCGGGGACATCAGCACCGACCCCACCGGCGCCGGCGTTGCAGCATCGCACAGGACGCCGTGGCGACCGCTGCAAAACTCGGTTCCGGTACTGACGACAGGGCCAAGTTCCAGTCCGCTGCAAACGAACCACTTGAACTGGTCGTGTAGTTCGCAGCCAGCGTCACCAAGTCGTCGAAGTTCACGGTTCCGCTGCGGTCGAAGTCGCCGGCCGACCAGGTGCCGGCGTCGCGGTCGTAATGGGCGGCAAGGGCGAGGAGGTCGCTGAAATTCACGACGCCGTCGAGGTTGGCATCGCCGCCGACGGCGATGCGTGCGGTGACCACGAGCGTGGTCGTGTAGTTGGATTCACCGGGCAAGTCTTCGTCGCTGGTTTTGAGGGCCACGACGCGCTGGACGGCACCGATCGACGCCGTGTCGAGCGCCGAGAGGGAAATCGTCAGTTGTGTCGAACTGCCCGGTTCGACTGATGTCGTCGAGCTGCTGACGTTGATGAGCGCCGCGGGTCCGGCGGCGCTGCTCAATGTCGCGGCATCCACGTCGAGCTCGGCGGCCAGCGCGGTGCTGCCCATGGCACGGTTGTAGAGCGTGGCGGGCAAAGTGGCCCCGCTGAACGTCGAGCCTTTGGCGAAGACGCCGAAGTCCAGGGTGGCGGTCGTTACGTCGGCGTCGGGCGCGAGAGACGGCCTTGCGCGGGCGATCACCGTCGTCGAGACGATCTGGTCGAAGGTCGGGTTGGCGACCGCCTCGCTGCTGCTCGTCGCATGCACGGTGCCGCTACTGATGCCGATCGCCCCTGTATTCAGCGTGAGTGAATACTGGGCGCCGCCGGTGCCTGCCGCGGCGGTGCGGGTGCCGCCGCCGGCAAGATTGCCTTGGCCGCTGAGCGTGAAGGACAGCATGTCGGCCCCGATGCTCGACGTGACCGGGGCAGAGTTCGTTACAGTCACCGGCACGACCACTGTCGAGTTCACCAGCGATCGCGCGGGCACACTGCCGACCGCTACCGACATCATCGCCGGTAGCTGGTAGTCGGCCACCACTGGCAGGTGGTCGAGGATGCCCGCCTCGACCGTCAGCACGCCCGCGCTCGCGCCGGTGCCTGTGCGGATCGAGCCATTCATCGTGTGCGTGCCGTTGTTGCCAAAGGCTTGGTAGCTGTTGGCGATGTACGACACGCCGTGGCCGTCGAGCATGCCGCCGCTGACCAACTGTTGGTCAAAGCGGTCGTCCATGCCACCGCTGGTGCCGTTGAAGCCGGTCGTGGCGCTCAGTACCGGGTCGAAGGGGCTTTGCGTGTGAATGGCCTTGAAGCTGGCGTTACTCGTCCACGCGCCGGGCTTGCTGATCGGGTCGAATGCCTGCCCGTTGCCGGCGGCGAGCAGAGTCTGGTACATCGCCTCGCTGCTCTTGTACACGTTCAGGTCGCCGAGATAGACGATGTTCGAGCCGATCGGCAGGGCGTCCGCGTTGGCGCGAATTGCCGTGGACTCGATGTTGCGTCGGTTGGCGCTGGTGCTGTCGCTGCTAGCCTTCCAGTGGCCGTTGTAGAGGTAGACGTCCGCAGTCGCGCCGTAGCCCACAGGGCGAAGCTGGTAGCGAAGCGTCTGCCGCGGCTGCCCCGCGGTCGTTGCCGTGCCGACCACGGTCTCGGAGATGAGCGACACCTGGCCGGAGTCGTAGACGATGCTCTGCGTGCCTGTGCCGGTGGATGCCCCGTCGAGTGTGCCGGCCCGGTAGCGGTTGGTCGAATAGAGACTGTTGAGTAGAGCGGCGTAGCTTGTGGCGGTAGTGGCCGACCCGCGCGACTCCTGAAGGCAAAGGACGCTAATCGGCTTGGCGATGCCGGTGCTGCCGGGCAATGTTGGGTCGTCGCTTACGGTCGAGCCGATCGCTTGCAGGATGGTGTCCATGCCGGCGCGGGGGCCGGAGGTGGACGAGCCGGAGTTGGCAGCGTTCAGTGAAACGATGCGCAGTTGCGCCAGCGCGGGCACTGGGCAGGCCAGCGTCATCAGCACAACGAGCGCGCGTTGGAAACGGTGTCGGTCTCTACCGGTGTTCACGGACGGTGTCGCCTTTTCTCTAAAAACCCTCGAACGTTGGCGGCCCCCCGGCCACCGTATCCCGTAACTCTCGCTCACAAGTGGTGCCATGGCAATACCTATCCTGCCGGACAAGCCCGTTGTCGCATCGTCGATAGCGCATCTCATGCATCACAAGACGCGCAGCACCGCACGGCGGCGCAGGAAGAGCACGGACGATGCGCACAGCACAGCGAGTGCTGCGGGCTCGGGAACGACTTGGATAGTCACGCTGCCCTGTAGGGGGCTTCCGATCACGTTGTCTGTCAGATTCAGGGGGTACGTCACCGTGTAGGGCGTGCCAGAAAAGCCCAGGGTACCCGCGAGAGCAAGCGACGCGCTCGATGAACCACCGACACCAGGCAACGCGGTCGCGGACAGATTGACGAGCGACGCCATGCCGCCCGAGACCGACCGCGTGCCCGCAGATAAGTTGATGACGTTACCGCTGTCTGAGTCAGTGGCAGTAATCGTCTGCGAGAACTGCTTCATGCCGGGAACCTTGCCGAAGTCAACGGTGAACGTGTAGTTGGGTGCGGCGCTACTGCTAGCGGCGTGCGCGGAATACGTCGGTGCGACATTCGTCGGCTGAAGGGTCGCGGCGATGGCGAGGTTGGCCAGCCCAAACATGGCGTCGGTTCCGCCGTTGTCCGAGTCGGTCCACGTCACCGTGAAGCTTGCGTTGTTGGCGAAACTCAAACCGGTGAATGCCGCCGGCGAATACGCCTTGGTGAGTGGCGGATTGCTCACGGTGGAGGACGTATCCCCATTGTTGGACACCGCGGTAATGTTCAACGCGCTGGCCGTAATCCCCGACAGGCCCGTGACGCTGGCGTTCAGTGTCTCGTTTTGGTTGCTCGAATTGTCCTTCAACTGGGCAACTAGGCCACTAAACGCGAGTCCAGTGATCGTGCGGCCCGTGTTATTGGTGACCGTGAGCGCGAAGTTCGGCGACGATTGCGATCCCGAAGCGACAGTTGCCACACCGGTGACGCCGCCCACGCTGAACAGGTACGAGCCGCCGGTTTGACTGGCGCTGACGGTCGTCAGCGGGTTCGGCGTCGAGGCCGGCGACCGAACGAAAGCCGAGGGAGGCACCGAGGTTGAACCACCACTCGTCAGGAGAATTGCTGCTTGGCCAGACGATGGACATGACAGGGCAGCCGCGACGGACAGCAAAAGCGCAGCGCGACCACGGAGTTGAGCAGAAAGCATTTTCGCACCTCTGAAATGTGAGCACGGCAGCGTGCCGAGACGGCCCCGGAGAAGATGCCGGAACGGCTTGGGTTCTACTCTGCTATCTTTACGGCGGGGCTTTTTTAGCAATAGGATTCATATCGAATTGCGTTTCGATTTGGTTTGGTAGGTTTCCCCTGAAAATCACGCACATTCGTATTCCAACCTAAATGGTGGGTTAACTCTCCACTCGCAAACTCACCCTACAAAATCATCTAATGAGTGAAGGCCTGACACGCCGTGCCAGCTTTTCGGACTGCCTCAAACGAATCGCGGCGTTACGGCGGCAGGATCTGGTGATTGCCTTCAGCGTCAGCGCGGCTGCAATGGCCGGACTGTCGGCTTGGTATTTCACATCAAGCGATGTCCCGGACACCGCCTATCACACGATGTTTATCTGCTCGGAGACGGGCAAGACGTTCGATCACGTCAATGCGCTCGGCGACGAACTGCCGTTGACGTCTCCGTACACGGGCCGCCGCACCGCCTTTCCGGCCGAGCCGTGCTACTGGACCAAGGAAGGCGGCACAAAGAAGACGCCGACTTGGGTTCTGTTGAATGAGCTCGCCGGCAAAAGTGGTCCGACGTTCTGTCCGGACTGTGATCGACTCGTCGTCGGCCACAATCCTGAGCCGAGTGCCGGCCGCAAGCCACCCGTTACACGACAAGAGTACACCTCTCGTCGCGCGGTCGATCCGCGTGCTGATCGGTAGCTGTCACTACATTTATACCGCAGGAGTTGTTGAGATGTCTCGTTCCCGCAATGCCGCGTATGGCTTCTCGCTTGTTGAATTACTTGTGGTGATCGGTGTGATTGGACTGCTGATCGCACTATTGATGCCCGCGCTCTCGCAGGCGCGGCGTTCTGCCTACACGCTTCAATGCGCCACCAATCTGCGGCAGATCGGCATTTCGATGATGCAGTACGCCACGCAGAACCGAGGGGCGATCCTTGGCAACGCTTGGACGACGGGAGCCTTCCTCAAAAGGCCAGGTTTCGCGGCCAGCGACGACAATTGTCCTGAGGTCTGTCAGACGTGGGACTGGACCGCACCCGTCGCGCGGATCATGGGGGCGAAGTTTGTCCTCGGTGGATCACGAGCCGATCGCACGACTCGTTTCAACTATCTGTGCAACTACAAGGCCTTCCAGTGCCCTGAGAACAACATCCTCGCTCCCGCGTACTCATCTTCGCCCATCAAAGTCACGACGCGGATGATCTCATACAACACGGCTAGCCTGTTCCAGTATGTGTATCGCTCGTCCGGTGGCGACATCTCGATGTACCAGCCCTACATCAATACGGGAAACTTTAAGCCTTCTATTGACGATGTCGGAGCGCCGAGCCGCAAGATATTCATGTCGGATGGGGCACGGTGGACCAACGGCGACTCCCAGCCGCCGGACTACAACTTGGGCTGGGACAATTCCGGTACAAGTCCGGGCGGCCATTACGCGGATTACGGCCCGTGGAGTCCCTACTCCCGTTCGTTCCTTAGTGGAAAGCCAATCGTCTACGCGATGCGCCATGCCGTCCGGAAGCCCGGCTCAAAGACCAAGTCGTTCCGAATGAACGCCGTGTTCTTTGATGGCCATGTCGACACCCTGAGCGGGACCCAGGCGCTGAACCCATCGCTCTGGATGCCGCGAGGAACGTCTTTGCCGCGCGCGGAGTGCACGACCGAAACAGCAAGTCTTTACTTCGGTAATCAGTCTACACTCAGGATCGATTGATGAATGTCGAGCGCATTTAACTGAACTGGAACATGCGGCGAGTTCAATCCAAGCGCGAATCGGTTCTATAAATCGTGCTCATTCGGGGAGCGATCGGATCATCTTGTTGGTGACCCAACTCCCCTCAATTCTGAGCGGCGGCCGCACAGCGGCGCCGTGATGCCAGCAAAAGGATGGGAGATCATGCTCTCGATTGAATCTCGAAGCGGGATACGTCGTCGTCGCCACCGTGCAAGACAAACATCGCTGATCGACGGCCTTGAGTTGCGCAGCCTGATGGATGCAACGTATCATGCCCTGTCCTCTGGTGACTTCGCGCAGGACTGGACCGACGTCAACCAGATCACCGTCAACGACAACTGGTCGGGCGTGCACAGCATCGTCGGTTTCTTGAGCGGACTTGGTACGGCCAGCGGTGCCGACCCGGCTACGATTACTGGCACGAGTACAACTGTTGACGTCAACGCCAATCAAACCAATCCCAACACATTCACGACGGGCGGCGTGACGGAGTTCGAACTGGCCGACCCGACGATCGGAATGCAAGGTTCCAACAGCGCCGGCAGTCCGTACATCCAAATCCACGTCGACACCAGTGGCGTGTCGAGCGTCGACGTGAGCTACCTCGTGCGCGACCTCGACAGCAGTGCCGACAACGCAATCCAGAAGGTCGCGCTTCAATACCGCACCAGCCCCAGCGGCACATGGACCAACGTCCCCGGGGCCTACGTTGCCGACGCGACGACCGTCAGCACTGCCACGCAGGTGACACCCGTTGCGGTTACTCTGCCTGCCGAAGCTGGCAATCAAGCGCAACTACAGGTCCGCATCATCACCGGTAACGCGGCCGGCAATGACGAAGCGGTCGGCATCGACAACATTGTGGTGAAGCCAACCCCGATTGTCTCTCCGCCGGGCAATTTCCAGGTCGATTCGGCTACGCTTCGCGTTCGCGAAGACGGAAGCGGCGCAGTGATTACGGTCACTCGCCAAGGTGGTAGCGGTGGGGCGGTAACGGTCAATTACGCCACGACCGACGGAACCGCCGTCTCGGGTCAGGACTACACCGCCAGCAGCGGCACGCTCTCATTTGCCGACGGCGAAGTGTCGAAGGACGTCGTCATCCCGGTTAGCAAGGACGCGCTGGATGAACTCACCGAAGAGTTCACCTTTGCGCTCAGCAATCCGACCGGTGGAGCGGGACTGAACCCCAGCTCGTCGCGGACGGTCAAGGTTGTCGACGCCAATGGCCAGCAACTCAGCAGCGGCCCGCTTGTTCAGGATTGGAGCAATGCCGATCTCATCTCGTCGAACGACAATTGGGATTCCGTACAGAACATCACCGGCTATCTCAGCGACGCTGAAAGAGATGCCGGGATTGTTGATGTCATCGCAAACCAGGCGAATCCCGCCGGACAGTCGCAAGGAGGCGTAGGCGAGTTCGACGGATTGGCCGATCCGACCGTGGCCCTTCAAGGCTCGACCGCGGCACCTACACCGCAATTGGTCTTTGATGTGAACACGCAGGGCATGTCTGCGGTGGACGTGAAGTTCGACGCCCGTGACATTGACGGCTCGACGGACAACGCCGAGCAGTCGATCTCGATCGGCTATCGCATCGGTTCCAGCGGCGATTTCACGGAAATCGGCTTCCTCGCTGACGCGACCAGCGGCCCGTCGCTGGCAGACATGGTCACGCCGATGCTCGCCTCGTTGCCCGGTGACGCACTCGGGCAAGAGCTGGTCCAGGTGCGCATCGCCACCTTCAACGCGGCTGGCAATGACGAGTGGGTCGGAATCGACAACATCCGGATCGGCGGCAACGACGTGGTCAATCCGGCGCCCACGCTTGTCTCGTCCGCGTTTGCGTTCGAAACCTCCCAGGCGCTGGCGATGGTCTTCGACCAAGACGTGTCGGGCAGCCTTGAGCCGGCCGACCTTGTGATCACCAATACGACCACGAACACGGTAGTGGACGCGTCGGGCTATGCCCTCCAGCTCTCAGCGGCGGGCTCGGCGACCACTGCGACGCTGCAGTTTAGCAGTGTGCTCCCGGACGGGATGTACTCGGTGTCCATCGCGCCGAACAGCATTCACGCCCCCAACGGGCCTGGCAACGAGTCAGCAATCAACGCGGGCTTCCACGTGCTCGTCGGTGACTTCGACCGGGACGGAACCGTCAACTTCAACGACCTGCTCATCCTGGCCGCAAACTACGGCCAATCGGGGCGGACGTTTAGCCAGGGCAATGCCGACTACAGCGCGGACGGCACGGTCGCGTTCAGCGACTTGCTCCAGCTTGCTTCCAGGTACGGGACGAAGCTGTTCAGCAACGTGGCGGTCGCGGCACCATCTGTCACATCATCTACGGTTCAGAAGGATGCGAACGATGACGTTCTCGCCTGAACATCTACGACAGAGGTCCGTGTGAGTGCAGGCCGGGGCCAATGCCCCGGCCTGCTTGTTTGTCGGAGGAACTGCAAGGAGTCAATGAGGCTACAGCCACGGACGTGGGTGTGCTGATTCATCCTCTCCTCGGCGTCGTACTCGCTGGCGGGATTATCGACGCCGTAGGACAGTCGGGCTTGGAGCAGGCTGATGCCCGGGTGCGGACGATCATGGCTTGAATCTATGGCTATCAGGCCTCGCGATCGGGATCGACGGTGTGGATGAACCGTCCGGGGCCGTTGCGGCAGATGGCTTGCAGATTGCCGCAGACTTGGACGGGTCGTCGCCGGTCTAGCAGGGGCGGGCGGGTGCAACATGCGCCGGCATGACACGCACTTCGGAACTGAATGGACCGGCTCGTTCATGTCATCCATCGCCCGGCGAAGCGAATCCAAGCCGTCGTTGGCGATGATCTACTCGAAGTTGATTCGATCACTTCACATCCTGGCAACCCGTCGGCCCTCCCATGAGCGTTTCGGAACATGTCGGATGCTAAGCGCCGAGGCGTTGTTGCATCCGCTCCGACATGTCAACGTGGTACAGGGTGGTACGGCTGCGTGAATGAGACGTTCAAGCGCCGGTTCGATGATGCATCGCGGATGCAGGCGGTCGCGAAGGGCTTTTTCTGCGCCGGGGGGCGTGAGGCGCAACTCTGGTGTGATGGTGGAGTGTCGCCGGCGCACGAGTATCCAGAGCACGTTGACGATGTCGATTTCGCTTGCGCTCCCTCCTCCACCCGCGCTAGACCCAAGGCCATATGGCCGAGGGAACTGAACCCACCCCTGTCGTCGGTGCGACGTCTGCCCGGTTGGGCACGCACCGATCGTCGTCTTCCGCCTCCCCGGCGAAAGACCTGTACGCCGACGTCACCGCCCGTGTCGTGGAGATGCTCGATCAAGGCGTCGTGCCCTGGCGCTCGCCGATCCTCGGTCGCGGGGCCGCCGGACACCCCAGGAACCTCTCCAGCGGCAAACGCTACCGCGGGATCAACATCTTCCTGCTCGCCTTCACGGCGTTCGCCAGGAACTACGAGTCCTGCTACTGGCTCACCTATCAGCAGGCGGTGCAGCGGGGCGGCCATGTCAAGAAAGGCGAGCGGTCCAGCGTCGTCGTGTTCTGGAAGCGCTTCGAGCCGAAGGACCAGCAGCTCGACGAGAACGGCAAGCCCTTGAAGAGGCCAGGCTTCCTGCTGCGCCACTACAACGTCTTCAATGCGGCGCAGTGCGAAGGGATCGAGGTCCCGGATGCGCCGAAGTTCATGCCGAGCGAGTTCAAGCCCGTCGAACGAGCTGAGCAGATCGTGAACGGCTACCCGGATGGCCCGAAGGTGATCCACGGCGGCAGCCAGACATTCTACCGGGCGAAGGACGACGAGGTGCACCTCCCCCACCCCACCCGCTTCACCAGCACCGACGAGTATTACAGCGCGCGTTTCCACGAACTGAGTCACTCGACCGGCCACAGCAAGCGGCTGGACCGCAAGCTCGACACCGATCCCAAGCCGTTCGGAACCCCCGATTACGGCCGAGAAGAACTGGTCGCCGAGATGGCCGCGGCGTTCCTCTCCGCCGAAGCCGGCATCTCGCCGGCGGTGATCCTCAACCAAGCTGCCTACATTTCCGGCTGGCTGGGTGTGCTCAAGGCCGACAAGAAGCTAGTCGTGACGGCGGCAGGGGCGGCCCAGAAGGCGGCGGATTGGATCCTGAACGTGAAGCCTGACGCGCAGGCAGACGACCGGGTGGCGACCGACGCGGCGCATGGCTAAAGCTCCCCGACCCTCGCGCAAGCCTAGGCCTTCTCGCAAGCCCGCGCCCTCGCGTGAGCCGGTGCTCAAAGATTCGCCGCCGTGGGACTTTCTGTATGGGTTCCCGGTGCCGATCGAAGCGGCCGTTCGTGAAGGCGTGCTGAATCAGGAACGCGGCGGCGAGGCGCCCACGCCCCGCGAGATTGCCTCCATTCACAACGAGCATGCACGCGAGATCGTGGGCAACTTGTCTGCGATCAGTCGTGTCTATGACTGCCGACGCAAGAATCTCAATCCCGCCACCGGCAAGCCGCTGGGCCCGAAGGCAAAGCCCGTTGACTACAGGAAGCTCATTCGCGGCCATTGGCGGCAACACCGCCAGCTTCTTGACGTGTACGAAGAAGCGTTCGGTCGGGCGGCGCGGCGCGCCTTCGACCGGCATTGCGTGGCGGCGGTGTCTGGCACGCTGATCATCGAACTCGGCGGCAGTGAACTGCCGTTGCCGACCGAGATCGGTTCCGTCTCCGACGACGCCGAGCGGGGCGAACGTTCGATCAAGTGGTTTGACGACCAATGCCCAAGCGTTTGGCCGCCGGACGCATGCGTGTGGAATGCTGACGTGGTGGGGCCGTTCAGAATCGGCCGCCGTCAGGTCGGCTATCCTCCGGACCATCCACACTACTACCATCGCGGCGGGTGCCCTGTTGAGCCCGAGCGGATCATCCACGCGGCACCGGAAGCATCGATCGACCAGCTTGACGGTCTGGCCTCCGAACCCAAGGGTAAAGGCGACGACGTGGAAAGGCTTGCCCGACACGAAGAGGCGATGAAGCAGGCCGTCGCTCGGTATCGCGCGTTGCGGGATGAAGGGCCCCGCCGCTTGTCCGCTCACGACAAGACCAGTGGGCGTTTCGGCAAGACGCCGGTGACGCTGTGGGCCGAGGCGATGCCGAGCCTGTACAACGCGGTCTTCCGGGAGGCATCGATCGTGAAGGCGCTGCTGCGCCGTGTCCGTCTAGCCGAAGCGGCGAAGGCCCGTGGCGGCATCGGCGAGCAACTGAATCTCTTCTAGCGGAACTCGCCACGGCAAGGCTGACCCCGGCGATCCGCCGGGGCCAGCGAGGGGCGCTTCATGGTGGGTCTGGTCGGTGCGGGCAAGCACGTCACACTCGTGCAGGCGCTAGACCGGGCCGTTCGACGGCGGCGGCTGAAGATTGCGCCCCGCAAGTGGATCGTCGAGATCGCAAGAGGGGAAGACACCCACTCGAATCGCGACATGGCTTGGCACGTCAGGCTGCCTTGCGGAACTCGCCGAAGTCTCAGGTCCAATGGCGGGCAGAACACGTTCGCGTTCCCGCGTGCGTTCAAATGGTGGAGCCGCGTTTCGTCGGACGAGTACCAGACCGTCTGATCGTTCCACTGAGAGCAGCTAAGAAACGCATCCAGGACAACGATCGCACAGTCGAAGAAAAAACCTTCGGTCGCAAGCAAATGAAATACGGTGGGCGGTGCAACCATTACACTCAGCCCACACTAGCAGACGGGCGTCTGCTCCTACCATTTCTGGGAGTCACATGAGAAGCACCTTACCTTCGTCCGTTCGTTCTTCCTACGTCCTTCGTTCGTCCATCGAGTCGCTCGAAAGCAGAGCATTGATGGCAATCTTTGTCGACGCCAACGCCCTTGGGCCGGTCCAAGACGGCGGCACGTGGAACACCGCCTACACGACCCTTCAAGCGGCCCTCGCGACCGGGACTTCGGGGGACATCTGGATCGCGGACGGTACTTACAAGCCAGGCTCAAATCGAACCGACGCCTTCGAGCTGCAATACGGCTGGAAGCTCACAGGAGGATTCAGGGGCTATGTTGCTGGAAACGGCAGCAACCAAACGTCGGACGAACGAGACATCGCCGTCTATCCCACTATTCTTTCCGGTGACATTGGTACAGTCGGCAATTCAGCGGACAACAGCTATCACGTCCTGACGACTGCCAGCAATGCGTCAGATAGCCAAGCGGGTCGATTGGATGGACTCACCATCACCGGCGGCAACGCAAACGGAACTGGCACCGACGGATATGGCGGAGCACTGTACTCGGCCGCCCTCCCCTACACGTTCGATTGCACCTTCACCGGAAACAACGCCGTCCTCGGCGGCGCGGTCTATAACTACGAAGTCCACTCCACCGTCTGGAACATCAACGTCACCCGCACGACGTTCTCGAACAATACCGCAACCGCCGGCGGGGCAATCTGGAGTTATGACACCGATACGGCGTTCAGCTACTGCACCTTCAGTAACAACACCGCGACGGCCGGTGCTGGCGGCGCCATTTATCAGCAGGTCATGTCAATCGTGCTGGCCGAGAACAGCCTGTTCTTCGGCAACAGCGCCTCGACCGCAGGGGGGGCGATCTACAGCAATGGCAGCATCGTTGAGGCGAACAACACGTCGTTCCAAGGGAACAGTTGCGGCACATCTGGCGGGGCGATCTGCCACACCGGGTCATTTTTGGGCTACCCCGCCAAGATGCTGAGTTCCAGCTTCGTCGGCAATACCTCGGGGGGGTCTGGCAGCGCCCTAACAGTCAGTTCCGGAACTGGCGCACAAGTCATCAACTGTACATTCACCGCGAACAACGGAGCCGGGGCGAACGGCGGTGCGATTTACGCGTTGAACAACAACGCCATCACCGTCGAAAACTCGATCCTGTGGCACGATGTCGGCGGAGAGATCTCATTGGCCTCGGGCAGCACGGCCTCGGTGAACTACAGCGACGTCGAAGGCGGCTATTCCGGCACCAACAACGTCAATGCCGATCCTCTGTTTGTCGAGGCGCCGGAGCTCACGTCGACGTTCAAGCATTATGGCAACCTGGAGCTGCGCCTCGGCTCACCGGTAGTCGACCAAGGCAACAACGCGTACATTGCCTCAGGGACAAGCCAGCACAATGTCGGCATCACATCGGACATCGTCGGGCAGACGTTCAACGGAACCAGAATCTTTACCCAGGGAAGCAGCAGTGGCACGGTGGACATGGGAGCCTACGAGCAGTTGATCAACAACCGCGTGGGAACCGCGACCTCGTGGTCTGCTGCTGCCACGTGGGACCTCCCCAATCCGTTGTATGGCCAGCCGGGGCAACCCGCAACGCGAATCCCCAATCAGTACGACGTCGTTCAAATCGGAACCGGTGCCACCGTCCAGGTCGGCAGCGGCGCGTTCAACGTGGGACAGCTGAATTCGGCTTCCGGCCTTCAGAATCCTCTCTGGAGGAACGCTCAAGACGTTCGGGGACACGCTCATTACGGGCGCCCTTGGCATCGCGAGCGGCGGCTCGCTGGATATTCAGCAGTACACCACGAGAATCAACTTCAGCACTGATCCTACGAGCACCATTCGGGGCTATCTCGCGTCTGCCTACAACGGCGGCAATTGGGCGGGAACGGGCCTGACGAGCAGTCGGGTGGCGGCGAATCCGGGCAACAAGTGGCGCATCGGCTACTTCAACGGGAACACCGACGCGGTGGGCGGCGCAGCGTCAAACCAGATTCTCATCAAGCCGCTGTTGGCAGGTGATGCCAACGGTGACGGCACGGTCGATATCACTGACTACGGTATCATCTATACGAACTATCTCTCGACAACCGCCAACTGGGCACACGGCGATTTTGACTACGACAACGTGTGCGAGTTCGACGACCTGTTGGTGTGGAGTCAGCAGAACGGCTTTACCAGGACCACGTACCCGCTGTGGGTGTAGCGCCTGCCATGGTGCATAAGTGAATCACGCGCGGGCCGCACGTGCTGCATTTGCGGCCCGCGATTCCAAGCGCCTCATGATCCCTAGGTTGTGCGCAGCGAATTCCAGAGCGGCGCAGGGTGGCTGCGACGGCATCGACGCGCATTTGCCGACCGCTGTTCTGACACCGAACGACAAAACGAGACTGGCCCCGGCGTCGTGCCAGGGCCAGCGAGGGGGTCACTTCTTGGGCGAGTCAGGCTTGCTTGTTGCAGGCGGCGCGCCCTTGGTCGTGCCCGGCGCCGCAGGCTTGTCTGCGGGGTTGGGCTTGGGATGGTCGATTCCGTTGGCCATGGTCGATCCTCCTTCCTCCGCGGCGCGGTCGACCGGATCGGCAGAGCCGATCAACTGATCGACGCGGGAACGGAACTTCGTCAGCGTGTCGCGGGAGCCGACAAAGAGCACGAGACAGATCAGCAGCACCGCCGCGTCCGTGCTGACGCCGAACGGAGCCGACGGCCAGAACAGCCGGTTCATCGTGTAGGCAAAGGGGATGGCGACGAGCATGTTGCCGGCGAACTGGTAGTGTCGGTACTGCTGTTCGACGAGGTAGTGGTAGGCTTCGAGTTGCTCGCCGAGCCGGGCGAAGCTCATCGTCCGGCCGCGAACGCCACTTGTCCGATGCAGCGAGTCGATGAAGAACCACCGGACGTAGTTGGTCACCATGCCGGCCGCGGTGGCTGCGAGCAGGGCGTAGATCGGGGGCCCAAGCCCCATCTCGCCGTACTCGCCCCAGGGGATGGGCGAGAGCCACTGGCTGAGCATGGGGAACACGGGAAGCAGGCCCAGCAGCGCCACGAATCCCGGGACGAGATACGCGACGACCACGCCGAATTGACTGTGAGAGCTGCCGGACACCATGGGCGGCAGGGTGGCTGCCGCTGACGATCGAGCGTGCACGGACGCGCGCGAAGGTCAATCCAAATCTGTGTCGGCACCCGAGCATGCCACGCAGGATAACCCTGCTTTTTGGCTCGCCGGGCCGACGCGACAATTTCCGCGCCGCGCTCCCCTCCCCGGCTCGCCGCGCGGACCCGCGCGGGCCGGAATGCTTCCGCCATGTTCCAGTGAGATTCTCTTGACAGGGTTTTCGGGGGCCGGTGGTTGAACGCTGAGTTTGGGCCGCAGGGCGGGCACCGCGCGTGTTACGCTCGGGGCCATGGCAAAGCTGCGCATGGCGTCGTACGCCCGTGACTTCACGGCGACCACCCACAAGTTCGATCAGCTGAACGCACTCATCGCTGAAGCGAAGTCGGGCGACCGCTTCGATGGCGTGCTCGTCGAATCGCCGCAGGTGCTCGGCGACACGTATGACGAGCTGCTCGACAATCTGAATGCCCTCGCGTCGGCGAAGCTGATGATTGCGATCGTTCCACCCGAGGCGCGCCGGGTTGTGCCTCCTGGCGCGATGAACTGACGAGCAGGGCGAAGGAACTGAGGAAGGCGCAGGAGCTGTGGCGTGGTCGGCTACCGCTCGCCGCCGTCTCCCCTACCCTCGCTTGCGCCGCGTGTCCGCGACCATCAACGCCCGCAGCGTTGCCTCCGACGCGCTGTTCGCATCGAGCGTGTTGAGCGCCAGACGAAAGACCGCCGAATCGCTGAGTTTGTAGCCCCGCGCCCGGAGCTTTCCCCTCGCCTCTTCGATTTTCTGCGCTTCTTCCCGTGTGAAGCGCACCGTGCAGCGCTCCAGATTCGGGTTGTAGATGCGCTTGGGACGTGGAGCGTCCGCCGGCTCCGCCTTCTCCAATGCAGGCGTTTTAGCGGGGACGGTCGTGGCCGCCGGCACCACCGGCTTATTGGCACGGCGGTCGGCTTGCACGGCCTTGTTCAGCAAGGCGTCGAGTGTGCTCGCCGCCTGAAGGGCTCTCGGTCCCGTGCTGCTGGAATGGGAGGGCTTGGTCATAAAGTGACAGATGAGCCGCTCATACGCGTGAGCCGCTGAGCAGATCGAGGACCTGAATGGACAGCTCCAGCACCTCCACCCGCTCTTTCGGTGTCAGCGTGTTCCAGCCGAAACGGTTAGCCCGGCTGTAGGCGGCGCGCTGGGGCAGCATCATCGACAGAACGGGGAATGGGATTCGGCTCTTCGTGTCGAGCATCTCCTTGGCCACGAGCGTCTGCGGCCGCACCTGGTTGAAGACCACGCAGGTCCGCGCGTCTGCCGGCCGCTCACGCTGCACCACCTGGGCCGTGGCCAGCGTCGAGGCGACGTCAAAGAACTCCGGGCGCGTGACGATCACGACAAGGTCTGCCTCGCGGATGGCGGCGAGCGTGCTGGGGCGCTCGATGTCCGGGCACGTGTCGATCAGCACGAAGTCCGCCTCCCCTTCGGTCGGGATGCCCGATTGCTGAGCGGCGGCCGTCGAGTTGCCCTGCGGATCACGATCGTCGACCCGAACACGCTGCTTATGCAGTTGAAGCACGGTTGCAATCATCAGGCACAGCGTCGACTTCCCGGTGCCTCCCTTCCCGTTCACGAATGCGATGGATTGTGGCATGTGGTGTATGAGCGGCTCTTGTGCATGAAGCACATGATCCGCTGCTACCCATGAGCCTAAGCGCAGCGTCGAATGCGGCGCAAGCATTTTCGACGGATGAGCCGAAGAGCGCCTGAGCTGCTCACGCACAATAGCGGCCTTGATGATCAGCGGCATTTGCACTTCTCCGCAGAACCGGCGGCGATGCGCCGCTCTTACACATCTGGCACATGAGCGGCTTTCAGATGTGCTTCCGCAGGACTGGTGGCGTCCCGGGACATTCGCACCTGACATCGCGGGGGCAGCGCCAGGCTGCATGCTCTCGTTCTGCGTGGACTGCGAAGACGACCCTCGCACGCGTGCAGTGCTCGCCCCGGCGAGGCGCGGCTCATCCGCATGAGCGGCTCATGCACAACAACGGCGATTGGGCTCAACGGCTTTTCCGCATCGGCACATCCCGTGGCGAAGAGATGCTCTTGCGCTTGTGACACGTGAGCATCTCTCACGCGTGCTTCCGCAGAACTGGTGGCGCGGCTTCGATCGATAAAGTACGGAGAGGGAAGGGGAGTCGACGTTGCAGCGATGGCCGCTCTTGAGCGAATGAGCATGAGCCGCTCTTGCGTATGTGACGCATACGCAGCCTTTCGCGGCGATCCGCAGGACTGGTGGCGGTCGTTAGCTCGCGGCCGCGTGGCCCCGCGCCCCGTCCAGCGCGGGGTTCAGCGGACGACGCACGCCCGAACAGGGCGGGTGCATTCTCTTTCATTATTCTTCTGTTCTTTCATTCTGTCGGCGGTGAGTTCGGATCGAGTTCACGATCAGTGGGTTGTGAATCCGCCGCGCCACCACACCTGCGGAAAACGCCACCACATATGCGGATAGTGCCCCCGCCTCTGCGGAGCGTGCCACCCTATCTGCGGAAGTTGCCACAGCGACTGCGGATGTTCCGCAGGACCGGCGGCAACCCGCCAATGTCATACGAGTGGATCGGTGGATCGGCCGTTGGCACTGCGCGGAGGCGCTACATTCCGCTCACGCCGGATCCAGACCATGAGAAGTCGCTTCGGCCGCTCGGAGCAGCGACGTGCCATTCGAAAGGGCAAGCGGCCCCGGACGTGCTGGAGCCGTGGGACGCGAGTCGACGCGTCTTTCGGTCATCGATGGTTCGTTCTGCGGCCGGGGACCAGACCCAAGTCGTGGCCAGCCGTCACGCGGCGGACGTCCCGGGCGCCGCGTCGTTGAACGGATCACCGCACGCCCATCGAACCAGCCTACAATGGCTCCATCAAAACGCGGGCGCGGTTCCAGAACGGCTTCGATTTCGAGCCACTGGCGGATCGGGTCAGTGCATGATCGTTAGCCGCTAAGTCGTGACGGGCTTGGGTACCAATGCCTGTTCGATCATCTTCACCACTGCGTCATGGAACGCGATGGTCTTCGCTTCCTCTGCGGTCGGCGGCCGCGGGCGGTAGCTGCCATCTGGCTGGCGGACAGGCGCGTTCCTTGGCCTTCTGCCGCAGCTTCGCGAGTTCGGCGAGCTGGCCCAGTTTGAACTCCTTCAATTGACCGGGCGTGTAGTCCTTGACCGGGCGAGGGTAGGGCCACGCGACGCCGTCCACCTCGGGCTTGCCCGACGTCTTCCGCACCTTGCGGCGCTGTTCGCTGGCGGCGCGTTTGACTGCCAGCGCCTCGTGGTACTGGTCCAGCAGGGTAAACGTCTTCTGATTGAACGTGATGGCGAGCTGATCCTCACGCCATTCATAAAGGGTGATGATCTGCGCGTCGCGGGCGAGAACAGCGCAGTCGGTGATCGTCTTCCTGATGCGTGACCAGTTGCGCTTGCTTACCTGAGAAGCCATCCGCAACTGGAGCGCGAGTTCCGTGAGTCCCTCGGAGAAGGTCCAGTCGGTCCCGTTGCCGTCTTCACCGGCTTCGGGCTCTTGCTGGCGCTCCTGAACGCGGATGCGGCCCACTTCCGAGAAGACCCAGTCGAGGAAGGCGTGGACGTAGCGGTTGTTACGCCTGACGTTGCCGGAGATGGCCAGACCGATGCGCTGGTGCAGGTGGGCCGGCTTGTAGAAGTAAAAGGAGTCGTGCTGATCGAACCACACCGGGTTGAACTCCAATTCGATGTATTCGGCGTTCTTGAAGGTGTGCACGAGGGGCGCCAGGTCCTGGCTCGTGAGGGGCCGAGCCGAATCCGGAGTGCTGCGCTGGGCAGCGCTGTCACGCTGGGTGCCGCAGGTCCACAGCGGCGCCACGCGGGTGACCTCTTTCCATCGGCCATCGACCATGCGGCGGTACTGGATGAGCCAGGGCAGAACGCCCAGCGAGATCAGCGCCGCGAAGGCCTCATCGCGCTCGAAGCTGCTGATCTCCGATGTGTCGCGGGTGTTCCGTTCCCGCTTCTGCAGGCCATACGCACGAATCCAGTCGTCGGGAGTAAACACGATGCGCTGGGACTTGCCGCCCGTCGCCGTCAGCAGATAGAGCGCGGCTTCGTAGCACTTCTGCTGCGGGACCGAGAGGTTGAAACCGACGACCTTGATGTTGTGACGATCGACGTCCCGCCGGACGTCGTCGGGCAGGCTCTCGTAGGTCCGATCGAAAAGCTCTAGCTGCGGCTTGTCCGCGTTGAAGCGTTTGCCGCGTAGCTGATTGGAGAGGTGCTGGGGAGAGCGCGGGAACTTCACTGACCAGTCGATGAGCGTGGGTGTCCAGACCTTCGCTGCCGAACCCAGGGGCGACGGTGTGCCCATGGGCCCGGGGGAGGGGAACTCAGGCTGTCCGGACATGGATCAATGCTGTCAGAACTGGCCGTCGATGCCAAGCCCAAAGAGCGACCCGCCGTCGATCACGTCGCTGACGCCGGACAAAGAAAAGTGCTTGCGTCACGCTGCAAAGGCGGTCTAGCGTCGGATCATGACAGACGCGCGGGAGCGGCAGGCGCGGACGTCGGCCGGGTTTGGCCACGTTCCGCCGGGCGTGGCGCGGTATTGCGATTCAGGACGTACTGCGGTGCTCGTCGAAGCCGCTCGACAGTACATGCGGCGCGGGTTTGCCGTTGTGCCGATTGCGGCAGGTCAGAAAACACCGATTCTCGCGGATTGGCAGCACACGCGATTGAAGGAGCAGGAACTGCGTTCGGCGTTCCGACGCGCCGGCAACGTGGGCCTGATCCTCGGCGCGATGAGCCGTGACCTCGTCGATGTCGATCTGGACTGCGAAGAGGCGAGGGGACTTGCCGACCAGTACCTGCCGCCGACATCCGGCAACACGGGCCGGCCGTCGTCGCCGCGTTCGCATCGCTGGTACTTCTGCCCCGGCATCAAGACTACCCGGCATCAGGATCCCGTCACGCGCGGCTCGATGCTCGAACTCCGTGGTGCAGGCTCGCAGACGCTCGTCGGACCGTCGATCCATCCGAGCGGGGAGCCGTATGACCGGCTCGACAAAGAGCCGGCTGCTGTGTCGGCAGAAGTGCTGACCGCGGCCGTGAGAAACATTGCCGACGAGATCATTCGCCGCCGACATGGCGCCAAATCGCTTGAGCAGAAGGTGCGACCGGAACCCATGCGTGCGCCAGTAACCGCTACTGTGGACCATGCGCAGGCGATCAAGCGCGCGACAGCGTATTTGCGGAAGATGCAGCCGGCGATCAGCGGTCAGGGCGGCCACGGCCGAACATATGCCGCGGCGACCGTGCTCGTTCACGGCTTCTGCCTGAGCGAAGCCGAGGCTTTCGATCTGCTCAAGCAGGAGTACAACCCGCGCTGCGATCCACCGTGGACCGATCACGAACTGGAGCACAAGGTCGCGGATGCCACGAGTTGCCCGCACACCAAGCCACGCGGGTGGCTACTTGACGCCCTAACAAAACAGCACTAACAGATAGGACAACACTGATTGCTGCCATTTTGTTAGGGCGTCTAGGATGGGCAGCTCTCGGATTACGACCGAGGGCTGCCTGAAATAGTGCATGCGTCACTTCCGACCAGTCCCGATCTGCCCATCGCCGAATCCACACTCCGGACAACGCGGACCACTCCTTACTTGGTGACAATTCGGGCACACCCAAGGCCTGCTTTGGGATGACCGAAGTCGGCTAACGAAGATCTCGCCAACATGTTCTCGGTGCAATGGCCGGACCATGTGCGAACTCAGTCCAACGAATAGATCCGGATTGCGTTCGCTAAAGTCGAAGACGGGCTCGTCCAGCGGACTAAGCCCGCCTCGGGGACCCATCTTGCCGTTGGGCAAGCGCTCCATCGCGGGGCCGGACTGACGACGGCGCGAAACGGAACCCGCGCCGAGCGGTCTACTGCAAGCAGCCGGAAGGGCCGCGTTGCGCTGGGGTGCTACTGCGCGCATTTGCGCACTCCTCTCTTCGTGGCCCGTTGCTCAGGCGCCGATCGCAGGTATCGTGCCTGCAAGAAGAAGCATCGCCGCCTGAGAAGTCGGGTGGCTTAGCAGGAAAGCCCTGAATCGTAGGGATATCTTGCTCTGTAATAGCCTATCCCGGTTTCCGGGATAAGTCAACCCCTTCTTCTAAGCCGAATCGAGTTGCATCGGGAATGTTCCTTGAGCCGAAACGTGCATCACCGCTGGGTGGCTGAAAGCAAAATGAGCCTTGCCTGTGCACCTTCAACTTGAATCGGGTGGGGTTTCCTTTTTCGACGAGAGCTGAGCCGAGCCGCTCAAGATTCACATTCAGCAGTTCCGCGAACTGCCTCATGTCTTGGACTTCCTCGATCCGAATGCCTGATAACAGCGTCATTCGTCGCTGCAGTTCGCGCAGTAAAAGGTCGGCAGGTCCATCAAGCCACTGTTCCTTGAAATCTCGCATGGTGCCAATCGGATCGAGCGAACGTCGGTCCACAGAGTCGCTAGATCCGCGAATCCGCACAGCCAGTCTGCGCCAGTACTCAGCGAGCGCCTCGGCGGCACGAGCGCTCGCTTCGGTCGATCCGAACTCGCCGATTTCGGCCGGTCCCAATGCACCCCGTTCTCCCATGGCCTCCGAGCGTTGCACACTTTCCCGGGGCGAGGCAAGCTCGGATTTGCTCATCAATCTGGCCGGCGTCCGTGTTCGTGCATCGATGGACGCCGAGATGCCGAGCCTAAGTGCAGATGCGCTGCGTTGACCGCTCAGTGCTTCCACACAAAGTGCCTCAATGCAGTCTGTAAGCCATTTGATCGAGATTCCTTCTTCCACCTTGATCCGCCAAACGATCTCACTAATCGGGCCTCGAAGTCGGTTGATCTGTTCTTCAGCCCGACGCAGTTTCGTCACCGATTTCCTTAGTTTGTCGATGAGCGGAGAATCGCGATCTATAGCGGAGAGTTGATAGTCCTGAAGAGATAAGGTGAAGTTGAGTTGGTGGTTCAGCGGCATCGGTGGATGTGGCCTGTTTTACGGTGGTGATCGATCCCAAATCGAAGGTCGGGAATGAGCGCCAAACGCTGCGAGGCATTCGTGATGTAGGAAAGAATGGAAGAGACACGCCCGGTCGAGGGGTCAGCGTGAACGGTGTATGCCCGAGCTTGTACGTCAACTAGTTCTTGCTCGTTGGAGAGCATGGCAAATGTCAGGCACGGTTCGTCAAGCACGTAGCAGCCCGCGATAGAATCGTGGCGCAACTTAGGATACTGAACTGGGAACACACCAATCTTCGCCAGCTCGCAGTGTCGCGGATCGCCTGAATCCATGAAACCAAAAAACTCGCGTGTCTCGTCAAGCTGACTAGGTGTGCCGCGATGGACCGCGTCGCCATGAACGCGCATCATCGCGAAGTGCGTATTCGGCAGGAGGTTCCATTCTGGCACATTGCGAATTGCTGCGATGGTGGCCCAGTCATTCAGTCCCTCTGTAAAGATTGCGGTGGTGTGGGTGAGATCTGAAAGATCATAGCACTTGGGTGGCACGATACTCCATTGAGTCATAGCCGCATCCATGGTGCGACGTTGCCCGCCGCTGAAACGTACAGACCCCTCGTAGCAAAGCACGGCGCGGACTCCCGTCTTGCCCCAATCGAGCAGGATCCGCAACAGCCGTTTCAGCTGTGTGGCGTGATCGGAATGCCCGCAGTAGAACGAATCCGCGAGACATCCGCAGTGTTTAACAGTGGCGTCCGGGGAACCTATCCACATCTGCGTTGGTTTGGTCGCGACGGTTCCACTTTCGGGGAAATGTGTTCCCGTCGGCAACTCCGCCACAACCATGTCCAGGCCACTCGTCGATGCGGTGTCAAGGATGTATCGAACGTACGACTCTCCCATTGTCACTCCGGGTTATTGCCATTTGACCGGTGCTTCGCGCCTGATCTTAACGCCTATCGGTTACTTAGCTGTCGTGCCCAACATGGACGCTGGCATTGATGATCGTCCCAACCGAGATGGACGATTCGTTCGTTGCCCTTGGAGTATCGCAGTTCCCGGTCCATCTTCCGTTCCTCACGCTCGAGCTCGCGTTCCAATTCCGCGGTCTCGGCTCGCCGACTCACACGAGACGCGAGCACGCATCCGATTCAGTCCGCGACTGCGCCGTCGGCTTCGTGCGCGATGGTAGCGCGACTGCGGTCGTACGCAGTCGATCCCTGCGCATCCGCTCCCGGGCCTCGCCTGCTCGGGGCCGACCTGCGCCGCGGTGCGTTCAACGGCCTCGACGTCCGGCCATTGCCCGCACCATCACCGCCGTGCGCTGCGCTTCGGCCCGGATCGCCCACCTTCGCCGAGCGTTCCGCTCGTCTAGGTGTGCGGTTAGCCACGTTTCCCGCCCTTGGCCTCATAGGCCGCGATTATACCAGCCTCGCCGGCCGGCAAGGTCACCCCCGCTGCGCGGGTCCCTCTCTCCGAGCGGTTCCACCTTGCCTGCCTTGCGCTGCGGCTGGTGACGGCCACGCTCCGCTTGTTGAGGCCAAGGGCGGGAAAACTGTGGACGTTCCGCAGGACAGCCCCACGCCGCAACAGAAACGAATATGACACTACAACCCGAATCAACGGAGGCGAACGCCTCCCGACACGCCGAGACGCTCCCGTCAGCGACTCCCACGACCTACGACGTCACCGTCCACCGCACCGACTACCTCTTTGCCACGGTGCGAGTGATCGCCGCCTCGGTGCAGCACGCCGAACTGCAGGCCGAATCAGTGGCCAGCGGTATGCCTCGGGGTGAATGGCACACGGCCGACTCGGATCTCTACGCCTTCGAGTGCGAAGCCGTCGACACACCCGAGGACACGAGCGACGACTCCCTTTCGCCGTACTGCCCAGCGAGCAACCCGAACGAGGGGAGGGCAGAGTAATGTCTGCCTTTCTTCTATCACGTGGAGGGCTAAGCAACCTGGCCTTCGAGTTTGTCCGCCGCAATGACGACGGCCAGAAGATCGGATGGCGTGAACTGCTCGGGTGGTGGCATCCGCAGCCGCAGACACTCGCCCAGCGATACGAAGCCGTCTTCCAGCTGCTCCTGCAGCACAACCTACGAAGCCTCAAAGTCCGGTACGGCATCCGCAGTCTTGATGACCACCGCCGGGCGGCGGATTGGCACTTCCTGCCGCCATCACCCGCCTATCTTGAAATGCCGGTTGGCCAGCACCTTCTTGCAATCCTCGCCGACTGCTTCGACTACCAGGCTTGCGAGGTGTTGGACTACGACCGGACGAAGGCTCACGCAATCATGTGCAGCATTCGCGGCGATATCACCCGCAGAGAGTGGTCCGAGGCGGATTACAAGTGCTGGGGCTCCGCACTCCCCGGCTATGTGGCCGAGCGTGAGAGAGGGGGCGACAATGAATAACTCCCGCGACTCTCGCCCGGTCCGGAAGTACCGCATGACGACCGACCGCGTCCTGGACTACTGGGGAGAAGTGCCTGTCGTCGCAGCGACGGAAGCCGAGGCGATGAAGATCGCCAACGAGATGGACACGGCCCGGATCGAGTGGCACGAGATCGAGGAACGCCACTACGGCGGCGCGATTCAGCCGCTTTCACGTCTACCCCGCAAGCGTCGCCCAGATTTGTCTCGCGAGATTGAAGAACGCAAAGCGGAACATGAGAAACCGTCGCTGGGGCTTTTCGATGTCAGGCTGGAGATGTTCGAGTTCATCGAGATCTCGCGATACGTCTACGCCGGCTCGCGACAAGCCGCCTGCGAACGGGCCGAGCGTCGAGGGTGGAGTTACGGTCTGGGCCGGCTGGACGTTACGCGGGTGATCGTTCGCTTTGCCACCCGTCGGCAGGACAAACCGCTCAGGAACATTTCCGGGAATGACTCGGAGGAGGTGCCGTTCTAATGAACCAGGCCGCCCGGTTTCCGCTCGGAACCCTCTACGCCACGCCCGGCGTGATCGAGGCCGTTCCGCACTTCGAGGTGATGCTCGCCCTCGCTCGCCACGTCCGTGGCGACTGGGGCGAGGTCTGCGATGAAGACAGAGCCGAGAACGACTTTGCCGTCGACAAGCACCTCCGGATTCTGTCAGCGTATACGGCAGAGAACGGCACCCGCTTCTGGATCATCACCGAAGCCGACCGAAGCAGCACGACGCTCTTGCTGCCTGACGAATACTAAAACCCTTGCATCAGCCTTAGCCCGCGGCAACGCGGGCAGGCTGACGCCGCCAAAACTACACAACATGAACACTGAAATTGAATCGACGCCGTCGAACGCCACTGACCCTTCACGCGAACCGGAGACTGGACAGGCAATCTTCGTGGGCCTTGTGCCTCTGGAGCTGCTCCTGGATGGCCTGGTGATCTGGATCCTGAACCTCGCCATCGGGCTTGAGTGGGCATTCCTTGCTTCCTGTCTCTATCCCGAGTTTGGCACCGAGCCTGTCATCCTCGCTCTCTACGCGGTCGCAGCCGTTGTCTTAGTGATGACGCTGGGGACGCTGGCTGTCGAGCGTTACTGGAAAGGATTGCTCGACGTGCCTCGAAGACTTCCGGCTTCGCCGCTCCCCTATTGACGGGGGGCGGTTCCCGCCTCATCAACCGCGTGCCAGGGACATCGGCGGTTGCGGCTCGCCGACTCACGCGCATCCCGCCGATCACTCCGCACGCCTGAGGCATCGTCCGCGACGGCGCTGGCGCTTCGTGCGCGTTCCGTCGCGTCCGACGCCGCACCGCTGCGCCGTGCTCTGCGCGGCGACCGCTCACTCCGACTGCCGCGTGGTCCGGGTCTGCGCTCGTCCTTCGGCTACTTCAGATGTCGATGTCCATCTCGGGGTCGTCCTGTTCCAGTTCGAGCTGACGGAGTCGTTCCAGCTCGCGTTCCTCCTCACGACGTCGCCGCTGCTCGCGTGCGCGAGCCCGCTCCCGCTCGCGTTCCTGGCGGCGCTGCTCTTCGAGCTGCTCTGCCAGGCGAGCTTTCTCGGCCTCGTGCGCCTTGCGCTCGGCCTCGGCACGCTTCCGCTCCGCGTCGGCGCGCGCCAGCGCCGCGCGTTCGCGCTCTCTGGGCAGCGAGCCGCTCGCGGTGCTCGTCGAGCCGCTGCTGCGCTTCGATCGCGACGCGGCGGGCGCGCTCCTGCGCCTCGCTCAGGGTGTGACGCGATCCCAGCACGTTCCGCAGCGGCACCTGGGTCTGGAAGACCTGCGCAGGTGCCGCCTCCGGCTTCACCGGTTGGTACAGAACCCGTCGTCCCAGTTGCTCCTTCAGCGGCTGCACCGCCGGCTCCGCGCTGCGGGGCACACGCTCCGCCGGCGATCGCGGCTGCGCCTCGCCTTCGGCCGGCTCCGCCGCACGCGACTTCTCGCGGCCCAGCAGCAGCGCGCTGAGCACGGCCTCCGCGGTCGGCTTCGGCGCTGCCTCATCCGGCTCCGGCCTGCGAGCCGCCGGCTTCAGGTCCAGCGCCGCCACACGCTGCGAACTCGCCTGCACGGACTCGATCAGCTCCTCCTTGCTGTTGGTGTAGATGATCGGCGCGACTTTCGCGCGGGAGATCGACACATAGAACTGCTCGCGCGACGCACCGCCGAAGGTGTCGTTCCCCTGCGCGACAAAGACTTTGTCCACGGTCTTCCCCTGTGCCGAGTAGCTTGTACTTGCGTACCCGTAGGTCACGTGAGCGTAGTTGCGGCCCACGGTCTTGCCGTTGTCGAGCCGGATGTCTCCCTCGGGCGTGAAGCCGATCACCGTGTGCAGCGTGCCGCTCGTGAGCTTGAATTTGCCATCCGCCGTGCGGCCATTCTGCGTGATCCGCAGTCGCTCACCCACCGCGATGTCGGCGAAGCGCCGCTCGTACACCTGGAAGTGCTTGGCCATCTTGTGCACCGGAACCGTCCGCTCGTTGCCGGCACTATCGTGGACGACGAGGTGGTCGTCGTCGCGCCGCACCACCTCCAGACGCTGGCCACGTTTGAACTCGTCTTTGCCGCGGATTACCTCCAGCACCTGGCCGGCCGAGAACGATCGCACGTCGCCGCGCTGCGCCTCGGTCATGTCTACGCGCTCCAGCAGAGCGAACCGCTCGCTCTTGCCCAGCCGCTGCTCCTGCTTGAGCCCTTCGCGGATCGCCTCCGTGACGCGCCGGATCTCGGCATGCGTCGGTGAGATCACGAGCACCGACTCCTTCTTTCCCACGGACTTCAGGTAGTCCGCCGCCAGCACCTTCGGGAGATCCTCGCGCTCCACCTCATGGATTGCGTTGAGTGCTTCGAGCTTCTCGAACGCCTCCTTGAGCTTGCCCGTCGACAGGTCCTTCACCGCTTCACGAAAAGTCCCCGTCTGACGCTGGATCTGGCTGAGCTCGGCCATCTTCAGTCCGGCGTGCTGCTCCAGAATGCGCAGCGCGTCCCCACGCTCGACCGCGCGATGTTGCGCGGTGTCGCCGCTCAGGATCACCCGGGCACTGAGCGACCGGGCGAGCGTGGCGACCTGCGCCATCGACCGGCCACTGAGCAGGCCCGCTTCATCGATCCAGATCACATGATCTTTGATCCTCGCCTGGAGTGCTTCGTTGGTGAGGAGCTCCGCCACCGTCTCGGCGTGGACGAACCCTTCCTTTCGCAGCAATTCGCGGCTGGCCTCCGCGGTCGGCGCGAACACGAAGACCTTCTTTCCAGCCGCTTCGATGCCGTCGATCGTCTCGTGCATCACCGTTGTCTTCCCAGTTCCCGATCGGCCATGAATCCCCGTGACCGCGTCCATGGAGTTGTGTACGTGCCGGACTGCCGCCCGCTGCTCGTCGTTGAGGATCGGCGACTGGATCACATGGTCGGGCGCCAGCGCCCTCCGCCGACCCTGACCGCCCAGCACCCAATCCACCATCGCGATCTCTTCCTTGAGCACGTCCTGGGTGGTGATTACCTCCCGACCCTCATGCTTGCCGCGGATCAGGTCCGGATGCGTGGCCACCAGTTCGCGGAGGCGAACCGGGTCGATCTTGCCGACGCCGTAGTGCAGCGCCCATCCCAGCAGGTCGATCTCATGAACCGCCGACGCCCGCTCGAAGCAGTGCAGCATCGCCGCCTCCAGCGCCATCAGCTCCGGCCGGAAGTCGTGCGGATCGCGCGGCGGTGTGATGAGCTGCACTTCCGCCAGCGAACGGCCCTGGGAGCGCGCCAGGGCCTGTTCATGGAGTTGTTCGATCGTTCTGAGCTGCTCCGGTGTCGCCCACGAACGCCACATCGTGTCGAGTTGTTCGCGCGACAGCTCCTTCATCTTGTGCTCGCGGGTCTGGGCGCCGAGCTCGCCTTTCTGGTCCGGATCGCTGATCCCCAGCTTTTCCTGTAGTGCCTCAATCTGCTCCGTTCGCTTGCTGAACGTGCGGATCATCTTGTCGTCGATCCCGACCACCTCGAAGAAGCGACCCCGCCGCTCGATCTGGTAGCCGAGTTGTTCGAGGTAAGTCGCGAGGCGGTTGTGGAAGGCCCGTTCGTAGTAGGGAGCGTCCCGTTTCAGGTCGCCGAACTGCACGGCCTTCCACGCCTGCTCGACGTAGTCCCACGTCGCGTTGAAGGTGTACACGTGGGCGTGCAGGTGCGGATCGACCTTGCCGTCCACCGGCCGGCTCGTGAAGTGCAGGAACTCGCCGTAGACCAGATTGCCGGTGATACGATCGACATCCTGGCCTCCCTTGCGAACACGGGTCGCCGACTTGTTCTCCAGTTCGGCCATCGTCTCCTGGACCGAGCGGCGGAAGGCGTGCAGGATGCGGTCGTCGCGGGTGAAGGCGTGCAGGATCGACACCGACTTGGTGGCGTTCCAGTTCATGTCGTAGCCGACCCGCCGGGTGCTCTTCGTGCGAAGCGTGAGCTTCTCGCCCGTCCGCGGGTCGATGTTGTCGCAGAGCTGATCGAAGCGGTCTTTGTCCACGCGGCCGGACAGGGCCAGCATCGCAGCGCCCTTGCCGCCCCAGTGGCCGACAAGCTCATGGCCCTCCGAGTAGTACCCTTCCTTGGAGAACTCGGCGGAGTAGTAAGTCTTGGCCTTCGACGCGGATGTCGAGGCGTACATCCTCAACATGGACTCTTCCTTGTATTAGGAATTCTGATGAGGTCGAGCTGAATCAAAAGGCTCGAACCTGCAGCATGAGGTGACGCTGCAGCCGTGCTACGAGTGAACAACTCGACTGTTCCTCAGGAAATGTGCGTCAGTCCGACGCAGGGCAGGGGAGGGCAGGAGTGAACAACTCAGCAGAGGGTCAGCCGGATCGCGAACAACTCCGACAGGCCAGACAGACCAGAGGGCCATCGCACTGAACAACCCGATTCAGGTGGGCGAACAACGTCGAAAGGCCAAATGAACAAGTCACTGGGAGTTGTTCGATCCAAAGGCATCTGGGCAAAAAGATTCACTGAACTGACACAGACGTCTCCCCTAAGGCTGCGCCTTAGGACGAGCGTCCCGAGCGCGACCTTATTGATCGCTTGATCTCGAACCGTCCAGTACGGATGGTGCACTGCCGTGCTCCGCGCTGATGCTGAAGAATCCGAGCAAGATGCCGCGTTGCGTACTCGAGAGAGTCAGCAAGATGCAGGTGACAGCCCCAATGCGCAGTGCACACTGCGACAACGGCATCGACCTTGCCTTTGATGCGTTCGACTGGCACTTTTACAGCGCGTGGGTCAATGAGACGGAAAAGGCGTTGAAGCTGACACGGCAGTTCTGCGACGCAAGGGGAATGCAGGTCATGTCGACGGGATGCGGACCGACGCTGGGGGCGGGTACGCGGTCTATCAACAGCAGCTTCCGCAGATCATCCCGCTGTTCGACAGGTACTGCGACATCTGGTCGTACTGGCTGCGGGCACCGAAGGCGAAGTTCAAAGGACACAGCACGCTGTTCGATTCGAGTAGCAAGCCGACGGCGCTGCTGCCGCTTTACCAGCAGGCGCTGATCAAATGACCACACTGCGATTACAATCCAGCAATGGTCTACTCGATTCGCAACCGACCGTCAGACCCGAGCATCGTCTACGAGTTCAGCGAAAAGGTTCGCACTCGTCTACTAGGTTTGCATGAAGTGCTGTTCGACTACCAATGACCCTTCGCATCCGACGACTGCGAAAGCGCTAGTCCATATGCAGCGGCTCGGCAAGATGTTCTGGGGAGCTGCGTCTGAAGCGCCACCCAGTCCGGGCGAAGGGCATCGGGTCTGGATGACGGTGGATACGAATCGTTTTTGCGACTGTCTGGAACTGATTATCAAAGCGAACCCGTCGCCCCGATTAGTGGCAGCGTGGCCGAGCAGCGTCAATCAGGTTCTTGAACAAGAAGGTGTCGGCTTCAGGATGACGGACGCAAAACTTGAACGCAAACCTAACAATGTCCACGATGTCGAAG
This sequence comes from Tepidisphaeraceae bacterium, assembly GCA_047600945.1. Taxonomy (GTDB): domain Bacteria; phylum Planctomycetota; class Phycisphaerae; order Tepidisphaerales; family Tepidisphaeraceae; genus JASGKC01. The sequence continues at coordinate 237,288 of JASGKC010000001.1, read as the reverse complement.
TTGCCGTATATCCGATCGTCATTCGTTCGCCTTCAGCCGAGCTGCACGCCGCAGTGATCGAACCTGCATTGCGGGTGCTCGCGAAGCCAATCTTCCACCACGCGGACAAGGAACTTCGCGACGCCTTTGCTGCACACCGTGCGGGTAAGTTTGGTCAGGCAAATACATCTGTCGGCGCAGCATTTGAATCCGTGTTGAAGGCGATCTGCGACGCGAAGAATTGGCCGTATGACCCGCAAAAGGACACATTGTCGAAGTTAATCGGCATTTGTCGGGACAGGGCACTGTTTCCCGGCTTCTACGCACCTGTGTTTGAAGGCGTTGGTACGATCCGCAACAAGTTGGGCGCTCACGGATCGCCGGTCGAAACACCGACCAGCGAGAATGTTGATCATCTGATCCAGCTTACGTGTTCACATGTGTTGCTTGTCGTCGCAATGGCTCGCGTCTAGCAACTACCGCAGCGGCGAACCTGTCGGTACCCGTTGTTCCGCCTGATGACCGCCACCGAGAAACGGCAGCGGGGGGCAAAATGGCATGGCGATACTCCGACAAACGGAAGTGGCTGGCGAACGAAGTTCACCGGGTGGCCCAGCACTACGGCGCGACGATTCAGGACATTCTGAGCAAGTCCACCGTTACCACATACGTCACCTTACCAAAGGGGAAGATGTGGTCGTCCAACAGGTGTCACGCGGTGACAGCGACCTTTGCGTACGGGGACTGGGCGACGATCCCGCAATGGGAATCGCTGCTGGAACAAATGCGATCGGGAACAGAACCGTGTGACTGCGAGTCGTGCATCGAAGGCTGACGAGTTGAAGGACGAATAGCCTGTTCCCAGATACACTTGTGCACATGGACAAATGGGAAGTAGCGAAGGCTGTCGTCCCGTGGGGTATCGCACTTTTGGGATGGGGATGGGCCGTCTTCCAATTCGTCGTGAATCGCCGGACAAGGGTCCGTTGGGAAGTCCACGCCTTCAACGTCGATCACGTGCGAGTGCTGGCGGTGAACGTCACGAACGTCGGCGTCGAACTGAACGATCTCGCTGTCAACTTGCGGATAAAAAGACAGCGAGAAGACCAGAAGGAAATCTGGATACCCCTGATCGCGCACGGCGAGTACCCGAAGGCGTTCAAGTTCGGGTACTCGGTCAGGTTCCAGATCGAGACACCGGACCCGATAGAATCGATCCCCGTGCTTAAAGCTGATCTGAAGGACATTGACCTGTTGATCAGCAGCGGGGTTCGCATAGTGAAGACGGTCAACGCGAAGAAGTGGAAGAAGCAACTGGCTTTTGTGTGTGATCCGCAACCGCATCTGCCGAAGCCACCGGCACCACCGCAGCGACACCAGCGGATGATCAGTCCGGGCGAGTGGATGAGCGGCCGTCCGAAGTGGTGACATGATGCCGAAGAATCAGTTCTACAGAGACAAGCCGTGTGCGTACTGCGGGGACGTTACTGGGCAGGGGACAGGCGAACACGTCATCCCGCACTGTCTGTACCCGAAGCAGAACCTGACACCGCAGCAGCTACAAACGTCACGTCTGAAGGTTCCAGCGTGTCCGAGATGCAACGCCACTTTTGCGCGAGATGAACCACATTTTCGATCGATGGTCGCGGCGAGCGGTCACGATCCCGATAACGGTCGATTGGAAATCATGGCCGATGCTTCGCGAAGCTTTCGCCATCCGCAATACGGCCGCAGCGAACTGATGTCAGTGATCGAGTACATCGTCCCAATGAATGTGCTGGGGCCGACAGGCATGCCTGTCATGCAGATTTACCCGATCAGAAGTCCACGCGTCAGGAACATCGCCCGAAAGATCGTACGGGGTCTGTGCTATCACCGGTTTGGCGAAGTGATCGAAGACAACCGGGTCTTTATCGATCACTTCCGCGACGGCGACAGCCGTAGGTTCAAAGATGCACCGGTGGTCTACTATTTCCCAGACGTGTTCATCGGGCGAGCTATCCAGATGCCTGCGGCGTTCAAAGACGGCAGGCTGTTTCCGCTTCATTCGTGTTGGTTCATTCAGTGCTTCGCCGCGACCTTTTACGGAATGGTCATGGCGAAAGGGCTGACCCCTGCCGATCTTGACCGGTTCCCCTTGCCGCAGCCGTCCGAGCCAGACTGGAAAAGCAGTTGAACACAAGGATCACAGTCGGCGATACAATGTGAGCATGCCATTTCAATCAACGGGGCTTCGGGTTCTGATCGCATCGCCTTCTGACTTGAAAGAGGAACGGGATACAGTCGAACGGGCAATTCATGACTGGAATCGGCTTCACGCGGAAGCTGAAGGCGTCACGCTACATCCGGTCCGATGGGAAACGGATGCGATGCCGGAAACCGGCGTTCGGCCGCAAGGTGCAATCGACGAGCAGTTGGTTGATCCATGCGACCTTCTGATCGGATTGTTCTGGACGAAGCTTGGCACATCGACCGGCGTCGCGGAATCGGGAACTGTCGAAGAAATAGATCGGGTCGTCGCAGCAGGTAAACCAGCTATGCTGTACTTCTCAGACAGACCTGCTGAGCCTTCATCGATCAACGTTGAACAACTGGGAAGATTGCGAGACTTCAAGCAACGCACGTATCAGATTGCGCTGGTCGGGAAGTTTTCGTCACTAGACGAGTTGTGGCGCACGCTGGCGGCAGACCTGACCAAACGAGTACGGGCCATGAAGAAGGCGTTGTTCGTGAATGCGGCTTCACAGCCAAAGCAGGGGACAGACGATGGCGATGCGACGACCGCCATCACCGAGATTGATAAGTTCTTTCAGTATGTGCGCAGTGCTGGCTACAAGCGCGGACCGCAATCGCCGAACGTAGCAGTTGCACTTCATCCAGTGCAATCGATCACCCCCCGACTCGATGTTGATGAGATCGACCAACGAGCTGAAGGGAAAGGACGTATCAACCTGCGGCCGATGCGTACGTCGGGATGGAACACACATCTGTTCGGGAATTCGATCGTCGTAGACAATGGACGCGGTCGATTTCACGACAACGAGCGCACGCCAGCCACGAGCATAGCCGAGTTGCGGGACGACGGCGTTATTCAAGCTGTGACTAGCGTGAACGTGGATACCCGTTTCGACAGCAAGCGCATCTGTGCCTTTGAAGCGATTGAACGAATGGTGTTAGCGTACATGGCGAAGTCTGTGGCGATTCAGCGAGAACTAGGCGCGGTTGGAACGATCATGGCCGCCATTCAGGTTACGGGCGTGAAGGGTGCTGAACTCAGGCCTAGCGCTGCGAACATGTACGATGTCGGGGACTTCCGTCCAAATGAAAGTGGCGTTGTAAAGTTAGGGCCGATCCACCTGCCCGAAGGGGGCGACGTGGCGAAGATGTTCTTCAAGGAATTCACGCGAGTGTGGCGCGACGCGGGCATTCGATACGACCCCTGTTTCGACAGGGACGGTAAGTGGATAGCTGTCCGCGACTGAATTAACTGAAAAGCTACTTACGATCAGCAGGCGAGACATAAAGGCAGACAGATAATCCGCCAAATGCTCGCTTTTTCAGTTGAGTTTTGAATGTCCGGCGGGGTTCGATTCCCCCGCGTCGGAGTTGCTGATCTCCGGATTGTGAAAGCACGCCCGCGCACGGCGGCGCGGTTTGCGTACGCTCGGCGGCAGGCGACGGATCGTCGCCAAATCGCTCTGGGAACAGCCACGCTGCGGCGGCGCACGGATGAGCGTCCAGGGCTTCCAGCCCAAGGTCATCGCGGCCGGCCTCAGCATCGGCGATCCGGCTCTCCCTTCGGTGACGGACGCGATCGACAGTCAATCGTAGTGGTCCCCTTGATGGCTGACCACGACTTGTCGCTGTTGCGCACGATGTGTTCTCGCGGTTGTCAACTGCTGGAATCTATGATGGTCCGCAGTCAGCACCTTTGAGCCATGGGGCACCCTAGACGACCCGCCAAGAACCTCCTCGCGCCGTTCCACGACCGCATCGTCGCGTGGACTGCATCCGGCCTCTCGCTTCGTCAGATCGCAGCCCAGATCAGCGCAGAAGGAACGCCTACGGATCACAACCGCGTCGGTCGATACTGCCGCGAGCAGGGCATCGGCATCACCACCAAGGCGACTGGGCGCCCACCGAAGGCGGCGGCAAGCGCACCGGCGCCGAAGGAGGAGCATGCCGCTCCTCCACAGACGACCGCGCTGGTCGTGCGTCGACGCGATCCACCGCCGCCTAACCTGCCAGTGCTTCGGAAGCCCTCATGGCTTGCGCAGTTGGTTCAGCCGCCGTAAGCGGGCCGCGCTGCCGAACGAGCAGCGGCTGTTGCCCGCTCCTGTCAGAACCGACCTGGTTGTTGCCCAGCCCCGGCCCCTCGTTGCGACGAACGGCCATTTGCCGACGCAGCGAGCGCACGTCTTCAACATCGCCATGCAGGTCGTTCTTGGCGCGGACGGCAGGGTGACGCCCCTGCGGGTGTTCATCGCGCCCGATGATCGCGACGGGTGTGGCGTGACCGTGGAGGCAACCGGGCCCGATGCTGCGGAGTGGTCCGACGCAGATCTGGCGGGTGATCCATTCATGCCCGGCTCGTGGGGGTGGGACTTCAGGGGCGGGAGCATCGTCGGCGACATCAGCGGGACGCACGTCGCCTGCAGCGATCAGCAGCTTACCGGCATGATCCGGTTGCCGCTGAGCATCATCCATCAGCCCGATGAGGAGATTCGTGAGTACGAAGCGGTGTTGGCGCTCTTCCGCCGTCTGGAAGTGGCGATGTCGAGCGGGGATGTCTCGGGTGTCGGACGCGATGTCGATCGCTTCTTCGCGTGGATGCTGGCCGACGGAGCGTATGCGCCGGCGTGGTTGCGCGAGGCGGGGCAGCGGCTGGCGATGCAGGCGCAGCAGCTACTGGTGTCGATGCCTGCCGCCGAGCCGCTTCCGCTACCGCAGGACCCGATCGGTAATCCGCATCTCACCATGTTTCTGGCGCAGCGGCGCTACGAATGGGCGTGGGCTCAGAACGATGCCGAGGTCCTGAAGCGCGAACTCGATGCCGTGATCGCCTGGCTCGGCAAGGTGAAGGGCGCCTGCGTCGGATTTGAGGCCGAGCGCGTGGACCGGCTGATCGCCGACATGCGTGCGGAGGTGGCGGAAGGCCGACGGCCCGGCTTCGTCGCGCCGCCTCCGCCACCCGCACCTCCGCCAGCACCAGCACCTCCGCCGCCGTCATCGCGTGAGACGCCTGTTGTAGCTGCCCCCGCGGCAGCGTCCTCCACACCGTCAGCCGCTCAACCACAGCCGCCGCCGCCACCGGCACCTCCACCGGCGTCATCACCCCAAGGCAATCCTGCTTCAGGCGGCTCCGCGGACATCGCCCCGGACCCGCTACCATTCAAGGGAGACGCCAGCGCGCCGCCGCCCGACACATGGGCGGACGTCGCTCGTCTGAGCGATCCGGGCGTACCCGAGGCGATAACCGCTCCGACCGAACGCCTGTTCGTGCCGCTCAAGCGTACGGATGCGTGGCATCCGGAGTACACCCTGCTGGCTTTCGATGGCGGCGACCGCTGGACCCTTCAGGACGCCGTCGAAGGCACGCTCGTCATGGGTAGCGTCGGCAGTGGCAAGACCAGTGGCAGTGGCAGCATCATCGCGCGCAGCTTCATGCTCGGTGCGTTCGGCGGCCTCGTGCTGACTGCGAAGTCCGACGAAGCGGACCTGTGGCGACGTTACGCCGGTGCCGAGGGGCGCATCGATCAACTCTGCGTCGTGGTCCCGCGCGGCAAGTACCGTTTCAACTTCCTGAACTACATCGCCAGTCTCCCGCCCGACAAGGGCGGCAGCGACGAGGACATCGTCTCGTTCTTCTTCGAGATTCTGGACTCGTTCTCCGGCAGGGAGGGCCGGCGCGGCGGCGACGACTTCTGGGAGAGAACCGGCATGGAGTTGATCCGGCAGATCGTGCGCCTGGTGCGGGCCGTGGGTGAGCCGCTCACCGTCGACCTCATGCACGAGGTCATCCACAGCGCCCCGGCGAGCCGAGTCGAGGCCGCCATCCTCAAACAGCTGCTACGCATCTACGACGCACAAGACCCGCCCTTCACCGAGGCGCAGGTGAAGGTGGCGCTTTCCGGCAGCCTGCCGGAGGATGCCAGCCCAGCGCTCAAGCAACTCGCTGAAAAAGCGAAGGACAATCGACCCGAACTGATTCGCTTCGCGCGGCTGTTCCACCTCGCGCAGCTCAATGCCATCGACGCCCGCGGCCGAGACGCCGTTCTGCGCTCGCTGGGCTACTGGTCCCAGGACTTTCCCAGCCTTCATGACCGCACCCGTTCGATCGTCGTGGCGAACTTCACTTCGATGATCGATCTGTTCTTCGATCCGGACCTGCGCGATCTCTTGTGCCGCCAGACCACGATCGAGCCGGATGACACGCTCGATGGCGCGGTGATCGTGCTGGACCTGCCCGTCATGCAGGCCCCGGCCACCGGGCGCATCCTTCAGCTGATCTGGAAGTACTTCTTCGAAAAGGCCATCGAGCGGCGCGACGATCCGGATGACAACAGCCGCAGGCCCGTGTTCCTGTGGGTCGACGAAGCGCAATACTTCTGGGCCAGCCACGACGGCGTCTTCGCCTCCACGTCGCGCAGCCTGCGCTGCGCGAACGTGTATCTGACACAGAACATCTCGAACTACTACGCGCAGGCGGGCGGTCGGGACGCCGAGCACCGCATCAACGGCTTCGTCGGCTGCCTCAACACCAAGATCTTCCACGCCAACAACGACCCGCGAACCAACAACTGGGCGGCGGAACTGATCGGGCGAAGCTGGCAGATGCGTGTCCGCTACGACCCGCCGCGCCACGAGCCGCCTCGGAACATCTGGGGCGTCTTCGAAGCAAAGCCCAGCGGCGCCAGCGGGAGCGAGCAATTGTGTTTCGAGGTGGAACCCGCCGAGTTCACCCGACTCAAGACAGGCGCCGCGCGCAACGACCACGTGGTCGAAGCCTACTTCCTCAAAAGCGGCGCGACCTTCGGCAACGGTAAGCAGTATTTCCGGGCAACCTTCTTTCAGGAGCGATAGTCATGCAGAACCTTTCGGGCGATTCAGGGGCGTTCACGCCGGTCGAAGTCTACAACCTGCCCAGTATCGGCCAGCTGTTTCAATACGGACGGGCCGCCTGGGCCGTGGTCATGCGGCTCTTCATGGTGACGACCAAGCCCGTCGTGCTGACCACCGATGTCGTCACTCGGCGGAACATGGGCGAACGCTATCTGACGACGCTCTCCGCGTGGGGCGGGTTCCTCTTGATCCTTGGGGTGACCTGGCTGACGAGCAAGGTCTCGGGAACGAGTTCGTACAGCTACGACTACTATTACGAACGCTCGACGTTTCATCCGGCGGTGAGCCCGGCGCTGATCTGGTCGGTCGGCGTCCTGTGGATGATCTGCTACGTCGCCGGCTACGCGTACAACCGCGTGTTCATCGAGTGGCGCAAGTACAAGAACATCCCCTGGCATTCGTACTGCTACGGCGAATGGAGTCTGCGGAAGCCGGCTCCCTGGATTCAGCGGCTGATTCTGGTGGGCCTGGCGGTTCTGTTCTGGGCTCTTCACCTCTACCTATTTGCCGGACTGATGCTGCTCTCGATCCACTTCTCCATCCTCACCGAGCGGGAGATCGCCAACCGGCTTCGGGCCGCGATTCTGGACATTCACGACCAGCGCATCGCCTCCGAGCACCTGCAGCAAGCGCTGGACTGCCGGCCGGCCAATGAGACCGAAGGCTTTGTGCTGAGCTTGCCGAAGTACGTGGCGGAGTTTGCACGCAAGACCTTCCTGCGTCCCGCCGAGGCGGGCCGTCCCGTGGTGTCGAAAGGCACTCCCGTCTGAGGCGCGACATGGCGACGCCGGCTCTGGCCGACTCCTCGGCCGCGCTCCACTGCACAGCCCATTGACACGCCAGCGTCGCTCGTTAGCATGTCTGCTAACGATTTCGACGAGGTGACGGTGGCGACGACTCCGATCGGTGAACGGCTGCGGCTCAAGCGCGTGGAAGTGCTCGGCAAGGGCCTGCGCGAGATGGCGGGCCTGCTGTCGATCGCGCCCGCTCACCTGACCGACATCGAGAAGGGCCGGCGCACACCGTCCGAAGAGCTGATGCTGCGCATTGCCGAACGCTACAAGATGCCGATCGCTGAACTGCGTGCGGCGTGGAGCCGACCGGATCAGATCGTCGGCGAGGTCGCCAACCAGGATGCGACGACGGCGACGAAGGTGCCCGAGTTCCTCCGCACGGCACGTAACCTGACCCCCGAGCAATGGGACAAGATGATCGCGCAGGCGAAGAAGCTCGCCGGTGAGAAGGGGAGGGGCGTGTGAGCATCGCACGACGCTACACCCCCGCCCACGTGGAACGCCGGGCCGCTGAAGTGCGGCAGCAGTGCGTCGCCGCGCTGCACCTGTACCAGGTGCCGCTGCCGATCCCCGTGGACGAATGGGTCGAGCGACCGCTGGGGATCGACTTCAGTGTGGTGGACCTCAGGCCGAGCTGGACACCCGTCTCTGTCGTCCTTGGCGACGCCGAGCCGAGGCAGCGCAGGATTCGCGTTCATGAAGAATGGACCAGCGACAGCCAGTTTCGGTTCACGGTCGCCCATGAACTCGGCCACGTCATCCTTCATCAGGAGGACGCGCTCTTTCGCGACGGGAGTCCGGAGCCGGCAGGTCGAGATCCGAAGGAACGGGAGGCCGATCACTTCGCGTACGCGTTTCTGATGCCGGTTGAACTGGTCGTCCGCGAGGTCTTCAGCGTTTGTATGAAGGAAAAGATCGACCCGCTGCGCCTGGTCGGTTCAACAGCTGCTGCGAAGCGGCGGCACCTGGCGATCTGGAAGAGGACCGTGATCCCTCACCTCATGAAACGATTCGGTGTGAGCCGGAAGGTCGCCATCTGCCGTCTGAGGCATGTCGACCGCGAAACGGCCGAACCGTTCATCCCCGACAGGCTGCGGGAGAAGCTGCTGAAAAAGTGACCGCGTTCTTGTTTGGACCGAGTGGCCGCATGTTAGCGAACGTTTTAACGGTGAGGTCGTCTATGAGAAAGAAGCTGCGAAACGTCACCGAGCGCTTCATTCATTCCATGTACCACGGTGGCCCCATCACGCCCGAGCAGAAGGTCGACTTCGGACTCGACACCACGCTGCATACCTACGCCCTCTATCACAGCGTGATGAATGGGCATATTAAGCCGGAGCAGCTCGACGCGGCCCTTGGGCGTGGAGCGGAGCTCACACGGCTTGTGGGCGGCGATTACTCCAACCCGTGCCGAGGAATCCGCTTTGTCACGAACTGGGACATCCTCTACGGCCGCGGAACGCAAGAACAAGCCCCTCTTGAACCCGATCGAACACCTGACCTTGAACCCGACATCGAACCGGAGATCGACGACGACTGAGCATCGCATCCGGGACCTGACTGATGGAAGCGCGTGTTTCAGCGCCCGGCAAAAGGAACCCGCGATTGCCGTAGCTCCATTCGAAAGCCCATTGCCAGTGATTGAAACGAGGAACTTTATGATTGGGTTAATTCAGCAACCTCAAGACGTTCCACGGCTGCTCGTAAATGCGCGTGAAGCATCGCGGCTTCTGGCGATTTCGCCGCGGAAGCTTTGGAGCCTCACAAAGACCGGCCAAGTGCCGTATCTGCGCGTCGGTCGCGTGGTGCGCTACCGCGTGGACGATCTCGATGCTTGGACACGTCAACAAACTCGCAAAACTCTTCCCCATAGCCTCCCGACAATGCTGTAGGCTAATCCATGAATATTCGGAGTTGACCTCCGATATTTCATGGTTCAGGATGGTGGTCATGATCGAGAGGAAAGACGATATCACACGCCTCCGGACAGCGCTTAAAAGGTCACGTGTGGTGGCGCTGCTCGGGCCGAGGCAATGTGGCAAAACCACCCTCGCCCGGGCGCTGCTTTCGCCCGGGTCGCTGAACTATTTCGATTTGGAGGACCCGAGGAGCGTGGCCCGGCTGGAGGAGCCGGAACTAGCGCTTGCGTCGCTGCGCGGCCTCGTCGTCATTGACGAAGTGCAGCGTCGCCCGGAACTCTTTCCGATCCTTCGTGTGCTTGCCGACAGACGCCCGCTGCCTGCGCGCTTCCTGCTTCTAGGCAGCGCTTCGCCCGAATTGCTCCGGCAATCTTCCGAGTCACTCGCGGGCCGCATCGAGACCGTGCAGTTGGAAGGGCTCAGTCTACAGGACGTCGGCAGCGCCGCGGCGGCCAAGCACTGGCTGCGGGGCGGCTTTCCGCTCTCCTTCACAGCCCGCAACGACGCCGATTCCCTCGCATGGCGCGCGGCGTTCATCCGAACCTACTTGGAGCGGGATGTCCCTCAGTTGGGTATTCGCATTCCGGCCACCACCTTGGCCCGATTCTGGAGCATGGTCGCCCATTACCACGGGCAGATCTGGAACGCATCGGAGCTGGCCCGTGCTCTTGGTGTGAATGAAGGCAGCGTCCGCCGCTACCTCGACGTATTCACTGATCTTTTTCTGGTGCGCCAGCTCCAGCCTTGGCACGAAAACCTCGGCAAGCGACAGGTGAAGTCTCCCAAGGTCTATGTCCGTGACTCCGGACTCCTTCACGCGCTGCTGCGTGTTCTGAATCGGAAGGAACTCGAACTTCACCCTAAGGTCGGGGCGTCGTGGGAGGGGTATGCGGTTGACGAGGTGCTGCGCGCCATCCAGCCGGACGAGGCCTATTACTGGGCGACGTATAATGGAGCGGAGCTGGACCTCCTGCTCTTCAAGAGCGGCAAGCGGATAGGCATGGAGTGCAAGCGCACCGCTGCTCCAAAATTAACGCCATCGATGCGAACCGCCATGACCGATCTGAAACTCGACCACCTGTACGTGGCCTACCCGGGCGACCAGCGTTACCCGTTGGCCGACGGCATCGAGGCGATCCCGCTGCACGAACTCCTAGCAGCGGCCGACGCGCCACTAAGTAAGCGTCGAAAGGGTAAGTGAACCCGCCTTGACCGGGGCGTTTCCGAAAGCGAGCGAACCCATGGCCAGTGTCATCACCGACGGCAAGACCCGTGCGATCCAGTTCATCGCCAGCGACGGCCGTCGTCCGATCGTCCGCCTCGGGAAGTGCGATCAGCGCACCGCCGAAGGCGTGAAGCGACACGTCGAGAACCTCCTGATCTCACGAGAGAACGCGATGCCGCTGCACCCGGACACCGTCGCGTGGCTCCGCTCGATCGGCGAGAAGCTCTACGATCGCCTCGCCGCCTCCGGGCTGTGCGACCCGCGTCTGCACCGCCGCGGCGTGTTCACGCTCAAGAAGATGCTCGACGCGTACATCGAGCGGCGGAAGAAAGACATGAAGCCATGGTCGGTCAAGATGCTCCAGCAGGCACGGAACAAGCTGCTCGCGTTCTTCGGTGACGATCGCGTCGTGGAGACGATCACCGCTGCCGATGCGCACGACTTCCGCCGGACTCTGGCAGCCGACGGCGCCAGCGTGGCCTACGTCGCCAAGGTGACGTTGCTTTCGCGGCAGTTCTTCGGCGACGCCGTCGGCCGCGAGCTGATCCCGAAAAACCCCTTCGTCGGCATCAAGGTCGGGTCACAGAAGAATCCCGAGCGTCAGCGCTTCATCCCGCGGGAGGTCATCGACCGCGTGATCGACCACGCTGGGGCGATCGAGTGGAAGTTGCTCATTGCGCTGGCGCGCTACGGCGGACTGCGTATTCCGACCGAGGCCATCGCTCTGAAGTGGACGGACATTAACTGGGACGCCGGCAAGATCACGGTGCCATCGCCGAAGACCGAGCGTCACCCGGGCAAGGCGTACCGCACCATCCCGCTCTTCCCGGAACTCAAGGGGCTGCTCATGGAAGCGTTCGAGCAGGCCCCCGAAGGCGCGGTGTACGTGCTGCCGCGCTTCCGCAACCCGGCCCAGAACTTCCGCACGCAGTTCACAAAGCTGCTCACGCACCTGGGCATCGACCCGTGGCCGCGACTCTTCCAGAACCTGCGCTCGACGCGGCAGACGGAGCTTGCCGAGAACTGGCCGTCGCACGTCGTGTGTGCGTGGATGGGAAATACCGAGCGAATTGCGCTCGGCCATTACCTACAGACGACCGAGGATCACTTCCGGAAGGCGGCGGGGCTGCCCGAGAAGAAACCGCTTTCGAAAAATGGGGCGGTTGGCGGGATGGGTCAGGGGAGGGGACAGGGCGCTGCAAAAGCGCTGCAGCACCTGCAGGAATGACGTCGCACGACGCAGCACCCCGTTCCGTGGCGGATTCGCTAAGTGCTGATGTTGCGACTACTAACGAAGACGTGCTCGCGGGTGCGAGCACGTGCGAAACTCATTCAGTGGGCGCGGGTGGATTCGAACCACCGAAGGCATAAGCCAGCAGATTTACAGTCTGCCCCATTTGGCCACTCTGGAACACGCCCGAATCTTTGGTTTTTCCCGTTGAACTTGCCCGTTCGCCGGGGCGGGGATTATGGACTTGTCTGACTTGTTTTGCAACCGCTGGCGGGTCTTCGTGCATCGACTTGCCCTTTTCGGCACCGGGACCGGTCGGGTTTCTTGAAGCTCTGGGGCCGATAATTCCGATGACTGCTCCGTTCTCCCGTCGTTCGACGGGCGAATTGGGCGTAACGGGTTGGGTTCGCGCAGCGTCAGGGTGAATGAGCATCGCGGCCACGGTCGCGGGCGGTTCCGGGCGTGGGGCGAAGCCAAGCGCATCGGGCGGGTTGGTTGAAGCAAGCAGGTCTGATGTTGAGTCGTCGATTTTCAATTCGTCGTCCGAAGTCCCAGCGACAACGCATGGCCGCGACCGTTGATCGGCTTGAGCGCCGGCGATTGCTGACCGCGCTGGCGATCGATCCGATCACGCCCGTCACCATGCCGGCCGGCCGGACGTTCCAGATGCCGGTCACCAGCACCTTCGACGGCTCGGGCGCGCTGTCGTACACCGTCACCACCACCAGCGGCCTGTCCGCGGTCGTCCGGCCCGTCACGAACACCTGGCTCGATCTGCGCACGAGCCTCGGCACGATGCGCTTCCAGCTCTTCAACGACGCCGCGCCGAAAACGGTTCGCCGGATCGAAGGTCTGGTTCGCAGCGGTTTCTACAACGGGCTGACGTTCCATCGCGTGATCGCCGGCCTGATCGCGCAGGGCGGCGACCCGACCGGTTCCGGCACGGGCGGCTCCGAGGCGCGCTTCGACGACGAGTTCAACCCCGATCTTCAATTCACCGGCTACGGCCAGCTCGCGATGGCGGATGTGCCCGCGAATTCGGACGACGTGCCGAAGGACCAGAACTCCAGCCAGTTCTTCATCACGCGCGTGCCGCAGCGCGATCTCGATTTCAACTTCACCATCTTCGGCCAGATGGTGTCGGGCTGGGACAAGCTCAAGAAGCTGACATCGGTCGCGCTCCAGAGCGGTACCGACAAGCCGGTGACGCCGCCCGTCATCACGCGGGCGTCGATCGTCACGGACACTACGGGCGCGGTCATTCAGCTCCGAGCGAACGACGCGCCCGGCACGCGGTCGGTCACGGTGAAGGCTGTTGCGGCGGACGGAACGACGACGACTCGCACGGTGACAGTGACGGTCGAAGCGAACGTCGCCGACTCGCCGCCGATCCTCGCGCCGGTGGCCGACGTGCGGGCGGCTTCGGGCTCGCAGGTGGTGCTGCATCTGGACGCGGTCGATCTCGAGGGCGACGACTACACCATTCGTGGTGAAATCCTGTCCGGCGGCGAAGGCATCGTCGACGCGCCGGTCAATCAGACCGCCAAGACCATCACCGTCAACCTTCAGCCCGGGTTCACCGGCGCGATTCAGCTGCGCGTGGGCGTGAAGCAGTACGGCGCGAGCACGCGCGGCTCGATCGCGCTGCGGCCGGGCGATGGTGCGGACAGCCTGCGGATCTACGACACGCAGGTGGTGACGATCGCCGTCGGTGATCGTCCGCTGTCGTCGCCGGTGGGCATCGACGCGCACTACAACTCGACGACCGATGTCGCGAACAACGAACTCGGGCTCGCGACGTTCATTGATGAAGACGCCAGCGCCGCGGAAGGCGACTTCACGGCCGCGATCGATTGGGGCGACGGCAAGGTCGACTCCAACGCCGAGGTCGAAGCGGTCGACGGCGTGCCGGGTCAGTTCCGTGTGGTCGGCTCGCACACGTATCCGACCGAGACGACGGGCACCATGCCGGTCACGGTCTACGTCGTCAGCACAAAGGGCGCCCGGACCACGATCGAATCGAACATCGTGCTGAACACGACGGCCACCTTCTCGAATGGCGTCGTGTCGGTGTACGGCTCAGACCTGTCTGATCAGATCGATGTGTACATCAGCGGCACGGAACTGCGTGCGCTGGTGAACGGCGTGTTGCAGCGCTTCACGGCGTCGCTGGTGACGGGCATCGAAGTGCATGGCTTCGAAGGCGACGATCGCATCACCGCGTCGAGCGGCGGCGTGCCGGCCGGCGCGTTTTACGGCGACGGCGGCAGCGACTCGATCTTTGGCACCGCATACGCTGACACGATCTACGGCGGCGATGGCAACGACTATGCCGACGCCGGCGGAGGCAACGATCTGCTGCAAGGCGACCTTGGCAAAGACACGCTCACGGGTGGCGCGGGGAAGAACACGCTGTTCGGCGGCGATGGCGACGACCGGCTCAACGGCTCTGGTGGCCGCGACCTGATTTACGGCGGCGGCGGAAACGATCGCCTCTACGGCAATGCCGGCGACGACACGCTCGACGGCCAGACCGGCACCGACCGCCTGTGGGGCGGCGCGGGCAACGATGTGCTGATCGGGTCCGGCTCGATCGACCGGCTCTGGGGCGAGGCCGGTAATGACACGCTCTACGGCGGTACGAAGACCGGCGACCTGCTCGATGGCGGCCCCGACGACGATGTGAACGGCGACAACGACCCCAACGACACCCTCGTGGCCATCGAGGCATAACGACGCGGTGGAAACACGATAGCGACTACGGATTCTGCCGATGATGGTTCAGTCGGTCTGAACGATTCAGCCGGCTGTCGTCTTCGTTAGCATCACGGACCCGTGTCCCACACTGCCAAAGCCTCTCCCTTGTCCCACAAGCTGCGCCAAAACTTCATCGCGGGCATCTTCGTGCTCGTGCCGATCGGCGTCACGCTGTGGGTGATCGTGTTCATCGCCAACATCCTGAGCGGGCTCAGCGGGCCGCTCGTGGATTGGTTCACCACGTCCCTCGAACACGTGCCGGCCAAGGAAGTGACGGGCCAGATCACGCCGTTCATCCGTGCGTTCCAATACCTCATCAGCGTGGTGCTGTCGGTGGTCGTGATCTATCTACTGGGCTGGCTGACGAACAAGGTGCTGGGCAAGAAGCTCCTACAGGCGTTCGACAGCGTGATGGGCCGGATTCCGCTCGTGCAGAGCATCTATGGCATGAGCAAGCAGCTCCTTCAGAGCTTCCAGCGCGACCCGAACGGCGTGCAGCGCGTGGTGCTGATCGACTTCCCGGGCGGCTCGAACATGAAGTCGGTCGCCTTGGTGATGAAGACGATGACCGACCCTGCGACCGGCCAGGAACTGTCCACTGTTTATGTGCCGATGGCCCCGAATCCCACGATGGGTTTCCTACAGATCTTGCCGTCGGATCAACTCACAACCACCGATTGGACGGTGGACCAAGCGATGAAGTTCATCGTCACGGGCGGCACGAACGGGCCGGCGCAAATTCACTTCAGTGGGACTAAGGCGATGGAGACCGTGGCCCGCGTCGCCTGATGCGTTCCAGTGGTAGGATTGACGCATGCACGCACTCGATGCGCTCGATCAAACGCTCTCAAACTGGGCCGGCAACTTCGGGTGGTCGGCCGAGGCACTGGTCCGTCTGGTGTTGGCGGGCATCTGCGGCGGACTCGTCGGGCTGGAACGCGAAGTGCGCGGCCGCCAGGCGGGGTTCCGGACGAATCTGCTGGTCTGCCTGGGCAGCGCGATGGCGATGGTGGTGTCGGTCAGCTTCGCGCGGGCCGACTGGAGCAAGATCACGCCGCCTGGCTATGAAGTGCGGCTTGACCCGGCCCGAATCGCGTACGGCGTGATGGCGGGCATCGGCTTCCTGGGCGCGGGCGCGATCCTGCAATCGAAAGGGCACATCCGCGGCCTGACGACGGCGGCCGCGATCTGGTGCGTCGCCGCGATCGGCTTGGCGGCGGGGTTCGGGCTGTACGTTATTTCCGTCATCGGCACCGTGCTCGTGGTCGCGTCGTTGTGGCTGCTCGATTACCTCGAAGATGCACTGCCCAAGCGGCACTATCGCTCGGTCGTCATTCGGCGGTCGTGGTCGGTGGGATGTGTGCGGGCGACAGTGGAGTACTTCAAGTCGCGAGGCATCAAGGTCGTCGACGCCAGCTTCGAACGCGACATCCAGCAGCTTCAGTTCGTCGAGATCAAGCTGTACCTGACGTTCACGAGCCTGGAGCATTTCTTCCAGGTGGAACGTGAATTGGAAGCGGATGAGTCGTTGCAGTTGCTGGCGACTCTGTCTTGAGTTGTGCGGGCGCGAAGACGCTAAGCCGCAAGCGGCAAGGCAATCCGCAATTCGCACTGCTTTCCCTCCCCTCCGTTGACCCGGTTTGCCGAAATAGGACGATGTGCGGCGGCGTCCTGTTTTGGAGGATGCGCGTCCGTGTCAGGAGAAGAACCTCGATGAACTGCCGTCTACCGATCGTGTTTGCCTCGCTTGCCGCTCTCTCGCTGACGATCGGCTGCGCGGATCGAAAGTACTACACACCCACCGAACTCGCGGCCGAGCCGGTGGCAAGCCCCGGTGCGGTACGGCGCGACTTTGGGCCGTCGACCGCCCCCTATGCCAACGGCGACACGATCCATCGCAGCACGGGCTTCCGCTATCAGCCCGATCGCGGCGCGCCCAGCCGCGAGTACATCGCCCGCGACACCGGCACGTATGCGGCCAACCTCGTCACGCTGCCTTACACGCTGATCGACGAGCGGAACGACAAGTTCGTCAGCGAAGGCCTGCGCATCGAGCCGACTTACACCGCCACGCCCGCAACGCCGTACGAACTGCGCGAGCCCGCGACGCGGCCGTACTCCGACGTGATCGTTCCAGCGACGCAGCCTGTCGTCGTTGTCGAACCGACGACCACGCCAAGCGACACAACAACCCCACCTGCCGTCGTGGCACCGGCCACTTTCAGCATATGGGGCCACGTGAGCGACCCGGGCGTCTACCAGCTCAAGCAGGAAGGCAGCACACTGACGCAAGCACTGGCTGCTTCGGGTTTGGTGCAGAAGGACCCCACCAAGGTGACGATCACACTGAGCAGCCCCGACGGCACGAGCAAGACCTTCAAGCTCGACACGATCACTGGTCCGGACACCGATCCGGTATTGCATGCGGGTGACAAGGTAATTGTGAAGATCGTTCCGTGAGGAAGTGATCGAAATCGAATGCGAGAACACAAAAGCTCATGGCTTGCCATGGGCTTTCTTCGTACGTGTCGAGCGCGATCGAATCGTAAATCCATCATTCTTCTTCGTCGCGCGTCTCGTTCTGCTTCCTGCGCCTGCGCACGTCGATCGACAGGTCGGCAATCGCCTGTTGCAGTCGCCGGACGCCATGCAGGCTCACACCGTTCAGCGTGGGCAGCGCGCCGCTGAAGGCGGGAAGGACAATGTTGCTGACGCCGAGGCGCGCGCCTTCGCGCAGACGCGTGTCGAGCTGCGTGACGGACCGCACCTCGCCGCCCAGGCCCAGTTCTCCGACGGCCATCGTGCCAGCCGGCAGGGGGCGGTCGGCGTACGCGCTCGCGATCGCCAGCGCGACGGCCAGGTCGATCGCGGGTTCCGGGATCTTCGCGCCGCCGACCAAGTTCACGAACACGTCCTCGGCCGCCAGGCGCAGACCGCAGCGTTTTTCGAGCACGGCGATGATCATCGCGACGCGGTCGCCGCTCACGCCGCTGACTTTACGCCGGGCCGCGCCGACGACGCTGCTGGCGGTGAGTGCCTGCACTTCCAGCAGCATCACGCGCGAGCCGGTGAGGGCGGCCGTCAGCACGCTGCCGCTGGGCGGACCTTCTGGCCCATATGGCCGCGCGAACAGGCTTCCGGGGTCTTTCACCTCGGTCAGGCCGCTTCCGGTCATCTCGAACAGGCCCACCTCGTGCGTGCTTCCGAAGCGATTCTTCACGCAACGCACGATGCGGTGCGCGTGGTAGCGGTCGCCCTCGAAGTAGACGACGGTATCGACGATGTGTTCGATGATCTTCGGCCCCGCGAGCGTGCCGGCTTTCGTCACGTGGCCGACGAACACGATCGCCACGCCGGTGGTCTTCGCGAGGTAAACCAGTTGCGTGCAACAGTCGCGCAGTTGCGTGACCGACCCCGGCGCGGCCGGCAGGTCGGGCTTGTAGATCATCTGGATGCTGTCGATGACCACAAGCTTCGCCTTCGTGCGCGCGATCTGATGCGCGATGCGCTCCAGATTCGTCTCCGCGAGAATGAGCAGCGCGGACGCGTCGAGCCCGAGCCGCTTGGCGCGGAGTTTGGTTTGGCCGGCGGATTCTTCGGAGGTGACGTATAAAGTGGGCAGTGTGCGGTGGGCAGTGGGCAGGGAAGAAGTGCCGGCTACAGCCTGCTTCGCGTTGTTACTGCCCACTGCCCACTGCCCACTCGCCACTGTTCCAGCCATCTGAAGGAGCAACGTCGACTTCCCGATGCCCGGCTCGCCGCCAACGAGGATGGCTGCGCCCGGTACGATGCCGCCGCCCAGGACGCGGTCGAGTTCGCCGATGCCGGTGGGCGTGCGCGGGACGTCGTGCAGTTCGATTTCATCCATGCGCAGCGCATCGCCCGCGGTGATGAGGTCGCCGGCGCCGTTCGTGACCGATGTCATCGGCTTGCGCGGGTCTTCGGTGGGGGGCGTGTAGGCTTCGAGCGTGTCCCATGCGCCGCAGTCCGGGCACTTGCCGATCCATTTCGGATGCACGCTGCCGCATTGGCTGCACAGGAACTGCTGACGGTTCTTCGATTTGGCCACAGGGGCATTCTATGTGTGGGTGAGCCAGCCGTCGCCTCAGCAGCGCACACACAATCGCGTTGACAGTGCGGCACGGCGACGTGAACGTACTTCGACCGTCGGTCCTGTGTTCTCGGATTGCCGCCTGCCTCGCTTAAGCGTGACACGACCTGCCGGTTGATCGCTTTCGGCAGGCATTACCGGAGAACCTTCACTTCGCACGACGGCACGGACTGCGCGACATTCATGCGGATCGATCTGAACCTGCCGACGCCGGAGTGGGAGCCGCGTCGGCACGGACGTCGAGATCGAACGTCGATCTTCTGGACGAGGAGGTGCGATATGACGACTGAATTCAGCGTACGCTCGCTGGCGGTGTGCGTGTTCGGCGTGATCGGGCTTGCGTCGAGTGCGGCGTGGGCGGCGCCCGCACGGGACATCCAGAAACCGCCCCTCGTCGGACCCCAAGACACCGGTCCGACTTATGACCCGGCTGCCAGTAAGGGGCAGTGGTTCCAGGCGGTAAGCACGGGCGGCGTCGAGTACCGGCCATACGAGTTCTACGACAACATCCCAGGCGAGGGCGGCGGTGCTGCGACCACCGGCGCGATCAAGGGCATTTTCACGCCGCAATTCGGCGCGGGCAGCACGCTCACCGGTTTCCTGATCGACGCGTCCATCACCAACGATCTGCCGGGCGTCGGCGTCGGACAGCCGGGCACGAACTCGCATGGCGAAGGACTTGCCGACAGCAACCTGCCCGCCATGGACATGCTGCGCGTGAAATTGACGACCGAATTCGCGTTCGGGGGCGCGGTGGGCAACCCGATCACACCGCCCGGCTACCCGAACGGACCGGCCTACACGCAGCCGACGGGCACGCCGATCTTCGCCCAGGGCTACGACGAGCTTGCCTGGTTCAGCAATACGACCACAGGCGGTTTCGTTGTGCCGACGTACGACTTTGGCGACATCGCGCTGGGTGCGACCAAGTCCAGGCAGTTGGCATTCTTCTTCGCCACGCCGATCGTGCCGACCGCAGCCGAGTACAGCTACTACATGTCGTTGCAGGGCGCGGACGTGTTCACCAATCGCACGGCCGATCTGAAGATCGGCAACTGGGTCGACAACCTCGGCCTCGACACCGGCGCAGCCTATCCCGGCACGTCGCTGCTGTCGGGCGATGTCAGCGTTTTCTTCGTGCCCGAGCCGGGCGTGCTCGTTGTTCTTGCGGGTACAGTCGGTCTGATCCTGCGCCGTCGCGCCTGACCGACTACAAAGGGCGACCCCGGCGCGCTCCGACGGAGGGCGAGGCGCGCCGGGCGGAACCGATTGTGACGTCCTGCACGACGATCCCGCCGACAATTCCGTGGGCTTGGCCGGATCGCAGTGGAGTCAGTCACGATCCGCGCCGATAATCGGAGGGCCACGACGCCTTCCGACATGCCTGCGCCGCGCCGAAATTTCTCCCGCACGTTCTTGACGTTCGCGGCCCTCGCGGTCGCGTGCGTGGGGGCGAACCTGTGGTTCACAAATATCCATACTCCAGGCAGCGTCCACGCCTCGACTGCACCGAGCAGTCAGCCGAGCACGAAGCCTAGCCCGCTGAAGATCGAAGTCATCGACCGGCCCGGGCCGATTCACGCGATCGTCGCCAAGCTCGACCTGACCGATCCGAGCGCCCGAATTGTCATCCGTCCCGCGACCGAGCAAGACCCCGACGGCGAGGGCCCGTTCGTCGTGTCGCTCGACACCGTGCGCAGCATCGCCGAGCGCGACGGCCTGGCGCTGGCGGTCAATGCCAGCATGGGCCGCGGCCGCGATCGGCGGCATGTGTTCGGGCGCGAGGTGATCTGGTTCAAAGGCAACGCCGCCCGGCCCGAAGGGTGGTGGAAGCTGAACGGCGTCCTGAAGTGCACGCCGGAAGACCGCGACTTCATCTGGGTGTTCGGCCTGGACAAGGCGGGAACGCCTTCGATTCGGCGCTGTCCGGACGGCCTGCCCGAGGAGTTCGTCGACGCCGTCGCCAGCAACGTGTGCGTCGTGCTGAACGGTGTGATCAAACCGAAAACACCCGGCGACACGCGCGCCCGCGCACGGCCGTCGGTCTGAGCAAGGACGGCAAGACACTCATCCTCGTGGCCATTGACGGACGACGCGCCGAACTGTCGCTCGGCATGACCTGGACCGAACTCGGCCAGTTCATGCTCGATCAAGGGGCATGGAACGCCCTGTGCATGGACGGCGGCGGCAGCACGACAATGGTCGGGCGCAATGAAGAAACCGGGGCCTACGCGGTGCTGAACACGCCGAGCGATGGATGGGATCTGCCTGTCCCGCTTTCGATCGAACGGCCGGTGCTGGACGTGATCGGCGTGAAGATCGATGATGCGTCCCGTCCATAATCGCTCGTTACGCGGTATGGTTCCTCCCCCCTTGAGGGAGAGGTTAGGTGGGGGGTACCCTCCATTGGGTCGACGTCTTCAGACTATTGAATTGAAGCGCCCCCTCCCTCAAGGGGAGGGGAATCACGACGCTGAACAACAGTGGCCCGCCCATGACCAGTTCGATCCGTCCTGCCGATGCCGCCGATGAAATGCGCGCCGCGGGCGAAGTGCTCGCCGCAGGCGCGCCCCGACGGCCGTTCGCAGCGCGATTCACCTGGCCGTGCTCGACGGCGTGCGCGGACTGGCCATCCTCATGGTGATGGCCCGTCACTTCGGCCAGACGATGGAGCCGAAGAACGCGATCGATAGCGTTTTCTTCAAGATCACGCAGCTCGGCTCGAACGGCGTCGATCTGTTCTTCGTCCTGTCGGGCTTCCTCATCACCGGCATCCTGCTCGACACGCGCGAATCGCCCAGCTATTTCCGCCGCTTCTACTGGCGGCGCACGCTGCGGATTTTTCCGTTGTACTACGTCTCGCTGGCGATTTGCTTCTTCATTTGGCCCCTGCTGACGGGACTGCATCCGTCGATCGCGTTCGCCTTCGAGAAGGGTGTGGGGACTGCGCCGCACTACCAGATCTTCTACTGGGCGTATCTGCAGAACTTCCTGTTCGCGTACCTGGCCGACTACCCCGGACTGGCGCATTTCTGGTCGCTGGCGACAGAGGAGCAGTTCTACCTGTTCTGGCCACTCGTGGTGTATCTGCTGCCGAGTCGGCACGTGTGGCGAGCGTGTGTGGCACTCGTCGGGATCAGCTTGGCCTCCCGCTTGATCTGCGCCGGCTTGCAGACGTCGGTGATCACGCCGTACACGCTGCTGTTCTGCCGGCTCGACGGCCTCGCGATCGGCGGACTGCTGGCGACGCTTGCCCGGCGCGACGCGGGGCTCGAGCCGCTGCGCAAAATCGCGTGGGTCGTGGGCCCGATCGTGGCGGCGATCATCGTCGTCGTGTTCGGCATCCAGTCCATGCGCGGCAACGCGGCCGTCCGCACGCACACGATCAACATCCTCATCGGCATGCTGATGCCTGTGCTGTTCGGCACACTGCTGCTGCTGGTCGTTGCGGCTCCGGTGAAGTCGCTGTTGCATCGTGCCTTCGCCTCGCACCTGCTGGTGTTCTTCGGGAAGTACTCGTACTGCATCTACGTCTCGCACATTCTGCTACAGGAGTTCGTGTTCTACTTCGTGAAGGACGAGATGTTCCCGAAGATCGCCGGCTCGATCGTGCCGGGGCGGATCGTCATCATGCTGCTGTGCACGCTGCTGAGCGTGGCCGTGGCGCTCGTAAGTTGGAACGTGCTGGAGAAGCCGCTGCTGAAGTTGAAGGATCGGGTGAAGTGAAGGGGTGGACAATGGCTAATCCGACTGAGGCCGAACGTGTTGTGCCGGCGACGCTCGCCTACGAGTCGACGGTCAACGTTGCCCCGCTTGATGCGTGGAGCAGGGGGTTTTTGCGCGTGGGCGGAGTATGTCTGATCCTTTTGGGGATCAGTCGAATCGGCTGGCTGTGGTGGGTGTTGCTCCGCGGCACGCCGTGGTCGGCTTGGCTGGATAACTTCCAGTCGCTCGCGATCTGGGCGCTGCCGGAGCCGACAACGGAGATTGGCGTTGGCGTCGCCGTATGTTACTCACTGTTCGGCCGCTCTGGACGGGGTCATTTGCGCTCGGTGGTCATTCTGGCGACAGTCCTTCTCGCCGTGATCTTCTGCAATCAGGCGCTATACACATTCCATGCGCGAGCTCCACTGGCGTATGTGGCTTGGAACCTGGACAGAATCATGTCCGGACCCCTGCGGGCGATCGCAGTGCTGGCTGCGATTGTGCTGGCATCGACTCGCTTTCGGAGGAATGGCTGGCGGCTGATCACGCGCATGGGGCTTGGGTTGATGGTCTTGACAACTCTCTCCGTGGCAGCGTCTGTCAACGCAGGGCTCGATCCGCGTCATTCAACCGACGTGCCTGCGTGGTGGGGTACGAATCGGTTGTCATTGAATGACTACTTCCGATTGTACCCTGCAACGGGGATTCGATTGGTGTTGGCCGCTGGAGCCACCGCTGCATGGGCGAGACTCTGTCGTAGACGATCGACGAGCAACGCCGCTCAGTTGGCAATATTGCTGACCGTCGCGTTAGCCCTCATCGAAAGCTATGCCGCGGCGCGAGACTACTTGCCCGAGGTAAATCCGAGCACACTGCTCGATTCGCTCGGCCATTGGATGAGCCCACTTGTGCTGACCCTTCTTCCGGCCATCGTGCTGCTCCACGGCGTGCTTCGGTCCGGGCTGTACGCGGACGCGATCGATCGGGCCGAGGAACTCCCTTCGGATTCACATTGACGTCGCCTCCGCTCGTTCTACGATCGACATGATGCTGGCTCAGGCACAGGGTTCGACGGGCAACTACGGGGCGCTGTTCACGGCCCTGCTCATGGTCCTTGCGCTGGCGCTGGTGGGCATTGTGCTGCTGGCGCTGGTGCGGCGGAAGGTCCGAAACCTCGACGCGACCGGCGGGGCGGATTTCACGCTGTCGGACCTGCGACGGCTGAAGGAGTCGGGGCAGATCAGCAACGAAGAGTTTGAGCGGGCCAAGGCTCGGATGGTGGCGTTCAGTCACGCCAAGATGGCCGAGGAGGCCGCGAAGAAGACACAGCGGCCGGGAATCTCGGAACTGGAAGACGAAGTGAAGCCCTGACCGAGCCTTTTGCGGAGAGCGGTCGGTCGATCGCAGAGCCTATTGGGCTGTGTGGCGTGGGTCCGACACTCGCCTGCTAGTGTAAACTCACCACTATCCGCTACCCCTTCGGACCGCGCAAAAGGTATACTTTTCCTCGGCGACAGAAGTCGTCGCCAGATCGGTGCAGGTCCGGTCAAGTTGTCCCCCCGTGTGGTTCGATACAAGAAGAAGCCGACGCAACCCTTGCGCCGGTGTCAGGAGTGGGAGAGGCCTCACATGCGCCAATCGGGTTCTCCCCGATCGTCGCCTGCGAATCCTTGACCGATAACCCACACGGAAGTGCTATCATTTGAGCGGCGATCGCGCCGAGGTTCGCAACTATGGCCAACCCCAATCGTCCCGGTAGTGGTAACGGCGGCACCAATCCCCCCGGCGGTGGCGGGGCAGGCGGTCCGCCCGGCGGCAGCGGCGGCGGATTCCGCGGCCGACGCATGACCACCTGCTCGTTCTGTGGCAAGTCTTCGCGCGATGTCGGTCCGATGGTCGAAGGGCCGTCGGATGTCTTCATTTGCTCCAACTGCGTCGACCTCGCCCACAACATCATCAAGCAGGAGAAGCGCAAGCTCTCCAGCAGCCAGCCGCTCTTCACGAGCATCCCGAAGCCGCGCGAGATCAAGCAACTGCTCGACACGCACATCGTCGGTCAGGACCACGCGAAGCGCGCGCTCGCCGTCGCGGTGCACAATCACTACAAGCGCCTCAGCTCGCTTGCCCAGAACCAGGCGGCCGCTGAGGAAGGCACCGAGCCGACCGAAGTCCAGGTCGAACTAGACAAGTCGAACGTCCTGCTCATCGGCCCAACCGGCTCCGGCAAGACGTTGCTCGCCCGCACGCTCGCCAAGGCGCTGAACGTGCCGTTCGCGATCGGCGACGCCACCACGCTCACCGAGGCCGGCTACGTCGGCGAAGACGTCGAGAACATCCTCCTGCGTCTGCTCCAGAACGCCGACTACGACCTCGAAGCCGCCCAGCGGGGCATCGTGTACATCGACGAAATCGACAAGATCGGCAAAACGCAGAACAACGTCAGCATCACGCGTGACGTGTCCGGCGAAGGCGTGCAGCAGGCCCTGCTGAAGATGCTCGAAGGCACCATCAGCAACATCCCGCCCCAGGGTGGCCGAAAGCATCCGGAACAGCAGTACATCCAGATGGACACGACGCACATCCTGTTCATCTGCGGCGGCACGTTCGTCGGGCTCGACGAAATCATCCGCAAGCGGCTCGGCCGGCAGCAGATCGGCTTCTTCGCCGAAAGCACCGGCCGTCGCGCCAATGAAGACGACCGTGGCGAAGTGCTGCGTCAGGTGCAGCCGGAAGACCTAGTCGAGTTCGGCATGATCCCCGAATTTGTCGGCCGACTGCCGCTGATTGCGCCCCTCGATCCGCTCGATCTGGAATCGCTCGTCAACATCCTCACCGAGCCGAAGAACGCCATCACCCGTCAGTACCAGCGGCTGTTCAAGATGGACGGCAAGACGCTGGAATTCACGCAGGCCGCGCTCGAAGAGATCGCCAAGCGGGCGATCAAGCGCGACACGGGTGCTCGTGGTCTGCGTGCAGTGTGTGAAGAAATCATGATGGACATCATGTACCGTCTGCCGGATCAGCCGTCGGGCATGAAGTTCACGATCGACGAAGACGTCATCAAGGGCCGTCGCGACATCTTCAACGACGCCGCGGCGCAGCAGCGCAAGAGTGCTTGATTCAACAACTTAAGCCCCGTGAGGGCGAGTCGTTAACCCAAACCGCCGGACCCGCACGACCGATCGTGCGGGTCCGTTGCGTTGATCGGCTGTTGCTTACAGCGCCCGACATAGTGGACAGTGCGGTCATTTCCTACTAATCTACAGGCATATTACATACAGCTTGACGGATTACGAATTTCCGGTAGGTTTGTAGGAATTGCGACTCGCGTGGAGTCGCATTGTCTCATCGGTTTGCCAGGGAAGTCCATGACCTCTCCATTCCTACGCCGGTCGTTCGTTTTGTCAGTGGCCACTCTCGCCCTTGGACTGGCCGGTTGCGGGGAGCAGTCGGGCAGCGCGACAACGCAGTCGTCCGGTGCGGTCACGCTGCTCAACGTCAGCTACGATCCCACGCGCGAACTCTATGTCGACTTCAACGCCAAGTTCGCCGAGTACTGGAAGGCCAAGACCGGCCAGGACGTCAAAGTGAACGTCTCGCACGGCGGCAGCGGCAAGCAGGCCCGGGCGGTCATCGACGGCTTGGAGGCCGACGTCGTCACGCTCGCCCTTAGCTACGACATCGACGCCATCGCCGACAAGGCCAAGCTCATCAACCCCGACTGGCAGAAGCGGCTCGAGCACAACAGCGCGCCGTACACCAGCACGATCGTCTTCCTCGTCCGCAAGGGCAACCCCAAGGGCGTCAGGGATTGGGGCGACCTCGTGAAGGATGGCGTTGAAGTCGTGACGCCCAACCCCAAGACCAGCGGCGGCGCCCGGTGGAACTTCCTGGCCGCGTGGGGCTGGTCGCTCAAGAACAACGGCAACGACGAAGCCCAGGCCAAGGAGTTCGTCACCAGCGTCTACCAGCACGTGAAGGTGCTCGACAGCGGCGCGCGGCGCAACGACGACTTTCGCCCAGCGAGGGCAGGGGGACGTGCTGCTGACGTGGGAAAACGAGGCGTACCTGTCGCTGAAGGAATTCGGGGCCGACAAGTTCGACATCGTCACGCCCAGCGTGAGCATCCTGGCCGAGCCTCCGGTGACGGTGGTGGACAAAGTCGTCGATCAGCGCGGCACGCGCGCGGTGGCGGAAGCGTACTTGCAGTACCTCTACTCGGCCGAGGGCCAGGACCTTGCCGGCAAGCACTACTACCGCCCGCGCGACCCGGCCGTCGCGAAGAAGTACGAAAGCCAGTTCGGTCAGACCCAACTGTTCACCGTCGACGAAGTCTTCGGCGGCTGGAAGAAGGCCCAGAAGACGTTCTTCGACGACGGCGGCGTGTTCGACCAGATCTACAAGCCGAAGTGAGAACCATCCACTGAGCATCTTCGTCACCCTGAGCGAAGCGAAGGGTCTGGCGTCCGTCGAAGTTGTACGACTTCGCATGGCGCCAGATGTTTCGCTTCGCTCAACATGACGCACCATCGCGACCATGTCCCGCCAACGACGCATCCTCCCCGGCTTCGGGCTGTCCCTCGGGTACAGCCTGTTCTGGCTTGGGCTGATCGTGCTGGTGCCGCTGGCGGCCCTGTTTCTGAAGTCGTTCACCAATTCGCCGGCGCGGTTCTGGCAGATCATCACCGAACCACGCGTCATCGCGGCGTTCAAACTGTCGTTCTCGGCGTCGCTGGTCGCGGCCCTCATCAACGCCGTGTTCGGGTTTGTGGTCGCGTGGACGCTCGTGCGGTACGCGTTCCCGGGAAAGAAGCTAATCGACGCGATGGTCGACCTTCCCTTCGCGCTCCCGACGGCCGTCAGCGGCATCGCGCTCACCAGCATCTACGCCCCGACAGGCTGGGTGGGGCAGTGGCTGTATCCGTTGGGCGTGAAGTCCGCGTACTCGCCGCTGGGCGTGACGATCGCGCTCACCTTCATTGGCTTGCCGTTCGTCGTCCGCACGCTCCAGCCGGCGTTGCAGGACCTTGATGCCGAACTCGAAGAAGCCGCCGCCAGTCTTGGCGCAACGCGCTGGCAGACCTTCCGCCGGGTGATTCTGCCCGCGATCTTCCCGCCGCTGCTGACCGGCTTCACGCTCGCCTTCGCACGGGCGCTAGGCGAGTACGGCAGCGTGGTGTTCATCAGCGCGAACAAGCCGCTGGAGACTGAGATCGTGCCGCTGATGATCATCATCAAGTTAGAGGAATACGACTACAGCGCCGCCGCCGCGATCGCGGTGACGATGCTGGTCTTCAGCTTTGCGCTGCTGGTGCTCATCAACGGGCTGCAATGGTGGAGTTCGCGTCACCAGCGGAGGCTCGCGTAATGGCCGGTGCAACGACCAGTCTCGCGACGCGCGCTCACGCGGCCGGCAAGCAGGCCGCGCGCGATCCGCTCTGGCTGCGCCTGACGCTCATCGGCCTGACGCTGCTGTTCCTCGTGCTGTTCCTGTTCCTGCCGCTGGTGGGCGTGTTTGTCGAAGCATTTCGCAAGGGTGTGAGCGTGTACGCGCAGAGCTTCGTCGAGTCGGCCGCGTGGTCGTCGATCAAGCTGACGCTGCTCATTGCCGCGATCGCCGTGCCGCTCAATGCGATCTTCGGACTCTTCGCCGCCTGGGCGATCGCCAAGTTCGAGTTCCGCGGCAAGAGCCTGCTCATTAGCCTGATCGATTTGCCCTTCGCGATCTCGCCGGTAATTGCGGGCCTGGTATTCGTGCTGTTGTTCGCCCGGCACGGCTGGGTGGGCACCGAAGGCACATTGCCGCTGTTGAAGTGGCTGAACCTGAAGATCATCTTCGCCTTGCCCGGCCTCGTGCTGGCGACGATCTTCGTGACGTTCCCCTTTGTCGCCCGCGAGTTGATTCCGCTGATGCAGGAGCAGGGCAACACGGACGAAGAGGCCGCGCTATCGCTCGGCGCGACCGGCTTGCAGACGTTCTTTCGCGTGACGCTGCCCAACGTGAAGTGGGCGCTACTGTACGGCCTGACGCTGTGTAACGCCCGTGCGATGGGCGAGTTCGGCGCCGTCAGCGTTGTCAGCGGTCACGTCCGCGGTCTCACGAACACGATGCCCCTGCACATCGAAATCCTCTACAACGAGTACCAGTTCAGTGCCAGCTTCGCGATGGCGTCACTGCTGGCGCTGCTGGCCCTGGTGACGCTGCTAATCAAGAGCGCCATCGAATGGAAAGCGGCGCGGACGAGCGAATAAACGTCAACGACACAAAGTCACGAAGGCGCGAAGGAAAACACTAAGAAGGACTTGAACAAGAATGAGTGTGCACGAATGAACTGAACAGTTTGATTTTGCTCTGGTTGGCCAATCTTCGTGTTCCGCGTTGTGTCTTAGTGCCTTCGTGTCGTAGTCCACCATGTCGATTGAAGTCAAAAACGTCCGCAAGTCCTTCGGCAGCTTCACCGCGCTCGACGGCGTTACGCTGACCGTGCCGGCCGGCAAGCTGGTGGCGCTGCTCGGGCCTTCCGGCTCCGGCAAGACCACGTTGCTGCGCATCATCGCCGGGCTCGAATCGCCGGACGACACGCCGGATGCATCGGTCAAGTTCTTTGGCGAAGACGTCTCCGGTACGCACGTCCGCCAGCGTGGCGTCGGCTTTGTCTTCCAGCATTACGCTCTGTTCCGGCACCTTACGGTCTTCGAAAACATCGCGTTCGGCCTGCGCGTGAAACCGTGGCGCGAACGGCCACGCCGGTCCGAAATCCGCGACCGCGTGAACGAATTGCTCAAGCTGGTTCAACTCGAAAACCTCGGCAAGCGCTTCCCCAGCCAACTCTCCGGCGGCCAGCGGCAACGCGTGGCACTCGCCCGCGCGCTCGCGGTCCGCCCCAAGGTGCTGTTGCTCGACGAGCCATTCGGTGCGCTCGACGCCCGCGTGCGGTCCGAGCTGCGCGCCTGGCTGCGTCGGCTGCATGATGAACTGCATGTGACCAGCGTCTTCGTCACGCACGATCAGGAAGAAGCGCTGGAAGTGAGCGACGAAATCGTGGTGATGAACAAGGGCCGGATCGAGCAGAGTGGCACGCCGGACGAGGTGTTCCATCACCCCAAGACCGAATTCGTGATGCAGTTCCTCGGCAACGTGAACCTCTTCCACGGCCGCGTGGAGCAGGGGAAGGCTGTGTTCGGGTCGATGGTGTTGGGGGGTGACAAGCTGAACGGCAACGCTGCCGAAGTGTCGACCGCCAACGACGGCCAGTCGGCGCGTCTCTTCGTGCGGCCCCACGAACTGGACATCGTCCGCGAAGCCACGCCTGACGCGATCGCGGCCAGCGTCGTGCGCATCCAAAGCGCGGGTCCGGTGGCGCGCGTCGAACTGCGCGACGAAGCAGGCCGGCCGGTACAGGTCGATCTCACACACGACCGCTTCGCCGGACTTGCACTCCAGGTCGGGCAGAGCGTCTTCGTCGTGCCCCGCGCGGCGCGCGTGTTTGTCGACTCCGGTGACTATCAGATCTGACCGTTTCGTCCGAGTGCCCGGCGAGTGGGCGGTCAAACGGAATCCTGCCGACCTTATGGGTGTGACGCACCCTGGCTGCTCGCGAGTTCGCCCACTGCGGCTGCGATGTCGGTGGGGTTGTATGGTTTCTCGATGTGCCGGCTGAAACCCGCAGCCAGCACGCGGCGCCGCTGGTCTTCGCCGGCATAGGCCGTCAGTGCGATCACCGGCGTGCGCCGGGCACTGGTTGCGTCCCGTGCGCGAATTCTTCCGATCAGTGTGAAGCCGTCTTCGCCGGGCATGCAGATGTCTGAGACGATCACGTCGGGCCGCTCGCGCTCGAACTTTCGCATCGCCTCGGCGACCGTGTCGGCACTCCGCACGTCGGCTCCACAGCGTGTCAGCACTTCGACGATCAATTCACGCGAGTCGGGCTCGTCGTCCACGACCAGGATGCGCGTGCCTTTCAGGTCTTGAAGTGCGGCCGACGGTGGTTTCCAGGCGTCGCGCAGGTGTGTGGATTCGTTCGGCGCGTGCTTCAGCGAGGCGATCGGCAGCGTGACGCGGAACGTGCTGCCTGCGCCCTCGCCGGCGCTGTCGGCCTGAATCGTGCCGCCGTGCAGTTGGGCCAGATGCTGAGCGATCGCCAGACCCAGCCCCAGGCCGCCGTGCATGCGGCGCGTGCTGCCGTCACGCTGGCGGAAACGCTCGAAGATGTGTGGCAGGAAGTCGTGGTTGATGCCGGTACCAGTGTCGCTCACGCTGACGGTGACGATGCCATCGATTCGTAAGGCTTCCACGCGAATCGTTCCGCCTTTGGGCGTGAATTTCACGGCGTTGCTCAGCAGGTTGCCGAAGATTTGCTGAAGGCGCATCGCGTCGCCGGTGACGATGTCGAGCTCGGCGTTGCGGATGGCGTCGGCGTCGAGCGTGAGACTCTTGGCATCGCAGGCAGGCCGGATCGCTTCAACGGCGGCGAGGACGACCGACTTCACATCGACGGGTTCGCTCTCCAGACGCAGCTTGCCCGAGATGATGCGCGAGACGTCGAGGATGTCTTCGATGAGCTTGGCCTGCAATTTCGCGTTGCGCTGGATGACATCGATGGCTTGGCGCGTCGCGGCGTCGTCGAGCCGACCGCTGCCGAGCATGCGGGCCCAGCCGAGGATCGCGTTGAGCGGCGTGCGCAGTTCGTGACTCAGCGTGGCGAGGAAGTCGTCCTTGGCGCGGTTGGCGAGTTCCGCTTCACGACGCAATGTCCGCTCGGCGGCGAGAAGCTGTGCGCGTTCTTCCTCCAGTTGCCGGCGCTCCTGCTCGGCTGCCCGACGCTCGCGCCGGGCCTGCGTCTCGGCTAGCGCCAAACGTACCGCGGTCGGCAGGCGTTCGATGCGTTGCTTCAGCACGTAGTCGGTCGCGCCGGCCTTGAGACACTGCACGGCCAGTTCTTCGCCAAAGGCGCCCGAGACGAAGATGAAGGGCAGGTCGCCGTAGTGCGCGCGGGCGATCCGCAGCGCCGACATGCCGTCGAACGTGGGTAGGCGGAAGTCCGACAGGACGATGTCCGGCTCCTGCTCGGCCAGCGCGGCGCGGAAGCCGGCCTCATTGACGACACGCGTGATGCGGCAGTCGAGCCGCTCGTCGGCCAGCGTGGCGGACACAAGCTCGGCATCGAGATCGGAGTCCTCGACGAGCAGCAGTCGGATCATCTCATCTTCCTTCAGCGAAACCATGAAACACCGTTGGCTTCTCTATCCATGCCCTTCGACCCATTACCGGCCCGGCGGCATCACGCTGCCGGGCGGTGGATGGTTGATGACCGCCCAGAACAGGCCGAGGTTCTTCACTTCGCTGACGAATTCGTGAAAGTCGACCGGCTTCACCACGTACGCGTTCACGCCCAGCTTGTAACTGCGCAGCAGGTCGCGTTCTTCCTGGCTGCTGGTGAGCATGACGACGGGGACCTGCCGCAGGTCGGCATCATTCTTGATCTGTTCGAGCACCTGCATGCCGTCGAGCTTGGGCAGTTTGAGGTCCAGCAGCACGACTGCCGGGTTGCCGGCGACGCGCAGCTTGAAGATGCCGCGCCGATAGAGGTAGTCGAGCGCTTCGGCGCCATCGCGCACGACGACGACGGCGTTGGCCAGGCGGTTCTCCTCCAGCGCCGCGAGCGTGAGCTCGACGTCATTGGGATTGTCGTCCACCAGCAGAATGGGTTTGAGTTCACTGGACATCAATGCTCCTTCCGAGCGGCGGAAGCCGGGCCGTCCTTGGGCGTGCGGGGCTGATCGGGGGCGAGTTCCTCGCCGCGATAGGTCCGCGGCATTGAGGCCGCACGTCGCTGGGCGGCGACGGGGTCGATCGGCAATGTAAAGTGGAATGTCGCGCCGTGACCGAGTTCGCTTTCGGCCCAGACGCGGCCGTTGTGTCGCTCGATGATGCGTTTGACGTTCGCAAGGCCGACGCCGGTGCCTTCGAATTCCTCGGCACGGTGCAGGCGTTGGAAGACGCCGAAGAGCTTGTCGATGTACCGCATGTCGAACCCGGCACCGTTGTCGCGGATGACGAACTCGTACTCGGCTGCGTGCTGCTCGGCTTCGGGGATCTGCCGCCAGCTCACGTCGATGTGGGCTGGTTCGCGGCCGCGCGTGTATTTGACGGCGTTGCTGAGCAGGTTGCGCAGGACGAGTCGCAGCATGCTGATGTCGGCCTGCACCTGCGGCAGGTCGGGCGCGACCTGCCATTCGATCGGACGCGACGCGCCTTCCGCGGCGACGACCTCGGCCCGCACTTCTTCGACCAGCGACCTCATCGACGTCGGCAGGAACGTAAGCCCCTTGCGGCCCATCTGCGAGAAGGCGAGCAGGCCGTCCACCAACGAGCCCGCGTAGCGTGCGGCCTCGGTGATGGTTTCGATATAGCGCTGGCTCGTCTCGTCGAGTCGTTTGGCTTCGCGCTTCGACAGCAGGCTGGCAAAGCCCACGATGTGGCGGAACGGAGCGCGCAGGTCGTGCGAGACGCTGTAGCTGAACGCTTCGAGTTCCTTGTTCGTTCGTCGCAGATCGGCGTTCAGGCGAGCGAGTTCCTCGGCCTGCTTCAGCACGATGCCGACGATCGACTCGCGCAGCGCGGCCGCTGCCTCGATCTCCACGCGTTTCCACGGCAGGCTGGTGTGACGCACCACCTGCTGCCATGCCTGAAAGCTCTTGCGTGGATGCAGCCGAAGGTCATCGCCTTCCCGTTGCACCGACTTGCCGGGGTTGCCGGCCCATGTGATCGTCTGAACCACCTCGGGTCTGAACCAGAGCACGTAGCTGCTGCGATAGCGCGGCACGCTGATGGCGAGCAGGCCGGACGCGGTATCGGCGTAGTGCACCGCGTCCGCGAACTGTTCGCTCAGGCGTTCGGTGACAACCTGATCGCGGTCGGGCGAGCCGTCGAGCCACTCGATGAGCCGGCGCACCTGGGCCGGCGTCGGCGTCTTGCCGACAAGGCGCAGCTCGCCCTCCATCTGCACCGCCGCGCCGGTCGCGCCGGCGAGGGCGAGCAGCTCTTGCTCGTCGCGCACCAGCCCGTCGGCGAAGTTGTCCTGCACGGACATCGACGCCAGCAGCCGGTGCTGCACGCGGTTGAGTTCCATCCGGTAGTCGTGGTCTTGTAGGAACTCCTTTGCCGACAGTTGAAGGGCGACGATCTGGCCCATGTGGTCGCAGGCGGCGCGGATGTCGTACGGTACGGGCTGCACCTCGCGGCTGTGACATGCGATCAGGCCCCATAACTGTCCGTCGCGGATGACGCTGATGCTCATCGACGTGCGCACGTTCATGTTGCGCAGGTACTCGATGTGCACCGGCGAGACGCTGCGCAGCGTGGCGAAGCTGAGGTCGAGCGGCTTGTTCGTCCCGGGCGTGAGCGTCGGCACGACATCTGAGGGCTGCGCATCGGTGTCGGCGATCAGGCGGATGCGATTCAGCCGGTACAGCTCGCGCCTGTCGCGGAATGTCGGACGCGGGAAAATAGTGATGCAGGTACGACTCCATCGAGTCGTCGCGACTCTCGGCGATGACGCGGCCGTGCCAGGCGGGATCGAACTGGTAGACCATCACGCGGCCGAAGCCCGTCAAGGTGCGCACTTCGTCGGCGACGATCTGCGCCAGCGACTCCACGCCTGCTGCCACTTCCAACTGGGCGACGCTCGATCGCAGGCGGCCCTGTAGCGCGGCGAAGTGCGTGCCGTCGTAGAGCGGGACGCCTCGCGCGTAGGCTGCGTTCGGCTCGAATTCGACAATCGTCACGTCCACATGGCGATGCGCGAGCACCAGGCACGTAACGTCCGACTCGGTTCGCGCGATGCCGAGATAGGTCGGATCGGTGTCGAGTTTCGCTTGGCGCAGCCGATTGCGCAGCGCGTCGCCTTGTTCATGGGGCAGCGCGACATCGATCGACCTGCCCAGCAACGCTGACGCTTCATGGCCAAGAAAGCGTGCGGTGTTTCGGCTTGCCTGCACGATGCGCAGCGCGTCATCCAAAACGAGCAACGCGCCATGCGCCTGGATTCGGCCCGGAATGTGAATCGGTTCCCGGTCGCAATGTGTCACATCGACGCCGTCTTCGGGAACGTCGTGGCGAGCCAGGTTGGGACGAATTTCTTGCATCGATCGACACGAAGGTGCGCGGCCGCGGCTTGGGGCAGATGCTGCGCCGATCCGCTCATTCCACAATAGCTCGGGGATCGAACTGGAAACGGCCCGGTCGAGCCATCGGACAAATCCTGAGACCATGCCTCTTGGTCACAGATTGATGCAGCAAAATGTGGTGTTGAGCGCAGTCGACGATGCCGATGTGAAGATGCGCAATCCCCGCTCGAGGGACCATCAATTCGGGCGACTCGTCACCACTTGGCGAATGGCTTCCTCAAGGTGGTCGGGATCGACAGGCTTAATCAGATGCAGTGCGAAGCCCGCCTGCTCGCTGCGCCGGACATCGCCTTCCATGCCGAAGCCGCTGAGGGCGATGCCCGGCAGGTTGGGCCACTGTCGGCGGAGTGTGGCGAGCAGGTCGTGACCGTTGCCGTCGGGCAGGCCGATATCGCTGATGATCAGGTCGTACGGTTCGGCCGCAGACGCGGCCATGTTGGTGGCCGACGTGCAACAGTCGGCGTGTATGACGACATGGCCGGCCGAACTGAGTACGACCTGGAGCAGTTCGGCGCTGTCGTGATGATCTTCGACCAGCAGAATGCGCAGCCCTTGCGAGTTCTCTTCCGGTGACGAGCCGTCGGTCTTCGGCGCCTCGTTGACAGGACGCGTGAGGGGTGGCATCGCGTGCGCGAGGTTGAGATCGAGCGTGAACGTCGCGCCGCGATTCGGGCCGTCGCTGCGGGCGGTCAGCGAACCGCCATGGCCATCGACGAGCGACTTGCTGATCGCCAGGCCCAGGCCGAGCCCGCCGAACTGGCGTGTGACCGCTTGCTCGCCTTGCTCGAACGCGTTGAAGATGCGCGGCAGCACGTCCGGCGCGATGCCGACGCCGGTGTCGGCCACGGTTAGTCGGACATGGCGTTCGTCGGGCCGCGCCAAACGCACTTCGACGGTCCCGCCGGCGGGCGTGAACTTCACGGCGTTCTTGATGAGGTTCCACAGCACCTGCTGAAGGCGGGCGGGGTCGGCGAATAGCTCCGCGGGGCCGATCGCATCGGCCATGTCGACCCTCAGTTGTAGTCGCTTCTCCGCGATTTCATCGGCGACCATTTCCAACACGTGCCGCAGGGGCTCGCGCAGTTCAATCAGCCGTTGACGCAGTTCAAGTTTGCCGCGCTGGATTCGATTCAGGTCGAGCAGGTCGTCGATCAGCTTCACTTCGAGTTCGACGTTGCGGCGCAGCATCGACAGCAGCTTGCGGGCGTCGTCGGGAAGGTCCTTGTGACGTTCCAGCATCGTGATCGCGCCGCGCACGGGCGTGAGCGGCGTGCGCAGTTCGTGACTGAGCACGGCGAGGAACTGATCCTTGGCGTTGCTCGCAGCCTCGGCCTGTTGGCGCAGGCGGTTCTGGATTTCGTAGAGCCGCGATCGTTCCAGTGCCTCGGCACAGAGCCGTGACAGATCGACCATGAACTGGCGATCTTCCGGAGCGGCCTCGACAGCGTCGCGGAAACACAAGCCCAGGGCCCCGACAACGCGGCCTGCCACGATCAATGGCAGTGCCGCGATGCCGCGCGTCTCCGGGTGCCGGCGTACGAACGGCGAATCGCTCAACCGCGGCATGAATTCGGGCTGGCCCGAGCGGGCGACACGAGCCAGCGGCACGTCGAGGTCGAGCGAGAAGGAACGCCACGGATCGATCAGGTCGTCGCTGAAGCCGTGCCAGCCGAGCAGTTCGAGTTTCGTGCGATCGTCGCTCACGACGAACACGTGCCCGGCGAACGCACCGGTCGCCGCCAGGCCTTGGCTGACGACGACTTCCGCCACTTGCTTTGGTGTGAGCGACCCGGACAGCGCGGCGGTGACTTCCTGTAGCCGCGCGGTCCGCTCCGTCTGCGCGGGCAAGCCGTTCGGCCACGCGCCGGTCGGTGACGTCGATGAGTGCGACGATCCAGCCGCGCACGATGCCGTCGGCGTCGATCTCCGGGGCGTTTCGACCATGGAACTCGCGCACGTCGCCTGACGGCAGCGGGATTGACACTTCGAACTCGACCATCTCCCCTTTCAACACACGCTCCATGAACGGCTGTACATGGCGGAACACCCCCGACGGCAGGATGTCGTCCACACGCTTGCCGACGAGTTCGGCAGGCGTGCCATTGTAGAGACGCGCGTAGGCGGCGTTCACCCAGCGGAAGCGACGGTCCCGATCGACGTGGGCCAGCAACACCGGCGCGGTTTCACTGATGAGCTTAAGGTGCCCCTGGCTGGTGGCGAGTTCGTTCTGCGCTCGAACGATGGCCGACACATCGATGAACGCTGCCACGGCGCCGCGCGGGCGGCCGTTGTCGTCGAGCAGCGGTTCGGCGTTCCCGAATTCGATGACCGAACTGCCGTCGTCGAAGCGCAACTCAAGCAGCACGTCACGCTGCGCCTGACCCAGTGCGGCGGCGCGCTGGAGGGGAAGTTCTTCGCCGGGGATTTCGTAGTCAGTGCCGGGGCGGAAGACACGGAAATTCATCGGCCGCTCGTCGGGTGGAGCGGTCTTCGACAGGTTCTGGTGCTCCGAGCGGCGCAACATCTGATACGCATGGGTGCTCCCTGTGACCGATTGGCAGCCGGAATCGTGCGCGATCCACACGGCGGCGGGCACAGCGCGGAGTACGGCGGCGAGTTCGTCGCCGCGGAGGGAAGGCAAACTGATTGCGGCTTCGTCGCGCGTCGCGACCAGCAGCACCGCGGCGACGGTTGACGCGTCGAGCCGCAATGCCGTCGCACTAACGCGGGCACGAACGGTGGCGCCGGCATCGGTCCGCCACTCGATGACGGTCGACACCGCTTCGCCGGAACAGGCGAGATCGATCATCGGGTCAAAAGCCTCTGGCGGGACGTCGCCGTCCGAACCGAGCAGCGTGCGCATTTCGACATTCAGCGTGAAGAATCGGCGTGTCGACGCCTCCACCACGGCCACACAGGCGGGCAGCGCGGAAACCAGCGAAAATAGGATCGCTCGATCCAGTTCAGGCACGACGTGCTTCCACGAACGGGCAAGCCATTCAAAGTTCGGTGCAGTGTGGCGGCAATAACCTTGACTCGATCAGTATGCCAACTGAAGTGAGCGGGTCAACGAAAAGCAGAATCGGTCAAGGGCGGGCTGTCGTCGGCGCGGTAGCGGACACTCGCTTGGGCGGATGCAGCACCATGTTCGTGATGGCGGTCAGAACCATCATCACGAAGAACAGCGCCAGCAGCTTGGGCCAGTCAATGCGGTCCATCGGTTAGGATTCGAGCCGATCGATCAAGTTCACGCAACCGAGCCGCACATGACCGATTGGCCTGTGATGATCGTTTCCATGATCACCGTGCTGGCCGCCGCAACGGCGTGGCTCACGGGGCATCGTTACACGTGGGCATTGATGGTTGGGGCTGGAACAGCGTTTGTGATTTCAGGGCTGGGCTGGATCGGCGTCGCGCTGTTGATGCAGCAGCCGGGCGTGACAGCAGGGGGGGTCTTCCTGTGGGTGGTGGCGAACACCGGGGCCGTGTTCTTCAGCACCATCGCGATCATGGTTGTGGTGGCGCGACAGCGGTAAGGCCGGCGCTAGATTGAGCGTTCGACCGGTGCCGCCGGCGCGCCGAGCGTCGGCAC
The DNA here is from genome assembly GCA_047600945.1 of Tepidisphaeraceae bacterium. Classification (GTDB taxonomy): domain Bacteria; phylum Planctomycetota; class Phycisphaerae; order Tepidisphaerales; family Tepidisphaeraceae; genus JASGKC01. The sequence continues at coordinate 198,664 of JASGKC010000001.1, read as the reverse complement.
TTGCCGAGCCAACCGCAGGCGACGTCGTTCGTGGCGACGCTGGCTTTCGGAGGGCTTCGGGGCGGCGGGCGTACGCCGGACTTCAACCACGATCTCCCAGCGACCGTTCGAGAGCAGCCGTGACCGGATGACTTCCGCCAGGACGGTGGTGGCGCGCCCGTCGCGATCGGAGTCGAGTTCGACTCGCTGGCCGACGCGCAGTTCCGCCTTCAGAAGGAAGCTGGTTTGATCGTTGGCGAAGTCACGGGCGACGGTTTCGTGTTCGTCGCCGGCACGCGGGCCGTCCAGGACGCTGACGATGGTCTGGCCAGCCAGCGGCCGACGTTTGCGGCGTCGGCGCAGGTCGAGGCTCGTCGGGCGAACGGGGCTCGTCTCGGGGTCACTGATCGGGTTCATAAAACGTCACAATGCGAACGACGTGTGGCAACCATCGCGTTCCTGAAGCGCGACAGTCGCGGGCAATCCCTTGCCGGTGAACCAAGTGCGTCGAACACGACGGCAGCTACGTTCTGGCGAGCGAAACATCGGCGTCTGGAGCAGTCGACGCCTGTTGTGGCGATAGTCCCCGTTCCCCGCAAGCCCGCCGACAACGGGTAGCTCGAGGCCGAGAGGCGCTCGCCCGCAATCGCACCGTGCTGTTGGAGTTTCGCTAGCCGAGAGGCAGACTTGGACCAACCGGACTGCCCGATAATTATCAGCAATCGAGCGTCGACGCAAGACTTGTGCGCGGATGGCGGAAAACACAGGAAAGGGTTGGAGCGTCTCGGAACCACCGCGTGTTCATCCGAATTCACAGGTCATTCCCCGCGCCGCGTCGCACGCCGGTTGCTAGACTTTCGCACCATGAGCATTCAGTCGCTCGTCGCTTCGGGTACGAAAGTCTGGCTCGACTCGATCGATCCGGACCTCGTCGCGTCCAACCTCAAACTCGGGGCCAGTGGCGCGACGTCGAACCCGATCATCATCTCCGATCTCATCAAAACCGGCCGATTCGACGACCGGATGAACGACGAGCTCGCCAAGTCGAAGGACGACGAGGTCGTCGCTTGGGCGATGACCGACCGCTTCGTTTCCGACGCGCAAAAGGCGTTCAAGCCGACGTGGGATCGCACTCGGGGCGACGATGGCTACGTGAGCTTTGAACTCGATCCACTCATCGAAGACCCCGGCGCGAACGTCCCTCACTCCGAGCGCGTGCGGCGGTACATCGAACTCGGCAAGAAGTGGGGCACCGGTCGCGAGAACCGGATGATCAAGGTCCCCGCCACGCCCGCCGGGCTGGGTGCGCTGGAAGCGCTGGCCGCGCACGGTCTGACGCTGAACGTGACGCTGATCTTCTCCGAGCGGCAATACAAGCTCGCGCGCGACGCGGTCTGGCGCGGCGCCCAGCGCCGGCCGGGCGGGCTCGCGGGGTTCAAGAGCGTCTACTCGATCTTCGTCAGCCGTGTGGACGTGTACACACAGAAGAACGTGCCCGACCTCTCGGCCGCGCAGGGGCTCGTCGGTATTGTCAACGCCAAACGGCTCTGGAAGCTGAACCAGGACTTCTGGGCCGACAAGAAGCTGCCGTTGAAGCAGGAGATCATCTTCGCCAGCACGGGCACGAAAGACCCGAGCCTGCCGGCCGACAAGTACGTTGAAGCGCTGGCCGGTTCGGACATCCAGACGAATCCGCCGGCAACCAACGAGGCCGTCGAGCGTCTACAGAAGAAGTACACGCGCAAAGTCGATCAGCTTCCGCCGGCCGAGGTGCTCAAGGAGATCGATGACAAGGTCGACGACGCGAAGATGGAACAGAAGTTGATGGAAGAAGGCGTCGAGAAGTTCGCCGATCCGCACAAGAAGCTCCTGGCGACCATCGCGCAGAAGCGTGCGGCGTTGAAGTGAATCGGCGTTACAGTGGACAGGCAACGCAGATGTTGGCCGCGAACTTGCTTGCGCTGTTGCGAGACGCGGTCGGACAGTCGAATCAGCCCCGGGGCACACCATGAACCGTCGCACGAAGTTCAGTTCGGTCACGTTGCTGGCGCTGCTGCTGGCGACCGCGAATGTGCTGGCCGTGGATGACGGCGTCCGCACGACGCGTCGGCTCGTCGACGCAAGTCCGCCCGCCGCCACCCGTCCCGCGACCGCTCCGACCACCGTGCCGGCCGACCTCGAGCCGAAGGTCCGCGCACTGCTCAAAACGCTGGTCGAAGCCCCGCCCGCGGACCGCGACAGTGCCGAGCAGCAACTGGCCGGCCTTGGGACGGGCGCGCTGCCGCTGCTGCGTTCGGCCCGTGAAGGCCAGCTCGAAGGCGTGCCGGCGCTCTCGACCGACGCCCGCACGCGGGTCGACGCCGCCATCGCCGCGATCCTCGACACGGACGAGTCCGGGCCCAGCCGGATCACGATGGACGTGAACGAGGCGCCGCTGGTCGACGTCATCAAGGAGATCAACCGCCAGGCCCGCTGCAATCTTCAGCCGCCGCCGGCCGAGTATTCGAACGTGAAGAAAAACGTCACAGTGAAGCTCGACGGTGCGAGCTTCTTCGAGGCACTGGAAGTCGTGCAGAAGGCCGCCAACTTGACGTTCCAGCCGCAGCCGGACGGGTGGCGGGCGTTTCCGGGCCAGATGGATTTCGGCAACGGCGGCAAGCCGTACGACAGCGGCGCCTTCCGTTTCTTCGCGCAGTCGGCCACCTACAGCCGTAGCGTCGGCTACGGCCGGAACGTCGGCGGGAACGACAGCTTCTACTTCAACTTCCAGGGCATGGCCGAGCCGAAGATTCGTACCACCGAGGGCCAGCTTCAGGTCTTCGTCGACGAAGCCAAGGACGACAAGGGCAACGACCTCGCCACACGCGGCACCTCGAACGCCTACAACCAAGGCACCGGCCAGTTCAACGGCAACCTACAGTTGCGTTATCCGAAAGACCCGGGCAAGCGCATTACAGTGCTCAAAGGTCACATCAAAGTGGCGATCGTGAAAAGCTGGGAAACGATCGAGGTCGCCGACGTTCTGGGCGGCCGGGCCGTGCGAAACTTCGACGGCATCAGCTTCACGTTCGAGCACGCGCACCGACACCGACGCCCACGGGCCGATGATCTCGGTCCGCATCAGCATGCCGTGGAACGCGAACACGTCGCGGGCCAATCAGTCCATCCAGCGGGCCATGCAGCGCGCGAAGGTCTACGACGCCAACGGCAAGACGCTCGACTCCAACGGCTGGGACAACAGCGTCGACAACCAGACCATGCGCTACACGATGCGCTACTCGAACAACCAGGGCGGCGAACTGAAGCCCCCGTTCAAGCTGGTGATGGAAGCGCCAAGGACACAAAGGATATGGAAGTGCCATTCGAGTTCAAAGACCTGGCGATGCCGTGAGGGTGGAGAGAAGAGAATAGAGGAAAGAAGAGAGGGGATAGCGTTAGCCGCTATCCCCTCTCTTCTTCAGTCTTCCTTCTACGTCGCTTATGGGTTCCTCATAGCGACGCACCTTCATCCGCGAGCTTGATCTTCCCGTCTTTCAGACGGGCCTGCATTTCGCTGAGCGTCATCATTTCGACGTGCCCGTCGGCGAAGCCGACCACGATGCGATCGTCAGCTTTGTGGCCGTCGGTCGGCTGGTGCAGCAGCACAACACTGCTGGGGTTCTTGAGTTCGGACATCTTTGCGACGCTGGGCTTCCGGTAGACGAATTTCTCGTCGCTCTTCTCGATCTTATTCACCTTGGCGAGCATCTCGGCGCCGTTGAGGTAGGGCGCGAGGTCGTCCAACGCGGTGGGAAACTCCCCCTTGTGCTCATTCGCGTACAGCATGACGCCCACGAGCAGTTGCCGGGCGTTGCTCGACGTCTTGACGTCCAGAGCGGTCGAGCGGGCGCCGAAGATGGCCGGGGCGAGGCCGTCGGCCACTGCGCGGACACGGGCTTCGTCGAACGCGAACGTCACCAGGCCCTCGCCGGCGACTGGCTCGGGCAAGTTTTCCAGCACTGGCAGCAGGGCGCGAGCGATGTTTGTCAGATTCCCCGTTTGCGCGCCCGTGTTGCCCTTCATCGTGGCGATCGTCGCTTCTTTAGTCTGCTTGAGGGCTGCGATGAGCTGCTCGGGCTTGGTTGCGAGGATCCGCAGCGAGCCTTGCGGCGTGGGCGGCGTGTTGCCAGCGATGATGAATGCCTGCACGCCATCGACGAGTTGCTTCGTATCGGTGCCGCCGTATTCGGCCGGCAGCTTCGGCATGGTCATCGGCAGAATGTTAAGCGCACCCGGTGGCGGGGCGATGACGACCTGCACCGGCGCATCGCCCGCGATGGCGAACGCCTTGGCGACCTCGGCCCGCTTGGCGGGCGTGCCGGCCTTCAGCTTGTCGAGCTGCGCCTGCGAGCCGAGCAGCGTAAGGCCGGCGACTTCGACCGGCTCGCCGCCGGTGGTAGGAATTTCGAAGATGTCGCGGATCTTTTTGGCGTCGGCGCCGTCAGCCAGCTTCATGGCGACGATCGGGTCGCCGCCGTTAGTGGGGCTGGGCATCTCCATCACGAAATAAAGAGCCTGCAAGCCGACCTCGCGGGCTTCCTTGAGCTTGGCCTGCGCCTTGGGCAGGTCGGCGGTCATCTCGGCGATGAACTTTTGCTTGTCCTCGTCCGAGATGTTGGGCAGGGTCTTAATCGTCTGAGTCATCCATTCGCCGACCGCTGGCATGTCGACCTTGGCCGGATCGATGTAGACAAAGCCGACGCTGGTCGCGCGGACGAGCGGCGTGAGCGCGTCGAGCGGGGAAGCGACTTCCACCGGTGCGTCGGCCGCGGCGACGAGGGCGCCGGCCGGCGGGGCGGTCGGTGTGTTCGGCGCGGGGGCGGCTGGCGCGTCGGCGCGGGCGAACGACAGGGGCAAGGCAACGGCAACCGCCAGCGCGGCAGCGCGGATCAAGTAATGCTTGGTCATGATGCAGGGTCCTCTTGTGGAATGAGACGAAGCCGACGTGCAAAGTTTCAGTTTCGACGCGGATTCCCCATTCATCCTAGCGGCCGTCAACGGGCACGTCGGTCGGCCATGCAGGGAATCGGGTCGTTTTCCTGTCAGTCCGCCTGACGGAGTGCCCCGTCGGCCATCTTGAACGCGCCGCTGGTCAGGCCCTGTTTGAGCGACGACAGGGTGATCGACTGCGAATCGCCGTTCGCGAGCCCGATTGCGATGATGTCTTCGTCTTTGTGGCCGTCAAGGGCCTCGTGCAGGACGATGACGGTCTGGTCGTTGCGAATCGGATCGAGCAACCCGCCGACCGGCCTGCGGTAGACCAGCGGGCGATCGTCGAGGACGCCGTGCGTGAGCACCTTGATGTCGCTCCCGCCGGCGATGTCGGGGGCGAGTTCGGCCAGCGTGTCCGGACAGGTGCCGTTGTGGGCGGCCGCGTACTTGGCGAGGGCGGTCAGTAGGACGCGCTGGTTCTTGGTGGTTTCGTACGACGCGCTGCCGCGGAATTCCTCGATCAGCTTTGGCGTTCCGGCGGCCACCACCTTGCGGGCCGCAGTGTCGTCCATTGCGAGTTCCGCCTTACCCTCGAGGGCGACCATCTCCGGCAGGCTTTCGACCAGCGGCAGGATGTCTTTCTGCTGCTGCTGGCCGATGCCGTCGATTTTACCTTCCTTCAATGCTTCACCGAACGACTTTCGCACCGTGCTGACGGCGTCGACGAAAGTCTTGGGGTCGGAGCAAATCACATCAAGCTTGGCGGTCAGCGTTGCGACGCTAGCCCCTTCAGGCTTGAGCAGTTCGCCTGTGAAGACGACTGAATCGACGCCGTCAACGAGCGCCTTGGTCTTGATCGAGCCGAATTCCTTCGGCAGTTCGGGCATCGCCAACTTCGCGGCGTTGAGAGAGCCGGGCGGCGGTGTGACGAGGATCATCGCCGGCGCATCTCCCGCTGCCGCGAGGGCGGCGAGCACTTCCTTTCGGGTGGTCGGCTGGGCGTCCTTGAACTGCGGCTGGTTGTTCGCACCGTTGAAGTTGAAGCTGAGCACCGTCAGCGGACCGACCTTCTCGCTGGTGATGTATTGTGCGGGCAGGTCGAGCGTGGTGAGGAGTTGGGGCAGATCGGCGCCGTCACGCAGCCGAAATACGATGTGCGAATCGCGGTCGCCGCCGGCCACCGGGTTCGCCATGACCATCATGCCTTCCATCATGCCGGCTTTTACGGCGTCGCGGATGTGCACGAGCGCTTCCTCACTGTCGCGCGCGAGTGCCGAGGCCATCTTTACCTTAAGCGGGTCGTCGATCGGCGCGGTGCGGATTGCTTCGACCAGCCAGTCCCGCGCCATGTCGGCGTCGACGCGCGTGAAATCGACGCGAACCACGGCCCAGGTCTTGACCGTGACCAGCCGACTGAGGGCGTCGGGCGTGGTCATGGCCGCCTCGTTCGCGACCGGTGCGGTGGCGGGGGCATCGTCCGCGCAACAGGGCACGGCGAAGCCAGCGAGGGTGAGTGCGAGACAGGCGAGCGACGACGAGCGGATCAGGTGGGGCATGGCGGTTCCCTGCAAACGTGAAACGCCGACGCGGTGCGGCGGTGGTCAGGTCAGCGTATCTGGGCCGGGCCGGAAGTGCGAAGGGCGATCAGGCAAACCACCGTCGCATCCGAAACAGCAGATTACTGTCGACTCGCCCCGGAACAGAGTCGTAGGCTGATTCCAAGCGGTTGCCCCTTTTCCTGAGTGGGTGCATCTGCTGAAATGTTCGTTCTCGACGGTTGGGATAGACTATGGATGCACCCGTTCGCGTGATGATCGCCGACGACAGCAACGACGTGGCCGAGGTCGTGCGTATGGCGTTGGATTTTGAGACGGACTTGAAGTTCGTGGGGCGTGCAGCCACGGCCGACGAAGTGTTGCCCTTGGTCACGGAGCATCGCCCAGACGTACTGCTGCTCGACCTGAGCTTGGGCACCAGCAACGGCATGGACCTGATCGGCACGCTCCGCAGCAGTTCGCCGGAGACGCGTATCCTGATTTTCAGCGGCTACGACGACCCCGATCGCATTGATGAAGCCCGTGCTCGCGGCGCCTGTGGCTTCGTTACCAAGGGGGCCGATATCGATCACATGCTGAAGGTGATTCGGGAATCGGCGCGGTGACTTGCCTGCGGCTCGTGCCATTTGGAACGAATGGCCGGTCTGGTTGAACTATCTTTCCTATCCATACCGATTGATCAAAAAGTCTGCCCGCCGAGGACGGCAATGGTAGACTTTCGCCCGCGTGAGGTAATCTTTCCGGGGCGTTGTCCGTATTGATTCGTGAGTCGGTTGCTCTGCCCACCGAGGTCGACCCATGATTCGCACGAATCACCCGCTGCTCCAGCCGTTCACGCCGACCGAAGGCGATCGCTTCGACGCCATCAAGGCGGCCCACCTGCTCAACCGCTGCGGGTTTGGGGGTACCCAGGAGGAGATCGCCGAGGTCTTGCGGGCCGGTCCATCGGAGGCGGTGGAACGCCTGCTCGACTTCCCGGATGCCGGCGCCGATGAGCAGAGCCAGACCGATGTCCCGGACTTCTCCGGCATCGAGGGCTATCCGAAGACGTTTGCCGAGCGCCGCAAGCTGTTCGAAGGGCTTTCACCACAGGAGCGCCAAGACCTCCAGCAGAAGCTGAACGCCGCGAACCGCGAGGCGGTGTTCGCGCTGGTCCGCTGGTGGCTCGGGCGCATGACCAGCGGGCCGTACCCGCTTCAGGAAAAGCTCACGCTGATGTGGCACGGCCACTTCACGACCAGCGCTTCCGACGAGCGCAGCGCCTGGCTGATGTGGCAGCAGCACGAGACGCTGCGCCGCTACGCCGGTGGGAACTTCAGGCAGTTCGTGCACGCGATCAGCCGCGACCCGGCGATGATCGATTACCTCAACAACCAGCAGAACCGCAAAGGGCACCCGAACGAGAACTACGCCCGCGAGTTGATGGAGCTGTTCACGCTTGGCATCGGCAATTACTCCGAGAACGACATCAAGGAAGCGGCCCGAGCGTTTACGGGTTGGGGCAACGACGGCGACGACTTCATCTTCCGCCGCAACTTCCACGACGACGGCGAAAAGTCCTTCTTCGGCAAACGCGGCAACTTCGACGGGCACGACATCATCGACATCATCCTGGGCGGCGAGGTTTCGTCGCGGTACATCGCCTCGAAGCTCTACGGCTGGTTCGCGCACGACGTGAACGACGAGTCGCTCGCCGGCGCGCTCGGCACGGCGCTGAAGCAATCGAACTACGAACTGCGGCCGTTGCTGCGGACGATCCTGACGAGTCGCGGCTTCTACTCCGAAGTGGCGATGTTCACGCAGATCAAGAGCCCGATTCAGTTGCTGATCGGCATGGTTCGCCAGATGGGTGTGCGGATGCCCGCGCCGGGCGACACACGCAACTTCTTCCAGGCGTCGGGCCAGATGCCGCTGAACCCGCCCAACGTGAAGGGCTGGCCCGGCGGTCGGACGTGGATCAACACCAGCACACTGTTTGTTCGCTACAATGCCGGCGTGCGGCTGGCCGGGACGATCGAGAAGAACGCTCTTGTGCCGCCCGGCGCGCGAGCGCCGAGCGATGTCGTGAATCACTGGCTGACGCGGCTCATTCAGCGTCCGATCGCGGAAGACAAACGTCAGCTATTGGTCGAAGCCGCCACCCCGGTGAACCGGGACACGGCACGGAAAGTCGTGGAATTGATCGTGTCGATGCCGGAGTATCAGCTTTGTTGAAGAGGAGAGTTGCCAGTTGGTAGTCGGTAGTTGGTAGTGAGACGCGTTTTCGGTTTTCACTACCAACTACCGACTACCAACTATCAACTGCCAACTATGCCCTTCCCCCACACTCGCCGACTGTTCCTTCAGCGTGGCCTGACGATGCTCAGCGCGACGGCCACCATTCCGCTGTTCCTCGACAACACGGTGATGGCGCTGGCTCGGCCGGACGACGTGCTGCGCACGCAGCAGGACTCGGGCAAGGACGGAAAGATTCTCGTCGTCGTCCAACTCTCGGGCGGCAACGACGGCCTGAACACCGTCATTCCGCACGGCGACGACGCCTACTACCGCGAACGCCCCGGCATCGGCATCGCGCGCGACAAGGTCCTGAAAGTCAACGACTACATCGGCCTGAACCCGAACCTTGCGCCGCTCAAGGCGCTGTTCGATGAAGGATCGATGTCGGTCATCCAGGGCGTTGGCTACCCGAACCCGAATCGCTCCCACTTCCGGAGCATGGACATCTGGCACACCGGCGACCCGATGGACGAACGCAACCTCACCGGCTGGCTGGGCCGGTATTTCGATGCTTGCTGCTCGGGCGAAGACGCCAAGGTTGGCGTCGCCATGGGCGAAGTCGCGCCGCTGGCGATGAAGGGCGAGAAGCTGTCGGGACTGAGCCTTGAACGCCCGGATGCCTACCGCTACCGAGGCAGCGCCGGCGCGAAATACCTGGACCTCAACCAGCCGACGACCAAGCCCAGCGCCGCTGCGGCGCCTTCGGTCGCCGCCAAGTCCCCCAAGAAAACCGTCTCGATCGCGACCCCCGACGACCAGCTCAACTTCCTTTCGCGAACCGCGCTTGATGCCCAGGCGAGTTCTGATCAGATCCTCCGTGCCGTCAACGCGCACCAGCCCAAAGCTCAATACCCACGCGGCGAATTCGGCGACGGTCTGCGCACGGTGGCGGCCATGATTCGCGGCGAACTGCCCACGCGCGTGTACTATGTCACGCTGGGCGGCTTCGACACCCACGCCAACCAGCAGGGTCGGCACGATCAGCTGATGGCCACGCTCGCGCAGGGCGTGAGCGCGTTCTGGGCCGACATGAAGGACCAGAAGAACGACCAGCGCGTGCTGATGATGACCTTCAGCGAGTTCGGCCGGCGCGTCAGCCAGAACGCCAGCCAGGGTACCGACCACGGCGCCGCCGCCCCGATGTTCCTGCTCGGCCGGAACGTGAAGGAAGGTGTCATCGGCCGGCACCCGAGCCTGACCGACCTCGACGCCGGCGACCTGAAGTTCGGCGTCGACTTCCGCAGCGTCTACGCCAGCATCCTTCAGGACTGGCTGAATGCCCCGAGCAAGCCGATCCTCGGCAAACAGTTCCCGACGTTCGAAGTCGTGCGCGGGTAAACGCCGTGTCGCGGATGCGTAGCAAGCGCCCGGCGAGCGGGCTTCCGCCCGCAGGAACGAACGCGCGATCGATCGGGCCGGACCTCACCCGTCGCGCTGCGCGCGGTTCATGGCAAATCCGTTCACTTCACCGGCATCATCAGCATTGTCACGTTGTTCTCGGATTCCGGGCTCTCGTGATAGAGGTACATCTCGCGCATGTCGCCCGCGGGTTGAAGGCCCGCCTCGCCCATGGCGTGCTGCATGAACTCGCCCCATGCCTGGGGCATGCGCATGTACGAACCGGTGAAGAGGGCGGTGGCGCACTTGCCGCCTTCCAGATCTCGCACCTTGAACCCGGCAGGCGCGGGCGTCTCGGCCGGGACGATTCGGCCGACTTGCAGCGTGAACGGTGCGCTCATGTCCTGCATGCCGACGTACACGAACAGGATGGGTCCGTCGGCCTTGATCTGGCCGCGATCGCTGGCATCGACCAGTTGGGGCATCAGCGTGCCGATCGTCTGGCCAAGCTCGGCCAACCGTGTCTGCGATTCGATATAGACGAAACGGTTCGCCGGATACTGCGCCACATGCAGCGCGCCCAGTGGGCTTGGCTCAGCTTGGCCAACGGGTTGTGTTGCCGGTTGCGCGGGCACGATGGAAACCGTGGTCATCATTCCCGTTAGTACCGCACTCACGATTGCCAGCTTCTTCCACATGCTTGAACCTCCATGAACTGACCATCGAGCATACCTTCGACTACAGGGCTTGGCTGTCGCATTCGGAAGCGATTCATCCTGTTACGGGGGAATTATTGACTTGCCTAACAGATCGAGCCGCGACCATCATTGCGATCCCAAACGGAGGAGGCCCGTGAGTTCTTCGCCCCGAATCGCGTGCGAGTGCGGCAAGTCTTACAAGTGGCGACCGGAATTGGCCGGCAAAGCGGGCAAGTGCCCGTGCGGTCGACGGGTCGATTTTCCGACCGAAGCGCCCGAGGTGGAAGAACCGATCGACGAGCCGTTCATGGCCGCGTCGGCGCCGTCGATCGCCGAGTCCCCGTCGGCGCGCCGACATCCGGTGCGCGGGCGGCGTTTACTGGCCCGAAGCCGAAGACGAAGTCTGCCGGTCCGACCGCGCTGAACTGGAAGGGTTCGGTCTGGTTCTTCGTCGGTGCCGCCATGTGCGTGGGTGGGGCGATCTGGCAGATCGTCGACCCGCACGACCCGTCCGAAGAAAGCGGCCGACGCAGTTTCATCACGGCCCTGCTGTCCGGCGCCTACAAGATTGGTGGGCAGATCGGCGTGGTGTCGGCGCTGTTCGTGTTGGCCCTGATTTGCCTCGGTCTGGCGTGGCACACGCTAAAGAGCGAACCGCACGAAGGATAAGACCGAGCCAGCTTCAGCCCCGTGCTGCGGGTTCGAGCGCTTCCTGAATGCGCTTGTGCAGGCCGGGCGAGCGCGCACCGAATTTCGCTTTGAAAGTGTCGAGCACGCTGGTCTGCTTGAGGCTGAGCGCCAGGTAGACCTGGCCGATGCGGAACCGGACGGCCGACGCGTTCTCGCCGATCGAGCCCGCGACGAGGTATACGGCATCAACATCTGTTGCCGCGATGTCGTAGATGCAGCGCAAACCGGCGATGCGCATGCGCCGGTTGGCCGGGTCGATCAGAAGCAGTGCCTGATCCTCGGTGAAGAGCTTCGGCTTGTCGTACGTGGCGCGTCTTCGACCGAAACGACCACGCCCTTGATCGGTTGCGGAACACGGAGCAGCGATTCATTCCGTCGGTTCACGGCCCGGTGCGTCAGCCACTTTGGGGCGGCGATCGCCGCGATGAGGGAGCCGAACATCAAGGCTGCTCCGACGATCAGCACGACAGGCACGGGCTTATTCGGATCCTGTGCGGTCTCCCGTCCGAACGCGATCGCGCTCAGAGCGCCTGCCATTGCGAGGATGAAGAAGCCGAGCATCAGGTAGACGATCAGCGACTGCATCCGCTTCCCACCGGCCGGCGCGTACCAGACGCCACTGCGGCCTGTGGGGTTGGTCCAGTCGGGCGGACTGCTGCCGAACGTCGTGCGCGTCACGTCAATGGCTGGCAAGCGGAAGTCGCCGGGCGGGAGTTCGTCAGCAGCGGCAGCGTCGGAGTGGATCATCGCGCGATTCCCTGAATCACGATGATACATCCTGCGGGGCCACGCTGCGACGAAGGCGTTGGTGGTTCTGTGGTGAAGTGGGATAGTCGGCAGCTTCACTGCTCAACGACTTAACCGCCTGACCACCGAACCGATCGATCCGTCAACGCGGCACCGGTCCAAGCCCCCGGTCGTGCGCCAGTTCGCCCGGGGCGTTCAGCGTGTCGATCGCTTTCAACTCATCGGCCGTCAGCTTTACATCGAGCGCGGCCATGTTGTCTTTCAGTTGATCCAGCGTTCGTGGGCCGATGATCGGGCAGGTGATGCCCGGCACCTGTAGGCACCATGCGATGCTGAACTGACTGGAACTGACGCCGCGGGCGTCGGCCAGCTTGTCGACGGCTTCCATGATTGGCCACTGGCTGGCCGGGAAGTCGGTCTTGTTCTGTGCCTTGTACCACGTGCCGTCCGGAATCTGCCGGCCGCCACGGGTGTATGTGCCCGCGAGTCGACCGCGCGCGAGCGGCGCCCAGCAGATCGTCGCGATCTCGTACTTCCGGCAGAAGGGCAGAACGTCCGCTTCGATGCGCCGATCGATGATGTTCAGTTGCGGCTGCTCCACGTCGAAGCGCGCCGTGCCCAGTTCCTTCGCGATGAAGTGCGCTTCGGCCAGATGCCACGCGGAGAACACGCTGCTGGCGAGGTAGAGGACCTTGCCCTGGCGCACGAGGTCGTCGAGGGTGCGCAGCGTCTGATCGATCGGCGTGTCCGGGTCGGGGCGGTGAATGTGGTAGACGTCGATGCGCTCGGTCTTCAGGCGTTTCAGCGACTGTTCGACCTCGCGCACGATGTGCCAGCGATGGTTGCCCGCGTCGTTGATGTGCGGCGAGCGCCGGCCGTGCACCTTGGTGGAGAGGACGATGCGATCGCGCAACCCACGGTCGGCCATCCAGTCGCCGATGATCTGCTCGGATCGGCCGTCGTTGTAGACGTTGGCCGTATCGACGAAGTTCCCGCCGAGGGCGACGTAGGCGTCGAGGATGCGGTTCGACTCTTCGACGTCCGTTCGGCCGCCGAAGTTCATCGTGCCCAGACATAGCGGCGTCACCTTGACGCCGGTACGACCGAGGATGCGGTATTGGCTCATGCTTGGTTCCTTCCAAGAGTTGGTCTGTCTAGCGCTTGCGTGACTTGATGCGGTAGGCAACGCAGCGTTCAACGTCACGCAACGCAGTTTTCGCCTCACGGTAGTTCGGGTCGAGCACGAGCGCTTCCCGAAACGCGCTAGCTGCATCGATGAAGCGCCCTTTCGCGCGTAGCACGAAACCGAGGTTCAGCCATACCTCGCTGAGTTCGCCTTCGTAACACTGTTCCAGCGCATTGCGACAGGTTGCCTCGGCCTCATCGAGGCGGCCGAGCTTTGCCAAGAGCGCGCCGAGGAAAACGTGGGCCCCTGTGTTGACCGGATCGGTTTCGACTGCGTGGCGATAGGCTTCAATGGCTTCTTCGTCCCTGTGTTGCGCACGCAGCGAATGGCCGAGTTGAGACAATGCAATCGACCGATGGTCGCGGGGGCATTCCTTCAGAGCGCGGCGAAGCTCGCGCTCCGCCTCGTCATAGCGCGCAAGTTCAGTCAGGAGCCGGCCAAGCAGCAGCCGGGTGAGAACGTGACTTGGATCGGCGTGCAGATACCGTTGCGCGAGCAGAATCGCGTACGCCGGAGAGCGTCCCTCCACCGTGCGAATTCGGGCGCGAAGCTGTCGCAACTTCTCTCGCGTCATCAGTGGCCGCCATCGCCGCTACTCGTTTTGCTCGTCCATAGGCGGGACGCCCGTGCCACGAAGAGATCAACCTATCGCGCGTACTCCACCGTGCGCACTTCACGCAGTACCGTCACTTTGATCTCGCCCGGGTACGTCAGGTCGGTTTCGACTTTCTTCGCGATGTCGCGGGCGAGTTTGCTGCTCCCTTTGTCGTCGATGCTACGGGCATCGACGATCACGCGCACCTCGCGGCCGGCCTGGATGGCGTAGCTTTGGCGGACGCCTTCGAAGCTGTTGGCGACTTCTTCCAGGTCGCGCAGGCGCTTGACGTACTTCTCCAGGCTCTCGCGCCGGCGCCGGGGCGTGAGCCGCTGATCGCGTCGGCGGCCATGATGATGGGCGTGTAGGGCGTGCTGGCGGGCACGTCGCCATGGTGGCCGAGGCAGGCGTTGAGGACGGCTTCGCCTTCGCCGAGTTTTTTCAGGAACTCGTAGCCCAGCTGCGGATGACCGCCTTCCTGGTCGTGGTCCATCGCCTTGCCGATGTCGTGCAGCAGGCCGGCGCGCTGCGCGAGCGTGCCGTCGAGGCCGAGCTCGTCGGCCATCACCTGGCTGAGGTAGGCCACTTCCATGCTGTGCTTGAGCACATTCTGCCCGTAGCTGGTGCGGTAGCTGAGCCGGCCCAGCAGGGGCAGGATCGGCTTGGGCAGGTTGATGAGCTGTGTCTGCTGGCTGGTGTCGCGGCCGATCTTGAGGAGCTGTTCGTCCATCTCCTTGGTGGTGGTGGCGACGATTTCCTCGATGCGGGCCGGGTGGATGCGGCCGTCCTGCACAAGACGCTCGAGACTGAGCCGCGCGATCTCACGGCGCACGGGGTCGAAGCAGCTGACGACGACCACGCCCGGCGTGTCGTCGATGATGACGTCGACGCCGGTGGTCTTTTCGAACGCGCGAATGTTCCGACCCTCGCGACCGATGACGCGGCCCTTCATGGCGTCGTCCGGGATGGTGACGGTGCTGACGGTGTGGTCGGACGTCTGCTCGGCGGCGTAGCGCTGGATGGCTTGGAGGATGATGCCGCGGGCCTTCTCCTTGCCTTCTTCCTGTGCCTGCTCGGTGATGCGCTTGATGATCTCGCCGGCGTCCTGCTTGCAGTCGTCTTCGATCAGCTTGAGCAGCATGCCCTTGGCCTGCTCGGAGTTCATGCCGGTGATGTTCAGCAGCCGCTGCTTCTGCTCGTCAAGAATGCCCTTGAGTTCGTCTTCCTTGACTGCCAGGTTCTTGTCCCGCGCGGCGACGGACTGTTCGCGGCTTTCGAGGTTCTTCTCCTTGACCGTGAGCGTGTCGAGTTTGCGGTCCAGCGTGTCTTCGCGCTTGGACAGGCGCGTTTCGAGTTCGTTCAGCTTCTTGCGCTGCGACTCCAGTTCCTTCTCGGTCTGTTCCTTGAGCGTGAGCTGGTCCTGACGGGCTTTGAGTTCGATTTCCTTGGCTCGGCTCTCGGCGTTTCGTTCAGCGGTTTCCTTGAGTTGCTTCGCGTGTTCCTTGGCTTGAGCGAGGATGTTGTTGGACGAAAGCTTGAGAAGAGCAAACAGGCCGCCCGCTCCGAGGAGCAGGCCGACCACGCCTCCGACGATGTATTCGAGCATGAGAACCCTTCCGCCACGGCAGTCGCGCGGCCGGAGTGACGTCCCGCCCCGCATGGTTTTAGCGCGGGTGCCCGGACGGCTCACAGTCGCGCCGCGCAGCACACAACGGCACGGCGGATCGGGTTGAAGACGGGAAGCAGCGCCGGTGAGATTCGTGAACGCTCAGAACGCGGGATGCAGATCCCGGCTCGGGAACGAATCACAAACGTGCAAGAACCCATGAGGGATTGTCCACCCGAATGTTCACGTCGAGAGTTGACGGGGTTTCGGGCGCGTCGGCGTCAGCGGTGCGACGGGCCGACCGTGCCAGCCAACGCCGGACGACGGCCACCGGCCCGACCCCGACGACGGGGACGAGTGTGACGAGGCTCGCCATCGCCAGCCGGGACGGCGTCCCGACCGGAAGCGGCGAACCGACCCGCAGCCAGACCCAGACCAGCCCGGCGATGACGAACGTCATCGCGAGCAGGCCCAGCAGGCATGTCGGGCAGGAAAATCCCATGGAGACTTGCATCCTAAACACTGCGATCGACAAGGGTTAATCGCAGCACCGGCGGATCACACACGCGGGAGTTCGTCAAGGCGAAAGCGCCGAGCCGAGGCCCTCGTTTCCCGTCAGACGGCCGGCCGATCCGCACAGGGCCGCCGTCCTTCGTGGGGTACCAGACGCGCTCTGATTCCTCGGAGCGAACCTGAGCCTCACAGACGTACGAAGCATGATACGCATCCGCCGCGCGATCACACAAGCCGAGTGCGTGGGACAGAATGGATCGGGGCAACCAAGTGTGATTTGTGCTGAGGCATTCGCTACATCCTCATGCGGTTCTGCAAGCCAATTTCGGATGCAACTGATGGTGTGGACGAATCTTATGGATTTCACTCACGTCTTCGGTTCACGCGGACTACCATACCGTCGTGTCCATGCTTCCCGGCCTGTTCAGCGTCGTCCGTCCGCCGATCAATGAGGCATCGCCCGCCCATGTGATGCCGCAGTACGTGCTACAGCGCATCCTGAATTTCGCGAACTACAGTATCGACGACGTCGTGAACTGCCCCGTCGCCCGCCACACCGTCCTGCATTTCTACAAGGTGGGCAAAATGATCGAGCGGCAGTACGAGATCGACGACTTGGAAGACCAATGGAACCCGCTCGGCCGACGGGGATGAGCGACTTTCGGTCGGCTCGCGCGTTCATTCAGCAGAGCCACCAAGGCACGAAGACACCAAGAAGAGAATGGATGAGATGCACAGGGCGAAACCTGTTCAGCCTTCTTGGTGTCTTGGAGCCTTAGTGGCTCCCCTCTTTCCCTCAACTAGAATTCATTCATGCGACCGCTCCCGCTCTCCCGCGTATTCCTTCTCGTCGGCATGCTCGTGCTGGGCGTGATCCTGGGCCAATGGATGACCGGCCAGATCCGGCTCGGGCGTGATGCTCGGGCGGCCGAGCCACGGACGGTCACGCCTCGGGGCGAACTGACCGATCCGGAGAAGCTCACGATCAAGCTCTTCAAGGATTCCAGCCCGAGCGTCGTCTACATCACGACCACCCAGCGTGTCCGCGACATGAACACGATGGATGTGTTCGACATTCCGACCGGCACCGGCAGCGGCTTCATCTGGAACGAAGCCGGCTACATCGTCACCAACTTCCACGTGATCCAAAGCGTACAGACGCGCGGCGGCGGGGCGATCGTTACGCTGGCGGACCAGACGACCTACGCCGCGAAGATCGTCGGCGTCGCACCCAACAACGACCTGGCCGTCCTCAAAATCGAGCCGGCCAAGGAGGCCAAGCTCCAGCCGATCGCTGTCGGGACGAGCAGCGACCTCGAAGTGGGCCAGTCCGTCTTCGCGATCGGCAACCCGTTCGGCCTCGACCGCACGCTCACGACCGGTGCGATCAGCGCGCTGGGCCGCAGCATCCGTTCGCCCGCAGGGTTGCCTATTGAAGACGTGATCCAGACCGATGCCGCCATCAACCCCGGCAACTCCGGCGGGCCGCTGCTCGACAGTTCGGGCCGGCTCATCGGCGTGAACACTCAGATCGCCAGCGCGAACGGCGTCGGTCAGTCGGCGGGCATCGGTTTCGCGGTGCCGGTGGACATCGTGAACCGTGTGGTGCCCGAGCTGATCCGCACGGGCCGGGTGTCGCGTGCCGTGCTGGGCGTCATGCCGATTGTGCAGCAGGTCAACGCGGAACTGTCGCGCCGGCTAGGGATTGGCGGCGTGGTGCTCGGTGGCGTGTCGCCGGGCAGTCCGGCCGCGAAGGCGGGCCTGAAAGGCGCTTCGATGAGCGACGATGGGATCGCCGTCGAGGACGTGATCCTCGAAGTCAACGGCCGAAAGGTCGCGACGCCCGACCAGTTCATCGGCGCCCTCACTCGCTTCGAGCCGGGTCAGACCATCACGCTGAAACTGTGGAACCACGGCAAAACGCGCGACGTGCAGATCACGCTGGTGGAAGGACAGTAGACGAGAAGTCCCAATGACCGAGGCCAATGGTGATAAGGCATCTTCTTGGTCATTGATCGTGTGACGTCGGTCATTCGTGCCGACTACTTCTACTCCACCGCGATACGGACTACTCTGCGGCCATGTCCGTTGAACCCGAAATCAAAGTGTTTCCGAACTCGGCCGCGCTCGTCGAAGAGGCTGCTAAGCGGATCGTCCACTCGGCCGCTCAGGCGGCGGCGGAAGGCAACCTGTTCAGCCTGTTTCTCTCCGGCGGCAGCACGCCCAAGGCGCTGTACGAACTGCTCGCGTCGGACGAATGGAAGACGCAACTTGATTGGCGCAACGTCGAGCTTTACTTCGGCGACGAACGCTGCGTCCCGCCAGACAGCGCGTTGTCGAACTACAAGATGGCGCTGGAGACGCTGATCGACCGCGTGCCGATCCCGCGCGACAACGTCTACCGCATGCGCGGCGAGATCGAACCCGAAGTCGCGGCGAAAGAGTACGGCCAGATGCTCAAGGAGAAGTTCCGCGACGAAGGCCCGGACGTGCTGCTGCTCGGCATGGGCGACGACGGCCACACCGCTAGCCTGTTCCCCGGCACGGCCGCGCTCGATGAGACGCACCATCGCTGCGTCGCCAACCACGTGACGGCCGACTACATCCCCAAGGGCACGAGCTGGCGCATCACGCTAACGTATCCGTTTATCAACCTGTCGAAGCAGGTGCTGATCCTCGTCACCGGTGCGAGTAAGGCAGAGCGCCTAAGCGAAGTCCTTGAGGGCGAACCCGCTCCGAGCCGTCTTCCGATCCAAGGCGTGCAACCGACTGCGGGGAAGTTGAGCTACCTGATCGACGTTGCAGCAGCAGGCATGTGACGTCTGCCGCTGGCGACTTAGCGACCTGCGATCCAACAAAAGAACCCGCAAGCCGTCGAGGGCTCGCGGGTTCGTACGTCTCCCCATCACCGTGAGAATCCACCTCATCGCGCAGGGCGCGAATCTTTGGGTTCTCTACGGAACGGATGCTCGTCGGCTTGGGCGCTCTTAACGCCGCATCGTACGAACGCCGTCGGAGACGCGTGCGGAGGCCGGTCTGCTTAGGCGCTCGCGTTGGAACGGGCGCGCTCGAAGCTGTCCTTTACCGCGTGACGGGCCTGTGCCCAGCTGAGGCGCGACGGGCCGCGCGAGGACTCCCAGCCACGCTGGAGTTCGTCCTCCACGGCGTCGAAGCTGGTCGCGGTGTACTCGCTCGCGGCAAGGTAGCCGTAACGATACGCGGCAGCGTAATCGCTGTCGTAGTCGTGCGTAGCGGAAGCGTCGTAGTACGGACGCGTCTTGTACGCGTTGCGCCAGTACTCGTTTTCTTCCGTCGGGAAGATTCCTTCCGACAGCGCCTTGCCCGTGTAGCCGCCGGCGACGGCGCCAACGACCGTGCCGGCGATCGCACCGACGACCGTGCCCGCGCCCGGGACGACTGAGCCGATTGCCGCGCCGGCCGCACCACCGGCGGCCGCACCGACGCCTACACCGACCGGGTGCGCGCCGCGTGCGCCGGTGATGGGGTCTTCGTTCTTTCGCTCGCCTTCACTGGCCGGCGCCGGCGTGTCGGGGCGGTACTGGTGCTGTTGGGGCCGCGTGTTGTCATCTCGCATTGCCATGACGTCCTCCAGAGGGTTTGAGGTTGGTTCGTTCGACGCTTAGCAATGTCGCCGCCACCGCAGGCTGACGCGATCAGGGTCGCGCTGACGGGGCGGTCCAAGCGTTCCCGCGTTCCCGCGTGGGCGTTCACGTTCTTGCGTCAGTGCATCTCCCACGAACCCGCGCGACGGTCACCCGAACGGCGCATCGCACACGCAGCGAGATGATGACGCATTCCACGTACTGAGGAGTTGTTATGGCCGATGTGCGAATCGATCAGCGGCGCGAAACGCCTCAAGACCTCGACCGGCTTCAGGACCGCCTGCGTCAGGGCTCAACACCGACAGAGAAGCACGATCCGAACGCCCATGCCATGACGAAGCCGCACCCGCATGTGGACGGCACGCATGGCATGACCGAAGAGCAGCAACGTTCGGCCGGCATCATTGACGATCAGGACCGCAAAATTGCTCCCGGCAATGCGTTCCTTCTCGTCGCGGCAATGTTCATCAGCGTAACGGTGCTCGCGTTCCTGATCTGGCTGGTCGTGAGCTACATGCAGCAGCCGGAGTTGCGGCCGGGCTGAGGTTTGATCGACAACCAGCGGAGGCGAAGACCCGGGCTATTGCTCGGGTCTTCTCGTTTGGTTGTGCGCATCAAATGAAAAAGCCCCGGATGGCGTCCGGGGCTTCATCCATTCTTCATATGCGATTCGCGTCACTGCACACTCGCGTGGGCCTGCTGCTGGAGGAACTGGTCCAGTTCGATCGTTTGCGATTCGATGGAGACGACGAGGTCGTCAATCGCGTTGGCGAGCGTCGGGTGCAGGCCGTGGCAGAAGGCGTGCACGACGGCCGACTGCAAGGCGTTGGCTGCCGTGGTGATCTGGTTGACGAGCGAGTCGAAGCGATGCACCTCGCACAGCCACAAGCCCATGCCGCTAGCGGTGGGCGTCCAGTTGTGGATCACGCGCTCGGCCCGGCGGATCGCCTGATCCCAACGGTGCACGGCGGGCTCAGTGGGCAGCGGGTGAATACGCTCGAACGATTCATTCACATTCTGTAGGGCCGTACCGAGAGTCATCGCACTTCTCCTTCACATTCTGGCATTCAATCTTGTTTCACTCGTATCGGCGTTGGTGTTCCGTCCGATCAAGAGGACCGCAGTGTCTATTTGACGGGGTGTTCGCAACATCAGCGCTCTCCCGATACTTCCCGGATCTGTCCCCGATGCCCGCACAGCCTCTCCGCAAAGCAAGCAGGTCCGACTGAAGTCGGACCTGCTTGCCCATGCCTTGCATTGCGAGCGCATCGATCCATTGAGTTCAACGCTTCTTGCTTCCTGACTTCTTGCCTCCGGCACTGCCGCCGCGGCGAGTGCCGGATTCGGGGGCCTCGTCTTCCTCGGCGACGTCGACCTCGTCGTCCTCTTCTTCGTCCGACGCTTCGGCGTCATCGTTCCCTTCGGCGTCGTGCTCGGGAATGATCTCGTTGAGCGAAACTTCCGTCAGCAGTTCGTCGGTTTCCTTCTCTTCTTCAAGCGTCTGCTCGAGAAGTTTGACGACATCGTCAAGTCCGAGTTTTTGCGCGAGCGTGCGCACGTTGCCGTAGCCGGCGATCTCGTAGTGCTCGACACGCTGGGCCGCGCCCACGAGGGCAAGGTCGATCACATGCGCTTCGCCGTCTTCTTCCAGAACTTCCTTGCCCTCTTCGATCAGCCCTTCCATGGCCTTGCACTTCTTGCCGCCCGGCTTGGTGTCGAGCATCTCGCACACCTGGGTAAGGCGCTCGGCGTGCTCGCGCGTCTGTTCCAGATGTGTTTCGAATGCCTTCTTCAAGCCGTCGGTGCTGGCCTTTTTGGCCATTCGCGGTAGCGCTTTGAGAAGCTGGTTCTCGGCGCTGTAGAGGTCTTTGACTTGTTCCTCGAGGAGGTCTTCGAGAGTGTCCATGGACATGGCAGGCTCCTGTGAAAAAAGGTGGACTAGAAGAGGAAGCGCACGGCCGCGAGCGTGAGGTTGAGCGCACGTTCGCGCGGCCTTTGCGGTTGGGGTTGCGGCTTGTGCGCCGTACGGAAACGGTCGAACGAGAACAGTTGGGCGGCCGGATGCGGCGAACGCCGCAAAATCGCATCGCGCAGTATGTGACTGGCCAGCACGCCGAACGTCATCCCGTTGCCGCCAAAGCCCAGGGCGAAATGGCAGTTGTCGCCCCGAGCACCGGGTGCTTTTCCGATGAGCGCCAGGGAGTCGTCTGTTGATGCGAAAACGCCTGACCAGGTCGATTCGACTTCGACCGGGCACGTAGGCATCAGCTCGTTGAAGCGCTCCACGAGTCGGCCGATCTTGCGATCGCGGTGCGCGTCCGCCTTGGCGGGGTCGGTCGTCGGCTCGTCGCCACCGCCGATTAACACACGGCCGTCGGGCGTGGTGCGGGCGTACAGGTACGGGTCGTCGTGCTCCCAGAGCATCGCCCGATCCGGCCAGACAAACGCCGGGTAGATCGGCCGCGCGGATGCGGCGTACGTTGTTTGGAGGGAACAGAACTCGCGCAGCGTCGCGAATCGTTCCGGTGCGGAATAGCCCGTGGCGAAGATCACGTCGCGGGCGCGGATGCAGTGGCCCGCGGAACTGCGAGCGACAATCGGCTTGGCGCTACAGTCGTCGAGTTCAATGTCAGTGTACGTGTACAGCCGGGCACCGCGCTCCAGGCAACGGTCGAGCAAGCCGCGAGTCAGCTTCTGAGGATCGACTTCGAGGGCGGCCGTCGAGCGAATCGCGCCGCCTCGGCCGGCGATGCCGTAGCGATCGACGAGCGATGCCGCATCGAGCCAGGACGCTTCGATGCCCAATCGACGGCGGGCCGCGCACTCCTGTTTCAGGAAGTCTACGTCGCCGTTGGCGCTGCTCAGGTACAGGCTCGGCCGCCAGGCGAAGTCGCAATCGATATGGTCGCGGGCGATGCGGTCGGCGAGGTCGTCGAGCGCACCGCGCGTGGCAAGATACACCTGATCCGCCTTGCAGCGGCCGATCTTGTCGGCCAGTTCGAGCAGCGGGAGGTCGGTGTCGTACTGAACCAGCGCCGTGCTGGCGGCCGTGCTGCCGGCAGCGACTTCGCCGCGATCGACAATCACCACGTCCAGTCCGGCGTCGAGCAGCTCCCGTGCGACCAATGCGCCCGTGATACCCGCGCCGAGGATGAGCACGTCACACCGTTCGTCCTGCTGCAATGACCCGGCGAGACAGCATTTCATCGCGAAAGGAGAGTGGCCCGACCGCAACTGCATGGCGTACACCTCGGTGTGTTGTGGTTGATGGTTCGACGGGGGTTCGCGCTCTCGCGCTACCGGACGACCAGCCTCCGACCGTCCTTCACGTGAAGACGCGAATTTGACGTACCGTCCGGTGGCGTCGTGTACGGATCGGACATCTCGGTAGTCCGCCCGTTGATGGTCACGCGGAAGCGATATTCGTACGTGCCGTCGTCCAGTTTCGCCTGCGTGCGCCACCAGCCGTCCGCGCCGCGCGTCATCGGCAACGGCTTCCAGTGCAACCAGTCCGCAAGCAGTTCGACGGCTTCGGCGCTCGGCGTGAAGAAGGGCAGTTCGACGAGCGCCTGTTCGCTCTCCGAAGCGATGCCTCGGCAGGGCGGGAAGAGCGTGTCGGCGTCCGAACGAGGCGCAATGAGCGACTGCCACATGATGTCGCGAGATTACGACGCGCCAGCTATACGCATCGATCAGGCAGAGCCTGACGGGGTCATGCGAAAGCTACGGCTGCGCCGGGGCAACGCCGGAAGCGGGCAGTGAAACTTCGGCCTTTGCCGATGCGGACGCCTCGCCGGGAGCATCGGTTGGAATGGCTGTTGTCATTGGTTCCTCGCTGCTGAGCATGTGGGCCAAGGTCGCCAGCGCGCCGATGTGCCGGCCCACGACGACCAGCAGCACCGTGATTGGCATCGCCAGCACCAAGCCGATTCCGTCCCAAAGCCAGCCCCAGAAGAAGGTCGCCAACACCACGCCGATCGTGCTGACGCCTGTCCCTTTGCCGTACAGCAGCGGTTCCAGCACCATGTTGGTGCAAGTCTCTGCGACGACGAAACACCCCGTCACGATCAGTGGACGTTTCCAATCCGGAAAGACGGCGACCGAAAGCAGGATCGGCAGCGTCGCCGCGAGCACGGGGCCGATGTACGGAATGTAACGCAGCAGCGTTGCGATGAATCCCCACAACAGGGCATTGGGCAACCCGACGGCCCACATCGCCAGCGCGACCATCGCGCCGTAGCAGGCATTTACGATGAGCTGCATCAGCAGGTAGCGACCCACGCGATGGGCGGCATCGTCGATGGCTTCGCCCGCGACGTCGAAGTGCATGACCCGCCCCAGTAACCGTAGACGCCTCACCACCAGCTTGCGATCGAGCAGCAGGAACAGCACCAGCACATACACCATGCCCGCCGTCGCCAGGGGTGCGACGATCGGCGTGACTGTGCTGTTCACCAAGGCGAGCATGTCCGGACCCGCTTCGACCTGCTTCACAAGGACGGGCTCGCGGACCGCGATGGTCGGCGGAGCGGTGGGCACAGGCACAACGCCCGAGCCGGTTGACACCTTCGCAGGCACGGTCGCCGGTGCCGTGGTCGGTTCGGTGGTCGGCGTCGCCAACTCGTGTTGAAGTTCGTTCACCGTGGCGGTGATCTGCTTCATGCTGCCCGTCGTCTGGCGCAGCGCGCGAAGCTTCGTGACGAGGTTGTCCTTGTAGTCGGGCAGCTTGGTGGCAAGGTCGACCACCTGCATCGACACCAAGATGAGCACGCCGACGCAGAGCAGGCCCGCAAACGACGTGACAACGCCCACGGCCAGGCCGTTGGGAACGTGTCGACGCACGAGCCACTCCACGGCCGGTGCCAGGAGAAACGACACCAGCACGGCCAGAGCAATCGGAATGAAAAGGTCGCGGCCCCAATAGAGGCACGCGACCGTCAACACCGCTCCGCCGAACAGGCGGATCGACAGGCGAGGCTTATTCGCTGCGACTTCCATGCGTGATTACTGGCTTTCGGGAGGAGTGGCTTCAGAGGTGTTCTGCTCGTCCGTGGTTTTCGCGGCAACCTTGCCGCTGAGATAAGCGGTGAGCAGCGGCATCGCCGTCTTCGTAACAGCTGGGATGATGGCCTTTCCGAGCAAGCGGGCGATCGGTGTTGCACCCACGACCAGACCAGCCGCGGCAGCCGCGCCGATCGTCAGCCAGGGGTGACGCTTAAGCGGTTTGAGCGGGTCGACCGCCGATGCGGCATCAATCAACTGCTGCTTCCGCTCAGCCAATTCGTTTTCCGTCGAGATCGAATTCAAGGCGATCACGGGGCAACTCCTTCCCGCACGAGGCGATTGTTGTGCTGAGGTGAGGCATCGTGTCGTTCCGGCGTCGATGGCTTGTGCTCGTGCTTCCGCTGCGGCTTGCGCCGGCACGAGCACACGCGGAACCACCAGCGCGGCAATCAGTCCGATCACTATCCAGCCAAGGCCGATGATGATCGCCGACCACGCCGGCCCGACGACGTTCGCCAGCGCACGGAAGATGCCTGCGACAATGAACGCCACGCCGACAGCAAACGCGGCCAGCGCGAGCACGCTTGTCAATGCCAGCACTGCCAGACGAATTACTACACGCTTCAGCGCGCGGCCTTCAGCCTCGGCTAGTTCCGCGGCCGAGATCACGAATCTTGCCAAT
Organism: Tepidisphaeraceae bacterium; assembly: GCA_047600945.1. GTDB lineage: Bacteria > Planctomycetota > Phycisphaerae > Tepidisphaerales > Tepidisphaeraceae > JASGKC01. Next base: position 173,199 of record JASGKC010000001.1, on the reverse strand, counting down.
GCTTCCATGGATGCCTCCCTGTCGTTCGCCCACCGCAAGAAGGAGTGCGACCCTTCTTCGCACATCGCTGTCGCGACCACGAAGAACAATCGCACTCCCGATGGAGTCGAAAACATCAACCCCGGGTGAGGATCTTGGCCACCACGAATCCTACGCCGAACGCGACGAGCGTCGCCGCAACCGGATTGTCCTGGATCGCATGGCCGAGATGATCGATCTGCTGGCTTCCTTTGTCCTTCACTTGGTCGATCTTCTCTTTGACGGCGCCGACCGCGCCATGCGCCTGATCGCTTGCAACGCCGGCCGACTGCTTGCCGACGCCGAGCGCATCGCTCAGCAGATGCGTCACGTCCTGGCGGAGCTGGTTAAAACTGTTCTTCAGGTTCTCGAAGTCATCCGAGAAGCGGTCCTTAGCGTCGTTCTTCACGTCAGCCACTTGGTCTTGAAGCGAACTCATGGTGTCTCCTCAGTTAGCTATGGGTGGATCAGTCGCCGATCGCGGCGACCTGCACGACGGTGCGATCGCGCTGGGCTTCCTTGCCGTCGACGGTCAGCACGGCGTCGATGCTGTAGGTGCCGGGCTTGTCAAACGTCACGCGAGCGACGCGGCCGTTGTCTTCGGTCTTGACGTTGCCGCCGCTGGTTTCCCAGTCGAGCTTGGCGTCGCGGCCGAGCGTGTTCTCGGTGCGGCTGAAGACCGTCACGGTTTCGCCGGCGAAGATGTGGTCGCTGCTGGGCTTGATGTCCAGCTTCACGTCGTTGTTGGCCTTCGCGTACGAGTCGGCGGTGCTGCAACCGTTGCCGCCGATGATGGTGGCGGCTGCGACGAGGATGGCGAGGCCATATTTCGTTGAACGATTCATGACGAACTCCTTTGTGGGACTGAACCGAAGATGACGGCCCCGAAGGATCGATCAGACCGCCGGCGGGACTGGCGGTTGCCGGCCGGTAACAAGCGTGTAGATGAGTGACACTGCAAAGAGCAGCAGGAAGAGGAAGAAGATCACCTGCGCGAAGCCCGCTGCCCCGGCGGCGATGCTCGAGAAGCCGAACAGCGCCGCCACCAAGGCGATGAACAGGAAGGCAAGCGTCCAGTAGAGCATGGGAGTCTCCTTCATATTGACGTCGTTCGATCTCTCCCATGCGGCCGCCACTCGCACGCGCGAGTGGCGGCCCGCAGGGTGGGAGGGAGGATCGGTGCTGGCCGGCAACAAGCGGCTGACGGTGGATAGCCAACACATCACCACCCAATAACAGCCATCTTCCGTCGGCCAATCAGGCCGTTTTGCTCATGTCTCGCAGCAGCTTGATGCGGTCGTGTACGCGCTGGACGGCTTGGTATTGCGTCATCACCAGCCCGGCCAGGCTGGGCGGCAGGTTCTGCATGGTCGCTTCGCGGTAGGCGGCGACGGCACTGTCTTCGCCACGCTCGCACTCGGCCAGCACGGCATGGCGGTCGTTGCTGCTGATCGCCGACTTGATGTTGATCCAGCCGCGATGCAACGCGCCGGCCACCGAGCCGCTGTCGCTGACCTCTTCGCCGAGGTCGGCCAAGGCTCGTTTCAAATCCGCAGCGAACTCCTGCCGCTGGAGGCTATACTGAAGGAGTTCGGACCGAAGAGTCGGATCATCGATCGACTTGCTGGCCAGATCGAAGCCATGCTCGCCATCGCGGCAGGTTTCGAGGAGGTTGTTTACGGTGTCGAGGGCTTCTTTGTTGGTTGCAGTGGTCATCGTTTCTCCTTGCGTTTTCTGAACATGAGCAACCCTAGTTCTGCCTTGGATTGCGTTCGATCAGGAAACCACCGATGGGCACTGTCGATTTCTCGGCATAACCATACCGGGGTCGCGCAGTTGAGCGGTTCGGAACTGCACGCACCCCGCGTTCGGAACGAATCGAAACTCTCAACTTGAGGAGCCAAGAAATGTCTACCGCTACCACCAGCACGCCGGGCGGATCGAAGGCCACGCCTGCCGCCACCACCGTGACGCCATCGGGCGCGAAGAAGGCCCGCATTTTGCTTGTCGACGATCATCCGGTCCTGCGTCGCGGCGTGGCCGAACTCATCAATGCCGAGCCGATCTATGAAGTGTGCGGTGAAGCGGCAAACCTGGCCGACGCGTACTCGCTGGTGAACAAGCTCAAGCCGGACCTGTGTGTCGTCGACATTTCGCTTGACGGCAACAACGGCGTCGAGTTGATGAAAGAACTCAGCTACCGCTGGCCCGATCTGCCGATTCTGGCCTACAGCATGCACGACGAGCAGATCTACGCCGAGCGCGCCCTGCGTGCCGGCGCTAAAGGCTATGTGATGAAGCAGCACCCGCCCGAAGCGCTGCTTGCGGCCATCAAGGTCGTGCTTAAGGGCAAGATTTACCTCTCCGATCAGATGTCCGATCGGCTGTTGGGCAAGCTCGTCGGGGCAGGCCTGTCGCCCACGCCGCTCCAGAGCCCGATCGAGAAGCTGTCCGATCGCGAGTTGGAAGTTCTGCAACTGATCGGCAAGGGAATGACCACGTCGCAAATCGCCGACAAGCTCTGCCTGAGCGTGAAGACCATCGAAACGTATCGCGAGCATCTGAAGCAGAAGCTGAACCTGAAGAACGGCCCGGAATTGACGCGGTACGCGATCGAATGGTCGCTCAGCCAAGGCTGAATCGCGCGGCGTGAACGAGTAAAGTGCTGCTCGTCAGCAGGGCGTGAGGCTGGCTGCATGCGGGAGCGGGATGAGAGATGCCGGGTGACGCCATGGGTCAGCCAATCGCGCTGCTCCGCGCAGTCCGCAACCCCAGCGGACGCGTTGAGAACTTCGCTGTTAATTACATCAACGCTGTAGGCGCGGCGCTGAATCGCCGCATCGATAGCGACCCTACCGGGCAGCTCGTCACCGAGATCGCGCCGCGGTTTGAAGGTGTCGGCTTGCTTGCGGACTACATCCGCGTCATCGAAACGGGCGAGCCGCTTGAGAAGACCTATACCATCCCATGCACGAGCGGCGATGCCCTGACGGAAGTCCACGTCAGCCGCGTGGACAATGAAACGCTCGTTGTGGCTTGGCGTGATTGCACTGAGGAGAAACGTGCGGGCGAGGCGCTGAAGCACTCGGAACGTCGCTATCGCGCATTGGTCGACAGTGCTGCGCAGATCGTCTGGCATACCGATGCGGCGGGCCGCGTGTTGGAGCAGCAGCCGAGCTGGTCGGCCTTCACGGGCCAGACCTTCGATGAATGCCAGGGTCTTGGCTGGCTCAATGCAATTCACGCCGACGATCGTCCCGCAGTTCAGGCCGAGTGGATGCGTTGCCTGACGGCCAAGTCGATCTACCGCAACGAACACCGCCTTCGCCGCGCCGACGGTCAATACCGGCTCATGACCGCGCACGGCGTGCCGATCCTGAACGATAATGGGGACGTCGTCGAATGGATTGGCACGCACATCGACATCACCGACTTCCGTGCCGCCGAGGCACGACTCGCGGGCAGCGAACGGTTCTATCACCAGATCATCGACGCGCTGCCGCACTTGACATGGACCTGTGCCCCCAGCGGCCTGTGCGATTATCTCTCGAAGAGCTGGCTCGACTACACAGGGCGATCGCTCGACCAACTGCTCGGCTACGCGTGGGTCGACTTGGTCCATCCGGACGACCGCGGGCGCGTCGAACGCACGTGGGCCGAATGCGTGCAAACGCATGCACGTTATGACATCGAGTTCCGCCTGCGTCGCCACGACGGCACGTATCGGTGGTATTCCAATACAGCGACCGTTCTGCTGGACGACGCGGGCCGGCCGGTGAAATGGGTCGGCGCCAGCATCGACATTGATGATCGCCACCATGCCGAACAGCGGTTGCGGCGCCTGTACGAATCGAACCTCGTCGGAATCACCTACTGGACCGCCGAAGGGCAGATGCTCGAAATGAACGACGGTCTGCTGGCGAACCTCGGCTACACGCGCGAGCAGTTTCAGCGGGACGGCATCAACTGGCGGAAGATCACACCGCCGGAGTGGCAATCAGTTGACGACGAGCAAATGGCCATCCTGAATCGCACGGGCCGCTGCGGCCCGTTCGAGAAGGAGTACTACCGCCGTGACGGTTCGCGCATTCCGGTGCTGGTCAGCCGAGCCGATCTCGACCCGGGCGACCACTCGCACGGCATCGCGTTCATCGTCGACATCTCGCGTCTGAAACAGGTGGAGGCCGACCTGCGTTCCAGCCAGTCGGCACTGCGCCAACTGAATGAGTCGCTGGAATCGCGGGTGCGCGAACGGACGGTCGAAGCCCAGATGCGCTCGGAACAGCTTCGGGCCCTCGCGCTCGACCTCGCCGAAACAGAATCCCGCGAACGAAAGCGTCTTGCGCAGATCCTGCACGATCACTTCCAGCAACTCGTCAGCGCCGCGAAACTGAAGGCCGGCATCGTTCGACGTCGACTCGACGACTCGCCGCTCGTGGAGTCGGTCCGTGCCATCGAAGGCCTGCTCGACGAAGCGATCAGCGCGAGCCGCTCACTGGCGACCGAACTCAGCCCACCCGTCCTGCATGATGCGGGCCTCGCGCCGGCGCTCGATTGGCTCGTGCGCCGCGTGAAGCAGGATCACAACCTGAATGTTGACCTTCATATCGAGCCCGGCACCGAGCCGGACAACGAGCAGGTGCGCGTCGTCCTGTTCGAATGTGTGCGAGAATTGCTGTTCAACATCGTCAAGCATGCAGGCGTTCTCGACGCCAGCGTGAGCTTGACGCACCTGCACGAAGGCCTGCTGCAAATCCGCGTGCGCGACGCCGGCAAGGGGTTCGACGCCAGCCGGATGAATATCACCCGTAAGCCCGACGGCTCGTTCGGCCTGTTCAGCATTCGCGAGCGCCTGAGTCTCATCGGCGGGCTCGTAACGGTGCGCAGCAGCGTGGGCAAAGGGACGGTGGTCGATCTCACGGTTCCAACGACGTTCAAGGTTGAAGAAGCGGGCGGCGAAGTGCAGCCGCAGCCGTTCGACTCGATCGCTGGCGAGGTGATCGTGCAGGGCACGAACCAGTCACCAGCCGAAGCCGCCGCACTTATCCCGACGCCCGTGCGGGTGCTGGTGGCGGACGACCATCGGCTCTTTCGCGAAGGCTTGATCTCGCTGATCGCCCAGGAACCGTACATCGACATCGTCGGACAGGCGGCCGATGGCGCTGAGGCGGTCGAACTCGCGCGTTCGCTAAAGCCTGACGTGATGATCGTCGACGTTACGATGCCCAAGCTCAACGGCATTCAAGTGACGACCGCGGTGATGAAGGAACTGCCGCGCACGCGAATCATCGGCCTATCCATGCACGAGCGCGACGACATGGCCCGCGCAATGCGCGATGCCGGCGCGATCGCCTACTGCACCAAGGGCGGCCCGACCGAGAACCTGATCGCCATCCTTCGCGGCGCCGCCACCGCGCGGGCGAACGAACCCGTTACGCGGTGACGCTCGAACTGCCGGATGAGGCAGCCGCAGGCTGTGAGGGGGGCGTCAACGTGCCGCTCGCCTGACCTTCATTCGCGAGGATCACTTCGCCGGGGCGCGGCTCGGCGACATCAATGCGGGCGTCGCCTGTGATCAGTCGCGCATCGCGCGCGTTCAGCAGCCAGTTCCACACCCAGTTTGTCATGACGGCCAACCGGTTGCGGAAGCCGATCAGGAACGCGATGTGGATCAGGCCCCATAGCAGCCACGCAATGAAGCCGGTGACTTGCCGGTTCTTGAACAGCACGCCGACGGCGCGGTTGCGGCCGATCGTGGCGAGGATGCCCTTGTCGTAGTAGCTGAACGGCTTGCGATCGGTCGGTGTCGAGCTGCCAGCGATTTCGCCGGCGATCAGCCGGCCGACGTAGCGGCCCATCTGGATTGCGCCTTGCGCGACGCCGGGTACGGGCTGTTGTGTGTCGGCGCTGAGCATCGCAGCAAGATCGCCCACGACGAACACTTCGGGATGGCCGGGGATGGAGCAATCGGAACCGACCTGCACGCGGCCGCTGCGATCGAGCGGCACGCCGAGCGTCCGCCCGATCGGATTTCCCTGTACGCCGGCGGCCCAGAAGACGTTGCGGACGGGCACGAACTCCTCGCCAATCTTCACGCCGTCCTTGGTCACATCGGTGACGCGCGCGTTGAGCCGGACTTCGACGCCCATTGCTTCGAGGTCGCGTTTCGCGTGCTCGGAAAGTTCAGGCGGCATCTGCGGCAGCAGGCGGTCGCCGCCTTGCAGGAGGATGACGCGGGTGGTGGTCGTGTCGATCTGCCGGAAGTCGGCCGGGATCGATTTCGCGGCGATTTCTTTGATCGCGCCGGCGAGTTCCACACCGGTCGGACCGCCACCCACGATGGCGAATGTGAGTGCGGCGCGGCGGCGCGCTTCGCTGCCTTCGTACTCGGCGCTTTCGAACGCGAGCAGGATGCGCTTGCGCATCTCAGTGGCGTCTTCGATGCTCTTCAGGCCCGGCGCGAGCGCGGCGAAGTCGTCACGCCCGAAGTACGAGTGTGTCGCGCCGGCGGCGAGGATGAGGTAGTCGTACTCGACCGCGCCCCCGCGAAAGAGCAGGTGCTTCCTGGCGACGTCGACGCCGACCATTTCGGCCAGCACCACGCGGCAATTCCGCTGTTTGCGGAGGATGTGCCGAATCGGCGCCGCGATCTCCGCCGGAGAAAGCGACGCCGTCGCCACCTGGTAGAGCAGCGGCTGAAACACGTGGTGATTGCGGCGGTCGACGAGTGTGACGCGGCAGTTCGTCTTCGCGAGCGCCTTCGCGGCTTCAAGCCCGGCGAATCCGCCGCCAACGATAAAAACGCGCGGACCGAGGGCGGCAGTGTCGGGTGGCGTGCTGGGCATGCGGCAATGATAGTCCAGTTCGGAGCGGGCGTGGCACGACCGGCCCCTCAAGCCAAAAACCGTTCGAGCTGCGCGCAACCGGTATGCTCACTGGCATAAAGCTGAAGGACCCGCTTCGTCCGACAAGGGCGCGAGCACGAAGTGTGGTGCGATGCCAGCGGCAAACGCACGTCCGCCGTTCCACGTCACAAAGAGGTCGCGAATGGAACCGCCAAAGGCATCTGCGACGACCTGGGAATTCCCCGGCCAACGAAACGGTGACGATCATGCAGACTTGCGTGCGTTCTTCGCGAGCTCTTTCCGAGCCAGCTTCAATTCCCGCATCGCGTCATAGGCCATGTCGAACGCTTCAGAAATCGAGCGTGCCTGCGTGTTCAAACCGGGCTCAAACGGCGCGCGGACGGCGTACCAGCCTTTCGGCTCGGGCGTGAGTTGCAGGACGAGCTTCCCGTCCGTCGCATCGCGCGCAGTATACGCGTCCTCAGTCCACATCGAAATACTTCGCCTGCGGGTGATGCGCCACGATCGCGTCGGTGCTCTGTTCGGGACTGAGCATGAAGTTCTCGGTCAGCTCGACGCCGATGTCCAGCGGCTTAAGTAGTTCGAGAATCTTCGTGCGGTCTTCCAGGTTCGGGCAGGCCGGGTAGCCGAAGCTGTAGCGGCTGCCGCGGTAATGCTGCTGGAAGATCTTGCGGACGCTCGGATCGTCCTCGCTGCTGAAGCCCAACTCAGCGCGGATGCGCTTGTGCCACAGCTCGGCCAATGCCTCGGCGCTCTCCACGCCGAAACCGTGCAGATACAGGTAGTCCTGGTACTGGTCGTTCTTGCGAAGCTTCTCGGCCAGTTCGCTGGCGCGGTCGCCGACGGTGACGAGTTGGACGGCCAGCACGTCGTACTCGCCTGAGGCTTTCGAGCGGTAGAAGTCGCTGATGCACAAGTTGCGCCGGCCGTTCTGGCGCGGGAAGCTGAAGCGGACGTGCTCGCGCGGGTTCGCCACGCGCAACGCGAGCTTGCCATTGACGAGCCCGACGCCGCGATGGGCGCCGCAGGCACCGCATTCGCACTTGAGGTCGTGCTGGAAGTCTTCGGCGTGGTAGACGATCAGATCATTCCCGTCAGCCTGAACGGGGAAGTAGCCGTACACGACCTTCGGCTGAATGAACCCTTCGCTCGCGGCCCGCTGCTGAAGCACCTTGAACATCGGCAGGGCAGTCTCCTCGATGCTCTTTTCGAATTCCTCATCGCTCAGTCGGCCCTTCTTCAGGCCCCATTGACCTTGGAAGAGTGCGGACGTGTTCACGAAGGGAAAGACGTTCTTTGGATCGATGTCGGTCACCACACGCCGACCCCAGAAGGGCGGCGTAGGCACCGGGTTGTCTTTGTCGATCGGCTTGACGTTCGCGGCTTCGGCGCTGGCGGGCTTGACCGCGCCGGCGCGAAGTTCTTTCCGCTTCTTCGTGCGGGCGCGTTGGTCGTCCACCAGCTTGGGCAGCGCCTTCTGGTTGATCGAATCCATCACCTTCAGCCCGTCGAAGGCGTCTTTGCAGTAAAGCAGGTCGCCCTTGTACAGCTCGGCCAGCGTTTCCTCGGCGTAGTCACGCGTGAGGGCAGCGCCGCCCAGCAACACCGGCACCTTCAGGCCCAACTCGTTGAGCTGTTCGAGGTTCTCCTTCATCACGGCCACGCTCTTCACAAGCAGGCCGCTCATGCCGATGGCGTCGGCGTTCGTCTCCTTCAGTGCCTTCACGATGTCGTTGATCGGCTGCTTGATGCCGAGGTTGAAGACCTTGTAGCCATTGTTGGTCAGGATGATGTCGACGAGGTTCTTGCCGATATCGTGCACGTCGCCCTTCACCGTCGCGAGGACGATCTTGCCCTTGGACGAACCTTCGACGCGGTCCATGAACGGCTCGAGATACGCGACGGCCGCCTTCATCGTTTCGGCGCTTTGCAGCACGAACGGCAACTGCATCTGGCCGCTGCCGAACAGTTCGCCGACGACCTTCATGCCTTCCAGCAGGATGTCGTTAATGATCGCTAGCGGCGGGTGCGCCTGCCGCGCTTCGTCCAACCGCTCGGTGAGTTTGCGTTTCTCGCCGTCGATAATGTGCTTCTTCAGCTTCTCTTCGACGGACAGGCCTTCCCACGGATCTTTGCCGCCGTCGATCGCGGTCGCCGCGCCGTCGGGGAACAGGCTTACGAAATGCGTGAGCGGGTCGAAGCCCTTGCGGCGGCGGTCGTAGATCAGATCGAGCGCCGCGTCCCACTGCTCGGCCGGGATGCGGTTCTTGGGGAGGATCTTGCTGCCGTGCACGATCGCGCCGGTCAGGCCCGCCTCGCGCAGTTCGTGCAGGAAGACGCTGTTGAGCACGATGCGCGCCGACGGCTTCAGGCCGAACGAAATGTTCGACAGGCCCACGACCGTGTGGCACTTGGGCAACTTCTGGCTGATCAGGCGCGTGCCTTCGACGGTTTCGACGCCGTTGCGACGGTCTTCCTCAATACCGGTGCTGATCGGCAACACGAGCGGATCGAACATGAGGTCTTCGTCGCGCAGGCCGTACTTGTTGACCGCCAGGTCGCGGATGCGCTGCGCGATCGCCAGCTTGCGCTCGCGCGTGCGCGCCATCGCGGCTTCCTTGTCTTCGTCGATCGTACCGCACACGAGGGCCGCGCCGTACTTCTTCGCGAGTTGGCACACGATGCCGAACTTGTGCTCGCCTTCTTCAAGGTTGGTGCTGTTGAGCACGCAGCGTCCGCCGGCAAGTTGCAGGCCCGCCTCAAGGACTTTCGGATCGGTGCTGTCGAGCATCAGCGGCGCGGGGATCGCGTTGACATACCGCTTGATGACCTCGTGCATGTCCTTCACGCCGTCGCGGCCGACGAAGTCGACGCACACGTCCAGCATGTGGCTGCCCTTCATCTCGTCGCGCGCCACGCCGACCAACCCGTCCCAGTCCTGCGCGTTGAGCAGGTCGCGGAACTTCTTGCTGCCGTTCGTGTTCGTGCGCTCGGCGACGATCAGGTAGCTCAGGTCCTGCTTGATGTCGTCGGAACTGATGAGGCTGGAGATCTCGGGGCGGTACGCGACCTCGCGCGACTTCGCTTTCGTGCCGGCGGCGGACTTGCCGCCGTTCGGAACGCCGACGCGCTTCACGACCTCGCTCAGATGTGCCGCCAGCGTGCCGCAGCAGCCGCCGACGACGTTGACGCCGAACTCCTTCACGAACTTCTCGACGCCCTTGCCGAAATCCTCCGGGCCCATGGGGAAACTAGTCTTGCCGTCGACCATGATCGGCAGGCCCGCGTTGGGCAGGGCGCTGACGAAGCCGGGGAATCGCTCGGCGATGTAGCGGACCGTCTGCGTGAGTTCGGTCGGGCCGAACGCGCAGTTCACGCCCAGCACGTCGATCTGCTTGTACGCCGCCAGTGCGGCCACGAACGCGCTCGGGTCCGAGCCGGTCAGCATCTGGTTGCCGTTGTCCTGGTCGAACGACGCCTGCACCATGATGGGCAAGCGCTTGCCGCGCGATTCAAAGGCGCTCGGCCGCGACGATCATCGCCTTGATGATGAGCAGGTCCTGCTGCGTCTCGAACAGCAGCACATCCGCGCCGCCGTCGATCAGGCCGGTGAACTGGACGAAGTAGCTTTCCTCGACCGTCTTCCAGTCGGTCATGCCGAGCGTGAGGAGTTTCGTGCCGCCGCCCGCCGCGCCGACGACGTAGCGCGGGCGGTCGGGCGTTTCATACTTGTCGCAGGCTCGCCGCGCGATCTGCGCCGCGGCCACGTTGTTCTCGTACGTGCGGTCAGCCATCTCGGCTTCGGCCAGCACGATCTGGTTCGCGCCGAACGTGTTCGTCTCCACCGCGTCGCACCCGACCGCCAGGAAGCCTTCGTGAATCTCCTGGATCACTTCGGGCCGGGTGAAGTTGAGGACTTCCGAGATGTTCTCCTGGCCGAGCCAGTCGCGTTGCAGGTCGAACGTGCGGTTTTGCAGGTTCGAGCCCATCGCGCCGTCGAGCACCACGACACGCTCACGGACGAGATCGAGAAACGGTTTGCGCGGCACGGGAAATCCTCTGTCGGTTGATAGACCCCAAAGCCCATCGAACTGCCATGGGCCTGCATCGAATACTATACACGTCGCAATCAGGTTCGTCCATCCGTTCATCCGGATTGACGGATGGAGTTGGCGATGGCAGAAATGTTGATCCGAGCCAAGCTTACATCGTGTGTAGGTCGGGTGTGGCTCGTGTTATCGTGCTTCGGCTCGAACGGGAGACGCCTATGATTCGACCCTATCGTACCGCGTCGTTCATTGCTCTCGCGCTCGCGACCGGTTCGATTGCGGCACCACTCCCGACCGGCCCGATCCCCGACGGCCTTGGTTTCAACATCCACTTCACGCACGAGCAGCCCGGCGAACTCGACCAACTGGCGGCCGCGGGCGTGTCGACGGTTCGCATGGACCTGTTCTGGGCGCGCACCGAGCGCGAGCCGGGCCGGTACGACTTCAGCGACTACCTGAAGCTCATGAACGACCTCGACGCGCGGCATCTTCGCGCGCAGTTCATCCTTTGTTACGCGAATCCGAATTACGACGCCGGCCTGAGTCCGCACACCGATGCGGGTCGTGCCGCGTTCGCGAGATGGGCAGCCGAGGCAGCGAAGACGTTCCGCGGCCGCAACGTGCAGTTCGAGATCTACAACGAACCGAACATCGGCTTCTGGAAGCCCAAGCCGGATGTCGAGGCCTACACGAAGCTCGCGCTGGAAACGTCGCGAGCGATGCACGCCATCGATCCGGACGCCGTGATCGTCGGCCCTGCGTCGTCGGGCGTGCCGCTCGACTTTCTTGAGACCGTCTTCAAGTCCGGCATCCTCGAACACTGGTCGGCCGTCACGGTGCATCCATATCGATCGATCGATCCCGAAACCGCCGAAGCCGACTACCGCGCCCTGCGAACGCTCATTCGCCGCCATGCGCCGGCCGGCAAGACGATTCCGATCTGGTCGGGCGAGTGGGGCTACAGCAGCGCATGGAGTTCCTTCGACGACGCACGCCAGGCGAAGTTCCTGCCGCGGCAGTGGCTGTTCAACATCAGCCAGGGCGTTCCGCAATCGATCTGGTACGACTGGCGTGACGACGGCACTGACCCGGCCGAGCCCGAGCACCACTTCGGCACCGTCGGTCCGACGCACACCGGCAACGCGCGCGAGCCGTTCGCACCGAAGCTGGCCTGTCACGCCGTTCGAAAACTCACGAGCGAACTGCGCGGCCTGCGCTTCAATAAACGCCTTTGGACTGGCGACGGGCGTGACTGGGTGCTTCTCTTCGCGAACGACGACGCATCGCAAACGAAGCTAGCCGTCTGGACGACGTCGGCGGAGCCTCGCGAAGTGAGCCTTCCTGATCGAGCTAAGTTGACGCTACGTGATGAGGTGCAGTACCTCTCACCGTCGAACGTCAAAGCCTGGACGGCAATCGCGCAACTTGAGACGTGCTCCGCCGACACGGTCGTCGACGCACCGGCCCAACTCGCCGATGGCAGCACGCTTCTGCGCGGCGATGCCCCACGGTGCGCCATCTCCGTTGCCCAGTTGCCGAACGGCGTGATCGTTGAGCAAGTCACGCACGCCGTCGCGGCCAATGCGGTGTCGATCATCGTCGAGCCGGTGGGGAGCTACGCCTTCTCGATCCGGATCGAAAACCCGTCCGGCCGCGCGATCGGCGACGGACGCATGCGCCAGCAACAGGCGAAAGCAGACGCGGATGGCAATATTCCCCTGACCATCGGCCTGCCCGAGGGTCAGACCTCGGCGACGCTATCTGTTCTGCGCCAACCATTGCCGTCCCCACAGAAGTCGCCACCCATGTTCGTCTGCATCGATACTGTAGGAAACCCGCTCGCGCGCGTGGCAATCCCTCAGGCGACCGACATCCCGCTCTTGCGAGCCGCGTTCCGGCTCAACCCGGACGGCGATGTAAAGGTGCGCGCGAAGGTCGAACTCGTCGACACCGCTCACGACGGGCCCGTGGGTCGCGACGACTCGTCACTCGTTGGCGTGAGCTACGACTTTGATGCCGGCTGGAAATTCGTTGAACTCAACCCGTCCACGCCCGTCGCCATCCCTGATCGTGCGGATCACATTGGCGTTTGGGTCTACGGCGACAACTCCGGCAACATCCTTCGCTGCCGGTTCATCGACAGCGGCGACGAAACCTGGCAACCCGACGGTCCCGCGCTGAACTGGACCGGCTGGCGATACGTGGAATTCCCGCTCGACGGCACACGGTCGGGTCACTGGGGCGGCGACAAGAACGGTCACATCGATCGGCCATTGCGCCTGATCACGTTGCTGCTGGTTGATAGTGCGAACAAGCAGGCCACGAGCGGCATGATTCGCGTGGCCTTACCGATGTTCGTGGAACGCTCCAATCCTTGAGATGACGGCAGCACAGTGAACGCGTGAATCCGTCGTGTGTTGGCGGTAGACTTCGGCTCCCGTCATGCGACGCACGTCCGCCGTTTTTCGAACGATCCTGGCTTCGATCGCGCTCGCCGCGAGCGGCTGTGCGGTCGGTTCGTCGGCCAATCTCGCACAGCATACGCCATCGCCCACTGCCACCAAGCGGCCGCGACCGGTGGTGGGACTGGTCGACGTGAAGCTGAGTCGCCTGCTCGATTTTGAATCCACCGGCGACATGGTCTTCGTGCAGAACCGCGTCGGCAGCACAATTCAACGCGACAGTTCGGGCGACGCAAGTCACGGCGTGGCGTCGCTGCGCGTCGTGCGCGGGACCGACGGCGCGACCTTTCGCCTGAAGAGCCTGCTCCAGGGCCGCGCCTTTCCCGGCACGTGGAACCTGATCGGCCTTCAGGCCCGCACGGCCAATGGCGATGCAAAACTGCGACTCAGTCTGCGCCGCAACGGCGTCGACATCAGCTCACGCGTCGTGCCGATCACGTCGCAATCCTGGGACTGGGCGTGGCTCGAGACCGGGGCGCTGAAGACGCCGAGCCCACAGCCGTCAACCGACGCAATCGAGCTGGTGGCCGCGCTCGACGGCTCGCCGAGCACGCTGCTCATCGACGGTGTCGCACTGGGCGACAACGCCCGTCGATACTCTAGTGCTCGCGACGGCGATCATCCCGAGCCGGGTCTGCAACTGACGCTCGACGGCCTGCGCTGGACGGTCGACTCGCCGGGCGTGTTCGGAGCGACAGTTCCATCGCCCGAGTCAGGAATTGACGGCTACCTTCGGCAGAGCCAGGACCCGTGGCGCGTGGTGTTCGCCACGCGCGATGGCCGCACGCTGGTGATCGATCGCACCGGTCGCGCGTACGCGCAAGGCAAGTTCCGGCCGCTGCGCGCGAATGATCCGGACGCCGACGCAATCGTCGCCCAGCATGATCGGCCCGGCCGGATCGATATTGATCTCGATTACGGCCGCATCGAGCGCACCAGCAGTGGCGACGCCGATAACGACGGCTACGACGAATCGCGCGGCACATACCGTCTTGCTGCGACAGGCCCGCGCCTTGTCCTGACCATAGCGCCAGCTGCCGGTGGGCCCGCTCTGGTGTCGCCGACGTTGGAAATTCGGAATCTGCCCGCGGGCGACCTCGTCGTGAACGTCGAAGGCAAGCTGATCGACGATTGGATTCGCCTGGATGACGGCTCGGTTCTTGTGAGACTGCCGCTGCAGATCGATCGTGCCACGCGTGTCGACGTGCGCGTGCGACCAGCGGCCAGCGTCGCCGCGGGCGAAACGGGCCGATAATCCCGCCGCGCGCCCGCTGGAACGCATCGAGTGCTTGCCCCGGCAGGTTCCTTCGCGTCGAACTTCCTCAACCTGATCCTCGCGCACGTCGATGCAACCTCCAGCGAGCGGATGTCGGCGGTGTTGTTGTCGCCATAGCCGCGAAGAACGGATCGATCCGAGCGAGAGATGCCAGTGACCGAGCCAACGCCTCCCCAACCGATGCTTCTGGATGCCTCTCCGAGCTGGCGTGAAATGGCGCGTGCCGACAAGCACCGCAAGCGCCTGTTCGGCGTGCAGGGCCGGCTCATGGTGGCATTTTGCGCCGTGCTGTTCGCCACGCTGGGTACGGCTAGCTTGTTTATCGCCAAGGGCGTGCACACTCGGTTCGAAGCGTCGTTGCAGAACCGGGCCAAAGTCGCCTCGTCGGTCATCGCGTCCTCGGTGCAACCGGCGATCATGCAATCCGACGTGGCCGCGCTTGCGGCGATCGCCCAACGCGCGACGGAGAAGGATGACGCGATCAAGATGGTCGTGTTCCGCGACGCCGACGGCGCGATCCTGGCCGCACGACGCGGCACGTCGACAGATGCCGGTAGCCTGCCGGCGCTGAAGCAGGAAGTGGTCGGCGAAATCACGCACCGGATCGACCCGCTCCTGGGCCACCTCGACGAATCGACCATTCCCGTGCAACTGCTGCCCGTCGACGGCGAATCGGGCGACGCGCAGACGATCGGCTACGTGACGATTGGCGTCACGATCAGCACCGCCCAGCAGCGCACCACCGAGATCGTGCAACTGATGGTCGGCGTAATGTGCGCCGTGGCGTTGCTGGCGCTGCCGGTATCGATGCTGCTCGTGCGCTCGATCTTCAAGCCGGTGCGCGACCTGATCAAAGCCACCAAACGCATCATGACCGGCGACCTCAGCGTGCGCTTACTGGTCGAATCACGCGATGCGTTCGGCGACCTCGCCAGCACGTTCAACGAACTCGTCCAGTGGGTGAAGCAGCATCGAGCCGATCTGGCGGAAGTGAACGCAAAGCTCGCCTCGAACAACGAGGAACTCGCGCGGCGCGTCGAAGCACGCACGCTTCAACTCGAAGCGGCCAACCAGCGGCTTGCCGGCGAGATCGCCGAGAAGGAAGACTTCCTCCGCGCCGTCAGCCACGACCTGAACGCGCCGCTGCGCAACATCGGCGGAATGGTCACGATGCTGACGATGAAGCACAAAGATCTGCCTGAAGACGTGCTGCATCGACTGGATCGCATCAAGAAGAACGTCGACGTCGAAACCGATCTGATCAACGAACTGCTCGAACTCAGCCGCATCAAGACGCGACGCGGCGAGGTCGAACTGCTCGAAACCGAAAAGATGGTATGGGACCTGCGCGGTCTGTTCGAGAACGACCTCAAGACGCGGCACATCGAACTGATCGTCGATTCGTCGCTACCGAACCTGTACGTCGAGAGGGCGCGGCTGCGGCAGGTTTTCCAGAACCTGATCGATAACGCAATCAAGTACATGGGCGAACGCCCGACCCGCGAGATTCACATCGGCTGCACGGTCAGCGACGCCGAGGCGCAGTTCTACGTGCGCGACACCGGCACGGGCATCCATCCGGAGGACCTCGACAAGGTGTTCTTCATCTTCCGTCGCGGTCGCACGGAGCAGACGCAGAAGACCGCCGGCAAGGGGATCGGTCTCGCGAGCGTAAAGAGCATCATCGAGAACTACTCGGGCAAGATCTGGGTGACCAGCGCATTGAACGAGGGGACAACGTTCCATTTCACGATCAACGGCCGATTCGTGCCGAACGTCAGCGGGCAGACGCTGGAGCAACTCGCAGACGGCGCGTCCGAATCTGTGGCGGCCAAGGCGGCCTGAGAATGGGGCGGAGTAAACCTCCGTCCAAAACTTGCCGATGGGATGGCAGTCCATGGTGCAGCGCAACGACGATTCTCGGTCACGCAAGCCTCACAACGACGCGGCGTCGGGCTTGGCAGCGCCGTCGGTCGACTTGCCAGGTCCCGAGACGCCCATCACCGTGCTGCTGGTCGACGATGACGACGACTGCCGGCTGCTGGTCCGCGACGCCATCAGCGAGTGCGACGTCGCCAACAACGTCGTCGAAGTCAAGGACGGCCAAGCCGCCATCGACTACCTCCGCAAGAGCGTCCTTGATGGCACGCGTCCGGGCCTTATTTTTCTGGACGTAGAGATGCCTCGCCTGAACGGCATCGACGCGCTCCGCAAGATCAAATCGGACCCACAGCTTCGCGACATCCCGGTGGTGATGCTCACCGGCGTAGCCGACGAGGAGTACATGCGCCGCGCGGCCGAGTACGGCGCGAACAGTTACACCATCAAGCCGTCGGATGCGGAGTTGTTTGTGAAAACGGTGCTCACCAGTGCGACGTACTGGCTGCGTGTGCATCAATATCCCGACCGGCATGTGCCGCAGGAAATGGCACGGCGCTGATGTCAACTCGTGTCGGTGCGACATCTATGATCGCATGTACGGCAAAACCCCGAGGCGCACGCGGATGCAATGAATTGTAAGTCGAATGGGGCGAACAAAGCTTCGCCGGAATGAGCAGACGGTGAGCCGTGCGACCGTGACCGGGATGGATGAATGCCGCAGTTGAAGTTGCTTATCATCGACGACGACCGTGACCAGCGCGAACTGACGCGTGAAGTCCTGGAAGACAAATTTGGCCGTGGCTGCGTCACGGAGGCGGGCACCGGCGCTGAAGCGCTTGCCAACGAATTGCCCTCGTTCGACATGATCCTGTCGGACTTCAACCTGCCCGATTGCACCGGCCTGGAACTGCTGACCGAGATCCGCAAACGCTGCCGTGTGCCGATCATCATGGTCACTGGCGAGAACGTCGCCGAGTTCGCTGCCGAGGCGATCCGGCGTGGCGCGACCGACTACGTCGTCAAAGTGGGCGAGTACTTCTTCACCATTCCGCTGGTCGTCGAAAAGAACCTGACGATGTCGAAGCTGCTGCGTGAGAACGAAACGCTGCGCGGCGACCTCGAACGCGCGCTCGCCGAGGTGCGCGAGACGAACACGCAACTCGAAGGCACGTTGAAGCAGGTCGAGCAGATGGCCGCCACCGACGTGCTCAGCGGCTTGTACAACCGCCGTCACCTCCAGCAGGTGAGCGAACAGCTTTACAGCGAAGCCCAGCGCTACGGCCACGACATCGCGTGCGTGATGGTCGACCTCGACTACTACAAGCAGCTCAACGACACCTACGGCCACGCGTTCGGCGACGAAATCCTCAAACTCGTCGGCCGAATCCTGAAGGCGAACATCCGCCGCGCCGACGTTGCGGCCCGTTACGGCGGCGACGAGTTCGTGCTGCTCCTGCCGCACGCCGACAGCGCCGAGGCCGCCCAACTCGCGACCCGCGTGCGGGACCAGTACCGCAAGGCGACCAGCGAACTGCTTCGCGCAAGGCAACGAGAAGCAGCATCCGAAGATCTGCGTCGACACCGGCATGTCGATGTCGATCGGCATCGCGAGTCTGAGCACCAACGTGCCCACGAGTGGTGACAACCTGATCGCTCGCGCCGACGGTGCGCTCTACATCTCCAAGGAGTCCGGCCGCGACCGCATCACGCTCGCGCCCGCTCCCGGGTCGGTCCGCAAGGCGGGCTGAGGCCGCGGGCCGGTTCCTCCCTCATCCGAAGCTGCATGCCCCGCCCGCTCGCGGTGCGCCAATGCCAAAATCCGCCTGACGCGCGAAATCCACTTCGCGGCGACGTACTTCGTTGTGATGATTCCAACGAGTACCCCTTCCCACCGGAGGTTCGCCGTGAAGCCGCAATCGAAGCGCGTCCTGCTCCCCGCCTTGTTGGCCACGCTGGCCTTGACCACACCTTCCTTCGCTCAAGCGCCGGCCGGCGCAATGCCGGGTATGGCACCACCTGCGCCGCCAGCCGTACCGGTGGCGCCGGCTCCATCCGCCAACCCCAACGCGGCTGCGGCTGCCGACCCAATGCTCGGCGAGTTGCGCTTCGAGGACGTGGCGTTGCCGGACGTCATCAACTTCCTCCAGGAACAGTCCAAGCAGAACATCGTGCTGCGCGGGATGCCGGGGATTGACCTCACGGCGATCCGCCTGTCGTACCGGCTGAAGAACGTGTCATTGTCGCAAGTGCTGCACCTGATCGCATCGACGCCCGGGACGAACATCCAGGTCGAAGACGGTCCAATCAGCACGGTGACGGTGGTTGCGGTCGAGCCGCCCGCGCCGGTTGGTGTCCCGCCTGGCGTTCCCGGCGGCTTCGGCGGCCCCCCGATGGCCGCACCTGTAGCGACGACGGGCACGGCATCGCTCCTCGAAGTGCTGTCCGACTCACGCCTCGGTGAAGACGCCAAGGCGCAGACGGCCGCCATCACGGCATTGATCGACGCGTCGATCAAAACCCTCGGCGACGACGCCGGCCCGCCTCCCAGCGTCTACTTCCACCCGCAGACGGGCATCGTCGTCTATCGCGGCACGCCGCAGCAGACCATGCTGCTCGGCGAACTGTTCAACACGCTGAATACGTCGGCCAAGCAGCACGCTTCGACGACGTCGAAACAGGAAATTGAGGACCTCAAGCGAAACCTGGCCATGATGGAGGGCCGCTACCGCGATGCCGAGGTGCGATCGCAGGAAATGCGGCAACGGGCGGCCGATCTGGAAGCGCAACTGGTTAAGGCCAATGCCGAGCTCGACTACGCGAAGAAAGCCGCCGCCGGTCTGGTGCCGCCGGGCGGGTCGCCCGAGAGGCATTGATCGTTGCGTCGCGTGTCGGAGACGCCGGAAGTCGTCGCGAGTCGTCAATGACTGTCGATCCCGTTCCCGAACTCTCGCGGGCCATGGCGCGCGGCGATCGTGCGGCGTTCGACCGTTTTTACCGAGCGTACTTCGACTGGATGTACCGCGTGGCCGCGGCCTGCACGAAGCGAGACGAGAGCTTCTGCCTCGATGTCGTGCAGGATGCGGTCGTGCGGGTCGTGAAGAGCATCCAGCCGATGCAGAGCGAGGCCCATCTGAAGAATTGGCTGCGCCTGGTCGTGCGAACATGCGCGCTCGATCGTTTGAGATCGGAGCAACGCCGGATTGCGCGCAATCGCGCGATCCGGCGTGCCGATTTGATGCCGAGCGAAAGCCTGGACCACGTCGAACTGCTCGCACACGTGTTGTCGAAGCTCGATCCGCAGCTTGTTCGCCTGATCGAGCTGCGCTATGCCCAAGGCTTTACCCTCGCTCGGCTGGCCACCATGTTCGGCAGCACGACCGGCGCGATCGACGGCCGGCTGAAACGGGCGATCACGCGTTTGCGGGAGGACTGGAGCGACGGCCATGACGACTGACGACGCGGACAACATCCTTCCGCTAAGCCAGGCCGGCGAGAGCCGACGCGAGTCGATCTACGCCCTGGGGATGCGCGCTCGATCATCGCCGTCAGCGAAAAGCCATCGCCCGCACTGGCATCGGCGTGTTGCTGGTCGGCTTGCTCGCGGCGGTTGTCGTCATGACGTCTGTGTCGAATCGAACGCGCGGCGCAGAGGCAAATCGGCCGGCGCCGGTCGCACCGGAGCCGGCCGTCGCGCACAACACAACAGGCTCCCAAGGCGTTACGCCCGCGCCTCAGGGTCTGGAGCGATCGATCGTGACGCTGATCGAGCCGACCGACGCGGCCGTCATGCGTTATACGACCGTGCCGCGTGGCGCCAGTGTCGTGCGGATTCTCAGCGACGACGACCTGCTCCGCGTCCTGGCCGATGCCGGCAAGCCGGCCGGACTGGCGTATGCGCGTGATGGGTCGGTGTCGGTGTTGTACCGGTGACGCGGTAGTAGCACTCAAGGCTGCGTCGTCGGCGACGGCGTAATCGGCGAGGTGCCGCCGCCCGGCAGGTTACCACCGGTGGCGGTTCCGCTCGACGTGCCGCCCGTGCCCGTGCCGGTTCCACCCGCGCTGCCGGTCGAGCTGCCTGTGCCGGAACCCGTTGTACCGCCCGTTCCGCTTCCACCCGCCGATCCGCCGGTGCCGGTGCCCGTGCGGCCCGACCCGGTTCCCGATCCCGTGCCGCCCGTTCCACCGGGTGCGGAACTGCCATTGCCGACGCCCGTGCCTGGCGACGACGGGCTCGCCGGCGCGCCCGAGCCGCCGTTCTGCCCGCCGCTGCCGGAGCCGCCGCTGCCCGTTCCGCCTGGCGAAGAACTGCCGCCCGTCGGCGAACTCCCACCCGGAGGCGTGCTGTCGTTGCCATCACATCCCATCGCGAGCAGGGCGATGCCGGTGGCCAGAATGATCTTGCGCATGGTGCGTTCCTCTCGACGTAGGATTGGCCGCCGGGTCGTCCAGAACGAAATGGGCGATGTCGCGGCAGCACATCACAGCTAACGTCGCGAAAGCGGCCGGTGCCTGACAGCAGGCATCGCCTGAACGTTGGATGGGGAGCGCCCAACTGATGCTGCGCCAAGCCCTCGGGCAGCGCTCAAGCAGGGCCGCGAGCGTGCGGTGCCTTTCGTGCATCGAACCGTCAGATCAACACGTCGGACGCGACGGAGTCTGCGTCACGGGTGTCATCGCGGTTAGGCACGCTGGAAGCCACCAATGTCGCAGTATCTGCGTTAGCCATCGTCGTGCCGTAATGACTCGCGAGAATGAGCAGGTCGGCGAAGTTGACGTTGCCGTCACGGTTGGCATCACCCTTCGAGGCCGTTGCGCCGGTCGTGTTGTAGTTGGCGGCGAGGACGAGCAGGTCAGAGAAATTGACGCGGCCGTCGCCGGTGGCGTCGCCGGAGACGACGCCGAAGTCGATGCTCAAATCTGTTTCCAGTGAAATGACACCGTAGATACCGGACCGGATCGAGGTCTTGACGGCACGCAGGCCGTATAGCCCGTCAACCCAGGCCGCCGTCCCGGCCGGTCTCACGACCAGTTCCTTCGGCCGAGTGACATCGAAGTAGAAATTGAGCGACGTCGAGGGGAGGTACGTGTTAGTCGATCGATCGAGAATCCGCACGTCGGCTTGCGACGCGACGGAAAGCTGTTGCCTGTCGAACACCAGGCGTATGCCGCGTGCGTCGGGGTCGTAGCCCGAAGACACTAGGGTGAGCGTGGGGAAGTAGCCAACATTCACCTGGCCTACGAAGCCCCCGTAGCTCAGGTAGCTTGTGGGAATATCGCGTCCCGGATTGGTGTGCACGGGCGTACCGAGTCTGCTGACCTGATAGATGCCGTAGTCAAGCCCTGCGAAAGAGTATTTGCCTGTGGAATCGGACGTTTGGACGGGCTCATTCGGATCGGCCACACCGTCGCGGTCCAAGTCGAGGAACAGACGAGCGCCGGCCAAGGCTTTGGAGGTGTCGTAGTAGTTCGTTCCGTACTCATCAAGGAACGTGTAGCCGGTCAGCGTAAGTGACGCCGGTGGCGGGTCGGCCGCGAAAAGCAAGCCCGATGCTACTCCTTTGTCGGCGAGTGTGCCGCTCACGATCGGGATCGTCGATGATTCAGTCCAACCTGCAGGAACGACCTGACGCACGCGATAGCCGCCGGCTGGCACATCAAGAAGGGCGAAGGCCCCGGAATAATCACTCGTGGTGCTGGGCTCTGTGGCATCAGGGACGCCGTTGTTGTTTATGTCGAGGTAAATCGTCCGGTTAGTGAAGTAGTAGTCCACGCCGTCGAGGACGCCGTTGTGATTGGTATCCGTGATGGCAATACCCGCGATAACCCCGCTGTTCAGCACGCGACTGATCAGCGGCGAATACAACACCGCATCATTGACTACTACCGTTCGCGAGACGCCACCATTAACAGTTGGCGAAAGCTGGCCCCAGCCGGACGGGATGACTTGTCGCACCACATGCGTGCCGGCGGGCAGGTCGTAGAAGACCCAATCGCCGAAGGCGCCGCTCGTGGTACTGCGCTCACCCGCGTCGAGTATTCCGTCGTTGTCCGCATCGATGTACACGGTCCGTCCGACGATGCCCGCATCGTACGTGCCTTGGGTGCCATCGGCATTTCGGTCTTGCCAGACATTCCCACCGATCGTGGTGACGTCAGACCGATCACGAAAGAGCGTCATCTTATTAAGGGAATAGTCTTCCGTGCCGGGCGCGCTGAAGATGAACGTGTTGCCGACCTTGCCATAGTTGCGGGTGGCGCCGACGCGGCCGACAGCGCGCGTCCCGGCAGTTGTGCCGTCGGTTTTCCACCAAGTCGACTGTGAAGCCGTGTCGTTGGCCTGAAAATAGAGCGTTGAACCGAGCGCGAAGAACTGCTTCGGGTCGCTGCCCCCATCACTTTGAGGGAACTGTTGTGCGATCCGGCCGGGCGAGAAACCATTAATGACCCACAGCTCACGTCGACCATTGCTCCCGGTGGCGGCGTAGTAGAGGCGGTTGCCGACGGCGGTAAGGTTCGTCGGGTAACTATCGCCTTGGTTGGGATTGGCGTCGCTCAGCAGCAGTCCGCCCCCATCCGCTACTGATGCATCGTACTCGTACACCTCACTCCCTTTTTCGTACGTGAAGGCGCGGTAATGCAACATCGTGCCGACAGCTGTAAGGTTGGTCGGACTGCTGCCGTATGTCCCCTCCTCTACGTCGTCCGCCAACGAAACCACGCCGGCCTGCGTAGACAGCCAAAGCTCTCGACCGTAGGCCGACGTCGTTTGCACAAAGAACAGCTTGTTATTGCACGCCGTCAGTTCGGCCACGCTGTAGCCGCCTGTCTCGATCACTGTGTAATTGCCAGGTGCCGCGGTCGTCATACGGAGTAACTGGCTATTCGAATTGCCGAACAGGGTTGATCCTACGACGACGAGTTGAGTGCTCCCGAAGCTCGAAGCGGTCATGCCGCCGGCCGGAATCACCTGGGTTGTAGTGGCCGCCGTGCCACTGGTACGCCAGATGGCATTGTACGTGGAAAAGTAGCACTGACCGTTGAAAGCGACCGCATAGTCCGGCGAACTGGTGGTAACAAGTGCGGTCCCTGCGGTTGTGCCGTCAGTCTTCCAGAGGCCCGCACTGGTGCCATCCTTCCGCACGAAATACAGGGCGCTACCAACTGTGCAAAGCGGCGTCGGGGCTGAACTGGCGTCGGCCGTCGCTAGAAACAGGGTCGTGCCGGCGGCAGTCCCATCGGTGCGCCACAGGCCGTTGGTGCCCGCGCTGCGCCCCGCGCCCGAAATAGGCGAACGCGCCCGATTCGACTGACTTTGTCTCCATCGTCGTCGCAAACACGGGCGAGGCGGCGAGATGGACACGATGTTCGAGCCGTTCGATTCGCGGCTTGCATCGGTCGGATTGACGACGCTTCATGCTTAACCCTCCCCTAGGTGCGCTTGGATTATCTGTACTCTATCTCACGATGTCTTCCCAGCACAACTGGATCGATCGAGTACACGTTCAACTCCAGATCGAAACGATCGTTCCGTTTGTAATGGTGGCGGCGCCGCACCGGCCTACCCTAGTAGCAATCGGGGAGTAGCCCGCGTTCCGGCTTGATCGGGACGATGTCCGCGTCGTCAACACGGCCCAACCGGGCCCGGCACGGATTCGGCGCGATGGCCCATGTCGCCACCGCTTCGGGGCAAGACCGATCGGCCCTCTTCCGCGCCGATCGAGCGCCCCTGTATGTATGACACTCTGCTCCTCGCGGCCGACACTGTGGTCGGATCCGGCTACGGTTTGTGGATAGCCGGTGCAATCTTTCTGGCGATTGTCGGCTCGTTGCTTGCACTCGATTTGGGCGTCTTCCATCGAAAAGCACACGAAGTCTCGATGAAAGAGGCGGCCACCTGGTCGGCGATCTGGGTCGCGCTCGGCTTGTCGTTCAGCGGGCTGGTCTACCTCGCATACAACAACCACTGGCTTGGCCTCGGCCTGAACACGCCGATGTACGACGCCGCCGGCAAGGCGGGGGCGCTCATCACCCGAGGCACGGTCGACGGCGCGACGGCCGCCCAGCAGTACCTGGTCGGTTACGTGCTCGAGTGGTCGCTGGCGATGGACAACATCTTCGTCATCGCGCTGATCTTCAACTTCTTCGCGATCCCTTCGAAGTATCAGCACCGCGTGCTGTTCTGGGGCATCCTCGGCGCGCTCGTCATGCGAGGCATGATGATCGGCGTCGGCGCGACGCTGGTGCTCCAGTTCCAGTGGATCCTGATCGTCTTCGGCCTGCTGCTGCTCGTGACAGCGCTGAAGATGGCGCTGCTGAAAGAAGAGAAGGAGCCGGGCAACAACGTCATCGTGCGGGTGACGAAGAAACTCTTCCCCGTGACCGACACATTTCACGGCCAGCACTTCTTTGCGAAGATCGACGGAAAGACGTGGATCACGCCGCTCTTCCTGGCGCTGGTGATGGTCGAGTTCACCGACCTGATCTTCGCCGTCGACAGCATCCCGGCGATCTTCGGCATCACTCCCGATCCGTTCATCGTCTTCACGAGCAACATCCTGGCGATCATGGGCCTGCGGTCGCTGTACTTCTGCTTGGCGGCGCTGATCGCGAAGTTCCGATTCCTGAAGCCGGCGCTGATCCTGATCCTGGCGTTCGTGGGCGTGAAGCTGCTACTGATGAGCGTGCCGCCGTACTTGGGCGTGATCGGCCTGACGCCGCAGAGCCCGATTAAGATTCCGACGGGCGTGTCGCTGCTGTTCGTGCTGGCAATGCTGGGCGGGGCAGTGGTGCTGTCGATCCTGATGCCCAAGCGGGAGCCGAAGCATCTCGCGCTTGCCAAGACGCCGGCGGAAGTGGCCTAAACGCGCCTGAGGGAAAGTCCGCGCTCGCTGGTCGGAACGGGCATCGGGCCGACTTCGCATGCCTAGCATCGCGCCGATGGCGTACCCGCGTCGGGCAACGCCGTCGGAAGCGAGGGAAGTCGTGAAGCGTCCTCTGGCAGCGTTCATTGCGATCGGGCTGGCGACTTCGTCGGTGTTCGGGCAGGCCATGCTCGCCACCACGCAGCCGACCGATGTCACCATCACCGGCCACGTCTACGAGCCGCTCAAACTCAAGGCGACTGACGAGAACATCGCGCAGCTCAAGGCGCCGGCAGGCTTCGCGGTGACGAAGTTCGCGGAAGGGCTGGTCAACCCGCGCATGATGGCGGTGGCCGACGATGGTGTGGTCTACGTCACGCGGCGCGACCTCGGCGACTGCGTGATGCTCAAGGACACCGACGGCGACGGCAAGGCCGACGTGCAGCAGGTCGTCGCGAGCCGGCCCAACCTGCACGGCATCGCCGTCCACGGCGACGACGTCTATTTCGTCACCGTTCACGACCTCTATCTCGCCAAGCGCAACCGCGACGGCACGCTGGGCGGGCTTGAACGCCTCATCGACAACCTGCCCGACGCAGGCCAGCACCCGAACCGCACCGTCGTGTGGGGTCCGGACGACATGCTGTATCTGTCGATCGGCAGCACCGCGAACGCGACGCTCGAGCCGAATCCGGAAAACGCGACGATGCTGCGCGTCTCGCCCGACGGCAAGAGCCGATCGATCTTCGCGAGCGGCCTGCGGAATACGATCGGCTTCGGCTTCCACCCGGCCACGCACGTGCTCTGGGGCATGGACCACGGCATCGACTGGCTCGGCGACGACGCCCAGCCCGAGGAATTGAACAAAATCGAACGCGGCAAGGCGTACGGCTGGCCCTACATCTACGGCAAGGGTGGCTTCAATCCACAGGACGATCCGCCCGGCGAGATGACGCTGGAACAGTGGCGCGCCATGAGCACTGAGCCGGTCCTCACCTACACCGCGCACAGCGCCGATGCAACTGGCGTTTGCCGACAAAACCCACTTCCCGGCCGAGTACAAGAACGACGCGTTCGTCGCGATGCGCGGCAGCTGGAACCGCAAGCCGCCGAGCGGATACGAGGTCGTGCGCATCCACTTCGACGACAAGGGCGAGCCGCAATCGATCGAGCCGTTCGTCACCGGCTGGCTCATCAAGCAGCCCGACGGCAACTTCGGCCAGTTCGCGCGACTCGCGGGCTGCGCGGTCGCGAAGGACGGCTCACTGCTGGTGAGCGACGACCGGAATGGCGTGATCTACCGAATCAGTTACTCCGGGCAGGAGGAGCCAGCAAGACGTCAAGACACCAAGTGAACAACCACAAGTCGTTCTTCTGCGTGTCTTGGTGCCTTTGTGGCTCTGCAATTGAGGATCAACATGCGAACCCGAACCGGAGCGATCATGCTCACGTTGCTGGCCGTCGCGGGGTGTGAGTCGAATCTTCCGTCGGCGAAGGTCGAAAAAGCGCCGTCGCAAATGGAAGCGCCTGCGACCGATGAGCAACTCAAGCGGCTGCTCGCCAGCAACATGCTCGACGCAAGGCTGAACACGCCGATCACGGTGACGTCACCCGCGTTCAAAGATGGCGGCGATATTCCGTTCGAGAACTCCGACCTCGGCCAGAAGATTTCGCCGGCACTGAAGATCGAAGGCGTGCCGCCCGCCACGCGGTCGATCGTGATCATCGTGGAAGACCCGGACGCTCCCAGCCCGCGGCCGTTCGATCACTGGCTGCTGTACGACCTGCCCTCGACCACGACCAGCCTGCGCGAAGGCGTGCCGGGCCTGCCGATCCTTGCGGGGCTGGGCTTCGCCAAGCAGGGCGTCAACAGCTTTGGCAGCACCGGTTATTTCGGCCCGCACCCGCCCAGCGACCACGGGGCACACCGCTACTACTTCCAGGTCTTCGCCATGGACGGCCTGCTCGACACGGTGAAGCCCAACGCCAAGAAGGCCGATCTCATCGCCGCGATGCGCGGCCGCGTCTTGGCGAAAGGCGTTTTGATGGGCCATTTCGACAACAACACGGGCCGATGATGCGTGATTGTGTCGCTCGGGAAAACACTGAAGGACGGGAGGCGTGCAGCCGTCTTATCGTGCGATCCTATGAACAAGACCAAAAACGACCTCTCGGCCGAAACCCGCCAGGCGATGACCGACCTGCTCAACGCCCGCCTTGCCGACGCGGTCGACCTGCTCTCGCAGACCAAGGCCGCCCATTGGAATGTGAAGGGCCCGAGCTTCATCGGCCTGCACGAACTGTTCGATAAGGTGTACGAATACGTCGGCGAAGCCGTCGACCTGATCGCCGAGCGCCGTGTCCAGCTCGGCGGCGTCGCGCTGGGCACCGTCCGCGTGGCCGCCAAGGCGAGCACGCTGAAGGAGTACCCGTCCGACATCAAGGCGGGCCTCGATCACGTCGAAGCGCTCAGCGAGCGTCTGGCCAGCTTCGGCAAGCAAACTCGCGCCGCCATCGACACCGCCGACGAAGCCGGTGACGCCGACACGGCCGACATGTTCACGGACATCAGCCGCGAGATCGACAAGTGGCTCTGGTTCGTCGAATCGCACAACGGCGCGAGCAAGTGATACGAGATTGAAGAAGTCCTTGCGCCCGACCGCGATCGCAGGTGTCGACGCAGTCGACAGTATCGCTTCGCATTGGGCGCGAGGACTTCACACAATCCGTATGAGGCGCGGCGCCGTGGCCCTCACGCGAGCACGTCGATCGCCTGGTGAACGCCGCGGATGACGAAGTACATCAGGATCAGTCCGCAGAACGCGGGAATCAGGCCCAGGTACGGGATCACGCCGCACGCGAGCAGGATGGCGGCGGTGGTCGCCAACCCTTCGGGCAAGCGCAGCGGGTGCCCGCGCTGGCCGAGCAGCATGTTCAGCTTCTGGTACAGGCCCGGCAGGGCGACGAAGTGCCAGTAGACATTGAAGAACGGGATGAACATGAACCCGACTGCCTTGCCGGGGGTGGGCATTTGCGCGTTCATCGGGCTGAGGAACCGGGCCGGCTGTGCGACGGTCCAGCCGCGATAGAGCACGATGAAGCCCATGATCATCGCGGCGATCATCGAACCCCAACCGACGAAGCAGGCGATTCCGCCCAAAACAGCCAGCACGGGGCTCACGTCGCGATCGTCGATCGCGAACGCGGCAATGATCGACACGATTCCGAAAGCGATCGCGCCAAGTCCGGACCAGAAGCAGATCGTGTACGGCTTCAGGCTCTTGCGCGGCACGACGCCGTACTGCACCGACGAGTAATCCAGCACCGGCTGGGCCACGGAAGGCGGCATTCCACCGGCGAACCCTTGAATGGCCGGCATTTGTTGCAGCGTTTGTTTTCCGCAGCGCGGGCAGTGCTGCGCGTTGCCGGTGGCGATGCCGAATCGATGGCCGCAGGACGTGCAGGAGTAGTCAGCCATAGTGCTCCCTCGGACGTGACTCGTGCATGGTAACGCAAGCCATGCTCGACCGCGCGTTACGCCAAGCCGCACTCATTAGCGGCGCAAGGACCATGCACCTCCAGACATCGCCGCCGTGGTTGCTTGCGCCATTGCGGGGGACGGTTCAATCCTCGCGCGGGTGCAGCTTCGCCCAGACGGCTTCGAGCATTTCCTGCACGCCCAGCCGGGCCGCGCCGGACATCGCCAGCACGGGCCGCGGCGCGAGTTCGGCGCGGAGGGCTTTGAGCTGCTCGTCTTCCTCATCCGCGGGCGAGAGGTCGATCTTGTTCGCCACGATCAGTTCGGGCTTGGCCGCCAGTTCTTCCGAGTGCGCTTCAAGCTCGCGACGGATAACGCGGTAGTTCTCGATCGGATCGGTGCCGTCGGTCGGGTGCAGGTCGACCAGGTGCAGCACCAGCTTGCAGCGCTCGATGTGCTTGAGGAACGCGATGCCCAGGCCCGCGCCGGCGTGCGCGTCTTCGATCAGGCCGGGGATGTCGGCGAAGACGACGCGCCGCTCGCCGTCCAGTTCGGCGATGCCGAGTTGCGGGTCGAGCGTGGTGAACGGGTAATCGGCGATCTTGGGCCTTGCGGCGCTGATGACGCTTAGGAGCGTGCTCTTGCCCGCGTTGGGCTTGCCTGCGATGCCGACGTCGGCCATCAGTTTCAGTTCCAGGCGCAGGTTGCGTTCCTCGCCCAGCGTGCCGGGCTCGGCGTAGCGCGGCGTCTGGTTCGTGCTGGAGCGGAAGTGGAAGTTCCCGCGGCCGCCATGCCCGCCCTTGGCGATGACGACGCGTTTGCCGTTCTCGGTGAGGTCGGCGATGGTGAGGTTCTTGTCGGTGTCGATGACGGCGGTGCCGACGGGCACAGGGATGACGAGGTCCGGCCCGCTCTTGCCGTACATCTTCTTGCCCATGCCATGCTCGCCGCGGACGGCCGCCCAGTGGTGCTTGCCGGCGAAGTCGAGCAGCGTGTTTTTGTTGTTGTCGGCGACGAAAATGACGCTGCCGCCGTTCCCGCCGTCGCCGCCGTCGGGGCCGCCCTTGGGAATATACTTCTCGCGGCGGAACGAGACGCACCCGTTCCCGCCGTCGCCGGCTTTGACATGGATGATGGCTTCGTCGACGAACATGGGAGTAAGGATCAGCGTCGAGGCGTTGGACGTTCTGGTCCCCTCGCCCGGTACGCCGGGAGAGGGCTAGGGTGAGGGCCGATCACGGATGAACCATGTCCGCCTGCCGAATCGGGTACTATAGCAAATCGTAAGCAGGAGTCAGGGCTTTCGATCATGACAAATGTGCTGGCGCTCGGGGCGTTTGTGAGCGCGCTGCGCATCGAGCTGCTCAGGCCGCTTCGATGCGCGTTCATGACACGGCACTTGGCCGCATCACTCGATCACCCAGTTTCCCGTCGCCACCGGCACAACGGTTCCGTCGCGCCAGCTTTCGCGAGCGGCGTCGAGCAGGACCATCGTCTGGTAGGCCGTCTGCGCGAGCACGGCCGGCGGACCTTCGCCGCGGCAAGAGCGGGCGAATTGCTCCCAGATGGCCGTCTCGTTCAGGCCGACTGGTGCGAGCGGCAGGTCACGTTGCGTTCCATCCGCCAGTGCGAGACGTAGTTTTGCCCACTCACGGGTGTCAAACGTAAGTGAATGTGGACTGTCCGCCGAGCCGAGCGTGCCGTCGAGATGCCAGCGGGGCAGCGGCCGCGTGGTGGTTGTGTTGATCTCGCACAGACCGACGGTGCCGTCGTCGAAGTCGATACAGACGCGGGCGAGGTCGTCGCAGTCGCGCGTCCAGACGTTGCCGCGCAGCTGCGCGAACACGCGGGCCGGCTTTGCGGGCCAGTGCAGACGCCAGAGCTGATCGATGAAGTGCGAGCCCCAGTCGTACAACCCGCCGCCGCCAAACCGGGCTTCGTTTCGCCACTCGGGCCGGAATTCCCGTGCGGCCGGCCCGACACAACTCGCCCACTGGCTCAGTCGGCTTTCAATGCTGAACACCCGGCCGAGCGCGCCGGACTTCACCAGCTGAAGCACCGTGAGGAAATCGACGTCCCAGCGTCGGCAGTGAAAGACGCTGAGCGTGCGTTTCTGTTCGGTCGCCACGCGAATCAACTCGGCCGCATGTTTGGCGACGAGTGTCATCGGCTTCTCGACCATCACGTGCTTGCCCGCCTGAAGCGCCGCGAGGGCGGGGTCGTAGTGCATCGACGTCGGCGTCGACACGAGCACGGCGTCGATCGAGTCATCGCTCAACAGTGCGTCCATGGACTCGGCGGTTCGCAGCCCGCGCGAAGCGGCCAGTGCGCTGCGTTCCGGCGTCGGGTCGAAGACCGCCCCGACGCGTAGTCCGCTTGAGGCTCCCACCCATGCCGCATGCTCCGCCCCAATGCGGCCAAACCCGACAATTCCGATCTTGATGCGATGACTCATGACTTTGTCGGTGAGGCTAAAGCGAATGTGAGGGCAATGCACGCCTTACAGAACGGCATGCGACATTTGGCAAATCCTCATCCGTCGACTCGCCCACAAAACCATCGACCGTCCATAGTCATCTGTCTATACTTCCGCCGCCATGACCCACTCTCGAATCGCGGCTGTCGTGCTTGCCTGTTCGTCGTTCCTGCTCCCGGCGCTCGCCTCGGCGCAGCGCACCGGGCCGAACGTGCCCGAGTTCGACGTGCGGCCGGGCTTCAAGGTGACCCTCGCCGCCAGCGACATCGGCGAAACGCGATTCATCGAGTTCGGCGACAACGGCGTGCTCTACCTCTCCCAGCCCGGCAATGGCTCGATCCGCACGCTCATCGACAAGGATGGCGACGGCGTCTACGAAACCAAGACCAACTTCCTCACCGACAAGCCCACCATTCACGGCATGTGCTGGCACGACGGTTGGCTCTATTGGGGCCAGACCGGCTTCCTCGGCCGCTCGCGCGACACCAACGGCGACGGCGTCGCCGACGAAACCGAGGTGCTCGCCGAGTTCCCGCAACTGGGCAACAAGCCGCGCGGCCATTGGTGGCGCTCGGTGCTCGTCACCGACGACGCGATCTACACCAGCGTCGGCGACTCAGGCAACATCACCGAAAACGACAACGAAGAACGCCAGAAAATCTGGAAGTACACGCCCGATGGCAAAAGCCGCACGCTCTTCGCCACGGGCATCCGCAACACCGAGAAGCTGCGCATGCGCCCCGGCACGACGGAAATCTACGGCTGCGATCACGGCTCCGACTGGTGGGGCGGCCCGTGGGGCGACAAGCAGGGCCGCCAGCCGATCACCGACAACTACCCGCCCGAGGAATTCAATCTCTATGTCGAAGGCGGCTTCTATGGCCACCCGTTCGTCACCGGCAACAAGCTCCCACGCATCGAGTTCTCGAAGCGCGACGACATCATGGAACTGGCCGACCGCACGATCATCCCCGCTTGGAGCAGCCACGCCCACTGGGCGAACAACGGCTTCAACTTTACCAGCAAGGACTACTTCCCGGGCATGAAAGGCGACGCCGTCATCGCCTTCCACGGCTCGTGGAACAGCAAGGAGCGCGTCGGCTACAAGGTGCAGCGCATCCTGTTCGACAGCTACACCGGCAAGCCCTACGGCAGCCAGACCATCGTTGATTGCCTGGGCGGCCCCGACAAGCAACGCGTGCTGGCTCGGCCTTGCGATGTGGCCGAAGCACTGGACGGCACGCTGCTGTTCACCGACGATCAGGGCGGCCGGATCTTCCGTATCAGCAAGGAGTGAAGTCGCGGCTCATGGCCGTGTCGTCGGCACAGCGTCGGCCAGCGCGGCCAGTCTCGGCAGTGATACCTTGAAGCCGACCATGTCGCCCTCGCGCATCGGCTGATCGTTCCACGTGAAGACGACGAGTTCGGATAAATCGGTCGCGTCCGGCGGCACGACGAACGTCAGACGGATCTTCCCGTCGATCGCTTCCGCTCGACCGGCCCGAATCGCGGCGAGCGTCTGACCGGTGTTCGAGCGGTACCAGACCGTTACGGTAATGTCTCGATCGTTCGGAACTGCGGCGCAGTCGAGTGTTGCTTCCACCCACTTCTGCGGCGGCGACTCGCCCAGCACGGGGTGCGTTGCCGGCCTAACCGTCAGGCCCGCTTTGGCGAGTTGTGCGGCGCTGTAGCCGTTCAGGTTGCCGATCGGGCTGTACGCCGCGGCCAGCGCGGCCGTCAGACCGATCACCGCTACGACGCCGTACAGATAGGTTCGAATACGCATCGGTCCTCCGTTGTATCAAGCCGTTACCGGCACGCGTCGGCCGCGCCGCCAGAGTTTCCACACGATCCACATCACGATCGCCCATGGTGCCACGAGACATAGGCCGACCACCAACATCGACGCGCTCCAGCCCAGACCCTTGAGCGACACGCTCAGGCCGTTCCGCAGGCTCGCGCCGATGCCTTCGTCGTTGCTCACGAGCGCGGGCACGGTGGTGTAGCTGACTTCGAACCTCGCCCGCGCGAGGGCGCCATCGGGCACACGCGCATCCTGCGCCGTGCTGAAGCTGAGCAGCTCGCCCGCGCCGCGAACGTTGCCGGCCAGCACGGCGTCGGCCTTCGACGCGGGGAGTTCGACGATGACGCGGGCGGTGGATCGGCCCTGCTCATCACGCGACACGCCGCTCTCGATCACGCGACCGCCTTGCTGGGTCGCCGCGCCCTGTAGCGCGAGCGACGACTGTTCGGCCGACGCCACGCGGACGGCCGCCCGGGTTGTCACGCGAGGCGGCACCGATGCCGCCGACACAAGTCGTAGCGCGAACCCCCGCTTGGCCGCCGTGGTGTTGGCGACATCGGGCTGCGTTTGCGTCTGCTGGTCGACGACGTCCGCGCCGTCGTGCAGCGTCTTGTCGATCGAATCGGCCGCGCTGGAGGGCACGTCGAAGCGAATGGTCGCGACAGCCCGCGACGGGTCGGAACCGGTCAGGTCGGACTGAAGCACCGTTCCGCCCGCCTTTGTCACTTGTTCGAGCAGCGCGCGATACGCCTTCTCCACGTCGGCCGGCGCGAGCGTGATCGAGGTCGTCTGGCGCGGCTGGACGTTGGCGAGGTTATACAGGCTGATCGTGATCCGGCTCGGCAGGCGTTCCACCTTGGCCTTGGCGATGGCGTCGGGCGACACATCCCCCGACTGCGTCTGCTGACGGTCGCTGGTGAGCCGAGCGACTGTGCCGATCTGGCGGAGCCGATCCGTCAGCGCGCCGACTTTGTCCGGCGCGACGTCGGCCACGATGGTCGAGGTGAACTGGCCGGCGTCCATCTGTTTGAGGTCGGCTTGCACGATCCGGCCGCCCGCGTCTTTCGTGATCGCGTCGATCGCCTTCTGCCGAGCTGCGACGACGTCTTCCACTTCCACGCCGGCGCTGAGCTGCTCGGTCTCGCGAATGACGGCCGGCGCCGCGATGTCCTTCTCGGCCAGCACCACCGTGAGCGTGCTAAGTGACACCTGGTTGTTCAGCACGTTCAGTTCGCCAGTGAGCTGTTCGATCTTGGTGCGCCACTCGCCGAGTTCGTGCTCGGCAGCGACGAGGTCTTTCACCTCGCCTTTGCCGTTTTCGATCACCTTCAGCAGGCGCTCTTCCATGGTGCGGGCGGCGCGGAGCTGGCCGTCGAGGTCGGTCCATTGCCGCGTCACGTCGCTGGCGGCGATGTTCTGTTTCTTCAGTTCGCCGATCGGCTTGAGCGCGGCCACGAGTGCGTCGAGCCGATCGGGCGGCACGCGCAGCATCACGCTGCCGGCGGTGCGGCCGTTCTCCAGCTTGTTCGACGACGTCGACGCGACGAAGCCGCCGAGGCCTTGGACGACGTCGCTCATCGTGGCGACGGACTTGTCGAAGTTGTCGACAGTGAATTCGACGGTGCCGGAGCGAACGATCTTGCGTGCGTCGACGACGGCCGGTTGGGTCGGCGTTACAGGACGGCCCAGCTGTTCGTTGGCCGGCCTGTCGGCGGGCGTGTTTGTATCCTGCAAGCCATACGCGAGCGCGGTGCCGGCGACGGTCGTGTCACCATTCACGCTTGCGCCGAGCTTGGTGTCGCTCAAGTCTTTGCCGGTCCGGTCGGTCCCGACCTTCCCGGTTTCGGATTGACCGAGTTGCGGCGTGACTTGGGCGTAGCGCTCGGTGCGCAGCGCGGGCCCTTTCAGGTCGCTGTCGGCGTAGAAATGCAGTGTTCCGCCGGCCTGAGCATTCCAGCCGTGCTGGGGGACGTAACCGAAATTGCCGGCCCAAGTGTTGTTACGGACGCTGGCGTCGGCGTCGCCGAGTTCGGTGACGGCTTCGCCGCGTTTCAGGGCGACGCCCTTGCTATCCAGCGCGTTAGCAGTCTTCCCCCACGTGGGCCATTCTGTCGGATAGGTGAGAACATCCTCGATCGGAAGGCGTTGGTCGCGACCGCTTGCGGCGTTAACTGTTCCGTCCCCATCGCTGTCGCCGGCGGTCGGTTGCGTGCTAGCGCCACGTCCGGAGAGGGTTCGGTGCAAGGCAGCGCCAGTCGGATCGAATCTCGCCTCCGCTTCGGTGACGCGAGCTTCGTCGATCCCCGTGACGGACTTCATCATCGCAAATGGCGAGATCGACTTCTCCATCCATGTGACGCCGATGTAGCCGGTCGCCGCGATGGCGAGCATCGCGGCGATCGCGCCGGCCGACTGTAGAACCCTCGGATGCAGACGCAGGCGATGAGTCGCAGCCAGCGCCGGGTGCAGGCGACGAAGCAAATCGGCTTCGAAGCGCGGCGCGGGACGGTCGCCGGCTAAAAGGTTGGACAGGTGGCGATCGAGTTCGGCGAGTTCGGGTTCGAGGTTGAAGGCGTCGGTGTTCATGGTGGCTTCTCGTTTGTTTGTCTGTTCCCTCTCCCTCCGGGAGAGGGTTAGGGTGAGGAAGGTCGGCAGGCGAGGGCCGCTGGTTGCTCGCCCTCACCCCGGCCCTCACCCCGGCCCTCTCCCGGAGAGGGAGAGGGAGAAAGACGGCTTTATTCCTTCAGCACGTTCCGCAGCAGCGTCAGGCCGCGATGCAGCAGGCCGCGCAGGGCGCCGTCGGTCAGGCCCAGTTGGCGACGAATCGTTTCGTGATCGGCCCCTGCCAGGTAGCGCATCGTCAGCGGCAGGCGGTACTCCTCGGGCAGACCGCGGAGGGCGTCGATCGCCTTCTGCTGGTCGTCGGATGAATCTTCTTTCGTGTCCGTGGCTGGCGGTGCGACGTTGTCGAGGTCGAGTGTGGGTTTCCTTCGCCTCGCCTGGTCGACCAGCGCCCGTTTCGCGATCGTCAGGAGCCACGCTCGGACATGCGACGGATCACGCAGTGAACGGATCGATCGCCATGCCCGCAGGTATGTTTCCTGCACGAGGTCCTCGGCCGAGTGTCGGTCGGAGCAGTCGATGCGAAGAACCGCGAAAACCAGCCTGGCCGAGTTGCGGACGAGTTCGTCGAAGGCGGACCGATCGCCTCCCTGTGCCCGGCGGGCGAGGTCGGGCAGCGGGTCGTCGGCCGCGATTGAGGGCGGAACGCCGAGGAGCATCATTGGGGGTATAGACGCACGAGGGGCGTCGGGCGCGCGCAAAAGTAGCAGGAATCTTGTCGTGGAATGAGGCGAAAAAAGGGCCCTGCGGACAACGGCTTGGCGAGTGGGAATCGGGTGCGCTTACGCAGCTCGGAGCGGGGAATCGGATCGCAAGTCGTCGAAGCCGAGCATGCCGTCATGATCGGCGTCAACGTTCACCGCTGCCAGCCGGCGGGATCGCGCCAGCGTTAGTGACACGCCGGTCAGTACGACCACGCTGGCGTTGACGCCCGTCAGGCGTTCGATGTGGATGTTCAGCATCGAAACGACCGCCAGCAGCAGCATGCCGAGCGCGAAGCGTCGGTCGCCGCGCGTGATTCCGGACTGGATCACTTCACGTGCCACGAGCGTCGCAGGGACGGCCAACAGGAGCAGGTCGTAGTCGAAGTAGAACGGCATCAGCAGCGGCGTCATCAGCAGGCCCAGCGCGAGCAGGCGGGTGCGGGTCGTACCGGTGCCGCGCCAGCAGCGCCATGCGGCGAGCGCCAGCATGACGCCAAGCGCAATCGTGCTGGCGGTGGATGTGATCGACACCACGGCATCGTGCGGGCCGAGTTCGGTCTGCTGAAGGAGTTGTCGCCAGAACGCGAGTAACGTTGCGTGGCGATCCCACGGGTAGGGCTTGTCGAACTGGATCGTGCGCAGGTTGATGGGCAGTTGATGGACAAAATTCGCCAACGCCTCCGGCATGGCCAGCAACAGAAACGCGCACTGCGGCAGCAGGCCGACGGCCAGGCCGATCAGCACGCGCGGACCCATCAGCACGACAAGCAGCACCGACACGATCGCCGCGTGCTGCGGCTTGTAAGCCAGCAGCGAGGCGATCAGCCCTGCGGCCACGGCGCGTCGAGCGACGAACGCCCATGCCACGCCGCTCAGCAGCAACAGAGAAAGGCCTGTGTTCTGACCGTGGCCGAGGAAGTGCAGGGTGGGGAAGGCGCAAGCGATGCCCATCGGCACCAGGCCGGTCTGGCGCGCCGTCGCATGCGGACCGAGCAGGCGCATCAGCAGCGAGGCCGACAGGAACATGCACAGCACGTTCACGCCCGTCCACACCACGAGCGCTTGTCCGAAGGGCAACTTCGCGAGCGGTGCGAAAAGCCACGCCACGTGCGGCGGGTTCCACCACGGCGCGACGTCGTGCACGTCGAGTCCGGCGTCGCGTGCGATTTGGCGCTGGAAGAGTTCGACCGCGCCGAGGTCGTAGAGCTGTTCGGTCTTGCCTTCGTTCGCGAACGAGCCGGCCGTGTAGAAGGCGAGGAAGTCGTGGCCGAGCATGTTGCGCGACACGCCGCGCTCATTGGGCAGAAGGACGTTCACGAGCATCACCGTGAGCGTGAACAGCAGCAACAGTCCAGCCGCCTGCCAAAGACGCACCGACAGCGGTCGCGGTTGAAGAATGGAAAGCGTCGGCACCGCCAAGATATCGGCGTTCGCGCGTGTTCGACACAAATCGCGATCGTTTGCGGTGTTCTCGGACGGACCCTGCTTCTTCGATCAGCAACCCGCATTTCGCCATCCGAAATTGCGCCGCCCCCACGGGCATCGCCCGGTTGAGCGTCAGGCGAAATCGCACGGCCCATGGGCCGCATTATCGGAATGTGCCCGTGCCGGGGCCGTGACATCATCGTTTCTTCGCGTCGCAGGCGATTCTGTGGCTGGCCAAGGTGGGCCAGCCATCGTCCAGCGGCCCATCGAACCCAAGTCCACAAAAGGACGGTATTGTCATGAGGAACCACGCTCTCACGCTCGCAGTCGCTTCGCTCTTCTGTCTGTCAGCCGGCACGCTGAGTTATGCGGATAACCGCACGGGCCAGCTTTCCGGCGATCCTGCGGCGCAGAACACCACGCCCGCAACGCCCGGCAGCGGCACAAGCAGCGTTTCCGGAACGGATCGCACGCGCACGGATACCGATCGACTCGGCACGCATACCGGCGACTCCGATTCGCAAATGCAGCAGACGCTCATGAAGATCGCGCAGGACCCCAACACCGCGCCCGACAAGCTGTTCGCCCTCGGCACGGCCGCCGGCAATATGTGGGAAGTCGAGTTCGCTCGCCTCGCGCAGGAAAAGGCGCAGGACCCGCAGGTGAAAGAACTCGCCCGCATGATCGAACAGGACCATCAGGCCGCCAATCAGCAGTTGATGCAGTGGGCGCAGCAGAACAACCTCGACCTGCCGAAGTCGCTGCCGGCCGAGAAGCAGGCAAAGCTTTCGATCCTTCGCGCCCTTCCGGCAGACAAGTTTGAGACGTGTTACGTCATCGATATGAAGGCCGATCACGCGAAGGACATCACCAGCTTCCGCGATCACGCCAAGACCCTTCAGGATCCCGCGCTCAAGCAGTGGACACAGCAGACGTTGACCAAGCTCGAACAGCACGGCCAGCACGTGTTGCAGGTCGCGCAAGCCAAGAACCTCGGTGATGCCGCATGGATTCCCGGCCAGAACAACCCGGCCATGGGCATGAACAACGGCAATCGCACGGGCACCGCGAGTGACAGCGGCAATAGCGGAACGGCGAGCGGGCGCACGCCGAATGACCAGGGCACGGGCTCGCCGTCGCCGGGCGTCGGCACGGCCACGCCGGACGACACGGGCCGCACCGCCGGCGCCGGCGACAAGTAAGTAAGCGAGCCGTTAGCACGGTATTGATCCCTCATGGCCACGCGACGGCATGAGGCGACGGGTGAGGGGCGGGCGACACTCGATTTCGAAAAGAGTCTCGCGAGCCCCTCATCCACCCTCGCCCCGGTCAAAGGGGCGAGGGATTTACAGACTCTTCCTCCTCAGAACACCCGCGGCGGCCGAGCAATCGGCGGCCGCCGCGGGTGGGTTTGTGTTTGTGGTCGTTCACCGCGAAGGCGCAACCGGCA
Organism: Tepidisphaeraceae bacterium; assembly: GCA_047600945.1. Classification (GTDB taxonomy): domain Bacteria; phylum Planctomycetota; class Phycisphaerae; order Tepidisphaerales; family Tepidisphaeraceae; genus JASGKC01. The sequence goes on along the minus strand of JASGKC010000001.1, from coordinate 133,827 downwards.
GCGTTCCCAGTCAAGTGCTTTCCGCTTGGCGCCGCTTTAATCGCCTTCTGGCGCGCCATCGAGCTATGACTTCAACATCAATCCCCAAGTCATCGATGAAATCATCGTCCTCATGGATCAGCACCGTGTCGATCCCATCGATCTCGTGGACCAGTTGTTTGACGCGCACGAGAATCGCCGCTCGATCGGGAGACTCACCTCGTTCTCCAAGTCGCTGGCAAATGTAGTCAGCGAGTTGCGCGGTAGTACAGATGCGCGAGGCGTCTGCATCAGGAAAATCGAAGTCGAACTCCTTCTCGATGGCCAGCATCAGTTCGAACAATGCCAGCCCCATTTTCACCTGCCCTTCCCGAAGAACGCCTTGATGCTATCCAAGATGTCGTCCTTCGAATTCACGCGGCTCGTCACGACTTTCTCTTCCTTCCTCAAGTGCTCGTGCAGCACGTTGATGAAGTTGCCGCTGCCGTAGGCGCTGGCGACCTGGCAGTAGCCGAACTGGTTGCAGACGGGCAGAAGCTGCTCGCGCAGGAGCTTCACGCAGTCGCGCGAGTCGGCCTCGGAGCTGTTGTCGCCGTCGCTGAAGTGGAACAGATACGTGTTCCACTCGGCCGGGTCGTAGTGCTGGTCGAGGAGCGCCTTGCACGTGCGGTAGCAACTGCTGATCTTCGTGCCGCCGTCTTCGCGCAGGTGATAGAAGGTGTGCTTGTCGACTTCCTTGGCGTTGACGTCGTGGACGATGTAGCGCGTTTCGACGCCCTCGTAGTTCTTGCGCAGCCACGTGTCGATCCAGAAGCTTTCGAGGCGCACGAGTTCTTTCTGTTCTTCGCCCATCGAGCCGCTGACGTCCATCATCAGCACGATGAGCGCGTTGGACTGCGGGCTCTTCACTTCCTTCCAGCTTCGGTAGCGAATGTCGCGTTTTTCTGGCACGACGATCGGCTTGGCCGGGTCGTACTTGCCGAGCATGATCTGGCGCTTGAGCGCCTCGCGGTACGACCGCTTGAAATGCCGCAGGCTTTCCGGACCGACTTTTCGGAGCGAGCTATAGCGGTCCTTCACCGTGGTGATGGTGTGCTTGCCCTTGGGCTCGATGCGCGGAAGCTTGAGTTCTTCGCCAAGGATCTCGGCCAGCTCGTCGAGCGTGAGGTCGACTTCCATCAGGTGCTGGCCCGACTGCGTGCCGCCCTGGCCCTTGCCTTGGCCGGGCTGGCCGAGGGCGTCGCCTTCGTCGCCTTCGCCCGCGCCGACGCCGCCGGAGTTGTCGCCGTAGCGGAAGTGCGGCAGGTCGATCGAGCGGACGGGAATGCTGATCAGGTGCTTGCCTTCCTTGCCGATGAGTTCGCCGCGGCTGAGGAACTTCCGCAGATCATCACGGATGCGGCCCTTGACGATCTTCCGGAAGCGTTGGTGATCGTTTTCGATTTTGAGGACCATTCTCTCACTCTTCGATCACATGTGTGAACCCGTGTCGTCTGTGTCACATGCTATGCACGATGGAGCCATTGAATCGATCGCTGCGGGCCAGGATGAAACAATGGAACGTCTTCAGCATGAACTCGTCGCTGCTCCCGATGAGCGCATCGATCCCTGACCAGCGAAATCTCGGCGCGTGACTCGGCTTCATCCCACCCTCCTCGAAGTCAGCCAGGCCGCGATGACGGTCGTCACGGCGGTGCCGGTCAAGCCGATGATCGTGCCGGGCCAAGCGTAGTGGGCGGCGTCGACGCGGTTGGTGTTGGCGCCGTCGCCGAGGGATGCGCCGAGACCCAGCGTCGGATCGGTGGCGACATAGAATGCCGCCAGCAGCAGGCCGACGATGATGAGCATGATGGGTTGGCGGGGCATGGCGGAGGAAGTTGGTAGTTAGTGGTTGCCAGTTGGTAGTGCAGGCTTGTGTAACGGCCGTTTAGCGACCGCTCGAAGGTTGGCGCTTCATACAAACCTCGCGCGATACGATTACTTTATCGCCACGGGTCCCGGCACGCTCGCCGTGGACTGCGAATACGCCGGCAGTTTCACTAGCGGCGGGAAGACGCTGGGGCCGGTGTGCTTCACAAAGCGCAGCGTCGCGCCTTCCTTGCCGTTGACGTCGGCCAGCAGTTTTCCGTCTTCGACGCGGGCGCTGAACATGCCGAACTGGGCGATGGTTTCGTTCTTCAGCGTCCAGAAGTTGTTGATCGTCACGCTCTCATTCGCGACGACGCCGGCCGGGTCCATGTAGGTGCCACTCAGCACTGTGCTGGGCGGGTCGAACCGCAGGGCCATGCGGGCGCCGGTCAGTTCGACGACCTTGCCGTCCGGCTCGATGCGGGCGTCCTGCACCCACTCGCCCGCAAAGCGGGACGCGCAGCCGGCCGAGAGAAATGCGACGAGGGCGATGGCGAGTGTTTTCATACTGCTCGTTCCCAAAAGCACGGAGGCCACAGAGACACAGAGGGCACAGAGAGGAATCAGAAGGACTGAACTGCCGTGAATTGAACGAATCAGCACGAATACTGATTCTTACGTGCCAATTCGTGTCATATGTGGCTCGTATTCATCTTCTCTGTGCCCCGGTGGCTATTCCCTTCAATCATCCTGTTTGCTGTCGCCGCGGGCGAAGATGCTCGCGACGTAGTTCAGAACGTCGGTGGCGCTGGTTTCGTTGTAGCCAAAATACTTAATCAGCCGCTGCTTGACGACGTCGATCTTCTGCTGGGTTTCGTCGTCCACCACGCTGCTGACCAGGTTCTTCAGCTTGATCGTGTCGCGCTGGTCCTCGAACAGCTTCAGTTCCAGCGCCTTGAGCAGCCGGGCGTTGGTGTTGTACTCGAACTTCTTGCCGTCCAGCGCCAGTGCGCCGATGTAGTTCATGATCTCCTGCCGGAAGTCGTCCTTGCGGCTGTCGGCGATCTCGATCTTCTCCTCGATGCTGCGCATGAGGCGTTCATCCGGCTCTTCGTCGCGGCCGGTGTAACGGTTGCGGACGCGCTCGTGTTGCGTGTAGGCGCGAACGTTCTCGATGTAGTTGGTGGCCAGCCGCTTGATGGCATCTTCGTCGGCGCTGATGGCGCACTGCACCTCGCCCTTGATGGTGTCTTCGTACTCTTCGCGCACGACGGCAAGCTGCTCGCGGTACTCCTTCTTCAGTTCTTCGTCGGTGATGAGCGAGTGATGCGATAGGCCGTTCTCGAGTTCGTTCATCACCATGAACGGGTTGATCATTTTCTCGAGCACGGCCTGTTGGCTTACGAGCGAGTTGCTGATCTTGTCCTGGATGTAGCGCGGGCTGATGCCCTGCATGCCTTCGCGGGGTGCCTCTTCCTTCAGTTCCTTGATGCTGTCTTCCGTGAAGCCGGCGATGCTCTTGCCGTTGTACAGCTTCAGTTTTTGCAACTTGGTGATGCCCGCCTTCTTCGGCTCGGCGATGCGCGTAAGCACCGCCCACATCGCGGCCACTTCGAGCGTGTGCGGGGCGATGTGGATGCCCTTGACCTTGTCGCCGCCGAAATCCTTCTGGTAGATGCGGACTTCGTCGTCGAGACGCACGTTGTAGGGCACGTCGATCTTGATGGTGCGGTCGCGGAACGCCTCCATCATTTCGTTGTTCTGGAGCTTCTTGTACTCGGGCTCGTTGGTGTGGCCGAGGATGACTTCGTCGATGTACGTGTGCGCGAACTTCTTCGGCTTGATGACCCGTTCCTGGCTCGCGCCAAGCAGGTCGTAAAGGAACGCGACGTCGAGCTTGAGGACTTCGATGAACTCGACGACGCCGCGATTGGCGACGCAGAGTTCGCCGTCGAAGTTGAAGGCGCGGGGGTCGGAGTCCGATCCGTACTCGGCGATCTTGCGGTAGTTGATGTCGCCGGTGAGTTCGGTGCTGTCCTGGTTCTTCTCATCCTTGGGCTGGAACGTGCCGATGCCGCGGCGGTCCTTCTCACTGAGGATGAGCCGGCGCACAATGACGTGGTCCATGCAGCGCTTCCAGTCGCCGTCGTAGTACTGCATGAGGTCCGACAGCACCTTGCGGCAGAACGGGTTGACCTCGCCATACAGGCGGATGCGGCGGTCTTCGGGCAGCTTCTCGTTTAGCGCCGCGACCATCTCCTTGCGCACGGCCAGCGGCACGAGCAGCAGGGGGTCTTCGTGCATGGGGCAGTCGATGACGGTTTCGCTGTCGTCGCCGCCGATGATCTTCTGCGGCAGCCGCCACGAGTACGTGTACAGCTTGCCGTCGTCGCTCTTGGAGTAGTGCTCAAGCCCCTTCTTCAGCAACCGGGCGATGGTCGACTTGCTCGAACCGACCGGCCCGTGCAGCAGCAGGATGCGGCGCTCGGTGCCATAGCCCTGGGCGGCCGACTTGAAGAAGTCGACGAACTGCATCAGAGGCCGTTCGAGGCCGAAGATAGCGTCGGCGCCGTGGTCGATCGGGTCGGCGAAGAACTTGTAGTGGGTGATCTCCTGCTTGAAGAGCGTGTGCGTCTCGGTGCCGAACGACAGGATCATGTCGTAGATGCGTTGGAACGCGTTGCGCAGCACGCGCGGCTGTTCTTCAACGATGTTGATGTAGTCCCAGAAGCTGCCTTCCCAGTGCTGTTCGCGGAAGCCCTGGTTGTCGAGCTTCCGTTCGATGATGTTCGCGAGCAGACCTTTGCTGGCCATGTTGTGTTTTCTCCGGTTGAACGAACTGGGGATCAGTGTCGCATAGGCATGGTAACGCTGCGAACGACCGGACGATCGGCCCGCAAGGCGCCGGCGGACGAACTGTCACAATGAACGTGGAATAGGCCGGCCCTTCGAGGACGATCGTGCGCGCTCGCGCCCGTCGCGACGATCCCGAATGCCAAAGAACTAAAAACGGGCAATCGGCTTGCCCTCTCATCATACGCAACGAATCCCCGAAGCGTTCAACCGCATTAGCAGTTTGTTCGGGGCCCGAGAGCTTTCGATTGACGGTAACGCGTGTTGCGCAAGGCGTCTATCGGATTTTGTCCACGATGCTTTCCACCAACGCCGCGTGTCAGGAAGTGGCTCCCGAGCGGATCACCCGAATGGCGACGTGTCCGGTGAGTTCGGGACAGTCGACGTCTTGGATCGTCGCTCGAAGGCGATGGCGGTTCAGCGTTGCCCGCGCTGCGTCGAGTTCTTCCTGCGCCTTTGGGCCTTTCAGCGCCAGCAGCGTCGACTTCGCGTGCATGAGCGGCTGGCACCACTGCACCAGCCGATCCAGATCGGCGACCGCCCGGGCGACGATCAGATCGTACTTCCGCTCGTGCGCTTCAATGCGCGTATGAACAGCCTCGACGTTTGTAATGCCCAATCCGCTCACGATCGCCATGACCGCGTCGAGCTTTTTCTTCGTCGAGTCGATCAGCGTGACGCGCCAGTTGGGCCGCGCGATGGCAAGCGGCACCCCCGGCACGCCGCCGCCCGTGCCGACGTCGGCGACGCTGCGGATGCGGGTGGCGTCCTCGAACGCGATGAACTTCAGCACCGATAGGGCGTCGGCAATGTGCCGCACTTCCCCGTCGGCCCGGTCGACGATGCGTGTCAGGTTGATGTGTTGGTTCGTCTCGATCAGCCGGTCGAGGAAGCCGTGCAGGAGTTCGTGCTGACGGTCCGTCAGCGTGGTTCCTGCGACTCGATCCCAAAGCTCAGTGCGCGTCACTGCGCAGGACTCTACTGCAAACTGCGCCCCATTTCGCGACGTGATCGCTCTACTCCACCCCGAAGAGCGGCACATCAATCTGGCCGTCGTGTTGTCCGCGGTTCAGGCGGTCGCAGACTTCGGTGGCTTGTGCTTCGTCTTTGCACGGAATGGCGACGCCATCGGTGCCAGTGGTCTGGCTGACGACGAGGAACGAGCCGTCCTTCCCACAGACGATCTCGAAGCGCGTGGCGGTGGATGGGATTTGGTAGAGCGGCATGGGAACAGAGAGCTGTAGTACACCGCGGGTGAATCGGTGTCGCTTGTGTCTTCGCGAGGAGTCAATCATGCCGCGAAGGCGCAAGCGACGACGGCGGCGGTTTGTGGAATGAACACATACTTAACGGCGCTTCATTGAAGCAGCGAACGATGATCGCGCCGGCATCGACGCAAGCAAGGCACAGATCGTCAATGCGATCAAGTCTACAATGATTCCGCGATCGTCAGTGAAGCCACGGACAACGAACCACAGAACCAGAAAGCAGACGAGCCAGATCAGTGACGCTCCGATGACCGCAGCCGCGAGACGCACGCTCACTCCCCCGTCTCCAAGATCGCCATAAAGGCTTCCTGTGGGATGTCGACGCTGCCGAGGCGCTTCATGCGCTTCTTGCCTTCCTTTTGCTTTTCCAGCAGCTTGCGTTTGCGGGTGAAGTCGCCGCCGTAGCACTTGGCGGTGACGTTCTTGCCGACGCTCTTGATCGTCTCGCGGGCGATGATCTTGCCGCCGATCGCGGCCTGTAGCGGGATTTCGAACAGGTGCTTGTCAATCTCTTCTTTTAGCCGCACCAGCAGCTTTCGGCCGTGCGCTTCGGCGTGGTCGCGGTGGCAGATCATGCTCAGTGCGTCGACGCGTTCTGCGTTCACGAGGATGTCGACCTTCACCAGGTCGCCGTGACGGAAGCCGATGAACTCGTAGTCCATCGTGCCGTAGCCGCGCGTGGCGGACTTCAGGCGGTCGTAGAAGTCGTAAATCACCTCGGCCAGCGGGATTTCGTACTCCAGGATTACGCGCGTGGTGTTGCCGAGGTATTCGGTCTTCTTGTACGTGCCGCGGCGGTCTTCGCACAGCTTCATGATCGCGCCCACGCCGTCCTGCGGCAGGATGAGCTGCATCTTGATGAACGGCTCGCGGATTTCCTGCACCATCGTCGAATCGGGCAGCTCGCTGGGGCTGTCGATCTGCACGGTGCTGTTGTCGCTCTTGAGGATTTCGTAGGTGACGGTGGGCGCGGTCTGGATGACTTCGATGCTGAACTCGCGCTCAAGGCGTTCCTGGATGATCTCCATGTGCAGCAGGCCGAGGAAGCCGCAGCGGAAGCCGAAGCCGAGGGCGTCGTTGTTTTCGGGCTCGAAGCTGAAGCTGGAGTCGTTCAGACTCAGCTTGTCCATCGCGTCGCGCAGGTCCTGGTACTGCGTTTTGCCGCTGGGGTAGAAGTCGCAGTAGACCATCTGCTGGATCGGCTTGTAGCCGGGCAGCTGCTCGGTAGCCGGGTTTTCGACGCTGGTGACGGTGTCGCCGACGCGGACGTCGTGCAGATCCTTGATGGCCGCCACGATGAAGCCCACCTCGCCGTTCCCCAGGGCCGGCACGCGGGCAGGCCGCGGGATGAGCTTGCCGATGTCCGAGATCTGGTACTCCTTGCCGGCACCCATGAGGCGAATCTTGTCGCCCTTCTTGAGAGAGCCATCAATGACGCGGACGTAGATCACCACGCCGCGATAGTCGTCGTAGAGCGAGTCGAAGATGAGGGCGCGGAGCGGCTGATCGACCTTGCCGCGCGGGCCGGGGAGCTTGTCGCAGATTGCCGTGAGCAGTTCGGGAATGCCTTGGCCGGATTTCGCGCTGACGAGGATCGCTTGCTCGGCCGGGATGCCCAGCACCTGTTCGATTTCCTCCGCCACCGCCACGGGCTGCGCGCTGGGCAGGTCGATCTTGTTGATGACCGGCACGATCTCCAGCCCCGCCTCGATGGCCGCGTAGGCATTCGCGACGGTCTGCGCCTGCACGCCCTGCGTGGCGTCGACGACCAGGATCGCGCCTTCACACGCCTGGAGCGCCTTCTGCACTTCGTAGTGGAAGTCGACGTGGCCGGGCGTGTCGATGAAGTTCAGCATGAACTTCTCCGTTTGCCCGTCCTTCTCATGTTCGTGAAACACCGTGACCGCCGACGCCTTGATGGTGATGCCGCGTTCGCGTTCCAGGTCCATGTCGTCCAGCATCTGGTTCTGGAACTCGCGCTCGGTGATGGCCCCGGCGGCCATGAGCAGGCGGTCGGACAGCGTGCTCTTGCCGTGGTCGATGTGGGCGACGATGGAGAAGTTACGAATCTGCATGGGCGAACGAGGAATTGTAGCAGATTCCACGGTGAAATGCCTGCGGCGTTTCAACGGCGCAACCTGTGATTTCCAGGAGTAGCCGCGAGTTTGCTCGCCCTGTTTGGCGGTCTCATCGGACGATCCACAGCGCGAGCAAGCCCGCGGCTACCCCTTGCGACCGGAGGGACCTTCAAACCGCTCTCGCGATCCTTTATCCTTACCGGAATGCTCCCGTTGCTTGCCGACGTTCAGATGTCCGACCCGCGCCTGTCGTGGGTGCCGATCATCCTCATGCTGCTGATCGCGATCGGCTTCGTCGTTGGCACGGCCCTCGCGAGCGCCGTCATCGGGCCGTCGCGCACGGGCAAGGTGAAGGAAGGCACGTACGAATCGGGCATGAACCCGGTCGGGACCGCCCGCAAGCGGTTCAATGTCCGTTTCTACCTCGTTGCGATCATGTTCGTGGCGTTCGACGTCGAAATCGTCGTCATGTACCCCTGGGCGGCCAGCTTCGCCCGCGTGCTGGACATCGATCCCGTTGTCGGTCAGCGGATGTTCATCGGCGTCGGCATCTTCATCACGCTGGTGCTGGTCGGCTACCTCTACGACATCGCCAAGGGCGTGCTGAAGTGGAACTGAGGAACTCGTTAGCCACAAAGGCACAAAGAACACAGGGAATTCAGTTCAGGAGAATAATCGGCTCGGCCCAGCAGTTCAGGAAGAGGGCGCGGGTCTTGATTTGTGCTTCTGTGTTCTCGGTGTCTCTGTGACCATGCTCTGACGAAGCGAGCAGACAAACGGAGTTCGGACATGCCGAAGTTCTCCTTGAACGTGAACGGTGAAGTGAAGTCCGTGGACATCGATGCCGATACGCCGCTGCTGTGGGTGCTGCGCGACAATCTCGGGCTCGTCGGCACGAAGTACGGCTGCGGTGTCGGGCAGTGCGGGGCGTGCACCGTTCATCTGAACGGCAACGCGGCACGCTCGTGCCAGGTGCCTGTGAGCGCCGCGACCAGCGGCAAGATCACCACCATCGAAGGTATCGCCTCGGACGGCAAACTGACCTCGCTCCAGCAAGCCTGGTGCGATCACGACGTCGCCCAGTGCGGCTATTGCCAGAGCGGCCAGATCATGTCGGCCATGGCGCTGCTGGCCAAGAAACGCAAGCCCAACGACGACGACATCGACGCCGCCATGATCGGCAACCTCTGCCGGTGCGGTACATACACAAGAATCCGCGCTGCGATTCACGCGGCCGCTGAGACGAAATGACCAATGCTCAATCCCCAATGCCCAAAGTGGGCTAGACCACTTTATTGGGCATTGGGGTTTGGGCATTCGGACTTCCTCTGAGGAGTTCTCATGTCTTCTGCTGTTCAATCGCCGGTTGCCCGCCGCACGCTGCTGAAAGTCGCCGCTCTGGCCGGCGGCGGCATGGTGCTGGGCGGGACGTTTGAGGCGCTTGCTGAGCCGGTGCCCGCCTCCGTGGCCGACGCACCGGCCAGCCTCAACGCGTTCATCCGCATCAAGCCCGACGGCGCCGTCACCATCCTGTCGAAGAACCCCGAAGTCGGGCAGGGCATCAAGACGACGCTGCCGATGCTCGTGGCGGAAGAACTCGACGTGCCGTGGGACAAGGTGACGGTCGAGCAAGCCAGTCTCGATCCAGCCCTCGGCGCAGTTCGCCGGCGGAAGCACGGCCGTGCCCGGGAATTGGGACAACCTGCGTCGCGTCGGCGCGGCCGCGCGGATGATGCTCATCGCCTCGGCCGCGAAGAAGCTGAACGTCGACGCCTCCGAACTCACCACCGCCGACGGCTTCGTCTTCAAGGCCAACGCCGACCGCAACCAGCGGATCAGCTACGGCGAACTCGCCTCCGTCGCTGTGACGCTCACGCCGCCCGACCTGAAGACCGTGAAGCTGAAGGACAAGAAGGACTACAAGCTGATCGGGAAGCGCGTCACTGGCGTTGACAACCCGGCGATCGTCACGGGCAAGCCCCTCTTCGGCATCGATGTGCAGTTGCCGGGCATGCTGTTCGCCAACTTCGTCAAGTGCCCGGTGTTCGGCGGCAAGGTGAAGAGCGCCGATGTCGCCGCGCTCAAGACGCTGCCCGGCGTGAGAGACGCGTTTGTCATCGAAGGCACGAACGACCTTGGTGGCCTGAACCCCGGCGTGGCGATCGTGGCCGACTCGACGTGGGCGGCGTTCAAGGCGTCGCGGGCCGCGCAGGTCGAATGGGACACGCTCGGCCGCGAAACCCAGAGCAGTGACGATTACGCGAGGCAGGCCGACGAACTCTTCAAGGCCGCCGGCGATGAGATTCGCAGTGTGGGCAACGTTGATCAGGCCCTCAAGGCTGCCGGCGTCACCGCGATCGAGGCACGCTACTACTACCCTCACATCTCCCACGCCACGCTCGAACCGCAGAACTGCACGGCCCTGTGGAAAGACGACGCCATGGAGATTTGGGCACCCACGCAGAACCCAGGCCCCGCGCAGGATGTGATCTCGCGCGTGCTGTCGATCCCGAAAGAGAAAGTGATCGTCCACATGACCCGCATCGGCGGCGGCTTCGGACGTCGCCTCACGCAGGACTTCGCCATCGAGGCGGCCGCCATCGCGAAGCGCATGCCGGGCGTGCCGATCAAGCTCACATGGACGCGCGAGCAGGACTTGCAGCACGACTTCTACCGCGTGGGCGGCTGGCACGGCTTCCGCGGCGCGGTCGATGGGTCGGGCAAGCTCGTCGCGTGGAGCGATCACTTCGTCACCCACGGCACGAATAGCAATGGTCCCGGCAGTGGCGGGGATATGGGCGGCGACGAATTCCCGTCCCGCTTCGTCGAAAACTTCAAGCTCACGCGATCGGTCATCAACACCTGCGTTCCGCTCGGGCCGTGGCGCGCACCGGGCAGCAATGCGTTGGCGTTCGTCATTCAGTCGTTCATTGATGAACTGGCGCACGCCGCGAAGAAAGACCCGCTCGAGTTCAGGCTTGCCTTGCTCGGCGACGACCGCGACGTGCCGCCCACGGGAGGCCGCGGCGGGCCGTACAGTGCGACGCGCGCGAAGAACGTCCTCAAGCTCGTTGCCGAAAAGGCCGGCTGGGGCGCCAAGCTCGACAAGGGACGCGGGCAGGGCATCGCGTTTCATTTCAGCCATCGCGGCTACGTCGCGGTGGTGGCGGAAGTGACCGTGAGCCCCGAAGGCACGCTGAAGGTGGACAAGCTGATCGCCGCTGCGGATGCGGGCTCGCCGATCATCAACCTCAGCGGCGCGGAGAACCAGGTGCAGGGTTCGCTGGTCGACGGTCTGAACGCGATGCTCGGCCAGGAAGTTACCTTCGACGCCGGCCGTGCGGTGCAGAGCAACTTCTTTGACTACACGATGCTCCGCATCATCGACGCGCCGCGCGTGGTCGAAGCTCACTTCCTGCAAAGCGATCACTCGCCCACCGGCCTGGGAGAACCCGCGCTGCCGCCCGTCGCCCCGGCGATCGCCAACGCCATCTTCGCGGCGACCGGGAAGCGCATCCGCACGTTGCCTCTGCTCAAGCAGGACCTGAGTTGGAGTTGAGGGACGGTTCGGTGGTGAAGTGGTTCTGTGGTGGCCCACGCATCGGACAATCACGTCACTACTCAACCACATCACCACAGAACCACAAAACCACTCAACTTCCCCATCCCGTTTGCAATAAGTCGTCCACTTCCGACGATTCATAGTCGATGGATGTGCCCCGCGAACCCGGTCTGTTTCGGCGGACGCTGCGCTTTGCGCGGCGGCCGATGGTGGTGCTGATACTGCTCACGCTGCTGGGCGCAGTCCTGCGGCTCAGTTCACTCGGCCGCCCGACCGTATGGGGCGACGAAGGCATGACCTGGTCGCGCGTGTGCGGCAGCTGGCAGGACTTGACCGAAGTCCTGCGCGACCGCGGCTTGTTCATGCCGGGCCATTACATGATCACGTGGTGGATCAAAGAAGGCTTCCCGGTCTGGGGCAGCTTCACGGGCAGCGAAACGATTCCGGTCGGGGCGTTCGGGTCGGAGCCGACGCCGGTCGAGCACACGTTCATTCCGAGTCATCGCCTGGCCGGCGGGCCGATCGCGCTAACGCCTTTCTGGCTGCGGCTGGTGCCCGCGCTGTGCGGCATTGGCATGATCCCGGCGACGTACTTCCTGGCTGTGCAACTGGTGTCGCGGCGGACCGCGCTGCTCGCGGCGCTCTTCGCAGCGACGAGCGCCTACATCCTCGCCTACTCGCGCGACGCGAAGATGTACGTGCAGTTCTGGTTCTTCGCGACGCTGTGCAACGCGTGTCTGCTCTGGTGGCTTGACCTGCGCCGGATCAACGAACGCGACTTCACCCCCCGCTCGCCGCTGCGGTGGCTGAGTTGGATCGCATCCGGTTGCGCGATGACGTTCTTCCATGCGCTGGGCCTGCTGATCCTGCTGCCGCAGTTGCTCCTCGTGCTGACTGCGCCGCGGACAGGGCCGTTTCATGCGGTGATGGAGTTGGTTCGACGAGCGCGCGGGAAACCGGCAATTGAACAGCAGGGAGTAACGAACGATTCCGTCGCGTTGACGCCAGCGAGCCCGGCCGCCGTGCCGTACGAGCCGGCGCTCGTTCCTGTAATGGTGGTGAAGCGCACTCGCTCGCCGCTCGCGTCGGTGCTTGTCTGCCTCGTGCCCGCCGTCGTGTGGTTCGCGCTGGGCGCCGTCGTAATCGGTCTGCCGGCCTACAACTGGTTCCGGCATTTCAATGAGAAGGACGACGTCGTCAAACCGCACGCGGCCGAAGTGGAAGTGACCCCGCGCGGCGCGGCCGGAACTTCCCGCGCATAAACGCCGACACGCAGGACTTCAACATCGACACGGCCGGCCTGGCGTGGATCGAGCAGTACAACCGCGGCCGCACGCAGTGGGGGCACTGGGGTTTCACGATCGGTGCGTACCTGCTCAGTTGGGAACTGCCGACGCCGCGGCAGTGGGATGAGCTTGATCCGAAGGTGGAAAAGCTCCTGCCCAACACGTTCCTCGCGCTCGGCATCACGATGGGCGTGGGCGCGCTGGGCTTGCGGCGTTTCGCGACGCGCGTGCGGCTCGATTCGCCGGGTCGCGCCGGCAGGCCGACGCTCGTAGCGCGGCGCACGCTTTGGGTTGCCGTTGGCGTGCTGGTGCCGCTCTACATTTTCTATTGCCTGTCGGTCGAGGGCGCGCGCACGCCCGACCAGTTGTTGCTCGAAGGCATCACCGGCCGCGAACCGACATGGGATTGGTCCGCCTGGGCGGGCGCCGGGTTGAAAGTGCTGCCCGATTCGATGATGGCCAAGTCGACCTCGACGATCAGGCCGGTCGATGTCGGCGGAAACTTTCGCGCGATTCGTGAAGCCTTTGGGCAGTGGCCCGCGCAGTGGTGGGGCGTCGGCGCGCTAGGGCGCTGCTTGTGCTCGGCCAGCTTCGGCGCGGATCGTGGCGGACGCGCGTGTGGCGTGTCGCCCGGTGGCTCGGTGTGACTGTCGCGCTGTTGGCGAGCTTGTGGCTGGTCTTCCTGCTCGTGCCGCCGCAGCCGAAGAATCTGTGGATGCCACGGTATCCCGGCTTCGTCTGGCCGTTCTTCGCGATCGGCGTGGCAGCACTGCTGATGCGTCTGCCGACGAAGCCGCTGCGATGGTCGGCGATCGCGTTCCTAGTGATTGCGAACTTGACGAACTTCGTCGCGCGGACGTGGGGCCCGAGCGAGCCGCCGACGGATCGCATCGTCGCCGACGCCAACGCAGGTCGCGCGGCGAACGGGCCAAAGGTCTACTACAACCGCGCGCAAGCGCCGGCATGATGGGCGGCGCGCGGGCATGGGCACGCTCTACACGATGCCGTATCGCTACTTCACGCAGCTGGCGACAGGCGTCGAAGTCACGCCGTTCACGGTTCGCTACAGCGACATCGGGCGCGAAGTGCTCGTCGATACGAGCGGCCGGGCGATTCCGATCATGCTCGCGCCCGGCCCGACCTCCGCCGCCGACCAGGTGCTGCGCTACGTCGCGCGGGCGCGCACCGATCACTTCATCCTTTGGACCGAAGAGCCGATCAGCACCAAGCCGATATCAGCCGACCCGTTCGCCGGCAAGCTGCCGGATGGCTGGAAGCAGATCGGCAAGTCGGAAGAGTGGAACGTGCACGACCACTGGACGTGGCGTCGGATGTACGTAATGCGGCGCTGGGAGTTCGCCAAACAGCCTGCGACGACGCAACCGGCGAGCAAGTGAGCAAGCAGGAGTTCGTCGCGGATCTAGTCGTCGCGTGGCCGGAACAGCGCCATGCAGGCGGTGTGGCCGTGGATGTAGTTCTTTTTGCCGACGGGCCCGAGTTCGCCCGCCGCGAAGAAGCCCGCGACGGCCGTGCCGGGCATCTGCTGCTCGATCGCTTCGACGTCGTGTCCGGGTTCGGCAAATAGCCGTGTGCCGCGCCCGTTGCAGTTGAAGAGCAATCCGCCCGCGACTGGCCCGTCCTTGTTGGCCAGTTCCAGGTGTGCGATGAGGTCGTCGTGCGCGGTCTGCGCATCGCGGATGTGGAACTGCACGGTCGTGCCGACGCGGATGCGGTCGCCCACGCCGATGGCTTCGTGCTGTTCGTTCACGCCGAGGATGCCGCGGATGAGGAAGTCGCCGACGCCGAAGTTCTCGCGGTATTCGCTCACCGCGCGGCCGAGCATGAGTCCGTTGCCGAGTTGCTGTTTGTCGTCGCCCATCGCTTCGATGAGTTCGCGCAGCACTTTGAGCGCGGGTCGGCCGCCGAGCTGAGCGATTGCGTTGCCGCTGGCACGCGTCACCAGCATCGGCGACCAGATCGGCCGGCAACCCTGGCTGACGAGTGCGTCGATCTTCACGTCGCCCGCGAAGGTCGCGCCGATGAAGCCGCCGTCGAAGACCTGGTCGTCGAGGATGAGGCGATTGTTGCCCGGCGCGCGGGCCGCGCTGGCGATGCCGCCCAGGAGCGGAATGCCCGGCATGCGGTCGTTGACGAGGTCGACCAGCGAGCCGACGCGGAAACTGAACGGCTCGGCCACGCCGACGATGCCGCGCGTGGGGCCGAGGGAGGCGCCGAGCTTGTCGAGCACGGCGTCGGCGTCGAAGGATTTGTCAGCGATGTCCTCAAGGTCCAGGCGCACCGGCACGACGCGCACGCCCGGCAGGTGGCCGATCAGCAGCGAAATGCCGCCGACCTCTTCCACCTCGCGGCCGCCGCCCAGCACGAACTCGCTGGAGTTGCCGATCAGCACAGCCGGGTTCAGTCGGTGCTGAATCGCCCGGCTGATTTCGTCCGCGTGACCGAGGTGCGCCGGTCCGAAGAAGACGCTGGCGAAATGAATCGGTCCATCGAAGTTCTCGGCCTGATCGAGCAGGTCTTCCAGCGCGTCGGTCGTGTCGAGGTCGGAGACGCTGTAGCTGGCGAAGTGCATCCGGGGACATTGTAGCGTGGCTGATCGCTTCAGAGCGAGGCCGCAGAATGACCCATGACCAAGCACCAATGACAAAGACAGGCAGTCATCTTTGGTCATTGGTCCCTGGTCATTGGAGTTTGCTTACTCCCCTGGAAACAGCGCGTTGTCGTACAGCATCTGCGTCAGCTGGTCGTGGATGATGTGCCGGCGGCAGATGCCGGTTTGCGGGTCGTAGCCGTAGGCGAATTCCGCCTTCGGGCCGCGGTCGGCGACGTACATCAGGCCGTCGGCGCCTTGGCCCACGAAGACGATCTGCGACTTCGTGATCGGGTCTTCGTCCAGCACCGTGCCCGGTTGCAGGTTTTGTTGGAACAGCGCCGGCGACACCATCCAGCCCGCGAGGCTCGCGGGGCCGACGACGCGGTTGTCGCCGTTGTCGGGCAGGCCGTTGGTCGTCTCCCGAATCCGAACGAGCGAAAAGGTTCGGCCCGCGTCTTCCACTTCGACGCTGAAGCTCATCGGCTGAAGCGGAATCGGCATGTTCTCCGTGCCGGGGATGACCGACTTGAACCCGCCGCGCCACGACAGATGCTGCCCGGCCGCGAATGCGGGATGCAGCGGCGTCTTCAGCATTGCCTCGGGCAGCTTCATCTGGCGGCACTGTAGCAGCTGCGTGTACGTCACGACGAGCGGGCCGGTGCCGTCGAACGGTTTGTCGGTGCGCTTGTCGCGAATGTCTTCCTGGACGCCTTGCGTGTGCGTCGCGCTGGTTTCCAGCAGCATGATGCCGGTTTCAAGGTCGTAGGTCTGCTGGATGTATCCGCCGTAACCGCGAGCGACGATTCGGACGGCGTTCACCGTGCGGTCGCCGAACTGGTAGGTCGTGCGATAGACCGACGCGAGTTCGCCCGGCGCGGGCGGGTTCGCTTCGGCGTTGGCGAGCTGCTGGGCGAGCACGCGCGGATGAAGCCACAGCCGGGGGCCGGCCTCGTAGGTGCCGACCATGCCCAGGCCGCCGGGCTTCTGCACGACGCAGCCGACATCGGGCCGGGCGAGGAACGCTTTGATGTCGACGGCCACCTTCCCGTCCTCGACGCCGACGATGTCATGTTGCTGGATGCCATAACCGCCCGCGGCGGCGTCGGCGCTCATCGGCTTGTCCTTGTAGGTCTTCCTGGTCTTCTTATCGATCCAGTTGCCGTCCTTGTCGGGTTCGAGGTCGGTGCCGAAGGCGGTCTGGTAGCCCTTCGAGTGGTAGTAGCTCAGGCGCACGCCCGGCTTCATCCACGCGAGGGCCTGGTACTCGCCTTGCTGCGGCGCGGGGTTGGCCGCGACATTCGGCGTGCCACCCGGAGTCGGTGTGCCTGCACTGAGCGGCGTGCCGCCGCCCCATATCGGCTCCGCCCGCGTCGGCGCGGTGATCAGCAGACAGGCGGCCGCGACGACGGACGACACGGTAACGGACAACTTCCGAAGCATGACGATCTCTTTCGTGATGGATTCCCAACCTGATGCAGCGCCGACAACCGACGCCGACATCCCTCATGCGACACCCGCGTCAGCGCGGGGCCACCCCACCCGACTCGTTTAGCGACCGCCCGCGGGCGGCGGGGCTTTGGACTGGCAAGGGAATGCGTCCAAGGCTGCGTTTGCAGATTCTGGCCATCACACCCCTGAAGCCGTCAAGCGTAAACCCCGCGTAATTCGGTGTTTTCGCCAGCGGCCGTCCGGGCAGAACCCTGCGACACGATGGCATCGCTGCCCCGACCGTCCGTAGGCCGATAATGATCTATGATCCACAATTCAAACATCGGTTTGAATTTCAGCCGATGTGGTCTATTGTTCAAACAAAGGTTTGAACCCCATGAGCCAAGCAACGCTGCCCCAATCCCTCGAACGCACGGGCGAACGCCGTGAACCGGTGCCCGGACCGCCCAAGCCCGATGCCCCGCCTCGTTCTGAATCAGCTCCTATCGAGGAGAAACGGAACAAGCCGTGGAAGAAGGTCGCGATCGTCGCGGGTGTTGTCGCCGTGCTGGTCTTGATCGGCGCGGTGATCGTGCCGACGTATCTGCACTCGCTGGCGTGGCAATCGACCGACGACGCGTTCATTGACGGGCAAGTCGTCAACGTCGCGCCGAAGGTGTCGGGCTATGTCGACGAGCTGCTCGTCACGGATAATCAGCACGTGAAGGCGGGCGACCGGCTGCTGCACATCGACCCGCGCGACTATCAAGCCAGGCTCGACGCCGCGAATGCCGAATGGCGTTCGGCGCAGGCGCAGCTCGAGCAGGTGAAGCGGAACGTCGAGGTGCTGAACGCGAACGTGGCGGCGGCTGACGCGGAGGTGAAGGCCTCGCAGGCCAACGCCGAGAATGCGAAGCAGCAGGCCGAGCGCATCCGCAACATCGGCGCCGAAGCCGCCAGCGGCCAGGAGCGCACGAGCGCGGTCGCGCAGGAGCGCAGCACGGCGGCCGACGTCGTCGCCAAGCAGGGTCGTCTCCAGGCCGCGAAGGCGCAGCTCGACACCAACGACGCGGCCGTGAAGAGTGCTGAAGCGCAGGTGAACCTCGCCCGCACGCGCGTCGATCAAGCGCAGCTCGACCTCTCGCACACGTGGGTCGTCGCGCCGATGGCCGGCAAGGTCACGCGGCGCTCGGTCGAGAAGGGCGACTACCTCCAGCCCGGCCAGCAGCTGCTGGCGATCGTCCCCGACGACGTATGGGTGACCGCCAACTACAAGGAAACGCAGCTCAACACCATCCGCGTCGGTCAACCCGCCGTGGTGCGCGTCGACGCGTACGGCGGCCGGGAGTTCAAGGCGCACGTCGACAGCATCCAGTCCGGCACCGGCGCGCGGTTCAGCCTGCTGCCGCCGGAGAACGCGACGGGCAACTACGTGAAGGTCGTGCAACGCGTGCCGGTGAAGATCGTGTTCGACGAAGATCTGCCCGAAGACCTGACGATTGCGCCCGGCATGAGCGTCGTGCCGGAAGTGAAAGTGAAATGAGTGAATGTCGTGAGTCGACGTCGAATGTCGGTTCACAACCTCCGACATTCCACGCTCAACAATCCACATTCGTTCTAGCTAATGTCCGCCGTCGCGATCCCAACTTCTGTCGCTCACGCCAAGCCGCATCACCACATCAACCCGTGGATCATCGCGCTGGCGGTCACGCTCGCGCCATTCATGGAGGTGCTCGACACCACGATCGTGAACGTCGCGCTGCCGCACGTGGCCGGCACCGTCGGGGCGAGTCAGGAGGAAAGCACGTGGGTGCTGACGAGCTACCTGGTCAGTAACGCGATCGTGCTGCCGATCAGCGGCTGGCTCGCGAACGTGCTCGGCCGCAAGCGGTTCTACATGATCTGCGTGGCGCTCTTCGTGATCAGCTCGTTCCTGTGCGGGCTGGCGCCGAGCCTGGGTTGGCTGATCGTCTTCCGCGTGCTGCAAGGCATCGGCGGCGGCGGGCTCCAGCCGAGCCAACAGGCGATCCTGGTGGATGCGTTCCCGCCTGCGAAGCGCGGCCAGGCGTTCGCGATGGTCGGCATGGCCACCGTGCTCGCTCCCGCCATCGGCCCGACCTTGGGCGGCTGGCTCACCGACAACTTCTCTTGGCGTTGGTGTTTTTACGTGAACGTGCCGGTGGGCATCGTCGCGTTGCTGCTGAGCGGATCGCTGCTCACTGAGAGCGCGAAGAAGATCACTACCAAGTTCCGTGATATCGACTTCACCGGTCTGGGTCTGATCGCTGTGGGACTGGGCTGCTTGCAGGTCGTGCTCGACAAGGGCCAGCAGGAAGACTGGTTCCAGAGCGCGTTCATTCGCTACTTCGCGCTCGCAGCCATCCTGGGCTGCGTCGGCGCGACGCTGTGGGAACTATTCATCACGAGGAACCCGGTCGTCGATCTGCGTCTGCTGAAGAACCGCAATCTGCTGGGCGGCAGCGTTCTGCTGTTCTTCCTGGGCTTCGCGCTGTTCGGCAGCACACTATTGCTGCCGCAGATCGCTCAGACGCAGCTCGGCTACACCGCCACGCAGGCGGGCATGGTGATCTCGCCGGCGGGGCTGCTGATGGCGTTCCTGATGCCGATGATCGGCTTCGCGGTCACGCGTGTGCAGCCGCGCACGCTGATCCGCATCGGGTTGCTCGGCTCGGGCGCGGCGCTGATTCACATGGCCTACACGTTCGGGCCGACCATGGCGTTCCGCGATCTGGTCTGGGCACGTATTTACCAGGGTCTCGCGCTGGCGTTCATGTTCGTGCCGATCAGCACGGCCGCCTACGCGACGCTGCCGCCGGGCAAGAACAACAACGCGTCGGCGCTGCTGGCGCTCTTCCGCAACCTCGGCGGCAGCTTCGGCATTGCGTTGGTGACGACGTTCCTTGCGCGGCAGGCGCAGGTGCACCAATCGACCTTGGTCGAACACCTGACGCCGTTCGACGAACGGTACCGCAGCGCGCTGGCGAACCTGACACAAGTCTACCAGACGTCCGGCCTGAGCTTCGCCGATGCCCAGCAGCATGCCCTGGCCCGACTCGGCGCGATGGCCACGCGTCAGGCGTATGCGATCGCCTACAACGATTGCTTCTTCGTGCTGGGCTGCGTGCTGATCGCGCTGATCCCGCTGACCTTCATCATCGCAAAAGGCCGCGGCGGCAAGAGCGCGGGCGGCGGGCACTGAATCTCCGACAACGCCCGATGAGCGAGACCGGTCGCCAACTCAATTGCATCGGTGAGGGTGGTTTGGGATCACTCACTTCAGCAGTTCGTCCAGCATCCGATCGATCGCGACCGACAGCTTGAGTGCGTTCTCGTAGTCGCCCGCGTCGAGGGCGCTGCGGACGTCTTCGACCTTCTTGAGTCGAGCGTCCTTGCCCTTGCGCAAGCGCGACGCCAGCCGGCGTGCGGCGCGGACGTCGCGGGGCATGCGGAGGGTTTGCGGATCGTCGTCGCCGACGTACATGGTGGGAGCGTCTCCGACGAAAGAAGTCGTTCGTCGCCGCGCGGTTCCAGGCGCGGGCCATTCCATGTATCGGCAAGTTGAGGGGCGAATCTTGCGGGCGGCGAGTGGTGGATGGCACATGGCGGTTCTGATTTCGCCGCCGTCTATCCGCTACAAGCCCTCCTCACATCTCCAGTTCGATCGCCAGCCGCAGCGCCTCGGCCACGCTCCAGGCTTGGGCGTAGCACGCGACCGGCCGGTGGGGCGGCTGCGCTTCGAAGCATTCGCTGATGCTGCCGAGACAGCCTTCCTCCATGCTCTGCACCAGCGGCGTCAGCCAACGCTTCGCCTGCTCCTTCGCCTCGGCGCTGCGGGCGTTGACGCGCAGGTACGCTTCGAGGAATCCGCCGATCAGCCACGGCCAGATCGTGCCGTTGTGATAGGCCTTGTCGCGGTCGAACTGGTTGCCCGTGATGCGCGGCTGATAGCCCGGCTCGCCGCTCGCGAGGGTCTTCAGGCCGAACGGCGTGAGCAACTCGCGCCGTACCACTTCCACCACGGCTCGCTGCTGATCCAACTCCAGCGCGCTGTGCGGCAGGCTCACGGCGAAGATCTGGTTCGGGCGGATGCTCTTGTCGACGTGGTCGTCGGTGATCACATCCGCCAGCCCGCGGTACGGGCTGATGTAAAACTTCTTCGCGAAGTTCGTCTTCACCTTGGCGGCAAGCTCGGTCTCGCCGAGCTGCATCAGCGCGTTGTACCAGAGCGCGTTGATCTCGACGGCCTTGCCGTGGCGCGGCGTGAACGCGATGCCGGCGCACTTGGCGTCCATCCACGTGAGCTGTGTCTTGGCGTCGCCGGCACTGATGAGGCAGTCGGTTTCGTCCATCTTGATGTTGAACCGCGTGCCGGCGCGGTAGCCCGCGACGATCTGCTCGCATGCCGGCCGCAGCAGGCTGTCGTACAGGTCGCGGTCCTTCGCGACGCGCAGGTACTCGTGCACGGCGTGGATGAACCACAGGCTGGCGTCGACGGTGTTGTACGCGGGCTCGTTCGAGTAGTCGTCGAAGACGTTGGGGATCATGCCTTCGGAGACATGTCCCGCGAACACCGACAGCACCTGGCCCGCCTCGCGCTTGCGGCCCGTGCTTAGCAGCAGGCCCGGCAGCGAGATCATTGTGTCGCGACCCCAGTCGGCGAACCACGGGAAGCCCGCGAGGATGCTCGCGCCGACGCCGTCGCCGTCGCGGTTGCGGCGCACGATGAACTGGCCGGCCGCGCGTGCCAGACGCTGCTGCGTGACCGTCGGCATCGTCGGCACGCCGCTGCTGGCGACGATCTTTTTGCGCTCCGCCTCGAACTCCAGCCCGTCCAGCCCGTTGGTGCTGGCCCAGAGCGTCATCGCGGTGCGCTGCGTGACGGTCACGCTGAAGTAGCCCGGCGTGAATAAGTCTTCGCGGTCGTCCAGGCCACGCTCGGTTTCGATCGGGTAGGTGTGGTCGTACCACCAGTCGGGCCGGGAGTAGAACGAGCCGTGATCCACCTTCATCGACAGCTTCAGCCCGTGTCGCGCGACCGAGCACGCTCGCTCGCCGTGCGTGAGGTCGTACATGAACTCGCCCTTACGCTGCGTGGCGTGGAAGTCGCGCAGCGCCACGAACGGATTGACGCGCAGCTCCGCCTGCTTGTGCGGGCCGGGATCGATCACGTAGCGAATGCCCACAATCGGCCTGCCCCAGCAGAGCATCACTTCCTTGGAAACCAGCACGCCGTCGGCGTCGTACTCGAAGCGGGCGGTGTCATCGAGTTCGAACGATCGCAGGTAGCGGTCGCCGCGCGGGATGAGGTGCTGCTGGAAGTAATTGATCGACAGTTCGACCGGTGTGACGTGGTTCTCGATCGCGACGGTTTCCGCCAAGCGAGACAGCGCTAGGATACGTCCCACCGGCGGTAGCGTCGCGGCGACCAGCAGACCGTGATAGCGGCGCGTGTTGCACCCTACGACAGTGGACGACGCGAACGAACCGGTGCCGTTGGTGAGCAGCCACTCCCGATCGATGAACGGCTGAAGCTCGCCGTAGGTTTCCTGCCGGAAACTCGCGCTGGGCAGTGCGGACGTGGGCATGCGCACAGGGTAGTCCGCAGGGCGGTGAATGCAATCGCGAAGCAGCGGAATCGAAGTGTCCCAGAAGATGCGCAGCGGCAGTGCAGAGCAGGGCGGGCCGATCCCTTCGTATGGCGCCCTCCCGCGGCGCAGGACTGTAGTCGGCAAATGCACACTGCCCGCGCGACGTCGTCGCGCGGGCAGTGTGGGTTGAATCAGCAATGCGATCGCGCGACGCGTTGCGTCCTCACGCGGTCGGGCGAGAAATTACTTCGCCTCGCGTCAGCGAGTTCACTTCTTCGCGCCGAGGATCGCGTCCTTCGCAGCCTTGGCGAAGGTGAACTTCAGGCGGGTCTTGGCGGGGACCTTGACGGTCTGACCCTTCTTCGGGCCGAACTGCATGACCATTTCGCGCGGGCGCTCTTGCGCAGGACGACCTTGCCCAGGCCCGGGATGACGAAGTTGTTCTTGGCCTGCTTGTAGGCGAGTTCCGACATCACTTCGAACACTTGGACGGCCTGCTTCTTGGTGATGCCGACCTTCTCGGCGACAGTCGCGGCGATCTCGCTCTTGGTCATCGACTTACCAGCTGCCATGGACGGACTCCTTCCGTTACGCGTCGCGCCGGAGCCGGCGCAAGCGGCGGTGATGTGTGCGGGATGGGCGGCGACCGTGCCGTCCCGACGCGAAAACCGCCTGCAAAATCAGGCCTTTTCAAGCCCTTCGCAGATCGGCGCCTCCGCGCTTCCCGACCCTGGGCGAACCCCGTCCTCACGGGAATCGCTGCGGGATGAGACAAAAACTATCGGTATTTCCGACTGATTTCAACAGTCGACTTCAAAAACTCTCGGATTTTCAGGGGTGAGGGCGTCCGCGCGGTTGGGAGATTCGTGGCGGTCTTCCCGCCAGCGCCAGCCCCTTGCCCGTTGCCCCGCGCGCCGCACACTGGCGCGATGCTCTCTCTGAACGACACGTTCCTCGCCCAGACGCGCCGGCTCGCCGACTTGCTTACGAGGTGTGACGCGCTAGGCCCCAAGCTCGACGCGCTCGGCCACGCGCTGATGCGTTCGTGGAAGGCGGGCGGGAAGATGCTCACGTGCGGCAACGGCGGAAGCGCGGCCGACGCGATGCACTTCGCCGAGGAACTCACCGTCCGCTTCAACAAGAACCGCCGGCCCTACGCGGCGTTGGCGCTGCTCGATCCGACCGTGCTCACCTGCGCCGGCAACGACATGGGTTACGACGCAATCTTCGAGCGCCAGGTCGAAGCGCTCGGCAAGCCGGGCGACGTGCTGGTCGTGCTTACCACCAGCGGCAACAGCCCCAACTGCGTGCGGGCCGTCGAGATTGCGAAGAAGCAGGGACTGACCACCGTCAGCTTCCTCGGCAAGACCGGCGGCAAGCTGGCGGGCGTGTGCGACATCGAACTGCTCGTGCCCAGCGACGTCACGCACCACATCCAGGAAGTGCACAAGGTGCTGTTCCATGCGCTGTGCGTGTGGCTGGATGAGCAGTGAGGAGTTGCGAGTTTCGAGATTCAAGTTTCAAGACGAAGACTTGGCGTCCGCTCTCGGAACTCGCAACTTACTTCATCAGCGTCTTTCCCGTTTCGTCTTCCGTCGTCCACGTGTAGAACAATTTGGCGATCTGGTCGCTCAGGCCTTCGAGGGCTTCGGTACGCACGGTGGAGGCGGATGCCTTGTCGCCAATGGGTCGGATCGGCGTTTCGTAGCCGAGCGCGGCTCCGGCGGCCATGTCGGTGGGGTACACCACCGACTGCGTGGCCACGTCGATCACGCGCACGCGACACGCGGCAACGCCTTTGAGCGCGTCGCTGCCGGACGACGTTCCGACGCCGACCGGATCGAGCTCCACTGCGATCACCTGCTCGGCGTTCAGCCGACGGGCGATCTGCACGATGGTCATCTTGCGGTATTCGAGGAATGTCGCGTCGCGCAGGACAACGAGTTGCTCGGGACTGATCGTCGGCACGACCTTGTTCTGATCGAGTTGCTTGGTGACGAAGCGCGCGACGCGGTCGCCGTCGACGCTGGCGAGCGTCGGGTCGGCGACGGCCGACGACGGCTCGACCAGCACCAGCGTCGGCACCTTCGCCGGCGTGAACTGCGCCTGCACCTTGGGCGGCCCTTCCAAGGCGTGGGCGGCGAAGCCGATCGCGGTGCAGCCGGCGAGAGAGAGGGTGGCCGCAATCGAAAGGACTGCAAGCGTGGAGCGTAGATGGTGGATCGTGGATGGTCGCAGAAGTCGCATGGCAGTTCGGGTTCTTTCGGTTTGGCGTTGTCTCTTACCATCGACCATCCACGTCGCTCGGACCACGCTCATTCCTGCGGATGCTCGATGAACTTCAGCGCGATCGTGTCCGCCAGCGTCTGGATCGTCCCGGCGTAGTACGCGCCGTCGTTGCCGTCGAGTCGGCCGTCCTCGGGGCTTTTGGGCGGGTAGCTCACCTGGATGCTCGGTTCCTCGTACACGACCGTCGCCTTGCCATTGCTGATCTCGATGACCTTCAGCGACGCCGTCGCGTTGCCGCGGTACATCACGATGCTCTGGGCGGTGCGGGTCGTGAGGTTGTTCAGTTCGATGTAGATGAGCCGCGTGACGTGGAAGCGCGGCGCGATCGCCGTGATGGGTTCGGCCTCAATGCTTGGATAATCGCGCTGGTACTTCACCACCGATTCCGGGCTGAGCGGGAACGTCGTGCCGGCGAGGTCATTCGACTTCGCATTGACGGCTTCGGTGAGCCGCTTCTGCACGCCCGAGGCGAGGTCTTCGCGGATGGTGTTCCAGTCGATGCGCAGGCCGCGATCCGCCCAGACCATCACGGCCACGCTCTGACCTTTCAGGCCCTCATAGGCGGGCTTGATGTTCGGCTTGGGCATCGCGCTGGCCAGCACGCCGACGGCGGCGCATCCGGTGGGTAGCGCGAGCAGGCCGATCGACAGCAGCGACAGCGCGAGCGTTCGGGGCAGGTTCATCGGTGAGCGTCCTTGGTTGGTGCGGGTAGCGTAGCGTGGGGGTGTACGAATCGTACAGCCGAAGTCGAAAGAACGGGATTGGCGGTGAAGTCCGGTCCTGATCTGGCCGATCCGGGAGAAGATGCCGGAGTCTTTGCCTCCATCGAGTGATCGTCGGCGCACGCCGCGTGAGCGGCGGGAGAGCGCACCCGGCTTCATGGTCATTGAGGGCGGCCGCTCCGAGGTCGCCGTGTTCGACATCTCCTCCAATGGCGCCGGTCTGACGACGACGTCGGCCCATGCCGTGGGGGACGTTGTGCTCCTCCGCATCGGCATCGGACCGGGGCGCGTACCGCAACGGTGCCGCGTCGTCCGATGCGAGCCTCTCCCAGACGGTACGTTCTCCATCGGCGTCGAGTTCGTCGACACCAGCCCGAAGTTCCTGAATCAGCAGCGCTTGTCCGCTTGAGACAGTTTCGAGTTTTCAAGATTTGAGTTGCGAGAGCCGGCTCTTCGCTCGTCTCGAAACTCGCAACTTGAATCTCGAAGCTACCCGTCAGTGCAGCTTCTTCCGCAGTCCCTGGAGCGGCTTTTCCAGCAGGTAGTACATCGCCACGGCCAGCACCAGGCTGATCGCGATCGAGACCGATCCCGTGAACAGCTTGTTGTCCAGCGGCGTCTTCCAGCACCACCGCTGCACGTTGAAGATCACCATCAGGTGCACGAGGTAGAGCGAATAGCTGAGCACGCCCAAGAACTTCAGCGGCGACCAGTTCAGCCACGCGAACAGCGGCTTGTCATGACATCGGACGGCCGCGATGAACAGCGGGAACAAGGCCAGGCTTTGCACGCTGTAACGGAACGTCTGGCGATAGAACTCCGGTGCGGTCAGGACGCCGTGCGTGGCTTCGCTGTCACGCACCATGAACGACGCCAGCAGCACCAGCAGCGCGATCGGCACGGCGACGAAGCACCAGAACTGATCGTTTAGCCACTTCTTATCGAGATACGGATTGCCGACCAGCGCCAGGATGCAGCCGTACGCGAGGGAATCCATGCGGGCGTCGGTGTTGCGGTACGCCCAGCTGTGCGCGATGTCGAGTCCCGCGTGCTTGCTCAGCACGGCCATAATGACAATGCGCCACGCCAGCGACACCACGCACAGCGCCCCCAGCACCCACACGCGTTGCAGGTTGGTTTTGCAGACCTTGTGCAGCACGATGAAGGCGGCCGGCCAGATCAGGTAGAAGTGTTCTTCCACCGCGAGCGACCAGTACACGCCGCTGCCGTGCGGGGCGTGGGCGTTGTCGAAGAACGTCTGGTAGTAGTTGTTCAGGTAGAACGCGTGGTAGAGC
The DNA here is from genome assembly GCA_047600945.1 of Tepidisphaeraceae bacterium. Taxonomy (GTDB): domain Bacteria; phylum Planctomycetota; class Phycisphaerae; order Tepidisphaerales; family Tepidisphaeraceae; genus JASGKC01. Next base: position 106,999 of record JASGKC010000001.1, on the reverse strand, counting down.
ACCGCGCGCAGGTTGACGGTTTCATTCGTGCTGGCGGGGTCGAAGACCCAGATCCAGCCGAGCCAGCCCAACAGGAAGCTGATCGCCAGCACCAGGTAGCTGTTCGGAAAGATGCGCAGCGCGCGGCGGGTGTAGAACTTCGTCAGGCTCACCGCGCCCTTCTTTTCCTGCTCGATGCGCAGCAGCGACGTAATTAGGTAGCCGCTCAGGAAGAAGAACACGACCACGCCAAACCCGCCCGGCACCTTGTCGGTGAAGGCATGGCTGATGAGCACGATCAGGATAGAAACCGCGCGGATGCCGTCCAGCGACGGGATGCCGCGCTCGGCCTTCGGTTTCTTCGATTCGTAGTCGACGGCCGGGTCAGCGATCACCGCGGCGGGGGAGGTCGTGGGGGTCGAAGTCATGCGCAAACACCAGTCGAAAGCCGCGGCGTCCATTACCGGACTGCTCCCGCCACACCACAATGCGGGAAGACAGTCACCCGGAATCCTTCATCGGTCGGAAACACCAGCGAGTCCACCTTGCGCGAAGCGCGAGGGCGTTACAAGCGGAAAAGTCGGCCGGCAAGTGTGTTCCACCGATTGCTGCTCGCGACGGTGGGTTGTCGGGCTGACATCCGCAGGCGTCGACGTTCGCCAGGAATTGTCCTACCATCGGACATTCTGATGAGCGTTTCCCTGAGCCACCTGATCGTCACCGAACCTGCGGTTAGCAACCCTCCCGCGACGCCTGCTGCGGGGTCGCATCGTCGCAAACCGTCGTGGCTCAAGATGAAACTGCCCGGCGGCGAAGGGTACACACGCCTCAAGCAACTCGTCACCGATAAGAAGCTCCACACCGTCTGCGAAGAAGCCAAGTGCCCCAACATCGGCGAGTGCTGGTCTGCCGGCACCGCGACGATCATGATCCTGGGCGACACCTGCACCCGCTCGTGCGGCTTCTGCAACATCGCGACGGGCCGTCCGAACACGCTCGACCCGGACGAGCCCCGCCGTGTCGGCGAAGCCGTCGCCACGATGAGCCTCGGCCACGTCGTCATCACCAGCGTGAACCGCGACGAACTCCCCGACGGCGGCGCAGCATCTGGGCCGAGACGATTCGCGCCATCCGCGCCAAGTCGCCCGGCACGAGCATCGAAGTGCTCATCCCGGACTTCGAAGGCAACTGGCCCGCCCTCCAGGAAGTGATTGAGGCCCGCCCGGAAATCTTGGGCCACAATGTCGAGAGCGTGCCGCGCATTTACTACAAGGTGCGGCCGCAGGCGCGGTATCACCGCTCGCTCGAACTGCTCCGCCGCTGCAAGCAGCAGGGCCTGACGACCAAGACCGGCATCATGCTCGGCATCGGCGAGCGCGAAGAGGAAATCGAAAGCGCGATGGACGACCTCGTCGCCAACGGTGTCGACATCCTTACGCTGGGCCAATACCTCCAGCCGACGCAGAAGCATCTGCCCGTCGATCGCTGGGTGACGCCCGACGAGTTCAAGCATTGGAAGACCGTCGGCGAAGCAAAAGGTCTGCGCCACGTCGAGTCCGGCCCGCTCGTCCGCAGCAGCTACCACGCCGAAAAGCAAGTCCACGCCCATGCGGCGGTGTGAGTGTCACGACTACGACACGAAGTCGCGAAGACGCGAAGGCAGACACGAAGAAGACCGATTTGAGATGTCTGCGCGAAATCGCATTTTCGTTCATCGTGGAGTCTTCATGCAGAGCGCAGCGAAGCATCTGGCGCCGATCGATGGTGAGAATGCATCGACTCGTTCAAGGCGTCTCGGACTTCGCATGGCGCCGCACCCTTCGCTGCGCTCAGGGTGACGTATTTCGAATGGGCATGCGGAAGGTGATCGATCTCAATAGAAACCGCTTTGTGTTCTTCTTCGCGGCTTCGTGACTTCGTGTCGTTGCCACGCGTCGTCGCCCCCTACGGAATCGACTGAGACGATTTCACCGATTGCCCGCCGTCCGTTCGTCGGCATACTTCACGCGATGGGAATCTTCGACAAGCTGTTCGGCGGCAAGAAGGATAACGTACCCGCGCCGAGCCCGACGCCCGCTCCATCAACCCCCGGACCCACCGGCCAACCCGTCGCGCGGCGCGAACGCACGAAGCGTGAAGAGGTCGCCCCGGCGGCTGAGGCGGCGCTCAAGCAGGCGATTGGCGACTCGCCGCTGCTCCAGGCGATCAACGCCGTCGTGGCCGGTGACTCGCCCGCCACGCGCACGCAGGTGTACGTTCAGCTTCTCCAGACAGACTTGTTCCTCCTGCTAGGCGATGCGCCCGAAGGCAGCACGCCGCTGCCGAATGGCGAAGTGACCTTGCAGCAGGGCCAGCCGATCGCGCTGCTGACGATCGCCGCACCGGACGGCAAGGGCTCGTTCCTGCCCGCGTTCACCGATGTCGAGCGTACGCAGCGCGCAATCCCCGACGGCAACGCCCGGTACGTGCGTCTGAATGCGCGGGCGGTGTTCCAGTTGCTGCTTCAGAACCAGGACCAGGGCGTCGTCATCAACCCGGGTCAGCCGCCCAGCGGCGTGATCACCCGGGCCGAAGCGGAACTGCTCGCGCAAGGCGTCGTCCCGCAGTTCGATGAGAACGGCCGGCTCATGGGGCAGACCGACCAGCAGGTGAAGGTGATGCTGGCCAAGCCGAAAGACCCGCCGCCGGCAGAGTTCGTGGCGGCGGTCCGTCAGGCGGCGTCCGAGCAGCCGCTCGTGCAGGAAGCCCACATCTTCATGGCCGCGATCGGCGAGCAACCGCCCAAGGTGATGATCGGCCTACTGCTCGACGAAGCGATCACGCAGGACGAATTGCATGCTGCTTTCAACGCCGTCGGCATGCAGGCCCAGAACAACAGAGGCGGCCTTGAAGGCTTCGACATGCTCCCGCTCCAGGCGCAGATGCTGGATGCGGTGAAGCAGTTGGATGGGCTGATCTATCGGCGGTGAGTGTGGACCGCGGAGGAACTGGATCGCCCTGAAGCCGATGGAATGGGTGCCACGGCATCGGTACTCCGTTGCCGTGGTACGCCGACATGATCGATCACGTTTCGTTTCCCGAAAGCGTCCCACGGCTAGCGAGTACGCAAGCCGTGGCACCCGACTCGTCGCGCTCGGCTGAATGAAAAGGCCGAGAGCCCATCGCGCTCTCGGCCTCTTTGTTTCTCTCTGCTATCGACTGCCGGCTAACGGCTATCCGCTAGCTCGTCAGTTGTGCGTCGATCTGGTTCACCTGCTGCGCCACTTCGCGGTCGACTTTCATCTGTTTGTCGATCGTGCGGACGCCATGCAGCACGGTGGTGTGGTCGCGGCCGCCGAAGTAGCCGCCGATTTCTTCCAGGCTGTAGCGCGTGTGACGCCGGGCCAGGAACATGCAGATCTGGCGCGGGAAGGCGATGCTCTGGTTGCGCTTCTTCGACTGGAGGTCTGACACCTTGATGTTGAAGTACTTGGTGACGACGTCGAAGATGTCCTGCATCGAGATGCGCTTCTCGCGATGCTCCTCGGCCTCGCCGAGCGCTTGCTTGGCGACTTCGAGGTTGATCTCGCCGCCCGTGAGCATCGACATGCCCTGGAACTTGGTGATCGCGCCTTCGAGTTCGCGCGTGTTGCTCTCGATGCGGGCGGCCGCATAGCAGATCACGTCGTCGGGCAACTTCAGCCCGCGGATGGCTGCCTTCTTGCGGAGGATGGCCACGCGCGTTTCGTAGCACGGCTTTTCGATGCGTGCTACCAGACCCCAGTTGAATCGGCTGACCAGGCGCTCTTCCAGTTCCGGAATCTCGCTCGGCGAGCAGTCGGCGCTCAGCACAATCTGCTTGTGCTGCTGATACAGCGTATTGAATGTGTGGAAGAACTCTTCCTGCGTACGGGCGTGCCCGGCCAGGAAGTGGATGTCGTCGATAATCAGCATGTCGACATTCCGATAGCGATGTCGGAAGTCGTTCATGGCGTTGTTGCTGACGGCGTTGATGAACTGATTCACGAACGCATCGCACGACAGATAGAGGATGCGGGCGTCGCCGTTACGCTCGAGGACTTTCTGGCTGATGGCCTGGAGCAGGTGGGTTTTGCCGAGTCCGACGCCGCCGTGGATGAACAGCGGGTTGTACGCCTTGGCCGGTTGCTCGGCGACGGCGATCGACGCCGCGAGGGCCAAGCGGTTGCACGGGCCTTCGACGAACTGATCGATGACGTAGTCGGGGTTCAGCGGCAGGTGCTGGTCGGCCTCATTGAACACGCCGCCGCGCTGCACTTGTTCGCAATGGAAGTGCACGACCATCAGCCGGCCGGTCACTTCCATGGCGGCCGACTTGAATGGTTCGGCGAGTTGTTGCTGGCAGAAGTTGAGCTGGGCGATCGTCGGAACGAGCACCTGGATGGTCATCGTGCCGACAAGCCGGGCGGAGAGTTCGTCGAACCAGGTTCGGTTGAGCGTGGGATGTTGCTGGCGGACGCGAGCAAGGATGCGACCCCACGTGGCGGCGTCGAGGCCGCCCGGATTGCCGCCGAGTTCCGCAGCCGCGCGTCGACCCGGCGTCGCAGCGTGCACCGGAGTGGCCGCGCTGGACGGGGTGGTCCGGATTCCCTGGGCAAGTGGATTGGCTTGCGTCATGGCCCTGAGGTGGTTCGAGTCCGTTCGTTTCGTTTCACTTTCACCGCTCACGCACAACACTCCACTCACCGGAACAACAAGGGGCGGACGTTGACGTGCAGAGTCGATACCACACCATCGACAGACGCGATAAAGCATCCGTCGTCAGCATTCAGTCAAACCATCAGTCATTCGCAGGGGCAGTAAGGCAGGCCGAGAGACGATGTGGTTCCGATTCGCACGAGACGGGAAGATAGCAGAGTTCGCCGCGAAGTCACTCGGGAAACATCGCGCGGTTCGACGCACGTCGCACAACGAGCGGAGAAACCGAGTCTTAGTGAGTCGCAAAAAATTCGAGCGCGAAAACAACAGCACGCACACTGGGCGAATCGTGCAATCGGCCGATGGAAAACGGGAACGCGCTGCGCAGCGCGCTCATCCAAACGCGCAGCGCATCAGGTGATTTTCAATCCGAGTTCGACCATCACCTGCTGCAAATCCGACCACACTGCCTTTCGTGTCTGCTCGGTGTACTGACGCAATACGTAGGCGGGGTGATACGTCGGCATCAGCTTGATGCCGCGCCACGCGTGCCACAAGCCGCGCATCCGCGACATACTGTTCTTGCTCTGGAGCATGTACTGCGTCGCGGGCAGGCCGAGGGTGACAATCACGCGCGGGCGAATGAGTTCGATCTGCCGCTCAAGATATGGCGTGCAGCATGACACTTCATCTGGCGCCGGCACGCGGTTGTTGGGCGGTCGGCATTTCACGATGTTGGCGATGAAGACTTTCTGACGCGACAATCCCATCGCGACGATCATCTTGTCGAGGAGTTGTCCAGCTTTTCCGACAAACGGCCGCCCCGTGAGGTCTTCGTTCTCGCCGGGGCCTTCGCCGATGAACATCAGCGGTGCGTCGGCGTCGCCTTCGCCGAAGACGGTCTGTGTGCGCGTTTTGTGGAGGATGCACTTGGTGCAGCCTTTCACTTCGTTGACGTCGAGCGCTTGCAGCAATTCGATCTTCTTCTCACGTGGGTGCGGCGCGGACTCGAACGGCGGACGATTCGGGCCAAAGCCGGAGAGCACATCGCCCGCTTGCGCGGGTGCAGGTGCGGCGGGTGTCACCTGAACAGGCTTCGCGACTGCACGCGGCGGCGTGCGCAGAGAATCCGCGATCGCTCGTCGGGCATTCGCCGGAACCGCGCCGAGCTGCGCAGGTTCCACCGGCGCGGTCGGGCCAACAGACAGCGCGTCGACCGCACCGATCACGCCGCCGGCCCCGAACGCCCGTTCGGCCTTCAGAATGAGCTTCGCCCGGGACTTCGCGCGTGCCGATTCGGCCATGAGCCGATCGTAGTCAGATCGGTCGGACTCGTGAAGAGCTGGGTCTGATCACCGCGAAGGCATCGCGAAGATCACGAAGCACAGAATTCGGTCGCAAGACTCGATGTGAGGATGTCCGATGTGAGCTCGTCTCGATTTCCTCTTCGAGTTCACTGCGGGCCTTCGCGGTGAAAAACCTCTTCGAAGAACGAGTCAAAATTCCACTTGACCCCGCGCGGCAATCTGCAATGATTCCGCGCGACAAAGCCACCACGGTTCGCAATGGCGGGTCTTTCCCAACCGATCGGGAGATTCCGTAGCGACCCGCGGTGGCTTTGTGCGTTAATCAAAGTCGCAGGAAGTACGACACGTCCCCAAAGCCCGACATGTACTTGTCGGGCTAGAGACGAAAGGAAAGACGAATGTCACAAGACACCTCCTTCAACGCCACGCCCCTCAAGGCCAAGCACGCCGAGCAGAAGAGCAAGTTCCTCGGCGAAGGCACCATCCAGCACATCGACATCATCAAGCAGCCGGGCATTCAGCAGCTGGTGGAATCGATGCAGCACCTGGCGTTCAGCTCGCGCGACCTCTGGCGCACCGCGACGATTTACGAGCGCATGCTCAAGGACGACGGCTGTGCGGTCATCGTCACGCTGGCCGGCTCGATGATCTCGGCCGGCATGAAGAAGGTGCTCGTCGACATGATCCGCAACAACATGGTCGACGCCATCGTCAGTACCGGCGCGAACATGGTCGACCAGGACTTCTTCGAAGCCCTCGGCTTCAAGCACTACATCGCCAGTGAAGAACTCAAGAGCGGCCTGTACGACACGCAGCTGCGCGAGCACGCCCTCGATCGCATCTACGACACGCTCATCGACGAAGAAGAGCTGCGCGTCTGCGACGAGACCACCAAGAAGATCATGGACGAGATGCCGCCCGGCGCGTACAGCAGCCGCGAGTTCTTCAAGGCCTTCGGCGAATACCTCGACAAGAACGGCGGCCCGAAGGGTGACGGCAACAGCATCATCTACGAGTGCTACAAGCGCGACATCCCGATCTTCGCGCCGGCATTCAACGACTGCTCGGCCGGCTTCGGTCTGGTCAGCCACGCCGTCGAACGCGGCGACGCCCCCAAGACCATCTGGGACGGCGGCAAGGACTTCCACGAACTCACGCAGATCAAGATGAAGTCCACCGACACGGGCCTGTTCATGCTGGGCGGCGGCGTGCCCAAGAACTTCACGCAGGACATCGTCGTCTGCGCCGAAGTGCTCGGCATGGACGCCCCGATGCACAAGTACGCCGTGCAGGTGACGGTCGCCGACGTGCGCGACGGCGCGCTCAGCTCCAGCACGCTGAAGGAAGCCAGCAGCTGGGGCAAGGTCGACACCGTCTACGAGCAGATGGTCTACAGCGAAGCCACCCTCGCGGTTCCGCTCATCGCGGGCTACTGCTACCACAAGGGCGCCTGGAAGAACCGCACCGCGAAGAAGTTCGCGCAGCTGTTCGAAAGCGCTGCGGTGTGAGGTCGTCCTACAATTGAGATCGATCAAAGCCCATGGCATTGCCATGGGCTTTCTTCATCGCGACACCGAACCTTGCCAGATCACGTCATGACGCGGTCAGTCTGGCAACTCGTTCGCGCCGAATCCGTATGACCTCGTATGCGAAGCGCCTGGTGCAGTGTGGTATCGATCGGTTTGCTCGTGAGTGTCTCAACGTTCGCGCGCTCTGGCTCGCTCGACATCGACTTTGGCTTCAAGTCCGACGCATCCAAACCGCAGAACGATCATGTCAGCTTTGAACTCGCAGCACGCCAACGCGTCGCGTTCGACGGCAAGTCACTCGACGAGAAGTCCGCCGCCTCCGGAATCGCCTTTGGCGTCATTCCCACCCGCCCGATGAGCGCTGCGACGTGGCTCAACCCCGTCACCGGTGGAGTGGAACAACGCATCTACCCGGCCATCCTGCACCCGATTCCCGTCCTCCGCGCCGGCCACGTTCAAACCTACGCCGAGAAGCCCGACCTGAAATCGCTCGCGCTCGACATCGTCGCCGCATTCGAGGGCGAGGCCGAGGTACATCCGAACGATCGCTTCGCGTTGGTGGCCGACTTGGAAGCCAAGCGGGTGGTGCTGATCGAACTGACGCGCGTCGAGGTACCGCAGGACAAAGTCGACGATTGGCGCGTGGCCGGCTCGATCACGCCTGTCGACTTGATCGAACACATCGACGACCCGATCGCCGATCGCGGCCGTGCCGTGCCGACGAAGAAGCCGTTCAACCTCACCGGCTCGCTCCTATTCAGCACACGCAACGGCAGCTGGGGCACGCCGGCCGTCGTGCGCACGCTGGATGTGAAGCAGGACGCTTCGAAGAAGGTCGCCGACGCGCAGGAGCCGCGTTACGCGCGCGACGGCACGATCGCCGATCGCGTCGAAAGCCGAATCGTCGAGCTGCGCGACACATCCGGCAAGCTCCTCTCGCGCATCGAGCTTGAAAGCGACGTCGGCGACGACTTCACGCTGTCCCCCGACGGCGCGATCGTCGCGCTGCCCACCGAGCGCTTCGTCGACGTGCCGAACGACACGCCGCGCCGCGAAGGCGTCACGCTCTTCTACGGCCGCGACGGGCGCAAGCTGGGCGAACTGATCGGCTACGACGACGTCGCCTTCCTTCCGGACGGCCGGCAGGTGGTGACGCCGTTCGGCGCGGGCGAAGGCCTGTTCCTCGCCGACTATCGCAGCGGCGAGGTGAAGCCGCTGACGATCCTCGACGGCCCGAGCGACGAGCCGAAACCGTTCTGGCCGCGGCAGGTGTCGGTGTCGCCGGACGGGAAGTGGGTCGCGTACGTCAGCCGCACGGAGGCGTATCGCGTCGGCATCGACGGCCGCAACTGGACGCCGCTCTGGCTGACGCCGAATCACGAGCCGCAGACCTGGCCCACGTTCTCGCCGGATGGCAAGTACATCGCGATCACCGTCGCGGCGCTGAACGTGATGACCGGCCCGGCGGAAGTCATCCTCATCGACCCGGCCGCCCACACGCGCGACACGCTCAAGGCCGCCAGCAGCGCGAACAACACGCTGCCTCTGGTCTGGCGGCCGTGACGACCATTGCGCGTCCGGCATCCGCCAAGCCCATGAGCGTCGAGAGACACTTGCACGATCACACCGCTCGACTCTCCCCGAACGCCCACCAATGGCTATCCGTGGGTGTGAAGAAACCCATGCGCTGATAACCGTCATCGTCCACGCACATTCGTCGTGAGTCGGCGCAGCATCTCGCTATGCTACGCACGCGATCGCATGAAAACCGACTCGATCATTCTCGCCACACTCACTGTCGCCACGTCGCTCCTGGCCGGGATCCTGTGCTGGCAGGGCGTGGCGTCGTGGCTGGAAGCGGTCAGCTTTGTCACCGGCGCGGTGTGCGTGTGGCTGACGGTGAAAGAGAACGTCTGGAACTTTCCCATCGGCCTGCTGAACGTCGCGACCTTCGTGTTCGTCTTCGCCAAGGCCCACCTCTTCGGCGACGCCGGCCTTCAAGTGGTGTACTTCGTGCTCACGCTGATCGGCTGGTACCTGTGGCTCTACGGTGGCGAGCGCCACACCGGGCTGCGCGTCGTGCGCGCCAGCACGCTCGAAAACGCACTCGTCGTCGGCATCTGCGGCGCGCTCACCGTGCTGCTGTGGCAACTGCTCCCGAAAGTCGGCGGCAGCGCGTCGTTCTGGGATGCGCTGACCACGGCGATCAGCCTGGGCGCGCAGTGGCTCCTCAACCGCAAGCGACTGGAAAACTGGATCGCCTGGATCGTCGTGGATGTCATCTACGTGCCGCTCTATCTCTACAAGGGACTCTACCTGACGGCGATCCTGTACGCGGTCTTCCTCGCGATGGCCGTCATGGGCTTGCGGGCGTGGCATGCGAAGTGGGTCGAGCTTCAAAGCCAGCGCGGGTTCGACGTCGTCGGCGCCGAGGACATCCCCTTCGCGCAAGAGGCGACGCGCGGCGTCGAGGCGCCATGACGCTGGGCTTCGTCGTCGGCAAGTTCTATCCGCCGCACAAGGGGCACGCGCACCTCATCCGCAAGGCCCGGGCGCAGGTTGATCGCTGCGTGGTGCTGCTGCCGCACCACGCGTCGCAGCGCATCCCCGGCGAACTCCGCAAAGCGTGGCTGGAAGAGATTCATCCCGATTGCGAGATCCACCTCGTGCCGGATGAACTGGAGAACGATCACGAAGCGTGGGCGCGGTTCACGATCGATCACCTGGGCCGAGCGCCGGATGTGGTCTTCACCAGCGAAGACTACGGCCCCCGTTTTGCGCAGGCGATGAACTGCCGGCACGTCATGGTCGATCGAGATCGGGCCGCTGTTCCGATCAGCGCGACGAAGATTCGTTCGGCTCCGCTCGATCATCTCGACTGGCTCGAGCCGTGCGTGCGGGCGTGGTTTGTGCGGCGGGTGGTCCTGATCGGGGCCGAGAGCACGGGCAAGACGACGCTGGCCGAACTGCTGGCGAAACACTATCGAACGCAATGGGTGCCCGAGTACGGCCGCGAGCACTGGGAGAAGAAGATCGCCGGCTACTCCATCGACGGCCCGCTGCCGGGCTGGACCAGCGAGGAGTTCGTCGACATCGCGACCGAGCAGCAGCGTCGCGAGAATCTGGCCGCTCGCACGGCCAACCGCGTGCTGTTCGGCGACACCAACGCCTTCGCGACCGGCACGTGGCATGAACGCTACTACAAGTTTCGTGACGCCCGCGTCGATGCGATCGGGGCGCGGGACGTCGTTCATCTCTACCTCCCCACCGAGCCGGACATCCCATTCGTGCAGGACGGCGTTCGCGACGGAGAGCACATCCGCCACTGGATGCACGAGCGATTCGACGAGCAGTTGCGTACGAAGAATACGCCGACGCTGAAGCTGCGCGGCAGCATCGAGCGGCGGATGGCCGATGCGACACGCGCGATCGACGCGCTGCTGGCGCAGCCGTTCGAGTTGTAGGCGCCGCGCCAAGTTGCAGGCCGTCGCCCTGAGCGCAGCGAAGGGTTTGGTGCCAAAGGCAGTCGTGCGACAATTGAACGGCGCCAGATGCTTCGCTTTGCTCAGCATGACGAGTTGGGTCGTTGGCCCGGTGGACGCAGCCTGTCTACCATCGCCCACACCCAATGGCCGCCACTGATCCGATTCCGTTTTCGCTTCTTTCGGCCTATGACGCCGCGCGGCGGATCTGCAAGCGTCACGCCCGCAGTTTCTACTTCGCCAGCTACTTCCTGCCGCGGCCGAAGCGCGATCACGCGTACGCGGTGTATGCGTTTTGCCGGTTGCTCGACGACGCGGCTGACGAAGAGCCGTCGATCGAAAGCGTTCAGCGCTTCGAGCAAGTGCTTGACCGCGTCTACGGCCGTCGGGAGCCGAATGCTCCGCTCGCGATCGACGGCGATCCATCACTGTCCGCCTTCGCTCATACGGTCATCGCCTGCGCGATTCCAAAGCAGTACTTCCTCGACTTGGCCGAGGGTTGCCGGATGGACTTCACGATCAGCCGCTACGCGACTTGGCCCGACCTTGAGCGCTACTGCTACCACGTGGCCGGCGTGGTGGGGCTGGTCATGTGCCGGGTGTTTGGGCTGATGGATGAGCGTGCACTCGGGCAGGCCGTTCAGATGGGTAACGCGATGCAGCTGACGAACATCCTTCGCGACGTGAAGGAAGACTTCGCGCGCGGGCGGGTGTACTTGCCGCAGGATGAACTGGCACGGTTCGGCGTCAGCGAAAAGGAACTCGCGCGAGATCGATCGAGCGACGGCTTGAAGCAGCTGGTTGCGTTCAATATCGATCGGGCGCGGTCGATGTATCGCGAAGCGTCACGCGGCTTGGTCTGCCTGCCCGATGACGGCTCGCGCTTGACCGCCTGCGTGATGGCGGTCGTGTACGCGGGGATTCTCGGCGCGATCGAGAAGCGGGGCGGCGAGGTGCTGCTTGGCCGAGCACGGACGACACTGCTCCAGAAGCTCTGGCGCGTGCGGCTGGCACGGAGGCTAGCGAGGCAGCGCGGCGTGGACGTCATCTGACAAATCCGTAGTCATCTTCTCTTTCTGACTGAGCACGGATCAGGACGGACTCGTTTCCGGTCCCGGCCGAGTGGGGGCTTCCCGCTCGGCGGCAATGTCGAGAATGCGTTGTGCGGAGCGAATGACGGCATCAGATACTTCGGGAATGCGCATTGCCGCGTTGGCATCGCTTCTGGCCAACTCAATGTCGCCAGGCTTGCCGCGTTCGAGATAGAACACCGCGCGGTTGTGATAGGCTGTGGCTTTGTCGTCGGCAGGAACGTCTTCCATCTGAATGACGGCGGTGTAGTCGTTCAGTTCACGATCACTATCCCCTTCGCTCGCACGTTTACCGAAGTTGATGCCTCGATTCGTCAAGGCCTTTGCCTTCTGGTCGGGACTCGCATCGGGCATGTTGATAACGGTGTCGCAGTCATCGGTTGACAATTGCAGGTCTTGCGGCTCTCCACGCTCGGCGTAGACCGCGCTGCGGTTGACGGTCGCTCTGACTTTCAGCTCGCGAGACACGCCCGGCATGTCAATCACCGCGCTGAAATCAGCGATCGATCGCTCCAAGTCCCCCTCCTGTCGGCGTTCGCTGTACGCCACCCCACGACGGAACGTGGTGGCGGCACGCGCCTGTGAATCCAGCGTGCCGGCATTCGCCAAGACGAAATCGAAATGCGGAATCGCCTCGGCATATTTGCCGCTGAGGAAGAGGTCCGACGCAGTGGATAGCCGTTGGCGCACTTCCGCCGCGAGCATCGCGGCCTTGTTGGTCACCGTCTTGCCGATGAAAAGGTCCTGAGCCGCGTCCAGGTTCTTTCGAACTGCCTCGACTTCCAGGCCGAGATCGAACTCCTCTGCCTTGTCGCCCGGAGAACTCGTCGTGGTGGGCGTCGTCGGCGGAGAGACCTTGACGCCGCTCAAATCGCATAGGTCGAGCTGGTCGCGCGAGGTCAGGATCGGTTCCCGGAACACACGCGGCAGCGCGTGCCCGATGAGTTCCCGGTGCGTCTGGACCATCAGGTCGTCGGCGCTCTTGATCTGCACGTAGAACGCGTTGGCGTGTTTTTTGAGAAGGTCCCGCGCTTCGGGAGTGAGACTGCTCTTGTCCGGATCAGCGCTGCGATCGCACCAGTACAGGTTGTGGTCGAATTGGTCCACGGTGCGGAGTGCCCGCGTGATGGCGTCGTCCCAGCCGCTGAAGCCGATGATCAGCACCGCGTGTTTGCGGAAATATTCCTGTAGTTTCGACTGGTTCGCGAGGGCGAATTTCTCGATCTCGGCCGGGCTGTTCAGCAACAGGTAGCGGTAGATGCTGCCGTGGGCGTGAATGAGATGGACGGCGTCGGCGATGTCGTCGTCGTCCGGATACTGAAGCGTTTCCGGCCGGTCGGACACGAAGTAGGGGGCGTTGACCAGTTGCAGCGAACGCTGAAGGAGCGGGTCGAAGTTCGTCGTGAAGATGGTCCCGAACAGTCGACGCGTGCGTCGCTCGGCGATGATGGATGCGAGGAACAGGTGCGCCGGATTCAGTCGGTTGCCCGCCCTTCGGATCATGTCGCCGAAGTACCTGCGGACCTCGTGGGGGGTGTTCAGTCCCGGCGTGCAAGCCGATGACAAGGCGAACCGGTATGCTTCGCCCAGGGTGGCGTCGGTGACCACACCTTGGCCGTCGAGTTCGAACTTTTCCTTCGAGGTCGCATGCTGCGCCTTGTGAACCCGTTCCCAGAACGCCTTGGCTTCCTTCTTCGCCTCGTCGTCGTCACGTGACTTGATCTGGTCGAAGAATTCCTTCGGCGTCGGTCCGCCGGTCTCGTGCCGTTGGCACCATTTCCACCAGGACAAGTCGCGCCGGACGATCTCGGCGGTCGTCGGGATGATGCCGTAACTGAACCCCGATCCCAGGACGAGCGTGAAAGGCGGTTGTCTCTCAACCGTCGAGCCGACTTGCTGCCCGATTCGTTCCAGTAGTTCGCTCTGCCGCAGGATGTTGTACGACACGTTTGATCCCTTGGACTGAAAAGAAACGCACTCACGCGGGCTTGTGCCAAACATCTTGGCTTTGCCACCCGCTATTAGCTAACCGCCCCCTGCCAGTTTACGCCTTCTTCGACCCGTCGCCGTACGCGTCCAGGATCGCGCGGATGACGTTGCTCGTGCTGCGGCCGTCGATGAGCGGCGCCAACGCGACCCGGCCGCCGTCTTTTTCGACGATGTCCCAGCCGACGACCTGATCCTTCCGGTAGTCGGCCCCTTTCACCAGCACGTCGGGTTTGATCGCCTTGATCAGATCGATCGGCGTGTCGCTGTCGAACCTCACCAGGTAGTCGATGCTTTCGAGCTCTTCGAGCACGCCCACGCGGTCCTGTTCGTTCACGACCGGCCGCTTGGGGCCTTTGAGGCGTTGGATGCTGGCGTCGGTGTTCACGCCGACGACGAGCAAGTCGCCTTGTGCGCGAGCGAACTGGAAGTACTTCACGTGGCCCAGGTGGATGAGGTCGAAGCAGCCGTTGGTGAAGACGATCTTTCGGCCGGCGGCGCGGTGGCTGACGAGTTCTTTCAGCAGCGCGTCCAGCGTGCGTTCCTTGCCGAGGTGATCGTGCGCATCGGACAGCAGTTCGAGGACGATCTCTTCCGGCCTGACCGGGATCGCGCCGAAACGTTCGACCTCGAGCCCGCCTGCGACGTTGGCGACGGCGACGGCGTCGGTCCATTCCGCGCCGGCCGCCCTCGCCGCGCCGAGCGCGGCCAGCACCATGTCGCCGGCGCCCGTCACATCCGCCACCTGTCGCGATCGCGTGGTGAGGCGGCGCTCGGTCTTGCCGTCGCGTGTGGCGACGTAGGCGCCGTCCTTGTCCAGCGTGATGACGATCGCCTCCAGGCCTAGCGAATCCATGAGCTTCTTGCCGGCGCGGGCGTATTGCTCGGGCGTGCGCGCGGGCTGGCCGGTCGCGACTTCGGCTTCGCTGCGATTCAGCTTCAGTGCCGTCGCGCCGATGTAGCGCGTGTAGTCGGTGATCTTCGGCGGGTCGACGATCACCTGCTTCCCGCGCGACCGCGCCGCCTGCACGATGCCCTGCGTGATTGCCGGCGTCAGCACGCCCTTGTTGTAGTCTTCGAGCAGCACCACCTCGGCGTCCGCGATCGCGCGGGCCGCGGCCTGGATGAGCTGGCCGGCCAAGTCGGTGGTGACGGGCGTGCTCACTTCGTAGTCCAGGCGGATCATCTGCTGCGGGCTGCGCTGGTTGGCCAGGCCGACCAAGCGCGTTTTACTGGTTGTGCAGCGGCCCTTGGCGATGACGATGCCGGAGTGGTCCACTTTCAGGTCGTCCAGCATCTTGCGCAGCTGCACGCCCGCCTCGTCGTCGCCGACGACGCCGACGACTTTCACGTGACAGCCCAGCGCGGCCAAGTCCGCCGCGACGTGGCCCGCGCCACCGAGCCGACAGTCTTCGTGATCGAACCGCAGGACGGGCACCGGCGCCTCGGGGCTGAGGCGCTCGGCGTTGCCGTAGACGTAGCGGTCGACCATGAAGTCGCCGATCAGGGCAACTTTTCGACCCGCGAACCTTTGGACCAGATCAATCAGACGACTCGACATGGCGTTGATCTTAACCGAAGGGTGTGCGATCGTCTTGGCGGTGTGAAGTCGCGCGTTTCGCGTACGAGTTTCAAGTTTCGAGTTTCAAGTTGCGAGGGCAGGCTGCGAGACCGTTTCGGCCTCGCAACTTGAAACCTGCAACTCGAAACTTCCTCCACCCGGGGTGCTTATGCGTCGATGGACCTTGCCGATCATTGTGCTGATCGCACTGGCCGTGGCTGGTAGCGGGTGGGTGGCCTGGAAGCGGTACGGCCCCGCGCTGGCGGGCACACAGGGGGAACGCTTCGGCGACCCGTACGTCGTCCGCGCCATCGATGTCCCCATCACCGTCACCGGCACCGGCCAGCTCGAAGCGATCAACAAGCTGGACGTCGCCTGCCCCGTCGAGGGCGAAAACACCATCGTTTCCATCGTCGAGGAGGGCAAAATCGTCGCCAAGGACGACGTTGTCGTCACGCTCGACACGTCCGAACTCGAACGCCGGCTTCAGACGACCACCGTCGAGGTCCGCAAGGGCGAGTCCGACGTCACCTGGGCCAAGAAGGAGATGCAAATCCAGGCGAGCAAGAACGATAGCGAAAAGGAGAGCGCCGAAGTCGAACTGAAGCTGGCCGACCTTAGTTTGAAGGAGTACGTCGAGGGCGTCTACCCGCAGAAGTTGAAGGCCGCCAAGATGGACGTCGACGCCGCCAAGCTCGACCTCAGCCGCTCGGAACAGGAGCTTTCACAGCAGCGCGTGCTGCTCCAGCGCGGCTTCGCCACGGCGGCCGACATCGACAAGGCCCAGCAGGAAGTCCTCGAAAAGCGCAACAAGCTCGACAAGGCCATCACCGAGGCCGACGTGCTCGAGCGTTTCACGCACGAGAAGGAAGTCGCCGAGAAGACCGACAAGCTCAAGCAGGCCAAGAACAAGCTCGACCGCGTCGCCAGCGAAAGCGCCAGCCAACTCGCGCAAAAGGACGCCGACCTTCAGGCCAAGAGCCAGTCGCTGGAACTGTCGAAGCAGTTGCTCGACCGGCTTCAGAAGCAGATCGCGGCCTGCACGATCAAGGCGCCGGGCAACGGCATCGTCATCTACTCCACCAGCATCATCCGCTACTCCGACGAACGCCGCCTACAGGCCGGCTCAAAGGTGTACGAGGGACGCACCATCCTGCAAATTCCGGATACGTCGCGGATGAAGGTGAAACTGCTCGTGCCGGAAGACCGCGTCATCAAGCTCCAGGACTTCCGCAAGGGCGAGTTCACCACGTCGATCAAGCTCACCACGCAGGACAAAACGATCGGCGGCAAGATCACCAGCGTCGCGACACTGCCCGACGAGGGCGGCTGGTGGTGGGACAACGCTTCGAAGAAGTACGCCGTCGATATCGAATTGGAAGAAACGCCCCCCACGCTGAAGCCCGGCATGAGCGGCGAGGTCACGATCACGCTGCGGACGCTGCCACACGTGATCGCGGTGCCGCCGGCCGCGATCTACGCAACGGGCACCGACGCCTGGGCATTCGTGCAGACGGGCCCCGGCAAGGTAGAGCCGCGCCCGATCAAGATCGGCGAGAGCAGCGCCATGTACGTGGTGATTAACGACGGCCTGAAGGAAGGCGAGTCGGTCGTGCTCTTGCAGCCGGGCCAAGGGCGACGGCTGCTGGATCAGGCGAACGGGAAGAAGACCTGAGGCCTGTACTTCTCGTGGCACGGGCTTCCAGCCCGTGGTCCGGCACAGCCGGCATCGAGTGATAGCTCGATCCAACAAAAGACAACCATCAAGCGACGTTCAATCGCGACCCGCTCGATGCCCATCCTCTGTTGAACACGGCCGCGCTGCGTGCTCGCTGCGCGAGTCCATGGGCGAGACGCCCATGCCACGAAAAGTCCCAAGCATTCGGGGAACGCGGCCGATTTTCGGGCTTGACGGCCAGCCGGGCGCGCTGGTCATGATGTGGGGGTTTGCTGCTCCATTGGCAAGCGAGGCCGTGCGTTTCTCCCGACCGAACGGGGTGGCCCGGATGTCCCAAAATGTCCCCGATTTCAAAACCGCACGTCAGCACTCCGATCCGCCGGTCAACCCGTGGCCGGGCAGGGGGTTGGGCGGGGTTTCGAGTGTGAATTGTGAATCGAAAAGCGGCTCCCGTGGGACATCCGTCTGCGACAAATCGCTGCGTCGCCAGCCCTTGCGCCGTGCGTCCACTCGTCGCATCGAATGAATCGATCGCGGTTTGTGCGAAATAATCCGGCCGATTTGGCGCTTCGTATAAGCGGAAGCAGCAACTTCTCCGCTGTCTCTGCCGATCGGATGGTCTAGGATAGCTGACACGTCAGCCGATGTTGGAGCTGATCAGGATTGTGCCGACAATGACCCTTGGTTTTACGAATTCCCAGCGTTCGACGAAGTCTTCCCCCGCTTGGCTCGTGCCGGCGGCGGGGGTGGTGGCGTTGCTGACCGTCGGCACGATCGGCACGACTTGGTATCTCCGCCAGCGCACCGTCGACGCAGGCGTGGCGACGGCGGCGTCGTCGGTCGCGAATCGGCTCATCGCCGCGACGCAGGAAGACCTCGACGCCACGGTCGACAACGGCGGCGAACTCCAGGCCGTCGACAACATCGAACTCACCAGCCGCGTCGAGGGTCGCGCCACCATCAACGACATCGCCCGCGAAGGCGCGATGGTCAAGGCGGGCGACACCGTCATCGAACTCGACAGCTCGGTCATCCGTCAGAACATCGACGACTCTTCCATCGCGGTGCAAAGCGCCCAGGCGGCCGTCGCCAACGCCAAGAGCCAGCTCAAGATTCAGCAGTCGAACAACGAGGCCGAGCTTGAAGGCGCGAATGTCGCCCTCACGCTCGCCGATCTGGAACTGAAGAAGTACAAGGAAGGCACGTTCCCGCAATCGCTCGATGCGGCCCGCGCCAAGGTGCAGATCGCGACGACGAACCTCGCCCAGAAGAAGGACGACCTCACGCAGTCGCGCAACCTGTTCCAGCGCGGCTTTGTGACCGCCGCCGACGTCAAGACGAGAGAAAACGCCGTCGCTCAGGCGTCGGTCGATTTGCAGGCGGCGCAGTCCGATCTGAAGGTGCTCACCGATTACCAGTACCAGGCCGACATCGCGACGAAGAACAATGCGGTGGTGCAGGCGCGGAACAAGCTGGAACGCGTGAAGACGCAGAACGAGTCGCTGATCATGCAGCGGCAGGCCGACCTCGCGTCATCCGAGCAGACGCTCGAAACGCGTCAACGCCGGCTCGAATTCCTTCAGCAGCAGCTCGAGGCCTGTTCAATCAAGGCGCCGTCGGACGGGCTGGTCGTCTACGTCCAACCCGACAACAACCAGGGCGGCCCGATCCAGCAGGGTGCCGAAGTGCGCGAGCGGCAGGTGATCGTGCGTCTGCCCGACACCAGCCGCATGAAGGCCGTCGTCCGCGTGAGCGAAGGGCTGATCCTGCCCATCCGCGTCGGCCAGCGGGCGCTGGTCCGCGTGAACAGCTCGAACGAAGCGGTTTCCGCGACCGTGACGCGCGTCAGCCTGATGCCGGACAGCTCGCGTGGCTGGTGGAACAACTCGGGCACGAAGGAATACCCGGTCGACGTGCAACTCGATCGCACGCCCGAAGGCCTGAAGCCTGGCGCGAGTGTGACGGTGTCGATCTTCGTCAACCGCGTGCCCGGCGCGATCAGCGTGCCGTTGCCGTCGATCTACAGCGAGGGCGATAAATCGTTCGTGTTCGTCGACGAAAACGGCACGATCACGCCGCGCGAGGTAACGGTCGGCTTGGTCACGAAGCGAGCGATCCAGATCAAGTCGGGCCTGAAGCAGGACGAGCGCGTGCTGCAACTACAGGCCGGCGAAGGCCAAGCGCTGCTGAAGCGGGCTGGCATTCGCGTGGAAGAGAAGCCCAAGGACGCCACGCCGGGCGAAGACCCCAACCACGACCCCCACGCGGCCAATCCGCAGGGAGGCCCCGGCGGGCTCGGCGCCCCGAACGGTGGTCCCGGCATGGGTGGCCCGGGTATGGGTGCCGCAAACGGCAATGGCCCTGGTCCAGGTATGGGTGGCCAAGGCATGGGCAACGGCCGCCGTCGCGGCGGCAACGGCAATGGCGGACCCGGCAACGCCGATGGGACTGACACCGGCACCCCGCGCGACAACGTCGGCCGATCGGACGGGTCCACGGGCAACGATGGCACCCCCCGCCCCGGCAACGGCCGACGCCAGCGCGGCGACGGTTCCGTCGGTCAAGGCTCGGGCCAAGGCAACGCCACCGGCAACGACGGCACAACCCGAGCCGATGGAAACGGTCGCGATGACGCAAGCGGCCGAGGCGGCGGCACTGGCGGTTCCCCTCGTCCGGATCGCGGTTCGCGAGGCGACGGCGGCACAACCACGCCACGACCCGCAGCTCAAAACTAAAACCACAGATAAACCCCGATCAACACAGATCATGCGGAGAGAAGCTGAGGTCGATCCGCAACGACGAGTCCTATCCGTGCTCGTCTGCGTTCATCGGTGGCTCGCGTTCGCGGTAGTGGGTCAGTATGAAATCTGGGTGCCACGACATCGGTATTCCGTTGCCGTGGGACGCTTGCGAAAGCCGAGTCGCTCGACATGGGAGAGCGTTCCACGGCTAGCGAGTACGCAAGCCGTGGAACCCAAATCGAATCGGACCCACTACCGCGTTCGCCACCCCATTGCATCCCCCAGCCCCTTCTGCTATGGTGCTCGGCTCGACTTAACGAAAGAGATTTCCGATGCCCCGCGTCTGTCACTTTACCGGTAAGAAGACCACCTTCGGCAACCAGATCACCACCCGCGGTAAGGCCAAGTACCTCGGCGGCGTCGGCACGAAGGTGACCGGCATCACCGCCCGCAAGTTCAAGCCGAACATCCAGAAGGTCCGTGCCCTGATCGACGGCAAGATCGTCCGCATCAAGGTCAGCACCAAGGCCATCAAGAGCGGCCTGATCGTCAAGCCCGTCAAGCGGACCTACAAGCCCGCCACCGCCGCGGCTTGAGTCACGCTTCAACCGAATCAACACAAAAGCCCCGGAAGTTTCCGGGGCTTTTCTTGTTTGACGGCCATCAAGATGGACCTGTACCGTGGACGGCAGTTCCATCCTGAAGCATCGCGTAAATCACGACCGCCCGAAGGGATCCTGAATCCTATCCATGTCCCTTCATGAGATTCGTGGTTGCCTTGTTCTCATCGCGGCGATGCGATCAGCAGCACGTCCACCTTGCCTTTGAATGCGTCGTCGTATTCGCCCGTGTTGTCGCGGACGTGAATGCTGACGGTCGCCTCGACGCGTCGGCCATTGACCGAGACGTTGTCGACGGTCACGCCGGTCGAGCGGAACAGGTGCTCGCCGCCGTCGAAGCCGACTTCGAAGCCGCGGATGGCGGCCTCGGCGCTGCCGACGTCGTACGGCAGATCGAAGTCGACCTTTTTCGTCGCGACGCTGCCGCTGTGGTGATCGAAGTCGACGACCTGATGCAGGAACGTCACGGCCGGCAACGTAGTGATTTGAGTGACGGTCGGCTGGGCGTTCGATTTGTTCGGCAGCATCGACATGCTGCCCGCGACGAACGCCACCGCCCCGAGACCGCCGGCCAGAAGCTTGGATTTGGACGTCATAGCAACACTCCTTCGTCGGCCCGACGCTCGGCCAAACAACGAGTGTGCATGGTTGGTGGATGAGTCTGCATCGGTCGGACGCCTTTCGCCCCAGTGGGGCCAATCCCGATCCGGCGGCGTTCCAGCAAGAGCCGATAGCTGAACTCCGCCGCCGACTCGTGTAGACTGTCCCTCCTTCGCATGGCCTACACCGTCCTTGCTCGCCGCTACCGCTCCGGGACCTTTGATGAGGTCATCGGGCAGGACCACGTCGCGCAGACGCTGAAGAAAGCGATCGCGTCGGGGCGCATCGCGCACGCGTACCTGTTCACGGGCACGCGCGGCGTGGGCAAGACCTCGATGGCCCGCATTCTGGCCAAGGCGCTGAACTGCCTGAACGCGCCCGGCCCCACGACCGAACCGTGCGGCAAGTGCTCCAGCTGCGAGGCAATCGCCCGGGGCGAAGACATCGACGTCATCGAGATCGACGCCGCCAGCAACACCGGCGTCGACAACGTTCGCGACCTGATCGAAAACGCCCGCTTCAGACCCGCCCGGGCACGGTTCAAGGTCTACATCATCGACGAAGTCCACATGCTCTCGAAGGCGGCGTTCAACGCGTTGCTGAAGATCATGGAGGAGCCGCCCGAGCACGTGAAGTTCATCCTCGCCACCACTGAGGCCGAGAAGATTCTGCCCACGATCCTGAGCCGCTGTCAGCGGTACGACTTCCGGAACATCCCGTCGAAAGAGATCGTCGCGCACCTGAAGCGAATCGTGACCGACGAAAAGGTGGACGCGACCGACGAAGCGCTGCAACTCGTGGCGCGGGCCGGCGCGGGGTCGATGCGCGACTCGCTCAGCCTGCTCGATCGGCTGCTGAGCGTCGGCGAGACCAAGCTGTCGGCCGAGACGATCGAACGGCTGCTGGGCATGCCCCGCGCGACGCTGGTGTTCGACCTTGCGGGCGCGATCGGCTCGGGCGACGTGAAGGCCACGCTCAGCCAGGCCAACGCCGTCATCACGGGCGGCCTTGCGGTCGACACGCTGATCGGCGCGCTGATCGATCACTTCCACAACCTGCTGGTGCTGAACACGTGCGGCGCATCGAGCGAACTGGTCGACATCGTCGGCGTCGATGCGAAAGAGCTTGAGGCGCAGGCGAAGCAGTTCGATGCGGCCGTGCTCACGCAGGACATCAGTGTGTTGGAAGAACTGCGTCGGCAGATGCGCTCCAGCCAGGCCGGCCGGGCGCTGCTGGACGCAACGCTGGCCCGGCTGGCGATGTCGAACCAGTTCGCCAGCGTGGGCGAGCTGCTGTCGCAGTTGAATGGCGGCGCGCCGAGAGTGATGACGCCTCAAAAAAAAACTAGCGACTTAGCCGCGGGGCCGAGCAGGTCGAGTAAGCCGTCGCTTACCGAGATCGAAGCGACGGCGGAGCCTGCGAAGATCTCGAACCTTGCCTCCTCGGAAACGCAGTCGACGGTTGCCCTCCCTCACCCTAGCCCTCTCCCGGGGGGAGAGGGGACCCATGCGGTCGCGCGATCGAGCGAGTCGTCGCCTTCTCTCTCTCTCCCTCCGGGAGAGGGTCGGGGTGAGGGTGCTATTCAGGATGCAGTCGCTAAGCCGCAAGCGGCGAGCGCACCGCCGTGGTCCGACGAATCAATCCGCAATCCGCAATCCGCAATCGACGAGGGTGGTGACGAACTGCCTGCCGTCGGCAAAGTCGCTGCCGAGGGCGCGACCAGTTCGCTTTGGCAGGCGTTTGCGAAGAAGGGTACGGCCAAGCCCGCGCCGTCGTCGCGACCGGTGAACGGCCAGCCGGTCCCGTCGCCTGAGCCGGCGCATCTGACCGTTGTTCGTCAGCAGGTCGCACAGAAGCTTCGCGGACGGCTTGCGGGCTTCTTCGACGCGGCACGAATCATCTCGCTGGAAGAAACGACCGGCATCACCGTCCTCTGGTTCCCGCATGACAGCGCCTTCGCGGGCGAGTACGTCCTGCAAAACATCGGCGCATACGCGGAGGCTTTCGAGCAAACCCTGAATCGACCGGTGCGGATTGAAGTGCAGATCGAACCAGCCCCGCCCGAACCGGAGCGAGCGCGGGATGAGCGACGCGGCCCGAAGGTGGTGCGGCCCACGATCGAGGAAGTCGAGGCCAGCACGCCCGCCGAGCAGAAAGACGCGCCGGCCGCCGTCGATCTGACGCAGTTCACATCCGATCCGCTGGTGAAGGCGATCCTTGAGCAGTTCCCGAACGCGCGTGTGTTCCCGCCGAGATAGTGGAAGTCCTAATGCCCAAGCCCCAATGCCCAAAGCGGTTTGCACCGCATCGATCTGCTGGTCATTGGGATTTGGGCATTGGTCATTCGGTGGTCACGGCTCGCCCGCTTCATCGAGCGCCTTCCACACCTCCGCGATGTGCCGCACGTGCGTGAGGTGGGCCTGGGCGTCATCGCCGGTGTAGCCCCAGATGTGAAGGTGGCCGAGGTCGGCGCGGTACTTGAGGGCGTACGGTTCGCCCTCGATCGGAGCGACTTCGATGACCGGCGTCTTCGTGTGATCGATCAGCCAGCGGGCCGTGTCCACCGTGCTTGCGTAGCCGGTGCGGATCGACGAATGCGTGATCGCCAGCGTCTTCTCACCCTTTGCGGCGAGATCGGCGAACTTCGCGAAGCTGTCCATCTGCGCGTCGCTCGCACGTGACGTGGGCGCATTCTCCTGCCAACTCGCGTACAGCGAGTCGGCCAGCACCACGCGACGGATCTTCGCGACGTTCTCCGGCTGCTTGAGCACTTCGCGCACCGAGCCGTAGCCGGCACTGAAGCTGCTGATTTGGACGGACTCGACGTGCGTGGAAGCAGGGGCACCCGCACGTGCGCGCAAGTTCGATTCCACCGCACCGAGCAGCTTGGTGAAGAGTTGCGTGTCCGCACGGAACGGTCGGCCGTACGTGTCGGAGCCTTCGCCGAGGTCGAGCACGAGGAGCGGAACGTTCAATCCATGACGAAGATGCTCCTCGATCGCGAACCACGCGACGGTGTGGAAGTGAACGGTGAGGTTCACGCGACCGTCGGCGGGCACAGTGTAGCCGGGCGGGATGTAGAGCGTGATGCGGGGCAGACGTGGCTTGGTGGCGGCGTTCGGGACGGGCTGCGCTGCGCGCGCGGCGTCGGGCAGCAACTCGACAGGCAACGCGATCTGCTCACCGGCCGGCGCGGTGGCGGGTTGGGAGATGGTTCGCTTCGGCAGCGTCGGCGGCGCGACGACCTTGCGCGAATCGCCCGCGAAGACCAGAGTGATTGAGCACAACAACAACGCCGACGCGAGCGCGGGGATTCGCATGGATGCGAATGGTGCTCGGGAGGACGCTTGTTGGTCAAGATGAATTGCGATTGCGTGTGGATCAATCGGGCAGTTCCACCTCTGTGGACCTGTTCCTCGAAAGAACGAATGCGCTCGCTCAATGCAGCATGCTCACGCGCACCAGGAAATACATCGCCAGCGCGAAGGTCATGCCGCCCAGCATCCAGCGTAGCGGGTGAACCGAGCGGGGCGGGTCGTGCAGGATGAAGTTGCGGCAATGATGGCAGACGTCGGCGTCGTGACGGAGCATGCGCCGGCAGAACGGGCAGGGTTCGAGAGCGGTTTCGTGGAGGACGCCGGTCGGGTCGATGTCGGCGTGGATCGGGAAGTCGTCGTCATCATCGCCGATCGACTCGCGGCGACGGCGTTCCGCGTCGCGCGCCTTGGCGTCGCGAGGATCGGATGCGTCATCAAACGAATTCCAGTCTCGCACCGACATCGAGCGCAGTTTGCCTCGCGCGCGCCTGATTGTCGACCGAAAAATTCTCGGACCGTGGGTCGGGTTTGCGCCGATCCATCTGCGTCAGCCACGAAGATGACGGGACGTCCGCACGGTCGTGATACGGCCGATGAATTCGAGCGAAAACGAAGCCGGCCGCGCGAGGGCGCGGCCGGCTTCGTGATGAAAAGTTCGATCTCGTTCAGAAGCTGTAGACCGCGCTGAACGTGACGCGCCAGCCGTAGATGTCATTCTTGCTGTAGAGCGGGATTTCGTACGCCGCGCGCAGGCCGAGGTTCTCCATCGGACGCACCTCAAGACCCGTGCCGATCGTGAGCGTCTTGTTCGAGCTATCGAGGTTGCCCAAGTCGGCGAACGCCGGCGTGCCGGCCGATCCAGCGGTGGTGCTGAACGGCGTGTAGTAGTTCAACTCGACGACCGGGCTGACGTACTTGTTGAGGTAGTAGTCGGCATGGCCGTGGAAGCTGAGGAGATTCGAGTCGGTGTTGTCATGCTCGCCGAAGCGGACGTTGAACGTGCCGCCGAGGTGGAGCTTGCCCAAGCCCTTGTCGACGCTCACCCAGGCTCGGTATTCGCTGTCATTCTCGAAGACGCTGGGGTCGCCGATGCCCGACTCGTAACCCACGCCGACGGCCGCGTGAAGGTTGTTGCCCCAGTCTTGCAGGAAGTTCCACTTCAGACCGAGGCCGACGTCGTTCCAGCCATCGGCTTCGGTGAGCTGGCCGCCGAGGTCGGTGTAGCCGGCCTTGTAGAGGACGGCCTGGAACTCGTTCGTGAGGGCGAGCCGAACCTGGCCGGTGTAGATCATCGCGTGGTCGATGCCGGCGCCGGTGAGCGCGGTCTTCTGACCGTGCAGGTGGGTCTTGGCGCGCGTCACGACGCGCTTGGTGCCGAAGGGCAGGCTGCCCGGGTAGGTCTGGTACATCACGCCCAGACGCACGTCGCTGGTGATGAACGAGTTCTCGCTGAAGTACGGATCGGTCACCGGCATGACGAACTTGTTCTCGGCCGGCTGGAGCTTGGAATCCGATGAAGGCTGGCCGAACAGGACGAAGTTCGCGTGCTGGGCGGAAGCGACGCCGGCGGAGGTCGCGAGCGTGGCGGCCGAGAGGGCGAGGAGGCGACGAAGCATGGACGTTGGTCTCCGAGAGGTTCCCCCGCTGATCCCTTGCTTGCCTCGTCCACGCTGCGGGACGCGTCGCGAGGCCGATCGATTGGTCCGATGGCGATATCGTCGCCGGACGGGGCGGTTCGATCAACTTTCGGCGCCCCGGCGCTCGAACAGTCGTCACTCACCGAAACGAAAACGGAGCCGGCCGAAGCCGACTCCGTTTTCTCGGTAAGGGTTTTCTATCGAGCGGGCGATCAGAAGCTGTAGACCGCGCTGAGCGTGCAGCGCCAGCCGTACACGTCGACCGAACTGCCGACCGGGACCTGGAACGCGGCACGGATGCCGAGGTTGTCCATCGGGCGGATTTCCGCGCCGACGCCGACGTTCAGCGTCTGGCGGTGGCTGTCGAGGTTGGCGACGTCGGCCGGCCCGAAGGTCAGACCGCTGTCGGTGTTGAACGGCACGTAGTAGTTGATTTCCGCGACCGGGCTGAACCACTTGTTGACGTAGTAGTCGACGTGGCCGTGGAAGGTGAAGACGTCGGCGTCGCCGAAGTTGTCGTCGCCGATGCGGAGGTTGGCGACGGCGCCGAGGTGGAGCTTGCCGAAGCCCTT
The DNA here is from genome assembly GCA_047600945.1 of Tepidisphaeraceae bacterium. Classification (GTDB taxonomy): domain Bacteria; phylum Planctomycetota; class Phycisphaerae; order Tepidisphaerales; family Tepidisphaeraceae; genus JASGKC01. The sequence continues at coordinate 80,243 of JASGKC010000001.1, read as the reverse complement.
GTCGACGCTGACCCAGGCGCGGTACTCGTCGTCGTTGCTGAGCACGGACGGGTCGCCCAGGGCGAGTTCATAGCCGAGGCCGGCGGCGGCGTGCAGGTTGTTCTTGTAGTCGTGGAGGAAATTCCACTTCAGACCGGCGCCGATGTCGTTGTAGCCGCTGGCCTCGTAGCCGCCGCCGAAATCGGTGTAGCCGTCCTTGTAGGCGACCAGCTGGATGTCGTCGGTCAGGGCCAGCCGGACCTGGGCGGCGTAGACGGTGGCGTGGTCGATGCCGAGCTTGCTGTCGAGGCTGTGATAGATCGCCCAGGCGCGGACGTCCGACGTCACGAACGAGCTTTCGTGGAAGTAGGGGTCGGTCACCGGCATGACGAACTTGTCTTCGGCGGCCTGGGTCTTGGCTTCATCAGCCTTGGAACCGAACAGGACGAAGTTCGCGTGCTGGGCGGACGCGCTGCGGGACAGGCCGAGAAGGGCCACAACCGAGGCAGCGGCGACGGCGAGAGAGCGACGAAGCATGGATGGTCTCCGAGAGTAGCCCGCTGGAAGTGTCTCTCGCCCCGTATGACGCCGCGGGATCGTCACAGGGATCGGGAACGGTGTTGACGGTCGGGGCCGGTCGTTCCTTACCGGTGGAAGAGTCCGCAGGGATCGCCCGTCTTGACCCTCGAAGCCAAAAAAGAGGGGACGGAGGTGAGTTGGGGGCACCTCCGTCCCGCGGCTGGGGTAAGGGGGGATCGAGTCGAAAGGCCAGCTAGCCGACCAGCCTTTCATGTCTTCATTCGTCAGTCCACCTTGCAGACTCTGTCACTCACACCCGACATTCTGTATATCGGATGATCTGGTCCGTTTTATAGATGGAAATGTTCGGAGTGTCTAGTCTTTTTCTCTGGATTCATCCGGACAAGTCGTCGCAGGGGCGATATGAGTGAGAGTTGGTCGTGATCTTGTTCACGATCTGGTAAGGAGTTATGCGCAAGAAAAAGCCGCGAGCGAGCTCGCGGCTGTCCTTGGAGATCATCGGCTTTGGGGTGCGTTGGTGGGTTACTTCGACGAGGCCGCACGCCAGTTGTCCAACAGCTGCATGTAGTTCTGGCGGACGTATTGGCCCGGGTCGGGGCAGCGGAGCAGGCTCATGCTGCCACGCATCTGGGCGACCGATTCGTACTCGTGATCCACCAGCCAGCGGTTGAGGTCGGCCTTCACGCGGGCGATGTGCTGTGGGCCGTTCCTGAGCAGGGCGCTGACCATCTGCACGGTGCTCGCGCCGGCCATGATCGCCTTGACGATGTCCAGTGCCGAGTGAGCGCCGCCGCTGACGGTCAGGTCGCACCCGACCCGCCCGAACAGGATCGCCGCGAAGTGCAGCCGGAGCAGCAGTTCCGATTCATCTGACAGGTTCACCCGCACGACTTCGAGGTTCTCGACGTCCAAGTCGGGTTGCAGGAAGCGGTTGAACAGCACCAGCCCGCCCGCGCCGGCGTCGGTCAGACGCAGGGCCAAGTGCGGCAGCGAGCTGTAGAACGGGCTGAGCTTGACGGTCAGCGGGATCGAGATGCGTTCCTTCAACTCGCGGACGAGCAGGACGAGCTGGTCTTCGATGGCCGAGCCGGGGACGGACGTTTCGGTGGCCAGGCCGTACGTGTTCAGTTCGATCGCATCCGCGCCGGCCTGTTGCATCATCTGGGCGTAGCGGAGCCAGCCGCCGCGCGTGGTGCCGTTGAGTGACGCGATCACCGGGATGCTCAGGCTGCGCTTCAGCTTGCCCAGCAGTTCGAGGTATTCATCCGGCCCGACTTCGAAGTCTTCCTGCTCGGGGAAGTACGACACCGCTTCCGCGAAGCTGTCGGCCACATCGCGCATCGCGCGGTCGGTCGCCCGCTGCTCGGCCAGCAGTTGCTCCTCGAACAGCGAGTACATGACGATCGCTCCCGCGCCGGCCGCCTCGCACTGCTTGGCGACGTCGACGTTCCGCGACAGGGGGCTGGCGCCCACCACAATCGGGTTCGAGAGTTCCAGTCCGAGATAGTTGATGGAAAGGTTCATGGGAGTCCTTCGCAAAACGATCGTCGAGCGGGTTGCCCACGAAGGTCACGAAGGGACACGAAGTAACTCATTCAATGAATTCTCTTCGTGCCCTTCGTGTCCTTCGTGGATGTGCTTACTCCTTGGGTGCTTCCTGTCCGTTCGTCGGCGCCATCGGCGCAACGAGCTTGCTGAGCTGTTCGTAGTTGGCGATCCGCCGCGTGGTGAGCTTCTGGCTTTCGGCCGACAGCTTCTTGAAGCGTTCGGGGTCCATCTTCTCGACCATGCGGAACCGCGTCTCGTTGCGGACGTAGTCGCTGACCGGAATGGTCGGCGGCTTGGAGTCGATTTGCAGCGGGGCCTGGCCCTGCTCGATGCGGCGCGGGTCGTAGCGGTAGAGCGGCCACACGCCGGAGTTGACGGCCCGCTTCTGCTGCTCGAGGCCGATCGACAGGTCGTAGCCGTGTGCGATGCAGTGGCTGTACGCGATGATCAGGCTCGGGCCGTCGTAGCTTTCGGCTTCCTGGAAGACCTTGACCGTCTGCGCGTCGCTCGCGCCCAGCGCGATGCTGGCGACGTAGACGTGGCCGTAGCTCATCGCCATCAGGCCTAGGTCCTTCTTGTGGATCGCCTTGCCGGCGGCGGCGAACTTGGCGGCGGCGCCGAGCGGCGTGCTCTTGCTGCTTTGGCCGCCGGTGTTGGAATACACCTCGGTGTCGAGCACCAGCACGTTGACGTTCTTGCCGCTGGCCAGCACGTGGTCGAGGCCGCCGTAGCCGATGTCGTACGCCCAGCCGTCGCCGCCGAGCAGCCAGACGCTGCGGGGCAGCAGGTGTTCGATCGACGCTCTGAGTCGCCGTGCATCTTCAGAGTTGTCCGACGCCAGTGCCTTGGCAACTTTCTCGATCTGAAGCCGGCGCTTGGCCAGCGAAACCTCGTCGGTCGGGCAGGCTTCGGTCAGTTGCAACGTGTCGATGCCGAGCGTCGGGGACAGCTTGCGGATCAGGCCGCGCGCCTGGTCGGCGAACATCTCGGTGGCCAGCCGCATGCCGAAGCCGAACTCGGCGTTGTCTTCGAACAGCGAGTTCGCCCACGCCGGCCCCCGACCGGCCAGGTCGACGCAGTAGGGCGTCGTCGGCAGGTTGCCGCCGTAGATCGACGAGCAGCCCGTGGCGTTCGCGATCAGCAGCCGGCTGCCGAAGAGCTGCGTCAGCAGCTTCACGTACGGCGTCTCGCCACAACCGGCGCAGGCGCCGCTGTACTCAAACAGCGGCAGCATGAGCTGGCTTCCCTTGACGTCGATGCGGGTGATCTTCGAGCGGTCGACGTCGGGCAGCTTCAGGAAGTAATCGTAGTTCTTGCGTTCGCGATCCAGCACGTCCGTCGTCAGCGGCGTCATGTTGATCGCCTTGCGGCTGGCGTTGGACTTGTCCTTCGCGGGGCAGACGCTCACGCACAGCGTGCAGCCCGTGCAGTCTTCGGGGGCGACCTGGATCGTGTAGTTGTTGCCCTTGAGGTCGGGCGCCTTGTAGCCGACGGTTTGGAACGATTCCGGCTTACTGCCGTTCATCGCGGCCGGGTCGAAGGCCTTGGCGCGGATGGCGGCGTGCGGGCAGACGAAGGCGCACTTGCCGCACTGGATGCACAGATCGGGCTGCCACGTGGGCACTTCCAGCGCGATGGTCCGCTTCTCCCACTTCGTCGTCGCGGTCGGCCAGGTGCCGTCCACCGGGAACGCGCTCACCGGCAACAGATCGCCCTTGCCGGCCATCATGAGCGAAGTGACGCGCTTGACGAAGTCCGGGGCGGCGTCGCTGACGATCGCGCGGCGTTTGATCGGGCTGCTGGCGCAGCAGGGCTTCACTTCCTTCAGGTTCGCCAGCGTCTGGTCGATCGCCTCCCAGTTCCGCAGGACCAGCTCGTTGCCCTTCTTGCCGTAGGTTTTCTCGACGGCCTTCTTGATCTTGGCGATGGCTTCCTCGCGCGGCAGCACGCCGGAAATCGCGAAGAAGCAGGTCTGCATGATCGTGTTGATGCGCCGGCCCATGCCCGTTTCCTGGGCGACGCGGTCGGCGTTGATCGCGTACAGCTTCAGGCCCTTGGAGACGACCTGTTCCTGTACTTCGCGCGGCAGTCGATCCCACACGTGTTCGGGCTCGCACGGCACGTTCAGCAGCACCGTCGCGCCTTTGCGGGCGAACTCCAGCACGTCGATCTTCTCGAGGAAGTTGAACTGGTGGCACGCCAGGAAGTCGGCCTGCCGGATGAGGTAGATGCTCCGGATCGGACGCGGGCCGAAGCGCAGGTGCGAGACCGTCATCGCGCCCGATTTCTTGGAGTCGTAGACGAAGTAGCCCTGAACGCAGAGGGGCGTTTCTTCGCCGATGATCTTGATGCTGTTCTTGTTCGCGCCGACGGTGCCGTCGGCGCCGAGGCCGAAGAACATGGCGCGGGTGACATCCTTGGCTTCGATGTCGAGGTCGGCGTCGTAGGCTAGCGAGAGGTGGGTGACGTCGTCGTTGATGCCGACGGTGAAGCCGTTCTTGGGCGAGGCGGCGTTCAGGTTGTCAAACACGGCGACGACCATGCCGGCCGTGAATTCCTTCGAACTGAGGCCATACCGGCCGCCGACGACCTTGATGCTGCTGCGGCCGCCGCGGGCGAGCGCGACGATCGTTTCCTGATACAGCGGTTCGCCGGCGGCGCCGGGTTCTTTCGTGCGGTCGAGCACCGCGATCGACTTCACGCTGGCCGGGATCGCCTTGAGGAACTCGGCCTCGGCCAGCGGGCGATAGAGCCTCACCTTCACCAGCCCGACCTTCTGGCCCTGGGCGTTCAGGTATTCGACGGTTTCCTGGATGGTTTCACAGCCGCTGCCCATGCAAACGGCGACGCGATCGGCGTCGGGGGCACCGACATATTCGTACAACTTGTATTGCCGGCCCGTCAGCTTGGCGAAGCGGTCCATGACGCCCTGCGTGATGGCCGGGGCGGCTTCGTAGAACTTGTTGCAGGCTTCGCGGGCCTGGAAGAAGGCGTCGGGGTTCTGGGCCGTGCCGCGAATCTTCGGGCTGTCCGGGCTGAGGGCTCGCCCGCGGTGGGCGGCGATCGCGTCCTGGTTCAGCATCGCCCGCATGTCCTCGTCGGTCAGCAGTTCGGCCTTGCCGACCTCGTGACTGGTGCGGAAGCCGTCGAAGAAGTGCATGAACGGCACGCGTGTTTCGAGCGTGGCCGCGTGCGAGATCATGGCCAGGTCGTGGGCTTCCTGGACGGTGTTCGAGCAGAGCATCGCCACGCCGGTCTGCCGGCAGGCCATCACGTCAGAGTGGTCGCCGAAGATGGACAGGGCATGCGTCGCGAGCGTTCGGGCGGCTACGTGGATACAGAAGGGCGTCAGCTCGCCGGCGATCTTGTACAGGTTCGGGATCATCAGCAGCAGGCCTTGCGACGCGGTGAACGTCGTGCACATGCTGCCGGCCTGTAGGGCGCCGTGGACCGCGCCGATGGCCCCGCCTTCGGACTGCATTTCCGCGACGGTGGGCACCTGACCCCAAATGTTCGGCACGCCGTGGGCGGCCCATTCATCCGACAGCTCGCCCATGGGGCTGCTGGGGGTGATCGGATAGATGACGACGACCTCCGATACGCGGTGGGCTACGTGGGCTACCGCTTCATTGGCATCGATACAAGCGAGTTTGCGCGTGACGGCCATGGTGGGAAACCTCCGGAGACGGCTATCAAAGGACTTTTCGGTCCGATTTTAGCAGGAGGATAACCGATCAGCGAATTCGCAAGATGTGTCATGAGGTCGCAGGGGGAGGCAGTGGGGTTACGTGGTTCTGTGGCGGAATGGTTCAGTGGTCGCGGTTGGAGACTGCACCACTCCACTGCTCAACCACATTACCACTGAACCCAACCAGCGACTTCGTCGCAGCGGGCAACTCAACGCGAACAAACAACCTCGAACCTTCAACCTCTGTCTTCAGCTTCTTGTCTCCTGTCTTCTCCGCCTCCCATCCCTTAACCTTCCACCCATGCTGGGTTTCGGGGACTACCTGTGGCGACTCCTGCCCGCCAATCCGATCCTGCTCCGCGTGATCGCGGTCGGCGGAAAACGCGTGCGCGACCTGCTCGTCCGCTGCATCTACCTCGCGCTGCTGATCATCATCGTGGTGTCCGTCCTCGCGACCAGCGACAGCTCGACCGGCTCCAGCCTAGCGCAGCTTTCGGTCACCAGTTCGAACATCTTTGAACGCCTGAGCTATCTGCAACTCGCGCTGGTGGCGTTGCTGGCCCCGATTTTCACCGCCGGCGCCATCACGCAGGAGAAGGACTCGCAGACGTACGACATCCTCCTCTCGACGCCTCTCAGCAACGGGCAGATCGTCCTCGGCTCGCTGATGAGTCGCCTGTTCTTCGTCTTCACGTTGCTGCTGAGCGGCATCCCGATCTTCTCGATCACACAGATCTTCGGCGGCGTTGCGATCGGCGACATCCTGCTGTCGGTCCTCATCGCGGCCGTCACGGCACTGGTCACGGGCTCCCTCGCCATCGCGATCGCGACGTTCAAGGTCGGCACACGCCGGACGATCTTCAGCTTCTACCTGTTTAACATCATTTACCTCGTCGGCTTCTATATGCTCGACGCGGTGCCAGCCTTGAAGATCCCGCTAGTCGACCCGGCCGGCCAGCCCGCAGGCGAATCGGTCCTGAGCTGGCTGACGGGCTTGCACCCGTTCCTGGCACTACGCGTCGTGCTCGATCCGACGCACTACCCGCCGCCCACGCTGGCGCAGTTGCCCGAAAGCCTTCGCTGGTGGCCGCTGAGTACTCTGGCCACGAGCCCGGTCGCGTTTTACGTCACGTTCCAGTTCCTCCTGAGCGTGGTGCTGGTGGCGCCGTCGATCCTCCTGCTGCGCCGGCTCGCGCAAAGCACGACGACGATTCAATCGAAGCTGGCCAAGCTCAACCCGTTCAAGCGCGGCGCGACATCCGCCCGCAAGCCGCGCACGGTCTGGAGCAACCCGATCGCCTGGCGCGAGGCGAGCACCAAGGCGTCGGCCGCCAGTTCGGTCTGGTTGCGGTACGGCTTCATCATCGGCGGGATGATCGCGGCGATCGTGCTGCTCGTCGGCTACTCCCGCGAGGGCGAAGTGCCCGCGAAGCGCGTGGACGTCGGCAGCTACAACGCGGTGGCCGGCACGGTGAACATCCTGGGCGATGCGACGGGCCTGTACGGCGTCGACGAATCGACCGCCGTCACGCTGAGCGGCACGCCGGTGCCGCTGTCGACGCTGAACAACCGATTGGCGGTCGAAGGGTCGATCGGCATCGTCACCCGCGGCCGCGGCGCGACGGCCAGCAAATACGTCAGCAACATCAACCTCCGCCCGATCCGCCGCTCAATCCCGGCCGACACGGTGCAGCAGATTCTGCTCGGCATCGTCATGGTCGAGGTCTGCGCGATCCTGCTTATCATCACCAACGCCGCCGCCAGCACGGTGACGCGCAAAAAGAAGACGGCACACTCGACCTGTTGCTGAGCACGCCCATCACCAGTCGCTACTACATCTGGGGCAAGGTGCGCGGCTTGGTAAGCTACGTGATGCCCCTGCTGGCCGTGCCGGTGGCGAGTTGTGCGGTGTTCGTTATCGGCGACGTGCTGCGGACGATGTTCGGCTCGACCGACAAGTGGATTGTGCTGCCCGAGTCGATCGTCATCCTGCCTGGCATGCTGATCATCGTCGCGGCCTTCGCGAGCATCGTCGGCATGCAGATGAGCCTGCGCCTGCGCACGACGGTGTGGGCCGTCATGAGCAGCGTCGGCATCGTGCTGGGCGCGTTCGGCGCGCTGGGCTGGTGCGGCTTCCAGATCCTGAACAGCAACGTCAACGCGATCACGGCCGCCATCAGCAGCTTCAGCCCGTTCACGATCATCATCCTGATGATCACGCCCGATCAGTTCGGCACGACCAGCACGGTCTTCAGCAGCCGCAACGCAGGTCGGGTGGATGAAGCCATCCGCTTCACGGCCCTGATGTTCAGCCTGATCGCGACGGGCGCCTACGCGGGCATCGTGTGGTCGATGTACAAGTCGATGGTGAAGAACTTTGATATGACGATTCGGAAGCAGAGCCGGTAGTGCCAATGCGAGATTGCCATGCTGTTTAGTGCGCGCGTTGTGGATTTCAAGTGCGACTCGTGCTCGGCGCAGCATTCGCTGGTCCTGCCGACGTCCATCATTCCCATCGCCGTTGTTGTCTATGTCGCGTCGTTGTTCTGGCGAAAGGCTTTGTCACATTTCGTCGCTTACAAATGGCTGCAAGTAACTCTAGGTCTTGCACTCGCGTTTGGATCGATCTGCCTGTTGTTTGCGTTTTATGAAAGTGTGATCTTGCGCGAGTTGCGGCGAGGCATCTGCCCAAAGTGCGGATCGAAGCTAACCCAAATATCGAGCGGATTTTGGGACGGCATCATACCCACCTGGGCGGAAGTGGTGATCTACGCCTCTTCAATCGCAGCTGCCGCCGGCGTGGCGGCCGTCGTTCACTGATGCTTCGCTGCGCTCAGCATGACGCTATACCAATCCGCATGATCGCTCATTCGATCGGCTTGCCCGCCACCGGCCAATGGTCGTCGTCCCACGTGAGCGGCCGCACTTGCAAGCCGGGCCGGCCGCGTTTTCTTGCGTCGTAGAAGTGGTGGACGAGCAGGTCGCGGTCGCCGTCGCGGAGCACGGCGCAGTGGCCGGGGCCGCGGACGTAGTCGTAACCTCTCAGCAGCACCGATCCGCCGCCTTGCAGGGCTTCTACGCCGGCCTTATCGACGTACGGCCCCGTGACGGACTTCGACCGCACCACGCGGATGTTGTACGTGCTGTCGGCCCCGCGACAGCAGTAGTCGAACGACAGCAGCAGATACCACCAGCCGTGCCGCTTCACGAGGAACGGCGCCTCGATCGCCCCATCGCCCGGCCGGCGCACGATGGAGTGGATGGTTTCGTCCGACTTGTCGCGCAGGCCCGTCTGGCGGTCGAGTTTGAACAGCTTGATGCCCGTCCAGAACGAGCCGAGCGTCAGCCACGGCTGCTTCGTTTCCTCGTCGAAGAGGAAGTTCGCGTCGATGGCGTTCCAGTCGCTACCTTTTTTCGTCGAAATGATGGGGCCGTGATCGGTCCACTTCGCGTCGGGCGACAGCGACGGCGCGGTGGCCAGGCCGATCGCGGATTGCATGCTGCCGAACGTGGAGGCCGAGTAGTACACCTGCCATCGGTCGTTGTGGTAGCTGATGTCCGGCGCCCAAAATCCGCGACAGCCCGGCACCACGTCTGTCACCCAGGCCGGCATCTCCGGCAGCAGTTCGGGAAGCTTCGTCCAATGCACAAGGTCGGTCGACGACCATCGTTGGATGAGCCGGTGTGTCGCGAAGAGGTGGTAGACGCCGTTCTCCTTTGCGATGACCGGATCATGCGCCGGCGGCAACGTCTCGGCCGAAAGAGCGGTGGTAGGCGAAGTGGCAGGCGTCGTTGCAGGCATGTCGGCCGCTTCAATCGGTGAGGTGGCCATCAGCGTCGCAGCGCCTCCGAGCAGCTTGAGAACCTGGCGTCGATCGGGCACGGGGGAAGTATCACTCGGCAACGACATCAAGTCACGAAGGCTCGAAGCAAGCCACGAAGAATTCTGCTTAGTGTCTTCCTTCGTGTCGTTGATGTCACTCGCGATCGAACGTTCCGCTGGTCACGCCGAGTTGAGCGACGACTTTCAGCGAGCGGATCGCCTGCTTCGCGCGGGCCTTGCCTTCGAGGACGTCGAGGTACGTGTCGAGGAGTGAAGCGACCTCGCCCCTCGATTGGCGCAGGAGCTCGATTCGGAAGTGACGAATGCCCAGTTCCTGCATGCGCGGCAGGTAGTCGAGGGCGCTCTGCGCGTCGGCGTTGAACAGCGTGTTGCGACAGCCGGCGTCGGGGATGAGCGGGTGCGACTTGGCCTTCTGGTCGCGCAGTTCCACCCGATGCGTCTCGCAAGGTCGGCCACAATCGCGGTAGTCCTTGCCAGCCGAAAGCGTGTGAGCGAACACGCAATGTTCCATGTGAAACATCGGCATGTGCTGGTGGATGACGCATTCGAGGGGCAGTGTGCAGTGTGCAGTGGGCTGTGTGCAGGAAGGATCTGAACCAGCCTGCCCACTGATTCGCCTCACCATCGCCGCCATCTGCTTCCAACTCAAGTCGTAGCTGGGCACCATGCGGATGAGGCCGGCTTCAAGGAGAAGCTGCGCAGTGAGTTCGTTGGCGACGTTGAGCGAGTAGTCGCCGATCAGCGGCAGGTGCGGCGCGAACTCGCGGAAGAAGCCCATGCCGGCCAGATTGCGGACAAGGATGGCTGGCGGGTCGCACTTGAGGATCTGCTGAAGCCAGCCCTCTTCACCCGGCTTGATGATCCGCATCGTCGCGACGGCCAGCGGCGCGCTCACGCTACGACACCGCTCGACGGCATCCTTGTACCGGCGCACGTCTTCGAAATCAGCGTAAATCGTGCCGAGCGGACGACGTTCGCGATACGAGAGCACGGCGTCGAGCTGATCGAGCGTGCGGACGAGAACGTGCAGGGTATTGCCTTCTTCGTGGCTCGGGCTTCCGGCACGAGCAGCTACCTCTTCGTCCTGGGGCGGAGGTCCGTGCCACGGAGAATCATCTGCGCGACGCAGTTCATCCAACCCGTTAGGCGATTCGACCTCGATCACTTGCGCCCGGTGCCGCCGCTCGATTAGTTCGTCGGTCCCGCGCCGGCGCAGGTCGGCCAGGATGCTGTTCGGAACCATCGGCCCGTGCTGCGCATCAAGCTTCAGGTCGCGCAGCGCGAAGGGCGTGTCCAGAAAGCGATCGAGTTGGCGCAGCGCAGCCTCGCGTGCGATGGGGAACTTCTGCGCCGGCTCGAGCGGCTGCTGATACTCGACGCGCACTGTGTGCGTGCCGTCCGTCATCGTCAGCGCCGTGTTCTGGCCGACGTGGGCGTGCAGGGTCAGGTCGATCGGATCGCGATGGACGACACGGTCGCGTGCGAAGGACTGCTCAAGCCTCTTTTCCAGTTGAGGGTCGTGGTTCTTCCAGACGATTGCGCCGATCTGAACGTCGTCGGGACGTGCGTCGTTGTTGCCGAGTTCGATATGGATCGTCCGGGCCAGCGACGAAGCGGAGGGCTTGCCCTTCGCGGTCGCAGCGTGACGAGGGTCAACGCGACGGTCCTTCCGCTTGTCCCACGCGTCCACGTGGTAGACGTGTCCGTGTGCTTCTTCGGATTCGGGGTCGCCCTGGTCGAAGACGATGCCGTCGCCGGGGCGGAGTTCGGCACTGGCCATGAAATCGGGATCGAGGTCGATCACGAAGCCGCGCAGCGTCGTGCGCGACACCACGCCTACGCACTTGCCTCGCGCCTTCGGGAAGCGGCCCGGCACGAGCTGCTGGTGATTCACGCCGCCGAGAAAGCCGGGCGAGAAGCCACGCGTGTAGACGATTTCGAGGTCGGCGATTTCGGTGGGGGAGAGGGAGAAGTTGCGAGATTCAAGTTTCGAGTTTCGAGTGGCCGCGTCGGCCTTTGTCGTGCAATTTGAATCTCGAAACTTGAGGCTTTCTGCCGCGTCGATCGCCCGCCGGTACACCTGTGCGGTGCTGGCGACGTAGTGGGCGCTCTTGAGTCGGCCCTCGATCTTGAAGCTGGCGACGTTGGCCTGCACAAGGTCATGGACGGCGTCCCAGCCGCCGAGGTCGGTGGGGCTGACGAGGTATTGCACGTCCCCAAGGTCGCGCGGCTGCCCGTCGACGATGAGTTCGTAGGGCATGCGACACGCCTGAGCGCATTGGCCGCGGTTCGCGCTGCGGCCGCCGAGAGATTCGCTGGTCAGACACTGCCCGCTGTACGCCACGCACAGCGCACCGTGGATGAAGACCTCGACCGGAAGATCGGTGGCGGCCGTCACCTTGGCGATCTCGGCAACGCTCATTTCCCGAGCGAGCACGGCCCGCGTGATGCCGAGCTGATTACGCGCGAACTTCAGCCCCCGCGGCTCGGTCAGTGTCATCTGCGTGCTGGCATGGATGGCCAGCTTCGGCGCGAGCCGATGAATCAGCCGGGCGACGCCGAGGTCCTGCACGATCACGGCATCCACGCCGGCGGCGCAGATCGCCTTCACGTAATCGACGGCTTCGGGCAGTTCATCCGAGAACACCAGCACGTTGAACGTGACGAAGCCCTTCACGTTGTGGCGATGCAGGTATCGCATCACCTCGGGCAGCTTTTCGAGCGTGAAGTTCGTGGCGCGGTGGCGCACGTTGAAGTGGTCGAGGCCGAAGTAGACGGCGTCGGCCCCGTTCGCGACGGCCGCGCGCATGGCCTCGAAGTCGCCGGCGGGGCAGAGGAGTTCGGGTTTGTGTAGGCCAACAGTCAACATCGAAACCCTGATAGCTTCAACGCCTCGGCAAATGCTCTCTCGAAATTGCCTTGTTGCCCGCTGCCAGGAAAGGGCATGCGAACGTTTGCCACTTCGAAGCCCGCAGCTGCAAGCGGTTCGTGCGTCAAATCATAGACGTTGGATTTGATGAGGATGATCGAATCGGGACCGATCTTTCTGCATCGATCGATCAACGCGATGACCTGCTCCGGCCTGATTCGAGTCCTGTCGCCGTCAGCGATCGGCTCCTCGCACACGTCGATTAAGTGCACTCCCGACTCACGCAGCCGGCTGAGATATTCCGTTTTCCTATCGCGTGGCGGAACCACACCGAACAGACCTTTGCACACATACCGAAACAACGAGTCCTGAGCTTTCACTTCTTCAAAGTAGAAGTAACGATCAAGCGTGCAGGGCGGCGCTTCGGCGACAAGAAGCAGCTTGACGTGGCTCGGTCGGTACTTCGCGGCGGCAGCCTCTCGAAGTTGCCTGGCATTCTCCGTGATTTGCATTGCTCGTCATTCCCCGGGGATGTACGAAATCACGCCCTCGAACGGGCTGCTTGCCGTCGCGTAGCGCTTCTTCGGAATCCGGCCGGCGCGGTAGGACAGGTAGCCGCTTTCGAGAGCCAGCTTCATCGCGCGGGCCATGGCGACCGGGTCTTTGGCGTGGGCGATGCCGGTATTGAGCAGCACGCCATCCGCGCCGAGCTCCATGGCGATGGTCACGTCGGAGGCCGTGCCCACGCCGGCGTCGACGATGACGGGGAACGTCGGGTCGCCTTCCTTGAGCAATTCCAGGCACAGCGACAGGTTCAGCGGGTTCAGGCAGCCCTGGCCCGAGCCGATCGGGCTGCCGGCCGGCATGACGGACGCTGCGCCGGCTTCCTTGATGCGGACGGCGCTGCGCGGATCGTCGCTCGTGTAGGCCAGCACGGTGAAGCCTTCCTTCACCAGTTCACGCGTCGCTTCGATCGTGCCGACGGGGTCGGGCAGGAGCGTCTTCTTGTCGCCTAGCACCTCGAGCTTCACCCAGCCGGCGCCTTTGTTCTTTTGCTTTTCGAGCAGGTCGCGGCCCAGCAGGGCGACGCGGATCGCATCGTCGGCCGTGAAGCAGCCGGCCGTGTTGGGCAGGATCGTGTAGCGGCTCAGGTCGAGGTAATCGAGCAGGCTCTTGCCCTGCGCATCGATCAGCCGTTCGCGACGCACGGCCACCGTCACCACATCGCAGCCGCAGGCTTCGAGCGCCTGCTGCATCGTGGCATAGTCTTTGTACTTGCCCGTGCCGACGAGAAGCCGGTTCTGAGCGACGAAATCCTTGATCCGAAGCGGGTCCATGGGACCGCAAATGGTAGCACAAGCGAGGCGCGTTCGCGCTCAAAAACGGGTTCAGTGGTTGAGTGGTTCTGCGGTTCAGTGGTACGAATGAAGCAAGAGAACCACATCACTACCGAACCACCTCACCACAAAACCACTTTATCCACCCCCCACGAACGTCACGATCTCGATCGCATCCCCGTCCTTCAGTTCCGCCGTGTACTTCTCGGAGCGCAGCAGTCTTCGATTCAACTCGATCGCCACCTTGTCGGGCGGCAATTTGCGGGCTTCGAGCAGTGTCAGCACGGTGGTCCCTGGTGTGATCTCCTGCGGCTGACCATTCACGGTGATCGTCATGCGTTAAGATGATACGACACCGGAGACACCCATGCCCGACATGCTCGTGAAGCTGTTCAACTTTCCATCGCCCCAGCCGACGATCGACGCGCAGCGCGCGGCCGGCGTGGTCATCCGACGGGCTCGTCCGTACGAGATCGCACGGGTGGCCGAGTTCGTGGTGGAGCACTTCAGGCAAAGCTGGGCGGACGAGATCAGCGTCGGCTATGCCAACAAGCCCACCAGCGTCTTCATCGCTATCCGCGACGGCGAGGTCATCGGCTTCGGCGCGTACGAATGCACCTGCCGCGGCTTTTTCGGCCCCACGGGCGTCATGCCCAGCGAACGCGGCAAGGGCATCGGCGGGGCCCTGCTGCTGGCGTGTCTCCAGGGCATGAAGGAAGTGGGCTACAACTACGCCATCATCGGCGGCGCGGGGCCGACGGAGTTCTACGCGAAGACGTGCGGCGCGATCCCGATCGCCGACTCCGAGCCGGGCATCTACACCGATGCGCTGAGCAAGCGATGATGCTCACAAGATTGCGTCGTCAGCCGCGAATACGCTCGCGCCGATCGAATCCAGCGACGCGGTTTTGCTCAGCACCGTGCCGATGACCGGTGTGCTCGCGTTCGATGCGCCACTCACGATCGGCTGTAGGAAGAAGTTCAGCGTCACCTGGTGATCCAGCGGCAGGCCGCCGTTCGCGACGACGCTACTGGGCTTCACCACGATCTGGTATTTCCCCTGCAAGTCGGTCTTGGTGACGCGCACCGTGATGACGGTCTTGCCTTGGCCGTTCACGCTGGAACTGAACTTCCAGTACGAGCCCGAGACGACGCGCTTATCCTTGCGACGCTGGAGGATGAAGTCGTCCTTGCTCACGCTAGAGCCGAGGTCGCTGTTGAATGTTAGCGTTACCGAGCGTAGCGGCGAGCCGGTCTGCACGATGTTCGTCACGTCGGCCCGCGTCAGCGAACCGCCGCTCGTCGCTTGGGCGGGCGTGAAGTCTTTCTTGACGTTCTGCGAGCCCACGAGGACCGAGTTGTACGTGACCACGTTCGACCCGAGCGCGCCGCCTGTGGCGGTGACCGTGTACGTGCCGGCCGGCAGTTGAAGCGAATAGCCGCCGCTGGACCACGTGGTCGTGGTGTAGGTCTGCGAGCCGTTGCTCGCCATCACCGTCACGCCCGACATGCCTTCGCCGGGCGTGTAGAAGTTGTCGGCCCGGGTGGTGTCGGTGTAGGCGACGCCCGTCAGGAACGGGTTGCCCGACGCCGTCGCGAAGTCCTGCGCGGTGACGATGCTCGGCAGGCTCTGCGGCAGGCCCCACGCGGTGTAGTCGAAACTCCCCTTGGCCACGCCCGAGCCGACCTCGCGCACGTCGTTGGCCATGAGGTTTACGCGATGCCCGCGGCCGTTCACGCTCATGTCGGTGAACAGGCCCATGTGCTGGTCTTCGATGAGCTTCGTGTCGTTCGGCAGCGAGCTGTTGCCGTCGATGCCGAGGTTCTCGCGCGTGGTCGTCGCGCCGCTGTAGCCGGCCGACGCCATGCGCGACGAAGGCGTGCTGCCGCCCGCGCCGGGGTGGCCGAAGCTGTTGTTGGTGATGATCCACGCGGCGTGATTCCGCGCGGCGTCGGTCAGGTAAGGATTGATCGCCAGCGGCTGCTTCGCGGCCGTGCTAATGGTGTTCGCGGCCAAGCCTTCGTTCAGGTTGCCGTTGAAGGTGTTGCCATTGTTGTCGGACTGGCCATTGTATCGCGCGGCTTCAGCGCTCGGGTTGGCGCGGGCGCGGTTGATGAGTTCGACCATGTACTGCTCGTACGCCGTCGGATAGACCGCCGCCATGAGCTGACGCGCTTCCAGCGTGTCGATAGCGCGGCGGAACGACGAGGCACGGCGCGGGTGGGTCGAGTGTTTCACATCGAGTGCGTCGGACACCGAGCCTCGCGACGCGAGGACAACCCCAAGATTAGGCCGAATCAAAGTGGTCCGAGAACTGCGCGCCAGCTAGACCGAGTGGACTGGATCGATCCTGTCGGCTGTGCGGGCGGGGGAGTGGTTCTTGGAGTGCGAACACATGGCGGGTACGCTCCGTTGCCGCGGCTGAGCGAAGAATCGCCGTGGGGGTGCACCTTGATTCTCTATGTCTGGCGGGCATTCACGACGACGCTTACAAACAAGCGACGTGTCAATGTGACCTGCGATAAGTGTCACACGGCCTACTGCTACGAGTTGGTACGCACGGCCACGGGCGTCGGCCGTGCGCCGTACCTCGTCGGGCAGACCGAGGCGCAGGCGCGCTCGACGCACTTGGCTGCCCGGAGCCTGCGTAAGCGACTGGCTACCGAGGCCGACCCGGTGCCCTGTCCAACGTGTCACTGGATTAACGAATCGCTCGTGCGCGGATGCCGGCTCTCACGTTATCGGTGGGTGCTGCCGTTTGCCGGTGTCATGGCATTGATGGCGTTCGTCGCGTCAGTGTTCGCCATCGTCGCCATGGAGGGTCCAAAGCGACATTCGATCACGTCGTCACCGCTTCAACTGCTGGCCATCACGCTGGGCTCAGCCGCTGCGGTCTTCGGCATCGGATGGTCAGTCCAATGGTTGCTACGCCGGACCATTCGTCCAAACCGCCGGTATCCGCAACCTCCGGTGATCCCGGCGGGGACGCCAGCACCGATTGTCGACGCGACGGTGTCAACGTCGCCTGCGCCGCTCGGAAATGTGACTGCGATGTCAGGTGCCACACCACCGATGACGCTGCCCCCGCGACCAAAGCGATAGCCGCATCATCACGGCTTCTCCCCCAGCACCGCCGGCGTTTCTTCTTCGGCAACCACATCTTTCAGCCGACCGAGCTTGCGGATTTGCGGGTACATGCCGGCAATCAGCATCACCACGAAGATCGTCCCGACGCCGCCGCTGACAACGCTCACCACCGGCCCGAATGCGGCCGCCAGGAGGGCGGCTTCGATATTGCCGACGTCGTTGCTCGCGCCGATGAAGACTTGGTTCACCGCGCTGACGCGGCCGCGCATGGCGTCGGGCGTCAGCAGGTTCACCAGTGAGTGACGCACCACCACGCTGATGTTGTCCATCGCACCGGCGACGAATAGCGCCCCCAGGCTCAGCCAGAATGACGTCGAGACGCCGAACACGATCATGCAGACGCCGAACATCGCGACGGCCAGCAGCATCGCGCAGGCCCGCGCGGTTCAGCGGCGGGCGATGCGCCTGCACGAACGCCATGCTGCACGCGCCGGCCGCCACCGCGCCGCGGAACAGGCCGAAGCCGAATTCACCCACGCCGAGCCGTGTCGCGAAGATCGGCATGAGGATCGTCGCGCCGCCGAGCAGGACGGCCCAGAGGTCCAGGTTCATCGTCGCCCAGAGCATCTGGTTGCGGCGCACGAACCGGAAGCCCGCCAGCACGGTCGACCACGACGCGGCCTCGTCGTCCTTCGGCGAACCGGGGTTCGGCAACCCGAGCGTCAGCAGCAGACAGATGCCCATGCTGGCAGCCGACAGTCCCAGCGCCGCGGCCGGGCTGTAGCGGGCCATGATCGCGCCGGCCAGTGCGGGACCGATCACCGTGCTGATCTCGAACGTCGTGCTGTTCCACGTGACGGCGTTGGTGTACTGGTCGCGCGGCACGAGGACGGGAAGCAGCGACGCCCGCGCGGGACGTGCGAACGCCAGCGCGATGCCGTTGATCAGCACGACCGGGTTGATGATCCAACTGCTCAGCGAGCCGTGCAGCGCCAGCGCGGCCAGCAACGCCGGGCAGACCACCAGCACGACCTGCGTGACGGTCAGCAGTTTCTTTCGATTGAACCGGTCCGCCACATGCCCCGCGAGCGGGGAGAGCAGCAGCACGGGAATCGCCTGCATCAAGCTGAGCACGGCCAGGCGCAGCGCCGACGCGGTGAACTCGGTCTCGTTGCCCGTGTGCTTCACGCCCGATTCGTGCACGGCCCATGCGACCGCAGTGGTCAGCGCCTGCGACCCGATCACGGCCAGGAAGTAGCTCGCCGCGTAAAGGCGAAACGGTTTGTGTCGAAAAGCGCCGTACGGGTCGTGGTGGGTTGTCGCGGGAGCAGAAACGTCCATCTCAGGGGAAGCGTAGTACAGTCGGTCGAGAGTTGTAAGTGGAGAGTTGCATGGCCCGTCTCATCCCTCTCCCTCCGGGAGAGTGTAAGGGTGAGGGAGTGATGACGAGCGACTTGCGACGATCGCCCTCACCCCGGCCCTCTCCCGGAGGGAGAGGGATACGAATGTTGAGCCCGGACCTGCGGAGCTGGCACCTTCATTCCCTTCCACATCCGCACCGCGCCGGTCATGAGGATCACCGCGCCGCACAGCAGCATGGCCAGCACGCACAGCCATTGGATCTGCGAGTTCAGCAGCAACGTCTTGTCGGGCGTCGCACTCGACCATTGCGTGCGGATGGTATCGGTCAGGCCGAGCAGTTTCTGAACGGCGGCCGTGCTCGTCGTCGTCGCGACGACCACCATCGGCAGCAGCGTCACCCACGCGTAGCGCTCGCGGCCAGTGTTCACGAGCCAGACCGTCGCGATGCACAGCGCGAGCACGGCCAGCAACTGGTTCGCGATGCCGAAGATCGCCCAGATCACCGCGAACTGGCCCGAGTTCATGAACCACGCCCAGCCGGCCACGATGAGCGCGCTGCTGACGATCGCGCCGGGCCACCACTTGGTGTCGCCCAGCTTCGGGTGGATCGTGCCGGCGGCTTCCTGCAACAGGAACCGGCCGATGCGCGTGCCGGCGTCGATCGTGGTCAGGATGAACAGCGCCTCGAACATGATCGCGAAGTGGTACCAGTACTTCCAAAGCCACGCGATCGAGCCGAACACGCGCTGCGACGCATTGTCGAAGATCTGCGCCATGCCGACGGCCAGCGTCACCGCGCCGCCGGTTCGGCCGCGCAGCACTTCCTCGGTGCGCTGCTCGTACACGGGCAGGTGGTCGACGCCCGCGCCGATCTCCAGGAACTTGTCGTGGAACTTTGGCACGTTGCCGAGGTCGGTGTTCATCGCGTAGTAGTCGCCTATCGGCAACGACGCGGCTGCGATCATCGCGACGACCGCCACCAGGCCCTCGATGAGCATCGCGCCGTAGCCGATCGTGCGGGCGTGGCTTTCGCGCATGATCATCTTCGGCGTCGTGCCCGAACTCACCAAAGCGTGGAAGCCGCTGATCGAGCCGCACATGACGGTGATGAACAGGAACGGGAAGATCTTGCCCGCCACGGTGGGCCCGCCCGACAGGAACGCGTGGTTGATGGCCGGCGCTTCCATCTTCGGGTTGGCGACGATGACGCCGCCCACGAGGAGCGCGATCGTGCCGATCTTCAGGAAGCTGGAGAGGTAGTCGCGCGGCGCGAGCAGAATCCACACGGGAAGGACGGACGCGACGAAGCCGTAGATGGCCATCGCGATCGTCACGCCATTCGCTGAGAGATAGCACGATCGCCCGAATTCAGATGAAGTAAGCCATCCTCCAGCGACCGTTGCGGCGAGCGTTAAGACGGCGCCAATGGCGCTTGCTTCGACCACGTGGCCCGGTCGAATCTTGTACATCCAGAGGCCGACGAGCAGGGCGATTGGAATTGTCGCGGCGATCGTAAAGAGGCCCCACGCGCTTCCTTGAACCACGCGCCGTGCGGTTGCAGGCACTTCAATCGTCGCGCCCGGCACGTCGTACCCCGTCAGACCCGGCGAAGGCGAGCGAAGAATGAATCCTTCGATGATTTTCATCGATCCATTTGGCCAGACGAGAGTCGAGCCACCCGGAATGCGATAGTCTCCGCGTGTCTCACCGCCTTCTTCTGCCTTTGATCCCTCGGCGAGCACGAGTTTCGATCCGGCCGGGTATTTCACCTCTTCGCCGCCGAGCGCTTTCACGACGACTTTGCCAAGCCCGGCCAGCGCGATCACGATGATGAACAGGATGGCGACGGTTGCCGCGATGCCGCCGAGGCGGCCGAGCTGGTCGTAGCCGATCTGGGCCAGGCTTCGGCCGCCGGAGCGGGTGCTCATCGCCAGTACCACAAAGTCCTGCACCGCGCCGGCCAGGCACACGCCGATCACGATCCACAGCAGCCCGGGCAGATACCCGAACTGCGCCGCCAGCACCGGACCAATCAAAGGCCCCGCGCCGCTGATCGCTGCGAAGTGGTGGCCGAACAGCACCCACTTGCTGGTGGGGTGGAAGTTCTGCGCGTCCGGGTGCAGCGTCGACGGCGTCGGGTTCGCGTCATTCAGCGCGAGCACCTTCGCGGCAATGAACGCACTGTAGAACCGATACGCGATCGCCATGCAGCAAAGCACGGCGATCATGAGAGGCATGGCCGACATGTTGTTCCTTCCACCGACGAACCCAGCGCGAGCAGACGAGGCGTCATCTTAACGAAGCTGCTGCGAGATGAGGCATTCGGATGGCGCAGGAAGATGGACGGAACGAACTGCGTGATCGATGCGTCTACCCGCATGAAAAAAGCCCACGGCGCTGCCGTGGGCTATAGATGAATCTCAATTGCGTTCGGTCTCACCCGATCTCATCCAGCAGCTTGTCGATCGCGCCGTCGAGCTTCTCGGGGGTTTCGTAGGTGCCCTCGGCGATCTGCTGACGAATCGCCTGCACTTTGTCGGTGCGGACGTCGTTGGTCTTCAGCTTCGCCATGATGTGGTCGAGGCCGGACAACTCGACGCGGTCCGACGCCCGGCCCGTCGTGGGGCGATCGATCGGGCCGGCCGGCTTGGTGGCGCCGAAGGCCTTCAATGCCTGGGCGCGGTTGATGGGGGCTCCGCCACCGATTCCGTTCACGTTCGACATTCGGACACTCCTCGTCGCAAGACCCGGTTCGATCCCGGGCTCGGGTGTTGGTTCGATCGTTTCGGCCAGCTCGGAGGTCTGCATTCCTTCGCCGGCGACAAACGAGCTATCGACGAACGATCAACGCACACTTGAAGGCTTGAGCAGGCCGCGAAAACTGCGCAAGCTCTGCTAAAAGCATACGTTACAAATTGGAGAAGCGAGCCACGCGCAGAAAAATCTACCGACCGGCGGGAATTGCACCAAGTCAAAATCTGCCTAGTCTATCAAAATAACCCAAATTAACGCCCTGCGAGTCGTGTTGATATCGTCTTGGCCGATCTTCTCGGACATGCCATTTACGGGACGCTGGCCGATAAGGCGGGCACGCGGTTCTCGGACGGGCGGAAGTTGCCTCAGGAATTTCGCCGTCAACCGCCGCCCAACTCGCCGCAGTTGAACCACTCATGCAGCGCGACTAGCCTCGGCAGCTCATGCGGCCTGTGCGTGCCATTGTCTTTGACTTCGACGGCGTGCTCGTCAACTCCGAGCCGTTGCACTTTAACGCCTTCGCGGCCGCCGCGAAGACGGTCGGCATCACGCTCACCGAAGACGAGTACTTCCGCGAACTGATCGGCTATGACGACCGTGGCGCCTGGCGCAAGCTGCTGGAACTGCACAACTGCCCCGTAACGCCTCAGCAACTGCTGAAACTGAACGATCACAAGATGCAGGTGATGCGGGACCAGATCTACGACAAGAAGTATTCGCCCTTGCTTGGCGTTGAGGAAACGGTTCGGGCGCTCTGGCGGTTCTATCCGCTGGCAATCTGTTCAGGTGCGTTTCGAGAAGAGATCGAAGCAATGCTGGAAGGCATCAACCTCCGCGATTGCTTCCGCATCATCACGGCCGCCGAGGATGTGCAGAATGGCAAGCCCGACCCGGAAGGGTACATGATCACGCTGGCGGCACTGTCCCGCGTGGCCCAGCGGAAACTCGATCCGCACGAGTGTTTGATCGTCGAAGACGCTCCGCGCGTGATCTCGGCCGTCCGTGAACTGGGCTTCCAGACGCTCGGCGTGCCGACCAGCTACGGCGAAAAGGAACTCGGCGCGCACCACGTCACCAAGAGCATGAAGCTCGACGACCTTCGCAAAGCGATGCCGGGGCTGAAGACGTTTGAGGAGTAGTGGGGAGTGTGGAGTTGAAGACCGATTCCTAAAGCGAGTGCGGCGCGAAGCCCGCTGCTGGGCGCATCAACTCCCCACTCAGATCTCCCACGCCAACTCATCCGCGACGTTCGCTGATTGAACGCCGCGCGTGATGACGAAGATCGCCACGTCGGCCTGGCTGTTCGGGTCTTGCGCGATGCGTTGGTTGCGGTTCGTGTCGAGGTAAAGCTGGCTCAACACCTGAATTTGCTTGGCCCGGCAGAAGTCCTGGAAGTCGAGGATCGTCGGGAAACGCCGGTTCGGCGAGTTGTACCACTCGTACGCGTAGCCGCCCTCGCCGCGCGGGGCTCGGCCCTGCTGGACGTACATCTGTCGCAACTTGTAGTAGCCGAAATTCGGAAAGCTGACGATCGCCCGTTTGCCGACGCGTAGCATCTCGTCGATCACGCGTTCAGTCGCGCCGACGGTCTGTAGCGTCTGGCTCAGCACGACGACATCGAACGACTGATTGAGCAGGTTGGGCAGCGGCTCTTCAAGGTCGGCATGCACCACGTCCAGCCCGCGCGCGACTGCGTCGCGAATGCAGTATTGATCGTTTTCGATGCCCAGCAGCCGCGCCGGCGAGCGCGAGGCGCGCAGCAGCGACAGGAATGCGCCGTCGCCGCAACCGAGGTCGAGTACCCGACTGCCCGGCTCGATCAGGTCGAGCATGAGGTCGTAATCGAGCCGGTGCGAACGAAAGATCGTCTGCGGACTGCGGACGATCGACGTCGAATGGTCGGCCGACTCCGGCGCCGACGGTAGCTTCGCCCCTGTTCGCGGCAATTCGCCCGAGACATCGCCCCCATTCAGAAATCGCTCGATCATCGCGCCGTACACATCGAGCGAGTCTTCCAGCAGGAACGCATCGTGCCCAGCGCCGCTGGTCACGTTGCAGAAGCTCACGGGCTTATTCGCCTGCACGAGCGCGTCGACGATCATTCGACTCTGCTCGGGCGGGAAGAGCCAATCGCTCGTGAAGCTCAGCACCAGCCAGCGGCACTGCGCATCGGACAGCCGGTTGCGCAGCAGTTCGATCGTGTCGCCGAGGTCGAACAGGTCGAGCGCACGGGTGATGGTCACGTAGCTGTTGGCGTCGAACCGCTCGACGAACTTATGACCTTGGTAGGCGAGGTAGCTGCCGACGCTGAATTGTTTCTCGAATTGCGTGTCGACTTCGCGCGGGCTGAGGCGCGTGGCGTCGAACTTGGCGGTCATCGCTTCGCGCGAGAGGTAGGTGATGTGCCCGAGCATGCGGGCGAGCGCCAGGCCGATCGCGGGGTTGGTGTCTTTGTCGTAGTAGTCGCCGTTGTGGAAGTGCGGGTCGCGCAGGATCGCGTTGCGGGCGACGACGTCGAATGCCAGTGCTTGCGACGTCAACCTTGGCGCCGACGCCAGCAGCACCGCGTTGCGAATGCGCTGCGGGAAGCGCAGCGCCCACGTAAGGGCCTGCATGCCACCCAGGCTCCCACCGACGGCCGCATGCAGCGTGTCGATGCCCAGTTGCGTGAGCAGCCGGGCCTGCACGTCGACGATGTCGGGGATGGTGACGACCGGGAACCCTGCGCCGTACGGCTTGCCGGTGTCGGGATTGATCGAGATCGGTCCGGTTGTTCCGCGGCAGCCGCCCAACACGTTCGAGCAGATGACGAAGTACTTGTTCGTGTCGATCGCCTTGCCCGGGCCGACGCAGAGTTCCCACCAACCCGGCAGATCGGCGTCATCATGACGGGCCACGTGCGAATCGCCCGAGATCGCGTGACAGACGAGCACGGCGTTGCTGCGTCCTGCGTTCAATGTGCCGTACGTTTCGTAGCAGACATCGACGAAGGGCAGCGTCTCACCCTTCTCCAATTCGACGCGACCCTCCAGACGCAACACTCGCGCATGGACACTCGCACTGGAGGAACGGACGGAATCGGAACTGGCGAACACGTCGGTCATTGCACTTCAGTTGGCAAAAGCGTCGATCTCCGAGAGCGACTCGGCCGCTGACACATATACATACAGATAACGACGCACGGCATCGAGTGCTCGATGTCGTGCAACGGACGACGACTTGCGGATTTGTTCGGATTACGACGTCTTTAGTGCCTGATCCAAGTCGTCGATGATGTCCTGCACGTCTTCCAGCCCGACACTCAGCCGGATGTACTCCGGATTCACGCCGGCCCGGCGTTGTTCGTCTTCGGTCAACTGGCTGTGCGTCGTACTCGCCGGATGAATGACCAGGCTCTTGGCGTCGCCGATATTGGCGAGGTGGCTCAGCAGCTTCACGCTGTTGATGAACTTGATCGCCTTGGCTTTGCCGCCCTTGATGCCGAAGCCCATCAGCGCCCGGCCCCGCTGGGCAGGTACTGCTTGGCCATCGCGTGATCGGGGTGCGAACTCAAGCCCGGGTAGTTCACCCATTCCACCTGCGGGTGCTTGCTGAGCCACGTCGCGACGGCTAGCGCATTTTCGACGTGCCGCGGCATTCGCAAATGCAGCGTCTCGATGCCCTGGAGGAACAGGAACGCCGCGAACGGGCTCATGGCCGCGCCGGTGTCGCGCAGCCAGTGTGTGCGCATGTGGATGATGTACGCGATGTTCCCCATGGGCCGCAGTGCTTCTTCGAACACCATGCCGTGATAGCTCGGGCTCGGCGCAGAACTCGGGCCACTTCTTGGGGTTCTTCGCCCACGGGAACTTCGCGCTGTCGACCACCGCGCCGCCGATATGCGTGCCGTGGCCGCCAATGAACTTGGTCGTGCTGTAGACGACGATGTCCGCGCCGTGTTCGATCGGCCGCAGCAGGTAGGGCGTCATCACCGTGTTGTCGACGATCAGCGGCACGCCCGCGGCGTGCGCCGCATCCGCCACCTTTCGGAAGTCGGCCACGTCGTTCTTCGGGTTGCCCAGGCTTTCGATGTAGACGCCGCGCGTATTCTCGTCGACGAGTTTCGCGATGTCTTCCGGCTTGTGCGGGTCGAAGAAACGCACCTCGATGCCCATGTTCTTGAACGTCTGTGTGAACAGCGTCCATGTGCCGCCGTAGAGCGAGGTGGCGCTAATGAAGTTCTGTCCGGCATGGCAGATCGTCAGCAGTGCGGCGCAGATGGCCGACTGCCCCGACGCGAACGCCAGCGCCGCCGCACCCCCGTCTAGCGCGGCCAACCGTTTCTCCAGCACGTCGGTCGTTGGGTTCATCAGACGCGTGTAGACATTCCCGAATTTCTTGAGCGCGAACAGGTCGGCCGCGTCGGTCGTGTCGTCGAAGACGTACGACGTCGTTGCGTAAATCGGCACGGCTCGCGAGTGGGTCGTGGGATCAACCGATTGGCCGGCGTGCAGGCACTGCGTGGCGAAGCGTGGTGTACTCATGGTTTAAGGCTCCTGAAGAGTGGAACCGGGTACGATAAGTCGGCGCAATGTTCGGTCAAACGATGTCCATGCGACTGAGCGCGGCGCATTGACCGAATTCAGTCCGGGTTTCTTGTGCGGGAAGCCTCCCGGCGTCGCGTGTGTTATCGCGATGACGCAAGCGGCCGATGCGGCGTTACACTGCGGACCGATGCGTCGTCTCGCTCTCATCGTTGGGGCATGCCTGCTCGTTGCTGTAGCAGGGTGGCTCGGCGTTGGCGTGGGCAAGCGCAGTCGCGACCCTGAAATCGCTACGCTTCGCGACGAACTCACGAAGGCGTCCGACGCCGCCAAGGTGCAACTCGCGAAGCAAGAGAAGCAGTTGCGCAAGGAGGCCGAAGATCAGCGACGGAGGGACTTCAAGAAGCTCTCGCGCGAAGTCGAAGCGCAGCGGCAACGCCGGGATTTGGAGGATCGGCTCGGCCTGCGCATCACCGGGGCGGCCGAGGATTTTGAAGCGCCGCCGCTGCTGTCGCCCGGCGACAAATGGCATGGCCGCGCGATCAGTCTCGATCAGACACTGGCCGCCCTCGACGTTGTCACCGAGGAGATGAGTCTGTACCCCGACTCGGTCTACCGGCTCACTGGCCTGTCGCGCGTCGTGCTCGCGCAGAAACTTCAGACCAGCATGTTCGGTCTGAAGGGCTTCTGCACGATTTACCGCGTGATGTATCTCGACGCGACGTTGCCGCCCGACGAACTTGCCCGGACGTTTCATCACGAGTTGTTTCACCTGATCGATCAGTCGATCCTGAAACGACGCATGGAAGACGACACCGAGTGGAAAGGGCTGAACGCGCCGTCGCCGGGCTACAGCACCGATCAGGAATTGCTCAGCGACACCACATGGGGCCGTAAGGCGCTGGCAGAGCGGCGCGGGTTCGTCAGCGCCTATTCTCGCTGGAGCGCTGCTGAAGACAAAGCGGAGATGTTCGAGTGGATGGCGTATCGGCCGAACGCACTCGACTTCCGTGCCGACGGCGACAACGTGCTTCAGGCCAAGCGAAAGCTGTTGTCGGCGCGATTGTTGAAGTGGAACCCCGACTTGAACGACACGCTCTGGGCGAACGCGCGAGACCGGGAGTCGCGCCGGCGGGAGTGAAGCTCAATCCAAGCCGCCGCTGGCACCGATTCACACGGTTGAAGATACGCGCGGAGGGAAATCAGGTTTCGCCGACGTTCAGGATCTGCATCGGAACACATCGGTGTAATCGGTGGCTTCTTCTCAGGCCCGGATCATCTCCACCGCACACGATCGGAATCCCAGCGTCGCGAAGAACGCCCGGCCCGGCTCATTCGGGGCGGCCGTGATCAGGCGGATCGCGATACCGGCGTGTGTGCGGTCGGTCCACGCGATCAGGTCGTTCATCATCCACCGCGCCAAGCCCGCGCGACGTGCGGCCGGCGCGACGAAGATGTCGTGCAGGTACACCGCCGCCGGCGACCAGTGGTGAGTCGACTCCGGCACGTACTCCGCGATCAGGTAGCCGACCGTTTGCGCCTCGATCTCGCACACCAGCACCAGCCCGTCGGCGGGTGCAGCCAGCAGTTCTTCGATCCAGCGCGGATACGCCTCGGTGAGCGTGCCGGCCGTTTGCCAGCGGGCGGCGTCCCACGCGAGGTGTTCGGCGTGAATCGTCTGTTGCAGCGCGAGGATTGCCGGAATATCGGCACGAGTGGCAGCGCGGATGGGGGTCGCCATGCGTGCGTCTTACCCGCAACCGACGCGTCGCGGGAGGGCGATGGCGCTGTTCGCCGCAGTTACCGGCCTCGCGGGTTCGTGCGAATCGAGCAAATCGTCGCAGCATTCAAGTCGATGGATGTTTCAGCAAGCCTAGGGACGGACGAGCCATGCACGAGCCAGTGCCCAGCGAGATTGACGGCTTCCAGGTGGAGCGACGCCGCAGCCACCGCGAGAGCGTCGTCGCCCTCGGTCGCCTCACGCCGCTCGACGCGACCGACACAGTTCGGCCCCTTCAGGTTCTCGTGACGGATGTCTCCCTCCACGGCTGCGACTTCCGGGCCGCCCTCGAGCCACGCAACGGCGGGTTCTACCGGATCGACCTGAACGTCGGCCCACTCACGCTGCACAGCAGGCTGCGCGTCATGCGCATCGCCCCACGCAGCGACGGCACGTTCGAGGTCGGTGGCGAATTCATTTGAGGGAAGAAGTTGGTAGTTGCCAGTGGAGCGCGAAGAGCCTTTACTACCAACCGGCAACTACTAACTATCAACTCCCTCTATCCATGCCCACACGCCCCATCCTTATCGTTTCAGGCACGAATCGTCCGGCATCGAACACGCGTCGGATTTCCGAGGTGCTGGCCGGGTTCTATCGACAGGCTCAGGTACCGGTGGAGGCGCTGTCGCTCACCGAACTGCCGGCCGAGGCGTTCTTGCCCGAGTCGTATGCCAGCAAGCCCGCGAGCGTGCAGGCGCTTCAGCAACGTGTGCTGGCTGCATCGGGGTTGCACATCGTGACGCCGGAATACAACGGTAGCTTCCCCGGCGTGCTGAAGTACTTCATCGACCTGCTGAAGTTCCCCGAGAGCTTCATCGCCAAGCCGGTCGCGTTCACGGGCCTGTCGGCCGGGCTGTGGGGCGCGCTGCGTTCGGTCGAGCAACTCGCGCAGGTTTTCTCGTACCGCAACGCACACCTGTTTCCGGATCGTGTGTTCATCCCGCAGATTCAGACGAAGTTCGACACTCAGGAACGGCTTTCGGACGCCGACATCGCCAAGCGCCTCGAGACGCAAGCGCAGGGCTTCGCGAAGTTCGTCGACAAAGTCTCCAACTGACGCGCGGCCTGGATGCTGACTTCCATCATCTGGCTTTCGATCGTCTTCGCGCTGGCGGCACTGGTGCTGATCGTGGTGGCGCTGCGCCAGATGTCCGACATGCTGCTGCATCCGCCGCGCATGACCGAGGGCAAGGCGCTGCGCGTCCTGCAACGCACGGGGCCGGCCGACGTGGGCATCGCCGAGTTCGAGCCCCTGACCTTCACCGTACCGGCCGGCGAGGGCTCGTGCGAAAAGCGACGTGAGTTGCAGATCGCCGCGTGGTGGATGCCGCACCCGACGCCGAGCACGCGGACGTGCATTCTTGTGCACGGGTACGCCGACTCGAAGATCGGCGCGCTCGCCTGGGCGCCGACGTGGCGCGACCTGGGCTTCAACCTGCTGGCGATCGATCTGCGGGCGCACGGGGATTCGCAGGGGACGACCAGCACCGGCGGGTTCTTCGAGGCGCAGGACCTCGAACGCGTGATTGATCTGATGAAGGACGCCAAGCCGCAAGCAGCGTCTTCGGTGGCGCTGTTCGGCGTGTCGTTGGGCGGTGCGACGGTGCTCGCGTGTGCTGCGCAACGTGACGATGTCAGTGCGGTTGTCTGTGACAGCGTGTACGCGCACTATCGTCGTGCCGCGCAGAATCACGCGCGGCTGATCGCAGCGCCGCTGCGCTCGATGCAGTACCTCGCGATTCGTCATGCCGAGCGAACCGCTGGCGCGGACTTCGACGCTGTCGCGCCGATCCACACGCTGCCGAGGATTCGCTGCCCTGTGATGCTCATCCACGGCGGCAACGATCCGTTCGTTCCGAAAGATGACGTGACGGCACTCGACGTGGCGTTGACCGCGCGCGGCAACCCGCGGGACGTCCACTGGATCGAGTCCGAAGCCTTCCACGTGCTGGCTTTGCATCGCGATGCCGAGGCGTATCGCGAGCGGATTCGCTCGTTCGTCAATTCGTGAATCAAACGCGACGTGGTCGGCCCAAGAGGGGCAAGAGGCCGATCGCCACGAGTGCTGTCGGCTCCGGCACGAGTGCTTGCTCCAGCGCCCAGTCCCCCGCGAATGAGCCCGTCGTCGGCTTGCCGTAGTTCCCGGCCAGTTGCAGCAGGTCGTTGAAGTTGACGGCGCCGTCGCCGGTGAAGTCGCCGGTAAGCCATGTCGCGCCCGTCGTCTGTCCGTAATGGCTGGCCAGCGTCAGCAGGTCGGCGAAGTTCACAGCCATGTCGAAGTTCGTGTCGCCCGGGTTGCCGGGCGTGAGCAGCACCCAGCGAATCACGCCCGGCGTGGACGCGTTGTTGTCCATATCCTGCGTCGTTCGCGCGATGATCTGGCCGGCGTCATTGATCTGTAGCGCTTCCGTCAGTACATGGCCGGCGCCGCTGGTCGATTCCAGCAGTGTGTTCAGGTTCACGAAGCCGGATGCCGGCGTCCATACGTAAGGCATTGCCGGTTGGGCGCGGTCGATGAATGTGCCGACGAACGCGCCGCTGCTGTTCAGGTCGACGGGCGTGCCACCCGACGCGTAGGCCGCCGGAAACGAGAGGGCGTCGGCCGTGTACTGACCCGCGTTGCCGCGCAGCCAGCGAATCACCTTGCGGCCGCTACTATCGAGGCCGACGACGTTGCCGGCGTCGTCGAGCGCCCAGGCGAATGTCGTTGCGTCGCTGGAGTAGATCGCGCCGAGGTCGGTGAGCGCCGGCGTTGATCCGTATGGGCTGCTGATGTACGCGTGCGTCTTGCCGCTGGGGGTGCTCGAACCGCCGACGAACTGACCCGACGCGTTCAGGCCTTCGCCGCTCGTACCGCCGGTGCCGCCGAGGTCGGGGTAGATCGTGAGCGTGTAGGTGCCATCCGGGTGAGGATCGATGAGTGCTTGCTTCGAAGGCAACGCCTGCCCGCCGCGTGCGCGGATCAAGCCGGCATCGTTGATAGAGGCATCCACTGCCCATGAGAACGATCCACTCGGTGCCGTGAACTGTCGCCACACACCGCTCACGCTGCCGCGCGAGTCGGGCGTCCACGTCCAGAGGTTCTCGGTGGTGGAACCGAGCGACGTGAACTGCACCGTGACGACGCCGGACGCGTTCATCTCCGTCGCGCCGGTGCCGTACGTCTCGGTGATGTCAGTCGGCAGGGCGAGTTCATGCGCGATCAGGGTTGGGGGTGAACTGCCATGCAGCCAGACGTAGGGCTGTTTCGTCTGGTAGTAGGTGCTGGTTGGTGTGGTGGTGAACAGGTGGCCGAGCACGTCGCCTGATTCGGTCAGATCGACCGCCGAGACGCGCCCTGGAAGCGTGCCCGGTACATCGATCGGCGTGAGGAAGTAACGAGGCGACGCCAAAGCCGTCGCGGCCCAACAGAATACGATTGCCGTGCCGATCCCCGTCCGCATGACGTTCAGTGTGTGGAGCCGATGCGCGTTCTGTCAATCGGATTTAAGGCCACCACCGAACGTGGCCATCGGTTTCAGCACAAGGCATTGATGGCGCGAACGTCAAGGTGAAACGTTCCGATCAAGACCGGCGACGTCGCAACAGCAAGCCGGCCGTCCCCAGGCCAGCGGCAAGGGTGGGCTCGGGCACCATCGATTGGGCCAACGCCCAGTCAGCCGCAAAGGTGCCGGTCGAGGTGAAGCCATAGTGGGCCGCCAGCAGCAGCAGGTCGCCGAATGCCACGCCTTCCACGCCGTCCATGTCGCCTTGCGCCCAGCCGCCCGTCGGCGCGTTGTAGTTCGAAGCCAGCACCAGCAGGTCGGAGAAATTCACCTTGCCGTCAAGGTCGATGTCGCCGTACTCGGTGTGCTTGAGCGCGTGGACCCACACGTCGGCATCGCTGTTGACGGCCTGCGGCGTCTTATTGACGACCGTGTTGCCGTTGAGATCGTAAATGGCGAACGCGGGCGGTGTGAATCCCAGCGTCGAACCCGTTGGCGTGGCGTACATGAGATCCATGTCGTCCGCGTCGAGCGTTCCGTCGCTGTCGAAGTCGCCAGCCAGGCCATGCGTGCTTTCGCCGTTGACCGACGAATACAGAACGCCGTTCTGTGCGATGAGCGCGCCGTTGCGTGCGTTGATCACGTACTTGCCCCAGCGCAGCGACGTGAGGCCCGTCCCGGCCGTCACGATGCGCATCAGTTCCACGGGCGTTGCACTGGCAACGGGATTGCTGCCCAGCGAGGTGAAGAGCTTTTTGTTGTCGCCGCTGATCGCCAGCGGCACGCTGTCGTTGAACTGCGGCAGCGTGGGGTAGCCGGCCGGTGGCGTGCCCGGGAGGTTGTAGGGCCAGAGCGCGGCGTTCTTGGTGGCGCTGACGATCGTGCCGGCGGTCAGTTCGATGCCCAGTTCCGTGGCGAGGGCCGCACCGGAGCCGGGAATGTTGCCCGCCTGGGGCGTGACCTGCACCACCCACTCGCTGTTGGGGCCGACGAGTCCGTTGAAGTTGATCGAAATCGTCGCATCCGCCAGCGCTGTGCTCGCGGGCAGCGCGGCGGCCGCCACCGCGCACGCCATGGGCATGCGCCGGGCGCGGCGTCGAAGCGCCAGCAGCGCAGCGCTGAGCAGGCCCAGGGCCGTGCCCGGTTCGGGGACGCTGTTCCCTTCAAATACCGCGAACGACTGCGGCTTCGAGCCGTACTGTTGACGCCAGATCGTGTAATCGGCGATGTCGGAATCGTTGTCGCCGTCGGCGTCGCCGAGCTGGTTCAGATTGTAGGCGTGACGCCAGATGGCCAGGTCGGTGTCGTCGACATCGCCGTCGTCGTCGAAGTCGGCCGTGAAGAGCGGCTTCGTGACGACCTGGGCCTGCACCAGCGTCGGCGTGTATTTCATCGCGAACGTGAGCCCGGCCGGCATGCCCGAGATGTCGGCGCTGTCGAACGTGCCGATCACGCCGGCGGTCGAGCTGATCAGGTTGAACGTCTGGCCCAGCGTCGGCACGAACGCGCCGTCGATATCGAGCACGACATAGCCATCCAGCACCGTGGTGCCGCTTACCGTCAGGCGGTCGTACTGATTCAGCAGGGTGCCGGTGAGTTCGAATTCGAGCAGTCCGGTCGGGCCGACCTGAAGGTCCTTGGTGCTTTCCACGCCCACCGTGTTAAATCCAGACGGGCGCAGCGTGCCGTCGACCGCCAGCAGCGTGTTGACGTTCGCGTTGGGCTCCAGGATCAGATGACTGCTCGCCGGCACGATGACCGCGCCGCTGCCGCTGAAGCTCGCGCCGGCCTCGATGCTGCCGTTGTTGGTCACCAGACGCAGGTTGCTGCCCAGCGTGTTGACGCTGGTCGATCCGAGCGTGAGGAAGCGGTTCACCTGCACGGTGATCGTGGAATCGCCACCCACGGCGACGTTGATCGCGCCGTCGAAGTTGGTTGATTCGTCGGTTTGTAGCGTGGAGTTGGTCAGGTTGACCACGGAAGTTGTGGCGAAGTTGAAGCCAAACCCTTTCGCATAAACCCTACTGCCGCCGGTTGCGGTGATGGTGCCGCCATAGGTGAAGGTCGCGTTGTCGCGGACTTCGAGCGTTCCGCCGTTGCTGGCGGCGAGGATGCCGGTGTTGGCGCCGCCGTCCCAGTCGTTGTCGTTGGCGGCCGTCTCAAAGACCAGCGTGCTCGCGGCGATGTTCGCTTCCAGGCGCGTGTTGTTGACCACGCGTGCCGACACCGACCCGCGTCCCTTGATGCCGTTAGCGTTGGCCACCGTGATCGTGCCGCCCTGAAGCGTGCCGCCGTTCAGCACCACACTGGCGGCCACATTCGAGTTCCATGCGTTGACCACGTTCAGCGTGCCGTCATTGTCGGCCGTGCCGATCGTCGACACTTGGTTGATCGCGCCGCTGATCGTCAACGTTCCGTCGTCGGCGCGAAGAGAACTGGCGTTCTGAAAGGTGATCGGCGCGTTGATCGTGCCGAAACCGCGCAGCTCGTGCGTGTTGATCGCGACGAGCGGGCCGGGGCCGTTGATGATGCCGCCTTCGATGCGGTTGAAGACCGACACGGCGTCGCCGCCGTTGAGCCGGATGAAGCCCGCCGCGGCGATGTTCGCGGTCGAGCCGGTACCGAACGTCACCGGTGCGTTGACGGCGGTCTGGCCGTTGGCGTTCCAGATGGCGCTGGCGCCGCTCAGGATCATCCGCGAGTTGCCGTTGAGTGACGTGATGCCGGTCACGCTGGTGTTCGTCGTCAGCGTGCGCGTCATCGTCCAACTCGGCACGTTGTTCACGGCGAGGGTGCCGCCTGTGCCGCCGATGTTGATCGGGTCGTCCATGTCGCCGGCGTCGTCGGCGTCCCACGTGGTGGAGTTGAGGGTGAAGACGATGCCGTCGTTGATCGTGTGCGTGGTACCCGCGCCGCTGCCGTCCCAGTCGAAGCTGGTGGTGTTGATCGTGGTGTTCGCCGTGACGGTTGATGTGCCAAGCAGGCGCAGCAGGCCGGTGCCCGTGAGCGCACTCGGGCCTGCGAGAACCGAAGCGCCGCCGAGCGTGAGAGTGCCGTTGACCGTGGTGTTCGACGACGATGCCAGCGTCGTCGTCGGCAGTGCGAGCGAACCGCCCGCGTCGACGGTGATCGCGCCGGTCAGATTGAGCGAATCGCCCGTGACGCTCGACGAGCCTGCACTCGACTTGTGGATGGTGCCGGCCATCGTCCAGACGTTGGCCACGTTGTTGACAAAGAGGTCGCCGTTGTCGACGAGGTTCAGCGTTCCGCCGTACAGATCGTCGCCCTGGTCGACATGATTCACGGTCAGGTTGAGCGCGCCGTTGCCCTTGACGGTGGTCGTGGAGATGCCGGTGCCGTCGAAGTTGAAGTCGCCGGCAACGTCGTTGATGGCGGTGGTGCCGGAGATGACCAGCTCCGACGTCGAAGTCGGGAAGACGAACGCGGCGGCGTGGGGGACTGTCACGGTACCGGCCAGTTCGAGCGATGAGTTGCCGTTGACCGTGATCGTGTTCGCGGTGCCGCTGAACGTCATGTCGTTGGTGATGACGGCGGCATTGGTGATGCTGAACGTCGCGCCGGTGATCGACGTGATCTTGCCCGCGCCGTTCAGAGTGGCGACGCTCGTGCCGCCGGTCATCGAGATCGCGGCCGGACCGGCGATGGAGAAGTCGCGCGTGAACGTCACGGTGTCGCGCTGGCCGATCTGTAGTGAAGCGCCGGCGAGACCGCCGAACGGGTCGGCGAGCGCGCCGTCGATGATGAGTGTGACGCTGTCGGCGTTGATGTTGGCCAGCGCGTTGTCGGCGTCGACGACGCCGGCTTCGGAATCGCCGTCGAGGTCGATGGTGTCGACGCCGTTGGCGTGAATCGTCAGCGTCTGCGGCGCTGCGGTATTGCCTTGCAACTGGAGCAGGCCCGAGTTCTCGAAGGCCTGCGTGACGATGGCGTCGAAGTTGCCGGCGTCCACTTGGCCGTGCCCGGCCAGGACACTGCCGGCGTTGATTTCGAGTTGCCCGCCGCTGATCGACGCGATGCCGCCTGACATCGTCAGGCCGCCGCCGTTGTTCAGAAGCAGGGTGGCCGCTTGCAGCGCAGGCGTGCCGGGCGAGGCGTGCGGATCGACGCGGATCGTCGAGCCGACGCCGTCGATCGTCGTGGTGGCCAGCACGTTGAGCTGTAGGCCGTTGGTCACCAGATCGGCGTTGTTCGACACCGTCAGGGTCGAGATGGTGCTGCTCGTGCCGACGGCTGGGATGTAGGTGACCTGAGCGCCGGATGCGATCGCGAGGTTGCCGATCGACACGTTGTAGGTGTTCACGCCGTTGATCGGCACGCCCGACGGCGACCAGTTGCCGGCGATATTCCAGTTGCCGTTGCCGACGTTCCAGTTGCTGTTGATTACCGCCGCCCGCGCGGGCGAGTTCGACAGACACGCCGCCGCGAGGAGGCCAATGGCCGAAAGACGACGGCACCGCCGCGCACGCGCGGCCAGCCGGTTCTGGAATGACATGTGATTTCTCCCTGAGCCGCGAACTACTAGATCTGCCCCAGCAGTCTAAATACACCGTTCAAGTCCTGACAACGTGAAATTGCCGGGCGAATCAGTGTAAATGATGGAGTGTGGGGCTCGTTTGGGCGCTCAGACGGAGCGTCGTCGTTGCAGGGCCGCGGCCGGCAAGAGAAGCAGAAGTGTCGTCGGCTCTGGTGCTTGCGCCTGTGCCAGCGCCCAGTCGCTGGCGAACGAGCCGGTCGCGCCGATGCCGTAGTGAGAAGCGAGTTCGAGCAGGTCGTTGAAGTTCACGGCCCCGTCGCCAGTGAAGTCGCCCTGGAGCCAGGTCGCCCCGGCGGTCGTGCCGTAGTTCGACGCCAGCACCAGCAGGTCGCTGAAGTTGACGGCCGCGTCGAGCGTTGCATCGCCCGACTGGCCGGTCACATCGACGTAGACCGATAGCTTGTCGTCCGTCATCTGCGGCGTGAACGTCAGGCCGGCCAAACCGGTCGCATTCACCGCGCTGAGGCTGTCGAACGCGAATGGCTTGTCGGTCGACGCCATCATCTTCTCGAAGCGCGTGCCGGGCAGGGGGACGAAGTCATTGTACAGGCCCATCTTCAGTGTGACCGACCCGAGAATGTGGCTCGTCGAGACGACGTGGTCGTATTCAGCGGACTTCGTGCCGGCGAGTTCGACGTTGATCGACGAGCCCGGATTGAAGATCGCGGTGCTGTCGAACGTGAGTGTGCCCGGGCTGTTGCCGGGCGCATGTCGGCGAAGAACACGTTGGTGCCGGCGCCCGTGAATGTCCCGGAGCCGGAGACGCTGCCGAGGAAGTTCGCGGTCGAGCCGGCGTCGGTCTGGACGGTCGCGTTGTTGACGATGTCGTCGTAATAGGTGGTGGTGGAGTTGCCGGTGTGGGTGATCTTGGCGGAGCTGCTGACATTGAGGTCGCCGAAGACAACGTTGTTCGATCCGGCCAGGAATGCGACCTGACCGGACGAGGCACTGTAGCTGAGAAGTGAGGAGCCGTCGCCAAACCGAATGGTGGCGTCACGTCCGGTGATCAGCCCGCCGCTACCATTATCGAAGCCGCGCGTGACAGTGAATTCGCCGCCGCTGATGGCAATGATGCCGTTGTTGGTACTGTTGGTTGTGGTTCCATCGACAAGCAGTGATTGGCCCGTGCCGATGGTCACCAAACCGGTCGATGTGTTGTAAAGTGCGCCTCGGATTCGTCCGTTTCCGCGCAGCGTTCCGCCGTTCTGAAGGCGACAGCCCGATGCGAGAACGATGGAGCCGTCGTTCAGCGTCAGCGATCCGTTGCTGATCGATGTAGCGGATGCCGCAAATGTGACGAGCGTTCCTCCATTGGCGATTTCGGTTGTGCCAAGGTAAAGCGCTGCCGCAGAACAGACGACCGTGGCATCGTCGATCGCAATCGATGCCGTTCCGACCGAGGGATTGGATGCGGTATCGAACATCCCGACAAGGTTGACCAGCGCGCCGCTGTCGATCCGCATGCTGGCCGTCCCGCTTTCCGCAAAGTGAAGTGAAGTAGCGGTTAGTCGCGTGCCGGCACCGCGCATCGTTAGTGAACCATAGCCACCGATGCCCATGCCGACCCTAACGGCTGAGGACGACTGGACTGAAGCACCGTCGGTTAAGGCCAACTCACCGGTTGCGGCAGTCATCGCGCCGATTTCGATCGTGGAGGTTGCCAGCAAGGTTGCTCCCGACCCGGCAAGCATTATTCGGCCGGAAGCATTGAGCTGATAGCCAAGTCGAACTTGGGTTGCTTGTACGGTCGTCCCGGACGCGATGTCCAACTCACCGACTGCATAACTTCCTTTGCCGAGAATGAGTGGCCCGCTGGTGAGAGCCCCGTTCTTCAGCAGAACGTTCGCGTGCTGCGGTGAAGCCCCCGTGCCCGACGCAATGTTCACGGTCCCGCCCGCGGTGAGTGCGTAGTGGTTCAGGTCCAGCGTCGTCGTGCCGTTGTCGAAGTTGATCGTGCTGACGCTCAGCGAGCCGTTGAACACGGCAGACGACGTCGCGTTGTTGAACGTGACGGTCGACTCCGAAGCCGGCACAACACCACCCGACCAGTTGGTCGGATCGTTCGCCGAGCCGTTCAGTGGGCCGACCCAGGTCTGTGCGGACAGAAGTGATGTCGAAACCGACACGACCGACATGGCCAGAACAAGACTCTTGCGCATTTCCCTACTCCCGCTGAGGTGTGTGTCCCGCAGAATGGCCCGGCTGCATTGTGTTCGTCAAGTAAAAAGCCGCGGCGTGGGACGGTACATCGCACGACCTCTGCCTAGACTCCGTCATGCCAAGCTCCAACGCCGATTCCGTGTTCATTCGAGCCTTATCAACTTTGCTCCGTGAGCTTTTTGATGGTTCAACGGATCAATCCGCCTTCATTCTCAATCGCGGCGATCCGGGCTTCCTGGCGCAACTTGACGCCCTGAGTGCCGAGGTTGCGTCGGCCCGCCCGATGCCGGGGCTGACGACGGTGGCTGCGCATGTCGATCACGTCTTGTTCGCCCTCAGTTTGCTGAACCGCTGGGCCGGCGGGGAGGCGAACCCGTTCGCTGGCGCCGACTGGAGCGCGAGTTGGAAGAGGACGCACGTGGACGAGCCCGCGTGGCGTGACCTATTGAAGCGTTTCCGTACCGAAGTCGCGACGTGGCAGGAGCACGTGAAACAGCCGCGCGAGTACGACGACCTCACTGCCTCCGGTACGCTGGCCAGCATCGCGCACGCGGCCTATCACCTCGGCGCGATCCGGCAAATTCTCGCGGCGCAGAACCAGAACCACGCGCCAAAGTGACAGCGCTTCAGCCGACGCGCCGCTGACGCAGCATCAGTGCGGCAAGCGGCAGGGAGAGCGCGAGCGTCGGCTCGGGCACGAGCGACAGCGCGAGTGCCCAGTCATCCGCGAACGTGCCGGTCGGCCCGCTGCCGTAGTTGGCCGCGAGTTGAAGCAGGTCGGCAAAGTTCACGGCCCCGTCGCCGGTGAAATCGCCTTGCAGCCAAGTCGCGCCAGTCGAGTCGTTGTAGTGCGACGCGAGCGTGAGCAGGTCGGTGAAGTTGACGACGCGGTCGACGTTGGCGTCGCCGTCCGTCAGCGGCGTCAACAGAACTGGACTCGTGACGTCCGGTGTAGAGGGATTGTTGTCCTCATCGCGAAGAACCTTGCCTGCCATTTGGCCAGTCTCGTTGATCGCGCGGAGTTGAAGGCCGTTGACACCCGCGGCGCTATGCGTTTCAAGGCGAGGGAAGATGTTGATCAGGCCGTCCGATTCGCTCCAGACATCCCCTGAGCCGAAGACGACGGTCCCTGCGTCATTCACTTCATAGGCAATGTCACCCGTTTTGGTGTAGATCGTCGTGATGGTGGGAATCGCGTCGTCAGAAATGCGCACGACATAGGCATCCGCGATTCCAGTGCCACTGACGGCAAGTCCTACGTTGTTCAGATACCGTAATTGCGGTGCAGCGACACGGGTACCGACGGTGCCGTTCGGAGTGGCCGGCCGCCAGTAGCCGCCGGCATTCGAGAAGGACGTCATGTCGCCGCGATCGTTGATGGCCATGGCGTCCGGTGTGGTGTCGCCATTGGGCCCGAGGGGGACGAGTGTCAACGTCATGTTGGTGGGACTGTTCGGCGTACTCGGCGACCAGAGCAGCCCGCCGTACCGACCCGAAACCTGCCCGAGCGCATTGACGTGGTATGCGGCATGCGCGGGCTGGCCCGTGGTCGTCAGCAGGTCGACGAACGAGTATGTCGCACCATTGGCCACGCTCGGCGTCCACAGCAACGCGCGAGCTTCCGCGCCGGCATAACCGGCCAACTGTCCGTAGTCATTTATTCCCCAGGCAGACCCAGCAGTGTAGGGGGTCGTGCCGCCGCCTATTCCGTTCCGAATCAGGGGCATCGGCAACTTGGTTGTAGTGCCGGTTGCCGCGCTCGTGGCGCCTGGCGTCCAGACGAACGGATAACCTGCGGTGTTCGACCCGCCACTGATCTGGCCTCGGCTGTTGATGTCCCAGACGGAAACGTTGCTCGACGTCATACCGGGCGTGTCGATATACGTCACGAAATACTTCGAAGCGACGCTTACCCCGTGGGCGACAGGGTTCCCGAACGTGGAGGCGGCCAACACGAATGCAGAGCCGGCGCTGAAACGAACGTAATGAAACCCCATCGCTCCAGCTTCTTCACGGGACGGATGTGATGCAAGCGAAATAGGACTGGATTACTCGCCCAGCACGGTCAATTGCAGCTTCTTCGACTGATCGGCTCCGTCGTTTGTGCCGGTGATGCGGGCGTTGACGTCGTCCAGGCCCGGGGCGGCGCCGATCCAGGTCTTGTCGTTTACCGGCTTCACGTCGCGCGTGGTGGCGTTTGGGTCGGGCTGGAGGTCGGGCGAGTCGGGGCTGTCCCAGCGCTTCACGGTGTTGTAGTACTGATCGCGTTGCACCGGCACCCAGCCGGCCTCGCGGATGAGCCGGCACAACTCGCGCACGGCCAGCTTGTACGTCGTGCCGGCGGCGCTGACGACGTTCTCTTCCATCATCGCGCCGCCCATGTCGTTGGCGCCGAAGTTGAGCGCGAGCTGGCCGATCTTCGGGCCCATCGTCACCCAACTGCTCTGGATGTTGGGGATGTTGTCGAAGTAAATCCGTGCAAGCGCGAGCATCTTCAGATACTCGTTCGCGCCGGCACTGCGCACGACGCGGCCCTTCTGAACGTCTTCGTTTTCGAGCGAATCGAAGTCGCCGTGCAGGGAAGGGTCGTACTCCTTCGCGCGGCCGAGTGGGACGTTCTCACGCTGGAACGGCCAGTGGATGAACGCGGTGTAAGCGCCAGTGGGCAGTGTGCGGTGGACAGTGGGCAGGACGGACTTGGCGAAAGCTCCGGGTACGCGAGCTTTGATCGCTACTTCGTTTCTGTCCACTGCCCACTGCCCACTGCCCACTCCAAGGGCGTAGTCTTGCATGTCACGCAGCGCGCTCATGTGGCTGATGCGGTCATGAATCGTCTCGATGTGCCCGATCAGCATCGTGCACGAGGTGTTCATGCCTTCTTCATGGCAGACCCGCATGACGCGCAGCCAGTCGTCGCCGGAGCACTTGGTCGAGCCGATGCGCTTGCGGACGCGCGGGGCGAAGATCTCGCCGCCGCCGCCGGGGACGGTCTTCAGGCCGGCGGCTTTGAAGCGGCGGAGGATGTCGCGCACGTCCATGCCGAAGAACCGCTCGAACTCCACGAACTCCGGCGGACTGAACGCGTGGATGTGCACGCTCGGGTAGTTGGTCGAGATGAACTGCAGCAGGTTTTCGTACCATTCGACGGGCAGGCGGTCGTTCATGCCGCCCTGCATGAGGATCTGCGTGCCGCCGATCGAAATCAGCTCTTCAATCTTCTTCCCGATCTCTTCGAACTTCAGCGTGTAGCTGTCGGCGTCGTCGTGATCGCGCCGGAAGCCGCAGAACGTGCACTTGGCCGTGCAGACGTTGGTGTAGTTGATATTGCGATCGATGACATACGTGCGGCTGTCTTCGGGGTGCAGGCGGTCGGAGACGATCTTGGCCCACTCGCCCAGGTCGTGAAGGCTGGCGGTGCGGTACAGCTCGAGCGCCTGTGCGTCGGTCAGCCGGGCCTTGCCGGCGAGGATCGGGTCGATGTCGAAAGAGGGCATGACAGGTTGATGGTAGACCTTTCAGAAGCGGGCGAAAGTGGTTTCGGCGGGTTTGAAAGATGGTTTCGGCGGGGTTGACTAATTGTCAATTGGTATGCTATGCTGGGTATGACTGCTGTGCAAAACACCGCCGCGCTGCTCGGCGCGGCCGCACGCCCTCCTTCCTTAGTCTCTTCGGACTATGGACCGCTATCCCAGCGGACAGGTGTAGACGCGATAGCTCCGCATCGCGTATCTGTTGGTTCCTTTTGTCGGACTTCACTGCCGAGTGCGGAGCGCGGCTTGTGGGTTCGAGGTTGAGTGATGCCGCGCCAACCAGCGTCGCATCCACTGACCTCGAGCCCCGTGCGCTTGCACACCCTGCGCCGGCGGATCGTGGGTCAGGTAGCTGAACGGAGACACGCGAATGGACGCGTTTGATTCCGCCAGAGACCTGTATCGTCGTGGCAAGGAGCTGATCGATGAGACGCGCGACCGGGCCGTTCTCGACGATGAATTGCGATGGGCACGGGAGGACCTCGAAGACGCGTTGCTCGACCTCAAGCGAGGCGTCACGCATTTCGATGCGTTTCTGGTGCTCGAAGAGATCGACGAAGTGATCGAACTCATGGCCGTGATCCGATCGATCATTGATGACGACTGACTCATGCGACGCAGAACCCGAAACAACAAGGTGGCCGCCGACTTGATGAAGTATCTCATCGAGAAGCGCGGCATGACGCAGAACGACATCGCCGACGTGCTGGGCGTCGACAAGTCGTTCGTGTCGCGCGTGGCAGCCGCCGAGCGAGACCTGTCGACGCATCAACTCCGAACGATCGCCGACGCGCTGGACGTGCCGATGGGTGCGCTGCTGCTCGACGCGCTCGGGCCGACGAAGACGAAAGACCCCGAGAAGCAGAAGATTCTTGATCTGACTGCAGACCTCATGCAACTGGCTGACAAGGCTGTCGCCGCACTCCGCGCCGAACGGGCGGCGAAGGCGGCATCAAAGCGGACCGCCTGATCGGCTTCCCTTTGGTCGTCGCGAATCCGGCTTCATTGATCGCGTTTTTCCACAAACGCCTTCGGTGTCGTTCTGGGGAGTCCCCCGATCCACAGCCCCTCCTTGCGTCCGGTCCAATGCCGGCACGTGTT
Organism: Tepidisphaeraceae bacterium; assembly: GCA_047600945.1. GTDB lineage: Bacteria > Planctomycetota > Phycisphaerae > Tepidisphaerales > Tepidisphaeraceae > JASGKC01. Next base: position 38,100 of record JASGKC010000001.1, on the reverse strand, counting down.
CTTGCCATCCCTCCGCGGTTGTGGCAGGTCGCTTGTTCAGCCGACGCATGCCCGGAACAGGGCATCCAACCCCGTGCTCCGCCCGTTGTCTTTTTCGTGTACAGGAACCGCACGTGACGGTTAAACTGATTTCTCATCTCTCACAGGTCCCACTCAAGGAGACTGCTATGTCGACGCCCAGCTCTGATCCGATGGCCGCTTTCACCAATGCCCCCGGCTACTCGGGCCCGCCCGCAACGGAAGCCGACAAGTCCGAAGCGACGGTGATCTACATTCTCGCTGCGCTCACCGCGTGGCTCGGGCCACTGATCCTCCTCTTGGTCAAGAAGGACGCCTCGCCATTCGTTAAGGATCAAATCAAAGAAACACTCAATTGGGGCATCACACTGACCTTGGCGTACGTGGCGATCGCCATTCTAACCGTGATCATTGCGTTCGTGATCGCCAAACTTGCCATCCTCGGCACGCTGGCGATGTTCGCCCTGATCGTGCTCAATATCGTCCTTTCGCTGGTCAAGGGCATGCCCACGATGAAACAGGGCATTCCATACCGTTACCCGTTCGCGCTGCGCCTGGTGAAGTAATCACTACCCTTAAACTCGACTCATCGACGCCCGCGAACCTTCGCGGGCGTCGATTTTTTATGCGTCCGTCGCTTCGCCCGTGGTCGAGGCGCGAACGACGAGTTCCACGTCGATCAGCGACATCCCCAGACTTGCCGCCGACGCGTCGTCCATCTGCGCGGTCAGCCGGTCGTAGCACACTCGCACGAACGGCTCGAACGGGAAGCGAATCGTCGTCAGCGGCACCGTTAGCAATCCCGCAAACGGCTGATTGTCGAAGCCGGCCAGGCGGATGTCCTTGCCGATCGTCACGCCCATGCCGCTCAGGTGCCGGCTGATCAGTGCCGCATAGTGATCCTGTTTGCAGACGATGCCGTCGGGCTTCAGTCGCTCGACGATGTCCTTCACGAAGTCGGCCGTCAGTTCGTCGAGCTGCGCCGACACGATCAGCGCGTAATCGATCGGCAGCCGATGGTCCGCGAGCGCTTCCAGATACCCTCGCATCCGATCCGACGCCACGCTCGACACGAACGGCAGCCCTACGAACACGATTCGCTTGCAGCCCTGACGCACCATGTGGTCCGCCAGCAGGTAGCCCGCGCGACGATTGTCGTACGTCACTAAGGGTAGCGCGCTGCGCTGTGGGAAGCTGACGATGTCACGATCGATCGCCACCACCGCGATGCCTGCTGATCGGAGCTTGTCGACCACCAGTTGGTTGTAGTGCATCTGGTCTTGCGGCAGCTCGACCGGATAGTAGAAGACACCCGAGACGCTCTGCTGAATGAGTGTCTGGGCGGCCGCGAGCATTTCGTCGTGATGATCGCCCGATTCGGGCCTGGCCAGGAGTTGCAGGCGCAGGTGGTCGCCGCGCTGGGCGGCGAGTTCGGACAGGTGCCCGTGAATCTGTCCGCCGATGAAGCCTAGTTCTGAAGGCGTGCTGGTGTATGGCGCGAAGAGTGCGATCCGGCGGGTGTCCTGCTTCGCCAGATGCGTTCCGCCGCCGCGCTGACGCAGCAGCAGGCCTCGACTCTTCAGGTCGCGCATTGCGCGGGCGACCGTCGAGCGCGACGCCGAGAACGACTTGGCCAACTCGGCTTCGGTTGGCAGTCGATCGCCCGGCTGAAGCCGGCCCGAGACGATGTCGCCCATCAGGGCTTCGTACACCTGGCGATGGCGAGGCAGGCGCACCTCGGCTGCCTCGGTGGCGGATTTGAACTTGGTCGACTTGCTGGCCGGGGTTCGTGGCATGGTGAGGCGTAGAGGGTCTCTGCGATTGAGGCGCAGTCACATCACGCCGCAAGCCTACCGCACGCCGTGGGAGCACCACAAACCCGAACGGGCCGATCGGGCCCATTGCTCAACGGCAGCGCCGAGCCAACATCAACGCGGTCAAGCCTATGCAGCTCAACACGGCCGGTTCGGGCAGCGTTCCCAGCACCTGAATGGAATACGTTCGTGCGTCCCCGTTCCAGGGGCCATGCCAGGCCGTCGTGAACAGATTGGGAAGGTCCGTATGCGTTTCCGGAATCGGATCGGAAGCCCAGTTGTAGTTGTAGAGCGACTGGCCCACCGCTTGGTCGTACGTCACCGACGGGACCGTTCCCTGCGGATACCACCAGCCCACGAGGTCGCCCGTCTGCACCGCGATCGGACTCGGCAGCGCGAACGTGTTGGCCGATCCCCACGTCACGGTTTCCAGCGGGCTGGCGCCGACGAACGCCCACGAGTTCGCGCCGGGTCGGAAGATCAGCAGTTCGACTTGGCCGATCCCGCTCTTCTGGCCGGCGTAGATTTGCCAGGCGTCCACCGTTCCATTGCCCACGACGGGCTGGTTCAGGTCGAAGAACAGGATGCCCGTGGCGCCGTCGACCACCGAACGCGGTTCGACACTGTTGCCACCGAGCACGCTCCCGAGGGATGGCGCAGACATGAACGCGATCGACAGGATCAATGTTGAACGTGAAAGCCCCATCGCCATGGAGTCCTCCAGTCTGCCGAAATGACCTCGCACGGATGAATGATCGTGATTGTCCTGCGGAGCGTCGATTCCGACAGTCGGACGTGTAGCCGATCGAAGTGAACGGCATGGCGAATCTTCTCGCGGCCAGACAAGCGGAAGCACGCGCCTGCGCATCGTGGCCCCATGTCCCCGGCCATGGGTGAGCCCCCACACTTTTCGGGACTCGGGCGACCCCACTAATGCTGGCCCGGCCAAGCGTTCGCGGCCGATCGGAGTGCTGACATGCGATTTCGATTTCGGGGACATTTTGGGACATCCGGGCCACCCCGTTCCATGATCGCGAGTCGATTCAGATTGCCAAAGAACGACCAGCACTCGACATCATGACGAGTGGGGCTGGGTGGCCGTCAAGGTGGAAAATCGGCCGCTGTGAGAGCGCGAGCCAGCAATCGATGTAGTGTTGCGCCTCGCCGCCGCTTGCGTCTTCGCGGCGTCAGACCGGCGCGACGGGCGTTGCCTCGCGACGCGCGGCGAATTCATCGGCAAGGCGGTTCAGGTCGATTCGGAAACTCGCGAATTCGCCTTGGACCGACTGCGCGGTCATCCGCGCGGCCCGCTGTCCGTTGAGCAGGTCGCGGACGACATTCGCGCCGTCGCGGAACTGGTTGGTGACGTTGCCGCCTAGGCGGTTCACGTCGTCGAGCATGTGTTGCCACTCGCCGCCAAGCCCGGGGACGTCCATCTGCCCGCCGAGCCGGCCAGTGACGCCGACTTCTTCCATCAACCGATGGTGCTCGCGCGCGAACTGGCCGAGCGATTCGAGATGGGAATTGAGCACTCGGGCGATCTCGCCGAACAGACCCGGAAAGCCTTCGGTCATGCGGGCTGTGAAGTGGCCGGCCCGCAGGCTTTGTAGCGTGTCGAGCAGGTTCTGTAGCATCTGTTCTTGCGTCGCGGCCTTGATGTCCTGAACGCGCATGGCGGTCCTCCAGCGAGCGAAGAAGTGAGACGTGAGCGGAAGAAGCCTCGCACCCGCGAGGCGTGGAAGTGCGAACAATAGTCAGGCGGTCCGATCGCGGGATCGGGGTTCTTCCGCGCGTTGCAGGCGCGGAGTGGCAAGCGCATCTCCCGCGTGCCCGAAACTCGACGTGAGCGGACTGCGCGTTGCTCGATGGCACGCGCGACCAAGCCTGGAAAGGTCGACTAGCCATCGTTTGCCAAATGACGACGCCGGCCGCGGAGGGCGCCGGCGTCGTGGGGTATTTCCATTCCGACAATCGCGAGACTCGCCTCACTTCACCTCAAACCCCTTCGCCTGTAACTGCTCGCGGACGATCGCCAGCGTGGCGGTGTCGAGCGTGTCGGGCTGCGTGGTGGGGCCGGCGGCTTTCTTCAGTTCGTCCTGGATGTACTGATCGCGTTCGGCGTTCAGTTTCGCGATTTGCGCCTGAAGCTCGACGCGACGCTTGGCCAATTCCTCGACCTTCGTCTTAAGCTGCTCGCGCGTCAGGTTGCGGTACGCCTCGGGAAGCTGACTCATGTCGGCGTCCTCGAACTTCACCGTCTTGGCGTTGCAGGTGGCGTCGACGAAGTCCCACGAGGCGTTCTGATAGTTGGCGCTGGCCTTGCTGACCGCGCGGGCGGCGGCCACCTCGGGCGCGGCGGCGGCGGCGTTGGCGTCCTGGGCGATCTGCCGGGCACAGCCGAACTCGCCGTCCTTGCCGTACGGGATGTACGTGCTGTTCAAATCGCCGCTGAGCTTGATGATGACTTCATCGCAGGGCGTCTTGATCTGCACCTGAACGCGGTCCTGGTCGATGGTGAGGAACTTGCCCTCGCCGAGCCGGGCGCCGTCGGCCCACATGCCACGTTCGCCTTCCTGACGCGGGCCGCAATGGATGGTGTTGACGACTACGCCGCGACCGACGGCCTGCGCGACGCCCTTGTGATAATCGAACTCGCCCTGCGTGAACGGCTCGTTGCCGGCGATGAAGATCGCCTTGTACACCTTCGGATCGGCGCTCCAGGTGAGGCCTTCCGCGGCTTCGTGGATGACTTGGCCGCAGTACTCACTGCCGCCGTTGGTGCTGAGCTTCCAGAGTTCTTCGCTGACCTTGTCGAGGTCATTCGTCAGCGGCAGTACCATGCGGATGTACCCTTCGCCGGCGCTGAGGTTGTTGTTGCCATACTCGTACAGCGCGACTTGCAGGCGGGGCATCTTGCCGTCGCGCTGCGCTTTGTTCAGTTCGTTCACGATCTTCCAGAGTTGCGTGCGCGCCTGGTTGATCAGGCCGTCCATGGAGTTGGAGGTGTCCAGCAGCAGGGCGATCTGAACGTCAGCCTCGCCCATCGGCTGTGGATGCGGCGGCTTCTGCACTTCAATGCGGATCGTGACGTCCTTGCTTGGCGTCAGGACCGTGGTGTCAGCCAGGGCCAGGCAGGTCAATGACAGAACAGAACCGCACGCAAGCATGAGCGATCGACGGACCATGGGATGTCTCCTGTAAGAACGACACCCGTATGGACGCGGGGGTGGAGAGAAGGTTGCGGAAAATGCCGAAGTTCGAACTTCAGACTTCGATCTTCACCCGCCGACCCTCGCGGCTGCTTTGAATGGCGGCCAAGACCATCGCCAGGCTCTTGATGTTGTCGGTGCACTCGGTCTGCGGACGCTGGCCCGTGCGCAGGAACGTCAGCATCTCGTTCAGGCCGCCGGCGAATTGGGGCTTCTCGACCGGCGTCGTCTGCACGTCCAGATCCTTCAGCGGCAAGTGGAACTTCATCTGCGAGCGGTCGGCCACCACTTGTCCGCGGGGCGGCTGGTCGTGGTCGTAGAGCAGCGTGCCGTCGGTGCCGATGACGCGCCAGTCGCCGTTCCAACTGGTGTGCATGCCCTCGGCGCACCAGCTGCCGCGATAGGTGAAGCGGACGCCGTTTTGCATTTCGAACAGGCACACGGCCGCGACGTCCCCCTTGTACCAGCTGCCCGTGGGGTTCCACTCTTCGCAGTAGACGCTGACCGCGTCGAGGCCGGTGAACATGCGGACCAGGTCGAAGTGGTGGATGGCCATGTCGAGCACGAGCGGCGACGGCATCTCGTCGCGGAAGCCGCCGAAGTGCGCGCCGATGTAGAAGTCGCAGTCGACGGTGGTGATCGTGCCGAGCCTGCCCGACCGCGCGGTGGCCGCGACGGTGGCGTGGTTGGTGTCCCAGCGGCGTGACTGGCTGACCATGTACAGCTTTCCGGTGCGCTGCGCGGTGGCGACCATTCTCTTCGCCTGCTCGATGGTGCTGGCCATCGGCTTCTCGCCGACGACATGCAGGCCGGCCTCGAGGCACTTGCAGGTGACGTCGCAGTGGGCATCGGGGATCGTCAGATCGATCGCGAAATCCGCTGCGCGCTCGCCGCCGGAGCGCAGGGTGCGCAGCGCTGCGTCGAGTGAGTCGAACGCTCGCGCGCCGTCGAGTTTGAACTCGTCGATGCGCTTCTGAGCATTTTCTTTCTTGATGTCGACCACGCCGACGACGGCGAGTTGTTCCTTGACGATGTTCGGCAGCCAGGCCCCGGCGATTCCGCCGGCGCCGACGAGCAGGACGCGTTCGTTGGGCATGCGGACATCGTGCACGGACTACAGTGCGATGCAACTGCACGGGCGTCAGCGTCCGGTCAGTGCAACAATCACGTACAGGCCAATGCAAGTGCCCAATCTTCGATTCGCCTCCGTGTCGTTGCGATTCGCTCTGCGACTGCGACAATGCCCGCCTGTATCAAACAGGAGTTTCGAGGCGATGAGCATTCCTTTCGGCGTTCAGTTGTGGTCGGTGCGTGACGAGATCAAGTCGGCCGGCATGGCCAATGTCCTGAGCCGCATCGGCAAGATGGGCTACGCGGCCGTCGAGTTCGCGGGCTACAACGGGCACTCGGCCAGCGAGATCAAGCAGTTCCTCGCCGACGCCGGCCTGAAGGTCTGCGGCACGCACACCGGCCTCGATACGCTCGAAGGCGACAAGCTGGCCGCGACGGTGGAATTCCACAAGACGATCGGCTGCGAGTACCTGATCGTGCCCGGCCTGGCCGCGGAACTGCGCAACACGCCCGACGCCTGCAAGAAGACGGCCGAGCGCTTCACCAAGGCCAGCGAGGCACTGCGCACGCACGGGCTGAAGACCGGCTTCCACCTGCACGACGCCGACGTGAAGCCGCTCAGCGACGGCGTGAGCGCGTGGTATCACCTGGCCCGCAACACGCCGAAGGACTTCATCCTCCAGTTCGACACCGGCAACGCGATGATGGGCGGCGAAGACCCGGTCCGGCCGCTGCTCGATTTCCCCGGCCGCGGGTTGAGCACGCACATCAAGGAATTCCCGCACGACGGCACGACGCCCGGCCTGGGCCAAGTCCCGTGGGCGAGCGTCCTCGACGCGACCAAGCGGGTGGCCGGCACGAAGTGGCACGTGATCGAGATCGAGGTCTACACGAAGTTCGCGCCGATGGAGGCGATCGCCGCGAGCCTGGCCGCGATGAGGGTGTGGGCGGGGTGCTGCATCAGGTAATCTGAGGAGCTTGCTTCAGCAGTTGTGCGATACGTGGCACGGGACGGAATTCGAATGTCTTGCCGCGCTTCATGCTTACGAAAAGCGATTTGGATACCAAGTCGAGGAGGTCTGTCCTCGCCGTTTCGTAGACAACACCGTGGCTCCGTTGATGCGACGCTATTGTATAGCGAGCATCTGGATGTCGCAGAGAATGGCTAAGCAGTGCGATTTGTCGATGGTTAAAGTTCGCGTTGTCGCGAAGAAGCTTCTCGACATCGCGTGTTTCAGCCATCTTTCGTCGAAGGTGTGATTTCAGGTCGTCAATCGCTGTTCGAATAAGCTCCAAGTGGTAGAGGAGGAAATACGTGAGGTCGTTTGCGTCTGTCTCGACGTAGAGAAATGCCCGCCCGTATTTGATGTGGGCTTTGCGGATCGCTGACGAGATGGAGATAAACTCGGTCAGCCAATAACCATTGCGAAGCATGCACCAATAAAAGAGGGCGCGTGCACACCGACCGTTCCCGTCCACAAAGGGATGGTCATACGCAAGCCAGAAGTGCAGCGCGATGGCTCGAACAACTGGATGCACAAATCGTTCGGGAGTGTCTCCGTTGCCAAAGGCACACATCGCCGTCATTCGTTCGTCCAGTTCCGTTGCTGGGGGTGGACGGTGAAGGACAGTATCTTCGTCATCTTCAATGCGCACGTCTTCGTCTGGGCGTCGGAATCTGCCGACTGCCGAAGGATCTTTGAGTGTCCCTTCGGTCAGAAGTCGATGGAGGGCAAAGACTCGGTCTCGGGTTAGCGGCTCGTTGATGATCGTTCGAATGTGTCGGATCGCAGCGTAGTTGTTCGCGATCATTCTCTCATCTTCATTCCGCGGCTTGCGGCCCGTGCGAAGCATTTCCTTTGCCACGAGCCTCGTTGTCGCTGCCCCTTCGATCTGGCTCGAAGTGATTGCTTCTTCCATCAATGAGCTGATCACGTAGCGATCACGCATTTCCGGCGTGGCGACGTTGTCGCTTACCAGAATGTGCCCGGCAGCATCGCAGTCAAACTCGTGGAGTCGGCGTTGAGCTAGGTCCGGTAGGCCGACAGTAAACGGTTGGCCGTGTACATCTTTCAGTGGAAGTGGTTTGGCAAGTCCGGCTCGGAAGAGCTTGATTCCTCCCCACCAAGCCTTGTGTGACAGACCTTTTGGGGGCTCCAGGAAGCGGATCTTGTCCCAATGCCGATAACGGTCTGCATTTCCCGACCCTGGCGGCGGCGCAAGCATTTGATTGAAATTTGCCGATTGCTTAAGCCACGCCTCAAAGCATTCTGCAGTTGCTGGCGGTTTTTGAGGGATATGCATAGATGTCCCAATTCGTACTAATTCAGGCCGATTTAGTATATCGACTGCTTGGGGCAGTAAATACTATTTTGGTGTATTTTAGTACTTTTTGGGCGTTGGTTGGGGATCTCCGCTGTCGCCAGCTATGCCTTCGCGTGCCGCCTGCGCAGCTCCTCGCCTTCCTTCAACTTCGGCCCCAGGTACTCGGCCGTGTGGGATCCTTTCGACTGCGCCACCTTCTCGGGCGGGCCCTGTGCGATGACCGTGCCGCCGGCGTCGCCGCCTTCCGGGCCCATGTCGATCAGCCAGTCGGCGCACTTGATCACGTCCAGGTTGTGTTCGATCACCAGGATCGTGTTGCCCATGTCGGCCAGGCGGTTCAGCACGTTCAGCAGGTTCTGGATGTCGGCGAAGTGCAGGCCGGTCGTGGGTTCGTCGAGCATGTAGAACGTGTGGCCGGTGGGGTTCTTGCCGAGTTCGGTCGCCAGCTTCACGCGCTGCGCCTCACCGCCTGACAGCTGCGTGCTGGGCTGGCCCAGCTTGATGTAGCCGAGGCCCACATCCTGTAAGGCCTTGGTCATGCGATGGATGGGCGGGAAGTTCTCGAAGAAGTGGACGCCTTCTTCGACCGTCATGTTCAACACGTCGCTGATGGTCTTGCCGCGGTAGTGGACTTCGAGTGTTTCCTTGTTGTAGCGGGCGCCGTGGCACACTTCGCACTCGACGAACACGTCGGGCAGGAAGTGCATCTCGATCACCTTCGTGCCGGCGCCCTGGCACGCCTCGCAGCGGCCGCCCTTGACGTTGAAGCTGAATCGGCCGACCTCGTAGCCGCGCAGCTTGGCTTCCTTGGTCTTGGCGAACACTTTGCGGATCTCGTCGAACACGCCGGTGTACGTGGCCGGGTTGGAGCGCGGCGTGCGGCCGATGGGGGATTGGTCGATCTCGATCACCTTGTCGATTTTCGAGACGCCATTCAGTCCCTTGAACGCGCCAGCCTTCACCTTCGAGTTGTAGATCTTGCGTTTCAGCGCCGGGATGAGCGTCTGGTTCACCAGCGTGCTCTTGCCCGAGCCGCTGACGCCGGTCACGCACACCAGGCCGCCCAGCGGCACGCGGACGTCGACGCCTTTGAGGTTGTTCTCGGTGCAGCCTTTGATCTCGATGCACGACTTGTCGGGATCGACCGGCCGACGGTTTTCGGGCGGCAGAATCGCGAGTTCGCCGGTGAGGTATTTCACCGTGACCGACGCGTTCTGCTTGAGCACCTCGGGCATCGGCCCGTGCGCGATGAGGCTGCCGCCGTGGCTGCCGGCGCCGGGGCCGATGTCGATCAGGTGGTCGGCGGCGCGGATGCAGTCTTCGTCGTGCTCGACCATCAGCACGGTGTTGCCGATGTCGCGCAGCTTCAGCAGCGTGCGGATGAGGCGCGTGTTGTCGCGCTGGTGCAGGCCGATCGTGGGCTCGTCGAGCACGTAGCAGACGCCCACGAGCTTGCTGCCGACTTGCGTGGCCAGGCGGATGCGCTGCGCCTCGCCGCCGGACAGGCTGCCGGTTTTGCGGTTCAGGCTGAGGTAGCCCAGACCGACGTCGTTGAGGAAGGTCAGGCGGTTGCACACCTCGCGGACAACCGGCTCGGCGATGCGCTGGCCTTCCTCGGTGAGCTTCAGCGACGCGAAGAACTTGCACGCACGGCCGACGGTCATGCGGGTGACGTCGTCAATGCTGAAGCCGGGGAGGACGGCCGACAGCGGGGAGGGAGCCGGTAGTGAAGAGCCGTTCGTCGAGGGCGAAGAAGCCTTCTTCGACTTCTTTTTCTGCTTCTGCTCTCCGTTTTCGGCTGCCGGCTCTTCGCCGGGATCCATCGTGTGCCGGTCGTGGTTCATCGCACTCTCGGCCACCGCTTCATTCGCGTAAATGCGGACGCACAGTGCTTCCTTCCGCAGGCGCGTGCCGTGACACGTTTCGCACGGGCGCTCGCTCATGAAGGTGATGAGCCGCTGCTTCACCCACTCGCTTTCAGTGCTTTCGAACCGGCGTTTCAGGTGCGGGATGACACCTTCGAAAAACGTACCGCCGCCGCGTTCGACGCGAGTGCGGCGTTTGCCGCTGACGCGTGCCTCGGCGTCTTCCGTGCCGTAGAGCAGCACGTCGCGGGCGTCCTTGTCGAACGTGCTGAATGGGGCGTCGTAGCTCACGCCGAAGTCGCGGCAGAACGTGCGCAGCACGCGGGCGTAGTAGATGGTCGACTTCTTCCCGAAGTTGCGCCACGCTTCGATCGCGCCGTCGCCCAGGCTCTTGCTGTCGTCGGGGACGATCAGGTCCTGGTCGAACTCCAGGCGCGTGCCCAGGCCATGACAGGTGGGGCAGGCGCCTTGCGGCGAGTTGAAGCTGAACAGCCGCGGCTCGAGCTCGCTCAGGCTGACGTGCGGGTGCTCCGGGCAGGAGAACTTCTCGGAATACAGCTGATCGACCCACGCGCCCTTGTCGTTCTGCGTGGCGACGATAACGAGTCCCTGCGACAGCTTCAGCGACGTCTCGATGCTGTCGGCCACGCGGGAGCGGATGTCGGGCTTGATGATGATGCGGTCGACGACGGCTTCGATCGTATGCTTGAAGGTCTTCTTCAGCTCCGGCGCGCCGCTCACTTCTCCTGCCGCGTTCGCGGAGAGGTCGTAGATCTCTCCATCGACGCGGGCGCGGATGAAGCCTTGCTTCACAAGGGCCGCGAAGACTTCTTTGTGCTCGCCCTTCTGGTCGCGGACGAGCGGGCTGATGATCATCACCTTCGTGCCGGCCGCCAGCTTCATCACGGTGTCGGTGATCTGCGTGGGGGACTGGCTCTCGATCTTCCGACCACACTCCCAGCAATGCGGCGTACCGGCGCGCGCAGAGCACGCGCAGGTAGTCGTAGACTTCGGTCGTTGTCGCGACGGTGCTGCGCGGGTTGTGTGATGAGCCGCGTTGCTCGATGGCGATCGTGGGCGGCAGGCCTTCGATGTCGTCGAGTTCGGGCTTCTGAAGCTGGTCGAGGAACTGCCGGGCGTACGTCGACAGCGACTCCATGTACTTCCGCTGCCCCTCGGCGAACACGGTGTCGAACGCCAGCGTGGATTTGCCCGAGCCCGAAAGCCCGGTCACGACGACGAGCTGGTCGCGCGGGATGTCGACGTCGATGTTCTTTAGGTTGTGCTCGCGCGCGCCGCGAATACGAATCGTGCGATCATCCCGGCGTTGGATTGGGGGCATACGTGGCATCCTGAGCAAGAGTCGAAACGGGATATGTTAGGGTGCCGTTCGTCCGAGTCCAGCCGGGGGTTTCAGGATCGTTGAACGGAGGCAGGGAGCCGCGAAGGCGCGAACGGATCGAATCAGCCGTATGCTTGAGGACTGATGCCGAGTGATTCCGTTCACGTTCAAATTGGCTCAACGGCGCCGCCGATCACGCTTCCCGATCAGACGGGCGAAATGACGACGGTGCCTGTCGGCGCGCCACGTGGCCCGACCGTCCTCGTATTCATCCGCGGTCACTGGTGTCCGTACTGCCGGCGGTATTTGTCGAAGCTGCGGGCGGCCTTCGGTCGGATTGCGCAGCGCGGCGCGACACTGGTCGTGGTGAGTGCCGAGCCGATCGACACCAGTGCGGCCCTGCATCGCGAACTGGGTCTGCCGTTCCCGATCCTGAGCGACGTCGCCGGCACCGTCATCGATACGTACGGCGTCCGAAACCTGCTCCTCGACGTCGGCACGCACCTGCCGCACCCCAGCGTGTTCATCATCGACTCGGCCGGCGTGGTGCGGTTCCGGTCGGTCGATCGGAACTACAAGAAGCGGACGACGATCCGGACGATTCTGAAGGCGTTGGACGAAGTATCAGTCATGATGTGAAGACGTCATGCTGAGCGGAGCGAAGCATCTGGCGCCGCGCGTCCGTCGATCGACTTCGGAAGGCGCCAGACCCTTCGCTTCGCTCAGGGTGACGAACCACACGACGCACGCCGCGTGGCTCACGCCTCCGCCGCCGGCACTTCGTCCGGGGCGATTTCGACTCTTCGCACCAGTCGGCTGTCGCCGTCGAGGACTTTCAGCTTCACGCCGGTCAGTTGCACTTCGTCGCCCGTGCGCGGGAAGCGGCCGAGCCGTTCGGTGATCAGGCCGCCGACGGTGACGACGCTGGTTTCGCTGGTCAGGTCCTGGCCGAGTTGCTGGCTGAGTTCGTGCAGGGGCATGTCGCCGCGGACGACGGTCTTGCGGACCACGCCGTCGCGCTTGGTGATGTCGATCGGCTTGCCGACCAGTTCGTCGACGACGTCGCGGAGCGTGACCATCCCTTCGACGCCGCCGTGCTCGTCGACTAGGATCACCATCTGCGTGCGTTTCTCGTCGAGCAGCACCAGCAGCTTGTCGAGTGGGATGGTGTCGGGCGCGAAGACCGCCGGGCGGGCGAGCAGCGGCAGCACGCTGACGTCGCCCTCGGCGTGAAACGCGGCCAAGAACTCGCGCGTCGGCACGATGCCGATCACCTTGTCGATCCCGCCGTCGCAGAGCGGCAGGCGGGAATACAAGTGTTCGTTCATCGTCCTGCGGTTCTCGTCCATGCTGCGCTGCATGTCGAGGAACGCGACCTTCACGCGCGGGATCATGATCGCGCGGGCCGTGCGTCGGCCGAGCGCGAGGGAGTTCAGGATCAGCGAGCGTTCGCGACTGGTGAGTTCGCCATGCTCGGCGGCCTCGGCGGTGATGAGCTGAATCTCCTCGGCCGTATGCCACTCGCGCTCGGCCTCGTCGACGCTGCCCAGGCCCAGCGGCTTGGTGACGGCGTTGGCCATCGCGGTCATCATCGCAACGAGCGGCCGCACCACGCGCATGAACCAGTACGTCGGCACGCCCGTGAAACTGGCCACGCTCGGCACGTACTTCAGCGTCATCGCCTTGGGCAGCAGTTCGCTGAAGACCACGACGAGGATCGTGACGATGAACAGGCTGATCGCGAACGACACGCCGTGCCGGAAGTGCTCGGGCAACAGCTTCAACGCCGGGGCGATGGTGGCTTGGAGGATGTGGTCGATGGCGGGCTCGCCGATGTAGCCGAGCAGCAGGCTGACCAGCGTGATGCCCAGTTGGATCGCGCCGATCGCGCTGCCGGGGTCGTCTTTCATCGCCTGCATGGCGCGGGCGGCGCGTCTGCGGCGGGCGGCGCGGAGCTGCTCGATCTGCACGTTGCGGATCGCCACCAGCGCGTATTCCGCGGCGACGAAGAACGCGTTCAGCGCGATCAGAACCGGAATCAGAACCAACAACCAGGGACTGTCCATCAACCGTCTGACTATGCGGGAAGCGGGGCGGGCGATCAACTGATCGCAACGACACCAAGCCGCGCAGGTAGACGCGAACACGTCGATCGGCCGTCATGGGGAGCGGAGCGAAGCAACTGGCGCCAGACGATGTTGCGCGACGTCGAGGGGCACGCGATCCTTCGCTTTGCTCAGGATGACAACATGGCATTGCCGACGCCCGTCGCGGCACGTCGGCCCGAGAGCCGCTGCGCTGCCGGGGTCTGCTCTTCTGTACGGAGTGGCGGGCTGGGGTCCGGGAATGCCAGTCCTTCCGCTCCTGCGATCGACGCCCTCGTCCGCCTCGTGGCTGCTCTGCCACGCGCGCCGGCATTTGCGTCCGGCGCGCCGCCGGATAAGCACTTGGTGCCGTCGGATAGGCACTGGAAGTCGTCGGATAGGCACTCGGCGTCGTCGGATAGGCCCGGGATAGCGTCCGATAGGCCCCGCGCGCCGGATGGGCCTCCGGATCGTCGCCGTTCGGCACGCTGCCGGCCCGGCTTCCATCGCTCAAAAGCGCCGGGTGAATACCCTTCGTGACTTCCATTGTGCCTTAGCGGCTTCACGCGCGGCGGGCCGTGGGTTAGTCGAATAGCAACTCGATCGCGTGTCGGCCCGAGTCGGCGTTCTCGATGAAGGCTTCCACTACCGACTCCATCGCCAGCGGCGGCAGCAGGGCCAGTTGCATCAGCACCTCGGCAGGCGTGCGACCCTCGGGCACGGCGGCCAGGAGACGACGCCACAACTCGGCCCCCGACTCGATCATCCACGGCTCGTAGTCGATCCGGTCGGCCTGCTCCATCACGTGCGCGTAGGTCTCGTCGTCCAGCGTGTTCAGCCCGTGTAGACAGATCAGTTCTGCTACACCCTTGGCAAGCTCCGGACCGAGCAGCGAGGCGACGGTCGACTCGGCCACCACGATCGGGAACGGCTTGCACGGCTCGACCGCGTTCCAGCTCACCATCGTCGCGTGCAGCAGTTGGCCGCGAAAGGTTTTGACGGGGTAGAAGCGACTTTTGGACAGAAATCCCTGCGGCACCATCCGGCACCGCAGGCGATCGATCGGAATGTCCCACGCGATCGACGCGGCCTTGCACGCGCAGCGCTCGAGTTGTGGCCAGTGCTGCCGCTTGATGAAACGGATTCTCGTCATCAGCCCGAGCACGGCGAACGAATAGAGGATGGGCCAGCGGACGACGCGTTTCTCTTCGCGCGTTCCATCACGCGCCGACGCGACCCTTTCGAGAGCTCGCCGCCGTAGCGAGAGAGCAGACGATGGCCGTAGAACGGATGGTCGGGCTTGCGGGCCGCGCGCGCCCAGAAGCGGGAAGGCCTGCCGAACCACAGCACGGCCTCGCCGACGTAATGTTGCAGACGCAGGGCGACGTTGAAGCGATCGAACAGGCGGACGAGTGCGGGATCGATCGCGTTGAGGTCGTCCTGCACGAGATGGTGCATGGTCGCGCCGAGATGGACGGCCGCCCCCTGGATCAGCCAGTTCAGCGTCAGGCGTTTGTGGACTTCGTCGCGCAGTGCGCCGGGTTCGAGCATGCGCTATGCCTTGGGCTGCGGCGCCGGGCGCTGCTCGGGCCATTCCGGGTTGAAGGGGTCGCGCGAGGGCTTCGTGGGCGCGGGTGCCGGCGCGGGCTGCGGTTTGGGAGCGGGCTTGGGCGGGGCGGGCGCTGCGGGCATGAGCCGATTCTACTGCGTTCGATGCGCGGGCAGAACCGGAATCGGGCCCTGGCAACCGAATGCGGTCTTGACGACGGTCGATGACTCACGCCAGCGCGGGCGTCATCGTCATCGGCTCGACCGGCGCGGGCACGAGCGCCAACGCGTGGTCGACTGCGCTGCGGATGGCGTCCATCTGCTCGTCGGCGAGCGTTTTGCCGGTCTGCGAGGCGACGTACATCGCGATGATGCCGATTACGCTGCACGCCGTGATCCACAGCGGCCAAGGCGTGTCGCCAAGGTTAAGCAGCACCAGGCCCAGCATGCCGGAGAAGAAGGTCACGCACGACAGGAACAGGTAGGCCAGCGCGAAGGCGGTCCACACTTCCGGCTTCGGGCTGAATCGGCCGAACAACTGCGTGCCGGTGTCAGTCGACTGAATGCACAGTTGAAGCCACGGCGAGAAGAACTTCTGCTGCCCGGCCGGCATCGCGACCCAGACGAACGTGCCATCGCACGGCCGATCGGCGCGAGCGCCGGGCAGGCGCGCCGACTTCGCCCAGACGGGCTGGCGTTCCAAGCCGGCGCGCAGCCGCTCGGTTACCGCTGAGCACTGATCGGGAAGGTCGATGGTAAACGTCGGGCGGAGTCGAAGTGGCATGGAGCGACGGGACTCTACCCATGGAACCCCACAACCCGGCAAGCCGATTTAAGCGGCAAAATGCTCGTGAAAATGAGCACGTGAAGGACGGCACGAAGTGGGGCATTACGCGTTGATCAAATCGTGCAACGCTCCGTCAAGACGCGGGAATCGAAATGCGAAGCCTTCTTCGGCCAAGCGGCGCGAGACGACGTAACGTCCGTACAACGCCAATTCCGGGTCGGTCCGCATCAGCAGCGGCGCGCCGATGCGAACCATCCACCCGAACGCGGGCAGGCCGATCGGCATACGCATTGCGCGGCGAAGCGTCTGCATGAACTCGCGCTGCGAAACGGGGTTCGGCCCGCTCGCGACGTAGGTGCCGCGCATGCGGTCCTCGACAAGCGATGCCTCGAAGAGGCGATTCATGTCGGCCTCGTGAATCCAACTCATCCCTTGAGTGCCGTCGCCCACACGTCCGCCGAGACCGAGACGGACGAGCGTGCGCAGGCGCGCCAGCGCACCGCCGCCCGCGCCGCGATCTCGGCCGATGACGAAACTCGTGCGCAGGACGATTGCCCGTTGCGTCGGCAGGACGCTTGCGCGAAAGGCTTCTTCCCACGCTCGCCCGACCAGCGGCGCGAAGCCCACGCCGAGTGGCGAATCTTCATCGCACCGCGCCTCGGGCGGGTCGCCGTAGATGTGCGCCGTGCTCATCTGCACCCAGACCGGCGGCGGGCAGGCGACCCGACGCATCGCCAGGCCGAGCACGCGGGTCGCTTCAACGCGTGAGCGCAGGATTTCGTCCTGATGATCGGGCGTCTTGATGCAGTCGACGCTGCGTCCCACCAGGTTGACCACGCCGGCCGCGCCGTCGAGGACCGCACTCCAGTCGCCGAGCGTGCGTGCGTCCCACGTCACGTGGCGAACGTCCGCGGGCAACGCCCGGTGCCGACGCGACAGCACGACCACCTCGCGGCCGAGGCTGCGAAGGTGCGAGGCCAGCGAGTTCCCGAGAAATCCGCTCCCACCCGCGATGACGATTCGCCCGTTGGCAAGGGTCATGCCCGCACGCTAGACGGCCGCGCCTCGCAGTGCACGCACGGGTCGGCGGTTCCACGCGTTTCAATCCGAGTGAAAGTGCGGCGCTAACGCTTCTTCGGCTTCGACGACGAACTGCGGGTCGCCAGCAGTGCCGGCATGCTCGTGAGCAGTGCCCACGCGCCGAGGAAGCCGACGATCGCCCGAACCGCGCCGAACCGCTCGCTAAGTCGCAGCACGAGCGGCCCGACGAGGAATGCGAATACCATCGCCAGCACGATGCCGAACAGGATCGCGACGATCAGTTGCCACACGCCGCCGTTGGGCATGTACTTGTCGAACAGCGTTGCCGCCACGAGCAGCCCGCCGAAGAGTACGACGATGTCGACGATCGCGAACAGCCCGGTGTAGAGCGTCTCAAGGTAAGCGCCAAACGACATCGACTCGGCCAGTTCCAGTCCGGATGGTTCAAGCGGTGCGTTGTGGCTGTAGCAGGGGAGGATCAGCAGCACGGTCACGGTCAGGCCGGCGACGGGCAGCAGGGAGATCATTCCCTCCGCGACGGCCGACATGAGGCGGTCCGGGAGGAGCGAAGCCAGCGCCGACAGGACGACGCACGGCCCGACGAGTGTGCCGAGGACGATCGCCATCCACACGACGATCACGAGCAGGTCGAGCGCGCCGCTCAGACCGTAGCTGAAGACCTGATCGACGCTCCGCAGCGAGGGCGGCAACTGGTTGGGGCTGCCCAGCCAATGCGCGAGCTTGGCGCAGACCAGGAAGTGCGCGACGACAACAATGAACCAGACGACCATGCTGACCAGGACCGCAGGGATCGGCGCGGGCGGCTGACGCTCCGAAGCGGTCACTGATGAATTTGAGGGCGACGTGGGCATATAGAAGTGAGTCACCAATCCGTCTGAACCGAATCTTCCCGCACCAGCGAAAGGGGCCCGCAACTCTCTGCGACAGACCGGCGGCGCGTCAAAGGCAAAATCCGCCGTTCGGGCGGCACATCGGACGGCATGTGTTAGGATTCCAGCCCCTCAACTTCGGGAGAAGCAATGCATTGTGTCTCGCGGTGGTGTTTTGTTGGCGTGTTGTGTGCCGGCGCAGGCGCGAACGCAGCCACGCTCGTGAAGCTGGACGGGCTGTTCTACCCGACCGGCCTTCAGTTGCCCCAGCCTAGCACGCTCGCCAATCATCTGACATTCGACCCGCCCTTTGGCTCGCCTGTGAACTCCGCCGGCAACGCGATGTACCAGTTGCCCAACCTGCACACCGATATCATGGCCGCGAAGGCTTCGGCGACCTCGTACACCGAGGTCACACTCGGAACGTTGCCGGGCTTCGAGATGGTGCTTACCGGCTTTCGCGTGAAGGTCGGCGCGAACAAGTTCAACGGCACCGATCCCATCACCGCGCTGGGCGTCTGGTCGAGCCTGAACGGCTACAGCAGTTCGGCACCGCTCGGCATCGGCTATGCCATCGATACCTCGCTCGACGGTACGGCCAGCCTGGCAACGCTCGATGTGCCGATCGACAACGCGCGCACCGGCTCAATCACCTTCCAGCTCTACAGCGCCGGCAATGTGCCGTGGACGCAATTCGACGATCTGGAAGTGCTCGGAACCGTCGTGCCAGTGCCCGAACCGGTGACGGCGTTGGCGTTGCTTGCGACGGGCGCGCTGCTGTCGCGCCGGCGTCAGGTCAGACACCGAGCCGCTGCTTCCACGCAGCCAGTTGTTCCTCGAACGGCTTGCCACCCGCGGCGCCGGCGCTCTGGTAACGCTTGACGACGTTTTGCGCGCCGAGGCAGGTGTAAACGTCGTCGGTGACGCGGACCGTCTTTGAATCCGATCCCAAGCCCACGGCAGTGCCGTGGGCTTTCAGGGATGCCTCGATCACCTCATTGAACGCGTCCACGCTTAGTTGACTGAGCGCGTGCTTGCCTTCGCGCTCGCAGCGTGCGACGAGCGTGCCGACGATGTGATGCGCGGTGCGGAACGGGATGCCCTTGGTGACCAGGTATTCCGCGAGGCTGGTCGCGTCGAGGAAGCCGCGGTCGAGCGTGGGTTCGATGCGGGCCTTGTCGTAGGATGCGGAGTTCACGATCGCCGCCGCCATCGTCAGGCACTGGCTGACCGTGTCGTACGCGCGGAAGACGATGCGTTTGTCTTCCTGCAGGTCGCGGTTGTAGCCGATGGGCAGGCCCTTGAGGATCGTCATCAGGGCGAACAGGTCGCCATAGACGTTCCCGCACCGGCCGCGGATGAGTTCCAGCATGTCCGGGTTCCGCTTCTGCGGCATCATCGAACTGCTGGTGGTGTACCGGTCGGCAATCTTGATAAACCCGAACTCGGTCGACATGTAAATGATCCACTGCTCGGCCCAGCGGGAAAGGTGCTGGGCGATCAGCGCGCATTCAAAGACAAAGCGTGCTGCACCGGTACGTGCAGCGGTTCGTTCGATGCTGCTCGGTGGGCCATCTGAGAAGTAGGCGGACGATTCGCTAAACTCCGTCTCGCCTACACGCACGAGTGACGTTCGAGAAAGCTCCGGATCGAGCGGGAGCGATGTCCCTGCGATGGCGCCACTGCCCAACGGCATACGTTCGTGGGAATAGATCTGAAAGCTGTCGAAGAACTCGCTCCACGCCAGCGCTTCCGCGCCTGCATTGATCGGTTGCGCTCGTTGCAGATGTGTGAACGATGGCATCACAACGTCGCTCGAGCGAACTGCCAACGCGGCGAATGCGGTGATGAGGTTGTTGATGTGCGCTTCTAGCTGCACATAGGCGTCCTGTATCCACATCGCCAAGTCCGTGGCCACCTGGTCATTCCGGCTCCGCCCCGTGTGCAGCCGTCGTCCCGGCTCGCCGATGCGTTCGGTGAGGGCCGACTCCACGCACATGTGGATGTCTTCCAGTTCCGGCTTAAAGCCCGCCCACTTCGGGCCGTCGCGGTCGATCTCGGCTTCGATCTGCTTCAGCCCGGCCACAATCGCGTCTCGGTCGGCGTCGGTGATCAGCTTCACCTTCGCCAGCATGGTGGCGTGCGCGATGCTGCCGGCGATGTCGTGCTTGTACAGCCGCCAGTCGTAGCTCATCGATTCGACAAAGGTCTGCGCGATGGCGTCAGTCGCCTCGGAGATGCGGGCCTGCCAGGACTTGGTGGGGGTGTCGGACATAGACGCGGGAGTGTAGTCGGATGCGTGCGACGTGCGTAGAGCGCTTGGCATCCTGCGGGTAACCGCGAGCAACCTCACGGTACTCTCTGAACTCAAGATTCTGGTTTCCAACTCGGTCAATGTTGCACGTCGTCGATCATCAGGTCGATGGGCTGTGTGCTGGGTTGCGTGGACGGTGTGTGGGTATCCTGGAGGTAGCCCAGGTCGATGCAGGCGTGGACGATCTGGCGGACGACGCTGCCCGCCGCGATGCCGCCGGAGCCGCCGTATTCGACGAAGGCGCAGAACGCGACCTTCGGGTTGTCGGCCGGCGCGAAGCCGATGACCCAACTGTGCGTGCCGCTGACGCTGCCGTCGTCGTGGTGCGTGGTGTAACGGTACCACGGGACGTCCGGGTTGGGGTTCGACTTCGAGCCGTACGGGATCGGGATGTAGCGGTGTTTGCCGTCGAAATCGACCGGTTTGCCGTTCTCGTCGCGCACCGTGCGGACGAGCACCGACGCCGACGCGCTGCCGGTCTTGGCGGCGATGAAACGATCGGGCTCGCCATCGTCATGAATGCGAATCTTGCGGCCGGTGCCGGCGGGCGAGTTGACAACATCGATCATCCCTTCGCGCAGCGCCTTCATCGCGCCGGGCGGCAGGTTGATCTGGTAACGCTCGGGTACCGGGGAAGGCTGCGTCGTCGGAATTTCGGTCTTGACGAGGCGTGGCCGCATCCGCAGCCCGTCGCGGGCGATGGTCGCGGCGACGTTGGCCATCTGGATCGGCGTCACGGCGATGCAGCCTTGCCCGATGCCGGCGTACCAGGCCGTCGAGGCGCGCTGGTCGATCGGGCCGCGGAAGCTGTCGGGCAGGATGCCCTTGTGCTCGTACAGTCCGATGCCGGTCGGCTGGCCTAACCCGAACTGCTTCATCCAGTAGCTGATGCCGTCCAGCCCGAGCTTGCTGGCCATCGTGACGAAATAGACGTTGCAGCTGCGCTTGATCGCCTCGTGGAAGTCGAGCTCGCTGGGGTTGAGCGGCTCGGAGCCGGTGATGTGCCCGTGCTCCTTGCCCATCGACCAGACCCAGCAGCTCGGCTTGCTGTATTGCCTGCCGTTAATGACCGGGAAGCCGTTGCACGTGACCTTCTCGGTCAGGCCGATCATTTTCGACGCGATCGCGCCGATGCCGATCACGGGCTTGATCGTGCTGCCCGGCTCGACGGCGCTGGTCAGTGCGCGGTTGCGCAGCGGCGAGTTGAGTTCGTCGTCGTTCAGTTCGTTCAGTTTCTCGCGGTAAGTGTTCAGATCATACGTGGGCACGCTGGCCAGCGCGAGGATCTCGTTGGTGTGCACGTCGATCACGATGGCCGCGCCGTTGACAGGTCCGAACTTGTAGACGGCGTTCGGGTCGAGCGGGTCCATGTCGGCGTCTTTGAGGTCGACTTCCTTGAATGCCGCCTCCAGCCGCTCCTGGAGGCGCGAGTCGATCGTCAGCGTGACGTCCTTGCCCGGTTCGAGGTCTGACACGACGACGGTATCGCCGGCCAGCGTCCTGCGGATGGTGCCGCGCTTGCCGCGCAGCAGCGCCTCGGCCAACGCCTCGACGCCTTCCTTGCCAAGATCGTCGCCCGGACGCAGGGCACTGGCGCTGTCGTCCTTGTTCATGTCTCGATCGGCTTCAAGGTCCTTGCGGGTCGCTTCGGAAACGTGGCCGATCATGTGGCAGGCGAGCGTGCCCAGCGGATATTCGCGGCGTTCGCTGCGGTTGAGCTCGATGACCGACTGCATCGCGCCGTCGCGCTTGATCTGCGGCAGGCTCGGCTGCTTGAGCTGGATCGCGTTGAACTGCTCCTGCGTGAGGGCCGGCACGAGCACGTGCGTGTGTTCCTGCTCGTAGATGGTCGTCTGGAACTCCTCGGGCTTGGGTTCGGTCGGCACCGAACCGAGCCAGCGTTCGTACCAGCGCGGGGCCGGGCGGTTGCGATAGGCTTCGAGGGCTTTCTGGTAGGCCTTGTCCCAGTTGTTGTCGCGGCGCCGCTCGACCTGGTTGACGATCTCGCCACGCTCCTCGTCGATCTGCTCTCGCGTCTGGCCGGTGGTGACGGCGATGAAGTCCCACATCGCGTCGAGGTCGGTCAGCAACTGCCGCTGCGCCTCGGCCAGCAACTTCGCACGGGTTTCGTCGTCCGGCGCGTTCTTGTAGTTCGGGTCGGTGCGAAGCCGGCGCTTCGCCTCTTCTTTCAACCACTTGGCGTCGGGTTCAGGCGGGATGACGCGGTAGTCGACTTCCAGATCGATCGCGGCAACGTTCTTCGCGAGCACGACGCCGTTGCGATCGAGGATGCGCCTGCGCGGCGGCCGGATGGAGGATTCCTGCACCGCCTGCGCCGCCGCGAGATCGCGCCAGCGGCCGTGATCCATCACCTGCACCTGCGCCGCGCGCGGCCAGCAGCAGGGCGCCGAGAACGATCAGCAGCAGGAAGGTCTTCAGCCGGCGATGGAACATGGCGCGCAGTGTAGAGTCGATCCGCAAACTTGGCGCGGCGATTTTCTCGGACTTTGATGACGCGCAAAACCCGCGCGGTGCGCCGAGATCACGACTCCATCTGCCTGAACGCAAACCCCGCGCGGATTTTGCGCAGCAGGTACATGACGGGCACCGCCAATACCGCCGAAGCGATTGTCATGCCGAGCGTTCGGAAGAAGCCGGGGCTGGTGAAATCGTCGGTGACGATGTGGGCGCGAATCGCGTTCTTCACGAGCAGCAGCAGCGCCAGCAGCGTTCCGCACAGCAGCGTGAGCATCGCGTGCGTGGCCGGGTGTTCGCGGTACATGACCTGGCGGAGTTGGAGCGCCGCGCCGGCGATCACGCTGTAACAGAACGCGTACGTGCCCAGGCTGCCGGCCGAGATGACGTCGTGGCCGACGCCGGTGACGAACCCGGCCAGCAGGGCGGTCGGACCCGGTGCGTGCAAGCCTACGAACAGAACAAGCAACAGCGGCAGGCTGGGCGTCCACGGCTCGATCTGTAGAAACCCATTGACGGCCAGTTGAAGGCCGACCATCACGTAGGCGACGAGGATGAACACGGGCCAGCGCATGCTTCAGAACGAGAGGACCGGCGTTAGGGGTTAGGAGCAGGTTGATCGCGCGCGATGACCATCACTTCGCTCAGGCGCGACAACTCGATTTCAGGCGTCACACGCACCTCGGCGAAGAGCGGATCGAGACGGGCCTGCTTCACTTCGCTGACCGTGCCGACGCGCACGCCGCGCGTTTCGATGGGCCACGCCGTGTCGGGGCCGGCCAGCAGGACCTGGTCGCCCACTTTCAGTCCGATCGCGCGGACGGTTTCCATGCTCATCGCGCTGGCGCAGTTCGTTGCCGCCCATGCCTTGCAGGAGGAACGTTTTCGATTCGCCGAGCACCTTGAAGTGTGCTTCGCCATTCGGGCCGGTGCCGGGTTCGGTGCGGCCGAACGTGACTTCGAAGCGGAAGTCCTTGTCGGTGATGAGCCGGACGGTCGACTGGTTGCCCGCGCCGACGCCTTCGAGCAGTTGGCCGACGAGTCCTTGCGCCGTGCGAGGTGAAGACGACGGTCTCGCCGCCGCGAAATTCGCGGTCGCTGCCGGCCAGTTTCAGCGCGGCCCGCGTGCCGTCGGCCTTGCCGAGCACACGCACCTGCACGGCGTACTTGCCGAGGTCGGGCCCGAGCCGCTCGGCTTCGGCGATTCGCACGCGTACGGCGTCGAGTTGCTGCGTGAGCCGCGCAACCTGCTCCTTCAGCATGCGATTCTCTTCACGCAAGCGGAGGCGTTCGTCCGAAATTTCGGGGAGCGCCGGCGTATCGTCCACATACTTCACCGGCTGCTTCGGCGCCCGGCCGGCCAGCCACTGCACGGGCGCGGTGATCGGCGCGAAGATGGACTGGAAGCTCGACGTGATGCGATTCGACGTCGCCGGCGACATGCCCAGGCTGCACAGCAGCGCCACGAGCAGCAGCAGGGCGAAGGCTTGTCCGAACCGCAGATTCACGCGGCCGCGATTGTGACGGACCCGCGCGGAAGCAAGGTGCGACGCGCACACGAACGATCAACAAAACGCCCACGGATGACTATCCGTGGGCGCTGGGAGTTGAGAGTCACAATCGCTTTATGCCGGCTTCGCCTTCGTCGGATCGATGGACGCTTTCACGGTGCCGTCGTCCAAGTCTTGCTTCAGCGTGAAGCCGAGCTTGCGGCAGACGGCCTGCATCTCGTGGTTGTCTGTCAGGACGTCCGCCTTCACGAGTGCGACCTTCTCGTCGCGGGCGATGGCCAGCAGCATCTCCAGCAGTCGCGAGCCGATGCCCTTGCGCTGGTGCAGGTCGCTGACCAGCACGGCGAACTCGGCCTCGTTCTGGTGGGGCACCTTGCTGAGACGGCCCACTCCCAAGATCGTCTTCTCGCCGTTGGCCTCGGTCTGCTCGGCGACGATCGCCAGTTCGCGGTCGTAGTCGTTGAAGCAGACGCGAATCATGCGCTCGTGTGTCGTACGCGCGCCGAGCTTCATCGGGTGGAAGTAGCGCAGCCGTACGGTTCGCTCGCTGAGCGTTTCGTGGAACTTCACCAGCAGCGGCTCGTCTTCCGGACGGATCGGGCGGAAGAGGATGTTGGTGCCGTCGGACGACTTCCACGGCGTGACGTACTGCGACGGGTACGGCCTGATTGCGGTTTGCGGGAGGTTGGCCGGGTCAGTGTTGGCGTCGTAGAGCAGGACGCGTGCGTCGAGCGCGACCACGCCGTCCGGGCCGGCCAGCAGTGGGTTGATGTCGATTTCTTTGATCCACCGCTGTTCGACGACGAGCCGGCTGAACCGCACCATCACGTTCTGAAGCAGCTCGATGTCGACAGGCCGTCGGCCGCGGACGCCTTCGAGGGCATGGAAGATCTTGGTTTGCTCCATCATGCGCAGCGCCAGCGTGTTGTTCAGCGGCGGCAGGCCGAGGGCTTTGTCCTTGAAGATTTCCACCAGCACGCCGCCTGCGCCGAAGAGCAGCACCGGTCCGAACTGGCTGTCGGGCGAACTGCCGACGATCAGCTCGTAGCTGTCGGGGAACTTCACCATCTTCTGGACGGTGACGCCGTCGAAGGCCTTGGAGTTGATCTCCAGCACGCGTCGGCGGATGCCTTCGAACGCGTCGCGCACGGCCGTCTCGTCCTGGAGGTTCAGCTTCACGCCGCCCACGTCGGTCTTGTGCGTGATGAGGCGGCTATCGAGTTTCAGCACGACGGGGAAGCCGAGCTTCGCAGCGGCGCTGACGGCTTCGTCCGTCGTCGTCGCGCGGTAGGTCTCGACGGTCGGAATGCGGTACGCCGCCAGGACCTGCTTGCTTTCGAACTCGGTCAGCAGGTTGCGGCCTTCGGCGCGGACCTGTTCGATGATCTTCGTTGCGGCGTACGTGCTGCCGGCGACGTGCTGCGGGTCGAATTCGTCATCGAGGCTCGGCGTCTCGTAGATGCTCGCGAGGTTCTCCGAGTACTTGTACATGTTCGTGAACATGCGAGCGGCCGTGTCCGGGTAGTCGAATGTCGGGATGCCCGCCTGGTTGAGGATGTTCACGCCCGCTTCAACATCGGGGCCGCCCATCCAACTGGCGATGACCGGCTTGCCTTCGACGTGCGCGTACTGCTTGAGCAGGTCGGCGGTCTTGGTGGATTCGGTCATGTCCTGCGGTGTGAGGATGACCAGCAGGCCGTCGGCGTTCTTGTCCTCGGCGCAGCAGCTCGAGCGCCTTGGCGTAACGATCGGCGCCGGCGTCGCCGAGGATGTCGACCGGGTTGCTGCGGCTCCAGTGGGGCGGCAGGAAAGCGTTGAGCTTGTCGTGCGTCTCCTTGGAGATGTCGGTCAGCTTGCCGCCGGTGGTGATGAGCGAGTCGGTCGCCAGCACGCCGGGTCCGCCGGCGTTGGTGACGATCGTGAGCCGGTTGCCCTTGGGCCGGGGCTGCTTCGCGAGCAACTCGGACATGTAGAACAAATCGGCGATCGTGTTCACACGGAGCACGCCGGCGCGCTTGAACGCGGCGTCAAGCACGTCGTCCGAACCGGCCAGCGAACCGGTGTGACTGGCGGCGGCCTTGGCGGCTTGCTCGGTGCGGCCGGGCTTGATGACGATGATCGGCTTGGTGAGCGCCACCTCGCGCGCCGCGCTCAGGAAGCTGCGGGCGTCGCCGATGGTTTCCATGTAGATAAGGATGCTCTGCGTGCGCGGGTCGTCGCCGAGGTAGTCGATGAGGTCGCCCCAGCCGACGTCGAGCATGCTGCCCGTGCTGACGAATGCGCTGAAGCCGACCTTTTCCTTGAACGACCAGTCGAGGATGGCGGTGCAGAGCGCCGGACTGACTGATGAACGCGACGTTGCCCGGCCGGGCAATGTCGCCTGCGAAGGTGGCGTTCAGACCCGACAGCGGGTTCATCACGCCCAGGCAATTCGGGCCGATGATGCGCATCCGGCCGCGGCGGGCCTGCGTGAGCAGTTGTCCTTCCAGTTCGATGCCCGGCGCGCCCAGTTCCTTGAAGCCTGCACTGATGACGATGGCCGCCTTCACGCCGGCGTCGGCGCACTGGCCGATGATGCCGGGAATGCTCGCGGCGGGCGTTGCGATGACGGCGAGGTCGACCTTCTCCGGCACCTTGCCGATTTCCGGGTATGCCTTGATGCCCAGCACGCTGGGCCGTTTCGGATTGACGGGGAACACCGTGCCGCCGAACGGCGTCTGCACCAGGTTCCACAGTAACGTGCGACCGACCGCGCCCTGGTTCTCCGTCGCGCCGATCACGGCGACCGTCTTGGGGTTGAAGATCGGGTCGAGGCCGCGCTTCTCGAAATGCAGCACGTCGTGAGCGGCGTCATTGACGGGCGGCTTGGACGACATCGTGTTGGGCGAGGTGCTCATGGTGAAACCAGTCTCCGTTGATCCGTCACGGCTTCCCGTTCGGCTCCGCCGGTGATGAAGGGTTGGGGTTTGAATTCGCCGACAGGAGCGGCACAAACGTCCGCTTCCAGTATTCCTCGGCTTTGGCCTGTGCTTGGCGCGTGAGGGCGAGTTGATCGGTCAGCCCGTCGTCGCCGGGCCTTTGGGCGGGCGGTGGGGCGAGGCGCACTTCCACTTCCACAGGTGCGCCGTTGCGGATCACGCGCAGCGAGACGAAGTCGCCCACGCTGTAGTAGTTCCGCAGGACGCCGCGCAGGTCGTCGGCGGTGTTGATGTTCTGCCAGAACATCTCGGCACTGCCGGGTTCCTTCGGGCGGTACGCCGCAATGACGAAATCGCCGTCGCGCAGGGTGCGGTAGGCGTCGCAGCCCATCTCGCGGTTCTCCACGATCGGCTGCGCGCTTTGGGTTACGAAGCGAATCCCCACGCGCGGCTGCGGACTGCGGCCGGTTTCGGCCTGCGTGAAGTTGTGCTCGCCGGTCATGTACGACTGGAGCACGCATTCGTGCAGGAGCTGGACCTGCTGAATCGACAGCCTGCCGCGTTGTTTAACTGCGTCGACCAGTTTGGGTAGCTCGTCGCGCGAAAGGAGCATGAGCTGGGAACGGGCCGAGTCGCGGACGGCCGGATCGGGCGAGCCGAGGTCGCCGATGAGCTGCGCTTCGGTCGGACGCGCTGTAGGACGAGTCGTTGGCGCATCGGCAAAGACGGTCGGCGCAAACACCGCGCCGGCGAGCGCCGTCACACAGAAGAGTTGGCACAGCCCTCGAATCAACAGACACACTCCTGTAGGCGAATTGTTTCCGCCCGCAGGATATCCCCACAAGTGCGGTGGATGCGACAATAAAGCCTCAGGACGGGGCATTGCGAATTGCCTGTTGCGAATTTTGAATTGATCCAGCAGACATGATTCGCAGTCGCTTCGCGAAATTCGCAATTCTCAATTCGGAATTCGCAATACCCTCAAGCTTCCTACACTAGGTCGATATGTCGCACTTGACCGAGCAGCCTGTTCATGAAGTCGCCATCGTCGGCGCCGGTCCGATCGGGCTGGAGCTGGCCGTCGCGCTCCAGCAGCGCAAGGTTAGCTTCGCCCACTTCGAGGCAAAACAGATCGGCCATACGGTCACGTGGTGGGCGCCGCAGACCCGCTGGTTCAGCAGCAACGAACGCATCAGCATCGCCGGCGTGCCGCTCATTACACCCGACCAGAGCAAGGCCACCCGCGAGCAATACCTTGCGTACCTGCGGGCCGTCGTCACGCAGTTCGATCTGCCCGTGCGCACGTTCGAACCGGTGACCAACATCGTGAGGCGATCCGATGGCACGTTCGACATCACTACGCTCCCGCGCAAGGGCACGACGCACACGCGGGCCAGGCGGATCGTCCTCTGCACGGGCGGCACCGATCGGCCGCGCAAGCTGAACATCCCGGGCGAGGACACCGCGCACGTCAGCAGCTACTTCCAGGACCCGCACCTGTACTTCCGCCAGCGTGTGATGATCATCGGCGGCCGAAACAGCGCGGTCGAGGCAGCCCTGCGATGCCATCACGCGGGCGCGAAGGTGATCCTCAGCTATCGCCAGGGCGGCCTGCCCGAGAAGAGCATCAAGTACTGGCTCATGCCCGAGATCACCGGGCTGATGCAGACTGGCAAGATCGAAGCGCACTTCAACACGCAGCCCGTCGAGATCGGGCCCGACTTCGTCACCCTCGAAAAGCTCCGCGACGGCCAGCCCGTGCGGCGGTTCGACGTGCCGTGCGACTTCGTCCTGAAGCTGATCGGCTACGAGCAGGACCACGCCCTGCTGAAGCTGGCGGGCATCGAATTGAGCGGGCCGGACCGCGCACCGTCTTCGACGAGAAGACGATGGAGACGAATGTGAAAGGCGTCTACGTCGCCGGAACCGCGATCGGCGGCACGCAGAGTCACTACAAGGTATTCGTCGAGAACTGCCACGTGCACGTCAACCGCATCGTGTGCGCCATCACCGGCCAATCGGCGCCGAGCCAGATCACGCAGGAGGAGCCAATGCGCCTGAGCGACGTGCTGCCGGAATCGTGAGCGGCAATGCCGGAAGGTTGCACGTTGCCCGCGCACTTGGACGATGCAGCATCAATGGCGGACGCCCCTGCATCGAATGACTCCACCACTCGACCCGGACTCGCGCTCGGCATGCTGGCGGTCGCGTTCGCGATTGGGCAGGCGACGCTGGTGAACGACGGCACTTTCGCGCCGGCGGCGTTCGGATGGCTGACGGCCGGCATTGTGCTGGCCGTGACGACGCTGCTCATCGGTGTTCGCGTGACGCGGTTCACGACCCGTCACGCCGAACTCGTCGGCTTTGGACTGACGATCATCCAGATCAGCCTGCTCGGCGTGTTCGGCATCGTTGGGTGGATGGGGACGTCGCCGCGCCTGGCGCTCGTCCTGCCTTGCCTTGGCGTGGCGGCGCTCGGCTTGACACTGGCGTATGTCAATCGAAAGCTTGTCGGCACGTCGGTCGTGCTGATCGCGTTCCTCGTGCTCGGCGCCGCGACGGTCCGCGCGATGCCGCTGCCGGGCATCGACGTGTGGCACTTTCAGCAGCAGTCGGCGCAGTCGCTGCTGCAAGGTGAGAACCCGTACACAGCCCGCTACAAGGACGTCTACCCCGGCAGCACGATCGCGTACGGCCCCGGCGTCGTGGTCGATGGCTACTTGACTTACTCCTTCCCGTACCCGCCGCTCAGCGTGCTAATGGTCGCGCCAGGTCGCCTGTTCGGTGACGTCCGTTGGGCGCACGTAGTCGCGCTCGGGCTTGCGGGCTGGATGCTCGCGTCGAGCCTGCGCGGACGCCTCGGCGCGATCGTCGCGACGATGATCCTGTTTCAGCCACGCGTGTTCCTGCTGATTCAGACGGCCTGGACCGAGTCGCTGCTGATTCTGATGCTGGTCGCGACGGTCAGTGCGATGCTTCGTCGCTCGACGCATTCGTGGGTGGCGACGGGCCTGATGCTGGCCGTCAAGCAGTACACGGTGATCTGGCTGCCGCTGCTGTGGGTGTGGACGGGGTGGAAGAGCACGCTGAAAGCGCTGGCGGTGGCAGCCATCGTGACGTTGCCGTTCCTGCTTTGGGGGCCGACGTCGTTCGTGCGCAGTGTTGCGGTTTGGCAACTCATTCAGCCGTTCAGGCCCGATGCGCTGAGCTACCCGGCCCTGTGGTTCGCGAAGACGAATATCCAGCCGCCGGTGATTCTCGCCTTCATCGCGATGGCGATGGGGTTGGGTTTTGGCGTGTGGAAGAGCCCGCGCACGCTGGGCGGACTGTTGGCCGCGATGACGGTCACGATGCTGCTGTTCGTGGCCTTCAACAAGCAGGCGTTCTGCAATTACTACGCGCTGATCGCCGCGCTGGCCGCAATGTCAGGGGGCGTGTTGCTGGACGATGTGCGAATGAAGAACCGCGAGAAGACATGAGCGATTCCGTCCAGCCATCGTCGCGTCCGCCACCGATGCCGCACGTGTGCAGGCCGCACGGGAAGGTGTACCACGTAATCATCCTCATCATCGGGCTTGCTGTCATTGGCGCCGCGCTTCTCGCGCACGTGGAAGCGGATCATCGGCACATCCGTTTCGCGGGAAAGACACTGCCGGAGATGTGCGTGTCGCGGCGTTTCTTCGGCGTCGAGTGCCCCGGTTGCGGCCTGACGCGCAGCATGACGATGCTGGCGCACGGCTACGTGCGTGAGTCGATCGCGATGCATCGGCTCGGCTGGCTCGTGGCGCTGTTCATCGCGGGACAGATTCCGTATCGGGTCGCGGCACTGCTCGGATGGACAATGTCGGCTCGATACGCCTTGTGGCTGCTGTGGGGCGTGCTCGGTGCGCTCGTCGTGAACTGGGTGGTGGGGCTCATGGGGTGAAACCGCGAAGACCTCCGAACAGGCTCGCCAGCTACACGATCGGCGGGAGGCCGTGAGGGATTCGAGCGACCACTCATCGCAATCGCGTCTTCACGTCACTACCATTCCGCACCATGTTCGACGCACTCAAACAACTCAAAGACCTTCCCGGCATGATGGCCCGCGCCAAGGAATTCCAGGCGAAGGTGAAGGACCTCCAGGAAGACCTCGGCACCCGGCAGTTCAGTTCCGACGCCGGTGCCGGCATGGTGACCGCCATCGTGAACGGCCGGCTCGAACTCGTGAAGATGAAGATCGACGCGGCCCGGCTGGGGGTGCGCAATAGCGAATCGGGCAAGGTGCAGATCGGCGACCGCGACGTCGAGATGCTGGAAGACCTCGTGTGCGCCGCCGTGCGATCCGCCCAGCGCCAGGCGGCCGAGATGATGCAGTCGGAGATGAAGCGCCTCGCCACGGAAGCGGGTCTGCCGGACGGGGCGATTCCGGGGATGTGAGGCAAGTGAGCAGTGTGCGGGGGCAGTGTGCAGGTCGAAGCAACCAGAACGGGGGTCGAACCACAATGCAACCCGAAGAACCAACGACTTCACTGCTCACTGCCCACTGCCCACCGCACACTCCACTTCCCATCTACAACCACAACTTCCCGTCGCCGAAGATCGGCGCGATCGGCCGATTGATCGGCGCGGGGCTCGCCACGCTGTGCGTCGCCGTGCTCGCGACTGCGGCGTGGCTGGTGCCGAGCGGGACCGGCGTAGAGACGCATCGCCAACTCGGTCTCGCGCCGTGCGGTTTGCTTGCCACGACCGGCGTGCCGTGCATGACCTGCGGCATGACCACCAGCTTCGCCTTCTTCGCCCACGGCAATGTGCTGGCCAGCCTCTGGGTGCAGCCCGGCGGCACCGTGTTGGCCTTCATGGCCGCCATGATTGCGTGGGCGGGCGGCTACATCGCCTTCACTGGCCTACCCGGGCCGGCGCTGCTGAACCGAGTGCCGTTCGTGCGGATCGTCTTCATCACGTTGGGCGTGCTGATGGTGGCGTGGACATGGAAGATCATCATCCACGCCCGCGGCATGGACGGCTGGTAGGCCCGATCAACGTCGACGGCGCATCAGCGTTGCGACCGATCCAAAGGCAACCGTCGCAACCGTAGCGGGCTCGGGCACGAGCGTCTGGGCCAGTGCCCAATCGCCCCCGAACGAACCCGTGTAGGTCGCGCCGTAATTGCCGGCGAGCAGGAGCAGGTCGCTGAAGTTGACGGCACCGTCGTAGTTGAAGTCGCCCTGCGTCCAGATCGCGCCGCTGGCCGTGCCGTAGCTGGCGGCCAGCGAGAGCAGGTCGTTGAAGTTCACGGTCCGATCCAGATTCGCATCGCCCGACTTCGTCACCAGCGCGACAATGGCCGTGGCGTCGACGTTCACGCCGTTGAAGCTGACCGGGAAGGTCGAACTGGCGAACAGCGTTCCCGATTCGCCATACCCGATCGTGCTGCCGGTCGGCGCGCTGCTGGCGATGATCCGGCCCGCCAGCAGATGCCCGCGAATCGCCGGCGCCTGCGTGGTGCCAAAGTAGTCGAGTGCGAAGGCGTTGTTGCCCACGTCCCACACCGCACCGGCGGAGATCGTCAGCGCCGTCACTCGGCTGGTACCGGCGGTTGTGTCGTCGGGCTTCACCTTCACCGTGCCGGCGCTGATGATCATGTTGCTCATCCGCACGTTGTTCACCGTGACCGGTCCCGCGCCAACTTTCCGCAGCACCGCGCCGCCGCTGGCGTTGTCGGAGAGCGTGCCGTTGATGGTGAGCGTCGATCCCGCGTCCACGCCCAGCGTGCCGGTGCCGTCGATCCAGACCAGGTTGTTGATGACGTTGTCGCCCGACAGGCTGCGCAGGTTGCCCGTGCTGGACGGTGTCAGGATCGGTGTGCCGGTGTTGCCGAAGAAGATCTGCTCGGGTGTGGTGATGCCGCCCGACAGTTCGAGGATGCCGGCGTTGGTGATGAACGTCGCGTGCTCGACGTTCGCGCCGACCGAGGCGCCCAGCGCGTTGTTCGAGGTGGCGCGAACAACGCCGGTGTCGATCACCAGCGCCGAGTTGAACGCGTTGTTGCCCGAGAGGATGAGCCGGCCCGGCCCATACTTCACGATGCCGCCGCGGTCGACGTTGCCGGACATCGTCACGTCGGCGACACCCAGCGCGCTGGCCAGCGTGAACTGGCGATTGACGCCGCCCAGGTCGATCGGGCCGGATAGCGTGATCGGGTTGCCGCCCGCGAAGCGACCGGCCGCTCGGAAGACAAATCGGTTGGCGATCATGCGCGGGCCGCCGGTGGCTTCGATCGTGCCGATGGTCCCGCTGCCGCCCTCGAACCAGACGGTGCCGGTGCCGAACGCGGCATCGTTGCCGACGCGCCAGGTGCCGGCGCGAACGATCGTTCCGCCCGCGTAATCGTTCGCGTTTGTGACGGCGACGATCTGCGAGTTCACGGGTGTGGTTCGCGGTTCCTGCAGCCCCCCCGGGCCGGTGACCTGGCCCGAGAGCGTTGTCACGAAGTTCTGTAGCGCGCCGCTGATGTTCAGGAAGCCGCCGCCCACGGTGATGGTGCCGGCGTACCTCACGTTGCCGCCGGTCGCGCCGAGCGCGGCGAGGTCTCCGGTGTCGTCGTCTTGAAGGATCGTGATCGGGCGCGACACGGTCGCGTTGTGGGTCGCCGCGTAAATGCCGACCAATGCCGGCGTGACCCCCAAGCTGCTACTCGCGCCGGAGTTGATGACGATCGGGCCCGTCCCCAGGGCGCTTGATGACGCCGGCGTGCCGATATCGCCCGTGAAGAGAATTCCGCCCGCATCAACGGTTGTCGTACCCGCGTAGTCGCTGGCGGTGTTCGTGAGGACGAGTGTTCCCGGCCCCGCCTTGGTCAGGCCGTTCGTGCCGTTGACGACGCCGTTGAGGGTGAGCGTGGCGAGGCCGCCGCTGGTCTGAGCGACGTGCACCGCGCCCTCGGCCGAGCCAAAGCTGACCGGGTTGTCGATCTTCAGCAGTTTACCTGCGACATCGCTGACCGCGACGATCGCGCCGCTGGTGATCGTCAGCTTGCCGTTGCCGGTGACACCGGTGTTGCCGGTGCTGAGTTCGGTGTCACGGATCGCGAGCGCGTTGATGGTCGCGTCGACGTTTTGCGTCTGAAGCGAGTCTTCGACGCGCACGTTGTCGACGCCCGTATTCGTGATCGTGCTGGCGTACTCGGCAGGTGCGAGCAGGCGCAAGCCATTCGCGCCGACGGTGACCAAGCCGGTTTCGAGGACGCTCGTTTGCGTGACGGTGCCGGACGTGCCGTTGCCGATTGCGAACGGCACGATGGGTGTAGACGTGGTGGACGTGCCCGCGCCGATCATTGGCAAGCCCGACGCATCAGTGAATGTCACCAGCGACCGATTCGCCTGGGCAGTTCCGTTGCCGAGGTCGCGGCCGCGTACGAAGAGCGTGCTGCGGTCAGTCCGCGTGAGCGAGGCGAAGTTGATCGACGCGACGCCATTGCCGTTGGGCGTCAGTTCAATCGTTGACGTGCCGCGCGAGAGCGTCAGCGCGCCGGCGTTCTCCGTGCCCGCGGTCGTGCCGGTGATCGTCGAGATCTGTCCGCCAGCGAGCGTGATCGGGGCCGCGTCGTTCAGGCGATTATTGTTCGCAGCGATGCCCGTTGCACCCAGCGTGAGTCGGCCCGCGATGCGATATGAACCGCTCGTGGCCAGCGTGCCGGTGACGATGGCCTGTCCGCCGCCGACGATGTTCACTACCCCAGTGTGCGTGTTGCCCGCGTTGCCGATGGTGATGGGGATGCCGTTGGAGCCGGCCAG
Source organism: Tepidisphaeraceae bacterium (assembly GCA_047600945.1). GTDB lineage: Bacteria > Planctomycetota > Phycisphaerae > Tepidisphaerales > Tepidisphaeraceae > JASGKC01. The sequence continues at coordinate 3,113 of JASGKC010000001.1, read as the reverse complement.
CGTCATTGCGCCGGCGCCCGACAGGAAGCCGTTGAGGGTCACGTTGTCGATCGCTTCGATTCGGCCACCGCCCTCGCCGAAGGTGAACGGTCGCGATGTGAGCAGCGCGCTGCGCAGCGCGCCGCCGTTCTGGAGCGTAACGCCGGCGCCGGCAGCGCCGAGGGACGCGTCGCTCAGTGCCGTGATGCCGCCGCGCGGGCCGGCGCCGTTGCCGATGATCGTCGTTCCGCCGGTGTAGAGGTTCGATGCGTTCAAGCCCAGGAAGCCCGGCCCGGTCTTGGTCAGTCCTGCGCTGCCTGCGATCGGCGCGCGGAAGTTGATGCTCGTCAGCCGCACGCCGGGCGATTCAGTGATGCCGTCCGTGAAGTTCATCTGGCCGGTCGTGACGGTGAGGGTCACGCCGGCGTTGGCGTCGATGGTCTGCTGTGCGTAGTGGCCGAACGTCCACGAGCCGAAGCTTTGGTTGACCGGCGCGAACAGCGTGCCCAGCGGCACGACGCGCGGCGTGGTGATGAGTTGAGCGATGTCATTCGCGCCCGGCACACCGACGGGCGACCAACTCGTGTTGGTGTTCGTGTTTGCGGTGAGCGCATTCCAAGTGTACGTGACCTGCGCGCGGGCGACCGTCGGCGCGAGCGCGGCCGCGACGGCGAGCAGAATCGGGCAACGGGACATCTGTCGGGCGGACTTCAGCCGCCGGGCAGCGATACGCAAAGCTCACCTCCGTGAGATGATCTAGAGTATGCCGATGGGCGGGGGCGGCTCAACGGGGAAACGCCTGAAAGTTCGCGCGATGACGCAAGCGGCGGCAGCACCTGCCATGTCGTCAAGCCGAACCGTGTCCGTCGGCGTCTGATGATGACGCGCGTGACGGTTGTTCCGTCGAACCCGTGTTCACTTCCCGACGCTGATTCGCGTCCGCATCGTGTGCGTCGCGCCGGGTGCCAGCGTGACCATGGCGGGTCCGACGTTCGCGGTCTCGATGCAGAGCATCTGTCGCGATTCGGGCTGCGTCATGTCGCCCAGCGTGGTCTTGCCGGCTTCGGGCATCCACGGGAACCAGACGACGGTGCTGGCGGAGTTCGTCTTCTCCACGGCGATCGATCGCTGAAAACCCGAGTCCTTGAGCACGACCGTGTCGGGAGTGTTCTGGGCGATGTGGTCGGTGGGCTTGTCGAACTTCAGTTCGCGCGCCCAGCGCGGGCCGTCGAGGGTGACGTTGCCGACCTCCGACACGCCGTAATACGTGTGCAACGCTTCCTCGAAGCGGATCGGTGCCGTGCCAAGGTTGTGAACGATCAACGACAGGTGCAGCGCCGTGCCGACACGCACGACATACTCGGCCGAGAAGTCGGCAGGCCAGTAGCTGCGGGTGTAGTCGTCGGCGTAGAGCGACAGCCGCGCGACGACGTCGTCGCCGGCACGTTGGATGTCGGTCAGGTCCCACATCATCGTGCGCGCCAAGCCGTGACGGACGTCTTTGGTGGCCGGGCCGGCGTCGAAGTCTTTTCGTCGGACGGCGAACCACGGGAAACTGATCGGCACGCCGCCGCGGATGGCGGCGCCAGGCTTCACGGGCACGCTCGACAGGAACAGCACCGGCTTCTGCTTGGCCGGCTGAAAATGAGTGACGTGCGCGCCGTACAGGTAGATGTGTGCCTCGGCCAGCGGTGTCTTGATGCACAGTCGCGGTAGGCCTGCCATGCCGGTGTCGAAGCTCACGCCCGATACCGTGCCGAACTTCTTCGCCAGCGTCTCGATCACGGCCTGATAAGAGGTGTCGCTCATGTCAGCCGATAGCCTCCGGCATTCGCGGACGTGGGGCAAGCGGTGCGCGAATGGGCGCACGAATAAGCCGCAAAGTCGCTCATTCGCCAAACAAATCAGGTCGATTCGAAGATTGCTTGAACGCCTGGCACATGACCATCCTGGTGGTCGACGAAGACCCCGGCGCGACGCGCGTCCTTCAAGACGTGCTCGGCCGCGCGGGGTACGACGTCGCGATCGCCTTCGACGGCGAATCGGCCCTGCGCCGCTTGCGGCGGGGCGACATCCGCGTCGTCGTCGCCGCCCGCGACATGCAGAACATGACCGGCCTGGAACTCTGCCGGCAGATCCGCACCGACGAGGCAAAGCGTTACACCTACTTCATCATGACGAGCGCCGACGCGAGCGAAGGCGTGGTCGCCGAGGCGCTGGCGGGCGGTGCGGACGACTTTGTCCGCAAGCCGTGCAATACCAGCGAACTTCTGCTCCGCGTGCGTACGGCGACGCGGGTTGTGTCGATGGAAACGCTCGACATGACCATCTTCGCGATGGCCAAGCTGGCCGAGATGCGCGACAGTGTGACCGGCCGGCACGTAGAGCGTGTGGCCCGCTACTCGCGCGCCCTTGCCCGGCAACTGTCGCGGAGCAGCGGCTTCGAGGGCGTGGTTACGCAGGAGTACGTCTCGCTGATCTACCAGACCGCGCCGCTGCACGACATCGGGAAGGTGGCGATTCCGGACGCGGTGTTGATGAAGAGCACGCCGCTCTCGCCGGAAGAGTTCGCGCTGATGAAGACACACACGACGCTCGGCGCCGGTACGCTGGACGCCGCGATCCGTGAATACCCCGACACGCCGTTCCTGCTGATGGCCCGCGACATCGCGGCCACGCACCACGAACGCTGGGACGGCAGCGGCTACCCGCGCGGCCTGAGCGGCACCGACATCCCGCTCGCGGGGCGCATTGTCGCACTCAGCGACGTCTACGACGCCCTCACCAGCAATCGCCCGTACAAGCCGGCGATCGAGCACCTCGAAGTCAAACGCATGATCGTCGAAGCCAGCGGAACACACTTCGACCCCGACGTCGTCAATGCCTTCCTCGCCTGCGAGATGGAATTCGTGCGAATCCTGGCCGAGTTTGGCGATCGCGCGGTTCAACCGACGGTCGCGACGGCGCTGGCGGCTTGAGGAATTGCGAATTGCCGATTGCGAATTGGTACAGATCGGGCCCAAAACACCGCGACAATTCGCAATTTGAAATTCACAATTCGCAAATCCGCCCAACCGGCTATCATCCGCCCGTCCACCATGACCGCTCTCGAAGCCCCCAAGGTTCCGCTGGAG